>CAWKBT010000001.1:0-493315 GCA_963847915.1 uncultured Alphaproteobacteria bacterium
GGTCGAGCCGAAGACGGTCGCAGGCCGCATGCGAGCCTCGACCGGAGGCGCCGCCCCGTCCCGATCTCGCGGCCGTCTCAGGCGTCGAGCCGGTCCAGCACCCGGCCCATGCGGTCGAGGAAGATCGCCGCCTCCTCGGCACCGAAGGGCAGGGGCGGCCTCACCTTGAGGACGTTGGCTTGCGGGCCCGACACCCCGACGAGGACGCCCTCGGCGCGCAAGCCGTTGACGAGGCGCGCCGCGAGCGCGGCGGAGGGCGCCTTGGTGCCCGGGTCCGACACGATCTCGATGCCCATGTAGAGACCGCAGGCGCGGACATGACCGATCACCGGGAAGGTCCGGGCGAGGGCCTCCACGCCGTCATGCATCAGGCGGCCCGTGCGCGCGGCATTGCCCATGAGGTCCTCGTCGCGGATGACGTCGAGCACCGCGAGCCCCACGGCGGCCGAGACCGGGTTGCCGCCGAAGGTGTTGAAGTAGCGCGAGCGCGTGCCGAACGTTTCCAGATGCTCGGGCCGTGCCAGCAGGGCCGCCATCGGGTGGCCGTCGCCCATCGGCTTACCCAGCGTCACGAGATCCGGCACGATCCCGTGGCGCGTGAAGCCCCACAGGCCCGAGCCCGTGCGGGCGAGGCCGGCCTGGACCTCGTCGGCGATGTAGAGCCCGCCCGCCGCCCGGACCGCCGCGATGGCGCCCGCAACGAAACCCGGCGGGTCGAGGGCCATCCCGTCGCTGGAGAAGACCGTGTCGAACAGCAGCGCCGCCGGGCGCATCCCGGCGTCGGCCAGGCTGGCGATCGCGCCCTCGACGGCGCGGGTGAAGGCCGCCGCGGCGCCGGCCTCGCCGTCGCGGTACACGTCGGGGACCGCGACGGTGCGGACGTGGGCGCCGCGTTGCACGGCGGCGCCCAGCGAGGGCGACATCTCGGCGACCGTGGCGGTGACGCCGTGATAGGCGTTAGCCGTGACGATGAAGCCCGCGTTGCCGGTGGCGCTGCGCGCCACCCGGACCGCGAGGTCGTTGGCCTCGCTGCCCGTGCAGGTGAACATGACGTGGCCGATCTCCGCCGGCATCGTGGCGAGCAGCCGCTCGGCATAGTCGAGCACCGTCTCGTCGAGGTAGCGCGTATGGGTGTTGAGCGTCGCGGCCTGCCGGCTCAGCGCCGCGACGACGCGCGGGTGGCAATGGCCGACCGACGGCACGTTGTTGTAGCAGTCGAGGATCCGCCGCCCGTCCGCCTCGATCAGCCACACGCCCTCGCCGCGGACCGGATGCAGCGGTGCATCGTAGAGCAGGCGATAGGCCGGGCCGAGAAGGCGCCGGCGGCGCTCGATGAGAGCCGCCTGGGTGTCGTCGGCCGTCATGGCGCCTGCCTCCTCGCTGTCCATCGCTTCAGGATCGCGTCGCGTCCCGCACCGGGCGCGAGGCCGGCGAAGACCTCGGCCAGCCGCGCGCCGGCGGCGCCGTTGCGCAGGATATAGTCCCGGTTCTCGGGGAACAGTTCCGCCCGCCAGCGGTACATCAGCACCCGCACGGCGAGGCGCGCCAGCACGAGGTCGTAGAGGAGGTCCACCTCGTCTTCGCCGAGGGCCCGGACCGATTCGTAGCCTTCGACCACGTCCCCGATCGCCGCGAAGGGATCGTGGCCGGCCCCGATGGCGTAGTTCGACGCGATGGCGACCTCGTTGACCCGGGGCGCCCGTACCATGTCGCCGAAATCGATGACGCCGCTGACCCGCGCCCCGTCGACGAAGACGTTGCTGCCGCTCATGTCGTTGTGGATGATCTGCGCCGGCAGCGCCAGGGCCCGCGGCCTCACCTCCGCGGCGAAGCGCTCGACGACCCCGGCGAGCCAGCGGCGGCGCGCCGGGTCGGCGATCAGGTCCACCACGCCGGCGAGGCGCCCGAGCTGCATGGGGTCCCACAGCAGCACCCGCCGCGCCGCCGGGTGATCGTAGCCGGCGAGGGCGACCCCGACCTCGGCCGCGACCCGGCCGAGGTCGCGCCGCAGGGCCGGGCCCGCGCGCCCGAAATCGCCGGGCTCGCCCGGCACCACGGTGATCAGGATGGCGCGGTAGGCGCGACCACCGGCCGACACCGTGCAGTCGACGGCGCCCGCCCGGGTGCGGACGAGGCGCGGCACCGCGCAGGCGAGCCCCACCCGTTCCATGTGCAGCAGTACGCCGTTCTGGAAGTCGCGCGCCGCCGCGTCGTCGGCCTCGTGGTAGACCTTGAACACACGCCGCGTGCCGTCGGCGAGCGACACCATGAAGTTGCGATCCCGCTCCGCCGCCAGGGGTGTGGCGCGGCCCTCGAGCCCGTAATGCGCCGACAGCGCCGCCTCGGCGAGCGCGGCATCGACGGGCGGCGGCGGCGTCGACAGGAGGTCGGCAGCGTCGCCCGACACCGCCGCTCCAGCCGGCGTCGCCGCCACGCCCGACGTGTCCAGCATCACGCCGGGCCGCCCGGCTGCCGGTCGGCGACGAGACGCTGGATCGTGGCCTCGCCCGTGCGGCGGAACGTGCCGATGCGGACCGGGCCGTCCGCACGGCCCCGGGCGACGGCGTTCGCCAGGACCTCGACGGCCTGAGGGGCGAGGGGCGTTTCGGTCATGTCAGGCCTCCTGCCCGATGGCGACGCTGCGCCGGGCGTCCCCGACGTCCGGCGGCACCCCGACACTATCATCGAACGGTGCAAGGGTGGCCGCGCCCCGCATGCCTGCGAATGGGCGGTGGACGGCGTCGACGCGCGGGGGCGCCACCCTGGCGCCGAGACGGCAGGCGAGCGCGACCCCGCGGCGCGATGCGGCGCCATGGCGGTTCAGGACCTCCGGCCGTCGTCTCGGCCTGTCGTCAGAACCAGGGTTGCAGCGCCTCGTGGACGGCGCGGGCGATCTCGGCGGCGTTGGGCGTATCCGAGTGCAGGCAGAAGGACTCCGCCCGGACCGGCAGTTCACGCCCCCCGACCGTGGTCAGGACGCCGTCGCGGGCGACCCTCACGGCCCGGCGGGCGGCCTCCTGGGCGTCCTTGGGCGGGTGCTCGCGCGTGATCAGGAGGGCGCCATCGTCGCTGTAGTCGAGGTCGAGGTAGTATTCCGGCACCGTCCGGAGGCCCCGTGCCGCGTAGACCTCCGATTGCAGGGTCCCGGCGAGGCACAGCACCGGGACGTCGAACCGGGCGGCGGCGGCGGCGATCCCCTCGGCCACGTCGCGGTCGCGCAGCGCCGCCCCGAAGAGCGCGCCATGGGGCTTGATGTGGTTCAACGCGAGGCCTTCGGCGGCCAGGAACGGCAGGAGCGCGCCGACCTGGTACATGACCAGCGCCTCGACCTCGTCGCGCGACATGGCCATGGCGCGTCGCCCGAAGCCCTGCAGGTCCGGAAAGCCCGGATGGGCACCGACCCTGACGCCGCGCGCGGCGGCGTCCCGCACGGTCCTGCGCATGATCATCGGGTCGCCGGCATGGAAGCCGCAGGCCACGTTGGCGAGATGCGCGTAGGGCAGCAGGCCCGAATCGTCGCCGAACCTGTAGAGCCCGAAGGCTTCGCCCATGTCGCAGTTGATCGTGATCGGCACGCGGCGGTCCCTCTGCTCGATGACGCGAAGGTTCGGTCGCGCCGGGCCCCGGGGTCAAATCGGATTTGCGCCGCTGGCGATATCGGGAAATTCGATGCGGCTCAACCCGCCGGGGGCGTGCGGCATCCTGAACACGGCCCCGAGGTGGTCGATCAGCGCCGTCGCGGCGGGGTCGAGCTCGGCGCCGCGCTTCCAGGCGAGCCCCACGTCCATGGTGGGCACGGGCTCGGCGAGGTCGAGCGTCTCGATCCGCTGCCCGTCGAGCGACCACGGCCTGTACACCATGTCGGACAGGATGGTGACGCCCAGCCCCGCCGCCACCATGGTGCGCACCGCCTCGACCGAGGCGGTCTGGAACCGGACGTCCGGCCGATGGCCGGTGATGCCCCAGTAGCGGCTCGTGGTCTGGAAACATTCGTCGACCGTCAGCGCCACGTAGGGGAACCGCGCCACGTCGGCGAAGGTCACGCGCGACTGGCGCAGCAGCGGGTGGTCGGACGGGGTCCACACGCGCCGCACCGAACTGATCAGCGTGCGCACCGCGAGCGAGCCGGAATCGTTGACGTTGGAGGTGAGCAGGAGGCCGATCTCGCCGCTGCCGCAGGCGATGTCGGCTTCGATCTGGCTGCGTTCGGCCTCCCGCAGGCGGATCTCGACCTCGGGGAACAGGCGCCTGAACCGCGACAGCGCCGGGGTCAGGAAATAGCCCGCGACCGTGTAGGTGGTGGCGATGGCGACGTGGCCCTTGACGCCGCGGGGCGCCTCGCCCGCCATGCGCAGGGCGTCGTTGCAGGCGCTGACGATGGAGCGGGCGTGCGGCAGGAAGCGCATGCCCGCCGATGTGAGCGCCACGCCCGAGGGCCGCCGCTCGAAGAGCTCCATGCCGAGCAGGCTCTCGAGCTGCTGGAGCGAGGCCGTCATGGCCGATTGCGACACGTTGAACTCCACGGCGGCGCGGCTGATCTGGCCGGCTTCGGCGGCGGCCAGGAAGTGGCGGATCTGCTTGAACGAGAACGACATGGGCGGACCTGGCCTGGGTTGGAGGCTCCCTGGGTCGCCGACATTAGCAAAGTCGATGCCGTGATCGAGGATTTCCGATTTTACTTGGCGGACCCGGTCGGGAACCCTGATCCGCGATGCCTTTGCCAGCGAGGTCGCCATGTCCGACACGAGGTTCGTCACGCGGCCGTTCCCGCCGAACGCCCGGGCCGCGCGGGGCGCGATCGCGGTCCTGGGCGGTTCGCTGCTGCTGGCGGCGGCGGCCCATGTCGCCATCCCGTTCTGGCCCGTCCCGCTCACGCTGCAGACCCTCGCCGTGCTGCTGATCGGCGCCGCGCTGGGGCCGCGCCTGGGCGCGCTGGCGGTGCTGGCCTACCTCGCCGAAGGCGCCGCCGGCTTGCCGGTCTTCGCGGCGGGCGCGGGGCCCGGTGTCCTGGCGGGGCCGACCGGCGGCTATCTCGCCGGCTACGTCGCGGCCGCGGCGCTCGCCGGTGCCGCGGGCCGCGGCGGCTGGCTCGGCACCGTGCCGCGCGCCCTTGCCGCCTTCTGCGCCGCCGATGCCCTCGTCTTCGCGTTCGGGCTCGCGCGCCTCGCCGCGCTCTTCGGTCCCGACAGGGCTGTCGCGGCCGGGCTCTCGCCCTTCCTCCTCAGCGAAGCCCTGAAGATCGCGCTCGCCGTCGCCCTCGTCACGGCCGGCCGCCGGGCGAGCCGGCGCTGAACCCCTGTCCCGACCGGATCGAAACCATGGCCATCATCACCGTTCCCTGTCCGCTGCCCGGGACGTTCTATCGCCGTCCCTCGCCCGACCAGCCGCCCTTCAAGGGAGAGGGCGACGCGGTGGCGGCCGGCGACACGGTCGGCCTTGTCGAGGTCATGAAGACCTTCGTGCCCGTCACGGCCGAGCGGGCCGGCACGCTGACGGCGTTCCACGCCGAGGACGAGGAATCGGTGATGGCCGGCCAGCCCCTCTACGACCTCGACGTCTGAGCCCATGCCGATCCGCAAGCTCCTCGTGGCCAACCGGGGCGAGATCGCGGTCCGCATCATCAGGGCGGCCCGCAAGCTCGGCATCGCCACCGTACAGGTCCACAGCCGCGCCGACGCCGACATGCTGGCGGTCCGCCTGGCCGACGAGAGCGTCGACATCGGTCCGCCGTCGGCCGCCAAATCCTACCTCAACGTCGAGGCCATCCTCTCCGCCGCCCGCGACACCGGGGCCGATGCCGTCCATCCGGGCTACGGGTTCCTGTCCGAGAATGCCGGGTTCGCGGCGGCCGTGGAGGCGGCCGGCCTGGTCTTCGTCGGTCCGACCGCCGAAACGATCCGCACCATGGGCGACAAGGCGGCCGCCAAGGCGGCGGCCCGCGCCGCCGGCGTGCCCGTGGTGCCGGGCAGCGAGGGCGTGGTGTCGCCGGGCGAGGCGGCCGAACTGGCGGAGCGCATCGGCTTCCCCCTCATGATCAAGGCCGCGGCGGGCGGCGGCGGGCGCGGCATCCGCATCGCAGAGGATGCCGCCGCCCTCGCGACGCTGCTGCCCCAGGCGTCGGCCGAGGCCAAGGCCGCCTTCGGCGACGGCAGCCTCTACCTCGAGCGCTTCGTCGG
The DNA here is from genome assembly GCA_963847915.1 of uncultured Alphaproteobacteria bacterium. Taxonomy (GTDB): domain Bacteria; phylum Pseudomonadota; class Alphaproteobacteria; order Rhizobiales; family Beijerinckiaceae; genus Lichenihabitans. The sequence continues at coordinate 6,177 of CAWKBT010000001.1, forward strand.
CCGGGCCCGCCACGTCGAGGTCCAGGTGCTGGGCGACGGGCGGGCGGCGGTCCACCTCCACGAGCGCGAATGTTCGCTGCAGCGCCGGCGCCAGAAGGTGTGGGAGGAGGCGCCCGCCGCGGCGTTGCCGCCCGAGGTGCGCGAGGCCCTCTGCGCCTCCGCGGTGCGCCTCGCCGAGGCCTGCCGCTACCGCGGCGCGGGCACGCTCGAATACCTCTACGACGAGACGACGCGGGAGTTCTTCTTCATCGAGATGAACACCCGCATCCAGGTCGAACATCCCGTCACCGAGATGATCACCGGCGTCGACCTCCTCGAGGAGATGCTCCGCATCGCCGGCGGGGAGCCGCTGCGGCTGCGCCAGTCCGACATCGTGCCCCGCGGCCACGCCATCGAGGTCCGCATCAATGCCGAGGACCCGGCCCGCGACTTCACCCCGGCGCCCGGCACGGTGGCGCGGCTGGACGTGCCGGGCGGCTTCGGCGTGCGGTTCGACACGATGCTGTACCCCGGCTACACGGTGCCGCCCTTCTACGATTCACTGCTCGGCAAGCTCGTCGTCTGGGACGGCACGCGCCAGGGCGCCATCGCGCGGCTCGCCGCGGCCCTGCGGGAGCTGCGCGTCGACGGGCTCGCCACCACCGGGCCGCTCCATGCCGCGCTGGCCCACGATCCCGATGTCCTCGCCGGGCGGGTGCATACCCGCTGGCTCGAAGCCTGGCTCGCCCGGCAACCCCTCAAGGTCACGCCCATTCACCCGGAGAAGGCGCCATGACGGCACGGTATTCCTTCGGCGGCGACGAACACCTCTTCGTCGAGGTGAGCGAGGCGATGTCGCTCGAATCCTTCTTCACCAGCCTGTCGCTGTGCCGGGCCGTCAAGGAGAGCGCGATCCGCGGCGTCACCGAGATCTGCCCCGCCAACGCATCGATGCAGGTCAAGTACGACCCCGACGTCATCCGCCCCGACGACCTGCTGGCGGAGCTGAAGTCGCTCGAGGCGGCAGCCTCGAACGTCGAGCCGCGGATCGCCACCCGCATCGTCGAGATGCCCGTGTTCTACGACGACCCCTGGACGCGCGAGACGCTGATGCGCTTCCGCGAGCGCCACCAGGACCCGACCGGCACAGACCTCGAATACACCGCCCGCATCAACGGCTACCCGGACGTGCCCTCCCTCATCGCCGCCCATGCGGGGTCGCCCTGGTTCGTCTCCATGGTGGGCTTCGTGGCAGGCCTGCCGTTCCTCTACCAGATGGTCGAACAGTCCCGGCAGATCCAGGCGCCCAAGTACCTCCGGCCGCGGACCGATACGCCCAAGCTCACCGTGGGCCATGGCGGCTGCTTCGGCGCCATCTACTCGGTCCGCGGCGCCGGCGGCTACCAGATGTTCGGCATCACGCCGATGCCCATCTACGATCCCAGGCAGGAGGTCGGCTATCTGAAGGAGCTGATGACCTTCTTCCGGCCGGGCGACATCGTGCAGTTCCGTTCGGTGACGCGGGAGGCCTACGACGAGGCGCTGCGCGACGTCGAGGCCGACCGGTTCATGCCGCTCATCCGGCCCGTGACCTTCGACCTCCACGCTTTCAATCGGGACCCGGCGGCCTACAACCGCGAGATCGAGGGGCTCCTCCATGACCATTGAGGTGATCAAGCCCGGCCTCGCCACAACGGTGCAGGACCTCGGCCGGCCGGGCTTCTACGACGTCGGCATCCCGCTGTCGGGCGCCATGGACCGGTTCGCCCTCCGCGCCGGCAACATGCTGGTGGGCAACGACGAGGGGGCGGCGGCGCTGGAATGCGTCTTCATGGGGCCGGACCTCCGGTTCACGGCCGATGCCACGGTGGCGGTGACGGGCGCCGACCTGCCGCCGAAACTCGACGGCGAGCCGCGCCCGCGCTGGGCAGCCTTCGCCGTCAAGGCCGGCCAGGTCCTGTCCTTCGACTACCTGCGCGGCGGCGCCCGCGCCTATGTGGCGGTGTCGGGCGGGATCGACGTGCCCATGGTGCTCGGCAGCCGCTCGACCTACGCGCTGGGCGCCCTCGGCGGGCTCGAAGGTCGCGTCCTCAAAGCCGGCGACGTCCTGCCGCTGGGACGCCCGCCGGCGGCGGCGCCGGCCGGTGTCGCGGTGCCGGAGGAACTGCGGCGCGGCGCGGCGGCGACGAGAGCCCTGCGGATGATGCCCGGGCTCTACCACCATCGCGTCACGCCGGAGAGCCTCGCGGGCTTCTTCGCCGACACCTGGACGGTGGCGCCCGAGGCGGACCGCATCGGCTACCGGTTCCGGGGCGGCACGCCGCTCGCCTTCGTCGACCGCGAGCCGCCCTTCGGTGCGGGCTCCGACCCCTCCAACATCGTCGACAGCTGCTACCCCTACGGCTCGATCCAGGTGCCGGGCGGCAAGGAGCCGATCGTGCTGCATCGCGACGCCGTGTCGGGCGGCGGCTACTTCATGCTCGGCACCGTGATCTCGGCCGACATGGACTTCATCGGCCAGCTCCAGCCCCACACCAAGGTGAAGTTCGTCCCCGTCACGCTCGACGAGGCCCTCGCGGCGCGGCGGGACAGGCAGGACATGCTGTCGCGTGTCCGCCAGGCCCTCGGCCGCTGAGCCTCTCGGGTCCGGCCCTGTCTCGCCGCGGCGAGGCGGTGGCGCGGCGCGGCGGCTAGGGGAGGCAGCGGCGCGTGCCCGGGCCGCGGGTCCCCCGAGGGCCCCGGTCGGCACCATCGTCGTGGTCCGGGGAGGGGCACGAACCCTGCGGGTTGCGAGGGGCGGGGCGTCGTTCCTTCGAACCCGCCGATCGCGTATGATCGATCCCGCCATCCGCGTCCGGGCCGCCGAGAACCTCATGAACGAACCTGATGCCCCGTCTGCGCCGCCTCGCCTGCCGGCGCGGATCTCGACCGGCGTGCCGGGCCTCGATGACATCCTCGTCGGAGGCCTGACGCCCGACCGGCTCTACCTCCTCGAAGGCACGCCCGGCACGGGCAAGACCACGCTGGCGCTGCAGTTCCTGCTCGAAGGCGCCGCGCGGCGGGAACCCACGCTCTACATCACGCTGTCGGAAACGGGCGACGAGCTGAAGGCCGCGGCCGCCACCCATGGCTGGTCGCTCGACGCCATCAACGTCTTCGAGCTCGTCAACGAACTCGGCCTCGATGCCGACCGCGAACAGACGATCCTGCATCCCGCCGAGATCGAGCTTGGCGAGACCGTCAAGGAAGTGATGGCGCGTGTCGACGAGATCCGCCCGGCCCGCGTCGTGTTCGACAGCCTGTCGGAGCTGCGTCTCCTCGCCCAGAATCCCTTGCGCTACCGGCGCCAGATCCTCGCGCTGAAGCACTATTTCGCCCGGCGCGCCTGCACGGTGCTGATGCTCGACGACCGGACCTCCGAGCCCGGAGACCTCCAGCTCCACAGTATCGCGCATGGCGTGGTCTCGCTCGAACAGGCGCCGCGCCAGTTCGGCTCCGAGCGGCGCCAGCTGCGCGTGGTGAAGATGCGCGGCATCAAGTTCCGGGGCGGCTACCACGACTTCAACCTGGATACGGGCGGCCTGCGTGTCTTCCCCCGCCTCATCGCCGCGGAACACCACGCGCGCTTCGTCTCCGAGGCGCAGTCGACCGGGTCGCCCGAACTCGACCTCCTGCTGGGTGGCGGCCTCGTGCGCGGCACCAATACGCTGCTGCTCGGCCCCTCGGGGGTCGGCAAGACCACGACGGGTATCCGCTGCATGAAGACGGCGCTCGACCGGGGGGAGACGGCGACCTACTACCTGTTCGACGAAGGGCTCGCCACGCTGCTGGCGCGTTCCGCCATGCTGGGGCTCGACCTCGCCCCGCACATCGCTTCAGGCCGTCTGGCCCTCGTCCACATCGACCCCGCGGAACTGTCGCCGGGCGAGTTCTGCTCCCGCGTCAAGCAGGCGGTCGAGCAGCATGGCTCGACCTTCGTCGCCATCGACAGCCTCAACGCCTACCTGCACGCCATGCCGGGCGAGGAGTTCCTGATCCTGCAGATGCACGAACTGCTGAGCTATCTCAACCAACAGGGTGCGACGACCTTGCTGATGCTGGGCCAGCACGGCGTCGTGGGCGAGATCAGGACCGATGTCGACCTCAGCTACCTCAGCGACTGCATCCTGCTGTTCCGCTTCTTCGAAGCCGCGGGGCAGGTGCGGACGGCACTGTCCGTCGTCAAGAGCCGCGTCAACGCGCACGAGCGCACGATCCGCGAACTCAAGCTGACCGCCAACGGGCTCCAGGTGGGCGAGGCGCTCGAGGATTTCGAAGGCGTGCTGACCGGCCTTCCGTCCTACCGGGGCCGTGTCGCCATGCTGCCGGGCGAGCCCCCGCCGGGGGGCGCCGCTCCATGACGGCGCCGGACGGTCGGGAGATGCGCATCCTGGTCCTCGCGCCGCGCGGGCGCGACGCCAGCGTGATCGAGACGGTGCTGACGCGGGCCGGGGTGTCGAGCGCGGTCTGCGCCGACCTGGCGGGATGGGTCGAGGCGCTCGACCGGGGCGCCGGCGCCGCGATCGTGACGGAGGAGACCCTGGCCGAGTCCGACATCTCGCCCCTGCGCGCGTGGCTCGACGCCCAGCCGCCCTGGTCCGACTTCCCCTTCATCGTGCTGGCGACGCGGCAGGCCGGCCGCCGCTCCGCGGGCGCCGCAGACCGGCTGGCCCTGCTCGGCAACGTCGTGCTGCTCGAGCGCCCCGTCAATGCCGAGACGCTGGTCAGCGCGGCCTCGTCGGCCCTGCGCGCCCGGCGCCGGCAATACCAGGCCAGCCAGCATATCGTCGAGCGCGAGCGCGCCCAGGACGCGCTGCGGCTCGCCAATGCGACGCTCGAACGCCGCGTCGCCGAGCGGACCGCCGAGGTCGAGGCCGCGCGCGAGACCCTGGCCTTCGCGCTGGAGGCCGCCGGCCTCGGCTCGTTCGACCTCGATCTCGCGTCCGACACGTCGCGCCGCTCGCCCCGCCACGACGCTCTCTTCGGCTACACCGAGCCGCTGGACTCCTGGGGCTGGCAGGACTTCCTGGCCCATGTCGTCGAGGCCGACCTGCAGCTCGTCGCCGATGCCGCCGAGGCGGCCTTCGGCACCGGCTCGCTCGACGTCGAGTGCCGCATCACGCGGCGCGACGGCGCGATCCGCTGGATCAACCTCAAGGGCCAGCTCAAATACGACGAGGTCGGGCTGCCCCAGCGCCTCGCCGGCATCGTTGCCGACTGCAACGACCAGCGCCTGACCGAGGAAGCCCTGCGCCAGTCCCAGAAGATGGAGGCCATCGGCCAGCTGACGGGGGGCGTGGCGCACGACTTCAACAACCTGCTCACCGTCATCGTCGGCGGGCTCGACATGATCCTGCGCCGCCCCGACCAGGCCGAGCGGGTCGAGCGCCTGGCCGAGGCCGCCATGAACGCGGCGCGGCGCGGCGAGCAGCTGACCCAGCAGCTGCTGGCCTTCTCGCGCCGGCAGATGCTGCGGCCCCAGACGCTGAACCCGAACCGCTTGCTGCTCGATTTCCGGTCGCTCGCCGAACGCGCCGCGGCGGGCAAGGCCGAGCTGGTCTTCGATCTCGATCCCGCGATCGACCCCGTCCGGATCGATCCCGCGCAGTTCGAGGCGGCCGTGCTGAACCTCATCGTCAACGCCCGCGACGCCGTCGAGGACGGGGCGGGTCCCGCCCGGATCGAGGTCACGAGCCGCAACGCCCATCTCGGGACGGCGGCCGTCGCCGACCGGGGCGTGCCGCCGGGGCCCTACGTCATCGTGTCGGTGCGCGACCGCGGCACCGGCATGACGCCGGAGACGCTCCAGCGCGTGTTCGAGCCCTTCTTCACCACCAAGGAGGTCGGCAAGGGCACGGGGCTCGGGCTCAGCCAGGTCTACGGCTTCAGCCGCAGCGCGGGCGGCTTCGTCGAGATCGAGACCGAACTCGGCGTCGGGACGAGCGTCAGCCTGTGCCTGCCGCGCTCGGCCGACCCGGCCACCGAGGAAGCGGGCCCGAAAGGGGGCGGGGCGCTGCCGCTGCGCCGCGCCAGCGAGGGCGAGACCGTGCTGCTCGTCGAGGACGACACGCAGGTGCTCGCCATGGCGATCGAGAGCCTGGAGGAGCTGCGCTACCGCGTCATCGTGGCCCACAACGCCGCCGAGGCGCTGGAGCACCTGAGAAGCGCCGAGCGGGTCGACATCCTGTTCTCGGACGTCGTGATGCCGGGCGGCATGAACGGCTCGCAGCTCGCCGTCGAGGCCCAGCGGATCAGGCCGGGCCTCAAGGTGCTGCTCACGTCGGGCTATGTGGCCGACCTCGACGACGGCCAGACCATAGGGCAGGGCGAGCTGCCCGTCCTCAACAAGCCCTATCGCCGGGACGAACTGGCCCGCTCGCTGCGGCTGGTGCTGGGCGGCGGGCGGCCCGGGCCGCTGCACCCGTAGTTCGAGGCCCGGAAACGTCGCGTGAGAAGCCCGGCGCGGGGTGCGCCGGGCTTCGCCGTTGCGGTCTTACTCGGCGGCCTGCCGGCTGGGCGCATTGCCCTGCGCGGTGGTGCCGTCGGTGTAGGTCTCGGACGAGAGGGCCTTGTGGGGCGCGGCACGCCCAGGCAGCGGCGGCAGGGCCTTGGCGGCCTCGAGGTCGATCCCGGCGCCCTCGGCGACGCGGCGCCCGTAGTCCTCGTCGCAGTGCCAGAAGTGCCAGACCATGCGGAGCCGGATCGGCTCCGGGCAGGCCTTCATGTCGGCGACGAGGTTGGCGATCAGGTCCTCACGCTCCCAGTCCTGGAAGGACCGGTAGCGCTCGCCGGCCTGGGTGTAGTCGTCGGTGGTGCGGCTCGTCTGGTAGCGGCCGAGCCGGCCCTCGACATGCTGGTGGTACTCCTGGTGGGGCTTGGGAGCCTCCTTCAGGCTCTGGCCCAGCACGCTCGGCTCGTAGTTGACGTTGGCGTTCGGGGCGCCGTCCACGTAGAAGGCCATCTGGCCGTCACGCTGGTTGGTGCGCGCCGTGACGCCGGCCTGCGGGGCGTTGATCGGCAGCTGGAGGTAGTTGGCGCCGACGCGGTAGCGCTGCGTGTCCGAGTAGGACAGCGTGCGGCCCTGCAGCATCTTGTCGTCCGAGAAGTCGATGCCGTCCACCAGCACGCCCGTGCCGAAGGCCGCCTGCTCCACCTCGGCGAAGAAGTTCGACGGCGCGCGGTCGAGCACCATGCGGCCGACGGGCAGCAGCGGGAACTGGTCGACCGGCCACAGCTTGGTGTCGTCGAGCGGGTCGAAGGACAGGTGCTCGTTGGGGCCGTCCGGCATGATCTGGACGCAGAACTCCCACTCGGGGAAGTTGCCCTTGGCGATGTTGTCGTAGAGGTCGCGCGTCGCGTGGCCGACATCCTTGGCCTGGATCTCGGACGCCTGGGCCGAGGTGAGGTTGCGTACGCCCTGCTTCGGCTCCCAGTGGAACTTGCACAGGACGGCTTCGCCCTTGTCGTTCACGAGCTTGTAGGTGTTGACGCCGGAGCCCTCCATCTCGCGATAGTTGGCCGGGATGCCCCAGGGCGACTTGAGATGCGTCACCATGTGGAGCGATTCGGGGTGCATGCCCACGAAGTCGTAGAAGCGCCAGGCCTCCTGGCGGTTGGTGACGGGATCCGGCTTGAAGGCGTGGATCATGTCGGGGAACTTGATGGCGTCCCGGATGAAGAACACCTTGAGATTGTTGCCGACGAGGTCCCAGTTGCCGTCGACCGTCTTGAACTTCACGGCGAAGCCGCGCGGGTCGCGCTCGGTCTCGGGGGATTCCTTGGCGCCCGCCACGGTCGAGAAGCGCACGAACATCGGCGTCCTGACGCCGGTCTCGGTCAGCACGCGGGCGCGCGTGTATTTGGAGGCGGGCTCGTCGCCGATCTTGCCATAGGCCTCGAAGTAGCCGTGGGCGCCGGCGCCGCGGGCATGCACGACGCGCTCGGGGATGCGCTCACGATCGAAATGGGTGATCTTCTCGATGAACTGGTAGTTCTCGAGCGTCGCGGGACCGCGCTCGCCGACCGTGCGGGTCGATTGGTTGTCGCGAACCGGGTGGCCCTGACGCGTGGTCAGGAAGTCGTTCTGTTCACTCATCGGCTTCTCCTTCATTGGGAGGACGGCGCACCCGCCGGGCCCTGGTGCACCGCTCCGGCGGAGCGGCGCCAAGGCGAGGCGCCTCACGTGGCCGGCGAACCCGCGCGTCTGCGCTCGGGACGGGAGGCTGGGCCGTGGCGGGCTCGCCACGGGCTGTTCAAGCGATAGCGGAAGTGATAATCATTTTCAATATGGGATCGTGATTGAAGCCCAGCTTTCCGCTTCCGCGGGTTTCGGAACCAGGATGAAGACGCCACACTCCAGCAAGCGGCTGCCCGCCAATTATCAGCTCGTCTACGATGTCGTGCGGAACATGCAACCTGGGATGCATGCACCCGTGGGCGACATCTTCACGCGCGCCAAGGCGCTGAAGGCGACGCTCGGCTATTCCACGGTCTACCGCGCGCTGGATCGCCTGTGCCGGCTGGGGCTCGTGCTGGAACTGCACCTGCCCGGCATGGGCGCCGCGCTCTACGAGCAGGCCCGTGCCGGCCACGCCCATTTCGTCTGCCGCGCCTGCGGGAAGATCGAGGATGTGGACTGCGACGTCCCGGGGGAGGCCATCCGGTCCTTGGTCCAGGACCGCGACGGCGAGGTCGACGAGATCATCCTCACGGTCCATGGCCGCTGCACGGCCTGCAAAGCCAGCCCGAACAGAACGACAACGGACGCGGTCGGCCCCGAACTGTAAGAACCATCGTAGATTAGATTCAGGGGCGTCAATGCGTCGAGCGCGATGAAAGTTCCCATCGCCGAGCCGAACCGTGCAGATTGTTGTGAGGGCTATTGAGGCAGTTCGCATGGGCGCCTCGGCCTTCTCTCTGCAAATGTGGCAAGATCCTTCGAAACCGCCACAAAGCTGTGATGTTGCCGCAACAGGCGGCCGGAAGGCGACGTCGGCGCCGCGATTCCAGATTGCGCCCGGCGCCGGCACGGCCGTAGGGTCGCCTCAGAGATCGCTCTGGAGAAAACGTTCGATGTTCGCTTCCAAGTCATTCGTCACCGCCGCCGCCATGCTGGCCGGCGCCATCGGCGCTGCCCATGCTGCCGACCTCCCGGCGCGCGTGGCTCCGGCCCCGTACGTGGCTCCGCTGCCGGTCTTCACTTGGACGGGCGCCTACTTCGGCATCAACGCCGGCGCGGCCTTCGACAACAAGCAGGAATTCACCACCACCGCCAACCGTTCGGACGGCATCGGCAACACGAAGTTCAGCGACAGCGGCTTCACCGCCGGCGGCCAGATCGGCTACAACTACCAGCTCCAGGGCTTCGGCGGCTTCGGCGGCCCGGGTTCGGGCGTGGTGATCGGCTTCGAGGCCGACGCCATGTACATGGACACCAGCAAGTCCATCAACACCATCACCAACGGCGGCACCGCCTCGTTCCGGTCGGGCCTCGACTACCTCGGCACGGCGCGCGGCCGCCTCGGCTACGCCATGAACCAGTTCATGGTCTACGGCACGGGCGGCTTCGCCTACGGCGACGTCAACAGCCGCGTCGTCTCGGTGTTCAACGGCAACACCAACCTGTCCCGTCAGAGCGGCTTCACCACCGGCTTCGTCTACGGTGGCGGCGTGGAATATGCCCTGCCGACGACGTCGTTCCTGAACTTCTTCCACTCCAGCGCCGTGACGCTGAAGGCCGAATACCTGCGCTACGAGCTCGACAGCTCGAACCTGCGCGACACGTCGGTCAACACCGTCAACCTGCAGCCGGGCCTGAAGGTCAAGAACGAGGGCAACATCGCCCGCATCGGCCTGAACTACAAGTTCTAGTCGGCCCCCGGCCTCCGGGCCGGGCCATCCAGCATCGTCGAGAGGGCATCGCGGCCAGGGCCGCGGTGCCCTTTCGGCGTTCAGGGGCAGCCCGCAGCGCGGCGGAGGCGTCTGGGCCGGCACGGGAGTCGCCAGCCCCGCGCCAGCTCCACGTCCCAGGATGCAGCCTCGGAGGAACGAGAGCGTGGCATGCTCTCCCGCTCCATCGCGGGGGCGCCCGCGAGCCGACGGCCTGCCGCCGTGCCGGGCGAATCGATCCTGCGCGACGAGGGTCGCCGCTGCCGCGCCGGCTCGAAATTTAATGGAGCGCCTGACGAACAGTTCACCATTGTTTAACGACTACTTGATCCGCGCTGCATAGACTTTGGCAACGATGTGGCGGAAACGTGCTCGTGACCACAAAGCTGTGCTTTGCTGGCAACAGCGTCGGTCAAGGCGTCTGGACTGTGCTGTCTTGCATTGCACGATGGGGGATCTCGGCCTTACGGTCTCGGCAGACCAGAGCCTGGAGACAGAGTCCCATGATCAACGCCAAGACATTCGTCGCCGCGACCGCCATGCTGGCCGGCGCCGTCGGCGCCGCCCATGCTGCCGACCTCCCGGCGCGCATGGCTCCGGCCCCGTACGTGGCCCCGCTGCCGGTCTTCACCTGGACGGGCGCCTACTTCGGCATCAACGCCGGCGCGGCCTTCGACAACAAGCAGGAATTCACCACCACCGCCAACCGTTCGGACGGCATCGGCAACACGAAGTTCAGCGACAGCGGCTTCACCGCCGGCGGCCAGATCGGCTACAACTACCAGCTCCAGGGCTTCGGCGGCTTCGGCGGCCCGGGTTCGGGCGTGGTGATCGGCTTCGAGGCCGACGCCATGTACATGGACACCAGCAAGTCCATCAACACCATCACCAACGGCGGCACCGCCTCGTTCCGGTCGGGCCTCGACTACCTCGGCACGGCGCGCGGCCGCCTCGGCTACGCCATGAACCAGTTCATGGTCTACGGCACGGGCGGCTTCGCCTACGGCGACGTCAACAGCCGCGTCGTCTCGGTGTTCAACGGCAACACCAACCTGTCCCGTCAGAGCGGCTTCACCACCGGCTTCGTCTACGGTGGCGGCGTGGAATATGCCCTGCCGACGACGTCGTTCCTGAACTTCTTCCACTCCAGCGCCGTGACGCTGAAGGCCGAATACCTGCGCTACGAGCTCGACAGCTCGAACCTGCGCGACACGTCGGTCAACACCGTCAACCTGCAGCCGGGCCTGAAGGTCAAGAACGAGGGCAACATCGCCCGCATCGGCCTGAACTACAAGTTCTAGTCGGCCCCCGGCCTCCGGGCCGGGCCATCCAGCATCGTCGAGAGGGCATCGCGGCCAGGGCCGCGGTGCCCTTTCGGCGTTCAGGGGCAGCCCGCAGCGCGGCGGAGGCGCCGCGCCGGCCATAAAAAAACCCCCGGCCCGTCGGGGCAGGGGGTCGGGGTCGGTGCCGAGAGGCGCCGGGTCTTACTCGGCCTCGGCGTCGGAGGCCGCGGCCTTGCGCTTCAGCACCATGCGCCCGCGGTACATACCGCTCTTCAGGTCGACGTGGTGGGGACGGCGGAGTTCGCCCGAGTCCTTGTCTTCCACGTAGGTGGGCTGCGCCAATGCATCGGCCGACCGGCGGAAGCCCCGCTTCATCGGCGATGTTTTCCGTTTCGGGACGGCCATATCGCTCTCCGTTAGATGTCTCGCCCTCGCTCAACAGAGGACGGGCCGCTCCGCCGAGACGGGCAGCCGTTGCCGTCTCCCTAGCGGCAAACGCGCCGGTGCGCCAGCCGAAAAATCCGGGCGGTGCGGCGTCGAGCCCGTCCGCCGCTGCGCGCAAGCGACGCCGGTGCAAGATGTTGCGGCGCCGCAACGATCCCTGTATCCCGACTGCCAGTGCGCCGACCCTCGCCGGGACGGTCCCGCCGTCGGCGACGGCCGGCGTACCGGTGAGCAGGGGGATGATGAGACGATGGCCGATGCCCAATCGCGCCCGGGGATGACGCGGCACCCGCGGCCGCTGTCGCCGCACCTCCAGGTCTACCGCCCGATGCTCACCATGATGATGTCGATCGCGCATCGCATCACCGGCGTCGTGCTCTACCTCGGCACGCTCCTGCTGGCCTGGTACCTCGTGGCGGCGGCGTCCGGTCCCCATGCCTTCGCGATCGCGTCGGGCGTCCTGTCGTCGTGGTTCGGCCTTCTCGTGCTGTTCGGCTTCACCTGGGCCCTGTTCCATCACCTGCTCGGCGGGCTGCGGCACTTCATCTGGGACGCCGGCTACGGCATGGACCATCCGCAGCGCGAATATCTCGCCCAGGCCACGCTGGGCGGCGGCATCGTCCTCACCGTGCTGGTGTGGGTCGTGGCGTTCCTGGTGCGCTGAGGAGGTCCCCCCGCGATGAGCAATTCGCCCAACCACATGCGCACCGAGCTCCGCCGCGTGCGCTATCTCGGCTCGGCCCGCTCCGGCACCACGGCGTCGGTCCACATGCGCCTGACCTCGCTGGCGCTGGTCCCCCTGACGATCGGCTTCGTCTGGCTCGTCCTGTCGCTGGTCGGCCGGCCCTACGAGGCGGCGCTGGCGACGCTGTCGCATCCCGTAGCGTCGATCTTCCTGCTCCTGTTCATCCTGGCCAACATCTACCATATGCAGCTCGGGATGCGGAACATCGTCGATGACTACGTCCACGACGAGCATACCAAGGAATGGGCGCTGGCCGCCAATCTGTTCCTCTGCTTCATCGTGGGTGCTGCCAGCATCTACGCGGTGATGCGGCTCAGCTTCATGTGACGGTGTAACGCCGGCCCGTGCCGCCCCGCGCGGCCAGCCGGCCTCGGAGAAGTACGATGGCCACGAACGGCGGACCGAACGGCACGGCGACGAACGGGAAGGCGGGCCCCGCCTATCCGATCACGGACCATTCCTTCGACGTGCTGGTCGTGGGTGCCGGCGGTGCCGGCCTGCGCGCCGCCGTGGGATGTGCCCAGGCCGGCCTGCGGACCGCCTGCATCACCAAGGTGTTCCCGACGCGCTCCCACACGGTCGCGGCGCAGGGCGGCATCTCGGCCTCGCTCGGCAACATGGGGCCGGACGACTGGCGCTGGCACATGTACGATACGGTGAAGGGGTCCGACTGGCTCGGCGACCAGGACTCCATCGAGTACCTGTGCCGCAACGCCCCCCAGGCGGTCTACGAACTGGAGCATTGGGGCGTGCCCTTCTCGCGCACCGAGGAGGGCAAGATCTATCAGCGCCCCTTCGGCGGCATGACGACCGACTACGGCAAGGGCACGGCCCAGCGCACCTGCGCGGCCGCCGACCGGACCGGCCACGCCATCCTTCACACGCTCTACGGCCAGGCGCTGCGCGCCAAGACCGAGTTCTTCATCGAGTATTTCGCCATCGACCTCATCATGGAGGAGGGGCGCTGCCGCGGCATCGTGGCCCTGAAGCTCGACGACGGCACGATCCACCGCTTCCGTTCGAACCTCACCATCCTGGCGACGGGCGGCTACGGCCGGGCCTATTTCTCGGCGACCTCCGCCCACACCTGCACGGGTGACGGCAACGCCATGGTGCTGCGCGCCGGCCTGCCGCTGCAGGACATGGAATTCGTGCAGTTCCATCCCACCGGCATCTATGGCGCGGGCTGCCTCATCACGGAAGGGTCGCGCGGCGAGGGCGGCTATCTCACCAATTCGGAGGGCGAGCGCTTCATGGAGCGCTACGCCCCCTCGGCCAAGGACCTCGCCTCGCGCGACGTCGTCAGCCGCGCCATGACGATGGAGATCCGCGACGGGCGCGGCGTCGGCAAGGCGAAGGACCACATCCACCTCCACCTCGAGCACCTGGACCCCGCGATCCTCGCCGACCGCCTGCCGGGCATCTCGGAGAGCGCCAAGATCTTCGCCGGCGTCGACGTCACGAAGGAGCCCATCCCAGTACTGCCGACCGTTCATTACAACATGGGCGGCATCCCCACGAACTACCACGGCGAGGTGCTGACCAAGGTCGGCGGCGACCCGGACAGCGTGGTGCCGGGGCTGATGGCGCTGGGCGAGGCCGCCTGCGTGTCGGTCCACGGTGCCAACCGGCTCGGCTCGAACTCGCTGATCGACCTCGTGGTCTTCGGCCGCGCCGCGGGCCTGCGGGCCGCCGAGCTCGTCACGCCGGGCGAGAAGCAGCGCGAACTGCCCAAGGACGCGGGCGACCTCGCGCTGGCGCGGCTCGACCGCTTCCGCCACGCGAGCGGCGGCACGCCGACCGCCGACCTGCGCGGCCGCATGCAGCGGACCATGCAGAACAATTGCGCGGTCTTCCGCACCGGCGAGGTGCTGGAGGAGGGCGTGAAGCTCATCAACGACGTGTGGCGCGGTTCGGCCGACATCCGCACCACGGACCGCTCGCTGATCTGGAACTCGGACCTCGTCGAGACGATGGAGTTCGACAACCTCATCAGCCAGGCGGTCGTGACCATGGAATGCGCCGCCAACCGGCAGGAATCGCGCGGCGCCCACGCCCGCGAGGACTTCCCCAACCGCGACGACAAGACCTGGATGAAGCACACCCTCGCCTGGCTCGACGAAGGCTCGCAGAAGGTCACGGTCGACTACCGCCCGGTGCATACCTATACGATGAGCAACGACGTTCAGTATATCGAGCCCAAGGCCCGCGTGTATTGAGGATGGTGTGAGGCCATGAGTCTGGGGTTCGGCATCGGGCACGACCGGCGGGGGGCGGGGCGCCTCTACGCCGTCGTCGTCGCTTTCGATACCGAACTGCTCCAGGCCAGCTATCCCGGGCCGAACTGGAACGACGCCTCCGACGGCGTGAAGCGCGACCCGACGGCCAGGGGCTTCACGGGGATGCAGGGGTCGACCTGTTCCGGCGACGCCAGCATCGACGCGGTGCGTCCGTGTCGTCCAGAGACTCGCTCGGACATGCCCCTGGTTCACACGGTCCATCCACGACATCCCTATGCTGCGGATCGAAGAGAACAGTGATCTCGGGATCGCGCGCGATGACGATGACGACGATTAAAGTCCCGGGTCCGTCCGTCGTCTGAAATGGAGAATCGCATGTCCGTCTCGAGGGTCCAGTCGTCGTCAAGCTCGGTCGCCTCCCCGCGCGCGACGAGTGTCTGCGTCCCGATCGCGCTCTCGGACTGGCGTGCCGACCCGGACGACGCGATGAAGCGCGACGCGGTCTCGGGACTCGAGCGGGGCGACGTCGTGCTGTTCCCGCACCTGCCCTTCGCGCTCTCGCCCGCGGAAGCCAGGCTGCTCGACCCGGCCGTGGTCAAGGACGGCACCAAGACGGTGAAATACGATCCCGACACGGGTCGGGTTTGGGGCTATGCCGAAGGCGTCGATGCCGCGGCGGTCAAGTCTATGATGTCCCGCTACGCCGACCACACCCGTCGCCTGCTCGACGCGCTCACGCCCTACGGCGCCGCGCTCAAGATCGGCAACACGTCGTTCCGGCCCGTCGAAGCGCAGGGGCGGCAGCAGTCGAAGCGCCACGACGACACGCGGCTCCACGTCGACGCCTTCCCGTCGCGGCCGAGCCACGGCCAGCGCATCATGCGGGTCTTCACCAACGTCCACCCCGGCACGAAGCCGCGGGTGTGGCGCGTCGGCGAGCCCTTCGAGACGGTGGCGGAGCGCTTCCTGCCGAGGATCGCGGCGCCGCTCCCGGGCAGCGCCGCGCTGATGAAGCTCGTCGGCATCACGAAGTCGCGGCGCTCGCCGGCCGACCACTACATGCTGCAGCTTCACGACCGCATGAAGCTCGACGACGCCTATCAGGACGCGGTGCCGCACCAGACGGTGGCCTTCGCCCCGGGCCAGACCTGGATGGTGTTCACCGACCAGGTGTCGCATGCCGCCATGTCGGGGCAGCACGCCCTGGAGCAGACCTTCACGCTCGATGTCGACGGCATGGCCGAACCGGAGCGCGCGCCGGTGCGGGTGCTCGAGCGTATGAAGGGCCGGAAGCTGCACTGAGGCAGGGAGAGTGACGTGAGCGCCGAGACAGCCGTGCCGTTTTTCCGCATCACGCGCGATCCCGCCGAGATGAGCGGTCGCCCCTGCATCGGCGGGCTGCGCGTCGCGGTGGGCAGGACCCTCGGTGACGGTGTCGCAGTCGATGATCTCGTGCCGGCCGGTCCCCATCTGCAGCGTGAGGACGTTCTCGACGCCGGGCATCGGGCCGACCTGGGACGGGCCCTTGCCCCGGATGACCAGATCCCGCGCTGGGAGGGAGCGCAGGATCGGATCGTCATGACGGGCGACCTCGATCTCGGAACGCTGCCCGCCGTGTCCGCTGCCCTCGTCACGATCGCGGAGGATCGCCTGCGACTCCGTCCCTTGATCTTCACCGCAACGCTTTGAGACTCGATGTCATGGTTGAACTCGCTCTCCCCAAGAATTCCCAGATCAGGACGGGCAAGACCTGGCCGAAGCCCGCCAACGCCAAGGCGCTGAAGGAATTCCGCATCTATCGGTGGGACCCCGATACGGGCGAGAACCCGCGCATCGACACTTATTTCGTCGACCGCGAGGATTGCGGCCCGATGGTGCTGGACGGCATCATCTGGATCAAGTCGAAGGTCGATCCGACGCTGTCGTTCCGCCGCTCCTGCCGCGAGGGCATCTGCGGTTCCTGCGCGATGAACATCGACGGGACCAATACGCTCGCCTGCACCAAGGGCATGGACGACGTGCGCGGCGCCGTGAAGCTGTATCCGCTGCCCCACATGGAGGTGGTGAAGGACCTCGTCCCCGACCTCACGCGCTTCTACGCGCAGCACGCGCTGATCGAGCCCTGGCTCAAGACCGACAGCCCCACCCCCGAGAAGGAATGGAAGCAGTCGCCCCAGTCGCGCCACGCGCTCGACGGCCTCTACGAGTGCATCCTGTGCGCCTGCTGCTCGACGTCCTGTCCGAGCTACTGGTGGAACGGCGACCGCTATCTCGGCCCCGCGGCGCTGCTCCAGGCCTATCGCTGGCTGATCGACTCGCGCGACGAGGCCACCGGCGAGCGGCTCGACGGACTGCAGGATCCGTTCCGCCTGTATCGCTGCCACTCCATCATGAACTGCGCCAAGGCCTGCCCCAAGGGACTCAACCCCGCGAAGGCCATCTCGAACATCAAGAACATGATGGCGGCCCGCCAGAGCTGAGGCGGCTGCTCGGGTGCGGCGCCGCACGCCACGCCATGGGCGGCGGTCCGCCCGGACCTTCGCGTCGAGCCTCGCCGCGCTCCTCTGCACGGCACCGGCCCTGGCCGGCCCGGCGGAAACGCGCGTCGCCCCGGGTCTCTCGGCCTTGGCGGCTCCGGTCGGCTGCGGGGACTTCGCCGCGATCTCGGCCTGGTCGACTCACCACGGCTACCGGTTCCCCGCCGGGGAAGGGGGCTGCCTGCGCGGCGCCGGACCTGCCGTCGCAGTCGGCTGGACCACGGCCGCGGTCTTCGCCAATGCCGCGAGCGAGCGGGCGGGACTGGTTCCGGCCTATCGCAGCGCTGCCGGCGCCGTCGCCCGAGGCGCCGGCGCGCCCGAACCTGCTCCGACACTCGTCCCGGGCGCGACCGGTTACCGGCTGCCGAGCCTCGGCGAGCTCGGCCTGCCGCCGCTCCGCGCCCGCATGACGCGGCTCCAGGAATGGACCGGCACGCCGGTCGACCTCGGCGACGGGCGGGCTTACTTCTATCTCTGCCGGCCCGGCGCCTGCGACTTCCACTCGCCCGGCACGTCCGGCCGCGGCGTCGGCTTCCGCCTGGTCCGCTCCGTCGCGCCTTGACGGCGCCCGCATGCGTTGAGCGCGGGTCAACCATTCGCTGCGATTCCGGCATCCAACCGGGTCGGGCCGCGTTATGCTCCTGATGGGATGGTCACGCTGCAGCTCGAAGAGCCGGTGGGGCCGCAGCGGAGGCGCCGGGATGGCCGATCAGAATCGTTATGGCGCCGCGGCGCTCATCGCCAGCGGCCTCCTCGCGCTCGCCGCCGGGGTCGTGGTGCTTAACGACGCCCATGCGGCTGAGGCGGTGGTGCGGCGCCCCGTGGCGCGCGGCGCCGTCGCGGCCCGGCCCCGCGTGGTCCGGACCGCCGCGGCGCGCCCGCTTCTCATCCGGCGTCGCGCCGGCGTGGCGCCGGTCGATATCGTCGGCGGTCCCGGCACCTATGGCGACGAGTACCTGGTGCGCCAGCACGCCTGGAACGATCCGCGCCTCTACTATTTCGGCCCGTTCCGCACCGGCGGCGAGACGTTCTACGGTGACCAGGCCGGCAACCCGATCACGCGCGGCAACGCCGGTCTCGGCGAGGTCGCCGGCTACGGTCCGGCGCGCGGCGGATACGGCGGCCCGCATTTCGATGCGGTCGGCGGCTTCCACAACGGCCCGGGCCCGGACCGGAAGATCGACGACGATTACGCGTCGGGCAGCTTGTCCCGCCCCGACTACGGCGAGCTCGAGCCGCGCTATCCCGGCATCGGCGCGCGCGTGGCGTCGCTGAACGCCGGCGTCGTGCCGCGCACCGCCGAAACCGCCGATCGGGCGGCGGGACGCCACCTCCAGGCAGAGGGGCGCAGCACGGTCGCCGCGTTCGAGCAGGCCAAGGCGGACTTCGCCGCCCCGATGCGGCGCCAGGCCCCGATCGAAGCCGGCTTCGCCAACGGCGGCCTCGGCACCGCGGGCCTGCAGATCGGCGACGACGAGTTCTGAGCGCGGCGGCGTCGCCCGTTCCCGGGGCGCCGGCCCCTCAGAGCTTTCCCATGACCTCGCCGCGGAAGCCGTAGACCGCCCGCTCGCCCGCCAGGGCTACGAGCCGCACATCCCGGCTCTGGCCGGGCTCGAAGCGGACGGCGGTCCCGGCCGGGATGTCGAGCCGGAAGCCGCGGGCCTTGGCGCGATCGAAGCGCAGCCCGGGGTTGGTCTCGAAGAAGTGGTAGTGCGAGCCGACCTGGATGGGACGGTCGCCGGCATTCTCGACCTTCAGCGTCACGGTCTCGCGGCCGTCGTTCATGGTGATGTCGCCCGCCGCCGGCAGCAACTCGCCCGGCACGAGCGTGTCGTCGGCACCACGGATCGGGTGATGGACCGTGACGAGCTTGGTCCCGTCCGGGAAGGTGGCCTCGACCTGGACGTCGTGAATCATCGCGGCGACGCCGTCCATGCACTGGTCGGCCCGCACCACCTCCGAACCCGCCCGCATCAGCTCCGCCACGCTGCGCCCGTCCCGCGCGCCCTCCACCACCATGTCGGAGATGAGCGCCACCGCTTCGGGATGGTTGAGCTTCACGCCGCGCTCGAGGCGGCGACGCGCCACCTGGGCCGCCATCGCGATGAGCAGCTTGTCCTTCTCGCGCGGCGTCAGGTTCATCCGGGGCTCCGTCAGGTCCAGAGGCGGGGCAGGGCGCGGCCGCGCAATCCGGACAGCACCGCCACGATAGCGGCGCGCAGCCGCTCTGGCGAGGGCGAGATGGCCCGCACGACGAGAAGACCGTTCCACGCGCTCGCCCCGGCGGTGACGTCGTGCCCGGCGAGCCTGTCCCGGGCCTCGTCGCACTTCGCCTCGGCGTCCCGCGAGACCAGCAGCACGGTCGCGGCGGCGCGAGCGCCATCGCCGAGCGCCGGGCGGTCGAGCAGGTCCGCCATCGCGCCGTCGAGGGCCAGGTCCTCGGCGAAGACCAGCCGCCCGTCCCGCCGGATCCGCCAGCGGTCGGCGAGGCGGCCGGCGGCGATGCGCTCCCCCATGGCGAGGCGGCCGAAGACCAGCATCTCGGCCATGAGGAGATCGGCGTCGGGCGCGACCTCGGCCGACAGGCTGCGCGCCAGGCGGGCGCCGTCGAACAGGATCGTTTCCTGCGGCAGCCAATCGAGCGCGGCGCCGGCGCCCAGGCTCAACGTCACGTCGACCCGAGTCTCCGCCTCCTCGCCGCCCGCTTCCGCGCCGCGGTAGACCTTCTCGGCGGCCGTCGTCGTGATGACTGCGCCGGCGCCCGCCCGGGCCGCGAAGGCGAAGGCCACCCTGTCGCCGCCCGCCATCCCGCCGCCGGTGTTGACGATCACCGCCTCGCAGGCGGGGCCCGGGCTGCGCGGCATGCGCAGGCGGTAGCCGCCGGTCTCGTGAGGCCCCACCACCTCGGTGCGGCGGCCCACGCGGCGGAACTCCGCCGTCACGGCACCGCGCGCACGGTTGGAGGCGGGCGCCGCGGCGGTCTCCTGGATGGGACCGGTCCTGTCGGAAACGGGCAAGGCGGCGACCTCCGGGCCGGCGGGCGGGACTGCGCCCGACCCAGCCTCAAATGCCACGCCGTTTCAAGCCGGATCATCCCCCGCTAAGGCGTTGCCGCCCCTTGCGTTACCGAACGTCATGTGTAGCCTGACAATATCGCGGGGCGTCAGGCCCTGCCGGACCGGCGCCAACGCCGGCCGATCCAGGGAGAGACGACATGTCGGGGCATCCGTACCTGAAGCAGACCTGCGCCGCCGCCGCCTTGCTGCTGGCCGCGCTCGGTTCGTCCTCGGCTGAGGCCGCCGGCCCCAAGATCGTGGCGGGCCCCAGCGCCGATGCGCAGTGTTTCGTGCCCTGGACCGCCAAGACCAAGTTCTTCCAGTACGCCAAGAAGCCCGGGCCCTACCGCGTCGCGCTCGCCAACGGCTTCATCGGCAACACCTGGCGCATCCAGATGATCAAGACCGCCAAGGCCTATGCCGAGCAGCCGGAGGTCAAGAAGCAGCTCAAGGAGTTCAAGGTCGTCTCGACCGGGCGACGACATCGCGGCGCAGATCTCGGCCGTGAACAACTTCATCGATTCGGGCTATGACGCCGTCATCATCGACGCCCAGAACCCGACCGCCTTCCGCTCGGTGGTCAAGCGGGCCCAGGCGGCGGGCGTCGTGCTGGTGGCCTTCGACAACACGCTCGACACCGACGAGGCCATCAACGTCAACGTCGACCAGGAAGGCCTCGGCAAGTATTGGGGCGACTGGCTGGTCAAGAAGCTGCCCAAGGGCGGCGACATCCTCGAAGTGCGCGGCGTCGCCGGCACCTCGGTCGACACCGACCGGCACAAGGGCCTGCAGGACACGCTGAAGGCCTCGGGCAAGACCTTCAACACCGTCGAGGTCGTCGGCCACTGGGACGACGGCACGGCCCAGAAAGTGTCGGCCGACGCCATCGCGGTGCACAAGCATTTCGACGGCATGACGGCCCAGGGCGGCTCGACCGGCATGGTGCGGGCCTTCCTCGACGCCGGCGCGCCGCTGGTGCCGGCCGGCGCCGAGACCGAGAACGGCTTCCGCAAGCTCTGCCTCGACCGACCAGGCCAAGGGGCTGGCCTGCGCCTCGGGCGGCACCGGCCCTGCCCAGGTCGCGGTGGCGATCAAGACCGCGCTCGCGGCGCTCGGCGGCGAGGTGGTGCCGCAGTCGATCCGCCTGCCGCTGGCCCATGTCGAGGACCCGGACTTCAAGGCGGGCGAGAACGTCTTCCCCGACCAGACCGACAACTTCTTCGTCGGCAATGCCTTCCCGACCTGCGGCATCAACTTCACCGCCCAGGAGATCATGGGACGGTCCGAGGCCAACCAGTAGTGACCGGCTCGGCGGATATCCGGTCCGGCTGGTCCCGCGCGAGGGTGAGGGGGGCGGGTTGAACGCCCCCCTCTTCGCCCTGTCGGGCATCGCCAAGCGCTACGGCGCCACCCGGGCGCTCGACGGCGTCGACCTGGCGGTGCGGGCGGGGCGCATCCACGCCGTGCTGGGCGAGAACGGCGCCGGCAAGTCGAGCCTGATCAAGTGCATGGCCGGCGTCGTGCAGCCCGACGCCGGCACCATGACGCTCGACGGCGCGCCGGTGCGCTTCGCCGACCCCGCCGCCGCCAATGCGGCCGGCATCGTCTGCGTGTTCCAGGAACTGTCGCTGATCCCGGACCTGTCGGTGGCCGACAACATCCTGGTCGCCGACCCGCCGCGCCGCTTCGGCCTGATCGACCGGCGCGCGCCAGCGCCGGCGCGCCGAGGAACTGCTGGCCCGCGCCGGCGCCGAGGGCATCCACCCGCTCGTCGCTCGTGCGCGACCTGCCGCTGTCGCGCCGCCAGCTCGTCGAGATCGCCAAGGCGCTGGCGCCGGGAGCCGCGCCTCCTCATCCTCGACGAGGC
Organism: uncultured Alphaproteobacteria bacterium; assembly: GCA_963847915.1. Classification (GTDB taxonomy): domain Bacteria; phylum Pseudomonadota; class Alphaproteobacteria; order Rhizobiales; family Beijerinckiaceae; genus Lichenihabitans. The sequence goes on from CAWKBT010000001.1 coordinate 28,255, forward strand.
CACCTCGGCGCTGACGGCGCGCGACGTCGCGGCGGTGTTCCGCGTGCTGAAGGAACTGCGGACGCGACGGCCTCGCGCTGGTCTTCATCTCGCATCGCATGGGCGAGATCGCCGAACTCGCCGACGATTGCTCGGTGTTCCGCAACGGTCGCAACGTCGCGACCTTTCCGGCGGGCACGCGCAGCGACGCGCGAGGTGGTCGAGATGATGATCGGGCGGGACTACTCGCACGCCTATCCGCCGAAGCCCCCGCCGGTGCCGCAGGACCGCGCCGCCGGCGCTCGAGGTGCGGAGCCTCGGCTGGGCGCGGGCGGCTGCACGACATCTCGCTTCGCGCCTGCGCTCCGGCGAGGTCGTCGGCCTCGGCGGGCTCGACGGGCAGGGCCAGCGCGAGCTGCTGCTGGCGCTCTTCGGCGTGCTGCGCGGCACCAGCGGCGACGGTGCTGGTCGACGGCCGCGCCGTCGACGCTCGGCAGCCCCGCCGACGCCAAGGCGGCGCGCAACGGCATCGCGCTCATCCCGGAGGACCGCAAGACCGAGGGGCTGATGCTGCCCATGTCGGTGCGGGAGAACCTGAGCTTCGCGTCGCTCGACCGTGTGTCGCGCGGCGGCATCATCGACCGCGCAAGCCGAGCGCCGCGCCGTCGACGCGATGGTCAAGCTGCTCGCCATCAAGGCGGCCGACCTCGACGTGCCGGTCGCGTCGCTGTCGGGCGGCAACCAGCAGAAGGTCGTGCTGGCCAAATGGCTGATGACGCGGCCCCGCATCGTGCTGCTCGCCGATCCGACGCGCGGCATCGACGTCGGCACCAAGGCCGAGATCTACCGCCTGCTGCGCCGCCTCGCCGACGAGGGCGCGGCCGTGCTGCTCTATTCGACCGACTATGCCGAACTGATCGGCTGCTGCGACCGCGTGCTGGTCCTCTACGGCGGGCGCGTCGTGCGGGAACTCGACGGCGAGGCCATCACCGAGCGGGCGCTGGTGGCGAGCGCCCTCAACATGGACCGGGACGGAGGCCGCGTGAGCGACTGGCGCTTCCACCTGCGCGACGCCAAGGCGACGCTCTCGGCCGCCGCGCGTCTTCGTCCTGCTCTTCGCGCTCTACACGCTGAACCATCCCGGCGGGCTTCAGCGCCAACGTGGTGCAGACCGCCGCCAACAAGGGCGTGCTGCTGGCCTTCGTGGCGGTCGGCCAGACCTTCGTGGTGCTGACGGCCGGCATCGACCTGTCGGTGGGCGCGATCTTCATCCTGGCCAACTGCCTCGCCTCCGTGCTCGTGACGGGCTCGCCCGGTCGCGGTCGCGCTCGGCGTCGCGGCGGTGCTGGCCGTCGGCATCGCCTGCGGTCTCGTCAACGGCGCGCTCGTGGTCTACGGCCGCCTCCAGCCGATCGTCGCCACGATCGCGAGCGGCGCCATCTACTTCGGCCTGGCGCTGTCGCTGCGGCCGGAGCCCGGCGGCGACGTCGATTCCAACCTCGCCGATGCCGCTCACGGGTCAGCTCGCCGGCGGCCTGCCGGCCAGCGTCGTGGTGCTGCTCGGCGTCATGCTGCTGATCTGGGTGCCGTTCCGGCGCTCGCTGCTGGGCCGCGCCGTCTACGCGGTCGGCTCCGCCGAGGCCTCGGCCTACATGTCGGGCCTGCCGATCCGCCGCGCCCGGCTCCTCGCCTATGCGCTGGCCGGCCTGTTCTCGGCGCTCGGCGGCCTGATGCTGGCCTTCTTCACCTATTCGGGCGAGGCCTCGGCCACGCAACGCCTCGACCTATACGCTGGACTCGATCGCCGCCATCGTGATCGGCGGCGTGTCGCTGTTCGGCGGCGCCGGCAGCGCCGTCGGGGCGGTCTTCGGCGCGCTGATCTTCCGCACCATCAACGACCTCCTGTTCGTCTTCGACCTCGATCCCCTGTGGCAGCCGCTGTTCCTCGGCTTCGTGCTGCTCGGCGCCGTCAGCCTCGGCTCGCTGCGGCTGCTGCGCCTGAAGAACCGGCTGGAGCTCTTCGGGTCATGACGCCTCCGCTCGAAACCGCCGCACCGGGCGCCTCCCGGCGTCCCGCCGCTGCTGCGTCGCGTCGATCCGGCGGTCGCGACGGCCTTCGGCTGCATCGTCGTCCTGCTGCTGCTCGGCAGCCTGTATTCCACGCGCTTCCTGTCGCCCGACTACCTGCTCCAGCAGCTGCAGGTCGGCAGCTTCCTGGCGCTGGTGGCCACCGGCCTGATGGTCGTGGTGCTGCTCGGCCAGATCGACCTGTCGGTGCCCTGGATCGTGACGGTCGGGGGCATGATGTCGACCGCGGCGGCGGGCCACGGCGCCGTCGGCGAGGCCCTGGCCATCCCGTTCGGCGTGCTCTGCGGCATCGGCTTCGGCCTCGTCAACGGCTTCGGGGTCGCCTATCTGCGCGTGCCCTCGATGATCTTCACGCTCGGCATCGACGCCGTGGCGCAGGGCCTGATGGTGCTGAAGACCGGCGGCTCGGCCCCGCAGGACATGGCGACGCCGCTGATGCGCGACCTCGCCACCGGCCGCACCCTGGGCCCCGTGCCCAATGCCGTCTGGGTCTGGGCGCTGGTGGGCGCGGCGACGCTCTTCCTGCTCGGCCGCACCACCTTCGGCCGCGCCGTCTACGCCATCGGCAACCGCGAGGGGGCCGCCTACCTGTCGGGCGTCCGCACGCGGCGCGTCGTGCTGGTCGCCTTCGCGATCTCGGGCGGGCTGTCGGCGCTCGCCGGCGCGCTGCTCGCCGGCTATTCCGGCAAGGCCTACCAGGGCATGGGCGACGGCTACCTTCTCCCCGCCATCGCCGCGGTGGTGCTGGGCGGCACGTCCATCCTGGGCGGCCGCGGCTCCTACCTCGGCACCACGGCGGGCGTGATCCTGATCACGCTGCTGCAGTCGATCCTGTCCGTGGTGCAGATGCCCGATGCGGGCCGGCAGGTGATCTACGGCGTGGTGATCCTGGCGATGCTGCTGCTCTACGGGCGGGGCAGCAAGGTCGGGGGATGAAGGGGAGGCGAGCCCGCACCGGGGCTCGCTCTCGCAAGCTGAAACCACGGACCTCTCGATTGCCGTCATCGCGCCTGCGCGCTAGGCTGCCACCGGAGGTTCAGCGGTGGACATGACTGTGTCACTGACCGACGAGCTGGCGAGCTTCGTCGAAACGAAGGTCTCGGACGGTGGCTACCGCTCTTCGAGCGAGGTCGTCCTCGAAGCGCTGCGCCGGATGGCGAACGCCGAGGCGCAGGAAACCGAAGCGCTGCGTCGGGCGTGGCAGGCCGGACTCGCGAGCGGCGACGCCGGGGAGCTGGACTTCGACGTGTTGAAACGGGAAGCCCGGGCTCGCCTCGCGACCTCAAGCCCGAAGGCGTGACACGGATCCGCTTCGCCCGGCTGGCGCGTGAGGATCTGCTCGACATCTGGTGCAACATCGCGGCCCGCGATCTCTCGGCTGCGGATCGGGCGTATGACCGTATCGAGGCCTCCTGCACCGTGTTGGCGGACCATCCCCGGATCGGTCCGGCCCGCCCCGACATCGGCGCTGGTGCCCGGGTGCTCGTCATCGCACCATGGCTCGTGCTGTATCGCGTTGTCGGCGAGGGCGTTCAGGTGGTGCGGATCGTCGATGGCGTGCGCGACCTCACGCGCCTGCGATGGCCGGACGACGACGCCGAGACGTGAGCGATCGTCTGCCGGCCAGAGTCAGGGATCGATCAACACAAGAGCGATGTCGCATCCGTGAACCGCACCGCCGGATGGGCGGCGAGCTGGTTCAGCAGCTCCGCGAGCCCGGTCCAGGCGGCCGCGTCGTGGGCGAGGTGGTGGGTGAGGATGCCGAGGCGGTCCTGGCCTGCCACGATGTCGGCGACCTTGCGGGCGAGTTCGCCCGGCGGGCGACCGATGCGGCCACGGCGCCAGTCGATGATGTCGAGGTCGGCGTCGAGCCGCGGCAGGGGGCTCGCCTCCGGGGTCGGCCCGAAGGCCGACAGGGCCGCGTAGCCGGCGGCCGGCAGGCGCGGGACGAGGGCGGCGTCGATCCGGTTCCAGGGCGGCACCAGGATGTCCGACAGGGCCGGGCCGAAGAGGTCGCGCAGCCGCGCGCGGCCGCGGGCGAGTTCGGTCGAGGACCGTGTCGGCCGGGCGGCCGCCGAGTTCGCGGGCGCGCTCGCCCTGCGGCGCATGGTCGGCATGGGCCCAGCCGTGCTGGCAGGGCGTGAAGCCGGGATGCCGGGCGATCCAGGGCACGAGCCCGGCCTCGGTGCCCGCCGGGATCGTGGCGAGCAGCACCGGCAGGCGCACCGCGCCGCAGAGGCCCGCGAGGCGCTCCAGCGCGGGCGTGACGGCGACGCAATCGTCGTCGCGCAGCCAGACCCGGACGGTGCGGCCCGCGGCCGCGGCGCGGTCGAGGGCGTCTCGAGCGGGGTGCCAGTCGTCGGTCATGGCCACCCGATACGCCAAGCCCGCGGCGGCGTCGATGGCCCGGGGACGCCGGCGCTCAGCGGCGCCGACGAGCGGCACCAGCGCCGCCGACAGCCGCTCGGCCGCCCGTGCGACCGTGCGCTCTCGGCACGCCATGCGGGCCCCCGCGGCGCCGAGCCGCGCCCGCGCCGCAGGGTCGGCGACGAGCCCGGCCAGGGCGGCCCGGAAGGCGCCGACATCGCCCTCCGGGGTGAGGAGGCCCGTGACGCCGGCCTCCACCACGCTGGCGATGCCGCCGCAGTCCATGGCCAGCACCGGCAGGCCCGCGGCGGCGGCCTCGAGGATAGGCGAGGCCGTAGGCCTCGCCGAAGCCCGGCCAGACGTAGAGGTCGGACCGGGCCAGCAGGGCGGCGACGCCCGCCGCGTCCCGCTCCCCGGCCCAGTGCAGCCGCTCTGGCGGCAGGCCCGCGAAGAGCCGCTCGACGGCCGCGCGCTCGGGTCCGTCGCCGACGACCGTCAGCCGCCATGCCGGCCTGTCCGGCCAGCCCCGCCAGGGCCTCGGCCAGGGCCGCGTAGGACCGCGCCTTGTCGCCCGGCCGCATCATGGCGACCGTGACGAGGGCGACGGCGCCCTCCGCCCGCGGCGCCGGCGCGGCGCCCGCCGGCGCGCCGGCCGCGATGAAGGGCGGCAGCGGCACGATGCTGTCCGGGCGCGCCAGGCCCAGAGCCCCGCGGCGTCGCGCGGCGTGAAGCAGAGGTGCCGGTCGGCGGCCCGGATGGCGGCCGCGTTGGCGGCGTGCCAGCCCGCCCAGGGGCCGGCGGCGCGCTTGCCGGCGTGCGAGGCCTCGGCCAGCGCATAGGGCAGGCCGAAGCGCGCCGCGAGGGCCGGCCCGAGCAGGTCGGGCGCCTTGTAGTAGGCTGTGATAGGTGAACCAGAGGTCGGGCGCGCCCTCGGCGGCGAAGCGCGCCTCCAGCCGCCGGACCTCGCGCTCCGCCTCGGCCGCGACGGCATCCATAGCGATGGGGTCGGCGACAGGCAGGAAGCTGCGGACGGTGGAGACGAGCTCGACCGCGTGTCCGCCCTCCCGCAGGGCGGCGAGCAGCAGGCGCGCCATCTGTCCGGTCTCCCGAGGGCACCGGATGGTCCGGCGCCTTCAGGGGCGCGTAGAAGGCGATCCTCAAGCCGGTCGCGTCACGACGAATAGGGGTCCGCCGCGTCGCGCAGCCCGTCGCCCATGAAGTTGAACGCCAGGATGACCAGGATCACGGGCGCGACGGGCAGCAGCAGCCAGGGATAGAGCGAGACGACGTTCATGTTCTGCGCCTCGTTCAGCATCACGCCCCAGGACACGATGGGCGGGCGCAGCCCGAGGCCGAGGAAGGACAGCGCCGTCTCGCCGAGGATCATGGCCGGGATCGTGATGGTGGCCGAGGCGATGAGGTGGCGAGATGAAGCCCGGGATGAGGTGGCGCAGCAGGATGCGCGGCGTGCGGGCGCCCATCAGCTGCGCCGCCAGCACGTAGTCCTCCTCGCGCAGCGAGAAGAGCTTGGCCCGCACCGCGCGGGCGAGGCCCGTCCAGTCCATCATGCCGAGGATCAGCGTGATGCCGAAATAGACCAGGATCGGGCTCCACGAGGCCGGCATGATGGCGGCGAGCGCGAGGAAGATCGGGATATGCGGGATCGAGTGGATGATCTCGATGAGCCGCTGGCTGACGAGGTCGAACCAGCCGCCGTAATAGCCCGCGAGGCCGCCGATGGTGATGCCGAGCAGGAACGAGATCGAGATGCCGATCAGGCCGACCGTCAGCGAGATCCGGGCGCCGTAGACGATGCGGGAGAACAGGTCGCGGCCCAGCCGGTCCGAGCCCCAGAGGAACACCGGGTCCGTCGTCCGGCGCGCACATGACGTGCCAGTCGCCCGGGATCAGACCCCAGAACTGATAGGGGTCGCCGTGGCAGAAGAAGCGCAGCTTCTCGACCTTGCTGCGGTCGACGGTATAGTCGCGGCGCAGGTTCTCCATGTTGAGCTTGTAGTCGAGCCCGTAGACGAACGGTCCGACGAACTGCCCGTCGTGGAACAGGTGCACGCTCTGGGGCGGCGCGCGGATGAAATCCGTGTTGCCGCGTATTGGCCTCGTAGGGGGCCAGGAACTCGGACACCGGCAGCGTGGCGTAGATCAGGATGAGGAAGACCGACGACACCACGGCCATGCGGTGGCGCTTGAACTTCCACCACATCAGCCGCCACTGCGAGGCGAAGTAGATCCGCTCCTGGGCGGGCGTGAGCTTGGCGACCGCGCCGACATCGAACGGCTTGTCGGAGACGTAATGGGCGAGCGGCGCGCCGGGCGCCTGGAGCGGGGCCTGCACGTTCACCGGGTCGCTCCCCCCTGCATGCGGATACGCGGATCGAGGAAGGCCAGCGCCACGTCCGACACCAGGACGCCGACCACGGTCAGCGCCGACAGCATCATCAGGAACGAGCCGGCGAGATAGATGTCCTGGCTCTGCAGCGCCCGGATCAGCAGCGGGCCGGTCGTCTGCAGCGACAGCACGATGGCGACGAGTTCGCCGCCCGAGATGACGCGAGGGCAGGATCGACCCGATGTCGGAGATGAAGAAGTTCAGCGACATGCGGAACGGATACTTGAACAGCACCCGCATGGGCGAGAGGCCCTTGGAGCGCGCCGTCACGACATATTGCTTGTGGAGTTCCTCGAGCAGGTTGGCCCGCACGGCACGGATCATCGAGCCCGTACCGGCGGTGCCGATGATGATGACCGGGATCCACAGGTGGCTCAGGATCGAGAGGAACTTGTCCCAGCTCATCGGCGCGTCGAAATACTTCGGGTCCATCAGCCCGCCGATCGACAGGCCGAACCACTGGTTCGAGAAGTAGAGGAAGATCAGCGCCAGCAGGAAATGCGGGATGGCGAGGCCGAGCAGGCCGAGCGTGGTCAGGCCGTAGTCGCCCCACGAGTATTGATGCGTGGCCGAATAGATGCCGATCGGGAAGGCGACCAGCCAGGTGAACACGATGGTGGAGAAGCTCAAGAGGATCGTCAGCCACACCCGGTCACCCACCACCTGGCGCACCGGCAGCTGATACTCGAACGAATAGCCGAAGTCGCCGTGCAGGATGCCGCCCACCCACCAGAAGTAGCGCTCGATCGGCGGCTTGTCGAAGCCGTATTCCTTCTTCATGAAATCGATGCGGGCGGTGTCGACCTTCTCGCCCTGGGCCTGCATGTCCTGGATCGAGATTGTCGAAGTAGTTGGTCGGGGTGGCGCTCATCACGGTGAAGATGAGCGCGCTGGTGACGAACAGCGTCGGGATCATGATCAGCACGCGCCGGACCAGGTAATTCAGCATGCGGGGACGCTCCGGTGCCGTGTCATCGCCTCAACCCTTCCCGGCATCGGCGTAGAAGAACGTGTCGGGCATGTAGAGGCCGAAATAGGAGCTCGGCTGGAACGACCACAGGCCGGTCTCGGGCACGTTGCTGCATGCGCCGCGAGACCACGACGGGCTGGCGCGTGCCGTTGACGATGCCGATGGCGAACACCTGGTCGGCGTTGATCTCGCAGCATCTCCTTCCAGACGGCGCGCTGGGTCGAAACCTTGGCGGCGTGGCGCCAATCGTGCCAGAGGTCGAGGAGGCGGTTGACCTCGGGCACGTCGATCTTCTGGCCTTCGTGCCCGGACGACTGCACGAAGAGCCCGAAACCCGGCCACTGGTATTGCGAGTCCTGGGTCGGTGCGAGGGCGTTGGGCTCGAATTCCGCCGTCGGCACCGCATTGTCCATGCCGCGGTCCATCGACATCACGGTGTCGCCGCTCGCGATGCGCTGGCGGAAGATGTCGAGGTGGGACGGGATGCACGAAGGTGCGGATGCCGAGCTTGGCCCAGTCGCTCGCCGACGAGCTCCATGATGTCGGTGTAGAGCTGGTTCTCGCCCGAGGTCTCGACCGTGATCTCGGCGCGGCGCCCGTCGGGCAGCAGCCGCGTGCCGTCGGCGTCGCGCTTGGCCAGGCCTGCCTCGTCGAGCAGGGCATTGGCCTTGGCGACGTCGTAGTGCGGTGTAGTCTTCGGCCAGGGCCTTCGTGTAGAGCGGGCTCTGCGGCAGCACCGTATCGGCGCTCTCGCGCGCCAGCCCGAAGAAGATGACGTGGTTGATGTCGCGCCGGTTGATGCCGAGCGACAGCGCCGCGGCGGAACCGGACGTCGCGGTTGAGCGCCCGCCAGACCGGGTCCCTGGCGTTGAGGTTCGGGAACAGCGCCGCGAAGGCCCCGATGCCGTCCTCCCACAGCCGCGCCTCGTAGCCGTGCGACGCCTCGCCGGCCTTGAGGAACGTATAGTCCTCGAAGTTGAGGTAGCGGGCCTGCAGGTCGGCCTCGCCCGCAGCCGTCTTGGCCGGGATCAGCGTCGGCGTGCCGAGCGTCAGCGTCACGGCGTCGAAATAGGGCAGCTGGTGCCCGGCCGTGTCGACGCGGTGGAAATAGGGATTGCGCTCGAAGCGGAACTGCTCGGCCGGCGGCGACGTGGTGTTGCGCCAGGGATCGAGCGTCGGCAGGTCAGGGTTCTCGGGCCGGTATTGCCGCGACTTGCGCTCGTGCAGCGCCACCCAGCCCGAGACTTTGGCGGCCTTCACGGCCTTCGCCAGCTCGTCCTTGTCGGCGTAGGTCTGGTGGAACTGCTTCAGGTAATGCGCCGGCATGAAGATGAAGACCGGCTGGGCGGCCGCGATCGCCGGGATGAAGCCGGGGTTCGGGTCCTGCCCAGGTGTAGCGCACCGTCTCGGGATCGATCACCTCGAACTTCGGTGGCTTGCCGTTGGCGAGCAGGGCGAGGTTCGGGCCCGAGGGCGAGAGCTTGGCGTTGTTGGCGACGTCGTCCCAATAGTAGCGGAAGTCCTCCGCCGTGAAGGGCTCCCCGTCCGACCAGCGGTGCCCGGGCCGCAGGTGCAGCGTGAAGACCCGGTCGTCCTGGTTGTCGAGGCTCTCGAGGATGTCGGGGACGAGGTTCGAGCTTCTCGTCGAAGGTCACGAGGCGGGCGTAGGAGAAGACCGTCATGAAGCGCAGGTCGCGCTGGTCGCCCATCAGCATGCGCCAGGTGCCGCCGGGCTGGCCGACGGCTCGCGGCCCATGGCGGCGAGGTCGACGACGCGCGGCGCCTTGGGCAGCCGGTCCGCCACCGGCGGCAGGCGGCCCTCGCCCACGGCGGCGGCCAGCATCGGCGTCTCGACCGGGACGGGGATCGGCATCTGGATGGCGGGCACGCCCTCGGCCTGATCGGCATCGGCGGGCGCGATGGCGGGAATGGCGGAGCGCTCCATCAGCGAGGGCTGAGACGGCTGCGCCTCCTCGGCACGGGCGGGGGCCGCCGCCGGCAGCAGTAGGACGCCCAGGAGACGAGGCGCAGGAGGACGACGGCCGGCGCTCTCACGACGCGAGGAGCTCCCGCGTGGTCGACGCTCGGCCGCGCCAGGACGAAATGGCCGTCGCCGAGGTCGATCGGCACGACGCTGGCAGGGTCGCCCTCGTCGCGGAACTCCGGCGCCCAGGCGGCCGGGTCGGAGGCGCTGCCGCCCGCGATCAGCCGAAGGTCGAGCGGCCGGTCGAGGTCGGGATAGGGCACGGCCCGCATCAGCGCCTTGGTGTAGGAGTGGACCGGCTTCGAGAACAGCGACGTTGCGCGGGCGCGATCTCGACGATGCGGCCGTGCGCCAGGACGGCGATCCGGTCCGCGATGTAGTCCACGACCGCGAGATTGTGGGAGATGAACAGGTAGGTGAGCCCGAGCTCGCGCTTGCAGGTCCTTCAGCAGGTTCAGCACCTGCGCCTGCACCGAGACGTCGAGCGCCGAGACGGGCTCGTCGCAGATGATGAGGTCGGGGTTCATGGCGAGCGTGCGGGCGATCGAGATGCGCTGGCGCTGCCCGCCCGAGAAGGAATGCGGGTAGCGGTTGAGGAAGCGTCGGTCGAGGCCCACCGCCGCCATCAGGTCGCCGACCCGCGCCATCTGCTGCTTGGGGCTGCCGACGCCGTGGATCTCGAGCGGCTCGCGGATGATGTTCATCACCGTCATGCGCGGCGACAGCGACGAGACCGGGTCCTGGAAGATCATCTGCAGGCGCGGCCGGAAAGCGCCGCAGCGCCTCGACCCTTGAGCGCCAGGACGTCGATCTCCCGCGTGCCGTCGTTGAACGTGATCGAGCCGCGGTCGGGCTTCATGGCGCGCATGATGAGCTTCGACAGGCTGGTCTTGCCGCAGCCGCTCTCGCCCACGAGGCCGAGGCACTCGCCGCGGCGGATGTCGAAGCTCACGTCGTCGACCGCCACCACGCTGTCGCGCCGCGTCTTCAGGAGGCCGCCGCCCTTGATGGTGAAGGACTTGCGCAGGTTGCGGATGGCGAGCAGCGGCGCATCCTGGCCGGCGGGCTTGGACGTCCGCAGCGGCACCAGGGCGTGGAGGTCGGTGCCGCTGTCGCGCAGCGCCACGAGCCGCTCGCCCGGCCTTCATGTCGAAGGAGGGCAGGGCCTTCAGCAGGGCCTTGAGGTAGGGGTGCTGGGGCCGGCGGAAGATGTCCGAGGCGGTGCCGGCCTCGGTGATCTCGCCGTGGTAGACCACCACGACCTCGTCGGCCATGTTGGCCACGACGCCGAGATCGTGGGTGATCAGCAGGATCGCCATGCCGAGCTCCGCCTGGAGGTCGCGCATGAGGTTCAGGACCTGGGCCTGGATCGTGACGTCGAGCGCGGTCGTGGGCTCGTCGGCGATCAGCAGCGCCGGGCGGCAGATCAGCGCCATCGCCAGCATGGCGCGCTGGCGCAGGCCGCCGGACAGCTCGAACGGATACATCTTGTAGGCGCGGTTCGGGTCCTTGAAGCCCACGAGCTTCAGCATGTGGCGGACCTCGTCGCGCATCTCCTCCGTCGAGACCTGGCGATGCAGGATGAGCGCTTCGCGGATCTGGTTGCCGATCGTGTGGACCGGCGAGAGCGACGACATCGGCTCCTGGAAGATCATGCCCATGCGGCCGCCGCGCAGGGCGCGGATCTCGGGCCCGTCGCGCCGCAGGCTGCGCGAGGTCGACCGGCGTGCCGGGGTTCTTGGGATCGGTGAACAGGATGCGGCCGCCGAGAACGAGGCCGTTCTTGGGCAGGAGGCCCATCACGGTCTGGGAGATCACGGTCTTGCCGGAGCCGGATTCGCCCACCAGCGCCACGGTCTTGCCGGCCGGGACACGGAACGTGACGCCCTTGACGACTTCGGCGGCACCGCCCTGCATGGCGAAGCCGACCCGCAGGTCTTCGACCCTGAGGATGTCCGGAGCAGGGGCTTTGGCAGGGGTCGTCGGAATGGAACGCTCCTGGAACCGTGCGGCGGCGGATGGCCTGCGTTGCAGACTAGATCGGAACGGAACATGACGCTAACCCGAATTCCGCCACGTTCCGTTCCGCCCTTCGGCCCGGCTTGGCGAGGTGCGAACCACGATGTCCGGTTCGGCGCCGGGCTGCTCGCCGATCAGCCAACGGGCTCGTCCGGGCGGCAGACTGCCGTCGTCCCGGGCAGGGCAGGGCCGTCCCTCGCCTCTTTGCGCTTCAGCGCCGCCGCCGCCATGGCGTAGCCGCCCGCCGCACCGTCGACGAAATGGACGTGGTCGGGCCGGCGCGCCGAGGGCACGATGCAGGTCAGGAGCGCTTCGGCCTGGCGGTGAAGGCCGAAGCGCAGCACGCCCTCGGCTTCGGCCGCGGCGAGCCGCGCCGCGATCGCATCGGCCGTGTCGTCCGGGCAATCGAGCGTCATCATCAGCCCGTCGTCGAACTTGCGGAAGTCCGAGTTCTCGACGAGTTCGCGCGCGTAGACGTCCGGCACGAAGCCCGCCGACCGGCCGGCCGCTCCGCAGCACGATGGCGCTGAGAAGCGAGCGGGCCGCGACCGCGATGCGGCTGCGCGGGAGCGAGCTGCCCGGGCCTGCGTTGCAGGCGCGCCTCGATGTCGAGCCCGTGTGGCGGCCAGCCGGTTTCGGGCCGGTCGGCGGCAGCGGATGGCCGCCGCGCGGCACGCGCCGCGCCAGCCCGAGCACGTCGGCGCAGGCGGCGGCGAAACCGGTCGCGCCGGGCGTCGCCGTGCGGCTTGACGATGACGGACAGGATGACGCCCTGGCCCGCGCCTTGATGGGCCGGAACCGGCAGGTGAGGCCCGTGAGGTCCGGCCGGGCGCCGTCAGGCGCCGCGCGGCCGATCCAGGCGCCCGGCCTTGAGCTCGCGCTCCGCCCAGTCGCGGCCGCCTCCGGCGAACATGGCGTAATCGACGTTGGCCGAGGCCGCGACCCGGGCGATGCGCAGGTCCGCGCCGGCGGCGCGGATGGCCCGCACGGATACGAGCGCGCCGCGCAGCGCGAGCCCGAGCTCCGATCCCACCCAGGCGATCGTGGCGGCGAGGGCGGCCTCGGCCCCGGCGACCTCGTCCGGCCCCACGGCGAAACTCGCGCCGTCCCCGGTGAACACGAACGGGAAGTCGAGCGTGCCGAGCGCGTTCGAGACGGCCGAGATCACCGCGGCCCCGCCGTGTTGACGGCCTTGTAGCGCCCGGCCCCGAGCGCTTCGGTGGAGGTGACGACGTCGGCGAGGCCCAGCCACCAGTCGTCGGGGACCGCGGCGTAGCGGGACATGTCGACGGCGGCGTCGAAGTCCTCGGCGACCGGCAGACCGGCGTAGAACGTCGCCGTCGGCGCCTCGTCCCGGACCGCGGGTGCGGGTTGCGCGGGCTCGGGATCGTCCTCGACCATGTCGGCCTCTCCGGCCCGCCGGCGAGGGGCCACACCGGGCCAACGCCGCGGTTTTCCCCGTGGATCCCGGACCGTCGCGATGGCATAAGCTTTGCGAAACGAGAGCGTTCGGCGAAACGAGAGCGCCCGTCGAATCCAGGGAGTCGTGAGTGTCCGCCGAGACCGAGATTCTTCGACGAGATGAACGAGGCCGGCGGATCGCCCCGGCAGGTCTACAGGCGCCTCGCCGAATGGCTCGCCAGCGTGCCGCCCGGGCTGCTGGCGTCGCGGCGCGCCCAGGCCGACCTGCTGTTCCGCCGCATCGGCATCACCTTCGCGGTCTATGGCGACAAGGACGCGACGGAGCGGCTGATCCCCTTCGACATCGTGCCGCGCCTCATCGGCCGCTCCGAATGGGCGCGCCTCGAGGCCGGCCTGCTCCAGCGCGTCAAGGCGCTGAACATGTTCCTCGCCGACCTCTACGGCCCGCGGGAGGTGGTGCGGGCCGGGATCGTGCCCTCCGAGCTCGTGTACCGCAATCCCTACTTCCGCCCCGAGATGATCGGCGTGAAGGTGCCGCACGACGTCTACGTGCATATCGCCGGCATCGACGTCGTGCGCATCGACGCGGACGACTTCTACGTGCTCGAGGACAATGCCCGCACGCCGTCCGGCGTCTCCTACATGCTGGAGAACCGCGAGGTGATGATGCGGCTGTTCCCGGACGTGTTCTCGGCGCACCGCGTGGCGCCGGTCGAGAACTACCCGGACCAGCTCCTCGCGACGCTGCGCTCGGTCACGCCCCGCACGGCGGACCGCGACCCCGTGGTGGTGCTGCTCACGCCGGGCCAGTTCAACTCGGCCTATTACGAGCACTCCTTCCTCGGCGACAAGCTCGGCATCGAACTCGTCGAGGGGCGCGACCTGTTCGTCGAGAACGACGTGGTCTTCATGCGCACCACGGAAGGGCCGAAGCGCGTCGACGTCATCTACCGCCGCCTCGACGACGACTTCCTCGATCCCCTGGCCTTCCGGCCCGATTCGATGCTCGGCGTGCCGGGGCTGATGAGCGCCTACCAGGCAGGGTCGGTCACGCTCGCCAACGCGGTCGGCACCGGCGTGTCGGACGACAAGGCCATCTACAGCTACATGCCGGAGATCATCCGCTTCTACCTCGGCGAGGAGGCGAAGCTGAAGAACGTGCCGACCTGGCGCTGCCGCGAGGAGGAGGCGCTCGGCTACGTGCTCGATCACCTGCCCGAACTCGTCGTCAAGGAGGTGAACGGGTCGGGCGGCTACGGCATGCTGGTGGGCCCGCATGCCACCAAGGCCCAGATCGACGTCTTCACCGCCAAGCTGAAGCACGACCCCTCGAACTTCATCGCCCAGCCGACGTTGGCCCTGTCGACATGCCCGACCGCCACGGCGGCCGGGATCAGCCCGCGCCATGTCGACCTGCGCCCCTTCGTGCTGTCGGGCGCGCGGGGCGCCCGGGTGGTGCCGGGCGGCCTCACGCGCGTCGCCATGCAGGAAGGCTCCCTGGTGGTCAACTCCAGCCAGGGCGGCGGCACCAAGGATACGTGGATCGTCGACGACGGAGAGCGCGCGTGACGGGTGAGATGGCTCAGAAGACGGGCGGCGGCATGACCCAGACGCTGCCCGACGGCACCACCCAGACCATGGGGCCGGGGGGCATGTCGCAGCGCTTCGGCGAGGCGGGCGCGCGGGGCCTCGCGGTCTCGATGCAGCGGCCGACGCGCAAGTTCACGATGCTGTCGCGCACCGCCGACAGTCTGTTCTGGATGGCGCGCTACATGGAGCGGGCCGAGTTCCTCGCCCGCACCGTCGAGGCGGCGCAGCGCCTGTCGGCGCTCCCCACCGCCTATAACGAGCACGGGACCGAGTGGGAGAGCGCGCTCGAATCGTCCGGCGTCGCGGATGCCTACCACCAGCGCTACGAGACCGCGGAAGCCGATTCCGTGATCGACTTCCTGACCTTCGACGCCGCGAACCCGTCCTCGATCCGCAACTGCATCGAATCCGCCCGCACCAACGGGCGCTCCGTGCGCACGGCCCTGACGGCCGAGATGTGGGACGCCATCAACGGCGCCTGGCTGGAGCTCAAGAAGTTCGAGGACGCCCACAAGAACGGCTCGGACTGGCGCGACGAGGTCCCGCGCTTCCTCGATTTCGTCAAGCAGACCTCGCTGCTCTTCGACGGCTCGATGATCCGCACCATGCTGCGCGACCCGTCGTTCTGGTTCTCGCGCCTCGGCGTCTTCGTCGAGCGGGCCGACAACACCGCCCGCATCCTCGACGTGAAGTACCACGTGCTGCTGCCCGAGACCGAGACGGTCGGCGGCTCGCTCGACTATTTCCAATGGGCCGCCATCCTCCGGGCCGTGTCGGCGCTGACCGCCTATCACTGGATCTACCGGGAAAGCATCAAGCCCTGGCTGATCGCCGACCTGTTGATCCTGCGCTCCGAGATGCCGCGTTCGCTGCTCTCCTGCTACGAGAACATCGTCAGCTGCCTCGATTCCCTCGCCAAGGCCTACGGGCGGCAGGGCGGCGCGCAGCGGGCGGCCCGCAGGACCATGGCGCAGCTCGAGAACGCCTCGATCGGCGGCCTCTTCCAGAACGGCCTGCACGAGTTCATCACCACCTTCATCGACGACAACAACCGGCTCGGCGTGAGCATCAGCGAACAATACCTGGTGTAGGCCGGACCATGCATCTGACGATCCGCAACGACATCCGTTTCGCCTTTCCTGCCCCGGCCCGAAACCTCACCGTCCTGCTGCGCCTGTCGCCGCGATCGCACGAAGGCCAGCACGTCACCGGGAGCCGCATCGACGCTGACATCGATTGTTCGCTGCGCGTCGGCCAGGACGCGTTCGGCAACGTCACGCACTCGTTCAGCGCCGCCGGCCCGCTCGAAGGCTTCACGGTGACGTCCGTCTGCCAGGTCGAGACCTACGACGCGGCCGGCATCGTGCGGGGCGCGGCCGAGCGCCTGCCGGTCGACATCTTCCTCCGCGAGACGGAGCTGACGGGGCTCGATGCCGGGCTACGCCAGTTCGCCGACCGGGCCACCGCCGCCGAGGCCGAACCGCTCGGCAAGCTGCACGCGCTCATGCAGGCCATCCACGGCGAGATCGCCTGGGCCGAGGTGCCGCCCGAACCGGGCGCACCGGTCATCACGCCCACCGCCGCCCAGGCCTTCGCGGCCAAGACCGGGGATGCGGCCAGCCACGCCCACATCTTCGCCGCCGCCGCCCGGCACCTCGGCCTGCCGTGCCGCCATGTCACCGGCTATCTGCTGCGCGAGCGCTCCGGCGAGGCGGCGGCGCAGGGCTCGGCCTCCCACGCCTGGGTCGAGACCTACGTGCAGGGCCTCGGCTGGATCGGGTTCGACTCGGTCTGGGACATGTGCCCGAACGGCCGCCACGTCCGCGTCGCCACCGGCCTCGACGCGCTCGGCGCCGCCTTCTTCCGCGGGGTCGGCACCGACGCGACCTCGGCCCACGCCGTCATGGTCGAGACCTAGCCCCGCGCGGGGGCCAGGATGTGGACGGGCGGACGCCGTCCTCGCCAAGGACGGCCGAGGGGGCGGGCGGTGCCGGGCGACCGGGTGGTCCCGCCCGATCGCGCTCAGGACGAGCGGCTGGACTCCACCCGGTCCTTCAGCGCCGCGTTCATCTTGACGAGGCCGTCCCGCACCGGTCGGGTCGCCACGACCGAGGCGCCCGGGGCCAGGATGCCGGCGAAGGTCTGCGTCTGGGTCACGCGGCACCCGGCCGGATCGGGCGAGAGCTCGATCAGGTGGTCGCGGTCGAACAGGCCCGGGAACCGCATCTGGCTGTGCCAGGTGATGCCGGAATTGGTGGCGAGCCGCGTCACGGTGGCGGGGATGTCCAGCGTGCCGACCGGCGAGGCGATCGAGACGACGATCTTGGCGCCCTTGCGGGCCGGGCCCGCGATGGCCTTCAGGGTCGGGTTCCACTCGGGATAACGGTCCCAGTCCATCAGCACTTTCCACACGTCCGCAGGCGTCGCCGCGATGTCGATGGAAGCCGAGATACGCGTCATGATGGTTGTTTCCCGGATGTATCGCCGCGGCTCCGGCCGCGGCGGCGTGGCCGATGCCGGCGCGACGTGATTTATGAACGGCCCATCGAGGATTCGCACCCATGATCCACCGGCCGCGACGCAGCGTCCTGTATGTTCCGGCTTCCAACGCGCGGGCTCTGGCGAAGTCCCGCGGTCTCGACGCCGACGGCATCATTCTCGACCTCGAAGACGCCGTGGCGCCCGACGATAAGCCATCGGCCCGCGCCGCCGCGGTCCGGGCCCTGGCCGAGGGCGGCTTCGGACATCGCGAGACCGTGATCCGGGTCAACGGGCCCGGCACGCCCTGGTGGGCCGCCGACCTCGCGGCCGCCGCCGCCGCCATGCCCGACGCCGTGCTGGTCCCCAAGGTGTCGGGCCCCGCGGATGTCGTCCGGGCCTCGGCCGCGCTCGCCGCCGCGGGGGCACCCGCGACCGTGCGGCTCTGGGCCATGGTGGAGACCCCGGCGGCGGTGCTGCGCATCGCCGACCTCGCGGCGGCCGCGGCCGATCCGGCGGTGCGGCTCGACGTTCTGGTGCTCGGCACCAACGACCTCGCCAAGGACCTGCGGGCGCGGGTCGCGCCGGGCCGGAGCGCCCTGCAGGTCTGGCTCGCCGCGACGGTGGCGGCGGGCCGCTGCGCCGGGCTCGACGTGATCGACGGCGTCTTCAACGGGCTCGACGACCCGGATGGGCTGGAGGCGGAGGCTCGCCAGGGCCGCGACCTCGGCATGGACGGAAAGACCTGTATCCATCCCGGCCAGATCGCCGCCTGCAACGCCGCATTCACGCCCGACCCCGCCGAGGTCGCCGACGCGCGGCGCATCGTCGAAGCCTTCGATGGCCCCGGCGGCGCGGGGCTCAACGTGCTGCGCCTCGACGGCCGCATGGTGGAGCGCCTCCACGCCGAGGCGGCGCGGCGCCTCCTGGCGGTGGCGGACGGACTGGCGCGACGCGACCGCGACGGTGCCGGTCCCGTGCTTTGACCCCGGTGCGGCGGCACGCTAGACCAGCGCCGACGTCGTAAAAAGCCTCGGGCGGACCGGGCCGAACCTCCGCCTGGGGCGTTGGATGCGCGGGCGTCGGGGCCAGGTTCGCCCCGCCGCGAGCGGTGCGGCAGGGATGCCGAGAAGGAAGCGGGTATGGCGGAGAACGGGAACCGTGGGCCGAACGACTTCCGGGCGCGCGCAGGGAAGCGGAGGCGCGAGCCGCCGATCATCGACGCTTCCGCCACCGAAGTCCCGGCCGACGCTCAGGATCCCGCCGTTCCCGATCCGGCCGACGCCGATCCGGCCGACAGCGTGCCGTCGTCCTCCGTCGAGGGGGACCGCACCACAGAGCCAGACTCGTCGGAACCGGTGCTGTTCGGCAGCGCCAAGCGCGAGCCCGGCGTGCGGCCGGAGGGCGCCGTGCCCCCCACGGGCGCACCATCCGATCCGGTGTCCGACCTGCCCGTGACGGCGACGCCCGATAGCGTCGCCCCGGCGGATCGGCCCATGGGCCTGCCCTCGGGCGAGCGTCCGTCGAGCGAGGCCGGGTCCAACCGCGGCCCCGGCCAGCCCGAGACGCCCGCGGCGGCCTTCGGGTCGCGCGGCCGTGCCGATGCGGCGCCGGTCCCGCCGCCGGCCGCCCTCGCGGCGAGCGCGGGCGGCATCGCGCCCTGGCTCCTCGGCCTGGCCAGCCTGGTGCTGCTCGGCGCCCTCGCCTGGGTGCTCTACACCGGGCCCGAGCGGAGCGGGCGAGACGAGATCGCGGCGTTGCGCGGCAAGGTCGCGGCCCTCGAGGCCCGGCCGGATCCCGCCCAGGTCCAGGCCGGTCTCGCGGCACTCGACAAGCGCGTCGCCGCCGCCGAAGCCGACCGCGCCGGCCTCGCCAAGAGCCTGGCGGAGCTGACGACGCGGCTCGACGGCGTCGCCCAGCAGGTCCGGCCCGAGGCCGAGAAGCCGGCCGAGCCCGCGCCGTCCGGCGATGCCGCGGCCGCTACGGTCGGGGCGCTCGGCGCCTTGGCCGCCAAGCTCGACGGCCTCGACGGACGGCTCTCCGACGTGGCGGCCGCCCAGGGGCAGACCGCGGCGGCGGTGGCCAACCTGCCGAAGCCGGTCGCGCCCGATTTCGGACCGATCGACGCCAAGGTGACGGCCCTCGGCGGCCAGGTCGCGGCGCTCGAGACCAAGCTCAACGGTTCGGATGCCCGTCTCAACGCCTTCGATGCCAAGGTCAACGCCGTCGACAGCAAGGTGAACGGCTTCGACGCTCGCATGAACGCCTTCGAGAACCGCACCAACGGCATCGACGTCAAGACCAACGAGACCGCGTCCGGGCTGGCACAGTTGCAGGCCACGGTCGCCAACCTTCCGCACATCGACATCGCGCCGCTGCAGGCCGCCACGGCGGCGCTCGACGGGCGCCTCGGCAAGGTCGAGGGCCAGCTCGCCGCGCCGAAGGACGGCCAGCGCTTGACCGAGGCCCGCGCGGTCGGCAGCGCCGACGAGACGCGTGCCACC
This sequence comes from uncultured Alphaproteobacteria bacterium, assembly GCA_963847915.1. Lineage (GTDB taxonomy): Bacteria > Pseudomonadota > Alphaproteobacteria > Rhizobiales > Beijerinckiaceae > Lichenihabitans. Next base: position 48,063 of record CAWKBT010000001.1, read on the forward strand.
CCGATCGCCCTCGTCGGCCAGGCCGTGGTCGGCGCCATCGCGGACGGCCGGCCCTATGGGGCGGACCTCGCGGCGCTGCAGGCGCTCGGCGCCGATCCGGCGGCGACCGCGCGGCTGGCGCCGCTCGCCGAGGCAGGCGCGCCGACGGTCGCCGCCCTGGAGCAGCGGTGGGCGGCCGTGAGGGGCAAGGTGCTGGCGGCCGTGAAGCCGGCCGAGACCGGCTCCGCCTTCGACCGTTTCGCCGCCAATGCCCGGGCCCTCGTCCAGGTGCGGCGCGTCGGCGAGGTCCAGGGCGACGATCCCGCCGCGCTCGTGTCGCAGGTCGATGCCGCCCTGGAGGCCGGCGACGTTCCGGCCGCGCTCGCCGCCTGGTCGAAGCTGCCCCAGGCCGGCCAGGACGCGTCACGGGACTGGGCCGCCGCGGCCCGTGGCCGCGTCGACGCCCTAGAGGCCGCGCAGGACGTCGTGGCTCGCGCCATCGCGACCCTGGGCAGGACCAAGAGCTGACGCTTGACACGGGGGCGCCTCAACCGGTGCGCCGCCCGCCGCGAGACCCGAAGGACCCCCGCGCCGCCGCCACCGGCGGGCGGGGGCACGAGACCGATCCGATGAAAGTGGGCGATCCATGATACGCGTGCTGATCTATCTCGCCGCCGTGGTGCTGCTGGCGCTCGGCGTAGTCTGGATGGCCGACCATCCCGGCACCGTGCTGATCACCTTCGGCGGGCGGGAGATCGAGACCTCGACGCTGATGGGCGCGATCGCGCTGCTGGTCTGGCCGCCGTGGTCGTCGCGGTCGTCTGGAGCCTCGTGCTCTTCGTCTTTCGGGTGCCGTCGCTGATGTCCGGCGCCTCGCGCTCGCGCCGCCGCCAGCGCGGCATGAACGCGCTGTCGCGCGGCCTCGTGGCGGTCGGCACCGGCGACCAGACGGCGGCGCTGCGCTATGCGGCCGAGGCGGACCGCTACCTGAAGCGCGAGCCCATGGTGCTGCTGCTCAAGGCCCAGGCGGCCCAGATGGCGGGCGACACCGGCCGGCAGCGGAGAAGAGCTTCGCCGAAATGCTCAACCACAACGAGACGAGAGCTCTCGGCCTGCGCGGGCTGCACATCGAGGCGCTGCGCCGCCACGACGCCGAGGCCGCCTATGCCTATGCCGAAGAGGCGCTGAAGACCGCGACCCTGCCCTGGGCCGGCGAAGCCGTGCTCGAATACCGCGCCGGCCACGGCGACTGGGCGGGTGCGCTCTCGGCGCTGGAGCGCAACGCCGGGGGCCGCCTCGTCGACCGCGCGACCGCCAACCGCCAGCGCGCCGTGCTCAACACCGCGATGGCCGCCGACCTCGCCGAGCGCGAGCCCGACGAAGCCCTGAGCCTCGTGCGCGACGCCCTCAAGGTCGCCCCCACGCTGGTGCCGGCCGCCGCCCTGGCGGGCAAGCTGCTGACCCGCAAGGGCGACATCCGCCGCGCCTCCAAGCTGATCGAGACCGCCTATTCGGCGACCCCCCATCCCGACCTCGTGGATGCCTATCTCGGGGTACGCCCGGGCGATTCCGCCGCCGACCGTCTGGCCCGTGCCGAAACGCTGGCCGGCATCGCCCCGAGCGATCCCGAGAGCCTGATGGCCCTGGCCCGCACGGCGCTCGAGGCCCGCGAGTTCGAGCGCGCCCGGACGGTGCTCAAGCCCCTCGTCGAAGGGCGCGACGGTGCCCGGCCGACCGTGAAAGTGTGCCGCCTCATGGCCGAGATCGAGGAAGCCGAGCACGGGGAGACCGGCACGCTCTACGAGTGGCTGCAGCGGGCGCAGCGCGCCCCGCAGGACCCGGCCTGGGTGGCGGACGGCGTCGTGTCGGACCGCTGGGCACCGGTCTCGCCCGTCACGGGCCGGATCGACGCCTTCGTCTGGACGACGCCCCCGGAGCCGCTCGGCCGCGAGGGTTCGGTCGAGCACCTGCGCGTCGCGCCGTCGGCGCCGCGCCTCGCCGGCTCGGGCGACACCGAGGTCTCAGCTCCGGCGAGCCTGCGCGCCGGTGCCGACGCCGCCGCACAGTGATGGCGCGCGCCTGACGCGGCCGCGTCGCGCGTAGCCGACGCCCGCTGCGGTCGACCGCCGCCGGCGCGGCACCCGGGCTTGCTCGTCCGGCGCCGGTGGCCCAGGCTGCACCGCAGCAATCAGGAGGCACCGGCATGGCGGCGACGGCCGAAACACTCGCCAGGCGGATCGCACAGGCGCGGGGACGCGAACCCGCCGACCTCGTGATCCGCGACGTGCAACTGCTCGATCTCGTGACCGGCGCGCTGGTGCCCTCCGACATCGCCATCGCGGGCGACACGGTGGTGGGGACCTACGGTCGCTACGAGGGCCGGCGGGTGCTGGACGGCGGGGGCCGTATCGCGGTGCCGGGCTTCATCGACACCCATCTCCACGTCGAATCCTCCCTCGTCACCCCCTTCGAGTTCGACCGCTGCGTCCTGCCGCACGGCGTCACGACCGCCATCTGCGACCCGCACGAGATGGCCAACGTGCTCGGCACGGCGGCCTTCGACTACTTCCTCGCCTGCGCCGAGCGCACCATCATGGACCTGCGCGTGCAGCTGTCGTCCTGCGTGCCGGCGACCGCGCTCGAGACCGCGGGCGCCGCCATCGGGGCCGAGGACCTCGTCCGCTACGCCCACCATCCCAAGGTGATCGGCCTCGCGGAGTTCATGAACTTCCCCGGCGTGATCGGCGCCGACCCCGCCTGCCTCTCCAAGCTCGAGGCCTTCTCGGGCGTGCATGTCGACGGCCATGCACCGCTCGTCGGCGGGCTCGACCTCAACGCCTACGCGGCGGCGGGCATCCGCACCGACCATGAGGCGACGACGGCCGAGGAGGCCCTGGAGAAGATCCGCAAGGGCATGACGGTGCTGATCCGCGAGGGTTCGGTGTCGAAGGACCTGCGGGCGCTCGCGCCGCTGCTCACCCTCGAGACCTCGCCCTTCCTCGCCTTCTGCACCGACGACCGCAACCCGCTCGACGTCGCCGAGGAGGGTCACATCGACGGCATCGTCCGCATGGCCATCGCCCTTGGGGTGCCGCCGCTCGCCGCCTACCGCTCGGCCTCGCTCACCGCGGCACGCGCCTTCGGCCTCCTGGATCGCGGCATGATCGCGCCCGGCTACCGGGCCGATGTCGTGCTGATCGACTCGCTCCAGCGCTGCGGCGTCTCGGAGGTGGTGTCGGCCGGCCGCCCGGTCGACGAGGCGCTGTTCGCGACCCGGACCCCGGTGCCGCCGATCGGCCGCGACAGCATGAAGGCGCGCCCCGTCTCGGCGGCGGACCTTTCCGCCCCCGGCGCCGGGCAGGCCGTGCCGGTCATCGGCGTCGTGCCCGGGCGCATCATCACCGAGCACCTGAGGCTCGACCTGCCGGTGCTCGACGGCGCCGTGCGGCCGGATCCGGCGCAGGACGTCGCCAAGGTCTGCGTCGTCGAACGGCACGGCCGCAACGGCAATATCGGGCGCGGCTTCGTGCGCGGCTTCGGGCTCAAGCGCGGCGCCATCGCGTCCTCGATCGGGCACGACAGCCACAACATCTGCGTGGTCGGGGTCGACGACGCCGACATGGCGGCGGCGGTGAACCATCTCGGCACGATCGGGGGCGGCTTCGCCGTCGTGGAGCGCGGCACGGTGCTGGCCGACCTGCCGCTGCCGGTGGCCGGGCTGATGAGCGAGCGCAGCCACGAGGACGTCCACGCCGGCCTGCTGCCGCTGCGCATCGCCGCCCGCACGCTGGGGGTGACGCTGGCCGAGCCCTTCCTTCAGGTCGCCTTCCTGCCGCTCCCCGTCATCCCCCATCTCAAGCTCAGCGACCGGGGCATGGTGGACGTCGACCGCATGACCTTCGTGGACTGAACCCCGCGGCTGCGCGGGCCGGCGTGGGTGCCCGGGACAGGCCCGGGCATGACAGTGGAGAGGGTGCAGGCAGTTCAGCCGATGGAGGGCCTGATGGCTCCCAAGCTGTCCCCGCCCTCCGTCCCGTCATGGCCGGGCTTGTCCCGGCCACCCACGCCGTGCCGAGCCGCACCGGGCTCCGGACGGTCCCGGCCCGGCCCGAGCACCCGCGGTGGCGCGGGCCGGCGTGGGTGCCCGGGACGAGCCCGGGCATGACGGTGGAGAGGGTGCAGGGAGATCAGCCGAGGGAGGGCCTGAGGGATCCCAAGCCGTCCCCGCCCTCCGTCCCGTCATGGCCGGGCTTGTCCCGGCCACCCACGCCGCGCCGGTCCCGGACGGCCCCGACCTGGTCCGGAGACCCGTTGCAGCGCGGACCGGCGTGGGTGCCCGGGACGAGCCCGGGCATGACGGTGGAGAGGGTGGAGGAGATCCGTTGAGGGCGGGCATGATGGATCCCAAGCTGTCCCCTCCCTCCATCCCGTCATGGCCGGGCTTGTCCCGGCCACCCACGCCGCGCGGCGCCGCACCGGTCCCGGACGGCCCCGACCTGGTCCGAAGACCCGTTGCAGCGCGGACCGGCGTGGGTGCTCGGGACGAGCCCGGGCATGACAATGGAGAGGGTGCAGGGAGATCAGCCGAGGGAGGGCATGATGGATCCCAAGCTGTCCCCGCCCTCCGTCCCGTCATGGCCGGGCTTGTCCCGGCCAGCCACGCCGTGCCGAGCCGCACCGGGTCCCGGACGGCCCCGACCGGGTCCGAGACCCCGCGGCAGCGCGGACCGGCGTGGGTGCCCGGGACGAGCCCGGGCATGACAATGGAGAGGGTGCAGGGAGATCAGCCGAGGGAGGGCATGATGGCTCCCAAGCTGTCCCCGCCCTCCGTCCCGTCATGGCCGGGCTTGTCCCGGCCACCCACGCCGCGCGGTGCCGCGCCGGTCCCGGACGGCCCCCGGCCCGGTCCGAGGCCCGTGATCGCGCGGGCCGGCGTGGGTGCCCGGGTGCGGTCGGCGGCCTGGACCGTTCCGCCGTCAGCGCGAGCGGAGGTCGCTGCCGGATCAGCGCGCCTTGCCCATCGCAGCGCCGGGCGCGGCGGCCCGGAGTTCCCGCCCGTCGTGGTCGGCGAGCGAGACGTCGACGATCCGCCCCGGCGCCACGTCGCCGGCGAGGCGCACGGCCGAGAAGTCCTCCGTGCGGCCGCGCCCGCCGCGCTCGGCGAGGACGCGCCGGCGCGCGCCGACGTGCCGGTCGAGATGGCGCGCGAGAGCCGCCGCACCGGCCTCCCGCAGCGCCGCCGCGCGGGCCCGCACGGCCTCGCCGGGCACGGCCGGCATCCGCGCCGCGGGCGTACCGGGGCGGGCCGAGAAGGGGAAGACGTGGAGATGCGCGATGCCGCAGGCCTCGACGAGGCCGAGGGACTGCGCGGCATCCTCCTCCGTCTCGGTGGGGAACCCGGCGATGAGGTCGGCGCCCAGGGCCACGTCGGGCCGCAGCCGCCGCACCGCGCCGCAGAACGCCACCGCGGCGGCCCGCGAATGCCGACGCTTCATGCGTTTCAGGATGAGGTCGGCACCATGCTGGAGCGACAGGTGGAGGTGGGGCATGAAGCGCGGCTCGCCCGCCAGCACGTCCATGAGGTCGCGGTCGGCCTCGATGCAGTCGATCGAGGAGAGGCGGAGGCGCGGCAGGTCCGGCACCTCGCGCAGCACGCGCTTGATCAGCCCGCCGAGCCGCGTGCCGTCCGCCGCCGCATAGGAGGTGACGTCGACCCCGGTCAGGACGGCCTCGGCGGCACCGCCCTCGACGAGGCGGCGCACGGCCGCCACCACCTGCCCGGGCGGCGTCGACCGCGACGCGCCGCGGCCGAACGGGATGATGCAGAAGGTGCAGCGATGGTCGCAGCCGTTCTGGATCTCGACGAAGCCGCGCGTGTGGCCGCCGGCGGCGGCGGGCCCGAAGGCCGGCCCGGCCGGGGCGCCGGGCGGGACGAGGCCCGGCCGGGCCCAGGCGGCCGGCGCGGTCTTGCCGGCATTGGGCAGCAGGCGCGAGACTTCGGGCATGGCGGCCAGGGCCGGGTCGACCTCGGCGGCGCAGCCCGTGAGCACGATCTCGGTGCCGGGCCGCGCCCGGGCGGCGCGGCGCACGGCCTGGCGGGCCTGCCGCACGGCTTCGCCCGTCACCGCGCAGGAGTTGATCACGACGAGGTCGCGGTGGCCGGCCGCGAGGGCGGCCTCGCGCATGGCTTCCGATTCGGCGATGTTGAGCCGGCACCCGAAGGTCAGGACCTCGACGCCGCCGGGCGCGGCGGGCGGCGGCGTCACCACGGCGCGAGGACGCCCGTCTCGGGATCGAGCCGCCCACGATGTTCGAGCGCCACCGGGCCCGTCATCGTGACATGGTCGTCCTCGCGCCAATGGATGCCGAGGTCTCCGCCGGGCAGGGCGAGGCGGGCCGAACGGTGCGTGAGGCCGCGGCGCACCGCCGAGACCAGCGTGGCGCAGGCCGCCGAACCGCAGGCCAGCGTCGCCCCGGCGCCGCGCTCCCACACCCGCAGCAGGATGTCGGACGGGCCGCGGACCTCCGCGAAGGACACGTTGGCCCGGTCCGGGAACAGGGGGTGGCGCTCGAAGCGCGGCCCCAGCACCGTGAGGTCGATCGCGGCGGCGTCGCGCACGAAGAACACGACATGCGGGTTGCCCATGCTGCAGCGCACAAGGGGCGGAGAGGCCGGTGCCGTCGAGCGCCGCCCCGAGGTCGAGGTGCAGCGTGTCGGCGGCCTCGCGCAGCGGCACGTCGCGCCAGCCGAGCCGCGGCGGGCCCATGTCGACCGTGAAGGCGAGCGGGCCGTCGCGCCGGCACGCCACGGCGGTGCCGTCGATGTCGAGCGCAAGGTCGGCGCCCCCGCCCGTCTCGGCCATGAACCAGGCGACGCAGCGCGTGCCGTTGCCGCAGGCGCCGGCGCGCGAGCCGTCCGTATTGAAGATCCGCACGGCGGCGTCGACATCGGGCTCCGCCGCATCCGACAGGACCATCATCTGCTCGAAGGCGAGCGGGCCGCGGCACAGGGCGCGCGCCATCTCGCCCGTGAGGGCCGGAGGACGCCCGCGCTCGTCCACCACCAGGATGGAATTGCCGGCGCCGTTCATCTTGGCGAAGGGCAGCATGGGGCAGAGGTGGCACGCGCGGCGCCCTGCGGCAAGGCCGAGCCGTCAGCCCCGCGTCTCGTCCGCGGGCCGGACGAGACTGGCGGCGGCGGCCGCCACGACGGCGCGCGTGAGGTCGGCCAGCATCCGGGCCCCGATGCGGGCGAACTGCCAGTGCAGCGGCACGTCGAGCCGGTGCGCGGGCGACAGCTCGACGAGGCGGCCGGCGGCGAGGTGGCCTTCGACGAGGGCCACCGGGTCGAGACCCCAGCCGAGGCCCGCCAGGGCCGCGTCGACGAAGCCCTGGGTCGAGGGCAGCCAGTGCGTCGGCGCCGCGAGTTCGACCCCGGCGGCGGCCCGGGCGAAGCGGGCCTGCAGCCGGTCGCGCCGGTCGAAGCGGAGCACGGGCGCCAGGGCGAGGCTCCCGGCGTCGAGGCCGTGCGGGAAGTGGCGCCGGGCGAAATCGGGGCTCGCCACGGCGGCGTAGCGCAGCGCGCCCAGGCTGCGCGTCCGGCAGCCCTGGACCGGTACGGGGTCCGCCGTCACGGCGGCCAGCACCTCGCCGTCGCGCAGGCGGTCGGCCGTGTGTTCCTCGGCGTCGAGCACGATGTCGAGCAGCGCGCCGGTGTCGCGGGCGAAGGCGGCGGCGGCGGGCAGGAACCAGGTGCCGAGGCTGTCGGCATTGACGGCGACGCGCAGCGTCAGCGGCCCGTCCTGGCCGGCGCCGGCGAGGCCCGGAAGCGTGGCGGCGACCTCGCCTTCGAGCAGCCGGACGCGCTCGACATGGGCGCAGAGCTGCGCCCCCGCGACGGTCGCGAGGCAGGGCTGCCCCCGCTGCACCAGCACGGTGCCGACCCGCTCCTCGAGGGCCCGCACGCGCTGGGAAACCGCCGAAGGCGTGACGCCCAGGACGCCCGCCGCCCGCTCGAAACTGCCCTCCCGCACCACCGCGGCGAAGGCCGCCAGCGCCGCATAATCCAGCATAGGCCTAAGCTCCGCTTCATCGACCTTAGCCGATTGAGCTGGCCTACACGTCGGCGACGCCGCAGAACAGGGACATGTCGATCGTCTCCTCCGCCGCCGGCGGCTTCGCCCTCATGGGCTCCCTCATCGTCGCGGTCGGGGCCCAGAACACCTTCGTGCTCCAGCAGGGGCTGCGGCGCGAACACGTGGGCGCCGTGGTGCTCCTGTGCATCGCGGCCGATGTCCTGCTGACGGCGGCCGGGGTGGCGGGCCTGGGCGCGGAGCTCCGGCGCGTGCCGGGCCTCGCCTCCGCGCTGACCTGCGGGGGCGCGGCGTTCCTGGCCTGGTACGCCGTGGGCGCCCTGCGCCGCGCGCTCCGCCCGGACGTGATGGCGGCCGATCCCGCCGGCCGCGCCCTTCCGCTGCGGGTCGCGCTCGGCCGTGCGGCGGGGTTCACGCTGCTGAACCCGCATGTCTATCTCGACACCGTGCTGCTCATGGGCACGGTCAGCGCCGCCCTGGCGGTGGAGCAGCGCCCGGGCTTCCTCCTGGGCGCCTCGCTGGCCAGCGCCGCCTGGTTCCTGGCGCTCGGCTACGGGGCGCGCCTGCTCGCGCCGCTGTTCCGCAAGCCGGCCGCCTGGCGCGTGCTGGACGGCGGGGTGGCGCTCACCATGGCGGTGCTGGCGATCACGCTCGCCCGGCAGGTGCTGACGGGCGCGGCGTGACGGCGCGGCCTCAATCGGTCATCACCAGCGCCCAATAGGTCTTGAAGCGCGTGCCCGGGGCGCCGGCGGCCGCGATGCCGATGCGGCGGATGGGGCGGTAGAGGAGATTGGCGTCGTGGGCGGGCGAATGCTGCCAGCCGAGGAGCGCGCGGGCGAAGGTCGGATAGCCCGCCGAAACGTTCTCGGCCTCGCTGCCGCGATGCAGGCCCTCGGCGGCGACGCGGGCCGACAGGTCGCCCGCCAGCGTATGGCTCAGCTTATCGGCGCGCGCCATGGCGTCGGCCTGGCGCTGGGCGACGCGGTTCAGCGCCGGGTCGATGGCGACGGCGCCCGCGCCATGGGCTTCGCGATAGGCCGCGATGGCCCGGCGCGCCGCCTCGACATCGACCGGCAGGGGGCCGGCGCCGACGACGCCCGGCCCGGTGCGCCCGCCGACGTCGGGCAGCGCCGAACAGCCCGCGAGCGCGAGGAGCATCAGGGCCGCGGCGGCCCCGGGCCGGCTTGGCTTCAGCACGCCGCGCGGATCACTTCAGGAAGACGTAGATGTCGACCTCGAGGGTGTTGTCGTCCGAGCTCTTGGTCCGGTTGAGGTATTCCTCGGCGAACATGTTCTTCGCCTCGAGGCCCTTCTCGTCGAGGTAGGCGGTGATCGCCTCGTAGGTCGAATCGATATCGTCGTAGGCACTGCGGTGCTGGAACTTCATGACCTTGCCGCCGGGCGACTGGCCGAAGGAGATGTCGGACGCCATGTCGGCGGGCTTGGCACCGGGATCCGCCGCCACCGGCACCATGGCGGTGAACTTGAAGCCGGCGTCGTCCGTCTCGGTGAAGACCGCCATGGGGTGGCCGGTCGGCTGGATCTTGGCCTTGGCCAGGGCCTCGTTGAGCTTGGTGAAGCTGTCGTTCAGCGTCTTGAAGCCGTCGTCCCACGTCGACTGGCCGCTCAGCTGCACCACGGGGTGGGACTGGAGCGTCAGCGTCTGGCTGATGGAGGTGTCGGGCGGCGAGGCGGGTGCGGCCGCGGAATCGGGGGCCGCGGGGGCGGGCGTCGCCGCCGGAGCCGTGGGGGAGGGCGTCGTCGCGGGCGCCGCCGGGGCGGCCGAAGGCGTCGTGGCGGGGGCGGGCGTGCCGGCCGGCCCGGGAGCGGCGGCCGGAGGCGCCGCCGTGGTGGCGGGTGCCGCCGGGGCCGGGGCCGAGGGCGCCGGCGTCGTCTGTGCCTCGGCCAGGGGCGTCGCAACCGCGAGCCCACCCGCCACGGCCGCCATCAGCGCCACTCGGCGAAGGAATCCGTTGAAAGCCATTCTGCTTGTTTCCCGAGAAGGACCGCGGCGGGACCGCGGCGACGCGCTCCGGCGCTCCTTATCCGACAAGCCTGCGGCGATTCAAAGAGGCTTAACTGGTCCTCATGAGCGGGCGCGCGGCGCGACGGCCGGCAGACGCCCGGCCGGCGGCCGGGCCGAGCCGCCGGGCCGTGCGAGGGCGGCGGCGGTCAGGCGGCGTTCGCCACCAGCAGCCGGGGCGAGGCTTCGGCGGCGTCGCCGTCCCACAGCGTGGCCGGCGCGGTGCCGCAGGGGTCCTCGAGGCAGTAGCCGAGGTAGCGCTTGCTCTCGATCGGGTCGTAGCCGAGCTTGGCCCGGAGCTTCTTGCGCAGCTTGGAGACGTGGCTCTCGACGACGTTCTCCTCGATGTTCTCGTCGAAGATGCCGTAGATGGCGTTGAAGATCTGGGTCTTGGAGACGCGCCGGCCGCGGTTCTTGACGAGGTATTCCAGGATCCGGCGCTCGCGCCGCGGCAGCAGGAAGGCTTCGCCGCGGATCTCGGGGTCGCGCCCGTCGAAGAACACGCGGATCTCGCCGACGGCGACGTCCTCCTTCTTGGCGGCGCCGGCCGCGACGCGGCGGCGGATGGCGTCGATGCGGGCGAGGAGCTCGCGCACGTGGATGGGCTTGCGCACCACGTCGTCGAAGCCGGCCGCGAAGAGGTCCAGCGTCTGCTCCAGCGACTGCGTCTCGTTGATGGCGATGATGGGGGCGCCGGAGCGCTCGCGGATCCAGCCCGGATAGCTCGACCGGTCCCGGCAATTGCCGATGAGGAAGGCCTCGACGGCCTCGAGATCGTGATCGGCGACCGTCTCGATCCAGCCCTGGAAGTCGGTGGGGCAGAACCCCGTCGAGCAGACGCCCTCGGACTTGAAGCCGCCAGCGTAGCCGACCGCCACGATTTCCCGGTCGTCGATCAGAATCAGCATCGGGGGCATCCTTGTCCCGGGGCGGAGCGGTCCGGTCCGACCGGGGCGCTCACGTTTCATTCACCATCTGCGAAAATTTTTATGCCCGGGATGCTTAATAAAGCGTTTCCAGCCGAGCCTCGGAGCCCTGGAATCAAGGCCTCGGAGGCGGCGTCGCGCCGATGTGCCGGCCAACAGGGATCGTAACGATTTGTAAACCAATGCGACAAGGCCAGTGATTCGCGCCGACTGAGCGAGTTAACGGCCGGTTAAGACGCTCCGGGTTGGCACGGGTCGCGGGTCCCGACACTGTGCGATGCTTTGGCAATGCCTGCGTTGTTCTGGTCGCCTGGGCGTCGAGACGGGCTCAAGGGGTGCGGGCGACAGCCCCGTGCAAGGTTGAGGCGGCACGGTCTGTCCTGTCCTGAACCACGAGCCGGGGAGTGTCGCCGTGGAACCGATCCACCTGTTCGATCTCGCGGCGCGCCAGGCGCGGTGGCTGTCGACCAACCAGTCCGTCATCGCCGGCAACGTCGCCAACGCGTCGACGCCCGGCTATCGCGCCCAAGCGCTCCAGCCCTTCTCGGAGGTCCTCGACAAGACGCAACTCCAACTGGCCTCGACCGACACGAGCCACCTCGCGCTCGATCCGCTGCAGGCCAAGGAGTCCGCCATCAAGGAGGAGAACCCGTGGGAGGTGACGGATTCCGGCAACTCGGTCAGCCTGGAACAGGAACTGATCAAGGCCGGCGACGTGAATCGCGCCTATTCGCTGAACACCGGCATCGTGAAGAGCTTTCACAGCATGCTGATGTCGGCGGTGAAGAGCTGAGCCGCCGATGATCGACTCCCTCCAGGCCGCCCTGCGCGTCGCCGGCTCGGGCCTGTCGGCGCAATCGGCCCGCCTGCGGGTCGTGTCCGAGAACCTCGCCAACGCCCAGTCGACCGGGCCGACCCCGGGTTCGGACCCCTACCGCCGCAAGACCATCACGTTCGAGAACACGTTCGACCAGATGGCCGGGCTCGACGTCGTCGGCATCAAGTCGGTCGGCGAGGACCCGTCCGCCTTCCAGATCGAGCAGGACCCCGGCAATCCGGCGGCCGACGAGAAGGGCGCCGTCAAGATGCCCAACGTCAACATGATTTCCGAGATGAGCGACATGCGCGAGGCCAATCGCTCCTACGAAGCCGACCTCCAGGTCATCAAGCAGTCGCGCGACCTGATCTCCATGACCATCGACCTCCTGAAAGGCTCCTCATGATCGTCGCGGCCCTCCCGCTCGTCACCTCGGCCCTGTCCTCGCTGGCGCCTTCGCTCGGCGCGGCGGCCTCCTCGGCCGCCTCGGCGGCGAGTTCGGCCGCCTCCGCCACCGCGGCCGGCAGCGACTTCGGCTCCGTCATGGCCCAGGTCTCGGGAGACGCGGTGAAGAAGATGAAGGCCGCCGAGGCGACCTCCGTCGCCGGCCTCGAAGGCAAGGCGAGCGCCCAGGACGTCGTCCAGTCCGTCATGTCGGCCCAGGAATCGCTGCAGACCGCGCTCGCCATCCGCGACAAGTCGGTCTCGGCCTTCCAGGAGATCACCCGGATGTCGATCTGACATCGCCGCCCCGCCGGGCCGCCGCCCGGCGCGGACCACCACCGTCATCCGGGCCCGCGCGGGGCGGCCCGGCATCCGTTCCGAGTATCGACAACGAGCCTCAAGCGGCCCCGAACGGGCCGGCCGGCTCCGGGGACCCTTTCGAATGCGCGCCCTTGCGATCGCCGCCACCGGCATGTCTGCCCAGCAGACCAACGTCGAAGTCATCGCCAACAACCTGGCGAACATCAACACCACCGGCTTCAAGCGCGGCAAGGCGGAGTTCTCCGACCTCATGTACGAAGCCGAGCGCCTCCAGGGCGTCTCCAATCGCGGCACCGGCAACACCATCCCGGAAGGCGCGCAGCTCGGCCTCGGCGTCCGCATGGCGGCGATCCGCAACCTCGAGACGCAGGGCTCGCTCACCAACACCGGCAACACCTTCGACCTCGCCATGCAGGGCCGCGGCTGGTTCCAGCTGACGGGTCCCAACGGCGACACGGTCTACACGCGCGCCGGCGCCTTCAACACCAACGCGACGGGCCAGCTCGTGAGCCTCGACGGCTATGCCGTCAGCCCCGCGATCCTCATCCCGGCCAACAGCACCAACGTCACGGTCAGCACCTCGGGCATCGTCACCGCGACGGTGAACGGCGCCACGACGCCGACCCAGATCGGGCAGCTGACGGTGGCCAATTTCGCCAACGACACCGGCCTGCAGGCGCTGGGCTCCAACATGTTCCAGGAAACCCCGGCCTCGGGCGCGGCGGTGGTCGGCGTACCCGGCGACCCCGGCATCGGGACGATCAGCCAGGGCTACCTCGAAGCCTCGAACGTCGATCCCGTGAAGGAGATCTCGGACCTGATCTCGGCGCAGCGCGCCTACGAGATGAACTCCAAGGTCATCCAGGCCTGCGACCAGATGGGCTCCACCCTCACCACCGGGACGCGAGGATGACGCGCCGCGCCCCGTTCCGCCCGGCCCGCCTCGCCGCGGCGCTGTTCTGCATCCCGGTGCTGCCGGCCGCCGCCAGCCAGTTCGTGCCCGTTCCCGCCGTGGTGATCTACCCCGGGGACGTCATCCGCGACGGCATGCTGTCCGAGGTCGAGATGCCGGACAACTTCGCCGGCCAGGCGGCCGCGGTCCTCGACCGCAACGCCCTCGTCAACAAGACCTCGCGCCGCACCCTGCTGCCGCGCCTGCCGATCCCCAAGAACGCCATCGGCGAGCCCAAGGTCGTGTCGCTCAACGCCATGGTGCGCATCGTCTATGCCGAGGGCGGCCTCACCATCTCGACCTACGGCTCGGCGCTGCAGTCGGGTTCCGTCGGGGACGTCATCCCGGTGCGCAACCTCGAGAGCGGCCTGACCGTGTCGGGGACCATCGGGGGGGACGGCGCCATCCACGTGGCGGCGGGAGGAGCCGGCTGATGACCCGCCCGACCCGGCTCGTCCTCGCGCTGCTCGCCGCGGCGGCCCTGGCGGGCGCCGCCCTGCCGGCGCAGGCCTCCGTCCGCATCAAGGACATCACGACGCTCGGGGGCATGCGCGACAACCAGCTCGTCGGCTACGGGCTCGTGGTCGGCCTGCTCGGCAGCGGCGACACGATGCGCAACGCCCCCTTCACCGAACAGGCCGTGCAGTCGATGCTCGACCGGATGGGCGTCAACGTGCGCAACATGTCCCTGCGCAACCGCAACGTCGCGGCCGTGATCGTCACGGCGCAGCTGCCGCCCCTCGCGGGCCGGGGCCAGCCGCTCGACGTCACCGTGTCGTCGCTCGGCGACGCCACCTCGCTGCTCGGCGGCACGCTGGTGATGACGCCGCTGATCGGCGGCGACGGCCAGACCCACGCGGTGGCCCAGGGGGCCGTCTCGGTCTCCGGCTCGTCGGCGCAGGGCGCCGCCGAGAGCTACAGCCAGGGCGTGCCGACGGCGGGCCGCATCGCCAACGGCGCGGTGGTGGAACGCGAGGCACCGGGCAGCTTCGGCCCGGGCGGCGCCTTGGTGCTGGAGCTCAAGAACCCCGATTTCAAGACCGCGGTGCGGGTCGCCGACGCCGTGAACGCCTATGCGCGCCAGCGGTTTCACACCCATGCGGCGCATGAGGAGGACCTGCGCCGCGTCACCCTGCTGTGCCCCCCGGGCGTCGGCGCGACGCGGTTCATGTCCGAGATCGGCGACCTCACCGTCGAGCCCGACGTCCCGGCCCGCGTCGTCATCGACGAACGGACCGGCACCGTGGTGATCGGCGAGGACGTGCAGATCTCGACCGTGGCGGTGACCCACGGCAGCCTCACGGTGCGGATCACCGAGACGCCCCAGGTCTCCCAGCCCGCGCCGCTGTCGAACGGCAAGACCCAGGTGGTCCCCTCGACCGCGATCTCGTCGAGCGAGCCCAAGGGAACGCTCGAGATCCTGCACGGCACCACCTTGAAGACCCTGGTCAACGGGTTGAACCAGATCGGGCTGAAGCCCTCCGGCATCATCGCGATCCTGCAGG
This sequence comes from uncultured Alphaproteobacteria bacterium, assembly GCA_963847915.1. Lineage (GTDB taxonomy): Bacteria > Pseudomonadota > Alphaproteobacteria > Rhizobiales > Beijerinckiaceae > Lichenihabitans. The sequence goes on from CAWKBT010000001.1 coordinate 63,123, forward strand.
CCATCAAATCGGCCGGCGCCCTCCAGGCCGACCTCGTCGCCCAGTAGGAGGGGCCGGCGCCCCCCTCCGCCCGGCCCTCTGCGCGGACGGGCGCAGAGCTCCTTAACCTTGCGCCGGTACCCTCCAGGTTTCACGCAAGGTTGCGCTCCGGACCCGTCCGCGATGGCTTTCGATCCTGTCACGTTGCTCACGCTGTCGGTGCTGGTCCTCGTCGTGCTCGGCGGGCTGATGCTGAACGCGTCGCGCGGCGAGGGGGCCTGCAACCTGCTCCGGTGGTCGGGTGTGGGCTTCCTGTGCCTCGGCCTGGGCCTCGCCATGCTGCTCGCGACGCCCAGGGACATCCACGCCCCCCTGCGGGTGTTCGGCAATGGGGCGCTGATGCTGTCCTACGGCTGCCTGTGGGCCGCGGCGCGGCACTTCAACCGCCGTCGCGCTCCCTTCGAGCCCGTCGTGGCGGGCGCGCTCCTGTGGCTCGTCGCCGTGACGCTGTTCGATCTGTCGCAGGGCTGGCGGATCGGGCTGACCTCGACCATCGTGGCGGCCTACAGCGCCGCGACCGCTCTGGAGCATCGGCGGGGCGGCGATGGCACGGCCGGCGAAGGCCTGCGGGCGCAGCGCTGGGCCGCGTGGGTCTTCGCCGCGCATGCCGCCTTCTTCGGGCTGCGGGCCATGCTCGGCCCCACCTTCGGCTTCGGCGCCTGGGACGCCGATATCGCCCAGCTCTGGGGTGCGCTGCTGGGACTGGAGACCGTGCTGATGGCGGTGCTGGTGGGCTTCGCCGCCGTGACCATGAACCGCGAACAGGCGGGCCGCCAGCATCGCAGGGAGGCGCTCGAGGATACGCTGACGGGGATCGGCAACCGCCGCGCGCTCCTGCGCTCGGGGGCCGCCCTCGTGGGCGCCTGCCGCCGCGCCGGCCGGCCGGCCGCGCTGCTGCTCATGGACCTCGACGGGTTCAAGGCCATCAACGACCTGCACGGCCATCCCGCCGGCGACCGGCTGCTCGTCGCCTTCGCCCGGCTCGCCCACGATTACCTGCCGCCGACCAGCCTCGTGTGCCGCGTCGGGGGCGAGGAGTTCGCCGCCGTCCTGCCCGATGCCGACCCCGGCCGGGCCGCCAGGGTGGCGGACGAACTCCGCGGGCTCTTCGCCCATGTGATGCTCGAGGGCCCGCAGGGGCCTATCCGCACCACGGTGAGTATCGGCATCGCCGCCCTGGCGGCGGAGGCTCCGGCCGGGGACGAGGTGACCGACCTCCTCCTGCGGGCCGACCGCTGCCTCTACGCCGCCAAGCACGGCGGGCGGGACCGCGTGGTGGGCGAGGACCAGCTCGGCCTCGCCCGGGTCGCCAGCCGCCCCGCCGCCTGACGACCCGCCTCAGGCGGGGTCGCGGAAGCCCGGCGCCTCGGCGATCGGCCGTGCCGCCGCGAGACGCGACAGGTCCGGCACGGGACGGCCGAGGACGGGGTCGTTCGCCAGCGCCGCTTCGAGCGCCGCCGCGACGCCCAGCACCAGCGCGTCGCCCCCGCGCGGCCCGACGATCTGCAGGCCGAAGGGCAGGCCCGCCTCGTCGCGCCCCACCGGCAGGCTGAGGGCCGGGTGCCCGGCCAACGTCACCGCATAGGCTAGCGCGAGCCAGTGGTAGTAGGAGCGGGTCGGCACGCCGTCGATCGCGGTCGGCGCCATCTCGGCCCAGGGGCGGGGGCTCAGCGTCACGGCGGGGCTCACCAGCACGTCGTAGCGGCGGAACAGGTCCTGGTAGGATCGGTAGATCCGCGTCTGCGCGGCGGCGGCGCGGCTGTAGTCCGCGAGGTCGTAGCCCAAGCCCTCCTCGACGTTGGCGCGGACGTTGGCGCCCAGCATGGCGGGCCGCTCCCGGTAGGTGGCGCCGTGCTGGGCCAGGAAATGGGAGGCACGCAGCACCGCGAAGGCGTCGTCGGCCCCCGAGCAATCGGGTGCCGCCTCGTCGAGCGTGCCGACGAGCGGCGCCAGCGCGGCGAGCCGGGCGCGGAAGACGCGCCGCACATGCGCCTCCGTCGGGGCGAAGCCGAAGTCCTCGGTGGCGGCCACGCGCAGCCGCGCCAGCGCCGCCGGCCGGGGCGGGAAGAAGCGCCCCGGCCGGGCGCGCGGTGCTTCGCCGGGCAGCGTGTAGGCGAGCGGATCGGCCCCGTCGTCGCTCGCCAGGGCCTGCAGCATCAGGGCGGCGTCGGCGACGGTGCGGCCCATGGGACCGTCGGTCGGCAGCGCCGACCAGCCGAGGCCGCGCGTCTCGCTGGCGACGAGGCCGGGCGAGGGGCGCAGGCCGACGATGCCCCCATAGGCGGCGGGGTTGCGCAAACTGCCCCCCGTATCCGACCCCGACGCGAGCGGGACCATGCCGCAGGCCAGCGCCACCGCCGAGCCGCCGGACGAGCCCGCCGCCGAGCGCGACGGGTCGAAGGCGTTGCCGGTGGCACCGTAGACGGTGTTGCGGGTGTTGGCGCCGGCCGCGAACTCGGGCGTGTTGGTCTTGCCGATCACGATCGCGCCCGCGGCGCGCAGGCGCGCCACGCAGGCGTCGTCGGACGCCGGGACATGGTCGGCGAAGAGCGGGCTGCCATAGGTCGTGACGAGGCCGGCCGTGTCCTGCGTGTCCTTGATGCCCACCGGCAGCCCGTGCAGCGCGCCGATCGCGTCGCCGCGCATCACCGCGGCCTCCGCCGCACGGGCCGCCGCGCGGGCGCGGTCGGCGTCGAGCGCCACGACGGCGTTGACGGCCGGGTTCACGGCCGCGATCCGGGCCAGGCAGGCGTCCAGCACCTCGACGGGCGAGACGGTCTTCGCCGCGATCGCGGCCGTGAGCTCGCAGGCCGTCATGGCGCAGAGGTCGGTCATGGGGCGGCTCCTTCGGTGTGGGGACGGTCTTCCCTAGAGCAGGTTCGGACCGGGGGGAAACGCCACCGGCGATTCCGGCCCGATGAATCCGCTCGGGTCGAGAGTGGAGCGACGCAGCTGAGGCGAAAGCGCTCCCGCAGGCTCCTCGGAGACATGGCATCGACCTTGCGAGATTGCATGCCATCATGGCGGGCCGCGGCCCAGCCGTGGGTGCCCGCTCACCGGAATCCGTCCTCATGCCCATCCTGAACCGTATCGCCGCTTTCGAAGCCGACATGACGGCGTGGCGCCACGATTTCCATCTCCACCCGGAACTCGCCTTCGCCGAGCACCGCACCAGCGCCGTCATCCAGGAGAAGCTCCGGGCCTTCGGGGTCGACGCGGTGATCACCGGCCTCGCCGGCACGGGCGTCGTCGGGGTGATCCGGGGCAGCGAACCGGGCCCCGACGCCATCGGGCTCCGGGCCGACATCGACGCGCTGCCGATTCACGAGGCGACGGGCCTGCCCTACGCGTCGCAGACCCCCGGCGTCATGCATGCCTGCGGGCACGACGGCCACACCGCCATGCTGCTCGGCGCCGCGCGCTACCTCGCCGAGACGCGCAATTTCGCCGGCACCGTCTATGTCGTGTTCCAGCCCGCCGAGGAGCAGGGCGGGGGCGGCGAGGTGATGGTGAAGGAGGGGCTGTTCGAGCGCTGCCCGATGGACCGGATCTTCGGGCTGCACAATTGGCCGAGCGAGCCGCCCGGCACCTTCAACTGGCGCGTCGGCCCCACCATGGCGGCCGTGGCGAACCTGTCCATCACGGTGCGGGGCGTGGGCGCCCACGGAGCGCAGCCCCACAACGGCGTCGACCCCATCGTGGTGTCGGGCGCCATCGTGTCGGCCCTCCAGTCGGTCGTGGCCCGCAACGTCCGCCCGACCGAGAGCGCCGTCGTGACGATCGGCGAGATCAAGGGCGGCAACGCCTTCAACGTGATCCCGTCCGAAGTGACGATGCGGGGCACGGCGCGCTGGTTCTCGCCCGACATCGGCGACCTCCTCGAAGACGCGTTCGGGCGCATCGTGCGCTCCACCGCGGCGGCCTATGGCGCCGAGGCCGAGGCCGGCTTCCTGCGCACCTATCCGGTGCTGATCAACGAGGCCGAATCCACGGCCCTGGCGCGCCGTGCCGCAGAAGCCGTGGCGGGCCGCGACAAGGTGGTGCCGATGGAGCACCCGACGATGGGCGGCGAGGACTTCTCCTTCATGCTCGACGCCAAGGCCGGCAACTACATCATGCTCGGGGCGGCGCGCGAGGGCGACAATCCCCAGGTCCATCACCCCGCCTATGACTTCAACGATGCCGTGCTGACCACGGGCGCGAGTTACTGGGCGACGCTGGCCGAGCAGCTCCTGCCGCGGCGCGGCACGACGGCCTGAGGCGGCCGCGTCAGCCGTGCGGCGTGCCGCGCCGCGCCCGCACGGCAACGCCGTCCCGGCCGAGGTCCCAGAACAGGCCCGCCATCACGGCGAGGCCTTCGCGGGCGATGGAGCCGAGCAGGTGTTCGTTCGGGGCGTGCTGGTTGCAGGCGCCGTGGGAGTGGGGCACCCACAGCGTCGGCAGGCCGAGCGTGTCGGCGAAGACGTCGTTGGGCAGGGAGCCGCCGAGGTTCGGCAGCAGTGCCGGCGCCCGGCCGGTGGTCTCCGTCATCGAGCCGAGCGCCCAGGCCACCCAGGGGTCGTCGGGGTCGAGCCGCGTCGCCCCCAGCACCTCGCCGCGGGCGGGCCGCACCGTCACCATGGCGAGGCCCAGCCCGTCGAGGTGGCGCCGCAACGCCGGGACCACGCCGCGCCAGTCCGTGCCGACCACGAAGCGCAGTTGCAGCGTCGCCGTCGCCCGGGCGGGAATGGCGTTCTGCGGCGCGTCCGGCGTGCCGGCCAGACAGGCCAGGACCTCGAGGCTGTTCCAGCCGAACACCCGCTCGGGCGCGGTGAGGCCGGGCTCGCCCCAGCCGGCATCGATGGCGGGGTCGTCCGGTCCGCCGCCGACGGCGAGGTCCTGCAGGGCGGCGCGCACGCTCGCCGGGATCGGCGGCGGCCGCAGGTCCGCGACGAGGATCCGGCCCCGCGCGTCGACCATCGAGGCGATGGCGGCCGCCAGCACCGTGCCGGGGTTGCGCAGCAGCCCGCCCCAGTTGCCCGAATGGTGGGCGCGGTCGCGCAGGTCGACCGAAAGGTCGATGTTGAAGGCGCCGCGCGAGCCGAGGAACAGCGTCGGCCGGTCGGCGGCGAGCCTCGGGCCGTCGGACGCGATGAGGACGTCGGCGGCGAGGTCCGCCGCCTGCGCCGCGCAGAAGGCGTCGAGGCCCGGCGAGCCCGCTTCCTCGCCCATCTCGATCAGGACCTTGGCGTTGAACCCGAGCCGGCCGCCGCGCGCCCGCGCCACGCAGGCGAGGGCGAGGAGGCCGATCGTGTGCTGGCCCTTGTTGTCGGCCGTGCCGCGCCCGTAGATCCGGTCGCCCTCGACCGTCACGGCCAGGGGGACGAGGCCGGCGCGCCAGGCTGCGTCCTGGCCCGGCACGGTGTCGCCATGGCCGTAGATCAGCACGGTGGGCAGATCCGCGCCTTCGTGGCGCTCCGCCACCAGGAAGGGCCCGAAGCCGTCGCGCGTGTTGGGGTGGATGGCGGAGGTGAAGCCGAGGTCGGCGAGGCTCGGTGCGAGCTCGTCGGCGAGGTAGGCGCGCAGGGCGCCGAGGTCCGCCTCGCCCTGGCTGACGGTCGGCATGGCGACGCGGCGGCGCAGGAGGGCGAGGAAGGTGCCGTCGTCATAGGCGGCGAGTGCCGCCGCGACGGCTTCGCCGCGGTCCGCCACGGCTCAGGCCACCGACATGCCGAGGGGCGGCTCGACCTCGGGCGGCAGCGGCGAGCGGTAGCCCTCCCGGCCGACGCGGGCCGCGAGGTCGGCCTTGGCGGCGGCCAGGAGGGCGGGGTCGGTCAGGAGCGCCGCGCCGGTGCCCGCCATGGCCTTGGCCACCTGGACCATGGCCTTGTGGGCGGCCGGCGCCTTGCCCTGGGCCACGACCTGCCAGGTGTGGAACGGCGTGCCGATCGCGACCGTCGGGGCATGGGCCTGGACGGTCGGCACCACCCAGCTCACGTCGCCGACGTCCGTCGAGCCGATCGCGGGGGAGCGCGGGGCGTCGAACGGCACGAGGAAGTCGGCGAGCGGCGCCTCGGTCGGGGCGAGGCCGATCGCCGCATAGGCCGCCGCGATCTCGCCCTCGCCGAAGGTCGCGCGGATCCGGCGCGCGAAGGCCCGGTCGTCGTCGTCGAAATGCGGCGGGCCGAGGTCCTCCATGACGCCGTGCAGCGTCCGCTCGAGGGGCGTGTTGCCGACGAGGTTCGACACCGCGCTGACGATGCGGACCTCGAGCGCCGTCTCGGTCATCAGGGCGGCGCCTTCGGCGACCTTCTTCACGCGCGCGACGAGGTCGAGCATGCCGGGCAGGTCGCGCGCCCGGATGGAATAGCGCACGCGGGCATGGGCCTGCACGACGTTGGGGGCGATGCCGCCCGCATCGAGATAGGCGTAGTGGACGCGCGCGTCGCTCGGCATGTGCTCGCGCATGTAGTTGACGCCGACGTTCATGAGCTCGACGGCATCGAGCGCCGAGCGGCCGAGGTGGGGCGCCGCGGCGGCATGGGCGGCGCGGCCCGTGAAGACGAAGTCGGCGCGCGTGTTGGCGAGCGCCACCGGCGGCGTCACCTCCCAGAAGCTCGACGGGTGCCAGGTGATGGCGGCATCGGCGTCCGCGAAGGCGCCCGCCCGCACCATGAAGGCCTTGGCGGCACCGCCCTCCTCGGCGGGGCAGCCGTAGTAGCGCACCCGGCCCGGCAGGCCGTTGGCGGCGAGCCAGTCCTTGGTGGCGGTGGCGGCCAGCAGCGCCGCCGAGCCGAGGAGGTTGTGGCCGCAGCCGTGGCCGTGGCCGCCCGCCTGCACGGGCCGGGCCTCGGCGATGCCGGCCTCCTGGCTCAGCCCCGGCAGGGCATCGTATTCGCCCAGGAAGGCGATCACCGGCCCGCCCTCGCCGGCCTCGCCCATGACCGCCGTGGGGATGCCGGCCAGACCCTCCGTGACGCGGAAGCCCTGGTGGCGCAGTTCGGCGGTGTGTTCGGCGCAGGACCGCGCCTCCGTGTAGCAGACCTCCGGCATGCCCCACACCCGGTCCGACAGGGCCACGAGCCGCGCGCCGTGGAGGTCGACGTGGCGCCAAAGGTCGTTGCGGTTGTCCATCGTCCGTCGAAGCTCCTCATCGGGTGCCGCATAGGAGCCGCAGCCCCGTGCCGTGTCCAGAGCGCTTCGCCCGCGGCGGATCCGCTCCGACCCGGCACCGCGCGGGGCTTCGGCGGCCTCGAAGCCCGGCCCGTCCGGCGCCGGTTGGCGCGGGATTTGCTGCCGTGGCGGCCGGGACTATGCTCGTCGGCGGTGCGAGCGGCTGGAGTTACCCCATGGATGAGCAGGATCTGCGCGCCCTCGTTGCGGACGTGAAGGACGGGCGCCTGTCCCGCCGCGGCTTCGTCCAGCGGATGGTGGCTGTGGGGTTGTCGGCGCCATTGGCCGGCGTGATGCTGGCGGAGGGCGGCATCGCGCGCGCCGCCGACTTCCGCGACGCCTACAAGCCCACCAAGGCGGGCGGCGGCGGCCCATTGAAGCTGCTGTTCTGGCAGGGGCCGACGGTCCTCAACGGCCATTTCTCGACCGGCACCAAGGACGTCGAGGGCGCCCGCATCTTCTACGAGCCGCTCGCGGCCTGGGACAACGACGGCAACCTCGTTCCGGTGCTCGCCACCGAGATCCCCTCGGCGCAGAACGGCCTGCTCGGCGCGGACGGCAAGTCCGTGACCTGGAGGATCAAGCCCGGCGTGAAGTGGCACGACGGCACGCCGCTGACGGCCGACGACCTCGTCTTCACCTGGGAGTTCGTGAGGGATCCGGCCGCCGCCTGCGTCACCATCGCGACCTACCGCGACATCACGGTCGCGAAGCTCGATGACCTCACGGTGAGGGTCGACTTCGCCGGCCCGACGCCGTTCTGGGCCGACGCCTTCGTGGGCCGCAACGGCATGATCCTGCCCCGGCACGTCTACGGCAGCTACACGGGGGCGAAGTCGCGCGAGGCGCCCGCCAACCTCATGCCGGTCGGCACGGGCCCCTTCAAATGCGTGGAGTTCCGCCCCGGCGACATGGTGCGGGGCGAGCGCTTCGCCGACTACCACCTGCCGAACCGCCCGTTCTTCGACGTGCTGGAACTGAAGGGGGGCGGCGACGCCGTGTCGGCGGCCCGCGCGGTCCTGCAGACCGGCGACTACGACTTCGGCTGGAACCTGCAGGTCGAGGACGAGGTGCTGAAACGCCTCGAGGACGGCGGCAAGGGCCGTATCAACACCGTCTTCGGCAACTACAACGAGTTCCTGTTCCTCAACGCCACCGACCCCAACAAGGAGATCGACGGCGAGAAGTCCTCGCTCGCCACCAAGCACCCCGCCTTCTCGGACCCGGCGGTGCGCCAGGCCATGAACCTCCTGATCGACCGCAAGTCGATCGCCGGCTACATCTACGGCCGGACCGGCAAGCCCACCGCGAACGTGGTCAACGGGCCGCCGCGCTACGCGTCCAGCAACACCCGTTTCGCGTTCGACATCGCCGCGGCCAACAAGCTGCTCGACGACGCCGGCTGGGCGAAGGGCGCCGACGGCATCCGCGCCAAGGACGGCTATCGGATGCACTTCCTGTACCAGACCTCCATCAACGGCCCGCGCCAGAAGACCCAGGCCATCATCAAGCAGGCCGCCGCCAAGGCCGGTATCGAAATCGAGCTGAAGGGCGTTCCGGCCGCGGTGTTCTTCTCCGGCGATGTCGGCAACACCGATACGGACGCTCACTTCTACGCCGACATGGAAGAATACGCCTTCCAGTCGACGACGCCCGATCCCGCCGACTGGATGCAGCAATACGCCTCCTGGCAGATCGCCCAGAAGGCCAACAAGTGGTCCGGGCAGAACTATTCCCGCTGGCACAGCCAGGAGTTCGACGATCTCTTCAACAACGCCAAGGTGGAGCTCGACCCGGTGAAGCGCGCCGCCATGTTCATCCGCATGAACGACATCGTGGTGGCCGACAACGTCCTGCCCATCATCCAGCGCGGCTCCGTCGCTGGGACCGTCAACGGATTGCACGCCGTCCGCAGCGGCTGGGACAACGACATGTGGGCCATCTCCGATTGGTGGAAGGACGCGTGAGCCGTCCGCCGGCCGGCCGGGACGCCTAGCCGTGGGGGCCTATCTCGCCCGCCGTCTCCTCGTCGCGGTCCCGAGCCTGCTCGGGATCAGCCTCATCCTGTTCACCGTGCTGGCGCTGGCTCCGGGCGACCCGTTCAGCGACCTCGCCACCAACCCGAGCATCCCGCCCGAGGTCCGCCTGTCGCTGCGGGCCAAGTTCGGTCTCGATGACCCGGTGATGTTCCGCTACCTCCACTGGCTCGCCGCCATGGCGCGGGGCGACTGGGGCTTCTCGTTCCAGAGCCGGACCGACGTGGCCCGCCTCATCCTCGACCGCGTGCCCACGACGCTCTTCGTCGTCGGCTCGTCGCAGGTCCTGGCCCTGCTGGTCGCCGTGCCGGTCGGCATCGCGGCCGCGGTGCGGCCCTATTCGCTGTTCGACAAGGTCGCCAACACGCTGGCCTTCGCGGGTTTCTCGCTGCCGACCTTCTTCACCGGCATCCTGTTCATCCTGATCTTCTCGATCGACCTGCACTGGCTGCCCTTCGTCTACGACGCCGACATCCAGGCGAGCGGCCTCCAGTGGTACTGGGAGCACGTGCGCCAGGCGATCATGCCGGTCTGTGTCCTGGGCTTCTTCCAGGCCGCCTCCTACACGCGCTACGTCCGGTCCGCCGTGCTCGACGTCGCCCGGCTCGACTACGTGACGACGGCGCGCGCCAAGGGCCTGTCGGACCGCGTCGTGACGCTGCGCCACATCGCCCGCAACGGCCTGATCCCGGTCGTGACGCTGGTGGCGCTGCAGATGCCGGCCGTGTTCGGCGGCGCCATCGTGACCGAGCAGATCTTCCGCGTGCCGGGCATCGGGGCGCTGCTCATCAACGCGATGCTCAGCAACGACACGCCCGTCATCATGGCGGTCACCTTCGTCTTCGCCTGCCTGGTCGTCCTGTTCAACCTCATCGCGGACCTGCTCTATGGCTGGCTCGACCCCCGCATCTCCTTCGGCTGACGTCGCTTCGCCCCGGGACGCCGCCGCGGGCCTCGATCCCCGGCCCGCCGCGCTCGGTGCCGCCGCGCCGGCGCTGGCCGGGGCGGAGCCGCCACCCGCCCGCCGCCGTTCGGGGCCGGGCGAGGTCTGGTACCGGTTCGGCCGGCACCGCCTGGCCCTGGTCAGCGTCGGCATGCTGTCGCTGCTCGTCCTCGCGGTGCTGTTCGGGCCGCTGCTGTGGCCGACCGCCATCGACGACATCGACTTCTCGGCCATGCTGCAGGGACCCACCGCCGCCCATCCCTTCGGAACCGACGACCTCGGGCAGGACCTCCTCGCCCGCATGATCTCCGGCGGCCGCATCTCGCTCGCCGTGGGCCTCGCCGCCATGCTGGTGGCCACCGTCATCGGCGTCACGGTCGGCAGCCTCGCCGGCGTCTCGCGCGGTGTCCTCGGGCCGGTGCTGATGTGGGTGACGGACCTGTTCCTGGCGCTGCCGCAGCTGCCGCTGCTGCTCCTGCTGATCTACCTCTTCCGCGACACGCTGAAGCGCATCTTCGGCGTCGAGGGCGGCGTCTTCGTGATGATCGTCCTCGTCATCGGCGGGCTCGGCTGGATGCCGGTGGCGCGGCTGGTGCGGGCGCAGTTCCTGTCCCTGCGCGAGAAGGAATTCGTCGAGGCGGCGCGCTCGCAGGGCGCCACGACGCTCCACCTGGTGCTGCGCCACATCCTGCCCAACGCGCTCGGGCCCGTCATCGTGGCCGGCACCATCGAGGTGTCGTCCGCCATCATCGCCGAATCGACCCTGTCGTTCCTCGGCCTCGGCTTCCCGCCCGACATCCCGACCTGGGGCCGCATCCTGTTCGACGCCAAGGACCACCTCGACGTCGCCCCCCACTGGGCGCTCTTCCCGGGGGCGGCGATCTTCCTCACGGTCCTGTCGATCAACTTCATCGGCGACGGGCTGCGCGACGCGCTCGACGCGCGCCGCGTCCTGTGAGGCGAACCCGCATGTCCGCTCCCCTGCTCGACGTCCAGGACCTGTCCACCGCGTTCCGGAGCGAGGGCGCGTGGCGCGAGGTGGTGCACGGCGTCTCCTTCACGGTCGCGGCGCGCGAGACCGTGGCGCTCGTGGGCGAATCGGGGTCCGGCAAGAGCGTCAGCGCGCTGTCGATCATGCGGCTCACCCCGCGCGACGCGAGCCGCATCGGCGGCCGGGTGCTGTTCGACGGCGCCGACCTCCTGGCGCTGCCCGAGCCTGCGATGCGCAAGGTGCGCGGGGACGCCATCGCGATGGTGTTCCAGGAGCCGATGACCAGCCTCAACCCGGTGCTGACCATCGGCTTCCAGATCGCCGAAGGGCTGATGCTGCATCGCGGCCTGGCGCGCGACGCCGCCGAGGCCGAGGCCGTGCGGCTGCTCGACCGTGTCCGCATCCCGGCGGCGCGCTCGCGCCTGCACGAGCATCCGCACCGCTTCTCGGGTGGCATGCGCCAGCGCGTCGTCATCGCCATGGCGCTGGCGTGCCGCCCCAAGCTCCTCATCGCCGACGAGCCCACGACCGCGCTCGACGTGACCGTCCAGGCCCAGATCCTCGACCTCCTCAAGGAGCTCCAGGACCAGGAGGGCATGGCGGTGCTGTTCATCACGCACGACATGGGCGTCGTGGCGGAGATCGCCGACCGCACCGTGGTGATGCGCCACGGCCGGGCGGTCGAGACCGGCGACACGGCGGAGATCTTCCGCGGCGCCCGCCATCCCTATACGCGCGCGCTCCTGTCCTCCGTGCCCAAGCTCGGCTCCATGGCGACCGAGGCGCGCCCGCTGCGCTTCCCCATCGTGTCGGCCGAGACCGGCGCGGTCGCTGTGCCGCCGGCCCTGCCCGACACCGTCACGCCCGGGACGAGGCCCGTGCTGGAGGTGGGCGGCCTCACGACGCGCTTCGACATCCGGGGCGGCCTGTTCGGCAAGGTGCGCGGCCGCGTCCATGCCGTCGAGGGCGTCTCGTTCACCCTGGGCGAGGGGGAGACGCTGGCGCTCGTCGGCGAATCGGGCTGCGGCAAGTCCACCACCGGCCGCTCGGTGCTGCGCCTCATCGAGCCCCTGGCCGGGACCGTGCTGCTCGACGGCGAGGACGTTCTGAAGCTCGGCCCCGCGGCCCTGCGGGAGCGGCGCAAGCGCATGCAGATGATCTTCCAGGATCCCTTCGCCTCGCTCGATCCGCGCATGAGCGTGGGGGCGGCCATCGCCGAGCCGATCCTCCTCAACCGCCTCGCCAACCGGGCCGAGGCGCGCGAGCGCACGGCCGACCTGCTGCGCCGCGTCGGCCTCACGCCCGACATGGCGTCCCGCTTCCCGCACGAGTTCTCGGGCGGCCAGCGCCAGCGGATCTGCATCGCCCGGGCCTTGGCGGTGCGGCCCCGGCTGATCGTGGCGGACGAGAGCGTCTCCGCCCTCGACGTGTCGGTGAAGGCCCAGGTGGTCAACCTGATGCTGGAGCTGCAGGCCGGTTTCGGCCTGGCCTTCCTGTTCATCTCGCACGACATGGCGGTGGTGGAGCGGGTGAGCCACCGCGTGGCCGTGATGTATCTCGGCGAGATCGTCGAAATGGGCCCGCGCGCCGCCATCTTCGGGAACCCGCAGCACCCCTATACGCGCCGCCTCATCGCCGCCGTGCCGGTGCCGGACCCGGCCCGGCGCGGCACGCGGCATGCGGTCTCGGCCGACGAGATCCGCAACCCGATCCGGCCGCTCGATTATGAGCCTCCGGTGCGCCGCTACCGCGATGTCTCGCCCGGCCACGTCGTGCAGGTGTGGGGCGACGAGTGGCAGCCGCGCGCCGTCGCGGCGGCCTGACGCCACCCCCGCGCTCAGGCCACCGAGCGGCGGACGGTGAGGTCGGAGCGCTCGAAGACCGCCGGCAGCAGCTCCGTGCCGAGCCCGGGGCCTTCCATGGGCAGCACGGCACCGTCCTCGATCACCGGCATCACGGTCACGAGCTCGCGGTACCAGCCGGTGTAGAAGGCCCGCACGCTCTCCTGGATCAGCGTGTTGGGCTGGCTGAACGCCATGTGGATGCCGGCGATGAAACCCACGGGGCCGATGCAGTCGTGCGGCGCGAAGGGCCGGTGGTAGGTGTCGGCCAGGGCGGCGATCTTGCGCCCTTCCGTCAGGCCGCCGGTCCAGCACAGGTCCGCCATCACGACGTGGATGGCGTCGCGGTCGAGCATGTCCTTGTAGGGGAAACGCGAGCCCAGCGTCTCGCTGGCGCAGATCCACACGTCGGTCGAGCCCGCGAGCTCGGCCAGCGCCTGGGGCGAGGTCATGCGGATCGGGTCCTCGTACCAGGTCGGCTCGTAGGGTTCGAGCCAGCGGGCGAGCTTCTTCGCCATGGGCAGGTTCCACAAGGCGTGGAACTCGACCATGATCTCCATCCGGTCGCCGACGGCCCTGCGGATCTTCTCGAAGGGGTCGAGCGCGACCTTCAGCTCGTCCTTGGTGATCGCCATGCCGTCGTTGCGGATCGCCGCGGGGTCGAAGGGCCAGATCTTCATGGCCGTGATGCCGGAGTCGAGCAGGCTCTCCGCCACGGCGTCGGCACGGCTCATGAAGCCGGCGAGGTCCTCGTAGGGGCCGGCCGCGGCGGAATCGCGGTTCCAGTTCGATACCGGCTTGATGTCGTTCGAGCGCACGTAGCCGTAGCCCGCGCAGGTGTTGTAGATGCGCTGCCTCGGCCGGCACAGGCCGCCCAGCATCTGGTGGACCGGCTGGCCGCAGACCTTGCCCAGCGTGTCCCACAGCGCGATGTCGATGGCCGAGGCGGCGCGGCTCTCGACCCCGGTGCTGGCCTGCGCCATGGGCAGGTTCAGCATCTCGCGGTTCAGCGCCTCGATGTGCAGCGGGTTGCGGCCGAGCAGCCGGCCCGCCAGCGTGTCGTGGATGTGGCTCTCGACGGCGCCCGCCCCGTAGAAGGTCTCGCCCAGGCCCACCACACCGGCATCGGTATGGATCCGCACCCAGAGGACGTTGGCGAACTCGGCCGTCCGCAGCGTCTCGACGGCGGTGATCCTCATGGCATGCCTCCCGTTGGGGCCGTTCTCCGGCCGATCCCTCCCGAGCCGGCCGGCGGCCCGGGAGCCGAGCCGGTTCGATTCCATGTCGAACACGCCGGATCAATGGCGGTCTTCGCCGGGCGCGGCGGCTCGACCGAGCGTGCGGGCCGGCAGAAAGCGCAGGCGGCGGGGCATCGTCCCGTGCCAGAATGGCGGCGCCGGCACGCCCGCGGCGGCCCGGCGCCCGAGACCCGGAGCGACCCCACGTGACATCGACCGATTGGCTTGAGATCCGGCGCGGCGCGGCGCCGCTCCTGGTCAGCCTGCCCCACACCGGCACCGACCTGCCGCCCGCGATCGAGAACCGCCTCGTCTCGCCCTGGCTCGCCCGCAAGGACGCCGATTGGTGGATCGACCAGCTCTATGGGTTCGCCGGCGACCTCGACGCCACGGTGGTGCGCACGGCGGTGTCGCGCACCGCGATCGACGTGAACCGCGATCCGTCCGGCGTGTCGCTCTATCCGGGCCAGGCCACGACCGAGCTCTGCCCCACCACGACCTTCGACGGCGAGCCGCTCTACCGGCCCGGGCAGGAGCTCGCGGCCGACGAGGTCGCGACACGGCGGGCGCTCTGGTTCGATCCCTATCACGCGGCGCTCGATGCCGAAGTGGCCCGCCTCAAGGCCGCGCACGGGCGCGTCGTCGTCTACGACTGCCACTCGATCCGCTCCGTGATCCCGCGGCTCTTCGCGGGACGGTTGCCGGCCTTCAACATCGGCACCAACGGCGGCACGAGCTGCGCAGCCGCGCTGGAGCAGAGCATCGCCGAGCTCTGCCGCGCCTCCGGACGCAGCACGGTGGTCAACGGCCGCTTCCGGGGCGGGTTCATCACGCGGCGCCTCGGCCGGCCGGCCGAGGACGTCCATGCCATCCAGATGGAACTCGCCTGCCGGGCCTATCTGCGCGAGCCCGAGGGTCCCGTGTCCGAGGCCGATTGGCCGGTGCCCTACGACCCTGCCGTCGCGGCGCCGGTGCGCGAGACGCTGGTCGGGGTGCTGCGCCAGTGTCTCGCGGTGGCACGCGGATCGGCCGCGTGAGCCCGCCACGTCTCGTCCGGGCCGCGGATGCTCGGCCGATGCCCTGGAAGAACGGCGGGGGCGAGACGGTCGAGATCCTGGTCCATCCCCCGGATGCCGGTCTCGACGCCTTCGACTGGCGGATCAGCATGGCGTGCGTCGCGGTGGACGGACCCTTCTCGGCCTTCCCCGGCGTCGACCGGACCCTAACGGTCCTCGATGGCGATGGGCTGGTGCTGGAGATCGCGGGCCGCGCGCCCGTCCACCTGGCGCCCGGCTCGGCGCCCTTCGCGTTTCCGGCGGATGCGCCCTGCCTGGGTCGCCTGTCGGGTGGCCCGGTGCGCGACCTCAACGTCATGACGCGGCGCGGCGTCCATGCCCATGGCGTCGCGGCGGTGCCGATCCGCGACCGCGCCCGGGTCGCCGCCGAGGGGAACGTCATGGTGGTGATCGGCCGCCACGGCGCTCTGTCTTGGACCGGTGCGGACGGGGCGTCTGGGACGCTCGACCCCGGCGACGCGCTGGTGCTGGAGGACGGCGAGGCGGTGGACCTGTCCCCGCGCGACAACTCCGCCGCCGTGCTGCTCGTCACGGTCCGGAGTCTCGCTGGCGAGAGCGGCAGCGGCGGCGGCGGATAGGGCCGGCGCTCGCCCGCGGCGGCGAGGGGCGGTCACCCGCCACTGCCATCCGGGGGCTGCGTCGTCCGCCGCAGGTCCTACATGGCCTTCTTGTGCTTGGCCGCATGCTTGACGCGGCGGGAGCTCACGGTCGAGTCGCTCGGGTTCTGGGACGGGCCCAGGGCGCCGGCCTGCGAGTTGTGAGCGGAAGCGGCGCTCGCGGGAGGCGAGACGAAGGCCAGCGGCAGGGTCAGCAACGCGGCCGCGGCGGCCAGTTTCATCGACGTCATGGTGTGTTCCTTGATGGAAGGATAGCTCTAGTACGGTCCAGGCGCCTTCATGGTTGCGTCACCTTGCGACGAACGCTGCGTCAATGGGGCGGGAGAGGCGGCTGCGGCCATGCGGCATCGCTCCATCCGGGCTCATGGTGCGGCGCACCCGCGATCGTGCTACAACGCGGCCGGCCGGGCTCGTCCATCCGGGAGATCGCCATCATGACGCACGAGGATTTCGCGAGCGTCGACACCGGCCACTGGCCGGCGCGGCGGACGGCGGTGCTGGATTGGCTGGTCAACGACACGCGTCAGGAACGTTTCCTCGACAACGTCTTCGTCGCCCTGTGCCGCCACTTGGAAGAGGCCGGGATCGCCCTGGCGCGGGCCGGCATGTTTCTCGAGACCCACAATCCGCAATGGCTCGGCGTTCGCGTGATCTGGCGGCGCGGCTTCGAGCAGGCGGAACTGCGCCCCTCCGACTACAACACCCGCGAGACGGACGCTTTCCGGTTCAGCCCCGCGGCCGCCATCCGGTCGGGAGCCGCGGAGATCCGTGCCCGCCTGGGCGCGACATCGCCGGCCGACGACGCCTATCCCCTGTTCGACGAACTGCGGCAGGAGGGGATCACCGACTACGTCGCCTGGCCCTTCGAGTTCACGCTCGGCAAGCGCCACTTCATCACCTTCGCGACCGACCGGCCGTCGGGCTTCGCGGAGGCCGAGATCGCGCTGCTGCGCGACCTCTTGCCCGTCCTCGCCAGCATCACCGACGTGCGGCTGAAGAACCGCTTGGCCCGCACGCTCCTCGACACATATGTCGGGCCGCACGCCGGCGAGGCCATCCTGGCGGGCGCCACGCAGCGCGGCAGCGGCTTCACCGTCGAGGCCGCGATCGTCATCGTCGACCTCAGGGACTTCACGACGATCTCGGACCTGTGGCCGCGCGACGACGTGATCGCCCTGCTCAACGACTACTTCGACGCGCTGTCGGACCCGATCGAACGGCACGGCGGCGAGATCCTGAAGTTCATGGGGGACGGGCTCCTGGCCATCTTCCCCAACGACGCCGCGAGTGCCGTCGGTGCCGTCGCCGATATCTGCCGCTCCATGGCGGCGCTGAACCAGCGGCGCGTCGCGGACGGCCGGGACGCGCTCGGCTACGGCGTCGGGGTGAATTACGGCGACGTGATGTACGGCAACATCGGTTCGCGCACCCGGCTCGACTTCACCGTCATCGGCCCCGCCGTCAACGTGGCGTCGCGGCTCGAGACGCTGACCAAGGAAGTGGGCAACACGGCGCTGTTCTCGGGCGCCTTCGTCGAGCGGGCGCGCTGCGCCGCAGCCCTGAAGCTGCTCGGCGCCTTCCCGCTGCGCGGCGTCGGCCGGCCGCTCGACGTCTACACCTTCGTCGAGACGCCGGGCTGAACCCTCCGGCCCGGCGCGGCGAACGGCGCCCGCCGCGTCAGAACTTCGAGATGAGGACGATCCCCGAGATCAGCAGCGCCGCCCCGATCGATCGGCCCGTGTTCATCGAATGCTGTTCGACGCCGAACAGGCCGAAATGGTCGATGGCCAGGGACATGAGGATGTTGGCCGTAATGGTGAGGCCCGCGAAGGCGCCGGCCCCGACCTTGTCGACGAACATCAGACCGGCGATGACCGCGAAGGCGCCCACGAGGCCGCCGAGCGGCGCCCACCAAGGCATGGTGGAGACGCCCTCGGCGGTCGGCATGGGCCTCGGCAGGCAGAACCAGACCACCATCAGCACCGCGATGATAGGCAGGAACGACACGATGCTGGACAGCCAGGGATTTCCCAGCGACTGCCGGAGCGCGCCGTTCATCGGCGGTCCCCAGGCCTGGAGCACGCCAGCGACGATGATGATGGGATAGAGCCAGGCGGAGCTGATGCCGTCCATGGAACGTCGTCCTTTCAGGTGGTCGGGGTGCGGGAGGGCGGTTCCACCCGCAACGGTCCATCGTGGGAACGGCGGAGCGGTGGCGGGGGTATGACCGCCGGCAGCATCCTGGCCGAGGTCGCGGCCCGCGCCGCGCCGACCGCGATGGCGACGGCCGTCATGGCCTGGTCGGGCAGTTCGCGTTCGCGGGCGCACCGCACCGCGTCGGCGGCGAGCCCGTCGATCTCCCGGTCGAGCAGCGCGGCTGCGGCGGGGTCGGACCCGGCATCGGCCTCGGCCACGATCTCGAGCAGGCGGTCGGTGATCTCGTCGATCCGCTCACGCCGCAGCCGCGACAACCGCTGGCGCAGCCAGGCCCAGACCGAGCCCGCACCGCCGCACAGCAGCGCCACGAAGTAGGCGAAGTCGCCGTAGCGGTCGATGAAGCCGCGCTGCTCGCGCTCGTAATAGTCGATGGCGCCGGGGTGGTTCGGCAGGCGGGCGCTCGTCGCCGCCACCGTGGTGTCGTAGCTCGGCGCCGCGACGTAGTCGGCCGCCACCGTGGCCCTGGCGAGGTCCGAACGCATCTCGAAGAGGTGCTGGGTCACGCTCGCCGCCACCGTGCGATTCAGCGAATCGCGGGCCATCAGGCGGTACGAGGCCCCGATGGTCTTGATGTCGTCCTCGGGCACCTTGGGGCGCCCGCCGAAGAGGCCGCTCTGCACCGTCACGGCCTGCAGCAGCGGGAAGCGTTCGATGATGGCATCGTCGTCCTCCACCGCCGCGAAGGCGAGCTTGCCGCTGCGCGAGGTCGACTGCACGGCCGCCACCAGCGCGATGGCCCGGGGCGCCGAGGGTGCGATGATGCTGACGACGGCGTCGATCCGGCGCGCCTTGATGGCGGCCGCCACCTCGCCCTCGCCGACCTCGACGAGGCGCACCGCGTCGCGCGGCACCGGTCCGGCGGCGTCCGCCGCCTGCAGGACCAGGGCGTAATAGCCCAGCAGCGTCTTCAGCAGCGATACGTCGTCGGCGTGGCGGGCCAGGATGCCGAGCCGCTTGCCGGCGAGATCCGGGAAGGTCTTGATGCCGGCCGCGGCGGGCGAGGCCACGATCATGGCCTGGTCGCGCAGCACGGCCAGCGTCAGGCCGTTGCCCGGCAGGGCCACGTCGGGCCTCACCACCGCCATGTCGACCCGCCCGTCCTGCAGGGCCGCGGCACTGTCGCGGACATCGTCGAAGAGCTGGATCTTGAGCCGAACGTCCTTGCCGGTCGTCGCCAGCGCGGTCGCGAAGGCCTCGAACAGGGCCGGTTCCGTCCCGTCCCGTGGCGCTACCGCCACGGTGACCACGGTCGGCTGCAGGCCGTAGACGCCGGCGCAGACCGCCATCACGAAGACGGCCAGGGCGGCGAGCGACAGGGTATCGCGCCTGAAGAGCCAAGCGCTCGACGCGCCGGCCGCCGGTCTGGCGGCCGGGATGGCCTCAGGCCGCCGCGCCGGCACCGGCGGTTCCGCCCCGAACTGCCGCCCGTCGCATCAGAAGACCGAGATCAGGATGATGCCGACGGCCATCAGCGCGGCGCCGCCCAGGCGCTCCGGACCGGCCTTGACGCGCTTCATGTCGAGCCAGCCGAAATGGTCGAGGGCGATCGAGGTGAAGAGGTTGGCGGTGATGAGGAGGCCGTTGAAGGCGCCGGCTCCCACGGTATCGACGAAGAGCAGGCCGCCCAGGACCGCCACGGCCCCGGCGATGCCGGCGAGCGGCATCCACCAGCGCACCTTGGCGACGTCGGCGCGGTCGGGCAGGGGGCTCGGCCGGGTGAAGAGCATCACGGCGAACACGAAGACCACGGGCAGGAACGACACCGTGGCGGTGAGCCAGGGGTTGACGAGGGCGTGGCGCAGCTGGGCGTTCCACACGACGCCGATCGCCTGGAGCGAGCCCGCCACCAGGATGAACGGGTAGAGCAGCTTGCCGGCCGTCCCGCCCTCCTCCTTCTCCTCCTTGTCCGAGCCGCTGGTGCGGGCGATGAGCACGATGCCGCCCACCATGAGCAGTCCGCCCAGCCAGGGGAGCGGCTTGAAGCCCGAACCCTGCAGACCGAACAGCCCGAAGGCGTCGAGCGCCAGCGAGGTCAGGATATTGCCCGTGATGGTGAGGCCGTTGAACGGCCCGGCACCGACCTTGTCGACGAGGGCGAGCCCGCCGAACACCGCGACCGCGCCGGCGACGCCGCCGAGCGGGGCGTACCACGGCATCTTGCCGAGCGTGTCCAGCGTCGGCAGCGGCGTCGGCATCAGGATGAACAGCGTGGCGAAGACGAAGACGATGGGCAGGAACGACACCGTGGCGGCCAGCCACGGGTTCACCAGCCGCGACCGGAGCTGGGCGTTCAGGGAATTGCCGAGCGCCTGGAGCACGCCGGCCACGATGATGAAGGGGTAGAGGAGCACTGCCGTCATGATCGTCGCTCCGGGGTCAGTGCAGCAGGATCAGGCCGGCGAGGGCCAGGACCAGAGCGGGCGGCATGACGAGCGCGCCGAGCTTCAGGAACTGGCCCGCGCTGACGCTGAGACTCTCGCGCTTGAGCGCCGTGAGCCACAGGATGGTGGCGAGCGAGCCCGTCACCGACAGGTTGGGGCCGATGTCGATGCCGACCAGGATCGCGCTCGTGACCTGGTCCGACACGTGGGCGCCCTGCACGGAGCTGCCCGCGATGAGACCGGCCGGCAGGTTGTTCATGATGTTGCAGACGAAGGCGACCAGCAGGCCGGCGCCCCAGGCCGTTTCAGTGGCGGAGGCCTCGGCGGTGCGGTGCAGCACGTCGCCGATCATCCTGATGAGGCCCGTCTTGTCGAGGGCCTCGACCATGACGAAGAGCCCCGCCACCAGCGGCAGCACCGCCCAGGAGATGTCCTTGACGGTGGACCAGGGGCTGGCGCGCTTGACGACCAGCACCACCGCCGCCGTCACGACGCCGCAGATGGCCGTCGGCAGGCCGAGCTGGATGTCGAGACCCGACGAGATCAGGAGGGCCACCGCGGTCAGCACGATGCCGGCCCCGGCGAGCGTGCCGGTCCGGCCGAGCTCGGGCACCTCGACCTCGCTCTCGATCGTGTCGGACTTCAGCGTCTTCGCCTGGGTCAGGCGCAGGACCGCGTAGGTGGCGAGGATCGACAGGACCGATGGGATGGCGAAGCGCGGCAGCCACTGCAGCAGCGGCGGCATGTGGGAGCCGTAGATCACGAGGTTGGCGGGGTTCGAGATCGGCAGCACGAAAGAGGCCGCGTTGGCGATGAAGGCGCAGATGAACAGGTAAGGGAGCGGGTCCTTGGCCTTCGCGGTCTTGACGGCGGCGGCGACCGCGGGCGTCAGCACCACGGCCGCGGCGTCGTTGGACAGGAACACCGTCACGACCGTGCCGACGAGGTAGATCAGCAGGAACAGCCGGGTCGGCGATCCCTTGGCACGCTTGGTGGCGTGCGCGGCGAGCCAGTCGAACAGCCCCTCCTGCCGGGAGATCTCCGAGAGCAGCATCATGCCGGTGAGGAACAGGTAGACGTCGGTCCCCTTGCCGACGCCCGTCAGGGCGTCGCCCCAGGGCAACAGCCCGGCGACCACCAGGATCAGGGCGCCCGCCACGGCCCAGATCGCTTCGGGCCAGCCGAAGGGCCGGATGATGACACCGGCGGTGGCCAGGGCGGAAATGCCCCAGGTCCACATCTGTATCTGCGTCACGTGCACGCCTCGGCTCGGGGAAGAAGGACGGGTCGGGGCGGCCTCAGGACGAGGCGACGCCGTTCCGGTTGGGGCCGAGCTGCGTGCCCGGGATGCCGTTCTCCGGCCAGGCGCCGACGGCATCGGCGTCGCTGCCGCGGCCGGCACGGGCCGGGGGGACGTAGCTCGCCCCGGCGGCCCGGATGGCATGGAGGCCGGGGCGGCCGAGGCCGTCGACGGCCCGGACCATGATGGTCACGAGCCGGTCCGCGGGCAGGTCGAGATCCGCCGTCCAGGTCCGCTGCCCGGGCCGGCGCGTCATCGGCACCCACGCGCCGTCCTCGACCTGGCAGGCGACCTCCGCGGGCGCCGCGGCGCCGAAGACCAGCGCCCGGACGGTGCAGCGCTCGGACACGCGCTGGTCGGCCCTGCGCATCAGGCGATGATCGGCCGGCGACGTGACGACGACGAACGGGAAAGCGTCGTCGAGCGGCTTGAAACGCCAGCTCACGACGCCGCCGTCGAGCGTCGCCACCGAGTAGCCCACCGGCCCTTCCTCGATCTGGCCCGTCGAGCGCGTCGCCGCGAAAACCGTCCGGCCGTCGTTGGCGAGCTCGTTATAGTGGGTGTGGCCCATGTCGACGAGGGCGACGTCATGGCTGCGGAGCAGGCCGTTCATGGCCTCCGTCTCGCCCTCGCCCCGCAGGTCTTCGGGGTAGGTGTGGGTGAAGACGAGGCTCGGCAGGCCGAGCCGTCGCGCTTCGCCGAGCTCGCGCTCCAGCCAGCCCGTCTGGTCGACGCCGAGGCGGAAGTCCGGCCCGCCCTGGCCCGGCCCGCTGATGTCGAGGAAGAGGCAGCGCGCGCCCCGCACCGTCTCGGCCTTGGGCAGCGGCTCCGCCTTGAGAACGCGGTAGAAATTGGCGAGCCCGCCCTGTTCCATGTCGTGGTCGCCCGGGATGACGTGGACGGGCACGCTCAGCATCTTCAGGGCCGTCGCGGCGAGCGCGTACTGGCCGGGCAGGCCGTTGTCGGCGTTGTCGCCGGGCAGGACCACGAAGTCGATCGCGCCGGCGTACTGGATCTCGATCTGCGCCACGATGGCGAGGAAGTCGGTGAAGTTCCGCTGCTTGGCGTCGGTGAGGTGGAGGTCGCCGATATGGACGAAGGCGAGCACGTCGTCGGGCGCTGCGGTCCGGTCCTGCCCGGTCACGACGCGGCTCCCGGGCGCCGGGCAGCGGTGGCGTGCGGGGGTTCGCGCCGCGGGTACGAGGCGAGGGCGAGGCGCGGCGTGGGAATCGTCATGAAGGTCGTCCGGAGCAACCGTTGTCGAGGACGGTGTTGCAGAGGTCGTGCCAAAGCTCAACCCTGTGGAGCAGCGGCGAGTCGACGGTCGCCGGGCCGCCCCCGTGTCGCCAAGGCGGACACGCCCTGTCCGCACGGCGGACGGCGTCCCTCTCGCACGATGCGGCACCCGCGATCGCACTCACGCGTTGGAGCTTCCGAGGAGGCGCCACCATGACCCAGCCCAAGCCCCGGACCGAGCACGACTTCGACCGGCCCATCTCCGACGGGCCCAATGCCCGTCCGCGCGACGAGCCGATCGGCCAGACCGACCACGGCCTTCCGGACGACACAAGCCGCGCCGTGGAGATCACGCCGGAGGAGGAGGCCGAGATCGCCCGCAAGCTTCTCGAGCGCTGAGGCCGGTCCCGCATCGGGCGACGGCCCTGTTCACAAGGTGAGATCGACGCGCCGCTTCAACGACGGCCGCGCCGGCTTTAGGGTACCCTGGCCTTCGGCGGATCAGCGGCCGGGCGCGACCGCCCGATGGCGCCGAGGCCGACAGGACCCGGCGAGGCCCGTCGGCCGGCGCGGCATCGACCGGTCCCGCGCGAGAGGAGGCGAACATGGGCTACGAGGTCGCACAGATCGGGGACGACAGGCTCGAGGTCACGGCGCCCGACGGCCGGCGCTTCACCTTTCCCATCGTCGAACTGCAGGCGACGCGGCGCAAGCCGCGCTTCGGCAACAGCGCCCGCGACTTGCCCGTGAGCACGCCGCTCCAGATCCTGGCGGAGGCGCGCCGCGCCGCCGAGGATTACGCGATCGACAACGACCTGATCTGACAGCCTCGGCGGCCCTCTTCGACCCGTTCGGTCGGCCTTGGCGTTTCCGGGCGCGGCGGCGGACCTTGCCTCACTCCGCGCGGCGGCTCGCCAGCGCGTCGAGGTCGGGCAGCAGCACGACGCTCTCCTGCTCGTTCGGGTCGGTCCGGGCGATCACGGCCACGACCTCGTCGGTCTCGCTCGGGTTATAGGGCAGGTGCGGCACGTCGGCCGGGATGTAGAAGAACGAGCCCGGCGGGACCACGCTGTGATGGGCGAGACCTTCCCCGTGCCACACGTGGGACGTCCCGCTCAAGGCGTAGATGGCGGTCTCGTGATGCGCGTGCTTGTGGGCCTTGGCGCGCCCGCCCGGCGGGATCCGCACGAGCTGCATGTGGATCGCCCGCGACCCCACCGTCTCGGCCGAGATCCCGACCGCGTAGGTGAGCGCCTGGCGGCCCACGACGTCGGAGCCCGGCGCGACCACGCGGCAGACGGACTCCTCGGCCTTCCGATGGTCCTGCATGGCACTCCTCCTTGAGGCCGCCCCCCATGACGGATCCGCCCGTCCCCGACCAGGAGAGCGCCGGCGCGGCGGGGCGTCAAGCGCACGGCCGGCGGCCGAGCACGGCACCCCCGGCCGCGCGGACCCTCAGCCCTTGACGGCTCCGGCGGTGAGGCCCTGGACGAGGTAGCGCTGGATGACGAAGAACAGCGCGCAGACCGGGACCAGGGCCAGGACGCCGGCCGCCATCATCTGCCCGAAATCCACCGAGAACTTCGACACGAAGGCCAGGAGCCCGACCGGGAAGGTGCTGGCGGCGGAGGATGAGTTGAGCATCAGGGCGAAGAGCAGTTCGCTCCAGGCGGCCGTGAAGACGAAGCCCAGCGTGGCGGCGAGGCCGGGCAGCGTCAGCGGCAGCACGACGAGGCGCAGCGCCTGGAACCGCTTGGCGCCGTCGATCATGGCGGCCTCCTCGAGGTCCTTGGGAATACCGTCGAAGAAAGACTGCATCAGAAAGGTCGCGAAGGGCACGTTGAAGGCCGTGTAGACGATCACCAGCCCCGTCAGGCTGTCGGTCAGGCCGAGGGGCGAGAGGAGGCGGAAGATCGGCGCCACGATCATGACGAGGGGGAACATCTGGCTGACCAGCATCAACCCCACGATGGCGGCCCGCCCCCGGAACGCGAAGCGCGAGAAGCCGTAGCCGGCGCCCGACGCCACCACCGTCGACAGCAGCGCGGTCGCGCCCGCCACGACGGTGCTGTTGCGGAAGAACAGCGGGAACTGCGTGTGGGCCACCACCGAACCATAGTGGGCGAAGGTGATCCGCGAAGGCCACAGCCGCACGCCCTCCGAATAGAGCAGGTCGTTCGGCGTTACCGACACCTTCAGCAGCCAGAACAGCGGGAACAGCGCGAAGACCAGGAAGGCGCCGAGCAGGCCCGCATGCATCACGCGGAACAGCCGGCGGCGGAGGATGTGGACCCGCATGTCAGCGCACCGCGAGGAGGGTCTGGCGCAGCGTCACCAGCACGGCCGCATAGGCGAGGAGCAGCAGGAGCAGAACCGCCGCGACGGCGGAGGCGTAGCCGAAATCGAGCCGCCCGAAGGCCAGGGTGAAGATGTAGCTCGACAGGATCTGGGTGGAATCGGCCGGTCCTCCTTTGGTCATGACCACGATGAGGTCGGCGAAATTGGCGATCCACACCGTGCGCAGCATCACCGTGATGGCGATGGTGGGGGCCAGGAACGGCAGGGTGATGGCGCGGAACCGCCGCACCGCGCCCGCCCCGTCCATGGCGGCGGCCTCGTAGAGGTCGGCGGGGATCGACTGGAGCGCCGCCAGGAGTGTGATGGCGAAGAAGGGCACGCCCCACCACACGTTGGCGGCGATCGGCCCCCAGATGGCGTGGTCGGGCGAGGACAGGATGTTGTCCGGCGCCGCCATGAGGCCGAGCGAGACGAACCAGTGGGGCAGGGGTCCCACGACTGGGTTGAACAGCCAGGCCCAGTTCAGACCGGACAGGAACGAGGGCACCGCCCAGGGCAGGAACACGAGGGCCTGCACGAGGCCGCGGCCCTTGAACGGCACGTCGAGCAGCAGGGCCAGCACGAGGCCGAGCCCGAACTGCAGGACGACCGACGACACCGTCCAGGTGACGGTGTTGCGCAGCGCGTTCCAGAACGCCGGGTCGGCGGCGAGCTGGCGGAAGTTGTCGAGCCCCACGAAGCCGCCGCTGTCCGGATCGAGCAGCACGAGATCGCGGAACGCGTAGGACAGGCCGACCACGAGGGGCACCAGCATGATCAGCGCGATGAGGAACACGGATGGCACCGTGTAGAGGTAGGGCTCCAGGACCAGCGCGAGCCGCCGCCGGGCCGAGCGCCGGCCGGGCGCCCGAACCGGGACCGCGGCGGCGCTCATGACGATGGTCCTGCGGCGGCGCGCTTCATGGCTTGTTGGAGGCCTTCTGCTTGTCCTTGGTCAGCACGGCGGCCCATTGCTTGTTCATGGCCTCCGGCGTGATCTGGCCGAGCAGCGCCTGCTGGCTCGACTTCACGGCGATCGAATCGGCGAAATAGCCGAAGCCCGGCAGGTAGGTCGGCATGATCAGCGGCACGACGTCCTTGTCGGAAAGTTCGGCGAACCAACCCTTGAACTGGTCACCCTTGTAGAACGGGTCCTGCTCGGCGGCCTTGTAGATCGGCAGCGCCCCGGTGCGCTGGTTCCAGGCGATGTTGCCCTCCGGGCCGTCGAGCGCCGTGATCAGCTCCCAGTCGAGGTCCTTGTGCTGGCTCGCCTTGAACATGGACCAGCCGGCATAGCCGAGCGTCGGATAGGCGCGCCCGGAAGGGCCCTTGGGCATGGAGGTGACGCCGAATTCCTCGGGCTTCATGCGCTGCGCGATGGCGATCAGCGCGTCCGGGTCCTGGTCCAGCATGGCGCAGGTGCCGGAGTAGAAGCCCGCCACGATCTCGTTGAAACCCCAGTTGACGCTGTCCTTGGGAGCACCGCCGCTGGTGTAGAGGTCGACGAGGAACTGCGATCCCTTGATCCAGGCGGGGTCGGAGAGCGTGGAGGTGCCGTCGGCCTTGAAGAACTCGGGCGAGCCGGCCGTCGTGGCGTCGAACATCATCCAGCCGTTGAGGCCGCCGGGGCCGCCCCGCAGGCAATAGCCGGACTTGCCGGGCAGGGCCGAGATCGCCTTGGCGTCGGCGGCGAACTCCTCCAGCGTCTTCGGCGGCGCGTCGATGCCGGCCTGCTTGAACAGCACCTTGTTGAAGAAGAGGGCCCGCAGGTAGAAGCCGTAGGGCAGCATGTAGGCGGTCTTGTCGACGTAGCGCCCGAGCTCCAGCGTGCGGGCGTTGAGCGCCGCCGTCTGGTCCCACTTGGCGAGATAGGGCTCGAGGCTCTCGAGCCGCCCGCTGTTGGCGTAGAGCGACAGCCAGCGGTCCGGCATCTCGACGACGTCGGGCGTGTCGCCGGCCGACACCATGGTGGCGAACTTCTCGAAGGCCGAACCCCAGGCCAGCGAGGTGATCTCGACGTGGACGCCCGGGTGGCTCTTCTCGAAGCCGGCCACGATGGTCTTCAGCGTGTCGGTCCGCTCGGGGCTGGTGATGACTTCCACGAGCTTCAGGACCGTGTCGGCCCGCGCCTCGGCTCCGAAGAGCAGGAGGCCGGCGGTGGCGCTCAGGAGCAGGCGTTTCAGCATGTGCGGGTTCCTCCGGAAGGTTTGTTATCGCTGCGTCGCGGCCGCGAGGGCCGCGGCGAGATCGGTCCAGAGCGCCTCGACCCCTTCGAGGCCGACGTGCAGCCGGACCATGCGCTCGGGCACGCCGAAATCGACGGCCGAGTTGGGGCCGGCCGCCTGGACACGCGTCACGAGGGCCGGGACGACCAGGCTCTCGTGACCGCCCCAGCTCACGCCCAGCTTGAACAGCGTCAGCGCATCGCAGAAGGCAGGGATGTCGACGCGCTCGTCCATCACGAGCGAGAAGAGCCCGCTGGTGCCGTGAAGGCCGGGCGGCAGCGCACCGCGCAGCGCCGGATGGAAGACCGCGGCGACGCCGGGCGCCTCGGCGAGGCGCCGCGCCAGCGTCAGGGCCGCGGCTTCGTGCTGGCGCAGGCGCGCCGGCAGCGTCCGCAGGCCGCGCAGCAGCAGCCACGCCTCGAAAGGCGCGAGCTTGGCCCCGATGTAGGGGCAGATCGCGCGGCGGATCTCGGACACGAGTTCGGCGCGCCCCGCCGCGACGCCCGCCACCACGTCCGAATGGCCGCCGATGTATTTCGACGCCGAATGGACCACGAGGTCGACGCCCAGCGCCAGCGGGCGCTGGAAGACCGGCGTCGCCCAGGAATTGTCGATCATGCTGAGAGCCCCGTGGCGTCGCGCCAGGGCGGCGAGCGCGCCGACGTCGTGCGCCTCCATGGTCCAGCTCGTCGGGCTTTCGAGGTAGAGCAGCCGGGCGCCCGGCAGCGCCGCCGCGACGGCGCCGAGGTCGCCGCCGTCGACGTAGTCGACCGTGATGCCGAGCCGCCGCAACAGCGTCTCGAACAGCCGGTAGGCGTCGGGATAGACGTGGCGGACGCAGACGATCCGGTCGCCGGGCGACACGAAAGCGAGGACGGTGCCCGAGATGGCCGCCATGCCGGAGGGGAAGCCGATCGCGTCCTCGGCGCCCTCGAGCGCCGCCATCTTGGCCTCGAACAGCGACACCGTCGGATTGGTGGTGCGGGAATAGACGTCGCGCCGGATCCGCCCCGCGTAGGTCCCCGCCATGTCGGCGACGGTGGCGAAGGTGAAGAGCGACGTCTGCACGATGGGCGGCACCACGGCCTCGAAGGCGTGCGAACCGTCATGGGCGACGATGCGCTCGGCTTCGGCGAAACGGTCGTCGTGAAGCGTCATGCCGACATGGCCTCGATGTCCTCCTCGACGACGGCCAGGATCGCGTAGGTGCGGTCCCGCGCGCGCGACGGGTCGCGGTGCCGGATGGCGTCGAAGAGTTCGCGGTGGAAGGGAAAGGAGCGGCGGGCGAAGTCCGGCCGGTCGAACGGCTTCTCGAAGAAGCCCTCGAAGGCGCCGCGGATCTGCTCCAGCAGCTGGCGGAACAGCGGATTGTGGGTGGCGTCGTAGATCGACAGGTGGAACGCCAGATCCTCGGGACCCGCCGTGCCCTTCTCGATATGGACGGCTTCCATGGCGTCGAGCTTTTCGGCCACCCGGGCGAGATCGGCCGGCTCGGCCCGCAGCGCCGCGACCGCGCTCGCCTCGACCTCGAGGCCGCGGCGCACCGCGAGCGTCTGCAGCAGGCGGTCGCGCAGCGCGCCGGGGTCGATGGTGAGCGGCACGTGGATGGTGTCGGCCGACAGGGGGCGGAGCAGGAACGTGCCGCTGCCGACGCGCGTCTCCACGACGCCCCGGGCCTGGAACTGCCGCAGCACCTCGCGGACGGTGGAGCGACCGACCGCGAGCGAGCGCATCAGCTCCCGTTCGGTCGGCAGCCGGTCGCCCGGCTTGAGCGCGGCGCTCTCGATGAACCCGGCCAGGGCACGGGTGACCGCGGCCGACCGGTCCGTCGCCGGCAGCGGCGCGAGCGCGGCGCGGTCCGTCACGGCAGGCACGGTCCGGTCACGGATCCAGGGCGCATGGCGAGTCCGATCGTCGACCCGAATTGGTCTGACATCCGATCATTGACCGGCGCCTTGCCGGCGTCAAGTCGTCGCGGGGTGCCTCGGAAGGAGCCGGAGGCGGGGCGCCGGTCAGAGTTCGGCCATCAGTCGCTGGTGCTCCCGCTCGCCGACCTGGTAGCTGTCGCCCGCGAGGTCCATCAGCTTGTCGCGGTCCCTCACCTCGATGCGGCCGCGCCGGGCCCTGATGGCGCCCGTGCCTTCGAGCACATGCGTGGCGATCGTGACGCCGGGGCGCCGCACACCCAGCATGGCGGCGAGGTAATCGTGGGTGATGGGCATGTCGGGCGAGCCGAGCCTGTCCTGCATGATGAGCAGCCAGCGGGCCAGCCGCGCCTCGATGTCGAACGAGACGTTGACGAAGGCGGTCTGGGAGATCTGGATCATGAGCGACTGCACGTAGAGGCCCAGCGGCTTGAACGCCGAGGGATGGCGGGCGAGGACGTCGACGAGGTCGTCGCTCGTGATCCGCAGGCCCTCGCCCGGGACCTGGACGACGGAGCGGTGCGGCGTCCGGCGGGTGCCCAGCACCACGGGCGCGCCGACGAAGCCCTCGCGGCCGATGACCCCGATCTCGATCCGGCCTTCCTCCGCATCGGCGACGCTCGACACGATGCCGCTCTCGGGAAAGATCACATGCGTGATGGGCTGGTGGGGGGCGATCAGCGTCGCCTGGAACGTCAGCGGAACACGCTCCAGCTTCGGCGCCAGCGCGGCGGCGTCCTCGCGTGACAGGGCGGCGAGCAGGCGGTTGCGGACCGGCAAGTCGGCACAGGTGATCATGGCCCCGTTCCCCCCTGTCCGCGGAGGCGTCGCTCCGGCTGCCGCCTCCGCCCCTCCATCGACCCGGGAAGGCTACGCCGGTCCCACCGGGGCCGCTCTCTCATAAGTTGGTGTCCGTGTCCGGCCGGCTCGGCGCCGCCCGTCCGCGCGGGCGCGAAACCCTCACGCGAGGTCGGTGAAACGCAGCGGCAGCGCGGCGGCCCGGAAGACCACGCGGCGCGGCAGGAAACGCCATAAGCGTTCGGCGCCGGTATGCCTGGCGATCTCGGGTCCGTCCAGCACGACCTCGCCTCGCCCCGTCATCTGCAGGAGGTCGCCGGTGCCGCCATCGAGCACCGCGATGCCGACGCGCGGATCGACCAGCATGTTGCCCAGCGTGTTGAAGAAGAGGTTCCCGGCATAGTCCGGCACCGTCGCGGCGCCGTCCCGCCCGACCGAGACGAACCCCGGCGCGCCGCCGCGGTGCGAGACGTCGACCTGCCGCCGCCCGTCCTCGCGCGTCACCGCGGTGGCGACGAACAGGGTATCGGCGGTGGCCAGGAGGGCGCGGGCCCGCCCGTCCAGTGTCTCCGAGACTTCGGGCGGGGCGGGCGGGCGCAGCGCCAACGGCGGTCCGGCGATGCGGCGATGGATGTAGCGCGGGCAGTTGCCGAAGCTTTCGGCGACCCCGACCGAGAAGCCGTCTCCGCCCGAACGCCGCACCGTCCCGTTGAGGCGGTTCCGCCGCCGCGTGGCGGGATCGATGCCGAGGACCGCGACCGCGTCGCCGTCCTCGAGGCCCGTCTCGGCCGGGTCCCAAGCATCGCGGGCGATGTCGATGCGCAGTTCGGCCGGGTCGGGCGCCGAGACGAAGCCGGGTGCCCCGGCCCGCAGCGTGGCCCAGGGATCGCCCCCCGGGTCCACCGCGCCCAGGACCACGAAGGGCAGCAGCGGGAAGAAGAGCCGGTGCTGCTCCGGCATGTGGTCGCGGATGGCCCGCCGGCCCGTCTCCTCCATGCGCGTCTCGACGCCCATGCGCCTGTGCAGCGCGACCTCGCCCGCATGCCAGGGGGAGGCCGCTTCGGTGTCCCACGAGTCCATCGTCCGTCTCCGTCAAGCGCGCGATCCGGCGCCGTGAGGGAGACATGGACGTCGAGCGATGCGGCGAGAATGGGCGCTAGCGGCAATGGATCCCGCTGCAAGATGGAACGGTCCCGGTGCGGGCGCCGGGGGCCTTGGGCTCCGCCCTGCGGCGCCTTGACGTGAAACATTCCCGCCGACGGCGACTTGAGGCTGGAGCGCCGCCGCCAGCGCGCGGCCTATCCACCAGGAGGTTCCGATGCCCCAGTTCGACGCGACCATCAAGCACATCAAGGACGGCGTGAAGGGCTTCACCGTCAAGGCCGCCGTCACCAACATCGAGGGGTGGGAGGCCACGCTCGCGAGCTCGGAGACGCCCGGTGTCAAGACATTGGTCAAGGACCTCGAGAGCCTGAAGAAGCACATCCAGGCCGAGACGCCGAACGGCGAGCAGATCCAGAAGATCCTGGCCAAGCTCGGCAAGGAGACGGTGGCCTTCGCGGGTCGCTCCGAGGGCAAGAACGCCGAGAAGGCCAAGGCGCTCGGCGAAGCGCTGACCCACATGGTCGAGACGTCCGGCGCCAAGGCCGGCTAGAACGTCTTCGCCCGCGGCGGAGCGGCCCTTCGGCCGAGGCTCGCAAGCAGCCGCGGGGGCGTAGCCGCGAAGGCCGCCCCGGCCGACCGGCGCCGCAACCGGAACGCCGGACCGGTGGGCTTCGCCGCGTCAGGCCGCCGTGCAGGCCGGGCCGCCGGGGGCCGGTCCGCCGTCGGGGGCGAAGACGTAGCGGTGGTCGCAGACGGCGACCTGGGGCGGGCGGGCGGTGGCCGTGAAGGCGTCGCTCCCGGCCTTCAGCATGGCCCAGAAGGGCGCGTTGGGGTCGTCGCGGTGCTGGTCGAGGTTGGTGTCGGTCATGCGGAACGGGAAGGCTTGGAGCGGGATCGCGGTCTGGCCGCCCGCGAAAGCCTCGTGGGCGAGACCGTAGATCTCCTCGATCTGGGCGTTGGTCATGGCGTAGCAGCCGACCGAGCGGCAGCCGCCGTGCACCATCAGGGAATCGCCGGTGCGGCCGAGGGACCTGTCGTAGGCATTGGGATAGCCCGTGTTGAACGACAGATACTCGCGGCTGTGCGGGTTCATCTGGTTCGGCGTGACGGTGTAGAAACCCTCCGGCGCCTGGTGGTCTCCCTCGACCTTCTTGGGACCGAGCCCACCCGAGAAGCGGCAGATGGCGTAGGTCTTGAGCGGGCGGTAGCGGCCCCGGCGGTCCTCCTTGAACACTTCGAGGGTCGAGTCCTCCTTCGTGATGCGGATCAGGATCGGGGCGCCCCGGTCCATGTCCTTGGCGTCCATCAGCGCCACCGTGTCGGGATAGACGGTGCCGATCTTCACCTGCTCGGCGAGGTCGCCGGCGCAACCCGACAGGACCAGTGCCGCGGCGAGGGCGGCGAGGAGCGCCGGGGGAAGCCGGTGCCCGCGGGAGAACGGAAGACGCATCACGGTTCGACCAAACCCTCACCCGGACCAGGGACAGTTCCGCCATCCTGCCCGCCCGAGACGGAAGGATTGTGGCGTCGACCGGCGACAGCCGGCGCGGACGCTCATGGTGGGCCGGGATGGTGAACGGACCGTATGCGGGCCTTCAGCCGCCGGGCGAGGGCGCTTCGGCCAGGATGTCCGCCACGCGGGCGACGAAGCGGGCGGCGTCGTCGATCATGGCCTCGGCATCGGCGGCCGTGACGATGCGGTCCGGTCCGGTGCTGTAGTCGGCGAGGTCCTTGTAGCCGTATCCCTTGCTCAGGACCTTGCCCAGAGCTGCGTCGGTGCCGGTCGCCCCGAGCATGATCCTCGAAAACTCGCTCCGGATGCCGGAATGGGTCTTCACCACCTTGCCGGCCCGCTCGAAGACGAGGGCCTGGGCGGCATGGAACGCCGCGATATAGGCGGACCGGGCCGCAATCCTGGTCAGGGGGATCGCGACGATCACGCGGGCCTCGCGCAGATGGTCGTGCGCCGTCGCCAGGTAGGCGGCGGTCTCGGGCTTCACAGGTCGATGCCTTCCCGCCGCATCTCGTGCATCAACCCGGTCCGCTCGTCGTACATGCTCTCCGGCATGGGAAGAGCGCTGATCAGGGCCCCGGTATCGTCCAGGATCTCGGTCTCGATCGCGGCCAGGGGTTCGATCTCTCGGCCGAAGCTGCTGAACCCCTTGAGGAAGATGGCCACGTCGTAATCCGAATCGGGCCGGTGATCGCCCCGTGCGCGCGAGCCGAACAGAACCACCCGCGCGATGCGCTCGCCATAGGCGGCATCGAGGGCGGCGCGGAAGCGGGTCAGGACGGGGTCGTCGGTCGCGGCCATCGGAGATGTTTAGCACGGCGCCACGCCGCGATCCATCGTTGCACGCGGTGCCGCTTGGGCGGAACTCCGGCTGCCTCTCCATGCCGTGTGATGGCGCTTGTTCACGGGGCCGATTCCTGGCTAGACCTGAGTCATGGCGCGCGATCCCGGCCTCTCCGGATGCAACCCGGCCTCCGTCGTGTTCCGCCGGCTCCTGACGATCGCCGCCTCGGGCGGACCGCGGGTCCGATCGCTTCGGGGCGCCTGATGACCTATCTCGTGCTGAAATACCTGCACGTCCTCGGCGCCACGGTGATCCTCGGCACCGGCACGGGCATCGCCTTCTTCATGCTGATGGCGCATCTCAGCCGCGATGCCGGTTTCGTGGCCCGGACCGCAGGGGTGGTGGTGATCGCCGATGCCCTGTTCACCGCCACTGCCGTCATCGCCCAGCCGCTCACCGGATATCTGCTCTCGCGTGAACTCGGCCTGACGCTGGCAGAACCCTGGCTCGTCGCGTCCCTCGGACTCTATGCGGTGGCCGGGCTGTTCTGGCTGCCCGTGGTGTGGATGCAGGCCCGCATGCGCGACCTCGCGCACGAAGCCGCGGCGACGGATGCGGCGCTGCCGGCTGCCTACCACCGGCTGTTTCGCCTGTGGTTCGCCTTCGGCGTTCCCGGCTTCGGCTCGGTCATGGCGATCGTCTGGCTCATGATCGCCCAGCCCTCCCCGTGAGCCGCCGATGACCGACGCGCCCGTCACGATCGCCGTCCTCGGCGCCTCCGGCCTGATCGGCGCCGCGATCGCGGAGCATCTGCTCGGGCAGGGGGTTCGCACCGTTCCCGTGGCGCGGCGCTTCACGGGCGCTCAGACCATGCTGTTCGGCGAGGCCGCGGTCACGCATCCTGTCGGGGAGGCCTCGGCCAAGGATCTCGCCGGCCTCTTGCGCGGCCTCGGCATCGACGTCGTCGTGAACTGCCTGGGGGTGCTCCAGGATGGGCCGCAGGGTCGCGCCGCCGACATCCACGAGGCTTTCGTCTCGCGGCTCCTCGATGCGATCCGGATGCAGTCGAAGCCCGTGCTCCTCGTCCATCTCTCGGTCCCGGGTCGCGCCGCCGAGGACGCGACGGCGTTCAGCCGCACCAAACGCGCGGGCGAGCGGTCGATCGCGGCCGCGGAGGTGCCATCGGTCGTGCTGCGTCCCGGCTTCGTTGTGGCGCCCGCCGCCTATGGCGGCAGCGCCCTGGTGCGGGCCCTGGCGGCACTCCCAGTCGCCCTGCCTCCGTGCGTGGGCACCCGGCCCTTCGCGACGACGGCGGTCGATGATGTCGCCGGGACGGTGGAATTCCTTGCCCGGCGCTGGGCTGCGGGCGAGCGGCATTGGAAGGCGGTCTGGGACCTGTGCGAGCGCCGGCCCGCGACGGTGGCAGACACCGTTGAGGCGTTCCGCGCGCGGATCGGCGGGCCTCGGCCGCGAGTCCGCTTGCCGGACTGGCTGCTTCAGGTGGGAGCGCGGGCGGGCGACGCTGTGGCGTGGCTCGGCTGGGTGCCGCCGATCCGCACCACGGCGCTGCGCGAGATGCGACGCGGCGTCGATGGCTGTCCGGACGCGTGGATCGCCGCCACGGGCCTCGAACCCAAGGGGCTCGACGCGGCCTTGCGGTGCCTCCCGTCGAGCGTGCAGGAGCGATGGTTCGCGCGGCTCTTCCTTCTGAAGCCGCTGATCGTCGGCGTGCTCGCGACGTTCTGGGTGGCCTCGGGGGCAGTCGCCCTCACCGTAGCCTTTCGGGCGGCCTCCGCCATCCTGACGGCGCATGGCTTCGCGGGCGGACCGGCAGACCTGATCACCGTGGTCAGCAGCCTCCTCGACATCGCCGTGGGCCTCGCCATCGCGGTGCGCCGCACCTGCCGGGCGGGACTTCTCGCCGGCATCGTGGTGTCGGTGACCTACATGGCGGGCGCGGCTGTCCTCACGCCCGAGATGTGGGCCGAGCCTTTGGGAGCCCTGGTGAAGACTGGCCCCGCGATCGTGCTCATGATGGTCGCGCTGGCGATCCTGGAGGCCCGGTAGGGTCACCGCGCTGGTTCACCTCGGGGGACGGACGAGGGCGGCGAGGCGGCATGGCGCCTCTCACCGCGCCCCCCGGCCTCCGAGCCGCCGGTCGAACCAGACCAGCCCCAGGCCGGCCGCCAGGAAGCCGGCGGCGATCAGCACGGCATCCACCAGCGTCGCCGCCCAGCCGATGCGGCCGACGTCGATGAACGGATAGGGATAGAGACCGTCGGCGGCGCCCCGCGCCAGCGCATAGGCGAAGTAGAGCAGCGGCACGGCCGCCCAGGGAAGGACGTCGCGGGCCTGCAGGGCGCCGCGCTTCACCCGCGTCAGCCAGAACACCAGGACCAGCGCCGGGGTGACGCTGTGGAGGAAGAGGTCGGCAAGGCGCTCCTGTCCCGTCTGCACCAGCGTGCCGGCGAGGAGCAGGCGGTACACGATGGCGACGAGCAGGATGTTCAGCGTGAGGCCGCCGAGCAGCGCCGGAGACGCGGCCTCACGCCCCCGCAGGGCGATCCGCGCGAAGGCCAGCGCGGCGGCGAGGTTCATGAGGATGGTGAAGTAGCGCAGCAGCACCCAGAGGGCCGCCGCCGCCGAGCCGGTGGTGCCGAGCGTCGCGCCGAGCTGGACGGCGAGGCCGAACGCCGCCGAGGCCGCGACGAGGGCCGCGAGGAACCGCGCGCCGGACCTCAAAACATGAAGTACCGCTGCGCCATCGGCAGGACCTCGGCCGGCTGGCAGGTCAGCAGCACGCCGTCCGCCACCACCGCATAGGTCTCGGGGTCGATCTCGAGGTGAGGGGTCGCGCCGTTGTGGATCATGCTGGACTTGCGCAGGGTGCCGCGCGTGCCCTCGACGGCGACCAGCGGCTTCGCCACCCGCAGCGCCGCGCCCAGGCCCTTCGCCAGCGCCGTCCCCGACACGAAGGTGACGCTGGTCGCCGAAACGGCACGGCCGTAGGCGCCGAACATCGGGCGGTAATGCGTGGGCTGGGGCGTCGGGATGGAGGCGTTGGGATCGCCCATCGGGGCCGCCGCGATGACGCCGCCCTTGAGGATCAGGTCCGGCTTCACGCCGAAGAAGGCCGGCGACCAGAGCACGAGGTCGGCGAGCTTGCCGGGTTCGATCGAGCCGATGTGCTTCGACACGCCGTGCGCCAGCGCCGGGTTGATGGTGTATTTGGCGACGTAGCGCTTCACCCGCCTGTTGTCGTTGTCGCCGGTCTCGCCCTCGAGCGCCCCTCGCTGGCGCTTCATCTTGTCGGCCGTCTGCCAGGTCCGGATGATCACCTCGCCGACGCGGCCCATGGCTTGGCTGTCCGACGACATCATCGAGAGCGCCCCGATGTCGTGCAGGATGTCCTCGGCGGCTATCGTCTCCTTGCGGATCCGCGATTCCGCGAAGGCGAGGTCCTCCGGGATGGCGCCGTCGAGGTGGTGGCACACCATCAGCATGTCGAGGTGTTCGTCGAGCGTGTTGACGGTGAAGGGCCGGGTCGGGTTCGTGGAGGAGGGGAGGACGTTGTCGAGCCCGGCGACCCGCATGATGTCGGGCGCGTGGCCGCCGCCCGCGCCCTCCGTGTGGAAGGCATGGATGGTGCGGCCCTTGAAGGCCGCGATCGTGTCCTCGACGAAGCCGCTCTCGTTCAACGTGTCCGTGTGGATCATCACCTGGATGTCGTGGTCGTCGGCGACCGAGAGGCAATTGTCGATGGCGGCGGGCGTCGTGCCCCAGTCCTCGTGCAGCTTCAGCGCGCAGGCCCCGCCCTCCACCTGCTCGACGAGGCCCGCCGGGGTCGCGGCATTGCCCTTGCCGGCGAAGCCGAGGTTCATCGGGAAGGCGTCGGCGGCCTCGATCATGCGGGCGATGTGCCAGGGGCCGGGCGTGCAGGTCGTGGCGAAGGTGCCGGTGGCGGGGCCGGTGCCGCCGCCCAGCATGGAGGTGACGCCGCTCATCAGCGCCTCCTCGATCTGCTGCGGGCAGATGAAATGGATGTGGGTGTCGAATCCCCCGGCGGTGAGGATCTTGCCCTCGCCGGCGATGACCTCGGTGCCGGGGCCGATGATCAGCGTCACGCCCGGCTGGATCTCGGGGTTGCCGGCCTTGCCGACGCCGACGATCCGACCGTCCTTCAGGCCGACATCGCCCTTCACGATGCCCCAGTGGTCGAGCACGACCGCGTTGGTGATGACCGTGTCGAGAGCGCCCCCCGCGCGGCTCACCTGGCTCTGGCCCATGCCGTCGCGGATCACCTTGCCGCCGCCGAACTTCACCTCCTCGCCGTAGATGGTGAAATCGCGCTCGACCTCGATCACCAGGGCGGTATCGGCGAGGCGGAGCCGGTCGCCCGTGGTGGGGCCGAACATGTCGCCATAGGCTGAACGGGGCAGGGTACAGGACATGGCGGGGCTCCTTCGACGCCGCGAGATTAGAAGCAGAGCCGCGGTTTTGGAAACCGGGATCGGCGGCGGGGCCCCGCAGCACCCTTGCGCCGGCCCGGCGTCGCATGCTCGACATGGGCCCGGCCCAGTCTGCGTCGGCCCGGACCATCGTCGGCCAGGAACATTTCCGGGGCGCGACAGTCTCCCCGGGGGACGGCCCGGCCCCGAAGCTCCGGGCGCGAGGACGACGGACCGACATGGCGCTCGACGGGACGATCCCCGATGTTGCCCAGGCGCAGGACGCCGCCGAGTGGCTGGAAGCCGACGGGCTCGGCGGCTACGCGTCGGGCGCCGCCGATGGCGTGCGGACGCGGCGCCACCACGCGCTGCTGCTGACCGCCCTCGCTCCGCCTACCCGACGCTTCCTCCTCGTCAACGGGGTTGAGGTCGAGGTCGAGACCGGCGGCGGGCGCCACGGCCTGTCCTCGCAGCGCTACCTGCCGGACGTGCTCCACCCCGACGGCGCGCGCCGCATCCTGTCGTTCTACCGTGAGCCCTGGCCGACCTGGCTCTTCGGCCTGCCGGACGGCAGCGTGGTGGCGCACGAGGTCTTCGTCGAGCCGCACGGCGGCGAAACGGTGCTGACGTGGCGGCGGACGTTCGGGCCGCACGGCCCGTGCCGGCTCACGGTGCGGCCGCTTCTCACGGGCCGGGACCACGGCGCGCTCCACCGCGCCAA
This sequence comes from uncultured Alphaproteobacteria bacterium, assembly GCA_963847915.1. GTDB lineage: Bacteria > Pseudomonadota > Alphaproteobacteria > Rhizobiales > Beijerinckiaceae > Lichenihabitans. The sequence continues at coordinate 102,045 of CAWKBT010000001.1, forward strand.
CGCCGTGTTCCGCTTCGCCGCCGAGGTCACGGGCGGGACCGTGTCGTGGCGGCCCTACGCCGGCCTGCCGGCCGTGACGGCGCTGACCAACGGCACCTACCGCCACGCCCCGGTCTGGCTGCGCGACGTGCTCTACACCGTCGAGCGCGAACGCGGCCTCGACCATGTCGAGGACGTGGCCGCGCCCGGCGTCTTCACCTTCGACCTGTCGGCCGGGCCCGCCACGATGGTGCTGCGCGCCGGAGACGGCCGGGCCGGCGACGCGGTCCGCCACGCGGCCGACCTTGCCGCCGCCGAACGGGCCCGCCGCGCGGGCTTCACGTCGGACCTTCGCCGCTCGGCCGCCGCCTACGCGGTGGCGCGCGGCGCCGGCCGCACCATCGTGGCGGGCTTCCCGTGGTTCACCGACTGGGGCCGCGACACGTTCATCGCGCTGCGCGGCCTGCTGCTCGCGACCGGGCGCTTGGAGGAGGCCCGCGCCGTCCTGCTCGGATGGGCCGCGACGGTCGACGGCGGCATGCTGCCGAACCGCTTTCCCGACGGGGGCGAGGCCCCCGAGTTCAACGCCGTCGACGCGTCGCTCTGGTTCATCGTGGCGGTCCATGACACGTTCGAGGCCTGCGCGGCCGCCGGCGCGCCGGTGCCGGAGGTCGAGGCCGCCCGGCTGCGCACCGCGGCCGAAGCCATCCTCGACAGCTACAGCCGCGGCACCCGCTTCGGCATCCGGGCCGATACGGACGGGTTGCTGCGGGCCGGCCAGGCGGGCGTGCAACTGACCTGGATGGACGCCATCACGGACGGGCATGTCGTGACGCCGCGGCGCGGCAAGCCCGTGGAAGTCCAGGCGCTGTGGTTCAACGCGCTCGAGATCGCGGCGCGGCGCTGGTCGCCCCGCTGGGCCGGGCCCGCTGCGGCGGCGCGCGCGGCCTTCGCCGAGCGCTTCCCCAATCCGGACGGCGGCCTCTACGATGTGGTCGACGTCGACGGAGTCGCGGGCACCCGGGATGCCCGGCTGCGGCCCAACCAGATCTTCGCCGTCGGCGGGCTGCCGTTCCCGCTGCTCGCGGACGACGCGGCCCGCGGGGTGGTGGACCTCGTCGAAGCGAGGCTGCTGACACCGCTCGGCCTGCGCACCCTGTCGCCCGACGATCCCGCCTACGTGCCGCGCTACCGCGGCGACCTCACGGCGCGCGACGCCGCCTACCACCAGGGGACCGCCTGGCCCTGGCTGCTCGGACCCTTCGTCGACGCCTGGCTGTCCGTGCGGGGCCGCACGGCCGCCGCGAAGGCCGAGGCGGCGGACCGGTTCCTGCAACCTCTGATGCGGCACCGCGACGAGGCCGGCCTCGGCCACGTGTCCGAGGTGGTCGACGGGGCACCGCCGCACCATCCGGGCGGATGCCCATGGCAGGCCTGGTCGCTGGGCGAACTCGTCCGGATCCGCCGCATGCTCGACCTCGACGTCTGAACCAAGGACCTCCGATGCCCATCACAGACCAGAGTCACTCGGCGCCCTGCTTCGCGACGGCCGAGGGCATACGCCTGCGGGATGCCGAGGCCGGCGGCTGGCGGCGCTGGGGACCCTACCTCAGCGAGCGCGCCTGGGGCACGGTGCGCGAGGACTACAGCCGCGACGGCAGCGCCTGGGACTACCTCCCGCACGACCACGCCCGCTCCCGCGCCTATCGCTGGAGCGAGGACGGCATCGCGGGCTTCTCGGACGAGCATCAGCGCTGGTGCCTCGCGCTGGCGCTCTGGAACGGCCGCGACCCCATCCTCAAGGAGCGGATGTTCGGCCTGACCAACGCCGAGGGCAACCACGGCGAGGATGTCAAGGAACTCTGGTACTACCTCGACGGCACCCCGACGCATTCCTACATGCGCACGCTCTACAAGTACCCGCAGGGCCCCTTCCCGTATAACGACCTGATCGAGGAGAACGCGCGCCGCAAGCGGACGGATTCCACCGCCTTCGAATACGAGATCTTCGACACGGGGATCTTCGGCGAGAACCGCTACTTCGACGTCACGACCGAATATGCCAAGCACGGGCCGGACGACATCCTCATGCGGGTGACGGTCGCCAACCGCGGGCCGGACGATGCCGACCTCCACGTGCTGCCGCACTTATGGGCCCGCAACACCTGGTCGTGGGAGGAGGGCCACCCGCACCCGAGCCTCGCGCTTCAGGGCGACGGCGGCGTGCTGGCGCTGCGCAACCACGACCGCGACCGCCGGTTCACGGCGCTGCAGGACGCCGAATGGCTGTTCTGCGAGAACGAGACCAATACCCGCCGGCTCGGCGGCACGGGCGCGATCGGCTTCTTCAAGGACGGCATCAACGACCGGGTGGTGGCGGGCGACCACGGTGCCGTCGACCCGGCGGGTCGCGGCACGAAATGCGCCGCCTGGACACAGGTGCGGGTTCCGGCCGGGACCGAGACGGTGCTGCGGTTCCGCTTCTCGCCCGTCGAGGCGGCCGCGCTCGATGCCGAGGGCTTCGACGCGCTCGTGGCCCTGCGACTCGCGGAAGCGGATGCCTTCTACGCCGCGATCCAGGCCGACATCCAGGACCCGGATGCCCGCTTGGTGCAGCGCCAGGCCTTCGCCGGCATGCTCTGGTCGAAGCAGTTCTATCACCTCGACGTCCGCCGCTGGCTCGCCGGCGATCCCGCCATGCCGCCGCCCCCGAAGGAGCGTCGCCACGGCCGCGACAGCGACTGGAAGCATCTCGTCAACGCCGACATCGTGTCGATGCCCGACAAATGGGAATACCCCTGGTATGCGGCCTGGGACCTCGCCTTCCACTGCAACGTCTTCGCGCTGATCGATCCGGACTTCGCCAAGGCGCAGCTCATCCTGCTCACGCGCGAATGGTACATGCATCCCAACGGCCAGCTGCCGGCCTACGAATGGAACTTCGGCGACGTGAACCCGCCCGTCCACGGCCTCGCGGCCTGGCGCGTCTACCAGATGGACCGGGCCATGACGGGGAAGGCCGACCGCGAGTTCCTGGTCCGCGTCTTTCACAAGCTGATGATCAACTTCACCTGGTGGGTGAACCGCAAGGATGTCGACGGCCGCAACGTCTTCCAGGGCGGGTTCCTGGGCCTCGACAATATCGGGGTGTTCGACCGTTCGAAGCCGCTGCCGACGGGCGGGTTCATCTCGCAGGCGGACGGCACCGCCTGGATGGCGGCCTATACGCTGAACCTCATGCAGATCGCGCTCGAACTCGCCGAGAAGGACCCCGCCTACGAGGACATCGCGTCGAAGTTCTTCGAGCACTTCCTGCTCATCGCCGAGGCCATGACCGACATGGGCGATGGGCGGGACGACGACGGCGATCCCGTGGCGGGTCTGTGGGACGAGCAGGACGGGTTCTACTACGACATGCTGAACCTGCCCGACGGGAGCCGGGTGCCGCTGCGCGTGCGCTCGCTCGTCGGGCTGATCCCGCTGAGCGCCGTCGCGGTGCTGGACAGCGACACGGTCAAGAAATTCCCCGCCTTCGCGTCACGCCTCGAATGGATGCTGAAGAACCGCCAGGACCTGGCGCGGCTGGTGTCGCGCTGGGGCGAGCCCGGCAAGGACCGGCGGCTGCTCCTGTCGCTGCTGCGCCGGCACCGCATGCAGGCGCTGATGACGCGCATGATGGACGAGACGGAGTTCCTGTCCGACTACGGCATCCGCTCGGTGTCGAAGTTCCACCATGAGAACCCGTTCGTCTACGATTGGGACGGCACGCGCTTTCAGGTCGACTACGAGCCGGCGGAGTCGACGACGACGCTGTTCGGCGGCAATTCCAACTGGCGCGGTCCGATCTGGATGCCCATCAACGTCGTGCTGATCGAGGCGCTCTACGAGTTCGAGAAGTTCTACGAGGACGAGGACTTCCAGATCGAATGTCCGAGGGGCTCCGGCCGCATGCTGACCCTGCCCGAACTCGGCGCCGAACTGACGCGGCGGCTCAACGCCCTGTTCCTGCGCGGGCCGGACGGGCGCCGGCCGGTGCTGGGCGGCAACGAGACGTTCCAGACCGACCCGCATTTCCGCGACCTCGTGCCCTTCAATGAGTATTTCCACGGCGACAACGGCGCCGGCCTCGGGGCGTCGCACCAGACCGGCTGGTCGGGCCTCGCGGCGCTGCTGCTCCAGCCGCGCCGCCGCTCGGCCGGCACGCTGATCCCCGTCACCTCCGCCAAGGGGGACGCCCGGTGACGCCCGCCCGCGCCGCCGCCGCGGCCCTGCTGCTCGCCGCCGGCCCGGCTCGGGCGGCCCCGGCCGACCCGGCCGAGCCGCGCCTGCAGGACGTGCTCTCGGCCGTCACGCTCGCGTTCGGCGAGGGCGGCGGCTTCGATCGCGCGGTGCTGACCCAGGGCGAGGAGGGTGCCGACCTCGCCATCTACCGCGACGTGCCGGCACCGGGCCGCGACGCGGCGATGCTGAGGCCCGCTTTCGCCAAAGCCGACGTCGCCTGGTCCGGCCAGTCCTGGGGCACCCTGGCGTCGCTGTCCGTCAACGGGCGCGGCGCGCTGGTGATCACGTCCGAGAACGACGCCATCGGCCGGAACCGCTGGCACATGGCGCTGACCGTGGTGTCGCGCGGGGGCCGGTACCTCGTCGTCGGCATCACCCGCGACGAGCGCGACACGCTCGACCCGACGCTCGCCGCGGCCTGCGACCTCAACCTGTCGACCGGCAAGGGAACGGTCGGCGGCAGGCCGGTGACGATGCCGCCGGGCCCCGTTCCGCTGGCCGACTGGTCCGACGGGCGCATCCCCAAGGGGTGCGGCGGCTGACCCCCGCGCGGGCCCGCCGGCGGCTACGCGACGTCACAGGGCGGGCGCCTTCACGCCCCAGTTTGGAGACGCTATAAAGTCCGACAACGGAGGCGCTGCCATGAGCATACCCATCATCCTGACCATCAACGGGACACGACGGGAGATCGCCCTCGACGATCCGCGGGTCACCCTCCTCGACCTCCTGCGCGAGCGGCTCGACCTCACCGGCACCAAGAAGGGCTGCGACCGCGGCCAGTGCGGCGCCTGCACGGTGCTGGTGGATGGTCGCCGCATCAACGCCTGCCTGGCGCTCGCCGTCAGCCACGACGGCGCCGACATCCTCACCATCGAGGGCCTGTCTGAGGGCGGCGAACTCCATCCCGTTCAGGCCGCCTTCATCGCCCATGACGGGTTCCAGTGCGGCTTCTGCACGCCGGGCCAGATCATGAGCGCCGTCGGCCTCATCGCCGAGGCCCAGGCCGGCAACGATCCCGAGCGCGTCCGCGAGGCCATGAGCGGCAACATCTGCCGCTGCGGCGCCTATGCGGGCATCACCGAGGCGGTGCTCGACGCCCAGGCCCGCATGGCGGGCGAGACCCGGGAGAAGGCGGCGTGAAACGCTTCGACTATATCCGCGCCGGCAGCCCGGCCGAGGCCGTCGCGGCCGCCTCGCGCGAGGGCGCCGTCTACCTCGGGGGCGGCACCAACCTGCTCGACCTCATGAAGGGCAACGTGCTGCGCCCCGACGCACTCGTGGACGTGACCCGGCTGCCGGGCCTCGACCGGATCGAGCTGCAGGCGGACGGCTCCACCCGCATCGGCACGCTCGTGCGCAACGGCGACCTCGCCCACGACGCGGCCTTCGCGGCCCGCTACCCCGCCGTCGCCGAAGCGCTGCTGTCGGGCGCCTCGGCACAGCTGCGCAACGCCGCCACGACGGGCGGCAACCTGCTGCAGCGGACCCGCTGTCCCTATTTCGCCGAGCCCGCCAGCGCCTGCAACAAGCGGCAGCCGGGTTCGGGATGTTCCGCGGTCGGCGGCGAGACTCGGCTCCATGCCGTGCTCGGCTGGGACGAGTCCTGCATCGCCGTGAACCCGTCCGACCTGTGCGTGCCGCTCGCGGCGCTCGACGCCGTGGTGGAGATCGAGGGCCGGAGCGGGCCCCGGAGCGTGCCGCTGGTCGACTTCCACCGCCTGCCCGAGGGCGAGCCCTGGCGCGAGACCGCGCTCGAGCCCGGCGACCTCATCACCGGCGTGGTGCTGCCGGCCGCGGCCGCGGGTTTCGCCGCCAACAGCCGCTACCTCAAGGTCCGCGACCGCACCTCCTATGCTTTCGCGGTCGTATCGGCGACGGCGGCGCTGAAGCTCGACGGGCACCGCATCGTCGATGCGCGGCTGGCGCTGGGCGGCGTCGCCCTCAAGCCCTGGCGCGCCCGCAAGGCCGAGGCCGTGCTGGCGGGCGAGACCGCCAGCGTCGCGGTCTTCCGCCGTGCCGCCGAGGCGGCCCTGTCCGAGGCCCGGCCTTCCGGCGACAATGCCTACAAGATCGAGCTCGCCCGGCGCGTCGCCGTGCGGGCCCTCACGCTGGCGCTCGCCGGCACGCCCTCGCGCGTGCCCGCCCTGCCGGCCTCCCCGTTCTCCTCGCCCCTGGGTGTCGCCGCACATGCCTGAGCAGACCCATACCCGCCACGGCTCGAACGTCGGCCAGCCGCTGACCCGGCGCGAAGGCGTTCTCAAGGTCACCGGCTCGGCCCGCTTCGCGGCCGACAACCATCCCGAAGGCCTGCTCTACGCGGCCATCTGTTCGAGCACGATCGCGCGCGGCCGCGTGACGTCGCTCGACGTCGCGGCCGCCAAGGCGCATCCCGGCGTCGTCGACGTCATGGTGCCGGGCAACGCCCCGGCGCTCGCCTTCGACCCGGACGAGAAGGACAGCCCCTTCACGTTCCGCATGGACGTGCTGCAGAACGATCGCGTCCGCTACGCCAACCAGTCGATCGCGGTGGTGATCGCCGAGACGCTGGAGGCCGCCACCGAGGGCGTGGCGCTGCTCGCCCCCCAATACGAGGTCGAGCCGGCCCGCATCGGCCTCGACGGCAACGAGAGCTTCGTGCCGCCGGCCGTCGGCGTCGGCGAGCCGCCGGACATCGACAACGGCGGCGACGTCGAGGCCGGCCTCGCGGGCGCATCGAAGCGCCTCGACGCCACCTACGAGACGCCGGCCCAGTACCATAACGCCATGGAGCCGCACGCCATCGTGGCGCAGTGGGACGGCGACAAGCTCGTCGTCGACACGCCCAGCCAGGCCCTCACCATGGGCCAGGGCCGCATCGCGCAGCTGTTCGGCCTGGACCCCGCCAACATCCTGATCCGCTCGCCCTTCCTGGGCGGCGGCTTCGGCTCGAAGGCGCTGATGAAGGGCCCGCAGATCCTCGGCATCATGGCGGCCCGGATGACGGGCCGGCCGGTGAAGCTGGTGCTGCGGCGCGACCAGATGTTCGGTCCCGTCGGCCATCGCGCCCCGACCCGCCAGACGGTGCGGCTCGGCACCGACGACGAGGGCCAGCTCCAGGCCATCCATCACCACAACCATACCGCGACATCGAGCCTTCGACGACTTCTTCGAGCCCGCCGCCAACCTGTCGCACACGCTCTACGCGGCGCCGGCGCTCAAGACCTCGCACTACGGCCGTGCGGCTCGACACCGGCACGCCGCTGTTCATGCGGGCGCCCGGCGAGGCTTCGGGTTCGATCGCGCTGGAGAGCGCCATCGACGAGATGGCGGAGGTCTGCGGCATGGACCCGCTGGCCTTCCGGCTCAAGAACTACGCCGAGGTCGAGCCCATCTCGGGCAAGCCCTTCTCGTCCAAGAACCTGCGTCAGTGCTACGAGCGGGGTGCCGAGGCCTTCGGCTGGTCGCGGCGGGCGGCGAGGCCGCGCGCCATGCGCGACGAGGCCGGTCTGCTGGTCGGCTGGGGCATGGGCACGGCGACCTTCCCGGCGCTGATCTTCGCCGCCGAAGCGCGCGCCACCCTCAAGGCCGACGGGACGGGGCTCGTCGAGATCGGCGCCGAGGACATGGGGCAGGGCGCCTGGACGGCCCTGGCACAGATCGCCGCCGACGGGCTCGGGCTCGACATCGACCAGGTCGAGTTCCGCATGGGCACGTCCGACCTGCCGAGCGGCGGCATCGCGGGCGGTTCGGGCCATACCGCGACGGCCGGCAATGCCGTCCACGCGGCGGGCGGCGACGTCATCGCCAAGCTGGCCCGCCTCGCCACCGACGACCAGCGCTCGCCGCTGTTCGGCGCCGGCAATGCCGGCGTGGTGGCCCGCGACGGGCGCCTCGTGCGGCGCGACGACGAGAGCCGCGGCGAGAGCTACGCCGAGATCCTGGCGCGTGCCGGCCTGCCGGCGATCGAGGGCACCGGCAGCGCCGGGGCCGACCCCGACGCCCAGAAGCGCTACGCCATGCATGCCCATGGCGCGGTCTTCGCCGAGGTGAAGGTCGATCCCGACCTCGGCCAGATCCGCTGCACGCGCCTCGTCGGGGCCTTCGCGGCGGGCCGGGTGATCAACCCGCGCCTCGTGCAGAGCCAGCTCTTCGGCGGCATGATCTGGGGCGTGGGCTTCGCCCTCACCGAGGAAGCCGTGATGGACCCCCGCTCGGGTCGGCCGCTCAACGCCAACCTCGGCGAATACCACGTGCCGGTGAACGCCGACGTGCCCTCGCTCGAAGCCATCATGGTCGACGAGACCGACACGGTCATCAACGCCCTCGGCATCAAGGGCGTCGGCGAGATCGGCATCACGGGCACGGCCGGCGCCATCGCCAACGCGGTCTACCACGCGACCGGCGTGCGGGTCCGCCAGGCGCCGATCCGGCTGGACCACCTGCTCGGCGCCCTGCCGCTGGCGGCCGAATAGCGGGCGGCGGCGGGCGCCTCACTTCGGCCCGGGGTGGCGCCCGCTCCGCCGCGCGCGAGACGGCGGCGGAGCGGCCTCACGCCCCGTCCGGCGTCTCCCAGGCCGGCACGCTGCGCCGCAGGCCATGCGCGCCCTTGTAGGCCGCGTTGGCCGGAAGCGGCGGAGACCAGCCGGCCAGCACGCCGTCGGCGAGGCGGAAGACCTCGACCCGCAGCGGGCGGCACACCGAAAGCGGGTCCCGCGCGTCGGGACCCCAGAGCGGCACCGACAGGTCGCCGCCCGGACAGGTCGAGAGGGCGCAGAGCAGGTCGATCTCGGCGAAGAACTCGATGAAGTCGCCGGGCTTCGCCGGGCAGTCCCGCATGAAGTACTTGTCCTCGGCGTTGAGCCCCGTGCACTGGAAGACGTTGAGCACGTCGTGCACGTCGGCCTCGTCGAGCCCGTGCGGCAGCACCGCGCGGGTGAGGTTCGAGTGGCAGCAATAGTCGAAGTCCTCGCCCGTCAGCATGCGGTTGACGTAAGGGTCGCAGCGCGTGCCCCAGCAGGTCGTGGATCCGCCCGCCATAGGCGTCGACGCCGTAGTCGGCGAGGCTGTCGGCCGTGATGGTCACCAGCGGCCGCAGGTAGGGCAGGGTGGACCAGAGCCGGTCGAAGGTCGTGACATGGGCGGCCTGGAGCTGGCGCGTGCGCGAGGCCCAGAGCCGCTCCCGCGGGTTGTCGCGGTTCCAGATGTTGAGGTCGCCCACCTGCGGCCCCTCGGGCGCCACGATGCGGAAGACGTGGCCGGCCGGCACCGTCCAGGCCCGGCCGGTGCGGATCGGCACCTCCACGGTCTCGACGAGGGTGCGGCCGGCGGGGTCGGCCGCGACCCGGCCGTAGAAGGCCCGGTCGGGGTCGAGCGGCGAGCCTGCGGTGGCCTGGTAGGCGGCGGGGAAGTTCAGCACGCGCTTGTCTCCTCAAGAAGCGGCGGGGCCCGGGACGCGCCGGGGCCCGGTCAGGCCGCCGCGTGCCCGCCGATCCAGCTGCGGGTGACGCCGAGCTCGGCGCTGAGTAGCACGAGGTCCGCCGCATATCCCGCCGCGATCCGACCCCGCGTGTCGTCCATCCCCAGCATCCCGGCCGGGTAGAGGCTCGCCATGCGCAGGGCCTCGTCGAGCGGCTGGTCGAGCGCCGCGACGGCGAAGCGCAGCGCGGCATCCATGGTGAGGTCGGCGCCCGCCAGCGTGCCGTCGTCGAAGGTCAGGGCGCCGCCGCGGCGCGTCACCGTCCGGCCGCTCAGCGTGAACGTGTCGCCCGGCGCGCCGGCCGGCGGCATGGCGTCCGAGACCAGGACCAGCCGTGCCGGCCCGCGCTTGGCCCGCAGCGCCGCCCGCAGCGCCGCCGGCGCGACGTGGACGCCGTCGGCGATGATGCCGCCCCACAGGCCGCCGTGGTCGAGCGCCGCGCCGACGACGCCCGGGCGCGCGGTGGCCGAGCGGCGACATGGCATTGAAGAGATGCGTCACGCAGCGCGCGCCGGCCTCCGCGGCCGCCATCACGGCCTCGTAGGGGGCGTCGCTGTGGCCGATGCTGACGATGACGCCGCCGCCGTCAGGCGCCGGATCTGGGCCGGCGTCACGGTCTCGGCCGCCACCGTGACCAGCAGGGTGTCGAGGCCGGTCGACAGCAGCGCGGCGAGGTCGGCCTCCGTCATGGGCCGGATCAGCGCGGGATCGTGGGCGCCCTTGCGGGCCACCGACAGGTGCGGGCCCTCGAGGTGGAGGCCGAGCACCCCGGGCCGCCGCTCGGCGATGGCGTCGCGGACCGCCGCCACGGCCTCGGCCTGCCGCTCCGGCCGGTCGGTGATGAAGGTCGGCAGGCAGCCCGTGGTGCCGAAGCGGCGGTGGGCGGCGGCGACCGCGGCGGCGCCGTCGGCCGTCGGGGACGCGTTGAACAGCACGCCGCCGCCCCCGTTCACCTGCGCGTCGATGAAGCCCGGCGCCAGCAGGCCGCCGCCGAGGTCCTCGGCCGGCACGCCGGACGGCAGGGCCGCCGCCGGCACGACGCCCGCGATGCGGCGCCGTCGAGCAGCACCGCATGGCCGTCGAGGAAGGTCTCGCCCGTGAAGATCCGGGCGCCGGCGAGGGCTCTGCGCCATCAGACCGTCTCCGTGACCTTGCGCAGGTGGCTCGGCCGGTCGGGGTCGTGGCCGCGGGCGCGCGCGCAGCCGCTCGGCGAAGCCGTAGAAGCCGAGCAGCATCGGCAGCGGATCGAGCAGCGGGATGGCCGGTCGGCGGCCGCGGCGAGGTCGGCGCCGCGCCCGATGCGGCGGCCGTCGAAGACGCGGCCCCCCGCGGCGGCGAGCCGGGCCGCGCTCGCCCGCATGGCGTCGCGCGAGGCGTCCGCCTGGGCGAAGGCGATGACGGGAAAGCCCGGCTCGAGCAGCTGCAGCGGGCCGTGCATGACCTCGGCGCCCGAGAAGGCCTCGGCGTGGAGCACGGCGGTCTCCTTCAGCTTCAGCGCCGCCTCGGCGGCGACCGGCAGGGCCGGCCCGCGGCCCACCAGATAGGCGGAGCTCGCGCGCCGCGAAGACCGGCAGGGCCGGCGACCAGTCGTGGTGCGAGCGCGGCCTCCAGGGCCTCGGGCAGGCGCGCCACGGCCGCCCGCAGCGCCGCGTCGTCGGCCCATTCGGCGACCAGCGCGGCGAGCGCGGCCGCCGAAGCGATACAGGTCTTGGTGGCGGCGACGCTGCGCTCGAGCCCCGCGCCGAGCGGCACCACGGCATCGGCGCCCTCCGCCAGGGGCGAGTCTTCCTGGTTGACGATCGCGATCGAGAAGGCGCCGGCGTCGCGCGCCGCCTTCTGCAACGCCACGATGTCGGGGCTCTGTCCGGACTGCGACACCGACACGACGGCGGCGCCCCTGAGGCGCAGCGGCGCGCCGTAGAGCGACGCCACCGAGGGGCCGACCGAGGCGACGGGCACGCCCAGCAGGATCTCGCACAGGTACTTGAAGAAGGCCGCGGCATTGTCGGACGAGCCGCGGGCCGAGGTCACCACCACGGCGGGGTCGCGCTCGCCGAGGCGCCGCCCCAGCGCCCGCAGGGCGGAGCCCTGGTCGGCGAGGAGCCGCGCCACGGCGGCCGGCGTGTCGCGGATCTCGGCTGCCATGAACGGTGTCGGGCATGGGTCTATCCCAGGGTGAGTTCGGCGACGAAATCGTAGATGTCGCCACGGTAGAAGCTGCGGGTGAATTCGACGGGCTGGCCGTTCGGCAGATAGGCCACGCGCTCGATGGCGAGTGCGGCGCTGCCGACCGGCACGGCCATCAGCTGCGCCTCCTCGCGGCCGAGGTTGGCGGCCGACAGGCGCTGGAGCGCGCGCACCGGCTTGAAGCCGCGCGCGTCGAGCGCGTCGTAGAGCGAGGCCTCGACGGCGGCCGGGTCGTCGAGGTAGCGCTGCGGGATCGCGGCCCGCTCGATCGCCATGGGGACGCCGTCGGCGAACCGCAGCCGGCTCAGGCGCGAGACGCGCTGTCCTGGGGCGAGAGCGCGAGGTGGATCGCCTCGCGGGTCGACGTCACCGACACCGTCGCGGTCGAGCCAGCGCGACGTCGTCGGCGAGGCCGCGCTGGCGCATGTCCTCGCTGAAGGAGGTCAGCCGCGACAGGGGCTGTTCGAGCGCGGGCGCTGGCGCGCCACATAGGTGCCCGAGCCCTGCCGCTGTTCGAGGAGCCCGGCGCCGACCAGGCCCGACAGGGCCTTGCGCACCGTGACGCGGGAGATGGACAGCGTCTGGGCGATCTCGCGCTCGCCCGGCAGCGCGTCGGACGGCTTCAGGCTGCCGCTCGCGATGGCGCCCTTGATGGCCTCCTGGAGGCGCAGGTAGAGCGGCGTCGCCGCTCCCGAGCCGCCGCGGGCGAGAGCCGCCGCCCGCGAAGCGGGAAAGGCTCGGCCATTCACGGGCCGCGCGGCCCCGTCGGGCCGCGGCGCCCGCGCCTTCCTCCGTCACGACTCTCGTCATCCACGGGCACCTCGGCCGTCAACGATCCCGCTCTAATACCACACCAGACCAGTTGCGCCAGCCCCGGGACGCCCGCACGGTCCGGCGCGGCACCGTCATGTTGCAGAGCAGCATGAACTTTCAGCAGTCTGCACCCGATCCGAGCCGCGGCTGTGCAAGCTTTGCGCGGCGAGGTGGATTGACGACAGGTATGGGATTGGTATCAATTCCTCCCGCAACCGGCACGGATGGTACGAGGCGATGGCACTGGCGACGACCGAGCGCACCGACACGGCCTACGACGACCTCGACCTGTGGTCGGACGACACGCTCGTCGACGCCATGGCGCGCTCGCAGCGCGAGGCCCTGTCCGCCGTCGCGGCCGCGCATGGTGCCATGGCGGAGGCGATCGCGGCCCTTTCGGCGGTGCTGCGCTCCGGCGGCCGCATGGCCTATGCGGGCGCCGGCTCCTCCGGGCCTCATCGCCCAGCTCGACCGGCTGGAACTGCCCGGCACCTTCGGGATCTGCCGCTGGAGCGCCTGCCGCTGATCCTGGCCGGCGGGCCCGACGCGCTCCAGGCCCTGGCGGGCGAGGCCGAGGACGATGTCGAGGCCGGCGCGGCGGCCGTCGCCGGCGCCGCGCTCGGCGCGGGCGACGCGCTGGTGGCGCTGTCGGCCAGCGGCATCGACACCCTTCACGGTCGCGGCCCAAAAGGCGGCGGCCCAGCGCGGCGCCGTCACGGTCGGGCATCGCCTGCGTGGCGGGGTCGCCGCTGCTGGCGGCGAGCCGCCATCCGATCGCCATCCCGACGCCGCCCGAGGTGCTGGCGGGGTCGACGCGGCTCGCCGCCGGCACGGCGCAGAAATGCGCCCTCAACATCCTGTCGACCGGCGTCGCGCTGCGGCTCGGCCATGCCTACCGCGGCCTGATGGTCAACATGGTGCCGGACAACGCCAAGCTGAAGCGGCGCGCCGTCTCGATCGTGGCGCGGGCCGCCGGGATCGCGCCGGAGCGGGCCGAGGCGGCGCTCGAAGCGGCCGGCTGGTCCATCAAGGTCGCCGTCACGCTGGCGCGGCGCCGGCGTCGATGCCGACGAGGCGCGCGATCGCCTGACGCGCCACGGCGGCGATATCCGGGCGGCGCTGCGGACGTGACGTCCCGGCGCGGCCCAGGGTCGGAAACTCGGCACGGGTGTGCCGCAATGGAGGAAGACGCGATGGGCATCGAGAGTCGTGACATCCTGGGCGCTGGCCGGCGCCACGCTCGCGGCGGCGGCGCTTCCCGGCACGGGCCGCCGACGCCACGCTGACGATCGAGAGCTGGCGCAACGACGACCTGCCGATCTGGCAGGAGAAGATCATCCCGGCCTTCGAGAAGAGCCATCCGGGCATCAAGCTGAACTTCCAGCCGACGGCCCCCAAGGAATACAATGCCGCGCTCAACTCGAAGCTCGACGCCGGCACGGCCGGCGACATCATCGCCTGCCGGCCCTTCGACGCCTCGCTCGACCTCTACAAGAAGAAAGAGCTGACCAGCGTCAACGACATCCCGGGCATGGCCAATTTCGGCCCCGTCGCCAAGGCCGGCTGGTCGACCGACGACGGCGCGACCACCTTCTGCGTGCCGGTCGCGGCCGTGCTGCACGGCTTCATCTACAACAAGGACGCCTTCAAGAAGGTCGGCATCGCGACCCCGCCGGCGACCGTCGACGAGTTCTTCGCCGACCTCGACAAGATCAAGAAGGACGGCACCTACGTGCCGCTCGCCATGGGCACGCCCGACCAGTGGGAAGCCGCCACCATGGGCTACCAGGTGATCGGGCCCAACTACTGGCATGGCGAGGACGGCCGCAAGGCGCTGATCGCCGGCAAGGAGAAGCTGACCGATCCCGACTGGGTCGAGCCCTTCAAGCAGCTCGCCAAATGGGGCCCCTACATGGGCGACGGCTACAAGGCGCAGTCCTATCCCGACAGCCAGAACATGTTCACGCTCGGCCGCGCCGCCATCTACCCGGCGGGCTCGTGGGAGATCGCCCAGTTCGAGAGCCAGGCGCAGTTCCCGATGGGCGCCTTCCCGGCACCCGTGCCCAAGGCCGGCGACCCGTGCTACCTGTCGGACCACGTCGACATCGCCTTCGGCATGAACCCCAAGACCAAGAGCCCCGAGGCCGCCAAGACCTTCCTGACCTGGGTGGCGTCGCCCGACTTCGCCAAGCTCTATTCCAACGCGCTGCCGGGCTTCTTCTGCGCTCCAGACCCAGCCGATCGCGGTCGACGAACCCGCTGGCCAAGGAGTTCGTGGCCTTCCGCAAGGACTGCAAGTCGACCATCCGCTCGACCTACCAGATCCTGTCGCGCGGCACGCCCAACCTCGAGAACGAGACCTGGGTCGAATCCGCCAACGTGATCAACGGCACCGACACGCCGGACCAGGCCGCCGCCAAGCTGCAGAAGGGTCTCGACAGCTGGTACAAGCCCGGCCAAGTGAGCGCGCGGCGGCGCCTTCCTTCGCCTCGCGAGGAGAAGGCGCCGGCACGCAGTGACGACGGATGGGGGGAGCCCCACCGTCGCACGTCCCCTCATCCGCCCTGCCGGGCACCTTCTCCCGCCAGCGCGGGCGACGGGGAGACCCCGATGACCGACGTCGACCACCTCGCCCTCGACGCGCCCCTGCCGGCGCTGGCCGCGGCCCGGCGCCGCGCCGGCGCGGCGACGGCGCGCTGCACATCGCGGTGTTCCTGGCGCCGGCGCTGCTCGTCTACACCGCCATCATGATCGTGCCGCTCTTCGACACGCTGCGGCTGGCCCTCTATTCGCGCGTCGACGGCGTCTCGACCTTCGTGGGCCTCGCCAATTTCCGCGCCCTCTTCGGCGAGCCGCGCTGGTCCGAGCACCTGTGGTCGGCGCTCGGCAACAATCTCGTCTTCTTCCTCATCCACATGGTCCTGCAGAACCCGATCGGCGTGGCTCTGGCGGCGATGCTGTCGCTGCCGCGCCTGCGGGGGCGGCGCCTTCTACCGGACGGCCTTCTTCCTGCCCACGATGCTGTCCTTCGTCATCGTGGGCTTCACCTGGAAGCTGATCCTCTCGCCCGCTGTGGGGCGTCACGCCCATGCTGCTCGGGCTCGTGGGGCTCAAGAGCTGGTTCCATCCCTGGCTGGGGCAGGAATCCACGGCGCTCGTCACCCTCGCGCTGATCTCGGTCTGGCAATACGTCGGCATCCCCATGATGCTGATCTACGCGGCCCTGCTGGGCATCCCGGACGAGGTGATCGAGGCCGCCGAACTCGACGGCATCACCGGCTTCGCCCAGTTCCTCAAGATCAAGCTGCCGCTGATCTGGCCCACGATCGGGATCTGCTCGATCCTGACCTTCGTGGGCAATTTCAATGCCTTCGACCTCATCTACACCGTGCAGGGCGCGCTGGCGGGCCCGAACTTCTCGACCGACATCCTCGGCACCTTCCTGTTCCGCACCTTCTTCGGCAACCAGCTGCAGCTCGGCGACCCCAACATGGGCGCCGCCATCGCGGCCGTGATGTTCGCCATCATCCTCGCCGGCGTCTCGGTCTACCTGTTCGGCATCCAGCGGCGCATGCGCCGCTACCAGTTCTGAGGCGGCCATGAACCGCTCGCGCTCCTCCCCGCTTCGGCCGCGGCCTCGTCCACCTGGCGCTGCTCGCCTATACGGCCCTGTGCCTCGCGCCCGTGCTGCTCGTCGTGGTCAATTCGTTCAAGAGCCGCGCGAGCCATCTTCGCGGCGCCGCTGACCCTGCCGGACGCGTCGAGCTTCGACCTCATCGGCTACCGGACGGTGCTGGGGCAGGGCGTGTTCCTGAACTATTTCGTCAACAGCCTCATCGTCACCATCGGCTCCATCGCGGCGGTGCTGCTGTTCGGCGCCATGGCGGCCTTCGCGCTCAGCGAATACCGGTTCAGGCTCAACACCGCGCTCGGCCTCTTCCTCGCCCTCGGCATCATGGTGCCGATCCGGCTCGGCACGGTCGTCGATCCTGCAGATGATGGTGGCGACCCACCTCGTCGACACGCATCTCGCCCTGATCCTCATCTACACGGCGCAGGGCCTGCCGGTGGCGGTGTTCATCCTGTCGGAGTTCATGCAGGGCGTGTCCAAGGACCTGAAGGACGCCGGGCGCATCGACGGGCTCGGCGAATACACGATCTTCTTCCGGCTGGTGCTGCCGCTGGTGCGCCCGGCCCTCGCCACCGTGGCGGTCTTCACCATGGTGCCGATCTGGAACGACCTGTGGTTCCCGCTGATCGTGGCGCCCGGCGAGGCGACCCGGACCGTGACGCTCGGCGCGCAGAGCTTCATCGGCCAGTTCGTCACCAACTGGAACGCCGTGCTGGCGGCCCTCACCCTCGCGATCCTGCCCGTGCTGGTCCTCTACCTCGCCTTCTCGCGCCAGCTGATCCGCGGCATCACCGCCGGAGCCGTCAAATGAACCCGATCCGTACCCTCGTCGTCGGCCTCGGCCAGATGGGTCGCTGCGCACGCCCTGGCCTATGCGGCCGACCCGGCCTTCGCCATCGTCGGCCTCGTCAACCGCTCGCCCGTCGACCTGCCCGAAGCGCTCGCCGGGTTCCCGCGGCTCGACAGCGTTCGCCGAAGGCCTGGCCCTGCGGCCCGACCTCGTCTGCATCGCCTCCTATACGGACAGCCACGCCGATTACGCCGTCGCCGCCATGGAGGCCGGCGCCCATGTCTTCGTCGAGAAGCCGCTGGCCGCCACGGTCGAGGATGCCGAACGCGTCGTCGCGGTGGCCGCGCGCGACGGGACGCAAGCTCGTCGTCGGCTACATCCTGCGCCACCACCCGAGCTGGATCCGCTTCATCGCCGAGGCGCGCGAGGTCGGGCCGCCCTTCGTGATGCGCATGAACCTCAACCAGCAATCCTCCGGCGCCGCGTGGGAGATCCACCGCCGGCTGATGGAGAGCACCAGCCCGGTGGTGGATTGCGGCGTGCACTACCTCGACGTCATGCTGCAGATCACCGATGCCCGCCCCGTGCAGGTGCGCGGCATGGGGGTGCGGCTTCAGCGACGAGATCGCGCCCGGCCAGGTGAACTACGGCCACCTGCAGGTCATCTTCGCCGACGGGTCCGTCGGCTGGTACGAGGCCGGCTGGGGGCCGATGATCTCCGAAACGGCCTTCTTCGTGAAGGACGTCATGGGTCCGCGCGGCGCCGTGTCGATCGTCATGGACGAGGGGGCCGCCTCGGCCGACGTCGAGACCCATACGAAGACGTCGCGCATCCGCATCCACCGCGCCGAGACGGGCCCGGGCGGCGCCTTCCTGGCGCCCGACGCCATGATCTCCATGGCGGACGAGCCCGGCCACGACGCGCTCTGCGCCCGCGAGCAGGCCTTCATGCGCGACGCGATCCTCGAGGACCGCGACCTCGGCCGCCACATGGACGACGCCGTGCGCTCGCTCGCCGTGGTCCTGGCGGCCGACCGTTCCATGCGCGAAAACCGCGCGATCGACCTGTGAGGACCGACGGCATGGGCGCGCTGGACCTCAAGGCGATCCGCAAGAGCTTCGGCGCGACCGACGTGATCCGCGGCGTCGACCTCGAGGTCGCGCCGGGCGAGTTCACCGTCTTCGTCGGTCCCTCGGGCTGCGGGAAGTCGACGCTGCTGCGCATCATCGCGGGGCTCGAGGACCAGACCTCCGGCGACCTCAGCATCGCGGGCCAGCTCATGAACGGCGTGCCGCCGGCGCGGCGCGGCATCGCCATGGTGTTCCAGAGCTACGCGCTCTATCCGCACCTCACCGTCGAGGGCAACATGGGCCTGGCCCTGAAGCAGGAGGGCGTCGAGCGGTCCGTCATCGCGGCGCGCATCGCGCGTGCCTCGGCCCTGCTCCAGCTCGATCCCCTGCTGGCGCGGCGCCCCGCGGAACTCTCGGGCGGGCAGCGCCAGCGCGTCGCCATCGGCCGCGCCATCGTGCGCGAGCCCAAGCTCTTCCTCTTCGACGAGCCGCTCTCGAACCTCGACGCCGCGCTGCGCGTCGGCACGCGGCTCGAGATCGCCAAGCTGCACCGGCAGCTCGGGGCCACCATGGTCTACGTCACCCACGACCAGGTCGAGGCCATGACGCTGGCCGACAAGATCGTGGTGCTGCGCGCCGGGGTCGTCGAGCAGGTCGGCTCGCCGCTCGACCTGTATCGCCGCCCCGCCAACCGCTTCGTCGCCGGGCTTCATCGGCTCGCCGGCGATGAACTTCGCCGAGGGCGAGGCCGCGGCCCGCGTCGGGGCCGCGGCGATCGGGATCAGGCCCGAGCACCTCGCGGTGTCGCGGGACGGCGCCTGGGCCGGGACGGTCTCGCATGCCGAGCACCTCGGCTCCGACACCATGCTCTACGTCGACGTGCCCGGCCTCGGCCTGATGACGGCACGGATCGGCGGCGAGGAGGACCACCCTGTCGGCACCCGCATCGGCCTCACGCCCCGTGACGGCCGCGTCCATCGCTTCGACGCCGAGGGGCGGACGATCGGGGCTTAGGACGGGCTCCGGCGCCCGCGTCGGAGCGGGCCGTGGTGCGGATCGGCACATGCGGTCTGGTCGCAGTCCAAGGTCTGCCTGGAAACGACACGGGGCCGACCGGAAACGTGGGCGGACCGGAAGGTGGGCGTCAATCGCTGTCCGGCCGGTCGGCTCGCATTCGTCGCTCCGGCTTGAAAACCGTCAGCAGTGGAGGCGGCACACAGAATGAAGCTGCGCCGCCACGCTCGGCATCGAACAGGCGACCTCGTCGATGTCCGTGGTCCGTCGTCGACCACGAGACGTCCAACGGCTCCCAGCGCCTCGATACCACCGTGAACCGTGGAAGGACCCCGGCCCAACGTGCGCGCCAGGGGCCCCAGACCGGACGCTGGAGCTTTGCGGAGATGCGAGGGCAGTTCGCGGCGCCTTGGCGTCACGATACTGGCGTATACGTCGTACGCTAGGAAGACCACCTCGTAGAGCGGCTCGAAAGTTTCTGAGCGCTCGGCGGCTTGCCAAGCCTGCGCGCCTTCCGACGAGGTTGCACGCAGACAGCGTCAGGTTTCAATCTGGACCATGTTCCGATCTCCATCGTTCCACCGCTTCGGCGAAGTCGTCGATCGACGCGTCGACGCTGGTGAACGTGTAGGCAGTCTTATGTAGCTGCCTCACCAACCCGTAAAATCAGGCACTTAGGCTAAGGCATCGGGATGGGGCGACTCCGTGCCAGAGAACCCCGATTTGAGACGGCAGCCAGTGTGCGCTTGTACGTGTTCAAAGTGCGCGCGCTGTCCGGTTGTCCCTTCCTTGTGGGTTTTCACCGGCCCATGACAGGCAGGACAACGCATCGTCTCGCCGCGCCGCGATAGCGCATCGGTGATGCTGATCCGCTCCCATCCAGCCGCCATCCTGATCTCGCACGAGTCGAGGTCAGCCTCGATCTCGTCCAACTCGTCGATGCGTTCAACAATGTCGGCCTCGGTATCGGTGAAGCCTTTCCGCCGCTGGTCGTCGACATGGCACTCGTGATGGACGAGGCGGGTATTCTCGGCCGTGTAGCCTTTCCACGCGACGAAGCGGTCAAGCTCCGAACCCTTCTGCGGCATGTTTTTATCGCACATGGCGCAGATGCCGCCCTGCGCCTTCCACTTCTCCGCCTTGAGCTTTGTCCGGTGGGCCGGCGTCCCGCGCTCAAGGTGCATGAGGCGGGTGTAAAGCCGGCGCCGAAGGGCGAACAGCAGCTCGGGGTCTTCGCCGGCCAGTTTGGCGAGGGCATCGACTGTCTGGGCCTGCAAGCTGTTGAGGCTGGCGATCTCGGACGGGGTGAGTCGGCGGTTCGGCATGAGCGGAGGCTAGCACGGTCGGGGGCAGCTGTTGCGTCTGCTACGTAAGCCCGGAGAAGCGGATCACTGCGCGGTCTGTGCGCTGGTTGACAAAACCGTTTGATTTTCGTATTTGGTTGCCTAGCGTCGTCGGCAACCGGTTTGGCCATGGATACCGTCTCAGCAGAGAGTTTCCTTCTCGATCAACTGCCGCTCGCGGCGCGGTCGGTGATCCCGGCGACACTGAAGACGGCCTATGCGGCTGTTAAGCTTATGGTCGATCAAGAGCCCATCCTGCAGGTTGCCTCTGCCGTTGACGGACGCGGAAGGCTCATCAGCTGGGCGGTTGACCATGCCTTTGAGAAGGCGATCCTCACGCGGCAATGGCCATTCGAGTACGAGTGGAAGGATTGGGCGCATCCGACGGGGCGATATCTAGCTATTCGACTCCCGCACTCGATACTAAGCATCAGTCAGATCGCTAATTCGAAGAAACAGCCGAGAAACGTTGTTTTTCGTGAGAACGCAAGGCTTAACAATGCTCCATGCTTCGACTTTGAACAGTTTGTTGAGGAGCGAAAAGTAAAAGGCCTCCCTCATTTTTTAATGATCCATGGATATCAAAATCTGAATTTCGCTCACTTGGCAGTGCCTCACGCCGTCCATGGCCAGGGATGGATTCATAAATCACCTAATCTGATGAAAATGCCCCACGCTGTTGCTCAGGATGTACCGGCGGTGGAATCCACAGAATTTGAAGAGACCATGGTGCTCAAGGGTGAAATCGAAAAATGGCGCAGAGACAATGGCGCCTAACGTCCTCACGTTTCCAAGCAAGTTTCCGCATCGCGGTCTCGTGCCCGCGCGGTTGAAGGATGCACGCATAGCGGCAAGCCTCAATCAGACGGAGCTGGCGACAGCGGTCGATGTGAGCCGCCAAGCGATATCGGCTTTCGAGGCGGGCGAGAAAAATCCTGAGCCCGCTACGATGCAAAGGATTGCTGACGTCCTCAATCAACCTATCTCGTTCTTCTCGTCTCAGGATGCAGACACGTTCGGCGAGTTCGGGACGCGCTATTTCCGCGCCTTCGGGGCAGACACGAAGCGTCGCAACCTTATGTCCGACGTTCTGAGCAAGTGGTTCGTACAGGTCGCACGATACCTTTTCGATCTAGTGAGCTTTCCAGACTCCAATTTGCCGAACGCCTCCCCTAAGGACGGCAATCGGTACGCCGATGAGGAAATTGAGGAGATAGCCGAGGAATGTCGGCGGAGATGGGGGCTGGGTACAGGTCCAATTTCCAACGTCATCGGGCTGCTAGAGAACAATGGCGTTGTCGTTTGTCGATATGAGATGACCGGCCAAAAGGTTGAAGCCTTTTCGTTCTGGAACGGACCTCGTCCTTTTGTTTTCCTTTCTTCGGAAAAGCAGTCTGCAGTAAGGGCACGCTTTGATGCTGCGCACGAGCTAGGCCACCTCGTCCTACATAGGTGGTTAGGTTCGGAAGAAATTGAGGATCCGAAAGCCTTGAAGCTGATTGAGGCGGAAGCAAACAGATTTGCAGGTGCCTTGTTGCTTCCGCGCGTGTCATTTCCGAACGAAATATATTCACCGAGGTTGGACGCTTTTGTTGACCTAAAACGTCGATGGAAAGTCGCTATATCGGCTATGGTTTATAGGTGTAAGAATCTGGGAATTTTCGACGAGGTTCAGGTCACAAATCTGTATAAGCAAATCTCGTTTCGCAAATGGCGTACAAGCGAGCCACTTGACGATCAGATTAAGTTTGAAGAGCCGAAACTGCTTCGGAAGGCTGTCGAAATCATCGTTCATTCGGAGCGCAAAATGCGGGACGAGATTGCCTCGGACCTTCGAATTTCGCGGCGGTTCATAGCGGCGTTTTGCGGCTTGCCGCCAGAATATTTCGAGCAGCGCAGCGGTGCCGAATTTGTCCCGATACTCAAATGAAAACGGCTCAGAGGCGTGAACCTCTGAGCCGTCTGTGGGGGCAGCAAGCGCAGGGCGGGACCGTCCAAGCCATTCCCTACGGGTGCAACTCCCGTTGCCTCCAGCCTACCATTTCAGCCCGCAGCGGGTCTACCGCTGGGCTTCGGTCCGGTGACCCCCAATGTCGTTTCGCCTTGAACGAACGCGATCCCTTGCCCTTCTAGGGCAGCTCGCATTGCCCCTAGATTATTCGAGATCGGAACCCGTCGTCCCTTCTCGAAATCCCGAACGGTCGACAGAGACACGTTCGCGGCGGCGGCAAGCTCTGCCTGCCCCCAGTCCAACCATCCACGCGCAGCGCGGCTCTGTTCCGGCGTTATCGTCATGGGGAGGTGATACGAAAGAGCGGCGCCCACGTCAACGATTTCTGTTGACACCAACGTTTTCAATGCTTATCACTGAGGTCAACGGAAAACGTTGGACCTCAGCCCTTGTCGCAGCACTTCCTTCTCTCCAAAGCCGCAAGGAGCCTGAGCCTCGCTCGGGTTGCCCGGCTTTCGGATGAGGAAGCGCATGACGCCTTCCGGCTGATCCGCTGGACGGAGACGAAGGGCGAGGCGGTTTGTCCCCGCTGCGCTTGCGCCGCCACCTACACCTACAAGGCCCGTAAGCTCTGGAAGTGCAAGGCGTGCTCGCATCAGTTCAGCGTCACGAGCGGGACGATTTTCGCTAGCCGTAAGATGCCGATCCGCGACATCCTGCTCGCCATCGCGATCTTCGTGAACGGCGCCAAGGGCCATAGCGCCCTGCAGCTCTCCCGCGATCTGGATTGCCAGTACAAGACGGCCTTCGTCCTCGCCCACAAGATCCGCGAGGCCATCACGGCCGACGCCGACGAGCGTACCCTGTCGGGCGACGTGGAAGTCGACGGCGCCTATTTCGGCGGCTACGTGAAGCCGGCCAATGAGAAAGAGAACCGCGTCGATCGCCGCAAGGCCGAAAACCAGACCGGCAAGCGCAAGGTCGTCGTCGTGATGCGCGAGCGTGGCGGCGAGACGCTGCCCTTCGTGTTCCGTTCCGAGGCCGCGTCGGTTTCGACGATCGGCGCTAAGGTGGCGCTCGGCTCCACGATCTATGCCGACGAAGCGGCCTCCTGGGATCGCCTGCATGATCGCTTCCTGACGAAGCGCATCAATCATCAGGAGGCCTACTCGACGGCCGAGGCCTGCACCAACGGCGCCGAGTCATTCTTCTCCCGCATCCGCCGGGCCGAGATCGGCATCCATCACCATATCGCCGGCCCCTACCTCCAGGCCTACAGCCAGGAGATGGCGCGGCGCGAGGATCACCGCCGCGTGTCGAACGGCGAGCAGTACCTTATGATGACGGAAGCGGCGCTCCGTCATCCGGTGTCACGGGTGTGGAAGGGGTACTGGCAGAGGTGAGTTGACCACCAAACTGGTTATCTCAGGCCACTTCGCGCAGAGGATGAGGATCTACCAACTCGCGGAGATATCGCTCCGAACCTGCTAGGCTTCTTTGATGCAGGCCCTGTCCCACTAATCGTTTATCGGTGTCAGACATCGTTTCAAGATGTGTTTCAACACTGCGCCGTAGGGCGTCCATCTCAGCCGCATGCGCTTCGAAACTAGCTGCATATGCCTTAGCAACTAGCTCTCGAAAAGCTGCCTCTCGCATCATGGCTTGCTGCATGTAGTGCCGCGCTCGCCGCTTAGCACGAAGCCCCAAAGCGATGTCCCTCAACATTGCACCAATAGCGCCAGTCACGGTCGCAGTGGCTAGAATGGCGACAGCAGGGGCACCGACATCGTGCAAAACCTGACCGACAAACGAAATCATGTTCGCCTCAGGGTTGATGCTTCTTGCGAAAAAGCAATCCATCGGGAAAGGGACGTGCGAGCATTACGTGCCATATAAACCGCTCGATAGCATGCACCAATCCCACGGCGATGAGCAAGGTTCCACTCCAATGTTCAACGCTGATCGGCGAAGCTGAGCCAGCGCTTCCCCCGAGCAGGAGCCCGGCTAGGAACAGCAGCACGTGAGCGCACAACGTAAGAGGGTGCTCAGCCGTGAAAATGAACCCAGATGCCATCACCGCCGCTGTCAGAGTGATGTTTTCTGGTTCCATCTTGCTTTTGTGAAGGTATTCCACGGCGAGAGGAAGGCATGGCAAAACCAACGTGGCAATAAGACTTAAAGCCCACACCCCAAGGTTGTTAAGTGCTGATTTTCCGATCTCGTAAATTGCGACCGATGCGCGTCTGCAAAATGCGCCCGTTGCGACCATGGATGGAACGGGCACAGATTGGACATTCCGCCAGAGGAGAATGCGACAGCATTATAACATTCGCTGCTTGTGGCAAGCGAATGGTCACTGCCTAGCCGATACCTTCCTGTCGGTAATGGTGGCCCACACCCTCACCCCGCCCCGAATCCCCTCCGACCCAATCCCACCACGCTTCCACTGCAGCGTGAGCGCTTGCACGATGCGGTACGCCAGGGCCTTCCTGAGGACCGGATCAGCCGCGTCGAGGCCCTTGGCCTCGGCAACGCGCCTTGCGAGCTCCCGCGTGTCCTGAGGGCCGTGAGAAGCCAGCGCAGCCTTGCACAGCCCTGACAGCTCGCCGCGTCGGAACAGCCGGCTCGTGTCCATGTAGGCGCGAACCTCGCTGAGCTCAGCCTCTCCGACCGCGAACAGGGTCAGGGTGGCGTTTACATGTGTCAGATCCCGGCGGCACTGGTCAGCCTTGCCTTCGTAGGCCTTGAGAGCGGCTTCGATCTCGCTGCGCTTCGCCTCAAGCGTGTGGATGATTTGGGAATCGGCCATGGCCCGCCTTGATGGGGTGCTGGCCTGCCCCGGCAGCTTGCGGAGAGCCGAGTCGTAACCAAAACCGCGAACGGGGACAGTCCAAGGCTCTCACCAGCTCTGGCAGCTTACCGAGACGATCGCCGTTCGGGGAGGGGCGGCTTGGTGAGTTTGCTACCTAACACTGCGTGTAGGCGGCTTCGGTGTCGCCGATGTGCAGGTATTCGCCCTGTCCTCGCTCACTGTCGAAGCCCACGACGCGCAGACCAGCCCCGATATAGGCGAGCCGGTCCTTGAACCGGTTCGTGCTTGGAATCGATCGCCGGCGAGCCGTCGGCCGCCCCCGTCGAGCCCACGACGGAGGTGAGGCCCGCCGCTGCGCCCAGGGACGCGCGCGGCCGGAGAGCCTGCCCGCGCTTATCGGGCGAGGAAGAACACGACGACCACCACCGCGATCACCACGATCGTGCCGACGATCGCCAGCACGGGGCCGTTTGTGTTGGGCTTGTCGTTGGCGGTGGCGATGCGGCCGATCGTCTGCTCCTGCTGGCGGGCGAGGGCGATCTCGGCGGGCGTCGCCGGGTTGCCGCCCGCTTCCTCGCAGGTGCCGAGCGAGGCCATGCCGGGATCAGCCGTCGCGGTCTTGTCGCCGGTGCGGCCGGAATCGATGTCGTCCTTGAGCTGCAGGACGGTGTCTCCCTCACGGGGGCGAAGGGGCTGGTCCATGATCGGGGCTCCGATGGGGGTTCACTGGACCTCGAACGCCCGCCCGTAACGGAAAGGTGCCGGCCTTGACGTCGCGGCTCCCCGCGGCATCTCCCGGGCGGAACGGGAGGCCGCCGCGATGTTCGAATGCTGGGTCTACAAGGACGAGCCGCATGTGCGGCTGGTGGTGAAGGCGGGTGCCATGCTGCCGACGGAACTCGGCCACAAGGACTGGACGCTGCTCGGCCCCTGGGAGCCGACGCCCGAGACGGCGCACGAGGTGGAGCACCGCGGCTTCCACTTCTTCAAGGTGGCCGAGGCCGTGGATGCCTCCCACTTCAAAAATGCCGCGGCGTCGGGCAATTGAGCCGCGCGGCGTCGTGAGGCCCGCAGGCTTGCCGCCGCTCCGCGCCGTGCGATATCCGGGGCACGGCCCGGGCACCTCCGGGCTCGCGGAGTGCGACCCATGACTACCCAGCCCGACGTCCAGGCGCCGGCCCTCAACCGCCGCAAGGTCGGCGACTACGTCGTCACCTACCTCAGCGACGGCTTCCTCGACGGTTCCTTCTCGTTCTTCCAGGGGATCGACGCCCCCGAGGCCGAGCGGATGCTGACGGAAGCGCATCGCCCACCGCTCGCCCATATCGCGATCGCGTCCTATGTGATCCAGGGCGGCGGCCGCACCGTTCTCGTCGACGCCGGTACGGGCGGCTTCAACGGCTGGGGCGGGCGCTTTCCCATGGCCCTGGCGGCGGCCGGCGTCGAGCCCGCCGACGTCGACACCATCCTGCTCACCCATGCCCATGTGGACCACGTCGGCGGCCTGACGCTGCACGGCAAGCCGCTGTTTCCCAAGGCCGAGATGATCGTCAGCGAGGCCGAGGCCAAGTTCTGGCGGGACGACGCCACCATGGCGGCGGCCGGGGCCGACGCGAAGCCCTTCTTCGACGCCGCCCGCCTCGCCCTCGACGCCTATGCGCCGAACCTCAAGCTCGTGGGGGCCGGCGAGGTCCTGCCCGGCATCGATCTCGTGCCGCTGCCCGGCCATACGCCGGGCCATTCGGGCTATCACATCCAGTCGGGCGGCGACCAACTGCTGATCTGGGCCGACATCACCCACCTCGCCGACATCCAGATCCGCAAGCCCGAGGTGACGATCGGTTTCGACGTCGACCCCGACCAGGCGC
Source organism: uncultured Alphaproteobacteria bacterium (assembly GCA_963847915.1). GTDB lineage: Bacteria > Pseudomonadota > Alphaproteobacteria > Rhizobiales > Beijerinckiaceae > Lichenihabitans. Next base: position 129,240 of record CAWKBT010000001.1, read on the forward strand.
GGGCGACGCGCCTCAAAGTGTTCGACCGGGTGGCCGGCGACCGCCTGACGGTGGCCGGCATGCACCTCAACATGCCGGGCTTCCTGACGGTCGAGCGCCACGGGACCGGCTACGCGAAGGTCGACCTGCCCTGGACGCCGGCCCTGCTCTGAGGACCGGGGGACGCGCGCCGCCTCCGCGTCAGCCCCGGCGCGCCTCGCCCGCCAGGGCGGCGCTATAGGCGGCGACCGCCGCCGCCCAGCCCATCTCCAGCGCGTCGGCCGTGAGTTCGTGGCCGATCGACGCCTCGTGGAGGTCCGGCAGGGCGGCGACGAGGGGCGGGAGGTTGTCGAGGTTGAGGTCGTGGCCGACGTTGACGACGAGGCCCAGCGCCGCGGCGCGCCGGCCCGTCTCGGCGCAGCGCTCCAGCAGCGCGCCGTGGTCGTGGCGGGCGAAGGCCGCGCCATAGCCGCCCGTGTAGATCTCGATCCCGTCGGCTCCGAGTGCCGCGGCGCGGTCCGCGGCGACGGGGTCGGGGTCGATGAAGACCACGGCCCGGCATCCGGCCCGTTTCAGCCTCGCCACGGCGGCACGCACCACCGTGGCCCGCTCGCCGTCGAGCTGCCAGCCCTCCTCGGAGGTGAAGGTGTCGGGCGCATCGGGCACCAGGGTGCATTGTTCCGCGGCGACGCGCTCGACCAGCGCCAGGAAGGCCTCGTCGGGGTAACCCTCGATGTTGAACTCGAAGGCGGGCCGCCAGGGCGCCATCATGTCGGCCAGGGCCGGCACGTCCCTGCGGCGGATATGGCGCTCGTCCGGGCGGGGATGCACGGTCAGCCCCCGGGCCCCGGCGTCCCGGGCCAGGCGCCCGAAGCGCAGCACGTCCGGCACGCCGGTCCGGCGGGAATTGCGCAGCAGCGCGATCTTGTTGAGGTTGACGCTGAGTCTCGCCATGTCACGCCTCGCCGCGGGTTGGGCTCTCGGCCCGGAACGTCATCACCAGCACGTCGCGGAAGGCCGGGCGCGTGGGGTCGACCGCCGTGATCGGGCTGACGCCGTGCAGGACGCGGTGGTCGTCGACGAACGAGGCCTCGAGCGGCTGCGTCAGGGTCGTGGTCCGGAGCGGGCGCCGCGCGGCATCCGCGATGGTGCTGAGCCCGTGGGCGACGTTCTCGCGCCGCACCATCATGACCAGCACCCAATCCACCCCGTCGCGGTGCAGGCCTTCGGGCGTCGGCTGGCCGCATTCGCCCGGCCGGGCCTCGATGCGGAACTGGTGCATCTCGACGTGCCAGCGCTCGGGCCGAAGGGCCGGCGGCGTCGCGTCGGCGAAGACCCGGAACGCCGTCGCCATCACGGCGCGGTTCATCGGGTGGCCGGCGACCGCGTCGAGGACGGGGGCGAAGAGGCGCGCGACGCCGCCGTTCAGCGGGTTATCCTCGAGCGTCTGGTAATGGGGCTGCGGCGGCTTGGGCGTCACGCCGTCCGCCGTCACGGAGAAACAGGCGAAGCGGCGTTTGCGGTAGGTGCCGCCGTCCGCCATGAACCCGTCGGGCGCGAGGTCGTCCCAGCTCTTCGCGTATCCGGCCCAGTCGGTCCCCCCGGCGGCAGCGACCAGGCGCTCCATCACGTCGCCCGCCACGAAGTCGAACCCCTGGGCCGCGAGGTTGCGGGCGAGGGCGTCGGCTTCGGCCGGCGTCGTCGGGGGCAGGGGGGCGAGGGTCTGGACCATGGCTCCGGAATCCGAGAAAGGTGGCGGCAGGCGGCGGAACGGGCACGGGCGCCGCTCGGCCTGCCTGTACCCATATAGGATCGGTCGCGGGGCTTGGGTACGGATCGCGCCGCGCGGAGGACTGCCGGATGAGAGCGCCGATCGGGATCACCATGGGCGACGCGGCCGGGATCGGCCCCGAGATCGTGGCGCGGCTCTTCGCCGAAGGGCCGGAGTGCCCGGCGCTGGTCTACGGCGATGCGGCGGCGCTCCGCCGCGGTGCCGCCGCCGTGGGTGCCGACCTCGCCGTGGTCGAGGTGGACGAGCCCGCGGCCGTCACCGCCCTCCCGCCCGGCAGCCTGCCGGTCATCGCGGCCGGCGCCCTCGCGGCGCTTCCGCCCTTCGGCCGCGTGTCCGCGGCCGCCGGCGCCGGCGCCTATGCCGCCATCCTGCGAGCCATCGACGACGCCCTGGCGGGACGGATCTCGGCCGTCGTCACGGCGCCGATCAGCAAGGACGCGCTGCGGGCCGCCGGGATCCCCTATCCGGGCCATACCGAGATCCTGGCCGACCAGGCCGGCACGGCGGACTTCGCCATGATGCTGGCCAACGACGCACTGCGGGTGCTCCTCGTGTCGATCCACCTGTCCCTCGCCGACGCCATCCGGGCCGTCACGCCGGAGGCGGAGCTGCGCGCCATCCGGCTCGCCGATGCCGCCACGCGCGCCTTCGGCATCGCCAGGCCCCGGGTCGCCGTGGCGGGGCTGAATCCCCATGCCGGCGAGAACGGCATGTTCGGATGCGAGGACCGCGACGTGATCGCTCCCGCCGTGGAACGGGCGCGGGCGGAGGGCATCGATGCGTCCGGCCCCTGGCCGGGCGACACGGTCTTCATGCGGGCGCGGCGCGGCGAGTTCGACGTTGTGGTGGCGCAGTATCACGACCAGGGTCTGATCCCGGTCAAGTACCTCGGGCTCGACGAGGGCGTGAACATCACGGTGGGCCTGCCCTTCGTGCGGACCAGCGTCGACCACGGCACCGCCTTCGACATCGCCGGCACGGGGCGGGCCGACCATGCCAGCCTCAGGGTCGCGTTCCGCCGCGCCGTCGCGATGACGCGCGCGTGACGGCGCGGCCGCCTCAGCCGCCTTCGAGAAAGGCCAGCACCTCGGCGGCGCGCCAGGGCTTCGAGATGAATCGCACCTTGCGGGGCAAAACGTCGGGCCGCACCGCGGAATTGCCGGTCGTGACGCAGATGCTGATCCACGGATAGCGCTCGGCGGTGGTCAGCGCGAGCGCGATCCCGTCGATCGAATCGCTGAGAGCGATATCGGCGAAGAGCGCCAGCACGTCCTCGGCATGGGCCGCGAGGTGGTCGTGCGCCTCCTGTCCGCTCACATAGGCGACGGCCTTGAGCCCGCATTCCTCGACCATGTCGCTGGCCATGCGGGAGAGTTCGAGATCGTCCTCGACGATCACCACGGTGGAGCGGCGTTCGGCAGGCTGCTTCATGGTGCGGCTCTCGCACGGGACGACGGACGCGCCCGCCGCGAGAGCCGTTCCGGGGCGGTCCGGTCTCGGCAAGTCCCCGTCCCGCTCAAGCGTGCGAGCCCGACATGAGGGACTGGATGCGGCGCATCACGTCGTCGTGGTCGTAGGGCTTGCCCACGAAGGCAGCCCCTTTGGGCACGTCGCCGGCCCGGGGCATGGCCCGGCCCGACACGATCATGGTCTTCACGGCCGGCCGATGCACTTGCGCCCAGCGCGCCAGCGCGTAGCCGTCGATCGAGCCCGGCATCTCGACATCGGTGAAGAGCAGCGCGACGTCGGGGCGCCGGTCGAAGACGGCCAGGGCCTGGTCGGCATCGGCGGCTTCGAGGACCTCGAAACCTTCGTCCTGGAACAGCTCGATCACCATCATCCGGACGAGCGGCTCGTCCTCGACGATCAGGACCACGGCCCGGTCCGGGGTGGAAGTTTCGGTCATGGACGGCCTACGCTCAAGGAGCGACAATGTTCCTCGCCGGTCCGCCGAGGGCCGTGGAGGCTGCGGTGCGGAGCCGGAACCACGCCCGGGTCCGGGCGTTCGACGGCCGGGGAAACGGGCGTCGACGAGGGGCGGATCGCGTAGATCGGGAGTGGGTGTGACGGCATGAAAGCGACGGTATCGCACAGCGTGAACCCCGCGGCCGGCGCGGGGCTCGGCGCCTGGTTGAAGCCCGTCGTGGCCCGGTTCCTGCCCGGCACGCCGGCTCCCGCCGCACCCGACGGCGGCCGGCTGGGGGAGCGCGCCTTCGGTCTCGTCGATGCCGGCCATCCGATCCCGCCGAGCGGCATCGTGGTGCCGGTGATGAGCGGCGGCTGCGCGATCCGGGCGGCGCGCTGGCCCGCCAACTCCGAGACGCCGGCCGGCACGGTGCTGGTCTGCACGGGCCGGGGCGAGTTCATTGAGAAATACTGCCCGGTGGTGGCCGAACTGCGCGACCGCGGCTTTGCCGTCGTGGTCTTCGACTGGCGCGGCCAGGGCCTGTCGCAGCGGCCGCTGCGCAACGGCCTCAAGGGGCACGTCGAGCACTTCTCCGACTACGAGAACGATCTCTTCGCCGTCGTGGACCAGGTGATGTCGCCCTTCTGCCCGAAGCCGTGGTTCGGCCTCGCCCATTCCATGGGCGGCGCGATCGTCCTGAATGCCGCGGCGGACCGGCCGGACCTGTTCCGGCGGCTGGTCGTGTCGGCCCCGATGGTCGAGATCGCCCGCCTGCCGCTCAAGGCGACGGCGCGGGCCGTGGCGCGGCTGTGCCGCTACGGGGGGCTGTCGCGCAGTTTCGTGCCCGGCGGCCGGGGGCGGGCGATGCTGTTCCGCGCCTTCGAGGAGAACCTGCTCACATCGGACGAAGCGCGCTACCGCTCGGTGCTCGATTACATGAAGGTCGAGCCCCGCCTGGTGCTCGGAGCCCCGACCCTCGGGTGGCTGCACGCGGCCTTCACCGCCATGGCGAAGCTCCATGCGGCCGACTATCCCGAGCGCATGCGCACCCCGGTGCTCGCCGTCGTGCCGGGCCACGACCGGATCGTCGAGCCGCGCTCGACCGAGCGGCTCGTCTCCCGCCTGCGCGCCAGCAGGGTGGTCATCGTGCCGGGCAGCCGGCACGAGATCCTGATGGAGCGGGACGTCTATCGCGAGCAGTTCTGGGCGGCCTTCGACGCCTTCGTGCCCGGGTCCGACGCCTGAACCGACCTCCGGAGCCCCGGTCAGGTCCGCCGGAACCCCAGCACCGCGACGCCCGCCAGCGCCGCCGACAGCAGCGCGTTCCAGCCCGCCAGCGACAGGCCGAGGACGGCGAGCGCCGCCTCGTCGCAGCGCACTACCGTGACGGTCTTGAGCTGGTTCAGGAAATCGCCGACGTCCGCCGGCGCCGCCGCGGCTCCGGAACACCCGGTGGGGCCGGCCCAGACATGCCACTCGACGCCGGCGTGATAGACGCCCAGCGCCGCCCCGGCGGCGAAGACCAGGGCGAGGGCCGCGAAGCCGCCCCGCGCCGCGCGGCGCGGGAGGCGGCCGCCGAGGAGCGCCAGGAAGGCCGCGACCGGCGTCGCCACATAGAAGGGCACCCGCTCCTTCAGGCACAGTTCGCACGGGGTGTAGCCCCGGGCCTGGAGCGTCCAGACGGCCGCGATCGTGGCGGCCGAGACGAGCGCGATCAGCCCGAAGAGCGCCGGGCGCGTCGGCCGGACGATGTCGCGCATCGGGTTCTCCGCGGTCAGATCACGTGGGTGGCGATGTAGAAGCCCGCCGCCACCAGGACGACGAAGCCGATCACGATCGCGCCGAAGTGGCGTTCGAGCGCGCCGCGCAGCGGGTCGCCGAACCGGTTCAAGAGCCCCGCCAGGATGAAGAACCGCGCCCCGCGCGTGATCACCGACAGGAGCACGAAGAGCGCGAAATTATAGCCCAAGAGCCCGCTCACGATCGTGACGAGCTTGTAGGGGATGGGCGTCAGGCCCTTGATGAGGATCAGCAGCCAGCCCCACTGGGCATAGGCGGCCCGCATCGCCTCCATCTTGTCGGCATAGTGGTAGACCGAGATGAGCCACTGCCCCACGGTGTCGTAGAGCAGCGCCCCGATGGCGTAGCCCAGCATGCCGCCGAGCACCGAGGCGACGGTGCAGATGGCGGCGTAGATCCAGGCGCGCTTCGGCCGGGCCAGGGCCATGGGCACCAGGATCAGGTCGGGCGGGAGCGGGAAGAACGAGCTTTCCGCGAAAGCCACGGCGGCCAGCGCCAGCGGGGCATGGCGGCTCTCGGACAACGCGAGGGTCCAGCGGTAGAGGCTCTTGAACATGGGCCGGGCTTTAGAGGAGGGGCACGGCGAAGTCCATGGCGGCCGGTGGCGCCGGTCGGTTCCGGGCCCCGCGCCCGCGCGGCGTGGCAGGCCCGACGGCATGGCTTTGACCGCGCGCACCGCTCCTGTAGCCTGCGCGTCCCCGCCCCGGCCGGAGAGACCTCACGCATGCGCCGTCCCGCCGCCGTCGCGCTCTCGCTGCTCCTGACCACGCCCGCGCTCGCCGCCTCGCCCGCCCCGCTCGGCGCCGACGACGGCCTCGTGGTGAGCGCCCAGCACCTCGCCTCGGAGGTCGGCGCCCGCGTGCTCAAGGACGGCGGCAACGTCATCGACGCCGCCGTGGCGGTCGGCTACGCGCTGGCCGTGGTGTTTCCGGCGGCCGGCAATCTCGGCGGCGGCGGCTTCATGAACATCCGCTTCGCCGACGGCCGCTCGGCGTTCGTCGACATGCGCGAGAAGGCGCCCGCCGCCGCCACGCCGACGATGTTCCAGGACCCGAACGGCGCGGTCGTGGCGGGACGCTCCACCGACACCTGGCTCGCCGTGGGCGTTCCCGGCACGGTGGCGGGCCTGGAATGGGCGCGGGACCATTACGGCTCCAGGCCGCGCGAAGCGCTGCTCGCGCCCGCGATCCGCCTCGCCCGGGAAGGCTTTGTCCTCGCGCCGGCCGACGTGAGCCTGCTCCAGCTCGGCACGCCCGATTTCGCCAAGGACCCCGGGGCTGCCGCCATCTTCACCCATGACGGGCGCCCCTACGCGGTCGGCGAGCGCCTGCGCCAGCCCGAACTCGCCGCCACGCTGGAGGCGATCTCGGCGGGCGGAGCGGAGGCCTTCTACCGCGGCCCCATCGGGGCTTCGATCGCGGCGGCGGCCCAGGCCGGCGGCGGCATCCTGACGGCGGCCGACCTCGCCGCCTACAAGGTCCGCGAGCTCGAGCCGGTGCGCTGCTCCTACCGCGGCTACGCCGTCCAGTCGGCCCCGCCGCCGAGCGCGGGCGGGGTGGCGATCTGCGAGATCCTGCACATCCTCGAAGGCTACGACCTCGCCGCCATGGGCTACCACTCGGCCGCCGAGGTCCACGTCCTGGTCGAGGCCATGCGCCGCGCCTACCGCGACCGCCAGGGCCTCGGCGACCCGGATTTCGTGCGGAACGACGTCGCCCACCTGCTCGACAAGGACTATGCGGCGCAACTGCGTGCCGGGATCGACCCCGTCACGTCGACGCCCTCGTCGGCCCTGGGGTCTTCGCCGCCCCCGAAGCCCGAGGGCCGGCAGACCACGCAATATTCGATCGCCGACGGCGCCGGCAACGCCGTCTCGGTCACCTACACGCTGAACTCGTATTTCGGGGTCAGGCGCGTCGCGGGCGACACGGGCGTGCTGATGAACAACGAGATGGACGATTTCGCGTCGCGACCCGGCGCCGCCAACCAGTTCGGCCTCGTCGGCAGCGACGCCAATGCGGTGGGGCCGGGCAGGACGCCGATCTCGTCGATGAGCCCGACCATCCTCACCAAGGACGGTCGGCTCGCCATGGTGATCGGCAGTCCCGGCGGCTCGCGCATCATCACCATCACGCTCGAGGCGATCATCAACGTGATCGACCACGGCATGACGATCTCCGAAGCGATCGACGCGCCGCGCGTCCACATGCAGTGGATGCCGGACGTAGTCGAGGTGGAGCCTCTCGCCCTGTCGCCCGATACGCGCAGGCTGCTCGAGGCGGCCGGCTACACGATCCGCGAGAAGGCTCCCTGGGGGCAGGCGGCCGGCATCACCACCGCGGTCTTCGGCCAGAACGGGGGTGCCAACGACCTCGCCATCCCCTATCTGGCGAAGCCGCCCAGACCCTACCGGCTCTATGGCGCCGACGACGACCGGGATCCCGTGGGTTCCGCGGCGGGCCAGTGACGGCCGGGCCGCGACGACGCCGAGGTACCGAGCCAGTCCCATGTCCGACCCGAGCTCCCGCCGCCCGCCGACGCCGGGCAACATCGATCCCCTGGCGACCCTGCCGGTCTTCCTGAAACTCGCGGGCCGCCGCGCGCTGGTGGCGGGCGGCACGGCGCCGGCGGTGTGGAAGGCCGAGCTCCTGGCGGCGGCCGGCGCCGACGTGCTCGTCGTGTCGCCCGAGCCCTGTCCCGAGATGGAGGATCTCGCCGCCGCGGCTCCGGCGCGGTTGACGCTGCTGCGCCGGGCCTGGGTGCCGGCCGACCTCGCCGGAGCCGCCGTCGCGGTCGGCGCCTTCGAGGGCGACGAGGGTGAGCCGTTCCGCGACGCGGCGCGGGCCGCCGGCGTCCCGGTCAACGTCATCGACGTGCCGGCGCTCTGCGACTTCCAGTTCGGCACGATCGTGGCGCGCTCGCCGCTGGTGATCGGCATCTCGACCGACGGGGCGGCGCCGGTCTTCGGCCAGGCCCTCAGGGCGCGGATCGAAGCGCTGCTGCCGGCCGAGACCGGGGCCTGGGCGGCCGCCGCCAAGGCGTGGCGCGGCCCGCTCCAGGCCCTGAAGCTCGGGTTCGCGGCGCGACGGCGCTTTTGGGAGCTCTTCGCCGACCTGGCTCTCGAAGGCGGCAGCCGAGCCCCGCGCGAGGAGGACAGGCTGCGCTGCATGGCGGCGGCCGAGGACCTCGAGCGCAACGGCGGCGGACGCATGATCCTGGTCGGGGCCGGGCCCGGCCCGGCCGACCAGGTCACGCTCGGCGCGGTGCGGGCGCTGCAATCCGCCGACGTCATCCTGGCCGAGGACGGTGTCGCGCCGGGCGTGCTGGGTCTCGGGCGCCGCGAGGCGAGGCGCGTGCTCGCCTCCGGCCAAAAGACGCCGTCGATCGACACCGCCCTGGCGCTCGCCGGCGAAGGCCGGACCATCGCCTGGGTGGGGCCGGGTGACGCGTCGGGCTGCCCGGCATGGACGGCACGCTCCGCTGCCCTCGTCGCAGGCTTGGCTGGAACCGGGATCCCGGTCGAGATCGTCCCCGGGCTGCGCTGCGCCGACTGCCCGGGCGGTTGCGCGGTCGCGGGACGACAGGCGGCGATTTTGAACGGCTTGCCGCCCGCCGGCTGAGCCGGAGGGGGCGCGACAAGGCCCGGGCTCGGGCCGGCGGCACCGGTCGTCCCGCCGGGCGAAGGCGCGCGCAGGACGGCCGGATCGAGACTCCGGGTTCAGCGCCGGTGCGCCCTCAATGGTCGGGCTTCAGCGTCCGCGTGCCCCCGTGCGAGGCGTGGCCGCCCTTGCGGCCGGCCTGTGCGGCGAGCCGGTGATTCTGGGAGAAGCTGCGCTTCTCGGGATCCACGCTCTGGCCGCCCTTGCGGCCCGCCTGGGAGGCGAGCTCGTGGTTCTGGGAGAAGCTGCGCTTCTCGTTGGGGACGCTTTCCCCGCCCTTGCGTGCGATGGCGCGACGTTTCTCCAAATCCATCGAAGCAAAGCCGCGCGTCGAACGCGTCACGAATTGTGTTTCCTCGGGCATAGCCGGCTCGCTGACATTGAAGGGTGTCGTCAGTCGTTGAACGCCGGGCCAAGACGCGAGTTCCTGCCTCATTTCGGCACTGCTTCTCCCAGGCCGGCAGTGCACCGCGGCAGCTGACCGTCCTGAATGTTGCAACGCACTATAGTGCGAGGCCGAGCGCTAAGCTTGAGCACGGCCATTGCGATGTTGACGTGCCGCTCCGGCCGTCTCAGGCCCCGGCTTCGCGACGGGGCCGGCGCGGACGCGCGGGATGCTCCTCGCCGTGATGGGGAGCGTTGCCGCGGGGCGCCGCGCCGCGTCCCGGTCCGTCCTCGTAGCGCGGGCGGCGGGGCGGTGCCTCGCTGGCGGGCTCGATCCGGGGATCGACGTTCTCGCCGCGCCGCACGGCTTCGGCGAATTGACGCGCCGCCCCTTCGCGGACCTCGAACTTGGTCTCGCGGTCGAAGATGCGGATGGCCCCGATGTCGCCTTTGCCGACGCCGCCGCGGCGGCACAGCATGGGCAGCAGCCAGCGCGGATCGGCGTTGTTGCGCCGCCCGATGTTCAGCCGGAACCAGGAGCCGGACGCGCCCCCGCCGCTCTCGGACCCGTGCGAGCGGGGCGCGGGTTCGAACTCGGTGCGGGGCCGGCGCGGGGGCTGCGAGCCGGGATCGGTCACGTCCTCGGGGGCGGGCAGGCGCGCGCGGTAGACGCGGACCAGGGCCGCCGCCACGTCCTCGGCCGAGCGCTGTTCGAGCAGCGTCCGCGCCATGGCGAGGTCCTCCTCGCTCGACTCCTCGGCCAGCAGGGGATCCTGCGCCATGCGCTCCTGGTCGAGGCGGCGGATCTCGTCGGCGGTGGGGGGCGCCGACCAGGCGACCTCGGCCTTGGCCATGGCGAGGAGGCCCTCGGCACGGCGGCGACGGGCGGGCGGCACCAGGAGGACGCTGACGCCCTTGCGGCCGGCCCGGCCCGTGCGGCCCGAGCGGTGCTGCAGCGTCTCGGCGTCGTTCGGCAGGTCGGCGTGGATCACGAGGGCCAGGCCCGGCAGGTCGATGCCGCGCGCCGCCACGTCGGTGGCGACGCAGACGCGCGCCCGGCCGTCGCGCAGGGCCTGGAGCGCGTGGTTGCGCTCGTTCTGGCTGAGCTCGCCCGACAGCGACACGGTCGAGAAGCCGCGCTCCAGCAGGGCGGATTGCAGGTGGCGCACCGTCTCGCGCGTGTTGGCGAAGACGAGGGCGCTCGGGGGCTCGTAGAAGCGCAAGAGGTTCACCACCGCATGCTCGACTTCGCGCGGCACGATGCGAACCGCGCGGTACTCGATGTCGGCGTGGCCGCGCGCGCCGCCCGCGACGGCGATGCGCAGCGCGTCGTTCTGGTAGCGCTGCGCCAGCGTCACGATGCCCTTGGGCAGCGTCGCCGAGAACAGCAGCGTGCGCCGCTCCTCGGGCGTGGTCTGCAGGATGAATTCGAGGTCGTCCCGGAACCCGAGATCGAGCATCTCGTCCGCCTCGTCGAGCACCACGGCGCGCAGCGCCGACGGGTCGAGGTTGCGGCGTTCGAGGTGATCGCGCAGCCGCCCCGGCGTGCCGACCACGATATGGGTGCCGAACGACAGGGCGCGGGCTTCGCGCCGCGCGTCCATGCCGCCCACGCAGGACACGATGCGGGCGCCGGAATGGCTGTAGAGCCAGGTGAGCTCGCGCTCGACCTGCAGGGCCAGCTCGCGCGTCGGCGCCACGATGAGGGCCAGCGGAGGCCCCGCGGGCGGCAGCGTCTCGGCCTCGCCCATCATGGTCGGCGCGATGGCGAGGCCGAACGCGACCGTCTTGCCCGAGCCGGTCTGCGCCGATACCAGAAGGTCGCGGCCCGCCTCCGCCTCGAGCACGGCGGATTGCACGGGGGTCGGATCCTGATAGTCGCGTTCGGCCAGAGCACGCGCGAGGGAGGGAGCTGTCGGAGGAAATGCCACGCGGTGATCGTGCCTCGTGAGAGCGGCGCCCGGGGCGCAGGACGGCCGGGACGCCATGGAAACCGGGCCACGCTCATCGCGGCCCCGTGGCGCTTTGGCCCGGGCCGGGCACTGCGCATCGTGAGAAGAGATGGGGATTAAGCCATGTCGAGGCAATCGGCGAGCCCTTCGCGCGACGAAAAGAATGCAAAGTTTCGGGTCTCGCAGCCCGTGTCAGTCGGTCCGCCGCGCACCAGATTGCCGAAAAGGGAGTGGATCGGCATGCCGGATCGGCGTCCGGCCGCGGCTCGACACTTGCGAAGGGCGGCCTGCGTGCTGAGATCTGAGGTGCAGCTCGGGAGACGGATGCGGTGAGCGACGACTACGACGATTGGGAGGTTTCGCCCCGGGCCCAGCCCAAGGCCGCCGATTACGGGTTCGACCTCGACCGCGCGCTGTCGGCCGTCGTGGGCTTGAGCGCGCGCGTGGCGCAGGACGCCTATACCGCCGAGACGCTCGGCATCGAGAGGGGCGGCAACGGCGTCGTGATCCGAGAGGACGGCGTCGTACTCACCATCGGCTATCTCATCACCGAGGCCGAGGAGGTGCTGCTCGAGACCCATCGCGGCCGCGTGGTCCCGGGCCATGTGCTGGGCTACGACGGCGCCACGGGCTTCGGCCTCGTCCAGGCGCTCGAGCCGCTCGACCTGCCGGCGCTGAAGCTCGGCGATTCGCGCCATGCCGGGGTGGGGGAGCGCGTGATCCTGGCGGGCGCGGGCGGGCGGCGCCATTCGGTGGCGGCCGAGATCGTGGCGCGCCAGGAGTTCGCCGGCTACTGGGAATACCTGATCGAGGAAGCCATCTTCACGGCGCCGGGCCATCCCAACTGGGGCGGCGCCGCGCTGATCGGCGCCGAGGGCGACCTCCTCGGCATCGGCTCGCTCCAGCTCCAGCACCAGGTCAACGGCGGCCGCCTGAAGGCGCTCAACATGGTGGTGCCGAGTGAACTGCTGGTGCCCATCTACGAGGACCTGTTGAGCGGCAAGGCGGGGCACGCGGCCCGCCCCTGGCTCGGCGTCTACGCGCACGAGATCGACAAGAACGTCGTCATCGTGGGCGTGGCCGACAAGGGCCCGGCGGACCGCGCCGGGTTGCGCAAGGGCGACATCGTCAAGGTCGCGGCCGGCATGGACATCGCGAACCTCGCCGACTTCTATCGCTCTATGTGGGCGCTCGGCGGTCCCGGCGTCGAGGTGCCGCTGACGCTCGAGCGCGAGGGCGACGTCTTCGATCTCCGCGTCACGGCGGCCGACCGGCGCCAGTTCCTGAAGGCGCCGCGCCTCCACTGAGGCGCCGCGCCTCCATGGGGGCGCCGCGCCTGCCGTAGCGGCCGGCAACGCGGGGGTAATCATCCTGGCCTATCGTTCCCGGGCGTAACCCGAGTTCCGGAACACCACGATGGCCACTGCAACGCTTCTCAGCCTTCGCGACCGGATGGTGCCGCCGGCCGCGCGCCGGCCGGGTCCGATCGGTTCGGGCAGTCCGGCGCGCGGCGCTCCGCAGCTGCGCACGCCCGAGGCGGAACGGGTGCTGAAGCTCGCCGCCGACCTCTTCGGCGTCGCGGTCGCGGCCCTGGTGCTGGCCGGGCCCGACGGGTTCAAGGTCGAGGCCGTGTCGCGCACCGCGGCCTGGCAGGCCGACGACGCCGTGCGGGCGTCCCACCGCCTGTTCGAGGTCCTGGCCGCCGAGCCGGCCGACGTGGGCCGGCGCGGGGGTGTGATGGAGGACGTGGTGCCGGGCCGCGGCTTCGTGGCGGCGACGCCGATCCTGTCGGCGGCCGGCCGCTGCCTCGGGGCGATCTGCCTGATGGACCCCGACCGCGTCGCCCTGCTGACGGGCCTGCAGCGCCGCCTCTTCGCCGAGTTCGGCGACCTCGTGGCCCCGGCGCTCGGCGCCGCCGCCGAGACCGGGACGGATGCGGAGGCCGCCCGCGACAGCGCGGCGCTGCTGCGCGCCATCGCCGACGCCGAGCCCGAAGCCTTCGCGCTCTTCGACACGCAGGGCCGCTGCCTGTTGCGCAATGCCCGGTTCGACGCCCTGCTGGGCTCGGCTCCGGAGGGCGCGGTGCCGCTGCCGGGCCTGCCGCACGCGCGGGGCTGCGAGGCGAGCTGGATCGCGCTCCACCTCGCCCGCGACCTGCCCCCGGTCGGCGTCTACCGGGCCGCGATGGCCGACGGCACCTGGCTCAGCGTCGAGGAACGGCGCGGTCCGCATGGCCGGAGCCTCATCGCCCGCGTCGAAGAGCGGGCGACGGGCCTCGACGATCGCGACATGCAGCTCCTGTTCGAGCGCTGTCCCTTCCCGATGTTTGTCTTCGACCGCGAGAGCCGCGCCATCCTGGCCGTCAACGCCGCGGCGCTGGCGCTCTACGGCTGGGACCGCGACGCCTTCCTGCGCCTCGATCTCGGCGGCATCGGCCCGGTCGATCCCGCTCCCGGGCGCGACGCGGCCGGCGGCTGGACGCACCGTACCCGCGACGGGCGGGCGCTGTCGGTCACGGGCCGCACCATCGGGCTCGATCACCGCGGGCGGCCCGCCGTGCTGGTCACGGTCCTGGCCGGGCCCGCCGTGGTCGAACGGATCGGCTGAGGACGGGCCCGGCGCGGTCAGCGCCGGCCGACGGGGCTGCCGCTTTCCCGGACGATCCTGAGCGTGCCGTCCTGGCGCGCGAGATCGAGACGGACCGAATTGACCCCGCTCTGGCGCTTCAGGCCCGCGGCATCGGCCCGGCTCCAGCGCATCAGCGCCGTGACGCGGCAGCGGGCCGCCCCGTCGCGACAATCGTTGGTCACGGTCCCCGGAACGGCCTCGTAGCTGCGCCGGGGCCAGGTGCGGATGAAGGCGAGCTTGTCGCGATAGACCGCCGCCGCCGACATGGGACGGCCGTAGTAGACGACCTGCCCGGCATAGAGCCGGCCGATCGTCGCCGGCGTGATGGCGCCGTCGCGCGACCAGATGGCGAGGTATTGATCCATGTGGGCGTCGCGGTCGGCCGGTCCCGCGAGGGCCGGGGCGGCGAGGGCCGAGACCAGGAAGGCGAGCGGGACGGCACGGGCGAAGCGCATGGGGATCCTCCGGTAGCGGTGGGGCGACGGGGGCCAACGTCCAAGGGCGGTGATCGGGTCGCCGGCAGGAGCGGGGGCGGCGAGTGACCGCGAGAAGCTCGTCGGGGCACGCCGCGGCGCCGGCGTGACGGGCGCGCCGTTCGCTTGACGCTTCGCGCCGGCCGCGGCAGTCTCCCGCCCGTCCGAGGGGCGTCCCACGATCGGGGCTGAGACGGCGGCGAGCCGATCCCTTTGAACCTGATCCGGGTCATGCCGGCGAAGGGACGGGATAGGTCCGCGCCAGGGGTGCGGCCCGTGCTCTCCATCTCCTCGCGCCCGGATCTCCAACCTTGAGGAGGAGATCCATGTCGCTGCTTCCATCGCCATCGCCGGCATCGGGCGCCGTCCCGCCGCCCGGCGCAACGCCCGACCGCGCGCCCGCGCCCGACACCGTCACGACGGGCCCGATCGCCGGCTCCCGCAAGGTCTACGCGTCCCCGGCCTCCCATCCGGGTCTGCGGGTGCCGTTCCGCGAGATCGCGCTCGGCGATCCGGCGGAACCGGCGCTGCGCGTCTACGACCCCTCCGGCCCCTATACCGAGACGGGAGCCCGGATCGACCTGCGGGCGGGCCTGCCCGCCGTGCGCCAGGCGTGGATCGCGGCGCGGGGCTTCGAGGCGATCGCGGGGCGAAAGACGCGCCCGGACGACAACGGCCGCCTGCCGGAGGACAGGGTGGTCGAGGCCTGCCCGGCGCCGCACCGGCTCTGGGCCGCGCGCCCGGGCCAGATCGCGACGCAATACGAGTTCGCCCGGGCCGGGATCGTCACCGAGGAGATGGTCTACGTCGCCCATCGGGAGAACCTCGCCCGCGAGAGCGCCCACGAGGCGGCGGCGGACCGCCTCGCCGACGGCGCCGCGTTCGGCGCCGCCTTGCCGGAGTTCGTGACGCCCGAGTTCGTGCGCGGCGAGGTGGCGCGCGGCCGCGCCATCATCCCGGCCAACGTCAACCACCCCGAGGTCGAGCCCATGGCGATCGGGCGCAACTTCCTCGTCAAGGTCAATGCCAATATCGGCAACTCCGCCATGGCGTCCGGGGCCGCAGAGGAGGTCGAGAAGCTCGTCTGGGCCATTCGCTGGGGCGCCGACACCGTGATGGACCTGTCGACGGGCCGCAACATCCACAACATCCGCTCCTGGATCCTGCGCAATTCTCCGGTGCCCATCGGCACGGTACCGATCTACCAGGCGCTGGAGAAGGTCGGCGGCGATCCCGTGAAGCTCGATTGGGAGGTCTTCAAGGATACGCTGATCGAGCAGGCCGAGCAGGGCGTCGATTACTTCACCATCCACGCGGGCGTGCGTCTCGCCCATGTCCCGCTCACGGCGCGGCGCGTCACCGGCATCGTCAGCCGCGGCGGATCCATGATGGCGCGCTGGTGCCTCGCGCACCACCGCGAGAGCTTCCTCTACGAGCGTTTCGACGACATCTGCGAGATCATGCGGCGCTACGACGTCTCGTTCTCGCTGGGGGACGGGCTGCGTCCCGGTTCGATCGCCGACGCCAACGATGCCGCGCAGTTCGCCGAACTCGACACGCTGGGCGAACTCACCCGGGTGGCCTGGGGCAAGGGCTGCCAGGTGATGATCGAGGGGCCCGGCCACGTGCCGATGCACAAGATCAAGGTCAACATGGAGAAACAGCTCGCCACCTGCGGCGAGGCGCCGTTCTATACGCTCGGGCCGCTCACCACCGACATCGCGCCCGGCTACGATCACATCACCAGCGGCATCGGCGCCGCCATGATCGGATGGTTCGGCACCGCCATGCTGTGCTACGTGACGCCCAAGGAGCACCTCGGCCTGCCCGACCGGGACGACGTGAAGACCGGCGTCATCACCTACCGGATCGCCGCCCATGCGGCCGACCTCGCCAAGGGCCATCCGGCGGCGCGGGCGCGCGACGACGCCCTGTCTCGCGCCCGGTTCGATTTCCGCTGGGAGGACCAGTTCAACCTGTCGCTCGACCCCGACACGGCCCGGCGGTTCCACGACGAGACCCTGCCCAAGGACGCCCACAAGGTCGCGCATTTCTGCTCGATGTGCGGGCCGAAGTTCTGCTCCATGAAGATCACCGGGGACCTGCGGCGCGAGGCCGAGGCCATGGCCGGCATGGAGGAGAAGGCCAAGGCGTTCCGCGACGGGGGCGGCCGGCTCTACGGGCCCCCGGCCGGATAGGGCACGGCCGCGGGCCCCGAAGGGGCGGCCCCGGACGGGCCGCCCTCCGGGGCCGGGAGACGCCCTCCGCCGTCAGGCGTGGGCCGCTTCCTTCTTCTTGCCGGCGGGCTTCCTGGCTTTGGCCTTCTCGGCGGATGCCGGACCTTCGAGCGCACCGTGGGCCTCGGCGTCCTCCTTGTCCTCGCCGTCTTCCTCGTCGATCTCGCCTGCGCCGCCCTGTGCGTTGGCGGCCTTCTCGGCGACCTCGCTCAGGAGCTGGTCGGCCTTCTTCTCCTCCTCCAGCGTCTCGCCGAGGAGCTTCTCGGCATCGGCGAAGCCGAGCTGCTTCGCCCAGGACTTCAGCGCGCCGTAGCGGGCGATCTCGTAATGCTCCACCGCCTGGGCGCAGCCGATCAGCACGGCGTCGGCGGCGGACGTGTCGCCGAAGTCCTCGAGGTCTTCGGTCATCTCTTCCGAGATGCCCTTCATGGCTTCGCAGGTCTTGGCGCGGGCGGTCTTGCCGATGATCTCGAAGACCTGCTCCAGGCGCTCGATCTGGTGCGCGCTCTCCTCGCGGTGGTTCTCGAAGACGGTCTTGAGCTCGGGATGCTTGGCGGCCTTGGCGGCCTTGGCGAGGGAGCGCGTACCCTGCTTCTCGGCCCAGTAGACGTCCTTCAGGGTCTCGTAGAACGCGTCGCTGAGTGTCTTTTCTTTGGCGGCCATGATGAGTCTCTCCGGAAGCTCGCGGAATGCAAGACGGCGGCGCCCTGGTGCTTGCGCCGCCGCGAGAAGCGGCGAGGAAGCCCCGCCGTTCTCTCGGCCGACTCAAGTCGCGTGGAGCATCGAAGGTTCACGTCCCGGATGACGATTCAGCCGCCGCTCTGCCGGACCCTCGCGGGACCGGCAGCGGGAGGCACGTGCCCTTGGTTACACGTTGCGCAGGGCGCCGCCGTCGACCCGCAGGGTCGTGCCCGTGATGTAGGAGGCCTGCGGACTCGCCAGGAACACGGCGGCGGCGGCGAACTCCTCGGGCGAGCCGTAGCGGCCGGCCGGGATGGTGGCGAGCGCCGCTGTGGCGACCTCCTCCACGCTCTTGCCGGTGCGCTGCGCGTTGGCCTTGTCGAGCGCTTCGACGCGCGAGGTGGCGATGCGGCCCGGCAGGACGAGGTTGACCGTCACGCCATCGCCCGCGACCTCGCTCGCCAGGGTCTTCGACCAGCCGAGCAGGGCCGAGCGCAGCGCGTTCGACAGAGCGAGGTTGGGGATCGGCGCCACGACGCCCGACGACGCGACGGTGACGATCCGCCCCCAGCCGCGCTCGCGCATGCCCGGCACCAGCGCGCCCGTGAGGTCGACGAGCGACATCACCATGGCGTCGAACTGGGCCCGCCATTGCGCTTCGGTGGCGCCGAGCGCCGTGGCGGGCGGAGGGCCGCCCGAATTGTTGATCAGGATGTCGACCCCGCCCAGCTTCTCCTGAGCCTCGGCCGCGATGGTCCGGCCGATGCCGGGCGCCGTCAGGTCGGCGACGATCCGGGGATAGGTCCGGGCATCCGGGAACTGCGTTTCGAGCTTCTCGCCCGAGCGGCTCGAGACCGCGACGCGGGCGCCGGCCTCGCCGAGGCCCTTGGCGATGGCGGCTCCGAGCCCTCCGCTGGCGCCCAGCACCAGGGCGCGCTTGCCCGACAGGTCGATCCTCATGGGGTTCTCTCCTCACGTTACGGTCGGCCGCATATAGGCGATGCGCGCGGCTGCGGCGAGGCGCGCCGGATCAAGCGGCCCCGGGGCCGGGTTGTCCCGGTGCGCCGAGGGCCGTTCGACCTTCGGGCAGACCGACGGAGCCGAGCATGACGCAGGACAAGGACAAGGACACGGCCGGCAGCGCGACCTCGCATCCGGGCATGATGGGCGACGGCACCGAGGAGCAGAACCTCGGCCAGCCCGGCAACCCCGGCGCCCGCATCACCGAGGACGAGGTGAAGGACGCCTTCGGCAAGGACGGCGACAAGCCCGCCGGCGCGCAGACGCCGCAGCGCTGAGCCGCGAGCCCGAGCCGCGCGGTGGTCCGGGCGGGGGCCGGGTATGGCGCCCGTCTTGTCCGGCCGGCGGTGGGGCCGCTCGCCCGACACCCGCTGCAACCAACCCGGCGACCGCAGCCTCCGGACACGGTCTCGACCAGGAGTTCATAAGGGCTCCTCGTCGGGGTCGTGGCCGTCCCGTTAGTAGAATCAACACCTTCTTGCGCCATGGTCAGGCTGCAACAGGGAGATGAGCGAGACCGTGGACGCAGAGAGCCGAGGCAGGCCGCGAGTCTCGGAACGCGTGCCGAAACCGGCGGCGCCGCGCTGGTTCTGGGCGTCGACGGCCACCGTCGCCACCGTCCTCGGCACGCTGGCCCTGACCCTGTCGGTGGCGGCGAGCGACTCCGATACCGTCGTGGCCGTCTTTCCCCCGTGGTGGACGCCCGCGGCCGTCATGGCGGCCGCCGTCAGTGCCGGGTCCGTGATCGACGTCGGTCGTCTCCCCGCGACGCTGCTCGTGCGCGGCGAACGCGCCACGCTCGGCGTCCGCCTGCGCGCGGCAGGCGCCCTGATCATCGTCGATGCCGGCGCTGCCGGCGGGTGTCGGACTCTGCCTTCGGACGTTCCCTCATGACACTGACCTTCGACAGCATCCAAGCCCAGCGCCGCGCCGCCGGACCGTTCGTCCTGGCTGTCATCTGGGTCCTGGTGCCGACCTCGGCGTTGTTCCGCCTGTTCCAGGACGGCGAGGCCGTCGGGATCGCGCTGGCGGCGGCGGGCTGTGCCCTGTTCGCCACCGCCTTGTGGGCGCTGCTGCGCGACAGCGCGGTGGGACGCACGCTGCCGAGCGTCCTGCTGATGGCCCAGATCTCGCTGCTGGTGGCGAGCGGCGGTCGCTGGCAGATCGAACTGCACATGGCCTATTTCGCCGCCCTGGCGGTGCTCGTCGTCTACAGCGACTGGGTCGTCATCCTGGCCGGCGCCGCCACGGTCGCCGTGCACCACGTGGTCGTCGGGCTTCTCCTGCCCGGGGCCGTGTTCGGCCGGGCGGCGAGGCTGGACCAGGTGGCGCTTCACGCCACCATCCTCATGGTCGAGGCCGGCGCGCTGATCTGGCTCACCGCGAACCTCGGCCACATCTTCGCCTTGTCGGGACGCTCGCTCGCCGCCGCGCGCGACGCCGCCGAGGAGGCCCGGTCGGCCGGGACGACGGCCGAGCAGGCGCGTGACGCCGCGCGCATCGCCCAGCGCGAGGCGAGCGTGTCGGCCGAGGAGGCTCGGCTGGAGGAACGCGCCCTGGTGCTGGCCTCCATCGGCGGCGCCGTCTCGTCGCTCGAGCGTGGCGATCTCACGCACAGGATCGACGCGGCGCTCCCCGCCGCCTACGAGACGCTGCGCGCCGACTTCAACGGCGCCATGGCCAAGCTGCAGGACACCATGACGGCCGTGGCGCACAACGCGTCCGCGATCCGCTCCGGCACGAGCGACATCTCGGCGGGCTCGGACGATCTCGGCCGCCGCACCCAGGGGCAGGCGACCTCTCTGGGGGAGACCGCCGCGGCGCTCGACGAAATCACCGTGACGGTGCGCAAGACCGCGGAAGGCTCCCGGCATGCCAGGGCCGTGGTGGGCGAGGCTCGCGGCAGCGCGGAGCGGTCGGGCATCGTCGTTCAGCAGGCCGTGGAGGCGATGAACGGCATCGAGCGCTCCTCGCGCGAGATCGGCCAGATCATCGGTGTCATCGACGAGATCGCGTTCCAGACGAACCTCCTCGCCCTCAATGCCGGGGTGGAGGCGGCCCGGGCCGGCGAGGCGGGCCGCGGGTTCGCCGTGGTGGCGTCCGAGGTCAGGGCCCTGGCGCAACGTTCGGCCGGTGCCGCCAAGGAGATCAAGGCGCTGATCTCGACATCGAGCCAGCAGGTCGAGCAGGGCGTCGCCCTGGTGGGCCAGACCGGCGAATCACTGTTGCGCATCGTGACGCAGGTCGCCGAGATCGACACGATCGTGAGCGAGATCGCGGCATCGGCGCAGGAGCAGGCGACGGGTCTCGGGCAGGTCAATACGACGTTCAACCAGATGGACCAGGTGACCCAGCAGAACGCCGCGATGGTGACCCAATCGACGGCCGCCAGCCAGGCGCTCGCGCGGGAGACCGTGGAACTGGCGCGGCTGATCGGCGGGTTCCGCCTGGGCGATGCGCCCCGCTCCGCCCCGCCCACGCCGGCGCGCCCCGACCGCCGCCCGGCCGCCATTCCCATGCCGGAACTGCGCACGACCGGGCGCGGCGGCGCGGCGCCGAAGGTCGAGCCCGCCGCGGTGGCGGACAGCTGGGAGGAGTTCTAGGTCCGGTCGACGGTCCGCGGAGCCGTAGACCGACGGCCCCGGTGGCGCGGGCCGGCGTGGGCCCCGGGCCAGGCTGAGGCATGACGGTGGAGGAGGGGGCGGGAGAGACCGGTGAGGGAGGGCACGGCGGACCCGAAGCGATCCCGGCCCTCCGTCCCGTCATGGCCAGGCTCGTCCCGGCCACCCGCGCCGCGCCGCTCCTCGCCCCGGACGGCTCCGGCCGAAGACCGGCGGCGGCACCGTGGCGTCGCGAGCGCGGGCGACGGGAGGCCGCGGCGCCGGCGCGACTGGGCCATGGACGCAACGGACGGACAGTGGCATGCGTTCATCCGCACGGTCCACCGCGCCATCCCGATGCCGCCATCCTGCCGAAAGCGATCTCGGCCATGCCCGACACAACCTACGACACACGCCCCGCCACCACCACCAAGGTCGAGCGGCCGAAGCTCCACAAGGTCATCCTGATCAACGACGACTACACGCCGCGTGAGTTCGTCGTGATGGTGCTGAAGGCCGAGTTCCGCATGGGCGAACCCAACGCCAATGCCGTGATGCTGACGGCGCACCGCAAGGGCTCCTGCGTGATCGCCGTCTATCCGCGCGACGTCGCCGAGACCAAGGCCGACCGCGCCACCGATCTCGGCCGCTCCCGCGGCTTCCCGCTCCAGTTCACGACCGAACCGGAGGAGTGACGGTGTCGCCGCGGCTTCCCGTGCGGCCCCGCCTCAATCGTCCGATTTCGGGATGATCGAGATGGTGCCGTCGCGCTCGATGACGGCGTAGCGCATGGCCGTCTCGTCCGTCATGCCGCCCTGGCGCATGGCGGTGCGGATGTCCGCTTCCTGCATGCGTAGCTTGCGCATCGCATCGTCGGCCCAGCGGCCGTCGTCGTAGACCACGATGGGCATGCCATCGACGATCCGCTCGATCAGCACCGACTTCAGCTTGAGCCAGGACACCAGCACGTGCATCAGGCCGACCGTGAACACGCCGGTCATGGCGGCCGTGAAGGACCGGTCCTCCCCGAGGATCGCGGCCGTGGTCATGCCGCCGAACAGGAACAGCACCACCATGTCGAAGGGGGCCTGCTGGCTCGCCGTGCGGCGCCCGATGAGCCGCATGGCGAACAGGATGACGAAGTAGGCCGCCGCGGCCTTGAGGACGGTGCTCATGGGAGGATCACCTGCGACCAGGACAAGGCGGGCTCGTCGTCGAGCTGCGCCGACAGATTCAGGCTGCCGCTGCCGATCGGCATGCCGCTCACCTCGATCACGAGGTCCTTCAGCCCGGGCAGCACGCCGAAGGTCATCCGGACCTCGCCGTCCCGACCGGCGCCCCAGGCGCGCGGGCGCGGCGTGACGCTCTGGAGGCCGTAGCGCTTCACGAGGGCGGCCGGCATGGCGATCTCGACGGCGGTCTGGTCGCTCCGGGGGACGACGTGGAGCGTGATGCCCGTCGGCGTCCCGAAGCGGATGACCGGCGGGAATTCGACCCGCAGGGCGCCGGCGGCGACGTGGGAGGTCCACAGCGTCGCGGGGCCGCCGCCGAGCAGGCCCGCCAGGGTCGCGGCGACGACGAGCAGCATGGCGACGCGCCCGACGATCTCGGCGCGCCGCCAGCCCGTCTCGAAATCCGGATAGAACCCGTTCCTGAGCTCCTCCGCCATGGGTGGGCTGTCGCGCATCGGTCCTCCTGGGGCCTGTCCGGCCGGAACGCGCCCGCCGTGGCGGGAGCGCCCTCGGCGCGGTTGGCGGTCGGGTGCCGGCCGTCGTCACGAGGGGACGCGGCCGGCCATGGTCATGGCGTTCAGGCGGTCTTGTCATGGGGCTTGTGGTCGTCGCCGGGCTTCGGCTTCGGCTTGTCGTGGTCGTCGCCGGGCTTGGGCTTGGGCTTGTCGTGGTCGATGACGATCGGCTCCTGGCCGGCCCGCACGAGGCGGCCGACCTTCAGTTCCGACGGCTTCATCTCGCCGGTGACGTCCACCCGCTCGCCGACTTTCAGCATCGCCTTCTCGGCGCCCTTCGGCCCCAGGTCGGCGAGGGTCTTGCCGGCATCGGTCTTGATGACGAAGCGGTGAGCGAAGATGTCGGTGATCTCGCCGCTGAGCGTCGTCTGTTTCGGGTCCATGGGGAATCTCCTGGGCCTCCGGTGCAGAGGTCTGCAGCCGTCGAGGACAGGACGCTGTTTAGTGGCACCCCGGGAACGGGCGTTGAACCGATCGGTTCAGGCTCGGTTCATCGCGACGCCGGCATGCCGGGCCCGCTCGCCCGCCATTCCGCCGCACCCCGATCTGCTCTAGACCGGGGCCCGCACGACCCGGGAAGGAGCCCGCACCATGTCCGACTACGTCATCGCGCCGCCGCCGATCTCCGCCGTTCCCGTGGCGGGCGGGGGATCGTTCCCGGTGCGGCGCATCTTCTGCGTCGGCCGAAACTACGCCGAACACGCGCGCGAGATGGGCGGGGACCCGACCCGCGAAGCCCCGTTCTTCTTCACCAAGCCGGCCGATGCGGTCGTGACGGGCGGGGCCGACATGCCCTATCCGCCGGCGACCGCCGACCTGCATTTCGAGCTCGAACTCGTCGTCGCCATCGGCACGGGCGGGGCCGACATCGCCGAAGGCGACGCTCAGTCCCACGTGTGGGGCTACGGCGTCGGTCTCGACATGACGCGGCGCGACCTGCAGGCCCAGGCCAAGAAGGCCGCGCGCCCCTGGGACATGGCCAAGGGCTTCGACCTGTCGGCGCCGGTCGGCGACCTCGTGCCGGTGTCGGCGACCGGCGTGCTGACGCGCGGCGCGCTGGAACTCAAGGTCAACGGCGAGACGCGCCAATCCTCCGACGTGAGCCGCATGATCTGGTCGGTCTCCGAGACCATCGCGTACCTGTCGGGACTGGTGCGGCTGGCGCCGGGCGACCTCATCTTCACCGGCACGCCCGAAGGCGTCGGAGCCGTGCGGCGCGGCGACGTGCTCGAAGGGCGCGTCGCCGACCTCCCGGTGCTGCGGACGCGGATCGCCTGACGAGGCGTCAGGCGCCGGACACGGTCCGGTGCCGCAGGAAGAAGCGCATCATCTCCCGGCTGGCGTCCGGGCCGCGCGGCTCGGTGTAGGAGCCCGCGGCACTCCCGCCCGACCAGGCGTGGCCCGCGCCTTGGACGAGCCAGCGCTCGACGAGCGGCGGCCCGCCCGCTTCGCGTTCGACGGTGCGGGTGAAGGCGAGGCCCCCCTCCGCCCGTCCCCGCACGGTCTCCTCGGCCAGCGCCGCCGAGCCCCGAGCCTGCACGGCGACCGCGAGCCCGTTCGACGGATCGACGGTGCGGTCGCGGTCGCCGTGGAAGACGATGGTGGGCACGGCCCGTCCCGGGGCCGAAGCCCCGCCGCCGCGCATCGCCGCGAAGGCACCGGCGACGTCGCCGGCGGCGCCCGCCGGAAGGCCCGAATGCACGCCGGCCGCGGCGAAGACGTCGGGGTAGCCCTGCGCCAGGATCGCCGCCGCGGCGCCGCCGGCCGAGAGCCCCGCCACATAGACGCGCGATGCGTCGCCGTTCCGGCTCGCCAGGATCTCCTCCACCATGCCGACGATCAGGGCCGGCTCGCCGCGGCCCCGCGCCTGGTCCTTGGGATCGAACCAGTTCCAGCACTTCTGGGCATTGGCGGCGCGGGTCTGGCGCGGATAGGCGACGAGGAAGCCCTCCGCCTCGGCGCAAGCGTTCATCCGCGTTCCGGCGGCGAAGTCTTCCGGCGACTGAGTGCAGCCATGCAGCATGACGACGAGCGGCCTCGGCCCGGTCGCGGCGCGGCCCGGCACATAGAGGCGGTAGCCGAGCGTGCCCTCGGCACTCCGGTAGGTGAGATCCTCGAACGTCGCGCCAGGGGGGACCGGCACCGTGACCGGCGCGGCGCCTTCTGCCGCGAGGCCGCAGAGCGGAGCGCCGGGCGCGAGGTCGCCGAGGCGGGCCAGCATGTCGCGCAGGGCCGGCGACAGGCCCGTGCCCGGCTTAGGGCTCGTGAGGCCGCGCGGGACCTTGAGGCCGGCGAGGACGGACAGCCCGGGAAGACGGCTGAAATCGAGCGTGGGTCTGGCGGGCATGATGGTGTCCTCGAGGCGTGATGGATCGGTCCCCGCCGGGGCGGGGTCGTGGCGGAGCGACGGGCGGGACGGGTCGGCCGGGGTCGCCCCCGGTCCGTCAGTGCGTGCGGTCGGCCAAGGCCGCCCGCACGGAGGGGCTGGCATGCAGCGCGCCCAGGACCTGGACGGAGCTGATGGCGGCGCGCGCGAGGTCCGGCGTGACGTCGGACGCGATGGTGGCGAGGCCGAGCACCTGGATGTCGAGCGTCTCGCCGGCGGCCGTCACGGCTTCGAGGTCCTGCCGGCTGTAGTGCGACAGGCCGAGGCTGAGGCGCTTGCGCGCCACCGACTGCTTCAGGGCGTCGCCGTGGCGCTCGGTCTGGTTGCGGATGGCGGTACGGATGAAGTCCGTCCGGTTGGCGTAGAACCCGTCCCGCACCAGGAGGTCGATCTGACCCAGGTCGACAAAGCCGAGGTTGATGGTGATCTTTTCGCTGTCGCCGGGCCGTGGCCTGAGATCCTGCACCTTGCCCATGCGACCATCCTCTCACCATCCCACTGGATGGTAGATCGGGGCTCGCGGCGTGAGTTCAAGGGGCGGCTCGCCGAAAGCGTCGCGGCCCGGCAGGCTCAGCCCGCGAGACGCGCCATGGTGCGGGCGAACCGCCGCCCGGCGCTGTCGCGGTCGAGGTGACGGCCGCCCGCGACGCGGCGGATGCCGCGCGTCCACACGCCGTCGACCAGCGCGGCGCCGGCGTTGAACACCCAGGCGTCCAGGATCGAGCCGAGGCCGTGGCCCGCCAGCGCCGGATGGTCCGCGTCGAGGGACACGATGTCGGCCGCCGATCCCACGGCGAGGCCGCCCGCCCCCTGACCGAGCGCCGCCGCGCCGCCCGCCAGCGCGCCGGTGAACAGGGCTTCGCCCGTGGAAGCACGCGCCGGTGCGAGCACGTTGCGGGCGCGCCGCGCGAGCCGCTGCGAATATTCGAGCTGTCGCAACTCGCCCGCGGCATCGATCGACACGTTGGAATCCGTGCCGACGCCGAACCGCCCGCCGGCATCGCGGAAGGCGGGAGCCTCGAAGACGCCATCGCCGAGGTTGGCCTCGGTGACGGGGCACAGGCCCGCGACCGCGCCGCGCGCCGCGACCCCGGCGGTCTCGGCCGCGATCATGTGGGTCGCATGGATCAGGCACCAGCGCCTGTCCACCGGGGCGTGGTCGAGCAGCCAGGCCACGGGCCGGGCGCCGCGCGCCGCGAGGCACTCCTCCACCTCGCGCACCTGTTCGGCCACGTGGACGTGGATGGGCCGCGCCCCCGCGAGGTCGACCACGGCGGCGAGTTCCGCCGGCGTGACGGCGCGCAGGCTGTGGGGTGCGACGCCGAGGTTGGCGCCCGGGAGGCCCGCGATGACGGCCTCGCTCGCCTGCAGCAGCGCGCCATAGCGGTCGAGGTCGCAGGCGAAGCGGCGCTGGTCGGAGCTCGTCGGGGCGCCGGAGAAGCCGGACCGTGCGTAGAACACGGGCAGCAGCGTGAGGCCGATCCCGGCCATGTCGGCCGCGGCGGCGATGCGCGCCGCCATCTCGGCGAGATCGTCGTAGGGGTGGCCGTCGGCCGCGTGGTGGAGGTAGTGGAACTCGCCGACGCGGGTGAAGCCGGCTTCCAGCATCTCGATGTAGAGCTGGCTCGCCACGGCTTCCACGTCGTCGGGGGTCATCCCCAGGGCGAAGCGGTACATGACCTCCCGCCAGGACCAGAAACTGTCGGGGGTGTCGCCGCGCGTCTCGGCCAGGCCCGCCATGCCGCGCTGGAAGGCATGGCTATGCAGGTTCGGCAGCCCCGGTACGCCGATCGCGTGCGACGCCGTCCCCGGCGACCGCCCCGGCGTCAGGGCCGACACGCAGCCGCCGGCGATCTCGACCGTGACGTCGCGGCGCCAGCCCTCGGCCGTGAACAGGGCATCGAAGTGGATCGACTCCATGACATGCTCCTGGCGGCGGCGTTGCCTCGGCGGCAACTTGTATATACAAGTTGGACGGAGCTCAAGGCCGCGCCGGTCGCCGGACCGCCCCGGCGCCGCGACCTCCGACCGAGCGCGAGGCACCATGACCGAACCGACCCTGTATCGCGGCGCCCGTCTCGCGACCCTGGCCGATCCCGACGGGGGCCTCGGCCTCGTCGACGACGGTGCCGTGCTGGTCCGCGACGGGCGCATCGCCTATGCGGGACCCGCCGCCGATCTGCCCGCCGAGGCCGCTCGGGGAGCCGAGCCGGTCGACCTCGGCGGACGCCTCGTGACGCCGGGCCTCATCGACTGCCACACCCACCTCGTCCACGGCGGCGAGCGCTCGAACGAGTTCGAGATGCGGCTCAAGGGCGCCACCTATGCCGAGGTGGCGAGGGCCGGCGGCGGCATCGTGTCCTCGGTGAACGCCACCCGGGCCGCCTCGGACGAGACGCTGCTCGGAGGCGCGCTGGCGCGGCTCGACCGGCTGATCGCCGAAGGCGTCACCACGGTGGAGGTGAAGTCCGGCTACGGCCTCGACCTCGCCACCGAGGCGCGGATGCTGCGCGTCGCCCGGCGGCTCGGGGACGCGCGCGACGTCGGGGTGCGCACGAGCTTCCTCGGCGCCCATGCGCTGCCGCCCGAGGCGGGCGGCGACACGGCGCGGTTCGCCGCAGCCGTCGCCGACACGATGCTGCCGGCGCTCGCCGCCGAAGGGCTGGTCGATGCGGTCGACGGCTTCTGCGAGGGGATCGCGTTCTCGCCGGACGAGATCGCCCGCGTCTTCGATGCGGCGCGCGCGCTCGGCCTGCCGGTGAAGCTCCACGCCGACCAATTGTCCGATCTCGGCGGCGCCGCCCTGGCGGCGCGCTACGGTGCCCTCTCGGCCGACCACCTCGAATATACGTCCGAAGCCGGGGCAGCCGCCCTGGCGGCGGCCGGCACGGTGGCGGTGCTGTTGCCCGGCGCCTTCTATGTCCTGCGCGAGACCCAGAGCCCGCCGGTCGCGGCCTTCCGCCGCCACGGCACCCGCATGGCGGTCGCGACCGACTACAACCCCGGCACCTCGCCGCTGACCTCGCTGCTGCTGGCCGCCAACATGGCGGCGACGCTGTTCCGCCTCACCGTGGACGAGTGCCTGGCGGGCATCACCCGCGAGGCCGCCCGCGCCTTGGGCCTGCTGCACGAGACCGGGACGCTCGAAGCCGGCAAATGGGCCGACCTCGCGGTCTGGGACGTCGAGCGGCCCGCCGAACTCGTCTGCCGGATCGGCTTCAACCCCCTCCATCGGCGGGTCCGCCACGGGATCGCATCATGACCGACGCATTTCAGCTCCGGCCCGGCGCCGTGCCCCTGTCCGCGTGGCGCGCCGTCTATTTCGGCCGCGCCGCGGCGGCTCGATCCCGCCTGCCGGCCCGCCGTCGAGCGTTCGGCCGCCGTGGTCGACGCCATCGTGGCCGCGGGCGCGCCCGTCTACGGCGTCAACACCGGCTTCGGCAAGCTCGCCAGCGTGCGCATCGCCGCCGAGGACCTCGCACGGCTCCAGCGCAACATCGTCCTCTCCCACGCGGCGGGCGTCGGCGAGCCGCTGCCCGTGCCGGTGGTGCGCCTCGCCATGGCGCTGAAGGTGGCGAGCCTCGGCCAGGGCGCCTCCGGCCTGCGCTGGGACACGCTCGCCGGCCTCGACGCCTGCCTGCGGGGCGGCCTCGTGCCGGTCGTCCCGGCCAAGGGCTCCGTCGGCGCGTCGGGGGATCTCGCCCCGCTGGCCCATATGACGGCGGCACTGATGGGCGTCGGCGCCTTCCTGGTCGACGGGCGCACGGTGCCGGCCGCCGAAGCGCTGGCGGCGGCCGGGCTCGCGCCCCTCGTGCTCGGCCCCAAGGAGGGGCTGGCGCTGCTCAACGGCACGCAGATCTCGACCGCGCTGGCGCTGGCGGGGCTCTTCGAGGCGGAACGCGTGTTCCAGGCGGCGCTGGTCACCGGCGCGCTCGCCACCGACGCGGCGCGGGGCTCGGACGGACCCTTCGACCCCCGGATCCACGCCTTGCGCCGCCATCGCGGCCAGGGCGAGGTGGCGGCGGCGCTGCGCGGCCTCATGGCGGGCTCGGCGATCCGCGAATCGCACCGCACGGACGACCCGCGCGTCCAGGACCCGTACTGCCTTCGCTGCCAGCCCCAGGTGATGGGCGCCTGCCTCGACATCCTGCGCCAGGCGGCCGAGACGCTGGCCATCGAGGCCAACGGCGTGTCGGACAACCCGCTGGTCTTCACCGACACCGGCGAGGTCATCTCGGGCGGCAACTTCCACGCCGAGCCCGTGGCCTTCGCGGCCGACATCGTCGCGCTCGCGCTCTGCGAGATCGGCTCCATCGCGGAGCGCCGCGTCGCCATGCTGGTCGACCCGGCGCTGTCGGGCCTGCCGGCCTTCCTGACGCCGCGGCCGGGGCTGAACTCGGGCTTCATGATCCCGCAGGTGACGGCGGCGGCGCTGGTGTCCGAGAACAAGCAGCGGGCCCACCCCGCCAGCGTCGATTCCATCCCGACCTCGGCCAACCAGGAAGACCACGTCTCGATGGCGACCCACGGCGCGCGCCGCCTGCTCGGCATGGCGCGCAACGCCGCCGACGTCGTCGGCATCGAGCTGCTGGCCGCCGCCCAGGGCTGCGACCTCCACGCGCCGCTGCGCTCGAGCGAGGGCCTCGAACGCGCCAAGGCGCTGCTGCGGGCCGAGGTGCCGGCGCTCGACGACGACCGGCATTTCGCGCCCGACATGGCGCAGGCGACCGCGCTGGTGCGGAGCGGGGCGCTGGTGGAGGCCGCGGGCGCGGAATTGCCGGGGGTCGGGTAGAGACACGGGCGACGCTTGGATCCGGTCGCGGCGGTCGCCCCTGCTGCGGGTCCCGTCATGGATCGTGCCCGAGTGCCGGACCGTCCTGATCAACCCGCGACCACCCGAAGCCGCGACGATCCAGCTACGCTCGGGCTCCGTCAGGACAGCGCCGGCTGCGAGCCGATCTCGTCCCGAGGCGGGAGGATCCGGTCGACCAGCCCCCAGTCCAGGGCCTCTTCGGGTGTCATGAAGTAATCCCGGTCCATGGCCCGCTCGAAGTCCTCGTAGCTTCTCCGGCAATGTTTCGCATAGAGCCGGGTCATGCGGTGCTTGGTCCGTCTGGTTTCCTCGGCATGGAGGATGATGTCCGAAGCCTGTCCCTGGAAACCGCCGAGCGGTTGGTGGATGAGGACGCTGGCGTTGGGCAGGGCGGACCTTTGGCCGGGTTCGCCCGCCATCAGAAGGAACGACCCCATGGAACGCGCCGTTCCCAGGCAGATGGTATGCACCGGCGCCCGGATGTGGCGCATCGTGTCGTAGATGGCGAAACCGCTCGTGACCACCCCGCCGGGAGAATTGATGTAGAGGTTGATGGGCTTGTCCGGATGATCCGCTTCCAGGAACAACAGCTGGGCACAGATCAGAGCCGACATCGTATCGTTCACCTCTCCGTTGAGAAAGATGATCCGCTCCCGCAAGAGCCGTGAGTAGAGGTCGAACGACCGCTCTCCCTTGGTGGACTGTTCGATGACGATCGGGACGAACTGCATCGTGTCGTGCATCGTCGGCACCGCATTGATCCGAATGCGGCGGCGCGACCGCCTCGGGCGGCGAACGAGTGGCGGGAACCGCCGCCGCCGCCGCACGGCCTCCCGGCGCGGCCACGCGGCACGTGGGGTCTGTCGAGGGGGTCGACCGGGGGCGCGTCATGCGCGGCCGGTGCCGGGCGAGCCGGCCGTGGCCTCCTCCACGAGCCAGGTCTCGAAGATCCGCATGCCCGGCGAGGGGTCCCGCGTCTTCAACCGCGTGAGCCAGTAGGAGCCTACGTCGATGGCGATCGAGAACGGCTGACAGAGCCGCCCGTCCCGCAGCGCGCGCTCGAACATCGCCAGCGGCAGCAGCGCGACGCCGACGCCGAGCGCCGCTGCGTCCGCCATGGCGATCGAGGAATCGAACATGAGGCCGTGGATCTTCGGACACGCGATGCCGGCCTTGTCGAACCATTGCGGCCACTCGTCGTCGCGGTAGGACCGGAGCAGCGGCTCGCGCGCGAGGTCGGCCGGGCCGCGGAGCCGGGCCGCGATGGCGGGGGCGCAGGCCGGCGACAGCGGCGTGTCGATGAGGTGGACGGCCTCGGTCCCGTGCCAGCTGCCGTTGCCGAACCGGATGGCATAGTCGAGCCCGTCGCCGGCCAGATCGACGCGGTTGTTGTTGGTCATCACCCGGAGATCGACCGACGGATGGATCTCCCGGAAGGCGCTCAGCCGCTGCAGGAGCCAGCCGGTCGCGAAGGTGCCCACCGCGCCGACCGTGACGACCTCCCGGAAGCGCCCGCCTTCGAACCACGCCATGGCGGCGGCGATCCGGTCGAAGGCGTCGACGAGCACCGGCAGGAGTGCCACGCCTTCGTCGGTCAAGGCGAGCCCGCGCGGCAGTCGCCGGAACAGCCGGACCCGCAGCACCGCTTCCAAGCCCTTCACCTGATGGCTGATCGCCGTCTGGCTGACGCGCAGTTCGAGCCCGGCGCGCGTGAAACTGAGATGCCGCGCGGATGCTTCGAAGGCACGGAGCGCGTTCAGGGGCAGGTGAGGACGTGTCACGTCGAGACCAACATAGCGTTGGGACTCTGCCGAATTATGGCTGTTTGTCGAGGGGAGCGATCGCGTCCAAGTCTGCGCCCGACACTGGGAGCTCGACATGACCTTCACCCGACGCGCCTTTACGGCATCCCTGCTCTTCACCACGCCGCTCGCGCTGATGGCGCGCCCCGTGCGGGCCCAGGCTCTCACGAGGTGGCCCGCCGATTTCGCCGCCCGGTGCCAGCGGATCGAGGCCGCCGCCGACGGACGCCTCGGCGTCTCGGTGCTCGACACCGCGACGGGGGCGACCGCCGGCTACCGCGCCGCCGAGCGGTTCCCGATCTGCAGCACGTTCAAGGTCCTGGCTGCCGGGGCCATCTTGTCCCGGGTCGATGCCGGCGCGGAGCGATTGTCGCGGCGGGTGTTCTTCACGGCGGCCGACCTCGTCGCCAATTCGCCCATCACGCAGACTCACGTCCAGTCCGGCATGACGCTCGCCGAACTCTGCGCCGCGGCGGTCGACTACAGCGACAATACCGCCGGCAACATGCTGCTCGCGCAGATCGGCGGTCCTGCCGGCCTCACGGCCTTCGCCCGCAGCATCGAGGACCCCGAAACCCGGCTGGATCGGACCGAGACCACGCTCAACGAGGCCCTGGCCGGTGATCCGCGGGATACGACGACGCCCGAGGCGATGCGCGCGGACCTCGCGGCGCTGGCGCTCGGTCCGGTGCTGTCGCCGGCATCACGGCAGCACCTCGTCGCATGGCTCACGTCCAACACGACGGGCGGATCGCGTCTGCGCCGCGGGTTCCCGGCGGAGTGGCGCGTCGGAGACAAGACCGGCACCGGCGACAACGGCAGCGCCAACGACATCGCCGTGGCCTGGCCGCCGAACCGGGCGCCCGTGCTCGTCGCCGTCTACCTCACGGGTACGCCGGTCTCCCCGGATCGGCGCAACCAAGCCATCGCCGACGTCGGCCGGCTCGTGGCGTCCGGACTGCCGGCCACGCCGTGACGTCCGGCGGAAGGCCGGCCTCGGGTCCGCCGAGCGGCGCCTCTCATCCCGCCCATCGCGTGCGCGGGCGCGGCACGCCGAGGTTCTCGCGCAGCGTCTCGCCCTCGTAGGCCTCGCGGAACAGCCCGCGGCGCCGCAGTTCCGGCACCACGAGGTCCACGAAGTCCCGGAGCGAGGCGGGCAGTGTCGGCAGCATCAGGATGAAGCCGTCGGCGGCGCGCGTCTCGAACCACTCTTCCATCACGTCGGCGATGTCGGCCGGCGTGCCGGTGATGCCGTTGCCGGTGTGCTTCTCGGCGTAGAGCCGGATCAGCTCGCCCACCGTGTGGCCCTGGCGCACGAAGGCCGTCAGCTCCTCGAAGAGCGCGCGCGAGCCCTTGGGGGTGGCGGGCAGGCGGTCCTCGGGGAAGGGTGCGTCGAGCGGGACGCCGCGCAGGTCCGCTTCCAGGAACTCCGACAGCATGAGCCGGCCGACGTCGGGGTGCAGGCGGTCCAGCATGAAATCCACCTTGGCCTGGGCCTCGGCGCGCGTGCGACCGACGTTGACCACGAGACCGGGCATGACCTTGAGCGCCTCGGGCGCGCGGCCGAACTCCGCCATGCGGCCCTTCAGGGTCGCGTAGAAGGCGCGGCTCCTGGCGATGTCGGAGGCGAGGCCGAAGACCACCTCGGCGGTCTCGGCCGCGAGCGCGATCCCGGCCTCCGAGCCGCCCGCCTGGGCGATCACCGGGCGACCCTGGGGCGAGCGGGCGATGTTGAGCGGCCCGCGCACCTGGAAGTGCTTCCCCTCGTGATCGAGCTGGTGGAGTTTCGCGGGGTCGTGGTGGAGGCCGCTGCCGCGGTCGAGCAGCAGCGCGTCGTCCTCGAAGCTGTCCCAGAGGCCGAAGGCCACGTCGACGAACTCCCGTGCCCGTTCGTAGCGCAGCGCATGGGGGTCGAGGCCGCGGCGGTTGAAGTTGTAGCCCGTCTCGTCGTGGTCGGACGTGACGACGTTCCAGCAGGCGCGGCCGCCGCTCAGGTGGTCGATGGAGGCGAAGATGCGGGCGAGGTTGTAGGGTTCGTAGTAGCTCGTCGAGGCGGTCGCGACGAGGCCGAGCCGGCGCGTCGCGACCGCCAGAGCCGCGATCAGCGTCAGCGGCTCGAAGCGGTTCATCTTGTTGGGCTGACGGGCCAGGGCTTCGGGGTCGCCGACCGCCGCGGCGGGCGAATCGGCCATGAACATGAAATCGAAGGTCGCGGCCTCGGTGAGCCGGGCGATCTCGAGGAAATGGGCGAAGCTGTTGGCGGCGCCGACGTCGCTGTCCGGGTGCATCCAGCTCGCGGGGTGGAAACCGTAGGTGTACACGAACGTGCCGAGCTTCATCGTGTCGGTGCGGGGCATCGCGGTCTCCAGAGCGTGGCGCGGCGGGCGCGGCGGGGCGGCGGCGAAGAAATCGGACCGGGCGCCTCGACGACGGCGCAGATATTGCTAAGCTTGCGCACCGAAAGCCAGAGAGGGCGAGAGACGGGCATGACGAAGCGGATGTTTCTGAGAGCCGTGCTGGGGGTCGCCCTCGCGCTCGGCACGGCCGGCGCCGCGCGGGCCGACGACGTGCTCGCCAAGGTCAAGGCCGCCGGCACGCTGCGGGTCGGCACCGAGACCGCCTTCGCGCCCTTCGACTTCATCGATGC
This sequence comes from uncultured Alphaproteobacteria bacterium, assembly GCA_963847915.1. GTDB lineage: Bacteria > Pseudomonadota > Alphaproteobacteria > Rhizobiales > Beijerinckiaceae > Lichenihabitans. The sequence continues at coordinate 163,746 of CAWKBT010000001.1, forward strand.
CGGCCAGCATGTCGGCCTCAACGTCGACCTCTTCGCCGAGATCGGCAAGGAGATGGGCGTCAAGATCGAATGGGTGGCGCTCCCCTGGGAGGGTGTGCTGCCGGGCCTCGACGCCGGCAAGTTCGACATCGTGGCGGGCCCCGCCACCATCACCAAAGCCCGCATGGAGCGCTACCGCTTCATGCCGCCGGTCGGCGATGCCACCAACGCGATCCTCAAGCGCAAGGGCGACCCCGCCGTGGCCAAACCCGCCGACATCGCCGGCAAGACCGCCGGTGCCGGCAAGGCCACCTCCCAGCTCGCCCAGCTCCAGGCCTATGCCAAGACGCTGCCCCAGCCCGTCACCATCCGGGAATACGTCGGCTACAACGAGGCCTATGCGGATCTCGCCGCCGGGCGCATCGCCGCCGTCGCCAATTCGCTGACCAACATCGCCTTCGTGGCCAAGGCCCGCCCCGACACGTTCGAGGTGGTGGAGCCGGCCTTCGGCCAGAAGTCCTATTTCGGCTTCATCGCCGCCAAGGATGCCGACCACGCCGCGCTCGACGACGCCGTCGCGGCCGCGATCCTGAAGATCAAGGCGGATGGGCGCCTGGCCGCGCTCGAGACGAAGTGGTTCGGTGCCGCCTTCGACCTGCCGGACGCCGTGCCGACGCCGAACTTCTGAACGCGGTCCCGCCCGTGTCGGTCCCGCTGCTCCTGCTGCTGGTCCGGTCGGCGGGCCTGACCGTGGTGATCAGCGGCGTGTCGATCGTGCTCGGCCTGGCGCTCGGCCTCGCGGTGTCGGCCGCCACGCTGTCGCGCCGCCGCGCGCTGTCGGTGCCGGCCCGGATCTACGTCTCGTTCTTCCGCGGCGTGCCGCTGCTCGTGCAGCTCCTGCTGATCTACAACCTGCTGCCCGCCGTGGGCATCGACGTGCCGGGCGTGGTGGCGGCCGTCGTGGGGCTGACGCTCTGCACCTCAGCCTACCAGGCCGAGAACCTGCGCGGCGGGTTCCTCAGCGTGCCGCGCGGCCTGATCGAGGCCGCCGACATGGCGGGGTTCGGCGGCTTCCAGCAGTTCCGGCGCATCCGCGCGCCCATCGCGGTCTCGCTGACCCTGCCGGCCCTCGTCAGCGAGGCCATCATGATCCTCAAGGCCTCCTCGCTGGTGTCGGTCGTGGGCGTCGTCGAACTCACCCGCATGGCGCAGGACCTCGCCTCCAGCACCTACCGGCCGCTGCCCATGTTCGCGACCGCGGGCGCCCTCTACCTCGTCATCGACTGGACCGTGGCGGGCCTGGGCCATGTCCTGGAGCGCCGGGCGCTGTGGGGGCGGGCATGAGGCGCGCGCCGTGAGCATCGACTGGGCCTTCATGGCCGAGAAGCTGCCCGACGTGCTGTCGGCGGCGGGCGTGACGGTGGCGGTCTGGGCCGCCAGCGCGGCGCTCGGCCTCGTCCTGGGCGCCGCCGTCGCGGTCGCCCGGCGCTTCGGGCCGAGGCCGCTCGACCTCGCGCTGAAGCTCTACGTCGAGGTGATGCGCGGCTCGCCCTTCCTGGTGCAGCTGTTCCTGCTCTATTTCGGCGGCCCGTTCATCGGCCTGTCGCTCGATCCCGTGCCGGCCGGCCTCCTGGCGCTGACGCTCTACGGGGCCGCCTATTACAGCGAGATCGTCAGGGCCGGCTTCGCGGCCGTGCCGGCGGGCCACGTCGAGGCGGCGTCCTGCCTCGGTTTCACCCGCGCCCAGACGGTGCTGCGCATCCAGGTCCCGGAAATGACCGTGCTGGTGCTGCCGGCGCTGGTCAACATGACGGTGCTGCTGCTCAAGGAGACGGCGGTGCTGTCGGTGATCACGGTCCCCGAACTCACGCTCGAGATCAGCGCCATCGGCTCGGAGACCTATCGCTTCGTCGAGGCGCTGGCCCTGCTGGCCATCTTCTACTGGGGCCTCGTCGAGGCGTGCGGCGGCCTCGGCCGCTTCGCCGAGGCGCGGCTGGCCCGCTTCCGCTTCGCCGGCCCATGAGGAGGCCCGAGATGGACGCCGCCCCCCCGCCGCCGGTCCCCGACACGGCCCTCTCGGTCCAGGGCCTCGTCAAGCGTTTCGGCGACCACACGGTGCTGTCCGGCATCGACCTCGCCGTGCCGGCGGGCCGCGTCACCTGCCTCATCGGCCCCTCGGGGTCGGGCAAGAGCACGCTGCTGCGCTGCATGGCGTTCCTCGAAGAGGCCGACGCCGGCACGATCCTGGTCGGAGGGGAGCCGCTGGGCTTCGCCGAGACGGCCCAGGGGCGCCAACGCCTGCCCGGCGCCCGCATCAGGGCGGTGCGCGCCTCGATCGGCATGGTGTTCCAGCAGTTCAACCTGTGGCCCCATATGACGGCGCTCGGCAATGTCACGGAAGCGCTGCGCGTCGTGCGGCGCCTCGGGCGCGCGGAGGCGGAGGCGCGCGGGCTGGCGCAATTGCGCAAGGTGGGGCTCGAGGCGAAGGCCGGCCATTACCCCTCGCAGCTCTCGGGCGGCCAGCAGCAGCGTGTCGCCATCGCGCGGGCGCTCGCGCTGGAGCCCCGCATCATGCTCTTCGACGAGCCCACCTCCTCGCTCGATCCCGAACTCACCGGCGAAGTGCTGGACGTGATGCGCTCGCTCGCCGCCGACGGCATGACCATGGTGGTGGTGAGCCACGAGATCGGCTTCGCGGCCTCGGTGGGCGAGCAGATCGCCTTCCTGGACGGTGGCCGCATCCTGCTGCACGGCAGCCCCCGGACGGTCTTCGGCAAGCCGCGCCATCCGCGCCTCGACCGGTTCCTCGACACCTACCTCGACCGCGGCGCCGCCATGCTGGCCTGACGCGTCGCCGGCAAAGGCCGTGGCGGCGCCGCGCCCGCGGTGGCACGATGGCGGCCGGGAGGACTTCATGACGCCGCGCCTCGACACCGTCGCACTGCCGCTCTTCGTCCCCGCCGACCGGCCGGACCGCTTCGCCAAGGCCTTCGCGGCCGGCGCCGATGCCGTGATCCTCGACCTCGAGGACGCCATCGCGCCCGACGGCAAGGCGGCCGCCCGCGCGGCGCTGCTCGCCGCGCGGGACGCGATCGCGGCCGCCGGCTGTCCGGTTCTGGTCCGGGTGAATGCCGCCGGCAGCCCCTGGCAGGCCGACGATTTCGCGGCCGCCGCCGTCCTGCCGCTCGCCGGCCTCGTGCTGCCCAAGGCCGAGACCGGGGCCGGGGTGAGGGCGGCGGAAGGCGCGGCGGGCCGCCCGGTGCTGGCGCTGATCGAGAGCGCCCGCGGCGTCGCGGCGGCGCGCGACATCGCCGCGGCGGCGGCGCGTCTCGCCTTCGGATCGATCGACCTGTCGGCGGACCTCGGCTGCGCCGACGACCGCGCGCCGCTGCTCGCCTTCCGCTCCGCCGTGGTCCTGGCGAGCCGGCTCGCCGGCCTGCCGCCGCCGCTCGACGGCGTGACGCCGGGCTACCGCGATCCCGCGCCCGTCGCGGACGATGCCCGCTACGCCGCGACCCTCGGGTTCGGCGGCAAGCTCCTGATCCACCCGGCCCAGATCGCGCCGGCCCGGGCCGGCTTCCATCCCGACGCGGCCGAGATCGCCTGGGCCGAGCGCGTCGTGGCGGCGGCCCGCGACGGGCGCGCGGTGGCGGTCGACGGCGCCATGGTGGACACGCCCGTGCGCCTGCGGGCCGAGCAGATCCTGCGCCGCGCCGGACGGCACGAATAGCGGCGGATCCTGCGCATGACTCGAGTCACACCCCGTCGCGCATGGAACGCCCGCGCCACCGTGCCAAGCTTCCGTAATGTCGTGAAAGTCGAATAATGTACAAGCGTCTCGTCATAGTTCCGGATCGGTTTATCGGACTGAAACCATTGGGGCGATAACCAACTGAAACCCGGACAGGAGACGGAAGACGTGGAGGAACCCGCAGCACGGACGATGCGGCAGGGGCGCGCTACGCCGAATGGCACCGTGTGGGCCCGCTTCACCTTGCTCCAGTGGCTGCTGTCCCGCTTCGCCGGGGACCGGTTGGGCCTCGCGGACCGCGGGCGCTCCATGGCCGCGCTGCGGCTGCCCCGGTCGCGCTGGATCGAGGTGCGCTGGTGGCTGATCGCCGTCACGCTGGTGCTGGTGGTCCCAGCGGGCTCGACCTTCATCCTGTCCCAGCAGCGCGCGACCGACCTGCTCGAAGTGTCCCACTACAACGACGTGTTCGACGTCAGCCAGATGCAGGCGGAACTGACCCGGCTGGACGCCGAACTCGGTCGCTTCGCCCTGCAGCCCGGCCCGGAGGCGGCCGACCTCGTCAGGCTGCGGTTCGAGGTCCTGCTCAACCATACCGACATGCTGAAGCAGACCGGCGTCATCGAGACGGTCGACATCTGCGTGCCGGGCCTCTCGGCCGAGGTCGGGCAGGCCATGGCGAGCATCACGCCTGCGATGAACCGGCTCGCCGGGGCCGCGGACGCCGCCGGGATCCTGGCCACGCTGACGCCGCTCGAAGGCACGCTGGCGCAGGCCACCGCGCTCGTCGGTGAACGCTCGGCCGCCAGCATATCGCGGGCCGCCGAGGCGCTGCACTCGGTCCGCGACATGCTGCTGCTGCTGGTCGCGGGCCTGCTCGCGGCGGCGCTCGGCCTCGTGCTGGTGCTGCGGCGGCAGCACGGCGACATGCGGCAGCTCGCCTATTGCGACACGCTGACCGGCCTGCCGAACCGGCGGGCCTTCAACTCGGCGCTCGAACAGGCCTGCGACCGTCCCGCGACGGCGGTGCTGCTCGCCGACGTCGACCACTTCAAGGACATCAACGACAGTTTCGGCCACGACGTCGGCGACGCGCTGCTGCGCCAGATGGCGTCCCGGCTGACCGAGGTCGTTCCCCGTGCCTCGCTCATCGCCCGGCTGGGGGGCGACGAGTTCGCCCTGCTGCTCGACGGTGCCACGACGGCGCACGACGCCATGGCCATCGCCGAGCGGGTCTGCGCGGCGGCCGCCGAGCCCTTCCGCATCGGTGACCTCCTGCTGCGGTCGGGCCTCAGCCTCGGGACCGTGGTGGACGAGGAGCGCCCGCGCGTGCCCGTGACCCTGCTCAAGCGGGCCGACCTCGCGCTCTACACCGCGAAGGCTGCGGGCCGCGGGCGCCCGTCGCTGTTCGATCCCGGCCTCGAACGCGGCTTCGCGGCCCGGCGCGAGATGGAGGAAGACCTCCGGCTCGCCGTGGCGGAGGACGCGATCGCGGTCCACTTCCAGCCGGTCGTCGAGATCGCGACCGGGCGTCCGCTCGGCTGCGAGGCCCTGGCGCGCTGGGAGCACCCCCGCCACGGCGCCGTCTCGCCGGCCGAGTTCATCCCCCTGGCGGAGCGGAGCGCATTGATCGTCGCGCTGGGCCACAGGGTCCTGACGCGGGCCTGCCGCGAGGCGGCGACCTGGCCGGGCGCGTTGCGGGTCGCCGTCAACGTGTCGGCCCAGCAGCTGCTCGAGACGGATTTCGCCGACCGGGTGAGCGCCGTCCTCGTCGAGACGGGCCTCGCGCCGGGCCGGCTGGAGCTCGAGATCACCGAGACGGTTCTGCTGCGCACCAACGCCGACGTGCTGGAGCGCATCCAGGCGCTGCGGCGCCTCGGGGTCACCTTCGCGCTCGACGATTTCGGCACCGGATATTCGTCGTTGAGCCGGCTCCATCACCTCCCGCTGGACAAGCTGAAGATCGACCAGAGCTTCACCCGCGCCATGGAGGACAGCGGGGAAGCGTTCGGCATCGTCGAGACCATCATCGACCTCGCCCGCAAGCTCGGCATCGCCACCACGGCCGAGGGCGTCGAGACGGCGAGCCAGAATGCCCTGTTGGCACGGGCCGGATGCGATCAGGGCCAGGGCTACCTCTACGCGAGGCCCATGCCGCCCGAGGCCTGCCGCCGCGCCCTCACCGAGGCCGCGTGGGTGACGGTGCCGCCGCCAGGCGACATGCCGCTCGTCGCCTGACGCCGCCGGCCGGCCCGCGCCTCGCTTGCCAGCACGGGTGCGAGGTCCCATCATCAGGCCATGAACCCGATGATCGACGCTTCAACGGCCGGCGTGCTGGCGGCGCTGAACGAGCGCTCCCGCGAGATCTTCCGCCGCATCGTCGACAGCTACCTCGAGACGGGCGAGCCGGTGGGCTCGCGTCACCTGTCGCGGCTGCTGCCCATGGCCCTGTCTCCGGCCTCCGTCCGCAACGTCATGCAGGACCTCGAGGAACTCGGCCTCGTCTTCGCGCCCCACACCAGCGCGGGTCGTTTGCCGACGCAGCTCGGCCTGCGCCTGTTCGTCGACGCGCTGCTCGAGATCGGCGACATCGGCGAGGTCGAGCGGCGCCGCATCGAGGCGGAACTCAGGGCCGCCTCGCAGAACCGCACGCTCGAGAATGCCCTCGTCGAAGCGTCGACGCTGCTGTCCGGCCTCACCCGCAATGCCGGCGTGGTGGTGACCAGCAAGGGCAATGCCCGGCTCAAACATATCGAGTTCGTGCGCCTCGAACCCGAGCGGGCCCTGGCGATCCTGGTCGGCGAGGACGGCTCGGTCGAGAACCGCGTCGTGTCGACCCCGCCCGGCCTGCCGGCCTCGGCGCTGGTCGAGGCCGGCAACTACCTCAACGCCCGCATCCGCGGCCGCACCCTCACGGACGTGCGTTCCGAGATCGAGACCGAGCGGGCCGCCGCCCAGGGGGAGCTCGATCAGCTGACGGAGCGCCTGGTCGACGCGGGCCTCGCCGGCTGGGCGGGGCTCGGCGGCGAGCGTCAGCTCATCGTGCGCGGCCAGGCCAACCTCCTCGACGATCTCACGGCACTCGAGGACCTCGAGCGCATCCGGCTGCTCTTCGCCGACCTCGAGACCAAGACCGAGGTCATCGACCTGCTCGACCGCGCCGAGACGGGCGAAGGCGTGCGCATCTTCATCGGGGCCGAGAACAAGCTCTTCTCGTTGTCGGGCTCGTCCATGGTGGCGGCGCCGTTCCGCGACGCCCAGCAGCGCATCGTAGGGGTATTGGGCATCATCGGGCCGACGCGCCTCAACTATGCGCGGGTCGTCCCGATGGTCGACTATACCGCACAGGTCATCTCGGGGCTGGTGCGCGGGCGCTGAGCGCCGGCCCTCGGCCGGCGGGCGACGCCGCCCGGGGCATGACCCGCTTTCAACGCGGACAGGCGACGCGTCCGCGGCATCGAGGGGCATCCATGACCTTCATCAGCATCACGCGCCTGCGGCTCCGGTCCTTGCGGTTCCTGCCGGGCTTCGGCCTCCATGCGGCGCTGACGACGCGGCAGGCGCGGCGCGCGCCGGGCTATCGCGGCGGCTCGCTGCTGCTTGACCAAGGCCTGGTCTTCTGGACCATGACGGCCTGGGACGCGCAGGAGAGCATGCGGAACTACATGCTCGCGGGCTCCCACCGCACCGCCATGCCGCGCCTCGCCGGCTGGTGCGACGAGGCGTCGGTAGTGCATTGGGAGCAGGAGGCGCCCGAACTCCCGTCCTGGGCCGAGGCCGACCGGCGCATGCGGGAGGCGGGCCGGCCGTCCAAGCTCCGGAGTCCCAGCCCCGGCCATGCCGCGCTGGACTATCGCGCCCCCCGCCTGTCGCGCGCGGCCCCGCTCGCTCCCGCCCGATAAAGCGCGGCGCCCTGCCTCGCCATCGCCCATCTCGCGTGCCAATGGACGCGCTCTTGTCCGATCGACCCCGGAGCGCCCCGCATGAGACTGCCGTCCCGCCGCCTGCTGCTGCCCTGGCTCGGCGTGGCGCTGGCCGTCCTGCTGGTCCTGGGCGCCCTCGTGGTGCAGCACGCCGGCATGACGAGCCGGGCCGCCAGCGGCATCGGCGGCCCCTTCGCGCTTCTGGACGGCGACGGCAGGACGGTGACCCAGGCGGATGTCGCGGGCGCGCCGACCCTGGTGTTCTTCGGCTACACGCACTGCCCCGACGTGTGCCCGACGACGCTCGACGCCATTTCGCAGACCCTGAAGGCGATGGGGCCGGACAGCAAGGTGCACGCACTCTTCATCACGCTCGACCCGGAGCGCGACACCCCCGCCGTGATGAAGGACTACGTGTCGAGCTTCGATCCCCGGATCGTCGGGCTGACGGGCAGCCAAGCGGCGATCGACACGGTAGCGCACGAATACCGGGTCTTCGCCCGCAAGGTGCCGACCGGCGACGGCGGCTATAGCGTGGACCACACGGGCGTGGTCTACCTCATGGACCGCAACGGCGATTTCGTCGAATCCTTCAACCCGGACCTCGACAAACCCAAGGACGCCGCCGCGACGCTGGCGCGGTACATGTAGCGGCGGGCCTGTCCCGGGCCCGGCGACGGGCCTTCGCGATCCGGCCGGCGCGGCCGGTCCGGCCGCGCCGGCCACAATCCCTGTCTGGAGATCTCATGAGCTTCGCCGGCTGTACCTGGCTCAACCCTCCCGCGCGTTGCGACCTGCGCGACGAGCGCCTGCAGGTGGTGACGGCGGCCAGGACCGATTTCTGGCGGGAAACCCACTATGGCTTCACCCGCGACAGCGGACATTTCTTCGCCCGGCCCGTCGCGGGAGCGTTCACGGCGCAGGTCAGGATCCAGGCCCGCTTCGAGACCCTCTACGACCAGGCTGGCCTCATGGTCCGGGTCGACGAGACGACCTGGCTCAAGACCGGGATCGAGCTGTCGGACGGCGCGCCGCTGCTCAGCAGCGTCCTGACCGTCGGTCGGTCGGACTGGGCCACCGGTCCCTTCGACGGAGACCCCGGCGATGTCTGGATGCGGGTCACGGTCGCGAATGGCGTCGTCCGGGTGCAGACCTCGCGGGACGGGGTCCGTTGGCCCCTCGTCCGCCTGGCGCCGTTCCCGGATGCGCCCCAGTACAGGGTGGGCCCCATGTGTTGCTCACCCGAACGCGCGGGACTGGTGGCGGAGTTCTCGCGTTTCGAGGTCGGACCCCCGTCCGGCAAGGCTCTGCACGACCTCTCCTGACGTCGGCGGCCCGGCCGCGCGGCTCATCAGTAGGGCGAGACGGGGAAATACTTCAGCCACAGGTCCGCATAGGTGCCGTCCTGGGCGAGGCGCCAGAGCGCGTAGTCGAGCGCGACGCGCAGGGGCTCGCGGCCCTGCCTGAGCGCGATGCCGGCGCCCTGGCCGAAGAACCGCGTCTCCGTGAAGGGACCGCCCGCGAAGGCACAGCAGGCGCTGCCGGCGGGTCCGTTGAGCCACCCCGCGAAACCGATGCCGTCGCCGAAGGCGAGATCGACCTTGCCACCCGCGAGCGCGGCGCGCAGCGCGGCCGTGGAGCCGAAGGGCACGAGGGTCGCGGACGCGAAGAAGGCCTTGAGATAGGCCTCGTGGGCGGTCCCGCCCTGGACACCGATGCGCTTGCCCCGGACGGTCTCGGGCAGCACCTCGCCGGGCGCACCGGTGAGCGGCGCCACGAAGCGGGCGGGCGTGCGGTAGTAGGGCGCCGTGAAGTCGACGACGCGCAGGTTGGCCGGCGTGATGGCGACCGAGGCCACGGCGGCGTCGCCGGCTCCGGCCGCGATGGCGGGCAGGATCGTGTCCCAGCGCCGGGCCTGCACCGTGCAGGTGACCTTCATCTCGTCGCAGAGCGCGCGGGCGAGGTCGACGTCGAAGCCCGCCGGCGTCCCGTCCGGCAGCGTGAACGAGAAGGGCGGGTCGTCCTGCCCAGTAATGATGAGCAGGGGTTTCAGCGCCGTTGGGTCGGGCTTGGGCGGGGGCGACGCCGGATCCCACAGGTCCGGCACGAAGACCTCGGGTGCGGGCGCGGCTGCGGCCGGCGGCGCCGGGCAGAGGAGGCCGAGGCCACCGAACACCAGGCTGACGAGGGCCAACCGGCACAGGGCTGTCGGCGGGGCAGGGAGGCGGCGGTCGGCCAAGGCGGATCCGGGGTGGGCGAGGCGCGTCGCGGGCGCCTCGTCCTCTAAGCAGCCTTGCGGGCCCAAAGCCACGCCGATTTCACGGATCCGGCGCGAAAGCGCAGCTGCCGGGCCGGTTCTCAGGCCCCGGCGCCGGCGTCGGCGCGCGCCTCAGGCGGCGGCCCGCAACGGGGCGCCGTTCAGCAGCGCGATCAACTCGCCCTTCACGGTCTCGGCCTCGGCATTGGGGACCTGGCAGGTGCCGGCCGCCCTGTGGCCGCCGCCGCCATAGGCGAGGCAGATCGCGCCGACGTCGACGGGCGAGCCGCGGTCGAGGATCGACTTGCCGATCGCAAAGACCGTGTTCTGCTGCTTGAGGCCCCACAGCACATGGGCCGAGATGTCGCATTCGGGGAAGAGCGCGTAGATCATGAACCGGTTGCCGGCGAAGATCGTCTCCTCGGCCCGGAGATCCATCAGGGCGAGCTTGCCATGCAGGCTCGTGCAGCGGCGGACCTGCTCCTCGAAGCGGAGCCGATGCGCCATGTAGAGGTCGACGCGGTCCTGGACATCGGGCAGCGCCAGCACGGCTTCGACCGGCAGGTCCCGGCAGCGCTCGATGAGCTGCATCATCAGCTCGTAGTTCGAAATGCGGAAGTCGCGGAACCGGCCGAGTCCCGTGCGGGAATCCATGAGGTAGTTCAGCAGCACCCATCCCTGGGGGTCGAGGATCTCGTCGCGCGTGAACTGCGCCGAATCGGCCTTGTCGACGGCGGCCATGAGGTCCGCGCCGATGCGCGGGAACGTGGCGGCACCACCGAAATGCTTGAAGACGACCCGTGCGGCCGAGGGGGCGGCGGCATCGATGATGTGATTGGCCCTCGCTTGGCCGTCCTGGCGCGTGACTTCGCTGGCGTGGTGATCGAAGGTCAGGTGGCAGCCCGGCACGTAGGGCAGGTTGGTGACGATGTCCCGGTCCGTGATCGGCACGATGCCGTCCTGCATGTCCTTGGGATGGACGAACTTGATGTCGTCGATCAGGTCGAGCTCGCGCAGCAGCATGCCGCAGACGAGACCGTCGAAATCGCTGCGGGTCACGAGCCGGAATTTCGAGTCAGTCATGGCGGTCCACACATCGCGTTGAATGTCGTGACCTTGCCGGGGAGGTATTGAGCGAGCGTTAGGGTGCGGAACCGTCTTGCGGCGTGGTGAAGAGAGCGTTGGCGAGCCGAAAGGGCCAGGGCGAGGGCGGGACGACTCAGGCGCCGCCGCGCCGGCCGGCCCGGATCGCCGCCCCCTTCTGCTTCAATGCGTCCCGGGCGAGGCGCTCGGCCCGCAGCCGTTCGGTCCGCTCGCGCAACTCCCGCTCGGCCCGCGCCGTCTCGGTCTCGGCCGCGGGTGCCGTCGTCCGGGTCTCGGCCCTGGCCCGTCCCGCCGGTCCGTCCTTCGCCATCCTGCGTCCCCCTCGTCCCGCCCGGGCGCGCCGTCCCGCGCCATCCGTGACGCCGAAGCGCTTTCGCCTTCGGCGAATGCCTTCCAGCTCGAACCTGCTCTAGCTTCGGTCGGGCGGCTTTGGCCAGGGGTCTCGAACGCGCTCCTGCGCGATAACGGCGGGCGCGGATCGTCACGGACGGGCCGCGATGGCGAGCGGGCGCCGCACCAGGCTGCGCCGCCCCGTGATGGTGCAGCCCTCGGTCTGCAGGACGTCGTAGAAGAGGTCGGGCCGTGGCCCGGTGCGGTCGAAGTTGCGGGACGGCGAGGCCGGGTCGAGCACCACCGGATAGGCGATCAGCGGTCCTCCGGCGCGGCACGCGTCGTCGTAGAGCGTCGGGCCGGGGAGCAGCAGGCGCGGGCCGCTCCAGTGCAGGAGATCGGGCGAGGTCGCGGTGTAGAACCCCGAGACCGGGAACATCCCCGTGTCGGCCTTGGCGGCGAAGACCGCCAGCCAGACGCCGCCGGGCTCCATCCGCACGATGGAGCCGACCGGGGCCGGGAAGGGCGGGATCGACGGCACAGGGCCCGGGGCGCGGGTGGCCGCTGTAGGGGTCGCCGTAGGCGATCCTGAAGGCCTCGCCGTCCCAGGCGCGCCAGGCGCGCGGGTCTGCCGGGTCGCCCGACCGGAACAGGCAGACGCCGGCGTCCTGGTCGGCCTCCGCCCCGGGGGCGGCGCCCGGCGCCGGCAGGGCGCCGCTCCAGCCCGTGGTCGAGGCCAGGAAGTACATGTGGTGCCCGTCGGACGCGATGTTGGACGGGTTGAAGAAGCCGCGGTGCCGCCCCTGGTCGACCGACTGGCGGAAGGGCGGCGAGGCCACGACGGTCGCGGGCCGCTCGAACGTTTCCCCGCCATCGCGCGACCGCACGGCCAGTACGGTGTTGAACCAGCACTGCATGTAGGACGGGAAGGTGCAGCGCCCCGGATGCGCGTTGGCCTGGTATTCGTGGTGGACCAGCGCCGCGACACGCCGCCCGTCCGCCGTCCAGGTGGCGGCGATCCAGCTGCGGTCGTCGTAGCGCGCCGGGTCGGCGTCGCCGCGGGACGGGTAGACGATGCGGCAGTCGATCTTGAGGTGGGCGAGATCGGGACCCCGCAGGGCGCGGTTGTCGGAGTGGAGCCCGAACAGCGTGACCCCGCCGTCCGCGTCGTGGAAGGCCCGCACGGGCGCGTCCGGCACGTCGTCCGGCTCGCAGCCGTCCCGCGGCGCCGCGTAGACGATCTCCGGCGCACCGGCGCCGAGCGTCACGGCGAGGCTCGGGGCTTCGGCGGCGCGGGCCGGCGCGGCGGCGAGCAGGAGGGCCAGGACCAGGACGACCGGGCGGCGCGGCATGGGGCGTCCTTTCAGCGGGCGCGGGGATGGGCGGCCCGGTAGGCCTCGACCAGCCGTGCCGCGTCCACGGCGGTGTAGACCTGCGTGGTCGAGAGCGACGCGTGGCCGAGGAGCTCCTGGATGGAGCGCAGGTCGCCGCCGCGGCCGAGGAGATGCGTCGCGAAGGAGTGGCGTAGGGCATGCGGCGTCGCGGTCGCCGGCAGGCCGAGCGCGCCGCGCAGCCCCTCGACCGTGAGCTGGATGATGCGCGGCGACAGCGGCCCGCCCCGGACGCCGACGAACAGCGGTCCGGCACCGGGCAGCGGATGCGGGCAGAGGTCCAGATAGGCCTCGACGGCCCGCCGGACCGGCGCGATGACCGGCACCATGCGGGCCTTGCGTCCCTTGCCCGTCACGGTGAGGCTGTCCTGGTCGCCGATGGGCGCCTCGGCGCGCGTCAGCCCGAGCGCCTCGCCGATCCGCAGGCCGGCGCCGTAGAGCAGCGTCAGCACGGCCGCGTCGCGGGCCAGCACCCAGGGCGGGCGCGTCTCGTCGGCGCGGGTGGCGGGATCCGTCATGTCGATGGCGGCCTCGGCCCGGATCGGCTTCGGCAGCCGCCGCGCCGTCTTGGGCGAGCGCACCGTGGCGAAGACCGCGGCGCGCCCGAGCCCGGCCCGCTCGACGTGGCGAACGAACGAGCGCAGGCCGGCGAGGCTGCGCGCCAGCGAGCGGCTCTCGACTCCCGCGGCGCGCCGGTGCGCCAGGAAGGCCCGCAGATCGCTGGACGAGAGCGCCGACAGGCCCGCGAGATCGAGCGGCTCGCCCCGGTGCTCCGCCTGGAAGGTCAGGAACTGCCGCAGGTCGCGGCCGTAGGCCTCGACCGTCTCCTCCGACATGCGGCGCTCGCCACGCAGGCTGCCGAGCCAGGCGAGAACCTGGTCGGCCAGGTCCTCTCCCGCCGGGGCGATGAAGACGGTCGGGGCTGCGGGTGCGGGGAGGTCGAGCATGGGCCCATCCTGGCGGCGGGAGCTTAAGGACGTCTGACGCCCCATCCCGCAGCGACGACCCCCGCCTACCGGCGCTTGCCGTCCGGCTCGAAGCTCTTCAGGTAGGCGATGACGTTGTCGATGTCGGTCTCCTTGTCGAGGCCCGCGAACGTCATCTTGGTGCCCGGCACGCGGGCCCGCGGATTGTGCAGGTAGACTTTGAGCGTCGCCGCGTCCCAGGTGATGCCGGACGTCTTGTTGGCCTCCGAGTAGTCGTAGCCCGGATAGGTGCCGGCCTTGCGGTCGACGACGCCGTTCAGGACGGGACCGACGAAGTTCTTGGCGCCTTCGCCGATCTGGTGGCAGGCCCGGCAGAGCTTGAACGTCTTCTCGCCCGCGGCCGCGTCCTGTGCGCGGGCAAGCGACGGCAGGCCATTCAGGGCGACGACCACCAACATAACCGCGACCCGCATGCTGTCCCTCTCTTCATTCCCTGCAGCGAGCAACCGTCAGGCCGCCGTCGCATAGGACGCCCTCCGGCCCGGTTCCTGCCGCCGCGCGGCGCTGCTGTCGAACGTGAACCGCGCGACGAGATCCGCGAGCGCCTCGATGTCTCCCGCAAGGTTATAACTAGCATCTGCCGAGCCGCTGACCAGGACGGCATTGTTCTGCGTGATCCTGCCCATGCTGGTCACGGCATGGTTCACCTCGTCGAGCCCGGCCGCCTGGCGGGCCGCAGCCTCGGAGATCGACGAGACTATGCCGTTGATCTGCGACACCTGCGTGAGGATGCGGTCGAGCGCGACCCCGGTCTGCTTGACCAGCCCGACACCCGCCTCGATCTGCTGTCCCGAACCGAGGATGATCTGTTTGATCTCCTTGGCGGCATCGGCCGACCGCTGCGCCAGGGCCCGGACCTCGCTCGCCACGACCGCGAACCCGCGGCCCGAATCGCCGGCGCGTGCCGCCTCGACGCCCGCGTTCAGCGCCAGCAGGCTCGTCTGGAAGGCGATCTCGTCGATGACGCTGATGATCTGGCCGATATGGGCGGAGGAGGCCTCGATCCCGCTCATGGCCTGGACGGCTTCGCGCACCACGACGCCCGTCCGTTCCGCCTCGGTCTGGGCGTGAGCCACGACGTCGCGCGCATGGACGGCATCCTTGGCCGTGCCGCGGACCGTCGTGGCGATCGCGTCGAGGTGACCCGCGGTGCGCTCCAGGCTGGCGGCCTGCTCGACGGTCTTGCCCGCCAGGTCCCCGGCCGCTTCCGACATCGTCCGCATGGTGAGGTTGATGGTTCCCGTGTTCTCGGCGACGCCGTGCAGGGTATGGTTGAGCTGAGCCACGGCGGCGTTGAAGTCGGTCTCCAGCATCCTGTAGGTCGCCGGGAACCCCGACAGCATCGTGGTCAGGTCCCCGGACGCGAGGCGCTTCAGGGCCGCCGCGATCGCGTCCATGGCGAGTTGCTGTTCCTGCGACGCGCGGGACTGCGCGAGATCGTGCCGCTGCTTCTCGGCGACCGCGCTGCGCTGCTGCGCGGCGGCCTCGACTTCGGCCCGGGCCTGGGCCGTGACGTTGCCGCGGAACACATCGACGGCCCGGGCGATCTCGCCCACCTCGTCCTTGCGGTCGAGCGATCCGATCTTCACGCCGACGTCGCCCGCCGCCAGCTTCTCGGCGCTGAGCACGAGGGCCTTCAGCGGATGGGAGATGGTCCAGGCGAGGCGGAAGGCGCCCGCGATGCCGACCATGGCGGCGCAGAGGGCCACGCCCGCGATGAGGGCGAGGCGTGATGTGAACGGAGGCGTTTTCATCGGCGATGCGCGCCCGTGCGTCGCGACCCGACAGGCCCACCGCCTGATCGAGCAGGGCCCGCACCTTTTCGCCGTTGTGGCGCATCACGTCGAGCGTCGTGATGGCCGGGGCCTGCCGGATGCCCATCAGCACGGCGGCATCGTCCTGCCAATGCGCGAAGGCATTGGCGGCCGCGCTGGCGATGTCGCGCATGCCGTCCGACAGGGCCGCATGCTGGAGGTCGGCGAGTGCCGCGCCGGTGCGCTGCGTCAGGGCCTTGAACTGCGGCTCGATGTCGGTCGCGGCGACGAAATCGGTCATGGCCAGGACGCGGGCGGTGAGCTGCTCGGTCCTGTCGAACCCGTCGCGCGCCGTGCGGCTGGCGTCGCTCGCCGCGATCGCCATGTCGGAGAGGGATGCGAGGTCCCTGAGGCCGCTCAGGCTCTGCAGACCGATGAGGCCCGACACGACCGCGCCCAACGCCAGGAAGACGAGCAGCGGTATGAGGATCTTGCTGCGGATTGTCATAGCGACCTCAGTTCGGCAGGTTGGGCAGGGCCGTTTCGGTCTTTTCGGCCGTCAAGGATCGCAGGAAGGCCAGCAGCCGCTGGACCTCGGCATCGCTGATGTCGAAAGGCTTGATCAGCTCGGACTTCGAGGGCCGATCCATGCCGCCGCCGGCATAGAACGCGATGATGGCGGTGAGATCGGCGAACTGGCCGTTGTGGCCGAAGGGCGCCCGGTAGATGAGGTTGCGCAGCCCGGGCGTCTTGAAGGCGTATTTGGCCTTGGGATTGTTCGGCTCGAGCTTGCCGCGGCCGATATCGTCGGCCGGCAGGCCGATGTCGTGGAACTTGTTGTCGGTGAAGTTCCAGCCCGTATGGCAGTTCGCGCAGCCCGCCTTGCCGTTGAACAGCATGAACCCTGCCTTGGCGTCGGCGCTGATGGCGCTCTCGTCGCCGTTCACCCACCGATCGAACGGCGCTTCGCCCGCGATGACGGTCCGCTCGTAGGTGGCGATGGCGGTCAGCAGGTTGTCCCGCGTCACGCCGGAGGTCGGGAACAGCCGATTGAACCAGCTGCTGTATTCGGGCACGTCCTTCAGCCGGGCGACGATCTCGGGGAACTTGCCGTTCATCTCCGCCGGCGTGGTGATCGGGCCGACCGCTTGATCTTCGAGCGACTTGGCCCGGCCGTCCCAGAACAGGCTCGTCAGCCAGGCGGCGTTCAGGACCGTGTTGGCCTTGCGGCCGAGCGGCGTGTTGGCCGAGCCGATCGCGCCCGCCACCGGCACCTCGTAGCCGAACGACGGATTGTGGCAGCTCGCGCAGCTCAAGTTTTGGGCGCCGCTCAGCCGCGGATCGAAGAACAGCATCTTGCCCAGGGTCGCCATCTGCGGCGAGTAGGGCGCGGTTGTCGGGAATGGGATGGCGTCGGGGCGCTTATACGCCTGCTTTAACGTCTCCGGAACGACGTCAATGGCCGACGCGGTCGCGATCGTCATGAGCAGACAACAAAGGACAAACAGCGGATGGCTCTTCATCTGACGACTCTCGCGAAAACAGGTGAGAAGCTACGCGTGGAGCATTAAGGATTGATTGAGTTTGACTTAATTGCATTGGGCGAAAGATTAGTTGGACCTCACCTGCAGGTTGGGGGGTGGGTCGAGTGGGACCGGTCCGCACGACAGTATCGGCGGGCCTGAAACCCTTTGCCGGCGACAGGTGCCCAGCCATGGACGATGGCGGCGCTGGCGCGGGCCGGCGTGGGTGCCCGGGACAGGCCGGGGCATGACCGTGGAGCGGGCGGAGAAGATCGGTCGAGGGAGCGCAGGGCGGATCGGAAGCGGTCCCCGCTTCTCCATCCGGTCATGGCCGGGCTTGTCCCGGCCACCCACGCCGCGCCGAGCCGCACCCGGCCCCGGACGGCTCCGGCACGCCGCCGCCGCAACTTGACGCTCGCCGGTCGGTTGCCCGAGAAGCGGGGTCGCGCGGGGGGACACACGATGGCCGACACGATGGACGTGCTGGTGGTGGGAGGCGGGATCGCCGGCCTCGCGGCGGCGCTCGCGGTGCGCCGTGCCGCTCCGGCCGCCCGGGTCGCCGTGGCGGACCCCGCGTTCGGGGCACCGTCGGCGGCGCCTCGCACGCTGCGGTCGGTGGCGGTCGCGGCGGGCTCGCGCCGCTTCCTCGACGGGCTCGGCGCCTGGGCCGCGGTGGCGGACGCCGCCCAGCCCGTCGTCGAGATGGTGATCACCGACTCGCGCGACGAGGACGCGCCGCGCCCCGCCTTCCTCGACTTCGACGGCGAGGCCGAACCCGACGAGCCCTTCGCCCATATCGTGTTCCAGGACGACCTCCGGAGTGCCGTGCGGGCGGCGGCCGAGGCGTCCGGGGTCGAACTGGTCGGGACCCGCGTCACCGGGTTCCGCCGCGAGGGGTCGGGGCCGCTGTCGGTCGAGGGCGCAACCGCCGGGCTGCGCACGCGCCTGCTCGTCGCCGCGGACGGCGGCCGCTCCCGCCTGCGCGAGGCCGCCGGCATCACGACGGTCGGCTGGGACTATCCGCAGTCCGGCATCGTGGCGACCCTGTCACACGAGATCCCGCACGACGGGCGGGCCACCCAGCATTTCCTGCCCGGCGGTCCCCTGGCGATCCTGCCCATGCGGGCCCCGGACGGCTCCGAGCGGCGCGTCTCGCTCGTCTGGTCGACGCCTCACGCCGAGGCGGCCCGGCTGGTCGCCTTGCCGCCGCGCGACTTCGTGGCCGCGCTGGAAGAGCGGATCGGCTTCGCCTACGGCCTCCTGACGCTGGAGGACAGGCCGGCCGCCTATCCGCTCCGGCTGGTGCTGCCGCGTGCGCTGGTGGCGGAGCGTTTCGCCTTGCTGGGCGACGCGGCGCGGACCATCCATCCCCTGGCCGGGCAGGGGTTGAACCTCGGCCTGCGCGATGCCGCCGCCTTGGCCGAGGCCGTGGCCGCGCCCCTGACGCTCGGCCTCGACCCGGCCGACCCCGACGCGCTCTCCGCCTACGGGCGGGCGCGGCGCTTCGATGCCCTGGTGATGGCGGGGGCGACGGATGGGCTGAACCGGCTGTTCTCCAACGACAGCCTGCCGGCACGGGTGCTGCGCGATGTCGGCCTGGGCCTCGTCGACCGCGTGCCGGCGCTCAAGCGCCTGTTCATCCGCGACGCCGCGGGGCTCTCGGGCGCGGTGCCGGAGCGGTTCCGGCGTTGAGGTCCCGGCCGGCGCCGGGCCGGCGCCTCACTCGGCGGGCGATGGCGCCAGGGCCACGGCCGTGGCATCGAGGGCCCCGGGTCTGCGCTGCAGGGAGGCCTGCGGCCCGGGCTTGGCACCGCCCGGCGCCGCCGCCTGGGCGGCCGGGGTCTCGGCGGCGGGCGCGTCGCTGTTGCCCATGATGCGGTCGAAGAACGACCGGGTCGCGCTCTTGGGCTCGTCCTTGGCATAGGCCGACGGCGCGGCGCCGAAGGCGGCGGGAACCGCACCGGTCACATCGTCGGGCTTCACGGGGGTGGGTTTGGCGGCCGAGGCCGTCACGACGGGTTTCGCCCCCTTGACGGGCGGCTTGGCGGCCGCCGCGGCCACCGCCACCGGTTCGGGTTTCGCCAGGCCGTCGCCGACGGCGCGCCGGGCGGCCGCGATCTGGACCGCGACGGACTTGGCCTTCGGCGTGTCGTCCAGCACGATCTCGGTCGGCGGCGCCGCGATGGCGTCCGGGCGGCTGACTTCGGCGAAGCGGTGCGCGAAGGCCGGGTTCTGGCCGCCGTCCTGGTAGACGATGCGGACGGGCTTCACGCCCTTGGCGACGAGGCTCTGCACCTCGCTGTCGTCCCGCGCCTCCTTGTCGGCCACGGCGCGCAGGATCTCCTTGTCGAGGTCGAGCGGCGGGCAGGCCGATTCGGCGTCGAAGCTCGCGCCGGCCTTGGCCTTGGCGAAGACGTAGTGGCGATTGCACACGCCGACCGGCGTCTGCAGCTTCGTCACCTCGAACTCGTCCGCTCCCTTCTTGAGCTCGCGCCAGAACCCGATGTTGGGGTCGAGCCGGTGCTTGGCGAGGTTCTCGGCCGTCATGCGGAACGGGAAGCTCTGCATCTGCACCGCGTGCTGGCCGCCCGCGAAGGCCTCCCGCATGATGGCGTAGATCTCCTCGATCTGCGTGTCCGTCATGGAGAAGCAGCCGGCCGAGGAGCAGATCCCGTGCACCATGATGGAGCCGCCGGTGTGGCCCCAGGCGCGGTCGTAGGCGTTGGGATAGCCCACGTTGAACGACAGGTAATAGGCCGAGTTCGGGTTCATCGACCCCGGCGTGATCGTGTAGAAGCCTTCCGGCACCTGGCGGTCGCCCTCGCGGACCTTGGGGCCGAGCTGCCCGGACCACCGGCACATGGGGAACGTCTTGACATAGACGTAGCGCCCGTCGGTGCCCTGCTTCCAGACCTCGAGTTCCGCCTCCTTCTTGAAGGCGCGGATCAGCACGGGTGCGTTCTTGGTCGTGCCCTTGGCGGTGAAGGAGGCGAGCGTGGCATCCGGGATGGGCGCGAAGGCGCGGGCATTGTTGGAAACGCCGAGGTCTTCGTTGCAGCCCGCCAGGAGCGCGGCTCCGGCCACCGCCATCGCGGCGCGAACCAGGACCTTGATGGCGCGTCGTGCCCGCATGTCGCCGATACCTGCTTCTCGCGTCCCGGGGTCGCATCCTCGCCCCCGGCACCTCTAGGGTTCTAGGCTTAAGCCCCCGTTACCGCAACTCGCGGGGCGGCGTTCCGGAAAGTTCCAATCCGGTCCGCATATTTTCGCGTCGCCTGCGGCTTTCGGGTGACTCTCGGGAACGGCGTGTCAGCGCCGCCCGATGGCCAGGAACTTGTCGGCCCGCGCCGCCCTCACCTGGTCGCGCGACCAGCCGTCGAAGCCCCGCAGCGTGTCGGCGATGGCGTCGCCGGTCGCCGCGATGACGGCGTCGGGGTCGCGGTGCGCGCCGCCGGCCGGCTCGGCCACGACGGCGTCGATGATGGCGAAGCGCAGCAGGTCCTGCGCGGTGATCTTCATGTTGGTGGCGGCGTCCTGCGCGCGGGCCGGATCGCGCCACAGGATCGAGGCCGCACCCTCCGGCGAGATCACGCTGTAGATCGCGTGCTCCAGCATGATGACGCTGTTGGCCGTGGCGATCGCGATGGCGCCGCCCGAACCGCCCTCGCCGATGATGGCGGCCACGTTGGGCACGCCGAGTTCGAGGCAGGTCTGGGTCGAGCGCGCGATGGCCTCGGCCTGGCCGCGCTCCTCGGCCTCGATGCCCGGGAAGGCTCCCGCGGTGTCGACCAGCGACACGACGGGCAGCTCGAACCGGTCGGCGAGTTCCATCAGCCGGACGGCCTTGCGATAGCCTTCGGGCCGCGCCATGCCGAAATTGTGCCGGATGCGGCTGTCCGTATCGGAGCCCTTCTCCTGCCCGATGAGGCAGATCGACCGGCCCCGGAAGCGGCCGAGGCCGCCCACGATCGCCTCGTCCTCGCCGAAGGCACGGTCGCCTGCCAGCGGGGTGAAGTCCGTGACCAGGGCGCGGCAGTAGTCGGAGAAGTGCGGCCGCTGCGGGTGCCGGGCCACCTGGGTCTTCTGCCAGGGCGTCAGTGCGGCGTAGAGCTCGGCCAGCGCTTTCGCGGCCTTCACCTCGAGCCGGGTGAGCTCCTCGCTGATGTTGATGGAGTTCTCGTTGCTGGCCACCTGCCTCAGTTCTTCGATCTTGGCTTCGATCTCGGCGACCGGCTTTTCGAAATCGAGGTAGAGGCGCATGGGATCCGGAACTCGGGGGCGGGGATGCCGGGGTGGCTGGCCGGCGCGCGGCGCCGACCGGGGTGGCTTCCCGAAGCGCGGGACCGTGACAACTCGCCCCGCCATAGTCAAGGCAGCGGCCCGGACGCCGTCAGGGTCAAGGATCGGTAAGGAATCGTGATTAACGTCTCCTCACCGCGCCCCGTCCCGGCGGCTCCGCTCCTCGGGGCGGCCCGGGGCGGAGCGGCCGGACCGCTTCGGACGAGATCATCCATGCCACTCCCGCCAGCACGGCTCTCATCCGTCCCGCTCGCCGTGCTGGCGGCGCTGGCCTGCCTGGCGCCGGCCCGTGCCGCCCCGGCGCCGTGGTCCGCCCCGGCCTTCGCCGACGCGGTACCGGACGCCGCGGCCTCGCTCGCCGAGGCGCAGCTGCGGAGCGCACGCGCCGATGCGGCGGTCGAGGCCCTCGGGCGGGCGCTGACGCCCGGCCACCTCACCGATCCGATGCCCGGCGTCGACGGTGCCTCCGGCCTCGCGGCGCTGCAGGCCGAATATGCCGCGCTGCAGATCAAAGCCGCCGGCTACCGGGCGACGCTCGGCGACCATCACCCGACGCTCGCGGCCGCTGAGCTGATGCTGGCCGACCTGCGCCAGCAGATGGTCGGGGCGACCCGCCGGGCCCTCGCCCTGGCGGGACGGGACGCCCAGCGTGCCCGCACCGACGTTGCGGCGCTGGAGCGCGGCCTCGCCCAACGCCCCGCCGCGGCGGCGGCGCCCGACGAGGAGGTGACGGGATCGATCGCCGCGCCGCCGGCGCCGGTCCGCCCCGCGCCGGTCCTCGCGCCGCCGGACGTGGCGCCGCGGCCGGCCGAGGCCGCCCCGCCGGCGTCCGCGGTACCGGCCCTGGCCCTGTCGCTCGGGCTGTTCGCCGCCGGCGCGGGCCTGGTTTTCGGATGGCGCCGCCGCGGCGCCGCGGCTCCTCCCGCGCGCCGGCCGACCGCGGCCGCGCCGCGCGTCGCGCCACCGATCCCGGCCCGCCCGGAGATCCGGCGCGAACCGCCGCCGCCCGCCGTCGCCGGCGTCCCGCCGGTGCCCACCGCGGCGCGGCTGCGCATGCCGTCGCGCGGAGCGGCCGGGGTCGCGGCGGCCTTCGCGGCACCCGGATCCTTCGCGACCGAGGCCGGCGCGCTCCACGCGACGCTGAGCCTGGCCTCGGCCGGGGACGGCACGGGTCGCCTCACCGTCCTCCTCGCCCGGACGGCGGACGTGCCCGCCGACGAGGGTGACGCCGCCGCCTTGGCGCTGGCCTTCGCGGCGGCGGCGGCCGGCCGGCGCGTCGCCCTGATGGAGGCGCGCCCGGCCGGCCGGCTGCGGCGCGCCCTGCTGCCGCTCGACGCCAAGCCCCTGCTGGTCGAGGCGGGTGGCACGGCGCGGACCTTCTATCGCCTGGCGGCCGGCGCCGCTGTCATCGCCGTCCTGCCGAGCGATGCCGGCGAGGCCGAAGTCGCCAGGACGGCGTCGGGCCAGGCCGGCACGCCGCGGCTGCGCGGCCTCGACGCGTTCGACACCGTGGTGCTGGTGGGCGAGCGGCCCGGCGCCCTGGCGCCCGCTGCCGACCTCGTGCTGGTCGTCGCGACACCCCGGACGCCGCCCGCGACGCTGGCCGCGGTGGTGCGCCCCTGCCGGGCGGCGGGCCGGCCCTGCGGCACGCTGCTGATCGAGACCGACGCCGATCAGGGGGCCGGCGCCCCGCCGCGCGCGGCCGCCGACCCTGCGCCGTCCGGTCCCGCCGTGCGCGGAGCGGCGGATGTCGGCCTGCGCGGCAGCTTCGACCCGGGCGCCCGCCGCGCCGCCTGAACGGCGGGCGCGCGCCGGCCGAGACGCCACCGTGCCTTGATGACGACGCGGTCGCGCACCAAAATTGCAGGCAACGGTTCCGTCACCCCGAGCGATTACCGATGCAGGCACGCTATTTTCCCTGGCTGGACCGCTCCGGCCGCCTGTCGGCCTTGAAGCTCGTCGTCTTCGTGGGGCTGTTCGGCCCGGCGGTGTGGATCGCGGTGCAATACGACATGGGTTGGCTGAAGTCCGACACCGTGAAGTCGCTGATCCATGCCTCGGGCCTGTGGGCGATCCGGATCCTGCTCGTGTCGCTGGCGGTGACGCCGCTGCGCCGGATCGGGCAGTGGAACAAGCTCATCTCGGTCCGGCGCATGCTGGGCGTCGCCGTCCTGTTCTACGGGCTCGGCCATTTCGCGCTCTACATCGTCCAGCAGGGCTTCGATCTCGGCCATGTGGCGAGCGAGATCGTGCTGCGGCTCTACCTCACGATCGGCTTCCTGGCGCTGCTCGGCCTGTCGGTGCTCGGCGCGACCTCGACGGATGCCATGATCCGCCGCATCGGGGCGCCGCGCTGGAACCGGCTTCACTGGCTGGTCTACCCCATCGCCATCCTGGCGCTGGTGCATTTCATGCTCCAGACCAAGCTCGACGTCAGCGATCCGCTGCTGCTGGTCGGCCTGTTCGCGCTCGAGATGGGGTGGCGCCTGCTGCAACGGTTCAAGCGCGGCGACGACCTTCCCGCCCTGGCCGGCCTCGTGGCGCTGGTGCCGGTCCTGACGGCGCTGTTCGAGGCGGCCTGGTACCACCTGCGCAACGGCATCGACGTCGCCGACGTGCTGGCCGCCGACGTCGCCTTCGACGACGGCCTGCGGCCGGTGTGGATCGTCCTGCTGGTCGGCTGCGCGGTGCTGGCCCTGCGCGTCGCCCGCCCGGTCTGGGCGAAGCGGCCGGCGGCCGCGCCGCGCCTGCGTCCTGCCACGCGGTGACGGGAGCCCCATGAGCCAGCGCATGGACCGTGCCGCCCAGCGGGCCGCGCTTCTGGAACTCGGGGCCGCCGTGGCCGAGGAGATGCGGGCCGGCCAGGCCGCCCTGAGCTTCGGGGCGGTCGGCGATGCGCTGGCGGCGCTGCCGCAGGCCTCGCTGGAGATCGTCGGCCTCATCGGGCGCGAGGCTCGCCGCCGCCGGCCCGACCCGCACCTCGTGGCCGCGCTCGCCTATATCTGTGGTCAGGCGCTCGAGACGCTCCGCTACGGCGTCGAGCGGTCGGACCCCGCGGCGGCCGCCATGCTGGAGGCGGTGCGCGGGCGGCTCGTCGCCGAGGCCCGCTCGGACAAGGCCGACCCCACCGTCCTGCTGTTGCTGACCAAGCAGTTCGCGGCCGCGAGACTCGACATCGGCGACGAGCTGCGCGGCGTGATGGGCGACATTCTCGAAGAGGAGGCCGACGCCGCTGCCGAGACGGGCGCCGGCGACCTCGACATGGACCGCCACCTCGCCGACCTTGCCCACGAGCTCGGCCACGACGCCTTCGCGATCCACCTCGAACTGTCCGAGACGGCGTCCTCCTTCCCCATCGACCACCGTCTCGCCATGGCGAGCTTCATGCTGGCGTCCGGCGAAGCCTCCGTGCGGGACGCGGCGCTCGGCTGGCTCTTCGATCCCGAGCCCGGGGTCGCCCAGGCGCTGTGCGCGGCCCTGAGCGAGGAGGCGCTGGCCGGGCGGCTCGACGGCACGGCGCTGCGGCGCCTCGTGGCGGTGCGCAACTGGCTCGGGTCGGACGTGCGGCCCGGGATCGATGCCGCGGTGCGGGCCGCCCGCCGGCAGGGTGCCGAACCGGTGCCGCCCGCCGCCCAGACGATCGAGGATCTGAGGATCTCCGCCTTCGACGGGGCCGGCGCCGCGAGTGCCTTCGCGCTGGTGCGGACGGGACGGCACTACGCGCTCGCCTCCGTCCTGTTCAAGTTCGGCTTCGGCGTGCGCGATGCCTGGGTGAGCCGCGGCCTGACCCGCGCCCAGGCCCGGGCGCAGCTCGACCGTATGGCGGACGAGATCGAGCTCGTCCCCGTCTCGCCCGCCACCCTGCGGCGGCTGCTCGCCAGCATGCTGGCCGTCAATGCCGCCGCGACGCCCCCGGTCTTCGGAACGGTCGACGTCGTCGAGACCCTGGGCCTCGGGACCGTCAATCCCGATCCCCTGACGCCCGAGGCGGTGGTGGCCGACGTCCTGGAAGGCGGGCCGGCGGTCCCCGCCGACGTCCTCGCCGAGAGTGCGGACTGGCCGGCGCGCTACGGCTTCGTGGCCGGCTGGTTCGAGGAGGATGCGGCGGTCGAGGAGGCGCTGGCCGGCCGCAAGGGCCAGTCCCGCGCACGCCGGATCGACGCCGTCCTCGAGCGGGTCGTGGTGCCGCGCCGCCGCCGCTGGGGCGAGATGCTGGCCTGGACCGCACTGGTGTCGGCCGATGGCGACGACCGTGGCGTCGCGGTCCGCTTCGCCGCGGTCGCGGCCGCGATGCTGGGCGACGCACCCGTCGCCGGGGTGCCGCTGCTGCGCGCCATCGCGGAGGGCACGATCGAGGCTCGCCGCCACCGGCGCGGGTGACGGCGGGGCGCGTCCCTTCCCTATCGCGGTCCACTCGGCGATGCTGGGTCATGCCGCCGCTCGCCGCCATAGACCCGTTGACCGCCGGTGCCGTCGTCCTCGCCACGGCGGCGACGGATGCCGTCTACGTCCTGTTCACGGCCTCGGTCGTGGCCAAGCGCCGGATGGCGGCCGCGAGCTGGAGCAGCCTCTGGTACCTGCTCTCCTCCTTCGCGGTAATCAGCTATACGGAGAACTGGATCTACGTCGGCTTCGCGGCGCTCGGGTCATGGATCGGCGCCTTCGCGTCCATCACGCTGCTCCACCGGGAGACCTCGGGCGGCACGGCACCGCCCGGCGAAGAGCCGGGGCGCAAAGGGCGGCGCTGAACGCCGCCCGACTGTCCAGAGCGCGGCGCTGAACGCCGCCCGGCCGTTCAGGCCGCGGCGGCGCGGGTGGCGGCGACGAGCGTGTTCTCCATCAGCATCGCGATGGTCATGGGGCCGACGCCGCCCGGCACCGGCGTGAGGGCGGAGGCGACCGCGAGTGCCCCC
This sequence comes from uncultured Alphaproteobacteria bacterium, assembly GCA_963847915.1. Taxonomy (GTDB): domain Bacteria; phylum Pseudomonadota; class Alphaproteobacteria; order Rhizobiales; family Beijerinckiaceae; genus Lichenihabitans. The sequence goes on from CAWKBT010000001.1 coordinate 189,953, forward strand.
GCAGAGTCGACGTCGCCCACGAGCCGCGTCTTGCCCTCTGCCCCGCCCGGCACGGGGACGCGGTTGATGCCGACGTCGATCACCACGGCGCCGGGTTTGATCCAGGCGGCCTCGATCATGCCGGGACGGCCCACGGCCGCCACCAGCACGTCGGCGCTCCGGCACAGGTCCGGGAGCGCGACGGTGCGGGAATGCGCCATGGTGACGGTGCAGTCGGCCGCCAGCAGGAGGGCCGCGACGGGCTTGCCCACGAGGTTGGACCGGCCCACCACCACGGCGTGCTTGCCGCGCAGGTCCGGCACGACGGACCGGATCAGCACCATGGCGCCTGCCGGCGTGCAGGGCACGAAGGCCCGGCCGAAATCGCCGAGCGCCACACGGCCCGCATTGACCTCGTTCAACCCGTCCACGTCCTTCTCGGGCGCGATGGTGCGGATCACCGGCAGGGCGTCGAGCGGCTTCGGCAGGGGCAGCTGCAGAAGGATGCCGTGGATCGTCGGATCGGCGTTCAGCCCGGCGACCAGGGCCAGGAGGTCGGCCTCGGCGGTTTCGGCCGGCAGGCGGTGGGTCACGGACTTGAACCCGCAGGATTCCGCCATGCGGCCCTTCGAGGCGACGTAGACCTGGCTCGCCGGGTCCTCGCCCACGATCACCACGGCGAGGCCGGGCTTGACGCCGCTACGCGCCTCGAGCGCCGCAGCCCCGGTCTTCACGGCGTCGATGACGGTCGCGGCCGCCAGTCTGCCGTCGATCACCCGTGCCGTCATGGTCAGAACACCACCGTCTTGTGACCGTTGAGCAGGACGCGCTGTTCGAGGTGCAGCTTCACGCCCCGGGCGAGGACGCGCGCCTCGACGTCCCGGCCGACCGCCACGAGGTCGTCGGCCGAGAGGGCATGGGTCACACGTTCGGTCTCCTGCTCGATGATGGGACCCTCGTCGAGGTCCGGCGTCACGTAATGGGCCGTCGCGCCGATGAGCTTCACGCCGCGCTCGTGCGCCTGGTGGTAGGGTTTCGCGCCCTTGAACGAGGGCAGGAACGAGTGGTGGATGTTGATGGCGCGGCCCGAAAGCGCCGTCGACAGCTCGTTGGACAGGACTTGCATGTAGCGGGCCAGCACGACGAGGTCGGCCGAGCTTTCGCGGAACAGCTCGAGGAGCCGCGCCTCCTGCTGGGGCTTGGTGTCCTTGGTGACCGGCAGCAGGTGGAACGGCAGGCCGTGCTGCTCGGCGGTCGCCCGCGCGTCCGCGTGGTTGGAGACGATGCCCACCACCTCGGCCCGCAGCCAGCCGACGCGGATCTGGTAGAGGAGGTGCAGCAGGCAGTGGTCGAAGCGCGACACCAGCACCAGGATGCGCGGGATCCGGTCGCCGTCGGTGAGGCTGAAGTTCATCCCGAACGCGTCGATGGCGCTCTTCAGCGCGCCCTGGATCACGCCGTGGCCCACCTCCCGCGGTGTCGTGAAGGCGATCCGCATGAAGAACCTGTCGGTCGAGCGGTCCCAGTACTGGGCGCTCTCGGCGATGTTGCCGCCCACCGCCGCGATCGAGGTCGTGACGCGGGCCACGATGCCGGGCCGGTCGGTGCAGGACAGGTTGAGGATATGGGTCCGGTCGGCCGTCTCGGCCGCCTCGGGGCGGGTTGGGGAGGTCGTGTCGGCCACGGTCATGGGTTGCGTCGTCCGGTCAAGCGATCCGCCCTCTCCTGCGTCAAACCGCAGCGCGGGGCAATGGACCGGTGGCGCCCGACGCGAAAAAGCCCGGCGCGGGGCCGGGCCATCGCCGAAAGACGGCCCGAGGGCCGCCGGTTCACTCGGCCGCGGTGACGTGCGCCCGCTGCTCGGGCTCGAAGTGCCCGCACCAGTCCTGTTCGGAGACGACCGGCCACAGGCCGTGGGCGTCGGGACCGGGCTGGGACACCGGCGGGTTGAACCGGCACAGGCCGCCGTCCCGCGCGGCGGCGGCGCCGTTGCCGTGGTGGTGATCGAAGAAGCAGCACTGGCCGCAGGCACTCGAAGCCGAAATCATGGCGATCTCCCTGGAGGCCGGGCCGCGCGGCCCGTATGGGGAGAAAACGGCACCAGATTGGAAAGGTTCCAGACTGCGCCCGCTGCCTCCGCGCGGCCGGGCTCAGGCCGCCGGACGCGTTGCCTCGCGCGCGGCCGAGGTCCCGGCGGGGGCGGACAGGTCTGCGGCGGCCGGGAACAGCAGCGTGAAGGTCGTCCCGGTGCCGACGTCGCTCGCCACCGTCACGTCGCCGCCGATCCGGCGCATGAAGCCGTAGACCTGGGCGAGGCCGAGGCCCGTGCCGCCGTCGGCCTTGGTGGTGAAGAAGGGCTCGAAGATCTTGCGGATGTCGCCGGGCGCGATGCCCGCCCCGGTGTCGGTGATGCGGAGCGCGACGCCGCCCCTGTCGGAGGGCCGGGTCGTGACGGTGATGCGGCCGCCGTCCGGCATGGCCTGGCGGGCGTTCACGACGAGGTTCATCAGTGCGGCGTCGAACTGCGTCTGGTCCGCCTTGCACACCGGCAGGCCCTCGGCCTTGTCGATCACCAGCACGACGCCGGGCCCGGCGGCGTGGCGGAGCACTTCCGCCACGCCGTCGAGCAGCGCATTGATACAGGCGGGCTCGATCTGCATCTCGTGGCGTTTGGAGAAGGCGAGAAGCTGGGTGATGAGCCGGGTCCCGCGTTCGACCGCCTCTTCGGCGGCACGCAGCACGTCCTCGTCGGGACCGCGCTTGCGCACGAGCCGCAGCGTCGAGGTCATCACCGTCAACAGGTTGCGGAAGTCGTGCGACACGCTGGCGGTCATCTGGCCCAGCGCCTCGAGCTTCTGCATCGTCATGGCGCGATTGCGGGCGGTGCGGCGCTCCGCGAGGCGCCGTGTCACGAGCACCGCCAGCGTCGCCCCCATGACCAGGATGGCGAGGAGCGCCAGCATGGTGGGGGCGGCGACCCGCCACCAGCGCAGCCGGAGGTCGGCGAGATCGATCCCGACCGCCACGACGAGCGGATAGGGGCCGGCCCGGTGGAACGCCACGAGGCGCTGGTCCGCCTCCGTCCCCGGCGAGCGGAAGTTGCCGAGCGTCGAGGCGAGGTCGAACGTCGGCGCCCAGGCCAGGGCCGGCACCGCCGCGGACGGCATGTCCTCGCTGGTCGAGGCCAGCAGGATCGAGCCGTTGTCCTGGTAGAGGTCGATCGAGCCTCGCCGCCCGAGGTCGAGATTGCGGTAGAAGTCGCTGAAGTAGCGCGGCTCGAGGCTCGCCACGATCATGCCGTCGAAGGTCCCCGAGGCGGTCGAGAGGCGCCGCATGACCGGGATGGCGCTGAGCTGGCCAGGCTGGCCGAAGAGCGGCTGGCCGATCAGGACCTTGAGGCCGGGCTCGCGCCTGAAGCTTTCGATATACTGCTCCGCGGCCGTGCCCGACACCATGTCGCGCAAGGGCCCGGAGGCCTGGATGATTCGGGCCTGGTCGTCGACGACGTAGAGCCCGTGGATGAAGTCCAGCTCGGAAACGCGCTGCTCCAGGAGCTTGGTGACGGCGGGCGCGTGGTCCGGCATCGGGCCTGCCGCGATCACGGGTTCGAGCCCCGCCAGGGTGAGGTCGACGGCCTGGAAGGTCCGGGTGGTCTGTTCGGCGAGGAGGAACGCCAGGGTGCCGGACCGTGTCTGGGCGTCCTTGTAGAGGCTCGACCAGTAGGCCCAGAGCACGCCCGCCACGAGCAGCGCCACGACGAGCAGCAGGGCCGCGGTGGCGCGATAGACGGCGTTGCGGGAGCCCGCCCTCAGGGCCTCGAAGACCGTCGCCGTCCTGTCCCGCACTCGGCTTGGCATGGCGTCAATGCGCCCCGGGCCACGACCGGCCACGCCACGAACTTAAAGGGGGATGGCGCACCGATCCACCTCAATTGATGGCGGACGAATGCCCCGCCGAAGCATTTCGCCGCAGGCCCGCGACATGCGGCCTCGCAGACCCGAAAAGTGATGGCAGACGGTGGCCGATCTTGGGCGTTGCCGTGTCCGGGTGCAACCGACGTCGCTCCCCACCGTGGTCTTTGCCAAATCGCCCGGCCGCGGCCCATAACCTGCATGGGCCCGCGCGGGGGAGACATGACCGGACGCCAAAGGATCCTGCCCGTCAGGCGCGACTACAACCGGTGGGTCGCCGACGAGACGCTCGAGGACTTCGCGCTGCGCTTCACCGCCAAGGGCGCGCGGCGCTGGTCGTCCTCGCGCGTGTCGCAGACGGCGCTCGGCGCCATCTCGTTCCTGGCGCTCGAAGCCATCGGCGGCAGCATCACGCTGAGCTACGGCGTCTCCAACATGCTCGCCGCGACGCTGGTGGTGGGGATCGTCCTGGCGCTGACGGGGCTGCCGGTGAGCATCTACGCGGCCCGCTACGGCGTCGACGTCGACCTCCTGACGCGCGGCGCCGGGTTCGGCTACATCGGCTCGACCATCACGTCGCTGGTCTATGCGACCTTCACCTTCATGCTGTTCGCCATCGAGGGATCGATCATGGCGAGCGCGCTGCAGCTGTTCTTCGGCGTGCCGCTGCCGCTCGGCTACCTCGTGAGCGCCGTCGCGGTGATCCCGCTCGTCACGCATGGCATCAGCTGGATCAGCCGCTTCCAGCTCCTGACGCAGCCGCTCTGGATCGGGCTGAACCTCCTGCCGGTCGGCTTCATCATCGTGGCGGACTGGCCCGCCGTCCTGGCCTGGACGCGATTCGACGGCGTCGTGCCGGGCTCGGGCGGGTTCGACCTGCAGCGCTTCGGCGGCGCCGCCTCCGTGATCCTCGCGCTCATGCCGCAGATCGGCGAGCAGGTGGACGTGCTGCGGTTCCTGCCGGCCCGCCCGGCGCCGGGGCGCGCGACCCGGGCCTGGTGGTTCTCGCTCCTGGCCGCGGGCCCGGGCTGGATCGTGTTCGGGGCGCCCAAGCTCGTCTTCGGATCGTTGCTGGCCGCCATGGCCCTGCGCTCCGGCGTGGGGCACGACCATGCCGCCGATCCGGCCGAGATGTACCGCATCGCCTTCGGGCACGTGCTCGGCCGGCCCGAAGCCGTCGCCCTGCTCACGGCCGCCTTCGTGGTCGTGTCGCAGCTCAAGATCAACGTGATGAACGCTTATGCGGGCTCGCTCGCCTGGTCGAACTTCTTCTCCCGGCTGACGCATTCGCATCCGGGCCGCGTGGTGTGGCTGGTGTTCAACGTCGCCATCGCGCTGCTGCTGATGGAACTCGGCATCTATGCGGCACTGGAACGGATCCTGGCGCTCTTCGCCGTGGTGGCGGTGGCCTGGCTCGGCGCCGTCGTGGCGGACCTCGCCATCAACAAGCCGCTCGGCCTGTCGCCGCCCGGCATCGAGTTCAAGCGCGCCCACCTCTACGACATCAATCCCGTGGGCTGCGGTGCCATGGCGCTGGCGACCGCCGTGGCGCTGGCCGCCGCCGCCGGGGCCTTCGGGGCCGCCATGGCGGCGCTGGCGCCCTTCGTGGCCCTGGTGACGGCGCTCGCGAGCGCGCCCGCGCTGGCGGCCCTGACGGGCGGGCGCTTCTACCTCGCCCGCAAGCCGCGGGCCGCCTGGGCGGCGCGGCCCGCCATCGCGTGCTCCATCTGCACCCACGCCTTCGAGCCCGAGGACATGGCCCATTGCCCCGCCTATGCGGGGCCGATCTGCTCGCTCTGCTGTTCGCTCGACGCGCGTTGCGGGGACCTCTGCAAGCCGCGCGCCACCGCGCTCGTGCAGGGCACGGCCGCCCTGAAGGGGCTGCTGCCGCGGCGGTGGAGCGTCAAGGTCAGCCGCTCCGCCGTGCAGTTCGGGGCGACCTTCCTGTGTTTCGTCGCCGTGATCAGCCTCGTCCTGCTGCTGATCGACTTCGGCGCCGCCGCCACCGGCCCGGAGATCCGCCCCGTCGTCGACCGCACGCTCTGGGCCGCCTTCGCCATCCTGTCGATCGTGTCCGGCGTGCTGGCCTGGTTCTTCACGCTCGCCGGCGAGAGCCGGCGTGCCGCGCAGGACGAATCCGCCCACCAGACGGCGCTGCTGCTCCGGGAGATCGCCGCTCACCAGCGCACCGACGCGGAACTGCAGCGGGCCCGGGACGTCGCCGAGGCGGCGAACTCGGCCAAGAGCCGCTACGTCGTGGGGCTGAGCCACGAGCTGCGCACGCCGCTCAACGCCGTGCTGGGCTACGCGCAGCTGCTCGAACGCGACGGAGACCTGCCGCCAGCGCGCCAGAACGGCGTCCGGGTCATCCGCCGCTCGGCCGAGCATCTGTCCGGCCTCATCGACGGCCTGCTCGACGTGTCGAAGATCGAGGCCGGCCGCCTGCAGATCCGCGCCGACCCGGTGCGCACGGCCGAGTTCTTCGCCGGCCTCGTCGACATGGTCCGGCTGCAGGCGGGCACCAAGGGGCTCGACTTCCGCGTCGCCGGCCTCGACCGGCTCCCGGCGGTGGTGCGGACCGACGAGAAGCGCCTGCGGCAGATCCTCATCAACCTGCTGTCCAACGCCATCAAGTTCACGTCCGCCGGACACGTCGCCCTCTCGGTCGGCTACCGCAACCAGGTCGCCACGCTGGACGTGTCGGACAGCGGACCCGGCATCGCGCCCGAGGACCGGGTGCGCATCTTCGAGCCCTTCGACCGGGGTCCGCAGGCGCGGGCCGACGCCGTGCCGGGGCTCGGCCTCGGCCTCACCATCACCAAGCTGCTCGCCGAGCTGATGGGCGGCGAGATCGCGGTGCTCGAACCGGCGCCGGGCCGGGGCGGGGCGCTGGTCCGGCTGCGGCTGATGCTGGCCGCCGCGGCCGCGCCGCCCGGTGCCGCGAAGGCCCGCGACCTGTCGGGCTACCGCGGACGCCGCCGCACCCTGCTGGTGGTGGACGACGATCCCGAGCAGCCGGTGCTGATGCGCGCCATCCTGGAGCCGCTCGGCTTCGTGGTGCTGAGCGCCCGCGACGGGCCGACCTGCCTGGCGCTGGTCGGCGACGTGTCGCCCGACCTCTTCGTACTCGACGTCTCGATGCCCGGCATGGACGGCTGGACGCTGGCCCGCGGCCTGAGGGCGCGCGGCCACGAGGCGCCGATCCTGATGATGTCGGCCAACCTCGCCGAAGCGGCGCCCCAGGGCGGGGCGGCGGGCGAGGGCGCCGACCACGATGCCGTGCTGCCCAAACCCTTCGACCTCGCGCGCCTCATCGAGCTCGTCGGCGCGCTCCTCGGGCTCGACTGGATCGAGGGCGCCGCGCCCGCCGGCGCTCCGGACGCCGCCGTGCCGGCCGCGGTCCGCCCCGGGCCGGCCCTCGCCCCGCCGCGCCCCGCCGACGTCGCGGACCTCCGGCGCCTCGCCGCCATCGGCTACGTCCGCGGGCTCGACGCGAGGCTCGCCGCCATGGCGCAGGACCCCGCCCAGGCGGGCTTCGCCGCCGCGCTGGCGGCGTGCCTCGCGCGCTTCGACTTCGACGGCCTGACGGCGCTGCTCGAATCCGCCGGCGTGCCCGAGGAGACCGCGCCGTGAGCGAGCCCACGCTGCGCGACACCGTGCTGGTGGTCGACGACACGCCGGACACGCTCGGCTTCCTCACCGAGGCGCTGGAGCGTGCCGGCATCACGGCGCTGGTGGCGACGGGGGGCGCGCAGGCGCTGGCCCTCGTGGGCCGCGTCGTGCCCGACCTCGTGCTGCTCGACGCCATGATGCCCGGCATGGACGGGTTCGAGACCTGCCGCCGCCTCAAGGCCGGGCCCGCCGCCCAGGTCCCCGTGATCTTCATGACGGCGCTCAGCGAGACCGAACACGTGGTGGCGGGCCTCGATGCCGGCGGCGTCGACTATGTGACGAAGCCGATCCGGCTCGACGAGCTCCTGGCCCGCATCCGCGTCCACCTCGCCAATGCCCGCGCGGCCCGCAGCGCCCGGGCGGCGCTCGACACGTCCGGCGCCTCGCTGGTGGCGGTGGACGAGGCGGGCGCCCTGCTGTGGACGACCCCGGGCGCGGGAGCGCTGCTGCGCGCCGCCTGGCCCGCCACGGGCGAGCCGCCCCGCGCCGTGGCGCTGCGCCTGCTGGCCGGGCGCGGCGGGACGGAGCCGGTCGTCGCGGCGGGTGCCGACCCTTCGGCGGCGCTGAGCTTCGCCTTCCTGGGCGCGGCGGCGGCCGGCGAGTTCCTGTTCCGCCTGAGCCGGCACGACGCGCGGCCGGACGAAGCGGTCCTTCAGGCGCGCTTCCCCCTGACGGCGCGCGAGGCCGAGGTGCTGCTGTGGCTCGCGCGCGGCAAGAGCAACCGCGATATCGCCGCCATCCTCGAACTCGCGCCCCGCACCGTGAACAAGCATCTCGAGACGGTCTTCGCCAAACTCGGCGTCGAGAATCGCGCCTCGGCCGCCGTGCTGGCGACGCGGACGCTGGGCGAACGGTGAGGCGCCTGCCCGGCCGCGCGAGAGTGTCGCGCCGCGCCGCCCGAGCCTGTATGGGTCCTCCGCCGACCCTTGGAGCCCGCCCGGTGATCAGGATCACGGAGCGCATCGCGCTCGACGACGACGAATTGCAGGAGGACTTCCTGCGTGCCTCCGGCGCCGGCGGGCAGAACGTCAACAAGGTCGAGACGGCGGTGCAGCTGCGCTTCGACGTGCGGCACTCGCCGAACCTGCCCGACGGCGTGCGGGCGCGGCTGGAGCGGCTCGCCGGCCGGCGCCTCACCAAGGACGGCGTGCTGGTGTTGACCGCCCAGCGCTTCCGCACGCAGGAGCGCAACCGCGCCGACGCGCTCGATCGCCTCGTCACTCTCGTGCGCGAGGCCGCGGTGCCGCCCCCGCCGCCCCGCCGGCCGACGCGGCCGACCCTGGGCTCCAAGAAGCGGCGTCTCGACGGCAAGCGCATCCGCGCCGACGTGAAGGCCATGCGGGGGCGGCCCGAGGGGGATTAGGCCGTGTGGACCGGCGGCGGAGCCACGAAACGCCGGTGGCCCGGGACAAGCCCGGGCATGACGGTGGAGAGGGTGGAGGAGAACGGTCGAGGGGGGCACGGCGGATCCGATGCGATCACTGCCCTTCCTCCCGTCATGGCCGGGCTTGTCCCGGCCACCCACGCCGCGCCGAGCCGAACCGGCCCCGGACGGCTCCGGCCCGGTCCGAGGACCCGCGATGGCGCGGCCCGGCGTGGGTGCCCGGGACAAGCCCGGGCATGACGGTGGAGGGGGCGGAGGAGACCGGTCGAGGGCGGGCACGGCGGATCCGATGCGACCCCGCCCTCCTCCCGTCATGGCCGGGCTTGTCCCGGCCACCCACGCCGCGCCGAGCCGCACCGGCCCCCGGAGGGCCCCGGCCTGGTCCGAGGACCCTCGTTGGCGCGGCCCGGCGTGGGTGCCCGGGACAAGCCCGGGCATGACGGTGGAGGGGGCGGAGGAGAACGGTCGAGGGCGGGCACGGCGGATCCGATGCGATCACTGCCCTTCCTCCCGTCATGGCCGGGCTTGTCCCGGCCACCCACGCCGCGCCGAGCCGCACCGGCCCCGGAGGGTCCCGGCCTACTCCGAGGCCCCTCGTTGGCGCGGCCCGGCGTGGGTGCCCGGGACAAGCCCGGGCATGACGGTGGAGGGGGCGGAGGAGAACGGTCGAGGGGGGGCACGGCGGATCCGATGCGATCACTGCCCTTCCTCCCGTCATGGCCGGGCTTGTCCCGGCCACCCACGCCGCGCCGAGCCGAACCGGCCCCGGACGGCCCCGGCCCGGTCCGAGGACCCGCGGCGGCGCGGCCCGGCGTGGGTGCCCGGGACAAGCCCGGGCATGACGGTGGAGGGGGCGGAGGAGACCGGTCGAGGGCGGGCACGGCGGATCCGAAGCGCTCCGCGTCCATGACGGCGGAGAGGGGAAACAGGCCGGCCGACCCGGTCCTGTGGACCCGAACCGCGTCACCCTGACGCGGCGGCCCCGTGCCGCTGACTACCACCTCAAGCTGAGCAGCTAAGAGGCTTTTCACGTTTTACGTCATATGGTCCCTCAGAGGGAGACCGATGACGCGCTGGCCGATCCGCTTGGGGAACCGCCTGCCGGGCAGCGGCCGTGCGGCGCTGCTGGCGCTGACCGGCGCCGTGCTGGTGGCGATCTGCCTCGTCTTCACCTTCGTCATGGCGAGCTGGTACCGGGACGTCGGCCGCGGGCTCGGCGCATCGGGCGAGAGCGTCGCGGCGGCGGTCGCCCAGGACGTGGACCGCAACATCGAACTGCTCGACGTCTCGCTGCGCTTCGTCGCGCAGCAATGGCTCGTGGCCGAGGTGCAGGGGCTCTCGCCCGCGCTGCGCGACCTCGTTCTCTTCGACAAGACCGTGCAGGCGCCCGGCTTCGGCGCCGTCCTGGTGCTCGACCCGGACGGGCGCATCGCGGCGCATTCCCCGGGAGCGGAAACGGTCACCTCCTGGTTCGGCGACCGCGACTATTTCCGCGTGCACCAGGGCACGCTGGACGTCGGCCTGTTCGTCAGCAAGCCGTTCCGCAGCCGCCTCACCGGCCGCTGGATCGTGGCGCTGAGCCGCCGCATCGCGGCGCGCGACGGCGGCTTCGGCGGCGTCGTGATCGGCACGCTCGACCTCGGCCATCTCGCCAAGCTCTATGCGGGCCTCGGCATCGGCTCGGACAGCGCCGTGACGCTGTTCCGGACCGACGGCACCGTGATCACCCGCGAGCCCTTCGTGCAGGCGGACGTGCGCCTGTGGGCCGGGGGCGGCGATGCCTTCACCAGGATGCGCGCCACCCGGGCCGGGACGTTCGTCGGGGAGTCCCCCATCGATGGCCGGCAGAGGATCATCTCCTATCACCGCGTCGGCGACCTGCCGCTCATCCAGATGATCGAGATCGCGGGAGACGAGGCCTATGCGGCCTGGTGGCGAAGGGGCGCGGCCGTGGCGGGCCTGCTGACGCTCCTGTGCCTCGGCAACCTGGGCCTGTCCGCCATGCTCTACCGCGAGCTCGGCCGACGCTCGCTCGCCGAAGCCGAGCTGTCGCGCCTCGCCGAGACCGACGCCCTGACCGGGCTCGCCAACCGTCGCCGCTTCGAGACGGCGCTCGGCCTCGCCTGGTCGCGCGCCGCGGCAGACGACCAGCCGGTGGCGCTGCTGATGGTCGATGCCGACGCCTTCAAGGCCTACAACGACCTGTTCGGGCACCAGGCCGGGGACGGCGTGCTGCAGGCGGTGGCCGAGTGCCTCGCGGTCGGCGCCGGCCTGCGCGGAGGTCTCGCGTGCCGCTGCGGCGGCGAGGAATTCGTGGTCCTCCTCCCGGGCTACGACGAGCCGGCGGCGCTGGCGGCCGCGGAAGCCATGCGGGCCGCCGTGCAGGCCCTGGCGCTGCCCCACGCGCACGGCGTCGACGGCCTCGTCACGATCAGCGTCGGCGTCGCGTCCCGCCGCCCGTCGATGGGCGGCGTGGGCCTCGACATCCTGGCGGCGGCCGATGCCGCGCTCTACCGCGCCAAGGCGGAGGGACGGAACCGCTGCCGCGCGCGGGCCGATACGGATCTGCGGGCCGCCTGAGGGCGGGTGCGCCGCCCCTGCCGGCTTTGACAGGGTCGGCGGTTCGTGCCCGACTCGCCCGCGGGACGCTCCCGCGAGTCGCGACCGGAGCACGAAAAGGGATGGCGCGATGGTCTACGTCTTGGCGGCGGTCGTGGCGCTCCTGATCGTCACCGCGGTCCTCGGCATCCGCACCGTGCCGCAGGGGCAGGTCTGGACCGTTCAGCGCTTCGGCCGCTTCACCCGCACGCTCGATCCGGGGCTGAACTTCATCACGCCGTTCGCCGAGGGCATCGGCCGCAAGATGAACGTGCAGGAGATCGTCATCGACATCCCCGAACAGGCCGTCATCACGCGCGACAACGCCGCCGTCACGGTCGACGGGATCCTCTACTACCGCGTCCTCGACGCCGCGAAGGCCGCCTATGGGGCGCAGAACCTCGTGCAGGCGCTGACCTCGATGGCGATGACCAACATCCGCTCGGTGATCGGCGCGCTCGACCTCGACGGGGCCCTCTCGGGGCGCGAGGAGATCAATACCCGCCTGCTCGAGACGCTGGATCACGCGACCGATCCCTGGGGCGTGAAGGTGAGCCGCGTCGAGCTGCGCAAGATCGAGCCGCCCGCCAACCTCGTGGCGGCGATGAACCTGCAGATGACCGCGGAGCGCGAACGGCGCGCCACGGTGGCGCGCGCCCACGGCGAGCAGCAGGCTGAGGTCGCCCGGGCCGAGGGCGCCCGCCAGGCCCGGGTGCTCGAAGCCGAAGGCCGGCTCGCCGCCGCCCTCAAGGATGCCGAAGCCCGGGTCGCCCTCGCCAGGGCCGAGGCCGAGGCGACGCGCGTGGTGGCCGCCGCGGCCGAGGGCGCCGGCGCCGATGCCCTGCGCTATTTCGTGGCCACCCGCTACGTCGAGGCGATCGGGGCGCTGGCCGCCAACCCGTCGGGCCGCACGCTGGTCATCCCCATCGAGAGCGGAGCGCTGGCGGGCGGCGTCACGCAGGCTCTCGCGGCGATGCAGATGGGCGGCGGGACCGGATGACGCCGGCCGCGGCCTGGGTCGTCGCCGGACTGCTGCTCTGCGGGGCCGAACTGCTCCACCCGGGCGTGTTCCTGCTCTGGATCGGTTTTGCCGCCGTCGCGACCGGCGGGGTCGCGGCGATCCTGCCGCTCGACCTCACCGGGCAGGTCGCCGCCTTCGTGCTGCTGCTGTCGGCGTCGCTGTGGGTCTCGGCCCGGCGCAGCCGGCGCCGGCGGCACGGTCCGGACGTCAACGCGCCCGACGGCGCCTTGCTGGGCCAGTCCTGCCAGGCGATGGCCTTCGCCGGCGGGGAGGGCCGGGTGCGCTTCCGCGACGGCACCTGGCCGGCCCGCATGGCGGATGCCTCCTCGCCCGCCCCCGGCACCGCCCTCAGGATCGTCGGGCGCGAGGGGACCGTGCTGGTGGTGGTTGAGGCCTGACGGTGCCGCCGGACCCGGAGCGCTTGCGCCTTCGCCGCCCCCGCTCCGGCCTCCCATCGGGAGCCGTTTCATGGTGGCCTAGCCGCCGATGAGTCCCATCCCGTTCGACGCCGCGGCGTCAGTCCACGCTGATCCAACCGCCTTCGCGCGCCGCGCGGTAGATGGCTTCGACGGTCCTGGCGACGGCCCAGCCTTCGCGGAAGTCGGCGTGCCCGACGCGCTCGCCCGCGATGGCGCGCAGGAAATCCGCGACTTCGATGGTCTTCAGGTCGTTGAAGCCGAGCCCGTGCCCGGCGGCCGGGCAGAAGGCGCCGTAGGGGGCATGGGCGGGGCCGGCCTCGATCGTGCGGAAGCCCTGCAGCGCCGCGGGATCGGCGGTGCGATAGAGCTTCAGCTCGTTCATGCGCTCCTGGGTGAAGCGGATCGCCCCCTTGGCGCCCGACACCTCGAAGGCGAGGCCCATCTTGCGGCCCGTGGCGAGCCAGTTCGCCTCGATGGTGCCGACGGCACCGTTGCCGAACCGCAGCGCCGCGGTCGTGACGTCGTCGACCTCGACGGCCCGCGTGCCGCCCTCGAAGGGGCGCTCCCGCACCAGCGTCGTGCAGGTGCCGGTGACGGCCGCGATCGGCCCGACGACGTGGCGGGCGAGCGCGACGATGTGGCTGCCGATATCGGCCAGGGCGCCGCCGCCGCCCGCGGGGTCGAGCCGCCACGTCCAGGGATTTGCGGCATCGCTCATGAAATCCTCGGCATGGACGCCGCGGAACGAGCGCACCTCGCCGATCTCGCCCGCCGCCACGAGGTCGCGGGCGAGCCCGATCATCGGGTTCTTGAGGTAGTTGAACCCGACCTGGGTGGCGATCCCGGCCTTCTCGGCCGCCAGCGTCATCTCGCCGGCTTCCGCCGCCGTCGGGGCGAGCGGCTTCTCGCAATAGACGTGACGGCCGGCCGCGATGGCGGCCAGCGCCATCTCGCGGTGGAGCACGTTGGGGGTGGTGATCGACACGATGGCGACCGCGGGATCGGCGACCAGCGCCCGCCAGTCCCCCGTCGCGCGCGGGACGCCGAACCGCGCCGCCGCCCGTGCGGCGGCGGCGGCCGAGGCATCGGCCAGGAGCGCGAGCTCGGCCCGCACCGGCAGCTCCATGATACGGTTCGCGTTGATGAAGCCCAGGGCATGGGCCTTGCCCATGAAGCCCGAACCGATGAGCCCCACGCCCAGCGTCGCCATGTCGTCGTCCTCCCACCGGGCCGGCCGCGTCACGGTCGGCGCCGCCCCATCATAGGCCCGCTCCGGGCAGTGAGTCAGGAGGTCTGGACGGTTTATTTCAAGATCGTGGAATTCCGGAACGCACGGATCGGGGCCGGCGGCGCGGCCGCCGCGTCATCGCCCGATCCAGGCGACCAGGGCCGAGACGGTCGCGACCGACAGGACCGTCGAGACCAGGATGGCCCGCGAGGTCGTGGCGGCCTCCCGGTCGTAGAGCTTGGCCAGCATGAAGGGGCCGGTGCCGGTCGGCAGGGCCGAGAGCAGGAGCGCGGTGTCCGACCAGGCTTTGGGCATGGGAGCCAGCCAGACGCAGCCGAGCGTCACGAGCGGCTGCACGAGGAGCTTCAGGCCGACCAGGCGGGCGACCTCCGCCGGGTCGGCTTCGTCGCGCTGCTGGTGCAGGAACAGCCCGATGGTGACGAGCGCACAGGGGCTGGCGGCGGCCCCGAGGAGCGCCAGGAACCGGTCGACCGGCAGGGGCAGCGGCTGGCCCGTCAGGGCCCAGAGCCCGCCGGCGAGGGGCGACACCAGCAGGGGATTGCGCAGCAGCGAGCGGAGCGTCGTCAGCAGCATGCGGGCGAGTCCCGCGCCGCGCGCCGCTTCGGGCACCGCGGCGAGATCGATCTCGATGAGCACGATCGCGACGGCGAAGAGCAGGCAGGCCGTGAGCAGGACCGAGATGACCAGGGCGGGGAGGATGGCGGTGCCGAACAAGGCGAGGCCGAGCGGGATGCCGAGGAAGCCCGTGTTGCCGTAGGCGGCGTCGAGCCCCGCGATGGCCCGGTCGGCGAGGCGCCGGCCCCGGCGCCGGTCGACCAGCATCGACAGCACGAAGGTGATGGCGATGCCGGCACCGCTGGCGAGGGCGAAGCCCGGGTGGTCGACATCGGCCAGGGTCATCCTGGCGGTCGCGCCGAAGAGCAGCGCCGGCAGAGCCAGCCAGACCACGAAGCGGTTCAGCGCATCGGTCACGCCGGCGTCGAGCACGCCCCGTTGCCCCGCCAGATAGCCGACGCCGATCAGCGCGAAGACGGGCAGGACGGCGTCGGTGACGGCGTGCATGGGCGGCGCCAGGCTCCACGAGGGCGGGGAGGTCCGGCCTAACGCTTCGGCCGGGGCGGAACCAGCCGCGCCGGCGCGGACCGAGGTTGCGCCCAGCGCGGGGCGCGCCGAATGCCGGGCGCCGGATCCGCATCCCGACGCAGGCTGGCTCGGTCGGGGCGCGTCAGCGCCCCAGAGCGTCCATGATCTCGGCGATGCTCCGCTCCGGTGGCCCGAGCGCCGTATCGACGACGAGATGCGCCTCGGGCCAGGGCACGACGACGCGGGCGACGACGTCGGCCCATCGGGGCGCGACGAGGCCGGGGATGTCGACGGGCCGCGTCTCGACGCGGCGCCGGTGCTCGGCAGAGTCCGAGCACACGACCGCGATCTCGGTGAGGCCTGCGCCCGCCCGGGCCGCGAGGTCGCGCCAGCCCTGCCGGCTGTCCGCGACGGGATTGACGCAATCCGCCACCACCGACAGGCCCTGGCCGAGGTGGGCTTCCGCGAGGGCATGGGCGACCCGGTAGCCCGCCGTGCCGACCTCGCCCGCCAGCACGCCCGCGTCGCGGATAGCCTGTTCGATCGCGTCGATCCGCAGGCCGGCCGCGCCGAGCCGCCGCGCCAGGGCTCGGGCCAGCGTGGTCTTGCCCACGCCCGGGAGGCCGCCGAAGACGATCAGGCGGGGCGCCGCCACGGGGGTGGCGGCCGCGATCAGACCCACTCGCCCTTGCGGAACAGCGGCACGCGGGCGCCGTCGAGGTGGACGCCGTCGATGTCGATCCGGTCGGAGCCGATCATCCAGTCGATGTGTATGGCGCTGGTGTTGCCGCCGCGCGCCGCGATCTGCTCGGGCGTCAGGCTGGCGCCGTCGAGGAAGCACTTGGAGTAGCATTGGCCGAGCGCGATGTGGCAGGCGGCGTTCTCATCGAACAGCGTGTTGAAGAAGAGGAGCCCGCTCTGCGAGATCGGCGAGGAGTGGGGCACCAGTGCCACTTCGCCGAGGCGGCGTGCGCCCTCGTCGGTGTCGAGCACCTTGTTCAGCACGTCCAGCCCGCGCGTCGCCGCAGCCTCGACGATCCGCCCCTCGGCGAAGCGGACCGCGATGCCGTCGATCAGGGTGCCCTGGTAGGACAGGGGCTTGGTGCTGGACACGTGGCCCTCCACGCGGAGCGCGTGCGGCGTCGTGAACACCTCCTCGGTCGGGATGTTGGGGTTGCAGGTGACGCCGTTCCTGGCCGTCGCGGCACCGCCGTGCCACTCGTGCCCGTCGGCGAGGCCGATGGTGAGGTCGGTGCCGGGGCCGGAATAATGGAGGGCGGCGAAGCGCTGGCCGTTCAGCCGTTCGGTCCGGGCGCGCAGTTCCGCGTTGTGGGCGGTCCAGGCCGCGACGGGATCGGGGCGGTCGACCCGGGAGGCCGCGAAGATGGCGTCGGCGAGCCTGCCGACCGCGGCCTCGGGCGCGACGTCCGGGAAGACCTGCCGGGCCCAGGCAGCGCCCGGGTAGGCGACGATGTTCCAGTTGACGTCGAAGCCGGTGATCCGCTCCATCGCGGGCCGGTAGGCGACCGAATTGGCGCGGTTGGCGCGCGACACCTTGGCGGTGTCCTGCCCGGCGAGCAGCATCGGGTCCTCGCCCACCACGGCGAGGCGCGCCGTGTCGGCGTCGAAGGCCTTGGCCATGCCGTCGTAGAGCCAGCCGGCGGCGCGCTCGAAGCTCGCCTCCGAGCCCGAGCGGTAGCGCGCCAGCGTCACCTCGGGGTCGGAGAGGAGCGGCGTCACGAGGCCGGCGCCCGCCTTGTAGGCCTGGTCGGCGATACGGCGCACGAGCGGCAGCGCCTCGACGGGCGCGGTGACCAGAAGGTCCTGCCCGGGCCGCAGCTGCAGCCCGACCCGCACCGCCACTTCGGCCAGGGCGTCGAGGCGGGCGGGGTCGATGGCGGGGGAAGCGTCGGTCATGAGCGTGGGCTTTCGCAGTTGGACGGCCACCGGCCGGGTGATCTGCCGCGTCGGTCCGACGGGCGCCTTCGATCTCTCGGCGTCAAGGGCCGTGGCCGTGCAGCGGCCAGAACCAGGTGATGAGCGGCACCCCGGCCGCCACCACCATGATGGAGAGCGGCAGGCCGAGCCGGGGATAGTCGCTGAACCGGTAGCCGCCGGGGCCCAGCACCAGCGTGTTGCACTGGTGGCCGACGGGCGTGAGGAAGTCGCAGCCGGCGCCGAGGGCCACCGCCATCAGGAACGGGTCGGGGTTCAGCCCGAGCTTCACCGCGAGGCTGCCGGCGATCGGCCCCATCACCAGCGTCGTGGGCGCGTTGTGGAAGAACGGCGTCACCGCCATGGCGATGACCATCACGACCGCCAGCGTGGCGGTCGGCCCGAGCCCCTGGATGGCATGTTCGAGGCCGCGCGCCAGCAGGTCCGTGCCGCCCGTGTCCCGCACCGCGTGCGACAGCGGGATCAGGGCGCCGAGCAGGAACAGGATGTGCCATTCCACGGTCTTGTAGGCGTCGTGCATGGTCATGGTGCGCAGCAGCAGGAGCACCACGGCGGCGCCGAAGAACGCCACCGCCACGCCCACGACCTTGAGGGCCACCAGCACCATGGCGACGGCCAAGACGAGCAGCGGCGTCCAGCCGCGGTGGCTGAGCCCGAGCGTGATGGCGCGCTCGGCGAGGGGCAGGACGTGGAGTTCGCCCAGCGTCTCGGGCAGGTTGGGCGAGGACGAGCGCAGCACCACCACGTCGCCCCGGCGGAACCTAACGGTGGACAGGCGCTGCAGGATGGCGGTGCCGCGCCGCGACAGCGCCAGGAGGCCCAGGCCATGGCGGGCCTGCAGGGCGAGCTGGGCCGGCGTGTGGCCGATCAGCGGCGAGTTCTCGGTGATGACGCCCTCCACCACGGCGGCGGCGCCCGTCTCGGGCACCCCGCCGCTCGCGAGATCGAGCCGCGCCTGCGAGATCAGCCGCTCCAGCCCCTCGGGCTCGCCGCGCAGCAGCAGCACGTCGCCGGCCTGGAGGCGCGAGGTCGGGCTCGGCGCGTAGCGGCGGAAGCGCTCGCGCACGATGCCGGCGACCGAGACCTCGCCCTCCTGCAGGGTCTCGAGTTCCACCACGGTGAGGCCCGCCGCGGCCGACTGCAGGCCGACCACGGCCTCGGCCGTGTAGCTCTCGATGGTGAAGGCGGCATCCATCGAGGCGGCGGCCCGGCGCTCGGGCAGCAGGCGCCAGCCGACGGCCAGGAAGCCGATCGTCAGGGCGGCGATCGACAGTCCGACGGGCGTGAAGTCGAACATGGTGAAGGGATGGCCGAACATGTCGGCCCTCACCTTGGCGATGATGATGTTGGGCGAGGTGCCGACCAGCGTCACCACGCCGCCGGTGAGCGAGGCCGCCGCCATCGGCATGAGCAGCGCCGAGGGGGACGTCTTGTGGCGGCGGGCCAGTTGCAGGGCGATCGGCATGAAGATGGCGAGCGCGCCGACGTTCTTGGTCACCATCGAGAGCACCAGCACGCAGCCCGCCAGCACGGGGACCTGCACGGCCGTGGTGCGCAGGCGCGGCAGGATCGGCCGCATGATGGCCTCGATGACGCCCGACCGGGCGATGCCGGCGCTCACCACGAGGGCCGCCGCGATGATGACGATGATCTCGTCCGAGAAGCCTTCGAAGGCGTGTTTCTCCGGCACGATGCCGATCGCGATGCCGATCAGCAGCGCCGTCAGCGCCACGAGGTCGTAGGGGAGGCGCCCCCAGACGAACATGCCGATGGTGGCCGTGATCAGGCCGAAGGCCAGCGCTTGGTCGAGTGTCATGCAGGGTCCTTGACCGGCGCCGGCGCGGTGCAGCCCTTTATAGTCACGCCCCGACCTTCCATCCAGAGCGCCGGCGGGCCATATGGCGTGAGGATGCAGCCGGGGACAGACGATGGCCGACGCCAACGACAGGACGCCGGCCGGGCCCATCGAGGCCGGCCGCCGGACTGCCGCCCGGACCCATGCCGGACGACTTCCGCCATCTCGCCGACGCCATCCCTCAGCTCGCCTGGATCGCCGACGGGTCGGGGGCGATCTTCTGGTACAATCGGCGCTGGTACGACTTCACCGGGACCACCCTGGCGGAGATGCGGGGCCGCGGCTGGGCCAAGGTCCACCACCCCGACCACATCCGG
This sequence comes from uncultured Alphaproteobacteria bacterium, assembly GCA_963847915.1. Lineage (GTDB taxonomy): Bacteria > Pseudomonadota > Alphaproteobacteria > Rhizobiales > Beijerinckiaceae > Lichenihabitans. The sequence goes on from CAWKBT010000001.1 coordinate 209,397, forward strand.
CGGGTGGTCGAGAGCTACGACGCCGCCTTCGCCGCCGGCGAGGCCTGGGAGGACACGTTCCCGCTGCGCCGGCACGACGGCGAGTTCCGCTGGTTCCTGTCCCGCGCCGAGCCGGTCCGCGACGAGGCGGGCGCCATCACGCGCTGGTTCGGCACCAACACCGACATCACCGAGGCGCGCGCCGCCGAGGCGACGCTGCGCCGCTCCGAGGAGCGGTTCCGCACGCTGATCTCGGCCTCGGCCGACCTCATCTGGACGGCGTCACCGGACGGCGGGATGATCCCGCCGCTGCCGACCTGGCGCGCCTACACGGGCCAGACCGAGGCCGAATACGCGGGATGGGGCTGGCTCGACATCGTCCATCCCGACGACCGGGACCGGGTGGCCGACCTGTGGCGCGAGTGCCTCTCGAGCCGCGCGCCGTTGCACGTCGAGTTCCGCCTGCGGCGGCGCGATGGCGTCTGGCGCTATTGCGACGTCAGGGCCGCTCCCGTGATGGGACCGGACGGCACGGTGCGCGAATGGGTCGGGGTCAATTCCGACATCACCGAACGGCGCGACGCCGAGGATGCCATGCTGGAGGCGAAGGACCTCGCCGAAGGGGCCAACCGCGCCAAGAGCCAGTTCATCGCCAACATGAGCCACGAGCTGCGCACCCCGCTCTCGGCCGTGATCGGCTACAGCGAGATGCTGGCCGAGGAGATCGAGGACGTCGGGCAGACCCATCTGCTCGCCGACGTCGGCAAGATCGAGGCGAGCGCCCGCCACCTCCTCGGCCTCATCAACGACGTGCTCGACCTCAGCAAGATCGAAGCCGGGCGCATGACGGTGGAATCCGTCGGCTTCGACGTCGCCGCCATGGTCCAGGAGGTCGTCAGCGCCACGGAGGCGCTGGTCGCCAAGAAGAACAACCGCCTCGAGGTCGACCTCGGCGACGATCTCGGGCGCATGCAGTCGGACGAGCTCAAGATCCGGCAGTGCCTCATCAACCTCATCGGCAATGCCGCCAAGTTCACCGAGGACGGGCTGATCACGCTGCGGGCGCGGCGGGACGGGCCGGACCGCCTGTCCTTCGACGTCGTCGACACCGGCATCGGCATGACGCCCGGAGCAGCTGAGCCGCCTGTTCCAGCGGTTCTCGCAGGCCGACGAATCGACGACCCGGCAGTTCGGCGGCACCGGGCTCGGCCTCGCCATCACGCGCGCCTTCGCCCAGCGCCTGGGCGGGGACGTGACGGTGGAGAGCGAGGTGGGACGCGGCTCCACCTTCCGCCTCCGCCTCGCCGCCGAGACGCGATCCGACGATGGCGGGGCGGTCGAGCCCGTGGACATCGTGCACGAGGCCGAGACCCTGCCGGACGAGGGCGCGAGCGCGCCCGCACCGCATCCTCGTGGTCGACGACGACCCGGCGGCCCGCGACCTGCTGGCCCGGTTCCTCAAGCGCGAAGGCTTCAGCGTGACGGGCGCCGCCGATGGGCAGGCCGGCCTGACGCTGGCCCGCGCCCTGCGGCCCCAGGCCATCCTGCTCGACGTCGAGATGCCCAAGATGGACGGCTGGTCGGTCCTGCATGCGCTGCGCCAGGACCCGCTGCTGGTCGATACGCCCGATCGTCATGGTCTCGGTCAAGAACGAGCAGAGCCTCGCCTATGCGCTCGGCGCGACCGACTACCTGCTCAAGCCCGTCGACTGGGACAGGCTGAAGCGCGTGCTCGACCGCGTGCAGCCGCGGCGCGACGGCGCCATCCTGGTGATCGACGACGACGAGGGCGCACGCGAGCGGCTGCGGTTCACCCTGTCGCGCGATGGGTGGACCGTGGTCGAGGCGGGCGACGGCCAGCAGGCGCTGGACCGGCTCGACGGCGTCATGCCGAGCCTGATCCTGCTCGATCTCATGATGCCGGTGATGGACGGTTTCGACTTCCTGAAGCGCCTGCGCCAGCGCCCCGACGGCGGCCTTGTTCCAGTGGTGGTTTTGACCGCCAAGGATGTTACACCGGAAGAGAGAGCCTGCCTCGACGGGCAGGCCGAACGCATCATCACCAAGGGCAGTCGAAGTCTGCCCGACCTCGCGCAGGAATTGCGGGATCTCCTTCCCGTGGCCACGCGATAGAAGACGCCGGAGGCCGTTTCATGCGCATATTGCTCGTTGAGGACCACGAGGAGATTTGGGATTTTCTGTCGCGGCGGCTGCGGCGGCGTGGCTTCGAGGTCGTGCTGGCGGCGGACGGCCAGGAGGGTGTGGACAAGGCCGGCTCCGAATCACCCGACATCATCCTGCTCGACATGAACCTGCCGATCATCGACGGCTGGACGGCGGCCAGCATGATCAAGGCCGAGGCCAAGACGGCCCATATCCCGATCATCGCCCTGACCGCCCACGCCATGTCGGGGGACCGCGAGAAGGCGATCGCGGCGGGCTGCAACGACTACCATCCCAAGCCGGTCGATTTCTCCCGCCTGCTGGCGCAGATCGAGGCGCTCGGCGGCACCGGCGACGCCGGCTCAGGCCTGAGCCGCGTGGCCGGGCCGGCCCGGGGAGCGATGCCGGGGGTCGGGTGGCTCGGCGGGCTGCAGCGCCTCCTCGAGCGGCGGCTGGAGCGCGACGGCGAAGCCGAGGCGCTGGAGCGCACGGCCCTGTCCGACGCGGTGGCGGCGACCGCCGGCGAGGTCGGCCGGCGCGACCGCCGGCTCGGCCTGCCGCAGGAGATCCTCGACCGCAGCCTGTCGGGCAAGGTGCTGCACGGCTGGCTGCAGAACCGCCACCAGGTTCTCGTGCCCCTGACGTTGCGGCTCGGGCGGCTCGATCCCGCCGACCGCGACCTCGTGATGCGCTTCGCCGCCGTCGTCGTGCTCACCGTCACGGATGGCGGTACGCCGGCGCGCCGCTTGGCCGAGCGCTGGCTCCGCGAGATCGGTGCCGCGCCTGACGGGCTCGCGCCCTTCGCGCAGGCCCTCGCCGATCCGCCGGCCCTGAGCCGCCTGCTGGAGCAGCTGCGCGAGCGCGACCTCGCGCCCTATGCCTATGCGGCGGCGGTCGCGGCGGTCGACACGCGCGTCCGGGTCGCCCGGATCTTCGCCGATTTCGTGTCGGCGCGCCTGGCGCTTCCGGCCGACGCCGTCCGCTCCATCGACCGCCGCGCCCGGCGCTGAGGCGCAGGGCTACGTCCCTGCGGTCGCGGGTGCCGCTCAGCCCTGGCCCGGCCCGCGCAGGTCCGCCAGGGACCGGCGCTGCCGGCCCGCCGCGTCGAAGTTCTCGGGCGAGAGCCAGAGCGTGAAGGCCCGGCGCACGCCCGGCCACTCGCCGTCCGTCATGGCGTACCAGGCCGTGTCGCGGTTGCGGCCCTTGACGATCATGTGTTGGCGGAACACGCCCTCGAAGGTGAAGCCGAGCCGCTCGGCCGCGGCGCGCGAGGGAGCGTTGAGGGCGTTGCACTTCCATTCGTAGCGGCGGTAGCCGAGCTCGTCGAAGGCGTAACCGGCGAGCAGCGCCATGGCTTCCGTCGCCCCCGGCCGGCGCTGCAGGGCGGGCGTGAACAGGATGTTGCCGACCTCGATGGTGCGGTGGACGGGGTCGTGCCGCATCAGCGTCGCGTAGCCGACGGCCGCGCCCGAGGCCCGGTCGACGATGGCCCAGAACAGCGGGTCGGCCGACGCCGCCTTGGCGGCGAGGGACTCCGAGAAGGTCGCTTCGTCGGCATAGGGCCCGTCGAAGAGATAGTCCCACACGGTGTCGGCGCCCGAAACCTCGGTCCACAGCGCGGCCCCGTGCGCGGCGGGGTCGAGCGGCTCCAGCCGGACGAAGCGTCCCTCGATGGTCCGCCGCTCCGGGCGGCGGGCCGGAGCGGTCTCGACCATCGGGCCGAGGGGGCGGGCGGCGTCCATCGGACCTCCTATTCGGCGGCGGTGCGGGTGGGCGCGAAGAGGTCGCCCGTCTCGGCCCGGGCCGGCTCGGGGAGCACGGCGGCGGGCGCGTTGGGGTCGCCGGGCGCGGTCTCCCAGCCGAACTCCGGCACGACCGCGACACGGTTCCCCGACATGTCGGACCGGGTGACGACGAGATCGCCCTTGTCGAGGTGCCGGATGCGCGAGCGGGCGCGGCCGGCCGAGTGCATGCCGCAGCGGCGCGCCACCTCGTGGTCGGACGGGCAGGGCGCGCCCTTCAGCGCCGCCCCGGCCACGATGAGGAACACGGCCTGCATGTCGTCCGGGATGGTGCGCGCCACCGCCAGCGCGCGGTCCCAGGCGGGACCGTCGGCGAGCGCGGCCTCGAGCCCCGCGCGCGCCGCGTTGATGTGCAGCTTGAACTCGGCCGGCGCGACGGTGCCGATCTTGCCGATGCGGCAGCGGACCTGGAAGTCGCCGAAGAGCACGGGTTCGGATCGGAAGAAACTGTCCGGATCGGCCATGATCTCGCGCGCGATCGCCCGCAAGGCCCGCTCGCGCTCCTCGGGGGCGAGGGCGGGTCCCTCCTCGGCCGGAGCCGCCGCGGGCCGGTTGCGCACGATCTCCTCCAGGATCTGGTTCATGGAGGGCGCCGCCGGGGTGGCGGCTCGGCGCTCGGCCGCGCTGGCGCGCGCCGGCCCGACCGGGACGGGCGCGAGGATCAGGTCGCGCGCATCCACGCCCGGCTGCGCGGGGAGGGGCGTCAATGTGGGCGTGCCGCCGCGCGGCGCCGTCGCGACACCGCCGACCCGGATCGGCAGCGGGCGGCGCGACAGGGCGGGGCCGAGCGCCACGAAATGCCCGCGCTGGAGTTCGCGGAACACTTCGGCCTGGCGCCGCTCGAGGCCCAGGAGATCGGCGGCGCGCGCCATGTCGATGTCGAGAAAGGTCCGGCCCATCAGGAAGTTCGTCGCTTCGGCGGCGACGTTCTTGGCGAGCTTGGCGAGGCGCTGGGTCGCGATGACGCCGGCGAGGCCGCGCTTGCGGCCGCGGCACATCAGGTTGGTCATGGCGCCGAGCGACAGTTTGCGCGCCTCCTCGGACACGTCGCCCGACACCGCCGGGGCGAAGAGCTGGGCCTCGTCGACGATGACGAGGGCCGGGAACCAGTGGTCGCGGTCGGCGTCGAACAGCGCGTTGAGGAACAGGGCGGCGGCCCGCATCTGCATCTCGGCGTCGAGCGTCTCGAGCGTCAGGACGGCCGAGATGCGGTGCTGGCGGACGCGCGCCGCGATGGTCTCGAGCTCCGCCGCGCTGCGGTCGCCGTCCACGACGACGTGGCCGAACTCCTCGGCGAGCCCGACGAAGTCGCCCTCGGGGTCGATCACCACCTGCTGGACATGGGGGGCGCTCTGCTCGAGCAGACGGCGCAGCAGATGCGACTTCCCCGACCCCGAATTGCCCTGAACGAGCAGGCGGGTCGCGAGAAGCTCCTCGAGGTCGAGCATGGCGGGCCCGGGGACGGCGCCCGGCGCGGCCGTGAGCCCCATGTCGATTTCGATCTTCATCCCCGGCACCATAGCGCCAAACGGCGGGCGCGGGCAGGGGCCGGTCCCCCGTGATCCCCAGGCCCGTCGCAGGCGCGGCGAGGCGCGGCTAAGGATTCGTTCAGATTTGATTCTTATCCTTCGCGGCAGAGGAGATCGCCGCAATGAGCCTCGCCACCCTGTTCACGCTCCACGCTTCACCCGCCGTGCTGGCGGTCGGCTTCTCGGTCCTGCTCGTGGGCTGGCTCCTGGTGGCGGAGGAAGCGGAGATGCGGCGGGCGGTGCCGGGCGAGAGCCCGAAGGACTGACCATCGGGACGGTCCGAACGGCGGACGGAGACTGCCGTCAGGGCACGAAGTGCTGCTTCATCTGCGCCAGCGCGACTTCGCCCGAGCGTTCCGCGTCGACCGGGCTGGCGAAGCGCTGAGGGCTCTGCGCCACCGGCTGCATGTGGCCGAACCGGCGGATCTGCCAGCCGAAACCCGTCGGCAGCTCGGCGGCGCGCACCACCACCATCGACGAGCTTGTGGTCTTCCGGGAACTGCAGCCGATGGTCCCGTTTGCGCTGCCGGGCCGAAGCCGCGGCTTCGCGCGCCGCGTCGGTGAAGTGCCGGCGCGTCTTGCTGGTCGACATCATGGAACCCACCCTCGTCGCTCGGCCGCAGGACGGGGGCGCGACAGCACCCCCCGATCCTTCGCGCCTCATGCTGCCAGCCGCGCCCGCGGCGACACGGGGCCGCGCCGACGGCGATCCCGCCCCGACTGAAGCAAGTGCAGCCGCGGCCGACAATCACATGGATTAAGCGAGGTGTTCGGATCGTATCGGAATAGTCCGGCGCGACGTCGACAAACGAAAGCTTGAGTGTTCCCGGCTTATTGAAGCACCGACCAGTAGAGACGCGGTGACATGCCGCAGCGCCGGGGATGGATCTTTCAGCGCCTGGCGGCGGCGGGTCCGACATGTTCGGCGAAGAACCGCAGCATTTCGCCGGAGGCGTCCGGTCCGTGCGGGTCGGTGTAGGAGCCCGCCGCACTGCCCCCGGCCCAGGCATGGCCGGCGCCGCGGATCTCCCACTGCTCGACGAGGGCCCGGCCGCGGGCATCGATGAAGCGGGTGCGGCGATAGCCATGCCCTCCCGCCACGACCCCGTCCTCGGCCTCGCTCCGCACCGTCGCGGCGTGGATGGCCTGGGCGGCGACCTCGTCGCCGTTCACCGGGTTGACGGTGCTGTCGCGGTCGCCGTGGAACACGATGGTGGGGACCCGGACCGCCGCGGCCTCCCGCGTCGCGCCGCCCCCGCCGCCCTGGCGCATCGCCGCGAAGGCCGACGACATGTCGCGGGCGGCGCCGCAGGCGAGACCCGAATGGACCGCGACGGCGGCGAAGAGGTCCGGATAGGCCTGGCCCATCGTGGCGGCCAGGGCGCCTCCCGCCGACAGGCCCGCGACGTAGATCCGGGCCGGATCCACGGGGTGCCGGGCCATGACGTCGCGCGTGATGCCGGCGATCAGCGCGGGTTCGCCGGCGCCACGGTGCTGGTCGCCGTCGTTGAACCAGTTCCAGCAGCGCTGGCCATTGGCGGCCGCGGTCTGCCCCGGATAGCAGACCAGGAAACCGTCGCGTTCGGCCCAGGCGTTCATCCGCGTGCCGTCCGCGAAATCGTCGGGCGATTGGCCGCATCCGTGCAGCATCACGACGAGGGGCAGGGCGATCCCGGCCTCGGCGCAGGCGGGGACGTAGAGCTTGTAGGGCCGGGTGCCGGTCGCGCCGATGAAGCGCCGTTCGGTGAAGCTGCCCCGGGGGGCGGCAGGCACCGGCGCCGACGCCGTGAAGGGGTTGAACGAGCGGAAACTGTCGAAGGCGTCCTGCATGTCCGACATCATGCCGTCGAACAGGTTCGACGGCGGCCCGCGCCGCCCCGCCGCCACGGCGGGACCTTCACCGTCCGGTGTCCGCTCGACGACGCATGCGGCCTCGCCGGGGCCTCCGTCGCGGACGGACCTGGCGGCCCCGATCATCCCGGCTCGGAAGGCTTGCGTCATGGGCTCTCGTCCTCGTGGGTCCGCCAGGCGGAGAAGGTGGGGCCGGCCGGAAAGGGCCGTCCCGGGGTGCGATCCGCTGCCATGGCGTCCCGCTTGATCGATGGCGGCCCGACGTACCCGGTCGCGCCGTCCATGCTTTTGTTGCATCGCACCATGTATATCGTCAGGCGATATTGCAATGCAAAGGCCCGCCCGCGGGTGCCAGCTCTGCCTCGGCAGCGGGGCTGGGCAGAATGTCGCGGCCTGCCGCGCCCCTCGCCGCCGTCACGGTGCCGCGTCGGGCCGGGGCGGGTGCCCGGGCCTTGACGGAATCCGGGCCCGCACCCACACCTCCGCCACACAGGAGATCCACATGCAGCACCATCCCGCCATCGCGCCGGGCCGCACCGCCGTCATCACGGGCGGGGCGAGCGGCATCGGCCTCGCGGCCGGCAAGCGCCTCGCGGCACTCGGCCTCAACGTCGTCCTAGCCGACCTCGCTGGTGCGAGGCTCGACGCCGCGCGGCAGGCCGTCATCGAGGTCGCCGCCGCGGCGGGCGCCACGGATGCCGCCGGCTCGGTCCGGGCGGTGCCGACCGACGTCAGCCGCATCGAGGACCTGCATGCGCTGCGGCAGGCCACCGACGCCGCTTTCGGCGATGTCGCGCTGCTGATGAACAATGCCGCCATCAGCCCGGTCGGCAGGCCGTGGGACGCCTACGAGGACTGGCAGCGCCTGATCGGGGTCAACCTGTGGGGCGTGATCAACGGCGTGCAGGCCTTCGCGCCGGGCCTGATCGCCGCCGGTCGCCCGGCCGCCATCGTCAACACGGGATCCAAGCAGGGCATCACCACCCCGCCCGGCAATGCCGCCTACAACACCAGCAAGGCGGGCGTGAAGGTCTTCACCGAGGCCACGGCCCATGCGCTGCGCGAGACGCCGGACTGCGCCGTCACGGCGCATCTGCTGATCCCCGGCTTCACCCACACGGGCCTCACCGGCACGGCCGAGAAGCCGGCCGCGGCCTGGACGGCCGAACAGGTCGTCGACTTCATGCTCGACGCGATGGCGAGCGGCGACTTCTACATCCTGTGCCCCGACAACGACGTCGACCGTGCCACGGACGAGAAGCGCATGGCCTGGGCCATCGGCGACGTCATCGAGAACCGCCCGGCCCTGTCGCGCTGGCATCCGGACTACAAGGACGCCTTCGCGCGGTTCATGGCTGGAGACGACGGCGTCCGGAGCGGCTCCTCCGGGGCCTGAGCGTCGCAGCGCCGGCGTCCGCCGCCGCGCGGAGCCGGCCCATCGCGATCCTGTCCGTCGCGGGTCACGGCACGGCTGCCGCGCGGCCGGGCGCCGGAACGTCCGACGTGGCGGCCGCCATCCTGTCCGCGACCGTGTCGATGGCGGCCACGACCGCGGCCGGGTCGGACCATTGGGGCGAATGCCCGCATCCGGGCAGCAGGGTGAGGCTCGCCCCCGCGAGTTCGCGCGCCAGCCGCTCGGCGTGGAACGAGGCCGGCGCGATCGAATCGCTGTCGCCGGCCACCAGCGCGGTCGGCACGGCGAGGCCCGGGAGGCGCGGCGCCAGCGTCGTGACGAAGTCGTGCAGGTGGAACACGTCCGTCGCGTTGTTCTCGAACTCGGCCGGGCGCAGCACGAGCTCCACCCCGGTGAGGGCCGCGAAGTTGGGCGGGGCGGGTTGCGGGGTGAAGACCGAGGCGATGCCGGCCGGCAGCAGAAGCTGCCCGGCGGGCAGCGTCACGATGCGGGTGAAGGCTGGGCCGAGCCAGCGCGAGGCCGCCGGCCCGTAGTACCATTCGATGCCGGTCGGCCAGGGATAGAGGACCGGAGACAGCAGGACGAGCCCGCCGGTGAGGGCGCGGTGGTCGAGCGCCAGAACGGCCGCGAGTGCCCCGCTCCAGCTGTGCCCCACCATGATGGCGTCGGCGACGCCCAGGCGCGCGAGGCCCGCCGCGATCAGGTCGGCCTGGCGGGCGGGCGAGGAATCGCCTTCCTCGCCGCCGGGCCGGTCGCTCCAGCCATGGCCGGGGCGGTCGAAGGCGAGGACGCGGTAGCCCCGCGCGGCGAGGCGGTCGCCGAGCGGCACCATGAGATCCGCCTGGTTGCCGCTCGCCCCGTGCAGCAGCACCACGGTGCCGCGTGCCGGGCCCTGGGCCCGGCGCTCGGTATAGTGGAGCCGGGCCCCGCCGCCGATGCCGACGAAGTTGCCCTGCGGAGGGTAGCGGCGCTCGATGACGCCCGTCTGCCAGAGCGTGTAGAGCCAGCCACTGCACGCCAGAGCCAGGACGAGGAGCGCGAACCCGAGCGGGATCTTCACCGCGTCACCGCGCCGGCCGGAGTCCGGGCCCCGCTGCCGGGACGCCCCTGCGCAGCCTTCAAAGCTCCTGCCCTTCGACGCTGGGAGCCAGCTTCTCGACGGCCTTGCGGACCTCGGGATCCTGCGGATAGACGCCGAGGGCCCGGCGCAGGGCTTTCAGGGCCGCGGCGTCCTCGCCATGGCGCTCGAGGATGAAGCCCATCCCGCTCAGCGCGCCGAAATGGCGCGGCTCGATCGCCAGGACGTGGCTGATGTCCGCCATCGATCCCGCGTCGTCGTTCTCGAGGAAGCGCAGGGTGGCCCGCTTGTTCCAGGCCTCGGCCCAACCGGGCCGGAGATCGATGATCTTGTCGAGCAGCGCTTCGGCGACGTCGCGCCGGTTGTCGTTCATGGCGGCGACCGCCCGCGTCATGAGGAGGTCGGCGGTGTCGGAGCCCGATTCCATCCACATGCGCTGGACGAGTCCCGCGACGGCGCGCGCTTCGCCCTCGTCCTGTGCCTGGGCCAACCGGTTCAGGAGCTTGTCCAGCGCCTCGGCCCGGGTCGGAGGCTTGGGCGGCGGCGCGGGAGCCGTCTCGGCCGTGCCGCCATCGGGTGCGGCATCCGGGTCGATGCCGCCGTCGGGGCCGAACAGGGGGCGGACGAACGGGATCCCCTCGTTGGCACCGGGAAGGCGCGGCACGCCATCGGGCGCCTGCCGGCGGAAGAACGGCAAGGGAGCGCCCGGGTCGCCGACGTCGGGCGAGGCCACGGCCGCGAGGGGGAACGCCACCGCCAGTGCGGCGGCCAGGATGGAACGGTTCGCCATCCCGGCAAGATAGGCACGGGGTGCCTCTGCGTCAAAGACGGCCCCAACGACGAGAGCCCCGGGACGGGGTCCCGGGGCTCTCTCGACACAGCGACACGGAGGCTTCAGCCCTGGCGGGCCTTGTAGCGCTTCTGCGTCTTGTTGATGATGTACACGCGGCCCTTGCGGCGCACGAGCTGGTTGTCGCGGTGACGTCCGCGCAGCGACTTCAGGGAATTGCGGACCTTCATCACAGCACCCGATCAAAAGAAAGGCGGCGGGATGACCCGCCGCGTCTGCGGCTCCTATGCCCCATCGCGCGCCCGGGATCAAGTCCCGATGCCGGGCGCGCAGTTGGGGTCAGGCGGCGTCGAGCGCCGGGTAGTCGGTGTAGCCGGCGGCACCCGGGGCGTAGAAGGTTTCCGGCTTCGGCGCGTTCAGCGGCGCGTCCTCGCGGAAGCGGCGCACGAGGTCCGGATTGGCGATGTAGAGCTTGCCGAAGGCCACCGCATCGGCCTCGTTGTTGGCCAGCACCCGCACGGCATCGGCCTTCGAGAACAGCTCGTTCTCGATGTAGAGGCCGCCGAAGGCGCGCTTGATCTCCGCCCCGAGGCTGTCGTCGCCGATCTTCTCGCGGGCGCAGATGAAGGCGATCTTCCGCTTGCCGAGCTCGCGCGCCACGTAGGTGAACGTGCCGAGCGGATCGGAATCGCCCATGTCGTGGGCGTCGCGACGCGGGGCGAGGTGCATGCCGACGCGCGCGGCGCCCCACACCGCGATGCAGGCGTCCGTCACCTCCAGCATGAGCCGGGCCCGGTTCTCGACAGGCCCGCCGTAATCGTCGTCGCGCCGGTTGGTCTTGTCCTGCAGGAACTGGTCGAGCAGGTAGCCGTTCGCGCCGTGGATCTCGACGCCGTCGAACCCCGCCCGCTTGGCGTTCTCGGCACCCTTGCGGTAAGCCGCCACGATCCCGGGGATCTCGGAGATCTCGAGCGCGCGCGGCGTCTCGAAGTCCTTCATCGGACGCACGAGGCTGACGTGGCCGGCGGGCCGGACGGCGCTCGGCGCCACGGGCAGGCGACCGCCGAGGTAGCTCGGGTCCGAGATGCGCCCCACGTGCCAGAGCTGCAGGAAGATGCGGCCGCCCGCCTCGTGCACGGCGCGCGTCACGAGCTTCCAGCCTTCCACCTGCTCGTCGGACCAGATGCCGGGCGTGTCGGGGTAGCCGACGCCCTCGTCGGTGACGCTGGTGGCCTCCGACAGGATCAGCCCGGCGGTGGCGCGCTGCCGGTAATATTCCGCCATCAGGGCGTTGGGGACGCGCCCGCCGCCTTCGGCACGGCAGCGCGTCAGCGGTGCCATGACGATGCGGTTCGGCAGGCGGAGGTCGCCGATGGTCAGGGGATCGAAGAGGTCGGCCAAACTGGGCTCCCGGGAAAGGATGGTGTCGGCCGACACATGGTGATACGGCGGCGCTGCACAAAGCCGCGCTCAGGCTTGCAGGGCAGCCCTGCGCCAGCGGCAGGGCTGACCAGGGCGGGGCCGGTCAGGGCTTGAGCACGTCCTTGCTGTCCACGGTCGAATCCGCCTTGAGCCGGTAGACGATCGGCACGCCCGTCTCGAGCTCCACCCCGACGATGCCGTCGGGCGAGAGGCCGTCGAGCACCATGATGAGCGAGCGTAGCGAGTTGCCGTGGGCCGCCACCAGCACCTTCTGGCCCGAGAGCACGCGCGGCAGGATGCGCTGGTTGTAGAAGGGCAGGGCGCGCGCCACCGTGTCCCGCAGGCTCTCGCCGCCGGGCGGGTTCACGTCGTAGGACCGGCGCCAGACATGGACCTGGTCGGCACCCCATTTCGCCCGCGCCTCGTCCTTGTCGAGGCCCGACAGGTCGCCGTAGTCGCGCTCGTTCAGCGCCTGGTCGCGGATCGTCTCGAGGCTCTCCTGGCCGACCTCGCCGAGCACGAGGCGGCAGGTATGCTGCGCCCGGGTCAGCGCCGAGGTGAAGGCGACGTCGAAGGGCGCGATGCCCTTCAACGCCCGGCCCGCCGCCTTGGCCTCGTCGATGCCCTTCGGCGACAGGTCCGGGTCCTTCCAGCCGGTGAACAGGTTCTTCAGGTTCCAGTCGGACTGGCCGTGGCGGATCAGGACGAGCAGGCGGTCCATCGTGGGTTCCATCCTTGGTTTCAAACGTCGGCAAGGTCGAGCACGTCGGCCATGCTGTAAAGTCCGGGGCGACGCCCGCGGGCCCAGAGCGCCGCTCTTATGGCGCCGCGGGCGAACAGCATGCGGTCCTCCGCCCGGTGGGCGAGTTCGATCCGCTCGCCGTCGCCGGCGAAGACCACCGTGTGGTCGCCCACGACCGTTCCGCCGCGCAGGGCCGAAAAGCCGATGGCGCCGGCCCGGCGGGCGCCCGTGATGCCGTCCCGCCCCCGGTCGGAGACTTCTGCGAGATCCACGTCGCGGCCGGCCGCCGCGGCCTCGCCGAGCAGCAGGGCCGTTCCCGAGGGGGCGTCGACCTTCCGGCGATGATGCATCTCGGCGATCTCGATGTCCCACTCGGCTCCGAGCACCTGGGCGGCGCGGCGTACCAGGGCGGCGAGCAGGTTCACGCCGAGGCTCATGTTGCCGGAGCGGACCAGCGGCGCATGGCGGGAGGCCGCCTCGAGGGCCGCGAGGTCGGCCGGCTCGAAGCCCGTCGTGCCGATGACGTGGGCGATGCGGGCCTGGGCGGCCAGCATGGATATGTGGCGGCTCGCGGCCGGCGTGGTGAAATCGAGCACGCCTTCGGCGTCCACCACGGCGGCGAGCGCGTCCTCGGTGACCGGCACGCCGATCGGGCCGAGGCCGGCGAGGGTGCCGGCGTCCTGGCCCAGCGCGGCGGAGCCGGGGCGCGCCAACGCGGCCGACAGCACCACGCCCGGCGTCGCCTGGACGGCCGCCACCAGCATGCGGCCCATGCGCCCGCCCGCACCGGTGACGACGAGACGCATATCCGACATGACCGGGACCTCCACCGCCGTGTCGCGGGACGCGGCCTCGGCGCGGGCCATACACCAACGGCGGCCCGTCGTCGCGCCCCGGAACGGTGGACGGCCCACGATCCGGCCGTCTCGGCGCTCCCGATTCCGACGGACCGGCTCGCGATCGAGTCCGCAGCGGACCCGCCGAAGGCGAGGGCGCTCTACCTGCCGGCCTCGTCCGGCGCACGGGCCTCGATGGCGAGGGCGTGAATGCCGTCGGGGCGGAGCTCGTCCGCGAGCAGCGCGTTGATGGCGCGGTGACGGTCGACCCGGCCGCGGCCCGCGAAGGCGGACGCGGTGACGCGGACGCGGAAATGCGTCTCGCCTCCGGCGCGCGACCCCATGTGGCCCGCATGCTGGTGGGACTCGTCGATCACCTCCAGCGCTTCGGGCCGGAGCTCCCGGGTCAGCACCGCCATGATTCTGTCCTTAACCGTCATGATACCAACTCCTCGGCAAGCAGGGGGCCCGGACCGGGCGCGGATGCACCGCGGCCTGCCTTGCGACGCCCGCGATCTCCCCCATAATAGGCTGGTGATGAACCTCAACTCGCACCATTTCGATCGCATCCGCGCCAAGGGCCCGGGCAAGAGCGGCAAGGCGGCCGCCATGTCGTCGGCGGTGCCGTGCGATCATCTGGGCTGCACCAAGACGGGCGACTATCGCGCCCCGCAGGGACGGGACCGCGAGGGGCAGTATTTCTGCTTCTGCCTCGACCATGTGCGCCAGTACAATGCAACCTACGATTACTTCAGCGGGATGACGGACGACGCGGTCGCCCGGTACCACAGGGAAGCGCTGGTCGGCCATCGGCCGACCTGGAACATGGGGGTGAACCGCGCGTCGGGCGAGGCGGGCTCGCCGGACGAGCTCCACCCGGACTCGCTCGGCATCTTCCGGGCGCGCGCCCGCCACGGGCAGGCCCAGGCGCCGCGCCGTCCGCGCTATTCCATCGCCACCAGCAAGGCCCTGGTCACCATGGGGCTCGACGAGACCGCCGATGCGGCCGCCGTCAAGGCCCGCTACAAGCAATTGGTCAAGCAATTGCATCCGGACGCCAACGGCGGCGATCGATCGAGCGAAGACAAATTGCGCGACATCATCCGCGCCTATAATTTCCTCAAGACCATCAAGCTTTCACCACCGGGCGCCGACACGGCCCGGTAAACCCCCAGAAGCCCCGGAGCGGGCGCCGTCCCCGCGCGGGGCGGGCTCGGAGGATCGATGCAGAACGCGACTTCAGATATGCAGGCCCTTCCCGATACGACGGTCTCGGTGCGGGACGTCTTCGGCGTCGATATCGACATGCGCGTGCCGGCCTATTCCCGCACCGACGAACACGTTCCGGACGTCGACCAGGACTACCTCTTCGACCGCGACACGACGCTGGCCATCCTGGCGGGCTTCGCCCGCAACCGCCGCGTCATGATCACGGGCTATCACGGCACAGGCAAGTCGACCCATGTGGAACAGGTGGCGGCACGGCTGAACTGGCCCTGCATCCGCATCAACCTCGACAGCCACGTGTCGCGCGTCGACCTCGTCGGCAAGGATGCCATCGTGCTCCAGGACGGCAAGCAGGTCACCGAGTTTCGCGACGGCATGCTGCCCTGGGCCCTGCAGAACAACGTGGCGCTCTGCTTCGACGAGTACGACGCGGGCCGCCCCGACGTGATGTTCGTGATCCAGCGCGTTCTGGAACTTTCGGGTCGCCTGACGCTGCTCGACCAGAAGCGCGTGATCAAGCCGCACCCGGCCTTCAGGCTCTTCGCCACCGCCAATACGGTCGGGCTCGGCGACACGTCCGGCCTCTATCACGGCACGCAGCAGATCAACCAGGGCCAGATGGACCGCTGGTCGATCGTCACGACGCTGAACTACCTGCCGCACGACCGCGAGGTCGACATCGTGCTGGCCAAGGCGCCCCACTACCAGGGCTCCAAGGACGGGCGCGACACCGTCAACAAGATGGTGAGGGTGGCGGACCTCACCCGCAACGCCTTCACGGCGGGCGACCTGTCGACCGTGATGAGCCCGCGCACGGTGATCACCTGGGCCGAGAATGCCGAGATCTTCGGCGACATCGGCTTTGCGTTCCGGCTGACGTTCCTGAACAAGTGCGACGAGCTGGAACGGTCGCTGGTGGCCGAGTTCTATCAGCGCAGCTTCGGCAAGGAGCTGCCGGAAAGTGCCGTCAACGTGGCGCTGAGCTGAGCGGGACGCCGCAGGTCCAGCCCATCGAGGGAGACGACCCATGGCGCACGCGACCGTCGTGATGAGCCCGGAGCGGGACGAGCGGCCAACCAAGCCGCTCACCCGATACGAGGACGACGTCTGCGCCTGGGCGATGGAGCAGGCCGAACTGATCAGGCTCGGGCTTTTCCACGAACTCGACATCGACAACCTGATCGACGAGGTTCAGGACGTGGCCCGCCGAGAGCGCAAGGAATTGTTGAGCCGGCTCAGCCTCGTCTTTCATCATCTGCTGAAATGGGATCGGCAGCCGGAGCGGCGGAGTGCGAGCTGGGCTCGGACGATCCGTGAGCAGCGGCTCCAGGTCATTGAACTCCTCGACGAGTCTCCCAGTCTGCGCACCGAACTGGCGGGGCTGTTGGATCGGGCGTTTCGGCAGGGGCGCGTCGCCGCATTGAATGAGGCGGGGCTGCCGGACTCAGCTATTCCGGAGGTCAACTCCTATTCCTGGGACGAGGTCATGACCCGTCCCGTCGCCTGGCCGGAGCCGTGACGGCCACCATTCAAATCGTGCCGGACGGCCGTCAGGCCGAGGCGAGGGACGCCATCATGACGGCGTTGCGCGCCGACACGCGTCTCGTCCACGACGGGCAGCGGCGTCCTCTCACCCTGGCGCTGCGGCGAGACGGTGCGTTCATCGGCGGGCTGGTGGCGCAGACCTTCATGGGCTGGCTCGCCGTCGACGGGCTCTGGGTGGCGGCCGAGCACCGGGGGCAGGGCCACGCCACGGCCCTCATGGCGCGCGCCGAAGCGGAGGGGCGGGCCCGGGGTGCGACGGATTGCGTTCTCGACACCTTCTCCTTCCAGGCGCCCGGCTTTTATCGCAAGCTCGGCTACCGCGACTTCGCCAGGCTCGACGGGTTCCCCGCCGGCCATTGCCGCCATTACATGACCAAGAGCCTATGAGCCTCCTTACGAACCGCAAGCCCGGCGCCCCCGCCGAAGCGCCGCAGGAGCCCTTCAAGCGGGCGGTCGCGTCCTGCATGCGCGCCATGTCGCGCACGCCCGAGCTCGAGGTCTCCTACGCGCCCGACAAGCCCAGCGTCGTCGGCCATGGCGAGACCGCCAAGGCGCGCCTGCCCGAGCCGGCCCGCAAGCTGAGCCCCCGCGAGGCCGCCATCGTGCGCGGCCACGCCGATTCCATGGCGTTGAAGCTCGCCTGTCACGATGCCGCCACGCATCGGCGCCTGCTGCCCGAGGCGCAGGCGGCCCGGGCCGTCTTCGAGGCCGTCGAGCAGGTGCGGGTCGAAGCGATCGGCGCTCGCCGCATGGACGGTGTCGGCATCAACCTCGCCGCCATGCTGGAGGACCGCTACCATCGCGGCAACTACGCCGAGATCACCGACCGGGCCGACGCGCCGATCGAGGACGCCGTCGCCCTGATGGTGCGCGAGCGCCTGACCGGCCGCGCGCCCCCGCCGGCCGCCCAGACCATCGTCGACCTGTGGCGGCCCTGGATCGAGGAGCGTGCGGGCGCCGACCTCGACCGGCTCGACCACCTGCTCGAAAACCAGCGCGCCTTCGGCCGCTCGATCCACAAGCTGCTCCAGTCCCTCGACATGGCCGACCCGTCCTCGTTCGACCGGGAGGAGGACGACCAGGACCAGGAGGAGGACCAGTCCCCGGACGACGCCGACCAGTCCGAGGGCGAAGGCCAGGAATCCGACACCGGCCAGACGCTGGAGATGGACACGGCCGAATCCTCCGCCGAGGACATGGAGGAAGGGGCGATGGAGAGCCCCGACGCGCCGGCCGGCGAGACGCTGGAGGACCAGGACGACGGCGAGGCCGACGAGGCCGCGGAGAGCCGGCGCCCGCAGGCGCCCGCGGCAGACGCCAGGGGCCCCGACTACAAGGCCTTCACGACGAAGTTCGACGAGGTCGTCCCGGCCGAACAGCTCTGCGACGCCGAGGAACTCGAGCGCCTGCGCGCCTATCTCGACAAGCAGCTGAACAACCTGTCGAGCGTAGTGGCGCGTCTCGCCAACCGGCTCCAGCGCCGCCTCATGGCGCAGCAGAGCCGCGCCTGGGAGTTCGACCTCGAAGAGGGCATGCTGGACCCCGCGCGCCTGTCGCGCGTCGTCATCGATCCGCAGCAGCCGCTCTCGTTCAAGCGCGAGAAGGACACCGACTTCCGCGACACGGTGGTGACGCTGCTGCTCGACAATTCGGGGTCGATGCGCGGCCGCCCCATCACGGTGGCGGCCACCTGCGCCGACATCCTGGCGCGGACGCTGGAGCGCTGCGGCGTCAAGGTCGAGATCCTCGGCTTCACCACCAAGGCCTGGAAGGGCGGCCAGTCGCGCGAGACCTGGCTCCAGTCCGGCAAGCCTGCGACGCCGGGCCGCCTCAACGACCTGCGTCACGTGATCTATAAATCGGCCGATGCACCGTGGCGGCGTGCCAGGCGCAACCTTGGCCTCATGATGCGCGAAGGGCTGTTGAAAGAGAACATCGACGGCGAGGCGCTCGATTGGGCGCATCGGCGGCTGCTCGGCCGACCCGAGCAGCGCAAGATCCTGATGATGATCTCGGACGGCGCGCCGGTCGACGATTCGACCCTGTCGGTCAATGCCGGCAACTACCTCGAAAAGCACCTGCGCGCGGTGATCGAGGAGATCGAGACGCGCTCGCCCGTGGAACTGATCGCCATCGGCATCGGCCACGACGTCACCCGCTACTACCGCCGGGCCGTCACCATCGTGGATGCCGAGGAACTCGGCGGCGCCATGACGGAGAAGCTCGCGGAACTCTTCGCCGAGAACGGCCCCGCGCCGGCCCGGCAGCCCGTCGGCCGTCGGCGCAATCTGGCGCCGGCCTGACGGGAGCCTTCCACGTCGGGCGCCGGGCGGGACCAGGGGTCGCGCTTAGGCGGCCCGGTCCGCTGAGGAGCCAGCGATGCCGCGCCTCGTGCCGTGCCTGACAGACGAGCCCCCGTTGTTCTGGCGGGCCGACGCTGCGGGATGCTGGACGTGGTCCTGTAGCACCTGGACGCAGTTCACCGGCCTGTCGGAGGGCGACAGCCGCGGCGAAGGCTGGCTGGCCGCCGTCCACCCGGTGGATCGTGGCGCCGCCGCGGTCCGCTGGGCGGTGGCGAACGCCGGAGGCAGCCGCCCGCCGTTCCGGCTCAAGCGGGCCGCCAGCGGCAATTACAGCGAAGTGCAGCCGCGGGCCGCGCCCGCGCTCGACCCGGACGGCGCCGTCCGGGAATGGATCGGCATCCTGCTGGTCGGTCCCCTGGGCGGAGCGCCCCGATGGGTCGACGACGTCCAGCACCGCATGCGCAATGCCCTCGCGGTGATGCGCTCGGTGGCGCGCCGCACGGTGCGCACCAGCGAGACCGTCGAGCATTATGCCTCGCATTTCGAGGGCCGGCTCGACGCTTTCGCGCGCGTGCAGGACGCCCTGATCCGCAGCCCCGACGACGCCGTCGACCTCGAGGGCCTGATCCGCGAGGAACTGGTGGCGCACCGCGTCGGCGACGCGGGCCTCGACATCGAAGGCCCCCGCCTGCGGCTGGTGGGGCAGGCGGCCGAGGCCTTCGTGCTGGCTCTCCACGAACTCGTGGTCAATGCCGTGAAGTTCGGCGCCCTCACGGCGCCGGGCGGCCGTGTCTCCATCGCCTGGACGATCGACCGGGCCACGGCCCCGCCGCGCCTGCTGTTCCGCTGGGTCGAGAAGGGCGTCAGGATCGCGGGTCCGGCGCCGCGCCGCCGCGGCTTCGGCACCGAGGTGATCGAGCGCAGCCTGCCCTACGAACTCAGCGCCGCCACGCGGCTCGAATTCCTGCCGGGCGAGGTGCGCTGCACTATCGCGCTCCCGCTGACCGAGTGGGTGTCGGACCTGGACCCGGTCTGACGCGTCGCGCGGCGCGACTTGCCGGGGTCGGGTTGCCGAGCCCAGAATGGCGGTGCCCCGCCGTGCGGGGCGAGGCGGGACGGGGATCGACATGGGCGAGATGGTGGACGGGAACTGGCGGAGCGACGAGGACCTCGCCCACACCGATAACGGTCATTTCAACCGGCCGCCGACGCGGTTCCGCGGCACGATCGCGGCGGGCGGGCCGCATCCGCCCGCGGCCGGCCGCTACCATCTCTACGTGTCGCTCGCCTGTCCCTGGGCGCATCGGGCCCTCATCGTCCGACGCCTGAAGGGGCTCGACGGCATCGTGAGCCTGTCGGTCACGCACTGGCTGATGCGCCAGGACGGCTGGACCTTCGCGCCGGGGCCCGGCGTCGTTCCCGACCCGTTCGGCGCGCAGCTGCTGCGCGACGTCTACCGCCGCGCCGACGCCCGCTACACCGGCCGCGTGACGGTGCCGGTGCTGTGGGACAAGGAGGCCGGCACCATCGTCAACAACGAATCGTCCGAGGTGATCCGCATCTTCGGCTCCGCCTTCGACACGGTCGGGGCGCGGCCGCTGGACCTCTATCCCGAGACGCACCGGGCCGAGATCGATGCCGTCAACGCCCGCGTCTACGATACGCTGAACAACGGCGTCTACAGGGCCGGTTTCGCGACGACGCAGGACGCCTACGAGGCCGCGATCGCGCCGCTGTTCGCCACGCTCGACTGGCTCGAGGCCCTGCTGTCCAGCCGGACCTACCTCATGGGCGACGCGATGACCGAAGCCGATTGGCGGCTGTTCACCACGCTGGTGCGCTTCGACGCCGTCTACTACGGTCACTTCAAGTGCAACCTGCGGCGTCTCGTCGACTACCCGGAGGTCTGGGACTATGCCCGGCACCTCTACCAGATGCCGGGCATCCGCGAGACCGTCGACTTCCGCCATATCAAGGGCCATTACTACGGCAGCCACCTCCACATCAACCCGACCGGGATCGTACCGCTCGGCCCCGTGATGGACTGGGAGGCTCCGAGCCGGCGCGGCTGACGCCGGTCCCGCGGGAACGCCTCGTGGGACCGGGCTGTCAGGGCGCCGGTGCGGCTCCGTTCGAGGCGCCGGTGACCGGCATGGGCAGGGCCGCTCGCGTAAGCCTCGCCTTGCGGCCGCGAAGGGCGCCTCCTCCGCGGGCCTTCTCGGCCGACGAGCGGGGAGCGGGAGCCTTCGTTCGGGTCGACGCGATCCGCCCCGCTCTCCAGGCCTGCGACGGCGTGCGCCCGACGCGGTGAGGCCGCCCGCGGGTTCTGTCGCATTGCCTCCGGCGCGTCGACGCGCTCAAACGGCGGCATGCCGGCCTTCCAGCCCCTCTCCGTCATCCGGGACCGCCTCGGCACGCTGCGCAACCTGCCGCGGCTGCTCGGCCTCGTGTGGCGCACCAGCCCGTCGCTGGCGCTGGCGACCGTGGCGCTGCGCGTGTCGCGCGCGCTGCTGCCGACGGCGGCCCTCTACGTCGGCAAGCTGATCCTCGATGCCGTGGTGGCGCAGGGCCGCCTGCCGCCGCCCGGCCCCGCCCTGGCCGACTGGATCGCCTCCGGCCGGCTGACGCATGTGGCGCTGCTGGTCGCCGCCGAGGCGGGCCTGGCGATCCTGGCCGACCTCCTCGGCCGCGCCGGCCAGCTGGTCGGCGACCTCCTCGCCCAGCGCTACAGCGACGAGGCCAGCCTCGGCCTCATGCGCCATGCCGCGACCCTCGACCTCGAACAGTTCGAATCGGCGGACCAGCAGGACAGGCTCGACCGCGCCCGCCGCCAGGTGACGGGGCGCGCCTCGATCCTCCAGCTCGTCGCCGGCCAGGCCCAGGACCTCGTGACGGTCGGGGCCCTGGCGGCCGGCTTCGCCGCCTACGCGCCCTGGCTGCTCCTGTTGCTCGCGGCCGCGCTGGTGCCCGCCGCCTGGGGCGAGCTTCACTTCAACCGCGAAGTCTACCGCCTCGCCTTCGGCCGGACGCCCGAGCGCCGGCAGGTGGATTACCTGCGCTATCTCGGGGCCAGCGTCGAGACCGCCAAGGAGGTCAAGCTCTTCGGCCTCGAAACCTTCCTGGCGGGCCGCTTCGCGCGATTGTCCGAGCTGATGTACGGGGAGGCGCGGCGGCTCGCGACCCGGCGCGCCCTGTGGGGCGGCCTCTTCGCCACGTTGAGCGCCCTGTCCTACTACGCCGGCTATGGCGTGATCCTGTGGCGCACGCTGCGCGGCGACCTCGGCGTCGGCGACCTCGGCTTCCTGGCGGGCTCGCTGCTGCGGCTCAGGACGCTGCTGGAAGGGCTGCTGCTCGGCCTGTCCCAGCTCGCCGCGCAATCGGCCTACCTCGACGACCTGTTCTCCTTCTTCGACATCGTGCCCGCCGTGCGCTCGCCCGCGACGCCCGTGCCCTTTCCGGAGCCGATCCGCTTCGGCCTGCGCTTCGAGGACGTCGGCTTCCGCTACCCGGACGCCGAGCGCTGGGCGGTGCGCCACCTCGACCTCGAGATCGGCGCCGGCGAGGTCGTGGCCCTGGTGGGCGAGAACGGGTCCGGCAAGACCACGATCGTCAAGCTCCTGTCGCGCCTCTACGACCCGACCGAGGGGCGGATCACGGTCGACGGCATCGACCTGCGGGACTTCGCGCTCGACGACCTGCGCACCCGCATCGCCCTCATCCTCCAGGACTTCGTCCGCTACTCCTTCACGGCGGCCGAGAACATCGAGGTGGGGCTCATCGCCGAGGCCGGGAACCGCCCGCGCGTCGCCGAAGCGGCGGGCCGGGCGCTGGCCGACCGGGTGATCGACCGCCTGCCCCAGGGCTATGGGCAGCCGCTCGGCCGGCGCTTCAAGGACGGCGTCGAACTGTCGGGCGGCGAGTGGCAGAAGGTCGCCATCGCGCGCGCCTACATGCGCGACGGCGCCGTGCTGGTGCTCGACGAGCCCACGGCGGCCCTCGATGCCCGTGCGGAATACGAGGTGTTTCGCCGCTTCCGCGACCTCGCGCTCGGGCGCACCTGCCTCATCATCTCGCACCGGTTCTCGACCGTGCGGATGGCCGACCGCATCGTGGTGCTGGAGGCCGGGCGCATCGCCGAACAGGGCTCGCATGCCGAGCTCGTCGCGCGGGGCGGCCGCTATGCGGCGCTGTTCGACCTCCAGGCGGCGGGATATCGCTGACGGCGGGCGCAGCGCGCCCGCGTCGGCAGGCGGCCGTCAGGCGGCTCCGGCGCGGAACGCCTCGTAGCCCCTGGCGCGCAGCTCGCACGCCGGGCAGGTACCGCAGCCGAACCCCCAGGGGTGGCGGTGCGTGCGATCGCCGAGGTAACAGGTGTGGGTCCCCTCGCGCACCAGCGCGACGAGGGCCTCGCCCCCGAGGCGCGCGGCCAAGCGCCAGGTCTCGGCCTTGTCGATCCACATCAGCGGCGTGTGCAGGACGAACCGCGCCTCCATGCCGAGGTTCAGCGCCACCTGCAGCGCCTTGACGGTGTCGTCGCGGCAGTCCGGATAGCCGGAAAAGTCGGTCTCGCAGACCCCGGTGACGATGTGCTTGATGCCGCGGCGGTAGGCCAGCGCCGCCGCGAAGGTGAGGAACAGGAGGTTGCGACCCGGCACGAAGCTGGTCGGCAGGCCGTTCTCGCCCATGCCGATCGCGACCTCGCGCGTCAGCGCCGTCTCGCTCACCTGGCCCAGCACCGCGAGATCGAGCATGTGGTCGGGTCCCAGCCGTCCCGCGAAGGCGGGGAAGTCTGCCGCCAGCCGGGCGCGCAACGGGCCCCGCACGTCGAGCTCGACGCTGTGGCGCTGGCCGTAGGCGAAGCCGACCGTTTCGACGGCGGCGAAGCGCTCGAGCGCCCAGGCGAGGCAGGTGGTCGAGTCCTGTCCGCCGGAAAAGAGCACGATGGCGCGGTCGGCGGAGGCATCGGTCATCAGGCGATCCCCAGCACCTTGTGGGTCTGCAGCCCGAGCCGCCAGCGCGGATGCGCCATGCAGTAGCGCACCGCCGCGGCGGTGTTGGCGGCCCGGTCGGGCCCGTCCATCGGCTGCAGGATGAAATGGGAGAAGGGCAGGCCCTCGAACCTGTCCGGCATGGCGGTCGGCTGCGGGAAGACGAGCTTGAGCTCGTCCCCGGCCGTGATCGCCAGGGGAGCGTCACCCTTGGGGCTGACGCAGATCCAGTCGACGCCCGGCGGGGAGGCGAGCGTCCCGTTGGTCTCGACCGCGACCTCGAAGCCCTGCCGGTGCAGCGCCGCCACCAGAGCCTCGTCGACCTGCAGCAGGGGCTCGCCTCCGGTCAGGACGACGAGCCGGTGGTCCGGCTCGCCCGCCCAGGCGGCCGAGACCGCAGCGGCGAGCGCCGCGGCATCGGCGAAACGCCCGCCGCCCGGCCCGTCGCGGCCGACGAAATCGGTGTCGCAGAAACGGCAGGCCGCCGCCGCACGGTCCGCCTCGCGGCCGCTCCACAGGTTGCAGCCCGCGAAGCGGCAGAACACGGCGGCCCGGCCGGCCTGACGGCCCTCGCCCTGGAGCGTGTAGAAGATCTCTTTGACGGCATAGGACATGATGGCGGTTCTATAGGCGATGGCGCGCCGGAAGGCACCTGCCCGCCTCGTCGGGCCTGCCATTCGCCTGCGCCGCCGGGGTCCGAGGACCCGCGCCGCCGCCTCCGCCCCCCCGCGCGGTTCTTGCGCCTTGCGCGGCGTCGCGCCTCCTCCATACTCGTTTCGTCGGACCACGCAGAGGGGGCCGACAGCGGGAGAGAGCGGAATGACGGTTCTGACGGGCGGGGCGCCGGTAACGGCCGAAGGCGATCTCGCCTCGGCGGTCGCCAAGGCGAGAGGACGGCTCGTGCCGTTCCTGATCCTCATGTACACGATGGCGTTCCTGGACCGCTCCAACGTCGGCTTCGCCAAGCAGGCGTTCCAGGCCGACACCGGTGTCAGCGACGCGGCCTTCGCGTTCGGCGCCGGACTGTTCTTCGTCGGCTACGCTCTCCTCGAAGTCCCGTCGAACCTCATCATGCACCGCGTCGGCGCCCGCCGCTGGCTGTGCCGCATCATGGTGACCTGGGGCATCGTGGCGGCCGCCATGATGTTCGCGGGCGGCGATGCGTCCTTCTACGCGCTGCGCGTCCTGCTCGGCATGGCCGAGGCGGGCTTCTTCCCGGGCGTGATCCTGTTCGTCACCTACTGGTTCCCGCAGCGCGAGCGCGGCCGCATCCTCGGGATGTTCTACTTCGGCTATCCGCTGTCGCTGATGTTCGGCAGCCCCGTCAGCGGCCTGCTCCTGGCGCTCGACGGCGTGCTGGGCCTGCACGGCTGGCAGTGGATGTATCTCGTCGAAGGGCTCGCGGCCTCGGCGGTGGGCGTGTTGGCCTATTTCGTCCTGACCGACCGGCCCGAACAGGCCACCTGGCTCGACGCGGGCGAGCGTGCCGCCGTGGCGCGCCAGATCGCGCTCGAAGAGGCCGGCAAGACGGGCCATGGGCCCGTCTCGCTCAAGGCCGCCTTCTCGGATCCGCGGATGCTGCATTTCGTCGTGATCTACTTCCTGATCCAGATCGGCAGCTACGGCGTCGCCTTCTACCTGCCGACGCAGGTCTCCGCCCTGCTGGGCGTCAAGGTGGGGCCGCTCGTCGGCTTCGTGTCGGCCATCCCCTGGGCCATCGCGCTCCTCGCCATGGCGTTCTGGCCCCACATGGCGGTCACGGCGGGGCGCGAGCGCCTGTATGGCGCCATCTCGGTCTTCGCCATCGCGGTGGGCCTCGTCATCGCGGTCTCGGCACCGCCGCTGGTCGCCATCGCGGCGCTCTGCATCACGACGGCCGGCATCGCTTCGGCACAGCCGATCTTCTGGACTTTCCCGACGAGCTATCTCACCGGCGTGGCGGCGGCGGGCGGCATCGCGCTCATCAACTCGATCGGCAATCTCGGCGGCTTCCTGGCGCCCAACCTGCGCGTCTGGGCCGAGAACGCCTTCGGGACGCCCTCCGCCAGCCTCTACGCGCTGGCCATCTCGGCGGTGATCGGCGCGGCGCTGATCCTCGCCCTGCCGCGGCGGCGCCCCGCTCCGGGGCACTGAGGCGAAGGCAGGCCGGGAGCGGGCGATGGACGAACGGATCCGCATCGGCGGCATCGAGATCCGCTTCCTCGAAGACGGCGCTTCGACCGGCGGCGGCCTCGACCTCTTCGAGATGGTGCTGGAGCCCCGGGCCCGCATGCCGGTGCCCCACCACCACGAGCGCTGGGACGAGACGGTCGTGGGGCTCGAAGGCTTGACGACCTGGCTGGTCGGGGGCCGGGACGTGGCGCTCGCGCCGGGGCAGTCGCTCCACATCCCGCGCGGCGTCGTGCACGGCTTCCGCAACGACGGCACGGTGCCGGCCCGCAGTCTGTCGATCCTGACGCCCGGCGTCCTCGGCGCGGCTTATTTCCGCGAGATGGCGGCCCTCGCCGCCGGGGGCGCGCCCGATCCCGCGCGCCTGCGTGACACCATGCTGCGCCACGGCCTCGTTCCCTCGCCCTGAGGTGGCGGCGGGCCGCGGGCCCGCACCCGTCAGACGCTGAGGTGCGACCGGACCTCGTGCTCCACCATGTCGGCCTTGGCGCCTGCCAGCACGACGGCTGCCCCGGTCCATCACGGCGAAACTGTCGGCGAGGTCGCGGGCGAACTCGAAATATTGTTCGACGAGCACGATCGCCATGTCGCCGCGGCCGCGCAGGTAGTCGATGGCGCGGCCGATGTCCTTGATGACGGAGGGCTGGATGCCCTCCGTCGGTTCGTCGAGGACCAGCAGCTTCGGCCGGGTCACCAGGGCGCGGCCGATGGCGAGCTGCTGCTGCTGCCCGCCCGACAGGTCGCCGCCGCGCCGGTGCATCATGCTCTTCAGCACGGGGAAGAGCTCGAACACCTCCTCGGGCACGTGGCGCAGCGCACGGCCCACCGGCGCGAAGCCGGTGTGGAGGTTCTCCTTGACGGTGAGCAGCGGGAAGATCTCGCGTCCCTGCGGCACGTAGCCGATGCCGCGCCTGGCGCGGGCGTGGGTCGGCAGGCGGGACACGTCCTCGCCCGCGAGGGCGACGCTGCCGCCGCGGATCGGTTGCTGGCCCACGATGGCGCGGAGCAGGGAGGATTTCCCGACGCCGTTGCGGCCCGAGCACGCAGGTGACGCGGCCGAGTTCGGCCCGGAGCGACACCTTCCGCAGCGCCTGCGCGGCGCCGTAGAAGAGATCGATGGAATCGACGTACAACATGGGAGCCGACCTCGCGGAGTGTGGCGCGGGACATGTCACCGGCCGAGATAGACCTCGACCACCCGCGGGTCGGCCGAGACCTGGTCGAGCGGCCCCTCGGCCAGCACCGCGCCTTCGTGCAGCACCGTCACCTTGACGCCGAGGTCGCGCACGAAGGCCATGTCGTGCTCGACCACCACGACGGCATGGTCGCGGGCGATCTCGCGCAGGAGTTCGGCCGTCGTGGCGGTCTCGCTGTCCGTCATGCCGGCGACCGGTTCGTCGACGAGCAGCAGCTTCGGGTCCTGCGCCAGCAGCATGCCGATCTCGAGCCACTGCTTCTGGCCGTGGCTGAGGTCTCCGGCGCGGCGGGCCCGGTGGTCCCACAGGCGGATGCGGCGCAGGATGCCGTCGATCCTGTCGCGCTGGTCGCGGGCGGCCTTGCCGAACAGGGCCGCGAACGCCCCGCGCGGCGCTTTCAGGGCGAGCAGCACGTTGGTGGCGACCGTGTGGTTCTCGAACACCGTGGGTTTCTGGAACTTGCGGCCGATGCCGAGATTGGCGATGTCGGCCTCGTCGCGCTTCGTCAGGTCGACGCTGCCGCCGAAGAACACCGTGCCCTGGTCGGGGCGGGTCTTGCCGGTGATGACGTCCATCATGGTGGTCTTGCCGGCGCCGTTCGGGCCGATGATGGCCCGCATCTCGTTCGGCGCCAGCACCATCGAGAGCCCGCGCAGCGCCTTGTAGCCGTCGAAGGAGACGCGGACGTCGTCGAGATAGAGCAGCGAGGAGGTGAGGACGGGGTCGGTCATGGGCTCACTCCGCCACCGGGCTGGGCAGGACCTGGTCCTCGGGCGTGACGGGCCGCTCGGCGGGCGGCCCGGGGTGGCGGCGCGCCGTGAGCCGGTCGACGAGGCCGAGGATGCCCTGGGGCAGGAACAGCGTCACTCCGACGAAGAGGCCGCCCAGCAGGAACAGCCAGTATTCCGGGAAGGCGCCGGTGAAGAACGTCTTGCCCCAGTTGACCAGCACGGCGCCGAGCGCCGCCCCCACCAGCGTGCCGCGCCCGCCCACCGCCACCCAGATGACGGCCTCGATGGAATTGGCGGGCGCGAACTCGCCCGGATTGATGATGCCCACCTGCGGCACGTAGAGCGCGCCCGCGACCCCCGCCATCATGGCGGACAGCGTGAAGACCACGGCCTTGTAGCTCTCGACCCGGTAGCCGAGGAACCGTGTCCGGCTCTCGGCGTCGCGGATGGCGATCGTCACCTGGCCGAATTTCGAGGCCGTCACGGCGGCGGCGATGACGTAGCCGAGCCCCAGCGCCACGCAGGAGGCGGAGAACAGGGCGGCACGCGTGCCGTTCGACTGGATGTCGAAGCCCAGGATGTCCTTGAAGTCGGTGAGGCCGTTGTTGCCGCCGAAACCCATCTCGTTGCGGAAGAAGGCGAGCAGCAAGCGCGTAGGTGAGCGCCTGGGTGATGATCGACAGGTAGACGCCGGTGACCCGCGACCGGAAGGCGAAATAGCCGAAGACCAGCGCCAGCAGGCCCGGCACGAGCAGCACCATGACGGCCGCATAGGCGAAGGACGAGAAGCCCCACCAGGTCACCGGCAGGTCGTGCCAGTTGAGGAACACCATGAAGTCCGGCAGGTTCGGGTTGGCGTAGGTGCCGCGCGCCCCGATCTGCCGCATGAGATACATGCCCATGGCGTAGCCGCCGAGGGCGAAGAAGGCGCCGTGGCCGAGGCTGAGGATGCCGCAATAGCCCCAGACGAGGTCGAGCGCGAGCGCTAGCAGCGCGTAGCACAGGTACTTGCCGACCAGCGTCACCGCATAGGTGGACAGGTGCAGCGGCGAGGCGGCGGGCGTCAGCAGCGACAGGACCGGCACCAGCACGGCGGCGGCGGTCAGGAGGCCCAGGAAGACGAGGCCGCGGGGCGACAGGATGGGGTGGCTCGGCATGTCAGGCCTCCACGGCCCGGCCCTTGAGGGCGAAGAGCCCGCGCGGACGTTTCTGGATGAACAGCACGATGAAGACCAGGATGGCGATCTTGGCGAGGACCGCGCCCGCGAAGGGTTCGAGGAACTTGTTGGCGATGCCGAGCGAGAGCGCCGCCACCAGCGTGCCCCACAGGTTGCCGACGCCGCCGAACACCACCACCATGAAACTGTCGATGATGTAGCTCTGCCCGAGGTTGGGCGACACGTTGTCGATCTGCGAGAGCGCCACGCCGGCGATGCCGGCGATCCCCGATCCGAGGCCGAAGGCGAGCGCGTCGATGCGCCCGGTCGAGATCCCCATCGCGGAGGCCATGCGGCGGTTCTGCGTCACGGCCCGCATCCGCAGGCCGAAGGGCGTGGCCCGCAGGACCAGCTGGAGCGCGACGAAGACCGCGAGCGTGAAGACCACGATCCACATGCGGCCCGAGGTGATCTCGAGCCCGCCGAGCCTGAACGATCCCGCCATGAAGGCGGGCGCCGAGACCGGCCGGTTGTCGGCGCCGAAGACCGTGCGGACCAGCTGCTGGAGGATCAGCGACACGCCCCAGGTGGCGAGCAGCGTCTCGAGCGGACGCCCATAGAGGTGGCGGATGATCAGCCGCTCGATGGCGATGCCGATGCAGCCGGCGGCCAGGAAGGCCAACGGCACCGCCACGACCAGGGAGGCGCCCCCGAGCGGGGTGGCGGCGAGGGCCTGCTGCACCACGTAGGTGGTGTAGGCGCCGATCATCACCATCTCGCCGTGGGCCATGTTGATGATGCCCATCACGCCGAACGTGATGGCGAGGCCGATGGCGGCGAGCAGCAGCACCGAGCCCAGCGACAGCCCGTACCAGGCGTTCTGCAGCGCCTGCCACAGGGCGAGGTTGAACGTGATGGCGCTCGCGGCCGCGGCGGCGGCGGCCTTGACGGCCGGGGACGCGCCGGGCGCCGCGCCCGCCTGGTTGACGAGGTTCAGGGCATCCCCGTCGCCCCGCGCCTTCAGCACCGCCACGGCGGCGAGCCGATCCGCCTCCGGATCCGGTGCCGGCGGCCGCCACGATGGCGGCGCGGACCTGCAGCAGCGCCGCCTTGACGGCCGGGTCCGTCTCCCGGCCGAGCGCCGCCTCGACGGCGCCACGGGCCTTGGGATCGTGAGCGCCGAAGGCCGTGGCGGCAGCGGCGAGGCGCTTGTCCCGGTCGGGCGAGACGAGGTCGAGGCCGCCGATCGCGGTGGCGATCCGCGAGCGGACGGCGTTGTTCAGCCGAACCTTCTTGAGGCCGCCCTGCATCACCTCGGCGGCCTTCTCGCCGGTCGCGGCATCGTCGAGCCTGCCGGCGGGATCGAGCACATAGACCTTGCGGCTGCCCGGATCGAAGAACAGGCGGCCGTCCGAGAGCGCGCCCAGCACGGCGGGCGCGGTCGCGGCACCGCTCGCCACGGTCTCGTCGACGCCCCGTTCCGTCTCGGGGAACTTGTCGGCCGCGAAATGCGCCAGGGCGTCGTCGATCGGCGCGGCCCGCAGCGGCCCGGCGAGCGCCGGCAGCAGCAGGGCGAGCAGGACCGCGATGATCCTCGTGCGGGGCATGGGCGGCTCCTGTCGGATACGGACGGGCGGCGGGGCGGCCCTCGGAGAGCCGCCCGCCGCCTCATGCAAGTTTCACGCAGTGCCGCCGCACTTGCCGGACTTCACGTTGAAGTTGCCGCAGTTCATCGGCTGGCGCCAATCGCCGATGAGGTCCTTGGAGCCTTCGAGGTAGGGCGACCATTCCTGTGCCACGACGAGGCCGGGCGTCTGCCACACGGTGTTCATCTGGCCGTCGGCCTGGATCTCGCCGATGTAGACGGGCTTGGTGATGTGGTGGTTCGGCATCACGGTAGAGAAGCCGCCCGACAGGTTGGGCACCGAGACCCCGATCAGCGCGTCGATCACCGGATCGGCCTTGAACGTGCCGGCCTTCTCGACGGCCTTCACCCAGGCATTGAAGCCGATGTAATGGGCCTCCATGGGATCGTTGGTGGTGCGCTTCGGGTTCTTGGTGAAGGCGTGCCACTTGTCGATGAACGCCTTGTTCTCCGGCGTGTCGATCGACTCGAAATAGTTCCACGCCGTCAGGTGGCCGACCAGCGGCTTGGTATCCATGCCGGCCAGTTCCTCTTCGCCGACCGAGAAGGCCACCACCGGGATGTCCGTCGCCTTGATGTTCTGATTGCCCAGTTCCTTGTAGAAGGGCACGTTGGCGTCGCCGTTGATGGTCGATACCACGGCGGTCTTCTTCCCGGCCGAGCCAAACTTCTTGATATCGGAGACGATCGTCTGCCAGTCGGACTGGCCGAACGGCGTGTAGTTGATCATGATGTCGTCGGGCTTGACGCCCTTGAGCTTGAGATAGGCTTCGAGGATCTTGTTGGTGGTGCGCGGATAGACGTAGTCGGTGCCGGCCAGCACCCAGCGCTGCACGTTGCCGCCGTCGGCGCTCATCAGGTAGTCGACGGCCGGGATGGCCTGCTGGTTCGGCGCCGCGCCCGTGTAGAACACGTTGCGCTCGCATTCCTCGCCCTCGTACTGGACGGGGTAGAACAGGATGTTGTCGAGTTCCTTGAACACCGGCAGCACGGACTTGCGCGACACCGACGTCCAGCAGCCGAAGCAGGCCGCGACACTGTCCTTGGAGACCAGCTCGCGGGCCTTCTCGGCGAAGAGCGGCCAGTTCGACGCGGGATCGACCACCACGGCCTCGAGCTTCTTGCCGAGCACGCCGCCTTTCTTGTTCTGCTCGTCGATGAGCATCAGCATCACGTCCTTCAGCGTCGTCTCGCTGATCGCCATGGTGCCCGACAGCGAGTGCAGCACGCCGACCTTGACGGTCTCGTCCGCCGCGAAGGCCCGCGACACGCCGCTGAGCGTGGCGCTGGCGGCG
The DNA here is from genome assembly GCA_963847915.1 of uncultured Alphaproteobacteria bacterium. Classification (GTDB taxonomy): domain Bacteria; phylum Pseudomonadota; class Alphaproteobacteria; order Rhizobiales; family Beijerinckiaceae; genus Lichenihabitans. The sequence goes on from CAWKBT010000001.1 coordinate 241,259, forward strand.
AGGGCCGAGGCGCCGAGCAGAGCCTGCCGGCGGTTCATCGAGAAGCGATCCATGGGGGTCCCCGTAGCGAGCGGCCGGTGCCGCGTTGATCCGGAGCGCAGTCTGGGGCGGGGTCGGCGCCCGGGACATACGTCGAATGACGTATGTTGCGTTGCGGTAGCGCGGGCGCGTGGGCTTGAGCGCGCGCCCCGATGCGGTTAGCTGGCGAGCCCCGCCGCGGACGGGCCCGGGGCGAAGCGCGGGGAGACGGCATGGCGACGGTCGGCAGCGGGTTGCAGAACTTCCTCCTCGCCCTGTCGGCCTTGTTCTCCATCGTCAACCCGATCGGGGCGGCGCTGATCTTCGCCCGGGTGACGGCGGAGCGGAGCCATGCCGAGCGGCTGGATCTCGCCCGGCGGGTCGGGATCTACTCCGCCCTCGTCATGCTGGTGTCGCTCTGGGGCGGCGCCTACGTGCTCGACTTCTTCGGCATCTCGCTTTCGGCCCTGCGGATCGCGGGCGGTGCCGTCGTGGCGGGCCAGGCCTGGACCATGCTGTCGGCCGCCGAGGACCACGAGGAGCGCAAGGTCGGGCAGGCCTCGCAGGCCGCGGGCGCGCCGGACGTCGCCTTCTTCCCCCTCACCATGCCCTTCACCACGGGGCCGGGCACCATGTCGGTGGCGATCGCACTCGGCTCGAGCCTCCCCGTCGGCTCGCCCCGGATGCTCCCCTTCATCCTGGGCTCCTCCGCCGCCGCTCTGGCGGTGGCCGCCATGGTGTGGATCGCCTACGGCTCGACCGACCGCATCCTCGGCTGGCTCGGCCCGGCGGGCGCGCGGGTCCTCTCGCGCCTGTCCGCCTTCCTGCTGCTGTGCATCGGCACCCAGATCACGCTTAGCGGCGTGACGGAGGTGCTGAAGGGCGTGATGCGGGGGTGAGGGCGGCGGGCCCGGCTATCCCCTCCGGCCCGAGGGTGACGCGCCAGGGCGGCTCGCCCGCCCGGCCCTCAGGGTCCCGACATCGAGGGCGACGCCTCGTGCCTCGGGCCAGGCCGGTCCCGGGCGCGCGCGACGAGCCCGCTGAGGAAATCCGGCCGGACCTTCACGTCGGACGCCTGGCGGATGGGCCGGGCCACGTCGAGGAAGGGAACGAAGACCGGCGGCGCGGTCGTCAGCCAGAGCGCCGAGGCGTAGAGTGCGGGCACGAGGAGGATCCGGATCTCGCAGTCCTGCGCGGCAGCATCGGCCTCGGACTGCGCGAGATGGGCGGCCGCGAGGAGGAAATCGGCCTGCTCGTTGCGCGCCAGACTCGCGAAGACCGGCCCGCCGCCCTTGTCTTCGCCGACGTCCGCCATGGCTGTCGCCGATCCGTCGCCTTCGACGAGATAGCGCCAGGCCACGAACTCGGCCCGGTCCAGGATGTCCGGTTCGCTCAGGTCGGCGAAGCCGAGCCTGAAGACCGGGAGGGGCTCTGAAATGTCGGTGAGACTGCCGCCGCGTGTGCCGCGACGAGGATCGAGGTCGTCGAGCGCCCGCCTCACCGTTGCCTTGCCCGCCGCCGGGGGCTCTCGAAGGACCTTGATCGCCATGGTCAGGCTCCAATCGCGTCTGGATCGAGCGGATTCGACGATGGACCGGTACCACCGAGGGCAACGGCTGGGGGAGGATCGTGGGTGAGGTAGGAATGCGTCCAGATCGCTCCGCCCTGATACTGGACCGGAAAGGATTGGTAGGCAATTCGGAGGTCGAGGAAGACGGGATCCGAGACATCGATATACGTGGTGCCGGAGTTACTCCGACCGATCCCGACGATCGTGAGGAAATGGCCCGAGCCACCCGGCCATTCGATCCGACAGCCGATCGGACGCCCGGCGCGGATCTCGGCCGCGACCTCCGCGACGCTCAAGACCGCCGGCCGCATGCTCGCGAAATGTCCCGTGACCGCGAGGGCGACGTCGAGATAGTAGGGCTGATTGCAGCCGGATGGGTCGGAGCGGGCGGGCCCACAGCAGTCGCTCCGTCCGAGCGAGGCATCGGCCACCCTGCACTGTGTCCAGTGTCCGTGTGGCCGGTAGAACAGCGCCACGCTTGTGGCGACGGCGGACCAACACCAGTCGGTCTCGGATTGACGCTGAACGGACAGCGCCAGTTTCCGGCCAGAGCCCGGCGGAGTCGGCGGGCGAGTCGGCTGCCCGCCTCCGCCCGGCCCTGGGGCACCCGTCAAGAAAGGCGGAAAAGGCATCGCGGTCGGTGACCTCACATTTCGAGCCGGCACCTCCCCATGATTGCATTGAAAGGCGTCGAGACCAAATGGTTGTACGATGCTTCGTATCGCCTATCCCGCCCCGCCGAGCAGCGCCGCGAAGCGCGCGAGGTCGACGTTGCCGCCCGTCAGCAGCACGCCCACGCGCCGGCCGCGGATGTCGACCGCGCCCGAGAAGGCCGCCGCCGCCGCGAGGCAGCCCGTCGGCTCGACCACGATGCGCATCCGCTCGGCGAAGAACCGCATGGCGTCGACGAGGGCCGCGTCCGTCACCGTGACCACGTCCGACACGAGGCGGCGGATGATCGGGAAGGTGAGCTCGCCGAGATGCTGCGTCTGCGCGCCGTCCGCGATGGTGCGGGGCACCGCGATGTGGACGATCTCGCCGGAGCGGAAGGAGCGCTGGCCGTCGTCACCGGCCTCGGGCTCGACGCCGACCACGCGGCAGTCCGGCGAGAGGGCCTGGGCGCTGAGCGCCGAACCCGCCAGCAGCCCGCCGCCGCCCAGGCACACCAGCAGCAGATCGAGCGGGCCGACGTCCTCGAAGAGTTCCTGGGCGGCCGTACCCTGGCCGGCGATGACCTCCGGGTGGTCATAGGGCGGGATCAGGGCGAGGCCGTGCGCCTCGGCGAGGCCGCGACCGATGGCCTCCCGGTCCGCCGTGTAGCGGTCATAGAGCACCACCTCGGCACCATAGCCGCGCGTCGCCGCCACCTTGGCGGCGGGTGCGTCCTCCGGCATGACGATGGTCACGGGCGCACCCTGAAGGCGGCCCGCCAGTGCCATGGCCTGGGCATGGTTGCCGGACGAGAAGGCCACCGCGCCGCGGGCGCGCTGGTCGGCCTCGAGCGCCGCGATGGCGTTATAGGCGCCGCGGAACTTGAAGGCGCCGACGCGCTGAAGGTTCTCGCATTTGAAGAAGAGCGTCGCGCCCGTCCGCTCGTCCGCCGTGCGCGACGTCATGACGGGCGTGCGGTGGGCGATGCCGGCGATGCGGGCGGCGGCCCGGGTGACGGCGGCATAGTCGGGCGGGACGGGGGTGGGCATCGTCATGGGAACTCCGGGCGCTCATGCCATCCATGCGAAAGGATGCGGGCGCCGGCAAGGGCCGCGTCGCCGCCCGCGCGAGCGCCGGGGCGGTCAATCCATGAAAGCCGCCGCCCGCGCGGCGAAGCTCGCCGCGAGCCCGCCCACCGTGGCGGCGTCGGCCGACGACGCGCTGCCGGCCTTGGCCCGCGCCGCGATGCCCTCGAAGATCATGGACCAGCGGAACAGGGCGAAGGCCATGTGGAACCCCGACAGGGGCGGCGACGCGGCGGCCCCCGACCGGGCGAGCGCCGCGTGGTAGTCGGCCTCGTATTCGGCCTGGCTCGGGATGCCGAGCGCCGGCAGGTCGAGCCCCAGGAGTCCGCCGTACTGGTCCGGCGCCGAATGCCAGGCGATGCAGGAATGCGCGAGGTCCGAGAGCGGCGCCCCGAGGGTCGAGAGTTCCCAGTCGAGCAGCCCCACCACGTCTGCGGTATCGGGCGCGATCATGAGGTTGCCGATGCGGTAGTCGCCATGGGCGATGCCGGTGCGCGGGTCGTCGGGGATGTGCCGGGGCAGCCAGGCGATCAGGCGCTCGATGTCGGGGTCCTCGCGCGTGCGCGCCGTGCGCCACTGCTCGGACCAGCGCCGGACCTGCCGGGCGTAGAAGCCCTGCGGCCTGCCGTAATCGCCGAGGGCCCGCACCGCGGGATCGACGGCGTGGAGCGCCGCCAGCGTCTCGGCCATGGCGCGGTAGATGGCGCGGCGCTCCGCCGGGGCGCAGCCCGGCAACGCGCAATCGTGGAACACGCGTCCGCGGATCCGTTCCATGACGTAGAAGGGCGTGCCGACGATGCTGCGGTCCTCGCAGAAGAAGACGGCCGGCGGCACCGGGACGGGCGTGCCGCCGAGCGCCGTGATGACCCGGTACTCGCGGTCGATGGCGTGGGCGGAGGGCAGGAGCGGGCCGGGCGGCTGCTTGCGCAGGACGAGGCGGCGGTCGTCGTAGGTGACGAAGAAGGTCGGGTTCGACTGTCCGCCGGCCACCCTTTCGAGGCGCATCGGGCCGGACAGACCCGGGAGACGGGCCCGAAGGAAGGCGTCGAGGAGGGCGGGGTCGAAGCCGAGATCGTCCGGGCTCATCCTGGTCCCAACCCTCGCCGCCGCGGCAGTGCTCGGCTTCCCGCCCCGGGCCGGACGAGGGCTCGATCGGCGGCGCGGCGTCTCACGCCTCCGCCACCGGCCAGCGCCAGAAGTCGCGGCCTTCCGCCGTGAGGGCGCGGTTCAGCACCATGCGGTGGACCTCGTCGGCACCGTCCACGAGGCGGGCCTGCCGGGCGTAGCGGTAGATCCATTCCAGCACCGTGTCCTTGGAATAGCCCTTGGCGCCGGTGATCTGGATGCCGGTGTCGGCGGCGCGGTGCAGCACGCCGGCGCATTGCACCTTGGCCATCGAGACCTCCTTGCGGGCGAAACCGCCGCGGTCGAGCTCCCAGGCCGCCTTCATGACGAGCAGGCGCCCGATCTCGATGTCCATGGCGAGGCCGCCCAGCATCAGCTGCACGCTCTCGCGGTCGGCGAGCCGCACCCCGAAGCCGGTGCGCTCCGCCGCATAGGCTTCGGCGATCTCGACGCAGCGCTTGGCGAGACCGAGCCAGCGCATGCAGTGGGTCAGGCGCGCCGGCCCGAGGCGGATCTGCGTCACCTTGAGGCCGTCGCCCTCGCCCAGCAGCACGTCCCCGGGCTGGACCACGAGGCCGTCGAACGCGAGCTCGCAATGGCCGCCGTGCTCCTCCGGGCCCATGATGGGGATGCGCCGCAGGATGCGCCAGCCGGGCTGGTCCCGGTGGAACTGGAAGGCGGTCAGGCCGCGGCGCGGGTCGTCCGAAGTGCGGGCCATCAGGGTGAAATGCGCGGCTTCGGCGGCGCCCGTGATGTACCACTTGTGGCCGGTGATGCGGTAGGAGCCGTCCGCCTGGCGCTCGGCGCGCGTCCGGATCATGGACGGGTCGGAGCCGCCGCCGGGGTGCGGCTCCGTCATGGCGAAGGCCGAGCGCACCTCGCCCCGCACCAGGGGGGCGAGCCAGCGCGCCTTCTGGTCCGGCGTGCCGATCGCCTCCAGCATCATCATGTTGCCGTCGTCGGGCGCCGCGGCGTTGAACACGACCGGGCCGAACACCGACCGGTTCATGGCCTCGTAGCAGACCGCCATGCCGACGCGCCCGACGCCGAGGCCGCCGTTCTCGGGGCTGAGCTGCAGGCACCAGAGGCCTTGGGCGCGGGCCTCGGCGCGCAGACGCTCAAGCAGGGCGAGGTCGATGTTCTCGTGCGCGTCGAAGGAGGCGGGGTCCGCCTCGAGCGGCAGCAGGCGCTCGGCGACGAAATCCGCGATGCGGCCCCGCAGCCGGTCGAGCTCCGGGGAGATCGTGAAGTCCATGGCGCGCTCCTCAGAGGGACGAGACGAGGTGACCGCCGTCGACCGCGATCTCGGCACCCGTCATGTAGCGCGACGCGTCCGAGCACAGAAGCAGCAGCGCGCCGTCGAGGTCCTGCGGCTGGCCGAGCCGCCGCTGGGGCACGCGCTTCAGCATCGCGGCACCGGCCTCCGAGCGGAAGAAGGCGCGGTTGATGTCGGTCTCGATATAGCCCGGGCAGAGCGCGTTGACGCGCACGCCGTGCCGCGCCCATTCGAGCGCCAGAGCCTTCGTGAGCTGCAGGAGGCCGGCCTTCGAGGCCGCATAGGCGGCGACCCCACCGGCGACGCGCAGGCCGAGGATCGAGGCGACGTTGACGATGCTGCCCCCGCCCGCGCCCTTCATCAGCGCGGCGGCACCCTGGGCCACCAGGAAGGCGCCCTTGAGATTGGTGTCCACCACCGCATCCCACTCCGCCTCGGCGAGGTCGAGGGCCGGGGCCGTGGTGGCGATCCCGGCGTTGTTCACCAGGATGTCGAGCCGGCCGAAGCGCTCCGCCACCGCTCCGGCGGCGTCCCGCACCGCGGCGGCATCGGTGACGTCGAGCGCCAGCGCCAGCGCCGTGCCGCCCCGCGACGCGATCGCGTCGCAGACGGCGCCGCAGGCGTCGAGGCGCCGGGCCGCCACCGCCACGCTCGCGCCGGCCCCGGCCAGCACCTGCGCGAAATGCGCGCCGAGCCCGCCCGAGGCGCCCGTCACGAGGGCGACACGGCCGCGCAGGTCCGCCGTCAAGCTGTCGCCCGCCATCCATCCTCCCGGGACTATTGCCGGCGAGATTGGCGTAGATCGCGGCGCGGGGGAAGCACCAAGGCGAAACGGCGAGCGCGATGGGCGCAGCGCCGCCCGCCGCTCAGGCCGCCAGGTCCGAGAGGGTGCCGCGGGGCTTGAGGTCGAGCTCGGCCACGCGCGCGGCATCCTCCAGGCGGGGAACGGGGCGGCCGAAGAGGTAGCCCTGGACCTCCGTGCAGCCCTCGGCTCTCACGCGGTCGAGGTGGGCCTGGGTCTCGACGCCTTCCGCGACCGTGGTGACACCCAGCCGGCGGCCGAGGTCGGCCACCACGCCCACGATGGCGGCGCATTCGGGCCGCGTGACGGCGTCGCGCACGAAGGAGCCGTCGATCTTGATCTTGTCGAACGGGAACACGCGCAGGTGGGCCAGCGACGAGAAACCGGTGCCGAAATCGTCGAGCGCCACCCGCACGCCCATGTCGCGGATCCGGCGCAGGTCGGCCAAAGCGTCGAGCTCGTCGTAGAGCAGGGCGGATTCGGTGACCTCGATTTCGAGCCGGTCGGGCGACAGGCCGCTCGACAGAAGCGCGCTCAGCACCGTGGGGGCCAGCGTGCCGTTGCCGAGCTGGCGCGGCGACACGTTGACGGCCACCCGGGCCCCGTCGGTCCAGGTCGCGGCGTCGTGGCAGGCGCGGTCCAGCACGAAGGCGCCGATCTCCTCGATGAGGCCGCTCTCCTCGGCGACGGGGATGAACTCGCCCGGCGGGATCCAGCCTCGCCGCGGGTGGTACCAGCGTATCAGGCCCTCGCGGGCCGTGACGCGGCCGTCGTCGAGACTGACGATCGGCTGATAGAAGACGAAGAGCCCGTCCCGGTCCTCCAGGGCGGTGTGCAGCTTGCGTTCGAGCGTGACCCGTTCGTGCATGCGGGTCTCGAGCGCCGGGGTGAAGACCCTGAAGGTCTTCTTGCCCGCGGCCTTGGCGGCGTAGAGCGCCATGTCGGCGCGCGACAGCAGCGTCTCGCAATCGGCGCCGTGCAGGGGCGAGAACGCGACCCCGATCGAGGCGCCGATCTGCAGGCGCCGCTCGTCCTCGATGGTGTAGGGGGCCACGAGGGACTCGACGAGGTCCCCGGCGAGACTGCTCGCTTCCTCTTCCGAACAGTTCTCGACCGAGATGACGAATTCGTCGCCGCCCAGCCGGGCCACCAGCACGTCCGGCCGGTTGCAACGGAGGCGCAGCCGGTCGGCGACGCGTTTGAGCAGCGCGTCACCCACGAGGTGTCCGTTGGCGTCGTTGATGAGCTTGAAGCCGTCGAGGTCGATCAACAGCAGGGCGACCGACGGCGTCGGCTTGTTCAGCCGGGCCTCGAGGCTTTCCCGGAAGGTGCTGCGGTTGGCCAGCCCGGTCAGCGTATCGAAATGAGCGAGTTGGCGGATGCGGGCCTCGGCGGCGACCTGCTTGGTGATGACCGACCACGTCAGCATCGGTCCGATATAGGCGCCGTCGGTTCCGGTCACGGCCGAGACCTGGAGGTCCAGGACCTCGGGACCGAGCTTGATCTGCGCGTGGTGGGGCAGGTTGTTCGGGTCGGAGAGCAGGCTGCGCTGGTGGGCGGGGTGGCGGTGGAACACGTCGATCGAGGCGCCCAACAGGTTGGCGGCCTTGAGCGGCAGCAGGTCCTCGATCTGCCCCAGCGTCGTCTTGGAGGTCTCGTTCATGTAGGTGATGGCGAAGCTCGTCGGGTCGACCGTCATGACGGCGACGGGCATGTCGTCGATCATGCGGAGCAGCCGGTACTCCTCCTGCTCCTTGGCGACCTCCGCCGTGGCGACGGCCCACACCAGCAGCGCCCGCGTCATGCGGCCCCGCGAGTCGGGCAGGGCGTGGATGTGGAGGTCGAGCCATTCCTTGCCGAACCGGATGCGCGTCTTGTGCGGCAGCCGGGCCGGGTCCGACAACAGCGTGCGCTGGTGCAGCGGGACCTGGTGGAAGACGTCGATCGACGTGCCGATGATGGCGTCGGGATCGACCCCGAGCGAGTCGCTGATCGAATGCAGGAGTTCGATGGATTTGCGGTTGGCGTAGTCGATCGTGAATGTCGTGAGGTCGCATGTCATGGCGCCGACCGGCAGGGCCTCGAACATGCGCTCGAACGACAGGGGTTCGAGACTGTCCCCGGGCGATACGCGCGGCATCATAGGGCAGGTCGACATCGCAGGGCTCGCTCCAATCCGGCCGGCCTGTTCAAGCCGGCCTTCAGACGCAGCTCACCATAGAAAAATATGTTTAAAGCTTTGCACATGCACGGATGAGATGCGACCGGCCGTCGAAGCATGCGGCCACGTCCCGCATGGGGCCGGACGCGGCACGGCGTCAGACGGCTCTTTCCTGGCGGCACACGATGAGGGCCCAGATGGTCGCCGGCACCCAGCCGATGACGGTGAGGTGCAGCACGATGCACAGGATGCCTTGCACGACATGGCCGCGCAGGAACATCGCCAGCCAGGGCGCGATGAAGCAGATGAGGATCATGATCATGGGTAGTCGAGGTCCGTCGCGGTGATGCCCGATGCTACTCGAACGCGGCTCCCGCCCCGCCGTTCCGCCGGGACCGTGCCGGCGGCGGCCGGAACGGCTTGCGCGCCAGGATGCTTGCACTGATGATCGCCGCCGATCGTCGGCCGGCCGGGGCGGACCCTGTCCCGCCCGGCCCGAAGGAGTACGCAACCGTGACTGAACTCTGCGACATCGGCGTCATCGGCCTTGCCGTCATGGGCGCCAACCTCGCCCGAAACGCCGCCCGCAAGGGCTTCGGCGTCGCGCTCTACAACCGCCACGGCGGCCGCACCGACGCGCTGGTGGCGGAGTTCGGCCACGAGGGCCGCTTCACGCCGTCCAAGGACATCGCGGGCTTCGTGGCCTCGCTCGCACGGCCGCGGGCGATGATCATCATGGTCAAGGCCGGCAAGCCCGTCGACGACGTCATCGCCGAGCTCGTGCCCCATCTCGAGGCGGGCGACATCGTCATCGACGGCGGCAATTCCCTGTTCTCGGACAGCGACCGCCGCTATCGCGCGCTGAAGGAGAAGGGCCTGCGCTTCATCGGCATGGGCGTGTCGGGCGGCGAGGAGGGCGCGTTGCTCGGGCCCAGCATGATGCCGGGGGGCGAGCGCGAGGCCTACGACCGCATCGCCCCGATGGTGACCAAGATGGCGGCCCAGGTCGACGGCACGCCCTGTGCCACCTACATCGGCATCGGCGGCGCCGGCCACTACGTCAAGATGGTGCACAACGGCATCGAATACGCCGACATGCAGCTCATCACCGAGGCCTACGACCTGTTCAGGACGGTCTATGGCCTCGACGCTGCCGCGATCGCCGACATCTTCGAGAGCTGGAAGTCCAGCGATCTCGACAGCTACCTCATCGACATCACGACCGAGGTCTTGAAGAAGCGGGACGCCAAGACCGGCGGCGCGCTCGTCGACAGCATCGTCGACGAGGCCGAGCAGAAGGGCACGGGCCGCTGGACCGCCGCCAACGCCCTCGACCTCGGCGTGCCGCTGACCGGCATCACGGAAGCGGTCTTCGCCCGCGCGCTCTCGGGACGCCGCAAGCTGCGCGGCGAGGCCGAGAAGATCCTGCCCTTCCGGGCGCCGGCGGGCCTGAAGCCGAGCCAGACCGACATCGATGCCGTGCGGGACGCGCTCTATGCTTCGAAGATCGTCGCCTATGCACAGGGTTTCGAGCAGATGACGGCGGCCTCGAAGGATTATGGTTGGGACCTCAAGCTCGGCGAGGTCGCCACGATCTGGCGCGGCGGCTGCATCATCCGGGCCCGGTTCCTGAACCGCATCCGCGATGCCTACCAGGCCAAGCGGGAGATCCCCAACCTCGTGCTGGAAGATTATTTCCGCGACGCCGTGCTCAAGGCGGAGCCGGCCTGGCGCAAGGTCGTGGGGCTGGCGGTCCAGCACGGGGTCGCGATCCCGGCCTTCTCGTCGTCGCTGTCCTATTACGACGGCCTGCGCCGCGCCCGCGGCCCCGCCAACCTCCTGCAGGGCCTGCGCGACTATTTCGGCGCCCACACCTATCGGCGCCTCGACGCCGAAGGCTCGTTCCATACGCGCTGGAGCCAGGACGGCTCGGAGGTCCGCACCGACCAGCCGACCGAGGGCGGCACGCCGCGGAGCTGAGAGGGCCGCCCGTCCCCTCCGGATCTCAGGGCGAGGCAGCGCCGATCAGCTTGGCGGCCTCGGCCCGGAAGGCGGCACGGGATTCGTCCCGGCTGTAGAACATGTGGCCGCCCGGGAGCGTGACGAGCCGGACGCGGTCGCCGCCCGCCGCCGGCGGAATCTGGTTCAGCAGGACCTGCGTGCCCTCGAAGGGCGTCACGAGGTCGAACAGGCCGTGGCCGATGAGGACATGCAGGGCCGGGTCGCCGGCCAGGGCGAGGCGCAGGGCGTCGAGCGACTCGGGCTCGCCGCGCCCGCGGCCGAAGTCCCAACTTCGCCCCGCCTCAGGCGCGTAGAGCCGGTAGACCTGCCCCTCGGGATGCCAGTGCAGCCGGTCGTAGACCCACATCATGCCGCCGGTCATGGGCGCCTCCAGGTTGCCGAGGCTCGGATCGGGCTGTCCCCGATCGGGGCTCTCGGGGAACGCGTCCGGAAGCGAGATCGTGGCATCGTAGGCGCTGTCGATCCGCCCTGTCGCGCGGTCGTGCTCGTGCTCGAACAGGCTGCCGCTGACGAGGCCGCGGTGGCGGCGTACCACGGCGGGGTCGAGCCCGGTGATGGCGGCGACGCGGTCGACGACGCGCTCGACCGCGACAGGATCGGCGACCCCGCGCAGCACGTCCGTCAGGAAGGCGCCGTTCGCATAAGTCTCGACGTCGGTGAGGTCGGCACGGGCAAAGGCTTCGCCGCGCTCGGCGCGGACCGTCGCCGCCATCGAGGGCAGGCGCTGCGCCAACCCGAGCAGGTCGAGCGCGCCCGAATGGTTGCCGAAGTCGAGCACGGGCGAGAGCATCACGAGGCCGCGCAGCCCGACGCCGTCGTGATCGGCGAGGCGCCTCGCCAGCCGCGGCGCGCGGAAGCCGCCGTAGCTTTCGCCAAGCAGGTATTTGGTCGAGGTGAGGCGGCCGGATCTGTCGAGCCAGCGGCGGATCGCCTGACTCAGCGCATCGATGTCGCCGCCGACCGACCAGAGCCGCTTCTTCGCTTCATCCGCGTTCGGCGGCACGAAGCTGCTGTAGCCGGTGCCGACGGGATCGATGAAGACGAGGTCCGTGAAGTCGAGCCAGGTATCGGCGTTGGGCAGGGGGAGCGCGGGCGAGGAGGCTCCCGGCACCATCGGCACGCGCCAGGGCCCCACGGCGCCCATCTGCAGCCAGGCCGAAGCGTTGCCCGGGCCGCCGTTGAGCACGAAGGTGACGGGCCGCGTCGCCGGGTCGGCACCCTCGAGCGTGTAGGCGGTCGTGCCGATATCGGCTTCGGGCGTGCCGTCGTCCGACAGGATCCGCACGAAGCCGGCCGTCGCGCTGAAGTGCAGGCTTCGGCCGGGCAGGTCGATGACCTGCTGGGTCACGGCATCGGGTGCGGGCGGGCGCGGCTTGTCGGCCGGCTGCGGCGGGCGGTCGGCGCGATCGCGCCGGGGCCGGTCGTCCGGCGTTTGCTGGGCCAGGGCGGGAGCCGCCGCGAGGGCGAGGAGACCGCACAGGGCCAGGGGGCGGAGGGCTGATCGCATGAGGGACCGATGGCTCCTGGGCCGGCGCCGCTGCGGCACTAGCTCGGGCTCGGCCCTACCATCCCGGCCGGGCGTTGACTAACGATTTCCTCATCCACCTCAATCGTGAGGTGAAGGTGGTGTCGCCGGAGGGGGCGAGGCGGCCGTGCGTTTTTTGCCGAGGAGCGCCGGTCCGAGCCCCACGACGCCCGTCCAGTGACGCCGATAGCCTTCGAGCACGGCCGGGCGCGCCAGGGCCACGGCGGGGACCAGCCTCGCTCAGTAGACCAGGCGCGCCCGCATCGTGCCGTCGATGCCGCGGAGCTCGTCCAGCATCGCCTCCGCGCGGTCGCCGAGGTCGACGGCCTCGACCACCACGTAGCCCACCTCGCCGTCCGTCTGCAGGAACTGCGCCGTGATGTTGATGTCGCGCGAGGAGAACACTTCGTTGATCTTGCGCAGCATGCCCGGCAGGTTCTGGTGCACGTGGATGAAGCGCGTGCCGTTGGGGCGCGGGGGCAGCTGCACCTGAGGAAAGTTCACGGCGCCCGCGGTCGAGCCCACGTCGGAATATTCGACGAGCTTGCGGGCGACCTCGCTGCCGATGCGCTCCTGCGCTTCCAGCGTCGAGCCGCCCACATGCGGGGTCAGGATGACGTTGTCGAGCCCCTGCAGCGGGGAGGCGAACCGCTCGGTGTTCGAGCCCGGCTCGTGCGGGAACACGTCCACCGCCGCGCCGTGCAGGTGACCGTCCCGCAGCGCACGGGCCAGCGCGTCGAGGTCCACCACGGTGCCGCGGCTGTTGTTGATGAGGTGGGCGCCGCGCTTCATGGCGCGGATCTCGGCCTCGCCGATCATGCCGTGGGTGGCGGGCGTCTCGGGGACGTGCAGGCTGACCACGTCGCTCTGCGCCAGCAGCTCCTTCAGGCTGCCGACCGGGTCGGTGTTGCCGTGCCGCAGCTTGTCGGACGTGTCGAAGAAGATCACCCGCATGCCCATGGCTTCGGCGAGGTTCGACAGCTGCGAGCCGATGTTGCCGTAGCCCACGATGCCCAGCACCTTGCCGCGGACCTCGTGGCTGAAGGTCGCCGACTTGTCCCAGCCGCCCTCATGGGCGGCGACCGACCGCGGGAAGATGCGGCGCAGCAGCATCACGATCTCGCCGATGACGAGTTCGGCGACCGAGCGGGTGTTGGAGAACGGCGCGTTGAAGACCGGGATGCCGAGGTCGCGGGCGGCGTCGAGCTCGATCTGGTTGGTGCCGACGCTGAAGCAGCCGACCGCCATCAGCCGGTCGGCCGCCGTGATCATCTCGCGCGTCATCTGGGTGCGGGAGCGGATGCCGAGGATGTGGGTGCCCTGCAGCGCCTCGACCAGCGCCGCGCCGTCGAGCGCCGTCTTGAGCCGCTCGACGTTGGCGTATCCCGCCTGGTTGAACAGGTCGACGGCCGTCTGGCTGATGCCCTCGAGGAGGAGGACGCGGACCTTGTCCTTGGACAGGGAAAAGCGCGGAATCATGGGGTCTCTCGTGGTCCGGGCCGCGCGCCTCCAGGGCGGCGCCATCGAGCGGCAGGGCTAGCCGAGCCGGGGCGCCGCGTCGACCCCTTTCCACCGCAGGGCTGGGCTTCGGGCCCGCCCTCATGCGCGGCGGGCATGCGCGCCATCGCGGCGGAGGCGGTTCACCGCGCGGGCGCCCGGTGTAAGGTCTCGGCCCAGCACCGAGCAGCCTTCCGCGCGCCCGGGGTGGAGAGGACGCGCTTGGCCATCACGACATCCGCGGCGCGGCCGGACCGGAGCGCGGACTGGACCCAGGCCGCCGCGAGCCTCGGTTTCGCGCTCGTCCAGCTCGACGTGACGGTGGTCAACGTCGCCCTGCCGCGGCTCGGCGCCGACCTCGGGGCCGGCATCGCGGGCCTGCAGTGGATCGTGGACGGCTATGCGCTGGTCTTCGCCGTGATGCTGCTCATCGGCGGCTTCCTGGGCGACCGGTTCGGGGCGCGCCGCGTCTACCTCGCCGGCCTCGGCCTCTTCGCCCTCGCGTCCGCGCTCTGCGGCCTCGCGCCCGACGTCGTCACCCTGGTGGCGGCCCGGGCCCTGCAGGGCGTCGGCGCGGCCGTGATGCTGCCGTGCTCGCTCTCGCTCATCAACCACGCGACCCAGCACGACATCCCGCTGCGCGCCAGGGCCGTCGGGCTCTGGACGGCCTCGGGCAGCATCGGCCTCGCGGCCGGCCCGGTGCTGGGCGGCCTGCTGCTGGCGGCGGGGAGCTGGCGGCTGATCTTCCTCGTCAACCTGCCGGTCTGCCTCGGCGCGGTGCTCCTCGCCCTCCGGGCGCCCGAGACGCCGCGCGGGGCGCCGGGCCGGGGTTTCGATCCGCTGGGACAGGTGCTCGCCATCCTGGCCCTCGGCGGCCTGACGGGCGCCGTCATCGAGGCGCATCCGCTCGGCTTCGCCCATCCCGTCGTGCTCATGCTCTTCGCGCTGGCGCTCGTGGCGGCTCCGCTCTTCGTCGTGGTCGAGGCGCGGTCGCGTGCGCCGCTGCTGCCGCTGGAACTGTTCCGCTCGGGTACGTTCTCGACCGCGCTTGTCTACGGCATGGTGGCGAACTTCACGTTCTACGGCATGATCTTCGTGCTCAGCCTCTATTTCCAGCGCGTGCGGGGCTTCAGCGGCACCGCGACCGGCTTCGCCTACCTGCCGCTCATGGCGACCTTCGTGGCCGTCAACCTCGTCAATGCCCGGCTGGTCGGGTGGCTCGGCGTGCGGGCCTGCATGGTGGGGGGCTTCGTGGTCGACGCGCTCGGCTTCGCCCTCCTGCTGCTGCTCGGCGCCGGCAGCCCCTATGGTCTGGCCCTGCCGGCCTTCATCCTCATGCCGGGCGGCATGGGCACCGGCATCCCCGCCATGATCGGCGCGATGCTCGGCAGCGTCGAGCGCGGGCGGTCCGGCGTGGCCTCGGCGGTCTCGAACGCCGCCCGCCAGGCCGGGGGCGCCATGGGCGTCGCGGTCTTCGGCACGCTCGCGGGTCCCGACATCGTCGGCGGCCTGCATCAGGCCGCGCTGATCTCCGTGGCGCTGCTCCTCGCCGCGGCGGCGGCGTCCCGGCTCTTCGTGCCGGGCTGAGGGCGGGCCTGGCGGCGCAGGGCGGCCAGCATGACGCCGAAACAGGCGAGCAGCACCGGCCCCCCGAGCGAGAACCGCGCCCGCGGCTCGATCGCCATCAGCAGGATCGCGCCGAACCCCACCGACCCCGCGATGCCCACGCCCACGAGCAGGCCCGCGAGGCGCCGCGGCGGGAGGCGCCGCGCCAGGCCGGGCAGGGCCAGGGCGAGCCCCATGCCGACGACCGGCAGGTCGTAGTCGAAGAAATAGGGGCTGACGAAGGCGGTGGCCATCAGCATCACGCCGGCGGCGGCGCCGGGTTCCGGCGCGGCCGCAGGCGACGGGTCTCGGCCCAGTCGATACGCGGTCGCGGCGGCGGCGGCGAGGACCAGGAGGGCGACCGCACCGTGGAGCGCCAGCGCGAGCCGTGCCGGCGCGCCCAGGCTCAGCGCGCAGGCGTAGATGGACGTCATGCGGTGGAACGGGAAGCTGCCGGCCGCCATGAAGTCCGCCACGAAGGCGGTGCCGGCGAGGAAACCCGGGACCGTGTCGCGCCCCAGCACGGCGACCGACAGGCCGGTCAGCAGCACGGCCGACCCCGCCGCCCCTGCGGCCGCGCGCCAGTCCCGCCGCAGGAGGAAGAGCAGCGGCAGCATCGTGGCGCTCTGCGGCTTGAAGGCCAGCGCCCCCGCGGCGAGCCCGGCCCAGCCGCTGCGGCGCCGCAGGGTCAGTCCCGCCGCGAGCCCCGCGAGGCCGGCGGTCAGCAGCCCGTTCTGCCCCATGCACACGTCGATCAGCACCACCGGGCCGGTCGCCAGAACGCAGGACCAGAACCACGGGCCGGCGAGCCATCGCAGCACGCCGAGATAGAACGCAGAGGTGCCGGCCACGAAGAGCAGGAAGGCCGGCCCGACGGGCAGCAGCGCCAAGGGCGCCATCACCAGCCCGTAGAGCGGCGGGTAGACGAACGGCAGGAAGCCGGATTGGCCGCCGCTCATGGCGTGTTCCAACTCCCGCAGGAGGCGGGTGTCGTAGCTCCGGACGAAGCCGCCGTCCCACACCATGCGGCCGACGAGGTGGAAGGCGTGGAAATCCACGATGCCGGGGCGCCCGGGATCGGTGCCCACGGCCTGCATGGCGTCGAGGCTCGCCATCACGATCGTGGCGAGGAGGACCAGCGATGCGGCGGCCCGCGTGACGCGCCCGGGGATCGGCGCCTCCACCGTCGAAGGGCCGGCGCACGGCGGCGCGCGGTCGGGACGGGCCGCGGCAACGGGCTGGCAGCTCATCGGGCGTTCTCCCGGCGGATGGCGCATCGCGGCGCCCCGGGGCCGGCACGCGCGGATCCGCACCCTGCGCCCGGTCCCGGCAATGAACCCTTAACGAGCGCGGGCTTCCCGCCGCGCCCTCAGAACAGGCCGAGGATCAGCGGCGCCAGCACGGCCGTGACCAGCGCGTTCAGCCCGAGCGCGATGCCGGCGAAGGTGCCCGCCACGGTGTCGACCGCGAAGGCGCGGGCCGTGCCGATGCCGTGGGCGGCGAGGCCGGCCGCGAAGCCGCGGGCCGCGAAGTCCCGCATCCCCATGGCGTTCATCAGCGGCGTCACCATCACGGCGCCGAGGATGCCCGTGAGGATGACGAGCGCCGCCGTCAGCGAGGGCTGGCCGCCGAGCCGCTCCGACACCGCCATGGCGACCGGCGTGGTCACGGATTTCGGCGCCAGCGAGGCCAGCACGTCGCGCGGCGCCCCGAGCGCCGCCGCGATGCCGACCGCCGACGCGATCGACACGACCGAGCCGGCCGCCAGCGACGCCACCATGGGGAGGAGGTTGCGGCGCACCAGCGCGCGGTTGCGGTAGAGCGGGATGCCCAGCGCCACCGTGGCGGGGCCGAGCAGGAAGTGGATGAACTGGGCGCCGTCGAAATAGGTGCGGTAGTCGGTCCCGGATACGAGCAGCAGCGTGCCCACGATCACGGCCGCGATCAGCACGGCGTTGACGGTGGGGTGGCGGCCCGAGGCCCTGGCCAGCGCGTCCGCGGCGAGCCAGGCGAGCAGCGTGACGGTGAGCCAGAAGAGCGGCGCCGTCGACAGGTAGACCCACAGGCCGAAGACCGTCACGGCAGGTCCCCTTCGCCCGGCGCCGCCTCGTCGGCGGGGCCGCGCCCGAGCAGCCGGGACACGCCCACGAAGACCAGCACGGTCGCCACCAGCGTCAGGGCCGTCGAGCCGACGAGCGCCAGCGCGAGCGGCATCGCCTGGCTCCGCAGCAGGCCGCCGTACTGGACGACGCCGACGCCCGCCGGCACGAACAGCAGGCCGAGGTTGGCCAGCAGCCCGTCGCCCACGCGTGCCACCGGGCTGTCCCGAACCTCGTCGTCGGTCCGCCGCCGGCCCCAGACGCCGAGGCCGATCACCAGGAAGACGAGGCCCAGCACCGGGCCGGGGACCGGCAGCGCGAGCCCGCGGGACAGGATCTCCCCGGCGAGCTGGCACACCAGCAGGATCGCGAAACCCAGGATCATGACGGGACACCTCCGCGCGGCCGTGAGGAGGCCCGCAATGCCCGACGCCGCCGGGCCGCGCAATCCCGCCCCTGGGGCAGGACCGGCTTCCTTCGCCGCCGATACCGTGCACAATGGCGCGAAACCGCCAGGGCCGGAACGGCCGGCGGGATCCGGCGTAAGCCCGACCGGGCCCGCCTTCAGGGAGGAGCCCCAGCATGCAGGCCCAGGCCTCGCCGCGCGTCAGGCGCATCCAGACCGTCTCGCTCGCCCTCCTGGTCACCGCCGGCGTCGTCAACTACGTCGACCGCGCCACCCTGGCGGTCGCCAACCCGCTGATCCGCCAGGACCTCGGGCTCAGCATCTCCGACATGGGCCTGCTGCTCTCGGCCTTCCTGTGGGCCTATGCCTTCGCGCAGCTGCCCGCCGGCGCCCTGGCCGACCGCCTCGGGCCGCGGCTGATGCTGACGATCGGGCTCGGGTGCTGGTCGCTGGGGCAGATGCTGGGCGGCGCCGTGACGTCGTTCTGGCAGTTCGTCGGCGCCCGGATCGTGCTCGGCGCCGGCGAAGCGCCGCACTTCCCGACCTGCGCACGCGTCTCGCGCGACTGGTTCAACATCCGCCAGCGCGGCACCGCCACGGGGATCTGGAACTGCGCCTCCTCGCTCGGCACCTTCGTGGCCCTGCCGCTGCTGACCTTCCTCATGGTGAGCTTCGGCTGGCGAGCCATGTTCGTCGCCATGGGGCTGGCGGGACTGGCGCTCGCCGCCATCGTGTTCCTGGTGTTCCGCAACCCGTCCGAGGTCGGTCTCACGGCCGAGGAGCGGGCCTATCTCGCGGAAGGCGACGCGCCGGGCGCCGCCGCGCGCGTCACCTGGGCGGACTGGAAGCGGCTCTTCGCCTTCCGGACCACCTGGGGCATGATCATGGGCTATTTCGGCTGCATCTACATGACCTGGCTCTACACGGCCTGGCTGCCGAGCTACCTCGAGATCGAGCGCCACTTCACGCTGCAGAAGACCGGCATCATCGGCTCGATCCCCTTCGCGTTCGGCGTGGCGGGCGGCATCCTCGGGGGCCGCATCGTCGACATCCTGGTGCGGCGCGGCGTCGACCCGATCCGCAGCCGCAAGATCCCCATGGCGACGGCGCTGGTGGCGACGGCGGCCTGCACGGTGGTGGCGGCCTTGACGCCGAGCGACGCGCTCGCCATCGCCTGCATCTCGGCCTCGCTGTTCCTGGTCTATCTCTGCTCGTCGTCCGCCTGGGCGATGGCCTCCGTGGCGGCTCCGGCCAATTGCACGGCCTCGCTCGGCGCCATGCAGAACTTCGGAGGCTACATCGGGGGCGCGCTCGCCCCGACGGTGACGGGCTTCATCGTCAGCGGCACGGGCCACTTCTCGCTGGCCTTCATCACCGGCGCCATCGTGGCCCTCGTGGCCGCCCTCGGCTACTGGTTCCTCATCCAGGACCCCATCCCGGCCGCCACCCTGGACGGGCGGCGGATGGCGGGCCTGCGGGCGGCGGAGTGACGCGCGGCTGCCGGCATGGCCGGCCGGCCCGCTGGAACCCTCATGCTTCGGTGTCGGCCGTGTCGCGGCGGCTCCCGGCGAAGCGTCTCGCTTCCATCGCCGCCGCGGCGCCGAAGAGCGCGACCGGATAGGCCAGCCGCGCGCCCTGCAGCGCCAGCAGGGCGCCCACGATGAGCAGGACCGCGATTCCCAGCGTGCGGTCCCGCCAGGTCCTGGCCAGAACCGCGAGCACGCCCGCCGCCATGCCGGACAGGATGAGCAGGTTCTGCCCGGCCAGCGCCAGCATGGCGGGGAGGCTGAAGGCACCGGCGCCCGCGGCACCCAGCACGCCGGTCAGCACCGCCACGGTCGCCGCCACCGCGCGCAACGGACGCCCCGCCCGCATGGCCGCCAGGCCGGCCGGCAGGCCTCCGTCGCGCGCCGTGCTGTAGACGAGGCGGGACACGCCCCACACCGCGCCGGACAGGTTGGCGAAGACGATCAGCGCGGCCGTGATCGCCACGAGGCTCCCGCCAGCGCCGCCCAGCAGCGGTCGTACGATCTCGACGAACGGCGTCGCGTAGTGGCCGTGCAGGTCGGTCCGCATGGTGACGAACGCGACGGCGACGTAGAGCGCGCAGGCGATGGCGTAGGACAGCAGCATCGCCTTCGGGAAGTCCCGCTCGGGGTCGCGGAACTCTTCCGCGATCCCGGCCCCGACCTCCCACCCCGTGAAGGCGAAGAACAGCATCGTGAACGGCGCCACGATGGCCGAGAGACGGACGCCGGTATCGGCCGGCGCGGCATCGGCGCCCGGGCCCATGCCGACGAGGCCGATGCACAGGAAGACCAGCACGGCGGCGAGCACCGTCGAGGCGATCCAGGCCATGGCGCGGGCGGCGCCCTCTCCCGGCAGCAGATGCGGCAGGGCGGCGGCGAGCAGCAATCCGAGCGCCAGGAGGGTCGGCGATCCGCCGAAGGCCGCCGACAGGTAATAGCCACCCGACAGCGCGATCGACGGCAGGCCGAAGACCACCGCTCCCAGGAACAGGAGGGATGCGGTCCGGGCTCCCAATGCGCCGAACCCGCGACGCGCATAGCTGACGATCCCGCCGGCGTCCGGGTAACGGCTGCCCAGGACCACGAAGACCACCAGCAGCGGCAGGGCCGCCGCGCCGCAGAGCAGCCAGGCCAGGACCGCCTGGCGCCCCGCGCGTTCGACGGCGAGGCCCGGCAGCGTGAGGAGACCCGCTCCGATCACGATGTTGAGGAGCAGCGCCGTGCCCCGGACGACGCCGAGCGGCTTGGACAAACGTTCGACCATGTCGACCTCGAGTGACGCCCCAGGCGAAGGGCCACGGCGTCGAAGACGGTCAAGCGGACGGGCCAGGTCCGCCGGCCGGACGCCGAGGCGACCCTGCAGCGGTCCACGTTCCGTCCGAAGGCGTGTCGGTCTTCGACGACACGACGAGGGGACCATTCCAAATCGACGATTGCACCCCTCCGAATTGTCGGGACACTGACAGACTGCAGGTGTGTGGGACCGTCATGGAGGCCGATGTGGAGGACAGGCGAGGGGCCGCCGCAGGAGCCGTCCGGCCCGGCCCGCACGACCGGCGGATCCTGGACCTGCTGAAGCAGGACGCCCGGCGCAGCGTGTCCGAGATGGCGGCGGTGCTCGGACTGTCCCGCCAGACCGTGAAGGACCGCATCGACATCATGCGCGAGCGCGGCGTCATCAGGCGGTTCACGGTGGAGGTCGACGATCCACAGCAGGTCGACACCGACGCCGCCTGCGCGTTCTTCATGCTCCGTCTGAAGCGGCCGGTCTGCAGGCTCGTCCACGGGTCGATCGCGACGTGGCCGGAACTGCTCGGGTGCTGGTCGATCGCCGGCGACCTCGACATGGTGGTGATGGTCGGCGCCACGTCGAACCACGAGATCGAGCGGCTCCGCGACATCCTGGCACGCCACCCCGAGGTCGAGCGCCTGCAGACCTTGCCGGTCCTGCGGGACTGGATCCCGCGCGGCCGCCCCCTGCAGGCGCTGAGCACCGACGCCGTAGAGAGACGCTGAGGGATCCGGGCCGGAGGCCGGGCCTGTCCCGGCCACCCACGCCGCGCCGCACCGGGCCCCGGCCTGGCCCGGCCCGCGGCGGTTGGCACGGCGGCGCCGCTTGGGCTACCTGTCGGGTGTCGGGCAATCGCGAAGGATGGAGACGATGCGGAACGGGACCAAGGTGGGCGTGTCCCGATGACCGCGACGGAGACCTGACCCGTGCCGAGCGACGCCGAGATCGCCCGGGCCGCCGTGCTCGAACCCATCGAGGCGGTCGGCGCGCGCGCCGGGCTGCCCGCCGCGGCGCTCTATCGCTACGGTCCCTTCAAGGCCAAGGTCGACGATGCGGGCCTGATGCCGCAGCCGCGCCGCGGCCGCCTGATCCTGGTCACCGCCATCAGCCCGACGCCGGCCGGGGAAGGCAAGACCACCACGACGATCGGCCTCGGCGACGCCCTGAACCTCACCGGGCGGCGCAGCATCATCTGCCTGCGCGAGCCCTCGCTCGGCCCCTGCTTCGGCCTCAAGGGCGGGGCCAACGGGGGCGGGCGGGCCCAGGTGGTGCCGCAGGACGAGATCAACCTGCACCTCACGGGCGACTTCCACGCCCTCACCGCGGCCAACAACCTCCTGGCCGCGATGATCGACAACCACATCTACTGGGGCAATGCGCTCGGCCTCGATCCGTCCCGCGTGACCTGGCGGCGCGCGCTCGACATGAACGACCGGGCCCTGCGGGACGTCGTGGTGGGGCTCGGCCACAACGGTGCCGTCCGCCAGGACGGGTTCGACCTCACCGTCGCGTCCGAGACCATGGCGGCCTTCTGCCTCGCGACCTCGCTCGACGACCTTCACGACCGCCTCGGCCGCATGGTCGTGGGCCAGGACGGCGACCGCCGGGACGTGACGGCCGCGGCCCTGAAGGCGACCGGCGCCATGACGGCGCTGCTGCGCGACGCCTTCCGGCCGAACCTCGTCCAGACGCTCGACGGTTCGCCCGCCCTGGTCCACGGCGGCCCCTTCGCCAATATCGCGCATGGCTGCAACTCGGTCGCGGCGACCGGGCTCGCGCTGCGGCTCGCCGACTACGTCGTGACCGAGGCGGGGTTCGGTGCCGACCTCGGGGCGGAGAAGTTCTTCGACATCAAGTGCCGCTCGGCCGGGCTCTCGCCCGCCGCCGCGGTCGTGGTGGCGACCGTGCGGGCGCTCAAGATGCACGGGGGCGTCGCCAAATCCGACCTCGGCACGCCCGATCCGGCGGCCGTCCGCCGGGGCGCCGCCAACCTGCGCCGGCATGTCGAGAACCTGCGGATGTTCGGCGTGCCGGTGGTGGTGGCGATCAACCACTTCACGGCCGACACCGAGGCCGAACTCGCCGAAGTCTTCGCCTGCTGCGCCGACCTCGGGGTCGACGCCCATCTGTGCCGGCACTGGGCCGAGGGCGGGGCCGGGGCGGTCGCGCTCGCCGACGCCGTGGCGGCGCTGGCGGACCGCGGGGAGGCACGCTTCGCGCCGCTCTACCCGGACGGCCTGCCGCTCGCCGACAAGATCGAGACCATCGCCCGCCGGATCTACCGGGCCGAGGGCGTCGCGTTGGCGCCGGCGGCGGCCCGCAAGCTGGCGCGGTTCGAGGCCGAAGGCCACGGCCGTCTGCCGGTCTGCATGGCCAAGACGCCCTACAGTTTCTCGGCCGATGCCGCGCTGATCGGGGCGCCCGACGGCTTCACGCTGCCGGTGCGGGACGTTCGCCTGTCCGCCGGGGCGGGGTTCGTGGTGGCCCTGTGCGGCGACATCGTCACCATGCCGGGCCTGCCGCGCCGCCCGGCCGCCGAAGGGATCCACGTCGATGCCGCGGGGACCATCCAGGGCCTGTTCTAGAGCGCTCCCGCCTCCTCCGGCGAACTGCTCCAGCGTGGACCGGCCTTGGCAGCGCCCATCGGATCGTGCCGGTTGCGACCATGGCGCCGCCCCGCCCCGGTGAACCACGGCGGCGCTCCGCCGTTGTCCGCCCATGACCGAGCCAGCTTCAGACACCGACCGCATCGCCGATGCCCGCCGCCGCGAGATGGCGATCGAGCATCTCCTCTTCGGCACGATCCGCTTCGTGGCGCAGCGCCACCCCGGCCTCCTCGACGAACTCGACGGCAGCCTCGGCCACCTGTGGGACAAGGCGGACGACGCCACGCGGGACGACGAGGCGGTGCGCGCCGTCGCGCGCCGCTTCATCAAGAGCCTGCGCGCCGAGCACTGAGGCGGCGGCGTCAGGCGATGTCGAACCTGACGCCCTGCGCCAGGGGCAGGCTGCGGCCGTAGTTGATGGCGTTGGTCTGGCGCCGCATGTAGCCCTTCCAGGCGTCCGACCCCGATTCGCGTCCGCCACCGGTCTCCTTCTCGCCCCCGAAGGCGCCGCCGATCTCGGCGCCGGAGGGGCCCATGTTGACGTTGGCGATGCCGCAATCCGAGCCCTGCGCCGACAGGAACCGCTCGACCTCGCGCAGGTCGTTGCCGAAGATCGACGACGACAGGCCCTGGGGAACGCCGTTCTGCAGCGCGATGGCCTCGTCGAGGTTTCGGTAGCGCAGCACGTAGAGGATGGGGGCGAAGGTCTCGTCCAGCACCGGCCCGGTCTGGGACGGCATCTCGACGAGGGCCGGGCGGGCATAGAACGAGGCCTCGCCGTTGATGGCGACGCGTTCGCCGCCGTGCACGGTGCCGCCGGACGCCCGGGCCGCCGCCAGCGCCGCCTGCATGCCGTCGAAGGCGGCGCGGTCGATCAGCGGCCCGACGAGCGCGTCGCCGGCGACCGGGCTGCCGACCGAGATCGCGCGGTAGACGGAGGCGAGCTTCGGCACCAGCGCGTCATAGACGCTCTCGTGCACGATGAGGCGGCGCAGCGTGGTGCAGCGCTGGCCGGCCGTGCCCATGGCGGCGAAGGCCACGGCGCGCAGCGTCAGGTCGAGGTCGGCCGAGGGCGTGACGATCGAGGCATTGTTGCCGCCGAGCTCCAGGATGGCCTTGGCGAAGCGCCGCGCCAGCCGCTCGCCCACGGCACGGCCCATGCGGGTCGAGCCGGTGGCGGAGACGACGGGCACGCGCGGGTCGTCGACCAGCGCTTCGCCGACGTCGCGGCCCCCGACCAGAAGCGTGGCGAGGTCCTCGGGCGCCTCGGGCCCGAACCGGGCGGCGGCGCGGCGGAACAGGGCGTCGACCGCGAGGGCCGTGAGGGGCGTCTTTTCGGACGGCTTCCACACCACGGGGTCGCCGCAGACCAGCGCCAGGGCGGCATTCCACGACCAGACCGCGACGGGGAAGTTGAAGGCCGAGATGATCCCGACGACGCCGGCCGGGTGCCATTGCTCGGTGAGCTTGTGGTCGGGCCGCTCGGAGGGGAGCACGAGGCCGCCGAGCTGGCGCGACAGGCCGACGGCGAAATCGCAGATGTCGATCATCTCCTGGACCTCGCCGAGGCCCTCGGAGACGACCTTGCCGACCTCGAGCGTGACGAGGCGGCCCAGCGCCTCCTTGCCGGCGCGCAGCTCCTCGCCGAGCAGCCGCACGAGCTCGCCGCGGCGCGGCGCCGGCACCTGGCGCCAGGCCAGGAAGGCGGTCTCGGCCCGCGCGAGGGCGGCCGGCACGTCGCGGGCCTGCGTCTCGGCCACGGAAGCGATCGTCTCGCCCGTGATGGGGGAGCGGACCTCCAGCGTGCCGCCCTTGAAGCGGCGCTCGTCGACGCCGAAACGCGACAGGATGGCGGCGACTTCGGCGGAAAGAGAGGGTTCGGCCATGGATGTGGTCCTCGATGGGGCTGCGGAGGGGTGTCAGAACCGGGCGGCGGTCGCGTGGACCAGCTGGGCGCCCGCCTCGTACCAGGCTTCCTTGAGCCGCCGGTGGCGGGCCGGGACGGGGTCGGTCGCCGGAAGCGGGAGGTCGTCCTCGTCGATCCGCCCCAGGACGAGGTCGGCGAGGCAGCGGCCGAAGACCGTGCCGGGCGCGATGCCGCGGCCGTTGTAGCCGCTGAACCCCACCGTGTTGCGGGCGAGGCGGTGGAAGCGCGGCAGGCTGTCCGCCGTCATGCCGATCTGCCCGTACCATTCGTGCTCGAAGGCGACGTCGCCGAGCTGGGGAAACAGGCGCTTCAGCGCCCGGCGGCCCCAGTCGCGGTGCACCGGCCGCCCAGTGCCGCGGAGCGCTCCGACGCTGCCGATGATCGAGGCGGCCCCGCCGGTCGAAGCGGAAGGAGCTCAGGACCTCGCGCGTGTCCCAGGCGCCCTGGCGTCCGGGCAGGATCGAGAACCGCAGGTTGTCGCCGAGCGGTGCCGTGGCGAGGTTGAAATAGGGCAGGTGGACGATCTCGGTGCGCACCTGCGGCCAGACGGCCGGACCGCCGCCGCCCGTATAGGCGTTGGTCGCCACGATCACATGCGGGGCGGTGACGCTGCCGGCCGCGGTGCGGAGGCGCCAGGCTCTCCCCTCGTCCTCCGCCGCCACCACGGGGCTGCGGGTGAACACCCGGGCGCCGGCGGCGAGCGCCGCCGTGGCGAGGCCCCGCACATAGGCGAGCGGCTGGACCGTGCCGGCCCTCCGGTCGAGCAGGGCACCCGCATAGGCGCCGGTGCCGACATGGCGGGCCGTCTCGTCGGCGTCCAGCAGCGCGACCGGGGCGCCACGCGCCTGCCACTGCCGCGCCCGTTCGGCGACCTCGGCGAGTCCCTTGGGTCCGACCGCGCAATGCAGCGTCCCGACCTGTTCGGCCTCGCAGTCGATGTGGTGGCGCGCCACGAGGTCGAACACGACCTGCGGCGCGTGGCCGAGGAGATCGAGCAGGCGCCGGCCATGCACCTCGCCCAGCGCCTCCGGCAGCGCTTCGGGCATGACCCACAGGCCGGCATTGACGAGGCCGACGTTGCGTCCCGAGCCGCCGAAGCCGATCTCGACGCCTTCGAGCACCGCGACGGAGGCGCCCGCCTCGGCGAGGTGCAGGGCGGCCGACAGGCCCGTGAACCCGCCGCCCACGATCGCGACGTCGGCCGACAGGTCTCCGGCCAGCGGCGCCGTCGCGGGAGGTGGGGGAGCGGAGGCTTCCCAGAGCCCATGACTGCGCGGATCGTCCCTCATGCGGCAAGCCTCCTGACGCGTGCCGGACGCTATCGCACGCGCGGAGCCCGGCGGCCAGACGGTGCGCCGGGCCGTGGCTCGGGATGGCAGGGCCGGGCCAACGAGATGCTGCGGAAAAGCTTGGGGCTGGACGTGGCGCGTTGACGGGCTCGGCAGCGCTTCGCTCCGCTCGCGATGGCGGCGGAACGGTCCAGGCCACCGACCGAACCCGGGCACCAGCGGCACCCCCTCCATCGTCATGCCCGGGCTTGTCCCGGGCACCCACGCCGGCCCGCGCCACCGTGGGTGCTCGGGCCGGGCCGGGGCCATCCGGCGCTCGGCGCGGCTCGGTGCGGCGTGGGTGGCCGGGACGAACCCGGCCATGACGGGATGGAGGGCGGGGACCGCTTCGGACCCTCGTGTCCGCCCTCGACCGATCTCCTCCGCCCCCTCCATTGTCATGCCCGGGCTTGTCCCGGGCACCCACGCCGGCCCGCGCCATCGCGGGTCCTCAAATCGGGCCGCAGCCGTTCGGAGCCCGGCGCGGCTCCGTGCGGCGTGGGTCGCCGGGACAAGCCCGGGCATGACGGGACAGAGGGTGGGGATCGTTTCGGATCCCTCACTCGCCCCCTTCGACCGATCTCCTCCACCCCCTCCACCGTCATGCCCGGGCTTGTCCCGGGCACCCACGCCGGCCCGCGCCGTCGCGGGTCCTCGCGCCGGGCCGGGGCCGTTCGGGGCCCGGCGCGGCTCGGCGCGGCGTGGGTGGCCGGGACAAGCCCGGCCATGACGGGATGGAGGGCGGGGACGAACGTCGCACCACCATGCGCTCCATCGACCGATCTCCTCCACCCTCTCCACCGTCATGCCCGGCCTTGTCCCGGGCACCCACGCCGGCCAGCGCCATCGCGGGTCCTCGGGCCAGGCCGGGGCCGTTCGGGGCCCGGCGCAGCTCGGCGCGGCGTGGGTGGCCGGGACAAGCCCGGCCATGACGAGATGGAGGGCGGAGAGCGCTTCGGATCCGCCGTGCCCCCCTCGACGGATCTCCTCCACCCTCTCCGCCGTCAGGCCCGGGCTCGTCCCGGCACCCACGCCGGCCCGCGCCGCCCTGGGTCGTCGTTCCGTGGCTCCCCGAACCGTCCACGCGGGCTAGTGCCGGAACACGAGTTCCATCCGTTCGGCGTGGAAGCGCGTCCTCAGGGCCTGGAGTGGCCGCCCGGCGAGATCGACGTCGAGCGCGCGGGACACCAGCACCAGCGCGTCGGGCGCGGCCGCGAGGTGGACGGCGTCCTCCGCCGACACGCGCTCGGCCGTGATGCGCGTCTCGTGCCGGCGGTAGTCGAGGATGCCGGCGCGGCGCAGCGCCTCGGTGATCGAACCCGTCTCGGCGAAGGCGTCGGCGAGGTCCGGGAAACGCTCGGCCGAGAACCAGGAGGTGCCGAGCGACAGCGGCAGCCCGTCGGCCACGTGGACGGATTCGAGCCGGTGCAGCTCTGCCCCGGGGGCGCAATCGAGCAGGCCGGCGAGTTCGGGCCCGGCCGCGACCCGGTCGGCCCTGATCAGCCGCCCGCCCGGGCGCCGCGCCTGGGCCAGGACGTTCTCGGTGAAGCGGGTCCGCGGTCCCACCGCATAGGCCAGGCGCGGCGTGCCGCCGCTGACGAAGGTGCCGCGGCCGCGCTCGGCCCGCACGAGGCCCTCCGCCTCGAGAGCCGCGATGGCCCGGCGCACCGTGTGCCGGTTCACGCCGAACCGCTCCGCGAGGTCCCCCTCGCTCGGCAGCCGATCGGCCATGGACCCGTCGCCGATGGCGGCCCGGATCCCGTCCGCCACGCGGCGCCAGCGCGTCACCCCATCGCCGATCGCCTGCATGGCGCCTGTCCCTCCAGACGGGCGACGACGGCCCGCCGTCATCATGCGGTCACGGTTGTGAGGCTACAACAGCACGGAAGAGATCCGGTTGTCTAGACAAATAGACAGAGGAAGGCGCAATGACCGATGCACTGGATGCCGCGGCCGCGGCACGGCGGCGCGCCATGGGAGCGCTGGCCTCGATGCCGGCGGAGCTCCTGGCGGCGCGCTACGCCGAGATCGCGGCGGCGGCGCCCCCGGCGCTCCCGGTGCGCGGGCCAGAGGTCGGCCTCGTCATGCTGCGCGGCCGGGCCGGCGGCGGCGGCGCCGCGTTCAACCTCGGCGAGGCCAGCGTGGCACGGGCCACGGTGAAGCTCGGCACCGGCGAGGTCGGGCATGCCCTGGTGCTGGGCCGCGAGACCGGCCGGGCCCGCATGGCGGCGCATCTCGACGCGCTGTGGCAGCGTGCCGAATGGCGTGAGCGCATCGAGGACATCGTCGTCGGTCCCGGCCTCGCGGCCGAAGCCGCCGCCGCCCAGGACCGGGCCGAGGAGACCCAAGCGACGCGCGTCGACTTCTTCACGCTGGTCCGGGGAGAAGACTGATGGCGGCCCTGGAGACGCTGGCGGTCACGGGCGGGTTCGGCGATCCGGTCTTCGATGCCCAGGCCATCTTCCGCTCCATCATGACCGCCTTCGCCGAGCCCGCGCTGCCGGTCGACCTCGGCAGCCGCGTGTCGGCGCCGGACCCGCTCGGGCCGGCCGCCGCCGCGGTCCTGGCGGCGCTGGCGGACGACGACACGCCGGTCTGGCTGGCGGCGGGCGAGGCCTCGGCCGCGGCACGCTGGCTGCGCTTCCACACGGGCGCCCCGATCACGGCCGATCCCGCAGCGGCGAGCTTCGCGCTCCTGCCGGCGGGCGACGACCCGGCGGGATGGACGCGGTTCCCGCGCGGCACGCCCGATTACCCGGACCGGTCGGCAACGCTGCTGCTGCCGGTGCCGGCGCTGGCGGGCGGCGCTCCGCTGGTGGCGACCGGCCCGGGCATCGCCACCGAGCGGCCCTTCGCCCCGGCCGGCCTCCCGGCCGGGTTCCGCGCCGCCATGGACCGCAACCGGGCGGGGTTCCCGCTCGGCTTCGACCTGATCCTCGTCTGCGGCACGGCGGCGCTCGCGCTGCCGCGCTCGACGCGCCTACGGGAGGGCTGAGCCCATGTACGTGGCCGTCAAGGGCGGCGAGTCCGCCATCGCCAACGCCCACCGCCTGCTGGCCGACCGGCGCCGCGGGGACCGCGCCGTGCCGGCGCTGACGCTGGAGCAGATCACCGAGCAGCTCTCGCTCGCGGTCGACCGCGTCATGGCCGAGGGCTCGCTCTACGATCCCGGACTCGCCGCCCTGGCGGTGCGGCAGGCACGCGGCGACCTGATCGAGGCGATCTTCTTGCTGCGGGCCTACCGCACCACCCTGCCGCGCTTCGGCCACGCCGCGCCGGTCGACACGGCGCGCATGCGCGTCGAACGCCGCATCTCGGCGACCTACAAGGACCTGCCGGGCGGGCAGCTCCTGGGGCCGACCTTCGACTATACGCACCGGCTGCTCGACCCCGACCTCGCCGGCGACGCGCCGGTGCCGCCGCCCGAGCGCCGCGCCGCCGCGGCCGAGGAGGACTGCCCGCGCGTCATCGACATCCTCGACCGCGAAGGCCTGATCGAGGGGGACGGCGAAGCCTCGAACGACCCCGGCGACCTCACCCGCGACCCCGTCGCCTATCCGGCCGGGCGCGATCTCCGCCTCCAGGCCCTGGCACGGGCCGACGAGGGCTTCACCCTGGCGCTCGGCTATTCGACGCAGCGCGGCTACGGCCGTGTCCATCCCTTCGTGGGCGAGGTGAGGATCGGCCTCGTCGACATCGAGGTCGAGATCCCCGATCTCGGCTTCGCGGTGCGGATCGGGTCGGTGCGGCTGACGGAATGCCAGATGGTGGCCCAGTTCCAGGGCAGCGCCGAGGAACCCGCGCGGTTCACCCGCGGCTATGGCCTCGTCTTCGGCCAGTCCGAGCGCAAGGCCATGGCGATGAGCCTCGTCGACCGGGCGCTGCGGGCGGACGAGTTCGGCGAGGAGCGCCGGTCCCCCGCCCAGGACGAGGAATTCGTCCTGTCCCACGGCGACAACGTCCAGGCGACGGGCTTCGTGGAGCACCTGAAGCTGCCCCACTACGTCGATTTCCAGGCCGAGCTCGATCTCGTCCGGCGCCTGCGCGCCGAAGCCGAGGCGCGCCGGGCCGAGGCCGCCGAGGAGGCGCCATGATGGCCGCGACGACGCCCGCCTATAATTTCGGCTACCTCGACGAGGGCACCAAGCGGATGATCCGCCGCGCCATCCTCAAGGGCATCGCGGTCCCGGGCTACCAGGTGCCCTTCGCGTCGCGCGAGATGCCGATGCCCTACGGCTGGGGCACGGGCGGCGTGCAGGTGACGGCCGCGATCCTCGGGCCCGCCGACGTGCTGAAGGTGATCGACCAGGGGGCGGACGACACCACCAACGCGGTGTCGATCCGCGCCTTCTTCCAGAAAATCGCCGGCATCGCCACCACGACCCGCACCGGCGCGGCGACCATCATCCAGACTCGCCACCGGATCCCCGAGACGCCGCTGCGCCACGGCCAGATCATCGTCTACCAGGTGCCGATCCCCGAGCCCCTGCGCTTCCTGGAGCCGCGCGAGACCGAGACCCGGACCCTCCACGCGCTCGAAGAATACGGGCTCATGCACGTCAAGCTCTACGAGGACATCGCCCGCCACGGCCATATCGCGACCACTTACGCCTATCCCGTGAAGGTCGAGGGGCGCTACGTCATGGATCCCTCGCCGCTGCCGAAGTTCGACAACCCGAAAATGCACAGGTCCCCGGCGCTGCAATTGTTCGGCGCCGGCCGCGAGAAGCGCATCTATACGCTGCCTCCCTACACGGACGTGAGGAGCCTCGACTTCGAGGACCACCCTTTCGAGATCCAGAGCTTCGCCCATCCCTGCGCGCTCTGCGGAGCCGACAACGTCTACCTCGACGAGGTCGTCACGGACGACCGGGGCGGGCGCATGTTCGTGTGCTCGGACACCGACCATTGCGCGGGCCGCCAGGCCGACGGTCACCGGGGCGCCGCGCCGGCCGAAGCGGAGGCGGCGCGATGAGCGGGGAGGAACCGATCCTGTCGGTCCGCGGGCTCGAGAAGCGCTACGGCGAGCGCATCGGCTGCACCGACATGTCCTTCGACCTGTGGCCCGGCGAGGTCCTGGCGATCGTGGGCGAATCGGGCTCCGGCAAGACGACGCTGCTCAACTGCATGGCGGCCCGGCGCGCGCCCTCGGCCGGCACGGTCTCGTACCGGATGCGGGACGGCATCATGCGCGACCTCGCGGCGCTCGGCGAAGCCGAACGCCGCGTGCTGATGCGCACCGATTGGGGCTTCGTGCACCAGAACCCGATCGACGGCCTGCGCATGCGCGTCTCGGCCGGCGCCAATGTCGGCGAGCGGCTGATGGCGATCGGGGACCGGAACTACGGGCGCATCCGGGCGACGGCGGCGGACTGGCTGGCCCGCGTCGAGATCCCGGTCGACCGCATCGACGACCAGCCGACCGCCTTCTCGGGCGGCATGCGCCAGCGTCTGCAGATCGCCCGCAACCTCGTCACCCATCCGCGGCTCGTCTTCATGGACGAGCCGACCGGCGGGCTCGACGTGTCGGTCCAGGCGCGCGTGCTCGACCTGCTGCGCGGCCTCGTCGCCGACCTCGGCCTCGCGGTCGTGATCGTGACCCACGACCTCGCGGTGGCGCGGCTGCTGTCCCAGCGCATGATCGTCATGAAGGACGGTCGCGGCGTCGAGGAGGGCTTGACCGACCGCGTCCTCGACGACCCGCGCCACCCCTATACCCAGCTCCTCGTCGCCTCGATCCCGGAGTCCTGACCATGCCGCCTCGGTACCGGCGCCGATCCACCACCCGCAGGGCCGCGGGAGCCCGTGCGGGAGTGCCGCCATGCCGGTGACCTCCGCCCCGCTGCTCGAACTCGCCGACGTCGCCAAGGCCTTCCGCATGCACCTGCGCGACGGCATCGAACTCCCGGTCGTGCGCGGCGTCGGCTTCACGGTGGCGCCGGGCGAATGCGTGGTGCTGGGCGGCCCCTCGGGCGTCGGCAAGTCGTCGATCCTGCGCATGGCCTACGGCAATTACGGCGTCGATGCCGGCACCGTCCGGGTGCGGGACCGCGAGACGGGGGTGCTGCGCGACCTCGGGGCCGGGGACCCGCGTGCCGTCCTCGCCCTGCGCCGGGACTCGATCGCCTATGTGAGCCAGTTCCTGCGCGCCGTGCCGCGCGTTCCGGCACTGGACGTCGTGGCCGAGCCGCTGGTCGCCGCCGGCGTGGAGCGCGGCGCCGCGCGGGCCCGCGCCGGTGCCCTGCTGCGACGTCTCGACCTGCCCGAAGCGCTGCACGGCCTGCCGCCCGCCACGTTCTCGGGCGGCGAGAAGCAGCGCGTCAACATCGCGCGCGGGTTCCTCACCGACCACCCGGTGCTGCTGCTGGACGAGCCGACCGCCTCGCTGGATTCCCGCAACCGCGACATCGTGGTCGACATGATCCGCGAGAAGCTCGGCCGCGGCACCGGGATCCTCGGCATCTTCCACGACGAGGCGGTGCGCGACCGCGTGGCGACCCGCATCGTCGACGTCTCGGCCTTCTCGGCGCGGGAGGCGGCATGACGACGCGGCTCTCGGCGGAGCACCCGCTCATCCATCCCACGGCCGAGGTCACCGGCTCGACGCTCGGCCGCTACACGGAAGTCGAGGCCCGCTCGCGTCTCTCGGAGACCCGTCTCGGCGACTATTCCTACGTCATGCAGGATTGTGCGCTCTGGGCCGCGACGGTCGGCAAGTTCGCCAACATCGCGGCCGCGGTGCGCATCAACGCCACCAACCACCCGACCTGGCGGGCGACCCTGCACCACTTCACCTACCGGGCGGGCGATTATTTCGAGGGCGCCGGGACCGAGGAGGCCTTCTTCGCCTGGCGCCGCCAGCACGCCGTGACGATCGGCCACGACGTCTGGATCGGCCACGGCGCCACCGTGCTGCCGGGCGTGACCGTGGGGAACGGCGCCGTGATCGGAGCGGGCGCCGTGGTGTCGCGCGACGTCGCCCCCTACACGATCGTGGGCGGCGTACCGGCCCGGCTGATCCGGGAGCGCTTCCCGGCACCCGTCGCGGACCGGTTCCAGCGCCTCGCGTGGTGGGACTGGCCGCACGACGCCCTGTTCGCGGCCCTCGAGGACTTCAGGACGCTCGAGGCCGAAGCCTTTCTCGACCGCTACGAGAGCCGAAGCTGATGCGCGTCGCCGTCTACGCCACGCCGGCGCCCGGGAGCGCGCTGCACGAACTCGCCGTCCGATGGCTGGGCCGCGACGCCTTCTCGGACCGCCCGACCCGGCCCGCCGACCCGGCGCGAGACCCGCTCGTCGCCGAGCCGGCCCGCTACGGGTTCCACGCGACGCTCCGGGCGCCGTTCCGCCCAAGGGCCGAGGCCGATCTCGGCCGGCTGACGGACCGGCTCGGGGCGCTCTGCGCCGGGCGGCCGGCGCCGGTGATCGGCCGCCTCGTCCTGCAGCGCATCGGGGCCTTCTTCGCCCTCGTGCCCGCCGACCGCGAAGCCGCGCTGCACCGTCTCGAAGGCGACGTGCTCGACGCCTTCGAGCCCTTCCGCGCGCCCTCGACGCCGGAGGAGATCGCCCGCCGCCGGCCCGAGCAGCTGAGCGAGGCCCAGCGCCGCCACCTCGAGACCTGGGGCTATCCCTTCGTGCGCGACGCGTTCCGCTTCCACATGACGCTGACCGGCCCCGTGCCCGACCCCGACGGCGCCATCGCGGCCGACCTCGAAGCCCGCTTCGCCCCGGTGCTGGACCGGCCGCTGCCGCTCGACGGCCTCGGCCTCTTCGTCGAAGCCACGCCCGGTGCGCCGTTCCGGGTCCACGCCTTCCACCCCTTCGGGCCGCCCGAGGCCCCTCAGCCGGCAGGGACACCATGAGCCAGCAGGTCTTCCGCAATGCCCGCATCGTGCTCGGCGAGGGTGTGGTGCAGGGCAGCGTCGCGGTGCGCGACGGCCGCATCGCCGACATCGCGGCCGGGCCGTCGGGGATCGGCGAGGACCTCGGGGGCGACCTCCTCATTCCCGGCCTCGTCGAACTCCACACCGACCATATCGAGGGCCACTACCTGCCGCGCCCCAAGGTGCGCTGGAACCTCATGGCGGCCCTCCAGGCCCATGACGCGCAGGTCGCCGCCTCCGGCATCACGACGGTCCTCGATGCGTTGCGGGTCGGGATGGACGAGGACGCCCTGCTGACCTCCTCCGACATGCTGGCCATGGCCGACACGATCGCGGCCGCGGCGGCGGGCGGGCGGCTCCGGGCCGACCACTACATCCACCTGCGCTGCGAGGTCTCGGCCCCGGACGTGCTCGACCACTTCCAGAGTTTCGCTGCCCATCCGCTGGTGAAGCTCGTGTCGCTGATGGACCACGCGCCGGGCCAGCGGCAGTTCGTCGACCTCGAGACGTATCGCTCCTACTACCAGCGCAAGATGAACCTCACCGATGCCGCGTTCCGCGTCTTCTGCGACCGCCGCATCGCCCAGTCCGAGATCCATGCCGGCCCGAACCGCCGCGTCATCGCCGAGGTCTGCCGGGGCGCCGGCATCAGCGTCGCGTCGCACGACGATGCGACGCTGGCCCATGTCGACGAAGCGCTGGAGCTCGGCGTCGGCCTCGCCGAGTTCCCCACCACGGTCGCGGCCGCGCGGGCCTCGCACGAGGCGGGCCTCCTCGTGCTGATGGGAGCCCCCAACATCGTGCGCGGCGGTTCTCATTCGGGCAACGTGTCGGCGGCGGACCTCCTCGACCGCGGGCTGCTCGACGTGCTGTCGTCGGACTACGTGCCCTTCAGCCTGCTGCAATCCGTCTTCGCCCTCGTGGACGCCGGCACGCTCGACCTTCCGGCGGCCCTGCGGCTGGCCTCCGCCAACCCCGCCGCGGCGGCGCGGCTCCACGATCGCGGCGCCATCGCGGTGGGCCTCAGGGCCGATCTCGTGCGGGTGCGGGCCGAGACGGGCCTGCCGCCGCTGGTCCGGGGCGTGTGGCGGGAGGGCGAGCGTGTCGCGTGAGGCGGGCGCCTTCGTGGCCGTGGTGGGGCCGAGCGGGGCCGGAAAGGACACGCTGATGTCGCGCGCCGCGCGCGACCCGGCGCTCGACCCCCGCGTCGGCTTCGCCCGCCGGGTCGTGACGCGGGCGGCCCTGGCGGATGTCGAGGACCACGACAGCCTCGATGACGCCGGCTTCGCCCGGGCCGAGGCGGCGGGCGCCTTCGCCCTCGTGTGGGCCGCCCATGGCCTGCGCTACGGCCTGCCGGCGGCCCTGTGCGGGGAGGTCCGCCGGGACCGCACCGTGGTGGCGAACCTATCGCGTCGCTCGCTCGCCGATGCGGCCGCGGCGTTCGGGCGCCTGCATGTCGTCGAGATCGCGGCGCGTCCGGACGTGCTGCTGGCCCGGCTGTCGGCCCGGGGCCGCGAGCCCGAGGCCGTGATCCGCGAGCGCCTGGCCCGGCAGGTCCCCGTGACGCTGCCCGCGGCGACCGCGAGCCATCTCGTCATCGACAATTCCGCCGATGTGGCTCCCGCCACCGCACGGCTCGTCGCGCATCTCAACGCCATCGCGGCGGGCACCGGGGGCCGATGACGCGTGCCGCCTCGGGTTCCCGGCCGCGGCCTCCGGTGCTCAGGCGGCGTTCGATTCCTGGTGCTGGGTGAGCACGCCGTAGAGGCCGGCGGCGTCGCGCGTGGCGCGCAGCTTGGCGACGATCCGCGGTTCGCGCAGCACGCGGGCGATGCGCGCCAGCGCCTTGAGATGGTCGGCCCCCGAGGCTTCGGGTGCGACCAGCAGGAAGGCGAGGTCGACGGGCGCGCCGTCGAGCGATTCGAAATCGATCGGGCGCTCCAGCCTGGCGAAGACGCCGACGATCTTGGTGCAGCTCAGCAGTTTGCCGTGCGGGATGGCGATGCCGTTGCCGACCCCGGTCGAGCCGAGCCGCTCGCGCTGCAGCACGGCATCGTAGATCTCACGCGCGTTGAGGCCCGACACCGCTCCGGCGCGCTCGCTCATCTCGTGCAGAGCGGACTTCTTGGTGTTCACGCGCAGCGCCGGGAGGATGGCGGCGGCGGTGATCAGATCGTCTAGCGGCATCTCGTGTTGAGTCCATAGGCTCGCGTGCCGAAACTCGGCAACTTCCGTGCCAGCGGCGCCCCGAGGTGCGATCCAGGGATGGATCGCATCGAAACGCGGACCGCATAGCACGCATCAGGCCCGTTGGGCCAACCCTCCTGCGGGCTTGGACGGGTCGATCCAGCCGATATGGCCATCGCTGCGCCGATACACCACGTTGAGCTCGCCGTCCCCGCCGGTGCGGAACATCAGGACCTGGGCACCCGACATGTCGAGTTCGAGCACCGCGGCCGACACCGACATGCGCCGGACCGCGACCCCCGATTCCGCCACCACCACGGCGCTGAAGTCGGGCGGAACCTCCTCTCCGGCGGGCGCCGCGAGCGTGCGATAGGCCACGAGGGCGTCGGCCTCCTCGTCGTCCCCGGCGCGGTCGACCGAGGGTCCCTCGGGGCGGGCGCGGTGGGCGGCATGGCGGTCCTTGATGCGGCGCTTGTGGCGGCGCAGGCGCTTTTCCAGGCGTTCGACCGCCTGATTCACGGTTGCATAGGGGTCGTGCGCGTGTCCCTCGGACTGGAGCGTGATGCCGGCCGGCAGGTGGAGCACCATGTCGGCGCGGAACGCGGACCCGTCGGGCTGGAGGGTGACGTGACCGGTGGCCTCGCGGTCGAAATATTTGGCGAGGGCCGCCCCGACGCGCTCGCGCGCGTGGGTCTGCAGGGATTCACCGATGTCCAGGTTCTTACCCGACACGCGCAGCACCATGACGTCGTCCTCCCTGGCCTTGTCACCGCATCTCCGCGGCCCGGCGAGGGCGCCGACATGCCGCAGTTTACGGCCGGCGCGACGGATAAGTTCCGGCGCGGCGCCCGTCCGGGGCCCGAGGGCCCGCCGCGATGATGCGGCGTCCCGTCGGGCCGGTCCAGCGCCTCCGTGAGCCCCGGGCCGGGCCGGCTTGCGGCGGGCCGGGCCGCGCACTACCTCGGTGGCACATCGTGGGCCGGACGACCGGTGCGGGATGCCCTTCATCGTACCCGGCGGGTCCCTCGGTCTTGCTCTTCCCGGATCCCATCCTCCCGACCCCGCCCGATGTTCCCCTGGACCCCGCCGCGGCCCTGCGGCTCGCCATCGCGGCGGCGTCGCGCTTCCGGGGCGCCACCGCGCCGAACCCGCCGGTGGGCTGCTGCCTGCTCGACGGCGCGGGCCGCGCGGTCGCGCTCGGGGCGCATCGCCGCGCCGGCACGGCCCATGCCGAGGCGGCCGCCATCGCGGCGGCCCGCGAGGCCGGCACGCTCGACCGGATCCGCACCGTCGTGGTCACGCTGGAGCCCTGCAACCACCACGGCCGCACGCCGCCCTGCACGGAGGCGATCCTGGCGACGCCGGCCGAGCGGGTGGTGATCGGCGCGCCCGACCCCAACCCCCAGGTGGCCGGCGGGGGCGCGCGCCGTCTCGCGGGGGCCGGCCTCGCCGTGACGTTCGCCGCCGACGATCCCGGCCCTCGCCGGGCTCGCCCCGGCCTGCTCGCGACCTCGTCGCGCCCTTCGCCAAGCGCGTCACTAAGGGACGCCCTTTCGTGACCGTGAAGCAGGCGCTCGATCCGGCGGGCTCGATGGTGCCCCCGCCCGGCGCCCGCACCTTCACGTCCGAGCCCGCCCTGCGCTTCGCCCACGCGCTGCGGCGGCGGGCCGACGCCGTCCTGACAGGCTCCGGCACGGTCCTTGCCGACGATCCCGGTTTCGACGTGCGCCGCCTGCCGGACCATCCGGGCCGGGAACGGCAGCTCGCGATCCTCGACCGGCGGGGCCGGGTGCCGGCGGCCTATCTCGACGCCGCGCGCGGGCGGGGTTTCCGCCCGTTCCTGTGCGATGGCCTCGACGCCGCGCTCGACCGGCTCGGCGCCGAGGGGGCGCTGGAGGTGCTGGTCGAGGCCGGGCCCGCGGTGCTGGCCGCTGTCGAGGCCGCGGGGCTGTGGGACGAGTGGGTGGTGATCCGCAAGGGCGAACACGGCCGGGCGGACGAGGCTGAGATCCGCGGGCGGGACGGCAGGGTCGAGACCCTGACGCTCGCCTGAGGGAAGGATAGACACATGTCGCGGTGGGACGAGGGGATCAGGCGCCTGCGGGCCGGCGGTGCGCTGCTGCTGACCGACGAGGCGCGCGAGGGGACGGCCTACCTCGTGGCGACCTCCCGCGAGGCCCTGCCCCTGCTGCTGAGGGAGGGGCGGGGCCCCGTCTCGGCCGTCGGCGGCGCCGCGGCGCTCGGGGATGCCGCGGCACTTAGGGATGCCGGCGTGGTCGAACTGGCGCCGCGCCATGGCGGCGTCCTGGCCTTCCCGGCGCCCGAGGAGGCGGCCCACGACCTCGCCGTCGCGGCCGGGCAGGGCGATGCCGCGCTCCTGCGCACGGCGGCGCTTCCGGGAGGCGTGCTGGCCCGGGCCGAGGCGGCGGACGCGCTGGCGGCGCGGCTCGCCGTGCCCGTGCTGAGCATCCAGGATATCGTGACCCGGCGCCTCGCGAGCGAGACGATCGTCGAGGAAGTGGCGTCGGCGCGGCTGCCCTCGCTCTATGCCGACCAGCCGCTGGCCGTCCACGCCTTCCGGGGCTTGCTCGACGGGACCGAGCACCTCGCCCTGGTGCGGCGTCCGGGCGAGGGCGGGCCCTTCGGCCCGGCCCCTCTCGTGCGGCTCCATTCGGAGTGTCTCACGGGCGACGCGCTCGGCTCGCTGCGCTGCGACTGCGGCGAGCAGCTGCGCGGCGCCCTGAAGCAGATCGGCGACGATCCGCAGGGCGGCGCCGTCATCTACCTGCGCGGCCAGGAGGGGCGCGGCATCGGCCTCGCCAACAAGATCCGCGCCTATGCGCTCCAGGAGCGGGGCCTCGACACCGTGGAGGCCAACATGGAACTCGGCTTCCCGGCCGACATGCGCGACTACGGGGTGGCGGTGCAGATCCTGAAGGCGCTGGGCATCACGCGGCTCCGGCTGCTGTCCAACAACCCGCGCAAGCGCGCCGCGCTCGAACGCTACGGCGTCGCGGTCGCGGAGCGGCGGTCGCTGCGCATCGGCCCGAACCCGCACAATGCAACTTACCTCGAAACCAAACGTCTCAAGCTGGGGCACGATCTTTCAACCGGCCTGAAGGTCGTGTCGGAGCAGTGAGGAGATCGGCGGGGCGGTCGAGGGCACTCGGACCGTCCTGCCGTCGCGCCTGAACCGGCGCGCGCCGTCCGGCGAGGCTCCCGTCACCGCCAGCCCGACCGCCACCCAGCGCCGCAGGAGCCCGCGTGTCCGACGTCCCCCAGCGTCCCCTGGAGCCATCGCGCGAGGCGCTCCCCTCCGAACTCGACCAGCTCAGCCAGCTCAACATGACGCTGGCGGCCGACCGCGACCTCGACACGTTGACGCAATTCGTCATCGACACGGCGACGCGGCTGACCGGCGCCGCCTATGGCTCGTTCTTCGAGCGCGTCCTGACCGCGCCGGGCGAGCCGGAGGTGTGGCGGCTCGCGAGCCTGACGGGGGCGCCGCTCACGGCCTTCACGCGGTTCGGCCTGCCGCGGCCGACGGCGCTGTTCCGTCCGACCTTCGCGGCCGAGGCGGTGATCCGCTCGGCGGACGTGCTGGCCGACCCGCGCTACGGATCGATGGGCGGCATGCCGAAGGGGCATCTCCCGGTGCGGAGCTACATGGCGGTGGCGGTGGTGTCGCGCACCGCCGGCACCACCGGGGCTCTGCTGTTCGGCCATCCCGAGCCGGGCCGCTTCGGCGAGCGCGAGGAGCGGTTCATCGTCGGCTTCGCGGCCCAGGCCGGGGTGGCGATCGACAATGCCCGTCTGTTCACGCTCGCTGGAGGAGGAGAACCGCGAGCGGCGCGCCGTCGAGGCGGGCCTGCGCGCCTCCGATGCCCGCTTCCGTGCCGCCATCGCGGCCGTCCAGGGCGTGCTGTGGACCAACACGGCGGAGGGCCGGATGGAGGGCGAGCAGCAGGGCTGGGGCGCGCTCACGGGCCAGACCCGGGACGAATACCAGGGGTTCGGCTGGGGCCGGGCCGTCCATCCCGACGACGTCGAGCCGACGGTGGCGGCCTGGAACGCCGCCGTGGCGGACCGCAGGACCTTCGTCTTCGAGCATCGCGTGCGTCGCCACGACGGCCAGTACCGGACCTTCGCGATCCGCGCCGTGCCGATCTTCGACGACGCGAGCGGCGCGGTCCGCGAATGGGTCGGCGTGCACACCGACATCACCGAGCAGCGCGCCGCCGAGGCCCGCCTCGACGCGGCCCGCGAGGCCGCCGAGGCCGCCAACCGCGCCAAGAGCCAGTTCATCGCCAACATGAGCCACGAGCTGCGCACGCCGCTCTCGGCCGTGATCGGCTACAGCGGCATGGTGGCGGAGGAGATCGAGGAGCTCGGCCACGCCGGCCTCGTCGAGGACGTGAGGAAGATCGAGGCCAACGCCCGGCATCTCCTCGGCCTCATCAACGACGTGCTCGACCTCAGCAAGATCGAGGCGGGCCGCATGACCGTCGAGGCGGTCGAGTTCGACGTCGCCGCCATGATCGACGACGTGGTGGCGGCCGCGACGCCGCTGGTGGCCAAGAAGCGGCAACCGCCTCGTCGTCGACCTGTCGCCCGACCTCGGCGCGATGATGACCGACGAGGTGAAGGTGCGCCAGTGCCTGCTCAACCTCGTCGGCAATGCCGCGAAGTTCACCGATGCCGGTTCCATCACGCTGCGCGCCGCCCGCATCATCGACGGCGGCGAGGACTGGCTGTCCTTCTCGGTCGAGGACACCGGCATCGGCATGACGCCCGAGCAGCTGTCCAGGCTGTTCGGCCGCTTCGTGCAGGCCGACGATTCGACCACGCGGCAGTTCGGCGGCACCGGCCTCGGCCTCGCCATCACCCGCGCCTTCTGCCGCAAGCTCGGCGGCGACGTGACGGTGGACAGCCGGCACGGCCACGGCTCCACCTTCACCGTCAGCCTGCCGGCACGGCTCGGAGACGGTGCCGCCGAGGAGGTCGCGGCGGGCCCGCCGGCCGTCGTGCGGGGCGACATCATCCTCGTGGTGGACGACGATTCCGCGGCGCGCGAGTTGCTGACGCGGTTCCTCGAACGCGAGGGCTTCGCGGTGAAGACCGCGCGCGACGGCCGCGAGGGCCTCGCGCTGGCCCGCCAGTACCGGCCGAAGGTCGTGCTGCTCGACATCGAGATGCCCGAGGTGAACGGCTGGACCATGCTCCAGGCGCTGCGCGCCGATCCCGCGCTGTTCGACACGCCCGTGATCATGATCTCGGTGCTGCACGAGCGCAGCGTCGGCTTCGCCATGGGGGCCAACGACTACCTCGTCAAGCCGATCGACTGGCGCCAGCTGAAGCGCGTCCTCGAACGGTTCGAGGACGGGCGCGAGGGCGGCCGCCGCGCGCTGGTGGTGGACGACGAGCCGGACGCCCGCGGCTGGATCGGCGCCATGCTGTCGCGCGACGGCTGGACCACCGACGTCGCCGCCAACGGCCGCGAGGCGCTGGACAAGCTCGCCAAGGCGGTGCCCGACATCATCATCCTCGACCTGATGATGCCGGTGATGGACGGCTTCACCTTCCTGCGCGAGCTGCGCACGCGGCCCGAAGCCGCCGGCGTGCATGTCGTGGTGCTGACCGCCAAGGAGGTCACGCGCGCCGAACGCGCCGACCTCGAAGGGCAGGTCGACCGCGTCCTGCAGAAGGGCAGCCTCAAGCTCGACGAGCTGCGCGAGGAACTCCGCCGCCTCGTGCCGGAGGCCGGGACCTGACACTTCGCCGGACCGGATGGAGGGCGGGGACCGATCCGGGTCCGCCGTGCGCTCCCCCGACCGGTCTCCTCCGCTCCCTCCACGGTCATGCCCGGGCTCGTCCCGGGCACCCACGCCGGCCCGTGCCACCGCGGGTGTTTGGGCGGGGCCGGGGCGATCCGGGGCCCGCTGCGGCTCGGCGCGGCGTGGGTGGCCGGGACAAGCCCGGCCATGACGGGAGGGAGGGTGAGGATTGATGGCGCGCGAGCGGTGCCCTCCCTCGACCGGTCTCCTCCGCCCCCTCCACGGTCATGCCCGGGCTCGCCCCGGGCACCCACGCCGAGCCGAGCCATCGCGGGTGTTTGGGCCGGGCTGGGGCGATCCGGGGCCCGCTGCGGCTCGCCGCGGCGTGGGTGGCCGGGACAAGCCCGGCCATGACGGGATGAGGGGCGGGGACCGATCCGGGTCCGCCGTGCGCTCCCCCGACCGGTCTCCTCCGCTCCCTCCACGGTCATGCCCAGGCTCGTCCCGGGCACCCACGCCGGCCCGTGCCACCGCGGGTGTTTGGGCGGGGCCGGGGCGATCCGGGGCCCGCTGCGGCTCGGCGCGGCGTGGGTGGCCGGGACAAGCCCGGCCATGACGGGAGGGAGGGTGAGGATTGATGGCGCGCGAGCGGTGCCCTCCCTCGACCGGTCTCCTCCGCCCCCTCCACGGTCATGCCCGGGCTCGCCCCGGGCACCCACGCCGAGCCGAGCCATCGCGGGTGTTTGGGCCGGGCCGGGGCGATCCGGGGCCCGCTGCGGCTCGCTGCGGCGTGGGTGGCCGGGACAAGCCCGGCCATGACGGGACGGCGGGCGGGGATTGATGGCCAGCGAGCGGTGCCCTCCCTCACCGATCTTCCGGCGCCCCATTCACGGTCATGCCCGGGCTCGTCCCGGGCACCCACGCCGAGCCGAGCCATCGCGGGTGTTTGGGCCGGGCCGGGGCGATCCGGGGCCCGCTGCGGCTCCTCGCGGCGTGGGTGGCCGGGACAAGCCCGGCCATGACGGGACGGAGGGTGGGGATTGATGGCGTGCGAGCGGTGCCCTCCCTCGACCAGTCTCCTCCGCCCCTTCCACGGTCATGCCCGGGCTTGTCCCGGGCACCCACGCCGGCCCGCGCCACCGCCGGTGCTCGGATGGGGCGAGCCCGACCGATCCGGTCCGGCGCGGTCGCGGGCGGGACGTTCAGTGGAGGCCGTCGCGCTTGGTGCGCATGAGGGTGCGGCAGCGTTCGTCGGCGAGCTTCAGCCGTTGGCGGGCCAACCGGCACTGCTTGCGGTATTCGGTCCGCCCCAGGATCGTGCGGCGGTCCTCGGGCAGGCTCTTCCACCAATGTTCATTCCGGGACGCGGCGGAGAGCTCCTGTCGCGTTTTGGTCCATTCTGTCTGCCAGTCCATGACATTTGGCTCCTGACGGGGGGTGTCGGGAGCCAGATCCGCAAACGCGGTGCCACGGATTCGGGCCGCTACTTCTTCTCCAGCAGGAGCTGGCCCTTGGACTGGATGAGGCTCTGCGCCTTCTGGGCCAGGACCGCCAGCACCCAGGGTAGCTGCAGCGCCAGGGTGACGTGTTCCTCCGCCACGTCCAGCGTGCCCGACACGGCCTGCCCGATGGCGCTGACCCGGAAGTCGAGGTGAGGTCCGGTCCAGCGGTTCTCCAGCACGGCGAGCTTGCCGGCATATTGCTCCTTGAGCTGCTCGATCCCGGTCTGCAGGCGGCGCTGCGCTTCCGCGGCGCCGAGCTGGTGCGGGATGGAGACGACGAGCGGCTTGGTCATGACGCGGTTCCGGAGCGGACGATGCCGCTCATATAGGAGCGGGCGGCCCCGCTTCACACCGCGGGCGTCAGGCCACGAGCACCTGCGCGGCGGCCGCCGCGGGGGAGCGGCGCAGGTCCTCGTCGCGCCGCATCAGCCGGCGCAGCAGCTCGTGGGCGGCGCGGCTGTCCCGGCCGAACC
Source organism: uncultured Alphaproteobacteria bacterium (assembly GCA_963847915.1). Classification (GTDB taxonomy): domain Bacteria; phylum Pseudomonadota; class Alphaproteobacteria; order Rhizobiales; family Beijerinckiaceae; genus Lichenihabitans. The sequence continues at coordinate 285,601 of CAWKBT010000001.1, forward strand.
GTTCGAGCTCGTCGATGAGCCGGAGCTGCTGCTCGATGAGAAAGCGGACGTTGCTGATCTCGCGCGCCATCATGCCGTCCTCGCCCGTGCCGTGCATCGTGAACCCACCGCGCCCGGTGCTCACCCTCGCGATGCGGCACCGGGCCCGGAGGCCGGTGCGATGCCCTGGCGACGGCGGGGTCCCAAGACGACCCCAGAGAAGCACCGAATACCCGGCACCCTGGAGGCGAACCATTAAGGATGACTGCGGTCCCCACCCGCCGGCGCCGTCCCCCTGCGGGACGCCGAGGGGGGTCAGTGGCGCTGGATCATGGCGCGGATGCGCTTGGCCAGCGCGTCGACGGCGAAGGGCTTGGTCATCATCTGCATGTCGGGGTCGAGATGGCCGTAGCCGAAGGCGGCATTCTCGGCATAGCCGGTGATGAACAGCACCTTGAGGTCGGGCCGCGCCACGCGCGCCTGATCGGCCAGCTGCCGGCCGTTCATGCCGGGCAGGCCGACGTCGGTGACGAGGAGGTCGATGCGCCGCCCGGTCTGCAGCAGCGCCAGGCCTGCCGGCGCATCGGGGGCCTGCAGGGCGGTGTAGCCGAGGTCCTGGAGCACTTCGAGGACCAGGTCGCGCACCGTCACGTCGTCCTCGACGACCAGCACGGTGTCGCCCTCCTCGGCCCGCGGCACCGCCTCGCCGGCCTCGGCCGGGGCGGCCTCGCCGACCCCCCGGAAGCGGGGCAGGAAGATGTTGATGCTCGTCCCGTGGCCCGGCTCCGAGTAGATCTTGATGTGCCCGTCCGACTGCTTGACGAAGCCGTAGATCATCGACAGGCCGAGGCCGGTGCCCTGGCCGATGGGCTTGGTGGTGAAGAACGGGTCGAAGGCCCGCGCCATCACGTCGGCCGGCATCCCGGTCCCGGTATCGGTCACCGACACCATCACGTACTGGCCCGCCGCGACGCCGGCCTCGCGCGCCACATAGGCCTCGTCGAGCACCGCATTGGCGGTCTCGATGGTGAGGCGGCCGCCGTCCGGCATGGCGTCGCGCGCGTTGATGGCGAGGTTGAGGAGCGCGTTCTCGAGCTGGTGCGGGTCGCACAGGGTGGGCCAGAGGCCCGGCGTCTCGACGCTCTGGAGCACGATGCTCTCGCCCAGCGTCCGGCGCAGCAGGTCCTCCATGGAGGTCACGAGCGCATTGGCATCCACCGCCTTGGCCTCGAGCGGCTGCCGGCGCGAGAAGGCGAGCAGGCGGTGGGTCAGCGCCGCGGCGCGGTTGGCCGACGCGAGGGCGAGGCCGGCGTAGCGCTCCAGCGTCTCGGTGCGGCCCTGCGCCAGGCGTTTCTGCATGAGGGCCAGCGAACCGATGATCCCGGTGAGCAGGTTGTTGAAGTCGTGCGCGATGCCGCCGGTGAGCTGCCCGATGGCCTCCATCTTCTGGGCCTGGCGTAGCTGCTCCTCGGCGCTGCGCTGGGCCGTGATGTCGCGCGAGATGGCGATGAGCATCTGGCCCTCGCCGCCGTCGATGGCGAGGGGCGCCAGCACGCTCTCGGCCGTGCGGACCTCGCCCTCGACCTCCAGACTCGTCTCGTATTGCAGGGGCAGGCCCGTGGCGGCGCATTCGCGCGCCCGCTCGCGCAGGGGATCTCCCGCGCCCGTGACCTCGGTCACGTCCCGCCCCACGATGGTCGAGGCCGGGCGCCCCATGAACCGCTCGGCCGCGGCATTGACGGCCTCGAAGATCGTCCGCCCGTCCGGTCCGACGCGGATCAGCACGATCGCCGCCGGGGCGTTCTCGAACAGGGTGCGGAACCGGGCCTCGCTCGACGCGAGCTCGGCCGTGCGCTGGCCGACGCGGCTTTCCAGCGTGGCGTTGAGGTCGAGCAGGGCGGCTTCGGCGCGGGCGCGCTCCAGCGCCTCCCACATGCGGGCCGCGACCTCGCCGACGAGCGCGATCTCCTCCGCGGTCCACCGGTGGTGCTCGCGGTGCCCGGCCGTCAGCACGGCGCGCAGCCGCCCGTCGCGGATCAGCGGCACCGCCATGACGCTGCGGAGCCCGCGCACCAGCGGCACGCCGTCGTCGGCGGACCCGGCCTCGAACACGGCCGTCAGGCCGCGCCGCAGGTCCTCGACGTGGCTCGCCCCGAGCAGCGCGAAGGGCAGGGTGCCGGTGAGCGGCGGCACGCCGCGGTCCGACCAGCCGGTCTCGAAGACGAGGGCGTCGCCCGCCGCCGTCACTTCGCCGTAGCCGGCCCGCGCCACGTGGAGCTGGCGCCCCAGGGCTTCGGCGGTGGTCTCGGTGATCTCGGCCACGTCGACCGCCTCGCGCAGCCGGTCGCCGAGCACGAGGAGGAAGCTCTGCCGGGCCTGGTTGCGCCGCAGGACCGCGGCCGCGGCGATGCGCTCCAGCGCGTCCCAGCTGCGCGTCGCCACGTCCTCGACGAGCGCGACCTCCTCGGGCAGCCACGCCCGCTGGCCGTCGGCCACGACGTGGAACAACGCCCGCAGCCGCCCGTCGCGGATCAGCGGGACGGTGAGGCCCGCGCCGGCCTCGGCCGTCGACGCCATCACGGTCATGCCGGCCTCGAACTCGGCCCTGCGTCCGAGCGCGAGGCCGTCGAGGGGCAGCGTGCGGTGCACCGGGGCCTGGTGGACCGGCACGGCGCCGCGCGACCACTCGGCCTCCACCGTCGCCTCGTGGTGGGCGAGGTCGATCTCGGCGTAGAGGACGCGGGCCGCGCCGATCTCCCGCCCCAGCGCGGCCGTCGCGGTGTCGACGATGTCGTGGCGCTCGGAGGCGGCGCGGAAGCGGTCGGCGAGATGCAGCAGCAGCGCCTGCCGGTTCTCCACGACGCGGCGCCAGTCCAGCGGCTCCGTGCGGCCGTGCCACAGGATGGCGGCGCCGGAGCGGTCGCGGCGCGGTTCCGCGCGGGAGCGCATCCAGCGGTAGGACCCGTCGCCGGTGCGGACGCGGTGCTCGACGTCGAAGGGCCGGCCCGACGCCACCGCGGCGCGCCAGGTGGCCTGCGTGCGGTCGAGGTCCTCGGGGTGGATGACGTTCCGCCAGGCGTCGCCCAGCGAGTCGGTCTCGGAGAGGCCCGTCAGGGCGAACCAGCGCGGGCTGAAGCCGATCAGCGTGCCGTCCGTATCGGCCGTCCAGTTGGCGCCGGGTGTCGCGAGGCCGGGGCTCTGGCGCCCGCCGTCGCGCGTGATCGCCGTGACGATCACGCCCGCCACGGTGCCGGCGGCGTCGCGAATCGGCCGGGCTTCGAGGTCGGGCCAGAAGTCGGGGCCGAGCGCGACGACGCGCCGTTCGGCGGCCGCGGGCGCGCGCCCGGCGCGCGCCGCCCCGACCAGCGCCTTGAACTCCGGCCAGCCGTCGTCGAGCCCGCGCCCGAGCCGGCCCGCGCCGTCGACCGGCAAGAGGGCCGCGAAGGCATCGTTGAAGATCGCCGTCCCGTCCCGGCCGAGGAACCCCGCCATGGGGGCCGGCGACAACAGCATGGCATCGACCGCGCCCTTGAGCCGCTCGGGCCACTGCGTCCTGGCCCCGAGCGCGGTGTCGTCCCACCGGAACGCATCGATGAGGGCCGTCATGTCCCCAGGCGCCGCGGGTTCGCCCCCGGAGCGGGGCAGGGAACGGCTCGTCACGCGAACGTCGTCCTTTGCGTCGTGAGGGCCGGCGAAAGATCGGAGGTCTCGCCCGGGTCGTCCTCCCTTTAGCCGATCGGCCTGGCTCTGGCATCCCCGTCGAGAGCGGCACGCCGGCGCGATCGGCATGGGAACGCTGGGACGCGGGCGGCAGGGAGGGGTCGGCGCGGGAAAGTGCCGGGCCGCGAAGGCCTAGCGGCCGGTCCGGACAGGAGAATGGTACCACCACCCCGGCTCGAACGGGGGACCTCTAGATCCACAATCTAGCGCTCTAACCAACTGAGCTATGGCGGCACGCTGCGCGGCAGGTGCGAAGGGATAGAAACAAAAACCCTGGAAATCAAGTCCCAATGCGGGAGCGCCGGGCGCAGGGCCGCGCCCGGCCGGCTCGTGCGGCCGGGGTCGTTCAGACCTGGCGGCGACCGAGGCCCGTCAAGGGTTTGAAGGATTCCAACGCGAGGGTCTGGGCCAGCGCGGCGAGTTCGCGGCCCTGCGTCGTCATGGCGTCGAACTGGCGCCGCAGGTGCTCGGCGTTGATCGCCACGACTTCGGGAACCGACTTCGCCTTGACGAGCGCGGCGACGAGCTCGCCGCCCGCCGTCATCTGGCTCCGGATGGCGCCGAACAGCGCGGCGTTGTAGCGGCCGAGCGCGTCACCGGCTTCGGACTGCGCCTCCGTCGCGGCGCGCATCGTGGTCTCTCGCACGTCCTCGACCTCGTCCAGCGCCTCGCGGGCCGCGTCGCGCGCGACCTCGGCCGTGTCGGCGATCGCTTCCCGGCTCGCCTGCGCGGCTTCGGCCGGCAGGGCGGCAACCTGGGACGCCGCCTCGGACGCCTGCTCGACGACGTGGGACGTCGCCGCCTGCAGCGTGTCGGCGACCGGCGCCGCGACCTCGGCGGTATCCGCGGCCGCGACGTCCGGCGCCGGATGGTGGGCGACGTCGTCGGCCAGGACCGCGACCTTGTGGGCCGCCTCGCCGAGGATCTCGGGCGTGACCGGATGGATCACGGCGGCGCCCGCCGCGAGGTCGGCCGGGGTATCGGGATGGTAAGGCTCGGAATGCATGGGGGACGACCTTCCGGGTGAGGCCGCGCTGGCGTGGTTCAGCGTCGGCGATTTCCTGGTCTTCTTCATCGTCTGGTCCTGCGCCATGGCGTCACGGCCCGCGTCTCGGAAGAGCGGGCCGTCGAGGTGGCGGCCGGTGCCGGCGTGCCCGCAGGCGCGCGGCCCGGCCGCCCGGCAGGGGTCAGCCCTGGGTCTGGTTCATCGCCTGGTCGGTGGCGGACTTGATCGAGGTCGAGGCCGACTGCACGACGCCCTGGGCGGTGCTCTGCATGATGGAGCCGAGCTCCTTGGCCTGCTCCTGGATGGTGCTCATCTGGGACTTGGCGTAGTCCGACTGCAGGGCCATGACCTCCTGGAGGTCCTTGGCGCGGACGAGCTTCTGGGCGAGGTCGAAGGCGCTGCGCACGTTGGCCTCGGCGAAGCCCATGGCCTTGGTGCCGATCGACTTGGCGTTGGACTGGACGCTGGCGGCGGTCGTGTCGGCCTGGCCGGCGGCCTTCTGGGCGGCGGTCATGAAGCCGTCGAAAGCGCGGCGGGCCTGATCGACGCTCTTTTCGGCCATGTCGCGCATATCGGACGGGATCTCATAAGACGGCGTAGGCATCACGTACTCTCCTGCTAGCGGTGAGGGACGCCGGCACCCGTGACGGGTGACCGGGCGGAAGAGGCTGAAATCCAGGCACCGACCGCGCGGCTGTCCTACCTCAAGGTGTGTTGCGTCGCAACATATTTGTGCATCGCAACATAATCCCATCTGGGATCCGGAATGGTTCGCCGTGACGGTGCCCGTCCGCGGGCGCCGACATGCTTAAGTTTATCTTAAAACGTGATACCCCTGGCCAAGGTGGCGTCGTCGCGGCGTTAAATCGTCCGCGATCGGCGTGAGTCGCTCGCGTGACGCGTGGACGGTGGTTGATGCAGGATTCCCCAGACCGGAAGGGCGACGCGCCGGAGGCGGAACAGGCCTTCTCCGACCCGGCCTTCGCGGCGCTCAAGGCGCGCGGCGCGGCGTTCGTGCTCGCGGATCCCCGGGTCGGTGCCGTCGTCTGGGCCAATGCCGCAGCGGCGGCCTTCTGGAACGCCAACGATGCCGATGCCCTGGCGCGGGCGCTGTTCGGGCCGGAGCGGACCGGCGGCGGCTGGCTCGACGGCCTGACGCGGGGCATCGTCCCCGGGCGGGCGCCGCGCCTCGTGCGCGGCGGCCTCGCGCGGGGCTTTCGCATGCAGGCCCGGACTGCCCTGGTCTACGCGGTCGCGGGGACGGGGGGCGAGACCCTCCTGGCCCTCGCGGCCCCCGACTCGATCGGCGCTCCGGAGACGGCGGAGGACGGTTGGCGCCGTTCCGCCTGGGGCGGAGCCGAGCCTGCCGCGCCACGGGGCGACGACGCGGACGCACCGGACGCCGCTGCGCCGGATGCCGCGGCGCCGGGCGTGGATCCGGACGGGGCCGCCGACGCCGGCGAGAGCCTCGCCCGCCGGAGCCAGCTCGCGATCGTGCGCGACCGCCTGAACCAGGCCGTCGACGGGGCCGCGACGCTGAGGCTCGTGTGGCGGACCGATGCGGCCGACCTCGTCACGCAGATCGACGCCGCGACCTTCGCACGGCTGCGCTCGCCGCTGCGGCTCGAGGGGTCGCGGCTGCCCGACGCCGTCGCGCGCCACGATCCGGACGCCGCCGCGCGTCTGCGCGACGCCATGGCGAGCCGGTCGACATGGTCCGGCCTGCCGGTGTCGCTGCCCGTTTCCGACGGGGCTGCGTGCGTGCCGCTGGTGTTGAGCGCCTCGCCGATCTTCGGGCCGGAGCGCCGCTTCGCCGGCTTCCGCGGTTTCGGCACGGTCGACCTCGGGAACCTCGACCTCTCGCCGCTGCCGGCCGCATCCGAACCGCCGGTCCCGAGCGACCCGCCGGCCGATCCGCAATCCGGTGTCGCGGCCGAGGAGGTCGCGCCCGACGCCGCCGAGCCGACGCCTCCGGCATCTCAGCCGGCTCCGGTACCCCAGCCTGTGCCGGCCCCCGCCAACGTCGTCCAGCTGCGCGCCTTCCAGGCGATGCTCCCCGGCCGCGCCGCCGCCCCCGACGTGCCGGCCCGACCCGCCGAGGCAGACCTGCGCTCCGAGGCCGACCTGCGCTCGGACGCAACGTCGCCGGACCTCGCGGTCTCGACGCCCGGCGGCCCGGACGCATCGGCCGCGGCACCGCCGGCGCCGGACGACGACGTGGCCTTCCTGGAACTCGGCGAAGCTCTGCGGGCGCGGATCGACGCCCTGTCGCGCCCGTCCGACGACCCGCCGCGCCCCGGCGCCGACGGGCCTCCGGCGGTCGCGGCGAGCCTGCTCGAGCAATTGCCCGTGGGCCTGCTGGTCGTCGCCGACCGTTCGCCGCTCTTCGCCAATGCGGCGGCGGCGGCCCGTCTGGGCTACGCCTCCGCCGACGAGTTGCTGCGCGTCGGCGCAGGCCTGGTGGTGGCGGGGCCGGAGGAGAGCGGCGCGCTGGTGCTGCGCGACGCGCGCCACGCGCCGGTGTCGATGGCCGTGCGGCCGGTCGCCATCGCCTGGAACGGGGCGGCGGCGGCGCTCTGGTGCCTGGAGGAGATGCGGGAGCGGCCCGGCGCCGCCCCGGCGGCTCCTCCCGACGAGTCCCGGGCCGGTGAAGTCCTCGACCGGCTCGAGGATGCCGTGGCCCTGCTCGACGGCACCGGGCTGGTGCGCCGGCTGAACCGCCGCGGCGAGACCTGGTTCGGTCACGAGGCGCTCGGGCAGAGCTTCACGCAGGCCCTGGCACCCGAGAGCCGCCCGGCGGCGCTGTCGCTGCTGGACGAGGTCCGGGGGCAGCGCGACGGGCTCGGCCTGCCGCCGTCGAGCCGTGAGGTCCTGGCCCGGGCCGGCGAGGGGACGCCCATCCCCATGGCGCTGACGCTGGGGCGCCTCGGGGACGCCGGCTTCTACCTCGTGCTCCGCGACGTGTCGGCGCTGCGGCGTGCCGAGACCGACCGGGACCGGACGGAGCGGGACCACCTGCGCGACGCCGACCGCCTGCCGGGCCTGCTCAGCAAGGTCAGCCACGAGATCCGCACGCCGCTGAACGCCATCCTGGGCTTCGCCGAGGTGATGATGGACGAGCGGTTCGGGCCGCTCGGCAACCCGCGCTACAAGGACTACCTCAAGGACATCCACGCGTCGGGTACGCAGGTCATGACGCTCGTCGAGGACCTGCTCGACCTGTCGCGCATCGAGGCCGGCCAACTCGACCTCGCCGTGGCGCCGGTCGACATCAACCGCATCGTGTCCGAGACCGTGGCGCAGATGCAGCCCGAGGCGCATCGGGAGCGCGTCATCATGCGCACGTCGCTCGGCGGGCGGATCCCCGCGGTGCTGGCCGACGAGCGCTCGGCGCGCCAGATCGTGCGCAACCTCCTGTCCAACGCCGTGAAGTTCAACGAGCCGGGCGGGCAGGTGATCGTATCGACGGCGGTCGGCGATGCGGGCTCCGTGCTGCTGCGCGTGCGCGACACCGGCGTCGGCATGACGGACGACGAGATCGCGGCGGCGCTGGAGCCCTTCGGCGGCTCGTCCCTGCCTCACCCCGCCAACGGCAACGGGCTCGGCCTGCCGCTGACCCGCGCTCTCATCGGCGCCAACGGCGCCAGCATGGCGATCCGGAGCCGGCCGCGCGAGGGGACGCTGGTCGAAGTCGCCTTCGCGTCGACGGGCAACGCCGAGGCCCGGCGGCCCGCCTGACCGGGCGGCGCGGCGTCAGCCGCGCCACGCCATGCCCGCCATGGCGCCGGCGAAGGGTTTGGGCAGCGGGGCCGCGAGGTCGCCGCGCTTGCTGGTGGCGAGGCCGAGCCCGCAGAGCGCCTCGACGAAGCGCACCGCGATCCCCACCCCGTCGATGACCGGGACGCCGAGCTCCCGCCCGAGATCGGCGGCGAGGTCCGCCATGCCGGCACAGCCGAGCACGATGGCGCCCGACCCGTCCTCGTCGAGGGCGCGCCGGCATTCGTCGAGGATCCTCGCCCGCGCCCCCGAGGCCGGGTCCTCGAGCTCCAGCACGGCGATCTCGGTGGCGCGCACCCGGCGGCAATGGTGCTCCATCCCGTAGTTGCGCAGCAGGTGCTCGGCGATGACGCGGGTGCGGCCGAGCGTGGTCACGACGCTGAAGCCGGTGGCGAGGAAGCTCGCCGCATGCATGGCGGCCTCGGCGATGCCGAGCACCGGACCTCTTGCGGCTTCCCGCGCGGCGAGCAGGCCGGGGTCGCCGAAACAGGCCACGACGTAGCCGTCGCAGCCGTCGCGCTCGCCGGCCCGGATCTCCTCCAGGAGGCCGACCACGCTGATGGCCTCGTCGTAGTGGCCCTCGATCGACACCGGTCCCGAGGGCGAGGTCGCCGCGACGATCTCGGTGCCCGGCGAAGCCGCCGCCCGCGCCGCCGCGGCGATCACCTCCGTCATCGACGCGGTGCTGTTGGGGTTGATGACCTTAATGCGCATGCGGAGGGATCCCGGTCGGCGGCCCGGCGTTTTGGGCTTGCTCGGGGCAGCTGTGGCCCGCGCCAGCCGCAGTGGCAAGAGCCGCCCATCGCCGGCTCCAGGCCGGCGATCCGCCCCACGGTGCGCGCCCTCCGCAGCGGCGCCCGTCAGGAGAGAGGACACCGACCATGAAGAGACTGATCGCCGGCTGCCTGTGGGTGGCGCTGGGCGCCGCGACCGCCGCGGCCCAAACGCCGCCCGCCACACCGGCGCCCGCCGCTGCCCCCGCACCCGCCGCACCCTCGCCGACCGGCCCCGCCGCGTCGCCTTCGCCGACCGGGCCCGCCGCCACCCTGTCGCCCTCGCCCACGGGGCCGGCCGCCACGCTGGCCAAGCGGCCCGCCGCCCCGAGAGCCGCGACGCATGCCGCCGCTGCGCCCCGGCCCAAGCCCCACGCCACGGTGCGCCGCGCCAGCCTGCGGCACGGCCCGATGAACCGGGCCACCCGGCATGCTGCCGTGAAGCGCCACACCGTGCTGCGCCACCGCGCCGTGCCGATGCGCCGCCATGCCGTCGTGACGATGCGGCACCGGACCGTCGCGGCGCATCGCGGGCGCGTGATGACGCCGCATGGTCTCGCCGCCCGCCGGGCCCGGTTCACCAACGGCATGATGCAGCGCAGCCTGATGCGCTCCCGCGGCGCGGGCCATGCCGCGATGCATCACCGGCCGATGCACCGGCGGAAGTGAGTGGCCGCCGCGCCGCTCGCTCGGCGGCCGGGGCGCGTCAGGCCGGCAGGGTGAGGAGGCCCGCGCTGCCGCGCCGCGTGCCGAAGACGAGGGTCGTGCCGGCGCCGTTCCAGGCCAGGGCCGAGATGGCGCCGCCGGCCGCGTCCTCGCCGCGGACGAGGATCTCGGAATTGTCCTTGAGCCGGACCAGCAGGACGAACCCGTCCTCGTAGCCCAGCGCCAGGACGCCGGCCCGGGGATGGAACGCCACCTGCGACACCCGCACGGGCCGCACGCCGCACTCGCGCGGCGGCTTGCCCATCGGGCCGTCCTTGCCTTCGAAGGGCCAGACCACGCAGGCCTCGGCGCCCGAGGTCGCCAGCCAGCTGCCGTCCGGCGACCACGACAGCGACCGCGGCTTGGCGGGATAGCCCGACATGCGCATGTGCTTCGAATCGGCGACGCGCCAGCCATGCATGGCGTTCTCCTGCATGGAGGTGACGACGAAGCGCCCGTCCGGCGACCAGACGATATCGAGGTGCGAGCCCTTCCATTCCAGCACCTGCGGCGGCTCGGCCGTGTTGGGGAACCAGAGCGAGGCGCCGTTGTAATGCGCGAAGGCGACGCGGTAGCCCTTGGGCGCGAAGGCGAGTCCGCGCACCGAGGAGCCGGCCGTGACGCTCTTCACCTCGCCCTTGGCGGTCCGGGCCCGGACGGTGCGGCCCGTGGCCCAGGCGACCGCGCCCGATGGCTGCAGCGCGAGGGCGTCGATCCAGCCCGTCTCGGCCGCGAGCGCTTCGGTGGTGCCGTCGGCCCGTGTCGCCACCACGCGGCCGTCGTCCCCGCCCGTCACGATCCGCTCCCGGTCGGCAGCGGCGCAGAGCACCGCGCCGTCCGGATGGGCGGCGATCCGCCGGCCCTCCTCCGCGCCGAGCAGCACCGTCCCGTCGCCGAGCGCCAGGGCCGGCACGTCGCCCAGGAAGCACGCCGCCGTGACGTGGGCGCCCGCCGCGATCGGGACGACGTTGGCGGAAAGGCTGTCGGTCGGGGCAGGCGGCATCGAAAGGTCCGGGCTGTGGCGGGCGGGCGGCGATCCGCGCAGCGGTCTAGAGGGAGAAGCCGCCGTCGACGAGGTGGATGGTGCCGGTCGTGTAGCTCGACTCGTCCGACGCGAGATAGACCGCCAGCATGGCGACTTCGTGAGCGGTGCCGAGCCGCCCCATGGGCTGCCGGTCGACGAAGGCCTGCTGCACGGCCTCGCGCGCCTGGCGCGTCGCGCTCGCCAGCGTCTCGATGCGCTCGTCGAGCGACGGGCTCTCGATCGTGCCGGGGCAGATGGCGTTGCAGCGGATGCCGCGCTTGATGAAATCGGCCGCCACCGCCTTGCTGAGACCCACGACCGCCGCCTTGGAGGCGCCGTAGACGTAGCGGTTCGGAATGCCGCGGACCGAGGACGCCCCGGAGGCGATGTTGACGATGGAGCCGCGGCCCTTCTCCAGCATGCCCGGCAGGAAGGCCCGGATGGTGCGGTGCATCGACTTGACGTTGAGGTCGAAGGAAAAGTCCCAGTCGGCTTCCGAGCAGTCCAGGACGGACCCGTGGTGGACGAAGCCGGCGGCGTTGAACAGCACGTCGACCGGGCCGATGTCGCGCGCCAGGGCGTCGACGGCGTCCGTCGACCGCACGTCGAGCGCGCGGGTCTCGGCACCGGCGAGGCCCTGGAGCTTGGCGGCATCGATGTCGGTCGCGATCACGCGGGCGCCTTCGGCCACGAAGGCCTCGGCGGTGGCCCGCCCGATCCCCTGGCCGGCGGCCGTCAACAGCGCCGTCTTGCCCGCCAAACGTCCCGCCATCACGGCCTCCCGGAGCCCTTCTTGGATGACCACGGGTAGGAGGGGGCGGGAGGGTTGTCAAACGGGCGATCCGTGGCGGTCCTGTCCCGGTTCGGGATCGGTGCCGCTTCGGCACTCGCTCGCGACGCGACGGGCGAACGGCGATCTCGATCGCGCGCGGCCGCCCAGGAGACGGCGCGATGCGTCCGTTCGATGGCCGGAAGCTGCTTCGTTTCGAGTCGTGCGTTTGAACTACTTCGCTTTGGATACCCCGTCACGGGAGTCGAAGCGAACCGGCCTGCTCGGTTCGCCTGAGGTACACCTCAACCGAACTGGCTGGTCTCGGCGTATGTCTGTCCCATGCGGCTGCCAAGCCACTACAGAAATCAAGAATTATGAAGGTGGACGAAGCCGATCCCGCAGAGGCACAATGCCGCGATGATTATTCACCTCAACGGATGGCCCGGTGCGGGCAAGAAGACAGTTGGCATCGCCCTGGCCGCCCAGATCGGCGGGCGGTTCATTCATAACCACCTTTTGCATGATGTCGCGCTTGTTTGCGCTGGCAAAGGCAGTGACGATTACTGGTCTGTTTATGAACAGGTCCGATCAGCGGCGTATGGCGCCCTGGCCCGCAAGCCGCAGTCCGAAAGCTTCGTCATGACTAACGCGCTCTGCAGGAATAGCGCGGTCGAGGTCACAGCATGGAATCATGTTGTTGAGCTTGCCATTGCCCGAGCGGTGCCGTTGGTCCCCATCATTCTCGATGTAGCGCCTGAAGAGAATGCCAGACGGGTGCAGAGCGATGAGCGCAGAGGCAACAAGCTGAGCGATCTAAATGTGCTATTTGGATATTTTGACGTGGACCAAATCCAATGTCCCGATGTGCCGGAAACTCTTCGACTAGACACGACTGCCTTGCATCGAGACGAGGCCGCCCAACAGATTGCTATGCATATCGAAGCCATCCGACCCCGACTGCGGCCGGCCACTAAGCGGCACCTTGCGTTCCGGTAAGACTTTGCAGAAGCTAGGACTTCTGCAACGGAAGCGGGCCATTGAGCCGCAAGGCCTTTTCCGTTGCATATGTCAGCCGCAAAGTAATTCGCTATGGGCATGCCCGTAGGAGACCGGCGTGGCCAGGCGCCGAGGTCCTGCCTGGACCGGTTCGCTATGGGTATGCTTTAATCGCAGTGCTACTGAGATGACACGTCAATTTTGAAAAAAGACGCGTCCGGAGCCAATATCAAGCAGATGGTATCATCGTTGGTCGACCCCGAGGGAGACGGTAAAGAACCTGGCGGCGAAGTGGATGTCCTTCGGGAACACGGGGGTGATCGAAGTCGTCGTCAGAACTGTGAGCCATGCCCAGCTTCTCCATCACCCGTCGAGAACGTATATCCTTTGGGACTGTATTAGCAACGATCTCTGGAAGCATTAGCGTTTCAAAGCCAAATCGGATGGATGCCTCTGCGGCCTCGGAAGCAAAACCCTGTCCCCAGAATGGCTTCGATATGCGCCAGCCTACCTCGACTGAGGGTGTAAAATGCGCTTCATAACCGATGCGAAGTAGTCCAACGGCACCGGTGAAATCACCGGTTGCTTTGTTCTCCAATGCCAAAAAGCAAAAACCATGTTCTGCAAGATGATTTATTTGACGATCAATCCATTGATCTGTCGCATGGCGGCTACCGAACGGCATCAGATATTCCATGACAGCAGGGTCGGTAGACATATCTGCGAAGGGCTGCCGATCCTTTTCAGCCCAAGGTCGGAGGATTAGTCGGTCAGTCTCGAGGATCATGATGCAACTCCTCCTGCAAGGTGCCAGGGATCGATATCCGAAGTCCATCCCACACCCATCATGAAGTGCTTCGTTTTCGGTGTACCTAAACGAACCGACCCAGGCACCTCAACGGATGCAGTCCGGTCGGTCTCCTGTGCGCATACCCAAACTGGTCAACGGCCATAGGTCGTGGGATCGAGGGCGACGGCGAGGCCCTGCAGATCCGAGTTTCGGTCTCGCCTCTTGAAGGCGTTGGCTCGGGCGATCTCTCGGTAGCGCCGCAGCGATGCGCGATCGTTTAGGAGGCCCGTGTCCTCCTCCAGATACTCCTGCAACAGGCGACGTCGCAGCGCGCGCACAACGTCCCCGTCCCAGACTGAAACGTTCATCTCGGTGTGGCCTGACAGGGAGTTCAAATGCAGGTTGCACGAGCCGATCGTCGCCCAGGCGTCGTCGACGAGCATGGCCTTGGCGTGCACGTAGATGCTGCGCCAGTTCTCCCCATCGGGGACGCCGAGGCCGGCGAGCAGGAAGGCCTCATGCCTCCCCAGAGCTTCGATCCCGGCAAACAGGGCTGCTCTGGCCGGGTCGCGACGCGCTGCACGGACATGCTCCTCCGGGGTGGCTGGGACGAGGAGCGCGACCTCCACACCGCGCTTCAGCGCCGCCTCGAGCCCATTCGCGATCTCAGGGATCGGGAGGGCTTGGTTCTCGATCATGATTGTGCTGCGGGCAGCGTCGATCGCCGTCAGGTATTGTTGAAGGATCGACCGCTCGCCGCCGGCGATGTCGAATGGCTGCCTGCCTGGCGTCGCGGTCCCGTCCGCATAACGTCCCGGGCCCACCATGCGCTGGATCTGAACCACGCTTGGCCCGCACGGCGCGGAAATGCGAGACGGGAAGACGAGCGCGGCCGAGCCGGTCCCAGGAGGCCAGACCCCGCCCTCCACGGCTCGCTCGCTGGCTCCGTTCCAGCGCTGGACGAAGTTGTGGTGGACATCCGTCGCCGACGGCCCGCGAACCTCGACGTAGATGTCGTGCCGGCCACCCGCACGGTGGCCGGGCGAGCCCAGAGCGGCCGCGGTGAGGTTGACCCCGCCGACGAATGCTGTCTCGGTCTGCTGTCCCGCGTCGATCAGCCAGCTTTTCTGGTGTTGGCAGAAGGCCCCCGACGCCCGATCCCATCGGATGAGAACACCCGATCGACGTGCGGCAAGCCCGGCGTGATCGGCCTGTGTTCCCGGGAAAGTGCGACCATAGCCACTGCTCTCAGGATTTGGCCGCCAGAACATGATACGGACGTCGATCCCACGAGCGGCGGCCCGATCCAGCACGTCGAAGAGCGCACCTCCACTGTCCGGAAAATGGAAATCGGAAGCGAAAAAGGCGACGGTCAACCAGATGCTGTGTCGCGCGGCTTCGACGGCTTCACCGATGCGATGGAACGCAGGGGTGCCGTCGATGAGCGGCCGGACAAGGTTGCGAGATCGAACGGGGTACGAGCCGTCCGCTGCGGACGGAATGTGCGAGCCGTCAGTGGTGAATGGGACCTCATCGGACGGGCTCATCGTCGGACCGCTATCGCTTCGAGATCAGCGTGCCTTGAAATCTACGTTGATCCGTTTGTGTCTTAGCACGACCGAGACCGACTCTGACTCTCGAAAGCCGCAGTTCGCTTAGCGTATATCCATGGCCAAGCGGAAGGCGTTTGAAAGACTAGGCTCTGGATCTTCCAGAGCTTCGCGGACCCGTGATCGTCCCCGCCGTGCTGGTCGCGGCCCGGAACCGGCCGAGCCGCTCTGCATCCGACGCGGATCCTCACCCGGATGCCGGAAGGGACCCGTGCCAGCGCCGGGCCATCGGGTGAAGACCGACGACGTCCCGGTCGGAGCCGGTCCGCCTTCCCCACCCTGGCGCGCATGGCCCCCCTCCGCGGAGCGGAGCCCGGGGGAAGAGGCGACGCGGCGCCCATCGGTCCGGACCACCTTTCACCCGGTCGCCCTTGGCCTGCATCGCCCCACCCTTGCACCGGGACCGGTTCTTTGCCACATAGGCCTCGGGAGGTTGGCGAGGGACGTTTCACCCGCCAATCGGGTCAGATCCGGAAGGAAGCAGCCCTAACGGGACCGAGCGGGTCGTCGTCCAGCCTCCTACTGTTTCGTCCGGCCTTGAGGCTTCGCTTCGGCTGGCCCCATCTCCTCTCCGAAAGCCCCGTCCGCCGCCATCCGCGAAGCGTCAGGGAACCCGCGTGTCGCTCGACAAAACCTACCGCGTCCTCGCCCGCAAGTATCGGCCGACCCATTTCGACGACCTGATCGGTCAGGAGGCGCTCGTCCGGACGCTGTCCAACGCCTTCGATCTCGGCCGCATCCACCAGGCCTACCTGCTCTCGGGCGTGCGCGGCGTCGGCAAGACCACGACGGCGCGCATCATGGCGCGGGCGCTCAACTACCACCGGCCGGCCGCGGACGGCATGGCGCTGGTCGACGCCCCGACGATCCGCATGCCCGGCCTCGGCACCCATTGCCAGGCCATCATCGAGTCGCGTCATGTCGATGTCGTCGAGATGGATGCCGCGTCCCATACCGGCATCGACGACGTGCGCGAACTGATCGAGGGATCGCGCTACCGGCCCGTGATGGCCCGCACCAAGGTCTACATCATCGACGAGGTCCACATGCTGTCCAAGGCGGCCTTCAACGGGCTGCTGAAGACGCTCGAGGAGCCGCCGGACCACGTCAAGTTCCTGTTCGCCACCACGGAGGTCGACAAGGTTCCCGTCACGGTGCGGTCGCGCTGCCAGCGCTTCGACCTGCGCCGCGTCGAGGCCGACGTGATGATGGCGCATCTGAGCGGCATCTGCGCCCGCGAAGGCGTCGCCATCGACGACGAGGCCCTGGTGGTCATCGCCCGCGCCGCCGAAGGCTCGGTGCGCGACGCGCTCTCGCTGCTCGACCAGGCCATCGCGCACGGCTCGGCCGAGGGCGGCACCCCGCATGTGGGGGCCGAGGGCGTGCGTGCCATGCTGGGCCTCGCCGACCGGGCCCGCATCATCGACCTCTTCGAAGCCGTGATGGGCGGGCGCCTGCCCGAAGCCATGGCGGGCCTGAAACTGCTCCACGACAGCGGCGCCGATCCCGGCCACCTGGTGTCGGACCTCGCCGACTTCGTGCATCTCGTGACGCGGCTGAAGCTCGTGCCGGGCGCCGCCCGGGACCCCGCCCTCACCGAGGAGGAGCGGCGGCGCGGGGGCGCCTTCGCGGCGGCGCTGTCGCTGCCGGTGCTGACCCGGGCCTGGCAACTGCTCGTCAAGGGCCTCGCCGACGTCAAGGACGCGCCCCGTCCCCTCCAGGCGGCCGACATGGTCCTGGTGCGCCTCGCCTGCGCGGCCGACCTGCCGACGCCCGACGAGGCCCTGAAACGGCTGATGGCGATGCCGGCCGGCGGCGAGCCGGCGCCCGTCCCGAGCCCGCCCGGCGGGGCCGGCGGGGCGCGGCCGGTCTCGCCCGGCGGGAGTGCGGCCGCGGTGGCGGTCGGCTCGGCGCTGCGCCATGCGCCGATCCCGCTCGGCGCCCCGGTGGCCTCGGCGGCGGTCCGGCTCGATACTTTCCAGGACGTCGTGGCGCTCGCCCAGGCGCGGCGCGACATCCAGCTCAAGCTCGCCCTCGAGCGCGACGTGCGGCTCGTGCGCTTCGAGGAGGGCCGGATCGAGTTCGAACTCGCCCCCGAGGGCTCCCCCCAGACCGCCGCCAACCTCGGCCGCCGCCTCGCCGAATGGACGGGCGTGCGCTGGATGGTGTCGGTCGTCTCGGGCGGCGGCGCGCCGACGCTGCGCGAGACGGCGGACGCGAAGGCGCGCGAGGAGCGGGACGACGTCGCGGCCGACCCGACCGTGAAGACGCTGCTGGCGACCTTCCCGGGCGCCGAGATCGTCGCGGTCCGCTCGCTGCTGGAGCCGCCCGCGGCCGTCCCGGTGGCGGCCCCGTCCGACGCGGGCCCGGACGACGACGTCGGCTATGCCGACGACGGTGGTTTCAGCGACGACGACCTTTGACACGAGGAGAGACGACATGGCCGACATCATGGGCCTGATGAAGAAGGCACAGGAACTGCAGGGCCGCGTGGCCGACATCCAGAAGGAGCTCGAGACGCTCGAGGTCGAGGGCGCGGCGGGCGGCGGGCTCGTGCGCGTCACGCTCACCGGCAAGGGCGGGCTGAAGAGCGTCGCGATCGACGATTCGCTGCTCAAGGCGGACGAGAAGGAGATCCTCGAGGACCTGCTCGTCGCCGCGCATGCGGATGCGCGCGGCAAGGCGGACCGGGCCACGGAAGAGAAGATGAAGAGCGCCACGGCCGGCCTGCCCCTGCCTCCCGGCTTCAAGCTGCCCTTCTAGGCCGGGCATGCCCGATCGCGTCGTCGGCCCCGAGATCGAGCGGCTGATCCAGCTCCTGGCGCGCCTGCCGGGCTACGGCCCGCGCTCCGCCCGCCGGGCCGCGCTGCACCTCATGCGCAAGCGCGAGGAGCTGCTCTCGCCGCTCGCCGACGCGCTGCGGGTCGCCAAGGAGCGCATCGTCACCTGCGAGAGCTGCGGCTCGGTCGACACGCGTTCGCCCTGCTCGATCTGCGGCGACAACCGCCGCGACGCGGGCCAGCTCGTCATCGTCGAGACGGTGGGCGACCTGTGGGCGCTGGAGCGGGCCGGGGTGGTGAAGGGCCGCTACCACGTGCTCGGCGGCACGCTGTCGCCGCTCGACGGCGTCGGCCCGGCCGACCTCAACCTCGACGGGCTCGTGGCGCGCGTGGCGGACGGCGGGGTCGTCGAGGTCATCGTGGCGGTGAACGCCACGGTGGACGGGCAGACGACGGCTCATTACGTGACCGACATGCTGGCCCATCTCGGCGTGCGGGTGACCCGGCTCGCCCATGGGGTGCCGGTGGGCGGGGAGCTCGACTACCTCGACGAGGGCACGCTGGCGGCGGCCATCCGGTCGCGCACGGCCTTCTGACCCGGCCGCATCACGGCGCGAAGCCGAAATAGCCGAAGATCAGCACGTTGACGCCGATGAAGGCCAGCACCAGCCCGTCGATCCAGGCGGCCGGGAACATCGTGCGGCCGCGCGCGCCGTTGGCATGGCCGGCCCCGAAGCCGATGAGGAACGTGCCGAGCACGAGGCCGACGATGTAGCTGTGGGTCACGCGGGATCCTGTTCTGCGAAGACGGACGGCCGAGCCGTAGCGGATCGCAGGCCGCCGCGCGACCGGAGCCGAGGGATGGGCCGGCGCTCCGGGCCTTGGCGCTGGCCTCAGGCCGTCGCGGCCGCCACCAGCCCCAGCCGGCGCTCCACGGCCTCGCGCATCAGGTACTTCTGCAGCTTGCCCGTCACCGTCATGGGGAACGTCTCCACGAATTCGACGTAGCGCGGCACCTTCTGGTGGGCGATGCGGCCGATGCAGAACGCCCGCACCGCCTCGGGCGTGAGATCGCTGCCGGGGCGGGGGCGGATCCAGGCGCAGACCTCCTCGCCGTAGCGCGGATCGGCGACGCCGAACACGGCGACGTCCTGCACGTCCGGATGGCGGTAGAGGTAGTCCTCGATTTCCCGCGGGGACACGTTCTCGCCGCCCCGGATGATGATGTCCTTGATCCGGCCCACGACATTGCCGTAGCCCTCGGCGTCGATCGTGGCGAGGTCGCCGGTGTGCATCCAGCCCTCCGCGTCGAGCACCGCCGCGGTGCGCTCGGGCTCGTCCCAATAGCCGCGCATCACCGCATAGCCGCGCGTGCAGAGCTCGCCCGGCGTCCCGCGCGCCACGATCCGCCCCTCGGGGTCGACGATCTTGACCTCGAGGTGAGGGTGGACCCGCCCGATCGTCGAGACGCGCCGCTCGATCGGATCGTCGATCGCGCTCTGGAACGACACCGGGCTGGTCTCCGTCATGCCGTAGCAGATCGTCAGGCCGGACAGGTTCATGCGCTCGACCACCCTCGACATCACCGCGATGGGGCAGGGCGAGCCCGCCATGATGCCGGTGCGCAGCGCGGACAGGTCGAAGGCGTCGAACTCCGGATGGTCGAGCTCGGCGATGAACATCGTGGGCACGCCGTAGAGCGCGGTGCACCGTTCGGCGGCCGCGGTCCGCAACGTCGCGAGCGGATCGAAGCCGCGGCCCGGATAGACCATGGCGGCGCCGTGGGTGACGCAGGCGAGGTTGCCCATCACCATGCCGAAGCAATGGTACAGCGGCACCGGGACGCAGACCCGGTCGTCCGGCCCGAGCCGCATGGCCCGGCCGACGAAGTAGCCGTTGTTGAGGATGTTGCGGTGGCTCAGCGTCACGCCCTTGGGGGTGCCGGTGGTGCCGCTGGTGAACTGGATGTTGGCGTCGTCCTCGGCCCGGATCGTGTCCGCCAGGGACCCAACCCGCGCGACCGTCTCGGCCGTCGCGTGGTCCGGCACGGCCTCGAAGGGGACGGTGCCGGGGACCGGCGGCCCGAAGGCGACGACGAGGCGCAGCGCCGGCAGCCGCGCGGCCGCGAGTGCGCCGGGTGTCGCGACGCGGAGTTCGGGGGCGAGGTCGGCCAGCATGTCGGCATAGTGGCTGTCCTTGAAGGGCGGGCCGAGCACGAGGGCCGCGCAGCCGACCTTGTTCAACGCGTAGTCGAGCTCCACGGTGCGATAGGCCGGGTTGACGGTGACGAGGATCAGCCCCGCCTTGGCGGCGGCGAACTGGGTCAGGGCCCATTCGGCGGTGTTGAGCGACCACATGCCGATGCGGTCGCCGGGCGCGAGGCCGAGTCCCAGGAGCCCCGCCGCGAAGGCTTCGGCGCGCCGGTCGAGCTCCGCCCAGGACCAGCGCGCGACGGCCTCGCTGCCGCCGTAGGGCGCCACCAGGGCGTCGTGTCCGGGCCAGCGGCGGGCCGCCTCGCCGAGCGCCCGGCCGATGGCATGGGCGAGCAGCGGCACCTCGCGCGTGCCGGCGACCAGGCTCGGTTCCATGCGGTTCGCCCCCCGATTCGCGCCGCTGCCGCGGCGGGTGATCGCGCCCGCCCGGGCGTCGTCGCGCCATGATGGGACGGATCCGGGGTCTCTGCACGCGCGATTTCGCGCCGGGGCGGCGCGGGGGGCGGCCGATGCCGGTGGTGCTGGCACCCCGAACTGGAGTAGAAGCCGGCACGTCCCCTCCGTCATGGGCCTTGGCTTGATCGCGCCGCTCCCTCCCCGTTTCATCGTCGCCGAGGATCCCGAGACGCCGCCGCCGGGCCTCGCCGGGGCCGTGGTGGCGATCGGGAACTTCGACGGCGTGCACCGGGGCCACCAGGCCGTCATCGCCCGCGCCCACGCGCTCGCGGCCGAACTCGGCCGGCCCACCGCGGTGCTGACCTTCGAGCCCCATCCGGCCGACTATTTCGCGGGCCGGCCGACGATCTTCCGCATCACGCCGCCGGCCGCCAAGGCGCTGGCGCTGAGCCGGCTCGGGACGGTCGACGGCATGGTGGTGCGCAGCTTCGACGCCGGCCTCGCCTCGCTCGGCGCGGAAGCCTTCGTGGCGGAGGTGCTGGTGCGCCGCCTCGGCATCGCGGCCGCCGTGGTGGGCTACGACTTCCATTTCGGCAAGGCCCGCGCCGGCACGCCCGCCTTTCTCGCCGAGGCGGGCCGGCGCCACGGGTTCGCGGTGGCGATCATCGACAAGATCGTGGCCGACGCGCAGGGCGACCTCGCCGCCGTCTCCTCCACCGCCATCCGCCGCGCGCTCGAGACCGGCGACGTCGCCCGGGCCGCGACGCTGCTCGGCCGCCACCATTTCGTGCTCGGCCCCGTGGTGCACGGGGAGAAGCTCGGCCGCACGCTCGGCTTCCCCACCGCCAACCTGCGGCTCGATCCCGCGGCGCGCCTGGCGCATGGCATCTACGCCGTCCGGGTCCGCACCGAGGCCGGCGAGTTCGGCGGCGTCGCCTCCTACGGACGCCGGCCGACCTTCGACAACGGCGCGCCGCTGCTCGAAAGCGTGCTGTTCGACTTTTCGGGCGACCTCTATGGCCAGGACATCGAGGTCGACTTCATCGCCTGGATCAGGGGCGAGGAGAAGTTCGCCTCCGTCGAGGCGCTCGTCGCCAGGATGAAGGTCGATGCGGCCGAGGCCCGGGCCATCCTCCAGGCCTGACGAGGAATGCGACCGCTGATATGCGGCGCGGCCGCCGGTTCCTGCTGCGCCGAGGGTGAAGAGCCATGCCGAATGGGGTAGACAGGGCTCATGTCCGACCTCGCGCTCTCCCCCGTCAAGCCTGCCCTTCACCGCGTGACGGCGCGTGCCCTCGCCCTCGGCGCGCGGCTCGACGCGGCCGGGTTGGAGCGGCCCGACACGATCTCGGTCAATCCCCTGGCCTTCAGCGTCGGCCATTCGGGCTTCGTGGCGCTGTACCGGTTCGGCGTCGCCGTGCTGGTCGGCCTGTCACCCGTCGAGGAGGACGATTTCCTCCGGCAGATCCGTCCGCGCGTGTCGGGCGAGCGGGAGCGCGTCGACGACGAGACGGCCGTGCTGGAAGTCTCGCCCGAAGGCACCGACCAGGTCTCGCCCGGCGGCCCGATCCAGGTGCGCGACCTGTCGACGGCGCGGCTCCTGGTGCTGGCCGATGCGCTCGCCAAGACCGTCTCGCTGGCGCGCGACGAGCGCGAGGTCAATGCGGTGCTCGACGTCATCGAGCCCTTCGCGCTCGGCCTCAGCCGCACCGGCCGGCCGCCCGGCACGCGCCGCGCCATGCTGCGCCTCATCGGACAGGCGCTGCTGGTGCAGCACCGCCTGTCGGGCCGCGTCGCCGTCGAGGAGAAGCCCGATGTGCTGTGGGACCGTCCGGACCTCGAGCGCCTCTACGCCCGCGTGGAGGACGAATACGAGCTCAAGGAACGCACGACGTCGCTGAAGCGCAAGCTCGACGTCATCGTCGAGACCGCGCGGGCGCTGACCGACGTCATCGAATCGGACCGGACCACCGGTCTCGAGATCGCCGTCGTGGCGTTGATCGTCACCGAGATCCTGCTTACGCTCGCCCAAATGACGTTCTTTCATCACGGCTGACCGCCTCATCGGCGCGTCTGATCAAAGAACCGGCAGGACCTGCCACAGCATCGGCAAGATGACGCGCTTATCAGCAGTGTGTGACGATTGTTTGAACAGGCATTCTTGACAAAATATTAACCCATGTGACCGGTCGCCCGCACGGAACTCTGTTGTCCGGCCCGGGTTTCGGATAGACGAGGTCTGACCGGGTGAGGCCCGCGGAGTTCTTCCCATGTTGCGCTTGATGTTGGCTCTGGCCGCCCTGTGCGTCGGCTCGGCAGCCCTCGGTCTCGGCCATGTCGCACCCATCAGCGGGGCGATGTCGGGCCTGTGCCTGGCGGTCTTCGCCCTGTCGGCGACGCTGCTCATCGGGTCATTCGAGGCCTACGAGACGCAGGCCGTCGGGCGCGACCGGGACGACGGCTGACGCCGCGTCCCACACTTTGGCGAAGACATTCGGGATCGGCTCGCGCGCCAGCGCGTCCGGTGTCACCCAGCGGCAGCCTTCGGGCGTCGCCGCCCCGTCCGACCGGCCCCGGTAGACGTCGAGCGTCAGCGCGAAATGCGTGAAGACGTGCTCGACCTGGCCGACGTGGCGCAGCGCCGCGCCGCTCGCCGCCGCCATGGCGTCGGCGCCCGGCGCCACCGCGCCCCAGTCCGAGCCGAGGAACTCCGTCATGCCGCCCAGCAGACCCTTGGCGGGCCGCGTGCGGACCAGCACGGCGCCATCGTGGCGCGCCACCACCGCCATGGCGCCGAAGCGGCGCGGCGTGGCCTTCTTGGGCAACTTCCGGGGATAGAGCACCTGGGTGCCGGCCGCTCGGGCGGCGCAGAAGGGTGCCAGCGGGCAGAGCGCGCAAGCGGGAGACTTCGGCGTGCAGATCGTGGCGCCGAGGTCCATCGTCGCCTGGGCGAAATCCCCGGGGCGGGCGGGCGGGACGAGGGCCGCGGTGCGGCGGCGGATCTCGGGCCTCGCGCCCGGCACGGGCGTCTCGATGGCGTAGAGCCGGGTCATCACCCGCTCGACGTTGCCGTCCACCACCGTCGCGACTTCGCCGAAGGCGATCGCCGCCACGGCCGCAGCGGTATAGTCGCCGATGCCCGGCAGCGCGCGCAACGCCGCCTCGGTCTGCGGGAACCGGCCTGCGTGGCGCTCGACCACCGTCTGGGCGCAGGCGTGGAGGTTGCGGGCGCGGGCGTAATAGCCGAGGCCGGCCCATTCCTTCAGGACGGCTTCGCGCGGCGCGGCCGCCAGCGACGCGACGTCCGGCCACAGCGCCAGGAACCGCGCATAGAACCCCTTCACGGCCGCCACGGTGGTCTGCTGGAGCATGATCTCCGAGAGCCACACCGCGTAGGGATCGGGGCGGGCGGTGCCGAGCGCCCGCCAGGGCAGGGCGCGGCGGTGCCGGTCGTACCAGGCGAGCAGGGCGGTGGTGGCGGCGGAGGACGCGGGCATGGCCTCCGTGATAGGGTCGCGCGGGTTGTGGAGCAATGCATGACGGGTCCGGTGCGGGCGCGACGGGGTGGACGGCCGCTGGCCGACTGGGTCGACGGCTGCATCGCGCCCGCGCTCGCCCGGTTCGGTTTCGGCGAGGCCGACATCGTGAGCGGCTGGGCCGATATCGCGGGGCCGCGCGTGGCGGGCTTCGCCGAGCCGGTCGAGATCAAGTGGCCGCGCCGCGGGGCCGCCGCCAAGCTGGCCGGGGCGGGCCGGGCGGCGGGCGAGCCCGGCGGACGGCCTCCCGCCACGCTGGTGGTACGGGTCGAGAGCGCCTATGCGCTGGAGCTCCAGCACCTCGCGCCCCTGCTGATCGAGCGCATCAACGCGCATCTCGGCTGGCGCTGCATCGGCAAGCTGGCGCTGCGTCAGGCGCCGCTGGTCGGGCGGCCGCCGCGGCCCGTGCCCGTCGCCCCGCCCAGCCCCGCCGCCCTCGCCAGGGCGCGGGACCTGACGGGCGCCATCGCCGATCCGGACCTCCGGGACGCGTTGACGCGGCTCGGCGCCCGGGTGTTCAAGCCGCGCTGATCCGACCATCGACCATGAAGCTGTCGTCACGACCTCCGGGCGGCGAAGTTGTCGGGAGAACCATCGGCTCCCATGCTCCGGTGAGGCTCGCCGCGGCGGTCCGGCGGAGCGCGGGAGGGTGATTTCCTCGCGCGTCGATCTGGATTAGAAGCGCATCACCTTCGCACTCGCCCCGTCGCCCGCAGCCCAGAGGTTCACATGCGCGGTCCTGCCCTCCTTCGCCGTCGCGCCCTGCTGGCGCTCGCCGCCGCCGCCGGCCTCGCCGCCGTGGCGCCGGCCCTGGCGGCCGACCAGACCTTCCCGATCTCCGAGCTGATGGCCGAGCCGCCGCTGCCGGACATGTGGATGGGCGCCAAGGAGGCGCCCGTCACCATCATCGAATATGCCTCGATGACCTGCACGCATTGCGCCGCCTTCCATGCCGAGACCTGGCCGACGCTGAAGTCGAAATATATCGATGCCGGCAAGGTGCGCTTCGTGCTGCGCGAGTTCCCGCTCGATCCGCTGGCGACGGCGGGCTTCATGCTCGGCCGCTGCGCCGGACCGGAGAAGCGCAACGCCATGCTCGACCTGCTGTTCGATCAGCAGAAGAACTGGGCCTTCGTCGACAAGCCGGTCGAGGCGCTGGAGAACACGGTCAAACAGGCCGGCATGACCCACGACGCCTTCGAGGCCTGCCTCAAGGACCAGAAGCTCTACGGACAGGTCAACGCCGAACGCGACAAGGCCGGGGCGCAGTTCAAGGTGGACGCGACGCCGACCTTCTACATCAACGGCGTGAAACACGCGGGCGAACTCAGCGTCCAGGACCTCGACAAGATCCTGACGCCCCTGGTCAAGAGCTGATCCGCCATGGCGGCCCGGACTCTCGAGGTCACGGAGGCGCCGGATCCGGCGGATGTCGCGGTGATCGAGGAGGGCCTGACCGCCTATAACGACGCGTTCTGCGAGGGCCAACGAGCGCCGCCCGCTCTGTGCCTTCGTGCGCGACGACGCGGGCCGGGTGCTGGGCGGGGTCACGGGCCACACGGGCCGGGGCTGGCTCTACCTCGATTGTTTCTGGCTCCCCTCGGAGCTGCGCCAGGGCGGGCTCGGCGGCGAGGTCCTGGCGGCGGCGGAACGCGAGGCCCTGGCCCGCGGCTGCCGGCACGCGCGGCTCTTCACCTATTCGTTCCAGGCCCAGGGGTTCTACGCGCGGCACGGTTACGCGGTGTTCGGCATCCTCGACGGTTATCCGCCCGGCCACAGCCAGATCTGGATGCGCAAGGACCTTAACGGCTGAACGCCGCGGGCCCGAGTGTCACGACGCGAGCGCGTGCTCGAGCTCGGCCTTCGACATCTTGGACCGCCCGGGGACCTTGGCGGACCGGGCGCGCCGGTAGAGCTCGGCCTTGCTCTCGCCTCCGCCGTGATGACGGGCCTCGGCGGTCTTCTCGGCCACGTCCTTCGGCTGGGCCGAATGCTGCAGACCCTTGCGGGTGTCGCGCCGCTTCTTGTCGGAGGTGCGCCGGTATTCCTCGGCCGTGAGATGCTCCCGCGCCTCCTTGGGCAGGTAGCGCTCGCCGGTCTCGCCGCTCGGCGCGCCGGACTTCGTCCCCCACTCTTCCTCGCCCCACTGGACGAGGTGGTTGTCGGCCGTCTTCTTCCCCGCGTAGCCGCCGCCCTGGTGCTTGTAGTCCTGTACCGCCATCTGGGCCTTGCGGGCCGACCACTGGCCGGGCTTGCCGCCCTTGTCGCTCGCCGTCACCTCCTGCTTCACCTTGTCCCAGAGCTTGGGGTCGGTCTTCCTGGCGGTGGTGGACATGAGGAGTCTCCCGGGTTCGGACGGGACTCAACGCCCGCGCGGCACCGGGGATCGGGGCGGCGCGCTCTTGTCGCGGGGCGCCTCCCCGAGGAAAGCCTTCAGTGCGCCGCCGGCCGCTGGCCGAGGCTCGCCGCGACCTGGGTGGTGATCTGGTCGGCGAGTGTCCGGGCGTCGCGGATCTCGGCGTCGCGCGCGCCCCGGATGTTGGCGAAACGCTGGGACGACCGGTCGTAGGTGGCGAAGCTCGTCACGTTGCCGGTCGCGATCGGCGGGCCACCCTCGACGGGCACGAGCTTCCAGGTGACGTCGGTCACGACGGAGGCATCCTGGGCGCGCTGGGTCGTCACGTCGACCAGCGCGGTCTGGACGCGCTCGGCGGTCGACAGCTGCAGGCGGTAGTGCGGCGCGGGCTTGTCGCCCGTGCCGTTGAGGTCGGTGATGAGCTCGTCGCGCAGGTAATGGCCGAGCCGGTCCGGCACCGGATCGACCGCGACGGCCCGCAACTCCCCGCCGAGCGTGCCGCCGACGCTGGAATAGAGCGGCGTGAAACAGCCGGCGAGGCCGAAACCCATGCCGAGGAGGAGCGCCGGCGCGGCGATGCGGGTGGAGAGGCGGTCAGACCACGACATTGACGATCCTTCCCGGCACCACGATCATCTTCCTGGGCGCGCGCCCGTCGAGCGCCTGCGCGATCACGTCGACGGCGAGGGCGGCTGCCTTCACGGCCTCCGGCTCCGCGTCGCGCGGCACCGTCACCTCGCCCCGCTTCTTGCCGTTGATCTGCACCGGCAGCACGATGGAGGCTTCCACCACGAGGGCGCGGTCGGCCTCCGGCCAGGGCGTCGCCGCCACCAGCGTCCGGTGGCCGAGCGCCGCCCAGCAGGCTTCGGCGAGATGCGGCATGAAGGGCGCCAGCGCCAGCACCAGCAGGTCGGCGGCCTCGCCGAAGGCGCGGGCCAGCGCCGATCCCGGCGCGACGGGCTCTTCCGTTGCCGCGATGGCGCCCGACAGCGCGTTCGAGAGCTCGTAGACGTGAGCCACGCAGCGGTTGAAGCGCAGCCGCTCGACATCCTCCTCGACGCGGATCACGGCGCGGTGGGCGGCCTTGCGCACCTCGAGGGCGCGCCCGGGCGCGTCGCCGCCGGCGCCGGGCTCACCGTCGGCGGCGCGCTTCAGCTCGCCGACGAGGCGCCACAGGCGCTGCACGAACTTGGCCGAACCCTGGACACCGTCCTCGGTCCAGATCACGTCGCGCTCGGGCGGGCTGTCCGACAGCATGAACCAGCGCGCCGTATCGGCCCCGTAGGTCCCGATGATGTCGTCCGGGTCGACGATGTTGCGCTTGGACTTCGACATCTTCTCGATGCCGCCGATCTCGACCGGCGCGCCATCGCGCACCAGCGTGGCGCGGCGCTCCGCGCCCGTGCCCTCCACGCGGATCTCGTCCGGGCTGATCCAGGCGCCGGTCGCGTCGCGGTAGGTCTCGTGGACCACCATCCCCTGCGTGAACAGCCCGCGGAACGGCTCTTCCAGCGCCAGCATGCCGATCCGGCTCATCGCCCTGGTGAAGAAGCGTGAATAGAGCAGGTGCAGGATCGCGTGCTCGATGCCGCCGATATACTGGTCGACCGGCAGCATACGGTCGGCGACCGCCGGGGTGGTGGGCGCGTCGTGGTTCCACGGATCGGTGAAACGGGCGAAGTACCAGGACGAATCGACGAACGTGTCCATCGTGTCGGTTTCGCGCCGCGCCGCGCCCCCGCAGGTGGGGCAGGGCACCTTGGACCAGGTCGGATGCCGGTCGAGCATGTTGCCGGGCGCATCGAAGTCGACGTCCTCGGGCAGGGTGACGGGCAGGTCGGCGACCGGCACCGGCACGACGCCGCAGGCCTGGCAATGGATCACCGGGATGGGGCAGCCCCAGTAGCGCTGGCGCGAGATCCCCCAGTCGCGCAGGCGGAAGTTGACCTGGCGCTTCGCCTGCGGGCGTCCATCGAGGTCGGTCGTTTCGAGCCGTCGCGCCACGGCCTCGCGGCCCTCGGCGACCGTCAGGCCGTCGAGGAAGCGCGAGTTCACGAGCCGCCCGTCCTCCGTGAAGGCCACGTCGCCGATCTCGAGCGTGGCGGGATCGCGGTCCGGCGGGCACACGACCGGGATCACCGGCAGGCCCTTGGCGCGGGCGAAGTCGAGGTCGCGCTGGTCGTGCGCCGGGCAGCCGAAGATGGCGCCCGTGCCGTAGTCCATCAGCACGAAATTGGCGACATAGACCGGCAGGTCCCAGGCGGGATCGAAGGGATGACGGACCCGGACGCCGGTGTCGTAGCCCTTCTTCTCGGCCGTCTCCAGTGCCGCCACCGCGGTGCCGAGCTTGCGGCACTCGTCGATGAAGCCCGCCAGCGCGGGATCCTTGGCGGCGGCTGCCCGGGCGAGCGGATGGTCGGCCGCGATGGCGATGAAGCTCGCGCCGAACAGCGTATCGGGCCGCGTGGTGTAGGCCTCGATCTCCGTCTCGCCGGCGGGCGCTGTCGCGGGATCGATCGCCCAGCGGATCGTCAGCCCCTCCGAGCGTCCGATCCAGTTGCGCTGCATGAGGCGCACCTTCTCGGGCCACTGGTCGAGCGTATCGAGCCCGTCGTGCAGCTCCTGGGCATAATCGGTGATCTTCAGGAACCACTGGGTCAGCTCGCGCTGCTCGACCACGGCGCCCGAGCGCCAGCCGCGCCCGTCGACGACCTGCTCGTTGGCCAGCACGGTGTTGTCGACCGGGTCCCAGTTGACCTTGGAGGTCTTGCGCTGGGCCAGGCCGGCCTCGAGGAACCCGAGGAAGATGCGCTGCTGCTGCTTGTAGTAGGACGGATCGCAGGTCGCGACCTCGCGGGCCCAGTCGATCGACAGGCCCATGCGCATCAGCTGCGCCCGCATGGTGGCGATGTTGTTGTAGGTCCATTCGGCCGGATGCCGCTTGTTCTGCATCGCGGCGTTCTCGGCCGGCAGGCCGAAGGCGTCCCACCCCATCGGGTGGATGACGTTGAAACCCTTGGCGCGGCGGAACCGGGCCACGACGTCGCCCATGGCGTAGTTGCGGACGTGGCCCATGTGGATGCGCCCCGACGGGTAGGGGAACATCTCGAGCACGTAGTATTTCGGGCGCGGGTCGTCGTTGGCGGCTTCGAAGCAGCGGTGCTCCGCCCACACGCCCTGCCAATGGGCCTCGTTTTCGCCTGCGTGGTAGCGGTCGTTGAACATCATCAGCCGTCGTGTGGAACCTGCGGATCGCACCGCAGCACCTGCGGCCCGATGGGGTTTACATCAGGTCGGCCGGCTTGTCCCGGCACATGGACGACATGCCGGGGAGGGCGCGGGCGCGGGGGTCCTTGAGCATCGGGCGGACCTGCGAAACACCCAACACCGCGAAGGTTAAGGGTGGGTTCGCTCCACGCCGCGCGCCTTCACTCCTTCAAGGCGCGCGCCACCTGGTCGTAGACGACCCGGCACGACGGCGTGAGGTTCGGGCGCTTGCTCGCCATGCAGGCCACCGCCGCCGTCTCGTCCGTCATGGCCTGGGGGCACAGGCGCATGGCGTCCTCGCTGCAGTTCGCGATGGCGCGCTGGCGCAGGTCCGGCGACACGTCCTGCGCGCCGGCGAGGCCGAGCGAAGGCATGGACAGCGACAGGACGAGACCGAGCGGGCCGGCTAATTTCATCGGGATCTGCTTTCAGGTTCTGGGCCGCTCGGCGTCGGTGCCGGGGCCGCAACGACGACGCGCCAAAGCGCGCCTCTGCGACAACGCATATGTAAACGAAACGCCCGAAGGTCAAGGCGATGCTTGTTGATCTCGGCTGCTTTAACAGAACTGGTCAGTAATTTCCAACCTGACCGGCCTGCACGAGGTTCGATGCTTGTGCCGATGCGGCCATTACGGCCCGGCGATCAACCCATGCTGCGCGGCGTAGCCGCGCGCCGCCGCGAAGGCGGCCCAGACGAAGAGGTCGGCGTCCTTCTCGGGCAGCGGCGGCCCGCCGACCATGTCGGCGCGCAGCAGGATGGCGTGGGAGCGCAGATCGTCGAGCGTGAAGAGGAGCCAATTGCCGGCGTCGTTTTCCACCTGCACGCCGTCGGCGCCGATCCGTTTGATGTCGAGGGCCATCCTGAACTCCTGAGCGTCGGTGCGGGCCGCCCGCAGGATAACGCCGTCCGCCGCTGCGATCATGCCCCGCGGGCGCGCCGCCGTCCCGCCGCGGACATGGCGGCCGCGTCATGACGCTAGGTCCGTCCGATGCTAGAAGGGCGCGCGCGACGCGAATCGAAGAGGACCTACGCCACTGCTCATCCCCGACGAAGCCGAATGGCTCTGGGCCGACGTGGACCGTGTCCTGACCCCCGTGACGACGCCGCTCGGAATCCTGCTCGCCCTCGCGGTGACGGGCCATGTGCTGCTGCGCAAGCGCGAGGTGGCGGCCGCGACCGGCTGGATCGGCCTCGTCTGGCTGGCGCCGGTCTGGGGCGCGATCCTCTACTTCATGTTCGGCATCAACCGCGTGGTGCGCCGTGCCATGAAGGCCCGCAAGCCGCGCAAGCCGCGGCGCGGTGCCACCGACCATCCGGTGCCGGACATCGGCGACCATCTCGTGCCCTTCGAGCGCGCGATACGGCGCATCACCGGGCGCAAGGCCGAGCGGCGCAATGCCGTCGCGGTCTACCACGACGGCGACGAGGCCTATCCGGTGATGCTGGCGGCGATCGCGGACGCGCGCAGCAGCGTCGCGCTGTCGAGCTACATCATGCGCCACGACGGCATCGGCGAGCGCTTCGCCCTGGCGCTCAAGGCCGCACAGGACCGCGGCGTCGCGGTCCGCGTGCTGGTGGACGGCATCGGCAGCGGCTATTTCTCGCCCATCCGGCGGCGGCTCGCCGGGCTCGACGTGCCGGTCGCGCAGTTCATGCATTCGGCGCTGCCCTGGCGCATGCCGTTCCTGAACCTGCGCAGCCACAAGAAGCTGCTGATCGTGGACGGCACGGTCGGCTTCACCGGCGGCATGAACATCTCGGACCAGAACCTCGTCGCCGAGAACCCGCGGGACCCGGTGGCCGACACCCATTTCCGCCTCGAAGGCCCGGTGGTGACGCAGCTCATGGACGTCTTCGCCCAGGACTGGACCTTCACGACCGGGGAGGACATCGAGGGCGAGACCTGGTTCCCCGATCCCGACGACAGGGACGCCGGCGAGATCCTGGCGCGCGTCGTGACCTCCGGGCCCGACCAGGACCTCGAGAAGATCCGGGCGGTGCTGCTCGAAGCCTGCGCCTGCGCCCACGACTCCATCAAGATCATGACGCCCTATTTCCTGCCGGGCGTCGAGATCATGTCGGCGCTGACCATGGCGGCGATGCGCGGCGTGCGCGTCGACATCGTGGTGCCCAAGCGCAGCGACCACCGGTTCGTCGACCTCGCCATGCGGGCCCATATCGGGCCGTTGCTGGAGGCCGGCGTGCGCTTCTGGCTCGGGCCGGCGCCCTTCAACCATTCCAAGCTCATGGTGGTGGACGGAGCCTGGTGCCTCGTCGGCAGCGCCAACTGGGACATGCGCAGCCTGAGGCTGAACTTCGAGACGAATGTCGAACTCTACGACGCCGGACTGGCCCGGCAGCTCGAAGCCTTCATGGCCCAGCACCAGCAGGGCAAGCTCAAGCTGCGCGACATCAACGCCCGAAACCTGCCAGTGAAGCTGCGCGACGCCGCACTCCGGCTGCTGCTGCCGTATATCTGAGCAGCGGGCGGGGCGCCGCCTCGGTCTCGGCCGTCGTCAGCCTGACCGTGATGGGCCGATGGTCCGAGGTGGTGCGCGGCAGCACGCGGGCTTCCGCGCAGGCGAGGCCGCGCACGAGGCACCGGTCGAGCCGCACCGGCACGATCTCGCCCATCAGGTGGGTCGGCCGGCGCGGGCCGACGTCGCGGAAACCCCGAATCAGGCAGGGGCCGACCAGGTTGAAGTCGCCCAGCACCGCGGCCCGTGGCGGGAGATGGAGCGCGATGGCGCGCAGCTGACGCCGGTTGAGCCGCTGACCGTGCGACAGATGCACGTTGGCGATGCCGAAGTCGCCGATCTCGACGATCTGACAGACGCGCTGGATCAGCGAGCCCGGGGGCAGGGGACGCACGGAGGGCACGGCGCGCCACGGCAGGGGGCTCCACATGGCGAGGCCGTGGATGCGGCCCGGCAACGGCGCCCAGGCATAATGGCCGCCGATGCGCGCCGGCAGGTCGTTGAAGCGGCTCGTCGCCTCCTGCATCAGCATGAGGTCCGGCGTCTCGCGGGCGATGAGGCGCTCGACGTCGTCGAGCGAGGCGCCCACGGTGCGCAGCAGGTTCCAGCTCACGATCTTGAGCCCTGCGGCTCCGTCCGGCGTGGCCTCCTCCGCGTCGCGATCCATGGGGCGTGGCACGCGCGACGGCTTCATGGGCGCTCCGGTTCTCGCGTCTGAGGTCCTGCTCAATGCACTGGCCCGGCGCCCGCGGCAAGGGGAGCCGGCCTCAGCGGGAGCGGCTCTTCGCCTTGCGTTTGGCCTTCTCGATCTGGGCGATGTCGGCCTTGGTCTGCAGCGCGGCGGCGCGCGCCTGGGTGAGGCGCGTCGAACAGAAGCCGTGCTTCACCTCGCCCGCATAGTCGCGGCACATCTCTTCCCGCGTCGAGGAGAACTGGGCCTGTTCCCGCGCGAAACCCATGATGGCGGGGCGGTCCCTGGTGCTCGACACGAGCCGCTTGAAGCTCGCCCGGACGGCGGCCTCCGCCTGGGTGCGCTGGCGTTCGATGGCCTTGTCGCGCTCGGGCGTCAGGCTCGAAGGCTGGGGACCCCACAGCCCCGTGGGGTCCACCGTGCAATGCGTCTCCTTGAAGGCACAGGTGGCGCGGTCGCCGGTCTCGAGCGCGGCGCCGTCGAGCACGTCGAAGGACACCGGGCAGGCCGGCACCGGGATGCCGATCCTGGCCATCCCGTCCGGCTGGCCCTCGTCCTTCACCGCCAGGGGCAGGTCTGCGACATCGATGCGGCACTCGGCGCCGTCATCCGTCTGTCCGACCAGCGTCAGATGCGAGACCACGAGCGTCTTGCCCTGCAGCGCGAAGCCGATCTCGCTGCCGCGACCCGCCCGGTACAGCATCTGGCCCGCCAGGGACGCGGCAGGCAGGACTTTCGCGGGCGTCGGGAGCGCGGCCGGCAGCCCGGCGGCGTCGACGGCGGGCCGACGGCGTTTCGGCTTCGCGGCAGCCGGGGCAGGACCGGCCGGCGCGGACGCGCCCTCGGGTGTCGGCGCCACGGCGCCCGGCAGGGCGACCTGCGCGCGGGTGGGCCCGCCGCACAGGACCGGGAGCAAGGACGACGCCAGAACCAAGGCGCGGAGGCGGGGACGCAGACGGGTCATCGGCCGGACCGTGTGATGCCGACCGGGAACGCGGCACGAGGCTCCTGCACATGTAACAGGTTCCGGCGAAGGCGAGCCGCGATTCGCCGGCTTTCGTAGATCCGGCCCCGCCTGCGGCGCGGCGGCAACACCCGTGGTGCCCGGCTGCGTTTGGCCCTAGACACGGCTCATGCCCAGCCCAGCCTCCCTGCCGAGCCCAGCGGCCCCCGCGCCCGACCCGGTCCGCCCGCCGCGGATCCTGGTCTTCGATTCCGGGCTCGGGGGTCTCACCGTCCTTGCGGAGATCGACCGGCTGCTGCCCGAGGCCGAGCGGCTCTACGTCGCCGACGATGCCGTCTTCCCCTACGGCGACCTCGTCGAGCGCGACCTCGTCGACCGCGTCCTGGCCGTCCTCTCGGCGCCGATCGAGCGCCAGCGGCCGGACGCGGTGGTGGTGGCCTGCAACACCGCCTCCACGGCCGTGCTGCAGCCGCTGCGGGCCCACTGGCCCGGGCTCGCCGTGGTGGGGACCGTGCCGGCCATCAAGCCCGCGGCCGCCGGCTCGCGGACGCGCCGCATCGCCGTGCTGGCGACACCCGGCACGGTCGCGCGCGACTATACCCGCGACCTCGTGCGCAGCTTCGCCGGCGATTGCGCCGTCGACCTCGTCGGCGCGCCCCGCCTCGCCGCCCTCGCCGAAGCGGCGCTGCGCGGCGAAGCCGTGGCGGATGCCGCCGTCCTGCGCGAGATCGCCCCGGCCTTCGTCGACCGTGACGGCCGCCGCACCGACACGGTCGTGCTCGCCTGCACGCATTATCCCTTGCTGGTCGACACGTTCGACAGGGTCGCGCCGTGGCCCGTCGCCTATGTCGACGCCGCCCCGGCCATCGCCCGGCGCGTCGCCGCCGTCCTCGGCGAACGCGGCTTCGTGCAAGGTGCCGCCCCGGGGCCGGTCAGGCCGGGATCGATCGCCTTCACGTCCGGCCGCGCGCCCACGGCGGCCCTGGCGCGGGTGCTCGCCGGGCGGACGCTCGCCGTCCAGGGCCCGTCGTGACGGTCCGTCGCCGACCGTAGCCGTCGGCGCTCCGACCGTGCATGATCGCGTCGGTTTGACCTGCCTGTTCGTGCACGGTATCGTCCAATGATGCTCGACGCGCTGCCCATGTCCCGCCGCGACCTGATCGCCCGCCGCCTGGCCGAGGGCCGGGCGCTGGTGGCGGCCACGCTGGCGGCCGAGTTCGGGGTGTCCGAGGACGCGATCCGCCGCGACCTCCGGGCGCTGGCGGCGGAAGGGCTGTGCAAGCGCGTCTACGGGGGAGCGCTGCCGCTGTCTCCGGCCTCGGCGCCGGTCTCGGAGCGGATCACCCAGGACCCCGCCCGCAAGCGGGCGCTCGCGAGGGCAGCGGTGCCGCTGATCCAGCGCCGCGAGACCGTGTTCCTCGACTGCGGCAGCACCAACCTCGCCCTCGCGGCGGAGCTCCCGGCGGACCGGGACCTGACGGTCGTCACCAACGCCGTCCCGATCGCGGCGGCGCTCCTCGGCCGGCCCGGCGTGCGCCTCGTCGTCGTCGGAGGCTCGGTCGACCCCGCCGTCGGGGGATGCGTCGACGCCAGGGCGGTCCTCGACCTCCAGACCTTCCAGGTGGACCGCTGCTTCCTGGGCGCCTGCGCGATCTCGGCCGAACTCGGCGCCGCGAGCTTCGACTTCGCCGACGCCGTGTTCAAGCGGACGCTGCTCTCCGTCAGCCGCAGCGTCGCGGTCCTGGCCACGGGCGACAAGCTCGGGACGCGCGCGCCGCACCGCATCGCCGCCCTGGCGGAGTTCGACGATCTCGTGGTCGAGCACGACACCGCGTCGGCGATGCGCGACGCGCTCGCGGAGGCCGGCGCCACCCTCCGGCTGGCCGAACCGTCTCCGTCCTGACCGTGCCGCCCCCGGGCGTCGCCCGGTCACTCGCCGACCGGCGCCACGGCGCCCGAATCGCAGCCGATCGTGCCGAGCAGGCAGGGGTAGCTCTGGCCGGGCGGCACGTAGACGGCGCCGAACCCGTAGCCCGCCGGCAGGACGGCGCCCGGCGCCGGGGCGGCGTCGAAGGCGACCCGCCGGGTGACGCGCGGCACCACGATGGTCAGGGGTTCGAGACGCGTGCGCGGCACATAGACGACGCGCGGCACGAGCCGGGTGCGCCGGACCCAGACGGTCTCGCCCCGGGCCGGGACGGATCGGAGCGTCCGGATCTCCGGCCCGCCGCGGACGACGAGCGTGCAGCCGTCATCGCAGACGCGGGGCCGGGCCGCCACGGGCGAGGCCGTCGCGACCACGGCGGCCAGGAGCACGAGGGTGGGCCGCATCCGTGAACCTCCGTCGGGATGAGGGGCGAGAGGCCCCGAGAAGGCTACATCGCGCCGGCCCGGAGCCCGTCAAGCGCTCCGGGCCGGCCGGCCCTTGGCCCGCTCGCCCCGGATAGGGTAAGGGAACGGAACCCCAGGGCTGCCGGACGGCGGCCGTTCCAGGTGCGTCCATCCCCCGGATCCCCGGCGGGACCCGAGGAGCTTCATGGCGAACCCCCCGACGGCCGCTGCAGACGATGGCGGCCGGTCATTTCCGCTGATCCGCCGCCTCATGGCCGAGCACGCCCGTGCCCATGCCGGCAGCTATGCCGTCGCTCTGGTGCTCATGGCCGTCAGCGCGGCCGCCAGCGTCGGCTCGGTGGCGCTGCTGCGGCCGGTGGTCAACGGCATGACGGGCATGAACGTCGCCGAGCCCGGCGCCTTCAAGATGCTGCGCAACCTCGCCATCGCGGTGGCGGTCCTCTACGTGATCCGCGGCCTCGCCACCTGCGGCCAGCTGATCCTGATGTCGCGGGCCGGCAACCGCATCGTCGCCTCGCTGCAGCGGCGCGTCTACGAGCACCTGCTGCACCAGCCGGTGCGCTTCTTCTCGGACAGGCATTCGAGCGAGCTCATGGCGCGCCTCGCCATGGCGGCCAACGGCGCGCGTGACGCGGTGCAGTTCGTCATCAACTCGGCGGGCCGCGACGTGCTCACCGTCGTGGGTCTGGCGGGCGTCATGGTGTACAACGACCCGCTGATGTCGCTGATCGCCCTGTCGATCGCGCCCGTCGGGGTCCTGATGCTGAGCCGCCTGATGAAGAAGGTGCGCCGTGCCGCGCGCCGCTCCTTCGATGGCTCGGCCGACATCATGAAGCACATGGGCGAGACCGCCCAGGGCATCCGCATCATCAAGAGCTTCAACCTCGAGGACGTGATGCGCGCCCGCATGGCGGGCGCGGTCGGCGAGGTCGAGAAGGCCGCCAACCGCATGGCGGTCGGCATCGCGCTGTCGAGCCCGGTCTCGGAGACGCTGGGCGGCGTCGCGGTCTCGATCATCATCCTCTACGGCGGCTGGAAGGTCGCGGTGGCGCACAGCGATCCGGGCTCGTTCTTCGCCTTCATGGGGGCGCTGCTGTCGGCCTACGAGCCGGCAAAGCGCCTCGGGCGGCTGAACCTCGATCTGCAGAACAGCCTCGTCGGGGCGCGGCTCGTCTACGACCTCCTCGACGAGCCGCTGCCCGACGCCGCGGACGCGACGCGGCCCGACCTCGTGCCGGGGCCGGGCCGGATCACGCTCGAGAACGTGTCCTTCTCGTATCGCCCGGGCGAACGGGTGCTCGACGGCATCGACCTCCTCGCCGAGCCCGACAAGACGACGGCGCTCGTCGGGCCCTCCGGCGGCGGCAAGTCCACCATCGTGAGCCTGGTGCAGCGCCTCTACGAGCCCGAATCCGGCACCGTGAGGATCGACGGGCAGGACGTGACCGCCGTCAACACGCGCTCGCTGCGCAACGCCATCGCCTTCGTGGCGCAGGACGTGTTCCTGTTCCGCGGCA
This sequence comes from uncultured Alphaproteobacteria bacterium, assembly GCA_963847915.1. Lineage (GTDB taxonomy): Bacteria > Pseudomonadota > Alphaproteobacteria > Rhizobiales > Beijerinckiaceae > Lichenihabitans. Next base: position 323,303 of record CAWKBT010000001.1, read on the forward strand.
CGGTGCGCGACAACATCGCGCTCGGCCGGCCCGGTGCCGGCGACGACGAGATCATCGACGCCGCCAGGCGGGCCCACGCCTACGACTTCATCATGAGCTTCGACCGGGGCTTCGACACCGAGGTCGGCGAGCAGGGGGCGAAGCTGTCCGGCGGCCAGCGCCAGCGCATCGCCATCGCGCGCGCCTTCCTCAAGCAGGCCTCGATCATCCTGCTCGACGAGCCGACGGCGGCGCTCGATTCCGAGAGCGAGCGCGAAGTCCAGAAGGCACTCGACGAGCTCCGCGTCGGGCGCACCACCATCGTGGTGGCGCATCGCCTCCAGACCATCGTGGATGCGGACCGCATCTGCGTCATCGAGAACGGCCGGGCGGTGGAGTTCGGGACCCACGACGACCTCATGGCGCGCCGCGGCTCCTACCATTCCTTCTTCGCGACCCAATTCGGCGAGCGGACGCGCCGCATCGCCTGAACCCAGCCGAGCCTCCCGGCGCTACGGCAGCGCCCGGCGCCGCGTCGTCGGCAGGTCCGGCGCCGTCACCACCTGGGCGTGAGGGCGCTCGGTGCGGTACTGACCGCGGATCACCACCGCGAAGGCCAGGCCCCCGACCGACAGGGTGGTCACCCACCAGAGCTCCGTCGTGTCGAGGCCCCAGAGGGCGAGCGTGAGGCCCGACACGATCTCGGCCAAGAGGAAGGGCGCCACCGCCACCGACGTGCGCCCGGCGGCCGAGAAGCCGCCATAGGCCACCAGCCCGGCCGCCAGCGCGCCCACGATGCCGAGATCGTACCAGATCTCGAAGGCGAGGCTGCGCGGGATCTCGGGCGGCAGGTAGCCGAGGACGGCGCCGCGCGCCGCGAGGTCGAGCCCGTGGCCGGTGACCAGCCGCAGCGGCGCTGCGGCGACGAGGTCGGCCCAGACGTGGAGCCCCCGCGCCATCTGGCCGAGTTCGGGGACGCTGCCCCCCGTCCCGGCGCCGAGCCGGTCTAAGAAGGGGCCGAACACGAAGGGGATGGCGGGCGCGAGCAGCAGGACGAGGCAGGCGATGACGCCGAACGCCACCCCGGCGCGCCGCGGCGAGAGCGTGGCGACGGCGAACGCCATGGCGCCGAGCGCCAGGGCCGTCAGGGCCACGGGCGTCCAGGCCGCCATGGCGCTCAGCGTGATGCCGATGACCAGCAGCGCCGCCGAAGTCCAGCGCTCGCGCACCGCGAGGGCGCCCAGCGCCGGCCATACCAGGACGACGAGGCTGACCACGGCGCGCTCCAGCGTGGCGTCGGCGTCCGGGAACTGGCTCAGGCGCTGTGCCCCCACGAGGCCGAAGACCGCCGTGGCGATGCCGGCCGGCACGAGGCCGAGCGGGAAGAGATAGAGGTTGGAGGTGCGCGTCCGTTCCGGCAGCAGCGCCATCACGAGGGCCACCGCCATGATGGTGCCGCCTTCCTTCAGCCACCGCAGCCCCGCATCGCCCGGAAAGGGCGTCCACAGGATCGATGCCGCGCTCCAGATGAGGAGCAGGACGCCGCCGATGCCCGCCGCCGTCGCGATGCCGTCGCCCAGGCGCCGCCAGACCGGCGGTCGCGGCAGCAGCGTCGAGGCCAGGAGCAGCAACCCGCCGCCGATGGGCAGCAGCGTATAGACGGCCCGGCGCGACACGACGGCGCTGAGCGGGACCGCGAAGGCCAGCACAAAGAGGCCGATGCGGATCAGCAGCAGGGCGGCGTCGGCGGCCGGATCGTCGAGCGGGCGTGAACTGGACTGGGACATGGACGCAAGCAGGTGAAGGCCGGCCACCCCCGCCGGCCCGTGATGGCACGTTCGGCGACGGACCCGCGACCCGTCGACGCTATCCTGGAACCGACTCCCCGAATGTTGCCGTGTTGCAACAAAAACCACCCAATCCGCTGTGTCGGCGCGGGTTCAGCCCGTCTGTGCCTTCTTCGGCACGCCGTCCCGGTCCGGCGGGTCGTCGCAGCGCCACCGCGGGCCGATGTCGGACAGCGCGGCTTCGAGGCATTCGACGTCGAGCCGCACGGCGCCGTCGTCCGAGAAATGCAGCATCACGGTGCCTCCCGGGGCGTCGGTCGGCATGTAGGAGATGGCCAGCAGGGTCAGCGTGGCGCCGGGGGATTGGTCGAAGCCGGCCCGGCGCACGCGCGTGACCCGCTCGAAGTGGACGCCCGTGCCGCAGCGTTCGCAGCGCCCGCGTGCCGCCGCATACCAGTCGAACCGTGCCACCGCGAGCGCGAAACGCTGGGCTTCCGGCAGGTAGGCCATGTCGGCGACCCGCACGTCGGCATCCTGCAGGTGGGCCGACAGGATGGCCAGGCCCTCGGGGTCGAGCGCCGCGACCTTGAGTGGTTCGGCCTCTGGCAGAAATGTCCTGGCGTCTGGCATGGCCTCGGTCATGGCGGCTTCCGGATTGCTGGCGCGAAGATAAGGCGTGTCGTCGCGTCCGTGTTCCCGCGCGAGGGCGCCGTCAAGGGTCCGGCGCCGTCGATCCCTGGATTTCGCGGCGAGGCCCCCCGGCCGCGGGCGGCCATGCGGCGGAGAGGGCGAGCCGATGCAATTGAGGGTGGCATCGCGCCGCTGGGGCGTGCAAGATGGGTGGAGGCCGGCAAACGGGGGGACAGGCCGCCATGATCACGCCGAAGGTCCGGGCCGTCGCGGCCCTGCTGCTCGTCTGGGCCGCGCCGGCCCTGGCGCAGGACGCGCCCGTCGGTCCCTGCTCTCCCTACGCGGGTCCGGACGGCGACATCCCGTCCGAGCTTCCCGGCTGCCTGCGGCATCACCGTCCCCGGGCGGGCTCGCTGGCCGAGGAGCTCGACTTCCGCCAGCGCCGCGAGGCCGCCGGGGACGAGGCCGCGCCGTTCCGCCGCCGCGCGCGGGCCCGCCGGCCTCTGTTCGACGAGGACGAGTGAGGCGGGCCAGCGGTCCGGCCGGCTCCGCCCCAACCACGAGCGTCAGGCAGGCTCGCCGGTCTCGGCCAGCACGAAGGCGTGGCCGTCGGGATCGTGGCGCAGGGCCGCGCGGGTCGCGCCCGGCAGCGAGACGGCACGGGTGAGCGCGTCGCCCGACAGCGAGACGACCTCGAACCAGATCCGCGTCGCCCAGACGTCGTCGGCCCGCGTATCGCCCGGCATGGGGCGCCGCGTGCCGGTCGCATAGTCCAGGAGCTCAACATGCGGCGGCGCCTCGGGGGGCTTCACCGGGACGACGTGGCAGGCATCGCCCGCGACATCGTCGAGGCGTTCCTGCTCGGGTCCGGCATTGTGGCTGCCCGTCGCAACCGTGAGGCCGAAGCCCGCCAGGGTGGCGCCGGTGCGCGCCGCGTCCGAGACCGACAGCGCCGTGTGGTCGATGCCGAGGAACGGCCCTCGCCCGTCCCGGGCGTGCCAGGCCGCCGCGCCTATCCCGGCCGGAAAGAACAGCAGCTCCAGGGGGTGGCCGTCGGGGTCGCGGAACTTGAAGGCCGTGACGCCGCCGGTGTTGGCCGGCAGGGTCTGGGGGCCGCCGCGCGTGATCGGCACGGCGCCGGCCGCGAGGGCCCGGGCATGCGCCTCGCCCATGTCCGACACCACGATGGCGATGTGCTGGAACCAGAGGTCGGTCGCCGTGCTGCCGTCCGGGTAGGGCCGGCCCGGCGGGTCGAAGCGCAGGAAGCTCACCTCCTGGTCGCCGAGCCGCAGGGTCAGACGCTCGGCGCGGGAGGACGGCAGGCCGAGCAGCGCGAGTTCCGCGCCGTCGACGGCGGCCGGCTCGGCCGGGGCCACGAAGCCGAGCGCCTCGTAGAAGCGCCGGCTGCGCCCGAGGTCGGCGGCGGTGAAATCGATGCGCAGGACGCGCCGGACCTCGAGGCTCATGGCCGCTGCACCCCGCGCACGTTGGTGTAGATGGAATAGAGCGTGTGGGAGGCGCAGATGAACATCTGCGCCCGGTTGCGGCCGCCGAAGGCGAGGTTGGCGACCGTGAAGGGCACCTTGATCTTGCCGAGGAGGTCGCCGCCGGGCGAGACGCAATGCACCCCGTCGCCCGCGCTGGCCCACAGGTTGCCCTCCTCGTCGACCCGGAAGCCGTCGCAGGTGCCGGGCGACACCGTGTGGAACACGCGGCCGCCCGTGAGCCGCCGCCCGTCCGCCGCGACGTCGAAGACGCGGATGTGCCGGCGCGGCTCCGCGTCGAACTGCCGGCCCGTCTCGGCCACGTAGAGCCGCGTCTCGTCGGGCGAGAAGGCGAGCCCGTTCGGGCCCTCGAAGTCGTCCGCCACGACGCTCAAGGACCCGTCGCCGGGGTCGAGGCGGTACAGGTTGGCGGGGAGCAGGGCCTCGCGCTTGCCGCCCTCGTAATCGGTGTTGGTGCCGTAGGGCGGGTCGCTGAACCAGATGGTGCCGTCCGACCTCACCACGACGTCGTTGGGCGAGTTCAGCGGCCGGCCGTCGTAGCGGTCCGCCAGCACCGTGATCCGCCCGTCGAGTTCCGTGCGGGTCAGGCGCCCGTGATGGGAGCAGGATATGAGCCGCCCCTGGCGGTCGCGCGTGTGGCCGTTCTCGAACCCGCAGGGCTCGCGGAACACCGAGATGCCGCCGGAGGGCGTCCAGCGGAGCACGCGGTCGGCCGGCAGGTCGCTGACGAGGAGGCAGCCTTGATCGGCGAACCACACCGGGCCTTCGAGCCAGCCGAACCCCTCGCCGAGCTTGGTCAGCGCGGCATTGGGCAGGACCATGGACCTGAATCGCGCGTCGATGATCTCGTAGGCGTCGGACATGGCGATCCCTCGGGGGCGTCCGGGTCGGCGGCGTGGCGCGCCGTCAGGCCGGCTGCAGCGCGGGTGCGTGACCGGCCAGCACGTAGCTGTTGCCGCGCGCGGGTTCGGCGGCCGGCATGTCCCGCGCGCCGAGCCGCTCGCGCAGGTGGTCGGCCACCCGCAGCGCATTGGCGATGATGGTCAGGGTCGGGTTCACCGAGCCGATCGAGGGAAAGAAGCCCGCGTCGGTGGCGTAGAGGTTGTCGAGTTCGTGCGCCTTGCAGTTCACGTCGAGGACGGAGCTGCGCGGGTCCGTGCCGAACCGCATCGTGCCGGCCTGGTGGGCGGTGCCGCCGACCGGGATGTCCTTGCCGAGGTAGAGGTCGCGCTCCAGCAGGAAGGGCGCGCAGCCCGCGGCCTTCATCATGCGTTCCAGCTTCTTCCGCAGCCTGCGGTGCGCCTCCATGTTGGTCGGCGTGAGGTCGAGGATCGTGCGCCCACCGTCGTAGCGGATGCGGTTCTCGGGCAGCGGCAGGTCCTCGCTCGACAGCCAGAAGTCGAGCGCGTGGTTGGCGATGACGTTGAACGGCGCCTGGGGCAGCCAGTCGTTGAGCCAATGCGGCACCTCCTCGCCGCGCACCTGGTCGCCGTGCGTCGTGGCGCACATCTGGATCAGCCCGATCGGGTATTGATAGTCCTCATCGCCGAAATAGAAGTCGCTGCAGGCCAGCGTCTTCTGGAACACGGTCGTGTTGGGCTGGCGCAGGAAGGCCATCAGCACCGATTGGTTGTGGCGCATGTAGTTGCGGCCCACCTGGTCCGAGCCGTTGGCGAGGCCGCCCTCGTGGCCCGGGCCGGCGGAGCGCAGCATCAGCTGGGCGGAGCTCAGGGCGCCGCAGGCGACCACGACGATGTCGGCCGAGTAGCGCTCGCTCGCGCCGTCGCGCTCGACGTGGACGGCGCTGACGGACCTGCCGTCCGGCGTGGTCTCGAGCCGCTCGGCATAGGCGCCGGTCAGCAGCGACACGTTGGGGAAGCGCGCCAGCGTCGGGTCGATGCACACCACCTGGGCGTCGGCCTTGCCGTTCAGCAGGCAGGGGAAGCCGTCGAAGGCGTCGCAGCGCATGCAGATGCTGTTGGGCTTGGGCTTGCCGTCCTGCTCGTCGAGCAGGATGCCGAGGGGCAGGTTGAACGGGTGGAGGCCCTGGGCCGCCCAATTGTCGCTGAGCCCCTGGATCAGCGGCTCGTGGCTCACGGGCGGATAGGGAAAGTCGCCGCTGCGGCGGGGTTCGTTGGGGTCCTGCCCGGCCTTGCCGTGGACGTGGAACAACTTTTCGGCGGCCGCGTAATAGGGCTCGAAGGCGTCGTAGCCGATCGGCCAGGCGGGCGAGATGCCGTCGGCGTGGCGGATCTCCTCGAAGTCGCGCTCGCGCAGCCGGAACAGCGCCGCCCCATAGACCTTGGAATTGCCTCCGACGAAACGGTGCAGCCCGGGCTTGAAACTGGAGCCGTCGCTGCCGTACCAGGTCTCGTCCACCTGGTAGCGGCCGTCGACGAAGACCGCCCGGGAGTCCCAGTTGGCCTGCTCGCGCGGCAGGTAGGGGCCGCGTTCCAGGACCAGGATTCGCTTGCCGGTCGGCGCCAGGCTGTGGGCCATGGCGCCACCTCCCGGGCCGCTGCCGATGATGATGACGTCGTAATGGTCCTGGGGCACGGGGCGTCCCTCGAAGGCATGGCGGCGCGCTGCCGTTCGCGCCGTCAACGGCCCGACTGGGTTCGGGTTGCAGCCGCCGTTCACAAAGCCGCGTCTTGGACAAAGCTAGGCCTTGGCCGCCTTGCAGGCGGGGGTGAGTCGGGGCGATAATGGTGGCGCGGCCAGAGGGGAGCACGATCCGGCGATGGTGAAGGACCTGACCGACGATGAACGCATCTCGTTCCAGGCCGAACTCGATCGCCTGCGGGAGGAGCATCGCGACCTCGACGCCGCCATCGAGGCCCTGATCGACCTCGGCCGCATCGACCAGCTCCAGGTCCAGCGCTTCAAGAAGCGCAAGCTCGCCTTGAGAGACCGCCTGTCCTTCCTCGAGGACCAGATGACGCCAGATATCATCGCGTGACGCCCGCCCGCCCCGCGCGAGGGTCCCCTGCCCAGGCGTGACACGATGCGCAAGAAAGCCGACCTGCCGACCAAGATCTGCGCCCATTGCGGCCGCCCGTTCACCTGGCGCAAGAAGTGGGCGCGGGTCTGGGACGAGGTCAGGTATTGTTCGGACCGCTGTCGTAGCGCCCGCAAGCCGGCCGCCCCGCCAGTGGAGCCTTGAGCGGAACTATTAGCGGTGCGGACCATTTCCCCGACATGCGAGCCCGAGTTGGGGTGCGCTTCAACGAGTTACGGGGGTTCAACATGGCTATCGACGGCGCATCCATCATCACGTGGATCATCGTGGGCGGCATCGCGGGTTGGCTGGCCGGGTTGCTGGTGCAGGGCGGCGGCTTCGGCATCGTGGGCGACATCGTCATCGGCATCGTCGGCGCGATCATCTCGGGATACCTGTTCCCGGCGCTCGGCATCCCGCTCGGGGCCGGCATCGTGGCGGCCATCATCGATGCCCTGATCGGGGCCGTGGTGCTGATCCTGATCATCCGCCTGGTCCGACGAGCGGCCTGACGCCTCCGCCGTCACGGAGCCGACCGATACGGCCGGGCCCCTCGCGGTGGCCCGGCCTCACCGCGTCATCCACGTTTGCCTCGCGAGCCAAAAATGGTCCTGACCGGCTTCCACCACCTCACCGCCATCACGGCCGACGCACCCGGCAACCACCGCTTCTACACGGGCACCCTGGGCCTGCGGCTCGTCAAGAAGACCGTCAACCAGGACGACCTCTCGGCCTACCACCTCTTCTACGCGGACGGGCTCGCCTCGCCGGGCAGCGACATCACGTTCTTCGATTGGCCCGTGGCCCGGGAGCGCCGCGGCACGGGCGCGGTGGTGCGCACCGGCCTGCGGGTGCCGGGGCGCGACGCCCTCTCGTGGTGGAGCGAGCGCCTGTCGGGCCTGGGCGTCGCGCATGGCGACGTGACCGAGCGGGACGGCCACCTCGTGGTCGACTTCGAGGACCCCGAGGGGCAGCGCCTGTCCCTGATCGCCGACCCGGGCCGTGCCCCGCACCACCCGTGGGCGGGCAGCCCGGTCCATCGCGACTACCAGATCGTCGGGCTCGGGGCCATCACGCTGTCCGTCGGCCGGCTCGAGGCGACGGACCACACGTTGCGCGAGGTCCTGGGGATGGAGCACGTGCGCCGCTACAGGGAGGCGGAGGGCGAGGTCCATGTCTACGCCATGGGCGGCGGCGGCGAGACGGCCCGGGAACTCCACGTCCGGGTCGAACCCGGCCTGCCCGCGGCCGGGCAGGGCGCCGGCGGCGTCCACCATCTGGCGCTGCGCACCCCGGACGAGGAGACCTATCGGGGCTGGGTCGAGCGGCTGAAGGCGCTGCGGGTCCCCTCCAGCGGCCCCGTCGACCGGTATTACTTCCGCAGCCTGTATTTCCGCGATCCCGGCGGGGTGTTGTTCGAGATCGCCACCGACGGTCCGGGCTTCGCCGTCGACGAGCCGCAGGAGAGCCTCGGCCAGCGCCTCGCGCTGCCGCCCTTCCTGGAAGGGCGGCGCGCCGCGATCGAGGCCGGGCTGAAACCGCTCTGACGCGCCCCGCGGAACGGACGCGCCGCGCCGCTCATCCGGTCGGCGCCGGGGCCGGCGTGTCGCCGTCTCCTCCCGTGCCCCGGCGCGCTTCGGCGTCGCGCTCCTCCGGGGTCCGGGGCGGGGCGATCCCGCGCTTGCGGTCCAGCCATTCGGCGACGTGCTGGAACGTCACGTAGAGCATCGGGATCAGGAACAGGCCCACGACCGAGGCCGCGATCATGCCGGCGAAGATCGGCGTGCCGACGTCGCGCCGGCTCAACGCCGCCGCGCCCTTGGCGACGACCAGCGGCACCAGGCCGAGCACGAAGGCGATCGACGTCATGATGACGGCGCGGAACCGCATGGCGGCGCCCGCGATGGCGGCCTCGCGGACCGGCACGCCCTCGGCCCGGCGCTCCTTGGCGAATTCCACGATCAGGATGCCGTTCTTGGCCGCCAGGGCCACCAGCACCACGAGCCCGACCTGGGCGTAGAGGTCGAGCACGAGGCCCGCCATGATGATGCCCACGAAGGCCCCGAACACCCCGACGGTGACGCTGAGCAGCACCGGCACCGGGATGAGCCAGCTCTCGTAGAGGGCGACCAGGAACAGGTAGGCGAACAGGATGGCGAGGCCGAGCACGATGCCGGTCTGCCCGTTGGCCTGGTATTCCTGGAAGGCGGTCCCGGTCCATTCGTAGCTGTAGCCGGGCGGCAGGGTCCGGTCCGACACGGCCGCCATGGCGGCGAGGGCCGCGCCCGACGACACGCCGGCCTTGGGGCTGCCCTGGACCGGCACCGCGCGGTAATTGTTGTAGCGCGTGATGACCTGCGGGCCCTGCACCACCCGGAGGCTGGCCAGCGAGCGGATGGGCACCTCGCCGCCGTTCCGGTTCTTGACGTAGATCTGCCAGATGTCGGAGATCTCGGCCCGGTTGCGGGCTTCGCCTTCGATGTTCACCTGCCAGGTGCGGCCGTAAAGGTTGAAGTTGTTGATGTAAGTGCCGCCCAGCGTGGACTGCAGCACGTTGAAGATGTCGCCGATGTTGACGCCCAGCGCGGACGCCTTGGTGCGGTCGATGTCGAGGTAGAGCGAGGGGTTCGAGGCCGTGAAGGTCGTGAACACCCGCTGGAGCGCGGGATCGGCGTTGGCGGCCGCGATCAGGCCCTGTGCCGCCGAGCCGATCACGGCCGGGTCCTGGCCCTGCAGGGCTTCGAGGTCGTATTCGAAGCCGCCCGAGGTCGACAGGCCGATGATGGGCGGCAGGTTGAAGGCGATGACGTTGCCGGTCCGGATCTGCTGGGCGGCGCCGAACACCTTGCCGATGGTGGCCTGCACCGAATCCGCCGCGGCGGTGCGGTCCTCGAAGGGCTTGAGCTTGACCACCATGAAGCCCGCGTTGGGCTCGCTGACCGCATCCAGGAACGAATAGCCCACGACCGCGAACGTGTCGGCGACCTGGGGCATCTTGAGCAGCAGGTCCTCCATGGTCTTGACGGTGGCGCCGGTCCGGTTCACCGAGGCGCCGTCCGGCAGCTGCACCACGACGAAGAACGCGCCCTGGTCCTCCTCGGGGAGGAAGCCGGTCGGCGTGCGCAGGGCCGCGAGATAGATGGCGACCGCGAAGCCGGCGATCACCACCACCGACACGATCGAGATCCGCACCAGCCGCCGCACGATCCAGGCGTAGCCGTCGCGCGTCCGGTCGATGCCGCGCAGCACGAGGCCCATGATGCCGCGCTTCGGCCCCGTGTGGCGCAGGAAGATGCCGCAGAGCGCCGGCGAGAGCGTGAGCGCGTTGATGGCCGAGATCAGCATCGCGACCGAGATCGTCACGGCGCATTGCCGGAACAGCACGCCGGTGAGGCCGGGGATGAAGGCCAGCGGCACGAAGACCGAGAGCAGCACCAGCGTGATGGCGACGATCGGCGCCGTGATCTCGCGCATGGCCTGTTTGGTGGCTTCCCCGGGCGACAGGTCCGGGTGTTCCTCCATCACGCGCTCGACGTTCTCCACCACCACGATGGCGTCGTCGACCACGATGCCGATGGCCAGCACCATGGCGAGCAGCGACACGGTATTGGCCGAGAACCCCAGCACGAGCAGCACCGCGAAGGTGCCGATGAGGCTCACCGGCACGGCGATCGCCGGGATGATCGTGGCGCGCAGGTTGCCGAGGAACAGGAACACCACCACGACGACGAGGACGAAGGCTTCGCCCAGCGTCTTCAGCACCTCGGCGATCGTGTCCTTCACGAAGGTCGTGGAATCGTAGACGACCTTGTTCTTCAGCCCCTCGGGGAAGCGCTTCGAGACCTTGGCCAGCGTGGCATCGACCGCTTTCGCGGTGTCGACCGCGTTGGCGCCCGGCGCCAGATAGATGCCGATGGCGACGGCCGGCTTGCCGTCGAGGCGGCTGAAATTGTCCGAGTTCTGGGCGCCGAGGTCGACGCGGGCGACATCCTTGACCTTGACGACCGAGCCGTCCGGATTGGCGCGGATCACGATGTCGCCGAACTCGGCGGGCGTGGTCAGGCGGCCCTGGGTCTGCAGGTTGAACTGGAACTGCTGCTCGTCCGAGATCGGGCGCGCGCCGATGCGGCCCACCGGCGCCTGGACGTTCTGCGCCTCGATGGCGGTGACGACCTCGGAGGGCGCCATGTTCAGGCTGTTCAGGCGCTGCACATCGAACCAGATCCGCATCGAGTAGTTCAGCTTGCCGAACAGCGATGCCTGGCCGACGCCCGCCGTCCGCGACAGCTCGTCGAGCACGTTGATGATGACGTAGTTGGTGATGAACAGCGGCTCCTGCTGGCCGTTGTCGCTGTAGAACATCATGAACTGCAGGACCGACGAGGACCGTTTCTGCACGGTCAGGCCCTGGGCCTGGACTTCGGACGGCAGCTGCGAGAGCGCCGTCTGGACGCGGTTGTTGACGTTGACCGTGTCGATGTTGGGGTCGGTGCCGAGCGCGAACGAGACCGTGAGGTTGTAGGAGCCGTCGTTGCCGCTCGACGACTTCATGTACAGCATGCGGTCGACGCCCACGATCTGGGCTTCGAGCGGCTGGGCGACCGCGGTCTCGACCACCGAGGCGGCGGCGCCGGGATAGTTGGCGGCCACCTGCACCTGGGGCGGCACGATGTCGGGGAACTGGGCGACCGGAATGCGCAGCAGGCTCAGCGCGCCCGCGATCGTCAGGATGATCGAGATGACGATCGCGAGCCGGGGCCGGTCGACGAAGACGGAGGAGATCATGCGGGGCCGGCGGGGCTGAGAACGGACGCGGCGGAGCTTCGGGACGCGCTCACTGCACGGCCTTTTCGGCCGCGCTCGTCGCGTTCGGCGCCGGCGGCCCGGGGCTGACGGCCTGCCCGGCGCGCACGCGCTGGAGCCCGTCCACCACGATCGTCTCGCCCTCCTTGAGGCCGGACACGACCGAAACCTCCGGGGGTTCCGTCTGGCCGAGCTGGACGTTGCGGCGCACCGCCTTGGCGTCGTCGCCCACCACGTAGACGTAGCTGCCCTGCTGGTCCGTCAGGACGGCGGCCTGGGGGATGGCGAGCAGGTTGACCGGCTGGGCGCCTTCCAGCAGCACGCTCACGAACTCGCCGTCGTAGAGTTCGCGCACCACCGCATCGACCCCCTTCTGCGGCACGGCCGGGTTCGGGATGGTGCCGCGCAGCGTGATGGTGTCGGTGGTGCTCGACACCGTGTTGTCGACGAAGTTCAGCTTGCCTGTCTGGCCGTAGGTCTTGCCGTCCGGCAGGACGATGCGGATCTTCACCGCGTCGAAGCCGCCGAGCGGCACGTAGCGGTCGCGCAGCGCCAGCACCGACCGGACCGAGACGGGGAAGACCACGTACATCGGATCCTGGCCCACCACGGTCGCCAGCGTCCCGCTGGAGGGCGACACGACGTTGCCGGCGGTGACGTTGGTGCGGCCGATCTTGCCGTCGATGGGGGACTCGATCGTCGTATAGCCGAGGTTGATCTGCGCCGTCTTGAGCTGCGCCTGCGCGGTGAGGAGCTGGCCCTGCAGGTTGCCCTGGCTGGCCTTGGCGGCGTCTACGGTGGATTGCTGGCCGGCCGGCGTGTTGAGCAGCGTGTTGGCGCGCTGGAGCGTCACGTTGGCGTTGGCGAGCTGCGCCTGGAACTGCTGGACGGCGCCCTGGTCGGCCTCGACCGCCGCCTGGAACGGGGGCTGTTCGAGCCGGTAGAGCAGTTGGCCCTTCTTGACCTCCTCGCCTTCCTTGAAGTCGTAGGACTGGAGGTAGGCGGTGACGCGGGCCACGATGTCGACGCGGGCGGTCGCCTGGACGCGCCCGATGAAGCGCTCCGTCTCGGTCACGGGGTGTTTGGTGACCTTGATGACGCCCACGGCGGGCGGGCCGCCCGGGGGGGCCTGGGCGGACGCCGCCTGCGAGATGAGGACGAGCGCCGGCAGCACCGCCATCAGCAGCAAGGTCGACGGCGCGCGGGCCGCGTGAGCCCGACCGGCTTTCTGACCCGAACGCTGCATCGTCGCCTCATCGCATCCCGACCGAGCCGCGGCGGCGCTCTCGAGGATCGGAACAGAACTCACCGGTACTACTCTACCGGGCGCTCCTGCCTGCCACAAGGGAAGCCGCGGCGCCGGCGGCGAATGGCGCGGGGTGATGCCGGGCGAGGACAGGCCAGCGGAAGGCGCGGCGCGACGCCGCCCTCAGGCCCAGAACGGGTCCGTATGCCGGAGCCGGCGCCAGCGCCGCCTGAGGTCGCGTTCGCCGCCGCTGCGGCGCGCTTCGTTCCAGGCGAGCAGCGCCTGGGCCGACGCCGCGAGGTCCGGCTCGTCCGCGTCGCCGGCCAGCGCCGCCACGCGTTCGGCCGTCACGGCGGCATCGTTGATGCGGCCGAGGTCCTGCAGCACCTTCTTGATCGCCGCCACGTAGCGGTGGGCGGCCGCCGTGGCCGTAGAGCGACGCCACGTCCTCGCAGGCGTAGCGCAGCTTCTTGAGGCTCTTGCGCAGGCCGTGCAGGTCGCCGGTGCCGAGCGTCTTGATGTGGCGGCCGCGCTTCAGCGCCTTGCGCTCCAGCCGGTCGAGCAGGCCGGGCAGCAGCTCGCGCAGCGGCACGTCGGCGTCGCTGCCCTCCTTCAGCCAGGCGCCCTCCGCGGTCCAGGCGGCGAGGCCGAGCAGGATGTCGGTCGGCAGGGGCCCCTCGACGGCGTCCCTGACGGCCGCATGCGCCGTCGCCCGGTGCGCCTCCGCCCTGGCGCGGAACGCCGCGAGCGGCGCGCCCCCGAGGTCGCGCTCCGCCTGGACCAGGGTCTCGGTCAGGAAGACGTCCCAGTCCCGCCCGCCGCCCAGCACCCGGCCGAAACCGCGCAGCGCTTCGTTGAACCGCGCGGTCGCGCCGGGTTCGAGATGCGGGGCGAAGAGCACGAACAGCGTCCGCGTCTTGCGGATCGCGGCCCGCAGCCGGTGGATGCCCTCGACCTCGCCCCGCGCGGCCGGCGCGAGGTCGAGGGCGAAGTCCCGGGTGGCGGCGCCCAGCATGCGCGGGAAGGCCTCGGCGAGCGTGACGTGCTTGGGGAGGGCGAGGTCGGCGGCGTCGCGGTGCGGCGGCGGGGCGTCGGTCAGGAGGGCGTAGCCGCGCTCGGACTTGGGTTCGGGGCCGAGCCGCAGCGATCCGGCCCGCGAAAGCTCGGCGGCGAGGCGGAGCAGGGGACCCAGGGGACCGCCCTTGAGTTCGAGTTCGAGTTCCGAGAGCGGCAGGCGCCGCTCGCCCGCCCGGACCTCGCCCTCGTCGATGACGGCTTCGACGGTGGTCTTGCCCTCCAGCGTCAGCACCCGCAGGGTCCGGGTGACGTCCGTCGTGAAGACCGGCGCGAGGCGGGCGAGGTCGTCGCCCACCAGCGCCCGCGCGTCGGGCTCGCGGGCCAGCGCATCGGCGTCGAGCGCGTCCGAGGCCACCGGCCATTCCCACTCGTGCCGTGCCGCGAAACCGTCGCCCTCGGCGAGGCTCTTGACGGTCTGGACGAAATTGTCGCCGGCCCGGCGCACCCGCAGCGAGACGCCCCGCGCCCGCAGGACGAAGTCGGGCGTATCGTAATAGGTCGACACGTTGTGGATCTGGCGCGGCTCGGCGCCCGCGAAGGCCGGATGGGCTTCGATGCCCGAACGCGCACCGGCGGGAAGCAGCAGCTTGATCTCTGTTTCCATGACGGTCCTGATACTCCGGGCCCCCTGTCCGGCGGCCGGAGCCCGGCCGAGCTTCGGCGAGAGCGAATCCGTGCCGTGGTGGAAGCCACCCATGCTAGCCGCCCGCCCCGGCTCCGGCCAAGCCCCTCCGGCCAAGCCCCGCCGATCGAGCGGCCGAGCGCGCGGTCCCGATGCTTGGCGCGGCGCACCGCGAGGGCGGGTCTGGTGCTCTCGCGGCGCAGCGTGCCGCGCCCAAGCCGCTTGAGCCGCCCGGCGCTTGTCCCTATGCCAGACCGACGGCGCTCCGGCGGGAGACCGCGCCGCGACCCGAGGAACACCAGCATGTCCGGCAATCCCTTCTTCGAGACCTGGGACACGCCCTTCGCGGCTCCGCCCTTCGCCGCCATCGCGCCCGAGCACTTCGGCCCGGCCTTCGAGCGCGGCATCGCCGAGCACCGGGCCGAGATCGACGCGATCGCGTCCGACCGGGCCGAGGCCGGTTTCGACAACGTGGTGGCGGCGCTCGAGCGGGCCGGCGGGGCGCTGCGCCGCGTCGGCGGCGTGTTCTGGAACCTCACCGGCGCCGACACGAGCGACAGCCTCCAGGAGATCGAGCGCAACATGTCGCCGATCCTGGCCCGCCACTGGCAGTCGATCGGGCTCGACCAGGCGCTGTTCGCCCGCATCGAGGCCGTCCACGCGCGGCGCGATGCGCTCGACCTCACGCCCGAGCAGCGCCGCGTGCTCGACCTCACCTACCGCAGCTTCGTGCGGGGCGGGGCGCGGCTGGGCGAAGCCGAGCGCGGGCGCCTGTCGGAGATCGCCGAGCGACTGGCCCGCCTCGGCACGACCTTCGGCCAGAACGTGCTGCACGACGAGAAGGACTTCCTGCTCGTGCTCGACGGCGAGGAGGACCTCGAAGGCCTGCCGCCCGGCCTGCGCGACGCGGCCGCCCAGGCCGCCGTCGAGCGTGGCCTGCCGGGCCGCCACGCCATCACGCTCGGGCGCTCGCTGATCGAGCCCTTCCTGCGGTTCTCCGCCCGCCGCGACCTGCGCGAGACGGCGTTCACGGCCTTCGTGTCGCGCGGCGAGCACGAGGGCGCGCACGACAACCGGCCGGTCGTGGCCGAGATGGTGCGGCTCAGGGCCGAGCGCGCGGCGCTGCTCGGATTCGCCAGCTACGCCGCCTACAAGCTCGACGACACGATGGCCAAGACGCCCGAAGCGGTGCGCGGGCTGCTCGACCGCGTCTGGGAGCGGGCCCGCGCCAAGGCGGCACGCGACGAACAGACCCTGGCCGAGCTGGTGCGCCAGGACGGGCACAACTTCGCCCTCGCGCCGCACGACTGGCGCCACTACGCCGAGAAGGTGCGGCGGCGCGACTACGACCTCGACGAGAGCGAGATCAAGGCCTACCTCGTGCTCGACAATATCGCGGAGGCCGCGTTCGACACGGCGAGCCGGCTCTTCGGCCTTCGCTTCTCGCGGCGCCACGACGTGCCGGTCTACCACGCCGACGTCCGGGTCTATGACGTCAGCGACCGCGACGGGCGCCACCTGGCCTTGTTCTACGCCGACTACTTCGCCCGCCCCTCCAAGCGCTCGGGCGCCTGGAACAGCGGCTTCCGCGGCCAGCACAACATGGACGGCGGCGAGCAGCGCCCGATCGTCGTCAACGTCATGAACTTCGCCAAGGGCGGCGAAGGCGAGCCGACGCTGCTCTCGCTCGACGACGCCCGCACCCTGTTCCACGAGTTCGGCCACGCGCTGCATGCGATGCTGACCGACGTCACCTACCCGTCGATCGCCGGGACGGGCGTGGCGCGCGACTTCGTCGAGTTCCCCTCCCAGCTCTACGAACACTGGCTGATGCGCCCCGAGGTGCTGAAGCGCTTCGCCCTGCATCACGGCACCGGCGAGCCGATTCCGGACGCGCTGCTGGAGCGGCTGGCGGCGGCGCGCAACTTCAGCCAGGGCTTCCAGACGGTGGAATATTGCGCCTCCGCCATCGTCGACATGGCGTTCCACACGCTGACGGCCGACGAGGTGCGCAGCGGCGTCGATCCCGCGCTGGTCGAGCGCACCACGCTCGAGGCGATCGGCATGCCGAAGCCGATCGTGATGCGCCACCGCACGCCCCATTTCGCCCACGTCTTCGCGGGCGACGGCTATTCGGCCGGCTATTATTCCTACCTGTGGTCCGAGATGCTGGATGCGGACGGGTTCGGCGCCTTCGAGGAGGCGGGCGTCTTCGATGCCGCCGCGGCCGAGAGGCTGCGCGCCAACGTGCTCGCGGCCGGGAACCTGCGCGATCCCGAGGAGGCCTATCTGGCGTTCCGCGGCCGCATGCCGAGCGTCGAGACCCTGCTCGAGCGGCGCGGCCTCGCGTGAGGTCGTGGACGGATGCCCGCCATGGCGGTATCGGAACGGGCGAGAGCGCGGCGGCGGCCCAGGCCGGCTGGACCCGCGCCCCGGTGCGGCCCGGCGCGCGGCCGCCGACGGCGCCGGGCGAACGAGACGGAAGGAACTCCCGCGATGTCGTCGAGTGGCCCGCGGGCGCGAACGCGCTCCGTTCGCGTCCTCTGAGACGATGGCCTGGTCCCCGCAGCAGGATGCTGCCCTCAAAGCCGTCTCGGCCTGGCTGAAGACCGGCTCGCCGCAGGTGTTCCGCCTGTTCGGCTATGCCGGCACCGGCAAGACCACGCTGGCCAAGCAGATCGCCGAGGACGCCGACGGCGAGGTCGCCTTCGGGGCCTTCACCGGCAAGGCCGCGCTGGTGCTGAAGTCCAAGGGCTGCCGGGGCGCCTCGACCATCCATTCGATGATCTACCGGACGCAGGGCGACGAGGAGGAGGAGACGCCCTCCTTCGTGCTGAACAAGAAGGCGGCGGCCAACGACGCCGACCTCATCATCATCGACGAATGCTCCATGGTGGACGAGGAGCTCGGCCGCGACCTCCTGTCCTTCGGCAAGCCCGTGCTGGTGCTCGGCGACACCGCGCAGCTCCCGCCCGTGAAGGGCGGCGGCTTCTTCACCGACGCCGAACCCGACGTCATGCTGACCGAGGTGCACCGCCAGGCCGCCGACAACCCGATCATCCGCATGTCCATGACGGTCCGGGAAGGGGGCCGGCTGCAGCTCGGCGACCTATGGCGAGAGCCGGGTGATCCGCCGGTCCGAGATCGAGGCGCCGCGCGTCATGCAGTCCGACCAGGTGCTCGTCGGCATCAACAAGACGCGCCGCGCCTACAACGGACGCATGCGCACCCTGCTCGGCCACGCCGGCGACAAGCCCGAGGTCGGCGAGAAGCTCGTCTGCCTGCGCAACGACAAGAAGAAGGGCCTGCTCAACGGCGGCACCTGGATCGTCACCGCCGTCCATGCCGACCGGGGCGCCAAATATTCCTTCAGCGTCACGCCCGGAGGAGGAGGGGCGCCGCAAGCCCGTGCGGGTCGGCGTCCTGCCGGCCTTCTTCGAGGGGCGGGACGAGGAGATCCCCTTCGCGCAGAAGCGCGACTCGGACCAGTTCGACTTCGGCTATGCCCTGACGGTCCACAAGGCCCAGGGCTCGCAGTGGGACGACGTGGTGCTGTTCGACGAGAGCTTCGCGTTCCGCGACCATAGCGCGCGCTGGCTCTACACGGGCCTGACCCGCGCCGCCAAGACCATCACGGTCGTGGTCTGACGGGCATCGAGGCCGATCCCGCCGCACCCGCCGACAGCCCGCCCGCGACAGCGGCCGAAAAGTCACAACTTGCCGCTTCGTTCACCAGCCTGGCCAAAGGCGGCGGGAAGACGGCAGCTGTGCCTTGACCATTGATATGTTTGTGGCGGAAGGATGGAATCGCCGTTCGGAAAGGGCTTCGGCTTCTGATGGCGCGTGACTGTCCGGCCCCGCAGCGATTTTGGATTCGAGTGAACGAACGAGCGCAGCGTAACGTCGTGTCGAACTTCGGAGACATCAAAGACGGCGATATTCGGGCGCACCGCTCCGATCGTGCAACCAAAAGCTTGGCCGCACGTTCTCGGAACACGCGAGCGCTGACCGACCGTCTGACGTATCGGGCGAGAAGCAAGCGAACGAAAAGCGCGAAGCACTGAGAACAAGCACCCACAGTCAGGAGAGATCGTAACATGACGTCGTTCATCACCAAGGCTGCGCTGGCCCCGGTGGCCGCTTCCTTCGCCCTCATGCTGGCCATCAGCGCTCCGGCGTCCGCCCAGAGCCAGCTGACCAACGGCCCGGACGGCATGCAGCCCAACACCCTGCGCAACAAGCCCCACACCGCCCGCCGTCCGCTGACGGTCCGTCGCGCCGGCGCCCCCGTCGTGGCCGCCGCTCCGGTCGTCGCCGGCTCCCGTCGCCAACCCGGTCTCGGGCGCTCTCGGCGTCGGCTCCACCGTCGTCGGCCTGCCCTTCCAGGTCCTCGGCGGCATCTTCCCGGCCGACACCGCCGTTCGTAAGGGTGGCGTGACCGCCGTCCGTTACGTCGGCACCGGCGCCAAGCAGGCCGAGATCGACGAGGGCTGGAACGCCGCCGTTCCGGTCGATCGTTCGGGCCCGATCTACGTCGTCGAGAACGGCGATCCCACGATCTCCCCGATCACCTTCATCGGCCAGCCCATCCGCGCCGTCGGCACCCTCGCCCAGACGCCCGTTCAAGATCATCGGCGCGCCGTTCGGCGGTCCGGCCGCTTTCTGAAGCCAATCCTCCGGGACGGCGGCCTCGGCCGCCGCGCCGGATCCTGCGACCGAATGCCGATCCCGCGAGGGGTCGGCATTTTCGCGTTTTGGCGGGCTTGCGTGTCAATCCAGCATGACAGATCATCGCTGCAGGGTGTTTCGCAAGCCCAGCGCAACCGTCTACATGAGGCGTCGCTCAGTCGCCCGACGTCGGCGTGCGAGAGATCCATGGTCCTCCGGGGCCGGAGAGTCGCCAGGACGGTCCGCCCGTCGGGCCGCTCGGAGTCTGATGAGGCTCGCGATGCACTACCGCCAGGTGTTCGACGACGCGCTGACGCGGTTGCGGGACGAGCGCCGCTACCGGGTCTTCGCCGATCTCGAACGCGATGCCGCCCGGTTCCCGCACGCGACCTGGCACCACGACGGTGCCGGGCGTCGACGTCGTGGTCTGGTGTTCCAACGACTATCTCGGCATGGGCCGGCACCCGCGCGTCATCGAAGCGATGCGCGACGCCGCGGCGCGCTACGGCGCGGGCGCGGGCGGGACCCGCAACATTTCGGGCAACAGCCACCCCGTCGTCGGGCTCGAAGCCGAACTCGCCGACCTGCACGGCAAGCCCGCGGCGCTCGCCTTCACGTCGGGCTGGATCTCGAACCTCGCCGCCATCTCGACCATCGCGGGCCTGCTGCCGGATGCGCTGATCCTGTCCGACGCCTGGAACCACAATTCCATGATCGAGGGCATCCGGCGGTCTGGATGCGAGAAGCAGGTGTTCCGCCACAACGACACGGCGCATCTCGAGGACCTGCTCCGTGCCGCCGGGCCGGACCGGGCCAAGCTCGTGGTCTTCGAGAGCCTCTACTCGATGGACGGCGACATCGCCCCCATCGGCCGCATCACCGAGCTGGCGCGGCGCTACAATGCCATGACCTATTGCGACGAGGTCCATGCCGTCGGCCTCTACGGGCCGCGCGGCGCCGGCATCGCGGAGCGCGACGGCGTCATGGCCGAGGTCGACGTCATCGAGGGCACGCTGGCCAAGGGTTTCGGCACGCTCGGCGGCTATATCGCGGGCGACACCGCCGTGATCGACGCCGTGCGGTCCTATGCGCCCTCCTTCATCTTCACGACGGCGCTGCCGCCCGCCGTCGCGGCGGCGGCGACGGCCGCGGTGCGCCACCTCAAGGCCTCCGGCGAGGAGCGCGCCCGCCATCAGGCCGCGTGTCGCCGAGACCAAGGCCGTCGCTGCTCGCCGCCGGCATCCCGGTCATGGACGAACCGACTCGCATATCGTGCCGGTCTTCGTCGGCGACGCGGAACTCTGCAAGGCGGCGAGCGACCGGCTGCTCGAGCGCCACCGCATCTACATCCAGCCGATCAACTACCCCACCGTGGCGCGGGGCACCGAGCGCCTGCGCATCACGCCGACGCCGTTCCACGGGCCGGCGCAGATCGCCGGGCTGACCGAGGCGCTGCGCGAAGTCTGGCGCGCGCTCGACCTGCCGACGGCCTCGCGCTACGCCGCCATCGCGGCCGAATAGGCGCTCGCCGGCCCGGCCCCGTCGGCGGCCGGCGGCAGCGCCGCATTCACCGCGGTTCGCGCCCGAGCCAGTCCGCCAGCCGCCGCGCCACCTCGGCGATGTCCTCGGTCCGCCGCGCGTAGCACAGGCGCACGAAGCCTTCGCCCGGCCGCCCCGAAGGCCGAGCCGGGCGCGACGCCGACACCCGCTTCGTCGACGAGCCGCAGCGCCAGGGACCGGCTGTCGGCCACACCCGCGATGCCGCAGAAGAGGTAGAAGGCCCCGTCCGGCACCGCGCAGCGCAGCCGCCCCGTCGACCGCAACGCTTCGGCCAGGAGGTCGCGGTTGACGAAGGCGCGGCGCACCTGCGCGTCGACGAGGTCCTCGCCCTGCGCGATGGCGGCCATGGCGGCGCGCTGGGACGCCACCGGCACGCCCGAGGTCGAATATTGCACGAGGCTCTCGATCGCGGGCCCGAGCTCGGGCGGGGCTTCCAGCCAGCCGATCCGCCAGCCCGTCATGGCCCAGTTCTTCGACAGCGTCTGGGCGAAGAGCACGCGGTCGTCCGACCGCATCACGTCGTGGAAGGACGGCGCGCGGCGGCCCTGCGTCGACGAAGCGGCCGTAGATCTCGTCGGCGACGATCCAGAGCCGGTGCCGGCGCGCGAAGGCCGAGCAGCGCTTCGAGGTCCTCGTGCGTCGCCGTCCAGCCGGTGGGGTTCGAGGGCGAGTTGACGACGAGGGCGCGGGTGCGCGGCGTCAGCGCGGCCGCGAGGTCCGCGACGGCGAGGCGCCAGCGGCCGTGCTCGCCCTCGCCCTCGAAGCGCATGCGCGCACTCCACCGCCGTGGCCCCGGCCGCCGCGAGCGCGCCCGCGAAATTGGGCCAGGCCGGCGTCGGGACGAGCACGTCGTCGTCCGGTCCCGGCCACGAGCCGCACCGCCATCTGCAGCGCGTGCATGCCGCCGCAGGTCACGAAGAAGCGCTCCGGCCCGAAGCCGCCGGCGACATCCGTGGCGGGCCGGCCGTAATGCGCCGTCATGTAGGCGGCGATCGTGGCGCGCAGCTCGGGGATGCCGCCCTGGTAGGTGTAGAAGGTCTCGCCCGCCGCGAGGGCCGCGGCGGCGGCGTCGCAGATGAAGCGCGGGGTCGGCAGGTCGCCCTCGCCGACCCAGAGCGGGATCAGCCCCTGGCGGCCGCGCCCATAGTCGAAGACCTCGACGATGCCGCTGTGGGGCAGGGCCCGCACCTCGGGCCGCACGTCGTCGAGGAAAGGGCCTCGCGGGTCGGCGGCAGGGATCATGGCGGGGCCTCGTGCTGGGGGACAGGCCCCGTCACAAGCACAGGCGGCGCCGAAAGGCGAGGGCTCCGCCGCCGGCGGGGCGGATCAGACCCGGTCGCGCGCCAGGAGATCGCGGATCTCGGCCAGCAGCACCTCCTCGCGCGAGGGCGGCGTCACCTTCGCGGGCTCGCGGGCGATGCGGTTCTTCAGCGTTGTTCATGAGCTTGAACATGAAGAACAGGGCCGCCGCCACGATGAGGAAGTTCACGATGTAGGTGGCGAAACTGCCCCAGGCCAGCACCGGCCCCTGCTTCTGCGCGTCGGCGAGGTTGGTGGCCGTCACGTTGCGGCTGAGCGGCAGGAAATAGTTGGAGAAGTCCGCGCTGCCCACCATGCCGATGACCGGCATGATGATGTCCTTGACGAGGCGAATCGACCACCTTGGCGAAGGCCGCGCCGATGATCACCGCAAAGGCGAGGTCCACGACATTGCCCTTGAGGGCGAAGTCGCGGAACTGCTTCAGGGTGCGCGACAGCGCCGAGGTTGCTGCTTCCGCCATGCAGTCCACTTTCCCTCAATGAGGGGCCGCACTACGGCCGAGCCTAGCGCGCGTTGCGCACACGCGATAGGGCGCCGGGGAACCGCGCCCCTCTACCGGACCCGTGCGGTCGTCGCGTCGGGTCCGGAAAGCCTCGCATGCGACGGCTTGGGCAGGCCGGCCGCGGGGGACAGCCATGGAGGGGCAGAGATCGGTCTGGCGCGCGGCGCGCAACGCGGCGGCGCTCGCGCGCCTCGCCAAGGCGCTGCCGGCGATGTTTCCGGCGGCGGTCCTCGTGCATGCGCGGGCGCGGCCGCTGATGCCGCCCCAGCCGCGGCTCGCCGATCGAGAGCTACTGGCGCCATCACCCGCTCCGCGCCGACCGGCTCGCCCGGGCGCTCGCGGCCCGCACGCCCGTCCCGGAGGGGTGGCGCTGGCGGCTCGCCGCCGCCGGCGAGGACGGGCCGTGCCCGCAGTTTCCGCGTGCCGCCGACCCCGTTCCGCGAGCCCGAGCACCGGGCCGCACCCGGCACCTGCTGCCTCTGCGGCCAGCCGGTCTACCGGTTCGGCTGGCACGCCGACCTGTGGGGGACGGGCGAACCCAACCGCGCGCGCCCGCTGGCACGCCTGCTGCGTGGCCGC
Source organism: uncultured Alphaproteobacteria bacterium (assembly GCA_963847915.1). Classification (GTDB taxonomy): domain Bacteria; phylum Pseudomonadota; class Alphaproteobacteria; order Rhizobiales; family Beijerinckiaceae; genus Lichenihabitans. Next base: position 346,580 of record CAWKBT010000001.1, read on the forward strand.
CTGGAAGGTGTGGAACGCGCCGGCCGGGCAGGCCAAGCTCCTGGCGAAGCTTCAGAAGCGACGATGTGCCGTGACCGGGGCCCGGCTGCTCGCCGACCGGGAGGTGGACCATCGCGTGCCCCTCCACGCCGTCTGGCGACGGCACCGGGAGGACGCCCTGGGCCGAGGTGCTGGGCTATTGGGGCTTCCCGAACCTCCAGGCGGTGGACCGTGCCGCGCATGTCGTGAAATCGGGCGCGGAGGCGACGGCGCGGGCCCGGCGGCCCGCCGCGACGCCGCCCGGTCCCGCCCTGGCGAACCCGGACCTGCCGGGCATCGCCCGCGGCCAGGCCGCGACGCCGGTCTGACCTCCTGCTGCGGCTTCGGACGGCGGCGGCCAGGATATGCGCTGTTGAAACCGACCGGGTCGCCGTGGTCAAAGGTCCGGACGACGATCACGACGGCAGCGCCCCCATCGTCCGGGCGCGCCGGCGCGCAGGACCGAGGACACCATGGGTTTCAAATGCGGCATCGTCGGCCTGCCGAACGTCGGCAAGTCGACGCTTTTCAATGCCCTCACGCAGACGGCGGCCGCACAGGCCGCCAACTATCCGTTCTGCACCATCGAGCCCAACGTCGGCGATGTGGCGGTGCCGGACCCGCGGCTCGACACGCTGGCCGGCGATCGCGAACTCGAAGGAGATCATCCCGACGCGGCTGACCTTCGTCGACATCGCCGGCCTCGTGCGCGGCGCCTCGAAAGGGCGAGGGCCTCGGCAACCAGTTCCTGGCCAACATCCGGGAATGCGACGCCATCGCCCATGTCGTGCGCTGCTTCGTCGACAACGACGTGACCCATGTCGAGAACCGCCTCTCGCCCCTCGACGACATCGAGATCATCGAGACCGAACTCATGCTGGCCGACCTCGACAGCCTCGAGAAGCGCGTCGTCGCCCTGGAGAAGAAGGCCAAGGGCGGCCGACAAGGAGGCGAAGGAAACGCTGGACCTCGTCCATGCGCTGTCTCGCGCTCCTGCGGGACGGCAAGCCCGCGCGCCTGACGGAGGTGAAGCCCGAGGAGAAGAAGCTCTTCGCCGGGCTGGGCCTGCTGTCGTCCAAGCCCGTGCTCTACGTCTGCAACGTCGAGGAGGAGTCGGCGGATGCCGGCAACGCGCTGTCGGCGGCCGTGGCCGAGCGGGCCCGCGCCGAAGGCGCCGAGAGCGTCGTCGTCTCGGCCAAGATCGAGAGCGAGATCGCGGTCCTGCCGCCGGGCGAGCAGAAGGACTATCTCGACGCCATCGGCCTCGCCGAGCCGGGCCTGAACCGCGCCATCCGGGCCGGCTACGCGCTGCTCCACCTCGTGACCTACTTCACGGTCGGCCCCAAGGAGACGCGGGCCTGGACCATCACGCGCGGCACGCGGGCTCCCGCGGCCGCGGGCGTGATCCATTCCGATTTCGAGAAGGGCTTCATCCGCGCCGAGACCATCGCCTACGACGATTACGTGGCCTGCAAGGGCGAGGCCGGCGCCCGGGACGCCGGCAAGTTCCGCCTGGAAGGCAAGGACTATGTCGTGGCCGACGGCGACGTGCTCCACTTCCGCTTCAACACCTGAGGGGCCGGCAGCGGGGCGCCGCCGGCGCGTCACCGCAACTGGCGCAGCGCCTCGCCCAGCACCATGGCGGCCGCCACCGCGACGTTGAGCGAGCGGAACCCGGCCGTCATCGGGACGGTCAGGCGCGCGTCGGCGGCCGCATGGACCTCCGCCGGCACGCCGGCCGATTCGCGCCCCACCATCAGGATGTCGCCGGCGCGGAACGCGAAGTCGCGGTAGTCCTCCTCGTGCGCCCGTGGTCAGCAGGACGAGCCGCGGCCGCGGCGTCTCGCCGGCCCGCCAGGCCTCGAAGGCCGAGAACGACGTGTGGCGGCGCAGCGACAGCGGCATCGAGATAATCCAGCCCGGCGCGGCGGAAATGGCGGTCGGACGTCGGGAACCCGGCCGGCTCGACGAGGTCCGCCCCGAGGCCGAGGCAGGCGCAGGTCCGCAGCAGCGTTCCTGCGTTCTGGGGGATGTCGGGCTGGAACAGGGCCAGCCGCAGCGGGGCCGCCGTCACGACAGGGGACCGCCGAGCCGCCGAGACGGTCCGGGGCAGGGCGCACAGGCTGGACAACCGGGAACAAGGGTGCGACAGATCGGCGATCGACGGCCGGTCCCGGCGCCCCTGCACCGGGGTGGTGCGGAGCGCGCGGTGCCGTGACCGTCGGTGGCGAAGGGTCGCATTGTGGCGTCTCCGGGGCGGCTCTACCCGTCCTCGAGCCGGAACGGTGCGGTCGAGGCCGCGACAATGCCCGGGGGCGGAGCTCCGTTCCAGGGGCGAGCGACGAAATCGGGAGTGACGCGTTGTCGACCGCAACTGCGAACCACGGGCAGGAACACTCGGGCGAGCGTGACCCGTCGGGACATGCTTTTCATCGCGACGGGCGCGGTCGGCGCCGTCGGGATCGGCACGGTGGCGTGGCCTCTGATCACGTCGATGAGCCCGGACGCCTCGACGCTGGCGCTCTCCTCGACCGAGATCGACATTTCCAAGATCGAAGTCGGCCAGATCGTCACCGTGAAGTGGCGCGGCAACCCGGTCTTCATCCGGCACCGCACCCCCAAGGAGATCAAGGAGGCGGAGGATACGCCCCTCGTCGACCTCAAGGACCCCGCAGACGGACGCAGTCGCGCGTGCAGAAGCCCGAATGGCTGGTCGTCATCGGCATCTGCACCCACCTCGGCTGCGTGCCGCTCGGCCACGACGGACCCTACGACGGCTGGCGCTGCCCGTGCCACGGTTCGGTCTACGACGTGTCGGGCCGGATCCGGTCGGGTCCCGCGCCGCTGAACCTCGCCGTGCCGAGCTACAGTTTCCTGACCGACACCAAGGTGAAGATCGGCTGACGAGCCTGCCGCCGCCGGAGTACCTCGCCCCGGCGGCGGCGCGACAGATACCGACAAGCGGGCCGCCGCACCGCACCGGAGCCAGAGGAGGCGCCGGCCCGGGCGCGGCAAAGCCCTCGAAGACCAGCCGACAGCGCCAAGAGAGCGGAACGCCATGAGTGGAGCCTCGACCTACGTCCCCAAGAACCCGGTGCTGCGCTGGTTCGAGAGCCGGCTGCCCATCGTGGGGCTCGTCCATTCGTCCTTCGTGGTCTTTCCCGAACCCGAGGAACCTCAACTATTTCTGGACCTTCGGCGGCATCCTGGCCTTCATGCTGGTGTGCCAGATCGTCACCGGCGTCGTGCTGGCCATGCACTACACCCCCGAGGCGACGCTGGCCTTCGCCTCCGTCGAGCACATCATGCGCGACGTGAACTACGGCTGGATGCTGCGCTACATCCACGCCAACGGGGCCTCGATGTTCTTCATCGCGGTCTACATCCACATCGCCCGCGGCATGTACTACGGCTCCTACAAGGCGCCGCGCGAGGTGCTGTGGATCCTCGGCCTCATCATCTTCCTCCTGATGATGGCGACGGCCTTCATGGGCTACGTGCTGCCCTGGGGGCAGATGAGCTTCTGGGGTGCCAAGGTCATCACGTCGCTGTTCTCCGCCATCCCGTGGGTGGGCGATTCCATCACGATCTGGCTCTGGGGCGGCTATTCGGTCGGCAATGCCACGCTGAACCGCTTCTTCTCGCTGCACTACCTGATGCCCTTCATGATCGCCGGCGTCGTCGGCCTGCACATCTGGGCGCTGCACGTCCCCGGTTCCAACAACCCGGTCGGCGTCGAAGTGAAATCCAAGAAGGACACGCTGCCCTTCCACCCCTACTTCACGGTGAAGGACGGTCTGGCGCTGTCCTGCTTCATGGTGTTCTTCGCCTATTTCGTGTTCTTCATCCCGAACTACCTCGGGCATTCGGACAACTACATCGAAGCCAACCCGCTGGTGACGCCCGCCCATATCGTGCCGGAATGGTACTTCCTGCCCTATTACGCCATGCTGCGGGCCGTGCCCTCCAAGCTCGGCGGCGTCTGCGCGCTGTTCGGCTCGATCCTGCTGCTCGCCTTCATGCCCTGGCTCGACACGTCGCGCATCCGCTCGGCCAACTTCCGGCCCGTGTACCGCGTGTTCCTGTTCATCTTCTTCGCCGACCGTGGCCGGCCTCGGCTATTGCGGTTCCCAGGAACCGGTGGGCGGCGTCGTGGTGGCCTCCGAGATCCTCACCTTCTGGTACTTCTTCCACCTCCTGATCATCACGCCCGCACTGGGCTTCTTCGAGACGCCGCGGCAATTGCCGGCTTCCATCACGGAGGCGGTGCTGGGACCGCGCGGCGGCGGGCGGTTCGGGGGCCTTCGCGGCCGCCCGGACGGCGGCCTCGCCCTCGGTCGACGGCTGACCCGTGGCGACGTTCGGATCACCCACCATGACGAAACGCGTCTCTTCCATCGCCCGCGCCGCGCGGCTGGCCTTCGCCTTCGCGGCGCCTCTGCTGGCGGGGTCGCTGTCGCCCGGCATGCTCGCCCCGGCCTCGGCCCAGGAGGCCGGCGAGGCCGCGGGGGCCGAGAACCCGCTGCCCCCGATGCAGAGCTGGGCCTTCTCGGGTCCCTTCGGCATCTACGACACGGCGCAGCTGCAGCGCGGCTACCAGGTCTACCGCCAGGTCTGTTCGAACTGCCATTCGGCCAAGTTCATGTCGTTCCGCAACCTCGCGGAGCCCGGCGGTCCCGAGTTCTCGGACAGCCAGGTCAAGGCCTTGGCGGCGACCTTCAAGGTCCAGGACGGACCCGACGATTCGGGCAACATGTACGAGCGGCCGGGACGGCCCTCGGATCCGTTCCCGTCGCCCTTCGCCAACGAGCAGGCGGCCCGTGCCGCCAACGGCGGGGCCCTGCCGCCCGACATGTCGACCCTCGCCAAGGCCCGCTCCTACGAGCGCGGCGGGCTGTGGTTCCTGGCCGAGCCCTTCAGCCAGTACCAGAACGAGGGGCCGGACTACATCCACGCCCTGCTGAACGGGTACAAGGAGACGCCGCCCAAGGACGTGAAGATCCCGGACGGCAAGTATTACAACGTCTACTTCCCCGGCCACGCCATCTCCATGCCGCCTCCGCTCAGCGACGGCCTCGTCGACTATGCCGATGGCTCGCCCAAGACGGTGGAGCAATATTCGAAGGACATCTCCGCCTATCTGCAGTGGATGGCCGAGCCCAAGCTCGACCAGCGCAAGCAGACGGGGTTCAAGGCGGTGATCTTCCTCGTGGTGTTCTCGACCCTGCTGTTCTTCATCAAGCGGCGGATCTGGGCCGGGGTGAAGGACGTGAGCGGAACGGCCGGCGCGGGCGCCATGCCCCTGATGGACCCGAAGCCGCGCGCCTGATCGCCCGTCACGGTTCCGGGATGGCGGGCGCCGCGTCGGCGCCCTCGTCCCGGCCGGACCTTGAGATCCGTGCCGAGCCGGCCCCGAGCCATGCCAGGGCGCCGGTACCCGCCGCGACACCGGTGGCGAAACAGGCCTGGAGCAGGTAGCCGCCCGTCGGGGCTTCCCAATCGAGCATCTCGCCGGCCACGAAGGTTCCGGGCCGGCGGAGCAGCATGTGGGCGCCGTCGATCGCGTCGGCCTGGACGCCGCCCGCCGACGAGATCGCGCCCGCGATGGGCTGCGGGGCATCGAGGCGCAAAGGCACGCCGCGGACGAGATCGGCCAGCGCCGCCGCGTCGAGGGCGCCGAGCGGCCGCCCGGCGGCGTGGGCCGCCTCCTGCAGCAGGCCCACCGCCACGGGCGAGAGCCTCAGCGCCTTGCGCAGGGCGGTCGACACCGAGGCCTTGCCGGCCCGCGCCGCCGCGATCCGGGCCGCCACGGCTTCCCGCGCGAGGTCGGGCCTGAGATCGACGGCGAGGACGGCCGACCCTTCTTCGGCGATGGCGTCCCGCAGCGGCCCGGAGAGCGCGTAGACGCCGCCGCCCTCGAGCCCGTCGCGCGTCACGAGGGCCTCCCCGCGAGACGACAGGCCCCGGAACGACAGTGCGATGCCCTTGAGCGGCGCGCCCTCGAACCGGTCGCGGAACACCGCCGACCACGCGACCGCGAAGCCGCAGTTCGAGGGCCGGAGCGGCGACACCGGCACGCCCTCGGCGTCGAGCACGGCAGTCCAGCGACCGTCCGAGCCGAGCTGCGGCCAGGAGGCGCCGCCGAGCGCCAGAACGGCCGCGTCGAAGCTCTCGCTCATCGGCCCATCCGGCGTCTCGAACCGCAGGGCGCCCTCCTCGGACCAGCCGGTCCAGCGGTGGCGCGGGCGGAAGGCGACGCCGGCGGCGTCGAGCCGGCGCAGCCAGGCGCGCAGCAGCGGCGAGGCCTTGAAACTCGCCGGGAACACACGCCCGCTCGTGCCCACGACCGTGTCCTGGCCGAGACCCCGGCACCAGCGGCGCAGCGCGTCGGGACCGAACTCCGCCAAGGCCGGCCCCACGAGGCGCCCTCCCTCGCCGTAGCGCGCCAGGAACCTTTCCATGTCCTCGCTGTGGGTGAGGTTCAGGCCGCCGCGGCCCGCCATGAGGAACTTGCGCCCGGCGGTCGGCATGCGGTCGAAGACCGTGACGGCGGCGCCGCCACGGGCCAGGACCTCGGCCGCCATGAGGCCCGAGGGGCCCGCGCCCACGACGGCGACGCGGAAGGAGAGTGACGTCACGGGGACCGGCAACCTTTCGAGCGGAGGGGGACCGCCAGGGGATGGGGCTTCGGCCGCCCCCGCGCAAGGGCGCCGCACGCGCGAGCCGCCTTGCGCGGCGCGGCGCGGGCCGGCAATGACGGGGCGCGGCGCCGGCGGGCGGGCAGGAGGATCTCGGCATGAGTGAGACGCAGACGGCGGCGGAGCTCGACACCCGCAAGGCCGCGGCCCGGGCCTGGTTCGAGGCCCTGCAGGGCCGCCTGATCGAGGCCTTCGAAGCGCTCGAGGCGGAGGGCCCGGCCGGTTCCGCGGAGGCCCCGGCCGCGCCGGGCCGGTTCGAGCGCAAGCCGTGGGAGCGGACGGACCACACGGGCACCCCCGGGGGAGGGGGCACGATGGCCATGCTGCACGGCCGCGTATTCGAGAAGGCCGGCATCCACGCCTCGACGGTGCATGGCTCCTTCGCACCCGAGTTCGCCCGGCAGATGCCCGGCGCCGGCGAGGACCCGCGGTTCTGGGCCTCGGGCGTCTCGCTGATCGCCCATCCCTGGAACCCGCAGCTGCCGGCCGTGCACATGAACACGCGCTTCGTCGTGACCAGCAAGGCCTGGTTCGGCGGCGGCGCCGACCTCACGCCCGTGCTCGACCGTCGCCGCAGCCAAAGCGACCCCGACAGCCTGGCGTTCCATGCCGCGATGCGCGCCGCCTGCGACGCCCATGCCGACGTGGCGCCCTATGCCAAGTTCAAGGACTGGTGCGACACCTATTTCCACCTCAAGCACCGCAACGAGCCCCGCGGCATCGGCGGCATCTTCTTCGACGACCTCGGCGGCGGCTGGGACAGCGACTTCGCATTCACGCGCGCGGTCGGCGAGGCCTTCCTGGCGGTCTATCCCGCGATCGTCCGGCGCAATGCCGGAGCCGCCTACGGCCCGGCCGACCGCCGCGAACAGCTGGTGCGCCGGGGCCGCTACGTCGAGTTCAACCTGCTCTACGACCGGGGCACCATCTTCGGGCTGAAGACCGGCGGCAACGTCGACTCGATCCTGTCGTCGCTGCCCCCGGCCGTGATCTGGCCCTGAGGGCGCCCGGGGGATCGCCGGGGCGTCCGGCTCCGCCCGCGCCTCCCGTGGGAGACCGTCACACGCATCGCCCGACCTCTGTTCCCGTCGATACTGTCGCGGCCCGCACCTCGATTGCGGCTGTGCGGCCCCTGCAAGCCTCGCTCAAGCCTAGGCTGAGCCTATAGTGCCGGACAGGCGGCTCTCTCCGGGAGAGCGGGAGGGTCGGCCAGGGCCGGCGGACCCCCGCTCCCGGGTGCCGCCCACCAGGCGGGAACCGGACCGATGCAATCGACCTACGCGGGCTTCCAGTTCTACGCCCGAGACCCCGCCGCGGCGCTCAAGCGCGTCCAGTCGGAAGCCGCGGTGACGCGGGACACCGCCTACTACCGCGCCAACATCGGCCGGGTGAAGACGGTCGACGACCTGCTCAACAATCCGCGCCTCTACACCTACGCCCTGAAGAGCTTCGGGCTGGAGGACGCGATCCCGAACCGCGGCTTCATCCGCAAGGTGCTGACGAGCGACCTCACCCAGGCGAAGAGCTTCGCCAACCAGCAGAACGACACGCGCTACCGAACGCTCGCGGCGGCCTTCGGCTTCTCGACCTCCGGCGCGGTCAAGACCTCGGCCGTGGCGCAGGACGCCACCCAGCAGACCGAGACGCTCGGCCTCTACAGCAACCGCAACCTCGTCGGCACCACGAAGGCGGCGGATGCCGCCTATTACAAGGCCCATATCGCCAACGTGCATTCGGTCACCGACCTCACCACCGACCCGCGCCTCTATCGGATCGCCCTCCAGGCCTATGGCCTCGATCCCGCCACGACCCCGGTCTCGACCGTGACCAAGCTCCTCGAGAGCGACGAGTTCGATCCCGGAAGTGCCGTCGACCAGAGCGGGCCGCGGAGCGACGCGGTTCAGTCCCGCGCGTCCGTCCAGGCGACGACGAGCCTCTACGCCGCGACGGTCGGCACCGACTCCGCCAGCCAGGCCGCCGCCGCGGCCGAGACGGCCTATTACGAGGCCGCCATGCCGGACATCCACTCGGTCGACGCCTTCCTGAGCGACACGCGCCTCGTCGCCTACACGGCGACCGCCTACGGTCTCGGGGGCAGTTCCGCCGCCGTGCGGGCCTATGCGCTGAAACACGGGGCGGACGCGAAGGTCGGGGTGACGGCCGCGCAATCGTCGGACCTGCTGCGGTCCATCCTGACCAGCGACCTCACCCAACCGGGCAATTTCGCCGACACGTTCGGGGGCGGCTTCCGTCAGCTCGCCGGCGCGCTCGGGTTCGGCACGAGCCTCCTCCAGTCCACCAGCGATACCGCCGATGCGGTGGCGCGCTACACCCAGGCGACCCCGACAGACACCGCCAGCCAGGCCGCGGCCGCGACCGAGACCGCCTATTACAAGGCCAAGATCGCGACCTTCAAGGACCCGGCCCAGCTCGTCGCGGACCCGCGCCTCATGGCCTATGTCACGCGCGCCTACGGGCTCACGTTCCCGACCGGCGCCAAGGCGCTGAGCCCGGCGGCCGCGGTGACGGCCGCCCTCACGGGCGACCCGACCGATCCCGCCGGCGCCGCCGCCAAGCTCGGGCCCGCCTTCGTGACCCTGGCGTCGGCCTTCGCGAGCGCCAAGCCCACCTATGCCCAGAGCGCGGCGGCCGCGGAATCGACGATCGACCTCTACGGCCAGAGGACGGCGGATGCCACGCAGGCGGCCGCCGACACGGCCTATTACCGGAGCGCCATGCCGGCGGTGAAGAGCGTCGACGCGCTGCTGGCCGACAGCCGCCTCGTCGCCTACGTGGTCAAGGCCTACGACATCCCGGTCCCGGCGGGAGCGTCGGACGCCGACACGCAAGCGCGCCTGAAAGCGGTCCTGACCAGCAACCCGGACGATCCCGCCGGCGCCGCCGCCCTGGGCGGGACGGCGACGCGCCGCCTGGCGTCGGCGTTTCGCTTCGACGCCAAGGGCGCGGTCTCGGCCCAGCCCTGGCCCACGCCGGCCGCCGCCGCGGGTGTCCAGTCGGACGCGGCGGCCCTGGCCACCGCCGATCTCTATGCCGAGCGGCTCGGGCCGAACCCCGGCGACCAGGCCAAGGGGCGGATCGAGGCCGACTACAGCCGGGCCGTGATCGCCGGCGCGCAGTCGGTGGACGATGTCGTGGGCGACCGCCGCGTGGTCGATTACCTCGCCAAGGCCTATGGCATCGGCCTCAAGACGGACGCCACCGCGGCCAGCAAGGCGAGCGCCATCCGCAGCATCCTCACCAGCGACCCCACCGATCCGAAGAGCCTCGCCAGCCAGCAGGGCAACGGCGCACGCGCCCTCGCGGCCGCCTTCTCCTTCACGCAGAGCTACCAGGGCGACGCGGCCATCACCCGCGACGCACGGCCCGACCTCGCCGCCTTCGCGGCCGCCTTCAATTTCGACGGCTCGGGGTCCGTCGCGGCCCCGCGCCTGGCCCAGAGCGCGACGGCCGAGACCACCATGCTGTCGCTCTACGGCAAGGCGGCAGCGGCGGCGGGCGCGAGTTCCACCGCGACCCAGGCGGAGATCACCTATGTCCAGGCCTCGATCGGCAAGGTCCGGACCCTGAAGGGCTTCCTGTCCGACCCGCGCCTCGTCGCGGTGGCGACCACCGCCTACGGTGTCACTCGCCCGCCCGGCCTTTCCGACAGCGACTGGACCACCAGGCTGGCCTTGGTGCTGACCAGCGATCTCACCAAGCCCAAGAGCGCCGCCAACATGCTCGGCGGCGGCTATCGCGACCTCGCGGCCGCCTTCAACTTCAGCGCCGACGGCACGGTGGCGAAGACGCCGGCCCAGAGCGCCCAGGGCGCGAAATCGGCCGTGCTGCTGGCCGACCCCCATGCCGAACAGGTCATGGAGGACGAGGCGGGGAGCGTCAATGCGGGGGTCAAGCTGGCGCTCCACTTCAAGCAGCAGGCGCCCAACATCACCAGCATGTTCCAGATCCTCGCCGACAAGTCGCTGATCAGCGTCGTCAAGACCTCGCTCGGCCTGCCCGACTCGTTCTCCAAACTCGACATCGACGCCCAGGCGCGCATCATCGGCGCCAAGATCAAGCGAACCGACCTCACCGATCCCAAGAAGCTCAATGCCTTCCTGGAGCGCTTCGCGGTGCGCTACGACACCGCCGCGCTCACGACGACGCCGCCCATCACGCCCTTCGACTCCATGGCCAGCGGCACGCAGGTCACGAGCAACTCGCTGCTGGCGACGCTCCAGGCCGGCCGGACCTCGACCGATCCCGCCTCCGTCCTGACGCTGTTCACCCAGACCTGACGACGGACCGGCACCGGCCGGAGGTGTTAACCTTTCTTATAGGATGTCTCGGCGCCGCAAGTCTTAAAGCTCGTTAAGATCTACGATTCGTGTCAAATTGCAGATGTCGCAAGTCGGGCAGCGCCGGGATGGGTCCGGAGCAACAGCACCGACGCTCATCGAGGTTCTCTCATGCGCATCTCCATTGCACCGGCGCTTCGCCGCCGGACCCTGACCTGCGCCCTGGTGGCCGGCCTGCTGTCGGCGGGTGCCTCGGTGGTGGTGGCCGACGGCCTCGCGCCGGTCGCCCAGCCCGCGCCCCCTCCCGCCCCCGCCGCGCAGGTCCAGCCCGGCGCCATGGCGGCCGGCAACCCCCTGTCCACCGAGGCCCGCATCGTCGTCGTCGAGTGGAAGATCAAGAAGGGCCACGAACAGGAGTTCCTCGACTACTGGTCGACCAAGTCCACCATCCCGGACCGGACCGGCCTCATCGCGGAATTCATGTCCGGTGAGGAGAGCCGCCAGCAGTTCCCCTGGATCAATTGGGCGGCGGCGGAAAGCGGCGACTTCACGACGTTCTACAACATCGGCATCTGGCGCAAGGCGGACGACTTCATGGGCCAGATCGGAAAGTACATCGACAACAGCCGGCCGCCGATGGCCTTCGAGGCCGACCATCGCCATCGCGTGTTCCTGGCGCCGCTGCGCTGGCGCATCGGCCTCGCCGGCCTTCCCGCGAAGGACGCCGAAGGCGTCAGGTGAGGCAGGACGCCGAAGGCGTCGGGTAGGGCGGGACGCCGAAGGCGTCGGGTGAGGCACAACGCCGAAGGCGTCGGGTAGGGCGGGACGCCGAAGGCGTCGGGCGGACAAGAACGCCGGGTTTCCCATGACCCGGTCGGGATCGGCGCCTACGGACCGTTAAGGCCTCGGCGTCACTCTTCCTCGAACGGGCGACGTCGCCCGACTCGGTCGAAGGGTGGTGCGATGCAACGCTTGGGCGCTCTTCTGGTCTCGGCGGGCCTGGCGGGCCTGCTCCCGGTGGCACCGGTCACGGCGGCCCGGGCCGACGTTGCGGCCGCCGCGGGCGGCGAGGCCTATGTGGCGGAACTCGACGCCGATTGGAACGTGCAGCGCGAGACGCGGGTGGCCTGCTCTCCGGACGCGGGTTGCGCCGTCGACCTCGTCCTCGGGCACCCGGACCTCGCTGCCGTCCACGTCCGCTTCGATGCCCCCCAGGGCGGCGCCGTCGCGGTGAGCAGCCGCATCGAGGGGCGCGACGGCCGGGCCTCGGCACCCGAGGCCGAGACCCTCGCGCTCGACCGCACCGGCTTCGGCGCCGGGCATTACGAGGCCCGGCTGGCGAATGCCGCCGCCGGCGGGCCCATCATCATGATGGCCGTGAGGATCCCGGGCTGGACGGCTCCGGCCGCCCCCGTCGCCCGCAGCGGCGGCGAGCCGACCTGAACCCGCCGGCCCGGCTTTTCGGGCCCGCCGCCGTTTTGAGCCTGTCTGCCGCTCCGTCCCCGTGCTAACCCAGTGTCTGTGTGGCAGACGTCGGCTATTGTCGTTCGGGCGACATGGACGCGGCGCATGCGGGTAGGCGCCCCGCCTGCAGCTCAGGCCGGGCGCGATGGACGGAGAAGCGTAATGGATTTCAAGAAGGGCGATATCGTGCAGCTGAAGTCGGGCGGCCCCGCCATGGTCGTGACGGGCGAGGCCGGCGAGGGCGTGCAGGTGCTCTGGTACGGAGAGATCGTCGACGAGATCAGGACCGGCACGATCCCGGGCTTCTGCCTGGTCGAGGCCGAACTCGAAGAGGCCGACGACGAGGCCTTCGGCCGCCGGTGATCCGGGCGCGTCCGGTTCAGCCGGCCTCGGGTCCGGACGCGATGGCGTCGAGGTCCTCGATACATCCCTGGACCTGCTCGATCATGTGACTCAGCGCAGTCCGCATGGACGTGAGCCGTGCGGGCTCGACCGTTACGCTGCCTCGCGCCAGGACGTTGAGTTCGCGGCAGGCGGACCGCATGTCGACGCTGAGGTCGCTCAGCAGTCCCGTCATGTTGTCCAGGCTGATCAACTCCGACAGCACCACGCGACGCGACGCTTCCTCCTCTTCGGCGACCAGCGTGACGTCGACGAAGGGAACCAGCGTGGGGTCTCCGTCCTCGATGTAGCCCACGCAAGTGACGAGCGAGACCGAGGAATTCGCCAGGAACGCGACGCGATCGATGAAGTCGCCCCTGACCCCGATGGCGGGCAGGTCCGCCCCGGGCTCGGGACGCTGGCGCGCGGCGCCCTCGTCAGGCGTGAGGTCGGGCGCGCGGCTCTCAGGCATCGGCGCTGTCCCAGAGCGGCTTGGTGCGCCGGACGACCCGCGGGCGTCTCACACCATGGCCCTGATGCGACGGCGACTTGCGGAACCGGGCGGTCGCACGAGCGGGTCGCTGCTCCGGCGTCGGCTTGATGGCTTGCCGTTTCCGCGGCCTGCGCCACTGGCGCATCTGTGCTTCGAGGCGTTCGATCAGCGGCCCGGCGGCGAGGCGCCCCGCGGACGACAGGGTCAGGACCGGCGAATGGCCCCGCCTCGCCCAGGTGACGAGACCGGCGTAGGTCATCATGTTGACGATGAGCTTGATCCTGTCGACCGGCATCCGGGCTTCCTCGGCCAGCGCCTCCAGCGACAGGGCTCCGGCTCGCAGCAGGAGCACGATGGTCTGCACGTAGGGCCGATCGACGATGTCCGAGGTCTCGAAGGTTTCGGCCACCATCACCGATTCATAGATCATGTCGGCCAGGGTCGCGACGCGCGCCGCGAGGTCGGGAAATGTGTCGGACAGGACGGCCCTGGTCGAGCGGATCACGTCGTGCCACTCGCGCAACTCGGGATCTCGGCGGCGCTGGTTCAGGGCTTTCCAGACCCAGGCCCGCAGCGCCTCGTAGATGCGCTGCGCCGTTTCCGCGGTCAGGTTCTCGACACCCGACCGGATCAGCGCCCGCGCTTCACCGGGCGTCGCGATGCCGAGTGAGATATCGTCCCAGTGCGCCGTCTCGATCATGGTGCCAGTCTGCTCCGTGGGCATGAAAGGATCGCTACCTGCGACCATGGCCGGCAAAGCTCCGGAGGTCCACCACCGTCCCGCTCATCTCAGCCCGATGACGCACAGGGACCAACCGTCGGTCGCGGCTCGCCGTTCCGGCCCGCCGGACCCGTGGGCGAGCATCAACCCTGCAGGCGCGGCAACGACGATCCGGTCTTGGCCGATTTCGTCGAGACGCCCGGACATCTGCTGAACCACGCAGGACGCTCCGCCGTCCACGGCCATTTGGTGCGCCGCGGAAACATGGGCTTGCGCCGTCGCCTCGTCACCGAAGGACGGGACCAGGACGAGATCGACGGGGAACGCGCGGCCAGGGCTCGGCGAGTCGAGCATGCAGAAATCCTTGCAGATCGCGACACCGACGATCACCTCGTCGGTCACGATGACAGGCACCCTCGCGCCGATGGCGATATCCTCGAAACCGATGGCGGCATGGTGGTAGCGGCTCATCTTGTCGTAGACGGAGGTCAGGCACCCGTCGCGATCGTAGATGCGGCAGCGGTTGACGAACTCGGCACCGTTTCGCTCGTGCCACGATCCGGTGATCCAAAGCCGGGGCCTGCCGGTCGGGCAGGGGGCGAGCCGTCGGCGCGCAATCGCGGCCACCGCCCCGTCACGCAGGGCTGGCGGCATCGCCAGTTCCGGCCAGACGACGGCCAGACAACCCTGCTCGAACCCCAGGCCGACATGGCGTTCCACCGTGCCGGCGGTGTCGTTCCCCGCCAACGTGACGGCCCTGAACCTCCGCGATTGTCCGTCCTCCTGCGTGTCGAGATCCAGGGTCAGGGCGGAGAAGCTGGCACAGCCGATGCGGCAGGACGACGTTCCCGCCCCGCGCGGCGACAGATCCCCGACGATGACGATGTCGACCGCGTCGCCGCCCACGCGCGCGGGCAAGATGCGATGGTGGACGAGTCCACGCCGGGCAAGGCTGTTGTTGTGACCCGCGCCGCCGGTGGCCCGCGACGCGCGTCGGCGCGGCACGACATAGGCGTTCTCGTCCGGGCAATACCACTCGGCCGGGTCAAGGACCGGACCGCAGTGAAGCTGGGACAATCGAAGCAACTCGCTGTCGTAGGCCCGGAGCTGGCCCCCGACCGCCAGGGCCCAATCGCGAACGGCGGAACTGTCCGGCGCCCAATCGAAGTCGCCGTCCATCATGCGGCCCATGCAGTGCCGGCTGTGGGTCGCGAGGTCCGCCTCGGACAACGTCTTGTAGGCCTCGCCGATGTCGCGCGGGACGGTGGCGACGAGACGCCAGAGCTCGGCCAGGCAGCGCCTGAGATCTGCGCGAGCCAGGGACCCGTATTCGGCGTGACCGCCCGCCAGGCGGCGCGCCTCGTCGCGCCAGGGCGCGTCTTCCCGTCGGCGTCCGGACCCCTTCGATCGACCCATCCGACACCGGTTCCGCGCATCGCCTCTGCAACTCACGAATGGTATCGAGCCCGGTGCGGACACGCAAGACGTCCCGACGGCGCTGGCAGTCGCCGTCTTGGATCGACGAGGAACGAAAGCGGATGAGGCGCCCGACCGTAACCGCGAAGCTCCGGTGCGCGAAGGACGATTGCGGCCACCCCGGGCACGTCTCGCCCGGGATCGCGCCGGCCGCTGCGCCCCAACCGCGGGCGGGCGCCATTCTGTTCGAGGATCTTTCCGATGCCCAATATCAAGCGTCACGCCGCCGTCGCGGCGGCCGTCTCCGTCCTGGCGGTCGGGGCCGCCAGCGCGGTCCGGGCCGAGCCGCTCCACGAACGCGGGACCATCGCGGCGGTCGACGGTGCGATCGTCACCGTCAAGGACCGTGACGGCAAGGACGTCACCCTCAACCTCGACGACGGCTGGAAGATCGGCGGCGTCGCCAGGGCCACGATGGCCGACATCAAGCCCGGCACCTTCATCGGCACCGCGACCAGCGGCGAGGAGACCGGCCTGAAGGCGCTCGAAGTCGTGGTGTTCCCCGCCGCCATGAAGGGGACCGGCGAGGGCCATTATGCCTGGGACCTGCAGCCCAAGAGCATGATGACCAATGCCACGGTCGACAACGAGGTCAAGAGCACCGACGGCAAGACCGTGAAGCTGTCCTACAAGGGCGGCGAGAAGACCGTCGCCATCAAGGATTCGACGCCGATCGTGCAGATCGTCGACGCCACCCGGGCGGACCTCATTCCGGGCGCCAAGGTGTTCATCGTCACGCCGACAGTGACCGACGGCCGGCTCGCGTCGGGCTTCGTGGCGGTCGGCAAGGACGGCGTCACGCCGCCGATGTGAGGCGCCCGGCCGGGGGCCGGGTCCCGATGTTCGAGGACCCGGCCGGGAGGCCGGGTCTTTGCATATGGGGCCGACGCCGCCCGTGGTGCTTCCGGAACCGTCGCCCCTGCTCTAAGAGACGGGGCCTGCCCGGCCGCCGACACACGAGAATCGCCAGGACACCGCATGCCCAAGCGCACCGACATCGCCACCATCATGATCATCGGGGCGGGACCGATCATCATCGGACAGGCCTGCGAGTTCGACTATTCGGGCACCCAGGCCTGCAAGGCGCTGCGCGAGGACGGCTACCGCATCGTCCTCGTCAATTCCAACCCCGCCACCATCATGACCGACCCGGACATGGCGGACCGGACCTATGTCGAGCCCATCACGCCCGAGGTCGTCGCCAAGATCATCGCGGCCGAGCGCCATGCCGTCCCGGGCGGTTTCGCGCTGCTGCCCACCATGGGCGGCCAGACGGCGCTCAACTGCGCCCTGGCGCTCGAGAAGATGGGGACGCTGAAGGAGCACGACGTCGAGCTGATCGGCGCCACCGCGGCCGCGATCGACAAGGCCGAGGACCGCGAGCTGTTCCGCGACGCCATGACCAAGATCGGCCTCGACACGCCGCGCTCCCACCACGTCGGCTCGCTCGCCGAGGCCCTCGCCTGCATCGACGACGTCGGCCTGCCGGCCATCATCCGGCCGTCCTTCACGATGGGCGGCACGGGCGGCGGCATCGCCTACAACCGCGACGAATATATCGAGATCATCGAGCGCGGCCTCGATGCCTCGCCGACCACGCAGGTCCTCGTCGAGGAGAGCGTGCTCGGCTGGAAGGAATACGAGATGGAGGTCGTGCGCGACCGCGCCGACAACGCCATCATCGTCTGCTCGATCGAGAACGTCGATCCCGATGGGCGTCCACACGGGCGATTCCATCACGGTGGCGCCGGCGCTGACGCTGACCGACAAGGAATACCAGATCATGCGCGACGCCTCGCTGGCGGTGCTGCGCGAGATCGGCGTCGAGACCGGCGGCTCCAACGTGCAGTTCGCCGTCGATCCGTCGAACGGCCGCATGATCGTCATCGAGATGAACCCGCGCGTGTCGCGCTCCTCCGCGCTGGCCTCCAAGGCCACCGGCTTCCCCATCGCCAAGGTCGCCGCCAAGCTCGCGGTCGGCTACACGCTGGACGAGATCCAGAACGACATCACGGGCGGCGCCACCCCGGCCTCGTTCGAGCCCACGATCGACTACGTCGTCACCAAGATCCCGCGCTTCGCCTTCGAGAAGTTCCCCGGGGCCGAGCCGCTGCTCAACACCGCCATGAAGTCGGTCGGCGAGGCCATGGCGATCGGCCGGACCTTCGGCGAATCGCTGCAGAAGGCGCTGCGCTCGCTCGAGACCGGCCTCAACGGGCTCGACGAGGTGCCGATCGACGGCCTCGTGCCGGGCGAGGAGAAGGTGGCGCTGCGCGCCGCGCTCGGCCGCCCGACGCCCGACCGGATCCTGGTCGTGGCCCAGGCGCTGCGCCACGGCATGA
The DNA here is from genome assembly GCA_963847915.1 of uncultured Alphaproteobacteria bacterium. Lineage (GTDB taxonomy): Bacteria > Pseudomonadota > Alphaproteobacteria > Rhizobiales > Beijerinckiaceae > Lichenihabitans. Next base: position 364,471 of record CAWKBT010000001.1, read on the forward strand.
GCCATGCCGAGATCCACGAGGCCTGCCGGTTCGATCCCTGGTTCATCGCCCAGATCCAGGACATCGTCGACCTCGAGGACAAGGTGAAGCGCTTCGGCGTCCCCACCACGGCGGCGAGCCTGCGCGGGCTGAAGAGCGCCGGCTTCTCGGATGCGCGCCTGGCCGCGCTCTCGGGCCAGGAGGTCAAGGCCGTGACGGCGATGCGCCACCGGCTCGGCGTGCGGCCGGTGTTCAAGCGCATCGACACCTGCGCGGCCGAGTTCGCCTCGCCGACCGCCTACATGTACTCGACCTATGCGCCCGCCTTCGCCGGCGTGCCGGTCGACGAGGCGCGGCCGACCGAGCGCGAGAAGGTCGTGATCCTGGGCGGCGGCCCGAACCGGATCGGCCAGGGCATCGAGTTCGACTATTGCTGTTGCCATGCCTGTTTCGCGCTGAACGACGCCGGCTACGAGACCGTGATGGTCAACTGCAATCCCGAAACCGTGTCGACCGACTACGACACGTCGGACCGGCTGTATTTCGAGCCGCTGACGGCCGAGGACGTGCTCGAGGTCCTCGACGTCGAGCGGTCGAAGGGCACGCTCAAGGGCGTCATCGTTCAGTTCGGAGGGCAGACGCCGCTGAAGCTCGCCCATGCGCTGCAGGAAGCCGGCATCCCGATCCTCGGCACCAGCGTCGATTCCATCGACCTCGCCGAGGACCGGGATCGGTTCAAGCGCCTGCTCGACAGGGTCGGGCTGAAGCAGCCCAAGAACGGCATCAGCTACTCGGTCGAACAGTCGCGGCTCGTCGCGGCCTCGCTCGGCCTGCCGCTCGTGGTGCGGCCCTCCTACGTGCTCGGCGGCCGCGCCATGGCGATCATCCGCACCGAAGCGGCGCTCGACAGCTACCTGCTCGATGTGCTGCCGGGCCTCGTGCCGCCCGAGGTGAAGGCGCGCTATCCCAACGACAAGACCGGCCAGATCAACACCGTGCTGGGCACCAACCCGCTGCTCTTCGACCGCTACCTGTCGGACGCCATCGAGGTCGACGTCGACGCGCTCTGCGACGGCACCGACGTCGTGGTGGCGGGCATCATGGAGCACATCGAGGAGGCCGGCATCCATTCGGGCGATTCCGCCTGCTCGCTGCCGCCCTATTCGCTCGATGCCGCGACCATCGCCGAGATCGAACGCCAGACCCGCGTGCTCGCGCTGGCGCTCGGCGTGGTGGGCCTGATGAACGTCCAGTACGCCATCAAGGACGGCGCGATCTTCGTGCTCGAGGTGAACCCGCGCGCGTCCCGCACCGTGCCCTTCGTCGCCAAGGTCATCGGCCGGCCGCTCGCCAAGATCGCCTCGCGCGTCATGGCCGGAGAGAAGCTCGCGAGCTTCGACCTCGCGGCCCTCACGCTCGACCATGTCGCCGTCAAGGAAGCCGTGTTCCCCTTCGCGCGCTTCCCCGGCGTCGACACCGTGCTGGGGCCGGAGATGCGCTCCACCGGCGAGGTGATGGGCCTCGACCGGTCGTTCGAGATCGCCTTCGCCAAGAGCCAGCTCGGCGCCGGCACGGCCGTGCCGCGCAAGGGCACGGTCTTCGTGTCGGTGAAGGATGCCGACAAGCCCCGCGTCGTCGACACGATCCGGGTGCTCAGCGATCTCGGCTTCAAGATCCAGGCCACAGGCGGAACGCTGAAGAGCCTGCGCGACGCCGGCATCGCCGCCACCAAGGTCAACAAGGTGTCGGAAGGCCGGCCCCACGTGGTCGACGCCATCAAGAACGGCGGCATCCAACTCGTCGTCAATACGACCGAGGGCGCCCGCGCCCTGTCGAACTCGCGGGACCTGCGCCGCGCCGCGCTGCTCCACAAGGTGCCGTATTACACCACGCTGGCGGGTGCCATCGCGGCGGCGCGCGGCATCGGCGGCTATGTCGGCGGCGAACTCGAGGTCCGCGCCCTGCAGGATTACTTCCACTGAAGCCGCCGCGCCCCGGCCCGCGCGGCCGGCGCGGCAGGAACCGGCCGGATCCGTCGCAAGTTGACGGGGCCTCGCGCCGGCCACATTCTGGTGAGCCTTGAGCCGGCCGCGTCGCCCGGGGCTGGCGTGCCCGGGTCCGCAGACCGGCTCGACCCCATATCGCGTTGCGGGCCCCAAGCCCGCAATGCCCCGTTGAGAGTGAATGAGATGGACAGAGTGCCGATGACCGTCGCGGGCTATTCCGCGCTGGAGGCCGAACTGAAGACGCGCCAGCAGGAAGAACGCCCCCGCATCATCCAGGCGATTTCCGAGGCGCGCTCGCATGGCGACCTGTCGGAGAATGCCGAGTACCACGCCGCCAAGGAATCCCAGTCCCTGAACGAGGGCCGCATCGCCGAGCTCGAGGACAAGCTGTCCCGCGCCGAAGTGATCGACGTGTCCAAGCTGTCCGGCGACACCGTCAAGTTCGGTGCCACCGTCACGCTGGTCGACGAGGACACCGAGGAGAAGAAGGTGTTCCAGATCGTCGGCGAGAAGCCGAGGCCGACGTGAAGTCCGGCAAGGTGTCGATCACCTCGCCGACCGCCCGCGCCCTCATCGGCAAGAAGACCGGCGACAGCGTCGAGGTCAACACGCCCGGCGGCGGCAAGAGCTACGAACTCCTGGACGTCGCGTTCCGCTGACCCCGCCCGAAAGGCCCCTGTCCATGACCGAGACCCCGACGCGCCGTGCCGCCCTGGCCTTCATGGCCACGGCGGGAGCCGGCGCGGCCCTGTCGCTCGCCGGAGCCGTTCCGGCGGCCGCGCAGCTCGCCCCGGCCCCGTTCGGAGGCGCCGCCGGCCTGCCGGCCGGCCTGCGCTTCGGCCGTATCGAGGTCGACACGTCGCGCCTCCTCCGCCTGGGCGACGTCGCCGGGTCCGAGGTCGTGACGCGGGTCCTGACGCGCCAATTGCAGGAGGTCTTCGCCGACCTTGCGGCACCGCGCGGCGGCGCCACCCTGGTGGCCCGGATCTCCTCGATCTACCTCGCCTCCTACGTGGGCTCGCGCGCCTACAACGGCAGGGACGGCGGCGGCGGCAACGACAATCTCGAAGGCGTCGGCATCGTGTCGTCGGGCGGCCAGGTGCTGGCCGAGGTCCCCGTCCTGTCGGTCCTGTCCGCCAGCTACAGCGGCGCCTGGTACCAGCCCGACATCGACGAGCGCCGCGTCCTTTCGATCTGCCACCACTTCGCCTGGTGGCTGCGGCGGGAGATGGGCGTCTGAGCGACCTGTCGGACGTCCCGGGCCGCGCCGATGCCGGCGTGGCCGGGCGCCGCTTGCCCGCCGGGACCAGCGCCTGGGTGCTCAGCGACGGCAAGATCGGCGACGAGGTCCAGTGTTTCGGCATCGCCGAGGAGCTCGGCCTCGCACCGGAGCGCCGGCTGATCGCGCCGCGCCCGCCCTGGTCCTGGCTGACCCCCTATGGCCCGGTCGACCCGCGCGAAGCGCCAGGCCGGGTCGACAGCCCCATCGCGCCGCCCTTCCCGGACATCGCCATCGCGGCCGGCCGCCGCACCGTGCCCTACCTGCGCCGCGTCAAGGCGGCGTCGGGCGGGCGGACCTTCACGATCTTCGTCAAGGACCCCTACACCGGCACCGGCACCGCGGACGTGATCTGGATCCCGGAACACGACAAGCTGCGCGGCGACAACGTGGTCGTCACGCTGACGCCGGCGCATCGCCTGCGGCCCGACGTCCTGGCGGCGGCGCGGGCCGCCCCCGACCCGCGCCTCGCCATGCTGCCGCATCCTCGCGTCGCCATGGTGCTGGGCGGGAAGGGCGTCAACCACGATTTCTCGGCCGAGGACATCCGCAACCTCGCCGGTATCGCCGCCGCGATCGCGGCCGACGGCGCGAGCCTCATGGTGACCCCGTCGCGCCGCACGCCGCCCGAAGCGCTCGCGGCGATCCGCTCCGCGCTCGGAGGCGGGCTCGAGGCGGGGCGCGCCTTCGTGTGGGACGGCTCGGGCACCAACCCCTATCCCCAGATCCTGGCGCTGGCCGATGCCCTGCTGGTGACGGGCGACAGCGCCAACATGGTGGGAGAGGCCTGCGCCACCGGCGCACCCGTCCACGTCTACGAGCCGTCCGGCGGACACCCCAAGGTCACCCGCTATCTCGACCGGCTGACCGAGGTCGGGGCGGTGCGGCGCTGGTCGGGCCGGCTGGAGCACTGGACCTATGCGCCGATCGATTCCGCCCCCGTGACGGCGGCCGAGATCGCGGCGCGTTATCGCGCCTTCCGGGCCGGCTGACCGGCGCGGCGCCGGCCGGAGGTCACGCGCCGTCGCCGAGGGCGCGGTCGAGGCGATCCCACGCCGCCTCGTCGGCGGGCAGGCCGAAGCGCAGCAGCGCCGGATGCTCGGCAAAGGGCCGCACCAGCACCCCGGCTCCCGCCAGGCCGTCGAAACGGCCCGCCGCGTCCGCGAACCGCGCGAGACGGAACAGCGGCGTGCCCCCGACCACTTGCGCGCCCGAGGCCCGCAGGCGGGCGTCGAGGCGGGCCGCGTCGCGATCGAGCCGGTCGCGGGTCTCCGCCGCCCAGGCGGCATCGTCGAGCGCGCGCGCCCCGACCGCGAGCGCCGGCCCGCTCACCGCCCAGGGCCCGAGCGCTTCGCGCAGCCGCCCGGCCCAGGACGGGCGTGCCAGCGCGAAGCCGAGCCGCAGTCCGGCGAGGCCGTAGAACTTGCCGAAGGAGCGCAGCACCACGGCATTGGCGGGCAGCAGCGGTGCCAGGCTCGAACCCGCCGGCGCGACGTCGCCGAAGGCTTCGTCCACCACCAGCAGGCCGACGTGCTCCGCCACGGCGGCGAGGTCGGCGGGGGCGACGAGCCGCCCGTCGGGATTGTTGGGGTTCACCACTACGGCGGCGTCGAAGCCCGCGAGCTGCTCCGGCTCAGCCACGGTCTCGACCCGCGCGCCCGCCGCCTCCCAGGCGCGGCGGTGCTCGCCATAGGTGAAGCCCAGGACGGCGACGCGCCGCGCGGGATGGAGACGCGCCAGCCAGCCGATCAGGGCGCCGGTGCCGGGCGCCGGCACCACGGCGTCGACGGCAGCGCCGTAGGCCCGCCCGGCCGCGGCGGCGAGGCGCAGTTCCGCGTCGCCGCCGGGCAGGGCACTCCAGGCCGCGGGCTCGATCGTCCCCACCGGATAGGGCCGGGGATTGATGCCGGTCGACAGGTCGAGCCAGGGCTCCGGTGCCCGCGGGTAGGCGGCGCGGGCCGCTGCGACGTTGCCGCCGTGGCGGGCGAAGGTCTCGCCCGGTCCCGCCTGCCGCGCCTCCACGCGGCCGATCAGGCGCGTGCGAAGACGATCGGCTGGGCGCCCTCCCAGAGCGTCATCTTGCCGAGCGCGGCGAGGTTCTCCTGGCCGGACGTGACGGTGATGAAGTGGTTGCCGGCGAGCTGGCCCATCTTGCAGGCGAACCGCACGCCGCCATAGGCCAGGAGGATCTCGGTCTCGCTGATGCCGCCCGGATAGAGGATGATCTGCCCCGGGGCCGGGTAGCTCGTATGATTCTCGTAGCCGACCTCGAAGTCGAGGTCGCCGAGCGGCATCCACACGCCTTCGCCGCTCCAGCGCACGTGGACGACCCGGCTCTCGAATGGAAGGCGCGCCAGGAACGACGCGCAGGTCTTGGGCGCCAGCGCCTCTTCGAGCCTCGCGCCGAACGTGAAGGGGCCTGCCGTGATGGTGAGCTCAGTCATGGTGGTGGTCGTTCCCTGGCGGGGGCGCCGTCCGCCCCGCGATGCACCGATCGCGCCATAGAGCACGGACGAGGGCCGGCGTCAGCCCGCCCGTGCCGGCTCGCCGTTTGTGGGCGGCGTGCCGGCCGCCGGCCCGCGGACCGTGGCGACGAGGCCGCCGCTCGGGCGGTTGCGCAGGGCGAGCGAGAGGCCGTGCCGACGCGCGATGGCGCGGCAGATGGCGAGGCCGAGCCCCGTGCCCTCGGCGCCGAGCCCCGGCGCGCGGAAGAACCGGTCGAAGACCCGCGGCAGCAGCTCTTCGGGGATGCCGCAGCCCGTATCGGCCACTTCCACCAGCACGCTGTCGGCCTCGACCCGCACGCCGACGTCCACCACGCCGCCGTTCGGCGTGTAGCGCACCGCGTTCTCGATGAGGTTCGACACCAGGAGGTGGAAGTCGCGCTCGACGCCGCGCAGCCGCGCCGGCTCGGAGCAGACGAGACCGAAGTCGATCTCCTTGCTTTCCGCGAGCGTGACGAAATCCGCCATGCATCCGACCACCAGGGCCGCCATGTCGACTTCGCGGGTCTCGCTCGACGGCGCGCCCGATTCGTAGCGGGCCATGCGCAGCAGCTGGTCGACGAGCGCCGAGGCGCGCCCGGCGCCTCTGGCGAGTTCCGGCAGCGCGGCGCCGAGTTCGGCCCCGCCGCCGCCCTCGGCCTGCAGCAGGTCGATCTGCAGCCGCAGCGCCGTCAGGGGCGTTCGGAGCTCGTGCGCGGCGTCGGACAGGAACTGCTTCTGCTGGTCGAGGCTCAGCCGCCAGCGGCCGATGAGAGCGTTCATGGCCTGGACCAGTGTCGTGAACTCGACCGGCACGCCCGAAAGGTCGATGGGCGTATGGCTCTCGACGCCGCGGGCCGCGATGGTGCCGGCGAGCCGCGACAGGCTGTTCAGCATCTGGCGGAGCCCCCACACGACAACCAGCCAGCCGAGCGGGATGGTCATGAGGATCGGCAGCGAGGCTTCGAGCGCCGCCGTGCGGGCGAGGCTCTTGCGGGGGCTGAGGCGCTGCGACACCTGCACGCTGTTGGCGCCCTGCGCGGCGAGGAAGCTGCGCCATTGCTCCCCGCCGAACCAGGCCTCGCCGAAGCCCGGCGCTGCCGGCGGCGGAATGGCGAGGGTCGCGTCCGAGGAATAGAGGAGGTCGCCGCCCGGACCGCGGACCTGGATCAGCACTTCGTGGTTCTCGTCGTAGACGTGGCCGCGCGGCGACCGGCTCGACAGGCCCGGGCCGGCGTAGAAGGCGACGATCCGGAGCTCCTCGTCGAGCAGCTGGTCGGCATCCGTGATGTCGATCGCATAGGCGACGGCGGCCGCGGCCAGGCTGATCGCCGTCAGCACCAGCGTCATCCAGACCAGCGCGGTGCGGCGGACCGAAGCGCCGCCGCGCGGCGGCTTGGTCACGGCCGGCGCGGCGCGCGCCTCATCCCCGCACCACCATCCAGCCCGCGCCGCGCACGTTGTGGATGATGTCCTTGTCGAAACGCTTGCGCAGCGAGTGGATCAGCACGTCGAGCGCGTTGCTCTCCACTTCCTCGCCCCAGCCGTAGAGCCGTTCCTCGAGCTGGGCGCGCGACAGGATGATGCCGGGGCGCTCCAGCAGCGCCCGCATCAGGGCGAATTCGCGGGCCGAGAGCACGCGGCTCTGGTCGCGATAGGTCAGCTCGTGGGTGGCGAGGTCGAGCGTCATGGTGGCGGTCTGCAGCATCGAGCGGGCGATGCCGGAGCGCCGGCGCAGCACGGCGCGCATGCGCGCCACGAGCTCGCGCATGTCGAAGGGCTTGACCATGTAATCGTCCGCCCCGAGGTCGAGGCCGGCGATGCGGTCGTCGATGTCGTCCCGGGCCGTGATGACCAGGATCGGCGCCTTGTTGCCGGACTGGCGCGTCGCCCGCAGCACATCGATGCCGTTCCGGTCGGGCAGGTTGAGGTCGAGCAGCACCGCCGAGTAGTCGTTGGTCGTCAGGGCTTCCTCGCCCTCGACGCCGCTGCGCGTCCAGTCGACCACCATGCTCTCGTTCTGCAGGGCCTGTTTCAGGCTCTTGCCGATCATGAGGTCATCTTCGATGAGGAGTACCCGCATGGGTCCGGTCCGGCTGGAGGTGTGATGCCTCACCGTTGAAGCGTCCGGCGGGGCGGGCGTCAAGCCGTCGCCCGGGCCGTCCCGAGGTTCTGATCCCGCAGTCACGGTGCCGCTTCGCCGCTGCCCCGAGCGGGAAACGGCGGGGGCGATCGGGTCCCGGACCGGCCGCGCCTGGCACGGGATGGCCGGCATCGGCTCCGGTTCCGAACCGAAGGCCCTTTGCGCAGGGCCGCCCGGCTCCTATCGTGCCGGCCTTGCGGGACGGGGGACGGCGGCATGACGGTTCTGACGGGGCTTTCGGCCTTTCCCATCACGCCGGCCTCGCCCTCGGGTGTGGTGGATGTCGCGGCGCTGCGCGGGCTGGTGAGGCGGCTCGTCGTGGCCGGCGTCGATTCCATCGGCCTGCTCGGCAGCACCGGTTCCTATCCCTACCTGTCGCGCGACGAACGGCGCCGCGCCCTCGATGCCGCGCTCGACGAGGCCGGGGGACGCGTGCCGGTCCTCGTCGGCGTCGGGGCGCTGCGCACCGATGCCGCGCTCGACATCGCCCGCGATGCCGCGGCGGCGGGGGCCGCGGCCGGCCTGCTGGCGCCGGTCTCCTACACGCCGCTGACGGAGGACGAGGTCTTCGAACACTTCCGGGCGGTGGCGGACGGTGCGGACCTGCCGCTCTGCATCTACGACAACCCCGGCACGACGCATTTCACCTTCTCGCCGGCGCTGGTCGGCCGGCTGAGCCGGCTGTCCGGCGTCGTCGCCGTGAAAAGCCCGGCGCCGCCGGCGGACGAGGTGGCGGCTCATCTCGCGGCTGCGCGCGCCGCCGTCGTGCCGGGTTTCTCGCTCGGCTACAGCGTCGACTGGCGCGCCACCGAGGCGCTGCTCGCCGGCGGCGAGGCCTGGTACAGCGTCGCGGCGGGCCTGTTCCCGGAGCCCTGCCTGGCGATCCTCCGCGCGGCGCGGCGCGGCGACGCCGCCGAGGCCCGGCGGCTGGACGCGGCCCTGGAGCCGCTGTGGGCCCTGTTCCGATCCCATTCCAGCCTGCGCGTCGTCTACGCGGCGGCCGAGGCGCTGGGCCTCTGCCGGGCCGAGCCGCCCCGGCCCATCCTGCCGCTGCCCGGGCCCGTGCGGGCCGACGTCGCCGCGACGCTGCGGCGGCTCGGCCTCGACGCCGCCTGACGGCTCCGGCGAAGTCCGGGCGCCACGGGCCGGTTCAGGGCTGGGGCCTGGGCGCGGAAAGGTTCAGCAGCGCCTCGTCGCCCGTGCCCACGATCGGCAGCGACAGCGTGGCGGGGTGGTCCGCGTCCTGCAGCACCGTCCAGGTGAAGGCGGCGGGGTTCGGCCCGGGTCCTTGCGGAAAGGGCAGGCCCGGCACGGCCTCGGCCGCCCCCGCGAGGGCGAGGCGCAGCCGATGCCCGGTGGGCACCACGGAGGCGGTCGGCAGGAGGTCGAGCTCGATCCTGCGCGCCTCGCCCGGCACCAGCGGCGCGGGCGATGACGGGGAAACGGCGCGGGGCACGTTGACGTAGCCCTGCACCACCTGGGTCGACGTGCCGTCCGGCGCGACATCGTCGAGGGCGAAGACCATGTCGCCGTCCGTCGTCGTCGACGAGGCCCAGAGCGACACGTGGGGGCTGCCCGTCACTTCGGTCGGCGCCCGAAGGGGCGCGGAGGTCCAGGTGAGGACGTGGCGCTCGGCGTCGCTCTGGTCCGCGGCCGAGCGGCCGACCGTGGCGCTCAGCAGCACGGGCAACGCCGGGCCGGCGCCCGGCACGTAGGGAAGGCGCGCGTCGGGTCCCGGCGCCGCCTCGGCCGCCAGCGTGCCGTCGTTGAGGCTGGCGATCGTGCCGCTCGGGGCGGCGCCGAGGCGCAGCGTCGCCGTGCGGGCGTCGGGGATCGGCCAGTCGCTCTCGGTGCGCCAGCGGTCGGCGCCCTTGACGTAGAGGATCACGCGCGGGGCCTGCGCGACGCCGTTGTCGACGCCCTTCAGCCAGTGGTCGAGCCACTGCACCTGCAGCTCCTGCAGGAAGTCGATCTGCCAGCCGTGGGCGTGCGGGGCCAGCAGCAGGCGCTTCCGCGCGCCGCCGGGCGCCGCGAAGACCTCGTAAGCGTGGATGTTGCCCGGCGTGATGTAGTCGTCGAGCCCGCCCGAGATGAAGGCCGCGACGCCGCGTGCCGCGATGGCCCGCATGTCGGCGTCGAGCGTCGTGCGCTCGCGCCACCAGCCGTCCTGGTCGCGGTGCTGGATGGCGGTGGCGTATTCGGCCTCCGCTCCCGGCGACAGCCGGCGCGCCAGGCGGCCCGGCCCCGGCAGCATGCCGCCCGGGTACCACAGGAAGCCGTAGCAGTCGCCGCAGGCCACCTGGGGCACGATGGCCCTCAGATGGGGCGGCGCCTCCCGGGCGGTGAGCCATTGGGCGATGCCGAGCAGCGAGGGACCCACCATGCCGACGCGGCCGTCGCACCAGCTCTGCCGTGCCATCCACTCGACGGCGTCGTAGCCGTCCTGGCCGAACTGGTTGTAGAGCGTCGCCTCCCCGCCCGACTGGCCGGAGCCGCGCAGGCTGAGGTGCAGCACGGCATAGCCGCGCGACGCGATGTTCATCAGCACCGGGTCGGTCTCGGCGCCCGTGTTGGACATGCGCCCGTAGCCGTCCGCCATCAGCACGCAGGGCGTCGGCGCCTGGCCCTGCTTCAGGGTCGGCAGGAACAGCCGCCCTTCCAGCACCGTGCCGTCGCGCGCCGCCAGAGTGACGCCGTCCCGGATCGTGACGGGATCGCGGGCCGAGGGGTTCTCGACCCTGGCGCGCTCGGGCAGCCAGTGCCGGTCCTGCGTGCCGGCGCCCATCTCGAAGGTCGCCGCCCGGGCGCCCGCCACCCCCAGCGTCGCCGCCAGCAGCACCAGCGCCGCCGCCAGCCTCGTCCCGCATGCCGCCATCGTCCGCGTCCTCCCCGGATCGTCCCCGTCCCGCGCGTCGCGGCCGCCTTCTGGCTCGGCACCTTAGGCCTTGGCGCGCCGCTGCCCCACCGCCACCGCCAGCGTCATGGCGAGCGCGAACGTGCCCGACACGGCCCGGAAGGCGCCGAAATCGGCCTCGGCCACCTCGAACCACACCCGCGCGCTGCCGACGAGCGGCGAGAAGGGCGAGTCGGTGATCGCCACCACGGGGAGGCGCTGCGCCAGCCGCTCGGCGATCTCGATGGTGGAGGGCGTGTAGGGGGCGAAGCTGACGGCCAGGAGCGCGTCCTTGGCCTCCGCGAAGGCCACCTGGTCGGGTCCCAGCGAACCGACATTGTCGACGAGCACGCAGCGGATCTTCAGCTTGGCGAAGGCATAGGCGAGGTACGCCGCCACCGCGAACGTGCGGCGCTGCCCGAGCACGTAGATGGTGTCGGCCGCCGCCAGCACGTCGACGGCCCGCGCCAGCGTCTCGCCGCTGGTGCGCTCGCGCAGGCGCGACAGCGACAGCGCCGCGCTCTCGCAGAAGCCGGCGAGCAGCGCCTCCGGCCCGGCCTCGCTGTCGGGCGAGAGCGCCCGCAACCGGTCCTCGTAATCCGGCCAGCGGTTGCGCAGCAGCGCGTGGAACACGGTCTGGAGGTCGGAGAACCCCTCGTAGCCGAGCGCCTGGGCGAAGCGGACCAGCGTCGACGGCTGGACCCCGGCGAGGTCCGCCACGGCCGCCACCGTGCCAAACGCCATGTCGTCCGGGTTGTCGAGCGCGAAATCCGCCACCTGGGCGAGGCGCTTGGGCAGGCTCGCCCGCCGCTCGAGCAGGAGGTCGCGCAGCGCCGCGAAGGACCGCGGCGCGGCACCCTCGGCCCCGCCGTCGCGGCCGGCGACCTCGCTCATCGGCCCCCTCCCGCGCCGGCGGGACGGGGCAGGGCGCCGGACAGACGCGGCAGAGGGAAGTCGTGACGCATGGGGAACATGTGCGGGAGCCGGGGCGCGAAGGCAAGACGGCGCGCAGCTTGACGCCCTTCGGTGGGAAATCCTATAAACAGAACACGGCGTTCGGAAGATCGAACGCATCCGAGACGGAACCGTGCCGATACTCGCATCCAGACCCATGCCGAGCCGCGAGGCCGAGACCCCCACCAGCCTCGTCGTGACCTTTCCGGCCGATCAGCCGCTCGCCCTCGATTCGGGTGGCGCGATCGCGCCGCTGACCGTCGCCTACCAGACCTACGGCAGGCTCGAATGCCGCCAAGTCCAACGCCGTCCTCGTGTGCCACGCGCTGACGGGCGACCAGCACGTCGCCAACATCCACCCCGTCACCGGCAAGCCGGGCTGGTGGGGCGCCATGGTGGGGCCGGGCCGGCCGATCGACACCGACCGGTTCTTCGTCATCTGTTCCAACGTCGTCGGCGGCTGCCTCGGCACCACGGGCCCGGCCTCGCTCGACCCCGCGACGGGCCGCGTCTACGGGCTCGACCTGCCGGTCGTCACCATCCGCGACATGGTGCGGGCGCAGGCCATGCTGGTCGACCATCTCGGCATCGACACGCTGTTCTGCGTGATCGGCGGCTCGATGGGCGGCATGCAGGTGCTGCAATGGGCGGCCTCCTATCCGGAGCGCGTCTTCGCCGCCATGCCGATCGCCACGGCGGCGCGCCATTCCTCGCAGAACATCGCCTTCCACGAGGTCGGGCGCCAGGCCGTCATGGCCGACCCGGACTGGCGCGGCGGCCGCTACATCGACGCCGGCACGCGGCCCGAGAAGGGGCTCGGCGTCGCCCGCATGGCGGCCCACGTCACCTATCTCAGCGACCAGGCGCTCCACGCCAAGTTCGGCCGCAAGCTGCAGGACCGCGCCGCCCCGACCTTCACCTTCGACGCCGACTTCCAGGTCGAGAGCTACCTGCGCTACCAGGGGCGCAGCTTCGTCGAGCGGTTCGACGCCAATTCCTACCTCTACATGACCCGCGCCATGGACTATTTCGACCTCGCCGCCGATTACGGCGGGCAGCTGGCGCGGCGCCTTCCGGGGCACCAGGACGCGGTTCTGCGTGGCCTCGTTCACGTCGCGACTGGCTGTTCCCGACGTCGGAATCGCGCGCCGTCGTGCATGCGCTCAACGCCGGCGGCGCCTCGGTGTCCTTCGTCGAGATCGAGACCGACAAGGGCCACGACGCCTTCCTGCTCGACGTGCCGGACCTCATCACGACCTCGCGCGGCTTCATCGCGGCGGCGGCGCGGGCGCGCGGCCTGCCCGAGGCCGCCGGAGCGGCCCCGTGAGCCCTCTGCGCCTGTCGGGCCTCGACCCCGATGCCCAGCGCCGCCCGACGCGGCGCGAGGAGGCGCGCAACGACCTCCAGCTCGTCGCCGACATGGTGGACCACGGCGCGCGCGTGCTCGACCTCGGCTGCGGCGACGGCGCGCTGCTGAGCCTCCTCGCCGATACCCGCGGCGTCGATGCGCGCGGGCTCGAACTGTCGCAAGGCGGCGTGAACCTGTGCGTGGCGCGCGGCCTCTCGGTCATCCAGGGCGACGCCGACACCGACCTCGCCACCTATCCGGACGACGCCTTCGACTACGTGATCCTGTCGCAGACCCTGCAGGCGGTGCGGCGGCCCAAGGCGGTGCTGGAGAACATGCTGCGCATCGGGCGCCGCGCCATCGTGTCCTTCCCCAACTTCGCCCATTGGCGGATCCGCTGGGAGCTCGCCGTCCGCGGCCGGATGCCCGTCACCGAGACGCTGCCGATCTCCTGGCACGAAACGCCCAACATCCACTTCTGCACGATCCGCGACTTCCTCGACCTCGCGGGCGAGATCGGGGCCCGCATCGAGCGCGGCATCGTGCTCGATCGCCACGGCCGCGTGATGACGGACGGCAGCCCGGCCCGGTGGAACCTGTTCGGCGAACAGGCGGTGTTCCTGCTGCGGCGGTGAGCGCCCGCGGCATCGAACTTGCGACGCCGGCCCGGTCCGACGTTCGGCGCCCTCGGCCGCGCGTCGACGTCTCCGGGAGAACCCTCCGCCCATGCGCTCCAGCTCCGCTCTCGCCGCCGTCCTGACCCTGACCCTCGCGGGTCCCGCGCTGGCGGACCCGATCCCGGTCAAGGTCTTCATCGCGGCGATGTTCGAGATCGGCCAGAACACCGGCGACCGCCCGGGCGAGTTCCAGAACTTCTTCGAGCGCTACTGGACCACGGCGGCGCCGATCCCCGTCAAGGGCGCGCTGAAACCGGTCTATTGCGATGCGGCCGGCATCTGCGGCGGCGTCCTGGGCATGGGCAAGGTCAATGCGTCCGCCTCCATGCAGGCGATCCTGGTCGATTCCGCCTTCGACTTCTCGAAGACCTACTTCATCCTCTCGGGCGTGGGGGGCACGCCGCCGGAGCGGGGGACGATCGGCGACGTCAGCGTGGGCACATGGCTGGTGGACTACGACCTCGGGCACCGCTGGGCGCCGGAGGAGGGCGCGCCGGGAGCGCCGACGTTCATGCCCCGGGCGGGCTACGAGGCGGACCGGCTGGTCCACCTCGACCCGCAGCTCGCCGCCTGGGCGGTCCGGATCGGGCGCGAGGTCGAACTGAAGGACTCGGCCGCCGCGCAGGCCTACCGCCAGCGCTACCCGCAGGCGGCGGCCCGCGCCGCGCCATCGATCGGGACGGGCACTCACGTGACCGGCGACACCTTCTTCCATGGGCCCGGGAAGTCGAAGGAGGCCCAATACATCGCCAAGCTCTACGGCGCGGACGACTACGTCATCACCGAGATGGAGAATATCGCGATCACCACCGTGATCCGGCGCCAGTTCGGCACCGGCCGCGTCCTCAGCCTGCGCGGGGCGGTCAACTTCGACCAGGGCAATCCGAACGAGACGACGCTGCAGCACCTCGATCCCGCGCCCGGCCACACGGCCGGCGGCTTCTCCGAGACGGTGTCCAACATCGCCGCCGTGGGCACCCGCATCGCCGACCATATCGTGGCCGACTGGGCGCAGTGGAAGGACGGCGTGCCGCCCCTCGATGTGGCCGGCACGGGGAAGTAACGCGGCCGCGTCTTGGCGGCTCAGCGGCTCAGCGGCTCCAGTCGCCGGGTCGGCCGAGCCGCGTCGCCAGTTCGGCATCGGCGGCGCCGCGCCGCCCGTAATCCGCCACGTCCGAACGGGTGAGGCCGATATCGGCCAGCGCATGGTCGGACAGGTCAGCGATCCCGGGCCGTCGCGGCCAGAATGCGGCCCGCAACAGCCACAGGGGCAGCGTGACGAAGGCGCCGCGGCCGAGGCGGAGCAGCGTGAGACCGATCCCGCGGCGCGACGGCGGCGCGACCAGCGCGGGAGCGCCGAGGGTCGGTGCAGGATCGGGGCTCATCACGTCGTCTCGCCAGCGAGGGGATACGACGGATCGTGACGGATCGGGCCGGAGGGTTCCAACGCATAAGCGAGATGCGCCGCATCGGCGTCGCTGATGCAATCCTGAATGAGCGAGCGGTCCCGCCCCGCCGCGGGCCGGTCCATCACGGATCGTGATGGAGACCGCCCCCGCGCCCGATGGATCGAGCCTCCCGGGCCTGAGGGTTCAGCCCAAGTGCTTCTGGATGTCGCCCAGGATCACGAGATGCTCCTCGATGCGGCCCTTGGCGAGCTTGGCGATGGCGGTCTCGGTCTCGTCGTCGGCCGTCTTGAGATAGGCGTCCTGGATCGCCAGCAGCTTCTTGTGGCCGTCGAGCTGCGCCTGGATATAGGCCTTCTCGAGCTCGGGGCCTTCCGCCAGGGCGCGGAACGCCTCCAGCGCCGCCTTGCCGTCGGCATCGAGATGCGCTTCCGCCTCGGCGTCGGTCGGCGGCTTGATGGTGCCGAGCGGCTTGATGCCGGGCGTCATGCGGTTCTTCAGGACTTCGGCGATGCCGTCCTGCTCGGCTGCCTCGAAGCCGGCGAACTGCTTGCCCATCGGGTGCTTCAATTTGGCTCCCGCGATGCGGCTGACGAGCAGCGACAGCGAGCCCACCGCCATGGTGTCCCGGATGTGGGTCTTGGCGGCCTCGGAGAGGCCGGCCACCGGCATGTCCATGGTCATGGCCGGCGCGGGCGCCGGGATGGGTGCCGCCGGAGTGGTGGACTGGGCCCGGGCGGTCGCGGTCGCCAGCGTGGCCCCGGCGGCGCCCGTCAGCAGGCCGGCCAGCAGGATACGTCGTTCCATCGTGGTCCTCCTCGGCGGGCCGGAGCGGCCCGATGCCGCCGTCCCGGTCCCGATGCCGGGGAACGGGCCGGGCCGGGACATGGTTGCCCGGCGCACCCTTTACCGCATTGACGCTGCAGGGTCCGGGCTCCTACATCACTCCCGTGGCACGGGGAGGCGCGAGGCGCTTGGTGAAGATGGCGGCAGCAGCGCGCGGGGGCCCGCGGGGCGAGGTACGGGTCGGGCTCTTCGTCACCTGCCTGGTGGACCTGTTCCGTCCCTCCGTGGGGTTCGCGGCCGTCAAGCTGCTGCAGGACGCGGGCTGCCTCGTCGATGTGCCGGGTCAGACCTGCTGCGGGCAGCCCGCCTACAATTCCGGGGACCGCGGCACCACCGCGTCCGTCGCCGCGCAGGTGATCGGGGCCTTCGCGGGCTACGACTACGTCGTCGCGCCCTCCGGCTCCTGCGCCGGCATGATCAAGCGCCACTATCCCGAGCTCTTCGCCGACGATCCCAACATGCTGGCCAAGGCGGAGGAGCTGGCCTCCCGCACCCACGAGCTCGTGTCCTTCCTGACCGACGTGATGGGCGTCAGCCGCGTCGATGCCGCCTTCGACGGCCCGGTGACCTACCACGACGCCTGTTCGGGCCTGCGCGAGCTCGGCGTCCGCGAGCAGCCGCGGCGCCTGCTCGGCACCGTGCGGGGCCTCGACCTCGTCGAATCCAAGAACACCGACGTGTGCTGCGGCTTCGGCGGCACCTTCGCGGTGAAATACGGCGAGCTGTCCAACTCCATCGTCGAGCGCAAGGCCGCGACCGTGGTGGAGAGCGGCGCCCGCACGCTGGTGGCGGGCGACCTCGGCTGCCTCATGAACATCGCCGGCAAGCTCAGCCGCATGGGATCCGACATGGAGGTCCGCCACGTCGCCGAGATCCTGGCCGACATGACCGACGCGGCGCCCATCGGCGCCCCGCAGGCCGTCAAAGAGCTAAGACGCGGCTCGCCCGGAGGGCCCCATGACGATCCATC
Source organism: uncultured Alphaproteobacteria bacterium (assembly GCA_963847915.1). GTDB lineage: Bacteria > Pseudomonadota > Alphaproteobacteria > Rhizobiales > Beijerinckiaceae > Lichenihabitans. Next base: position 381,455 of record CAWKBT010000001.1, read on the forward strand.
CCACTTCGCCGCAGTTCAAGGAGAACGCCCACCGGGCGCTCGAGGACCGCGACCTGCAGAAGGCGCTGGGCCACGTCCGCCAGGCCTTCATCGCCAAGCGGGCCGCCGCCGCCGAGGCGCTGCCCGAATTCGAGGCGCTGCGCGACTCCGCGCGGGACATCAAGGCCCACACGCTCCAGAACCTCGACCTCTACATCGAGGCCTGGGAGGAGAAGGTGACGGCGGCCGGCGGGCACGTGCATTTCGCCCGCGACGCCGAGGAAGCCCGGCAGGCGGTGCTGGACATCTGCCGCCGCGTCGGCGCCCGCACCGTCACCAAGGGCAAGTCGATGATCTCCGAGGAGATCGGGCTCAACCAGGCCATCGAGGCCGCCGGCCTCGTGCCGGTCGAGACCGACCTCGGCGAATATATCGTGCAGCTGCGCGGCGAGGTGCCGTCCCACATCATCGCGCCCGCGGTGCATCTCACGCGCGACCAGGTCGAGGCCGACTTCCGCCGCCACCACACCCATCTCGACGCCGAGCGCGACATCTCCACCCACTACAGCCTGCAGGCCGAGGCGCGCGGCATCCTGCGCGAGCGCTTCCTCGCCGCCGACGTCGGCGTCACGGGCGCGAACTTCCTCGTGGCCGAGACCGGCACCTCGATCATCGTCACCAACGAGGGCAACGGCGACCTCACCCAGCTGCTGCCGCGCGTCCACGTCGTGCTGGCCTCGATCGAGAAGCTGGTGCCGACGCTCGAGGACGTGGGCCAGCTGCTGCGCGTGCTGGCGCGCTCCGCGACGGCCAGGAGATGTCGGTCTACACGACGCTGTCGACCGGCCCGCGGCGCCCCGAGGACCCCGACGGGCCGGACGAGTACCACGTCGTGCTGATCGACAACGGCCGCTCCTCGATGCTCGGCACCAGCTTCGAGGACATGCTGCGCTGCATCCGCTGCGGCGCCTGCATGAACCATTGCCCGATCTACCATTCGGTCGGCGGCCATGCCTATGGCTGGATCTATCCCGGCCCCATGGGGGCGGTGCTGACGCCGGCGCTGATCGGCGTCGAGAAGGCCGGGCACCTGCCCAACGCGTCGACCTTCTGCGGCCGCTGCGAGAGCGTCTGCCCGGTGCGCATCCCGCTGCCCAAGCTGATGCGCCACTGGCGCGAGCGCGAGTTCGAGCGCCACCTGCCGCCCGCGCCGGTGCGCAGCGGCCTCAGGCTCTGGGGCTGGTTCGCCACGCGCCCGGCGCTCTACCGGTTGGCGACGGGCCTCGCCATGCGGGCGCTGCACCTCGCCGGCGGCAACAAGGGCCGCTTCGCCGCCCTGCCGCTCGCCAAGGGCTGGACGGATTACCGCGACATGCCGGCGCCGCAGGGCGGCACGTTCCAGAGCCAGTGGAAGAACCGCCGCGGCCAGCAGACGAGGGCCGCATGAGCGAGGCGCGCGACGCCGTCCTCGGCACCATCCGGCGCTCGCTCGGCGTCACCGGCCGCGAGGCGCCCCGGCGCGACGCGGTGGCGGCCCGCATCGCGGCGGCGCCGGCCCGGCGTCGTCCCGGCGCGCGGCCAGCTCCCCGAGGCGGAGCGGCTGGCGCTCTTCTGCGAGAAGGCCGAGGCCGCCGCCGCGACCGTGGCCCGGGTGGCCGCCGCCGCCGACGTGCCGGCCGAGGTCGCCCGCTTCCTGCGCGACAGCCAACCTGCCGGCGACGCTGCGCATGGGGGCGGACCCGGTCCTGCAGGCCATGCCCTGGTCGGAGACGCTGCTCGACACCGCGACCGGGCCCTCGGACGGGTCCGACATCAACGGCGTCAGCCGGGCCTTCGGGGCCGTGGCGGAGAGCGGCACGCTGGCGCTGGTGTCGGGCCAGGACAATCCCACGACGCTCAACTTCCTTCCCGACAATCACATCGTGGTGGTGTCGGCACGCGACGTTGCGGGCGACTACGAGGCCGTGCTGGCCCGCGTGCGCGACCGCTACGGCAAGGGCGAGATGCCGCGGACGCTCAACTTCGTCACCGGACCGTCGCGGTCGGCCGACATCGAGCAGACGCTGATCCTCGGCGCCCACGGGCCCCGCCGCCTGCATGTCGTGGTGGTCGAGGACTGAAATCGACGCGGCCCGCGAACGGAATCGGCGATTCGCGCGTTCACGGCAGAGCTGACGCTGCTCGATCTTCGCAGTTGGCCAGGAGTAAGGGTATGAGACTGACGCTTTCCGCCGGCATCGCGGCAGTCGCGCTCCTCGCGGCCTCGCCGGCCTTCGCCTGCGGCACCGGCAAGGTCCTGTTCTCCGACGACTTCAAGCAGGTCGACGCGTCCTGGGGCTTCGACAGCCCGGACGTCCAGGTCGAGGACGGCAAGGTCAAGGTCAAGCCGCAGCCCGACATCTCGAACCTGCTCGTCTACAAGGGCATCCTGTTCACCGACGCCGACTACTGCCTGACGGTGCGGACGCCCAACCAGCTGGCCGACAACGACAACACCATGGCGGGGCCGATCTTCTGGGCCAAGGACTACGACAACTATTACATGTTCATGATCACGCCGAGCGGCTTCGCCGAGATCACCCGCAAGGTGAACGGCAAGTGGATCGACGTCGTGGAATGGAAGCAGACCGACGACATCAAGCGGCCGGCCGGCTCCAACAACGTGCTGGAAATGCGCACCAACGGCGCCGACATCGCGACCTTCATCAACGACAAGCCCTTCGCCACCGTGAAGGGCCAGGCGCCCGACGGCGGCGGGCAGATCGGCATGCGGGCGCAGTCCGAGAAGAACCAGGTCGATACCTGGAAGTTCTCGCAACTCCAGGTCACGGCCGTGGCGGGTGCCGCCGCGCCGGCCGCGCCGGCCGCGCCCGCGCCCGCCACCGTCGCCCCCAAGGCTCCCGCGCCCTGACGCCGTCCTGGCCGGGGTGGCGCCGCCGCGCGCGGCTGTTGCACCCTGGCCACATCGGGTTTGAAACAGCCGGTCGCTGCCCGGTGCCCCGGCGCGTGGGCGCGCCGGGCCACGGATCCACCGCATTGTCGCACTAGCGAAACCACCAGGGGCCGTGGCGGCCGCCGGGCCGGTTTGCGGCCGGGCGCCCGCATCGTCTGGCCCGCGTCGCGATGGGCATGGATCGGATGACGGCAGACATGAAGCGCAATCGAGTGTCGCGGGCGGCGCTCCGCATGACGGTGTCGGGCCTGGCCCTCGTGACGATCTCGGCGCAGGCCCTCGCGCAGTCCTCGCCGCTCCTGTCGCCGACGCCCATGGCCACGACGCCCGCCGTGGCGCCGGCCGCTCCCGCCGCACCGGCCGGAGCACCCGCGCCAGCCGCCGCCAGCCCGGCCATCGCCCTGCCGGCCGTCCCCGCCGCGCCGCCCGTCGCGGCTTCGCTGCCCAAGGTGCCTGCCGCCACCCAGCCGGACGCCGCCGCGACCGCCGGGACGTCGCTCGCGACCCCGCCCGCCGCCGACGCCCAGGCCCCCGCCGCCGCTTCCGCTCCCGCTCCCGCGGCGCCCGTGGTGGCGGCGAAGAAGAAGCGCATCGCCCCGCCGACGCCCCCGCGCGAGACGGCGCTGTCGACCGACCCCGAACCCACGCTGACGCCCGAGACCTTCTTCGCCACCGCCAAGGCGTCCGAACGCTACGCCGCCATCGCGGATGCCGGCGGCTGGCCCGAGATCGCCGGCCCGGTGTCGGCCGGCTCGCCCGGCAAGGCCATCGCCACGCTGCGCCTGCGCCTCGCCATCGAGGGCGACCTCGGCAAGGCCGAGGGCGGCGACCCGGCCGACCTGTCGGCCGGCATGTTCTCGCAGAAGTGGGGCCCGGACCTCGCCGCCGCGGTCAAGCGGTTCCAGGCCCGCCACGGCCTCAAGGACAGCGGCAGCGTGTCGGGAGCGACGCTGAAGGCGCTCAACGTGCCGGCCCGCACCCGCTTCACGGAACTGGCCTCCTCGGCGCAGCGCCTCGCGGGCCGCAACATTGCCTTCGGGGACCGCTACGTCGTGGTCAACATCCCCTCGGCCTCGGTCGAGGCGGTGGACAACGGCAAGGTCGTGCACCGCTACGTCGCGGTCGTCGGCGGCCCCGACCATGCCTCGCCGGAGGTGGACGCCAAGGTCCAGGCCGTCAACCTCAACCCGACCTGGACGGTGCCGACCTCGATCATCAAGAACGAGATCATCCCCAAGATGCAGAAGGATCCCAGCTATCTCAGCCGGGAACGCATCCGCATCCTCGACGGCGCCGGCAACACCGTGAACCCGCGCTCGGTCGATTGGACCTCGCAGCGGGCCACCACCTACATTCTGCGGCAGGACAGCGGCACGTCGAACGCGCTCGGCAACATCCGCATCAACATGCCGAACAAGTTCGCCGTCTACATGCACGACACCCCGTCCAAGCGCTTCTTCGGCGGCGACTATCGCTTCCTGTCGCACGGCTGCGTGCGCGTCGAGGGCGTGTTCGACCTCGCCGCCTGGCTGCTCGAAGGCACGGGCGGCGCGCCGGACGGCACCTGGACCAAGGACGCCATGCTGAACCAGGTGAAGACCGGCGAGCACGAGGACATCAAGCTCGTCAAGCCCGTCCCGGTGGCTTGGGTCTACCTCACGGGCTGGGCCGATCCTTCCGGGACGGTCCAGTTCCGCGACGACGTCTACGGCATCGACACCGTCGGGGCCAACGTGCAGGCGCAGGCCGACCCGATCGCGACCGCGATCACCAAGAACTGAGCACCGTGCTGCTGCCGGCCGATCCCGGCCTCGCCGAGGCCCTGACCGTCACGGGCCTGCTCACGCTGGGCGGGCTCGTCCTGGTGCCGCGCGCCGTCGTCTGCATCGGTGCCGGGGCCGTGCTGGGCTGGGCCGCGCTCGCCCCCGCCATGGCGGGCAGCGCCGCGGGCGCGACGCTGGGCTTCGTGCTGGCCCGCTTCGTCCTCGGCGGTCTCCTGCGCCGCGTCGTGGCCCGCTACCCGAAGGCCGAGGTCGTGATGCGGGCCATCGAGGCGGAAGGCTGGCGCGTGCTCGGCCTGCTGCGCCTCGGCTCGCCCGTGCCGGGCCCGGTCATCAATTTCGCCTGCGGCGTGTCGCGCATGGGCTACGGCCAGTACATCGCGACCTCGGTCATCGGCATCTTTCCCCAGACGCTGCTCTTCGTCTATCTCGGCCGCACCGGCAGCGCCGCCCTGGCGAGCGGCTCGCCGTGGAGCCTGAACGGGTTGACGGCCGCCGTCGGCATCGTGCTGACGGTCGTGGCGCTCTGGCGCCTCAAGGCGGCGGCGAAGCGCCAGTCGGCCCGCATGCTGGCCGAGGCGGCGGGCTGAACCGGCCCTCCTGTGCCGCATGGCCCGCGTGACCCCGGGCTTAAGTTTCATCGGGCCAGGCGCGCCATGGCGATTTCAAGCGACCCGATACTGTTCTAGAGCGGAGGGATGACCGACCCCGCTCCCGGCGACGACGCCCTCCGCCACAAGCTCAAGATGGCCCACCGCAAGGCCGTGCAGGACGCCGAGGTGGCGTCCAAACCCATCGCCGAGAAGGGCCTGCTGATGGTCAACACCGGCCCGGGCAAGGGCAAGTCGACCGCCGCCTTCGGCCTCGTGCTCCGGGCGCTGGGCCATGGCTGGCCGGTCGGCGTCGTGCAGTTCATCAAGGGCGCCTGGGACACGGGCGAGCGGCGCCTGCTCGAAGGCTCCGAACTCGTGCGCTGGCATTCCATGGGCGAGGGCTTCACCTGGGAGACGCAGGACCGGGACCGCGACATCGCGGCCGCGGCGGCGGCCTGGGCCAAGGCGCAGGACCTGATGGCCGACCCCGCCATCCGCCTCGTCGTGCTCGACGAACTCAACATCGCGCTGCGCTACGATTACCTCCCCCTCGGCGAGGTCGTCGCGGCGCTCGTGGCGCGGCGGCCGGACCTCCACGTCGTCGTCACGGGGCGCAACGCCAAGCCGGAGCTGATCGCGGTCGCCGATCTCGTCACGGAGTTCGGCGCCACCAAGCACCATTTCGCCGCCGGGGTGAAGGCGCAGGCGGGGATCGAGTTCTGAGCGCCGGGCGCCAGTGCCGGGCCCTGATGCTGCAGGGCACGGGGTCGGATGTCGGCAAGTCGCTGATCGTGGCGGGCCTCGCGCGCGCCTTCACGCGCCGCGGTCTGCGGGTGCGTCCCTTCAAGCCGCAGAACATGTCCAACAACGCCGCCGTCACGGCCGACGGCGGCGAGATCGGCCGCGCCCAGGCGCTGCAGGCCCGCGCCGCCGGCGTGCCGCCGACCGTGCACATGAACCCCGTGCTGCTGAAGCCCCAGAGCGAGATCGGGTCCCAGGTCGTGGTCCAGGGCCGGGTGATCGGCCACGCCAGGGCCCGCGAATACCAGTCCTGGAAGCCGCGTCTCCTCGATGCGGTGCTCGACAGCTTCGGCCGCCTCGCCGCCGAGGCCGACCTCGTCCTCGTCGAAGGCGCGGGATCGCCCGCCGAGGTGAACCTGCGGGCGAACGACATCGCCAACATGGGCTTCGCCCGACGCGCCGACGTGCCCGTGATCCTGATCGGCGACATCGACAGGGGCGGCGTCATCGCCCAGATCGTCGGCACGCGGGCCGTGATCGATCCCGAGGATGCCGCCCTGGTGGCGGGCTTCCTCATCAACAAGTTCCGCGGCGACCCGAGCCTCTTCGCGGACGGGATGGCCATGATCGCGGAACGCACCGGGTGGCCGGCACTCGGCCTCGTGCCGTATTTCGCCGAAGCCGGACGGCTTCCCGCCGAGGACGCGGTGGCGCTCGACCGGGCGCTGCCGGCCCGGCCCGGCGCCGCGACCCGGATCGCCGTGCCGGTCCTGCCGCGCATCTCCAATTTCGACGACCTCGATCCGTTGAAGCTCGAACCCGATGTCGACCTCGTGCTCGTGCGGCCCGGCGCGCCCCTGCCGGTCTGCGACCTCGTGATCCTGCCGGGCTCGAAGGCGACGGTCGCCGACCTCGGTGCCCTGCGCGCCGCCGGCTGGGACATCGACATCCTGGCCCATGCCCGCCGGGGCGGCCGGGTGCTCGGCCTCTGCGGCGGCTACCAGATGCTCGGCCGCTCGGTCGCCGATCCGCTGGGGATCGAGGGGCCGCCGGGCAGCTGCGCGGGCCTCGGGCTGCTCGACGTCGAGACGGTGCTCGGAGGCGACAAGGTGTTGCGCCCCGCGACCGGCCGCACGGTCGCCGACGAGGTGCCGTTCGCCGGCTACGAGATGCATGTCGGCGAGACGCGCGGGCCGGACCGCGACCGGCCGCTGCTGCGCTTTCGCGATGGAACGCCGGACGGCGCCGTATCGCCGGACGGTCGGGTCGCCGGCTGCTACGTGCATGGGCTCTTCGCCGACGACCGCCAGCGCGCGGCCTGGCTGCGCCGGCTCGGCGCGGCGCCGTCACGCCTCGCATATGACGACGAGGTCGAGCGTGTGCTGGACGCCGTGGCGGACCACCTCGAACGCCACGTCGCGTTGGACAGGGTGCTGGCGATCGCCCGGTAGACGGCCGGCCGCGGCTCTCGCGCCCCGCTTCGCCTCAGGCGCGCGTCGCCGCGAGGAGCGCGAGCCCGGCGACGGCCGCGAACTGGAGCCCGCAGGCCGTGCGATAGAGCCTGAGCGCGCGGCGGATGTCGTTCGCCGAGGCCTCGCGGCGGCCGTGGCCCATCACGGCGTCGTCGACGAGCTCCGAGCCGTAGATGCGTGGGCCGGCGAGCGCGAGCCCGAGCGCGCCCGCCATCGCGGCCTCGGGCCAGCCGGCGTTGGGCGAGCGGTGTCGCGTCGCGTCGCGTCGCACGGCGCGCCACGCTTCCGCGGCCGAGCCGCCGGCCAACGGCGCCGCCAGCATGAGCCAGACCGCCGACAGGCGCGACGCCGGCAGGTTCACGAGGTCGTCGAAGCGTGCCGACGCCCAGCCGAAGGCGCGGTACCGGTCGGACCGGTGCCCCACCATGCTGTCGGCCGTGTTGGCGGCCTTGTAGAGCGCGGCACCCGGGAGGCCGGCGGCGGCCAGCCAGACGGCCGGGGCCACGATGCCGTCCGAGAAGTTTTCCGCCAGGCTCTCGATGGCGGCACGGGCCACGCCGGCGTCGTCCAGCACCGCGGTGTTCCGCCCGACGATCAGCCCGACGGCCCGCCGCCCGCCCGCGATCCCCTCGCGCTCGAGCGCCACCGCGACGGCCCGCACATGCGCGTCGAGGCTGCGCTGCGCGGGAAGGCTGGCGGCGAGGGACGCGAGGAGGAGAAAGCCCCAGGCGGAGCGCGCCAGCACATGCTCCAGCGGCACCGTGGCGAGCGCCGTCGCGCCGAGCAGCAGCGCCAGCGCCAGGACCCCGGCGGCCCGCCGGCGGCCCGGGCTCCAGGCGGGCCGGTTGAGGCGCAGCTCCAGGGCCGAGAGCGCCGCGCCCATCCAGGTGACGGGGTGGCCGAGCACGCGATAGAGCGCGGACGGGTAGCCCACGAGCGCCTCCAGGACGAGCGCGAGGCAGCAGAGCGGAAGGGTGGTCGAGAGCGACATCGGAAAGCGGCAGCGGGGCTACGGGGCCGCCTACCTATCACGCCCTCGCCCGGCCGTGTGCCTCCGGACGGATGCGGCGATGCGCGCCCTCAGCCGAGCGCCGCCACGGGCGCCTGCGCCACCCCCGCGGCCTCGAGCGCCGCCGCGACGCGCAGCACGAGGTCCTCGCGCCAGGGCGGGCCGATGACCTGGACGCCGAGCGGCAGGGGCTCGCCGGCCACCCGCAGCGGCACGGCCGCCACCGGCAGGCCGATGAAGGAGATCGGCTGGGTATAGAGGCCGAGGTTGGCCCGCACCGGCAGGGTGACGCCGCCCAGCGTCATCTCGGTCTGGCCGAGCCGCGGCGCCGGGCAGGGCGTGGCGGGCGCCAGCAGCACGTCGGCCTCGTCGAAGAGCCGCGCCGCCTCTGCGGCGAAGGCGCGCCGCAGCTTCTGGGCCTGCGCCACCCAGGCGCCGGGCAGCATGGCGCCGGCGATCAGGCGGTCGCGCACCGCCGGGTCGAAATCGGCGGCCCGGGTCGTCAGCCGGCCGAGGTGCAGCGCCGCGCCTTCGCTCATGGTGATCAGGAAGGCGGCCGCGCGGGCGCGGTGGGCCTCGGGCAGCAGGGCCGTCCTGGGGACCGCACCCAACCCCGCCAGGGCGTCGGCGGCCTGCCCGACGGCCGCCAGCGCGGCGGGCTCGGCGTGCTCGGCGAAATAGCCGCCGAGCGTCGCGACGCGCAGCCCCGCGACGCCGCCACCAAGGCCCGGCACCGTCGGCTCGACCGCACGGCCCGCGCAGGCGCCGTCGTCCGGATCCGGCCCCTGCAGGACATCGTAGCAGAGCGCCAGATCCTCGGCCGAGCGCGCCACGGGGCCGAGATGGTCGAGGCTCGCCACGAACGGGAAGGTGCGGCTGCGCCCGAGGCGGCCGTAGGTGGGTTTCAGCCCGAAGAGCCCGCAGAGGGCGGCCGGCACGCGGATCGAGCCGTTGGTGTCCGAACAGAGGGCGAGCGGGGCGAAGCCCGCCGCGACCGCGGCCGCCGACCCGCCCGACGAGCCTCCGCTCATGCGGCCGAGGTCGTGCGGGTTGCGCGACGGTCCGTAATGGACGTTCTCCCCCGTGAAGTCATAGGCGTATTCGCCCATGGCGAGCGCACCGAGGCAGACCGCGCCCGCCGCCGCGAGCCGTTCGACGAGGTGGGCGTCGCGCGCCGCGGGCGGGTCGTCCCGGTTGATGGCGGACCCCGCCAGGGTGGGAAGGCCGGCGAGGTCGAACAGGTTCTTGACCGCGAAGGGCACGCCGGCGAGGGGGCCGAGGCGTCGCCCGGCGGCGCGCTCCGCGTCGACGGCCCGGGCTTCGGCGAGCGCCCGTTCGGCCGTGACCGCCGTGAAGGCGCCGACGCGGGCGTCGAGCGCCGCGATACGGTCGAGGGCCGCGCGCGTCACCGCCTCGGCCGAGACCGTCCCGGCGGCGATGTCGCGTGCGAGTGCCGCGGCCGAGCGGGCATGAAGGTCGGTCACGATCGGCCTCCCGGGTCGGCGGGCGTGAAGACCGGGGCCGGCTCGGCGTGGTCGCCCAGCGGGGCGTCGCACACCAGTTCGGCCATGGCGGCGGCGACGCGCAGGTTCGCCGCGACGGGGCCGCGGCTCTCCGGAGCGATCGTCAGGCCGAGCAGCGGCGCCAGGGCGTCGATCACGGCCTCGGGGTCGAAGGCGGCGCTCATGCCGACACCGCCGCGCGCAGCGCCTCCAGGGGCGCCACCCAGCCCACGATGCCGCCCTGGGCGGCGATCATCCGCAGCGTCGCGGCCTTGAAGTTCGGGAAGTAGCTCTCGGTCGCGTCCGAGACGAGCAGGCATTCGAAGCCGCGGTCGTTGGCCTCGCGCATCGAGGTCTGGACGCAGACTTCCGTCGTGACGCCGGCGAAGACGAGGTGGGTGATGCCCTCCGCCCGCAGCGCATCCTCGATGCCGGTGGCGTGGAACATGCCCTTGCCGGGCTTGTCGAACACCCGCTCGCCCGCGATGGGGGCGCAGGCCTCGACGATGGCGTTGCCGGGTTCGCCGCGCACCAGGATGCGGCCCATGGGGCCTTGGTCGCCGATGCGCGGGATGCCGCGGCCACGCGCCCGCTTGGCGGGCGGGCAGTCGCCGAGGTCGGGCGCGTGGCTCTCGCGCGTATGGATCACCGGCCAGCCCTTCTGGCGGAACAGGCCGATGAGGTCCGACACGGTCGGCACGATGGCCTGGAGCAGCCCGACGTCGTTGCCGAGCGCGTGGCCGAAACCGCCCGGCTCGATGAAGTCGCGCTGCATGTCGATGACGACGAGCGCCGTATGGGCCGGGTCGAGGCGGAACGGGTAGGGGTCTGCGGGGATCTCGATCATGCACGCGTCCTTGGAGGCGAGATATCGCGGGGTCCGGCGGGTCGCCGGGGCGTCCCGCGCGCTCAATGACCCGCCATGTGCCGGCCGATGGTGGTGCGGTCCGTCTCGCCCACCGGCGCCGTGTAGGCGATGCGTCCTTCGGACATCACCGCCACCCGGTCCGCCAGTTCGAGGATCTCGTCGAGGTCCTCGGAGACGAGCAGCACGGCGGCGCCGCGGTTGCGCTGGTCCATGATCTGGGCCCGGATCTCGGCCACGGAGGCGAAGTCGAGCCCGAAGCAGGGATTCGCCACGACCAGGACGTCGACCTCACCGGAGAGTTCGCGGGCCAGGATGGCGCGCTGCACGTTGCCGCCCGACAGGGTCGCGATCGGCGCGTCGAGCGAGGCCGTCTTCACCTTGTAGCGGTCGACCAGGGCTGCGGCCCGTGCCCGGATGGGGCCGGGCGACATCCACCAGCCGAACTTCGCCGCGGGCGGCTTGTCGAAGGCCCGGAAGGCGATGTTCTCGGCGACGCTCATGCGCGGCACGGCGGCGTTCTTCAGCGGTTCCTCGGGGAGGCCGAAGACCCGGAACCGATCGAAATCGCGGCGGACGGCCTCGAACGGCTGGTCATGGATGAAGATCCGCCCGTCCTTCAGCGGCCTCTGGCCGTTCAGCACCTCGACCAGGGCGGCCTGGCCGTTGCCCGACACGCCGGCGATCCCGACGATCTCGCCGGCCCGGACCTTGAGGCTGACGCCGTCGACCGCCGGCTTGCCGGCATCGTCGTCGGCCACGAGGCCGGCGAGGTCGAGCACGGTTCGGCTCTCCGCGACGTCGGCCCGGGCGGCGCGGTCGCGCACCGCCGTGTCGCCGATCATCAGGCGCGCCATGCCGTCCGTCGTCATCTCGGCGACGCGGCCGCCGCCCACCAGCGCGCCGCGCCGCAGCACCGAGACGGCATCGGCGAAGGCCGTGACCTCGCGGAACTTGTGGCTGATCATCAGCACCGACAGGTCGCCGCGCTCCGTCATGCCGCGCAAGAGGCCGAGGATCTCGTCGGCTTCGCCCGGCGTCAGCACCGAGGTCGGCTCGTCGAGGATCAGGAAGCGGCCGTCGAGGTAGAGCAGCTTCAGGATCTCGAGCTTCTGCTTCTCGCCCGCCGCGAGGCTCGCCACGGGCCTGTCGAGCGGCACCCGGAAGGGCATGCGCTCCATGAAGGCGGCGAGGCGCTCCCGTTCGCGCGCCCAGGCGATCACCGCCGGCGTATCGGCCCGGCTGATGACGAGGTTCTCGGCCCCGGTCAGCGAGGGCACCAGCGTGAAGTGCTGGTAGACCATGCCGATGCCGAGCGCCCTGGCGTCGCGCGGGTTGCGCACGGTCACGGGCGAGCCGTCGACGATGAGCGAGCCGGCATCGGGCTGGTAGAAGCCCATGATGCATTTGACCAGCGTCGACTTGCCGGCGCCGTTCTCGCCGAGCAGCACGTGGAAGGCGCCGGCCGGCACCGTGATGGACACGTCGTCGAGGGCCGTGAAGCCGCCGAAGCGCTTGGTCATCCCCACGGTCGAGACCGATACGGCGCGGGCGGGGGGCGGGGCCGGGACTGGGCTCATGGGTCTCTCACGCGCATTCGGCGATGATCGCCACCGGGCCGCCGCCGTCCGGTCCCTGGTGCTCGGCGCCGCCCGAGACGTAGATCTCGGCATGGCCCACGAGGCCCGCCAGCACGCCGCCCGTGAAGCCCCGCGCGTGCCGGGTCGGCGACAGGTCCGAATCGCCCAGCATCGTGTGGCGGTATCCGCGCAGCCGGCCGTCCGACGAGGCTTCGGCCTTGGCGAGCAGCGCCACCAGTCGCCCGCGCTGGCCCGCGTCGAGCTGGCCCGGGCCGGCGAGACCGAGCCGGCCGAGCGCGGCCCGCACCGGTTCGACGTCGAGCGCATCCGCCATCGTGGCATGATCGATGCGCAGCGGGCCCGACCAGCCGCGGCCGCGGCCCAGCACCACGACCTCGTGGTTCAGGAGCTCGACGCCCGCCGAGGCCGAGGCGCGGGTCGAGAAGAGCGACAGGTCGCGGCCGATCGCCCGCTCCTCGACGGTGCCGACCTCGCCGAGCGCGAGCGCGATGCCGAGCGAGGCGGCGGCCCGCGACAGGCCCATGGATTTCAGCGTGTCGGTCGTGGCGCAATCCGCGCCGCGCCGCCCGGCCGCGGCGATCCGCTCGGGCGAGAGCAACGGGCACTTCACCTGGACGAAATGGACGTCCGCCGGGTCGGCGATGCCGGCGTCGCGCATCGCGGCGTCCACGGCCTCCGCCACCATGCGGGCCTGCCCGGGTCGGCCGAGGTCCTCGGGGGCGAGGTCCGGCGAATGCGCGCGGCCGACCGCCAGGGCCTCCGCCTCGGGTGGGGCGTGGTCGTCCCGCACCTCGAAGACCGTGAGGTGCGGGCTCAGCCCGCCCTCCGTCCCGCCCGACATCACGAGGCAGGCCGTCTCCGAAACCGTGGTGCCCCCGTGTTCCGCCAGCACTTCTCTGAGCACCCGCGTCGCCAGCGCCCGCGTCCAGTCGTTGACGAGGCCGTTGCCCTCCGTCTTGCCGAAGACCGCCACCACGGCCTCCGCCTGGATCCGGCCTTCCGCGATGGCGCGCTCCAGCCCCGCGACATCGTCCGGGCCGCGGGTGGCGATCCGCGTGACGCGGGCGCGACGGCTCGCCATCAGGCGAGGCCCGCGAGGAGGTCCGCCGCCGACGCGACCGCCCCGAAGACGCCGCCCTGCATGGTGACCATGCGCAGCGCCGCATCGTGGTTGGCGGGGTCGGTGGCGCCGCAGCAATCGCCCAGCACCACGCATTCGAAGCCGCGGTCGTTGGCTTCCCGCATCGTCGTCGACACGCAGACGTCGGTGGTGATGCCGGTGAGGACCAGGTTGCGGATGCCGCGCGTGCGCAGGATCAGTTCGAGGTCGGTGGCGCAGAAGGAGCCCTTGCCGGGCTTGTCGACGACGATCTCGCCGGGCAGCGGCGCGAGTTCGGGGATGATCTCCCAGCCGGGTTCGCCGCGCACCAGGATGCGCCCGCAGGGCCCGTCGTCGCCGATGCCGGCGCCGATCCGGCGCGAGCGCCAGCGCTTGTTGTCGGGCAGGTCGCTGAGGTCGGGCCGGTGCCCCTCGCGCGTGTGGATGATGGTGAAGCCGCCGGCCCGCATGGCGGCGAGCACGCGACCGATCGGCGCGATGGGCGCCCGCGTCAGCGACAGGTCGTATCCCATGCGGTCGACGTAGCCGCCGGTGCCGCAGAAATCGACCTGCATGTCGATGATGACGAGGGCGGTGTTGGCGGGGCGCAGGTCCCCGTCGTAGGGCCAGGCGTAGGGAGCGGCCGCGACCGTGCTCATTCGGCGGCGTCCTTCAAGGGTGCCCCGCCGTAGCGGCGCGTGGGGGCGGGCAGGCCGCAGGAGGTGCCGTCCGTCACCTGCACGGTGTCGTCCCAGGGCAGGCGGTAACGGCCGGCGGCGAGGTCGGTCATGTAGGTGTAGGGGCAATCGCCCGCCCCACCCTTCACGGCCGAGAAGCCGCGGTGGCCGAACTGGTAGATGTTGTTCTCCGCGCCCCAGACGCTCCGCGCCTCGCGGACGAGATCGGGCCGCACCTCGGCGGTGATGATCTCGTCCGGCCGCCCGCTGGTGCCGTGGGCCACGATGGAGCCGTCGAAGTTCACCACCATGCCTTCGCCCATGGAATCGAAGGTGCCGTCCGAGCCCGCCATGCACACGCTCGCCGTCACCATGAGGTTGCAGAAGCTGTTCGACTGGTTGGTGAAGCGCCAGGCCTCGCGCATCGGCGCCGTGTAGCCGGCGGTGCGCAGCATGACCTCCGCACCCTTGTAGGCGCATTCGCGCGCCATCTCGGGGAACATGCCGTCGTGGCAGATGATGAGGCCGAGGCGGCAGCCGTTCGGACCGTCGATCACCGGGATGCCGCCGTCGCCCGGCTCCCAGGGCTCGACCGGGACCCAGGGGTGCATCTTGCGGTAATACAGCTTCACCTCGCCGGCGTCGTCGATGACGAGGCCGACGTTGTAGGGATTGCCGTGCGGGTTGTACTCCATGATGGAGAAGCAGCCCCAGATGCGGTGATCGACGCAGGCCTTGCGGAAGGCCGCCACCTCGGGCCCGTCCATCCGGCACATCAGCGCCGGGTCGGTGTTCATCGACAGGCCGTGCAGCGCATATTCGGGGAAGACCACGAGGTCCATCGTGGCCATGTTGGCCCGCGCCTTGCCCACCATGGCGACGATGCGGTCGGCCTGGGCGGCGAGCGCGGCCGGCGTGTCGACGACCGGAAGCTGCAGCTGGACGAGACCGATGACGACGCCCTTCGGGCTGCGGTTCAGTCCTCCGAGACCGTTCATGATGCGGTTCCTCTCGGGCGCGGCCCCTCCCGGGCCGGGCCGTCTAACGGGTGATCGACAGTTCGCCGGGCGCGGCCCGGACGGCGTCCCGCGACCCCGACGAGCCCACCATCACGAGCAGCGTCAGGATGTAGGGGGCGGCGTTGAAGAGGTAATAGCCCTGCGTGACGCCGACCGACTGCAGCGCCGGCCCGATCGCGCCGGCGGCGCCGAACAGCAGCGCCGCCAGCACGCAGCGGACGGGGCTCCAGCGCGCGAAGATGACGAGCGCCACCGCCATCAGGCCCTGGCCCGACGACAGGCCCTCGTTCCACGAGCCGGGATAGTAGAGCGACAGGAACGAGCCGCCGATGCCGGCCAGGAACCCGCCCGCCGCCGTCGCGAGCGTGCGGACGCGGTTGACCGAGACCCCCATGGCGAGGGCGGCGGCGGCGCTGTCGCCCGTGGTGCGGACGATGAGGCCGATGCGGGTGTTGCGGAACGCCCAGGCCATGGCGAGCGCCGCCGCGATCCCGACGAAGAACAGCGGGTTCACCCGCAGCGCCACCGCGAGCGCCGGGTCGCCCGTCCAGTCCGCCAGCGGGATGGCGGGCAGGTGCGGCGCCTCGGGCTGGATGAAGGGCTTGCCGAAGAAGAAGGCGAGGCCGGTGCCGAGCGTCATCATGGCGATGCCGATCGCGATGTCGTTGACGCGCGGCAGCGAGCAGAGCAGCCCGTGCAACAGGCCGAGCAGGGTGCCGGCGCAGCCGCCCGCCAGGACGCCGAGCCAGGGCGAGCCGGTGAGATAGGCGGTGGCGTAGCCCAGCATGGCGCCGAGCACGAGCGTGCCTTCGAGGCCGAGGTTGATGCGGCCCGACTTCTCCGTGAGGGTCTCGCCCAGCGCCACGAAGATGAAGGGCGTCGACACCCGGATGGCGCCGCCCAGCATGGCGGTGAGGACGATGGCGAGCTGCGCCGTCATGCCCGCCCCTGCTGGCCCGAGATGCGGAACACGGCGAAACGTCCGTAGAGCGTCTCGGAGGCGAGCAGCACCACGAAGATGAAGCCCTGCAGCACCAGCACGGTGGCGTCCGGCATGCCCATGCGGCGCTGCACGAGCCCGCCGGCGGCCGCCAGCCCTCCGAACAGCACCGCGACGGGCGGGATCGCGAAGGGATTGTGCCGCGCCAGGAAGGACACCAGGATGCCGGTGAAGCCGTAGCCGGCCGCCAGCGAGGCATTGGCGCGACCCTGCACGGCCGCGACCTCGAAATAGCCGGCGAGACCCGCGCAGGCGCCCGCGATGATGCAGCAGCTCACCATCAGCCGCCCGACCGGCAGGCCCTGCGCCTGGGCGGCCCGCATGTTGCCGCCCGTGATGCGGGCCGCGAAGCCGAAGGTGGTGCGCGACATGAGGATGCCGAGGACGATCGCCACCCCGACGCCGACGGCGAAGCCCCAGTGGACGTTGAGATCCGGCATCTTGCCCACCGCATAGGCGGCGCCGATCGGCCGGGTCGAAGCCTTGGCGGTCGAGGCCGGGTCCCGCAGCGGGCCCTCGATGAAGAACAGCGTCACCGCGATCGCCACGTAGGACAGCAGCAGCGACGCGATGGTCTCGTTGACGCCGCGCCGGAAGCGCAGGAGCCCGGCGAGGCCGATCCACAGCCCGCCGGCCACCACGGCCGCCGACACCATCAGCGGCATCACGACCAGGGCCGGGATGCCGGTCCCCACGAAGGGGATCGCGATGGCGGCCGCCGCGAAGCCGCCCAGCACGAGCGCTCCCTCGGCGCCGATGATCGTGAGGCCGAGCTGCGCCGGGATGGCGACGGTCAGCGCCGTCAGCACCAGGGGGGCGGCGCGCGCGAGGGTATTGCCCCAGGAGAAGGCCGACCCGAAGCCCCCCACCCAGATGAGGTCGAGGAAGACCAGGGGCGACTTGCCGACGGCCAGCAGGAACAGGCCGAACAGCCCGGAGGCCGCCAGCACCGCCAGGACCGGCACGACGAGATACTCGGAGCCCGCCCGCAACCGCATCGCCAGGGCCGAGCCCGGGCGTCGGGGAGCCGCCGTGAGATGGGCCGCGGAGCCGATCGCATCCGTCATGGTGAAGCGCGTCCTCTCATCCTCTCCGGACATGGCGGCCGATCCGGTCTCGACGACGGGCCTCGCCCGTCCCGGGATCCCGCCTCCTCCCCGGGGACGGGGTGAAGAAGGCGCGGTGCCGCACGCTGCGTCAATGGGTCGAGCCGATGACGCCTTCCACCAGATAATCCATGTTGTTCAGCGGCTCGGCGTAATTGTCCTTGGGCGCGCTGGCGAGGACGATCTTGCCGTTGTTGTCCTTGATGGCGGTGGTGAAGATCGGCGCTCCGGCCCGGAGCTTGGCGATGGCGGCATCGGCGGCCTTGCGGGCCGGCTCGGTGGCGCCGGCGCCATAGGGCGAGTTCTGCACCATGTCCTTGTCGTAGCCCCCGAAGGTGATGTTGGGGAGCGCCTCGCCCTTGCCGATGAGGCCCGCGAAGCCCGTGTAGATGGTCGCCCACTTGTATTCGGCGCCGGTGACGAAGCCCTTGGGGGCCAGCGGGCTCTGGTCGGCGTTGTGGCCGCAGCTCTTCACGCCGCGCGATTCCGCCGTCTGGATCACCACCTTGGGGCCGTCGACGTGGCAGGTGATGAGGTCGCAGCCCGCGTCGACCAGGGCGTTGGTGGCTTCGGCCTCGCGCACCGGCAGGGACCAGTCGCCGGTGAAGATCACCTGGACGGTGGCGTTGGGGTTGGTGGTGCGGGCGCCGGCCAGGAAGGAGTTGATGTTGCGCAGCACGATGCCGATCGGCTTGGCGGCGACGAAGCCGAGCTTGCCGGTCTTGGAGGCGAGGCCGGCCGCGACGCCGTCGATGTAATGGCCCTGGTCGAGGAACGCGAAATACGAGCCGGAATTCTTCGGGTCGCCCTCCTTCCACAGCGGGGCGGCGTGGCGGAACTGGACGTCCGGATTGGCCTTCGCCTCGTCGAGCACGAAGGGCGACCAGTAGCCGAACGAGGTCGGCAGGATCAGCTTGGCGCCGTCGAGGTTGATCATGGATTCCATGGTCTTCGACACGGCATCCGTCTCGGGGACGTTCTCCTCCTCGACCACCTTGACGTTCGGCAGCTCCCGCAGCGCCTTCACGCCGACCGCATGGGCCTGATTCCAGCCGAAGTCGTCCCGCGCACCTACGTAGACGATGCCGATCGTCAGAGGGTCGGCCGCGAAGGCGGCCCGCGGCAGGAGCCCGGCGGCCAGGGCCGCGGCGCCGCTGGTCTGGAGGAAGCGGCGGCGGTCGAGGGGAGCGGACATCAAGGTCTCCGGAGGCGATCAGTCGCCCCCGTCCCTGCATGCGACGTGCCAGCCCGCGCCGGTCTCCGTCAGCCCCGCTCCGGACGCGGGCGGCCCGCCTTCGGCGGATGTGTGGCGGCGCCCCGGTCGATCGCGTCGACGGACTCGCGCACGACGCCGAGGTGGATCCGCATCTCGCGCTCCGCCGCCACGGGGTCTCCCGCCTCGAAGGCCGCTACGATGCGGGCATGTTCGTCGAAGCTGCGCGCGAGGCGGTCCCTGCCTTCGAATTGGGCACGCCGGAACGGCGACAGCCGGAAGCGGACCTGCCGGGCCGTCTCGGCCAGGAAGGCGTTGCGGGATCCGTCGTAGATCACGTCGTGGAACGCATCGTTGGCCACCACGTAGGCGTCCCGCTTCTCGCCCCGCACGAGGTCCGCCGAGGCTTCGTGCATCGCCCGCAGCGTTTCGCGCTCCTCCCGCGTCATGCCGACGGCCGCAAGGCGGGCGCAGAGCGCCTCGAGCTCGAGCATCACGGCGAACATGTCGTCGAGGCGTTCGGGCGGCACGGTGCAGACCACCGCGCCACGGTGCGGGCCGCGCCTCCACGAGGCCCGACATTTCGAGCTGCCGGATGGCTTCGCGGATCGGCGTGCGCGACACGGCGAACTCACGCGCCAGCATCGTCTCGTCGAGCGCCGTGCCGGGCAGGCGGCGGCCGTGCACGATGTCGTCGGCGACGGCCTTCTGGATCTCGAACGCCTTGGTGATCTTGGTCATGGCCCGTATGTCGAATCGATCCTGGAGCGCAGGTGCTCGGCGACCGTCACGGGGGTGTAAAGCGGGGCCTCGTTCTGCCGCAACACAACCCGGCAATGCGCGCACGACGACATCGGGGTCGGCATCGAGGAAGAAGGCCACGGACCGGCGCTCGCGGCCCGCGGGACTGACGACCCGGTGCGGCGTCGACGCGTAGACGTCGTTGGTCCAGCGCGCCAGGCAGTCGCCGACGTTGCACACGAAGCCGTCCGGGATCGGGCGGCACGGCGATCCACGCACCCTCGCGCGTGCGCACTTCGAGCCCGCCGACGCCGTCCGTCGCCAGCAGGGTCAGGTTGCCGTAATCGGTGTGGACGCCGGCGCCGAGCGGTCGGCGCGACGGCGGCCGCGGCGGCCGGGTAATGCAGCAGGCGGAGGGTCGCGAGCGGGCGCCGGAACTTGTCGGCGAAGGCATCGGGCGGCAGGCCGAGGTCGACCGCGATGGCGCGGTGCAGCGCGAGCCCGAGGGCCAGCATCGCATCGTAATAGGCGAGCGAGCGCCGCGACGGAAGCCGGGCAGGTCGGGCCAGAGGTTGGGGCCGCGGAACGGGCGGCCCGCCAGCACATCGGGGTCGTCGGGCGCGAGGTCGAGGCCGACGTTGAAGGCCTCCTTGTTGTCGGGCCCGCGCGCCGGGTCCAGCGCCTCGACGGCGAGGCCGACATAGCCGCGGTTGTGGGCCGAACGCCGGATCGAGACCGCCTGCTTGCGCTCCGCCGGCAGGGCGAAGAAGGCCGTCGCCGCCGCGAAGACGGAGTCGCGCAGGCCGGGCGCCACGGGCGCGTTGACGACCGTGAAGAAGCCGACGCCGCGGCAGGCGCGGCCGATCTCGGCGGCGACGCGGGCGAGGCCGGCGTCGCCCTCCGCCAACCCGCCGAGGTCGATGACGTGGCACCGTGGCCGTCATGCGGCGGAGCCTTCGGCGACGAAGCGGCGCCAGCCGCCGAGATGCGTGATGTCGCGCGCCCCCGCGAGCCCGGCGGGTTCGCACAGGAAACCCGCCGGGGCCGTGCCGTCGGCCAGCCGCACGCGGCCGATGCCGAGCGGGGCCGGGATCGTGTCGACGAAGCGGCCGAAGCCCGCCGGCGGCAGGCTCCAGACCTCCGCCGCGATGGCGGCGCCGCCCTCGGCCACGCGCACGAGGCCCGGCCGGGCCGGCGGGCCGCCCGGAAGGGCATGGAGCCGGTAGTCCGGCGTCGTGTCGACGGCGCGGCGGAACCCGCCGCCGAGCGCGACGAGGTCGCGGTTGAGCGGCATGCCGGAGAGGTGGGCCCCGATGACCACGATCTCGATCCCGTCGGGCGCGGGTTCGGCTGCGGCGTGCGGGCGCCGGCAGCGGGTGGCCGGTCGCCCCCATCGGCACCGCCGCGGCGGCGTGCAGCGCCGCGCCGACCGAGGCCAGGAACCCGTCCCGCCCCGCCGGCGCGATCAGCGTCGTGCCGCCCGGGAAACCGTCGTCGCGGAACGGCCCCGGCACGGCCAGCGCGCAGAGGTCGAGCAGGTTGACGAAGTTGGTGTAGGTGCCGAGCGCCGCATTGGGGCCGATCGGGTCGGCGTCGAGCTCCGCCACGCGATAGGCGCGCGGCACGGTGGGCACGGCCAGGAGGTCGAGCCCGGCCCACAGCGGCTCGGCGGCGCGGCGCAGCGCCTGCCAGGCGGTAGATCCCGGCGAAGGCGTCGGCGGCCGACAGGCGCTTCGGCGCCCAGGATGATGCGGGCCGTCGTGGGATGGAGCGCGTCGCGGTGGGCCGCGATGAAGGGCCGGATCGCGGCGTAGCGCTCCGCCACGCAGGCGCCCTCGTAGAGCAGGGATGCCACGGCGAAGAGCGGCGAGAAGTCGACCGGGACGAGCGCGATGCCGAGGCCCGCGTAGAGCTCCAGCGCCCGGTCGAAGGCGCGCTCGGCGGCGGCGTCGCCGAAGAAGCGGCGGCTCGCCGCGTCCGGCACGCCCGCCCTCAGCTGCGGCGGGACGGGGCCGCGCGCGCCGAGCGAGACGCGCCGCGACCAGGGATCGGCGGCGTCGTAGCCCGCCATCGCGCTCGCCACCGCCCAGGCGTCCTCGACCGTCAGCGCGAAGACCGACACGCAGTCGAGCGTCTGGCAGGCCGGCACGACGCCCCGGACCGGCACGGCCCCGAGCGTCGGCTTCAGCCCGACGAGGTTGTTGAGCCCGGCCGGCACGCGGCCCGAACCCGCCGTGTCGGTGCCGAGCGCGAACGAGGCGAGGCCTTCCGCCACCGCGACGGCCGAGCCCGACGAGGAGCCGCCGGGCACGATGGCGGGGTCGAAGCTGTTCTTCGGCGCGCCATAGGGCGTCCGCACGCCGACGAGGCCGGTCGCGAACTGGTCGAGGTTGGTCTTGCCGATCGGGATGGCGCCGGCGGCGATCAGCCGGTCGACCGCGGTCGCGGACCGGTCCGGCGTCGCCGCGAAGGCCGGGCAGGCGGCCGTCGTGGGCACGCCGGCGAGGTCGATGTTGTCCTTGATGGCGAAGGGCAGGCCCCAGAGCGGCTTCGCCTCCGGGTCGAAGGGCCCGAGCCCGGCGAGGGCGGCCCGGGCCTGCTCGGCCGAGGCCGCGAGGAAGACGCCCGCATGCCGGTCCGCGCCGGCGGCGGAGCGGCAGGCGGCCACCACGTCGGCGGGATCGAGCCCCTCGCGATAGGCCTGATGGAGCGCGACGCGGTCGAGCGAGATTGTCACGGCACGGTTCCTGTAAGCCTGGGGCATGATGGCCGCTCCGTCGCAAGCATCGCGCCAGTGGCCCGGAGGAGAGTGCATGACGATCGACGATCCCGCTACCCTGGCCGAAGTCGAGGCCGCCTTCGCCGCCTACGAGGAGGCGCTGGTCGGCAACGACGTCGCGGCCCTCGACGGGTTCTTCTGGCGCGACCCGCGCGCGCTGCGCTACGGCGTCGGGGAGAACCTCTACGGTCACGCCGCCATCGCGGCCTTTCGGGCCTCGCGCCCCGCCGTAGGCCTCGAGCGCAGGCTCGAGCGCACCGTGGTGACGAGCTTCGGAACCGACTTCGCCACCGCCTCGACGCTGTTCCGGCGGCCCGGCGCACCGGGCCGGGTCGGGCGCCAGACGCAGTGTTGGGTGCGGCTGCCCGAAGGCTGGCGCATCGTCGCCGCCCAGGTGAGCGTCATCGACGACCCGGACTGACGTTCCGCCGGTTCCAGGCCCCGGTCCGGTCCGCGCCCCCATGCGGCGCGGCCGCCGCGGTTCGCGTGCGGCGGCGTGCCGTTGGTCCCGTGCGGGCGGGCGCGTGCCGCCGTTGGTCCGCGTGCGGGCGGGCGCGGGCCGCCGTTGGTCCCGTGCGGGCGGGCGCGGGCCGCCGCCCGTGTAGCCAAGGCCCGCGGCCCTCGCTATCACTCGACCGCCTCTCCTCTGTCTCGAGACCTCCCATGAAGACTCGCGCCGCCGTCGCCTGGGCCGCCAACAAGCCGCTCACCATCGAGACCATCGAGATCGGCGGCCCCAAGGCCGGGGAGGTCCTGGTCGAGAACATGGCGACCGGCGTGTGCCACACGGACGCCTACACGCTGTCGGGCCTCGATTCGGAGGGCAAGTTCCCCGCCGTGCTGGGCCACGAGGGGGCCGGCATCGTGCGCGAGGTCGGGGCCGGCGTGACGAGCGTCAAGGTCGGCGACCACGTGATCCCGCTCTACACACCCGAATGTCGCCAGTGCAAGAGCTGCCTCAGCCAGCGCACCAACCTGTGCACGGCGATCCGCTCCACCCAGGGCCAGGGCGTGATGCCGGACGGCACCAGCCGGTTCTCCTGCGACGGCGGCGAGATCTTCCACTACATGGGCTGCTCGACCTTCTCGAACTTCACGGTCCTGCCCGAGATCGCGCTCGCCAAGGTCCGCGAGGACGCGCCCTTCGACAAGATCTGCTACATTGGCTGCGGCGTCACCACGGGCATCGGCGCGGTGGTCTACACCGCCAAGGTGTGGCCCGGTGCCAACGTCGTGGTCTTCGGGCTGGGCGGCATCGGCCTCAACGTGATCCAGGGCGCCCGCATGGTGGGCGCCGACAGGATCATCGGCGTCGACCTCAACCCCGCCAAGGCCGAGACCGCCAAGGCCTTCGGCATGACCCACTTCGTCAACCCCGACGAGGTCGGGCGCGACAAGGTCGTCCAGGCCATCGTCGACCTCACGGGCGGCGGCGCCGACTTCTCCTTCGAGTGCATCGGCAACGTCCACACGATGCGCCAGGCGCTCGAATGCTGCCACCGGGGCTGGGGCGAATCGATCATCATCGGCGTCGCGCCCTCGGGGACCGAGATCGCGACGCGCCCGTTCCAGCTCGTGACCGGCCGGGTGTGGCGCGGTTCGGCCTTCGGCGGCGCCAGGGGCCGGACCGACGTGCCGAAGATCGTCGACTGGTACATGGACGGCAAGATCAACATCGACGACCTGATCACCCACACGATGCCGCTCGAGAAGATCAACGACGCCTTCGACCTCATGCACGAGGGCAAGTCGATCCGCAGCGTCGTGATCTTCTGAACCCGCGGCGCGCGCCGACGCGCCTCAGGGCGCCGCGAACCGCGCGAAGGCGTCGCGCACCCTGAGGTAGTTGGCCCGCTTGTGCGGCATCACCCGGTCGGGCAGCGAGGCCAGCGGCACCCAGGCCCAGGAGGTGAACTCCACCACGCAGCCCGGCGGCGGGTGCGTGAGGTCGATCGCGGCCTCGTCCCCCTCGAAGCGCAGCGCCGCCCAGCGCTGCGTCTGCCCCCGGAAGGCCGAGAGCTTGTGGGGCCGGCCGCCGTAGGGCGGGAAATCATAGGGCCACCATTCGTCGGTGACGGCCAGGACCGACACGTCGGCGATGCCGGTCTCCTCCCAGAGTTCCCGGCGCGCCGCCGCCGCGATGTCCTCGTCGGGGTCGATGCCGCCCTGCGGCATCTGCCAGGGGTGGTCGGCCGTCACGACCTCGGGCCCGGCATTGACGGCCGTGCCGGCGAAGACGAGGCCGGCGGCATTGAACAGGGCGATGCCGACATTGGGCCGGTAGGGCAAGGCGGTCTCGGTCATCGGAGCGGCGTCCTCGATGGTGCATCGCAGCGATTCGCGTCGCTGCGACGCAATATGATAGTGTCCCGACGCTTTCATATGGACGACACCGCCATGCTGTTCCAACCGCGACATGCGCGCGCGCCGGCGCCGACGGCGACCACCGGCGTGCCCGAGCGGTTCAACATGGGCACGGCCGTGCTCGACCGGTGGGCCGCGCGCGACGCGGGCCGGGCCGCGATCGTCGACCTGAACGGGGCCGTGCCGCGGGTGACCAGCTTCGGTGCGCTCAAAGTGCGGGCGGACCGGCTCGCCCTGGCGCTCCGCCGCCTCGGCGTCGAGCCGGGCGACCGCGTGGCGGTGTTCCTGCCGCAGGGCGCCGATGCCATGGCGGCGCATTGCGCGCTCTACCGGCTCGGCGCGATCGTGCTGCCGCTCGCGGCGGTGTTCGGCGCCGACGCGCTCGCCTACCGGTTCGCCGACGCGGGCGTGACGCTGGCCGTCACCGATGCCCGGGGCGCCGCCAGGATCGCCGCCATCCGGCCCGCGCCGACCGAACTGCGCACCGTCGTGTCGGTGGACGGGCGCGACGGCGCCGTGCTCGGTCTCGACGAGATCATCGCGCGCGAGACGGCAGACTTCGCGCCGCTCGACACGTCGGCCGAGACGCCGGCCCTGATGATCTACACGTCGGGGACCACGGGCCAGCCCAAGGGCGCTCTGCACGGGCATCGCGTGCTGGCCGGGCACCTTCCCGGCCTGCGCTACAGCCACGACGGCTTCGGCCGCCCGGACGACCTCATGTGGACGCCGGCCGATTGGGCCTGGGCCGGCGGACTGCTCAATGCGGCGCTGCCGGCGCTCTGGCACGGCGTGCCGGTGGTGGCGCGCCGCGGCGAGGGGTTCGACGCCGAGGGCGTGCTGCGGCTGCTGCACGATCATCCCGTCACCCGCGCCTTCATCCCGCCGACCGCGCTCAGGATGCTGCGCGCGGCCGCGCCCGGGGGCCTCGAGGGCCTCTCGCTCCGCAGCGTCACGGCGGCCGGCGAAGCGCTCGGGACCGAGACGCAGGACTGGGCCCGCAACGCGCTCGGCTGCCCGGTCGACGACGTCTACGGCCAGACGGAATGCAACTACGTCCTGGGCTCGTCGGCCGCCCGCGGCATCGGCCGGCCCGGCACCATCGGTCGTGCCACGCCGGGCCACGCGGTTGCGGTGCTGCGCCCGGACGGGACGGTCTGCGCGCCCGGCGAGCCCGGCGGCATCGCGGTGCGGCGGCCCGACCCGACCCTGTTCCTCGGCTACTGGAACCGGTCCGCCGCGACGGCGGCGAAGTTCACGGGCGACTGGATGACGACCGGCGACCAGGCCACCATGGACCGGGACGGCTACGTGACCTTTCTGGGCCGGGACGACGACATCATCACGTCGGCGGGCTTCCGCATCGGCCCGGTCGAGATCGAGGAGCACCTCGTCCGGCACCCGGCGGTGGCGGCGGCCGCCGTCGTGGGCAAGCCCGACGCCCTGCGCACCGAGATCGTCAAGGCCTTCGTGGTGCTGCGGGAGGGCGTGGCGCCCTCGGACGCGCTGGCCGACGCCATCAAGGGCTTCGTGCGCCTGCAGCTGTCGGCCCACGAATATCCGCGCGAGGTGGCCTTCGTCGAGGCGCTGCCCATGACCACGACCGGCAAGGTGATGCGCGGAGTGCTGCGCGAACGGGGCTGAGGCCGTCTCACGTGGCCGGATGCGCCCGGCCGCGCCGCGTCCCCAGCAGCACCCGAAGCGGCCCGTCGATCGGCAGGGTGAGGGCGATGGTGCGCCCGCGTTGGTCTGCCAGGGACAGCGCCAGCGCGGCGCCCTCCGGCGCGTCCTCGCCCATCGTCAGCACCGCGTGGAAGCCGCGGCCGCCCGGCGCCGTCCCGGACGGCGCGGCGAGCAGCGCCACAGGCCCGCCGGGCGACCGGACGGGCGGCACCGAGATCGCCCGGGCCGGGCCGAAGTCCTTCACTCCGGCCGGCAGGCCGACGTCGAGCGCGAGCCGCCCCGGTCCCGCCGCCGAGACGGCGAGCGACAGCGCGACGTCGGTCGCCGGGACGGCGAGCGTGGCCCGGAGCGCGTCCGGACCCGAGGCCGACCAGGGCAGGTCCGCTTCGCCCGTGCGCGGCGGCGCGCCCGCGCCGCCGTCGATCGAGACCCGCGCCCGGGCGGCTGGCGCCGAGGCCGCGGGTGCCGGATCGGCCGGTGCCGCATCGGCGGGCGCCGCGAGGCCGCAGCACAGGTGCTCCCATTCGGCGATGACGCCGCGCGCGCCCTGCAGCAGCGACAGCGTCACGGCGCCGGTCCGGCCCTCGGCGTCGGAGAGGCCGATCGAGATCCAACTCCGGTTGCGCAGGGCCGCCAGCAGCGTGTCGCCCCAGGCGGGGATCACGCCGAACTCGCGCCGGCCCTGGCCGTCGTCCCGCGCCGCCGCGGGCGTGAAAGGCAGGTAGCAGATCGTCGCGTCGCACAGGCGGGGCGCCGCGCTGGTCCATGTCCGGCCCGCCTCGATCGCGGTCGGCGGGCCGAAGTCGACCGCCATCGCGTAGCCGATCGTCGCGCCCGGGTCGGTCTCGCGCCGCAGCGTGACGGTGCCGTGAAGGTGCGGCTCGGGGACATCGATGGTCCCGACGAGCGCCGGGCCTCCGACCGCGGCGCGGTCGACGCGCCAGTCGACGATGCCGACGGCGTGGGACTCGGGCCCGAGCGACGCGCTGGCGAGCGCCATCGCGCTGCGCGAGAGCGCGGGCGCGACGGAGCGGGCGACGAGCGTGCGGGCATCCGTGGTGTCGGTCGACAGGCGCGTCTCGGCCAGTTCGGCATGCGTCATCCAGTGGATGCCGGTCGGCGGCGCGGAACGCATCATCGCCATGATGGCGTCCTTGACGCCGAGCCCGAGGAGGTAGCGGTCCACCTCGGAATAGAGGGTCTCGGGAGCCCGGGTCTGGACGGTGCGGGACGAGAGGGTCTGCGTCGAGATCGGCGTGCGGCTGACCTCGACGAGCCGGCCGCCCTCGCGCCGCCGCAACACGCGGAACAGCGTCCTCACCTGCGTGAACGTCCGCTTGGCCGACATCTGGTGCACGCCGACGAAGCTGTTCTCGCCGACGACGCGGTCCGTCCCCGCCGCCAGCAGGAGCGCGCAGGCCGAGGCGCAGACCGCGATGCCGCCGGCCACGAAGCCGGGCCGCTCCCCCGCGCGGCGCCGGGCCGCGCAGGCCCGGTCCGCCGGCGCGCAGTCGCCGAGCGCCGTCCCGGCGACCACGACGTCGAGCTTGCGGGCCCTGATCGCCCGGCCCATCGCCATCGCGGCTTCGACGGCGCCGCCGGGCGAGTCGACCAGGACCGGCAAGTGACGTGATCCGATGCGGGCCAGCGCGGCCGCGAGCAACCCCGGCGTCGCCGGCGTGATGGCGCCCGTCAGCGCCAGCCATTCGGGGCAGTCCGTCCCGCAATCGGGGGCGTCGCTGCGCACCAGGGTCACGCTCATCGGCGCGGCGGCCTCGGCCGGCGTGAAGGCGGCGGCCGGGGCGGGCCAGAGCGGCGGACAGGCCAGGATGCCGACCAGCGGCAGCAGGCGGCGCAGGGTCGGTCGGGTCATGGCAGGTCCACCGTCGCAAAGCGGGTCGCGACCCGGTCAAGGCTCGCCCGCCCGTTGAAATGGCGCGGGCTCGGCGTCCCGTCAGGGGGCGCGGGCCATCTTTTCTTCACGGCTCCGCCGGCTGGTCTTCAAGGCGGGGCCGGCGTGCCGGCCCTGTCCTGCTGCATCAGCGCGGCGAGGCCGTCGCGATAGGTCGGGAACCCCAGCCTCACGCCGAGATCGTCCTTCATGGCGCGGTTGGAGACACGGCGGTTGGCGCCGTAGAAGCTCCGCGCCATGGGCGACAGCTCCGCCTCGGCGAAGGGCACCGGAGGGGGAGGCGGCACGCCGAGCAGCTTCGCCGCATAGGCGACGACGTCGGACGCCGGTGCCGGCTCGTCGTCGGCGATGTTCCAGGCGCCGCCCGCGCCCTCGTGCAGCAAAGCCGCCGAGATGGCCCGGCCGATATCGTCGACGTGGATGCGGTTGAAGACCTGGCCGGGCTTGTCGATGCGCCGGGCGGAGCCGTCCCGCAGGTCCTCGATGGCGTTGCGGCCCGGCCCGTAGATGCCGGCGAGGCGCAGCACCGCCACCTGCCGGCCGGAGCGCGCGCCGAGCGCCAGCCACCGGTCCTCGACGGTGAGCCGCGTGCGCCCGCGCTCGCTCTCCGGCACGGGGCGGACATCCTCGTCGATCCAGGCGCCGCCGTGGTCGCCATAGACGCCGATGGTCGAGAGGTAGACGATGCGCTTGAGACGGGGCGCCTCCGCGATGGCGGCGCCGTAACGGTCGAGCACCGGGTCGCCACCCTCGGCGGGCTGCACGGAGACCAAGAGCGCATCGGCCCTCGCGAGGGCGGCGTCGATCGCGGGGTCGGCGTCCGGCGGGTCGAAGCGCAGCGCGCGGACCCGGTCGGCCGCGAGGGCCGCGATGCGCTCCCGCGAGCGGACCGTGCCGGCCACCTCGTCGAAATGGCCGGCGTGGTGACGCAGGTAGTGCCCCGCCGTGTAGCCGATGCCGAAGACGAAGAGGTTCATGGCGACTCCCATTCGGCGAGGACGCCGGCGTCGGTCTCGCCGGCGCGGCCTCCGGGTGACGCGGCCAGCAGCGCTTCGGTTCCGACGAGCCGCCGACCGGCCCAAACGGCGGCGCCCCGCACCAGGGGCGATGGATGGGTCAGCAGGGCGACGGCGCGGCCGGCGAGCGCCGGGTCGTTCGAATTGCCGATCGCGATGAGGACGTTGCGCAGGAAGCGCTCGACCCCGATGCGCTTGATCGGGCTGCCCGAGAACATGCGCCGGAAGGCGGCGTCGTCGAGCCGCGACAGCGCCTCGAGGCTCGGCGCCGCGAGGTCGTCGCGCGCCCGGAGTTTCGCCTCGCGGCCGGTCTTGGCGAATTTGTTCCAGGGGCAGGCCGCGAGGCAATCGTCGCAGCCGTAGATGCGGTTGCCGATGAGCGGCCGCAGTTCGGGCGCGATCGGTCCCTTGTGCTCGATGGTGAGGTAGGAGATGCAGCGCCGCGCGTCGATCCGGTGCGGCGCCGGGAAGGCGCCCGTCGGGCAGGCGTCGAGGCAGGCCCGGCAGGAGCCGCAGGCGTCCTGGCCCGGCGCGTCGGGCGGCAGGTCGAGCGTCGTGAACACCGAGCCGAGGAACAGCCAGGAGCCGAAGTCGCGCGAGACGAGGTTGGTGTGCTTGCCGGCCCAGCCGAGGCCCGCGGCTTCGGCCAGCGGCTTCTCCATCACGGGCGCGGTGTCGACGAAGACCTTGACGTCCGTCCCGGCGCCCTGTCGCGCCATGAAGCCGGCGAGGTCCTTGAGCTTGCCCTTGACGACGTCGTGGTAGTCGCGGTGGCGGGCATAGACCGAGACCGCGCCGGCGTCGCGCCGGGCCAGCACGGCGCGGGGGTCGGTCTCGGGGCCGTAGTTCAAGCCCAGCATCACCACGGACCGGACCTCGGCCCAGAGCGCCCGCGGGCTCGACCGGCGCTCCGCCGTCTCGGCCATCCAGTCCATCGTGCCGTGGTGCCCCTCGGCGAGCCAGGCGGAGAGCCGGGCGCCGGCCTCGGGCACCGCGTCCGGGGCGGCCACGCGGCAGTCGTCGAAGCCGAGCGCGCGGGCCCGCGCCACGATCCGCCGCTTCAGGGCGGCGGCGTCGGTCAGAAATCGAGGTCCGTGTAGACGGGGCTCGGCACGATGCCCGGCACCCGGTCGGCCAGGAGGGCGCGGAACGACGGCCGCGACTTCACGCGGGCGTACCAGGTCTTCGCCGTCTCGTCCTCCGCCCATGGCACGTCGCCCAGAAAATCGATGCTCGACAGGTGGGCGGCGGCGGCGAGGTCCGCATAGGAGAGCCGGTCGCCCGCCAGCCAGTTGCGCCCGCGGATGAGGAAGCCGATGTAGCGCAGGTGGTAGCGGATGTTGGCCCGCGCCACCCGCACGGCGTCCATGTCGGGCGCCCCGCCGCCCTGCTCCTGCGTCATGAAACGCTTGTAGACCTTCTCGGTGATGAGGTGGTCCGACACTTCGGCGAAGAACTTGCCGTTGAACCAGTCGAGCAGCCGCCGGACCTCGATGCGCCCGGCGGGGTCCTCCGGCAGGAGGCGCCGGTCGCCGAGGCCGAGGCCGCGCGTCTCGTCGAGATATTCGGCGATCGGCCCCGCGCCGGGGACCGCACCCGCCGCAGCCTCGACCATCACGGGCGTGGTGCCGGCGGGGTTCATCATCAGGAATTCGCGGCGGCGGTCGAAGACGCGCTCCTCGATCAGGGCGGGTTCGACGCCCATCTCGCCGAGGACGAGGCGGACGAAGCGGGAGTGAGGGCAGAGCGTGTGGTGATAGAGGTCCGTCATCTCGCCCGTACTGGCAGTGTGGCCCAGGTCCAGCCCCGGATCTCGCGCCCGGCAGCATCGCCCGGGTATAGGCCCCGGGGCAGGGGGCGACAACCGCTTTCGGCCGGCGGCGCGCCGCCCCTGCCGGGCCGCGGCGCCCGGCGTCACCCGTCGCGCGCCGATCCTGGGCGCCGCGTCGAAGGGTGGCGGGAGCGCGTCCGGTGGGTCCGGAGGGGACGAACGCGGTCCGCCCGCAGGGTCAACCGGTGAGCTGGAAGTCGGTGTGCCGGTTGGCGACGAGGGCCGCCTTCGACACGCCGGCGATCTCGATCGTATCGCCGGACGTCGGGTCGGTGATCAGCGCGCCGGCGCTGGTGGTCTGCGTATGGGCCAGCACGTCGGCGAGCGAGGCGAAGTCCGCCGAGGGCAGGCTCAGGATGTCGTGGTCGGAGCCTCTGGCCAGGAAGCCGTTGACCACGTCCTGCCCGTAGCCGGGCGTGAACACGAAGGTGGTGCCGGGCTGGCCCTCCGCGTTGAACGTGTCGCGATATTGCGACGCCACGGTCTGGTGTCCGGCCCGCACGTCGATGGTGGTGGTGCCGTCGTTGTTGAACTCCTGATGGGTCACCATCCTGCCGCCGGGATCGTAGGTGTCGGTGAAGGCGTAGAAGGGCTTGCTGTCGAAGTAGTTCCCGCTCGAATAGGTGTAGCTGGTCGTGCCGTCGTCATTCGTCGCGACGGTGCTGGCATAGGCGAGCGAGCCGTCGCGCCGGAGGTCATTGGTGCCGGTCTGGGCGCCGGTCGCCGGGTCGTAGACATCCTGGGTGGCGGCGTAGCCGGTGGCGGCCGAGGGCAGGTGGGTGACGAGGACGTAGCTGCTCGGCGCGACGGCGGTGTCGCCGCTGGCGGCGGGCGCGGAGGCGGTCGCCCTGATGCAGGTGGTCGCCCGACACCATGCCAAGAGCCCGGCCGAGCCGGTCGGCGCCGCGGCCGATCCGAACCGCGCGGGGGCGGCGGCCGTCCACGCCATTGCAGATGCGGTGGCGGGACCCGTGATGGCGGCGCTCGCCGCAGCGCGGGGCACCTGACCATGGGGCCGCCGCTCGCCCGCCGGCCCGAGACTTCGGACGATGCGGCCTTCCTCTTCGCCCTGTTTCGCGACGCCCGCCACCCGCTTGAGAGCCTGCGGAGTCTCGATCCCGTTCTGGCCGAGCCGCTCGTCCGCCAGCAGTTCGCGGGACGGGAGGCGAGCCGGAGAGCAGATGGGACGAGGGCCCGCCGCGAGATCCTCGAGAGCGATGGGAAGCCGGTCGGCCGCATTGTCCTCGACGAGGGCGCCGAGGCCCGGAGGATCGTCGATATCGTGTTCCTGTCGGCGTGGCGCGGGCAGGGTCTCGGTACGCGTCTGCTCCGAGCGGTCATCGCCGAAGCGCAGGCCGCCCGCCGACCCCCGCGCCTCGCCGTGATGGCCCATAACGAGGCGCGATCCGACTCTACGGACACCTCGGGTTTGCGATCCGTTCGACGGAGCCCCCGGTCCTCACGCTGCGACGGGCCGCTTCGCCCGAGCCTGCGCCGTGACCGCCTCCGGGCCGCCGCTCGCCCCTTCGAAGAGGACTGGCTCACGCTTCGGCCGGCGCGAAGAGCTGATCGGCCTGCGGTTGTCTTCATGGCCAAGAACGCGCGACGATGCCGGCCGCAACGCGCGCCGCGCCTGTCGGCCGAGGAGAGGGACGAGACGATGAGGTCCAGGCACCGTTTCCACATCCTCGGCGTGCCGCATACCATCTCCATCCGGGACTACACGGTCTGCGCCTTCACCCAGAAGGTCGTGCGGCTGTGCGACCTGCTGAAACGGCGCGGTCATACGGTGATCCACTACGGTCACGAGGATTCGGTCGTGAACGCCGACGAGCACGTCACGACCGTGACGCGGGCCGATCTCGACGTCGCCTACGGCGACCACGACTGGCGCGTGAAGGGTTTCCCGGCCTTCGCGACCGACGATCACGCCTATCGCACCTTCCACGCCAACACGATCGGCGAACTCCATCGGCGCAAACGGCGGGGCGACTTCCTGCTCTGCCCCTTCGGCCTCGGCCACAAGCCCGTCGCCGACGCGCATGGCGACATGATCGTCTGCGAGCCGGGGATCGGCTACGGCGCCGGGCACTTCGCCCCGTTCAAGGTCTTCGAATCCTATGCCATGCTGCACGCGTACCTCGGCCTCAACGCCGTGCTCACGACCAGCAATGCGTGGTGGTACGATGCCGTCATCCCCAACTACTTCGATCTCGCCGATTTCGACTATCGCGAGACCAAGGAGGACTACTTGCTGTTTCTCGGCCGCGTCTACAGCGGCAAGGGGGTCCACGTCGCCGTCCAGATCGCCGAAGCCACGGGGCGCCGGCTCGTGGTGGCGGGCCCGGGAAACCTGGAGGGCATCAGCGGGCGGACGACGAGGCCCCTGGGCGACTACGTCGAAGCGGTCGGGGCGGTCGGCCTGGAGCGCCGCCGGACACTCCTGGCGGGCGCCGCCGCGGTCCTGTGCCCCTCGCTCTTCCTCGAGCCGTTCTGCGGCGTCCACGTCGAGGCCATGCTCTCGGGCACGCCCGTCATCACGCCCGACTGGGGTGCGTTCACCGAATACAATATCCACGGCCTGACCGGCTATCGCTGCCGCACCTTCGAACACTTCACCTGGGCGGCCCGCAACATCGGCACTATCCGGCCGCAGGACTGTCGCGCCTGGGCGGCCGAGAACTTTCCCTGGAGAAGGTCGGCGACATGTACGACGAGTATTTCGACAGCGTCGCCAACGTGTTTCACGGGGCGGGCTGGTACGAACCCAACGAAGGGCGGCGCGAGCTCGATTGGCTCTCCAAATCCCATCCGACAGCCGCTCGCCTCGATGGAGCCGGCGCAAGACGCCTGCCGATCCCGAACGACAAGCGCACCCACGAGGAGGGGTAGCATCAGGACGGAGTCTCGTTCGTCGTCAGGGTCCGCAACGAGGAGGCGATCCTCGAGCGAAGTCTGGCCAGCCTGCAATCGAGGCCGGGATGCTTCGCGACCGCTTCAGTCGCGTCATCGACATGTTCGGTGCCGAGCCCTCGGCCATGGCGCGCGCCGCGAACCCCGCCTGCGACGCGATCTACCTCGCCGTGCGCCGACGAGGAGCCGAGCTGAACCGCTTGGGGATCGATCTGTGGGGTTGAGCCCGCCCGTCCGGAGGACCTCGTCGGCGTGACCGGCGGGCGGCAGGGCGGGACGATCGGTGCCGCCGCGGAGCGACGGGCTGCGCCGCCGTTCACAACGCCCGGTCCCGCACCTATAATGGCCCGAAGCACCATCGTTCCCGGGAGGACACCCATGTCGGCCATCGCCTTCCCACCTCCCGATCCCTCGATCCTGGCGCGTCGCCCCGAGATCCTGGCCGGCCTCGCCGCGCTCCTGCCGGCCGAATGCCTCGTCACCAGCGAGGACGAGCGGCGCGCCTTCGAGACGGACGGGCTCACCGCCTACCGCCAGGTGCCGCTCGCCGTGGTGCTGCCGCGCTCGACCGAGGAGGTCGCGGCCGTGATGCGCTTCCTGCACGGCGCGGGCGTCAAGGTCGTGCCGCGCGGCGCCGGCACGTCGCTCTGCGGCGGTGCCATCCCGCAGCCCGATGCCGTCGTGGTCGGCGTCGGCAAGCTCAACCGCGTCCTCGCCATCGACTACGACAACCGCACCGCGCGGGTCGAGGCCGGCGTCACCAACCTCGCCATCACGGGCGCCGTCTCGGGCGCCGGCTATTTCTACGCGCCCGATCCGTCCTCGCAGCTGGCCTGCACCATCGCGGGCAACATCGCGATGAACTCGGGCGGGGCGCATTGCCTCAAATACGGCGTCACCACCAACAACGTGCTCGGCGTCACCATGGTGATGGTCGACGGCACCGTGGTGGAGATCGGCGGCCAGCCCATGGACCCGGCCGGCCTCGACCTCCTCGGCCTCGTGGTGGGCTCGGAGGGCCAGCTCGGCATCGTGACGGAGGCCACGGTGCGGATCCTGCGCGCCGCCGAGGGCGCGCAGCCCGTGCTGTTCGGCTTCGACAGCGTGGAGGAGGCCGGCGACACCGTCTCGGCCATCATCGGAGCCGGCATCGTGCCGGTCGCGATGGAATACATGGACAAGGTGGCGATCGAGATCTGCGAGGCCTTCGCCCATGCGGGCTACCCGCTCGACGTCGAGGCCATGCTGATCATCGAGGTCGAGGGCTCGGTGGCCGAGATGACCGAGCAACTGCGCAAGATCATCGCCATCGCGCGCCAGCACGGCGTCAAGACCATCAAGGAGAGCCGGTCGGCGGCCGAGACGGCGGCGATCTGGAAGGGGCGCAAATCGGCCTTCGGCGCCACGGGCCGGGTGGCCGACTACATCTGCATGGACGGCACGATCCCAACGGGGCGGCTGCCCGAGGTGCTGCGCCGCATCCGCCAGATCACCGACCATTACGGCCTCAAGGCCGCCAACGTGTTCCACGCCGGCGACGGCAACCTGCATCCGCTCGTGCTCTACAACATCAACGATCCCGTCGAGCAGGAGAAGGCCGAGGAGGCCGGCAACGACATCCTGCGGCTCTGCGTCGAGGTCGGCGGCTGCCTCACCGGCGAGCACGGCGTCGGCATCGAGAAGCGCGACCTCATGACCTGCCAGTTCGACACGGCGGACCTCGACCAGCAGATGCGGGTGCGCGCCGCCTTCGATCCCGCCTGGCTGCTCAACCCCGCCAAGGTGTTCCCGCTCGAGGGGCGCGTGCCCGCCGGGCCGCTGCCGCAGGCCGCCGAGTGACGACCGTCGCGGGGCTCCATACGCCCGCCACCGAGGCCGAGGCCTGCGCCGTCGTGGCCGAAGCACGCGCCGCCGGCCGCCCCCTGACGCTGCGCGGGGGCGGCACGCGGGCGGGGTTCGGCCGGCCGTCCAACACGACCGATGTCCTGTCGTCGGCCGGGCTCACCGGCATCACGCTCTACGAGCCCTCCGAACTCGTCATCGGGGCGCGGGCCGGCACGCCGGTGCGGGTGCTGGAGGAGACCCTGGCGGCCAGGGGCCAGATGCTGCCGGTCGAACCCGTCGATCACCGGCGCCTCTACGGTACTTCGGGCGAGCCCACGGCCGGCGGCCTCGTCGCGACGGGTGCCTCGGGATCGCGCCGCTTCGCCGCCGGCGCCGTCCGGGACCACCTCATCGGGGT
Organism: uncultured Alphaproteobacteria bacterium; assembly: GCA_963847915.1. Lineage (GTDB taxonomy): Bacteria > Pseudomonadota > Alphaproteobacteria > Rhizobiales > Beijerinckiaceae > Lichenihabitans. The sequence continues at coordinate 417,546 of CAWKBT010000001.1, forward strand.
GCGCTTCGTCAACGGCATCGGCGAGCCGGTGAAGTCCGGCGGCCGGGTCATGAAGAACGTCACGGGGCTCGACCTCGTGAAGCTGCAATGCGGTGCCCATGGCACGCTCGGCTTCCTCACCGAGGTGACGTTCAAGGTCGTGCCGCGGCCCGAGGCCGTCGTGACGCTGGCGCTGCGCGGCCTCGACGACGCGCGCGGCATCGCGGCCCTGACCCGGGCGATCGGGACGCCCTTCGAGATGACGGGCGCCGCCCACCTGCCGGGCGAGGAGGGGCGGGCCCCGCTGACCCTGCTGCGCCTCGAAGGGTTCGCGACCTCGCTCGAGGACCGCGCGACGCGCCTCGCCGCGCTGCTGGCCGAGTTCGGCGTGGCGGAACGGCTCGAGGCCGGCGCGGCGGCCAGGCTCTGGGACGACCTGCGGGACGGCATGGCCCTCGGCGCGCCGCCGGAAGCCGCGGTGTGGCGTGTCTCGGTCGCGCCGACGCGCGGGCCGGCGCTCGCGGCCCGCCTCGGGGGGATCGCCCTGCGCCATGCCTATGATTGGGGCGGGGGGCTGCTCTGGGTCGCGACCGCGCCGACGGGCGATGCCGGCGCGGCGGCGCTCCGCGCCGCCCTCGCCGAGACCGGCGGCCACGCGACGCTGATGCGCGCGCCCGACGCCGTGCGGGCCGCCGTCGCGGTGTTCGAACCACCGGTCGCGGCGCTCGCGGCCGTGACGGCGCGCATCAAGGCGAGCTTCGACCCGGACCGGGTGATGAACCCCGGCCGCATGTACGGCGGGGTGTGATCGGGCGGCGGGTCCGCGCTCCGCTGCGATCGGGGCCGGCCGGCCTCAGCGCCCGACCGTGCATTCGATCTGGCCGTGCGGCTCGTCGGTCGCGGTGAAGACGCGGTTGTCGGCGCTCAGGCCGAAGGGGCCGAGGTCGATCGGCAGGTAGTGCTTGTTGGGGCAGGCGAGGCTGATCGTCGAGATGTCGGGCACGGCCGCCAGCGCGGCCCTCCCCATGCGATAGAGGCTGTCCTGCAGGCTGTGGGAATAGGTCGTGGCGAAGACCGCCAGCATCGCGTCGATCACCCGCGTGTTGGCGGCGGCGAAATCGGCCGGGTCGCGGTCCCAACGCCAGGTCGCCTCCATGGCGGTGGCGGCGATGCGATCCTGCGTCTCGCGGATCGTCGTGTAGGGGTCCTTGACGTAACCGGCCCAGCCCGATCCCGTGGCCTTGAGGACGGTGAAGCCCGAGACGCCGGAGGACACCTGGCCGCCCGACCGGTCGAGCACCACTTCGGCGGTGCCGACGCCGTTGCCGTTCTGCGTGAACGTATGGGGGTGGGGCGCGCCGTCCACCGCGAGCCGGTCCCAGCGCGTCTCGCGCGCCGAGACGGTGGCGCTCCGAAGGCCGGCGTAGCGGGCGAGCAGGCGCTCCGCCACGGCGCGGCAGAAGCGCTCGGCGCCGGCGTCGAGATTGTCGCGGGCCACGATGTTCACGACGTTCTTCACCGTGTCGGTCGAGACCGTGGTGGAATTGTCCGCGTCCGTGAAGGCGGGGCCGATGTCGCCCGTCAGCATGGCCCGGACCGCGAGTTCGCGCACCTCCCGGTGCTCGCCCTCGCCCGACAGGCGCATCACGCGGACGCGGCCCTTGCCGTAGGTGCTGCTCAGAAGCGTCATGAAGACTCCGATCGCGACGGGCTCCGCCCGGGCGAAACGCGATACAAGATCCGGGCCGGCGGGGAGCGGGCATGAGAGGGATAGCACTCGGGGCGCTGGTCGCCATCGCGGCCCTGGTGGGGGGCACGATGCTCGCCGTCTTCCGGCAGGCGGACGCGAGCTACCACGCCGCCATCGACCGCTGTCACGACGCCGGAGGCGCCTGGGTGCCGAACGGCGCGAGGAGCTATACGGGAACCTGCCTGCGCCCCCCGGCGCCGCGCCCGTGACGGGCCCGTGCGGCCGAAGCGAGGCTGAACTCCAGCCTCGCCACGAACGGCGGGGCCGGATCGACCGGGCGACACTTGCGGGGAAGGGTGATTGTAAAGACGCGCCCGCCGGCGAAATCGACGGAACCGAGGTTTACCAGGAAGCCGCACGCCTCGGCGACGCCACCTGACACACGCGACACGCTGGTATAGTATGTGGACGTCTTAATCTCTGTGCTCAGGTCGGAACGGTGATGTCGTCGACGGCTTTTTCGCACGAGGCTCTACGGTTGCTGGAAGGAATCGGTCTGACCGGATCTTGGAGCTGGTCTTTCGAGACCGGCGAGCAGATCTGGTCTCCCGGGCTCTATCGTCTTCTGGGCTTTCGTCCCGAGACCGGGCCGGATTTCGGGTTGCTGCACAGCTGCATCCATCCCGAGGACCGGCCCGACGTCTTCGCCGCGGCCGAGGTGATGGAAGTCGGCATGCGGGAAGAGCAGAGCTTCCGCATCGTCCGGCCCGATGGGACGACCCGGGCCGTCTTGAGCCGGTGCGAGACGCAGTTCTCGCCCGCGGGGCGGGCGTTGCGCATCACCGGCGTGCTGATCGACGTGACGGACCGCGAAGTGGTGGCCCGGGCCCAGGCCGCCCATCGCCGCCGGAGCCGAACCTTGTTCGAGACGCTGGGCGTCTTCACCTCGACGACGGCGTGCTACCCGTTCCGCGACTTCTCGGACGAGTTCGTCAGACTGGTCGGCCTGCCCAAGGCCGAGCTCGTCGAGGAGCCGACGCGGCCCGTGGTGAAGGAGGAGCGGCAGCGCTGGAAGGAGCTCGGTCGGCACCTCTACCTCACCGGTCAGATCGTCCATACCCTGCCCAACCTCATCCTCGCCAGCGGGGAGGTCGTCCGATACCGCATGATCATGGTGCCGCGGCGCGACAGCGAGGGGCGGATCGAGAGCTGGAGCAACTATGCCGCGCCGCTCCACATCACCATGTCGATGCCGGCCGACCTGTCCGCCCTGTTCGACCACCGGATCGAGAGCCGGCATATCCGCGCCGGCCGGGCGCTGCTCGACTGGTCCATGGCCGAACTCGCGATCGCGAGCGGCCTGTCGCTGTCGACCGTGCGCCGTCTCGAGGAGAGCATCGACGGGCCGCGCCGCGGCAGTGCCCGCGCCGCCCTCGCGGCGCTGCGCCGGAGCGGGATCGTCTTCTCGCTCCTGCCGGACTCGACCATCACGCTCGGCCGCCGGTGAGGCCCGGCCGCCCCGCGGCGGCGACCCCTGGACCCGCGCCGGGGCGGAACAGAAAGGTGGGGCCGCCGGGTTGTCGGGCAACAAGGCTCTGATCGGACCGATTGGAGCCTTGCACACCGGAGCGTTTCATGGCCCAGGATCAGCCCGACTATACGCCCTACGAGGCACCTGCGGGCGGCTGGGGGTCGGCGCGGTCGGTGACCGAGATCCTCGGCCGAGAGGGCGTCCCGCTCAGCGGCGCGCTGGCGCTGACGCGCCAGAACAAGGTGGACGGGTTCCAGTGCGTCAGTTGCGCCTGGATCAAGCCCGCCAAGCCGCTCCCCTTCGAGTTCTGCGAGAACGGCGCGAAGGCGACCGCCTGGGACATCACGACCCGCCGATGCACGCCGGAGTTCTTCGCCGAGCATACCGTGACCGAACTGCTCGGCTGGGACGACTACCACCTCGAACAGACCGGCCGCCTCACCCACCCCTTGCGCTACGACGCCGCGACCGATCGATACCGCCCGGTGTCCTGGGGCGACGCCATCGCGGAGATCGGCCGCGAGCTGCGCGCGCTGCCGGACCGCAACAGCGCGGTGTTCTACAGCTCGGGCCGCACCGCCAACGAGACCAGCTACCTCTATGGGCTCTTCGCGCGTCTCTACGGCAACAACAACCTGCCCGACAGCTCCAACATGTGCCACGAGACGACCTCGGTGGCGCTGCCCGCGAGCATCGGGCAACCCGTCGGCACGATCGCGCTGGACGACTTCGCCAAGACCGATTGCATCCTGTTCTTCGGCCAGAACCCCGGCAGCAACTCGCCGCGCATGCTCCACCCGCTGCAGGCCGCGAGCCGGCGCGGCGTGCCGATCATCACCTTCAACCCGCTGCGCGAACGGGGGCTCGAGCGCTTCACCAATCCCCAGTCGGTCGGCGAGATGCTGTCCGGCCAGGAGACGCGGATCAGCTCGCGCTACCACCAGGTCAAGACCGGCGGCGACCTCGCGGCCCTGACGGGCATCTGCAAGGCCCTGATCGAACTCGACGACGCCGAGACGGAGGCCGGGCGCGCCTCGGTGCTCGACCAGGCGTTCATCGCCGAGCACACCCACGGGTTCGCGGATTTCGTCGCCTGGCTGCGCGCCCAGACATGGGATGGGATCGAGCGCCGCTCGGGGCTCGGGCGCGCCGCGCTCGAAGCCACCGCCGCCACCTATGCCGCCGCCAAGGCCACGATCGCCGTCTACGGCATGGGGCTGACGCAGCACCGGGCCGGCGTCGAGACCGTGCGCCTGCTCGTCAACCTGCTCCTGATGCGCGGCAACATCGGCCGCGACGGGGGCGGCATCTGCCCGGTTCGCGGCCATTCCAACGTCCAGGGGCAGCGCACCGTCGGCATCACCGAGAAGCCGCAGCTCGTCCCGCTCGACCGGCTCGCCGGGCAATACGGGTTCGAGCCGCCGCGCGAGAAGGGCTACGATACGGTCGAGGCCTGCGAGGCCGTGCTGGCCGGCAAGGTGAAGGCCTTCGTGATGCTGGGCGGCAACTTCGTGCGCGCGATCCCGGACCACGGCCGCATGGAGCCGGCCTGGCGCAGGCTGCGCCTCACCGTCAACATCGCGACCCGGCTGAACAGGAGCCAGCTCGTCCACGGCGAGATCAGCTTCATCCTGCCCGTCGCGAGCCGCATCGAGGTCGACCGCGGCGCGGGCGCCCAGTCGCAGGCCCTGTCCATGGAGGACACGTCGGGCTGCATCCACGGCAACAGGGGCGTGCGGGCGCCCGCCTCGCCCTTCCTCATCAGCGAACCCCGGCTGGTGTGCGAGATCGCCAAGGCGACGCTCGATCCGAACCCGAAGGTGCCCTGGGACCGCTGGGCGGCGGATTACGCCGAGATCCGCACCGCCATCGCCGAGACCTATCCCGAGATCTTCCACGATTACGAGCGGCGCATGTGGGAGCCGGGCGGGTTCCAGCGCCCTTTGCCGGCCCGCGGGCGCGACTGGAAGACCGAGACCGCCAAGGCGAATTTCGTGACGCCAGAGGGTCTCGACGAGGACGCCGACATGCCCGGCGACGGGCACGACACGTTCCGCCTGATGACGCTGCGCAGCAACGACCAGTTCAACACCACGGTCTACGGCTACGACGACCGGTTCCGGGGCATCCATGGGACGCGCCGCGTCGTGCTGATGAACCGGGCCGACATCGACCGGCTCGGGCTCGCGGTCGGCGAGGCGGTGACGCTGCGGACCGTCGCCAAGGACGGCATCGCGCGCGCCTGCCCGGGCCTGCTGGTGGTGGCCTACGACATCCCGACCGGGTGCCTCGGCGGCTACTACCCGGAATGCAACGTGCTGCTGCCGCTCTGGCACGTCGCCGAAGGCAGCATGACGCCGGCCGCGAAATCCATCCCGGTGACGGTTCACCGGGAGAGCGGGCGCGTCCTCGTGCCCGCCATGGAGGCCGAGCCGGCCCAAGGCGTCGCGGGCGCGCCCCGCGGCGCCGGCCTCCCCCAAGCCCGCCCATGACGGCGGGTGCCGCCGCGGCCGGGACGGTGCCGGCCGGTCCACGCCTGCGGATAGCGTGACGCGCATCGGGCCGCCGGATCCCGCGAGCCCACGAGGAGACACGATGGTCGACGATGCCTACCTTCTGGAGAAGCCTTCGGGCCCCTCCGCCGCCAAGCGCTTCCTCGACCAAGTGGTGCTGCCGATCGCGATCGATGCCGCCGGCGCGGGCGAGGACGCGGTGCAGCGCCTGTCGCAGCGCACGGGCCTCCGGCCGGTCGTGATCGTGGCGGGTGTCGCGGCCGGCACGCTGCTGCTGCTCGCCGCCGCCCGGCCGCCGCGACGGCCGCACCGGCCCGGGCCGCGGCCCGCCGTCAGTTGACCGCGCCGGCCGGTCCGGTCGCATTCCGCATCCGGTCGATCGCGTCCTCGACCAGGGCCGCGATCCGCGCGTAGCGATCCTGTTCCCACGGCGCCAGGTCCTCCCAGGCGCGGCCGTCGCATTCGCACAGGACCTGTGCCGCCTTGAGGACGACGCCGCGCCAGCGCGAGATCCTGTCGCCCTGCCCTCCGGCTTCCGTTGCCATGACGCACCTTTCGCTTGGGTGAGCACCCGCGGGCACGCGCGGCGCCCTCGGTCCCCTCAACGCGGGCGATCCGACGGGGGTGGAGCACGAAGCTCGAAAGGCTTCCCCGGGCGCCGCCTCGACCAGCGGCGCCCGGGCTGCCGCATCGTGACGGCCCTTGCGGCGACACCCGGCTTCCCACAAAGGTCTCGCCGCCATCGATACGGTCGCGAGATGCCCGAATGACGTCGTACTTCCACGCCTGGGTGCCCCGGACGGCACCCGTCAGCCTCAGGGAACGGGTCCGGTCCGCCGTGGGGGCGCTGGCCGGCATCCTGGCGACGGGCCTCGTCTGCAAGCTCGCCGTCGGCGACCGGGCCGCGCTGCCGGTTCTCATCGCCCCCATGGGGGCCTCGGCGGTGCTGCTCTTCGCCGTCCCGTCGAGCCCCCTGGCGCAGCCCTGGTCGCTGATCGGCGGCAACGCGATCGCGGCCCTGGTGGGCGTCACGGCCGCGCTGGCGATCCCCAACCCCTTCGCCGCCGCCGCCGTGGCGGTCGCGGTCGCGGTCGGGCTGATGATGAGCTGCCGCTGCATCCACCCCCCGAGCGGCGCGGTGGCGCTGACGGCCGTGCTCGGCGGGCGTGCCGTGACGGACCTCGGCTACGGCTTCGTGCTCTGGCCGGTCGGGGCCAACAGCCTCGTCCTGCTGGCCATCGCGCTGCTGTTCAACGGTCTCGCCGGCCGGAACTACCCGCACCGGCCCCTGGCCTCGCTCGGCGATCAGACCCGGGGAGACTCTCCGCCGGCGCGGATCGGCTTCAGTTCGGCGGACCTCGACGCGGTCCTGCAGGATTACGATCAACTGCTCGACGTCGACCGGGACGATCTCGAGACCATCCTGCGCGAGGCCGAGATCCGCTCCTACCGGCGCCGCTCGGGCCAGGCGACCTGCGCCGCCGTCATGTCGCGCGACGTCATCGCGGTCGCCCCGGGGGCGCCGCTGCGCGAGGCGCTGGACCTTCTCCGGAGCCACCACATCAAGGTGCTGCCCGTGACCGACGAGCGGGCCCGCATCCTCGGGCTCGTGACGCAGACGGACCTGCTCGACAAGTCCTCGTGGGACGGGCAGGGCCCCCGGCTCGGCCTCGGGCGCAGGCTGCGGCTGACGCTGCTGCGGGGGTCGGCGCCGCACGGTGCCGTCGAGGACATCATGACGTCGCCCGTCGTCACGGTCGGGCCGGACACGCCGCTGGCCGACGTGGTCCGGCTCATGGCCCGCACGGGCCTGCACCACTTGCCCGTGGTCGAGCCGGACGGCCGGCTGGCCGGCATCGTCTCGCAGTCCGACCTCATCGTGGCGTTGCTGGCCGAAGCCTCCGATGCGCGGCGGTCGACCGAGGACGCCGGCCCGCAGGACGCGTCACCCGGCGTGGAGACAGGCCTCAGTCCTGATGGGGATGGAAGCCCAGCACCCGCTCGTAGTGCTCGATCCACAGGCGGATCATCCGCGACGTGAGGCCCTCGCGGGCGGGGCGGGGCGTGGCATTGGACGACATGGCTCGTCTCCGTGAAGGTGGGAAGGATCGTTTCTTGTCTCGACCCTTCGAGCCTATCGCAGCCGTTGCAGCGCAGCAAAGTACTGCACCGCAACAAAGGTATGCTTCGGTTGCATGATCGACGGGTGAGCCTGCGGCACGCCGCCTGACTCCGTACCTCGGTTTCTCCCCGCTTCGCGTCATCCGGTGTCCGGATACGACAATGCCCGGCACGAGGCCGGGCACTTGCTTTCTTCAACAGGAAGCGACGCTTAGATCGCGCCGTTGATCCACTGCTGCAGCTGGCCCTTGGGCTTGGCGCCGACCATCTTGGCCGCCACCTGGCCGTCCTTGAACAGCAGCAGGGTCGGGATGGACTGGATGCCGAGCTTGCCGGGGATGCCCGGATTCTCGTCGATGTTGAACTTCACGACCTTGACCTTGCCGTGCATGTCCTTGGCGATCTCCTCGAGGGCCGGTGCGATCATGCGGCAGGGGCCGCACCATTCGGCCCAGAAGTCGACCACGACCGGCTCGGAAGACTGGAGCACGTCCTGCTCGAAGCTCTGGTCGGTCACTTTGACGGTAGAGGAACCGGCGTCTGCCATTGCGTAAACCCCTTGCCGGTCGCGGGCTGGAAGGCCGCGACGCGTTGACGCCAAAGGTGGGAGCGGCCCGGGGGGACGTCAAGCGCCGCCGCGGTGCCGTCCACGCCCGGAACGGCGTGATGCGCGCCGGGGGCGACGTCGGGGCGACGTCAGGCGGTCGCGGCTTCGCCCGTCAGCGCCGGCGCCACGGCGTAATGCGCCTCGGTCTTGGCGGCGATGTCGTCGAGCCCGACGCCGGGCGCGAGTTCGATCAGCACCATGCCGCCCCCGTGCCGGTCCACCGTGAAGACCCCGAGGTCGGTGATCACCATGTCGACGACGCCCGAACCCGTGAGCGGCAGCGTGCAGGCGCGCAGCAGCTTGGGTTCCTCGCCGCCCGTCTTGGATTTGGCCGTGTGCTCCATCAGCACGACGACCTTCTTGACGCCGGCCACGAGGTCCATGGCGCCCCCCATGCCCTTCACCATCTTGCCGGGGATCATCCAGTTGGCGAGGTCGCCCGTCTCGGCCACCTGCATGGCGCCCAGGATCGACAGGTCGATGTGGCCGCCGCGGATCATGGCGAAACTGTCGGCGGAGGAGAAGAAGCTCGTCGTCGGCAGGGCCGTCACGGTCTGCTTGCCGGCGTTGATCAGGTCGGCATCCTCCTCGCCCTCGTAGGGGAAGGGGCCCATGCCCAGCATGCCGTTCTCGCTCTGGAGCTGAACGCTCATGCCCTCCGGGATGTAGTTCGACACCAGCGTCGGGATCCCGATGCCGAGGTTGACGTAGAAGCCGTCGCGCAACTCGCGGGCGGCGCGTTCGGCCATCTGGTTCCGGTCCCAGGCCATGTCAGAGCTCCTGTGCCGCGGCGGCCGCACGCTTGCGCGTCGTCCGCTGCTCGATCTTCTTGTCCGGATCGGGCACGTGGACGATGCGCTTCACGTAGATGCCGGGCGTGACGATGGTGTCGGGATCGAGTTCGCCCGGCTGCACGAGATGCTCGACCTCGGCGATGGTGATCCGGGCGGCGGTGGCCATCATGGGGTTGAAGTTGCGCGCGGTCTTGCGGAAGACGAGGTTGCCCTCCGTATCGCCCTTCCAGGCATGGACGAGGGCGATGTCGCCGACGATGCCGCGTTCCATGATGTAGCGCTCGCCGTCGAACTCGCGCTCCTCCTTGCCCTCGGCGACCTGCGTGCCGACACCCGTCTTGGTGAAGAAGGCCGGGATGCCGGCGCCGCCCGCGCGGCAGCGTTCCGCCAGCGTCCCCTGCGGGGTGAACTCCACCTCGAGCTTGCCGGCCAGGAATTGCTGGGCGAAGAGCTTGTTCTCGCCCACGTAGGACGAGATCATCTTGGCGATCTGCCCGCTCTCGAGCAGCAGGCCGAGGCCCTCGCCGTCGATGCCGGCGTTGTTCGACACGCAGGTGAGCCCCATGGCGCCGGTGTCGCGCAGCGCCCCGATCAGGGCCGCGGGGATGCCGCAGAGCCCGAAGCCTCCCGCCAGGATGGTCATGCCGTCCTTCACCAGCCCGGCCAGGGCGGCATGGGCATCCTCGTAGACTTTTCTCATCGTCGGGCCCGGGGCTTGTCGGTCGCTGGTGGCGGCACCATGCCCCAGGGCGGGCGGATTTGGGAAGGGTCGCCCGGGGCTTTTTTGGGCGCCGCCCGTTCAGGTCCCGGCGGCCCGCACGGTCTCGCGCCAGGCCGTGTAGATGCCGCTCGCCGTGATGATGGCGGCGCCGGCCAGCATGGACGGGCCCGGCACGGTGCCGAAAGCCATGAAGCCGAGGCCGGCGGCCCACAGGAGCTGCGTGTAGGTGAAGGGCGAGAGGAGCGACGCCGGGGCGTGGCGGTAGGCGAAGACCTGCATCAGGCTCGCCAGGGTGGCGAAGAACCCGCCGATGCAGCCGATCGCGACCTCGTTCCAGGTCGGCCAGTGGACGTCGAAGGCGGCGAGGGCGGTCACGACCACGAAGCCCACGACCGCCTGGTAGAGCATGGTGGTCTCGGGCCGCTCGTCCCGGACGAGCCGCGTGCCGATGACGGCGCTGGCCGACGCGATGCTGCCGAGCAGCGGGACGAGGCTCGCGGGCGTGAAGGAGCCGCCGCCCGGCTGCACGATGACCAGCACGCCGAGGAGCCCGACCAGCGCCGCCGACCAGCGCCTCAGGCCCACTCTCTCGCGCAGCACGAGCGCCGCGAGGGCGGTGACCACCACCGGCGCCAGGAAACCGATGGCGGTGGCGTTGGCGACCGGCATCATGCCGAAGGCCACGATGAAGAGCGCCGTCGAGGCCGCGCTGGCGACCGCGCGGCCGGCCAGGATGCCGGGGCGCTTCGTGCGCAGCAGCGACCGGTCGCGCAGCAGCAGCGGCACCGTCATGACGACGAACACGAGGTAGCGCATCCAGGCGACCTCGATGCCCGGCAGCGTCGCGGTCAGCATCTTGGAGGCGATGTCCGAGACCGGAAACAGCGCCACGCTGGCCAGGAGCGCCAGGATGCCGACCAGCGTCCGCTCCGGCTTGGCGGCGGGAGCCGTGGGCGAGACCGGCGCGGCGCGTGATCGCGGGGTGGAGGGCCGGGGTGCCGGACGGGCCGGGACCAGGAGGTCGCGCGCGGCGTCGGGGCTCGCGCGGCGCTGGCCGTGCGACGGACGGGGGGCGAGGGCCAAGGCCGTGTCCTCGTGGGCAGGAATTTGTCAGACCAGAGCTAGACCGTTTCGGTCAACAAGTCGTTAAGGAATGGCTCCTGCACACCTGCCCTGCGCCCAGCGCATCGTGGCGTTGCGCCGGCCGGCCGGGGTCCCTCGACAAGTCCGGACGCCTCCGCCACCTTGCCGTCCTTCGCAGCGGGAGACGGCACGGGCATGAGCACGGGAACGCAGGACTACGTCGGCGACCCCCGCAACGACGACGTACTGGTCTCGGTCGACGGCGACCTCGTGCATCGCGACCGGGCGATGGTGTCGGTCTTCGATTCCGGCTTCGTGCTCGGCGACGGCGTCTGGGAGGGGCTGAGGCTGATTCAGGGCCGCATCGCTTTCCTCGACGCGCATCTCGACCGGCTCTTCGAGGGCGCCCGCATGCTGATGATCGACATCGGCCTGTCGCGCTGCGAACTCGTGGCGCGCCTGTTCGCGTGCCTCGACGCGAACGGCATGGAGGACGGTGTCCATATCCGCCTGATGGTGACGCGCGGCAAGAAGCGCTCGCCCTACCAGGACCCGCGCCTGACGATCGGCGCCGCCACAATCGTCATCGTGCCCGAATGGAAGCAGCCCCAGCCGGACGTGTATCGCCGCGGCATCACGCTCTTCACCACCCATGTGCGGCGCACCGGCCCGGCCGACCAGGACCCCAAGCTGAACTCCCACTCCAAGATCAACGACATCCTGGCCTGCATCCAGGCCACCGCGGCGGGCGCCGACGAGGCCCTGATGCTCGACGACCGCGGTTTCGTGGCGACGTGCAACTCGACGCATTTCTTCATCGTGCGCAACCGCGAGGTCTGGACCTCGGGAGGCGGCTTCTGCCTGCGGGGCATCACGCGCGACGCCGTCATAAGGGCGGCGCGCTCGGCCGGCATGCCGGTGTTCGAGCGCGACTTCTCGCTCTACGACGTCTACGCGGCCGACGAGGCCTTCGTCACCGGCACCTTCGCGGGCCTGACGCCGGTGTCGAGCGTCGACGGGCGCGCCCTGCCGTCGCTCGGCGACCCCGGGGACCGTTCGGGCCCTGTGACGCGGCGGCTGCGGGACCATTACATCGCCCTGCGCGACGCCGAGGCCGGGGGCCGGGCATGACGGGGATGAGCCCCGAAGCGCCGCTCCGCATCGCCATGTGGTCCGGGCCGCGCAACATCTCGACCGCCATGATGCGCGCCTTCGGCAACCGGCCCGATTGCGCGGTCTCGGACGAGCCCTTCTATGCCGCCTACCTCGACGCCACGGGTCTGGTCCACCCGCAGCGCGACGAGATCCTGGCCGCCCAGCCGCGCGACTGGCGGGCCGTGGTGGCCGAGGTCACCGGGCCGGTGCCGGGCGGTCGTCCCGCCTGGTACCAGAAGCACATGACCCACCACATGCTGCCGGCCTTCGGGCGGGACTGGATCGACGGCGTCGCCAACGCCTTCCTGATCCGGGCACCGGAGGCCGTGCTGCTCTCCTATGTCGAGAAGCGCGCCGAGGTGACGCTGGAGGACATCGGCCTGCTCCAGCAGGCGGAGCTCTTCGACCGCGTCGCGGACCGTCTCGGGCGGGCGCCGCCGGTCGTCGAATCGCGCGACGTGCTGGCCGACCCGCGCCGCACGCTCTCGGCGCTCTGCACCGCGCTCGGCCTGCCGTTCGCCGAACCCATGCTGTCCTGGCCGGCGGGACGCCGCGCCACCGACGGCGTGTGGGCCCCGTCCTGGTACGACAGCGTCGAGCGTTCGACGGGCTTCTCGCCGCCCCGGCCCGAACGCGGCTTCGCCGACCTGCCCGATGCCCTGAAGCCGCTCGCCGAGGCGGCGCGGCCCCTCTACGAGCGCCTGGCGCCACACCGGCTCTGACGCGGCGGGCCCGAAGAGGTGCCGCGGGGTAAGCTCACCGGCTCACCGCATCGATGACCTGGTTCAGGAGCACGGCACCGAGGATGATGGCGCCCCGGACCACGTATTGCCAATACTCGGAGACGTCGAGCAGCGTCATGCCGTTCGTGACGAGGTTCGCGGTACCGCGCAGTCCGGTGAACAGGGCGAGCGCCGTGATGAAGCTCGGGACGTTGGACCAGAGGCGCATGGCGCCGATGAAAGACTCGGTCATGAAGCCGACCGTCTTCGCGGCGGCCATGCCGATGGCGGCCGCCTCGATGACCCGATCCTGGCGGACAGTCGCGCCGTGCCGGTCGGTGCCGTCCGGTCGGGCCGAGGCGCAAGGAGGCCGAGCGCCGTCCCGCGAAAGCGCGTAGAAGCGCGTCTCCCCCGATCGAGCGGCGCGAGGCCCCATGGACGAGACCGAAACCTTCGCCGTCGCGGGCCTCGCGGCCCCGCATGCGCTCGCGGCGGCGGCCGGCCGCGACGTGCTGATCGAAGGCGGCAGCGTCGTCGAGGCGGCCATCGCGGCGGCGGCCGTCAGCGCGGTCGTGGTGCCGGACCGCAACGGTCTCGGCGGCGACGCCCTGTGGCTGATCCGCGAGCCGGGCCCGCGCGGCCGCGTGCGGGTGCTCGACGGGCGCGGGGCCGTCGCGGCCGCGGCGCGCCTGTCCTTCTACCGCGAGCGCGGCCTCGAGACCGTACCGCGCCACGGCGCCGAGGCGGTGGCCGCCGGCCCCGGGGCCGCCGCGGCCTGGATCGAGGCCCATGCGCTGTCGGTGGCCCTCGGAGGACGCCTGACGCTGGCGCGGCTGCTCGCGCCCGCCGCCGCCGCGGCCCGCCAGGGATGGGACATCGGCGCGCGCGAGGCCGCCGCGCTCTCGGCCGCGGCGCCCGCCCTCGCGACACTGCCGGGCTTCGCGACGGCCTTCCTGGTCGACGGCAAGGCACCCGGGCCCGGAACCCGCGTCTCGCATCCCGCGCTGGCCGCCACGCTCGACCATCTCGCCGCGGCCGGGCTCGCCGACCTCTACCGGGGCGATGTCGGCCGCGAACTCGGCGTCGACCTCGCGGGCCTGTCGGCCCCGCTCGGCCGGGGCGACCTGCGCGACGCCGCCGCGCGGTGGCGCGATCCCCGCGTGCTCGACCTCGGCCGCCAGGCCGTGACGGTGCCTTCGACGCGGGCCGGGCTCTGGGCCGCGGTGGCCCTCGGCCTCTTCGCCGGCCTCGGCGAGGACGGGTTCGCGGCCGCGGCGCGCGACGGCTTCGCCCATTGGCACGGGCTGATCGCGAGCCTGCGCGACGCGCAGGCGCGGCTGGACGGCGCCGAGGCGGACGGCCGCGACCCCGCGGCCCTGCTCGACGCCGAAGGCCTCGCCCGCGCCAGCCTCTCGCTCGACCGGGCGCGCGCGCCCCGCACCGAGCCTCCCCGCGCCCTGCCGATCGTGGAGGATTCCGTCTGGATCGGCGCGGCCGACCGCGACGGCGCGGCGGTGTCGCTGGTCCAGACGCTCGGCGGCCCGTTCGGCTCCGGCGTCGTGTCGGGCCGGACCGGCATCCTGCTGGGCAACCGCGCCGCCGCCCTGGCGATCGACCCCGACCTCGGCCCGGTGCTGCGGGCCGGCCGCCGCGTCCCGCTCCGCTCCCTCCCCGCGCTGGCGACCTCGCCCCGCGCCGGGCGAGTCGCGGCGATCGGCGGGGAGGGCGACCATGCCGCCGTGCTGGTGGCCCAACTGGCGGCCCTGCTGCTGCACGGCGACGGGCCGGCGGCCGCGCTGGACCGGCCGCGCATCGCGCTGGGCGCCGTGCCCGAGGAGGGGCATGCGGCCGTGCTGGTCGATGCCGACCGCCAGCCCGGTTCGGCCGTACGGCTGCGGTCGGCGGGGCATGTGCTGGTTTCGGCCGAGGCCACGCTGTTTCGGACGACCGGTGCCGTATCGCGGGACGAGACGGGCCGCGTCGCGGCCGCATCGGACCGCGGGGCGGTGGCGGGACTCTGATGCCCGCCACAGCCGGATGCATCACCCTGTCCCCGGTGGCTCCCAAGCTGTCCCCGCCCTCCATCCCGTCATGGCCGGGCTTGTCCCGGCCACCCACGCCGCGCGGAGCCGAACCGGCTCCCGGACGGCCCTCGCCCGGTCCGAGCACCCGCGGTGGCGCGGGCCGGCGTGGGTGCCCGGGACGAGCCCGGGCATGACGGTGGAGAGGGTGGAGGAGATCCGTCGATGGAGGGCCTGATGGATCCCAAGCTGGCTCCGCCCCCCCCCCCATCCCGTCATGGCCGGGCTTGTCCCGGCCACCCACGCCGCACGGAGCCGCGCCGGGCTCCGTGCGGCCCCGGCCTGGTCCGAGCACCCGCGATGGCGCGGGCCGGCGTGGGTGCCCGGGACAAGCCCGGGCATGACAGTGGAGAGGGTGCAGGCAGTTCAGCCGAGGGAGGGCCTGATGGATCCCAAGCTGTCCCCGCCCTCCATCCCGTCATGGCCGGGCTTGTCCCGGCCACCCACGCCGCACGGAGCCGCGCCGGGCTCCGGACGGTCCCGGCCTGGCCCGAGCACCCGCGGTGGCGCGGGCCGGCGTGGGTGCCCGGGACAAGCCCGGGCATGACGGTGGAGAGGGTGCAGGCAGTTCAGCCGAGGGAGGGCCTGATGGATCCCAAGCTGTCCCCGCCCTCCATCCCGTCATGGCCGGGCTTGTCCCGGCCACCCATGCCGCGCCGAGCCGCACCGGGCTCCGGACGGCCCCGGCCTGGCCCGAGCACCCGCGGTGGCGCGGGCCGGCGTGGGTGCCCGGGACAAGCCCGGGCATGACGGTGGAGAGGGTGCAGGCAGTTCAGCCGAGGGAGGGCCTGATGGATTCCAAGCTGTCCCCGCCCTCCATCTCCTCAGGGCCGGACCGCCCTCCGGCTCACGCCGCTTCGCGCATCCCGCTCCCGCCCGGCGAGAGGCTGGCGCGGACGATGTCGCAGAGCGCCGCGGCATTGTCGGAGCGGCCCGCGGGCGGCCGCAGCAGGCCGAGCCGGATGGCGGGCAGGTCCGGCAGCCCCGAATCCGGCCCCAGCATGCGCTGCGTCGTGGGGTCCATGACGACCGCGGGCAGGACCGTCACGGCCTGTCCGCTGCGCACCACGGGCGCGATCGCGGCGTAGTTGGTCGACATCAGGAACATGCGGAACGCGATGCCGGCGTCGTCCAGCGCGGCGAGCGCCATCTGGCGCCAGGCGCAGGTGGGCGTCGACAGGGCCAGGGGCAGGGGCCGCTGCTCCTCGACCGGCCCGGCCCGCAGCCCCGCCACCCAGCAGAGCGGTTCCTCCCGCAGGATCTCGATCCCGTGGATCTCGGCGCAGTCGGTCACGATGGCGACATCGACCTCGCCGGTCCGCACCCGCTCGGCGATATCGGTGCTGGGGTGGCAGACGACGGACATCTCGACCTGCGGATGCCGGGACGTGAAGCGGCCCACGATGTCGGGCAGGAACAGTTCGGCATAGTCGTCCGGGATGCCGAGGACGACCCGCCCCGTGAGCCCCGTGGCGGTGAGGTCGGCCAGCGCCGCGGCCTCCACCTGCAGCATGCGGCGGGCATGTTCGACGAGGCGCTCGCCGTCGGCGGACAGGCGGGTGCCGCGGCCGTGCTTGACGAACAGCGGCCGATCGAGCCGCTCCTCCAGACGCCGCACATGCATCGAGACGGCACTCTGCGTCTTGTTCACGCGGTCCGCCGCGCGCGTGAAGCTCCCCGTATCCACGATGGCGAGGAACGAGCGGAGCTGATCGGTGTCGAGCATGATTGATCCGCAATCCAGATAGAACGCATGAAAAGCATTCGTTGGACCTATGAGTGCTCCCGCACCACTGTCTCGTCAAGGGCGGCGGATATCGCGCCGCCCGCATCCGAGGGTCCTGCCATGCTGCTGATGATCCACAAGCCCCGCACGAGTGCCGCCGACAGCGTGCTGGCCGGTCTGTCCCGGACCGCCGCCGCGCTCGTGGCCGGCGTCGACACGGTCCTCATGTGGCCGTTCCGGGCCGCCGAGAACCGCCGCCTGCTCCAGGAACTCGGCGCCATGAGCGACCACGACCTCCGCGACATCGGCCTCACGCGCAACGATCTGCGCGACTCGCTGGCGCTGCCGGCGGACCGCGACGCCGGCGCCTTCCTGTCCGACCGCAGGTTCGCACGCCGCAGGTAGGCGACCTGGACGGTCGGCATGCAATTTGCGAGCTTCGGGGCCCACGGCGCTGCTGCCGCGGGTTTGCAACGGAGCCCGCCGCCGTGCTCGTTCTATTCGGAATCCCGATCCTGGTGATCGGTTTCGTGATTGGTTTGAACCCGCTCCTCGTCGTCGCCGTCGCCGGCACCGCGACGGGGCTTCTGGCCGGCCTCGACCCGCTGGCGGTGCTGTCGGCCTTCGGCAAGGCCTTCGTCCAGAACCGCTACATCGGCATCATCTGGCTCGTCGTGCCGGTGATCGGGCTGCTCGAACGGTGTGGCCTGCGCGAACGCGCCCAGATCCTGATCGCCCGGATCGAGGCCGCCACGACAGGTCGTGTGCTGCTCGCCTATCTCCTGATCCGCCAGGCCTCGGCGGCGCTGGGCCTCACCTCGCTCGGCGGGCACGCCCAGATGGTGCGGCCGCTGATCGCCCCCATGGCGGAGGCGGCCGAGGCGCGCCATGGCCCGCTGCCCGAGGCCACCCGCAACCTCATCCGTGCCCATGCGGCGGCGGTCGACAACATCGGCGTGTTCTTCGGCGAGGACGTCTTCATCGCCATCGGCTCCATCCTGCTGATCAAGGCCTTTCTCGGCGACAACGGCATCCAGGTGGCGCCGCTCGACCTCGCCGTCTGGGCGATCCCGACCGCCGTCCTCGCCTTCGTGGTCCACGGCACGCGTCTCTTCCTCCTCGACCGGCGCCTCGCCCGGGCCCGTCGCGCCGCCGTGGTGCCGGCATGATCGGGCTCGATGCCGTCTACATCCTGGCCGGGCTGATGTTCGGCGCCTTCGCGCTCCAGCACGCGCTCGACGCCGGCGCACCCCGGCGCTGGGCCAACACCGCCTTCTGGGGCTGCTATGCGGCGACCTTCCTGTTCGGCTCGGTGCTGCCCGATGCGGTGAGCGGCCTCCTGGTCCTCGCCCTGGTGGTGCTGGCGGGCTTCGGCCGCATCGGCGGCGCCAGGGGGTCGGCCGGCACGCCGGAGGAGAGGCGGGCGGGCGCGCTGCGCTTCGGCAACCGGCTCTTCGTCCCGGCCCTCGTCATCCCGGCGGTGGCGCTCCTCGGCACGCTGTTCCTCAAGGACGCGACGCTCGGCGGCCGGCCCCTCGTCGATCCCAAGCAGGTGACGCTGGTGTCGCTGGCGCTCGGCGTCGTGGTGGCGCTGGCGGTCGCCTATGCGCTGCTCCGGCCCCGGCTCGCCGCGCCCCTGTCCCAGGGGCGACGCCTCATCGACGCCGTGGGCTGGGCCGCGGTGCTGCCCCAGCTCCTCGCCGCGCTCGGCGCGCTGTTCCTCGTGGCCGGGGTCGGCAAGGCGGTGGCGGACGTCGTGACCCACGCGATCCCGCTCGACAACCGCTTCGTGCTCGTCGCCACCTACACGGTCGGCATGGCGCTCTTCACGGTCGTCATGGGCAATGCCTTCGCGGCCTTCCCGGTGATGACGGCCGGCATCGGCCTGCCGCTGATCGTGCATGCCATGCACGGCGACCCCATCGTCATGTCGGCCATCGGCATGCTGTCGGGCTTCTGCGGGACGCTGATGACCCCGATGGCGGCCAACTTCAACATCGTGCCGGCGGCGCTCCTGGAACTGCCGGACCGGAACGGCGTCATCAGGGTGCAGGTGCCCACGGGGCTGATCCTGCTCGGCTGCAACACGCTGCTGATGGACTGGCTGGTGTTCCGGGGAGCGTAGGGCGATGCGGCAGGTCCTCACCGAGGCGCAGGCGACCGCCTTCGCCCGGATCGCGCTCGGCCACGTCGAGCGCGAATACCCCAACAAGCTCGACCATGTGCTCGACGGCCCGGGCGACGCCCGCACCCCGTCGGAGCTGCATCCCGTCTTCCCCGGGTCCTTCGACTGGCACAGCTGCGTCCACGGATATTGGATGCTGGCGCGCCTGCTCGTCCGCTTCCCCGCCATGGCGCCCGCGAACGACATCCGTGCGCTGTTCGCCCGCCGGTTCACCGATGCCGGCCTCGCCGCCGAGCGCGCCTATCTCGACAGGCCGTCGTCGGCCGGGTTCGAACGGCCCTACGGCTGGGCCTGGCTCCTCAAGCTCGCCGCCGAATTGCGCGACCTCGACGATACGGCGGGGACCGGCTGGGGGGTCGCCATGGCGCCCCTCGCCGGCGCCTTCGCCGACCGTTTCCTGGCCTTCCTGCCCAAGGCCACCTACCCGATCCGCACCGGCACGCATTCCAGCTTCGCCTTCGCGCTGGCGCTGGCCCGCGACTATGCCGTCGCCACGCAGGACGACGAACTGCTCGGCCTGCTGTGGCAGAAGGCCGTCGACTGGTTCGGCCGCGATCGAGACTGCCAGGCCTGGGAGCCCGACGGCGACGCCTTCCTGTCTCCGGCCCTGATGGAGGCCGAATGCATGCGCCGCCTGCTGCCCGCCGGCCAGTGGCGGCCCTGGTTCGATGGCTTCCTGCCGGGGATCGCGGAGCGCCGGCCCGCAACGCTGTTCGCGCCGGCTGCCGTCAGCGATCGCTCGGACGGCAAGATCGCCCATCTCGACGGCCTGAACCTCAGCCGCGCCTGGTGCTGGCGCGGGCTCGCATCCGGCCTCGACGCCGCCGACCCGCGCCGGCCCGTGATGGAGGCGGCGGCCGAAGGCCACCTGTCCGCGGCGCTGGGCGCGGTGGCGGGCGACTACATGGGCGAACACTGGCTGGCGAGCTTCGCCGTCCTGGCGCTGGACGCCTAGCGCCTCACCGGAACGGCGGCTCGTCGAAGGCGCGCAGCTTGCGGGAGTGGAGGCCGGCGCGGTCGCGGCGCAGGTGGTCGAGCGTGGCGAGGCCGATCAACAGGTGCTCGCCCACCGCCCGCTCGTAGAAGGCATTGGCGGCGCCCGGCAGCTTGATCTCGCCGTGCAGCGGCTTGTCGGACACGCAGAGCAGCGTGCCGTAGGGCACGCGCAGCCGATAGCCCTGCGCCGCCACCGTGCCGCTCTCCATGTCGACCGCGATGGAGCGCGACAGGTTGATGCGCCGCCGTTCCTGCGAGAAGCGCAGCTCCCAGTTCCGGTCGTCGTAGGTCACGACCGTCCCGGTGCGCAGCCGGCTCTTCAGCGCATCGGGCGCCTCGCCCGTCACGGCGGCGGCGGCGGCCTGGAGGGCGAGCTGCACCTCGGCCAGCGCCGGCACCGGCACATCGGGCGGCACGAGTTCGTCGAGGATCCGGTCACGGCGCATGTAGCCGTGGGCCAGCACGTAGTCGCCGATCGTCTGCGACTGCCGCAGGCCCCCGCAATGGCCCACCATGAGCCAGCAATGGGGGCGGAGCACGGCAAGGTGGTCGGTGATGTTCTTGGCGTTGGAGGGGCCGACGCCGATGTTGACCAGCGTGGTGCCGCCGGCCGCGCCCGAGGCGTCCCGGCCGACGAGGTGATAGGCGGGCATCTGCGAGCGATGCCAGGGCGAGGCCGCGATCACGGCCGCCGGGTCGGCGTCGGCCGCCTCGGCGCGCTCGACCACGATGCCGCCGGGCAGGACCAGGCGCTCGTAGCCGCCCTCGCCCCGGGCCAGCGCCGCCAGCCCCTCGCGCACGAACTGGTCGACGTAGCGGTGGTAGTTGGTGAGCAGGATCCAGGGCTGGATGTTGCGCCAGTCCGACCCCGTGTAGTGGACGAGGCGGCGCAGCGAGAAATCCACCCGGACGGCGTCGAACAGTGCGAGCGGCCGCACCCCGTCGCTGTCGTCGAGCGTCCAGAGCCCGTCGGCGATCTCGTCCCCGACGGCGGACAGCAGCGGCACGGGGAAGTGGCGCGCGAGGTCGGCCGGGCTGGCGCCGGACCGGGCGAGGTCCGCTCCCGGTTCGACCACGTAGGGGAAGGGGATCTCCTGGGCGCTCGATCCGACCTCGATGGCGACACCGTAGTCACGCACGAGCGGGCGCAGCTGCTCGAGGAGATAGGGCCGGAAATAATGCGGCTGGGTGATCGTGGTGGCGAAGGTGCCCGGCCCCTGCAGCTTGGCGGTGGCGCGCTTGATGCGCGGCACGGGCCCGTCCGGCGCGTAGGTGACGCGCAGTTCCGGATAGCGGAACCGCATCCGGGTGCCCATGTCGGGCGCGATGCCGTCGTCGAGGAAGCGTTCGAGCGCAGTGCGCAGCGCCTCGGTGGCTCCGGCGTGAAGGTCGGCGAGGCGGTCCACCGCGGCCTCGGGCGACGCCATGGTCTCGGACGGGCGGAGTTCTTCGGTCTGCACGGCGGCACCTCGCGAACGGCATGGGCGGGCGACCTTGGCACCCCGGCGGGCGAATCGCAAAGCGCGGGTTCAATCGCCGGGCGGTGTCCCGACGTAGCGCGCACGGGGCCGGATCAGGCGACCGGTCTGGCTCTGCTCCAGCGCATGGGCGATCCAGCCCGTGCAACGCGCGGTGGCGAAGATGGCGAAGGGCGCGTCCTCCGGCAGGCCGAGCCGGTCCGAGAGTGCCGTCAGGGCGAAGTCGACGTTGGGGCGCTGGCCGGTCGCGGCCGTGCAGGCCCGGCGCAGGGCCTCGTGCGTCGGCGGCGGCCGGAAGGCCGCCAGCAGCGCCGCGGCGCGCGGATCGCCATCGGGATAGAGAGGATGGCCGAACCCCGGCACCGCGCTGCCGAGCGCGACATGTTCGGCGACGGCGGCCTCGGACCCCTCGTGCCGGGCCCGCGTCAGCACGGCGCGGACCCGTGCCGCGATGCCGCCGTGAAGCGGGCCGGACAGTGCCGCGAGCCCGGCCAGCACGCAGGCGGCGAGCGAGGCCCGGGTGGAGGCCGTGACCCGGACCGCGAAGGTCGAGGCGTTGAGCTCGTGGTCCGCCATCAGCACCAGCGCCCGGCGGATAAGGTCGGCGCCGGCGGCGTCGCAGCCCCAGGCGCGGGCCAGCCGCAGGTGGATCGGCCCGTCTCCGGGGCCGCCCGCGACGGCGTCGACCATCAGGTCGAGCAGCGACGCGGCTTCGAGGTAGACGGCGCGGGGCGCCCGGCTGCCGAGCGGCGGGTCCGTCGCGGCGCGTGCCGCCAATGCCGCGAACATCCGCGCCCGCGTGGGGCCGGGCGCCACCGCGGCGCGCTGCGGCGGAAAGCGGGCTTCGCCGCAGGCCCACAGCAGGCGGGCCACGTCCTCCAGGCCGGCGGTGCCCGCCAGGATCGCGGCGTCCTGGCCGCGATACCAGAGCCGGCCCCGGGCCACGGTGGTCAGCGCCGAGGCCAGCACCGGCTCGCCCCATGCGATCGCGTCCTCCGCGATGGCGGCGCTGGCGCGGCCCCGCGCCTTGCGCTCCGCCAGGCGCGCGATGTCGGAGGCGCGATAGAGGCTGGACCGCGGATCGGCGGCATCGGGCCGCGCCTCGATGCGCCCGCGGCTCACGTAGGCGTAGAGCGTCTGCGGCTTGATCCGCAGGCGCCGGGTCGCATCGTCCGCGCTGAGCCAGTCCGACATCGTCAGATGTTGATCGCGTTGTTCAAGATTGATTCTACCCCGCGCCGCGCCGATCACCAAGGCAGGTGCAGGAGGATCTCGCGATGGTGGACGGGCTCGAAGGTGTGGTGGCGGCCAGCACGGTCCTGTCGGATGTCGACGGCGAGGGCGGCAGGCTGGTGATCCGCGGCCGGTCCCTCGACGAGCTCGCGGGCCGGATGCCGTTCGAGGAGGCCATCCACCTTCTCCTGAACGGGTTCTTCGACGACCTCCCGCCGGCGCAGGACCTCGCCCGGCGCCTCGGCGAAGCCCGCGCCGCCGTGTTCGACGAGGTGGCGGCCCTCGACGAAACGCTTTTGCGGCAGGGCCCGTTCGATGCGATGCGGGCCCTGACGGCACGGCTCACCGATGGCGACGGGCTCGCGACGGCCCTGCGCCTGCTCGCCGCCCCGGCGGTCTTCACGCCGGCCGTGCTGCGCCGGTCGGCCGGCCAGGACGCCGTCGCGCCCGACCCGGCGCTGTCGCAGGCCGCCGACATCCTGCGCATGAGGCGCGGGCAAGCCGCCGGCGCGGGCGAGGCCGCGGCTCTCGACGCCTATCTGGTGACGGTCTGCGACCACGGGCTCAATGCTTCGACCTTCGCGGCGCGCGTCGTGGCGTCGACGCGGGCCGGCCTCACCTCGGCGGTGCTCGCCGGGCTCGGCGCCCTCAAGGGGCCGCTGCACGGCGGTGCGCCGGGTCCCGTCATCGGCATGCTGGACGCGATCGGCGAGGCCGGCCGGGCGCGGGCCTGGATCGAGGACGCGCTGGCGCGGAGCGAGCGGCTGATGGGATTCGGCCACCGCATCTACCGCGTGCGGGACCCGCGGGCGGACGCCCTCAAGGCCGCGCTGCGGCACCTCGCGGCCGGGGCCGGCCGCCTCGCCCTCGCCGAAGCCGTCGAAGGCGCGGCCCTGCAGGTCCTGCGCGAGCGCAAGCCCGACCGCGTGCTGGAGACCAATGTCGAGTTCTACACGGCCCTGCTGCTCGAAGCCCTGGCCTTTCCGCCCGGCGCCTTCACCTGCGTCTTCGCCATGGGCCGCACGCTCGGCTGGATCGCCCATGCGCGCGAGCAGGTGGCGAGCCGCCGCCTCATCCGCCCGCAATCGCGCTACGTCGGGCCGATGCCGCGGACCACGGCGGCGTGACATCCGGCCCCCGGCCGCCCGCCCGAGGGTGAAGCGCCTGGGCGGAGCCGGTGTTGTGGCGCGGGTCGGTTCCCGGCATATGCAGGCGCAGGTGCAGGCGCGCATCGCCCCGGCAAGCAGAGGATCGTCCCCGATGGCCAAGGTTCAAGCCCCGACGTCCGGCGGACCGGTTCCGCTCGCGCGTGGCCGCGAATTCCTGTCCATCCCGGGGCCCACCAACGTGCCCGAGGCCGTGCTGCAGGCGATGCACCGGCCCGCCGTCGACATCTACGCCGACGACCTCCTCGAGACGACGCAGCACTGCCTGCTGGAGCTGAAGTCCGTGTTCCGGACCGAAGGCTCGACCTACATCTACATCGCCAACGGGCACGGCGCCTGGGAAGCCGCGCTGACCAATACGCTGTCGCGCGGCGACCGGGTGCTCGTGCTGGAAAGCGGGCGCTTCGCCCTGGGCTGGGGCGACCAGGGCGAGATGCTCGGCCTCGCCGTCGAGGTCCTGCCCGGCAGCTGGCGCCGGGCCGTCGATCCCGCCGCCCTCGAGGCGCGGTTGAAGGCCGACACCGCGCAGGCCATCAAGGCCGTGCTCGTGGTGCAGATCGACACGGCCTCGGGCGTCGTCAACGACATCCCGGCGATCCGGGCGGCGATCGACGCCGCGCGCCACCCGGCGCTCCTCATGGTCGACGGCATCGCCTCGGTCGGCTGCATGGCGTTCGAGATGGACCGGTGGGGCGTCGACGTCGCCGTGACCTGCTCGCAGAAAGGCCTGATGATGACGCCGGGCCTGTCCTTCCTGGCGGCCACCGCCAAGGCCAAGGCCGCCCACCGCACCGCCGGCCTGCGCACCGCCTACTGGGACTGGACGGCGCGCGACCTGCCCGAGAACTACCGCAAGTTCTGCGGCACTGCGCCCGAGCACATGCTGTTCGGTCTGCGGGCCTCGCTGGCGCTGCTCTTCGAGGAAGGGCTCGAACGCGCCTGGGCGCGCCATGGCGCCCTCGCGGCGGCCGTGCAGGCGGCGGTCGCGGTCTGGTCGGAGGGCGGGGGCCTCGCGTTCAACATCCTGGATCCGGCCGAACGATCGCCCGCCGTGACGACGATCCTGACCCCCGGCTTCGATCCGGAGCGGCTCCGCGCCTTCACGCGCGACTGTTGCGGCGTGATCCTCGGGTCCGGCATCGGCGAGCTCACCGGCCAGGCCTTCCGCATCGCCCACATGGGCTATGCCAATGCCCCGATGGTGCTCGGCACGCTCGGCGCGACCGAGGTGGCGCTGCGGGCGCTCGGCCTTCCGCACCGCGAGGGCGGCGTCCAGGCCGCCATCGCGGCGCTCGGCCGGCACTTTGCGGGCGCTCCGGCGGACGAGGTCGAGCGGACATTCAGCTGAGCCATGGACCGATGAGGCCGCCGAGGGTCCTTGGGCCGGTGCCGGGGCCGGCCGGGGCGCGGTGCGGCTCCGCGCGGCGTGGGCGCCTGGGACAAGCCCGGCCATGACGGGAGGGAGGGCGTGGCCCGTTTCGGATCCCGCATTCGCCTCCTCACCGGCCTTCCTGCACCCCTCCCACGTCATGCCCGGGCTTGTCCCGGCCACCCACGCCGGCCCGCGCCGCCGCTGCGATCGTTCCATGGTTCCACCAAACGTCCACACCGCTCCCGCAGCCGCCGGGCGGAACGGCCCACCCGGCGCTCAGGCCGTAGCGGCGAGCTTGCGGTGCCGGATGGTGCCGTCGAAGCCGACGTGGAGGTCGAGCGCCGTGCCGTCCCGGTCGCGGGCCGGCACGTCGAAGTGGCGCGGGCCGCGGCGGAACGCGCCGACGATCGTGAAGCCGGCGGCCTCGACGGCCTTGCGGACGACCTCGGGGTCGGCCTCGGCCTCGTGCTTCGGCTTCTCGTCCCGCGGCAGGTCGATGGTTTGGCCCTTGAGGGTCAGGCTGCGGACCTTGAGCTCGGAGGGTTTCTGCTCGCCCGTGACGGTGACGGCGTCGCCGGACGAGAGTGTCGCCAGCGCGGCGCCCTTGGGCCCGAGGTCGGCCAGCACGGTGCCGGCCGCGGTCTTGAGCGTGAACCGGTGGGCGAAGACGTCGGCGACGGTGCCGGAGAGGGTGGTGGTGTCGGACATGATGGATTTCCTGTTGCGGTCAGGTGGCGTGGTGGTCGGTGCGGACGGCGCGGCAGGGCGCCGGCCGCGGTCAGAAGACGGTGCGCAGCCAGCGCGGCCCGGGCGGCGGTGGCCGTCCCGCGCCGGGGCCGGGGTCGAGCCCGTCCTGGCGGCCGTCGGCGTGGGACAGGACGACGGCGCGGAGCGATCCCCGATCGAACCGCCCCTGCACCGTCACGGTCTCGCCGGGCTTGACGAGGTCACGCCCTTCGCCGGAGCGGCCGGTGTCGATCAGCGCCTTGCCGGTCTCGTCGGCGAGGACGAAGCGGTTGCCGAAGACGTCCGTCACCTGGCCCTTCACGGCGGTGGCGCTGCCGTCCTTGATCGAGGCGATGGGGCCGGGCGTCAGCGCCACGACCGTGGTGGGGCGGGTGCCGTCGGCGAGGTGGACGGCGGCACCGCCGAGCCCGAAGGCGATGAGCAGGGCCGCGGCGGCCTGCAGCCCGCGACGCCGCCGGAACGCCGGCGTCGGTCGAGCGGCGGGCGAGGCCGGGGGAGGGGTGGGCGACATGGGCAGCTCCGTCGTTGACGATGCCCTTGGGTTTAGCGGGCCGCCCGCAATCGGCGCTGAACCTCGCGGTTCAGTTTCCATTCAGCCGTCCCGCGCCGCCCGGTTCAATCGACTTCGACGATCTCGCTGCGCCTCGCCCCGATGGCCCCCGCCAGGGCGGCGAGCCGGTCTGACACGACTTCGCTGTCCGGCACGCGGGCGGCGCGACCGACTTCGAGGGTGAGGCGGTCGGTCCCGACGCGCAGCCGCGAGCCTTCCAGCACCTCGGGCACGCCGGCCGACAGGCGGTAGGCCAGCGTCAGGGCGCGACCCAGGATCGTGGCGCGGCGGCGGACGGCACGCGACAGCAGGTCGATGGCGGGGGACAGCACCGGGTCGTCGGGCTTGCCGTTGTAGCGGGCGTGGATCGCCGCCGCCACGAAGGCCCGCTCGGGATGCGTGATGCCGATGAAGGGGAACTGCAGCAGGCGCCGGAACATCTCGGCCGCGCGAAGGTCGGGATGGTCGCGCCAGCCCATGTCGGAGAGCGCGCAGGCGGCGATCCTCAGCCGCGCCTCGGAGGCGGCCTCGCCGGGGAACAGCTCCGCCGTCCAGGCCACCAGCGTCGTGGCGAAACGGGGCACGCGCGCGGCCGGCAGGCCGATCAGCGCGGCACCCTCCACGAGCGGGTCGCGGTAGCGCTCCGCTTCGGGGAGCTGCGCGTAGAGCCAACCCTCGCGCAGGCCCAGGGCCGAGAAGAT
Organism: uncultured Alphaproteobacteria bacterium; assembly: GCA_963847915.1. Classification (GTDB taxonomy): domain Bacteria; phylum Pseudomonadota; class Alphaproteobacteria; order Rhizobiales; family Beijerinckiaceae; genus Lichenihabitans. The sequence goes on from CAWKBT010000001.1 coordinate 444,697, forward strand.
CACCTGTTCGGGCGCGAGGCGCTTCAACGTCCGGTCGAGCACCAGGGCGGCGGCCGGCAGCGTGCGGGCGCGGCGCGCCGGTACGCCGGCGAGAGCGGGCGCGGGCTTGCCGGTCGCGGCGGGGCGCCACAGCGACTTGGCGAAGGCCCGGATGACCGCGGTGTCGACCGTGTAGCCGTGGACGACCGGCACCGGCGCGCCGATCGCCGCCATATGGGCCTTGGCCAGCGCCCGCCAGCCGCCGCCGACGGGGTAGAACACCGGCCGCGTCAGGGCCGGGGGCAGGCCGTCGCCGAGCATGGCGTCGACGGCCCGTTTGGCGGCCTCGAGCCCCTTGTCGAGCAGCGCCTCGACCGGGAGCGCGCCGAGCGGCAGGCTCACCCAGCGCTCGCCCACGCGGTCGTCGAGGGCTTCGGCCACTTCGAGGCTGCCCCCGCCCATGTCGCCGACGAGGCCCACCGGGCGGAAGAAGCCCGAGATCACGCCGAGCGCCGCGTGGCGCGCCTCCTCGGCGCCGCTGAGGATGCGGATCTCGAGCCCGGTCTCGGCCGTGATGGCCTGGCGCAGGGCGTCCCCGTTGCTGGCGCGCCGCATGGCTTCGGTGGCGGTCGCGTCGAGCCGCCGCACCCCCATGGCATCGGCGATGGCGCGGAAGCGGCGCACGGCCTCGACGGTGCGGCGGAAGTTCTCCGGGTGGATCGCGCCCGTCTGGGCCAGCCCCTCGCCGAGCCGGCACAGGCTCTTCTCGTTGAAGCGCGGCAGCGGCGCTCGGCCCATCCGCTCGTAGACGACGAGCCGCACCGAATTCGAGCCGATGTCGACGATCGCGTAGGGGCCGCCGTCGGCCCCGGAGACGCGCGCGAAGTCGAGGTCGAGCGGCCGGGCCATCGGCTCCGCAACCAGCCTGTCGATCGGATCCAAGCGCCCCTCCCCGCGACCGTCTCATTCCGGCGATGCGCCAGCACCGCGGCGTCCTGAAGGCGCCGCGCCCGCCCCGAGCTCTAACCCCGGCCCGCCGCCGTGGCGACCCCGGACGCGATCAGCACGCCGCCGCCGGCCCGGCGCGACCAGAGCACGGCGCGTGGCGTCGCGAGCAGGCGCGCCGCCCGCGCGGCGGCGAGGGCGTAGGCCGTGTCGGTGAGGCCCACGACGCCGCAGAAGGTGGCCACCAGGAGCGCGGCCTGGCCGGCGTAGCCGGCGTCCGGACCGATGAATTGCGGCACGAAGGCGACGAAGAACACGATGGTCTTGGGGTGGAGCGTGCCGACCAGCACGGTGCCGAGGAAGGCCGTGCGGGCCCCGACCGGTGGCGCCGGTCCGGCCCGCGCCGCGGCCCCGCTCCGCGACAAGGCCACGAGGCCGAGACCGACGAGGTAAAGCGCGCCGGCCCACCTGACGGCCGCAAACAGGGAGGCCGAGGCCGCCAGCAGGGCCCCGACGCCGAGCAGCGACAGCGACATGGCGAGCGCGTTGCCGACCAGCATGCCGGCCACCGACGCCAGGGCGACGCGGCGTCCCGAGGCGATGGCGTGGCCCACGATGGCGAGCACGCCCGGCCCCGGCACGAGCCCCAGCAGCGCGGACGCGAGCGCGAAGGCGAGCCAGGCCTGCACCGTCATGGCGGCGCCTGCCGCGCGGGCCGGCAGGCCGGTGCGCAAGGGTCCCGCATCAGACCGTCTCCCCGACGGTCTCGGAGGCTTCGCGCATCTCGCCCTTGACCCAGATGCGGCGGATGCGGAGCGCGCCGCGCGGCTCGTGCAGGTCGTCGGGCAGCGAGATGCGCCCGTCCTCCATCCGCAGGCCCAGGATGGCATAGGCGGCCGACAGCATGCGGGCCGCCGAGCCCGTGTACCAGCTCCAGCCGCCACGGCCGCCGTAGCTGGTTCCGTCGTAGATGTCGGCGGGCTGCTGGTGGGGCGCGAGGCCGTAGACGCCGAGCGCCTCGCCCTCGGTCTTGCCGAGCGGCGAGATGGCCCGCCAGCACCGCACGGCGCGCGCCATCGCGTCCCTGGCCCCGGCGGAATCGCCCTCGGCGCGGGCCCGCTCGGCGATCGCCACCCAGGCGTCGACCGCCCAGGAGGCGCCGTGCGAATACTGGCCGCCGTTCTCCCGCACGCCCGGCGGATAGTCGGCGATGCGGCCCGGGTAGGGGTCGGAGTCCTCGTCGAACGGCGGCGTGACCAGCAGGATGCGGTCGGGTTTCTCGAGGGCATCGAGCCCGTGTTCGAGCGCCTTGCGGCCCTTGTCGAGGGGGGCTGCGCCGGACAGGACCGGCCAGGCCGCCGCCATGATGGACGGCGGATCGAGCGGCCGGCCGTCGTCGACGAAATCGAAGACGTAGTGATCGCCGGTCCACACGCCGTCGATGGCCGCGGCGAGGCGCTCCGCCTCGGCCCGGTAGCGGTCGCCCTCCGCCCGGCCCTCGCGCCGGTCGGCGATGCCGGCGAAGCGCGTCACGATGTCGAAGAAGAAGCAGGCGAGCCACGTGCCCTCGCCGCGCCCGCCCGGTCCCGCGGCGTCGATCCCGTCGTTCCAGTCGCCCGTGCCGATGAGCGGCAGGCCGTGTGCGCCCATGCGCGCCATCGTGTAGCGGATCGCCCGGACGCAGTGATCGTAGACGTCGCCCGTCTCGCGCGACAGGCGCGGCGCGAGGAGCAGGTCCATGGCGCCGTCCGGAACGGCGGCGCCGTCGAGGTAGGGCTGGCGCTCGTCGAGCACGGACCAGTCGCCCGTGGCATCGATGTAGCGCGTCAGCACGTAGGGCAGCCACAGGTGGGGATCGGAGGCGCGGGTCCGCTGTCCGAGCCCGACGCGCCCGTCCGCCGCGAGGTGCCACCACTTGAACACGTCGCCCTCGGGGAACTGGACGCCCGAGTGGATGACGATCTGGCGCCGGGTCAGGCTGGGGTCCAGGAACAGGAACGGCAGCACGTCCTGGAGCTGGTCGCGGAACCCGAAGGCGCCGCCGCGCTGGTTCGGCCCGGTGCGGCCCCACAGGCGCGAGGCCAGCGCCTGGTAGGGCAGCCAGTGGTTCACGAGCCGGTCGAAGGCGGGGTCGTCGGTCTCGACCCGGATGCCGCCGATGCGCTCGGCCCACCAGGCCTCGGTGGCCTTGAGGGCGGCGCGTGCGGCCGCGGGGTCGCGCAGGTGCGAGGCAGCGGTCAGCGCCTCGCCGCGCGTGGCGAATTGGCCGAGCACGACCGACACGTCGACCGAACCGCCCGCCGGCACCGAGACCTCGCCCGAGAAGGCGGCGACGCGCCGGCCGTCGTCCTCCTGGGCCGAGTCGGGCCAACCGGTCTCGACCATGACGGCGTCGGTGAGGTCGCGGCCGGGGGAGCCGAGGAAGCGCGTGCGCACCGTCTCGGTCATGGCCGCCATGAGGCTCGTCACCGCGAAGGCCCAGCCGCCCTGGAAGTCGTTGTGCGGGTTGTTGAAGATCAACGCCTCCGTGCCCTCGTCGCGGACGGCGTCGATGATGCCGAGGCTGTCGCCCGGGCTCTGGTCGAGCGCGATCTCGAAGTAGGGGACGACGCGGTAGCGCCGCGCCGTGGTGCCGTGGTTGCGGATGGTGAGCAGGCGCACGTCCGCCGGCGCGTCCGAGAAGACGAAGACCGTGAGCGACAGCTCGAGGTCGCGCCGCCGGTTGGTGAAGGTGGCGGCGCCGAGCCGGTATTCCACCGTGTGGCGCGCGTCCGGCCGGCGGAAGGGCACGAAGCCCGCCGCGTCCGCCTCGCCGGTGGCGAGGTCCACCACCGCGATCATCTGGCCGGGCAGCAGCGCGGCGCCCGATTCGAGGCGGAAGGGCGTGATGGCGTTCTGGCGCTCGTTGCCCTTGAACGTGTGGATCTCGCCCTCGTTGGACACGACGGTGCCGAAGCCCGTCGGGTTGGCCAGCACGTGGGCCCAGGGGCGCGGCGTCGCGGGCGTCAGCACGAGCCTCGTGTCGGTCTCGAAGCGGAACGGCCACGTCGAGGCCGGCAGGGCGGGGCCGGGCGCGATGGCGCGCTTGCGGCGCAGCAGGATGCGGAACGCCATGGCGTCGAGCGCCGGCCTGCCGAAGGCCTCGGCGATGGACAGGGCCGCCTCCCACTCGTTGCGCGCCCGCCCGGTGAGGAACAGCACCTCGATGCGGCCCTTGGCGGGCAGGTCGACCGCCACCGTCAGGCTCGCGGCGGGGTCGAAGGTGTAGAGCGAACCCTCGTCGCCGGGCTCGCGCCGGCCCTCGGCGGTGAGGCCGCGCGGGTCCCGCAGGCCGCCGGGTCCGATGAACCGCGTGCGCGAATCCTCGTAGCCCAGCAGCGTCACGCCCTCGCCGGCCCGCACCGCGTGGAACACAGTCTCGTGCGACATGCGGTGCGTGGCGGGGTCGCGCAGCAGCCGGTTGCGGGCCAGAACGGCGCCGAGCGAGGCGAAGAACCAGCTCTCGACATGCAGGGCGTTGAAATCCGGGTCGCGCAGGTAGGCGCCGAGCTCGTGGACTGCGAGTTCGCGGTAGCTCGTCAGGGCGAGGCGCCGCGGCTCGAGGCCCGTATTGGTCAGAACCACGCTGGTATATTCGAGCGGCACGCGCTCGCCGAGCGTCACCCGGGCCTCGGCCCTGATGCCGTCGACGCTGTTGCGCAGGACGATCGTGGCGGGATCCGGCTGGCTCACCGCATAGTCCTCGCCGGCGCGGCGCAAAGGCTCGAAGCCGAGGCTCCAGGCCGCGGACGCGGCGCCGTGGCCCGCCGCATCCCGGATGAACAGGAAGGGCCCGCGCAGGTCGAGCGGGTCGAGCGGCTGGCGGGTGACGTCGATGGGGTGGCTGCCGCGCGCCATGGCGGTGACGGCCGTATAGCCCCGCCCGTCGGCGCCGATCTCGGTCGTCATGGCGCCGTTGGCGAGGCTGAACAGCCGCGGGCCGGCGAGGAGCCGCGGCGGCGTTCCGGGGCGCGCTGGCGCGCCGGAGGGGCGCGCTCCGTTCCAGCGCCGCGCGATGGCGCGGAACGCCAGGCCGGCGCAGAACAGCGCCAGGACGTAGACGGCGACGACGCTCGACACCGCCCCCGTCACGGGCGGATGGGTCCGGCCGATCGTCTCGGCCCCCGTCCAGGCGCGGTCCCAGTCGGGGCCGTGCGGGATGTAGAACGGGATCAGCAGCGGCGCCCAGGTGGCGAAGCGGCGGATGCCCTCGGGGATCACGCGGGTGCGGCCGGCGTGGCCGGAGAAGCGGGCCGCCACCTCGTCGAGCCGGTCGCCGCCGATGAAGGTGAGGTTCACCAGCGTGGCGACGCGCAGGCCCATGTGGTCGAACCAGATGAGCACGCGCAGCCAGTCGTAGGCCAGCAGGCCCGTGAAGACCGCGACGCTCCAGTCCTTGAAGCTGCCGGCGGGCAGGAACAGGTTGGCCACCGTGGCGGCGCCGGTCCGCACCGCGCCGTCCTGGTTGTACCAGGCCGGATCGGGCGACTGCCTCAGGAAGGAGTTGATGACCGGGGCCATCCAGAGGCCCCAGCGCAGCACCCGCACCGCCTGCTCGACGAGGCCCTGGAAGCCCTTGGCGCTGACGAGCTGCTTCAGGGGCGCCAGCGAGCGCTGGAAGACGGCGGCCAGCACGAAGAAGTTGATCGAGAACAGGGGCGCCGCGATGCCCCAGTTGATGACGCCGGACAGCGATTCGTTGAAGAACAGGCGCACGCCGCTGCCGCTCGGCCCGAGGTCGATCGTGCCGTATTTGTTGAACAGCGGATAGATCGAGAACGGCTGGACGGGGCGCCCGGAGCGGGCGTAGGCGAGGTCGGCGTAGGCCCAGAACTTGGTCGCCACGACCTCGATCTGCGCGGCGTCGAAGTACCAGCCGATCGCACCCGCCACGAGGCCGCCCAGCATGGCGCCGAGCGCGTAGACCTGCCAGCGGGCCATGACGACGCGGCGGCCCCGGGCCACCGAGGCGGCATCGCAGGCGAGGTCGACCCCCGCGAAGGCCAGGGCACCCAACGCCAGCGCGGCGACGAAGCGCGAGATGCCGGTCTCCTCCGGCAGGCCGGTCGCCACCGCGAGCGCGATGCCGAGGCCGACGAGGCCGCCGCGCAGGAACAGGCGCGGGCTGCGGTAGCTGGCCCGCAGCCGGCCGAAGAAGGGCGGGGTGCCGTCGGCGCTGGAGACGACGGTGAGCGCCAGCGGGAACAACAAGGCCCCCCCGAGGATCCCCGGGCCGTAGGGGAAGGCGCGGGCCAGGGGCACGAGGCCGGGCAGCGACAGGACCGCGGCCCCCGCCAGGACGATGGCCATGAAGGTGCCGCCGTAGATCAGCCCCTTGGTGGCGCCGGCGTGCCACTGGCCATAGGCGGTCCCATAGGTGGGCGGCACGCCGTTCAGCGCGTCGATGGCCAGCCCCGTCACGATGTAGACGATCGCCCACAGGCCCGCCTGGGCGACACCCGCGGCCGCGACCGCCACGAGGGCCTGGACGCCGGGCAGGCCGGCCAGCATCACCGGCAGGTCGGCGACGTGCGGCGCCATGACGGCATGGAGCGAGGCGCCGAGCAGCAGCGCGTGGAAGCGCCTGTCGCGCGTGAGCCGCCCGGCGACGAGGAAGCGGAAGATCCCGAGCGTGGCCTCGCAGAACACGAAGAGCACGAGCCAGCGCCCCGCCACGAGGTCGACGGGCTCGGGGACGGCGATCCCCAGCGTCCAGGCGGAGCCGAGGTCGTGCATCATGCCGCCGTTGCCGAGCGCCAGCAGGAGGTTGAAGAGCAGCGGCAACACCAGGAGCGCGCCGCGTTCCCGCGCCGCGAGGTCGCGACCCGACTGGACCACCAGCGCCATGCCGGCGGCGACGTAGAGCAGCGTCGCCACGGCGGCGCCGGTCGGCGCGAGGCCGAGCACGTCCGCCCAGCGCGTCGGCAATTGCCAGATCCGGAACGCCGGGTCACGTGCCGGCCGCGAAGAGCGCCAGCGCGACGACGTCGCACAGCACCGTGGCGGGCCGGTTCGTGAGCCCCGCGAGCGCCCGGGCGAGCCCCAGCGAGCCGGCCCCGAAGCCGGCCGCGAGCGGCACCGCCAGGATGGCGGGCAGGGGTGCCAGGAGGGCCGCGAGCGCGGCGAGCAGCAGGGCCGCGCAGCCGAGCTTCTCGGCGGTGCGCGAGGCCGGCCCGCATGGCGACCGGGTCCGACGTCGCCGGCACCGGTCCGGCTGTTCTCGCGTCCATCCACCCTCCAAGGACCGTGCCGCCCGAGTCGCGCCGGCGAGGCTTCGGCGCCCAAGCCGCGGAGCCGGGCCGCCCTGCGGCGCCGTCACGATCCGGGCCGCCCGGTCGCCGGGCCGGCCCGAGGCGGACCCGCGGGTCTCGCGTCCGAATCGTCCGAGTCGCCGCCGGGCGCGCGACCACCGGCGCGAAGCTAGCCCGCCCGCGGGGGTGGGGGAAGGGCGGTGGCGGGCCGACCCTGCGGTGCATGCAGAGGAGGAATGCAGAAACGTGGCAGCGTCTGCCGTGAATTCGACGTGTCGCGTCCTCATTGTCGCCCGGAGGCGATCGACGGGCGGCATGTCCGCTCGGGAGTCGGCCACGGGGCCCCGACCGCGGGACGCCGGGATTGATGGAGGTGCCCATGCCGGGACCCGGCGTCGGCGGCACCCGAGCGAAAGTCTGATCCATGACGGCCCGCGCCGCGACCACACCCCCCGCCAATCTCGGGATGGGCTTCAAGCAATTCGTCGCCCTGATCGCCGCCCTGATGGCCGTGAACGCGCTCGCGATCGATTCCATGCTGCCGGCGCTGCCGGCCATCGGCAACAGCCTCGGGGTGGGGGACGAGAACCAGCGGCAGTGGATCGTCACCGCCTACCTGCTCGGCTTCGGCGCCGCCCAGATCGTCTACGGCCCGCTGGCGGACCGGTTCGGGCGCAAGCCCGTGCTGATGGCGGGGATCGGCGCCTACGTGGCCTTCAGCGGGCTCGCGGCCTTCTCGACCTCCTTCGCGATGCTGCTCGTGGCGCGGGCCTTGATGGGGGTGGGGGCGGCGGCGACCCGTGTCCTCGCGGTCTCGGTGGTGCGGGACTGTTTCAGCGGGCGCGACATGGCCCGGGTGATGTCGCTCGCCTTCATCGTGTTCCTGGCGGTGCCGATCCTGGCGCCGTCGGTGGGGCAGATCGTCATGCTGTTCGGCCCGTGGCGCTGGGTCTTCGGCGGGCTCGGCTGTTTCGGCGCGACGGTGCTGTGCTGGACGGCGCTGCGCCTGCCCGAGACGCTGCGTCCGGCCGATCGGCTGCCCTTCTCGCCGGGGCGGATCGCCGGCGCCTTCCGCCTCGCCCTCACGAGCCGCATCGCGGTCGGCTACATGCTGGCCATGACGCTGGTGCTCGGCGCCCTGTTCGGCTTCATCAACTCGGCCCAGCAGGTCTTCGCCGACACGCTCGCGGCGCCCAAGCTCTTCACCGCGGTCTTCGCCTTCATCGCCGGTTTCATGGCGCTGTCGTCCTTCCTCAACGCCAGGATCGTCGGGCGTCTCGGGCCGCGGCGGGTGTCGCACCTGGCGCTCTGCGGTTTCATCGCGGTGTCCGCGGTGCATGCCCTCGTCTCCGTGTCGGGCCACGAGACGCTGGTCAGCTTCGCGGTGCTGCAGGCGGGCGTCATGTTCTGCTTCGGTCTCGTGGCGTCGAACTTCGGCTCGCTCGCCATGGAGCCCCTGGGCCACGTCGCCGGCACGGCCTCGTCGGTGCAGGGCTTCGTGACGACCTTCGGCGGAGCGCTGCTCGGCTTCTTCGTCGGCCAGCACTTCGACGGCACCACGGTGCCGCTGTCGATCGGCTTCACGGGCTACGGCCTCGCGGCGCTCGGCGTCGTGCTCGTGGCAGAGCGCGGGCGGCTGTTCGGCGCCGGCCTTCCGGCTCCGGCGCCCGCCACGGCGGACGCCGCCGCGCTGCACTGACGGCGGCCGACGGGTCGACGAGGGCCGTCGGCCGGCGTCAGGCCATCATGGCGGCCATGCGGCTGCGGGCCTGCCGGTCGCGACCGCGGCTGCCGATATGGGGTTAGGGGAGGATGCGTCGCGTGATCGCGCAGCCGGTCCGCGAAGGCGATGCCGAACACGGCGCGGCCGGCGTCGCGGGACGGATGCCACATCCGGTTCAGGCCATGGCCCCGCTTTCCACATCATTCCCGATCCTCACCCCCGACCGCCGCGGCGCCATGCGGAGCGGCGGCGCCTTCACTGTGCGGGCCGTGCGGCCGTCCGACGCGGCAGGGCTGCGGGACATGGTGCGGCGCTGCTCGGCCGAGGACGTGCGCCTGCGGTGCTTCGGCATGTCGAAGACCTTTGCGGACAGTTTCGCCGCCCGTCTGGCGCGCCCCCTCGGCCACGACGAATTCGCCATCGCGGCCGTCCTGGGGACGGGCGAGATCGGCGGCGTCGTCCACGCGGTGGCGCTGGAGGGGCGCGGGGGCGAGGCCGATTACGACATCATGGTGCGCACGGACCTCAAGGGGCAGGGCCTGGGCTCGCGGCTGATGCGCGAGATGCTGAGCGAGGCCGGCGTCCGCGGCTTCACGGCCGTCCACGGCGACGTGCTGATGGGCAACCGCGCCATGCTGCTCCTCGCCGGAGACCTCGGCTTCCGCCGCGTCGCGATGGACAGCGGCGTCGTCCGCATCCGGGCGACACCGGAAGCGGCCCCGACGGCCGTCTGAGCCGCGAGGCCGACTCCGGCCGCGAGGCCGGCGTCACACGGTCGGTGCGGTGGTGCAGAGGCGGTCCGCCGCCGCGAGTGCGTCCCTCACGCGCCCGCCCGGCGTCGCGCCGGGCAGGCGCGCGGCATCGCGCGCCACGGCGACGAGCCGGTCGATGGCGATGCCGGTCTCGACGCCCCGGCGGGCGAACATCCAGGCGAGGTCCTCGGTCGCCACGTTGCCGGTCGCGCCGGGCGCGAACGGGCAGCCGCCGAGGCCCGCCACCGAGGCGTCGAAGACCCGCACGCCCGCCTCGTAGGCGGCGTGGACGTTGGCGGCGCCGAGCCCGTAGGTGTCGTGGGCGTGGAACGCCATCGGCACGCCCGGGAAGCGCGCCATCGCGCGCGCCGAACAGCGACGCCACATGGGCGGGGTCGGCCCGGCCGGTCGTGTCGCAGAGGCAGACCTCGGCCTCGGGCAGGGCGGGCACGAGCCGGTCGAGCAGCGCCATCACGGCCGCTTCCGGCGACCCGCCCCGCGAAGGGGCAATCGAAGGCGGTGGCGAGGTTCAGCCGCATCGCGGTGCCGGCCGGCAGCCCCGACGCGAGCCGCTCGTAGTCGGCGGCCGACTCCTCCGGCGTGCGCCGCACGTTGGAGCGGTTGTGCGGCTCCGACACCGACAGCACGTAGGCGAGGTGCCGCGCGCCGGCCGCCAGCGCGTCGCGCCCGCGGCGTTCGGTCGGCACCAGCACCTGCGGGCGAGGCCCGGGCAGGGCGAGGCAATGGGCGCAGGAGTTCGGGCGTGTCGCGCAGCTGCGGCAGCGCCGCGGCACTGACGAAGGAGCCGATCTCGATCCTGGCGAGGCCGGCGGCATGGAGCCGTTCGACGAGGTCGATCTTGACGGGCGTCGGCACGAAGGGCCCGATGCCCTGCAGCCCGTCGCGCGGGCCGACCTCGACGAGGGTGACGGTCTCGCTCATCAGGCGGCTCCCTCGGCCCGCAGCGCCGCGAGGGCGCCCGCGTCGATGCCGAGTTCGGCCAGGACCTCCGCCGTGTGAGCCCCCGCGTCCGGTCCGGCCCAGCGGACCGTGCCGGGTTCCTCGACCACGTGGGGGACGATGCCGGCCTGGAGCACCGGGCGGCCGAAGGCCGGGTCCTCGACCTCCCGCACCATGCCGCGGCGGCGGAACTGCGGGTCGGCCGCGACATCGGCGGCCGAATAGATCAGCGTGGCGGGGATGTCGGCCTCCGCCAGGACGTCGTCGCACCGGTCCGCCGTCATGGTGGATGTCCACTCGCCGATCAGCCCATCGAGCGCGTCGACGTTGGCGAGGCGTGCCGCATTGGTCGACGAAGCGCGGGTCGGCGGCAAGGTCGGGCCGGCTCATCAGGGCGGCGAGCCGGGCGAACAGGCGGCTGCGAATTCGCCGCGAGCACGATCCACTTGCCGTCTGCACAGGGATAGGCGCTGGTCGGGGCCGCCGTAGGGATGCGCGACCCGGCGGGCTGGCGCACGGTGCCGAGCACGCCGAATAGTCGGGCAGCAGGCCCTCCATCATGGACAGGACGGCGTCGGTGAGCGCGACGTCGAGCGTCCGGGGCCGCCCGTCGCCGCCCCCCGCGGCGTCGCGCCGCCAGAGCGCCGCCATGATGCCGAAGGCGGCATAGAGTCCCGCGAGGCTGTCGCCGATCGAGATGCCGATGCGGATCGGCGGCAGGTCCGTGGTGCCGGGCGGATGGTTGCACAGGTGGCGGAGCCCGCCGATCGCTTCCCCGATCACCCCGAAGGCGGCCCGGTCGCGGTAGGGGCCCTCCTGGCCGAACCCCGAGATGTGGGCCACGATGAGGTCGGGGCGGGCGGCGCGCAAAGCCGCATCCCCGAGCCCCATGCGGGCGAGCTGACCGGGGCGGAAGTTCTCGACGAGCACGTCCGACCGGCGGGCGAGGTCGAGCACGATGCCGCGCGCCGCGGGGTGCTTGAGGTTCAGCGTGACGGACCGCTTGTTGCGCCCGTGCATGGACCACCAGGGCGCGTGCCCCTCGACCATCTGGCCCCATTGCCGGACGGGATCGCCGCCCGGGGGTTCGACCTTGACGACGTCGGCGCCGAGGTCGGCCAGCAGCCGCGTGCAGAACGGGGCGGCGACGAAATGGCCGAGCTCGAGGACCCGCAGCCCCGCGAGGGGGCCGGGCGAGGGCGGTGCGCCGGTGGCGGTGTCGTTCATGAGATCCTCCGGCTCCGTCCGCCGCGGGGCGGGCGGTCGTCGGCCCGCCGCGCGCCCGTCCCGCCATGGCGATGGACGCCGCTTCTCTACGCCAGCCGCGCCGGCCCGCAAACCGTCGCGCCGCGACGCCGAACATCAGCGAGGGTTCAGCGCTGGGGCACCGCCGGGTGCCGCGAGAGCCGGTTCTGGACCGCGAGGCGGATGGCGGCATTGGGCGCGCCGAAACCCGTGTAGGCGCGGCGCTCGACGATCTCGAAGAAGAACCGGTCGTCGAAGGTCCGGGTGAAGATCTGGAAGAACTCGCCGCCGTCGCCATCGCGGTCGTAGAGGATGCCGAAGTCCCGCAGCCGGTCGAGCATCCCGTCCTCGAACACGAAGCGGGCGTCGAGGTCGTCGTAGTAGTTGTCGGGGATGGGCAGTGTCGCCAGGCCGGCGGCGCGCAGGCGCTCGGCCGTGGCCAGGATGTCGCCGGTGCGGAACGCGATGTGCTGGACGCCCGAGCCGAAGGACTCGGTCAGGAACCGTGCCGACCCCGTGTGCCGGCTCTGCGATCCGTTGAGCACGAGCGAGAGCGACCGGTCGGCGTTCTCCAGCACGGTGCTGTGCACGAGGCCGCCGGGGTCGGCGATGTCCTGCCCCGGCGTCTTGGCGAGGTCGAGGATCGACGAGTAGAAGAGCAGCCAGGACAGCATCTCGTCGTAGGCCATCGATTGCGCGACGTGATCGACGGCCAGAAGCCCGGCATCCGCTCCGGCTTGCGCCGCCACCGGCTCGAAGTCGATCTCCCACAGCCGGCCGAGATCGCTGGCGCCGTCGACGAAGTAGATCAGGCTGCCGCCCACGCCGCGGATCGCCGGGATGTCGAGCTGGCCCGCTTCGACGCCCTGGCGGAACGGCGTCGCCAGCAGGGCGGCCGCGCGGGCGAAGACCGCATGGGCATCGTCGACCCGGAGGCAGAGCGCGCAGACCGCCGGCCCATGGGTGTTGAACGAGGCGCCGGCGAAACCGTGGTCCTCGCCGTTCACCACGAGGTTGACGTCGTGCTGCGACCACAGGGCGACGCGCTTGGTGCGGTGCCGCCCGGTCTGCCGGAAGCCGAGCGCCCCGAACAGGTCGGACAGGCGTGCGGCGGATGCGGCATCGACGGCGAATTCGACGAACTCGACCCCGTGGGACCGCGCCCGGGGCGGCAGGGCGGCCGGCGGCGCGACGCCCCGGTCCGCCACCGCGATCAGCGACCGGCGTCCGTCGACCGCGATCGTGTCCGAACTCGCGGCGCGGAACAGGTCGTTGAAGATCTCGAGGCTGAGGTAGCCGTCATAGCCCGTGGCCCGCACGGCATCGACGAAGTCTCCGACCGGAAGGTCGCCCTGGCCCGGCATGTTGCGGTAGTGCCGGCTCCAGGACAGGAGGTCCATCTGCAGCTTCGGGGCGTCGGCCAGCTGCACGAAGAAGATGCGGTCGGCCGGGATCGCACGGATGCTGGCGGGATCGAGCCCGCGGGCGAGCGTGTGGAAACTGTCGAGGATGAGGCCGACGTTCGGGTGGTCGGCCCGGCGCACGATCTCCCAGGCGTCGCGGTGGTCGCACACGAACCGGCCCCAGGCCAGCGCCTCGTAGCCGACCCGCAGGCCCCGCGTCGCGGCGCGCTCGCCGAGCTCCCGGAAATCGGCCGCGCAGCGGTCGATCCCGCCCAAGCGCGTGGCCCGACACCGTGGAGCAGACGAGGACGAGATCGGTGCCGAGCTCGGCCATGACGTCGAACTTGCGCATCGCCCGGTCGAAGGCCTTGGCCCGGAACGGCTCGGGCAGTCCCTCGAAATCGCGGAAGGGTTGGAACAGCGACACCGCCAGGCCCGCGTCCCGCACCATGCGGCCGACGTCGCGCGGCGCGTGGTCGAAGGCGATGAAATCCTGTTCGAAGATCTCGACGCCGTCGAACCCCGCGCGCGCGATCGCGGCGATCTTGTCCTCGAGGTCGCCGCTCAGCGACACGGTCGCGATCGATGTCTTCATGGGAGCCTCCGCCACCCCCGGCTTAGCAGGTGGAGCGGCGGGCGCGAAGCGCGACAGCGGGCCGCCGCGCCCGGCGCGCGCCATTCCCTTTCCAACTTCGCTTAACTTGATTTAACTTCGCCGCGTCCGCTGCGCTCCAGTCGAAAGCCGGTCCTGATGAGCCGCTTCGCCCGCCGTCCCTCCGTGCTGCTCGGCCTGATCGGGCAGGACATCCAGCGCTCGCGCACGCCCGAACTGCAGATGCGCGAGGCGGAGGAGCAGGGTCTGCGCTGCGTCTATCGCCTCATGGACCTGACGGTGCTCAACCTCGGCATCGCGGCCCTGCCGGAGCTGCTGTCCGGCTGCGAGCGGGCCGGCTTCGACGGGCTCAACATCACGCATCCCTGCAAGCAGGCCGTCATCCCGCTCCTCGACGACCTGTCCGACGACGCCCGGGCGCTCGGCGCCGTCAACACGGTGCTGTTCCGCAACGGCCGGCGCGTCGGGCACAACACCGATTGGTCGGGCTTCGCCGAGCCGTTCCGGGCCCGGATGCAGGGGGCATCGCTGGCGAGCGTCGTGCAGCTCGGGGCCGGTGGCGCGGGCGCCGCGGTGGCGCATGCGGCCCTGGTCCTCGGCGCCGAACGGCTGACCCTCTTCGACATCGACCCGGCGCGCGCCGAGGCCGTGGCGGCCAACCTGGCGCGGCATTTCGGGCCCGGCCGGGCCGTGGCGGGACGCGACCGCGTCGCCGCCATGGCCGAAGCCACGGGGCTGATCAACGCGACGCCGATCGGCATGGACGCGCATCCCGGCCTGCCCCTCGACGCGGCCCTTTTGCGGCCCGACCTGTGGGTCGCCGAGGTGATCTACTTCCCGCTCGAGACCGAGCTCCTGCGCGAGGCTCGCCGGCTCGGCTGCCGCACCATCGACGGGGGCGGCATGGCGGTCTTCCAGGCGGTCGCGGCCTTCCGGCTCTTCACGGGCCACGAGCCCGACAGCCGCCGCATGGAGGCGGAGTTCAAGTCCATGGGCGTCTAGGCCGCGCGGGTTCATGAGACGTGTGGGCGATGATCCGGTTCGCCCCCTGCACAATCGTGCCCGGGACACGCCCGGCCACGACGGGATGGAGGGCGGGGACCGCTTCAGATCCATCGCGCCCGCCCTCGACCGCTCTCCTCCGCCCTCTCCGCCGTCATGCCCGGGCTTGTCCCGGGCACCCACGCCGGGCCGCCCCATCGCGGGTCCTCGGGCCGGGCCGGGGCCATCCGGCGCCCGGTGCGGCTCGGCGCGGCGTGGGTGGCCGGGACGAGCCCGGCCATGACGGGATGGGAGGCGGGGTTATGTTTCGGATCCATCATGCCCGCCCTCGACCGCTCTCCTCCGCCCTCTCCGCCGTCATGCCCGGGCTTGTCCCGGGCACCCACGCCGACCCGCGCTGCCGCGGGTCCTCGGGCCGGTCCGGAGCCGTCCGGGGCCGGTTCGGCTCGGCACGGCGTGGGTCGCCGGGACGAGCCCGGCCATGACGGGAGGGAGGGCGGGGTTATGTTTCGGATCCCTCATTCGCTCCCTCGACCGCTCTCCTCCACCCTCTCCGCCGTCATGCCCGGGCTTGTCCCGGGCACCCACGCCGGGCCGCCCCATCGCGGGTCCTCGGGCCGGGCCGGGGCCATCCGGCGCCCGGTGCGGCTCGGCACGGCGTGGGTGGCCGGGACAAGCCCGGCCATGACGGGATGGGAGGCGGGGTTATGTTTCGGATCCCTCATTCGCTCCCTCGACCGCTCTCCTCCGCCCCCTCCGCCGTCATGCCCGGGCTTGTCCCGGGCACCCACGCCGGGCCGCCCCATCGCGGGTCCTCGGGCCGGGCCGGGGCCATCCGGCGCCCGGTGCGGCTCGGCACGGCGTGGGTGGCCGGGACAAGCCCGGCCATGACGGGATGGGAGGCGGGGATAGTTTCGGATCCCTCATTCGCTCGCTCGACCGCTCTCCTCCGCCCTCTCCGCCGTCATGCCCGGGCTTGTCCCGGGCACCCACGCCGACCCGTGCCATCGCGGGTTCTCATCCGGGCAGGTCCGGCGGTACGCCGAGGCGGCCGAGCAATCCATCGCGCAACCCCGCCAGCATGGGCGCGGACGGCCTCGGCGCGGAACCCGTGGTGCCGGGCGAAGCCCCAGATCTGCAGCGGCAGGTAGGCCGCCTGCCGCAATTTCCAGCCGAGCGGGATGTGGGCGAGGCGGAAGCCATAGACCGTGTTGCGCAGGTAAGTGCCCATGCGGAACGGGCGCTGGTTCGGCATGGTCAGCCCGAAGCCGAGCGGGATGGCGCCGCTGCCGACCGTGTGGACCATGGGGACATCGCCGGCGAGCCAGCACGAGCCGCCGCGCGCCCAGGCCCGGAAGCACCATTCGAGGTCGATCGCGTCGATGAAGAAGTCCGCCCGGAACAGGCCCGTCTCGCGCAGGACGCGCAGGTTGAACAGCGTGCCCGAGGTCGGCAGGAAGTCCACCGGCACGAGGTCGCCGCCGGGGCGTCAGCCCGGCGCGCACGCGGTAGCGCGGGGGCTTCGAGGCGTCCGCGGCCTGCGGGGGCGCGACGAGGCGGGGCGCCACCGCGGCCGGCCGCAGCCGAAGGGCGTCGAGCGTGTCGAAGCCCCGTCCCAACAGCTCCACCATGCCGGGCCAGGCGCGCGAATCCTGGTCGAACAGGATCAGGCGCTCGAACCCGTCGCGACTCGCCGCGAGCGCGATCACGTTCAGTCCCACGCCGACCCCGAGGTTCGAGCCCGCCTCGATGGCGACGAGGGTCGGGTAGTCGGCCAGGACCATGTCGAGCGCCGGGTCGAGCGGGGCGTTGTTGAAGAGGTAGATCCGTCCGACGTCACGGCTCAGCACCGCGACGAGGTCGATCAGCAGATCGGCTTCGGGATGGTAGACCACGATGCCGGCCGCGACCGTCCGGGCTTCGCCCGCCCCGGCACCGCCCGGTCCGGCACGGGCGCTCAGGCGGCCTCGCTCGCGGCGCCGACGAGCCGGCGCGCCTCCGCGGCCGTGATGGCCTGGCCGAAGGCGAAGCCCTGCGCATATTCGCAGCCGAGCTGGCTGAGTTCGATGACGTCGCTCTCCGATTCCGCTCCCTCGGCCACGACCTCCATGCCGAGGTCGTGGGCGAGGCCGACGATGGAGCGCAGGATGATGGGGCGGGCGCCCTTGCCGTTCTGCCGGACGAAGCTCTGGTCGATCTTGATCGTGTCGAACGGGAAGCGCTGCAGGTAGCTCAGCGACGAGTAGCCGGTCCCGAAATCGTCCAGCGACAGGCCGGCCCCGAGGTCGCGGATGCGGCTCAGCATCTTGGCGGCATATTCCGGGTTCTCCATCACGAGGCTCTCGGTCAGCTCCAGCTTCAAGGAATTGCGCAGCACGCCCGAGCGCGTCAGCACCGATTTCACGTCCCCGAGCAGGTCGTGGCGCAGGAGCTGGCGCGAGGACACGTTCACGCTGGCGTAGATCGGCGGGTAGACGTCGAGCGCCGCCTGCCAGGCGGCGAGCTCGCGCGCCGTGCGGTCGAGGGCGAAGAGCCCGAGGTCGACGATGAGCCCCGTCTGCTCGGCGACGGGGATGAAATCGGAGGGCGGCACGTTGCCGAGCCTCGGATGCGTCCAGCGCAGCAGCGCCTCGAACCCTGCGATCGTGCGGTCCTCGAGCCGCACGATGGGCTGGAAATGGACCCGGATCTCGTTGCGCTCGACGGCGCGGCGCAGGTCCGTCTCGAGCGTCACGCGCTCACCCCGCACGGATCGCATGGCGGGGCGGAACAGCTCGATGCGGTCGCCGCCGGCGCGCTTGGCATGCGCCATGGCGACTTCGGCGTCCTGCAGCATCGTCTCGCGCTTGGCATGGACGCCGGGGTCGAAGGGCGCGAGGCCGCCCGAACAGGTGAGGGCGATCTCGTGGTCGCCGAAGGTGATGGGCGTCGCGAGCGTGCGCCGGAGCGTGTCGGCCAGGACCTGGACGGCGTCGATGTTCTGCTCGGACATGACGATGAAGGCGAACTGGTCGCCGCCGATCCGCGCCATCGTGTCCTGCTGGCGCAGGAGGCGGCCGAGGCGACGCGCCAGGGTGAGCAGGATCGAGTCGCCCACCGAGGGGCCGACCTGTTCGTTGACGTCCTTGAACCGGTCGACGTCGAGCGTGATGACAGAGGGCCGGGCCGCGCCGGTGCCATGGCCCAGCGTCAGGGCGGCGTCGAGCCGGTCGAAGAACAATTCGCGGTTCGGCAGGCCGGTGAGGTTGTCGTGCACCGCATCGTGCAGCAGCCGCTCCTCGGCGGTCTTGCTTTCCGTGCAGTCGCTGAGCGTGCCGACGATGCGCACGACCTCGCCGTCCTGGCCGACGACGGGCCGGGCCTTCAGCGCGTACCAGAAATAGTGGCCGTCCGCGGCCCGTAGGCGGAAGAACTGGGAGATCCGGCCGCAGCGCTGCTCCAGCACGGTGTCGAGCGAGGCGCGATAGCGCTCCCGGTCGAAGCTGTGGAGGAGGTCGAACCAGCCCGAGGCCGGGCCTTCGAGGCTGCCCCGCTTGAGGCCGAGCTGGTGCTCGATCTCCGGGCTGACGTAGATCCGGTCGGCGTCGACGTCCCAGTCGAAGATGATGTCGCCCGAACCCGTGAGGGCGAGGGCCTTGCGCTCGGAATCCGACACGGCGCCGTGGCCGAGGCCCGAGCCCGCGAAGGCGTTCTGCATGATGGTGAAGCCGATCAGCATCACGAGCAGTACGAGCCCGCCCATCAGGGCCGGCGAGACGAGGTCGTTGGACAGGACGCCCTCGACCGTGAAGCCCGCCGCCGTCACCCACATCGAGAGGATGAACCATGTGGGGATCAGCATCACGGCCCGGTCGTAGCCGTGGGTCGACAGGTAGAGCACCAGGATCAGCCCGATGCCCGCGACGGCCGCCAGCGTGATGCGGGCGACGCCGGCCGCCACGGGAGCGTCGAAATAGGCGAAGACCACGAGGGCCACGAGGAGCACGCCCCAGGCCGCGCCGATGTGGCCGTAGCGGACGTGCCAGCGGTTGAGATGCAGGTAGGCGAAGAGGAAGACGAACAGCGTCGCCGCCAGCACGGCCTCGGATACGGCACGCGACACCCGGTCGGCATCGCCGCCCACGGCGAACAGCCGGTGCCAGAAGCCGAAATCGATGCACACATAGGCCAGCACCGCCCAGGCGAGTGCCGCCGCCGCCGGGAAGATCACGGCGCCGCGCACCACGAACACGATGGTGAGGAACAGCGCCAGCAGGCCGGCGATGCCGATCACGATGCCCTTGTAGAGGGTGAGGTTGGTGATCTGGTCCTTGTAGGCGTCCGGCGACCAGAGTGTGATCTGGGGCAGGTTCGGCGTCCGGAGCTCGGCCACGTAGGTGACGGTGGATCCGGGATCGAGCGTGATGCGGAAGATGTCGGCGTCGGGACTGTCCTGGCGCTCGGGCGCGAAGCCCTGGCTCGCCGTGATGGCGGACACGCGCGAGGCGCCGAGATCGGGCCACACCAGCCCCGACCCGACCAAACGGAAGTGCGGCGCCACCAGCAGCCGCTCGAGCTGCTCGTCCGTGTCGTTGGTCAGCGCGAAGACGATCCAGTTCGGCTTGGTGCCGCTCTGCTTGGCGCCGACCTCGATGCGGCGGACGATCCCGTCCGGCCCCGGCGCGGTCGAGATCTGGATCCGGTCACCCTGGCCCGTGAAGCGCTCCACCACGGGCGTGAGGTCCACGGCCGTGCTGTCCAGCGACACGCGAACCGCTTCCACGGCATGGGCGGGCCACAGCGGAGCCAGGCAGAGCAGGGCGAGAACGATCAGGATGAGGGGACGACGCACGGCACCTGGACGGGGTGGGACGGACAAAGGGGTTCGGCCCACGCCGCGCCGGGACGGATGTTGCGATCCCCCGCGCCGCGCCGGCCAGTTCGGCTCTTCCGATCGGGCCGAGCGGCGGCCGACGCTCGGGTGCCCGGCCCCATCGCGGCTCCCTCCGCTCCTGGACCCGCTGCCGGATCGGACGGATGAAGCCGCGACCGGGGCGCGGGGCCCGGGCGGCCGGCCACCGGCGCGCGACGTTGTCTGAGTGGTAAAGCCAGAGGGTGGCGAGTGCAAGGCGAAGCTCCCGCCGTTCACCGGCGGCTCAGGGCGGCAGGATGCGGAAACCCGAACCCTCGACGACGACGCGGCCGAACCCGTCGAGGTGTCCGCCGCCCACGATCCAGCCGCGCGCGGCGGCGCGGGCCAGCACGGCGCGCCGCGTCGTGACGGCGGCGGCGGGATCGAGGTCGAAGACGAGGCCGATGTCGGGGTCGGCGGCCTGGAGCGGTCCGATATGGAGGGCATCGGCCAGCATGAGCAGGCCCGGGCCGCCGCCCGTGAACAGGAAGCCGCCCTGGCCGGGCGTGTGGCCGGGCAGGGGGATCAGCGTGACGCCCTCCATCACGGGGCCGTCGGGCAGGGGCTGGAGCCGCGCGCCATAGGCGGCGATGAGGCGTCGCGCGATGTCGAAGCCGGACCGCCGGGCCAGCGGCACGCGCTCGCGCTGCTCGGCATCGGTGAAGAAGGCGAGCTCGGCGGCCGGCAGCAGCACCGTCGCGCGCGGCAGGGCGGCAGCGTCGCCGTCGAGCAGGCCCAGCGCGTGGTCGCCGTGGAGATGGGTGAGGAACACGCGGTCGATGGCGTCGGGTTCGATGCCGCGTTCCGCCAGGGCACCGCGGGCATGGCCGAAGGCGTCTCCCCAGGCCAATCCGGCACCGGCATCCACGAGTTCGACGCCCCGCGGTCCCCGCAGCAGTGCGACGTTCACGTCGAGCCGCAGCGGTCCCTCGCCCCAGAGCGCCAGCACGCGCTCGCGCTCGGCCTCGCCGCCCGTATGGGTGAGGGCCTCGCGTCCGGTCTCGAAGACACCGTCGACCAGGAGTTCGACCCGGGTGTCCCCGACCGTGAGCTCACGCAGTGTCATGATCGGTCCCCTTCAGCTGCCGCGCGGGCGTAACGGCCCGAGGCCGGGTACGCGTTCAGAGCAGGCGGCGCTCGATCTTGCGATTCGCCTTGAGCAGTTTGTCGAAGGCGGCGCTGTGGGACTCGGACAGGTCGAGCATGTAGCGGACGGCGTTGAACATGGCATCGTCGAAGGGATCGAGCTCCGTCCGGTCTTTGGCCGCCATCATGGCGTCGCGCAGGGCCGTGAGCTTCTCTCGAACCGCAGCACCGTCGTAGTTCATGCACGTCGCCCTTGACCTTGAGCCGTCGACCGGAAGGCTTCCGCCGGCGGCGAAAGCGCAGGTCCCGACGCGCGACGGTAGGCCGGAAGCGTCGGCGGGCGGTCGTGCGGCGAATCCCGCCGCGCCGATCCGGACCTGCCGCGTGCTTCTGCACGGCATCGGCTCGGCGCGTCAAATCGGCAGGCCGCGGCCCGCTCGCCGAAAGGCGGCCAGGCTCCCGATGCCCCGCGCGAGGTGCCGGCGAACCTCGGCTCCGCTTACTTGCGGCGCAGCCGGATGATGACGTCGACGCGGTCGATCTCCATGCCGGGGGGCGCGTCCGGCAGGGCGCTCACCTCGATGTGGGAGCCCGGGATGTCGACGAGGGCATTGGTCTCTTCGACCAGGAAATGGTGGTGGTTCGACAGGTTGGTGTCGAAATAGGTCTTCGAGCCGTCGACCGCGATCTCGCGCAGCAGACCCGCCTCGGTGAACTGATGGAGGGTGTTGTAAACCGTGGCCAGCGAGATGGCGACGCGCGCGCCCGTGGCCTCCTCGTAGAGCTTCTCCGCCGTGATATGACGGTCGCCCTTGGCGAAGAGCAGCCAGCCCAGCGCGACGCGCTGGCGCGTGGGGCGCAGGCCGGCCTGGCGCAGCTTGGTGCGCAGATCGTGGACCGGGCAGCCGTGCAGATGCGCACCGGCCGCAGCCTGAACGGCGGCAGACGAGGAATGCGGGGGCTTGGGAGCGATGAAGGGCTGGGGCATCGAGGTTCAATAGACCGAAAACGGCCCCAAGCATAGGGATCAAGGGCGTGCCCCGCAACATCGGGCCCGAGGGCAGGGGCTCAGCCCTCGAGGGCCGGGCGCAGTCAAGCGGTTTTCACGAATTTTCAACAGTCGCCAGGAACCGCCGCCGCCTCCGGACATTGAACCGGGCAAGACGGACGAGCACGCAACGGCATCGAGCTAGGTTCAGGATCATGGTCGCCAACATCGCTTCGGCAAACCGGAACAACGACGGCTTCTCGGCCCGCGTCGACGGCACGGAAGCGCGCCGCCAATTGCGGATGTCGGTCGGCGTCGTCATCATGCTGGCGATCGGCATCGTGTCGGCGGCCGCGACGGTCGGCGCCCATCCGATCGCCGTCAAGCGCGACGTGGCGTCGGTCGTGCCCGTCACGACGCTCCACGCCGAAACCAACGTGGTCGGCGCCAAGGCCATCTGACCCGCATCTCATTGCGACGACCTGACGGCCGGACATCGTCCGGCCGTTCGTCTGTCGGTGCGCTCGGGAGCCGGGGCCGTCACCCGACGCATCCCCTGCACGCCGTCGCCTCGCGTGGCCATTCTGGCGAGGACGCGGCGCCCGGACGCGCTCAGGAGAAGAGCGTGTTCACGGGCTCGACGCCGTCCGAGCCCGGGAAGACGCTCCGGTTGAGGACATCGCGCGACAGACCCCATTGGGTGGCCAGAACGCCCTTCAGCACGGCCCGCAGGTCCGTCGTCGGCCGGAGGTCGCGGCCCTCGTAGAGGCTTCCGGGCGCGAGGCCGGGCCAATCGGCCTGGACGATGCCGCCTTTCACGCCGCCGCCGGCCAGGAACGCCACCGTGCCGGTGCCGTGGTCCGTGCCGACCGTGCCGTTGATGTGGACGGTGCGGCCGAATTCCGTGATCGCCACGACGGTGGTGTCGCGCCAGCGGTCGCCGAGGCCCGTTTCGAGCGCCGCGATCGCGTCGTCGAACCCGCCGAGCAGATAGGCCAGCCGCCCGGTCGCGCCGCCCTCGTTGGCATGGGTGTCCCAGCCGTCGAAGGCGAGGGCCGCGATCCGGGGTCCGTCGTCGGCGGCGAGCAGGCGCGCCGCGCCTTCGGCCGCCTGCCGCATGCCCTGGGGCGAGCCCATGTCGCCCGCCCGCCCGCCGGCCGGTCCGCCCATGGACCCGCCCGCCAGGCGCTCCGTCGCCAGCCCCGCCGCCAGAGCCGTCCCGAGCGCAGGGTCGCGGTGCGCGTAGAGGTCGAGCACGCGCCGGGCGAGCTCGTCGCCCGCCGCGCCGAGACCGGCCTGCGGCGCCCAGCCGAGCACCGGAGCCGGCCCGCGGATGACGAGCGGCGCCACCGCGCCGACGGCGAGGCCGCGCGCGCCGACGCGCTCGCCGGGCGGCAGCGCCGCGATGGCACGGTTGAGCCAGCCCGACCCCGTCAGCCCCGGCCCGGGCTGGCCGCTCTCGAGCACGTCCTGACCATCGAAATGCGAGCGGTCCCGGTAGGGCGTGGCGGTCGCGTGGACCACGGCGGCCTGCCCGGCCCGGAACAGCCGGGCGACGTTCGGCATGGCGGGGTTGAGGGCGAAGAACCCGTCGAGCGGCAGGGCCGCATGGTCGCCGTCCCGGCGCAGCGCCAGCGCGCCGTGCAGGTCGGCATAGGCGGGATCGCCGAGCGGGGCGACGGCCGACAGCCCGTCCAGCGCGCCGCGCAGCACGATCGTGACGAAGCGCATGTCGCGCCCGCCGGCCGCATGGGCGAAGCGGGGCAGGAACGCCCAGGCGCAGCAACCCGCGCCGGCGCCGAGGAGCGCGCGGCGCGACGGGCTCGGGATCTCGCACAGCGACATCGTCATCTCCTCTGGAATTCCGGAGCCATGAAGGCGAGGGCGAGGCCCTGCTGGCGCGATTCGGCACCCTGGACGGCGGCCCGGGTCTCGGCCGACAAGGCATCGCCGGCCGCGGCCTCGATCAGCGCGACCGGGTCGCGCCCCTCGTTGTCCTTCGCGGCGCGGGCCGCGAGGTCGAGCCGGATCTTCATCGCCTCGGGGGCGGCCCAGTCGGCGGCGGTGTCGGCGAAGCCGTTGGGGCCGGGCGGCTCCCACAGCGGCTGCCCGAGCAGGCGCAGGCCCCCGAGCATCGGCCCGGGATCGGCCATCCGGGCGCCGAGCAGGCGTGCCGCGGCGACGAGCAGGTCCTGCGGGCTGCGGACCTTGGTGGGAGGCGCCGACCAGGCCTCGGGCAGGTCGACGAGGGCCAGGGCCACGGCCCTCAAATCGCCGTCCCGCGCCCGGAACACCCCGGCGATCCGCTCCACCGCGGCCGGCGGGGGATCGTCGGCGACGAAGTGGCGGACGAGCTTGGTGGCGAGATGATGCGCCGTCGCGGGGTGGCGGGCGATGTCGTTCAGCGCGGCCTCGCCCTGGCCGTAGCCGCCGCCCAGATAGGCCCGTCCGAACACCATCTGGTCGCCGGGCTCGTGCATGGCGGCGTCGAAGGTGAAGACGCCGGGCTCGCCGATCCGCCCTTCGCGGCCCGCGAAGGTCCACCCCGTGATGACCCGGGCCAGCGAGGTGACGTCGGCCTGGCCGTAGCCGCCGTCGACCCCGAGCGTGTGGAGTTCCAGGATCTCGCGGGCGAGGTTCTCGTTGAGGCCGCGCTTGCCGTGGTTGCCGGCGCGCGACGCCGGCCCGACCGAGCGGACGTTGTCGAGGTAGAACAGCATGGCCGGGTGGCGCTCGACGGCGAGCAGCATGTCGGCGAAGCGGCCGAGCACGAAGGGGCGGATGGCCTCGCGCTCGAACGAGCCCGCGCTGGCCCGCAGGATCTCGCCCTTGGCGGCCGAGACGCAGAAGTGGTTGGACCAGAACAGGACGAGCCGTTCGAGGAAGCCGATCTCGGCGTCGCGCGCCATCGCGAACCGGGCCGCGGCCTCGGCGCGGTAGACCAGCGCTTCGGGCTGTGGGGCGGGGCGCTCGGCGCCCCCCGTCATGGCCGAGGGCAGCAGCACCGGGGGAAGGCCGGCCTTCGCGTCGCGCAGGGCCTTGCGCGCCGCCTCCGCCGCGAAGGCGGACTGGAGGTTGGCGGCGGTGCCGCCGAGCGGCTCGCCGGCGCCGGGCAACACCAGCGCGCGGTCGGGCTGCAGTTCGGCCTTGAGGGCGCCGCGCGGGTCCGACGCCAGCCGGGCGATGTCGCCCGGCCGGGCGCCGAGGCCGAATCGGTTGAGGGCCGTCACGGCTGGAACCGACATCCCACAACCCCCGTGCCAGCGACTTAGCCGGATATGAGCACGGGAAAGTTAGCAGTTCGATGAACGAATCGCGTCACGATCGCGGCAGGCCCGGCGCGACCGGGTCCTGCGGAGATCCACCCATGCCCCAACGACGCGGCTCTGCGCTGAAAGCCCCGCGGCTCGCGACCTTCGTCCTGTCGCTGCTGCTCGTCCTCGCCGCCGGCCTGTCGCTGCGCCTGCACCTCCCCGTCGTGCAGGGGTTCGTGGCGGCCCACCGCTTCTGGCTGGCGCTCGGCGGTTATGCGCTGCTCGCCCTCGGCGTGGTGCTGCCCATGTTGTGAGCGGCGCGACCGCGCCGCCTCAGCGCGGCACGAGGCCGAGGCCGAGGAAGATCTTCACCGCCGCCGCGATCCGCCGCTCGATCGCGCTCCGGTCGACCTCGAAGCCGAGCAGGGCCTCATGCGAATGCCGGCCGAGGACGAGGCTGAGGAAGAGGTCTGCGGCCAGTTC
Source organism: uncultured Alphaproteobacteria bacterium (assembly GCA_963847915.1). Taxonomy (GTDB): domain Bacteria; phylum Pseudomonadota; class Alphaproteobacteria; order Rhizobiales; family Beijerinckiaceae; genus Lichenihabitans. Next base: position 470,311 of record CAWKBT010000001.1, read on the forward strand.
CGGGTCGCGGACCGGCGAGCGGTCGAAATCGAAGGCGAGGCGCAGCAATGCCGCGACATGGCGCACGATGGCGCCCCATCCGGCGTCGTGCAGCGTCGCCGACAGGTCCGGGAACTGGCCCGCCTGGGACATCATCACGCGTTTCAGCGCCACGCATTCGGGTGTGATCGACCGTTCGAGGATCTGGCGCCCGACGGCGACGAGCATCGGTTCGATCGCGTGCAGGGACAGCGGATGCTGGGGGCAGGGGCCGAAGGCTTCGAGCTCCCGCGCCCAGGAGGCGACGCTCTGGCGCAGGACCGCCAGGAACAGCGCGCGCTTGTCGCCATAGCGGGCGTAGAGCGACGGCTTGCCGATCCCCGAGGCGGCCGCGATCGCATCCATCGAGGTGCCGTCATAGCCGTTGTCGAGGAACATGGAGGTGGCGACGTCGAGCAGGCGCTCCTCGCGCCGCGCGGCTTCCTCCCGCGTCGGACGGCCGCCGGCGTGTCGTCCCTGCCTGTCCGCGGCCGCCGCCATGACACCGTTCTCCCCCGCTTTCGACTGATTTAACTTGCCAGGGCGCCGATGCACAAGGTATCGAACTTAACCGTTCAGTTCTGGTTCCCCGGCATTACCATGGGCCGGGCCGGATCCGGGCCATCCCGCGATGTCGGGGTCGCCGGGAGGGCGCGAGGAGGCCACGGATGCCGCTCATGCATGTCGCGATGACCGAAACCGTGCGGGGCTTCGGCGGTCCCGGGGTCACGGGGCCGACGTCGCGCCCGCGGCGTGGACCGCGCGCCGAGGAGATCTCGCTGATGCGCAGCCTCGCCACCGGGCCCCGCGCCGTGACGGCCGGACCGATCGGACGCTGCGTCAAGCGGGACTGGTGCCGCGCCGTGGTGGTGGAAGAGGGCGAAGGCGCGGCGCGCCGCAGCATGGTCCTGTTCGCGCTGACCGACATGGGCCGCGCCCTCATCGGCTGAAGGGCGGCGGCCGATCGCGCAGCCGCCGCGCCCGACGGGCGCCCGCCATCGGGGGCGCCCGCGCGATCGTGTAGGGCCTGGGCTCAGCCGGGCAGGACGGCGCTGCCGTCCTTGAGGTGGGGCAGGCCCTTCAGGCCCGTGTCGCGCAGGGCCTCGGGCAGCAGCTCGGCCGGCAGGTCCTGATAGCAGACCGGGCGCAGGAAGCGCCGGATCGCCAGGGACCCCACCGAGGTCGAACGCCCGTCCGAGGTGGCCGGGAACGGCCCGCCATGCACCATGGCGTGACTCACCTCGACGCCGGTCGGCCAGCCGTTGGCGAGGATGCGCCCGGCCTTGACTTCGAGCACCGGCAGGAGCTGACGCGCCAGGGCGTGGTCGGAGGGCTCGAGGTGCAGCGTCGCGGTGAGCTGGCCTTCGAGCTTCCGCGACACACGCACGAGCTCCGCGACGTCGCGGCAGCGCACCACCAGCGAGGAGGCGCCGAAGACCTCGTGCGACAGCGTCTCGTCGGCGAGGAAGTCGGCGGCCTCGGCCACGAACAGCGCGCCGGTGCCCCGGTTGACGCCCTCGCCCACCTTGCCCTCCGCGACCTGGCGGACGCGGCCGTTGCCGGCCAGCGCCTTGCGGCCCGCCTCGTAGGCGGCGTGGATGCCGGGCGACAGCATGGGGGAGGGCGCATAGGCCTCGAGCGCCGTCGCCGCCGAAGCCACGAACGTGTCGAGGTCCGGCCCCGCCAGCGCCAGCACCAGGCCCGGGTTGGTGCAGAACTGGCCGGCACCCATGGTCAGCGATGCCACGAACGCCTTGCCGAGCGCGTCGGCGCGCGCCGCGAGGGCGCCCGGCATGAGGTAGACCGGGTTGATGCTGCTCATCTCGGCATAGACCGGGATCGGCTCGGGCCGCGCCGCCGCGAGGGCGGCGAGCGCGAGGCCGCCGTTGCGCGAGCCCGTGAAGCCGACGGCCTTGATGCGCGGGTCACGGACCAGCGCGGCGCCGGTCTCGTTGGCGCCGAGCAGCAGCGTGAAGGTGCCGGGCGGCAGCCCGTGGGCCGCCACGGCCTTCCGGATCGCGTTGCCGACGAGTTCTCCCGTCCCGGGATGGGCCGGGTGACCCTTGACCACCACCGGGCAGCCGGCCGCCAGGGCCGAGGCTGTGTCGCCGCCCGCGACCGAGAACGCCAGCGGGAAGTTGCTGGCGCCGAAGACCGCCACCGGGCCGAGCGCGATGTGGCGCTGCCGCAGGTCGGACCGGGCCAGCGGCTTGCGGTCCGGGAGTGCGGTGTCGACGCGCAGGTCGAGCCAGTGACCCGCCCTCACGACGGCGGCAAAGAGCTTGAGCTGGCCCACGGTGCGGCCCCGCTCGCCCTCGATCCGGGCGCGGGGCAGCCCCGATTCGGCGCAGGCCCGCTCGATCAGCGCGTCCCCGAGCGCTACGATCTCGTCGCCGATCGCCTCCAGAAAGGCCGCCCGCGTCTCGAGGCTCGTGTCCCGGTAGGCGTCGAAGGCTTCGGCGGCGAGCGCGCAGGCGCGCTCGACATCCGCCGCGCCCGCGAAGGCGAAGGCGGGTTCCAGCACCGCTCCCGTGGAAGGGTCGACGGCCTTGAAGCTCGCCTGTGGGCCGCTCAGCCGCTCGGTGCCGATCACGATGTCGCCGGTCAATCCCATGGTGCCGTTCCTTGCCGCTGGGGCGTGGCCTCCGGCCCGCCCTGGTTCGTGGCCCTGAGCTAGTGCGTCGGCCGGGGCTTGTCACCCGCCGGGAATGCCGGAAGAGCAGCGGTGACGGCCCGACATGGCGTGAAACCCGCGCCGTCCGGACGGGCCATGCGGCCCGGCGGCGAGTTGCCAAGTCGGCGCGACCCGTCATACTCAACGCATGAGCGACATCGGCCGCGCTCCGCCGTATGATCGCGCCGGTCGTGCGGCTGCCGGCGGCGATGTCCGAGGACCAAGCGCCCGATGAGCCAAGCCGCGACCTCCATGGTGCCGACCGTCAGGCCCGATCCCGGCCTGCGGGCGCTCTGCGGCATCGCCGCCTATTACCGGATCGCAGTCGATCCCGTGCATCTCCAGCGCGAACTCGCGCTGATCGGGCGGGAGGCGGCGGTCGCCGACCTGATGCGGGCCTGCGGGATCATCGGCCTGAAGTCCCGCCGGGTGAACCGCACCACCGGTGAGCAGCTCGCCGCGACGCCGACGCCGGCGATCGGGCGGCTTCGGACGGGGAGCTTCGTGGTGTTCGGCGGACGCCTGCCGGACGGCCGGCTGCGGCTCGTCGATCCCGTCACCAGCATCGACCGGGCGCTCACCGCCGAGGAGTTCCGGAGCGAGATGGAGCCCGAGCTGCTGCTCGTCGGCCGCAAGCTCGCGGGCGCGGGCTACGACCCCCGGACGTTCGGCTTCCGCTGGTTCCTGCCCTCGCTGTGGCGCTACCGCAAGCCGCTCGCCCACGTGCTGCTGGCTTCGCTCTTCGTGCAGGTCTTCGCGCTGGTGACGCCGCTGTTCTTTCAGGTGGTGGTCGACAAGGTGCTCAGCCACAAAGGCTATTCGACGCTGCTCGTGCTCACGGTCGGCATCGTGGTGGTGGGCCTGTTCGACGTGCTGCTGCAGTACCAGCGCACCTATGCACTGTCCCACACCACCAACCGCATCGACGTCGAGCTCGGCCAGCGCCTGTTCCGCCACCTGCTGCACCTGCCGCTCGCCTATTTCGAGACGCGCGCCGCCGGCCAGACCGTGGCGCGCGTCCGCGAACTCGAGAACATCCGCGCCTTCCTGACCGGCCAGGGCCTGTTCTCGGCCCTCGACCTCGTCTTCACCTTCGTGTTCATCGCGGTGCTGTTCGCCTACTCCTGGAAGCTCAGCATCGTGGTGGTGCTGTCGATCCCCTTCTACCTCGTCATCGCGCTCGCCTTCCGGCCGGCACTGCAGGAGCGCGTGCGGGAGAAGTTCAACACCGGCGCGGTCAGCCAGCAGTTCCTGGTCGAGTCCGTCGTCGGCATCCAGACCGTGAAGGCCTCCGCCGTCGAGCCCATCCTGCAGGCCCAGTGGGAGGAGCGGCTCGCCGCCTACGTGACGACCTCGTTCGGCGTCACCATGCTGTCGGCCTTCGCCCAGAATGCCGTCACATACGTGAGCCGGGTGACGACCGCGCTGCTGATGCTGTTCGGCGCCAAGGCGGTGATCGACGGGGAACTGTCGATCGGCGCGCTCGTGGCCTTCAACATGATCGCCGGCCAGGTGACCGCACCGGTGCTGCGCCTGAGCCAGCTCTACCAGGACTTCCAGCAGGTGCAGGTCTCGGTCGAGCGGCTCGGCGACATCCTCAACGCCCCGGCCGAGCCCGTGGTGCGGGCCCGGACCGTGCTGCCGCCGCCGCGCGGGCTGATCGAGTTCCGCGACGTGACGTTCCGCTACCGGCCGGGTGCGAGCGACGTCATCAAGGGCGTGAACCTGCAGATCCGCCCCGGCGAGGTGGTGGGCATCGTGGGCCCGTCGGGCTCGGGCAAGTCGACACTGACCAAGCTGATCCAGCGGCTCTACATGCCCCAGGACGGCCAGATCCTGCTCGACGGCGCCGACCTCACCCAGGTCGACCCGGCCTGGCTGCGCACCAACATCGGCGTGGTGCTGCAGGAGAACCTGCTGTTCAACCGCACCATCCACGAGAACATCGCCTTCGCGGCGCCCGCCATGCCGCGCGCCCAGGTGATCGCCATCGCCAAACTGTCGGGCGCCGACGAGTTCATCGCCCGCCTGCCGGCCGGCTACGACACGCTGATCGAGGAGCGCGGCGCCAACCTCAGCGGCGGCCAGCGCCAGCGCATCGCCATCGCGCGGGCGCTCGCCACCAACCCGCCGATCCTGATCTTCGACGAGGCGACCTCGGCACTCGACTACGAGAGCGAGCGGGTGATCCAGACCAACATGCGCCAGATCGTGCGCAACCGCACCGTGATCATCATCGCCCACCGCCTCGCGGCCGTGCGGCCCTGCGACCGGATCATCGGCATGGAGGACGGCCGCATCGTCGAGGCCGGCCCGCACGACGAGCTGCTCGCCCGTCCCACGGGGCTCTACCGCCGGCTCTGGGCGCTGCAGAACGACCAGGTGCAGGCATGAGCGCACTCCCGGCCCCAGTTCCGCCCCCCGCCCCCCCGGCCCGGCGCGTCACACTCGCCCACGGCGACCACGCGTTCCTGCCCGCCGCGCTGGAGATCCTGGAGACGCCGCTCTCGCCGGTGCGCTCCACCCTGATCCTGACCATCTGCGCCTTCGTGGTGGCGGCGCTGGTCTGGTCCTGGTTCGGGAAGGTCGACATCATCGCCACCGCCCAGGGCAAGATCCAGCCCGTCGGCCGCACCAAGACCGTGCAGCCGCTCGAGACCGGCAAGGTCCTGTCGATCGCCGTTCAGAACGGCGCCCGTGTCCAGGCCGGCGACGTGCTGGTCACGCTCGATGCCGGCGAGGCCCGGGCCGACGAAGCCACGCTGGTGGCCGACATCGCCGCCGAGCGGGCCGAGGTGCTGCGCCGCACGAGTGCCCTGGCGCTGGCCGCCGACCGCGCGCTGGGTGCCGTGCCGGCGATTCCCTTCCCGTCGGGCATCCCGGCCCCGATCGCGGCGCGCGAGCAGCGCGTGCTGGCGCGGGACGTGGCGCAGCTCGCCGCGACGGTGGCGAGCCTCGACGGGCAGGCCAAGGAGAAGAGCGCCGAGCGGCAGCGGCTGAAGAGCACCATCGACGCCCAACGGGCGCTGGTGGCGACGCTGAAGGAACGGGTCGACATGCGCCAGACGCTGGAGGCGTCCCGCTCCGAGTCGCGCGCCAAGGTCATCGACGCGCTCGAACTGATGCAGACCCAGCAGGCGACCCTGGCCTCCGAACAGGGCCAGGTCGGCGAGATCGAGGCCAACCTCGCCCGGCTCGGGCGCGACATCGAGAAGAGCTACGCGACCTTCGCGGCCGAGAACGCCCAGAAGCTCGCCGATACCGAACGCCTCATGGACGAGAACACCGAGAAGCTCGCCAAGGCCCGCGTCAAGACGGCCGACATGGTGCTGCGCAGCCCCATCGACGGCATGGTGGCGGGGTCGGTCGTGACCTCCGTGGGCCAGGTCGTGACGGTGGGCGAACAGCTGATGCAGGTCGTCCCCGCCGAGACCGCGCTCGAGATCGAGTGCTACCTGCCGAACGCCGACGTCGGCTTCGTCCACAAGGACCAGCAGGCCGTGGTGAAGGTCGAGAGCTTCCCCTTCACCGACTACGGCACCCTCGACGCCGAGGTGGTGCGCGTCGCCCACGACGCCATCCCGCTGCCCGACGCCGACCAGCGCGAGCAGAACCCCGCGGCCGCCTCCAGGGACACCGGCATGTTCGGCGGCGCCCAGCGCGTCCAGAACCTCGTCTATCCCGTGACGCTCCACATGCACCGCACCTCGATGGCGTCCGACGGGGCGGAGGTGCCGCTGGTGCCCGGCATGGCGGTCACGGTGGAGATCAAGACCGGCACGCGCCGCATCCTGTCCTACCTGTTCTCGCCCGTGCTGCAGGTGCTCTCCACGTCGCTCAAGGAGCGGTGAGGGGCCGGCCCGCCCGGAGCCGGGCGTCACCCGATGGCAGCGCCGTCGAGGAACAGGCGGAAGGCCGGGTTGTCGCTCTCGTCCCAATAGGGATAGCCGAGCGCCTCGACGGCCTTCGCGAAGCGGTCGCGGTCCTCGGGCGGCACTTCGAAGCCCGCCAGCACGCGGCCGTAATCGGCCCCGTGGTTGCGGTAGTGGAACAGCGAGATGTTCCAGAACTGGCCGAGGCGGTTCAGGAAGTTCAGCAGCGCCCCCGGATATTCGGGGAACTGGAAGCGCAGCACCGCCTCGTGTTGCAGGCCGGCGACGCGCCCGCCCACCATGTAGCGCACGTGGGTCTTGGCGATCTCGTTGTCGCTGAGGTCCTCGACCGGGTAGCCGGCGGCGGCCAGCGTGGAGATCACCTCGCGTTTCTCGGCCTCGCCGTGGCGCAGTTCGACGCCAACGAAGATGTGCGCCGGGATGCCGGGGCCGGTCTGGCGGTAGTTGAACTCGGTGATGGCGCGCGGCCCCAGCACTTGCATGAAGCGCCGGTAGGAACCCGCCTGCTCGGGAATCGTCACGGCGAGCAGGGCTTCGCGGCCCTCCCCGATCTCGGCCCGCTCGGCGATGTGGCGCAGCCGGTCGAAGTTGAGGTTGGCACCGGAGTTGATGGCGACGAGCGTCTGGCCGGCGAGCCCTCGCGCCTCCGCGTAGCGCTTCATGCCGGCCAGAGACACCGCGCCGGCAGGCTCCGCGACGGCCCGCGTCTCGTCGAAGATGTCCTTCACGGCCGCGCAGATCTCGTCGGTCGTCACGGTGATGACCTCGTCGAGGCAGGCGCGGCAGATCCGGAACGTCTCGACCCCGGCCTGGCGCACCGCCACGCCGTCGGCGAAGAGGCCGACGCGGTCGAGCACGACCCGCGCGTCGGCCGCGATGGCGGCCTTCATGGAGGCGGCGTCGTCCGGCTCGACGCCGATCACCTTCACGTCCGGACGCAGGAACTTGACGTAGGCGGCGACGCCCGAGGCGAGTCCGCCCCCGCCGATCGGCACGAAGATCGCCTCGATCGGCCCGGGATGCTGCTGCAGGATCTCCATGCCGACCGTCCCCTGGCCGGCGATGACGTCCGGGTCGTCGTAGGGATGCACGAAGGTCAGGCCGCGCTCCTCGCAGAGCGCAAGCGCGTGGCGGTAGGCTTCGTCGAAACTGTCGCCCGCGATGACGGCGTCGCCGCCCCGCGCCCGCACGCCCGCGATCTTGATGCCCGGCGTGGTGCGCGGCATCACGATCGTGGCCTTCACGCCGAGCCGCTGCGCCGCCGCCGCCACGCCCTGGGCGTGGTTGCCGGCCGAGGCGCAGATGACGCCCCGGTCCAGCGCGTCGCGCGGCAGGCCCGCCATCTTGTTGTAGGCGCCCCGGATCTTGAAGGAGAAGACCGGCTGCAGGTCCTCGCGCTTGAGCAGCGCGGTCACGCCGAGGCGCCGCGACAGGGCCGGCAGCGCGTCGAGCGGCGTCTGGATGGCGACGTCGTAGACGCGGGACGTGAGGATGCGGCGCGCGTAGTCGTTGAGATCGACGGGGTCGGCGGGCGACTTCGGCCAGGGCAGGTGCAGGTTCATGGGCTGGCGGGCGGGGCTCGTGCGGCGGATGCGCGGGCGTTGGTGCGCCCGAAACGCGCCCGATGCAACCCTGGCCCCCGCCCGGCCGCCTTGACGCTGGACGGCACGCGACCTCATGCAGGGCGCAACCCCGAGGTGCTCCGTGATCGCGCTCGACTTTCCGTTCCCGCAGCCGCCGGCCTTCGGCGCGACGCTCGCCATCGCGCCCGGCCTGCACTGGCTGCGCCTGCCGCTCCCGTTCCGGCTCGATCACGTCAACGTGTACCTCGTCGAGGGTGAGCGCGGCTGGACGGTGATCGACGCCGGCGTCGACACGCCCGAGGCGCGGCGGCTCTGGACCGGCGTGCTGGGCGGCCTCCTCGCCGGACGGCCGGTCGAGCGGCTGATCGTGACCCACTACCATCCCGATCACGTCGGCGCCGCGGCATGGCTCTGCGCCACGACCGGGGCCGAACTCGTGATGGGCGAGACCGAATATCTCACGGCCCGGGTCCACGGCCTCGCGACGCGCGAGGACCTCGGGGCGGAACGCGCCTTCTACGCCGCCCACGGGCTCTCGCCGGACCAGCTCGGCCGCATGGCGGAACGGCTCGACCGCTACCGCGCGGTGGTGCCCGCTCTGCCCCGGCGCTACGCCCCGCTGCGGGCCGGCGACCGGCTGCGCCTCGGGCCCTTCGCCGCGGAGGCGATGGTCTACGCCGGCCATTCGCCCGCCCAGGCCCTGCTGCACGTTCCGGGCCACGACCTGCTCTTCGCGGCCGACCACGTCCTGCCGCAGATCTCGCCCAACGTGTCGGTCGCGGAGGATCGGCCCGACGACGATCCGCTCGGCCGCTACATGGCCTCTCTGGAGGATCTGCCGCGCCGCGTGCCGGACCGAACGCTGGTGCTGCCCGGCCATCGATTGCCGTTCTTCGGGCTGCATCGGCGCTGCGCCGAGCTCGTCCGGCACCACGAGGCCCGCTGCACCGAGATCGCGGGCTTCTGCGACCCCGCGACGCCCCCCAGCGCGGCCGAGATCGTACCGCGGCTCTTCACGATGGAGCTCAACGCTCACCAGTTCTGGTTCGCCTTCAGCGAGACCCTGGCGCATCTCAACATGATGGCGCGGCGGAGCGAGATCGCGGCGGGCGTGGAGGACGGGGTCGTGCGGTGGAGAAGGGCGGGCGCTTCCGGCTAATGGCCGAGGTAGCGCGCCAGGACCACCGCGGCACCGATGATCGTGACGCTCTGAAAGCCGATGATCCCGACGGCCCATTTGATCGTGTCGGACCGCGCGGCCTCGATCTTGGCTTCGAGCGCCTTCATGTCGACCCGCACCGCGGCGATGCTGTCGTGGAGCTCCGTTCGGAGACCGGCGATCTCGCCCTTCAGTTCGGCGCGGAGACCGGCGATCTCGCCCTTCAGTTCGGCGCGGAGACCGGCGATCTCGCCTCGCACGGAGGCGATGCTGTCGTGGAGTTCCGTGCGGAGATCGGCGATCTCGCCCTTCAGTTCGGCGCGGAGATCGGCGATCTCGCCCTTCAGTTCGGTACGGAGATCGGCGATCTCGCCGCGCACGGAAGCGATGCTGTCGTGGAGCTCCGTGCGGAGATCGGCGATCTCGCCCTTCAGCTCGGCGCGGAGATCGGCGATCTCGCTTTTCAGCTCCGTGCGGACCGCGACGATCTCATCCCGCAGCACGGTCTCGGTGGCCTTGAGGTCGCCGCGCCCGACGACTTCGCCCGCCATGGCGTCGGCGAAGGCGTCGGACAGACCTTCGGCCTGCTCGGGCGTGAAACGGCCGTTGTCCCGGAGGGTCCGGGCGAATTTCAACGTGTCGAACATCACGGTCACGACCGATACCCCTTTCCACCCTGCATGGTAGGGCAGCGACAGGGCGGCGTCGAGAGATCGTGCCGCAACCAGCCCCTCGTGCACCGGCAGCCAGGCCGGTAGGCCGGCTCAGCCGGCCCGAGTTTTCCGACGCCACTCGGTCGGCCTGCAACCCAGCAAAAATCTGAACTCACGATTGAAGTTCGATGTCGGTCGGGAGCCCCGAATCGAACCCTATGGCCGTAACCGGTCGACCGGAGGTTTCCAGGAGGCGCCGAGCCTCGGCATCCGGACGCCGTCGACGAATCGCGACACGCTCTGGCCGTGTCGTCGGTTTGACGGTCGCCGTGATCGCCCGGGCCGGACGCGCGGCCCTTCAGGCCGCCCTCGACGCCCGCCGCAGAGCCACGCGCGCGACGTCCGAACCGGCGCACCGACCCGCCGCGGGATTGGGCAGGTGCTCTGCGAAAATAGAGCTCAATCGAACTGGCTGAGAGGCTTCGGCTTGACGTTCACATCCAGCAAGGAACCGTATTGAAACAAATCTGCTGAAACACAATATGTGACAGTTCCGCTATAGGGACAGCAAATGTGAGAGATCATTAATCCATGATCCGTATTGATTGTCGGCATACGATGGCCGTCGGCGCAGGTCGCCGGTCGAAGACTCGACAGGATGGCTCATGTTTTTGTCCGCAATGCGCCCCAAGGCGGGAGCCGATGAACTCCTGCGAGCCCTCGATCAGACGCTGGCCATCATCGAGTTCAAGCCCGACGGCACGATCGCGCGGGCGAATGCGAACTTCTGCAAGGCGATGGGTTACGAACTGTCCGAGATCGTCGGCCGGCACCACCGCATCTTCGTCGAACCCGCCGAGGCGCAAGGCGCCGAATACCAGGCGTTCTGGACCAAGCTGGGGCGCGGCGAACACGATGCCCGTGAGTACAAGCGGCTCGCCAAGGGTGGACGCGAGGTCTGGATCCAGGCGTCCTACAATCCGATGCGGGACGGTCGCGGCCGGGTCGTGAGGGTCGTCAAGCAGGCGACGGACATCACCGCCGAGAAGCTCAGGACGTCGGAGTTCAGTGCCAAGGTCGATGCGGTCGACCGAGCCCAGGCCGTCATCGAATTCACCATCGCCGGCGAAGTGGTGGTCGCGAACCAGAACTTCCTGTCCGCCCTCGGCTACCGCATGGAGGAGATCCAGGGCCGCAATCACCGCCTCTTCGTCGACCCGGCCTTCGCGGCGTCGAGCGAATACGGGGCCTTCTGGGACCGCCTGCGGCGGGGCGAGTACGTGGCGGGCGAGTTTAAGCGCGTCGGCAAGGACGGCCGCGAGGTCTGGATCCAGGCGTCGTACAACCCGATCTTCGACCTGAACCGCAATGTCGTGAAGGTCATCAAATACGCGACCGACGTCACGGCCCGCATCCAGGCCGTGAACGCGATCGGCGCGGGACTCCTGCAACTCTCGGGCGGCAACCTCGACAGCCGGATCGAGACGGGCCTCGATGCCGCCTTCGAGCCGCTCCGTCAGAACTTCAACGGTTCGGTCGGCACGATGCGGGAGGTGCTGAGCGCCATCGACGGGCGCGCATCCGCGATCCGCTCCGGGACGCAGGAGATCTCCTCGGCGTCCGTCGACCTCAGCCGCCGCACCGAACAGCAGGCCGCCTCCCTGGAGGAGACCGCGGCCGCGCTCGACGAGATCACCGTGACGGTGCGCAAGACCGCCGACGGGGCCCGGCACACGCGCTCGGTCGTCGGATCGGCGCGCAAGAGCGCGGAAGCCTCGGGCGTGGTGGTGGCGCAGGCCGTCAAGGCCATGACGGGGATCGAGTCCTCCTCGCGCGAGATCGGCCAGATCATCGGCGTCATCGACGAGATCGCCTTCCAGACCAACCTCCTCGCCCTCAACGCCGGTGTCGAGGCCGCGCGGGCCGGCGAGGCGGGACGGGGCTTCGCCGTCGTGGCGTCCGAGGTCAGGGCCCTGGCGCAGCGCTCGGCGGATGCCGCCAAGGAGATCAAGCGGCTGATCTCCACCTCGGGCCAGCAGGTCGAGCAGGGGGTCACGCTGGTCAGGCAGACCGGGGAGGCCCTCACGGTGATCGCCGACCAGGTGACGGAGATCGACACGATCGTGAGCGAGATCGCCGCCTCGACGCAGGAACAGGCGACCGCGCTCGGCGAGGTCAACACCGCCATCAACGCGATGGACCAGGTGACGCAGAAGAACGCCGCCATGGCAGAGGAGACCACCGCCGCGAGCCAGGTCCTCGTCGGCGACGCGACCGAACTCGCCAAGCTCGTCGGCCGGTTCCAGTTCGGCGGCACGGCCGGCGCGCCCCCGAGCCGGATCGACCGCGCCAAGCCGCGGCCCGCCGCCGTTCCCGTCCGCGCGCTGCGCACCGTCGGCGCGGGCGGGGCGGCCCCGCAGCCCTCCATGGCGCAAGCGAATCCGAGCGACTGGGAAGAGTTCTGAACCGGAGCCGGCGCCGCGCTTCGGCCGGCTTTCGCGCCGGCCGTGCCCTACAGCGGCCGGCGCAGCCGCCGCGCCAGCACGCCCACGATGCCTTCGCGGAAGGCCAGCACGCAGACCACGAAGACCGCGCCTTCCACCACCGTGACCCAGGAGCCGATCGAGGCGAGGTAGAATTCGAGCGCCACGAAGACCAGCGCCCCGACGGTCGGCCCGAACATCGTGCCCATGCCGCCGATCAGCGTCATGAGCACCACCTCGCCCGACATGGTCCAGTGAACGTCCGTCAGCGAGGCGAGCTGGAACACCAGCGCCTTGGTGGCGCCCGCGAGGCCGCTGAGCGTGGCCGACATGACGAAGACCGCCAGCCGGTAGCGCTCGACGCGGTAGCCCAGCGACAGCGCACGGTTCTCGTTCTCGCGGATGGCGCGCAGCACCTGGCCGAAGGGCGAGTGGACGATGCGGTGGATCACCAGGAGCCCGGCCATCACGATGACGAGCACGAGCCCGTAGAGCGCGCCGTCATGCGACAGGTCGAGGAGGCCGAAGAGGTGGCCGCGCGGCACGCCCTGGATGCCGTCCTCGCCGCCCGTGAAGGGTGCCTGCAGCGACACGAAGTAGACGATCTGGGCGAGCGCCAGCGTGATCATCGAGAAGTAGATGCCCTGGCGGCGGATGGCCACCGCGCCGAACACGGCGCCGAGGGCGCCGGCCGCCAGCGTGCCGAGCAGGATCGAGAGCGCGGGGTCGAGCCCCCAGGTCCGGGCCGCATAGGCGCACACGTAGCTGGCGAGACCGAAATAGGCCGCATGGCCGAAGGACAGCAGCCCCCCGTAGCCGAGCAGCAGGTTGAACGCGGAGGCGAAGAGCGCGAAGCACATCACCCGCATGACGAAGACCGGATAGGCCACGAAGGGCGCGACCAGCAGCAACACCACGATCCCGGCGAAGAGCGCGGCGTGGAGCGCGCCGTCGCGCCGTCGCGGCGCGGCGGCCACCGCCGGGGCCGCCGTGCGCGAGGGTCCCGCCGTCATGGCCGTCCCGCCCCCGCGGCGCGGGCGGCCGCGCCCGCCGCCCGGCTCACGCCGCCCTCCCGAACAGGCCGTTGGGTTTGACCATGAGCACCGCGATCATGATGACGAAGATCACCGTCGAAGACGCCTGCGGGTAGACCACCTTGGTCAGGCCCTCGCACAGGCCGAGCGCGAAACCCGTGACGACCGACCCGAGGATCGACCCCATGCCGCCGATCACCACGACGGCGAAGACCACGATGATCACGTCGGCCCCCATGTTGGGATTGACCGAGTAGATCGGTGCCGCCAGCACGCCGGCCAGCGCCGCCAGCGCGACGCCGAACCCGTAGGTGAGCGTGACGAGACGCGGCACGTTGATGCCGAAGGCCGACACCATGACGGGGTTCTCGGTCGCGGCACGGAGCGTCGCCCCGAGACTGGTCTTCTCGATCGTGAACCAGGTGACGAGGCAGACCACCAGGGAGGCGACGATCACCCAGGCGCGATAGATGGGCAGCACCATGAAGCCGAGGTTCATGGCACCGGTGAGGGCCGGCGGCGCCGCATAGGGCAGGCCCGACACGCCGTAGTAGTTGCGGAACAGGCCCTGGATGATCAGGGCGAGGCCGAAGGTCAGCAGCAGGCCGTAGATCGGGTCGAGGCGGTAGAGCCGCGCGATCATGGCGCGCTCCAGCACCATGCCGAAGGCGCCGACGATCAGGGGCGCCAGCACCAGCGCCCCCCAGTAGTTCACCCCCAGCACCTGCAGCAGGATGTAGCCGGCGAACGCCCCCATCATGTAGAGGGCGCCGTGGCTGAAGTTGACGATGTTGAGGAGGCCGAAGATCACCGCGAGGCCGAGGCTCAGCAGCGCATAGAAGGCGCCGTTGATGAGCCCCAGCGTCAGCTGGCCGAACAGCACCTGCGTCGGGATGCCGAGAAACGTGTGCACGCCGGCCCTCCGCCGTTACGCTCCGCCGGTGCTACTTGACCAGCGGGCAATTGTCTTCGGCGAGGGGACGGAAGGCCTCGGCGGCCGGGATGGTCTGCACGAGCTTGTAGTAATCGTATTTGTAGCGCGATTCGGCCGGGGTCTTGACCTGGTAGAGGTACATGTCGTGGGTGACGCGCCCGTCGATGCGCAGCTGGCCCTTGCCGAACAGCGGGTCCTCGGTCGGGATCTCGCGCATCTTGGCCATCACGCTCGCGGTGTCCTTGGCCTTCAGGGCGTCGACGGCCTTGAGGTAGTGCAGCACCGAGGCGTAGACGCCGGCCTGGTCCATGGTGGGGACCTTGCCGTCGTTGAGCGCCTCGTAGCGCTTGGTCCAGGCGCGGGTGCCGTCGTCCTTGTCCCAGTAGAAGGCGGTGGTGAGGTTGAGCCCCTGGGCGACCTGCAGGCCGAGCGCGTGGACGTCCGAGATGAAGACCAGCAGGCCGGCGAGCTTCTGTCCGCCCGACACGATGCCGAACTCGGCCGCCTGCTTGATGGAATTCACCGTGTCGGAGCCCGCATTGGCGAGGCCGACCACCTGGGAGCCAGAGCCCTGCGCCTGGAGCAGGAAGGACGAGAAGTCGCTCGTCGGGAAGGGAGCGTCGACCGAGCCCACGACCGTGCCGCCCGCCGCCTTGACGAATTTCGACGCGTCCGTCTGCAGCTGGTGGCCGAAGGCATAGTCGGCCGTGATGAAGTACCAGCTCTTGCCGCCCTCCTTGAGGATGGCATTGGCGGTGCTCTTGGCGAGCGCGTAGGTGTCGTAGGTCCAGTGGACGGTGTTGGGCGAGCATTGCTCGCCCGTCAGCGCCGACGTGCCGGCGCCCGAGTTCATGAAGATCTTGTTCTTCTCGCGCGTGACCTTCGAGACCGCGAGAGCCACGCCCGAATTCGGCACGTCCACGATCACGTCGACACCGTCCTGGTCGAACCACTGGCGCGCGATGTTGGACCCGGTGTCGGGCTTGTTCTGGTGATCGGCCGCCACGAAGGAGACATGGATGCCCTTCGTCTCGGCGCCGAAATCCTCGACCGCCATCCTGGCGGCATTGACCGAGGGCTCGCCCGAGATGTCGAGATAGGGGCCGGAACGGTCGTTCAGGACGCCGATCTTGACCGAAACGTCGGCCAAGGCCGGCAACGCCGCGCCGAGCAGCGCGGTCGCCGCCGTCGCCGCCATGAGGACCCGCTTGAACATCTGTTCCACTCCCGTTGATCTCGTTCCTCACACGCCGAGATAGGCGTGGAGCTTGTCGATGTTGGAGTCGAGGTCGGCGTTGAGGAAGCCGTCGACGACGCGTCCCTGCTCGACCACGTAATGCCGGTCCGCCAGCGTGGCGGCGAAGCGGAAGTTCTGTTCCACCAGCACCACCGTGTAGCCCGAAGCCTTGAGCCGCGCGATGGTGCGGCCGATCTGCTGGACGATGACGGGGGCGAGGCCCTCGGTCGGCTCGTCGAGCAGGAGCAGGCTCGCCCCCGAGCGCAGGATGCGGGCGATGGCGAGCATCTGCTGCTCGCCTCCCGACATCCTGGTGCCGCCGCTCGAGAGCCGCTCCTTCAGGTTGGGGAAGAGCTCGAAGATCGTCTCGCGCGACATGCCGCCCGGCCGCACCACGGGCGGCAGCATGAGGTTCTCCTCGACCGACAGGGAGGCGAAGATGCCACGCTCCTCCGGGCAGTAGCCGATCCCGGCGCGGGCGATCAGCCGCGAGGGCAGCCTGATCGTCTCCTGCCCCTCGAACAGGACCGAGCCCGTGCGCTTGCCGATCACGCCCATGATGGCGCGCAGCGTCGTCGTCTTGCCGGCGCCGTTGCGGCCGAGCAGCGTGACGACCTCGCCCTTCGGCACCGTGAAGTCCATGCCGTGCAGCACATGGGACTCGCCGTACCAGGCCTCGAGGCCCGAGACGACGAGGCTCGGCGCCGGGCCGGCCGGGACCGTCGCCGCGAAGGGCGCGTCGGCGGCCTCAGGCATGTCCGACCCCGATATAGGCTTCGACGACGCGCGGGTCGCGCGACACCTGCTCGTAGCCGCCCTCGGCCAGCACGCGTCCGCGCGCCAGCACGGTAATGCGGTCGCTGAGCGAGGCCACGACCGACAGGTTGTGCTCGACCATCAGCACCGTGCGGCCCTTGGCGGCCCGCTTGATCAGTGCCGCGGTCCGGTCGATGTCCTCGTGCGCCATGCCGGCCATCGGCTCGTCGAGCAGCATGAGCTCGGGCGAGAGGGCCAGGGTCGTGGCGAGTTCGAGCGCCCGCTTGCGGCCGTACGACAGGTCGGCGGCGCGACCGTCGGCGAAGCCCGCGAGCCCCACCTGTTCGATGAGGCCGAAGGCTTCGGCGTCGTAGCGGCGCAGCAGCGCTTCCGATCGCCAGAAATCGAAGTTGCCGCCGCGCTGGCGCTGCAGCGCCACCCGGACGTTCTCGAGCACGGTGAGGTGAGGGAAGGTGGCCGAGATCTGGAAGGAGCGCACGAGGCCCAGCCGGGCCACGTCGGCGGGGCTGGTGCGGGTGATGTCGCGTCCGTTGAACGTGATCCGGCCGCGCGACGGCGACAGGAACTTGGTCAGGAGGTTGAAGCAGGTCGTCTTGCCGGCCCCGTTGGGGCCGATCAGGGCGTGGATCGTACCCCGCTGCACCTGCAGGTCGACGCCGTCGACCGCCACGATGCCCCGAAACGTCTTGGCCAGCCCCTGCGTCGTGAGGATGTGGTCCTCCGGCACGCGTCCTCCCATGACCTTCCGTGCAGTCCCATCATGGCTGCCATGCCGTATTGCCGCGCAGCATGGCGGAATGCTGCCCCTTGGGCAAGGGTAAGGTCGGCACGCCTCCGGGGCGAGCGGCGCCCGGTCCAAGGCGGCCGTCGCGGCCTCGCGGGCGGCGGAAGGCGTGCCTGCCGCGGGCAGGCCGGGGCGCGGGTCCGTGAGGGTAGCGCCCCCGGGGCCGTCCCTCTAAGACAGGGCCGGACTCGATCCTTCCGGAGCCCGGCCATGATCCCCCGCTATTCCCGTCCCGCCATGGTGGCGCTGTGGGAGCCCGAGACGCGCTTCCGCATCTGGTTCGAGATCGAGGCCCATGCCTGCGATGCGCTGGCGGAGCTCGGCGTGATCCCCAAATCCGCCGCCGAGACCATCTGGGCCAAGGGGCGGGACGCCGTCTTCGACGTCGAACGGATCGACGCGATCGAACGCGAGACCAAGCACGACGTCATCGCCTTCCTGACCCATCTCGGCGAGATCGTCGGCCCCGAGGCGCGTTTCGTGCACCAGGGCATGACGTCCTCGGACGTGCTCGACACCTGCCTCGCGGTCCAGCTCAGCCGCGCCGCCGACATGCTGATCGCCGACGTCGACGCGCTGCTCGCCACGCTGAAGCACCGGGCCCACGAGCACAAGATGACGCCGACGATCGGGCGCTCGCACGGTATCCACGCCGAGCCCGTGACCTTCGGCCTGAAGCTTGCCCAGGCCTATGCCGAGTTCTCGCGCAACCGGGAGCGGCTCGTGCAGGCGCGGGCCGAGATCGCCACCTGCGCCCTGTCGGGCGCCGTCGGGACCTTCGCCAACATCGATCCGCGGGTCGAGGACCACGTCGCCCGGGCCATGGGCCTCACGGTCGAGCCCATCTCGACCCAGGTGATCCCGCGCGACCGCCACGCCATGTTCTTCGCGACGCTGGGCGTCGTGGCCTCCTCCATCGAGCGGCTCGCCATCGAGATCCGCCACCTGCAGCGGACCGAGGTGCTGGAAGCCGAGGAGTTCTTCTCCGAGGGCCAGAAGGGCTCCTCGGCCATGCCCCACAAGCGCAACCCCGTGCTGACCGAGAACCTCACCGGCCTCGCGCGGCTGGTCCGCGGCATGGTGGTGCCGGCCATGGAGAACGTGGCGCTCTGGCACGAGCGCGACATCTCGCATTCCTCGGTCGAGCGGATGATCGGCCCCGACGCCACCATCACGCTCGACTTCGCGCTGGCGCGGCTCACCGGGGTCGTCGACAAGCTGCTGGTCTATCCCGGCCGCCATGCAGAGGAACCTCGACCGGCTGGGCGGCCTCGTCCATTCGCAGCGCGTGCTGCTGGCCCTCACGCAAGGCGGCGTGTCGCGCGAGGACAGCTACCGGCTCGTGCAGCGCAACGCCATGCGGGTGTGGCGCGGGGAGGGCGACTTCCTGGCCTTCCTGAAGGCCGACCCGGAGGTGACGGCCGTGCTGCCGCCCGACCAGCTGGAGCCGCTGTTCGACCTCGCCTACCACACCAAACACGTCGACACGATCTTCGCGCGGGTCTTCGGGTGAGACTCGGCTTCGGGCGCGGTCCGCGCGGGCCGGTCCGCGCGGCGCCGTCCCGCGGTGTCGTGTTTGCCCGAAGCGAGTGTCGCAATCGGGCTGTCGGGAACCGCCCGCGCCGATCCAAGATGGGGCATCAGACCGAGAGGACCTAAGACGTGCCCCGCTGCCCCGAGCGTCGATCCCAGCTCCACCAGCGCGCGGCCCGAGCCGGGGCGCCGGTGCAGCGGCGCGGCACGAGGGCCCAGGCGCCGGCGGCGGCGCAGCCATGAGCGAGGCCGACGCACCCGAAGCCGGTCCGGCGCAGGAGCCCGGCGTGCCGGCCGGCGTCGTCATCGTGGGCGCGGGCCATGCCGGCGTGCAGCTCGCCGCGAGCCTGCGCGAGGACGGCTACCGCGGCCCGGTCACTCTCCTGTCGGCCGACGCCAACCTCCCCTACCAGCGGCCGCCCCTCTCGAAGGCCTACATGAAGGGCGGCGCGGGGGCCACGATCCTGCCGCTGCGCGCGCGCGACTTCTACACGGCCCAGACGATCGATCTCAGGCTCGGCGAGACCGTCACGGGAATCGATCGCGCCGCGCGCCGCGCCGAACTCGCGTCGGGCGGCTCCCTCTCCTACGACCATCTCGTCCTCGCGACCGGCTCCCGCGCGCGGCCCTTCACGGTCGCGGGGTGCGAGCTCGAGGGCGTGCTGTCGCTGCGCAGCCTCGACGACGCGTCCCGTATCCGGGACAGGCTCGATGCGGCGCGCGACGTCGTCGTCATCGGGGCGGGCTTCATCGGGCTCGAGATCACGGCGACCGCCGTCGCGCTCGGCAAGCGGGTCCGGGTGATCGAGATCGGGCCCCGGCCGCTCGGGCGGGCGGTGTCGTCCCACATCTCGGCCTTCTACGAGGCATCCCACGCCGAAGCGGGCGCCGAGCTGACCTTCGGGGCGAGCGTGCAGGCGCTGGAAGGGCGCGACGGCCGCGTCGCCTCCGTGCTGCTGTCGGACGGGACGCGCCACCCCGCCGATCTCGTCCTCCTCGGCGTGGGCGTGCTGCCCGAGGACGAGCTCGCCCGGCGTGCCGGCCTCGCCTGCGAGTCCGGCATCGTGGTCGATGCCTTCCTGGTCACCTCGGACCCGCATATCTCGGCGATCGGCGACTGCGCGGCCTTCCCGAGCCACCATGCGGCGCTGCAGCTCCGGCTGGAATCGGTCCAGAACGCCGTCGATCAGGCGAGATGCGTCGCCAAGCGCCTGACCGGCGACCCGCAGCCCTTCCGCAGCCTGCCCTGGTTCTGGAGCGACCAGGGGCCGTCGAAGCTGCAGATCGCGGGCCTGTCGCACGGCTGCGACCAGTGGGTGCTGCGCGGCGACCCGGCCACGGGCGCCTTCGCGGTCCTGGGGTTCCGGGGCGCGGACCTCGCCGTGATCGAGACGGTGAACCGGCCGGCCGAACACATGATCGCGCGCCAGCTCCTGTCGGCCTCCGTCCCGGTCACGCCCGAGCAGGCGGCCGATCCCACCTTCGACCTGCGGTCCCTGGTGACGCCGCGCCGCACCGGTGGGTGAGCGGCGCCACGGCGGCGGCCCCGTGCCGCCGCCGCTGTGGCGCGCAGGACTCACCGCGTTTTTCTGGTCGCGGCCGCCGCATTTTTGACTTGTCGGATGATTCGAGTTGGATTCTTCTCCGGTCCATCGACGGAGCGCTGCGCCATGGCATGGATTGAGGTCTTGAAGCTCGGAGTGGTCTTCGCCGAGATCGAGCCCACGAAGGCGCGGACGGAGGCCATCCAGGCCGCCCGCATCATCCTGAAACGCCCCAAGAGCGTCGACACCGGCGCCACCGCGCGCGAGTCCAGCGAGAGGACGCCCCCTCCGGTCGTGCTCGGCGCCGCCGTCCCGGCCCGCTGACCCGGCCGGCCCCGGTCTCACCCGGTCCCGGCAGCGGCCTCGTCGCCGGCGCCCTCGGACGGCAGGCTGCCGGCACCCGGCGTCGCATCGGACCGCGTCAGCGACGGGTCCGCATGAGGCCGGCCGCCGGGCCCGTCGCCGCCCCGGTCTCCGGAGTCCTCGCCGGGCCGGTGCGGCCCTCGACGTGATCCTGCCCGGCCTTGTCGAACGCCGGATCCGGCGCGTCTGCGTCCGTATGTTGGCTCACTGCCCATCCTCCGTGGCGCGACCATGCGTGTGGCGCCTCGTCGTGAACTCGGTCGCGGCGCGTCCGGTTTCCGCGCGGCCGGCGGTGTCGCCGCGACGGCCGGGCGCTGGACGGGACCAAACCCATGGTAGATGATCCCGAGGTCGCGACCGGCTCAGCCCTGCGCCGGGCCGCGGTCCCTCGCGAGCCAGCCGATGCCCTCTCCCCCCAAAGCTTCTCCGCCGAGCGGCAGACCGCCAACCTGATCCACAAGGTCGAGCAGATCGTCTATATCGTGGTCGCGGTGCTCCTCGTCATGGCGCTCGCCCTGGCCCTGTCCGGCGCGACCGCCATCATCTGGACCGGCATGCCGAGTTCACCGCGACCGAACCCGTCTACCGCATCATCGACCGGTTGCTGTTCGTGCTGATGCTGGTCGAGATCCTTCACACGGTGCATGCCTCGATCCGCACCGGGACGCTGCTCTGCGAGCCCTTCCTCATCGTGGGCCTCATCGCCTGCATCCGCCGGGTCCTGGTCATCACGCTGGAGACCTCGCAGATCACGCAACCCGACAAGTGGGATCCCGCGAAGCTGCCCTCTTCCAATCCAACATGGTCGAACTCGGCGTCCTGGCGGCGCTGATCGCGGTGCTGGTCGGGTCGATCCGCCTGATGCGGCCCAGCGAGCGGCCGACGATGACGGAGGACGACGACGAGGATCTCGCGGGGGCGTGAGGAAGCGGGCCGGGCCGGAGCCGTCCGGAGGTCGGTGCGGTGCGGCGTGGTGCGGTGCGGCGTGGTTGTGGGTGGCCGGGACGAGCCCGCCGACGGGATGTAGGGCGTGCAGCGATTTCAGGCCGCCGCACCTGCCCTCGACCGGTCTCCTCCACGCTCTCCGCCGTCAGGCCGGGGCACCCACGCGGGCCTAGCCTTCGTCGCGGGCTTTGCGGCCAAGCATGCCCTTTTGGGGGTCGTAGCCACGCACCGACAGCAGGAAAGGACGCCGAGCCCGCCGGCCGTCACGCCCAGGAACGGCGTCGAGCGGCCGTAGAGGGCGAAGCGGAGCATCTCGACGACACAGGGTGAACGGGTTCAGGCGCACCAGCACGATCCAGGTCGGCGCCGCTGTCCTGGACCCTCCAGGGCGGGTAGAGCGCCGTCGAGAAGAAGAAGGCCGGGAAGATGACGAAGTTCATCGTGCCGGCGAAATTCTCCATTCGCCGGACATAGACGGTCAGCAGCAGGCCAAGCGCGGCGAGCGTGAAGCCGCCGAGCAGCAGGGCGGGCAGCAGGGTCAGCGGGGCGAGGCCGGGCATGTCGACGCCGAACAGCGTCGCGACCACGAGGAACACGTAGGCCTGCACCACCGACAGGATCGCGGCGGCGACGAGCTTGGCGAACAGGATGAACCAGCGCGGGAGGGGCGCCGTCAGGAGCAGGCGCAGCATGCCGGCCTCGCGGTCGAACACCAGCGCGAGCGAGGACTGCATGCCCTGGAACAGCAGCACCATGCCGATCAGGCCGGGCAGCATGTAGACGTCGTAGGTGACGTAGGTCTCGTAGGGCGGCGTGATCGAAATGCCGAGCACGTTCTGGAAACCCGCGGAGAAGACCACCAGCCAGAGCGTGGGGCGAACCAGGGCCGAGACCAGCCGGCTGGTCTGATGACGAAAGCGCAGCAGCTCCCGCCACACGATGGCGAAGAGCGCCGTCAGCCACATCGGCTCAGGCCGCCTCTTCGCACGCGCGGCAATGGCGAGAAAGGCGGCTTCGAGCGTCGCGGCGCCTGCCAGGCACGCCGTGAGCCGGCGGGGGAGTTGCTGGCCGCGACGCGCCCGCGGTGCAGCAGCGACGATGCGGTCGGCCCGCTCCACTTCGGCGACGAGATGGGTGGCCCAGAGCACCGTCGTGCCGCGCTCGGCCGCGAGGCGCGAAGACGTCGGGCCACGAGGTCCGCCCGGCTGCGCGTGTCGAGCCCCTGGCTCGGCTCGTCGAGGAGCAAGCAGCCGCGGTGCCGTCAGCAGCGCGCGGACGAGTTCCACCTTGCGCCGCGTGCCGCCCGACAGGTCCCGCACCCGCTTGGCGGCGAGATCGCCGATGCGGAAGCGCGCCAGCCCGTCCGCGATCGCGCCGGCGGCGCGGCGCCG
>CAWKBT010000002.1:0-931486 GCA_963847915.1 uncultured Alphaproteobacteria bacterium
TACCGTCATTATCGTCGCGTGCGAAAGAGCTTTACAACCCTAAGGCCGTCATCACTCACGCGGCATGGCTGGATCAGGCTTGCGCCCATTGTCCAATATTCCCCACTGCTGCCTCCCGTAGGAGTTTGGGCCGTGTCTCAGTCCCAATGTGGCTGGCCATCCTCTCAGACCAGCTATCGATCGTCGCCTTGGTGAGCCGTTACCTCACCAACAAGCTAATCGAACGCGGGCCATTCCTCCGGCAGCAAAGCCTTTCCCCCAGAACCGAAATCCAAGGGCGTATCCGGTATTAGCTCCAGTTTCCCGGAGTTGTTCCGAACCAAAGGGTATGTTCCCACGTGTTACTCACCCGTCTGCCACTCCCATCCGAAGATGAGCGTTCGACTTGCATGTGTTAAGCCTGCCGCCAGCGTTCGTTCTGAGCCAGGATCAAACTCTCAAGTTGGTGCTCAAGATCTGAACCCGACTGATCACAGTTCAGGTCCGGCCAAAGCCAGACCACTCGACGAGTCCCAAACACATCCGCCCCGGCCAAAACCGGAGCGCGATGAATCTGGAAACGTGACCGTCGGAAAAGTCCCTCGCCGTGCCAAAGCACGTGTGCCCGCCCCTAAAGGGCGAACCGCAAGGACCCCGCCGTCCACGTTTCTCTTTCTTCCGATGCGATTGTCAAACAGCGCGGGGACAGGCCGAACCCACCCCCCAAAACGACAGACCCGGACAAAACCGGACCCATGAGAGACGACGACACACCCGGCAAACCCTGCCGGGCGGCTTCCTCCAGAGCGAACCCAAGAAGCGTCGAAACCCGCAGCGCGCTCACAAGCACCGCCGCCGTCGATGGACACGCATATAGGTGAGCCAGGGCAGACCCGTCAACGCCGAAATGCGGTTCTGCGCGAAAAAACAGCCCGGCCTCGCGAAACGCCCGCCCCTGCGGCGCGCAGGCCCGGCACAGGGCCTCCGGATCACGCAGGCTCGGTCGATGTCGAGGGCACGGCCGCGGCGGCTCCGCCCGGGGCGCCCGGCCCCCCGACGAGGCGACGCCGCACTTGCGCCACGAAACGGAGGCTGTATCCAGTGTCGATGGCCGGGGGCCGACCGGGAGAACGGGACTGTTGGGGGCCATCGCGAGCGCGGATCATCGGGGAGTCGGGATCGTCGACATCGGCGTCGAGCCCCCGATCCAGGTCGCGGCCCGGGCCCTCCTGGCGCAGGACCGCCGCAACGTTTCGGTCCGCTGGCTCTGCGCCGTCGTGCTGACCGGCGTGACGGGCTCGGCGCTGATCGGCACCACGGCCTTCGTCGCCATGAACTGGCAGGCGACGGTGGCGCAGGCGCCCGAACTCGTCACCCCCGCCCGCAGCGCCAAATCCGCCGAGACCGGCCTCGTCAAGGGCGACCGCCTGATCCGCTCGGCCGACATCGTCGCCGAGAAACAGAGCTTCAGGACACCCGTCGCCGTGAAGGTGGGCGACAAGCAGATCATCCGCATGCGGGGCTTCACCCACGTCGCCACGACCCTGGCGCTCGCCTCGACGGGCAACGAGGACGAGGTGCCGGACTTCAACCCGCTGAAGCTGATGGCGCAGGACGCCAACCCGGCCGAGGCGCCGCCGCCCGATCCCGGCCCCGCCCTCACGGACGCGGACGTGTCCTTCACCACCCGCGACCTGTCGAGCGCCGACCCCGGGCACTTCGGCGGCTTCCTGTCGACCGACGAGATCCAGGCGCAGGTGGCCGAATCCGCCCGCAGCCTCGCCCAGCCCAACCGCACGCCGCTCCTGCCCCAGATGCTGCTGATGCGCACGAGCCGCGCCGGCAGCCTGCCGGGCAACGGCCTCGGCTTCGCCGACCCGGGCTTTCCCGGCCGCGCCCTTCGCGTCGATCGAGGTCCATATGGTGGCCGAGAACGTCACCGTGGCGCCGCGCTCCGACCTCGCCCGCGACCGCGAGCCCGCCGAGCGGCTGGTGGTGTTCCGCCACGGCGACAGTTTCGACGACCTCCTGCGCAACAACGGCGCCAGCCGGGACCAGATCCGCTCGATCGACGCGGCCTTCGCGCCCAAGCACGGCGAAGCGCCGGTGGCGGACGGGCGGCGCATCCGGCTGATGTTCTCGCGGCTCGACGACGGCCGCGCGCGCCAGATCGCGCGGATCTCGGTCTACGCCGACGAGGTGCTGGAGACCACGATCGCGCTCGCCGACACGGGCGACTACGTCCGGGTCGCCAACGCCGAGGCGCCCAAGCGCCCGGCCGCGGCGCCCTCGGGCGACGAAGGCGGTTTCAGGCTCTACGACAGCCTCTACGAGACCGCGCTGAAGCAGGACATGCCGAAGCCGATGATCGACACCCTGGTGCGGGTGTTCGGCAACGACGTCGACTTCCAGCGGTCGGTCGCCGGCGGCGACAGTTTCGACGCCTTCTACTCGGACGGGGACGAGGACGGCAGCCGCTCCGACCTGCTCTACGCCTCGATCACGGTGCACAACGAGACGTTCCGCTACTATCGCTTCGTGACGCCCGACGACAATGCCGTCGACTTCTACGACGAGAACGGTCGCTCGGTGCGCAAGTTCCTGATGCGCTCGCCGATCCCCAACGCCATGATGACGTCGGGCTTCGGCCTGCGCTTCCACCCCATCCTCGGCTATTCGCGCCCCCATACGGGTGTCGACTGGGCGGCCCCGATCGGCACGCCCATCATGGCGGCCGGCTCCGGCACGGTGCTCAAGGCCGAGCACTCGTCGAGCTACGGCAACCACGTCGAGATCCAGCACGCCAACGGCTACATCACCACCTATTCGCATATGACGGGCTTCGCCCGCGGCATCGCCGACGGCGTGCGGGTGCGGCAGGGCCAGGTGGTCGGCTACCTCGGCCAGACGGGCCTCGCCACCGGCCCGCACCTCCACTACGAGGTCATCGTGAACGGCCATTTCGTCGACCCGATGCGGGTCAAGCTCGCCCGCACGCGCGAGATGGACGGCAAGGTGCTGGCCGATTTCAGGCACGAGCGCGATCGCATCGACACGCTCATGGCCGGCGCCCCCAACGCCGTCGCCACCACGCCCGAGAAACACGCCGAGAACTGACGCCCGCGGGCCGGCGCGACGCCGCGCGCGGCACGCGGGGGCGTTCCCCGCCGCCGGCAAGCGTGGCAGAACGGGCGCCATGCCGCTCGATGTCGTCGACCTCCGCACCTTCTACGCCGCGCCGCTCGGCCGCGTCGCCCAGCGCGCCATCGCCCGCATCGTGCGGAGCTGGTGGCACGACACCGGGGGGCTCGCGGTCGCGGGCCTCGGCTATGCCATCCCGTTCCTCGACCCGTTCCGCGACGAGGCCGTCCGGGTCATCGGCCTCATGCCGGCCGAACAGGGCATCGTCCACTGGCCGGCCGGCGGGACCTCGTCGACCGCCATGGTGGAGGGCGGGCAGTTGCCGCTGCCCGACGGGTCGATCGACCGGGTGCTGCTGGTCCACATGCTGGAGCCGACCGAACACCCGCGCGAGGTGCTCTCCGAGGTCTGGCGCGTGCTCACGCCCGGGGGCCGCATGATCGCGGTCGCGTGCAACCGGCGGGGCATGTGGGCGCGGGTCGACACGACGCCGTTCGGCTCCGGCCAGCCGTTCTCCAAGCGCCAGCTCGCCGCCTTGCTGCGGGAAACGCTGTTCTCGCCGGAGCGATTCGGCGAAGCGCTCTACGTGCCGCCCTTCGAGGGCCGCTCGCTCCTGAAACTGGCACCCTTCTTCGAGCGGACCGGCAAGCGCATGGCCCTGCCGGGGGCGGGGGTGCATCTCGTCGAAGCCACGAAGCAGCTCTACCGGCCCGTGATGCTGCGCCGTCACGCTCCCGTGCGCAGCGCCATCCCGCGGCTCGAGCCGGGACTGCAGGGGTCGTTCCGCCGCGACGCCGCGACGGCCCTCGGCCGCGACAGCGGGGCTCCCCGGCACCGCTGACCCATCCCCATCGAGACTGCGGCATCGGCGACGGGAACGGGGAACCGGCATGCGGCATTCGGTCTGGCGGAGACCGACAGCGCCATGTTGAAGAGAGTCGAAGGCGAGGAAGAACCCGAGAGCCGCGAGGTCGTCGACCCGCGGGACGCGGCGGAGAGCGCCGGGCTCGTCTACGTCCACGACGACCGGGAGCCGGGGATCACCCGGCGCCGGAGCGGCAAGGGCTGGACGTTCCGGTCCCCCGACGGCACGCCGGTCCGGGACCCCGCGACGCTGGACCGGATCCGCAAGCTCGCCATCCCGCCCGCCTATCGCGACGTGTGGATCTGCCCCGACCCGAGGGGTCACATCCAGGCGACCGGGCGGGACGACAAGGGACGCAAGCAGTACCGCTACCACCCGGCCTTCCGTGAGGTGCGCGACAGCGCCAAATACGAGCACGTGACCGCCTTCGCGGCGGCCCTGCCGCAGATCCGCGCGACGGTGCGCCAGCACATGGGCCTGCGCGGCCTGCCGCGCGAGAAGGTGCTGGCGACGGTCGTCTACCTGCTCGAGACGACCCTGATCAGGGTCGGCAACGAGGACTACGCGCGGCACAACCATTCCTATGGGCTGACGACCCTCGAAGACCGCCACGTCGGCACGCATGGCGCCGACCTGCGGTTCGAGTTCAAGGGCAAGAGCAACAAGGTCTGGAAGCTGACGGTGCGCGACCGGCGCGTCGCCAAGATCGTCCGGGCCTGCCACGACCTGCCGGGCCAGCACCTGTTCCAGTATGTGGACCACGACGGTCACCAGCACGCCGTCTCGTCGCACGACGTCAACGGCTACCTGCGCGAGATCACCGGCCGGGACGTGTCGGCCAAGGACTTCCGCACCTGGGCCGGCACGGTGCTGGCCGCGATGGCGCTGCACGAGTTCGGCACCATCGACAGCGAGGCCAAGGCCAAGAAGAACGTGCGCGCCGCGATCGAGAGCGTGTCGGCCCGACTCGGCAACACGCCCACCATCTGCCGCAAGTGCTACATCCACCCGGCGGTGGTGAATTCCTACATGTCGGGCGACCTGCTGCTGGAGGTGAAGGAGGAGGTCGACGCCGAACTGCGGGACGAGCTGCCGAGCCTCAAGCCCGAGGAGGTCGCGGTCCTGACCCTGCTGGAGCGCCGCATCGCCCAGGACATCGACGACGTCGCGGCGGAGAAGGCCAAGGCGAAGGCCAAGCCTGCGCGCCGCGCCGGCGGCGCGCCGCGCGCGGGCCGGCACGGGCGCCAGCGGGCCGCCTGAGCGGAGGGCGGTCATTGCCGCGCGCCGCGGCCGAAGCGCCTGCACCGGCGCGTTCCGGTCCGGTCGTCTCGAGCCGCGCGCCTCGAGCGCCCGCGCCACGACGCCGGCGCAGGGCCGGGTGCGTCGGGACCGGCGTCACATCCGCTGCGGGACCGCGATGCCCAGCATCCACAGCGCCTTCGACAACACCGCATGGGCGAGGCCGCACAGCGCCAGGCGCGACGCGCGCAGGCGCGCGTCCTCGGCATTGAGCACCGGGCACTCGGCATAGAACCGGCTGAAAGCCTGGGCCACCGCGAAGGCGAGATCGGCGATCTCGTTCGGCGCATAGCCGGCCGAGGCCGCCGCGACGGCGACGGGCAGCCGCAGGCAGGCCATGGCCAGCGCCCGCTCGGCGGGATGGCCGAGGTCGATCTCCGACGCCCGCAGGCCGGCAGCCTCGGCCTTGGCGCCGATGG
The DNA here is from genome assembly GCA_963847915.1 of uncultured Alphaproteobacteria bacterium. Classification (GTDB taxonomy): domain Bacteria; phylum Pseudomonadota; class Alphaproteobacteria; order Rhizobiales; family Beijerinckiaceae; genus Lichenihabitans. The sequence continues at coordinate 5,704 of CAWKBT010000002.1, forward strand.
CGCCGATGCGCACGCAGGCATATTGGATGTAGGGACCTGTGTTGCCCTCGAACGACATCATCCGGTCGAGGTTGAAGCTGTAGCCCGACAGGCGCAGCGTCGACAGGTCGGCCCATTTCACCGCCGCGAGGCCGACCTGCTCGGCCAGCAGGGCGCGGTCGATCGTGGGGTCGTCCGTCTCGATGCGCTGGCGGGCCTTGTCGACCGCCTCGGCGAGAAGGTCGCGCAGCCGGGCGACGCCGCCCTCGCGCGTGCGGTAGGGCTTGCCGTCGACGCCGTTGACGGTGCCGAAGCCCACGTGGACCATCTCGACGCCGGGGGCGATGCCGCACAGGCGGGCCGCCCGGAACACCTGGTTGAAGTGGAGCGCCTGGCGCTCGTCCACCACGTAGACGTAGCGTCTGCAGCGGCCCACCACCGGGTCGGCGGCGCGGATCGCGATCGTGGCGAGGTCGGTCGTGCCGTAGGTGGCGGCGCCGTCGGACTTGGCGAGGATCAGGGGCGGCAGCGGCCGGGCGTCCGACGGATCGGCGACGTCGATGACGAGCGCGCCCTCGCTCCGGTAGGCGAGCCCGCGCGCGACGAGGTCGGGCACCAGCGTGTCGACGGCCGGCTGGGCGTCGCTCTCGCCGAGGAACAGGTCGAAATGCGAGCCCAGCCGGTCGATGTCGCGCCGCTGGTCGGCGAGCGACGTCGCGCGCAGCGCCGCCCAGTCGGCATAGGCGGCGGGGTCGCCCGCCTGGAGCGCCGCCGTGAGGGCCCGCGCTTCCGCCATACGCTCGGGGTCGGTCTTGCAGGCCAGCGACGCCTCGGGATAGAGCCGCTCCATCTCGTCGACCGGCACGATGGCGCCCACCGAGCCGGGTGCCAGCGCGGGATGGGCGCGGCGCACGGCGGCGATGAGCATGCCCATCTGCAGGCCCCAGTCGCCGAGGTGGATGTCGGTCGTGACCGAGAGACCTTGGGCGGCGCAGATGCGCGCCAGCGACTCGCCGATCACCAGCGAGCGCAGGTGGCCGACATGGAGGGGCTTGGCGACGTTGGGGCCGCCGAAGTCGATCAGCACCGGCGCGTCGTCGCGCTGGAGGATGCCGAGGTCGGGCGAGGCCGCCTGGGCGCGGGCGCGCTCCGTCACGAAGCCATCGGCCAGCCGGAGATTGAGGAAGCCCGGGCCCGCCACCTCGACGGCGGCGAATTCGGGGGCCGCCACGAGGCGCTCCGCCACGGCGGCGGCGAGGTCGCGCGGGTTGCGCTTCGCCGCCTTGCCGAGCGCCATGGCGGCATTGCACTGGAAGTCGCCGAACTCGGGCTTGGTGGCGGGCACGCTGCGCACGGCCTCGGTCGGCAGGCCGGCCGCCGCGAAGGCCTGCCGGAGCAGCGCGTCGACGCGGCCCATCACGGTTTCCACCATCACGCCACTCCACCTCCGGCCCGGTTCCACGGACGATCCCGGCCGCTGTATAGGAGGCGGATCCCGGACTGGAAAGCCCAGGGGGTGCTCAGCCCAGGATGCCCGGCAGGTCGAGCCCCTGCGCCCGCGCGCAATCGATCGCCTCGGGATAGCCGGCGTCGGCATGGCGCATCACGCCGGTCGCGGGATCGTTCCACAGCACGCGCTCCAGCCGCGCCGCGGCCTCGGGCGTGCCATCCGCCACCACCACCATGCCGGCATGCTGCGAGAACCCCATGCCGACGCCCCCGCCGTGGTGCAGCGACACCCAGGTGGCGCCCGAGGCGCAGTTGAGCAGCGCATTGAGGAGCGGCCAGTCCGACACCGCGTCCGAGCCGTCGCGCATGCTCTCGGTCTCGCGGTTGGGCGACGCGACGGAGCCGGAATCGAGGTGGTCGCGGCCGATCACGACGGGTGCCTTGAGCTCGCCCCGCGCCACCATCTCGTTGAAGGCGAGGCCGAGCCGGTGGCGGTCGCCCAGGCCCACCCAGCAGATGCGCGCCGGCAGGCCCTGGAAGCGGATGCGCTGCCTCGCCATGTCGAGCCAGTTGTGCAGATGCGCGTCCCCCGGCATCAGCTCCTTCACCTTGGCATCGGTGCGGTAGATGTCCTCCGGGTCGCCCGACAGCGCGCACCAGCGGAAGGGCCCGACCCCGCGGCAGAACAGCGGCCGGATATAGGCCGGCACGAAGCCCGGGAAGCTGAAGGCGTCGGTGACGCCCTCCTCCAGCGCCATCTGGCGGATGTTGTTGCCGTAGTCCACCGTCGGCACGCCGGCGCGGTGGAAGTCCAGCATGGCCCGGACGTGGGTCGCCATGGAGCGCTTGGCGGCGGCCGCGACGGCGGCGGGGTCGCGGCTCTTGCGGTCCTCCCATTCGGCGACGCTCCAGCCGCCCGGGAGGTAGCCGTTGACGGGGTCGTGGGCCGAGGTCTGGTCCGTGACGCAATCGGGCCGGATGCCGCGGCGGACGATCTCGGGGAAGACGTCGGCGGCATTGCCGAGCAGCGCGACCGACACCGGCCGGCCCTCCGCCTTGGCGCGCTCGAGCAGGACCAAGGCCTCGTCGAGGTCCTTGGCCTCCACGTCGACGTAGCCGGTGCGCAGGCGGAACTCGATGGAGCTCGGGCGGCACTCGACGGCGAGGCAGGAGGCGCCCGCCATGGTGGCGGCGAGCGGCTGGGCGCCGCCCATGCCGCCGAGCCCCGCCGTGAGGATCCAGCGCCCCGCCAGCGAGCCGCCGTAGTGCTGGCGGCCCATCTCGACGAAGGTCTCGTAGGTGCCCTGCACGATGCCCTGGCTGCCGATGTAGATCCAGGAGCCGGCCGTCATCTGGCCGTACATCATGAGGCCCTTGCGGTCGAGCGCGCTGAAATGCTCCCAGGTGGCCCAGCGCGGCACGAGGTTGGAATTGGCGATCAGCACGCGCGGGGCGTCGGCGTGGGTGCGGAACACCCCCACCGGCTTGCCCGACTGGACCAGCAGCGTCCGGTCCGCGTCGAGGCCCTTCAAGGCGTGGACGATGCGGTCGAAACTGTCCCAGTCGCGCGCCGCGCGGCCGATGCCGCCGTAGACGACGAGTTCGCCCGGCTTCTCCGCCACCTCGGGATCGAGGTTGTTCATCAACATGCGCAGCGGCGCCTCGGTCAGCCAGGACTTGGCCGACAAGGCGGGGCCGCGCGGGCTGCGGACGATGCGGGAATTGTCGAGGCGGGACACGGGCATCTCCTGGTCGGCGGCGCGGGAGGGCATCGGGCGCGCCAACTTGTATAGACAAGTTGGCGGGCGTGGCAACGCCGCGGTGCCGTCACGCCGCCAGGGGCCGCGCCTCCCAGGCGAGGCAGGCGGCATGGTCCGGCACGGCGCGGAGCCAGAGCGCCGAAAAACCGGCGAGCCGCGCCGCGAGCGGGTCCTCGCCGGCGATGCAGGGCGCCCGCGAGGGTTCGGACAGGACCGAGAAAGCCGACAGACCGTCGGCGATGCCGCGCCCTTCGGCCTTCAGCAGCGCCTCCTTGGCGACCCACACATCGAGGAAGCGCGCGTCACGGACGCCGGGGTCCGCCTCGGCGGCGATGCGGCGCGCGTCCTCGGCCCCGAGCACCAGGCCGGCGAGCCGCTGCCAGTCCCGGCCGGCACCGTGCGGCTCGACATCGACCCCGACGCGCCGCAGCCGCGACCAGGCGATCAGCGCGTGGCCGCCGCCGTGGGACACGTTGAAGTCGAGCGGCGGCCGGCCGGGGCCGGAGAGGGACGGCCGGCCCCGGTCCGACCGCACGAAGACCAGGGCTTCGGGCGGCAAGCCGAGTTCGGCCCCGAGCAGGCGCCGCAGCACCGCCCGGGTGGCGGCGGAGCCGACCGCGTCGGCGGGCCGCCGGAAGCGCTCCGCCGCGGCGCGTTCCGCGGGGGACAGGACATCGAACACAGGATCGGCGAGCGGCACCGCCGCGTCGAGGTCGAGCCGCACCACCTTGACGTCGGCCGGGACGGCGGCAAAGGCCGCTTCGCGGTGCGGCCCGTAGACGATCATGCGCCGAACCCCAGGCTGCGGCGGATGTCGGCCGGGACAAGGCCCTGGCGCCTCAGGTCGCGCAGCGAGGGCGCGCCGCGGCTCTTCGACAGCTTGTGGCCGGCGTCGTCGAGCACGAGGCGGTGGTGGTGGTAGTGCGGCGCCGGCAGGCCGAGCAGGTGCTGGAGCAGGCGGTGCAGCCCGGTGGCGTGGAACAGGTCCCGGCCTCGCACCACGTCGGTGACGCCCTGAAGCGCGTCGTCGACGACGACGGACACGTGATAGCTGGTGGGGACGTCGCGGCGCGCCAGCAGCGCGTCGCCCCAGGCGCCGGGTTCGGCGAGGACGTCGCGCCCGCCGCCGGGCTCCCCTGGTTCCCCGACCTCGCGCCAGTGCAGCGCGCCGTCGAGCTCAGCCAGCGCCCGCGCCATGTCGAGCCGCAGCGTCGCGGGCCGGCCCTCGGCGATGCGGCGCGCGCGCTCGTCCGGCGCGAGGTGGCGGCAGGTGCCGGGATAGAGCGGCGCCCCGTCGGGGTCTGTCTCGCGCGGCATGCCGGCCGCGGCGGCCTGCGCGGCGCTCGCCGCCATGATGGCGCCGCGCGTGCAGAAGCAGGGATAGACGAGGTGTCGGGCCGCGAGCCTGTCGAGCGCGGCCCGATAGTCGGCGAGATGCGCGGACTGGCGCCGCGGTGTCCCGTGCCAGGCGACGCCGAGCCAGCGGAGGTCGTCGAGGATGGCGGCCGCATAGGCTTCCCGGCAGCGCTCGCGATCGATATCCTCGAGGCGCAGCAGCAGCGTGCCACCGGCCGCCCGCGCGAGATCGTGGTTGAGCAGGGCCGACAGGGCATGGCCGAGGTGAAGCAGGCCGTTGGGCGAGGGCGCGAAGCGGAACACCCGCGCGCCCGGCCGCCCGCCATCGAGGTCCTCGCCGTCCATGCTGTGACACTGCTTCGCCTGGGGTCCCGGGCCGGGCAGGTTCGCATGGCCGGGAGGGGTCGGTCATGGGGGAAATGACGCAGGGCAGCCCCTCGCGGATCGACAGCGAGGCGGACCTCGACGCCGCCCTCGACGCCCTCGCGGCGCGGGACCCGGAGGTGGTGGCGCATCTCCTCGCCGTCGGCGGGCGCCCGCCGCTGCGCCGGCGCGAGGCGGGTTTCGAGGGTCTCGCCGCCATGGTGGTGTCCCAGCAGGTCTCGACGGCGAGCGCCGCCGCGATCTTCGCCCGGCTCAAGGCGGCGCTCGGGGGACTCGACGCCGCGCGCCTCCTCGCCGCGCCCGACGCGGCGCTGCGCGGCGCGGGCCTGTCGGCCGGCAAGGTGCTGACGCTGCGGGCGGTGGCGGACGCGATCGTCGCTGGCGGCCTGCCGCTCGAGAGCCTGGCCGACCTTCCGGCCGACGAGGCCGCGGCCCGGCTCACCGCCCTGCGCGGCATCGGCCCCTGGACGGCCCAGCTCTACCTCCTGTCCTGCCTGGGCCACGCCGACGCCTGGCCGCCCGGCGACATCGCGCTCGAAGAGGCGGCGCGCCTCGCCCTCGGCCTCGCGGCCCGGCCCGACCGCGTCGCCCTGGCCCGCATCGCCGAGCGCTGGCGCCCCCACCGCGCCGTCGCGGCCCGCCTGCTCTGGGGCTATTACCGCGCCCGCAAGGCCCGCGAGGGATGGGGGATCGGCCTCGGCGACACGTGACGGGACCTCGTGTCCCTTCGACGCCGGCGCGCGAGATCCCTATCATGCGTTGCGTCCGCCGCTCGTGCCGAGGTGATTCTCCCGTGATGCCTGCCCTGCTGCGGAGTCTCGTGCTCCTGACCTGCGGAACGCTTCTCGCGAACGGCGCGGCCCGTGCCGCCGCGCCCGCGATGCCGGCCCCCGGCCCCACGCCGGCGCCTGCCGCGACCGTCGCCCCGGAGCCCCAGGGGGCGCTGTGGCTGCGCGATCCGGCGATCTCGCCCGACGGTGCCCGCGTCGCGTTCCGCTGCGCCGGCCAGATCTGGGTCGCGCCGGCCTCGGGCGGCGACGCCCTGCCGCTCACGCCCGCCGGGTCCTACGCGGCCGACCCGGTCTGGTCCCCCGACGGCGCCACGGTCGCCTTCGCGTCGAACCGCTTCGGTCCCATGAACGTCTTCGCGGTCCCGGCCGCGGGAGGGGCGGCGCGGCGCCTGACGTTCAGCGAATACGATCAGGCCCCGAGCGGCTTCGCGCCGGACGGGTCGGCCGTGCTGTTCTGGTCCCCCGGGCTCGGCGACGTGGTCGAGACCGGCCCGATCCCGAACATCCGGGAGGACGGGCGGCAGCTCTACCAGGTGCCCGTGGCGGGCGGGCGCGACACGATGGTCCTGCCGAATGCCGCCATGGAGGCGCGGTGGGACCCGTCCGGACGGCGGATGGTCTATACCGGACCCTCGATCGAACAGCCGTACCGGCGCCGGCAGCTTTCGAGCGCCGCCCGCCAGGTCTGGGTCTACGAGGCGGCGACGGGCCATCATCACCGCCTGACCGACGCTGCGAGCGAGAGCCGCGGCGGCGTCTGGATGCCCGATGGCGGCGTCGACTACCTCGACGAGGCCTCGGGCTCGCTCAACGTGTGGCACCGGGACGCCGACCTCGGTCATCCCGTTCAGGTGACCCACCTCGCCGGCGAGCCGATCCGCTCCCTGTCGTCGTCGCGCGCCGGCGACCTCGCCTTCGCCTGGGACGGCGCGCTCTACCGCCTGCCGCACGGTGAGGCCGTGCCGCAGCGCATCGACCTGCGCCTCACCCGCACCGACTTCCCCGGCCCGCAGTCCTGGCGGGGCAGTGCGCTGACCGATTTCGCCCTGTCGCCGGACGGCCGCGACTACGCCGTCGTGTCGCGCGGCCAGATCGCGGTGGCGTCGATCGACGGACGCTTCGTCAAGCGCCTGCCCCACACCGCTGCCGAGGAACGCGACCCGACCTTCTCGGCCGACGGGCGCCGGGTCGTCTATGCGTCCGAACGCGAGGGGCACTGGGACCTCTACGAGAGTTCCATCGTCGACCCGGACGAGCACGACTTCGCGCAGGCGACCCGCATCGCCGAGCGCCGCCTGACCTCCGGCACGCGCGACAGCATGATGCCGGTCTATGCGCCGGACGGACGCCACATCGCCTATGTGGCGGACAGGTCCTCGGTCCGGGTGCTCGATCCCGCGGGCGGCGGCGACATCGAGGTGCTGCCGCCCGGCAGGACGTTCAGCTACGACGACTGGCCGTGGTCCCTGTCCTGGTCCCCCGATTCGCGCTGGCTCGCGCTGCCGGTCCAGCCGAGCCTCGCCATCGACAACATCGCCCTTGTGCCGGCGGACGGGTCCCGGCCGGCCGTGCGGCCCGTGCCGTCGGGAGAGGGGCAATGGGGACCGGAATGGAGCCCCGATGGCGGCATGCTGCTCTGGCATACGGACGCCGACAGCCTCGCCGGAGCCTACCACCGTCGTTGGGCCGCGGACCTCGAAGGCGCCTTCACGTCGCGCCGTGCGCGCGAAGCCTTCGCCCGGCGTCTGATGGTCCCGGTCGTGGGCGACCTCGCGCCGGCCGAGGCCGACCGCCGCGATGGGCCGGGGCCCGGGCGCGAGACCCCAGATCCCCGGGACACCGCGGCCGCGCACGATGCGCCGCCGCGCGGACCTCTCCCGGTCGAGATCGACGGCATGGCGGACCGGACGCGCATCCTGTCCCAGGCGCCGGGCCAGATCGTATTCGGCACGCTGATGCCCGACGGCGTGAGCGTCCTGACGGTGGAGCGGTCCGAGAACCCAAAGAGCGACGGCTACGTCGTCACCGGCACGGTGCGGGACCTGCGCCGGGAGAGCCGGCGCACGCTGTTCACGGCCGTGCCCTACCAGTCCGGTCCCGACCCGCGCCTCGGTCGCGACCGGCGGCACCTCTATTTCCTGTCCCGCAGCGGCGGCACCGACACCGGGACCGAGGGGCTGATGGAGGTCGACCTCCAGCGCGGCACGACGCGGCTGATCCGCATCACCGCCGACACCACGCGCGACGAAGCCGAGGCGCGCCGTGCCGCCTTCGAGCAGTTCTGGACGCTGACGGAGCGGAAGTTCTACGATCCGGACTTCAAGGGCATCGACTGGCACGCGGCGCGCGAGCGCTATGCTCGGTTCCTGCCGTCGCTGGAGGGCTCGCGCGACCTCGCCGAACTGCTGAGCGAGATGGCGGGCGAGCTCGGCGCCTCCCACACGGGAGGCTATGCCCGCGAGCCCGTCCCGGCGGCGGAACGGCTGGCGTCGCTCGGCCTCTATTACGACGAGCGCTATCCGGGACCCGGCATGAAGGTCGAGGCCGTCATCGCCGGCGGCCCCTTCGATACGGGCGAGAGCGCCCTGCGGCCCGGGGACGTCATCGACGCCCTCGACGGCGACCCCGTGCCGGCGGAGGGCGGGCTGCGGCGTCTGCTGCGCGACCGCGTCCGGCAGATCGTCGCCGTGGCGGCCCACCATCCCGACGGCACCGCCTTCTCCGAGAAGGTGCTGACGGTCCCGCTCGGCGGCGAGCGCGAGATCGCCGACCGGGCCTGGACGGAGCGCAAGCGCGACGCCGTGACGGCGATGAGCTGCGGCCGGCTCGGCTACGTGCACCTCCCCGGCATGGATGCTGCTTCGTACCGCCACGCCTTCTCGGAGATCTTCGGGCGGTTCGGTAAGGCGCAGGGCCTCGTGGTCGACATCCGCGACAACGGGGGCGGCAACCTGCACAACAACCTCGTGACGCTGCTGTCGGGCAAGGCCTACATGGAAGTGGTGCCGCCGCGCGGCGGCCCCGTCCAGTTGGAGCCGCGGGACCGCTGGACGCGGCCCACGGCCGTGGTGATGAACGCCGCGAGCTACTCGGATTCCTCGCTGTTCCCGCTCGCCTTCCGGGACCTGCAGCTCGGCCCCCTGGTGGGCGACGCCGTGGCCGGCACCGGGACGGCCGTCTGGTGGGCCGAGTCCCAACTGGTCCGCGGGCTCGTCTACGGCGTGCCGGAGCTGCCGTACCACCAGATCGACGGGACCCTCAGCGAGAACCATGCGGTCGAACCCGATATCCCCGTGCCGTCCGACCCGGAGGCCTTCGCGCAAGGCCGGGATCCGCAGCTCGCGGCCGCGGTCGCGGCGCTGCTGCCGGGCGCCGGGGCGCCCTGCCCCGTGCCCCAGCCTTGACCGGTGCGGCGGCAGGGCCGATGTCCGGGGCGGTGTCACGCTGCAACGAGGATTCCGCCTTGGCCCCCATCGACGGCCCGCGCCTGCCGGCGCGCTCCCGCCACGCCCGCCAGCTCGTGGTGTTCCTCCACGGCTACGGCGCGGACGGCAACGACCTCATCGAGATCGGCCGTCAATGGCAGAGCTGGCTGCCCGACGCCGAATTCGTGGCGCCGCACGCGCCCGAGCGCTGCGCGCAGGCGCCGACGGGCCGGCAATGGTTCCCCTTGACCATGCGCGACCCCGGCGAACGCTGGACGGGCGTCACCAAGGCCCGGCCCGTGCTCGACGCCTTCCTCGATGCCGAGCTCGCCCGCACGGGGCTCGACGACAGCCGGCTGGCGCTCGTGGGCTTCAGCCAGGGCACCATGATGGCCCTGCACACGGGGCTGCGCCGCCGGAAGGCGCCGGCCGCGATCCTGGGATTCTCGGGCCTGCTGGTCGGGCCCGAGCATCTCGGGGAGGCGACGGCCCGCTCGGCCGCGGGCCGGCCCCCGCCGGTCCTGCTGGTGCATGGCGACCGCGACGACGTGATCCCGATCGACGCGCTGTTCGATGCCGCCGAAGCCCTCGGCCGCGCCGAGATCCCGGCGCAATGGCACCTGTCCTTCGGCATCGGCCACGGCATCGACGGGTCGGGCCTGACCCACGGCGGCCAGTTCCTGGCCCAGAGCTTCGGGCGCCCGACGCCGCAGGCGCGCTAGGCGCCCGGGGTTCACGCACCCCCGAGACGATTCAGGGCTGCGGAGGGCGCTCCGGACGGCCATGGGAATCCGGGCCCGCCGAGCGGCGCCGCGGACCTCGCCCTCGCCTCCGTCCCCTCAACCGTCATGCCCTGGCTTGTCCCGGGCACCCACGCCGGCCCGTTCCATCGCGGGTGCTCGGGCCGGGCCGGAGCCATCCGGGGCTGGGAGCGGCTCGGCGCGGCGTGGGTGGCCGGGACAAGCCCGGCCATGACGGGGGGAGGGCGGGGATCGCATCGGATCCGCCGTGCCCTCCCTCACCGTGCTTTCAGCGCCCCCTCAACCGTCATGCCCGGGCTTGTCCCGGGTACCCACGCCGGCCCGCGCCATCGCGGGTCTTTGGGTCGGGCCGGGGCCATCCGGGACTGGGAGCGGCTCGGCGCGGCGTGGGTGGCCGGGACGAGCCCGGCCATGACGGGAGGGAGGGCGGGGATCGATGTCGCGCCACCGTGCCCTCCCTCACCGTGCTTTCAGCGCTCCCTCAACCGTCATGCCCGGGCTTGTCCCGGGCACCCACGCCGACCCGCGCCATCACGGGTGCTCGGGCCGGGCCGGGGCCATCCGGGGCTGGAGCGGCGCGGCGCGGCGTGGGTGGCCGGGACAAGGCCGGCCATGACGGGAGGCAGGGCGGGGATCGATGTCGCGAAAGCGTGTGCTCCCCCGACCCGTCTCCTCCACCCCCTCCACCGTTCCGTGGCTCCGCTCGTTGTCCGCGCGGCTGAGAGCCCCGTCAGGCCCGGTCCGCCAGCGCGCGCCCGAGCACGTCGAGGATGCGCGGATCGTCCATCTGGGCGACGTTGAACCGCATGAACCCCGTCGCCGTCCGCGAGGGACTGAAGACGTCGCCGGGCGCCAGGACGACGCCTTCGCCGAGGGCGGCCCGCGCCACCCTGGCGCCGTCGCAGCCCTCCGGCAGACGGCACCAGAGCGAGAAGCCGCCGCGCGGCATCAACCACGGCTCGATGCCGAGCGGCGCCAGCCGAGCCGCCGCCTCGCGCCGCGCACGCGACAACCGGCGGCGCAACGCGTCGAGATGCTTGCGGTAGCTGCCGTCGCTCAACGTGCCGGAGACGAGTTGCGCCGCGAGGGGGCTCGGGCCGCCGAAGCCGGTCGCGACCTGCAGGTCGGCCAGCGCCTCGACCCAATCGGGACGGGCCGCGATGTAGCCGCAGCGGATGGACCCCGACAGGGTCTTCGAGAAGCTGCCGATCCGGATCACGCGGGCGAGGCCGTCGAGGGCGGCGAGCCGGGGCGAGGGTTCGGGTTCGAGGTCGGAGAAGATGTCGTCCTCGACGATGACGAGGTCGTGGGCGGCGGCGGCGTTGAGCAGGCGATGCGCGCTCCGGGGCGAGAGCGTCGCGCCCGTCGGGTTCTGCAGCGCCGAATTCGTCACGTAGAGGCGCGGCGTATGGGCCGCCAGCGCGGCGGCGAACAGGGCGGGGTCCGGGCCGGTCGCCGTACAGGGGACGCCGACGATCGCGACCTGGTGCGCCCGCAGCAGCGCCTGGAAGTTGAAATAGCCCGGGTCGTCGAGCAGCACCGTATCGCCGGGCCTGAGCAGGAAGCGGCAGACGAGGTCGAGCGCCTGCGTGCCCGAGGCCGTGAGCAGCACCTGGTCGGCCCCAAGATCGATCCCCTCCTCGGCCGCCCGGCGGGACAGGATGCGGCGCAGCGCGGGCGAGCCGCGGGCCTCGCCGTAATCCGCCAGGAGCGCGTCCCCGGCGCGGGCGAGACCCCGGATGGCGCGGCGCAGGGCGGCCTGGGGCATCCAGTCCGGCGGGAGCCAGCCGCATCCGGGCTTCGGCATGCCGGGCGCGGCATCGAGGGACTGGCGCGACACCCAGAGCGGGTCGATGGCGCGGTCCGCGGGAGCCGCGGTGCCCGCCAGCAGCGGCGGCGCCGTGTTCCGGGCGACGTAGAAGCCCGACCCCGGCCGCGACGCCACCACCCCCTCGGCCACGAGCCTGTCATAGGCCGCCACGACGGTCGAGGGCGACACGCCCAGGGTGGCGGCGAGGCGGCGGATCGAGGGCAGCCGCGCACCGGCCGCCGGCGCCTCCGTCGCCAGCCTGGCGCGGATGGTCTCCGCCACCGCGCCCGTCCGCGTCCCGGCGGGGTCCGTCATCGGCTCCTGGCCCTTCTCCGTATCGCTTGCCGCACCCATACGGTTTGGTCGGACCGTATGGGAGAGTCCCTGTCCTGGCCAGCCGCCGTCGCGCTAGCGTCGTGGCCGGCGAAAGGCGGCACCATGCGGCGGACGACGGACGGATGGGGCAGCGGGCTCCTGGGCGTGATCATCTTCAGCGGCTCCCTGCCGGCGACGCGGGTCGCCGTCGGGGGCTTCCCGCCGGTGTTCCTGACCTCCGCCCGCGCCGTGATCGCCGCGCTGCTCGGGGCGGCGCTGCTGGCCGGCCTTCGCCAGCGCCGGCCGGGCGGGCGCGATCTCCTGCCGCTCGCCATCGTGGCGGCCGGCGTGGTCGTCGGCTTTCCGCTGCTGACCGCGCTGGCCCTCCAGCGCGTGACCTCGGCGCGCTCCATCGTCTTCATCGGACTTCTGCCGCTGGCGACCGCGCTGTTCGGCGTGCTGCGCGGCGGCGAGCGGCCGGCGCCCGCCTTCTGGCTGTTCTCGGTCGTCGGCGGGCTCGCCGTGGCGGGCTTCGCCCTCGTCCAGGGCGGCGGCGCCTCCCCGGCCGGCGACGCCCTCATGGTGGCGGCCGTGCTGCTGTGCGGGCTCGGCTATGCCGAGGGTGCGACGCTGTCCCGGCGGCTCGGCGGCTGGCAGGTGATCTCCTGGGCGCTGGTCATGGCCCTGCCGGCGACGGCGCTCGTCGCCTGGTGGACGTGGCCGGCCCGCTGGAGCGGCATCGGCCTGCCGGCCTGGGCGGGGCTCGGCTACGTCTCGGTCTTCAGCATGCTGGTCGGCTTCGTCTTCTGGTATCGCGGCCTCGCCCTGGGCGGCATCGCGGGCGTCGGGCAACTGCAGCTGCTCCAGCCCTTCCTCGGCCTGCTCCTCGCCGGCCTCGTCCTGCACGAGCCGGTCGCCTGGTCGATGATCGGCGCGACCGTCCTCGTCGTGGTCTGCGTGGCGGGCGCCAAGCGCTTCGCGTGAGCCCGGCGGGGCGGGCGCGGCGGCACGCGCCGAACGGAACCGCGGGGCACGGCGTTCGCCTGCCGCGGCGAAGCGGGGGACAGGATCGTGAACCACGACAGCAGGAGCGCCCCGACGCGGACCGCCGCCCCGGCGAGCCCGGGCCCGCCCGGCCGCCGGACCGGAGCGCGGCTCGCGCTGGCTGCCGTCTATGCGGGGATCGGGGTCGTCCACGTGACCCGGCCCGACGCCTTCCTGCCCATCATGCCGGCGTGGGTGCCGCTGCCGCGCGACGTCGTGCTGGCGACCGGCCTGTGCGAACTCGCGGGCTCGGCGGCGCTGATGACGCCGCGCCTGCGCCGTGCCGCCGGCTGGGCCTTCGCCGCCTATGCGGTCTGCGTCTTCCCGGCCAACATCAAACACGCGGTCGAGAACGTCGACGTGCCGCCGATCCCGTCCTCCTGGTGGTACCACGGGCCGCGCCTCGCCTTTCAGCCCGTCTTCGTCTGGTGGGCGCTGTGGGCGGGCGGCATCGTCGATTGGCCGTTCGGCCCCCGGCGGCGCGGCACCCGCCCGTCCTGATCGGCCGCGGCGGCGGTCGCCGTTCGGCCGCCGCGGTGCTCTTGCCGCCCCACTGCGGTGCTCTTGCCGCCCCACTGCGGTGCTCTTGCCGCCCCACGGCCGACCTGCTATTGGACGCCGCGGTTGTGCCAGCGGCTCAGCTCCTCCCGGAGCCGAGACGCCGGACACCCGTATCCGGAGTACCGCTGTCCCGAACCGGCCCAATGCGCCGGCCCGCCCTTCCGGGCGGTCGGTCCCCGCCGAGGGGGCCGCCGGTCCAGGCCAGCACCCACAACACCAACCGCCGGCGCCGCCCGGGACTGCCCCGGGCCTCAGGAGACCGAATGTCCGCAGTTACTTCCTACGGTTCGCCCACGCGCGATGATTTCGCCGCGCTGCTCGACGAGAGCTACGGCAAGAACGAAGCCTTCGAAGGCACCGTCGTCAAGGGGATCATCGTCGCCATCGAGAAGGATGTCGCGGTGATCGATCTCGGTCTGAAGACCGAGGGCCGCGTGGCGATGAAGGAATTCACCAACAACGGCCGGGACGAGCTGCCCGGCGTCGGCGACGAGGTCGAGGTCTACCTGGAGCGCATCGAGAACGCGCTCGGTGAGGCCGTGATCTCGCGCGACAAGGCCCGGCGCGAGGAGAGCTGGGTCAAGCTCGAGAAGGCGTTCGAGCGCCAGGAGAAGGTCGAAGGCATCATCTTCAACCAGGTCAAGGGCGGCTTCACGGTCGACCTCGACGGCGCCATGGCGTTCCTGCCGCGCTCGCAGGTCGACATCCGCCCGGTGCGCGACGTCGCCCCGCTGATGGGCGTGCCGCAGCCCTTCCAGATCCTCAAGATGGACCGCCGCCGCGGCAACATCGTCGTGTCGCGCCGCACCGTCCTCGAAGAGTCCCGCGCCGAGCAGCGCCACGAGATCGTGGCCAACCTCGAAGAAGGCCAGGTGATCGACGGCACCGTGAAGAACATCACGGATTACGGCGCCTTCGTGGACCTCGGCGGCATCGACGGCCTGCTGCACGTCACCGACATCGCCTGGCGCCGCGTCAACCACCCGACCGAGGTGCTGACCATCGGCCAGACGGTGCGGGTCAAGATCATCAAGATCAACCACGAGACGCACCGCATCTCGCTCGGCATGAAGCAGCTGCTCGACGATCCGTGGCAGGGCATCGAGGCCAAGTACCCGATCGACATGAAGCTGACGGGCCGCGTGACCAACATCACCGACTACGGCGCCTTCGTGGAGCTGGAGCCGGGCATCGAGGGCCTGATCCACGTCTCGGAGATGTCCTGGACCAAGAAGAACGTCCACCCCGGCAAGATCGTGGCGACGAGCCAGGAGGTCGAGGTGCAGGTGCTGGAGGTCGACGCCGTCAAGCGCCGCATCTCGCTCGGCCTCAAGCAGACGCTGTCGAACCCCTGGGAGTCCTTCGCGGAGCGCTTCCCGGTCGGCACCGAGGTCGAGGGCGAGGTCAAGAACAAGACCGAGTTCGGCCTGTTCATCGGCCTCGACGGCGACGTGGACGGCATGGTCCACCTGTCCGACCTCGACTGGAACCGTCCGGGCGAGCAGGTCATCGACGACTACAAGAAGGGCGACGTCGTCAAGGCGCAGGTCCTCGACGTCGACGTCGAGAAGGAGCGCATCTCGCTCGGCATCAAGCAGCTGGCCGGCGACCCCTTCGTGTCCAAGGCCGGCGAGGAGCCGGGCACATCGGGCGACCTGCGCAAGAACGCGATCGTCACCTGCGAGGTCGTCGACGTGAAGGAGGGCGGGATCGAGGTCAAGATCACCGGCACCGACCTCACCTCCTTCGTCAAGCGCTCCGAGCTCGCGCGCGACCGTAACGACCAGCGCCCCGACCGCTTCGCGGTGGGCGAGAAGGTCGATGCCCGCATCACCCTGTTCGACCGCAAGGCCCGCAAGGTCGTCGGTGTCGATCAAGGCCCTGGAGATGGCGGAAGAGAAGGAAGCCATCGCCAACTACGGCTCGGCCGATTCCGGCGCCTCGCTCGGCGACATCCTGGGCGCCGCGCTCCGGGCCCGCACCGAGGGCGAGAAGAAGTAAGCGTCTCCGCTCCAGGTTCAAAACGATCCGAGGCCCGCGCGGCATCCCCGCGCGGGCCTTTCTTTTTGCGGGAGAGACGATCCATGCGCGCCGTCGGCATCGATTTCGGCACCACCAACAGCGCCGTCGCGGTGGTGGAGGACGACGGCCGGGTGAGGAGCCTGTCCTGGCCCTCGGCGGCAGGCGAGGTCGGCGTCTTCCGCACCGCGCTCGCGTTCTGGAGCGAGGGCCGAGCGCCGCGCGCCGTGGTCCGCACCGCCGGTGGCCCGCAGGCGCTGGAACACGCGCTTTCGGGTTCGGACCACGGCCGGTTCGTCCAATCGATCAAGACCTATCTCGGCAGCCGCGCCTTCACCGAGACGCGGCTCTACGGCCGGCGGTTCACCATCGAGGACCTCGTCGCGACCTTCCTCGGCCATCTCGTCCCGGAGCGCGAGGCGCTGCTCGCCGGCACATCCGGGGTCGTGGCGGGCCGCCCCGTCGTCTTCGCCGGCGACAACCCCGACGAGGCGCTGGCGGTGAAGCGGCTCGGAACGGCGTTCGCGCAGGCCGGCTTCGGCGCGGTCGACCTCGCCTACGAGCCGCTCGGCGCCGCCTATTGGTACGCGCGCGACCTCGCCCGCGACGAGACCGTGCTGGTGGCCGATTTCGGCGGCGGCACCTCGGACTTTTCGGTGATCCGCTTCCACCGCGCGGGCGGGCGGCACGACGCCGAGCCGCTGGCCCACGGCGGCGTCGGCGTCGCGGGCGACACGTTCGATTACCGGCTCATCGAGCACTACGTGGCGCCGCAGCTCGGCAAGGGCTCGCATTACCGCTCCTTCGACAAGCGCCTGCCGATCCCCGCCTATATCCACGCGGCATTCAGCCAGTGGCACCAGCTCTCGTGGCTGAAGGCGCCCCAGACGATGGCGGAGCTGAAGCGGCTGCTGGCGGCCAGCGACGACCCCGAGGCCATGGCGCGCTTGATCGACTTCATCGACCTCGACCTCGGCTTCGAGCTCTATCAGGCGATCAGCGGCGTGAAGATCCGGCTGTCCGAGGTCGAGGCGGCCGAGCTCGCCTTCGACAGCGCCGGCATCCGGCTCGAAGCCGAGGTGACCCGCGCCGACTTCGAGCGCCTCATCGCCCCCGACCTCGCCCGCATCGCCGCTGCCGCCGACGACACGCTGGCGCGCGCCGGCCTCCGGCATGACGACATCGACGCCGTCTTCACCACGGGCGGCACCTCGCAGGTGCCGGCGGTGCGGCGGCTCTTCGTCGAGCGCTTCGGGGCGGCGAAGCTCCATGCCGCGCACCCGCTCCAATCGGTGGCCTCGGGGCTGGCGCTCTACGCGGCCGACCGGGCGCGGGGGCGGGCCTGAGCCCGATCGGTCGCGCTTCGATACCGGTGCGCGAGGTCGTGGGGACCGTCGGCGGAGCCACAGGACGACGATGGCGTCGCTTCGCGCCTCGCCATGACGGCGGAGAGGGACCGGAACGCCTGTCCTGCATCCGGAGCCTGCACCCGGACCCGCGCATCCCAAGCCCCCTCCGGCTGCGTCCGAGCACCGAACGGCCTCGCCGGGACTTTTCGATCTCGTTAGCCATTTACCACTATGAATTGCTTATGCGATTCGCATCGGCCTTCATTGCAGGACGGGATTGTGATCCTCGGCAGAGTCTTTCCGCGATCCCTTGCAGTTCGCGTCACCTTTCTCTCGATCGCCGGCATCCTGCTGGTGCTGGTGGCCAACGTCACGGCCGGCAGTCTGGCGATGACGAGTTCCGATCAGAAGCAGAGGATCATCGCCGATCAGGACCAGGACGTCCGGGTGGCCTGGAGCGTCGTCGGACGGCAAGGTCGCGACTTCAGCGTCTCGGGTGATCGACTGATGGGCGGGTCGCGAAGGCTCGATGGCGCCTTCGACATCGTCGACGAGATCAAGACCCTGATCGGCGGCGAGGTGACCATCTTCCGGGGTGACACCCGCGTCGCCACCACGCTGCGCGGCCCGGAGGGGGCGCGTGCCGTCGGAACCCGGCTCCAGGCCGAGCCCGTCATCGAGACCGTGTTACGCAGAGGGCTGCCGTATCGCGGGGAGGCCGACGTCCTCGGCCGGCCCTTCTTCGTCGCCTACGATCCCATCAAAGGGCCCGATGGAACGGTGCTGGGCGCCCTGTTCGTCGGAACGTTGCAGGACCACTTCTATGCGCCGGTCAGGGCGTTCCAGAGCAGAGCCCTAGTCACCGGCACCCTGATCACCGCGGCCGTCGCCGCCGCGCTGTTCTGGGCCACGCGCCGGCTGTTCAAGCCCCTCGATGGCCTGCGGGGCGCCCTCGAGCGGCTGGCCGTGAATGACAACCAGGTGGAAATCCCCGGGCTCTCGCGCTCGGACGATATCGGAGGGATGGCCAGAGCCATCGACGCGTTGAAGACCAGTGCCAACGACCGGATCCGCGCCGAGACGGAGGTCGTGGCGATCCGAGCGAGGGCCGACCGGGACCAGCACACCCTGACGGCGCAGCTGGCCGACGCCGCGCGCCAGCAGGGCCGAGTGGTGAATGTCTTGGGAAGCAAGCTTGCCAGGGTGTCGGAGGGCGACCTGTCGAGCGCGATCGAAGAGCCCTTCGATGCCGACAACGAGGCCCTTCGCGGCGACTTCAACGCCGCCCTGGCCAAACTGCGGACCCTCCTCATGGCGGTCGCCAACAATACCGCCAAGATCCGGTCGGGCACGGGCGAGATTTCGAGCGCGGCCGACGACCTGTCCCGCCGCACCGAGCAGCAGGCGGCGAGCCTGGAGGAGACCGCGGCGGCGCTCGACGAGATCACCGCGACGGTGAAGAAGACCGCGCAGGGCGCGAGCCAGGCCAATGCGGCGGTGCTCAAGGCCAAGGCGGGCGCCGAGGACTCGGGCCGCGTGGTGCGCCAGGCGGTCGAGGCCATGACGGGGATCGAGACGTCCTCGGCCCAGATCACCCAGATCATCGGCGTCATCGACGAGATCGCCTTCCAGACGAACCTCCTGGCGCTCAATGCCGGCGTCGAGGCGGCGCGGGCCGGCGACGCGGGCCGGGGCTTCGCCGTGGTGGCCTCCGAAGTGCGGGCGCTGGCGCAGCGTTCGGCCGAGGCCGCCAAAGAGATCAAGGCGCTGATCGCGGCCTCGCGCGGGCAGGTGGAGCGGGGCGTCGACCTCGTGGGCCGCACGGGCGCCTCGCTCGACGCCATCGTGGCGCAGGTGTCCGAGATCGCGCTGGCGGTGGCGGAGATCGCCGCCTCGGCGCAGGAGCAGGCGTCCGGCCTGGACCAGGTCAACACCGCCATCAATCAGATGGACCAGGTCACCCAGCAGAACGCCGCCATGGTGGAACAGACCACGGCCGCCTGTGCCGGCCTTGCCCAGGAGGTCCGCGGGCTCTCAGCTTCGGTCGGCGAGTTCAAACTCCAGTCTGGCCCCCGTAAGCTCCCCGAACATCTGTCTCAGATCGGCTGGCCGTTGCGGCACGCGGTCTGACGCTGAGACTGCTGATCGGCGAACCGTTGCCGGCCGGCGCCACACCATGGGACGGCTCACCGCTGCCTGCCGGGCCACCTCCAGCACGGGCGAGCGCACGTCCGACAGCAACACGAGGCGGGGGCGGAGCACGTGTTTGACCGCATGACGGTGGTTTCAAGGACTCGATCGAGGGCTCAAGCGTCTAGGGCTACAAAACCAGGAACACGGCCTGAGAGCTGCGTTCAAACTCATATAACTCACGCCCAATGTGAACCCTTCCTCCGCGCCAGAGCACTATCTCTTCGGGTTTGGGCCAAATCGGGCGACAGGGGGCGGCGAACCTTGTTCACCGTTCGCATCTGGGCACCGACACGCGGCGGCGATCGGGCACAGCCATGAACAAGGCTCGCCACGATGCGTCCTTCGCTGCACAACCTAGCGACGACGAGGGAGCCTCCTACTGCGAGACCGCATACAGAGTGGCGGGTATTCTCCATGGTCAAATCGGTCTTCGGCAGCGCTTTTAGGGTTTGCTTCACTCGTCCGGGATAGAGGTATCTCGTCGCTTCGGATACGCGCATGTTTCGACGAGGACGCCGTGGGGCAGGACGAGGGGAGCATAGGCGGACAGACGACGTGCCCCGCAGCGGAAGCCCGGGCAAGCCTGCGCCTTTGCCGGACAGGCGCTCGCAACCGGACCGTGCCGCCGGCAACGCCGTTCCTGCGACAGTTCCGCGAAGACCTCGGCGGTGTCGTCGCAGTCGAAACCGGGTTGCTGGCCCTGCCGCTCTTGATGTTGATCACGGGAGTCATCGTCATAGGCTTCATGGCGTATTGCCACGCGGTGCTCGACTACGCGACACAGCGCGCCTCGCGGAACATCATGATCGGCATACCGCAGACGCAAAACATGGACGTCGGCACCTTCTCGACCCAGCTCCTGTGCCCGTCATTGCCGAACGCGCTCTTCGATTGCTCGAAGGTGACGGTGAATCTCGACATCGTTCCGGAGACCGCCCAACCGACACGCTGGGGCAACTATGTCAAACCGGACCAAAGTGGTCTCCTCGCCCGACCCTTGGGAAACGGGCTCAACAACTTTTGCCTGGGCGCGGGAAATTCATACCAGATCCTCCAGGTCCTCTATCCACTACCGGTGTATCTCAGCCTCTTCAGCTCTGCGCCGAACGTGTCGAACAACCAGTATGTGATCATGTCGACCGCGGCCTTCAAGAACGAGCCGTTCCAGGGCGGTACAGTCAGTTCGTCGGGCTGCTGACCATGACGCTTCTCTCCTTCCTGTCCGGATGGCAGAGACGACGAGCGTTGGTCCGCTCCTTGCGGCGCCGTGGTCCTCGTGGCCCCACCACGCGGCGATTGCCGGGCACGCGGTTCGCCGCGTCGCGGTCGGGCGTGGCGGCTCTCGAATTTGCCATCATCGCTCCCCTGGTCATCCTCCTGTTGCTTGGCGGGTTCGAGATCACCCGCTTCCTGAAGGAGGCAAGACAGGTCACGACGGTCGCCAACTCGATCGCCGAGATGATAGCCAAGAACACGAGCGGCAGTGTCAACGATACCGATCTGCACTTCTTTCTCGACGCTACGATGATCATGTTTCCGGATATCCTCGCGAACTCGAAGGCGCGCGGCGTATCCTGGTCGCAGACGATCGACATCTCGATGAACAGCATCTCGTTCACGCCGAAGGTCAAAGGATGCAAGACACGCTGTCTCTATGATGCCAAGGTCGTCTGGACGTCGACTTCGAACTCTCCTCGCCCGTGCTCGGCCCTCCTCATGCCCGTCGCCGACTCGGCACGGCCCTCCCCGACGACTCTGCCGACCGACACCTACGGCCCAGGATCGGTCATTGTCGTCGATATAGACTACACTTACCTTCCCTTGGTCGCGAACCGGTTTCTCAGCGGAATACAGATCAAGCGATCGTTCTACATTCAGCCTCGTTATGTCTCTGTCGTCACGTATCAGCCCGACGACGGCGGGATGGCCACCTCGTGCCCCTGATCATCGCCGCCCGACCGACACGGAGGAGACCCTCGGGCCGCATCGGACGCGGGATCCGGCGCGAAGCCGGGATCTCGCGTTGCAAGCGCGGCTCGGCTGTTCGCTCCGGTCCGGCGAGCGTCAACCCGTCGAGCGGCCCGGACGCCGCACCGACGTCATCGGAGCCCCGCCCATGATCGTCACTCGGACCAGGCGCCTGTTGCACCGCTTGCTGGCCGGCACGGCGGGGACCGTCGCCGTCACCACGGCGATCTGCGCCATCCCGATGTTCGGGATGATGGGGCTTGCCATCGATTACGGCATCCTGTTGTCCAACAAGGCGACACTGGACGCAGCCGCGGATGCCGCCGCGGTCGCGGCCGTGACCAAAGCCAAGGCTGTGCTCAACGCCGGCGGCACCGTCTCGGCCGCCGTATCCGCCGGCCAGTCCCAAGGCATTGCCTCCTTTGCGGCGAACTCTGGCCGACTTGCCTTCTCCACGACCTCGGGTGGCGTCGTTCCGCAGGTCCGTTTTCAGCCATCCACGGGCCAGACCCTGAACGCCACGGTCAGCTATACGATGGCCAGCAAGAGCCAGTTCGGCAGGCTCTTCGGCGTCACGAATCACACCGTCGCGGGGTCTTCATCGTCTTCGACCGTCGTCGTCCCGTTCTATCAGTTCATCTTCGTCGTCGACATCTCGGGATCCATGTCCATCGGCGGAACCCCGACCGACATCAACGGCCTCAAGTCCGACGCGGGGATCAAGTGCGCATTTGCCTGCCACGACCCCTCGAACATTCGTGGGCCGGACACGCGAGCCATAGCCAAGGCGGACGGCTGGACGCTCAAGATCGATTACGTCAATTCAGCGATCAAGAACTTCATCTTGGACCTGCAAAGCCAGACGAGCGGGGTTCCGGGTGTATTCTCGGTCGGAATCGACACCTTCGCCACGTCTTTCAACATCCTGCAACCTCCGACGACGAGCCTTTCAGTCGCAAGCCAGGCTGCCGCCGCGATCGACGTCGAACCCGTGGTCGACTTAAGCATCAGTCAAGGATACACGCGCACGACGGCGAGTCTCGCTGCAGCTCTTGCGGCCGTCAATAATATCGGCGATGGTCGATCCATCGACAGTCAAGTCACATACTTCATATTTCTCTCCGACGGCGTCGAGGACATCGAAGGTAACCTGATGTTTGGCCGCGGGACCGATGTATCCTACACATCCGCATGCGCTCAGATCAAGGCGGCAGGAGCAACGATGATTTCGATCGCAGCACCCTATCCCGTCATGGGTAACGAACCGCAGTATCAGAGCCTCGTGGCACCTCTCGCTCCCCCGGCAACGCCGAACTACCAGAGTGCGATGACGAGCTGTGCAACGGATCTGACCTGGGCGTACCAGGCCACGGACGGGCCGGGCATCAATGCCGCCGTGAAGGCTGCGCTCTCGAGGATCCTGCATGGCATGACGCGCTTGACGAACTGAACCCGCACCGCGGCCCTGGCGCCATCTCGGCCCGTCGCATGCGGCACGCGGACACGCGTCGCGACGAAGGCGTCCGCCCATAGGACGACGACGTTGACGATCCGGCCATCGTCTCTCCAGAACGGCGATGGCGACCGATGGCAAGGAGAACCCGCCGATGCCCTCCCACCCGATCAGAACGAGACGTGTCGCGGGGATGCGGCCATGAGCCGGGTCGCGCTCGTGGCCGGCGCGGGCGGCATCATCGGCAAGGCCCTGCTCGAGGAGATCGCGCGCAGGCCGGACTGGCGGGGCCTCGCCCTGTCGCGCAAGGGCGGCGACGTGTCGGCCGACCTCACCGATGCGTCGGCGGCGCGGAACGCGCTCGCGGCGGCGCGCGAGACCACGCATCTCTTCTACGCCGCCTACAAGCCGGGCGGCGGCTTGGCCGAGGAGGATACGGTCAATTCCGCCATGTTGCGCAACCTGCTCGACGGTCTCGAAGCGGTCGGCGCACCGCTCGCGCGCGTGGTGCTCTATCAGGGCGCCAAGGTCTACGGCGTCCACCTCGGCCCGGTCCCCTCGCCCTTCTACGAGGACGAGAATCCCCGCCCGATCGGCCCCAACTTCTACTTCAGCCAGGAACGGGAACTGCGCCGCCGCGCCGAGGCGGGTGGGCCGGAATGGGCGATCCTGCGGCCCGACGTCGTGCTGGGCGACGCCCCCGGCAATGCGATGAACATCGCCACCGTGATCGGCGCCTATGCGGCCATCACCAGGGCCGATGGCGCGGCCTTCCGCTTTCCCGGCTCCGTCGAGGTCTACGACCATTGCCTCGCCCAGTTCACGGACGCGCATGCGCTCGCCCGCGCCAGCCTGTGGGCGGCGACGGCCGATGCGGCGAAGGGCGAGGCCTTCAACTACGTTCACGCGCCCTTCCGCTGGCGCAGGGTGTGGACCGCGGTGGCGCGCCATTTCGGCCTGGACACGGGCGAGCCGATCCCCTTCTCGCTCGCCGCCCACATGCCGGCCCTGGAGCCGGTCTGGCGGCGCATCGCGGGACAGCTGGTCGAACCCGATTTCGCCAAGGCGGTGCGCTGGGAGTTCGGCGATTTCGTCTTCGGCTCCGCCTTCGACGTCCTGTCCGACATGACCAAGATCCACCGGGCCGGCTTCGCCGAGACCGTCGATCCGGCGCAGGCCCTGGTGAGCGCCATCGACAGGCAGATCACGGCGCGGGTCCTCCCCCGCCCGTGAATGGCGGCCGCAATGCGACGATCGATGGCGTCGCGCCTCAGCCCCGAGCGCGGCCGAGCGCTGTCGCCAGGTCATCGATCAGGTCGCCCTCGTCCTCCAGGCCGACGTTGAGGCGCACGAGGCGGGCGCCGACGTCGGCGGGGCCGCGCGGCACGCTGTCGTAGGCCATGACGAGGCTCGTCACGCCGCCCCAGCTGAAGCCGATCTTGAACAGCCGGAGGCCGTCCACGAAGCGGGTGACGAAGGCGCGGCCGAGGTCGGCTCGAAGAACGATCGAGAACACGCTGGCGGAGCCGTCGAAGTCGCGGCGCCAGGTCTCGTGGCCAGGGCTGCCCGGCAGCGCGGGATGGAGGACGGTTTCGATCTCCGGCCGCCCGGCCAGCCAGCGCGCCACGGCCAGGGCCGTCCGCTCCAGCCGCTCCAGGCGCAATGCCAGGGTCTGCAGTCCGCGCAGCGCGAGGCTGCAATCGTCGGGCGACACGGCGAGGCCGAGCAGGCGGTGAGTCTCGCCGACGATGCGGCGGTGCGCCTCGTCGCGGACCGACACCGTTCCGAGGAGGAGATCGCTGTGGCCTCCGACGTATTTCGTCAGCGCCTGCATGCTGATGTCGACGCCATGCGCGAAGGCGTCGAACAGGATGCCGGCCGCATAGGTGTTGTCGAGCGCGACGGGGACCCCGTGCCGGCGCGCCGCTTCGACCATGGCCGGCACATCCTGCACCTCCATGGTGATGGAGCCGGGGCTCTCGCACCACAGCAGCGCGGTGTCGGATCGCATGAACGCCTCGATACCGGCTCCGATCATCGCGGGATAGGTCTCGACCGCGACGCCGAGCCTGGCCAGCAGGCCCGAGGCGAGTTCCACAGCCGGCCGGTAGGCACTGTCCGGCACCAGCACGTGCGAGCCCGCCCGGCAACAGGCCAGGAAGACCAGCGCGATGGCGGCCTGGCCGCCGGGGACCACGAACGTCTGGTGGGCCCCTTCGAGTTCGGCGATCCGCGCGGCCAGCTCCCGCGTGGTCGGCGTCCCGTAAAGGCCGTAGGTGTAGCCGCCGTCCGCCGTCCAGTCGTCGCGGGCCTCGGCGAGGCGATCGAAGACCACGGTCGAACCCCTGTAGACCGGCGTCGCCAGGGCACGGAAGTCGGCCGACACGCGGGCGTCGGAGTGGATCAGGCGGGTCTTCCAACCCGCGCGCGAGGCTCGCTCGGCCATGATCATGCCTTCTCGGGATCGCCGCGGCG
This sequence comes from uncultured Alphaproteobacteria bacterium, assembly GCA_963847915.1. Taxonomy (GTDB): domain Bacteria; phylum Pseudomonadota; class Alphaproteobacteria; order Rhizobiales; family Beijerinckiaceae; genus Lichenihabitans. Next base: position 30,796 of record CAWKBT010000002.1, read on the forward strand.
CGGCCGTGACGGTGACGGAGCTCAGGTGGCGAAGGCGGGATCCTGGCGCATGAGCACGCGTTTGACGCTCTCCAGGTGCAGGCGCGCGCTCTCCGGGTCGCCCTCGCGCATCTGCGCGGCCACGCGCCGGGCGAGGTCGGGGTTCACGGCGCGCAGCGGCCGGCCCGTGCTCAGGGCCTTCACCTGCACCTCGGCGGCCCGCTCCAGGTAGTAGAGGTCGTCCCAGGCTTCGGCGATCGTCGGCCCGGTCACCATCACGCCGTGGTTGCGCAGGAACACCACATCGGCGTCGCCCAGCGTCTCGGCGATGCGGTCGCCTTCGGCCTCGTCCAGCGCCAGGCCATTGTAGGCCTCGTCGACCGCGGTTCGGCCGTAGAACTTGAGCGCCGTCTGCCCCGCCCAGGCGAGCGGCTGCCCCTCCACCATGCTGAGCGCGGTGGCGTTGGGCATATGGGTGTGGAAGGCGGCCCGCGCGCGCGGCAATCTCTTGTGGAGCCGGGCGTGGATGAAGAAGGCGGTCGCCTCCGGCCTGCCGTCGCCGTCGACGACCCGCCCGTCGAAGTCGCAGACGAGGAGGCTGGACGCCGTCACTTCCGCGAAGGCCAGGCCGTAGGGGTTGACGAGGAACAGGTCGTCGCGCCCGGGAACCAGGGCGGAGAAATGATTGCAGATGCCCTCCTCGAGGCCATGGCGCGCCGCCATGCGGAAACAGGCCGCGAGGTCGACCCGCGCCCGCCACAGCGCCTCGCGATCGATCGCGCCGAGGTCGCTCGTCCCCGCGCTCCCTGGAATACGCAGTTCATGTGCCATCCGGCTCGTCTCCCTCGGGGCGCCTCAGATCCAGCCGGCATCGTGGAACAGCGCCGGCAATCCGTCGAGACTCGGCAGCACCGCACGGGGCCGGTAGCCGTCGGGCGGGCGGCGGCCCGTGCCACGGTCGATCCAGACATCGCGCAGGCCGAGGTCGCGCGTGGCGACGAGGTCGAGGTGCGGGCTGGCGCACACATGCACCACCTCGTCCCGCGTGACCCCGAGCGCCGCATGGGCGACATCGAAGATGCGGCGCGAGGGTTTGTAGGCGCCCGCCTGTTCGGCCGTCACAACGCGGTCGATGGTGCCGCCGAGCTGGGCCACGTTGCCGGCGATGATGTCGTCGTCGGTGTTGGAGATGATGCAGAGCGCGAAGCCGGCACGCTTCAGCGCCGCCAGCGTTCCGACCACCTCGGGAAAGGGCGGCATCCGCCCGATCGCACGCGTGAGAACGTCTGCGTCATCGGGGCCGACGGGCGCGCCGAGGTCGCGCAGGGCGAGCCCGAGCGCCTCGCCCGCGACGGCGCGGAAAGAGCGATGGGGCGGGGTCTGCTCCAGCGCATGTTCGTGACGATCGTAGACGGCGATCAGCCGCTCGGCATCGATCGCCTGGCGCTTGCCGGCGAGGATCGCCGCCGCGGCGGCCCTGAGGCCCTCGTCCCATTGGATGAGCGTGCCATAGCAGTCGAAGGTGATCCAAGAGGGGCGGTTCGTTCCGGACAGCATGACGAGGTCCTGTCGACATATCTCGGTCCTGGGTGTAGGGGCAAGGCAGCCCATTTGGAAACGAGATCGTCGAATGCCTGCCATCGACATCACGAATGCACCCGCCCTCGATCTCGACCTGCTGCGCACCTTCGTGGCGGTGGTGGACGCGGGCGGCTTCACGCGCGCCGGGACCCGCGTGAGCAGGACCCAGTCGACCGTCAGCCAGCAGATCCGCAAGCTCGAGGAGGATCTCGGCTGCCGCCTCCTCGACCGGGACGGAGGCGCCGTGGCGCCGACGGAGGACGGCGAACGGCTGATCGGCTACGCACGGCGCCTCCTCGCCATCTCGGCCGAGGCACGCGCCGCCCTGAAGGACGCCGGCCAGAGGGCCGTCGTGCGGCTCGGCGTGCCCGAGGACTTCGCCGGCCGGCGGCTGACCGACCTCCTGTCCGGCTTCGCGCGGTCCTGCCCCCACATCCGCCTCGACACGACGAGCGGCTGGAGTGTCGCGCTGCGCCGGGCGCTCGAGGACGATGATCTCGACCTCGCGCTGATCAAGCGCGATGACGAGGGCGGCCGCTGCCTCGCGCGCTGGCCGGAACGCCTGACCTGGGTGGCGGGCCAGACGGCGGACCTCGCGGACGATCCGCTGCCGCTCGCGCTGTTCCCGCAAGGCTGCATCTACCGGCACCGGGCCGTTCAGGCGATCGAGGGTCTGGGCCGGCGCTGGAGGGTCGCCTACGTGGGCCAGGGCCTCGCCGGCGTGCAGGCCGCGGTGGCGTCCGGCATCGGCATCGGCCTGCTGGCCGACGACACCGTCGCGGCCGATCACCGTCGGTTGGGCCCGCAGCACGGCTTCCCGGATCCTCCGCCGTCCGAACTGGCCCTCGTCGCGGCATCCCCGCGCGTCTCGAAGCCGGTCGCCGAACTGGCGGCATTCCTGATCGACCGGGTCGGACCAGCCTGCCTGTGATCCGCCCGGACCGGCCGGCGATGTGGACGATGCCTCGGCCCCTCCCGTCACGCCGCGGCGAAGCTGGTCGAGCGCGACAGCGCGTCCCACGCCGCCATCTCGGCTCTCATCCGGTCGAGCTTCCCGGCCACGAGGCCCAGGGCATCCTCGCCCAGGAACAGCCGGGTCGGCGGGTGGTCGGCTTCGACGAGCCGGAGCAGGGCCTGGGCAGCCTTGTCGGGGTCGCCGGGCTGGTTGCCGTTCTTGGCCTGCCGGGCGGAGCGGATCGGGTCCATGACGGCATCGTAATCGGCGATGCTGCGCGGCGTGCGGTCCATCGAGCGCCCGGCCCAGTCGGTGCGGAACTGGCCCGGGGCCAGGGCCGTGACGCGGATGCCGAAGGGCTCGACCTCCTTCCCGAGGGCCTCCGAGATGCCCTCCAGCGCGAACTTGCTGCCACAATAGAAGGCGATGCCCGGCATGGTGATGAAACCGCCCATGGAGGTCACGTTGACGATGTGGCCGCGGCGGCGCTCCCGCATGCCGGGCAGCACCGCCTTGATCATCGCCACCGGCCCGAACACGTTGGCGGCGAACTGGCGCTGGAGATCGTCCATCGACGCTTCTTCGAGCACGCCCTCATGGCCGTACCCGGCATTGTTGACCAGGACGTCGACCGGGCCGGCGATCTCCTCGGCCCGGCGGACCGCGCCCGCGACGGCGGCGTAGGCCGTGACGTCGAGCAGGAGCGGAACGGCGTGACCCGAGGCCTGGCGGCCGAAGGCTTCGGCGTCCTCCGGCCGCCGCACGGTTCCGATCACGCGGTGGCCGGCCGCCAAGGCGCCGGCCGCGAAGGCGCGCCCCAACCCGGAACTGACGCCGGTGATGAGAAAGGTGCGAGTGTCGGTCATGATCGGTCTCCCGTGTTGCAATTTATATCATGATATAGGTCTCGCCATGCCGACGCGCAAGACCATCCCTCCCGCGCTCCCGTCGCGTGCCGACGCCACGCGCCGACGCGTGATCGACGCCGCCGAACGGCTGTTGCGGAGCGGCAGCGCGGAGTTCTCGATGCGGGACTTGGCGGCCGAGGCCGGCGTCAGCTTCGCGACGCCGTTCAACCATTTCGGCAGCAAGGTCGCGATCATGCACGCCTTGTCGTCCCAGCGCATCGCCGCCATGGCGGAGCGCTTCGACGCCGCGAAGCCCGGCGGTGATGCCGCGAACCGCGTGCTGGTGGCGGTGGACATCGCGGTCGCCGAGATGCTGGCGGAGCCCGCCGTCAACCGCGCCGTCATCGGCACGCTCGGAGCACCGGGCGGAGAGCCCGGCGAGGCCTACCGGCTGTCGCGCTCCCTGTGGGCGCAGGCCCTGGGGAACGCGGACGGCTGTCGTCCGGACCTCGTGGCCCATGCACGGGCCTTGCTGCCGGACCAACTCGCCGTGGCGTTCCGAGGCGTGCTGTCGTTCTGGACGGCGGGCGAGTTCACCGACGCGGATTTCGCGCCGCGCGCCCGTGCCGCTGCTTCCATCGCCCTGCTGGGCTTCGTGGACGCGGCGCGCCAGGAGGAGCTCATGGCCAGGCTGCTCGCCGGCCGGACCTCCTAGGCGCCCGGTCAGCCACGGGGGCGGCGGATCACGGCAGGCGGATGCCGCGCTCGGCCTCGAACCGGCGCTTCCAGTCCCGCCGCAGGTCAGCCGGCCGCCGCCCGAAGCGCTCGTCGAGGAAGGCCGCGTCCGCGATGCGGTCGGTGCGGAAGTGCCGGAAGGCCTGTCGCCATTCGCACCACGCGGCGAGCAGCCGGACGGTCTCGGCATAGCCGACCATCACCGGCCAGATGACGCGCTCGCTCGAGCGTCCAGCCTCGTCGCGGTAGCGGATGCGCACCTTGCACCCCGCACGGATCGCGGCGCGGAGCCGCGCCATGTCGAGGCCGTCGGCGGCTGCGGCGCGGGCCGGTGCCGCGCCGACGCCGGGGTCGAAGACGAACGGGCGCAGATGGTCGGGCACCACGACCGCGATCTTGGCCAGCAGGTCGCGCGCCGCGATCGCCAGCCCGGGATCGCCGCGATCCGCCACCCACTGCGCTCCCAGCACCGCCGCCTCCAGCTCGTCGGCGCTGAGCATCAGCGGCGGCATGTCGAAATCCTTGTCGAGGACGTAGCCGACCCCCGCCTCCCCCCGGATCGGGACGCGCTGCGCGAGGAGGTCCGCCACGTCGCGATAGACCGTGCGGGCCGTCACTTCGAGCTCGCCCGCCAGCGTCGCGGCCGTGATCGGCCGCGCCGCGCCGCGCAGGACCTGGATGATCTGGAACAGGCGATCGGCGCGGCGCATCGGCTCATCCTGCTGACAGGACGGTGTCAGCAGGGTTCGGTTATCCCCATCCTCCGCGGCTGCAAAGCCGTGTTTGCCCCGGAGGACAGCGTGCACCTTGCCTCGATCCGCATCATCACGGCCGACGTCGACCGCCTCGTCGGGTTCTACGAGGATCTGACGGGACTCGCGGCGACGCGCTACACGCCCGAATTTGCCGAGTTGCGCACCTCGGGCGCGACGCTGGCGATCGGCAGCACGCGCACGCTGGCCCTGTTCGGCGGCGATGCCGTCGCCGAGGCCGCAGCCAACCGCAGCGCGATCGTCGAGTTCCGGGTCGGCGACGTGGACGCGGAACACGCACGGCTCGCGCCCGTGATGGGCGCCGCGGTGGTGCAGGTGCCGACGACCATGCCCTGGGGCAACCGCTCGCTCCTGGTGCGTGACCCGGACGGCACGCTCGTCAACCTGTTCGCCCCGGTCACGGTGGAGGCCCAGCAGCGCCTCGGCCAAGAGTGACGCCGTGCCGGGCCGACGATCGGCCGCCGGGCAAGCCCGGCCATGATGGAAGGCGTCGACCGGTGTCGTGGCGCCGTGGCTTCCCTCGACCGGTCTCCTCCGCCCGCTCCACCGTCAGAACCGGGCTTGTCCCGGGCACCCACGCCGGCCAGCGCCATCGCGGGTCCTCGGGCCGGGGCCATCCGGGGCCAGGAGCGGCACGGGCCGGCGTGGGTGGCCAGGAAAAGCCCGACCATTGGGACGGAGGGCGTAGATCGTTTCGGATCTATCACGCCCTCCCTCGACTGCTCTCCTCCGCCCCCTCCACGGCCATGCCCGGGCTTGTCCCGGGCACCCACGCCGGCCAGCGCCATCGCGAGTCCTCGGGCCGGGCCGGAGCCGTCCGGGACACGGTGCGGCTCGGCGCGGCGTGGGTGGCCGGGACAAGCCCGGCCATGACGAGACGGAGGGCGTGGATCGTTTCGGATCCATCACGCCCTCCCTCGACCGGTCTCCTCCGCCCCCTCCACCGTCAGAACCGGGCTTGTGCCGGGCAGCTACGCCGGCCAGCGCCATCGCGGGTCCTCGGGCCGGGGCCATCCGGGGCCAGGAGCGACACGGGCCGGCGTGGGTGGCCAGGAAAAGCCCGACCATTGGGACGGAGGGCGTAGATCGTTTCGGATCCATCACGCCCTCCCTCGACTGCTCTCCTCCGCCCCCTCCACGGTCATGCCCGGGCTTGTCCCGGGCACCCACGCCGGCCAGCGCCATCGCGAGTCCTCGGGCCGGGCCGGAGCCGTCCGGGGCCAGAAGCGGCACGGGCCGGCGTGGGTGGCCAGGAAAAGCCCGACCATTGGGACGGAGGGCGTGGATCGTTTCGGATCCATCACGCCCTCCCTCGACCGGTCTCCTCCGCCCCCTCCACGGTCATGCCCGGGCTTGTCCCGGGCACCCACGCCGGCCAGCGCCATCGCGGGTCCTCGGGCCGGGGCCATCCGGGGCCAGGAGCGGCACGGGCCGGCGTGGGTGGCCGGGACACGCCCGGCCATGACGGGACGGAGGGCGTGGATCGTTTCGGATCCATCACGCCCTCCCTCGACCGCTCTCCTCCGCCCCCTCCACGGTCATGCCCGGGCTTGTCCCGGGCACCCACGCCGGCCAGCGCCATCGCGGGTCCTCGGGCCGGGCCGGGGCCGTCCGGAGCCCTGGGGTGGCGTCGGGATGTCCCTCGTCGGCGACCCGCACAGGGCCTCTTCCCATTCAGGCCGGACTCTTCGCTGGTTCCCGATACAGAGCGAACACCTCCTTGGCGGCGAAGAGACCGTTCAATGCTGCGGGAAAGCCGGCATAGACGGACATCTGCATGATGATCTCGGTGATCTCCCCCCGTGAAAGGCCGACGTTCAATCCGGCTTCGATGTGGACTTTGAGTTGTGGGGCGGCAGTCCCCATCGCTGTCAGGGCCGCGATCGTGGCGATCTCACGTGCGCGCAGGTCCAGTCCAGGTCGGCTGTAGATGTCCCCGAACGGGAACTCGAGAAGGTATGTCGCGAAGTCGGGCGCGATGTCGGCGAGCGAGGCGATGACCGTCTCGCCGGCATGGCCGTCAATCTCGGCGAGAGCCCGGCGCCCGCGGTCCAGTCGGCTTTCGCCGTCGCTCTGATGGGAGATCATGGGTCTGCGTCCTCTGCTCTGAACCGGCGTAGCCGGCGATTTTGTCGTCGAGGACGAGAAGACAGGCCTGGAGCTCCGCGATATGGGCGCGGACACGCCCACGGTGCTGTTCAAGCATCTCACGACGCTCGGCCTCCGTGACCACGCCGCGCTCCCGTAAAGCCGCATAGCGCAGCATGACTCGGATCGGCATTCCCGTCGTCTTCAAGCGATCCAGAAACGCGATCCAGGTCAGGATCGATGCGTCGTAGTCCCGTTGGCTCGACTGGTTCCGGCTGGCATAGGGAAGGAGACCGATCCGCTCATAGTAGCGGATGGTGTGGGCGGACATCCCCGAACGCTTCGCCAGTTCGCCGATCTTCATAGGTCTTCTCGCCACGACGCCTGAGACGCTACGGGTTCGAGCGCACTCTCAGTCAAGGCATTTTCAGGGCTGCCGACAGTTCGCCGCGCGGGCCGGCGTCGCGTTCGGCCGAAGCCTGGAATCACGAGCCGGCACGGATCGTGGGCGTGACGGGATCCGGGGCGCGGCCGACCTTGTCCCTCAGGGCGAGGCCGGCAGCACCAGTTGGCCCGCCGGCCAGGGCTGGTTCGGCCCGGGGGAGAGCTTGAGGTCGGAGCCGTCGCCGAGGTTCCGCGCCCAGGCCTCCGCATAGGTGCCGACGGCCGTGACGACCTCGCCGTACCAGCCCTCGCGCGCGCCGAGCGAGGTCGCGGCCGCCGCGAGCGGAGCGGCGCCGGCGCCGGTCCAGCCCGAGCGCGGCGCCGAGCCGAGCTGGAAGGCCAGCAGCGTCCAGTCCGCCATGGCCGACCAGCGCCCGTCGTCGAGGCCCGTCGCGAGAAAGACGGGGTCGAGCGCCAGGGGGGCGGCGAGAAGGCGGCTCTTCAGGGCGTGGACACCGCCGTCCTGGCGCACCTCGGCGAGGAAGGTCGCCTCGCCCGCCACCGCGGTGCAGCGGCCGACATTGTAGGCGTCGCGCAGTTCAACATCCTCGCCGAAGCCGAGCCGCCTCACCTCGACATGGTCGCGCTCCAGCGCCGCCTCGAGGGCGCGCTGGGCGCCGGTGCCGATCATGAAGCAGACGCTGGCGCCGGCGAGGTCGCCGACCGCCCGCATGGCGGATCCCTCCGGCACCATGACGGAGGTGGTCTCGATGAAGGCCGGCGGCCCCGGCACCAGCCGGTCGGCCAGGCGTTCGGCCGCGAGCGTGCCGCCCGCGGCGAAGATGAGGTCGAAGGCGCCGGCGCGGACCGCGTCGAAGCCGCCGACCGAATCGAGGATGGTGAGATCCGCCTTGCCGGCCGGTCCCAGCACCGCGACCGCGACCGCGCGGCAAAGGTCGACGGCGAGGCCACGGGCCGGGCCCGGCGCCTCCGCGTCGGTCTCGGCGAACCCCGGCCGCTCTTCGGCGGCGCAGCGTACGATGCCGGCCGCCTTGACCCGGTCGAGCACCGGGCCCGCGGCAGCGGGAGTCGCCGCGGCCAGGAGGCCGGTGATCGCCGCGACCGCGGCCGGCGCCACGAGGGCGGCAGCCCTCACCTGTTGTAGGCCGGGAAGGTGATGGGCAGCGTGTTGAAGCCCTCCGGCACGGCCGTCGCGATCCCCTGGCGCCGGTCCTCCGGCACCATGCCGATCGCCTGGCACCCCTTGCCGTCGTAATGCGGCAGGTGGTTCACCACCGCCTCCGGGATGGTGGCGTAGGCGGCCGGCAGCGGCGGCATCGCGCCGGTGAGGCGCTTCGGCTCGAAGGCCGAGAGCAGGTCGTCGGTCTCGGGCGCGTTGATGTCGCGCGGCCCGAGATGGTGCTGCACGAAGCCGTTCGGCCCGTTGAACCTCGCCTCCTCGCCGGCGATCAGCGCCTGGGCCTCGTCGGGCAGGGACGCGAGCGGCGGCAGGTCGTAGATGGCGTTCAGCGTCTCGATCACGGCATTGTGGTCGCCCTCGGCGTGCGACACGGCATGGGCCCGGGCATAGGGCGAGATCACGATCATCGGCACGCGGATGCCGCGCGCCAGCGGCAGCTGGTCCGGCCCGTAGGACAGGATGCGCGGCGCCACATGGTCGAAGAAGCCGTCGGACTCGTCATAGGTGATGACGATGGCGGACTGCGCCCAGATCGCCGGGTTGGCGGCGACGGCGTTGATCACCCGCGCCGCCATGCCCTCGCTCAGCTGCCGGTCCGAATAGCCGGGGTGGTCGTCGTCCCCGCCCTTGTTCGACGCGATCGTGGCGCGCTCCATCGGGGTCAGGCCGGCCGGATTGGGATAGGCGGGGTTCTGGATCGGCGGCGTCTCGCCCGAGATGGCCGAGAACCCGCCGCGGATATAGAAGACGCCGCCGTCCATCGGCAGCTTGCCGCCCTTCAGGTCGGAGAAGAAGTCGCCGAGGCCCCTCATGTTCTTGTTCATGTCGGGGTTGTTGGCGAGGTAGCCGAAATATTGCGGGCCCTGGTGGTGGCTCACGTAGCTGTCGTGGGTGGTGTCGCCCTGCGGATCGGTCGGCTCGTGGTCGTAGCCCTCCTGGTACCAGCGCCAGGAGACGGGCGCGCCGCCGCGCGAGGCGATGAAGGGGATGTCCTGCTTCACGTCGGCGAGGTCGAACTCGGGATTATAGTCGTTCGAGGTCACGCGCGCGGCATTGCGGCCCGCGAGGGTCAGCGGCACCGTCGCATAGGTCTGGTTCGTGGCGATGTTGGAGTTCTTGTAGCCGTCGCGCGGGCCGGCGGGCTGCCGGCTGGCCGCCGTCGTGTCGAACTGCGAGCCGTAGAAGGGCTGCGGGTCGTTGACGATCGGCGCCCCTTGCGTCTTCCCGCTGTTCTCGCCGCTGGTGTAGGTCTTGCCGTCCGGGCCGTGCTTGACCCACTGCGTCTCGCCCGCCTGGCCGGCGATCATCGCGATGGCGTTGGGGGTCGAGGGCGTGTCCTCGGTCGCGAAGATGTTGTCGAAGATGGTGAAGCGGTTGGCATAGGTCCAGAAGAACGGGATCGTGTCGCAATCCATGTACGACATCACGAGGTCGGCGTAGTTCTTCGCCATGCTGGCGCTCTTGGCGCCGCCCGAGGCGACGAAGCGGCCGTATTCGGTGGCGGCGAAGCCGTCCATGCGGGCCGTGCCGTCCGGGCCGACGTCGATCTTCTTGGCGAGACCCTTGTGGCTGTGGTCGACGCTGTCGGTGAAGGTGGCGTTCTGGTCGGGCCCGATGCGGAAGGGCTGGGCCGTGCGCTCGGTCCCCTGCCAGTCCCTGTAGTGCTGGACGAAGCCCGGCGTCGCCTCGGCGGCGCGCGGTTTCGTGCCGTCCGAGAAGAGCCCGTCGACGCCCGGGAAGGCGCCGAACTCGTTGTCGAACGAGTGGTTCTCGTTGAAGATCACGAAGACGTAGCGGACCTTCTCGCGCAGCGCCGCGATCGTCTCCTGGCGCGACATCGTCGCGGCGGCGGGGTCGACGATAAAGGGCTTCACGGCGTCGGAGGGGTCGGGCTGGAGGTGCACGAGGGCCGCCGGCCCCGTGGCGGGCGGCTGTGCCGCCGGAGCGGTCTGGGCCTCGGCGAGGCCCGGCAGGGTGCCGGCCAGGGCGGCGGCAAGCACGGTCCGCACGACGGTTCGCATTCGGGTCGTCTCCTCAGTCTCCAGGCCGCGCGACACTACCGCCCGATGCATGACGGCGCCAAGACACCCCGGGGGCGACAGCGGGCCGCCGCGCGCCGGGCGCAGGGTCCTCAGGGCACGGGCTTCTCCGCCGCGGGCGCGGCCGTGGGACAGCCCGGCCGCGCCGTCGCGACGTCGGTCTCGCCGCAGCGGCGGGCCGCCCCGGGTCGCGGGACCGCCTTGCCGGCCAGCGTGGGACCGCCCGGGGAGGAGCCGTTGGCGCCGCCCGTGGCGCCGCCCGTGGTGCCGCTCCTGGAGGTCGCCAGGAAGGTCTTGAGTTCGGCGGCGCTCCGGCGGACGTCGGCCGCCAGCGGCCCGTCGTTGGTGTCGATCACGAAGGGCTGGCGCCACGCATCGGCCGGGGCGCCGGCCGGATGGAAATCGAAGATCTCGCGCGGCGACGGCGTCGCGGCGGCCGGGACGGCGGCGACCGACGGCCCCGTCTCGTCCTCGCGGGACCGCGCCGCGGTCCTGACCGTCCTGACGCCGGCCGGGGACGCGGCGAGCGGCGGAGGCCCGCCGGGCTCCGCTACTGCGACCGGGCGCGCGCCCTGCAGCGCGCAGCCGGCCAGCATCGCGGCCGCGAAGGCGAGCGGCGGCAGGGCCGCCCACCGCGCCGGGACGAGATCGGTCATCGGGGGTCCTCCGGGCAGCGGGTCGCCCTCGCGGCCGCGGCGACCGGGGCGGGGCAGGTCGCGAGACGCAGCGGCGCCAGCGTCGCGTCCGGGATGGCGAAGGTGGACGGATCACGATCGGGGACGCATCCGCTCGCGGCGAGTGCCAGAAGGCCGGGAAGGAGGACGCGGACGATGGTCATGGTCCATTTTGGCTCGCCGACGCCGCGCCGTCCAGCGGCGCCGGCGGTGGTGGCCCGACAGGCTCCGGGCCGCGGCGCCCGGCGGTGCATGCGGGGTGATTTCGCCCGGCCGTGAAGCTTGCTAGAACGCGAATGCGACCGGCCCCGCCGGTCGATGCGCAACTCCGGATGAACCGTGCCGCGATCCCTGGTCGGGCGATTGATCGCCATTCTGGCGCTCCTGCTCGCCGCCGCCCTCGCGTCGGGCTTCGTCATGCTGGCGTTGTTCGACCAGTCGACGGCCGCGCGCATCGGCCAGGCGAGCGCCGTGGCGAGCCAGTCCTGCGGGGCCATCGGGCGCGCGTTCCGCTTCTACACCGCCTCCTGGCACGGCGACACGCCCGATCTCGACGATGCGGGCCTGCGGCGGGACCTCGCCGCCGTGGTGCTCACGGCGCTGAACGACAAGGCCGGCATCGAGGGCGGCCTGTGGCAGACCGGGGCGGGGTCGCTGGCCTATGCCTTCCCCACCTACGAGGGCAGCGGCCCCAAGACGGACGTGCCCCAGGCCGAGATGTCCCGCATCCGCGCCGCCTCCCTGGCGGCCCTGAGCGACGACCGGCCCCAGGTGACGCGCCTGGAATCGCCCTCCCAGACCCTGATCATCGCCTCCTGTCCGCTGTCCGGCCCCATCCCGTCACTCGCGGGCTGGACCATGACGCGGGTCCACAGTTTCGCCGGCAGCACCTACGGCCAGCTCATGGCCGGCCTCGCCATCCTGACCGCGGCCGTGGTGGGGGCCTCGGTCCTGGCCGGCCGCCTCGTCGTGACCTGGACGGGCCATGTGGCGCGGATCGAGGCCGCCTTCGCCGCCACGGCGGGCGACGACCTGCCGCGTCTCGCGCCGACGGGCGAGCGCGAGCTCGACCGCATCGTCCTCGCCATGAACGAGGCCGGCAGCCGCCTCGCCCAGTCGCGGGACCAGACGCGGGCGCTGTCGCGCCAGGTGGCCGAAGCCGAGCGCCTCGCCGCCATCGGCCGCGTGACGGCCGGCGTGGCGCACGAGATCCGCAACCCGATCGCGGCGATGCGGCTCAAGGCGGAGAGCGCGCTGCGGGGCGGCGGGGACGAGCGCAAGGTGCAGGCGCTCGCCCTCGTCATCGCCCAGGTCGACCGGCTCGACACGCTCGTGCGCCGTCTCCTCACCGCCGCCGAGCGCGATCCGCCGCACCGGACCGAGGTGCCCCTCGCGCCGTTCCTCGACGCCTGCCTGGCGCCCTACCGGGCCGAGGCGCTCCGCCGCGGCATCGTCCTCGTGGCCGCCTGCGAGGCCGGGGCCGCGTGGTTCGACCCCGCCCAGATGCGGCGCGCGCTCGACAACCTCCTCGCCAATGCGCTCGCCGCGGCCGAGGGCGGGACGGTCGCGCTCTCGGCCCGCCGCAGCGAGGACCTCCTGATGTTCACGGTCAGCGACGAGGGCGAAGGGCCGCCCGAGGCGATCGCCGGCACGCTGTTCGAGCCCTTCGTCACCGGCCGGCCCGAAGGAGCCGGGCTCGGCCTGTCGATCGTGCGCGAGATCGCCCGCGCCCATGGCGGCACGGCCGATTTCGAGCGGGCCGGCGGCACCACGACGTTCCGCATCGAGGTCCCATGGCGCATATCCTGATCGTCGACGACGATGCCCCGTTCCGCGAGGCCCTGGCCGAGGCGGCGGCGGACTTCGGCCACGCCGTGAGCGAGGCGGCCTCGGGGACGGCCGGAGAGGCGGCCGTGCTGCGGGGCGGCATCGATGCCGTGCTGCTCGACCTGCGCATGCCCGGCATGGACGGGCTCGAGCTGCTCCGGCGCATCCGCGGCCGCCCCGGCGGCCCGCCGGTCGCCATCCTCACGGCCCATGCCACGGCCGCCAACACCATCGAGGCGATGCGGCTCGGCGCCGTCGACCACCTGACCAAGCCGATCGACCGCGACGACCTCGGCCGCGTGATCGAGGCGCTGCTGGCCGCGGGCGCCGCCGCGGCCCCCGCCGAGGCGCCGGCGCCCGACGTCTTCGTCGGCTCCAGCGCCGCCATGCGGGCCGTGCAGAAGACCATCGGCCGGCTGGCCGACAGCGACGCCACCGTTCTCGTCACGGGCGAGACGGGGTCCGGCAAGGAGGTCGTGGCGCGCGCGCTGCACGATCACGGCTGCCGCGCCCGCAGGGCCTTCGTGGCGGTGAACTGCGCCGCCATCCCGCGCGATCTCCTGGAGAGCGAGCTCTTCGGTCACCTGCGCGGCGCCTTCACGGGGGCCACGGGCGACCGCGCCGGGGCGTTCCGGGACGCGCATGGCGGCACCCTGTTCCTCGACGAGATCGGCGACATGGATCTCGCCATGCAGGCCAAGATCCTGCGGGTGCTCCAGGAGCGCTGCGTGACGCCGGTCGGCGGCCGGCCGGTCGCGGTCGACGTGCGCATCGTGGCGGCGACGCACCGCGACCTCGCCGCCCGGGTCGGCGCCGGCGCGTTCCGCGAAGACCTCTACTACCGGCTCGCGGTCGTGCCGCTGCACCTGCCGCCGCTGCGCGACCGCCTCGCCGACATCGTCCCCCTGGCCGAGCATTTCCTGCGGCAGGCGGGCGGCCCTGCCCTCTCGGCCGAGGCCGCCGCGGTGCTGCTGGGCCATCCCTGGCCCGGCAACGTGCGCGAGCTGCGCAACGCCATGCAGCGCGTCGCCGCGCTGGCGCGCGGGCCCACGGCGGGGCCGCTGGACCTCGCCTTCCTGGGGCCGCCGCCGGCGCGCGCCGACGCCCTCGCCTGGCCGGACGAGGACCTGCCGAGCGCGGTGGCGCGGCTCGAGGAGTTCCTCATCCGGCGCGCGCTGGAGCGCAGCGGGGGCAACCGCGCCGAAGCGGCGCGCAGCCTGAACATCCGGCGCCAGTTCCTCTATGCCAAGCTCGAGCGCTACGGCCTCGCCTCGTCCGCCGAGCGGACAGGGGCTGTCTCCGGAGACGACGCCGAACCCTGAATGTCGGGCGGCGGCGTGAGGGGCGGGACGCGCCGCCGCCGGCTGGCACGGCGGGTGCAGTCCGCCCCTCACGCCGGCGCGCCGCCGGCGGCCGCCGGGCCCGCGATGTTCCTTGCTCCGCTCCTCCTCGCCGGACTGGCCGTGCTGCTCGGCCCGGTCGCGGCCGCCGCGCAGGCCGGGTCGCTGCCGGCCTATGGCGGGCGCCTCGACGCCTTCACGCTCACGCCGCGCGGCGACATCGACGGCTTCGTGCTGGCCGACGGCACGGAGGTGAAGACGCCGCCCCACCTGTCCCGCGACATCGCCCGGGCCGTGACGCCGGGCGACCCCGTGACGGTGTCGGGCCTCAAGGCCGCCGCGCTCCCGCTGATCCAGGCCGTCACCGTCACCGACACGGCGACCGGCCGCACCGTGGTCGACCACGGCCCGGCACCCCGCCCGCCCGCGCCGGAGGAGGCGCGGCCGGTCGGCAGTCCCCCGGTCTTCGCCCGCCTCGAGGGCCGCGTCCGCCTGCCGCTGCACGGCCTCTCCGGCGAGGTGAACGGGGTGCTGCTGACGGACGGCACCGTCGTCCGCCTGCCGCCGCCCGATGCCGCCCGGCTGGCATGGCTGCTCGCGCCCGGCCGGCCCATCGTGGTCGAGGGCCTGCAGCGGGCCTGGCCGCTCGGCAGGACGCTCGAGGCTTCCGCCCTCGGGGCAGGCACCGCATCCCTCGCGGCGGTCGGACCCCCGCGGCTCTTAGATGAGGACCATCGCCGATGACCGACAGGCCCACAGACGCCGGGACCCCCGCCGGCCGCGGCCGGCGGCCGCTCGAAGCCCTGAACTTCTTCATGGCCGACATGCAGGCCGGGATCGGCCCGTTCCTCGGCGTGTTCCTGCTGGCCCATGGCTGGGCCAGCGGGCCGATCGGCTCGGTCATGACGATCGGCGGCGTCGCCGGCATGATCATGACGGCGCCGGCCGGCGCCCTCGTCGACGCGACGCGCCGCAAGCGCCTCTACGTGATCGTGCCGGGCCTGTGCACCGTCGCGGCCTCGACGCTGATCCTGCTGTCGCAGGAGTTCTGGCTCGTCGCGGCCTCGCAGGTCGCGACCGCCATCGCGGGGGCCGCCATCGGGCCTGCCGTCACCGGCATCACGCTCGGCATGGTGCGCCAGCGCGGCTTCAACCGGCAGAACGGGCGCAACCAGGCCTTCAACCATGCCGGCAACATGGTGGGCGCGGGCCTGTCGGGGCTCCTGGGCTGGCAGTTCGGCTTCACGGCCGTGTTCTGGCTCGCCGCGCTCTTCGGCGTGCTCTCGATCGTCTCCGTGCTGATGATCCCGAGAGAGGCCATCGACGACGATGCGGCGCGCGGGCTCGAGACGGGCGGCCGGACGGAGGGACGGGCCGACGACCGGATCGGCGGCCTCCAGGTCCTGCTGCGCTCGAAACCGCTGCTCATCCTGGCCGCCGCCCTCGCGTGCTTCCATCTCGGCAACGGCGCCATGCTGCCGCTCTACGGCCTCGCCGTGGTGGCGGCCAAGGCCGGTGATCCTTCGCTGTTCGTCGCCGTCACGATCGTGGTGGCGCAGGCCGTGATGATCGTGGTGTCGCTCATCGCCATGCGGACGGCGGAAAGCCGCGGCTACTGGCTGGTGCTGCTGGTCTCCTTCCTGGCCCTGCCGGTGCGCGGCTTCCTCGCCGCCCACATGATCAGCGCCTGGGGCGTCTATCCCGTCCAGGCCCTCGACGGGATCGGGGCGGGGCTGCAGAGCGTCGCGGTGCCGGGCCTCGTGGCCCGCATCCTCAACGGCACGGGCCGCGTCAACGTCGGCCAGGGCGCCGTTATGACCGTACAGGGCCTGGGCGCCTCCCTCAGCCCCGCGATCGGCGGCTGGCTGGCGCAGGGGCTCGGCTATCCCGCCGCCTTCCTGACGCTGGGCAGCTTCGCGCTCGTGTCGATCGCGCTCTGGCTCGGCTTCGGCGCGGTGATACGGCCGGCCTGCGCCGGCACGACGGACGACGACGCGGCCGTGCCGGGCGGCGCCTCGGGGGCGCCCGCCTGAGCGGCGCCTCCCGCGGCGACCCGAGGTCTCACTCGCCGCGCCGCGGCTCCGGCGTCACATGGGTCACGTGGCCCATCTTGCGGCCGGGCCGCGGCACGCTCTTGCCGTAGAGGTGCAGGCTCGCGCCCGGCTCGGCCAGGATGGTGCGCCAGGCCTGGACGTCGTCGCCGATGAGGTTGCGCATGGCGATGGCGCCCCAGCGCTGGGTCGAGCCGAGCGGCCAGCCGCAGACGGCGCGCACGTGCTGCTCGAACTGCGACGTCGCGGCGCCCCCGAGCGTCCAATGGCCGGAGTTGTGGACCCGGGGGGCGATCTCGTTGACGACGAGGCGCTCGGCCGCCCCGCCCTGCCCCGGCACCACGAACATCTCGACCGTCAGCACGCCGACATAGTCGAGCGCGTCGGCGATGCGGCGGGCCATCTCGGCGGCGAGGCGCTCGGTCCCGGGCGACACGTCGGCCGGCAGGGTCGTGGTGGCCAGGATGCCGGCCGCGTGGACGTTCTCGTTGAGCTCGTAGGCCCGGAAGCCGCCGTCGACGCCGCGCGCCACGATCATCGAGACTTCGCGCGTGAAGGGGACGACTCCTTCCAGGATCGACTTCTGGCCGAGCGAGCGGAACACCACGGCGAGGTCCGACCCCTCGCGCACCATGGCCTGGCCCTTGCCGTCGTAGCCGAGGCGGCGCGTCTTGAGGATCGAGGGGCGGCCGAGCTGGGCGACGGCCCTGGCCAGGGCACCGGGGTCGTCGACCGCCACGAAGGGCGCCGTCTCGAGGCCGAGGCCGCGGATGAACTGCTTCTCGACGAGCCGGTCCTGCGCGGTCTTCAGCGCATCGGCGTTCGGGCGGACGGGCGCGTGCCGCGACAGCACGGCGGCGGTCTCGGCCGGGACGTTCTCGAACTCGTAGGTGACGACCGCCACGGTCTTGGCGAACCGCGTGAGGGCGGCCTCGTCGCGGTAATCCGCGACCGTGTGGGCGTCCGCCACCGCGAAGGCGGGGCTGTCGGCATCGGGGGC
The DNA here is from genome assembly GCA_963847915.1 of uncultured Alphaproteobacteria bacterium. Classification (GTDB taxonomy): domain Bacteria; phylum Pseudomonadota; class Alphaproteobacteria; order Rhizobiales; family Beijerinckiaceae; genus Lichenihabitans. Next base: position 48,271 of record CAWKBT010000002.1, read on the forward strand.
GAAGACGTGCGACTTCAGCCCGAGCGACGCCGCCGCCATGGCCAGCATGCGGCCGAGCTGGCCGCCGCCCAGGATGCCGAGCGTGTCGCCGGGAGAGACCGCAGGGTCAGCCACCTTGCGCCTCGAGGTCACGCGGGGTCTCGGCGACGCCGGCGCTCTGGCGCGCCCGGTAGGCGTCGAGCCGCTCGGCGAGGCCGGCGTCGGAGAGCGCCAGGACGGCGGCGGCCAGCAGGGCGGCGTTGACGGCGCCGGCGCGGCCGATCGCCAGCGTGCCGACGGGGATGCCGGCCGGCATCTGCACGATGGAATAGAGGCTGTCCTGCCCGCCGAGCGCGTGGGTCTCGACCGGGACGCCGAAGACCGGCAGGGGCGTCATGCTGGCCACCATGCCGGGCAGGTGGGCCGCGGCGCCGGCGCCCGCGATGACGATGCGATGCCCGGCCGCGCGGGCGCCCTTGGCGAAGGCCACCAGCCGGTCCGGCGTGCGATGGGCCGACACGATGAGGTCGCGGTGGCCGACGCCCAGGGCGTCGAGCGTCTCGGCGGCGTGCCGCATCGTCGCCCAATCGGACTGGCTGCCCATGATGATGGCCACGGGCGCGCCCTCGGCGGCGGTCTGTGTCTGCACCGGTTCCCCTCGCGTGTCCGCGCGCCGCGGCCTCCGCCGCGCGATCCAAGCTCCGCAATCTAGGCGCAACGTCCGGTGCACGGAAGGGGGACGGGGGCCCGGACAGCGCGTCGTCAACCGCCGAAAACACCGCCTCCCGCGTTGCACCCCACCCTTTATCCGCTATGCTCCCCCTCCTCCGGCGCGGGCCGCCGGGCCGTTAGCTCAATGGTTAGAGCCGGCCGCTCATAACGGTCTGGTTGCAGGTTCGAGTCCTGCACGGCCCACCGGTGACCGTTCGGGGCATCGATGCAGCGCCGCCGTGCCGCCTCCGCGACAGCCGAAGATCGCCCCGCGCCCTGCGCCTCCGGACGCCCTCGCGCCCGATGATCAGGAGACCGCCTGGTCGCGCGGCCAGACGATCCCCGCCCGAGCCAGGGCGTCCGATGGGCGCCCGACGAAGCGGTTGGTGCCGACATGGCCGATCTCCTCGTCGATGCAGGCCCAGATGTCGCCGCCGCAGCGGTGGCGCCAGCGGTGTGAGAAGGACAGGTCCTCCCCGAGGAAGAGCCCGTTGTCGGCCTGGACCGATTCGAAGGCCTGCAGGACGTCGTAGGTGATCCCCATCCCCCGATAGGCGGGGTCCGCGCCGCCGCGCACCACGAGCTCCGGGCAGGCGTCGCGGAGCCGCGACAGGACGGACCGATCGATCAGCGTCAGACCGAAGCCGAGGCTCTCGGTCTGGACCAGGCCCGCGTCGGAGACGAGGTGCGTCGCGCCGTCCCGTTGCTCCGTGACGAGATTGTCGAGGCACACGTAGGTCTGGCCCGCGTTGCGCGCGGCCGTCCGGTCCTCGATGACGCGCGACGCCTCGTGCAGCTTCGCGTGGTCGAACATGCGCACCGGGTACAGGCAGCCGCAGAAGGCCTTGCGGGACCGCACGAGCTTGCCGACGGCCTCGGGGCGGAACTGCATGTCACTGTCGACGAACAGGAGGTGGCTGTAGCGGTCATCGACGAGGATGCGGCTGGCGAGGGCCGCCCGGGCCCGCGGCAGCACGCTGCCGATCGTGAAGTTGACATCGCTCTCGATGCCCTCGCGTCGGAAGGACGCTTCGAGATCGCGGATGGAGAGCAGGTAGTCGACCGTGACGTCCCGGCCGAAGGCGGGAGTCGCAATCAGCACGCGCATCGAAGGTCCCCGCTGTCTTGCGAGCGGCCCGCCGCTCCCGGATCCACTGCAGGCGATCCGCGACCGCCGTCAAGGACGAGGCGGCGGAACGCTGGCGAACAGGTCGTGTGCCCGTCATCCGGGAGCGACGACCCGAGGCCTCCCTCGAGGCCCCGGGGAACCGCGTGTCACGCCGCGACCCCCTGGAGTTCCGCCGACCGCGATCCTGCGATGCTGCGCCCCAGCAGCGCCATGACGGCGTCCGCCGGCACGGGTCGGCTGAAATAATAGCCTTGCACCTGGTTACAGCCCTCGGCGCGGATCATGTCCAACTGGTCGGTCGTCTCGACCCCTTCCGCCGTCGTCGCGATCCCGAGGCTGACGCCGAGCCCGGTGACGGCCCTCACGATGGCCTTGCAATCCGCGCTGGTGGTGATCTCCTGGATGAAACACCGATCGATCTTGATCTTGTCGAAGGGGAAGCTGCGCAGGTAGCCCAGAGACGAGTAGCCGGTTCCGAAATCGTCCATGGCGATGCGGACGCCCAGCGACCTGAGCTCGTGCAGGATCGCAAGCGTCGCATTCGTTTCCGTCAGCAGCGCCGTTTCGGTGATTTCGAGCTCCAGGCGCTCGGGATTCAGCCCCGACGCGTTGAGTGCACTCAGCACCGCCGATACGATACTGGAGTTCTTGAACTGTGCTGCCGAAACGTTCACCGCCACCTTGACGTTCTCCGGCCATGCCGCGGCCGCCAGGCAAGCCTTCTGCAGCACCCAGGCACCCAAAGGCGCGATCAGACCGGTCTCCTCCGCCAGCGGAATGAATTCGTCCGGACCGACCAACCCGCGCTCGGGATGTTTCCACCGGACCAGCGCTTCGAGAGCGGTCACATGCCCGGTCGAGACATCGACCAGTGGCTGATAGTGGACCTCGAACTGCTCCAGGACCACGGCTTCACGCAAGTCGAGCTCCAGTTCCCGGCGCGCCTGGAGCCTGGTGTCCATGCCCCGTTCGAAGACCCTGAACAGGCCGCGGCCATCGGTCTTGGCGCGGTAGAGCGCGATATCCGCCATCTTCAGCAGTTCGCCAGCATCGTCGGTGTCGACCGGCGCGAGCGCGATGCCGACGCTCGTTCCGATCGTCACCTGATGACCCTGGACGACGAACGGCTTCGAGAGAGCATCGATGACGTTCTGGGCCAGCACGCCGGCATCTTCGACCCGCGTGATCGGGGCCTGCACGATCGCGAACTCGTCGCCGCCGAGGCGGGCGACGACATCGCTGGCGCGCAGGCAGCCACGCAGGCGGTCGGCCACTTGGCACAGGAGCGCATCGCCGATGGGGTGACCGAGCGTGTCGTTGACTTGTTTGAACCGGTCGAGGTCGAGACAGATCACGGACAGGAGGTCCGTCGTCCCCTGCACGCTCTTCAGCGACAGGCTCATGTGATCGGACAGGTACGCGCGGTTGGGCAGGCCGGTCAACGTGTCGTGGAGCGCAAGACGCTGCGCCTCTTCTCGGGAGTTGGCCAGTGCCCTCGCCGTGCTATTGGCGATCCTGACCGCGACAGCCGTCATGAGGATCAGCAGAACTGCCCCGATCGCCGAATAGAGCACGATCATCTGCTCGACGCGCGCGGCGACGATGGCCGCGTCCTTGCGGACCTGGTGCAGTTTCGTCTGCAGGATGTCGCGGAGATTGTCCATGGACTCTTCCATGGCGGTGAAGGTCTGCCTGAACTGCTCGTAGTTCGCGGCCCCTGCCACGGGATCGGTGAGCGCCAGCTCGACGGCTTGTCGTCCAGCCGGGATGAAGGCTTGCGCCAGTCCGGTGATCTCGCTGTACTTGCCGCGCAGGTCGGCCGTGGGCACGGCCGAGAGATTGTCGCCGATCGCGGTCATCACCACGTCGGAATGGTGTCGGACATCGGCCCGGATCGCATCCGCGCCTTCCCGGTTGGTGCCGGACGAGCTCTGGACGGCTCTGAGGACATCGGCCCGCACATCGTCCATGAAGTTGTCGGCGTTGTTGTGGTTGATCAGGATCTTCTCCAGCGCAACCACGTCCTTGCGGGCCTCCAACTGGTGTTCGATGCCGATCAGACCGAAGCAGGACAACACCGCCACGGTGAGGACACTGAACGCTCCCAAGGCGGTGATGACCACCCAGATCGGGGGTACCTTTTTTCCCATTTGTCACCTGCACGAGGAGTGGCCAAGCTGGTGACATTTGAGGCAAGCAGAATTGCCATCGTATTTACAACATGTTGCCCCTACGGCAATTCGACAAATGCGTTAACGGATCAGCGAAGATGCCCCAAGCTCCGCGAGGCCGTCTCGACGGGTGGGACCCCGTCCGGACATCGGAGCCGCCCCAGCGCGGGACGATGGAGGAGATCGGCGGGCGAGGCATGCCAAGGGGTCGGCGGCCAGGGCAGTATCGCACCGGCCGGCACCACGCTTCCAGGACGCCGCCGAGTTGCCGGGGTCGTCGAGCGAACCGCGCCCGTCATTCCGCGGGCGAGAACAGAAACCTCGGCTTCAACTTCGACCATCGCGCCTGGATCGAGACCCAAGCGCCGATGATGGCTCGGCCAGCGCTCATGGTCGGTCTCTCGATCCATCGGCTCGACAGCCATCCGCATCCGATGGCGAGCGGCGTGGCGATCACGACATGGGCCAAGGCGTGCCCAGGCCCCGTGATCCGATAGGCCACCTGCTCACAGAGCGCTCCATAGAGGTAGATCCCGAAGGACGGGTCATGTCGCGGCCGCAAGCCGCGCAGGACATCGGCGTCGGCGAGGGCGAGCACGGCATAGATGCTGGCGGGATCGACGAGCCACGCCTGGAACGGCAGTGCCAGGCTCACGACGAGGGCCGCGAGGGCCAGACGTTTGTCGATCCAGATCCACTCCCGAAGGCCGTAGAGCGCCATTCCGACCATGAACACGAGCGCCGGATAGGTCGTGTAGTCCCCAAGGAGCGTGAGGTCCCTCTCGAACACGGTGCCCTTCGACCACGAGGCTTCGCGGCAGAGGAGAAACGCGACCGCGGACAAGGCCGTGAGCGCCAGATACGCCGTCCGGGACGCGGCGGTCGTGGTGAGCTGCTTTCGCAGGACGATGCCGATCAGCAGCACGAGGCCATAGAGGTGGATCTCGACGGGCAGCGTCCAGAGCGGGAATGCGAAATCGCCCGGTACGCTCGACGCCGGGAAGGCGCGTGAGACGCCGCTGCATCCCAGGCCGAAGGGCAGCTTCAGCGTCGTGCCGAGGCATGCCAGCGCCTCCCGCCGTGCGGCCCGGTCGGTCATCGCATAGCCGGACACCAGCGGCGACACGACGAAGGCCGCGACAGCGGTGAACGCGATGAGCCCCGGCATCAGGCGGGCGTAGCGTCCGACCACGAAGGCGACGAGGGAGCGGTGCCGTTCGAGGCTCGCCGGGATCAGCATGCCGCTGATCAGGAAGAAGGCGCCGACGGCCACTTCGCCGTTGTTCTGCTGGTCGGAGAACAGCCAGGGAAAGGGGTCCGCCAGGGTGTCCGGAGACTCGAAGAGGCGGACATGCGCCCAGATCACCAGACAGGCCGCGACGAAGCGGATCAGGTCGAAGTTGTTCCGCCGATCTTTCAGCACCTCGGCGAGCGTCCGCGGCCGCATCGACCGAAGTCCTCGGAGGAGCGCCATCATGGCCCCGTCCGCCTCGTCCGGGCACGCGCTCGGTCCGGCGGTCCTGAGCGGGCCGTGCCGCGGACGTGCCGAACAGGGGGACCGGATGGTCGAGCGCCGGGACCGGGGCCGCCGGATCTCGCAACCGAAGCGACCCACTCGCAACCTGCTTCAGCCATGCCGCCGCCCCGTGCCACTCCGCGCGTCAGTCCTCCACGATGACCATGGCGATTTTTGTGCCGGTCCGGCGCGCCGGAACTCGCGCGGCGGTCGAAGGCTCGCAGGCGTCGAGCTCTCGGCTTCGCCAAGGCGGCTCCTCGGAGCCGCGAACAGGATGGGTCCGTCTGCCGGACATTCGCATCAAGGGTTCGCCGTCGCCGGGCAAGCGTCGATCAGCCTGCCGCCCACCGCGCCGCAGGTTCCCGGAGACAGGCGGGAGCAGACGCTGCCATCCGTCAGACACGGCTGCGGGCGCTCACCGCAGCTCGCGGCCCACGTGTCACCGCTGCCCATCTCGCCGACATGGCAGTCATCCGGGTCGAGTGAACATTCCTGTGTCGTCCGCTTGATGCACACCTGCGAGGTGGTCCGCGTCATGAGCTGGATGTCGGAATGCTCCCGCACCGTCGCATCGGTCAGCGCTTCGAAGGCGCCGTGGACCTCGTCGGAGGCTTGCAGGCGCATTCGTGACGCTGCCGTGTCGTAGCTCGCCATGTAGACGAACCACTGTTCTCCGGCGGTGTCGGGGGGTCCGTTGTGCCTGTAGGCGACGGTGAAGGGGCCGTCGAAGCCGGTCGGATTGGGATAGACGGCGAAACGGTAGACCTCCACGCCCTTCGCCTTGAGGGCGTCGAGGTATTTCACCATCGCGGCGGGCTCGTGCCCCGCCGACGTCGGAAAGACCAGCAGGCCCAATTCGAGAACCTGCCCTCCGGATTGGGCCAGCGTGCGAAGGTCGAAGGTGCGATCGAGCGGCTTGACGAAGATCAGCGTCATGTCGAGGGTCTGCAGCCAGTTCCGGGCGACCGGGGTCGGGAACAGCATGTTGGCCATGTCCTGCCATCTCTGCTGGTTTTCCCACCAGGTCATCCCGGTCCAGGTGCCGGCGCCTGTGTTCTCAGGAAGGCTCCACACCGAGCGCCACTCGCGTTCGACCAGAGGACCCGGCTGTGCGCTCAACATCGCAATGAATTGCGAGCGCCACCGGAACATCTCGAGCTTGTCGGCATGCGTATGACGCACGGCGATCTCGAGCATCGGGCCCGCCGGGTAGCCGCCCACGCCCTCTTTGATCTCACGCCAGTTCGCAGGAAGCGGGCTCGTCTGCGGATCCGAGGGCGGTGTCTGGCCGCGTGCGGCACTGATGGCGAAGCATCCCCACGCCAGGCAGAGGGTCAATACGGACGCCGAGAGCGACGGTGCAAGGTTGGCCAGTGAGCGGCGAAAGACAGTCACGATATCGATCATGTCGGCTCGTTCCTCGAAGGTGTGAGTCTCGACCGTCACGTGTCGACGCGCGGTCGTGACGCCAGTCAGGGCAGCACGACGATCTTTCCGCCGGCGTCGTTGCTGTCCATCAGGCGATGTGCCTCGACGATGGCGTCGAGCGGGAACGTTCGGCCGACCGAAACCTTCAACGTGCCGGCGTCGATCTGGTCCACCAGGTCCTGCAACGGTGTCCGCATGAAATCGTCCGGCCCGCCGTCGTAGGTGGTCAGGCCTACGGCCGTCGGGATGACCTCCATGGGGCTGAAATCGGCGAGCGACCAGCTATTGCCGACCATTCCGGTCATGCAGACGAGGCCAGGTTGCCGGGCGCAGCGCAGCGAATCCGTCAACGTCGTGGTGCCGACGAGTTCGAGCACTTTGTCGAAGCCCTCCGGACGCGCGCGCCGCACCGCTCCGGCGATCGCGCCGTCATCGATGAACACCGCATCGGCGCCGTTGGCGCGCAGCGCGTCGGCCCTGGCGGGATTGCGGGTCGTGGCCGCCACGGTGACGCCGCGCGCCTTGGCGATCGCGGCCGCCGCGAGTCCGACCGAGGTGGTGCCGCCGCGGACCAGCAGGCTCTCGCCCGGTGCGAGCCGCAGCGCCGTGAAGAGGGAGCCCCAAGCGGTCTGCAGCATCTCGGGCATTGCGCCCAGGATGTCCCAGGGCAGGTCTGTCTTCAAGGCCTGCACCTGGCCGGCCGGCACGCAGGTATATTCGGCATAGGACCCATCGAACTGCCGACCCATCCCGCCCATGGCGGTGGCCACCGTGGTGCCCTCTGCGAACTCGCCGCCCGGCGCCGCCGCGACGCTCCCCACGGCCTCTATGCCGAGAATGCGCGGGAACGGAACGCCGGGCGACAGGCCTTGGCGGGTGAACATCTCCGAACGGTTCAGCCCGAAGGCCCTGACGCGGATCAGCACCTCGCCGGGCGTCGGAACGGGGATCGGCCGACTCTCGATCCGGAGCACCTCCGGCCCGCCGGGTTGGTCGATGACGGCGGCCTTCATCGTGGCCATGCGGAGGCTCCTCTCGTGACGGGGCGGCTCAACCTTCGCCCTGCACGGGATCGGTGTTGAAGATGTACAGCGAGATCTTCCAGGCCCCGTCGATTCTGTGCAGGACAAAGACCTCGCGATTGAGGTCCACGACGTCCTTGCCGCCTTCGTCCACGGTGGCGCCCTTGTGATGGAAGGTCCGCACCACTGCGGTGTCGCCGGTGACGTCGATGCCGGCATAGCCGAAGACCGTCGTGAACCTGGCGATGCTGAACAAGGCATCGTAGGCGCGCTTCTTCTCGTCTCGCGTGGCGCAGGTCGGTCTGTCGTTCCATTCCGCGACGCTGTCCGGCGCGTAGAGCGCCAGGATGCCGGCCGTGTCGCCGGCATTCAGCCGATCCTCGTAGCGGTGGACGACGTCATAGGCTTGGTGCTGCGCGGCGCTCAGGGCCGGATCGGCCGAGAAGGCGAAGGCCGGTGCGGTCTCGGCAGCCCGGACGGGCGCCGCCGCGGCGGCGAGGCCGGTCATCAGCAGGGCCGCGACGGGGCGCAGGAGCGAACTCTTGGTCATGGTGCCGTTCTCTTCGGGATCGTCGGGGCGTGGGTGCGCGCCGCGGCAGCCGGCATCGGGACGGCAGGCCGCGCTGGCCGTCCGCGCCGCCACCGGGCAGCGGGACCCGGCGCCCGGCAACACTGCGGCGACCGGAGCCTCCGGCGCGTGCGGCGAGGGCATCGGTGCCCCGCCGTCGTCAAATGTCGACGAGCCGAACCTATTCGGGTCTAGGTTGCCCCACTAGCCGGTCCAAATGGGAAAACGATTCTCGGAATTGGAAGGATGATGACGGATCTCAACGCGCTCATGATCTTTGCCAAGGTCGCCGAGGCGAAGAGCTTCTCCGAGGCGGCGCGCCGTCTCGCCATGCCGGTCTCGACCGTGAGCCGCCGCGTGGCCGACCTCGAGGAGGAGTTCGGGACGCGCCTCCTCGTCCGCTCGACCCGCAGCGTCCACCCGACGGCGGAGGGCGCGCAGATCCTGAGAGAGGCTCGATCGGTCGTCGACGCCGCCGACGCGCTCGACCGCTGGAAGGCGGGCCGCCGCGCCGAGGCTCCCGAGACGCTCCGCTTGTCCGCCCCGCCCAGCATCTCCGACACCCTGCTGGCGCCTCTGATCGGCGCCTTCCGCCTCGCCTGTCCCGACATCGAGGTGAAAGTCTTCATCTCCGGACGGATCGCCGACGACTTCCCGAACGACACCGACCTGCAGGTCAAGATCGGCCCGCCACGGTCCGCTGAACCCGGCCGGCAGAAGCTGGTGTCCTATCGCCACCAGCTCGTGGCGAGCCCGCACTACCTCGACCGTGGACCGGTGCCGACGGAGCCGCGCGACCTGCTCGACCATCCGCTGCTCGCCTTCGCGTTTCCCGGTCACGAGAGCAGCTGGAGCCTCACGGAGCTCGGCAAAGCCGGCCGTGAGGTCCTGCGGTTCAGGCCGCATGTCGCGATCAGCGACTATGCCGGGCTGACATCGATCATGCTGGCGGACGGCGGCATCGGCGACCTGCCGCCGGTCGTCCAGCCCGACCTGATGCGCACCGGACGGTTGGTGGAGGTCCTGCCCCGGTGGCGACTGCCGGTCTTCGACCTCTGCCTGGTCCACCCGGCGCACCGCGGGCCCTCGCCGTCCATGCGGGCGTTCAAGGACTTCGCGGGCGACACCGTGCCGAAGCTGTTCCCGGAGCTTCCGACCTGACATGCGGCGCGGCGGACGCGTCAGGCGGTCGCCGAGGCCTCCCGTCGAGCCGCGCCTCACGGCGCCTTCTGCAGGACCTTGATGGACCGCCAGGCCGGCGGCAGCAGCGTCCTGTAGGCGTATTGGGCGATCGGCTCGCGGCCGGGGACAGGCTCGAACGTGACCTGATAGTCATCGTTGTCGACCCACCACCAGCTCTTGCCATCCCGGACGACGTAGTCGGGCCGGTAGGACCGAAGCCCGTTGTACTCCATGCCGCCATCGATGCGGTCCGCGCCGACCCCCGGGCGCGCTTCGAGATCCGCGATCGCCTGCCACCGCGCCCGGTTCCACGCCATGTAGTCGTGCACGGCGAGGACCGCATAGGCGGAGATGAGGCCGCAGAGCGACGCCGCGCAAGCCGACCGCCAGTACGGACGGGCGGCGCCGGGCGAGGTGGCCACGAGGAAGAACAGGGTCAGCGGCAGCAGCGGGACGAGGTAGCGGTCGTAGAACGGGATCAGCAGGAGCGGCGCAACGTAGGACAGGGCCGCCACGGTGGCGAAGAGGATCGATAGCCGCGATCGGTCGAAGGACCAGGACGGTTCCGGCGAGGCCGGTGCCGCGAAGAGAGACTGCACACCCGCCACCACGCGCTCCGTCAGCAGGAAGGCGCCGAGGAGGCCGAGCAGCGTCACGGCGACCCAGAAGGTGGATGGGAGGGGCGCGACGCCGCCCGTTCCCAGGATGGCGCTGTCTCGGAGCAGCAGCGGGCCGACGCCCTGGGGCACGAGGACGTTCCCTCCCGAGGGCATCAGGCGGTGCAGCGAGGCGAGATCCAGGATGGCCAGTGCCGTCACGAGGCCCGCCACGAGGCGAGGGGCGCTCCGCGTCCGGTCCCGCCCTGCCCTGGACGTCGCCGGAGGCGCGCGCGTCGCCAGCAGCATCGGCAGGGTGAACAGCCCCATGTAGGTGACGATGACCGACAGATTATGCCCGACGCGCAGCAGCGAGGCGACGGGCGAGTGCAGCGTCTCGACGAGCAGGCTGGACTTGACGTCGTAGAGGGCTGGCAGCCGCCCCGTCGCGCGCAGCCAGGCTTTGAGGGCCATGAGGGCGATGACGCAGGCCGCAAGAGGCAGCAGCGCCGGCAGCGCCTGCCTCCGCCAGGATCGCGCGCTCGCCATCCGGATGCAGGCGACGGCGAGGAACGCCAGGGGAAGGCAAAGCCCGAGCTGGCGCGTCAGTGTCGCGGCGATCGCCGTCGCGGTCCCGAGCACCGCGAGGGGCGTCGAGTCGCGCTCGATCGATCGCATGAACAGGATCGCCCCGACCGTCATGAGCGCGGCGAAGAGCGTGTCCGACATGAAGGTGAAGGCGAGGGTCAGGACCACGGGATTGAAGGCGACGACGGCCCCCGCCAGGAGCGGCAGGCCCATGGTGGGACGCTTCCCCGCGACCAGCACGACGGTGGCGGCGAAGAGGAGCATCGCGGCGAGCAGCGTCACCAGGCGGAGATCGTCCGAACCGCAGGCCGTCGCGGCGCAGACCGGGAGGGCGACCAGGACCTGCGTCAGCAGGGGAATGGAGCTCCAGCTCGAGGGCGTGAAGACACCCGTTCGGCTGAACGCCCGCGTCGTGGTGGCGTAGGCCCAGTCGTCGTTGAGCGGGAAATCGCCCGAGGCGCCGATGAACGCCACGACGCCCACGTAGACCGAGACGAGCACCAGCACCACCACGGCCAGCCTCGGCAGCTGATCCTGGAACGCAGCCGCCACCGTCATCCTCTCGGTCACCGACCTCGGACCGTCCCGGAACGTCACGAGCTTGTTGAAGGCGAAGTTCAGCACCACGGGGACACCGACGCCGATCGTATGGGCCGTGAGATGGGCGAGATCGGGAGACATCACGTGAAGCAGGGGCGCGACCGTCGCGACGGAGAGGCCCCAGGTGACGGGAAGGAACGCGAGATAGGCGGCACTGAACAGCATCGCCTGTTGCGACAGCGCGCGGGATCGCGCCGCGAACACGAAACGGCGATACAGAAACAGAGCGACCAGCAGACCGGCGATGTAGGACACGACGACCGCCAGGGAGAAATCCAACCAGAAACTCAGACAGTAGCGTGTCGCAAGCTGAACGGTCGTGGATATCAGCCCACAACAAATGTAGGTCGCGAATTGCCGCGACAGATAAATGTTGACGACCCGACTCAGGTCGTTAATCGACTGATTGTAATACGCCATAACGGTAATGTCCCAATAGCGTAATCGTCCAACGACGCCGGGGCGGAGTCTCAGTCCGTAGGACGATGATAAAGAAAGAAATGCATGGTTTGTATTTAATTGTGGAGGTAAGCCGGCGCGCTGTGCCGGCTGGGTATGGCGGCGGCAGGATCAGGTCGGCGAACGGGGCGCACCGGCGGATGGCGGAGAGGGGCCGTGCGGGTGCCGGGCACCATCACGGCGCTTTGCCGCGGCGCCCGCATCGCTAAAAGGGATGAGCGGGCCGGCGCGCCGGCCCCGGGTTCGCTGCCGCGCGAGGTCGCCTCATGTTCCTGAGCGTGTTCGACGTCTTCAAGATCGGCGTCGGTCCATCGTCGTCGCATACGATGGGTCCGATGAGCGCCGCGGCGGACTTCCTCGATCTCCTGCGCGGCGCCGCGTCGGCGGCCTCCGCCCGGTCCCTCAGGGTCACGCTGCACGGCTCGCTCGCCTTCACGGGCAAGGGCCACGCGACCGACCGCGCCGTGACGCTCGGCCTCCTCGGCCACAGGCCGGCCGACCTCGACATGGACGCGGCGGAGCGCCAGCTCGCCGCTCTCGCCGAGACCCGGCGCCTCGCGCCGCCGGGGCTGCCCGAGCTCCGGTTCGACCCGGCGCACGACATCGTCTTCGACTACGGGCCGCCGCTGCCGGGCCACGCCAACGGGCTCGTGGTGGCGGCGCTGGACGGGAGCGGCGAGACGGTTCTGTCCGAGACCTTCTATTCCATCGGGGGCGGCTTCGTGGTGACGGCGGCCGAGCGCGAGGCGCCGGCCCAGGCCGCGGCTACGGCAGCACCGGGCCGGCCCTATCCCTTCGCCACCGCGGCCGCGATGCTTCGGATGGCGCGCGAGAGCGGCCTCTCGATCGCGCAGATGAAGCGCGCCAACGAATGCGCGGGCCGTCCGCCCGAGGAGGTCGAGGCCGGCGTCGAGCGCCTCTGGGCCGCCATGACGGCCTGCATCGAACGCGGCCTCGCATGCCAGGGCGAGCTGCCCGGCGGGCTCAGGGTGAAGCGCCGGGCCGGGCATATCCGGGCGCAGCTCGAACGCGAACGCGGCGCCAACATCGTCCAGCCGCACGTCACCTCGGACTGGCTCGCCGTCTACGCGCTCGCCGTCAACGAGGAGAATGCCGCGGGCGGCAAGGTCGTCACGGCGCCCACCAACGGCGCCGCCGGCGTGGTGCCCTCGGTGCTGCGCTACTACCTCGACCATTGCGTCGGGGCGAGCCGCGACAGGGTGTCGGACTTCCTGCTGACGGCGGCCGCGATCGGCGGGCTCATCAAGCACAATGCGTCGATTTCGGGCGCCGAGGCAGGGTGCCAGGGGGAGGTCGGCTCGGCCGCCGCCATGGCGGCGGCGGGCCTCTGCGCGGTGCTCGGCGGCAGCCCCGAGCAGGTCGAGAACGCCGCCGAGATCGCGCTCGAACACCACCTCGGCATGACGTGCGACCCCGTGGCCGGCCTCGTGCAGGTGCCCTGCATCGAGCGCAATGGCATCGGGGCCACCAAGGCGGTGGCGGCGGCCTCGCTGGCGCTGCGCGGCGATGGCTCGCACTTCATGCCGCTCGACAATTGCATCGAGGCGATGCGCCAGACCGGCCTCGACATGAACCAGAAGTTCAAGGAGACCAGCCTCGGCGGCCTCGCGGTCAACCTGCCCGAGTGCTGAGGCGGCCCGGCGGCCCCGACCCCGCAGGGGCCGCGCCACGCGTGCTCCGGTCTGTACCGGCGCGGCGGCGCTTCGGATCGTCGCGGCCTCCCGCCGCCGTCCCGCCAGTGCCGCCCCCGGGGGCCGTCGCTTGGTCGCACTTGCCGGTCCGCATCCCCACGCGATGTGCAGCGGACGGCGCCGATGAACGGCGACCAAGATGCGAGGAGAACACGATGGCGGGATCGAATGCCGCGATGGACGTCTACATGACCGGGCTGCGCAACCAGCACGCGGTCGAGACGCAGGCGATCGGCACCATCCAGAACGAACTCACCTATATGGAGGCCTACCCTGAGCTGCACGCCCGCATGAAGGCCGACAAGGCGCGGTCGGAAAGCCAGGCCGCGCGGCTCGACGACCTGCTCGCCCGGCATGGCTCGTCCAAATCCGTCGCCAAGGAGGCCGTCGTAGGCGCGATCGCGACCGTCGCGGGCTTCGCCCATGTCGCCGCCAACGACGACGTCATCAAGAACGTGCTCGCCGCCATCGGCTACAAGGCCTACGAGATCGCCTCCTACAAGGCCCTCGCCACGCTGGCCGAGGCTGCCGGCGCTCACCAGGACAAGGGCGTGCTGGAACAGTCGCTGAAGGAAGAGCAGGAGATGGGAGACTGGCTCGGCAGCCACCTTCCCGACCTCGTCCACGCCTATCTCGGGCGCAAGGCCGCCTGACGGGGGGCGCCATACGCCGGCCGCGCGCCCCGCGCGGCAGCCGCCCGACCGATCGGCTCGGGTCGCGCAGGACCGCGTCGCACGGCCCGTCCCTCTTCACCGTCATGCCCGGCCATGACGGGATAAGGGGCGGGGACCGCTTCAGGTCCATCATGCCCTCCCTCGACGGGTCTCCCTGCGACCCCTCCACCGTCATGCCCGGGCCTGTCCCGGGCACCCACGCCGAGGCGTGCCGTCGCGGGTCCTTGGGCCGGGCCGGAGCCGTCCGGGGCCGGGTGCGGCTCGGCACGGCGTGGGTGGCCGGGACAAGCCCGGCCATGACCGGATCGAGGGCTGCGATCGATGCGGATCCGCCGTGCCCTCCTTCGACCGATCTCCTCCACCCTTTCCGCCGTCATGCGCGGGCACCGACGCCGGCCCGCGCCATCGCCGCCGTCGTCCTACGGCTCGGACAGCAGTCCGCACGACCTGGAGCTGGCGTGTGTCAGCGACAGCTCACTTGCCGGGCTTGCGGCGCACCTGTCCACCCCCGGCATGAGCCGCCGCGGGCGCCGCATGCGCGCCGCCATGCGCGGCTCCGCCGCCCCCCTTGCCCCTGGCCCCGCCGCCGCCGGGATGGCCGGGGATCAGGTCCGCCGCCCGCGGGGCCCGGCCCGATACCGCGGCCCCGATGGCGCCGCCGACCAGCCCGCCCACGAGGGCGCCGAAGCCGGCGCCCGTGTCCTCCTGCGCCAAACTCGGGGCGGCGCTCGAGAGGACCACGAGCGTGGCGAGGACCATCGATATCCGGTGCATGGGTGGGTTCCTGATTCGCCCAGGAAGGGTAGCGCAACCCCAGGTCGCGGGCAACGCAGTCCGCTGCGGCGGGCGCGGCGGTCCCCGGGGAGGGCCGTGCCCACGCTCACTGGCCCCGCGGCTTGGCCCGCAGCGTCGGCGCCGCCGCGGCCGGGTCGTCGGGCCAGGGGTGGCGCGGATAGCGGCCCCGCATCTCGGACCGGACCGCCGCCCAGGAGCCGCGCCAGAAGCCCGGCAGATCGCGGGTGATCTGGATGGGGCGGTGGGCCGGCGACAGGAGCTGCAGCGTCAGCGGCACGCGGCCCCCCGCGAGCGCGGGGTGGCGCGACAGGCCGAACAGTTCCTGCACCCGGATGGCGATGGCGGGCCCGCCCGCGGCCCCGTAATCGACCGGAACGCGCGAGCCCGTCGGCGCTTCGAAATGCGTCGGCGCCTCGGCGTCGAGCCGACGCGCCAGCACGTGATCGAGGCGCCCCGCGAGCGCCTGGGCGAGGTCCTCCGCCCCGATCTCCTTCAGCCCCGCCTTGCCGACGAGGTAGGGGGCCAGCCACTCCGCCGCGCCGTCCCGCAGCGCGGCGTCGCCGAGGTCCGGCCAGGGGTCGCCCTCGGCGGCGCGCAGAAAGGCGACCCGGTCGCGCCACTGCAGCAGCGCCTTCGACCACGGCAGCCGATCGATGCCGGCGCGCGCCAGGCCCTCCGCCAGGACGCGCGCCGCGGCGTCGTCGGCCGGCACCGGCCTCTGGCTCTCGCCGAGCAGGATCGCGCCGAGCCGGGTGGTGCGCCGGGCCGAGAGCGCGCCGCGGGCGGGGTCGTAGGCGAGTTCGTCGGCGGTGCGCAGGTCCTCGCCCGCCGCCGCGGCGAGGTCCTCGGCGTCGAGCGGTGCCGCGAGGAGGATGCGAGCGCCCGCCGCCCGTCCGGCGATCTCGCCGACGGCGAGGAACGGGGCGCGGGCGAGCGCGTCCTGGGGCTCGACGGACGCGGCCCGGCCGTTGGCCAGCAGGAACTCGCCGGGACGGCCGCGCGCCTTGGCGATGCGGTCCGGGAAGGCCAGGGCCAGGAGGGCGCCGGGCGAGGCGGGCCCCTCCCCGGCCGCAGCGCCCGCGGCCGCGCGGCCCTGGCGCGCGAAGGTGCGGGCGAGGCCGCGCGCGGCTTCGCTGCGGGGCGCGCGGTCGCGCCGCCAGCGCTCCAGGCGGTCGACGAGATCGGCGCCCGTGCCGCCGAGGCCACGTTCGACCAGGAGGGCCGCGATCTCCCCCCCGAGCGCCGCGGCATCCCGCCGGGCGGCCTCCACCACCATGCGGGCGATGCGGGGCGGGGCGGCGATGCGCGCCACGGCGCGCCCGGCCGGCGTGATGGCGCCGCCGGCATCGAGCGCGCCGATCGCCTGGAGGAGCCTGCGGCCTTCGCCGACGGCCGGGCCAGGGGGCGGATCCAGCCAGCGCAGGGTCGCGGGGTCCCGGACCCCGAAGGAGGCGAGGTCGAGCAGCAGGCCCGACAGGTCCGCATCCAGCATCTCGGGCCGGGCGAAGGGCGGCATGGCGCCGTCGGCCGCCTCGGCCCAGAGCCGGTAGCACACCCCCGGCTCGGTGCGCCCGGCGCGGCCGCGCCGCTGGTCCGCGGAGGCGCGGGAGGCCCGTGTGGTTTCGAGCCGCGTCAGGCCGAGGTCGGGCTCGAAGCGGGGCACGCGCGCGAGACCGGAATCCACCACGACCCGGACGCCCTCGATGGTCAGCGACGATTCGGCGATCGAGGTCGCGAGCACGACCTTGCGCCGGCCGGCCGGCGCAGGGCGCACGGCACGGTCCTGGGCGGCCCGGTCGAGGGCACCGTAGAGCGGCGCGACCTCGGCCTCGCCCGGGCGCAGCCGGGCGGCGAGGAGCGACGCGGTCCGGACGATCTCGCCCTGGCCGGGCAGGAAGGCCAGCACGGAGCCGGGCTCCGCCCGCAGCGCCGAGAGCACCGCCTCGGCGACCGCCTCCTCGATCCTGCGGTCGGGATCGCGGCCGATCCAGCGCGTCTCGACCGGAAAGGCCCGACCCGCCGAGGCGACCACGGGCGCGTCGTCGAGCAGGCCGGCCACGCGGGCGCCATCCAGCGTCGCCGACATGACGAGGACCCGCAGGTCCGGCCGTAGAGCGCCCTGGACGTCGAGCGCCAGGGCGAGGCCCGTATCGGCGTCGAGCGAGCGTTCGTGGAACTCGTCGAAGATGACGGCCGCCACGCCGGCGAGTTCGGGGTCGTCCAACACGGTCCGCGTGAAGACGCCCTCGGTCACCACCTCGATGCGGGTCCGGGCCGAGACCGCCGTGTCGAAACGGGCCTTGAGTCCCACGGTGCCGCCGAGCGTGTCGCCCAGGGTCGCCGACATCCGCTCGGCGGCGGCGCGGGCCGCGAGGCGGCGGGGCTCGAGCAGCACGATGCGGCGCCCGGCGACCCAGGGCTGGTCGAGCAGCGCCAGGGGAACGCGCGTCGTCTTGCCGGCGCCGGGGGGCGCCACCAGCACGGCGGCGGTCCGCTCCGCCAGGGCGGCGCAAAGCTCCGGCAGGACGTCGTCGATCGGCAGGCGGGTCAAAACGGGCAGGACATGGGCGGCACGGCCGATGCAAGGGGCGCGCAGGGAAGGCCGCGGCCGGGCTGCCGACATGGCAGCCATCGTGCGGCATCCTGGCGGCCCCCTTCTCGTGGCGGGGGATAAGGGCTATCTGGGGGGCGCTTCGGTACCCCTGCCGCAGCGTGTAGTGGGTCGCCGTCGAAGGCACAATGATGTCGCAGGAAAGAGTCGGCGGAGCCCCTCCGTCCGCCACCATGCCAGCCGGCGCAGCAGGGCCGGACGCGTCGTCGTCCGATCCGACCTGCGTGGCCCCCAATCCGGCGGCGGCAAACCCGGCGGCTTCGGCCCACGGTCACGCCAAGGACAGCTTCGCCAAGCTGACGCTGGGCTCGATCGGCGTCGTCTACGGCGACATCGGCACGAGCCCGCTCTACGCCTTGAAGACCGCACTGCAACATGGCGGCGCCAATGCCGTCACGACCTACGAGGTGATCGGGATCATTTCGCTGCTGATCTGGGCCCTGCTGATCACGGTGACGGCGAAATACGTCCTTTTTCTGATGCGGGCCGACAACAAGGGCGAGGGCGGGACGCTGTCGCTGATGGCGCTCGCCCAGCATGCGCTCGGCAAGCGGGGCGGGGCGGTGTTCCTGCTGGGCGTCACGGGCGCGGCGCTGTTCTCGGGCGACGCCATCATCACGCCGGCCATCTCGGTGCTCTCCGCGGTCGAGGGTCTCGGCGTCGCCGAGGCGAGTCTCGTCCCCTACATCCTGCCCATCACGGTGGTGATCCTGATCGGGCTGTTCTCGGTGCAGCGCTCCGGGACGGCGCGGGTCGCGACCTTCTTCGGGCCCGTGATGGTGGTGTTCTTCGGGCTGATCGGGGTCCTCGGCATCGTGCATATCGCGGATGCGCCGATCGTCCTGTCGGCCTTCAACCCGCTGCACGGGCTGCACTTCCTGTTCGGCAACGGCGCCACGGGCTTCGTCACGCTCGGCCTCGTGTTCCTGGCGGTGACCGGGGCCGAGGCGCTCTATGCCGATATGGGACATTTCGGCCGCAAGCCGATCCAGGCGGCCTGGATCTTCTTCGTCCTGCCGGCGCTGCTGCTGAACTACCTCGGCCAGGGCGCCCTGGTGATCCACGACCCCACGGCCGTGAAGGATCCCTTCTACCTGATGGTGCCGAACTGGGCGCTGATCCCCTTCGTCATCCTGTCGACGCTCGCCACCGTCATCGCCAGCCAGGCCGTCATCACCGGCGCCTTCTCGCTGATCCGCCAGGCGATCCAGATGGGCCTCCTGCCCCGCATGGAGATCCAGCACACGTCGGAGACCACCGAGGGACAGATCTTCGTGCCGCGGGCCAACCGCATGATGCTGGTCGGCGTGCTCCTGCTGGTCTTCCTGTTCAAGTCCTCGGACGCGCTCGCCAACGCCTACGGCATCGCCGTGACCGGCACCATGGTGGTGACGACCTCGCTCGCCTGGTTCGTGGTCACCAAGCTGTGGCGCTGGCCGCTGGCCGGTGCCGTGCCGCTGATCGGCTTCTTCCTGTGCATCGACATCGCCTTCCTGCTGGCCAACCTCGCCAAGGTGCTGGACGGGGGCTGGGTGCCGCTGCTTCTCGCCTCGCTCTCGATGCTGCTGATGTGGACCTGGGTGCGCGGCACGACACTTCTGGCGGCGAAGACGCACCGGGACTCGATCTCGACCCGCGGCCTCATCGCCATGCTGGCGAAGAGCAAGCCCGTGCGGGTGCCCGGGACGGCCATCTTCCTGACCAGCGACCCCGAGATCGCCCCCTCCTCGCTCATGCACAACCTCAAGCACAACAAGGTGCTGCACGAGCGCATCGTCATCATGTCGGTCAAGACCGTGGACGCGCCCCGCGTCTCCCACGCGCAGCGCTACAAGATCGAGCCGATGTCGGACAGCTTCACCGCCATCACGCTGAGCTACGGCTACATGGAGATCCCCCGCATGCCGGCGGCGCTGGCGACGCTGCGCAAGGCGGGCCTGAAGTTCGACATCATGACGACGTCCTTCTTCCTCGGCCGCCGCAGCCTGAAGGTGTCGAGCCACTCCTTCATGCCGAAGTGGCAGGACCACCTGTTCATCGCGCTGTCCAAACAGGCCGCGACCGCGACGGACTTCTTCTCGATCCCCTCGGACCGCGTGGTGGAGCTCGGCGCACAGGTCTCGGTCTGAGGTCGCCGGAGCTCCGCGCCGGCCGCCATCCCTGAAACGACCGAAGCCGGACCGGGGCTTTCCCCGGTCCGGCTTCGGTCGTTTCAGGGGCGGCGGATGCGCCGGGCCCTCTGTATCACATCTGGGCTTGCGAGACCCTGTAGATGACGTCGGCCACCAGGATGGCCTGCACCACGATCCACGCGACCGCGATGACACCGAGCCGTAAATGGGTGATCATCTCGCCTCCTTCTCGGCCGCTCCTGCCGCGGCGGCCGCGAATTGCCGTTCCGACAACACGTCGGGTTCCAGATCGTTCCGCCGCCGTGCGGCGTCCCGACCTGAACCATGGCGTCGCAATGGGGTCCAAATCGGGCCGCGAGGGTTAAACATCCTCCATGTCGGCCGGCCGGCCCGGGAGCGGAAGGCGCCCGGGCCGGCAGGTCGAGCGGAGGCCCTGCGTCAGTCGCGGCCGTGGATCAGCAGCGCCAGGCCGTATCCCACCGCGCCCGCGATGAGCAGCGCCACGAGCGGGTTCTCCTCCACCTTGTGGGACACGGTGTCGGCGCCCTGGCGCAGGTAGTCGCCCGAATTGGCATAGACGTCCTGGGCATAGCCCTGGGCGGTGCCGGCGGCGTTCTGCACCGCCTCGCGGGCCTGGCCGACGTAGCGGTCCGGGTTGTTGTAGGCGTCGCGGACCGCCTCGGAGGCCGTGCCGGCGACGTTCTTCACGGTGTCCTGGGCCCGGCTGCCGTAGGAGCCGGCGTTGTTGTAGGCGTCCTTGGCGGCATCCGCCGCGTTGCTGGCCGCGTCCTTGACGGCGTCCTTGGCCTGGCCGTAGGCGTTCTGGACGGTGCCGCCGAGCTCGCGGGCCTTGCCCTCGGCCTCGGTCTGCCGGTCGCCCGTGACGTCGCCGACGGCGCCCTGGACCTTGCCGCCCAACTCCTTGGCGGCGCCGGTGATGCGATCGGTGTCCATGCTCAACCTCCCTCGTGGATCCTGCATCCGAACACGTGGGGCGGACGGAGGTTCCGCACCGCCCTGCCGCGCTTGCCCGGCCCGCCGCGGCGCCCTACCAAGCCGCACCGGCTCCTTCTCGACGACACGCGCCCCGTGATGCCCCTCGCAACCCCGACCTTCACCCAGCTCGACGACGTCGCCCACATCATCCAGCTCGCGCTGACGCCGGTGTTCCTGCTGAGCGGCATCGGCACGCTGATCAACGTCTTCTCGACCCGCCTCGCCCGGGTGGCCGACCAGGTGGACCGGATCGCCGAAACGGTGGCCAGGGCCAGCGACAGCGACAAGCTGGTGATGAGCCACCGGCTCGACCGGCTGCGCCTGCGCTCCCGCGCGCTCGACGCCGCCGTCATCCTGGGCAGCCTCGGCGGAGCGGCGACCTGCGGCGCCGTCCTGACGCTGTTCTACGGCGCGCTCCACGACGGGGTCGCGGCCTCGGCCCTCTACGGGCTGTTCGGCCTCGCCATCGTGTGCACCATCGCGGCGCTCTGCGCCTTCACGGTCGAGATGCTGATCGCGAGCCGGTTCCTGCGCCTGCGCATCGCCAGGGGCGAGCGCGACGCGAGCCGGTGAGCGTCACCGTCCCTCGCCTTCGGAGGCCGCGAGCCCGCCGCGCGAGGGGACGCCCCAGCTCGAGCGCCCCGTGAGATAGACCAGCCAGCCCGCCGTGGAGCCGAGGTGGCGCAGGATCTGGAAGCAGAAGGGCTCGACGAGGCTCGCCAGCACGGCGGAGGGCAGGCTGGTGCGGGCCCGGACCCCGAGCCAGCGGCGGAACAGCCAGACGGACCAGAGGTGGAAGCCGAGGTCGAGGACGATCTTGGCGCCGATCACCCCGGTGACGGCGAAGGCCACCCCGAGATGGCCGGTGCAGACATAGAAGCAGAGCAGCACCGCCGCCGTGAGGCCGTAGACCGGCTGGAGCGTGTCGGCCGCCTTGACGGGCAGCATGGCGAGCCCGAGCCGCCCGTAGCGCGGGTTGCCGATCATGTCGCGGTACCAGGTCTGGGTCTGCAGGAAGCCGCCGAACCAGCGCCGCCGCTGCCGCAGGAAGGCCCCGAGCGTCGCGGGCGCCTCGGTCCTGGCCCGGGCCGCGCCCAGCACCGCCGTGGTCCAGCGGCGGCCGGTGAGGGCACCGTGGCGCTTCAGGCGGTGGATGAGCTCGTAGTCCTCGACGAGGCAATCGGTATCGAAGCCGCCGACCTCGATCAGCGCCGAGCGGCGGAAGCCCGCGAAGGCGCCCGAGATCAGCAGCAGGCTGTCGAGACGCGACCAGGCGTAGCGCGACAGGAAGTTGCGCAGGTATTCGTAGGTCTGGAACCACTCGAAGATCCGGCCCGTGACGCTGGCGTCGCAGACCGGGAGCAGGATGCCGGTCGCCGCCACGAGGTCGGGATCCTCCGCGAAGGCGTCCCGCATGGCCCGCACCGCGTCGGGGTCGACCAGAGTGTCGGCATCCACGGTCAGCACCACCTCCTCGCGCAGCAGGGCCATGGCGCGGTTCAGCGCCGTCGCCTTGCCGCCGTGCGGCAGCCGCAGCCACCCGAGCGTCGGATGGGCCTCGCTCGCGGCGCTCAGCGTGCCGCGGTGCGGCATCGGCAGGCCGAACTGGCGCGACAGCAGCGCCACGGTGCGTTCGCCCGAGCCGTCGTCCGCCACCAGGATCCGGTCCGGTGGATCGGACTGGTCGAGCAGCGCCCGCACGGTCGCGGCCAGCACCACGTCCTCGTCGTGCGCCGCCACCACGACGGCGAGCGACGGGCGATGCGCCGCCGCGGATGCCGGCCGGAGCCGGGCCGCCGCGCTCCCGCGGGCGAGCGGCAGGGTCTTCCAGAACACGAAGACCAGCAGGGCCGTGTCATAGGCGATGTAGAGGAGGCCCGCCGCCCAGGACCAGAGCCCGTCCGGCAGGGCGGCGCGGCCCAGCAGCACCAGCCACAGCAGCGTCAGGCCACCATGGATCAGGACGGCGCGCCAGGGGACGGCTCCGGGCGGGCTGTAGCGGGGCGAGATGCGGTGGCGCGCCGCCGCGAGACCCTCTCCGGTCGCGGTCGGCTGATCGAAACGTTCGGCGAGGGCTTCGGGCATGGAGCGCTTGGACCAGTGATGGCGGTCGCGCGACAGGCGCGAAACGCCGCAGACGGCCGAGCCCGCGGGGCTGCCTTCAAAGCGGCGATATCCCGATATGATCTCCCGACCGTGACCATTCGGGGGTGAAGCCGTGTCGATCGCATTACAGAGCCGCCGGAGCCCGACCCGCTACACCGGCATCGCCATGGTGCTGCACTGGGCCGTGGCGGTCCTCGTCATCGGCAACGTGGTGCTCGGCCTCGCCGCCGACAGCCTGCCCGACGACTGGATCCGCCCGGTGGTCGACACCCACAAGTCGATCGGCCTGACGGTGCTGGGCCTCGCCGTGCTGCGGCTGCTGTGGCGCTTCGCCAACCCGCCCCCGCCGATGCCCGACAGCTACTCCCCGCTCGAGCGCTTCGGCGCCCATGCCGCGCATGCGGCGCTCTACGTCCTGATCTTCGCGCTGCCGGTCACGGGCTGGATCCACGATTCGGCCTGGAAGGGCGCCGAAACGCACCCGTTCCTGCTGTGGGGCGTGGTCCCCCACGTCCGCATCGGCGCCATCACGGCGCTCGACGCCGCCACGCGGGAGAACATCCACGCGCTATTCTTCACGTTCCACGTGTGGTTCGCCTATGCCCTCTACGGGCTCCTGGCGGCGCATGTCATCGGCGCCCTGAAGCACCAGTTCTGGGACGGCGAGCCGGAGCTCCAGCGCATGCTGCCTTGAGACGGCGCGGGCGCGCTCCGGGCGTCAGAACTCCGTCCATTCCTCCGCGGCCGCGAGCGCCTCGCGCCGCGGCGCCGCCATGGCGCCGGCGCGCGAGGCGGCCGGAGCCGAGGCGCGCGCGACCGGAGCCGGCCGTGCGGGGCGCCGAAACGGCGTCACGACGCCTTCGTCCGCGTCGCCGACGGAGAACCGCTCGGTCAGGCGGCTGAGTTCGGCGGCCTCCTCGGCGAGGTTGTGGCTCGCCGCCGTGGTCTCCTCCACCATGGCGGCGTTCTGCTGCGTGACCTGGTCCATCTGGTTGACGGCGGCATTGACCTCGCCGAGGCTGGCGGCCTGCTCCTTGGCCGAGGCCGCGATGGTGCGGACGATCCCGTCGATCTCGGCGACCTGCCCGACGATGCGCTCGAGCGCGCGGCCCGTCTGGGCGACGAGGTCGACGCCCTGGCCGACGTGCCCCTGCGAGGCCGCGATCAGCCCCTTGATCTCTTTGGCGGCCTCGGCCGAGCGCTGGGCCAGAGCCCGGACCTCGGAGGCCACCACCGCGAAGCCCCGGCCGGCGTCGCCGGCCCGCGCCGCCTCGACGCCGGCGTTGAGCGCCAGGAGGTTCGTCTGGAAGGCGATCTCGTCGATGACGCCGACGATCTGGCCGATCTGCCCCGACGAGGTCTCGATGCCCGTCATGGCCTCGACGGCCCGCCGCACCACCTGCCCGGACCGCTCGGCATCCGCCCGCGCGGCCCCGACGACGCCGCGGGCCTGTTCGGCGCCTTCGGCGGACTGGCGCACCCTGTTGGTGATCTCACCGAGGGCGGCGGCGGTCTCCTCCAGGCTCGCGGCCTGCTGCTCGGTACGGCGGGAAAGGTCGTCGGCGGCCGACGAGATCTCGCCGGTGCCGCCCCGGATGGCGTCGGCATTGGCGACGATGTGGCCCATGGCCGACTTCAGCTGCGAGACGGCGGCGTTGAAGTCCCGGCGCAGGCTCTCGTAGTCCGCCGAGAACGGCGTCGAGAGCGTGTGGGTGAGGTCGCCCTCGGCGAGCCGCGACAGCCCCGCCGCAAGACCCTCGACGACCGCCGACTGGAGGCGCGCGGTCTCGGCGCGCTCGGCATCGGCGGCGGCGCGGGCGGTGGCCCGTTCGGCCGCGTGCCGGGCGGCGTCGGCGGCGAGTTCGTCGCCGCGGATCATGGTGGTCTTGAACACCTGGACGGCGGCCGCCATGGCGGAGATCTCGTCGCGCCCGGCCGTATCCACCGCGACGCCGCGCTCGCCGGCGGCGAGGCGGCCCATGCCGGCGGCGAGCCGGTCGAGGCGCCGGATCACCACCCGCCCGACGTAGAGCCAGCCGATCAGCACGGCGGTCAGCACCACGATGCCGCTCGACACGGCGTTGACGACCAGGCTCTGCCGCGTGGCCCCGGCCGAAGCGTCGACGGCCGCGCCGGCGGCGGACTTCTCGTGTTCGACGAGCTGGCCGACCTCCGTGGCCAGCCCCGTGGCGATCTTGAGCATGGCGGCGAGGGCCGCGGCGCTGTCGGTGTCGAGCGCCGACCGGGCGTCGCGCAGCGCGAAGATGTTGTCCTTGCCCGAGCCGGCTGCCAGAAGGCTCGCCGACAGCTTGGCGAGACGCTCCCCGTCCTGGCCCTCGCCATAAGCCTTGACGGCCTTGTTGAGGTAGAGCTCGCCCCAATTGTACTGCTGGCGGATGTCGTTGTAGGCATCGCCGTCGGGCGCATGGGCGGCGGCGGCCAGCATGCCGTTGACGAGGTTGCCGTTGGCCTGGATGCCGGTGAGCGCCCGCAATTGCGGCATCGCCACCTCGGTCAGGTGCTTGGTCGCCTGCGCCGCCGTGGCGGGGTTGCTCGACGTCATGTCGGACAGCAGGTGGTCCACGTCGCCCTGCGTCGCCTCCGTGATGGGCCGGGCGAAGTCGTTGAGGTCCTGGAAGGCCGAGAGCGTGTCGGCGACGGCCTGGTCGATCTGGCCCGAGATGGCGATGCGCCGGGCCACGATGGCCTTGACGGCGTCGATCTGCGCCGCGAGCGCCTCGCTCATGTGGGCGATCCGGTCGACGGTGTCGGGCGTGTCCGCCAGGGCGCGGAGCTGGGCCAGGCGGGACGTCTGTTCGCCGATCAGCACGGCCAGCTTGCCGCTCTCGGCATCGAGGGCGGCGGCATCCTTCTGCAGGACGAGCGAGGGGGCGGCGGCCGCGAGGACGGCGCTGCGCTGCGCGAAGGTGAGCGAGGCGCTGACGGTGGGCAGGCTGCGCGAACCCAGCCCGCTCGCGATCCTGGACCCTTCGAGAGCGA
The DNA here is from genome assembly GCA_963847915.1 of uncultured Alphaproteobacteria bacterium. Taxonomy (GTDB): domain Bacteria; phylum Pseudomonadota; class Alphaproteobacteria; order Rhizobiales; family Beijerinckiaceae; genus Lichenihabitans. Next base: position 74,246 of record CAWKBT010000002.1, read on the forward strand.
ACCACGACGACGCTCCGCCGGCCAGCGCCGTCAGCGCCGCCATCAGCGCGAAGGCGAGGACGAGACGTGTCCCGATGCCGGTGAGGCCACGGCGTCCCGCCGCTCCGATCTGTCGTGCGCCCACGGTCCGCTCTCCCTCAACGCGAGGTGAACAAGATCCGATAAGACTCTTAAGAATTCGCCGCTTCATGACGCAGAGGAAAGACGAGCGTCACGGCTGCACGGCCTGGTCCAGCCGGCGCCCGGCGGGTCTTCGGCGACCCGCCGGGCGCCGTTCAGAACCTCCAGCGCTGGGCGTTGGCCACGAGGAAGTCGCGCAGCACCTGGACGCGGGCGACGCTCTTCAGCTCCTCGGGATAGACGAAGTAGCAGTCGAGTTCCGGCATGTCGACGTGGGGCAGGATCTGCACGAGCCCGCTGTCGGCATCCGCCAGGTAGTCGGGCAGGACGCCGATGCCGGCGCCGCTCTGCACCGCGTGGTGGCTCGCCACCATGTTGTTGAACGTCACCGTCGAGGAGCGCAGCGACTTGGCGTCCCGGCCCGCCGCGTGCAGCGAGTTCAGCAGCGACACGAGGTAGTTCGACGGCGAGCCGCTGTAGCCGATGAGGCGATGCTTGCCGAGGTCGTCGAGCGTCTTGGGCTGGCCGTGCCGCTTGAGGTAACTCGGGGAGGCATAGGCGTGGTAGTGGACCGTGAACAGCCGCCGGCGGATGAGGTCGGGCTGCACGGGCTCGCGCAGCCGCAGGCCGATGTCGGCCTCGCGCATGCCGAGGTCGAGCTCCTCGTCGGTGAGGATCACCTGCAGCTTGATGTCGGGGTAGAGGTCGAGGAACTCGCCCAGGCGCGGCGACAACCAGCTCGTGCCGAGCGCGAAGGTGGTGGTGATTCGCAGGTCGCCGTGCGGCTTCTCGCGGCTGTCGGTGAGGTGGCTGCGCACCGCATCGAGCTTGAGCATCACGTCCTGGACGGTGCGGAACAGCAGTTCGCCCTGCTCGGTGAGGATCAGGCCGCGGGCGTGGCGGTGGAACAGCGGCGTCTCGAGCTCGGTCTCGAGTGCGCTGATCTGACGGCTGACCGCGGATTGGCTGAGGTTGAGCACCTGCCCCGCGTGGGTGAAGGACCCGGCATCGGCGGCCGCCTGGAAGACCCGCAACTTATCCCAATCCACCGTCGCCTCCCGGATCGCTCCACCCTCCATTGTCGGGCGGCGCTGGGCGCCGCCAAGGGCAGGCAGAGCCTTCACTATCCACGGATCATGAGGGGAGCGCCATCACCAATCGGCCGCGTCGCAGCCGAGGCGAACCGGAAAAGCTCACTCCCAAGCGCCGATCATCATCGGCTCGCGGGCCTCCTCGGCCCGGATCTCGGGATCCGCCCCGTGCTCGGCGAGGAACTTCTCGGCTTCGAGGGCCGCCATGCAGCCCATGCCGGCCGCCGTCACGGCCTGGCGGTAGATCTTGTCCTTGACGTCGCCGGCGGCGAAGAGGCCCGGGATGCTCGTCGCGGTGCTGTCCGGGCGCGTCAGGATATAGCCTTCGCGGTCCATCGGCACCTTGCCCTGGAAGATCGCCGTGGCGGGCGAATGGCCGATCGCCACGAAGACGCCGTCGGTGGCGCGGACCGAGGACGCGCCCGAGCCCGTATCGCGCAGCCGCACGCCGGTGACGCGGGCCGGCGTGCCCTCGCCCAGGATCTCGTCGACGGCATGGTTCCACAGCACCTGGATCTTCGGATGCTTGAACAGGCGGTTCTGCAGGACCTTCTCGGCGCGCAGGTGATCGCGGCGATGCACCAGCGTGACGCGGCTGGCATGGTGGGTGAGGTAGAGCGCGTCCTCGACGGCGGTGTTGCCGCCCCCCACCACCACCACGTCCTTGTTGCGGAAGAAGGCGCCGTCGCAGACCGCGCAGCCGCTGACCCCCGCCCCCATGAAGGCGCGCTCGCTGTCGAGGCCGAGCCACTTGGCCTGGGCGCCGGTGGCGATGATCACGGTCTCGGCGACGTAGCGGTCGCCCCCGTCGGTCGTGACCTTGAAGGGGCGTTCGGTGACGTCGATGTCGGTCACGAGGTCGAAGACGAGCTTCGCCCCGGCGTGTTCGGCCTGGCGGGCCATGCGGTCGGTCAGGTCGGGGCCCTGGATCGAGATCTCGCCGGGCCAGTTCTCGACATCGGTCGTGATGGTGAGCTGGCCGCCGGGCTGCAGGCCCTGGATGACCACGGGCTCGAGCCCCGCCCGGGCCGCGTAGACGGCGGCCGTGTAGCCGGCCGGGCCGGCCCCGATGATCAGCGTCTTGACGGCATGAGTGTCGGGCATGGTGCACCGGGACAGCGGTTGAGGGGCCGGCCCGTCGAGGCGCGGCCGCGTTGGAGCTTGGTATAGGAAGGGGGCCATGGCCCCGCAAGGCATGCCGCTTCAGCCGAGCGCGCCCCGGTCCCGGCCGGTCGCGGACGGCTTGGGTTCGGGACAACGCCTTGCCGTGGTCCGGCGCCGGATCTAGGTTGCGCGCCGCATGTGCCGGGCCCGCGCGGGACCCGCGGCACGCCCCTTCCCTGGCTTCCCCCTGGCGGGCGGCCCGATCGCGAGACGAGTCCATGGCTTCCAGCAGCGCCGCCCTCAGCGCATCCCGGCCCGGCCCCGCGAGCGTCGACGACATCAAGGCGGCGGTGCTGGCGAGCATCGGCGCGCGCCGCGGCTTCGAGGCGCCCTATCGCCACTACCTCGTCGATGCCCTGTTCCCCGCCGCCGTGGCGGACGAGCTGGCCGACCTGCCGTTCAAGGCGCCGGGCCTCGACGGCGTGTCGGGCAAGCGCGAACTCCACAACGACACCCGCCGCTACTTCGACGCCCCCACCAATGCCGAGCATCCCGTGATGGGCCGCGTGGCCGAGGCCCTGCAGGCGACCGACGTCGTGAGCGCGATCGCCCGGGCCTTCGACGCCCCCATCGACGACACGTTCCTGCGGCTCGAATACGCCCAGGACGTCGACGGCTTCTGGCTCGAACCCCACACCGACCTCGGGGTGAAGCGGTTCACCTGCCTGATCTACCTGTCGCAGGGCCCCGGCCACGAGACGCTCGGCACCGACATCTACGCCTCCAAGGAGGAGCATGTCGGCGCCTCGCCCTTCATCCGCAACTCCGCCATGATCTTCGTGCCGGGCCAGGACACCTGGCACGGATTCGAGAAGCGCCCGATCGAGGGCGTGCGCCGCTCCGTGATCCTCAACTACGTCACCCACGACTGGCGCGCCCGCGAGCAGCTGAGCTTCCCGGAGACGCCCGTCCGCGTGGCCTGACCCCGTCGGCGGGAGGCCGCGTCCAGCCGGCGTGCGCCGCGCCCGGGCGGGGCCGGCCGCCGAGCGGTCAGGTGATGCCGCCGCCACCGCCGCGTGAGGCCGGGCGTTCCGCCGCTACGCGCTCGCGGTAGCGGCTCGCCCGATAGGCCCCGAGGGGATCGATGGCGCCCCCCGCGTCGGCCCGCGCCTTGGCCAGGATCGGCTCGACGTCGGCGCGGAACCCCGCCTTCAGCGTCTCCGAGGCCATCAGGGCGTCGTTGGCGTCCTGGAAGGCCGCCAGCGCCTCCCGGTCGACCAGCAGCGCCTGGGCGTAGGCGCGGCGGATCTCGTCGGCCGAGCGGATCAGGCTCTCGATCGGGTCCGTGACGTTGTGGGACTGGTCGATCATGTAGGCGGGATGGAAACCCGGCCCGTCGAGGTCGACGAGTTCGTTGAACACGAGGAACAGGCGGAACGGGTCGATGGCGCCGGCATCGAGGTCGTCGTCGCCGTATTTCGAATCGTTGAAATGGAAGCCGCCGAGCTTGCCCGCATGGGCGAGCCGCGACACGATCATCTCGATGTTGACGTTGGCGGCATGGTGGCCGAGGTCGACGAGGCAGGCCGCCTTGGGGCCGAGCGCCTGGGCCGCCAGCAGGCTCGTGCCCCAGTCCTGCACCACGGTGGAGTAGAAGGCCGGCTCGTACATCTTGTGCTCGGAGAACAGCCGCCAGCCGTCCGGCAGCGCGGCATAGATCGCCTGCATGCTCTCGATGTAGCGCTCGAAGGCCCGGCCCATGTGGCTCTGGCCGGGAAAGTTCGAGCCGTCGCCGATCCAGACCGTGAGGGCGGTCGAGCCCAGCGCGCGGCCGATCTCGATACATTCGACATTGTGGGCCACCGCCTGGGCGCGGACCGCGGGATCGGTGTGGCTGAGCGAGCCGTAGCGGTAGGACAGGCGATGGGCCGGCTCGTCCGGGTGGTCCTGGAAGGTGTTGGAGTTCATGGCGTCGAAGCCGAGGCCGAGGGCCTCGCCCTGGGCCCGGAGGTCGGCGGCGGGGGCGCGGTCCCAGGGGATGTGCAGCGACACGCGCGGCGTCGTGCGGCCGAGCTGCTGGATGACGGCGCAGTCCTCGAGCTTCTGGACGATGCCCCGGGGCTCGCCCGGCCCGGGGAACCGCGCGAACCGCGTGCCCCCGGTCCCGACGCCCCAGGACGGGACCGCGACCGTGAAGCCCGCGACCTTGGCGGCGAGGGCGTCGATGTCGAGGCCGCGGCGCGCGAGGCGGGCGCCCAGAGCGTCGTAGTCCTCGGCGAGCGCGCGCGCGCGGCCTTCGTTGTGGCGCGCGATCACGCCGGGATCGATGGGCAGGCCGGACATCGGATGGACCCTCGGAAGAGCGGGTGGCGGCCGTCAGCGCGTGAAGGACTGGGCGTTGCCGGCGTCGACGTTGAGGATGTTGCCGGTGGACTTGGCCGACAGGTCGGAGGCGAAGAAGTAGACGGCCTCGGCGATGTCTTCCGGCAGGACCGAGCGCTTGAGCATGGAGCGCTTGCGGTAGTGGTCCTCCAGCGCATCGGGCTCCATGCTGTAGGCGGCGGCGCGCTGCTCGCGCCATTCCCCCGACCAGATCTTGGAGCCGCGCAGCACGGCGTCGGGATTGACGACGTTGACCCGGATGCCGGCCTCCGCGCCTTCGAGGGCGAGGCAGCGCGCGAGGTGGATCTCGGCCGCCTTGGCGGTGCAATAGGCGGAGGCGCCCGGCGAGGCGGCGAGGCCGTTCTTCGAGGCCACGAACACCACGGCACCGCCGAGCTTCTGGCGCCGCATCAGCCGGAACGCCTCGCGCGCCACCAGGAAGTAGCCCTTGGCGAGGATGTCCATGTTGCGGTCCCACATGGCGACCGTGGTGGTCTCGACCGGCTCCGAGGAGGCGATCCCGGCATTGGACACCAGCACATCGAGGCCGCCGAACTCCACCACGGCCTCGGCGAAACCGTGCTCCACCGCGGCCTCGTCGGTCACGTCGAGCCGGACGGTGCGGACCTGGTCGGCGCCGAAGCGCCGCGTGAACTCCGCCCCCGTGTCGGCCAGCGCCGCGACGTCGATGTCGGCCAGCACCACGCAGGCGCCCTCGGCCAGCATCCGGGCCGCCACCGCGGCACCGATGCCGCCCGCGCCGCCCGTCACCAGGGCGACCCGGCCCGCGAGGCTCTTCGGCTTGGGCATGCGCTGGAGCTTGGCCTCCTCGAGCAGCCAGTATTCGATGTCGAAGGCCTCCTGCTCGGGCAGGCCCACATAGGTGCCCACCGTCGCGGCGCCGCGCATCACGTTGATGGCGTTGACGTAGAACTCGGCCGCGATCCGGGCCGTCGCCTTGTCGCGCGCGAAGGTGATCATGCCGACGCCGGGCACGAGGTAGACGACCGCGTTGGCGTCGCGCATGGCCGGGCTGTCGGGGTGGCGGCAGCGCGCGTAGAAGGCGCCGTAGTCGGCCCGGTAGGCGGCCAGCGCCGCGTCGAGCCCCTCCACCAGCGGCACGATGCCCGCCGCGGGATCGAAGTCGAGCACCAGCGGGCGGATCTTGGTGCGCAGGAAATGGTCGGGGCAGCTCGTGCCCAGCGCCGCGAGCTCGCGCAGCCGGCTCGCGTTGACGAAGTCGAGCACGGCCGCGCCGTCGTCGAAATGGCCGACCTTGCGCTCCCCCGCCCCGATGCGGGCGCGGATCTCCGGCATCAGCCGCGCCGCGATGGCCCGGCGCTCGGCGGCCGGCAGGCTTTCGGCGACCGGCGCCCCGAAGGGCGAGGCGCCGCGGCCCTGCGCGTCGAACCACGCGATGGCGCGATTGATGACCGCCAGCGTCGTCGCATAGCACGAGCGGGCGTCGTCGCCCCAGGTGAACAGCCCGTGGCTCTCGAGCACCACACCCTTGGCGCGCGGGTTCTCGGCGGCGAAACGCGACAGCATCAGGCCGAGCTCGAAGCCCGGCCGCCGCCACGGCAGCCAGCCGATCTCGTCGCCGTAGACCGCCTTGGTGATCTCCCGGCTGTTGCGCGTCGCCGCGATGGCGATGACGGCGTCGGGGTGCATGTGGTCGACGTGGCGATAGGGCAGATAGGCGTGCAGCGGCGTGTCGATCGAGGCGGCGCGCGGGTTCAGGGCGAAGGTGCAGTGCGGCAGGTAGCCCACCATCTCGTCCTCGTGGGCGGGCCCGCGGTAGAGCGCGCGCAGGCTCTCGAGCTTGGCGAGGTCGAGCGTGGCGAAGCCGTCCCGCCCCATGGTGCCGACGTCGCCGCCCGAGCCCTTGACCCAGAGCACCTCGACGTCGCGGCCCGTCAGCGGGTCGCGGGCCACGACCTTGGCGGAGGTGTTGCCGCCCCCGTAATTGGTGATGCGCTTGTCGGCCCCGAGCAGGTTGGACCGGTAGAGCAGCAGCCCGGGCTCGTCGAGGCCGGCGGCCCGCGCCTCGTCCCAGCGGTCCTCCAGGAGCCCGCCGTCCACATCCGCCATGGTGTCCTCCCTCGCGCGATCCGACGCCACTCGCGCTTCGCCGCTCCGGTCCGCCGTCCCTGCCGCAGGGCGGCCTTCGGCCGGCGTCCCGCGCATTTCATGGCAGGTCCGATCAACGAGTGTCAACAACGCTCGCGCAGCAATCAGTATTGCGGCGCAACATGATCGAACATGATCGAATCCGTTGACGGTCAGGGCCCGGACCGCCTAGTCTCGCGAATCGGAGGAACCGATGCACGAGCGTGAACGCCATCGCATCATCTTGGAGCTGCTGGCCGCCCGCGCGGTCGGCACGGTGGCGGATTTCGCCGGCGCGACGGGCGCCTCCGAAGCCACGGTGCGGCGCGACCTCGCCGCCCTGGCCACCCAGGGGCGGCTGCGCGAAGCTGCGCGGCGGCGCCGAAGCGCTCCAGCCCCCCAACCTCGTGGCGCTGAACACCCACACGGGCGGGACCGGGACGATTCCGGACCTCTTCGAGAAACGCGCCATCGCGCGGGCCGCCGTGGCGCTGTGCGCCGACGGCGACGCCATCATCATCAACGGCGGCACGACGACCTTCCAGATGGTCCACGCCGTGGGCCGGCTGAAGCTCCAGGTGCTCACCAACGCCTTCTCGGTCGCCGATCACCTGCTGCGCCATTCGGCCTGCACGGTCTTCGTGCCCTCGGGATCGGTCTACCGCGAGCAGAACCTCATCCTGAGCCCCTTCGAGGACGACGGCACCGTCCATTTCCGGGCGCGGCGCATGTTCATGGGCGCCCAGGGCGTCTCGGCGCTCGGCATCATGGAGCGGGATGCCCTCATCATCTCCTCCGAGCAGCGCCTGATGCGCCAGGCGGACGAACTCGTGCTGCTGGTCGATGCCACCAAGTTCCGCGCCCAGTCCGCCATGATCCTGGCGCCGCTGGCCCGGGCCGCCAGCATCATCACCGACAGCCGCGTCACCGACGCGGACCGGCGCACCGTCGAAGCCGCCGGGGTCACGCTGATCGTCGTCGACCCGTTGCGGGGAACCGATCAAAACCAATCATCTTCGATCGCCTGACCGCGCGGCAGAACGCGGCGGCGATCGGAGGGGACCATCAACGGAGGAAACCATGACACTGTTCAGGACGCTTGCCCTCTCGACGGCCCTCGCGGGCGCTCTCTTCGCCACCGCGGTCGAGGCCGCGGAGGTGCGCATCGCCCTCGTGGCCAAATCGCTCGGCAACGGCTTCTTCGAGGCCGCCGACAAGGGCGCCGAAGAGGCCGCCAAGCAGATCGGCGACGTCAAGATCGTCTACACCGGTCCGACCACCACCACGGCCGAGGGCCAGATCGAGGTCATCAACGCGCTGATCTCCCAGAAGGTGGACGCGATCGCGCTCTCGGCCAACGACAAGGACGCCGTGGCGCCGGCGCTGAAGAAGGCGATGCAGCGCGGCATCAAGGTCATTTCGTGGGATTCGGCCGTCGCGGCCGAGGGCCGGATGCTGCACCTCAACCCCTCGTCCAACGAGCTCATCGGCAACATGCTCGACAAGCTCGCCGCCGACGCCCTGCCCGACGGCAAGGGCAAGATCGCGATCCTGTCGGCCACCGCCACCTCGACGAACCAGAACACCTGGATCGCCGAGATGAAGAAGGCCATGGCGAAATATCCGGGGCTGGACCTCGTCGCCACCGTCTACGGCGACGACCTGTCGGACAAGAGCTACCGCGAGACCCAGGGCCTGCTGCAGACCCATCCCGAGGTGAAGGTCATCGTGGCCCCGACCTCGGTCGGCATCGTGGCGGCCGCCCAGGCGGTGAAGGACGCCGGCAAGATCGGCCAGGTCTTCGTGACGGGCCTCGGCCTGCCCTCCGAGATGGCGGGCGCGGTCCATTCGGGCGCGACGAAGAGCTTCGCCATCTGGAACCCGATCGACCTCGGCTATTCGGCCGCCTACCTCGCCTACGACCTCGTCAAGGGTGCCAAGGCCGAGCCGGGCGCCGAGCTGCCGATGGGCCGCATGGGCAAGCTCAAGCTCGACGCCGGGACCGAAGGCGCCATGGCCGATCCCTTCGTCTACGACAGCTCCAACGTCGACAAGTTCGCCAAGGTCTTCTGACGCGACCGGTCCCCGCGCCCTCCTCCCCGGCCGGGGCGGAGGTCCCGGCAGAGGGGGACGGGGGATCCCACGGCCCGGAGCCTGCCCTTTCCCCCTCGTCCGGCGCGGCGCGCCGCCTTCTCCCCGGCGGGGGGAAGGGCAGAACGCAATCCTCGGGAGTTTCGCCCCTTGTCCTCCGTCCTGAAGTTCGCGCCACCGGATCCGTCCGGCGCCGATGCGCCGGGGCGTCCCGCACCGCTCCTCGAGCTGCGCGGCGTCTCCAAGCATTTCCCCGGCGTCAAGGCGCTCGACGGCGTCGACATCGCGCTGCGTCCCGGCCGGGTCACGGCGCTGGTGGGCGAGAACGGCGCCGGCAAGTCGACGCTGGTCAAGATCCTGACCGGCATCTACCGGCCGGACGCGGGCGAGATCCTGATCGGGGGGCGGCCGGTCTCCTTCGCCAGCCCCGAGGCCGCCCAGGCGGCCCGCATCACCGCCATCCACCAGGAAACCGTGCTGTTCGACGAGCTCACGGTGGCGGAGAACATCTTCCTCGGCCATGCGCCCCGCACGCGGCTCGGCTTCATCGACTGGCCGGCGATCCGCGCCCGCTCGGCCGCGCTGCTCTACGGCATCGACGCGCCCATCAAGCCCGCGACGCGGCTGAAGGACCTGTCGATCGCGCAGCGCCACCTCGTCGCCATCGCCCGCGCCCTGTCGATCGACAGCGAGATCGTCGTCATGGACGAGCCCACGGCGGCGCTGTCCCACAAGGAGGTCGAGGACCTGTTCCGCGTCGTCGCGCGGCTGAAGGGCCAGGGCAAGGCCATCCTGTTCATCTCGCACAAGTTCGAGGAGCTCGACCGCATCGCCGACGATTACGCGGTGTTCCGCGACGGCCGCACCGTCGGGGCGGGCCGGATGGCGGACGTCGACCATGCCACGCTGGTGCGCATGATGGTGGGCCGCAGCGTCGACCAGGTCTTCCCCAAGCCCACGCCCAACATCGGCGCCGAGGTCATGGCCGTCTCGGGCTATTCGCATCCGACCGAGTTCGACGACATCTCCTTCGCGCTGCGGCGCGGCGAGATCCTGGGCGTCTACGGCCTCGTCGGCGCCGGGCGTTCGGAGCTCTGCCAGTCGCTGTTCGGCGTCACGGCGCCTTCGCGCGGCAGCGTGACGCTGGAGGGGCGGGCGCTGCGCATCCGCTCGACCGCCGACGCCATCCGGGCCGGCCTCGTCTACGTGCCGGAGGAGCGCGGGCGCCACGGTGCGGTGCTGGCCATGCCCATCGTCGAGAACGCCACGCTCGGCTGCCTCGGCGCCGTGTCGCGCCGCGGCTTCATCCGGGCCGCCGAGGAGTTCAAGCTCGCCCGCCACTATGCCGAGCGGTTCGACCTGCGCGCCGCCTCCCTGTCGCAGGCGGTCGGCACGCTTTCGGGCGGCAACCAGCAGAAGGTCGTGATCGGCAAGTGGCTCGCCACCCGGCCCAAGGTGATCATCCTCGACGAGCCCACGAAGGGCATCGACATCGGCTCCAAGGCCGCCGTCCACGCCCTCATCGGCGAGCTCGCCGGCCAGGGACTGGCGGTGCTGATGGTGTCGTCCGAACTGCCCGAGATCCTCGGCATGGCGGACCGCGTGCTGGTGATGCGCGAGGGACGCATGGCCGGCCTCTTCGCCCGCCGGGGCCTGACGCCCGAGGCCCTGGTGGCGGCCGCGACCGGCAATACGGGAGCCCTGTCGTGAGCGCCTCGGTGCCGCGGGCGGCGGCGGACGGCGGCGATCTCCGCGCCCTGCTGGCGCGGCGCGAGCTGCTGCTCGTCGCCGCCATGGCGCTGCTGCTCCTCGCCGTGGCGGCCCGCTTCCCCGGCTTCGTGGCACCCGCGAGCCTCGCCAACACCTTCAACGACAGCGCCATCCTGATCGTCATGGCGCTCGGGCAAGCGGCCGTGATCCTGACCCGCTCGGTCGACCTGTCGGTCGCCGCCAACGTGGCGCTGACCGGCATGAGCGTGGCCCTGCTCGACCTGCACCATCCCGCCCTGCCCCTCGCCGCACTCGTGCTGGTGGCGCTGGGCCTCGGGCTCCTGCTCGGCGCCATCAACGGCCTCCTGGTGTGGAAGGTCGGCATCCCGCCGATCGTCGTGACGCTCGGCACCCTCACGGTCTACCGCGGCCTCGCCTTCGTGCTGTCGGGCGGCGCCTGGATCAACAGCTTCCAGCTGACGCCCGGCTTCCTCGCCGTGCCGCGGACGGAGTTCGCCGGCCTGCCGCTGCTCAGCTGGACGGCGCTCCTGCTCATCGCCGTGGCGGGGCTGGTGTTCGGCCGCACCGGCGTCGGCCGGGCCTGGTACGCGGTCGGCGGCAACCCCACCGCCGCCGTCTACGCCGGCCTCGATCCCGGCCGGGCCCGCTTCCTCGCCTTCTGCTTCTCGGGCACGCTGGCGGGCCTGTGCGGCTATCTCTGGGTGGCGCGCTACGCCGTCGCCTACGTCGATGTCGCGTCGGGCTTCGAGCTCGACGTCATCGCGGCCTGCGTGATCGGCGGCGTGTCGATCGCGGGCGGCGTCGGCTCGGTGGCGGGCGTGGTGCTGGGCGCCCTGTTCCTCGGCATCATCAAGAACGCCCTGCCGGTCGTGAACGTGTCGCCCTTCGCCCAGATGGCCATCTCGGGCGCCGTCATCATCGCCGCCGTGGCGCTGAACGCCCGGGCCGAGCGCAAGCGCGGCCGCATCATCCTGCGGCCCCACCACGGAGGCACGCCATGACGCTCCAGGCCGTCCCCGCCGACATCCCCACACCCCGCGCCATTCCGGACCGCCTGGTTCCGCCCTGGCGGCGCTTCGCGGGCAGCTGGGAGGCGCTGCTCCTGGGCGTCGCGGCCGCGGTCTTCGCCGCCGACGCCCTGGCCTCGCCCTACTTCCTCGACCTTTGGAACCTCAGCGACGCCACGTTCAACTTCACCGAGAAAGCCATCATGGCGCTCGCCATGGCGTTCGTCGTCATGGCGGGCGAGATCGACCTGTCGGTGGGCGGCATCGTGGCGCTGTCGTCGACCGCCATGGGGGCGGCGGCGGCGGCGGGCGCCGGCACGCCCGCGCTGGTGCTGACCGGCCTCGGCGTCGGGGCGGCCTGCGGCGCCTTCAACGGGCTGCTCGTGGCGCGCCTCGGCCTCCCCTCGATCATGGCGACGGTCGGCACCATGAGCCTCTACCGGGGGCTGGCCTACGTGTCGCTCGGCGACGGCGTCTACAAGGACTATCCGGCGGGCCTCGCCTGGTTCGGCCAGGGCTACGTGTGGCAGATGCTGTCCTTCGAGTTCGCCACCTTCCTGGCGCTCGCCGTGGTGGCGGGGATCGTGCTGCACCGCACGACCTTCGGGCGCGCCGTGCGGGCCATCGGCAACAACCCCTTCGCGGCGCGGTTCTCGGGCCTGCGGGTCGAACGCGTGAAGCTGTCGCTGTTCATCGCGACGGGCATCGCCTCGGGCCTCGCGGCCGTCATGCTGACGGGCCGGCTCGGCTCGACCCGTCCCTCGATCGCGCTCGGCTGGGAGCTCGACGTCGTCACGGTCGTGGTCCTGGGCGGCATCGATATCCAGGGCGGCGCCGGCACGATCCCGGGCGTCGTCATCGCCGCCATCGTCCTCGGCCTCGTCACCTACGGCCTGGGCCTCCTCAACGTGCCCGGCATCATCATGTCGATCGTGGTCGGCCTGATGCTCATCGGCACGATCGCACTGCCCATCCTGGTGCGCCGGGCGCTGGCCCGCCGGAGCGCCGCCCGATGATCGGCCCCTTCCATCCCGACACGCACGAGAAACACGCCTTCGCGATGCGCCTGCGCGCCGGCGCCGCCGAGGAATACCGCCGCCGCCACGACGCGCTGTGGCCCGACCTTGAAGCCCTGCTGCGGGAGGCCGGCGTCGTCGACTACTCGATCCATCTCGAACCCGTCAGCCACATGCTCTTCGCCGTGCTGTGGCGGCGGCGCGACCACACCATGGCGGCCCTGCCCGACCACCCGGTGCTGCAGCGCTGGTGGGCCCATATGGCGGAGCTGATGGAGACGGAGCCGTCGAACGCGCCCGTCGTCCTGCCGCTCGAACCGATGTTCCACCTGTGGTGAGCGAGGGGACGCCGCGCCGCGTCGCGGTCCTCGATGTCGGCAAGACCAACGTCAAGCTGGTGCTGGTCGACACCGCCGCCGGCCGCGAGGTCTGGAGCCGGTCGGAACCGAACCGCGTCCGGGCGGAGGGGCGCTACCCGCATGCCGACACCGACGCCATCGCGGCCTTCCTGATCGACGGCCTCGCCGCCATCGCGCGCGACGTCGACGCCCTGGCGATCACCACGCATGGCGCGACCGGCGCGCTGCTCGGGCGGCACGGCCTGGTCCTGCCGGTGCTCGACTACGAGCACGACGGCCCGGAGGAGACCGCCGAAGCCTACGACGCCGTCCGCCCGGCCTTCACGGAAAGCTTCTCGCCGCGGCTGCGCGGCGGGCTGAACCTCGGCGCGCAGCTCTTCTGGCAGGCCCGCAGCTTTCCGGCCGACTTCGCCGAGGCCGAGGCCATCGTGACCTATCCCCAGTACTGGGCCTGGTGGCTCACCGGCGTCGCCGCCACCGAGGCGACCTCGCTCGGCTGCCACACCGACCTCTGGGCCCCGGCCCGCAACGGCCTGTCGTCGCTCGTGGCGCGCGCCGGCTGGGCCGCCCGCATGGCGCCGGTGCGCCCGGCCTTCGACCGGCTCGGCCCCGTGCGGCCCGCCCTCGCGGCACGGATCGGCCTCGGCAGGCCCCTGCCCGTCGCCTGCGGCATCCACGATTCCAACGCCTCGCTGCTGCCCCATCTCGCCGGCGCCGCCGCCGCCAGGACGGTGGTGTCGACCGGCACCTGGGTGGTGTGTTTCGCCGTCGGCGGCTCCCTCGCCGGCCTCGATCCCCGGCGCGACACCCTCGCCAACGTCGACGCTTTCGGCCGCCCCGTGCCGTCGGCCCGCTTCATGGGCGGCCGGGAGTTCGACCTCGTGGCGGGAGGACGGGCCGCGCCGCCCGACCCCGAGGCGCTCGCCGGCGTGCTGGCGCGCGGCATCATGGCGCTGCCCGGCTTCGCGCCCGGCAGCGGTCCCTTCCCGGACCGGCCCGGCCGCTGGACCGTCGACCCCGAGACGCTCGCGCCGGCCGAGCGCACCGCCGCGGCGAGCCTCTACGCGGCGCTGATGACGGCGACCTGCCTCGACCTTCTGGACGCGCGCGGGCCGACCGTCGTCGAAGGTCCCTTCGCCGCCAACGCGCTCTATGGCGAGGCCCTGGCGGTCCTCAGCGGCCGGCCCGTCGCGACCTCGGCCGGCGGCACCGGCACCAGCATCGGGGCGGCGGGCCTGCTCGCCCCCGTGGCGCTGACGCCCCCCGTCCCGGTCGTGCCGCGCGCGGGACTGGAAGCCGGGCTCCGCCCCTACGCGGCGCTCTGGCGCAACGCCGCCTGACCGGCGTTTCGCCGCGCCAGAGCGAAGGGCGCGGCACATCTTCCGGTGCTGTTCGGCTTCCCGGGGGCCCATGCGCTCGACGACCGGTGAGCATCGCCGCGGAGCACGCCTCCGGCGCCGTCGCGGCGCCATGCTTCCGCAGCGTACGGATGCGCCGAAACCAGCAACAACCACGGTGACGGGCGAACTATGGCGGTCTAAAATAGTTTTTATCGGCCGCCCGCCGGATTTGAGACGCGCCTCCAAAGTGACCAACGCGTGACGACTGCCGAGAATCGAACCGCCTCTCTCGACTTTCTGTCCGGCGGAGGGGAGATGGGCGGCCTCATGCGGGCGCACGACTGGTCGGTGACGCCGCTCGGCCGGCCGGAACGGTGGCCGCAGTCGCTGCGCTCGGCGGTGAGCATCATGCTCAACTCCCGCTTTCCGATCGCGCTCTATTGGGGCGAGTCGCTGGCGCTCCTCTACAACGACGCTTGGAGCCCGATCCCGGGCGCCAAGCACCCCTGGGCGCTCGGCAGGCCGGGGCGGGAAGTCTGGCCCGAGATCTGGGACGCGATCGGCCCGCTCTATGCGCGCGTCCTCTCGACCGGAGAAGGCGTGTGGCAGGAGGACGAGCTCCTGCCGATGCGCCGCCACGGCTACGTCGAGGAGTGCTATTTCAACTTCACCTTCTCGCCCGTGCGCGGCGAGGACGGCGGCATCGACGGCATCTTCAACGCCGTGGTCGAGACCACCGACCGCGTGCTGGCGGAGCGCCGGCTGCGAACGCTCGGGCGGATGAGCGAACGACCGAACCCGGACCTGTCGGCCGAGAGCGCCTGCCGGCGCGCCGCCGCCATCCTGGCCGACAACAAGCCGGACGCACCGTTCGTGCTGATCTACCTCCGTGACGGCGAGGAGGCGCATCTCGTCGCGGCGGAGGGCGTCGCACCCGGCTCCGCCGTCGCGCCGGCGAGCATCGTGCTCACGGACGCGAACGACGCCCCCTGGCCCCTCGACGGCGTCGACCGGCACAACGCCTTCGACGTGGCGACGATCCCCGCCGCCCTCGGCCTGCGCGGTCCGGTCTGGCCCGAGCCCGTGGTCCAGGCGAGCGTGACGCCGATCGGGGCCGCGGGCGAAACGCGGCCCTCCGCGTTCCTGGTCGTCGGCGTCAACCCGCGCCGCGCGCTCGACACGGCCTATCGCTCCTTCGTTCACGCCGCCGCCGATCATGTCGCCAACGCGCTCGCGACGGCGCGGGCCTACGCCGAGGAGCGCCGGCGCGCGGAGGCCCTGGCCGAGATCGACCGCGTCAAGACCATGTTCTTCTCGAACATCAGCCACGAGTTCCGGACGCCGCTGACGCTGATGCTGGGTCCCATCGAGGACGCGCTGTCCGATGGCGAGGCGCTGGCGCCGAGCCAGCGCGAGCGCCTCGAACTCGCCCAGCGCAACGCCATGCGCCTGCTGCGCCTCGCGAACTCGCTCCTCGACTTCTCGCGCGTCGAGGCGGGCCGGGCCGATGCCAGGTTTCGGGCCACCGATCTCGCCGCACTGACGGCCGATCTCGCGTCCTCGTTCCGGGCCGCGACCGACAAGGCCGGCCTGCGCCTCGTCATCGACGCGCCGCCGCTGTCGCGGCCGGTCTACGTCGATCGCGACATGTGGGAGAAGATCGTCCTGAACCTGCTGTCGAACGCCTTCAAGTTCACCTTCGCGGGCGAGATCGTGGTGGCGCTGCACGAGGCGGGCGAGCGGGTGGAGCTCACGGTCCGCGACACCGGCACCGGCATCCCGGCCGCCGCGCTGCCCAAGCTGTTCGAGCGTTTCGGGCGGGTGGAAGGCGTGCAGGGCCGCAGTTTCGAGGGGTCGGGCATCGGGCTCGCCCTCGTCCGGGACCTGATCAAGCAGCATGGCGGCGGGATCGAGGTGCGAAGCGACGTGGGACGCGGCACCGCATTCACGGTGACGCTGCCGCTCGGAACGGCTCACCTGCCGCCGGAGCGGCTCGTGGTGGACTCGCCCGTCGTGGACGACGCGTCCCTGCGGACGCAGCCGATCGTCGACGAGGCACTGCGCTGGTCGCTCGACGAGCCCGCCGAGAGCCCGGCGCCGGACGGACCGGCCGCCGACCGGACGGGCGCGGGGCGTCGCGTGCTCCTCGCCGACGACAACGCCGACCTGCGCCTCTACATCGCCCGCCTGCTCGGCGCCCACGGCTACCGCGTCGAGACCGCCTCCGACGGCGAGGCCGCGCTGCGCAACCTGCGCGCCACCCGCCCGGACCTCCTCGTCACCGACGTGATGATGCCGAAGCTCGACGGCTTCGGCCTGCTGCGCGCGGTCCGCGACGATCCGGGACTGCGGGACCTCCCCGTCATCATGCTGTCGGCGCGGGCCGGCGAGGAAGCCAAGGTCGAGGGGCTCGATCGCGGTGCGGACGACTACCTCGTCAAGCCCTTCGCGGCGCGCGAGTTGCTGGCCCGGGTCAGCGCCACGATCGAGATGGCGCGCGTCAGGCGCGAGGCCGCCGAAGCGCTGGCGGCGACGGAGGCGCGCGCCGCCAGGGTGCTGGCGGGGATGAGCGAATGTTACCTGCTGCTCGACCGCGAGTTCCGGATCGTCGAGATCAACGAGGCGGGCCTCCGGGTCGACGGGCGGGACCGCGACGCGATCGTCGGCCGGTCGCATTGGGAGGTGTGGCCCGGGAGCGAGTCGACCAGGCAGGGCGCGCTCTACCAACGCGTCATGGCCGAGAGGACGGCCGGCGGGATCGAGAACCCCTACACGTGGCCCGACGGGCGCCGGCAGTGGTTCGAGGTCAACGCCCATCCGGTGCCGGACGGCGTCGCGATCTTCTACCGGGACGTGACCGAGCGTAAGGGGGCCGAGGCGGCCCTCCAGCACCTGAACGAGACGCTGGAGCGCCGCGTCGAGGCCGCCATCGCGGAGCGCGACCGCACCTGGAACAATGCGCGCGACCTCCTGCTGGTCCTCAGCGCCGACGGGGTCTTCCGGGCCGTCAACCCGGCCTGGACGGCGATCCTGGGCTGGAGCGCGGACGAACTGGTCGGGCGATGCTATCTCGACCTCATCCACCCGGACGACCACCCGGCGAGCCGGGATGCGCTCGCGACCGCGACCCGCGCGAACCTTCCCGCCTTCGAGAACCGCTACCGGCACAGGGACGGAACCTTCCGGTGGATCTCCTGGGTGGCGGCGCCGGAGGGCGATCTCATCTATGCGTCCGGGCGCGACGTCACGGCGGAACGGGAGCGGCTCGAGGCCCTCGCCGCGGCCGAGGCGGCCCGGCTGCAGACCTACGATCTCTACCGCGCCTATTTCGACAACACGGCGGAGGCGCTCTTCATCGTCAACGTGTCGGAGGACGGCGCCTTCACGATCGCCGATCTCAACCCCGCGCACCAGACCAGCGTCGGGCTGCCGCTCGCCGAGGTGCAGGGCAAGCGCATCGAGGACGTGCTGCCGGCCGGGCTGGCCGGGCAGGTCGCCGACCGGTACCGGAGCGTCATCGCGTCGGGAGCCGTCGCGCAGTACCGGGAAACGCTGCAGATCCAAGGGGAACCGACCCATTGGGACACGGTCCTGGTCCCGGTGCGCGATGCCGGCGGGCGGATCGTCCGTCTCGTCGGGTCGAGCCGCGACCTCACCCGCCAGCAGGCCGCGGAGGAGCAGCTCCGGCAGTCGCAGAAGATGGAGGCCATGGGCCAGCTCACCGGCGGCGTCGCGCACGACTTCAACAACCTGCTCACCCCGATCGTCGGCAGCCTCGACATGCTGCTGCGGAACGGCGTCGGCGGCGCCCGCGAGCAACGGCTGATCGCCAGCGCGGCGCAATCGGCCGAGCGCGCCAGGACGCTGGTCCAGCGCCTGCTCGCCTTCGCCCGGCGCCAGCCGCTTCAGGCGACGGCCGTCGATGTCGCGAGGCTCGTCACCGGCATGGCGGACCTGATCGGCAGCACCTCCGGCCCCAGGATCAGGGTGGTGGTCGATGCGGCCCCGGACCTTCCGGCGGCCGACGCCGACGCGAACCAGCTCGAGATGGCGATCCTGAACCTGAGCGTGAACGCGCGCGACGCGATGCCGGAGGGCGGCACGCTCACCATCACGGCGCGCGAGGTCGAGGTGGCGCCCGGCCAAGGCACCGGCCCGCGCCCGGGCCGCTACATTCGGCTCTCGGTCGCCGACACGGGCAGCGGCATGGACGAGGTGACGCTCGCGCGCGCCATCGAGCCGTTCTTCTCGACCAAGGGCATCGGCCAGGGGACCGGGCTCGGATTGTCGATGGTGCATGGGCTCGCGACGCAACTCGGCGGGGCGCTCACCATCGAGAGCCGGCGCGGCCTCGGCACGACCGTCCAGCTCTGGCTCTCGGTCAGCGCGGACGCAGCCGGGACGACCGCCGCCGCCTCCCAGGCGACGCCGCAGGCCCTCTCGACCGGCATGGTGCTGCTCGTCGATGACGAGGACCTCGTCCGCATGAGCACCGCCGACATGCTGGGCGAGCTCGGCTACGAGGTGGTGGAAGCGGGGTCGGGCGAGGAGGCGCTGCGGCTGATCGGGGACGGCTTGCGGCCGAAGCTCGTCGTCACCGATCATTTGATGCCGGGCATGAACGGCACCGACCTCGCGCGCAGGATCCTGTCCGAACACGCGAGCCTGCCGGTGCTCCTCATCTCCGGTTACGCCGAGACCACGGGGGTCGCGCCGGACCTGCCGCGCCTCAACAAACCGTTCCGCAGCGACGAGCTCGCCGCGAGCCTGGCCCAGATCGCCGCCCTCGCCTGATCCGAAGCGTGCCGCCGCCCGGCCGCCCGTTCCACCCCGCGCAACCCATAAACCGTGTTGCTATCCTCGCCTTTACAGGACGGAGGCGAACCGGGATCATGACTGCAATGAGGCGTCGATGCGCCTGCCGGTGGAGCGGTCCGATGCGCGTGATGGGTTTCAAGACAGCCATGCGGGACGGCCACGCCGAAGGGGCCGCGCCGCCACGATCGCCGCGGGCCTGACGCGGCCGACCGTCCGGCGGCAGCGGGCCGAGACCATCGGCACGGGGACGCGAAGCGCCCCTCCGGAAGCCTCCCCTCCCGCCCGCGCCGCCGCATGGGCCTCGCCAAAACCCTGAAATCCCGCCCCACCCGGCGCTGTCCGGCGTGAGCCCGATCCCACGCCATGCCTCGAGCGGCATCGGACCCGCTGGAACCGCCGCGGCGGCTCCGGGTCCAAGACGCCGCTCGCCATTCCTGAGCTGGACCGGAGGCGTCGACGGCGCGCTCCGGCACGACATGACCATAGGGGAACAAGCGGTGCGCAAGACCCTTTTCGCATTCGTCGCGGCCTGCGCCACGCTGTGGTTCGCCGCCGCGGCCCAGGCGCGCGTCGACATCAGCGTCGATCTGTCCACGCAGACCATGCAGGTGACCTCGTCGACGGGGACCTATCGCTGGCCCGTGTCGACGGCCCGTGCGGGTTTCAGCACGCCCCGCGGCACCTATCGGGTCCAGAGGATGGAGGTGCTGCACCTGTCCCACAAGTATCACAACTCGCCGATGCCCCATTCCTTGTTCTTCAAGGGCGGCTACGCCATCCATGGCTCCTATGCGACGGCGTCGCTCGGGGCCCCGGCCTCGCACGGCTGTATCCGGCTCGCACCCGGGAACGCCGCCGCGCTGTACACGATGGTCCGGGCGGAGGGCGCCCGCATCACCATTCTGGGTCGCGCCCCGGCCACCGAGACCCGCTATGCCGCGCTCGGGAAGCATCGGGCCTATGCCCAGGCCGCGACGCACCGCCATATCGCGCAGGGCAGCAGGATTCGGCCGCAGCTGCGCGGCACGCAGGACGATGTCGGCGAGGCCCTCGGCTACGCTCCCGTCCGCTCTCCCGACTTCTCCGACTGGATGGCGAACCCGGCCGGCTTCTGACGGCCTCGCCGTTCCGCCGAGGGCCGGCGGGGCGGAACCTCCGCGCGGCGCGCCGTCAGCTGTCCATGTGCGCCGCTTCGGCGAGGCGCTGGAGCCTGCCGCCGAGGTCTCTCAACGTCACTTCGCCCTTGTTGAGGATCTGGCTCGCGCCGGCGAGGCGCCGCCGGTCCTCGCGCGTGAGATCGAGCGCCGTCAGCACGATCACCGGCACGTCGGCACAATCGGGTCGCGCCCGCATGCGTTCGAGGAAGGTGAAGCCGTCCATCACCGGCATGGTGAGGTCGAGCAGCACGATGCCGGGCCGGGCCTCGTCGAGCCGGGCCAGGCCCTCCTGGCCGTTCTCGGCTTCCCGCACCGACCATCCGTCGCGTTCAAGCAGCGAGCGCAGCCGCTCGCGCGTGTCGGCATCGTCCTCCACCACCAGTACGCTGTCCACCGGCGGCCGGAAGCGGTCCATCACGGCCTTGAACCTGTCCCAGCGGACGGGCTTGAGCACGTAATCGGTGGCGCCGAGCGACGCCGCCAGCGCCCTCTGCTCGACGAACGTCACCATGACGACGGGGATGTCGCTCAGCGCCGGATCGGCCTTGAGCGCGCTCAGCACCGACCAGCCGTCGACGCCGGGCATCATGACGTCGAGCAGGATGGCGTGGGGCGTCAGCTCGCGCGCCATCTGCAGGCCCACCCTGCCGTCCCCGGCGGTGCGGACCTGAAACCCTTCGCGGTGCAGGAACCGCGTCATCAGCACGCGCTGGTTCTCGTCGTCGTCGATCACGAGCACGAGGTTGCGTTCGCCGCCTTCGCCGTGGCCCGGTCCGGTCACGGCGTCCAGCGCGGGTGAGGCGGCGTCGACCGTGTCGCTCCGCGCGGGCAGGACCACGGTGAAGCTGCTGCCCTGGCCCTCCTGGCTCTCGACCTCGACCGTGCCGCCGAGCATGTCGGCGAACGCCTTGGTGAGCGACAGGCCGAGGCCCGTGCCGCCGAACTTGCGGGTCGTCGAACTGTCCGCCTGGACGAAGCGCTGGAACAGGCGGCCGCGCTGCTCCTCCGTCATGCCGATGCCAGTGTCGGAGACGCGGAACACGATCCTGTCGCCGTCCGGGGCGGTGCGGCGCGACGCCGCGAGCGTGATGGTGCCGGCTTCGGTGAACTTGGCGGCGTTGCCGAGCAGGTTCAGCAGCATCTGCCGGATCTTGGTCACGTCCGACTGCATGATGCCGAGGTCGCGCCCGAGGTCCAGCACCAGGCGGTTGGACTTCTTGTCGACCAGCGTCCTCACCGTCGCGGCGACCTCCCGCAGCATGGGCTCGACCTCGAAGGGTTCGGCGTAGAGGTCCATCTTGCCGCTCTCGACCTTGCTGAGGTCGAGCACGTCGTTGATCAGTCCGAGCAGGTGGCGGGCGTTGCCCTCGATCTTGCGCATGTCGGCGGCGAGGTCCTCCGCCTGCGCCCCGTCGTCGACCTCCTCGAGCATCATCTCGCTGTAGCCGATGATGGCGGACAGCGGGGTCCTGAGTTCGTGGCTCATGTTGGCGATGAAGGTGCTCTTGGCGAGGTTGGCCTCCTCGGCCGCCTCCTGGGCCCGCTCGGCGGCGTCCTTCGCGGCCGACAGCGCGACGTCGGCTTCCTTGCGCTCGGTGATGTCGGCCTCCGACGCGACCCACTCCCGGATGCCGCCGGTCTCGTCCAGCACCGGGGCCGCGGTGAGCGCCATGTAGCGCCAGGCGCCGTCGTGCCGGCGCAGGCGGTGTTCGAGCGCGATCGGGGCCCTGCGGGCGACGGCGTCCTCCCAGCAGGCCCGGGTGTGGGCGACGTCGTCCGGGTGGACCGACGCCAGGCGCCCCCAGCCCAGGCTCTCCTCGGATGTCTGCCCCGTGAAGCGGCTCCAGTTCGGCTGCGGTCCCACGAAGGCTCCGGTGGCGTCCGCCGTCCAGATGATGGCGGCGCTGGCCTCGACGAGCGTCCGGAAGCGCTCCTCGCCCTCTCTGGTGTTGCGCTCGGCGCGCTTGCGGGCGCTCACGTCGGCGATCACCATGCCGACACCGTCGTCGCCTCCGACCGCATCGGGGCGACGCAGCGGATAGAAGGTGGCCTCGTAGTGGCGGTTCTTGTCGGGCTGCAGCGGGCTGACGGCCTCGACATCGACCTTGGCGACCGTCCGATGGCCTTCGACGACCTGCGCGATGCGGGGCTCCAGCGTCGCGCGCAGCTGGGGCAGGACGTCCCAGATGCTCATGCCCGGCACCACGCCCAGGGCCTTCTCGCTCATGCGGGCCAGCGCCTGGTTGACGTGGCGGACCCGGAGCGACGGATCGAGGAATCCGAGGCCGACGGGCGCGTTCTCGAGCACGCCTTCGAGCAGCGCCTGGCTGGCGCGATGCTCGCGGCGGCGGCGGAGCGCGACGTAGCCGAGAGCGGCCGACGAGAGCACGAGGCCGACGAGCGAGATGGCCCGGAGGACGTCGTCCTCCATGCGGCCGGCCTGCGCCGATGCCATGCGGGCATCGGCCGCCGCCTGCACGCGCGCGACCTCGGCGCGCACGCCGTCCATGGCGGCCTTGCCCCGCCCCGACTGGATATGGGCGGCCCCCGCGGCCGGGCCGTCCCGGTGATAGGCGTCGATGCCGCCCGCGGCCTCATCGAGGCGAGTGCGGACGATGTCCGAGAGGGCGGTCCCGTCCCGGCCCAGCATGGCCTCCACTCTGGCGAGATCCGCCGCGACGGCGGCGCGGCCCGTGTCGTAGGGCAGGAGGTAGTCCGCCTTGCCCGTGATGATGAAGCCGCGCTGCCCCGTCTCGACGTCCTTCAAGGAGGACAGCAGGCGTTCCGTCGCGATGACGAGCCCGTTGTCGCGGCGCGCGGCGGCGTCGAGCGCGTGGTCCCGCGCATAGGCCCACAGGGCCAGGCCGACGGAGGCGACCAGCACCAGCCCGGCCGCCCAGGGCAGGACGGGGAGCCAGCCGCCCTGCCGGGTGCCGTCGTCGCTCGCTCGCTTCCTGACCATGACCTCTCCTCACCGCAGCCCCCGAGGTAACACGAGCCATCCGTCGAACGGAACGCCGAACCGGACCGACGATGCCGCATCGCGGCACGGGGCTGGACGGGTGACGCCGGACGGAGGCGTGCAGCGCGGCGGAGGCTGCCGCTCAGCGGAGCGCGGGCGTGCGCTCCTGCAGGCCTTGCGCGCCCCTGGACCGCGGCGTCGCGCGCGAGCCCTGGCGGGGCGGGTCGATCACGCGGCGGCATGCCGCGCCGAGGCTCGGGAGATTGGCGTTCAGGCACGCCACGATGGCGGGCTCGTCGGGGATGGCGGAGGCGCAGAGACGGAACACGTCGGGGCGACAGGCGTCCTCGTCCTCCTGGGTGGCGGCGCGGCCAAGCCCGCAGAGGAGACAGGAGACCGCCAGGACGAGACCCACGCGGAGCGGAGCCGTCACGGGTTCAGACCCTTGGCGGGTCGGCGCAGTGCTCTTCGGCGCAGGCCGCCCATGGCACGGCAGCGGATCGCCTCTCCGATGCCGTCGAGACCGCGGACCGCCGCGGCGACCGGTCCCGCGACGGTCAGCGCCGCCGCGCCCGCGCCCAGCAGCGCACCGCCGAGGATGTCCAGGGGATAGTGCGTGTTGAGGAACACGCGCGCCCATCCGATCGCGATCGCGGCCGCCAGCAGCACGACCCAGGCCCGGGGCAGCTTCGGGGCTGGACGGAACAGGAACGCGAAGGCGAGCGAGAACATGAAGGTCGCGTGGTCGCTCGGGAAGGAGCTGTCCCGCGCGTGATCGAGGTAGTTGGTGGCGGAGCCGTCCATGAACGGCCGCGGCAGCGTGACGACCGACGCGAGGGCGCCGGCAGCCGCGAGGCCGAGGACGGCCGCGACCCCGGCCGCGACGGCGGCCGTGCGGTCGCCCGGGGCACCGGTCAGCCAGAGCCACAGCAGAACCGCGGGGCCCAGCAGGACGGCCCAGCGCGCCAGCACGATGGCGAGGACGAGCGGGACGCCGTCGAGGCCGGCGGAGGCCGACATCGCGGCGAAGAAGAGATGATGATCCACGATGATGGCGGCGGCTCCGCTGCGGTTGGAACGTCGGTGTCCCGGTCAGGCCTTGTCGAGGCCGTCGAGGCTCCTGATCAGCGCCCTGAGGCTCGCCGCGCAGGTCGCAGGCGTCGGGGACGGCGACCGGAGATCGGTCAGGGCGCCGTCGATCAGCCCGTCGATCCGTGTCCAGGCCGCCTTGTCCCTGGGCTTGAGCGTGGGCTCCGCCTTGTCCCAGGCGGTCTCGAGGTCCTTGACCCGCGCCCGGGCGGCCGGGATCTCGCCCTTGTCGACGATCGCGAGCGTGTCCGCCGCGATGGTCCGGAACTGCGTCAGATCGCCCAGCGGCGCGCGCGCGACCGACGCGGGCGCCTCGGCGGCCCGGGAGATGGCGGCGGGCGCGCCCACGCCGAGCACGACGGCGAGCGCCGAGATGCGGAAGATCGTCGAAGCGGAAGGCGTCATGGGTCGGGTCCTGTGCTGGCGGGTCGTGGCAGGGGTCGAGGTCACTTCAGGCTCTTGCCGGCCTTGCCGAGCGCTTCGGCGATGGCCTTGTGGCAGGTGTCGTCGTCGTCCTTGCGCATGGCGGTGGCGGCCTTGGCGGCCGCGTCCTTGTAGGCGGCCTGCACCGCCGGGCTCTGGCCGGGAGCCTTCATGGCGTCCTCCAGCTGGAGCATGTCGCTCTCGCAGTCGGCACGGGCCGCGCCGGTCGCCGCGGTGGCGAGCACGATCGCCAGCAGGGCGGGACGAAGGGACGGGACGGTCATGGGTCTATCCTTGGTGGGGTGGAACGGAAGCGTCACCGGTGGGCCGGGGCGGCGTCGAGGCGGTCGACCTTGCTCAGCGTCAGGTAGACGACGAGGCCGAGGATCGCGGCGAGGAAGATGAGGCTGGTCGTGACGGTGCCGAGACCGAGGCCTCCGGCGATCGCCGGTTTGGCCAGGAGGTCGCCCATCGAGGCCCCGAGCGGCCGCGTCAGGACGTAGGCGGTCCAGAAGGCGACGACGGCGTCGAGCTTGAGGACGTAGTGGGCGAAGGCCACGGCGGCGATCATGGCGCCGAACACCACCACGGCGGTGCCGTAGCCGAGGTCGAGCCGTTCGGCCAGCAGGTCGCCGACGGAAGTGCCCAGCGCGAAGGTGAAGAGGATGGCGGCCCAGTAGAACAATTCGCGCCGGCGCGTCCGGATCGAGTGGATCGACAGCGTCCTCTCGCTCCGCCACCAGGCCGCGAAGGCCACGGCGAGCAGGCACGCGAAGAGCACCGACGTCGTGACGAGGCTCACGCCGTAGCCGTCGACGAGGTTGTCGGACACGAGCGTGCCTACCACGCTGATGGCCACGACGGTGAACCAGTAGAGCCCCGGCCGGTAGCGGGGCGCGCGCACCTGCAGGACCAGGGCCACGACGAAGACGCCCGTCATGATCAGCGAGGTCACGCCGAGCCCCAGGCCGAGCCGCGCCGACAGCAGGTCGGCGGCCGTCTCGCCGACCGTGGTGGCCATGACCTTGATCAGCCAGAACCAGAGGGTGACCTCCGGAACCTTGTTGAGCAGGTCCGGCTCGATCGAACCCGTGTCGGTCCGCCGCGTGGCGAGGTCCATGTGGTGCTCCAGCGCTGGACGGGCGGCCGCTCGGCCGTTCCGGTCGCCCAGAGCTTTGGCCCAGGACACCTTCGCCCCCGCTGTCCCGGGGTTTACTTTTCGGTAAGGCGGCGGCCTCGACGCTGACAGTACGGGAGCGTGCTGCTAAGCGGGGCCTCTGGAGGCCGCCGCGGGCGGCCGAAGGGGGACGGCCGCGATGAAGATCCTCCTCGTGGAGGACGACGTCAGGATGGCGGACTACACGGCCGACGGCCTGACCCGCCACGGCCACGTGGTCGATGTCGCCCGCACGGGGCGGGACGGGCTGTTCCTGTCCGCCTCGGGGAGCTACGACCTCCTGATCGTCGACCGCATGCTGCCCGAGATGGACGGGCTCACCCTCGTCAAGGTGGCGCGCGGCGCGGGTCTGGCCGCCCCCGTCCTGTTCCTGACGACGATGGGCGGCATCGACGACCGTGTCGAAGGGCTGGAGGCGGGCGGGGACGACTACCTCGTCAAGCCCTTCGCCTTCGCCGAACTCGCGGCCCGCGTCGCCGCCCTGGCGCGCCGTCCGCCGATCAGCGTCCAGTCCACCACCCTGAAGGTCGCGGACCTCGAGATGGACTGTTCCAAGCGGACGGTGACCCGCGGCGGCGTCCCGGTCCTCCTGCAGCCGCGCGAGTTCCGGCTGCTCGAGTTCCTGGTGCGCCGCGAGGGCCAGGTCGTCACCAGGACGATGCTGCTGGAGCAGGTCTGGGACTTCAACTTCGACCCCCAGACCAGCGTCGTCGAGACCCACATGAGCCGGCTGCGCGCCAAGATCGACCGGGACTTCTCCCCTGAGCTGATCCACACGATCCGCGGCGCCGGCTACGTCCTCCGTGCTCCCGCCTGACGCGCGCCCGGGCAGGGTCCCGCATCTGCCGCGCTTCGCCCGGACGCTGACGTTCAAGCTGGCGCTGGTCCAGACGGCGCTGTTCGCGGCTTCGGCGGCGGTGCTCTTCATCGCCGTCTATCTGAACCTCGCCGGCTATGCCCGGACGCAACTGCGCGCCTCGATCGCGGCGGAACGCGACGTGCTGGCGGAGGAACGGTCGAGCGACGGGCTCGACGAGCTGGCCGCCACCATCACGGCGCGGACCCGCAACGACGGGGCGACGGGCTTCTCCTACCTGCTGCGGGCCGCCGACGGCCGGCGGCTCGCCGGCAGCCTCGACGCGGACCTGATCCGGCCCGGCTGGCAGAGCCTGCCCGCGTCGGCGGCCCCGCATCGGGGGGACCGGCAGGAGCGCCACGGCATGGAAGCCCTCGGGCAGACCTTGCCGTCGGGCGAGCTCCTGGCCGTCGCGCGCGACACCGGAGACGTGGAACGCGTCAAGGAGCAGGTCGTCCGCAGCTTCGGCCTGGCCGCCGCCCTGACGCTGGGCCTCGCGATCGTCAGCGGCGTGGTGACGAGCTTCGCGGCCCTGCGGCGGGTCGAAGCCATCAACGCCATCACCCGCGGCATCATGGAGGGCGACCTCGGCCGGCGCGTGCCCGTGCGCGGCACGGGCGACGAGTTCGACCGGCTCGCCGCCAACACCAATGCCATGCTGGACCGCATCCAGCTCCTCATGGAAGGGCTGCGCCAGGTCTCGAACGACATCGCCCACGACCTGCGGACGCCCCTGGCGCATCTGCGCCAGCGCCTCGAGGCGGCGCGGAGCGGTCCGCGGACGCGCCAGTCCTACGAGACCGCGATCGAGGCCGCCAGCGGCGACGTCGACACGATCCTGAGGATCTTCGCGTCCTTGCTCCGCATCGCCCAGGTCGAGGCCGGGACGCGCCGGTCCGGCTTCGCGGACCTCGACCTGTCCGAGGTCTTCACCGCCATCGCCGAGGTCTACGCACCCGTGGCCGAGGACGCCGGGCAGAGCCTGCAGGCCAGGATCGTGCCGGGGCTGCGGATGCGCGGCGACCGTGATCTCATCACCCAGATGCTGGCGAACCTCGTCGAGAATGCCATCCGTCATGCCGGGACCGGATCTCGCATCGCCGTCACGCTCGACCGGGACGGGACGGGGTTCCGCGGCGCCGTCACCGATACGGGTCCCGGCATCCCGCCCGACCAGCGCCGGCGCGTGTTCGGCCGCTTCGTCCGCCTCGAAACCTCCCGCCCCGGCGAGGGCAGCGGGCTCGGCCTCGCCCTGGTCAAGGCGGTGGCGGACCTGCACGGCATCGCGCTCGCCCTCTCGGACGCGGAGCCCGGCCTGCGCGTGAGCCTCCGCGGGCCGCTCGACGGAACCGAGCTGGGACGGATCGAGAGCGGGTCACATCCGATCTCCTGAGCGAGGCGACGCGATCGGCCGCCGGGCGAGGCACCGCGACCGGAGCGGCATGAAAGCTGACCGAAAGCTAAGTCGGTCTACCATGCTCGGCGTGGTCGGCATCCGCCGCAGAGCGGGAGCGCCACGGATCGAGGGAGGACACCGATGAAGTGGCATCACGCGACGGCCGTCATGGCGATCATGGCCGGCACCGGCCCGGCACTCGCCTACGACGGCTGGCACCTGGAACATGCCGCGACGATCGACGGCAAGGGCGCGGGCTGGGACTACGTGTCCTTCGATGCCAAGAGCGACCGCGTGTTCGTCGGCCACCGCAAGGAAGGGCTGCAGGTCTACGATCCCAAGACCATGACGGTGACGAAGACCATCGCGGGCACGGCCGAGGCCAGCTCCAACGGCGCCGTGATCATCCCCGATCTCGACCTCGGCGTCTCCAATAACGAGAACGGCACGCTCATCCCCTTCAAGCTGTCGACGCTCGAAGCCCAGCCCGCCATCAAGGTCGGCGAGGACCTCGACACCAGTCACTACGACGCGGGCAGCAAGAAGCTCGTGCTCAACATGGGCGCCGGTCCGGACGGGACGGAGCTCGTCATGCTCGACGTGCCCTCGATGAAGGAGGCCGGCCGGCTCAAGGTCCCCAGCAAGAAGGTCGAGGGGGCGGACAGCGACGGCAAGTCGGCCTTCTTCCTCGCCGCCCAGGACATCGACAAGCTGTAT
This sequence comes from uncultured Alphaproteobacteria bacterium, assembly GCA_963847915.1. Lineage (GTDB taxonomy): Bacteria > Pseudomonadota > Alphaproteobacteria > Rhizobiales > Beijerinckiaceae > Lichenihabitans. The sequence goes on from CAWKBT010000002.1 coordinate 103,191, forward strand.
CGGATCGACGTCGCGGCCGGCAAGGTCACGGCGACCTTCGACACCGCGCCGTCCTGCGGACGACCCACGGCCGTCACCATGGACGCCAAGGACGACCGGGTCATCGTGACCTGCCGTGGCCGAGATGCCATCAAACCATCGCTGACGGTGTTCGACGGCGCCACCGGCCGGGTCGTCTACACGGGCGAGATCGGCGCCGGGACCGACAGCGTCATCTACGATGCCGAGACCCGGCGGATCTTCTCGGCCAACGGCGTGTCGGCCAACCTCAACGTCTTCGAGCAGGACGGGCCGGACAGCTACAAGCCCGTCGAGACGCTGGGCACCCGAGCCGGCATGCGGACCATGGCGATGGACCACGCCACCCAGACGATCTACGCCGTCACGGCGGAAGGCACCGCGGATGCCGGCAAGAAGATCCTGACCGCGGTGTCGCCGTTCTATGCCAATACCTTCTTCCCCAACACCTTCACGGTGCTGACCTTCGGCCGGAAGTGACGGCCGGTGCGGCACCCTCGCGGTGGGGGCGCCGCACCGATCCCGGGCGCGCGGACCGGACCCACGGCGACCGGCACGGTGTCGACGGCGGCTGTCAGCCCCCCTTGGTGAGCGAGGTGACGACGGCCATCACGGCGCTGGAACTCGTCGCCGCGGCGACGCTGCCGGCAGGCTTGTAGTCGCCGTCAGCATCCTTGGTCTGCGCGGTCGCGGCGCTGCGCACCTTGAAGTCGCCGTCGGCGGACCGGGCCGGCGCGGCCGGCGCCGCCGGTGCGGGAGCGGCGGCCGCGCGGGCCTGGGAGGCCGCGGCGAGCGCCTGGGCCTGGGCGGGGGACGACGTCGACGGGTTCACTGTGATTGACATACGGATCTCCTGAACCCGAGTATCGTTACGCCGAAGCGAACTAACCGCCGGTTAAGTTGCGCCGATCGGCTCAGGTTTTCTGCAGTGTTCCGGAGCGGCCGACCCGATCTCACTCCGATATTCATCGATATTACGAGGCCGTAAGATTCGTTACTGATCTTCGACGGAGCGCGGCGGATCGGCATAGGTGCGCCCGGCCGGAGATCGCGTCGCCGATGCCGCTCAGCGGCGCGCCCGGCGCCACGCGGCCCAGACCAGGATGGTCGACAGGCCCAGCACGTAGACGATCCCGCCCCAGTCGGCGGCGCCCGGCAGGCGCGACAGTGCCAGCCACGCCAGGGCGGACCACGCCAGGATGGCGACCGCGAAGGCGCCGTCGTCGACGAACAGCGACAGGATCTCCCGCAGGGCGGTTCTGAGCATCGCCATCGGCCCGCCTCAGGCTCTCGACCGGCCCGGAGCCGTGCGACACAGCTGGACGGTGGCGAGCGCGACCGCCAGGTAGACGATGCAGAGGGCGGGGAGCGACCAGTCGGCCCCGGGCCAGCCCAGTCCCGCCCCCTCCCCGACCCAGAACGTCCCGAACGCCGATAGCAGGACACCCACGCCGAACTTCAGCATGTTCTCCGGCACGGCCGAGAGCGGGCGGTGGAGGACCGCGCCGAGGACGACGACCAGGGCCAGCGCGGCGAGCGCACCGAGGCTCGCCGGGACCAGGAGGCCGGCGCCTCCCGCCCCGACCGCGACGACGATGAACACCACCTCCAGCCCTTCCAGCATGGTGATCTGGAAGGCGGTCGCCACCGCCACCCTGTCGAGGCCCGGCCCGGCCGACGCGTGGCGACGGAGCGCCTCGCTCTGCCGCGTGAAGGTGGCGGCCTCGTCGTGCAGCGGGAGGACGCCGGCCGAGCGGAGGATGGCCTTGCGCAGCCAGCGGAGGCCGAAGAGGAGCAGCAGGATCCCGACGACGAGCTGCACCACGCCGAGCGGGATCCGGGTCAGCGCGGGTCCCAGGGCCGCCACGATGCCGAGCAGCACGACGAGCGCGGCGCCGCTCCCCGCGAGGGCGCCGCGCCAGCCGCGGACGGTACCGACCGCCAGCACCACGGTCAGCGCTTCGACGAACTCGACGAGCGAGGCCAGGAACGCCGCCAGCATCGTCGGCCAGACGTGCCCCCAGTCGATCGGCATGGGAAGACCTCCGCGGCACTCCGGGTGTACCGACCGGACCATGCCGCACGGCCGGCGCGCCGTCCAGGCACCGCCCGGCGCCCGGTCAGCCGGTCCGGTTGCGCAGACCGCTCAGCGTGGCCGCCGGGGTGATCACGTCGGGATCGACGGTGACGTGGAGGATCGCCGGGAGGCCGGAGGCGAGCGCCCGCTCGAAAGCGGGGGCGAAGTCCTCCGTCCGCGTCACGGTCTCGCCGTGGCCGCCGAAGGCGCGGGCATAGGCGGCGAAGTCCGGGTTGCGCAGCGCCGTGCCGGAGACCCGGCCGGGATAGTGACGCTCCTGGTGCATGCGGATCGTGCCGTACATGCCGTTGTCCACCACGATCACCACCACGGCGAGACCGTATTGCACGGCGGTGGCGAAGTCCTGCCCCGTCATCAGGAAGCAGCCGTCGCCCGCGAAGGCCACCACGGTGCGGTGCGGGGCCAGGCGCTTGGCGCCGATCGCGGCCGGCACGCCGTATCCCATGGAGCCCGAGGTCGGGGCGAGCTGCGTGGCGAAGTCGCGGAACCGGTGGAACCGTCCCGGCCAGATGGCATAGTTGCCGGCGCCGTTGGCCACGATGGCGTCGGCCGGCAACCGCTCGCGCAGCCAGCGCACCACCTGCCCCATGTCGGCGCCCGACGCGCCGGCCGGGCGCGGCCCCGGCTCGCTCCAGGCGAGGTAATCGGCGCGGGCCTCGGCGGCGCTCCCGGCCCAGCGGATCTCCTGGGGCGGCTGCACCGCCTCGAGCGAGGCCGCGAAGGTGCGGGGTGCCGCGTTGATGCCGAGCACCGGATGGTAGACGCGGCCGATCTCGGCCGGGTCCGCATGGACGTGGACCAGCGCCTGGCGGGGCACCGGCACGTCGAGCAGCGTATAGGCCTGCGAGGGCATCTCGCTCATGCGGGCGCCCAGGAGAAGCAGGAGGTCGGCGCCCGCGATCCGGTCGCGCAGCTTGGGGTTGGGGCCGATGCCGATCTCGCCGGCGTAGTTCGGGTGGGTGGCGTCGAAGAGCCCCGCCCGCCGGAACGAGGTCGCGACCGGGAGCGCGAAGCGCTCGGCGAAGCGCGTCACCGCGGCGCGGGCCGTCGCGGTCCAGCCGCCGCCGCCCAGCACGGCGAGGGGCCGCTCGGCGGCCCAGAGCAGCTTCTGCAACTCCGCCATCTGGGGCAGGCCCGGCCAGGGCAGCGCGGGCACGACGCGCGGCGCGTCCGCGACCGTGGCGGTCTCGACGAGCACATCCTCGGGCAGCGCCACCACGACGGGACCGGGGCGGCCCTGCAGGGCCACGTGGAAGGCGCGGGACAGGATTTCGGGCATCCGGGCCGGATCGTCGACCTCGACCACCCATTTGGCGACCGAGCCGAACACCGCGCGATAGTCCATCTCCTGGAAGGCGCCGCGGCCCCTCATGCCGCGCTCGACCTGGCCGACGAAGAGGATCAGCGGCACCGAATCGTGTTCGGCCACATGCAGGCCCGCCATGGCGTTGCTGGCGCCGGGTCCGCGCGTCACCATGCAGATTCCGGGGCGGTCGCTCAGGCGCGCGACGGCGTCCGCCATCATGGCGGCCCCGGCCTCGTGCCGGCACACCGTGAGGGCGATCGGCGCGTCGTGCAGCGCGTCCAGCACCGCGAGGTAGCTCTCGCCCGGAACGCAGAAGACGTGGTCGATCCCCTGCGCCACGAGCCCGTCGACCAGGATCTGCCCGCCGGTGCGGGCCGCCGTCGCGCCGGTCATGCCGCGACGTCCCGCCCGGTGCCGCCCCAGGCGGGATCGGCGAGGACCTCGGCCTGGTGCTGCGCCAGCGCCGGGGCGGGCCGCGGGCTCGCCTGGGCCACGCCGTCGACCAGGATGGGGGAGCGCACCCCCGGCGTCGTGCCCGCCGCCGCGGCCGGGTTGTCGAGCGACAGCGCCATGCCGCGCGCCACGACCTGGGGATCGGCGAAGACCTCGGCCACGCTGTTGATGGGTCCGGCCGGCACATGGGCGGCGGCGAGCGCCCCCAGCAGGTCTTCCCGGGGCCGGCGCGACGTCAGGGCGTGGAGCGCCGCCGTCAGGGCCTCGCGGTGCGCCACGCGGCCGCGGTTGTCGCGGTAGTCGGGATGGGCGGCGAGGTCCGGCTCGCCCAGGATCTCGCACAATTTGCGGAACTGCCCGTCGTTGCCGGTGGCGATGATCACGTGGCCGTCCGCCACCGGGAAGACGTCGTAGGGGACGATGTTGGGATGGGCATTGCCGAGGCGGCGCGCGTCCCGGCCCGAGGCCAGCACGTTCAGGGCCTGCGAGCTCAGCATCGCCACCTGGGCATCCAGCAGGGCGCAGTCGATCCAGGCCCCCTCGCCCGTCGCGGCGCGGCGGATCAGGGCCGCCTGGATGGCGTTGGCGGCGTAGAGCCCGGTGAACAGGTCGGCGATGGCCATGCCGGACTTGGTGGGCGGCCCGTCCGGCTGGCCGGTGATCGACATGGCGCCGCCCATGCCCTGGATCAGGAAGTCGTAGCCGGCCCGGGCCGCGTAGGGCCCGTCCTGGCCGAAGCCCGAGATGGAGCAGACGACGAGGCGGGGATTGATGGCCCGCAGCGACTCGGCGTCGAGCCCGTGGCGCTTCAGGCCGCCGACCTTGAAGTTCTCGATCACGACATCGGCGTGGAGCGCCAGCCGGCGCACCAGGGCCCGGCCCTCGGCCGTATCGAAATCCACCGCGATGCCGCGCTTGCCGCGGTTGCAGCTGTGGAAGTAGGCCGCGCCGAGGTCCGATCCGTCCCGGGCCGGGATGAAGGGCGGACCCCACTGGCGCGTGTCGTCCCCCGCCCCGGCACGTTCCACCTTGACCACGTCGGCACCGAGGTCGGCCAGCAACTGCCCGCACCACGGCCCGGCCAGGATACGGGCGAGCTCGAGGACGCGGATGCCGTGGAGAGGTGGCGACATGACAGGACCCTGGGACGTTGCCGCGGGTCTAGGCCGCGGCGACGGCCGGATCAACCGCCATCGTGTCCACGGCCCGGCCCGCCGCCCGCCGGATCCGGCCGGCGGCCCCGCTCAGACGAGGTGGGAGGAGAGGAGCTTGTTCAGCTCGAACATCGTCGCCTTGTCCTTGCCGAAGATGACCTTCAGCTTGTCGTCGGCGAGGATCTCGCGCTTGTCCTTGGGGTTCTGCAGGTCGTGCTTGCGGATGTAGTCCCACATTTTGCTGACCACGGCGGTGCGGGGCAGCGGCTCGGCGCCCACGATCGCGGCGAGGTCCTTCGAGGGCGTCACCGGCTTGCCGAGCGCCTTGCTGGGCCCCTTGGTGGATGTCTTGGCGTCCGCGGCATGCACGTCACCGTCCTTCGGAGCCTTGCCGGTGCTCTTCTTGGCGGTGGCGCCCTTCGGCACGCGCTCCTCCTCGGTGACCGTCTGGGTCTTGCCCTTGGGAGCGGGCTTCTCGGCTGCTGCGCTTGTCGCCTTCTTGGTCGCCATCTTGGTGTCTCCTGCTGTTCCGGTGTGATCCTCGAACCCGCGCCGCTGAACCGGAACAGGTCTTAACCCCAGAGCTTCGTGTTGGGACGCGCTCGGCGACAATCGCCGATAGACCCGTCCCAGCGCAATGCGAATGCGCGTAGAGGCCTCGGCGTTCCTCGGCCGCGACCTTAAGCTGGGGATTGATGTCGCTCGGAAGTCTCGAAGGCACGACGAGGCCCGACGGAACGGCGCCGGAAAGGCCCGCCGAGGGACCCGATGCCGCGCCTCAGGCCGCCGGCAGCCGCAGCATGGCCCGCGCGTCGGCCGGCGTGGCGACGCTGCGGCCGTGCTTGGCGACGAGCTCCGCCGCGATCCGGACGAGTTCGGCATTGCCGGAGGCGAGCCGATCCCGGGTGATGCGGATGTTGTCCTCGAGCCCCGTGCGGATATGGCCGCCGAGGGCGAGCGCCCAATCGGCGACCTCGCTCTGGTGGCGGCCGATGCCGGCGGCCGTCCAGGTCATGTCGGGCAGCGCCGTCCGGGCCTCCTCGACCAGCACCTTGAGCAGCCGCTCGATCGCCGGCATGGCGTTCTTGACGCCCATGACGAACTGCAGGTGGGCGTGCCGGTCCATCAGGCCTGCGTCGACGAGGCGCTTGGCGCCATGGATGTGGGACAGGTCGAAGACCTCGATCTCGGGCTTCACCCCGAACTGCTTCATCTTGGCGGCGAGTTCGTCGACGAGCGGCGGCTGGTTCTCGTAGACGATCGAGGGGAAGTTGACCGAGCCGGTGGACAGCGACGCCATGTCGGGCCGGAACTCCAGCGCCGCCGACCGCTGCGCCGGGGTGCGGCCCCGCCCGCCGGTCGAGAACTGGACGATCATGCCGGGGCAGTGCCGGCGCACGCCCTCCTGCACCTGGCGGAACAGGTCCGGGTCCGAGGAGGGCGTCTCGTCCGGGGCACGAACGTGGATGTGGACCAGCGTGGCGCCGGCCTCGAAGGCTTCATGGGTCGATTCGATCTGCTCGGCCGGGGTCACCGGCAGGGCGGGGTTGTCCGCCTTGCGCGGAACCGAGCCCGTGATGGCGACGGCGATGATGACGGGAGACGACGGCATGGCGGGCGTTTCCTTGCGTTCAGTGCGGCGCGGACGGGAAGGACAGGCGGTCGACGAGCGAGAGCGCGGTCACGAGCGCCGCTCCCACCGCGACCGTGAGACGGGGCAGGACGAGCCATTCCAGCGTCCAGGCGGCGCCGGAGCGCTCGTTCTCGTGCACCAGAGCGCCGCTGAGCGTCCCGGCGAGGCCGGCGGAGAAGCGCGCCAGCGCCACGAGCAGTTCCGCCGGGACGGGGTTCGACTTGTGCGCCATGGCCGAGGAGGTGCCGCCGCCCGCCAGGGTCGCGGTCGCGACCTCGTTCTGCACCATCAGGGCGACGTCCTGCCCGATCTTGCCGAGCGAGCCGGCCACCAGGGCCAGCCAGGCACCGAACTCGGCGATCGCGTCGCGCTGCGCGTGCCAGGGCGGCGCATCGGCGAGGCCGAGACGGTCCGCCATCTCGGTCGCAACGGCGGCCGCCCGGGGGCCGAGTTCGGCCCGCGTGCCGACCGGCCCGCCGAGCTGGAGCCGCAGCAGGCGCGGGCGGAGCTCGGCGAGGCGCGCGCGGTGGCGCGCCAGCGGGCCCCGCCAGGTGTCGAGCTTGTCGGCGGCCGTGAAGGGCAGCGCGCGCTGCATGCGGGTCTGGGCCATCAGCGGAGCGCTCCCGTCCCGGGCCGAGAGGGTGGCGAGGGCGAGGTCGAGCGCGTCGAGGCGCGCGTCGAAGAGGTCGAGCACCGACGCGAGGCGCAGGACGAGGCTCGTGTCGATCACGTCCTGGCTGGTGGCGCCCCGGTGCAGGCTCGCGGCATGGGGGGATCCCACGGCGGCGCGCAGCTGCCGCACGAGCTCCGGCACCACGACGCCGTCCCGCGCCATGCCGGCCCGCAGGGCCGGCCAGTCCGGAGCGAAGTCGCTGCAGACGTCGGCGATGCGGGCGGCGGCCTCGGGCGGGATCAGCCCCGCGGCACCTTCCGCCTCGGCCAGGGCGGCCTCGACGCGCAGCATGGCGGCGAGATCGGCGGCGTCGGTGAACAGCGCCTCGGTCTCGGCGTCGCCCGCGAGCGCGGACAGAAGCGTCGTCGGCGTCCCCCGGTCGTCCTGCGCCGGGCGGGACCGGGCGCCGGCCCCCTCGTCACACATCGAAGAACACCGTTTCGCGGTGACCCTGGAGGTGGACGTCGAACGTGTAGACCGGCAGGCCGTCCTCCTCGTGCCGCGGCGCGATCAGCGTCTGCACCCGCGCGGGATGCTCGATGCGGGCGAGCACCGGGCATTGCGCGTTGGCCTCGGCCTCGTCGCCGAAGTAGAGGCGGGTATGCAGCCCGATGTTGATCCCGCGCGCCACGATGTAGACGGTGATATGCGGCGCCATCGGCCGGCCGTCGACGTAGGGCACCCGTCCGGGCTTGATGGTCTCGAAGCGGAACTCGCCCGTGTCGCGGTGCGTCGGCTGGCGGCCCCAGCCCGCGAAGGTCGGGTCGGCGCGGCCCCGCTTCTCTTCCGGGCTGTTGTAGAGCCCGGCGGCATCGGCCTGCCAGATCTCGACCAGCGCGTCGTTGAGCGGCTTGCCGAGCCCGTCGAAGATGCGGCCCTTGACGACGATCCGCTCGCCCCGGGTCTCCGGCCCCACCAGCACGAGGCCGAGGTCGCCGTCCCACACGCCGGTGATCTCGACCCAGTTGGGGTTTGTGCCGATGTGCACGTAGGGGCCCGCCGTCTGGGACGGGGTCTCCTTCAGCTCGTCGTGGCGCTGGACCATCAATTGCCCTCCCGGCGGTTCTCGAACAGCGTCGAGCGCCGCCCGCGCAGCACGATGTCGAACCTGTAGGCCAGCGCGTCCATGTGGGTGGTGTTCTGCCGGTCCAGCGCTGCGATGAGCTGTTCGATGGCGCGCTTGTCCGGGATGGTGCCGACGATCGGGCATTGCCAGATCATCGGGTCGCCCTCGAAATACATCTGCGTCACCAGCCGCTGCGCGAAGGCGTGGCCGAACACCGAGACATGGATATGCGCCGGCCGCCAGTCGTTGACGCGGTTCGGCCAGGGATAGGCGCCCGGCTTCACGGTGCGGAACCGATAGGAGCCGTCCTCCGCCGTGATGACGCGCCCGCAGCCGCCGAAGTTCGGGTCGAGCGCGGCGTGGTAGGTCTCCTTGTGGTGGCGGTAGCGGCCGCCCGCATTGGCCTGCCAGACTTCGAGCAGCACGCCCGGAAGGCCGCGGCCGTTCTCGTCGAGCACGCGGCCGTGGACCACGATGCGCTGGCCGATGGCGTCGCCGGTCTTGGCCCAGTTGGTGATGAGGTCGTCGTCGCGCGGGCCCAGCATGGCGTGGCCGAAGACCGGGCCGGTCATCTCCGAGATCGTGTTGTCGAGCGACAGCAGCGCCTGGCGCGGCGCCCGCAGCACCGATGTCTTGTAGTGCGGCGTGAAGGCGGGCGGGTGCCAGTCCCGGTCCCGCTGGAAATAGCTGCCCTTGTGGTCGGACATGGCTTCAACCCTCCCGCTCGGTCGGTCCGGGCCCGGCGCTCTCCGCCGCCATGGCGGCGAAGGTCTGCTTGATGACCCGCACGGCACTGTTGGCGGCCGGGACGCCGGCATAGACGGCGACGTGGAGCATGGCCTCGGCGATGTCGTCCGCTCCGGCGCCGGTCCTGGCCGTGGCCCGCACATGGAGCGCCAGTTCCTCGTGGTGGCCGAGCGCCGCCAAGAGCGCCAGCGTGACGATGGAGCGCTCGCGCCGGGTGAAATGCGGGCGGGACCACACGGACCCCCAGGCCCCCTCGGTGATGAATCGCTGGAAATCGGCGTCGAAGGCGGTGACGTCGGCCGAGGCGCGGGCGACATGGGCCTCGCCCAGCACGGCGCGGCGGACCGCGAGGCCCGCCTCGTAGCGCGTGTCCTCAGTCATCGTCGGTCACCTGGTCGAGGAAATCCGCGATGACGCCGGCCAGGGCCTCGGGCTGCTCGATGCAGGGCAGGTGTCCGGCCTGCGGGATGGCGGCGAAGCCGGCCCCGGGGATCGCCTCCGCCATGGCGCGCACGAGGTCGGGCGGCGTCGAGCGGTCGTCCTCGCCCACGACGACCAGCGTCGGCACCGTGATCCTGGCGGCGTCGGCCGTCAGGTCCGCGTCGCGGATCGCCGCACAGGAGGCGGCATAGCCCCTCGCCGACTGGCGCGTCATCATGTTGCGCCACACGCGCACCGGCTGGGGCGACTGCCGGCGGTAGGCTTCGGTGAACCAGCGCTCCATGACGGCGTCGCCGATCGCCTCGAGCCCGCCGCGCTCGACGGCGGCGATCCGCTCGTTCCAGCCGTCGGCATCGCCGATCCTGGGCGCGGTATCGCAGAGCACCAGCGCGGCCAGGCGCTCCGGTGCCCGGATGGCGAGCCGCTGGCCGATGAGGCCGCCGATCGACAGGCCCACGAGGCCGAAGCGGGCGACGCCGAAATGGTCGGCCACCGCCAGGAGATCGTCGACGTGACGGTCGATGGTGACCGGCCCGGTCCCGAGGTCCGAAAGACCGTGGCCGCGCTTGTCGTAGAGCATCAGGCAATAGTCCTCGGCGAACCGGGCCGCCACCTGGTCCCAGATGCGGAAGTCCGTGCCGAGCGAGTTGGAGAAGCACAGCACGGGCTGCTCCTCGGGGTCGCCGATCAGCTCGGCGTGAAGGACGGCATCACCGCTCTCGACGAAGATCATGGGGTGTTGCTCCTGTGACGGTCGGGGGGCCGGGCGTTCAGGCGGGACGCGTCGCCGCCGCATCGGCAACGCCGGCCGGCGGGATGTGGTGGCGCAGCAGCAGCAGGAACAGCGCGGTGCCCAGCATCGCGAAACCCAGGACGTCGAGGTAGCTGCCCGGGCCCGCGGCGGAGATGAAGGTCGCCCCCACGACGGCGCTCAGCACCGCGCCGAGCCGGCCGAACGACAGCGCGAAGGCGGTGCCGGTCGCCCGGATGGCGGTCGGATACACGTAGGCGGCGACGGCGTAGAGCGTGGACTGGACGGCGTTGACGAAGAAGCCATGCGCGCCGAGGCCAAGGATCAGCACGAGCGTGTTGCCGATGTCGATGAAATCGAGCGCGAAGGCGCTGACCGAGGCCAGAATCGCGCAGACCACGAGCGGCCGCAGCGAGCCGAGCCGGGTGATGGCGCCGGCGCAGGCCAGCGACCCGAGGGCACCGCCGAGGTTGTAGGCGGTCAGCCCCGCTCCCGCCATGGCGACGTTGAGGCCCTGGGCCGACAGCATCGTGGGGAGCCAGCCGAAGGCGCTGTAGACGGCGAGCAGGCAGAGGAAGAAGGCGCCCCAGAGCGCCACGGTGTCGCGCGCCCGGCCGGCGGCGAAGAGTTCGCCGAGGCTCGGCCGCCGCGTCGCCGCGAGGTCGCTGCTGTCGGTGAAGGCCGAGCCGGCCGGCAGGGCCCGCCCCATGCGGCCGAGGAGCCGCACGAGGTCCGGCCAGCGGTCCTGGCGGCGTGCGAGGTAGCGGGGCGACTCGGGCAGGACGGCGAAGAGCAGCATCGACAGGAGCAGCGGCAGGGCGCCGCCGATGAGGAACAGCGCCCGCCACCCGAAGGCGGGCAGCACCGCGCCGGCATAGAGCCCCGCCACCATGCCGCCGAGCGGCACGCACACGATGGTGGCGGTCACCATCAGGGTCCGCCGCCGGGCCGGGGTATATTCAGCCGTCATGGTGGTGGAGGTCGGCAGCGCGCCCCCGATGCCGAGGCCGGCGAGGAAGCGCAGGATGCCGATGCCGAGGAGGTTGGGGGCGAGGCCGATGAGGCAGGTGGCGAGGCCGAAGAGCAGCACCGAGCCCAGGATGGCGGACCGCCGGCCGAACCGGTCCCCGATGTAGCCCGCGCAGGCGCTGCCGAGGCTCATGCCGATCAGCCCGGCCGCCACCACGGGCGCGAAGGCGGCGCGCGTCACCCCCCATTCCTTGATCAGCACCGGGATGGCGAAGGAGATGAGCTGGCTGTCGAAGCCGTCGAGCAGCACCGCCAGCGCGGCGATCACCACGACGCCCTTCTGCATGGCGGTCCAGGGGCCGGTGTCGAGCAGCCGCCCGATCTCGACGGTTTCTGCGTGTCCGGTGCGGATGGCGCTCATCGGGCGAGGTCGCTGTGCGAGGGCGAGGGGGCGAGGGGCAGCCCGACGTAGTTTTCGGCGAGCGTCGTCTGGGCGGCGCGGGAGCCGCGGATGTAGTCGAGTTCGGCCACCTGCATGCGCCGCGCGAAGGCGTCGGTGCCGGGGAAGCGGTGCATCAGGCCGGTGAACCACCAGGAGAAGCGCTCGGCCTTCCACACCCGGGCGAGCGCACGGGCCGAATAGCCGTCGATGCCGGCGCTCGAGCCCTCCTCGAAGAAGTCGATCAGCGCCTCGCCCAGCATGGCGACGTCCGAGACCGCGAGGTTCATGCCCTTGGCGCCCGTGGGCGGCACGATATGGGCGGCGTCGCCGGCCAGGAACAGGCGGCCGTGGCGCATCGGCTCGGCCACGAAGCTGCGCAGCGGCGCCACGGTCTTCTCGAAGGAGGGCCCCGGCGTCACGCGCGCGGCGACCTCGGGGCCGAGGCGCCGGCACAGCTCTTCCCAGAAGCGGCCGTCCGGCCAATCCTCGACACGCTCGTCCGCCGCGCATTGGAGGTAGTAGCGGCTGCGCGTCGCGGACCGCATGGAGGCGAGCGCGAAACCCCGCTCGTGCGAGCAATAGATCAGCTCGTGGTCGGCCGGCGGCACGTCCGCCAGGATGCCGAGCCAGCCGAAGGCGTAGACGCGCTCGAAGGTGCGCGCGACGCCGGCCGGGATCGCGGCCCGGCTGACGCCGTGGAAGCCGTCGCAGCCCGCCACGATGTCGCAATCGACGACATGGGCTTCGCCGTGGCGCCGGTAGCGGACACGCGGCCGCTCGGTGTCGAGGTCCTCGAGCATCACCTCCTCCGCGTCGAAGACGACGTCGAGGCCGCGCGTCTCGGCCGCGTCGAAGAGGTCCTTCATCACCTCCTGCTGGCCGTAGACCGTCACGGTCGCGCCCCCGGTCAGGTCGGCGAAGTCGATCCGGAAGGTCTCGCCGTCGACCGACAGCTTGGTGCCGCGATGGACCAGGCCCTCGCGGCGCAGGCGGCGATCGAGGCCGAGCCGCGCCATCAGGGCCACGGTGCCCTGCTCGAGAACGCCCGCCCGGACGCGGCCCTCGACATAGGCGCGGTCGCGGCGCTCGATGATCACGACATCGATCCCATGCTGGCGCAGCATGTGGCCCAGCAGCATCCCGGCCGGTCCGGCGCCGATCACGGCGACCTGGCGTCTCGTCCTGCCTCGACCTGGATCGCCCATCCGGCCCCGCTCCCCTACCCCGCGCCGCGCGGGCCCTTTTGGGGGACGTTAGCGCCCCGGCGGAGCAACTGTAAAATGAGATTTCGGTGCAGGACGATAACCGTCAGGTTATGGAGCGCCGACCCTCGACGGCGGCGGACACGCTATAGAGGACAGCCGTGATCGACCCCGCCATCAAGTTGCGCCATGTCGCGACCTTCCTCGAAGTCGCGCGATGCGCCGGCTTCGCCCGGGCCGCCGGCGCGCTCAACGTGTCCCAGCCCGCGGTGTCGAAGACCATCCGGGAGCTCGAAGACCTGCTCGGCCTGGCGCTGATCGAGCGCGGCCCGGGACCGTTCCGCCTGACGGGCTTCGGGCAGACCTTTCTGCGCTATGCCACGACCTCGGTCGGCGCGCTGCACCAGGGGATCGAGGCCGTGAGGCGCGCGCGCGGTCCCGAGATCGTGACGGTGACGGTCGGGGCGCTGCCGACCGTCTCGGCCCGGATCCTGCCGGCCGCCGTCGAGGCCTTCCGCCGGCAGGGCCTGTCGGCACGGGCCCGGGTCGTCACGGGTCCCAACGACCACCTCCAGGCTCAGCTCCGGCTCGGCGACCTCGACCTCGTGGTGGGGCGCATGGGCGAGCCCGAACGCATGGCGGGGCTCGCCTTCGAGCACCTCTACTCGGAGGCGGTGGTCCTGGCCGTGCGGATCGGGCACCCGCTGCTCGGCCGGCCGCAGGCTGCCGCCGGACCGGCTCGCCGCCTGCTCCATGCTGCTCCCGCCGCCCGGCTCGATCATCCGTCCGGTCGTCGACCGCCTGCTGCTGTCGCTGGGCGTATCGCCGCCCGACGACGCGGTCGAGACGGTCTCGACGGCTTTCGGCCGCAGCACGGTCGCCACGACCGACGCGGTCTGGATCATCTCCGAAGGCGTCGTGGCCCAGGACGTCGAAGCCGGTGCCTTGGCCCTGCTGCCGGTCGACACGCGCGACACGCTGGGGCCGGTGGGCCTGACGAGCCGGGTCGGCGTTCCCCTGACGCCCGCCGCCGAGGCCCTGGCAGCCGCGATCCGCCACGTCGCCGTGCTCTACCGCGGCCGGGCCGGCTGAACAGGCTGTTTCACGGGAAACGGGGCCGCGGCCGTCACCCCGCCGCGGCCGACAGCCAGGCCTCGAGGGCGAGGCCGGCGAAGAGCAGCAGCCCCGCGTCGCGGTTCGAGCGGAACAGCACGAGGGCGCGGTCCGTGTCGAGGGGGCGGATCCGCAGGACCTGCCAGGCGAGATGGGCGGCGAAACCGGCGAGGCCGAGCCAGGCGAGCGGGCCCACGCCGACCCCCGCCAGGGCAGCCCCGATGGCGACCGTCGCGAGCGCATAGAGCGTCGCGACGCCGCCGCGGACGTGCCGGCCGAAGCGGATGGCGGTCGAGCCGATGCCCACGACGGCGTCGTCGGCGACGTCCTGGAGGGCGTAGATCGTGTCGTAGCCCATGGTCCACAGGATGGCGCCGGCGTAGAGCGCCACCGCCGGCCAGGCCAGCGCACCCGCCGTGCCGGACCAGCCCACCAGCGCGCCCCAGGCGAAGGCGAGGCCGAGCACCGCCTGCGGCCAGTTGGTGATGCGCTTCATGAAAGGATAGACGGCGACCGGCAGCAGCGCCGCGATGCCGAGCGCCACCGTGAAGCCGTTGAAGCAGAGCAGCACGGCGAGCCCGACCAGCGCCTGCGCGACCAGGAACGCGAGGGCCTGCCGGGTGCCGAGGCGCCGGCTCGCCAGCGGGCGGCCGCGCGTGCGCTCGACGGACCGGTCGAGGTCGCGGTCGACGATGTCGTTGCCGGTCGAACCGGCGCCGCGCATCACGATGGCGCCGACGGTGAACAAGGCCAGATGGACGAGGTTTGGGCCGGAATGGACGGCATTGGCCACCAGCGCCGTGCCCCACCAGCAGGGCGCGAGCAGGAGTTGCCAGCCGATCGGCCGGTCGATCCGGGCCAGCTGCGCATAGGGGCGGACGGACGCCGGCCAGCGGCGCAGCGCGGCGTCCGGAAGATCGTGAGAGGGGTCGGAGCGGCCGAGCGCGTCGGTCACAGCGGTCCGGCGGGCAGCTTCAGCTGCGGCACCTGGGCGGCCTGCTGCTGCTGGGCCATGGTGGCCTGCTGGGCCTGCATCTGCTTGATCTTGGCCACCATGCCGCAGGCCTTGGCGGCGAAGCCGCTGATCTGGGCCTGGGCCTTGGAGCTCTGGTTGACGAGGTCGTCCGGCAGGCCGCACCAGTCCTTGTTCTTGGTCATATAGGAGACCATGGCGCCCTGGGCGGCCGCCAGCGCCTTCAGCTGCGGGCAGGCCGCGATCGGGTCGATCTTGCCGGCGTGTTCCTTCTTGTTCTTTTCCAGCACGGCGTTGATCGTGGCGCGTTTGGCCGCGAGGGCGCCCATGTCGGCATTGCAGTCGGCGCGCGCCGCGACGGGGGCCAACAGCGACGCCGCCACCACGCCGGCCAGGGCGGCCCGGGTGCGATGCGACAGGGGCTGGCGAGCGATCATGCGGTAACTCTCGAGTGGGGCGGCGGAGCGTCCGGCTGCCGCGGGGCCGGGTCGGCCGGCACACCACGGAGGCCCTTCAAAAGCGGCATCTTCATGGCGTGGACAGCTTGACACAAGCCACCGGGACGGCGAAGGCCGACGATGCCCCCGGGGTCCCGCAAGGAGCAGAACGCCTTGGCCCGCTACGACTTTTCCGCCCCGCGCCTCTACGTCGACGCTGATCTCGCCGACGGCGGCCTGGTTCCGTTGAGCCGGGACCAGAGCCATTATTTGCTGCATGTGTTGCGGCTCGGCAACGGCGACGCGGTGCTGGCCTTCAACGGGCGGGACGGGGAATGGCGATGCGAGCTCGAGGGCCGCAAGGCCACGGCGGCGCTCCGGCCCAGGGCCCGCACGCGCCCGCAGCCGGAGGCCGGGGGGCCGCACCTCTGTTTCGCGCCGCTGAAACACGCCCGGCTCGACTACATGGTGCAGAAGGCCGTCGAGATGGGCGCCGGCCTGCTGCAGCCCGTCGTCACCCGGCGCACGCAGGCGGCACGCGTCAATGTGGAGCGCATGAGGGCCAACGCGGTCGAGGCCGCGGAACAATGCGGCATCCTGTCGGTCCCCGAGGTCCTGGCCCCGGTCCGCTTCGACGCGCTGCTGGCCGGTTGGGACGCCGAGCGGCTGATGGTGTTCTGCGACGAGGACGCCGAGGTGAGCGACCCGCTGACGGCGCTGAGGGCCGTGGCGCGGGGGCCGACAGCGGTGATCATCGGGCCCGAGGGCGGGTTCGACCCGGGGGAGCGCTCCGCCCTGCTGGCCCTGCCCCGCTCGCTGCGCCTGTCGCTCGGCCCGCGCATCCTGCGGGCCGACACGGCCGCCGTCGCGGCACTGGCGCTGGTGGGCGCCGTGCTGGGGGACATCGGCACCGGCTGACCTCCGCGGCCGCAGCGCGCGTCAGAACACCACCATGCCGCCCGCCACCGTCACCAGCGCGCCGGAGGTGTAGCTGCTCTCGTCGGACGCCAGCATGACATAGGTCGAGGCGAGTTCGGCCGGCTGGCCGGGCCGGCCATAGGGGACCTGGGAGCCGAAATTTCGCACCGACTCCTGGTCCATCCCGGCCGGGATGAAGGGTGTCCAGATCGGGCCCGGCAGGACGCCGTTCACCCGGATCCCCTTGTCGGCCAGCAGGCCGGCGAGGCCGAGCACCATGTTGCTGAGCGCGCCCTTGGTCGCCGAATAGGCGAGGAGCGACGGCATGGGGTGCTTGGAATTGACCGACGACGTCACGACGACGGAACTGCCGGGCGCCATGTGGCGCAGCGCCGCCTTGGTCAGGTAGAAGGGCGCGAAGACGTTCACGCGGAAGTGCTTCTCGAAGATCTCGTCCTCGATCTGCTCGAGGCCCGCGTTGGGCTGCTGGAAGGCCTCGTTGTTGACCAGGATATCGATGCGGCCGAAGGACCGGGCCGTCGTCTCGGCGATGTCGCGGCAGTGGGCGGCCGAGGACATGTCGCCCGGCAGGAGCAGGCACTTGCGGCCGGCCTTCTCGACCCAGTCCTTGACGGCCTTGGCGTCCCGCGTCTCGTCGAGATAGCTCAGCGCGATGTCGGCGCCCTCGCGCGCGAAGGCGATCGCGACGGCGCGGCCGATGCCGCTGTCGCCGCCCGTCACGATGGCGACCTTGCCGGCGAGACGGCCGGAGCCCTTGTAGCTCTCCTCGCCGTGGTCGGGCTCGGGCGACATGCGGCCGGTCTTGCCGGGAAAGCCCTGGGCGGGCGTGTCGAAGGGAGGACGGGGGTAAAGCTTCAGCGGATCTTCGGTCATGGCGAGCTCCTGGAGCGTCGCGCCACCAACCGCGTGACCCATCGGGTGTTCCCGCCCCGCCCGTCAGGCGTGGCCGGCCTCGATCGACAGGCTGCCGGGATCGATGCCGATCTTGCGCAGCGCGCGGTCGTATTTGGTGTCGAGCGCGGGATCGAAGATGATGGCCTCGTCGGCCGGGCAGCGCAGCCAGCCCATGTGGTCGACTTCCCGTTCGAGCTGGCCCGCCTTCCAGCCCGCGTAGCCGAGCGCCAGCATGGCGCGGTCGGGTCCCGTGCCCTTGGCGATGGCCCGCAGCACGTCCACCGTCGCGGTCAGCGAAACGCCGTCGGCGATCGGCATGGTGGAGCTGTCGACGTAATAATCGGAAGAATGCAGCACGAAGCCCCGGCCCGTATCGACCGGGCCGCCCTTGACGACCGGGACCCCGCCGGCCCGCGGCGGCAGCCGGATCGCCTCGTCGGCCTCGATGACGTCGAGCTGGACCAGCAGGTCGGTGAAACTCACCTTGCGGGCCGGATGATTGATGATGATGCCCATCGCGCCATGTTCGGAATGAGCGCAGAGGTAGATGACGGCACGGTTGAAGCGGTTGTCGCCGATGCCCGGCATGGCGACGAGGAGTTGGCCGTCGAAATAGGCCGGCTGTTCGGGTTCGGGTTCGGGCTGCCGATCGGTACGCATGCACGATCCTATGTCGGGGGTCGGCGCCACGGCAAGCCGCGGACGGCAGCAGAGGACAGGGGGTCGATATCGTGATGGCGGAGGCCGCAAAACAGTGGCGTCGACGCGGCCGGCCCCCCACCTGTGGCGGGATGACACGTTCCATGTCCCTGCCGCGCGCCGCCGTCGCGACCCTTGCGGCCGTCTGTCTTGCCGCGGGCCTCGCCGCCGCGGTCTTCGGTGCCGCGACGCCCGCCGTCGCCGCCGAGGCGTCGCCCTGGGCGCGGGCGGCCCAGTCCCAGGCGCGGCTGATCGAGGGGGCCGACGTGGGCGGCGCCCCGGTGGCGGGCGTCGAGATCCGGCTCGAGCCCCGGTTCATCACCTACTGGCGCGACCCGGGCGATGCCGGCGTGCCGCCGACCTTCTCGTTCGCGGGCTCGACCAATCTCAAGGCCGCGAGCGTCCGCTACCCGGCGCCGCGGCGGCTCGACGAGGCCGGGGCCGCGGCCTTCGGCTACGAGGGCGACGTCACCTTCCCGATCGTGGTGGAACCGGCCGACCCCGCGCAGCCGGTGCGCCTCGTCGTGACGCTGGACTATGCGGCCTGCCACGACATCTGCCTCCCGGCCCACGCCGACCTGCGCCTGACGCTCGACGGCCAACCGTCGGCGGAGGCCGGCCGCGTCGCCGAGGCGCTGGCCGCGGTCCCGCGCCCGGCGGCGCTCGGGGGGGCCGGAGCGCCGGCGGTCCGCAGCGTCACGCCGGACGGCGCGGGAGGGTTCACGGCACGGGTGGCCGGGACCGATCCGACGCTCTTCGTCGAGGCTCCGGAGGGCTGGGCCTTCGCCGTCGGCCCGGGCCGGGCGGAGACCGACGCCGTGGTGTTTCCCGTGAAACGCCTCGACCACCCCGCGGCGGTCGACGGGCTGCCGGCGTCCGTGACCCTGACGCTGGTGACGGCGGAGGGGGCGATCGAAGTGCCGGCCCGTCCGGACGCCATGGCGC
The DNA here is from genome assembly GCA_963847915.1 of uncultured Alphaproteobacteria bacterium. Taxonomy (GTDB): domain Bacteria; phylum Pseudomonadota; class Alphaproteobacteria; order Rhizobiales; family Beijerinckiaceae; genus Lichenihabitans. Next base: position 122,144 of record CAWKBT010000002.1, read on the forward strand.
CCGGCCGCTGACCGGGTCTGCCGGCACTCTCCCGCGGGGCCGGGGCCGCGGCGGCCGTGCTATGATGATCCGCGGGCCGGCCTTCCTGCCAGGCCTTCCTTGCGAACCGGAGTGCCCCATGCCGATCCAACCCGGCGACCCCCTGCCGGAGGTCGATTTCTTCGTCACCACGGCGGACGGCCTCGACACGCGCTCGACGGGCGCGATCTTCGCCGGCCGGCGCGTGGTGCTGGTGGGCGTTCCGGGCGCCTTCACGCCCACCTGCGACCGCAACCACCTGCCCGGCTTCGTCGAGAAGGCGGACGAGATCCTGGCCAGGGGCGTCGACGCGATCGCGGTGACGGCCGTCAACGACGCCTTCGTGCTGCGGGCCTGGGCGGCGTCGGCCGACCCCGAGGGCCGCATCACCTTCCTGGCCGACGGCAACGGCACCTTCGCCCGCGCCATCGGGCTCGAGATGGACGGCACCGCGCGGGGCTTCGGCACACGCTCGCAGCGCTACGCCATGGTGGTGACGGACGGCGTCGTCGAGCACCTCGCCGTCGAGGAGACGCCCCGCCAGGCCTTGGCCTCCGGCGCCGACGCGCTCCTCACGATCCTCGCCGTCCCGGCGTAAGGCCGGCGCAGCCGGCCTGGCCGGTGCCGGCGACCCGGCACATCCCCTTGCGTTGTGCCGCGGGCGGCACGACGTTATAAGCGCCGTCGCCGACCCGATGCTTCGCGCTGTGCGTCGGTCGCGGACCTCGTCCGCCCCCTGCCCGACCGGCCGAACCCGCACCGCGCCGCCAGAAGAGCGTTCAAGCCCTTGGACCTTTCCGCACCCCTGCCCGACGCCGTCGCGCCTTTCCGCCCCGGTGTGGCCGACGCCGCGCCCGCCAGGACATCGCTGGCGGGCCTTACCCGGACCGAACTCGCCGAAGCCCTGCGCGGCCTCGGGCTGCCCGAGCGCGAGATCCGGATGCGGGCCGCGCAGCTTTGGCATTGGATCTACGTCCAGGGCGCGACCAGCTTCGACAGCATGCTGAACCTCGGCAAGCCGCTGCGGGCGGCGCTGGCCGCAGCCCATACGCTCGACCGCCCCGAGGTCGCGGCCGAGCAGGTCTCGGTGGACGGGACCCGCAAGTGGCTGATCCGCATGCCGCCTACCGGCCCGCACGACCGCGGCGCCGAGATCGAATGCGTCTACATCCCGGAACGCGACCGCGGGACGCTCTGCGTGTCGAGCCAGGTCGGCTGCACGCTGACCTGCACGTTCTGCCATACGGGGACGCAGAGGCTCGTGCGCAACCTGTCGTCCCGCGAGATCGTGCAGCAGCTCCTCGTGGCACGGGACCGGCTCGGCGACTTCCCCGGCCTGACTCCGCCGACGGACGGGCTGGTGCCCTCCGGCGAGGGCGTGCGCGCAGTCTCCAACATCGTCTTCATGGGCATGGGCGAGCCGCTCTATAACCTCGACCATGTGCGCGACGCGATCGCGGTCATGTCGGACGGGGACGGCCTGTCGCTGTCGCGGCGGCGCATCACGGTCTCGACCTCCGGCGTCGTCCCGCAGATCGAGACCCTGGGCCGCGACGTCGGCACCATGCTGGCGATCTCGCTCCATGCGGTGCGCGATCCGCTGCGCGACGAACTCGTGCCGCTGAACCGCAAATACCCGATCGCCGAGCTGCTCGAGGCGTGCCGGACCTATCCGGGCGTCTCGAACGCGCGGCGCATCACCTTCGAATACGTCATGCTGAAGGGCGTCAACGACTCCCCGCGCGACGCCCGCGAGCTCGTGCGCCTGCTCAAGGGCATCCCGGCCAAGATCAACCTCATCCCGTTCAACCCGTGGCCGGGCACCCGCTACGAATGTTCCGACTGGGACACGATCGAGGCTTTCTCCGACATCGTGTTCAAGGCCGGCTACGCGAGCCCGGTCCGCACGCCGCGAGGGCGCGATATCCTGGCGGCCTGCGGCCAGCTGAAGAGCGAGACCGAGAAGCTGCGGGCCCGGGCCCGCCTGATGCTCGACGCCGAATCCGCCGCCGATACCGCGTGATCGACCCGGGTCGGCCGGACAACCTGAGCGATCGCGGCGCTTTTCCATCGGAGCCGCGTCGAAAGGGCTTGGCGCGCGGCCTAAGATCGGCTAGTGTGAGAATCAGAAGTCGGGATTGAACCCCCGCGTGGACGCTGCTTAGCCCACATCCCTGCCTCTTTCTTTTCCGTGATGGCTTTGATCCCTTGGTGATCGGTCGTCTACGGTCAGGGGCCTAGGTGGCATGGGCCACCCTCGGCAGACTCCACAACGGTATCTCGCATGTTTCCACCTTGGCTTTTACCGACCCGCCCGGGCGCGGAGCCGAAGACGGAATGGACCGGGCTGCAAAGCAACAGAGCAACGGCGCCGCTGGCGGATGCCACGCAGGATCAGACCTGCGCGCGGTCATGGGCCTGATGTCACCCAAGGACGATCGATGAGACCAGGTCAGAACAAGCGTATGCGCGGCCGCCCCAACAACAACGGCGGTGGCAATCGCAAGGGTCCCAATCCTCTCACCCGCTCCTACGAATCCAACGGTCCGGACGTCAAGATTCGTGGCAATGCGCATCATGTCGCCGAGAAGTATCTGCAGCTTGCCCGCGATGCTCAGTCTTCCGGTGACCCGGTCGCTGCGGAGAGTTATCTGCAGCATGCCGAACACTACTTCCGTCTGATCGCGACCGCTCAGGCGGCGCAGGCCAATTTCGGGCGGCAGCCGGAGGGTGGCGACGTCGAGAGCGACGAGGACGACGACAGCGGCCTGCCGGACCGGTTCGCCTCGCCCCAGCCGGCGACACCCTATGTTCCGCCAACCCAGTCGCAACCCTATAACGGCGAGCGCCAGCCCTATAACGGCGGCGATCGGCAGCCCTATGGCGAGCGCCAGGGCAACACCGGCGGGGACCGCCAGCCCTATGGCGAGCGCCAGCCCTACGGTGACCGACAGGCCAATGGCGAGCGCCCGGCCTATGGCGACCGCAACAACTACCAGCAGCGCCAGGACCGGAACGGCCTGAACCGCCGCCCCTACCGCGACAACGGAGCCTCTTCCGAGGACCGTCAGGATCGCGGCGGACAGGACCGCAATGCCCAGGACCGGGGCGCCCAGGGTTCGCAGGACCGCAACGGCCAGGAGCGGCCCTACCAGGACCGCCAGAGCCGGCGGGAACGGTTCGCCCAGGAGCGCGCCGAGCGCAACGGCCAGCCCTACGAGCGGCAGGATCGAAGTCAGGGCTACCGCGATGCCGCGGCCGATCCCCAGCGCGACCCTTACGGCGGCGAGCAGCCGCGTTTCGAGCCTTCCGAGCGCCAGCCGGACGGCGGACAGCCGGCCCAGGTGCCCGCGGGCGAGCAGCCCGCCGTGGCGAGCGCCGCGGCCCAGCCCGAGGCCGCGAGCCCGGCGGCGGCGCGTGCCGAGACGGCACCCCGCCGCGAGCTTCGCCCCGAGCGGGTCGCGCCGGCCGAGGACGCGCCGGGCCTGCCGTCCTTCATCACGACACCGACCCGCGTCGCGCCGGTCGAGCCCATCTCGGCCGCGCCGGAACCCAGCCTCGCGACCGCGACGGCCTTCCCGGGCGACGGCGCCGACGATGCCCCGAAGTTCCCGCGCCGCCGCCGCCGTACCACGCGCGCCGCGACGGCGGACGCTTCCGAGCCCTCTGCCGACGCCTCCGGCCAGCCCGTCACGACGGGCGAGTAAGCGCGAGCCGCCGGTCGTCCCGGCGGCTTTCGCCGCGACAGCGATATCGCCCGGCGCCCCCTGCGCGGCGCCGGCGCCCCTTGCGAGCCCCGCCCGGGTTCCATCTCGGGTGTCCCGAGCGGGTCACCGCCCGGCCCCGACCGCCCTCTCCACCCTCCCCCCGTCATCATCGCCGCATGCGACACGCCCGGACCGGGCGTCACCCGCACGGCCCGCCCCCGAGGACCGCCTTCCCATGCCGGAGATCAAGCTCCAGGATCTCAAGTCCAAGTCGCCCACGGACCTGCTCGCCTTCGCGGACGAGCATGAAGTCGAGAACGCGTCGCTGCTGCGCAAGCAGGAACTGCTGTTCGCGATCCTGAAGGAGCTCGCCGCCAAGGAGATCGACATCATCGGCCAGGGCGTGGTGGAGGTCCTGCAGGACGGCTTCGGCTACCTGCGCTCGCCGGACGCCAACTACCTCGCCGGGCCGGACGACATCTACATCTCGCCCTCGCAGATCCGCCGCTTCGGCCTGCGCACCGGCGACACGGTCGAGGGCCAGATCCGCAGCCCCAAGGAGGGCGAGCGCTATTTCGGCCTCGTGAAGGTCTCGACGATCAATTTCGAAGACCCCGAGAACGTCCGCCACAAGGTCAACTTCGACAACCTCACGCCGCTCTATCCGGATGAGCGCCTGAAGCTCGAGATCGAGGACAGTTCCAAGAAGGACATGTCGTCCCGGGTGATCGACGTCGTGGCGCCGATCGGCAAGGGCCAGCGCGCCCTCATCGTGGCACCGCCGCGCACCGGCAAGACCGTGCTGCTGCAGAACATCGCGCAATCGGTCACCGCCAACCACCCCGAATGCTATCTCATCGTGCTGCTCATCGACGAGCGTCCCGAAGAGGTCACGGACATGAAGCGCTCGGTGAAGGGTGAGGTCGTCTCCTCGACCTTCGACGAGCCGGCGACCCGCCACGTGCAGGTGGCCGAGATGGTCATCGAGAAGGCCAAGCGCCTCGTCGAGCACCGCCGCGACGTCGTGATCCTGCTCGATTCGATCACTCGCCTGGGGCGCGCCTACAACACCACCGTCCCGTCCTCCGGCAAGGTGCTGACGGGCGGCGTCGACGCCAACGCGCTCCAGCGCCCGAAGCGCTTCTTCGGCGCCGCCCGCAACATCGAGGGCGGTGGGTCGCTCACCATCATCGCGACGGCGCTGATCGACACGGGCTCGCGCATGGACGAGGTGATCTTCGAAGAGTTCAAGGGCACCGGCAATTCCGAGATCATCCTCGACCGCAAGGTGGCGGACAAGCGCGTCTACCCGGCGCTCGACATTACCCGGTCCGGCACCCGCAAGGAGGAGCTGCTGGTGCCTTCGGACACCTTGAAGAAGATGTACGTGCTGCGCCGCATCCTGAACCCGATGGGCACCGTCGACGGCATCGAGTTCCTGATGGGCAAGCTGCGCGAGACGCCGAAGGGCAACCAGGCGTTCTTCGACTCGATGAACACCTGACGCCGCGCCGCTCCGTCTCCCCTCACCGAGCGCGGAGCGGCATGGCGGTGACCGGACCCATGGCGCCATGACGAACCGCACCACGATCTTCGCGCCGGCCAGCGGGACGGGACGGGCCGCGGTGGCGGTGGTCCGCATCTCCGGCCCGGCGACGGCCGACGCGCTGTCGCGGATGGCCGGACGGATCCCCCTGCCCCGGGTCGCCACGCTGGCGACCCTGCGCGAGGGCGGCGCGGTGCTCGACCGCGCCCTCGTCCTGTGGTTTCCCGGGCCGGCCTCGTTCACGGGCGAGGATGCGGCCGAACTCCAGCTGCACGGCGGCCGCGCCGTCGTGGCGGCGGTCCTCAAGGCCCTTGCGGCCGTGCCGGGCTGCCGGCCGGCCGAACCGGGCGAATTCACCCGCCGGGCTTTCCTCGCCGGCAAGATGGACCTCGGCGCCGTCGAGGGCCTCGCCGACCTCATCGAGGCCGAGACGGAGGCCCAGCGCCGCCAGGCGCTGCGGCAGCTCGACGGCGCGCTCGGACGCTGGGTCGACGGCCTGCGCCAGGACCTGCTCGCCGCGCTGGCCCTCGCGGAAGCCGCTATCGATTTCGCCGAGGAGGACGACCTCGCGACGTCCTGCGCGGCCGAGATCCACGGGCTCGTCGGCGGCGTATCGCGCCTCATCGCGGCCGAGACGCGGCGCGAGATGCAGGGGCAGCGCCTGCGCGACGGACTCGCGGTCGCCATCGTGGGGCCGCCCAATGCCGGCAAATCGACCCTCCTTAACGCGCTCGCGGGACGCGAGGTCGCCATCGTGTCGGCCGCCGCTGGGACGACGCGCGACGTCCTGACGGCCGACCTCGACCTCGGCGGCTATCCCGTCCAGCTCATCGACACCGCCGGCCTGCGCGAGACGGCGGACGAGGTGGAGCGCGAAGGCATCGCCCGCGCCCGGGCCCGCGCCGCCTCGGCGGACCTCGTGCTGCTGCTCGACGACGGGCGCACGGGCGAGCCACCGCCGGAGCTCGGCACCTCCGGTCCAGTCTGGCGCATCGCGACCAAAGCCGATCTCGGGGCCGGGCCGGGGGGCGATCACACGGTCTCGGCCCGGACCGGAGCCGGCCTCGACGCTCTTCTCTCGGCCTTGACGCGCTTCGCCGCCGACACTCTGGAGCCCGGCGAGGGCGCCATCGTGACCCGGCTCCGACATCGCCAGGCGCTCGAGGCCGCGCAGGCCTGTCTCGCCCGGATCGAGGCGGCTCCCCAGGCCCGCGCCTTCGAACTCGTGGCCGAGGACCTCCGCGGCGCCGTCGCGGCGCTCGCCGGCCTCGTCGGGCAGATCGGCACCGAGGAGGTGCTGGGGGCCATCTTCGCGCGGTTCTGCATCGGCAAGTAAAGCCACGATCGCCGGCGCGGGCAGGGCGCGCAGCGCTGCCGCGGCTTCGTGCGGGAAGCATGGCGTCGGTGTTTCACGTGAAACCGGCCCGCCTTCCGCCCGCGGCCCTTCCCCCGCCACGCCTCTGCCCCTATAGAGGCGGGGCAGCTTTTCTCGGCAGACCCATGTCCCAGTCCTTCGACGTCGTCGTGATCGGCGGCGGCCACGCCGGTTGCGAGGCCGCCGCCGCCGCCGCGCGCCTCGGCGCCCGTACCGCGCTCGTCACACAGAGCCTCGCCACGGTCGGCACCATGTCGTGCAACCCCGCCATCGGGGGGCTCGGCAAGGGTCATCTCGTCCGCGAGATCGACGCGCTCGACGGCGTGATGGGCCGGGTCGCCGACCAGGCCGGCATTCAGTTCCGCCTGCTCAACCGGCGCAAGGGCCCGGCCGTGCGCGGGCCGCGGGCGCAGGCGGACCGGAAGCTCTACCGCTCGGCCATGCAGGCCGCACTGGCCGCCCAGCCGAACCTCCACCTCGTCGAAGGCGAGGCCGCCGGTCTCGACATCGCGGAGGAGCGCGTCACCGCCGTCGTGCTGGCGGACGGGCGCCGCCTCTCCTGCGCGGCCGCCGTCCTGACCACGGGGACGTTCCTGCGCGGACTGATCCATATCGGCGACGAGCGCGTGCCGGCCGGCCGCATCGGCGAGGCACCGAGCCACGGCCTGGCGGCCGCGCTGGAAACGCGCGGCTTCGTCCTCGGCCGCCTCAAGACCGGTACGCCGCCCCGTCTCGACGGACGGAGCCTGCATCTCGACCGGCTGGAGCGGCAGCCCGGCGATGCCGAACCCGAGCCGTTCTCCAGCCTGACCACCCGGATCGACACCGAGCAGCGCGACTGCTTCATCACCCGCACCACGGCCGAGACCCACGCCATCATCCGGGCCGACCTGCCCCGCGCGCCGCTCTTCTCGGGCGCCATCACCGGCCGTGGTCCGCGCTACTGCCCCTCGATCGAAGACAAGGTCACCCGCTTCGCCGACCGGGACAGCCACCAGATCTTCCTCGAGCCGGAAGGCCTCGACGATCCGACCTTCTATCCCAACGGCATCTCGACCTCGCTGCCGCGCGACACGCAGGAGCGGCTCGTCCGGTCGATCCCGGGCTGCGAGGACGCGGTCATCACCCAGCACGGCTATGCGATCGAGTATGACTTCGTCGATCCGCGCGAGCTGACGCCGGCGCTCGAGACCAAGCGTCTCCCCGGCCTCTACCTGGCGGGCCAGATCAACGGCACGACCGGATACGAGGAAGCCGCCGCCCAGGGCCTCGTGGCGGGGCTGAATGCCGCCCGCAAGGCGGGCGGGGCAACCTCCCTCGCCTTCTCGCGCCAGGACTCCTACATCGGGGTGATGATCGACGACCTCGTGACGCGGGGCGTCACCGAGCCCTATCGCATGTTCACCTCGCGCGCCGAATATCGCCTGACGCTGCGGGCCGACAATGCCGACCAGCGGCTGACACCGCTGGGCCTCGCCTGGGGCTGTGTCGGCCCGCGCCGGGCGGCCGCCTTTGCGGCACGGCGCGATGCCCTGGCGCAGGCCCGGGCGCTCGTCGACCGGCTGGCCGCCACGCCCCAGCAGCTCGCGATGCGCGGCATCGCCGTGGCGCAGGACGGCGTGCGCCGCTCGGCCTTCGCGCTCCTGTCCTATCCCGACATCGACGCCGTGGCGCTGCGCGACCTCTGGCCGGAGCTCGCCGAGGTGTCGCCCACCGTCATGGCGCAGGTCGAGGCAGATGCGAAATATGCGGTATATCTCGGCCGTCAGGAGGCCGAGATCGCCCGGACGCGCGACGAGGACGGCGTGCAGCTGGCGACGGATATCGACTACCGGGCCCTCCCCGGCCTGTCGCGCGAGCTCGCCGACAAGCTCGGCACGGTGCGGCCCGAGACCCTGGGCCAGGCGCAGAGGATCGAGGGCATGACGCCGGCCGCGCTCACCGTCCTCATCGCCCGGGCGCGGCGCAAGCACCCCTCGACCGCCGCCGCCTGAACTCCGCCGCCGGAGCCCGGCCGGACAAGCCTCCTCCAAGGACCGACAGATTTGCAGGCCAGCCTCTCCGACGACAGACGTCGCGCCCTGGCGCTCGTACCCGTTTCACGTGAAACGGAAGAGCGCTTCGCCGTCTATGTCGAGCTGCTCACGCGCTGGCAGCGCATCAAGAACCTCGTTTCGCCCGCGACGCTGTCCGAGGTCTGGACACGCCACCTCGCCGATTCGGCGCAGATCCTGCCGCTGAGGCCGGATGCCCTGCGCTGGGCCGATATCGGCTCGGGCGCCGGCTTCCCGGGCCTCGTCATCGCCATCCTGCTGGCCGGGCGTCCCGGCGCCCATGTCGATCTCGTGGAAGCCAATTCCCGCAAGTGCGCCTTCCTGCGCGACGTGGCCCGCGCCTGTGACGCGCCTGCAACGGTCCACGACGGTCGCATCGCCGACGTCCTCCCGAGGTTGAATTCCATCGAAGTCCTCACCGCACGGGCCCTGGCGCCCTTGCCCGACCTCCTCGAAATGGGCAGAATCCTCATCGACGGCGGCACGACCGCGATCTTCCTGAAGAGCCAGGGCGAGATCGCGGACGCGGTCGCCCTCGGGCCGGATTACACCACCCGCGTGCTCCCAAGCGTCACCTCGCCCGACGGCCGGATCCTGCTGCTGCACCGGGCCGATCCCATGAAAGGGTCCGAACCATGACCGACCTTCCCGCACGCGTCCTGGTCCTGGCGAACCAGAAGGGTGGCGTGGGCAAGACGACGACGGCCATCAACCTCGGCACCGCCCTCGCGGCCGTGGGCGAACGCGTCCTCCTCGTCGACCTCGATCCGCAGGGCAACGCTTCGACAGGCCTCGGCGTCCAGCGGAAGGACCGCGCCGTGTCGACCTATGGGGCGCTGACCGGGGACCATTCGCTCGCGGAAGCCTGCCGCCCCACGTCGGTCCCGAACCTGTGGATCGCGCCGTCCACCATGGACCTGCTCGGCCTCGACCTCGAGATCGCCTCCCACAAGGACCGGGCCTTCAAGCTGCGTGACGCGCTGCGGCGCCTGGCCGCGACGCCGGACGGCCAGCGCTTCGGCTACGTGCTGGTCGATTGCCCGCCCTCGCTGAACCTCCTCACCATCAACGCCATGGCGGCCGCTTCGAGCGTGCTCGTCCCGCTCCAGTGCGAGTTCTTCGCTCTCGAAGGCCTGTCGCAGCTCCTCGCCACGGTCGAGCAGGTCAAGGCCAACCTCAATCCCGCGCTGACCATCCACGGCATCCTCCTGACCATGTTCGACCCGCGCAACAACCTCGCCACCCAGGTGGTGGCGGACGTGCGCCAGATCATGGGCGACAAGGTCTACGAGACCGTGATCCCCCGCAACGTGCGCGTGTCCGAAGCACCGTCGCACGGCAAGCCCGTGCTGCTCTACGACCTCAAATGCGCCGGCAGCCAGGCCTACCTGCGGCTCGCCTCGGAGGTCATCCAGCGCGAAAGGAAACTGGCCGCGTGAAGGGGATCGGCATGGCGGAGGAAGGGGGGCGCTCGCGCCTGGGCCGCGGCCTCGCGGCGCTGATCGCGGATTCATCGGCGCAGATGCCGACGGCTCCCTCGCCCGAGACGCGGGACCGGCGGCGCGTCCGCATCGCCGACGTGCGGCCGAACCCCAACAACCCGCGCCGCAGTTTCCTCGACGACGACCTGCAGGACCTCAGCAACTCCATCCGCGAGAAGGGCATCATCCAGCCCATCGTGGTGCGGGCGGCGCCGGAGCGGACGGGGGAATATGAGATCATCGCGGGCGAGCGACGCTGGCGCGCCGCCGGTGCCGCGGGCCTCGCCGAAGTGCCCGTGATCGTCGTCGAGGTCGACGACAAGGAGGCGCTCGAACTCGCCATCATCGAGAACGTCCAGCGCGCCGACCTCAACGCCATCGAGGAGGCGCGCGGCTACGACCGGCTGGCGCGCGAATTCGGCTACTCGCAGACCGATCTCGCCCGCATCATCGGCAAGAGCCGCAGCCATGTCGCCAACATGCTGCGGCTGCTGAAGCTGCCCGGCAGCGTCGAGGCCATGGTGGTGGACGGGTCGATCTCGGCCGGCCATGCGCGCGCCCTGCTGGGTTTCGACGATCCGGAGCCCGTGGCCCGCAGAATCGTGGCCCGGGGCCTCAACGTGCGCGAGGTCGAGAAGCTCGCCCAGGCGCGCCAGAAGCCCACGCCAGCCACCGAGCCCGCGCCGTCCCGCAAGAGCAAGGACGGGGGTGGCCGGGGGCACGACAGCACCCGCGAACTCGCCAAGCGCCTCGCGGCCGTGCTCGGCCTCGCAGTCGAGATCGAAACGCGCGGGCAGGGCGGCGAAGTGTGCATCCGCTACGAGACCCACGACGAACTCGAGAGCCTCTGCCGCCAGCTCAGCCGGTGAACCTGCCGTAACGTCGCCTGCCGGGCGCCACGCGATCCGCGCGGGGCGCTTTGGCAGCGCGGCGGCGCTGTGATAGCCGTTGTCGCATGTTGTCCACGCTCGTCTTCACCTCACCCGGCGGCGCCGACGGCCCCGGCCGGGCCGGCGCTCTCCTGCGCACGCTCGCCGCGCTCGTGCCCGCCACCGTCGAGGGCGTGGTGCGGGACGTCACGCTGCTGCAGGTGGGCGAGGCCGGATCGGTGGCCGGCATCGCCGACGAAGCCGGTTGCCAGCTCGTCGAGGATCGGGATTTCCCCGGGGCACTGGCGCGCGGCGTCGCGGGCGCGCGCTCGCCGTGGATCTTCGTCGTCAAGGCCGGCACTGTCCCGTCGCGGATCTTCGGCGAGGAGGCGGCGCGGGCCCTGGACGGATTCCTGGATGCGCAGGGCGCCCTGCTGCTGCGTGAGCAGCCGAGGACGTTGCTGGCGCGGTTCTTCCCCTGGCTGGCGCCCGTCGCCGGCGTCATCCTGCCCCGCAGCCGGCTCGCCGAGGGCCGTTACGCGACCTTCGCCGACATCGTCCGCCGCGCTCGCCCGGCCCGCACCCTGCCGACCTCGGCCGCCACGCTGCACTGAGCGCGGGGACCGGGCGACGGCGCGACCGGCCTCGACGCGCCGCAGCGTGCCGCCTCAGGGCTTCGGCGCGGTCCCGTCCACCGTCGTCGGCGTCGCCCTGACGGTGTCGCTCGTATCGGCGGCGCCCGACGGCTTGGGGCTGGCCTCGCAGCCCGCGGCCGGCCCCGTGCCGTTGCAGGCGGCCCGATCGGTCACGACCGGCTGGCCCTTGTTGGCGGCCGCGGGCGAGCCGTTGGGGCTGTTGGGGAAGGCCGCCGTGTCGGGCGCCTTGGCGGCACCGCCCGCCGGAGCCGGCGTCGATGTCGCGGCATTGTCGGCCAGGAGGATCGCGGGCCGGTCCGCCCGCATCGCCTGGGGGCAGGCCATGGCCGTGCCGGCGAGGACCAGCGGCAGGGCGGCGAGGAGGAGGCTGTGACGCATCGTCCGTCTCCCTCAGATGTCGCGCTGCTGCATGCGCGTCGCGATGTGATCGGCCTGGCGGATCGCCAGGGCCACGATGGTCAGTGTCGGATTGCAGGCCGCGCCGGAGGTGAACTGCGAGCCGTCGCTGACGAAGAGGTTCTTGATGTCGTGCGCCTGTCCGAACTTGTTGATGACGCCGTCCCGCGGCTTCTCGCTCATCCGGTTCGTGCCCATGTTGTGGGTCGAGGGGTAGGGCGGGGTCGGCAGCGTCACGGTGGCGCCCACCGCCTGGTAGATCGCGGCGCTCTGCTGGTAGGCGTGGTTGCGCATGGCGACATCGTTGGGGTGGTCGTCGTAGTGGACGGAGGCCACCGGCATGCCATGCTTGTCCTTGGCGACCGGGTCGAGGGTGATCCGGTTCGTCTCCTGCGGCATGTCCTCGCCGATGAGCCACATGCCGGCCATGCGGGGATAGGCTTCCATGGACGAGGTGAAGGTGCGGCCCCAGGCGCCCGGATTGAGGAAGGCGGCCATGAAGGGCAGGCCCAGCGACAGCGTCTCCATCTCGTAGCCGCCGACGAACCCGCGCTTGGGGTTATGGGGCGCCTCGTCGCGGATGATGCCCGCCATGGTGGTGCCCCGGTACATGTGCACGGGGCGCTCGAAGATGCCGTACATCGTCCCCGTCATGTGGCGCATGTAGTTGCGGCCCACCTGGCCCGACGAATTGGCGAGGCCGTCCGGGAACAGGTTCGAGGCGCTGTTCAGCAGCAGCCGCGGGCTCTCGATGGAATTGCCCGCCACCGCCACGATGCGGGCCTTCTGCCGCTGCGTCTGGCCCTCGCCGTCCACGTAGACGACGCCCGTCACCTTGCCGGCCTGGTCGTGCTCGATCTTGAGCACCTGGGCATTGGGGCGGACTTCGAGATTGCCGGTCGCTTCGCCTTTCGGGATCTCGGTGTAGAGCGTCGACCATTTGGCGCCCGACTTGCAGCCCTGGAAGCAGAAGCCGATCTGCTGGCAGGAGCCGCGGCCGTCGCGCGGCTGGGAGTTGATGGCCATGCGACCCGTGTGGACTTCCTTGTAGCCGATCTTGCGCGCGCCGGCCTCCATCACCTTGAAGTTGTTGTTGCCGGGCAGGCCGGGGATATTGTTGGTGCGCGTCACGCCCATCTTGGACTCGGCCTTCTCGTACCATGGGTCGAGGTCGGCGCGGGTGATCGGCCAGTCGAGCAGGTTGGCGCCGTCGAGCCCGCCATAGGTGGACTTCACCCGGAACTCGTGCTCCTCGAAGCGCAGCGAGGCCCCGGCCCAGTGGACGGTGGATCCGCCGACCGATTTCACGATCCAGGCCGGCAGGTTGGGGAAGTCCCGCGCCACGCGCCACGCGCCCGAGGTCGTGCGCATGTCGGTCCAGGCGAGCTGGGCGAAGCTTTCCCACTCGTCATTGACGAAGTCCTGGATCTCGTTGCGGGCGCCGGCTTCGAGGATCACCACCTTGATCCCCTTCTGCGCCAGTTCGTTGCCCAGCGTCCCGCCGCCCGCACCCGAACCCACGACCACGACGACGCTGTCGTCGTTCAGATCGAACTGTGCCTGTGCCATCTGGTGTCCCCTCCGACCGTAGTTCCATCGTTTGTCTTATGCCGGTCTCGGCCGACTATACTTTCGGAAGCCAGTCGATATCGTTGAAGCCGCGATTGAGATAGCCACCGTACTCCGCGGAGGAGCCCTCGTAGCCGAACTTCGGCCACAGGTCGTGCTGGTTGTACAAGGACACGACCATATCGGCCCGGATCTTCTTGAAGAAGTCGGTGTGTTCGATGCCCTGGAGCAGGGTGACCCGGTCGGCCTCCCAGGGCACGTCGACATAGGCGACCTTGAACCGGTCATGCGCGTCCCCGTCGAGGCGGCCGAGGCCGCCGACCAGCATCGCCTTGACGCCGGCGTCGCCCGCCGCCTTCTTGTCCCAGGGCTTGATGGCGGTGATGTAGTAGACGTCGCCGAGGAAGTCGTGCGGGTAGATGTCCCGCGCCATCTTCACCATGGTCTTGAGCTGGGGCGCCGTCAGGGCCTGGCCATCCTCGGCCCAGGCGTCGGTGACGCCAAGGCCAGTGCCGGCCGCGATGGCGGCGGCGGGACCGGCGCTCGCCGCCCCCTTGAGGAAGGTGCGGCGGCTGTAGCGGCTGCGCGGATCGATCTCTCTCATGGTGTCCTCCCGTGGTCGAAGCCTTCGGCGCGGGCGCGGTCTGCTGCCGCTGCACGCCGCCGGCCGTGTGATCCGTTCCCTGCGGGCCGGCACGAGCCGGTCCGCGCCGTCTGCGTCAGCCGAAGCGGCCGCCTTTCTGGATGACCTCGATCTTGTAGCCGTCGGGGTCGGTGGCGAAGAAGAAGCGCGCCAGTGTCTGCCCGTCGTGCTTGAAGTCCCGCAGAGGCCCGGCTTCGAGGTGCTCCCGCTCGAACCGGGCATGTTCGGCGTCGACGTCGTCCACCACGACGGCGAGGTGGCCGTAACCGTCGCCCAGCGCGTAGGGCTCGGCCCGGTCCTTGTTGACGGTGAGTTCGAGTTCGAACGGCGAGGACGGGTGGCGCAGGTAGATCAACGCGAACGAGTCGAAGTCGAACTTCTCGGCGAGTTCGAGCCCGAAGGCGCGGGCGTAGAAGTCGCGCGAGCGTTGCTCCTCGCGCACCCGGATCATGGAATGGACGGGCTTGGCCATGTCAGTGCAGATCCTCGGTCAGTGCAAGTCTTTGGTCAGTGCAAGTCCTTGAGGTAATCGATGATGGCCTTGCGGACCTCGGGCTTGGCCTGGCGATAGGGCATGATGGCGCCGGGGATGACGGCTTGGGGGTTCGTCAGCCAGGCGTCGAGGTGCCCGTCGTCCCAGGTCCAGTCGGCCTTGGCGAAGCCGGCCGAGTAGTGGAAATCCGCGACCGTGCCGGCCTTGCGGCCGAACACGCCTTCGAGCGTCGGTCCCTGGCGCTTGGGATCGGCCGCATGGATCGTGTGGCAGGTCGCGCACTGGTTCTTGAACAGCTTGGCGCCGTCCGGCGCGGTAGCCTCAGGAAGGGCCATCTGGGCCCGCACCGGCCCTGTGGCCGTCGTCATCAGGATCGCCGCCGCGACCCAGCGCACCGTCACCCGCATGTCGTTCCATCCCGGTCGTCGCTCTCTAGGCGACGGGGTCAGGCTAGCGGGCTTGAACCGGGGTGTGGTGGTAGCGGGTTGTTGCGGGAGAGAAAATGAGGGGTTCGGCCGGCCCGGATCCGAGGGCGCTCGGGGTGCGGTAGAAACCCAGCCGATCGGGCCGCCGCTCATCGCGACCACATGGTCTTCATCAAAGGCCGAACGGCGTTCCCCGCGTCCGTGATGATGAAGACGCCCGGACACGTGACGTGGACATCGTGAAACGACTATGGCGAGCGCAACCACACCCGGAACGGGAGGTCGCGGGGCGTCGGGTTCGATCAAGAGGAGCAATGACCGGACCGGAGACGACTGACTTGCCCGCGAACCGGCGCCCGTCCTCGATCACCAGGACCACGCAACTTCAAGCGGTCATCGGAAGAGACGAAGACCGCCTTCGCTCAGGCGGGATATGCCTCTCTCCATCATGTCGGGAACGTCGCCGCGATGATCGGCAGGCGCAAACGGAGCCAACGCGGCAAGTGCCTCGGCCTGACATTTGAATGAAGCAGCCGCAGAACTGGTCGAGTTCAGAACAGCCGCGCGGTCAGGCAGAGTCGATGGTCATTGAGACGAGGACCGCAGAAAGGTAAGCCGATGTCGCATCCGCTTCGGGTCATCATCACCGCCGCAGCTTCGGGCATCGGGCTTGCGATCGCGCAAGGTTTTGCCAAGCAAGGTCACCATGTTCACATCTGTGACGCGGACAAACAAGCGCTACATGTGTTAGCCGAAGCGTCCTGCTCGATCAAAGGTTCGCTGGTCGACGTCGGAGACGAAGCCGCGGTCGACGAATGGCTTGCATCCGCCATTGGCGACCTTGGCGGCATCGATGTGTTGGTCAACAATGCAGGAATTGCGGGCCCGACGGCTGCCGTGGAGGAGATGGATTACGCCGGTTGGAGCGGCTGTCTTCGGATCTGTCTCGACAGTCAGTTTTTGACATGCCGCAAGGTGATACCATACTTCAAGGCTCAGAGGTCCGGTAGCATCATCAACATCTCGTCGACAGCTGGATTGGTCGGGTACCCGTTGCGAACGCCTTACGCAGCAGCAAAATGGGCGGTCATCGGCTTCACGAAGTCACTCGCGGCGGAGCTCGGCCCGTGGGATGTACGAGCCAACGCGATCTGTCCAGGCTCCGTGCTGGGAGATCGCATGAACCGCGTCATCAAAGCTGAGGCTGAAAAGCGGGGCCTATCGGAGACCGCAGTACGCCAGGAATATACAAGCGGCCAGTCGATCAAGCGTTTCGTGGAATCGAGCGAGATCGCCGATATGTGCCTTTTTCTCGCGTCGCCGGCTGCCAAGATGGTGTCCGGACAAGCGATTGCGGTCGATGGGCATACGGAAACGTTCCACCTCGGTCAGTGATGGCACGAGATGGACATCGGCCGTGAGGTGGCGCATCGCGACACGACGCTGGACCCGACGGCCAAGCGATACGGAACGGGCCGCTACCCGGTTCCGTGCGACCCAGACCGAGCAGAAACCGAAGCGCGATGGCGCGGGGAGGCAGAGCGCGGGGCAGCGATAGGCACTGAAGGTCGGACGGGAGGTTCGCCGGGCCATTCGGGAGTTCGGCGGGACCATGCCGGCAAGCCGGCCAGATCGAACGCGCCGAAGCCGACGGCCTTAAAGCCGAAAGAAGACGATCCCGAACCGCCACGCTCCGCCGATGACCCCGGTGCTCAGAACGGATGGTACTGGAACAGCCAGGTCTCGCTCAGCGTCTGGTCGCCGCTTCTGAGGTAGAGCCGCAGTTCCACCGGGTCCGATCCGTCGACCGAGAGGTCGAAGGACGTCATCCAATGGCCCGGTATGCCGTCGGCCACGGCCTCGGTGATCTTGTAGGGTCCGATCGTGCCGCGCGAGGTCGTCACCACGTGGTCCGGCGTGACGCCGAACGGCAGGGTCTCGAGCGGGCCGCCGAGGAACTCGATCATGAACTTGCGCACGCCCGGCGGCCGGGGCTGCCCGGGCTGCCCGCCGCGGCCGAGCCGCGTCGCCACCACCCTGGCGAGCGGCGGCGGAAAGGGCTCGTTGGCGAGCCAGTATTGCTTGTATTTGAACGCATAGGCGGCGCCGGCCCGGGCGGGCTCGGCCGGGACCCACATGGCGACGACGTTGTCGTGGATCTCGTCGTCGGTGGGGATCTCGATCAGCTGGACGGCGCCCTTGCCCCAATCCCCCTGCGGCTCGACCCAGACGCTGGGCCGCCGGTCGTAGAAGACGCCGTCGACGTAGTGATCGAACACCCGGTCGCGCTGCATCGTGCCGAACCCCTTCGGCGACACGTCCGAGAAGGCCGACGCCGTCGTCCGGCCGGGGTTGTTCAGCGCCCGCCACAGGCGCTCGCCCGTGCCGGTCCACAACGACAGGCCGTCGGAATCGTGCACCTCGGGCCGCCAGTCGGCCGCGGTCGGCTTCGCGGTCTCGGAGAACCAGTACATGGTGGTGAGGGGCGCCACGCCCAGGCGCGCCACGTCCTTGCGCAGGTGCAGCGTGTGCTCGATCTCGATCGTCACGCCCTTGCCGCGCGACATCAGGAACCGATAGGCGCCCGTCACCGAGGGGCCGTCGAGCAGCGCATAGATGGTCAGCGTGTCGGTGTCGGCCTTCGGGGTCTCGATGTAGAACTTGGTGAAGTCCGGGAACTCCTCGGGGCGGTCCGCCACGGCCGTGTCGATGGCGATGCCGCGGGCGGACTGGCCGTACTGGTAGAGCTCGCCGATCGCCCGGAAGTAGGACGCGCCGAGGAAGGCCGCCCAATCGTTCTTGCGCCAGTCGAGCTTGCCGGTCCGCGGCTCCTGCACCCGGAAACCCGCGAAGCCGATGCCCTTGGGCAGCTGGCGGGCGGGGCTGCCGGCGGGGATGTTGAACATCGCCTGGTCGTAGACGATCTCGCGCGACGTCCCGTTCTCGACGACCAGCATGTCGACCGATTTGGCGAAGAACAGGCCGAGGTGGAAGAACGTCACCGGGAACACGCCGGGCCCATCGGCGAACAGCGCGGCGTCGGTGTTGAAGGTGACCTTGCCCCATTCCTCGTAATTGAGCTGCTTGACGGTGTCGGGCGCCGGCTGCATGGGCGGCTTGTAGGGCTGGGCCGCGAGGTCGCGGGCCATCTGCTTCAGCCCGTCGAACGAGAAGGGCTTGGGGTCCTGAAGCTTGAGCGCGCCGGTGCCCGCGGCCACGTCGGCGGCGGCGGGCGTCACGGCCGAGGGCAGCAAGCCGAAGGCCGAGGCAGCCGCCATGGCCGTCAGCAGGGAGCGGCGGTCATAGTCGGTCATCTGGCGATCTCTGAGGAGGGCAGGGGAGGGGGAGACGCGGAAGCGCGCCGCGCGGGGCCGCTTCGGCGCGCAAGAAGGCTCTAGCGCGTGAGCGGTTCGACCTTGATGGCCGCCCGCATGAAGTAGAAGAGCGCGACGAACCCCGACAGGCCGAACACCACTTCCACGGTGCGGGCCACCGCCGGCGCGAGGCCGAAGAGGCCGCCGAGCGCCCAGCCGGCCGCCCAGGACATGCCGACGAGCTCCGTCCCGACCAGGATGCAGACCGAGACGATCGTGGTGAAATTGCCCCAGTTGATGGTTCGCGCTTGCGCCAAGGCTGTCTCCGAGGGTCTGCCCAGTCCCGCCGACCTATCGTAGGCGGCCGGCGGTTGCAAGGCGGCGATGCCGGAGCTTCGCGCGCCGTGACGGCTTGACGACGCTTTCGTGACGGTCTCCCCTGCCGGCGCGGGGGCGGGGAGATCGGCGGTTGCGCGGGACGAGGACGATCGACGAGCCGGCCCGGACGATCGACGTCGTCCACGACACGGACGTGCTGGTCGTGGGATCGGGGCCGGGCGGGCTCGCGGCGGCGCTGGCGGCCGCCCGCGCCGGTGCGCGGGTCGCACTCGTCGAGCGATTCGGCTGTTTCGGCGGCAACATCACGGCCGTCGGGGTCGAGGGCTTCGCCTGGTACCGGCATGCCGCGACGGTCGAGGCCGGCGGCATCGGGCGCGAGTTCGAGGACCGCGCCAAGGCGGCGGGCGCGGCGGTGCCCGAGAGCCAGTCCCTGAGCTACGAACTCGATTCGGAGGGCTTCAAGCTCGTCGCCGACCGCCTGGTCGAGGAGGCCGGCATCCATCCCATGCTGCACCGGCAGTTCGCCGCTCCCCTCATGGAGGGCCGGACCGTGGTCGGGATCGTCACGGAATCCAAGGCGGGACGCGAGGCCGTGCTGGCCCGCCGCGTGATCGACGCCACCGGCGACGCCGACGTGGCGCACCGCGCCGGCGCCCCGACGCTGACCACCCCGGTCGAGGCCATGCAGGCCGCATCCGTGATGTTCCACCTCGCCGGGATCGACAAGCGGGCCTTCCTGGCCGGTGTCCGGGCGGACCCGCAGACCTATGCCGACTGGTCGTCCGGCGAATGGCAGGTCGAGACCTCCGGCAAGGAGGACGCGATGTTCTCGCCCTACCTCGCCAAGCCCTTCCAACAGGCGATCCGGGACGGAATGCTGCCCGCCGACCTCCACACGATCGCCGGGACCTGGGGCGCCGTGCACGACACGGGCGAGCTGACCTACATGAACCTCGTCCACCTCGCCGGCTGCGACGGCACCGATCCGGACAGCATGACGCGGTTCGAGATCGAGGGGCGACGCCAGGCGATGCTGGCCATCGCGGCGCTCCGTCGCTACACGCCCGGCTGCGCGGGGGCCCGGCTGCGCAACTTCGGCATGACGATCGGCATCCGCGACACGCGCAAGATCGATGCGGCCTACACCATGACCGAGGCGGACGTGCGCCACGAGGCGCGCTTCGCCGACACGATCGGCATCTACCCGGAGTTCATCGACGGTTACGGCGTGCTGATCCTGCCGACGACCGGCCGCTACATGCATGTCCCCTATCGTGCGCTGGTGCCGAAGGACGTGGTCAACCTGCTGGTGGCCGGCCGCGCCATCGGCGGGGACCGCATCGCGCATGCGGCGACGCGCAACATGGCCTGCTGCGCCGTGACGGGGCAGGGCGCCGGCGTCGCGGCGGCGCTCTCGATCCGGCAGGACAGGCCTGCAGCCGAGGTCGACCTCGCGGCCGTTCAGGCCGAACTCCTGCGCCAAGGCGTCCGCATCCGCTGATCCTGCCGCGGTTCGCCGGGGCGGTGTGCAGACGGCCGCGGCGTTCGTCGCAGCGTGACGGTGCGGCGCAGAGCACACCACCGCGGGTCCCCGGCCCTGACGATCCCGGTCCCGGGCGGGGCGCCGATGACCCTCGCCATCAGCCAGTCGACGCAGCTCGCGTCGGGTTCAAACGTCACGACCGCGGCGGTGAACGGCAGCGCGCCGTCCAAGCTCGACCCCGTGACGATCGGCACCGCCACGACCGGCTCGCTCGGCAGCATCGCGGCGCTCACGCCGGGGCGGCTCCGTGCCAGACGGCCTCGATCCTGTTGCCCGACGGGTCGGCCAGAAAGGCCGCGTAATAGCCGGGGTGGTACTGCGGTCGCAGGCCGGGGCCGCCCTCGTCGGCCCCGCCGTTGGTGAGGCCGGCCGACCAGAAGGCCGCGACGGCGGCGCTGCTCGGGGCCTTGAAACAGAGGTGGCGGCCTCGCGCCGGCTCGGGGCGGGCGCCCCGCCGTACCGACAGGTAGGTTCGGCCCGGATGGTCGGCATCGCAACGCTCGCCGTAGCCGAGCCAGCCCTCGTCCGGGTCACGCCCGACCTTCGGAACGCCGATCGCCGCCATGACGGCGTCGTAGAAGCGTTCCGCGGCGGCGAAATCCACGACCGTCAGGGAGACGTGGTCCAGCATGCGGCCACGCCCGTCAGCGGCGCCGGAAGGCGAGCGCCAGGACGAAGCCGATCCCACCCGCCATCAGCAGCGCCAGGGTCTTGTTGTCGCCCGCGAGCCGTGAGGCACGGTCGCCGTAGGCCCGCCCGCGCTTCACCGTCTCGTCGTAGAGGCGGGATCCCCGGGCCGCCAGGGCATCGGCCCGCCGCTGGGCCTCGCCATAGGCCGCCTCGGCGCTGCTGCGGGCGTCTTCGTAGGTCTGTTCGGCGGCCTCGATCGCATCGTGATAGCCGCGGAGCGCCTCGTCGTAGGCGCGTTCGGCGCTGGCGGCCGCTTGATCGTAGACGCCGCCGACCTGTTGACCGAGGTCGCCCAGCGTCCTCGCGCCCGTGGTGCCGGGCTTGGCATTCCGGATCCGGTCGATGGCGGTGTCGCGGTTCATCCTGAGGGCTCCCGGTTGCGCTGCGAGGCCGGTCTGGGCGTCGCCGCTGCGCCAACGGCCGAGACGGCCGATCGGGTCCCGCCCGATCCGCGGGCGCGTCAGGGGCGGATCAGTGCGCCCGGCGCCGCGTCATCGACATGGCCAGGACGAACCCCAGGATCAGGGCAGCGGTCCAGAGCGTGCGTGCCATCGTGCCATCCCCCCACGCGATGCCGGGCTCGCGCGCCGCGATCCCCCGACCTAGACAAAGCGCGAAGGAGCGGTTCCGTTCCGCCGGGCCGCGCCATCCGAGTCGCCGCCGTCATCAGGGTCACGCCGCCATGCCGATCGACCTCATCTGCCTCGATGCCGACGACACGCTCTGGCACAACATGCGCCACTTCGACATCGCGGAACGCGCGCTCCTCGACCTGCTCGAACCCTTCGCGAAGGCGGGGGTCGCGCGCGAGACGCTAAACGCCGTCGAAGCCCGCAACCTGCGCCTCTACGGCTACGGCGCCAAGGGGTTCACGCTCTCGATGATCGAGACCGCGCTCGACCTCGGCGGGGCGGACGTGCCGGCCGCGACGATCGCCGGGATCCTGCGCGTCGGCCGCACGCTGCTGGCCCACCCGGTCGAACTCCTGCCCGGCGTCGAGGAGGCGCTCGACGCACTCGGCCGCCAGGCCCGCCTCGTGCTGGTCACCAAGGGCGACCTGCTGCACCAGGAGACCAAACTCGCGGCCTCCGGCCTCGGGTCCCGCTTCGCCGGTATCGAGATCGTCAGCGACAAGAGGCCGGAGACGTTCCAGCGCATCTTCGCCGCCTTCGGGGTCGCGCCCGAGCGGGCCCTGATGGCAGGCGACTCGCTCCGCTCGGACGTGCTACCCGCCCTCGCGGCGGGCGCCTGGGCGGCCTACCTGCCGCAGGACAATGCCTGGTCGCACGAGCACGCCGGCGAGCCCGACGGCCATCCGCGCTACCGCCGGCTTGACAGCCTCGCCGATCTGCCCGGATGGGTCGGCACACTCGGTGGATGACCACCCACCCGCCGCGCCCCGCCCGCCCCGCCCCGGAGAGCCCACCCATGGACCAGCCCGCATCCGAGCCGTCGCGCCTGCCCGAGGACCCGCCGCACCTGCGCGCCATCGCCATGCCGGCCGACACCAACCCGGCCGGCGACATCTTCGGCGGCTGGCTGATGGCGCAGATGGACCTCGCGGCCGGCAACGCGGCCGCCCGCCGGGCGCGGGGACGCTGCGCCACCGTGGCGGTCGACAAGATGACGTTCCACCAGCCCGTGCTGGTCGGCGACGAAGTGAGCTTCTACGCCACGATCGAGCGGGTGGGCCGGACCTCGATGGTGATCCGCGTCGAGGCCTGGCGCCGCTCGCGCGATGCCGACGAGGCCGGCCGCGTCACCGGCGCCACCTTCACCTTCGTGGCGATCGGCGACGACCGCCGCCCGCGCGAGATCCCGGCAGAGGCGTAGGCCGTTTGGCCGTGGATGCCCGGACGAGTCCGGGCAGGACGGCGGAGGGGTGGCAGAACAGTCTGTGAGGGAGGCGAATGTGGGATCCGAAACGATCCCGCCCTCCATGCCGTCATGGCCGGGCTTGTCCCGGCCACCCACGCCCCGCCGAGCTGCGCCGTCCCCCGAACGGCCCCGGCCCGGCCCGAGACCCCGCGGTGGCGCGGGCCGGCGTGGGTGCCCGGGACAAGCCCGGGCATGACGATGGAGGGGGCTGAACCCCGTCGAGGGCTGTGGCACGCCGTGCCGAGCCGCACCCGGCCCCGGACGGCCCCGGCCCGGCCCGAGACCCCGCGATGGGGCGGGCCGGCGTGGGTGCCCGGGACAAGCCCGGGCATGACGGTGGAGGGGTGGCAGAACAGTCGGTGAGGGGCGAATTGGGATCCGAAACGATCCCCGCCCTCCGTCCCGTCATGGCCGGGCTTGTCCCGGCCACCCACGCCGTGCCGATCCGGGGCCGGCACCGACGGTCAGCGAAACGTCATACGGTCACGCTAGGCCGAGGGCCGGGCAGCCTTCGCGCGCTGCCGCCCGGAGTTCCCCGATGACCGTGCCGCGTGTCTCCGCCATCGGCTTCAGCGTCCAGTCGCCCGACGGCAGCGTCGCCGCCCTCGAGCCGGCGCTGCGGGCCCATGCCGATCTCGGCGTCGCGGCGATCGAGATCGCGGCGTCCTCGCTCGACCTCGTGGCGGGCGGCCGCCTCCTCGCGCGCCCTCTCGCCGAACTCGAACGGCTGACCCGGTCCTTCCCGTTCGTCTACACGGTGCACGGGCTCGTGGCGTCGAACTTCATGGACCCCGAGACGCAGACCGCCCAGGTCGGGGCCGCGCTGGCCATGGTGGAGGTCTGCGGCGCCATCGGCGCCGGCATCCTGGTGCAGCACAGCGGATCCGTCGAAGCCGGCCGGCCGCAGGACCGGGCCGGCGCCGAGGCCCGCGAGGCCGAAGCCCTGCGCATGGTCGGGGACGCGGCGCAGCGGCATGGCGTGCGCGTCGCGCTCGAGAACATCTTCACCACCGCGCCTGGCCAGTTCCGGCGCACGCCCTCCGAGGTCGCCGCCGCGGTGCGGGACCTCGACCATCCCGCCGTCGTCGCGCTGATCGACGTCAGCCACGCCTATATCGAGGCGAACCATCGCGGCCTCGACGTCCGCGCCGAACTGCGCGCCATGGCGCCGGTGGCGGGGCACCTCCACGTCCACGACAGCTTCGGCCGGCCCGAGGGCACGACGCCCTTCTACTTCCCCGCCGAGCGCACCGCGCTCGGCCTCGGAGACCTCCACCTGCCGCTCGGCTGGGGCGACATCCCATGGGACGAGATCGCCCCCGACCTCGCCGTGCTGCCCGGCACGGTGCTGATGATGGAGATCGGCGCGCGCTACCGTGCCGACCATGCCGACTGCCTGGCGCGCGCCCGCGCGATCGCGGCCCGGATCGGCTAGGGCGCGATCGCCGACAGGCCTGCACGGCGAGCGCGGCCGTGGAGAAGCGGAACCGAGGCTTCAGGCCGCGTGGCGGATGTCGCCCAGGCCGGCATGGCCGACCTCTTCGGCGACGAGTTCGGCCGTGGCGGCCGACAGCGTCCAGCCGAGGTGGCCGTGGCCCGTGTTGTAGAACACGCCGGGACGCTTGCCGCGGCCGACGCGCGGCAGCATGTCGGGCAGCATGGGACGCAGGCCCGCCCAGGGGATGACCTTGCTGGTATCCACCATCGGGAAGAGCTGGCGCGTCCAGTCGACCAGCGGCTTGACGCGATCCGCCCGGATGTCGCGGTTCTCGCCGTTGAACTCGGCCGTGCCGGCCACGCGGAACCGGTCCTGGCCGAGGCGGCTCGACACGATCTTGGTCTCGTCGTCGAGCAGGCTCACCCAGGGGGCGGCACGGCGACTCTCGCCCTGGAGGTCGACCGTGATGGAATAACCCTTGACGGGATAGATGTTGACGCGGTCGCCGAGGCCGTGCGCCAGCTTGCGGCTGGCGAGGCCGGCGCAGATCACGACGCCGTCGACCGGCATGGATTCGGGCGCGCCGGGGGCCATGCCCTGCATGTGGGCCGGCGCCCAGCGGACCGCGTAGCCGTCCGTCGCGGGCTCCACCGCCGTGACGTCGGCGTCGTAGACGAACTTGGCCCCGCGCCGCAGGCAGGCCGCCGCGAGGCCGCGCGTGAAGCGGTGGATGTCGCCGGTCGAATCCGATTCGGTGAAGAACCCCCCGAAGTAGTCGCCGTGCAGGGCCGGTTCGATCGCCTTCATCTCGGCCGGGGTGACGCTGCGCCGGTCGAGACCGCCCTGCCGCAGCAGCGCGTTGACGCGGCTCGCATGGTCGAAGCCGGACCGGTTGCGGTAGACGTGCAGGATGCCGCGGCGCTCGAGGTCGAAGTCGATGGACTCGCGGGCGGCGATCTCGAACAGGCGCTGGCGCGCCGCGATGGCGAGCTTGGTGGTGGCCACCGTGTTGGCCTCGTAGCGCGGGATGTTGGCCACGAACTCGGCCAGCCACGAATATTTGTGCCAGGAGGGGCGCAGGTTGAGGCTGAGCGGCGCATCGCGCTTCGCCAGCCATTTCAGGCCCTTGAACACCGTGGGCCAGGAGTTCCACACTTCGGCGTTGCTGGCCGACAGCTGGCCGCCGTTGGCGAAGGAGGTTTCCATCGCGGCATAGCGCTGGCGATCGAAGACCGTGACGGCGAAGCCGCGGTCGAGCAGCGAATAGGCGGTGGTGATGCCGGTGATGCCGGCGCCGATGACGGCGATGTGATGCATGGCGGAGACCTCGGAGACAGCAGGACGGTGCAAGATCCGAGCCGCGCCGCGGCCCTCGATCCTGACCCCTCTCTGTCACGGGTACCTGAGAGATTGCCCATCCGGCGGTGCGGACGGCTTCCCCTTCGGCGGGCACGATGGGACGGACCCCGTGCCTCTCTCCAGAGTGCTCTCGCGCCGTGGTCCTTCTGCCTGAGAGTTTCCGGGGCGGTTGCTCCGTCGGCGCCCCGAATCCGTTCCCGGTCCGGGGTCTCTCCCGCAGCGCTTGGCGAGCCGCAGGACCATGACAGGTCCGGCCACGGCGCGCAACATCGGATGCGCCGCGCGGGATGCCGCCGGCCTCAGCCCTGGGTGATGAACTTCATCTTGTGGGCCTTGTGCAGGTCGATGATGGCGGCCGCCGTCTCCTCGATCGAGCGGCGCGTGACGTCGATCGTGGGCCAGCCGTGCCGGGCGAAGAGCCGCCGCGCGCTGGCGATCTCCTCCGTGACGGCGACCCGGTCGACATAGGGCGTGTCGCGGTCCGCGGCGTTGAGCGAGAGCAGCCGGTTCTGGCGGATCTGCACGATGCGCTCGGGCGAGGCGAGCAGCCCGACGACCAGGGGGTTGCGCAGCCTGTCGATGCCGGGGGGCAGGGACACGCCCGGCACCAACGGGATGTTGGCGGTCCGGACACCGCGGTTGGCGAGGTAGATGCTGGTCGGCGTCTTGGAGGTCCGGCTGACGCCGAGCAGCAGCACGTCGGCGGCCTCGTAGCCCTCCACCGTCTGCCCGTCGTCGTGCATCATCGTGTAGTTCAGGGCGTCGATCCGCTTGAAGTAATCGGCGTTGAGCACGTGCTGGGCGCCCGGGCGCGGCGTCGAGGCCGTGCCGAGGTAGGAGCCGAACAGCGACACGATGGGCTGGAGCACCGACAGGCACGGCGAGCCGGATTCGCGGCAGGCCTCTTCCAGGCGCAGGCTGAGCTCCTGGTCGACGAGGGTGAAGAGGACGATGCCGGGCGCCGCCTCGATCTCGGCGATGGCGCGGTCGAGCTGCGCGCGCGAACGCACGAGCGGATAGACGTGCTCGATCGACGACACCTCCTGGTACTGGGCCGCGACGGCGCGGCTCGCCGCGATCAGCGTCTCGCCCGTCGAGTCGGAGATCAGGTGGAGGTGGAAATACTGCCGTCCCATGCGGGCGTCCGATCGGGTTCGAGGTCGCCGGCAGGATCTAGCACGGTTCGCGCCATGCCCACTCCCCAGGGCGACACGTCCCCCCGGCGTCCCGCGGGCCGCCGGCGCCGCCAAGCGCCTCATCCTCCAGGCGGAGTCCCACCTGTCCCGGCCTGCCGGATCCGCCTGTGGACGGTTGCGGGCAAGTCGGGCGGGGTCCGGCGCCCCTGTGGAAGACCCCGGATTCGCCCCACAGGCCCGGGCCGGATGTCCCACCCGTCGCGGGTGCCTGTCGAGAGGGGGGATTGTGGGGACAACGGCGGCCGACCCGCCGGCCGAGGCCGGGCCAAGCCGCTCGGGATGCGTGCGAATCCCGCGCCGTCCCGGGGCCGCACGCGTCGGGGGTTGACTCGCCCCGGCGTGGCGCGGCCGTGGGACATGTTGTGTCCACCCCTGGATGACGCTAATCCGGCCCCCAAGCAGACTCAGACATCGAAGATTCTTGAATAAGGATTCTTTCTTGGACGATCCCACCCGCCGACCCACCGACGGCCCGACGGCCCCGGTCCAGCCGTCGCTCTTCCTCCGGGTGCTCGACGGCGAGGTCGCGGCGAAGCCGCCCGTATGGCTGATGCGCCAGGCCGGGCGCTACCTTCCCGAATATCGCGAGATCCGCGCCACCGCGCCGTCCTTCCTCGACCTCTGCTACAATCCCAAGCTCGCCGCCGAAGTGACGCTGCAGCCGATCCGGCGCTTCGGTTTCGACGCCGCCATCCTGTTCTCCGACATCCTCGTCATCCCCGACGCGCTCGGCCTGCCCACCAGCTTCGAGAGCGGCCACGGGCCCAAGCTGCAGCCGGTCACCACCCAGGACGGCTTCGCGGCCCTCCACGAGCAGGTCGACATGGGGCGCCTCGCCCCGGTGCTGGAGACGGTCGAGCGGGTGCGCGGCAGCTTGGGCCCAGAGACCGCGCTCATCGGGTTCTGCGGCGCTCCCTTCACGGTGGCGAGCTACATGGTGGCGGGCGCCGGCACGCCGGACCAGGCCCCGGCCCGCGACCTCGCCTATCGGGACCCGGAGCTGTTCGGCCGCCTCATCGCGCGCGTCACCGACGCGTCCATCACCTACCTGTCGGCCCAGCTCGATGCCGGGGCCGACGCCGTGATGATCTTCGATTCCTGGGCCGGCGTGCTGCCGCGGCTCGAATACGAGGCCTGGTCGCAGGCCCCGATCCAGCGCCTCGTCGCGGGGGTGCGGGCGCGCCGGCCGCAGGCGCGCATCATCGGCTTCCCCCGCGTCTCGGGCGGTCAGCTGCTGCGCGCCGCCACGAGCGGCGTCACGGCGCTGGGGCTCGACATCAGCGTCGACCCCCATTGGGCCGATACCGTCCTGCCGCCGGGCTTCCCGGTGCAGGGCAACCTCGATCCCAAGGCGCTGATCGCCGGTGGCCGGGCACTCGACGCGGGGGTCGACGACATCCGGTCCGCCTTCGCGCGCCGCCCCCACGTCTTCAACCTCGGGCACGGGATCACGCCGGACACGCCGATCCCGCATGTCGAGCGGCTGGTCGCGCGCCTGCGCTGACGCCGCCGCCCCGCCGGGCGGGCGCCGGTCCCGACATCATCCCGTCGCAACTCCCGTTCAGGACACCCGCATGCAGGACAGCATCCTCTGGCTCAAGGCCGCCCACGTCCTCTCGATCATCGCCTGGATGGTCGGGATGCTCTACCTGCCGCGCCTCATGGTCTACCACGCCGGCACCGCGGCCGGCACGCCGCAGTCGGAGACCTTCAAGGTCATGGAGCGGCGCCTGCTGCGCGGCATCGTCACGCCGGCGCTGGTCGCCGTTTGGGTCACCGGGCCCTGGCTGGCCTACGAGGAGGGCGCCTTCCAGGAGCACTGGCTCCACGGCAAGCTGCTGCTGGTGGTCCTGATGTCGGGGGTGCACGGCATCCTGGCCGCCAACGTCCGCCGCTTCGCCAACGACGCCAACACCAAATCCGCCACCTACTTCAGGGTGCTCAACGAGGTCCCGACCGTGCTGCTCATCGGCATCGTCATTCTGGTGGTGGTCAAGCCCTTCTGACCGGGAGCTCATTTTCACCTCATCCGACACGATCACTCTGCGACCGACCTCCGGCTGGTTCACGGCCGTCCGGCCCGGGCGCGCGAATTGCGAACCTTTCAGCGCGATTTCAGATAGAAGCGGCCACCGCCCCCGACCGACGGGCGGCGCCCGGGCAAAGGGACGCTCTTGAAACGCTACCTGAACTATCTCTGGCCGGTGATCGGGATCAGTGCCGTGGTCCTGTCGCTGTGGCTGCTGTTCCGGGAGCTGCGGGGCCTGTCCCTCGCCGAGGTCGAGGCGGCCTTCGCCGCCATCCCGGCGTCGCGCTGGGTCCTCGCCGTCGTGTCGACGCTGGTGGCCTATCTGGCGCTCGCCTGGTACGACCGCATCGCGCTGTTCCACCTCGGCTTCACGCTGTCGTGGCGCTTCATCTCGGCGGTCTCGTTCACCACCTATGCGCTCAGCCACAACATCGGCATGTCGATGTTTTCGGGCGCCATGGTGCGCTACCGCGCCTACTCCACCAAGGGCCTGACGATCGGCGACGTCGGCGTGCTGGTGGCGTTCTGCTCCTTCACCTTCGCGCTCGGCACGATCCTGCTCGGCGGCCTCGTGCTGGTCTTCGAGCCGGAGATCGTCCAGCGCCTCTTCGCCGTCGACCCGCTGCTCGCCCGGTCGGCGGGCGCCGCCATGCTGCTCTTCGTGGCGCTCTACATCGGCGGCGCCGCCCTGCACCTGCGCCCGCTGGTGATCGGCACGTTCCAGGTCGTCTATCCGCGCCTCAACATCGCGCTGCGCCAGCTCCTCGCCGGGCCGCTCGAGCTCATGGGCGCGGCCGGGATCATCTGGTGCGCCCTCCCGGCCGACCATAACCCGGGGTTCTTCATCGTCCTCGGGGTGTTCCTCGCCTCCTTCTCGGCGGCGCTGCTCAGCCACGCGCCCGGCGGCCTCGGCGTTCTCGAACTCGTCTTCGTCAACGCCCTGCCGGACACGCCGCGCGCCGACGTCGTGGCGGCCCTCCTGGTCTTCCGGCTGCTCTACCTAGTGATCCCGCTGCTGCTCGGCGTCGCCGCCGTGGTGCTGTTCGAGCGGAGCCGCATCCTGCGCCGGCCGGCGCTCGATTGATTTGGGGCCGGCCGCGGCCGGCGGAGACCCGACCCCATGAGCATTTCCGTCCCGCCGCCCGGCGCCTCCGAGCTCGATTGGGCGCGCCGCCGGGCCCTGGCGGCCGAACGGATCGCGCGCATCCTCGCCTGGGCCCTCGGCCTCGCGATCGCGGTCGCGGTCTGCTGGGTGATGGCCGACATCGTGCTCCTCGTCTTCGCCGCGGTCCTGCTGGCCTGCCTGTTGCGCGGCGGGGCCGAAACGCTGTCGCGCCGCGTGGGCGGGCCCGTCGGTCTCTGGCTCGCCGTCATCGTCCTGGCGATCGTCGCGTTCCTGGGGTTCGAGATCTTCGTCCGCGGGCCGGTGATCGCCGGCCAGCTCCAGGACATCTGGGGTCAGCTGCGCGGCCAGGCGACGGCGCTCTGGGACCACTACGGCAGTGCCGACTGGCTGCAACCGGTGCTCGGCCGCGCCAAGGACTATTTCCAGGAGGGCACGCAGAAGATCGCTGGCGTCGCGGCCGGCGTCGGCACCTCGACGCTCGGCGGCCTGGGCAGCCTGCTGGTCATGGTGGTGACGGCCATCTTCTTCGCGATCGATCCGGAGCTCTACGTCCAGGGCACCGCCAAGCTGATGCCCAAGACCTGGCGCTCCCATACGGTCGAGACGATGGGCGAGATCGCGCATGTGCTGCGCTGGTGGTTCATCGGCCAGTTCCTCGACATGTGCGCGGTCGGCCTGCTCACCGCCATCGGGCTCTACGTCATCGGCGTGAAACTCGCCTTCACGCTGGCGCTGATCGCCGCGCTGTTCAATTTCGTGCCCTATATCGGCGCGCTGGCCGGCGCGGTTCCGGCCGTGCTGATCGCGCTCGGGCAGGGCCCGCAGACGGCGCTCTACACCGCCATCCTGTTCCTGGTGGTCCAGACGCTCGAGGGCAACCTCATCGCGCCGCTGATCCAGAAGCGCACGGTCGAACTCGCCCCGGTGCTCACCATCCTTTCGCAGACGGTGCTGGGCACGCTCTTCGGGCCGCTCGGCCTCATCCTGGCGACGCCCGTGACGGCCGCGGGGGTCGAGCTCGTCAAGAAAGTCTGGGTCGAGGAGGTCCTCGACGATACGGTCGAGGGCTGAGGCGGCTTGCCGCCGGGCCGGACCCGGGCTATCCCGGACAGGATATACGCATATTCGTCCGAGGATATCCCATGCCGCTCTACGTGCGCGACGACGAGGTCGCGGCGCTGGCCCGCGAGGTCCAGGCCGCCTCCGGTGCCCGCACCGTCACGGAGGCCGTGAGGGCCGCGCTCGTCCATGAGCGGGACCGCCTCAAGGAGAGCCTGCCACCCTCCGCCCGCCTCGGCAAGGCCCTGGCGCTGGCGGACGCGATCGGTGGCCCGGGGCCCTCCACGCCGTGATGATCGACGCCTCCGCCATCGTGGCGATCCTGATGCGCCAGGCGGGGTCGGAGGCTCTGCTGGCGACGCTCGACGCCGCGCCCGCGCCCTTCCTGACGACGCCCGTCGCCCTGCTCGACGCCGTCGCCCGGCTGGCGCGCGCCAAGGCCGGCCAGGGGGCGGATCGGGCCGGAGCGGCGCCGCCCGCGATCCTGGCCGGATGCCGCGACGCCGTCGCCGAATTCGCCTCCGCGCTGGGCCTGCGCGAAGTCCCCGTCTCGGCCGACCTCGGCCGGCGCGCCGCCTCCGCGCTCGAAGCCTCGCATGGAGACGCCGGGCATGCGCTGAGCGCCGCCGCCGCCCGGGCCTACAGGGTGCCGCTTCTTGCCGCCGACCCGGTCTGACACGGGCGTCGCGGCCATCCCGCCGGAGGGATGAGCGGGCTGGACCTTGTCATGGCCCGGCGTTTGGACCGAAAAAGGACAAGCGCGCCCGGCCAACCCTTCCGGGCCCGAGCGGAGCGCCGCCATGACGACCGCCGCATTCACGCTGCATCCCTTCTACGAAGCCGCCTCCCTGGCCTCGCTGGTGGCACTGGCGATGCGCAACCAGCTGACACTCCGCTGCATCCTGCTCATGGTCTACCTGCTCCTCATCGTCGGCGACCTCATGGACGGCGCCTCGCCGCTGGGGGAGTACGTGGTGTGGAACGGCATCTTCTTCGCCATCAACCTGTATGTCCTGGTCGAGTTGATCTCGGGGCGGACGACGTTCTGGCTCTCCCCCGAGGAGAGGCGCCTCTACGCCCTGATGGGTGGCTTGTCGCCGGGCGACTTCCGCAAGCTGACGCGGTCGATCGCCTGGAGGAGCGCCGACGACGAGACGACGATCACGGTGGAGGGCGTCGCGCCCGACAGGCTGTTCTTCGTCTACGAGGGCGCCATCACGGTGTCGAAGGGCGGCCGCGAGACACCGCTCGAACCCCATGCCTTCGTCGGCGAGATCGCCTTCCTGACGGGTGGCGCCGCCTCGGCGTCGGTCCGCGTCGCGCCGCAGACGCGCTGGATCGAATGGCCGGTGGCCGCCCTGAACCGCCAGCTCGAACGCGACGACGGGCTCCGCACCGTGATCATGCGGCTGATCGGCGAGGACCTGGCCCAGAAGGTCGCCCGCGCCTGAGGATCGCCACGCCGCCGATGGCCGGAGCGGATCCGCCGGAGCCGCAGCCGCGCGAGGCCGCACCCCGGGCGGCGGTCACGCCGGCGGCGCGGCGAATTCCAGGCGCACCCCGCCCGGCATGGCGCAGATGAAATGATGGACGGGGGAGCCCGCGCGCATCGGCCCGGGCGGGACCTCGATCGTGGCGCCGGGGTGAGCCCGCACGCGATCGTGGACGCTCGCCAGCGCGGCGCGGTCGGCGACGGCGAGTGCCAGATGATGAAGGCCGACGTTGGCGCGACGGTCGAAGGCCGCCGCGCGGTCGGGGTCGGCGACGCGCCACAGCGTCACCAGGGTCGACCCGTCCGACACGAAGACCGCCGGATAGTCGGGCACGCCGCCCGCCACGCTCCAGCCGAGCGCCTCGACGAAGAACCGCTCCGCCGCGACGAGGTCCGGGACCGCGAGACCCACGTGATGGATCCCTTGGGTCAAGGCCGTGCCCATGAACGTCTCCCCGTTCGATCGTGGTGGACGGGCGGGCCTGGCCCAGCCCCGTGACCCCCTCTGTAGGCGTTTCGCCCGGCAGGGAGAATCGCTAGGCTGCGCAAGCCGGCATTCCGGGACGAGGAACGATGCATGGACCGGTTCGAGGCCCTGAGGACCTTCGTGGCCGTGGCCGAGGAGCGGGGGTTCGCCAAAGCGGCCCGGAGGCTCGGCCAGTCGCCGCCGGCCGTCACCCGCGCGATCGCGGCGCTGGAGCGCCACCTCGGCGTCTCGCTCTTCCACCGCTCCACCCGCAGCGTCGTTGCGACGGAGGAGGGCGTCGCCCTGCTCGACCGGGCGCGCGACCTGCTGCTGCAGCTGCGCGACGCCGAACAGGCCGTGATGGGCGGGCAGTCGGCGCCGCGGGGGGAGCTGCATGTCACGGCGCCGGTCGTCTTCGGGCGCCTGCACGTCGTGCCGGTGCTGGCCGACCTCCTGGCGCGGCATCGCGACATGACGGCGCGGCTGATGCTGGTCGACCGCAACATCCGCCTCGTCGAGGAGGGGATCGATGTCGCGGTGCGGATCGGGGAGCTGCCCGACAGCAGCCTCATCGCACTCGCCATCGGCGCGGTGCGCCAGACCATCGTGGCCAGCCCCGACTATTGCCGGCGGCGTGGGACGCCGATGCGGCCCGAGGAGCTCGTCGGGCATGACGTGATCGCGGGGGACAACATCCGGATCGGCGCGCAGTGGCGTTTCGGCCATCCGACGCACCGGACCCTCCCGCTGGTGCCGAGGATCACGGTGAATTCCGTCGACGCCACGCTCGCCGCGGCGGCGGCGGGGCTGGGCCTCGCCAATGTCCTGAGCTACCAGGCGGCGGAGGGTCTCGCCTCCGGCGCGCTCTGCCGCGTCCTCGACGACCATGCCCCGCCGCCCATCCCCGTCCATCTCGTGTATCCCGCCGGCCGGGCCCGTCTGCCGGCGGTCCGGCTCTTCGTCGCGGCGATGCGCGAACGGTCGCGCGCGCTGGAAGGCACGCCGGCGGGCTGGGGTCCCGGCACGGGGACGCGCCCCGGTGCCGGAGGGTGAGGCCGTGACCGGCAGAAGCCGGTGTTGAGGCTGATCGTGAAGGCCGGCTGTCGCACGCCCGGAAATGGTGTAACGGGACCGCATGGCCGTGTTCTCCACTCAAGTCGCCCCCCGCGCCCGCCTGCGGCCCCGCGCGGCGGAGCGGGCCGCGGCGGCTCGGGTCACGGGAATGTCGAGAGTGGGGTGGTGCCGTGAGCACGCGTGACGAAGGGACGGCGCAGGACGCCCGGAACGCGACCGACCTCCGGCTGCGGACGCTCGACCGTTACGAGATCCTCGACACGCCGGCCGAGGCGGGTTTCGACGACATCGTCCACCTCGCCTCCGAGATCTGCGAGACCTCGGTCGCCCTGGTCAGCCTCGTCGCCGACGATCGGCAATGGTTCAAGGCCCGGGTGGGGTTCGCGCCCTGCGAGACGCCCATCGCGCAATCGGTCTGCGCCCATGCGCTGAGCCGGCCGGGACTGCTGGTGATCCCCGACCTCACGCTGGATCCTCGCACCAAGGCCAACACGCTCGTCACGGGCGAGCCCCGGATCCGCTTCTACGCCGGCGCGCGGCTCGAAACGGCGGACGGGGTCGCGCTCGGGACGCTGTGCGTGATCGACGGCACGCCCCGGCCCGAGGGGCTGACGCCGCGCCAGGCCGAGAGCCTCGAACGCCTCGCCCGGCAGGTCATGGCGCAGCTGGAGCTGCGGCGCGCCCTCGCCGAACGGGACGCGGCGGCGCGCCGGGTGCGGGAGGCCGACACGCTCCATCGCCAGATCCTCGACAGCGCGGTCGACTACGCCATCATCACGCTCGACCTCGCGGGCGCCGTCGTCAGCTGGAACGCCGGCGCCGAGGCCATCCTCGGCTGGCCGGAGGAGGAGATGCGCGGCCGGCCCGTCGCCACCCTGTTCACCGGAGAGGACGTGGCGGCCGGCATCCCGGAGTCCGAAATGGCGAGCGCCCGCCTGCGGGGCCGCGGCAGCGACGACCGCTGGCACCTGCGCAAGGACGGCTCGCGCTTCTTCGCGCTCGGCGAGATGATGCCGTTGAAATCCGACACGGGCGAGCATGTCGGCTACCTCAAGATCCTGCGCGACCGCACCCGCCAGCGCGAGGACGAGGAGCGCGCCCGGCGGACCGAGCAGGCCCTCGCCGAGTCGGAGGAGCGCATGCGGCTCGCCGTCGAGGCGACCGGCATCGGGATCTTCGATTACCACCCCGGGACAGGCGACCTGCGCTGGGACGCGCGCGTCCGCGACATGTTCGGTGTCGGGCCGGACGAGCCCGTCACCTACGACGGCACGTTCCTGCCCGGCGTCCACCCGGAGGACCGCGCCGCCACCGACAGCGCGGTGAAGGCCGCGCTCGAACCCGGCGGCCCGGGTCTCTTCGACCTCGAGTATCGCGTCGTGTCGCGGTCGGACGCGCGGCAGCGCCGGCTCGCCGCGCGCGGCAAGGTCACGCGCGACGGTCACGGGTCGGCCCGGTTCGTCGGCAGCGTCCGGGACGTCACCGAGAAGCAGCTGGCGCGCGACGCCCTGGCCCGCAGCGAGGAACGCTACCGCGCCCTGTTCGAAGCCGTGGACGACGGGTTCTGCATCGTCGAGTTCTTCGACGGGCCGCACGGGCCCATGAGCGACTACGTCCACGTCGAGGTCAATCCGGGCTACGAGCGCCAGACCGGCATCTCCGACGTCATGGGCAAGACCCTACGCGAGCTCGCGCCGACCGAGGCGGACGCCTGGGTGGAGGTCTATGCCGACGTGCTGCGCACCGGCCGGCCCGTCCGCTTCGAGCGCTTCTTCGCTGCCGCGGGGCGCCACATCGAGGTGTCGGCCGCGCGCCTCGAGCCGGCGAGCCTCAACCAGGTCTCGGTGCTGTTCCGCGATATCGCGGTGCGCAAGCGGACCGAGGCCGCGCTGCTGGCCAGCGAGGCGCTCGCACGGGAGAACGTGCAACGGGTGCAGCTCGCCCTCGCGGCGGGCGCCATCATCGGCACCTGGGCCTGGGACCTGCAGACCGACCGGTTCACCATCGACGAGGCCTTCGCGCGCGCCTTCGGGTTGGATCCGGCGCTCGGCCGCGAGGGGCTCAGCTTCGCCCAAGTGGTCGAGACCGTGCACCCCGACGACCGGGCGGGGCTGGTCGCCTCCATCGCCAAGGCCGTCGAGCGGGGCGGCGCCTACGCGCACCAGTACCGCGTGCGGCGGGCGGATGGGCAGTACTATTGGCTCGAGGCCAACGGACGCGTCGACCGCGGACCCGACGGCGTGCCGCTGAGCTTCCCCGGCGTGCTGATCGACGTCGAGGAGCGCCGCGCCATCAGCGAGGAGCGCGACCGGGCCGCCGCGGCGCTGCGCGCCCTCAACGAGACGCTGGAGCAGCGCATCACCGCCCGCACGGCCGAGCTGATGCGCGCCGAGGAGCAGCTGCGCCAGTCGCAGAAGATGGAGGCGGTCGGCCAGCTCACGGGCGGCCTCGCCCATGACTTCAACAACCTCCTCGCCGGCATCTCGGGCTCGCTCGAACTGATGCAGACCCGCATGAACCAGGGTCGCCTGACGGAACTCGACCGCTACATGGCGGCCGCCCAGGGCGCCGCCAAGCGCGCCGCGGCCCTCACCCACCGCCTGCTCGCCTTCTCGCGGCGCCAGACCCTCGACCCGCGGCCCACGGACATGAACCGCCTCATCGCCGGCATGGAGGAGCTGATCCGCCGTACGGTCGGGCCGGCGATCGACCTCGACGTCGAGGCGGCGGAGGGCCTGTGGACCACCCTGGTCGACCCGCCCCAGCTCGAGAACGCCCTGCTCAACCTGTGCATCAATGCCCGCGACGCCATGCCGGACGGCGGGCGGCTGACGATCGACACCTGCAACCGCTGGCTGGACCGCCGGGCGGCGGGTGAGCGCGACCTCTCGCCCGGGCAATACGTGTCGCTCTGCGTCTCCGACACCGGCACGGGCATGACGGCGGACGTTATCGCCAAGGCCTTCGACCCGTTCTTCACCACCAAGCCCATCGGGCAGGGCACCGGCCTCGGCCTGTCGATGATCTACGGCTTCGCCCGCCAGTCCGGCGGGCAGGTCCGCATCCACTCCGTGCCAGGGGAGGGTTCCCGGGTGTGCCTCTACCTGCCGCGCCTGTTCGGCGAGGCCGAGGTGGCGGAAGCCGCGCCCGAGCTCGCGGACGCGCCCCGGGCCCGGGACGGCGAGACCGTCCTGGTGGTGGACGACGAGCCGACGGTCCGCATGCTGGTGACCGAAGTGTTGGGCGAACTCGGCTACGCGGCCATCGAAGCCGCGGACGGCCCCTCCGGCCTCAAGGTTCTCCAGTCGGACGCGCGGATCGACCTCCTCGTCACCGATGTCGGCCTGCCGGGCGGCATGAACGGCCGGCAGATGGCGGATGCGGCCCGCGTGGTGCGGCCGGGGCTCAAGGTTCTGTTCATCACGGGCTATGCCGAGAACGCGGCGGTCGGCAACGGCCAGCTCGCGCCCGGCATGGAGGTGCTGACCAAGCCCTTCGCCATGGAGGCGCTCGCGTCCCGCATCCGGGACATGATCGCCCACCCGGCGGTGCCCGCCTGAGCGGCGGAGCGCCGGGCCCCGGCGAGGTCAGGCGTCCCCCGGCCGGTCGCGGATCGCCAGGGGCGGCGCGGCGGGCGAGAGGGCCGGCGGCCGGCCCGCCCAGTAGCCGGCCAGGATCGAGCCCGACAGGTTGTGCCACACCGAGAACAGCGCGCCCGGCAGGGCGGCGAGCGGCGTGAAATAGAGTTTGCCGAGCGCCGCCGCGAGGCCGGAGTTCTGCATGCCGACCTCGAAGGCCAGGGTGCGGCAGGTGCTCTCGTCGAAGCCGAGCAGCCGCCCGCCCCAGTAGCCGCCCAGGAGCCCGACGCCGTTGTGGAGCACCACTGCCAGCATGACGAGGGGGCCGACGCTGGCGATGCTGGCCTGGCTGCCCGCCACCACGGCGCCGATGATCAGCAGGATCGCCACCATCGACACCACCGGCAGGGCGGGCTCGCACCGGCGCACGAGCCGGGGAGCGAACCGGTTCAGCACCAGGCCGAGCCCCACCGGCAGCGCGACGATCTCGACGATGCCGAGCAGCAGGGCCAGGACGTCGACGGGGATGGCGGCGTCGACGTAGAGGCGCACCAGCAGCGGGGTCGCCACGATGCCGACCAGCGTCGACAGGGCCGCGATGGTCACCGACAGCGCGACGTCGCCGCCGGCGAGGAACACCATCAGGGTCGAGCTCGTGCCGCTCGCCACGCTGCCGACCAGGATCATGCCCGTCGTGGCTTCGGGCGGCATGCCGAGCGCATGGGCGATGAGCCAGGCGGCGAGCGGCATCACGAGGTAGTGGACCACGATGCCGGCCGCGACCGGCGCCGGGCGCAGCACCACGCGGCGGAAATCCGCCACCGTCAGCGTCACGCCGAGGGCGAACATCACGGCCGTGAGGAGCAGGGTGACCCAGGGCAGCAGCGGGCGGAACGCCGCCGGCGCCAGATAGGCGGCGAGCGCCACGCCGGCGGCCCAGGCGGGAAAGAGACGGTTGAGGGACACGGGGCGGGTTCGGCTTTCGTGGGAGGGAGAGCCGCTCCTGTCTCAGCATCCAACGCGGCCCGCAAGACCCAGCCGCCGGACGGCGGTCCTGTCTCACCCCGCCCTGGCGCCGCGCAGAGGCAGCGGCCCGTCGCGCTTCACCTCGTCCATCACGGCGTAGGTGCGGGTCTCCTTCACGCCCGGCAGCGCCACGAGCACGTCGCCGAGCAGCCTCCGGTAGGCCGCCATGTCGGCCACGCGGGCCTTGACGAGGTAGTCGAAGCCGCCCGCCACCATGTGGCACTCGAGGATGTCGGGCGTCTTCCGGACGGCGCGGGCGAACTGGTCGAACACGTCCGAGGTCGTCTTGTCGAGCGACACCTCGACGAAGACGAGCAGCCCCAGCCCCAGCCGGGCGGGATCGAGCCGCGCGCCGTAGCCCGTGATGACGCCCTCGCGCGTCAGCCGCCGCAGCCGCTCGCCCGTGGCGGTGGGCGACAGGCGCAGCCGCTCGGCGAGCTCGCTCGTGGTGATGCGGCCGTCGGCCTGCAGGATGTCGAGGATCTTAAGGTCACTGGCGTCCACGGATGATTCCTCGCCGGATCGGCCTTTCAGGAGCGATAATCCCGGCAGAATGCCCGGATAGACCGCTGGAGGCACGGTCCGGTCGGTGATACAACGCGGCATCGGCGGTGGAAAGCCGGTCCGCCGATCCTCAGAGCTCCCCCGTGCCGGCCCGCCGCATGAGCCACGCCATGACGACCCCTGTTCCGGCCGAGGATGCCGTCTTCGCCGCCTTCGCGCCGTCCGTGAAGCGGCAGAGCCCCTTGCGGGCCGCCGTCACGGCCGCCTACCGCCGGCCCGAGGCCGAGTGCGTGGCGGCGCTGCTGGAGCCCGCCTCGCTGCCGCCGAGGGCGGCGGCGGCGGCGGCCGCGACGGCCCGCACCCTCGTCGAGCGGCTGCGCGCCAAGCCGCGCGGGGGCGGTGTCGAGGGGCTGATCCACGAATATGCCCTGTCGAGCCAGGAGGGCGTGGCGCTGATGTGCCTCGCCGAGGCACTGCTGCGCATCCCGGACGGCGCCACGCGCGACGCCCTGATCCGCGACAAGATCTCGACCGGGGACTGGCGCGCCCATGTCGGCCAGAGCCCGTCGCTCTTCGTCAACGCCGCCACCTGGGGCCTCGTCGTGACGGGCCGCCTCACCACGACGACCAGCGAATCCTCGCTCGGAGGCGCGCTGACGCGGCTCATCGGCCGGGGCGGCGAGCCGCTGATCCGCAAGGGCGTCGACCTCGCGATGCGCATGATGGGCGAGCAGTTCGTCACGGGCCAGACGATCGCCGAAGCACTGTCGAACAGCCGCAAGCTCGAAGCGCGCGGTTTCCGCTATTCCTACGACATGCTGGGCGAGGCGGCGACGACGGCCGAGGACGCGGCCCGCTACCTCGCCGACTACGAGACCGCCATCCACGCCATCGGGGCGGCGTCGGCGGGGCGGGGCATCTACGAGGGGCCCGGCATCTCGATCAAGCTTTCGGCGCTGCACCCGCGCTACGCCCGCGCCAAGCAGGACCGGGTGATGGGCGAGCTGCTGCCCCGCGTGGCGGGCCTCGCGGCCCTGGCGAGATCCTACGACATCGGCCTCAACATCGACGCCGAGGAGGCCGACCGGCTGGAGATCTCGCTCGACCTGCTCGAAGCCCTGGCGCTCGACCCGAAGCTCGCGGGCTGGAACGGCATCGGCTTCGTGATCCAGGCCTATGGCAAGCGCTGCCCCGCGGCGATCGACTGGATCGTCGACCTCGCGCGGCGTGCCGGCCGGCGCATCATGGTGCGGTTGGTGAAGGGCGCCTATTGGGATTCCGAGATCAAGCGCGCCCAGGTCGACGGTCTCGACGGCTTCCCGGTCTTCACCCGCAAGGTCCACACCG
Organism: uncultured Alphaproteobacteria bacterium; assembly: GCA_963847915.1. GTDB lineage: Bacteria > Pseudomonadota > Alphaproteobacteria > Rhizobiales > Beijerinckiaceae > Lichenihabitans. The sequence continues at coordinate 162,834 of CAWKBT010000002.1, forward strand.
ACGTGAGCTACCTCGCCTGCGCCCGCAAGCTCCTGGCGGCGCCGGACGCCGTCTTCCCGCAGTTCGCCACCCACAATGCCCAGACGGTCGGCTCCATCATGGCCATGGCGGGGCCGAACTTCTATCGGGGACAGTATGAGTTCCAGTGCCTGCACGGCATGGGCGAGCCGCTCTACGACGAGGTCGTGGGGCCCGGCAAGCTCGACCGGCCCTGCCGCATCTACGCGCCGGTCGGCACGCACGAGACGCTGCTGGCCTACCTCGTCCGGCGTCTGCTCGAGAACGGCGCCAATTCGTCTTTCGTCAACCGGATCGCCGACGAGAAGGTGCCGGTCGACGACCTCGTGGCCGACCCGGTCGCGGCCGTGCGGGCCATGAGCCCGGTCGGGGCGCCGCACGAACGCATCGCGGCCCCGCGCGACCTGTTCACCGACCGGCCGAACGCGCGGGGACTCGACCTGTCGGACGAGAACGCCCTCGCGGCGCTCGGCGCCGGCCTCGACGCGAGCGCCGCGATCCGCTGGCGCGCCCTGCCGGCCGGCGTGTCGGACGAGGCGGGTGCCGCTGGCGGTGCTGAACCCCGCCGACCACCGCGACATCGTGGGCCGCGTGCGGACCGCGACCGCCGAGGACGCCGCGGCCGCGGTCGGCCGGGCCGTCGGAGCGGCCGCGGCCTGGGCGGCGGTGCCGGCGGCCGAGCGGGCCGCCTGCCTCGCCCGTGCCGCCGACGCCATGGAGGCCCGCATGCCGGTGCTGATCGGCCTCATCCTGCGCGAAGCCGGCAAGAGCTACGCCAATGCCGTCGCCGAGGTGCGCGAAGCCGTCGACTTCCTGCGCTACTACGGCGCCGAGCTCACCCGCACCTTCGGGGCCGAGCGCCATGCCGCCCTGGGGCCCCTGGTGTGCATCAGCCCCTGGAACTTCCCGCTGGCGATCTTCACGGGCCAGGTCGCGGCGGCGCTCGCGGCCGGCAACCCCGTCCTCGCCAAGCCCGCCGAGGAGACGCCGCTCATCGCCGCCGAGGCCGTGCGGCTGCTCCACGCCGCGGGCGTGCCAGAGGAGGCGCTGCAGCTCCTGCCCGGCGAAGGCGCGACCGGCGCCGCGCTGGTGGGCGACGCCCGCGTCATGGGCGTGATGTTCACGGGCTCGACCGCGGTGGCGCGGCTGATCCAGCGCCAGCTCGCCGGCCGTCTCACGCCGGACGGCCGCCCCGTGCCGCTCGTCGCCGAGACCGGCGGGCAGAACGCCCTCGTCGTCGATTCCTCGGCCCTCGCCGAACAGGTGGTGGGCGACGTCGTCGCCTCGGCCTTCGATTCCGCCGGCCAGCGCTGCTCGGCCCTGCGCATCCTGTGCCTGCAGGAGGACATCGCCGAGCGCACCCTCGCGATGCTGAAGGGTGCCCTGCGCGAGATCGAGATCGGCGACCCGCGCGCCCTCTCGGTCGACGTCGGCCCCGTCATCACGGCCGAGGCGCGCGACGGCATCCTCGACCATGTCGCGACGATGCGGGCGCGCGGCCACGCGGTCGAGACCCTGGCGCTGCCCGAAACGGCGCGCCACGGCACGTTCGTGGCCCCCACCATCATCGAGATCGGCCGCATCGCCGACGTCGAGCGCGAGGTCTTCGGCCCCGTGCTGCACGTGCTGCGCTACCGGCGCGGCGACCTCGACCGGCTGATCGGCGAGATCAACGCCACCGGCTACGGCCTGACCTTCGGCCTGCACACCCGCATCGACGAGACGATCGCGCGGGTGGTCGGCACGATCGAGGCCGGCAACGTCTACGTGAACCGCAACGTCATCGGCGCCGTCGTGGGGGTGCAGCCGTTCGGCGGCTCGGGCCTGTCGGGAACGGGGCCCAAGGCCGGCGGCCCGCTCTACCTCGGACGGCTGCTCGACATCCCGCCCGCCACGGCGCTGCGCGGCCTCGAAGCCTCGGCGCCGGCGCTCGCGACCGCGCGGGCCTATGGGCAATGGCTGAGCACGCGCGGCCACGCGGCCGAGGCCGAGCGCTGCATCGCCGACCTGTCGCGCTCGGCGCTGGGCGCCAGGGTCGAGCTGCCGGGTCCCGTGGGCGAGCGCAACGTCTACGCTCTGCGCGCCCGCGGCCGCATCGCGGCCCTGGCGGCGAGCGACCCCGGCCTGCGCGTGCAGGTCGGCGCCATCCTGGCGACGGGCAACCTCGCCGTGGTCGAGCGCGACCGCGCCGGGGCGCTCGCGGGCGTCCCCGCCGAGGTGGCGGCGCAGATCGTCACGGTGGCGGACTGGCACGCCGCCGAGGGACTGCGCGGCGTGCTCTTCGAAGGCGGGGTCGAGCCCCTGAAGGCGCTGTCGCGGCGCATCGCGGAGCGCGAGGGCCCGATCCTGGCGCTGCAGGCGGTCCGCTCGGCGCTCGAGGAGGACTACGACCTCGTGCGGCTGCTCGAGGAATGTTCGGTCTCGACCAACACGGCGGCGGCGGGCGGCAATGCCAGCCTGATGGCCATCGGCTGAGCTTGATCGCCGCGCCGCGGCCCTCTACGGACAGGCGGGCGATCGAGCGGGACGAGGCGGGACGGGCATGAACTTCACCGTGGTGGCGGTCGCCGAGGACCGGCTGGAGGCCACGAACGAGGCGGGCCAGCGCTTCACCTTCCCGCTCGACGAGCTCCAGGCGACCCGGAAGCCGGCCCGCGCCGGCGTCAAGGTCGGCATTCTGCCGGTCTCGCCGCCGCTGCGGACGCTGGAGCTCGCCCGCAAGGCCGCCGAGGACTATGCGGTCGCCCACGGCCTGATCTGAAGGCGCGCCCCGTGGCTTCACATCTTGTTAACCACGCGGCCCCAGACTCCGCCGACATCCAAGGCGGAGGAAGCCATGCAAGTCGACGTTCACCAGCAGAAGCTGCTGCGCTGGGTTGAAGCCAAGGAGCCGGTCCTCGGCATCTTCTTCAACATGTCCGAACTCAAGCCGATGATCGACGGCGGCCTCATCGAGAACCGCCCGGTGCCGCGCCAGAAGGGACAGCTCGTCCTGACCGAGGCCGGCCGCGCGGCGCTGCAGGGCGGCACCGCCCACTGACACACAAGGCCTGAAACCGGGACCCTCCCCTGCACGGCACCGGGAGGGTTCGCGGCTGACGCTGCCCCACGGGCGGTGATACAGAGACCGCATGACCCCATACCTGTCCCTGGAGCGGATCTTCGGCCGGCTCCGCGCCCTCAACGACGCCTCCGGCATCCTCGGCTGGGACGCCCAGACGCTGATGCCGGTAGGCGCGGCCGAAGGCCGGGCCGAGCAGCTCGCGACGCTGCGCGGGCTCGCCCACGAGATCCTCGTGGCACCCGCGACCGCCGACCTCATCGAGGCCGCCGAAGCCCGCTCGACCGACCTCGATCCCTGGCAGGCCGCCAACCTCGGCGAGATGCGGCGCGCCTACGCGCATGCCGCCGCGGTGCCGGGCGACCTCGTCGAAGCCGAGTCGAAGGCGTCCTCGGCGGCCGAGATGGCCTGGCGCGAGGCGCGCGCCACGAGCGACTTCTCGATCCTCGAACCCCACCTCGCCGAGGTCCTGCGGCTGGTCCGCGCCGTGGGCGAGGCCAAGGGCGCGGCGCTCGGCCTCGAGCCCTACGACGCGCTGCTCGACCAGTTCGACCCCGGCCTGCGCCGGGTCCACATCGACCCGCCGTTCGACCGCCTACGCGCCGAGATCCCGGGCCTCGTCCGGGCCGCCGGCGAGCGGCAGGCGCGCCAGGGCGCCGCGCCCGTGCTCGGCGGCGCCTTCCCGGTCCCGGCGCAGCGGGCCCTCGGCGAGCGGCTGATGCGGACGCTGGGCTTCGACTTCACCCGCGGGCGGCTCGACACCAGCCTCCATCCCTTCTGCGGCGGCGCCACCGGCGACGTGCGCATCACGACCCGCTACGCCGAGGGCGACTTCACGCGCTCGCTCATGGGCGTGCTGCACGAGACCGGCCATGCCCTCTACGAGCAGGGCCGTCCGCCCGCCTGGTCGCGCCAGCCGGTGGGCGAGGCGCGCGGCATGACGATGCACGAGAGCCAGTCGCTGCTGATCGAGATGCAGGCCTGCCGGACGCCGGAGTTCATGGCCTATCTTGCGCCGGTCCTCGTCGAAACCTTCGGGGACGAGGCCGCGGCGCTCGACCCCATGACGCTCCACCGCCTCTATACCCGCGTCGACCCCGGCTTCATCCGCGTCGACGCCGACGAGGTGACCTATCCGGCCCACATCCTGCTGCGCTACGACCTCGAGCGCGCCATGGTGGACGGCGACCTCGCCGTCTCCGACCTTCCGGGCGCCTTCGACGCGGGCGTGAAGGCCCTGCTCGGCCTCGACGTGCCGGACGATGCGCGCGGTTGCCTGCAGGACATCCACTGGCCCGGCGGCGCCTTCGGCTACTTCCCCACCTACACGCTGGGCGCGGTCGCGGCCGCGCAGCTCTTCGAAGCGGCGACCGCGGCCGAGCCCGGCATCCGGCCCGGGCTGGCCAGGGGCGATTTCGCGCCGCTGCTCGGGTGGCTGCGGGTCAACGTGCACGAGAAGGGGTCCTCGCGCGCCACCGACACCATCCTGGCGGAGGCGACCGGCCGCCCGCTCGGCCTCGACAGCTACCTCGCCCACCTCCACCGCCGCTACGTCGGGGACGGTCCCGCCGCGTGACCCCGTATCATTAAAACATCCTTCATGCTTGTGACGTCTTTGACATGAGAGTGCCCTACCCCTGCCGCCGCGGGCCCCTATGCCTGTCCCTCGCCGTCGCTCCTTGGAGATGAAGTCCATGAACGAATGGTCCGTGAAGGGCATGGGAGACGAGGTCACGGTGTTCAGCCCCGCCGGCGACGTCTATCCCTTCGTGATCACCTCGGTGCGGGACCTGCGCCTGCGCCTGCACGACCGGCCCAACTGGCGCGACGGGCGCGAGCCCGACGATGCCGACCTCAAGATCTACGCGGCCCACCGCGTCGCGGCGCGCTGGACCATGGACACGTTCGGCGCGGCGCCCCGCTGAGCCTCGGCCCCATGGCGCGGGGACGGCGTGGTACCCCGACGCCTCCGGTGCCGTGACGCGGCCGCGCCGCCCGGGCCGACCTCACCGCCGGCCGAACCGTGCCGCGACGGCGTTCAGCGCCGCGATGTCCTGCCCGAAGCGCGCCGCCGCGGCGGCGTCGAGCGGTGCCCCGACCGCGTCGACCCGCGCCACGAACCCGCGCCGCCAATCGGCATAGGGGCCGTGGCGGTCCGAATGGTTCTCGCCCGTGTTGACCAGATAGGCGCCCGAGACCGGAAGCCGCGCCAGGGCCGCGCCGTGCTCGGCCGCGACCTCCACCCAGCGATGGTGCGAGCGCAGCACCGCGAAGGGGTCGCGGCGGATCGCCAGGGGGTCGCCGGGGCGCATCAGGACCACGCCGGACGAGCCGCAGAAGCGGTGGAAGGGGAGGCCCTCCAGCGCGGGATGGGGCAGGGGAGCGGCGCGGAGCGTGGCGAAATCGACCGCCAGTCCCTCTTCGATCAGCGCCCCGACGTGATCGGGGCCGATCGCGGCCCGCGCCGCCCCGACGAGACCGGCATCGACCCAATCGTCCGCGTCGAGCACCATCATGTAGCCGCCGCCCCGGTCGCGCAGCATGTCGGAGAGCAGGTGCTTCTTGCGGCCGGAATCGGCGTTGTGGGGCCCCGGCGGCTCGACCGGCCAGGGGACGTCGACGAAGGTGACCCGCGCGTCCGCCACGGCCTGGCGCGGGCGGTCGTGGACCGCCACGAGGGCGTGCCAGTCTTGATCGGTCTGCGCGCGCAGCGAGGCGAGCGTCGCGTCGAACAGGGTTTCGACGAGCGCCCAGTCCCGGGCATTGGCCTTCGGCGTCAGCGCGATCGCGAAAGCGAAGGGTGCCGTCACGACGGCTCCCGTTCGGCCGCCGCGAGGGCCGCCACCTCGGCCACATAGGCGTCGGCGTCGAACTTCTTGAGGCTGGCCTCGCCCATCGACCGGACCGTGCCGAAGACGGGCTGCGTGCCCCAGGGCCGGTCGTGCAGGCCGAACAGCCAGCCGACGTTGGTGAACGAATTGGCGTCGCGGCCGTCGAGGAAATACTTGTTGTTCAGCCGCAGCGCGATGTCCCAGGCCGCCTCGGGCGAGGCCGACCATTGCACGATCTTCTTGCCCCAGTACATGCGCATGTGGTTGTGCATGTAGCCGGTCTCGCGCATCTCCTGCATGGCGGCGTTCCAGTAACGGTCGTGCGTCTCGCCGGCCTCGAACTGCTGGCGCGTGTAGAGATACGGCCGCGGGTCGCTACGGTGCTCGGCGAGTGTCTTGCGGCACCAGTCCGGCACGGCGGCGAGGTCGTCGTAGGCCGGCTCGTAGAAGACGTGGTTCATGGCGAGCTCGCGCCGTACCACCAGTTCCTCGAGATAGGCGGCCCGGTCCTCGGCATCGCCCGCCGCAGCCTCCCGCACCGCGAGGCCGATCGCCACGGGCGAGATCTGGCCGTAGTGCAGGTAGGGACTCATGTGGGACGCCGCCCCGGCCTCGGGCCGGCCCCGCACGGTGGCGTAATGGCCGAAGGGTCCCGCGAGGTAGCGGGTCATCCGCCGCTCGGCCTCGGCATGGCCGCCCTTGAAGCGCTTGACCGGCCTGACGCTCTGGTCGCAGGCGAGCCCGGCGACGATCCGCGGCACGTCGGACAGATCGAGCGTGCTCTCGAGGCCGAGGTTTCGGGCGGGGTGGCGCACCTTGCGGGTCGCGAGCGGCTGGAGATACTCCTCCCAGAGGCGGTAGATCTTGGGCCGCAGGGTCCGGGCCGCGTAGTCGTGTTTCGGCGAGGCGGTCTCGATCGGCACCACGACGTCGCCCTCGACCTGAACCACGCGGCAGGGCGCGCGCGCGACGAAATCCGCGTAGAAGGCCCGGATGGGCTTGAGATAGTTGCGGTCCATCACGACGAGCGCGGCATCGCCGGCATAGGCCAGCGCCGTCCCGACCGGCCCGCCCTCGCGCCGCGCCACGAAGCCGATGCCGCGGGCCGCGAGCGCCGGCCCGATCTCGGCCAACCCCTCCAGGAGAAAGGTCCAGTGGCGCGCGTTGACCTCGGGGAAGCCCTCGGCGACCCCGTAGCAGACGACCACCGGCAGCTTGCGCGCATTGGCCTCGTCGACGGCGAATTCCAGCGCGGGATTGAACGCGGCGCGCTGCGACAGGCCCATCCAGTAGAGCACGTACCGCGCCTTGGGGTTCTCGGGACCGTCCTTCAGGACCTTGATGCGGGAGGGCTGGATCATCCCGGCATGATGCACGGGCAGCCCGCCCGCCGCCAGGGTCGGCGGGGCCGACGCGAGGTTATGACGCCGCCGGCTTCGTCCTTCAGCGAAAAGCGATGGCCCATCAGGGTGATGGACGAGACGTCGCCGTCTTCTCCGGCGATCCCCGCCCTGTGGACGAGCGACTGGTCTCGTCACAGCCGGCGGCCGCAGCCGCCGGGGTGCGAAGGGCCGAGGTCGGGTTCATCGCCATGTCGCCGAATGAGCATAAGCTCGAATTCATCGGGCCGGCTTCGATCCTGAGTTGTCAATCGAGGTGCCCCGGCTTAGATGTCCTGCGCAGCGTCGGCGGCGCGTGTCCGCCAAGGAGCAAGCTCTATGGGGTCCGTCCGTTCCCTCGGCCTCGCGTCCGCCCTTATCGCCTGGGCCGTGGTCCCCGTGAGCGCGGCACCGATCAGCGCCGTCTACAAGGTCGTGCGCTCCGGAGCGCTCGCGCCCATGGGCTTCCACTACTACCTCGAAGATGGCTGTCGTCCGGCCGGTCCCGTCGTCATCAACCTCGTCACCCCGCCCAAGAACGGGGACGTCAGCGAAGGACCGCGCAGCGGGTACCCGTCCTACAGCACCGGCAGCCCTCTCGCGGCCTGCAACAAGATCAAGGTCCGCGGTCTCGAAGTCTATTACCGCTCCACTCCCGGCTACACGGGACCTGACTCCTATGTCGTCGAGCGCGTGTTCCCCAACGGTGATGCGCAGCGCTTCCGCATCGACCTTTCGGTCCGGTAAGGTCGGTCGCGCGCGCTCCGCGCGATGACCGCTCGGATCCTCATGGCGGAGGCGTCCCGGGCCCCCGGCGAGCGGCGCCGGTGCGACGGCCGGAGAGGATGACCATGACGGACCCCGACAGGTCGGCACGCCTGCGCACGTTCTTCGCCCGCTATGTCGGCGCACGCGGGCGTGCCAGCCGGCCGGTCGCCGAGGCTTTCGCGGCGGTGCCGCGCGAGCCCTTCGCCGGCCCGGGTCCGTGGTCGGTCAAGGTGCCGGGCCAGGACGGCTACCTCGTGACACCCGACGACGATCCGGCCTACCTGTACCAGGACACGCTGGTGGCGATCGACGCCGGGCGCGGCATCAACATCGGCGAGCCGAGCCTCCATGCCCGCTGCCTGACGGCCGTCGCGCCGCGCAGGGGCGAGACCGTGCTGCAGGTCGGTGCCGGGTCGGGCTACTACACCGCGCTCCTGGCGCATCTCGTGGGGGCCGGCGGGCATGTCCATGCCGTCGAGATCGAGCCGGACCTCGCCGCACGCGCCGCATCGAACCTGGCCGGCCTGCCTCAGGTGACTGTCGCGTGCCGCTCGGGCCTCGACACCGGCTTGCCGCAGGCGGATGTGGTCTATGTCAACGCCGGCCTGCCGTTGATCCCGTCCGCCTGGCTCGACGCGCTGCGCCCCGGCGGACGGCTGATCTTCCCCTTCCAGCCCACCGGCGCCTTCGGCGCCATGCTGCGGGTCGCGCGGCCGGGCGAGGCCTCCGCGCCTGCGTCCCCCGTCCGAGGTCCGGGCCCGGATCGGGCGTGGTCGGCGCGCTTCGTCACGCCGGCCGGCTTCATCGGCTGCCGGGGCGGGCAGGACGAAGAGGCAGCTCGCCGCCTCGCGGCGGCGGTGAGCCGCGGCGGCGAGTCAGCCGTGCGGTCGCTGCGACGGGACGGCGCGCCCGACGCGACCTGCTGGCTCGAGGGCGAGGGCTGGTGGCTCTCGACCGCCGCGCCGGCCGCGCCGTGACGGCGACCACCCCGCCCCCCGTCCCGTCCTGACCGGGCCTGTCCCGGCCACCCCCGTCGCGTGGAGCAGCACCGCGCTCCGGACGGCCTTGCACGGTCCGAGAGCCCGCGGCGGCGCGAGCCGGCGTGGGTGCCCGGGACAAGCCCGGGCATGACCGTGGAAAGGGTGGAGGAGACCGGTCGAGGGCGGGCACGCGCTTCTGCCAATCGGTCCACGCCCTCCGTCCCGTCATGGCCGGGCCTGTCCCGGCCACCCACGCCGCGCCGAGCCGCTCCTAGCCCCGGACGGTCCCCGCCCGATCCGAACACCCCCGGTGGCGCGGGCCGGCGTGGGTGCCCGGGACAAGCCCGGGCATGACCGTGGAGGGGGCGGAGGAGACCGGTCGAGGGCGGGCATGGTGGTTCCGAAGGTGTCCCAGTCCTCCACTCCGTCATGGCCGGGCTTGTCCCGGCCACCCACGCCGCGCCGAGCCGCTCCCAGCCCCGGACGGTCCCCGCCCGATCCGAACACCCGCGGCAGCGCGGGCCGGCGTAGGTGCCCGGGACAAGCCCGGGCATGACCGTGGAGAGGGTGGAGGAGACCGGTCGAGGGCGGACATGATTGATCCGAAGGTGTCCCAGTCCTCCATTCCGTCATGGCCGGGCTTGTCCCGGCCACCCACGCCGCGCGGAGCCATACCGGGCCCCGGACGGTCCCGACCCGAGCCGAAACCCGCGGTGGCGCGGGCCGGCGTGGGTGCCCGGGACAGGCCCGGGCATGACGATGGAGAGGGAGCGGCCGTGCGACGCGGTCCAGCGGAACCCGAGCGACCGGCTGGATAGCGGAGCGCGCGTCCGGTGAACCCCGAAGGTCGACACGGCCTGGCCCGAAGGTTTGGCGCTCCTCTGCCGCGGCGAAGCCGCCCGGCGGACTCCCCTGGCGCCGTTTGTCGCAGACTGGTGTCCCGCGCCGCTGTGGGCCCGAACCGCCCTGTATCGCCCTCGGCGGCGGGGCCGCGTCGCCCCGCGAGACAGGATAGGCCGAGGCCGCGGACCGTCATCGTGGCGCGCCGGACAGATGACAGCGCTATCATTCTGTGCTGCAATTCGGACAGCCGGACGTCAGGACGGCGATACAAGGGAGGAACATCATGGTTTCGACGAGAACGATCGTCGTCGCCCTTCTGGCCGGGGCTGCCCTGGCTCTGCCCGCCGAGGCCGCCGACGCGCCGCCTTTGTCGGTCCCCGCCAAGGTCCTTCAGGTCCCGACGGCCGACATCAGTGCGCCGATGCAGGCCTTCATCGCCAAGCCGCTGAACCCGGACTGGAACTTCCACCCCAAGACCGGCGCCGAATGGCGCGCCATGGCGGAGAAGATCGCCGCCGGCGTCGTGCCGAACCTTCCGGCGATGCGCGAGCGCCTGCACGTCAAGGCGGAGGCCGCCACCATCGCGGGCGTCAAGGTCACGATCGTGACCCCCGATACCATCCCGGCCGCCAATGCCGACAAGGTCGTGATCCACGTCCACGGCGGCTGCTACGTGTATTTCCCCGGCGAGTCGGGCACCACCGAAGCGCTCATGATGGCGGGGATCGGCCACTACAAGGTCATCGCGGTCGATTACCGCATGCCGCCCGACGCCTACTTCCCGGCGGCGCTCGACGACGCCATGGCGGTGTACCGCGACACGATCAAGACGACGCCGCCGCGGAACGTCGCCATCGTGGGGACCTCGGCCGGGGGCGCGCTGACGCTCGAAATGGTCGTCAAGGCCAAGCAGGACGGCCTGCCCATGCCCGGCGCCATGGCGCCCGGGACGCCGATGGCCGACGTGACCAAGACCGGCGACAGCTTCTACGCCAACGAATTCGTCGACAACGTCCTCGTGTCGCCGAACGGCTTCTGCGACGACGCGGCCGCCTTCTACGCCCACGGGCACGACATGAAGGACCCGCTGCTGTCGCCCGTCTACGCCGACATGGCCGGTTTCCCGCCCGCCATCCTGACGACCGGCACGCGCGACCAGCTGCTGAGCAATACGGTGAGGGTCCACCGCAAGCTCCGGCGGGCCGGCGTCGAGGCGGACCTCAACGTCTACGAGGGCGAGTCCCACGCCCAGTACCAGTTCGACGACCGCGTGCCCGAGACGCAGGAAGCCTTCACCGAGATCGCGGCCTTCTTCGGCAAGCATCTCGGCAAGTGAGCGACCGGAGGGGGCCGGGTCGGGCCCGGCCTCCTCCGGCGATGCTGCGGGCGCGCCCGCCACGGTCCGGGTCCGGATCCGGACCGATCCCGATGATTGCGAGATCATGATTGCGCAATCAAACGCGTTGACCTAGATTGGCCGACAAGGGAAGAGCCGAAAAAGTCCGAACGACGCGACGGGGAGGGGAGCAGATGAGCGCAGCGCGCGAGACCGAGCCGCCGGCCCCCGGCGTCTACGGGGTGCAGGACCTGCGCAAGGACTACGGCCCCGTCCAGGTCCTCAAGGGCGTCAGCCTCGCGCTCGCGCCGGGCCGCCTGCTCACCGTGATGGGCGAGAACGGGGCCGGCAAGTCGACCCTGTTCAAGATCATGGCCGGCCAGGTGCCGCCGACGTCCGGCACGCTGACGCTCGGCGGCGCCCCGCTGGCGCTCGCCTCGCCCGCCGCCGCCCATGCCCGCGGCATCTATCTCGTGCCCCAGGAGCCCGCACTGATGCCGGAGCTGTCGGTCGCCGAGAGCATGTTCGTCGGCGCTCTGCCGCGGCGGCCCGGCTTCCCCGGGCGGATCGATTGGGCGGCGCTGCGCGCCAGGGCCCGCGCGGCCCTCGACGCGCTCGACCTGCCGATCGACGTCGACCGGCCGTCCCGCACGCTCAGCATCGCCCAGCAGCAGCAGGTCGAATGCGCCAAGGCGCTGCTGCGCGGCTGCCGCATCATCCTGTTCGACGAACCCACGAGCCCGCTGACCGCTCACGAAGTCGACCACCTCTTCGCCATCATGCGGCGCCTGCGGGCGGACGGCTGCACCTTGAGCTTCATCAGCCACCGCATGGACGAGGTGATGGAGATCAGCGATGCCGTCGCGGTGCTGCGCGACGGGGTGCTGGTCGACGTCGTGGAGGGCCCGTCCTTCGACCGGATGGATCTCCTGTCCAAGATGGTCGGGCGCCCCATGAAGGCGGTGCCGCGTCGGGCCGCCTCCAACGCCACCGACACGGTCGCCCTCGAGGTGCGCGGCCTGTCCGACGGTGCCCGCTTCGCCGATGTGGGCTTCAGCCTGCGGCGCGGCGAGGTCCTGGGCCTCGCGGGCCTCGTCGGGGCCGGCCGCAGCGAGATCGCCGAGACGGTGTTCGGCATCCGCCGTGCGGCCGCCGGCGCGGTGCGGCTCGGCGGCGAGGACGTCACCGCGCTCGACAGCCACGCCATCATCCGCAAGGGCCTCGTCTACGTGCCCGAGGACCGCGGCCGGCACGGCGCGGTCCTGCCCATGACCATCACCCAGAACGTGACGTCGGGCCTGCTCGACCGGGTCCGCCGCCGGGCCGGGCTCCTCAGCGGCCGCGACGAGAACCGCATCGCCGCCGGCGCGGTCCGCGACTTCCGCGTGCGCTGCGCCGGCCTCGATCAGAGCCTGCTCGAACTCTCCGGCGGCAACCAGCAGAAGGTCGTCTTCGCCAAGTGGATGACGACGCGGCCGCGGGTCGCGATCCTCGACGAGCCCACCCGCGGCGTCGACGTGGGCGCCAAGGAAGAGATCTACGACATGATCGACGCCATGGCGCGCGAGGGCCTGGCACTGCTGGTCATCTCGTCGGAGAGCGAGGAACTGGTGCGGCTCTGCGACCGGATCCTGTCGGTCTACGAGGGCCGCATCGTGGCCGAGCTCGAAGGCGACGACATCACGCCGGCGGCGGTGGCGCGCTCCTACCTGACCGGCGCCCAGGGAGCCGCCGCGTGAGGGCCGGATCGACGGCCGTGACGGCGGCGGACGGGGGACGGGCACGGGGCGCCTGGCGCGAGCGGCGCGACATCGTGCTGCTCGTGGTGACGGGCGTCTCGGCCGGGCTCGTCGGCCTCGTCAACCCCGGCTTCCTGGCGCCCGGCAACCTGCGCTTCGTGCTGCTCAATTCGGTGGTGCTGTCCATCGTGGCCCTGGGACAGACGATGGTGATCGCCATGCGGGGCATCGACCTGTCGGTCGCGCCTCTGATGGGACTGTCCGCCATGGTGTGCGGCCTCCTGGCCGAAGGGCACGGCCTGCCGCTCTGGGGGGCGCTGGCCCTCGCCCTCGGGCTCGGGCTGGGCCTCGGGACGCTCAACGGCGTCCTCGTGGCGGCGCTCAACATCCCGCCCATCATCACGACGCTCGGCACCTACAGCCTCTTCGGCGGTCTCACCTTCCTGTATTCGGACGGCACCCAGGTGGATGCCGTGCCGCCGGCCTACGCGGCCTTCGGCAACGACGGCCCCCTCGGCCTGCCGGTGCCCACCCCGGTGCTGGTGCTGCTCCTCGTCACGGCGCTGAGCTGGTACGCGCTGAACCATTCGGGCTTCGGCCGCGCCGTGCTGGCGGTCGGCAACAACGGGGTGGCGGCCTACAATGCCGGCCTGCCCGTGACGTCGATCCGCATCCGCGTCTACGCGCTGTCGGGCCTCCTCGCCGGTCTCGCCGGCCTGATCTTCGTCTGCTACACGGGCTCCGCCACCGTGACGACCGGGACGGGCGATCACATCGAGCTCCAGTCCATCGCGGTCGCGCTCGTGGGCGGCACGCTGATCGCGGGCGGTCGCGCCAACATCGTCGGCACCGTCCTCGCCAGCCTGTTCCTCAGCACGGTCCTGACCGCCCTGGTGTTCCTGCAGGTCCCGCCCATCTGGTACTCGGCGGGCGAGGGGCTGATGATCCTCGTCGCGGTCCGGGGCGGCACGCGCCGCGCCGCCGGGGAGGCCTGACCATGGCGATGCGCGCCCCCGCGGCGGCCAACGCCGTCACGCCCCGCAACCGCCGCCGCCTGCCCATCGACGGCTGGGAGCTCAGCCTCGTCGTGCTGCTCGCCGCCGTCCTGGTCGGGTTCGGGCTGCTGGCGCCGGGCTTTTACGCCGGCCCGGCCTCGCTCCTCGGGCTCAGCCAGAACTTCCTGCCCTTCGGCATCGTGGCGCTGGGGCTCAGCCTCGTCATCCTGACGGGCGGCATCGACCTGTCCGTCGGCGCCGTGGCGAGCCTGTCGGCCGTGCTGGCGGCACAATTGTGGAGCCGTTTCGGCCTCGACATCTGGGCCGCCTCCGCGATCGGCCTCGCCATCGGGGCGCTGCTGGGCCTCGTCAATGCCGCCGCCATCCTGCGCCTCGGCATCGAACCGCTGATCGCCACGCTCGGCACGAGCTTCGTCTACGGCAGCGCCGCCGTCGCGGCGGCGGGCGCCGCCCCGCCCTCGGGCTTCCCCGAAGCCTTCACGGCGCGTCGGCGCCCGGGCGCTCGACATCGGGCCGTTCACGGGCCTGCTGCCGATCCAGCTCCTGCTCTTCGCCGTCCTGGCGGGCCTCTTCTCGGCGCTGGTCGGCCGCAGCCCGTTCGGCCGCAAGCTCGTCATGGTGGGCTACAGCCCCGCGGCGGCGCGCTATTCCGGGATCCGCACCGGCCGCATCCTCGTCACGGCCTATGTGGTCAGCGGCGCCATGGCGAGCCTCGCCGGCCTGGTCCTGGCCTCCTACTACGATGCCGTGCGCCCCGACATGGGCGACGTGCTGCTGCTCACCACCATCACCATGGTGGTGCTGGGCGGGGTCAGCATCTTCGGCGGCGAGGGAACGATCCTGGGCGTCGTCGTGGCGGTGCTGGTGCTGGGGTTCCTGCGCCAGGGCATGCTGATCGCGGGATTCTCCGACATGGTCACCACCATGCTGACCGGCGCCATCCTGCTGGCCTCGATCGCGGTGAAGAACCTCTTCAACCGGCGCGGCACCGGCCTTCTCAACACATTCTGGGCGCTGATCCGACGCCCCGATCCCCCGCGCGCGAAACCGGACTGAGACGCCGGACCCGCGCGGCCCATCCCCGATATCGGATCTCCCGGGAGGAGACACATGACACACCATCGCCGCAAGCTGCTGGGCGGGATCGCCCTCGCCGCCGCCCTCGCCCTGCCGCTCTCGCCGCTCATGGCCGCCGACGGCGCCCTGCCCGACACCGCCAAGCGCATCAAGGTCGCCATGGTGCCGAAGCTGATCGGCCTCTCGGTGTTCAAGGCCAACGAGCAGGGCGCCATCGCCGAAGCCAAGGACCTCAACATCGACTTCCTCTACACCGGGCCGGTCACGGCGTCGGCGCAGGGCCAGGTCGACGTCTTCAACAGCCTGATCGCCCGCAAGTTCGACGTCATCACGACGACGTCCAACAACCCGACGCAGCTCGCCCCCGCGCTGATCCGGGCCCGCAAGGCCGGCATCAAGGTCGTCTCCTACGACAGCGACGTGGCGCCGGACGCCCGCGACTTCTTCATCCAGAACACCGCCTATCCGGCCTTCGGCAAGGCGCTGGTGGAATCGGTGATCAAGTACACCGGGCCCGAGGCCAAGATCGCCATCCTGTCCTCGACGCCGGACGCGACGATCCAGAACGAGTGGATCGGCGGCGCTGAAGACCTACCTCGCCGCCACCTATCCCAAGGTCGAGATCGTGGCGACCGAATACGGCCAGTCGAGCCCCTCCCAGTCGCTGACCGCGGGCCTTAACATCCTGCAGGCCCATCCCGACGTCACCGGCATCATCGCGCCCGACGGGGCGGCGGTGGTGGGGGCGGCGGCCGCCATCGAGAAGCTCGGCAAGACCGGCAAGGTCTTCACCACCGGGGCCAGCAACCCGGATGCCGTGCGCCAGTACGTCAAGGCCGGCATCATCAAGGAGACGCCGCTCTGGGACGAGGTGAAGGAGGGGCAGCTCGTCATGTATGTGGCGCGCCTCGCCGCCAACGGCGCCCTCAAGGACAACGACACGTTCACGGCGCCCGGCCTCGGCAAGTTCGAGGTCAAGGACAAGGTCATCGTCTTCAGCGAGCCGCTGATCTTCGACGCCGCCAACATCGACCAGTACAAGTTCTGATCGGTCGCACCGGGCCGCGCCGGCCGGCGCGGCCCGGTGCGCGCCACGAGATCCCCAACCGGAAGGGTTCGAGATGAAACGCGTGATGTTCACCGGCGGCAGCGGCAAGGCCGGCCGCCACGTGGTCCAGCATCTGGTCGACCACGGCTACCAGGTGCTGAACCTCGATACGAAGCCGCTCGACAATCCCAAGGTCCGCACGCTCGTCACCGACATCACCGACAGCGGGCAGGTCTTCAACGCCCTGTCGAGCTACATGGGCCTGCACGAGTTCGATCCCGACCTCGCGCCCCAGCCGGTCGATGCCGTGGTGCATTTCGCCGCCGTGCCGCGCATCATGCTGGTGCCCGACAACGAGGTGTTCCGCATCAACACGCTCGGCACCTACAACGTCATCGAGGCCGCGACGAAGCTCGGCATCCGCAAGGTCATCATCGCGTCGTCCGAGACGACCTATGGTCTGGTGTTCAATCACCAGCCCCGCGACCCGGAATACTTCCCGCTCGACGAGGACTATCCGGTCGACCCGCGCGACAGCTATGCCCTGTCGAAGATCTGCAACGAGAAGACGGCCCAGGCCTTCGCGGGCCGCACCGGGGCCGACATCTACGCGATCCGCATCGGCAACGTCATCGAGCCGGACGAGTACCGCCTCTTCCCGGGCTTCTTCGCCAAGCCCGACTTCCGGAAGCGCATCGCCTGGAGCTACATCGACGCGCGCGACCTCGGGCAGATCATCCGGCTCGGCATCGAGAAGGACGGCCTCGGCTTCCAGGTCTTCAACGCCGTCAACGACCACACCTCGTCGGACCTGCCCACCGCCGAACTCCTGCGCCGCTACTACCCGAACGTCCCGGTCCGCGGTGAACTCGGCGAGTTCGAAGGCCTGATGTCGAACCGCAAGGCCCGGACGGTGCTGGGCTTCAGCGAGGCCCACAACTGGCGCCGCGAGGTGCCGGGCGCCTGAGGCGGACGCCGGGCCCGGTGCCGCCCCGCTTCGGCTGAAGATCGAGAGCTGTCTCGTCGGCTTGGACCCGCACATGCGAGTCCAAGCCGACGTGCTCTTGAGCGGCGGCACCGCCGGTCCGGCTCGGGGGCAGGGCGGACGGGACCGCGCCGCGGCGGCCTCAGCTGCCGTAGGGCTCGTTCTTGAACACCGCCACCGAGTAGATCATGCGGACGGTGTTGGCCTGGTTGGCCCAGGATCCGATGATGGTCGGCACCGCCAGGGCGAGATACATCATCCGCACCGTCACGATGTCGCCGGGGGCGCCCGGGTTGTAGGCCCAGCTGTTCGAGACGTTGCCCGATGCGTCGTAGCTCAGCGACGGCCTGGAGATGTCGGCCTTCGAGAACTGCTGCACGGCGCTGACGTCGACGTAGAGTTTCGAGCAGCTCAACAGCACGGGCAGGCTTGCACACAGACGGGTCTTGTACTGCGCCGCGGTCAGGTTGAGGCCCTGCGTGGCGCCCACCACGATGTCGCGTGAACTGCTCTGGTTGAAGTTCTCGAGCGCCTGGCTCTGCAGCCCCGTCAGGGCCGCCTGCAGGGTGAACAGGACGAGGGCGAAGAAGGGCGCGGCGACGAGCGCGAACTCGACCGCGGTGGCGCCGCCCCGGTGGCGGCCGAAGGCGCCCAGGCGCGCGCCGGCCCTGAACCGGCCCGCCGCGCTCACGAGGCGATGTCCACGGTGGTGGAGCGCCGGGGCAGCATGTAGAGGTGGTCCGACATGACTTTGCTCGGCATGTAGGCGGCTCCGAAGACCGGCACGTAGGTGAAGGTGACGGACGAGAGGACCAGCGACGTGCCGGGCACGGCGAAGCCGAGCGGCAGCACGTAGGGACTCCCCGCCCTGAGGGCCGTCCCGTTGAGGCTGCGGCTCCAGGTGACGGTCGAGATGCCGAGCGCGTCCGTGCTGATCTCGGACAGCACGATGGTCAGGGCCGAGGTGGTGAACGGCGACATCACCTGCGCGGACGCGTTCAGCACGGTCGAGACGTCGGTCTCCGACATGGTGGTGTATTGGGTGGCGAGGTCGGCGACCGTGCGGGTCAGGGTCGCGACCTTGCGGGACACCGAGGTGGCGCGCACGAACTCGTTGCCGCCGATCAGGATCGCGAGGAAGATCGGGAGCACGCATGCGAACTCGACGGCCGAGGTGCCGGCCCGGTCGCGCCCGAACCGGCGCGGGACGGCCCGAGGCCGCGAGGGTGGAGACGTGGGGCGGGAGCGCAATGGCGATCTCATCGCGTCAGGTGGGCCGATGCGACGGCCTTGTTGAACAGGGTCTGCATCGCCGACGTGATGTCGTCATCGGTGTTGACCTGCGTGTAGAGACCACTCGATGCGCAAGCCGACATCGTGTTGCCGATATTGGGTTGGAACGGCTTGATGTAGCTGTTGTAGAACCCGTTGGTGGGTAGGGGATTGTAGGTCGTGTACAGCACCGCGATCTTGATGTTCTTGGCCTTGATCTGATCGCACACGGCCCCGCCCATGGCGAACATCTGACGTCCCCCTTTGGCTTCGTCGGCGACCCCGTCGGTGACGATCATCAGAACGGCCTGCGGGCCGTCGCCCAGGGCGTTCGTCCCGTTGCCGGGCTTGGGGATGTTCGACAGCATCGTCGACATGGCGTTGTCCCAGTCGGTGTCCTGGTCGTTGTCCTGGACCGTCGCGGACCGCCATCCCTCCTTGTAGGTGGTCATCACCGAGATCGCGCTGGACTGGCTCTGCGCCATGGACAGGTTCGCCGTCAGGGGGACGACGTTGACCACCTGGTAGTCGAACGTGTTGACGGCGACGCGATAGATGGCGTGCAGGGCGGTTTCGGTCTTCTGGGCGTAGGTCATCAGGCTCGAGGTGGCGCTCGCCACGAGGTCCATGCGCAGCTTGACCCCGAGGGACTTGGCCACCTGGTAATTGTCGACGTTGCCGGGATTGCCGAGGTTGTCGGCGGCGGGGTTGGTCTCGTGGCAGGCGAAGGCGCAACCGTTCTGCTTGGGCGTCGCCGCCACCATGGCGTTGATGCCGTCCTGGGTCGCCGCGATGGCCATGGAGGGCGAATCGTCGAGCAGGAGGTAGAAATCGATGTTGGCGGCCGTCGAGGCACTCGCGCTCGACGTGCCGCTCAGGGGGATCGACGCCATCTTGAGCAGGCCGCCGAACACGTTGGGCGAGGAGGCCTTGTAGGAGACCGTGACGCTCCGCGTCGTGCCGGTCGCGCTGGGCTGGTCCTGCACCGTCACTTTGGTGGCGGTCGGGTCGAAGCTGACGTTGCGCTTCTCGGCGGCCTGGCCGTTGAACATCAGCGTCGCATAGAGGCGCGCCGTGTCGGGCGGCTGCGTCAGGACGGCCGGCGTCACGGCGAGGAGCGCCGCGGCATCGGCGACGGCATCGAGCTGCTGGTGGCGGCGTGAGGCGAGCCCGTAATCGATCCCCATGCCCATCGCCAGCATGATGGGGAGCAGCGCCAGGGCCGAGATGATGGCCACGTTGGCCTTGGGGTCTTGGGCGAAGCGGCGGACCGTGCCGGCCACCCGCGTGCTGCCGATCCGCCGATGCCGACCGGTGCCCTTCCCCTCCGTCCGCTCCTGGTCCGCTATCACGCCGGTCTCCGTCACGGGGGGCTCACACCGCTTGGCCGCGCGTGAAGCGAGGCCGCGGCATGGACCTGTGGACGTCCCGTGCCCGTCCACAGAGCAGGATGCAACCCTGTCAGACAGGTATTAATCTCGGATTGTCGCAGCGTAGTTTATCAAAATTTGCATAACGATAAGGAACAAGAAGCCAAACAAGCCACTTTCGGTTGTTATCGCGGCGAGCCGACCGGCAGCGGCGCGCACGCGTGTCGAGCGTGTGGATCTGCGATGTCTCGAACTACTGACGCCGCTGCGAGCCGGTCGCCGCGCGCGACTAGTCGTTTACAACAGGACTGTGTTGGTCTAGTGCGATATCGGTCTTCGGCGCCGGGGGGCGGCATGGGCGATCTCGATCCGGTGTTGCTGCGGCGTGTCCTGCGGGCGAAGGACAGGATGGATGGCGCATGGCGCGAGCCAGGGCCGGTCGCTCTCGCGACACGGCTGGACGCTGGTGGAGGCACGGTGATGCGCCCCGTCCCGGGTGGCGGCGGACCGGGCGACGCGCCATGAGCGGCGAAGTCGATTTGAAGATCGCGAGCCTCGGCGACTGGCGCGGCGATCTGCTCGGCCGCCTCCGGTCCATCGTCCTCACCGCCGATCCCGAAATCGTCGAAGAGATCAAGTGGCGAAAGCCGACGAACCCGCTGGGCGTCCCCACCTGGTCACGCGGGGGCATCATCTGCACCGGCGAGAGCTACAAGGACAAGGTGAAGCTCACCTTCATGCGCGGCGCGGCGCTCAGCGACCCGCAGGGCCTCTTCAAGGACAAGCCGACCGGCACGCGCCGCGCCATCGACTTCCGCCGGGACGACCCCGTCGCCTCGGACGCCTTGGCGGCGCTGGTGCGGGAGGCGATCCGGCACAATCTGGGGACAGCGACCGGGGCCGGCGCCGTCTCGACCCCGGAACCATCGTGAGGGTCGAGGCCGCTGGCCCGCGTCGTCGAGCTCGCGCAGGGCGGCACGGTCACCAGATGGCCACCTCGCCCGGCGCCAGGGGGCTGCGCCCGAGTCTCGGGACCGCACCGGCCGGCAGCCGCCAGGGCTCGTCGCCGTAGTTGAACGCGAAGGTGAGTGCGCCGCGCCGCCGCAGGCGCACGCCCTCGGGCAGCACCGTTCCGGCGAGGCCGGCGCGGGCCACCAGGCGTTCCACCACGGCGTCGAGCAGGGTCGCGTCGGGCCAGCCGCACAGGGCCGCGCGGCGGCCGCGGCGCAGCAGGGCCGGGCCGCCATCGGCGAACCGTGCCTCGACCTCGGCGCCCTCGCCCGCTTCCGCATGGTCGCGCCAGCGCTCCACCGCGCCCGCCGCGACGCCCGTCACGGGCTCGGTGATGCCCGGCCGCAGCGACGACACTTCGACGACCCTGAAGGGCACGAGCTGCGCCGCCGGCCCGGGCGGCAGTTCGGGCGGGATCGCGAAGTCCCGGGTCTTCGACCCCGTGCGGGGCCCGAGCAGCACCTCGGCCCCCGTCGCCGCGAGGGCCGCGAGCGCCCGCTCGTCGACGTGGAACAGGCTGGGCACCAGGACCACGCGGTAGCCCGACAGATCCGCCCCGGGCTCCACGATGTCGACATCGAGCCCGAGCCGGCGCAGCGCCCCGTACCACCGGAAGGCGAGCTCCAGATAGTCGAAGTCCTCGCCCTGGGGCTGGATGCGGGCCGCCCAGCTCGTTGGATAGGAGAAGACCAGCGCGGCCGGAGCCGGGGCCGAACCGGGCAGGGGACCCAGGTCGGCGAGCTCCCGGCCCACGGCCTCGGCCTCGCGCCCGCCGGCGCTGAGGCCCGAGCCGTCGGGCAGGTTCAGCCCGGCATGCATCTGCTCCTGGGCGAAGGGGGCCTGGCGCCAGCGGAAGTAGCTCACCACCTCCGCCCCGTGCGCCAGCGCCTCCCAGGTGAAGAGACGGATCTGGCCGGGGCGCGGCACCGGGTTCCAGGAGGCCCAGTTCACCGGCCCGGGCTGCTGCTCCATGACCCACCAGCGGCCGCGGCCGACCCCGCGATAGAGGTCGTGGTGGAAACCCGCGACGTCGGGGTGCGAGGTGCGGGCCCAGCGCAGCCGCTCCGCCTCGCTGAAGGGCCCGCGCTCGAGGAAGCCGAGCGGGTAGGAGTCCCAGGCGGCGAAGTCGAGGTCGCGGCCGACGGCGAAATGGTCGAACGCGTCGAAGAACCCCATGAAGTTGTGGGTGACGAAGCGGCCCGGCGAGTGGGCGCGCAGGATCGCCACCTGCTCGGCGTTGAAGCTCGCCACCGCATCCGAGGCGAAGCGGCGGAAGTCGAGCCGCGCCGCCGGGCCGGCGTCCGTGACGGTGCCGACCGGCAGCTCGACGCTGTTGAAATCGTCGACCTCCATGGACCAGAAGACGTTGCCCCAGGCCTCGTTGAGCTGGTCGGGCGTCTGGTAGCGCTGCCGCAGCCAGGCGCGGAACCCCGCGAGGTCGTCCGGACCATAGGACAGCACGGTCTCGTGGCAGCCGTATTCGTTGTCGGTCTGCCAGCCCGCCAGGGCCGGATGCGTGCCGAAGTGCCGGGCCACCGCCGTGGTGATGCGGCGCGATTCGGCGCGGAACACGGGCGACGAGAAGGAATAGTGGCGCCGCGATCCGAAGCCGCGCCGCCGCCCGTCCTCGCCCGTGGGGGCGATCTCGGGATGGCGGTCCATCAGCCATTTCGGCGGGCAGGCCGTCGGGGTGCCGAGCACGACCTTCAGCCCCGCTCCGCCGAGCACGTCCATGGCGCGGCCGAGCCAGTCGAAGCGGAACTCACCGGGGCGAGGTTCGAGCCGGCTCCAGGCGAACTCGCCGATGCGCACATAGGCGATGCCGAGCGAGCGCATGCGGCGCGCGTCCTCGGCCCAGGCCGTCTCGGGCCAATGTTCGGGATAGTAGCAGACGCCGAGCATGCGAGCCTCTTGGGGATTGACCGTGGTGGAGAAGCGCGCGCCCGTGCGGGACGCGGCAGCCTCACAGCAACGAGCCGCTGCGGATGGCGACGCCGCCGGGGGCGAAGAGGTGGCAGCTCGCCGCCGCGAGCGCGATGCGGAGCCGGTCGCCGGGCCGCGCCCGGGTGAGGCCGTCCGCCCGCACCACGAGGTCGGCGCCGCCCCCGACCGCGCAATGCAGCATGGTCTCGGCACCGAGCTGCTCGGCGAGCACGACGGTGACGTCGAGCCCGGCGTCCCCACCCTCGCCGATCCGCAGGTGCTCGGGCCGGACGCCGAGCACGGCGGCGCCCGAGGCGGACGCGCAGGGGCCGGGCAGCAGCAGCGTGGCGCCGCCCGGCAGGGTCGCCAGCGTGCCGCCCTCGGCTGAGCGGAGCGTGACGTCGAGAAAGTTCATCCCGGGCGAGCCGATGAAGCCCGCCACGAAGAGGCTGCGGGGGCGGTGGTAGAGGTCGAGCGGCGAGCCGACCTGCTCGATGCGCCCGGCGTTCAGCACCACGATCGTGTCCGCCATGGTCATGGCCTCGACCTGGTCGTGGGTCACGTAGATCATGGTCGCGCCGAGCTCCTGGTGGAGCTTGCCGATCTCGATCCGGGTCGCGACCCGCAGCGCCGCGTCGAGGTTCGAGAGCGGCTCGTCGAACAGGAACACATCCGGCTCGCGCACCACGGCGCGGCCGATGGCGACGCGCTGGCGCTGGCCGCCCGAGAGCTGCGCGGGTTTGCGCGCCAGGTAGGGGCCGAGCTGGAGCATGTCGCTGGCCTTCTGCAGCCGGCGCGCCACTTCGGGCTTGGGGGCGCCCGCCATGCGCAGCCCGAAGGTGATGTTCTCCGCCACCGTCATGTGCGGGTAGAGCGCGTAGCTCTGGAACACCATGGCGACGCCGCGGTTGGCCGGCGCCACCCGCGTCATCGGCCGGCCGCCGATCGACAGGGTTCCCGACGAGATGTCCTCCAGCCCCGCCACCATGCGCAGCAGCGTCGACTTCCCGCAGCCCGACGGGCCCACGAAGACGCAGAAGTCGCCGTCCGCCGACGTCGAGGTCGATGCCCTTGATGACATCGACGGTGCCGTAGCTCTTGCGGACGTCCCTGAGTTCAACCGCGGCCATCGTGGCCCTCCCCGGCGACGAGTTCGATGACGAGGCCCGATTGGGGCCGGAGCGCCGGCACCGGCAGGCCGACGGTGGCGAGGTCCGCGGCGCTCGCCGAAACGGCGCCCGAAAGGACGGCGTCGCGGGCCGCGGTGCTGCGGACGAACGCGGGCGCCGCGGGGTGGAGCGCTTCGACACGCCAGGAGGCCGGTGCGAGGCCCGGCAGGCGGATGTTGTCGGGCCCCTGGCGCAGGCTCTGCCCGGCCTGCGCCACCACCACGACGGCGCGGTCCGGCCCGATCGCGCCGTAGACGTGGCGACCGTCGGCGACCGGCTGGCGGAACAGCGTCCCGCCGCCGTGGAACAGGGGCCGCAGGCGCTTGTGGAGCGCGATCCAGCCGGCGAGCTCGGCCCGTTCCGCATCGGACAGGTGCCGTGGATCGAGCTCGATGCCGAAATGGCCGTCGATCGCCACGATGGCCCGGAACGCCAGGCTGTGGTGCCGGCCCGTCTGGTGGTTGGGCGATGCCGACACATGCGCACCCACCACCTCGGGCGGCACGATCAGCGACGCGCCGGCCTGGATGGCGAGCCGGTCGAGCGCGTCGGTGCAATCGGACAGCCAGACCCGCCGGGTGCGGGCGAGCACGCCGTAGTCGACCCGGCCGCCGCCGGAGGCGCAGCTCTCGATCTCGACCCCGGGATGGGCGGCGCGGATCCGGTCCATCAGGGCATAGACGGCGCGGGTCTGGCGAGCGGTCGCGGCGCGGCCGCGGGCGTCGCCCGGCGCCGTCAGGTCGCGATTCATGTCCCATTTGATGGCCGCGATGGGGTGGGCCGCGAGGAGGGCGTCCAGGCAGCCGAACAGGTGGTCGGCGACCTCCGGGCGCGTGAGATCGAGCACCAGCTGGTTACGCGACAGCGGCGCCGGCCGGCCCGCGACGCCGAGCACCCAATCGGGGTGGCGGCGCAGCAGGTCGCTGTCCGGGTTGGCCATCTCGGGCTCGAACCACAGACCGAACTCGAGGCCGAGGGCGCTCGCCCGGGCGATCAGCGGCCCGAGCCCGTCGGGGTATTTCCGCGGATCGACGGTCCAGTCGCCGAGCGACGACCGGTCGTCGTCGCGGCGGCCGAACCAGCCGTCGTCGAGCACGAAACGCTCGACGCCGAGCGCCGCCGCGGCCTCGACCTGGGCGATGAGGCCTTGGAGGTCGTGGCGGAAGTAGTTGCCCTCCCAGCTGTTCAGCGTCACGGGCCGGGGCCGCGGCGCGCCGCCGCCGGGCCGTGCCAGGACCTCGGCGCGCACATGCGCCCGGAAGGCGGCGCCGACGCCCGCGAGGCCGCCGGCCTGGCGCGTGACGTGGAGGGTGGGGCTCTCGTAGGTTTCGCCCGGGGCGAGCCGCATCTCGCCGGGCTCGAAGAGTTCGCCCGCGTGGACGAGCCGGCGCCCGTCTTCGAGCCGGTCGACGGCGAGGAGGTGGTTGCCGCTCCAGCCGAGGTGGAAGCCCCAGGCCGTCCCGTCCGGTTCGGCGAGGAACAGCGTCGGCGAGCGGTCGTGCGAGGTGCGGCCACGGCGGCTCTCGCGCAGCCAGGTGCCGAGCCCGAGCGTCTCCTCGGCGAGGTGGAACTCGCGGCCCCAGCCCCCTTCGTAGGCGAGGAGCCGGTCCGCCGTCCGTGGCACCGCGACCGAGCCCGCCATGCAGCGGTCGAGCCCGTAGGCTTCGGTCCCCCGGTTGGCGATCTCCGCCCGGAGCGTGAAGACGCCCGAGCCGAAGCCCGCCACATGGAGCGCGACGTCGATCCCCGCGACCGCGTCCCGTCCCCTCAGCGTCACGCCGCCCGGTGCCGGCGCGCCTCGCGCCAGTCCGACGACCAGCAGCGTGAAGTCCCGCCCGTCGCGGTGGCCCTGCAGCGCCGGCCAGCCGAAGAAGCCGAAGCCCCCGGTGGGCAGCAGCGTGGCCTCGGGGCAGGGGTCGTCCATGCCGTTCATGCGTTTGGGTGGCGCCGCGAGCGCCAGGGCCGCCGCCGACACGTCGCCCTCGCCGAGGCCGAGGAGCAGCGGCATGCCGGCCTCGGGCAGGCCGAGCGCGAGCGCGAGCGCGCCGGCGCGGATCGTGATCACGCGGTCCATGCTGGCCGTCATCCCTTGGTGGCGCCGAGCGTCAGGCCGGCGATGAAGTGGCGCTGCATCAGGAAGAACATCGCGATCGGCGGGATGGCGGCCACGATCGAGCCGGCCGAGATGAGCTGCCAGGAGGCCACCCACATGCCCTGCAGGCTCTGCAGACCGGCCGTGACGGGCCGCACCTCGTCGGACTGGACCAGCACCAGCGCCCAGAAATAGTCGTTCCACACGAAGGTGAACTCCAGCACCGCCACGGCGGCGAGCGCCGGCCGCACCAGCGGCAGCACGACGTGCCAGAAGATGCGGAACTCCGTGATGCCTTCGAGCCGGGCCGATTCGATCAGCGCATCGGGTAGCTGGCGAATGAAGTTGCGCAGGAACAGCGTGCAGAAGCCGAGCTGGAAGGCCGTGTGGAAGACGATGAGCGCCCAGCGCGTGTCGTAGAGCGGGAAGACGTCGATCATCAGCGTTCGCACCGGGATCATCAGGATCTGGAACGGCACGAAGTTGCCGGCGATGAAGACGGCGAAGAGCAGCGTGTTGCCGCGGAACCGGTATTTCGCCAGCGCGTAGCCCGCCATGGCGGCGAGGGCGAGCGTGAAGGCCACGGCGGGCAGGGTGATCAGCACGGAGTTCAGGATGAACTGCGCCATCGGCGAGCGCGTGAAGACATCCGAGTAGTTGGCGAGCGCGCGCGTCTGCGTCGGCCAGCCCCAGAAATTGCCGCGGTTGAGGTCCTCGATCGAGCGCACGGAGGTCAACGCCACGGCGAAGATCGGCAGCAGCCAGAAGACGAGGGCCACCGGCAGGGTCAGGCGGTAGACCAGCCCGGCGAGGGGCGAGGCCTTCTGGACGGGAGTCGGGAACATCAGTTCGCCTCCCGGCGCAGCATGCGCCACAGGAAGAACGCGATGTAGATGTCCATGATGAGGAACAGCACCGTGGCGATGGCGGCGCCGTAGCCGTATCGCGACGACAGGAACGTCTGCTCGTACATGAAGTAGGCCAGCACGGTCGACGAATTGTAGGGTCCGCCGAGCGTCATGATGGCCACGAGGTCGAAGCTGCGCAGCGCGCCGACGACCGACACCACGATGGCGATGAAGGTGGCGGGGCGCAGTTCCGGCAGCACGACGTGCCAGAGCAGCTTGCGGCCGCCGACGCCGTCCATCCTCGCCGCCTCGATGACCTCGGGGTTCATGGCGGTGAGGCCCGTGAGGTAGAGGATCATGCAATAGGCCGATTGCGGCCAGAGGCCGGCGGCGATCACCGCGAAGGTCGCCCAGCGCTCGCTGTCGAGCAGCGACACGGCCGGCAGGCCGAGCGCCTTCAGCCCCGCCACCAGCAGCCCGAACTGGGGGTTCAGGAACCACGAGAAGACGAGCCCCACCACCACCTGGCTGATCACGAAGGGGAAGAAGAACAGGCTCTTGTAGAGCCGGATGCCGAACACGGTCTGGTTCAGGAACAGCGCCACGGCGAGCCCGAACACCGGCGCCAGCATGTAGAGCGCGAGCCACCAGATGTTGTTGACGATGGCGGTCCAGAAGACGTCGTCGCTGAGCAGTTCGGCGTAGTTGCCGAGGCCGACGAACTTCGGCGCGTTGACGCCGTCCCAATCGTGCAGGGACAGCCACAGCGACGAGGCGATCGGCCAGAGCACGAAGGTCGAGAACAGCACGACCGCCGGCAGGAGCAGCAACGTCGGGGTGAGCGCCATCTGGTGGCGCCGCCACCAGGTCTCCGGCACGCGGAGCGGGGCCGCGCGGGCCGGGGCGGCCGGCGCGGTCACGCCGGCGCCGGGCGGCGCGGGATGGCGGAGCACCCCCACGGCCCCGGTCCCCGCGCCTACTCTGCCGCGCCGTAGATGCGCTTGCGGGCCCGCTCGAGGTCGTCGAGCACGTGGTCGACGCGCTCGGGCTTGACCATGAACTCCTGGAATCCCTTCATGCCGCCCGTCGCGAGGTCTTCGGACGTATCGCGATCGAAGAACTGCGCGAGGTGCTGCGTGCCGTTCAGCAGCTGCTGGCCCTGCTTCAGGAACCGGTCGTCCGCCACGGCGGCCGCCTTGTTGACCGGGATCTGCAGGAACACCTTGTTCATGGCCTCCTGGACGTCGGCCCGCAGGACGAAGGCCAGGAAGGTCTTGGCATCGTCCTTGTTCTTGGCCTTGGCCGGGATGGCGACCGTCTCCATCGGGGCGTCCTCGGCACCGCCCTGCGCGGGGTCGATCACCGGGAAGGGCGCGAAGGCCATGCGGTCGGCGACTTCGGGTGGGAAGTTGGGCGTGATGAAGTTGCCGATCAGCATCATGGCGGCCTTGCCCTGGTAGAGCAGGCTCTGGCTCTCCTGCCAGGACGAGGAGGCATGGTTGGCGACGAAGCACTTGTGATCGAGCAGCTGCTTCCAATCGGCGAAGACCGCCTTGACGCGCGGATCCGTGTAGGGGACCCGGCCCTCCATCAGCTTCATGTGGAAGTCGTAGCCGTTGCGGCGCAGGTCGATGTAGTCGAACCAGCCCGCCGTGGGCCACAGGTCCTTGGTGCCGATGGCGATCGGCGCCACGCCCGCGGCATTGAGCGTGTCGCAGGCCGACAGCAGCCCGTCCCAGGTCGTGGGGAAGGCGGTGAGGCCGGCCTTGTCGAGCAGGTCCTTCCGGTAGAACAGGCCCCACTGATAGTAGCTGTAGGGCACGGCGAACTGCTTGGCGCCGTCGCTCACCAGCGCCACGGCCAGCGGCCCGAGCTCGTCCTTCACCGTCGGGGTGAACAGCGACGACACGTCCTCGAACAGGCCGGGCTTGGTGAACTGGCGCATGCGGTTGCCCGAGTACCAGAACACGACGTCCGGCGCGGCCGAGGTCAGCCAGTTGCGGATCGACTTCTTGTAGCTCTCGTGATCGTAGACGTTGTACTTGACCGAGATGTCCGGATGGGCCTTGCGGAACATGTCGAGCCCGAGGTCCCAGGCCTTGCGCGGCGTGGGATCCGACGTATCGGCGTTGATGACGATCTCGCCGGCCGAGGCGAGGCCGGCCGACAGGGCCAGCGCGCAGCCGGCCAGAAGCGACGTGAGCCGCATTGCATCCTCCCCCGTCGGCCGCTCCGGGCCGTTGCTCGACCGGCCCTGACGCGGCCCGGTGATGGAAGGATGCGGTCCAAGCCGGTTGCGTTCTACCGGAAATCCCGCTTTCTTCTCCGGAAAGATAAGGTCGGTCGGAGGGCGCCATGCCGTGTCGCGCGCGCGATCCTGAGGTGGGGGCGAGGGCCGCGCAGGGGCGGGCCGGCGGGCCGGAGCTGCGCGAATCGACGGTCGTGTTCTACGACCACGGCTTCTCGGCCGGGCACCTCCTGGAGGTGCAGGTGATGGCGGCACCCCACCGGCACACGCAGTTCGAGATCAATCACGTCCTCGAAGGCGAGATGGTCTACAGCTTCGAGGACCGCCGCATCGTGCTCGCAGCCGGCGGCACGGCGCTGTTCTCCGGCATGATGCCTCACCAGGTCACCGCCTGCCGCGCCGGCACGCGCTTCATCTGCCTCTACGTGCCCGGCGGCGTGCTGATGGAGCTGCGGCTCGGCGAGACGCTGCGCCGAGCCCTGTTCGGCGGCAGCTTCGTCGAGGTCGCCCGCCCGCTCGACACCGATCCCTCGTGTTTCCGGCGGTGGCACGGCGACCTCCTGGCGGGAGACGGAGGGCTCGGCGGCATCGCCCGGGACGAACTCGGCGCCCGGCTGCGCCGCCTCGACTACGACGGCTGGGTCGACCGGAGCCCGCCCGACACGGGGCTCGCCGTCAAGGGCGCGGTCCGCGGCCGCCCCGACAAGGTGCAGGCCATGACCCACTTCATCGCCGAACACTGGGCCGAGCCGCTGCACGTCGCCGACGTCGCGCGCGCGGCCGGGCTCCATCCCAACTACGCCATGGCGCTGTTCCGCTCGACCGTGGGGCTCACCATCGCCGACTACCTCGACCGCAACCGCCTCGACGCCGCCCGCACGCTGCTGGCGACCTCGGACCGGGACATCGCCAGCGTGGCCTTCGCATCGGGCTTCGGCTCGCTGTCGGCCTTCTACGACCGCTTCCGCGCCCGCTTCGGCACGAGCCCCGCGTCCTACCGGCGCGACCTGCGGCCGGCGCCGGGGTGAGCGTGCGGCGCCGGTGCGCGCCCCCGCCGGAGATCAGGAGGCCTCGGCCCCGTCCGAGCCGCGCAGGCGCCTTTGCGGAGCCTCGGGCCGCCCGGTCCCGCCCGGGGCCCCGCGCAGCATGGGCAGGGGGCGGTCCGAGGCGGCCGTCTTGAGCACGACGGCCAGCTCCTGCCGGGCGAGCTGGATCAGGACCCGCATGGCGGCGGCGGCGGCCTCGGGCTTGCGCAGGCGGATCGCCTCCAGCACGGCGCGGTGCATCGCCACGACATCGCCGTGCGAGGTCGTATGCCGGTGCGTGAGGCGGAACGTCACCAGCAGGGCGGCGCGGATCGCCGAGGCGAAGTGCCGGTAGATCCAGTTGCCGCTCGCCTCGATGATGGCGGTGTGGAAGGCGAGGTCGGCGCGGCTCCAGGCCTCGTCGTCGCGCGAGTTGGACCGGACCATGTCGAGGAAGGCCTCCTCGATCTCGGCGAGTTGGCGGGCGGTGGCGCGCACGGCGGCGAGGCTCGCCGCCTCCGGCTCGAGGAGCGCCCGGGCCTCCAGCAGCGCCTCGTAGAAACTGGTGTTGGCGCGGTGACGCAGCGCGGCATCGAGCACGACGGGGTCGAGGAAGTTCCACTCGGTGGCCGGCAGCACGACCGTGCCGGCCCGCGTGCGGGCCCGGACCATGCGTTGCGCCGTCAGGAACTGCATGGCTTCCCGCAGCGCGGTCCGACTGACCTTGAAGCGGGCCATCAGCTCGCTCTCGTTCGGCAGCGTCGAACCCTCGGGCATCGCTCCCGAGACGATCGCCTCGACGAGCTGCGAGACGACAGCCTCGCGCACCTTGCTGCGGCCCGCGCTCTTGCCGGATGCGGCCGACCTCGCCGGTGCCGACAGTGCCGGTTCGAAGCTCCCTGTCACGCGCCCGCCCTCCCCCGGTGTCTCACCCTACCGCATCCCGCCGACCGGCGTCCATCACGGGCCCCGGCCGGCCGAACCACGTTCATCGTATCTATTCCGTGATCCATCGCATGTTCTGTTGACGCCGTCCCGGATCGGCGGCATTGTGCGCCAGCCCCGGCGCGCTCGACCGTGCCGGGCCCGGGAGGAAGCGGCGTGAAGATCACCGGTCTGTCGACGCGTGTCGTGAACGCCGAGATGCGCAACTGGGTGTTCGTGCGCGTCGAGACCGACAGCCCCGGCCTTTTCGGCTGGGGCGAGGCGACGCTGGAATGGAAGACCCGGGCCGTCGTCGGCGCCGTCGAGGACCTCGCGCCGCTGCTGATCGGCCGTGACCCGCGCGACATCGAGCAGGCGGTGCGCCTCCTCAAGAAACACAGTTTCTGGCGGCTCGGCGTCATCGGCATGAGCGCCGTCTCGGGCATCGAGATGGCGCTGTGGGACATCCTGGGCAAGGCGCTCGGCGTGCCCGTGTGGCGGCTGCTCGGCGGCAAGGTGCGCGACAAGGTGCGGGTCTACACCCACCTCGGCCTCGGCGACATGCGGGCCGTCTACGAGACGCTCGACGCCGAGCCCCTGCTGGCACGCGCCCACGAGGTCGTGGCGAAGGGCTACGGCGCCTTCAAGGCCGTGTTCATCCCCTACACGGGCTATCACGCGCCCCTGCCGGACGTCGACAAGGTCGGCCGGCTGATGGAGGCGTTGCGCGCCGCGGTGGGACCTAAGGTCGACGTGATGGTCGATTTCCACGGCCGGCCGGCGAGTGCCGCCGCGGCGCTCGCCTATATCGAGGCGCTGGCGCCGGGCCGGCCGATGTTCGTCGAGGAGCCCGTGCCGCCGGGCGAGACCGCCGCCCTCGCGGCCGTGGCCGCCCGGTCCGCCGTGCCGCTCGCGACGGGCGAACGGCTGGTCGACCGCGCCGAGTTCGCCGACCTGCTGGCGGCCCGCGCCGTGTCCATCGTGCAGCCCGACATCTGCCACTGCGGCGGACTGCTCGAGGCCAAGAAGATCGCCGCCATGGCCGAGGCGGTCTCGGTCGGCGTCGCGCCGCACAACCCGCTCGGCCCCATCGCGGGCGTGGCGGCGCTGCACTTCGCCGTCTCGACGCCCAACCACGTCATCCAGGAAGAGATGGTGGGGGCCGTGCCGTGGTACTTCGACGTGGTCGACGGGCCGATCCGCCTGGTCGACGGCCACTGGCTGGTGCCCGAAGCGCCCGGGCTCGGCATCACGGTGGACGAGGCGGCCTGCGCCCGCCATCCGTTCAAGCCCGAGGTCCTCGCCACGAGGGCCGCCGTGCTCGACGACGGCACGGTCGTGGACTGGTGACGCCATGACCGACCGATCCGCCGGCGGGACCGCCATCGCACCCGGTCACACCGAGGCCGAATTCGCCGGCGATGGCCGGCCGGCGTCCGGCGGCCCCTCAGCCGCGCGGCGGCGGATCCCTGACACGCATCCGACGAAGCGGATCGGGCGCCGCGAGGAGCTCGCCAGGGGCGGTGTTCCCCGCCTCCGACGAGGCGCCCGTCATCGACGCCGCCACCGTCGTGAGCGATGGCGGCCGCTCGGCCTTCCGTCACGCCGAAGGCCCGAGACCCCACCACCACGAGGGAGGACAGCAGGATGAGGACGATCGCACTTTCGGCATTGCTTCTGCTCGGCGCGGCCGCGATGCCGGCCCAGGCCGATGACCTCAAGCTCGGCTACATCAACAAGATGGGCGAGCATCCCTGGTTCGTGGCGGAGGTGGCGGGCGCGAAGGCCCAGGCCGTCAAGGACGGCGCCAAGCTCTCGACCCAGGACGTCCAGTTCAACGCCGACCTCGCGCTGACGACCTTCGACACGATGGTGGGCGACGGCGTCAAAGGCATCGCGATCGTGGTTCCCGACAAGGCGCTCGGTCCCGTGGTGGCCGAGAAGGCCGCCAAGGCCGGCATCAAGCTGATCGCCGTCGACGACGACATCTACGCCCAGGACAAGACTCCCGTGCCCTACATCGGGATGAACGCCACGGCCATCGGCGGCCAGGTCGGCGCCGAGGAGGCCCGGCTCTACGCCGCCATGGGCTGGGACAAGCTCAAGGACGTGCGGCTCGCCAGCATCGAGGACCGCAAGGCCGATACCTGCATGCAGCGCAACCGGGGCGCGGAGACCGCCTTCCTCCAGGCCGTGCCGGGCTTCGACAAGGCCAACATCGTCCGCGTCCCCTACGACAACACGATGAACAGCGCCATCGACGCCGTCACCACGACGCTCACCGCCAACCCGGGCGCCGAGCACTGGATCTTCTTCTCCTGCAACGACGACGGCGTGCTCGGCGCCGTGCGGGCGACCGAGAATGCCGGCATGAAGCCCGATCAGGTGATCGGCGTCGGCATCGACGGCAGCCGCGCCTGCGACGCCTTCGGCAGCGGCCAGCCGACCGGGTTCCGCGGCACCCTGTGGATCGACAGCGGCAAGGAAGGCGCCACCGCCATCAAGACGCTCATCGCCTCGATCAGGACCGACACGCCGCTCCCCGAGAAGACCTTCGTGTCGCCCGACCTGATCGACGCGCGCAACTTCGGCGGCTTCAAGGACAGGATCTGCCACAAGTAGCCCGCCGCTCCGGCCACCACGAGAGGATCGGCGAACCATGACGGCGACGTCTCCACGTCGGGCTGGCGAGGCCGCCGCCCCGCTCCTCTCGCTCCGCGGCGTGTCGAAGCGGTTCGGGGTGGTCCAGGCCCTCTCGGCCGTCGACCTCGACATCTGCGGCGGCGACGTGCTGGCCCTCGTGGGCGAGAACGGCGCCGGCAAGTCCACCCTGATGCGGATCGTCGAAGGCGTGGTGTCGCCCGACTCCGGCACGCTCGCCTTCGACGGGACCGCGCGGGTGCTGCGGCAGGCCTCGGACGCCCACGCGCTCGGCATCCGCGTCATCCACCAGGAACCCGACATCGCGCCCGACCTGTCGGTGGCCGAGAACCTGTTCATCGGCGACCTGCGCCGGACGGCCGGCCTCTTCCTCGACCGGCGCGACCTCGTCCGGCGCACGCTCGCGCTGTTCGATCGCTTCGACCTGCGCGACAGCCTCTCGCCCTCCACCCGTGCCGGCGACCTCGGCGCCGCGCAGCGCCAGCTCGTGGAGATCATGCGGGCGCTGCGGGCCGGCGTGCGCCTGCTCGCGCTCGACGAGCCGACCTCCTCGCTGACCGAGGAGGAGACGCGGCGGCTCTTCGCCATCGTCCGGCAGCTCAAGGCTTCGGGCGTCGCCATCGTGTACATCTCCCACCGGATGCACGAGGTCCGCGCCCTCGCCGACAGGATCGCCGTGCTGCGCGACGGCCGCATGGTCACGGTCGGCCCCGCCGGCGCGCTCGACGACGACGCGGTGCTCCGCCACATGGTCGGCCGCCCGATCGGCAACCTCTTCGACCGGCCGGAGCGGGCGCCCGGTCCCGTGGTGCTGGAGCTCGATCGCGTCTCGACCCGCCACATCCGCGACGTGAGCTTCACGGTGCGGGCGGGCGAGGTGGTGGGGATGGCGGGGCTGATCGGCGCCGGCCGGTCGGAGACCGCCCAGGCGGTGTTCGGGGCCGATCCCATCACGGCGGGGCAGGTCTCGCTCGGGGGCGTCGCCCTGCGCCTGCGGAGCCCGGCCGACGCGATCGCGGCGGGGATCGGTTTCGCCCCCGAGGACCGCAAGGGGCAGGCGCTGCTGCTGATGGCCAGCGTCGAGACCAACGTGACGCTCTGCGTGCCCGACCTCATCAGCCGTGCCGGCTTCGTCCACGCGGGGCGGGCGCGCCGGATCGCCGGGCGCCAGGCCGAGGACCTGCGGATCAAGACCCCCCACCTCGACCAGTTCGTGTCCAAACTGTCGGGCGGCAACCAGCAGAAGGTCGTCCTCGGGCGCTGGCTGGCGCGCCGTCCCAGGCTGCTGATCCTGGACGAGCCGACCCGCGGCATCGACGTGGGCGCCAAGGCCGAGATCTACGCGCTCATCCGCCGCCTCGCCGACGACGGCCTCGCCATCCTGGTGATCTCCTCCGAGATGCCCGAGCTGATCGGCCTCTCCGACCGCATCCTCGTCATGGCGGGTGGCCGGATCACGGGGGAGATGCCCCGCCGGCAGGCCACCGAGCACGGCATCCTGTCCCTGGCCATGATCGACGCCGCCGCACCATCCTCCACCGACCCGCGAGGTTCCCCATGAAGGCCGTGCTCGACAAGACCGACGACCGGGCGCCCGCGTCGCGGCTGGCCTCGCCGGCTCTTCCGGGGCGCCTGCTGCGCGGCCTCGGCACCCACAACCTCAGCCTCCTGATCGCGCTCGCCTGCCTGATGGCGATCTTCGGCTCCCTGCGGCCCGACGTCTTCTTCTCCGGCCGCAACATCGAGAACATCGGCCAGGGCATGGCGATCCTCGGCATCCTCGCCGCCGCCCAGACCATCGTGATCGTGTCGGGCGGGCTCGACATCTCGATCGGGGCGGTCGTAGGCTTGGCGACGGTGTGCATCGCGCTCGGCGTTCATGAGACGGGTTCGGCGACGCTGGGTATCCTGTTCGGCCTCGTGGTCGGCGGCATCGCCGGGCTGGTCAACGGCCTGATCGTCACGGTCGGCCGGGTCAACGCCGTCATCGCCACGCTCGGCACCATGGCGGCCTTCCGCGGCGTCGCCTTCATCCTGTCGGACGGCCAGTCGATCAGCATCTTCGATCCGCTGTTCCGCACCATCGGATCGGGGCGGTGGCTCGGCCTGCAGATCACGATCGAGATCCTGATCGCCGTCGTGGCGGTGTTCTTCGTCCTCATGCGCTACACGGTCGTGGGGCGGAACATCTATGCCATCGGCGGCAACCCGGTGGTGGCCCGCCTCGCCGGCCTCGACAACACGCGCTACCAGATCGGCGTCTATATCCTCAGCGGCGTCGCGGCCGGCCTCGGCGGGCTGCTGCTCGCGGCCCGCACCGGTTCCGGCCAGCCGATCTCGGGTTCGGACGGCCTCGAACTCCAGGCCATCACGGCCGCGGTGCTCGGCGGTTGCGCGCTGACCGGCGGCAAGGGCACGATCGTGGGCGGCGTGCTCGGCGTCGTCATCCTGGGCGTGCTGAACAACGGCATGATCCTGACCAGCGTGCCGACCTTCTACCAGATGGTGGCGCGCGGCCTGCTGCTGATCCTCGCCGTGCTGGTCGCCGAACAGCAGGCCCGGCGCTACGGCTGAGGCGGGCGGGGGTCCGCGCCGTCCGCCCCGGTCACGTGCGACCGGCCCGGGGCCTCGGCCGTCAGTCCATGTAGTTGCAGCGTCCGTCGGCCTGTTTGAAGACCGGGGGGTCGCAGGGGTTCTGGTCGCGCTCGCACAGCGGGATACACCCTTGCAGGTTGGGGACGTTGGGGATCCCGTGCGGGTTCGGATCCGGGCGCGACGGTCCGTTGGCCTGACCCTGGTAGTAGGGGGACCCGGCGAGAGCCGGTCCCGGCGCGGCGTAGGTGGCGGCCACGAGAGAGATCAAGAAAGCGGTGGCGAAAGGACGGACCATGTGGGGCTATTCCTGTGGTTCACGGATGATCGCCGGCCACGGGCGCGGAGGATCGCGGCGGTCTCGCCCCTGATCCCGAGGTCCGATGCGACGCGCCCTCCGGCGCATCCCGTCCGGCGAGCGTCTTCGCCGGGCGGACGACACGGGCGGGATCGGGCGTCGCGGTGCGGGGCGCCGACACGGGTGGAGCGTCGTGGACCGCCGCAGCGTATCCCATGATTGGGAGCCGGCTCGGGACCTCAACGCTGACGTGCCGCCGCGGTTCGCGAGAGCGCGGCAGCGTCCGTTCTCGAACCGTCCCGCGCCCAAGCCGGGTTCGGCTGCCCCGGCCGGGCCTCGAGGACGGCGCGGCATCAGGGGCGGTCCCGGGTCACGACGCGTCGGCGACTTCGCCCCGCAGCGACCGGCGTTCCGTCCGCTGTTCGATCGCCAGCAGCACCAGCAGCGCCGCGCCGATCGCAACGCCGGTGCCGGCCGTCGCGGGCCAGCCGCCCCGGTGATAGGTCGCCGTACCCAGGACCGAACCGATGGCGGCGCCGACGAAGAGGCAGGTCATATAGATGGCGTTCACCCGGCCGCGCCGCTCCGCCGCGACACTGTAGATGACCCGCTGGCCCACCACCTGGTTGGCCTGGACGGCGGCGTCGATCAGCATGGCCAGCACGGTCAGCACCACCAGGGCGGCGGCGCCTTCCGAGGTCCAGCCGGAGGCCAGGAAGGACAGCATCAGCACCGTCATGGCGGCGACGGTGGTGGCGAGGCTGCGCCCGGCATCGGCGAGGCGCCCCGCCAGCGGCGCCACCAGCGCCCCGCCGCAGCCCGCCAGGGCGAAGACGCCGATCCCCTCCTCGCCGAGGTGGAACCGGTCGGCGAGGAACAGCGGCACGGCGGTCCAGAACATGTTGAAGGCGCAGAACATCAGCGCCTGGTACATGGCACGCCGCCGCACCGCCGGCATGGTCCGCATGACGGACAGCATCGACGACAGGATGCGCGAATAGGGCGCGCGCGACACCGGCCGATAGGTCGGCATCATCCGCAGGAGCGCGAGGCCGATCGCCACCATGACGGCGGCGGAGATGAGGAACACCGCGCGCCAGCCCAGCGCGGCCGAGACGAACAGCGCGATGGGCCGGGCCAGCATGATGCCGGTGAGGACGCCCGCCATCACCTTGCCCACGGTCCGGCCGCGCCGCGCCGCCGGGATGAGATGGGCCACGAAGGGGAGCAGCACCTGCGCGCCGCTCGAACAGACCCCGATCACGAGCGAGGCCAGGAAGAAGCTCGTGGCGCCCGTGGCCGTGGCGGCGCCGACCAGGCCCAGGACGGTCAGGCTCATGGTGACCAGCACCAGCCGCTTGTTCTCGACGAGGTCGGCCAGCGACACGATGAAGAACAGGCCGATGCCGTAGCCGATCTGCGTCATGCTGACGATCGAGCCGGCGAGGTCGCGGCTGATGCCGACCGCCGGCCCGATCGCCGCCACCAGCGGCTGGGCATAGTAGAGGTTGGCGATGAGCGCGCCGGTCGCCACCGTGAGGACGGCGACGAGGGCCGAGGACGGACCCGCGTCGTCGTCGGTGGCCGGTTCCGGCGCCGCGTCCGAGGAGCCGGCCGCGGTCATCGGCATCGCGGCGACCGCCGGCTCGCCGGGGGCCGATTGTGTTCCGGGTCGTCCATGCTCGAACCTCAGGTCTGCGGGTGCCGCCGCCACCGCACGTCCGTCGCCCGCGGGGCACCGGTGGCATAAGGCACGGGACGGTTCACGGCACAACGCGCATGACCCGTCGGCCGGAACCGGCACGACGGGCCTGGCGCGTCGCCATGACGCGCCGCCGCGGCCCGCTGCCCAGGAAGGCGCTTGCCTTTTGCCGGGCGACGGAACCTTATCGCGGTCGGGCGATGCGGTCCGTCCTCGGTCGCGCGGGGGCGCCGGCGTGGAACACGGGTGAGATGCAGCGCGACAACGGCCATCGCCCGGCGGGAGCGGAGGGTCCCCACTACAGGCTCGACGACCAGATCGGCTTCGTCCTGCGTCAGGTGGTGCAACGGCATGCCGGCATCTTCGCGGCCGGGATGGACAACGAGGTCACGGCCACCCAGTGGGCGGCGCTGAGCAAGCTCCACGAGCGCGGCCCGCTCAGCCAGAACCTGCTGGGGCGGATGATCGCCATGGACGCCGCCACCGTGAAAGGCGTGATCGACCGCCTGACGGCCCGCGGCCTGACCGGCACGCGCCCCGACCCGGCCGACCGCCGCCGCCACCTCGTGGCCCTGACGCCGGTCGGCGACGCCCTGGTGCGCCGCCTCGTCCCCCGCGCCCTCAAGATCACCGCGGACACGCTGGCGCCCCTCGACGAGGGCGAGCGCGCGACCCTGGCGGCGCTGATCGCCAAGCTCTGCTGATGAGCACGGTCCCGGCAGGCCTGCCCGCGGCCGTCAGGCGGGCACCACCTCCGGCACCGCGACGGCCGGCGGCGTGTTGCGGCTGCGGCCGGTGCGCACGAGCCCGTCGATCATCACCATGCCGATGCCCGGCAGGTCGCCGAGCTCGACGGCTTCGAGCAGCGTGCGGCCGGCGCCGTGCTGGGGCCGGTCGAGGAAGGTGAAGTCGGCCGCGCGGCCGACCGCGACGAGGCCGCAGTCGAGGTTGCGCATCCGCGCCGTGTTGCCGGTGCCGAAGCAGAAGGCCACCTCGGCCGGCACCTCGCCCAGCGACGACAGCATGGCGATCATGCGCAGGATGCCGAGCGGCTGCACGCCCGAGCCGGCCGGCCCGTCGGTGCCGAGGATCACGCGCTCCAACTGGCCCATCTCGCGCGCCGTCCGCAGCGTGTAGAGGGCGGCGCGCTCGTTGCCGTTGTGGACGATCTCGAGGCCGCGCCGGCAGCCCTCGCAGATGCAGCGGATCTCGCGGTCGGGCAGGGCGGTGTGGCCGCCATTGATGTGGCCGACGACGTCCGTGTCGGCTTCGAGCACCACGGCGGCGTCGATGAGGCCCGAGCCGGGGATCGAGGGACCGCCGGTGTGGATGGTCGACTGGATGCCGTAGCGGCGCGCCCAGCCCACCATGCGCCGGGCGGTCGGTCCGTCCTTCACGCCGCCGAGCCCCACCTCGCCGAGCAGCGTGACGCCCGCCTCCGCGAGGTCCTTGAAGTCCTGCTCGACCATGTCGGGTTCGATCACCGGCGCGCCCGCATGGATCTTCATGCCGCCCGGCCGGAAGTTCGTGAACATGCGCTGGGCCGCGATCGCCATGGCCTTGAGGCCCACGACGTCGCGCGGCCGGCCGGGGGTGTGGACCTCGCCGGCCGAGATCATGGTGGTGACGCCGCCGTGGAGGGTGGAGTCGATCCAGTTGAGCTGGCTCTGGCGCGGCGTCCAGTCGCCCGCCACGGGGTGGACGTGGCTGTCGATGAGGCCGGGCACCAGCCCCGCGCCATGGGCGTCGATGATGGTCCGGGCGCCCTCGGCATCGACGTCGCCGGCGCGGCCCACGGCCGCGATGCGCCCGTCCACCACCACGACGGTGTCGGCGTCGAGGATCGGCCGGGCGATGTCGCCGCTGAGCAGGAGTCCGATGTTGCGGATCACCACCTTGCCGGAGGCGGCGGGGGCCGGAGCGTCGTGGGCCATGATGCTGTCCTTGGTCTTCAGCGGGGTTCGACGATGGCGGGGTCGCGCGGCGCGCCGGAGGACGCGCGCACGCGCGCCACGGTGGCGTCGAGGTCGGTCCAGGGCGGTGCGCCGGGGGCGAAGCGGGCCCGGAGGTAGCCGAGGAGCTCCACGACCTGCCGGTCCGAGTAGACGCGGCCGAAGGCCGGCATGGTGCCGAGGTCCGGCAGGGCAGGGTCCATCAGGCCTTCCAGCACCACCCGGATCAGGTTGTCGGGCCGGGCGGCATGGAGGCCGGTGTTGAGCGCGAGCGGTACCCTCACGCCGAACAGGGTCGGACCGTCCGGTTCGTGGCAGGTGGCGCAGGCCCCGCGATAGATCTGCCGGCCGAGCCCCGACCCCTCGGCCGGCTCCGCCACGGCGGCCGCGCGCAGGGCCGCAGCCCGGGCCTCGGGCGCCTCCGCCGACGGCGCCTGCAGCGTGGCGAGGTAGTCCGCCATCGCGCGCCGGTCGGCGTCGGGCAGGACCGCGAGGCCGCGCACCACCGCCGCCATCGGGCCCGCCGCGACGCCGTGGGCGGGGTCGTGGCCGGTCGACAGGTAGGTGTAGAACGCGTCGGCGGTCCAGGGCACGGGTGCGGCGGCAGCCCCGGCGAGGGCCGGCGCGTCCCAGCCCTCGACGGTGCCGCCCGCGAGGTGGCGCGCCCCGCCGCGCTCGGCCCCGAGGGCGTTGCGCGGCGAGTGGCAGGCCGAGCAATGGCCGAGGCCCTCGACGAGCTCGCGCCCGCGGTTCCACGCGGGGCTGCGGGCGGGGTCGGGGAGGAGCGGGCCGCCGCGCAGGAACAGCGCGTTCCACAGGCCCATGAGGCGGCGCTCGCCGAAGGGCGCGGCGAGCCGGGTCGGGGGCGGGCGGTGCGCCTCGGCCGGCGCCGCCATCAGATAGGCGTAGAGGGCCTGGAGCTCGGCCTCGGGGACCTTGGCGAAGCTCGTGTAGGGATGCGCCGGGTAGAGGTTGCGGCCGTCGCGGGCGATGCCCTCCCGCATGGCCCGGGCGAAGGCCGGATAGGACCAGGCGCCGATCCCGGTGTCGACGTCGGGCGAGATGTTGGTGGCCACGACCGCGCCGAACGGCGTGTGGATCGCCCGCCCGCCCGCGAGACCGTAACCCTCCGGCCCGACGTGGCAGACGGCGCAGTCGCCGAGCGCGGCGGCGAGGCGCCCGCGCGCGATCGTGGCGGCCGAGAACACGGCGGGGTCCGGCCGGGGCACCGCGGGGATCGCGGAGCGCAGCGGCAGGCAGGCCGCCGCCAGCGCGCCGAGGGCGGCGGCGCCGGCGGCCAGCAGCGCCGGCGCGAGCCGCGGCCGCCACGGCCGGCGGACCCTGGCCGGGGCGCGCGCTGCGGCGCCGTCCGCCGGCGCCGGGAGCGGGTTCAGGGCGGCCCGGACGCGCTCGGCCGTGAAGGGCGGCTCGCGGAAGCGCACGCCGGTGGCGTCGAAGATGGCGTTGGCGATGGCGGCGGCGCTCGGCACGGAGGCGGACTCGCCCACCCCGAGCGGCGGCTCCTCGGGCCGGTCCATCGTGACGACCTCGATGGCGGGGAGCTGCGCGAAGGTCAGGATGGGATAGGTGCCCCAGTCCCGCGCCGCCGGCAGGCCGGCCTCGAAGGGCACGGCCTCGTGCAGCACGCGGCTCGTCGACTGGACGACGTTGCCGTGGATCTGGTGCTCGACCCCGGCGGGGTTGATCATCAGGCCGGCATCCTGGCCCACCACGATCCGCTCGACCGCGACCTCGCCGCTGGTCCGGTTCACGGCGACCTCGGCCACCCAGGCCGACCAGGCGGCGGCGGTGCCCGGGAAGGCGCCATGGACGTAGAGCGCATAGGCGAAGCCGCGCCCGCGCAGCCAGTCCCCGTCCCGCGGCAGGGTCTGCGGGCCGGCGTGGGCCTCCCAGCCGGCGCGGGCCGCGACGGCGCGGACGAGGTCGGCGGCGCGCGCGTCGTCGAGGAGGCCCAGCCGGTACTGGACGGGGTCGACGCCCGCCGCCGTGGCGAGTTCGTCGACGAAGCTCTCGTGCGCGAAGGCGTTCGGCAGGGCCGAGACGCCGCGCAGCCAGGAGGCCCTGGCGATCGGCGGCATGTCGTGCACGGTGACGCGGGCGACGGGATAGGCGTAG
The DNA here is from genome assembly GCA_963847915.1 of uncultured Alphaproteobacteria bacterium. Classification (GTDB taxonomy): domain Bacteria; phylum Pseudomonadota; class Alphaproteobacteria; order Rhizobiales; family Beijerinckiaceae; genus Lichenihabitans. The sequence goes on from CAWKBT010000002.1 coordinate 205,138, forward strand.
GGCGGGACGGCGGTGCGGTCCCCCATCTCGAACACCTGCGCGACCGGCGCGACCGCCCCGGTGAGCAGCAGGGCCAGCGTCGGGGCGCCGTTCGACGGATAGCGGGTCTCGAACGCGTAGGCGGCGGGGGCGCCGCTCGGCCGTGAGCCCACCCGCCACGTCCATCACCTGGGCGGCGCCCTTGGGCTCCCACAGGTGCTCCTGTTCCCGCGTCAGCTGCACCCGCACGGGCCGGCCGACGGCCCGCGACAGCAGCACCGCGTCGGCCCCGACATCGTCGGCGCAGTTGCGGCCGTAGCAGCCCGCAGCCTCGTGGCGCAGGATCGCGATCCGGCCCTCCGCGACGCCCGTCAGGCGGGCGATGTCGGCCCGCAGCAGCAGGGGGTTCTGGGTGCCGGACCACAGCGTGATCCCGTCCGGCCGCACGTCGGCGACCGAGCAGGAGGGGCCGATCGAGCCGTGCAGCTGATAGGGCCAGGTGTAGGTGCGCCGCATCGGGGTCGCGGCCCCGGCGAGCGCGCCCGCCACGTCGCCGCGGTCGAGCAGCGTGCGGGGCCGGGACGGCGCCTCGCGCAGCGCCGTCTCGCCGGCGCCCGGATCCCCGTCGGGCGCGAAGCCGTGCCAGCGCGTGACCAGCGCCTCGGCGGCCTCGGCCGCATGGTCCTCGCGCTCGGCCACGACGCCGACGAAGTCGCCCAGCACGACGACGGCCACGAGACCCGGGACATGGGCCACCGAGGCATGCGTCGACGGCGATCAGGCTGCGGCCCACGAAGGGGCCGTGGTCGCGGCCCGCATAGGGCGGGCGCACCACCCGGCCGTGCAGCATGCCGTCCACGCGCACGTCGTGGACATAGGTGAAGGCGCCGGTCGCCTTGGCGGGGATGTCGGTGCGCGGCACCGGCCGGCCGACGAGCCTGTACCGGGCGGGCGCTTTCACCGGCACGGCATCGTCGAGAACCAGGCGGATGCGCCGGCCCTGCAGCAGGGCGCCGTAGGCGATCGCGGCATTGCCACCCGCGCGCCGCACGATGCCGTCCTCGACTTCGAGCGCCGCGGCCGGCGCATCGAGCGCCGCCGCCGCCAGCCCCACGAGGTGGCGCCGGGCCTGGGCGGCGGCGCGGCGCAGCGGCACGGCGGTGACCTGGATGGTCTCGCTCGCGATGGTGGCGCCCTGGTTCGGCGTCGTCCCGCTGTGGCCGAGCACGACCGTGACGGAAGCCACGGCGACGTCGAGCTCCTCGGCGACGATCTGGGCCAGGGCGGTGCCGATGCCGGTACCGAGGTCGACGTGGCCGTTGTAGGCGGTGACGCGGCCGCCCGCGTCGATCGCCAGGAAGAGTTCGAGCCCGTGGACCTCCGGCTCGGGCGAGGCCGCCTCCGGCTCCTCGTGGAGCGGCCCGGCCGGATGGCCGCCGCGCAGCACCTCGAGGATGCCGGCCGGCGCGTCGCGGTCGGAGGGCGCCGTCACGTGCGGCCTCGCGCGCCGGAGCGTCCGCCCGGTCCGCGGTCCGGGCCCGTCTCGCCCCCGGGGAGAAGGTCGGTCTCGGCGAAGGGCGCGGGGCCCGGCGGGTTCCCCTCGGCTCCGCCGTTCGGCCCGTCGTCCCGCGGGGCGGAGGGGCGAAGCGCCCGCCCCGCGTGCCGCATCGCCTCCGACGCGCGGCGCACCGCCTCGAGGATCTCCACATGGGCGCCGCAGCGGCACAGGTTGCCGGACAGTTCGCGGCGGGTCTCGGCCTCGCCGGGCGCCGGGTTGCGGACGAGCAGCGCCACCGTCGTCATGATCATGCCGTTGAGGCAGTAGCCGCACTGCGCGGCCTGGGCGTCGACGAAGGCCTGCTGGACGGGGTGCAGGCCCGCCGCGGTGGCGAGCCCTTCGAGCGTCGTGACGTGGCGGCCGCGCGCCACCGCCAGCGGCAGGATGCAGGCGCGGGCCGGCACGCCGTCGACCAGCACCGTGCAGGCGCCGCACTGGCCGAGGCCGCAGCCGTATTTCGGGCCGTTGAGGCCGAGGTCGTTGCGCAGCAACGACAGCAGCGGCACCGTCCCGGGCCGGTCGAACCCGACCGGCGTGCCGTTCACCGTCAGGGTGACGGTGCCGCCTCCGGGTGCCGTGCCGGGGAGAGCCATGCCGCTGTCGCCGCCTCCGATTGTTCGTACACCAACATGTAAGCACGGTCCTCGACGCGGCAGAAGCGCAAAATGGCGTGTGGCGCGATACTGTGCAGTGCAGCGTCTCGACCAGCACCGCACTGCACACTTCGGCGTCGGCGTGCCGCCTCGAGGGCCATGCAAGTCGAACCGGCGAAAACGACTTGACAGTCGCCGCGGCCGGGGCGCAACTTGTTCGCGTACGAACGATTATACCGCTCATCGAGGAGGCGGTGATGTCTCCGATGCCCGACGGCGACGGCCCGGCCGCGGACAAGATCCGCTGCGATGCCTGTCCGGTCATGTGCTACATCCGGCCGGGCCAGCGCGGCGCCTGCGACCGCTACGCCAACGACGGCGGGCTCCTGGTTCGCGTCGACCCGCATGTCGTGCTCGAACGGGCGCTGGAGGAGGGCGGGCGCGTCGTGCCGTTCGGGGCCGGCGCGCTCGACTGGGACGGCACGGTGGTGGGCCAGCCGCAGACCTTCGTCACCGCCATCGGCGCCGGCACCACCTATCCCGACTACAAGCCCGCGCCCTTCATCGTCGCCTCGGAGATCGAGGGCGTCGACATGGTCACGGTGGTGACGGAGGGCATCTTCTCCTATTGCGGCGTCAAGGTGAAGATCGACACGGACCGCCACCTCGGCCCCGAGCGGGCGCTGGCGCGCGTCGACGGCGAGGCGGTCGGCCATGTCACCACGGGCGAATACGGCTCGCAGATGCTGTCGCTGGGCGGCGTGCATCACCTCACCGGCGGCGCCAAGCGGGAAGGGCCGCGTCACCTGCGAGACGCTGCTGGCGCTGTGCAACGGCGCCGCCGTCGACGCTCGCCGTCGACGGGGGCGCGACGGTCGAGGTCCAGTCGGGCCGCCCGCCGCGCGTCGACGGCGCGCTCGAGGAGCGCATGCGCGTCGGCTGCGGCTCGGCGACGATCGGCATGTTCGCCAAGCAGTGGCACGGGCTCGTCGACGAGGTCGTGGTGGTGGACGACCACATCACCGGCGTGCTGTCCGAGCACCAGGCCGGCACGCTGCTCGGCATGCGCGGCGACCGGCATCAGGCTCAAGGGTCGGCGCTCGACGCCCGGGCGCTACTTCCAGGTCGCCCGAGCCCGGCACCGGCTGGGGCGGGACCGACATCGCCGACCCGCTGCAGATCCTGGGCGCCTTCGACGCCCGCACGGCCCGGCCCGGGCTGACGCTGCTGATGGTGTCGACGACCGGCGAGCACGCGGCCTTCTACGAACTCGACGAGGCGCTGCGGCCGGTCGAGCGCGACATGCCGGCGGCGCTCGCCGCATCCGTGGCGCTGATCCGCGAGAACTGCGAGCCGGCGCTCTCGCACGGTGCTGTTCATGGGCGGCGCCGGGCGGATCGCTGCGCGCCGGCGTCACCGAGAACCCGGTGCGCCTCACCCGCTCGGTCAAGGACGCCCTGACGGTCGTGACCTGCGGGGGTGCGCCGACCTACGTCTGGCCCGGCGGCGGCATCACCTTCATGGTCGACGTGTCGCGCGTGCCGGCCGGCGGCTTCGGCTTCGGTGCCGACCCCGGCGCTCGTGGCGCCGATCGAGTTCACGCTGCGCCTCGCCGACTACGCGGCGCTCGGCGGCCACATGGACGAGGTGCGGCCGCTGTCGGAGTTCCGCGGTCCGGGCGAGCACCGCCGCCAGGTGCCGCACCGGGCCGACAATCCCTGGCCGCTGCTGCCGCGCATCGCCGCCGGGCCTGCGCCGGTCGAGGCCGCGGCCGTGAGCCGGCTGTCCGTCCGCATGCTGCCCGACGGGCGGCGCCTGCACCTGCAGGACGGGCCGATCGACCTCGTGATCCGGGCGGACGGTCGGGCCGACGCGGTCGCGGCCGCCCATGCGGCGGCCGCGGCCACGATGCGACGGGCTGCTCGACGCGCTCTGCGCCGAACTCGGCCGCGCTCCGGGCTCCGGCCGGCACCGCCGCGCTGCACGGCCCCGTGGCGCGCCGCATGGCGCTGGCCGTCGCGCCCTTCGCGGCCGACACCTTCATCACCCCCATGGCGGCGGTGGCGGGGGCGGTGGCCGATGCCGTGCTGGCCGCCATGCTGGAGGCGGCGGCACTCGAGCGCGCCTTCGTCAACAATGGCGGCGACATCGCGCTCCACTGCGCGCCCGGGCCGCAGCCTCGCGGTCGGCCTCGTCGACCGGCCCGACCGCCCGAGCCTCTTCGGCCGCACCACGATCGGCCACCGCGACGGCGTCGGCGGCATCGCCACCAGCGGCTGGCGCGGGCGCATCGTTCTCGCGCGGCATCGCCGACAGCGTCACGGTCCTGGCCTCGACGGCGGCCGGGGCCGACGCCGCCGCGACCGTCGTGGCCAATGCCGTCGACCTGCCCGGCCATCCCGCGGTGCGGCGCGCCCCGGCGCGACGGCATCCACCCCGACAGCGACCTCGGCCCGCGTCTCGTCACGCGCGACGTCGGGCCGCTCGCCGCGCCGGAGATCGACGCCGCGCTCGCGGCCGGCGTCGCCCGGGCCGAGAACCTCGTGGCGCGGGGCCTCATCGCGGGTGCGGCGCTGCAATTGCAAGGTATGGTGCGCACGGTCGGCCGTCCCGGCCCCGGCGCTCGCCCCGCCGCCCAGCTTCCGCCCGGAGGTCGCCCACCATGCCTGAGGTCGCGGTCCGCAAGAGGATCATCACGATCGAGGAGTCTTCCACGAGGGCGGTCCGCCGGCCGCGGTGCCGCTGAAGCGCGGCGCCATCGTGTCGGTCATCGCCAACCCCTTCGCGGGGCGCTACGTGGCCGAGATCGCCCATTTCATGGAAGACCTGAAGCCGCTCGGCGCCGCCATGGCGCGGGCGCTCGTCGATGCGCTCGGCGGCGACCCCGCCGCCGTCCAGGGCTACGGCAAGGGCGCCATCGTGGGTCAGGCCGGCGAGATCGAGCACGGCGCGCTCTGGCACGCGCCCGGCGGCTACGCCATGCGGGCCGTTCTGGGCGACGCCAAGGCGATCGTGCCCTCGACCAAGAAGGTCGGCGGCCCCGGCACGCGGCTCGACGTGCCGGTGACCCACATCAACGCCTCCTACGTGCGCAGCCATTTCGACGCGATCGAGGTCGGCGTGCCGGACGCGCCGCGCGCCGACGAGATGGCGCTGGTGCTGGTGATGACGACGGGCGCCGCGCATCCACGACCGCGCCGGCGGTCTCGCCGCCTCGGACATCAAGGGCGAGGACGGGCTGCGATGAGCGCCGCCATCCGCAAGATCGTCGTCGTCGTCGAGGAGACCCTCGACCGAGATGGGCCGCCCCGTCGACCCGCCGATCCGCCGTGCCGCCGCGGTGGCGGTCATCGCCAATCCCTTCGCGGGCCGCTACGTCGAGGACCTGGAGCCGCTGATCGCCCTGGGCGAGGAGCTCGGCGACCTGCTGGCCCGCCGCGCCGTCGCGGCGCTCGGCATCCCGGGCGAGGCGGTGCAGAGCTACGGCAAGGCGGCGCTCGTGGGCGAGGACGGCGAGCTCGAACATGCCGCCGCCCTCCTGCACCCCAAGCATGGGCGCGCCCGTCCGCAAGGCGCTCGGCGGCGGCGCCGCGCTGATCCCGTCCTCGAAGAAGCGCGGCGGCCCCGGCGCGCTCGCTCGACATCCCGCTCGGCCACAAGGATGCGGCCTTCGTGCGCAGCCATTTCGATGGCATGGAGGTGCGGGTCAACGATGCGCCGCGCGCCGGCGAGATCATGGTGGCGGTCGCGGTGACGAGCGGCGGGCGGCCGCATCCGCGCGTCGGCGGACTGACGGTCGAGGAGATCAAGGGCGAGGACGGGCTGCGATGACGCGACGGGACCAGCTTTCACGACGGCGCCTCGGGCTCGGACGCCCTGGCGGCGGCCGGCCTGCGCCTGGTCGGCCGCGGCCGGCGCCGGCGCGCGGCCGCCGACATCAAGATCGGGGAGATCAACTCCTATTCGGCCCTGCCGTCCTTCACCGAACCCTATCGCAAGGGCTGGCAACTGGCGGTCGACGAGGTCAACGCCCACGGCGGCATCGACGGCAAGACGCTCGTCGTCGTATCGAAGGACGATGCCGGCAAGCCCGGGGAGGCACTGACGGCCGCCAACGAGCTCGTCTCGCGCGAGGGCGTCGTCATGCTGACGGGCGGCTTCTTCTCCAACGTCGGTCTGGCGCTCGGCGACTTCGCCAAGCAGAACAGGATCGTCTACCTGGCCGGCGAGCCCCTGACCGACGCGCTCGTCTGGTCGGCCGGCAACCGCTACACGTTCCGCCTGCGGCCCTCGAACTACATGCAGGCCGCCATGCTGGCCGAGGAGGCGGCGAAGCTGCCCGCCAAGACGCTGGGCCTCGATCGCGCCGAACTACGAATACGGCCAATCGGCCGTGGCGGTGTTCAAGAAGCTGCTGTCGGCCACGCCGCCCGGACATGACCATGGGTGGCCGAGCAATGGCCGACGCAGGGCAAGATCGACGCCGGCCCGGTCGTCCAGGCGATCGCGGCCGCCAAACCCGACGCCATCCTCAACGTCGAGTTCGGTCCCGACCTCGTCAAGCTCGTGCGCGAGGGCGACACGCGCGGCCTGTTCAAGGACCGCAGCGTCGTCAGCTTCCTGACCGGCGAGCCCGAATATCTCGATCCGCTGAAGGACGAGGCGCCCGAGGGCTGGATCGTCACCGGTTATCCCTGGTCGGCGATCCACACGCCGGCCCACGACGCCTTCCTGAAAGCCTACCAGGACCGCTACCACGACCATCCGCGGCTCGGCTCGGTGGTGGGCTACGCGCTGATCGAGGCCGTGGCCGACATCCTGCGCAAGGCCGAGCTCGACCGATCCCGACGCGGATCGTGGCGGCGGCCGAGGGGCTCGGCTTCGACACGCCCTTCGGTGCCGGCGACGCTTCCGCGCGCTCGACCACCAATCGACGCTCGGCGCCTTCGTGGGCACGACGGCCCGCCGCGACGGCGCGGGCGTGATGGAGGATTTCCGCTACGTCGACGGCGCCGCGGTACTGCCGCCCGACGACGAGGTGAAGGGGCTGCGCCCGCAGGACTGACCGGCCGCGGCGCCAGGCGTTCCGCCCCCGGCGCGACCCGATGCGCCACGGTTCGGCCGGCAGGCCGCCTCGGCCGGACGGACCTTCCGTACCGGGTCGGACCGACCTGAACGAGGGAGACCGCGTTGGACTTCGTCTTCGCCCAGTTCCTGACGGGTCTCGCCGGCGCCTCGTCGTTGTTCCTGGTCGCCTCGGGCCTGTCGATCATCTTCGGCGTGACGCGGGTCGTGAACTTCGCCCACGGCGCCTTCGCCATGCTGGGCGCCTACGTGGCCTATACGCTGACGGCGCGGTTCACGGGCGCCGTCGGCTTCTGGGGCGGCATCCTCGGGCGCGTCGGTGATCGTGGCGCTCATCGGGGCGCTCGTCGAGATCGTGCTGCTGCGCCGGCTCTACCGCGCGCCCGGACCTGTTCCAGCTGCTCGCCACCTTCGGCCTGACGCTGGTGGTCGAGGATCTCGTCGTCCTGGTCTGGGGACCCGACGACCTCCTCGGCCCCCGTGCGCCGGGCCTCGCCGGCGCCGTCGACGCTGTTCGGTCAGCCCGTGCCGACCTACGACCTCCTGCTGATCGCCCTCGGCCCCGTGGCGTTCGGCCTGCTCTGGCTGCTGTTCCACCGCACCCGCTTCGGCGTCCTGGTGCGGGCCGCCACGCAGGACCGCGAGATGGTGGCGGCGCTCGGCGTCGACCAGCGCTGGCTCTTCACCGCCGTGTTCACGCTCGGCGTCGTTCATGGCGGCCTTCGGCGGCGCCGTGCAATTGCCGCGCGACGCCGTCAACCACACGATCGACCTGCGTCTCATCGTCGACGTCTTCGTCGTCGTGGTGATCGGCGGCCTCGGCAGCGTCGGCGGCGCGTTCCTGGCCGCCGTCCTGGTCTCGGAGCTCGAAGCCTTCGGCATCCTGGTGCTGCCCGGCGTGTCGCTGGTGCTGGTCTTCGTCGTCATGGCCGCTGGTGCTGGTCGTGCGGCCCTTCGGGCTGCTCGGCCGTGCCGAAGCGCCGCTCGCGGTCCGTGCCGGAGCCGGACCGTCGCCCCTGGGCGCCGCTGAGCCCGCCGGCCCGCCTCGCCTCGGCGGCGCTGGTGGCCGGCCTCGCCACGCTCCCGCTCTGGGCCGGCGACTACGTCCTGACGGTCGGCTCCGAGATCCTGATCGTCGCCATCTTCGCCGCCAGCCTGCAGTTCATCATGTCGGCGGGCGCCATGGTGTCGTTCGGCCATGCGGCCTATTTCGGCCTGGGCGCCTACGGGGCCGCGCTGGCGGTGAAGCTGCTCGGCCTGCCGATGCTGCCGGCCCTCGGCTGCGGCGTGCTCGCTCGGCGCTGGCCGGCGCCGCCGCCTTCGGCTGGTTCTGCGTGCGGCTGTCGGGCGTCTACTTCGCCATGCTGACCCTCGCCTTCGCCCAGATCGCCTGGTCGGTGGCCTTCCAGTGGACGGCCGTGACGGGGGGCGACAACGGCCTGCTGGGCCTGTGGCCGGCCGCCTGGGCGGCCTCGCCCGGCACCTTCTTCTGGCTCTGCCTCGCCTGCGCGGCCCTCGGCGTCGGGCTGATCCGGGCCCTCGTGTTCTCGCCCTTCGGCCTGGGGCTGCGGGCGGTGCGGGACTCGGCCCTGCGGGCCGAAGCCCTCGGCCTCGGCCGCGCGCCCATGCAATGGGCCGCCTTCGCGGTCTCGGGCGCCGTCGCGGGGCTCGCCGGAGGGCTCTTCGTCTTCCTCAAAGGCAGCGTCTTCCCCGACAGCCTCGGCATCGCGACCTCGGTCGACGGCCTCGTCATGGTGCTGCTCGGCGGCATCGGCACCGTCTCGGGCGGCGTCGCGGGGGCGGTGGTGTACAAGGCCCTCTCGGTCTGGCTCATCTCGCAGACGGACAGTTCCAAGCTGGTCCTCGGCCTGTCGATCATCGGACTCGTGCTGCTCTGCCCGTCCGGCATCGGCGGACTCGTGCCGCGCCTCGCCGGGCGGCGGCGGCCCTCGCCCGGTCCCGCCCCGGCCGCGCTCGAGATCGGGGGCGCGCCGTGACCCTGCTGCTCGCCGTCGACGGCCTGTCGAAGTCCTACGGCGGTGTCCAGGCCGTGCGGGGCGTGTCCTTCGGGCTCGCGCCCGGCGAGGTGCTGGCGTTGATCGGCCCGAACGGCGCCGGCAAGAGCACCTGCTTCAACATGCTGAACGGCCAGATCCGGCCCGACGCCGGCACCATCCGCCTCGCCGGCGGCGACGTCACCGGGCTGTCGCCGCGCCGCATGGCGGGGCGCGGCGTCGCCCGCACCTTCCAGATCGCCGCGACCTTCGGCTCCATGACGGTGCGGGAGAACGTCCAGGCCGCCTGCCTGGTCCACGCCCGCGCCATCGCGTCGCCGTTCGGCCGGGCCGCGAGCCGCTTCGGGCGCGAGGCGGACCGCTGGCTCGACCACGTGGGCCTCCTCGCCGATGCGGAGCGGCCCGCGGCCGAACTCGCCTACGGCGACGTCAAGCGCCTCGAGCTCGCCATGGCGCTGTCGGGGGAGCCGCGGCTCCTGCTGATGGACGAGCCCACGGCCGGCATGGCGCCCAAGGAGCGCCACGGGCTGATGCACGCCACCGTGGACCACGCGCGCCGCGCCGGCATCGGGCTGATGTTCACCGAACACGACATGGACATCGTCTTCACCCACGCCGACCGCGTGCTGGTGCTGAGCCGCGGCCGCCTCATCGCGGCCGGGCGGCCCGCGGAGGTCCGCCAGGACCCGGAGGTGCGGGCGACCTATCTGGGCGGCGGGCTCACTTTCGCGGCGGCCCCGGCCACGGCCGGCGACGCGGCGGCCCCGCGCCTTGCCGATGCGCCCGCGAGGGAGACGGCCCCGTGACGGCGCTGCTCGACGCCGAGGGCCTGAACGGCTGGTACGGCCGTGCCCAGGTGCTGTTCGGCATGGCGGTGACGGTGAGGCCCGGCGAGGTCGTGGCCCTGCTGGGCCGCAACGGCGCCGGCAAGTCGACCACCTTCAAGGCCATCGCGGGCCTGCTCGAGCGGCGGGTCGGGCGCGTCTGCTTCGCGGGCCAGGACGTGTCGCACCTGCCCACCCCGGCGCTGGTCCGCCGCGGCCTCGCCTACGTGCCGGAGGACCGCCGCATCTTCGCCGACCTCACCGTGGAGGAGAACCTCGCGGTGGGCCGCCAGCCCGCGCGGGCCGGCGCCGCCGCCTGGACGCCCGAGCGCCTGTTCGCGCTGTTCCCCAACCTCGCCGAGATGCGCCGCCGCCGCGGGGGCGCCATGAGCGGGGGCGAGCAGCAGATGCTCTCGATCGCGCGCTCTCTGATGGGCAACCCGCGCCTCGTGCTGCTCGACGAGCCTTCCGAAGGGCTCGCCCCCAAGATCGTCGAGGACCTGGCCCTCGCCATCCTGGACCTCAAGCGCGAGGGCCTGGCCATCCTGCTGTCCGAACAGAACCTGCATTTCGCCCGGCTCATCGCGGACCGGGCGGTGGTGATCGACCGCGGCCACCTCCGCCTGTCCGCCTCGCTGGCCGAGATCGAAGCCGACGCGGACGCCTGTTCCGCCTACCTGTCCGTCTGATGAGCGGGGCCGAGATCGTGCAACGTGCTGGCCAAATCACGGCGGGTCCTGCAGAAGCGAGTCCTGCGCGGCGCCGCCCCGCCCGATCGACAGGCCGTGGCGAACCGTGTTGCTGTTCGCCTACCAACGCGTTCAACCCCGGAATGGAGGGATCGTGATGTTCGGATCGCAGTGGAACCGTCGTGACGTGACGCGCGGGATCGGTCTAGGCCTCGCATCGGCCGCCGCCGCGACCTGGCCGGGCCGGGCCCGGGCCGCCGAACCGACGAGCATCACGGTGCTCAACTGGCAGGGCTACGGCACCGATCTCGCGGCCGGGCTCAAGCAGTTCAAGGCGACGACCGGCCTCGACGTCAAGCACGACTACTACAATTCCGAACCCGAGATGCTGACCAAGCTCAGGACCAACCCCGGCGCCTACGACGTCGTGCTGGTCAATTCGGCGCGCGACGCACAGGCGCAGGCCGACAGCCTGGTCGACCCGATCGACCTCGCCAAGGTGCCCAACGCCGCCGGTCTCGCGCCCGCCTTCAAGACCAACCCCAACATCCTGATCGACGGCAAGACCTACGGCGTACCCTGGGTCTGGGGCATGAACGCGCTGGCGATCCGGACCGGCAAGGGCCTCGCGGTCGACAGCTACGCGGTGTTCGAGGACCCCGCCTTCTCGGGGCGGGGCGCGCTGTTCGACGATGCCGTGACGGAGATCGCCGTCGCGGCGCTGATGACCGGGCAGGACATCAACAACCCCAAGGACATGAAGGCCATCGCGCGACAAGCTGAAAGGCTTCAAGAAGGACGTCAAGCTCATCTGGTCGAGCGAGGACGAGTGGAACAAGGCCTTCGCGGCCGGCGCCTTCGACGTGTCGGTGTTCTGGTCGGGTGCCGTGACCCGGGCCGTGAACCTGCACCAGCAGCCCGTCGACTTTCGTGATCCCGAAGGAGGGCGCGGTCGGCTGGCTCGACAACCTGTGCATCCCGTCCTCCAGCACCAAGAAGGCGGCGGGCCTGCCGTTCATCAACTACATGGTCGACCCGCAGTTCTATGCGGAATGGGCACAAGTCGGGCGCGCCGGCCTCGGCCAACAACGCCGCCATGGCGGACGCTGCCGGCCGGCGACCTCAACAAGGCAGATCCACAAGCCCGAATATCTCGACAAGCTGCAGTTCATGGGCGCCTTGCCGGACGACCGCCGCCAGGCCTTCAACGACCTGTGGGAGGAGGTGAAGGCCTTCTACGCCCAGTCCTGAGCATGGCGGCCTCCCCGACGGACGCCGCACCGCGCGCGCCCGCCGTGGCTCGCCACGGCGGCGCTGCTGCTGCCGGCCTACGGCTGGCTCCTCGCTCGCCGTCTTCCTGCCGCTCGGCGCCATGCTGGTCTTCTAGCTTCCTCAAGACCAACCCGTTCGGCTCGAAGGCCCCGATGGTCTTCACGAGCGCCAATTACCTCGCCTTCGTCGACGCGGCCCTACCTCGTCGACGTCGCCTGGACGTCGCTGCGCCTCGGCTTCTGGACCACGGGGATCTGCGCCGCTCATCGGCCTGCCGGCCGCGCTGGCCCTCGCGCGCGCCACGCGGGGCCGGGTGCGCCAGACGCGTGTTCCTGCTCACCATCCTGCCGTTCTGGACCAACGGCCTCGTGCGGATCTTCTCCTGGACCATGCTGCTGCGCCAGGGCGGCATCCTCGACGACATGCGTCCACGCGCGTGCTGCCGGGCGCCGGCTCGGTGGGCCTGCTCTACAGCTTTCCCGGCCATCGTGATCGGGCCTCGTCCACGCCTACCTGCCCTACATGATCCTCACCTGCTACCTCGCGGTGGCGGGCATCGACGACGCGCTGATCGACGCGGCCCGCAGCCTCGGCGCGCGGCTGCCGACCGTCTTCGCCACCGTCATCCTGCCGCTGGCGCTGCCGGGGCTGGTGTCGGGCGTCGATCCTGATCTTCGTGCCCGTCATCGGCAGCTTCATGGAGCCGCGCATCCTCGGCGGGCGCATCGGCGTCACCATGGGCACCGTGATCGAGGACCAGTTCACCCAGGCCTACAACTGGCCGCTCGGCTCGGCGCTGTCGTTCACGATGCTGGCCGTCGTGCTGGTGATCTTCGCCGCCTTCTCGGGCGTGCTGCGCGGGCGGCGTCGCCGCGTGACGCTGCTCGGCCGCGTCTTCCTGGCCCTGGTGCTGGTGTTCCTCTATGCGCCCATCGTCGTCATGGTGCTGATGGCCTTCAACGCTTCGGACCTCTACGCGCTGCCCTTCGTGCCGACGCTGCACTGGTTCGCGGCGCTCGCCGGCAACGACAAGCTGATCGCCGCCAGCCGCAACAGCGTGCTCGATCGCCGCTCGTCACGGCCGTCGTGGCGACGCCGCTCGGCACGCTGGCCGCGCTGGCGCTGTCGCGGCGCAGCTTCCGCGGCCAGACGCTGCTGCAGCTGCTGCTGCTGCCGCCCATCGCCATTCCCTGGCTGATCACCGGCACCGCCATGCTGGTCTTCTTCTTCTGGACCGGCATCGGCCGCGGCCTGCACGCCATGATCATCGGCCATGTGGCGCTGGCGATCCCCTATGTGGTGCTGGTGGTCGGCACGGGCCTCGCGGCGCTGCGCGCCGACCTCGAAGAGGCCGCCATGAGCCTCGGCGCGACGCCCCTCCACGCCTTCCGCGCCGTGACGCTGCCGCTGCTCGCGCCGAGCCTCGTGGCGGCGGCGCTCTTCGCCTTCGCGGTCTCGCTCGACCAGTTCGTCGTGTCCTATTTCCTGGCGACGCCCGGCGTCACGACCCTGCCGGTCGAGATCTACTCGTCGATCCGCAAGGGCTTCACGCCCGGAGATCAACGCGGTCTCGACGATCCTGCTCGGCGCCTCGGTGGCGCTGTTCCTGGTCTTCGCGGTGCTGACCCGGATCGGAGGCGACCGTGAGCGGCGTTGAGGTCCGCGGGCATCCGCAAGAGCTTCGGGGCGACCCGCGTGCTCGACGACGTCGCGCTGCGCTTCGCCGAGGGGCGCTTCACCAGCCTGCTCGGGCCGTCGGGCTCCGGCAAGACGACGCTGCTGCGCATCATCGGCGGGCTTCGTGGCGCCCGATGCCGGCACGGTGACGATCGGCGGCGCCGACGTCACCGCGCACGCCGCTGTGGAAGCGCCGCATCGGCATGGTGTTCCAGTCCTACGCGCTGTTCCCGCACATGACGCGTGGCCGACAACGTCGCCTACGGGCTCAACCGCCAGGGCATCCGGGGCGCGGCGGCGCGCGCCGAGGTGGCGCGGGCGCTGGACCTCGTCGAGCTCGAAGGCTTCGACGCCCGCCGCCCGAAGCAGCTGTCCGGCGGCCAGCAGCAGCGCGTCGCCCTGGCCCGCGCCATCGTGACGAGGCCGCGCGTGCTGCTGCTCGACGAGCCCCTGTCGGCGCTCGACCGCCGGCTGCGCCAGACCATGCAGGTCGAATTGCGGCGCATCCAGCGCGACAGCGGCCTGACCACGATCTTCGTGACCCACGACCAGGAGGAGGCGCTGACCCTGTCCGACCGCGTCGCCATCCTGGACGGCGGCCGCATCGTGCAGGAGGGCGCGCCCGCCGACGGTCTACGAGCGGCCCGCGACGCGCTTCGCCGCGACGTTCCTGGGCGACGCCAACCTGTTCGCCGGGACGGTGCGGGACGGCGTCGTCGTCGACGCCGCTCGGGCCGCTGCGCAGCCGCCGATCCGCTGCCGGCGGAGGGCAGCGCCGTGACGCTCGCGGTCCGGCCCGAGAAGATCCTGCCGCTCGGCCCCGGCGCCGCGGCCCCGGACGGGTTCAACACGCTCGACGCCACGCTGCGCCAGACGGTCTATGCCGGCGCGACCTCGACCTTCCTGCTCGCCGGGCCGGGACGGCGCCGAGCATCAAGGTGCTTCTGCCAGAGCCGCGAGGCGCCCGCCCTGGAGCCCGGTGCCGAGGTCCGGCTCGCCTGGTCGCCCGCCCACACGGTCGTGCTCGGCGGGTGATCCCGACCGGCGCCGGACCGGCCCTCGTCCCGGAGGGGAAGAGGGCAAGATCCACCCAGTCCCGGAAGGTCTCGCCATGCTGCGCAACGCCACCGTCCCGCCCGAGCGCGCCTGGTCGACCTGGTCGGACCGGCCGGCCGAGATGGTGTTCCTGCCGCTCGGCGTGCGTCTGACGCCGCTCGCCTACGCGGGCAGCCGCAATGCCGCGACGCTGTTCCCGCCGGGCGAGTGCGTGCGGTTCGGCCGCCACGACCTCGCGGCGCGTACCGTCGCGCTCGACCTCACCCATGCCGGCACCACGCTCGCCTGGTCCTACGACAAGCCCGACCCGTTCCGTGTCGTGGGGCGCTGGCACGCGCCCGTGCTCGGCGAATGGGGCCTGCGCTTCTGGGTCAACCTGTGCCTCTCGGCGGAGGGCGGCGACGCCGTCGCCTACGATGCCGAGTCCGGTGCCGCGATCGTCAAGGTCGGCACGCGCTTCGTGGCGCTGGTGTCGGGGCGAGCCCGCCGTCCAGGTCACCGGCCATGCGAACGTCGAGGCGGTCGCCGCCGACTACGAGGCGCACGGCTACTTCCACCTCGCCGTCGCGGGCCACGGCGGCGCCCGTGCTGGCGCTGCGCTTCAATCTCGAGATGACGCGGGACGGCCGCTTCGCCCTCGCGGTCGCCGACCGGCGCGACCTCGCTATCGCGCGAGGCCAGGGAGGCGCTGCGGCGCTGCCGGTCGTCCCCGCCGTGCCCGCCCAGACCGGCCGCCACGCGGGCGCGCTCGACGCCCTGCGCGACGTGATGGGCTGGAACACGGTCTGGGACGAGCGTCAACGCCCGCCCCTACACGTCGATCAGCCGCAACTGGAACCAGGCCAAGTTCGGCGGTTTCGGCGTGTGGCTCGACGACCAGCTCTACGCCGCGCTGATGACCGGCATGCTGGCGCCCGAGGTCGGCCGCGAGAACCTCAGCGCGGCGCTGGCCAGCGCGACGCCGCAGGGCAATTTCGCCTGCCTCGTCACCGCCAACGACGCCTGGGTGGACCGCACGCAGCTGCCCGTCGGCGGGCTTCGTCGTCTGGTCCGATGTACCTGCGCAGCCGCGACCGCTCGCTGCTGCGGCCTGATGGCCGACGGCCCTCGGCCGCAACCACGCCTGGTGGTGGGCCAACCGCGACCCGGGCGGGCGCGGCCTCGTCTCCTACGGCACGTCGGACGTCGGCGAGGGGCTCTACAAGGGCACCTCGTTCGGGGCCCGCGAACGAAGTTCTCGATGGACAATGCGCCCATCCACGACGAGGCCCGCTACGACCCCGCCGACCCGCACGCTGGACAGCCTCGACGTCGGTCTGAACAGCCTGCTCGCCCTCGATGCCGAGATGCTGTCCCTCATCGCGGCGGAACTCGGCGACGATGCCGCCGCGCGCCGGCACGCCGCGAAGCGCGGCCGCGGCGCCGCGCGACATGATCCGGACCGAGCTCTGGGACGCCGAGCGCGGCATCTTCGCCAACCGGCTCTGGTCCGGCGCCTTCGTGCGCAGCCTCGGTCCGACGAGCTTCTACCCGCTGGCGGCCGGCGTGCCGACGCCCGAGCAGACCGAGCGCCTGCTCGCCCACCTGGACGATCCCGCAACCTTCGGGGGCACGCCCGGCCTGCCCGGCGTCACGCGCGCGACGATCCCGGCCTTCGGCGACAACAGCTACTGGCGCGGCCGCATCTGGCCGCCGCTGAACTTCTGGGTCTGGCAGGGGCTGCGCCGTGCCGGGCAGCGCGCGAGCGGCGCGGCTCCTGGCCGAACAGAGCTTCGCGCTGTTCTCCGCCGCCTGGGCGCGCCGCCTCTGCCCGGAGAACTACAATGCCACCACCGGCGAGCCGCTGGACCAGCCCGACACCGACGGCTTCTACGGCTGGGGGGCGCTGATGCCCGCCATGGCGGTCGGCGAGGTCATGGACGTGTCGCCCTGGTCGGGATGGGAGGTCACCAACACCGGCGCGGACGTGGAACTCGGCCCGATCGAGAGCCCGGCCGGTGCCGTCACGGTCGCGGTCTCGGGCGGTGTGCTGTCGATCCGCGCCGGTGACCGGCCGATCCTCGAGACCGATATCGTCGGCACGCTGACGGGCCTGCGCGTCTGCCCGGGCCGCCTCTCCTTCACGATCGCGGCGGGGACCGACGCGGACGCCACGCTGCGGCTGCCTGGGGTCGCGGGCCCTCTCCTGGCGGCGCGCGCCGGCGGACGGGACCTCGCCGTCGCGGCCGAAGCCGGGGGCCTGCGGCTGACCGGCTTTCGCGGCCTCGCGGCTGGCACGGCGGTCGACGTGGTCTGGTCCGAGGCGTGAGGACCGCCTCCCGGCCGCATCGGTCCGCGACAGGAACCATCGGGGCCCCCGGCGATTGTCGCGGGACGCGGGATCGGCCGGCCGCCCCGCTGCCCGACACCGCTCTCGATCGCAGCCTCTCGCGACCTCGCCCGAGGCGGAAGCGCTCGCGCGTCGCCCATGCGCCACGACCACCTCTTGAGACCGGCCGCGCCCGACGGCCTGCGGTCGACGGGATGAAGCCGATGCACCGTTTCCGCTCCGTTCTGCTGGACCTCGACGGCACGCTGGTCGAATCCAAGCCGGGGATCGTGGCGAGCTACGACGCCGCCCTGCGCGACCTCGGTCACGAGCCTGACCGCGCCTTCGACCTCGATTTCGTGATCGGCCCCGTGCTGGGCGACGTCATGGGCACGGTCCTGGCCCACTATGGCGACGACCGGGTGGAGGCCGCCATCGCGGCCTACCGGCGCCACTATGCCGAGACGGGGCTCTTCGGCGCCGCGCCCTACGACGGCATCCCGGCGCTCCTGGAGCGGCTCCGCGCCGAAGGGCTGGCGCTGTTCCTGGCGACGTCGAAGCGCACGGCCTTCGCGGTCCGGATCCTCGACCATCTCGGCCTGTCGGGCCATTTCGCCGGGCTCTACGGCTCCGAGCCCGACGGCTTCCGCGACCACAAGCCCGAACTGATCGCCGACATCCTGCGGCGCCACGACCTGCGCCCCGAGGAGACCGTCATGGTCGGGGACCGCCGTTACGACGTCGCCGGCGCCCATGCCAACGGGTTGCGGGCCGTCGGCGTCCTGTGGGGCTATGGCGGCCGCGCCGAACTCGAGGCCGCCGGGGCCGACTGGATCGCCGCCACGCCGGCGGACCTGCTGGAGATCGTCACGCCCGCGTCGTGAGGCGACGCCGGACCGTGGGGCCGCCCCGAGGGCCGGTCCCGCGGCCCGCGGCGTCAGCGGCGGCGGCGGGCCTGGAGGCAGCCGATCACGTAGCCGGCGAAACCCGCCAGGGCCACGTTCACCAGCGGGGACCAGAGCGCCGCGGGCCTCCCCGGGCCGCCGCCCCGCCGCTGCGGGCCGCCGGCCTGCGGCCGTGGGCCGCCGTCCGCCGCGGACCTGTTCTGGCGCTGGGCGGCCTGGCGCACCCGGTGGCTGACGTCTTCGAACGATTTCGGCATGGCGTCCGGCCCGTGCGTGGGACGGCCGGCGGGGGGACTGGGGGCAGGCGGCTCATGGTTCCTCCGTTTCCGGTTGAGGACGGGCAACGTCCAACGATGGTTCCCGATCCTCCTCGGCGTCGTGCCGGGCAGCGGGGCGGACCCGCCCATCAGGCGGCCGGACCGAGGGGAGCCCAACAGAATCCCTGTCCGAGCCCGTTGAATGAGCTCAACCTGACAAAAACTCCGCATGGCTTCGTGTCATGGCGACGAAGAAGCCACTTCGGCGCGTGCTTGTCGCCGACGACCATTGAAGCTCTGCTTAATCTTTCGCTGCAATTTGCCTGAGATGGAACCAGACGCTGCCCAAAAGTCTTGCACTGACACGAACCAACGGGAGATACACCATGCGCTCGATGATTCCGGCAGTGCTCATTCTCGCGCTCGCCGCCAGCCCGGCCGCATTGGCGCAGGACGCCACCAAGGCCGCGCCGGGCGCCGCCACCGCGACCGGGTCCTCCAACGGCGCCGTCAACGGCTCCGGCAATGCCGGCTCGGACGTGAATGCGTCCGGCACCGTCAACGTCGTCGCCCTGTCGGCCCTGGAGAAGGGAGCCAACAGCTTCACCGAGGGTCAGGCCAAGTCCCGCATCGCCGGCGCCGGTTTCACGGACGTGTCCGACCTCAAGAAGGACGGCGACGGCGTGTGGCGCGGTACCGCGATGCGCGGCGGCAAGCAGATGCAGATCGGCTTCGACTACAAGGGCAATATCGGCGGCCAGTGACGCCGGAGGCGCCTTCGGCGACCTCGCCGCAATCTCGAAACGCCAGCAGATCATCGGGTTCGGATCGCCTCCGCGATCCCGACCGGTCCGATCCTGCCTCAACGACGGAGAGACCATCATGGCCATCAGAACCGCAACCGCGCTCTACCACAGCTACGACCGTGCCGCCGAAGCCGTGAGCAGGCTCGAAGCGGCGGGTATTCCGCACGGCGACATTTCCATCGTCTCGAACGACGAGACGCAGCGCGGCCGCTACGGCGACCATCCCGGGACGGGGACGGGCGCCTCGCTCGGCACCATCGTGGGCGGGGGCGCCGGGCTGCTCGCCGGCCTCGGCCTGCTGGCCATCCCGGGTCTCGGGCCCGTGGTGGCGGCCGGCTGGCTCGCCTCGACCCTGGTGGGTGCCGGCGTCGGCGCCGCGGCGGGCGGCCTCGTCGGGTCGCTGACCGACGCCGGGATCGAACACTCGGATGCCGACGCCTATGTGGAGGGCGTGCGCCGGGGCGGCACGCTGGTGACGGTGCGGGCCGACGAGACCCGGCTGGCCCAGGCCACGCAGATCCTCGACGTCGACGGCGCCGTCGACCTCGACGAGCGTCGCGACACCTGGAGCCGCGACGGCTGGACCGCCGGAGCCGGCACCACCGGCATCGGCGCCACGGGCGTCGGGGCGGCCTTGGCGGATGGCGCGGCGCGGGCCAGGGACGCCGTCGAGCGTGTCGGCGCCCGCGCGGCCGACGCCGTGGCGCCCGGTTCCGCCGCATCGACCACGGCCTACCCCGCCTCGAGCGCCGGTGCGGCGCAGACCCGGATCCCGACGGCCGGCGACGACCGGCCGGGCCGCCGCGTCCGCGTCTACTGAGGGCTCGTCGCCCG
Organism: uncultured Alphaproteobacteria bacterium; assembly: GCA_963847915.1. Lineage (GTDB taxonomy): Bacteria > Pseudomonadota > Alphaproteobacteria > Rhizobiales > Beijerinckiaceae > Lichenihabitans. The sequence goes on from CAWKBT010000002.1 coordinate 224,996, forward strand.
CGCCCGTCGGCCGTCTCTCGGCCGGGCGCGGGCTCAGCCCGCCAGGGAGCGATCGAGGTGGCGCAACGCGTGACGCATCGGCTCGCTCGACACTTTGACGAGGCCATCCAGCGGGCCGTCGAGCTCCGTGATGGTGAAGATCGCCCCGGCGAGCGAGAGCGCCACGACGGCGATGCAGGCCGCGGCGGTTCCGTTCCGCGGCGCGATGAGGCCGAAACTGACGAAGACGAGGCACAGCCAGAGCGCCATCATGCCGAAGAAGGACGGCGTGATGGCGCTATGGGCCTCGCCGACAAGCCGCCAGCGCTGATCGAGCAGGGCGCCGACCCGCGCCAGGCAGGTGGCCTGGACCTTCTCGGCCGCGCTGTCGCCCGGCACGACGCGGCGGATCGTGGTCTCGACCTCGTTCAGGATCTCGCCCAGCGCATCCGAATCGAAGTCCGGCCCGTGCGGGGTGGCATCCGGGTACTTGCCGGTCGGAGGCGCCTCCTCGCTCCACGTGCTGGCGATGACGGAAGCCGTATAGGCCCGCAGCAGGCTCCGCACCGGCCGGGCCACCGCCGGCAGGCCGTCGAGCTCCTGGTCGAGCAGGATGATCATGGCGCCGTAGCCGCGCAGGTCGGCGCCGGTCCGCTCGAAGTCGGCGTTCACCGTCGTCAGCAGGAGCCCGAGCACCAAAGCCGTGAAGGTGACGATGAGGCTCGACGCGACGCGGACGAAGCCGATGGAGTCGTCCGAGCGGTGATGTTCGGGCAGCCCGGCGTGGAGCGCGCGGCCGACCCAGGCGCTGAAGCACAGAACCACGAAGGCGAGGGCGGCGAGGACGAGGTCGGACACGGGTGGAGATCGGCGTCAGGGGGGCATGGCCGCGCGGCCGAGGTCGGCGAGGGGCAGGTGGCAGCGGATGGCGTGGCCGTCGTGGCGGAGACTGAGCGGCGGCTCCTCGGTGTCGCAGACCGGACCGATGCGGCGCGGGCAGCGGGTGTGGAAGACGCAGCCCGCCGGCGGATCGACGGCGCTCGGCATCTCGCCCGCGATCGCCACGCGCTTCACCGCACCGTCCGGTCCCGGCGTCGCCGACAGCAGCACCTCGGTGTAGGGATGGTGGGGCCCGGCGAAGACGGCCTCGGCCGGCCCGATCTCCATCAGCCGGCCGAGATAGAGCACGGCGATGCGATCCGACACGTAGCGCACCACCGCGAGGTCGTGGCTGATGAAGACGTAGCTGACGCCGCGCTCGGCCTGCAGGTCGGCGATGAGGTTCAGGATCGCGGCCTGCACCGACACGTCGAGCGCGGAGGTCGGCTCGTCGCAGACGATCAGCTTGGGCGCTCCCGCGAAGGCGCGCGCGATGGCGACGCGCTGCTTGAGGCCGCCCGACAGCTGGCGGGGCTTGGCGGCGAGGTAATGGTCGGCGAGCTGGACGCCGCGGGTCAGCGCCAGCATGCGCTCCCGCCGTTCGGCGCCCTTGAGGCCCGCCAGCTTGCCGAGCGCGCGGCCGATGATGCGGCCGACCCGGTGGGCGCGGTTCAGCGCCGAATCGGGGTTCTGGAACACCATCTGGACGGCGGCGAGGTCGCGCCGCCGCGACAGCGGGGGCAGGGGCACGCCCTCGAGCGCCAGCGCGCTGCCGGCGTCCGGCTCCGCGAGCCCGAGCAGCACGCGGGCCAGCGTGGACTTGCCGCTGCCCGACTCGCCGACGAGGCCCAGCGTCTCGCCGGGTGCGACCGCGAGGTCGATGGCGCGCAGCGCCTGCACGGTGTGGTGCCCTTGCCGGAACGTCATGGACAGGTTCGACACGGTCAGCAGCGGGCCCGCCCCGGCCGGCGCGGCGGGCCGGGCCGCGATGTCGTCCGGGACCGTCCGCGGCAGGTCCGGTGCCTCGTCGTGGAAATGGCAGCGGCTGAACCGTCCCTGCCCCAGCGGGATCAGCGGCGGGGGGTCGGAGCGGCAAAGGTCGCGGGCGAGGCCGCAGCGGGGTGCGAAGACGCAGCCCGCGGGCGCGCTCCGGGCCGTGGGGAGGAAGCCCGGGATCGTGTCGAGCCGCGCCCGCCGCCGGTCGAGGCCGCGGCGCGGCAGGCAGCGCAGCAGGCCGACCGTGTAGGGATGGCGCGGCTCGGCGAAGACCGCGCCGGTCGGGCCCTGCTCGACCAGGCGGCCGGCATAGAGCACGCCCACTTCGGCGCACATGCGGGCGATGACGCCGAGGTTGTGGCCGATGAACAGCACCGCGGTGCCGTTCTCGCGGCGCAGGCTCTCGACGAGGTCGAGCACCTCGGCCTCGACGGTCGCGTCGAGCCCCGTCGTGGGCTCGTCGAGCACGATCAGCTCGCGCTTCACCGCCAGCGCCATGGCGATGACGACGCGCTGCTGCATGCCGCCCGAGAGCTGGTGGGGGTAGCGCTCCATGACGCTGGCCGGGTCGGCGATCCGCACGCGGCCCAGCATGGCGAGCGCCCGCTCGCGCGCTTCCTCGGGTCCCGCCCCGTCGAGCCCGTAGACCTCCGCCACCTGGGCGCCGACGCGGATCGTCGGGTTCAAGGCGCGGCCGGGGTCCTGGTAGACCATCGAGACGCTGGTCCGGCGCAGGCTGCGCAGCGCCGCGGGCGCCAGCGCGGCGACGTCGTGGCCGCCGACCAGGATGCGGCCGGCGTCGATCCGGCCGTTGCGCGGCAGGTAGCGCATCGCCGCCATGGCGGCGGTCGACTTGCCGCAACCCGACTCGCCGACAAGCCCGAAGGTGCCGCCGGGCGGGATCGCGAGGTCGAGCCCCCGCAGCACCGGCCGAACCTGGCCGCGCACCCGGTAGGACACGTCGAGCCCCTCGATCCGCAGGGCGGAGACCCGCGCGGGCGCCGCCGCGGCGGCCTGTGCGGCGGACCGGGCCGCCTCGGCCGCGGGCATCATTCCACCACCTCCGCCAGGCCGTCCGCCACGAGGTTCACGGCGATCACCAGCGAGGCGATCGCCAGGGCGTCGAACAGCACCGTCCACCAGTAACCGCCCCCGATCAGCGCGTAATTCTCCGAGATGGCGAGACCCCAGTCGGGGGAGGGCGGCTGCAGCCCGACGCCCAGGAACGACAGGGTCGCGACGGTGAAGATCGCATAGCCCAGCCGCACCGTCAGCTCGACCACGATGGGCGGCAGGATGTTGGGCAGGATCTCGAACAGCATGAGGTAGGGGGCGGATTCCCCCGGAGCCGGGCCGCCGCGACATAGTCGAGGCTGCGCTCCGTCATGACGGCGGCCCGCACCGTGCGGGCCACGATCGGCATGAAGCTGAGCCCGATGGCCGCCACCACCGTGGCGTTGGACGCCCCGAGCGCCGTCAGGGCCAGCAGCGCCAGGATCAGCAGCGGCAGGGCCAGCACGGCCTCGACGATGCGGCTCAGCACGTCGTCGATCCAGCCCGGGAAATAGCCCATGACGAGGCCGAGCGCGGTGCCGAGCCCGATGCCGAGCAGCGTCGCGAGCGGCGCCACGACGAGGATGTCCCGCGCGCCCGCGATGACCCGGGCGAACATGTCCCGCCCGAGCTCGTCCGTGCCGAACCAGTGCTGGGCCGAGGGCGGCGCGAGGCTGTTCAGGATGTCGTCGGCGAGCGGGTCGACGACGAGCCGGCCGAAGAGCGCGCAGCCGATCCAGAACAGGATGATGCCGAGCCCGACCAGGACGGAGGGCGAGCGCAGCAGCAGGCGGACCCGCTCGAAGCGCGGCGCCGGCCGGAGCGTCTCGCGCGGCGTGTCGCGCGGGACGGCGCTCACGCCCGGCCTCCGGCGCGGATGCGCGGGTTCAGCGCCGCGAGCATGAGGTCGGCCAGCAGCGTCGACACGACGTAGATGACCCCGACCGTCATGATGCCGGCTTCGAGCATGGGGAAATCGTGGCCGCGCGCCGCCGTGTAGATGAGGCTGCCGATGCCCTGGTAGTGGAACAGCGTCTCGATCACGACGAGGCCGCCGACGAGGTAGCCGGTCTGCGACGCCACCACCGTGATGGTCGGCAGCAGGGCGTTGCGGAGCACGTGCCGCAGCACGACCTGGCGCTGCGGCAGGCCCTTCAGCACCGCGGTGCGGGTGTAGTCGCTGTCGAGCGCCTCCACGGTGCCGGCGCGCGCCATGCGGGCGATGTAGCCGAACACGATGAACACCAGCGGGATGGCGGGCAGGACGAGGTAGTAGAGCTGCGTGCCGGGGCCGGCGCCCGGCGGCGGCGTCGCCGAGATGGGGAACAGCTTCAGCCCGATACCGAACACCAGGATCAGGACGATGCCGGACACGAACTCCGGCACCACGGTGGCCGACAGGCCGACGAGCACGATGGCGCGGTCGAGGAGGCGGCCGCGGTTCAGCGCCGCCACGATGCCGCCCAGGATGCCGAGCGGCACCACGAGCGCGAAGGCGACGCCGCCGAGCTTCAGCGAATTCACCAGCGCGGCCCCCACGAAGGGCGCCACGGGAGCGCGGAACGCGAAGGACCGGCTCATGTCGCCTTGCACGAAGCGGCCGATCCATTCGCCGTACTGGACCAGTGCCGGCCGGTCGGCGCCGAGCTCGTGGTTCAGCGTCGCCACGGCGCGCGGGTCCGCGAGCGGCCCCAGCACGGCGCGGCCGACGTCGCCCGGCAGGAGCTGCCCGCCCGCGAAGACCAGCACGCTCAGGATGAACAGCGTCACCAGCGCGTAGGGAATGCGGCGCAGGATGAGGGTCGTCACGGCGCCCCGCCCGGGCCGTCAGGCGAAGCCGGCGCGGTCCAGGAACAGGCGGTTGGGGATCGGCGGGATGCCGGCGAGCCCCTTCCGGGTCGGCACGAGGTAATCGAAGAAGTAGCCGAACAGGACAGGGGTCTCGTCCAGCAGCAGCGCCTCGATCTTGGCGGCGGTGTCGCGCTGGCCGCCGACGTCCGCGGTGCGCCCGAAGGTGTCGACGAGCGCGTCGTAGTCCTTGTTCTTGAAATGCGCGGCGTTCCACGGCCCGTCGCTGAGCAGCGGCGCCCGGAGGAACACGTTGGGCACGCCGCGGTGGCCGTAGTCCGTGATGCCCATCGTGCTGTCGAGCCAGTCGGACTGGCCGAAGGCCGCCTTGCCGTAATAGGCGTCCTGCGATTCGACCTTGAGCTCGATGGCGATGCCGACGGCCCGGGCGAAGTTCTGCAGCAGCACCGCATATTGCGGGATCTCGAGATAGGTCTCGGTGGTGAGGTTCACCTGGAAACCCTTGGCGACGCCCGCCGCCTCGAGGAGCTGCTTCGCCTGGGCGAGGTCCTGCTGGCGCTGCGCGATGCCGGGGGCCGAGGACGGGTAGACGGTGGCGAAGGGCGTGTCGTTGCCGATCTCGCCGTAGCCCCTCAGCAGGCCCGCCACGAGCTTCTGCCGGTCGAGCGTCAGCGCCATGGCGCGGCGCACGCGCTTGTCGGCGAAGGGCCCCGTGTCGCAGCGCATGTGCACCTGCTGGTGGGCGGTGCTCTTCTCGCGGATGATGGTGATGTTCGGGTCGTTGAGCAGCGCCTGGCCGCCGATCACCGGGAGCTGGTCGATGAGGTCGACCTGCCCGCCCTGCAACGCCAGGATGCGGGGCTGCAGGGCGTCGAAATAGGTGAACTCGGTCCGGTCCGGCAGCGCCTTGTCGCCCCAGTAGTCGGGGTTGCGCACGAAGCTCGCGCCGACCTTGGGGGTGAACGTGTCGAGCTTGAACGGCCCGGTGCCGTCCCAGTTCTTCTCGTAGTCGCCCTTGTAGGTGGCCGGCAGGATGATGCAATTGTAGTTGTCGGACGATACGACGTAGGGGAAGGCGCCGTAGGGCGCGTCGAGGTGGAACTCCACCGTCAGGTCGTCGACCTTGCGGGTGTTGCCCTTGCTGAGGATGCCTTTGAAGGCCGAGAGCGCATTGGACGCGTTGGCGGGATCCGCCAGCCGGTCGATCGTGGCCACGACGTCCTCGGCCTTCAGCGTGCCGCCGCTGATGAACTTGACGCCCGGCCGGAGCTTGAAGGTCCAGACCGAGGCGTCGTCGTTGTGGCTCCAGCTCGTCGCCAGCACCGGCTTCAGCGTCAGGTCGGCCTGCGTGACGCAGAGGAACTCGCCCGCCTGGATCAGCATGGTCAGGCCGCCGTCGTCCGCCACCGTGACGGGATCGACCGCGCCGGCCGGCGTCGCGATGGCGACCCGGATGGTGCCGCCCGGCTTGCCCTGCGCCAGAGCCGGCCGGGGCGCCACGAGCCCCACCGCGCCCGCGAGCCCGCCCAGCGTCGCGAGCGACAGGCCCAGCACGCTGCCGTGGCGCAGCAGGGCGCGGCGGTCCAGGCGACCGGCCAGGAGCTCGTCGACGAGGTCGTTCTCGACCGCGCCGAAGCCGCGCCTGAGCGCGTCGATGGACTTGAACTGCTTCATCGCCGATGAACCCTTAGACTGACACGCACGGTCGCCCGCTCACCAAGTGAGCACCCGCGGGGCGGCACCGTCAATGGCGCCTCCCCGGGCGCACCAGCATGCAGGAGTCCGGCCACGATGTTCGATCCCGCGAGCCCCTATCCGCGCGACCTCGTCGGCTATGGCGCGAGCCCGCCCGATCCCGCCTGGCCGGGCGGCGCCAGGATCGCCGTGTCGGTCGTGCTGAACTACGAGGAGGGCGGCGAGAGCAGCGTGCTCCACGGCGATGCCCATTCGGAAAACGCCCTGACCGACATGGACCGCCCCGCCGCCCTGACGGGGGCGCGCGACCTCAACGTCGAGCAGAACTTCGAATACGGCAGCCGTGTCGGCGTGTGGGAGGTGATGCGGCTGCTGAGGACCCGGGGGGTGGACGCCACCGTCTACGCGGTCGGCATGGCGCTCGAGCGCAACCCCGCCGTGGCCGAGGCGTTTCGCGCCTGGGGCGTCGAGGTGGCGTGCCACGGCCAGCGCTGGATCGACTACCGCTCCGTCCCCGAGGCGGTGGAGCGGGCCGACATGGTCCGCTGCGTCGACACCGTCACGCGGCTGATCGGCCGGCGCCCGGTCGGCTGGTACACCGGCCGTCCCAGCCTCAACACCCGCCGGCTCGCCGTCGAGACCGGCGGGTTCCTCTACGACAGCGATGCCTACAACGACGACCTGCCGTACTGGCTGCGCGTGGCCGGCCGGCCGCACCTCGTCGTGCCCTACAGCTTCGACAACAACGACAGCCGCATGAACCGCAGCCAGGGCTTCGAGACCGGCGACGACTTCTTCCGCTACTGCCGGGACGCGTTCGACTGGCTGTACCGATCGGGCCAGGAGGGCCGGCCGCGGATGATGTCGATCGGCCTGCACGCGCGCATCATCGGCCGCCCGGGCCGCATCGGCGCCCTGGCGCGGCTCCTCGACCACATGCAGGGCCATGCCGGCGTGTGGATCGCGTCCCGCGAAGCGATCGCCCGGCACTGGCGGGAGCGGTTCCCGGCACCGGAGGCCGGCTGACCTCAGCCCTCCGGGATCGGGGCCGGACCGGCGCGCACGAGGTCGCGCCCGACGAGGAGATGGCCGGCCAGCGGACGGTCGTCGCGATAGAGCGGGGCCACGGCCCGGACCTGGGCCAGGATCGCGGCCGTGCCGGGCGCCCAATCGTGGCGGCCCGACAGGTCGTGGGCGTCCGCGCCCGCCAGGAGCTCGATCCCGAGGATCCGTTCGGCGTTGTCGATCACGGCGAGCAGCTTGGTGGCGGCTGCCGTGGGATGGGCCAGCACGTCTTCCTGCAGCGCCGACGTGATGCCGCCGTCGAGGCTCGCCGGTGCGGCGAGGCGGCGGTTCTCGCCGACCAGCGCCGCCGCCGTGTACTGGGCGATCATGTAGCCCGACCCGACGCCCGCCTCGGCGCTGAGGAACGGCGGCAATCCGCTGATGGCGGCGTTCAGCAGGCGGTCGAGCCGGCGCTCCGCCATGGCGGCCAGTTGGGCCACCGCCACGGCGAGCCCGTCGAGCGCCATGGCGAGGGCCGGTGCCACCGCATGGGCCTCGGACTGCACGACCGGCGCCTCCGGCGTCCCCGACACGACCGGGTTGTCGGTGACGGAGGCGAGTTCGCGGTCGACCACGACCGCCGCCGCCGCCAGCGCGTCGCGCGCCGCACCATGGACGTGGGGCACGGCGCGCAGGCTGAGCGCGTCCTGCGTCCTGCCCTGCCGGTCGAGGGCGCCGCTCCCCTTCAGCCGGGCCCGGAGCACCGCGCCGGAGGCCTGCAGGCCGGGCGAGTGGCGCAGGGCCAGCACGTCGGCGTCGAAGGCCGCGACGCCGGCACCGAGCGCCTCGAGCGTCAGGGCCGCGACGGCGTCGGCGGCGGCGAGCAGGCGCTCGATCCGCCGCAGCCCCAGGCAGGCGAGGCCGGTCGAGCAGGGTGTGCCGTTGACGAGGCTCAGCCCCTCCTTGGCGGACAGGACCACCGGCCGGGCGCCGATGGCGGCCAGCGCCTCGGCGCCCGGCAGGTCGCGGCCCGCGACGCGGGCCCGGCCCTCGCCGATGAGCACGAGGCCGATGTGGGCCATGTGGGTCAGGTAGCCGACGGAGCCGCGGGCGGGGACCTCCGGGCAGCAGCGGTGGGCCAGCAAGGCGAGGAGCGCCGCGACCGTGCCGGCCCGCACCCCCGAGCGCCCGTGCGCGTAGGTGTTGACCTGCGCCGCCATCACGGCGCGCACTTCGGCGTCCGGCAGGGGATCGCCGACGCCCGCCGCGTGGCTCATGACGAGGTTGCGCGACAGCCGCGCCTGCAGCGCGCGCGGCACCACGGTGTCGGACAGGGCGCCGACCCCGGTGTTGATGCCGTAGGCCCGCACGCCCCGCTCCGAGAGGCTGTCGACGACGCGGGCCGCCGCCGCGATGGCGTCCCAGACGGCCGGCGCGAGCACGAGGTCCGCCCCCTCCGCCACATCGGCCACCGCGCGCCAGCCGAGCGGCCCCTCGCGCCTGATCTCCGTCGTCCCTGCGTCCGTCCCGACCATCGCGCGTCAGCTCGCCATCCAGCCGCCGTCGACCATGAGGTTGGTGCCGGTGACGAAGCTCGCCATGTCGCTGGCGAGGAACAGGGCGGCGCCGGCGACGTCTTCCGGCCGTCCGAGCCTCGGCCAGGGCGTCCGGCGGCGGGAATAGTCCAGCGATCCGGGATCGTTGGCGATGCCGGGCTTGCCCGTGACGATCTTGCCGGGCGCGACGGCGTTGCACACGATGAGGTCTGAGGCGTGGTCGGCGGCGATCTGGCGCGTCATCTGGACCAGCCCGCCCTTGCTGACCCCGTAGGGGAAGTCTCCCGGGCAGGCCACCATGCCGTGCTGGGAGGCGATGTTGACGATGCGGCCGCGCACCTCGTCGACCGGGTCCTGCGTCAGCATTTGCAGGACGGCGCGCTTGGCGCAGAAGAACGGGCCCGTGAGGTTCACCGCCAGCACCCGGTGCCACTGCTCGGCCGAGGTCTCGAGCAGCGTCGTCGACGTGTAGGTGGCGGCGTTGTTGACCAGCACGTCGAGGCGGCCGAAGCTAAGGACCGTTTCGGTCACGAGCGCGTCGACGGCGTCCCAGCGCGACACGTCGGTCGGGACGAACAGCGCCGTGCCGCCCTCCGCGGCGATGAGAGCGGCCGTCGGCGCGCCGCCTTCGAGCGGCGCCTCGGCGACGTCCGCCAGGGCCACCCGGGCGCCCTCCCGGGCGAAGCGGACCGCGATGGCCCGGCCGAGGCCGGAACTCGCGCCGGTGACGATCGCGACCTTGCCGCTCAGCAGTGGCATCGGGCTTCCTCTCCATGCGGCCGCAGGGCGGTGCCGGACGGCCCGCCCACGATCACGCCCTCGGTGACGATCTCGCGCCCCCGCAGGAACACCCGGGCGAGGTGGCCCGGCACGGTCCAGCCCTCGAAGGGCGTGTAGCCGGCCCGCGACGCCTGGTGGCGCCCGGCGATGAGGCCGTCCCGGCGGGGATCGACGACCAGGATGTCGGCGTCGAAGCCGGGCTCCAGCCGCCCCTTCCGGCGCCCGAGGCCGAAGCGCGCCGCCGGGTTGCGGGCACAGAGCCGCACGAGGTCGGCGTGGCCGATCACCCCCTCGGCGACGAGGCGCAGCATCACGGGCAGCAGCGTCTGCAGCCCCGGCATGCCGCCCGGGATCTCGGCGAAGCAGCGGGCGGGCGCCGCCTTCTCGGCCGGGCTGTGCGGGGCATGGTCGGTCGCCACGATGTCGATCGTGCCGTCCCGCAGGCCGGCGCGCAGCGCCTCGACGTCGGCGCGCTCGCGCAGCGGCGGACTCGCCTTCAGCCCCGCGCCCGCCGGGCCCGCGTAGTCGGCCGCGGTGAAGAACAGGTTCTGCGGCGTCGTCTCCACGGTGGCGTCGGCGAGGCCGCGCAGGCGCGCGAAGGCGTCAAGGCCGAGCGCCGAATTGATCTGGCGCACGTGGATCCGGGCGCCGGTCGCGGCGGCGGCGAGCAGCGCCCGGGCGATGCCCGAGGCTTCGGCCAGCGGCGGCCGGCTCGCCCGGTAGGCGGCGATGTCGCCGGACGGGTCGCGCGCGGCGCTGCCGACCAGGATGGACTGGTCGCCCGCCGACACGCCGGTGAGCGTGCGGCGCGGCGCGAGGCGGCGCAATGCCTCGGCGAGATCGTCCGCCGTGGCGAGCAGGAAAGGCTCGGGCACGTCCGCCGTGAAGAGCTCGAACGACACCGGCCCCAGATCCTCGATCGCGTCGAGGTCCGCAGTGTCGCGCGCCGGCGCGACCTGGAAGCCGACGTCGACGTGCAGGCGGCCGTGCGCCAGGCCGATCTTGGCGGCGAGGTCGCCGGCCTCGGTGGTCCAGGGCGCGTCCGTCGGCATGTCGAGCACGGTGGTGACGCCGCCCAGCGCGGCCGCCCGGGTGCCGCTGTCGAAGTCCTCCTTGTGGGTGAGGCCCGGCTCGCGCAGGTGGGCGTGGGCGTCGACGAGGCCGGGCAGCAGCAGGCAGCCGGCGGCCGCGACGGTCCGGCGCGCCGCCACGGACGCGCCCGGCGGAAGCCGCGCGGCGACGCGCCCATCGCGGACCGCGAGGTCCGCGCGCGTCTCGCCGTCGGCGTCGACGAGCGTGGCACCGGTGACGAGGAGGTCGAACATCGGCCGCCCCCTCAGGACGCGCCGCCCGGCGGCGGCTCGTCGCGCGCGATCCAGTCCATATAGTCGTGGAACGCGTCCCGTCCGGGTCTCGGCCGCCAGGCCGTGTCGCGCGTGATCCTGGCGATGTCGTAGGCGCCCCACATGCCGTCCCGCAGGGCGGGATCCTGCACGATGTTGGCAGTCTCGGGCGGGCTGACCACGACGGCGAGGCCCGGCACGCGCTCGGCCGCCCAGCCGAGGAGTTCGCCCACGCTGGTGGCGACGCCGCTGCCGACGTTGTAGTGGCGGTATCGAGGCTTCGGCAGGTCGAGGAGGGCCATGATGGCCTCGGCCACGTCGGCGGCGTGGATGTAGTCGCCGATCGCGTCGAGGCTGCTGGGCCGGACGACCTCGCCGGCGAGCGCCATGTGGGCCACCCGGTTCGGCACGTGGCGGAAGCTGCGACTCTCGGTGGCGCGGTCCATCGGACCGTAGACGGAGGCGAGCCGCACCGAAACGGCCGACAGGCCGAAGAGGTCGGCGTAGCGGTTCACCACCGTCTCGGCGGCGTGTTTGGAAATGCCGTAGAGCGTCAGGGGTGCGACGTAGCCGTCCTCGGGCAGCGGCTCGCCCGACCAGTCCGGTCCATGGTGGCGGTAGACCGCGCCGGAGCTGACGAAGACGAAGCGCGAGACGCCCGGAGCCTGCCGGGCCCAGTCGAGGACCCGCACGGTCCCCATCAGGTTGACGTCGAGGATGCGCGCCGGGTCGTCCGCCTCGGGCAGGCGCTTCGCCTCGGCGGCGCTGCCGCGGGAGATCGGCGTGACGGTGGCGCCATGGACGACGCGGCCGATGCCGAGCCCGTCGAGCGCCGCCGCCCAGCCGTCGGGCTGCCGGACGTCGCCCACGACGAGGCTGAGCCGGTCCCGCACGGGCGCGAAGAGGCGGCTCGCGGCGGCGTCGAGGCCCGACCGGTCGAGGATCACGGCGCGGGCCTCCGGGTCGCGGTCGAGCCAGGCGCGGGCGAGCACGCTCATGACGAAGCCGGTGCCGCCGGTGACGAGGAGGGTCTTCTCAGGGCTCATGCCGCACGTCCCGGGCCGCGCTCACGAGGCCAGCGTCCGTGACAGGTCCTGCCGGGGCGGGAACGGGCGCTGGCGGGCCAGGAACCGTCCGCGCCCCGGCCGCGACAGGACCCGCCCGTCGTCCCACACCACCTCGCCGCGCGACACCGTCATCACGGGCCAGCCGCGCACGGTCTGGCCCGCATAGGGGGTGTAGTCGGTGGCGTGATGGAGCAGCGCGTTGTCGATGCGGACCACCCGGTCGGGATCCCAGATGGCGAGGTCGGCATCGGCGCCCACCGCCAGCGTGCCCTTGCGCGGCGCCAGCCCGAAGAGCCGCGCCGGCGCGGCCGCGGTGAGGTCGGCGAACTGCTGGAGCGAGAGGCGGCCGCCGTTGACCCCCGCCGAGAACAGGAGGGCCAGCCGCGTCTCGATGCCCGGGATGCCGTTCGGGATGCGGTGGAACGGCGTGTCCGGGCCCTCGGCGGTCTTGTCGGCCAAGGTCCACGGCGAGTGGTCGGAGGAGAACACCTCCAGCGTGCCGTCCAGCAGGCCGCGCCAGATGTCGGGCTGGTTCGACCGGTCGCGCGGGGGCGGCGTGCAGACGCATCCGGCCCCGGTCAGGTCGTGCGTGTCGATGTCCTCGGCGGACAGGAACAGGTACTGCGGGCAGGTCTCGGCATGGACCGGCAGGCCGCGGGCCCGGGCGCGGCGGATCTCCTCGACGGCCCCGCCCGCCGCCACGTGGCTGATGAGGATCGGCGTCTCGATCAGTTCCGAGAAGCTGATGGCGCGGAAGGTCGCCTCTCGCTCGCCGATCGCCGAATGCGCCTCGACGTGGTAGCGCAGCTGCGTCTTGCGGGCCGCCACGAACCGGTCCGTCAGCCAGCGAATGCAGGCGTCGTTCTCGGCATGCACCATGACCATCGCGCCTTCGGACCGGGCGACGTCGAGGACGTCCAGGATCTCGCCGTCCTCGAGCTTCAGGCCCGCGTAGGTCAGGTAGATCTTGATCGACGTGCAGCCGGCCGCGATCAGCGCCGGCAGTTCCCGGCGCAGGACCTGCGGGGTGGGGTCTCCGACGATGAGGTGGAAGCCGTAGTCGATATGCGCCTTGGGACCGGCGCGGTCGTGATAATCGGCCACCACGGCGTCCAGCGACTGGCCCCGCATCTGCATGGCGAAGGGGATGACCGTCGTGGTGCCGCCGCACAGCGCCGACAGGGTGCCGGTGTCGAAGTCGTCGGCGGTCGCCTTGCCCTCCCAGGGCTGCTGGTCCATGTGGCAATGGCTGTCGACGCCGCCCGGCAGCACGATGCGGCCCGCCGCCGACACGGTCCGCCGCCCGGCCGGCAGGTCGGGCCCGAGCGCCGCCACCAGCCCGTCGCGGATCCCGACGTCGATGTCGAACGTCCCGTGCGGCAGCACCACGCGGCCGTGGCGGACCACGAGATCGAACGGCCTCTCCTCCGTCACGGCGGGCTCCTGCCGGTCTCGGCCCGGGCGGGCGGGGGATCGCCGGCGCCGCGGAACGGTTCGGCCTCGTGTCTCGTGTCCATGGCTTCCGGCTCGGCCCGCGGCAGCGCCGCGCCTGCAATCTGAAGCAGCCGGGCCGGATCGGCAACCGGTCCCGGGCCGGGCTCGGGCGTGCTTCCGGCCCGGCGCCCGGCGCGATAGGGTCGGGCACCGCAACCCGGCCGGGATCCATGACGCCAACCTCTGTCCTGCAACTCGTCACCGCCTGCGCCATGTTCGTGGCGGGGGCGAGCAGCGCGAAATCCTGGGCGCTCGCGCCGTCCTCCGGCAAGGTCGTCTTCACGATGGCGCTCTACACCGTCGGCAACCTGCTCATGCTGCGGCTGATCCGGGATGTCGGGATGGCCACGGCCTTCAGCATCTCGGCCGTGCTGCAGCTCCTGGCGGTCAACGGCGTCGCCATCGCGGTCTACGGCGAGCGGGTCGGGATCGTCCAGGGGACCGGTCTCGTCCTGGCTGTGGTCTCCGTCGCGCTGATCACGCTCGCGCCGCGGGTCGGCTGAGACGGGTCCGCTGCCGCCTCGGCTCCGGCGGCGCTCAGCACGCGATGGGCAGCCCGGCGTCCGGCAGGGCGCGGCAGCGGTTGCGGCCCGCGGCCTTGGCGAGGTAGAGGGCCGCGTCGGCGGCCGACAGGAGCGCGCCGGCCTCGGCGGCGTCCCCCTGTCCGCGGGCCGCGACGCCGACGCTGATCGTGACCACCTCCTCGGCGCTGCCGGGATGGCGCAGGCCGAGCGCCTGCACGGCCGCCCGCATGGCTTCCGCGCCTTCGAGCGCCGCCGTCGCGTCGCAGCCCGGCAGCAGGACCACGAATTCCTCGCCCCCGTAGCGGCAGGCGAGCCCGCCGCGCCGGCCGGCTTCGCTCTCGAGTGCCGTGGCGACGGCCTGGAGCACCGCGTCTCCGGCCTGGTGGCCGCGGAGGTCGTTGTAGGCCTTGAAGGCGTCGGCATCGATCATGAGCAGCGCCAGCGGGTCCGCGGCCCGCTGCGCGCGCGCCGCCAGCGCGGCCTCGAAGCGCCGGCGGTTGGCGAGCCCGGTCAAGGCATCCGTCCCGGCGAGGCGTGCCAGTTCCGCTTCCGCGGCCGAGCGGCGGCCGAGCTCGCGATAGAGCGTGACGGAGAGGCCCATGCTGCCCAGGCACAGCAGCGTCAACAGGCCCGCCACCGCCGCGGCGCGGCGCCACCAGCCCGTGTAGGCGGCGTCGCCGGCGACCTCCACGACCTGGATCAGCGGGGACTTGCCGACCCGGTGGTAGGAGATGATGCGAGGCAGGCCGGTGATCGGCGACTCCCCCTCGAAGGTGCCGGCCCGCGACGCGCGCATGCGGGTGAAGGCATCGCTCGATCCGGACCAGAGGCCGATGTCGCCCGCTTCGAGAGGCGCGCGCGTGAGCACGGTGCCGTCCGTCCTGAACAGCGTCACGGCGCTTTCCGCCCCGGCGCCGAGGCCCTCGTAGAGCCGCGTCAGGTAGGACAGGTCGATGGTGCCGACCGCGACGCCGCCGAAGGTCTTGCCCGGCCCGTCGATGCGTCGGCTGAGCGCGATCGACCAATGGCCGTTGATGCGGCTCCGGATGGGCTTGCTGACGAACAGGCCGAGGTCCCCCGATGCCAGGTGGACGCGGAAGTAGTCGCGGTCGTCGAACCGCATGGTGGCGCGGGTGGTCCCGATCGAATCGGCGACGAGCCGGCCGCTCGCGTCGAGCACGAAGACCATGCCGAAGCCCGGCGCCTGCATGGACTGGTCGAAGAGCACGAGGTCGCGCAGGCGGGGCGAGAGCGCCTGCACGTCCGAGGCGCCCCATTGTTCGGTCACGGCCTTCAGCGAGAAGTCGAGGAGCTCGATGTTGCGGTCGACCGTCTGGGCGACCGCCGCCGCGACGCTCTCGCCCGAGGCGCCGAGCCCGCGACCGACGTCCCGGTACCAGCCCGCCATGACGAAGGCGAAGACGAGACAGATGGCGACCAGGAGCGCGCCGGTCAGGACCAGCAGCGCGGCGCGGCCACGGGTCGGCATGCGCGCCATACGCTCGTCGATCAACCTCGCCTCCCGGACCCGTGCCGCGCCGGCCGATGCTAACGGGGCAGGCGTGAAATGTTCCTTATGGTGGACGACGTCTATTTCTATCGCGTGATAGTTGTATTCGAGGAGGTCGAGCGTCGCTCCGCGCCCCCGTCAGCGGGCGCGGTCCCTCGCCCGGCCGCTGCCCGGAGTTCCGTCGTCGTCCGGGCAGCTGAAGCGCCAGGGGTACTGGCCCCGCTGGCGCCCGTCCTCACGGGAGGTCGCGCAGGCTTCGGGCGAACCGCGTTCGAGGAGCGGCGACTGGTGCATCTCGCTGTCGGCCGCCACCGGGGTGGCGAGAAGCGCCGCGCCGGCCAGCAGGGACGCGCCGGCCAGGGCCGCCGCCAGTGCGCCACGCACCGCGGCGGGCCGCGCCCTTGCCGTCCCCTGACGCCGGCGCATCCGCGTGGCCGTCAGCCGAAGTGGGCGACGGGATGCGGGACTTTTCCGATCCATTGCCCGACCGTCGAAGCCGCTCCCGACGCCGCTCCGGACGCCGCTCCGGACGCCTCTTGGGCAATCTCGTTCAGCTGCGCGCCGATGCTGCCGATCCCCTGGCCCGCTCCCGAATTGATGCTGCCGCCCAGCACGGTCGCGACGGCGGCTTCGACGTCGGCGGCCGACAGGCTCGCGCCCGCATCGGCGCCGCCCGCCGGCAGCGTCGTCCCGAGGTCTGCGGCATAGTCGGCGAGCAGATGATGATCGGCGATACCCTTTGCCACGATGCCGACCGCTGCCGCGGTTCCGAACCGCGAGGTTCCGAAGAGCCGGCCGGCCGCGGCGAGCGGCACCGCATCCGAAGGCTGCCCGACATAGGTGGCGCGGCCGTAGCGTTCGATGCCCTCGCCCAGCAGCAGGTTGCCGACCCGGTCCGGGTTGTCGCTGTAATTGCCGACCGGATCGCCGTAATCGACGTAGTTGGTCAGGTGCGATGGAAGGCCGGTGTTGATGTCGGCCGCCGGAATGCCGGGTGCACCGAACGTGGTGCCGCCGAGGCCGGTCTTCACCGCCACATATTCGGCCACCGCCCCGCCCGAGGAATGGCCGGCCACGAAGATGTCCGAGGCGGCGATACCCTGGCTCTCGGCCGCCGCCGTGGCGCGCTGCACGAAGCGCAGCGCATCGGCATAGGCGGCGGGATCCTGGCCCTGGGCGATCGCCGCGTCGCCGGCGAGCTGGGCCTGGACGAAGGTGGGCCGCGTCGCGAGGCTGCCCAGCGCCGTGCCTTCGAAGGACAGGATCACCTGGCCCGAGCCGGTCTCGAGCGCGACGGCATGGAAGCCGTCGGCGGCCTTCGTGGCGGCGACGGGTCCGCCGTTGCGCCCCGTGAGCAGGCCGAGGCCCGACGTCGAGGGGTCCTGGCTGTAGGCGGCGTCTGCCGCCGCGAGAAAGTCGGATGCGCTGGGCTTCGTCATGGTGTCTCCTCCCCGTGAAACGATCTCGGCACGCCCGCCGGTGTGCCGCGTCGCGAACCGGTCCCGTCTGCCCGCTCCGCGCCCGCCGCCGACCTGCCGGAGCCTCGCGGGAGACGCCCATCGCCTCTCGAACGCGCGAGGGCGAGGATCGTCCCATGCGGGGCCGCGGACCCGGCCGGACCCGCCGAGGACGGGATGCGGGCGCGTCGACGGCCCGACCCTTCGCCGCTGGTCATCGTCACCGGACCTTCGCGGCTTTTCTGTGGGGGGTCTCGGACCGGCACCTTCGGCCCTCGGAGGCTGGCCGGCCCGGCCTCGCCGAGACGCCTTGGCGCAGACACCCTCGCCCGAGCCCACTTGCCGTTACGGTGGCCCGCGCCATGTCGTCGGGGCGCGAAGGCAGGCGGGGAGAGGGCCGGTGTACGTCGATTTCCGCAGCGACGGGCCGGCTCCGCGGCCGTGGCGACCCAAGCCGGCCGGCCGGCGCCTGACGCGGCCGCAGGAGAAGCTGCTCGGCTGGCTCGTGGGCATCAACCTCGTCCTGCTTCTCGTGGCGCCGCTCGGCGGCGCGACGCTCGTTGAAGCCATCGTCGCCCTGCTGCGCGGCTGAGCCGGACGGCCCGATTCTTCGTAACTTATGAAATAGCTAAGATCTTAAGGAACGCCCCGGATAATCGGCCAACTCCCGATGCAAACGAGTTGGAAGATAGGCCGATGTCGAAGGGGTGTCAGGGCTGCCGCGAAGGCTCCGGGTTCGAATTGCCGATCTCCATGGCGTTCCAGCCGATCGCCGATGTCGTCTCGGGGACGACCTTCGCCCACGAGGCTCTCGTCCGCGGCGCCAAGGGAGAGGGCGCCTATACCGTCCTGTCGGCCGTCGACGATACGAACCGCTACGCCTTCGACCAGCGCTGCCGCGTCACCGCCATCGAATGGGCGGCCCGGCTCGGCGTCGCGGGCGGAGGGACGTTTCTGTCCATCAACTTCATGCCGAACGCCGTCTACGAGCCCCGGGCCTGTATCCGGCTGACGCTCGACGCGGCGAGCAGGACGGGGTTCCCGCTCGACCACATCATCTTCGAGTTCACCGAATCCGAGAAGCTCGACACCGCCCACCTCCTGAACATCCTCGAAACCTACAAGGCCATCGGCTTCAAGACGGCGATCGACGATTTCGGCGCCGGCCATGCCGGGCTCCAACTGCTCGCCAGGTTCCAGCCCGATATCGTCAAGATCGACATGGACCTCGTGCGCGGCATCGACAGCCAGCCCGTCAAGCGCACCATCCTGCGTCACACGCTGCGGCTGCTGGAGGACCTCGCCATCACGCCGGTCTGCGAGGGGGTCGAGACCGTCGGCGAACTCGCGGCGCTGCAGGACCTCGGCGTCCGGCTGATCCAGGGCTACGTGCTGGCGCGGCCGGCGTTCGAGAGCCTCGCCACACCGCTGCTGCCGACGGCCGCGCCGAAGCGGTCGCGTGCGCCCATGCGGGCCGCGGCCGGTTGACGACGGCGCCGCGGCTCCGACCCTCCTGGCCCGTTCTGCCCATCTGCGATGGAAAAACATCCGATTAGGAGAACTTAAACCACCTCCAAGCGTCATTCGTGCGTGACGACAGGACGCACGACTCTCTGCTCCTGGTCAGGGCAGGGAATCGCGCATGGTCGTCGTGTGGACCGTCATCGGGCTCAATCTCGTCGGAATGGGCGTGCTGGCGTGGTTCCTGTGGCGGCGCTGAAGGGGTCCCCGGCGCGCTGCCCAAAGGCCCAAGCACGATGCCGCTCTCGGCGCCCCCGGCCCAGGGCGCCTCCTGCGGCGACTCGCCAGCGAACAAAGGAGCAACTTGTCCCGTTGATGCGGCACGGCTCATCCGGGCCGGCGTGAGTGAGCGTCCATGATGATCGACAGGCGAAACGTGACACGGTTCCCGACGCCGCAGGACCGCGCCGAGATCCTGGACAACAAGCGCAGGCTGAAGATGGCCCGGTCCGCCCACGCCTACATGCGGGGCTCGACGGCGCGGTTCTACGACTGGCTCGGCGAGATCGACCGCGGCCTCGTGCCGAACGCGCCGAGCGTGTGGATCTGCGGCGATTGCCACATCGGCAACCTCGGCCCGCTGGCCAATGCCGCGGGCAAGGTCGGCATCCACATCCGCGACCTCGACCAGACCGTGCCGGGCAACCCGGCCCACGACCTGATCAGGCTGGGCCTGTCGCTGTCCACGGCGGCGCGCGGGTCCGACCTGCCGGGCGTCACGACCGCCCACATGCTGGAGCAGGTGGTCCACGGCTATTGCGACGCCTTGCTGGGACACGATGAGAGCCTGTCCGAGGCGCGGGCCGGCAAGGCCGTGCAGGCCGTGCTGCGCCAGGCGACGCGCCGCCGCTGGGAACACCTCGCGCAGGAGCGGCTGGAACACGTCGAGCCCAAGATCCCGCTCGGCAAGCGGTTCTGGCCTCTGTCGGACGAGGAGCGGCACGGCATCGAGGCTCTGATGGCGTCCGAACCGGCGCTGCAGCTCGTCGGCGCCTTTCACGGGCGCGGGCACCACCACGCCGTCACCGTGCTGGATGCCGCCTACTGGATGAAGGGGTGTTCGTCGCTCGGCACGCTCCGTTACGCGGTGCTGCTGCGCATCGGCTCGGGCAGCGCCAAGCCGAGCTACTGCCTCATCGACATCAAGGAAGCGGTCGCCAGCGTGGCGCCGGCGAGCCCGGACGGCCCGGCCGAGAGCGACCACGCCGTGCGGGTCGTCAGCGGCGCCCGCGCCCTGTCGCCCGACCTCGGCGAGCGGATGCTGCCGGTCCGCTTGCTCGGCCGGCCGGTCGTGGTGCGCGAACTGATGCCCCAGGACCTGAAGCTCGAGATCGACCAGCTCACCCGCGAGGAGGCCGTCGGGGCGGCGCGGTTCCTGGCGGCGGTGGTGGGCCATTCGCATGCCCGCCAGATGCCGGCGGAGACGCGCCGGTCCTGGGCCGCGGAGCTCCGGCGCCACCACGATGGAGGGCTCGATGCCCCGTCCTGGCTATGGACCGCCGTGGTGGCGCTCGTGGCCCGGCACGAGGGCGGCTACCTCGACCACTGCCGGGCCTATGCGCTGAAGGCCGGGTGAGCCGGCCGGAGCCCGGGAGCGCGGCGCTTCGGGCAGGGGCGTCCGCTCCGGGCGGCGCGCCTCACCGCAGGCGGGCCATGGCGAGGGCATCCGCATAGGCGCCGTCGCGGAACGCGAAGGACCGCAGGAGCCCCTCCTGCTCGAAGCCGAAGCGCCTGTAGAGCGCGATCGCCGCGGCATTGTCGGCGAAGACGGTCAGTTCCGTGCGCTTGAGACCCCACCACCTGTCGGCCGTATCGATCAGCGCGGCGAGCAGGGCCGAGCCGATGCCCGTCCCCGCGTGGTCGTCGTGCACCCCCAGCGCCAGCACCGCCGCATGGCTGCGGCGCCCGCCGAACCGCGACAGGCCGGCACTGCCGACGAGACGCTGATCCAGGATCGCCACGAGGCCGACGTCGCTGTCCTTGAGGCCCTCCAGCCACCGCCGCGTCTCGGCGACGCGCTGGAAGGGCAGCCGCATGGTCCCGTAGCGGAACCCGGGCAGGTTCGCGAGTTCCGTCAACCCTTCCGCATCGTCCGGGCGGCTGGCCCGTATGACCAGCCCATCCGGCTCGTGTCGTGCGGGGGATGGGGCGTCGCTCATGACCTCTGTCCTGTCACGTTGCCGGACGCCCGCCGTCCGGCTCAAGCGTGCGGCCGACCTCACGCGGGGCGCGCAGCGGGGCGCTGAAACATACGAGGTTTTTATACGGGGGGGACCGGCCCCGTCTCGTTCCTTGATGCGGGGACGCGCATGTTGGTTCGGCGACACAGGTCGCGCAGCACTGAACCGATGTTGGATCCCATGCAAGTCGATCGATCGAACCCCAGCTCCAGCGACGAGAACCGCTTGGCCTTCCGGGTCGGCCAGGACGGAGAGGGACACTGGCTCGCGGTCGAGACGCACGGCCTGGGCGGCGGCATCTTCAAGAGCCGCGATCAGGCGGTCCAATACGCCCGGGACGAGAGCCACCGTCTGCCCGGAGCCGTCAGCTTCGTCGACGAGCCGATCCGGCTCTTCGACGCCTGATGTCCGCGGAGGCCGCCACCATGGTCCTGGAGGGCTCGATGACGGCGCTGGCGACGCCGTTCACCGCGGACGGTCTCGACCAGGCGCGGTTCGAGCGCTTCGTCGCCTGGCAGGTCGGCGCGGGGACGGCCGGCCTCGTGCCCTGCGGCACGACGGGCGAGGCGCCGACGCTGTCGGCGGACGAGCGTCACCGCCTGATCCGCATCTGCGTCGCAGGCGCGTCCGGGACCGTCCCGGTCGTGGCGGCGACGGGCAGCAACTGCACCGCCACCACCATCGAGCGGACCCGCGCCGCCAAGGCGGCCGGTGCCGACGCGGCGCTGATCGTCACGCCCTACTACAACCGGCCGACGCAGGACGGGATGTTCCGGCACTTCCAGGCGGTCGCGGCCGCGGTCGACATCCCCATCGTGCTCGACAACGTGCCGAAGCGGACCGGCGTCGACCTGCATTTCCGCACCGTCGAGCGGCTGGCCAGGATCCCCTCGATCGTGGGCATCCGGGACGCCAGCGGCGACCTCGACCGGCCCCGCGTCACGGCGCTCGTGGCCGGGTCCGGCTTCGTCCAGCTGTGCGGCGACGACACGGCGGCGGTGACGTTCGATCTCGCGGGCGGGCGGGGATGCGTGTCGGTGGCGGCGAACGTCGTGCCCTCGCTCTGCCGCGACCTGCAGCAGGCCTGCCGCACCAAGGACTGGGTGCGGGCCCGGGCCCTGCAGCATCGCCTGCAGCCGCTCCTCGATGCCCTGAGCCGGGACGCCGACCCCGGCCCCGTCAAACACGCGCTCTCGCTCCTGCATCCGGGGTTCTCGCGCGAGACCCGGCTGCCGCTGGTCGGCGTCGCGCCCGACACCGCCGCCGAGATCGCCAGGGCCCTCGCGGGCCTGGGTCTCCTGCCGGAGCGGCTGCCAGGGTGACACGCGTCGAGCGTCCGGGCGGGCCGGCGCGGGTCGCCTCCGGACCACGCGGCCCTGGCCTGATCCGCCTTGGCTTCCGCCAGGCGACCGTTCAAATCATCGATCTGGGCTTCCACCTCGGCCTTCTTGACAAGGAGCCAGGTAACAACGTGAGGCCTTGACAGGCGCCATTCTATACGAAAGCAAAATAATCGCATATCGTGGGTTTTGTTGCCTTTCATACAAGTGGCCGCGTAATTCTGTAGAACTATTGGCGCACGTAAATCGGATGAATACATGAGCAGCCCAGCGCCTGTGGGGCGCAACACGGCGATGAGCGTCCGCTGGCGACGCTGGCCTTTCCGAAGGCGAGGGGCGGGCCACGGCGCGCGCCCTGCATCTTCATCGATACCGGAGTGGGCGCAAAATGGGCGGCGCCATCACAGCGGTCAGGCGTCCTGGCCGCGCGTCAGGATGGCGTAGGCGGCCGGAGCGTCGTGGCACTTGCGCAGCGCCGCCCGCACCTCTTCGGCCCTGAGCCTGCGCGCCACGCAGGCGAGGGCGTTGAGGTGGTCGGCCCGGGCCTCGGCGGGGAGCAGCAGGGTGAAGACGAGGTCGACCTTCCGGCCGTCGATGGCGTCGAAGTCGATCGGCGCGCGCAGGCGGGCGAAGAGGCCCACGGGCCGCGCCACCGGCGCCAGGCGGGCGTGGGGAAGCGCGATGCCGGACCCCATGCCGGTCGAGCCGAGCCGCTCGCGGCCGCCCAGGGCTTCGGCGACGACCTCCGCCCCGATCCCCGCCACCCCGGCGATGCGCCGCGCCAGCGCCTCGATCAGGCGCGCCTTGTCGGGCGCGCGCAGGTCCAGCACCACCTGCTCGGGTGAGATGAGGTCGTCGATGGTCATGGGGGCTCCAGCCCGATGGTGCGGCGGGCCGGGTCGGCCCCGTCCGGGTTCACCGCTTCGTCTCCGCCTCGTCCGGCGCCCGGAGCCGGTAGCCGACGCCCGTCTCGGTCAGGATGTAGCGGGGCCGCTCGGGTTCGGGTTCGAGCTTCTGCCGCAGCTGGCGCACGTAGACCCGCAGGTACTGCGAATCGGTCGAGCCGCCCCAGACCTCGCGCAGGATATGGGCATGCGTCAGCACCTTGCCGGCGTGCAGCACCATGAGGCGCAGCACCTCGTATTCCTTCGGCGACAGCTTGACGTCCTGGTCCGCCATCCTGACGTGCCGGCGGACGAGGTCGACCGACAGGTCGTCGACCCTGAAGACCGGGCGCTCGCCCTGGACGGCGAGCTGGTGGCGCAGCGCGGCGCGCAGGCGCGCCAGGAGTTCGTTCATGCCGAAGGGCTTGGTGACGTAGTCGTCCGCGCCGAGGTCGAAGGCCTCGACCTTGCCGGTCTCGTCGCCCCGGCTCGACAGGACCACGATCGGCACCGTGTCGCGGCGGTCGCGGATCATGCGCAGCAGGTCGTGGCCCTTCATGTCCGGGAGCCCGAGGTCGAGGATGACGAGGTCGACCTTCTCGCGTCCGATCTGGCCGAGGGCCGCCTTGCCGTCGGCGGCCTCGAGACGGTGTAGCCCTGGGACGACAGGCCCATGCGCAGCAGCTTGCGGATCGGAGGCTCGTCGTCGATGACGAGGATGCGGATGGAAGGCATGCGGAACGGCGTCCCCGGGATTGCTGGTGCGTGGCGTCGCCGCCGCGCGGCGTCGTCATGCGGCCTGCGTGGCGTGCTGGCGGGCGCCCGGCGCCGGGAAGGCCAGCGTGAAGACGGCGCCCGTCCGGTCGGTGCGGTTCGAGGCCGCGATGGTGCCGCCCATCGCCTCGACGAAGCCGCGCGCGATGGCGAGGCCCAGCCCCGTTCCGGCCCGGACCCGGTCGCCCTTCCGGGCACGGTAGAACTTGTCGAAGATGCGGTCCACGTCGTCGGCCGGCAGCCCGTCGCCCTCGTCGAGGACCTGGAGCACGATGCGCCGCCCCTCCTGCCAGCTCTGCACCCTCATCGTGGTGCCCTCGGGCGCGTATTTGGCGGCATTGTCGAGCAGGTTGAACAGGGCCTGTTCGAACAGCACGGCATCGACGTCGATGGGCGGCAGGTCGGGCGCCGTCTCGACCTCGACGCGATGGCCCGTGAGGATCTTGGCGGCGCGGCGCAGGGCGGTCCCGACGATCTCGCCGACGTCGGTTTCGGCGACGTTGGGCGCCACCGCGCCCGCTTCGAGCCGGGTCATGTCGAGCAGGTTGGCGATGAAGCGGTTCAGCCGCTCGGCCTCGTCGATCACGGTCGCCAGGAGGTCGAGCTTGGTGTCGGGGTCGAGCGACCCGTCGAGGTCGCGCAGCGTGCTCGCCGCGCCCAGCACCGAGGCGAGCGGCGTGCGCAGGTCGTGGGAGATCGAGGTCAGCAGCGCCTGCCGCAGCCGGTCCGTCTCGGTGAGCAGCTTGGCGCGGTCGAGGTCCTCGACGAGCTGCACGCGCTCGATCGCCAGGGCGCCCTGGTCGCGACAGGGCGTCGAAGAGCCGCCTCTGCTCGGGCGTCAGGATGGGGCCCGCGGCATCGGTGTCGATGCCCACGACGCCGATCGGCCCCCGCCCCGTGTGCATGGGCAGGAACAGGCGCTTCGCGCCCGGCAGCGTGTCGGCGCCGCGCCCGGCGGCCCTGTCGTTGTCGAAGCACCACTTGGCGGCGCCGACATCGGCCTCGTCGAGCTGGTCCTCGGGCGGATAGCCCGCCTTGACGACGATGCGGCCGCCCTCCGGCAGCAGGATCACGACGCGCACCTTCAGCATGGAGGCGATCTGGAACACCGTCACCCAGAGCACGTCGTCGAGGTTGCCGCAGCTCGCCAGCTTGCGGCTGAACCCGTAGAGCGCTTCCGTCGAGCGCGCTCGTCCCTGGGCGATCACGGCCTCCGAGCGCGTCCGCGCGGCGAGGTTCGACACCAGCACCGCCACCACGGTGAAGAAGAACAGCGCCGCGATGTTGCTCGGGTCGGCGATGGTGAACGTGTAGATCGGAGGCAGGAAGAAGAAGTTGTAGCAGAGCGAGCCGCCCACCACCGCCGCCAGCGACGGGAACAGGCCGAAGCGCACCGCCACCACCACGACGGCGGTGATGAACACCACCTCCACGGTCTGCACCGCGAAGAAGCGCTGGACGACCTCCGACACGCCGAGCGCGACGGCCACGGCGAGCGCCGCCGCGAGATAGGCCTTCCCGTCGCGCGAGGACCGCTCCTTTGCCGCCGCGACGGTCTTGCGCGGCACCGACGGCGGGTCGACGACGGCGTCGCCGGCGATCACGTGGACGCTGATGTTGCCGGACCGCCGCACGAGGTCCTGCACCACCGACCCGTGCAACAGCTCGAACAGCTTGGAGCGGTCCGACTTGCCGGTGACGATGTGGGTGACGTTGGTGTCGCGGGCATAGGCGATGACGTCGTCGGCGACGCGGCGGCCGGCGGCCGGCACCGTGACGGCCTCGCCGCCCAGCCGGTCGGCGAGGCGCAGCGTGTCGGCGATCCGGTCGCGCTCGACGTTGGAGAGCTGCAGGCTGCGGCGCCCCTCGATGGACAGCGCCACCCACGGCGCCCGGAGGCGGTCGGCCAGGCGCTTGGCGTAGCGCACGAGCCCGGCACAGCGCGGGTCCTCGCTGATGCACACGACCACGCGTTCGCCCGCCGCCCAGGGTCCCGCGATGGCGTGGGCCTGCATGTGGTTGAGGAGCTGGTCGTCGACGCGCTGGGCGGTGCGCCGGAGGGCGAGTTCGCGCAGGGCCGTCAGGTTGCCGGCCGTGAAGAAGTGCTGCAGGGCACGCTCGGCATGGTGGGGCAGGTAGATCTTGCCCTCGCGCAACCGCTGCAGGAGGTCGTCGGGCGCGATGTCGATGACCTCGATGTCGTCGGCGAGGTCCAGGATGGCGTCCGGGACCGTTTCCCGGACCCGCACGCGGGTGATCTGCGCCACGACGTCGTTGAGGCTCTCGACATGCTGGATGTTCAGCGTCGTGTAGACGTCGATGCCGGCCGCGAGAAGCTCCTCGACGTCCTGGTGGCGCTTGGGATGGCGGCTGCCCGGAGCGTTGGTGTGGGCCAGTTCGTCGACGAGCGCGATCCGGGGGTGCCGGGCGATGAGCGCGTCGAGGTCCATCTCGTCGAGCGTGCCGCCCTTGTAGGGAACCGTTCGGCGCGGCACGACCTCGAGCCCCTCCACGAGGGCCTGGGTCTCGGCGCGGCCGTGGGTCTCGACGACGCCCGCCACGATATCGATCCCGTCGCGCAGCCGGGCGCGGGCCGTCGTCAGCATCTCGTAGGTCTTGCCCACGCCCGGAGCGGCGCCGAGGAAGATCTTGAGGCGGCCGCGACGGCCGCCTTCCCGGCGGGCCTCGGCCAGCAGGGCGTCGGGCGAGGGGCGCTTGTCGCGGTTCGGGGTGTCGGCCATCCAGGGTCCTCGGCCTTCGTGCCGGCGCGCATGGCGCGCCGGCACGGGCGGCATCACTTCCGGGCGAGCGTATCGAGTGCCATGTTGAGCGCCAGCACGTTGACGCGGGGTTCACCGAACAGGCCGAGGGCCCGGCCGTCCACGTGCTGCGCGACGAGGTCCCGCACCGCGTCGACCGGCAGGTTGCGGGACCTGGCGACGCGCGGCGCCTGGAACATCGCGGCCTCGGGCGAGATGTCGGGGTCGAGCCCCGACGCCGAGGTCGTGACGAGGTCGGCCGGGACGGGGCTGTCCGGGTTCTCGGCCCTGAGCTTCTCGATGTCGGCCCTGCACGCGGTCGATCAGCGCCTTGTTGGTCGGGCCGAGGTTCGAGCCGCCCGAGCTGTCGGCCGCGTAGGGCGTCGGCACCGTCTTGGTGGGGTCCTTCGGGTCGGGCTCGGTCGTGGCGGACGGGCGCCCGTGGAAGTAGCGGGCCTCGCGTGAAGCTCTGGCCGATGAGGGCCGAGCCGACGGTCTTGCCGTCCCTGTCGACGATGAGGCTCCCCTGCGCCTGGCTCGGGAAGAGCGAGCCCGGCGAGACCCGTCATGGCGAGGGGATAGGCGAGGCCCGTGATCAGCGTCAGGGCGACGAGGAGCACGAGGGCGGGGCGGATTTCCTTGATCATGGGACGGGTCCGATCAGGCGAGGTGGAGCGTGGAGACGAGGAGGTCGATGGCCTTGATGCCGATGAACGGCACCACGATGCCGCCGAGCCCGTAGACCAGGAGGTTGCGCGACAGCAGCGCACCTGCCCCGATGGCCCGGAACTTGACGCCCTTCAGCGCCAGCGGGATCAGCGCGATGATGACGAGCGCGTTGAAGATGATGGCGGACAGGATGGCGCTCTGCGGCGAGGCCAGGCGCATGACGTTGAGGGCGCCGAGCTGCGGGTAGAAGGCGAGGAACATCGCCGGGATGATGGCGAAATACTTGGCGACGTCGTTGGCGATGGAGAAGGTGGTCAGGGCGCCGCGGGTCATCAGCAGCTGTTTGCCGATCTCGACGATCTCGATGAGCTTGGTCGGGTCGGAATCGAGGTCGACCATGTTGCCGGCCTCGCGGGCCGCCACGGTGCCGGTGTTCATGGCGACGCCGACATCGGCCTGGGCGAGGGCCGGGGCATCGTTGGTGCCGTCGCCGCACATGGCGACGAGCTTGCCCTTGGCCTGTTCGGCGCGGATCAGGGCGAGCTTGTCCTCGGGCGTCGCCTGGGCCAGGAAGTCGTCGACGCCGGCTTCGGCCGCGATGGCGGCGGCGGTCATCGGGTTGTCGCCCGTGATCATGACGGTGCGGATGCCCATGCGGCGCAGTTCGCCGAAGCGCTCGCGGATGCCGCCCTTGACGATGTCCTTGAGGGAGACGACGCCGAGGAGCCGCCCGTCGCGCGCCACGGCGAGGGGCGTGCCGCCGGCCTTGGCGATCTCGTCCGCGATGGCCTGGACCTCGCGCGCGGCGTCGCCCACCGGCGCGGCCTTCAACGCGAGCGCCGCCCCGCCCCGCGCCGCCGAGACGGGCGCGCCCTGCGACGTAGCCCAGGATGGACCCGACCGCGCCCTTGCGGATCGAGGCGCCGTCGATGTCGACGCCGCTCATGCGCGACTGGGCCGTGAACGGCACGAAGGTGGCGTCGATGCCGGCCATGTCGCGGGCGCGGATGTTGTACTTCTCCTTGGCGAGGACCACGATCGAGCGGCCTTCCGGGGTCTCGTCGGCCAGCGACGCCAGCTGGGCGGCATCGGCGAGTTCGGCCTCGGTCACGCCGCGGACGGGCCGGAACTCGGTCGCCTGCCGGTTGCCGAGCGTGATGGTGCCGGTCTTGTCGAGCAGCAGCGTGTCGACGTCGCCCGCCGCCTCGACGGCCCGGCCCGACATGGCGAGGACGTTGAAGCGCACGAGCCGGTCCATGCCGGCGATGCCGATGGCCGACAGCAGGGCCCCGATGGTGGTGGGGATCAGCGTCACGAAGAGCGCCACGAGCACGATCATCGAGATGGAGCCGCCCGCATAGGCGGCGAAGGACGGGATCGACGCGACCGCGAAGACGAAGATGATGGTGAGGCCGGCCAGCAGGATGTTGAGGGCGATCTCGTTCGGGGTCTTCTGGCGCTCGGCGCCTTCGACGAGCGAGATCATCCGGTCGATGAAGGTCGAACCCGCCGCGGCCGTGATGCGGACCCTGATCCAGTCGGACAGGACCTGCGTGCCGCCCGTGACGGCCGAGCGGTCGCCGCCCGACTCGCGGATCACCGGCGCGCTCTCGCCCGTGATGGCGGCCTCGTTGACCGAGGCGACGCCCTCGATCACCTCGCCGTCCGACGGGATGATGTCGCCCGCCTCGACGAGCACGATGTCGCCGACCTTCAGCCCGGCGCCCGGCCGGATCTCGAAGGCGTGGCGGGGGCCGCCGAGCGCCGCGCCCGCGCCGGTCAGCACCTTGGCCTGCGTCTCGGTGCGGGTCTTGCGCAGGCTCTCGGCCTGGGCCTTGCCGCGCCCCTCGGCCGTGGCCTCGGCGAAATTGGCGAAGAGCAGCGTGAACCACAGCCACAGGACGATCTGGAACGAGAAGCCGAGGTGGGCGCCGCCGGTGGCGGCGTCGCGGATCAGCAGCACCGTGGTCAGCGCCGCCACGACTTCGAGGACGAACATCACCGGGTTCTTGATCTGCAGGCGCGGATCGAGCTTCCGGAACGCCCCGCCGACCGCCGGACCGAGGATGCGGGCGTCGAGGATGCTGGATTGTGTCTTGGCCATGGGAATGGCTCCGGGATCAAGGGGATGGGCAGGGACGGGGTGACGGGACGGACAGGGCGTCGAGGGACGGGGCCGGTGCCCGTCCCGTCTCCGACGCTTCGCGCCGGCTCCTCCCCCGGAGGGGAGAAGGGCCGCGCCGGGATTCAGGGCGCGGAAGCGAAGCTCTGTCCGGCGGCGCCGGCGAGGTGTTCGACGATGGGGCCGAGCGCCAGCGCGGGGAAGAACGTCAGGCCGCCGATGATCAGGATCACGCCGACGAGCAGCCCCACGAAGAGGCCGCCGTGGGTCGGGAACGTGCCGGCCGAGGGCGGCACGCGCTTCTTCGCCGCCAGCGACCCCGCGATGGCCAGCGCCGGGATGTGGATGAAGAACCGGCCGAACAGCATGCCGATCGCCAGCGTCACGTTGTAGAACAACGTATTGCCCGACAGGCCGCCGAAGGCCGAGCCGTTGTTCGCCGCCGCCGACGTATAGGCGTAGAGGATCTCCGAGAAGCCATGCGGTCCGGGGTTGCCGGTCTGGCCGACGGCGGCGGGGAGCACGACGGCGAGCGCCGTGAAGCCCAGCATCATCAACGGCAGGATCAGGATGCCCAGCATGGCCATCTTGACCTCGCGCGCCTCGATCTTCTTGCCGAGGTATTCCGGCGTGCGCCCGACCATGAGGCCGGCCACGAAGATGGCCACGATGACGAAGATGAGCATGCCGTAGAGGCCCGCGCCGACGCCGCCGACGATGACTTCCCCGAGTTGCATGTTGATCAGCGGGACCATGCCGCCGAGCGCCGTCAGCGAATCGTGCATGGCATTGACGGCGCCGCAGGAGGCCGCGGTGGTGACGGTGGCGAAGAGCGCCGAGGCGACGATGCCGAAGCGGACCTCCTTGCCCTCCATGTTGCCGCCCGCGACGCCGATGGCGTGCAGCAGCGGGTTGCCGGCGGCTTCCGCCCCGTAGACCACGGCGACGCCGGCGACGAAGAGCACGCCCATGGCGCCCAGGATGGCCCAGCCCTGGCGCTGGTCGCCGACCATGCGGCCGAAGACGTTGGTCAGGCCCGCGCCGAGGGCGAAGATCGAGAGCATCTGGACGAAGTTGCACACCGCCGTCGGGTTCTCGAACGGATGGGCGGCGTTGGCGTTGAAGAAGCCGCCGCCGTTCGTGCCGAGCATCTTGATGGCGACCTGGCTCGCCACCGGCCCGAGCGCGATCGTCTGCTTGGCGCCTTCCAGCGTCGTCGCGTCGACATAGGCGCCCAGCGTCTGCGGGATCCCGGTCCAGACGAGGTAGAGCGTGTAGGGGATGCAGAGGGGCAGCAGGACGTAGAGGGTGCAGCGCGTGAGGTCGACCCAGAAGGAGCCGACCGTCCTCGCCGACGCGCGCGCGAAGCCGCGGATCAGCGCGACCGCGAGGGCGATGCCGGTCGCGGCCGACAGGAAGTTCTGGTGCGTCAGTCCCAACATCTGCGTCAGGTAGGAGAGCGTGCTCTCGCCCCCGTAGTTCTGCCAGTTGGTGTTGGTGATGAAGCTCGTCGACGTGTTGAAGGCGAGGTCCGGCGCGACGGCACCCTGTCCGGCCGGGTTGAAGGGCAGCATGCCCTGCAGCCGGAGCAGCAGGTAGAGGATCAGGAAACCGCCGACATGGAGATAGACCATGGCGACGAGATAGGAGACCCAGCTCTGCTCCTGGGTCTCGTCGATCCCCGAGACCCTGTAGAGCGCGCGTTCGACCGGGCGCAGCACGGGCGACAGCAACGTCCGCTCGCCGGTGAACACCCGGGTCATGTAGAGCCCGAGCGGTTTGGTGATGGCGACGATGAGGGCGCAGTAGAGCGCGATCTGGATCCAGCCGATGGCGGTCATGACGGCACCTTTCAGAACCGCTCGGGGCGGACGAGGGCGTAGGTGAGGTAGACGAGCAGCCCGACGGTCACGAGCCCTCCCAGGATGTAATCGAGAAGCATGGCGGGGCCCCTAGAGTCGTTCACAGATGAACGTGTAGGCGACGGAGACCGCGAAGAACGCGAGCCCGCCGAAGATGAAGACGATGTCGAGCATGTCTGTGTGCGCCTGGTCGATGGTCGATCGAGAGCGGGCGTCGGAGCGGCCGGCCGCGCGAAAGCGAGCCGGGCCGTCGTCGACTGTCCGTGAACCTCAAGATCGCAGGACCGGCATATGTTTTCGAGAGCACCCCGAAGCGCCCGGTATAAAGATCTTATCAAGAAAAGCGCGTTCGCGGCGCGGTGCGGGCAGCGTGGGGGCCTCGCACGGCCGGGGCGTCGCCGGGCGGCCGGCATCCCGCGGGGCGAGCCCGGCGGACCGGAGGCGCCCGGCGCCAGACTTCCCATGCGACGGTTTGCCCTTCACGGAACGTTAAGTGCACTTCACCATAACTCAAACCTGCACTGAGCATACTTCCCGATGGTGGGACGTGAAAGTCGAGATGGTGACCCCATGTGGTTGGCGAGCAAAAAGCAGAAAGCCGTAGTGAACGCTCGCGAGCTCGAGTTTGCAAAACTGCAGGAGCGATCGGATCTGCTTGACCAGGCTTGTGGAGTCGGACTTTGGGAGGCTGTTCTGCACCAGGGCGATGCGATGCACGCCAAGTCGGTCTGGACCTGGTCGCCGGAGTTCCGTCGGCTGGTCGGTTATGAGACCGAAGCGGAATACCCCAATGTCGTGCAGTCCTGGTCGGACCGCCTCCATCCGGACGACGTCGAGCCGACGTTCGCGGCCTTCGGGATGCACCTGCAGGACAAGTCGGGCCGCTCGCGTTACGACGTGAGCTACCGCCTGAAGGTCAGGGACGGGTCGTATCGGTGGTTCCGGGCGACCGGGGGATGTCGCCATGCCTCCGACGGCGTCACGGTGCGGGCCTGCGGTTCGCTGACCGACATCCATCACCAGAAGACCATCGAGGCCGAGATGGCGAGCGCGGCGGATGCGGACCGCGTCGCCATCGACGCCCTGGCGGCCGCCCTCGACGGTCTCTCGGCCGGCGACCTCACGGTGAGCTTCTCGGCGCCGACCCCTCCCAAGCTGGCCAAGCTCAAGGAGGACTTCAACGCGGCCCTGGAGCGCATGCGTGACACGCTGACGGCGGTGAACGAGAACACGGTCTCGATCCGCGGCGCCTCGAACCAGATCACCACGGCGACCAACGACCTGTCCCGCCGGACCGAGCAGCAGGCCGCGAACCTCGAAGAGACCGCCGCCGCCCTCGACGAGATCACCGCGACCGTGCGCAAGACCGCGGACGGCGCCAAGCACGCCCGCACCGTGGTGGGCAACGCCCGCGGCAGCGCCGAACAATCCGGCCAGGTCGTGCGCCAGGCCGTCGACGCCATGAGCGGCATCGAAGCCTCGTCGCGCGAGATCACCCAGATCATCGGCGTCATCGACGAGATCGCGTTCCAGACCAACCTCCTCGCCCTCAATGCCGGCGTCGAGGCGGCGCGGGCCGGCGAGGCGGGCCGGGGCTTTGCGGTCGTGGCCTCGGAGGTGCGGGCGCTGGCGCAGCGTTCGGCCGAAGCCGCGAAAGAGATCAAGGCCCTGATCTCGACGTCGGGTCGGCAGGTCGAGCAGGGCGTCGCCTTCGTGGGCCAGACCGGTGAGGCCCTGTCGAGGATCGTCGCGCAGGTCGCCGAGATCGACGGCATCGTGGGCGAGATCGCGTCCTCGGCGCAGGAGCAGGCGACCGCGCTCGACGAGGTCAACACGGCCGTGAACCAGATGGATCAGGTCACGCAGCAGAATGCCGCCATGGTGGAGGAGACGACGGCGGCGAGCCATACGCTGGCGAGCGAGGCCGAGGAACTCTCGGGCCTCGTCGGGCGCTTCCAGCTCGGCGGCAACCAGGGTGCCGCGAGACACCCCGCCGGGCGCCGGCCCGCCGCTGCCGGCAAGCCGGCCGCAGCCCGCCCCGTCGCCATGATGAAGAGCGTCGGGCGCGGCGGTGCCGCCCGCAAGCCCGTCGCGGCCGAGGCCGACACGGACTGGCAGGAGTTCTGAAGGCCGGGGCGGGGCCCGCGCCTCGCGCGTCCCGCTCCGCCGCCGGGGGCCGAAGACAGGCCCTCCGTGCTGCCGCGGCAGCTCAGAGCCCGCTCTCTGAAACGATCCCGCGACGGCGAGGGGCTCGGCGCCGGCGTGGACCGCGCGACGGTCCGGCCTCACGCCGAGCCCGTCCCACGTCCGCGCCGAGCAGGCGCACGTCCGGCTCACCGGTCCCGGCTGTCGTCTGCTCGATCGCAGTCCCTGAACCGCCCCGCTCCGGGGCTCCGCCACTGTCGACAGAACGGAGAGGGCGAGCTATCCGTCGCTGTCCCACGGGCACGACAGGGCCGGACAGGACGGGGGGTGACACATGCGGCACGCGGATCGGGTCCTGGTCGCGCTGGCCTGCGGCCTCGTGCTGTTCGCCGGCTCGGCCGAAGCCGGGGACGGCCCACACGACACGTCGATCTACAGTCTCATGAACCCGACGCCCGACAGCGCCCTGCGGAGCTTCTCGCCGGATCGACCGTTGAACAGCATCTCGCCCTTCACGGTCGACGCGGGGCGTGTGCAGATCGAGAGCGACATCCTCAACGTCACGCGCTCGAGCGACCGTCTCACCACCACCCGGACGATCGCGACGCTCGACCCGGAGCTGAGGGTCGGCCTGACGCAGAGCCTCGAGTTCGACCTGATGACCATGGGCCTGCTCGCCGACCGCACCACCGCCAAGGCGTCGGGCCGGACGCTGTCGCGAGACATCGGAACCGGGGGCGTGACGCTCCAGGCGCGATACAATCTGTTCGGCAACGAGGGCGGGACCTATGCCTTCGCGCTGGCGCCCTTCGTGACCCTGCCGAGCGGCGACCGGCATTTCGGCAACCAGCGCATCGACGGCGGCATCGTGGCGCCGCTGAGCATCACGCTGCCGTCCGACTTCACCCTGGTTCTGGAGACCGAAGTCCAGGCCATGCACCAGGGGACGGGCCCGGCCTTCGCGAGCTTCACCGACATCGCCAACCTGTCCCATGCCGTTCCCGGCATCGATCACCTCACGGCGAGCGTCGAGTTCGCCTCGGTGGTGAATGCCGATCGGCTCACGCCCGACACCTACACGGCCGAGGCGGCGCTGGCCTATCTGGCGACGCCGACGACGCAGTTCGATCTGGGCGGCTTCGTCGGGCTCAACCGGGCCGCGCCGGATTACGAGGTGGCGGCGGGCGTCGCCCATCGGTTCTGAGGACGATCCGAACGGCGCGCGCCGCGGCATCCGCTGCGGCGGATCCCGCCCGGGCCAGCTCCGGTCCGGGGCCCGCGCACGGCCGGCCTCGGGGGTCGCCCCGCCGCGTTGTTACAGCCGATCCTCGGGCCCCTTGGCGAGGCCGGCCAGGGTGAAGATGTCGACCGACAGCTTGGCGCCCACGACCAGCACGTCCGGGATGGGCTTGGGGCGGTTCGGATACCGGACCTGGTCGGGATCGAGAATATACTGAAGGTTCGGCGTCAGGCGCACGGCGGGGCTGACCTGGATGCCGTAGTTCAGTTCGAAGAAGGTCTCCTGACGGTCGATGGAGTCGGGAGACAGCCCTTGCGCGATGCGGGACGCGCGGATGCCCGCCACGCCGATGTCGGAAAAGTGCTGGGTCGAGACGACGAAGTCGATCGAATCGAGGGGCCGGCTGGCGAAGGGTCCGAGGTCGACGGCGCCGACTTCGAACTCGTAGTCCTCCACTTGGCGGCCTCCCGTCCCCTCGATGGCGAGGGCGAAGAGGCTGAGCCCGCGCGGCGAGAGCGGATCGGGCCGGTAGACGGTCTGATCGAAGCGCTGGTAGACGGCCGTGCGACCGAAGCGCTGCGCCCCCGACAGGCCGGTGAAGACCCGCTGGCCGCCCTGCTGGTCGAAGACCGCGTCCGAATAGGTCGAGCGGTCGATGATGGCGCCGATGCCGTAGTGGCGCGGATAGGGGTCGTTCTTGAACGTCGTGGCGTAGCCGAGCTCGAAGGGCACGTTGAACCCCGTCGCGGGCTCGAAGAAGTCGACGCCATGGTCGGTTCGTAAAGTGCTGTTGGGGGCGACCTCGTAGGCGCCGATGTTGAAGAAATACTTGTCCGTGAGCTGCGTCTTCAGCACGCCGGCCCAGGTCGGCGCCGGGAAATAGGTGAAGCCGGTATCGGCGAAGGCGAGGTTGGGGCTGCCGCAGACCGCATTGTTCTGAAAGTTGCAGTAGAACGGCGAGGCCAGGAAGGCCGTCTGGCCGGGGATGCGGCCCACCTCGACGTCCACGCGACCATCGAACAGCTTCTGCTCGTAGCTGAGATAGGTCAGCCGGTAGGTCTGGCCGCCGCCGTAGATTTCCTGGACCGAGACGCTGTTGCCGATCAGGTCGTTGGTCAGGCTGTGGCCGTCGCGCAGCGTGCCGATGGCGTGCAGGAACGCCCCCTGCACGCCGACGAGCTTGCCGAGGTCGGCATCGGTGCCGAGGAAGAACTGGTCGGCGTAGCGTACGCCCTGGCGGATGCCGCCGATGGGATTGCCGGCCGATTCCGACGTGTAGTTGGCCAGGAACGTGATGCCGTTGCCGAGGTCGAGCGTGCCCGGCGGCAGGGACGTGGGCGCGGTGGGAGAGGCCGACGCGCCCTGCACGTTGGTGGCGCGCCGCGCGCCGCCGATGCCGCCCGCGGTGCCGCTGGCGCCTCCCGCGCCGCCGGTGCCGGTCGCCTGCCCATTCGTGGTCTGCCGGGTGCCGGACGCGGCGGATTGCGCGGGCGCGGGCGGCACGGCGGCGAGCCGACGCGGGGCCCGCACCCGCTGCGCCTTGGTCGCGGGCGCCGGGCGGGCCTGGCCCTTTGCCCGGATGTCGGTCGTGGTCGCATCGTCCTGGGCCGCGACGCTCCCGATCGTGACGCAGAGCACCGAGGCACTGATCG
Organism: uncultured Alphaproteobacteria bacterium; assembly: GCA_963847915.1. GTDB lineage: Bacteria > Pseudomonadota > Alphaproteobacteria > Rhizobiales > Beijerinckiaceae > Lichenihabitans. Next base: position 261,291 of record CAWKBT010000002.1, read on the forward strand.
CCAGTGCGGCCGCCCGATCGAACCTCATCGCTTCACCTTCGCGTTCCCTCGCCGATCCGCCATCTCGGGACGCATTCGGCCAGCGAAGCTTCAGGCTGCGTGCGTCCCTCAACCATAACACAGGTTAAGGCGCGGCGAGGTTCGCCACGCCTGTGGCCGAAATGAGCCATGGCGGCCGGCATGTCGCCGGTCGTAGAGCGTCGCGACCGCCGCGCTCGCTACGGGGCCGGAGATCGCGCCCGGGCGTGGGTCGAGACTGGACGCGCTCACCCGATTGATCTACCGAATCACAGTAACGGTTCGATCGGATGGTCGGAGACCACAGTGACCTCTGGGGATCATCTGTCGAATATGCGGTCGAAATCATCGCGCGGCGGCGCTATCGGGACGCTCCCCGGCCCCGCGCAGGCGGCGTTCGCCGCCATGGTCCGCCCGACCGCGGCGAGCCTCGGCGACCGGGGCCAGGGTCGCGCCGCGCCGGTCACGGGCCCTGGCCGCCGCGCGATCGGACGAGGACGGGACGCGACCGCAGAAGCGCCGGTCGTCTCATGAGCGTCACCGTCGTGCGCTCGCGCAAGCCCGAGGACGACCTCGCCACCGTCGCCGCCATCGAGGCCGTGCCGACGATCCTCGACGTCATCTGCCGCACCACCGGCATGGGTTTCGCCGCCATCGCGAGAGTGACGGAGGACCGGTGGATCGCGTGCGGCGTCCGCGACGAGATCGACTTCGGCCTGAAGCCGTCGGGCGAACTCGCCGTGGAGACCACGATCTGCGACGAGGTGAGGCTGACCGGTGCCGCGACCGTCATCGACGATGTCGCGCTCGACCCGGTGTTCTGTCGGCACCCGACACCGGCCCTGTACGGCTTCCGCAGCTACGTGTCGGTGCCCATCACGCTGCCCGACGGGACGTTCTTCGGGACGCTCTGCGCCATCGACCCGCAGCCCCGGCGCGTCGACACGCCCGAGATCGCGGGCCTGTTCAGGATGTTCGCCCAGCTCATCGCGTTCCACATCGACGCGCAGGACAAGCTCGCCACCAGCGCGGGCGTCCTGATCCGCAACGACGCTCTCGAAACCGAGGTGGCGCGGCGCACGCAGGAGAGGGACGAGACCTGGCGCTTGTCGCAGGACATGCTGATCGTGCTGCGCCGCGACGGCACGATCCAATCCGTCAACCCCGCCTGGACCCGGACCCTGGGCTACGACCCGGAGGACCTCGTCGGCCACAGGATCTCGGACTTCCTGGATCCCGACCGAAGCGGCTCCGTCCTGGGCGATGCCGGCAAGCACGCCGGGTCGAACGTCTTCGAGACGCGCGTCCGCCACAAGGACGGCGCCTGGCGCGAACTCGCCTGGACGGCCGTCCCCTCCGGCGAGACCGTCCACGGCGTCGCCCGCGACGTCACGGAAGACAGGAAGCGCGCTGCCTCGCTGCTGCTCTACGAGAACATCGTCCAGTCCAGCGCCGCGCCGATCTGTGCCTTCGACACCCGGTACAGGCTCATCGCCTTCAACAAGGCCCACAGCGACGAGTTCTACCGCATCTACCAATACAGCGTGAAGGTCGGCGACGTATTCTACAGCCTGTTCGCGCCCGACCAGGCTCCCGTCATGCAGGCGCTGATGGCCCGGGCCCTCACCGGCGAAGTGTTCAGCGTCGAGGAGGAGTTCGGCGATCCCACGATCACGAAGCCCTGCTGGGAGATCCATTATGCCCCGCTGCGCGATGCGGAAGGCCGGATCATCGGAGCCTTCCACCTCGCCCGCGACATTTCCGATCGGCTCCGCGCCCAGTCAGAGCTGGAGATCGCCCAGGAGGCCCTGCGTCAATCGCAGAAGATGGAAGCCGTCGGCCAACTCACCGGCGGCCTCGCCCACGACTTCAACAACCTGCTGACCGGCATCTCGGGCAGTCTCGATCTCCTGAAGACGCGTGTGGCCCAGGGCCGGATCAACGATCTCGACCGCTACCTCGCCGCCGCCCAGGGCGCGTCCAAACGCGCCGCCGCGCTGACGCACAGGCTGCTGGCCTTCTCGCGGCGGCAGACGCTGGATCCCAAGCCGACCGACGTTCACAAGCTGGTGCTCGGCATGGCCGACCTGATCCGCCGCACGGTCGGGCCGGAGATCGCCGTCGAGACGGTCGACATGGCCGGACTGTGGCTCGCCCTGGTCGATCCGCCCCAACTCGAGAACGCGCTCCTGAACCTGTGCATCAACGCGCGCGACGCCATGCCCGACGGCGGCCGGATCACCATCGAGACGGCCAACCGGTGGATGGACGCGCGGATGGCTCACGAGCGCGACGTGCGGCCGGGCCAGTATCTGGCCCTCTGCGTCAGCGACACCGGCGCCGGCATGACGCCCGACGTGATCGGCCGGGCGTTCGACCCGTTCTTCACCACGAAGCCGCTCGGCATGGGCACGGGGCTGGGGCTCAGCATGATCTACGGCTTCGCGCGCCAGTCGGGCGGGCAGGTGCGCATTTATTCCGAGGTCGGCCGCGGCACGATGGTGTGCATCTACCTGCCGCGCCACTACGGCGAGAAGCACGACGCCGAGCCGGACGCGGGCGCGGGCCGCGAGGCCTCGCGCGCCGTGCAGGGCGAGTCCGTGCTCGTCATCGACGATGAGCCGACGGTGCGCATGCTGGTGACCGACGTCCTCGAGGACCTCGGCTATGATGCGCTGGAGGCCGGGGACGGGCCCTCGGGGCTGGCGATCCTGCAGTCCCGCGCCCGCGTCGACCTGCTGATCACCGACGTGGGGCTGCCCGGCGGCATGAACGGCCGCCAGGTGGCGGACGCGGCCCGCGTGCTGCGGCCGGGCCTGAAGGTCCTGTTCATCACCGGCTATGCCGAGAACGCCGTCGTGGGCAACGGCCACCTCGATCCCGGCATGGCGGTGATGACCAAGCCCTTCGCCATGGACGACCTCGCCGTCAAGATCCGCGGCCTCATCGAGGAGTGACGGGCCTATTCCGCTGCGAGCGGCGCGTCCTGCTGCGCCGTCGCCGTCCTGGCCGGCGAGGGGGCGAACCTCAGGACCAGCAGGCGGATCGCCACGTAGAACACCGGCGTGAGGAACAGCCCGAAGAAGGTGACGCCGAGCATGCCGAAGAAGACCGCGGTGCCGAGCGCCTGGCGCATCTCGGCTCCCGGCCCGGTCGCGACCGCGAGCGGGACCACGCCGAGGATGAAGGCGAAGGCCGTCATCAGGATGGGCCGCAGGCGCAGCCGGCAGGCCTCGATCACGGCCGGGACAGGGCCCTTGCCGTCCCGGACCTCGGCGTCGCGCGCGAATTCGACGATGAGGATCGCGTTCTTGGCCGCGAGGCCGACCAGGACCACGAGGCCGATCTGGGTCAGGATGTTGTTGTCCTGGCCGCGGATCATGACGCCGACGAGCGCCGAGAGCACGCTCATCGGCACGATGAGGATGATGGCCAGCGGCAGCGTCCAGCTCTCGTATTGCGCGGCGAGCACGAGGAACACGAACAGCACCGACAGGCCGAAGATGTAGCCGGCCGTCGAGCCGGTCGCGCGCTCCTGGAAGGCGAGGTCGGTCCATTGCGTGTCCATGCCGGCCGGCAGCGTCGCTCTGGCGAGCCTTTCCATCTCGTCCAGCGCCTCGCCCGACGATATGCCCGGCGCCGGTCCGCCCTGGAGCGGCACGGACGTGTACATGTTGTAGCGCTGGATCAGGTCGGCGCCGCTGACGAACTGCACTTCCGCCAGCGTGCCGAGCGGCACCAGGGCGCCGTTGGCGGACCGCACCTTGAGCCGGCTGATGTCGTCCTCGTCGAGGCGGAAGCGCTGGTCGGCCTGGGCCCGCACCTGGTACACGCGCCCGAAGGTGTTGAAGTCGTTCACATAGGCGGTGCCGAGGTTGTTCTGCAGCGTTTCGAAGATGTTGGCGATCGGCACGTTCAGCACCTGCGCCTTCTGCCGGTCGACCGCGAGATAGATCTGCGGCGAACCGTTCGAGAACGTCGTGTAGACGCCGGCGAGCTTGGGATCGGAGCGCGCCTTGCCCATCAGCTCGTAGGCGGAGGCGAGCACGCGCCCGACGTCGGCGCCGATCTTCTCCTGGAGCTGCAGCCTGAAGCCGCCCGTGCTGCCGATGCCCCGGACCGGGGGCGGCGCCACGACGATGATGAAGGCCTCCTCCAGCACCTGCATGCGGCCGTAGAGGTCCTTGATGATGGATGCGCTGGTCTGGCCGGCCTTCAGCCGGTCCTCGAAGGGTTGGAAGGGCACGAAGATCGCGGCCGCGTTGGTGGCATTGGTGAAGGTCGAGGCGGAGAAGCCGGCGAAGGCCACGGCGTGCAGCGCGCCGGGCGTGTCCCGGGCGATGTCGGAGACCTTGCGCACCACGGCATCGGTGCGTGACAGCGACGCGCCGTCGGGAAGCTGCACGATCACGATCGCATAGCCCTGGTCGAGCGCCGGAATGAAGCCGCTCGGCACGTGGTGCGAGGCCCAGACCGTCCCGGCCAGCAGCCCGACATAGACGGGCAGGACGATGGCCTTGCGCCGGACCACGACCCCGACGGTCCGCGCATAGCCGTTGGACGTGTGGTCGAAACCCCGGTTGAAGCCGCCCGCCAGGGCAGCGAAGAGGCGCGAGACCACGTTCCGGCGGTGGGCCTCTTCGCGCTTCGGCCGCAACAGGATGGCGGCGAGCGCCGGCGACAGCGTCAGCGACGTGAAGGCGGAGATCACGGTCGACACCGCGATCGTGAGGGCGAACTGGCGGTAGAACTGGCCCGAGATGCCGGGGATGAAGGCGGTCGGCACGAAGACGGCGACCAGGACCAGGGCGATCGCCACCAGGGCCCCGCCCACATCGTCCATGGTCTTGTGGGCCGCGTCCCGGGGCAGCATGCCGGCCTCGATATTGTGCTCGACGTTCTCCACCACGACGATGGCGTCGTCGACCACGATGCCGATGGCCAGCACGAGGCCGAACAGCGTGAGCGTGTTCAGCGAGAAGCCGAGCGCCGTCATGGCGGCGAACGTGCCGATGAGCGACACCGGGATGGCGATGATCGGGATGATGGCGGTGCGCCAGCTCTGCAGGAAGACGATGACGACGATCACCACCAGGATCACCGCTTCGAACAGCGTTTTGTAGACCTCGCGCACCGATTCCCGGATGAAGTCGGTCGGGTTGTACACGATCTGGAAGTCGAGCCCGGGCGGGAAGTTCTGCTTCAGCCTGTTCATCGTGGCGATGATCTCGCCGGCCGTGTCGAGCGCGTTGGTGGCCGGGCGCTGGAAGATGGCCAGCGCCACCGCCGGCTTGCCGTCGAGGTAGGAATTGGTGAAATAGTCCTGCGCGCCGAGTTCGACGCGCGCCACGTCCTGGACGCGCACGAGCCTGCCGTCGGGCGTCGAACGCACGATGATCCCCCTGAACTGCCGCGGATCGTTGAAGCGCCCCTGTGTGGTGACGGTCAGCTGGAAGGCGGAACCCTTGTTGACGGGCTCCTGGCCGAGCGCACCGCCCGAGACCTGGACGTTCTGCTCCTGGATGGCCTTCACCACGTCGCCGGACGTCATGCCGAAGGCCGACAGCTTGTCCGGATCGAGCCAGATGCGCAGCGAATACTGCCGCTCGCCGAAGATCGTGAGGTCGCCGACGCCATTCAGACGCAGCAACTCGTCCCGCACGTTGTTGCGCGCGTAGTTGGACACGTAGAGCTGGTCGAAGGTGTTGTCGGGCGAGAGCATGTGCACGACCATCATCAGGTCGGGCGAGGATTTCAGCGTCGTGACGCCGAGGCGCTTGACCTCGTCGGGCAGGCGGGGCGTCGCGATGGCGACGCGGTTCTGGGTCAGGACCTGCGCGGTATCGAGGTTGGTGCCGAGCTTGAACGTCACCGTGATCGAGACGTTGCCGTCGCCCGTCGAGTAGGACGACATGTAGATCATGTTCTCGACGCCGTTGATCTCCTGCTCGATGGGCGTCGCCACCGTCGCCGCCACCGTCTTGGCGTCGGCCCCGGGGTAGCTGGCCCGCACGACGATGGTGGGCGGCGCGATCTCCGGATATTGCGCGATCGGCAGGCCGAAATAGGCGATGCCGCCGACGATGACGAGGACCACGGCCAGCACGGTCGCGAAGATCGGCCGTTCGATGAAGGCATGGGAGAACTTCACGAAGCGCCTCCTGGAGCAGGTCGCGATCAGGCTGGGTCACATGATCGCGTAAAGATGCCCGTTGAACCAACTCCCGGGACCTGGTGACGCGAGCCGAAGGCGAGCGGCAGCGGGCTCTGGGGCGCTTTCGCCTCCGGCGAATGCGCTCCAGCTCGAAGTCGAGAGCAGTCTATCGGCCTCGACTCGCACATGCGAGTCCGGGACAGCCGAGACTGCTCTAGCCGCCGGCCGGCGGGCGCGACGGCGGCAGCTCGGTCATCTTCGGTTGGACCTCGATGCCGGGGCGCACGCGCATGAGCCCGTTGATGACGATCGTCTCGTCGCCCTTGAGACCTTCCCGGATCACGCGATAGCCGTCGATGCGAGGACCGGGACGGACGACCTTGGAGGCGACCTTGTTGTCAGCGCCGACGACGTAGACGATGCGGCGGTCCTGGTCCGTGCCGAGCGCCTCGTCGGGGATCAGGATTCCCTTGTAGGCCTTGCCGCCCGCGATGCTGATGCGCCCGAAGAGGCCCGGCGTCAGCGACAGGTCCTTGTTGTCGAAGAGGGCGCGGCCCCGCATGGTCCCGCTCGCCTGGTCGAGCCGCACGTCGACGAAGTCGATATGCCCCTTGTGGGTCGGCTCGGCCTCGCCGGTCAGGGCGACGACGACGTCGCGGGAGCCGCCCTTGGCCGAGGAGGCACCGGGAACGAGGCCTCCGAGGTAGTCCAGGAACGACCGCTCGTCGGCGTCGAAGTAGAACTGGATCGGGTCGAGTGACACGATGGTGCTGAGCAGCGTGTCGTTGGCGTTGATGAGGTTGCCGATCGAGACCAGCCGCCGCGAGATGCGCCCCGAGATGGGGGCGCGGATCTCGGTGAATTCCATGTCGAGCTTGGCCCGGACCAGGGCGGCGCGGGCCCGGTCCAGGCTGGCGCGCGACGCGATGGCGGACTGGCGCCGCTGGTCGGCCACCTGACCGGTGATGTTGCCGGACCTGAGCAGCGCGTCGGCGCGCTCGAGGTCCCCGGCGGAAAAGTCGACGCTGGCCTGGGCGGAGGCGACGCTCGCCTCGGCATCGTCGAGCGCCGCCTTGTAGGGCCGCTGGTCGATGGTGAAGAGCAGGTCTCCGGCCTTGACGAGGGCGCCGTCGGCGAAGTGGATCTGGGCCAGATAGCCCGACACGCGCGCCCTGAGGTCGACGGTGTCGACCGCCTCGAACCGCCCGATGAAGTCGTCGCGTTCCACGATCTCCTTCACGACGGGTCTGGCCACCGACACGGCGGGCGGGGGCGCGTCCTGCGCCACGGCATCGGCCATGGGCGGCCCGCCGACGACCGCGAGCGCCAGGGCCGCTCCGGCTCGGGCGCCGCGCCACAGGGGCGCTCGCCCGCCGGGCGATGCCGCCGGCGCATGAGCGCGGGATGAGACCTCGACCAATCGGTGCCTGCGACCGAACATCGTATGCCCTCCCGCGGTATCGAGGACGGCATTCGACCGCATCGCGACAGACTTGGATAGCGTTTTCTGAGCTGTCGTCGGCTCGCCGCGGCTTTGGCAGCCGACCTGACCCAGAGGCGCGGCCGGCCGGAGACGGTCTTGTGAGCCGCGCCTGCAGGCGGTTCGCCCGAGACGCCGGTCGCTTCGGCTGTCCTGCTGCGGCCCGGCATCGCGCCGGATCGGTGGTTCAGGACGTCGCCGTCAGCACCAGCAGCGCGACGAACACGCCGAGCGGCACGGCATGCGAGAACTCCCGGCGGCGCAGCACCGTCACGATGGCGGCCGCGACGATGACGGCGCCGAGCGCCAGACCTGCGCCGCGGGTGGCCGGCAGGGCGATCAGCGCCGCGCCGACGATCTCCAGGCCGCCCGTCACGCGGCACCACCACGGCGGATAGCCCCACCGGACGAAGTCATCCCGCACGGCGCGCGGACCGACCGCATTGAACAGCCCGGCGCCGAGGAACGCGACGACGAGCAGCCAGACGACGACGTCATGCAGCATGATCGGCCTCCTTCGGGGCATCGCACCCGTCCAGCGGGCGTTGGGCCGGCGTCACGCGGCGGCCGGGGCGTAGGAGCGCAGTTCGTCGACGATCGCGTGCCGCGACGGCCGCCATCCGAGCTCGCGCCCGGCCAGCGCGCCCGAGATCACCTGGTCGCAGGCGATGGCGTCCGCGAAGCCCCCGAGCACCTGCCGGGCGTCGTCGAGCGGCCACGCCGCCACCCGGCCTCCGGCGCCGGCGCCCTCGCTCGCGGCACGCGCGATCTCGACGAGCGGGATGGCGGCACCATGGGTGCCGTTGAAGATCGAGGCCGCGGGCGCCCGGTCGAGCGCGAGCCCGTAGAGGTCCGCCAGATCGTCGGCATGGACCGTCGTCCAGCGGTTCGTCCCGTCGCCGACGTAGCGCGCCGCGCCATGCTGCCGGGCCGAGCCGTACATCATCATCGCGGTCCCGCCGCGGTTGCCGTAGACCCAACCCGGCCGGATCACGATACTGTGGACACCATCGGCCGCGGCAGCCAGGACCTCACCTTCGAGTGCCTGGCGGAAGCGCACGAGGTCGAGGGGACGCAGCGGGGCGTCCTCGGTCGCGGCCGTGTCGCCGGTCGCTCCATAGAGCAGGCAGCCGCTCGTATAGACGAAGCGCTTGGCCGTCCCGCGCAGCGCCTCGACGATCGCGCCTGTCGCCGCCTGGTCGTAAGCCGCCATGGTCCCATCGCCCGGCGAGGCGGCGTGCACGACCGCGTCGACGCCCCGGGCGGCTTCGGCCAGGCCGGCCGCGTCGGCGAGGTCGCCGCGGACCGCCGTGTAGCCCCGGCCGGCGAGCGTGGCGGCGCTGGCGTCCGACCGCGCCAGCCCCACGATACCGTGCCCCGCCGCCGCCAGACGGCGGGCGACCGCCCCGCCGATCAAGCCCGTCGCACCCGTCACCAGGATCCGCATGGTCAACCTCCGTCCGTGTCCGTCCCGCCGCACAGGAGCAGGGTGGCCGGGCGAGGGGAAATCGCCAGATGTGATGTGGCGTCATCGCCGCCGCGCATGGTGTCAGGCCAGGGCCGCGACCTCGGCGATACGGTGGCGCAGCCAGAGCGTGGCGGGGTGGTCGTTCACCCGGCGATGCCACATCATCGAGAGCGGCCAGGTGGGGAGGGCGATCGGCGGCTCGTGCACGGCGAGGCCGAGGTCGGCGGCGGCGAACCGCCGGGCGACCCGCGCGGCCAGCGTCGCCACGAGGTCGGTGTCGGCGACCACGAAGGGCGCGACCAGGAACTGCGGCAGGCTGAGGACGACGCGGCGCTCGAGGCCGAGCGCGGCCAGCTTCTGGTCGACGAGGCCGACGCGGTCGCCTTCGGGCGAGACGAGGAGATGCGGAGCGGCGGCGAAGGCCTCGAGTCCTGCGCCTTGGGCGAAGGCCGGATGGCCACGGCGCGCGATGCAGGCGAACCCTTCGTGGAGCAGGGGGTGGACCAGGATGCGAGCCGACGCCTCGACCGGGAAGCCGACCGCGAGGTTCGCTTCGCCGTCGTCGAGCAGGTCGAGCGCTTCGGCCCGCCCGAAGATCCCGCGCACCCGCACATCGAGGCGGGGCGCCTCGGCCGCGAGCCGCGCCAGCAGCGGGGGCAGGAGCACGAAAGCGGCATAGTCGCTCATCGCGACCGTGACGGTACGATCGGCCGCCGCGGGATCGAACGTCTCCGCCTGCAACACCTCCCGCACGAGCCGGAGCGCCGCCGACACGGGGCCGGCGAGGTCGTCGGCGCGCGGTGTCGGTTGCATGCCGGTCGGCGAACGGACGAACAGCTCGTCCCCGAACACCTCGCGCAGGCGGGTGAGCGCGCCGCTCATCGCCGATTGGCTGAGGCCGATGCGCTGCCCCGCATGGGTGACGTGACGTTCGGCATAGAGCGCGTCGAACGCCTTGAGCAGGTTCAGATCGAATCCGGCGAGATCCATCCGACAGCGATAGCGCATCGGGATCACCCACGACAGCCGGCGAGGTTGTCCCGACGGAGGGTCACAAGGCCCGGGGACGAGGCCGAAGGACGGCGGCCCGGCCGCCGCCCACCCCAAAGCCTCCTTGCCAGTCGCGGCGGGCACCGGTTATCTCGGTCGGGCAGGCCGGACGACGGGTGAAGGCGAGATGTCCTCCCCTCCGGCCGCCGGACATGGGGCGGACGATCATGATCAGGGACGGTGAGACTGTCGAGGCCCGGGACATCGCTCGGTCCGGGCGCCGGGCCGGGGTGCTCGACCGCCGGACGTTTCTGGTCGGCTCGGCGGTCGGGCTGGGTGCGCTCGGGCTGGCGGGTTGCGCGACATCCGACGACCTGTTCCTCGCCGAAGCGGCGAAGGCCTACGGGCCGATGCCCGACGAGAAGTTCCCGATCCCGGCGGTCGACATCAGCAAGGTCGATCCGAAGTACTACCGCCGCACGGTCCAGTACGAGTCCAAGGAGGCGCCCGGAACCATCATCGTCGATCCCGGCCATTTCTATGTCTACCGCATCGAGGGCGATGGGGCCGCCACGCGCTACGGCGCCAACGTGGGCCGAAGCGGTTTCCTGTGGAACGGCGACGCCTATGTCGGCCGCAAGTCGGAATGGGCGACCTGGACCCCGCCGAAAGAGATGATCCAGCGTCAGCCCGAGGCCGCCAAATACGCCCGCGGCATGCCGGGCGGTCTCGACAACCCGCTCGGCGCCCGCACCCTGCACCTCTACCAGAACGGCGCCTATACGCTCTACACGATCTATGCCAGCAGCGCGCCGGAGACGATCGGCACGGGCGTCACGAGCGGCTGTGTCGGCCTGCTCAGCCAGGACATGATCCACCTCTACGCGCGGACACCGGTCAAGACCAAGGTCGTGGTCCTGCCGGCGTGACGGCCGAGCGGCATCGGCGTCGGCACATAGCGCCCTAACGGGCGATACGTCCTTCGATCGCGTGGCGAACCACGGGCCGCAGCCGTTCGACATCTCCACCGGCAGCAAGCAACGCAGCAGATACTGAACGGACCCTCCGGAGCGTCGCCATGCGGCGCCTGCGGCGACCGTCCCCGCGTCTCGGTCCGCCCGCGCGCTCCGCGACGGTGGCACGGCCTCACCGGCGGCGATCGTCCCGAACGAGATCGGCGCCCTTCTCGGCGATCATCAGAACCGCGGCCTGGGTGTTGCCGGAAACCTGTGTCGGCATCACCGAGGCGTCGATCACGCGAAGGCCACCCAGGCCGTGCACGCGCAGCCGCGCGTCCACCACCGCATCGGCATCCTGGCCCATGCTGCAGGTCCCGACGGGATGGTAGATGGTCTGGCCGTTCCGCCGCGCGAAGGACAGCCAGTCCGCGTCGTCCCGGACATCCGGGCCGGGGCTCGTCTCATGCGCGACATAGGGCGTCATCGCGGGTCGTCCGACGATGTCGCGCGCGATCCGCATGCCGGCTATGAGCGTCTGCTGGTCCAGCGAAACGGACAGGAAGTTCGGGCGGATCGCGGGCGGCTGCAGCGGATCCGGGGAGCGCAGGTGGATCGAGCCGCGTGATTCGGGCCTGAGCTGGGTGACACCGATGGTCATCCCGGGGGCCCGGTCGAGCTTGCGGTCGCCGGCATTGGCGTAGCTGGCGTGCATGAAGAAGTACTGGACGTCGGGAGAAGCCAGGCTCGGATGCGTGCGCACGAAACCGTGGGCGAGCCCGGTGCCGAGCGACAGGATGCCACGCCGCGTGAACGCATATTGGGCGACGGCCTGGGCGAGCCGCCAGCCCCGGGTCAGTTCGTTCAGCGTGATGGGCTGGTTCACGCGCCAATTGAGGCGCGTCGCGAAGTGGTCGCGGTAGTTGTTGCCGACGCCGCGCAGGGCGTGCCGCACGCCGACGCCGGCCGCAGCCAGCGTCGCAGGGTCGCCGATGCCGGAGAGTTCGAGGATGTGCGGCGTCTGAACGGCACCCGCCGCCATGATGACCTCTCCGGCGGCGACGACCTGTTCGGTGCCGCCCCGCCGGTAGGCGACCCCGGTGACGCGCCGGTCCGCCATGACGAGCCCGGTCACGTGCGCGTCGGTCCGGACGTCGAGGTTCGGGCGGCTGCGGACGGGTCGCAGGTAGGCCGCCGCGGCGCTCCAGCGACGCCCTCTGCGCTGGTTGACCTGGTAGTAGCCGAAACCTTCCTGGTCGGTGCCGTTGTAGTCCGGGTTGGCCGGGAAACCGGCCTGCCGCGCGGCGGCGATGAAGGCGTCCGACAGCGCGTGCCGCTCGCCGACCCGGACCACGTCGAGCGGGCCCTCGCCGCCCCGCATCTCGCTCGCACCGTCCTCGAACCGCTCGAGCCGCCGGAAGTAGGGCAGGACGTCGTCGAACCCCCAGCCGATGTTCCCCCGCTGCGCCCAGCCGTCGAAGTCCATCGGCTGCCCGCGGACGAAGATCATGCCGTTGATGAGGGTCGAGCCCCCGAGGCCCTTGCCGCGGGGGACGACGATGGTCCGTCCGTTCACGTTCTCCTCGGGTTCGGTCGCGAAGCGCCAGTTGAAGCGGGTGTCGGTCAGGAGCTTGCCGAACCCGGCCGGGATGCCGATCCAGAACCCCTTGTCCTCGCCGCCCGCCTCGAGGAGCAGCACGCGTCGGTCGGGGTCGGCGCTGAGCCTGTTGGCCAGGACGCAGCCCGCCGTGCCGCCGCCGACGATCACGTAGTCGAACTGTTCCATGGGGCGGTCCGGCCAGAGCAGGGTGGGGGGAAAGGGAGACGCTCCCCGCGCGGCCCGTCACGGGAGACTGCGAGGCGAGCACACGGCGCGCCGGTGTGCCGGTCCAGCCGTTCCAGCGTGTGTCGTGCCGTGGCCGGCACACGCCAAGTCCGACGTGCGGGCGCGGTCACGGGCGCTGGGCGGGTTCCGGTACCGCCGCCGGCGTCATGCCGAGGAACGCCGCCATCAGTTCGATCTGGCCGGCGAGCATGGGCCGGCCGGGATGCGTGCGTGCTCCGCGCGCCGCCGCGGCGGCCAGCAGCGGCGTGACCTCCGGCTGCATGATGATGTCGGCGACGATCTGGCCGGGACCGAGGCCCGACACGGAAAACGGCAGCGGGTCGCCGGCGTCGAGGCCGAGCGACGTCGCATTGACGAGAAGGTCGTGCCCCGAAGGGTCCACGCCGCCGGCCGAAACCACGAGCCCCGGGTGATCCTCGCCGACACGGGCCACCAGGGCCTCGGCGCGCGCCGCGGTGCGATTGTACACCGTCAGGCGGGCGACACCGGCGCGCGCCAGCGCGAAGGCGACCGCATGGGCGCCGCCACCGGCGCCGGCCAGATAGACCGACCGGCCCCGCGGGTCGATCCCGCCGACGCGGAGCCCGGCCAGGAAGCCCTCGCCGTCGAGCATCGTTCCCCACAGCGACCCGTCCGGCCTGCGCCGCACCGCGTTCACGGCGTGGCTCTGCCGACCCGCCACGCTGACGTCGTCGCAGAGCGCCGCCATCGCGCCCTTGTGCGGGACCGTGACGATGAAGCCCTCGAGGTTCCTCATCCGACGGAGGCCGGCCACGAAGGCCGGCAGGCCGTCCGCGCCGACATGCATCGGCACCATGATGCCGTCGATCCCTCGCTCGCCCATCAGCGCGTTCAGCGCCTGCGGGGTCTGCACGTGGTGGATCGGGTCGGCGAGGATGCCCCAGATCCGCGTGGTGCCGGTCACGATCGTCAAGGCCTGGCCTCCCTTGCTGCGCACCCGCGCCGCTCCCCGCGACGGCTCCGTCAGGCGCCGGAGGGGAGCGATGCCGCGTCCCGGTCCGAGCCCATGGCTTCGGCCGCCGCCGCGAAAGCCTCGTGCAGGAGACCGAGCGCTTCCGCGTCGTGGGCGAAGGTCGTGTAGAGGCGGCCGTAGGGCGAGGGCATGACGAGGACGTCGCGCCGGCGCAGGGCGAGGTGGAGCCTTCGCGATCTGTCGGGGTCGGCGATCCCGTGCGCCGCGTCGTAATCGGCTGGCGCCGTCGGCGAGAACCAGATGCCGAACACGTTGCCGTAGCCGCTCGTCGTGACCGGGATGCCCCACGCCCCGAAGCTCCGCTCGATGAAGGCCCGAAGGCCATCGCCCGCCTCGCGCAACGCGGCATAATCCATGGTGTCGAGCTGCGGCAGGGTGGCCTCGACGGCCGCGCAGGCGATGGGGTTGCCGCTGAAGGTTCCGCCCCTGAGCCCCTTGGCGTCCTGATAGGCGTCCATGATGTCGGTCTTGCCGACCACCGCCGACACCGGAATGCCGCTTCCCATCGCCTTGCCGATGGTGGCGATGTCGGGGTCGAGCCCGAAATGATGGCTCGACAGCCCCGCCCGCAACCGGAAGCCCATGAGCACCTCGTCGGCGATCAGCAGCGCGCCGTTCCGGCGGGCGACCTCCTCGACATGCGCCAGGAAACCCTCGGCCGGCATGATGCAGGCGGCATTGGCGAGCACCGGCTCGTAGAGGACGGCGGCGATGTCGTCGTTCTCGGCGAAGAGCCGCTCGACGTCGGCGAAGTCGTTGAAGCGGAGCAGCGTGGTCCGGTCGGTCGTGGGGCGGTGCTGGTCGTGGAACCCGGCTTCCGGCGTGGCCACGTTGCCGAAGGCGATGTCGTCGAGCCAGCCGTCGAAGCCGGCCGCCATCTTGGCGACCCGCTTGCGCCCCGTGACGGTGCGGGCGATGCGGGCCGCGAGGTGGACGGCCTCGCTGCCCGAATTGGTGAAGATGGTCCGCTCGAGCGGGGCGAGCCGCCGCGCCAGGGCGGCGGCCGCGCGCTCCTCACCCGGGTGGCTGAACGCCGGCAGGCTGCCGTTGCGGATCGCCTGCGTCGCCGCCGCCACGACGGCGGGGTTGGCGTGGCCCAGCATGGTCCCGCCGAAGCCCATCGCGGTGTCGACGTAGCGCTTCCCGTCGTCCCCGAAGAGGTAGGGCCCCGCGCTCGACACGATGGTGAGCCCGCGCCCGTCGAGATCGGGAAGGGTGCGGGCGCTGCTCGAAACGCGGTCGACGAGGAACGTCATGGCAACTCCGAAGGATCGTCGGCCCGCCGGGGCCCGGTCGTCGTGGAGGCCGGCCGAGGAACCAGGCCGACCTTCGGAGAAGCGCGGAGGGCGCACAACCGCGCGAAACCCTGCCGTACAGGATACTGACCACAGGCGACACGTCCCGCGACGCCGCGCGCGAGTTGGCACCGCCGCGGGGTTGGGTCCATGATGCCGCGGCGAGAGGGACGACGATCGATGCCGAACGTAGGTGCCAAACTGAAGGAGCTCCGGCGTCGCCGGGCGCTCGGCATCCGCGAGGTCGCGAGCCGCTCCGGCATCTCGCATTCGGCGATCTCGCAGATCGAGCGCGACAAGATGAGCCCGTCCGTCGACACGCTGAGCGCCATCCTGGACGCGCTCGGCACCACCCTGCCGGGGTTCTTCTCGGACCTGCAGTCCACGATGGCCTATTCGCCCTTCTACGGCGCGGCCGACCTCGTCGAGATCGGCAAGGCGTCCGCCATCTCGTACAGGATGATCGGCGTGAACCATCCGAACCGCCAGCTCCTGATGCTCAAGGAGACCTATGCGGTCGGGGCCGACACGGGCGACGCCTTCTCCCACGCCGCCCAGGAGGCCGGGATCGTGACCCGTGGCGCGGTCGAGCTCACGGTCGGCGGGAGGGTCCGGGTGCTGGGCGTCGGCGACGCCTATTACTTCGACAGCCGGCTTGACCACCGGTTCCGCAACGTGGCCGGCGAGACCAGCGAGATCGTCAGCGCCATCACGCCACCGACCTATTGATGCTGGTCAGAATCGTGACCATCGCTCAACCGGTGGAAGGTTTCGCGGCCTGGATCGTGCTTCCATTCCGGAGGCATCCAGCCGAGGGAGAGGAACGATGAGAGCGACGTCGACAATGATCGCCGCGGCCGTACTGGCGAGCCTGACACTGGCGGGGCGAAGCGCGGAGGCCCGGGATCTCACGGTGGTGTCGTGGGGCGGCAACTACCAGGATGCGCAGAAGAAGATCTACTTCGAGCCCTTCGCCAAGGCGACCGGCAAGCCGGTGCTCGACGAGAGCTGGGACGGCGGCGTCGGCGTCCTCACCGCCAAGGTCAAGGCGGGAGCGCCCAACTGGGATGCCGTGCAGGTCGAGGCCGAGGAACTGGCGCTGGGCTGCGCCGACGGTCTGTACGAGAAGCTCGACTGGACCGCGCTCGGCGGCAAGTCCGCTTTCCTGCCGGCGGCCGTGAGCCCGTGCGGCGTCGGGGCGATCGTGTGGAGCACGGGCCTCTCCTACGATGCCGACAAGCTGAAGACCGCGCCGGCCTCCTGGGCCGATTTCTGGGACGTGGCGAAGTTCCCGGGCAAGCGCGGCCTGCGGCGCGGGCCCAAATACGCCCTCGAATTCGCGCTGCTGGCCGATGGCGTGCCGGCCGCCAAGCTCTACGAGACCCTGCGCACCCCGGCCGGCGTCGACCGGGCCTTCGCCAAGCTCGATGCGTTGCGGCCCAACCTCGTGTGGTGGGATGCCGGTGCCCAGCCGCTGCAGCTCCTCTCGTCGGGCGACGTCGTGATGACCGCCGCCTACAACGGGCGGATCAGCGCCATCGACAAGACCGAGGGCAAGCACTTCAAGATGGTGTGGCCGGGCAGTGTCTACGCGGTCGACAGTTGGGTCGTGCTCAAGGGCAGCGACAACAAGAAGGAGGCGATGGACTTCATCACCTTCGCCAGCAAGCCCGACAACCAGGTGAAGCTGCCGCAATACATCGCCTACGGCCTGCCCAACAAGGAGGCCGCCAAGATGGTGCCGGCCGACCTTCAGGGTGACCTGCCGACGGCGCCCGCCAACCTCGCCGACGCGATCCCGCTCGACGTCGACTTCTGGGTGGACAATTCCGAGGCGCTGACGAAGCGCTTCAATGCCTGGCTGGCGAAGTAGGCCGCCCCGCCGGCCGCGCCGCTCGTATGGGGCGGCGCGGCACTCCCGACGAGACCCGACGGGTCGGCGGCGGCGCGAGCCGACGCTCAGGACGCGACCATGACGGCACCATCGCCCTACATCCGGTTCGACAAGGTCACGAAGTCTTTCGGTGCCCTGACGGTGGTCGAGGACCTCGACCTCGACATCGCGAAGGGCGAGTTCGTCAGCCTGCTCGGGCCGTCGGGGTCGGGCAAGACCACGCTGCTCATGCTGCTCGCCGGCTTCGAGGCGCCGACGAGGGGATGCGTGTGGGTGGACGGCAGCCGCATCGAGCATCTGCCGCCGCATCGGCGCAACATGGGGGTGGTGTTCCAGAACTACGCGCTGTTCCCCCACATGTCGGTCGCCCGCAACGTGGCCTTCCCGCTGGAGATGCGCGGAGTGTCGAAAGGGGAGATCGCCGGCAAGGTCAAGCGCGCACTCGACATGGTCCAGCTCGGCAGGTTCAAGGACCGCCGCCCGTCCCAGCTGTCGGGCGGCCAGCAGCAGCGGGTGGCCCTCGCCCGCGCCCTGGTCTTCGAGCCCGGCGTGGTCCTGATGGACGAGCCGCTCGGCGCTCTCGACAAGAACCTGAGGAGCCAGATGCAGCTCGATATCCGGGCGCTCCATCGCCGGCTCGGGCTCACCATCGTGTTCGTCACCCACGACCAGACCGAGGCCCTCACCATGTCGGACCGGATCGCGGTCTTCAACAACGGCAGGATCGAGCAGATCGGCACGCCGGCGGAGATCTACGACAGGCCCACGACGCGGTTCGTGGCCGAGTTCATCGGCGAATCGAACCTCGTCGACGGCGTGATCGAGAGCGTGGCGGACGGGCTGGCGACGATCGCGCTGCAGACCGGCGGGTGGCGGATCGTCGTGCCGGTCGGCCCGGCGATGCGCCCCGCGCAGCCCGTCATCGTGTCGATCCGGCCCGAACGCGTGCAGCTGGGCCCGGCCGCCGCGAATGCCAACGCGTTCCGCTCGACCGTGGTCGACAGCGTCTATCACGGCGACCATCTGCGGGTCGTCCTGGGCGAGGACGTCGGGCGCCTCGTCGTCAAGGCGGACCGGTCGGCCGAGGCATTGGCGGCCGGCACCGAGACGACCGGGTCCTTCTCGCCGGTGGACTGCTGGGTCATGCCGAGATGACCCGCGCCGACCTGCGCCGCCACGCCGCCGCGACGGTGCTGGTGCTGCCGCTGCTCCTGTTCATCGTCCTCTTCTTCGTGTGGCCGCTGGCCTCGATGATGGGAGAATCGGTGTCGGATCCCGCGGTGCGTCAGGCCCTGCCGCGCACCGCGGCGGCGAGCGCTGGCTGGGATCGCCGGTCGGACCCGCCCGACGCGATGCGCACGGCCCTCGTCGAGGACCTGCGCCACCTCGACGACGATCAGGTGCTCGGCGACGTCGTGCGGCGCCTCAACAGCGCCCAGGCGGGCTTCCGCACCCTCATCGGCAAGACGGTCTCGGCGGCCAAGGACGATGAGGGCGCGGTCGACCTCGATGGCGTCGACCACCGCTGGCGAGACGTCGCCTATTGGCGGGCGCTCGCCGAGGCCGCCGCCTCGTCCTATACGGACAGGAACCTGCTCGCCGCACTCGACATGACGCGGGACGCCGGGGGCAGCGTCGCGGTCCTGCCGCCCGACGCCTCCGCGAACCGGGCCATCATGCTGCGCACCTTCGTCATGGCCGCGACGGTCACGGCCTTGTGCGTGCTGCTGGGCCTGCCCTACGCCATGCTGGCCGCCTCGCAGACGGGATGGCAGCGCCAGGTGCTGCTCGCCGCGGTGCTGCTGCCGCTCTGGACCTCCCTCCTCGTCCGCACGGCCGCCTGGTTCATCCTGCTGCAGGACAACGGCCCCATCAACGCCGCGCTGACGGCGCTCCACCTCATCGACGGCCCGGTCCCGATGATCTTCAACCGGACCGGGGTCATGATCGCCATGACGCATGTGCTGCTGCCGTTCATGGTTCTGCCGATCTTCAGCGTGCTCATCGGCATCCCCCGCAACCTCATGCCGGCCGCCGCCTCGCTGGGCGCGCATCCCCTGCGGGCCTTCCTGCGCGTGCTGCTGCCGCTCGCCATGAAGGGGGTCGTCTCGGGAGCGCTCCTCGTCTTCATGGCGGCGATCGGATACTACATCACGCCGGCTCTCATCGGGGGACCGAAGGACCAGATGATCAGCTCGGTCATCGCGTTCTACGCCACCGAATCCGCCAACTGGGGCATGGCGGGCGCCCTCGGCCTCGTGCTCCTCGTCGTCACGGTCGCGCTCTACGCCGTCTACGACCACCTCTCGGCCGAGCCGGCGCCGAGGACCTGACCATGCTCAAGCTCATCCAGGTCGTCTTCGGCGCCGCGGCGGTCACGTTCCTGCTCGCGCCGCTGGTGGCGATCCTGCCGCTGGGGTTCACCTCCAGCAGCTTTCTCAACTACCCGATCCCCTCCGTGTCGACGCGCTGGTTCGATGAGCTCCTCACGGCCGACGCCTGGCGCCGGTCCATCCTCAACAGCCTCGTCGTGGGCACCGGCACGACCGCGCTCGCCACCGTGCTCGGCACGCTGGCGGCGCTCGGCCTGCGCGGCCGCAGGTTGCCGCTCTCGGGCCTGTTCAGGACGTTGTTCCTGCTGCCCATGGTGGTGCCGGCCGTCGTCCTGGGTGTCGGCATGCAGATCCTGTTCGTCAGACTCGGCCTCGCCAACACCTATCTCGGCGTGATCGTCGCCCATACGGTGCTGGCCGTCCCGTTCGTGCTCGTGAACGTGTCCGCCGCGCTGGACGGCATCGATGTCAGGGTCGAACGGGCCGCCATGAGCCTCGGGGCCGCGCCGGCCAAGGTGTTTCGCCGCGTGACGCTGCCGCTCGCACTGCCCGGCATCGTGTCGGGCGCCGTCTTTGCCTTCGCGACCTCGCTCGACGAAGTCGTGCTCACGCTGTTCGTCGCGGGTCCCAACCAGCGGACGCTGGCGCGCCAGATGTTCTCGACCATCCGCGAGAACATCAGTCCCGCCATCGCGGCGGCCGCCTTCCTGTTCATCGTCGGCACTGTCGTGCTCGCCGGGGCCTCGCAACTGCTCAAGGCCCGGCTCAGCGTCAGGAGCGACGGCCTGCCCGAATAGGTTGCGGGCTGCGGTGGCGGCGGGTCTCGCCGGCCCGCCTCTGCCCCCGGCATCGGGCGCTCGCGCTCGACACGACGCGGGCTCCGTCACGATGCGAATCCGTCCCCTCGGACTGGATCTCCACCCCGGAACCGCAAGCACCCGCCGGAGCGGATCGCCGGCTGCGAAGCCGCCGACCGGGCAGTCCGCGAAAAATCGGAAATGCAGCAGTGCGCCATCGATTTTGCCGATATGGCCAAATCGAAGCCGGGCCCGATCATGTCCGTCCCGTTCAGACAGGGTTCTGTGTCCGAGCGGCGGCCAAGACCGGCGAGGTCAGCCGCGCCGCCGTGGAGTTCAGCGTCCCGCGATCGGCCCTGAACGCCTGGTTCCGCCAGCGCGAAACCCTGTTTGGCATGGAGCTCTTCGAGCGCCGTCCCTCGGGCGAAGCCCCGACGCCGGCGGGTCTGCGCGTCCTGCCCTACGCTTCGGCGGGCTGAACCGCATCGATTTCGCCGATACGGACGCCGGTGCAAATCCGATTTGACCCCGGCACCTGCCGCGACCCAACCTCGACGTCGCCGAGGAAGGGGATTGCTTCGTGCCGGTCACCATCAACTGCGAGAGAGGTGAAGCCTGCGGGCTCTATAGTTTCGGCGACGGAACGGGCCTGCGACCTGTCCGGGCGGACCCGGTCTGCCGGCCCACCGGCGGCCCCGACGACCCCGGGATGGTCCGTGCCGTCGACGGCGCGCCGCGTCCTCGCTCCAGTCACGGAGTGAGATCACAGTGACGTCTGCCGGTGGAGACTTGCCGAGAACAGGTGCGGAGTGCCCAGATAATATCAGCCTCGTGGCTCTTCTTTGAGCGCGTGCGATGCTTGACGATGGTCTTGGAACCCGTAGTCTCCTGCGCGGTGACGACCTCGACTGTGATCTCAGATGTCGCTGTCGCCGCCGGTCCGGATGTGGGTCCCCCGACGGGAGCGCGACGCCCGGTTCTCCGCCCCGGCGATGGGCGGCCATGCCGAGGGTCCGTTTCGATCCATCGATCGTCCGCCGCGGCGCCGCCGGTGCACCGCGCCAGGACAAGGTTTGCCGCGTGCCCGCGCCGGGCTGCGGCCCGCAACGTGGCCGCGAACCGCGGCCGGATTGGCTGGAGGGACGAGATGAGCATCAGGACTGCGGCGATGGCACTGGCCTGCGGGGCCCTGGCGGTCGGAGGCGCCGGCCGGGCGTCGGCGGCCGACGGGATCACGGTCGGCCTGGCGGTGGCCTTCTCGGGCTGGATGGAGGCCTATGACGGCGAGGCCGCCAAGATGGCGCAGCTCTGGATCGAGCAGCAGAACGCCAAGGGCGGCCTGCTGGGGGCGCCCATCAAGGTGGTGTCGGGCGACACCAAGACCGACCGTGTCGAGGGCGCCAAGGTCGGCCAGGACATGATCGGGCAGGGCGCCAAGCTGCTCCTGGTGTCGGCGGACTACGACTACGGCGCACCCGCGGCACTCCAGGCCCAGAAGGCGGGCGTCGTTTCGGTGTTCATGGGCGCCTCGGACCCGAAGGCCGGCGTGCTGGGCGTCGGCCCCCTGTCGTTCACGGCCAACAATGCCGGCCAGCTCGAAGGCGCCATCATGGCGGATTGGGGCTTCAAGAAGAAGAACCTCAAGAAGGGTTACATGCTGGTCGACGAGACGATCGAGTACAACAAATCCGTCTGTGCCGGCTATAACTGGCAGTTCAAGGCCGACACCGGCACCGTGGTGGGCCAGGACACGTTCAAGGGCCTCGACCCGACGATCTCGTCGCAGATCACGCGGCTCGACGAGGCCATCCGCAACAATGGCGTCGACCACGTCATGCTGTGCTCGACCAACCCCGGCGCCGCCTCCTCGGTGCGCCAGCTCAGGGCCGCCGGCATCACGCTGCCGATCTTCAGCGCCACCGCCATGGACGGCACCTACTGGCTGAACTCGACGCCCGGCCTCAAGGACTTCTACCTGCCCTCGCAGGCCCTGGCGGTCGACGACCCGCGGCCGGCCGTCAACGAGATCGCCGCAGCCTTCGCCAAGAAATACGGCAAGCCGCCCACCACCCAATATGCCTATCCGATCTACGCCTTCCTGGACCTGTGGGCCAAGGCGGTGACGGAGGCCAAGACGACGGATGCCGCCGCCGTCGTGGCGATCCTCAACAAGGACCACGACGCGCCGACCGTCCTCGGGCCGCGCACCTTTACCCCGAAGCTCCACGTCCAGACCGCCATGCCGATGTTCGTGATGTCCTATGCCGACGGCAAGGAGACGCCGGTGGAGGAGTGGAAGATCTCCGACACGATTCCGGACGCCGTCCTCTACCGCCTCAAGGGCAACTGAACCCGCAGGCGCCCGCCCCCCGAGCCGCCGGCCCGGCCGGCGGCCCCGTCCCTCGATCGATGGAGCCGACGCATGAGCCTCGCCGCGACCGTGCCCCGGGCCGATCCCGGCGATACCAACGCCTCGGAACTGACCGCGGAGCGCCTGTCGGTCCGCTTCCAGGGCCTCGCCGCCATCTCCGACGTGAGCCTCACGGTGCAGCGCCACGAGGTGTTCGGCCTCATCGGCCCCAACGGCGCCGGCAAGACGACGCTGGTCAACTGCCTGACGGGCTTCCAGGCCCCGACCGACGGGCGCGTGCTGGTGGGCCGCGCCGCCACCGCGGGCTGGACGCCGGTCCGCTTTCGCGAGCGCGGCGTCGCCCGCACCTTTCAGGCCGGCCGCCTGTTCAAGGAGATGAGCGTGCTCGAAAACGTCGAAGTGGCGGGCGTGGGCCTCGGCCTCGGCCGCCGCGCGGCGGCCGCCCATGCGCGCGACCTGCTGGCCTGGGTGGGGCTCGCCGGCGCGGCCGCGCTGCCGGCCGGCGCTCTCGCCTATACGGACCAGCGGCGGCTTTCCATCGCCCGCGCCATGGTGCTGTCGCCTGCCTTCGTCCTGCTCGACGAGCCCGCGGCCGGCATGTCGGACGCCGAATGCGAGGACCTCATGGTGCTGGTGGCGGCGATCCCGTCGACCTTCACCTGCGGCGTGCTGCTGATCGAACACAACATGCGGGTCGTGATGGGCATCTCGCACCGCGTCCTCGTGCTCGATGGCGGCCGCACCCTGGCGGAGGGCAGCCCGGACGCCATCCAGCGCAACGAGGCCGTGATGGCGGCCTACCTCGGCCTGGAGGCCTGACCATGGGGACGCTTCTCGAAGTCGCGGACCTCCACGTCCGCTACGGCGACCTGCAGGCCCTGCGCGGCGTGTCGCTCGAAGTCGCCGAAGGCGAGGTCGTCTGCATCATCGGCCCCAACGGGGCCGGCAAGTCGACCACCCTCGCGGCGATCGCGGGCGGCGTGGTGCCCTCCGCGGGCGACATCCGGCTCGCCGGAGCCAGCATTCTCGGGCGCCGGCCCGAGCAGATCGCGCGGCTGCACGTGTCGCTCGTGCCAGAGGGCCGCCACATCTTCGGCACTCTCACGGTCGAGGAGAACCTGCGCCTCGGCAGCTTCATGCTGAAGGACCGCCGCGCGGCCCTGTCCGACATGGACCGGATGCTCACCATCTTCCCGCGCCTGAAGGAGCGCCTCGCCTACCCGGCCGGCCGCCTGTCGGGCGGGGAACAGCAGATGCTGGCGGTGGCACGGGCGGTGATGACGCGGCCGCGCCTGCTCCTCGTCGACGAACCCTCGCTCGGCCTCGCCCCGCTGGTGATCGACCAGATCTACGACACCCTGCTGGACCTGCGCCGGCGCGAGAACCTCACCCTCCTCATCAACGAGCAGAGCTCGACCCGCATCCTCAAGCACGCGGACCGGATCTACGTGCTGCGGGGCGGCCGCATGCAGCTCGAGGGCCGGGCCACGGACCTGCGCGACGGCGACCTCATCAGGCAGGCCTATTTCGGCTTCGGTTCCGGGGCGGCGCGGACGGTGGAGACGGCGGCATGATCCACTTCGTCCAGAACCTCATCGATGCGCTGGCGCTCGGCAGCATCTACGCCCTCGTGGCGCTCGGCATCGGCCTGCTCTTCGGCATCCTGCGGCTGATCAACTTCGCCCATGGCGACATGATCACCATCGGGTGCTACGCGCTCATCGTCCCCTCGGCGGATGTCACCGCCCACCTGCTCATCGGCGCCTGGCTCCCCATCCTGGTCATTCCGGCGATCGCCGTGATCGTCATGGCGGCGGCGCTGCTCACCGAGGCCTTCGTGTTCCGCCCGCTGCGGCGCGCCTCCTCCCCGACCCTGATGATCGCCTCCTTCGCGGTGAGCTACATCATCCAGAACGCGATCCTGATGAGCTACGGCGCGCGGCCCAAGGCGGTCGACTTCTGGAGCGGCGCCAACAGCCAGATCGTCATCGGCGACCTGCGCGTGCCCATGCTGCAGCTCATCACCCTCGTGGTGACGCTGGTGCTGATGGGGGGCCTCAGCCTGTTCCTCAAGCGCACGCCCCAGGGCGTGCAGATGCGCGCCGCCGCCGAGGACTTCCGCATGGCGCAATATCTCGGGGTGCGGGGCAATCTCGTGATCGGGCTCGCCTTCGCCATCTCGGGCATGCTGGCCGCCGCCGTCTCGCTCCTCACGCTCACGCAGTCCGGCTCGCTCAGCAATACGATGGGCGTGCCGCTGGCGCTCTTCGCCTTCGTGGCCGTCGTGATCGGCGGCATGGGCAACCTCGTCGGCGCCGTGGTGGGCGGATTCCTGATCGGCATCGTGCTCACCATGCTGCAGGCCTACCTGCCGCCCGATCTGCGCGCCTTCCGGGACGCTTTCGCCTTCGCGGTCGTCATCCTCGTCCTGCTGGTCCGGCCGAGCGGCCTCATCCCGGCCCGCAACGTCATCGAGCGCGTGTGAGGATGCCCGCCATGCTGAACGCCCTCCGGCGCCATCAGACGCCCCTCCTGCTCGTCGTCGGGCTCGCCGCCATCGCGGCCGTGACGACCCTCGGCGGCGACGACCTGCAGGTGACGCTGACCGAGATGTTCATCCGCGTCGTCGTGGTGGTGGGCCTCTACGTCTTCATCGGCAATTCCGGCGTCATCTCCTTCGGCCATATCGGCTTCATGTGCATCGGGGCCTATGCGGCGGCCTGGGCGACGGCCGAGCCGAGCTTCAAGGGCATCATGCTGCAGGGCCTGCCGAGCGTGCTGCAGGAGAACCAGTGGCCCTTCCCGGTCGCCATGGCGGGCGCGATCCTGCTGCCGGCCGCGGTCGCGGCCCTCTTCGGGCTCGCCATCATGCGGCTCGCCGGCACGGCGGCCTCCATCGCCACCTTCGCCTTCCTGATCATCGTCAACAGCGTCTATTCCAACTGGGATTCGGTGACGGCCGGAGTGAGTTCGATCATCGGCATCCCCACCGTCGTCGGGCCCTGGACGGCCTTCGCCTTCGCGGCGGCCGCCGTCCTCGTCGCCTATCTGTTCCAGGTGTCGCGTTACGGGCTGCTGCTCAGGGCCTCGCGCGAGGACGACGTCGCGGCCCGGGCATCCGCGGTCCACACCGCGACGATGCGGCTCATCGCCTTCGTGCTCAGCGCCGCGCTGGTCGGGGCGGGCGGCGGGCTCTACGCCCAGTTCCTCGGCATCCTGACGGTCGATCCCTTCTACCTCGGCCTGTCCTTCATCACGATCGCCATGCTGGTCGTGGGCGGCATGGCGAGCCTCACCGGATCGGTGGTCGGCGTCGTGGCCGTCACCGCCATCGTGCAGCTGTTGCGGGTCTTCGAACGCGGGATCCCGGTGGGGGCCGAAAGGCTGGCGCTGCCGCCCGGCAGCAGCGAACTCGGCCTCGGCCTGCTGCTCGCCGCCATCCTGATCTTCCGCCCGTCGGGGCTGAGCCGGGGCCGCGAATGGGCGCCCTTTGCCCTCCGCGGCGCGCCGGCGG
Organism: uncultured Alphaproteobacteria bacterium; assembly: GCA_963847915.1. Lineage (GTDB taxonomy): Bacteria > Pseudomonadota > Alphaproteobacteria > Rhizobiales > Beijerinckiaceae > Lichenihabitans. The sequence continues at coordinate 287,401 of CAWKBT010000002.1, forward strand.
CCGATGCCGCAGCGGGGCCGCTCGGGCGCGATCCCGCCGCCATCACGGGAGGGAACCGATGAGCCACGACGACCCGATGGCGGCCGGCGCCGCCTATATCGACGGCCGGTTCATGCCGATCGGCGAGGCCGCGATTCCGATCCTCGATTGGGGCTACCGGCGCTCCGACGTGACCTACGACGTCGTGGGCGTGTGGGACGGCGCCTTCTTCCGCCTCGACGACCACATCGCCCGCTTCCGCGCCTCCATGGAGAAGTTCCGCTTCGCCCCGCGGGAGAGCGACGACGAGATCAAGGCGGTGCTGCACCGCTGCGTGGCGCTGACGGGGTTGCGCAGCGCCTATGTGGCGATGGACTGCCTGCGTGGGCGGCCGGCGCCCGGCACCGTCTATCACCCCGCGAACGCCCGCAACTACATCGCGGCCTTCGCCATCCCCTGGGTCTGGGTCATGGCACCGGACGTGCAGGCGCGCGGCGGGCACCTCGTCATCGCCGAGACGCTGCGCATCCCGGCCGAGGCCGTCGATCCGACGGCCAAGAACTTCCACTGGGCGGACCTGACGCGCGGCCAGTTCGAGGCGCACGACCGGGGTGCCGACTTCTGCCTGCTGCTCGACCGGGACGGCAACGTCACCGAGGGTCCGGGCTTCAATGTCTTCTTCGTCCTCGGCGGCCGCGTCGTCACGCCCGACCACGGCGTGCTCGAAGGCATCACGCGCCGCTCGGTGTTCGACATCTGCGAGGCTCTGGGCCTACCCTGGGACACGCGGCGCGTGTCGGCCGCCGAGGCGCGCGATGCCGACGAGATCTTCCTGTCAACCACCGCGGGAGGCATCATGCCGGCGTCGCGCATCGACGATCGGATCATGAACAACGACAGGCCGGGCCCCCTCTCGACCGCCATCCGCGACGCGTTCTGGTCGCGGCGGGCCGAGGGTTGGCACGCCACGCCGGTCGACTACGCGGCCGTGTGACATCGCATCACCATTGGAAAGACCCATGACGCTTCTGCCGAATTCCGCCCAGGCCCGCGACGTCGCCTACCTGCTCCACCCCAATACCAATGCCCGAAAGCATGAGGAGACGGGCCCGATCGTCATGACGCGGGGGGACGGCATCCACGTCTACGACGATACCGGCAAGGAATATATCGAGGCTCTGGCGGGGCTCTGGAGCGTCGCGGTCGGCTTCGGCGAGCCGCGTCTCGTCGCGGCGGCGGCCCGCCAGATGGGCCGGCTGCCCTACTACCATTCCTTCTCGGGCAAGTCCTCCGAGCCCACGATCGACCTGGCCGAGCGGCTGGTGAAGATGTCTCCGAAGGGCCTCGATCGCGCGTTCTTCACGAACTCGGGCTCCGAGGCCAACGACACGGTCGTCAAGCTCGTCTGGTTCTACAACAACGCCCTCGGGCGTCCCGAGAAGAAGAAGTTCATCTCGCGCCAGGGCGGCTACCACGGCATCACGGTCGCGGCGGGCAGCCTCACCGGCCTGCCGGCGAACCAGCGGGGATTCGATCTGCCGCTGCCGATGATGAAGCACGTCTCCTGCCCGCACCATTACCGCTTCGGGCAGGACGGCGAGAGCGAGGAGGCCTTCGCCGACAGGCTCGCTGCCGAGCTCGAGGCCAAGATCCTCGACGAAGGGCCGGAGACGGTCGCGGCCTTCATCGGCGAGCCCCTGATCGGCGCCGGAGGCGTGCTGCCCCCGCCCGCCACCTATTGGGAGAAGGTCCAGGCCGTGTGCCGGCGCCACGACGTGCTGGTCGTCGCCGACGAGGTGATCAACGGCTTCGGCCGCCTCGGCACGATGTTCGCCTGCGAGCATTACGGCATCAGCCCCGACGTCCTGGTGCTGTCGAAGCAGCTCACCTCCTCGTACATGCCCATCGCGGCCGTGCTGTTCTCCGACGCCATCTACCAGGGCGTGGCGGACGGCTCGGCCAAGCTCGGCACCTTCGGCCACGGCTACACGGCCTCGGGCCACCCCGTGGCGACGGCCGTCGCCATGGAGAACCTCGACATCATCGAGGAGCGCGGGCTCGTCGCCAATGCCGCCGCCATGGGCGAGATCCTGCAGGCGAAGCTCCGCGCCTTCGCGGGTCACCCGCTCGTCGGCGAGGTGCGGGGGGTCGGCCTCATCGCCGGCGTCGAGCTCGTGGCCGACAAGGCGACCAAGGCCAAGTTCGACCCGCCCGGCAAGGTCGGCGCCTACCTCTACGGCCGCGGCCACGCGCACGGCCTCGTGATCCGCGCCATCGGCGACACGATCTGCTTCTGCCCGCCCTTGATCGTCACCGCGGCCGATATCGGCGAGATCGTGTCCCGCTTCGCCGCGGCGCTCGACGACACGGCCGCCTGGGTGGCGGCCGGCATGCCGGCCTGAGGTCGAATCCCGTCCTGCCAACTCCCCGAGAGGCTCCCCATGTGTGCCATCTGCACCGTCGACGAAGGCAGGAAGGCGACCATCATCGCCGAGGGCGCGCGGTTCCACGAGGTGACGCGCAGCCCCTTCGGCAGCGACGACGAGATCGGCATGCTCAACCTGATCGACGGCCGCTCGCGGTCGGCGATCCTCAGCCGGGCCGACGCCTCCAAGGTCTACGACCTGTCCGTCGATCACTTCGTCGGCATGCCGGGGTGGTTCGGCGCCGGCGACCAGCCCTACCAGATCTGGATGACCCACACGCCCCAGGGCGAGGTCGTCGCCAACACCATGGGGGTCAGCCTCGAGGCCAACCAGCTCGTCGCCTATTCGGGCGACGGCATCTCGATGTATACCCATTGCGGAACGCATATCGATACGTTCAACCACTTCGGCTATCGCGGCGAGATCTTCAACGGCTTCTCGGCCGAGCGGCACCTCGGCAGCCGGGCCTGGGAGCGGTGTGGTCCCGAGAAGCATCCGCCGATCCTGGCGCGCGGCATCCTGCTCGATGTCGCGGCGCTCCATGGCGTCGACACGCTTCCCCCAGCCACCCCGTCGGCGAGGCCGACCTCGTCGGCTGCCTCAAGCACCAGGACGTCGAACTCAGGCCCGGCGACGTCGTGCTGATCCGGACCGGGCAGATGAAGGTCTGGCCCGACACGGCCTTCGTCCGCGACACGCCGGGGCTGAACCGTGCAGGAGCCGAGTACCTCGCCAGGGCCGGCGCCGTCATGATCGGCGCCGACAACCTCACGCTCGAACAGACGCCCTCGGCCCACGAGCTGAACTTCTTCCCCGTGCACACCTACCTGCTGGCCGAGGCCGGCGTGCCGATCCTGGAGATGGCCTGGCTCGAAGAGCTCGCCGCCGACCGGCTCCACGAATTCGCGTTCTTCGGCGCCTGCATCAAGCTCAGGGGCGCTACCGGCGCCCCGATGCGGCCCGTCGCCATGCCGCTGTCCTGATCCGAGCCGGGGCCCCCCTATCAAACCGGAGCATGCCGTGCCCAACCTCCGCGTGGCCGTCGATATCGGCGGGACCTTCACCGACATCTGCATCCTCGACCAGGACGCCGGGACGATCCGGATCGCCAAGACCTCCTCGACGCCCGATCCGATCGATGGCGTCATGACGGGGCTCGAGAGCGGCAACGTCGACCTCCGCGACGTCGTCCTGTTCTCCCACGGCACGACCGTCGCCACCAACGCGCTGATCATGCGCAAGTTACCCCGCACCGCCATGGTCTGCACCAAGGGGTTCCGCGACGTCATCGAGATCCGCCGCGCCAACAAGGACGACATCTGGGACCTCTACAAGGACGTCGCGCCCCCCTACGTGCCGCGGCGCGACCGGCTGACCGTGACGGAACGCATCGACCCCACCGGGACGGTGGTCGAACCGCTCGACGAGGCGGAAGCCCGGGAGGTCGCGCGCGTGCTGAAGAAGCGCGGAGTCGCGGCCGTCGCGGTCTGCTTCATCAACAGCTACACCAACCCCGCCAACGAGCGGCGCATGAAGGAGATCCTCGAAGAGGCGCTGCCGGGCATCCCCGTCTCGACCTCGTCCGACGTCCTGCCGGAGATCTTCGAGCACGAGCGGTTCTCGACCACGGTGGTCAACGCCGCCGTCAGCCCCGTGGTGGTGGATTACGTCGACCGGCTCGGCGCGCGGCTCGCCGCGGCGGGCTACCGGAGCGACCTCCTGCTGCTGCACACGGGCGGCGGCGTCATGACGGCGGCGGGCGTGCGCGACTTCGCGGGGCGCCTCGCCGGATCCGGCATCGCGGCGGGCGCGATCGCGAGCCGCCACATCGCGGCGCAATGCGGCTTTCCCAATTCCATCGGCCTCGACATGGGCGGGACGAGCTGCGACGTGTCGCTCGCCTACGAGGGCCAGTCGCGCGTCACGAAGGATTGGTGGATCGAGTTCGGCTATCCGATCCGCTTCCCCTCCATCGAGGTGTTGACGATCGGCGCCGGGGGCGGCTCGCTGGCCTGGGTGGATGAGGCGGGAGGTCTGCGCAACGGGCCGCAATCGGCCGGCGCCGATCCCGGCCCCGCCTGCTACGGGCGCGGCAACACGGTGCCGACCAACACCGACGCCAATGTGACGCTCGGCCGGCTCGGCACGGATTTGGCGGGAGGCCTGTCGATCGACGCAGGCGCCGCGCGCGAGGCCGTGCGCACCGGCGTCGCCGAGCGGTTCGGCCTGTCGATCGAGGAGGCCGCCGACGCCATCGTCCGAGTCGCCAACGCCAACATGGCGGATGCCGTGCGGCTCATCTCGATCAGCCGCGGCTACGACCCGCGCGATTTCGCGCTGGTGGCCTTCGGCGGTGCGGGCGCCTTGCACGGCGCCGAGATCGCCCGTGAACTGTCGATCCCCGCCGTCATCGTCCCACCCCATCCGGGCATCACCTCGGCCATGGGCTGCCTCCTCGTCGACGTGCAGCACGACTTCGCCACGAGCTACCTCAAGCCGTCCGCCGGGGCCGACCCCGCCGCCATCGAGGCGGCCTTCGCGGCGCTCGAGCGCGACGCCGCCGAGAGGCTGGCGCACGAGAACGTGGCGCCCGAGAACGTCGTGCTGAGCCGCAGCGTCGACATGATGTACCAGGGCCAGTGGCGCTCCCTCGCCGTGCCGGCGCCCGCGCCGGTGACGTCGCTGGCGCCGCTCGTCGAAGCCTTCCACCGCCAGCACGAGCAGGACTACAACTTCCGCCGCGACGACGCCCCGGTCGGGCTCTTCCGCCTCAACCTCAAGGCTGTCGGCACGGTGCCCAAGGCGGACCTCGCCCGCAACGCCGCCTCGGGCGTCGACGCGGTGCCGAAGACCAGGCGTCCGGTCTGGTTCCGCGAGACCGGGACGGCGGAGACGCCGATCTACTGGCGGCCCGACCTCGGCGTCGGCGCCGCCTTCTCCGGCCCCGCCATCGTCGAGCAGTTCGACTCCACCGTCGTGGTCCCGCCGGGCTTCCGGGCCGAGGTCGACGCCTGGCTCAACATCGTCATCCGGCAGGAGGCCTGACATGACCGAGACGGCTCTCGACCCCGTGACCTTCGAAGTCCTGAAGAACTCCTTCATCACGGCCGTGGATCAGATGGCCGAACAGATCCTGCGGACCTGCTATTCCTTCGTCATCTACAACCGCGACTTCTCCAATGCCCTCAGCGATGCCGAAGGCAACAGCTTCGCCCAGGGCAACGGGGACATCTCGGTCCATGTCGGCACACTGCACTACACCTGCAAGGCGGTGATCGCGTATTTCGGCGCCGACCAGCACCCCGGCGATGTCTTCATCATCAACGATCCCTACGCGGGCGGCACGCATTTCTCGGACGTGCGGCTCGTGCGGCCGATCTTCGTCGGCGACGAGATCATCGGCTACGCCCAGTCGAACGGGCACTGGTCCGACATGGGCGGCTCGGTGCCGGGATCCTTCGACGTCATGGCCAAGGACATGTTCCGCGAGGGCCTCCGCATCACGCCGACCCGCATCGTCGACCGTGGCCGGTTCTGCCGCGACGTGGCCCACCTCATCGCCTCCAACACCCGCGACCCGGCCTCGATCATCGGCGACATGCAGGCCCAGGCCGAGGCGACCGCCGTCTCGGCCCGCGAGATCCTCCGCCTCGTCGACAAATACGGCAAGGACACGGTGGTGCGCGGCATGGCGGCCGTGCAGGACTACGTCGAGCGGACGGTGCGGGGCCGCATCGCGGCGCTGCCGGACGGCAGCTGGGAGACGGTGGACTACATCGATCGCGACGTTTCGGCGGGCGAGGGCATGATCCCCATCCGCATCAAGATGACGATCGCGGGCGACCGCGTGATCTACGACTTCACCGGCAGCCACCCGACCATCGGGTCGATCTACAACTCCGCCTTCGGCGCGACCTTCTCGGCCTGCGTCGCCGGCATGAAGACCTTCTTTCCCGACCTGCCGCTGAACTCGGGCCTCTACCGCGTCATCGAGATCGTGGCGCCGAAGGACTCGATCGTCAGCGCCGAGTGGCCCGTGGCGGTGACGGGCTTCCTCATGCCCTTCGAGAAGATCATGAACTGCATCTATGAGATGTGGTCGCAGATCATGCCCGAGCGGGCCATCTCCTGCACCTTCAACATCGAATACCTGCTGACCGGCGGGACAGACGCGCGCTCCCCGTCCAAACCCATCTTCATGTTCTACGATTGGCTGCCCGGCGGCTGGGGCGGACGCAACGGGCGTGACGGCACGAACCTCATGAATGCCAGCTTCGGCACCGGCATGATGGTCCAACCCGTCGAGGGCCAGGAGCGCGGCGCGCCGATCCTCACGACCGAATACGAAGCGGTCACGGATTCGGCCGGGCCGGGACGCTTCCGCGGCGGCGTCGGCGTGCGCAAGACGAGCCTCCTGCGCGAAGCCGAGAACACCGTGATCTCCTATATCTGCGATCGCGAACGCGCCGTCGTCTGGGGGACGCAGGGCGGCCTGCCCTCGATGCCGCACGGCCTCCACATCCGCCGCGCCGGCGCCGAGGCGGACACGTGGCTCGGCGCGGTCTTCTCGGATGTGCCGCTCCATTCGGGCGACCTGTTCAGCCGGCCCACGGCGGGCGGCGGCGGCTACGGTGACCCGCTCGAGCGGGACCCCGAGGCCGTCCGCGAGGACGTGGCCGACGATTACGTCTCGATCGCGCGCGCCCGCCGGGATTACGGCGTCGTTCTGGAGGTGGTCGACCGGGACCTCTGCGCCTACAGGGTCGACGCCGAAGCCACGGCGCGCGAACGCGCCGCCATCAAGGCGGCACGGCGGGGCTGGCTCGCCGAAGACCCGGAACGCGTCGCGGCGCGCTTCCGGGCGGGCGAGATCGACGCGCTCGACGCGGTGCGCCGCTACGCCGTCATCCTCGATTGGGGCACGGGGGACCTGCTGGCGACCTCGACCGAGCAGTTCCGCGACCAGTTCCGCAAGCGCACGGCGGCGCATTGGGCATGAGCTCCGCCGCCGGCGGCGGGCGGGACGCGTCAGTCCGCCCGGTCGACCTCCCCCTGGCGCGCCGACAGGTAGTCGCAGACGGGTTCGAGCCCGTCCGCGATGTCGTCGCGCAGCGCCGCCGCGATGCCGACCGGGTCCGAGGCCCGCAGCGCCGCCACGATCGCGCCGTGGTGATTGCGGTCCATCGCGGTGCGCTCGCGGCTGCTCTGGGCGATGAGCGGCCCGATGCGGAGCCACAGCCCCTCGATCACTTCGGTCAGCACCGGCATGCCGGCGATGGCGTAGATGGCGAAGTGGAAGCGGCGATGCAGGGCGAGGTAGACCTCCGGCTGGCCCTCCTGCTCGGCCGACATGGCCTCGTAGAGCGCGGCGATGCGGCGGGTGTCGCGGTAGTCGGCCCGCGTCGCCGCCCGCTCGCAGGCGAGCGCTTCCAGCCGGATGCGCGTCAGCAGGATGTCGCGGAAGGTCTCGACCCTCAGCACCGGGACCCTGAAGGCGCGGTTCGGCAGGGCTTCCAGCGCGCCATCGGACCGGAGCCGGGCCAGGGCCTCGCGCACCGGCATGGGGCTCATGCCGATCTCGGCCGCGATGGGCCGGATGTTGAGATGCGTCCCGGGCGCGAAGGCGCCGGACAGCAGCGCTTCCCGCAGCACGCGGTAGGCGCGGACGTTGAGCGCCTCGTCCTGTCCGGGCTCGCCGGACCGGGCCTCGATGTAGAGGTCGAAGTTCACCGGAGCGGCCTGGCCGGCGGGAACGGCCTTCGGAGATCGTGAGCTCGTCATGTTACAGGTGAGATCACAGACCGGCCCAGCATGCAAGCCGGGTTGCCGCCGGCCCGTCGATATTGGCCGAAACGGCCCGATTTGATCGCTTGAATTCAGCTAAAGCCGCAACAGAGGCGCTTGGATCCGTGCAGATCCGCCTTGTAAGCTCGGCTAAACTGTGATCACAGTACAGCGTCAACCCGAACAGGATGCGGCTCATGCGCTATACGGTGGGGATCGACGTCGGTGGCACCTTCACGGATTTCATCGCTCACGACCGGGCGCGGGACCGGGTCGTCGCCTGGAAGCAGCTGACGGTTCCGGGCGATCCCGTCACCGGCATCCTGACGGGCCTGACCGGCCAGATCCCGGCCGACGAGATCGGCCACCTGCGCATCGGCACGACGGTGGCCACCAACGCCGTCCTGGAGCGCAAAGGCGCGACCGTGGCCTATGTGACCACGCGCGGCTTCCGCGACGTGCCGTTCATCCAGCGCGGCAACCGCCGCCATCACTACGACATGAGCTGGGTCAAGCCGAAGCCGCTGGTCAAACGCCGGCACGCCTTCGAGGTGACGGAGCGGCTCGACGCCGCCGGGCGCGTCCACGTGCCCCTCGACGAGGCCGACCTGCGGGAGGTGGCACGCCGCATCGCCGCCGAGCCCGCCATCACGGCCGTCGCGGTCTGCTTCCTCTTCTCGTACATCAACCCGGCCCACGAGCTGCGGGCGCGCGAGATCCTGGCCGAGGCGGCGGGCTCGCTGGCCGTCGAGGGCGGCATGCGCTCAGGCCGTGTCCCTGGCCACGAGACCTCCTCTGACACCAAGGCCCGACCATCGGAGGTGGCTGGCCGAGGTACGTCATGCTAACGCGCCGCGATGCGCAGCGCTGAGCCCTTCTCTGCGTCGGAGCGCTCGGGTCCGCCGTCGACCTATTCGGCCGCCTGCTGCAACACCGCGGCGTTCATGATCGAGCTGATCGGCGATGCTGCGCCGAAGGCTGCCTCGACCTGCCGCTGCAGCTGGTCCGAAATTCCTTCTGCTCGTTTCGCGCGAGCCGTCGTCGTCTTCTGGTACTGTTCCAACGAGACAATGCGAGCCTCCGCCGTTTCACACCGTGTCAAAGCGGATGTCAGATCGCGATCCAGAGATTCTGCCCTGTCCCTAAGCTTTGTTGCGATAGTGGCGAGCGACTCTGACATGGTCGTCTGCTCTTTGATCTGATCTCTGGCCTGCTTAAGCTCCGTATCCAGAATCTCGCACCTAGCGGACAAGAACTCTATGGTCTTTGCTGCTCGTTCGATCAGACTGCCGACGGTATCTGAGGCGAGCTCCAACGACGTCTCTGAGGGGGAGCCCGACGCAGATGTTGCGACGGGGCAGTTCTCCTTTGCGGCGTCTTTACGAAATACCTTCTGCATGAACTCTTCCACGCTCGCGCAGGCGTCGAAGTCGCTGACGGCCGGAGCGGCGGCAGGCTTGTTTTCAATTTCAGCGGCTTCAGACATGACGATCATCCTATTCGTTACAGAAATGTGAACGAAAAATGGTAAATTTTGCGTAAACGGCTGCGTTTGAGCTCGTGCTTCAGCTGCGTCATAGGTTTGGCGATGCTGGTCGACGAACACGTCGCCGCTCGAGGAGCTTCGATGTCACCGCGGGCTCCGAGCGCGGCAGGGCTCCCCCGCAGACGAGGGTTGAAAAATGAAGATTGATTAACCGAGGGTTTTAGGTGACGAAGGCTCGGGAGTCCTGCGCGGAGAGCGATATGGTGAGTGTGAGTTCGTTGTCGCAGCGGCCTCAGGAGGCCGAACGCCCTGCACGCGCTGAGCAGGCTGAGATCGACCTTCTGATGCGTCGCTTTTTCGAGCAGAGCCAGGGCGAGCCTGTCGACAGGCCAAAGCCGGTGCATTTCGAGGCGCCGACGCCAATAGCCCGAGCTCCTCGCGATTTCGATATGGCGACGGAATTGCTCGATCGAGCTTCGAAGGCGTTCGAGCTGCTGATCGGTCGATGCCAAAGCCTCGAGCACGACCTTGATCAGCAGAAAGAACGCGCGAGGGCCCAAGCAGCGGAGCAGGGCGACGCCATCGAGCAGTGGAAAAGGCTCGCCTCTGGGCTGAAGGTGCAGGCGGAAGCATCAGACCAGGCCATGGCGGCGTTGAGGCAGCGTTGCGAGGCCGCGGAGGCTCGGGCCGTCGCGGCGGAGATGAGGGCGGCAGACCTCGAGCGTGCCTCGACACAGGCCGCCAGCCAGGCAGCTCTTGCCGAGCAACTGTCGACGAAGCTGCACGATAAGGTCGTTGTGGCCTTTGGGATCGGTTCCCGGGCCCATTCCGTGCTCGAGGCGGTCGCCACTCAGGCGGCAACGCGCTAGCAGACCACGATGGCCCGTCCTGCCCCCAGCACTCAGGGGGCTGGATGGGACTTTCTGACGCATTGGTCTGGCCGGATGACAGTCTTGCACGCTCATGGCGGTCGCCTGATCCGCTCCGCGGTGCTCTCGTCATCTGTCGTCGCTGCTTCGCACGAGCCAGGCAGTGTCTGCGAAGGTTTACCGGGCCTAAATCATTCGGATGCTACTCTGATTTGACGCCTCGAAGTGTGATGGGCCAAGTCGATGAGTGGGTTGAATTTGCTTCGCAGACATAGAATGAGCCAGCCCAAGTTAGCTGATCTGATCGACACTGCTTTATCTACACGCAATCCAAAGACATATCTCAAAATTGCAACCGATTTTTTCGTCTCGGCAGAATGGAGCCGAGAGGCTTCGATTACACGGCATGTCTTTCATCTACTCTCGATGCGGGAAATAGAAAAACTCATGGTGATGAAGGATCGTCTCAGAATGGGTGTGTTTGAGTGGGCCGAATGAGGTGACGCAACAGGCGATGTGAGATAGTAACTATATTTTAGAAATAACATTTATTGCGAACACGAGGGCATTGCGTGAAGCGCAGGTGGTAAGTGTAACTTACTGACCGTTAACCTGGAATTAACCATTCAGAGTTCATTAATCTCCTCAGACGAGGGGAGAGATATGTCGGCATTTGCAAAGCTTTACGCGGCTCGTGCTCTGGACGGGCAGGGGACTGGATCTGACGAGAAAATGGTCCCCAAGGTCGAAGTCTCTCATCAGCTGTCGCACTCTGCTGCGATCAGCCGAAGGATCGAGGCCGCCAGAGTTTTCGATGCGACCAGGACTACATTCAGCGAGGCTGATGAGCACAAGAAAGCAGACTTCGTAAACAACTACGGAGCTGCGCTCGGTATGCTGGAAAATGTCAATGCCGGCTTTGCCGATGTTTATAACAGGCTGCAAGAAGCCGAGCGCAGCAATGTGCGACTGGCAAGCGAATGCGAGAAACAAGATCAAAGCATTCAGCAGCTCCAGTATGATCTGGAGATGTCCAAGCGGAATTGTGAGGACTCCGAACGGGAGGCTGCCGACATTGCCGAACGTCTGATCACCGAAACATCGCGTTCCGCAACCCTGGAACAAAAAAATAACCAGGCGGAGCAAGCGCTGCACGATGCACGCTGCCGGATCGTCGAGCTCGAGGAGATCTGCAAGACGCTGCACGACGGCATCTACACGATTTTCGGTGTCGGATCGCCCACGCACAAGGCGCTCGATGAGCTCGGCAGGAAGCCTGCTTGATCTAGCGCCGCATTGGGGCATGTCACAACACTCGCATCGTTGATCTCCGGTTCATCGAGGAAGAACGGGTATGAACACCTCGAAAGCGAGATGCAGTCACGACAACGCTGCTGAGGACTATTCCGCGAAGAAAGAAATCGACCAGTTCATGAGTCGATTTCTTGGCTTCGTGAAGGAAGATAACTCTCGCGCGGCAAAGAAGGCGCACGCGTTAGGTGACGTAGGCTCGCTCAGCGCTGAAAACCTCAACGCGGCGCTCCGCAAACTGGACAGTGTCTACGAGAAACTGGACAATGAACGTTTCAAATCCATTCAGATGGGGATACAGATCGAGGCGATAGGCGCGGTTCGGCGAAGCACGTTTCTGCCTGATGTGATGACCAACCTCATGTCGGCCAACATCACATTGAAGAGACGTTGTCAGAGCTTGCAGGGTCAGCTCATGCTGATGTCGCTGATCCAGCCCATCAAGACGGTGAGCGATCTGAAAACACGACGAATGATGGCAGCCCGTCGGCGCAGTCAGCGAAAAAGGGTGTCGAAGCCTTCCGTGTCGCGATAACGGAGATCACGCTTTAAGGTCGACGACGACGGCGGTCACGAAGACTGAGCGTCTGCCTCCGGTTTCGATCAGCATCTTCGTCGTTTTGCCGGGATGAATGCGGCTCGCGCCGTTGCGAGCCGTGCAAAATGGTTCCGATCCCATTGCGGGCTGGGCCAGCTCGTCCTGACCACACGCCGGTCCTGCTCTGAGACGGCCGCCAGGACCATCGGCAGTGCGGGGCAGAGCCGTGAGGGCAGCGTCCTATCGACCGACGGCATCAGGTCGACAGGGTGAGAGATCTCCCGAGAGGGATGGACCTAGGCAAGAGTGTGAATGTGAGACGCCTTCACTTCTGAGGCGGAGCCGCCACTCGAAACGCTCCGCAAACTAAGTCCATCCATCGAAGACGCAGTGGGACCTCCTTCGCCGGCCGACCATCGTGCTTCGCTGCACCGATTAGGACGCTGCACCCGCGGGCTCGGGTGATGAGACTGGACGTTTCGGTCTGAGTTATTGTCGTCGTCACGGGAACGGACCATGAGCAAGTTGATGCTATCGGCTTTGAGTATCATCGATAATCTCATCAATCATAGGCACATTGCCACTCTGGACCTCAGCGAACAGCATGGCATGCGCAACGGGGACGAACCAAGGCGGCACGGCATCATGATATCTCGTCCGGATATCGCCGAAGCTATCGGGCGTGGGGAGTACACGCGCTCGAATAAGCATAATGTCAGTGGAAACTGCTTTCGCCGACGCTCCATTCTCCTTCAGATACAACGTCTTTCCGGCCGTTGAGAGACATCGCGCGATGACACGCTGGCCTGCCGTCTCGCGTCCGCAGGCGCGCGTGTTTCGCCGTTCGGTTCGGTCTGAACGGGGAGGCCGGATGCGCCCTGGTCGTCGAGGCCGTCCTACGAGCTCCCGTGAGCTTCGAGACCGATAGGGCCAGGTTTGCGGTCGTCAGGACGTCCTGACCGCTTGCCGAGGCCGACCTATTGAGGACCACGCTCCAACGCGCCGGCAGGTGCAGGCGCATCAGGCTCCTCCGCGGCGCCCTCGCTTGCGCCCGGGTGGTGAAGCAGGCTCACATTCTTCTCGTTCGCCATCCGTCCAGGTGGGTCGGCAAGTTCATCATGGCAGGGTTGGAGCCGTCCAGAGCCGGCAGACACAACCCGGCGAGCAGCGCCGTCAGAACGGCCTCGGGGTGGGCGCCGTGAGCGAGATAGGCCTCGTCACAGCAGGCGACCCATCGGCCCTCGTGGTGATCGGAGACTTCTCCGATCCACTTGATCACGAAGCGACGCTTCTGAGCGGTGTGCTCGTAAATCATCACGCGACTCATGCTGGAACTGACGTGCCGACGCAGGCCGGCAGGAACAGTCCAGACCATGACGCGCAGACGCGATAGCGCCTGACCAGATTGAAGTTACCGGCACCGATGCCGTGATACCGGAGCCGTCGCCGTCCATCGCGGCGTCTTGGGGGTGGCTATGGGCGTCGTCTATGGGGTGTAGCCCCAAGACCCCGCCTGCGGGGTTGGATCTCTGGCACTCCCTCCGCAGTATGGCGATACGGGAGGAGCCGAGGCCGGTGAGCCCGTCAGCCGCCAACCTCGGAAGGGTCGGCCTCGGCGCGCGCTTGGCGCTCGTCGGCGATGGCGCGGTTCACGGCGTCGATGTCGTCCTGCAGGGCCCGGACCTCGGCCGACTTGGACGTGCTCGGGCCGATGGCCGCTTCATAGGGAGCGCCGGGCATCCGGACCTGATTCTTGTTTCCGTGCACGCCGAGCGCGACGAGACGGCGCCGAGCCGTCACCAGCATGGTCTTGTAGGCCAGGAGGTCCGCGATCGCCTGTTCACGCTCATCCATGTCCATTCGCCCTTTCGTTTCACCCGCGGTGGCGAGGGTAGCAGAGGCCCGTCAATCGAACGTCACGGTCGGGGTCCGGATGCCCTCGGCCGCAAGGGCGTTCTCGAATGCTCCTCTGAGACCGATCCCGGCCCCGCGCCCGGCAGGGTGCTGAACGACCCGGTTCCGGGGATGCCGTCCACCCGAGGGCGCTCTTGAGGTCGTTGAAGCACTCGCGGCAGACCCATTCATGGCCGGCGCGGCGCTCGTGCCGAGGTCGGGGTGCCATTCAGAGAAAGGGTAGGAGCGTGGCGAGCATGCCGATCGCCGCCAGTGCCATGACGGCTGTCGCCAACCACCCCATCGCCTTGAGACCTCGCGGTAGCCGGAAGCGGCCCATGACGGCTTGGTTTCCGGCTAAACGCATCATCATGACCATGACGGGTGCCGCGACGACGCCGTTGATCACCGCGCTCCAGAACAGGGCCTTGATGGGGTCGACGGGGGTGAAGTTCAGGATGGCTCCGCCGAGTGTCGCCGTGGCGATGACGCCGTAGAAGGCTTTCGCGCGATGGGCCTTTCGCGCGAGGCCGACGTGCCAGCCCAGGGCCTCTCCCACCGCATAGGCCGCGGATCCGGCGAGCACGGGCAGGGCGAGCAGTCCTGTGCCGACGATGCCGAGAGCAAAGACGAGGAAAACAAACCGGCCCGCGATAGGCCGCAAGGCTTCGGCGGCCTGCGACGAGGTCTGGATGTCGGTGACCCCGCTGGCGTGCAGCGTCGCGGCCGTGGTGACGATGATGAAGAGTGCGACAGCGTTCGACAGCCCCATGCCGATGATGGTGTCGGTCTTGATCCGCTTGAATTCCGCCTCGGCCTGTTCGGGGGCACGGACCAGGGGCTTGGCACCAGGCCGCTCCTTCTCGTCCTCGACCTCCTGCTCCGCCTGCCAGAAGAACAGATAAGGACTTATGGTTGTGCCTAGTACCGCCACGATGGAGGTCAGATGCTCGGCATCGAACGACAAGCTCGGCACCACCAGACCATAACCCACCGTCGCCCAGGGCACGTGAACCACAAAAGCCACGCCGACATAGGCAAAGAGCGCCAGGGTCAGCCATTTCAAGACTGCGACGTAGCGAGAGTACCGGACGAATGTCTCGAGCAGGATGGATGCGATGCTGAACAGGGCGACATAGAGGAGGACGGGGCCGCCCACGACCAGGTGCAGGGCTGCCCCCATGGCACCGAGGTCGGCTCCGATGTTGATGACGTTCGCGACAAGCAGGACAAACACGATCCCGTAGAGGACAGGTGCAGGATAGTTCCGCCGCAGCGCGCCGGCGATGCCAAGCCCTGTAACCCGCCCGATGCGCGCGCTGATCTCCTGGATGGCACACATCAGCGGCCAGCTGATCAGCATGATCCAGCCAAGCTGATAGCCGAATTGCGCGCCAACCTGAGAGTAGGTGGCGATGCCGCTCGGATCATCGTCCGACGCACCCGTGATCAGGCCAGGCCCGAGGACGTCGCGCAGCCGGGGTCGCGCAGGCTGCTTGACTGCGTCCGGAGGGCTGACGGCGTCCGCAGGTTCTGCCTCGATCAACCTTCGCTCCTGTTTCCGATGCGAACGCAGCGGCACCAGACTGGGCCGCACCTTGCGCCTGGCGACGAAGGCAGCGGCGGCCCGTCGGTCACGCTCGCGAAGGCTGGGCTTCCGAGCCTTGTGAACGTCGTCGGCGAAGCCGTGCTGACGGTGGCGAACACACCGGGGCCGTGCAAGGTTGCTGGTCGCCGCCGCGATAGAGGTGCCGGGTGTCATCGCAGGCCGGGCGAGTTTTGGCGCACCCTCGGCACGCCGCCTTTCGGACCTGCAGCCCGATGGGGGAAGCGTCACGGCCGCGAGAACACGTAGTCGGCCGCATAGGGCTCGGCCACGAGAGCTCCGTCCGATGGGCAAGGGCCGGCTTTGTTGCCGCCGACCGTTGCGATGCGCTGCACCGTCGTCACGTCACCCAGCAGGCCGCTGCCCTGGTGGTGCGAGACATCCAGCCTCAGCCAAGGGATGTCGGCCGACGAGGTGCCCGGTGCCTTCCCGACCACTTTTCCGACGACGAGGCTGCCGTCCATCATCTCCCACGAGGGCCCTGCGAAGTGCCGTCCGACCGTCCTGCCATCGCTGACGAGCGTCGCGATCGGCTCTCGGAAGACCCAGACCAAGCCGGAGTGACCATCGGCCTTGCACTCGTAGATCTGGGCGCCGACGGCATGGACCATCGTCACGACGGTTCCGATGGGTGCTGCGACCGCGACCTGGCTGTCGTCCGCCCGAGCGGGGACGAAGGCCAGAACCGATACGGCAGCTATCGTAGCGGAAGCCGCCCGCAGAGCGATTGATCGTCCCTCGGTAGGTTGGGGCGCTGTCATCCGTGGATGTCCTTCTGCTCGGCCTTCCGCAGCCGCACGCCGCCGCCGCCGCGGTTCTCATCGATCACGATCAGGCCACACGCGGCGCGCGACTGTGATGGTGAAACCGGTATCTCGCTCTTCTGAGACGTATACGGCGTACCTGACGCGAATTTCGTTGACGGCACCTGCCTTCCGCGGATCACGTCCGGATGACGCGACAAAAGCGGGGTGCCGAACGATGGCCCTGCTCCTTCTCCTGAAGGATGAACCTCCGCCGAGCACTACGACCGCTCGGCGATCCCGCGCGGCGTCTCTGGTCAGCCGAGGGTCGACATCCGAAAGGCGCCTGCATCAGGGCCTTGTTTGGTCCAACGCCGCGACGACCTCTTCCGCGGCACAAACGAATCTGCTGTTCTCTGGCTCGACCTCGGAGGGGAACACCACCTGTCCGAATGCGATATCGGAGCGCTCGACCCCAGCAAAGACGACCGACGCCTCCGCGACTTTCTTCCCTTGTAAATTCTGAGCGTCGCATGCCACCTTGACGTTCTTAGCCGGCCTATTCAAGTTGTTGATCAACACGAAATGCACATCCGTGCCGCGCGGATCGGTAGCGATCAGGCCCACGGCGACAGACAGAAAATCTCCCGGAGCTGATTGGGCCGAACCAGGGGCTTTGCCCTCAATCGTCGGACTGCCTTGGCCTGCCATGGTGCCAGGCTTGACCCCGCCGTCCTGTTCAGCAGCGTCGTCGCGATGCGAGGACAGGGAGTCATCCACCTCATCATTGGGGGTCGGCGACGGTCTGGGAGCATTCAATGCGGCATAGTCCTTAGGCTGTCCAAGGTCGTCCTGCGGTTTCGTTTGAGACGGCCGAGCCTGGTTCGTATCTTCGGCGTCCGCTTTTCTCCCCTGGTCTCCCTCATCGGCTGTCTCGGTCGACGTCGGGCTGGCTTCACGCCGTGGACCCGGGTTGGTGCCAACCCGCGTGTGATCGGCGATGGCAGGTGTGTCTTCCGACCCGCTGATCGTTGTGCCTGGCTCCGGTGGGTCGGCCGGTCTTGGGAGCACGGGGTTGAGCGCTGGCACAGGCGCTGGGCTCTGCGGAAGATCCGCCATCCTGACGTCTGCACCGTCGAGGTTACCAGGCCGGGTCGGGGGCAGCGGTGAATAAACTCGTGCCTGTCGCAGATCAGGCGTCATCGGTGGCTTGATGGTGGCGCGTAGAGGTTCGCGCGCCGCACTTATCTTTGCACCGTGAGGGGAGTTCGGCCGGCCCAAGTCGTGTCTTTCGTCTACGAGCCGCTTTTTTGGAAGCTCCGAGACTAAACGTCTCTTCGCATTCTCGGTTACGGCCGCCACGTGCCCGGTCGGGCCCACGCTGTGCTGATAGGGTTTCACTCCCATCCACGCCTGGCAAAGGTCATTGCAAGGCTGTCCACTGAGCATGATCTCCGCAGCATGGACCGTAGGCGCCTGGATAACGGCAATGATCGAAACAAGCAGCGAAATACGTGTCGTGGTTCGACCAACTCGCAGATACTGCATGACGCCCTCCGAAGGGGAGCGCCTTCTATGAGCTTCGACTCCGGCAGGTACACTCCGATGCTTTCAACGAATCCAAGTGAGCTCGCGTACGGAAGCCCGCCTGCGCCATAATGTCGCGGGTTCGTCCGGTGTCGGTGCCGCTTGCGCGGCATTTTTGAGGACCGGACCTCGGAATACGTGATGCACGAGAAGGCGTGTACCTCGGACCCAAATGCAGCGCTGCGTGAACCGGCCGCACATGGTGCCTTGTCTCGTGCCTCGGGGCCGTTGACTGGATCGACCCCGCGTCAGGCTGGCTTTCGCAGGGGCTCCGGCTTGCGGTCATCGGGCAGAATGTCGCGAAGGTGGTCGTGCACCATTTCGGCGCTGAACGGCTTGCCGATAAAGCGTGCGCCCTCGGGCATCTCACCGGCAGCAGGGTGCCGGCGTCCTGAGGCGATCACGAGGGCGACATACGGCCACCTCACGGCAGCCTCGCGGGCCAGGGCAAAGCCGTCACGCGAGCCAGGCATCTCGACGTCCGAGAAGAGCAAGACGACATCGAGATGGTGAGCCTCCAGCACCAGGATGGCGGCGTCGCCATGGTCAGCTTCCATGGTGCGGAAGCCAGCCTGCTCGAGCATCTCCGCGACATCCATGCGAAGCAACGGGTCATCGTCGACGACCAGAGCGTAGGGTCGGAGGTCGTCGTGAGGCGATAACATGGATCAGGAATGCGCAATCGGGGCAAAAGGGTCCGATCAATTACGGGCCGGTATCGCTGCATCAGGTCTCAGGTCCCCGTCGTTGTTATCGAGCTCGTCCAGCACAGCCTCGGGCGCGACGTCTTTCCTGATTTCCTGAACGTCCGCAGTCTCGGCGACCTCTACGTCCAAGCGGGCCGCGATCGCCAGAACGACCGCGGACAGCTTCGTCAACTCATGTTCCGTCAGCAGGTTGATATGCAGGTCGAGATCCGCCCGCTTGTCGGAGGCCGCAGCCGTTCGGTTCTGGCTGATGAGGACGAAGGTCGACAGGAAGATGGCCTCGACCGACGCCTCCATGGCGAGGATCACGAACGAGGGATCGAACTTGGGAAGCCCGGGGATCACGCCAACGTTGACGAGGATCCAGGCCGCGTAGAGAGCCAAGTGCAGGTAGACGAACGTCATCGAGCCGGTGAAGGCGGTGATGGCCTCGGCCAGGCGTTCCTGTCGCGTGGCGCTCGCCTGCTCCTGTCGGCGGCGTTCCCGAAGCGACTCGATGTTGCGTTTGAGTGAGCTGGCCAGGTTTTCCGGACCCGGCGGTGGTATCGTCGGGGCTGCTCGCTCTGTGGTTTGATCAGTCATCATCGCCATCCAACGCCCTGCCCGACAACCCGGCCCCACCATGACTGGTGCCGCTCCTCCACCTCATTTCGGAGGCGATCTCGCTCGACCCGGACAGCGTCAAGCGGCGCTTGGCCGGCGACGCCTCCTGCCACCCTCGCCTTGACGCTTGGGGCGCTGTCCAAGCGGGCCGATGTCTATCGAACGAAGGGCTGCCTGTTCGCCGGTGTCGCACCCGGGGGCAGGCTGCACCTTGCCGACGCGGCCGGCGTTATCCGACCACATCCTCCGATCGGCACTGGACCAGCGATGAGAGCTTTCGCCTATACGTTGTCGTTCGCCCGCAAGGCTTTTGGCCGTCCCGCCATCCATTCGATGATCACGAGCTTCAATCGAAGCGCGCGCCATGGCTGAGCACGGGTCATGGCTGTGAGCCTGGGCAGCGGCCCGATGTCGCCACAGAGATGGCGCCCCTTGGAACAGTTGGGGTGGGGTGTCGGTACGGTGGCGGGCTGCCTGGTGATCCTGTGTCTGTTGGCTTTCGCGCTCCTGCATCATGGGGTCGATCCGGTTCGGTCGTCAGGCGCTGATCGTTCCAGGCCAGCACCAGGGAGGTGAGTCGCCAACGTCCGGCTCGCGGCCGAACCGAACGCTGAACTCGGCTCGCACGAGACCCACGGGTGCGATGAGGCGCGTCCTGATCAGCCTGACGACCGATCGCTCCCTTCTCATCCGCCTTCAGGCCAGTGCGGATTGGGATCGCTCATCCTCGTGCTCGGCGCCCCGCCCGTGGCGCCGGTTCAGCGGATCGATCGAGGCCATCGGTGACGTGCTGCGAGGATCGTCGGGATAGGAGGCGTGGAAGGTGTTGCCGTCGGCGAGGGCGACCGGGCGGGCCATGCGGCCCTCAGAACGTCCGGATCACGCCGGTCACGACGCCCCGGACCTCGAAGGCAGAGGCCTCGACGATCGCGATGTCGGGACGATCCGGGTTCGCAGCCTCGAGCACGATGCCTCCACCCGCCTTGAGTCGTGATGTCGCCGGCGCGCAGGCTGCCGTCCTTCATGCGCTTGGCGATGGCGGCGAGGGGCAGCGGCAGGCGTATCACCATCGAGCGCTCGCCGGGAGGGCGGCCCGCCCCGGGCCTCGCGCCGCCTCTCTTCCGCGGCCGTGGCCGTGGCACGTTGTTTCATCATAACCGTGACGGTCATCATGTGAGACCGGGGTGTGTCGCAACAGAGACCCGGTAAGGCGTCCGCCAGGAACGGAAGGACGCGGGTCACCGTGCGGCCTGTGGCCGCCGCCATCCCTCGTCGACCTCGATCCGAACCGCCCCATGTGTGGGTCAGGATGGACGGGCTGGAGTACGATGCAGACGGAAGCCGATGACACGACGCCTGTCTTCCTGGCGACCCGGGAGGAAGCTCTTCGTCGCCTCGACGCCTTCCTGCCCCGCGCCGGGCGCGCCTATGCGCAAGGGCGCAACAGCGATGCGGGTCCCAATGCCGACCGAAGCG
Source organism: uncultured Alphaproteobacteria bacterium (assembly GCA_963847915.1). Classification (GTDB taxonomy): domain Bacteria; phylum Pseudomonadota; class Alphaproteobacteria; order Rhizobiales; family Beijerinckiaceae; genus Lichenihabitans. Next base: position 308,409 of record CAWKBT010000002.1, read on the forward strand.
TGTCGGCCCTGTCGCCGTACCTCCGTTATCGCCTTCTCACCGAGCGGGAGGTGATCACCGGCGCGCTCGAGCGTCACGGGCCCGAGGCGGCCGGCACGTTCGTCTCCGAGGTTCTGTGGCGCACCTACTTCAAAGGTTGGCTGGAATTGCACCCGGCGGCCTGGAGCCGGTTCTTGAGCGAGCGGGACGCAGCACAGGAGGCGGCGCGGCGATCGGGCGGGCTGGCGCGCGCAGTGGCGGCTGCCGAGGAGGGTCGCACCGGCATCGAGGGATTCGACGATTGGGCGCAGGAACTCGTCACCTTCGGCTATCTGCACAATCACGCCCGCATGTGGTTCGCCTCGATCTGGATCTTCACGCTGCGCCTACCCTGGACCCTCGGGGCGGACTTCTTCCTACGCCACCTCGTGGACGCCGATCCGGCTTCGAACACGCTGTCGTGGCGCTGGGTGGCGGGGTTGCAGACGCCCGGCAAAACCTACCTCGCCACCGCCGACAACATCGCGCGCTACACCGGTGGGCGTTTCAACCCCAAAAGGCTGGCCAAGGAAGCCACAGCGCTCACCGAGGCGACCTTGCCCGGCTTGCGTGACCTGCCGCCTCAGCCCTCGGTCCCATCCGGATCGGCGCTGGTGCTGCTGCATCCCGAGGATTTCGGGCCGGAAAGCCTTGCCCCGCGCGGGATGGGTGTGGCAGGCGTCCTCGTGGCACGGCGCGGTTCGAGAGACTGGCCCTGGGGTGAGGCGGCCAATGAATTCGTAGCCGCCGCTGCCGCGGATGCCGCGACGCGCGCCGCACGGAGTTTCGGCTGCGCCGCGACCGTGACGGAGGGGCTTGGGGCCGCGGAGGTGATGGCCGCCGCGACATCTACGGGCGCGAGCTGGATCCTGGCACCTGAAGCGCCGGTCGGACCGATCGCTGACGACCTCGCCTCCCTCTCGGCTAACCTCGGCGCGGGAGACCTGCCCTTGGTGAGGATGCGACGGCCCTGGGACGATGCGCTGTGGCCGCTCGCCACCAAGGGCTTCTTCCCTTTCCGACAGCGGAGTTCGGCCGTGCTGGAGGCGGAGGGCCTGAGGCTCTGATACGGTCCCGGCGAGCGCCTTCGTGAGGCCCGACCTCGATCGAGCCCGCGCTCCTGGCGAGGAGACCCTCTGCCGATCCGTCGGCATCACCGCTGCCTTCACCCGATCGCGTGGCGCGAGCTGTCGCACTCGATCCGGTTCCGGCGCCGGCGGCCGCTGCGAGACCTGCGGCCGGCCGCACGGGCGGATGGTCCCGCACCTCGGGGACGGGCGCCGGTGGGACGAGGAGGCCCGGCGCTGGCGTGCGTGGGCCGGCAGGTAGAGCGGCCGTCTCAAGCCGCCGCACAGCCTCTTCGAGCACGCGCCCGAATATGACCGACAACAGGCGGTGCACCACTTCGGCGACCGAAGGCCGAAATCGACGCTGATACGACTGTGCCGGCTCGATAACGCTGCTGCTCTATCTCAATCGGAGATAGAGCTCAAGCGCCTATGGTGGATCAACTATGGGCCGCTCCGAAAACATCACGATGAAACATATCGTTCCCATACTGATCATGACGCTCAGTGCATGCGCAGCGCTTCTTGGCGGAGCAGCACATGTGTACGAGGTGCCGGGAGTGGGAGGGCCGTTTCCCGACCGTTGGGCGACGGCCAAGCCGATCGCTCCGCAATAGCCTCCCGTCCAACGGTGCCACGCGCACGACGAGCCCGAGCACCTCCGGCGCCGGCGGCTGACCTGCCTGGCGCGGCGGGCGCGGGCGGACCTGTTCTCGGGGCGGTACCGACCATGAGCATCGCCCCGGCGCGGGCTCCGTCATCCGGGTCACCGACGCAGGACCTGGCGGGGCTTGTAGAGCGAGTGACGCGCTCCCCTCCGCTGAGTAGGCGTGTTCACACCGTCATCGCACGCTGGTATGACCTCGGAGGCATGTGCGACCCATGCATTGCACGTTGAGGAGCGCTGCCAGGCCGTCGTCAAAGTCAACGGCACAATCATTCATCCTTCGGTGCCATTGGTCGATCTAATCCAAGTCACTCCACAACTTTGAGATGCGATGATGAGGGTAACAGGATTGGCGCTCGTTCGTGGAGTTTCACGTGGCCAGCCGCACAACCGCGCGAACGCCGTGGCGCGCGATCGTATCGTTTGACCCCGTCAGCACGCCTGCGCTTCGACAACCTCATTGCTCCCCGCTTGGCGGAGGGCTTCCGGCTCGCGCGCTGGCTGACCGGTGATGCGACGGATGCCGAGGACGTGATTCAGGAGGCGAGCCTGCGAGCATGGCGCGCCATCGACAGCGCCCATGACGCCGAAGGGCGCGCCTGGTTTCTCGCTATCGTGCGCAACACGTGTTATTCCTGGCTGAGGCGTCACAGGCCTAGTGTTCTCGTATCGAGCGAGGATCTAGACGAGGATGACCTGATTTCATTCGAGACCGGCGGTTCGCTGGCGCCCCCGATGTCGACTCCCGAGACGGCGCTCATCGCTCAGGACGAAGCACGAACGCTGGCGGACGCTATCGATGGCTTGCCTCTGCAGTTGCGGGAAGTACTAGTGCTGCGAGAGCACCATGATCTGAGTTACCGGGAGATCGCCGCAATCTGCGGCGTGCCCCTCGGCACTGTCATGTCACGCATCTCACGTGCCCGCCAGCAGGTCTTGTCGGCCACGGGAGATGACGCATGATGGGCGAGGAGGAGCATCTCCTCCTTCACGCCTATGTCGACGGCGAGCTGTCGCCGGGCGAGACCCTGGCAATGGAGCGGCGCCTCGCCGCTGATCCCGCGTTGAGAGCCACCGCCGACCGTCTCCGTAGCCTTTCGGATGCCCTTGGCGTCACTCTCGCCGACGTCGCAATACCCGGAGGCTTGCGGGACCGCATGGTCGCGGCCGTCGAGGCGCAGGCGGCACCACGGCCCCCAGTGGCGTCGGTGTGGGGACGCCCGGGACTGCTCGCTGCCTCTTTCCTGATAGGCCTGCTGTTCGGCGGGTTTGCAGGAGGAACTGCAATTCGTTTCTGGATGGGCAGCGCCGACATGTCGGTCTCCGAACAGGTCTTGGCGGGGCACCTCAGGGCGCTTGCGGCTCCGCAGCCGTTCGACATCGCATCGTCCGACCGTCACGTCGTGAAACCCTGGTTCAACGGCCGCACCATCGTGGCCCCGACTGCGCCCGATTTAGCCGACAAGGCTTTCCCGCTCATCGGCGGACGTGTTGATGTCGTGGCAGGACGTGCCGTTCCGACCCTCGTCTATCGAAGTGACAGGCACCTCATCAGCGTCACGGTCGTACAAGGCACCTCTGAAAACGGCGTGAGCGAGGACCATCGTGACGGCTCAACCGTAGAACGCTGGCAGGCCGGCACTCTCACCTACTGGGCGGTATCGGATCTCAACACACACGATCTGCGCGAGTTCGTGGACCTGTTCCGCACCAGGACTGCCGGCCAAAGCTAATTTTTTCAGCGCGGTGCGGGAATAAACCGCCCATCGCGAGAGTCTCCGACCTTGGGACCCACCGGGTCTCGGGATCGCGGATCTGCGCCGTGACGGTGTCGCGTCTCTTCAACCACAATCTGAGTTGAGCCATAGGATCCAACATGACGGAATTTGGCGCCTTACAGATCGTTGGAAGCTTTGACCCAAATGTTATCATCGGCGCGACATCCGTCGTTGTCGAAAACTCGGCGGGACCGGTGGCAGACCTCCCCCTCTTTCTCAATACTGCAGGTAAGAGGCTTCAGTTCGCAGACACAGTAGTACTGCCGGTTGGCATGACCAATGTCGGTATCGAGTTTACGCGAGGATCGAACGTCATATTTGCCTTGCCGCAAAGCGATTACACACTGACGAATCAAGCTGGCGAGCACGGAGGTATCGGAGATCTCGCCTTCGGCGAGAGCATCAACATCGTGGCGAACGCTGTGGCAGGACCTGCGGGCCCGCAGGGCGCAACAGGACCGAGCGGCAGTGTAGGCTCGACCGGACCGGCCGGACCTCAAGGACCCGTCGGCCCGGCAGGCCCGACGGGTGCAACGGGACCGGCCGGGGCCAACGGCCTCGCAGATCCGACTCTCGCCTTCGACCCTGATGTTCGGCTGACCAAGCCCGGCGTGGCGGTCCTGTCCGGCACGGCGGTCGCGCCGACCGGCATCTCCAGCGTCGAGATCTTCGCCGGATCGACGGACCTCGGCGCCGCGACCGTCGGAGCCGAGGGTCACTGGAAGTTTCGTGACGTGATCGGTGCGGGATCACAGGCGGACATTCATGCCGTCCTGACCGACAGTTCGGGCCTACAGACGACAGCGTCGAGCTTCTACGATCTGACCCTCGGCATCACAGGCGCGCCCTACACGGCCCTGCAAGACCATTTCGACCCGGTCGACGGCGCCTTCCTCGGTCAGACCGCCTTTCAGAAGAACGGCGTGGTGCTGTTCAACAGCGACTTCGTCCCTCAAGATGACGGCACGTCCTCCACCACCTATTCAGGCGGCACCTTCCTTGCCGGTCAGGACTACGCGTCGTTCACCGACACGGCATCGGCCGACGGCACGCTTCTCAGCGAAGTCAAATACAACAACGATGGCTCGCACACCGTCGACATCTATGCCCCAAGCCAGATCCTGCAATCCGACTTCAATGACACGTTCAATACCAACACCCAGGGCGCGACGTCCTTCGTGTTCGACCCGGGTTTCGCCGCCGACGAGATCAACGGGTTTCAGCTCAAGGGGCCCGGCCATGACGTGGTGAGCCTGTCCCAGGCCGATTTCAGCTCCTTTGCCGACGTCCTACGCAATACGCAGATGCTGTCCGGCAGCGCTGTGATCAGCGACCCGAACTCAGGAGATACGGTGACGCTTGTCGGCGTCAGCAAAGCGCAGATCGCGCATCACCAGGGCGACGTCGCGTTTCATGCATGAAGTACGCGGGGGGGGGGGGGGGCCGTTCGCCGCCTGCCTCCCCTAAGCTACCCATCGAGTCCGTCGACACATCTCATGGCTGCTTCCCTGCCGGCGTGTCGCGGTAGCAGAAAGAAGCGCCCCTCGGTCCTGACCCGAGGCAACGCCAGTCCGCGCTGAGGCGGACGGGCCCGCACCGACCAATAGGCGAACCAAGATAGCGTGACGAGGCCCAGCCAAGAGAGGACCGGACGCAGAAAAGCGCCTTGCACGGCGATCGTCTCGGTGAGCAACAGGGCAGCGGCGAGGAGGACAAGACGGCTCGTCCAGACGGTCGTTGCCACAAAGCCCCGCGACCGCCGACGATGCCCTCGCGCAGCAAAGCTACGTTGTTGGGGCCCGCCGACACGATGGAGGCGGCCCTCCATCGCCATTCCGCCACAGAACGCGCTTCCTTCAAGGATCGCCAGCACCGTCATGAGCGCCTCCGCCTCGGATATGGCCCATGACTTCTCATCCCGACCATGACGGCAATGAGCAGAATGCAATATCGACGTGTGAGACGCTTTCGCGTCGTGCTCGCTCCTCAAAGCTCTTCGCCCTGCCCCGAGCCCCGGGAGTTCGCCGCCGGGACCTCGTCGCGAGAGCGGCGGCCGCCCTCGTTCGGCGCGGGTCGCACGGAGGCACCGGACACCGAATGCGGCGGCGAGCGCCGCGCTGCGCCCTCGCGGGTCGGCGGCGAGCTTCGGATGTGCAAAGCGCTATGAGTTCAGTGGTCAGTTCATCGCCGCGGCGAAAGGGTCCCGTCGGAGAGCTGCAAGTGAACCGTCCCGGTCTCCGCTTCCGCTCCTGCCGGCATTGAGCCGGCCGCTCGGCGTGAGACTTTCGTGCTCACGGTCGGCAGGCAATCGCTCATCGCTGCATGGGCCGGCGATAGCGTGTCCGTGCTCCGCGAGACCGCGCGGGCGGCGGCGAGGGAACGACGGCCGTCCTCAAGGACAGTGACCACTGCTCCACCGTGGCCGAGAACGCCGTCTCGCTGGATCGAGCCGGGCAAGGCGGCGCTGCTACGGCGAGCGTGGGGTGACCTGCCTGCTGCCGTCAGTCAAATCGAGAGCCGAAGCTCTTTGCTGATTAGGCGCTGGCTGAAGGCGGCCAGACCAACCGCCGTGAGCGGAACGGCGGTCCGTAACCTGCTGAATGTCCGGAAGTCCGTTGGTGGAGCTGAGCGGAATCGAACCGCTGGCCTCTGCAGTGCGATTGCAGCGCTCTCCCATCTGAGCTACAGCCCCAACGTGCCGCGGTGATACTGGGGCGGACGGGGCCTGTCAATCGCGGCGTCGGCGCCGGGCCGGTGCGAAACGCCGATGCCGGGCGACGCCGCCGGGACGCGAGGCGCGTCCCGGGGAGGGTGCCGGTCAGACGTCGCCTTCGGCCCAGCTGCGGCCGTCGCGCTCGATCAGGGCGATCGCCGCCGAAGGGCCCCAGGTCCCGGCCGTGTAGGTGCGCGGGGGCTCGCTGGAGGCCTGCCAGGCCTCGATGATCGGGTCCACCCAGGCCCAGGCCGCCTCGACCTCGTCGCGCCGCATGAACAGCGTCTGGTTGCCCCGGACCGTGTCGAGGATCAGACGCTCGTAGGCGTCCGGATTGCGGACCTGGAAGGCCGCCGCGAAGCTCATGTCGAGCGACACGTGCTGGAGCCGCATGCCGCCCGGGCCGGGGTCCTTGATCATCAGGAACAGCTTGATGCCCTCGTCGGGCTGCAGGCGGATCAGCAGGCGGTTGGGCCGCGGCGTCTCGCCGTCGAAGACCGAGTGAGGCACCTTGCGGAAGCTGACGACGATCTCCGAGACGCGCGCGGGCAGGCGCTTGCCGGTGCGCAGGTAGAAGGGCACGCCGGACCAGCGCCAGTTGCCGATCTCGGCCTTGATGGCCACGAAGGTCTCGGTCCCGCTCGGCTCGCCGAGCTCGTCGAGGTAGCCCGGCACCGCGCCGCCCGCCGACGCGCCGGCCTTGTACTGGCCCCGCACGGTGACCTGGTCGGCATTGGTGGCGTCGATCCGTTTGAGGGCCTTGAGCACCTTCAGCTTCTCGTCGCGCACGGCATCGGCCCGCATGGACGAGGGCGGCTCCATGGCGACGAGGCAGAGCAGCTGCAGCATGTGGTTCTGCACCATGTCGCGCATGGCGCCGGCCTTGTCGTAATAGCCGGCCCGGCCCTCGACCCCGAGCTCCTCGGCGACCGTGATCTGCACGCTGTCGATGTGGGCGGCGCTCCACAGCGGCTCGAAGAGCGCGTTGGCGAAGCGCAGCGCCATGAGGTTCTGCACCGTCTCCTTCCCGAGGTAATGGTCGATGCGGTAGATCGAGGCCTCGGGGAAGACCGCGCCGATGCCCTCGTTGACGGTCAGCGCCGAGGCGGCGTTCTTGCCGATCGGCTTCTCGAGCACGATGCGGGTGCGGGGCTGGTTGAGACCGTGCTGGCCGATCCTCTCGGCGATGGGCACGAAGAGGTCCGGGCCGGTGGCGAGGTAATACACCACCGTGTCGTCCTCGCGCTCGTTGACGAGGCGGGCCAGCTCGTCCCATCCGCCGTCGCTCTCGGCATCCGCCGCGACGTAGTGGATGCGGGCGATGAAGGACTCGAGCGGGACCGCGTCGCCCTTGACGCCCTTGACGGCCTCCCGCGCCATGGCCTGGAACTCGGCCCGGTCCATCTCGCGGCGCGCGACGCCGATGATGCGGGCCAGGGGCGGCAACTGGCCGGCGATGTCGCGGTGCAGCATGGCAGGGAGCAGCTTGCGGCGGGCGAGGTCGCCCGTGGCGCCGAAGACGACGAGCGTGAACGGATCAACGGGAATGACGCGACTCGTCATGAGACATGCGCTTTCTGTTGGCGGTTGCGGTTCGCGGTTCCAAGGCGGGCCCCTGCAGGCACGTGGCGTGCCAGCCTGCGCCCGCCGGGGCGCGTGCGCCCCGATGTCGAGCACGGCGGCGAGAGCCAGGCAAGCGACAAGCGCGCGGCGCGGTCTTTGCGCCGGCGGCGCAGGATCGCGCCGGCCCGACGCCACCTTTCGCCCCGAAGCGGCGTTGACGGCGGCTATCCACGACAGGGGACGTCGCCATGAGCATCTTCGGCAACATCATTTCCAAGATCTTCCATCACGCTGATGCACCCGCCCCCCAGCAGGTCGCAGCCGCCGACACCCCGGCATCCGCCGGCACCGCGTCGGACCCGGCGCCCGCCGGCGCCGGCGCCACGACCCCGCCGGCGGGCGGCAGCCCCTCGGCATCCGCGGCGCCGTCCGGCGGCGCCCCGGCCTCGGCACAGACGGTTGACGTCGCCGCCGTGCTCGACGGCCTCGCGGCCAAGAACCCGCAGAAGCTCGACTGGAAGCACTCCATCGTCGACATGATGAAGCTGCTCGACCTCGATTCCAGCCTGTCGGCCCGCAAGGAACTGGCGCAGGAGCTGCACTATTCCGGCAGCACGGAGGATTCGGCCACGATGAACGTCTGGCTGCACGGCCAGGTCATGCGCAAGCTCGCCGAGAACGGCGGCAAGGTGCCGGACGACCTCAAGGCCTGAGCCGGCGCACCGGTCACGGCCTCGCGGTTGTCGCCGGGGCGCCCGCGACGGGCCCCCCGGCGGCGACGGGCGCGGGCTGCGGCGGCCCGGCCGACCCCGGCACGTCCCCGAAGGAGACCGGCGTGTCCTTGTCGGCCATGGCGGCGAGGTCCAGCGCGTCCCAGTTGGTGAGGCGGATGCAGCCGTGCGACTGCGTCTTGCCCACGGCCGCCGGCTCCGGCGTGCCGTGGATGCCGTAGCCGCCCTCGGCGCTCAGATCCATCCAGACGAGGCCGACGGGGTTGTTGGGGCCGGGTGCGATCGTGAAGGCGGTCTTGGCCGAGACGCCCTTGAAGTGGTACTTCGGCTGATACGTGTAATCCGGGTTGTGGGCGATCCGCTGGATGACGAAGTCGCCCGTGGGGGCCGGCTTGTCGGATGAGCCGATCGAGGCCGGGTAATAGGCGATGAGCCGCCCGTCCGCCGCCAAGGCCTCGACGTCGTGACCCGCCTTGTCGACGACGATGCGGGCGACCTTGTCGGTCGGCTTGGCGTCGTCGATGTTGGCGACGACGATGCGCTGGCCGGCCTTGAAGGGCGTGTGCGGGTTCAGCGTCCGCAGCAGGGCCTCGTCCATGTGGTAGTGCTCGCCCAGGGCCTCCGCGCTGTCGCGGTAGCCGAGGTGCTTCAGCTTGGCCTCGGCCTCGAACTCGCGCGGGATCCGCTTGGTGAAGGGCCCGTCCGCCTCGGCCCTGGTCACCGCGACGGTCTTGAGCGGGGGCGGGGCGCCCGTCGTCAACCTGTCCCAGGTCGCCCGGTCGAGTCGGCCCGTGACGGGGAGGGCCGACTGGCGCTGGTAGGCCGCCAGCGCCTTCCGGAAGGTCTCGCCGTCGATCCCGTCGATGACGCCCGGGGAGAACCGGGCACGCGCGAGCAGCACGCCGGCCTTCACCACGGCCGGCAGGGGGCGCCGGCCCGGCGTCTCCGGCAGCGGCGCGAAAGTGGCCGCGTCGACGGACGCCTCGGTCAGGGCCGGCGGGGCGGCGGCGCGGGCGGGCGCGAGGCAGACCAGGAGGGCCGCCGACGCGAGCAGTCCGGCGGGGAGCGCGGGATGGGCCATGGCGGGGGTCCGCAGCAGGGAATGATCGCAGGTACAACGGATCAGCGCCGCCGATGTTGCGGTCCCGCGGGCCTTCGGCTCGCCGTGCGGCAGCTTGCCCCGGCGGGGCCGAGATGGCATCGCTGCCCCGGCAGGGCGGCGGCGCCCACGGCAGGAGAGACCCATGAGCGACCGGGATGCGCGCCGCATCGTCGAGACCCTGGAACAGACCCGTGACCTCATGGACGCGAGCCTGCGCGACGCCGCGCTGCTCGACGCCGTCGAACGCGCCGCCGGCGCGCTGACGGCGACGCTGAAGGCCGGCGGCAAGATGCTGGTCGCCGGCAATGGCGGCAGCGCCGCCGACGCCCAGCACATCGCGGGCGAGATCGTCGGCCGCTTCCTGTTCGACCGGGCGCCCCTCGCCGCGATCGCGCTGACCACCGACACCTCGATCCTCACCGCCGTCGCCAACGACTACGGCTTCGATCACGTCTACGAGCGGCAGGTCAGGGGGCTCGGCCGGCCGGGCGACCTCTTCCTCGGCATCTCGACGTCGGGCACGTCGGCCTCGATCCTGCGCGCCTGCGCGGCGGCGCGCGACATGGGCCTCGTCACCGTCGGGCTGACGGGGGCGGGCGGGGGCGGGATGGGCGAGGTCTGCGATATCGTGATCCGGGTGCCGAGCGCGCGCACCTACCTGATCCAGCAGGTCCACATCACCATCGGCCACATCCTGTGCCTGATCGCCGAAGCCGACATCTTCGGCGCCGCGCCGGGCGCATGAGCGGGCCGGCACCGGCGGCGGTCGCGACGCCGCGGCCCGCCGTCTTCTTCGACCGCGACGGGGTCATCAACGCCGACCACGGCTATGTGGGAGACCCGTCGCGTTTCGCGTTGCTGCCCGGCGCCGCCGCCGGCGTGCGGGCCGTCAATGCGGCCGGATGGCTGGCCTTCCTCGTAACCAACCAGTCCGGCGTGGCACGGGGCTTCTACACCGAGGCCGATGTCGCGGCGCTCCACCGCCACATGGCGGAGGCGTTGGCGCGGGAGGGGGCACGGTTCGACGACATCCGCTACTGTCCGCACCTGCCCGACGCGCCGCTCGCCGCCTATCGGCTCGACTGTGCCTGCCGCAAGCCGAAACCCGGGATGATCCTCGACCTCATGGCGCATTGGCGGGTCGACCGCGCCCGCAGCGTCCTGATCGGGGATCGGTCGAGCGACGTGGCGGCCGCGCGGGCGGCCGGCATCCGCGGCATCCTCTACCAGGGCGGACCGCTGGCCGACCTCGTGGCGGCGGCGCTCGATGGACAGAGCCAGTCCTCGGGCGTCGTCGCGGACGGGGGGGAGCCGGGCCCGGCGCGGTGACGGGCCGACCCGGCCGGCGGATGCCGCCGGCCGTCAGGCCATATCGAGGTCGCGCAGCACCGCGGCGCGGCCCCCGGCGCTGTCGGCGAGCAGATGCACGTGGATCTCGTCCGCGCCCTCCGCCAGGGCCGCGCGGAACCGGTCGCTGTCGTAGAAGAGGTCCGGCAGCGGTCCCGTCTCGTCCATGGCGAGGATGCGGCGTTCCCCCGTGGCGTCGGGCCCGACGGCCATGACGATGGCGTCGGCGAAGCGCGGCGCATCCTCGCCCGGGCAGGGCGTTCCGATCGGGAACACGGAGAAGAGGTGGCGCTTCCCGCTGCCACCGCGCCAATGGCGGAAGCGCCGCGCGAGGTCGGTTCCGGCGAGGCCGGCCAGCGGTGCCGCGGAGGCGGCGGCGCAGCGGGGGAACGGTGCCGCCGCGGCGGCAGCGCAGCGCGAGAACGGTGCGACGTCCTGATGTTGCATCTTCGTTCTCCCTCGCTCGGTGAGAACAAAGATAGAACCTTTCGGCCGTCACGGTCAATCCGGAGATGGCGGTTATCCCCGTCGGAATCCGCCTCACCCGGCCGGGACGGTCGTGCCGGGAAACAGCGACGCAAGCTTCGGGTCAGCTTCGACCGCCTCCGCCATGAGGGCTCGGCTGGCGTTCTCGATGCCGTCCCGCAGGCGCATCTGGAACTCCTGGCGTGCCAGGCCCGGCGGGATGAGGGGCAGGAACTCGATCACGGCGGTGCCGGGCCGGCGCTGAAACGACCGGCGGGGCCAGAACAGCCCGGAATTGACCGCCACCGGCAGGCAGGGGGCACCCGTCTCGGCATAGATGTAGGCGATGCCGGATTTGTATTCGGGCCGGGCATCGGGCGGGCGCCGGGTGCCCTCGGGAAAGATGAACAGGGTGCGGCCGGCCCGCAGCACCTCCGTGGCCCGCCGGCTGACGTCCGTGAGGGCGGCCCGGCCGCGGGTGCGGTCGACGGCGATCTGCCCGGCGCGGGCCAGGTACCAGCCGAACAGCGGGATGCGGGTCAGCTCCCGTTTCAGCACGAAGGTGAAGTCCGGGAACAGGCTGCAGAGCGCGATGATCTCGAGGAAGCTCTGGTGCTTGGCGGCCAGGATGCAGGACTGGGCCGGGATGTTGCCGCGCCCGCGGAATTCCACCCGCGTGCCGCAGACGATGCGCAGCAGCCACAGCGAGCCGCGGGCCCAGACATTGGCGAGGCGCAACACCGCCCTCTGGCCGAGCGCGAGGGTCGGCAGACCCAGCAGCATCAGGGTGATGAGGAGCGCATAGAACAGGATGTTGAAGAGGGCGGAACGCAGGGCCAACATGGCGCCGTTGTGCCAGAGCGCGCCCGGGCAGGCAAACCCGCGCGGCGTGCCGCTCAGGCGGCCTGGGGCGGGATCTCGGCCTCGCAGGCCTCGCGCGACAGGCCGGCCCGCGCCTTGGCCTCGTCGTGATACACCACCGTCCAGTCGGGCAGGGCGGCCTTGACGGCGCGCGCGATGGCGAGGCCCTCGGCGGCGAAACGGGCGACGTCGAGCTCCGGCGCCGCCTCGTCCATGTCGTCGTGGTCGTCGTAATGGGCCTGCCAGGCGTCGATGCGCGCGCGCAGCGCCGCCGGCACCGGCAGGTCGTCGAGCATGCCTTCCGTGCCGTCCATCTGCCAGACGCCCTCCGAGCCGAAGACCGCCATGAGGCGCACCCAGCGCAGCCCGTGGAAGCGGCTCGTGCCGGTCACGCCGGGGCTCGCGCGAGGTGGCGGGCCGCATCGTCCTGCGGCGCGTAGCCGACGAGGCGGCGCGTCGTGGCGATGTCCCAGGGCATGCCGGCATTGTCCGACATGGCGTTGACCACGATGGCGGGCGTCGGCCAGGCGGCGGCATCGGCCGTCAGCGCGGCCGAGACGGCGCGCAGGAAGTCGCCGTTCGACAGCCACATGGCGCGGAACCAGGCGAGTTCGCGCGCCGCCTCGGGCGTGTCGGGGACGGCCTCGCCCGGGATGCCGGAGGCCGACAGCGTCTCGGGGCGGTTGTCGCCGGGCTGGCACCAGCCGATGCGCAGGCTGACGGCCGTGAGCCCGCCGCGCTCCGCCTTGGCGGCGAGGAGGCGCTCGCCCATCAGCTTGGCGGCCGCATAGGCGCGGGGCACGTCGCCGGGCGCCGTGCGGGTGCCGGGGAGGGGCGGCAGGGCCGTCGTCAGCGTGCCGGGCGCGACGGCCTCCTCCTTGTAGCCGCCCATCACGTGGTTCGAGGAGGCGAAGACGACGCGCCGGCGCCCGCCGGCCCGGGCCAGGGCCTCGACGACTTCGAGCGTCATGTCGAAGGAGGCCGCGCTCTCCTCCCAGGTCGCGTCGGGGTAGGGGTTGCGCGCCGCGAGGTGGACGGCGGCGTCGACCTCCGCCGCGGCGGCGTCGAGCGCCGCCGAGCGCCGGGCGAGGTCGGTGGCGACCCACCGGACCTTGGGGTGGGCGGCCTCGTCCGGCGCCGCGACGTCGAGCGCCACGACGCCGCCGCACCAGGTGCTCTGGGTGAGGTGGCCGACGAGCTTGCGCCCGAGGTTGCCGCCCGCGCCGGTCACGAGGACGCGAAGGGGAGTGGGGTCGGTCATGGTCGATGCTCTCCGCGGCGGCGTGGCGCCCGGCCGTCAAGGGTGGTCCGCTCTCCTATCGCATCGCGGCGGCGCGCGCATCCGCCGGCGTCCCCCCGAGCACGAGCGCGGTGTTGGCCGGCAGGTGCCAGCCCTTGCGGGTCTCGAACTCGGCCGTGCCGGTCCCGCCGTAGGCCGGCTCCTCGCTGGACCACAGCACCGCCCAGCGCCTGCCGCGCGGCGGCGCCACCAGCGGCTCGGGGAAGCTCTTGCGGTCGATGTCCCGGCCGAGGTTGACGATCAGCAGGCGGTCGTCGCCTCCGGCCTCGAAGAAGCGCAGCACGAAGGCGTCCGGGCCGATCACGGCGCCGTCGGCGGCGGGGCGGTGGTGGGCGTTGAAGGCGCGGTCCGTCCGGCGCAGGGCCAGGAGGTCGCGGTGCATCGCCACGATCGGGGCGTTGCGCTCCACCTCGCTCCAATCGAGCTTGCAGCGCGCGAAGGTGCTCTCGGCCTCGGGGTCGGCGAGCTGGCTCTGGCCGGACGGCGTCGCCAGGCTGGCGAAATTGGCCATGTAGTCGTGGCGACCCTTGCGGACCATGTCGGCCAGGTCCGGCCGGTGGTCGGCGAAGTACAGGAACGGGGCCGAGGCCCAGAACTCCTGTCCCTGGAACAGCATGGGCGTGCCGGGCATCAGCAGCGAGAGCGCCGTGAGGGCCCTGGCCCGCGGATGGCTGGTGAGCTGGTGCAGCCGCCAGCCGCGGGCGGAATTGGCGACCTGGTCGTGGTTCTGCACGAAGGTCACGAAGGCGTCGGGCTTGAGGTCGAGCGCCAGCACGCCGCGCGGCCCGTCGTGGCCCCCGTAGACCTGCCCCTGGAACAGGTAGCCGTATTTCGCCGCCGAGATGAACTCCTGCGGCGTGCCTTCGTAATCGGCGTAGTAGAACTCGTTGCGGCCGGTCGCCGCCACCATGGCGGAATGATGCAGGTCGTCGTTCCACACGCCGTCGAGCCCGGCGCCGCCGGCCGCGAGCGGGCGCACGAGGTCCGACTCCTGCGGCTCGTTCTCGGCCACGATGATGATGTCGCGTCCGCCCGCCGCGGCGCGCGCCGCCCGGCCGAGCGCCGCCACCACGTAGTCGTCCGAAGCGTCGTAGATGTTCTGCGTCGCGTCGAGGCGCAGGCCGTCGAAGTGATATTCGGCGATCCAGTAGGCGGCGTTGGCGATGGCGAAGTCGCGCATGCCGATGGCGTTCGGCCCGTCGTAGTTCAGCGCCTCGCCCCAGTCGGTCGCGTGGCGGTCGGTGAAGTAGTCGCGCCCGAAGGCCTTGAGGAAGTTCCCGTCCGGCCCGATGTGGTTGTAGACGACGTCGAGGATCACGCCCAGGCCGAGCGCGTGGGCGCGGTCGACGAAGGCGCGCAGGTCGTCCGGCCGGCCGTAGAGGTGGGTCGGGGCGAAGAGGTCGACCCCGTCGTAGCCCCAGCCGAAGCGGCCCATGAACTCGTTGACCGGCATCATGTTGATCACGGTGACGCCGAGGTCCTTCAGGAACGGCAGCTTCCCGGCCGCCGCCGCCCAGGTGCCCTCGGGCGTGAACGTGCCGATGTGCATCTCGTAGAGCACCTGGCCCACGATGGTCACGCCGCGCCAGGCGCCGTCCGTCCAGGCGAAGGCATCGGGATCGACCACGGCGGAGGCGCCCATCGGCCGCTCGGGCTGGGAGCGCGAGGCCGGGTCGGGGTAGAGCGTCGGGTCGGTGCCGAGCCGGTAGCGGTAGCGCGCGCCGGCCGCGACGCCGGGCAGCAGGACGGCATGGTAGCCGTCGGCCTCCGGGGCGAGGCGATGCTCGCCGCCGCCCTCCACCACGAGCGTCACGCTGTCGTGGTCGGGCGCCCAGACGCGGAACGATACGCCTCCCTCGAGCATCTCCGCCCCCATCGGGAAGCGCCGCGCGGCCGGTCGTGTCGTCATGGATCGCGATCCTCACCGTCCCCCCTGGCGGGGACCCGCGGGACAACGGCCCGGGGCGTCCGGGGTTCAGCGCCGTGGTGCGACGCGGCACGGCCGGGCCCAGCGCCGTGGAGCCGGCGGCGCGGGTTCATCGCGGCGGGCCCCGACCCGTGCACGGGCTCGTGACCGCGCGCTGGCGCGCCGTCACGCGCCGCGAGCGCGCGCTATCGCGCCAGCACCACATGCGTGGCGAGGTCCGTCGCCGTCGATTCCGCCACGCGAAAGCCGCGGGCCGGCAGGTCCAGACCCTCGAACATCGCCTCGCCCCGACCGAGCAGGACCGGCGCGAGCGCGATGTGAAGCTCGTCGAGCAGGTCGGCCGCGATGGACTGGCGGACGGTCGATACGCCCCCGGCGATCTTGACGTCGCGGCCCCCCGCCGCCTCGCGTGCGCGCTCCAGTGCGGCGTGGATCCCGTCCGTGACGAAGTGGAAGGTGGTGCCGCCCTCCATGACGATCGGCGCGCGGGCATGGTGGGTCAGGACGAAGGTCGGCGCGTGATAGGGCGGGTCGTCGCCCCACCAGCCGCGCCAGCTGTCGTCCGGCCATGGCCCGCGCACGGGGCCGAACATGTTCCGGCCGAGGATGAAGGCGCCGAAACCGTCCATCGCCCGATGGGCGAAAGCCTCGTCGGTGCCCTCCGAACCACCGCTCTTGCCGACCATGGCGTGGAACGTCCTGGTCCCGAAGAGCCAGGCGAAGAGCTCCGTCCCGCGCTGCCCCAAGGGATCCTGCAGGCTCTGTTCCGGGCCCGCTCCGAACCCGTCGAGGGACACCGAAAACCCAGCGGCTCTGACACGTCCCACACCGGCCTCCCCCGTATGCCTGCGGGACGCTACCCCTCCGGGTCAGCGCCTGCAATCGGCCAGCCGGGGCGCGGCCTCGGGCGGCGGGGACCGGTGAGGCCGCCTTGGGGCAGACCGTGGATGTGCCCCACTCACCGTCGAGGCTGCCTTCACTTCGACGAGGCGGGATGCCGAAGAGCCTCGTCGGCCGCCTCGGCGCGCTCTGCATCGTCCCGCTTTTCCGACATCCTCTTCGGGTTCGCCCGCTCCTCCCGGGCCTTTACAGCGTAGACGGCGGTCACGCGGCCTTCGTCGACCGCGATGATGACCTCGGCGCGGCTTTCGAATGCGCCACGCTCGATCACGTCCAACCGGACGAGCGCATCCAACTCGGCGAGCGCGAACAGCAGTGTTCCGGCCCATGCCGCGAGGTCGGGACGACGCAGCACGTCGATGATGCTGCTGGCCGCATCCGGGACTCGCATGTCTGCCAGCGCGATCGCGGCCGCGTTGCGGACCCGGTTCGAGGTGGTGGCGCGGAGCAGAGCCTCGGCGTCGCGCGCAACCACGGACCCACCATCGTCGGCCGCATCTTCGGGCAGACGGCGTAGCGCCATGACGACGTTTGCTTCGTCACCCTCTCTCGGAGCCGAAGCGACAGGACTCTCGACGGGACGATGGCCCGCTGCCCGCGCCGGCACCCAAACCCGCCGTTGATCTCCCCCGTGCCCCGGCCTAGGCTCCCGGGCAACGACGGGAGGCAACCCATGGCGGACGTCCGGCCCCTGACCCTGCGCGTCCCCGAGCCGGCGGTGCGCCCCGGCGGGACGCCGGTCTTCGCCGACATCGCCACGTCCGAGGCCGGCGCCGTCCGCCGCCCGCCCATCGACGTCGCGGCGGACGACATCCGCGACCTCGCCTATGCGATCATCCGGGTCCTCGACGACGAGGGCCGTGCCGTCGGGCCTTGGGCCGGCACGCGCGAGGATGCCGAGACGCTGGAGGGCCTGCGCCACATGATGACGCTGCGGGCCTTCGACGCCCGCATGCTGATGGCCCAGCGCCAGGGCAAGACCTCGTTCTACATGCAGCACCTCGGCGAGGAGGCGGTCTCCTGCGCGTTCCAGCGCGCGCTGGAGCCCGGCGACATGAACTTCCCGACCTATCGGCAGGCCGGGCTCCTGGTGGCGGCGGGCTATCCCTTGACCACGATGATGAACCAGATCTTCTCCAATGAAGAGGACCCGCTGCACGGCCGGCAGCTGCCCATCATGTATTCGTCGAAGGCCTTCGGCTTCTTCTCCATCTCGGGCAACCTCGCCACGCAATACATCCAGGCCGTGGGCTGGGCCATGGCGTCGGCCATCAGGGGGGATACCCGCATCGCGGCCGGCTGGATCGGCGACGGCGCCACGGCCGAGCCTGACTTCCACGCCGCGCTGGTCTTCGCCTCGACCTATCGCGCGCCCGTGGTGCTGAACGTCGTCAACAACCAGTGGGCGATCTCGACCTTCCAGGGCATCGCACGCGGGTCCTCCGCCACGTTCGCGGCGCGCGGCCACGGCTTCGGCATCCCGGCGCTGCGGGTCGACGGCAACGACTACCTCGCCGTCCATGCCGTGGCGCGCTGGGCCGTCGAGCGCGCCCGGGCGAACCTCGGGCCGACGCTGATCGAATACGTGACCTACCGGGCCGGCGCCCATTCGACGTCGGACGACCCGTCGGCCTATCGCCCCAAGGCGGAGTTCGACGCCTGGCCGCTGGGCGATCCCGTCGAACGGCTGAAGCGCCACCTCATCGGGCGCGGCGCCTGGTCGGAGGAGCGGCACCGCCAGGGCGAGGCCGAGATCCTCGACACGATCCTGGCGGCGCAGCGCGAGGCCGAACAGCACGGCACACTGCATTCGGGGCCCAAACCCTCGACGCGCGACATGTTCGAGGGCGTCTACGCCACCATGCCGCCGCACCTGCGGCGCCAGCGCCAGGAGGCCGGCTTTTGAGCGCAGGTCCCCGGCGGCGGGAGGGCGCCCGCCCATGAGCCGGCGCACCATGATCGAGGCCATCCGCGACGCCCTGGCGGTGGCGATGGAACGGGACCCGGGCGTGGTCGTGTTCGGCGAGGACGTCGGCTATTTCGGCGGCGTGTTCCGCTGCACCCAGGGGCTCCAGCAGCGCTTCGGCGCGAGCCGCTGCTTCGATGCGCCGATCTCCGAACTCGGCATCGTCGGGGCGGCGGTCGGCATGGCGGCCTATGGTCTGCGGCCCTGCGTCGAGATCCAGTTCGCCGATTACGTCTACCCCGGCCTACGATCAGATCGTGTCGGAGGCGGCGCGGCTGCGCTATCGCTCCAACGGGGACTTCACGGCGCCGCTGGTCATCCGCATGCCGGCGGGCGGCGGCATCTTCGGCGGCCAGACGCACAGCCAGAGCCCCGAGGCGCTGTTCACCCACGTGGCGGGGCTCAAGACCGTGGTGCCGTCGAACCCCCACGACGCCAAGGGCCTGCTCATCGCCGCCATCGAGGACGACGACCCGGTCATCTTTCTCGAGCCCAAGCGCATCTACAACGGCCCTTTCGACGGCCATCACGACCGGCCCGTCACGCCCTGGTCGAAACACCCGCTGGGCGAGGTGCCGGACCACCACTACACCGTGCCGCTCGGCACCGCCGCGGTCCGGCGCGAGGGCGGGGCCGTCACGGTGCTGGCCTATGGCACGATGGTGCATGTCGCCGAAGCGGCGGCCGCCGATTGCGGGGTCGACGCCGAGATCGTCGACCTGCGCACGCTGGTGCCGCTCGACCTCGACACCGTCGAGGCGTCCGTCCGCAAGACCGGCCGCTGCGTCGTGCTGCACGAGGCGACGCTGACGTCGGGCTTCGGCGCGGAACTCGCCGCGCTGGTGCAGGAACGCTGCTTCTTCCACCTCGAGGCGCCGATCCTGCGCGTGACGGGCTGGGACACGCCCTATCCCCACGCCCAGGAGTGGGACTATTTTCCCGGCCCCGCCCGCGTGGCGCGGGCGCTGCTGCAGATCGTGGAGGCCTGAGATGGCGAGCCGCAGCGTCAAGCTCCCCGACATCGGCGAGGGCGTGGCCGAGGCGGAAGTCGTCGAATGGCACGTCAAGGTCGGCGACGCGGTGCGCGAGGACCAGGTGCTCGCCGCCGTGATGACCGACAAGGCCACGGTCGAGATCCCGTCCCCGGTGGACGGCACCGTCACGGCGCTCGGCGTCGCGGCCGGCACGGTGCTGGCCGTGGGGTCCGAGCTCGTGCGGTTGGAGGTGGGCGGCGCGCGCCGCGCCCGCGCGCGCCGCCCGAAGTCTCGCCGCCGCCCTCCCTGCCGGAGCCGCCCCGGCCGGAGCCGCCCCGTGCCCCGCCGGCTCCGCCCCCGGCCGCGCCGGCTCCCCCGGCCGCGCCCCGCGCCGCCCCGGCGCCCGCCGGGCCGCCGCGCCCGCCGGGCGAGAAGCCTCTCGCCTCGCCCGCGGTGCGGCGCCGGGCGCTCGACGCCGGCATCGACCTGCGCCGGGTGCGCGGCACCGGGCCCGCGGCACGCATCACCCACGAGGACCTCGACGCCGCGCTGCGCGGCGCGGCGGCACCTGCCGTGGCGGCGGGGCGGGCCGAGAACCACGCCGTCGAGGACGTGAAGGTGATGGGGCTGCGCCGCCGCATCGCCCGCGCCATGGCGGAGTCCAAACGCCGCGTCGCGCATTTCTCCTACGTCGAGGAGGTCGACGTCACGGCGCTGGAAGACCTGAGGACGGCGCTGAACGCGCGCTTCTCGCCGGCGCGGCCGAAGCTCACCCTGATCTCCTTCCTGGTCCAGGCGCTGGTGCGGACGCTGCCGGACTTCCCCGGCCTCAACGCCCACTACGACGACGAGGCCGAGGTGGTGCACCGCTACGGCGCCGTCCATGTCGGCATCGCGGCCCAGACGCCCGGCGGCCTGATGGTGCCGGTGCTGCGCCACGCCGAGGCGCGGGACCTGTGGGCCTGCGCCGCCGAGGTGCGGCGCCTCGCCGAAGCCGCCCGCGACGGCACGGCGACGCGCGACGAGCTTTCGGGCTCGACCATCACGATCACCTCGCTGGGGGCGCTCGGCGGCATCGCGTCGACCCCCGTCGTCAACCGGCCCGAGGTCGCGATCCTCGGGGTCAACCGGCAGGTGATGCGGCCCATGTGGATCGCGGGCGGCGTCGCGCCGCGGCTGATGATGAACCTGTCGTCCTCCTTCGACCATCGCGTGGTCGACGGCCACGAGGCCGCCTCGTTCATCCAGGCCGTCAAGGCGCTGCTGGAGACGCCGGCCCTCATCGTCATGGAGGCGTGACGCCATGGCGGAGATCGCCGCGAAGGTGCTGGTGCTGGGCGGGGGCCCGGGCGGCTACGTGGCGGCGATCCGCGCCGGCCACCACGGGCTCGACACGGTGCTGGTCGAGGACACCAAGGTCGGCGGCACCTGCCTCAACGTCGGCTGCATCCCCTCCAAGGCGCTGATCCACGCCGCCGACGAATACGCGCTGGCGCTGGCCCGCGCTTCGGGCTCGCCCTTCGGCCTCTCGACCGGCGCGCCGGCGCTCGACTTCGCCCGCACGGTCGCCTGGAAGGACGGCATCGTGGCCCGGCTCAATGCCGGCGTGGCCGCGCTGCTGAAGAAGAGCGGCGTCAAGATCCTGCGCGGCCGCGGCACGATGCTGGACGGCAAGACCTGCCGGGTCGACACGGATGTCGGGACCGACACGGTGCGGGCCGAACAGGTGATCCTGGCCACCGGGTCGCGCCCCGCCGAACTGCCGGGGCTGCCCTTCGGCGGCCCGGTCATCTCGTCGACCGAGGCGCTGTCCCTGCCGGAGGTGCCCGGGCGGCTCGTCGTCGTCGGGGCCGGCTACATCGGGCTCGAACTCGGCCTCGCCTTCGCCAAGCTCGGCGCCGCCGTGACGGTGGTCGAGGCGACGGACCGCATCCTGCCGCTCTACGACGACGACCTCGTCCGCCCGCTGCGCCGCAGCCTCGAGGGTCGCAACATCGCGCTGCTGCTCGGGACCCGCGCGGTGGCGCTCGAGGGCGGCACGCTCGTCGTCGCGGGTGCCGAGGGGCGGCGCAGCCTCCAGGCGGACCGCATCCTGGTCGCCGTGGGCCGCCGCCCCAAGACGACGGGCTGGGGCCTCGAACGGCTCGACCTCGACATGGACGGCGCCTTCATCCGCATCGACGAGCGCTGCGCCACCTCGATGCGGGGCGTCTACGCGGTCGGCGACGTCACGGGGGAGCCCATGCTGGCGCATCGCGCCATGGCGCAGGGCGAGACGGTGGCCGACATCCTGGCGGGCCGCCGCCGCGTCTTCGACCGGCGCGTCATCCCGAGCGTGGTCTTCACCGATCCCGAGATCGTCTCGGCCGGCCTGTCGCCGGACGAGGCGGCCGCCGGAGGCCGCGAGATCCGCACCGGTTTGTTCCCCTTCGCGGCGAACGGCCGGGCCATGACGCTGGGCGGCGACGAGGGCTTCGTGCGCGTGACGGCGCGGGCCGACAACCACCTCGTGCTCGGCATCCAGGCCGTGGGGACGGGCGTCGCGGAACTCGCCGCCGCCTTCGGCCTCGCCATCGAGACGGGGGCCCGCCTCGAAGACATCGCCGGCACGGTCCATGCCCATCCGACGCTGGGCGAGGCCTTCCACGAGGCGAGCCTCCGGGCGCTGGGGGAAGCGCTGCACATCTGACCGCCGCCCCCCCTCGGCTTTCTGCTCAACATCTCGAATCCCAAGATGCCGATCTTTTATCTGGCGCTGCTGCCGGGCGTCCTCGGCGCGCGGCCGCTCACCACCGTCGACACGCTGGTGCTGCTCGCCGTGATCCTGGCCGTCGAAGCCCTGGTGGTGGGAGGCCACGTCTTCGTCGCCCTCAGGGCCAGGACCGCCCTGGCCCAGCCGCGGCGCCTGCGGACGCTGAACCGCGGGGCGGGCGCGCTGATGATCGGGGCCGGGGTCCTGGTGGCGAGCCGTTGATCCGCGATTTCGCGGGGTCGGCGCTTGCTTCGGGCGCCGCCCCCCGGCTAGGTCTCGCGCCACACGCCAACCCGCGCGAGGACAAGATGCCGACCCACAAGCTGCTTCTCCTGCCGGGCGACGGCATCGGTCCGGAAGTGATGGCCGAGGTCGAGAAGGTGCTGGCCTGGCTCGGCGACAACGGCCCGGCGCGTTTCGCGGTCGAGCGCGGCCTCGTCGGCGGCTGCGCCATCGACGCCCACGGCGTGCCGGTGAGCGATGCCGACATGGCCAAGGCGCAGGCCGCCGACGCCGTGCTGCTCGGCGCCGTCGGCGGCCCGAAATGGGACGGCGTCGCCTACGAGATCCGCCCCGAGGCGGGCCTGCTGCGCCTGCGCAAGGACCTCGGCCTCTTCGCCAACCTGCGCCCCGCCATCTGCCATGCGGCCCTGGCCGACGCGTCCTCGCTCAAGCGCGAGCTCGTCGAGGGACTCGACATCCTGATCGTCCGCGAGCTGACGGGCGGGGTCTATTTCGGCGAACCGAAGCAGATCATCGACCTCGGCAACGGCCAGAAGCGCGGCATCGACACCCAGGTCTACGACACCTACGAGATCGAGCGCATCGCCCGCGTCGCCTTCGAACTGGCGCGGCGCCGCTCGGGCCGGGTGACGTCCTCGGAGAAGCGCAACGTCATGAAGTCGGGCGTGCTCTGGAACCAGACCGTGACGGCGCTGCACGCGCGCGACTATGCCGACCTACAGCTCCGCCACGAACTCGCCGACGCGCTCGGCATGAAGCTGGTCCAGGCGCCGAAGCAATTCGACGTCATCGTCACCGACAACCTCTTCGGCGACATGCTGTCGGATGTCGCCGCCATGCTGACGGGGTCGCTCGGCATGCTGCCCTCGGCCTCGCTCGGCGACACCGACCCGGTGACCGGCCGCCGCAAAGCGCTCTACGAGCCCGTGCACGGCTCGGCGCCCGACATCGCGGGCCGGGGCATCGCCAACCCGCTCGCCATGATCGGCTCGCTCGCCATGGCGCTGCGCTATTCGTTCGACCTCGGCGCGGAGGCCGACAGGCTCGAGCGGGCGATCGCCCGGGCGCTGGACGAGGGCCACCGCACCGCCGACATCGCCGGTCCGGGCCAGCCCGCGATCTCGACCTCGGCCATGGGCGACGCCGTGCTGGCGGCCCTCGCGGCCTAGGACGGCCGCTGCCCGCGACCGCGCGACAGGATCGCCGGTCCCGGGCCGCCTCGCTCGCGGGAGCGGGCAAGGGACCCGTCGCGAGGAGGCCGGCCGCGGGCTCGTCTTCGGGGCAGCGCGGCCTCGATCGGGCCGCAGGCGTCTCGACGACGGTCGAGAATGCCGTAGGATCGTTCCTCTGCACGGTCGCCGCGGGCGCGACGCGGATGCGCGGGCTCGTGCAGCGTGTCATGAGCGCCGACGGCAGGCTGTCCGACGCAAAGCTGATCGGCTTCCGCGCGGTCCCCGACAGGCGATCGGATGTCATGGAGCATCGACGAGCGCCAGACCGCCACTGACGGCCGTCTGAGCGGCGCGTCCGGCATGGTCGAGCGCCGAAGAGACTCTTCAGCGCCTCGAACCCTTGCTCTGCAAGTCCGGTGGAGCGAGTATCACCCCGGCCGAGCTGACCCCGCTCCTTGATCGTATCGTTCAGGTTGAGACGATGTCTTGTCATCCACTTCAAGTAAAGTGCACAAAACGGTGCGGCACGGTTCTGGTAAATCAAATTTAATATTTATCTGTATTTGATCCAATAATGGCCATCGGATCGAATGGCCTCGGCCTAGGTGATTCCATGCTCGGGAACTTAAAAGTCGGTAAGAAACTGGCGATCGGATTTGGAGCCGTCGTCCTTCTCATCGTCGCAAGCGCAACCTTTCTACGATTCCAGGCAAGCGAACTCTATGAGATCGAGCACATCAATTCGGTATCGAACAGCGCGATCGACTACATCGATCGGGTAAAGGGAGACGTCGTTGCCGCGCAGTCTGTCTCGCGCAGGATCATTCTGTCCGGTGCGGACAGTGATCGTATTGCCTTCGACAATGCCATGGCGGCCTATGCGGCGGACTTGGCTGCCGCTCGGGCCATCATCGCCAAGGATGGCCCACAATACGTAGCCACGTTGGATAACTACGAAAAAGCCGCGGCGGCCTATATCACGAACTACCCTGCGGAACAGGTTCGCCTGGCGTCCTCTCCCGAGACGCGCCAGCAAGCGGCGGAGATGGTGACGTCCGATGGCAGCCAATCGGCGCGGATGGCCATGGACAATGCGCTCGCCAGGATCCTCAAGGATGTCCGCGACTGGTCCAGCCAATCGACCGAAGCCGGGACTTCCGCGATGGATCGCATGATCCTCATCGTGACCCTGAGCGGTGTGATCTCGGCTCTGCTCGCCGGTATCATGGCCTGGTTCATCGGGCGCGCCATCTCACGGCCGATCGAGGCCATGACGATCGCCATGCAGGCCCTGGCAGCCGGCGATCATTCCGTCACCGTTCCGGCACTCGGGCAGCGCGACGAGGTCGGCGCCATGGCCGAGGCCGTGCAGGTGTTCAAGGCGGCGGCGGTCGAGAAGGAGCGCCTGGAAGCCGATGCCTTGGCGGCGGGCCGGTTGACCGAGGCGGAACGCGCCCGAAACGCCGCCATGCTGGCCGAGACCGCAGCCCGGCAGACCCATGTCGTCGGGCTCGTGGCGTCCGGCTTGGCGCGCCTGGCCGGCGGCGACCTGGCGCACCGGCTCGCCGAGCCGTTCCCGGCCGACTACGAGCGGCTCCGCTCGGACTTCAACGCGGCCCTGGAGAAGCTCCAGGACACGATGCGCACCGTGACGACCAGCGCCTCCGCGATCCTGTCCGGCACGACCGAGATCTCGACCGCCTCCGACGACCTGTCGCGCCGCACCGAGCAGCAGGCGGCGAGTCTCGAGGAGACCGCAGCCGCCCTCGACGAGATCACCGCCACCGTGCGCAAGACCGCCGAAGGATCGAGCCATGCCCGATCCGTGGTCGGCCACGCTCGGGGCAGCGCCGAGCAGTCCGGTCTCGTCGTCCAGCAGGCCGTCGAAGCCATGAACGGCATCGAGCGCTCCTCCCGGGAGATCGGCCAGATCATCGGGGTCATCGACGAGATCGCGTTCCAGACGAACCTCCTGGCGCTCAACGCCGGCGTCGAGGCGGCCCGGGCCGGCGAGGCGGGGCGCGGCTTCGCCGTGGTGGCGTCCGAGGTCCGGGCCCTGGCGCAGCGCTCGGCCGAGGCCGCGAAAGAGATCAAGGCCTTGATCTCGACGTCGGGCGTTCAGGTCGAGCAAGGTGTCGCGCTGGTCGGCCAGACCGGGGAAGCCCTGTCGCGCATCGTCACCCAGGTGGCCGAGATCGACGGCATCGTGACCGAGATCGCGGCCTCCGCCCAGGAGCAGGCGACCGCACTCAACGAGGTCAACACCGCCGTCAACCAGATGGACCAGGTCACCCAGCAGAACGCCGCGATGGTCGAGGAAGCGACTGCGGCCAGTCAGGCGCTCGCGCACGAGACGATGGAACTGTCGAGACTGATCGGCCAGTTCCAGGTCGCGGACGCGGGCCTCCATCAGGACCACCGCAGCGCCTCGCAGGCCACCAGAACCTCGCGCACGTCGCCCGGCCCGGTCAGGGAGCTGCGTGTCGTCGGCCGAGGTGGGGCGGCCGTCAAGGCCGATGCCGCAAGCCAGGAGTGGGCGGAGTTCTGATGAGCTGAGCTCAGGCAGGGGAGGCCCGCTTCGGCGGGCCTCCCCCGCCGACCCGCCCAGGACGCCGACGACGGATCGGGACATCTCGGCCCGGGACGCGCCCGCCACTGCGCGCTGCGGACGCGGGCGCCGGACGACGGCCACGGCATCACCGGGACGGGCGAGGCGATCCCTCACGAGAAAGCCGGCCGCGGGGTTGTCCCGGGCCGGCTCGGTCGTTGGCGGACTGCGAAGGGATATCAGTCGAGCCCGCTCCAGAGCGGCGAGAAGTCGATGTTGTTCTGCGGGAACTGGTTCGGGTTGTAGGGCAGCTCGTAGCGGCGCGGCAGCTCGGACTCGCCGAAGAAGGCCCGGTTGTAGCTCGAATAGACGGGCAGATGGTCGGTCGTCTGCGACGCGAGATATTCGGGCTGGCCGAGCGCCGGCGACGATGCCGTGCCGGGGTCCAGGAACGAGCGCTTCTGGATCACGAGCGGACGATGGGCGGTGGCGTCCGAGATCTCGGCGATGACGACCGGATGGTGGGCCCGGGCGGCCTGGACCCTGGGGGCCGGCAGCCTACGGGTGGTCTGCGCCTCGGCGAGGCCGGCCGACAGCAGCGTTGCGGCGGCCGCGACCGTCAGGAGTGTGGGAAAGCGATTCGCCATGGTGGCCTCGGCTCAGCTGCGTCTTGACAAGACAACTGAGCCGACACGATTAAGTTTCCGTTCCCGGCGCCCGTTCGCTCCTTAACGTTGACGCGCCGTCGCCTCGAACAGGCCGCGCAGGGGCGGCATGTCGCTCTCGGGATCGAGCCAGCCGGAGCGACGACGCGTGCCCAGCAGGGACGCCGGGGCGATCGCGCCCGCGCCCGCGCAGGAGGCGCCGCCGCGGCGCTCCGCCGCCACGAAGACCGCCCGCAGCGCGGCATCGTCGCCGGCGGACACGAGATCCACGCGGTCGAGCGCGCAGGCCAGGGCGGCGCGGTCGAGCGGCCTCTCGGCCGTGCCGCAGGCGAAGCCCGAGACGTGCAGCACGCTGCCGCCGTGGGCCTCGCCGCGGAAGCCCAGGCAGGGCGTGCCGCTGCCTCTGTCCCAGAGCAGCAGGTCGGCGGTCTCGAAGGGGCCGAGGCGCGTGTCGACCGGCGCGGCGGGCCGGATGGCGGTGGCCGAGAAGCCGCGCGTGCCGGCGAGCCGCCCCAGCCCGTCGGCGAGCTCGTCGTCGGAGGGCTGGGCGGGAGAGCCTGCGCGCAGGAGCGACAGCTGCAGGAACGGCCGGTCCTCGCCCGGGCGACCGAAGCTCATCACGTCCTCGCGGGCGCCGTCGGCCTCGCGGCGCCAGGCCCGGTAGCCGGCCGGGCGCTTGGAGAACTCGGTCCCGGCGAGGTCGTAGAGGCCGAGCGGATGCCGGATCTCGACCCAGGCCGCCGCCGCGGCCGCGTTGGCCAGGGCCTGGCCGGCGGGCGGCTCCTGGCCCACCAGCCGCGAGGCGACGTCGAGCGCGCCTGCCGCGAGCCCCGCCGCGCCCACCACCGCCAAAACGGCCCGCAACGGCCGCCGCAGCCGCCACCCCTGCAGCGGCGAGCGGAACCCGGGTGGGCCGGACAGGGCCGGGACCGACGAGAAGCGTGCGAGAGCCGTCATGGCATCAACCCCGCATCCCGGGTGCGGGATGCTTCGCGTGCCACCATGCGGCCCGGCCTTGAGGCTCCGGTTACCACCCGGCCGCGATCGTGCGGCAGCGTCAACGCAACGTTAGCGCGATGCGGGCGTCTCGGGCGCGAACAGCGGCGCGAAGAAGCCGTGGATGGCACCGGCCGCCCGGACCGTGAGGTGGCCCGCGTCGTAGAAGAGCGCGTAGCCGTCCCGCGCGACGGGGCAGGTCCCTCCCTCGCAGAGCCGCGCCATCGGGTCGAGCACGGCCGCGCCGTGGCGCGCCGCCGCGGCCTCGATCGCCGCGACCGAGACCCGCTGGGCGTCGCGGGCATGGGCTTCGGTGGGCGGGGGCGGCGGGGCCTCGCCGCGCAGCGCCGCCATGGCGAGGGTGCGGGGCACGGGATAGTCGGCCTGGGGCGGCGCCAGCAGCACGAAGGTCCTCACGCGGGCGGCCCGGAGCGCCTCCAGCGTGGCGTCCAGTCGGCCGAGGTCGGCATCGTAGAGGAACCAGTCGGCTCCCAGCACCACGGTCCGGATCTCGGGATGCGCCGCCACGAAGGCCGCGGCCGCCCGGTTGAACACCGCGCAGCCGGGCAGGGCCGGGATGTCCAGCCCCAGCAGGGGCGGGCATTTCGAGAAGACGAACGAGAGGCCCGCCGCGCCCTGCGCCTCGGCGTCCCGCGCCAGGGCCGGGATCCACATGCGGGCGTAGCTGTTGCCCCAGAGCGCCACGGTCGGCGGCGCGGAGATGGCGCCGAACCGGCAGGGGTAGGCCGGAGCCGGCGCGTCCGGGCCGGGCACGGGGCACTCGCCTTCGAGCCGGTCGAAGGCGCCGGCCGCCAGCAGCGCGGCGGCCGGCGGCAGGCGGGTCAGGGGCAGGAGGCCGCGCCCCGTGAGGTCGAGCGCCCCGCCGAGGGCGAGGCTCGCCAGCGTCCCCGCCGCGGCGCCGCCCAACAGCGCGCGCCGGCCCGGCAGCAGGCGGCGGGCGATGAACGGGCGCTCGACGACCGTATAGGACAGGCCCGCCAGCGCCACGGTGGCGCCGAGCAGCACCAGGCGGGTGCCGAACGGCAGGTCCGGCCCCCGGCCGTAGCGGGCGAGGACGATCACGGGCCAGTGCCACAGGTAGAGCGAATAGGAGATGCGGCCGAGCCAGGCGGGCCCGGCCGTGCCGAGCAGGGCCGACAGGCGCCCGGCCGGCCCCGCGCCCGCCCCGCCGCCGCCGCCGCCGATCACCAGCAGCGCGCCCAGGCAGGGCAGGAGCGCGGCCGGGCCCGGGACGGGTGTCGCGCCGTCGTAGACCAGCGCGGCCGCTCCGATCGCGGCGAGCCCCGCCGCCACCGCGACATTCGAGAGCCAGGCCGGGAGCCGGCGCGGGCCCGCGCAGGCCAGCAGGCCTCCGAGCAGCAGTTCCCAGGCCCGCCCGGGCAGGAGATAGAAGGCCGGCACGGGGCTGTGGACCGCCTGCCAGGTCCCGAGCCCGAAGGACAGGACCGCGAGCGCCGACAGGGCCGCCGCGGTCGGTCCTCGCCGCCCGCGCAGCGGCATCAGCACGAGCGGGAAGAGCAGGTAGAACTGCCCCTCGACGGCCAGCGACCAGCTGTGCAGCAGCGGCTCGAGCGTGAGGTTGGCGGCGTTGAAGTAGTCGGCCGCCAGGCGGGCGAAGAGCAGGTTGGAGGCGAAGACGGCCGACGCCATCGTGCTCCGGGCGAGGATCCGCAGGTCCTCGGGCAGGATCGTCACGATGCTGGCGAGGCCGGTGGCGAGCAGCACCAGCGTGAAGGCCGGCACGATGCGGCGGATGCGGCGCTCGTAGAAAGACACGAGCGAAAAGCGGCGGCCCGCGAGCTCGCCCAGCGTGATGGCGGTGATGAGGTAGCCCGAGATGACGAAGAACACGTCGACGCCGACGAACCCGCCCTTCAGGGCCGAGAAGCCGTAGTGGAACAGCACCACGATCGCCACGGCGACGGCGCGCAGGCCATCGATGTCGGGCCGGTAGGCGCCCCTCCGCCCCGGGCCGGGAACGCCGCCCGGCCCCGCACCGCCGCCCGGAGGCTTCGGGAAAGCCACGTCGCTCGATCCTCGCTCGCCCGGCCCTGCGGCAGGGCGCGTGGCGTCGGGCCGCGCGGGCCCGCGCACTCAAAGAAATCCCGCCGGAAGCCCTGGGGCCGCGGCGGGATGATGCCGTCCCGGCGGGGGCCGGACGCGTGTCAGGCGGCTGCGGGCGCCTCGACGGCGGCCGCGGCCGTCTTCTTGGCCACCTCGCGCTTCAGCGCGCGGCTCTTGACCGACAGGTCCTCGTCGCGCGCCTTCAGCAGGAACGCGTCGAGACCGCCGCGGTGCTCGACCGAGCGGAGCGCGGCGGCGGCGATGCGCAGGCGCACGCCGCGGCCGAGCGCGTCCGAGATCAGCGTCACGGAGCAGAGGTTCGGCAGGAAGCGGGTCTTGGTCTTGATGTTCGAATGGCTGACGAGGTGGCCAACCTGAACGGCCTTGCCGGTCAGTTCGCAGCGGCGTGCCATGGTGTTATTCCCTGTTGGAGCAGTCGCCAGGTCCCCTCGAAGCGCGGCCGAACGCCATCCCCCGATCGCCTGCGGCGCGATAGATTGAGCCGCGGTCTATAGGCAGGCGGGACGGGTGCGTCAAGCGGTTCGGGCCGCGGTCCAGGGCGGCGCGACTCCGTCGCGCCGGGCGTCACGCGATGCGGATCATCCGCTCGGTGCGCCGCCGCTCGGCCACGGGCTGGAACGCCACCCGGGCGTGGTCCTGGCAGTAGGGCAGCGTGCCGAGGGCGCGGCAGCCGCAGAACCGGAACTCGGCGTTGGTGGGATCGCCGATGGGCCACCGGCACATGGAACCGTTGAGCTCCAGGATGGTGACGCGGCCGCTGATCGGGATCACGGCGTCCTGTGTGGCGCGCAACGCCGGCAGGTCGAAGGTGATGGGCTCGGGCGGGGTCTCGATCACGGCGGCCACGTCGTCGAGGGCGTGGATGGCGGCCGCCACCGCGGGTTCGGCAGGCTCGGCGAGCGGGGCGGCGATCTCGGGCCGCACGTCGGCGGGAGCGCCGTCGCGGGGGCGGACCGCGGCCGCTTCGGCCGGCGGCGGCACGGCACGCCCGGAGAGGCCGAGCCGGTGGACCTTGCCGATCACGGCATTGCGCGACACGCCTTCGCCGAGTTCGGCCGCGATCTGGCTGGCGCTGCGCCCTTCGAGCCACAGGGTGCTCAGGCGCTCGACGCGCTGTTCAGTCCAGGACATGACCTCTCCCTCTCGCAGCAGTGCGCTACAACTGTTGAAATCGGAAGCGCGCGGCGACCTCGGCGTCGTTATGCTGTGCGGTGCTGCCCGCAGACTTGTATTCGGCGACCGAGTTCGACCTCGTCGACAGGCGCGAAGTTACACGACCGCGCGAATCGCACGCAAGAGTCTAAGGACCGGGTGAGAGTTTTTCCCCAGGCAACTGTTGCGTGAAAAGCGCAATCAAGGATGCGGTTCGACGAAGGCGCAATGCCACCACCGTGGATTTGACCTCTCCGGGACATCGCTTTAGGAACCCACAGGGTCTGCCGCCATCCGCGCGGGGACTCGCACCGCTGTCCGACCGAGGTCGCGCGGCCGATCCGGTGGCAACGGATCCGGGGGAGGCCCGGGGCGTTTCCCCAGGTCGACCGCTCGCCGCGGCGACGAGGGACTCCTGCCCGATGACGCTTCCCCAGCCGTCCCACATCCTCCCCACCTATGCCCGCGCCCCCCTCGCCTTCGAGCGCGGCGACGGCGTCTGGCTGACCACCACCGACGGGGAGCGCTACCTCGACCTCGGCGGCGGCATCGCGGTGGCGTCGCTCGGCTACTCGCATCCTCACCTCGTCGAGACGCTTCAGCGGCAGGGCGCCAAGCTCTGGCACACGTCGAACCTGTTCCGCATCCCGGACGGCGAGCGCCTGGCGGATCGCCTGGTGGAGCACACGTTCGCCGACGTGGTGTTCTTCACCAATTCGGGCGCCGAGGCCAACGAGGCCGCGATCAAGATGGCCCGCAAGTACCATTCGGCCTGCGGCCATCCCGAGCGCTTCCGCATCGTGACCTTCGAGGGCGCGTTCCACGGCCGCACGCTCGCCACCATCGCGGCCGGCGGGCAGCAGAAGTACATCGACGGGTTCGGCCCCAAGGTCGAAGGCTTCGACCAGGTCCCCTTCGACGACTGGGCCGCCTTCGAGGCCGCGGTCGGACCCGAGACGGGTGCCGTGTTGGTGGAGCCCATCCAGGGCGAGGGCGGCATCCGGGTCGTTTCGCCGGAGCGGCTCCGGGCGCTGCGGGCCTTCTGCGACGCGCGGGGCCTGCTGCTGATCTTCGACGAGATCCAGACGGGCGTCGGGCGGACCGGCACCTTCTTCGCCGGCGAGCGCTCGGGCGTGTCGCCCGACATCATGTCGATCGCCAAGGGCATCGGCGGCGGCTTCCCCATGGGGGCCTGCCTGGCGAGCCGCGAGGCCGCCAAGGGCATGACGGTGGGCACCCACGGCACGACCTTCGGGGGCAACCCGCTCGCCATGGCGGTTGGCAATGCCGTGCTCGACGTGGTGCTGGCCCCCGGCTTCTTCGATCGCGTCGCGCAGGCCGGCCTCGGCCTGAAGCAGCGGCTCGCCGAACTGCAGGATCGCCACCCGAGCGTCATCGCCGAGATCCGCGGCGACGGGCTCATGCTGGGGCTGCGCTGCGTGGTGCCGAACGGCGACCTCGTGGCGGCGGCCCGCGCGCGGCACGTCCTCGTCATCGCGGCGGGCGACAACGTCGTGCGGCTGCTGCCCCCGCTGGTCATCTCGGACGACGAGATCGCCGAAGCGGTGCGGCGGCTCGATGCCGCCTGTTCCGACATCGAGGCCGCCCGTGCCGCGGCCGCGGCGCCGGAGGGCGAGGCCGATCCGCACCACACCTCGGCCGTGCTCAAGGGTGCCGCATGACGGCGACGGCGGGTGAGCCCCGGCACTTCCTCGACCTCGACGCCGTCCCGGCCGGCGAGCTCAGGACCATCATGGACGGGGCGCTGGCGCTCAAGCGGCGGCGGGCCCGCGACGGCAAGGCCGCCATGCCGCGACCGCTCGCCGGGCGCGTGCTGGCGATGATCTTCGACCAGCCCTCGACCCGCACGCGCGTCTCCTTCGATGTCGGCATGCGGGAGCTCGGCGGCGAGACGCTGATGCTGACGGGCGCCGAGATGCAGCTCGGCCGCGGCGAGACCATCGCCGACACGGCCCGCGTCCTGTCCCGCTACGTGGACGCGATCGTGATCCGCACGCTCGAGAAGGACCTCGTCGAGGAACTGGCCCATCACGCCACCGTGCCGGTGATCAACGGCCTCACCAAGGCGTCCCACCCGTGCCAGGTGATGGCCGACGTCATGACCTTCGAGGAGCATCGCGGCCCGATCGAGGGGCGCGTGGTGGCCTGGAGCGGCGACGCCAACAACGTCATGACGAGCTGGGCCCATGCGGCGCAGCGCTTCGCCTTCGAGATGCGGGTGGCGAGCCCGCCCGAGCTGGCGCCCAAGCCCGCCCTGCTCGACTGGGCCCGCGCCGCCGGGGCCAGGATCAGCGTCACGACCGATCCCATGGAGGCCGTGCGCGGGGCCGACGTCGTGGTGTCAGACTGCTGGGTGTCGATGGGCGACGACGAGAACGGCAACCGCCACAACCTGCTCGCCCCCTACCAGGTCAACGCCCGGCTGATGGCGGCGGCGGACCCGAAGGCGCTCTTCATGCACTGCCTGCCGGCGCACCGCGGCGAGGAAGTGACCGACGAGGTCATCGACGGGCCGCAATCCGTGGTCTTCGACGAGGCCGAGAACCGGCTCCACGCGCAGAAAGGCATCCTGGCCTGGTGCCTGGGGGGCCTGCCGGCCGGCTGAGGGCGGGGCGCCGCGGTGGAAAAGGCCTGCGCCAGCGCCCATCTCTGGCCAAAGGGCGCGCGACACGTGCCCGCCCCTCCCAACGCCCGGACCCATGATGCCAACCAGCCCGGAACGCCCTGTCTCGGACCTCGGCCAGGACGACCTCGTCCTCCCCTTCGCGGTGACGCCCCTCGACATCCGCGGCCGCGTCGCGCGGCTCGGGCCGTCGGTCGACCGCATCCTGAAGCAGCACGACTACCCCGATCCCGTCTCGCGCCTCGTCGGTGAGGCGACCGTGCTGACGGCTCTCCTCGGCAGCGCGCTGAAGATCGAGGGCCGGTTTCAGCTCCAGACCAAGACCGATGGCGCGGTCGACATGCTGGTGGTGGACTTCGACGCGCCGGACCGGCTGCGGGCCTTCGCGCGTTTCGATGCCGCGCGTCTCGCGGCGGCCGGCGCCAAGGCGGCCTCCGCCGAGCTCCTCGGGCAGGGGCACCTGGCACTGACGATCGACCAGGGCGCCGACATGTCGCGTTACCAGGGCGTCGTGCCCCTCGACGGGCAGGGGCTCGAAGCGGCCGCGCACCAGTATTTCGACCAGTCGGAACAGATCCCCACGCTGGTGCGCCTCGCCGTCGCCCAGAACGTGACGGGCGAGGGCAGCGATTGGCGTGCCGGCGGCCTGCTGGCGCAGTTTCTGCCCGAATCCGAGGACCGCAGGCGCCAGGTCGACCTCCACCCCGGCGACGCGCCGGAGGGCTTCGTGCGCGCCACGCCGGAGGACGACGGCTGGTCGGAGGCGAAGGCCCTGGCCGCCACGGCGGAGGACCACGAGCTCGTCGATCCCACCTTGTCGAGCGAGCGGCTGTTGTACCGCCTGTTCCACGAGCGGGGCGTGACCGTGTTCGAGCCCCAGCCGCTGCGCGACGCGTGCCGCTGCTCCCAGGACCGCATCGCCGGCATGCTGCGGTCATTCAGCGCCGGCGAGCGCCGCGACATGATCGGGCCGGACGGCCGGATCGGCGTCACCTGCGAGTTCTGCGGGACGCGGCGCGACTTCGATCCGGCGGAGTTCGACCCCGCCATGTGAGGCGGGTGTCCTCGCAGCTCTGCCGCAGGATCGGCAGCGGGCCGCAAGCCCCTGCGCTGCATCGGTCGATAGCCCTCCAGCGCTGGCGCCCGGTCATAGACAGGCGGCCATCAGCAGCTCGGTGCGGATGTCGGGCGCGGTGAACTCCTCGACGAAGCGGCCCTGCTTCAGCACGAGCACCCGGTCGCACACGTTGGGCAGCTCCTCGACCTCGCTCGACACGAAGACGACGCTCCGGCCCGCGGCGGCGAGCTGGCGCACGATGTGGTAGATCTGCGCCTTGGCCTCGACGTCGACGCCCCGGGTGGGCTCGTCGAGAAGCAGGATCTGGCTGCCGGCATGGAGCCAGCGGCCGATCACCGCCTTCTGCTGGTTGCCGCCCGACAGCGTGCCGATGGGCGTCGCGGCGCGGGCGGCCTTGATGCCGATGCGGGCGATGACCTCGTCGGCGGCCGCCGCGACGCGCCGCCGCGACAGCACGCCGAAACGCGTCACCTTGCCGAAGTCACTCGCCACGATGTTCTCGTCGACGCCGAGCAGCGGCACGATGCCGTCCTCCTTGCGGCTCTCGGGCGTGAAGCCGAGGCCGGCGCGCACGCGCTGGGCGTAGGACTGCCCAGCGAGGTCCCGGCCGTTCATCGCCACGGTGCCGGCCTGGAGCGGGGCCAGCCCCGCGATGGCGTGCAGCAACTCGGTGCGGCCCGCGCCGAGCAGGCCGGCGAAGCCCAGCACCTCGCCGCGCCGGAGCGTGAAATCGACACCGGCGAGCTTGGGCCGCGACACGAGACCCCGGGCCTCCAGCACGGCGGGCCCGGTGGCGACTCTGGTCACGCGGCGATCCTCGCCGGCCTCGTGCCCCAGCATCATGCGGACGATCTCGGCCGTCGAGGCGCCCGCGACCGGGACCGTATCGACGACGCGGCCGTCGCGCATCACCGTGGCGGTGGCGGCGATCTCCCGGATCTCCGCCATGCGGTGGCTGACGTAGAGGACCGCGATCCCGGCGGCGGCGAGCCGGCGCACCGCCCCGAACAGGCGCTCCACCTCGGCGGCCGCGAGGGAGCTCGTCGGCTCGTCCAGGATGACGACGCGGGGCTCCCCCAGGAGCGCCCGGGCGATCTCGACGAGCTGGCGCTCCGCCGGGCTCAGCGTCTCGACCCGGCGCGCCGGGTCGAGGGCGAGCCCGAGGTCGCCGAGCGCGGCGCGGCAGAGCCGGTCCATGGCGCCGTGGTCGAGCACCCCGCCGCGGCTCGGCCAGTGGCCGAGGAACAGGTTCTCGACGATGCTCATGCCGGGGACGAGGCTGAGCTCCTGGTAGACGGCCCGCACGCCGAGCCGGCCCGCCTCGATGGTCCGCCGCGGTCCGGCGGCGGCGAGGGTCCGGCCCGCGACCGTGACGTCGCCCTCGTCGGGCGCGGTGGCGCCGGTCAGGAGGCGGATCAGCGTGGACTTGCCGGCGCCGTTCTTGCCGAGCAGCGCCCGCACCTCGCCCGGGGCGATGTCGAAATCGACCCCGTCGAGCGCCAGGACGCCCGGATAGCGCTTGCGCGCGCGGCGGACCGAGGCGATCGGGCCGGCGGCCGGCGCCACGCTCACGCGAGACCCCGGCGCCGCTCTCGCAACCGCGTCGCGAGCGTGTTGGCCAGCACCGCCACCACGATGATGACGCCGCGCACCACCTCCTGGAAGAACGGGTTGATGCCGCGCAGCACGAGGCCGTTGCCGATCAGCGTGATGACGAAGACGCCGAGCAGGCTGCCCAGCATGGAGCCGCGCCCGCCCGACAGGGAGGTGCCGCCGATCACCACCGCGGCGATGACGTCGAATTCGAGGCCCGACGCCGTCCCGGCATTGCCCGAGCCGAGCCGCGCCGTCAGCAGCACGCCCGCCACCGCCGCCATGGCGCCCGACGTCGTGAACAGCAGGACGCGGATGCGGGCCACCGGGATGCCGCAGAGTTCGGCCGCGCTGGCGTTGCCTCCGATGGCGAAGACGGAGCGCCCGTAGGCCGTCTTCCGGCTCACGAAGGTGAAGAGCGCGAAGAGCACCAGCATGACGACGGCCGAGGCTGGGATGCCGAACCACTGGTCGGCGAGCGAGTCGAGCAGCTCGTCGTCCGGAAAGGTGACCGGCAGGGCATTGGTGGCGAAGAAGGCGAGGCCGCGCAGCGCGCTCCACAGGCCCAGCGTCGCCACGAAGGACGGCATGCCGAAATAGGCCCGCAGCACGCCGGCGAGCGTGCCGAGCGCCGCCCCGATGGCGAGCGCGGCCGCGATGGCGGCGAGCACGGGAACGTGGGCCTGCAGCAGGAACGCGAGACAGACGGAGGTGAAGGCCACCATGGGGCCGACGCTGACGTCGATCTCGCCCGCGATGATGATGAGCGTGACGGCCCAGGCCGCGATGGCGATGGCGGCGCCGTCGCGCAGGATGGAGAGCTGATTGTTGGCCGACAGGAAGCCCGTGGTGGTCGACCCGAACGCCACGTAGAGCAGCGCCAGGATGACAATGAGGCCGACCTCGTTCATGTCGAGCGTGCCGAGCGCGCGTCGCCGCGGGCGGGTCTCGGGGGCGCTCAGGACCGTCATGACGTCTGTCCCTCGCCGTGCGGTGCCGCGCCGAGCGCGATGCGCAGGCGGCCGGTGAGGCTTTCGCCGGGCGCGAGCCGCCGCAACCCCGCGCCGTCCGGCGTGTTGTGCCCGTCGACGCCGTGGCTCATGGGTTCGAAGCAGAAGAAGTCATAGGCGTAGCCGGGGTCGAAACCGGGGTCGGAGACGAAGACGAGGCTGCGCTCGAAGAGCGGATCGGCCGTGAGCGAGACCGAAAGGTCGTGTTCGGGCCAGCGGATCGCGGCCTGGCCCGGCCAGCCCTCGAAGGGCGTGTTGACCCATCGCCGCGGCAGCTTGCGGCCGCCCGAGAAATCGAGGTCGCCGCCCGTGGGGTGGCGCACCGTCGGCAGCCACTGCCCGTCCTCCCCCCAATAGGCGGTCGAGCGGGCGGTGAGCGTGGTGCCGGGGGTGAGCGGGAAATAGGGGTGCCAGCCGAGCCCGAAGGGGAGCGCCACCGGCCCGAGGTTCACGACCGACAGGGTCATGACCAGGGCCGGGCCGTCGAGGGCGAAGGCCTGTTCGGCCGTGTAGGCATAGGGCGTGCGCCCGCCCGCGTGGTCCAGCCCGAGGCGGATGCCGGTCTCGCCGGCCGCGAGGACCGACCACTCGCTCGTCCAGCCGTCGCCGTGGAGGTAGTGGGGATCCCAATCGGTGTTGGGCTCCAGGCGATGCTCCCGGCCCTCGAAGGTGAAGCGGTTGCCGCGGACCCGGTTGCCGAAAGGCACGAGCGGGAAGCAGCCGGAGGCGAGCGGCACGCGCGCCTCGCCGGGCGGCGGCTCGCGGAAGATCGGGACGTCGATGCCGTCCCGCCGGGCGAAGAAGCGCCACACGCTGCCGCCCGCGGTGGTGACGACGAGGCCGAGGTGGCGGTTGGCGATGGCGATGTCCATGGCGGCGCCCTCCTGGTGGCCGTCAGTCCGGGAACTCGACCACGACCTTGCCGGACCGGCCGCCGGCCATGAGGGCATAGGCCTCCGAGACCCGCTCCAGCGGGAAGCTGTCCGTGATGATGTCGTGCGGGTGCAGGCCCCAGGCGTCGAGATCCTCGCAGCACTGGTCCATGTTGTGGACGCTGGTGACCCAGGACCCGTAGAGGGTGCGCTGCCGGTGCAGCAGGTCGTCGCTGACGTCGAACTGCACCGGCCCGGTCTCGCCGATGTAGACGCAGCGGCCCCAGCTGCGCGTGGCCCGGAGGGCGAGGACGCGGCCCCGGGCGTCGCCCGAGCAGTCGATGGTCACGGAGGCGCCGCCGCGCGTCGCGGCGTTCACCGCCTCCAGCGTGTCGGGGCCGGCGACGAAGCCGTGGTCGAGGAGGCCGAGCCGCCGCGCCGTCTCGACCCGTTCGGGCCGGACGTCGATGCCGACGCGACTGCGGGCGCCGCGCCCCTTGGCCAGCATCAGCGCCGCCATGCCGACTGGGCCGAGCCCCACCACCGCGACGGCATCGCTGCCCGACACGTTGCCGCGCAGCACCGCCTCGTAGGCGGTGCCGACCCCGCAGGAGATGAAGCAGCCGTCCTTGAAGCTGAGGCTGTCCGGCAGGTGCACGAGGTCGCGCTCGTCGGCGACGAGGTAGGGGGCGTGGCCACCGTCGCGCTGCCAGCCATAGGCGGCGCGGAGCGGGTCGTCGCAGGAGATCTGGAAGCCCTTGCGACAGCTGCGGCAGAAGCCGCAGCCCGAGATGTGATAGACGGCGACCCGGTCCCCCGCCTTGAAGTGGCGGCACCCGGGCCCGCGCTCCACCACCTCGCCGGCGGGCTCGTGCCCCGCCACGACGCCCTGGTAGGAGGTGCGCGGGTCGTCGCCGAGGTGGCGATGGTAGATGTAGTGGATGTCGCTCCCGCAGATGCCGGAGGCCCGCATGCGGATCAGCACCTGCCCGATGCCCGGGCGGGGCACGGGCACCTCGCGCAGGTCGACCGTCGAATCGCCCGGGAGGAAGGCCGCCGGCATCGTGTTCATGGCAGATCCATCGCGCTGAAGCCTCGGGCGGCGGGGTTCAGGACAGGCCGTCCTTGTGGCTGGCGAGCCAGGCCTTGGCCTCCTCGGCGGTCGTGAAGATGCTGATCGGCATCGGCACGACCGGGGCCGCGGCGGGCTTCTTGTCGGCGCCGGCGAGGGCCTGTTCGAGCGCCAGCCTGCCGATGCCCTGGCCCGACACGTCCGCCACGCCCTTGACGATGGTGTGGTCGGCGAGTTCCTGCGCGGCCGCGATGCTCATGTCGGCGCTGAACACCACGACCTTGCCGGCGAGGCCGCGCTGCTTGATGGTCCGGGCCGCCCCGACGCCCGCCTCCCCGCCCTCGCCGAAGAAGGCGTCGACCTCCGGATGGGCCGACAGCGTCTGGTCGCTGACCGAGACCGCCTGGTCGAGCACGGTGCCGCGCTGGTTCGACACGATCTTGTAGTCCGGCAGCCTCGCCTTCAGCGCCGCCTCGAAGCCCTCGCGCCGCAACGTGCAGACTTCGACGAACTCGCAGTTCAGCACCGCGATCTTGGGTGCCTTGATGCCGGCGGCGATGAAATAGTCCGCCGCGACGTCGCCGAGCTTCTGCCCGAAGGTCCTCGGGTCGGCGACCACGTAGGCGTAGACGTAGGACTTCATCGCGTCGGCGTTGACGCAGGTGTTGTAGCACACGACCGGGATGCCGGCGTCGTGGGCGCGGCGGATGGACCGCACCGAGCCGTCGGCCGACACGGCTGACAATACGATGGCCTTGGCGCCGGCCGAGATCAGGCGGTCGATGAACGAGCCTTCGGCGCCCGGATCGGCGCGGGCGTTGGTCTCGAGCAGGTTGACGTCGCGGCCCAGGCTCTTCGACCCGTCCTGGATGCCTTTTCGCACCGCGGCATAGAAGCCGACGTCGTCGAGGTAGATGGCCCCGACCGTCGTGGAGTCGGCCCGGGCCGGCAGGGCGGCGGGGAGCAGGGCCGCGGCCGCGACTGCGGCCGCCATGACGAGCGATGTGGAACGCATCCTGGTGATCCTCCCCCTGAAGTCGCGACCGGCGCTCTCTCGGCGCCCCGGCGGGCGCCCGCATGGAAGCGCTCCGCATTGATCATATCTAACTCGGCTTTGATACGACTCTGCTTCGGCGCCGGTCAAGCGCGAATGCCTGCTGCCCTGCAGCGAGACACGTCGCGTCCGCGCTGCACTGCGAGATCGCGAACGGGCTCAGGACCTCGGGTAGGCAACCTGAATGATATGATCTATAAGGTCTCACGAGGCAGGGAGACCAGGGTGAAGATCACGGGCCTGAGCACGCGCGTCGTGAACGCGGAGATGCGGAACTGGGTGTTCGTGCGGGTCGACACCGACGTGCCCGGGCTCTACGGCTGGGGTGAGGCCACGCTCGAATGGAAGACCCGCGCGGTGGTGGGCGCCGTCGAGGATCTCGCGCCCTTGATCCTGGGGCGCGACCCCCGGGACATCGAGCAGGCCGTCCGGGTGATGAAGAAGCAGTCCTTCTGGCGCCTCGGCGCCATCGGCATGAGCGCGATCTCGGGGATCGAGATGGCGCTGTGGGACATCGCCGGAAAGCATCTCGGCGTCCCGGTCTGGCGGCTGCTCGGCGGGCAGGTGCGCGACAAGGTCGGCGTCTACACGCATCTCGGCCTCGGCGACATGCGGGCCGTCTACGAGACGACGGATGCCGACCCCCTGGTGCTGCGCGCGCGGGAGCTGCTCGATCGGGGCTACCGGGCCTTCAAGGCGGTGTTCATCCCCTACACGCATTTCCACGCGCCGCTGCCCGAGGTCGACAAGGTCGCGCGCCTCATGGAATCCCTGCGGCGCGCGGTCGGGCCCGAGATCGAGATCATGGTCGACTTCCACGGCCGCCCGGCTTCGGCCTCGGCGGCGCTGCCCTATATCGAAGCGCTGGCGCCCGGCCGGCCGATGTTCGTCGAGGAGCCGGTGCCGCCGGGCGACACGGCCGGCCTCGTCCGCCTCGCGGCCCGGACCAGCGTGCCGATGGCCACCGGCGAGCGGCTGGTGGAGCGGAGCGAGTTCGCCGACCTCCTCGCGGCCCGGGCCGTCGCGGTGATCCAGCCCGACATCTGCCATTGCGGCGGGCTTCTCGAAGCCAAGAAGATCGCCGCCCATGCCGAGACCGCCGGGGTCGGGGTCGCGCCCCACAACCCGCTCGGCCCCATCGCGGGCGTGGCGGCCCTGCATTTCGCGGTGTCGACGCCCAACCACATGATCCAGGAGGAGATGGTCGGGGCGGTGCCCTGGTACGTCGACGTCGTTCGCGGGCCGATCCGGATGGTGGACGGTTTCTGGCAGGTGCCCGAGGCGCCCGGGCTCGGCATCGAGGTCGACGAGGCCGCCTGCGCCCTCCACCCCTTCGCCCAGGAGGTGCTGCACACCCGGAACGCCGTGCTGGGCGACGGCACCGTGGTGGACTGGTGAGCGCCGGGGCGGGCCGGCTCGCCGGCAAGGTCGCGATCGTCACGGGGGCGGGTCGCGGCATCGGCGAGGCCACCGCCCGGGCCTTCGCTCGGGAAGGCGCCACCGTGGTGGTGGCGGAACTCGACCCCGCCACGGGCGGGGCGGTGGCGGACGGACTGGTGCGGGAGGGGCCGGCCGGGCCGGGGCGGGCGCTGTTCCTCCCCTGCGACGTGACCGACGAAGCGTCGGTGCACCACGTGGCGTCCGAGACCCTGGCGGCCTTCGGCCGGATCGACATCCTCGTCAACAACGCGGGCATCAACGTCTTCCACGAGCCGCTCGACACCAGCGAGGACGAATGGCGGCGCTGCTTCGCGGTCGACCTCGACGGCGTCTGGCGCATGAGCAAGGCCGTGCTGCCGGCCCTGTTGCGACAGGGCGGGGGCGCGATCGTCAACATCGCCTCGTCGCACAGCTTCAGCATCATTCCGGGATGTTTCCCCTACCCGGTCGCCAAGCACGGGCTCCTCGGGCTGACGCGGGCGCTCGGCATCGACTACGCGGCGCGAGGCGTGCGGGTGAACGCCATCGCGCCCGGCTATGTCGAGACGCAGATCGCGGTCGATTACTGGAACACCTTCCCGGACCCTGCGGCCGAGCGGCAGCGCACCTATGACCTGCACCCGCCCAAGCGCATCGGCCGCCCGGACGAGATCGCCATGACGGCGGTGTTCCTGGCGTCCGACGAGGCTCCCTTCATCAACGCGGCCTGCATCGTGGTCGATGGGGGGCGATCCGTGCTGTACCATGATTGACCGCCATCCGGCGCCGGGCGGCCGGCGAAGCGGCCGTGGCGCGCATGTCGCCTGACCTCGCCGACGGGCCCGAGCCGACGTCCCCGGCGACGGAGCGGGACGGCTCGAGCGGAAGCCGCGTCCACGATTCCCTGGTCAATGTCCTCGGCCGCCGCATCCTCGGCGGCGAGCACAAGCCGGGCGACATGCTGCCGCGCGAGGACGAACTCTGCTCCACCTTGGGGGTCAGCCGCACGTCCCTGCGCGAAGCCGTGAAGGTGCTGTCCGCCAAGGGGCTGATCGAGGCCCGGCGCCGCGTCGGGGTGCGGGTCCGGCCCCGCGACGACTGGAGCCTGCTCGACCCCGTGGTCTTGAGCTGGCACCCCGGCATCCAGCACGACGAGGAACTGATGGCCGGGCTGATCGAGGCCCGCCGCATCTTCGAGCCCGCCGCGGCGGAACTCGCGGCGCGTCGCGCCTCGGGGTCCGACCTCGCCGCCATCGAGACGGCCTTCGCCGCCATGACGTCGTCGGTGCCGAACCACTTCGACCGCTACTGCAAGGCGGACCTCGCCTTCCACCGCGCCGTGATCCGGGCGAGCCACAATGTCGTGCTGAAGGGCATGGCGGGCCTGATGGAGGCGGCGCTCAACGCCTCCTTCTCGGTCACCAACACGTTCATGGAGCGGCAGGCGCGGGCGTTGGCGGTGCACGGCCGCGTCCTGGAGGCGATCCGGCTGCGCGACACGGCCGGGGCCCGCCAGGCCATGGGACGCCTGCTCGACCTCGCCGCCGAGGACCTCCACGTCGATCCCTGAGCGCCCGCGGCGGCGCGGCATCAGCCGGGGTCGGCCGGAAGCGGGTCCTGCCGTCCCGCTTCCGCGGACCAGAAGTCCCCCTGCACGGCGATCGCCTCCTCCACGAGGAGCGGGCCGATGACCTCGACGTGGCGCTGACCGGCCGCGAAGACGGTGCGGCAGGGGAGGTCGAGGGTCGGGTTCTCGCGATGGTCGCCGGTCAGCGTCTTGAGATCGCGTTCGGCCAAGCCATAGACGAGGCGGCCGAGGCCGGCCCAGTAGGCCGCGCCGGCACACATGGCGCAGGGCTCGGCCGAGGTGTACATCGTGCAGCCTGCGAGGAACCCGGGCGGGTAGGCGCGCGAGGCGCGCGTCATCAGCACCCGCTCCGCATGGGCGGTCAGGTCCCGTCCCGCCGCCGACGCATTGCCCTGTTCCATCAGGACCGCGCCGTCCGGCCCGACCAGGATGGCACCGAACGGATGGTGGCCGGCCGCCCGCGCGGCGCGCGCCACCGCGAAGCTGCGCCGCAGGAAAGCGTGATCGTCGGGGCCGTCACGGCCGGCTGCCTGGTCCATGCTGGAGCTCCTCCGCGCCTCTGGCACGCGCGTTGCTGATCGTCCATCGGTCGAGGGGAGTCCGCCGATGCCGATGCATTTCCACTGGATCGCCCTGCGGTACTTCCGCGAGACCGTGCAGGCGCGCTCGATCCGCAAGGCGGCCGAGCAGATCAATATCGCGCCATCGGCGGTCAACCGTCAGATCATCAAGCTCGAGGAACAGTTGGCGACACCCCTGTTCGAGCGGAGCAGCAGGGGGCTGAAGCTCACCGCCTCGGGCGAACTGTTCTATCGCTGGGTGCTGAAGAGCCAGGCCGACCTCGATCACACCATCGCCGAGATCGGCGACCTGCGCGGAGTGCGGCGCGGCCACGTCGTGGTGGCTTGCGAGGAGGGTATCGGCAAGGACTTCCTGCCGGGCGTCATCCAGTCGTTCCGGCAGACCCACCGCCACGTGGATTTCTCGGTCTGCGTGCGCGACATGCAGGATGTCGTGACGGCGGTGGCGGACGGCGAGGCGGATCTCGGCATCGCGTTCAGCCCGGCCGGCGAGGCACGGATCAAGCGCCGCGGCGAGGCCGCGGTCGCGATCGGTGCCGTCCTGCATCCGGCCCACCCGCTGGCGACGCGGGACGAGCTCAAGCTGTCCGACCTCATCGGCGAGACGTTGATCGTCCCCGACGGCGGGTTCTCGACGCGGCAGATCTTCAACGCCCAATTGGGCGGCGATGCCGAGGTGCTGTTCGCACGCCGCCTCGAGACCAACTCGTTCGAGACCATGACGGCGATGATCAAGGCCGGCATCGGCATCGGCGTCCGCTCGCGCATCGGCATCGCGGGCGAGATCCGGCGGGGGGATGTCGTCTTCGTCCCCTTCGAGGCCCGCGCCTTCCCGCGCGAGACCGTCGTGCTGATCGTCAAGGCGGCCCGCATCCTGCCGGTCGCGGGAGCGCGTTTCGCCGAGGCCGTCGATGCGGCGCTGCGTCAGGTAGCCGACCAGCACCGCGAGCCCGGGCAGGGCGAGCCT
Organism: uncultured Alphaproteobacteria bacterium; assembly: GCA_963847915.1. Classification (GTDB taxonomy): domain Bacteria; phylum Pseudomonadota; class Alphaproteobacteria; order Rhizobiales; family Beijerinckiaceae; genus Lichenihabitans. Next base: position 353,300 of record CAWKBT010000002.1, read on the forward strand.
CCCGGCCTCGCCGCCCGTGCCATGCATGAGCCGCGATAGCGGGCGCGAGGGCCGGTCCTGCGTCACAGGGCCTCGACGGGGTTCTCGGCCGGGAGCCCCAGCCCATGATGGCGACATTCGAAATCATCCGGCAGATCCAGGTCGACGTCCGCATAGGCGGCGAGCCGCGCTAGGACGTGCCCGGCTTCGCCGGCGAACAGCTTGCGCGTCACGCCCCGGACGAGGCGCGGCATGGCGTGGCGATGGCCGCTGATCGAGGTCGCGTGCAGGCCGTGGCTGACTCCGCTCGCGCCGTTGAAGCAGAACACGCGGGTGACCCACGCCGAATCCGCCGCGCGCGGCTCGAAGCTGAAGTCGCCGGCGAGGAACGGATAGGCCGCGAGCCTGTCGTCGAGGTCGTCGGGCGCAGGCACATGCCGATCGCGCCACAGCGCCACGCGCGGCGCGATGGACGACAGTTCCGGGCGGCACGGCAGGTCGACCGAAGCTCCCGTCGCGCAGAGCAGGTGGTCGCAACCGAACGTGCCGCGCGGGGTCTCGACCACGATCACGTCGCCCGCGAGAGCGACGCTGCGCCACGGGCTGGCGGGATGGAGGTGGAACCGGGGGTCCGCCAGGGCGCGATCCAGGGTGCGGCGAGGGGGTGGCTGGTCGACGAGGCGGATATGTCGCGCGATCCGCCAGCGGATGGCGGGATCGAGCGCCGGATAGTGGGTCATCATGCCGGCGCTCTCGATGTGCCGGTAGGGGTTGACCCGCGGCAGGCGCGAGCGGCGGAAACAGAGGTCGACCCGCGCCGCGCCGGCATCGAGGGCCGCATTGGCGTTGTCGAAGGCCGAGGCGCCGTGGCCGAGCACGGCCACGCGGGCGCCCCGCAGCCTGGCGAAATCCACGGGACCGTTGGTATGGTCGTAGCGGCCGGGCGGCAGGGCGTCGCGGATGAACGCCGGGACGGCCCACCCGCCGGCGCCGTCGTAGCCCGTCGCGATCACCACGGTCCGGGCATGGCGGATGCGCGGCCCTGCCGGCGTGCGGGCGACGACCGCAAGCGCGCCCGCCGGCGCGTCGTGGATGTCGGTCACGAAAGTGTCCGGCTCGACCGCGATGTCGAGCGTTGCCCGGTACCAGGCGAGGTAGCCGGCCCAGTCCTTGCGGGGGATCCGCTCGAGTGCCGCCCAGGCCGCCGCGCCGTGATGCGCCGTGTACCAGGCCTGCACCGACAGGCTGGGGCAGCCGAACTCCAGCCCGTTCAGGGCCTTCGGGGTGCGGAGTTCCTCCATGCGGGCGAAGGTGTCCCACACGCCTTCCCGCCCGGCCGGAGCGCCGTCCAGCACGAGGACGTCGGCCACGCCCTCGCGCCGCAGCGCCGCCGCGATGGCGATGCCCGACTGGCCCGCCCCCACCACGATCACGGCGTGGATCGGCGTTCCGTCCGGCATGGTGCCCGGCGTGACCCAGTTCACGGCCGGATAGCTCAGGGCCGCGAGGTCGTCGCGGGCTTTGGCGGCGAGGGCCGAGGCGGCGGCTGCAGTCACGCGACGCGTTCCGTTCGAGCGAGGGAAGGGGAGCGGGTCGCCGTCCGGCGGCGGCGCGCGGCGCGCAGGCCGCCGTAGCTTTCGGACAGGATCACGATGGCCGCCGTGAGCGCCAGGACCGACACCTGCATGGCGTTGAGGTCGGGGCTGTGTTCGCGCCGGAACTCGGATGCCACGATGAGGGAGAGCGGTTGGGTGCGGCCCGCGAGGTAGAGACCGATGGTGAGGTCGGCGAGCGACAGGATCACGCCGACCGAATAGGCCGCCGAGACGGCCGGTTTGATCTGCGGGAACGTGATGCGGCGAAAGCACGTCCACGGCGTCGCCCCGAGGTCGCGCGCCGCCTCTTCGAGCCGTGGGTCCAGCCGCGACAGCACCGACGCGATGATCGCCGTCGTGAACGGCACCGCCACGATGATCTGCGCGGCGACCAGCGTGGCGGCGCCGCGATCGAGCCCCAACCGGGCCAGGACCATCGACTGGGCGATGCACAGCACCGTCTTGGGAACCAGGAAGGGAACCAGCAGCAGCGCCGCCAAGCCGAACCGGACGGTGCGGCCCCCCGACACGAGGCCGAGCGCGGCGCCGAGGCCGAGCGCGGCACTCGATAGGCCGACCGGCTGGGCGACGAGGAAGCTCGTCACGAAGCCGCTCTGGAACTTGGTGTTGGCGGCGAGCGACGCATACCAGTCCAACGTGAAACCCGACAGCGGGAAGGCCATCAGCCGCGACGCGTTGAACGAGAACACGGCCAGGATGGCGATGGGCAGGTAGAGGAAGGCCGCCGTGACGGCCAGGACGACGCCGGCCCGGCGCGTCATGGACGAACCCGGACGGCGCCGCCCCCGATACGCAGGATCAGGAGGCTGCCGACGGCCGCCACCGCACCGAGCGCGACCAGGAGTGAAAGAGCGAGTGCCGACGCCGTCGGCCAGTCGAACGCCGTCCCGAAGAAGTTGTCGATGGAGGCGAGCGCTGTCGCCCCGCTGGGCCCGCCCAGGAAGTTCGGCGTCTGCAGGTCGCCGGCCGACAGGGCGAAGACCGCCAGGGCGCCGGCGCAGAGCCCGGTGCTGGTCATCGGCAACGTAACGCGGACGAAGGCAGTGAGCGGGCGGGCGCCGAGGTCGCGGGCGGCTTCCACGAGCCGCAGGTCGAGCCGTTCCGCCGCGATCCACAGCGCCAGGGTCATGAAGGGCAGCTCGTCGTAGAAGAGCGCCAGAACGGTCGAGACCGGCGAGAACAGGATGATCTTCACCGGTGCCTGAACGATGTGCAGCCCCAGCAGGATCCCGTTGACGAGCCCGTCCGTCCCGAGCACCAGGCGCCACGCATAGATGCGGACGATCTCCCCCGTGTAGAGCGGCGTCATCAGCACGACGAGCGCGACGCTCTTCCACCGCGGTGGCACGCGCAGGAGCGACAGCGCGATGGGATATCCGGCGAGCGCCGTCAGCCCGGCCGTCACCGACCCCGTCAGGACCGCCTTGCCGATGAGGTAGGGGTAGGTCGGGTTGCCCAGGACCTCGCGCCAACTCGCGAGGCCGAAGCCGGGCACGAGTTCGAAGGCGTCGAAATCGACGCTCCAGAAGCTGATCACCACGAGGACGGCGAGCGGCAGGACCGCGCCGCCGAGCAGCAGCAGCACCAGGGGCAGCGCCGGGAGCGACCGGGAGCCGGTCACGCCGGGACCGTCACGTAGGCCCGGTCCGCCACCACGCAGAGCGGCACGGTGCTGCCGACCCTCGGGGGCTCGGCGGCCGCGAAGCGGAGCGCCTGCCCCTGCGACTCGGCCTCGACCGCGTAGCCCTGGCCCAGGAAGGTGACGTGGCGCACGGCGGCCTGCACGGCGCCACCGTCCCGCACCACGATGCTGTCGGGACGCAGCACGAGCGCGGCCGGCATGCCCTCGACGAGCGCAGGATGGCCGGGAGCCTCGAAGGTGCCGAGCGCGGTCGAGATGGCGGTCCCGGCCGGAGTGATGCCGACCACATGCCCCGGCAGCAGGCTCGCGCCGCCGATAAAGCCCGCCACGAAGCTGTTGGCGGGTCGCCGATAGACCGTCTCGGGCGCGCCGGCCTGGACGATGCGGCCCTCGTTCATGACCAGCACGGCGTCCGACAGTGCGAAGGCCTCGTCCTGATCGTGCGTGACGTAGACGAAGGCGATGCCGAGCCGGCGCTGCAGGTCCTTGAGTTCGAGCTGCAGGTGCGCCCGCATGGCGCGGTCGAGGGCCGACAGCGGCTCGTCGAGAAGCAGCAGGCGAGGCTCGGCCACCATGGCGCGGGCGACGGCGACGCGTTGCTGCTGTCCTCCCGACAATTGCCCCGGGAACCGGTCGGCGAAGTCCGCCATGTGGACCGCGTCGAGCGCGCGGCGCACCTTGGCGGAGACGTCGCCGGCGCCCGAGCGCAACGACAGCGAGAAGGCGACATTGTCGAACACGCTCATATGGGGAAACAGCGCGTAGGACTGGAACACCGTGTTGACCGGCCGCCGCTCCGGGGGCCGGTCGCCCAGCGAGACCCCGTCGAGCGTCAGCGTGCCGGCGGTCGGCGTCTCGAACCCCCCGATCATGCGCAGGATCGTCGTCTTGCCGCAGCCCGAGGGACCCAGCAGCGTCGTGAAGGCGCGCTCGGCGACGTCGAAGTCGACGCCCGCCACAACGGGCGGATGGCGGCCGTAGCGCTTGACGAGACCGCGGGCCGCCAGGAGGACGGGCGCGCCCTCGGCGCCGGCCCTGTCTCGCACGCTCACGCTCACGCGGCTTTCACTTCGTTCCAAACCTTCAGCCAAGCCGAGTAGTTGGGAGGCGCGACGGGCCACATGAAGGAGTTCATCACCGACATGTCGTCGACGAAGATGGCTTCCTGCTTGTCGTGGCTGAGCTTGTCGCGGATGACGCTCGACGCCGTCGCGTAGTTGCCGATCTCGGCGATCGCCATCGCATAGTCCGGCCCGAGCAGGTAATTGCCGAACGCGTGGGCGGCCGCGACCTTGTCGTCCGGCGTCGAGGTCGGGATCGCGAAGGTGTCGCACCAGCCGAAGATGCCCGCCTTCGGCTTGGCCATGCCCATCGCCATCTTGTCGCGCAGAGCGTCGAAGGGCACGCGCCACGAGAACGCGCAGGTGACCTCGTTGGTGGCGAAGAGGTTGGTCAGGTCGCCGATCGTCTGCCAGTAGGTGCGCAGCAATGGCTTCTGGGCGATCAGCGCCTTCTTGGCTTCCGCCAGTTGGGCGTCGTCCATGGTGAAGACCTGGTCGCGCGGGATGCCGATGAACAGCCCCGCGACGCCGATGCTCTCGAGCGCATAGTCGCGCATCGCGAGCTGCCCCTTGTATTTCGTGTCGAACAGCGTCGCGTAGGTCGGCTCCTCCTTGTAGATGTCCTTGCGATACACGATAGGGTTGAGACCCCACAGGTAAGGCACCGCATAGGTGGAGCCGTCCTTGCCGACGACCTTGGGCGTGTCCTTGAACGGCGTATAGAGGAAGCGGCGGTTGGGGATGGCGGCGAGGTCGAGCGGGCGCAGCACCTTCCCGTCGATGTAGCGCCAGGCGCCGTTGAGGCCGGGGTTGACGACGTCCCAATCCTTGGCCGACCCGGTCTTCAGGGCGGCGAACTGGGCGTCCTCGCTCGACAGGAAGGACAGCTTGATCGCCGTTCCGGTTTCCTTCCTGAAGGGAGCCACGTATTCGGGATGGGCGTTGGAGTCCCAGGTGGCCCAGACGAGCTCGGAGACCGCGGCCCGGGCCCGCTCGGCCGACAGGAGCCCGGCCGAGACGCCACCGATGATACCCGCCAAGGTCTGGCGGCGCGTGAACAAAACCGACAAGGCCCGTCTCCCGATGATCGCCACCCGCGGCGGTGACCGAAGCCTGTCCGATGCCGGCCACCCCCGGAAGGCACGTGTTCCGCACGGGCCGTCCGCGTTTCGGCAACGGGGTGCGCGGCGTCGCGCCGGGCGGCTTCAGGCCCCTGGATCGCCGAGCTGGCGGCCGACGGCGAGCAGGCGCGCATCGCTGCCCATGGCGCCGATCAGCTGCACGGCGAGCGGCAGGCCGGCCCGATCAATGCCGCAGGGCATCGAGAGCGCCGGCACGCCCGCGACGTTGGCCAGCATGGCATAGGGCGCGAAGGCGTTCATGCGCCCCCAGTTCGCCTCGACGTCGTCGCCGTCCATCGGGAAGGCCCCGAGCGGCGGAGGCGCCGTGGCCAGCATCGGCGTCAGCAGCACGTCGATATCGTCGAAGAGGCGCCACAGCCCATGCGCGACCGCGACGCCGGCGGCGAGGGCGGCTTGAAGCCCCACGCCGCTCACCGCCAGCCCCCGGGCGACGACGGCACGGGTCAGGGGCTCGACCCGCGCGAGGGCGCCGGGTCCGAGGTGCCCGAGGAGGCGGGCCGCGTTCACCGAGATGACATGGTCGAACACCGTGGTGGCCTGTGCAGTGAAGCCTCCCAGGCGCTCCGGATCGATCGGCACGAGCCTGTGCCCCGCTCTCGCCAGGGCCTCGGCGGCTTCGGCGACGGCGTGCCGGCGTTCCGCCTCGACCGGGAGGCCCGGCGGTCCCTCGCTGCACCACCCGATGCGCAGCGGCTCGACCGGATGCGCCAGCCGCTCCGCCGCGGACCGCCCGAGGTCGGGATCGGGCTCCGGCCCCCGACCCCGTCCCGCGACGGCGTCGAGCGCGGCGGCGGTGTCGCGCAGGCTGCGGCTCAGCACCAGTTCGCAGGCGAGCCCCTGGAGGTGATTGCCGAAGAGGGGACCCCCGGGGACGGCAGCGCGGGTGGGCTTCAGGCCGACGAGGCCACAGCAGGCGGCCGGTACGCGCGTCGAGCCGCCCGCGTCGCCCGATTGGGCCAGGGTGACGATGCCCGCCGCGACGGCGGCGGCAGCGCCGCCCGACGAGCCGCCCGGCGTCCGGCCGAGGTCGTACGGATTGCGCGCGAGCGGGCCGATGGCGGGCTCCGACGCGAGGGTCATGCCGAATTCGGGCACGGTGGTGACCCCGAAGGCCACGAGACCGGCGGCCGCGAAGCGGGCCGCGAGATCGCTGTCTTCGGCCGGCGGCGGAGCGTCGAGCAGCAGCCGCGACCCGCATACGACCGGAAGACCGGCGGCGGCGGCGCCGAGGTCCTTCATCAGGAACGGGACGCCGAAGAACGGCATCGCGGCGGCTCGCGCGGGGTCGGTCCGCAGCAGCGCGTCGAGCGCGTCGGCGCGGCTGAAGCCCCGGGCCGCGTCGAGGAAACGGATCGCACCCAAGCGCGCGAGGTCGTGGGCGCGCGCCAGTGACGCCGTGAGCGCGTCGCGCGCCGACAGCTCGCCAGCCCGGATCGCTTCCGCCAAGGCCAGAGCGTCGGGAGCCGAAGCTCTCGGGGGCACGTCGTCGCGGGCCGGGGCGTCCGGGACGAGGGCACGGTCGGCTCGGTCCATCCTCTCGTCTCCGTCGCGGCATCGCCGGCCATCACGCCGCCGCACCGCTCCTGCTCATCGGCTCCGCACCGGCGTGAAGGCCGTCTGCTGCCGGACGACGTCCATCGGCGTGTCGGCGACTTCGCCCACCAGCCGGACCAAGGCCCGGGCCGCCCGCTCGACCTCCTCGCGGCCGCGCGCCGCGTCGGCGGCGGCGGCATTGCCGGCGACCCCGGACGGATGCAGGTCCTGCGCCTGCCAGCCGTAGCCTATACCGTGTTCGGAGCTCAGCATGCCGCCCCGTCGCTCGATCTCCATCGAGCGCGGCTCGAAGTCCTCGGCGAGATCCATGCGGACGAGCTCGGGATGCAGGTGCAGCATGACCCCGGTCTCCGACTCGCCGCCATGGATGCCGTGGCGGCGCTCGGCCTCGGAATAGAGGTCGGCCGTGTCGATGGCGCGGAACCAGGAGGCTCCGACCGCCAGCATGCCGAGTTCCACCCGCAGCTCCCGGCAGACGATCTCCATCACCTGCGGCTGCCCGCCGTGGGAATTCCAGAAGACGATCCGGCGCACGCCGGCGCGCCACGCGCTCTGGGCCACTTCGAACCACAGGCGGGCGAGGAGGTCGTAGGGGAGGCTCAGGGTTCCGGGAAACGCCAGGTGCTCGTTCGACTTGCCGATCGGCAGCGCCGGCAGGACCAGGGCGGGCAGGTCGTCGGGCATCAACTCGACGGCGCGGGCCACGATTCCGGCGTTGATCGCGGCATCGACCCGCACCGGCAGATGCGGCCCGTGCTGCTCGACCGCACCGACCGGCAGCACGGCGACGATCCGGGCCATGTCGAGCTCGGCGAACTCGCGGGTCGACAGGTCCCACCACCAGCGCGAGGACGGGCGGTTCACGCGCGCTCTCCCGCCGTCGCGTTCGGGCCCCGGTATGCGCCGTCGAGGGCCACGATCCGCCCCCGCTTCAGCACCGTGCGGGCGCGGGGCCGGTCCAGCACGGCCTCGGCGACGCCCGCGCTCCGCAGCAGCACGAGGTCGGCGGCGGCGCCTATGGCCAGCCCGTAGTCCGGCCGGGCCAGAACCTCGGCCGGCAACACCGTGGTCATGGCGAAGGCGTGGGCCAGGTCCTCGGTCGTGAAGAAGCCCTGGCGGTAGCCGATGATGGCCGCACGGTCGAGCATGTCGCCATCGCCATAGGGCCACCAGGCGTCGCGGATGTTGTCGGAGCCCGCGAAGACCGTCACGCCCGCATCTCTCAGCCGAAGCACCGGAGGCATCGGCCCCGTGCCGGGCGCGTTGGTCATGATGGTGACGCCGGCCCGGGCGAGCGCCGCCGCGGTGCGGCCGAAGTCGGCGTCGCCGATCGCGCCGAGCGCGTAGGCGTGGCTCACCGTGACGCGGCCGCAAAGCCCCGCCGCCAGGGTGCGGGCCGCGATGTCGCGCAGCTCGAAGGCCCCGAGCTCGCCAGGGTCGTGCAGGTGGATGTCGACGCCGATTCCGCGCCGCTCCGCGATGGCGAAGACGGCGTCGAGGTGACCGCCGACATCGTCGTCGATGCCGGCAGGGTCGAGGCCGCCCACGAGATCGGCGCCCGCCGCGATGGCGGCCTCGAGCAGGTCGGCCGTTCCGGGGTCGCGCAGGATTCCGCTCTGGGGGAAGGCCACCACCTGGATGTCGATGGCCTCGTGGTAGCGCTGCTTCAGGCGCAGCACGGCCTCGAGCCCCGACAGGGCGACCTCGGTATCGATGTCGACGTGGGTCCGCACCGTCCCGGTGCCGAAGGCCACCATCTGTTGGATCAGTCGGCCACCCCTCTCTTCGATCGACAGGGGCAGCGTCCTGCGCAGGTCCTTCTCGTTGCGGATGCGCTCCGCCACGGTCGCGCCGGGACGGTGCGGGATCAGCGGCAGGCCGAGCAGCGTCTTGTCGAGGTGGACGTGTCCGTCGACGAAGGACGGCGACAGCAGGCCGCCGTCGCACGACAGCGACGCGCCTTCCCCGAGCGAAAGCGACCCGGCGGGCTCGATGGCGGCGATGCGTCCGTCCGCAACGACGACGTCCACGGACCTGCCGTCGGCCAGTTTTGCGCCGCGCAGGGTGAGGTCTTGGGCGACACGATCGGTCATGCGATCAATCCTACGCGCCGGGCAGCGACCACGCGGTAGAGGCGGTCGCCGTAGACCTTCTCCTCCTCGCTGGCCGAGAAGACGAGGCTGATGTCGTGCTCGTCGTCCGACGCCACGGCCCTGCGCTTGATGGTGGGCCAGTCCGGGCATGGCAGCCGACGCCACGCGTCGAGCTGTTCGGAGGTCGGCAAGGTCGGGAATCCGATGCTGGGCACCAGCGCCGCGACCGATTGCCAGAAGCAGCGCAGCAGCATCGGATCGGGACACACCCTGGCGACCAGCCGCACCCAATGCGCGCCCGTGAGGGCATGGAGGGCCGCGAAGTCCATCGTAGCGGCATAGAGGGCGAGCGCCGTCGCGGCGATCCGCGCCGGCGTCGCCGCGTCGACCTGCAGCCAGTCCACCACCGGGGCGAAGTCCGGATCGGCGGCCGCCGCCCGGATCGCGTGCCACAGATGATCGTAGGCCGGCAGCGCCCGCAGCTCTGGCAGCGCCGCCACCCGCGCCAGCACAAGGCCCGGGTCCTCGCAATCGGGCGGCGCGCCCGTGGCGGGTGGGAGCGCGAGGTAGCAGCAGGCCCAATAGCCGAGCGCCGTGCCGACCTCGGCCGGGTCGTCGCGCAACACGCCGTAGGCGAGCCGCATCAGCGGGTGCAGCGCGCTGCCGGCGACCCCCGGGGCGAGGCGGGGCAGGTAGCTGCATACGGCCTTCCGGATGCCGAGCCTCGCGACCTCGCCGGTGAAGAACGAGCGGGCATCCGTCTCCCGCGTCCGGTCGCCCAGCACCGTCGCCCAGGATGCGGCATCGACCGCCGCGACGGGAGCGGGCACCGGGACGAGGCCCTTGCCGGTGTCATAGGCGTCGAAGAACGCCGCCGCGCGCTCCGGATCGGCACCGAGCCGCTCGAGCGCCACGAGGATCATGGGCAGGTGGTTGGCGAGCACCTCGGGGAATTCGACGCTGCGGTGGCGGGCGTCCTCCACCAGGGCGTCGATGCCGATGCGCGGGCGGGGGCGGCCGGTGAGCGTTGCAGTTGGCATGGCATCCCGTCGCGGCATCACGCTCCGGCGCTGTCCGACCGGCGCGCGAAGCGTCACAGGACGTGCGAGCGCCCGCAAGGCAACTTTTCGTAGACGCCGCGATGCCGTTTCGGCAACGGCGGGCGCGGCCCAGCCGTGGCGCGAGCCGGTCGCGCGCCTCACGCGGCGGCGTCCCGACGGGGCCGGCCACGGGCGGCGCGCGGCGAGCCGCCGGTGCGCCCGCCGGGGCTGGCAAGGCGATTGCATGCGATCCGGTCCTTCACCGTCCGCAACGGGATCGCGCCAGTGACCACGACGACCATCGCCCGGGATCGCGTCGCTTCGGGAGCGGCGCGATGGATGCAGCTCGGTCTCGGCCTCGTGTGCATGATGACCGTGTCGAGCCCTCAGTATGTCTGGGCTCTGTTCAGCAAGCCCATGCTGGCGGCTTTCGAGGCGCCGGCGGCGGCCCTGCAGGTCACGATCACCATCCTGATCGTCCTGCAGACCTTCTTCTCGCCGTTTCAGGGCTATCTGGTGCAGCGCTTCGGGCCGGCGCCCCTGATCGGGCTCGGGGGAGCCCTCACGGGCCTCAGCTGGGTGCTGGCCTCCTACGCCACCTCGCTGACCGCGCTCTACCTGACCTACGGCCTCATCGGCGGCCTCGGGACCGGCATCGTCTACGTGGGCGTGGTCGGGCTGGTGATGGGCTGGTTCCCGGACCGGCGCGGCTTCGCCGCCGGCATCGTGGCGGCGGGTTACGGCATGGGGGCGATCGTCACGACCTTCCCGATCGCCGACAGGCTGGCGGGTGCCGGCTTCCGTGCGACCCTGTTCGATTTCGGTCTGATCTTCGCGATCGTCGGCATCCTGGCCGCCGTCGGGCTGCGCCGGCCGCCGGATGCCCCGCCGGTCCCCGTGGCGGGCCCGGCGGCCGTCCGGGACGTCGCCCCCGGTGCCATGCTGCGTCACCCCGTCTTCTGGCTCATGTTCGTCATGATGGCGCTGATGTCCACGACGGGCCTCATGGTGACGACGCAGATCGGCTTCTTCGCCGGAGACTTCGGCGTCGCCGGAGCCACGGTCCTGGGGATGGCGGCGCTGCCTCTCGCTTTGACCATCGACCGGTTCTGCAACGGGCTGACCCGCCCGGTCTTCGGCGCCATCTCGGACCGCATCGGCCGCGAAAACACGATGGGGGTCGCCTTCCTGCTCGAAGCGGTGGCCATGACGGCCTGGCTGCTGACCCGCGGCGATCCGGTCCTGTTCGTGCTGCTGTCGGGCGTGGTCTTCTTCGGCTGGGGCGAGATCTTCTCGCTCTTCCCCGCGACGCTCACCGACACGTTCGGCACGCGCCATGCCACGACCAACTACGGCTGCCTCTATCTTGCGCAGGGCGTGGGCTCGGTGCTGGGCGGCCCGATGGCGTCGCTGCTCCACGACGCCACCGGCTCCTGGACCGCGGTGTTCGGCGTCGCCATCCTGGCCGACGTCGCCACGGCGGTCCTGGCAGTCGCGCTCCTGAAACGGCTGCGCCGCCGCATGGGGGCAGGCGCGCCGGAGCGCTCGGGCCCGATCCCGGCCCGATGAACCGGACCGGCCGAGACATCGCGCGGGGGCGCCGGCCCGCGCATGCGCGATGCGGGTTGCCCCGCGTCGCCCCGCCGCATAGAAGGGCCGCACAGTCAAGACCAGGACAGGACATCCAGGGCCATGCGCGTCTATTACGATCGGGATGCCGATCTGAACCTCATCAAGGGCAAGAAGGTCGCGGTGGTGGGCTACGGCTCCCAGGGTCACGCCCACGTGCTCAACATGCGCGACAGCGGTGTCAAGGACGTCGTCGTGGCGCTGCGCGAAGGCTCGCCCTCCGCCAAGAAGGCCGAGGGCGAGGGCCTGAAGGTCATGTCGGTGGCCGAGGCCGCGCGCTGGGCCGACGTCGTCATGATGCTGACGCCCGACGAACTGCAGGCCGACATCTACGCGGCCGACCTCGCCCCCAACATGAAGAACGGCGCCGCGCTGCTCTTCGCCCACGGCCTCAACGTCCACTTCAACCTCATCCAGCCGCGGGCCGACATCGACGTGCTGATGGTGGCGCCGAAGGGCCCCGGCCACACGGTGCGCTCCGAATACCAGAAGGGCGGCGGCGTGCCCTGCCTGATCGCCATCGCGCAGGACGCCTCGGGCAATGCCCACGACCTCGGCCTGTCCTATGCCTCGGCCATCGGCGGCGGCCGCGCCGGCATCATCGAGACGACGTTCAAGGAGGAATGCGAGACCGACCTGTTCGGCGAACAGGCCGTGCTCTGCGGCGGCCTCGTCGAGCTGATCCGCGCCGGCTTCGAGACGCTGGTCGAGGCGGGCTACGCCCCCGAGATGGCCTATTTCGAGTGCCTGCATGAAGTGAAGCTGATCGTCGACCTCATCTACGAGGGCGGCATCGCCAACATGAACTACTCGATCTCGAACACCGCCGAATACGGCGAATACGTCACCGGGCCGCGCATCATCACGCCCGAGACCAAGGCCGAGATGAAGCGCGTGCTCACCGACATCCAGTCGGGCAAGTTCACCCGCGACTGGATGCTCGAGAACAAGGTCGCCCAGACCTCGTTCAAGGCCACCCGCGCCAAGGCCGCCAGCCACCAGATCGAGGAAGTCGGCGAGAAGCTGCGCGCCATGATGCCCTGGATCACCAAGAACAAGATGGTGGACAAGGCCCGCAACTGACCTTGGAACGGTCCTCCTTCTCCGGCGATGCGGGAGAAGGAGGAGCCTGGTAGTGTCATGAACATCCTGTCGATCCAGTCGCACGTCGCCTACGGCCATGTCGGCAACGCCGCCGCCACGTTCCCGATGCAGCGCATGGGCCACGACGTGTGGCCCATCCACACGGTCCAGTTCTCGAACCACACGGGCTACGGCGCCTGGCGCGGCCAGGTGTTCGATGCCGGCCTCATCGGCGACTGCGTCGAGGGCATCGCCGAGCGCGGCGCCCTCGCCCGGTGCGACGGCGTCCTGTCGGGCTACATGGGCTCGGCCGACACCGGCATCGCCATCCTGGACGCCGTGGCGCGGGTGCGCGCCGCCAACGCGGGCGCGCTCTATTGCTGCGACCCCGTGATCGGCGACGTCGGTCGCGGCGTCTTCGTGCGCCCCGGCATCGCCGAATTCATGCGCGACCGGGCGCTGCGCGCCGCCGATGTCGTCACCCCCAACCAGTTCGAACTCGACCTGCTCTGCGGACGGGAGACCGCGACGGGGAAGGGCCTGCGCGCCGGCCTCGCCGCCCTGCACGCCAGCGGCCCGCGCGCCGTGCTGGTGACCTCCTACCTCGGCGAGGCGACGCCCGCCGACGCGCTCGACCTCGTCGCCTCGGACGGGACCCGGGCGTGGCGCGTCCGCACGCCCAAGCTGGCGCTGTCGGTCAACGGGGCAGGGGACGCCATCGCGGCCCTGTTCTTCGTGACCTACCTCGACCGGCGCTCCGTGCCCGAGGCCCTGTCGCATGCCGCCTCGGCGGTCTTCGGCCTGCTGTCGGCGACGCTGGCGGCGGGGACCCGGGAACTCGCGCTCGTGGCGGCGCAGGACGAGTTCGTGCGCCCCTCCCGCGTCTTCGCGCCCGAACCGTTCTGAGCCTCGCTCCGAGGCCGGCCGAGGCCGTCGGGTTGCGCCTTTCTGGGCGCGTGGGCGGAACACCTGCCCGTCGTGGCGATTGTCTGGGCGCCTTTGCCGAGAACTCGAGGAGACCTCCATGGCCACCCAGGTGACCGATACCGACCCCGCGTCCCTCAACACGCCCAACGACCTCGGTGACAACGGCCGCCAGGCGGTCGCGGCGTCGGTCAACAAGCTCGTCGCCGACGCCTTCGTGCTCTACACCAAGACCAAGAACTTCCACTGGCACATGACCGGCCCGCATTTCCGGGACTATCACCTCATGCTCGACGAACAGTCCGAGCAGATCTTCGCCACCACCGACCCCCTGGCCGAGCGCGTCCGCAAGCTCGGCAAGCGCACGGTCCATTCCCTGGCCGAGATGGTCAAGATCGCCCATCTCAAGGAGAACGACGCCGACTTCATCCCGCCGCTCGAGATGCTGCGCGAGCTCATGTCGGACAACAAGAAGATGGCGGCCGCCATGCGCGAGACCCACAAGGTCTGCGACGAGCACGAGGATGTCGCGACCGCGAGCCTGCTCGAGGAATATATCGACCAGACCGAGCGCCGCACCTGGTTCCTGTTCGAGGCCATGCAGGGCGCCGACGATACCGGCCACTGAGGGCGGCGGCGCGTCGGTCCGCTGCGGCCGGCGCGTCGAGCATTCTCCTCGACGCGTCGGTCCGCTGCGGCCGGCGCGTCGAGCATTCTCCTCTGCGCGCCGTTCATGCTAGGCTGCGGCCATGCGCCGCCGCTTCCACACCCTCGATGTCTTCACGGATCGTCCGCTCAGCGGCAACCCGCTCGCCGTGATCCTGGATTCGGAGGGGCTCGACGCCGAGCGGATGCAGGCCGTCGCGCGCGAGTTCAACCTGTCCGAGACGGTCTTCGTCCAGGAGCCGCGCGATCCGGTCAACTCCGCCCGCATCCGCATCTTCACGCCCGCGCGCGAGCTGCCCTTCGCGGGCCATCCCACCGTGGGTACGGCGGTGCTGCTGGCCGAGCTGCGGGCGCCCGAGATCGTCGCCCGGCAGGACATTTCGGTCGTCATCGAGGAGGAGATCGGCCTCGTGCACTGCACGGCGCGGCGCGTCAACGGCCGCCCGCAGGCGAGCTTCGCCTTGCCCCGGCTGCCCGAGGACGCCGGCACGCCGCCCCCCGAAGCCGCTCTTTCGGCCGCGCTGCGGCTCGGCATCGGAGAGTTCGGTTTCGACCGCCACAGGCCGCGGCTCCTGTCCGCCGGCGTGCCGTTCACGACCGTGCCGCTCGCCTCGCGCGAGGCCGTCGACCGCGCCCGGCCCGATCCGGCGCACTGGCCCGCGGACCTGCGGGCCTACCTCTACACGCGCGACGGAGATGGCTTCTACGCCCGCATGCTGGGGGCGGGCCTCGGCCTATCCGAGGACCCCGCCACGGGCTCGGCCGCCGCGGCTTTCGCCGGTGCCGTGATGGCCTTCGACGATCCGGAGGACGGCGACCACCGGGTTGAGATCCG
Organism: uncultured Alphaproteobacteria bacterium; assembly: GCA_963847915.1. Classification (GTDB taxonomy): domain Bacteria; phylum Pseudomonadota; class Alphaproteobacteria; order Rhizobiales; family Beijerinckiaceae; genus Lichenihabitans. The sequence goes on from CAWKBT010000002.1 coordinate 368,564, forward strand.
GCAGGGCGTCGCCATGGGCCGGCCGAGCCTCATCGTGCTCGGGCTCGATGTCACCGGAGGGGTTCTGGCGTCGGCGTCGATCGGCGGGGGCGCCGTGATGGTCGCGAGCGGGACGATCGACCTTTGACGGTGGGCGCCGCGGCCGGACCCCAGAAGGTCGTCGAGGTCGATGTCGTCGACTGCCTCTTCGAGCCCCGCCCCTGGGACTTCGCGGCCGTTCGGGCCGAGGAGATCGCCGCCCACTGGGCCGAGGCGCTGCGGCGCAAGCCCCGGATGTTCGACGGCCGCGTGCTGCTGATGCACCGCGGCGTGATCGAGACCGGCCGGGACGACCGGCGCGTGTTCCACGGCGCCTATCTCGAGACGAGCTTCAGCGCCTTCCTGTTCTGGCGCGACAGCGGCCTGCCGCCGGCCGGGGTGCGCAACGGCTTCGGCATGGCCTGCCTGTCGACGGCCGACGGCGCCTTCGTGCTCGGCGAGATGGGCCAGCATACCGCCAATGCGGGCGCCATCTACTTCGCCTCCGGCACGCCGGACCCGAGCGACGTCCGGGACGGGCGCGTCGACATCGAGGGCAGCGTGCGGCGCGAACTCGCCGAGGAAACGGGGCTCGATCCGGCAACGCTCGCCTTCGATCCCGGCATGACGCTGGTGATGGACGGCTGCCGGGTCGGGTTCATGAAGCGCGTCCGCTCGCCCGAGACCGCGGAGGCGCTCGTGGCCCGCATCGACGCCTTCCTGGCCAAGGATCCCGAACCCGAACTCGCCCGCATGCATGTGATCCGCACGGCCGCCGACATCGGCCCGGCCGTCCAGGTGAGCGCCGCCACCTATCTCAGGGCGAAGCTCGGCGGCTGACGCCGACGGCGGCCCTCTCGCCCCGGGGCCCGCCTGAGCCCGCGGATCGCCGAGGTCATCCGCATCGACCCATGGCGGCAGGCCGAGGCTGCCGGTCGTCGCTTGCGGGACAGCGGTGCCGCGGGCGGCGTCGCAGCATGCGCGGTGCCGCCCGAAAGGTGCCCTGCATGACCGACGATCCGCTGCTCCGGCCCTATCGCCTGAAGCATCTCGCGCTGCGCAACCGCCTGCTGTCGACCGCGCATGAGCCCGCCTATACCGAGGACGGCCTGCCCAAGGCGCGCTACCGGCTCTACCATGCCGAGAAGGCCAAGGGCGGCATCGCCATGACGATGATCGGCGGCTCCGCCGTCGTGGCGCCCGACAGTCCCCAGGCCTTCGGCAACATCCTGCTCTACAAGGACGAGGTGGTGCGCTGGCTCGGCGAACTCGCCGACGACGTCCACGCCCACGGCGCCGCCGTGATGATCCAGATCACCCATCTCGGCCGCCGCACCTCGTGGAGCAAGGCCGATTGGCTGCCCGTGCTGGCGCCCTCCAACGTGCGCGAGCCGGCCCACCGCGCCTTTCCCAAGGCCATGGAGGACTGGGACATCGCCCGCGTCGTCGCCGCCTACGCGGACGCGGCCGAGCGCGTGAAGGCGGCCGGGCTCGACGGTCTCGAGGTCGAATGCTACGGCCACCTCGTCGACCAGTTCTGGTCGCCCGCCACCAACCTCCGCGAGGACGCCTACGGCGGCAGCCTCGACAACCGCCTGCGCTTCGGCTTCGACGTGCTTCGGGCGATCCGCGAGCGCGTGGGCCCGGACTTCATCGTCGGCGTGCGGGCCGTCGCCGACGAGGACTGGGACAAGGGCCTGTCGCGGCTGGAGGGCCTGTCGATCGCCGGACGCCTGAAGGAGTCGGGTCTCATCGACTTCGTCAACGTCATCAAGGGGCACATCGACACCGAGGAGGGGCTGAGCCACGTCATCCCCGGCATGGGCGCCCGCTCGGCGCCTCACCTCGACTTCGCCGGGGAGGTCCGCGCCGCCACGAGCCTGCCGACCTTCCACGCCGCCCGCATCCAGGACGTCGCGACCGCCCGCCACGCCATCGCGAGCGGCAAGCTCGACATGGTGGGCATGACGCGGGCCCACCTCGCCGACCCGCACATCGCCCGCAAGGTCGCGGCGGGGCACGAGCATGCCATCCGGCCCTGCGTTGGCATGGGCTATTGCATCGATTCCATCTACGCCGGCCAGGCGGTCTGCATCCACAATGCCGCGACCGGGCGCGAGGCGACGATCCCCCATGTGGTGGCGCGCAGCACCGGGCCGCGGCGCCGCGTCGTGGTGGTGGGAGCCGGGCCGGGCGGTCTCGAGGCCGCAAGGGTCGCGGGCGAGCGCGGCCATGACGTGCTGGTGCTCGAAGCCGCGTCCCAGCCCGGCGGGCAGGTCCGGCTCGCCGCGGCCCTGAGGCGCCGCCGCGAGATCATGGGCATCGTCGATTGGCGCATGTCCGAATGCGAGCGCCATGGCGTGGCGTTCCGCTTCGACACCTATGCGGAAGCCGACGACGTGCTGGCCGAGGCGCCCGACCTCGTCGTGGTGGCGACGGGAGGCCTGCCGGACACCGACTTCTTCGGGACGGGCGCCGACCTCGCCACCTCGGGCTGGGACATCCTGTCCGGCACCGTCAAGCCGGGCGCCTCGGTCATCCTCTACGACGACAACGGCGCCCACCCCGGCCTGACGGTCGCGGAATACATCGCCGGCACGGGCGCGGCGCTCGATTTCGTCACGCCGGAACGGTCCCTCGCGCCGGACGTCGGCAGCACCAGCGCGCCCGCTTACCTCAAAGCCCTCGGCGCGGCGGGCGCTACCGTGACGCTCAACCTGCGGCTCGACAGCCTGGCCCGGCGCGGCAACCGGATCGTGGCGCGGTTCATGGACGATTACGCGCGCCGCATCGTCGAGAAGGAGGCCGACCAGGTCGTGGTCGAGCACGGCACTCACCCGCTCGACGACCTTTATTTCGCACTGAAGCCCGGCTCGGTGAACCGGGGCGAGGTCGATCAGGCCGCCCTGCTCGCCAACACGCCCCAGACCCTCATCAGCAACCCGGACGGCGGCTACCGCCTGTTCCGCATCGGCGATGCCGTCGCGAGCCGCAACATCCATGCCGCCGTCTACGAGGGCGTCCGGCTGATGAAGGATGTCTGACGCAGGTTCAGCCAGGTGAGGTCGGGTGGCGGCACCGCGGCGCTACCGTGAGGCGGGCGCCCCGGCCCGGGTCCGCCGCCGCATGCGTCAGGGCTGCCGGTGGACAGGGCCGCCCCGGTCGTCCTAGGCCTCCTGCATGATGCCGTGCGTATCGTCCCGCCCCAGGGCGGGCCGTGCGGCCAGTCGGAGATCCGCGATGGAACAGGGCCCGCGCGTGCCGTGCCTGGCGATCCTGGGCGGAGGACTGACCGGGGCGGCGCTGGCGCTCCATGCGGCCCGGACGGCCCGCGGCGCACTGGCGCTCGACATCGTCGAGCCCGCCGCCGAGCTCGGCCGGGGCGCCGCCTATGGCACGTCCGATCCGGTGCATCGGATCAATGTCCCCTCCCACCGTATGAGCCTCCTCCCGGACGCGCCGGACCATTTCACCGCCTGGCTGCATCGGCACGCCATCCTGCCCGATGCGGCCAGCACGGATTGCCGCGGCGAGCACTACGTCGCCCGTTCCGCCTTCGGCGCCTATACGGCGGACCTGCTGGCCGAGGCCGCGCGCGAGGCGGCGCCGGGGGTCGTGCTGCGCCATCACCGCGCCCGCGCCGTCGCGCTCGCCAGCGATGCACCGGGCTGGCGCATCGCGCTCGAGGCGGGCGGAACGCTCGCCGCCGACGCCGTGGCGCTGTGCCTCGGTCATGCCGCGCCCGTCTGGCCCGGCCGGATCTCGGACGCCGCCCTCGCCCATCACGGCTTCGTCGGCAATCCGTGGCGGGCCGACGCCGTCTCCAGGATCGGGCCGGAGGCCGCCGTCCTGGTGGTGGGGACGGGCCTCACCATGCTCGACGTGCTCGCCTCGCTGGAGCGGGCGGGGCATCGGGGTCCCGTCGTGGCGGTGTCGCGCCGCGGCCTGCTGCCCCGGCCGCAAGGCGCCTTTCCGGACGGCTACGACCCTTTCGCGGCAGCGCCCCTGCCGCGCACCGCCGGAGAGCTGCTCGGGATCCTGCGGGGCGGCCTCGCCACGCGGGAGCCCGGCCGCGGCTGGCAGGAGGTCCTCGACGCCTTCCGCTTCCGCCTGCCGCCCCTGTGGGCCGCGCTGCCTCCGGCGGAGCAGCGCCGGGTGGCGCGCCGGCTGCTGCCGTTCTGGGAGGTGCATCGCTTCCGCGCCGCGCCCCAGCCGTTCGCGCTCGCCGAGGCCCTGCGCCGGCAGGGGCGCCTGGAGATCCGGCGTGCGGGCCTGGCGGCGCTCGACGTCGACGGCCCCCGGCTCGTCGCCACGCTGCGCGGCGCGGGCCCCGGGGCGCCGTCGCGGCAGCGTTTCGACGCCGCCGTGATCTGCACCGGGCCCGGCCACGCTTTGCGCACCGATGCCGTCGTGGGAAGCCTGCTCGGCCAGGGCCTGGCGACGCCCGACGGCGTCGGCCTGGGCGTTGCGGTGGATGGCCGGAGCCGCGTCCTCGATGCGGGAGGACGCGCCCAGGAAGACCTGCGCGCCTTCGGGCCGGTGACGCGCGGCAGCTTCGGCGAGATGACGGGCCAACCCGACATCGTGAGGCACATCGTCCGTACCGTGCCCGACCTGCTGGCGACGCTGGACCGCGTGCCGCGGGGCTGAGCGCGCCGGGCGGCGTGCGGCGCGGGCCGGCCGCGTCGCCGGGCCGCGCGGCCGCGGGCCGCCTTTGCGCGGCGTCCTGCGAGTCGCTATCTCCTGTCCGATGCCCCGCGGCCCGCGTGGCGGCCCCGAGGGAAGGCCCAGACGTGGACGCAGAGGTGAGACCGCGCCGCGACCGTTCCAGCACCGCGCAGGATGCACGTCGCGCCGGCGTCGACGGGCCCGCGCTGCGCATCGCCCTGGCCCGCGCCGGCTTCACGGGCGACATCGAGGACGGGCTCGGGCCGCGGCTCGTCGCCGCGACCGACAACAGCATCTACCAGGTGATGCCGCTGGCGGTGCTCTATCCGCGCAGCGGCGCCGACATCAACGCCGCCGTGCGGGCGGCTCGCGACGTTCCGGGCCTCGCGCTCTCGCCGCGCGGCGGCGGCACCGGCACCAACGGCCAGTCGCTCACCACCGGTGCCATCGTCGACGTGTCGCGCCACATGAACCGCATCCTGGCGCTCGACACCGACCGGCAGCGGGTCGTGGTCGAGCCGGGCGTCGTGCTGGAGCAGCTCAACGCCGCGCTGGCGCCCCACGGCCTGTTCTTCCCGCCCGCGGTCTCGACCGCCACGCGGGCCACGATCGGCGGCATGATCGCGACCGACGCCTCCGGCAAGGGCTCGCGCCTCTACGGCCGCACGTCGGACCACGTGGAAGCGCTCGATGTGGTCCTGTCGGACGGGTCGGACGCCACCGTCTCGGCGCTGTCGCGGTCCGACCTCGCGGCCGTGATCGCGGCGGGCGGCGTGGCGGGGGCCGCCCATGCGGAGGTGCTGCGCGTGTGCACCGAGCACGCGGACCTCATCGCCGAAACCTTTCCGGACATGAACCGGGGGCTCACGGGCTACAATCTCCAGGGCGTCACGCGGCCCGACGGCCGCATCGACCTCGTCCGGCTGCTGGCTGGTTCGGAAGGCACGCTCGCCTTCACCAAGGCTGCCACGCTGAGGTTGACGCGCCTGCCGCGCCACCGGCTGCTGATGGTGGCCCGTTACGGCTCCTTCGACGCCGCGCTGCGCGACGTGCAGCACCTCCTCGCCGCCGACCCGCTGGCCATCGAGATCATCGACGACAAGGTGCTCGAACTGGCGAGCCGCGACGTCATCTGGTCGGGCCTCGAGGGCGTGCTGGGGGGTGCCGCCGCGGCGCCGGTGCGGGGCCTCAACGTCATCGAATTCGTCTCCGACGACCCTGTGGCGCTCGACAGCGCGGCGCTGCGCTGCGCCGCGCTCCTGGCCGATTCGCCCCATCCCGCCCTGGACTGGACGCGTGTCGAGGGCGCGGCCGCCATGGCGCAACTCTGGACGCTGCGGGAGAAGTCCGTCGGGCTGATGGGCCGGCTCGGCGCCACCGAGGGCTCCCGCCGCCAGGGCACCGCCTTCGTCGAGGACACGGCCGTGCCGCCCGAGCGCCTCGCCGACTATGTCGCCGAGTTCCGGGCGATCCTCGACCGTCACGGGCTCGGCTATGGCATGTACGGCCACGCCGACGTCGGCTGCCTGCACGTCCGTCCCGCGCTCGACATGGCCGATCCCGCCGACGCCGCGATGATCCGGATCGTCTCGGACGAGGTCGCCGCGCTGGTCAAACGCCATGGCGGTCTGATCTGGGGCGAGCACGGCCGCGGCTATCGGGGCGAGTTCTCGCCGCTGTTCTTCGGGCCGGTGCTCTATGGCGAGCTCTGCCGCATCAAGCGCGCCTTCGACCCCGGCAACCTGTTCAACCCCGGCAAGCTCGCCGCGCCCGAGCCCGGCGAGCCCATCGACCGGATCGATGCCGTGCCGATCCGCGGCGCCTTCGACCGGCGCATCTCCGCCCCGCGGCGCTCGGGCGTCGAGCGTGCCGTGAGCTGCAACGGCAATGCCGCCTGCCACAGCTGGGACGCGTTCGACGCCATGTGCCCGTCCTACCACGGCACGCGGGACCGGGTGCAGTCGCCGAAGGGCCGGGCCACGCTGCTGCGCGCCTGGGCGCGCCTGGCCTCCGAGGCCGACCGGGGCCTCGACGTCGCCAGCGAACTCGCCGCCGTCGAGGCCGACACCAAGGCGGCCCTCGAGACCTGCCTGTCCTGCAAGGCCTGCGCGAGCCTGTGCCCCGTGAAGGTCGACGTGCCGACCATGCGGTCCCGCTTCCTGTCCGCCTATTACGCGACGCGGTCCCGGCCGCTGCGTGACCGCCTGCTGCGCTACCTGGAGCCGGGCCTCGCCCTGGTGCGGGCCGCGCCCGCGCTGGCCGGCGCCGTGCTGGGCCTCGCCCCCGTCCGCCGCCTGTTGCGGGACAGGTTCGGCCTCGCCGACCTGCCCCGACCCGTTCCGACCCGCTGGACGGCGCGGGGCACCGGAACCGGCCCCGCCGTGGTGCTGCTGCGCGACACGTTCCTCGGCACCTTCGATGGCGCCGTGATCGACGCCGCCGGGCAGCTCCTCGAGCAACTGGGCTACCGCGTCTCGGTGTCGGCGATCAGCCCCAACGGCAAGGCGCTGCATGTCCTCGGCTTCGAGAAGGCCTTCGCGGCCGTGGCACGGCGGGCGCAGGTCGAGCGCGCGAAGCTCGCCGGCTCCGGCGCCACGCTGATCAGCCTCGATGCCGCGACCGGGCTGCTCTACGACAGCGAATATGCGGAATATCAGGAATATTCCGCATCTACCGATTTGCCGCCCGTGGTACCGCTGGACCGGTTCCTGGCGGACGAGATCGCGGCTGGCCGCATCGCGCCGCGACCTCCCGCGGGCGGCCCGGCCTTCGACATCCTGCTCCACTGCACCGAGAAGACGGCGCGGCCCGAGACGGCGGCGCGATGGCTGGCGGTGATGCAGCACTTCGGGCTCGCCGCCACCACCCCGAAGGTGGGCTGCTGCGGCATGGCCGGCCTCTTCGGCCACCAGGCCGAGCAGGCCGAACTGTCGCGCCGGATCTTCGACATCGGCTGGCGCCCGCGCCTCGCCGGCGGCGCGGGCCGCACGCTCGCCACCGGCTTCTCGTGCCGGTGCCAGACGGAGCGCTTCGCCGGCTTTCGGCCGGGCCACCCCGTGGAGGCGCTGCTCGCCCGCCTCACGGCTGCGGAGTGACGGCGGCGCCTCGCGTCAGGACGCTTCGGACGACCGGAACGACGTGAGACGCCGGACCCAGCTGCCCCGCCGCCCATGGTCCTCGGCCACCCGGGCCTGCGTGTCGGCGACCACCTGGGCGATCTCGGCCACTTCGTCCATCACGCCGAGGAGCGCGTGTTCCACGGCGTCGAGGCTCGCATAGACGTCTCCCGACACCCGGGCCTCGGCGATGGTGCGGGCGATGTGCTCAAGCCGCCCTCTCACGCGGAGGGCGCTGAATATCGCGCTGTCGACCATCTGCGGGCTTCTCCGTCGTCGCGGACCTTCGGGGCGCCCGCTCTCCGCCTCAGCATCGGAGTCCCCGACCGGTTACCCTAAGACAACGGCGAGGTCGCGGCACCAAGAGAAATCGAAACCCGCCGCCCGGTGCGACCCTTCGTCGTAAAAGTCGACGGGGCCCCGTGCCGCCTCAGCGCCGGACCGGCACGGGGCCGTTCATGCCGGGCCAGTCCGAATAGCCGTGGGCGTCGCCGCCATACCAGGTCGGCTTCGGCGCGTCCGCCAGGGGACCGCCGGTGGCGAGGCGATGCACGAGGTCGGGGTTGGCGATGAAGGGCCGCCCGAACGAGAACAGGTCGGCCTTGCCCTCGGCCAGCTCCTGTTCGGCGAGGTCCAGCGTCAGCTGGTTGTTCGACACGTAGGCACCCGAGAAGCGCCGCCGCAGTTCGGCGAAGTCGATGCTGTCGGGGACCTCGCGGGTCTGCTGCGTCACCCCCTCGATCGTATGGATGTAGAGGAGGCCGACCCGCGACAGCGCGTCCACATAGGCCCCGTAGGTCGCCGCGGGGTCGCTGTCGAGCGGCGTCTCGCCGGGCTGGGTCGTGGCGGGCGACAGGCGGATGCCGACCCGCTTGGGGTCGCCCCAGGCTTCGACCACGGCATGGACCGCGTCCATCGGGAACCTCAGGCGGTTCTCGATCGAGCCGCCGTAGCGGTCCGTCCGCCGGTTTGTCGAATCGCGGACGAACTGTTCCAGCAGGTAGTTGTTGGCCGAATGGACCTCGACGCCGTCGAAGCCCGCCCGCTTGGCATTGGCGGCGGCGCGGCGATAGTCCTCGACGATGCCGGGGATCTCGTCCGTCTCGAGCGCGCGCGGCGTGACGTGGTCCTTCATGCCCGTGGCCGTGAAGGCCTGGCCCTTGGGCGCGATGGCCGACGCCGAGACCGGGAGCTGGCCGCCGGGCTGCACGTCGGGATGAGAGATGCGTCCCGTGTGCCAGAGCTGCAGCACGATCAGGCCCTCGTTGCGGTGCACCGTTTCGGTGACCCTGGACCACGCCGCCACTTGGGCGTCGGACCAGATGCCGGGCGTGAAGGCGTAGCCGACCGCCTGGGGCGAGATGTTGGTGGCTTCCGTCACGATGAGTCCGGCCGAGGCGCGCTGGGCATAGTAATCGGCCGCATAGGCGGGCGGGACGCCCTCGGTCGAGGACCGACTGCGCGTCAGGGGTGCCATGACGACGCGGTTCTTCAGGCGCAGGTCACCGATGGTGACGGGCTGCAGCACGGGGCTGGATGATCGGCTCACGGGGCGCTCGCGGGATGGGCCCGGGTCCGCCGGAGCGGGTCGGGCCGATGGGGGCGATGCCGCGGAGCGGCACGCAGGGTCCCGATCCAAACGCCAGGATGCCGGAAGGGTTCGCGGCACCGGTGGCGGATGCGCGCTCTACTTCATGTTGGCGTCGAAGATCGCCCGGCACTTGGGGTTGAGCTGGGCGCGGTGCACGGCCATGCACGCCTTGATCTTGTCCTCGTCCGGGATGGCGTCACCACACAGCCTGTTCACGTCGTCGTAGCAGGCCTGCTCGGCCTTCTGGCGCACCGTGTCGGTCGAGATTTCGGCCGACGCCAGGGACGGGGCCAGCAAGGCCACGGCCGCGACGACCGACGCTAGAGTGATCCGCATGCTTGAAATCCGCCTTCGCTGGAACCGGCACGGCGCACGCGATCCGGAGCCATGGGTCGCGCCGGCCGCCGGGGGCGGGGCGCGCTGGCTCGGCGGCGCGTGTCGAGGAGCCCATAGCCCGCTTCGGTCCCCGGCGCAAAGAGATCGGCGACCGGAGGCCGGCTTGCGTCGCGGCGGTCCAGACTCTAGCTCCGGGCCATGAGAACCGTCACCTATGCCGTCGGCGACATCCATGGCCGCCTGGACCTCCTCGTCGACCTCCTCGACCGCATCGAAGCGGACGCGACCGAACGCCACGCCGCCGCCACCGTGGTGTTCACCGGCGATTACGTCGACCGCGGCCCGGACTCGCACGGCGTCGTGGCCCGCGTCCTGTCCGGGCCCCGCCGCCCCGGCGACCGCTTCATCCCCTTGCGCGGCAACCACGACGACCTCTTCGTGGCGGCCGTGACCCAGGGCCGCGTCATCCCCGACTGGGCCTGGATCCTGTTCACCCACACGGTCCTGAGCTACGGCACGACGATCGAGGCCCTGCCGGCGGGAGAGGCGGAGCTGCGCCGCCATGCGGCCGCCCTGGCCGCCCTGCCGCTCACGCACGACGACGGGACCTATCTCTTCGTCCACGCGGGCATCCGGCCCGGCGTGCCGCTGTCGCGTCAGGACCCCGAGGATTTGACCTGGATCCGCGAACCGTTCCTCACCTACACGGGCCCGCTGCCGCGCCGCGTGGTGCACGGCCACACGATCATGGGCGACCGCCCGGTCGTGACGCCGAACCGCATCTCCATCGATACCGGTGCCTTCCGGTCGGGGATCCTCACGGCCGCGGTGCTCGACCCCGAGGCGCCGGGCGGCGAGCCCGCCTTCCTGCAGGCCGTCGGCGAGCCGGACCGGCACGCGCTGGTGCGCGAGGCGCTGCTCGTCGAGGGCATCGCCGGCCGCCCGGTCTCACCCGAGCTCCAGGCCGTGTTCGACGACTTCGTCGAGGGGCGCATCGACCTCGCCGCGATGGAGCGGCGCAGCGCGTCCCTGCTCGCGCGGGGGTAGGCGGGATGCCAGCCCGTCAACCATAGAGGCGTCGCGCGGAGGCGTAGGTGGGCGGGGTCGGATAAGGCACGGATCGCCGGCCGCTGGGCGGCCCGGCGCCCGCTCCCGAGGTCCCGCCCATGTCCCGCGCCCGCCCGACGCTCGCCGCCGCCGCCGGCCTTCTCGCTGCCGCCGCGCTCGGGCCTGCCTCGTCCGCCCACGCCGGCTGGGTCGCCTCCTGGGAGGCGGCCGCCGCGGTCCTGCAGCAGCCGAGCCTGCGCGCCACCACGGTGCGGCAGGTGCTGCGCCTGTCGGTCGGCGGCACGCGGCTGCGCCTGCGCTTCTCCAACGAGACCGGCACGCGCGCCATGGCGATCGGCGACGTCCACGTGGCCCTGCCGGGCGCGGCCCCGGGCGCCATCGACCCGGCGAGCGACCGTCCCGTCACCTTCGGGGGTGCCAGCACCGTCGCGGTCGCGCCCGGCGCGCCGCTGCTGTCCGACCCCGTCGATCTTCCCACCGCGGCGCTGTCGCGGGTCGTCGTCACCGCGGTCCTGGACGGCAGCTCGCCCCGGCAGGTCGGGCACGACGTCGGCGGCGAGACCGCCTACCTGGTCGCCGGCGACCATGCGGGCGAGACGGTCCTGGCGGGGAGCCGTACCTCGACCGCGCGCTACGCCCTCGGCGGCGTCGAGGTGGAGGTGCCCGGCGTCGCCGTGCCGGCGGTCGGCACGCTCGGCGATTCCATCACCGACGGGTTCGGCGCGTCGGTCGACGGCGACCGGCGCTGGACCGACCGCCTCGCCGAGCGCCTCGCCGCCCGCACCGGGGCGGCGGTGCCCGCCGTCGTCAACGGCGGCATCGCGGGCAATGCCCTGGCCAGCACCGACGACAGCGTCTTCGGGCCGAGCGGGCTCTCGCGGCTGGACCGCGATGCGCTGAACCGCGTCGGCCTGCGCTGGCTCGTGCTGTTCGAGGGGATCAACGACATCCTGAACGCGGCCGATCCCCGCACCGCCGCCGCCGCGCTCATCGCCGCCGACGGCGAGGTGATCGCCCGCGCCCATGCCCGCGGCATCCGGGTGATCGGCGCGACGCTGACGCCCTTCCGCGGCACCGGACGCGGGATGTACTCGGCCCCGCGCGAGGCGGCGCGGCAGGCCGTCAACGCCTGGATCCGCACGGGCGGCGCGTTCGACGCCGTCGTCGACTTCGATGCCGTCCTGCGCGACCCCGGCCAGCCGCAGCGGCTGCTGCCGGCCTTCGACTCGGGCGACCACCTCCACCCGGGCGACGCCGGCTATCGCGCCATGGGCGATGCCGTGCCGCTCGGCCTGTTCCGCTGATGCGGCGCGCCCGCGCCGTGCGTTGACACTCGCCCGCCGGCCACGTCATCGTCCCGCGCGGAGGTACCCATGTCAGATCCATCGCGCAGCGATGCCCCGGCCGCCGACGTCGCGGCCTGGCGGCGGGAGATCCACCGGCATCCGGGCATCGGCTTCGACGTCGGGCCGACGGCCGCCTTCGTGGCCGCCAAGCTGCGGGGCTTCGGGCTCGACGCCGTCGAGGAGGGCGTCGGCCGGACGGGGGTCGTCGGCGTTCTGCGCGGCCGGCACGCGGGGACGCGCGCCATCGGGCTCCGGGCCGACATGGACGCGCTGCCGATCGCCGAGCAGACCAACCTCGGCCACGCCTCGCAGCGAGGAAGGTCGCATGCACGCCTGCGGCCACGACGGGCACACCGCCATGCTGCTCGGCGCGGCGCGCCACCTCGCGGCGACGCGCGACTTCGCCGGCACGGCTGTCTTCGTGTTCCAGCCCGCCGAGGAGATCTCGCAGGGCGCCAATGCCATGATCGCCGACGGGCTCTTCGACCGGTTCCCGGTCGACGCCATCTACGGCCTCCACAGCCTGCCGGGTCTCCCGGTCGGCCATTTCGCCACCCGCCCGGGCCCCGTCATGGCGTCGGTGGACCGGTTCGAGGTCCGCATCGAGGCGCGCGGCGCCCATGCCGCCATGCCGCACCAGGGGGTCGACGCCGTCTACGTGGCGAGCCAGATCGTGGTGGCGCTCCAGAGCATCGTGGCGCGCAACCTCGATCCGCTGGAGCCCGCCGTGGTGACGGTGGGTGCCATCCAGGCCGGCGACGCCTTCAATGTCCTGCCCGACAGCGCGCGGCTGCTCGGCACCGCACGCTGCCTGTCGCCGGCCGTCCGCGACACGATCGAGGCCCGGCTCACCGCCGTGGCCGAAGGCGTGGCGCGCCTCAACGGCGCCGAAGCCCGCGTCACCTACGACCGGATCTCGTCGGCGACGATCAACCACGCCGCCCAGGCCGGCATCGCGGCGCGGGTCGCCGGCGAGGTGGCGGGCCCGGCCAACAGCGAGGCCGCCATGCCGCCGCTGATGATCGGCGAGGACTTCGCGAGCTTTCTCCAGCAGCGCCCCGGCGCCTTCGCCTTCATCGGCAACGGCGACACGGCGGGCCTGCACCACCCGGCCTACGACTTCGACGACCGGGCGATCCCGGCCGGCATCGCCTACTGGGTGGGCCTTGTCGAGCGCGGCTGAGCGGGCGGCCCCTCAGGGCACCGCCATGCCGCGCTGGACGGCCGGACGCCCCCCGACCTTGTCGAGCCAGGCGTGGATCGCTTCCTTGCCGTCGAGCTTCTCGCCGAGGGCGTCCTTGAGGAAGGTCGTGGCCGCCAGCGTCCAGGCATAGCAGGCGATGTCGGCGATGGAATACTCGTCCCCGCCGAGGTAGGGCGCCTCGCGCAGCCGCGCCTCCATCACGCCGAGCAGGCGCCCGCTCTCGGTGGTGAAGCGCTCGATCGCGAGCGGCGCCTTCTCCTTCGAGCGCACCGCGAAGAAGCCGAGCTGCCCCAGCATCGGCCCGAGCCCGCCGATCTGCCAGTGCAGCCACTGCAGGGCGGCGTAGCGCTCCGGGCCCGAGGGGGCCAGCAGCCTGCCGGTCTTCTCGGCGAGGTAGGTCAGGATGGCGCCGGATTCGAAGATCGCCAGCGGCCCGCCGGGCGCGTCCTCGTCGACGATGGCGGGGATCTTGTTGTTGGGCGCGACGGCGAGGAAATCGGGCGCGAACTGCTCGTCCTTGCCGATGTTCACGGCGTGGACGGTGTAGGGCAGGCCGAGTTCCTCGAGCGCGATCGAGACCTTGCGGCCGTTCGGCGTCGACCAGGTGTGGAGTTGGATCATGCGGCCCTGCCCTTTGCGGTTGTGATGTACCCGGCCTCGCGGAACCACGCGACGGCATCGGCCAGCGCTTCGGCATGCGGCCGCGCCGCATAGCCGAGCTCGGACGCCGCCTTGGCCGAGGAGAAGAACATCCGGTACTTCGCCATCTTCAATGCATCGACGGTCGCGAAGGGTTCGCGTCCGGTGAAGCGGGCCGCGAATTCGGCCGCGTAGGCGAGCGGGAAGAGGGGGCCGCGCGGCAGTTCCACCCGGGGGGGCCTGCGGCCGACGAGGCCGGCGATGACGCGCAGCATGTCGCCCAGCGACACGTCCTGGCCGCCGAGGATGTAGCGCTCGCCGATCCGGCCGGCCTTCCAGGCGAGCAGGTGGCCGCGCGCCACGTCGTCGACGTGGACGAGGTTCAGCCCCGTGTCGATATAGGCCGGCATCTTGCCGTTGGCGGCCTCGACCACGATGCGGCCCGTGGGCGTCGGCTTCACGTCGCGCGGGCCGATCGGCGTCGAGGGCAGCACCGTCACGGCGGGCAGGCCCCGGGCCACCATGTCGTCGACCAGCCGCTCCGCCAGGACCTTGCTCTTCTTGTAGGCGCCGATGGTGGTCTCGGCCGCGTTGGGCGCGCCTTCGTCGACCGGAACGCCGTCCTGCCGCAGCTTCAGGGTCGCGACGCTCGACGTGTAGACGATGCGCTCCAGCCCCGCATCCCGCGCCGCCTCCATCACGGACCGGGTGCCCTCGAGGTTGGCGCGCAGGATGTCGTCCGGGTCCGGCGCCCAGAGGCGGTAGTCGGCGGCGACGTGGAAGAGATGGCGGCAGCCGTGCGAGCGCCCGGGCCACGGCGGCGCGGTCGCGGATGTCGCCCGTCGCGACCTCGACGTCGAGGCCGGCGACGTTGGTGCGCGGGCTCGTCGGGCGCACCAGCACCCGCACCCGCTCGCCGTCCGCCAGCAGCGCGCGCACGACCGCCGAGCCGACGAAGCCCGACGCGCCGGTGACCAGGATGGGGTCGCCCATGAAATCCCTCCGCGCTCTCAGGCGCTGTCGTCGAGCCGGTGCACCGTGACGCCGGGGCAGACCGCGCGCGCGATGTCGATCAGGTGGCGGTGATGGGTGAGGTAGATGACCTGCCCGGCCTCCGCCATGCCGGCGAAGAGCCGGAAGGCCTCCTCGGCCCGGAAATCGTCGAAGGTTTCCATGATGTCGTCGGCCACGAAGGGCACCGCGGTGCGTCGCGTGCGGATGAACTCGCGGTAGCCGGCGGCCCGCAGCGCGAGATAGAGCTGGAACCGCGTGCCCTTGCTGAGGTCGCCCGCCTGTTTGGTGGTGCCTTCGGCCGTCCGGGCGATGAGGATCTCGCCCTTGTCCGAGGGCTGTGCCGCGAGCCCCGTGTAGCGGCCCCGGCTGACGGTGGCGAAGGCCCGGGAGGCTTCGACCAGCATGGCGCTGCGGTGGAGGTCGCGATAGGCCGCCAGGGCCTGTTCGGCCGCCGCGATGCCGCCGCGGAGCCTGATGAAGTGCCGCGCCTGGTCCTCGATGTCGGCGAGGACGACGCGCCGTCGGGTCTCGATCAGGGCCACGCCGCCATCGCCCCCGACGGCGGCGAGCGCCGCTTCGGCGGCGACACGGGCGGCATGGTGCTGGCGCAGGTCGAGGTCCGAGGCCTCGTAGCGGCCCGCCGCGCGGTCCCGCGCGGCCTCGAGCTCGGCGGCGTCGAGCCCGTCGAGCCTGGCCTCCGCCTCGGCGGCACCGCCGACGCGCAGGCCGGCGCGCAGGTCCTCCTCGAGGGCGGCGAGGTCGCGGCGGAGCCGGTCCCGCTCCTCGCAGCGTTTCAGCGCCACGCCGACCTCCGCCAGCGTGTCGACACCGAAGAAGGACCGCAGGGCCGCCCCGCGGGCGCGGTTCGCCGTCCCGGTCTCCTCGGCCAGCCGCTGCCGCCGCTCGACCTCGGCCAGCCGGGCGAGGCAGGCTTCGTGTGCCGCGGACGCGGTCCGGGCCGCGCCGATGCGGCGCGCCAGGGCCGCATCCTGGTCGAGCACCGCGTCGGCCGACGCGGCGGGGGCGAGCCCCAGCGCCTCGGCGAGCGGCGCGAGCCGGGCCGCGAAACGGTCCTGGTCGCATTCCATGGCGGCGATGCGGTGGCGCAGGTCGGTGCGGGTCCGAAGGTCGGGCGCGAGGGCGGCGAGGAGGTCCAGGATCTCCGAGACGGCGGCGGGCGTCGGCGCCTCCCCCCGCTCGCCCAGCCAACCCTCCGCGCAGGCGGCCGTCCACCGCTCCCGCCAGGCTTCCTCGGCGGCCAGGGCGCGCTGCAGTGCCCCGGCGCGTCCGGCCGCCCGCCGCTCCGCTTCGGCGGCGCGTTGCGCGAGCGCGGCGCGCGCGCCGGCGGCCTCGACGATGGCCCGCGCCCGTGTCGCGAGCCCTTCGAGCCCATCCTCCGCGCGCGGCGTCGCCTCGCCCGGCGCAGCCTCGGCGAGCGCTGCGCCGAGCCGGTGCGTCCAGAGGTCGAGGTCCTCGCCCGCGGCCCGGACCGCCTCCGAGGCGGCCGCCAGCGCGCTCCGCGCCAGCAGCGCCGGCCCGGTGCGGCGCAGCCAGGCCGCGAGGCCGGCGGGCGTCGGTGCCGCGGCAAAGGGTGGATCGAGGGCGGCGAGCGCGCCGACGGAGGCTTCATGGGCCGCCGCGGCCCGCTGCCGCGCCGCGGCGGCGCGGGCCGCGGCACTGGCGAGCCGCGTCTCGAGCGCCGCGATGCCCAACGCTCATCTCCCGGAGCCGCGCCACATCGGCGGCCTGGCCGAAGCGCGCCGCCGTCGCGGCATCGTCGCGCCGCAGGGCATCCTCGAAATCCTCCGCCGTGGCGGCGTCGAGCCGGGCGCGATGCGCCGTCCAGGCCCGTTCGCGGGCGTCGCGCAGCGCCTTGGCCTCCGCGTCGCCGATCGGCCCGGCGAGCCGGCCGAGGGCATCGATCTCGGCCCGCTGCGCGTCGCGCTCGGCCGCGAGATCCGCGGCCTCCGCGTCCCGGCGCGCCGCGTCCGCTTCGGCCGCCACGATGGCCCTGTCCCAGCCTTCGGCCTCCTCGACCGTCGGCAGCGCCAGGCCGGCGAGCTGGTCGGCGGTGCCGCCCCAAGGCGCCAGGGCCGCCATGGCGTCGGCCAGCCGGGCCTGCGCGGCCCTGTGCTCCCGGTCGGCGACGCGGCGCCGGGCAGCGCGGATCGGCGTCCCGGCAGGCTTCGAGCAGCCCGGCGAGGCGCAGGAGCGCGCCGTCGCCGGTGCCGGCGTCGGTGCCGCCCCCTGCCGCGAGCGCGGCCCGGGCGGCGGCGAGGTCGTGTGCGGCCTCCTCGGCCTCGTGGCGGGCGTCCTCCAGCTTCGCCGCCAGGCCCGACCGCTCCGCCACGAGGCTCCGCAGCGTGCCCGTGAGGGCGGCCGGCAGCAGCACGGCCTCGGGGTCGGCGTCGGGCGGCCGGCCCAGCCGGGACAGGGCGGTCGCGACGGCGCCCTCGACCTCGGCGAGGCTCGGGCGGCGGCGCGGCAGGTCCTTGGCGGCCGTGATGGCGGCGGCCCGTGCGGCTGCGAGCCCGTCATGGGCCTCGGCCAACGCCAGGGCGGGTCCGTCGACCGCGAGGCCGTCGCGCTCGCGCTCCAGCGCCTCGGATTCGGCCTTCAGGCCGCGCAGCGTGGTGTCGAGGCGCAGGTCGGAGCGCTCGAGTTCGGTCAGCTCGGCTGCCCAGCCGGCCGGCGGCTCGGGCAGGTCGTCCATGGAGGCCAGCGCTTCGCGCAGGCGCCTCGCGCGCGCGAGGCGCGGCAGCGCCGCGAGCAGGCGCTCCGATCTCGTCGCGCCGCGCGCCCGCCTCCGCACGCGCGCCGAGAGTGCCGCCTCCTCGGCCGCGACGGCCCGGTCACGCTCGTCGACGAGCCGCCGGTAGGTCGGCACCTGCATGTCGGCGGCCTCGCGCTCCGCCTTGAGGGCGTCGAGCTCGGCCTTGAGCGCGTTCAGCCCGGTCCGCTGCGCGCCGGGACGGAAGAACCGATCGGCCTCCTCGCGCAGGGCCTGGAGCGCCTCGCTGAGACCGGCGGCCCCGGCGCTGCCGGAGAACAGGATGCGCCCGAGGTCGCCGCGGCTCGCCAGGATCTCGTCGCCGCCCTGTTCGAGCGACGTGTCGTCGAGCGAGAACATGCTGCGGTACTCGTCGCGGCCGATGCCGCCGAGGTCGCCCGCCATGAAACCCTCGTCGAGCGGCCGATCCTCGCCGTCGAGCAGCGTCGCGGTCTGGCGCCGGATGCGCACGAGGTCGTGCGTCCCGCCGGCGAGGTCGAGCCGCGCGCCGATCCGCATCGTCGGATAGGGATGCAGGAAGGCGTAGTTGGGCTCCTTCAAGGCCCGGATCCCGAAGAGCAGATCGAGATAGGCCGAGAACGCGGTCGATTTCCCGGCCTCGTTGGGGCCGTAGACGATGTGCAGGTCGGGCCGGTCGGCCGGGCGCGGTCCGAAGTCCAGTCTGTGGTCGGTGAACTTGCCGTAGCGGACGAGGTCGAGCCGGGCCAGCCGCATCAGGTCGGCCCGGCCCCGCTGGGGTCGCGCAGCCGGGCGAGGACGTCCTCTGCACCCTCGGCGAGGAGGCGGGCGAGGTTCGCCCCGGTGTCGGCCTCCTCGGCCCCCAGGACCGCGTCCCGGCACTCGCGCGGCAGTTTGCGCATGAGGTCGTCCACGAGGCTCGCCATGCCGCCGCGGAACATCGCCGAACCGAGGACCTCGGAGCCGATCAGCGCGCCGAGTTCGGCGACGGCATCGCCCGGCGCGGGCGCGGCGCGCGGCACCGTGACGTCGGTCTCGATCTTCTCGATCCAGGTGGCGCCGATGCGCTCGGCGATCTGGTCCGCTTCGGCCCTGAGCCGGTCGGGATCGCGCCTCAGGCGCCAGGCGAGGGGTGTGGCCCCGGTGACGGCCAGCCGCGCCACGAGATGGGGCGAGCCTGCCCGTCGTCGCGCCTCTTCGAGCGAACCCGCCAGCCTGTCGACGGCGCCGGCCCAGTCCTCGACGCCGCCCATGTCCACCGCCACGCGGGCGAATTCGGCGACGCTCGTCGCCCGTTCCTCGGTGATGATGCCGCGGTCGTCGCCCACCGTGACCAGCGTCACCGTCTTGGTGCCCGCCTCGTTGATGTCGCGGCCCTGCGGGATGCCGGGCATCACCACCGTGGCGGCGCGGCCGCCGCCCGGCGGCTGGCGGCGCTGGTGGATGTGGCCGAGCGCCCAATAGGAGAAGCCCGAACCGTGCAGCTCCGCCTCGCTGCAGGGGGCATAGCGGTCGTGCGGCGGATGCCCGCCGAGGCTCGTGTGCATCAGGCCGATGTTCACGGCCCCGTCCACGGGGGCCTTGTAACGCGGCAGGAAACTGTCGGGCGCCTGCGCCTGGGCGAAGCTCATGCCGTGGATGCGCACGTCGAGCCCGCCCGCGACGCCCGCGATGGTCACGGCCTCGGCCCAGCCGCCGAAGAGCTTGACGCAGGACGGCAGGACGAGCTCCCGGGTGATCTTCGAGAGCGCGTCGTGGTTGCCGCGGATCACGAAGACGCGGATGCCGGCCCGGTCGAGCCTGTGGAGCTGGTCGGCGAGGAAGCGCGCCGTCTTCATCGACGTCTGCTCGCCGTCGTAGAGGTCCCCCGCCAGCAGGAGCGCGTCGACCCGCTCCTCGAGGCACAGGTCGACGATGCGCACGAAGGCCTGCCGCGTCGCGTCGCCGACGAGTTCCGCCAGCGCGGGGTTACGCAGCGCGAGCGACCGCAGCGGCGAATCGAGGTGGACGTCGGCGGCGTGGACGAAACGATAGGCCATGCGGTCTGAGGCGTTCCCGGTCTGTCCCCTTCCTTAGCCCAGCCACGGGCGGCACGCCACCGCGCCGCGGGACGCGAACCGTCTCTCCGCCCCGCCGCCGCCAGGGAGCAACGTCAGCCAGCCACCGGCCCGTGCTCAGGTTGGATGCGAGGGTCGGGGTCGGTGCCGGCGATCTCCGCGGACGGGCCGCTTTGCTCGCTCGCCGTCCTGATCGACGCGAGCATGCGCCGCGGGAAAGACCGCTGATGGATTTTCTCCGCACCATAGTACAATTCGCTCGAAGTCATGCTTGAGATGCAGAGCTCGTCCGCCAGTAAGTTGAACTTCTCGCGCACCGCCGGCGGGTATGTCTTCATCACATACATACAGATATTGGTGTCGAGCATATATTCAGGCACCAGAGGACGCCCTCCGCGCACCGCCTGGCTCCGGTTGCTGGTGAACACCGTCGAATCGCCATGGCGGCCGCCATCTCGTCTATTCAACCAGGATAGACGTAGCGCGAAGGTATGCGGGCATCAGTGACGCTCCCGTGCAGGGGGCCCGCCGCGGCGGCGCTGAAAGGCACGCCACCGCGTGGCATCGTCGGGGGTCCCGCAACACCGAGCGCCACGGGCGAGGCCGAGCCCTCGTTTCAGTGTCGCGTCGAACTGGTCTATGTCCCGGGCGCCGGCCGCTGGGCCGGGTCGGAGGCTCGTCGATGACCCACATCCATTCCGAGAGGCCCGCGGCCCCGCGCGGCCCCGTCGCGCTGCTGGGCGTTCCGGTCCAGGCCGGCACGCACCAGGCCGGCTGCCTGATGGGGCCGGCCTCGCTGCGCACCGCCGGTATCGCGGCGGTCCTGGAGGAACTCGGCTGCCGCGTCCGCGACCACGGCGACCTCGCGCCGGTGCTGCCGGACGGCGACGCTCCGGACCCCGTGCCGACGCTGCGGCGCTTCGGCGAGGTCGCGGCCTGGACGGCTGCCATCGCGGACCGCGTCGAGGCCAGCCTCGCGGCGGGCGAGGTTCCGGTCGTGCTCGGGGGCGACCACAGCCTGTCGATGGGCTCCGTCGAGGGCGTGGCTCGCCATTGCCGGGCGGCCGGGCGCCCGCTCTTCGTGCTGTGGCTCGACGCCCACGCGGACTTCAACACGCCCGAGACGTCTCCCTCGGGCAACATGCACGGCATGCCGCTCGCCGCGCTCTGCGGCGAGCCGGGCCTCGCGGGCGTGTTCGGCGCGTCCGCTCCCGAGCCGCGGCTCTCGCCCGACCACGTCCACCTGTTCGGGATCCGCTCGGTCGACCGCGGCGAGCGCGCGGCGCTCAAGCGCCGCGGCGTCGATGTCGTGGACATGCGCCACATCGACGAATGGGGCGTCGCGGTGCCGCTCCGGCGCATCCTCGAGCGCGTGGCGGCGGCGGGCGGCTGGCTGCATGTCAGCCTCGACGTCGACTTCCTCGACCCCTCGCTCGCCCCGGGCGTCGGCACCACGGTGCCGGGCGGCGCGACCTATCGCGAGGCGCATCTCATCATGGAGATGATCCACGATGCCGGCCTCATGGGCTCGCTCGATGTCGTCGAGCTGAACCCATTCCTCGACGACCGCGGCCGCAGCGCGCTGATGCTGGTCGACCTCGTCGCCAGCCTGTTCGGGCGCCAGGTCATGGATCGGGAAACCGCCGCCGCCCCGGTGTTCTGACCCGCTCCGCCGGAACCCGGATGCGACGGCGCCGCTTTGGCGTGTGACACGTCAATCCTGGAGATCTCCCCGTGAAAGCCATCCGCCTTCGGTCGCCCGGCGGCCTCGACAACCTCCAGAGCGTCGACATGGAGGACCCGCGCGATCCCGCCGCCGGCGAAATCCGTGTCCGCCTCCACGCGTCGTCGCTGAACTACCATGACTACAGCGTCGCCAGCCGGCCCGGCTGGCAGGCGGACGGCCGCATCCCGATGTCGGACGGCGCCGGCGTGGTCGAGGCGGTCGGCGAAGGGGTCACCGATCTCGTCCCCGGCGACCACGTCGTGTCCTGCTTCTTCCCGACCTGGGCCGACGGTCCCCCGACGATCGACAATTTCGCGACCGTGCCGGGCGACGGGGTCGACGGCTACGCCCGCGAGGGCTTCACGGGGCCGGCCTCCTGCTTCACCCTCGCGCCGAAGACGTTCAGCCATGCCGAAGCCGCCACGCTGACGACGGCCGGCCTGACGGCCTGGCGCGCCCTGGTGGTGGACGGCGGCCTCAAGGCCGGCGACACCGTGCTGGTGCTGGGCACCGGCGGCGTCTCGATCGTGGCGCTGCAGATGGCCAAGATGATGGGCGCGACCGTCGTGGCGACCTCGTCGTCGGAGGCCAAGCTCGAACGCCTGCGCAGCCTCGGCGCCGACCACGCGATCAACTACAAGGAGCATGCCGATTGGGGGAACCGCGTCCGGGACTGGACGGGCGGGCGCGGCGTCGACCACGTGATCGAGGTGGGCGGGCCCGGCACGCTGGCCCAATCCATCGCGGCCGTCCGGGTCGGCGGCCACATCGCCCTCATCGGCGTGCTGACCGGCATGGCCGGGGACGTGCCGACGGGCGCCTTCATGGTCAAGCAGGCGCGCCTCCAGGGGCTCATCGTGGGCAGCCGACGCGAGCAGATCGACATGGTGCGGGCCATCGACGCCAATGGCCTCAAGCCCGTCATCGACCGGAGCTTCCCGCTCGAGGGACTGGCGGACGCGTTCCGGTACCAGAACAGCGGAGCCCATGTCGGCAAGATCTGCCTGGAGTTCTGAACGGGAGCGGCGCGCCGCGGCTCCGGGCCGCGGCGGCGCTCAGCTCTGGGCCGCCTTGTAGTCGCGCTCCAGGCGCCGGGCGATTTCCCGGGCCACGCTGCACCAATGGCCGCGGCCGTCGACCTCGCGCGAGGCCGTGGCGCCGAGCCTCGCCATGCCATAGGCGCCGCGCCCATGAGCTTCGATCAGACGATCCGCGTCACGCATCACCGCCGGCCAGAGCAGGCGACGCCACAGCCTGTCGAGCATGGAGGTCCACCTGGGTTGCAGTTCCGCTCAGATACGCCTCGGGCCTCGATCGCGCCACGCGCGGAACCGCACAGTGGCACCTTGTCGTCCTATACAAATGTTAAGTGAACCGGACCGTATCACGGTGGAGCGCCGGCCGGTCAAGGGCAGGGGGCGGCTCCGGCCTGCGGCACCGTCGCTTCCACGGCGGCGACCTCCTCGGCGGTCAGGACCCGCCAGGCGCCGGGCGCGAGGTCGCCCGGCAGCGTGAAGGCGCCGATGCGGTCGCGGTGGAGCGCGACGACGCGGTTGCCGAGCGCCGCCAGCATGCGGCGCACCTGATGGTAGCGGCCTTCCACGATCGTCAGCACGACCTCGGTCGGCGTCTCGACGACGAGGCCGGCCGGCAGCAGCGGCCTGTCGTCGCCGCGCAGCACGAGAGTGCCCGACGCCAGGACCGTGGCCGCGTCGTCACGCAGCGGCTCCGCCAGCGTGGCCCTGTAGCGCTTGGGCGCGTGGCGCCGGGGCGAGATGATGCGGTGCAGCAGGGGGCCGTCGTCGGTGAGGATCACGAGGCCCGTCGTGTCCTTGTCGAGCCGCCCGGCGCTCGACAGCGGCGGGTCGCGCCGGCGCCACCGCGGTGGCAGCAGGTCGTAGACGAGCGGCCCCGCCTCGTCGTGAGAGCAGGTGTGGCCGAGCGGCTTGTTCAGGGCCAGCACCAGGCCGGGCAGGGGATCGAGCGCCTCCCCCCCGACCGTGAGCCGTGCCGCGAGCTCCGGTCCGAGCGGCACCTTGACGTCGGCGGAGGCCGGCCGGCCGCCGTCGAGCCGCACCTGGCCGGACCGGCACAGGCCCGCCACCTCCCGCCGCGAACCGTAGCCGAGGTTGGCGAGCAGCCGGTCGAGGCGGATGGAAGTGGTCATGGCGAGTCTGGCTTTTGAACTGGAGCGCATTCGCCGGGGGCGAAAGCGCTCTAGCGGTGCGCTTCGAACACTTTGAAGCCGCGCGCCTCGGCCCGCAGCTCGACGCGGCTGAACAGCGGCTTCAGCACGCCCTCGTAGGGCAGGTGGCGGTTGGCGGTGAGCCACAGCGCGCCTCCGCGCCGCAGCACCTTGGCGGCGGTCGCCGCGAAGCCCTGGCCCAGCGCCTGGTCCTCGATGCCGCCCTGGTGGAAGGGCGGGTTCATCACCACGAAATCGAGGTTGGCGAGGCCGGCGGGCGTCGCCCGCAGGTCGGCCCAGCGGACCTCGGCGCGGGCGTCGTCGACGTTGCGCCGGGTCGCCTCGACGGCGCGGCGGTCGATGTCGATCAGCGTCAGGCCCTTCACCTTGGGGGAGCGCAGCACCGCATGGGCCAGCACGCCCGCGCCGCAGCCGAAATCCGCGCCACGGCCCGCGAGGGCCGGCAGCGTCTCGATGAGCAGGGCGCTGCCGGGATCGAGCCTGTCCCACGAGAAGATGCCGGGCTGGGACCAGAGGCCGAGCCCTTCGACGAAGCGCGGAGCACCGGCGGCGATCGCCTCGTCGAGCCCGGCCGGGGCCGCGGGCCGCACCCCGGTGCAGATCCGCTGGTGGCGCTTGCCGAACGCTTCGACGACGCAGCCGAAGCCCGCGAGCTCGTCCCCGAGGCGCGCGCCGCCCTTGTCCTTGGGGGCCAGGATGGTGAAACCCGCGCCGGGCGCCAGCGCCCGCAGGCCCAGCGCCATGGCGTGGCGGCGCTCCACGGTGCCGGGCGGCGCCACCATGACGAGGCTCTCGAGCGCGCCGGCGGCGAGGTCCTCCAGGGCCTCGGCGCCCGGCATCAGCGGGGACAGCTGGACCGTGCCCGCTACGTCGAGCTTCAGTCCCTCGATGGGTGTGCCGTAAAGGCCCTTGCGTTGCGCCGCGTCCACGCCGTCTCCTGTTCGTCCGGACGCGATATAGAACAGGTGGACCCGCGATGGAAACGCTTCGGCGGCGGCGGGCGTCGCGGGTCCCCGCCTTGCATCCGCCACGGCCGCGATGATCTAAGGAGGCGCCGGGAGGAAGGATGTCATGATCCGGGTGCTGGTCATCGAGGACGACGGCGAGACGGCGGCGGAGATCGTCGAGGACTTTTCCGCGGCGGGGTTCGCGGTCGCGCTCGAGACGGACGGGCCCGCCGGACTCGCGCGCGCCCAGGCCGAAAGCTTCGACGTCGTGACGCTCGACCGCATGTTGCCGGGCCTCGACGGGTTGGCGCTGCTGGACCGGCTGCGGGCCGCCGGCGTGACGACGCCTGTCCTGGTCCTCAGCGCCCTGTCCTCCGTCGACGAGCGCATCCGCGGCCTCAGAGCGGGCGGCGACGACTACCTGTCCAAACCCTTCTTCGCGGCCGAGTTGCGGGCGCGCGTCGAGGTCCTGGCCCGCCGCCCCACCGACCGCGACGGCACGGTGCTGCGCTTCGCCGACCTCCACCTCGACCTCATCGGCCGCATCGCCAAGCGCGGCGAACGGGTGCTGGACCTCTACCCGCGCGAGTTCAAGCTCCTCGAATTCCTGGTCCGCCACGCCGAGCAGGTGGTGACGCGGGCCATGCTGTTCGAACAGGTGTGGGGCTATCGCTTCGACCCCGGGACCAACCTCGTCGACGTGCACCTCGGCAAGCTCCGCCGCAAGGTGGACGGCGCCGGCGACGCGCCGCTGATCCACACGGTGCGGGGCACGGGCTTCGTGCTGCGCGCGCCCGCCATCGCGTGAGCGGCGCCGCGGGCCGCCACCCGCCGCGGCTGCGGCGCATCAGGCTGGTCCAGACGACCGCGTTCCGCTGGACGCTCGGGTCCGCCGCCATCGTCGGGCTCGGCATCGCCGCCATGGGCGGGTTCTTCTATTGGCAGACGGTCGGCTACATCACCACCCGGCTCGATGCCGGCCTGCTCCTCGAGATGCGCTCGCTGCGCGTCGAGACGCGGCGCGTGATGATCATCCGGCTCGAAAAGTCGCTCACCGTGGATCCGCAGGACAACAAGGCCTACGGGCTCTTCGCCCCGGACGGGACCAAGATCGCCGGCGACGTCGAGGTCCTGCCCAAGGTCCTGCCCCCCTCGGACCGACCAGCGCGCGTCGCGGTGTCGTGGTCACGGCACGGGACGCCGTCCGTCGTCGAAACCCGGGCCGTGGCGGACCGGCTCGACGACGGTGCGGTGCTGTTCCTCGGCCGGACCGCCGGCGACCTCCAGGAGATCGACGGCATCGTCAAGCGCGCCATGGCGCTCGCCATCCTGCCGGCGGCTGTCCTGGCACTGGCGGGCGGCGCGCTGGTGGGCCTCGGGACGTTGCGCCGTCTCGAGGCGGTGTGGCGGGCCTGCAGTCTGATCATGGAGGGCGAGTTCCACCGGCGCCTGCCGGTCGGAGGGCGGCGCGACGAGTTCGACCGCCTGTCCGAGATGGTCAACGGCATGCTCGACGAGATCGAGCGGCTCGTCGAGGAGGTGAAGGGGGCGGGGGACGCGATCGCGCACGACCTGCGCACGCCGCTGACGCGCCTGCGCGCGCGGCTCGGCCGCGCCCTCGATCCCGCGGCCCGTCACGCGCCCGT
This sequence comes from uncultured Alphaproteobacteria bacterium, assembly GCA_963847915.1. GTDB lineage: Bacteria > Pseudomonadota > Alphaproteobacteria > Rhizobiales > Beijerinckiaceae > Lichenihabitans. Next base: position 394,895 of record CAWKBT010000002.1, read on the forward strand.
GATGGAGGTGCTGTCGAAATCCGTCGCCGACGTCGACCAGGTGCTGGCCACCGTCACGGCCGTGCTGCGTCTCGCCGAGGTGGAGGAGGGGCGGCGCCAGAGCGGCTTCCGGACCATCGACCTCGCCGACGTGGTCGAGGCCGTGGCCGAGCTCTACGCCCCGGTCGCGGAGGAGAAGGCGATCGATTTCGCGCTCGAGCGCGGATCCGCGCCCGTGCCGCTGCAGGGCGACGGCGACCTCGTCTTCGAGGCCATCGCCAACCTCGTCGACAACGCCATCAAGTACACGCCGCCGGGCGGCCGGGTCGGGCTGGCCCTGGCGCTCGAAGGGACGGGCCCGGTCGTCCGCGTGTGGGACACGGGGCCCGGCATCCCGCCCGGGGAAAGCGAGGCCGTGATGCGGCGCTTCTACCGCGTCGACCGCTCGCGCCACCTGCCCGGGACGGGGCTCGGCCTCAGCCTCGTCGCCGCGATCGCGCGGCTGCACGGCTTCGCGCTGGAGCTCGGCTCCCGTGCGGGCGGAGGCTGCGAGGTGGTGATGCGGTGCGGCAGCGCCACGTTCATAGGGCCACGGCGGCGAGGTTGACGGCCGAGAGCGCCGCCAGATAGGCGCCGCTCCAGCGGGCCGCGCGCGTCAGCGCCTGCGGACGGGAGCCGGCCCGGGCCGCCGCGTCGCCGGCCAGCACGAGCGCCAGCGCCAACGCCGCCATCACGCCGACCGCGATGACGACCGACCAGACCGGCATGTGCAGGCCCAGGACGGCGCTGCCCACGTAGCTGTGGCCGGGCCGGGGGCAGATGTCGAGCAGCACCTGGCGAACCGACACGACGAGGAGGAAGACGGCGCAGAGCAGGCTGCTACCGACGGCGCGCAACGAGGGCCCGCCGCGCAGGTGGAGGACGAGCCCGAGGCCGATGCCGAACATGCCGATCCGCTCGATGAGGCACAGCGGGCAGGGCTTCTCGCCGAAGGCGAACTCCAGCACCAGCGCGGCCGTGAGGATGGCGGCGAGGCCCAGCAGCGTCGCGACGAGCAGGAGGTCGGCCAGGAGACCGGCGCGGTGCGGCGTCATGCGGGCCGGCCCGGCATCACGGGCGGTCCCGCCACGGGTCCATCGCCGGGACGGCCGCGACCGGTCCCCGGTCCGTCGGCCTCGGTCGACAGCCACGGCATCGAGAAGCCGTCCTGCGGACTGTGGACCTCGAACAGGAACAGCCCCGAGGACAGCGCCAGGCAGGCCAGGAGGACGGCCAGGGCCAACCCCTGCGGCCCGACGAGCGCCAGGCCCAGCGCCAGCGTCATGGCGAGAAAGATCAGGATCATCACGCGGGTCGTCTCCATCGCGGCTGTGGTCACCGACCGCCAACGCGGAAGGGTCCCGATCCGCCGATCCCCCGGCGGGTCGCCCTCGCAACCATCCGGCCTGCTCCGCCGTTGCATGCGCTTCGATGGTCCCGCGGCGGGCCGTCATCCGCGAAAGACCTCTGCCCATGCTGCCCCTGCGCAAACTCGGCACCCAAGGCCTCGAAGTCTCGGCCATCGGCCTCGGCTGCATGGGGATGAGCCAGTCCTACGGCGTGCCGGACGACGCGGAATCGATCGCCACGATCCATCGGGCGCTCGACCTCGGCGTCACCTATTTCGATACGGCCGAGGTCTACGGTCCCTTCACCAACGAGGCGCTGCTCGGCCGGGCACTGAAGGGGCGGCGCGACGGCGTCGTGGTGGCGACCAAGTTCGGTTTCCGCATCGTGGACGGCAAGGTCGCGGGCGTGGACAGCCGGCCCGAGCACATCCGCGAGGTCGTCGATGCGTCGCTGCGGCGCCTGGGCCTCGACCACATCGACCTGCTCTACCAGCACCGCATCGACCCGGCCGTGCCGGTCGAGGACGTGATCGGGACGGTGGCGCGGCTCGTCGAGGCCGGCAAGGTGCGGTTCATCGGCCTCAGCGAAGCCGGCAGCGCCAACATCCGCCGGGCCCACGCGGTGCATCCGATCTCGGTGCTGCAGAGCGAATATTCGCTGTGGGAGCGCAACCTCGAGCCCGAGATCATCCCGCTGCTGCGCGAACTCGGCATCGGCCTGACCCCGTTCAGCCCGCTCGGCCGCGGCTTTCTCACCGGGGCGGTGAAGCGCGCCGAGGATTATCCCGAAGGAGACTACCGCCGGACCGATCCGCGCTACCAAGGCGAGAACTTCGACCGCAACGTCGCCGCTGCCGAGAAGGTCGGCGCCTTGGCGGCCGAGAAGGGCGTGAAACCCGGCCAGATCGCGCTCGCCTGGCTGCTCGCCAAGGGCAGCGACATCGCGCCGATCCCCGGGACGAAACGCCGGACCTATCTCGAGGAGAACGTCGCCGCCGCGTCCATCACGCTGACGGACGCGGATCTCGCGGTGCTGGACGCCGCCCTGCCGCCCGGCAGCGTCGCGGGGCCACGCTACACCGACGCCCAAATGGCCATGGTGGACCGCTGACATCGCATCCAGCGTGGCGGAATTTCCCATATCTCGCGAAGGTTTCACATATGCCTAATGCCGACACTCCCGTCTGGTTCATCACCGGGTGTTCCACGGGCTTCGGGCGGGACCTCGCCAGGCAGGTGCTCGACCGGGGCTGGCGCGCCGTCGTGACGGCCCGCGACAAGGCGCGGGTCGACGACCTCGCGCAGGGGCGGGACGGACAGGCTCTCGCCTTGTCGCTCGACGTCATCGACGACGACGAGATCGATGCCGGCGTCGCGGCCGCGCTGAAGGCCTTCGGGCGGATCGATGTCCTCGTCAACAATGCCGGCTACGGCTACCTGTCGTCGATCGAGGAAGGCGTGCCGGAGGAGATCCGGGCGCAGTTCGAGGCCAATGTCTTCGGCCTCTTCGCCATGACCCGGGCGGTGCTCCCGGTGATGCGGCGCCAGCGGAGCGGCCACATCATCAACATCGCCTCGGTGGCGGGCTTCTGCGGCTTTCCCGGCTCGGGCTATTACGCGGCCTCGAAACATGCCGTCGAAGGCTTCTCGGACTCGCTGTCGCGCGAGGTGGGGCCGCTCGGCATCAAGGTGACGGTGGTGGAGCCCGGCCCGTTCCGCACCGACTGGGCGGGCCGGTCGATGACGCAGACGCCGAGCACCATCCCGGACTATGCCGAGACGGTGGCGGCCCGCATGGCGACCACCTCCAGGAACAGCGGCACCCAGGCCGGCGACCCGGTCCGGGCCGGCCAGGCCATGATCGCGCTGGTCTCGGAGCCGAACCCCCCGCTCCACCTCGTGCTCGGCGAATGGGGCCACGACGCGGTGGTGAGCAAGCTGAAGGACACGCTGGCCGAGGTCGAAGCCCGCCGCCAGACCGCGCTCGACACGGACTTCCCGCCCGGCGAGCGGTGACCGCATCGGATTTGGTGGCGGGCCCGAGCGTGAGCGCGGTTTCGATCGAGCGTTGAAGTTGGGATCGCGCTAGGGTCCAATGAGGCACGGCGTCGAGACCTCGCCGCGGCGACCGGGAGAGGCGACGAATGATCGAACGGGCGGGGTTCTGGCGGAGGGGCGTGGCGGTCGCCGTGGACACGCTGCTGGCGATGCTGATCTTCCAGGCCGCCATCGTTCTGCTCTCCACCGTGACGGGCGGACGCGTCGCCACCAATGTCGCCTTCTACACGGCGTGCCGGCCGGCCGAAGATCTCCCTCGCGGCGTGGTCCTGCCTCCGGCTTTCGCCGGCAGCCGCCAGCAACTCTGTACGTCGGGCCTCTTCGGGGCACCGCTCCGCTCTATCTTCGTCGCGACCCGCCAGGGTCCCGCCCACGACACGGCCCAGTTCGTCACGCCCGTGTCGCCGGATGGGAGTGCGGCTGTCCGGGTCCTGACCCTCGACGCCCTGATGAATCCGCTGTTCCTGATCCTGCGCTGGGCGACGGATCGGTTCTGGCGGGCGAGCCCGGGACGACGGCTCATGGGCCTCGCCGTCACCGCTGCCGACGGCACGGTGTCGGGCTCCGACCGCGCGAACCTCCTGGCGGCGCGCTACGGGCGGTTTTCCTGGATCTACCTCCCGGGATCGGTCTTCCTGGCCATCGAGGCCGGTTACGGCGCGGTGACCGGAACGGTTCCGCCCCTCACCGCCGCCCTCGCCTGGTTGTCCGGCGGCGTGTGGCTGGGAGCCGCGCAGATCGCCGCCGCCATGGCGGTGATCCGCCGTCGCGACACGTTCTACGACGCCCCCGTGGGGAGCGTGGTGGCGACCCGCGTCGAGATCGCCCGGCGCATCGACATGGACCCGGATGCGCGCCCTGCCGCCGTGCCCGGACCCGTCGACGACCTCCGCCTCGCCCTCAGCCGGGCCCGTGCCGGCCTCCCTCTGGCCAGCTGCGCCCTCGTCGCCGTCATGATCGCGGTCTTCGTCGGCGAGTCGCTCTTCGGAACCGCGCCGGCGCTGCCGGCCAGCCTCGCCCCGGACACGCTCGCGGCCTGGGGCGGGATGGACCGGGAACTCGTCGTCCTATGCTGGCAGCCGTACCGCCTGCTTTCCGCCGTCTTTGTCCATGGAAACGCGACCCATCTCGTCGTCAACGCTCTGGCGCTCGTCGTCATCGGTATCCTCCTCGAACCCTGGCTCGGCCGCGCCCTGTTCGTCCTGGCCTTTCTCGCCTGCGGGCTCGCGGGGTCGCTCGCCTCGATCGCGGTCAACCCGCCCCAGATGGTCTCCGTCGGAGCCTCGGGCGCCGTCCTGGGGCTCTTCGCAGCGGCCTTCGTGCTGGCGTGGCGCATCCCGCCTGGGCGGCAGCGCTACTGGTTCCTGGCCTGGCCTATCGTGGTGTGCCCTGCCGCGGTCGTGCCGGGACTGAAGCTTCCGGACGGTGTCCTGGTGGACATCGCCGACCATGTCGGCGGCCAACTGGCAGGGCTCCTCGCCGGCCTCCTCATCGTCATCGCCTGGCGGCACGGGACGGTCCGCCGCCCGTCCCGTCGCGTCACGCTCGTCGCCGGAGGGCTCGCATCGATGGTCCTGGTCGTCCCGATGGCGGTCGGCGGGCTGCGTCCTCCGATCCAGACTGTCAGCCTCGTGCCACCCGGCGAGGCGCCCACCGACGACGAGGCCTGGGCGGTCCGCGGCGCGGCCCTGAACGCCCGATATCCGGACGACCCCCGCGCCCGTTTCGGCCTCGCCATGGCGGAGGCCGAGAAAGGGTCGGCTGCGCAGGCCATCGCGGATCTGGAGGCGGCCATCGCCATGCAGCAGAGACTGTCGCCCGCGGGCGCGAGCCGGTTCCGCTCCATCGCGCATGCGCAGCTCGGCGGGAGCTTCTTCGGTGCCGGCGATCTCGACGACGCCATCGGGCAATACACCGCTGCCTTGACCGAGCAGCCGAACGCTGCCGTCTACCGCCAGCGCGGAATCTCGGAATTCTATCGAGGTCGGGGCGCCGACGCTGTCGCGGACCTTCGCCAGGCTGTCCTTACCGACAGCAAGGAACCCTATTCGGTGATCTGGCTGTCGATCGTGGCTGTGCGGACCGGGAATGAGGACCCCATCGGCGCCACGGCACATGACGTCGACGACCATGCCTGGCCGGCCCAGGTGGTCCGGTTCTTCGACGGCACGCTGCGCCAAGACGTCATGGTGGCGGCGGCTGGTGCGCTCGACCTCGTCTCCGACCAGCACAGGACCTGCGAGGCCGCCTTCTATACGGCTGAATCGTTCCTCAAACGCGGCGAGACCGACGCGGCCCGGCCGCTCCTGCAGGGTACGGTCGCGACCTGCCCGAGCAGCTTCGTCGAATACCGCGCCGCCCTCGAGGAGCTCGCGGGCCATGGCGGCCCGACGCCGAACTGAGCCGGTCCGCGCCATCGCCGGATCGCCGGCCGACGCGAACCCTCAACTCCGCGCTCCACCTCGTGCGTGGCACGGATGACCTGCAGAACGAGCGGCGATCGAAGCAGAGCCGGTTCCGACCGTCGCGCTTCGCCGTGGAGAGCAGCCGGTCGCCGCCGCCGCCGAACGGTCCGCCTTCGAGCATTCCTGGATCAGCCTCCGTCGCGGAGCCCCGCCCGGGCGCGCTCGCGCAGGACGTCGATGGGCTTGAGCGCCCCGCCGTCCTCGTAATGCCAGTAGGTCCATCCGTTGCAGGACGGCAGCCCCTGCACGAGGGCGCCGACCTTGTGGATCGAGCCCGCGATGGTCGACACCGCGATGAGACCGTCGGCCCGCACGGTGGCCTTCACCCGGCGGCGCGCGTCGTAGAGGGCCTGGCCCGGCACGACGGCGCCGGCTTCGAGCAGGCTCGCGAAGGGCAGGCGGGGCTCGGAACGCTTGGTGGCCAGCACGTCGAGCGTGTCGGCATCGGCCGGCACCACGGCGGCGATGCGGGCGGCGGCGGCCTTGGCGTAGACGGGATCGCGTTCGATGCCGACGCAGGTCCGCCCGTAGCGGCGCGCCACTGCCCCGGTCGTGCCGGAGCCGAAGAACGGGTCGAGCACGACGTCGCCGGGCTTGGAGGCGCTGAGCAGGATCCGGGTCAGCAGCGCCTCGGGCTTCTGCGTCGGATGCAGCTTGTCGCCGTTCGGGTCCTTCAGGCGCTCGGCGCCCGAGCAGATCGGCATGAACCAGTCCGACCGCATCTGCGTGTCGTCGTTGGCGCCCTTCATGGCCTCGTAGTTGAACGTGTAGCCCTTCGCGTCCTGGTCCCGCGACGCCCAGATCAGGGTCTCGTGGGCGTTGGTGAAGCGGCGGCCGCGGAAGTTCGGCATCGGGTTGGCCTTGAGCCACACGATGTCGTTGAGGATCCAGAAGCCGAGGTCCTGCAGCGTCGTGCCGACGCGGAAGATGTTGTGGTAGGAGCCGATCACGAAGAGCGTCGCGTTGGGCTTCATGACCCGCCGCACGCCCGCCAGCCAGGCCTGGGTGAAGCGGTCGTAATCGGCGAAGGAGGCGAACTTGTCCCAGTCGTCGTCGACCGCGTCGACGGCGCTCTGGTCGGGCCGCGTCAAGGGGTTGGTCAGCTGGAGATTGTAGGGCGGGTCGGCGAAGACGAGGTCGACGCTCTCGGCCGGGAGGCTGGCGAGGGCGGTCAGGCAGTCCGACAGGATGATGCGATCCTTCAGGACCGGGGCGATGGCCCTGAGTCGAGCCGTCGAAGCTCCAGCACGCGATACCTTAGACTGGAGCTTCGAAGCGGCCGAACCGGCCTGTGCTTGAGACATGTGACACACACCGGTAAACGCGACTCACGGGTATGACCATGGGGGCGTTAAGCTTAAGGCCGGGTTGCCGAGGTCTGTCAGATGCCGTCCTGTTTCGTAACGTCCGGGTCAGGGATCCCGCCGCAGGACGCCGAAACTGCGCCGGTGATAGGGCGTCGGCCCATGCGCCGCGATGGCGGCGCGATGGGCGGCGGTGGGGTAGCCCTTATGGGTCTCGAAACCATAGGCGGGGTGGCTTGCGTGGAGCCGGACCATGAGCCGGTCGCGCGTGACCTTGGCCACGATGGAGGCCGCCGCGATGGACAGCGACAGGCTGTCGCCCTTCACCAGCGCCCGCGCCGGGCAGGGCAGGCCGGGCGGGATGTCGCGCCCGTCGACGAGGAGGTGGTGCGGGGCGAGCGGCAGGGCCCGCACCGCCCGACGCATCGCCGCGAACGTGGCCTGTCGGATGTTGACGGCGTCGATCTCGTCCGCCGAGGCGAGGCCGACGCCGACCGCCAGCGCCCGGGCCAGGATGGCGGCGCAGAGGCTGTCGCGCTCGTCGGCGCTCAGCGCCTTGGAATCGTCGATGCCGTCCGGCACGTCCGCCGGGTCGAGGATGACGGCCGCCGCCGAGACCGGCCCGGCCAGGGGACCGCGCCCGGCCTCGTCGACGCCGGCGATCAGCGCGAAAGCCTCCGGCGCGCAGCCCGCGCTCCCAAAGATCGTGCGGTGGCAGTGTCGACCTCGCGCAACAGAGGCGCGGCCGGATCCCGCCGCAGCCCATCGCCATTGACCTACGGCAGTCGGGGCCGGGAGGGAATCGCCATTGCGCATTCATCCCGCCCGGACTGCTGCGCGTTGGCACGCGGGAGCGGGTTCGCCGGGGGCGAGGCGCTCCGGCACGGAAGGGGGAAAGCGCCACCATGGACCAGACTGCCGTGACGCCCGAGCGGGACCAGCCGCTGACGAGGAGGCCGGACGCCGGCGCGCTGGGCCCGAATGCCGGCGCGCTGGGGCCCGACCCCGCCATCGTCGACCCCGCCGAGCACAATGTCGTGTTCACGAGCCTCGTCACGGCGGATGACGACATCGTCGGCCTCGTCGCCTATTCGATCTACAAGCAGAATAAATACGATTGGCTGCAGGCCTACGGCCGGCTCGAAGGGCGGATGCCGGAGCCCGCCGAGGTCCATTCCTACCTGCTGGGGGAGAGCACGCCGCGCCGTCTCGCCACCTATCGCCACCTCGCCCAGGCGGTGCTCGACGGGCGCGGCACCGAGGTCGCGGGCAGCGGGGCCGCGAGCCTGGCGACCCGGTCCGGAGCCGCGCGGTCGACCACCGGGCCGTCCGCCGGCGCCGTGCCCGGGGGCCGCATCGGGCTGACGCGGGGCCGGTCCAGCTTCCAGCTGAGCGCCCGCGCCATCGTGGGGCTCTGCGTGGCGCTCATCGCGCTCCTGGTGCTGTTCTGGGTGCTCCACAGCGGTGCCCCGCTGCCGCCGCCGACGCCGGCCCGCTGACCGGCGGGGCTCGGCTCAGAACAAAGCGAGCTGCTGGCCGTGGGGCGTCGGCGCCCGGAACAGGTCGGTGCGGAGCTTGGCGCGGACCTTGGGGAAGCCGAGCTTCGCGGCCGCGATCTCGAAGCGCCGCCCCAGCATCCAGGCATAGGGGCCGGTGCCCGTCATGCGCTTGCCCCAGGTCGGGTCGTAGTCCTGCCCGTCCCGCATCGACTGGACCAGACCCATGACGTGACGCAGCTTGTCGGGGAAATGCGCCAGCAGCCACTCGCGGAACAGGTCGCGCACTTCGAGCGGCAGGCGCAGCACGACATAGCCGGCCTCGGTCGCGCCGGCCTGCCGGGCGGCCTGCAGGATGGCCTCGATCTCGTGATCGTTGACGGCGGGGATCATCGGCGCCGTCATCACGGTGACGGGGATCCCCGCCTCGCTGAGGCGGCGGATGGCGTCGAGCCGCTTCTTGGGCGCGGGGGCGCGGGGCTCCATCAGCCGCGCCAGGGCGGGGTCGAGCGTCGTGACCGAGACCGCGACCTTGACGAGGCCCCGGGCCGCCATGGGCGCCAGCAGGTCGAGGTCGCGCGTCACCAGCGCCGATTTTGTCACGATGCCGACGGGATGATGGCAGCGCTCCAGCACCTCCAGGATCGAGCGCATCACGCGCCGCTCCCGTTCGATCGGCTGGTAGGGATCGGTGTTGGTGCCGATCGCGATGGTCCGGGGCGTGTAGGCGGCGGCCGCGAGTTCGCGTTCGAGCTTCTCGGCCGCCCCCTCCTTGGCGAAGAGCCGGGTCTCGAAGTCGAGCCCCGGCGACAGGCCCACGAAGGCGTGGGTGGGGCGGGCGAAGCAGTAGATGCAGCCGTGCTCGCAGCCCCGGTAGGGGTTGATGGACCGGTCGAAGGAGATGTCGGGCGAATCGTTGCGGGTGATGACGGTCCGGGGCCGCTCCACCGTGACGGTGGTGGCGAAGCCGGCGCGGTCGGGCAGCGACTCGGCATCCTCCGGTTCGGCCTCGCGCCGCTCCGCCTCGAACCGCCCGCCGGCGTTGGAGAGGGCCGCGCGGCCGCGGCGCCGGTTGGCCAGCACGTCGTCGAGCGACAGGGGCTCTTTTCGGCGGGCGCTGCCGCGGGCGGCATCGGGCCGTCCGGTCCGCGCCGCGCTGGCGCGGGGCGGCGGGGCGATCGGCGTCCCGCCGACATCGAAGCCGGTCAACATCGGCGCTCTCCGGGGCTCGAGTGAGGTCGGCGCGTCTCTGTGGACAACGCCGGCCGCTCAGGAACAAATAGAGAACGTATCGACAGCCGTCAATCGCCTCGGCGGCGCCCCTCTATCGCCGCGCGGCCCTTCAGGGCTTGGTTTCCGGCGGCTTGGTCTCGGGTGGTTTGGCCTCCGGCTTGGTTTCCGGCGGCCTGGGTTCGGACAGCTTGGGCTCGGCGCCCGGTTGAGGCGCCCGGTGGGGGCCGGCGGGCGAAGCCGGGGCATGGGCGGCCGCCGCGGGCGCCGCCGCCGAGCAGCGGGTGTAGCGCAGGGGCCGGGCGATCTTCAGCCGCGCCGCCGAGCGCCGCATCTGCATGAGATCCGGCCCGAGCATCCGGATGGTCTCGGTGTAGTTGCCGGGGCGTTCCGCCCTGCGGCAGTCCTCGAAGATCTCGAACAGGCCGCCGCCCGTCGCGACCTTGCGGAAGCTGCAATGGCCGGTCGGGAACGTCACCTCGTGGCTCGTGTAGGTGCGCACCCGCGGGGCGTTGGCGGTGCAGACCCGGTTGGCTCGCACCCAGGTGCCCTCGAAGGGATAGCCGGACTCGGCCGCCAGGGCCGGTAGGGCGGCGGCCAGGACCACGGCCCCGAACGCCACGGCGAGTGCGCGCGACGCGTCACTCGTCATTGTAGGAATTCATCTCGTCGAGCGGCACCGTCCGGGCAGCGGCCTGGCGGGAATCGTAGCGGACCCCGTCGGCTTCGAGGAAGGCCACGCCGGACGCCTCGAAGGTGGCGCGCAGCTTGGCCGAGGCCGCGCCCTCCTGGCCGCCGCGCTCCGTCTGGGCCACGTCCTCGGGCGAGAGGCCCGCGACCCGCGACAACTCCTCCGCCGTCATGCCGAGGGCGGCGCGCGCCATCCGGGCCTGCACAGGTGTCATCCGCGTGTTCCCCTTCGCTCGGTCCCGCGGCCCGGCGTGACCAAGCGTCACGCCGAAGCCGGAATCCCATCGCAGAGCCTCGTGGCGCCTGCTGGGATCAGCCCTGCGCCGCCTCGCCGTCCACCATAGTGCGGGGTCGGCGGGGCGGCAACGCTGCCGCAGCGGCAGCAGGGGTGGCATCGCTTTTGCGAGATGGTATCCAACCGGGCGGCCATGCGCCGCGGAAGGGGACGCGGGGAATGGGGTCCATGCTGCAGCCGGCGATCCAGCCGTCCGACGGCCGCGCCGGCGGGTCGAGGTCGGCGGGCCCGCGCCCGGTCCTCATCGTCCTCCATCAGGAGCACTCGACCCCCGGCCGCGTCGGCCGCCTGCTGAGCGCCCTGGGCCACCCGCTCGATATCCGCCGTCCCCGGTTCGGCGATCCCCTGCCCGAGACGATGGCGGACCATGCCGGCGCGGTGATCTTCGGCGGGCCGATGAGCGCCAACGATGCCGACCCCTGGGTGCGGGCCGAGATCGACTGGACGGCCGTGCCGCTGCGCGAAGGCGCGCCGCTGCTCGGGCTCTGCCTCGGCGCCCAGATGATCGCCCGGCAGCTCGGCCAGAGCGTCGGGCCTCATCCGGACGGGCGCGTCGAGATCGGCTACTACCCGATCGTGCCGACGGAACGCGGCGACGCGCTGCTCGGCGTGCCGTTCCCGCGCTGGGTCTACCACTGGCATCGCGAGGGCTTCTGCCTGCCGCAGGGCGCCGTGAGCCTGGCCGAGGGCACGGACTTCGAGTGCCAGGCCTTCCGCTACGGCCGCAACGCCTTCGGGTTGCAGTTCCACCCCGAGGTCACCTACGCCATGATGAGCCGCTGGATCGTGCTCGGCCATGCCAAGGCCTGCGGGCCGAACGCCCGCCCCGTGCACCTGCACCGTGGCGACTGGTTCCAGCACGACGGCGCCGTGGCGCGCTGGGCCGGCGCTTTCCTGGAGACCTGGGCGGCCGACGCCATGCCGGCCGCGCCTCCGGCACCGCTGCCCGGCCCGCACTGCCCGGTCGAGCCCGCCCCGGACGGCGCGGCGCTCGTCACGGCGATGTGATCGAACGGTCATTGACCTCAAGCGGTAACGGCGCGTTGTAGAACGCCGACCACGTTCGGGGGGAAACCATGCCGGATTATCGCCTGTTGAGGACGCGTCACCTCGCCGACGGCTCGATCGAGACGCCCTCGATGGTGCTGCTGACGGCCAGCAACGACCATGCGGCGGACGAGATGGCGCGGCGCTACCCGCTCGAGGATTTCGTCGAGGCCGCCGATTATGCGTGGCTCGTCGATGCCGACGGGGCCGTGGTCTGCTCCTTTCCGGTCGCCGCCAACCGGGCCGCCTGAACCGCGGCTGGCCGATCGCCACGCCTGGACAAGGCTGGCCCGCGGTGGCACGACGTGCGGCGCCATGGCCGCCCGCACCGTCGTCTTCTCCATCTGTTCGAACAACTACCTCGCGCAGGCCGAGGTGTTCTTCGCTTCCGTACGGTCACGCCATCCCGAGGTCGACCTCGTCCTCGGCCTCGCCGACAGTCCCGATCCGGAGCTGCGCTATCCCGAGGGGGTCGAGGTGGTCCCCGCAGCCGACCTCGGCATCACGGATTTCGCGAGCTTCGCCTTCGCCTACGACGTCACCGAGTTCAACACCGCCATCAAGCCCTTCCTGATGCTGCGGCTGTTCGAGCGCGGCTATCGCAACGTGCTCTACTTCGATCCCGACATCGAGATCTTCCGGCGCCTCGACGACCTCGTGGCCGTGCTGGACGGGGGCGCCTCCTTCGTGCTCACGCCGCATTTCTGCGATCCCCCGTCCGCGGGGGCGCCGCGGTCGGAGCGCGACGTCATGCAGACCGGCGTCTACAACCTCGGCTTCATCGCGGCGAGCCAGACGCCCGAGACCGAGCCGGCGCTGCGCTGGTGGGCCCGCATGCTGCGCCACGGCTGCGTCAACGAACAGGAGCGCGGCCTCTTCGTCGACCAGAAATATATGGACCTGCTGCCGGGGCTGGCCGGCCGCACGCACGTGCTGCGCGACACGGGCTTCAACGTCGCCTACTGGAACCTCGACCGGCGCGCGGTGTCGGCGGGGCCGGAGGGCGCCTGGCTCGTCGACGGCCGGCCGCTGGCCTTCTTCCACTTCTCGGGTTTCGTGCCCGAGCGACCGCTCGAAGTGTCGCGCTACACGCCCGAACCGCGCGCCGAGGGGGCTTTGGCGGCGCTGCTGGCCGGGCATGCGCTGCGCCGCAAGGCCGCCGCGGCGCGGCTCGGCATGGGCCGTCCCTATGCCTATGGCCGGTTCCGCTCGGGCGTGGCCATTCCCGGCATGGTCCGGCATATGTTCCGCGACAAGCACCTCACCTGGTCGGGCGACCCTTTCGCGGGTTACGACCGCTACAGCCGCCTGCCGCATCCCGCCTGCCGCACGGGGGCGTCGGGGGAGATCGTGACGAACCTCATGCACCATCGCCACTCCCGCGACCCGGCGCTGCGCTTCGCCTTCCATCTCGACAACCCCTTCGAGGTCACCGCCTATGCGCGCTTCTTCGCCCGGGCGGCGGCGGCCGAGGGCGTCGACGACAGCCTGTGGCGGGCCGCCGCGTGACGGGCGCCGCGCACGACAGCGACGAGGCGACGGCGCTGCGGATCCGGCGGCTCGAACTCGACAACGACGACCTGCGGGCAGAGGCCGCCCGGCTGAAGGGTTCGATCGCCCAGAAGCAGGAGGAGATCCTCGTTCTGGGCGAGCGGCTGGGCCAGCTCCAGGCACGGCTCGACACCGTGCACCGCGTCGCCGCCTGGGGGCGGCTGAGGCGGCTGAACCCGCTGCGGGCGCTGCTGCGGCGGCTGGGGTAGGGCGCGGGGCCCCTTTCCCGTCCGCGCCGTGCCTTGACACGCCCTCCCGCCATCGCCCACGACGCCATGGCCGATCACCGCCACCCCGCCGGCGGCGTCCCGCCTCGAGAGCACCCCATGGCCACCCCCATCCCGGCCCGCCGGCCGGCGAACCCCTGCTTCTCCTCCGGTCCCTGCGCCAAGCGTCCCGGCTGGTCGCTCGCGGCGCTGGGCGACGCCCCTCTCGGTCGCTCGCACCGCGCTCCCGTCGGCCGCAGCCGTCTCGCCGAAGCCATCGACCTCACCCGCGCCGTGCTGGAGATCCCCGCCGATTATAGGATCGGCATCGTGCCGGCCTCCGATACGGGCGCGGTCGAGATGGCGATGTGGAACCTGCTCGGGCCCCGGCCGGTCGACATGCTGGCCTGGGAAAGCTTCGGCGAGACCTGGGTGACGGATGCCGTGGAGCAGCTCCGGCTCCCTGAGACCCGCGTCCTCACGGCGCCCTACGGCGACATCGTCGACTTCGCGCAGGTGGACTTCGACCACGACGTCGTCTTCACCTGGAACGGCACGACGTCCGGGGTCCGCGTCCCCCCCGGCACCGCGATCCCGGCCGGCCGCGGCGGCCTCACGATCTGCGACGCCACATCGGCCGCCTTCGCCCAGGCGCTGCCCTGGGAGCGGCTCGATGTCGTGACCTTCTCGTGGCAGAAGGCACTCGGCGGCGAGGCGGCGCACGGCATGCTGGTGCTCTCGCCGCGCGCCGTCGCCCGGCTGCTTGCCGATCCGCCGCCGCGCCCGCTGCCCAAGGTGTTCCGGCTGCTGTCGGGCGGCAAGCTCATCGAGGGCATCTTCAAGGGCGACACCATCAACACGCCCTCCATGCTCTGCGTCGAGGACTACCTCGACGCGCTGCGCTGGGGTCGGTCGGTCGGCGGGCTGGCCGGGCTGATCGGCCGGGCGGACCGCAATGCCGGCGCGCTCGACGCCTGGGTGAGGCGCACGCCCTGGATCGCCAACCTCGCGGCGAGGCCCGAAATCCAGTCCAACACGTCGGTGTGCCTGCACGTCGTCGATCCGGCGGTCGCGGCGCTGCCCGAGGCCGATCGGGCGGCTTTTGCCAAAGCGATGGCGACGCTGCTGGAGCGCGAAGGCGTCGCCCACGACATCGCCTCCTACCGCGACGCTCCCCCGGGCCTGCGGGTCTGGTGCGGTGCCACCGTGGAGACGGCGGACGTCGAGGCGCTGACCGAATGGCTCGACTGGGCCTATGCGGAGGTCCGGGCCGGGACGGTGGACTAGGCCCGCGGCCCGCCATCGCGGTCCGAGGCCGCGCCTTCGGGTGTCGGTAGGCGTCTACCCGTCACGATCGCCAGACGCGCGCCGCGTCGGTCTCCTGAGGGCCGCGCGCAGCAGCGCCAGGGCGCCGAGCCCGAGCGCCGCCGCACCCTCGGGCGTGCGGGCATAGCGGGCGCCCTGGCGCACGAGGTCGCCCGCTTCCGCGAGACCGGCCCGGCCGGCGTCGCGCAGCGCATGCGCCGGCGCGAGGTTCCCTCGCAGGGCCGCGAGCGTCTCGGCGAGGTCGCGGCGCGCCCGGGCGGCGGCGGCCCGCGCCGCATCGAGCTCGGAGGAGCCCTCGTCCCAGCCTTCGTCCTCGTCGTGGCCGAGGGGCTGGACCTTGCCGCGGAACACCCAGTAGACCCAGGCCGTGTAGGCCAGCGTGACGGGCAGGATCACCAGCCCGGCGCCCCAGAACAGGAAGGCGAGGCTGGCCGGCGGCGCGGCCGCCTCCGCGATGGTCAGCGAGAAGGGCACGATGAAGGGCAGGAGCGCGCCCACCATCGTGGCGAAGGCGGCGATGAACATCGCCATGGCCATCGGCAGCGGCAACCGGTCGATCCGCATCCGCACCCCGTAGACCAGGAGCGCGCCGGCGAGGCTGCCGACCGCGAGCGGCACGAGGAGATAGGGTCGCTCGAACCAGGTCCCGGCGACGCGCATGTGGAAGGCGAAGAGCCCGACGGCGGCGAGGACCAGGAAGGCGGCGAGCCCGGCGAGGATGCGCGGCATCACGGCATAGCCGAAGTCGTGGACCTCGGCGTCGGTCTTGTGGATCAGCCAGCCGGCGCCGAGCAGCGCGTAGCCGAAGACGAGGCCGACGCCGCACAGCACGGCATACCACGACACCCAGGAGAAGGCCGTGCCGACGAAGACGCCGTCGCGCACCGGCATCTCCTGAACGAAGGCCCCGATGGCGGCACCCTGGGCGAAGGCGGCGACGATCGACCCCGCCCCGAAGCTCGCCGTCCACAGCCAGCGCAGGCGCCGCGCCTTCGAGCGGAACTCGAACGCCACGCCGCGCAGGATCAGCCCGCAGATCATGACGACGACGGGGACGTAGAAGGCCCCGAGCAGGATGGCGTAGGCGGCGGGGAACACGGCGAAGAGCGTCGCCCCCGAGACGATCAGCCAGGTCTCGTTGCCGTCCCACACGGGCGAGACGGCGTCCATCATGTGGCGCCGGTGCCGCTCCGAGGGGGCGAACAGGAACAGGATGCCGACGCCGAGGTCGAAGCCGTCCAGCAGCACGTAGAGGAGGAGCGAGAGGCCGAGGGCCGCGGACCAGAAGGCGATCATCGGAGCCAACTCACGTGGCCGGAGTGGGACGGGGCGAGGCCTCCCGCCCGCCCGCCTGCGCGGTGCCGGCCTTCGGGCTGGCGCCCGGGATCGACAGCGGGCGCTTGGGGTTCGTGGTCGTCTCCTCCAGCGGTTCGCGAGGCGCCTCGGGTCCGCGCCTCAACGTCCTGTAGATGTAGAACGTGCCGGCGGCGAAGATGACCGTGTAGATCGTGCCGAACAGCAGCAGCGTGAAGGCGACCGTGCCGGCGGTCAGCGCCGGCGTGATGGCGTCGGCCGTGCGCAACTGGCCGTAGATCGCCCAGGGCTGGCGGCCGACCTCGGCGGTGAACCAGCCCATCAGCGTCGCCACGAACCCGATCGGGAAGCTCAGGAACACCGGCCACAGGAGCCAGCGGGCGGCGACGAGCCGGTCGCGCCAGCCCAGCACGGTGCCGGTCCAGGCGAGCACCAGCATCAGCAGGCCGAGGCCCACCATGATGCGGAAGGTGAAGAACACGATGCGGACGTTCGGCCGGTCCGCCGGCGGGATATCGGTGATGCCGGCCTCGCGGGCCGTCAGGCTCGCGGAATCGATGAGGCTGCCGAAGGGCGGCGGCAGCGCGACCTCGAAGGCGTTGCGCTCGTGCTCGGGGTCGGGCCAGCCGAACAGGACCTCGCCGGCCGGCTGCTCGGCGTGCCAGCGCCCCTCGAGTGCCGTGATCTTGGAGGGCTGGTCGGCCACCACGTAGTCGCCGACGAAGTGGCCGGCGACGAGCTGCAGCGGCACGAGGACGGCGGCGAGGCCGAGGCCGAAGCGCAGCATCAGCCGGGCCTCGGGGAGGTTGCGCCCCTGCAGCACGTACCAGGCGCCGGTCGCGGCGACGCAGAACGAGGTCGTGACATAGGCGGCGAGGATCATGTGGACCCAGCGCAGGACCGCGACCGAATTGGTCAGGATCTCCAGCCAGTCGACCGGCACGAAGGTGCCCTTCGGTCCCGGGGCGAAGCCGGTCGGGTGCTGCATCCAGCTGTTGTTGGCCAGGATCCAGAAGGACGACACGTCCGTGCCGAGCGAGATCGCCACCGTGGCGAGGAGGTACACGGCCGGGGGCACGCGCTTGCGGCCGAAGATGAGGATGCCGAAGAAGGCGGCCTCGAGCATGAAGGCCGAGAAGCTCTCGTAGGCGAGCAGCCCGCCCTGGATGTTGCCGGAGCGCCGTGACAGCTCGCTCCAGTTCGTCCCGAACTGGAAGGCCATGACGATGCCCGACACGACGCCGAGGCCGAAGGCCACGGCGAAGATGCGCAGCCAGAAGTCGAAGAGCCTGCGGTAGATCGGCCGCCCCGTGAAGACGCTGCAGGCTTCGAGCGTCATCAACCAGGCCGCGAGCCCGATGGTGAAGGCCGGGAAGACGATGTGGAACGAGATGGTGAACGCGAACTGCATCCGCGACAGGAGAAGCGCTGAAACGTCCATCGTGTATCGGCTTTCGGGCTCTGCGCGCGGTCGGCCGCCGTCAAACGTCGGAGGGTCTGGCGCGTCCGTGCAGCGCCAGGACGCCGCCCCGGAGCCCGGGGCCGGCATACGGGGCATGGCCGTGGCGGTCGGTGGACGTATCGGCGGAGGAGGCTCGCACCCGCGCCGGGAAGCGTTCGTATACGCCGTCGTCGCCCGTCACGGGTGCGGACGGGTTGCCCGGCGCGGCCCGGCGCAGCGTCCTGTCTGAGATCTGCCCCGCGTCGCCATCCGACACCGCGGCCCGTCCGACGCCGGCGCCGGTGATCACTGCGAGACGGAAGCTAGCACCCCTGAGGCGGGTCGATCAACGGTCGGAGCAGCGACGGCCAGGGCGATTCAGGGCCACCCACGCCGCGCCGAGCCGCACCGGCTCCGGACGGTCCCGGCCCGACGACCCGCGGCGGCGCGGGCGCCCGGGACAAGCCCGGGCATGACGGTGGAGAGGGTGGAGGAGATCGGTCGAGGGAGGGCGCGGCGGTTCCGAAGTGATCCACGCCCTCCATCCCGTCATGGCGGGCCTGTCCCGGACATGACGGTGGAGAGCGTCAAGGAAATCGGTCGAGGGGGGCGCGGCGGATCGGAAGTGATCCACGCCCTCCAATCCCGTCATGGCCGGGCCTGTCCCGGCCACCCACGCCGCACCGGGCCACGCGCGGCCCCCGGCGTTGCCGTGCGTCAGGCCGCCTGGAGCAGGTTGCGCAGCACGTAGTTGAGGATGCCGCCGTTGCGGAAATATTCCAGCTCGTCGGCGGTATCGATGCGGCAGATGACCGGGACGTGGCTCACCACGCCCTTGTCCGAGGTGATGACGAGTTCCATCCTCTGGCGCGGCTTCAGCGTGTCGCCGAGGCCCACGATGGAGACGGTCTCGTCGCCCTTGAGGTTCAGCGTCTGCCAGGAGGTTCCCTCCTCGAAGACGAGCGGCAGGATGCCCATGCCGACGAGGTTCGAGCGGTGGATGCGCTCGAAGCTCTGGGCGATGACGGCCCGCACGCCCAGCAGCCTCGTGCCCTTCGCGGCCCAGTCGCGCGACGAACCGGTGCCGTATTCGCGGCCCGCGAAGATCACCAGCGGCACGCCTTCCTGCTTGTACAGCATCGCGGCATCGTAGATCGGCATCTCCTCGCCGCCCGGCTGGTGGCGCGTCACGCCGCCCTCGATGCCGGGCACCATCTGGTTCTTCAGCCGGATGTTGGCGAAGGTGCCGCGCATCATGACTTCATGGTTGCCGCGGCGCGTGCCGTATTGGTTGAAGTCCTGCGGGCGCACCTGGTGTTCCAAGAGGTAGCGGCCGGCCGGCGAGGCGGCCTTGATGGAGCCCGCCGGGGAGATGTGGTCGGTCGTGATCGAGTCGAGGAACAGGCCGAGGATGCGCGCGTCCCGCACGTCCGTGACCGGGGCGGGCGCCCGGGTCATGCCCTCGAAGTAGGGCGGGTTCTGGACGTAGGTCGAGCCCATGGACCAGTGATAGGTCTGGCCCAGCGCCACGTCGATGCTCTGCCAGTGCACGTCCCCCTTGAACACGTCGCCGTAGCGTTCGGCGAAGATCTGCTTGGTGATCGCCTTCTTGTGCAGGCTCGCCACCTCCTCCTGGGACGGCCAGATGTCGCGCAGGTAGACCGGGCCGTCGACGCCCTGGCCGAGCGGCTCGGTCGCGAGGTCGACGTCGAGCGAGCCCGCCAGCGCATAGGCCACGACCAGCGGGGGGGAGGCGAGGTAGTTGGCCTTCACGTCCGGGTTGACGCGACCCTCGAAGTTGCGGTTGCCCGAGATGACCGCCGAGGCCACGATGTCGTTGTCGTTGATGGACTTCGAGATCTCGAGCGGCAGCGGACCGGAGTTGCCGATGCAGGTCATGCAGCCGTAGCCGGTGAGGTTGAAGCCGAGCGCGTCGAGATCCGCCTGGAGCCCCGTGGCCTCGAGATACTCGCCCACGACCTGCGAGCCGGGCGAGAGCGAGGTCTTGACCCATGGCTTGGTCTTGAGGCCGGCCTTCACGGCGTTGCGGGCGAGCAGGCCTGCGCCCATCATCACGGCCGGATTCGACGTGTTGGTGCAGGACGTGATGGCGGCGATGACGACGTCGCCGTGGCCGAGGTCGAAGCTCTTCTCCTCGACGGCGAAGCGCTCGGCGGGGGCGGCGACCTTGTAGTCCTTGATCAGCGAGGACAGGAAGGACGCCTTGGCGTTCTCCAGGGTCACGCGGTCCTGCGGGCGCTTGGGCCCGGCGAGCGAGGGGACGACGTCGGCGAGGTCGAGCGCGATCGTTTCGGAGAAGACCGGATCGCTCGTGCTCGAGCGGAACATGCCCTGCGCATTCGCATAGGCCTTGACGAGGGCGAGGCGCTCGTCCCCGCGGTTCGAGGCGTCGAGGTAGTTGATGCGTCTCGTCGTCGATCGGGAAGAAGCCGCAGGTGGCGCCGTATTCGGGCGCCATGTTGGCGATGGTGGCGCGGTCGGCGAGCGAGAGCGAGTCGAGGCCCGGGCCGTAGAACTCGACGAACTTGTTCACGACGCCCAGCTTGCGCAGCATCTGCGTCACGGTGAGCACGAGGTCGGTCGCGGTGCGGCCCTCCTTGAGCTTGCCGGTCAGCTTGAAGCCGACGACCGGGGGCAGCAGCATCGAGAGCGGCTGGCCGAGCATCACGGCCTCGGCCTCGATGCCGCCGACGCCCCAGCCGAGCACCGCCAGCGCGTTGACCATGGTGGTGTGGGAATCCGTACCCACCAGCGTGTCGGGATAGGCCATCGTCACGGTCTGGCCGTCCTGCTCCTCCTCCCGCGTCCACACGGTCTGGCTGAGGTATTCGAGGTTGACCTGGTGGCAGATGCCGGTGCCGGGCGGCACCACGCGGAAGTTCGTGAACGCGTTCTGGCCCCAGCGCAGGAACCGGTAGCGCTCGCCGTTGCGCTCGTATTCGAGCTCGACGTTGTCGCCGAAGGCCTTGGCGGTGCCGAACTCGTCGACGATGACCGAGTGGTCGATGACGAGGTCGACGGGGACCAGCGGGTTGATCTTCTCGACCTGGCCGCCGAGCTTGCTCATGGCGTCGCGCATGGCGGCGAGGTCGACCACCGCCGGCACGCCGGTGAAGTCCTGCATCAGCACGCGCGCCGGGCGGAACGCGATCTCACGGCCGTCGGCCCCCTTGGCGTTCAGCCAGGCCACCACGCTGAGGATGTCGTCCTTGGTGACGCTCCGCCCGTCCTCGTGCCGCAGCAGGTTCTCGAGCAGCACCTTCATGGCGTAGGGCAGCCGTGACACGCCTGCGAGACCGTTCTTCTCGGCCTCGGGGATCGAGAAATAGTGATAGGTCTTGGAACCGGCTTCGAGCGTGCGGCGGCACTTGAAACTGTCGAGCGAGGCCATGGGGCGTCCTTCGCGGCGCGGGGCGGATCTGGAACGGATCGAATATAGGAACTCTACCCGCCCTGGCTACGGGATAAGTGCGGCGCAGCATCGAGGATCCATGACGGCACGGCACCCCATGACCGCCCTGACCCTGACGGTCGAGGGTCTCGCGGCCGAGCGCGGCGGCCGCCCGGTTTTCTCGGGGCTCGCCTTCACGGGACGGGCCGGCGAGGCCCTCGCCGTCGTGGGTCCGAACGGCGCCGGCAAGTCGACGCTGCTGCGCATCCTGGCCGGGCTGCTGCGCCCTGTCGCCGGCCGCGTCGCCCTCGAGCCGCCCGACGCCGGCGACCCCGACACGCCCGTCGCGGAACGGGCCCACTACCTCGGCCATGCCGATGCCCTGAAAGCCGCGCTGAGCCCGCGCCACCACCTGGATTTCGCGGCCGCGCTGCTCGGCCGCCCCGGCGGCGAGGGGCGCGCCGCGACGCCCGACGAGGCGCTGGAGCGGGTGGCCCTGAGCCATGCCGCGGACCTGCCCTGCGGCTATCTGTCGGCCGGCCAGCGGCGCCGCGTCGCGCTGGCGCGCCTCATCGTCGCCTCGCGCCCGCTCTGGCTGCTCGACGAGCCCGCGACGGCGCTCGACGCCAGCGCCCAGGGCGTGCTGGCCGACATGATGCGGGACCACCTCGCGGGCGGCGGCCTCGTCGTGGCGGCCACCCACGGCCCGCTCGGCCTCGGCGCCGTCCGCGAACTCCGCCTGGACCGCGCCTGATGCGGCCGCTGCTCGCGCTGTTCCGCCGCGACCTCGCGCTGGCGCGCCGCATCGGCGGGGGCGGCACCACCGGCGTGGTGTTCTTCCTGTGTCTCGTCACCGTGGTGCCCTTCGCCGTCGGGCCGGACCTCAACCTGCTGGCGCGGATCGGCCCCGCCATCCTGTGGATCGCGGCCCTGCTGTCGACGCTGCTCGGCCTCGACCGGCTCTTCGGCGCGGATCACGAGGACGGTTCGCTCGACCAGCTCCGCATGGCCGGGACGCCGCTCGAACTCGTCGTGGCGGTGAAATGCCTCGCCCACTGGTGCGCGACGGGACTGCCGCTGGTGATCGTGTCGCCGCTCTTCGGCCTCATGCTGGCGCTCGACGGTCCCGCGCTCGGGGGCGTCGCGGCCTCGCTGCTGGTCGGCACGCCGGCGCTGACCTGCCTCGGCGCCATCGGGGCGGCGCTGACCGTGTCGCTGCGGCGCGGCGGGCTGCTGCTCTCCGTGCTGGTGATCCCCCTGGCCATCCCGGTGCTGATCTTCGGCGTTTCGGCCGCCGCGGCGGCGAGCGGGGGTACCGTGCCCTTCCGGACCCCGTTCCTCGTGCTCTGCGGGCTGACGCTGCTGGCCGTCGCCGGCACCCCCATCGCGGCCGCGGCGGCCCTGCGCCTGATGGACGAGTGACGGCCGCTCGGGCGAGGACGGCGCTCGCGTGGTCGGCGAGCCTCGATGGCGATCCGCCGGATGCCCTCACCGGAGGATCCCAGCACCGGTCGGCCGCGCCGCCGGCCTCTCACCCCCGCAAGCCCAGCCGCGCCGCCATCCTGTGCAGCAGCGGCGTCCCGTCCCGCGTGCCGGCGAGCGGCGGGAAGCCGAAGGCGAAGTCGAGGAAACGCGGCACGTCGAGGTCGAAGCGCATCCCCTGTTCGGGATGGGCGGGGTCGCGCTCCTCGCCGCCGCAGAACCAGGCGGCGTGGTGCAGCCCGCCGATGCGGCAGAGCGGCTGCACCCAGTGGTTCTCCATGCCCTTGGGCATGATCTCGACCACCAGCGTCCCGGGCCGGCAATAGAGGGCATTGGCGAAGGCGGCGCCCGTCGCCCCCACCACGGCCTCGGCGCCCGCGAAGAGCGCGATCTGCCGCTCGACGCTCAGCCGCCCCGTGTCGACCACCGCGAAGCCGGCGCGGCGCAGCGCCCGCACGAGGGCCGCCTCCTGGTTCATGGGGCGGCGGTCCTGCCGGCCGCGCGACAGGTAGAGCCGCTTCGGCCCTTGGGCGGGCGTGCCGAGCGCGGCGAGCTGGCGGGCCCGCAGGTCGCGGTAGTTGAGGTTGGGGTTGTGCAGGAAGTGGTGGACGGCCCCCGTGTAGAGAAGCGTGTCGACCCGCACCACGGCGGCTTCGGTGACGAGCGGCCCGTGGCCCAAGAGGGCGAAGTGCCGCGCCTGCCAGGGTTTCAGCGGCGGGACCAGCACGGGGTGGTCGGCGAAGAGGCCCGTGGCGTCGATGGCGGCGAGCGACGACAACGCGTCGAGGACGAAGTGGCCGTAGTTCATGCGGGCGCCGAACGGCATGGTGAGGAGGGCGCGCGGCAGGCGCTCGATCGCCTCCGGCAGGTCCAGCACCGTCTCGCCGCCGCGGCGGACCGCGTGCGGCAGGTCGGCGAGGTCCGGGGTCGCGTAGGCGGCTTCCTCCATGGTGAGGCGCATCACCTCGCCGCGCGGCGTCACCACGACGCCGAACGCCGGGAAGAGAAGGACGTCCTCCAGCCGGAACAGGTCGAGCGCCCCGATATAGCTGTCGGTCTCGGACCACCAGTCGGGCGCTGGCACCTCGCCGCCGTGGCGGCTCCAGGCGTCAGGAAAGAGCACGCCGGCGGGCTCGGCGCGGCGCGGCAGGAGTTCGGTCACGCAGGAGACGCCCGACGCCCGCAGGTCCGCCGCAGAGGGCACGCGCGGCAGCACCGACACTTCGTCGACACGCAGTTTCAAGGGCAGGCGCAAGCCTCGGTCTCCTGGGCGTCGGGTCCCGGGCCCCGGGAACAGGCCACGGCGACGCGGGCGATGGCGCGGACTTATGATGTCGCCGCAATTAGGCTAGAGGAAAGGCGGGGACGGCGCGATGATGCGCCCCCCGCGGCCTCGGGCAAGGGGTGGATCGATCGATGTTGGGTCTCGCCAATCCCGCAACCTTCATGCGCCTGTCGGGGCGCCTGCTCCCCTGGCTGGCCGGGCTGTCCGTCGTCACGCTGGCGATCGGCCTCGTCCTCGCCTTCGCGTCGCCGCCCGACTACCAGCAGGGCGAGACCGTCAAGATCATGTTCGTCCACGTGCCGGCCGCCTGGATCGCGAGCCTCGCCTATGTGGCGATGACCGCCTCGGCGCTCGGCACGCTGGTGTGGCGCCACCCGCTGGCCGAGGCGGCCCAGAAGGCCGTGGTGCCGCTCGGCGCCGCCTTCGCCTTCGTGTGCCTCGTCACCGGCTCGCTCTGGGGCAAGCCCATGTGGGGCACCTACTGGGTGTGGGATGCGCGCCTCACCGCCATGCTGGTGCTGTTCATCACCTATCTCGGCCTGCTGGCGCTCTGGCACACGATCGAGGAGCCGGGACGAGCCGCCCGCGCCGCCTCGGTGCTGACCCTGGTGGGCGCCATCGACCTGCCCATCGTGAAGTTCTCGGTCGATTGGTGGAACACGCTGCATCAGGGCTCGATCTTCAGCATGTCGGGTTCGACGGTCGACCGTTCGATCCTGCTGCCGCTGCTCGTCATGGCGGGGGCCTTCACGCTGGTTTTCGTCACGCTGCACGTCGTCGGCATCCGCAACGAGATCCTGCGGCGGCGGCTGCGCCGCCTCATGCTCGCCGCCGCCGCCGACCGCGCCCCCGCGGGCCGGCCCGCCGCGCCCGATCTCCGGCCCGCGGACCCGCTCCCGACCGGAGGCGCGCTGTCATGATGTCGGTTCCCCATATCGGCTTCATCGTGGCCGCCTACGCGGTCACGACCGTGGTGGTGGGCGGCCTGGTGGTGGCGGCGCTGCTCGACGGGCGCGCGCTGCGGCGGGCCCTGAAGGCGCTCGACGCCCGCGGTGCCGGCCGGCGGACCGAGGCGCCGCGGTGAGCGCCTCCGACGCGGCTCCGGAGACGACGGCGGCGCGGCCCCGTCGCCTGCTGGCCGCCCTGCCGCTCCTGGTCTTCGCCGGGCTGGCGGCGCTCTTCGTCGTGCGGCTCGGGGCCGGCGACCCGTCCCGCATCCCGTCCCCGCTGATCGGCCTCGAGGTCCCGCGTTTCGCGCTGCCACCCCTGCCGGGCCGCACCGGGCCGGCCGACGCCGCGGCGCCCGACGGTGGCGGTCTCGCCTCGCCGATGCTGAAGCAGGGCCATGTGACGCTCGTCAACGTCTTCGCCTCCTGGTGCGCCGCGTGCCACGACGAGCACGAGATCCTGATGATGCTGGCCCGGAGCCCGCGCTTGAAGGAGCTCGGGGTCCCGCTCGACGGCATCGTGTACAAGGACAAGCCCGAGGATGCCCGCCGCTACCTCGGTGCCAAGGGCGATCCCTACGCGGCCGTGGGCGACGACCGCAGCGGCCGCACCGCCATCGACTTCGGGGTCTACGGCGTCCCCGAGACCTTCGTGGTCAAGGGCGACGGCACGCTGGCCTTCAAGCTGATCGGTCCCGTCACGCCGGACAATCTCGGCACGCTCGAAGCCGAGATCGACAAGGCGGCGCGGTGAGGACCGGCCGACCCGCCCTATATGGCGGGTGAGCCCGGGCTCGGCCGGGCACCAGCCAGGAGACAGCCTCCCATGACGTCCGACAACCCCCACGCTCTCGTCATCAAGCCCCACCCGGGCCGCGTGGCGGTGATCTTCGCCGGCCGGACCGTCGTCGACACCGATCGCGCGCTGGACCTCGTCGAAGGCAGCATGCGCCCGGTGCTCTACGTCCCGCGCCAGGACGCCGACATGTCGGCCTTCGTGCCGACGGAGCGCCACACCCACTGCCCGTTCAAGGGCGAGGCCAGCTATTTCACGCTGAAGGTCGACGGGCGCGAGGCGCAGAACGCCGTCTGGACCTACGAGACGCCGCTGCCGGCCGCCGCCGCCATCGCGGGGCACCTCGCCTTCTACCCCGACGGGATCGAGATCCGGGAGGGCTGAGGCCGCCGCGCTGCCGCTCCCCGGCCTCTTTTCTCGCCTATCGGATCGTCGGCACCGCCTCGCGCGTTCGCCCTCACCGCGCGGGGAGGCCCCGCGCCCAACAGCGAGTCGAACCCATGTCCACCGATCTTGAAGGGCTCCAGGTCGCGATCCTGGCCACGGACGGCGTCGAACAGGTCGAGCTCCTGGAGCCGATGCGGGCGCTGAGGGCGGCCGGTGCCGACGTGAAAGTGGTGTCGCCGAAGTCCGGCACCATCCAGGCCATGAACAACGACGTCGAGCCCGGGGAGCGGATCCCGGTCGACCACGACCTGTCCGTCGAGCCCGACCTGTTCGACGCCTTGGTACTGCCCGGCGGCACCACCAACCCCGACAAGCTGCGCGTCATCGACGATGCCATCGAGTTCGTGCAGCACTTCGTCGACAACGACAAACCGATCGCCGCGATCTGCCACGGGCCCTGGATGCTGATCGAGGCCGATGCCGTGGACGGGATGCAGCTGACGTCCTGGCCGTCGCTGCGGACCGACATCGAGAATGCCGGCGGCGAATGGGTGGACCAGCCCTGCGTGCGGGACGGGCTGCTCGTCACCTCGCGCAAGCCCGACGACCTGCCGGAGTTCTGCCGCCAGATGATCGCGATGTTCGGCGAGGATGCCGACGAGGACGACGACTGAACCGCCGCGCCGGATCCGTTCAGGACGTCGCGTTGTCGCCCGAAGCGGCGACGCGGCGGGCCAGGTGCAGGGCCTTGCCGAGGTGCTGGGCGATGAGCGACAGGCCGGCGGCCTCGGCCTGAGCCACCGCGTCCGGCAGCACGTCGCAGATCCGTCGTGCACTCGCGACGGGATCGGCGAGGCGCTCCGCCGGCGTGGTGGCCGGCGGCCAGGGCGCAGGACGTCCGCGGACCTGATGATGGCGCATGACGTCCTCTCGTACCGGAACGCGAAGAGCCGGATCCTCTCGTGCTCGCGCGGGTACGCGCCACGGGTTCCGGCCGCCGTGCGAGAGCATCCCGTCGGGATCGGGCCGGCCCGCCTGGTCGCCACCCGCACGAAGCCGCCAGTGATGGGCGGCCCGGTCATCGATAGCGCCGGGGCCTTTCCGCTGTCAAAAGCCGTCAGTTTGAATTCGACGCCATCTACGGAAGAAAGCACGCATAAGTTGCAACCACGAAAAGTTTTATGATGTTGTCGTCAGACTGAGACATAAGTGCCCTAGCGTCACGGGTTTTGACTGCATTGAGTGTGTTGCGGGCGAGCAACATGGGTAGGCTCAATGCTTCGAGGAACGGTCCCGAAGCGCTCCGATACTGTGAAACTCATTTCAAACTAAGTTTGGCGGACTAGGTCTGGTTTCACGGCGGTTTTGCGGCGTCCCTGTGGTGCGCCTGGCCGAGCCCATCCACCCGGACTGACGGAACCACCTCATGAACGTTGTCAAAAGCTTGCTGCTGGGCTCTGCCGCCGGGTTGGCAGCCACCGCCGGCGCGCAGGCCGCCGACCTGCCGGTTCGCAAGGCCGCCCCGGTCGACTACGTCCGCGTCTGCGACTTCACCGGCGCCGGCTTCTTCTACATCCCGGGGACGGACACCTGCCTGCAGATCACGGCGCAGACCCGTATCGAAGGCGTGTTCATCAGCAACTCGCGTACCCTGACCCCGGTCGCCGGCGCGACGGGCCGCGCGATCGGTGTGAACTCGGCCATCGTGCCGGCCCGCGACCGTGACGAGACCGGCTTCCTGGCCCGCATCCGCCTGGGCGTCGACACCCGCACCCAGACCGCTTACGGCACGCTCCGCACCTTCCTGCAGTACCAGATCGACCGCGTGCAGGGCACCTACTCGGAGGGTGGGCTCGCCGGTGGCGCCAACACCGTCACCAACCAGGGCGGCAACAACGCCGCGCTGCGCCGCGGCTTCATCCAGTTCGCCGGCATCACGGCCGGCCGCGTCCAGTCGTTCTTCGACTTCTACGCCGACAACTACAATTACGAGGGCATCGCGAACTCGGATATCGCGCAGAACGTCTTCGCCTACACCTACAACGGCAGCGGCGGCTTCTCCGCCACCCTGTCGCTGGAAGACCGCAACGCCCGCAACCTGACGACGCAGGGTATCGGCACGATCCTGGGCGGCACCAATGCCGTGACGGGTGCGGTCCGCTACGCCGGCGAGACGATCCCGGACATCGTGGGCGTCCTCCGCGTCGACCAGGCCTGGGGCGCCGCGCAGCTGTCGGCCGCCTACCACCAGATCCAGACCACGGAAGGCGCCTTCGCGGGCACGGCCGGCCAGGGCTTCGTCGGCAAGGACGCGGACGGGTTCGCCGTGCAGGGCGGCGTGCGCCTGAAGCTGCCGATGCTGGCGGCCGGCGACGACCTCTGGCTGGAAGGCGCCTACCAGAACGGCGCCTACCTCTACATGGACTCCGCCTACTACATGAACCAGGGCTTCAACTCGGCCCTGCTCGGCGGCTTCCAGCACGTCGACCGCGACGCGATCGCGATCCACACCGCCGGCACGCCGGTCGGCTCCTACTCGCTGCAGACCGGCGAGGGCTTCTCGGTCATGTTCGCCTTCAACCACTATTTCACGCCGAACTTCCACGACGTGGTCTTCGGCTCCTACGAGCAGACCTCCTACGGCCGCGCCAAGAACATCGACTGGACCCTCGGCGGCCTGGGTGACGCGCAGCAGTACAAGATCGGCAACCAGCTCCTCTGGGATCCCGTGAAGAACCTCGAGTTCGGTCTCGAGTTCGACTACGTCCGCCTCGAGCAGACGCTGGCCCACAACCCCGGCCAGGCCGCGACCGCCATCCCGGTGGGCGTCGCCAAGAACCCCGACGCCTTCGAGGTCCGTCTGCGCGCCGAGCGCGACTTCTAAGTCCCGCGCCTCTCCAAGGCCCTGGAAAAGCCCGGCTCCGCCGGGCTTTTTCGCGTGTGCCCGACGCGCCGCGCCCGGCGAACGGGTGATTTCGCCCGGCCGCGATCTGCATTAGAAGCTGGCCGCGTCGGACCACATTCTCACGAGGACGCATCATGGCGCAGGCCACCGCCACCTATCCCAGCCTCCAGGGCCGGACCGTCTTGGTCACGGGCGGAGGCAGCGGCATTGGGGCGGCGATCACCACGCGGTTCGCCCAACAGGGGGCCCGCGTCGGGTTCCTCGACATCGCCGCCGCGCCGTCCGAGGCGCTCGCCGAGACCCTGACGGGGGCCGGCCATACGGTCCGCTTCGTCCGGTGCGATCTGCGCGACATCGCGGCGCTGCGGGCCGGCGTCGGGGACGTGCGGGACGCGTTCGGGCCCGTGACGGTGCTGATCAACAACGCCGCGCACGACGAGCGCCACGCGACCCAGGACGTGACGCCCGAGATGTTCGACGAACGCGTCGCCGTCAACCTGCGCCACCAGTTCTTCGCCGCCCAGGCGGTGCTGCCCGACATGCAGGCGGCGGGCGGGGGCGCCATCGTCAACTTCGGCTCGGTGTCGTGGATGATCGGCCAGGGCAACATGCCGATCTACACGGCGGCGAAATCCGCCGTGATCGGCCTCACGCGCTCGCTGGCGCGCGACTACGGCGAGTTCAACATCCGGGTCAACGCCATCGCGCCCGGCTGGATCATGACCGAACGCCAGAAGCAGAAGTGGCTGACGCCCGAGGGCGAAGCGGAACTCATGCGCCGGCAGTGCCTGAAGCGCCACCTGCTGCCCGACGAGATCGCCCGCGCCACCCTGTTCTTCGCCTCGGACGAGGCTTCGGCCTGCACCAACCAGCATTACGTCGTCGACGGCGGATGGGTGTAGGCGCGCCGCGCAGGTCCCCTCCGCCCGCCGCCGTGGACCGGGGGCGCGCGCCATCGTCCGACGTCGGAGCAGCCCATGACCACGCCCGCCTTCATCGCCGTCGACTGGGGCACCACCCGGCTCCGCGCCAGCCTCATCGGCGCCGACGGCGCGGTGATGGGGACCACGCAGTCTGACTCCGGCGTCCAGTCGGTCCCCGCCGGCGGCTTCCCGGCGGCGCTGGAGCGGGCCTGCGCGTCCTGGATCGCCGCCCATCCGGACCTCCCGGTGCTGATGGCCGGCATGGTGGGGAGCCGCAACGGCTGGGTCGAGGCGCCCTATGCGGCCTGCCCCGCCGGCCCCGAGGAGATCGCCGGCCGGCTCCTGGCCGTGCCGGGCACCGGGGGGCGCGTCCGCATCGTGCCGGGGGTCGACTGCCGCTGGGCGGACGGCGCCTACGACGTGATGCGCGGCGAGGAGACCCAGGCCCTCGGGAGCGGCGTCGCCGACGGCCTCCTGGCGCTGCCCGGCACCCACGGCAAGTGGATCGAAATGCGCGGCGGCCGGATCAACCGCTTCGCCACCTTCGTCACCGGCGAACTCTTCGCCGCCGTCTCGGCCTCCTTCGTGGGCCGGCTGGCCGAAGCGCCGCACGACGACGCGGCCGGGGCGGCCCTGGCGGCCCAGGCGTCCCGGGTCCCGGGCGGGCTGACGCGCGGCCTCTTCCAGGCCCGGGCCCGCGCCCTGGCGGGCGACCTCCCGCCCCGCGGCGTCCAGCCCTTCCTGTCGCGCCTGCTGGTCGAGGCCGAGGTCGCCGGCGCGCTCGACCTGTTCGGCCGGCCGGACGTCGTGCATCTCGTGGCGGGCGAGCCGCAGCGCTCGGTCTATGCGGCGGCGCTGGCCGAACGGGGCCTTCCCGTGCAGGATCACGACACGCCCGCCGTCACGCTGACGGGACTCAAGGTCCTGATGGCCGCGGCGGCCCGCTGAGAGAAGGACCATCCATGCCCGAACCGACCCGCTTCGAGGCCCATTTCGAGAGCTGCTTCGGCGCCATGCCGCTGGTCGCGATCCTGCGCGGCATCGAGCCGCGCGAGGCCGTCGCGGTGGGCGAGGCCCTGGTGGCGGCCGGCATCACGATCCTCGAAGTGCCGCTGAACTCGCCCGAGCCGCTCGACAGCATCGCGCGCCTCGCCAAGGCCCTGGGAGACCGGGCCAGCGTCGGCGCCGGCACCGTGCTGGAACCCGAGGCGGTCGACGCCGTCCACGAGGCCGGCGGGCAGATCGTCGTCTCGCCGAACTGCGACCCCGCCGTGATCCGCCGCACCCGGGCCCGCGGGATGGTGTCGCTGCCGGGCTGCCTCACGCCTTCGGAGGCCTTCCTGGCCCTGAAGAGCGGCGCCCATGCCGTCAAGCTGTTTCCGGGCGAGCTCGTCACCCCCAACGTCGCCAAGGCGATGGCGGCGGTCCTGCCCCGCAAGACCCGGTTGCTCGTCGTGGGCGGCGTCTCGGCCGAGAGCCTGAAGGACTGGCGCGGCGGGCCCGTCCAGGGCTTCGGCATCGGCTCGTCCCTGTTCAGGCCCGGCGTCGCGCCGGACGAGGTCGGGCGTCGCGCCCGCGCCCTCACGGAGGCGATCCGCAGCTTCGTCGATCCCGACGGCGACACGCGGGGACGTCCGGGCGGCGACGAGCGGGACGGCGCATGATCGCGGTCTTCGGCTCGATCAACATCGACCTCGTCACGCGGGTCGAGCGCATCGCGGCGCCGGGCGAGACCGTCATGGGCGGGTCCTACGTCGCCGTGCCGGGCGGCAAGGGCGCCAACCAGGCCCTGGCGGCCCGGCGTGCCGGCGCCCGCGTCCGCATGGTCGGAGCCGTCGGGAGCGACGGCTTCGCCGAGCCCGCGCTGGCGCTGCTGCGCGAGGCGGGGGTCGACCTGTCGGGCGTGGTACCGGCCGACGCGCCGACCGGCGCCGCCTTCATCGCGGTCGACGCCGGCGGCGCCAATGCCATCACGGTGGCGGCCGGCGCCAACGCGCGGGTCGAGGCCGCCGCGCTCGATCGCGCTCCGCTCGATGGCGGCCTTCTGCTGCTCCAGCGCGAGGTGCCGGACCGCGAGGGCGAGGCGGCTGCAGGGGTCGCGCGCCGAAACGGCCTGCGCACCGTGCTGAACCTCGCCCCCTCGGGGCGCATCCCGGACAGTTTCCTGAGCCTCGTCGACGTGCTGGTGGTCAACGAACACGAGGCGGCCGACCTCGCGGGCGCTCTGGGCCTGCCGGACGACCATGCCGGGCTCGCCGCGCATGTGGCCGCGGCCTTCGGGATCGGCGCCACCGTGGTGACGCTGGGCGGCGAGGGCGCGGTCGGCTGGGCGCAGGGCCTGTGCCACCGGGTGCCCTGTCCCGAGGTCGAGGTCCGCGACACGACGGCGGCGGGCGACAGTTTCGTCGGCTTCTTCGCGGCGGCGCTCGACGCCGGGCTGCCCTTCGCCGCCGCCATGGCGCGCGGCACGGCGGCGGGCTCGCTGGCCTGCACGGTCGCCGGCGCCCAGCCCTCGATCCCCCTTGCGGCCGCGGTCGACGCGCTGCTGGCCCGGGGCGGCGGGCCGGCGCGCGCCTGAGGAACCCCGGTCCGCGGCATTCGAGTCCCGGTCGAAGGGTGGCGTTGACGCTGCCGCGCGATCGCCCCCGCCGCTCAACACTCCGGTAGCGGAACGCGTCCGACAGTGTCGGGGTCGGGCAGCGGAGGCGGAGAGCGGGATGGGGGTCGTCAGGCTGGCGGTCGGCAGCGTCGTCGTGGCGCTTCTGGCGGCGCACCAACTCTCGACGCTCGGGCCGGGGCAGCGCGATGCCCTTCGCGCCGGCTGGCGCTCCCTGTCGGGCGCCGCGCCCCCGCCGTCCCCTGTCGTTCTCCCCGCCGCCCCGCCCGTCGTCATCGCGCAGGCACCGATGCCCGGCGGCGACGAAGCCATCGCGCCGGACCGGCTCGGCCAGTTCCAGACCACGATCGAGATCGACGGCCAGCGACTCCCCGCCATGGTCGACACCGGCGCGTCCTACCTGGTCCTCGCCGCCGGCGACGCCGACCGGATCGGTGTGCGTCCGCTCCCGTCCGACTACAAGATCCCGGTCGAGACCGCCAACGGCCATGTGCTGGTGGCGCGGGTGAAGCTGTCGTCGGTGAGGCTCGGATCGATCGAGCTCCGCGACGTCACGGCGCTGGTGAGCGACCGGGGCCAACTCGACCGAACGCTGCTCGGCATGAGCTTCCTGTCGCGCCTGTCCAGCGTGAAGATGGACCACGGCCGCCTGCTGCTGTCCCGCTGAGGGCCCGCCGCCGCAGACGCCATGCTGCCATTTCGGTCCTCGGCGCGTTGCGGTCCGAGAGGACAGGAGGAGGTCGACGATGGCCGACATGGTGTGGGACTCGCCCGCGGTGGTGCGCTGGAGCCCGGAGATGACGACCGAACAGATCGGCGGGGCCGGCGAAGCCGCGCAGACGCGGAGCTTTCAAGACCTCCGTTCGGCGCTGGACTTCGTCATGGAGGAGCTGCAGCCCACGCCGCGCATGAACGTCGGCGTCTATCCCGAGCGGGGCAGCGCGCTGATCAACCTCGCCTATATCGAACAGGCCTACCGCTCCCATCCCATGCCCGACGGCGAGCCCGGCGCCGCCTGAGAGAGGGGCCGCCGGCCGGCCACGCCGCCGGCCGGACGCCCGGCCGTCGGGAGCGCTCGGCGCCCGAGCCGCGCGATGGTGACCCGGATGCTGGCCGCATGGTACTGCGGTGAGCGGAAGGCGCCGCAGGCGCAGGTGAAGCCGGCGCGGCATTCCTGAAGCCGTCCCACAGGACCCCGACCGCTTGACAGGACGACCACGCCCCGTGACGAGTGCCTCCGACGACCTGATCGACACCGTCACGGTCCGTCGCAAGATGGCCGACAAGGGCGTCGAGACCATGATGGGACGCTACACCCGGTTCGCCTTCAAGCCCCACGCCCACGATGAATACCTGATCGGCGTCATCCAGTCCGGCGTGCACGACGTCTGGTGCCGCGGCGTGCGCCATGCGGCCGGCGGCGGCACCGTGGTGACCATGGACCCCGGAGACATGCACCACGGCGGCGCCGGCGACGAATCCGGCTGGGTGCAGCGGATGATCTACGTCACCGAGGCGACCATGCGGGACGTCGTGGAGGATGCGACGCATCGGGCCGCGCGTCGGCTCCCTCGCTTCGCCGAGGCATTCCACCGCGACGACGAGACGGCGCGGCGCCTCGCGGCGGCGCACGAAGCCATCCACGACCGAGGCTTCGGCCTGGCGCGGGACGTGCTGCTGAACGAGCTGATCGGTCTGCTGGTGAGCCGGTTCGCCGCGAACCCCCATCGCGACGCGCGCGAGCCGGGGGAGGGGAGGCTCCGCCGCGCGCGCGAGTACTTGCGGGCCCATGTCGAGGACGACGTGTCGCTGTCCGAGGTCGCGGCCGTCATCGGCCTCGGCGAGCGTCAGACCATCAACGTCTTCAACAAACACCTCGGTCTGCCGCCTCACGCCTATCATTTGGGCCTCAAGATCAACAGCGTGAAGCGCCTGCTCAGGGCCGGCACGCCGGTAGCCGAATGCGCGGCGGCACTCGGCTTCGTCGACCAGAGCCATCTCGGCCGCCATTTCCGCGCCATCGTCGGGACCACGCCGAGGGCCTATGCCGCCGCGAGGTGATTGCCGTTTCGTACCAGACCGGCGTCGCTCCGGTTCGTAGACCCCGTCGCGCTGCGTGATCTTCGCGAACGAGCCGGTCGATGACGATGAGGGATGGTTTCGGTACGACACGGGCGGGGTCGCGCCGTGGAGCGCTCCCCTGGGCCGACTTGGCCGTCCTGGGCGTCGCGGTGGTCTGGGGCGCGAGCTATCCCGTCGCCAAGGGAGCCCTGGCCTTCGCGCCCGTCCTCGTGCTGATCCTGTACCGCTTCGCCGTGACGACCGCCGTCATGGGGATGGCGTCGTGGCGTGACATCGCCCGCGCGCGGCGGCCCGACCTCGCCCGCGCGGCGGCGCTCGGCTGCATCCTGTTCTCGATCTTCATGGCCGAGACCTACGGCGTCCAGAACACCAGCGCGACCAACGCCGCATTCATCATCTCGCTCTGCACCCTCCTCACCCCCGCGCTCCAGTTCGGCCTCGCGGGCCGCCTGCCACCCGCGCCCGTCCTGGTCGGCGGGGCGCTGTCCTGTGCCGGCACCGCGGTGCTGAGCGGCGGCCTGACCGGCCTCAATCGCGGCGACGGGCTGGTGCTGTGCGCCGCCTGTCTCCGGGCCTGCATGGTGGTGGCGACCAAACGCCTGATGCAGGGCCGGGACCTCTCGTCGGCCGCGCTGACCGCCGTGCAGGCCTGCGTCGTCCTGGCGCTCACCGGCTCCGTCCTGCTCGCCCTGCCGGGCACGCCGGCGCTGGCCATCCGGCCCGGCCTCGGGTTCTGGCTCGCCATCGCCTTCCTGTCGCTCCTGTGCACGGTGGCGGCCTTCTACGTCCAGAACCTCGCCGTGCGGCGGACGAGCCCGACGCGGGTCGCCTTTCTGATGGGGACGGAACCGCTCTTCGGCTTCGTCCTCGCCAACCTCCTCCTCGCCGAGCCGCTGTCGCTCGCGGGGCTGCTCGGCGGCGGGATGATCCTGGCCGGCACCTTCGTCGGCCTGTCGGCCAAGCCCTGAGTTCCGTCCGTCGCGGCCGCGGCGCGCCACGGAGAGCGCCTGCGCATCGTGCGACGTCGGGTCGAGCGGGCCGGCTAGGGGAGGCCGGACAGGCCTGCCGGGTGGATGCTCGGGTCGACGGCCGCCGCCCGGGTCACGCGGCACCCGTCCGCCGCGGCACGATCAGCCGGGCCACGAGGGTCTGCACCACGTCGGATGCCTGGTTGCGGGTCTCGCTGCGCAGCGTGACGCTGCCGCGGTCCGGCCGGGAGCGCGAGGGCGTCACCGCGATCACCTCGCTGAACACCTGCAGCGTATCGCCGGGCCGGGTCGGCCGTGGCCAGGCGATCTCCCCGCCGGCGCCGATGATGCCGCCCGCCAAGGGCGCGCCGCCGCCGACCAGCAGCCGCATCGTCAGTGCGGCCGTGTGCCAACCGCTGGCGGCGAGCCCGCCGAAGAGGGTGCCGCGGGCCGCATCCTCGTCGAGGTGGAAGCGCTGCGGGTCGAACTGCGCCGCGAAGGCCTTGATGGCGGCCGCATCCACCGTCGCCGTGCCGCTCACGAATCGCTGCCCGACGTGGAGGTCGTCGAGCGTCAGGCCGCCGGAGGCTGGGCGGTCGACGCCGTCGTTCTCGCCCATGAGTCCCCTCCGTTCCCGAGCGCCACGCTGTCCGGCGACCTTGCGAGACCGCGCGATTGACGGCAAGTGCCGGGGGCCGGCGCCGCGCCGGTTCAGGAGCACCCCCCGCCATGACGTCCTCGCCCCGCCACGCCGACTATCCGATCGCACCGGTGTTTCTCGACCGCTGGTCGCCCCGCGCCTTCGCGCCCGATCCGATCGCGGCCGACGAACTCCTCGGGCTGTTCGAGGCGGCGCGTTGGGCGCCCTCGTCGTATAATTCGCAGCCCGCGCGCTTCATCTACGGGCGGCGCGGCACGCCCGCCTTCGATTCGCTGCTCGCGCTGCTCAACCCCTTCAACCAGTCCTGGGCGAAGCACGCGGCCGCGCTCGTCATCGTGGTGTCCAACACCGTGATGCGTCCGCCGGGGCAGGACAAGGACGTCCCGTCCCGTTCGCATTCCTTCGACGCCGGGGCCGCGTGGATGAGCTTCGCCCTGCAGGCGCGGATGCAGGGCTGGTACACGCACGGCATGGGCGGGGTCGATTTCGACCGGGCCGTCGCCGACCTCGCCGTGCCCGAGGGCTTCCGGGCGGAATGCGCCATCGCGGTCGGTCGCATGGGCGACAAGGCGATCCTGCCCGAAGGCCTCCAGGCCCGCGAACAGCCGAGCGACCGGCTGCCGCTCTCCGCCATCGCCATGGAAGGCCGCTTCACCTGACAGGGGCCCCCGCGGTGATCGGCACGAATGAGCTAAACTTAATTTTACTACGCAGGACTGTATTCCGAACGTAGGATGTCACATCACCTTCACATGATCGACGGAGACCGACGATGAGACAAGCAACGAACCGCATGGTCGTCCTGGCGGCGGCCGCGCTGATGATCGGCGGCGTGTCGGTCTCCGGCGCCGCGGCCTCGGTGGGCCAGCACCGGATCATCCCCGGCCAGGCCGCCAATGCTCCGCATCCGGCGCATGCCGAGCGCAATGCACCCGACCTCTACTGCGACAAGCAGGAGAACAAGTGCCAGTGACGCCGCTCGGCAGCCCGACCCGGGCCGCGTTAATCCGCCGACGGGACCGCGAAGTAACGCCGTAACACGCCGGCGTAGACCTCTTGCAGCAGCGCGAGGTCTGCGAGGCTGACATGTTCGTCGACCGCATGCATGGTCTGGCCGACGAGGCCGAACTCGACGACCGGACAGTCCCGGGTGATGAACCGGGCGTCCGAGGTCCCCCCCGTCGTCGACAGGGCGGGGGCGAGGCCGGTGGCGGCCTCGACCGCCTCGGCCACGATGCGGGTGAAGGGACCGGGCTCGGTCACGAAGGCGAGCGCGTTGCAGGGCGCGAAGGTCAGGCGGTGCGCGCCGATCCCTGCCGCGGCGAGGCGGCGCCCGATCTCCGCCGCCAGCGTGTCGGGCCGCCACGTATCGTTGAACCGCACGTTGAATCGCGCACGGCTCTCCGCCGGGATGACGTTGGCGGACGGGTTGCCGGTGTCGACCGTGACGATCTCGAGGTTCGAGGGATCGAAATGGGCGGTGCCGCCGTCGAGCGGCTCGGCCTTCAGCGCCGCGAGCGCCTGCATGAGGCGCGGGATCGGGTTGTCGGCGAGGTGCGGATAGGCGACGTGGCCCTGGCGCCCCGTCACCACGATCTCGCCCGTCAGCGAGCCGCGGCGACCGATCTTGATCATCTCGCCCAGCCGGGCCGGGTTGGTGGGCTCCCCCAGGATGCAGCCGTCGAACCGTTCGCCCCGGGCCCGGGCCCAGTCGAGCAGCTTGGTGGTGCCGTTGACCGCCGGCCCTTCCTCGTCGCCGGTGATCAGGAACGAGATCGAGCCCCGCGGCCGGCCGTGACGCGCCACGTGGTCGAGCGCCGCCGCTACGGCAGCCGCGATGCCGCCCTTCATGTCGCAGGCCCCGCGCCCCCACACGTTCCCGTCCGCGACGGTGCCCGAGAAGGGCGGGAAGCGCCAGGCGGCGGTGTCGCCGGGCGGCACGACGTCGGTATGGCCCGCGAAGACGAGGTGGGGCGCCTCGGTCCCGAGCCGGGCATACAGGTTCTCGACGTCGGGCGTGCCCTCGTCCGCGAAGCCGACCCGATGCACCACGAAGCCGGCGGGCGCGAGGAGGTCCTCCAGCACGCCGAGCGCGCCGCCCTCGGCCGGCGTCACGGACGGGCAGCGCAGCAGCGCCTGCAGCACGCCGAGCGCGGAGGGGGCGTCGGTCACGGCAGGATCCTCCTGGTCTTGGCGACCGTCGGGCCGAAGCCGAGGTCGACGACCGTCCAGGCGACGATGACCAGCAGCGCCGCTTCCGCCACCCATCCGGTCCAGGCCGGCAGCGTCCCGAAGCTCTGTGGGATGAACCAGACGAGCGCACCGGTGAGGAAGGCGGCGAGCGGCAGCACGGCGGCCCAGCGGCCGGGCCGGCCGCGGTCGCGGAAGCGTTTGGCCGACACGTTGTAGGCGCAGACCGCCGCCAGGATCAGGCCGAAGCCGTAGGCCGACAGGTAGAGGTAGGCCACGACCGTGGCGACGTCGATGAAGGGCTGGGTGCGCAGGTCGTGCACCGCGATAGGGGCGCAGCGCCAGCCAGCCCGCCGTGGCGAGCCCGACCAGCACCACGAGGGGGACCATCCCCCGCCACCATTGCGCCCGGGAGATGCGGCCGCGGTCTTCGCGGTAGAGAAAGCGGAAGCCCGCGTCGGCCAAGGCGGGGTCAGTCCCGCAGGAGGTCGTTGATGCCGGTCTTGGACCGGGTCTGGGCATCCACGGTCTTGACGATCACGGCGCAGTAGAGCGAGGGGCCGGGCGAGCCGTCCGGCAGCGGCCGGCCGGGCAGGTTGCCCGACACCACCACCGAATAGGGCGGCACGTAGCCGACATGCACCTGCCCGGTGGACCGGTCGACGATCTTGGTCGAGGCCGAGATGAACACGCCCATCGACAGCACCGAGCCCTGGCCCACGACGACGCCCTCCACGACCTCGGACCGGGCGCCGATGAAGCAATCGTCCTCGATGATGGTGGGGTTGGCCTGGAGCGGCTCGAGCACGCCGCCGATGCCGACGCCGCCCGACAGGTGGACGTTTCTGCCGATCTGCGCGCAGGACCCGACCGTGACCCAGGTGTCCACCATGGTGCCGGACCCCACCGAGGCGCCGAGGTTGACGAAGCAGGGCATCAGGATGGCGCCCGGCGCGATATGGGCGGAGCGCCGCACGACGCAGTTCGGCACGGCGCGGAAGCCGGCGGCGGCCCACTGGTTCTCGCCCCAGCCCTCGAACTTCGAGGGCACCTTGTCGTACCAGGAGGAGCCCCCCGGGCCGCCCGGCACCAGGGCCATGTCGTTGAGGCGGAACGACAGCAGCACGGCCTTCTTCAGCCACTGGTGCACGGTCCAGCTGCCGGGACCGGTCGCCCCCTCGGTCTTGGTGGCGACGCGCAGTTCGCCCGAATCGAGCAGCGACAAGGCCCGGTCCACGGCGTCCCGGACCTCGCCCGTCGTCCCCGGCGTGATGGAGGCGCGGTCCTCGAAGGCCCGCTCGATGATGGCCTGAAGTGCGCCGTGATCCGCCATGCTGCCCGGAGTCCTCTGTCGTGCGATGCGGCGCGAGGTTTCGGGCGGCGGGCCGGTGATGTCAACCGCGGCCGGCGGCACCGGGCTTGCCGCCCGCGCGCGGGCCTGCCAAGGAGCAGCCGGTGCCGCCTTCGGAGAAGCATCGCATGCGCAAGATCGCCTTCATCGGCACCGGCGGCACCCTGTCGTCGTTGGGCGCCGACAGTCTCGACATCCTCGATTACGGCCGCCACGAACGCCGGCTCGACGCCCCCGCCATCGCGGCCGCGGTGCCGGAACTCGCCGCGGTCGCCGAGGTGGTGCCGGTCGCGTTCCGCGCGGTCGAGAGCTCGGCCATGAACGCGGCGGTGTGGCACGAGCTCGCCACCCTCTGCACCGACCTGTCGGCACGCGACCCCGACCTCGCCGGCATCGTCATCGGCCACGGCACCGCGACGCTGGAGGAGACCGCCTATGCGCTGAACCTCACGCTCAAGCTCGCCATCCCGGTGGTGCTGGTCGGCTCGCAACGGCCGCTGAGCGGACTCTCATCGGACGCGCAGGCGAACCTCGTGGGGGCGGTGCGGGTCGCCGCCGACCCGGCTTCGCGCGGGCGCGGCGTTCTGGTCGTGCTCAACGACGAGATCCAGGCCGCCCGCGACGTCGCCAAGACGTCGACGACGCGCCTGCAGACCTTCCGGACGCCGGATTTCGGCATCCTCGGCCAGGTGGATGGCCCCCATGTCCGCTACTACCGCCGCGCCGAGCGGCGCCACATGCCCGACACGGAGTTCGACGTCGGCGACCTCGCCGCCCTGCCGCGCGTCGACATCGTGACGTCCTATGCGGGGGCGGACGGGACGGCGGTCCGGGCCTTCGTGGCGGCGGGTGCCGCGGGGATCGTCCAGGCCGCCTTCGCGCCCGGCATGGCGACGGCGGCGGAGTTCGAAGCCTTGACGGAGGCGGTCGCCGGCGGGGTCGCGGTCGTTCTGGCCACGCGGGTCGGCAGCGGCGTCGCGCTGGATGGAGAGCGCGTGCGCCGGGGCGGCGTCGTGGGAGCCGACAACCTGTCGCCCTGGAAGGCCCGCATCCTGCTGGCCCTCGCGCTGACCCGGACCCGCGCACCCGACGAGATCCGGCGCATCTTCGCCACCTACTGAGCCCGCCGCTCGCCCGGTCCGTGCCGGCGCGAGCTGCCCTCCAGCAAGGGCGGCGCGCCGACTCCGGTGCTTTCTTTCAATATAATTTCCGGCACTACCTCGAAAGGCGTACGGTTAATTCTCTCCTTCACTCGATTGTGTTCGATTTTATGCTTTTTGATTCCGCTTGCTCAAGATGCTTCCGCTAGGGTCACGGGAGAGAAATCGCGAGAGGCCAGCATGATTGGCTCTAATGCCGTCGAACTGAACGACAACTATGCCTTCCGGAACAGGCCTTTCGAGGCCCGCACGCGCAGCCGCGACTACCAATCGACGCCGCGGGCCGACGAGATGCTGCTCGTCGTCGTGGGTTGGAGCATCGTCAAGGGCCGCGAAGAGGAGTTCCTCTCCTACTGGTCCGAGAAGGAGGCGATCTCCGACCGCGCCGGGCTGATCGGCGAGTTCCTGAACCGGGTGCGCGACGACGAGGCCCTGCCCGACACCACCTGGGAGCGCGACAGCGCCTGCAGCACCTTCCTCAACATCGGCATGTGGCGCAGCCACGCCGCCTACCAGGCCCAGATCGGCGACAAGATCATGGGCGGCACCAAGCGGCTGCCGTTCGAACACGCGCCGCGCCAGCGGCTGTTCCTCGGCCCGGAGCGCTGGCGCCTGGGCGGATCGCTGCTGCCGGTCAAGGAGCATGCCGCGGTGCGTTGACCGGCCCGCGGAGCGGAGGCGCCCCGCGTCGGCGCCCGCAATCGATGGTGGATTTCGCCCCGGAACGCTGCTTAGACGGCACGAGACCGCGCCGCGCCCCGTGACCCACATCCCGATGGGTGGGCGGGCCCGGCAGGGACGCGATGCGGCAGATCGGCACCATCCAGGCGATGCGCGGCGTGGCGGCCCTGGCGGTCGTCGCCTTCCATGCCCAGCAGGAACTCACCTGGCGCCACGCGCCGCTGCCGCTGCCGGACCTGCTGGCGGGCGCTGCGGGCGTCGACGTGTTCTTCGTCGTCTCGGGCTTCGTCATGGCCTCCGCCTCGGCCCCGATGTTCGGGCGCGCGTCCTCGGTCCTGCCCTTCCTGCGCCGGCGCGTCGCCAGGATCGTTCCCCTCTACTGGCTCCTGACTTTGGCCTATGCCGCCTACACGTTCGGCTACGGGCTGCCCCCGTACGACCTTCACGGCCTCGAACGCAAGACCGCGCTGTCGCTCGGGTTCGTCCCCGGCGGGCCGGGCGCGACGCCGCTCCTGCCGCCGGGCTGGACGCTGGAATTCGAGATGTTCTTCTATCTCGCCTTCGCGCTCGTCCTGCCGCTGCGCCGGCGGGTGGCGGTCGGGCTCCTGGCGGTGCTGCTGAGCCTCTATGCCGCCGCCGGCACGCTCGGCTGGGTGCCGCGCGCGGCCTCGGCCCTGGCGACCTCGCAGCTGTTCGAATTCGTGGCGGGTCTCGCCCTCGCGGAGCTCTTCCTGGCGGGACGGCGGGTGTCCCGGCGCGTCGCGGCCGTGCTGGTGGCGGGCGGCCTCGCCGGCATCGGGCTCGCGAGCCTCGACTGGAGCGCCTGGTGGGCCTGGCGGGGCCTCGTCTGGGGCCTTCCGGCCGCCGCCGTCGTGGCGGGCGGCGCGCTCGTCGCGGCGCCCCGCGACGGCCCCGTCCAACGGGCACTCCGGCGGCTCGGGGACGCCTCCTTCGCCCTCTACCTCGTGCATTACCTCCTGTTCGGCCTCCTGGCGCGCGAGGTCCTGCCGTTGTTTCCCGCCGGAGCGGTGGGCGCGAGCGCCTATTTCGTGGTCCTCATCGGGGCTGCGGTCGCGGCCGCGCTCGTGCTGCACCACGCCGTCGAGGTGCCCCTCTACCGGCGCATGACGGGCCGCAGCCTGGGGCCGCGGGCTCGGCCGGCACCCGCCCCGGCGTGACGGCGGCCGGCGACACCGTCGCGCCCGCCGACCCGCGGGCCGCGCGAGCGCTCATTTGCCCTCGCGCGCGCTGCGGCTCTGGTCTAGCTTTTGCAAAAGCGTTCATCAGGAACGCAAGGGAGGGATCCATGCGGAGCATCTTGTCGAGGACGATCGTGGCGCTTCTCCTGACGGGCGGCGGCGCGCTCGCGGCCGGCGACCCGCCCTCCTGCAAGGCGGTGAAGTTCTCGGACGTCGGCTGGACCGACATCACCGCCACCACGGCCACGACCTCGGCGGTGCTCAAGGGCCTCGGCTATGCGCCCCATACGGACGTGCTCTCGGTGCCGGTCACCTATCAGTCGCTGCACGCCAAGCAGGTCGACGTCTTCCTCGGCAACTGGATGCCCACGATGGAGGCGGACCGGAAGCCCTACGTCGACGACCATACCGTCGACGTGGTCGGCACCAACCTCACCGGGGCCAAATACACCCTGGCGGTCCCGGACTACACCTACGCGGCCGGCCTCAAGAGCTTCGCCGACATCGCCAAGTTCAAGGACCAGCTCGGCGGCAAGATCTACGGCATCGAGCCCGGCAACGACGGCAACCGGCTCATCCTCGGCATGGTCAAGGACGACAAGTTCGGGCTGAAGGGCTTCGACGTCGTCGAATCGAGCGAGCAGGGCATGCTCTCCCAGGTGGAACGGGCCGTGAAGCGGCACGAGCCGATCGTGTTCCTCGGCTGGGAGCCCCATCCGATGAACACCAAGTTCAAGCTCGACTACCTGTCGGGCGGCGACGACGTGTTCGGCCCGGACTATGGCGGCGCCACCGTCCTCACCAACGTGCGGGCGGGCCTGCGCACCGATTGCCCCAACCTCGGGCACTTCCTCGACCAGCTCAAGTTCTCCCTGCCCATGGAGAACACCATCATGGGCTCCATCCTGTTCGACAACCAGGATCCCGACAAGGCCGCGGCGGACTGGCTGAAGGCCAACCCCGCCGTGCTGGACGGCTGGCTGGCCGGCGTGACGACGCTCGACGGGCAGCCGGGCCTGCCGGCCGTCAAGGCGAGCCTCGGCCTCTAGCGGCCGGCGCGGGAGCGGCCCGATGGACTCCGTCACCGGCCTCGTCACGGCCCACAAGATCCCCATCGGGCCCTGGCTCAACGCCGGGATGGAGGCCTTGAAGAACGGCTCCGGCCTGCTCTTCGACCGCATCTCGGACGGGCTGAGCTTCCTCATCGACCACAGCGTCGGCGCGCTCGACCTGCTGCCGCCGCCGCTGTTCTGCATCCTCGTCGCGGCGCTCGCCTATGCGCTGCGCCGCTCCTGGCCGCTGGCGCTCTTCGCGCTCCTGGCCCTGCTGTTCATCCTCAACCAGGGCTATTGGCGCGAGACGGTGACGACGCTGGTCATCACCTTCTACGCCACGGCCGCCGCCATGCTGATCGGCGTGCCGGTCGGCATCCTGGCGGGCCACTCGCCGCCGCTCGCCAAGGTGCTGCGCCCCATCCTGGACCTCATGCAGACGCTGCCGACCTTCGTCTACCTCATCCCCATGCTGTCGCTCTTCGGCCTGGGCGTCGTGCCCGGCATCATCGCCACCGTGATCTTCTCGGTGCCGGCGCCGATCCGCATGACCCAGCTCGGCATCGCCTCGGTGCCGCTGCCGCTGCGGGAAGCCGGCGAAGCCTTCGGCGCCACCGCCTGGCAGCTCCTGCGCAAGGTGGAACTGCCCCACGCCCTGCCGGCCATCATGGAAGGTCTCACGCAGGCCATCATGCTGGCCCTGTCGATGTCGGTCATCGCCACCATGGTGGGTTCGGGCGGGCTCGGCGTGCCGGTGCTGCGCTCGCTGAACCAGGTCCGCCCCGCCATGGGGTTCGAGGCCGGCATCGCCATCGTCCTCGTCGCCGTCCTGCTCGACCGGCTGTTCCGCCGCCCCGCCGCCGGGGCTCAGGCGCGATGACGGGTGCGGCCGCGCTGCCCGCCGTCGACTTCCGCGCCGTCGACATCGTCTTCGGGCCCAGGCCGGCCCGCGCCCTGGCGCTCCTCGACGAGGGGCGCAGCCGCGACGAGATCCTCGCCGCCACCGGCCACGTGATCGGCGTCGCGGGGGCCAGCCTCGCGGTC
This sequence comes from uncultured Alphaproteobacteria bacterium, assembly GCA_963847915.1. Lineage (GTDB taxonomy): Bacteria > Pseudomonadota > Alphaproteobacteria > Rhizobiales > Beijerinckiaceae > Lichenihabitans. The sequence goes on from CAWKBT010000002.1 coordinate 439,827, forward strand.
CAGCCCGGCGAGATCTGCGTGCTCATGGGCCTGTCGGGCTCGGGCAAGTCGACCCTGCTGCGCGCCGTCAACCGCCTCGTCCGCCCGGCCCGGGGCGGCGTCACGGTCAGCCACCGCGGGCGCGCCGTCGACGTCTGCGCCTGCGATGGCGCCACGCTGCGCGACCTGCGCTCGGGCGGGGTCGCCATGGTGTTCCAGCAGTTCGCGCTGCTGCCCTGGCGCAGCGTGCGCGACAATGTCGGGATGGGGCTCGAATTGCGCGGCCTCGGCCGGCGGGCGCGGGAGCGCATCGTCGACGAGAAGCTCGCCATGGTGGGCCTCGAACGCTGGGCCGACAAGCACGCCCACGAGCTGTCGGGCGGCATGCAGCAGCGCGTCGGCCTCGCCCGCGCCTTCGCCACCGACGCCGACATCCTCTTGATGGACGAGCCGTTCTCGGCGCTCGACCCGCTCATCCGCAGCCGCCTGCAGGACGAACTGCTGGCGCTGCAGGCGCGGCTGAAGAAGACCATCCTCTTCGTCTCCCACGACCTCGACGAGGCCGCCAAGCTCGGCAACCGCATCGTCATCATGGAGGGGGGGCGCATCGTGCAGGCCGGCACCGTGGCCGACATCGTGCTGCGCCCCGCCGACCGCTACGTGACCGATTTCGTCCGCCACATGAACCCGCTCGACGCGCTGAAGGCCGACACCTTCATGGTGCCGGTCGACGGCCTCGCCCGCCAGGACGGCGACGTCCTGGTCGGGCCCGGGCTGCGGGTGACGGCGGCCGGCGAGCGCCCCCATGCGGCGCATGGCGCGGCGGGTCCGCTGCGGTTGCTCGCCCATGCCGACACCGACGAGGCGGCCGACATCGCCGGTGCCGTCGTGACGGTGCCGGCCGGCCTCGCCCTCAAGGCCGCCGTGGGCCTGCGGCGGCGCGGCGCGGCCGGGCTCGTGGTGCTCGACGGCGATGGCCGCATGATCGGCGCGGCCTGCGAGGACGACCTGTTCCGGGCCCTGCTGGGGCGCTGAAGCCCGGGGCCGCGGCCGCGGGATTTTCCGCTTGCGTCCCCCCACCCCGGCGGCTAAACACAGCCCCACCGGGCGGTTAGCTCAGCGGTAGAGCACTGTGTTGACATCGCAGGGGTCACAGGTTCAAACCCTGTACCGCCCACCATTTCCATCCTGAACGACGCGCCTTCGGACCCTGTCCGGAGGCTTTTTGTTGTCCGGGGCCGGGGGCCGATCAGCCGCCCAGCGTGCCCTTGGTGGAGGGGATCCGGTCGCGGGTGCGCTCGTCGATCGAGACCGCCTGGCGCATCGCCCGGGCCACGCCCTTGAAGCAGCTCTCCGCCATGTGATGGTCGTTCAGGCCGTAGAGCGTCTCGACATGCAGCGTCATGGCCGCGTGAATCGCCAGCGCCTGGAAGAACTCGCGCACGAGCTGCGTGTCGAAGGTGCCGATCTTGCCGGTGTGGAACTCCGTCCGGAACACCAGGAAGGGCCGGCCCGAGAAGTCCAGCGCCACCCGGGTCAGGCACTCGTCCATGGCGAGGTGGCAATCGGCATAGCGCCAGATGCCGCGCTTGTCGCCGAGCGCCTGGGCGATGGCCTGGCCGAGCGCGATCCCGGTATCCTCCACCGTGTGGTGGTCGTCGATATGGAGATCGCCCTGGGCCTCGACCTTGAGGTCGAACAGGGCATGGCGGGCGATCTGGTCGAGCATGTGGTCGAAGAAGCCGACCCCGGTGCTGATCTCGGCCTGGCCGGTGCCGTCGAGATCGACCTCGACGCGGATCGCCGTCTCGCTGGTCTTGCGCTCAACACTGGCCCGCCGCATCGCGTCTCTCCTCGCTCCGTCGCGCCGCATGAGCGGCACCGCAGGCCAAAAGGCAAGCCCGCCCGCGCGGCCGAGCCTCGCGGTTCCGGGGCCGAGAAGGGCGTCCCGCTGGCGCGAGGCTCCGGGCGACGGGACAGGCGACGGACGGACTGCCCGTAACACCGGCGCGGCGGCCGGGGGCGCCGATCGTCGATGACGTTAGGGCCGCCGTCGGCGGCACGCCTGCTAAGGCGCATAGACAGCGTGGTCGACGGGGGCGTTTCTGCCGGCCCACGGCTCCCTGTCGTTCCGATCCGTCGTCATGACAGGGCGCGATCTCCTGGCGTCTTGGAAGTCTCCATCGATCTCTAGGTCAATCCCAAACCATGTCTGGTAAATATTGCAATGTGTAATGCCGTCGTGCTCCTTACAGGATCGCGTCGAAGCGCCATTTTGGGACTTGAGGCGACATCTGTACGGTGGTCTACTCGAATGCGACGCGGATCAACATGCGTCACCGGGCTGCGTCGACTGCGGCCCGCGGATCGGACCGCCCCTCGGAGGATCGCCTATGGTTTCGCGCCTGGCATGTTTGCTGCTGGCTTCGGCGATCGTCTGCGCCGGCCAAGCGGTGCGAGCCGAGGATCTCCTGTCCAAGGACCGCATCGGCAAGGCGGATGCCCCCAAGGTGATGACCCTGCGGCTCACCAACGACGGTCCGGGCAGCACGGATCCGGCCTGGGCCGAGGGCTACCAGAAGCTCCTGGTCGCCCTCATCAGGAAGCATCCCGATTGGCGCATCGAACTGCAGCGCATGTCGGACAACACGGGCCAGGAACAGGCGCGCATGCTCGAGCAGCTGCTGGCGCATCAGGGGCCCGATTGCGCGGCGGTCGATTCCTTCACGCTGCCGCTGTTCATGAAAGCCAAGGTCCTCCAGCCGCTCGACGGCTTCTTCTCCAAGGACGAGATCGCCGGCCTGTTCCCCTTCGTGCGCCAGGGCATCACCGGGCCGGACGGGCGGGTCTATGCCTGGTGGTGGGAGACCGATCTGCGCGTCCTCTACCGCAACACCGCGATCGTGCCGGAGGCTCCCGCGACCTGGGCGGAGGTCGAGGCGGCCGGCCTTGCCTCGAAGGCCAAGGGCCTGGAAGGCCTGCTGTTCAACGGCGGACGGTGGGAGGGCACGACGTTCGATTGGCTGGCGAACTTCTGGTCCCAGGGCGGACGCCTGGTCGACGAGGCCGGCCGGCCGGTCTTCGCCGAGGGCGAGAACCGCGAGAAGTTCCTCAAGGCCGTGCGGTACTACCAGCACCTCGTGACGTCGGGCGCGGCGCCGAAACGGGTGATCACCATCGGGACCTACGACGAACTGAACGCCGCCGCCGCCGCCGGCACGACAGCGCTCTTCATCGGCGGCAACTGGCAGTACGGCCAGTTGAAGTCCACCCTGGAGCCGGAGGAGTTCGCCAAATGGGCCTTCTCCGAGATCCCCGGACCGACCCGGGACGACAGGGCCACCGGGACGGGCGGCTGGGCCGTCGGCGCCTTCAGCACCGATCCCGAAAAGGTCGCCCTCTGTGCCGCCGTCGTGAAGGAGGTGTTCTCGGGCCCCGGCAATGCCCTGCAGCAGCAGTTGCCGACATCGAAGGCCCTCTACGACACGATCGACGTGTTCAAGAGCCAGGCCAACAAGACCTTCGCGGCCGCGCTGGTGCATGGACATGCCCGTCCCGGCGTGCCGGTCTATCCCGAGATCTCGAACCAGATCCAGATCCTGATGGGCGATGTCCTGTCCGGCGCCAAGTCCCCGGAGGCGGCGCTCGACGCCGCCGACACCGCCGTCCAGGCAGCCTACCGCCGCCTGTGATCACGGGGCCTGGCATGTTGCCGCGCCCCGCCGCGGCGCGCTCGCGGCAGGGGACGTCGCCGTGACGGCGGGCCGCGATGCCGCCCTCGCGCAGCACCGTCCGGCCTTCGCGGGCGCCCGGCGGCCGGCACGACCGCGGACGCTGCCCTGGCTGGTGCCGTTGCTGCTGGTCCTGGGCGTGTTCTACCTCGTCCCCATCCTCGATGCCGCGCGGCTCGCCTTCACCGACGCGACGCTGCTGGACAGGAGCGAGCATTACACGCTGGCGAGTGCGCGGGCGATGCTCGGGCACGCCGATCTCCCCGCCATCCTGCGGACCACCTTGGTCTTCACCGGCGCCAGCGTGGTCGGCCAACAGGTGCTCGGGCTCGCCATCGCCATGCTGGTGCTGCGCGGCGAGCGGCGCAGGCTCCCCGGCATGACGGCGCTGCGCACGCTCGTGCTCGTCGCCTGGGTCGTGCCCGGCATCGCCAACGGCATCATCTGGCAATTGCTGTTCAGCGAGGCCCCCTTCGGGGCGATCAACAGCTTCCTGCGGCAGTTCCACGTCCCGCCGGTCGCCTGGCTGTCCGATCCCGACATCGCGATGGTGTCGGCCGTCGTCTCCAACGTCTGGCGGGGCACCGCCTTCTCGATGATCGTGCTCTACGCCGCCCTGAAGGCCCTCGACCCGACGCTCTACGAGGCCGCCCAGATGGACGGCGCGACCGCTCTCCAGCGCTTCGTCTACATCACGCTGCCGCTGCTGCGGCCCGCGCTGCTGGTCAACGGCATCCTGACCACCATCCAGACGCTCAACATCTTCGACGCCATCATCTCGCTCACGGGCGGCGGCCCCGGGCGCGCCACCGAGGTGCTGTCGCTCTTCACCTTCAACACGGTGTTCCGCAACTACGACCTCGCCGGCGGCAGCGTGCTGTCGCTCCTGATGCTGGTCATCAGCCTGCTCCTGGCCCTGGCCTATGCGGCTTTCCTGCCGCGCGAGGACGCGCGCCGATGACCTCCAGGGCCGGGAAACGCCGCCTCGCCGATGCCGCCACCTACGCGGGGGCGATCGCGACCGCGCTCTTCTTCGTGACGCCGCTGGTGTGGCTCGTGAGCCTCGCCCTGAGGACCCGGCAGGAGATCTACCTCGGAGCGAGCCGCTTCATCCCGAACCATCCGACCCTCGCCAACTTCTCGACGATCCTGGGCGATGGCGACTTCCTCAATGACCTGTGGAACGGCCTCAAGCTGTCGGCCCTGGGCGGCCTCGGCTGTCTCCTGGTGGCGGCGCCGGCCGCCTACGCGCTCTCGCGCGACGTCTTCCCCGGCAAGGGCACCGTCCTGATGGGCATCCTCGCCGTCCAGATGGTGTCGCCGCTCGTCATCATGGTCCCGCTCTACCATTACATGAGCGCCCTCGGGCTGACGGAGACCCATTTCGGCGTCACCATGGTGCTGGTCGCCGTCGGGGCACCGCTCTCGGTGTGGCTGATCAAGGGCGCGATGGACGGCGTGCCCCGCGAGCTCGACCAGGCCGCCGCCATGGACGGCTGCGGCCGGTTCGGCGTGTTCTGGCACATCATCCTGCCGCTCTCCTCGCCCGGCATCGCCTCGGCCTTCATCCTCGACGTCATCCTGAACTGGTCGCAGTTCCTCATCCCGTTCCTGCTGCTGACCAAGACGAGCCAATTGCCGATCGCGGTCGCGATCTACAATTTCGCCGGCACCTCCAATTCGTCCTCCACCCAGCTCCTCGCCGCCGCGTGCCTCGTGGCCGTCGGCCCGGCCATCATCGCCTTCCTCATCCTGCAACGCCTCGTCGTGGGCGCGCTGACGGCCGGTGCCGTCAAGGGCTGAGCTCCGATCCCCGCCCCACCTCCAGGAACCGCCTCCATGTCCCTGTCGATCGAGCAGCGGCTCGCCCGCCTTGATGTCCGCATCGCCGAACTCGACCATTGGCGCGAGCGGGAGTCCCGGCCGGTCCGGGGCTGGAGCTTCGAGGGCCAGCCGATCGCGGCGGGCGGCGCCTGGCCGCGGCGGGACGGCACCGTGCACCTCGAGGCGGAAGCCACCGTCCCCGACCATTGGCCGCTCCCCGACACGCGGCTCCACCTCGACGTGGGCGGCGAAAGCCTGCTCACCCTCACGGTGCCGGGCGAGGCGCCCCAGCGGATGGGGCTCGACCCCTTCCACCAGGAGTTCAAGGTGCCGGGCGCCCGTTTCGGCATCGCGACCGAGAGCGTCGCGCGGCTGCCGTTCGGCGAGCCGGTCCGGGAGCCGCGCCTCGTCGTGGCGCGCCTGATCTGGGTCGACCGGGACGTGCACCGCCTCGCCCTGCTGCTGCGCCAGGTCAGGGAGGCCGCCACGATGCTGGGGGCGCACGAGGTCGTCCCCCACCTCGTCGCGGCGGGCGAACGCACCCTGGCGGCGCTCGATTGGCCGTCTGGGACCGAGGATTACGTCGCCCGCACGGCGTCGGCGCCCGCCCAGCAGCGGATCTGGCAACTGCCGCCGCTGAAGCCCGACCCGGGCGCCCTGCGCCAGGACGAGCGGGCCAGCGCCGTCACGGCCCACGACGACCTCGTCACGGAACTGCGCCGGCTGAAGCAGCTCTATCCCCAGCAGGGCGCCATCGCGGTCACGGGGCATGCCCACATCGACCTCGCCTGGCTCTGGCCCTACGACGAGACGCGGCGCAAGATGCGCCGCACCTTTCACACGGCACTGAGGCTCATGGAGCAGGTGCCGGACTTCGTCTTCAACCAATCGACCGCGGCCTATTACGACCAGATCGAGCGGGACGATCCCGAACTCTTCGCCGCCATCAAACGCGAGGTCGAGCGTGGCCGTTGGGAAACGCTGGGTGGCATGTGGGTCGAGCCCGACACCAACATGCCGACGGGCGAAAGCTTCGTGCGCCAGATCCTCTATGGCCAGCGTTACTTCCAACGCACCTTCGGCCTGCAGCATCGGGTGTGCTGGCTGCCCGACTGCTTCGGCTTCTCGGCCGCCCTGCCGCAGCTGCTGCGGCAGGGCGGCATGGACTCGTTCTTCACCATCAAGGTGAACTGGTCGGAGACCAACCGATTCCCGCACGACCTGTTCTGGTGGGAAGGGCTCGACGGCAGCCGGGTGCTGGCCCACACGTTCGACAACCCCGTGAGGGGCTACAACGGCACGACCGAACCCGAGGCCGTGATCGCCACCTGGCGCAACTTCCGCGGCAAGGTGCTGCACGACGAGAGCCTGCTCTGCGTCGGCTACGGCGACGGGGGCGGCGGGGTGACGCCCGAGATGCTCGAGCGGCAGGCGCAGCTCGCCGATTTTCCCGCCGTGCCCCGCCTGCGCCCGGCGCGGGTGGACGCGTTCTTCGCCCGCCTGCACGACACCGCCGCCACCAGGGCGGTTCCGGTCTGGGTCGGGGAAATCTACCTCGAACTGCACCGCGCGACGCTGACCACGCAGGGCCACACCAAGCGCCTGCACCGCGAGGCCGAGCGGGCGCTGATCACGGCCGAGACGGTCGCGTCCCTGGCGAGGCTCCTCGGCGGGCCCCACCCGGGCAGCCTCGAAACCCACTGGCGTCGTGTCCTCAAGAACGAGTTCCACGACATCCTGCCGGGTTCGGGCATCCGCGAGATCTACGAGGATGCCGAGCGCGAACTGGCGGCATCGCGGGACGCCGGTCTCGACGTGCAGAGGGCCGCGATGGAGAGCATCGCCGCCCTGGTGCCGAAGGGACCGCTGACCGACGCGCTGGTCCTCGCCAACCCCGACCTCCATGCCCGCGCCCTGCGCCTGGAGCATGAGGGCATGCCGGTCGTGGCCTCCGTCACGGTGCCGCCGCTCGGCATCGCCGTCGTCGATCGCGGCGCCCTCGAGCCGCCCGCCGGCCTGTCGGCCGATGCCGGGCGGCTCGAAAACCATGCGGTGCTGGTCGAGATCGGCCGCGACGGCACGGTGACGCGGTTCTACGACAAACGCCACGATCGCGAGGTCCTGGCGGAGCGCGGCAACCAGCTCTGGGCCTATCCGATGGACAAGCCGCGCAACTGGGACGCCTGGGACATCGAGGACGACCACACCGCCAAGGGGATCGAGCTCACCGACGTCGAGGCGATCGCCTGCATCGAGGCCGGGCCGCATCGCGCCGCCATCCGGATCACGCGCCGCTTCCGGGAGTCGACGATCGTCCAGACCCTGCGGCTCTGGGCCGACAGCCCCCGCCTCGAGATCGTCACGGAGCTCGATTGGCACGACCGGCGCGTGCTGCTGCGCGCCTTGGTGCCGGTCGCGGTGCGGTCCGAGACGGCGACCTTCGAATGCGCCTTCGGCGTGGTGCACCGGCCGACGCACGACAACACGTCCTGGCAGGAGGCCCAGTTCGAGGGCGCGGCGCATCGCTTCGTCGACCTGTCGGAGCCCGGCTACGGCGTCGCCCTGCTGAACACGGCCAAATACGGCCACAGCGTTCGCGGCAACCTGTTGGGCCTGTCCCTGCTGCGCGCGCCCATCTATCCCGATCCGCTCGCCGACGAAGGCGCGCAGGCCTTCACCTATGCGATCTTTCCGCATGCCGGCGACTGGATCTCGGGTGGCGTGCGCGAGGAAGCCGCGGACTTGAACCAGCCGCTCCTGGCCGTCCGGGCGACGGGCGTCGCCCCCGGCCTCCACACCCCGCTCGCCGTGACGGGCCTGCCCGTCGGCCTCGCCGGCCTGAAACCCGCCGAGGATGGCGGCGACCTCGTCTTCCGCGTGTACGAACCGGCGGGCGCGCGCGGGCCCTTCGGCCTGAGCGTCCCGGATGGCTGGACCGTGGGCGAGACGGTGGACATCCTCGAAAGACCTTTCGCGCGCTCGCCGCGGCTCGGGCCGTTCGAGGTCAGGAGCTGGCGCCTGACCCGGTCCTGAGGCTGCGGATCGCTCACGTCTCGACGATCCCGCCCGTGTCGGCCGAGGGCCGCCCGTGCCCGTGCGGCAGGGCCAGATACTGCTCCGAGCGCATCTCGACGAGGCGCGACACGGTGCGGCGGAACTCGAAGACCTCGCGGCCGTCCGGCGCGTCGTAGAGGCGGTCGGGTTCGGCGGCCGCGGAGGCGATGAGCTTGACCTGTTCGTCGTAGAGCGTGTCGACGAGGTTGATGAAGCGCTTCACGACGTTGCGCTCGTCCGCCCCCATCACCCTGATGCCGTCCACCAGCACGGTGCCGTAGTGGCGCGCGATGGCGAGGAAGTCGACCGAGCCGAGCGGTGCCTCGCACAGGGCCGCGAAGGGGAAGCGGGCGACGTCGCCCACGGCCTCCGGCACCAGGATCTCGCGCCCGAGCAGCGGCAGCCGCTCCGGCGCCCCGTGGGCCTGGCCGGTGAGGCTGAGGAAGGCCCGGTCCAGCGCCGCCGCGGCGGCGGCATCGGCGGGGGTGAACCAGGTCGCGGCTTCGGTCAGCTTGGCGTAGCGGAAGTCCTGCGCGGCATCGAGCCTCACCGTCTCCATCCTGTGCCGCAGCAGTTCGATGAAGGGCAGGAACAGCGTGCGGTTCAGCCCGTCGCGATAGAGGTTCTCGGGCTCGACGTTGGAGGTCGCCACCACGACGATCCGGTCGGCGAAGAGCGCCGTGAAGAGCCGGCCGAGGATCATGGCGTCGGCGATATCGGTCACGGCGAACTCGTCGAAGCACAGCAGCTTGGCTTCGGCCGCGAGGGCGGCCGCCACGGGCGGGATCGGGTCGTCGCCCTTCACGGCGCCGCGTTTGCGGAGCTCCCGCCAGGCGTGGATGCGGGCGTGGACGTCGGCCATGAAGGCGTGGAAGTGGACGCGGCGCTTGGGCTCGATCGCCGCGCCCTCGTGGAACAGGTCCATCAGCATGGTCTTGCCGCGCCCGACGTCGCCGACGATGTAGAGGCCGCGCGGCGGCTCGTCCGGCTTCGATCCGAAGAGCCGGCCGAGCAGCGAAGGCCTGTCCGCCTCGCCGGCCGCCAGCGCTTCGGCGAGCGCGTCGAGCTTTTCGGCCACCGCCTCCTGGGCGGCGTCCTGCTGGAGGTCGCCCCGCGCCACGCGGGCGCGGTAGCGGTCGAGAACCGTGGTCACTGATGACGCCTCGCGAGGACGGCCGCGCCGGGCCGCGCCGGTGGTCCTTGCGGGCGGGCGGGCCGCCCCGTCAAGCGGCCGCCGCCCGGGCCCTGGGGTCTCAGCGCAGCACGCCCTTCACGGGATGGAGCGGCGGCGGCACGTTCTTGTCGCCCACCGCCTGGCGCAGGTCGATCTCCACCGTGCGGGTGATGGCGCTCATCGGCACGTCGTAGATCGAGCGCAGGAACGGGTCTTCGAGGTGCCGGCCGGATTCGTCGAGCGCCAGGAACACGAAGCCGATCACCGCCGAGCCGAGCGGGGTCAGGAAGTTGAGGTCCGGGACGATGCCGAAGGGCAGCATGAGGCAATAGGCCGACACGAACACGCGCGAGAAGGCCGCGTACTGCTGCGGCATGGGCGTGTTGCGGATGCGCTCCAGCCCGCCCTGCGCGTCGGTCAGCGCCGTCAGCGTCGTGTTGAGCGCCGAGGCCTCGACACTGTCGAGCCACCCCTCCCGTCGTGCCGTCAGGAGCTGTTCCGCCATCTCGCGCTGGATGGCGAAGGGCGGGTTCGCGGCCGCGGTGACGCGTGCCACCGCCTCCGGCGACAGGAAGGGCGCGATGTCCTGCGTGGGGTCCTCGCGCCGCATGAAGCAGCGCAGGGCATGGGCCCAGGCGATCTGGTGAAGCACGAGGTAGTAGCGCCGCAGTTCGGCGTCGGGCGGCACGACGAGCAGCGTCAGGCCCCGGGCGAACGAGCGGGAATTGTTCAGCACCGAGCCCCACAGCGTCCGGGCCTCCCACCAGCGCGCATAGGCGGTGTTGTTGCGCACGCCAAGGAATACGGCGAGGCCGGTCCCCAGCAGCGGCAGGGGGAGACCGGCCGGCACGATCCAGGTCCAGCCGAGGCCCACATAGGCGATCGTGACGAGCGTATCGAGCACGAACAGCGCCACCAGCGGGCGCCAGACCTCGCGGAGCGTGTCGGTGATGCGGAACCGGTCGACGACCACCATCAGGCGGTCGCCTTGCGCCTGAGGCCCTGGCTTTCCTCGAAGGGCACCATCTTGCCCTGGGCCGCGTCGTGGAGGCTGATGGCGCCGGTCTCGATGTCGTAGACCCAGCCGTGCAGTTCGAGCCTGCCGCTCGCGACGCCCGCCGCGACGGCCGGGTGGGTGCCGAGATGCTGGATCTGGGTGACGACGTTCTGCTCGACCAGCGCCTGGATCTTGGCGTCGCCCTCGAGTTCGGGATGCAGCACCTCCACCACGGACCGGGCCGCGTGGGCGTTGCGCAGCCAGGAGCGGACGGTCGGCATGTCGTCGAGCTTGGCGGGGTCGCGGATCAGGCCCGCCATGGCGCCGCAATTCGAGTGGCCGCAGACCACGATATCGGTGACGCCGAGCGCCACCACCGCATATTCGACGACGGCCGACACGCCCCCCATCATCTCGCCGTAGGCCGGCACGATGTTGCCGATGTTGCGGCACACGAAGAGTTCGCCGGGCTCGGTCTGCGTGATCATCTCCGGCACGACGCGGCTGTCGGCGCAGGTGATGAACAGGATGCGGGGGTTCTGGCCCTTGGCGAGTTCCTCGAACCGTTCCCGGCGCTCGGGGAAGACATGGTCGCGGAACTCCCGGATGCCGTCGAACAGGCGCTCGACGGGATCCTCGCTCGACGGCGAGTGGGCGGCATGCGGATCGGACATGGAAGTCTCCGGATCGGGAACGGGACGGCCGCGGCGCGGGGTTGATACGAGGATCTGCGCTGCACTGCGACAAAGCAACGCCGAAACGCCCCGTGCGGTTCTGGCCCGACGGCGCGCCGGGCGCGGCCGCGGGCGGGCAATGGTCTCGCATCTCGTTGACAGACATCGTGAATCCAGTCTCGGGCCCGGCCCGATGAAGTTTCATCCACCTTTCCGCGGCGGTCCCGCACGCCTGGGTTGGAAGGCCGGCCGGTTGCTGCGATGCCGCAGGCTCCGGCCATCGTGCCAGGCGCTCGCGCCCCCTATCTCAGGCCCCGGCGCCGGAGGGCCGGCGCGCAATCGTGCAGGGACGGACCGCTCTTGGGTGACGGATTGAAGTTATTGGTCGCGGAAAGCGAGCCGAGGTCCGCTCGCGATGCGCGACGCGATGCGACGGGCCGGAGCAACGGCGAGACCTACGTCGATACGCTGCGGTCCATCGTCCCCGATGCCGACATCGACCTGCACAGGCCTGCCGAGGCGGGCCGCCCGCCCGCGGCCCTCGGCGACTACGACGGCGTGTTCCTGGCCGGCTCGCCGCTCCACGTCTACCACGACGACCATGCCGTGCGGGCCAACGTCGACTTCATGCGCGCCGTCTTCGCCTCCGGGACCCCGAGCTTCGGATCCTGCGCGGGGCTCCACCTCGCCGTCGTGGCGGCCGGCGGCAGCGTGCGCCGCAACCCGGACGGCCACGAGATCGGGCTCGCCCGTCGCATCGTGCCGACCGCGGAGGGCGCCCGCCATCCGCTGCTCGATGGCCGGCCCGCCGCCTTCGACGCGCCCGCCGTCCACGGCGACGAGGTGGAATCGCTGCCGCCGGAAGGCGCCCTGCGGCTCGCCGGCAACGGCGCGTCGCCGGTCCAGGCGGCCGAGATCCGCTTCGATGCCGGCACGTTCTGGGGTGTGCAATACCATCCCGAACTGCCGCTTCACGAACTGGCCCAGGCCATCCGCCGGCAGGCCGATGGCATCGTCGAGCGCGGCCTCGCCAGGGACACGGCCGATGTCGAGGCCCAGGCTGCCCTGTTCGAGAGCCTGGGGCGGGAACCGGACCGGCTCGACCTCGCCTGGCGCCTCGGCGTCGACCGCGAAGTCGCGGAGGTTTCGCGCCGCCATCGCGAGCTCACCAACGCGGTCCGGCACCTCGTCCGCCCGGCCCGAGCGCGGCGTGGCCGCGCGTAGCCGTTCCGATTGGGTGGCAGGAGGGGTAGCGTGAGGATCGGGATCGTCGGGGCCGGCATGGCCGGGCTGAGCTGCGCGGCGCGTCTCGCCGAGGCCGGCATCGCGGTGTCGCTCGTCGACAAGGGGCGCTCCGCCGGAGGCCGGCTGTCGACGCGACGCGCCGAGACGGTGCTCGGGCCGGTGGGCTTCGACCACGGCGCGCAATATTTCACCGCACGGGACGAAGCGTTCCGGCGACAGGTCGCGGAGTGGGGGCGGAGAGGCCTCGTGGCGCCCTGGCCGGCGGCGGGCGAGGATGCCTGGGTGGGCGTGCCGGGCATGAACGCCCCCGCGCGGGCGCTCGCGGCGGAGCGTGACATCGCCCTTCAGTGCCACGTCGACGCGATCGCGCGCGAGGGCGCAGGCTGGCGCCTCGTCGGAGCCGAGGCCGGCACCGGGATGGGTCTGTTCGACCGCCTGGTCGTGGCGCTGCCGGCCGAACAGGCCGCCGCACTGCTGCGGCCCGTGGCGGCCGACATGGCGGCTCTGGCCGCCGCCACGCCCTCCGACCCGTGCTGGACCGTGATGGCGAGCTTCCCCGCACGCCTGGCCATCCCCGAGGACGTGGTGAAGCGGGCCGGCCCCATCGGCTGGGCGGCCCGAAACTCGGCCAAGCCGGGGCGCGACGGTCCTGAATCCTGGGTCGTGCAGGCGTCGCCGGACTGGTCGCGCCGGCATCTCGAGGAGACGCCCGACGCCGTGTTGCCGCGGCTGCTGTCCGCCCTCGGCGACGCGGCGGGCTCGCCGCTGCCAGAGCCGGTCCATGCCGCGGCGCACCGCTGGCGCTACGCCCGCTCCGGGACCCTCGGCCGGGATGCCCTGTGGGACGCGGAACGCGGGCTCGGGGCCTGCGGAGACTGGCTGCTCGGCCCTCGCGTCGAAGCCGCGTGGCTGTCCGGGCGCCGGCTCGCCGATGCCATGCTGGCGGACGGGACGTGAGCCCGCGATCGCGCGCGTCCCTTCAGGTCAGTCGCGCTCTGGATAGCGCTGGTGGACCGACACCGCTCCCACGATGAGCACCGTTCCCAGCAGGGCCGTCTGGGCGGGAACCTCGCCCAGCCAGAGCCAGGCGCCGGCCAGGCCGAAGATCGGCGTCAGGGCCAGCCAGAGCCCGGCGCTGTTCGCGCTCGTGTGTCTCAGGCCGATGAGGTAGAGCCAGAACGCCAAGGCATACTGCACGACACCCGAGAACGCCGCGTAGGCGAGGTGCGACGCGGGCGTCGCGGCCCAGTCCTGATGCTCGAAGCCGAAGCGCTCGACGAGGCCGAACACGGCCGACGCGAAGATGAAGCCGATGACCTGTTGACCGGCCGCGAGAGACGAGGCGGGGAAGACGGCGGCGACCCTCGACGACAGCACGACCTAGAGGGCGGCGAAGGACGTACTCACCACAATCAGCAGGACGCCGACGACGTCGGACCCCTTGCCGCCGGACCAGGCCTGTCCGGAGACGAGCAGAATTCCGAGCACGGCCCCGCCCGTACAGAACAGCAGTGCGCGTGAGGGCACGCGGCGGAAGACGAGCCAGTTGGCCAGGACGATCATCAGGGGTTCCGATGCCGCGATGATCGAGGCATTGCCGGCCGTGGTGAGCGAGAGACCCACCAGCGCGAACGAGTAGGTCAATCCGGGTTCGAGGAGCCCCAACGCGGCCGCGGTCGCGAAGGTGGGAGACCGGATGCGCCACGGCGCGCTCGGCAGCGACATCGCCACCAGCACCGTCACGCTGGCCGCCAATTGAACCAGGAGGAGGGCGGACGACGTCATGCCGGACAGGAGGTCGCGCGACATGACGGTCGCGAGTCCCCAGCAGGCCGCCGAGCCCATCATCGCGGCGGAAGCCTTGAAGCGCCCGGTCTTCCAGACCGGCTGACCTGCGGAGACCGGCGTCGTCACGGTCATCCGAAGAGCTCCTTCGCTCTCTCTTCCACCGGGCACGAGTCCGGCACGCAGCTGTCCTCGTCGCAGAGCCGACAGAACCTGTAGTCTGCTCCGGGCTTGGTGAGGAGCCCGCGGAGCATCTTGTCCAGGCACAGGCCCAGAGCTTCCATGTCTCGCCGCGACAGATGCGCCGTCGCGCCATGGAGCACGCGCTCGCGTTGGCGGAGGGCCGCGGTGCGCGCCTGCTCTCCGTCATGCGTGAGCCGCAACCGTACCTCCCTCGAGTCCTTGCCGGGCAGGCGTTCGAGCAGACGCTCGCGCGCGAGCCCGTCGGCGAGGCGCACGCTCCCGCTATGGCTGAGGCCCAGGGCGCAGGCGAGCCTGCCTACGGTGAGCCCCGGGTTGGTCCCGAGCGTGACGATGGCGGCGGCCGTTTCGCCGGTGACATCGAGCGCCTCGTCGACGGCATCCCGCAGACCGTCCGCCAGCACCAACGACAACGCACCGAGCGTGTTGGCGATCTTGTCCATACCCCTTCGTAAATATGACCGGCGCATGGATCAAGCCGGTCGAAGCGAAAGACGCCTATGATGTGTTGAAGAGATGCGCCGTCGCTCCGCGCATTGCAGTCAAAGGGTGAGGCGTCTCGCCAGCGATGCTGGTCGGCCGTCTTCAAGGGAACGGCCCAACGGCCCAAGACGACTCTTGTTGTGGGATTTGTTCCCACGAATTGGACCTCCGCTCACGTTTCGGCCGCCTTTCCGGTCGAAACCGCTGCCGTGATGGCAGTGTGCGGAGACGGCATGGGACGGGGAACCAGGGTCGCGGTCGCGGCGGCGCTGCTCGGCACGGCGGCGTTGGTCTTCGTCTTCAGGGCCTTCACGCCCACCTTCCCGCAGCCCGGCCTCGACCCGTCCTGGATCGCCGTGATGGGCCGGGCCGCCGATGTGCCGGAGCGCTGGGGCATCGACACGGTCTTCAGCTACGGGCCGGCATCGCCCCTCGTGACCGGCTTCGCCAATGCCGCCGTCTTCACCCGGACCCTGCCGCTCGAGATCCTCGTCGCGGCGCTGTTCGGGTGGTGCACGGCCCTGCTGGTCGCGAGCCGTCCCGGAGGACGTGCGGCCGTGGTGGGGACCCTGGCCTGCGGCCTGATGGTGACGGCGGCGCGCGGCACGCCGGACGTCCTGTTCCTGACCCTCCCGGCCCTCGTGCTGCTGCTCTCTCTGCGGCCGCCGGCAGTGCCGGGCGCGGGAGCGGCGCCGCTCGCCGCGGCCTTCGCCCTGGGGATCACCGCCATGGTCAAGATGAGCTTCCCCCTGGCGGCGCTGCCGCTGCTGGTGCTCGGCGACGCGGTCGGCCTCGCGCGGCGTCGGGTGCCGCGGCTGCTGCCGCTCTTCGCTCTCGGGATCGTCGCCGGGGCGCTGCTCTACGGACAGCGGCTGTCCGATCTGCCCGCCTATGTGGCCCTCCAGGGCGAAGTCGTGGCCGGCTACGCGGCCGCGATGGCGCTCGATGGACCGGATTGGGACCTCGCGTCGTTCGTCTGCCTGTCCTCGGCCCTGCTGCTGACCTTCGTGGTCGCGGGGCGCGGCCCGGGCCGATGGACCGTGGCGGCGGGGCTCGGCCTCGCGGTGCTGTTCCTGTTCAAGGTCGGGTTCATCCGCCACGACCTCCATGCCCTGATCGCCTGGACGGGCCTCGCCCTCATCGGCACGGTGGCGGCCTGGAACCGTCTCGACGGCCGCACGGCCGCCGTCGTCACGGCCGTGGCCTGCTTCGTCGTGCTGGTCTACGAACCCGTGCTGACCATCCGCCAGACCCTGCGGCAGGGACGGGGGCCCGCGATGGCGCGCCTCTACGGGGACTGGTTCGTCGGTGAGCCGGCCCGCCAGGGCGCGGCGCTCCTGGCGCTGCTGCGCGACCCCGCCGGAGCGCCGGCGCGGATCGCCGCCGAAACGGCGGACGCCTGGCGCGCCGTGGCGCAGGCGACGCCCGTGGCCCCTCTCGCCGGCAGCGTCGACGTCCTGCCGTCGATCCAGGCGGCCGTCATGGCGGCGGGCCTCTCCTATCGGGGGCGGCCGAGCTTCCAGGGCTATGCGAGCTACACGCCGGCCCTCGCTGCCGCCAACCGGGCCTTCCTGGAAGGACCGGAGGCGCCGCGCTGGATGCTGTTCGGCCCCGAGACGCCCTACGGCGAGATGGCGGTCGACGGACGCGCGCCCGGTCTGGCGGAAGGCGCGCTCTGGCCGGACCTGCTGCGGCTCTACCGGCCGGATCACCGCGACGGCGCCCTCGTGGCGCTCGACAGGCGCGCCACCCCGGCCAGCCTGAACATCGGGCCGCCGCGCACCGTCGCGGCGGCGTTCGACGGTCCGGTCCCGGTCGGGGATCCGGGCCCGGTCTGGGCGACGCTCGACATCCGGCTGAACCTTGCCGGGCAGGCGCTCGCGGCCCTGTTCCGCCCCCCGCTGCTCGACCTCGCCGTCGATCTCGACGACGGCACCGAGCGACGGTTCCGGCTGGTGCCGGGGTTGGCGTCGGCCGGGTTCCTCCTCTCGCCGCTCGTCGACAATGCGTCGGACTACGAGGTGCTGGCGACGGGCCGTCCCGCCGGCGCGGCGCGGCGCGTCGTGCGGTTCACCGTCCGGGCGTCGCGCCTCGGGCGCCTGTTCTACGCTCCCGGCATCGCGGTCTCGCTGCGCGCCCTCGACACGTCCGGGCTCGGGGAGGGCGCGCCACCCCCGGCCTCACCGGCCGACGTGCTG
This sequence comes from uncultured Alphaproteobacteria bacterium, assembly GCA_963847915.1. GTDB lineage: Bacteria > Pseudomonadota > Alphaproteobacteria > Rhizobiales > Beijerinckiaceae > Lichenihabitans. Next base: position 457,172 of record CAWKBT010000002.1, read on the forward strand.
CGCGCCGCGCTCGCGTCCCGCGGCGGCGCTGCTCCGGCATCGTCGGGCCGCGTCGTCAGCCTGCCGCTCTGGGGCATCCCGGTCACGGACGGGCACAGGTCGGTCGTGCTGCGCTACGGCGTCGAGGCCGCGGCGACGAACGGTCCGGTCTGCTTCGCCGCCGTGGCGGCGGACGGGCGGCGGGACGTGCTGGCCCGCCGTTGCCTCGATGCCGCGTCCGGCAACGGCAGCGCGGGCGTCATGGCACTCGACGTCCCCGACGGCGTGACCGAACTCGCCCTGGTGACGACCTGCGGCAGGGATCGCTGCGCCGGGACGTGGTCGGCCGGGGACGGCGCCACGGCCTCGGCGCACTGAGGGCGGCGGGCAGATCCTGCGTCCGGCCGCGTAACCGGGCTCGGACCGGAGCCGGACGGGCAGGTCGTCCGTCCGGGCCGGACGATCCCGTCATCCCTTCTTCTTGGTGATCGGCTCCGTCTGTCCCCGAGACATCAGGCTGGCGGCGGGGGTCGCCGCGGCCTTGGCCTTCGCGTCCTTCTTGGGCTTCTTCTTTTCCTTGTTGCTGCGCTGTTCGCCGCTGGCCATGACGTCGCTCCGCTAATTCGCGCCGAAGCGTCTCCGCGCTGATCGCGGCCGTCCGGCACGGCGTCGGCACTGGCGCCGACGCCGACGAGCATAGGCACGCGGCGCCGCCGGCCGCCAGGAAAATGGTCGTCGGCGTAGGATCGGACCAAGCGGAATCACATGGGACATCCCGGCCCGGCCCGACGGCACTCGCTGCGAGGCTGGAGCCCGGCCGCCGAGGGCGGGGATGCTCCAGGTTCAAGGATCCGGCGCGACCCGCATGCCGGTTCGCTCAGGCGGCGCGCAGCGCCTCGATCACGGCGGCGAGCTTGGCCTTGCCGCCGTCGGTGAAGGCCGCGCGGTCCCCGTCCCGCTCGGCGAGGCCCGCCTGCTCGAGTTCGGACACCGCGGCCGGGTCCGCGGCATGGCCGGCACCGTCCTTCAGCACGACGTCGACGACCGCCTCGCCGGAGGACAATTGATGGTAGGCGGCGAAGGCGAAGACCGCGATGGCCTTGTCGCTCAGGGTCTTGGAAGGCATGATGGGCTCCCGGTTCGCTTGCGTCCTGCGGGCAATGCCGTGGCGCGGGCCTTGGTTCGGCGCCGGGCGCCGACGCGTTGCCGCAGTCGCGCGGGCGGCGGTCCGCGCCGGAGGCCGGTCTGCAGACACGGTCCCGCCACGGCCCGATCCGGCGCCGGCCGCGCGACGGAGGGACCGATGATGACGAGTTGCACGGCGTGACGCGCCACCGGGGCGAGAGAGGGCCCCCGCCGCCCGCGCCGGTGCGCCTGTGCCCCTTGTGCGACCGCGCCATCCCGGCCGGCGCGCGCTCGAGCCGGCACCATCTCGTTCCCAAGCTGAAGGGCGGCGCGAAGCTCGGCACGGTCGACCTGCACCAGATCTGCCACAGCGCCATCCATGCGCGGTTTTCCGAGACCGAGATCGCGCGGCGCCTCGCCGACGTGGCGAGTCTCAAGGCCGATCCGGCGCTGGCCGAATTTTTGGCCTGGGTGCGGACCAAACCGGACGATTTCCACGCCCCGACGCGCCTGACGCGGGACCGACGGGACGGGCGAGGCCGCAAGGCGCGGCCCTGACGCGACGCTGCGGGGTCGAGACCGGCGCCGTTGCTGTCGAGCCGCCCGGCCCGGCGGCCGGCATGGCCCACGATACTCGCCAAGACCAGTGTTCAGCGGCGCAGGCGACGAATCAGCGGGCCTCCGCCCGGCGCGCCGGTGCGCCAACCCGATGCTTGCCGTGCCGTGCCGCGCGACGCTGCCGTGAGCGTGAGACGATCCTGCGTCTCGGGGCGCCGTCAATGGAGCGGCGAGGGTTGATGCTCCAGCGACAGTTGCACAGGGCAATCAAATTCATTGTGTTGCCCAATTCCATGTCTTGCATCGTGCGGTTCGACAGACTAGCCTTTCTCTCACAGGATTTCCCGAACCAGGGTGGCGCTGGCACAGCGTCGGCAGCGGCGGAGGGACGACCTGGTTCCCAACAGTGTGACGATAATGAAGTTTCAACCTAAAAGGTTTGTCGTCGAGGTTAGACGGGGCACGAGCCGCGCTGCATTTTCCTCAGTCGATGTCGGCCTCGATAAGTTCAGCACGGCCGAAGCGATGTTGTTCGGCAATTCCTCGGGCGGTCCTGCCAGTCCGGCGCCGCAGAAGGCCCGGGCGAACTCTGAACCGCCCCGTCGGATCCTCGAATCGCTGATCGCACCGCCGCCCGAGCCTCCCGTCGCCGAAGAGATCGGCGAACGGCCGCGTCGGGGACGCAAGCCCGGATCGAAGAACAAGCCAAAGGTCGCCGATGGAGCGGCCGTGGCTCCGGCGCCGGCGCCGCGACTGAGCGCGGAAGCGCTGGCCTTCATGCGGGTGCCGCAGACCGCGGTCCCCGCGGAGCGCCATCCCGCTTCGCCCGCGCCGGAGGTGCCCGACGAGGTCGGAGGCGTCCCGGCCGGCCAGAGCCGCCGGGGCCGCCTGCGCGAACGCTCGAACATCATCAAGCGCTACGTGCTCGGCATCGAGCCCTCGCCCGGAAAGACCGGTTCGTTGAGGGCGCGCAAACGCATCCGCGCGGCGGGCTGACCAGGCTTTCGGGCGCCGCTCACGCACGTCGAGCGGCTCCGGTTCCACTTGGGATCCGGTCCGGCCGGGCGGGGCGCGACAGCGGGGCTCGCCCCGCCGGTGCGCCGCGTCAGCCGTCGATGCCGCCGAGGCACAGCATCTTGATCTCGAGATAATCGTCGATGCCGTATTTGGAGCCTTCGCGGCCGAGGCCCGACGCCTTGACGCCGCCGAAGGGCGCCACCTCGGTCGACAGGATCCCCTCGTTGATCCCCACCATGCCGACCTCCAGCGCCTCGGCGACCCGGAACACGCGGCCGACATCGCGCGTGTAGAAGTAGCCGGCGAGGCCGAACGGCGTATCGTTGGCGAGGGCGATGGCCTCCGCCTCGGTCCTGAAGCGGAACAGCGGCGCCACCGGGCCGAACGTCTCGTCCGAGAAGATGTCCGCTTCGCGCGGCACGTCGGCCAGCACGGTCGGGCTGTAGAACGTGCCGCCCCGCGCGTGCGGCTCGCCCCCGGTGAGCACGCGGGCGCCGCGCGTCACGGCATCGTCGACGTGGCGCTGCACCTTGGCAAGGGCATTGCGGCTGATCAGCGGGCCCTGGGTGACGCCGTCCTCCGCGCCGTCGCCGACCTTGAGCCCGCGCACCGCTTCCACGAGCTTGCCGGCGAAGGCCTCGTAGATCCCGTCCTGGACGATGAAGCGATTGGCGCAGACGCAGGTCTGGCCGCTGTTGCGGTACTTGGACGCCATGGCGCCCTTCACGGCGGCGTCGAGGTCGGCATCGTCGAAGACGATGAAGGGCGCGTTGCCGCCGAGCTCCATGCTGGTCTTCTTGATGGTCGGGGCGCATTGGGCGAGCAGCAGGGCGCCGACCCGCGTCGAGCCCGTGAAGGACAGCTTGCGCACCAGCGGGTTCTCGCAGAGCTCCTTGCCGCTCTCGGACGCATCCCCGGTCACGACGTTGCACACGCCCGCCGGCAGGCCGGCGCGTTCGGCCAGGACCGCGATGGCGAGGGCCGAGAAGGGCGTATCGTCGGCCGGGCGGATGACGCCCGCGCAGCCCGCCGCCCAGCCGGGCCCGGCCTTGCGGGTGATCATCGCGGTGGGGAAGTTCCAGGGCGTGATGGCGGCGAAGACCCCGATGGGTTCCTTGTGGACGATGATGCGCCGCCCCGCCACGTTCTGCGGGATCGTGTCGCCGTAGACCCGCTTGGCCTCCTCGCCGAACCACTCGATGAAACCCGCCGCATAGGCGATCTCGCCGCGCGCCTCGGCCAGGGGCTTGCCCTGCTCGGCCGTCATGATGCGGGCCAGGTCGTCCTGGTTCTCCATCATCAGGTCGAACAAGCGCCGCAGGATGGCGGCGCGCTCCTTGCCGGTCCTGGCGCGCCAGCCGGCCTGGGCGGCATGGGCGGCCGCGACGGCCTCGGCGATCTCGGCCCGCGACAGCGACGGCACGTGGCCGATGACGGCGCCCGTCGCCGGATTGGTGACCGCGATGGTGGCACCGTCCCGGGCCGTGACCCAACGCCCGCCGATGAAATTGGCCTCGCGGAGCAGGTCGGGGTCCTTGAGCGGGGGGCGGGCCGCGCTCGTGCCGTCCACCTCGGTCGCGTGCGTCATCCTGGTCTCTCCCCGAAGCCTGTTGACGGTCCCGCGCCGCCGCACGCCAATATAGGGGCTCGCGAGCCTGATCGATACCGCGGCGGAGCACGGCGCATGACCCCCTTCACGTTCCAGACCTGCCCCAACATCCTGTTCGCGCCCGGCGCGGCGGGCCGGATCGCGGCGCTGGTGGGCGAGGCCCGGGCGCGGCGCGTCCTGCTGGTCACCGACGCGGGCGTGCGCGCCGCCGGCCTGACCCGGGCCGCCGAATCCGCCCTCGCCGAGGCGGGCGTCGCGCTGGCGGTGTTCGACGATGTCGTGGCCGACCCGCCGGCCGCCGTCGTCGAGGCCGGCGCGGCCCGGGCGCGGGACCATGCGGCCGACCTCGTCCTCGCCGTCGGCGGCGGCTCGGCGCTCGATACGGCCAAGCTCGTGGCCTATCTGGCGGGCTCGGGCGACGCGCTCGAGAGCCTCTATGGCGTCGACCTCGCCCGGGGCGGACGCCTGCCCCTGATCCTCGTGCCGACCACCGCCGGCACGGGCTCGGAGGTGACGCCGATCGCCATCGTGACGACGCCCTCGCAGGAGAAGAAGGGTGTCGTGTCGTCTCGCCTGCTGCCCGATTGGGCCGTGCTCGACCCCGACCTGACGCTGGGCCTGCCCGCGCCCGTGACGGCCGCCACCGGCATCGACGCCATGGTCCACGCCATCGAGGCCTATACGAGCCGCCATCGCAAGAACCCGCTGTCCGACCAGCTCGCCCGCCAAGCCTTGGCGCTGCTGTCCGGCAGCCTGCGCGAGGCCTGCCGTGCCGGGGACGACCGCGCGGCACGATCCGACATGCTGCTCGGCGCCTGCCTCGCCGGCATGGCCTTCGCCAATGCGCCGGTGGCGGCCGTGCACGCGCTCGCCTATCCGATCGGCGCGCTGTTCCACGTGCCGCACGGCCTGTCGAACGCCCTGGTGCTCACCCGCGTGATGCGGTTCAACCTTCCGGCGGCCGCGGCCCTCTATGCCGAGCTCGCCCCGATCCTCGATCCCGCGGCGGCGGGCCGCGCCGTGCCCGAGGCGGCGGAGCTCTTCGTCGGCGCCCTCGAATCGCTCTGCCGCGATTGCGGCGTACCGGCCTCTCTGGCGGCTGTCGGCATCGGCGCCGGCGACCTCGACCGGCTGGCCGGCGACGCCATGAAGCAGACGCGGCTCCTCGTCAACAACCCCCGCGAGATGACGCTGGAGGACGCCCGCGCCATCTACGCGGGCGCGCTGGGGTGAGGGGACGCGGAGGTCGGAGCAGGATCGGATCGGTCGGGCCCGCCTCCGCGATGGCCACCCGATGACGTCGCTCGCCATCCGAGCCCGGAGCGAACGCCCGGATTGCCCGTCCACGCGCGACCCGGCATGCTCGATCACGCGGTGAGGCGAAGGCGGGACCCTTCGCGTCGTCTCGTCAGGCCGTGACCCGACGCCTGTTCGAGCCGGTTCGGGGCCGGCCGATCAGCAGGCGTTCGGCCAAGGCACCGAACATCAGGCCGATCGACGCCCACATGAGGAGCTGGGCACCGAACGAGGCCACGCGGAACTGCCAGAGAACGACCGCCGGGAACCGCTCCGGCACCTCGTTGATGCCCGGCAGCAGGACGCCCGCCGCCAGCATGGCGACGCCGTAGAACGCGCCCGCCGCGAGAGCCGCGTTCCAGGGGCCGACCCGCCCGAGGATCGACAGGCGCAGCTTGCCGGCCGCCACCATGCCGATCAGCGAGATCAGGATCATGCCGAAGTAGAGACCGGTGCGGATGCCGATCGTCTCCGGATCGCCGACCGAGGGAGGATTGGCGGGATACTTCAGGTTCGGCACGACGTAGACCGCCACGAACCCGATGGCCGACAGAACGGCCGCCGTGCCGCGGGGCCCGAGGCCACCGGCCCGGCCGTAGACGAGCGCGAAGGCCAGCGCGAAGAGGCCGCCGAACGCGGTGCTGTAGACCGAGACGCCCGTGAACAGGCCGAGACCGGCCTGGACCGGCCGGCTGACGAGTTCCACCTCCGCATCCTCCTTGGGCATGGCCATGCCGTCGGCCATGGCCTCAGGCGCCTTGGCCTTGTCCTTGGCGTCGTCCATCTGGTGCTCGAAGGCGATCGCGCGGTCGACCTGGGGCTCCCCGGCCACCTTCAGGAAGGCGAACGAGAGCAGGCCCGCGACGATGCCGACCAGCATGCCGCGCAGCAGGAGCTTTCCAACCATGTCGGGCGTCCCTCTAGTGGCAGGGGAACCCGAGCAGGTGGCGGCCGTCATGGACGAACTCGTGCACGTACATGCCGTTGATCAGCGAAGTGGCCCCTTGCTCGGCACCGACGAAGTAGAGCGCGACCAGGCACAACAGACCGGCGAAGACCAGCCAGGGCATGATCTCGCGCAAGGGGAGTGCCGCGGGCCGGATCTGGGGTGTGAAAACGGCATCAGACATGAGGTCCTCCAGGGATCGGGCGTCCCGGTCTGCGACGATAGGGGTGACCTCGGGTCTGGCTGACCGGGCGTGAGCCCGGCATACAGTGGCGCGACCGCGCCGGACTCGCACCGGCTTCCTTGATCCCCGCTTCCCTCTTAGACCTCGGATGCCCGAAGTCAAAGGCGCGACCGTCGTGGCGGAGGCCGCCGACCGGACCATGACAAGATTGACCATCATCTGCCACGCATCGACGCCCGCCGTGCGGGCGGCACGCTTCCCGGACGACGAGACGATCGACGACCCGTCGGCGATCCCGGCGGCTCTCGCGGGGTCGATCGCGGCCGGCCGGTGGCTGACCGGCCCCGAGCGGCGCGCCACGGCCACGGCGGCGGCCCTTGCCGCCGGCCGCGACGTCCGCGTGGACGACGACCTCCGGGAGTGGGACTGCGGGCACTGGCGAGGGCGGGACCTTGCCGAGCTGCACCGCCGTGAGCCCGACGGCGTGGCGGCCTGGCTGACCGATCCCTCGGCAGCACCTCACGGCGGCGAAAGCCTCATGGACCTTCTCGCCCGGATCGGCCGATGGCTGGAGCGGCAGGCCGCGCAGGGGACCCGGACGGCGGCCGTCTCCCATCCGGCGATCCTCCGGGCCGCCATCGTCCTGGCGCTCGATGCCGGACCTGCCGCCTTCCGGCACATCGATGCCCAGCCCCTGACCCGCGCCGAGCTCAGCCACGATGGCCGGCGCTGGGTGCTGCAGGGCCTGGCGGGTCCTCGCCACCCCGCGTGACGGCGAGGATGTCGCCTGACCTCTGTTCCGTCTCTCGCGATCGACGGCCGATCCGTTACTCCGCCGTCTTGAACAGGTCCTGGAAGATCAGCGGTCCCCAGCTGCGGCCGCGGGCCTGCACCAGCGCGCCACCCTCGTCGAGCTTGCCCAGCGCGACGGGTGCGAAGCCGAGGCGACGCGCCAGGGTCGTCACGGGAGCGATCGCGTCCTCGTCGTCGCTCGCCAGAAAGACCACCCGATGCCCGCCCTCGACGATCGGATCGGCCGAGAGCACCCGCGCGCCGAGGTGGTTGAACCCCTTGACGAGCCTGGCACCGTTGAACGCCTTGGCGACGGCCGCGGAGGACGGGAGGCCGTCCAGCTCTTCGAGCGGGACCCCGAAGGCGTTCGTCGCGTCGATGATGGTCTTCCCATCCCAGCTCGGCAGTGCCTCGGCGACTTTGCGATGCTCCCCGAACGGCACCGCCAGGATGATCGTGTCGGCCGCGAGTGCATCGCGCAGCGACGTGGGAACGACCGTGGGTCCGATCGCCCGAGCCTGCGGCGCCAGCGCCTCGGGCGGCCGGCGGCTCGCGACGGCCACCGTGATGGCCCGACGGGCGAAGGCATGGGCGAGCGCCTGGCCTACCGCGCCGAATCCGATGATCGCGTAATCCATCATACGTCTCCGATCCGTGTTGATCGTGAATGCCCCGTGACCACACCGATCGTGCTCTCGCGATGTCTCATGGCGTCTCCCTCCGGGCTCCGCCTTCGACCGATCGAGGTTGCCCCCGAGACCCTCGACATGGGTCCGCCGGAGTCGGCCGTTGAGTGCGCAGAGGCGCACAGCGGTGGTGCGACATCGCTCCGGCCGGGAGACCGACGCCGGCCCCGGCGATCGACGTCCGCTCGACGACCCGGGCGCCGGTCCGCCCTGGCATGCGATGTGGTAGACACCTGCCCGGGGAAGGGGCGCCGCGCGGTGCCGGATCGCAGCATGTTCGACTGGGATGACGTTCGCTACTTTCTCGCCGTCGCGCGGGGAGGCTCGGTGCGGGCGGCCGCCGGGCGCATCGGGGTGAACCACGCGACCGTGCTGCGGCGCATCGCCCGGCTCGAGGACCGCCTCGGCGCGCGTTTCTTCGAGAAGCGGCCCGCGGGCTATCGCCTGACGGAGGCGGGCGAGGAGGTCCTCGCACTCGCGACCCGGATGGAGGCCTCGTCGCACCAGCTGGAGACGCGCGTCTTCGGTCGCGACCAGAGCGTGCGCGGACCGCTGCGGGTGACGCTGGCACCCTTCCTCGCGTCCCACCTGCTGATGCCGGACCTCGCCGATTTCGCGCATCTGCACCCGGACATCGAGATGGAGATCCTGTCGTCCGGCGAGCTCGCCAACCTCACCAACCGCGACGCCGATGTCGCGATCCGCGTCGTCTACGACCGCAAGACGCTGCCGCTCAATCTCCACGGCCTGAAGGGACCGGACCTGTTCGGCGGCGTCTACGTATCGCGCGACCGGCTCGCCGCGTGGCGTGCGGGTGCGCCCGATCCCCTGCGTTGGATCGTCATCAGCCGTCACGGCATTCCGGACTGGGCCGGCGAGGGTGACGTCCGGACCGCCGGGGTCCCGTTCAGGACCAACGACGGCGAGGCGCAACTCGCCGCCGCGCGGCAGGGGCTCGGGTTGACCACGCTGCCGTGCTTCGTCGGAGATGCCGACCCCGCCCTGGCCAGGGTACCGGCGACGGGGCTGCACCTGCACGGAACGCTCTGGCTCCTCACGCAGGGGGAGACGCGCAAGACGAAGCGCGTGCGCCTCTTCACCGACTTCGTATCGCGCAGGCTCGCCGCCTACGCTCCGCTTCTGGCGGGCCTGTCCGGACCCGGCGACTGAGCGGACCGGCCGGCGTCCCGATCGAAGCATCGCCCGCGAGGAAGCGCCACACGCCGCTCGAACCTTCGGGGCCACCTCTGCGCCCGCCGCTTTCGGCCTGGCGCTCGGGGCCGGGGAAGGACCCGGCTTCGCACGCCGGTCCCGCGCCACGCGGGCCGAGACTTCGCGGGCGGCGGCGCCCGGACCTTATGTCCGATTCGGATAAATTGCTCGTTGTCACCACAATCCCGCTGCGTAGGCTCCTCTCGACACGGCTCGACAGAAGCTGATCCGAGGAGACACGAGCGGCGGAACCTTTCCGCACGCCTGTATCCTCACACCGATGGTCGGAGGAAACATCATGAAGACGTTTGTCAGCGTGCTCGCCGGCGCGACGATGTTGTCAGCGCTTGCTACGCCATCCTTCGCGGATGAGTATAAAGGTGCGCCGCGCACGTTCCTGTTCAATCCTTCGCCGGACGTCTGCTTCAAGGACACCGCAAAATACAAGAAGGCGGGGCCCTATACGATCGGCTTTGCCAATGCGGGGCTCGGCGACAGCTGGCGCGTCGTGGCGCTCGACTCGATGAAGAAGGCCGCCGGGGACCACAAGGACCAGATCAAGCACCTGCTGATCACCGATGCGGGCCATGACGACGCGAAGCAGATCGCCGACATCCAGGATCTCGTCTCGCGCGGTGTCGATCTCCTCATCGTCTCCGCCAACACCGAGAAGGCTCTCGACCCGGCCGTGTCGCGCGTGATGAAGCAGGGCATTCCGGTGATCATGGTCGACCGGCGCACCTCCTCCGACAATTTCGTCACGTTCGTCACGGCGAGCGACCAGCTCGAAGGGCGGCTCTGGGCCCAGTGGCTCGTCGAGAAGCTGCACGGCAAGGGCAACGTCATCGTCCTGGGCGGGCAGGCGGGGTCGAGCCCCAATGAAGCGCGGGTCCGCTCGGCCATGCAGGTCTTCGACCAGTATCCCGACATCAAGATCCTCGATACGGTCTATTCGGACTGGAGCCCCGTCAAGGGCAAGCAGGTGATGCAGGCCGTCATCGCCAAATACGGAAAGAAGATCGACGCCGTCCTGTCCACGCATGGTCTCCAGACGCCGGGCTCCATCGAGGCCTTCGTGGAAGCCGGGTACAAGGACGGGGAGATCCCGCCCCACACCAGCGCCGACGTGAACGGCGCCCTGCAGATGGTGCTGAAGCACAAGGTGCCGGACCTCGAGGTCGGCTATCCCCCGGCCATGTACGGGCTCGCCATCGACACCGCGCTGAAGGTGCTGTCCGGCGCCAAGGTCGCCTGCACGACGCAGATCAACGCCCAGATCGGTCTCACGCACGGCGACGAGACCGCCTCGGTGCCGCATCCCGACCTCTACATCGACCAGATGGCCATCATGGACGGTCCGCCCGACATGCTGGTGACCGGCGGGATGGGACCCGGCTACGACCCGAAATCCTTCAAGGCCGACTACAACCAGTGATGTGGCCCCGCCGAGGCGTCCGGGCGGCATCGCCGGACACGTCGGCGGCGAGCCGGGATGGCCGAACCCCTGCGGCCCGAGGGCGGCAGCTTCCGCGGCCGCCCGTGCTGATCTCATGGACGCGCCCGGCATGCTCTCCTTGAACAACATCACCAAGACCTTCCCCGGCGTGAAGGCCCTCGAGGGGGTGAGTCTCGACGTGAAGGCGGGCGAGATCCACGCGCTGGCCGGAGAGAACGGCGCGGGCAAATCGACCCTCACTCGGGTCATCGCAGGCGTGCACGCGCCGACCGGAGGCACCATGAGCTTCGCCGACCGGGCGGTGGCCTGGGCCTCGCCGCGCGAGGCGACCGCGGCCGGCATCCATGTGATCTATCAGGAGTTCAACCTCTTCCCGCATCTCTCGGCGGCCGAGAACATCTACATCGGCCACGAGCGGCGCAACGGCCTCGGCTTCGTGGACCATCGCCGGACGCGGCGCGACGCGGCCGACATCCTGAAGCGCCTCGGCGTCACGATCGATCCCGACGCCCGCGTCAACGAACTCTCGGTCGCCGACCAGCAGATGGTCGAGATCGCCCGCGCCCTGGTCCACGACGTCAAGCTCCTCATCCTCGACGAGCCCACGGCCGTGATCTCGGGCCGGGAGGTCGACCTCCTGTTCGACCGGCTCCACGCGCTGAAGCAGGACGGCGTCGCCGTCGTGTACATCTCGCACCGGCTCGAGGAGATCTTCGCCCATTGCGACCGCGTCTCCGTCCTGAAGGACGGTCGGCATGTCGCGACGCGGCGGGTCGCCGACATCGATCGCGACACGCTGGTGTCGCTGATGGTCGGCCGCGACATGCGCGAGCTGTTCCCGCCGCGCCGCCCGGCTCGGCCGACGGCGCCGGTCGTCCTCGAAGCGAGGAACATCAACGTTCCCGGACGCGTCCGCGGTGCCGGGCTCGATCTCAGGGCCGGCACCATCACGGGCCTGTCCGGCATGGTGGGGTCGGGCCGGACGGAGCTCGCCCTGGCGATCTTCGGCGTGTTGCCGATGGGCGGGGGCGCGGTGGTGGTCGAGGGCACGCCCTTCACCGCCATGACGCCGGCCCGCGCCATCGCGCTCGGCATCGGGCTCGTGACCGAGGACCGCAAGGCGCAGGGTCTCGCCATGCTGCTCGACGTGGCCGCCAACGTCACCGCATCGACGCTGGACCAGGTGTCCCGCCGCGGCCTGCTCGATCGCGGCCGTGAGACCGCGATCGCCGAAGCGGCGATCCAGTCCTATCGGATCGCGTGCCGGGGCGCGTCACAGCCGGTCGCGCTGATGTCGGGCGGCAACCAGCAGAAGGTCGTGGTGGCCCGGTGGGCCCGCACCTCCCGGCGGGTGCTGATCCTCGACGAGCCGACGCGCGGCGTCGACGTCGGCGCCAAGATGGAGATCTACCGCATCATGCAGTCGCTCGCCGACGAAGGCCTCGCCATCCTGATGATCTCGTCCGAACTGCCGGAGATCGTGGGCATGTCGGATCGCGTGGTGGTGATGCGGGAAGGCGAGATCAGCGGTGTCCTCGAAGGCGAGGAGATCGACGAGGCCGCCATCGTGACCCTCGCCACCCATCGCGACGCGGCGTGAACCGGAGGGACGCATGACCGATACGGCGCTTCTCTCCCGCAACCGCGACCGCGCCCGGCTCCGGCGGCTGGCGGTCAGCAACGCGGGCCTCCTCGTCGTCCTCGCCCTGCTGGCGTCCATGCTGCTGGTCGGCGCCATCGTGAGCGACCGGTTTCGCACCTTCGGCAACGTCGCCAACGTCTTCGAGCAATCGACCGGCCTCGCCCTCGTCAGCCTCGGACAGACGCTGGCGGTCCTGACGGGCGGGATCGACCTCGCCGTCGGCTCGCTGATCAGCCTCATCATCTGCCTCACGGCAGGGCTCCTCGACGGCGACGGCACCTACATGATCCCGGTGCTCGCCGGCATGTTGGCGCTCGGTGCCGCGGTCGGGCTCGTCAACGGTCTCGGCGTGGTGTTCCTGCGGATCCATCCGCTGATCGTGACGCTCGGGATGGGCGCTGTGCTGCAGGGCGTGACGCTTCTCTATGCGCTCGGGCCCGTGGGATCGGTTCCGGACGGCTTCGACGCGCTGGCCTACGGCACGTTCGGTCCTTTGCCGGCCGCGGCGGTCGTCACCATCGTCCTCTACGCGGGGACGGCGTTCCTGCTGCGCGCCTCGCGTTTCGGCCGCTACATCTACGCGGTCGGCGACGACAGCGGCGCCGCCAAGCTGATCGGGCTGCCGCGCACCCAGGTCATCCTGTTCGTCTACGCCTTCTCGGGCTTTTTCGCCGCCGTGACCGCCATCTACCTCGTCGCCCGGTTCGGGTCCGGGCAGCCCTATGCCGGCGCCAACTACACGCTGGCGTCCATCACGCCCGTCGTGGTCGGGGGGACCATGCTCAGCGGCGGCCGCGGCGGCGTGATGGGCACGCTGTTCGGCGCCTACCTGGTCTCGCTGCTGAACAACCTGCTGAACTTCCTCGACGTCAGCACCTACGTCCAACTCATGGTCCAGGGGCTGATCATCATCCTCGCGGTCTCGGTCTATGTCGAGAAGCGGAAGAGCGTCGCATGACAAGCGCCATTCCCACCGACCGGTCTCCCGGCGAGACGCGCGAGCGCGGCGCCGTCGTTCGCTTCGCCTCGAGGAATGGCATCTACCTGTTCCTGGTGGCGCTCATCGCGATATGCGGGGCGATCTCGCCGGCCTTTCTCCGTCTCGACAACCTCGGCAATCTCCTGTCGCAGTTCGCCCCGCTCGGCATCGTCGTCATCGGCCAGAGCTTCGTCATTCTGGTGCGGGGCCTCGACCTCTCGGTGGCGTCGGTCATGGCGACGGCCGCGGTCGCGGCGACGAGCTTCTCGGGCCGGGACGAGGATGCGTTGCCGGTCCTGGCGCTCGGTCTCGCGATCGGTCTCCTCACCGGGTTGCTCAACGGCTTTCTGGTCACCAAGCGGCAGGTCTCGCCGTTCCTCGCCACGCTCGCCACGATGATCGTGCTGCAGGGGGTCCGTTTCGCCTGGACGCATGGCGCGCCCTCGGGCTCGGTGCCGCCAATCTTCCGCACGCTCGGGGCCGGGACCATCGACGGCATCCCCTACAACATCTTCGCCCTCGCGGCCGTCGCGGCCGTCGCCACGGTCCTGCTCCACAGGGCGACGTTCGGCCGGCAAGTCTACATCACGGGCGGAAACCCGCTGACGGCCCGCCTCGTCGGCATCCCGGCGGATCGGGTCACCATCATCTGCTACGTCATCTCGGGCGTCCTGGCCGCTTTGGCGGGCCTGATCCTGTCGGGCTTCGTGGGTGTCGTCGACAATTGGGTGGGCAAGGGTTTCGAGCTCAATTCCATCGTGGCGGCCGTGATCGGTGGCGTGGCGCTCTCCGGCGGCCGCGGCACGCTGCCGGGCGCCCTCGCCGGAGCCGCCATCCTGGTCACGGTGTTCAACGCCGTGCTGCTCTTCGGCCTGCCGGTGCAGTTCCAGATCATCATCCAGGGACTCGTCATCATCGTGGCCACGGCCTTCTACGCCCGGCAGAGCGCCTGAGCTCGCCGAAGGCAGCAACGTCACAGGGAGCAGGCGCATGAACGGCGACCTCGACAACAAGTCCATCATCGTGACGGGCGCGGGGCGTGGCATCGGGGCCGCCATCGCGCGCGAACTGTCCGCCAAGGGCGCGCGGGTCGCGGTCGCCGACATCGACCGCGCCGCCGCCGAAGCCGTGGCGGCCGAGATCGTGGGGCAGGGGCGCGAGGCCCGCGCCTTGGAGGTGGATGTCGGCGACCGGACCAGCGTGCGCTCGATGGTGGCGGACGTGGTCGGCGCCTTCGGGCGGCTCGACGTGATGTTCAACAATGCCGGCGTCAGCAAGACACTGCCCTTCATGGAGACCCGCGAGGCCGACTTCGACCGCATCATGCGGGTCAACGGGCTCGGCGTATTGATCGGCACGCAGGAGGCCGCGCGCCAGATGATCGCCCAGGGCGAGGGCGGCAAGATCATCAATACCGCATCGATCGCCGGCAAGCAGGGCTATCCGCTCTTCGCCGCCTATTGCGCCAGCAAGTTCGCCGTCGTGGCGCTGACCCAGGCGGCCGCGCGGGCGCTCGCCGAGCACCGGATCACGGTCAACAGCTTCGCGCCCGGCGTCGTGAAGACCGAACTCTGGGAGCAGCTCGACGGCGAGTTCCTGGGGCTGGGCCTCACCCAGAAGCAAGGCCAGGCGATCGACGAGTTCTCGTCGTCGATCCTCGCCGGGCGGCCATCTCTGCCGGCCGACATCGTCGGGACGACAACGTTCCTGGCCTCGTCCGCCTCCGATTACATGACGGGCCAGACCATGATGATCGACGGCGGCATGGTGCTGATCTGAACCACGACAACGTTCAAGGGAGGACGACATGGCACGTTTGAGCGGCAAGATCGCCATCGTGACGGGCGGCGGCACCGGCATCGGCGCGGCCACCTGCCTGCGCTTCGCCGAGGAAGGCGCCAAGGTGGCGATCTTCGATCGCGACGTCGAGGCGGGCCAGGCCACCACGGCCGCCGTGACGGCGAAAGGGACGGACACGTTCTTCGCCCGGACGGACGTGTCTCAGGAGGCGGACGTGGCCGAGGCGGTCGCCGCCGTGCTGGCGCGCTGGGGCACGGTCGACATCCTGGTCAACAACGCCGCCATCCCGGGGGTCAACAAGTTCGCCCACGAGGTCGCCGTCGCCGAGTGGGACCTCGTCTTCGCCGTCAACGTGCGGGGGCCGTTCCTCTGCACCAAGCATGTGGTGCCGGCCATGATGAAGGCGGGCCGCGGCTCGATCGTCAACTTCTCGTCCATCTACGGCCTGATCGGCAACGACGATTTGCCCCCCTACCACGCCGCCAAGGGTGCCGTGCTGATGATGACCAAGACCGATGCCATCTGCTACGCGCGCCATGGCATCCGGGTGAACGCCGTCCATCCCGGCTCCACCAAGACGCCCCTCTTCATGAAGGCCGGCGAGACCTATCCGGGTGGCCTCGACGTCTACCTCGACATGATGAAGCAGAAGCACCCGTTGACCCTGGGCGAGCCGGTCGACGTGGCCAACTGCGTCCTCTTCCTCGCCTCGGACGAAGCGCGCTTCGTCACCGGTGCCAGCCTCGTCTGCGACGGCGGCTACACGGCCCAGTGACGACAGGAGCAAACCCATGATCAATCTCGCGATGGTCGGCCTCGGGTGGTGGGGCCGCAAGATGGTCGACGTCGTTCAGGGCCGCAGCGACGTGGTGCGGATCGTGCGCGCGGTCGAGCCGAACGGTGAAGCGGCACGCCCCTTCGCGGCGGAGCGCGACCTGCCCCTCAGCGCCGATCTCGCCGAGGTCCTGGGCGACCCCGCCGTCGATGCCGTCGTGCTGGCGACGCCGCACGCCGTGCACGACGCGCAGATCCGGGCCGCGGTCGCGGCCGGCAAGCATGTGTTCTGCGAGAAGCCGCTCGCCCTGACCCGCGCCGACGCCGAGCGCCTGGTGGGTCTCTGCCGCGACGCCGGCCTCGTGCTCGGCATGGGCCACGAGCGCCGCTTCGAGCCGCCCGTGGCCGAGATGCTCGCCGATGTCGATGCCGGGCGGCTCGGCCGGATCCTGCAGATCGAAGCCAATTTCAGCCACGACAAGTTCCTGTCGCTGAGCCCCGACAATTGGCGTCTCGACCCGGCCCACGCGCCGGCGGGCGGCATGACGGCGACGGGCATCCACCTGACCGATCTCGCGACGCGCATTCTCGGGCCCGCCCGCGCCGTGACGGTGGATTGCGATCAGCTCGTGTCCACGCTCCCCTCGGGCGACACGATGAGCGCGTTCGTGCAGTTCAAGCGCGGCGGCACCGCCTATGTGTCGGCCTCTCTGAGCTACCCGTTCATCTCCCGCTTCGCCGTCTATGGCGCGGACGGCTGGATCGAGATCCGCGACAAGGCCCACGTGGAGGCCCCGGACGGCTGGGTGGTGACCAAGGGGCTGAAGGGCCGGCCCATCACCGTCGAAGAGGTCGGAAAGGCCGAGCCCGTTTTGTGGAACCTCGAAGCCTTCGGCCGGGCCGTTGCCGGCGAGGCACCCTATCCCATCACCGGCGAACAGCTCGTCGACAACATCGCACTGCTCGAGGCGATCGTCCGGTCGTCGACGTCCCGGCACACCGAGACCGTGGCCTGAACCGAAGAGGAAGTTCCATCATGCAAGCCCTGATCTTCGAACAGCCCGACCGGCCCGTCGTCACCGACGTCGCGATGCCCGAGATCGACGAGAATGGCGTTCTGCTGAAGATGAAGGCCGTCGGCATCTGCCATTCCGACTACGAGCTGCTGGCCGGCCGCTACATCATCCCGATCTCCTATCCCGTGACACCGGGCCACGAATGGTGCGGCGAGGTCGTCGAGACCGGCCGCAACGTCAAGAACGTCAAGCGCGGCGACAGGGTTGTCGGCGAATGCGTGGTCAAGCTCCCGGATCGGGTTCACCATTTCGGGTTCTCGCTCGACGGCGCCGACCGCGAATACCTGACCGCCCGCCCCGAATGGCTGCACAAGTTGCCCGACGGGATCAGCGACAAGCAGGCGGCGCTGATCGAGCCCTTCACCTGCGGCTATTACGCGGTGAACCGCCTGGGCGGCACCAACGCCAGCGAGACCGTGGTGGTGTCGGGCGGGGGAACGATCGGACTCGTTTCGGCCGCCACCGCCATCGGCATGCGGGCCCGCACCATCGTGATCGACCCCATTCCGCAGCGCCGCGAGACGGCGCTGAAGCTCGGCGCCGCCGCCGTGATCGATCCCGTTGCCGAGAACGCCGTCGAGCGCGTCCGCGAGTTGACCGGGGGCGTCGGAGCCGACCTCGTGGTCGAAGCCTCGGGCCACGATGCCTCGCTCGGCATCGTCTTCGACATCGCCCGCGAGGAAGGGCGGGTCGCCATGGTCGGCATCAACATCGGCCGGACCATCGGCTCTCACCTCGGCAACATCCAGATGCGGAACCTCACCGTCAGGGGCTGCATCGGCTCGCCCGGTGTCTGGCCCGCCGCCATCCGCTTCCTCGAGCGGACCGGCCTCGACCTGTCGCCGATCCAGACCCACGACTTTCCTCTCGCCAAGGCCGTCGAAGCCTTCGACCTCGGCAAGCAAGCGGACAAATGCATCAAGGTCACGCTGCTCAACGCGTGACGCTCCCGCAAGGACAGCACAATGGCAAACGATATGATCGGCTGGATCGGAGCGGGCAAGATGGGCGGCCCGATGAGCAGGCGCCTCATCGACGCCGGCCACCGCGTCCTCGTCCTAGAACCCGACGCGGGCAACCGACGCCTGGCGGAGGCGGCCGGGGCCCTGCTCGCGTCGGGTCCCGCCGATGTCGCCCGGCAGGCCAGGACCGTGTTCTCGATGATCCCCAACGACCATGTCCTCGCGACCGTGGTCGAGGGCGCGGGCGGACTGGCGGAGCACATGAACCCCGGTTCGGTGCTGGTCGAGATGAGCACGGTCTCGCCGGCCGCCTCGAAGCGGGCCGCGGAGGCGCTCGCCCGGCGCGGCATCGATTATATCCGCGCGCCCGTGTCGGGCAGCACCGCGCTGGCCGCCAACGGCACGCTGTCGGTGATGGCGTCAGGCCCGCGCGACGCCTACGACCGGGTCGAGCCGCTGCTGGCGTCGATCTCGGCCAAGCGCTTCTACCTCGGCGAGGCCGAACAGGCCCGCTACCTGAAGCTGGTCGTGAATTCCCTCGTGGGGGCGACCTCGTCGCTTCTCGCCGAAGCGCTGGCGCTCGGCGTGAAGGGCGGCCTGTCGGTGGCGGACATGTTCGACGTCATCGGCCAGAGCGCCGTCGCCTCCCCGCTGCTCGGCTACAAGAGGGACATGGTGGTCAACGGCGATTATGCGCCGGCCTTCACCGTCGAGCAGATGATCAAGGACTTCGACCTGATCATGGATACGGCGCGGGCCGACCACGTTCCGATGAGTCTCGCCGCATTGGTCCGCCAGCGCTACGAGCAGGCCTATGTCGACGGCAACGGTCAGCGCGACTTCTTCGTGCTCTGCGAAACCGATGCCGGGCGGAACCCGTCGCAAGCCGCCAAGTAAGGACAGCAATCATGGCATCCAAGAACGCACTCGTCGTCGGCATCACCGGCATCTCGGGCAACAACGTCGCCGATCAACTCGTCGCCGAGGGCTGGACGGTCTACGGCCTCGCGCGCCGCCCCCCGCAGGAGCGGCCCGGCGTGAAGCCGGTGGCGGTGGACCTGCTCGACGCGCGGCAGACACGGGCGGCGCTGTCCGACATCGCGGTGAGCCACGTCCATTTCTGCACCTGGGCGCGCCAGGACACGGAGGCGGAGAACTGCCGGGTCAACGGCGCCATGCTGCAGAACCTGCTCGACGGCGTCACCGCCGCGTCCAAGGTCGAGCATGTCGCTCTCGTGACCGGGCTGAAGCACTATCTCGGACCGTTCGAGTCCTACGGCAAGGTGAAACCCGATACGCCGTTCCGCGAAGACCAGCCGCGCCTGCCCTACCAGAACTTCTACTACGAACAGGAGGACATCCTGTACGCCGAGGCTGCCCGCCACGGCTTCCACTGGTCGGTGCACCGGCCCCATACGCTGATCGGCTGGGCGCTCGGCAACGCCATGAACATGGGCGTGACGCTGGCCGTCTATGCGGCGCTCTGCAAGGAACTGAAGCGGCCGTTCCTGTTTCCCGGTACGCCGCAGCAATACGAGGCCGTCACCGACGTCACCGACGCCCGCATCCTGGCGCGTCAGCTGATCTGGGCCTCGACGACGCCCGCTGCCTTCGACCAGGCCTTCAACATCACCAACGGCGACGTGTTCCGCTGGCGCAGGCTCTGGGCCACGCTGGCGAACGACCTCGGCGTCGAGGTCGGGCCCTATCCCGGGCACCCGACACCCCTGGCCGAGCAGATGGCGGGCCAGGAGGAGACGTGGAACCGCATCGTGGCGCGGTACGGACTGAAGCCGTACCCGCTGGGAACGCTGGCCTCGTGGTGGCACACCGACGCCGATCTCGGCCGCGAACTCGAAACCTTCACCGACATGACGAAGAGCCGTCTCTTCGGCTTCGACGCCCTCCAGGTGACGGAGCGGTCCTTCACGGACCTCTTCGAGCGGCTCCGCGCCGAGAAGATCATCCCGCCCCGCGGTTGATCTGCGGCGCCGCGCCTGCCGCCGGGCCTGCAGCAGGACGGGCCGCCCGCGCGCCCCGTCCTGTCGTCGTCAGCGGTTGTCGACGCGCTTCAGGAACGGCGTGATGTGGACGTGCTCCCAGACGCCGGCCGCCATGAACGGGTCGTTGTTGTGAAAGGCCAGGACCTCGTCCTTGCTGTCGGCCTCGATGAGGAAACAGCTGCCGATCATGGTCTCGCCGTCGTCCGCCACGAGCGGGCCCGAGATGACGGTCTTGACCTTGGCTTGCGCCAGATAGGCCTTGTGCGCCTCGTAGTTGGCGAGGCGGGTCGGCAAGGCATCGGCCTTGTCGAGGGCGTGGATGACGAAGTGCATGGGCTATCCTCCTTGAAGGGGTCGGTCGGCACGCGAGGGTCCGGTCTGCCGCGTCTGCTTGGCCTCAGCTGGCCCGGACCAGGATCTTCATGTTCTGGCCCGAGGGGTCCAGCAGGGTCTCGAAGCCCTTGGCCACGACGTCCTCGGGCGCGATGGTGGCGGTGACGATCTTCTCCACGGGATAGCGGCCCGCCGCGATCATCCCGGCGATGCGGGGCCACACCGTCGTGGGGTAGCACCATGTCGCCTCGACGGTGATGTCCTTGAGCGCCCACAGCATGGCGTCGATGGCCGCCGGCCGCATGTGCAACCCCACCTGAACCACGGTGCCGCGCCGGCGCACCGCTCTGGCGCAGGCGTTGAGCGAGGCTTCGAGGCCGACGCACTCCAGCGCCACGTCCACGCCGACGCCTTCTTCCGTGTGGTCCTTGACGAATTCGGCGACGTCCACGGCCTTGGGGTCGATCACCAGCGCGTCGGGCACGAGGCGCTTGGCCAGCTCGCGCCGATGCGGATTGGGTTCGGAGACGATGATGACGCTCGCCCCGGCGGCATGGGCCGCCAGAACCGTCAGGGCCCCGATCGGGCCGACGCCCGAGACCAGCACCGTCGAGCCGGCCTGGACGCCCCCGCGGTCGACGCCATAGAGCGCGACCGCCGCAGGCTCTATCATGGCGGCCTGGACGTCGCTGACGCTGTCGGGCACCTTGAAGACGTTGTAGTTGTTGACCACAGCCCGCTCGGCCATGCCACCCCAATCCCAGGACAGGCCGATGCAACCCATCTTCTCGCTCAGGTGATAGAGGCCGCGGCGGCCGTAGTAGTCGTCGCGGGGCGAGACGAGTGGCTGGATCGAGACACGGTCGCCCGCCTTGACGTTGCTGACCGCCGAGCCGACGTCGATGACCTCGGCGGAGAACTCATGGCCGAGGATCTGGGGCAGCTTGGCGCCCGTGTAGAGATGCGGCTCGGTGGCCGTCACGATCGGGCCGGCGACGTATTCGTGCAGGTCCGTGCCGCAGATGCCGCAAAGGATCGGGCGGATCAGGACGTCGGTGTCCTTCAGCCGGTCCTGCGGCGCCGGAACGTCGTCGACGCGGATGTCGCGCTTGTCATGGAAGCGAACGGCGCGCATGGGTCCTCCCGAGTGGTTCGGAGGGCTTTCGCACGCGCGGTGCTGCCCTCCGGTTCTGAAAGGAGCCTATGAGTCCGGGATCCAGAACATAGTCTCAAGATGTTCAGGATGGACATCTTGGACCGGGACGTGTCTCGGAGCCTGGGCGAGGATCGACGTGGGAAGCGCGACACGGGACCTCGAGATGCGGGCCGCCCGAGAGGCCCGGGGTCGCGGCAGGTGCCGGCAGGAGTGCGTCGCATGCGGATCGGCTGGGCCGGCGTCGGCAAGATGGGGAGCCCCATGGTGCGCGCCGTATTGGCGGAGGGCCACGAGGTCTGCGTGCTGGAACCGCTGCCCGAGAACCGCGCGAGTGCCGTGGCGGCCGGGGCCCAGGTGGCGCAGTCGGTCCGGCAACTCGCCGGCACGGCCGACATCGTCATCACCACGGTGGCGCATGACGAGGTGCTGCACGACCTCGTGCTCGGCCAGGGCGGGTTCGCCCAGCACCTGACGCCGCCCCAGATCTTCGTCGACCTCAGCACCGTCTCGCCCAAGCTGTCGGCCGAGATCGCGGCTGCCTTGGAGGCGCGCGGCGTCCCCTACCTCCGAGCCCCGGTGTCGGGCAGCACCGCGACGGCAGGGTCGTCGCAGCTGGCTGCCATGGTGTCGGGTCCCCGGGAGGCCTGGCGCGCCGTGGAACCCGTTCTGGCCTGTTTCTCGGCGCGTCAGTTCTGGGTCGGCGAGGGAGACGAGGCGCGCTACCTCAAGCTCGCCGTCAACGTCATCCTCGGGGGCACCTCGGCTCTGCTGGCGGAGGCCCTGGCCATCGGACGCTGCGGCGGGCTTCCGGTCTCGGTGCTGATGGAGGTCATCTGCCAGAGCGCCGTCGGATCGCCCCTCCTCGCCTACAAGCAGGCCGCCGTCGTCGACGACGACTTCGACCCGTCGTTCTCGATCCAGCAGATGATCAAGGACCTCGAATTGATCGGGGGCGTCGCGGCCGAAGCCGGCGTCCCGACGCCGTTGAGCGACGTGGTCCGAAGGCGCTTCGAGGCGGCACGGCGGCAGGGTCTCGGCGAGATGGACTACTTCGTCCTGGCGCGGGGCGACGCCTCCGGGCCGGCGGCCGAGCCCGACGCGCCCGCGACGGCGCAACCCAGCCTGTCGGTGGGCGCGCCGGTCGCCTGAGAGCCCGGGCGGAGTCCCGTCCAGAGCGGAGGCCTTCGCACCGTCCGCCGCCGCCCCGCGATGCGGCCCTCATCCGCGGCCGGCGGCATCACCGGCCCTCTCGTCCCGCTGGATCCTGGCTACTCGGTCGCGGACAGGTCGCCATCGGCCTCGGCCCGTCCCCGCGCCATGATCCGTTCGATCGCCGCCTGGGCTTCGGCCAGGGCCTCGCCGTCGCGGCATTCGCGGCGAAGCGCGCGGTGCAGCACGTCGCCGAGGACGCTCTCGATCGCCGTATATTGCGGGACGTCGGGGCGCTGTCGCGTGCTCAACAGCCCGCGCTTGGCCAGGCCGTCGACGACGGAGATCAGCGGAGAGCCGGCCAGCACCTCCGGGTCCGCCGCCACGCTGAACCGGGGGACGACCGGGAAGCCGTTCTTGGCGTGGACCCGCATGGCTTCGGGCGACGCCATGGAGGCGATGGCCTCGAAGGCCCGGCGGGCCCGCGCCTCCGGAAGGTTCGAGGGCACGGCCAGCAGGAAGCCGCCCATGGGGGTGAGGTTGCTTCCGCCCGGGCCGGCCGCGTGGGGGAGATAGCGGACCTTGCGCTTCACGGCCGACTGGATGTCGTATTCGAACCGCGCCGCCCGCATGGTCCACACGTAGGACAGCGCGCTCCGGCCGTGCAGGAAGAGGTCGAGGCCGCGCTTCCACTCCATGGTGAGGATATCGGGCGGCGACACCTCGACGAGCCGATGCATGTAGTCGAGCACCTCACGCCCGGCGTGACAGTCGATCTGCACCGGCACCGCGCCGGCGCCCCGGCCGGGACCCAGGATGCTCCGGCCGCAGGCGCCCAGGAAGAACGCGAAACTGTGGGCCAGCGGCATGCCGCGCGCGGCGTTCCACACGACGCCGTAGCGCTCGCGCTCCGGGTTGTGGAACGCGCGGGCCAGGCTCACGACGTCGTCGAAGGTGCGCGGCGGGGTGCGGCCGCTCTCGTCCAACCAGTCGCGCCGCGCCGCCAAAACCTCGACGGTCACGTAGATCGGGATCCCGAACTGCACGCCCTGCCAGGTCCCGGTCTCCCACACCGTGGGCTGGAAGTCCTCCGGGTTGATCAGGGCCGATCCGTTGAAGCGGGCCAGGGGCGCCAGCGCCCCCATGCTGGCGAATTCGGCGAGCCAGGGCATGTTGACCGTGACGACGTCATAGGCCGACACCTCGGCCCGTGCATTGGCGACCAGCCGTTCGTAGAGGTCCGGCAGGACCTTCATCTCGAAATCGCGCCGGATGGCCCGGTTGGTGCGGAAGTCCACCCACATGTTGCGCATCGAGGCGAAGTAATTGTCGTCGTGCAGCAGGAAGCGCAGCCGGTCGGCCGAGGCTCCGTCGTCGACGGGTGGCCGGCCCAGCATGCCGCCGAAGTAGACGTCGCTCTCGTCTTCGAGCGGCATGCTGCGGCCGAAGGTTTCGGCGAGCAGGCATTTGACCTGGCGGGCATAGGCCTCGAAGCGCGCCTGGAGGTCCGGGCTCGGATGAAGCGTGAAGCTCTTGCCGGTGGCGCTGCGGGACCGCTTCAGGATCAGACCTTCGTCGATCATCCGGTGCACGCGCCGCAACGCGGTGGCGTAGGGCAGTTCCGAAACGTCGACCAGCGTCGAGACCGTCACGGGCTGGCCGCCGATCTCGCACTCGATGAGGTGGGTCACGATGTTCCACGCGGCGTCGGGCTCGGGCGAGGCGACGAGCGACACGAAGGGCTGGCGCGTCCCTTTGAGGAACCGGATGACGCGCTGCAGTTCATACTCGTTCATCGCGGCCCGCCGGACTCCGACACCGTGGCGTGAAACGTCGTCATGGCGGGCCGGGGTTCGCCGCGTGACGCCCGAACCGGTCCACCACGGTCGAAAGCGCGCGCGTCAAGCCGGGCCGGCCAGGGCGTCGCGGTAGTCGGCCTGCGTCTTGGCCCTGACCTCGGCGGCCTCGACGCCCGGCGCGAGCTCGACGAGGCGCGCGCCTTCGCCCCGTTTGTCGATCTCGAACACCGCGAGATCGGTGATCACCACATCGACGACGCCCTGACCGGTGAGGGGCAGCGAGCAGCGGTGCAGGAACTTGGCTCCGCCCGCCTTGTCGACATGGTCCATCACCACGACGACCCGCCGGACGCCGGCCACGAGGTCCATGGCCCCGCCCATGCCTTTGATCATCTTGCCCGGAATGGTCCAGTTGGCGAGATCTCCCGCCTCCGACACTTCCATGGCGCCCAGGATGGCGAGGTCGATATGGCCGCCGCGGATCATCGCGAAGGAGTCGGCCGAGGAGAAGAAGCTCGACGTCGGCAGGACCGAGACCGTCTGCTTGCCGGCGTTGATGAGGTCGGGATCGACATCCTCCGGATAGGGGAACGGCCCGATGCCCAGCATGCCGTTCTCGCTCTGCAGCGTCACCGTGAGGTCGGGGGCGACGAAGTTCGCCACCAGCGTCGGGATGCCGATGCCGAGGTTCACATAATCCCCGTCCTTGATCTCGCGGGCGGCGCGGGCCGCCATCTCGTCGCGTGACCACGCCATCAGTTCGCCTCCCCCGCGGCGACGCGTTCGGGACGCTCGCGCACCGTCAGCCGTTCGATCCGCTTGTCGTAGGACGTGCCCCGGATCACGCGATCGACGTAGATGCCGGGCGTGTGGATCCCGTCGGGGTCGAGCGCGCCCGCCTCCACGATCGCCTCCACTTCCGCGATCGTGACCTTGGCGGCGGTGGCCATGTTGGGGTTGAAGTTCCGCGCCGTGCGCCGGTAGACGAGGTTGCCTTCGGGGTCGCTCTGCCACGCCTTGACGATGGCGAGATCGGCCCGGAGCCAGGTTTCCCGCAGATAGGTCTCGCCCTCGAAGACTTCGGTCGGCTTGCCCTCGGCCACCACCGTGCCGACCCCGGTCTTCGTGTAGAACGCCGGGATCCCGGCGCCACCGGCTCGGATACGCTCCGCCAACGTGCCTTGCGGGGTCAGTTCGAGCTCGAGCTCGCCCGACAGGAACAGCTCGGCGAACAGCTTGTTCTCGCCCACGTAGGAGGAGATCATCTTGCGGATCTGCCCGTTCTTGAGCAGCGTCCAGAGTCCGAAGCCGTCGGCGCCGCAATTGTTGGAGATGATGGTGAGGTCCTTCACGCCCGACCGTTGCAGGGCCGCGATCAGGTGTTCGGGATTGCCGGACAGTCCGAACCCTCCCGACATGATGGTCATGCCGTCGAACAACAGGCCGTCGAGCGCCGCGCCGGCATCGGGGTGGATCTTGTTGCGTGCCATGTGGGGTCGGCTCCAGCGGATGTCGCGCGTCAGACGATCGGAGCGTCGGGGACCGCTCCGGGTGCCTTGCGGGCCAGCGTGAAGGTCCAGTCGACCCGCCAGAACGGCTCGTCGAAGCCACTCTCGGCGATGGCGCCTGGATCCTCCACTTTCCTGAAGTCGCCGATCAGGCTCTCCTTGACACCGAACACCGCGTCTTCCGAGAGGTATTGGCAATCGGGCGTGAAGATGTGGGTGATCACCGGGTCGAAGCCGGGCGCGGTGACGATGAAGTGGATGTGAGCCGCGCGATTGGGGTGGCGGCCCAGCGCTCCCAGCATCTTGCCGACCGGGCCGTCGTCGGGGATCGGGTAATGCCGGGGCTTGACCGAGCGGAACCAGTAGCGGCCGTCGTCGTCGCTGGTGAAGACGCCACGCAGGTTGAAGTCGGGCTGCACGCCCTTCTGCTGCACGTCGTAGAAGCCGTCCTCGTTGGTCTGCCACACATCGATCGTGGCACCCGCCACCGGATGGCCATCGGTGTCAACCACCCGTCCGCCCACGATGGAGGGCTCGCCCTTGCCGTCGAGGCAGATGTTGGCGCCGTGCGGATAGCGGGGCGCGTCCGGAACGTAGAAGGGCCCGAGGATGGTGTTCTCGGTCGCGCCGTTCGGGCGGCGGTGGTTGATGGCATCGACCAGCATGGACACGCCCAGCGTATCCGACAGGAGGATGAACTCCTGGCGCCAGTCCGTGCACATGTGGCCGGTGTCGGTCAGGAACCGGATGGCCGCCATCCATTCGTCGTGGGTGGGTTCGATCTCCTTCACGGCGGCGTGGAGGTGCTTCACCACGGCCGTCATGACGGCACGCAGGCGGGGGGTGACCTCCGGCCCCATGCGGGCATTGACGACGTCCTCGGACCCTTCCTCCTCGAAATACGGAAAGGTCCGGCCCTGACGACTCGGGTTGGCTTCGGTCATAGATCGTCTCCTCCGACGGCCTTCGCCGTAATCGTGTGAGTTCAGGCCCGCTCGAGCGCCAGCGCGATGCCCTGCCCGACGCCGATGCACATGGTGGCGAGCGCCCGTCTCGCGCCCGACAGAGCCAGTTCCAGGGCAGCGGAGCCGGTGATCCTGGCGCCCGAGGCCCCGAGAGGGTGCCCGAGCGCGATGGCGCCGCCGTTGGGGTTCACGAAACCGGCGTCGTCCGGGAGGCCCAGCGCGCGCAGCACGGCCAGCGCCTGCGACGCGAAGGCCTCGTTGAGTTCGACGATGTCGAAGTCGCCGATCGCCAGGCCGAGGCGCGCCAGCAGCTTCTCCGTCGCGGGTGCCGGGCCGAAGCCCATGATGCGTGGTGCCACTCCGGCCGTCGCGGCCCCGAGGATCCGCGCTTGGGGCACGAGGCCGTGCCGCTTCAGCGCCGCCTCGGAGGCGACGAGGAGCGCCGCCGCGCCGTCGTTGACGCCGGACGCATTGCCGGCCGTCACCGTGCCGTCGGTGCGAAAGGGCGTCGGCAGCTTCGACAGGCTCTCGACCGTGGTGCCGGCCCGCGGGTGCTCGTCGGTGTTGACGAGGCGTGCGTCGCCCCGGCGCTGGGGGACGCGCACGGGCGTGATCTCGCGGGCGAGGCGCCCGTTGGCCTGGGCCGCGACGGCGCGGGCCTGGCTGCGCGCCGCGAAGGCATCCTGGTCGGCGCGGGAGATGCCGAAGGCTTCGGCGACGTTCTCCCCGGTCTCGGGCATGGAGTCGACGCCCCATCGCTCGCGCATGGCCGGGTTGACGAAGCGCCAGCCGATCGTCGTGTCGTGGATCTCCGCCTGGCGCGAGAACGGCGTTTCGGCCTTGGGCATGACGAACGGCGCGCGCGACATGCTTTCGACCCCGCCGGCCACGACGAGATCGGCCTCGCCGGCCTTGATCTGCCGGGCCGCGATGGCGACCGCGTCCATCCCGGAGCCGCAGAGCCGGTTCACGGTCGTGCCCGGCACGGTCTCGGGCAGGCCCGCCACCAGCGTCGCCATGCGGGCGACGTTGCGGTTGTCCTCGCCGGCCTGGTTCGCGCAGCCGAGGATCACCTCGTCGATCGCCGATGCCTCGATGGCGGGGTGGCGCCCCATCAGTGCCGCCAGCGCCGTCGCGGCGAGGTCGTCCGGCCGAACGCCGGCCAGCGC
The DNA here is from genome assembly GCA_963847915.1 of uncultured Alphaproteobacteria bacterium. Lineage (GTDB taxonomy): Bacteria > Pseudomonadota > Alphaproteobacteria > Rhizobiales > Beijerinckiaceae > Lichenihabitans. Next base: position 485,347 of record CAWKBT010000002.1, read on the forward strand.
GCCCCCGAACCGGCCGATCGGAGTGCGGATGAAATCGACGATATAGGCCTGGGTCATGGCGGGATCCGGCGGTCAAGGGCGCGGAGGATCGCCCGCATGGGCGCGGGCGATGAGGTCGCGCAGCGCCGAACGGTCGAGGGGCCGCGGGTTCCAGTAGGGGTTCTGCAGGGCGGCCTCGACGGCGGCGTCGATCCCGGCTTCCGGCATGCCGAGATCGCGGAGCGCCACGGGGGCCTTCAGCCGCAAAGCGAGATCGCGGAGCCCTTGCGCGGCGTCCGCCGTGCCGAGCGCCTCGGCGACGATCCGCATGGCTTCGGGCACCGCGGGCGCGTTATAGGCCACCGCATGCGGCAGCACCGCCGTGTGGGTCTCGGCATGGGGAAGGTCGAAGGCGCCGCCCAGCGTGTGGCAGAGCTTGTGATGCAGCGCCATGCCGACGGCGCCGAGGCAGGTGCCGCAGAGCCAGGCGCCATAGAGGGCGTCCGACCGGCCCTCGCGGTCGTCCGGCTCGTCGACGATGCGCGGCAGGGCGCGGGCGAGCGCCCGGATCCCTTCCGCGGCCATCAGCGAGGTGATCGGGTTGCGCTCCCTCGCGTAGAGCGCCTCGACCGCGTGGGCGATGGCGTTCATGCCGCTGACGGCGGACAGGCCCGGGGGCAGCGACAGGGTGAGGTCGACGTCGTAGATCACGACCTCGGGAAGCACCTTCGGGCTCTTCAGCGTGGTCTTCACGCCGCCCTCGGTCTGCCCCAGGATCGCGGTCATCTCGGACCCCGCATAGGTGGTGGGGACGACGATCTGAGGCAGGTCGGTGCGCAGCGCGATCGCCTTCGACAGGCCGATGGTCGAGCCGCCGCCGACCGCCACGAGGCCGTCGATGCTCTCGCTCTCGACCCGCGTCATCGCTTTCGCCGTGATCTCGACCGGCGTGTGCATCGATGCCTCGCCGAACGTGCCGGCGGCCCGCCCGCCGATGCGGCCCACGAGCGCTTCGGCCTCGGCCCGCTGCTGCGGCGTCGCCAGGACGAGCACGCGCGTGAGGCCGAGCGCTTCGATCTCCTGCTGCAGCCCGTCCAGTGTCCCGGAGCCGAAGATCACGCGGGTCGCCTGGGCCACGTATGTGAAGGGCTGCATCGGACGTCACCTCCCGTCGGGCAAAGCACCGGATCCCACCGATTGACTCGGGCCGTCATGTGCGATAATCGAACATTGTAATGTTATCGCACACTTCATCATCCTCTTCCGGCCGCGTCAAGCCGCGCGCGCCGTCCCATGCCCGGTGCCGGCCATGACGGAGGAGCGCCCGGGCGACATGATGGGGGGCTTCGCCAAGGGGTTGGCGGTGCTGTCCTGCTTCGGACAGGGTCACGAGCGGTTGACCATCGCGTCCGCCGCGAGGCTGGCGGGGCTCGATCGCGCGACCGCGCGACGCTGCCTGATCACCCTGGAGCGGCTCGGCTATGCGACCTTCGACGGTCGATGCTATGCCTTGACGGCGCGGGTCCTGTCGCTCGGCCATGCTTACCTGGCGTCGACGCCGTTGCCCGAGCAGATGCAGCCGTTCCTCGACCGTCTCGCCGCGACGATCCAGGAGTCCTGTTCCTGCTCCATCCTCGACGGGACCGACATCGTCTACATCGCGCGCTCGGCGCAGCGCCGCGTCATGTCGATCAGCCTCGGCGTCGGCAGCCGGCTGCCGGCCTATTGCGCCTCGATGGGCCGCGTGCTGCTGGCCGCGCTGGACGAAGGCGAGGCTCTGGCGCTTCTCGACCGTTCGGCCCTCGCCCCTCTCACGCCCAAAACCCTCGTCGCCCGCGACGACCTCCGAGGCGAGATCGCGAAAGTGCGGCACCAGGGCTACTGCATCGTCGACGAGGAACTCGAACTCGGGCTGCGATCCGTCGCGGTGCCGATCCGGAACCGCTCGGGGCGCGTCGTGGCGGCGCTCAACACCGGCGTCCAGAGCAGCCGGGCCAGCGTCGCGCGGCTGCGGACGGAGCTGCTGCCTCGTCTTCTCGAAACGCAGCGCGAGTTGGCGGCCGTCATCGGCTGACCGGCGCTCCCGACAGCGGCTCGCCGCTTCCTCGCCCGGGATGCCGCGGCCGTGACGGCTTGCGCGATGCCGTCGCCCTCGTCAGATTGCGGCCCCACCACAGACCCTCGGCGGAGACCCTTGCATGCTCAGCACCGTTGCGACCTTCGATCGGATGGGCGAGGAGAACGCCTTCGCTGTGCTGGCCCGCGCCACCGACCTCGCCCGCCAGGGGCACGACATCATCAACCTCGGCATCGGTCAGCCCGACTTTCCGACGCCGCCCAACATCGTCGAGGCGGCGGTGAAGGCCCTGCGCGACGGCCACCACGGCTACACGCCGGCGACCGGCATCCTGCCGCTCCGCGAGGCGCTGGCGGCCGACCTCCACGGCCGGCTCGGCGTCGAGGTCTCGCCCGCCAACATCGTGGTGGTGCCCGGCGGCAAGGTGACGATGTTCGCCGCCATCCTCATGTTCGGCGAGCCCGGCGCGGAGATCGTCTACCCGGATCCGGGCTTCCCCATCTACCGTTCGATGATCGAGTTCACCGGCGCCACGCCCGTGCCGCTGCCGGTGCGCGAAGCCAACGGTTTCGCCTTCTCGGCCGCCGAAGCCCTCTCGCTGATCGGGCCGCGGACGCGGCTCGTCATCCTGAACTCGCCCGCCAACCCCACCGGCGGAGTCACGCCTAAGGCGGAGATCGACGCCCTGGTGGCGGGGCTCGAGCGCTTCCCCGAGGTCGCGATCCTGTCGGACGAGATCTACGGCCAGATGACCTACGACGGGCTCGCCCACACGAGCCTGCTCTCGTATCCCGCGATCCGCGACCGGCTCATCATGCTGGACGGCTGGTCCAAGACCTACGCCATGACGGGATGGCGCATGGGCTACGCGGTGTGGCCCGACGCGCTGATCGACAAGGTCCGCAAGCTCGCCGTGAACTGCTGGTCCTGCGTCAACGCGCCGGCGCAATGGGCCGGGATCGCGGCGCTCACGGGCCCGCAGGACGCCGTCCATGCCATGGTGGCCGAGTTCGATCGGCGTCGGTCGGTCGTCGTCGAGGGGCTGAACGGGCTGCCCGGCGTCACCTGCGCGGTCCCCAAGGGGGCCTTCTATGCCTTCCCCAATATCGCCGCCACGGGCTGGCGCGCCAAACCGCTCGCCGCCGCGTTGCTGGAGCAAGCCGGCGTGGCGACGATCGGCGGCCCGGACTTCGGCATCCACGGAGAAGGCTACATCCGGCTGAGCTACGCCAACTCGGTCGAGAACATCGCCCGGGCCCTGGAGCGGATGGCCGGATTCCTGTCGACCCAGTCGCCTGCCGGATCGCGAAACTAAAAAAATGTTCAATGATACCAGCATGGCCGCCCGTGCGGCTTGTGCAGGCGTGCCCTTTGTGGTCTAGAGCCGTCCCAAGAAAAAGGGCCACCCCGAGGGGCGGCCCAAGTCTAGGGAGGAAACGCCCAAGAAGGGCATGCAACGCGCTGCGTTGCCACACCGTTCTATGCTGCGCCGCACAACGACGCAAGAATTTTAACGTGCACTACTATGCGCGAAGCGCATGGCTGCCTTGCGGGCTGGTCGGACCAGACCCGCCGCCCGGGCTGGTGGACGGCCTCACGCGGCTGACGCGGCCGCCCGGCGGGTCACGGCCTGATTGATCCCGATGACCAGCAGCACGGCCACGAGATGGGCGGCGAGGTCGGTCGCCGAGGCGTCGAAGGGGTGATCGAAGTTGAGCAGGGTGGCCGAGGCCGCCGCGATCGCCAGCCCCGACACCAGAGCGGTGAGGTTGGGCCGCAGCGGGCAGGCGCGCCGCACCATCACCATCATGAGCGCCATCAGCGGCACCGACATCAGCACGATGTGCAGCAGGCAGTGGCGGGCCTCGCCCATGAGCCCCACGGTGGTGCTCGGGGTCGCCCAGGTGCGCAGGCATCCCATGCCGCTCGCCGAGATCCAGACCAGCAGGCTCGGGAGCGGCAGCAGAGCCCAGCGCGCGCTGCGCCCCGGGACGCTGAGCTCGAAGGCCGCCAGGGCGCCGAGCACGGCCGTGAGGCTGGATGCCAGCACGGCGAGCCACATGTCGGGCGCGATCATCAGCCGGTGCCGGAGCTCCGGCAGGTCGCAGAAGGCCGCCAGGCCCGCGCCCATCACCACCACGAGGCCGAGCCAGCGGGCGGCCCGCACCGGCGGCGGGGACAGGCGCCGCACGGGCGCGAGGTCGGCCGTCAGTCGGGCCACGGTATCGTCGAGAGGCGTCGGCATTCCGTTCACTCTGCCCCGTCGAACCGGGCCCGCAGCGTCTTCAACGCGCGATGCAGGTTCACCTTGAGGGCTCCCTTGGTCTTGCCCGTCTCGGCCGCCGCTTCCGCGAGCGATCGCTGCCGGACCGCCAGGAGTTCGACGGCCTCGCGCTGTCCGGGCGACAGCGTGGCGAGTGCGACCTGCATGTCGCGCAGGCGGTTCTCGCCCTCCAGCGCGGCCTCGGGCGTGTCGCCGCCGTCGGGATAGGTCTCGTAGGACAGCTCGTCGGCGACCTCGCGGCGCTCCTGCCGCCCGCGGTGGCGCAGGTGGTCGATGGCGCGCCGCTGCGCGATGGCGCTCAGCCAGCGGACGAAGGACCGGGCGGGATCGTAGGTCTGGCGGGCCCGGTGAACCGTGATGAGCACGTCCTGGACCACGTCGTCGACGCTGTCGGGGCGCACGCCGGTGCGCCGCACGACACGCCTGACGTGAGGGACACAGTCACCAAGGAGACGCTCGTAGGCGGCCCGGTCGCCGCCCTGCGCGGCGGCCATGAGGAGGGACCAGCCGGACTCGGCCGATACGTTGCGGGATGGGCTCACGCGTTCCATGTCGATCCCGACGGGCACGCCGAACGGCCCAACCCTGTATAGTCCCGCGCTGGTCGAGGTCAAAGCCGTCAGCCCCGCCGGGCTGCGCGACATGCTCGGCCCGGGCCACAGATCTTCGCCCGACGTTCCCTCAAGGTTACGCCGGAGCAGCGACGTTACGCTTCGCACGGCCGGGCGTCCGGAGCCGCCTCGAAACCGCCGAACTCCACCGTCACTGCCGGTCCGGCCGGGCGACTGCGCCCGCGGATCTCGTCGGGGACAGGATGCGCCGAAAGCCTTTGTCGCGCCTCGCGCGCGCTACAGCGACCGCGGCGCTCGCCGTCCTGGCCGCGACCGCCGCCGCGACCGCCCATCCTCACGTCTTCGTCACCGCCAAGGAGCAGGTCATCTTCGGACCCGACGGGACCGTGACCGGCGTCCGGGCGGCCTGGACCTTCGACGACATGTATTCGTCGTTCGTCACGCAGGGGCTCGGCGCGCCGGACCAGATCCTGTCCCGGGACCAGCTCGCGCCGCTCGCCAAGACCAACGTCGAGTCGCTCGCCGAATTCGGCTATTTCACCGTCGCCAAGCTGGCCGGCCACGCGCTTCCGTTCGGCGAGCCGACCGACTACTTCCTGGAGCAGAGCAAGGACAAGCTCGTCACCCTGTTCTTCACCCTGCCGCTGAAGACGCCGGTCAAGCCGGCGCCAGCCCTCAACGTCAGCGTCTATGACCCGACCTATTTCGTCTCGTTCGGCCTCGACGAACACGACCCCGTGAGCCTGGTGTCGGCGCCGGCCGGCTGCTCGACCAGCGTCATCAAGCCCCGGGCGCTCGACGCCTCCGACAACCAGAAGCTCTCGGAGGCCTATTTCGCCAACATGTCGCCCGGCCAGGATTTCGGCATCAAGCTCGCCTCCAAGGTGATGGTGGCCTGCCCGTGAGGCCGTCCCGCCTCGCCGGGGCGGCTCTGCTCGCCATCGGCATCCTCATCGTCGCCGAACCCGCCCTGGCGCAGGCCCGGAACCCCTTCAGCGTCGGCATCTCGGAAGGCGGTGGCCCGGCGACCGGCGTCATGGGCTGGATCCTCGGTCAGCAGGGCTTCTTCGAACGCGCGCTCTCGGCCGCCGTGCGGGCCTGCCGGACCGATGCCGGGGCGCTGCCCTGGCTGGCCGGGCTCAGCTTCGCCTATGGCGTGCTCCACGCGGCAGGGCCGGGGCACGGCAAGGCGGTCCTGGCCTCCTACATGGTGGCCAACGAACGCGCGCTCCGGCGCGGCATCGCGCTGTCGTTCCTGGCGGCCCTGCTGCAGGCTGGCGTGGCGGTGGCGCTGGTCGGCCTCCTGTCGCTGGTGTTCCGCGCCACCGCGACCGGCATGCGCGACGGTGCCGCCGTGATCGAGAAGGTCAGCTACGTCGGCGTCGCCGGGCTCGGCCTGTGGCTCGCCTGGCGCAAGGGCCTCGCCCTGCGGGCCGCCTGGCGGGCGCGGCCCCGCGTCGAGGCGGCGGGTCTGGCCCTCGCCTTCGCGGGCGCCGAGACGCCGGCCGCGCCGCTCTACCGCCTCGGTGCGCCGGCCCGCGCGGCCTCCCCGGGCCGGCCGGTCTTCGCCTGCACGGCCGAGGCCGGCGCCGCGGCCCACCTTCACGGTCCGGACTGCCGCCACCTCCATGCCCCCGACCCCGCGACACTGGGCGAGGGGTTCTCGTGGCGCGAGGCCGTCTCGACCGTGGTGGCGGCCGGCGCGCGGCCCTGCTCGGGCGCCATCCTGGTGCTGGTCTTCGCCCTGGCGCAGGGCATCTTCCTCGCCGGGATCGTGTCGACGCTCGTCATGGCGCTCGGCACCGCGATCACCACGGCGGCGCTGGCCGCCACCGCGGTGCTGGCCAAGGGCGTGGCGCTGCGCCTCGCCGGGGCCGAGCCGGGGCGCGGCGTGCTGGTCGCCCGGACGCTCGAACTCCTGGCCGCCCTGCTGGTCCTGGCGGTCGGCCTGTCGCTGCTCGTCGGCGTCGGTCCACTGCAGGGGCTGGCGTGAAGCGCGGGTGAGCGCGTCGCCGTGGCCCCCGCCGCGCGCCGCCGCGGCGCTCCCCCACCGCCCTTGACGGGCGCCGCGCGATGGTGCGACAGGCGGCGGCCCTTCGCCCCTCGCCGGATATCCGCATGACCGACCGATCCCTCGATCTCCTCTGCTTGGGGAATGCCATCGTCGACGTCCTCGCGCCGGTCGACGACGCCTTCCTGTCGTCGCGAGGGATCGCCAAGGGCGGCATGAACCTCATCGACGAGAGCCAGGCCGAGGCGCTCTACGCCGCCATGGGCTCGACCGTCATCGTGTCCGGCGGCTCGGCCGCCAACACGGCCGTCGGTGCCGCCATGCTGGGGGCGGCGGCGGGGTTCGTCGGCAAGGTGCGCGACGACGAGGTCGGCGCCTATTTCACCAAGGACCTGCGCGGCACCGGCGTCGCCTTCGCGACCTCGGCCGCGACCGCCGGGCCCGTGACGGCGCGCTCCTACATCCTCGTCACGCCGGACGGGCAGCGCACCATGAACACCTATCTGGGCGCCTGCCAGAACCTCACGACCGACGACATCGACCCGGCCCTCGTGGCGGGGGCGGGCGTCGTCTACCTCGAGGGTTACCTGTGGGATCCGCCGCACGCCAAGGACGCCTTCCGCAAGGCTTCCGATCTCGCCCATGCGGCGGGCCGGCGCGTGGCGCTGTCGCTGTCCGACAGTTTCTGCGTGATGCGCTATCGCGACGAGTTCCTCGACCTGATCCGGTCCAGGAAGGTCGACATCGTCTTCGCCAATGCCGCGGAGGTCCTGGCACTCTACGAGACCGAGGATTTCGACCGCGCGGTCTCGGCACTCCGGGCCGACTGCGCCCTGGCCGCCGTGACACGCGGCGAGCACGGTGCCGTGGTGGTGGAGCCCGGCGGGGTCGGGGCCGTGCCGGCCCATCCGGTGCCGGCCGTGGTGGATTCGACCGGCGCCGGCGACCTCTTCGCGGCCGGCTTCCTGGCGGGCCTCGCCCGCTCGCGCCACCCGCTCGATTGCGCGCGCCTGGGCGCGCTCGCGGCCGCCGAGATCATCGGCCACGTCGGTGCCCGGCCCATGGCGGACCTGTCCGCCCTGGCGCGCGCCGCGAACCTGGCTCCGGCCTGAGCCGCGGCGGCCGCGCTCAGGGGGTCTCCGCGGCCCGGACCTCGGCGATGAGGGCCGGAAGGGCGCCGATGAGCGCGCGGGTGTCGATCGGCTTCTCCCAGAGCCCGACGCCGCGATAGGCCTCCGGGATCGACGGGCGGGCGTAGCCCGTGGCGAAGACGAACGGCGTGCCGCGCGCCATCAGGGCATCGGCGACGGCGTAGACGGGCTCTCCTCGCAGGTTGATGTCGAGCACCGCGGCGTCGACCCGCTCGGACGACAGGAGCAACAGGGCCGTGCGGCTGTTGGGCGCCGGCCCCACCACGACGGCGCCGGCGGCCCGCAGGGCCGTCCCGATGTCGTCCGCGATGAGGAACGAATCTTCGACGACGAGGATCCTGCAGTCCGTCAGGCGAGGGTCCGTCATGGGCCGTCCTCGAAGGCGCGGCGCCGCGTGGCGCCAACCGGGCGGAGTGTAGCGGAAAACCGCGAGGCTCGCGTCTCGGGACGCGCGCGACGGGCGAAGCGGGATGGCGCCGCATCGCCGGATGTTCCATGGTCGGTCTTCCTCGCCAGGGAGACGCCTTTGTCACCGTTTCCGAGCCTCAGGGCCGCGCTGCTCTCCAACGATGAAGCGGCCCGGATCGTCGTGTTCGAGGACCTGGCGCTCAGCGTCCGCATCGGCGCCCACCCCGGCGAGCGCCACGGCCCGCAGCGGGTGCTGGTGTCGGCGGACCTGCTCGTCGTCCCGGCCGTGCCCCTGGCCTCCGACGATCTCGCCGACGTCGTGGACTACGATGCCGTCAAGCGGGCCATCGCGGCGCTCGCCGACGCTCCCCACGTCGATCTCCAGGAGACGCTGGCCGAGCGGATCGCCCAGATCTGCCTGCAACCGCGCGACGTCCTGGCCGTCGAGGTCTACCTGCGCAAGATCGAGGTCTACCCGGACGTCCGCAGCGTCGGCATCCGCATCCTGCGAACCCGGCGCGCGCCCGCCTGAAGGCCGTGGCGGCACGCCGTCCCCCGGCTCGTCCGGAGCGTCATGGCAGCCCCGGCCTCATCGCATGGCCGCCATGGTGACAAGACACTGCTCGTTCATCATGAGCGCTCTATAAGTCAGACGAGAGCCTGCCGAACTTTTCCTCATCGCAGATCGAGAGACTGCGCCCGCGCCCGGCACACGGGGATCCCAGGTCAGCCATCGGTGTCTCGGCCTCCGGCGCTGCGCCCGGACCCCGCGGCGATGTCTGACCTGGGGACCTCACAACGCGGACGAGCCCCGGTCGCCGACCGCACGAGCCCATGACCGCCGCAACGCTGCCGGCCACCCAGCCGCTCAACTTCCGCTTCATCGCCCTGATCGTGGCGAGCGCCATGTTCATGGAGCAGCTCGACGCGACGATCCTCGCGACGGCGCTGCCCACCATGGCGCGCGACTTCGGCGTCGCAGCGCCCAACATGAGCGTGGCGCTGACCTCCTATCTGCTCAGCCTCGCCATCTTCATCCCGGCGAGCGGCAAGGTCGCCGACAAGTTCGGGGCCCGGACGGTCTTCGCGGCCGCCATCGCGGTCTTCATGCTGGGCTCGGTCCTCTGCGCCCAGGCCCCCAGCCTCACGCTCTTCGTCGTGGCCCGCGCGTTCCAGGGTCTGGGCGGCGCCATGATGATGCCGGTCGGCCGCCTCGTGCTGCTGCGGTCGGTCGAGCGGAAGGACCTCGTCTCGGCCATGTCGTGGCTGCTGGTGCCGGCCATGATCGGCCCGATCGTCGGGCCGCCGGTGGGGGGCTTCATCGTCACCTATCTCGACTGGCGCTGGATCTTCTACATCAACCTGCCGATCGGCCTCCTGGGCCTCGGCCTCGTGCTGCGGTTCATCGAGAACACCCATGGCGACGCGGCCGGGCCCTTCGACTGGTCCGGCATGGCGCTCTCCGGCGTGGCGCTCGGCTGCCTGTTCTTCGGCTTCGAGCTCGCCAGCCATCCCGATCTCGCGCCGCTGGTCGTGGCGCTGCTCGCCATGGGCTTCGGCTTCGGCTTCGCCTACGTGCGCCACGCCCGGCGCACGGCGGACCCCATCATGGACCTGTCGCTGATGCGGCTGCCCTCCTTCGGCACGTCGGTGATCGCGGGCTCGCTGACGCGCATCACGCAGGGCGCGCAGCCCTTCCTGCTGCCGCTCATGCTGCAGCTCAACTTCGGGCTTTCGGCGGCGCAGAGCGGCGGCATCGTGGTGGCGACCGCGCTCGGCTCCATGTCGATGAAGGCCTTCGCGCCCGGCCTGCTGCGGCGCTTCGGCTTCCGCACCAGCCTCATCGTGAACGGCGTCGTGGCGAGCTGCGGCTATGCCTGCTGCGCGCTGTTCCGCCCGGGCCTGCCCTTCCCGGCCATCTTCGTCATCCTGATGCTGTGCGGCTTCTTCATGTCGTTCCAGTTCACCGCCTACAACACCGTCGCCTATGACGCCGTCCCGCCGGCGCGCATGAGCGCCGCCACCGGCTTCTACACGACGTTTCAGCAGCTCATGCTGTCGGTCGGGATCTGCACGGCCGCCCTGGCGCTCGAAGGCTCGATGGCGCTGCGCGGGCACCCGCACCCGGAGCTCGGCGACTTCTCGGCCGCTTTCCTGGTGGTGACCGCCATCTCGCTCTGCTCCACCTTCTGGAACCTGCGGTTCGCGCCGCGGGCCGGAGCCGAGATCAGCGGCCATCGCCGTCCCCGCAAGGTGACGGCCGCGGCGCTGAACGACGGCTACGACCGCACCGAATCGGCCTGAAGCCCGCCGTGGTGCTCCCGGCGAGCCTCCGGATCGATGCCGCGCGGCGCCGCGTGCGCCTGTCGCCGACCGATCCGGCCTTCGTCCAGGACCCCTATCCAAGCTATCGGGCGATCCGGGAGGCCTGCCCGCAGTTCTTCTGGGAGGACTACGGGCACTGGTGCTGCGCCGACGCCGCGACGGTCGAGGCGCTGTTCCGCGACCGGCGCCTGGGCCGGGAGCCGCCGGACGGGCCGGGCGCCGTGCCGGACCATGTCCAGCCCTTCTACGACCTCGACCGGCTGTCGATGCTGGAGCGCGAGCCGCCCGCCCATACGCGGCTGCGCCGGCTCGTCAACCGGGCCTTCGTGTCCCGCGCCATCGCGCGGCTGCGCCCCGGCATCGCCCGCCTCGCCGGGGAGCTGCTGGACGCGCTGCCCCGCGCGGGCGTGGCCGACCTGCTGCCCGCCTTCGCCGAGCCGATCCCGGTCTCGGTCATCGCCGAGCTCCTCGGCGTGCCGGCGACCGATGCCGCGCGCCTGCTCGCCTGGTCGCACAGCATGGTGGCGATGTACCGGCCCGGCCGCAGCCGTGCCGACGAGGACGCGGCCGTGGCCGCCACGGCGGCCTTCTCGGCCTATCTCCGGACGATCCTGGCCGAACGACGGGCACGGCCCCGCGAGGACCTGATGAGCGTGCTGGCGAACGCCGGGCAGGAGATCTCGGAGGACGAAGCCGTCGCCAATGCCGTGCTGCTGCTCAATGCCGGCCACGAGGCGACCGTGCACGCCATCGGCAACGGGGTGGCGGCCGTCCTCGGCAGCGGGCTCGATCCGCCGCCGCTGCTGCGTGACCCAGAGGCCGTGGGGGCGCTCGCCGAGGAGGTCCTGCGGTTCGATCCGCCGCTCCATCTCTTCACGCGCTACGCGCTCGAACCCGTCCGCACCGGGGCGCTCGACCTGTCGCCCGGCGAGCGGGTCGGCCTCCTGATCGGGGCCGCGAACCGCGACCCGGCCCGCTGGCCCGAGCCCGATCGTTTCGATCCGCTCCGCAGGCCCGCGGCGCATCTCGCCTTCGGGGGCGGCCTGCATTTCTGCCTCGGCGCGCCGCTGGCACGGCTCGAGATCGAGATCGCGCTGCCGCTGCTGTTCGCCCGCTACCCGCGGCTCGCGCTCGCCGAGCCGCCCCGTTATGCCGATCGGTACCATTTCCGCGGCCTCGCGGCCCTGAACCTCGTTCTGGCGTGAGGGCCGGGCCGGCGGCCCGCCATCAGCTCAGGACGTTGCCGCCGTCGACGTTCAGCGTCTGGCCCACGACGTAGCGGGCGTCCTCGGAGGCGAGGAAGACGGCCGCGCCCGCGATCTCGTGGGGAAAGCCCATGCGGCCGAACGGGACGGCGGCGCCGACCTGCCGCTTCTTCTCGCCGATCGCCAGCCCGTCCTGGGCGGCATGCAGGGCGTCGACGTGGTCCCACATCGGCGTGTCGATCACGCCGGGCGCGATGGCGTTGACACGCACGCCCTGGCGCACGAGGGCCAGCGCCGCCGACTGGGTGAGGCTGATCACGGTCGCCTTGGTGGCGGCATAGACGGCCGATTGCGCCTCGCCGCGGCGCCCCGCCTGCGACGCCATGTTGATGATGACGCCCTCCCGGCGGCTCTCCACCATGCGGCGTGCCACCGCCTGCAGGGTGAAGAACAGGCCCCGGACGTTGATGCCGAAGAGCCGGTCGAACCCGGCGGGGTCGACCGAGAGCAACGGCGCGAGGTCGTAGACCGCGGCGTTGTTGACGAGGATGTCGATCGGCCCGACCGCGGCCTCGGCCCTCCCCACCGCGCCGTCGATGTCGCCGATCGAGGCGACATCCATCTCGAGCCCGAAGCCCGCCGGGCCGAGCCGGGACGCCACCGCCTCGGCGGCGTCGCGCGACCGGTCCGCCACGACGACGCGGGCGCCTTCGGCGACGTAGCGCTCCGCGATGGCGCCCCCGATGCCTCCGGCCCCTCCGGTGATCAGGGCCACTCTGCCGGCCAGTTTCATGCGGCCTCCTCCTCTGCGATCGCGCGCCGCGGTGCGCTCATTCGGCCGACGCCGGCACGTCGGCGAGCTGGGCGGTCCGCTCGCGGGTCAGGCGGGTGAGCAGAGCGTCGGGCGGCAGGGCCGGGTAGCGGACCTTGGCGAAGGCCAGCCAGGCGTCGCGGTAACGGAGCCAGGCCCGCTCGGTCGAGGCGAGATCGGCGGCGCTGAGCGTCGTGTCCCGGGCGAAGGCGGGAGCCCTGGCCATGAGCGCCCGGTAGGCGGCGTTGAGCGCCGCATCGGCGGCGAGGGCCTGGGCTGCCGTGGCGGAGGCGATGCGGCCGGCTTCGGCGTCGGCGAGCAGCCGGGCATGGGCCTGTTCGGCCTTTTCCTCGGCTCCGACCACGAAGGCGGCCCGCGCCGAGCCGGACTGGTCGACCTCGTTCTCTCCCCGGGCGTCGACGAAGGCGGCGGCGGCCTTCTGCAGCGGCGCGAAGGCGGCCCGCTCCGCCGCGGTCCAGTGCGCCGACAGCGCGTCGAGCACCCGATGGCGCTCGGCCCTGGCGATCAACTGGTCGTGGTCGGCGCAGATCCCGCCCATCATGCCGCTCGTGACGTCGTCGCAGAGGGAGAAGTCGCTGCCCGTCCAGCCTTCGGCCTTGAGCCGCGCGAGGTGGCGCACGCGCGCATCGATCTCTGCGGGCGCGAAGCCGGAGCGGCAGGCCAGTGCGGTCGCGACGTCGAGGTCGCGGTCCGCGCCGCGGCCGTTCGCGTAGATGGTCATGAGCATGCGGTCGCCCGTAAAGCCGAAGTCGTCGACCTGCGGGTCGGCCGACCGGTTCTCCACGACGGCGCAGAGCCGCGCCGCCCGGGGGTCGGCGGGTCTGCCGATCCCGTAATAGAGCGCCTGCGACGAGCAGTCGGCGAGTGCGGCGGCCTCCGCCGGCGTCGGCAGGTCCGCCGCCGGCATCGCGGCGCCGGCGACCTTGCGGCAGATCGCCCGGGAGGCCGCGTAGGCGGGATCCTTCGAGTCCGGTCGGTCGGCCCAGCCGGGCGTCCCGGCCCATGCGCCGCCGGTCGCGGCCGGGTCGATGAGGACGGCGAACATCAGGGCGGCGGCGACGCGCATGGAAGGCCTAGACGGCGCCGAGGTCGTGCTCGGTGTTGTCGAGCACCGCGTTCATGGCGGCCCTGGCGCCCGCGCCGTCGCGCCGGCGCATGGCTTCGAGCACGGCGCGATGGGCCGCGACGGACCGCGCCTGGTCGTCGGTGACGCTGTTGGTGGCACGCAGCGAGGCCCGCAGCGCCGCCGCGATCGTCGCCACGAGCCCGTCCAGCACGACGTTGCGGGAGGCCGCGATAATGCCGCCGTGGAACGCGAGGTCGGCCTCGCAGCAGGCTTCGAGGTCGTGCGGCGCGGCCTCCGCCATGGCGTCGAGCGAGGCCGCGATGGCGTCGAAGTCCTGCGCGGAGGCGCGTGCGGCGGCGAGTTCGGCGGCGGCCGGCTCGATGATGCGCCGGGTTTCGAGCAGGCCCGCCATCAGGGGCCGGTCGTGGAGGATGTCGGGATGCCAGGCCAGCAGGTCCGGGTCGAGCATGTGCCAGTCGGCACGGGGACGGATGCGGGCTCCGACGCGCTGCCGGCTCTCGATGAGCCCCTTGGCGGCGAGGGTCTTGACGGCCTCGCGGATGGAGGAGCGGCTCACCTCGAAACGGGCGGCCAGCAGGTCCTCGTTGGGGAGGGCGTCGCCGGGGGCGAGGGAGCCGCCCAGCACCTCGCGGGCGAGCGTGCCGACGATCTGGCCGTGGATACGGGCGCCGGACGGCTTGGGCGGACTGATCGGACTCTCCCAGGTCTTCGATGCCGTAGGACCGGTCTGACGTTCGTCGTCATGTTGTCATTCCTTGAACCCTGTTGTGCCGTCATCCCCGCCCGAGCGCAAGCGGCCGGTCGCGAGGCGGCGCACGAGGGCGGCGGCCGGCACTGGAGTGGCCGGGCGGCTTCCGGTAAGACGGTGGGCATCATCGGGCACCGGGGAGGCGGCCGGGCGTGACCTCAGACTGGTACGGGCGGCCACACTACAACTTCAAGGCACCGCTCGACGCAGAAGCCGCGGCCGGATCCGACCCGCTCCTGTCCCGTCTCATCCAGACGCGGGCGTTCCAGAGGCTGAGGAACGTGCGGTTCCTCGGCGGCATCGACTATGCCCGCATCCCCGCACCCAACGGCAAGCCCGGCAGCCGCCGCTACACGCGCTACCAGCACAGCCTCGGTGTCGCGCGCCTGGCCCTGCTCTACGCCGACCTGCGCGAGCTCCCCGCGGGCGAGCGCCTGCTCATCGTCGCGGCGGCCCTGCTGCACGACATCGGCCATGCGCCGCTGTCCCACTCCCTGGAGCCGGTGTTCAAGGAAGCCTTCGGCATCGACCATCACGCCGCCACGGCCGACATCCTGTTCGGGCGGGTGCCGCTCGGCCACGACGTCCACGCGCTGCTGGTGGAGGCCGGGCTCGACGTCGAGCGCCTGGTGGCGGTGATCGACGGCAAGGAGACGGGGCACGACGGGTTCTTCGGAGGGCCGATCAACTTCGACACGATCGAGGGCATCCTGCGCTCGCACACCTACGATCCGGCGGCACCGCGCCTCTCGCCCGAGACCGTCGTGCTGGCCGCGACGCGCCGGGCCGGGGCCGCCGACCGCGACAGGGTCGACGAGTTCTGGCGCTGCAAGGACATGGTCTACGGCAACATCATCAATTGCGAGGAAGGCATGCTGGCCGATGCCGTGTGCCAGGACGCCATGCGGCGCGCCATCGATCGCTTCTCGCGCGCCGATTACTTCATCGCCGAGCGGCGGCTCTTCGCCAAGCTGCCGAAGCTGCGGGCCCTGCTCACCGGCCCGCATTTCGAGCAGGAGGCCCGGCGCAGCCTGACCGGCCCGTTGCGGGCCCGCACGCGACGCTTCTACACCGACCCCACCGTTGATTTCTTCGCGCGAGACGACAAGGCCCGCTACCGCCAGCAGCGCTCCGAGCGCATCCTGGAGGTCAAGGATCTGACCGACGAGCGGATCGAGGAGCTGCGACAGGACCTGTTCAATGACGCACGCGGCGATCGCGAAGGCCAGGACCTATTCTGACGACAAGCTCGGCGCGTTGAAGGACCTCGTCGGCGGCGCGGTCCCGCCCGACGCCGTCGTGGTGGCCTGTGGGTCCTTCGCCCGGCGGGAAGCCTGCGCGGCCTCGGACCTCGACTACTTCATCATTCGCCTCAGGGACACCGACGAGCCCGAGCCCGGCTGGGCGGGCGCTCTCCACGACCTCCTCAAGGATGTCGTGCCGGTCGAGGCGGCGCGCGGCGGGCCCTTCGCCGCCATCGAGCACCTGCCCGATATGGTGCGCAACATGGGCGGCCAGGACGACACCAACCAGCGCCTGACGCGCCGCATGCTGTTCCTGCTCGAGGGCGAGCCGCTGAGCGATGCCGCCGGGTTCCGCCTCGCGCGCCGGACCCTGCTCGAGCGCTACATCGTGCCGCGCATCGGCGACGGCATGCTGCCGCTGTTCCTGCTGAACGACCTCATCCGCTACTATCGGACCATCGCGGTCGACTACGAGTTCAAGACCGGCGAGGCCGACAAGCCGTGGGGCCTGCGCAACCTCAAGCTCGTCTTCTCGCGCAAGCTGCTCTACGCCAGCGGCCTCTTCGCCGTCGGTGCGACCCGCGAGGGCACGGCGGGCGACAAGGTGGCGCGGCTCGAAGGGCTGCTCGGCCTGACCCCGCTCGACCGGATGGCGGCGATCTGCGGACCCGCCGCGGTCGGGCCCGTCTTCGCGGCCTATGACCACTTCCTGGCGCGGCTGGCCGAGCCCGGCCTGCGCCGTCACCTGGAACGCCTCACCCGGCGCGACCGCGACGATCCCGTGTTCCGCGACCTCAAGGACGCCGGCTACGGCTTCACCCGCGACCTCGCGACGCTGTTCGAGACGACCTTCGACCACGATCACCCGATCCGCCGGGCCATCCTGTTCTGACGGTTGCTGCCGCGGCGCAGCATCTTCAGGCCAAATTAACGAGATCGTCCCTTAATCTGCAATCAAGCGTCGTGTAAACGGCAATCCTGTAGGTCATTGGGTACCGCTATGAGACTGACCGTTTCGCGCTCTATGATGCTGTTCGGTATGTTGATCTGCCTCAGCATGGTCGCGCTCATCGGGCTGAGTTGGACCGCGCTGAACCAGCTCGAGGTCAATGGACCCATCTATCGCAAGATCGTCGCCGGCAAGGACCTGATCGGCGATATACTGCCGCCGCCCGGTTACGTGATCGAGTCCTACCTCGAGGCCAATCTCGCGGCCCAGGATCCCGCGCAGGCCGACGGGCACAAGGCCCGCATAGACCAGTTACATCGCGACTACGACGCCCGTCACGATTACTGGATGAAGACGGACCTGCCCGCCGACATCGCGCAGGACTTCAATGTGACGTCGCACGCCAAGGTCCAGGCGTTCTGGCGCCAGCTCGACGAGCAATTCTTCCCCGCGATCGCGCGTCGCGACGCGGCGGCGACTTCGGCCGCGTTGAAAGATCTCGGCGCCATCTACGGCGACCATCGCCGGATCATCGACCGGATCGTGGCGGCGACGTCGGCCTCCAACGACGCCGACGAAGCCGAAGCCGCCGGGCTCGTCAACCGCTACACGCTGGTCCTGTCGCTCGGCAGCCTCGCGGCGGTCGCGCTGGTCCTGGCCGGTCTCGTCCTCATCGCCCGCCGCGTCACCCGGCCCCTGATCGCCATGACGCGGCACATGTCGGCCCTGGCAGCCGGCGACGACCAGCGGCCCACGCCATCGCTGGAGCGCCGCGACGAACTCGGCGCCATGGCGGCGGCCGTCGAGACGTTCCGGTCGGCCACGCGCGAGAACACGCGCCTGCACGAGGACGCGGCCCGAACCCGCGTGGTGGCCGAAGCCGAGCGGATGCGGATCGAAGCGGACCGCGCGGCTGCGGCGGCGGACCTGTCCACCGTCATCGAGAGCATCGGCCGTGGCCTCGACCAGCTGGCCCAGGGTGCCCTCACGTTCCGGCTCGACCGCAGCTTCGCCGCCGCCTATGAGAAGCTCCGCATCGATTTCAACGACGCCATCGCCAAGCTCGCCGACACGCTGACGGTGGTGGCCACCAACACGTCCGCGATCCGGTCGGGCACGGGCGAGATCTCGACGGCGGCCGACGACCTGTCCCGCCGCACCGAGCAGCAGGCGGCGAGCCTCGAGGAGACCGCGGCGGCGCTCGAAGAGGTGACGGCGACGGTGCGCAAGACCAGCGAGAGTGCCGTCCACGCCCGCGACGTCGTCTCGGCCACCAAGTCCGACGCCGAATCCTCGGGCGCCGTGGTCCGCCAGGCCGTCGAGGCCATGAGCGGCATCGAGCGCTCGGCCCGCGAGATCAGCCAGATCATCGGGGTGATCGACGAGATCGCCTTCCAGACGAACCTCTTGGCGCTCAACGCCGGCGTCGAGGCGGCCCGGGCCGGCGAGGCGGGCCGGGGCTTCGCCGTGGTGGCGTCGGAGGTGCGGGCGCTGGCGCAGCGCTCGGCCGATGCCGCGAAAGAGATCAAGGGGCTGATCTCGACCTCGGGCCGTCAGGTCGAGCAGGGGGTCGACCTCGTCGGCGAGACCGGCAAGGCGCTGGAGCGCATCCTCGTGCAGGTGGCGGAGCTCAGCACCATCGTGACCGAGATCGCGGCCTCGGCCCAGGAACAGGCCGCCGGGCTCGACCAGATCAACACGGCCATCAACCACATGGACCAGGTCACCCAGCAGAATGCCGCCATGGTGGAGGAATCGACCGCCGCCAGCCGGGCCCTGGTGCTCGAGACCGAGGAACTGTCCGGCCTCGTCGGCCGGTTCCAGCTCGGCACCCGCGCCTCCGCCGCGCCCGCCCCGGTCCGCGCGGCGCCGCGGCGGCCGGACCCGGCCCGGCCGGTTGCGATGCTGAAGACCGCGGGCCGCGGCGGGGCCGCCCGCAGCCCCGCGCCCGCCCCCGCCGCCGATGACGGCTGGCAGGACTTCTGACACTGCGAGGCGCAGCCCGAGGGCATGGACCGTGGCATGCTCTCGAACGCGGGGTTGAGACCCGTCGCGACATCGAACCGTGTCACGGTGACGTCGGCGCGGTGGGTGCCGGGTGATGCAGGGCCTGAACCAGGGTAGAGAGCTGAGCCGATGGAGCGCCGGCCTGCCCAGTCAGGCCGGCCAAAGGAAGGGAACGAGATGGCGGACCAAGGCCTCATGGCGCGCAAGAGCCTCGCCGCGACCGCGGCCGGGAGCGATGCGCAGAGCCATCGGCTGCCGAAGGCGCTCGGACCCTGGAGCATCACGGCGCTCGGCATCGGCGCCATCGTGGGGGCCGGCATCTTCGTGCTCACCGGCACGGCGGCGGCCCGCTATGCCGGCCCCGCCATCGTGCTCTCCTTCGTGCTCGGCGGCATCGCCTGCGCCTTCGTGGGCCTGTGCTACGCCGAACTCGCCGCCATGCTGCCGGTGTCGGGATCGAGCTATTCCTACACCTATGCCAGCCTCGGCGAGATCTTCGCCTGGATCGTCGGGTGGGACCTGATCCTCGAATATGCGGCCGGGGCCGCCACCGTGGCGGTCGGCTGGTCCGGCTATGCCGGGAGCATCCTCGCCTCGGCGGGGCTCGCGCTGCCGCCCCGCCTGACGGCGGCGCCCGGCACGCCCGTGACCCTGCCGGACGGATCTCACGCCACCGGTCTCCTCAACGCGCCGGCGGCGCTGATCGTGCTGGGGCTGACGGGCCTGCTGGTGCTCGGCACGCGGGAATCGGCCCGCGTCAACAACGTGATGGTCGCCGTGAAGCTGTCCGTCGTGGCGCTGTTCGTGGCGTTCGGTGCCGTCGCGGTCTCGCCCGCCCACTGGTGGCCCTTCCTGCCGCCCAACACCGGCGACTTCGGGCATTTCGGCTGGAGCGGCGTGCTGCGCGGCTCGTCCGTGGTGTTCTTCGCCTTCATCGGTTTCGATGCGGTCTCGACCGCGGCCCAGGAGGCGCGCCGCCCGCAGCGCGACATGCCCATCGGCATCCTGGGCTCGCTCGCGGCCTGCACGCTCCTCTACGTCGCCGTGGCGGCCGTGCTGACGGGCCTCGTCCCCTATGCAGACCTCGACGTCGCCGACCCCATCGCCAAGGGTGTCGACGCGATCGGGCGGGCATGGCTCTCCTGGCCCGTCAAGGTCGGCGCGCTGGCGGGACTCACGACCGTGATGCTGGTGCTGCTCTACGGCCAGGGCCGCATCTTCTGCGCCATGGCGCAGGACGGTCTCCTGCCGGGGATCTTCGGACGGATCCACCCGCGATTCGGCACGCCGCTCGCGAGCCAGCTCACCATCGGGGCGGTCGTCGCCGTCGTGGCGGCGCTGGTGCCCATCGACCTCCTGGGCGAGATGGTGTCGATCGGGACGCTGCTGGCCTTTGTCCTGGTCTGCGGCGCCGTGCTGCGCCTGCGCGCCACCGATCCCGACACGGCGCGGCCGTTCCGGTGCCCGGCGGTGCCGCTCGTGCCGGCGCTCGGCATCCTGTGCTGCCTCGGCCTCATGGCCGGCCTGCCGCTCCTGACCTGGCTGCGCCTCGTGGTCTGGATGGGAATTGGTCTTGCGGTCTACTGGACCTACGGACGCCGGAACTCGGTCCTCCGGCGGCGCGCGCAGACTCAGTGACTGACGAGGGGCCCCGGCGTCGCGAGGACGATGACGCGCAGCATCTCGGCCAGCAGGGCGTCGGCGGCGGGGCGGAGCAACTGTCCCTCCGGCCCGGCGCTGTCCCGGATCGCCCGATGCGCCGCCACGACGTGCAGGGCTGCCTTCTCGAGGGCCGGACCCGTGACGAGGCCGGCCACCATCGAGTCTTCGAGCACCTGCGCGTCCCGGTCGCTGTCGCGGCCGGTGAGGTCGATCACGATGCCGCGCGCCTCGACCAGCGTCCCGGTCTCGTCGGCGTTGTAGCAGCCGCGCGCCATGACGCGGAAGCCCGGAACCGTCCGGTATTCCATGCTGAAGTTGCCGCCGAACCGCTGGGTGAAGCGTCGGCGCGCCCAGTAACGCTCCCGGTCTTCGGGATGGATGGCTTCGCCGACCCGCGCGATCGGCACGCCATGCTGCCGGTCTTCCGAGGACAGGCCGAAGAGCCGCGCCGTGCGTTCGTCGCATCGGAACCGGTCGCCCCAGACGTCGTAGCTCCACACCCCGACACCGAGGAGCGCGAGGCCGCGCTCGATGAGGGTCGGGTCACTCTCGGGCACTATGCCGGCCATCGACCTTTCCTCAAGGGACGGGTGCGTCCTCCGCTCCGGACGGAGAGTACCACAAGACCGGTCCGAGACCATTCCATCGTATGAATAGCCTACCGCGGCAACCCATCACCCCAATCGTCGCAGAATATCCTTCGCGAAGACAGACAGGGTGTCGTCGCGCGCGCCCATGATGACGATGCGGTCGCCCGGCCTCGCCTCCGCCACGAGCCGCTCGCCGCAGGCGGTCCGGTCGGGGAGCGCTTCGGCACGCCGGCCCCGCGCCACGATCCGCGCCGCGACGTCGCGGCTGCCCACCGACCGGTCGACGGTCCCGCCGAAATAGACGGGCTCCGGCATCACCAGCAGGTCCTCGGGCCCGAGGTCCTGGGCCAGCCCGTCCGCCAGCGCGTCCCCCATCAGCTTGAGCGGCCCGTAGCCGTGCGGCTGGAACATGACGAGGAGGCGGCCCGGGAAGCCGTGCAGGGTCTGGAGCGTGGCGGAGATCTTGTCGGGGTTGTGGGCGAAGTCGTCGATCACCGTCACGCCGGCCGCCGAACCCACGACATCGAGCCGCCGCCTGATGCCCGTGAAGGCACCGAGGGCCGCCGCGGCCTCGGCGAGCGGCACTCCGCAGGCGAAGGCGGCAGCCAGGGCGGCGAGCGCGTTCGACACGTTGTGCAGGCCCGGCACCCGCAGGTCGACCGAGGCGCGCGCCTCGCGCCGGCCGGCGCGCGCGCGCAGCAGCACGTCGAAGCCGACCCCGGCGGGTGCGAGCCGCGGCGGGCCGGCGACGAAGTCGGCCGCGGGATCGGCGAGGCTGTAGGTCAGGGCCCGCCCGCCGGCCTCGCGGGCCAGCATCGCGGTCTCGTCGTTGTCGAGGTTCAGCACGGCCCGTTCGGCGCGGCTCACGAAACCGCGGAACAGCGGGCGGAGCTCGTCGAGCGGCTTGTGGTCGAGCGACATGTTGTTCACCACGGCGACGCTCGGCGCATAGAGCCGGATCGAGCCGTCGCTCTCGTCGACTTCGCTGACGAAGGCTTCGCCGGCGCCGACCACCGCCGAGAGCGGCGCGTCGTCGGGGCCGCGGAAGTCCTTCATCTCGGCGCCGTTCATCACCGTCGGGTCGTAGCCGGCGCGGGCCAGGATCGTGCCGATCATGCCGGTGGTGGTCGACTTGCCGCTCGTGCCGGCGACCCCGATCCGCAGGCCCGCCGCGTTGAACAGCTCGGAGAGGAGTTCGGGCCGCGTCACCACCGTGGCGCCGGCCCGGCGCGCCGCCTGGACATCCGGCACCCCGTCCTCGACCGCTGCCGAAACGACGAGGATCTGGTCGGGCGAGACGATGCCGCTGCCGTCCTGCGGAAACAGCGCGAAGCCCCGCGCCTCGAGCGCCGCGAACTTCTCCGGCGTGCGACCCTGGTCGCGCGACCGATCGGACCCGGCGACCTCGGCGCCGCGCGCCTTCACGATGGCGGCCAGCGGGCTCATGCCGCTGCCGCCGATGCCGCAGAAGAAATAGGGTCGTGACATGGTCATGGCGGCGACGCTACAGGGGCGTCTGGCCCAGCGCAACGCACGCCGCCCCGTGCCGACGGAGAGTCCTCACCATGCGGATCGCGGTTGTGGCGCCGGCCTCGTCCATGTCGCCCGAAGTCGAGGGGCGGGTCCAGGCGCTCGCGGCCGCGCTCTATCCGGACGCGGCGCCGTCGATCGTGTTCCATCCCCAGTGTCTCCTGCGCCACGGCCATTTCGCCGGGGACGACGCGACCCGCGCCGCCGCCCTGATCGAGGCCGCCAACGATCCCGCGGTCGATGCCGTCTGGTTCGGGCGCGGCGGCTACGGGTCCTGCCGCATCGCCGAGGAGGTGCTGGCGGCGCTCGCGCCCGCCGCGCGCCACAAGCCCTTCCTCGGCTACAGCGATTGCGGCACGCTGCTCGCCGGGCTCTACCGCGCGGGCTGCACGGGCGCGGCGCACGGGCCCGTGGCGCAGGACGTGCTCAGGCCCGAGGGCGAGCGGGCCGCCACGCGGGCGCTGCGCTGGCTGGTCGAGCGCGACCCCGCGGCGCTCGAACCCGCGGTGGACGGGAGGCGGCCCACCGCGGCCTTCAACATCACGATCCTGAGCCAGCTCCTCGGCACGGCGCTCCAGCCCGACCTCGACGGTCATGTGCTGATGCTCGAAGAAGTGTCCGAGCACATGTACCGGATCGACCGGGCCATGTTCCATCTCACCAGCAATCCCGGCCTCCGCCGCATCGCCGGGATCCGGCTCGGACGCTGCAGCGCCATCCCGCCCAACGACCCGGATTTCGGCCTCGACGAGGAGGCCGTGGTGCGGTTCTGGTGCGAGCGGTCCGGCATTCCCTGGCTCGGCCGCGCGGACATCGGCCACGACGTCGACAACCGGGTCGTGCCGTTCGGCTGATCCGCGCGGCGGCGTCGGATCAAAAAAGTATCGATGATGCGCTGCAAAGCGTGTAGCCGGGCCGCCGGCCCGTATCATATCGTCTCTCGACGCCAATAGACCCGGAAGAGGTCGCGGCCCGCCAGGCATCGGTCCCCGTTCGCGCCGTCTTGCGCCCGTTCGTCGGACAAGTCGTCAACAGGCGGGATCGCTACGACAATACGGCGGGGAGGAGCGAGACCATGGTGCCCGATCTGGAATTGGTGCAGGTGCGCGACGACCAGTCCTTCAAGGTCTGGGCCCACGGCTATCCCTTCCGCACGGTGCGCTGGCACTTCCACCCCGAATACGAACTCCACCTCGTGACGACGACGCAGGGCACGCGCTACGTCGGCGACGATATCGGGCCCTTCGCGGCCGGCGATCTCGTCTTCGTGGGCCCGAACCTGCCCCACAATTGGATCAGCGATGTCCCGGCCGGCGAGGCGGTGGCGGAACGCTGCCTCGTGCTGCAGTTCACCGGCTCCTTCATGGCCGGCTGCCTGGCGACCTTTCCCGAGCTCCGCTTCATCGAGCCCGTGCTGACCGAGGCCTTCCGCGGCATCCGCTTCGCGCCGGCGCTCGCCGAGCGCGTGGGCCCCTGGATGCGGGCTCTGCTGGAGGCTTCCGGCACCCGGCGCATCGCCCTCTTCCTCGAGATCCTCGACGCCATCGGGCACGCGGACGAGCGCGTGGCGCTGGCCAGCATCGGGTTCCGGCCCGATCCCTCGGCCTATCTCACGGGCGCCATGAACCTCGTGCTGCAGCACATCGACCGCAACCTCACCGGTGCGCTCAACGAGCCCGAGGTCGCGAGGCTCAATCGGCAGAGCGTCAGCGCCTTCTCGCGCGCCTTCCGCCGCCACACCGGCATGACGTTCGTCCAATACGTCAACTCGCTGCGGATCGAACTCGCCTGCCAGCATCTCGGCCAGCAAGACCTCACGGTGGCGGAGATCTGCTACGAGGTCGGCTTCAACAACGTATCGAACTTCAACCGGCAGTTCCTGGCCGCCAAGGGCATGCCACCGTCGAAGTTCCGCCGCCTGCGCCTCAGCGGGGCGCGCCTCGCGGCCTAGCGGCCCGAGCCCCACTTCGGCGGCGCGGCCCTGCGTTCGCGCGCCGCCGACCGACCCCACGAACGCCCGACCATCTGGCGACAGTCCAGAGACACGAGAGGAAACCACCATGACGATCCCGCATCCGCGGTTCGGCGCCGCGAGCGCCGCGGCGCTCGCCCTCGCGCTCCTGGGCGGCACCGCCGTCCGGGCCGCGCCCGTCACCGACGCCACCGTGGCGTTCCTGATGCCCGACCAGGGCTCGACCCGCTACGAGGAGCACGATCATCCCGGCTTCGTGGCCGAGATGAAGAAGCTCTGCCCCGGCTGCAAGGTGCTCTACCAGAACGCGGACGGCGACGCGTCGCGCCAGCAGCAGCAGTTCAATTCGGTGATCAGCCAGGGCGCCAAGGCCATCGTGCATCGACCCGGTCGATTCGACCGCCGCCGCGTCGCTGGTCAAGCTGGCGCAGGGCCGGGGCATCAAGGTCATCGCCTATGACCGGCCGATCCCCTCGACGCCGGCCGACTATTACGTGTCGTTCAACAACGAGGCGATCGGCAAATCCATCGCGCAGTCGCTGGTCGAGCACCTCAAGGCCGCCAACGTGGCCCCCGCGGACGCCGGGCGTGCTCGAGATCAACGGCTCGCCGACGGACGCCGCGGCCGGCCTGATCAAGAAGGGCATCCACGCCGGCCTCGAGGGCAGCGGCTACAGCGACCCTCGCCGAATACGACACGCCCGAATGGGCGCCCGCCAAGGCCCAGCAGTGGGCCAGCGGCCAGATCTCGCGCTTCGGCAAGAAGATCGTCGGCGTCGTCGCCGCCAACGACGGGACGGCGGGCGGCGCCATCGCGGCCTTCAAGGCGGCGGGCGTCGATCCCGTGCCGCCCGTCACCGGCAACGACGCCACGATCGCGGGCCTGCAGCTCATCATCGCCGGCGACCAGTACAACACCATCTCCAAGCCGAGCGAGATCGTGGCGTCGGCGGCGGCCGACATCGCGGTCGCGCTGCTGTCGGGCGAGCCCCCCAAGGCGGACGAGACCCTGTTCGGCACGCCGACCAAGCTCTTCGTGCCGGCGCTCGTCACGGCCAAGAACCTGAAGGCCGAGATCGTCGACAAGGAGATCAACGGCAAGCCCATCGAGCCCGGCTCGACGCTCTGCACGGGGCGCTACGCCGAGGGCTGCAAGACGCTCGGCATCGCACCGTGAGCGGCTTGCCCCCGCGCCTGCCGAGGCTCTGACGATCGCGCCGTTCCGGTCGCGCTCCACACAAGCGCGACCGGAACGGCCGTCGCCGGGCCACGGTACCCGGAGCCGCCGGCTTCGCTCTCGGTCTCGCACCGGGCGCGACCGCCGCGAGGTCCCCGCCCGGCGCGGAGGCCCTTCCATCCGGCCCGGCCGGACGCCCCACCGCCACAGGCCCCGCCGGGATGCGGGGACAGGTCCGCTCTCCTGGTCCGAAAGGCCCGCCCATGACCGACACGACCCATGCCCCCCCGCCGGCGGGGGAGACCGTGCTCAGCCTGCGCGGGATCTCCAAGCAGTTCGGCGCCGTCTCGGCGCTCACCGACATCGACCTCGACGTCAAGGCGGGCGAAGTCGTGGCGCTCGTCGGCGACAACGGCGCCGGCAAGTCGACCCTCGTCAAGGTCCTGGCGGGCGTCCACCAGCCGACCGCCGGCACCATGACGTTCTGCGGCCAGCCGGTGACGCTGGCCGGGCCGGGCGAGGCCCTGTCGCTCGGCATCGCGACCGTGTTCCAGGACCTCGCGCTCTGCGAGAACCTCGACGTCGTCGCCAACATCTTCCTCGGCCGCGAACTCGGACCTTACGGCCTCGACGAGGTCACGATGGAGATCCGGGCCTGGACGCTGCTGAACGAGCTCGCGGCGCGCATCCCCTCCGTGCGCGAGCCGATCGCCTCCCTGTCGGGCGGCCAGCGCCAGACCGTGGCGATCGCCCGCTCGCTGCTGCTCGAACCCAAGCTCATCATGCTGGACGAGCCCACGGCGGCGCTCGGCGTCGCCCAGACCGCCGAAGTGCTGAACCTCATCGAGCGCGTCCGCGACCGCGGGCTCGGCGTCATCATGATCAGCCACAACATGGAGGACGTGCGCGCCGTGGCGGACCGCATCGTGGTGCTGCGGCTCGGCCGCAACAACGGGGTCTTCACCCCCGAGACGTCCAACCAGGACCTCGTCAGCGCCATCACGGGCGCGGCCGACAATTCCGTCTCGCGCCGCGCCGGGCGGCGCGGGGCCGGCACCAGCGCAGGGGAGGCACACGCGTGACTGGAGACAACAAACCGGGCACCGCCGCCCTCGACCGCGCCGACACGCGCGTGCGCCACGACGAGGGCCTGGGCGGGGCGCTGCGCGGCTTCCTCGACCGGGTGCGCTCGGGCGATCTCGGCTCGCTCCCCGTGGTGGTGGGACTCGCCGTGATCTGGACGGTGTTCCAGACCCTGAACCCCGTGTTCCTGTCCGCCAACAACCTCGTCAACCTCCTGTTCGACTGTTCCACGGTCGGCGTCATCGCCCTCGGCATCGTGTGCATCCTGATGGTGGGCGAGATCGACCTGTCGGTCGGCTCCGTCTCGGGCTTCGCCTCGGCGCTCGTGGGCGTGCTGTGGGTCAATGCCGATTGGCCGGTCGCGGCCGCCATCCCGGTGGCGCTGCTGGCCGGCGCCGTGATCGGCTCGCTCTACGCCGTGCTGTTCAACCGGCTCGGCATGCCGAGCTTCGTGTCCACGCTGGCGGGGCTGCTGGCCATCCTGGGGCTCCAGCTCTACATCCTGGGCTCGAGCGGTTCGATCAACCTCCCCTACGGTTCGCCGGTCGTGAACCTCGGCCAGACCCTGGTGATGCCGCCCGTCGTCTCCTACGCGCTGGTGCTGCTCGCCGGCGCGGCCGTGCTCTACACCGGCATACCGCACGGCCGCGCGCCGCCGCGCCGCCGGCCTGACGCCGCCCTCGATCGTCGGTGTCGCGGCCCGCGCCGTCGTGCTCACCGTGGCCCTGGAACTCGTCGCCGCCTACCTCAACACGGACCGCGGCGTCCCGTGGATGTTCGGCCTCTTCGTCGCGCTCGTCGTCCTGCTCGACTACGCCCTGAGGCGCACCAAGTGGGGCCGCTCGATGACGGCGGTCGGGCGGCAACCGCGAGGCGGCCCGGCGCGCCGGCATCGACGTGCGCGGGACCTATCTGAGTGCCTTCGTGCTGTGCTCGACCTTCGCGGCGCTGGGCGGCATCCTGTCGGCGGCCCGGCTCGCCTCGGCGAGCCAGCAGGCCGGCACCGGCGACGTCAACCTCGACGCCATCGCGGCGGCCGTGATCGGCGGCACCAGCCTCTTCGGCGGCCGCGGCAGCGCCTATTCGGCGCTGCTCGGCATCATCGTCATCCAGTCGATCGCCAGCGGCCTGACCCTGCTCGATCTGTCGTCGTCGCTCCGCTACATGATCACCGGCGGCGTCCTCGCCATCGCGGTGATCGTCGATTCGCTGGCGCGCCGGTCACGCGTCTCCCACGGCCGCGCGTGAGCCGCGGCCCCATCCGCAACACCGCAAGGAGGACAGCCATGGCCCAGGAACTCGCCGGCAAGGTGGCGGCCATCACGGGGGCCGCGTCGGGCATCGGGCTCGAATGCGCCAGGACGATGCTGGGCGCGGGCGCCCGCGTGGTGCTGGTCGATCGCGCCGGCGACAGGCTGGAGGCGCTCTGCGGCGAGCTCGGCACCGGCGCCATGCCGCTGGTCGTCGACCTCCTCGACCCCGCGAGCGTCGCCCGCATGGTGCCGGGCATCCTGGCGGCGGCCGGCCAGCTCGACATCTTCCACGCCAACGCGGGCTCCTATGTCGGGGGCGACGTGCACGGCGGCGACCCGGACGCCTGGGACCGCATGCTGAACCTCAACATCAACGCCGTGTTCCGCTCCATCCACGCCGTCCTGCCCCATATGGTGGAGCGGGGCACGGGCGACATCGTGGTGACGAGTTCGGTCGCGGGCTTCGTGCCCGTCGTGGTCGAGCCCGTCTACACGGCCTCCAAACACGCCGTGCAGGCCTTCGTCCACACGCTGCGCCGGCAGGTGATGAAACACGGCATCCGGGTCGGCGCGGTGGCGCCCGGGCCCGTGGTGACGGCCCTGCTCGACGACTGGCCGAAGGACAAGCTCGACGATGCCCTCGCCAAGGGCAGCCTCATGCAGCCGTCGGCGGTGGCGGACGCCGTCCTGTTCATGCTGACGCGGCCCCGCAACATCACGATCCGCGACCTCGTGATCGTGCCCCAGACGCTCGACCTCTGAGCCGTCCCGCAGCCGAACCCCGGCGGCGGGCCAGCCCTGCCGCCCGTTCCATCCAAGAGGGCCCATCATGGATCTCGTCATCGGCGTCGATATCGGCACCCAGAGCACCAAGGCGGTGCTGGTCGGGCAGGACGGCGGCATCCTGGCCCAGGCCTCGCGGGCCTATGCGCCGGATACGCCGCGGCCCAACTGGGCCGAGCAATGGCCGGACGTCTGGCTCGACGCCGTCGAGGCCTGCCTCGCCGAGGTGGCGGGCGCCGCCGGATCCGGCACCGTCAAGGCCCTGTGCATCTCGTCCCTCTACGGCGGCTCCGGCATCCCGGTCGATGCCGACATGCGCCCGCTCCACCCCTGCCTGATCTGGATGGACCGGCGCGCCGAAGCCCAGGTCCGCTGGGTCAGGGACCACGTCGACCTCGACCGGCTCGCCGCCGTGACGGGCAACGGCGTCGACAGCTACTACGGCTTCACCAAGGTGCTCTGGCTGCGGGACAACCGGCCGGACCTTTGGGAGCGAACGCATCTGCTGCTGCCGCCCAACGCCTATGTGATCGAGCGCCTCACGGGCGAAGTCGCCGTCGACCATTCCTCGGCCGGCAACATCGGCGGCTTCTACGACATCATGCGCCGCGGCTGGTCGCGCGAGATGCTCGACGCCATGGGGGTGCCGCCCCGCATGATGCCGGAGCGCCTCGTCGCTTCGAGCGAGATCGTCGGCGGGCTCAGGCCCGAGGTGGCGGAGCGCCTCGGCCTGCCGCCCGGCACGCCCGTGGTGGCGGGCGGCGTCGATGCCGCCGTCGCCACTTACGCGGCCGGCGTGGCCCGGCCCGGCCAGCACGTCGCCATGATCGGCACCAGCATGTGCTGGGGCTACATCGCGCCCACCACCGACGCCGCACACGGCCTCATCTCGTTTCCCTACGTGTCCCGCGCCGACGACGATCTCTACGTGTTCGGCGGCGCCGCCACGGCCGGAGCCTCGGTGACCTGGTACCGGGACCAGTTCTGCCAGGCCGAGGTGGCGGCGGGCCGCGCCGCGGGACGCGACCCGCATGCGCTGCTCGAAGAGGGGGCGGCCGCCGTGGCGCCGGGATCGGAAGGCGTCGTGTTCCTGCCCTACCTCATGGGCGAGCGCTCGCCCGTCTGGGACGGGCAGGCGTCCGGCGCGTTCGTGGGCCTGAACCTGTTCCACACCCGCGCCCACCTGTATCGCGCCGTGCTCGAAGGCGTGACCCTGGCGTTGCGCCACAACATGGAGGCGGGAGCCAAGGGCGCGGCGGCGCTCGACGAACGCCTCGTCGTCGTGGGCGGCGCGGCGCGCTCCGACCTTTGGATGCAGATCATCGCCGACGTGACCGGCAGCCCGGTCTGGACCATCCTCGAGGATGTCGAGGCGGCGCTCGGCGCGGCGCGGCTCGCCGCGCGCGGGGCGGGCCTGTCGACGGGGCGCGACGACGGCTGGATCACCCTCGTCGAGCGCGCCCGGCCCGATCCCGCCCGCAAGGCGCGCTACGACGCCGTCTTCGCCGTCTATGCCGCGCTCTATCCGGCCCTGAAGGACCAGATGCACGCGCTGGCCGCGCTGCGCGGTCCCGTGGCTTAGAGCGCTTCCGCCTCCGGCGCATCCGCTCCCGGTCGAGAGCAGCCCTATCGGCTTGGACCCGCACGGGCACGTCCGGGACAGCCGACACTGCTCTCCGCCGGCGCGCCGCTCACTTCACCAGGGCGACCGCCTCCCGGAAGCGGGGGTGGTCGGCGCTGCCGAGCCACTCGAACACCACCATCTCGGTGGTGACGACCTCGACCCCGTGCCGCTCCATCCGGCGCAGCGCCGCGGCCTTGCTGGCGGGGGCGCGCGAGCCGATCGCGTCCTCGACGACGACGACGTGCCGCCCGGGGCCGAGGAGCGACAGCGCCGTCTGCAGCACGCAGACATGGGCCTCGCAGCCGCAGACCACGACGGTGTCGCGGGGCGGCAGCGCCGCCGCGAAACCCGGGTCGGCGCCGGCATCGAAGGTCATCTTGGCCAGCACGGCCGCGCCGCCCGCGAGCTCTGGGAGGGTGGAGCCGAGTTTGGCGGGGTTCTGCTCCGTCAGGAGGACCGGGACGTCGAGCAGCGCCGCCGCCGCCTTGAGCCGCCGCGCCTGGGCCACGACGCCCTCGCCCCCCGCGATGGCCGGCATCAGCCGGGCCTGGAAGTCCACCATGAGCAGGGCCGACGAGACCGCCGCGAGTGTCCGCTTCTCCGCCATGTTCCGTCCTCCCGAGATGCCGCGACGCTCCGGCCCGTGCCCTCCGCCCGGCCCGCCGATCCGGCATCGGCGTCCCTCCATAGCAAATCGGCATGGCGCGCGGAGCCGGCGGCGCGCTGTCGCGGCGGCGCCGTCGTCGGCGTCGCCCCGAAGCCAGAATGGCGCGGCTGGAAGCTCGCGGCGGCGGCGGCGCCTGCTAGGGTAGGGCCAGTCTCACCTATGCCCGCCGCCGGTGCGCCGGGCCGTCATGGACGATGCCATGAGCCTCCCCCAGACCATGCTGGCGCAGCTCAAGGCGCGCCGCCCCGGCTTCTCGCTGCCGCGCGCCTTCTACTGCGACCAAGATGTCTTCCGGTTCGATCTCGAGAACATCTACTATCGCGACTGGCTGTTCGCCGGCCACGATTGCGAGATCAAGGAGCCCGGGCAGTTCTTCACCCTGCAGGTCGGCGAGTACCCGGTCGTCGTGGTCCGCGGCACCGGCGGCGAGATCCGCGCCTTCCACAACTCCTGCCGCCACCGCGGCTCGCGGGTGTGCACGGCCGACCACGGCCGGGCGCGGCGCCTCGTGTGCCCCTACCATCAGTGGACCTACGAGCTCGACGGCACGCTCAGCCGTGCCCGCCACATGGACGCCTCGGTCGACAAGTCCGAACTCGGCCTGAAGCGCGTCCATTGTCACAGCACCGGCGGCTACATCTTCATCTGCGTCGCCGAGGAGGCCCCGGCCTGGGAGCCGTTCCGGGCCATGGTCCAGCCCTATCTCGTGCCGCACGACCTCTCCGACACCAAGGTGGCCTACAGCTCCACGATCGTGGAGAACGGCAACTGGAAGCTCGTGTGGGAGAACAATCGCGAGTGCTCCCACTGCGCCGCCAACCATCCGGAACTGTGCCGCGCCTTCCCCGAGGCGCCGACGTCGACGGGCGTCGATGCGGTGATGAGCGACCCCGCCATGCTGGAGCACTGGGGCCGCTGCGAGGCCGTCGGCCTGCCGTCGACCTTCCAGATCGCCGAGACCGGGCAGTACCGCGTCACCCGCGCTCCGCTGATCGACGGCGTCGAGAGCTACACGATGTCGGGCGGCAAGGCCGTGAAGAAGCCGCTGACGCCGCGGGTCACCGAGCCGCTGATCGGCACGCTGCTGCTGTTCCACTACCCTTCGACGTGGAACCACGTGCTCGGCGACGTCGCCACCACGTTCCGCGTGCTGCCCCTCGACGCCACCCACACCGAGGTGACGACCAAGTGGCTCGTCAACAAGGACGCCGTCGAGGGCGTCGACTACGACCTCGACGAGCTCACCAAGGTGTGGATCGCCACCAACGACCAGGACCGGCGGGTCGTGGAGGAGAACCAGCGGGGCATCCTGTCGCCCGCCTACGAGCCCGGTCCCTATTCGGCCGAGCACGAATCCGGCGTCATGCAGTTCGTGGACTGGTACGTCGGTGCCGTCGAGCGGGCCATCGTGGGCGAGCCGAAGCTGCGCCGCGTGGCGTGAGCCGACCTCCGTCCTGGCGGGGGTGAGCCTCGGCCGGCCGGGAGCCTCGATAGGCCCGTCCGGCCGGCAAGCTCCCGGCAAGACAGGTCCTCCACCATGGCGGACACGAGGCGGCGCGGCCGCTCCCCAAGACTGGCTGCTCCCGTGTCCATCGCTCCTCCCTCAGACATCATCCTCGACGTCGCCCAGGCGGCCGATCCGCAGCGGCTTCAGGCGGCGACGACCAAGCTCAATGCCCTCGCGACGTCCTCGGGCGGCACGTCGGTCGATTTCCAATCGCTGCTGGCGGAAGCCCAGACGGCCTCGAAGGCCGGCGCGGCGCCGAAGAGCCCGGCTCCCACGACGCTGGCCTCCGCGCATGCCGGCACGCTCAATCCCAAGATGTCGCCCTACCGCAAGTTCGAAGCCGTGCTGCTGCAGACCTTCGTGCAGGAGATGCTGCCCAAGGACGATCACCTGTTCGGCGACGGCGCTTCGGCCGATGCCTGCCGGTCCATGCTGGCCGAGCAGCTCGCCGGCCAGCTGGCCAAGTCCGGGCGCCTCGGCATCGCCCAGATGATCGAGAAGGCCCACGCCGGCCAGGCGCACGACGCGGCGGCGCAGGCCTCCGGGGCGCTCGCGCCGGACCTCGCCTCCGTCACGTCCCGGGCGCTGGCCGCCGTGGCACCGAGGAGCGCCGCGCGCGAGGCGCCGGCCGCCGCCGTGCCGCCGATCCAGCCGCCGTCGGCCCTCGCCACCGACGAGGCTTGAGCGCCAGCCTCGAACCAGCCCGCTCCCGCAGGATAGGTCGGCCGCGCGCGCGTCGCGCGCCCGCCAAGTGAGCGAAGGACCGACAGAGATGAGCAACGGGAAGGGCCAGGCGCTGGGGAGCATCTTCGGCAGCGCGCGACGCCGCACCGCGGCTCCGGCGGCGCCGGCCGCGCCGGCCGAGCTTGTGACGCCTCCGACCGTGGCCGCGTTCATGACCGTGGTGGAGCGCGTCGAATCCGTGCTCGAGGCCGAGACCGAGGCCCTGACCCGCAACCTGCCCGTCGATATCACCGACCTCGGCAACCGCAAGCGCCAGGGCCTCCTGGAGATGACACGCGCCCTCAGGGCCGCGACCGCGGCGGGGCCGCGCGCCGACATCCGCGACAGGCTAACGACCTTCGCCCGCAAGCTCGAGCGCAACCGCATGGTCCTCGGCAGCCAGCTGCTCGCCGTGCGCGAGATCGCCGAGATCATCGCCCAGACCATGCAGGAAGCGGAGTCGGACGGCACCTATTCCTACACGCCCGCGGCACGGCGCTCGTGAAGATCCTGCTGACGGGGCTCTGGGTCGTGCTGGTGGCGCTCGGCGCCGCCTACGGGATGGCGCTCTACCTGCCCAGCACGTCCGAGACCGGCAAGGCCGCCGCCGCCGCCCCGGCGCCGCTTCAGACTCAGAAGACCCGCGTCATCAACGTCCCGGTGGTGACGGGAGGCGCCCTCCACGGCTTCGTGTCGGCCCAGTTCGTCTACACGCAGGACGGCAACCTGGCCAAGACGCTGCAGATCCAGCCGGATGTCTACCTGCTCGACGAGGCCTTCCGGGCCATCTACTCGGACACGGCCTTCGACCCGGACCACGTCGAGCGCTACGACCTGAAGAAGCTCACGGCCGGGCTGGTCAAATCGACCAACGACCGGCTCGGCGTGCCGATCGTCAAGGACGTGCTGATCGAGAACTTCTCCTACATCGACAAGGATTCCAACAGGGGCTGAGGCACCGCGCGCTCTCGTCCGCTTTACAAGCGGGGCCGGCCCGCCCCAAGACAGCGGCGAGACAATGGCGCTCGTCCGGCCGCGGGCGAGGCGCGGAGCTGATAGGTCATGTCGGGTTTCCAAACGCCGGGCGTCGCCCCGCGCCGCAACCGCTTCGTCGCCTTCGGCCTCGCCATGGTGGTCCTGGGCTGGGTGGTCCTCGTGGTGGACTTCCTGCTCGGGGATGCCATGCTCCAGGCCGGGCGGCTCGTCGCCGTCCTGTCGCTCAAGGGCGACATCGCCACTCTGGCGCAGCTCCTGGTCCTCACGGGGCTCGGCCTCGCCATCCTGGGCGGCCTGCGGGACGGTTTCGGCGCCCTCAACCGCTTCTTCGACACTGTGCTGCAGCGCTCGGCCGGCACCCGCCCGCCACCGATGCCCGACGCCTACGAGGAGGAGATGGACGTGGTGCCGGTGCCCCACGTCCACGACCGGCCCGCGACCGAGCGCCATCCTGTGACGGCCCGCAACTATACGATCCTGCCCGACGGCTCCGTCGAGGTCGATACGCTGCTGGGGACCCGCATCTTCGCCAGCATGGAAGAGGCGCGCGACTTCATCCGCTGACGGGGAAGTAGCCCGCCCCGATCCCGTACCGCCCCGGGAGCGGGCGGTCTCCGGCGGCTCGTATCCATCCGGCGCCGCGGCGCGCCCTCCGTCCGCTGTCCGGCCGATCGCCGTGGGGGAGCTCCGTCCCGCCCGCGAGCCAAGCGTCCCGGGCGATGCCTGATTCGGCACGATCGATCGCGGGACGGGCGGCCGACCCGGGTCGCCGACGTCGGCCCCCGGCGCGGGCCCGTCCCGAGGATGGAAGCGGAAAACCCTCTAGCCGCGGACGGCGTAGAACTTGCGCCGCATGTTGTCCGCGATGGCCCTCAGGCGGGGCGTGCGCTCGGGCACGCCGAAGCGGATGCCGAGGTCGCGGTCGCGGCGCCACACCACGGTGGCGGCGACGAGGTCGCCGCTCTGATCGTCGTAGAGCAGGATCCTGTCCGGAAGGGCGAGGACGCGGGGAAGGCGAAGGAGCCCGCCCTCGCTCGAGCGGTTGGCGATGAGGCATTCGACGACGAACTGCCCGTCCGCCGCCACCAGCTTGCCGGACCGCAGCCGGGTCCGCCGGCGGACCGCGCCGCGCCGGTCGCCGGAGGCCGCCGGGGGATCCTTCAGGACCGCGTAGGTGAAGTCGTCGCGCGACGCGACCGGGGTCCCGACGCGCCGGGCCGCCACGGTGGGCGGCACCGTCATCGCGGCAGGAGGACGTCATCGCGGCAGGAGGCCGGGCTTGGAGGAGGGCTGTCGTGCCGCCCGCCCGGCGGCCCGGCGCGGCAGGCGCGCATCCGCGATGGCGCCGGCGAGCAGCCTCAGGGCGCCCGCCCTGTCGGCGACGGGTTCCTCGAACAGGACGGCGCGGACCGCGACGTCGCTGCCGCGGGCACCGAGCAGGAGGTCGAAGAACACCGAGACGACCGGGTGCCGGAACTCCAGCCCGAGCGTCACCAGGGGCAGGCTGTCCCAGGCGAGATCGACGCAGGCCGACCAGGCCGAGGTGAGAGTCCCGTGCTTGAAGAACAGTTCCGCCGAGGACTGGATGAGGTCTTCGATGGCTCCGTAGGATCCGAAGCGGATGAAGCTCACGAGGTCGACCGGGTCGATCGTGCGCAGATCCACCGCGACATCGCGCAGGCTGTCGGCCATGACGGTTGCAAAAGCGCCGTCGTCGGGTTCGGCAACGTAGGTCAATGCATCACCGTCGAAGCAGGAGATGGTGGGCGGCTCTTGTCGCGCGACTGAACGTAGTGGATCACTTCGGCAACGGCCTTGTAGAATTCGGGAGGGATCATTTCGCCCACTTCGACAAGGTCGTACATGGACCTTGCGAGGGGCTTGTTCTCGACGATGGCGATGCCGTGTTCTCCGGCGATCTCGCGGATCTTGAGCGCCAGGAGGTCCTGGCCCTTGGCGATGACGAGCGGGGCCCCACCCTCTTCGCGCTTGTAGCGGATCGCGATCGAGAAATGGGTGGGGTTGGCGATCACCAGCGTGGCGCGCGGCACGTCCGCCATCATGCGGCGCCGGCGGCGGTCGAGCGCCAGCGACCGGCGCTTCGCCTTGATGTGGGGGTCGCCCTCGTTCTGCTTGTGCTCGTCCTTGACCTCCTGGCGCGTCATCATCATGCGCTTGCGCCAGCTCACCCGCGTGTGGATGTAGTCGGCCGCCGCCACGAGAAGGAAGGCGGCCGTGACGCCCGACAGCAGCTTGACCATCAGCGACAGCATCCGGTCCGGCACGAGCGCGGGCGAGACGAAGAGCGTGTCGGCCACTTCGCCGCGTTCGGCGTTGAGCACGACGCCCGCCACGCAGCCCATGACGATGATCTTGACCAGGCTTTTCAGGAACTGGACCAGCCCGGCCTTGCCGACGAGCCGGGACAGGCCGGCGGCGGGCGAGATCTTGCTCAGCTTGGGCATGATCCGGTCGAGCACCACCGAGGGGGTGTTCTGCGCGAAGGAGACGGCGAGGCCCGCCACGAGGAAGATGACGAAGATCGGCACGACGAGGCTGGCCGCAGCGCCCATCAGCAGGCCGATCATGTCGGAGGCGTCGGCGCCGTTGTTGATCCGCCAGCGTGCCGGATCCTCGAACAGGTGAGCCAGCGTGTCGGCGAGCTTGGCGGCGCCGTCGCGGAGCATCAGCGAGCACACGATCAGCGTCGCGCCGAGCGCCCCCAGAAGCGCCGCCTCGCGCGACACCGGCATGTCGCCGCGCTCGATCGCCTCGCGGAGTTTCTTCTCGGTCGGTTCGAACTGTTTGCTGTCGTCGTCATCGGAGTCGCTCATCGTCGAACTCCTCCTCGGTCAGGGCGGACCATCTCAGGCGCCGTCGCCGGCGAGCTCGATCTCACCGAGCGCGATGAGCTGCAGAACCGTCGTCGAGATCGCGCGGCGTGCCGCGGAGATGTCCTTGGCGGAGCCTCCCTCGGCATTAAGCTCGTTCTCGATGAGGCGGCGGGCGCGGGCGCCCAGCGCCGACAGAACGGCATCGCGGAAGGCGGCGTCGGTGCCGCGAAGCGCCATGGTGATCTGCTCGGTCGAGACACGGTCGACCAGCACGCTCTTGGCCTTCTGGGGCAGGGTGACGATGTCGTTGAAGCTGAACATCTTGGACCGCACGGCCGCGACGTCGACGGGCTTCTCCTCGGCCATGGACGAGAGCACGTCCTCGGCCTGGTCGGGCTCCATGCGGTTGAGGATGTCGGCGACCCGTCCTTGGGTGTTCGAGCCCGCGTCGCGCGGGGTCCCGCTCAGCAGGTCGTCGCGCAGCTTGTTCTCGAGAATCTTGATCGTCGCCTCGCTGACGGGCCGAAGCCCGAGCATGCGGCGGGTGAGGGTGTTGCGCAGGTCGCGCGGCAGCACCGCGAGCGTCTTGGCGGCCGCCTCGGGGGTGAGGCGGGCCAGGATGAGGGCGGCGGTCTGCGGATGCTCCTTGCCGACATAGGCGGCGAGGTCCGCCTCCGGCAGGCCGGACAGGCGCACCCAGGTCGAGGAGTTCGACGAACCGAGCACGTCCGACATGATCTCGGCGACCTGATCGGGCGGCAGCACGCTTCCGAGCAGGCTCTCGACCTCGGCCGCCGTGCCCCGCAGATCGACGCCGCGCGAGAACTGCTGCGCGAGCTCCTCGACCAGCGTCTCGAGGGCCGCGATCGGCACCGCGCCCAGCGCCGCCGCCGAGCGCGTGATGATCTTGAGCTCGGTCGGGTCGAAATGTTTCAGGAGCCGGCTCGCCAGCGGCTTGCCCATGGCGAGCAGGAGGGCCGCGACCTTCTCGGGCCCGTTCAGCATCCGATTGTCGGCGAAGGTCGCGATGGCGGTCGACATGGCCTCTGTCCCGCCGTCAGAGCTTCGCGGCTTGGCCGACGATCTCGGTCAGCGCGACACCGAGCCGGTCGCTCTCGCCGTCGATCACCGTCATGTCGCCGCGCGCGATGACGCGGCCATTGACCACGATGTCGACGGGCTGGCCGACCCGGTGGTCGAGCGGGATCACGGCCCCGCGCCCGAGCTTCATCAGGTTGGCCACCGGCATGCTGGTGCCGCCCAGCACGACCTGGACGGACAGCGGGATGTCCATGATGGCGCCGAGATGGGGGGCCGGATCGGGGGGCGAGACGGCTTCGTCGAACGACATCGGGGCACCTGGCTTCGGGTTCGCGGTCCGGGCGGCGGTGATGGCCGTCCCTCGTCACGAACCCTAGGCTGACAGGCTTGCGCGAGGATCACGCCCGCCTCTTGGGACGCCCGCCTGTTGGGACGCCCGCGACGTCCGGGCGTTCGCGTCGATCCCGGTCGCCTCCCGCCGGCGACTCCCGCGGCGCCGCCTCCGTCAGGTGAAGAGCGAGCGGAGCTGCCCGATCAGGAAGGAGCGGCGCGTCTCGGACAGCTTGGCCAGGAAGGTCTCGGCCCAGCGGTCGATGTCGTTGCGCGAGATGCGCTCGAACATGGACTGGCAAGCGCGCCTGGCGCTCCTCGAGCGGCATTTCGAGCGCGCTGCGCATGGCCTGCGCCATGCCCTCGGTCTCGTGCGGGTTGACGATCAGCGGCGGCGTCGAGTTCGGCGGCGGCGCCGGCGAACTGCGACAGGATCAGCACGCCGGGGTCGTCCGGGTCCTGCGCCGCCACATATTCCTTGGCGACGAGGTTCATGCCGTCGCGCAGCGGCGTCACCAGGGCGGCCGCCGCGACGCGGAAGATGCCCGCGAGAGCGTTGCGCGGGTAGGAGCGGTTGACATAGCGGATCGGCGTCCAGGCGGCCTCGCCGAACTCGCCGTTCACCGCGCCGACGAGGTCGGTTCACGTCGTCCGACATGTCGCCGTATTCGGGGATGTCGGCGCGGCTCTTGGGCGTGACCTGGAGGTAGCGTGACGCGGTTGCGCCAGTCCGGCGATCGTTTCGAGGAAGTGGCCGAAGCCCTCGATGCGGTGGACGATGCCCTTGGAATAGTCGAGCCGGTCGACGCCGACGACCAGCTTGCGGCCCTGCAGGCTCTC
The DNA here is from genome assembly GCA_963847915.1 of uncultured Alphaproteobacteria bacterium. Lineage (GTDB taxonomy): Bacteria > Pseudomonadota > Alphaproteobacteria > Rhizobiales > Beijerinckiaceae > Lichenihabitans. Next base: position 524,838 of record CAWKBT010000002.1, read on the forward strand.
CTTGAACTCGCGCGTGAAATGCGAGTCCGCGGCCTCACGCGCGATGGCGGCGTAGTCCTTGGTCTCGATGCCGACCGGGAAGGCGCCGATGCGCATGACGCGGCCGTCGACCGCGTAGGAGGTGCCGTCGCGGCCCTGGTGGGCGCCCGTCATGGCGAGGTAGCGCCCGTAATTGTTGCGGTCGTTCTCCGTCTGGAAGCCGACGAGGTCGTAGTGGCTGACAGCGCCCCGAGGCTCTGCTCCTGCTGCGGGATGGTGAACAGCAGGTCGGGCGGCGGGCAGGGGATGTGGAGGAAGAAGCCGATCGGGTTGTTGAACCCGCGCGACCGCAGCTCCCGGGCGAGCGGGATCAGGTGGTAGTCGTGCACCCAGATGACGTCGTCGGGCTTGCAGCAGCTTCGCCAGCTGGTCGGCGAACAGCCCGTTGACGCGCAGGTAGCCCGTGAGGTCCGAGCGGTTGAACTCGGCGAGATCGACCCGGTAGTGCAGGATCGGCCACAGCACGCGGTTGGCGAAGCCGTTGTAATATTCCTGGTAGTCGGCGGTCGACAGGTCGGTCACCACGTAGGTGACGTTGTCGCGCACGGCCACGGTCGGGCTCGACGTCGGCGCCGTCGTCGACCTTGCCGCTCCAGCCGAACCACAGGCCCGTCGCGGTCCTTCAGCGCCGCATGCACCGCGACCGCGAGGCCGCCCGGCGGCGCGGGCTGGCCGGGCTCCGGCACCGTGACGCGGTTGGATACGATGACCAGTCGGCTCACCAACGCGTCCTCCCAACTTTGCGACAGCCGCATCGCCGAGTTGATGATGCCCGCCATCGAATAGGTCTGCGGGAAGTTGCCCCACAGCTCTCCGGTGGCGGCGTGCAGGTCCTCCGACAGGATGCCGAAATGCATTGCGGTGGCGACAGGATATCCTCGAAGCGCTCGCGCGCCTCCTCGCGCCGTGCCGACCTGGGCCAGGGCGTCAATGTACCAGAAATTGCACACGAGGAACGCCGTTTCGGGCAGGCCGAAATCGTCCGCCGCCGTGTAGCGCATGATGCGTGCCGTCCTGCATCAGCTCCTCGCCGATGCGGTCGAGCGTCTTGATGAAGCGCGGGTCCTGGGCGTCGATGAAGCCGAGTCTCGGGCAGCAGCAGCACGCTGGCGTCGAGCTCGCGGCTGGCCCGAAGGCGCCGGCGATGCGCCTGGCGCTCCTCGTTCCACGCCTCGCGCCAGGATCGCGCTCCTTGATGCGCGCTCGCCTCGGCGCTCCAGTGTCGGCCTGCTCGCGCTCGAGCCCGAGCCGCGCGCGCGATCCGGCCGAGCCGGTCGCAGGCCGCCCAGCACAGCGCCGCCGAATAGGTGTGGGTGCGCTGGCGCCCGCGGATATTCCCAGATGCCGGCATCGGGCTCGAGCGCGTAGTTGCGCGGCCTGCCGGCCGAGCTGCTCGAGCCGCCGGAACAGCGCTTCGTCGCCCATCTTGGGCAGGCGCTCGTCGACGAACATCTGCGTCGCCGCCAGCACGACGCTGCCGTAGACGTCGTGCTGCACCTGGGTCACGGCCTCGTTGCCGACCCGCACGGGCTTGTTGTTCTTGAAGCCCGTCGAGGTTCGGGCGCGATCCACTCGTCGAGCGGCGTGCCGGGGATGATGCCGTGCACCGGCTGCAGGTGCGTGTCGCCTGGTCGATGGCGATGTTGGTCGATGTAGTTGATGTAGGATTCCATCGTCTGGGTCGCGCCGAGGCGGTTCAGCGCATGCACGACGAAGAAGGCGTCGCGCAGCCAGCAGTAGCGGTAGTCCCAGTTGCGGGTCGACCCGTCGCCTCGGGGATCGAGGTCGTGTGGGCCGCGATGATGGCGCCCGGTCTCCTCGTAGGAGCAGAGCTTCAGCGTGATGGCGGCGCGCGTCACCGCCGTCTGCCACTCGAAGGGCAGGGCGAGGTAGCGGGTCCAGTCGAGCCAGATATTCGCGGGTCGTTCTCGAGGAACTCGCGCGCCGGTGGTCTCGAGCGACGCTGCGGAACGGCTCGTCCGGGCCGAACATCATGCGTCACGGTGCGGGTCAGCGCGAAGCTGACGTCTCGTGCTCGATGTAGGAGAGCGGCGCATCGGTGGTGAGGCGGATCACGTGTTCGCCGCCCGAGTAGCGGATGTGGTTGGAGCCGAGCGCCTTCTCGGTGACCGGGCGGCCGTAGTCGTAGGTGGGGCGCACCCGGATGGTGATGCGCGGCAGGCCGGCGATCGGCTCGATGCGGCGCACGATCTGGGCCGGCCGGAACATGCGCTCGAACTGCTTGAAGCGCGGCGCGAAATCGGTGACCCGGACGACGCCGCCGTCGCTGTCGGTCAGGATCGTCTCGACGATGGCGGTGTTGCGCAGGTAGGCGGCGCTGGCCGTCGACCTGGTCGGCCAGCACGACGTCGCAGAAGCCCTTCTCCTCGTCGCCGGCCAGCAGCCGCGAGAAGACCGGGTCGGAATCGAAGCGCGGCGTGCACCACCAGACGATCCGGGCGTTGGTGTCGATCATCGCGGCGACGCGGCAGTTGCCGATCAGGGCATAGTCGAGGTTGCGGGCCTGCGTCATGCGCGTCAGGGCCTCCGATCGGCCGATGTCGGCCAGCCACTGTCGGACGGCGGCGGGATCCGTGAAGGTGCCCAGGACGCCGGGGAACGCCTGGCCGACCGAATAGGCGAGGCCGCCGCGCTCCCGCACGGCGCGCGAAGCCCGGCGCGTCGGTGACGTCGTCGCCGATGAACACGGGGCGCCGGCCCGCGAAGGGGGCGCGGTCCATGAAGTCGGCGATGGCCGCCGCCCTTGTCGATGGCGGGCGCTTCAGCTCGAACACGAAGTGGCCGGGCAGGATGCGAGAGCCCGAGATCGGCCCTGTCCCGCAGCAAGCGTTCGAGCGCCTCGCACAGCCGCGCGCCGGTCTCGGGGGCGGCCCGGTAGTGGACCGCAAACGAGAAGCCCTTGTTCTCGGCGAACGAGTGCCGGGAACGCGTGCAGGAGGTCCTGGAGGTCGTCCCAGACGCGCGTGGGGATCGGGTCCGCCTTGGTGACGAGCGCGTCCGCCGTCGGCGTCGAAGCGGAACTCCGCGCCGTGGACGCCGCTGGCCTTGAGGTGCAGCGGCGCGAAGAGACGGTCGAGCTCGGCGATCCGCGCGGCCGCTGACCAGCGCGAGCGCCCCGCCGAGCGCCCGCTCGGCCCGCCCGAGCGCCGCGACGAGGCCCGGGGGAACATCCACGGCATCCGGCGTCGGCGCGATGTCGATGAGCGTGCCGTCGACATCGAGGAACAGGCAGGCGTCGCGTGGCGGGGACTCGGGGATCATCCGGAAGGCTCGCGTGTTGACGTCGACGACGCGGGGACGCCCGCCGACACCCTGCCGGCTGAGGCAGAACGTGAGCCGGAGAGGGAAGTTCCAAGGCTAAGCTCAAGCCCGTCCGGTGCGGCCGCCTCGACCGCCGCTCCGCCGTCCGCCGCGCCGCGTCCCGATCCGGCGTCATGCTGCAGCGCGGAACAATCGCAACGTGGGTGGCGTTGCGGAAAGCGATGGTCTGTCATTCTCGAGCCGGAAGCGTCAGCATGAGAATCGCCCAAATCGCTCCTCTGATGGAAAGTGTGCCGCCGCGGCTGTATGGCGGGACGGAGCGCATCGTGTCCTGGCTGACCGAAGAACTCGTGCGCCAGGGCCACGACGTGACGCTCTTCGCGAGCGGCGATTCGATCACGGCCGCGAACCTCGTGCCCTGCACGACGGAGGCGATCCGGCTGTCGGAGACGATGCGGGACTACCTGCCTCACACGCTGATGATGGCCGAGCGTACGCACCGGCTCGCGGGCGCCTTCGACATCCTGCATTTCCATGTCGACATGTTCCATTTCCCGCTGTTCCGGGGCATGCCGAACAAGACGCTGACGACCCTGCACGGGCGCCAGGACCTGCCGGACCTCTGGCCGTTCTACCGGGCCTTTCCCGAAATGCCGCTCGTGTCGATCTCGGATTCGCAGCGGGCCCCGATCGCCGACGCGAATTTCGCCGGCACGGTGCTGCACGGCCTGCCGGTCGACCTGCACCGCCCCTCCTACGATCCGCGCGGCGGCTATCTCGCCTTCCTGGGCCGTATCTCGTCCGAGAAGCGGCCGGACCGGGCCATCAAGATCGCCCGGGCGCTCGGCATCCCGCTCAAGATCGCCGCCAAGGTCGACAAGGCCGACGAGAAGTATTTCGAGACCGAGATCAAGCCGCTGCTCGACCAGGGCGGCGACGTCGAGTTCATCGGCGAGGTCGACGAGCGCGGCAAGACCAAGTTCCTCGGCGAGGCGCGGGCGCTGCTGTTCCCCATCGACTGGCCCGAGCCCTTCGGCCTCGTGATGATCGAGGCCATGGCCTGCGGCACGCCGGTCCTGGCGTTCCGCCACGGCTCCGTGCCCGAGGTGATCGAGGACGGCGTGACGGGACGCATCGTCGTCGTCGATGGAGGAGGCCATCGCGGCCGTCCCGCAGGTCCTGGCGCTCGATCGCCGCAAGGTCCGCCGTCGTTTCGAGGAGCGGTTCACGGTCGAGCGCATGGCCCACGACTACGTCGACCTCTACACCAAGCAGATCGCGATGGGCATGCTGGCCGACACGTCGACCCTGCTGACGGGGGCGCGCGATACGGCTCGGCCCCGGTCCGACCTCGGCGGCCTCCTGAACCTCAGGACCAACACGGCCCAGTGAGGGCCGACCGGGCCGGCGCGGCGCCGGCCCCGACGTCTTAGATCGGCCGCATGGCTGCCTCAGCCTGCGAGGCGGTCGGCCCATCGGTCCCGGCTCCGGACACCGTCCGAAGCGGGACCGCGGACGTGTCGCGTGTTCGAGCGAGAGTCTCGTCCCCGGCCTGTCGCGCTCGCCGCGGCCGATCGGCGTGCCGGGCGGACCTGCCGTGCAGGGCGGCCGCTTCGGGGCGCCATCGGCCCCCTCACTCCTGACCGGGACGCTGCTTCCGACATGACAGACGATCTGAGTGCCAACCTTTCCCGCGAGGCCGCGGGCGGGACGGCCGACGACCCCACCGAGAAGACCCCCTTCTACATCCCGGCGACCGAATCCGCGGCGCGCCCGCGCCACACGTTGAAGCACGCCGACACGTTCGCCGTCATCGACAGCTTCGGCGACATCGGCGCCTCCGCGGGCGGCCCGGACGGGCTCTTCGACCACGACACCCGCTACCTGTCGCGCTTCGAGATGCTGATCGCCGGCACGCAGCCGCTGCTGCTCGGCTCGGGCGTGCGCGACGACAACCTGATGCTCACCGTCGACCTCACCAACCCGGACATCTACCGGGACGGCCATATCGTCATGGCCAAGGACACGATCCACGTCGTGCGCACCACCTATCTGTGGGGCGGCGTCGCGCACCAGCGCATCCACGTGTCGAACCACGGCGCCGAACCCGCTCGAATTCACGCTGACGTTCATCTTCGGCTGCGACTTCTCCGACCTGTTCGAGGCGCGGGGCATGCGCCGCGAACGGCGCGGGACCATGACGGAGGCTGTCGAGGCCGACGCGGTCTCCTACGCCTACACCGGCCTCGACCGGCTGGAGCGCCGGGCCGTGCTGCGGTTCGATCCGGCGCCGAGCCGGCTGGTGCACGGGGCGGCGACGTTCGAACTGTCCCTCGCGCCGGGCGCCTCGCGCACCATCACGTTCTCGGCCGCCTGTTCGGGCGGCAAGCAGGCCGAGGCGGTGGACTTCCGCAAGGGGCTCGTGGCCGCCAACCGCCACGAGAAGGCCCTCTCCCGCGGCGTCGTCACGGTCCAGTCGTCGAACGAGATCTTCAACGAGGTCATGTGCCGGTCGACCGCCGACCTCTACATGCTGGTGACCGATACGCCGCAGGGTCTCTACCCCTATGCCGGCATCCCCTGGTACTCGACGACCTTCGGGCGCGACGGGATCATCACGGCGATCCAGATGCTCTGGCTCGACCCGAAGGTGGCCAAGGGCGTGCTGGCGCGCCTCGCCCATTACCAGGCCGCCGCCTACGATCCGGTGGCGGACGCCGAGCCGGGCAAGATCCTGCACGAGATGCGCGGCGGCGAGATGGCGTCGCTGAAGGAGATCCCCTTCGGCCTCTACTACGGCTCGATCGACTCGACGCCGCTGTTCATCGTGCTCGCCGGCCTCTACCTCGAACGCACCGGCGACCTCGCCGCCATCGAGGCCCTGTGGCCGGCGATCGAACGCGGCTTCGCCTGGATGGACGGGCCCGGCGACCGCGACGGCGACGGCTTCCTCGAATATGCCCGCGCCGACGAGAACGGCCTGCAGAACCAGGGCTGGAAGGACTCGCACGACGCCGTGTTCCACGCCGACGGCCGGCTCGCGGAAGGGCCGATCGCGCTCGTCGAGGTGCAGGGCTATGCCTATGCGGCGCGGCTCCACGGTGCCCGCATCGCGGCGGCGCTGGGCCATGCCGAGCGGGCCACCGCCCTCGCCGGCAAGGCCGAGGCCATGCGCGACCGGTTCGACGAGGCCTTCTGGTGCGAGGAGATCGGCATGTACGCCATCGCGCTCGACGGCCGGAAGCAGCCCTGCCGGGTGCGCACCTCCAATGCCGCCCAGGTGCTGTGGACCGGCATCGCCAAGCCGGAGCGTGCCGCCCGCATCGCGGCCGAGGTCGTGACGCCGAAGTTCCTGTCGGGCTGGGGCATGCGCACCGTGGCGGTGGGCGAGCCGCGCTACAACCCGATGAGCTACCACAACGGCTCGATCTGGCCGCACGACAATTCCCTCATCGTCTGGGGCCTCGCGCGCTACGGCCAGATGGAGGCGGCGGAACGCATCTTCGACGCGCTGTTCGATGCGGCGAACTACTTCGACTCCCGGCGCCTGCCCGAACTGTTCTGCGGCTTCCGGCGGCGGCGCGGCGCGGCGCCGACCCTCTATCCGGTGGCCTGCGCGCCTCAGGCCTGGGCGGCCGCGACCCCCTTCCTCCTGCTGCAGGCCTGCCTCGGGCTCGAATTCGATCCCGGGAGCCGCGCCATCCGGTTCCGCAACCCGCGCCTGCCGTCCTTCGTCGACGAGATCACCCTGCGGGATCTCGGCTTCGACGGCGCCAAGGTCGACGTGACGCTGCGCCAGGTCGGTGAGCATGCCGCCGTCCGCGTGCTGCGCAACACCGGAGCCGTGCAGGTCTCGATGGTGCTGGATTGAGTATGACGGCGTGACGTGGAACAGGGATGCGGGGCGCGGGAGCGCGCGAACCGATCCCCGTCCACCCGTCGCCGGGCCCGCCTGCGTGGCGGGCCGCGCCGCCGGGGCCGCGCCCTCGGAGCATCCCATGCGGGCCAGGACCGTCCCGACCGCCCGGCGCCTGGCCATCCTCCTGTCCTGCCCGGTCCTGGTCGGGTTCTGCGTGGCCTTCGTCGACCGGCCGGCCGCGAGCCTGGCCCACGCCGATTTCGCGGCGCGGCGGCGCCTCTTCGACGCCCTGACCCATATCGTCGACCCGATCCCGCCCCTCGCCGGCCTCGGCCTCGCGGCGGCGGCGCTCGCGGCGCTGTTCGGCTGGCGTCCGGGACCTCGGGTCCGCGTCTTCCTCGCCTGCTGCCTCGCCGTCGTGCTGGCCATCGTGCTCAAGGACCAGCTGAAATACGCCTTCGGGCGCCTCTGGCCCGAGACCTGGGTCGACGGCAACCCGTCCTTGATCCGCGATGGCGCCTACGGGTTCTTCCCGTTCCACGGCGGGCGCGGCTGGGCCTCGTTCCCCTCCGGCCACACGACACTGGTGGCGGCGCCCGCCTCGGTCCTGTGGCGGCGCCTGCGTGGCTGGCGGCCCCTCGTGGCGCTGCCTGTCGCCCTGGTGGTCGTCGGGCTGTTCGGCGCCGACTATCACTTCGTCGGCGACATGGTGGCGGGGCTCTATCTCGGTGCCGCCTGCGGCGCCGGCGCGCTGGCGCTGGTCGGCCGTCCCGACCCGCAGCCCCGGGAGACCGCGTGCCCCGGAGCCTGACCCGGCCGCGGGCCATGCCCTTCCTCGGCCGGGGCACCGTGCGGGCGCCGGGCGCCGACCTGCGGAAACTGCCGATCGGCCTCGACCTCGCGGGCATCAGCATCGCCGAAGGGCTCCGCGCCGCCATCGCGTCGGGCGCCGTGCTGGTGCTCAACATCTACGTGCAGTCGCCGGCGCTGCTCTTCGTGGCCTTCGCCGCCAACCTGGCCTGCTTCTGCGATGTCGGCGGCGCCCTGCGCGAGCGGGTGCCGGCGCTTCTCGCCTTCACGCTCATCGCCGCCGTCCTGTGGAGCGGGCTCGGCTTGCTGCACGGGTTCGGCCTGCCGCTGCTGCTGCCCGTGGCGGGCCTCGTCGTGTTCTGCAACGCCATGGCGCGCGTCTGGGGCGCGCGGGCCATGGCGGTCGGCAACGTCCTGACCGTCGTGCTGGCCCTGGCGATCGACAGGGCGATCCCGCCGGCCGAGGCCGGCGTGCTCTTCGCCGCCTTCCTGGTGGGCGGCGCCTGGGCCGTGCTGATGACGGTGGGGATCTGGCGCATCCATCCCGAACGGGCCGGAAGCCGCAGGGTGGCCGACAACTGGCGCCTCCTCGCCGCCTTCGCCCGCGATCTCGACGCGCTCCTGCGCCACGGCGACAGCGACGCCGCGCCGGGGCTCGCCGCTTTCGAGGCCCATGCCCGCGCTCACCGGCGCGCCCTGCGGGGTGCGCTCGAGGAGACGCGCGACGTCCTCCTCGCCACGGCCCGGCCCCAGGGCCTCGCGGGGTCGGTCGTGGCCCGCAACATCCTGCTGGTCGAGGACCAGGACCGCATCTTCGGCGTGCTCATCGCCCTGTCGGACATGCTGGAATACGCCGAAAGCCGGCCGCTGCGGGCGGCGGCCGGCCGCATGCTGCGCCGGCTTCGCCCGCTGCTCGCCCTCGCGGCGCGGCCGGATGCGCGGGTGCGCGGCATCGAGCCCGCACTCGGCCGGCTGACGCGGGCGGCGGGCGGTCATCCCGCGCTCGCGGACCTCGCCGCGGTGCTGGCGGACCGGTTGCGCATCGCCTTCCGGCTGCGGGACGAGGAGGCGGGCGTGCCGCTGCCCGATCCGCCCGCGCCGCGCGGCGCGAACCTCGATGCCTGGCTGACGCCGCTGCGCGCCAACCTCACCTGGTCGTCGGCCATCCTGCGCCACGCCGTGCGGGCCGCCGTCCTGACGGTGGCGGCGGTCGCGGTCTCGCTGACGTGGTGGAGCGTCTATTCGCACTGGCTGACCATCACGGTCGCGCTGACCATGCAGCCCTTCTTCGCCGCGACCTGGCAGCGGGCCCTCGAGCGGATCGGCGGCACCGTGCTGGGCGCCCTGATCGGCGCCGCGCTCGCCTTCTTCCCACAGACGCCGCTGGTCGATTCGCTCCTCATGGTGCCGTTGTCGGTGATCGGCTTCTCGGTGCGGCAGGTGAGTTATGGCGCCTATATCGCGTGCCTGACGCCGCTCGTCGTGATCCTGTTCGACGTCGCCGAGCCCGGCCACGCGGAGTGGCTGATCGCCACGATGCGGACGCTCTATACGGTGGGGGGCGGGCTCGCGGCGGTGTTGGCCTGCATGGTGCTGTGGCCGAGCTGGGAGCCGGACCGCACCGCCCAGAGCCTGCGCGACGCCCTCAAAGCCCACGCCGGCTACGCGGCGGCCGTCTTCGCCGCGCGCTCCGGGGCCGCCGACCTCGCCGCCGTCGAACCCGCGCGCCGCGCCGCCGGCGTCGCCAGCAACAACCTCGAAGCGTCGCTCTCGCGCGCCTTGCAGGAGCCGCGCCGTCATCACCGGCGCCGGCTCGAGACCGTCATGGCGGCGGATGCCGGGCTGCGGCGCCTGGGCGGTGCCCTGATCGCGCTCCAGCACGATACCCACGCGGGCGACGGCCTCGCCGACGGCGGGTGGGACGCCTGGCGCCATTGGGTGCCGGAAAGCCTCGACCGGCTGGCAGGGTCCGACGCGGCCGCGGCACCGCCGCCGCCGCCCGCTCCGCCCGGCGGGACGCTCGCCCGCATCGGCCGCGTGGTCGACGTGCTGGGCGACATCCTGGCCGAGCGGGCCGACGCTCCCGCCCGAACGCCGGTCATCGCCGCAACCGTCGGCCGCGCCGGCCGTTGAGGGTCGGACGCCACCAGGGGAGGACGCGCGGCATGCGCATCGTGACATCGGCGCTGATCGCGCTCCTATGCACGCCCGTCGCGGCGGTCGCGCCGCCGGCGGCGGCCCAGCAGGCGCCGGCGAAGCGCCTTCCGGTTCAGCCGGCGCCCGCGCCCCGGCCCGCTCCCGACCAGCCCGACGCTCCGGCGCAGAGCGAGGACGGCGGCGCCGGCTATTTGCCGGGCGCCCGGTTCCAGCGCGAGCTCGGCGGCCCCGGGTTCGTCTGCACGGCCACGAATGCGCTGCGCGACCAGCAGTGCACGGCGAGCTGCCAGGCCGGCGAAACGGCCGACTGCGTCGACGCCGAAGGCAGCGGGGCGCCGAGCTGCGGCTGCACCAAGGAGTGACCGGCCGCGCCGCGCCCTTTACCCGCCGTCAACGCCGGTCCGGCTAAGTCGGCACCGTCGACGGCGCGTTGCCGAAGGCCACCGGCCCTCTGTGAGGCGGTTCTGCAACAGTGTGGGTTTTCTTTGTCGGCGTCCGCAGTTGAGCCGCATTGGACCTGCATTCGTGAGCGCAGACGCCCGCGGGGCGGCCGGCTTTGTTTCAGGTGACATGCGCGCGATGACGAAGGTGATGAGATCCCGCGGTCCCGATCCCGTCGGCCTGGCTTCGCGCCCCCGCGTCCTTCCGGCGCGCATCGCCGCGCTCCCGCTCGTCGTCCTCATCGGGCTCGGTGTCGCGGGCTGCGAGACGGCCGGCTCGGTCGGGACGGTGGGTCTCGGCGTCGCCGAGGTGACGCCGCGGTCCAAGGACACGTCGGTCAACATCTCGTCCCTGTCCGACGTGGTGGCGCGCAACCCGCACGACGCGGAGGCCTACAACACGCGCGGCGCCGCCTACGCGCGGCAGGGCGACTTCGACAAGGCCATCGGGGACTTCACCAAGGCGGTGCAGATCGACCCCAACAACGCCGCCGCCTTCACCAACCGCGCCCTCGCCTACCGCCAGTCCGGCCGCAACGACCTCGCGCTGGCCGACTTCAACCACGCTCTCCAGGCCAACCCGAACCATGCCGCCGCCTATCTCGGCCGCGGCAACCTCCTCCGCGTCCAGGGCAACCTCGACGGAGCGATGTCGGACCTCGACCAGGCCATCAAGCTGAATTCCGAGGGCCAGCAGGGCGCCCAGGCCTTCCATGCCCGCGGGCTGATCCACCAGAAGCGCGGCGACCAGCCCGCGGCGGTGACGGATTTCGACAACGCGATCGACCGCGACCCCTTCGCGGCGGCCCCCTACCAGGCCCGCGCCCAGAGCCTCACCGCCGAGGGCAAGTACGAGCAGGCGGTCGAGGATTTCAACGCGGCCCTCAACGTCGATGCCAAGAATGCCGAGGCCTGGGCGGGTCTCGGCGTGAGCTACGAGAAGCTCGGCAACCGCAACAAGGCGCAGGAATCCTTCGCCCGCGCCAAGACCATCGACCCCGAGAACCGCACCGCCAACGAGGGCCTGTCCCGCATGGGCCGGGCCTAGAAGCCGAACCGGGATCCCGCGATCCCGGCGCGGTCGCGCGTCGATCAGGCCGAGGCCGCGGCGGCGAGGCCGTAGCTCTCTTCCAGTGAGGACGAGGTCTCGGACGGCCGTGGGTCCGCCCCGCGGCTGCGCTCGGCGGGCCGGCTGTCGGGTCCCGTGACGACCGGCGGCGCCTCGATCTCCTGGACGTCCACCGAGACCGTCATGCCGACATAGTCGGCGGCATTGCCGAAGTAGCTGCCCTGGAGCGGTATCGCCTGGCGCGGGTCGCGCGCCACCGCGACGCGGATCAGGTCCCGGTTGCCCACGATGCCGTTGGTGGGGTCGAACTCGACCCAGCCGGCACCCGGCAGGTAGACCTGGCACCAGGCATGGGTATTGCCGCCGCCCAGGTGCTCCTCGCCCTTGTCGCGCGGGACGTAGAGGTAGCCCGAGACGAACCGCGCCGCGAAGCCGAGCGTGCGCACGGCTTCCATCATCAGCACGGCGAAGTCCCGGCACGTGCCCTTGCCGCTGTTCAGCGTCAGCAGCGGGTCCTGGGTGCCGCGCTCGAAGCGCTTCGAATAGGTGAAGCTTTCCTTGATGGCATAGGTCAGCGTCATCAGCAGCTCGCCCGTGTCGGTGCGCTGCCCGTAGCGCACGAACCGCCGCACCCATTTGTCGAGCTGGTGCTCGGGATCGAGATACTGGCGCTCGATGAGGCGCGAGATGTCGGGCTTCTCCTCCGCCCCGTAGGTGAACGGGTAGGTCCTCGCGTAATCCTCGATCATGAAATCGGGCGCGTTCGACGGCGTGTGGTCGAGGACGATGCGGGTGTCGAACACCAGCTCCCGCGCCTCGCCCGCGAAGCTCGCCACCGCGACGCAATTGCCGAAGACGTCGTGGAACCACCTCACCCGCTTGGGTTCGGGCGTGATCAGCATCTCGGAGGAGATCAGGCGCTGGTCATAGCTGTCGCGCGGGCGGAACATCAGCCGATGCTCGCCGAAGCGCACCGGCGCCTTGTATTCGTACCGGGTGATGTGCCGAACCGAGAGAACCGTCATCCGCTATCCGTGCAAAGGCCCGCTCGATGGATGTCGCGGAGGTGAATCCGGGGCGCAAGCCTCGCGGCGGGTTCCGGCCACGGCGCGGGACCCTGGAGGGACGCGGGCGGACGAAGCTCGAAGGGCTAACGCAAATCATGCGCCGCGGGAAGATGCCGGCGCGTGACACAGGCGGTCGAAATCCGGGCCGTCGCGCAGGGGCCGATCGGCCCGGGCCCCGACGTCAGCCGCGGGCCAGGACCGGCATGGGCTGGCCCGCGTCCGACGGATGCGAGGAGAATCGGCCCGTGTAGCTGTGGGTGAAGGTCGTCTCCTCGCCGATCTCCTCGGTGATGACGTCGAACCGGCCCAGGATGGCCGAGCCGAAGGCCGTCGAGATCGCGACGTCCGTCGCGTCGCGCCCCCGCGCCATGACGATGCGCCCGATCCGCGGCTTGTTGTGGCGGGCGTCGAACGTGTACCAGCGGCCGCCGAGGTAGACCTCGAACCAGGCGCTCCAATCCATGGGGTCGGGCACCTTGGGCACCCCGATGTCGCCGAGGTAGCCGGTGCAGTAGCGGGCCGGGATGTTCATGCAGCGGCACAGCGCGACGGCAAGGTGGGCGAAGTCGCGGCAGACGCCGACCCGTTCCTCATGGCCCTCGCTGGCGGTGCGCGTGTTGCGGGCCAGCTGGTAATCGAAGCGGATGCGGTCGTGGACATAGTCGACGATGGCCTGGACGCGCGCCCAGCCGCGCGGCGTCCCGCCGAACACCTGCCAGGCGATGTCGCCCAGGAGGTCGGTGTCGGCGTAGCGGCTGCCCATCAGGTAGATCAGCACCTCGTCCGGAAGGCGGTCGATGGGAACTTCCTGCGCGTCCCAGTTCACCTCGTCCGGCAGGCCGCTGTCTTCGACGACGAAGTCGGCCGAGAGCTGGATCTCGCCCGGCGGCACGACGAGGCGGGTCAGCCGGTTGCCGAAATGGTCGAGGACGATGCGGCTCGGCAGGTGTGGATCCGTCCGCATGACCTGCTCGGTCACGAGGTCGCGTTCGCGCGAGGGATGAACGCTGAGCAGGAAGTGCATCGGCACCGCCTGGGGGCAGAAATAGGAGAGGTTGTATCCACAGCGGATCTTCATGGCGGGGACTCTCCGGCGTTTTCGGCGGACTGAAGCGCGATGCAAGATCCGGGCAAACGTGGCGCCGGCGGGAAGGTTCTCGAATCCCTCCGGGTCCCTCAGCCGATCGCGCGCTCGAGGGCCGCCACACGGCGGGCGAGGGCGGTGGACAGGCGGTCGGCTTCCGCGCCGGCCTCGCGGTCGAGCGCCAGGGTCAGGGCGCCGACCGACAGGGCCGCATAAGCGGCGCGAAAGAAGCTCACGAGGTCGGGGTTGACGACCCGTCCGCCGCGCCGCGCCACCTCGGCACCGAGGGCGGCCGTCTCTGGCGCGTCGAGGTCCCATTCGATCGCGGCGCCCGCCACGTCCCAGGCGACATCCTGGCAGCCGACGAGGTCGTGGGCACAGCAATGGTCGAGCGCATCGGTCTTGAGCAGGGTGCCCGCGCCGTCGTGCAGCCATTCGTGCGGGGCGAGGCGGCCATCGACGGCGATCGGCCGCGCGGTGGCGGCGAGACCGTCGAGCCACGCCGCCCAGCGCCCGACGTCGTCGCCTGCCGCCGCGCCCAGCGCCTCGGCGGCATTGGCGCGCGTCATGGCGAGGAGGTCGTGCAGGCTGCCGCCCTCGTACGGCTGGGCCGGGAAGCTGTCCGCCCGGAACGCCAGGTATTTCGCCAGGGAGCCGGCCAGGCGGCCCGGCAGCGCGGCGCCGCGGGCGCGCCCGGGCGCCAGCGGCCGGAGGTCGCCGCGCCAGGGCTCGATCAGGAACCCGTGCCGCCAGCCGAGGGGTGCGATGCCGAACCCCGCCGCCGCGAGGCGCTGCGCCCGCATGAATTTGGCGCGGCCGAAGGCGCCCAGTCCCGTATAGCGCAGCAGGAAGCGTCCGTTGCGCGCGGTCAGCAGGACCTTGCGGCGCTCGTTCTGCCGGTCGACAGCGGGCCAGGCGGCCTCGTCCTGCCAATGGAGCGCGCGCCAGGCACCGGCCGCGACGTCGTCGGGCGGCGCGAGGAGCGGGCCCGTGAGGTCGGCGAACCAGTCGCCGAGCCCCCGGCCCGGGACGGCGCTCCCGCTGAACGGCGTCTCGTCGGGAGCGCAGGCGACGCGGGCCGTGGCCCAGAGCCGCCGGTGCTCCGCGGACGCCATGGGGCCGGGAGCCCCGCCGTGGCTGGGGAACAGCACGATGCGCTCCTGCGGGACGCCGGCGCGGCGGAGCGCATCGGCCGCCGACCCGAACGAGCTTCCCGACAGGCCGGGTCCTTCGTCGACGATGGCCCAGCCCGCGCCCGCGCCCTCCCGCATGGCCGCGGCGGCGCGCGGACCCGGCGAGATCACGCGGCCGAACGGGTGCCCCTCCGGTCGCACCGTGACGGGAGGCGGCGCGCCCAGGGCCGCCGCCACGCAGCACGCCAGGGTCGTGCCGATCGAGCGGAGGCCCAGCACCCGCGTCGGCCGCGGCGCGGCGAGCGACCGTGCCGCCTGCCAGAAGCTTTCGGGATAGACGGCGTAGTGAGAGAAGCCCTCGGTGCGGCGGATCTCGACCGCTCCGGGCAAGCCGGGCGCCAGCATCCGCAGCGCCGCCGTGCGGTCGGCGACGGCGGCCCGTGCCGCCGGTCCGTCCTCGGCGAAGCCGCGCTCCCAGGACTGTCCCACGATGCCGGCCAGCGCCGTCGCGAGCGCCAGGGCGGCCTCCTCCCCGGCCTCCGCGCCGGCATCCGCCAGCCCTTGGGCGAGTTCGCCGGCCGCCACCAGGGCCGCCGCCCAGGCGCCGTGCCGCAGGATGCCGGCCGGCGCCGCCAGGGCTTCGGCGATCCGCTCGTCGATCCCGGCCACCAGCGCGCCGACGTCGGCCGGCGCCGCGGCCTTGCCGTAGACCATCACGGTTCGGCGGCCTTGAGGTGCCGGTAGGCGATGGCGGCGAAACTGTCGAAGTCCGGCACGTCCCACTGCGCGGGGCCGCGGCTGCGCCGCAGGAGGAGCCAGTCGCGCCAGCAGCCATACTGCGCCGGGCTGGGCGAGACGCGGTCGCGCCGGTCCTTGGCGAGTTCGAGAGCGTCGAGCGGCGAGAGGCCGCCCTCGACCAGCGATGCCAGCGCCAGCGTGGCCGACCGCCCGATGCCGTGCTCGCAATGGACCAGGACGCGCCGGCCGAGCAGCCGCTGCGCGGCGACGAAGGCCACGCCCCGGTCCAGCATGGCGGGGGTGATGGCGGCATGGTCGTCCGTGGGAAGGTGCAGGAACGCGATCCCCTGGTCCTCCAGGACGTGCTTCTCGTCCACCGCCTCGCTGCGCAGGTCGACGACGGCGCCCACGCTTTCCTGTGAGGCGAGGCGCGCGGCCTCTGCGTGTGAAAGCCGGCCGCCGATGGCGAGGTCGGGCGTGATCCAGGTGAGGTTCAAGGAGTCTTCCGATGGCGGCCGCGGCGGCGACGTCGGGATCGCCGGTCCGGAGGGTTCGTCGCAGCCCGAAGCGTTGCCTCACGCGCCCCGCCTCCGCAAGATGCAGGCGGCGCTCCGCGCCGGCGCCGGGCACCGCAGGGTGGGACGCCGGACGCTGCGGACGCGCCGGGAACCCGACCGGGTCCGGGCCGTTACGGTCCCCGACGAGGTCGCTCTCAACCGCCGGAGCCCGAGCGGCGCGCGGCGAGGGACAGCTTCAACGTGGGCCTGTAGCCGGGCCCTGTTTCAACCAAGGTGCCCCCTCGGCCGAGGACCGGCGCCGCCCCGCAGGCCGGAGACGCGATCATGACGAACACTTCCTCGGGCGAACTCTCCATGACGGAGCGGGCGGTGTCGACCGGCATCGGCCTGTTCCTCGCCGGCGCGGCCGCCAAGCCGCGCCCCAACAAGGCGCTGAGCCTGCTCGCCCTCGCGGCCGGCGCGGCGCTGGCCTACCGCGGCGCCACCGGATACTGCCCCGTCAAGGCGGCCCTCGCCGACCAGCGGCGCTGAGACCGGCCGGCCGGACGCGCCGCCCGACCTGCGCAAGCACCCCGGGGCCGTGGCACCGGGGCGCGGTCGTCGGCCGTCACGGTGTGGCGCGCCGGCGCGAAGCCCGCGCGCCGCACGGCTAGAGCGTGGTGCTGCGGCGCGCGAAGAAGCCGTAGACGAACAGCACGATGATCGCGCCCACGATGGCGCCGATGAACCCCGCCCCCTGGTCGGGGCCGTACCAGCCGATCGCCTGGCCGAGATAGGTCGCCACCACGGCACCGATGATGCCCAGCACCGTCGTCAGGATGAAGCCGCTGGGCTCGTTGGGGCCCGGCATCAGGAACTTGGCGATCACGCCGGCGAGAAAGCCGATGATGATGTAGTAGATGATGGACATGAGGTTCTCCGCGGGTGGCAGGGACCCCTCGATGTGATGCCCGCTGCCGCGGTGCGACAACGCGACTCGGCGACGTTCGGTTGATGCTTCGCGTTCGGCCCGCTGGCTTTTTTCCTCCGGTGCCCCCGAACCGGCCTCGCGGACGGGCCGGGAGATGCGCCCAGCGACGCAACGTGGGAACTTATCCCACAACCTGCTCCACGGTGGATTGAAGGGTCGCGGGTGAGACTCTATGGTCGGCGCGTGTCCGACCTTCCCAGAGACGTCCCGCTCGATACGACGAAGCTCCATGCCGCACTGGTGCGGCTGCTGCGCCCGCTGGTGCGCCTTCTCGTCCGCCGGGGCATCACCTTCCCGGCTCTCTGCGACGTCCTGCGCGAGATCTACGTCAATGTGGCGGAGCATGATTTCGCGCTGCCCGGCAAGGAGCAGACGGACAGCCGCGTCAGCCTGCTGACGGGGATCCACCGCAAGGAGGTGCGCCGGCTCCGCGGGGCGGGGGCGCCCGTCAATCCCGTGCCGGCGTCGCTGTCCCGGACGAGCCGGATCCTCGCCCGGTGGCTGGCCGACCGTGATACGACGGACGCCCGGGGCCTGCCCCTGCCGCTGCCGCGTGTGGCGCCCGCCGGCCAGCCCTCGTTCGAGACGCTGGTCGCGTCCGTCACCCGCGACGTGAGGCCCCGCGCCGTGCTCGACGAATGGGTCGACAGGAGGCTCGCCGTCGTGGACGACGACGATGTCGTCACGCTGCTCGACCGGGCCTTCGTGCCCCAGGGCGGCGACGAGCAGCAGCTCTACTACTTCGGCCGAAACCTGCACGACCATGTCGCCGCGGCCGTGGCCAACGTGTCGGCCCCGGCCCCGCGCTTCCTCGAACGGGCCGTCCACTACGACGGCCTGTCGGAGGCGGTGGCGGCCGACCTCGAACAGCGCTCGCGCGAGCTCGCCATGGAGGCGCTCACGGCGGCCAACCGCCAGGCGCACGAGGCCTGCGAGGCCGACGGCGGCGGCCGGTGGCGCTGGAACTTCGGCATCTACATCTACGCCGAAGACGTGTCCGCGCCCGTGGAGGCCGCGCCCGCACCTCCCGAAGACCCCGTGCCGTGAGGAGTTCCGCTTGAGCGGATCGCGTCACCCCGGCCTGTCCCGCCGCGCTTTCGCGGCCCTGGTCCTGTCCGGCGCGGCCGGCTGGGCCTCGCGCGTGCTCGCCCGGGACCCCGACGTCGCGGACCGCGGCCTCGGCGGCACCGGCGTCGCGCCCATCCATCCCGACGAGACGCTGGGCCAGGACAGGGGCATCGGCGGCACGGGGGTCATCGGCACCATTCGGCGGTTCGGCAGCATCGTGGTCAACGACCTGCGCGTGACCTTCCCGCCGAACGTCCGGGTCTCGATCGACGGTCGGCGCGCGACGACGCGGGACCTGAAGCTCGGCCACGTCGTGCGTGTTCTCGCGCGCCAGCATGGCGAGGCCCTGGCGACTCGCGCCATCGTGGCGGACAGCGAGGTCGTCGGCATGCTCGAAGCGCGCGACGACGCCGGTCTCGTGGTGCTGGGCCAGCGGGTCGAGGTTCCGGACGGTGTCGCGGTCCCGCCGTCGCGCCTGGGCGACACGCTCGCGGTCAGCGGGTTGCGCCGACCCGATGGCGTCATCGTGGCGAGCCTCGTCGAACGCCGCCGCAGCACCATGGCACGCCTGCACGGTCCCGTGACGTCCGGACCGGGACTCGAGCCGGTGATCGGCGGCGTTCCGATCGCCGGCCTGTCGCCCGCGCTGGTCGGCCGGCGGGTGTCGCTCGTCGGCTGGCGGCAGGGCGGACGGTTCCGGCCGATGTCCGTGCGGATCGAGCCGCGCCTGCCCTTCGCCGCCGCCGACAGGCTGTCGCTCGAGGCCTACGTGGCCCGAGGGCCCGAGGGCCTGCACCTCGGCTCGGGTCTCGACGTCAGCGCCGACGCGGAGGCGCTCGCCGCCGTGGGACCGGACGAGAGCGTGCGCGCCGTGGTGGTGGCCCGGCCCGGCCCGGCCGGGCGCCTCGACGCCGAGTCGCTGCGGGTCGAGCACGACACCCACGGGCGCGGAGGAGCACCCGCGGGCCGGCAGCGCGGCGGACCCGCAGGTCTGCGTGGTGGGGCGGACGGGGCGCGCGGTGGTCCCGGTGGTCCGGGCGGGCCGGCTTCGGGCAGGGGACGCGGGGGCGGGCCCGGGCGCTGACGGCGCGCCGGCGGTCAGTCCTGGGCGATCTCGCGGGCGCCCGTTTCGGGCAGCGGCGCCAGGGTCTGCGTGGCGCCCGACTTCCCCGTCGCGACGAGCCGCACGGCTCCACCCGGCAGGGCTTCCGCCTTGAAGCAGGTCTGCGCAGCCTCGCCCACGAGGCGGGTCTGGCACAGGCTCCCCTTCGTGCTCCGCCAATGGCCGACCGTCACGGCGACGGCCTTGCTCCCGCCGACCTCGATGGGCCGGAGCTCCAGGCGGCGGTTGTCCTTCGCGTAATACACGATGGTCCGGTCGCGGACGGCCGGGTCGCCCAGCGCCGCGAGCGGGCGGCCCACGATCGCGTCGACGGGATCGCCGCCCTTCGGCCGGCCGGCGGGCGTCTCCGCGTTCTCCGCCGCCGCGACGTCCACCGTGCTGTCCAGCAGGGGGATGTGTTCGGGGAAGTGGACGGCGTTGCCCTTCACCAGCACGGCCGTCTCCGGCGCGCCGCCGTCCACCGCCCCGAGTGTCACCGTCCCGAGCCGCGCGCCGGGGAACTCGTATTTGCCGTCGAGCAGGATCGAGACGCTGCGGCATTGGGCCGCCCCGTCGGCGCCGGGCTCGCAGAGTTCGGGCTTCTCGCGCACCCACCGGCGCGCCGTGAAGCCGTGTTCGTCGCCCTCGCCCATCACGCCGCGGGAGGCGAAATAGGTGAAATGCAGCGGCTGGCCCGCACCCTCGCGCCGCAGCGTGTTGCCGGCAAGGTAATTGAGAGCCTCGGCGCCCGTGACCACCAGGGCCGAGCCGCCCTTCGCGGCGTCGGCATAGGCGGCCGGGTTGGGCACATGGAGTGCCGAGCCCGGCGCGATGGAGCCCGTCGGCAGGTCCGTGTCGACATCGGCCGCGGGCGGCGCTGCGGGAGGGACCGCGGCGGCGACGCGCGCCGGAACCGGAGCGGCCGGCGCCACGTCCGCAGAAGGGGGTGCCGAGGGCTGCGGATCGGGCGCGATCGTGACCGTCACGGCGGCGCCGTCGCCCTGCCCGTGCCCGCGGAGCACGCTGCCCATGCAGACGAGACCCACCATCGCGCAGACCGCAGCCGATACGCCTCGACTCGACACCATCAGCCTCGCCCCGTCCTGCCAACACGCGCCGGACCACGGCCCAAAAGACAGTACGGGCCTTAAGAAGACTTGAACCACCGCGGAATGGTCGTCATCCCAGGCGCCGGGATCGGCAGGGTCGGCCGGGGGCGGCGGTCGGGCGCGCCGTCCCGCAGCCCGTTCACCGTTCCAGCGTCCCGGCCCGGCCGGGTGCTTTGCAATGCCGGCCGTTCCGTCCTAAGCAGCCTTGACGTCAAAAGGATCGGGCATTGGGACAGAAGCAGCTTCGCATCGGCATTGTCGGGGTCGGCAACTGCGCCTCGTCCCTCGTGCAGGGCATCGAATTCTACAAGGATGCCGCATCCAACGTACCGGTGCCGGGCCTGATGAATGTCGAGGTGGGCGGATATCACGTCGGCGACATCGTCCCGGCGGCGGCCTTCGACATTTCGGCCGCCAAGGTGGGCCGCGATCTCGCCGATGCCCTGCTGGCCGCCCCCAACAACACCGAGCGTTTCGCGGCCGTGAAGCCGACCGGTGTCCGGGTCGAACGCGGCCCGACGCTCGATGGCCTCGGCCGCTACCTGCGCGACGTCGTGACCGAATCCGACGAGGCGCCCGCCGACGTCACGGCGGTGCTGCGCGAGCGCCGCGTCGACGTGCTGGTCTGCTACCTGCCGGTCGGCTCGCAGGCGGCCGCCGAATATTACGCCGAGCGTGCGCTCGAGGCCGGTTGTGCCTTCGTGAACTGCATGCCGGTGTTCATCGCCTCGAACCCGATCTGGGAGCGACGCTTCGCCGCGGCCGGCCTGCCGATGATCGGCGACGACATCAAGAGCCAGGTCGGCGCCACCATCGTGCACCGCACGCTGGTGAACCTGCTGCGCGACCGCGGCGTCCGGCTCGACCGGACCTATCAGCTGAACTTCGGCGGCAATTCCGATTTCCAGAACATGCTCGAGCGCGAACGGCTGGAATCGAAGAAGATCTCCAAGACCCAGGCGGTCTCGAGCCAGTTCGACGTGCCGCTCGACGCGGACGACATCCACGTCGGGCCGAGCGACTACGTGCCGTGGCTGACGGACCGTAAGTGGGCGCATATCCGCCTCGAAGGGACGAGCTTCGGCAACGTGCCGCTCAACATCGAGCTCAAGCTCGAAGTGTGGGACTCGCCGAACTCGGCCGGCGTGGTGATCGACGCCGTGCGCTGCGCCAAGCTCGGGCTCGACCGCGGGATCGGCGGCACGCTGATCGGCCCGTCGAGCTACTTCATGAAGTCGCCGCCCCGTCAGTTCACCGACGACGAGGCGCGCGACCGCACGGCGCGTTTCATGGCCGGTACGGAGTGACGGCACCGCCGTGCTGACGCTCCTCCTCGTCCGTCACGCCAGCCACGGCCTGCTCGGCCGCGTGCTGGCCGGCCGCCTGCCGGGCGTGGCGCTCAGCGCGGCGGGCCGGGACGAGGCGGAGCGCCTCGCCGGTCTCCTGGCCGGGCGCGGCATCGGCCGAGATCCTGTCGAGCCCGCTCGAGCGGACCCGCGAGACGGCAGCGGCCGTCGCGGCCCGAACGGGGCTCGCCGTGGATCTCGCCGAGGAGATCAACGAGATCGATTGCGGCTCGTGGACCGGCGCGGAGTTCGACCGCCTCCCCGACGATCCCGCCTGGCTGCGCTGGAACCGCGAGCGGGCATCCTCGATCATCCCGGGCGGTGAGGGCATGGCGGCGGTGCAGGCCCGCGCGATGCGGCTGGTGTCGGCGCTCGCCGCCGAGGGACGGGATGAAACCGTGGCGCTCGTGACGCATTCGGACGTCATCAAGGCCGTCGTCATGGCGGCGCTCGGCCTGTCGCTCGACCGGTACGACCATCTCGCGGTCGATCCGGCGTCGGTCACGACACTGCACGTCTTCGGAGACTATATGCGGCTCGTGCGGCTGAACGAGGTGGCGGCGTGAGGATCGTGGTGTTCGGCCTCACGGTCTCGTCGTCCTGGGGCAACGGCCACGCGACGCTGTGGCGAGGGCTCCTGACGGCATTGATCCGCCGCGGCCACGACGTCACGTTCTTCGAGCGGGACACCGATTACTATCGCGATACGCGCGACCTCCATGCGCTGGAGGGCGGGGAGCTCGTGCTGTATCCGGACTGGCCCGCCGCCGCCGCGCGGGCGCGCCGCGCCATCGCCGAGGCCGACGTCGCGCTGGTCACGAGCTACTGCCCGGACGCCCCGGCGGCGGAACGCGCGGTGCTCGACGCCCCGCGGGCCCTCAAGGTCTTCTACGACCTCGACACGCCCGTCACGCTGGCGGCGCTGGAGGGTGCGGCACCCCCGGCCTATGTCGGGCCGGGCGGGTTCTCGGGCTACGACCTCGTTTTGAGCTATACGGGCGGGCCCGCGCTCGAGGCCCTGCGCTCGCGCCTCGGCGCGCGCCGGGTGGCGCCGCTCTACGGGCACGTCGATCCCGAACTCCACCGTCCCGTGCCCCGCCAGAACCGCTTCGCCGCCGACCTGTCCTACCTCGGCACCTATGCGGCCGACCGGCAGGCGGCGCTGGAGACGCTGTTCATCGCGCCCGCACGGGCGCGCCCGGCGACGCGGTTCCTGATCGGGGGCGCGCAATACCCGGCGGACTTCCCCTGGACGGAGAACATCTTCTTCGTCCGCCACCTGCCGCCGCCCGACCATCCGGCCTTCTTCTCCTCTAGCCGGCTGACCCTCAACGTCACGCGTCGGGCCATGGCGGACATGGGCTGGTGCCCGTCGGGCCGCCTGTTCGAAGCCGCGGCCTGCGGCGCCGCCATCCTGACCGACGCCTGGGACGGTCTCGACACGTTCTTCGTGCCGGGCCGCGACATCATCGTGGCCGGCACCACCGCCGAGGCGCTCGCGGCCGTCGACCTCGGCGACGCGGAACTCGGCCGCATCGCCGAGGCCGGACGCGCGCAGGTGCTGGCCCACCACACCTCCGGCCATCGTGCCCGGGATTTCGAGGCCGCCGTGGCGGCCGCGCGGGAGGCCTGACCATGTGGGGCATCGTACCGGCCGCGGGCCGGGGCAGCCGCATCCAGCCGCTGGCCTTCTCCAAGGAACTGCTGCCCGTCGGCAGCCGGCGCGACGGCGGCGTCGAGCGTCCCTGCGCGGTCAGCGAATATCTGCTCGACCGCATGGTGCTGGGCGGCGCCGACCGGATCTGCATGGTGATCTCGCCCGGCAAGCACGACATCCTGGCCTATTACGGCGCCGATTACGCGGGCGCTCACCTCGCCTATGTGGTGCAGCCGCGGCCGAGCGGGCTCTGCGACGCCGTGTTCCGCGCCGCCCCGCTGGTCGGGGCCGCGGAGCCCGTGATCGTCGGCCTCCCCGATACGGTCTGGTTCCCCAAGACCGGGTTCTCGGCCCTGCCGGACGACGTCCTCTCCTTCCTGCTCTTCCCGGTCGATCGACCCGAACTCTTCGACGCCGTGGTGCTGGAGGAGGATGGGCGCGTGCGCGAGATCCAGGTGAAGCGCGCCGACGCGACCTCCCGCTGGATCTGGGGGGCGTTCAAGATGCCGGGCGCGGTCTTCCACGAGTTGCATGCGCTCTGGCTCGCGCGGGAGCGCCAGGACGAGTATTTCGGCACGCTCGTCAACAGCTACCTCGCCGCCGGGGGCCGCGCCCTCGGCGTCAGGGCCGGCGAAAGCTACGTCGATACCGGCACCTTCAACGGCTACCGCGCCGCCATGAAACTCCTGGGGCAGGGGGCACCCGTGGCAGAGGACGACACGACACCATGACGGACGATCCAGCGACGCTCCGCGCCCGCGCCGACGCGCTCGGCCCCTGGTTCCACAACATGCACCTCGGCCAGGGCGTCTGGACCGCGCCGGGTCACTTCCTCGGCGACTATCCGGGGATGAAGTTCCGCGGTTTCGCCCACATCCTGCCCGAGGACCTGTCCGGCAAGAGCGTGCTGGATATCGGCTGCAACGGCGGCTTCTACGCCATGGAAATGCGCCGGCGCGGCGCCGCCCGCGTGCTCGGCATCGACTTCGATCCCGACTACCTTCGCCAGGCGCGGTTCGCGGCCGAGGCGCTCGGCGTCGACGGCATCGAGTTCCGGCAGATGTCGGTCTACGACGTCGGCGCCCTGGGCGAGCGGTTCGACCTCGTGGTGTTCATGGGCGTGCTCTATCACCTGCGTCACCCGCTCCTGGCGCTCGACCTCATCTGGGAGAACGTCGCCGACGATCTCGTGCTGTTCCAGTCCATGCAGCGCGGCTCGGACGAGATCGCGGAGGTTTCGCCGGATTACCCCTTCACCGAGCAGGCCCATTTCGACGCGCCCGGTTACCCCAAGATGCACTTCATCGAGCGGGACTATTCGGGCGACCCGACCAATTGGTGGGCACCCAACCGCGCCTGTTCGGCCGCGATGCTGCGCTCGTCGGGCTTCGATATCCTGGCGAACCCCGACCCCGAAGTCTTCCTGTGCCGCCGCGCGGCGCGCGGCCCCTTCGTCGAGGCGGCCTATCCCGCGAGAGGACCCGCCCGATGATCGAAGCCGCGATGATCTGGAACGAACCCAACAACAAGTCCCATTGGGACCCGGTGGTCGATCCGGGCTGGGTCCGCTTCTCCGAGATGGTGATCCTGGCCGCCAAGGCCATCCGGGCCGAGAACGCCACGCTGCCGCGCGTGCTGGGCGGCATGTCGCCGATCGACCCGACCTGGGTGCAGATGCTCGCCTCGCGCGGCGTGCTCGACCACCTCGATGCCGTCGCGGTCCACGGCTTTCCGCTCGACTGGAACCTGTGGGCGCTGAACGACTGGCCGGCCAAGATCGACGAGATCCGCGCCGTGACCGACAAGCCCGTGTGGGTGTCAGAGGTCGGCGTCTCCACCTTCGGGGCCGACGAGGTGCAGGACTGGGGCCTGCGGCGCACCGCCGAGCTCCTGGTCGGCCGCGCGCCGCGCATCCACTGGTATTCGCTCTACGACCTGCCGAAGGAATGGGAGGCGACGACGCGCCACAAGGAGGCGGAGGGCTCGTCCTACTACCGCCACTTCGCCATGGGCCTGCTGCGCCAGGACGGCACGCCCAAGGTGGCGGCGGAGCATTTCGCGCGCGTCACGCCCGCCATGGGCCTGTGCCAGTGGTTCCACTTCGAGGACCACCGGCTCGACGACGCCGTGGAATGGATGAAGCGGCTCGGCGTCACCTACCTGCGCACGGGCCTGTCCTGGGCGGACTGGCTGCGGCCCGATGCCGAGCGCTGGTTCGATCGCGTCGTCCGGGCGCTGGAGCCCTTCGATACGACCGTGACGTTCTGCTTCACGCCGGAGGAGGAGGGCATCGAGCCGCACCACACCTCGGCCCCGAAGGACCCGGCCCGCTTCGCCGATTTCTGCGCCGAGATGGTGCGCCGCTATGTCGGGTCCGGTCCGACGAAGCCGATCCCGAGCCTCTGAAGCGGCTCGCCGCCGCCGGGAGACCGCTTGCCGCCCGAACCGCACGACCTCCTCGTCCCGCGCGCCCACCAGATCGTCGCCCGGGACGCCATCCTGACGGCCCGCGCCGCCGGCCGTCGTGGCTTCCTGCTCGGTGACCTGACGGGGCTCGGCAAGACGCTCTCGGTCTGGTCGGCGGTGGCGGCGATGCCGGAGCGGGACGTGCTGGTCGTCGCCCCCAAGGGCGCCCTGCCGCAGTGGCGGCGCACCATCGCGCGCTCCGGCCTCCCCGCCAAGGAGGTGACGCTGATCAACTACGAGCGCTCGAAGTCGCTCCTCGCTCTGCCCGACAAGAGCGCCCGCAAGTCCACCCGCGCCAGGAACAACGAACTCGCCCGCGCCGGCGTGCCGCGCCGCACCTGGCCGCTGGTGGTGTTCGACGAGAGCCACCGCCTGCGCAATCCCTACAGCCAGCAGAGCATGAGCTGCCGGCAGGTGGCGGACGGCGCGGATTTCGTCGTCTATCTCAGCGCCACGGCCGGTCAGTCGCCGCACGAACTGTCCTATCTCGACGCGCTTCTGGCCCAAGGACCCGACGCGCCGGCCCCGACGCTGGCGGGTTTCCGCGAGCTGATGCGGCGGCTCGGCATCGGCGGCGCCAAGGGGCGGTGGACCAGTTGGCGCTGGGCTCCGAACGCGCGCGACCGCGCCGCCATGGCAGACCTGCTCTACCGCGGACCGGGTGCCATCGGCCTCCGGCGCCGGCCGGAGGAGATCGCGGGCTGGCCCGAAGTCCAGCGCGTCCTCGCGCCGACGGCCCTCTCGCCGGCCGACCGGCGCCTCTACGACGCGACCTGGCGCGACTTCCGCCGGGAATTCGGCCTGCTCGGCGGCTCGACGCGCCGCCCCGTGGGCTGGGCCGCCGACCTGAGGTTCCGCCAGAAGGCCAGCCTCCTGCGCGCCGCCGGCACGGCCGACGTCGCCGAGGACCTGCTGGCCGGCGGCCAGGCGGTCGCGATCTCGGTCGCCTATCTCGAGACCGGCACGCTGCTCGCCGACACGCTGCGGGGCCGGGGCTGGCGCGTCGGCACCATCGACGGGCGCAACGCCGCGGAGGCCAACGAGGCGACCCGCGTCGCCTTCCAGACCGGCGCGCTCGACGCCGTGGTGTTCACGGTCACCGAATCGATCTCGCTTCATGCCGGCGAGATGGCAGGGGACGACCGGACCAGGGCCCTGCTGGTCCACGACATGCGGCACAGCGCGATCCAACTCGCCCAGATCGAGGGGCGCTGCCACCGCGACGGCGTCAAGGCGGTGATCCACTACCTCTACGCCGAGGGCACCGTGGAGGAACGCATCGCCGCGACCGTGGTGGGGCGGATGGCCGCGATGGATGGGATGGCGGGCGACGATACGGCGGCGCTCGACGCGATCGTCACGCGCATCTACGGCGAGGCGGCGTGAGGACCACACGGCCCGGCGCGAGACGCATCTTGGAGATCACGGCCGACTTGCGGCATAAAGGGCGCCGATCCTCAGCAACCCTTCGGGACGACACCATGAACCGCTTCGTCATCGCCGCGGCCCTTCTCCTGCTTCCCGCCGCGGCCTGGGCTCAGCAGGCCGCGCCCGCGGCGCCGCCCGCGGCCGCGCCGGAAGCCGCGCCCGCCGCGACCCCGGCCGCCACCAAGGACGTCTACGACATGTCCTGCGCCATGTTCCACGCCAATGCCGACGGCTCGTGGAACGTCACGCGGCCGATGACGCTTCAGCCGGCCGAGGGGCCGATCGCGCTGAAGCCTTCCTTCAAATTCAAGCCTGGCACGCTGTTCGCGGGGTTCGACCTCGCGGCCGCGCTCGACAAGTCCTGCCGGTCCTGACCGTCGCGTAGCGATCCGGACCGTGTCAGTGCGGGTGCGAAAGGTCGTCCTGGCGGGCGAGGGCCTTGTGGCGGCGATGGCGGTGACGCAGCGTGGCGGCGCATTCGGCGCCATAGATGCTGCACACGATGCCGAGCGGAACGGCGACGAAGAGCTCCAGCAAGCCCGTGAACGGTGACACGGCAACCAAAAGCATGGCCGTTTCCTCCGACGTCGGCCCCATTGCGTTGCGGCCTTCACGTGAGGATTAGCTGCCTCTTTTCGGCCTTTGTCTCCTCACGTCCTCGTGATGCCCGGGCGGTGATGCCGGACCGCGCTCACCAGGCATCCGGCCCGCTCGCCTGCTGGGCGTGCACGATGGCCTGGAAGGACGCGAGCGCGTCGGCGTCGCTGGGCGTCGCGAGCACATAGGCGGCGGCGAAGGCTTCGGCGCCCGGCATGCCGCTGCCATAGATGCGGGCCGCCGCGGCCGATGTGTCGTAGAAGGTCCGCTTGAGAACGACGTCGGCGCCGATCAGCGCCCAGGATGCCCCGGAATGCCCATAGGGCATGCCGACCGAACCCGTGTTGACGAGGCGGCGCCGGCCGACGAGCCGGTCGAACGGCATGTGGCTGTGCCCCGCCACCACCACGTCCGCGTCGAGGCCCGCGAAGGCCGCCTCCGCCTGGGGGAGGGTGGCGTCGACCAGCACCATCTCGTTGTCGCTGCGTGCGCTCGCGTGGCAGAGCCCGATTCGGCGCCCCGCGACCTCGAGGACGAGGCACAGCGGGAGCGCTGCGAGCCGCCGGAGATGGCTCTGGCCCAGGCGCGCCGCGCCCCAGGCCACGATGGCGTCCGTCTCGGGGTCGGGATGGGCAAAGGTGCCGGCGCGGGCCTCCACCAGCCACCGGTCGCCGTTGCCGCGCAGCCAGACCGCCCGGTCGCCCAGGGCCTCGAGGCGGTCGAGCGTCTCGACCGGGAAGGGGCCGTCGGCGAGGTCGCCGTTGAGGATCACGCGGTCCACCCCGGCCAGCGCGACGTCTTGGAGCACGGCCTCGAGCGCGGGCAGGTTGCCGTGGATGTCGGACAGCACCGCGATCCTGTCCAGCATCCGCTCCGGGCCCCTGCCGCGATCCGCCCAGCATCGCGGGCGCCCTGCGGGTGTCAAGCGGCGGGCGAGCGGCGACCCCGTCAGGTCTGCCCGGGCCGCAGCGTGTAGAAGACGTGATGCCCGATCGTGTCGGTCTTCCGGAGGGCTCGCGCCCAGAAAGGCCGCACGTAGCTGGCATGGTAGTGGGTGGCGGCGCCGACATCCGACACATAGGTCGAGCCGTCGGTCACCTCGCGGGCGATCTGCACGGCGCGGCTCCAGGCCTCGCCCTCGTTCACGTGCAGCGCATGGCCCTCGCAGGCGAAGGAGAACTGGCACGCGTTGCGGCGCTGCTGGTTCTGGAACACCACGCCGCAGACCGAACCCGGGTAGAGGCCGCTCATGGCACGGTTGAGCACCACCTGGGCCACGGCCGCCTGACCTTCCTCGGGCTCGCTGCGCGCCTCGAAATACACCGCCTGGGCGAGGCAGCGCTGCTCGGGCTCCGATTTCGCGGTCTCCACCATGGCGGCGTAATCCGGATGATAGCGGGCGACGCCCACGACGGTGCCGGCCTGGGTCACGAGGCCGTTCGGCCCGCGCGAGAACTTCGGCAGGGCGGCGATCTCGATCGGCGTTCCGTCCGCCGGCGCCGGCGTCGCGGACGCCAGCGACACGGCCCGCGCCACCTGCGGCGTCGATCCGTCCTGCACGTGCGGCGTCGTCGAGCCCAGCGCCGCCTGGGGGGAACTCGGGGCGTGGCTGCGGCGCGTGGTGACGTGGAGGTCGCTGGGCAGCGGCCGCAACTGGGTCGGGTCCGCCCAGGGCGCGTCGACCGGCACGGGTGCGAAGCCTGCGTCTTCGTCGATCGGGTCGGCGGCGGCGAAGGCCAGCGACGCCGCGCGCAAACGCGCCAGGGAGCCGGGCCGGCGCAGGCCGACCGCGAACGTCGGCTGCACCGGTACGGCGGGGTCGCTCCGCGCGGCCGCGTCGGCGACCGGCCAGGGGCGTCCCTCGCCCTTGCGGACGGCGCGCGGCTCCACTTCGTCGGGATCGGCGGCCGTCCCGGACCCCTCGCGCGCCGCAAGGTGGACCTCCTCGGCGAGCGCGTCGCGCCAGGGGAACGCGAAGCCCTGGCCTTCCGTCGCCACGGTGGAGGGGATGAGGTCGGCGGGTGCCGCGGGGGCGAGGTCGGTGAGGTCGAACCGGGTGTTGCCGATCACCACCTCCTGGCCGGCTTCGGCCGCCATGGAGACCAGCAGGCCGCCCGCGAGGCACCAGGGGACGACGGTGAGCGCCGCCCAGGACAGGCGGGAGCGGGACCGCACCTTGCGGCGCACCGCCATGCGCGTGCGAACCATCCCGTTTCTCCGCTCTCCCGCCCGAACCGTCCGGTTCCATCGGTGCGCCACGATCGCGTCGCGTGGTTAACGGAACCCTGACGACGTTTATGGCGGCAGGTCCTTGCCGGTCTGTTAACGAGCGCGCTCCGGTCGCGGCGGTGGCGCGGGACAGGGGCGCGATTTTCCGGCACAAAGGGTCCAGCCATCCCCGCGCGAGGAGAACCATGACGGACGCCGCCGCCCCCTACGACACGATTCTGGTCGAACGGCGCGGGCGCGTCGGGCTGATCACGCTGGATCGTCCGAAGGCGCTGAACGCGCTGAACCGCCGCGTCATGCACGAGGTGACCGAAGCGGCGGCCGCCTTCGACGCCGACCCCGAGATCGGCTGCCTCGTCGTCACGGGGTCGGAGCGCGCCTTCGCGGCCGGCGCCGACATCAAGGAGATGGCCGAGGCCGATGCCATCACGCTCTACATGGAGGACGGGTTCGGCGGCTGGATGGCGCTGACGCGCATCCGCAAGCCGATCATCGCCGCCGTAGCGGGCTTCGCGCTCGGCGGAGGCTGCGAACTCGCCATGATGTGCGACATGATCATCGCGGCCGATACGGCGAAGTTCGGCCAGCCCGAGATCAAGCTCGGCATCATCCCGGGGATCGGAGGCTCGCAGCGGCTGATCCGCGCCGTCGGCAAGGCCAAGGCCACCGACCTCTGCCTCACCGGCCGCATGATGGACGCCGCCGAGGCCGAACGATCCGGCCTCGTGGCCCGCGTCGTTCCCGCTGCCGACCTGATGACCGAGGCGCTCAAGACCGCCGAGACCATCGGAGGCATGTCGCTCCCGGCCCTCATGGCCTTGAAGGAGTGCCTCGCGCGGGCCGACGAGACGAGCCTCGCCGAAGGCCTGCTGTTCGAACGCCGCGCCATCCAGGCGCTCTTCGCGACAGCCGACCGCCGCGAGGGCATGGCGGCCTTCGTCGAGAAGCGCGCCCCGAAGTTCACGCATCGCTGAGGAGACAGAACCATGGGACCGATCGCCCTCGCGGTGCACGGCGGCTGCGGCGTGATGACTCCGGACGCGCTGCCGGCGGCCGAATGGGAGGAGGCGCGCCACGCCCTGGCGGAAGCGCTTCGGGCCGGCTGGTCCAGGCTGGAAGCGGGAGGGCGCGCGCTCGACGCCGTCGAGGCCGCCATCGTGGTGCTGGAAGATTCGCCGCATTTCAACGCCGGCCACGGCGCGGCGCTGAACACGGACGGCGAGCACGAACTCGACGCCTCGATCATGGACGGCGCGGGGCGGCAGGCCGGCGCAGTGATCGGTGTCAGGCGGGTGCGCAATCCTGTCCGCGCCGCCCGGGCGGTGCTCGAGAGCGGCGATGTCGTGGCCCTCGCCGGGCCGGCGGCGGACCGCTTCGCGGAGAGCCGGGGCATCGCCACGGTGGACCCCTCCTACTTCACGACGGAACGGCGGCGCGAGAACCTCGCCAGTCTCAAGGCGCGCGGCGCCGCCGGCACGGTGGCGGCCGCCTCCGAGGCCGAGAAGCACGGCACCGTGGGGGCGGTGGCGCTCGACGGCGCCGGCCACCTCGCGGCCGCGACCTCCACGGGCGGCTACACCAACAAGCCGTCGGGCCGCGTCGGCGACAGTCCCATCGTGGGGGCCGGGACCTATGCGCTCGACGGCGTCTGCGCGGTGTCGGGCACGGGGCAGGGCGAGGCCTTCATCCGTCATGCCCTCGCCTACGATGTCGCCGCCCGCATGAACTATCGTGGCGACACGCTCGACGTCGCGGCCGCGGGCGTCATCGCCGACCTCACGCCGCCCGGCACCGGGGCCGGGCTCGTGGCGCTCGACGCGACGGGCCGCGCCGTGGCCCCGTTCAACACCGGCGGCATGTTCCGCGGCTGGGTGACGCCGCAGGGCGACGCCTATGTGGCGACCCATGCCGAGGTCTTCCCGCTCGGCCGGCTCGGGGCGGCTTGACCGAGGCGCCGCCGATCGCCGTCTACGTCGACGCCGACGCCTGCCCGGTGAAGGCGGAGGTCTACCGCGTCGCCGAGCGGCACGGTTGCACGGTCTTCGTCGTGTCGAACAGCCCGATCGCGGTGCCGCGGGACGCCTTCATCCAGCGCGTCGTCGTGCCGAGCGGGCCGGACGTGGCGGACGATTGGATCGCCGAGCGTGCCACGGCCCGCGACGTCGTGGTGACGGCCGACATCCCGCTCGCCGACCGGTGCGTCAAGGTCGGCGCCGCCGTGCTGGCCCCCAACGGCAAGACCTTCACGGCGAGTTCCATCGGCATGGCCCTGGCGACGCGCAACCTCATGGACCAGCTGCGCGGCTCCGGCGAGGTGACGGGCGGCCCGAGGCCCTTCGGCCCCCGCGACCGGTCGGAGTTCCTGGGTGCGCTCCACCGCGCCATCGAGCGGATCAAGCGCGGGGTCCCGCCGGGGCGGTGAGGGGCGTTTCGCAGCGTCGCGGTCGGGTGCGAGGCTGCGACCATGGCGGATGCACTCCCCTCCCGCATGACGCTCGACACTTGCCTGGCCTGCGCCGCGGAGCAGCCGGAGCGATACGAGCTCGAGCGCGGGACCGTCATCGCCATGTCGCCGGAGCGCCTGGGACACGTCTGTGCCAAGACGGCGTCGTTCGATGCCCTCGCGGCGGCGGTCGCGAGGGCGAAGCTGCCCTGCGAAGCTCGTCCTAGCGGCACCGCGCCGGCGCGCGACGCCCTCGCCATCGTGGCGCCCGTGATCGTCGCCGAAGTTCTGTCGCCCAGCACGGGGCGTCGCGACCATCACCAGAAGCTGGTCGGCGATGTCATGGTCGCGGTCGCCTTGCCGGATGCGGAGCGTGCCACGACGGCCTCCGTATCGTCGGGCCGCGACGGGCGGATCGTGACCGGCATCCGGCTCGCGTGATCGCCCAGCGTCACCCGCGCCAGCGCCGCGCCGGATAGTCCAGCACGAAGGTCTCGGGGCGCGCCGCCAGCGCCGCCATGCCGCCCAGGACCGAATCCGTGTGGGTGACCAGCCGCGTCCCGATGCGTGCGGCGAGGCCGGCCACCGGCGCCTTGTCCTCGAAGGCCGCGCGGAACGCCTTGTCGTCGATGAGGTCGGCGATGCGGGGCAGGATGCCGCCCGCGAGCGTCACGCCGCCGGTCGCCGCGAAGGTCACGGCGACATCGCCGGCGAACCGCGCCACGAGCCCGAGATAGCAGCGCACTGTCGCGGCCTCCTCGCCGGCCCGCGCCGAGAGCGCCGTCGCGGTGATGTCGGCGGCCGAGACATGGGGGGCGCCGGGTGCGCCCTTGACGGCGAGGCGAGCGCGATGGACCCGCTCGAGCCCGACGCCCGACAGGACGCTCTCGGACGTGATGCGCCCGTGGACGCGCTCGAGATGCGGCCAGAAGGCTTCCTCTTCGGCGGTGCCGGGGCCGAAACCGGCATGACAGGCCTCGCTCGACACCGGCACGAAACGTCCCTCGGCCTCGACCAGGGCCGCGATGCCGAGACCGGTGCCGGGTCCCAGGATCACGCGCGGACCCGGGCCGGGGGGCAGGTGCGGCCCGATCAGCCGGACCCAGCCGGCTTCGATCGCGGGCAGCGACAGGGCCTGCGCCTCGAAATCGTTGAGCAGGAGGCCGTTCGACAGGTCCAGCATCGCGGCGATGTCCGGCCCGTCCATCACCCAGGGGGCGTTGGTGAGCTTGAGGCGACGCCCGTCGACCGGGCCGGCCCCACAGGCGATCACCGACTTCGGCTTGACGGCATCCCCCGCCGTGGCGGCCGCGATCGCTTCGCCCAGCCCTTTGTAATCGCCCGTCAGCTGGTGCGGGAGGTGGCGCAGCGGCCGGTCCGCGGCGTCCTGGACGGCGATCCGGCAATTGGTGCCGCCGACGTCGCAGACCGCGATCGGGTAGGGGAAGAGCACGGGCGGGATCCTCGGGGCCGGAGGGCGACGCTGTGGGCGCTGCGGGCCTAATCGGCCGCGCGGCCCGGAGGTCCCTGGCCCGGAGGCGAGACCCGGATCGACATAGCCGAGCTTCCCGCTGATCGCAATTGAGGCATACGCGCAGCGCCCGCGCGCTTGCAACGACGTTCATTTCGGAGGAAACACACGCCCGACCCTGAGTTCACCTCAATCCGGACGGCGCGGGAACGGGTTGCCTGCGCCCGGCATGGACGGTTTCAAGCATGGCACGCAAGAAGATCGCTTTGGTCGGGGCCGGCCAGATCGGCGGCACCCTGGCGCTCCTGGCCGGGCTCAAGGAACTCGGCGACATCGTCCTCTTCGACATCGTCGAAGGCGTGCCGCAGGGCAAGTCGCTCGACATCGCCGAAGCCTCGCCGGTCGAGGGCTTCGACGCCAGGATGGTGGGCGCCAACGATTTCGCCGGCCTCAAGGGCGCCGACGTCGTCATCGTGACGGCGGGCGTGCCGCGCAAGCCCGGCATGAGCCGCGACGACCTCATCGGCATCAACCTCAAGGTCATGGAAACGGTCGGCGCCGGCCTGCGCGACAATTGCCCCGATGCTTTCGTGATCTGCATCACCAACCCGCTCGACGCCATGGTCTGGGCCCTGCAGAAGACCTCCGGCCTCCCGACCAACAAGGTGGTCGGCATGGCGGGCGTGCTCGATTCGGCGCGCTTCCGGTATTTCCTCGCCGAAGAGTTCAACGTCTCGGTCGAGGACGTCACGGCCTTCGTGCTCGGCGGCCACGGCGACGACATGGTGCCGCTGACGCGCTACTCGACCGTGGCCGGCATCCCGCTGCCCGACCTCATCAAGATGGGCTGGACCACGCACGAGAAGCTGGACGCCATCGTCGAGCGCACCCGCAAGGGCGGGGGCGAGATCGTCAACCTGCTCAAGACCGGCTCGGCCTTCTATGCCCCGGCCTCGTCGGCCATCGCCATGGCGGAGTCCTACCTCAAGGACAAGAAGCGCGTGCTGCCCTGCGCCGCCTACCTCGACGGCGAATACGACATCAAGGGCATGTATGTCGGCGTGCCGGTGGTGATCGGCGAGAAGGGCGTCGAGCGCGTGCTCGAAATCGAGATGTCGAAGGACGAGCGCGACATGTTCGCGAAGTCGGTCGCCTCGGTGAACACCCTGATCGAGGCCTGCAAGACGGTGAACCCGGCCTTCGCCCAGTGAGACGACCCGGAGGCGATGCGCCTCCGGCAGATCCCGTCCCCGCCGAAGCCTCGCGTGGCCCGGCGCGGCGACCTTTCGCGACAGGCGCCGATCCCGCCACCAATGGTTCCAGGACAGTCCCATGAACGTGCATGAATACCAGGCCAAGGCGCTTCTGAAGGACTTCGGGGTCCCGGTGTCGCGCGGCGTGCCGATCATGGCGGCCTCCGAAGCCCGCAAGGCCGCCGAGGAGCTCGGCGGCCCGCTCTGGGTGGTCAAGAGCCAGATCCACGCGGGCGGCCGCGGCAAGGGCAAGTTCAAGGAAGCCGCCGCCGGCGAGAAGGGCGGCGTGCGCCTCGCCCGGTCGATCGACGAAGTCGAGCAATTTGCCCGCGAGATGCTGGGCAACACCCTGGTCACGATCCAGACCGGCCCGGCCGGCCGCACGGTGGGGCGCCTCTACATCGAGGACGGCTCCGACATCGCCCGCGAACTCTACCTGTCGGTCCTGGTCGACCGTGCCACCTCGCGCGTGTCCTTCGTGGCCTCGACTGAAGGCGGCATGGACATCGAGACCGTCGCCCACGACACGCCCGAGCGCATCCACACGATCTCGATCGACCCCGCCACCGGCGTCATGCCCCACCACGGCCGCGCGCTGGCCGAAGCCCTCGAGCTCGACGGCGACCTCGCCAAGAGCGCCGCCAAGCTGCTGACCCAGCTCTACACGGCCTTCGTGGCCAAGGACATGGACCTGCTCGAGATCAACCCCCTGATCGTCACGAAGGACGGCCAGCTCAAGGCCCTCGACGCCAAGATGAGCTTCGACGGCAACGCGCTCTACCGCCACCCGGACGTGCAGAACCTGCGCGACGAGAGCGAGGAGGACGCCAAGGAGATCGAGGCGTCGAAATACGACCTCAACTACATCACGCTCGACGGCACGATCGGCTGCATGGTCAACGGCGCCGGCCTCGCCATGGCGACGATGGACATCATCAAGCTCTACGGCGAGGCGCCGGCCAACTTCCTCGACGTCGGCGGCGGCGCCACCAAGGAGAAGGTGACGGCGGCCTTCAAGATCATCACCGCCGATGCCAACGTGAAGGGCATCCTGGTCAACATCTTCGGCGGCATCATGCGCTGCGACGTCATCGCGGAAGGCGTCATCGCCGCCGTCAAGGACGTCGGGCTGACGGTGCCGCTGGTGGTGCGGCTCGAAGGCACCAACGTGCAGCTCGGCAAGGACATCATCTCGAAGTCCGGCCTCAACGTCATCCCCGCCGACGACCTCGACGATGCCGCCCAGAAGATCGTCACAGCGGTGCGCGACGCCCGCAAGGGTTGACCGCGTCGAGAGCACCGTCCTGCGGCCCGCGATCCATCGGTCCCACTCATCTGGCGGCGCCTGGCGGGATCGTGCGCCGTGACTTGGAAAGGTCCGGCGCCGTTCCCCATCGTGGCAGGCGACGCCTGCCGGAGAGCGCCGCATGTCCGTCCTGATCGATAGCAACACCAAGGTCCTGTGCCAGGGATTCACCGGCAAGAACGGCACCTTCCATTCCGAACAGGCGATGGCCTACGGGACCAGAATGGTCGGCGGCACATCGCCCGGCAAGGGCGGCCAGACCCACCTCGGCCTGCCGGTGTTCGACACGGTCGCCGCCTGCCGGGCCGCCACGGGCGCCGATGCCTCCGTCATCTACGTGCCGCCGCCGGGCGCCGCCGACGCGATCCTCGAGGCGGTCGATGCCGAGATCCCGCTGATCGTCTGCATCACCGAGGGCATCCCGGTGGCCGACATGATCAAGGTCAAGCGGGCCCTGGCGGGTTCGAAGTCGCGTCTCATCGGGCCGAACTGCCCGGGCGTGATGACGGCGGGCGAATGCAAGATCGGCATCATGCCGGGCAACATCTTCAAGCCGGGCTCGGTCGGCGTCGTGTCGCGCTCGGGCACGCTGACCTACGAGGCGGTGTTCCAGACCACGCGCCGAGGGCCTCGGCCAGACCACCGCGGTCGGCATCGGCGGCGACCCGGTGAAGGGGACCGAGTTCATCGACGTGCTCGAACTCTTCCTCGCCGACCCCAAGACGACCTCGATCATCATGATCGGCGAGATCGGCGGCTCGGCCGAGGAGGAAGCCGCTCAGTTCCTGGCCGACGAGGCGAAGCGCGGTCGCCGGAAGCCGACGGTCGGCTTCATCGCGGGCCGCACCGCCCCTCCCGGCCGCCGCATGGGCCACGCGGGCGCCATCATCTCGGGCGGCAAGGGCGACGCCGAGAGCAAGATCGCCGCCATGGAGGCGGCCGGCATCCGGGTCTCGCCCTCGCCGGCCCGCCTCGGAAAAACCCTCGTTGACGTCTTGAAGGGCTGACGGCGACCATGTCCGGGGCGGCGACGGCTTTCCAACGGGCTGCCCCGTGCCCATCTTCCATGCAAGCACACGCTAGCTGACGCGACCATCGGTGGCCGCCGCCGACCTAGGAACCACACGCTCATGTCACAGCGGGACGACCAAGCCCTCCTCGGATCGAGTTTCCTGTCTGGCGTCAACGCCAGCTATCTCGAGCAGCTCCAGGCCCGGTACGAGACCGACCCGGGCAGCGTGGATCCGGAGTGGCGACGGTTCTTCGACGGGCTCGACGACAGCCGCGAGGACGTTGTGAAGAGTGCCGAGGGTGCCTCCTGGAGGCGCCCCAACTGGCCGGTGCTGGCCAACGGCGAACTGACGGCGACGCTCGACGGCAATTGGGGCGTGGCCGAGGCGGCGATCGCCGGCAAGATCAAGGCGCGGGCCGAGGCCAAAGCGCCCGAGGCGGCGGCCGTGAAGCCGGCGGCGGCACCGGCGCCGGCCATCTCGGACGAGGACCTGCGCCGCGCGACGCGCGACAGTCTGCGCGCCCTCATGATGATCCGCGCCTTCCGCATGCGCGGGCACCTCCACGCCAACCTCGACCCGCTCGGCCTCGAGCCCGAGCGCGAGAACGAGGAGATCACGCCCGAGGCCTACGGCTTCACGGCGGCCGACTACGACCGGCCCATCTTCATCGACAACGTCCTCGGGCTCGAGACCGCGACGGTCCGCGAGATGCTCGACATCCTGCGGCGCACCTATTGCTCGACCATCGGCTTCGAGTTCATGCATGTCTCGGATCCGGACGAGAAGGCCTGGATGCAGCTGCGCATCGAGGGGCCGGACAAGTCGATCTCCTTCACCCGCGAGGGCAAGCGCGCCATCCTGCAGAAGCTCGTCGAGGCCGAGGGCTTCGAGAAGTTCCTCGACGTGCGCTACACCGGCACCAAGCGGTTCGGCCTCGACGGCGCCGAAGCCATGATCCCGGCGCTGGAGCAGATCATCAAGCGCGGCGGCGCGCTCGGCGTCTCCGAGATCGTGCTCGGCATGGCGCATCGCGGCCGCCTCAACGTGCTCTCCCAGGTGATGGGCAAGCCGCACCGCGCCATCTTCAACGAGTTCAAGGGCGGCTCGGCCTCGCCGCAGGAGGTCGAGGGCTCGGGCGACGTCAAGTATCACCTGGGCGCGTCGTCCGACCGCGAGTTCGACGGCAACAAGGTGCACCTGTCGCTGACCGCCAACCCGTCCCATCTCGAGATCGTCGATCCCGTGGTGCTCGGCAAGGTGCGCGCCAAGCAGGACCAGCTAAACGACCAGGTCGAGCGCGAGAAGGTCATGCCGCTGCTGCTGCACGGCGACGCGGCCTTCGCGGGCCAGGGCGTCATCGCGGAATGTTTCGGCCTGTCGGGCCTGAAGGGACACCGCACGGGCGGCTCCGTCCACTTCATCATCAACAACCAGATCGGCTTCACCACCTACCCGCGCTACTCGCGCTCGTCGCCCTACCCGTCCGACGTCGCCAAGATGATCGAGGCGCCGATCTTCCACGTGAACGGCGACGATCCCGAGGCGGTGACCTTCGCCGCCAAGGTGGCGGTCGAGTTCCGGCAGCGATTCCACAAGCCGGTCGTCATCGACATGTTCTGCTACCGGCGCTTCGGCCACAACGAGGGCGACGAGCCGAGCTTCACGCAGCCGTTGATGTACAAGACCATCCGCGGCCATCGCTCGACACTGGAACTCTATGCCGAGAAGCTCATCGGCGAGGGCGTCATCACGGCCGAGGAGCTCGAGGCGCAGAAGGCCGAGTTCCGCCAGAAGCTCGACGCCGAGTTCGAAGCCGGCACCGCCTACAAGCCCAACAAGGCGGATTGGCTCGACGGCCGCTGGTCGCACCTCAAGGCCGCCAGCATCCAGGAGGACGAGTGGCGCGGCCGCACGGGCGTCGATCTCGCCAAGCTCAAGGAGATCGGCGAGCGGCTCACCGCCGTCCCGCAGGGCTTCCAGGTCCACAAGACCATCGGCCGCTTCCTGGAGAACCGCCGCAGGATGGTCGAGACCGGTGAGGGGATCGACTGGGCGACGCGCCGAAGCCCTGGCCTTCGGCTCGCTCGTCGACGAGGGCCGGCCGGTGCGCCTGTCCGGTCAGGACTGCGAGCGCGGCACCTTCTCGCAGCGCCACTCGGTCCTGATCGACCAGGAGACCGAGGCCCGCTACATCCCGCTGAACAACATCCGCGACGGCCAGGCCAACTACGAGGTCATCAACTCGATGCTCTCGGAAGAGGCGGTGCTGGGCTTCGAATACGGCTACTCGCTGGCCGAGCCCAACGCTCTCGATGATGTGGGAGGCGCAGTTCGGCGACTTCGCCAACGGCGCCCAGGTGGTGTTCGACCAGTTCGTCTCGGCCGGCGAGCGCAAGTGGCTGCGCCTGTCGGGTCTCGTGTGCCTGCTGCCGCACGGCTACGAGGGGCAGGGGCCCGAGCATTCCTCGGCCCGTCTCGAGCGGTTCCTGCAGATGTGCGCCGAAGACAACATGCAGGTCGCCAACTGCACGACCCCGGCCAACTACTTCCACATCCTGCGGCGGCAGCTGAAGCGCGACATCCGCAAGCCGCTGATCCTGATGACGCCGAAGTCGCTGCTGCGCCACAAGCGGGCGACCTCGACGCTGGACGAGATGGCGACGGGTTCGACCTTCCACCGCGTGCTGCGCGACGACGCCGAGCGCCTCGGCGAGGGTCCGCGCCTCGCCCCCGACGAGCGGATCCGCCGCGTCGTGCTCTGCACCGGCAAGGTCTACTACGACCTCTTCGAGGAGCGCGAGAAGCGCGGCATCGACGATGTCTATGTCCTGCGCGTCGAGCAGCTCTATCCCTTCCCGCTGAAGACGCTGGTCAACGAGCTGTCGCGGTTCCGCAACGCCGAAGTGGTCTGGTGCCAGGAGGAGCCCAAGAACATGGGGTCCTGGAACTTCGTCGACCCGTATATCGAGTGGGTCATGGACCAGGCCAAGATGGAGCGGAAGCGTCCGCGCTATGCCGGCCGGCCGGCCGCGGCCGCCACCGCCACGGGTCTGATGTCGAAACACCTGGCGCAGCTCAAGGCGTTCATGGACGATGTCTTCGCGGCCTGATACGGCCCTGGGGAAGCGATCGAACGGAGGCCCGCACCCGGACGGCAGGGCGCGGGCGTGGTCGAAGAACAAGGGCGCCGCGGCGCCGATCATCGAGGCGACACTTTCATGGCGACTGAGATTCGCGTTCCCACTCTCGGCGAATCGGTCAGCGAGGCCACGATCGGCCGCTGGTTCAAGAAGGCGGGCGACGCCGTCAAGGCCGACGAGCCGATCTGCGAGCTCGAGACCGACAAGGTCACGCTGGAAGTGAACGCGCCCGCGGCGGGCGTCCTCAGCGAGATCGTCGTCAAGGACGGCGAGACCGTGACGCCGGGCGCTCTCCTGGGTCAGATCTCGGCGGAGGCTTCGGGCGGCAAGGCGGCGGCCAAGCCGGCCGCGGCGAAGGCGGAGGCGCCGAAGGCCAAGCCCGCCGTCGAGGGTATCGAGACGGGGGCGGGCTACGGCAACCACGCCGACCCGGCGCCGGCCGCGCCCGCGGCGGCTGCCCCGTCCGGCGGCGGCACCGACATCAGGGTGCCGACGCTGGGCGAGTCCGTCAGCGAGGCCACCGTCGCCAAGTGGTTCAAGAAGCCCGGCGACGCCGTCAAGGCGGACGAGCCGCTGGTCGAACTCGAGACCGACAAGGTGACGCTCGAAGTCAATGCGCCTACGGCGGGCGTGCTCTCCGCCATCGGCGTCGAGACCGGCGCCACCGTGACGCCGGGTGCCGTGCTGGGTCAGATCGCGGCCGCCGTAGCCGGCGCGTCCGCGGCGGCGCCCGCCGCATCGAACGGCGCCGCGGCGCCGGCCCCCGCCGCCCCGGCCGGGATGCCGCCGGCCCCCTCGGCCGCCAAGATGGCGACCGGAACGGGGGATCGACCTGTCCGGCGTCGAGGGCTCGGGCAAGCGCGGGCAGGTGCTCAAGGGCGACGTCATCGCGGCTTCCCGGGCTCCCGCGCCGGCCGCGGCCCGGCCCGCTCCGGCTCCCGTACCGGCCCCGGCGCCGCGCCAGGCGCCGCCGCAGACCGATGCCGAGCGCGAAGAGCGCGTGCGGATGACCAAGCTGCGCCAGACGATCGCGCGCCGCCTGAAGGACGCCCAGAACACCGCCGCCATGCTGACCACCTTCAACGAGGTGGACATGTCCGGCGTCATGGCCCTGCGCGCCAAGTACAAGGACGTGTTCGAGAAGAAGCACGGCGCCAAGCTCGGCTTCATGGGCCTGTTCGTGAAGGCCGTCGTCGGCGCGCTGAAGGAACTGCCGGCCGTCAACGCCGAGATCGACGGCACCGACATCGTGTTCAAGAACTACTACCACATCGGGATCGCGGTCGGCACCGAGAAGGGCCTCGTGGTGCCGGTGGTGCGCGATGCCGACGCGCTCAGCCTGTCCGACATCGAGAAGACCATCGCGGGCTACGGCAAGAAGGCGCGCGACGGCCAGCTCAAGATCGAGGACATGCAGGGCGGCACGTTCACCATCACCAATGGCGGCATCTACGGCTCGCTGATGTCGACGCCGATCCTCAATGCCCCGCAATCCGGCATCCTCGGCATGCACAAGATCCAGGACCGGCCGGTGGTGGTGGGCGGCAAGGTCGAGGTGCGGCCCATGATGTATCTCGCCCTGTCCTATGACCATCGCATCGTGGACGGCCGCGAGGCCGTGACCTTCCTGGTCAGGGTCAAGGAGGCCCTCGAGGATCCCACCCGCCTGATGCTCGACGTCTGAGCCCCCGGAGGGGCGGCGCCACCGGAGGCGACGGGCGGGCCGGCGGATCGCGGGCCCGCCCGTCGTGCATTCGGGGGCGGCCGGCGGGGTGGACGAGGCTTCATTTGACTCGCGGGCCCCGGGGCGGCTCTGTTGAGGGGCGCGCCCGGTTGCATGCGACTTGCGGCCGCCCCGCCGGGACCAGTCGAGGACGGCCGTCCATGAAGGAACTCGAACATTCCGCGCCCCGGCGGCCCGGCCCGCGCCCCTCGCGGCGCGCCGTGCTGGCGGGATCGGCCAGCGCCGCCCTGGCGGCCGGCTTCGCGGGGCGGGCCGCCGGGGCGGCGGTGGCGGAGGAGAACGACCGCCCGGTCAGCGGAGGCACGCTGCGGCTCGGGCTCGGGGGAGGGTCC
This sequence comes from uncultured Alphaproteobacteria bacterium, assembly GCA_963847915.1. GTDB lineage: Bacteria > Pseudomonadota > Alphaproteobacteria > Rhizobiales > Beijerinckiaceae > Lichenihabitans. Next base: position 567,708 of record CAWKBT010000002.1, read on the forward strand.
ACCACCGACAGTCTCGACCCCCGGGCTTGGGACGATTCGGTGATGATCGATACTGCCTTCGCCATCTACAACGGGCTCGTCGAGAACAGTGCCGACAACCGGCCGGTCCCGGAACTGGCGACCTTCTGGGAGCCGGGCGACGGCGCGAGGACCTGGGTCTTCAGCCTGCGCAAGGGCGTGCATTTCCACAACGGCAAGCCGTTCGACGCCGACGACGTCGTCTATTCGCTGAACCTCCACCGCGGCGACAGCACGTCGGGCGCCGCCGGCGTGATGAAGCCCGTCACCGACGTGAAAGCGCTCGATGCCGCGACCGTGCAGGTCACTCTGGCCTCGGCCAATGCCGATTTCCCCACCGTGCTCAGCGACTATCACCTCATGATGGTGCCGCGGGGCTATACCGATTGGGCGCGGCCGGTCGGCACCGGAGCCTTCACGGTGGAGGCCTTCGATCCCGGGGTGCGGATCGCCCTCAAGAAGGCCGGCCCGTATTGGAAGCCCGAGCGCGGCCACCTCGATGCCGTGGAGATCACCGTCATCAACGACACCAGCGCACGGATGAACGCGCTGATCCTCGGCCAGGTGGATGCCATCAACCGCGCCGATCCCCGGACGGTCTCGCGCGTCGAGCGCAGCCCGACGCTCGGCATCGTGCGCGCCGCGGGCGGCTGGTACCCCGTCATGGCGATGATGAACGACCGCGACCCCTATACCAGCCTCGACCTGCGCCAGGCGCTGAAATATGCGGTCGACCGCGAACAGATGATCAAGCTGCTGTTCTCGGGATACGGCACGGTCGGCAACGACAACCCCATCCCCCGCAGCGATCCTTATTTCAACAGCGACCTCGCCCAGTTGCGGTTCGACCCCGACAAGGCCCGCTTCCATTTCAAGAAGGCGGGCGTGTCGGACCGCAAGCTCGTGCTGCAGACGTCGGACGGGGCGTTCAACGGCGCCGTCAACATGGCGACCCTGCTGCAGAGCACGGCGGCGAAATGCGACATCCCGCTCGACGTCAAGACGGAGCCTGCCGACGGGTACTTCACCAACGTGTGGTTGAAAGGCTCCTTCGTGGCGAGCTACTGGGGCGGGCGCCCCTCGGCGACGCAGATGCTGGAGATCGCCTATCAGAGCACGGCACCGTGGAACGAGTCGCACTGGCGCGACACACGGTTCGATTCCCTCCTGGCGGCGGCCCAGGCCGAAATCGACGACGACAAGCGCCGCGGCTTCATCTGGGACATGCAGGCGATGCTGACGGAGCGGAGCGGGACTCTGATCCCGTGCTTTCGCGACTGGCTCGACGCGCATCACCGCAAGGTCGGCGGCCATACGCCCCATTCCGGCTTCGACATGGACAACGGCCGCATCGCCGAGAAAGCCTGGATCAAGGCCTGACGCCGCAGGCGAGCCGTCGCGCACCGTCCCGCCGGGGTACGGGCGAAACGAAGTCCCGAAATGTCCGACATAACCCCTGGCGCTCGCCCATTCCTGTGCTAGCCTGTGCCGGGCCGACAGAGAATCGGTCGAGATTTTCGGAGGAAACCCATGCGAAGCGCGATCACCGCGGGCCTCGCCACGCTTCTGCTGTGCGGGGCCGCCCATGCGGCCGGCACCAAGCCGCTCTATTTCGTCGTCAACGGCGCGTCCGATTTCTGGAAGTCCGCCGAGGCGGGCCTCAAGAAGGCGCAGGCCGAGCTGCCGAACTACAAGCTCCAGATCAAATATCCCGAGCAATCCTCGGCCGCGATCCAGAACCGCCTGATGGACGATCTCGTCGCGTCGGGCGCCGCCGGCATCATGGTCAGCGCCGTCGATCCCAAGACCCAGACCGACGAACTCGACAAGATCGGCGGGCAGGTGACCCTCTTCACCACCGACAGCGACGCGCCCAAGACCAAGCGCGCTCGCCTATGTCGGGTCGAGCAACATCGATGCCGGCAAGCAGGCCGGTTCGCTGATGACCAAGGCGCTGCCGAACGGCGGCAAGTGCATGGGCTTCGTGGGCCTGCCGGGCGCCGACAATGCCCGCGAGCGCGCGGACGGCATCCGCGAGGCCATCAAGGGCTCGAAGGTCGAGCTCGTCGACGTGCGGGCCGACGACATCGACCAGGCCCGCGCCAAGCGCAACGTCGAGGACACGCTGACCGCGCGGCCCGACATCAACTGCATGGTGGGCATCTATTCCTACAACACGCCGCAGATCTACCAGGCCGTGAAGGAAGCCGGAAAGCTCGGCCAGATCACGATCATCGGCTTCGACGAGGATCCCGTGACGCTCGGCGGCGTCAAGGAAGGCACGATCGTCGGCACCGTCGTGCAGCAGCCCTACGAGTGGGCCTACCAGGGCATGAAGCTGATGGCCAAGGCCATCGAGGGCGACAAGTCCGGCCTGCCGGCCGAACGGCCTGATGATCATCCCGACCAAGATCATCGAGAAGGGCAACGTCGACGCCTTCGCGGCCGAGCTGAAGCAGCGCACCGGCAAGTAACGGCGTCAGCCATCGCGGGGCGGGCTCAAGCAGTCGGGCCCGCCATCGCGATGCCGCGCAACCCTGGTGGGGCGTGGGCCGAGCGTGGCGGGCGAGGGAGCCGGCCCGACGCTCCGCTCCAGCACGGGTGCCGGCGAACTCGCCCGTCGGACGAAACCAGGCCGATGAGCCCTCGATGACCCAGCCGCTGCTCGAACTCCGCCACATCGACAAGACCTACCCCGGCGTCCGCGCCCTCAAGGACGTCAGCCTCGAAGTCCATCCCGGCGAGGTCGTCGGCCTGATCGGCGAGAACGGGGCGGGCAAGTCGACGCTGATGAAGATCCTCGGCGGCGTCGTGGCGCCGAGCGCCGGGCGCATCGCGATCCGGGGCGAAGAACACGAGGCGCTCACCGTCACCCAGTCGCTCGGGGCCGGCATCGCCTTCGTGCACCAGGAACTGAACCTCTTCGACAACCTCGACGCGGCCGCCAACGTGTTCATCGGGCGCGAGCCGACCCATGCGGGGCCGCTGCGGCTCATCGACCGCCCGGCGTTGCGGGCCCGCGTGACGCCCCTGCTCCAGCGGCTCGGCTGCGACTTCTCGGCCGACACGCCCGTCTCGAGCCTGTCGATCGCGCAGTGCCAGATGCTGGAGATCGTCAAGGCGCTCTCGCTCGACGCCAAGCTCATCATCATGGACGAGCCGACCTCGAGCCTGACGCTGACGGAGACCAACCGCCTGCTCGGCGGTGGTGGCCGACCTGAAGGCGAGCCGGCGTCGCCATCGTGTTCATCTCGCACCGCCTGAGCGAGGTCGAGGCCTGCGCCGACCGCGTCGTCGTGCTGCGCGACGGCGCCATGGTGGGCACGCTCGCCAAGGGCGCAGATCCGCCACGACGCCATGATCCGCCTGATGATCGGCCGGGACCTCAAGTCCCTCTACACCCCGCCGGCCCGCCCGCCCGGCGACGCGGTGCTCGACCTCGTGGGCCTCGCCACCGCCGGCCTATCCGGCACGGCCCGTGACGATGCCGCTGCGGGCGGGCGAGATCCTGGGCCTGGGCGGCCTCATCGGGGCCGGCCGCACCGAACTCGCCCGGGTGATCTTCGGCATCGATCCGCCCGCGGCCGGCACGCTGCGCATGGGCGGCCAGGAGATCCGCCTCGGCTCGCCGCGCGACGCCATCGACGCGCGGCATCTATCTCGCGCCCGAGGACCGCAAGGCGTCCGGCGTGATCCTCGACGATCCGATCGTGTCCAACATCTCGCTGGCGAGCCTGACCCGCTTCGCCCGGGCCGGGCTCGTCAGCGCCGCGGCGGAACGCGTCAACGCGGAGGCGCAACGCAAATCGCTGCGCATCAAGGCGCCCGACGTCGCGACCCGGACGGGGTCGCTCAGTCGGGCGGCAACCAGCAGAAGGTCGTGCTCGGCAAGTGGCTCTGCATGGACCCGAAGGTGATGATCTTCGACGAGCCGACGCGGGGCATCGACGTCGGCTCCAAATCCGAGATCTACGCGCTGATGCGGGCACTGGCCGACCGGGGCGTCGCCATCCTGATGATCTCCAGCGACATGGAGGAGGTGATCGGCGTGTCGGACCGGGTCGCCGTGATGCACGAGGGCGCCATCACGGGCGTGCTCGACCGCGACCAAATGAGCGAGGCGGCCGTCATGCGGCTCGCCGTCGGCGCCACTTCGCACTGAGGACCATACGCGATGCTCAAGAAGGACCTCGGGCTCTTCCTGCTGATCCTGCTGGTGGGAGCCGTCGTGGCGGTTCTGAACCCGCGCTTCATCTCGCCCATCAACCTGTCCAACACCGCCAACCTGATCGGCCTCTACGGGCTGTTCTCGATCGGCGAGGGCTTCGTGATCATCACGGGTGGCATCGACCTGTCGATCGGCTCGGTCTTCGCGCTGCTCGGGGTCCTGTTCATCTCTCTGGTGACGGGCTTCGGGCTCAACTGGATCGTGGCGGTGCTGATCGTCACCGCCGCCGGCGTCGCCATCGGGCTGCTGCACGGGTTCCTGATCACGCGCATGCGCCTCCAGCCCTTCGTGGTGACGCTGTGCGGCCTGCTCATCTACCGGGGCGTGGCGCGCTACTACACGGACGACGGCACCGCGGGCTTCGACTTCGGCCAGAGCTTCCCGGCGCTCGACTGGCTGACCACCGGCCGCGCCTATGGCGTGCCGATGAGCTTCGTCGTCTTCGTCATCGCCGCCGTGATCATGGGCGTGCTGCTGCACCGCTCGGTCTTCGGCCGCTACCTCTTCGCGGTCGGCAAGAACGAGGAGGCCGCCCGCTATTCGGGCATCAACACCAAGGCGGTGATCGTCGCCGCCTACGTGATCTGCTCGGGCCTGGCCGGGATCTCGTCGATCTACTTCGCCATGTACACGCGCTCCATCTCGCCCGCCTCGCACGGCACGTTCTACGAACTCTACGGCATCGCGGCGGCCGTGCTGGGCGGCTGCTCGCTGCGCGGCGGAGAGGGGTCGATCGTCGGCATCGCGCTCGGTGCCGTGCTGCTGCAGATCCTGCAGAACCTCGTGAACCTGCTCGGCATCCCGTCGTCGCTGAATTTCGCCGTGATGGGCGGCGTCATCCTGGCCGGCGTGCTGATGGACGGCCAGCTCCAGCGTCTGCGGGGCCGCAAGGCCAGCCGCGGCGGCGGGGGGCGGCGCCTGCCGCCGCCGTCGGCCCGCCCAAGGCCCAGCTCGGGCACGAGGGCTGAGCCGCGCCGCGCATCGGCGGACCCCGGGCGAGCTCGCTTGCGCGGCTCCTGGCACCCCCCTAAAACTCGGGGGCCGAACCGTTCCGGTCCGGGAGCAGGGTCCCACATGTCGTTCACCAATGGCTCCGCCGCCGATTACATGGTCGACCGGCGGCGCATGCGCCGCAAGCTCACCTTCTGGCGGGTCGTCACCGGGCTCGTCGTCGTGCTGGCCATCGTGGCGCTGGCGGCCCGTGGCCGCACCAGCTTCGCCGAACGCGTCACGCCCCACATCGCCCGCATCAAGATCGGCGGCCTCATCACGGGCGACGAGGTGACGCTGCGGCTCCTGCACGACGTCGAGACCTCCCAGGCCTCCGCGCTGATCCTGCAGATCGAGAGCCCCGGCGGCACGACGGTGGGGTCCGAACGCGTCTACGACGCCATCCGCAAGGTGGCGGCGAAGAAGCCCGTCGTCGCCACCGTCGACACGCTGGCGGCCTCCGGCGCCTATATCGCGGCGCTCGGTGCCGACCACATCGTGGCCTACGGCAACTCGCTCGTCGGCTCCATCGGCGTGCTGTTCCAGTTCCCCAACGTGTCGGGCCTGCTCGACAAGGTCGGCGTCAAGGTCGAGGAGGTGAAGTCCGCCCCCCTCAAGGCGGCGCCGAACGGCCTCGAACCCACCAGCGACGCCGCCCGGGCGGCGCTGGCCTCGCTGGTCGCCGACAGCTTCGACTGGTTCAAGGGGCTGGTGAAGTCCCGGCGCAACATGACGGATGCGGAGCTCGCCGCCGTCGACGACGGTCGCGTCTTCACCGGGCGTCAGGGCCTGCCGTTGAAGCTCGTCGACGAGCTCGGCAGCGAGACCGATGCGGTGAACTGGCTCGAATCCGACCGGCACGTCAGCCACGGCCTGCCGATCCGGGACTACAGGCCGAAGGGGCGGGGCGGGATCTTCGGGCTCTTCACGGCCGCGGCCGGCGTCGCCGACGGGCTCGGCGTTCACGGTCTCGGGCCCATCGCGTCGCTGCTCGACGCCGCCGCCGACCGCCCTCGCCTTGACGGTCTGGTGGCCGTTTGGCAGGGTGCGACGGGCGAGTGAAGGGTTTTCGGGCAGACCGGCCGGCACCCCGCACGAGGGCGCGGGGGTGGGGGCGCAGGTGATCAAATCGGAACTGGTCCAGCGGATCGCCGAAAAGAATCCGCACCTCTACCAGCGCGACATCGAGAAAGTCGTCAACGCCGTGCTGAACGGCATCACGGATGCGCTGGTGCGCGGCGACCGTGTGGAGCTGCGCGGTTTCGGGGCTTTTTCGGTGAAGCGCCGCGACGCGCGCCTCGGCCGCAATCCTCGGACCGGCGACCATGTCGACGTCGTCGAAAAGGCCGTGCCGTTCTTCAAGACCGGCAAGGAGATGCGCGAGCGCCTGAACCCCGACGGCGCCGTCGCACCGCGCGACGAGGCGGCCGAGGCGCCGCGCAAACGCCTGCGGGCGTGACCTCGGCGCGGGATCGTGCGACACCCGGCGCGCATTGACGGGGCGGGCCGCGCGGTGGCGGCAGAGGAGATGGATGTGAAGACCTTTCTGAAGGCCATCGTGCTCGTGCCGATCGCGATCCTGGCGATCGCTTTCGCGGTCGCCAACCGGCAGGTCATCGCCATCTCGTTCGATCCCTTCTCGTCGGGCGATCCGGTCTTCGTCCTGGCGGCGCCGCTCTTTCTCCTGGTCTTCCTGCTGCTCGGCGCCGGCGTGGTGATCGGCGGCGCGGCGAGCTGGCTCGGCCAGGGCCGCTATCGTTCGGCCGCGCGCCGCGCCGCCGCGGAAGCGCGCGAGGCCCAGGCCGAGAACGCCCGGCTGCGCACCGAACTCGACATCCAGTCCCGCCAGAACCGCGAAGAGGCGCGGCTCGCCGGCACGGCACCGACCCCGCTGCCGGCCCTCGAACTCCATCCCGCGGGCTGATCCAGGCGGCGCCATGCGGATCGTCAGCGCCGAGGACCTCGACCGGCTGCTCGCCTTTCCGGCGCTCGTGGAGGCTCTGCGGGGCGCCTTCCGGGGCGGCTTCGTCGTCCCGACACGCCACCACCACCATGTCGGCACCGCCGACGGCGGCGCCACCCATCTCCTGATGCCGGCGTGGAGCGCGGACGCGCCACGGCCCGGTGCCTATGTCGGCACCAAGATCGTCGACGTCTTCCCCGACAACGGCCGCCTCGGCCTGCCGTCCGTGATGGGCGTCTACGTGCTGCAGTCGGGCGAGACCGGCGCGCCGCTCGCCGTGCTCGACGGCACGCGGCTGACGCACTGGCGGACCGCGGCGGTCTCGGCGCTGGCCGCGGGTCTTCTCGCCCGGCCGGAGGCCTCGCGGCTGGTCCTGGTGGGGTCCGGGGCACTGGCGCCCTATCTGGCGCGGGCTCATGCAGGCGTGCGCCGTCCCAGCCATGTCGCGGTCTGGAACCACCGGCCCGCCGGGGCCGAGCGGGTGGCGGCGGAGCTCCGCGGACAGGGGTTGCCGGCCGAGGCCGTGACCGACCTCGAAGGAGCCGTCCGGGCCGCCGACGTCGTCGCCTGCGCGACGCTGTCGACCGCGCCGCTCATCCGCGGCGCGTGGCTGCGGCCGGGACAGCATCTCGACCTCGTCGGCGCCTTCACGATGGGGATGCGCGAGGCCGACGACGCGGCGCTGCGCCGCGCGCGCGTCGTCGTCGACACGCCGGCGGCCCTGACCGAAGGGGGCGATGTCGCCATCGCGATCCGCGACGGCGTGCTGGGCCGCGAGGCCGTCATCGACCTCGGTGCTCTGTGCCGCGGCGAAGCGACGGGGCGGCGCTCGCCCGACGACATCACGCTGTTCAAGCCGGTCGGCACGGCGGCGGCGGATCTCGCCACCGCGATCCTGGCCTCCGAGGCGGCCTCGGCCGTGTGAACCGGCGTCGGACGGGCCGGCGTTCTCCACGACACCGATCCGGGAGGAAAGCATGGCGACGCGTGGGTTCTCGGGGCGGCGCCCGGCGGGGGAGGGCGGGGTGCGGCTGCCGCCGGGGCAGCACGAGGTCGAGGACTTCCCCGTCCTGCAGATCGGCCCGACGCCGCGCATCGACATGGCGCGGTGGCGCTTCGTGCTCTACGACCGGGCACGGCCGGTCAAGAGCTGGAGTTGGGAGCAGTTCGAGGCTCTGCCGCGGACGCGATGGCGCGGCGACATTCACTGCGTCACGACCTGGTCGAAGTTCGATACGCTCTGGGATGGCGTGACGGTCGACGACCTCCTGGCGGATGCGACCCACGGCGAGCCGCCGACGCCCTTCGCGCTCGCGGTCTCCTTCGACGATTATACGACCAACGTGCCGGCGGCGGACCTCGTCGGCGGGAAGGCCATGATCGCGACGCGCTACGCCGGTCAGCCCATCACGCCCGACCACGGCGGCCCGGCCCGGCTCCTGGTCCCGCATCTCTACTTGTGGAAGAGCGCCAAGTGGTTGCGCGCCCTGCGCTTCACCGCGACCGAGGAGGCGGGCTTCTGGGAGCTCAATGGCTACCACCTGCGCGGCGACCCCTGGCGTGAGGAGCGGTTCAGGGGCGACTGAACCGGGGTGCCGGAGCGCCCCTGGCCGCCCGAGCAGGTCGGGGCAGAGCCATCGATGCCGACCATGTTCCCGTTTTGTTCTTGACCTTGGGCGGCTGATCGCCTAGATATCGTTTCACTGCAGCATTGCGGTTTCGGCCCGGGGCATCTCGCTTCCGGGCCTTTTTCATGTCCGGGGGACGCGATGGCGAAGCGTCCCTCCCGGAATCGCGAGGGCGTGCCCGACGCCGCCACGGCCGAGATCCGCGCCGCCATCCGGGCCCATGTGCCCGATGCCATCCGCGAACTCGCCCGCCTGGCCCAGGAAGCGTCGAGCGAACAGGCCCGTGTCTCCGCCATCAATGCCCTCATCGACCGCGGCTACGGCGCGCTGAAAGCGGCGGCCGAGGCGGACGACGGCCCGGCCGGCATCACGGTGCGTTTCGTCGGGCCCACCACCAAGTCCTGACGCCGCCGCCGGCGCTTCCCCCACGCCCCCCCCCCCCCGCCTTGCGCGCCTGCGCTCGCCCGTCGAGCCGCGGGCCGCCGCGGCGCGCCCAGTCCTCTCGATCAGCGAGCCTCGTGCATGTCGATCTCGTTCGGCGCGGCGGCGCGCGACAGCCTGTCGAACCTCGCGGCCTCGCTGGGGGCGGGCCAGGACAAGGCGGCGGGCGACGCCTTCTTCGTCTTCGACCTGCCCCGCGCCCAGCTCGAGGCGATGTACCGGGGCGACTGGCTGGCCCGCAAGGTCGTCGACATCGTGCCCTACGACAGCGTGCGGGCCTGGCGCGCGTGGTCGGGCCATGCGGGCGACGTGGCGCGGGCCGAGGCGGCGGAGCGGCGGCTCGGGCTGCGCAAGGCGATCCAGCGCGCCCTGGTGCTGGGCCGGCTCTACGGCGGGGGCGCCATCGTCATCGGCACGGGCGAGAGCGACCCGGCCGCGCTGGCGCGCCCGCTCGACGAGGGCGGGGTGCGGCGCGGGGGCCTCAAGTTCCTGCACGTCGTGTCGCGCTGGCAGCTCGGGGCCTCGGCGCTGAACAGCGACCCGCTGAGCCCCTGGTGCGGCGAGCCGGCGCTCTACGATCTCGTCTCGCCCGGGCGCGGCGCGCTGGCGCTGCATCCCTCGCGGGTGGTGCGCTTTCTCGGCAACCCGCTGCCCGACCCGTGGGCGCAGGCGACGCCCTGGTCCGACTCGGTGCTGCAGGCGCTCTACGACGCCGTCCACGCCGCGGCGCTGACGAGCGCGGGCGCGACGAGCCTGATGCACGAGGCCAAGGTCGACATCGTCACGGTGCCGAACCTGTCCGAGCACCTCTCCTCGGCCGAGACGACGGGGCAGCTGTCGGCGCGCTTCGCCTACGCGGCGGCGATGAAGTCGATCAACAACCTGCTGCTGCTCGGGGACGGCGAGACGTGGTCGCGCCAGAGCGTCGACTTCGGCGGGCTGCCCGAGATGGTGCGCACCGTCCTGCAGGTTGCGGCGGGTGCGGCCGACATCCCGGTGACGCGGCTTCTGGGGCAGTCGCCCTCGGGGCTGTCGGCGACGGGCGAGCGCGACATCCGCAACGACGACTGCGTGATCGCGGCCCGGCAGGACGGGGCACCCAGGCCGGTCCATCGGTATCGGACCCGAGCCCGGGCTCCGCCAGCCATGCCACGGGCGACCCCACCCTGGCCCATCCCTCCCGCGACGATCGGATCCCACCATGCCCTACACCGTTCCGGCGCCCGCCGATCTCGCGGCGCGCTTTCCCGCCTTCGCGGCCGTGCCGGCGCCGACACTGGCCCGGGCCATCGCCGAGGCGCGGACGCGCGTCGACACCGGCTGGCTGCCTGGCGACTATGCCATCGCCATCCTGCTGCTCGCCGCTCACACGCTGACGCTCGACGGCTTCGGCACGGGCGCCGAGGCCGCTGCCGCGGCGGCCGGCACGCTGGGCTATGCGTCGTTGCGGTCGGGAAACCTCAGCCTCGACCGTGCCCGCCCGCCGCCCGGCGCCCACGCACCTTCGGTCCTGGCCGAGACGACCTATGGCCGCCGCTTCCTGGCGCTGCTGAAGGTCAACCGCCCCGCCGTCCTGGTCCCATGAGGCTCGCATGTCCCTGCTCGACGGTGATCTCGCGGCGCTCTTCGGCGCCGCCTTCGCGCCTCTCTACAGCGACGCGACCCTGGCGAAACTCGCCCCGCGCGACGACGGCGCGGGCGGCTTCGCGGTCGTCGCCACCACGTCGCCCGCCAAGGCCCTGGTCGAGGCCGTCTCGGACCGCGCCCGCGCGGCGAGCGGTCTCCCCGAAACGGCCGTGACGCTTTCCGTGTTGCGCGCCGGCCTCGGCGCCGAACTCGCGCTCGACGACGAGGTGACGGTCGGGGCCACGACCTATCGCGTCATCCGGGTCGAGACCGACCCGGCCGGTGCCGCCTATACCGCGCTCGCGGTGCCGGTATGAGCGCCGTCAGGTGCCGCGCCGCCGGGCTCGACGCGCTGCGCCGCCAGCTCGCCGCGCTGCCCCGCGCCGCCGCCCTCGCCACGGCGCCGGGCTTCATGGCCGTGGCGGAGGGCGTCGCCGACGAGGTCCGGGCCTCGCTCGGATCCGGGACCCAAGCCTCGGCCCCGGGCGGCGTGCCGGACGATCCGACCGGCCGGCTCGCCGCTTCCGTCACGGCCGGGGCGACGGCAGGCGGCAGTGCCGTGACCGTGGCGGCGCCCGAAGCCGCCTTCCTCGAATACGGGACCCTGCGCATGGCGGCACGCCCCTTCCTGCGGCCCCTCGCCTCGCGGGCCGGCGCCGGTGCCCTGGCGCGGCTCGCCGCCGCGCTGCGCGGAGGCCTGCGGCCGTGAGCGCGCGGGACCGGCAGGCCGCCCTCGTGGCGGCGATCGGCACGGCGCTTGCGGGGCGATCCCGCCCTCGCGGCGCTCCTGGGGACCCGGGTCTACGACGCCCCGCCCGCCCGCGCCGTCATGCCCTCCGTCACGGTCCGGCTCGTGTCGGCGCGCGACGGGTCCACGGCCGACACCGAGGCGCAGGTCCTCACCTTCGATCTCGACGTCTGGGACCGCTACGAGATCGGCGGAACGCTCGCACGGCCTCGCGCCGTCATGGGCCACATCCGGCGCATCCTGCACATGCGGCCGATGCCGGTGCCGGGCGTGGCGCTGCTGTCGCTGCTCTGCATCGATGCTCGCGGCCCCGCGCGCGACCCCGACGAGGTGGCGCTGCACGGCACCGTGACGGTGACGGCCCTGGCCGGTCACGAGGCCTCGCCCGCCTGATCTCCGCTCCCCGGTCCCGGGGGCGAGCCCCACTTTTCTCGAACCACGAGGTCATCCATGTCGGCGTCCCCCGGCCGCGGCCTGCTGCTGCGCGTCAACACATCCGGCTCGATCTTCACGACCGCCGGCGGCCTGCGCACCAAGCAGGTGAAGCGCTCGAGCGCCAAGGTGGATGTCACCTCGGCCGATTCCGCCGGCCGCTGGCAGGAACTGTTGCCCGGCGCCGCAGCCCAGGGCCTGAGCTTCGCGGCCGCGCGACTTCGTCTGGCTCAACGACGCCGCCTATGCGGCGGCCAGGAGCGCTTACGAGGGCGGCACGCTGCTGCCAGTGCCAGATCGTCTATCCCGGCGCCGGCTTCTACCAGGGCGCCTTCGTGGTGACCCAGCTCGACGAATCGGCGCCCGCACGACCGCGAGATCTCGTCGTCGCTGACGCTGGAATCGTCCGGCGTGCCGGTGTGGACAGCGGGAGCGCCCGCATGACGCGTGCTCCGCAACAGGGCGGGGGTGCCGCCAACGCGCTGCGCGGCGAGTTCGCGGCCGTGCTGGCCGGCGAGCGGATCGCCTTCGACACCTCGCTCGGGACGGTGGCCCTGATCGAGGAGCGGTGCGGCGGCGTGCCGATCGTCCAGGCCATCGAGACGGCGGTCTTCGGCCGCCGGGCTGCCGACATGATCGGCGCTCCTCGCCGGCGCGCTCGCGGCCTCGGGCCGCCACGACGCCGAGGCGCTCGCGGCCCGCACCGCCGCGGTCGAGGCCGAAGCCTTCGTTCTGGCCCTCATGGCGGCGCTCGGCTTCGAGGTGGCGCGCCGGCCCGGCCGGGGAGGCGGCGCCCCTCCCTTTCCGGGACGCGCCGACCGCGCCGACGCGTGGCGGCGACGGCGCGGCTTCGCCCTCGGCGCCCTGAACTGGACCGAGGCGGCCTTCTGGTCCTGCTCCTGGCGCGGCCTCGCCGACGCCTGGGCCGGCTACACGCGCCACGTGCTCGGGGTCGAGCCCGACGACGGCGGCATGACGCGGCGCGGAAGCCCGGGCGCTCGAGGCCGAGCTCCGGGCCTGGCAAGGGGAGGGTTGAGACATGGCCGAGCAGGCGGGGTCGCTGTCCTTCGGCTTCGAAGCCGATTTCTCGGGGTTCACCCGCGCGGCCGAGACGGCCGGCGGTACGCTGGACCGGCTCGCCGGCCGCGCCGACGCCTTCGCCGCCACGACCTCGGCCGGGCTGGCCCGCAGCTTCGACACCGCCGCGGCGCTGGAGGCCAAACAGGCCGCGCTGCTGCGGACCCTGCCGCCCTCCGGTCGCCGTGCCGGGCGGCCTCACCACCGCCGAGGTGCTGGCGGGCCGCAGCATCCCCGACACGTCGGGGGACCGGGACGACAATGCCGCGAAGGTGCATGACGCGGCTTGTCCGAACAGCTGGCGCTGTTGCGCACCGTCGGCGACGCCCATGCCGCCATCGCGGAGCGCCAGAAGATCGAGGTCGAGCAGGCCAAGCTCGGCGCCGACGCCACCGGCGGCCGAGAAGGACGCCGTCGCCGGCCTCGTGCGCCAGATCGATGCCGCCACGGCGCGCGCAGGCGAAGCTCGAAGGCCGGGCCAGGCCGCCGGCAACGCGGCCGCGGGCTTCGCCGCGCAGCAGGGCGCGCAGGGCATCGAGGCGCTGATCCTGGACGGCGCCCGGGCCGGCGATGTCGCGGCCGGCATCCTGCGCTCCAGCGCCCGCCAGGGCCTGCAGGCGGCGCTGGCGGGCGCCGGCCCCTTCGCGGCGCTCTTCGGCACGCAGGGGCAGAACGGCGCACCGGGCGGCCTCTTCGGTGCGCTCGGCACGGCGCTCGTCGGGCGGCGGGCGCGTCCGGCTTTGCGGGCCTCTTCGCCGAAGGCGGCACGATCGCAGCCGGCCAATGGGGCATCGTGGGCGAGAAGGGCGCCGAAGTGGTGGCGGGACCCGCCGCCGTGACGCCGCTGCGCCAAGGTGCCGGCCGCGGCGGCCCGGACGCTCGAGCCAGGTGATCAACTTCAACGTCACGGCGCCGGACCCGCCGGCCTTCGCCCGCTCGGAAGCGCCAGATGGCGGCCGCTGCTGGCCGCGGGCCGTGGGGCGTGGCCGGGAGGAACGCATGATGCCGGCTTCAACGAGGTCCGGTTCCCGACCGATGTCGCGCTCGGCGCCCGGGGCGGCCCCGAGCGGCGGACCGACGTCGTCACGCTGCGCTCGGGCGGGGAGGAGCGCAACGCGGTGTGGGCCGACGGGCGGCGCAAGTACCAGGCCGGCTACGGCGTCAGGAGCTTCGCCCAGCTCGAAGCCGTGCGCGACTTCTTCGAGGCCCAGCGCGGCCGCCTCTACGGCTTCCGCTGGAAGGACCGGTTCGATTACCGGTCCTGCGCCTCGCCGCGCCAGCCCGTCGCCCGTCGACGTCGCGATCGGCACCGGCGACGGCGCGACCGCGGTCTTCCAGCTCGTCAAGATCTACGGCGCCGGCCTGCCGACGCCCTATACCCGCGCCGATCGCGCAAGCCCGTGCGCCGGCACGCGTGCTGGTGGGGGTGAACGGCGTCGCGGCCGCGGCACGGCTGGACGTTGCGACGCCACCACGGGCCTCGTCACCTTCGCGGCCGGCCACGTCCGCCCGCCGGCGCCGCCGTCACGGCCGGCTTCCTCTTCGACGTGCCGGTGCGCTTCGACACCGACTACCTCGAGGCCGACCTCGCCTTCTTCGAGGCCGGGCAGATCCCCAACATCCCCATCGTGGAGATCCGGCCTTGAAGACGCTGCCTGCCGGCCCTCCAGGCCCGGCTCGCCTCCGGGCGTCACGACCCTGGCCTATTGCTGGCGCCTCACCCGGCGCGACGGCGCGGTCCTGGGCTTCACCGAGCACGACCGCGACCTCGTCGATGCCGGCACCGACCTTCGTGGCCGGCACGGGCTTCACGGCCTCGCAGATCGAGCAGTCGCTCGGGCCTGTCGATCGACAACATGGACGGCGGCCGGCGCGCTGCTCGTCGGACGGGCATCACCGAGGCCGACATCCTGGCCGGCCGCTACGACGACGCGGCCGTCGAGCTGTTCTGGGTCAACTGGGCCGATCCCGACCAGGGCTTCACGATCGCGCGTCCGGCAACCTCGGCGAGGTCAAGCGGCAGGGGCTCGCCTTCTCGGCCGAGTTGCGCTCGCTGGCGCAACCGGCTGAACCAGAAGATCGGCTCGACCTATGCGCGGACCTGCTCGGCCAAGCTCGGCGACGCGCGCTGCAAGGTCGACCTCGCACAGCGCCGCCTATCGCGGCCAGCGTCACGGCCGCGGCCGGCGCCGCTGGCGCGAGATCGTCGTGGCGACGGGCCTGTCGGGCTACGCGGCCGGACTGGTTCACGGCCGGCACGCTGACCTTCACGGCCGGCGCCAACGCCGGCCATCCCGTTCGAGGTGAAGACGCACCTGCGCACGAGCGGGCATCGACCAGCTCGAGCTGTGGCTGCCGACCGCCCTTTCCGGTCGCGGTCGGGCGACGCCGGCGACCGTCGCGGCGGGCTGCCGCAAGACCTTCGCGGTCTGCAGGATCGAAATTCGCCAACGTCGTCAATTTCCGCGGCTTCCCGCACATCCCCGGCACCGACGTCGTGACCCGCTACGGCGTCCAGGGCGCGCTCGACGCCGCCGGCGGCTCGCTGTTCGGGGCACGCTGATGATGCCGCACCCGCGACGAGATCGTCGCGCGCCGCGCGCCGCTACATCGGCACGCCCTACCACCACCAGGCCGCGCTCGCCGGGCCGGCTGCGACTGCCTCGGCCTGGTGCGCGGCGTGTGGCGCGACCTCTACGGCGCCGAGCCCGAAGTCACCGCCGCCCTACACGCCCGACTGGGGCGAGACCGGCGCCGCCGAGCCCATGCTCGAGGCCGCGCGGCGTCATATCGTGCCGGTCGCCGCTCGACGGCGCCGCGCCCGGCGACGTCCTGCTGTTCCGCCTGCGGCCGGGCTGCCCGGCGAAGCACGCCGCCATCCTGAGCGAAGGCGGCGCGCATGATCCATGCGCAGTCGCGCGACCGCGTCCGCGAGGTGACCATGGGGCCTGGTGGCGACGCCGTGCCGTGGCGCGGTTCGGCTGGCCCTGAGCTCACGACGGCGGGCGGCCGCTCCTGCCGAAACGGGCGGCGGCCGCGTGATCCGCCGGCCTGCGGCTCTGCCCCGCCCGTCGCCGCCCGTCCTCTTTACCATGCGGCGACGGGCCGAACTCCCGCCGGGCGCCTGTCCCGGCCCGATCTCCCAAGCCGTCCCGAGGAAGTCATGGCCACGCTCGTCCTTCGCTCGGCCGGTGCGGCCATCGGCACCGCACTCGGCGGCCCGCTCGGCGGGCTCGTCGGCGGAGCCCTCGGCGCCGTCGGTGGCGCCGTGGTCGACAACCTTCTCGCCAATGCGCTCGCGCCCCGCCGCGACCCGGCCCCCCAGCTCGACGCGGTCGCCATCACCCATGCCGAGGAGGGGGCGCCGGTCCGCAAGCTGTGGGGGCGCATGCGGCTCGGCGGCAACGTCATCTGGTGCACGCAGTTCCAGGCCGTCACGGCCCAGCAGAAGACCTCCGGCGCTCGGGCAAGGGCTTCGGCGCGCTCGACCACCAAGGTGACGACTTCGAGCTCTCCTTCGCGGTGGCGTTCTGCGAGGGCGGCGACGACGTCACGCTCGGCCGCGTCTGGGCCGACGGCAACGAGCTCGACCTCAGCCAATACGGCTATCACTTCTACAACGGCTCCGAGACCCAGGAGCCCGACGGCTGCGATCGAGAGCGTCGAGGGCACCGGCGCCGTGCCGGCCTACCGCGGGCACTCTGCTACATCGTCTTCCACCTCATGCCGCTCGACGACTTCGGCAACCGCATGCCGCAGATCACCGCCGAGATCGTCCGCCGCCCGCCGATCCCCGATCCCGACGACGTCACCAACACGCTGCGCGCCGTCTGCCTGCTGCCCGGCGCCGGCGAGTTCGTGCTCGGCACGCAGGTCTACCAGTCGTCGCGACGGCTTCGGCAACTGGTATCCCGAGAACGTCCACACGCCGAACGGCATCCCGGACTTCTACTCCTCCCTCGACCAGCTCGACGCCACGCTGCCGGACCGCGCCAGCCGTGTCGCTGGTGGTGACGTGGTTCGGCACGGACCTGCGCGCCGGCGCCTGCCAGATCGTCCCCAAGGTCGAGACGCGCACCAAGACCGTCACGCCGCGCCGACTGGACGGTGGCGGGCTTCACCCGCGCGACGGCGCCGTGGTGAGCCAGATCGATCCCGCCACGCTCGACCCGACCGGGCTAGCAACGCCGGCGCCGCCCACCGGCCTCGTGCCGGCCTTCGGCGGCACGCCCTCCGACGACACGGTGGTGCAGGCGATCCAGGCCATGAACGCGCCGCGGCCTGCGGGTGCAGTTCTACCCCTTCGTCATGATGGACATGCCGGCCGGCAACGGCCTGCCCGACCCCACGGCGGGGCCGAACAGGCGCCCTATCCCTGGCGCGGGCGCATCACCTGCTTTCCCGGCCCGGGCGCAGCCCGGCACGCGCCGACAAGACCGCCGGCCGCCGCCGACCAGGTCGCCGCCTTCTTCGCGCAATACGGCGCCATGGTGCTGCACTACGCCGCAGCTCTGCGTCGCGCGCCGGCGGCGTCGACTGCTTCGTCATCGGCTCGGAACTCGTCGGCCTGACGCAGCTGCGCTCCGGCCCGGGCGACGCGCGCCTATCCGGCCGTCGCAGGCGCTCAAGAGCCCTGGCCGCGCAGGTGAAGGCCATCGTCGGGCCCGGTTGCAAGGTCGGCTATGCGGCGGACTGGACCGAGTACCACTCGCACCGGCCCGCCGACGGCACCGAGCGACGTCATCTTCAACATGGACCCGCTGTGGTCCGACCCGAACATCGACTTCGTCGGCATCGACAACTACCTGCCGCTGTCCGACTGGCGCGACGGCGCGCCCAACGTCGACTCCGATCCGGTCACGGGCCCCTTCACGATCTACGACAAGGCCTACCTGCAGCGCGAACATCGAGGGCGGCGAGGACTACGACTGGTACTATGCCTCGCGACGCCGACCGCGTGGCGCAGACCCGCACGCCGATCGTCGACACCGCCCACGGCAAGCACTGGGTGTTCCGCCAGAAGGACATCCGCAACTGGTGGCCGAACGCCCATTACGAGCCGGCCCGGCGGCGTGCGAGGCCGGCGCGCCGACCGGCTACCTGCCCCAAGGCAAGCCGATCTGGTTCACGGAGTTCGGCTGCCCGGCGGTCGACAAGGGGCCGAACCAGCCCAACGTCTTCTACGACCCGAAGTCGTCGGAAAGCTTCCTGCCCTATTTCTCGACGGGCTCGAAGGACGATCCCGTGCAGCGCGCCTATCTCGAGGCGACGCTCTCCTACTGGCGCGACCATGCGCCGGTCTCCGCCGTCTACGGCGGCCCGATGCTGACGACGGACCACATGTTCGCCTGGGCCTGGGACGCGCGGCCCTTCCCGGATTTCCCCGGCCGCACCGCGGTGTGGCACGACACGCCCAACTACGAGCTCGGCCACTGGCTGACGGGGCGGCTCGGCGAGGTGCCGCTGAAGTGGATCATCGCCGAGCTCTGCGCCGCCGTCGGCGTCACGGCCTTCGACACCACGGACCTGCATGAGCGCCTCGACGCTGGTGCTGGGCTACGCCACCGACGCGCTGATGAGCCCGCGCGACATCCTGGCCGGGCTGATGGACGCCTACCAGTTCGACGCGCGCGAGTCGGGCGGCACGCTGCAGTTCTTCGCCCGGGGCAACGTGCGGGCGACGGCGCTGGACGTCGCCGACCTCGCGGTCGATCGGGCGCTCCGGATCCCGGCTACAGCCTGGCCCGCGCGGGCGACACCGACCTGCCCGGCGCGGTGCGGCTCAGCTTCGCCGACCCTTACCGAGACTACGCCGGCGGCTCGGTCGAGGCCCGCAAGCGCGACCGGCAACAGCCAGAACGTCGCGCAACTGGCGACCGCCGCGGTGCTCGATCCGGCCTATGCGCGGCGATGTCGCGACGAGCCTGCTCCAGCAGGCCTGGGCGGCGCGCGAGACCGGCACCGTCAAGCTGCCGCCCTCGCGGCTGGCGCTCGACGCCGGCGACGCCCTGACGCTGCGCTTCGCCGGCCTCGACGCTGTCGTTCCGCATCAGGTCGCTCGAGACCACGACCTATCGCGTCGCCGACCTCGTCGGCTTCGATCCGTCGCTGCTGCGCGTGACGTCGCCGCCGCAACCGCCGCCCCGGTCGCCCCAGGCTCGGCAGCTACGGGCCGCCGCTGATCGCCTTCATCCCGCTGCCGCCCGTGACCGGGGCCGAGCCGCAGCTCTGGGCGCCGCGCATCGCCGCCTTCGCCAACCCCTGGTGCGGGGTCGACGTCTACCGCGCCAACGGCGGCGGCGGCTGGGACTTCCTGTCACGTCGACGACGCCCTCGGCCATGGGCCGCCTGACGAGCCCGCTCTACCGCGGCCCGGTGGACCGCTGGGATCTCGGCAACACGCGTGTCGTTGACGCTGTTCGGCGGCGCCCAGCTGCTGTCGCTGACCGAGGCGCAGGTGCTGGCCGGCGCCGGGCGCGCTCGCGGTCGAGAACGCCGCGGCCGGCGACTGGGAGGTGCTGCAGTACCGCGACGCCGCGTCTCGTCGGCGCCAACACCTACGAGCTGACCACGCTGCTGCGCGGCCAGCTCGGCAGCGAGGGCGCCATCGGCGATCCGGTGCCGGCCGGCGCCCGCGTCGTGGTGCTCGACGCCGACACGCTCGGCGCCGCTCGACATGAGCCTCGACCAGCGCGCCCTCGTCCAGACGCTGCGCTACGGGCCGAGCCTCTACGGCCCGGCCACCCGACCTACACGGAGGTGTCGCTGGCCTTTCCGGCCACGGGCCTGCGGCCCTTCTCGGTGGCGCAGGTCACGGGCCGCCGCCTGCCCTCGGGCGACGTCGCCTTCGCCTGGGTGCGGCGCACCCGCTTCGCCGGCGACGCTTGGGACCCCGACACCGTGCCGCTGAACGAGGAAGCGGAGCGCTACGACCTCGAGGTGACGGACGGCGCCGGCCACGTCCTGCGCGCCGTGCCGGGCCTGAGCGCACCGGCCTTCCTCTACACGGCCGCCATGCAGGCGGCCGACTTCGGCGCGCCCCGGGCCGCCTACACCCTCAACCTGTACCAGATCTCGGCCGTGGTCGGCCGGGGTCAGGTCGCCACCCGGACGGTGATCCCGTGAGCGCCTCGCCGAACCTCCAGCTCCCCTACCTCGACGCCAACCAGAACCAGAAGAGCGTCACCCACAACGCGGCGCTGCGCATGCTCGACGCGCTGGTGAACCTCGGCGTCGAGGCGAGCAGCCTGACAGCGCCGCCCGCCGCGCCGGCCGACGGGCAGTGCTGGATCGTGGCGCCGGGCGCCACGGGGGCCTGGGCGGGCCGGGACCTGAACATCGCCGCCTGGCAGGACGGGGCCTGGAGCTTCTTCGCGCCCGGCCGCGGCACGCTGGCCTACGACGCCGCCGGGGGTACGCTGCTGTTCTGGACCGGCACGGCCTGGCGCGGCCTCGCCGGCCTTCTGGCGCTGCTCGGCGTCACGGCGCTCGGCATCGGCACGGCGGCCGACACCGGCAACCCGCTCTCGGCCACGCTGAACAACGCGCTGTTCAACGCCCTGTCGGCCGGCGCCGGCGGCACGCGGCGACGTGCGGATCAAGCTCAACAAGGCGGCGGCCGGCAACACCGCCTCGCTTCCTGTTCCAGGACGGCTTCTCGGGCCGGGCCGAGATCGGCCTCGCCGGCGACGACAACTTCCACTTCAAGGTGTCGCCGGACGGCTCGGCCTTCGTCGACGCCATGGTGGTGGCTGCGGCGGGCGGCGCCGTCGCCTTCGCGGCCTCGCCCACGGCGCCGACGCCGGCGCCGGGCGACAACGGCACCCGGCTCGCCACCACGGGTTTCGTGGCGGCGGCCGTGGCCACCCTGGTGGCGGCGGCGCCCGGCGCGCTCGACACCTTGAAGGAGCTGGCCGACGCACTCGGCGACGACCCCAACTTCGCCGCCACGGTGCTGGCGGGGCTCGCCGCCAAGGCGCCGCTCGCGTCCCCGGCCCTGACCGGGACGCCGAGCGCACCGACACCGGCGCTGAACGACACCAGCGCGCGCCTCGCCACCACGGCTTTCGTGGCGGGCGCCATCGACCCGCTCGCCATCTCCCCCGTCACCCCGACGCTCGACTACCGCCTGACGGCTTCCGATTGCCTGCCCTCCGGCCAGTTCTCCCGGCTGTCCTCCGGCTACCGCACCACCTCGGCCGGGCTGCTCGTGCCGGTCGCGGCCGGCGGGCTGCGCATCGACCACGATCCGGTGACGGGCGCGCCGCTCGGCGCGCTGATCGAGGAACAGCGGACGAACCTGTTCTCTTTCTCGGCCAATCTGACGAGCGGCGTTTGGGGGATCGTCAATGTCACCGTGCAATCCAGTGCCGCGATGGCGCCCGATGGATCCTCGTCGGCAGTGCTGCTGAGCGAGACGTCGGCGAACTCCATCCATGGCTTTGCGATCCAGATCCCGGGAACCGGCGCGGTCGGCTATGCCGGCACGATCTCGTTCTGGGCCAAGTTCGCCGGACGGAAGGTGGCGCTGACGGCGAACGGCGAGGCTGTCGCGGTCTTCGACCTGCAGGCCGGTACGGCGACGGCGTCGAACGCCAGCGTCGTGCCGTCCATCAAGGCCTATCCGAACGGCTGGTTCAGATGCTCGGCCACGATCACGAGAGCGTCGACGAGCGGCGACACGACCTGGTACATCCTCGGATGGTCGGACGCGACGGGCCTGGTGTATTCCGGCGACACGTCGAAGGGCTTCCATGCCTGGGGCCCGCAACTCGAAGCCGGCGCCTTCCCGACCTCCTACATCCCGACCACGGGCGCGCAGGCGACGCGGATCCAGGACAGCCTCGTGGTGCCGGTCACGAGCGACTGGTTCAACGCGGCCGAGGGGACGCTCTACGCGGATGTCACCGTCTCGGCGCTTCCTCCGGGGCCCGGCTACCAGGGCGTCCTGTCCTTCGACGACGCGGCGAGCAGCGGCGTCCTCGGCATCTACTATGCCAACAGCAGCTACCGCTTCCAGTCGGGCGTGCCGTCCTACGGCTATCCGGAGGCGAATGCCGTCGCCATGTCGCTGACGCCCGGGCAGCGCGCCAGGATCGCCGCTGCCTACACGGCTTCGTCGATCGCCATCAGCGTGAACGGTTCGGTGCCGGTCTCGACCGCGATCCTCGGCATCGTCGCAGGCATGGCGCGTCTGCGCATCGGTGCCTGGGCCGCCGGCTACAACGCCTATGGCGGCGCGGTCCGCCGCGCCGCCTACGTCCCCCGCGCCCTCACCCCGGCCCAGCTTCAGGCGATGACGTCATGATCGACCTCCACCTCCAGGCCGAGGACGAGGCCGCCCTCGTCGCCGCGCTGCCCATGCTGCGCGGCGAGGACCGGGACGGGGCGGCCCGGTGGACCTCGGGCCCGTGCCACGCGGTCGATGCCGGCATCGCCATCGTGACGAGCCCGGCCGTCCTCGATGCCGACGGCAAGGCGACGGCGCCCGCCGTGCTCGACCCGCGCTTCCACGCCAACCTGCGGCTCGACGCGGGCCACCCCGACCGCGACGCCGTCCTGGCCGCCGCGCGGCCCTTCCTCGTCACGCCCGCCAGCCCGCGGAGGGTCTTCGCATGACGTCCCTGATCCCCCTCGCCACCGCGACCCGCGCCGGGCTGATGAGCCCGGGCGACAAGGCCAGGCTCGCGGCGGCCCTCGCGCCCTCGACCCTGACGACCGTGGCGCAGGGGCCGGCCGGGTCGACGGTGCAGTTCGGCATCGCCGAGCAGCTCGTCGCCACGGCCTCGGGCGCGACGGTGTCGTCGGCGGTGCCCATCCCCAACCGCGCGATCGTCTTCGCGGTGTCGTCCTTCGTCGTCGCGGCGGTCAGCGGCCCCACGTCCTTCAGCATCGGCGTGGCGGGCAATGCCGGGCAGTTCGGCAGCGGGCTCGGCACCGCCAAGGGCGCGCAAAACGCCGGCGTCATCGGCCCCACGGCCTTCTATGCCGACACGCCCCTCGTGCTGACGGCCGGCACCGGCGCGGCCTTCACGGGCGGCGCCGTGCGCCTCGCCATCCACTACGCGCTGTTCGGTCCGCCGACGGGCTGACCGGCGCTTTCCGCCCGTCCCGTTTCGCCCCCCGCGCGCGCCGGCCGCGCGGGGGACGCCTCCGCACGCCGGCAGGAGCCCGGAGCATGACCCCGACCGACATCCTGCGCGAGGCCGAGAGCGACCTCGCCGCGCTGACGAACCTGCCCGGCGAGATCCGCGCCAAGGTCAAGGCCGGCGTCGCCGAGCTGACCCGCATCCGCGACGCCGTCGACGCCCTGATCGCGAGCCTCACCGGCGGTGCCCGCACGACCCTCGCCTCGCTCGAAACTCTGGCGGCCGAGCCCGCGGCGGAGCCGGCCGCGGCGGGGCCCGACGCCGGCGCCGCCGCAACGCCCCTGGCCGGCAGCTTCGCCGGCTGAGTGCACCGCGCTCCCGCCGGCCACCGGCGGGAGCCATCCGCCGCAGGAGCCCCGCCATGACCAGGACCGTATCGCCGGCCGGCCGCGCCGCCCTCATGGCCCGCGAGGGCTGCCGGCTCACCGCCTATCGCGACAGTACCGGCGTGCCGACCATCGGCGTCGGCCACACGGGACGCGCCGCGCCGCCGCCCGTCGCGATGGGCATGACCATCACGCGGGCGGAGGCCGAGGCGATCCTGTCCGCCGACCT
This sequence comes from uncultured Alphaproteobacteria bacterium, assembly GCA_963847915.1. Taxonomy (GTDB): domain Bacteria; phylum Pseudomonadota; class Alphaproteobacteria; order Rhizobiales; family Beijerinckiaceae; genus Lichenihabitans. The sequence continues at coordinate 591,562 of CAWKBT010000002.1, forward strand.
CGCCCCCATCGCGGCGGCCGTCGCCGCCGTAGTCCCGGCCGGTCTGACCCAGAACCAGTTCGACGCCTGCGTCAGCCTCGCCTTCAACATCGGGGCGCGGGGCTTCGAGGGGTCCACGGTGGTCCGCAGGCTCGCGGCCGGCGACAGCGCCGGCGCCGCCGACGCCTTCCTGATGTGGAGCCATCCGCCCGAGCTCGCCGGCCGCCGCCGGGCCGAGCGTGCCCAGTTCCTGACGCCCGATCCCGTCCCGCCGGCCCCGACCGCCGGGCCGCGGCTCCTCCCCGCCGCACGCCCGAGCCTCTGGGCCCGGATCGTCGCGGCGCTCACCCGAAAGGCCGCCTGACATGCCCGCCCTGCTGCTCTCGCTCCTGCCGCTGCTCGGCCGCATCGCGCCCGAGATCCTCGGCTTCGCCTTCGGGGGCGGCGCCGAAGCCGTGGCCACCAAGGTGGAAGCCGCGGTGCGCGACATCTTCGGCACCGCCGATCCCGCCGAAGTCCAGGCGGCGGCGGAGGCCGATCCCTCCAAGGCCGCGGCCCTGAAGGCCCGGCTCGACGCCGACACCGAACGGCTCAAGGCCGGGCTCGCCGACGTCGCCGATGCCCGGGCCGCCACGGCCGCCCTCGCGGTCGCGAAGTCGCCCATCGCCTGGGGCTCGCCCGTCATCTCGGCCGTGGTCGTGGTGGCCTTCGCGGTGGTGGCTGTGGTGGTCTTCGCCCGATACGGCGTCGAGTCCGCCGTGGGTCAGCTCATCGCCGGTGCGCTGATCGCCAAGTTCTCGACGGTGGTGGACTATTGGCTCGGCAGCTCGAAGGGCAGCGCGGACCGGTCGGCCGAGGTCCTGTCCATGCTCCATCAGGCGATCGGGGCGCCGGCGGCCCGGCGGGCCCGGCCGTGAGCGCCGTCCTGGCCGAGACCGCGCCCGTGGCGCGCCGCTACCGTGTCGGTCGCCCGACACCGGCCGGCAGTCGTGACACCGAATGGCTGTGCGCCGTCCTCATGTGCGCCTGGGCGCTCGTGCTGGCGGTGCCGGGCGCCACCCTGGCGGGGCCGTCCTTCCCGGCCGTCCATCGCTACGGCCTCACCGACACGCTCTGGGCCTGCGCCTTCGGGGCGATGGGAGCCTTGCGCCTCGCCGCGCTCTGCATCGACGGCCGCTCGCCCCGCACCCCCTATGCCCGCATGCTCTGCGCCTTCTTCGGCGTCCTGGGCTGGGGACAGGTCGCCATCATGGTCTACGAGGGCGCGGTCGCGACGCTCGGGATCGCTGCGCCCGATGCCGCCCTTTGCGGTGTCCTGTCCCTGGTCGAGCTGCGGTCCCTCTACCGCGCCAGCTACGATGCACGATATGTCGCCAGCTGACCTCGCCGCCATCGCCGGCACGTTCCTCGCGGCCGTCATCACGGGCTTCGGCCTGCGGCGCGGCGAGGCCGAAAGGCTCGGCTCGCCCGCCGCCGAGCCGGGCCAGCCGGCCGGCGGCCACGCCGGCCCCGACGCCGAGACGCAGCGCGCCATCCTCGACGAACTGCGCGACCTCCATGCCGACATGGCGGCCTGGCGCCGGGAGGACGAGATGCAGCGCCGCGCCGCGCGCGACAGCTCGGTCGTGGAGCGTTTCCGGCAGGTCGAGGCCAAGCAGGCCAAGATCCTCGACCTGCTGGGCAATTTCGACGATGGTCGGGATACGGATGGTCACCGGCCGCGTTGACGCCTGCCGGATCGGCGATGGCCACCGGAAGGCTCGCGGGGACGGGGCGGGAATGCTGTACGGCGGTTTCGGGCAGCGCGACCGGTTCCTCGAAGCCCTCGAAGCCATCGAGGCTGCCCAGACCGTCGAGGCCCTCAAACGCTGCCTCGACGCCGTGCTGGAGCCTTACGCACTCAAGACCGCCACCTTCGCGGCCCTGGGGCGGCCCGGCTCCGCGGCCCCGCACGACACGGTACTCTCCACCTATTCGCCCGAATGGGTCGAGCACTACATGAGGCGCCGGTATCGCGAGATCGATCCCGTGCTCCGCGTCGCCGTCACCAGTGTCGTGCCGGTCGACTGGGCGAGCCTCGATTGGTCGCCACCCCAGACCCGCCGCTTCCTCGGCGAAGCCGGCGAGGCCGGCATCGGGCCCCGCGGCCTGGCCTTGCCGAGCCGGGGTCCGGCGGGCGAATCGGCGCTCATGACCGTGACGTCTGAGGCGAGCGAGCGCGAGTGGCGGACCTTGCGCTTCGACCTGATGCGCGACCTCGCGATGATCGCCAGCCACATGCACGCGCGTTTCATCGCTCTCGCCTCCAACAGGCCGCGGCACGCGCCGCAGCGGCTGTCCGCGCGGGAGCGGGAAGCGCTGCAATGGGCGGCGGTCGGCAAGACCATCGACCAGACCGCCGCCATCCTGGGCCTGTCGGCCAGTGCGGTGCGGGGCTACCTGGATTCGGCACGCCGCAAGCTCGATTGCCTGACCAAGCCGCAAGCCGTGGCGGTCGCCCTCAAGGCGGGCCTCATCGCGGGGTGACGCCGGCCGCGCCGGCCGCCGCAGGGCGCGTCCAACCCGTCAAAATTGACGGATTGCGGGCCGGTCGCCGGTCCCGCCATGGTGGGGCGAACGTCGTCTGCGGGCGGCGGACGGGCAAGCGGGGACCGCGGTGGGACACGATCGAGCGCAACAGCTGCGAGCCCTGGAGAAGGTCGTGGCGACCTGTCGGCTCAAGGCCGCGGATGCCGGCATGCCGTCGCTGATCCAGATCCTGCGGAGGGTCGAGATGTCTCTGTCGGACCATGCCGCCCGGGCCATCACGCACGAGCTGTCGGGCGATCGTGCCCTTTCGGCGCCGCGGACCCGCATGTCCGGTCACTGACGCGAGGCATCCCGGTCGCCGTCAGCCCGCGCGATAGGTCCAGGCGACGTCCGCGTCGTCGATGTCGCCCTCGGCGCCGGCCTCCCGCAGCGCCGCGACCGCGAGACGCCGCAAGCCGCCCGCGCTCCTCCGATTGCTTGTGCCGCGCGGGAATGGAGGTCGGCGTCTTGACGAGATACTGCAGCGGCGAGCCCACCGCCGCGAGCGTCAGCGCCGTCCCGTCGTAGGTCGCGTCGATCCAGGCCCCTTTCTGGGGCAGGCGGACGGTGGTCATGACGTGTCGGCCTCGGTTCGGGCCGGCATCCCCGGGCGGGTCGGCCGGCGTGTCAACGCCGGTGTGATGCGGCGAGCCGCGGCATCGTTGCAAGCCTGCCCCGGCGTTTGCGCACCGAACTCTTCACCTGTGTCGCGCATTGTCCCTGCGACTCAACGACGACTTGGCCCGCCGGTCTCCAGCCGGCGGGCCTTTTTGCGTCCGCCCGGCGTCAGAACACGGCGGGTGTCGTGGGGATCTCCGGCGGTGCACCCGGCGGGATGCTGGTCGGCGTGCCGACGCCCGGATCGATGATGTCGGGGCCCGGCTGGGGAATGCCGGTCGGTTCGGCCGGCGATTGTTCCGGCGGGACGGGCGTCTCGGCCGGCGTCGGGAAGGGATCGCCCGGCATGGGGTCCATCGGCATGGTGTTGTCCTCCGCAAGGGGCTGAGAGCGCCGCCCCGTGCAGTTGCAACGCCCGAACCCGCGGCGAGGTCGCACCCGACGGCGGCGCGTTTCGTCCCGGCATCGCGCGATTGTTCCGGCCCGGTGCCGCCCCACGGGCGGTGCCGGGCCTTTTTTTGTGCCCGATCCTGGGTGATAAGCCGCGCGCGGCCCGTCACCGATCGGGGTCGCGACGGAGGATCGCCACGTGCCCCCCCTGGTCAAGATCTGCGGCCTGTCGACCGCCAAGCCACGCTCGCGGCGGCGCTCGACGCAGGGGCGGAGCGCGTCGGTTTCGTCTTCTTCCCGCGCTCGCCCCGCCACCTGTCGGTCGCGCGTGCCGCGGTGCTGGCCGGCCAGGCCCGCGGCCGGGCCGCCGTCGTGGCGCTCACGGTCGATGCCGACGACGCGACGCTCGACGCCATCGTGGCGGCGGTCGCGCCCGACATGGTGCAGCTGCACGGCCACGAGACGCCGGAGCGCGTCGCGGCCGTGCGCGCCCGTCTTCGGCCGGCCGGTGGTCAAGGCGTTGGGCGTCTCCGACCGCCGCGGACCTCGACGGCCGTCGCCGGCCTACGCGGCCGTCGCCGACGAGATCCTGTTCGACGCCAAGCCGCCCAAGGGCGCCGTCCTGCCGGGCGGCAACGGCGTCGCCTTCGACTGGCACGCTCCTCGCCGCGCTTGACCTGCCCGTGCCCTTCATGCTTTCCGGAGGGCTCGGGCCCCACAACGTGGGCGAGGCGCTCCGCATCACGCGGGCACCGGCGGTCGACGTGTCGTCGGGGGTCGAGAGCGCGCCCGGCGTCAAGGATCCCGATCTCATCGCGGCCTTCGTCCGGGCCGGCGCGCGAGGCGGGGCGTCCTCAGAAGGATCCGATCGCCGTGAACAAGCCGGACCTGCCGAACTCCTTCCGCAACGGGCCCGACGAGCGCGGCCATTTCGGCAATCTACGGCGGCCGCTTCGTCGCCGAAACCCTGATGCCGCTGATCCTCGAGCTCGAGCAGGCCTACGAGGCCGCCAAGGCCGACCCGGCCTTCGCGGCCGAGATCGCCGCGCTGCACACCCATTACGTCGGCCGCCCGTCGCCGCTCTATTTCGCCGAGCGGCTGACCGAGCATTGCGGCGGCGCCAAGATCTATTTCAAGCGCGACGAGCTGAACCACACCGGCGCGCACAAGATCAACAACGTGCTGGGCCAGATCCTGCTGGCCGGCGCATGGGCAAGACCCGCATCATCGCCGAGACCGGCGCCGGCCAGCACGGCGTCGCCACCGCCACGGCCTGCGCGCGCTTCGGCCTGCCCTGCGTGGTCTACATGGGCGCCGTCGACGTCGAGCGGCAGAAGCCCAACGTGTTCCGCATGAAGATGCTCGGGCGCCGAGGTCGTGCCGGTGCAGTCGGGCGCCCGCACCCTCAAGGACGCCATGAACGAGGCGCTGCGCGACTGGGTCACCAACGTCGACGACACGTTCTACTGCATCGGCACCGCCGCCGGGCCGCATCCCTATCCCGCCATGGTGCGCGACTTCCAGTCGATCATCGGCACGGAGGTCGCGCAGCCAGATGCAGGAGGCGCGAGGGCCGCCTGCCGGATTCGCTCGTCGCCTGCATCGGCGGCGGCTCCAACGCCATCGGCCTGTTCCACCCCTTCCTCGACGACGCCGGCATCGAGATCTTCGGCGTCGAGGCGGCCGGCCACGGGCTCGACACCAAGGCCCATGCGGCCTCGCTGGCGGGCGGCAGGCCCGGCGTGCTGCACGGCAACCGCACCTACCTGCTGATGGACGACGACGGGCAGATCGAGGAGGGCCATTCGATCTCGGCCGGGCTCGACTATCCCGGCATCGGCCCCGAACATGCCTGGCTGAAGGACATGGGCCGCGTCACCTACCTGTCGGCCACCGACAAGGACGCGCTCGAAGCCTTCCAGCTCTGCTGCAAGCTCGAAGGCATCATCCCGGCGCTCGAGCCCGCCCACGCCCTCGCCGCCGTGCTGGAGCTTGCGCCCGAGCGCCCGCGCGATCATCTGATGGTGATGAACATGTGCGGCCGCGGCGACAAGGACATCTTCACCGTCGCCGACCACCTCGGCGGCATGTGACGGCGATGATCGCTCCCATGACCGATCAGCGAGGAACGCCTGCGTGACCGCCCGCATGACCGCCCGCTTCGCCGACCTGAAGCGCGCAGGACCGCGCCGGTCTCGTCACCTTCATCACGGCGGGCGACCCCGACGACCGCACCTCGGCCGCGGTGCTGAAGGCCCTGCCGGCGGCCGGCGCCGACGTGATCGAACTCGGCATGCCCTTCACCGACCCGATGGCCGACGGCCCCACCATCCAGGCCGCCGGCCTGCGGGCGCTCAAGGCCGGCCAGACGCCTGTCGAAGACGCTCGCCATGGTGCGCGACTTCCGCCGCGACGACGACGCCACGCCGATCGTGCTGATGGGCTACTACAACCCGATCTACGTCTACGGCGTCGACCGCTTCCTCGCCGACGCGAAGGCGGCCGGGCGTCGACGGGCTCATCGTGGTCGACCTGCCGCCCGAGGAGGACGACGAGCTCTGCATGCCGGCGCTGCGAGGCCGGGCTCAACTTCATCCGCCTCGCGACGCCGACGACCGACGACGCGCGCCTGCCGGCCGTGCTGCGCGAACACCAGCGGCTTCGTCTATTACGTGTCGGTCACCGGCATCACGGGCGCCGCCGATCCCGGACTACAGCCGCGTCGGCGAGTCGGTGCAGCGCATCAAGCGCCACACCGACCTGCCCGTCGCGGTCGGCTTCGGCGTGAAGACGCCGCGAAGGCGCCGCCGAGGTCGCCGCCCATGCCGATGCCGTCGTGGTCGGCACGGCGCTGATCGACGTCCTGGCCCGCTCGCTCGACGGCGGCCGCGCCACGCCCGACGACGGTCGACGCCGTGCGGGGCTTCGTCGAGGGTCTGGCGCGGGGCGTGCGCTCCGCCAGGCGCGCGGCCGCCGTCGCCCGCCAGGAGGACCGGCCGTGAGCTGGATCAACAACGTCGTCCCGCCCAAGATCCGCTCCTTCCTGTACAAGAAGGACACGCCCGAGAACCTCTGGGTGAAGTGCCCGGACTAGCGGCCAGCTGGTCTTCCACAAGGATCTCGAGAACAACCTCTTCGTGGTGCCGGGCTCGGACTTCCACATGAAGATGGACGCCCGGACCCGCCTCGCCACCACCTTCGACGACGGCCGCTGGGACGAGATCGCGGTCGGCGAGGTCCTGTCCGACCCGCTGCGCTTCCGCGACGAGAAGCGCTACGTCGACAAGCTCAAGGAGGCCCGCACCAAGACCGGGCCTCGCCGATGCCGTGAAGCTCGGCTCGGGCAAGCTCGACGGGCCGCGACGCCGTGATCGCGGTGCAGGACCTTCGACTTCATCGGCGGCTCGCTCGGCATGGCGGCCGGCGAGGCGATCGTGACGGGCGCCGAGCAGGCGCTGAAGCTCGGCGCGCCCTTCATCCTCTTCGCGGCCTCGGGCGGCGCCCGCATGCACGAGGGCATGTTCTCGCTGATGCAGATGCCGCGCACCACGGTGGCGGTGAACCGGCTGAAGCGCGCCGGCCTGCCCTATATCGTGGTGCTGACCAACCCGACGACGGGCGGCGTCACCGCCTCCTATGCCATGCTGGGCGACATCCACATCGCCGAGCCCGGCGCGCTGATCGGCTTCGCGGGACCGCGCGTCATCGAGCAGACCGTGCGCGAGAAGCTGCCCGAAGGGTTCCAGCGGGCCGAATACCTCCAGGAACACGGCATGGTCGACATGGTGGTGCACCGCCGCGACATGCGGGCCACGCTGGCGCGGCTCTGCGGCCTGCTGATGGATCGCCGGCCCGTCGCGGCCCGCCGAAGCTCCCCGCCGCGGCGGAATGACGGTCGTCCGTCGATGAGCGCCATGGCGGGGGGGCCCGCCGGCCAGGCCGACGCGCTGATCGCCCGCTTCCTGCCGCTGCATCCCGAAGCGGATCGACCTGTCGCTCGGCCGGATCGAGCGGCTGCTCGCCGACCTCGGCCACCCGGAGCGCGGCTGCCGCCGGTGATCCACGTCGCCGGCACCAACGGCAAGGGCTCGACGGTCGCCTTCATGCGCGCCATGCTGGAGGCGGCGGGCCGCAGCGTCCACGTCTACACGTCGCCCCATCTCGTGCGCTTCCACGAGCGGATCCGGCTCGGCCGGCCCGGGGGCGGCGCGCCTCGTCGACGACGACGTGCTGGCCGACGCCTTCGCGCGCTGCGAGACCGTCAACGCCGGGCAGGGGATCAGCGTCTTCGAGATCACCACGGCGGCGGCGCTGCTGCTCTTCGCCGAGCATCCGGCCGACGTCCTGCTGCTCGAAGTGGGCCTCGGCGGCCGCTACGACGCCACCAACGTGGTGCCGCGCCCGATCGCCACCGTGATCACGCCCGGTCTCGATGGACCATCCGGAGTTCCTCGGCTCGACGGTCGCGGCGATCGCCGGCGAGAAGGCCGGCATCCTCAAGCGCGGCGTTCCCGCCATCGTGGCGGCCAGGCCGACGAGGCCCTCGCCGTCATCGACGCGCGAAGCCGGCGCGCGTCGGCGCGCCGGCGATCATCGGCGGACAGGACTTCTCGGCCCACGAGGAGCGCGGCCGGCTCGTCTACCAGGACGAGCGCGGCCTCGCTCGACCTGCCGCTGCCGCGCCTCGCCGGCCGCCACCAGCACGTCAATGCCGCGACCGCGATCGCGACCCTGCGGACGGCACGTTCCCGGACCTGCCGTCCGCAGCCTACGAGGCCGGCATCGCGCGGGCCGACTGGCCGGCCCGGCTGCAGCCGCTGAAGCGCGGACGCCTGTCCGCGCTGCTCCCCGCCGGGTCCGAACTCTGGCTCGACGGCGGCCACAATGCCGACGGCGGCCGCATCCTGGCCGAGGCCCTGGCCGAGATGGAGGAGCGCCAGGCGCGGCCCGCTGGTCGCTGGTCTGCGGCATGCTGGCCACCAAGGATCCGGCCGCCTTCCTGAAGCCCTTCGCCGGCCTGGCGCAGGAGCTGATCGCCGTCCCCGTCGCGGGCGAAGACGGCGGCGCACGATCCCGACGGTGATCCTGGCCGCGGCCGCCGGTGCCGGCATCCCGGCGGCGCGCTGTCCCGGCGTCGCCGAGGCGCTCCGCTTCCTCGCGGCGCGGGCCTGGCCCGTACCGCCGCGCGTGCTCGATCGCCGGCTCGCTCCACCTGGCCGGCGAGGTGCTGGACCTCAACGGCACTCCGCCCGACTGACGCCGGGGCCCGGCCGCCCGGACCCGTCCCGCCGTGCCCGGGACAAACCGCATCCGGCCTGGGTCCGGGCGGGAACTTCCCGCGTCGGCCGACGTTGATCGAAGATCAGCGGATCCGCTGATGCGCGACAGTCCCGGCCTCGCGAGGTTCACCATGGAACCACCCCAGCAGCACGCCACGCCGACTGCCTGAGCGACGGGTCGTCTCCGGCACAGTGGCATTGCCGACCCCGCCGTCCGTGATGGCCCCTGAGGCTGGACAGTGAGGCATGGCCTCGAATCGTCGTCCCGGACGGTGTTGCTTTTTAAGGGCTTGCGCTGGATCCCAACCAGGTTCCCCGTCTTCGTTCGCCGCGGGAGGTCGTGATGGACCATCATGTCTCGGAGCAGGTGAGCCCTCGCCCCATCGATCCTCTGATCGAGAGCGACAGCATCGAGGGAACCAACGTCTTCGGCCGGCACCGCGAGATCTGCGGCTTCATCAAGCGCCTCGTCATCGAGAAGTCGTCCGGCCAGGTCGTCTATGCCGTCATGCAGTTCCGGACCCATTTCGGACTGATGAAACACTTCTATCCCGTGCCGTGGCGCGACCTGAAATACCATGCCGAGCTGGACGGCTTCGTGATCGACCTCGACGAGCATAGTCTCACGCACAAGAGCATCGAGGCCTTGCACGACCACCCCGCCTGGAAGGATCGCGAGCGGGAAAAGATGCTCCACACCCGCTACGATCTGCCGGTCAACTTCATGTTCGGCGGTCCCTACTGAAGTCGGCGTCACTGCCGGAGGGGCGATGGCGCGGCAGCGGCGAAGTCCTCCGGCGCGCCGCGATCCGGAGAGGCCGGGTGGAGGACGCCCGGCCGCACCGTGCCGGCTGGGTGTCGGCGCAGCAGCGAGCCGCAGACCCTGGTGATCGGCACCTCGATCCAGCGGTGGACCGCGAAACCGGCGCAGAGCGCCAGCCCGATCGATGACCCGAGATAGAGCAGCGCGCCGAGGGGGTTGGCCACGGCCACCCGCAGGGCGAGCTGCGCCGTCATGCTGAACACCAGCATGTGGCTGAGGTAGAGCGAATAGGACGCGTCGCCGAGGCGCAGCAGCGGTCTCGGCCAAGCCGGTCGCGCCCCGCCCCGCGCGAGCGTCGCCCCCGCCACGATGGCGGTCGCCGGCATCCCCCAGACGACGCCCCGCCAGGGCGCGAGACTGTCCAGCACCGGCGCCGTCGCCAGCAGGGCCGCGACGGCCGCGGCCGCCGCAAGGGCGGCGGCGAACAGGCCGATGCGGATACGGCGGGCATGGAGCCAGCCGATCAGCACGCCGCCGACGAACTCCAGGAGCTGCGGGTTGCAGATCGCCGCCGCCGGGCCGTCGATCACGCCGAAGCCGCCGAGCAGCGCCAGGCCGATCAGGCCGCCGCACAGCGTCAGCAGTCCGGCGCCGGCCCGCAGCGGCAGGCAGCAGGCGAAGCACAGGTAGAAGAACATCTCGAAATCGAGCGTCCAACCCTGCACCACGATGGGAAACGTGCCGATGCCGGCAGGGATGAAGCTCAGCGAGTGGAACAGGTGCGAGGGTAGGTCGTTCAGCAGCACCGAATGCCGGTTCGAGATGGCGATGTGGAGGACGCGAGCGAACGTGAAGAACCAGTAGAGCGGGACGATCCGGGCGATGCGCCTCGCCAGAAAGGTCACGATGGCGCGCGGCTCGCCGAACAGCGGACGCGACGCATGCACCATGACGAAGCCGGACACGACGAAGAACAGGTCCACCCCGGCGGCGCCGGCCGGGATGTCGGGCAGCGGCACGGGGATGTGGCGCCAGGCGAGCTCCTGGCGCGCGTGGTAGAGCACCACCGCGAGGGCCGCGACGCCGCGCAGCGCCTGGATAGCGTCGACATGCGCGCCGGGAGCGGACCCGGGCCGGCCCGACGTCCCGATGGCGGGTCCCGCATGTGCGTTCGGCGACGGCCGCTCCATCGCCTCAGGTCAACGCCGCGAGGTAATCGGCCGCCGCGGCGTTCGTCCCGGAACAGCCCACATAGCCGTCCGGCCGCACCACCAGCGTGTCCCGCCCCGCGGGAGCGCGCCGGACCCGCGGCTCGACGAGCCCGGGATAGCGCGCCGCGATGTCGGTGGCCGGAGCGGCGTCGGCCGCGTAGACGACGAAGCGCGGCGCCGCGCCCGCGCCGGGCGGCGGGCCGTCGTAATCGTCCGGCGCCAGCCGGCCACCCGCGCCCCGCCCGACCGACAGGGGGCTGTCCGGGTAGCCGATCGCGGTCTCGCTCATGGTCGTCGCCATCCCGTCCTGGACGAAGGGGAGGCCGAGCAGCAGCCGGATGGCGAGGTTGCGCGCCGCCTGCGCGGCGGGGTTCGACAGCGTGCCGAGGTCGGTGAGACGGCTGGCGTTGCGCAGCACCATGTCGCCCACGGCCGATCGCTCGGCGCTGTAGCTCTCGAGAAGGCGGTCCCCGGCCTCGCGCCGGGCGAGGAACGCGATCCGCCACGCCAGCGCGACGGCGTCCTGCATGCCGGTGTTCATGCCCTGCCCGCCGGCGGGACTGTGGACATGGGCGGCGTCGCCCGCCAGCAGGGCGCGGCCGCGCCGATACGCGGCGACCTTGCGCTCGTTGATGCGGAAGTTCGACAGCCAGACCGGGTCGGTCGCCCGGAAGCCGCCGCCCGCGCGCTGGTCGATCATCGCCTGGACCTCGGCCAGCGTCGGATCCGCCCGGGTCCGGGAGGGGTCCGTCCGGCCGACGGTGGCGATCACCCGCGCCCGCCCGCCGGGGATGGGGAACACGACGAAGGGCCCGTCCCGGTGCAGGTAGGTCGAGACCTCGTCGGGGGCCGGGCACGCCTCGCCTTCGAGCCGCACGTCGGCCAGCATCCAGTCGTCGCCCTGGGCGTGACCGTCGAACGCGAGCCCGAGCCCGTGCCGCACGGTGCTGTGGGCGCCGTCGCAGCCGATCAGCCAGGGCGTGTCGACCTCCTCCAGGCGCCCGTCGGCGTGGCGCAACCGCGCCGCGATGCCGTCGTGGCGCTCGGAAAAGCCGACGAGCTCCACCTCACGCTCGACCGTGACGCCGAAGGTCGCGAGATGCGCCGTCAACAGCCGTTCGGTCTCCGATTGCGGGATCATCAGGGCGAAAGGAAAGGGACTGGCGACGCGCGTGAAGCCGGCGTGACCCAGCACCTTGGTCCCGTCGCGGATCGTCGCGCCCCGGGCCTTCAGCCCCGCGGCGAGGAAGGCCGCGGTGCAGCCCATGCGGTCCATCAGTTCGAGCGTGCGGCTCCAGACCACGAGGGCTTTCGAGGTGCGGCTCGGCTGCGGGCTGCGGTCGACGAGGCGCACCGCGACGCCGTAGCGGGCGAGTTCGGCCGCCGCGGTGAGGCCGACCGGGCCGGCGCCGACGATCAGGATCTGCTGCATGGCGCTGGCCCCTGTTGCGACCGGACTTGGGCCGGGACGCCTGCATGCGCGGCCCGTCCCGGTCCGTCGCCTTCCTGCCACCCCGCCCGGCGGACCGCAACACGACGGCCCGAAACTTCCGAGCCCTCCGCCGGTTGACCCGCCACAGCAACGCTCGCGCCGGAATGCCGTCATGAACTTCGACCCGGAGGTCGTCGCCCTGTTCGAGGCCATGCGGGCCCTGAACCTGCCCCTGGCGTCGGACCTGCCGCTCGCCGAGGCCCGTGCCGCCTACCGGGCCGGGACCGAGCGCAACGGTGGCCCCAAGGCCGCGATGGCCGAGATCCGCGACCTCGCCGCCGACGGGCCGGCCGGCCCGATCCCGCTGCGGCTCTATCGTCCGGCGGGCGCGCCGGAGCGGGGCGCGCCGATGCTGGTCTACATGCACGGGGGAGGCTGGGTCATCGGCGACCTCGAGTCCCACGACGGGGTCTGCCGGCAGATCGCGTCCCGGGCTGGGTGCCTCGTCGTGGCGGTCGACTACCGCCTCGCACCCGAACATCCCGCGCCGGCGGCGGCCGAGGATTGCATCGCGGCCCTGGGCTGGATCGCGGCCCACGCCGCCAGCCTCGGCGCCGACCCGGAGCGGATCGCGGTCGGGGGGGACAGCGCCGGCGGCAGCCTGTCGGCGGTCGTGGCGATCGCGGCGCGCGACAGGGGCGTGCCGCTGCGCTGCCAGGTCCTGATCTATCCGTCGGTCGACAACCGCCGGTCCGCGCCGGCCTACCGGTCGCGGATCGACAACCGCGACGTTCCCCCGCTGCTTCCGCCGGTCCTGCACTGGTTCATGTCCCAGTACATGCCCGACCCGCGGCTCGGCGACGACTGGCGGCAGTCGCCCATGGTGGTCGTCGACAAGGCCGGCCTCCCGCCGGCGCTGGTCATCGTGGCGGAGCGCGATCCGCTCCGCTCGGAGGGTCTCGCCTATGCGGACGCGCTCGAGGCGGCGGGCGTGCCGGTGGTGCGGCTGGACGTGCCCGGGATGATCCACGGCTTCGTGACCATGCGGGGAGCCCTGTCGGCCGCCGACCGCGCCTTCGACGTCATCGCGGCCGAACTCGGCCGCCGCCTGGGCGCCTGAGACGAACGTCCGGGCGCAGGGAACGGAACGGTGCGGCAGGCCGTTGCAGCCCGGATGAGGGGGCGAGTGATGGCGGGCAAGACGATCGTCGTGGTGGAGGACGACCCGCTGCTGCGCAGCGACGCCGTCACGCTGCTCGACGACGCCGGCCTCTCGGCGGTGGGGTTCGAGACGGCCGACGAAGCCGTGACGTTCATCGAAGCGCGGCACGGCGACGTCGCGGCCGTCCTCACGGACGTGCGCATGCCGGGCCGCCTCGACGGGTTCGACCTCGCCGTCAAGATCTCCATGAGCTGGCCCGACGTCACCGTGCTGATGACCTCGGGCCTCGAACGTCCCCAGAGCCTGCTGATCCCGTCGGTCGGCTTCCTGCCCAAGCCCTGGTTGGCGCGCGACGTCCTGACCGCGATGCGGGAGGCCGCCGAAAGGGCTTGAGTCTGAGGCGATGCGGACTCCCGGGGTTCACCGGACGCGTGAGAGATGAGCCGAGGCTGCCTGTTCTAGGGTGGCTTGGATGTCCGGTTCGTTCGGTTCTCGACGACGCGCAGTGGCATGCGCGAAGCGACGCCATTCGGAGCGCGGATTGGACGACGACATCGATCCCGGCCCACCGAACGGCGCCGCGCTCCTCGCCCCCGCCTCCGCCCCACCCCCCTCCGCCGTCATGCCCGGGCTTGTCTCGGGCACCCACGCCGGCCCGCGCCATCGCGGGGTCTCGGACCTGGCCGGGGCCGTCCGGAGCTAGGAGCGGCTCGGCACGGCGTGGGTGGCCGGGACAGGCCCGGCCATGACGGGACGGAGGGCGTGGACCGATGTCGCGCAAGCCCGTGCCCGCCCTCGACCGGTCTCCTCCGCCCCCTCCACGGTCATGCCCGGGCTTGTCCCGGGCACCCACGCCGGCCCGTGCCATCGCGGGGTCTCGGACCTGGCCGGGGCCGTCCGGAGCTAGGAGCGGCTCGGCACGGCGTGGGTGGCCGGGACAGGCCCGGCCATGACGGGACGGAGGGCGTGGACCGATGTCGCGCAAGCCCGTGCCCGCCCTCGACCGGTCTCCTCCGCCCCCTCCACGGTCATGCCCGGGCTTGTCCCGGGCACCCACGCCGGCCCGCGCCATCGCGGGGTCTCGGGCCGGGCCGGGGCTAGGAGCGGCTCCGCGAACTGTCCAGACGACCGAGGAAGGGCCGGCCCTCCGGGCCAGGACCTTCGGCCGAGTCGCGCCACGCGAGACCTCGGCGCTGGTGCGATCGGCGGCCGCATCCGCGCCGCGCGCCGCCACTCTGCTCATGACGGAGAGGAATATCGAGGTGTCGCAAGCATTCGCCTCAAATGCGAGCTGTGATCCTTCGCTGCCGTTAGACGATGCCGTTGTCTATGACGCGGGCGGGCGGGGGCCCGCCCCTCTGGGCTGTCCGGCGTCGCGCCGATCCGCCCCGGGGGACGATCATCGCGGCGGCTGAGGCGCAGGGCGCTCCCGAACGGGGCGCCGGACATGCCGCCGGCCGCGGCGTGGGGAGGCTGGAAGCAGATGCAGATTTACGGGATCGCGCCGGGCGCCGTCGTGGCTCCGCTGGGAGGCGCCACCGCCTTCTTCCATCGATACGAGCTCGTGGGCGGTTCTCTCCTGCGGCGCAAGGTGTCCGACCGCCGCCCCTACCTGTCGGGCGAGGCCCGCCTCGTGGACGTGCTGCTGACCGAGGACGAGACCGGACGTCACATCCGCGTGATCCGCGGCATCCGGGTTCCCGAACGGGACCTCGCCCGCCTGGACAGGGCCGGGGCGGACCCGAGCTGGCAGGAGTTCGATGTCGCTCCCGATGTGCGGCTTGCCATCGGCCTGGACCTCGGCATTCGCCCGCTTCCGCAACGTCGTTTGCAACTCGCAACGGTGGACGGCCGACCTGTCGATGCTGAACCAGCCGTTGCCGTCGGGCGTGATAAATTCTAAGCCAGCAGGCAGCCGGCGCTCCAAGATCCTTCAAACCTCGGATCATCTTCAACTCTGACTGTTGAAAATCCGCATTGAACGTGCTTGAGAGGCAAGACTGCCGTTGCTGTTCCGTACATTCGGCACCATACAAGCGGAAGGCCCGTCGTTGAAACGTGGCCGCCGCGTTGCCGATGAGAGGCCATGATGACTGAAGACGCCGACAACCTTCACCCGCACATCGAAATGACGGCCGAGATCGTGGCCGCTTATGTCTCGCGCAACTCAGTGCCGGCCAGCGAATTGCCGAACCTGATCCGCAGCATCCATCAGTCGGTCTCGACGCTGGGCGCGCCCCCGGCAGCCGAGGTCGCGCCCGAGCCGCTGAAGCCTGCCGTTCCGGTGAAGAAGTCCATTACGGACGAATACATCATCAGCCTCGAAGACGGGCGCAAGCTCAAGTCCATGAAGCGCTATCTCGCGGGTCTCGGCATGACGCCGGCCCAGTACCGCGAGAAATGGGGCCTTCCGCACGACTATCCGATGGTGGCGCCGTCCTATGCGGCGCATCGCTCGGCGTTGGCCAAGACGCTGGGCCTCGGCCGCCGCGCGGCCCAGGACGCCGAACCGGCGCCGGCACCCGAGCCCGAGCCCGATGCCGCTCCTGCCGCCAACGACTCCGCCAAGAAGCCCCGCCGCCGCGCCACCAAGGCGGCCTGACGGCTCACGGCCGCGGCACGCGGACGACGCGTGCCGCCGGCGCGCCTCGGGCGGCTCAGGCGGCGGCCCTGGCCGCTTCGGGCGCGAGGCGCAGGCCCGAATCGGCCGCGAAGAGGTGCAGGCTTTCCAGCGGAATGTGAAGCGGCAGGGGGCCGCGGCCCCGGCGATCCGTCGTCGGGACCTGGACCACGATGTCGCTTCCGCCGAGCCGGCCGCGCAGCAGCCGCGAGGCGCCGAGATCCTCGACGAGGTCGATCTCGGCCACCGGCGCATCCGGACCGATGCCCGGCCCGACCTCCTCGGGGCGGAAGCCGAGCGTCAGGGGCGTGCCGCGGGCAAGGCCGTGGTGGGGCACCCGGAGGGGCTGGCCGCCCAGCGTCGCCGTATCGGGACCGGCGGCTTCGACCGCGACGAGGTTCATCGGCGGCGACCCCACGAAACCGGCGACGAACCGCGAGGCCGGCCGCCGATACACCTCCTCGGGCGTTCCCACCTGCTCGACGCGGCCGCCGTTGAGGACCACGAGCCGGTCGGCCAGCGTCATCGCCTCGGTCTGGTCGTGGGTGACGAAGACCGAGGTCACGCCCTGCCGGTCGTGCAGGCGGCGGATCTCGATCCGCATCTGCACCCTCAGCGTCGCGTCGAGGTTCGACAGGGGTTCGTCGAAGAGGAACACCTTGGGCTCCCGGATGATGGCGCGGCCCATGGCGACGCGCTGGCGCTGGCCGCCGGAAAGCTGCGCCGGCCGCCGGTCCATCAGCCCGTCGAGGCCGATGGCGCGGCCGACCTCGGCGATGCGCCGCATCCGCTCGGGCTTGGGTACGCCCGCCACCTTGAGGGCGTAGCCGATGTTCTCCGCCACCGTCATGTGCGGGTAGAGGGCGTAGTTCTGGAACACCATGGCGCAGCCGCGCTCGCGCGGTTCGAGCCGGTTCACGACGCGCCCGCCGATGGCGATCTCGCCCGCCGTGATGCTTTCGAGGCCGGCGATCATGCGCAGCAGGGTGGACTTTCCGCAGCCGGACGGGCCGAGGATCACGACGAACTCGCCCGCCGCGAAGGTGAGGTCGATGCCGTGCACCGTCTCGATCCTGCCATAGGCTTTCCGGACGCCCCGGATTGCGATCTCGCTCATGGTGGCGTGCTCCGTCCCATCATTTCTCGATCGCGACGAGGCCGCGCACGAACCAGCGCTGCAGCACCACCACCACGGCGAGCGGCGGCGCCATGACGATGAGGGTGCCCGCCATGGCGGTGTTCCAGACCGGCGCGTCGCCGTAGGCGCTCGGCACCAGCCGGCCGAGCTGCATCGAGGCCGTCGCGTAGTCCTGGTCGGTGACGACCAGCAGGGGCCACAGGTACTGGTTCCAGGCATAGACGAACATGATGGTGCCGAGCGCCGCCATGTTGGTGACCGACAGCGGCAGGACCACGTCCTTGAAGAAGCGGAAGCCGCCCGCGCCGTCCATCTTGGCGGCCTCGGCGAGCTCGTCCGGGATCGTCATGAAGAACTGCCGGTAGAGGAACGTGCCGGTGGCGGTGGCGACCAGCGGCAGGACGAGGCCCGAATAGGAGTTGAGCAGGTTCCAGCGGGGCAGCGTGACGGACAGGCCCGACAGGTCGAGCAGCGTCTGGAACGGTTCGAACGCATTGGCCGCCACCGCGTAGGTCGGCACGATCCGGACCTCGAGCGGCAGCATCAGGGTGGCGAAGATGATCCAGAAGAACACCATCCGCAATCGGTAGTCGAAATACACGATGGAATAGGCCGAGATGGCGGACAGGCCGACCTTGCCGGCCGACACCAGGCCGGCGACCACCAAGGAGGTCAGCATCACGTTGCGGAAGTTGCCCTTCTGCCAGGCGACGCCGAGGTTCTCCCACAGGTGCGGGCCGGGCAGCAGCGGCATCGGCACGCGGTTGACGGCGGCGAGATCGTGGCTCGCCGCCACCACGACCACGTAGACCGGCAGCAGCAGGACGAGCAGCCCCGCCACCAGCACGAGGTGGGTGAGCAGGTCGGTGAGCGGGGTGCGTTCGATCATGAGACCTTCCTCACCGGTAGTGCACGCGCCGTTCGACGACGCGGAACTGGACCACGGTGAGGCCGATGATCAGCGCCATCAGCACCATGCTCTGCGCGGCGGCGAGCGAATAGTCCTTCGATTCGAACCCGTCGAGGTAGATCTTGTAGACCATCAGCATGGTGGCCCGCGCCGGGCCGCCATGGGTGGTGACGTCGATCAGCGCGAAACTGTCGACGAAACTGTCCGTCACGTTGACCATCAGCAGGAAGAACAGCGTCGGGGTGAGCAGCGGCACCTGCAGGTCCCACATGCGGCGCAGCACGCCCGCGCCGTCCATGGCGGCGGCCTCGATGGTGGTGCGCGGCAGGTTCTGCAGCGCGGCGAGCAGGAAGACGAAGTTGTAGCCGATCATCTTCCAGCTCTGCCCGAGCATCACCAGCACGAAGGCGTCGGCGCCGTCGAGGGCGGGGTTCCACAGGCCGGGGAAGACCTGGTTGACGCCCGCCATCAGCCCCGCATCGGCCGAGAAGATGAAGCGGAACGTCAGGCCGACGGCGGCGGCCGGCACCGCATAGGGCAGGAAGAAGGTGAAGCGGTAGAGCCGGTGGCCCTTCAGGCCCCGGTCGGCGAAGAGCGCCAACACCAGCGCGGCCCCGACCGCCACGACCGTGCAGCCGATCGCGAAGAGCAGCGAGGCGCCGACCGAGGCCCAGTAGTTCGCGTCGCCCAACACGGCGCGGAAGTTCTCCAGGCCGACGAACTGGTTGCCGCCCCCGAAGGCGGGTTCGAGCGTCACCGACCAGTAGAGCGCCTGGGCGGTCGGCCAGTAGAAGAACACGAAGACCAGCAGGAGCTGCGGCGCGATGAAGGCCGAGGCGAGCCACAGGTTGCGGAAGGTCGCGCGCTTGTGCATCGGGGAACTGTCTGGATCCTGAAGAGACGCCGTGATGCCGGGGTGAGGGTCGCCCGGGGACGCCGGCCGCCCGATCAGGGCAGCGTCTTGCCCCGCATGGTCTGGGCGTAGCGCGACAGCACCTCGTTGCCCTGGGCGACGGCGTCGTCCATGGCGGCCTGCACGTCCTTCTTGCCCGTGAAGGCGGCTTCGAGTTCCGAGCGCACGATGGCGCGGATGCTGGTGTAGTTGCCGAGGCGGATGCCGTGGGTCAGCGGGCCGACCGGCGAGGCGGTCAGCGACGCGATCGCGACCTCGCGGCCGGCGTGCTTCGGGTCCTTGTAGAAGCCGTTGTCCTCGACGAGCTTCTGCCCGGCGGTCGTCACCGGGATGTATCCCGTGTTGTCGACGATGTATTCCTCGCCGGTCTTGGGCGCCGTGACGTAGCGCAGGAAGGCGGCGGCGCCTTCGTATTCGGCCGGCGCCTTGCCCGCCATGACCCAGAGCGACGCCCCGCCGATCGTCGAGTTGTGACGCTCCTGTCCCTTGTAGACCGGCAGCATGGCGACGCCGATGGCGAGGTCGGGCTTCGCGGTGGCCTTGATGGCGGAATAGTCGGCGATCGAATTGAGATGGGACGCGCAGGTGCCGCTGGCGAAGGCGTCGCGCTTGTTGACGCCGCCCGACAGGGTGACGAGCTTGGCCTCGCCCCGGTCGACCCAGCCCTTCACGTCCTTCATGAAGTCGACGAAGATCGTGTGGTTGAAGACGAGCTTGGCGTCGAGACCCTTGAAGCCGTTCTCCTCCGTCGCGACCGGCACGGCGTTGATGGCCGAGAACTGTTCGAGGATGGGCCAGGGGTCGAAGTCATGCGCGAAGGGGCAGGCGACGCCGGCCTTCTTCAGCGCCGCGAGGTCCTCGCCGAAGGCCTCCCAGGTCTTGGGCGCCTCGCTCTTGCCGATCCTGGCCCAGGCGTCCTTGTTCCAGTAGAGCACCGCCGTCGAGGAATTGTAGGGGAACGACCACATCGTGCCCTGCGACGTGCCGTAGAAATCGCGGATCGCCGGGTAGTAGCTCTTCCAATCGATCCCGAGCTTGTAGTCCCGGTCGAAGGCGTCGGCCGGGTAGACGGCGCCCGACAGGAGGAAGTTGACGGTGCCGGCATCGTAGATCTGCACGATCGTGGGCTGCTGGTGCGAGCGGTAGGCCGCGATGGTGTTCTGCTCGGCCTTGTCGTAGCCGCCCTGGCCGACGCAGACCGCTTCGTATGTGGTCTGGGATTCGTTGAACAGCTTGCACTGGTTCTGGACCACGTCGCCGAGCTGTCCCGTGAGGCCGTACCAGAACTCGAACTTCTGGCGCCCTTCCGCCTGGACCGCCGAGGCACCGAGGCACAGGATCGTGGCGGCTGAAGCGAGGAGGGCGCGGCGCATGGGCGAGGTCCTGACACGAGACGGGTTGGGAGATCGGCTCTGCGGTTAGCGGGTCGGCGTGACGGTCCGTCGAAGCTGATGTGACGGAGGGGTGAAAAGTCGCGGGACGGCGCGGCCTGGACAGGGGCGACCCGCTCCGCCAAGGGGAGGCCGGCGGGACGGTCCGCCGATTCGAGATCGCCGAGCCGCCCATGCCGCCCATCGTCGACGCTCTCCTGCCGCGCCTCGCCCCGCTCGACCCCGCCGTGCGGGACGAGGCCCTGGCGGGCCCGGCGGATCCCGCGCGCCACGCCGCCCTGGCGGCGCGCGTGCCGGCACTCGCCGGCCTCCTCGCCGCGCCGGCGCCCGCGCCGGCCGCCGTGCCCCCCGTGGTGCGGGTCGCGGCCTGGAACGCCGAACGGCTGAAACACGTCGCCGCCTCGGCGGCGCTGCTCGAGCGGGCGGGCGCCGACATCGTCCTCCTCAGCGAGGCCGATCTCGGCATGGCGCGCTCGGGCAACCGCGACACCGCGGCCGACCTCGCGGCGGCCCTGGGCATGGGTTACGTCTACGGGGTCGAGTTCGTCGAACTCGGCCTCGGCGATGCCCGCGAGACCCGCTGGCACGCGGGCGAGCGCAATGCCGCCGGGTTCCACGGCAACGCCATCCTGTCGCGCTTCCGCCTGGCGGACGCCGTCATGGTCCGGCTCGACGACGGCG
This sequence comes from uncultured Alphaproteobacteria bacterium, assembly GCA_963847915.1. Classification (GTDB taxonomy): domain Bacteria; phylum Pseudomonadota; class Alphaproteobacteria; order Rhizobiales; family Beijerinckiaceae; genus Lichenihabitans. The sequence continues at coordinate 612,618 of CAWKBT010000002.1, forward strand.
GGGCCTGGTTCGGCGGCGCGGCCGGGGGCGTGCAGAGGCGCCTGGGCGGCCGCATGGCGCTGGCGGCGCGCCTCGCCGACGCGCCGCGGCCCGTGTGGGTCGTCGAGGTCCACCTCGAGAGCCGCAGCACGCCGGCGCTGCGCGAGGCTCAGATGCGCCGCCTGCTGGATGCGCTCGCGGCGCGCACCGGCGGGGCGGCCTGCATCGTCGGCGGCGACCTCAACACCGTGGCGCTGCCCCGCGGCGAGGCGCTGCCCGAGGGAGCGCTGCGCGATCCGTCCGGGGCCGAACCGCTCTTCGCCGCCGCCGCCGAGGCCGGCTTCACCTGGGTGGGGGCCAACACCGCCCATGTCACGAGCCGCACCCGGCCGGACGGGGCGCCGCTGCCGCCCTTCACCCGGCTCGACTGGCTGATGGTGCGGGGCGGCCTTCCCGGGGCGCCCGCGACGCTGCCGGCGCTGGGGCCCGACGGCCTCGCGATCTCCGACCACGACCTCGTAGCCGCCGACGTCCTCCTCGCGCCGTAAAGCCCGGCCATCCTCGCGGGCGGGACGCCTGTGCGCGGCCCGCCCGCACCCGCGCTTCAAAGGATCCCATGCCGATCGAGAGCCTTCTCGTCCGTTTCGCCCTCGCGGCCGCGCTGGCCTGTCCGGCCGGCGCTGCGCTCGCCGGGGACCGCGTCGACGTCCCGGTCCACGAGACCGTCCTGCCGGACGGCACGCCGCGCTACTGGGTGCCGGTGACGGTCGGGGGCGGGGCCCCCCTGCAGGCCATGCTCGACACGGGGTCGTTCGGCCTGCGCGTGCTCAAGTCCGCCTTGACCTCCGGCTATCAGGCGACGGACCTCAAGCGGGATTATGCCTATGGCGGGGGCGCCAAGTTCGAGGGCGTGCTGGCGCGCGCCGTGGTGAGCGTCGGCGCGGCGCAGACCTCCGGACCCGTGCTGTTCCACCTCGTCGAGAAGGTCGGCTGCGCCGAGGGCCGGCCCCGGTGCGCGGCGTCCAAGATCAAGGCCGAGGATTACCGGATCGGCGGAGAGGGCTACGCCGGGCAGGGGTTCCCGGCCATCCTGGGCCTGTCGCTGCGCCGCGCCGCCTCGCAGGACTCGGCCCAGAACCCGCTGACGGCGAACGGCGCCCGCAGCTGGATCGTGACCTTGCCCCGGCCCGGCAGCGGCGAGACGGGCCACCTCGTCGTCGACCCGACGGAGGCCGACCGCGCCGGCTTCACGATGCTCAAGCTGCCGGAGGCCGGCGGCGTGTCCGGCCGGCTCGCGGGTTTCGCCGACACGGCGCTGCCGGGCTGCGTGGTCGAGGACGGCGGCCAGCGGTTCTGCGGCCGGACGCTGCTCAATTCGGGGGCGCCGGGCCTGTCCGTCGCGACCGACACGGTCGACGGCCCCAAGCCCTGGGGCGCGGGACGCCATGCCCGGATCGAGATCGGCGGTGACGGCGGGCCGGTCTCCGTGCCCTTCACCTCCGGCGACGACGCCGCCAGCCGCGTGCTGCTGCATCCGCCGCACGGGCCGGCGGGCGGTGCCGAGATCTCGGTCGGCACGCTGCCCTTCGTGTCCTATGCGGTGCTCTACGACGCGCAGGCGGGCGCCATCGGCTTCAGGATGCTGGCCCCGGCCGCGCCCTGAGGCGCCTCAGGGCGCGTGGACGCGGTCGAGCTCGGCCTGCGCCAGGGCCCTGTTGGTCCGCTCGAGGCGGAAAGCCAGCACCCGCATCATGGCGATGCCCATGTCGGGGAAGCTCTTCAGCAGCCCCATGAGCTGCGTCTTGCCGATCACCAGCGTCTCGCAGGCGGTCTGCGCCTGCACGGTGGCGGAGCGGGGCCGGTCGCACAGGATCGCCATGTCGCCGATGAAGTCGTTGCGACCCACCGTCGCCACCTTGACCTGCGTGTCGCCGGCCTTGACGAAGACGTCCGCCGAACCCTTGACGATGACGAAGGCCCGGTCGCCGAGCTCGCCCTCGACGCAGAGCACCTGGCCGGCGTCGAACTTGAGGCGCTGCGACGCGAAGGCCAGGAGCTTCAGTTTCGACGGGTCGACGGAAGCGAAGATCGGCACTTCGCGCAGGACCTCGACGTCTTCCTTCAACAGGCTCACGGTACGTTCCCCTTGTCTCCTGCCGGGCGCGTCGCGCCCAGCGTGAAGCGTTGCTGCGCATCGTCGGCGCGACCGGTGTCGCGGGTGGCGGGCCCGGGGCGAAGAGCGCTCACGCCGAGGCCCGCATCTTCTCCCGGGCCCCCTGGCGGTCCCGGTCTTCCGTGTCGCCGGGCCGCGTGTCCTTCACGATCCGGCCGTTCTCCAGGGCGACGACGCGCTCGAAATGGCGGGCCAGGCCCTCGTTCTCGACGTTCCATACGACCCCGAACGCCGGGCGGTCCTGGGTGCCGCGGCTCTGGGTGAGGATGCGCTCCACGATGGCGTCCTGGCTCGAGGGGTCGAGCTGCATCAGGCCGCGATGCACGAGCAGCAGGTCGGGCCGGCGAAACAGGGCCCGCGCCATCGCGAGCTTCTGGCGCTGCGCCGCGCTGAGGCGCTTGCCGCCCGAACCGATGTTGAAGGACAGGCCCGTGTGGAACACGATGGGCCGCAGGCCGAGCTCGTCGATCGTGGCCCGGACGGCGGCCAGCACCCGCGATTCCGCCTCCGCGATGCCGAAGGCGATGCGGCCCATCAGGACGTTGTCCTTCACGCTGGCGGCCTCGTTGTAGAGGTCCGGGTGGTAGAACGCGATGGCGTGCTGGTCCTCGCCCAGGGCCTCGTAGAAGGCGCGGCGCGCGTCGAGCAGGCTGAGTTCGAGGTCGTCGGTCAGGAGGCCCAGCCGGTCGCGCGGCTCGATGTAGCCGAAGGCGAGGTCGAGGAAGACCGCCTGGTCGCCCGAGGCGGCCTGCTCGAAGCTGCGCGAACCGACGCGTTTCAACGCCGCCTGATAGTCCGGGAACTGGTCGGGCGCCATCAGGCTCAGCTGCTCGAACAGCGGGCTGTCGGCTTCGAGGCCTTCGAACACTTCGAGGATGGTCGACGCGATGTTCTTGCCCATGTCGAACAGCGTGGCGTCGAGCCGGTGTTCTGCCAGCACCTTGCGCACCGTGGGGTTCGAGCCGAGCTGGCGCAGGCTGAACGTGTCGTCGAGCGGCGTCCCGAAGATGAGGTTCTCGGCGATCGTCGACTGAGAATTGTAGTGATCGGGGTCGAAGGGCTCGACCAGCCCCGTCATGCCGTCGGCGTCGAGCTTCTCGCGCAGGATGACGCGCGCTTCCACGAAGCGTTGGGCGGCCTCGTCCCACATGTCGGCGATGCGGCGGTTGAGGCCGAACGCCAGGATGTCGTGTTCCAGGTCGACCGTGACGATCGCCTCCCGCATGCGCTCGGCCAGCTCTTCCGCATTCGCGGCACCGGCCGCCTCGTAGTCGATCCAGTCGGCCGAGACGTCGAGGTTGTTGCCGCGCGACTTGATGACGTCGTAACGGCCGGGCGGCCCCGGGGGCTGCGCGGTATGGCGGATGCCGAACAGCATGGCCTCCTCCAGCGTGCCCTGCGGGAAGAACGTGTCGACGCCCGCGAAGGAGATGCGCCGGCCCGTCGTGGCGAGGGGCAGGTCCTTGAGGTCGGTGTCGCCGAGTGTCACGCGGCCGCCGTCGATCGTCTGCAGTCGCGCCAGGACCTCCACGATGGTCTCGGCGCCGCTCGACGGCCCGCCATCCAGCGCCACAGCGTCGGCCACTCCCGTGCGGAACGACAGGTTGTCGAGCAGGCGCGTGCCGTTGCCGTCCACCACGGTGACGTTGGACAGGACGATCTCGCCCTGGAGGTGCGGCACCGGGCCGTCGTGGTCGGGCGGGGGCAGCAGTTCCACCGCCGGATCGACCGAGAACTGCTCGATGATCTGCTCGTACTTGACCTCGACGTCGAGCCGCTGCTGGTCCCAGTCGATCAGGTCCTTCACCGGCGAGGGCAAGTCCTTGTAGGCCGAGATGACCGCCACGAGCTGGCCGATGTTGAGCGTGCCCATGATGGCCAGGAACCCGCCCACCATGTAGAACAGGAAGGGCGTGACCTGGGCCAGCAGGTTGTTGAGGAACTTGACGAAGAACTTGCGCTGGTAGAGTTCGAACCGGATGCCGAAGATCTTGACGAGGCGGCTCGCGAGGTCGGCCCGCTCGAAGTCGGACGCGTCGTTGGTGTGGACGGCCGCGATGCCGTCGACGATCTCGCCGACGACGCCGGCGAGCGCGCGGGATTCGAGCTGGCGCTGGCGCCCGAGGATCAGCTGCCGGCGCCGGAGCCGCGGGATCACGACCCCCTGGACCACCAGGAGCGTGACGGCGATGAGGCCCAGGAACGGGTTCTGCACCAGGATGAACACGATCGCGGTCGCGATCTGCCCGAGCAGGAAGACGGGCTGGACGATGGCGTCGCCGATGAAGCCGCCGAGCGGCTCCACCTCGTCGCGGATCATGGTGGCGACCTCGGCGCCCTTGATGCGGCGGAACTCGCTCAGCGGGAAGCGCAGCACGCGGTCCATCAGCTCGTAGCGGAACTGACCGAGCATGCGTTCGCCCAGCCGGCCCTTGTAGAAGTTGATGTAGTATTTGAACAGGCCGTTGATGATCACCAGCACCAGGAAGGCGGCCGACAGCATCACCAGCGACCAGATCCGGTCGAGGTCGAACCCGTGCAGGACCTCGATGAACCCGTCCTGCTTCAGTGAAGCCGGGACCGGGATCCTGAACTGAAAGTAGTGCTGGGTGGCGCCGGCGGTCTCGAAGCCCTTGGCCTGGATCGGACCGTTGACGATATACTTCGGCAGGTCCAGCATGAGGAAGCTGAACGGCATCGACACCAGGATGATGAGCAGGATCCAGATCTGCTCACGCCGGGTCTCGTTCCAGATGTAGCGAAAGAGGCTCGCCTCCATGCCTTGCTTCGCTCCGGCCCGGCGGATGGCGCCGGGAAACAGGTGGTGCGCAGGACCGCCCGACCCTTCCTTATCATCGGCGCAACCCGCGGTCAGGGCAAGGGGCGCCTCCGTCCGCCACCGCGCCGGCCACCGACAGTGTCGCCCCCCTCACGCCATGTTGAGGCGCCGCTGCACGATGCGGCGCGTCTCGTCCGCGCCATCGAGCGTCAGCCCGGCGTCGGGGGCCGGCATGGCGCAGGCGGCGTCGATGGCGGCAGCGAGCGTCGCGGCGTCGAGCGCCGCCTCCTCGACCACCACGGCGAGGCCCCGGGCGGCCAGCAGCGCCGCCCGCCGCGCCTGTTCGGTCTCGCCGCCGGCCGCGAAGGGCACCAGCACGGCCCGGCACCGCGCCGCCAGGAGGTCCGCCACCGTGTTGTAGCCGGCCTGGGACACCGAGACCGTGGCGCGCGACAGCCGCGTCGCGAGGTCCGGCACGAAGGCGCGCAGCGTCACGCCCGGCTCCGCCGCGGCCTGCCGCTCCGCCCCGTTGGGTCCGGCCAGCACCAGCCAGCGGGCGCCGGCGAGGCGGGTCAGCGGCCGCGCCGCGAGGGCGGCGGCGAGCAGCCGGGCGCCCACGGCACCTCCCCCGACCGACACGATCACGTCGTGGGCCTCCTCGTCGGCCGGCGGCAGGGGTCCGTGCAGCGAGCCTTCGTGCCGCGGGCCGACGAGGCCGGTGTAGCGCACGAGACCGGCGATGCGGGGAGCCTCGGGGAAACTGTCGGCCAGGGCGGCGAGGCCCGGGTCGCCGTGCACGAGCACGAGGCCGAAGAAGCGGTGCAGCAGGCCCAGCGTTTCGGCCCGGCGGTCCGGGGTCGCGTCCTGCAGGATGTCGCGCACCGAACAGGCGATCAGCGGGCGGTGGGCCGCCGCGCGCGGCCCGCTCGAGCAGCGGCAGGAGTTCGAAACGCATCGCGCGGCGCCCGAACGGGAAGGCCTCGACCAGCACGACCCCGGGGACGAAATCGTCGAAGCAGGCGAGCAGCAGGTCGCGACGGTCGGCCTTGTCGTCCGGCGTGAAGGCGCGCCCGTCGGGATGGACCAGGGACGAGAACCCGCCCGGCCCCGCCTTGACGGGGGGCAGCACGAAGAGGCTCACGCCGTCCGGCAGGAGCCCCGGCGGCAGGTCGCCGCCGACGACCAGCAGCACCTCGAAGCCCTCCGCCAGGGCCGCGGCGACCCGGCCCGCCCGCACGATGTGGCCGATGCCGAGGAGGTGCTGGACGTAGAACAGGACCCGCGTCTGCATGGCGCTACTCGGCGGCCTCTCCCGCCACCGCGGCGTCGGTGCCGGTGAAGAGCCGCGACAGCGCGTCGAGACTCGCGGCCGAGTCGAAATGGCGGGCGACCCGCGCCTGTCCGGCCCGGCCCTGGGCGCGGCGCCCGTCCGGGTCGCCGACGAGGACCAGAAGCACCGCCGCCAGGGCGTCAGGATCGTCGGGCGGCACGAGCCGGCCGTTGACGCCGTCCTCGATCAGCTCGGGGACGCCGCCGACACGGGTCGACACGCAGGTGAGCCCCTGGCTCTGCGCCTCGACCAGCACGTTGGGCAGGCCGTCGCGGTCGCCGTCGCCGGTGACCCGGCAGGGCAGGGCGAAGAGGTCGGCCTCGCGGTAGCTGGTCGAGGACCGCCGCCTGGTCCCGCGGCCCGAGCCACGCGATCCGGTCGCCGATCCCGGCGGCCTCGGCCCGCGCCTTCAGCGCCTTGAGCTCCGGCCCGCCCCCCACATGGACCAGCCGCCAGTGGCGGTCCGCGGGCAGGCGCGCGAGGGCGTCGAGCAGGACGTCGAACCCCTTCTTCTCGACCGCGCGGCCGACCGTGAGCAGCCGGACGGGGTCGGCCGGGTCGGTCCCGTCGCGGCGCGGCCTCAGCAGGGGCAGGGGCCTGAACCGGTCGAGCGCGCAGACCGTGATAGTTGAGGAGCGCCGGGCGGCCGGGCGGGCTCAGGGCCGCGAGCCGGTCGCGGCCGGCCCGCGTGCAGGTCACGGTCCAGCGGGCCGCGGCGAGCTTGCCGGCGAGGTCCCAGTCCGGCGAGGTCCAGATGTCCTTGGCATGGGCCGAACAGGTCCAGGGCAGGCCCGCCAGCAGGGCCGCATAGGCGACGACGCTGGCGGGCGTATGGATGAAATGGGCGTGGAGATGCGGCGCGTCCGCCGGCATCTCGTCCACCAGCACCAGGGCCTGGCCGAAGCGGCGCAGGCGATTGCGCGTGGGGTCGCGGGCGAGGTCGGCGATGAAGCGCGCCCGCGCGGCGCGATAGCCCGGCCGAACCCGCACGCGCCGCCAGGCCCGGAACACGCGCGCGGGCGCGTCGTGCAGGTATTCGGGCAGGTAAGCGACCGGCGCCCGCACGTCGCGGTGCACCGGGTGGATCCGGTCGTCGGTCGGGCGGCGCAGCGCCACGATGCGGATATCGAAGCCGCGCCGCTCGAGGCCGAGGATCTCCTCGGCGATGAAGGTCTCGGACAGCCGCGGGTAGCCCTTGAGGACGAAGACGAAGGGGCCCCTCACGCCACGATCCCGTGCCGGGGCGGGAGCCGCCGCCGGGAGCCGCCCCGCGCCTCCATGATGGCGCCGACGAGCTCGGCGATCCGGTCGAGCCCGCCGAGGTCCGGGGCGCCCTGCGAGGGCGGCGCGCGGCGCGGCAGGGCGCGCAGGGCGGCGGCGAGGCGAGGCGGCTCGGCGGCCTCTTCGGGCCGCAGGCAATCGACGAGACCGAGCGCGGCCGCCCGCCGGGCGCGGATCAGCTGCTCCTCGCGGGGGCGGACGCGCGGCACGATGAGGGCGCGCTTGTCGAGGGACAGGATCTCGCAGAACGTGTTGTAGCCCCCCATGGCGACGACCCCGGCGGCGCTTTCCATCAGGATCTCGGGGCGATTGTCGAAATCGATGAGATGCAGCGCCCGGTGGGTGGCGGCGCGGCGGCGCAGGTCGTCGCGCTCCTCGGCCCGCATGAAGGGACCCAGCACCATGACGACGGGCCAGTCGAGCGTCGGGTCGTGGTCGTGGGCCGCGATGACCTGGTGCATGAGCTCGGCGCCGTCGCCGCCTCCGCCGACCGTGACGAGCAGCGCCTCCGGCGGCAGGCTGGCCAGGGTCGCGGCCGGCCCGCCGGGCACCTCGCGCTTGAGGAACCCCGTCCAGTCCAGGCGGTTGCGCAGCGCCGCCGGCGCGTCGAGGCCCTGCAGCGGGTCGTAGAAGTCGCGCGGGCCGTAGACCCAGACGGCGTCGTAGAGCGCGTCCATCTTGCGCAGCACGCCGGCCCGCGCCCATTCGACGGCGAGGAGCGTCGGGGAGTCCATGACGTCGCGCAGACCCAGCACCAGGGTGGTGCCGCGCGCCTTCAGCCAGTGCAGCGTCGGTTCGAGCTCGCCGCGCAGGCCCAGCGGCTCCTTGTCGACGATGAGGATGTCGGGCTTGAAGCTTTCCGCCGTGCTCTGGATGACGGAGCGGCGCAGGGCCAGCGTGTCGTCGAGGTCGGTGTGCTCGGCGAGCGGCGTATAGGCGCCGTTGTAGAGCTTGATGACGCTGGGGATCTTGAGGAAATCCACCCGGGTGCGGAACTCGAAGGCGCCCGCGATGGAGGACCCCGAGACGATCAGCACCTGGAGGCCCTTGAACCGCTCCACCAGCGCATGGGCGATGGCGCGGCAGCGGCGCAGATGCCCGAGCCCGAACGTGTCGTGGCTGTACATCAGGATGCGGGCGTGCCGAAGCCGGTCGACCGATTGAAGCATCCGCGACCCATCCCACCCCGCGACCGCGCGGCACCGTCCGGCGCGCGTGCGGCTTCCCGCGGCGGGAGGATAGCGGGGCACGCGAAAACTGGCTAGATGCGAGCTCGCGCGTCGCGCGCGCGAGAAAATCGAAGCGCGATCAACGACATCACGGAGCCCGAGCACCCACCGGGCCGCCGCTCCCGGCCCGCGTGGCGCCGCCCGGAAGGCGCCGCACCGCGTGATAGCGCCCCGGCGCGACACCGGGCGGAAGGGGATGGGGCGCGAGCCGGGGATCGCCGAGCGGTGCCCCGCTGGCCGCGAAGCCGCCGGGGGCGAGCAGCCGCGCCACGAGGCCCGGAAGCCAGCCGGCGAGGCCCGCGTCGACCGCCGCGTTGCCGCTCTCGATATCGGCGTGGATCAAGGCCGCGAAACCGTCCGGGAACCGGGCCGCCGTCTCGCGAAGATCGCCGACGACGAGGTCCTCCGGCGGGGGCAGTAGCGGCAGGTCCGGCACGACGACGCATTCGAACACGATGATGCGGCGGCCGGGCAGGGCCTGCCGGAGATGATCGTAGGTGCGGCCGTTGCCGAAGCCGAATTCGAGCACCGGGCCCGGAACGCCGTCGAGCAGTCCCGCGAGGTCGTCGAGGATGTCGCGCTGGGCCGACATGCGCCGGATGAAGGATTCGAGCCGGCTCACGCGCCGGTCTCCCGCCCGGCCCGGCGTGCCCGCGGGCGGTGCCGGACCCCTCGGGACCGCGCCGGCCCTGCAGGACCGGCGGGCGCGCTCGCGAGGGCGCGGTGGGGCGAAGACGTCATGGGCGGGAGCGCGTCAGGGTCGGAGTTCGCCGGCATAGGCGGCGATGCGGCGGAAGGCTTCGCGGAGCCGGTCCTCGGGCGCCGCGAGGGCGATGCGCACGAAGCCGGCCGTGGCCGGGCCGAAGGCGGCGGCGTCGACCAGCGACACGCCCGCCGCCCTGAACAGGCCCCAGGCGAATTCGGTCGAGGTCAGGCCCGTGCGGCGGATGTCGAGCAGGGCGAACATGCCCGAGGCCGGCCGCAGCATGGCGATGCCGGGCAGGCCGTCCAGCGCCGCGGCGGCGAGGTCGACGCGCGCCAGGTAGGCGTCGCGCATGGCGCCCGCGGTCTCGTCGTAGCGCTCCAGCGCCGTCAGGGCGGCCGCCTGGATGAAGCCCGGGAGGCCGTAGAGCATGTTGAGGCCGAGCCGGTCCATGTGCCGGACCAGCGGCTCGGGTCCGACCGCCCAGCCGATGCGCCACCCCGTCATGGCATGGGACTTCGACAGGCTGCCGATCGTGACGCTGCGGTCCGACAGCCCGGGCAGGGAGCGGAACGGGCGATGCCGGCCCGCGAAGACGAGGCTCTCGTAGACTTCGTCGGCCACCACCCACAGGTCGTGGCGCAGCGCCACCTCGGCGACGGTCGCCATCTCGGCCTCGGTCATCACGACGCCGGTCGGGTTGTTGGGGTTGGCGAGCAGGATGGCCCGGGTCCGGGACGTCACCGCCGCCTCCAGCGCCCCGACGGCGGGACGGAAGCCGTCGTCGGGCGAGGCGTTCACGCGCACGACGCGGGCCCCCGCGGCCGCCATCGTGGCCTCGTAGGTGGCGTAGATGGGTTCCAGCACCAGGATCTCGTCGCCGACGTCGAGGAGGCAGAGCGCGGCGGCGAAGAGCCCGTTCTGGGCGCCCGCCACCATCATGACGTTGTCGGCCGTGGTGGGGGTGGAGCTCCGCCGCGCCTGGATCCGCGCGACGGCGTCGCGCAGCGCCTGCCGGCCGGGAATGGGTGTGTAATGGGTGTCGCCGGCCCGCAGCGCCGCGACGGCGCTGTCGACGATGGGGGCGGGCGTATCGAAATCCGGATCGCCGACGCTCAGAAGGATCACGTCCTCACCGCGCGCCTCGGCGAGCCGCGCCGCGTGGTGGATGTCCCAGGCGCTCCCGCCGGGAGCGTCCAGGCGATCGACGAGCGAAGAATAGCGCATGGCGGCGGGCCTTTCGGTCGGCGGGTGGGGGAAGCCCATCCCTATCCTTCCGGACCCCGATAGGCCACCCCGGGCACCGCCCGGCGCCACGCGCGCCAGCGCGCCAGCAGAAGCGCCGCCACGGCGAAGAGTCCGGCCAGCAGCCCGGCCCAGACGCCCGCCGCCGCATGGGCGGGCGCCAGCGCCGCCGCGATCGGCATGCCGACCGCCCAGTAGCCGACCGCCGCGATCATCATGGGGACGCGCGTATCCTTGAGGCCGCGCAGCATGCCGGCGAGCACGACCTGTGCGCCGTCGGCGATCTGGAACGCACCCGCGAAGGCGAGCAGCACCGTCGCGGTCCGCAGGATCGCCTCCGCATGGGGTTCGGCCGGGTCGAGGAAGAGGCGGACGATGGGGCCCGGCAGGGCCACCATGGTGAGGGCGGTCGCCGCCATGGCGGCGAGGCTCAGCGCCAGCGCCACCCAGCCGGCGCGGCCGACCGCGGCGGCATCGCCCGCCCCCGCGGCCCGGCCGACCCGCACCGCCACGGCCTGCCCGATGCCGAGCGGCACCATGAAGGTCAGCGAGGCGATCTGCAGCGCGATGGCGTGGGCCGGCAGGGCGGGGGCGTCGTAATGGCCGATGAGGGCCGTGGCGGCCGTGAACAGGCCCGCCTCCAGCATGATGCTGATGCCGATCGGCAGGCCCAGCCGCCACAGCGCCCCGCAGGCCTGCCGGGGCGGGCGCGACAGGCCGGACCAGATGCGCAGGGAGCGCAGCCCGGGGTCCAGCGCCACGGCGATCGCCAGCGCCGCCGCCATGAACAGGTTCGACAGCACCGTCGCGAGGCCGGACCCCGCGGTGCCCAGCGCCGGAAGGCCCGCGCCGCCGCCGATGAGGAGGAGGTTCAGGCCGGCGTTGAGCACCACGGCGGCGAGGCCCGTGAGCACGGCCCAGCGGGGCCGCTCCAGGGCCGCCAGCATGGAGCGCAGCACGAGGTAGACCAGGACCGGCAGCAGGCCCCACTGCATGACGTGGAGGTAGGCCGCCGCCGCCCGGGACAGCCCGGGGTCCTGCCCGGCAGCCACGAGGATGGGTTCGGCCTGCCACAGCAGGATCCAGATGGGGCCCACGATGACGAGCGCGTTCCACATCCCGCCCTGGACGACCCGGCGCGCCGCTTCCCCGGGCCCGACCGCGCCGAGCGAACGCGAGATCAGCGGCGAGACCGCCGCCGTCAGCCCGATGCCGAAGGTCAGGGCGACATTGTAGAAGGCCAGTGCCAGCGTCACGGCGGCCAGCGCCTCGGGGGCGATGTGCCCCACGAGCGCGGTGTTGGTGAGGTTCATCGCCATCTCGATGGCGTTGGTGACGACGAGCGGCAGGCTGAGCGCCAGGCAGGCCCGCATCTCGGTGCGCCACGGGGCGAAGGCGCTGCCGCGGCGGTGCGAAGGGTTGGACATCGCCACCTCCTACAGGTGGCGGCACCCGAGAACCAGGGGCGCGGCGGACATCGCGTGCGGGACGACGTCCCGGCAGGGGGTGATCCGGGGAGGGCGTTGCGCGTCGGTGTCGTGACGGGTGGGCGGTCTCAGGCGCGACGCCGCGCGACGTCCCCGAACGTGTCCGGGCCGGCATCGACCTGCCCGTGCAGGACGATGCCGGCCTGCCCTCCCTCCGAGACGAGCTGGTTCAGCGTGCAGGTGCCGGCGATCGCGCGGCCGATGACCCGGAGATGCGCCCGAGCATTACAGAACAGGGCCAGACGCGCGCGAATGTCACCGGGCAAAGTCATGGCGACGTTGCGGGCCTCTTCGGGGGTGGCGCGGCAGATCCTGGCGAACAGGGCTTGGCTGATGGTGGATTGATCATCGAAATACATGGTGCGGCCGCGTCCGTTGGTCGTCGTCGGGGGATGCCGCAACTTTCGGGTGTGAGGGTTAACGATGCGTAAAGGAGCGTAGGATCCCGTTAATGAATGCGGGGCGCGTGCCGGAATGCCACACCCCCGCAGCGGGTGCGGGGCCCGTCGCCGCGGCGTCGCGCCCCTGCGAGGCGCGATCCCCCGCGAGGAGGTCGGCCCACACGGCCAGGACCAGCACCAGCAGGACGGCCAGGATCCCGACGAAGACGACGGGATGGGCGGATGAAACGGTGACGATCCCGAGGACCAGGCGGCCCACGACCGCGTCCCCGAACGAGACGATTGTGTTCTGCATCATGCCACTCCCGACCGCGGTCGGGGGTGGTCGCAAGACCCGGTCCAGCGGCGCCGGGAGGCGGCGTGCCGCCGCGGGCGCTCCCTCAGGGTTCCACGCAGAGCACGGCGCGCTGGTTGAAGTAGCAGGTCTTGTCGCCGGCCCCGTTGGAGGTGGTGACCTGCCCGTAGCGGCTGAGCCGCGCCCGGCCCGGCCGCGGTGCGCCCGGGTCGGCGGCGAGGCGGGCGCTCATCACCGACCGGCGGATGACGATCGTTCCCCCGGGGAGGTCCACCCGGGTGAGGCCGCGGCCCTGCGCGAGCGTGCAGGTCGCGTCGTCGAGGACGCTGGCCCCGAGGACGGTGAGGTTGCAGGTCGCCGCCAGGGCCGGCCCGGCTGCGAGGCCGGTCAACGCCAGGGCGAGGGCGGCAGTTCGGATGGTCGGCATGTCGGGTTCCCGTCTCGGTCCAGCCAGAGACAGGCGAACGCGCGCGGCGCGCGCCGGGTTCGCCGGTGTCGCCCGCGCGGCGCTCACCCCGCCGTGGCGGGCGCCGCGGTCCAGTACTTGGCGATGTAGCGCTTCATCTCGGCCAGCATGAAGCGCGAGGACGCTTCCGCCTTCTCCTCCCAGGCGAAGACGCAGGCCGTCATGATGCCGTCGAAGCCGACGCTGGCGAGCGTGCCGAAGAAAGCGTCCCAGTCGACCTCGCCTTCGCCGATGTTGAGGTGCTGGTGCACCCGGGCGGTCGAGCCCGGCGGGTTGACGATGTAGCGCAGGCCGGAGGAGCCCCGGTGGTCGAAGGAATCCGCCACGTGGACGTGGGCCAGCACGGGCGCGGCGGTCTCGATGATGGTCTTCGGGTCCGAGCCCATGTGGAACGTGTGCGGGGCGCAGTAGAGCATGCGCACGTGCTTCGAATCGAGCGAGCGGATCATGTCGACCGCGGGGTGCAGCGCCTCGACGAAGTCTTCCGGATGGGGCTCGAGGTTCAGCGTCAGGCCCTCGCGCTCGAAGACCGGCACGAGCTCGTCCATCGAGGACCAGAAGGCGGCCTCGCAGGTCTCGGTGGTGCCGCCGGCGCAGCAGGCGTTGACCGATGCGAGGCCCGGCGAGGGCCCGCGGCCGAACTCCGAGTTCATCGTGTCGCAGCCCATCTCGACCGCGATCCGGATGGCGGCCTTCCAGTACCGCATGGCGGCGAGGCGCTCGACCGGGTGGGGGCTCGCCCAGCGGTACATGGGCAGCAGCGAGGCGAGCCGGACGCCCGCATCCTCGAGGGCGCGCTTGAAGGCGCGGGTGCGCTCCGGATAGGTGCGGGGGTTGACCCACCAATCAAGGAAGTCGGCGCGGGGCGACAGTTCGATGTAGTCGTAGCCGAGCCCCGCCACGACGGCGGGCAGTTCGAGCAGCGGCACGTGGCGGAGCATGTAGGGGTCGAGCGCGATCTTCATGGGGACCTGCCTCCTGTGGTGCCGGGCGCGAGCCCCGAACGCCCGGGAGCGACGCCTCTGCGGGCGACGCGGCGCCTGATCGCGTCGAAGCGGATGGGCGCGACGGCGCTCAGTCGCGGTAGAGGGCGGGCTTGTCGCGCAGGGTGACCTTGGCCCAGGTCTTGGAGGCGGCCGCGGCGAGGCCCGCGTCGGTCACGACGGTCGCCGCATAGCCGTCCCAGCTCGACGGGCCCGCCACGGTACCCCTGCGGCAATTGTCGACCCAGTCCTGCAGCTCGACATCGTAGGCGCGGATGAAGCGCTCGCGCCAGTCCTCCGGCACGCGGCCGCTCACCGTGCCGGCGCGCTTGACCAGCACCGCGGCGGATTCGGCGAGCGCGACCGTCCCGGTCTCGCCGATGACCTCGCCGCGGATGTCGTAGCCATAGGCGATGTTGACCGTCACCTCGACGTCCACCACGGCGCCGCCCGCCATGCGCAGCAGCAGGATCAGGGGGTCCTGCAGGTCGCCGCCCCGGCTCGATTTCCTCGGCGTCACCACCAGCGCCTCGGCCACTTCGTCGTCGAAGAGCCAGCGCGCGACGTCGATGTCGTGCACCGCCGTGTCGACGATGGCCATGTCGGCCTTGTAGTGGGCCGGCACCGACGCGTTGCGGTGGCCCGAATGCAGGATCAGCGGCGCGCCGATCTCGCCCGACGCCACGGTCTGCTTCAGCGCCCGGTAGGCGGCGTCGTAGCGGCGCATGAAGCCGACCTGGACGAGGCGACGGCCCTGCGCCACCTCGGCCTCGATGATGTTGAGGCAGGCCTGCTCGGTCGTGGCGAGCGGCTTCTCGCAGAACACGTATTTGCCGGCGCGGATCGCCGCCGTGACGTAGCGCTCGTGGCTCGGCCCCCAGGAGCAGACCATCACGGCCTCCACGTCCGGGTCGGCGATGAGCGCCTCGCCGGTGGCGAAGGCGCGCGCCCCCGGCAGGCCCGCCGCGACGTCCCGGGCGCGGGCCGCATCGCTGTCCGACACCGCGACGACGCTCGAGCCCGCCAGGACCGTCGTCAGCCGGCGGATGTGGTCCTGCCCGATCATGCCGACGCCGATCACGCCGATCTTCAAAGCCATCGCCCGGTCCTCCCCGCGCCGTACCGTGCCGCCGCGATCTCCCCGCCCAAGGCCCGAGGGGGCACGGCGAGTGTCGCAGCCTTGACCGGCCTCGTTTAAATGGAACGTATATTCCATTTAAAGCGCCGTCAAGCCGGTTTTCGATCGCGGCGTTCCGGTTGATTGGGACGTCCGGGACCGGTTCGGTGCGGCATCGAACACGCGCCGCCAGAGGGGCCAAGCGCCGTGCCGGACCCCGTTACGCACGGGCGCAAGTTTGCTAAGCCTCTGAGTCGATGACGCCAAGGCGGCCCCGTCCGGCCGCCGCGCGCTCGCGTGGGGATCGGTCTCCTTGTCGCCAACCGCCGCCTCGGTCTCCGTTCCGGACGAGGATGCCCGTCCGGTGGCCTCGGACGAGGCTGCACGACTGGCCGCGCTGGCGGCCTACGGCATCCTGGACACCGCGCCCGAGCGCGCGTTCGACGACATCGTGGCGACCGCCGCGCAGGCCTGTGCGGTGCCGATCGCCTATCTCGCCTTCCTCGACCGCGACCGGTCCTGGTGCAAGGCCGAGATCGGCCTCGGCGACCGAACGCTCCCGTCCGACGGCGGTCCTTGGGAAGGGGACGTGTCGGTGACGCCCGAGCCCGCGCGGACCTTGGGCCGGGACCCCGTCCCCGCCGCGGCGGCGTCCACGGCCCCGCCGCCGTGCCTCCACAGGCGCGTCGCGCTGAGGACTCCGGACGGCCTCGTCATCGGCATGCTGGGCGTGGCAGACTCCGCGCCGCGCACGCTGGACCGCGGGCAGGTCTCGATCCTGGAACAGCTGGCCCGCATCACCATGGCGCTCCTCGCCTCGCGGCAGGCTCTGGCCGACCGGGATCGCGCGCTCGCGGCGCGGGACCTCGCCTGGCGGGAGCAGGACGCCCTCGTGGCCGAGCGCGATGCCGAGCGACTGCGCCTCAAGGCGGTGCTCGACAGCGCCCCGGTGGGGATCCTGTTCGCCGAGGCGCTCTCTGGCCGCGTCGTCGGCCAGAACCCGCGCGCCGACCGCATCTTCGGCCACGCGCTGCTGCCGGCCGCGACCGTGGCCCAGCAGGCCCGATGGCACCTCCACGGCCCCGATGGCCAGCCCCTGGACCCGGACCGCCACCCGCTCCTGCGGGCGCTCACGACAGGCGAAACGTCGGCCGGGGAGGAGTACCTCTACCGGCGTGGCGGTGAGACCCTCGCCTGGGTGCAGCTCACCGCCGGGCCGATCCGCGACGCCGCGGGCGCGATCACGGGCGGCGTCCTCTGCGTCGAGGACATCGCCGTCCGCAAGGCGACCGAGGGCGCGCTCCGGCGACTGAACGAGACGCTCGAGGCCACGGTGGCGCAGCGGACGCGCGAACTCGACAGCATCTGGCGCCATTCGCGCGACATGCTCGGCGTGCTGCGGCCGGACGGCTCCGTCCTGCGCGTCAACCCCGCCTGGACCGACACGCTGGGATGGACCGGCGAGGACCTCCGCGACACGCCGCTGATGGACCTCGTCCACCCCGAGGACCGGGTGCGCACCGCCGAGGCCATGACGGTACTCGAAGGCGGCGGATCCATGCCGGGCTTCGAGAACCGCTGCCGGCACCGGGACGGTGCCTATCGCTGGCTGTCCTGGAACGCCGTGCTGCACGAGGGGCTGGTCTACGCCGTGGTGCGGGACGTCACGGCCGAGCGGGACGCGGGCGCCGCCCTCGCCAAGGCGGAGGACGAGCTGCGCCAGTCCCAGAAGATGGAGGCGGTGGGGCAGCTCACGGGCGGCATCGCCCACGACTTCAACAACCTGCTCACCGGGATCACGGGAGCGCTCGACCTGCTCCAGCGGCGCATCGCCCAGGGGCGGACGGGCGAGATCGGCCGTTATGCCGACATCGCGGTCGCCTCCGCCGGCCGGGCCGCGGCCCTGACCCACAGGCTGCTCGCCTTCTCGCGCCGCCAGCCGCTCGACCCGCGCCCGACCGACGGCAACCGCCTCGTGGGCGCCATGGAGGACCTGCTGCGGCGGACCATCGGCGAGGCCATCGGCGTCGAGGTCACGCTGGCCGAGGACCTGTGGCCGACGCTGTGCGACGCGCACCAGCTCGAGAATGCGCTGCTGAACCTCGTCATCAACGCCCGAGACGCCATGCCGGACGGTGGCCGGCTCGAGATCGGGACCCGCAACGTGACGCCCGCCGACGAGCGCCCCGAAGGGGTTCCGCCCGGATCCTTTATCTGCCTGACGGTGGCCGACACGGGCGCCGGCATGGCGCCCGACGTGGCGGCGCGCGCCTTCGACCCGTTCTTCACCACCAAGCCGCCGGGCCAGGGCACCGGGCTCGGCCTGTCGATGGTCTACGGGTTCGTGCGCCAGTCCGAGGGCCATGTCGCGCTCGACACCGCGCCGGGCCGCGGCACCACGGTCCGCCTCTTCCTGCCCCGGTTCGTCGGCGCGGAGACGGGCGGCGACACGCCGGCACGCCCGCCCGCCTCCGTCGCGGCCGGCGCCGACGAGACCGTGCTGGTGGTGGAGGACGACACCGCCGTCCGCGACCTCGTGGTCGAGGTGCTGGCCGATCTCGGCTATCGCGCCCTGCAGGCGCCCGACGGTCCCGCGGCGCTCGCGATCATCGAGAGCGCCGCGAGGGTCGACCTCCTGGTGACCGACGTCGGCTTGCCCGGCATGAACGGGCGCCAGCTCGCCGAACGGGCGCGGCGGCTGCGGCCGGAGCTCCCCGTGCTCTTCACGACGGGCTACGCCGAGGACACGGCCTTCGGCCCGAACAGCCCCGATGCGGCGCCCCAGGTGCTGCCCAAGCCCTTCGCCATCGACGTGTTGGCGGCCCGCGTCCGCGCGATGATCGACCCGGCGGGCGGTGCCCCGACGTCGGCGTGACGCGAAACGTGCCGTTGACGAGCGCTGAATTTTAGAATATTCGTTCCATCAACGAGCAATAACGATCGATCTGCTCCGCGGTGCGGTGGCGGACGGGGGGAGAAGGGGCGGCGGCGCCCCTGCGATCCAGCCTTTCGGTGCGGCTCCGGCCGCCGGATCCGGACCCGACGCAGGGTGCCCGTGGTCCGGCTCCGGCCTTCGACAGGACAGGACGTGACACACATCGCCTTCGCGCTGAACCATATGGTGGCCCCTCGGCTGGGTCTCGCCGAGTTCCTGGCGCTCGCCGCACGCCTGGGCGTGGGCGCGGTCGAGATCCGCAACGACATCGCCGGCGCCGCCATCGCGGACGGCACCGCGCCCCGGGCCGTGCGTGCCGCGGCGGAGCGGGCCGGCATCGCCATCCTCAGCATCAACGCCCTCTATCCGTTCAACGTCTGGACCGAGGAACGCGCCGAGCAGGCCCGCGCCCTGATCGGGGCGGCCGCGACCTGCGGGGCCGCCGGCATCGTCATGTGCCCCCTGAACGACCCGGCCGACCGGACCTCCGCCTCCGAGCGCCGGGCCGGCCTGCGCAAGGCGCTGGAGGGGCTGAAGCCGCTGCTCGACGAGGGCGGCGTCACGGGACTGGTCGAGCCGCTCGGCTTCGCCGAATCCGCGCTGCGCTTCAAGCGCGAGGCGGTCGAGGCCATCCGGGCGGTCGACGGCGCCGGCACTTTCCGGCTGGTCCACGACACGTTCCACCACCACGTCGCGGGCGAGACGGAGGTCTTTCCCGAGATGACGGGCCTCGTGCACATCTCGGGCGTGGTCGACCGCGAGGTCGGGGTCGAGGCGATGCGGGATCCCCATCGGGTGCTCGTCGACGACCGCGACCTCGTCGACAACCTCGGCCAGCTCGAGGCGCTGCTGGCGGGCGGCTATCGCGGCCCCGTCTCCTTCGAGCCCTTCGCGCCCGAGGTCCACCGCCGCCCCGACCTCGAAGCCGCGCTCAAGGACAGCATGACCTATCTGCGCGGCCGGCTCGGCGCGGTGCCGCCGGCCGCGTGACCGATACGGCCTGCCGCCGGGCACCGGCGGGAGGTCGAGGAAAGCCATCCGCCGAAGGGCCAGACCCCGGCGGCCCCAATCACCGGCACCACCACAGGAGGAACACCCGATGAAACGCTTGGTTCTCGCGCTCTTCGCCAGTGCGGCCCTGACCTCGGCGGCCTCGGCCACCACCATCGGGGTCTCGATGGACAAGTTCGACGACAACTTCCTGACCAGCGTGCGCAACGCCATCGCGGCCGAGGCGCAGGCGCAGGGCGTGACGCTGCAGGTCGAGGACGCCAACGACGACACCGGCAAGCAGATCAGCCAGATCCAGAACTTCATCGCCCAGAAGGTCGACGCCATCATCGTCAACCCGGTCGACACGTCCGCCACCCCGAAGATGACCCAGCTCGCCGTCGCCGCGAAGGTGCCGCTGGTCTACGTGAACCGCAAGCCGGAGGACAAGCAACTCCCCGCCGGCGTCGCCTTCGTGGGCTCGAACGAGAAGGTCTCGGGCGTGCTCGAAGGCGAGGAGCTCGCCAAGTGCCTCAACGGCAAGGGCAACATCGTCATCATGGAGGGCCAGCTCTCCAACAACGCCGCCCTCGACCGCACCGCCGACATCGAGCAGGTGATGGCCCAGCACCCCGACGTGAAGATCATCGAGAAGCAGACGGCCGAGTGGGACCGCAACAAGGCCCTCGACCTCATGAACAACTGGATCACCACCGGCACCAAGATCAACGGCGTCGCGGCCAACAACGACGAGATGGCGATCGGCGCCATCCTGGCCCTCAAACAGGCCGGCATCGACCCGAAGACGCTGTGCATCGGCGGCATCGACGCGACGGCCGACGGCCTCGCCGAGGTCGCCAACGGCAACCTCGCCGTCACGGTGTTCCAGAACGCCAAGGGCCAGGGCAAGGGTGCGGTCGACACCGCGCTCTCGCTCATCAAGGGCGACAAGGTGCCGTCCTACGTGGACGTCCCCTTCGAGAAGGTCACGAAGGCCAACCTCAAGGACTACATGGCCAAGTGAGCCGGAAGGGTGGCCGGCGCGCGGGCCCTGCCCCTCGGGGGAGGCCCGGGCGCCGGGACGTGTGAGGACGATACGGGCCACGGGCCCGCCGCATCGGAGACCGCCATGCTCAGCCCTCAGACCTTCAAGGCCGTGCGCGGGTCCGGTGCGGTCCCGGGCGCCGACTTCCTCCTCGAGGTCGACCGCGTCCGCAAGGAATTCCCGGGCGTCGTGGCGCTTGACGACGTCGACCTGCGGGTGCGCCGCGGCACCGTTCACGCCCTGATGGGGGAGAACGGCGCCGGCAAGTCGACGCTGATGAAGATCATCGCGGGCGTCTACCAGCCCGATGCGGGCGAGATCCGGCTCAAGGGCAACCGCATCCGCATCGCGACGCCGCTCGACGCGCTCGAGGCCGGCATCGCCATGATCCATCAGGAACTGAACCTGATGCCCTTCATGACGGTGGCGGAGAACATCTGGATCCGCCGCGAGCCCCTGAACCGTTTCGGCTTCGTCGACCACGGCGAACTGAACCGGCGCACGCGGGCGCTCTTCGACCGGCTGAACATCGACGTCGATCCCGCCTCCGAGGTCCGCGACCATTCGGTCGCGACCCGCCAGATGATCGAGATCGCCAAGGCGGTCTCGTACGAATCCGATATCCTCATCATGGACGAGCCGACCTCGGCCCTCACGGACCGCGAGGTCGACCACCTGTTCCGCATCATCGCCGACCTCAGGGCGCAGGGGAAAGGCATCGTCTACATCACGCACAAGATGAACGAGCTCTTCACCATCGCCGACGACGTCTCGATCTTCCGGGACGGCCGCTACATCGCCACCCATGCGGCACGGGACCTGACGCGCGACCAGGTCATCCAGATGATGGTCGGGCGCGAGATCACCCAGATGTTCCCGAAGGAGCCGGCGCAGATCGGCGACGTGATCCTGTCGGTCAGGGATCTCGCGCTCGAGGGCGTGTTCTCCGGCGTCAGCTTCGACCTGCGCCGCGGCGAGATCCTGGGCCTCGCCGGCCTCGTGGGTTCGGGTCGCACCAACGTCGCCGAGACCATCTTCGGCGTCACCCCCGCCACGGCGGGCGAGATCCTGCTCGACGGCAAGCCGGTGCGCATCGGCTCCCCGCGCGACGGCATGCGGGCCGGCATGGCGCTGCTGACCGAGGACCGCAAGGATACCGGCTGCTTCCTCATGCTGGGCGTGGGTGAGAACATGGAGATGGCGGTCCTCAACGACCGCTACGTGAAGGCCGGGTTCGTGACCCAGGGCGCCGTCGACGCCGAATGCGGGCGCATGAAGGACGCCATGCGGGTGAAGACACCGGACCTCGCCGAGCGCATCGAGAACCTCAGCGGCGGCAACCAGCAGAAGGTGCTGATCGGCCGCTGGCTCATGACGAACCCCAGGATCCTGATCCTGGACGAGCCGACGCGCGGCATCGATGTCGGCGCCAAGGCCGAGATCCACCGGCTGATCTCGCGGCTCGCCGGGCAGGGGGTCGCCGTCATCATGATCTCGTCGGAACTGCCCGAGGTGCTCGGCATGAGCGACCGGGTCGCCGTGATGCATGCCGGGCGCCTGACCGGCATCCTCGATCGCGCCGAGGCCGACCAGGTCTCCATCATGCAGCTCGCCGCCGCCTGAGGCGGGTGGACGGTCCAAGGACGACACAGGGGCGGAGACGAGCCCCGGCCAGGACGGGACGGGAGACGGGACCATGACCGAGCCACTGACGAAGTCCATCGCCATCGCGGAACGCAAGGCGGGGCGTCGCCGCCTGCCCAACGAACTCGGCATCGTCCTCGTGCTGATCGGCATCGCGCTGTTCTTCGAGGCCGTGGGCTGGAGCGTGCGCGGGCAGAGCTTCCTCGCCAACCCGCAGCGGCTGCTGGTGATGATCCTGCAGGTCTCGATCGTCGGCCTCATCGCCATCGGCGTCACCCAGGTCATCATCACGGGCGGCATCGACCTCTCGTCCGGCTCGGTCCTGGCGGTCTCCGCCATGGTGGCGGCGAGCCTCGCCCAGGAGCCCGGCTATGCCCGCGCCGTCTTTCCGGCGCTCACGGGCCTGCCCTTCGTGGTGCCGCTCGTGTGCGGCCTCGTCATCGGGGCGCTGGCGGGCCTGATCAACGGCTCCCTCATCGCCATCACGGCCATTCCACCCTTCATCGCCACGCTCGGCATGATGGTCACGGCCCGCTCGGTGGCGCAGCTCTACACCCGCGGCCAGCCCATCTCGATGCTGGCGGACAACTACACCTGGATCGGCTCGGGCGCCGTGCCGGTGTTCATCTTCCTGGCGGTGGCGCTGATCTTCCACATCGCGCTTCGCTACACGCGCTACGGCAAGTTCACCTATGCGATCGGCGCCAACCCGCAGGCCGCCCGGGTCAGCGGCATCAACGTGCGCCGCCACATCATGATGGTCTACACCATCGCCGGCCTGCTGTCGGGCCTCGCCGGCCTCGTCACCTCGGCCCGCGCGGCCTCGGGCCAGGCCTCCATGGGCACGGGATACGAGCTCGACGCCATCGCGGCGGCGGTGATCGGCGGCGTGTCGCTGGCGGGCGGCGCGGGCCGCATCTCGGGCACGGTGATCGGCACGCTGATCCTCGGCGTCATGACCTCGGGCTTCACCTTCGTGGGCATCGACGCCTACGTGCAGGGCATCGTCAAGGGCATCATCATCGTGGCGGCCGTCGTGGTCGACCAGTACCGCCAGCGCCGCCGCAAGAAGGCCTGACCGGCTCGCGGGCCTCCCCGTCCTCGGCTATCGTCGAGGCTCCAGCCGGAAGGACGGACCAGCATGCCCCACCCCCTCGAACTCGGCCTCGACACGTTCGGCGACACGACCGCCGGGCCCGACGGCGCGCTGCTGCCGCACGGGCAGGTGATCCGGGACGTCGTCGACGAGGCGGTGCTGGCCGACGAGGTTGGGGTGGACTTCTTCGGCATCGGCGAACACCACCGGGCCGATTTCGCCGTGTCGGCGCCCGAGATCCTGCTGGCGGCGGCGGCCGGGCGCACCCACCGCATCCGCCTCGGCTCGGCCGTCACGGTGCTGAGCTCGGACGATCCCATCCGGGTCTTCCAGCGCTTCGCGACGCTCGACGCGCTGTCGCGCGGCCGCGCCGAAGTGGTCCTGGGGCGCGGCTCCTTCACGGAGTCCTTCCCGCTCTTCGGCTACGACCTCGACCAGTACGAGACGCTGTTCGAAGAGAAGCTCGACCTCTTCGCCGCGCTGCTGAGGGGCGGCCCGGTGACGTGGCAGGGCAGCGTGCGTCCGCCGCTGCACGACCAGGGCGTGTTCCCGACGCCCGAGCGGGTGCTGCGCTGCTGGATCGGTGTCGGGGGCAGCCCGAAATCCGTCGTGCGGGCGGCCCGCTACGGCCTGCCGCTGATGCTCGCCATCATCGGTGGGGATCCGATGCGCTTCGCCCCCTATGCCGACCTCTACCGCCGCGCGTCCGAGCAGCTCGGCCAGGCGCCCGGGCCGATCGGCGTGCATTCCCACGGCTACGTGGCGGACACCGACGAGCAGGCGCGCGACGAACTCTGGCCCGACTACAGGCGCATGCGCGACCGCATCGGTGCCGAGCGCGGCTGGCCACCCATGCGGCGGCAGGAGTTCGACGCGGAGGCCGACCAGGGTTCCCTCTATGTCGGCGCGCCCGAGACGGTGGCGCGGCGCATGGCGGCGACGATCCGCGCGCTCGGCCTGTCGCGCTTCGATCTCAAATACAGCGCCGGGCCGCTGCGCCACGAGAAGCTGATGCGCTCCATCTCGCTCTATGGCACGCGCGTGATCCCGCTCGTGCGCGACCTCGTCGCCGCCGGCTGACCCGCGGGCCCGACGGTCCGAAATGCTAACCAGGCCGTGCCATCCTGGCGCGGTCGTGGGACGGTTCGGGCGAGGGCGAGTTCATGATGCGTTTCCGCAGCGAGTGGTTGACCCTGTTCACCCTCACGGCGCTCGTCGTGGCGGCCTGGTCGTGGCCGGGCGGCGGCGCGGCGCCGAGCGCGACCGTGCCGGCGAAAGCCGTCGCGGTGGCGCCATCGCGCCATGCCGACATCGCGGCTGCCGGCGTCGACGACATGCCGGTCGGCACCGCGCGGACGGCTGACCGCGCGAAACCGGTGCGCGCCCGGCCGCAACCCGCCCATCCCTGACCGGCACCGCCGTCAGCCCTTCGGGCCGGGCAGCGCGGCGTGCCAGGCCGCATAGGGGCCGGTCCGTGCCATGTGGCGGGTGAGATCGGGCGCGCCGTCACTCCACCAGACGGGACCGCGCTCGCCGAGGGCACGCTTGACGCGGTCCACCTCGGCATGGGCGGCGGCTTCCGCCGCGGCGTCCCGTCCCCGCCGCGCTCGCGCCACCGCGCGCCGCGCCGCCATCAGCTCCGAGACGAGGCGCGTCCGCTCCGCCTCGGGCAGAGCCGGGTCGCTCCGGCGCCAGAGCCGGCCCCTCACCACGAGATAGCGTCCATCCGGCGTCGTCGGAGCGGGGGGCAAGGCCGCGTCGCTCATCGGGGTCCTCCGTCGGTATCCCGTCGGCGAACCGCGGCACGGCGCTCCGGTTCCGTGCCCGCGCTCGACCAGCGCGGTGGGACCTCGCGGCCATGAGCCCGCCGCCGGTGAGAAGCCGTGGCGCAGGCGGGCGCCTCGATTACTCCGCCGGATCGGCCACGCCGCCCCGGGCCGGCACGGGAGACATCGCCTCGAACACCCCGTCGCGCCTCACGAGGGCGTGGAACAGGCCCGCCGCGATGTGGAGCAGGATCAACGCGAAGAACGCGAAGCCCAGGGCGCGGTGGGCGTTCCACAGCACCGTGTGCAGCCCGTCGTTCTGCGGCAGGATGGCGGGCAGGGTGACGCCCAGGACCTCGACCGGGTAATCGGCGGCCGACAGCATGGCCCAGCCGAGGAG
The DNA here is from genome assembly GCA_963847915.1 of uncultured Alphaproteobacteria bacterium. Classification (GTDB taxonomy): domain Bacteria; phylum Pseudomonadota; class Alphaproteobacteria; order Rhizobiales; family Beijerinckiaceae; genus Lichenihabitans. The sequence continues at coordinate 637,962 of CAWKBT010000002.1, forward strand.
CGGCATGGCGATCATCGCGGCGTAGAGCGCGTAATGCGACAGTTCCGCGCCGAGCTTCATGGGCCAGGGCAGGTCGCGCGGCAGGGCCGGCGCGCCGGCGCGCAGCCGTACGGCGAGCCGCACCAGCGCCAGCACCAGGATGGCGATGCCGAGCGGCTTGTGGATCGACACCAGCGACAGGTAGTCGGGCCGCACCGTCGACACCATGCCGACGCCGATGAACAGCATCGCCACGATGGCGACCGCCATGGTCCAGTGCAGCACCCGCTGGAGCGGCGTGAAGCGGCGCGCGGCGCTCATGGATGCGCTCCCGGTGCGGCGTTGCGGGGATAGGCGGCGGCCTCGGCCGTGCGGCGGTCATAGGAGACCGCATAGGCCGCCGAGCGCGCCGCCGGGAACGGATCGTCGGAGGTCCGCATGCCGTCGGGCAGCACGGTCGGGTCGAAGTTGATCTCGCGGCAGGGGCCGTCCGCTTCCGGCACGACCCTGTCGACCGTCAGCGTGCCGGCCTCGACCGTCCGGCGCCCCTCGGGCCAGGCCTGGCTCGGGTCGGCGGTCGGATCGCCGGGCTCGGCCACCGTCACGGCGAGCGTCCAGCGCTGCGGGCTCGTGGCGACGCGCTTCGTGATCTCGTCCTCGAGGATGTCGGGGCCGCGGGCCTTCAGCTCGTCGACCGAGACGGTCTCGGGAGGGGCGGCGGGGACGAGAGACCAGCGCACCACATGGTCGGCACCCGCGCCGTCGGTGAAGACGAAACTGTTCAGGCTGTTGAAGCGGTCCTCGGCGTAGCTCGCCATGTAGGGTGCGCTCTGGGCCCAGGCACCGAACTTGCCGATCTCGGGATGGGCGGCCGCGAAGTCCTTCATGGCGTTCGGGTCGGCGCTGCGGCCCGAGGCGATCAGGAGATCGTAGAAGGCCTGCGGGGTCGAGACGGGGAAGACCGGGGCGTCGATCATGGCGGTGCGCCATTGCTGGGCATCGCCGGGCCTGATCGCGAGGCCGAGGCCCCGGATGCGCACCTCGGCATCGGGCGTGCCGGGGGCGGGCGTTCCGAGGTTGAAGCGGCCGACGACCGGATAGGTCCCGGCCGCCAGCACCCGGGCCCGGCTGAGCGCCGCGCCCTGGCCGTTCGCCGTGAAGCTGCCGAGGAAGCAGACGCCCTTGGCATGGTTGCGCCGGTAGCCCGGCACCGGGCCGGTGGGTGGCGCCAGCGCGTCGACCATCCGGTCCGGCGTGAGGCGTCCGGGCGTGAGAAAGCCGCCCGTGTAGGCGAAGGCCGCGGCGCCGCCCGCGACCACGGCCGCGATCAGCACCAGCGCGCCGATCGGGCGGCCGGAGGAGGATGGGCGTTGCACGGTGTCGCAATCCTCGCGTTCATCGGAGGCCGGGGCGTCGAGGGCGGCCTCCCGCCGGGTTCATACGATCCGGCACGCCGGGCGATGTCAACCGGCACGGGTGCAGGGCAACATAGGTGAGTGCGGGGCACCGCCCGCCACTCTAGGCTTCACGCCGCGCCGGCGCGACCGCGGGGTGCCGACGGCGGGAAAAGACGTGCGCTTTGCCGTTCGAGGGAGAGGCACGTCGTTGTCCCGATCATCCATGCGCAATCGCCTTCTCGCCGCCCTCGCCCCCGACGACCTCGCCCTCATCGCGCCGATGCTGGAGCGGATCCCGCTCGTGCCCGGTTCGATCCTGGTCGAGCCCGGCCTGCCCATCCGCCACGTGCTCTTCCCCGAGAGCGGCGCCGTGTCGGTGATGGCCGATGCGGTCGAAGGCCGGATCGAGATCGGGTTGATCGGCCGGGAAGGTTTCGTCGGCATCCCCGTCCTGCTCGGCACCGACCGTGTCCCCAACGTCTTCGTCGTCCAGGCGAACGGCGAAGCCCTGCGGATGAGCCCGCAGGACCTGCGCACCGCCATCGCCGAGCGGCCGTCGTTGTCCCGGTGCCTGCGCCTCTACACGCAGTTCATGATCGTGCAGACCGCCCAGACCGCCTACGTCAACGCGACCTTCGGCATCGAGGCGCGGTTGGCGCGATGGCTGCTGATGATGCAGGACAGGGCAGGGAGCGACGAGCTCTTCTTCACGCACGAGTTCCTGTCCGCCATGCTGGGCGTGCGGCGCCCCGGCGTGACGGTCGCCACCCACGTGCTGGAGGGGACCGGCGCCATCCGGGCGACGCGCGGCCGGATCGAGGTGCGCGACCGCGAGAAGCTGCTCGAACTCGCGGGCGACAGCTACGTCGTCGTCGAGCGCGAATACGAGCGGCTGCTGGCCGAGATCTGACGGGCGCGCCCCGCCGGGCCGCTCAGGCCCGCCCGGCGGCGCGCCGCACCGCAACCGCGACGCCGGCCCAGTCGATATCGGGTCCCTCGGCCGCGATGGCGGCGCGGAGGTGGTCGCGCACGACGCCCAGGACCGGCATGGGCACGCGGGCCGCCGTCGCGGCGCGATCGGCGAGGTCCATGTCCTTGAGGCCCAGGGGCGCGGCGAAGCCCGCCGGCTTGAACCGGTCCTCGACCAGCATCTCGCCGTAGAGCTTGTAGACCGGCGCGTCGAAGATCGTGCCGGTCAGCACGTCGAGCATGGCACGGCGGTCGACCCCGCCCGTCTCGACGAGCGTCATGGCCTCCGCCATGGCCTCGACGGCCGCCATGATCATGAAGTTGCCGCCGAGCTTCACGAGGTTGGCCGCTCCCGGCGCGGTGCCGACGCGGAAGACGCGCTGGCCGATGGCGTCGAACAGCGGCCGGCAGCGCTCGACCGCCGCGTCGGGCCCGGCCGCCACGACGAAGAGCTTCGCGGCCTCGGCGGCGGCCGGACGGCCGAAGACCGGCGCCGACACGAAACGCTCGCCCTGGTCCTGCGCCAGCCGCTCGACGAGCGGGATCCCGATCGTGCTGTGCGACACGTGGAGGGCGGGGGCGCCGAGGATGCCGTCCGCGCCGTAGACGACCGCCTCCACGGCCCGGTCGTCGGCCAGCATGGTCATGACGACCTCGCCTTGGGCCGCCTCGGCCGGGCTTCCGGCGCGGTGCGCCCCCGCCGCGACCAGCGCCGCGTCCTTCCCGGCCGAGCGGTTCCAGACCGTGACGTCGTGGCCGGCTTTCAGGAGGTTGCCGGCGATGGCGGCGCCCATGCGGCCGAGCCCGATGAAACCTATTCTCATGACGCCTCTCCTTCTGCCGGCGCCCCGGTGGCCCGCGGGCGCGGCGCCGAACCCGTAGCATGCAGGGTCCCGCAGCGCCTGCCGGGCGCCCTGCGACGCGGTGCATCGGCCGACCCGGGCGCGGCGCCGAAACGGTCCGGCGCGGTTTCAGAACCGGCTCGCCGGTCTATATGATCCTGATCGATCGATGGATCACTCCTCCCCATCCCACGGACCCGGCACAGGCGCGATGCGTTTCAGGAAACAGAGACCCCAGGACGCGCCACCCGGGCCGGTGCCCGATCCCGTCGCTCCGGGCGACCTCGTCGAGACCCTCCGGGAGATCGAGGCGAGCGGCTTGTTCGATCCGGCCTGGTACCTCGCGCAGAACCCCGACGTCGCGGCGGCGAACGTCGACCCGCTGCTGCATTGGGTGACGGCCGGCGCCGAGGAGGGGCGCCTGCCCGGACCGGCGTTCGACGTGCCGTGGTATCTCGGCGAGACGCCCGAGGCGGGCCTGCCGGGCACCAATCCCGTCCTCCACTACCTTCGGCGAGGCCGCGCCCTCGGCCGCACGGCCGTCGCGCTCGACGAAGGCCAGGCGTTCGATTCCTTCCTTTCGGCCAGCCGCGGTGGCCGGCTTCCCTTCTCGGAGCGGGTTCGCGACGCGGTCGACCACGTCCACTACCGGCTCGATCCGCGGCCGGCGCCTCCGCCCGGCGCAGCCCTGCCCCTGCCGCCCCTCGACCTCTCGGTGCGCATCGGCTCGCCGACGCTCGAGAGTTTCGAGTTCATCGGCCGCGGCGTGAAGGAGACGATCCTGCGCTGCCTGCCGCCGGATTTCGACTTCAGCGGCAGCCGCTGCCTCGACTTCGGCTGCGGCATCGGCCGCGTCATCCGCCATTTCGCCGACGAGGCCCGCTCGGCCGAGATCTGGGGATGCGACATCGACGGAACCAGCATCCGTTGGGCCGTCGAGAACATGACGCCTCCCTTCCGCTTCTACCAGATGGCCCAGAGCCCGACGCTGCCGTTCGAGGACTCGTCCTTCGACCTGATCTATTCCATCGCGGTCTTCAGCCAGGTCTACGAGGACTGGCACCAGTGGGCGGTCGAGATCCGGCGCGTGCTGAAGCCCGGCGGCGTCTTCTTCATGAGCTATGCCGGGCAGACCCCTTTCGAGGAGATGTTGTCCCTCCCCTATGCCCGTCGCGGCGAGCGCCCCGGGCTCTACATCAAGAACCCGTTCAACAGCTGGAACCGCGGCGGCCCGATGGTGTTCATGTCGCCGGCCTGGGTCGAGCGATACTGGGGTTCGCTGTTCGACATCGACTTCGTCGCGCCCGACGCGCTGCTCGACTACCAATCCATCTGCGTGATGCGCAAGCCGCGTCCCGGCGCGCCGCCGCGCATGGGCATGCGCGTCGTCCCCACGGCGACGGTCCAGGACTTCAATCCCGATGCGACGGGCCGCATCGCCCAGCGTTTCGACGGGTCGAAGCCGTTCCTCGACAGCTACGGCATCGAGACGAGCGGCCCCACGACCGTCAGCGGCTGGACGGTCCTGCGCGACGACGTTCCCGAGCGGCTGGAACTCTTCGTCGACGGCACCGCCGTCGCGCACGGCCCGGTGGACTGGGCCGCCGGTCCGCCGTACCGGGACTGGACCGGTGCGAACCAGACCACGTTCAGCACCGAGGCCGACGTCTCCGCCTTCGGGCCCGGCGCCCACCATTTGACGGTGCGCATCACGGGTCGGCGCGGCGTGGTACATGAGATGGGGATCGCGCTGCGTCTCGACGCGGCCCATGCGTGACGCCGAACCCGAAGGGGCCACCGGCGAGGAGGTCGATGTGGATCAGGTGGAGACGATGGCGCGCGCGATGTGCCAGGCCGACGGGCACGAGCCGGACGAGCGGGTCGTGGTGCCGGGCCTGTCCGAGACCGCGCCGGACGGGCGGCCGACACCGGGCGGCCCGGTCCCGCGGTGGCGGGTCTACGCGCCCCATGCGCGCAAGCTCGTCGCGGCCCAGCAGGCTCTCCTCGAGGAACGGTGAAGTATAGCGAGCCCGGTGCGGGCAAACGCACCGCCGCGGTCCCGCGCTCCCCTCCCGGCCCTGCCCATGAGCCTGCAGGACGGGCGAGGCCGGTGTCCCTCAACGAAAGGTGCATTCGCGGCAAGGTTTGATCACCCGTCGATGCAATTTCCGTAAGATCTATACCCACCATGACCGGTCGATCGGTTCGCGGAACCGGCAAGCCTCGTCGGCGTTCTGCCCCGGGACCGTCCAAGGTCTGCCAGAGTTAGTAATCGCTATCGATAGTGAGCTGCGCTGTGGACGCAAGCGAGCCAAAGAACCGTCGTCACTTTACAGATGCTGCCCGTGTTGCCGCTCTCGCGGCAAGGCGACAAAAGACAGAGAACGCCCTTCCCGTCGATACTCCTGCCGTATTCGTCGTCCGGCATGAGGATGGTCGGTTCGGCTGGGAGATCCGCCGCTATGGCGCGGTGTTGCTACGCCGGGGCGCCGAGACCTATGAGACGGCGGTGCTGGCGCGCGCGGCTGGAGAACTGGCCTTGTCGGACGCTTGACGATTCGATCCGGAGGAAGCGCCGTCCTCGGACACCGGAGCGCGTCCGGTCGGGCGGAGGTCTTCCGCGCTACGTCTTTTGGGTGAGATGTTTGACCGATCGAGGCACTGGCCGACGGCCGTCGCCCGTTGGACACTCGGGCGAGGACCGACGTCCTCGCCTTGTCCCTCCCGTGTTCGGAGGCCGTCTTGCCACCCACGACCCTGACGGTGCCCGGGGGCCTCCCCGCGCCGAGGCTCCCCGATACGCCCCTCACCGTCATCGCCTCGGGTGGCGCCTCGCCGTCGCGAGCGCCCGATGCCGGTGGCGGCGGGCAGGGCCGCCGTGTCGCCCGCGGTTGAGGCGCGTGACCGCCGCGACGGCGACCTGACCGACCTCGCCATCGCGGCGCTCGACCGGGGTGCGCTGTCCGAGGCCGAGGCCCTGGCGCGGCGGAGCGTCGGCCCGTGTCCGGGGTCGCGGCGCGCCCATGCTGTCCTCGCCATGGCGCTCACCGAGAGCGGACGCCCGGGGGAGGGCGAGGTCCATTACCGCCTCGCCCTCCAGGCGAGGCGCGATCCCGTGATGACGGCGAACCTCGCCTGGTGCGTGGCGGCCCAGGGCCGCAGCGGCGAGGCGCGGTCGCTCTACGCCGAGGCCGTGTCGGACGGGGAGGCTCCGTTCGAGACCTGGCTCGGCTGGGGAACGGTCGAGATGGAGGCCGGATGCCACGACGCCGCCGAGACGCTGCTCGCCCGCGCCGCCGCCATCCGGCCGGACGACGCCGCCCTCGGCCTCGCCCGGGCTCGGCTGCTCATGCTGCGGGGTCGGCCCGCCGCGGCGGAGGCGGCGCTCGACGCCCTGGCCGGCCCCGCCGCCTCCGAGCCCGGGGTGCTGCTCGGGCGCGGGCGCCTGCTCGACAGCCTCGGCCGCGGTGAGGAAGCCTTCGCCCTGTTCACGGCCGGCAAGGCGCGGGCCGCGGCAGCATTGGGACACGCCTACGACGCCCGCGCCGTCGCGGCGGCGGCGGCACGGCTCGCGCGCGCCGTGCAACTGCGGGCCACCGCGCGGTTCGCGGCCGCCCCGACCACCGAGGGGCCGCAGCCCGTGTTCATCCTCGGCTTTCCCCGGTCCGGGACGACGCTGCTCGAACAGGCCCTCTCGCGCCACCCGGCCATCCGCGCCGGCGGGGAACTCCCCTTCCTGGGAGAGGTCGCCGGCGCCTGCCCCACCCTCCTCGACGACCCGCGCCCCTATCCGGAGGCCATGGCGGCCTTGGCGGGAACCGCCGGACCCAGGGGAGCGGCCCGGCTCCGCGACGCCTATCTCGACCGGGCCGACGCGGCGGGACTGCGCCGCCCGGGATGCCGATGGTTCACCGACAAGATGCCCCTGAACGAGATCCACCTCGGCCTCATCGCGTCGGCCTTCCCCGGCGCGCCGCTGATCCACCTCGTCCGCCACCCGCTCGACGTCGTGCTGTCGGTCTTCGCCAACCACCTGACCCACGGCGCCTTCTGCGGCTACGACGTGGACACGATCGCGCATCATTACCGGATGGCCGTCGAGCTCGTCGAAGCGTCCCGGAGACGCCTCGACCTCCGCTTCCTGCGCATCCGCTACGAGGACCTCGTGACCGACCTCGAAGGCACGCTCATCGCTGTCCTCGACCACGTCGGCGAACCCTACGACGCGGCCTGTGCCGAGCCGCATCGCAATCCCAGGGTCCCCGCCACCCCGTCGGCCGAGGCGACGCGCCGGTTGGTCCATGCGGAGGCGATCGGGCGGCATCGCGCCTACCGACATCACCTTGCGGGCGCGATCCGGACCCTGGAGCCGGTGATGGCGTCGCTTGGCTATGCCATAGATTAAGGCCGGAAGCGGCTCTCCTGATTCGCCGCGCGGGGGCCTGGCGATGCTGCGCCTCGGCGACGCCGCACGCTCTTCACCGAACCGCCATTCCGGTGGGACGGCCCATGGACCGCCCATGGACCGCCCATCGACGGTCCATGACCGACCGGTCCCGTGTCATCCGCCGTGGTGGTCCTCGGCGAAGACCGCTGCCGCGACCCGGTTGCGCACCCCGATGGCGCGGTAGAGGGCGCTCGCGTGGATCTTGACCGTGTGTTCGGAGAGGCCGAGGCGGCGAGCGATCTCCTTGTTGGAATTGCCGGCGACGATGAGACGGAGGACCTCCGCCTGGCGGGCGCTGAGGCGGTCGGTTCTGTGCTCGTGCAGCGCCGGTGCGCTCGGGGCGTACTGGATCGTCCCGGTCGGAGGCGGGCCGATGTCGGCGAGGGTGCTCGGCACCGACACGCAGCCCGTCATCACGAATCTGATCGCCTCGCCGATCTGCTGGGACGACCACCCCTTCAGGATGTAGCCGTGCGCCCCGGCCGAAAGCGCCAGCAGGATCTCTTCGCGCTGCGACGCCTCGGTGACGACCGCGACCCGCAGCTTGGGGAAGGCGTGACGCACGCGGGTCAGGTCGCGCACCGACGAGAGGACCGGCATGGCGGTGTCGAAGGTCGCGAGGGTGATGTCGGGCCGGGCCGCGAGGGTCGCCATGGCCCCCTCCATGTCGGTCGCCTCGAGCACCTCGCGGCAGGCGCAGTCCCGGCGCAGCATCGCGGCCAGGCCGGCGCGGAAGAGTGCATGGTCGTCGACCACCAGAGCCACGACCTCGCTCTGCGCGCGACCGGGAGGCGGCCCGGCCAACAGGCGCGCCCCGAGGCTCGCCATCGCGGGGTTCTGGCCTTCTGCTTTCTCGCCGAGGAGGGTCGCCGGGAGATCGTCCCGCTGTGTCGTAGACTTCGAGACTCGCAGGACGACTCGCTTGCGAGTCCAGGCGAATGGCACCGCGAATCGGTGAGCTATCGGCTTCGCCACGCCGGTGGGCGGCCCCTTCGATCCGCTATAGATCGTTTCCAACATCGGACCCTCTTGTGAGCTTGGGGTGCCGCGATCAGTTTGCCGTTAACAAGCGGATACGCAGGTACCCTAACGCTGTATAAGCTTACGATCGCTCGAATCTCGAATTAAACAAAAGTTATGATAGGTGGCTCGCTCAGCTGCTTCAGGACCAAAGACCGGTCCGGTGGCAATTGGGTGATGACCCATTTGGTACGGAATTGAGCCAAATTATCGCCTCGTTTTTTGTGTGTCAAACGGTTACGACTTATATCGCCTCTAAAATGAGTCGGTTTTGGTCATGAGATACGTAGACCACGTCCTCGTCCTCGGCGACGCGGTGACCAACGACGGAATCGCCGCGACATTGCTCGGCAGCGGCCTCGCGGGGCGGGTCGCGACCGGCGACCTCGACGACGACCTGCCCGCCGACAGCGCGACGGTCGGCCTCTTCGTGGTGCATGGCAGCGGCAGGTCCAAGCGGCGCGAGGACGCGGTCCGCCGCATCCGCCGGAGCGGGTCGCCGTCGCCCGTGGTCGAGCTCAGCGACAACGGCTGGCGCCTGCGGATGGAGAAGGTCAGCAAGGGCCTGGTGGCCGCCGCGATCGACGACGCCGTGTCGGGCAACGACCTCGTCGCCGTGCTCGATCTCGTGGTCGGAGGCTTCAGCGTCGTGTCCCGCGACCCGCCGCGCCCGAGCCGGACCCCGGACGCCGACCACGGATTCACGGGTACTAGTGCTTGGTACTAATTCATGTGACTGAATTGTGACTTCGACCAGAGGTCCCTAGGCTCCCGACTGTGATTTTCAAGGGGGAGCGTGTCATGCTCGTTCAAGGCGCAGGATTGGATGTCCCCGAGGCCGTTTCGAGCGGTCTTCCGCCGCCGTGGAAGGCCCCGGACGCCGCGGGCCGCCTCGCGCCGGGCCCCGTCGCGCTCCATCGCACCGCCAGCCTCGCCATCATCGACTCCCGGTCCCTGTTCGCGGACTGCCTGGTCTCCGGATTGCTCGAACTCGGCTTCGAGGGCCAGGTCCGCCATTACCGGTCGGTGGCCGGATGGCTCGCCGAAACCCTGGATCCGGCCGGCCCCAGCGTCCTCGTCCTCCTGTCGACCGCTGGCCGCGACCCAGCCGCGGCGCGATGCGAGTGGACCGCCCTGCTGGCCGCGCATGGCGGCCGCCATCCCGTCGTTCTCCTGGCGGACGACGATGGGACCGACGCGCTGGTCGACGCGTTCGAGGCCGGTGTCCGGGGCTATATCCCGATGTCGTTGCCGCTCAACATCCTGGCGCAGGCGCTCGATCTCGTGCTCGCGGGCGGTACCTTCGTGCCGGCGACGGCCGTGGCCCGTCGGTTCGCTCCCGACCCGGTGGTGGGCAACGTCGCCCGGTTCACCGGCCGGCAGGGCGACGTGTTGAACGCGCTGCTCAAGGGCGCGTCGAACAAGCTGATCGCCTATGAACTGTCGATGGCGGAATCGACCGTGAAGGTCCACGTCCGCAACATCATGCGCAAGCTCAAGGCCCGCAACCGCACCCATGTGGCGTTCCTGCTCAACGGTCGGAACGGGAGCGTCGCCTGAGGCCCTCGTCCCGCCCCCGCCTCCGTCCAACCCTCTCCACCGCCATGGCCGGGACAAGCCCGGCCATGGCGGTGGAGGGCGTGGACCGTTTCGGATGCCTCATTCGCCTCTTCGCCGGCGCTTCTGCACCCTCTCCATAGTCATGCCCGGGCTTGTCCCGGGCACCCACGCCGGCCCGCGCCATCGCCGCTCGTTCCAAGGCTCCGCTGACCGTGCACACGACTCAGGATTACCCGCGCGGCTTCAAGACCGCGGCCGGGCTGGAGGTGCCTGCAGGACGAAGACCCGTCCCGGCCTCACGGCCCGTCACGCGGCGCGCGTGCCGATCGGGGCGGTGGTCCGCGGTTGAGCCGGCCCGCCGAGGGCGCGCTCCGCCGCGCTCGCGGCGGTGGCCTGGAACAGCCAGCGCAGCGTCAGGGCCGCGGTGACCAAGGCGCCGAAGGCGCCCCCCGCGGCCATCACCCAGATCGTCGAGAGCGGGTCCCAGCCTCTCGCCAGCCCGAGCCCGAGGGGGACGAAGAACAACCCGCCCTGGAGGAGGTCGAAGCTCAACCGCAGGTCCGGGCGGCGGATGAGGGCCGGCACCTCGACGAAGGGTGCCGCGATCGCCTGCGCGGCCCCGAGCGACGCGAGGGCGGCGATGATCGCGCCCGCCTGTCCCCAGGCGGGACCCAGCAGGACGCGGCAGAGCGTCGGGGCGGCGAGCCCGAACGCCAGCACGGGCAGCGCGACGCAGAACACGCTGGTCGCCAGCGCGAACATCGCCACGGCCCGCGTCCGCTCCGGCAAGGTCCTCGTGGCTTCGGACAGGAACAGATGCCCGAGCGGCTGGCATAGAATCGCCAGGGGGCCGGTCACGACGCGGTACGCGACCCCGTACTGACCCGCGAAACCCGCGCCGAAGAACGCGCCCATGAGCAGCGGCGGTGCGTTGCCGATGAGGCTCAGGACGAGAACCGCCGGGACCGCGTAGAGGGGAAAGCGCTGGTCCCGGACCGCGCGCCGCCAGACATCGCGCCAGACCGGGGCGAGCAGCGCCGCCCAGTCGCGCCGGGACAGGGTCGAGACCAGGATCACGCCCGAGAAGACGATATGGCTCGCCAGGTGGGCCAGGATCAGCGAGATCGCCGGGAGCTTCGCGGCGCCGGCGAGGAGCTGCAGCGCCGTCAGGATGGCGGGCTGGGCGAAGCGCGCCCAGGCCAGCGGGCGCAGGGCGCCCTCGACCACGGCCCAGGCGGTCGTGGCGGCCCAGGCGCCCGACAAGGCGAAGCCGAGGGGAAGGATGGGGAGCAGCTCCCGCGTCGTGGCGCCGAGGTCGCCCGGCAGCCAGCGGATCGAGACGAGGATCAGCCCCGAGAGTGCCGCCGAGGCGGCGATGCCCGTGACGAGGGCGAGCGTCAGGCTCAGCCGACGGTCCGCGTGATCGGCCTCGCCATACAGCGCCGCCTCGAACTTTCCACCCACGACCACGCCGGCGATGTTCACCGCCGACAGATACAGCGTGAACAGGCCGAGTGCCGAGGGCGTGAACATCCGCGACACCAGCGGCAGCGCGACGAGATAGGTCGCCTGTCCGGCCAGCGTCAGGCCCGACAGGCTCGCGAGGCGGCGGAGGAGGCCGCCCGTCACCGGCGCCCCGCCGGCCCGGCGCCGAAGCCTCACGCGTGGCCGGGGGCGAGAGCGGGTGCGGGGATCGGCGAGCCGAGCGCGAGGCCGGCCGCGATCGAGCGGGACAGCCGCGCGACGCCACGGCGCGACACCGCGTGGCTCTCGAACTCCGGCACGATGCTGAGCAGCGCCTGGCGCACGTCTCCCGCCCGCCGTGCCGCCGCCGCGATCAGGAGCTCGTCGATGAGGCGGGTGCGCGGCGTCGGGTCGAATGCCGGCGTGGCGACACGGACGCCCGGCACCGAGGTTTCCCGCAGGATCTCCCAAGGATAGGTCAGTTCCTCGCGGAGCTTCTCGCCCGGCCGCGCGCCCACGATGCAGATCGGGATCGCCACGCCGGCGGCCGCGATCATGCGCTGGGCGAGTTCGAGGATGTTGACGGGCTCGCCCATGTCGAGAACGTAGAGGGCGTAGCCGCCCTGATCGAGGCCGGCGGCCGCCAGCGTCAGGGCCGCGGCCTCCTCGATGGTCATGAGGTAGCGGGTCATCTCGGGATGCGTGACGGTGACGGGACCGCCCTCGCGGATCTGGCGCCGGAACAGCGGGACGACCGATCCCGAGGAGCCCAGCACGTTGCCGAACCGGACCTGGCCGATGCGGGCCTCGGGGTGGCGGCGCGCCACTTCGTGGACATAGATCTCGGCGACCCGCTTGGTCAGTCCCATCCCGCAGGACGGGTTGACGGCCTTGTCGGTCGACACCAGCACGAGGTCGATGCCGCGGCCGGCGCACAGGTCGCACACGACCCGCGTGCCGAGGACGTTGGTCCGGACCGCCTCGATGAGGTTGTGACCCCCCTCGAGCAAGGGGACGTGTTTCAGCGCCGCGGCATGGAAGACGATGTCGGGCCGCTCGCGGACGATGACGTGGCGCATGCCGTCGGCGTCGCGGACGTCGCCGATGCACGGCTGCCAGCGCGTCTTCGGCTTCATGGCCTGCAGGGCGAGGTCGATCTCGTAGAGGTTCACCTCGCAGGAATCGACCAGCGTCAGATGCGCCGGGCGGGCCCGCGCGATCTGGCGCACGAGTTCGGACCCGATCGAGCCTCCCGCACCGGTGACGAGGATCCGGCGGCCCGTCACGGCCGCGATCCCCTCCTGAACGTCGACAGGGGCGTCGTGCGTCGGCGGGACGAGCGAAAGGGCTTGGGCGATGCGAGGGTGGAACACGAGGCTGTTCTCCTGAAAGCCCGCTCCTCGGGAGCGGAGTCGTGGGTCGAGCCTAGGAGCGGGGCACCCCCGTCCGCCATCCGGCAAAACGGGGGAGGGGCTTAGGACCGGACGCGGGGTGCCATCCCTCCATCGGATGATCTCCCCATCCTCCCCATGACGGGAACGGCACTACGCCCTTCTGGTGAATATCGAGGGCGTCGGCGTCGTGCTCACCTTGCCGCAACGACCATCCAACGACGGTGAGGTCTGCAATGACGATTCCGTACTTCAGGCCCACGATCCCCTTCTTCAAGCCGGCCATCGGCGAAGCCGAGATCCAGGGCGTCCTCGACGTCCTGCGCGGCGGCTGGCTCACCACCGGGCCACGGGTGCGCGAGTTCGAGGAAGCCTTCGCGGCCTTCCTGGGGCCGGACGTCGAGACGGTCGCGGTCAATTCCGCCACGGCGGGGCTTCACCTGGCCCTCGAAGCCTGCGGCATCGGTCCGGGCGACGAGGTCATCGTGCCGACGCTGACCTTCACGGCGACCGCCGAAGTGGTGCTCCATCTCGGCGCGAGGGTGGTCCTCGTCGACATCGACCCCGCCACCCTGTCGATCGACCTCGCCGCGGCGGAGCGGGCCGTGACGGCCCGCACCCGCGCCGTGATCCCGGTGCATTTCGGCGGCCGTGCCTGCCCGATGGGAGAGGTGTGGGCCTTCGCCCGTCGCCACGGCCTCAAGGTGATCGAGGACGCCGCCCATGCCTTGCCGACGCGCTCCGAAGGCCTGGCGATCGGGGCGGGACAATCGTCAGCCTGCGTCTTCAGCTTCTACGCCAACAAGACGCTGACCACGGGGGAGGGCGGCATGCTGGCGACGCGCGACCCTCGCGTCGCCGCCCGGGCCCGCACCATGCGCTGCCACGGCATCGACCGCGACGCCTACGACCGGTTCCGCAAGGTCGGAGCGTCCTGGGCCTACGACGTGATCGAGCCCGGGTTCAAGTACAACCTCACCGACGTCGCGGCGGCGCTCGGCATCGCCCAGCTCGCCCGGGTCATGCCGCTTCAGGCGGCGCGGCAGCGGGTGGCCGACCGCTATCGCAGCCTGCTCGCCGACCTTCCGTTGGACCTGCCGCCCGAGGCCGAGGCGGGCGACCTCCATGCCTGGCACATCTTCCCCGTCCGGGTGCACGAGACGGCGCGCTTCGATCGCCAGGCCATCATCGACGGCTTGTCGGCTCGCGCCATCGGCACCTCGGTGCACTACCGCCCCCTGCACCAGATGAGCCTGTGGAAGACCTGCGGCGTGGACGGGGGGCGGTGCTTCCCCGGTGCCGACCGCTATTTCGCGGGCGCGCTGTCGCTGCCGCTCTACCCCGACATGACCGACGCCGAAGTCGACACCGTGTCGGACGCCCTTCACGCGATCCTGGGGTGACGCGATGGTCCTGTCCCTGCCCTGCCTCCCGACCTTCCGCCGCACCGCGATGCCCCGGCGTCACGGGCCGCCCCTGAAAGTCCACCACCCGGGCGACGTCCTGGCCGAGATCGCCGGCACGGCGCTCGCCTGGCTGGTCCTCCTGCCTCTGTGCCTGGGCGCCTCCGTCTTCGTGCTCCTCATGTCGCGTCCCGATCCCGGCGACGACGGCTTCGTGTGGTCCGCGCCGGATCGCTCCCCCGCGGCGGGGCCGACCGGACCGGCGCGCAAGCCCACCGGTCCGGGCGGGCCGCGGCGGGGCCCGACCCGGTCGAGCCTGGCGCTCAAGCGTGCGTTCGATCTCGTCGCCGCGACCCTCGCCCTGATCGTGCTGTCGCCGCTTCTCGCCCTCATCGCCGTCGCGATCCGCTCTGGAGGACGGCGGTCCCGTCCTGTTCCGGCAGATGCGGGTCGGGCGGGGCGGCGTCCCCTTCGCGATCCACAAGTTCCGCACCATGGTGGTCGGAGCGCCGTCGATCGGCGGCAAGCTCACGGTCGGCCGGGACCCGCGCATCACCCGGATCGGTGCCGTGTTGCGCCGCCACAAGCTCGACGAACTGCCCCAGCTCCTCGACATCCTCGACGGACACATGTCGCTCGTCGGCCCCCGCCCGGAGGTGCCCGAGCTGATGGCGCAGCACGGGGCCGAGCATGTCGCCGTCATCACCAGCGTGCGGCCCGGCCTGACCGACGATGCCTCGATCCTGTTCCGCGACGAAGGCGTCCTGCTGGCCGCCGCGCCGGATCCGGAGACCTACTACCGCGAGGTGATCATTCCGATCAAATACGGCTACTACGAGCGCTACCTCGGCGAGCTGGGCTTCGCCAACGATCTCAGGATCATCGCGGCGACCGCCATCCTCCTGGTCACGGGCCGGATCCCGGCGGCGCTCGACCGACGCCGCCTCGCGATCCCCGCCGGCTTCGGCGCCTTGTCCCAGGTCGAGGCTCCCGCACCCCATCCCGCGCCGTTCGGGAGGGCCGCATGAGCCCGCTCGGCACGGCCCGCGTGGCCCGCGACACCGGCTCGGCCACAGCGGCCGGCGGCGGCCGGCTTCCCCCGGCGGCGACCCTGGGCGTCCCGGCCAACGACGAAACCGGATCGGCCAAGGACCTCCACGTCCTCGTGGTCGGCGGCGAGGACCACGACCTCCGCCTGCCCTTCATGCTGGCCCTGCAACGGCGCGGCCTCAGGGTGACGGCGGCCGGCACCGGCTCCTCCGCCCCCTTCCTGCGGGCCGGCGTCCCCTACCGCGGGTTCGGCTTCGCGCGTTTCGTCAACCCCCTGGCGGATTGGCGCGCACTCGGCGCGATCCGCTCCCTCGTCGCCGCCGTCAAGCCCGACGTCGTCCAGTGCTTCGACACCAAGCTCAACATCCTGGTCCCGCTGGCGCTCAAGGGTGCGGCACCGGGCGGGCCCCGCCTGGTGCGCACCATCAACGGGCGCGGCTGGCTCTATGCCTCCACGTCGCCCCAGGCGATGGCGTTGCGCCCCATCTATCGGGCGCTGCATCGACGCGCCTGCCGCGCCACCCATGCCGAAGTCTTCGAACACGCCGAGGACATGGCCTTCTTCGCGGCCGGGGGGATGATCGGCGCCGGCGGCGGCTCCATCATCCCGGGCGCCGGCATCGACGTCGGCGGCTTCGAGGCGGCCCGGGCCGCCGGCGCCTCCCCGGCGGTGCTGCGCCGCGAGCTCGGGCTCGGTGACGCCCCCGTCGTCATGACGGTCACCCGGATGACCCGGCAGAAGGGCATCGGCACGCTGCTCTCCGCCGCCGCGCTGGTGCACCGCACCCATCCCGACGTGCGCTTCGTGCTGGTCGGACCCCGCGACAGCGAGGGCCCTAACGCCATCCCGGCGAGCGAGATCGCCGCACACGCGCCCTACGTCATCGCCACGGGACCGCGCCCCGACGTGCCCTCGCTGCTCGGCGTGGCCGACGTCTTCGCCTTCCCCACGCAGTACCGGGAGGGCATCCCGCGCGCCCTCTGCGAGGCGGCCCTGGCCGGCGTGCCGATCGTCACCAGCGACATGCCCGGCTGCCGCGTCGTGGTCGAGGACGGGCGCAACGGCCGCGTCGTTCCGGCGGGGGATGCCACCCGGCTCGCCCGCGGCATCGTCGAACTCCTCGACGACCGCGGCCTCGCCCGGCGCATGGCGGCGGTGGCGGAAGCTCCCATCCGGGAAACCTACAGCCTCGCCGCCGTGGCCGACGGCTACGCAGCCCTCTACCGCGACATCGGCGGCAGGATCCCGCCATCCGATCTCGGAGCCTCGGCGTGAGAGCGGGGTCCCGGACGGGCGCCTTCGTTCCGCGCTGGTCGGACATCCTGCTGGGCGCCGGGCTCGTCCTGTCCTTCGCCACGCAGCTCCGGGCCGATGCCCTGCCGATCGGCCCGGGCGAACTCTGCCTCCTCGCCGGGCTCGCCGGCGAGCTCGTCCAGGTGCTCACGGACCCGGAGGCCCGCACGACGCGCGTCGTCTGGACCTTCGCGGTCTTCTGGTCGGCGCTGACGGCCGCCGAACTGGTCGGCTTCGCGGCCGGGGGGGTGCTTGGCGATCTCCGGGACGGCGGCCTCGTCCTCCATGATGCTATGACGCTGCCGCTGCTCGCCGGGCTGGGGCTCCTGCTCGGCCGCGGGCCGGATCCCGAGGCCCGGCTGACACGCGTTCTCCTCGGCATGGCGGCCGTTGCGGGGCCGCTCGTCGGCCTCCAGCTCCTGGGCGCCGCGGGGCTCGCCCCGGTCCCCGGCGTCGATCCCTGGTACTGGGACCGGTTCCGGGGCTGGGCCTCGAACCCGAACCAGATGGCACTCGCCTGCCTCCTCACGGCGGCACTGGGCCTCGAGGCGGCGCGGCGCGCGGCCGGCTGGCGCCGGGCGGCCTGCATCGCCACGGCGGCGGCGGCCTTCGCCGCCGGCCTCCTCACCAAGACCAACGCGTTCAACCTGGCGGCCGCGGTGGCGGTGGCGGTGGGCACGGTCTTCGGCTCCGTCGCGGCGCTCGCCGGTCCGCTGACGCCGCTGCCCCGGCGGCTGACGGCCGTCGCCGCCCTCATCGGCCTTCCGCTGATCCTCGCCGTGGCGCTTCCCTTCGCCGGCACCCTTCCGACCTCGCCGCTGGCGAGCCTCGGGCTCAGCCGCGACGGCGCCAACACGAGCGACGAGGCCGAGGTCCGCCTCGAGCTCTGGCGCGGCGCCGTCTCGCGCGGCGTCGCGTCGGGCTTCCTGGGCCTGGGTCCCGGACCGCACCTGCCGATCCCGCGGATCCTGCTCGAGGCGCGCTCGGGGTCCGACGCCGAGCCGATCAACGTCCAGCATCCGGTACCCGGCATGGCGCCCAACTTCGAGTCCCACAACTCCGTCCTCGAACTCTTCCTGCAGGGCGGCGCCTTCGCGGTCTTGGCCTTCCTCGGCGTGGTGGCGACGGTGCTGTTCGGTCTGTGGCGCTCCCGCGACTGGACGCTGCTGGCCTCCATCGTCGGCATGCTGCTCTTCGGCAGCTTCCACGTCGTGACCCGCCATCCCGCGGTGTGGTTCACCCTCGCGCTCGGCCTCGCCATCGGCGAGGCGCATCGCGCCGAGGGCTCGGGCCCGCGATCCGAGCGACGGTGCTGACCATGCTCCAGGTCTCAACGCCCCACCGCAACCATCGCGACGAGCCGGTCTTCCAGCCTCCGCCTGCCGCTGCGGCGCGCCGGGACGTCCCCGCGCCGACGGTGGCCTCCGTCGCCGGGATCCTGCGCCGCCACCTGCTGCTCGTGGTCGCCACGGGTCTCCTGGGCGCCGGCATTGCCCTCGCGGCCGGAACCTATCTCCAGAGCTTCGTCGCACGCGCCCTCATCATCGTGGCGGCCACCCCCGGCACGCCCGGACGGGCCGATCCGTCCGGCGACGAGCAGATGGTGATCGAGACCCACGTCACGAGCCTGCTGTCGCCGTCCGCCCTCGCGGCCTTGTCGGCCAGCTTCAACCCGCCGCCGGCGGGGGCCGAAGCCGAGCTCTCTGCCACGGAACTCGAGAAGCGCCTGAAGGTGCAGCAGGAAATGCATTCCCGCGTGGTCTCGATCAGCTTCACCTCCCACACCGCCGCTCTGGCGGCGCTGGTGGCCAACAAGGCCGCGTCGCTCTACGTCGCCGGCGAGGAAGGACGCGACCTCGTCGCCCTCGAGCGCGAGGCGGCGCGGCGTGCCCAGCGTCTCGCCGCCGCCGTGGCGGAGCTCGACGCAGTCCCGCCGTCGGCGCCGAGCGACGCCATCCTGTCCGCCCAGCGTCATCGCAACGAGGCCGAAGCGCTTCTGAAGGAGGCGGTGCGGGTGCGCGACGCTCGGCGCCGCGACGGGCCGAGCGGCGCGGAGGTCGCGCTGCTGTCGCCCGCGACGGCGCCGACCCGCCCGGCGACCGGCAGCCCTCCGCTGCTCGCCCTGCCGGGCTTCGTCGCCTTCGCGATCCTGGGCGGTTTCCTCGCCCTGGCCATCGAACGGGCCGACCGGACCCTGCGCTGCGCGTCCGATGTCGAGGGCTACCTCGGGGTCCCCTGCGCCGCCCTCGTGCCGCGGACCCGCCGCGCCGCGATCGTCAGGCTGATCGAGGCCGCCCGTTCGCCCTTCGCGTCGAGCATCGACGCCCTGGCCCATGCCCAGGGCCTCGGCACGCCGGGCGGGCCGCAGTCGCTGTTCGTCACCGCCACGCTGCCGGGAGAGGGCCAGGAGCGCCTGGCGCTGGCGCTCGCCGCCGCCGCCGCCGCCCTGGGCCAGCGCACCCTGATCGTCGACCTCGTGCCGGCCCGCCGCCGGAGGGGACCGGCCACGGAATGGCGGCCGGGGGTCTGCGACGTCGCGTCCGGGCAGGCGACGATCGACTCGGTCATCGAGTCCCTCGACGGGTTCGACCGGATCGGCCCCGGCACGGCGAACCGCACCGCCATGATGCGCCTCGCCGGCCCCGCCTTCTCCGAGCTGCTCGACACGCTCGGGCGCCGTTACGAGCGGATCATCATCGTCGGCTCGTCCCTCCTGTGCGGACCCGAGGCCGCGGCCCTGAGCGAGGCCGCGGACCGCGTCCTCGTCGTCGTCCGGTGGGGCCGGACCCGGCGCGACTTCGCCGCCGAAGCCGTGGCGCTGGCGCTGGCGGCCCGCGACGACCGTCCGCTGGCCCGGGTCGTCGGCGTGCTGACGGACGTCGAACTCAGGCGCCACGCCCGTTACCGCTTCGGCGACAGCGCCGAAGCCCTGTACCGTTTTGGGAGGAGAGCATGAGCGCCATCGCAACCGGAACGGCGGCGCTGCGCCTCGCGCCGTCCGACGCCAGGAGCATCGTCGGGATCGACGTGGACAGCCCGGCGTCGGCCTTCGCGCCGGGCCGGCCGGTGCCTCTCGGCGTCCTGTCGAACCTCGTCGATGCCATCGCCCGTGACGGGCATCGCCGCCTGCTACTGGTCGTCGTCGGCGGGCGCCGCCCGGGCTCTCGCGGGCGACAAGGACTTGGATCTGCTCGTCGCCCGGGCCGACCAGCACCGCATCGCGGCGGTGCTCCTGGCGAACGGCTTCAAGCCGTTCCCGACGGTCGCGGGCCGCGATCACCCCGCGATCGTGAGCCATGTCGGCTTCGACCCCGGGACGGGCCGCCTCGTCCACGTCCACCTCCATGCGAGGCTGGTGGTCGGGACCCGGCTCCTGAAGAGCCTTCGGCTGCCTTGGGAGACGGTCCTCCTCGAGCGGGCCGTTCCCTCGGACGCCGGCTCCCTCCGCGTCCTCGACCCCGCGGCGGACCTGCTGATGCTCTTCGTCCGGGCGGCGCTCGAGATGAACCGCGCGGATCCGGTGGCTCGCCGCCGCTGGGCCGGCACGATGGCGCGGTTCCGCGGCGACATCGCGCTGGCGCAGGTCCGCACCACGCCCGACGAGGTCCTGTCCCTGGCGTGCCGGCTCCTCGGCCCATCGCTCGGCACGGACCTCGCGGCGGTGCTCTTTGCGCTCGACCCGCTGGCGCAGCGCCGCTCCTGGGCCAAGGCCCTGCGCCGGACCCTGTCGGACCACCGCCTCTACGGCGGCGCGGAGGGCGTCCTGCGCAACGCGTGCCGGGTCGCCCTCGGCTGGGCCGGCCGCCTCAACCGCGACCACCTTCATGCGCCCCGCCCCTGGCACCGCCGTGCGCCCGGCGGCGGGTTGGTGGTCGCGGTGGTCGGCCTCGACGGCAGCGGCAAGAGCACGGCGGTATCGATGCTGCGCCGCTGGCTCGGCGCCGAGGTCGACGTGATGCCGGTCTATTTCGGCACCGGCGACGGCCGCCCCTCCCTCCTGCTGGCGCCCTTCAAGGCGCTGGTGCCCCTCGCGGACCTTTTGTTCCGCAAAAAGCCCCAAGGGTCCTCGCACGGTCAGGTCACGGGCCGCCCCGCCGGTCTCGGCTACGGCTTGGCCATGACGGTCTGGGCCACCGCCGTCGCGATCGAGAAGCGCGGCAAGCTCGTCCGCGCCCGCCGGGCCGCCGGCCGCGGCCTCGTCGTCGTCGCCGATCGCTACCCCCAGAACGAGATCGCGAGCTTCAACGACGGTCCGCTGCTGCACCGGATCCGGCGCGTACCGGCGGTCCTCCGGCGCTTCGAGGCCGAAACCTATGCCAGAGCGGGCGCACTGCCCCCGGACCTCGTCGTGAAGCTCGTCGTGACCGCCGCGACCGCGATGGCGCGCGAACCCACCATGGATCCGGCGGTGATCGTCCGGCGGATCGCCGAGTTCGACGCCCTGGCGTTCCCGGGCGCCACCGTCGTCGCCATCGACGCCGAGCAGTCTCTCCCGGACGTCGTCGCCGCCGTCAGGCGGGCCGTCTGGGACGCTCTCTAGAACCCGCGTGCGTATGAGGAAGGGGTACAGCTCATGATCATCGAACTCTTCGGACCGCCCGGGTCCGGCAAGTCGACGTTCAGCCACCGCATGGCCGCCGACCTCGACGCGGCCGGCCATCCGGTGAAGCTGGTCCTCAGCCAACGTCCCGCCGAGGGCGGCGGGCTGCTGGGGCGCCGGGCCGCGCCGCTGCGCCGGCTGCTGCGTCCCGCCCGCCAGCTCCTCCGCGCCGCCCTGACGGGGCGGATCGGCTTCGGCATCGTCCTGGCCTTCCGGCTGCTGACGCTGTTCCCGCAGCGGAGCTGGTTCCGCTCGCTCCGCATCGGCCAGTACCTCGTGCGTCTCGACCATTCCTGGCGCCGCGCCCAGCGGTCGCCGCGCGTCACGATCTTCGACCAGGCCTATATCCAGACCGTCTACTCGCTGGCGGACCGCGCCGGCGTCGTCGACCCCGACGTGATCGCCCGGGCCCTCGCCCTGCTGCCGGGACCCGACCTCGTCGTCGCCGTCGAGGCGTCTCCCGAGGTCCTCAAGAAGCGGCTCGAAATCCGGCTGGCCTGTCAGGGACCCCTCGAGCGGCTCTTCGAGCTCGACGCCCATTCCTTCTCCGGCGGCGTCCGGCTCCAGGAGGTGATCAAGTCGCGGCTCGGGGCATGCCGTCATGAACTGCTGACCGTCGAGGGGACCGACGAGGGCGCGGTCAGCGCCGCCCTCCGCAGGGCCCTGTCGGCCGTGCGTTCCCGCGCCGCCACGATGCCCGCCCGGCCGCTCGCCCGAGCGCCGCGTCAGCGCATCGCGTCCTGGATCGCGGCGGGTCTCGCGATCGGCCTCGCCCCCCTCGCCGTGATCCTGGTGCCCCTGGCGCTCAACGCCCGCGACGACGCCGATCCCGGGCCGTCTCTCGACGCCGCCTCCGCCTCCGTCACGCCCGCGGCCGGCCGGCGCGTCCTGCACTATGCCGCCCAGGCGAACTTCGACCGAGCCGGGCGTTACACGCCGGCCGAGGTCGGGTTCAACCTCGCCGACGTCGGCACGCCCGCACAGCTCAAGGGCCTGCCGGACGGCGTGAAGGCGCTCGTCTGGGTCGGCCTCTGCGAGGGCGTCACGCCCGCCTTCACGGCCCGCGTGACGCCCTTCCTGGGCCAATCGCGCGTGTGGGGTTTCTACCTCATGGACGATCCCGACCCGCGCGGGCTGTGGCACACGCGCTGCGCGCCCGAGCACCTCGCCGCGGAGGCCGATTGGATCAAGGCGCGCTCTCCGGCCTCCAGGACCTTCGTCGCCCTCATGAACGAGGGCACGCTGGCGACGCCGTCCTACGCCGGCGGCTACACGATGGCGAACAGCCACGTCGACCTCTTCGGCATCGCGCCCTATCCCTGTGTCGGGCAGGGCAAGTCCTGCGACCTCGCGACGGTCGACCGCTTCGTCGCGGCCGCCGACGCCGTCGGGATCGACCGGGACGCGATCGTCCCGATCTTCCAGACTTTCGGGGGCGGCGAGTGGAGCACCGACGGGGGCGAGCGCTACGCGATGCCGAGCCCCGCGGACGCCATCGGCCTGCTGGACCGGTGGAACGCCTTGGTGCCGCACCCCGCCTTCGACTATGCCTACAGCTGGGGAGCGCAGCGCGGCGACCAGTCCCTCGCCGGCGATCCCGGCCTGCGAGAGGTCTTCGCCCGCCACAATGCCGGCATCGAGAACCGCCGCGCCGGCGCCGGCGGCCTGAAGACGCTGGCGCGGGACGAAGCCGCGAGCGAGGGGAGCCTGCCATGACGGAGGCCCGCGCGCTGGCGTGCCGTCTCTCCCGCCTGGCCCTCTGCGTCGGCACGGCCCTCCTGTGTCTGTGCCCGGCGGCACGGGCTGAAGTGCGGATCGGCCCGGGCGACATCATCGACGTCAACGTCGCCCGCTATCCCGACCTGCGCGTCCACGCCACCGTCGCGGCGGACGGCACCCTCGACCTCGACGAGGGCGGGGCCGTCGTGGTGGGCGGGCTGACACCCAAGGACGCCCAGGCCGCGGTGCGGCGCGCCATGGCGGTGGCGGCCTTCCGCAGGAGCCCGAGCGAAGGCCGGCAGGGCGTCGTCACGGTCGAGCCCGACGAGGTGTCGGTGACGGTGGCGGCCTATCGGCCCGTCTACCTGTCGGGGGAGGTCGGCCGCCCCGGAGAGGTGCCCTACAAGATCGGCATGACGCTTCGCCAAGCGCTGGCGGTCGCCGGCGGACTCGGGGCGCCGAAGACCGGTCTCGATCCGCGGCTCGGGATCGAGGCCGATGCCGATTCGCGGATGGCCTCGCTCGACCTCGCGCTGGCGCGCGCCAGGATCTGGCGCCTGAGGTCGGCCTTGGGCGAGGCCGATCCTCTCGACCGCGCCGAGTTGAGCGGGCTCGCGCTGAAGGAGGGAGCCCTCTCGGCCATCATCGACGACGAGGCCAAGGCCCTCAAGGCATGGCGTGACGAGGGCCAACGCGCCCGGGCCGTCGCCGACCAGGCGGTCACCGACATCGAGGCGACCATCGTCACGGTCTCGCGGCAGAAGGAGGAGGAGGAGAAGGGGACCGCCGCCGACACGGAGGAACTCCACGCCCTGCTCGATCTGAAGAGCCGCGGCGACGTCACCAGTACGCGGGTCAACGACGCACGCCGCGCCGTCCTCCTGGCCTCGACGCGCAACCTGCAGACCCAGGCCGAGCTGCTGCGCCTGAAACTCGCGCGCGGCGAGATCGGCGAGAGCGTCGCGCGGCGCGAGGCGGAGCGCCGCGCGGCGGCCCTGGCCGATCTCGCGGCCGCCCATGCCGCGCTGGAGAGCGCCCGGGTGCGCCTCGCCGCCGCGCGCGTCAAGGCCCAGGTCCTGGGCCGCGTGCCGAGCGACGCGACGCCCACGCCCTACGTGTTCTCCCTGTTCCGCGCCGGCGGCCGGGAAGAGACCCACGCGGTGATCGACGAGGCGACCCCGCTCGAGCCGGGGGATGTGGTCGAGGCGCGGTCCGTGACCTCGGACCGGATGGCGCTCCACTGATCCGCCTCGCATCCAGCGCTGCGAGACGCCGCCCGCAGGAGTGCGCGCGGTCGGACAGTGACCGTCACCTCCAAGCATATCGATCCGGAAGACGCTGCGTCATTGCCGATGACGTCAACACGCTCCGTCTTCGGGCCGATCAGGGATCGATCATTAGCCAGTGCGTCGCCATCCTGCTGCCGGTGAGCATTCGGATCGTCAGTTCTGATTTATCGATTTGCAGATCCTAATCATGATGAGGGCGTGAGATCTCTAGGGATTGCGCATTGTTTTAATTATTCGCGGGCTAAAATGGAGAAGCTCAGATCGATTAACAAGTGATAGGCGACGACTGTCCGGTGTGCGGTGGAGCGGGCGACCGTCCTCCACCTTTATCGTGTTCCGCGATTCAGAGGGCCTCGGGGATGCTCATCAGGCAACCTGCAAACCGACCGGATCGGCTGCTCCGGGCGAAGCTGGACCCCATCGACCCCGTGCTGGAGGCGGTGGTCCAGGAGAAGGTTGCCGAATCGCGATCCGACATCCTGCGTCAGGGCGAGGTGCCGACCGTGGCACATGTCGTCCTCGAGGGTCACACCTACCGCTACAGGCTGCTGAACGACGGACGCCGCCAGATCACGGCCGTTCTCATGCCGGGCGACGTCTGCGACCTCGAGGCCGTCATGCGGGGACGGGCCGACTACGGCGTCGGTGCGTTGACGCGCTGCGTCCTCGGCGAGATCCCGGCGATCAAGGTCGCGGACCTCACGACCGCCGACCCCGGGCTGGCCCGGGCTCTGTGGCGCCGGCTTCTGCGGGACGAGGCGATCTCCCGCGAGTGGCTGGTCGGCATGGGCTGCCGCAGTGCGCTGGAGCGGGTCGCGCACCTTTTGTGCGAGTTCCGGGCGCGCCTCAGCGCGGTCGGCCTGACCACCGGCGATACGTTCGAGCTGCGGCTCACCCAGACGGAACTCGGCGACCTCATGGGGCTGTCGACCGTGCACGTCAACCGTGTCCTCCAGCAACTGCGCAGGACCGGGTTGATCGAACTCTCGACGAACCGGATCTCGTTCCTGGATGTCTCCGCCATGGAGGCGGTGGCGGGTTTCGATCCGGCCTATCTGCAGATGTGACCGGCGGCGCCGTCCCGTCGTGTCGGCCTGCAAAGGCAGAGGCGGACGGAGCGGCGCCCGGCGAGGCTTCTCCCGGGGCGCGCTCCGGAGCCGGATCAGCGTTCGCGCAGCGCGGTCGTGGCGACCTGGACGAGAGGCGAGAACAGGTAGGACAGGATGCGGCGCGTGCCGGTCTTGATCTCCACCGTGACCGCCATGCCGGGCACCAGCGGCACCTCCGCCCCGTCGGACGCCATCGAGGTGCGGTGCATGTGGAGCGTCACGGGATAGACGAGGTTCTGGACGCGCTGGGCGCCGCCGAACATGCCGGTGTCCCTGGAGGCGGCCGCGGGGTTCTGCTCGCGCTGGTCGGCGTCGGGCAGCGGGATGGCGTCGTGGGCGACGCGCACCACCTCGGCGTCGAGGGTGCCGTAGTCGGTGAAGGGGAAGCTCTCGACCTTCACCACGGCCTGCTGGTCCTTGTGGACGAAGCCGACGTCGGCGTTCGGCAGGTAGCACTCGATCTCGAGCGCGGTCTCGGCGGGGACGACCTGCATCAGCTGTTCGCCCACCGTCACGACCTGGCCCACGGAGGTCACGACCGACCCCGCCACCATGCCGTCGATGGGGCTGCGCAGCACCATGTCGGCCGTCTTGACGCGGGCCTTGGCGAGCTTCTCGGTGTTCTCGTCCATGAGGCGCTCGGTATCGGCGAGCTTCTGGGCGTTCTCGGCCGCGAAGGTCGCGTAGCTCTTCTCGATGTCGCGCCCGAGCCGGGCGAGGTTGGCCTCGATCTCGCCGACCTGGCCCTGTTCGGAGGCCAGGGTCGCCTGCTGGGTCTGCATCAGTTCGAGCGCGTCGATGACCTTGGCGCGCGACTCGGAGCGGGACGCCTCCAGCGTCTGGCGCATGTCGACCCGTTCCTTCAGCGTCGCCACCAGGACCTGCTGGGCGTCGATGGTGCTCTTCAGCCGCTGCCGCTCGGCGCTCTTCTCCTTGGCCTGCCCGTCGAGGCTCGCCACCGTCGCGGCGAGCTGGGCCATGTCCTGCGCCAGCACGCGCTGCTCGCGCGCCGCGATCGGGGCCGGCATCGCGGGCGGGAAGGGGACCTGCGAGACCGGCCCGAGGGCGCGTCTGGAGGCCAGGGTCAGGGCGGTGGTCCGGCGCAGCACCTCGGCCCGCTCGGCATCGATGTCGGCCACCAGCGTGGCTTCGTCGGCCCGGGCCTCGCCGGGGTCGAGCGTGACCAGGACCTCGCCGGCCTGGACATGGGCACCGTTCTGAACGGCGATCGACAGGACCTTGCCGGTCTCGAGCGGCTGCACGGTCTTGGTGCGGCCGACGGGCTGGATCTTGCCCTGGGCGGTGGCGATGATGTCAACCCGCCCGAACCAGGACCAGGCCAGCGCCGCCACCACGAAGGCGCAGATGGTCAGGATCATGCCGCTCCGCACCGGCGAGAGCGGCGTCTCCAGGATCTCCAGCGCGGCGGGCAGGAACGCGTGGTCGCCGTGGGCGAGCCTGATGCGCGGCGGCACGGGCTGATGGCGGGGTTTCACGGCGATCGGCAGCGTGGTCATGCCTGCACCTGTTCGTTCTGCAGGGTCCAGAGCTTGCGGTAGAGGCCACCCTGGCGGGTCACCAGTTCGTCGTGGGCACCGTTCTCGATCACGCGGCCGTCCTCCATGCCGATGATCCGGTCGCAGGGCCGCACGGCCGCGAGGCGGTGGGCGATGATGATGACGGTGCGGTTGCGCACGATCTGGCGCATGTTGGTCTGGATCACCCGCTCGCTCTCGTAGTCGAGTGCCGAGGTCGCCTCGTCGAAGATCAGGATCGGCGGGTTGGTGGCGAGCGCCCGCGCGATGGCGATGCGCTGGCGCTGGCCACCGCTGAGGTTGGCGCCGCGCTCCTCGATCAGCGTGTCGTAGCCGGCCGGCAGGCGGGCGATGAACTCGTCGGCGCCCGACAGTTTGGCGATGGCGATCACCTGGGCGCGCGGCATGGCGGGCGCCGCGAAGGCGATGTTCTCGTGGATGGTGCGGTTGAACAGCAGGTTCTCCTGCAGCACCACGCCGATGTTGGTGCGCAGCCAGGCCGGGTCGACCTGGGTGAGGTCGGCGCCGTCGAGCAGGATCTGGCCGTCCTGGGGCATGTAGAGCCGCTGGATCAGCTTGGTCAGCGTCGACTTGCCCGAGCCCGACGGGCCCACGATGCCCACCACCTCGCCGGGGCGGATGACGAGGTCGACACCCTTGACGACATCGTTGCTGGCCGGACGGTAGCGGAAGGTGACGTTGCGGAGTTCGATCAGCCCGCGCGGCGGCGGCAGCACGGTCCGGGCCGGGATCGCGGGTTCGGCCGGCGCGTTCAGCACGTCGCCCAGGCGCTCGACCGAGATCTGCACCTGCTGGAAGTCCTGGTAGAGCTGGCTCAGGCGCAGCACCGGCGCCGTCACCTGGCCGGCGATCATGTTGAAGGCCACGAGCGCGCCGATCGACAGTTCCCCGTCGATCACCGCCTTGGCGCCGAACAGCATCAGCAGCGCGGTCGTCACCCGGCTGATGTAGGTCACGCCGTTCTGGGCGATGGCCGAGATGACGGTGACGCCGAAGGACCGCTGGACGTAGGCGGCGAGGCGCTCCTCCCATTGCGCCTGCATCAGCGGCTCGACGGCGGCGGCCTTCACGGTCTGGATGCCGACGACGGCCTCGACCAGGAACTGCTGGTTCACGGCACTCGCGTTGAACTTCTCGCGGACCGTCTCCTGCAAGATCGGCCGGAAGCACAGCGCCACGATCATGTAGATGGGGATCGACAGCACCACCACGATGCTGAGCTTCCAGGAGTAGGCGAACAGCACCGCGATGAACACGAAGGTGAAGACGAGGTCGAGGGCCGAGAACAGGCCCTGGCCGGTCAGGAAGGCGCGGATGTTCTCGAGTTCGCGGACGCGCGCCACGGTCTGGCCGGCGGCGCGCGTCTCGAAATAGGCGAGCGGCAGGTGCAGCAAGTGGCGGAACAGGCGCTGGCCGAGCTCGACGTCGATGCGGTTGGTGGTGTGGGTCAGCGCATAGGTGCGCAGATACTGCAGGATCACGTCGAACAGGCCCACCACCACGATGCCGACCGTGAGCACGAGCAGCGTCGAATAGCCCTTGTGGCTGAGCACCTTGTCGACCACCACCTGGAAGAACAGCGGCGTCACCAGCGCGAAGACCTGCACGAAGAGCGAGGCCAGCAGCACGTGGGCCAGCGGCTTGCGGTAGCGCCACAGCGAGGGCAGGAACCAGCGGAAGCCGAACGTCCGGGGGTCGTAGCCCGCGCCCGCGAGCCTGCGGCCGACGAGCAGCAGTTCGGGTTCGATCTCGCTCCGGAACTCTTCGGCGGTCAGCGCCCGGTCGATGCTGGTGACGGGATCGACGAGCCGCAGCCGGCCGTCCGGCAGGCGTCCGCCGAACACCACGAAGCCGCCGGCGCGCCTCGTGGCGATGGCGGGGGTCGGGGTGGCGCAGAGCTGGGCCTCGGTGGTGCGGCTCACCCGCCGCGCCTTGAGGCCGATGATGCCGCAGGCACGGATCAGGTCCGGCAGTTCGGCATCGCGTCCGACCAGCGCCAGCTCGCGCTGGAGGTGGAGCGGATCGGCGGCGATGCGGTAGTAGGCGGCGATGCCGCAGAGCGCCCGCAGGCCCGAGTGGGCCCGCGTGACCGGCGTGACCGGCGCGGCAGCCCCGGTCACGGATACGCTGTGGATCATGGCCGCCTTTCGCATGGTTCGAGCGACGTGGCTCTCAGGTGCTCCCCACCCGTGCGGCTGGAGAGCGTCGGCTGGAGCGGTCGCGCCTTCGGCGGGTCCGCTCCAGCCTCGCGTCGGGAGCAGTGTCGGCGGGTCGGGATCGCCGGGGTGGTCCCGAAGGGTCCGATGCTGCTCCAGGTCTCGGCCCGCGACCTCCGACGACGCGGGGACCGCACGCCGCTGAGGCGGGGTGGCCTTCACACCAGGGCGAAGTCGCCCTTGTGCTGCTTGAGCTCGGCCTTGGTGACGCCCGCCAGCACCAGCGTATCGCCCGAGGTCGGGTCGTTGATCACCACGCCCTGCCCGACGTTCTGGGTGTTCCGCAGGACGTCGGCGACGTTGGTGAAGTCGGACGCCGACAGGGCGAGCGTGTCGTGGCCGGGTCCCGAGGCGTTGAACCCGGTGATCAGCGCCTGGCCGAAGCCGGGCGTGAACACGAAGGTGTTGTTCCCCTGGTTGCCGGCCCGGACGATGTCGAGGCCGGAGGTGTCCGAGGCCACCGTCTGTCCCGGCGCATTCACCGTGGTGACCGTCGCGCCGTCGTTGCGGGACCGCACCTCGGTCAGCAGGTTGCCGTCCCCGTCGTAGGTGTCGCTGTAGGACGAATACGGTTTGGTGTCGAAGTAGGACCCGCCCGAGAAGGCATAGGTCTGGGTGCCGTCCGCGTTCGCCGTATAGGTGCTCGAGTAGACCAGCGCCCCGTCGCGGCTGTAGTAGTTCGAGCCGGTATAGGCGCCCGTCGCCGGGTCGTAGTTGTCCTGCTCGGCCCGGTAGGGCTGGCCCATGATGCCGGCCGTGAGCGTGGACGGCAGGGTCCCGCTGGCCGTCGACCCATCCGGCAGCGTGACGACCGCCGTGATCCCGCTCTGGCTGCCGCCGCTCACGTCGTCGGAATAGCCGAAGGTGCCATCGCCGTTCAGCGCCGCTGGTCCGAGATCGGTCTGCACGCCGTCGACGGTGGCGAAGATCTCGGCCGACAGGCTGCCGGCCGGGGCGATGCCGCTGAGCAGGAACGTCCCATGGCCCGAGAAGGAACTCGACAGGACCACCTCAACGGCCGGCGCCGGTCCGGCCGACGTCGGCGTCAGGACGCCGCTGCTCCCGGTCTGATCGCCCGTCGGGGGGACGGCCGCTCCGCCGTCGGTGGACGGGACGGTGCCGCCGCCCGTGGGCTGGACGCTCGACGGGGTGCCGCCGGCCGGGCCGCTCGCGCCCCCCGCGCCTCCCGAACCGGATCCCGACGAGCCGCCCGACGATGGCGGCCCCGAGGGCGGCGGCGAACCGCCGCTGGCGACGCGGGTGACGAGGAGGCCCTGCGCGCCGTCGCTGGCGAGCTTGAAGCTGCCGGCCTCGAGCGTCGACGTGCCGAACGACAGGTCGGCCGCGTTGCCGGCACCGTTGCTCAGCGCGAGGGTGCCGGTGCTGGCGTCGTAGACCGCGGCCGCGCCTGCGCTCGCGAAGTCCTTGAGGTCGATCGTGTCGCCCGCGCCGAACGCGTTCAGTTTGTCGCCGGCATAGCCGGCGGTGCCGATGCCCGTGCCGAAGCTCTGGTAATGGTCGATCGACAGGAGACTCGCGCCGAGGAAGGCGATCGAGGCGCCTGAACCGGTCGAGGCGCCGATGTCGAGGCTTGCCCCCGCGGCGAGCGCCACGGTCCCGCGGCTCGCCGCATCGAGCGTCCCGGCGGTGAGCGATCCCGCCAGGGTCAGCGTGCCGTCGTCGCGCAGGCTGGTGGCGGAGTTGACGTCCTTGAAGGCCCAGGACGCGCCGGAGTCGATGGCGATCTGGCCGAAGCCGTAAAAGGCGAACGAACCGGCGTTGACGTCGCCGATGCTGCCGGGTCCCGAGCCGGCGGCGAGGTCCAGCGTTCCCGTGCCGCCGTTGACGGCGCCGTTGAAGACCGCGCCCGGATCGACCACCACCTTGTTGCCGGCATCGGCCGACAGGGACACGGCGAGAGTGCCGCCGCCGATCGTGCCGGCGTTGACGACGGTCGTGGGCCCGCCCTTGCCGAACACGCCGAAGCCCTGCCCGGTGAGGACGGCGCCCGCCGCGTTGTTCACCGAACCGCCGGCCTCGATGTCGACACCGACGCTCTGCGACCCCGTCGCCGTGATGCTCCCCGCGTTGGTGACGGCGCTGGCCGCGCCATTGCCGAAGACGCCTTCGGCGACGCCGGTGATCGACGCCCCGGCCTGGTTGCCGACGCTGCCGCCGGCCAGCATCCCCACCCCGACGTTCCCCTGCACCTGGCCGGCGTTCGTCGCCGCGAAGGCCGCGCCGTTGCCGTAGATGCCGAAGCCGACCCCCTGGATGGTGCCGTGTGCCGTGTTCGAGACGGTGCCGCCGGCGGCGAGACCGATCCCGAGGCTGCCCGCGGCCGAGCCGGACACCGCGCCGTCGTTCGTCACGGCACCGGCGCCACCCTGCACGTAGACGCCGTTCTTGGCGCCCGTCACGGTCGCCCCCGTGGCGTTGGAGAGGCTGCCGCCCGCTGCCAGGAACACGCCGGTCTCCGCCGTCCCGGCGATGGCGCCGGCATTGCTCACCTGCGCCGGCACGCCGGTGGCGTAGACGCCGAAGCCGGTGCCCGTCAGGCTGCCCTTGGCCATGTTGGTCAGCGTGCCGCCGCCCGCGAGGTCGACGGCCGTGGCGGAGGTCCCGGTCCCCTGGACGATGCCGGCGTTCCTGATGGTCGCCGCGACGCCGTCGCGCGTGGCGATGCCGTTCAAGCCGCCGCTGATCGTCCCGGTGGCGTTGTTGACCACCGGTCCGGTCGTGCCCATGAAGACGCCGTCGAGGGCGGTTCCCGAGATCGTGCCATCGTTGGTGACGCTGGCCGACACGCCGGTGCCGTCGAGGAAGGCGCCATAGGTCCCGCCCGTGATGGTGGCGTTCTTGGCATTGGCGAGGCTGCCGCCCTGGGCGAGATAGATGGCATCGCCCTTGGCGTCGGTGGCCGTGATGGTGCCCTCGTTGGTCACCTTGCCGGCGCTGCCCGAAATATACACGGTCGTGGTGGCGGCCGTGATGCTGCCGCCGGCCGCGTTGTCGAGCGATCCTCCCGCGTTCATCAGCACGCCGAGCGGGACGGCGCTGAGACTGCCCGCGTTGAGGACCGTCCCGGTGCTCCCGGCGACGAAGATCGCCGCGGCGCTGATGTTGTCGCCTGCCGTGATCGACGCCCCCTTGGCATTGGTGACGGTTCCGCCCGCGAACAGCCCGACCCCATCGTCGATCGTGGCGACGATCTGGCCCGTGTTGGTCACGGAACCCGAAGCACCATAGACGGCCACGCCGTCCTCGCCGCCCTTGATGGAGCCGCTGTTGGTGACCTGTCCGCCCTTGTTGAGGGCGACACCATAGGCGCCGCCGCTCATGAACCCGATGTTCTCGACCGTTCCGGTGCCGCCGTCGATGATGACGGCGGAACCGACCGACGGTCCCGCTCCCGCGGCGCCGCTGCCCGACACCGAGCCGCTCTTGGCATTGGAGACGCTGCCGCCCGCCGTGAGGGCGATCCCGGTGACGCCGCCGATCGTGCCCTCGTTCGACACCGTCGCGGCGCCCGCCAAGGCGAGCCCGATCTTCCCGCTCGACGAGACCTGACCGGCGTTGTCCACCACCCAGGCCGTCCCCGCGGGTCCGTCGATGGCGTCGGCCGTTCCCGTCGACGTCACGCTGCCCTTCGACGTGATGGTGAGGGGCGTATCGCTCGGCGTCAGAGTCACTGGGCCAGTCAGCGAAGTATCAATCGTCCGTGCCATCGACGCTCTCCGGGCTCGCGCGCGGCAGACAGCGCGCCGCCTCTGAAGTGTCTCACCCGGCTCGGCCCTCGTCAGAGGCGCAATCGGCCGCGAAACTCCTGCAATGGAAGGAGCCGACATCCTCCCGTTACGTCTTTCGGAGAAGGATGTTCTGGGCTTGCCGTAGATCCCTGGTGTCGATGGTGTAGGTTGACGGCACGGGAGCCTTGAGCGTGCTTGGCGAAGCGTTGCCCTTCGGCACGACATGGCATGGGTTCGCCGGATCAAGCCGTCAGACGTGCCCCCGCCCGAGCGCGAGGGGATGGGTCGCTAGAGGAGGCTCGCGATGGACAGGGACATGCAACGGCGCCTGACGG
The DNA here is from genome assembly GCA_963847915.1 of uncultured Alphaproteobacteria bacterium. GTDB lineage: Bacteria > Pseudomonadota > Alphaproteobacteria > Rhizobiales > Beijerinckiaceae > Lichenihabitans. Next base: position 671,351 of record CAWKBT010000002.1, read on the forward strand.
CGGAGTTCTTCGGGACGTTCTGGCTCGTGTTCGGCGGCTGCGGGGCCGCGGTCTTCGCCGCCGCCTATCCGGCGCTCGGCATCGGCTTCACGGGCGTCGCCTTCGCGTTCGGCCTCACCGTGCTGACGATGGCCTACGCGGTCGGTCACATCTCGGGCGGGCATTTCAACCCGGCCGTGACGCTCGGACTCTGGGCGGCCGGACGCTGCGCCGACAAGCACGTCGTCCCCTACGTGGTGGTTCAGATCGTCGGCGCCGTCCTGGCCTCCGCCGTGCTGTATTTCATCGCGGCGGGGAAGCCCGACTGGGTGCCGGGCGGGTTCGCCTCCAACGGCTACGGGGACCTCAGCCCGACGCATTACTCCTTGGCGTCGTGCTTCGTGGCCGAACTTCTGCTCACCTTCTTCTTCCTGCTGATCATCATCGGCACCACTTCGAAGGGGGCCGCGACGGGTTTCGCCGGCATTCCGATCGGGCTCGCCCTGACGTTGATCCACCTGATCTCGATCCCGATCACCAATACGTCGGTGAACCCGGCCCGGAGCATCGCTCCCGCATTGTTCGCGGGCGGGGCCTATATCGGGCAGCTCTGGCTGTTCATCGTCGCCCCGATCGCCGGCGCCATGGTGGCGGGCTACCTGGCCCGGAGCCTCTACGACGATTCCGCCATCGTCGACACGGTGGTGGTCGAGGAGCGCCGCGTCGAGGCCGGACCGGGATCGCCGCAGGCTTGAGGCTCCGCCGGCCATGCCGTCGGGGCCGGTCGTCCGCCGCGGCGGTGGCGCCGCGACACCCATGGGCCGGCCGCCGAGGCGTGCGGCTCGGGCCGGCGAGGCCTGGACCGGACCCCCCTTTCGTCGGCGGGACCGAGGGACTGTCCCATACGAGACCCAACGACCCGAGGCCGGCACCTAACCCGTGCCGACGCGTTGATGGTGATCGCGCGTCGGCGAGACGCGGGCGTTGGATTCTCAGCAGGGCGCGTCATGGCCATGGAACCTGGAATTTCGGTCGAAGAGATTCAGAACCTGATCCGGCAGCGGGCTTACGAACTCTGGGTCGCCGAGGGCCAGCCTGCCGGCATGGAGCAGCAGCACTGGTTCGCGGCGGAACGGGAGGTCCTCGAAGAGGTGGATCGGTCCGGCGCGACCGGACGCGCGGCCAGCGCCGTCACGGCGCACGAGCCGCGCCAGGGCGGCGGCGTCGGCGAGCGACAGGACGATCTCCTCGACGAGGCGATCGAGGAAACCTTTCCCGCCAGCGACCCCGTCTCGCCGAAGCAGATCACCTGAGGCCGGGCGCCGCCGCGATGGCGACCCGTCGCGCGGAGCGTTGCGCGATGCGGGGCGCCGCTGCGGATGAGGGCGGGGGAGGCGGGGTGGACCCGGTCGGCGCGAGGTCTCGTCGAGCGCCCCTGCCCATCGCGCCTTCACCGGCCGTCGGCCGCCTTCGCTGGACTCAATGAAGGAGGCATGCCGCGGACATGCCTCCCCCGCGGACCTCACGCCAAGGCGCCGTGAGCGATGTCCTGGTACTTCACCGCGCCCGCCGTCCCGGCCCCGGCGAGTTTCACCGCGTCCGTGATGGCCGTCCCCGTGCCGCCGCTGGTGAACAGGAATCCGTCGACCCCGTCGGCCACGAAGGCGTAGGTGTCGCCGCCGCTGATGAGCTGCTGCGCCAGCGCCTGGATGGAGGCGAAGTCCGTCGCGGTGGTCGAAGCCGCCCCGAAGTTCGAGGCGGAGCCGGCCGGGCCCGAGGCGAAGTCGACGCGGCTCGTGCCCGTGGCGAAATCCATGATGGTGTCGCCGGTGCTCACGCCCGATTTGAAGTCCGTGTCGCCGGGGTTGAACACGAAGGTGTTGAGGCCCTCGTTGCCGTAGAGGACGTCGTCGCCCTCGTTACCGTAGAGGACATCGTTGCCCATGCCGCCGACGATCGTGTCGGCGCCCTGGCCGCCGAAGATGGAATCGTCGCCCTGGTTGCCCAGGATGACGTCGTTGCCCTGGTTGCCGAGCAGCACGTCGCGCCCGAAGCCGCCCGCCACCGTGTCGTTGCCGCCTCCGGCCGCGACCGTATCGTCGCCCCCGTTGCCGAGGATCAGGTCGTTGCCCGAGCCCGAGGTGATGAGGTCGGCGCCGTCGAGGCTGTCGATGGCGGCGTTGCCCGTCCCGCCCACGATCGTGTTGTTGCCACCTCCCGCCTGGACCGTGTCCGAGCCCTCGCCGCCATAGAGCAGGTCGTTGCCGTTGCCCGTCGTGACGATGAGGTCGTTGCCCATGCCGCCGAGCGCCGTATCCATCCCGCCCCCGAGCGAGATCGTGTCGTTGCCCTGGTTGCCCAGCACGAGATTATTGCCGGATCCGGCCGTGATGCTGTCCGCCCCGTCGTTGGCGTCGAGCGCGCTGTTGCCCGTGCCGCCGAGGATCGTGTTGTTGCCGTTGCCCGCGGCGATCGTGTCGGCGCCCTCGTCGCCGTAGAGCAGGTTGGAGCCGTTGCCGACCGTGATCCGGTCGTCGTTCATGCCGCCCGCGATCGTGCTGTTGCCGTCGCCATCGACGATGACGTCGTTGCCCTGGTTGCCGAGGATGACGTCGTTGCCGCCCCCGCCGTTGATCGTATCGTCGCCGGCCTGGCCCGCGATGGTGTCCGAACCCGAGGACCCCATGACGTTGTCGGGGCCCGGCGTGATCGCGTTGGGAGGCGAGCCGGACGCACCGCCACCGTTCGCCGGGGGAGGGATCGCGGCGAGGTCGATGGATCCGCCGCCGCCATCGAAGACCAGGGTGTCGATCCCGTGCAGCGTGTCGCGACCCTCGCCTTGCGTGCCGGTATTGACGACCGTGAACGAGCCGTCGGCGTTCTGGGTCACCGTATAGTCGGACCGCGGCCCCGTATACTCGGCGGTGGAACCGCTCACACTCTCAGTGTTGGCATCGGCCCCCGTGCTGTTCCCGTAGAAGACGTCGTTGCCGGCTCCTCCGAAAAAGAGGTCGTGACCGCCCAGGCCGATGAAGGTGTCGTTGCCGCCACCGCCCCCGAAATAGTCCGAGGCCGCCGACCCGGATACGCTGTAGCCCGTCGCGTTGGCTGAACTGGCATAGAACTGCAAGGCGTTCTGATCGCCGCTCGTGCGGATCGTGTTGCCGCTCAGAGTCGCGGCCGTATTGAAGGTTCCGAACTGGACGATGGACGGCATCATGTTCGATATGGTGTTGCCCGTGATCGAGCCGCCGTCGACATCCTGGAACGCTACGCCGACCTCTCCTGGATTGCCCTGTCCATTGGCATCGATCGCACCGACGATCGTGTTGTTGGTCACGGCAAGGCCGGGTCCGGCCTGATACGCAAGGATCGCATTGGCCTGGTTAGACGTAGCGAGCGAACCCGGCGTGTAGTCCAGACCGGAAAAACTGTTGTTCGCTACGGTGCCCGTCGCGCCTCGGGAGACCTGCACGCCGTTCTGCGACAGTGCCGTCGTCGCGCCGGCGCCGCTGATGGTGTCGCCGCTGACATTCACGTCGAGACCCGTCCCGTTCAGGGTCAGGCCGTTCTTCTGAAAGGTACTCACGGTCGAGTTCGTGAGGGTGAAGCTCCGCGCCATGCCATCGTTATTGTCGACGATGATGCCCGTGTTCCTCTGGGAGCCGTTCAGAGCCCCATTGGTGATCTCACGAACGTTCTGGATCGCCACGCCATTGGCCGTGATGTTGGCGTTGGTTCCGCCAATCGCGTCGAGGTTGTTTCCATTCCCCTGATTGAATGTGCCCTGATTTCGGCCATCGATGGTCAGGTTCTGTATCGTCAGGCCAGTCGCGCCAGTGGTCTGTTTGACGCCGACGATCGAGTATACGTTATTGCCACGATATGAGGTGTTTGAGGCAAGACCAGCGGCATCCGGCGACTCGATCGTTGTTTGTCCCTGACCGCTACCATTGATCGTGATCGTCTTGTCGGTTACGGTCACCTGCTCGCGGAAGGTTCCGGCGCCGAGCTGAACCGTATCTCCATTTTGTGCAGCGTCGACAGCTGCTTGAATGGTGGGAAAGGGTCCAAAATTATTACCTTGTCTGACCAACGAGATCGCACCTGGCATTTCTACCTCCCATTTATATCATGTCATTATTTCAGCAACCAAGAGTTATTATTTGGGACGCTTTTCGTGTGTATTCGTCTAAAAGTGTTGTTTTTGAGTGTTGGTGTAAAAAAATCAACTGTCAAGTGTGTCTCGCTGCCGGTGAGCGAGTGGAACGGCCCGCATCATCGGCGCGTCCGCGCCGACGAGGCCTCCGGGCACGTCCCATTGGTTGACCTCAGGCATCGCCTGGCGCTGCCGGAGGGCGCGTCGGCCGGTCCTGCGCCGTGACCGGGTCCACGGGCGTCGGCCGCGCGAGGGCCGTCAGCCGCCGGCGCCGTCGCTGCTCCCGCCCCAGCCCCCCAGCGCCGTGTCTTTTCGTCTCACCGATGCTGCCTGACCGCGCGGACGGCCTCAGGCTCACGCAGCGGCGATCGGCATTTTGGACCGGCTCGACCGCGACGACGCGTGCCGGCCGCTCCGTTCACGCCGATGCTATTGCCGGTAGATCGGTATTGACGTGTGTTATCCAGAAAAGGATCGACTGAGGTGAAGGTTAGCACCACGCGGCAGCATGGGCCCCAAGACGACGTTAACCAATCCTCGCCTAACTTATTCGCATGCAAGCTTTCCGTTCCCGCATCCTCGCCGTCACCGGCCTCCTCACTGTCCTGTCGAACCTGCAGGGTGCCGCGGCCTGGGCCGCGGACTGGCAGGTGTCCAAAGTCTCGGGCCAGGCCTGGACCGGAGCTGAGGGGCAGGGCACCGCGGTCGCGGCCGGCATGGTGGTCGCCGCCGGCGTGTCGATCCACACCGGCCCGCGCGCCCGGGTGATGCTCCAGCGCGGCGCGGAGTCGATGGTGATCGGCCCGAAGAGCGTCGTCGCCGTCAGCGACCAGCCCGGCGCGGGCCTGTCCACCACGGTGCTGGAGAAGGCCGGGACGGTCTCGTTCGACGTCGAGAAGCAGAACGTCCAGCACTTCTCGGTCGAGACGCCGATGCTGGCCGCCGTGGTCAAGGGCACGCATTTCACCGTGGCGGTGGGGCGGGCCGACGGCCAGGTGGCGGTGACGCGCGGCACCGTCCAGGTGACGTCGCTCAAGACCGGCCAGCAGACGAACGTCACCGCCGGCCAGCATGCCAGCGTCGGAAGCCGCGGCCTGTCGGTGTCGGGCATCGGGCAGCATGCGCCCGTCAATCAGGTCGCGCCCCGCGCGCCCGTGCCGGCTCTTGCCGCCGTCGCGGCGGTGAGCGCTCCCGCCGCCCCGGCCGCCGCTCCGGCGGAAGCGGCAGCCCCGGCCGCCGCGACGGCGCCCGCCGCAGCCGCGGCCACCACCGGCGCGCCCGCCTCGGCGCCGGCCACCGGCGCTCACACGTCCTCGCCCGTCAGCAACGGGGAACTCACGGCCAGCGCCGGCGCTCCCGCCGCTCCGGCGAGTGCCGCGACGCTCGGCACGAGCGCCACCACGCCGAGCCAGGCACCCGGACCCACGGTCGGCCTTCCGGCCGCGCCGCCCACGGCCAGTGCCGAGCCCCCCGCGGCGACCACAAACCCGCCCGGCGCGGCCACCAATCCCAGTTCCACGCCCGGTGCCGCCGATATCCGAGGCAGCCTCGGGCCGAGCGATCCCGCCGGCACGACCAAGCCGGACCACCCCGAAGCCGGTGACCCGTCGCGTCCCGCGCCGTCGTCGGCGGGACCCTCCGGACCGCATGGGCCGCAGGCGGGCGGCCACCCGGCGCCGTCGCACGGCGACCCGGCCTCGCCCGCTCCAGCCGGGACCAAGCCCGGGCCGGCACAACAGGGAGGATCCAATCCGTCGACCGATGGACACCAAGGGTCCAACGGGCGGCACGAGGGCAAGCCTGGCGCGGGTGAGCCGGCCAAGCCCGCTGCTCCGACGCCCGCCGCTCCGACGCCCGCCGGTCATGACGCCCCTGAACCGACAACCCCGGCGGCCCCGACGCCCACCGCTCCGGCTCCCACGCCCGCGGCTCCGGCTCCGACACTTCCCGGGCCGGCACCCGTGACGCCTCCCGCGACCACACCCGTCACGCCCGCGGCGCCACCCGCCACGCCTGCCGCGCCGGCACCCGCTCCGGACGCCCCGTCCGCGCCCGGCAAGACCAACAACGGCAATGACGTGAACAACAAGGGGACGGGCGACAACAAGGGCGACAACAAAGGGGGCAAGGGCGCCAAGGGCGATGCCGCCGCTCTGTCGAGCCGTTCCGTCCCAAGCGCCAGCCCAGCCCGAGGCCAGAGCGGAGCGGCCGCCCGGGGCGGGCCCGCACAGGCGGGCCACCACGGCCATGCGGGCCGGAACGGTCCGGCCGGCGGGGCCGGACCGGGCGCGGCCACCGGCCACGCGCCGGGCCACGAAACCCAATCCGGCGCGGGCCCGGCAGCCTCCGACGCCGGGCGCGCCGGAGACGCGGCCCGGGTCGGCGCAGCCTCGGCGCCCGCGTCCGCCTCGCCGATGGGCGGTGGCGAGCAGCAGAGCGCGAGCCCTGCGGCGTCATCCGACCCGCATGGGGCAGCGACAGGCCCCGGGCCGGGGCAGGGCGCCCAGGGACCCGGCGCCCAGGGACCCGGCGCTCAGGGCGCCGCCGGACGGGGCGGCCGGCACGCCGACGGCGGCCGGGGCGCCGGGAACGGCCACGGCATGGCGGGCGGCGGTCGAGGGCAGGGCGCCGGCGGCCATCAGGCCGGTGGCGGCCCCGGTGGGGCCGGGAACGCTGGTGGAGCCGCCGGCAACGGCGGCGGCCCCGGTGGGGCCGGCAACGGCGGTGGAGGCGCCGGGAACGGCGGTGGAGGTGCCGGCAATGGCGGTGGAGGTGCCGGCAACGGCGGCGGCACCGGAAGCAGCGCCGGCGGTGGCCCGGGTGGGACCGGCGGCAATGGCAATGCTGGCGCCGGCCAGGGCGGCAACGGCGGCGGGCCCGGCGGCGGAGGACACGGCGGACACGGCGGGCATGGCGGAGGCCATGGCGGTCACGGCGGTGGCCAGGGCGGCGGCGGCGGTGGACACGGCCGATAGAGGCCCCGCGACCGCGCGCCGATCGCGTCGGTCCTGAAGGGCTGGCGCGACGGCGGCGTCTCGGCAGACGAGTGACGCCGTCGGGAGCCCGGCCGCGCTCCGCGACGACGGCGATCGCGGCGGTTCAGCCTTGGTGGCGATCCACCTTGCTCTGGCCAGTAGCGGCCGGCGTCTCGAGACGGCCCTCCTCCGCCTTGTAGACGTACTGGCTCGCGATCAGCCAGCCCTTGAGAGGCCGCAGCGGCGGGATGCAGGTGAGCAGCAGCACCGGAAGGCTCGTCACGAGGTGGACCCAATAGGGCGCCTCGTACTTCACCTCGAGCCAGACCGCGAACAGCACCGCGGGCACGCACGTGAAGCAGATGACGAAGAAGGCCGGCCCGTCGGCCGGATCGGCGAAGGAATAGTCAAGGCCGCAGACCTCGCACCGCGGCGCCAGCGTCAGAAAACCCTTGAACAGGCGACCCTGGCCGCACCGGGGACAGCGGCCGCGGATACCCGTCGAGAACGGCGACAGCAGGGGCCAGACGCGCTTCGTGTCCTCGGGATGGGCCGACGTGGGGCTGCCTGACATCGCGTGAGTTATCCTGCAGTTCCGACCCGGCCCACCGTCCACCACTGCTCAAGGCCCGGCCAGCCGTTCTCGTTCCGCGGTGGCGCGCTTCTGCGCTCCGCCGCAGGCCCGCGGCTGCCGCTAACCCCGAACGGCCGTCGGTCGCGCCCCGACCCGGCTCGGAGGCGACGTGACGTCCGCTCGCATGTCGCGCGGGGTCTTGAACTCGCCCGCGGCGCCCCTCGCGGCCTGGGCGCCCTGAGGGAAGCCGCTGCGGCCGCCGTAGTCGGCGGTGGCGGTCGTTCGACCTCCCTTTTCGGCCGACAGTCCCATGGCACAGGCGACATCGATGGCCGTCACGCCGGCGAGGCCGACCAGGGCCAGGATCGTGTTGCTCTTCTGCGTCTCGTCGCCGCGCGAGGCCGACAGCACGGTGGCGATGTCGAGGACGTCGCCGGCGACCCGGGCCCAGATCCAGGGCGTGGGGTCGTGCGTGGTCAGGATGGCCATGCCGGTCGCGACTTCGCGGACGCCATAGGCGCGGATCAGGTTGTGGCGGTGTTCGAGGCCGGCAGCCTCGCAGACCGCCGCCGGCGAGATGATCTCCGTCAGGCCGAGCCCGATGGAGAAGTAGCCAAGGTTCGTGGCCATGTCGTCATGGCGGGATTTCGACCGCCCCGGTCGCGCGGTAGGCTGGATCCTGGAGTTCATGGCCTCACCCGTTGGGCTTGAGTACGACCTTGATGCAGCCGTCCTGCTTGTCGCGGAACGTCTTGTACATCTCGGGACCGCGCTCGATCCCGGCCGTATGCGTGATGACGAAGGAGGGATCGATCTGCCCCTCCTGGACGCGGCGGAGCAGGTCGTCGGTCCAGCGGTTGACGTGGGTCTGGCCCGTCCGGACCGTCAGGCCCTTGTTCATGAGGGCGCCGAACGGGATCTTGTCGAGCAGGCCACCGTAGACCCCCGGCACCGACAGCACGCCGGCGGGCCGGCAGACGTAGATCATCTCGCGCAGGACGTGCGGCCGGTCGGTCTCCAGCATCATGGCCTGCTTGGTGCGGTCGTACATGGAGTCGATCGTGCCGGTGGCATGTGCCTCGAGCCCGACGCAGTCGATGCATTTCTCGGGGCCCTTGCCGCCCGTCAGGTCGTTGAGGCGCTCGACGGTGCGTTCCTCCTCGAAGTTGATCGTGATGGCGCCTGCAGCCTTGGCCATCGACAATCGCTCCGGCAGCCGGTCGATGGCCACGACCTGCTTGGCACCGAGCAGGATGGCGCTGCGGATGGCCATCTGGCCCACGGGTCCGCATCCCCAGATCGCCACCGTGTCGGTGGGCTGGATGTCGCACTGGACGGCGGCCTGCCAGCCGGTCGGGAAGATGTCGCTGAGGAAGAGCAGCTTCTCGTCCGAGATCCCGTCAGGCACCTTGATGTGGGTGGCGTCCGCGAAGGGAACCCGGAGGTACTGCGCCTGCCCTCCCGCATACCCGCCGGTGAGGTGCGTATAGCCGAACAGACCAGCCGTCGTATGGCCGAAGGCCGTGTCGCCGAGCGCCTTGTTGCGGTTCGTGCGCTCGCAGACGGAGAAGTTGCCGCGTTTGCACTGGTCGCATTGGCCGCAGATGATGGTGAAGGGGATCACCACCCGGTCGCCGACCTTGAGAGCCGATTTCGCCTCGGACCCGACTTCGACCACCTCGCCCATCGTCTCGTGGCCGAGGATGTCGCCGGCCTCCATGCCCGGCATGAAATGATCGTAGAGGTGGAGGTCCGAGCCGCAGATGGCGCAACTCGTGACTTTGATGATGGCGTCGCGGGCGTCCTCGATGGTCGGATCGGGGACGGTATCGCATCGAATATCGGCTGTGCCATGCCAGACAAGCGCCTTCATCCTGCATTCCTCCGAATGTGAGCAAAACCGGTGCAATGTTCGGTTGTTCACTGCGCATGGCTGTACATGCGCTCACCTCGTGAACGACTTCACCTTCGAGTGATAAGACGCAGGAACATCGCTCGTCTTGTGGTCGCTAAGCTTCCACCTGCTATCAGTGTTCCACTGGCCCATCGGATTGCGGCGCATCGACGCGATCACATTTCCGAGAGAGCTGAAACTTCCGAACCGGCAAGGCGGGGGCCGCTCGTCCGAGCGCGCGTCGATACCGCGAGGATGAGGCATCCGCCTGTCTCCGGAGCTGCATGAGGCGCAGGGAGCAGGACTTGCGCCCACCGGTATCGCGCGAGCCTCGTTCGCTCACGGGCCTGTGAATCGGCCGAGAAGAACCTCGGGACACCCCACCCGTTCGCCCCGGGAACAGCCGGCACCGTTCCGCCCCCGGAGGTCAGCCATGAGCCACGCATTCCACACCCGCCCTTTCGGCCCGGCATGTCCGGACAGCCACTCGGCCGTCGCGGCGCATCGGGGCGACGTCACCACGCTGCAGGCCGCGAGGTTCGTCAGGCTTCAGGAGACGAAGCGCGTCGAGAAGCTCCAGTCGCACGCGCCCTCCCACCGGACCGCCGGCACGGCCCCCCTGCCTGCCGTGCCGCCACGGACTGCACGGGCATAGGCCGAGGACAGCCGCCGGTTCCGAGCCGTCACCGCGAACGGAGCCGTGCCGTCCAGTCCCGGAGTGAGTTGCGCGCGGCGAGGAGATGACCGCACCCGTGTGCCGCCTGGCGGCCCCGTGTCTCCTGACGACGGGCCACGCGGCCCGCCCCGTCAGCCAGACGGAGCGGACCCCACGAGATCGGCGATCACGACCACGGGGTCCTTGTTGCTGAAGTTCGGGACGTCGCCGAACACGGGCCCGGCTTCCGCCGCGACGGCCGCTTGGAACTGATCGGCCGTGTCGAATTCCAAGTTGCAGATCACGCTGTAGGCAGGCTTACCCCCGAAAGGCGCCCCGACCGCCTTCAGCACGCGCCAACCCTTGATCCCGAACGGCGCGAACTTCTCTTCGACGAGCGGCATGTGCTTGGTCAGATAGTATTCGAGGTCGAACGTCGCGTCGTCGACGTTCTCGTAGAGCACCGTGATCGTGGTCGCCATCGCTCCCTCCGGACTGGAGCCTGCCGTGCTGCAAGCCGCATGCCTCGATCCAGTGTAACGTCGCCGAGGCGGAACCGTCGCGCAAGGTTTTCAGAAGCTGGAGAGGCCAACCGCTGGCCGTCGCGCGATGAGGATGACCGATGGTCTGATCGGCGACACCCTCGTGGCCCCGCCGGTGTGGCAGACCGACTGCATCTACACCAAGATGGAGGCGCGCGATGGCGCCGTCAGCCGAGGCCGCCGTCTCTTCTGCGCGATGCGGCGGCCGGGGCCGCGCCGGCACCCGGATTGGAGCACGCCCGCGCGGCTCACCGGAAGGAGCCCGCGAACCGCGTCCAGTGACGGGCGAGGTAATTGTACTCGTCCATGGTGGTGTTCCACACCGAGATGCGGCTCGCGCGCGCGCTGTAGGACCCGCCGGCGCGGACCGCGCCTGCCCGGACCACGACGCGGCCGTCGAGGCCGAGAAGGTCGTGGGGTGCCGCCGCGCCATCGTACCAGTAGCCCCACTCGCCCGCGGCCATGTGGGCGCGCGCGCGTTCGGGGACCGACATGTAGAATCCCTGGCGCGCCATGGCGGGTGCCGCCGACCCCTCGAGCCACCAGTTGAAATAGCGGTAGGCCAAGTCGAGCCGCTCGCCTTCGAGGCGGGCCGAGAGGCACAGGCCGCTGTGCCAGGCGCGGTAGCCCTCGCGCGGCACGGCCTCGCGGATCGGCACGCCGGCACCGGTCAGCGCCATGAGGCCGGGCGACCACATGCTGCCGATGCCGGCGCGGCGCTCCGCCATGCTGCGCGCCGCATCGGCCGAGGTGCGCCACAGCCCGGCGAACCAGCCCTCGCGGCGGCGCTCGTTGAGCCGCGCCATCAGGGCGTCGATCTCCGCCACCGTCATGTTGCCGATGTCGGCGAAGCTGAGCTCGCCCCGGGCCTCGAAGGCCAGGGCGGCGTCGAAGACGCCGATGGCGGGCTCGTCGACGAGGGCGAGCTCGCCCCGGGCCTTCGGGTCGAACAGCCAGCCCCAGCTCGCGTGCTCGGGCAGGCGGTCGGGAAAGACGTCCGCGAGGTAGGAGAAGCTGTCGAGGTTGTGCACCGTCGGCAGCATGCTGATGCGGTCCGACGGGCGCGACGTCAGGGTCGCGTCGGGCTGGACGTAGAGCTTGCGGGCCGGCGCGTCGCCCCGGCCCGCCGAGGCCGCGGGCCCGATCCGCCCGGTCTTGGTGAGCGGGCTGACGGCGGCCCAGTGGGTGATGCGCTCGAGGGCGATCGGCTGGATGGCCCGCCAGAACCATACGATGTCGAGATTGTGGAAGCACTGGTCGTAGACGTCGAAACTGTCGGGTTCGGTCGCGGCCTTGCGCTGCGCGTCGATGAAGTCGAGCTTCTCGAAGACGATGTCGATGTCGAGCTCCGCCTCGGCCTGCCGCCTCAGCTCCTCGATGAGGGTGATCTCCGTGCCGAGCACGCGCAGGCGCGGCCGGTTCCGCGAGAGCGGCGGACGGGTCACGCGGCCGCCTCGGCCTCGGGGCGGCGGGCCAGCACGCCGAAGGCCGCCATGGAGCGCCTGATCGTAGCCGCGTCGAGCCCGCGCGTGATGAAGACGATGCGGGAGCGCCGGTCCTCGTCGGGCCAGGCGGCGAGGTGAACCGGCACGTGAACCAGCTGCTGCACGCCGTGGATCGCCACCGGCGTCTCGGTGCCGGCGAGGTTGAGCAGGCCCTTCACGCGCAGCACGCGGTCGCCGTGGCGGTGAAGCAGCGCCGAGAGCCAGAGGCCGAAGGCCGTCCAGTCGAGGGCCTCGTCGAGGACGAGCGAGAAGGAGGCGAGGCCGGTGCCGTGCGGGGACGGCGCGTCGCCTGAGACGGGGTCGCAGCGCAGCCCGAGGGAGGACGGCCCCGCCCCGCCCGGCAGGGGGCGCTCGCCCAGGACCTCGGGCGCCGCGATCGCGTCCCGGCCGGCGACGAGCAGCGGCGCATCGGGGTTGACGGCGCGCAGGGCCGCGACCGCGCGCGCGACCTCCGCCTCGGTGCAGAGGTCCGCCTTGGTGAGCACCAGCCGGTCCGCCGCCGCCAGTTGGGGGACGCTCTCGGGCTGGTCACGGATCTGGCGCGACACGTTGACGGCATCGGCCGTCGCCACGACGGCGCCGAGGCGGACGTGGTGGCGCAGCACGGGATCGGCCGTGAGCGTGGTGAGCACCGGCAGCGGCTCGGCGAGTCCCGTGGTCTCGATCACCAGCCGCACGAACGCCGGCACGAGGCCGCGGCTGCGCCGGGACAGGAGGTCCCGGATCGCCGCGGCGACTTCGCCCCGCACCGTGCAGCACACGCAGCCCGAGCCGAGCAGCACCGTCGTCTCGTCGATACGGTCGACGAGGTGGTGGTCGAGCGCCACCTCGCCGAATTCGTTGATCAGCACGGCGGTGTCGCCCAGCGCCGGGTCGGCGAGCAGGCGCGACAGCAGCGTCGTCTTGCCCGAGCCGAGAAAGCCCGTCAGCAGGAACACCGGGGTGAAATCCGGCACGACCGTCATGGCGCCGCCTCCAGCCGGTCGAGCAGGGCGGGGTCGAGCGGGTCGAGAGGCCGGCCCGCCAGCGCTTCCGCCGTGGTCCACAGGTGGCCGAGGTCGCCGACCAGCGCGGTCTTGCCCGTGCGGGTGGCGAGCAGGAAGGCGCTGCCCTGCCAGTCCGACAGGGAGAGCCCGAAGGCGCCGAGCACGCGATTGGCGGCGCTCACGCGGCGGGCGCGCTCACGGCGCCGCTCGGCCGGCCCGGTGTTGCGGGTGAAGGCGCCGGGCCGGACATGGGCATCGGCCCAGTGCTCGGCCCCGCCGAGGACGCCGCAGAGCGCACACATCGCGGAACGTCCTATTTGCGCGGCGAGCGCTTGGCGAAGTCGTCGGCCATCTCGTCCATGGTGACGAACCTCACGCCGGCGTGGGACGCCATATGGGCGTAGAGCCGCTCCAGCATCATGAGCACGTGCGGGCGGCCCGACACGTCCGGATGGATGGTCATGGGGAAGACGGCATAGTCGTACTCGCGGTAGACCCAGTCGAACTGGTCGCGCCACATCTGCTCGATGTCGCGCGGGTTGACGAAGCCGTGGCTGTTGGGCGCCTTCTTGATGAACATCATGGGCGGCAGGTCGTCGAGATGCCAGTTGGCCGGGATCTCGATCAGGTCCGTCTCGTGGCCCCGCTGTAGCGGCACCATCCATTCCGACGGTTTCTTGGCGTAATCGATGGTGGTCCAGCTGTCGCCGACCCGCACGTAATAGGGCTGGTGGTCGTGGTGCATCAGCGAGTGGTCGTATTTGATGCCGCGTTCGAGCAGCAGTTCGTTGGTGACGGTCGAGAACTCCCACCAGGGCGCCACGTAGCCGGTGGGCCGCTTGCCGGACAGCTTGGTGACGAGCTCGATCGACCGGTCCAGCACCTCGGTCTCCTGCTCGCGCGTCATGGCGATCGGGTTCTCGTGGGTATAGCCGTGGATGCCGATCTCGTGGCCGGCCGCCGCCACCGCCGCCATCTCGTTGGGGAAGGTCTCGATCGAGTGGCCCGGGATGAACCAGGTCGTCTTGATGCCGAAGCGCTCGAACATCTTGAGCAGGCGCGGGCTGCCGACCTCGCCGGCGAAGAGGCCGCGCGAGATGTCGTCGGGCGAGTCCTCGCCCCCGTAGGAGCCGATCCAGCCCGCCACCGCGTCGACGTCGACGCCGAATCCGCACAGGATTTCTTTTGCCATGGACGTGTTCCTAGCCTGTTGAGGACCGGCCTTGAACCGGCCGGGTCGCGTGTGCCGGCCCTCTCACGGGCCGGAGGAGGTCGGTCCGGGGCGCTAAGCCGCCGCGGCCGGGATGATCGTGGCCTTCGCCGGGTCCCAGGTGACGCGCACCGGGGCGCCGGCCGCGAAGCCCTCGCCGTAGCGGTCCCGATGACCTTCGAGCACCACCGATCGGCCGTCCGCCACGGCGAGGTCGAAGCGCACGATGGGGCCAACGACGCTGCGGCTCTCGATCCGGGCCTCGAGCGCGTTGTCGCCCGCTGGCGCACCCGCTGGCGCGCCCTGCGAGGGCACCATGACGAAGGCTTCCGCCGGCACCACGACGGCCGCGGCACCACCGGGCCGCAGCGCCGCGGACCCGGCCATGCCCGTGAAGCTGCCCATCCCGGTCGTCACCCGGCCGACCCCGTCGGAAACCGCGTCGAGCGTGCCGGGCAGGATGGTGTTGCGCCCGATGAACTCGGCCACGAAGGGGCTTCCCGGCCGTGTGTAGAGGTCTCGCGGGGTCGAGATCTGCTCGACGCGACCCCCGCTCATCACCACGACGCGGTCCGACATCGTCAGGGCCTCGGATTGCGCGTGGGTGACGAAGATGAAGGTGATGCCGAGGTTGACCTGCAGCAGCTTCAGCTCCGCCTGGATGGTGCGCCGCAGGTTGGCGTCGAGCGCGCCCAGCGGCTCGTCGAGCAGCAGGATCTCGGGCTCCACCACGAGGCCGCGGGCCAGCGCGATACGCTGGCGCTGCCCGCCCGAGAGGCGCGTCGGCTTGGCGTCGGCGACGTCGTCGAGGCCGAGCGTCGCCAGCATGCGGTCGACCTTGCGGTCGCGTTCGGCCCTGGGCACGCCCTTGACGTCGAGCCCGTAGGCGACGTTGCGGCGCACCGACATGTGGGGGAACAGCGCGTAGTTCTGGAAGATGGTCGAGGTCGGCCGCCGTTCGGGCGGCATGTCGTTGATGCGCCGGCCGGCGATGAAGATGTCGCCCGTCGTGATGCTCTCGAAGCCCGCGATCATGCGCAGCGTCGTGGTCTTGCCGCAGCCCGAGGGGCCGAGGAAGGCGATGAACTCGCCCTTCTCGACGGCGAGGTTGAAGTCCGTCACCGCCGGAGCGCCGTCGTCGTAGGTCTTGCCGACGCCGATGAGTTCGAGGTCGTAGGTGTTCACGGCGTCAGCCTTCTCGCGGACGGGGGAGACCGGGAGCGGCCGGACGGGCCTTGGGACCCGTCCGGCCGATCGTGTTCAGGCGCTGAGGAACTCGTCCCACTTCTGGATCAGGAAGTCGTACTCGTCCGGCCACTGGTGCCAGTAGGCGACGTGGGCGGCGCGTTCGGCGAGCGAGCCGCCGTCGCGCAGGTCGCCCGGATTGATGCCGCGCTCGGCCGGCCCCTTCCAGGGCTTCCCCTCGTACCAGAAGGCGTATTTGTCGGGGTCCATCACCTTCTGGATGTTGGTCGAGGGCGAATAATAGCCCTGCTCCGACACCGTGATGCCGGGGGGGCCGGAGAGCCAGAAATCCGCATAGGCCAGCACGGCTTCCTTGTTGGGCGTGCCGGCCATCATGGCGGGCCCGATGGCCCAGGCGCGGTAGCCCTCCTTGGGCACGGCGTAGCGGCAGGCCTTGCCCTGCGCCTTCACGGCCATCACGGCCGGCTGCCAGGCGTCGCAGACCACCATCTCGCCCGAGGCCAGAAGGTTGACGAGCTCGCCGAAATCGCCCCAGAGGGCGCGGAACTGGCCGTCCTTCTTCTTCGACACCAGGAACTTCGCGCCCTCGGTGATCTCTTCCTTCGTGGGGTTGCCCGGGTTCTTGGCATCCAGCATCTTCATCGACGTCATCGCCAGGATGGCCTGGCCGAAGGCGATCAGCGGGTCGGTGTTCAGGCCCGACTTGCCCTTGAACTTCGGGTCGAAGAGGGCCGTCCAGGTATTGGCCTCCTCGGCGCTGACCTTGTCGGGGTTGTAGCCGATCGAGTCGTAATTATACACGACCGGCACCATCCACAGGTCCTTGTGGTCGGCGTCCGCCCAGATCTGCCCGGTGATCTGCGCCTGCGGGGCCCATTGGGAACTCGGCTTGGTGAAGGTGTCGCGGATATTCGCCCAGTTCTTGATCTCCGAGACGGGGATCTTGTCGACGTTGTTGGTCTGGATGACGGCGGGCAGCCGCTCGGCGATCACCTCCCAGCAATCGTAGTCCTTGGAGCCCGACAGGATCTTGGTCTGCGCGTCGGGAAAGGTCGCGGCCGTCCCCTGGGCGGAACCGACCCCCGTCGCCTGCTTGAAGTTGGCCAGCAGCCGGTCCTGCACCGTGACCGACAGGCCGATGGTGCGCAGCTGTTCCGAGGCGGCGCTGCCCGCCGCGAGGGCCCGGCCGGCCGTGACCAACGGCAACCCGCCGCCCAGCGCCGCGGCCGCCGTGCCGGCCGCCCCCTTCAGCAGGGTGCGGCGATCCAAACCTGACGTCGTGACCATCGTTGTCTCCCATCGTTGAGCGAAGCGCGAGGGCGAGCCTGAGGCGGCCCTCAGTACCGTCCGACCAGAAGCCCGCCGTCGACCGTCACCACCTGGCCGGTCATGTAGCGGGCCGCATGCGAAGCCAGGAACAGGGCGACGTCGGCGATCTCGTCCGCCTCGCCGATCCGGCCCATGGGGATGAAGGCGCCGGCCGCCTCGGCGCCGGCGGGCCCCAGCGAATGCCGTTCCGACAGGAGCTGGGCGGTGCGGATGTAGCCCGGCGCGATGCCGTTGACGCGGATGCCGGAGCGGGCGAGTTCGACCGCGAGGCCGCGCACGAGGCCGACGACGCCGGCCTTGGCGGAGGAGTAATGGATGTGCTCGTCCCAGCCGTAGGCGACCCCCATGATGGAGGAGAGGCACACGATGGCGCCGCGGCCGGCGCGCTTCATGGCCGGCACGGCGGGGCGGATCACCCGCAGCATGCCCTTGAGGTCCACGTCGAACGTGTGGTCCCACGCCTCGTCGGTCATCTCCTCCAGCGGCACGCGATGGGCGATGCCGGCATTGGCGACGACGCAGTCGATCGCGCCGTGGCGCGCCTCCAGGTCGGCCACGAGCGCGTCGGCCTGCGCCGTCGAGGTCACGTCGAGGCGGTGGAACTCGGCCTCGCCGCCCCCCGCCGCGATGGCCGCGGCGACGGCCCGGCCCTCGTCGATGACGTCGGTGACGATCACCCGATAGCCGGCCTTGCCGAAGGCGAGGGCCGTGGCGCGGCCGATGCCGATGCCGGCGCCCGTGATCAGAACCGTCTGCATGGCGTCCCTCACAGCATCACGTCCCCGGAATTGGGGCCGAGCGTCTGGCCCACGTAGATCCCGGCCTCGTCGGAGGCGAGGAAGGCCACCGTGGCGGCCACGTCCTCGGGCTCGCCGAACCGGCCGAGCGGCAGTTCCGCGGCCTTGGCGCGGCGCCAGTCCTCCGACAATCCGCGCACCAGGGGCGTATTGATGGGGCCGGGGGCGATCGCATTGACGCGGACGCCCTGCGGGCTCACCTCGCGGGCCAGCGCCTTGGTCATGCCGATGAGCGCCGCCTTGGCGGCGCTGTAGTGCACGAGTTCGATCCCGCCGATCTGGCCGAGCTGGGACGCCATCATGACGATCGCGCCCGAGCGTCGCTCCAGCATGCCGGGCAGCAAGGCCCGGGTGCACAGGAAGGCGCCGCGGACGTGGACGGCGAACATGCGGTCGAAATCCTCTGGCGTGAGGTCGACGAAGCGGGCCTGCTGGCCGTAGCCGGCGTTGTTGACGAGCAGCGTCGGCGTGCCGAACGCCTCGGCGGCGGCGGCGATCCGGCCCACGTCGACGACGCTCGACACGTCGCCCGGCGCCGCCAGCGCACGGCCGCCCGCCGCCGTCACGGCCCGGGCCGCCGCCTCGGCGCTCGCCGCCACGAGGTCGTTGACCACGACCGCGTAGCCGTCGCGCCCGAGCCGCCGCGCCACCGCGAGGCCGATGCCCGAGCCCGCTCCGGTGACGAGGGCGACGCCCTTCTCCCGGTCCGCCATGGTCATGCTCCCTCGTGCAGGGCGGTCTGCCGGGCCCGGCGCACGAACGCGGTCATGAGGACCGCGTAGATGGCGAGGAGGCAGAGCGAGAACAGCGTCGTCAGCACCCCGAAGGCGAAGATGTTGGGGTGGATCTCGACCGAGAAGGTCCCGTAGATCGCCAGCGGCAGCGTCAGGTCGCGGCCCGAGGTGAAGAGCGTGCGGGAGAACTCGTCGTACGACAGCGTGAAGCAGAACAGCATGGCGGAGAGCACGCCCGGGAAGATCAGCGGGAAGGTGATCTTGCGGAAGGTGCGCACCGGGGTGACGCCGAGCGACCAGGCGGCTTCCTCGACGCTGGGGTCGAAGCGGTTGAAGATCGCCAGCATGACCAGGAAGGCGAAGGGAAAGGTATAGACCACGTGGAGCACGAAGGCGGTGCTCCACCAGTGCCGGTCGATCCCGACGGTGTTGGACAGAAGCGCCGTGCCGAGCCCCACCAGCACGCCCGGCACCATCATGCCGAGCACGATGAGGTAGAAGACCAGTCCCGAGCCCTTGAACGCCGTCCGGAAGGCCTGGGCCGACATGACGCCCAGCGCCGTCGACACGACGGTGGTCATGAAGGCCAGGGCGAGCGAGCGCAGGAGGCCGGATTCGATCGGCAGGGGGGCGATGCGCGAGGGCGGGTTCAGGCCGAACAGGTCGCGGTACCAGTAGGTCGACCATTCGACGATCGGGAACTGCGGCCCGCCCTCCGGCCCCGTCTGGAACGACAGGACGGCGAGCACCAGCATCGGCCCGTAGAGGAAGAGGAGGAACAGGCCGGTGTAGACGGCGAGGACGGGCTTCAGGGCTGGCGCATGCATCGGCTCAGAGCTCCTGCCGGAGGTCGACGAGGCGCAGCAGCACCGCCACGATCACGGCGATCACCGCCGTCAGTACGACGCCGGCCACCGCCGCGAAGGCCCATTTCAGCGACCCCACCTGGGTCACGATGATGTTGCCGACGAGGTTGACCTTGTGGCCCGAGAGGGCGGCCGCGGTGGCGAACTCGCCCAGCACCATTACGGAGACGAAGATCGCCCCCACCACGACGCCCGGCAGGCTCATGGGGAAGATGATGGTGCGGAAGATGCGCCAGAAGCCCGCCCCGAGGTCCTGCGCGGCCTCGATCACGAAGGGATCGATGCGGCCCAGCATGAAGGCGATCGGCCCCACCATGAAGACGCAGTAGATCTGCGTCATCCCGATCACGACCGAGAGTTCGGTGAACAGCAGCGCCTCGATGGGCTGCGAGGTGATGTGCAGTTGCTGCAGGACGATGTTCACGGCACCCTGGCCGCCGAGCATCGGCCGCCAGGCCAGGACGCGGATCAGGAACGAGGTCCAGAACGGGATGACGCACAGCACCAGCAGCGCCGTCGCGGTCGTCTTGTTGCGGACCATCAGCCCGACGAAGAGCGCCGTCGGGTAGCCGACCGCGAACGTGGCGAGGAGCACGACGAGCCAGATGCGGACCGTGGTCCACAGCGCGCCCACATAGGTGTCGCTCGAGAAGAAGGCGACCCAGCTCTTGGTCGTGAGGATCGGCTCGACCTTGAAGGTCGTCTGCGTCCAGAAGGACACGTAGACCATCATCAGGATCGGCAGCAGCAGGAACAGCAGCATCCAGACGACGCCGGGTGCGACCAGCCAATAGGCGGTCCGCAGCCGGCGCGCGGGCGGGGCCCCGACCGCCGCCCGGGCGAGGGCGGTTTCGCTCAAGGCCGTCATGCACGGTCTCCGTGGCGGGCGGGCAGGATCAGCGCGTCGGCGGCCCGCCAGGCGAGGCCGTAGGGTCGGCCGGGCTCGAAGGTCCTGGGCTCGCGGTGGCTGAGGTGGTCCTCCACGGTGACGACCGTGCCGCTCGGCAGCCGGAAGAAGGACGTGACCGAGGGTCCGGAATACTCGCTGGCGACGAAGGCGGCCGTCATCGAGGCTTCCGCGTCGGTCGTGGCGGCGTCGGCGGGGCGGACCGCGATGAGGTCGTGGCGGATCGCGTAGACGGCCTCGCTTCCCGCGCCCGGCCTGTCGGCGACGGGCAGGCACGCGCCTTCGGCCTCGAAGCCCGCCGGCCCCGCCCGGCCGGGAAACAGGTTGTAGCAATTGAGGAAGCGGGCCACGCCGGCATCGGCGGGGCTGCCGTAGATGGAATCGGGCGAGTCCACCTGGGCGATGCGGCCTCTGTCGAGCACGACGACCCGGTCGCCCATGGCGAGCGCTTCGGTCTCGCTGCCGGTGACGTGGAGGAAGGTCACGCCCAGCCGCTCGCGGATGCGCCGCAGTTCCCCGCACATCCGGGCGCGGAGGTTGGCGTCGAGCGCGCCCAGCGGCTCGTCGAGCAGCACGAGGCTCGGCTCCGCCACGAGGGTGCGGGCGAGGGCGACGCGCTGGCGCTGGCCGCCCGAGATGGCTGTGACGGCGCGGGATTCGAGCCCCGACAGGCCGACGAGGTCGACCATGGCGGCCACCCGGTCCGCGACGACCCGCGGGGCCGGGCGGTCGCCGGCCCGGTTCTCCAGGCCGAAGGCGATGTTCTGCCGGACCGTGAGGTGCGGGAAGAGGGCGAAGTTCTGGAACACGAAGCCGATGTTGCGCTTGTGCGCGGGCCGGGCGTTCAGCGGCTCGCCGCGCAGCGCGACCGTGCCGGCGTCGAGCGCCTCGAAACCCGCGATGGCGCGCAGCAGCACCGTCTTGCCGGCGCCGCTGGCACCCAGCAGCGACACGTACGCGTCGTCCGGCAAGGCCAGCGTCACGCCATCCAGCGCGACCGTGGCGCCGTAGCGCTTGGTGACGTTGTCGAGGCGCAGCACGGGCGTCCTGCCTGACGCATCGGCTCGGATGGACGCTGACCGCAAAGCCTCGTCTCCTCGGGGAAGCGATCGTCCTGGATCGATGACGACAGGCTAGGACCGATGTTTTTTGTACGCAAGAGCAATTTATAGGCGATGTTGGCACACCCTTTGAGCAGTTCTCTAGAGGCAAAGTACAATATTGCACTTGCGAAGAGAGCTCCGCCGGGCCTACCCTCCATGTCGATGGAACACAATCGCCACGCCGATCTCGGGCCGGCCTTCGGACACGCCGCGGGTCCCGCACGGCCGGATACCCGCCTCGAGAAGCGGCACGAACTGGTGGGCCGCATCCTGAGGAGCAACATCGCCCAGGGTCACTTCCCGCCCGGGCTGCTGTTGAAGGAGGCGACGCTGGCGGCGCTGCTTCAGACGAGCCGCGCCCCCGTGCAGCGGGCGCTGCAGACGCTGGAACGGGACGATCTCGTCCACCGCTCGGCGGCCGGCGGCGTGCTGGTCGGGCCGCGCGGCGCCGGGCTCGGGCCGATCGCCGCCGACCTGCGTCACCTCGGTCTACTCGTCACCGAGGAGGTCGACGAGGCCTTGCAGCAGCGCGGCGCCTGGGAACGGATCGCCGCCGAGGTCGAGACTGCGGTCTCGGCCTGCCTGGTGTTCGGCGAGTTCCGCATCGTGGAGGCCGAGCTCGCCGCCCATCACGGCGTCAGCCGTACCGTGATCAGGGACGTGCTGGGACGGCTGCAGGAGCGCGGCCTCCTGCGCAAGACGCAGAACTCGCGCTGGATCGCCGGCCCTCTCACGGCGCAGACCATCAAGGACCGTTATGCGCTGCGGGCGATCCTCGAACCCGCGGCTCTCGTCGCCGCTGCCGCCGGCCTCGACAGGTCCCGGCTGGCGGCGCTGCGCGACCGGGCGCAGCTCCTGGAACGCGCCGGGGAAGCCGGGTCAGGCACGGCGCCGCTGTTCGACGAGTTCGTGGCGCTCTGCATCCTCGGCACCCCCAACCCCGTGCTGGCCGACGGCATCCGGCAGAACCTCACGCCGCTCACCGCCGCCGCAGCCGCGCTCGACGCGCTGGGGCTGCCCCACGACGAGGCCGCGGTGTCGGAGCTGCGCATGGCGATCGACCTCCTGCTCAACGGCTCCGTCGACGCCGCGGCGGCGTGGTGGCGGGACCATCTCGCGGCCGCCTGCGGGCGAAGCATCGCGCAGCTCAAGATCGTCGCCATCATCGACCACCCGGCGAGCCTCGCCCCCTATCTCACGGCGGTCTGATCCGCCGGGGCCCGAACCGTCAAAGAGGATGACACCATGCCGACCCGTGTGATCGACCTCAGCCTCGCCCTCGAAGACAACATGCCGGCCCACAAGCTCTTCCAGCGGCCCGTCATCACGACGCATCTCAGCCACGAGGGCTCGAAAGCGCTCGGCCTCGGCGTTCCGGGCGATGCCATGACGTTCCAGACGACGTTCATCGCCATGCTCGACCACGTCGGCACCCACGTCGACGCGTTCCGCCACGTCGGCCCCGCCGGCGCGCCGATCGACGAGATGCCGCTCGACCTGTTCTTCGGCAAGGCGGTCTGCTTCGACCTCCGCCACATCCCCGACCTCGGCGAGATCACCGCCGACGACATGGTGCGGGCGGAGGCCGAGAGCGGCGTCGCGGTCGACGGCCATATCGTCCTGCTGTGCACGGGATTCCACGCCCGGCACTATCCCTCGCTCGACTCGGTGTGGAAGAACCCGCTGCTGACCGTCGAGGCGACGCGCTGGCTCCATGCGCGCGGATCCCGCATGCACGGCGTCGAGGGCCCGTCCACGGACCGGCCGACCGACGATGCCTTCGCCCAGCACCGGCTCTGCCGCGACCTCGGCATCAGCCATTGGGAATGGCTCGTGAACCTGGATCAGCTCCTCGGTGCGGGCGAGGTCCAGTTCTTCGGCGTGCCGCTGAAGGTCAAGGGCGGCTCCGGCTCGCCCGTGCGCGCCTTCGCCATCGTGGGCGCGTGACGCCCCTGCCATTCCGGCCACCGTGACCGGCGCGACGATCGCGCCCGCCCGCAGGGATGCGATCGGCCGGCAACACTCCTGCATGAGCCGGCTGGTGGCGCCGCTCGGCGAGCCACGCCACGAGCCTTCCGCCGGACAGCGGTCAGACGAGCTTGAAGGTCTTCTGCAGGTCTTCCCGTGACGGATCACTGCCGGTCTTGCTCACGATGTCGATGCCGTGCTGGTCATCGAGCGGGATATACCATTCGCCCCCGCTGGTGCCAGTGGGCTCATAGTAAGTGGCGTGCGAGAAATCCTGGAGAAGCTGCTGGGCACTCACCAGGTTCTTGGCAAGCTCGACCGTATCTTTGCCCGTGTCGTAATTGAAGATCGTCTCCACCCCGAGCGTCGACAGGCTCTGCGGCTTGCTGCTGACCCCGTAGATGAACGTGTCGACCCCGGTCCCCGCCGTCACGTTGCTGTCGCGGGCGCCGTAGTACGTATCCTTTCCATTGCCGAGGATCGCGGTATCGACGTCGCCGGCGAACAGCGTATCATTGCCGTTGCCGAGCACGACGACCGAGTTGTCGGTCTGGCTGGCCTCGACGATTTCGTTTGTGTTCGTGCCGGTGAGGTCGAAGCCACCCCCGGAGACATGCCCAAGGGCGACGTATTTTGGCAGCGCCATGCGTAACCTTCCCTGTCGACGATCGGCGCCTGAGGGCGCGCGTCGTTGATCGAATCTTACGACTGCAAGTTGCCGCCTCCGAACTCAGGAGTCCATGAGTTTCGGTCGTCGCGCCCGCGTGGCGGGTTGTCGCGTGTCCACAGCACACCAGGCCGCCGGCCCGAACCGCGTCCGGAGCCGTGGCATGGGTGAGCGATCGATGACGGGCCGATGTCCCTCGGACAGCCGACGCCCATCGTCGCGATGTCCGCCCGGATTCGACCAGAAAACACAGAAGAACGCGAGGCTTCCCGGACGACGGGACATGTATGCATCACGGCGCGTGGCGACCTTCGCATGGAATGGTCGCGGTCTAGGCGTCGACATGACGTGACTTTATCGAATCCACTAGCCACAATAGAGGTTATCGATTATTGATGGTCCGCAGCGGAGAGCGACGATGCTGCGCCGGATCCTCCATTCCATCCGATCATCTCACGTCAGCCAGGACGTCCGACGCCTGGTCCGGGGTCATGGATCGGAGGCGCTGTTCATCGCTCGCCATGCCGTGTTCGCGTCGAGAGAGGCTGGCCGTCTGGGGTACTGGTCGCGTGTCCTCAAGGCTGTCGAGACTCAGTCGAGCTACAGACCCTTCTGACGTCGCCCCCGGTGCCGGATGCGGGGCAGGCGGGATCGATTGAGGCCGACCCGAGATCTTGGTTGCCTGTCATCAGCGCGACACCCGCGATGCCGTTGCGGCTTGCCGCCGCGCCATGGAGGGTCACGCGGTGCGGACCGCGCACGTCGACATCAGCACTGACAGTGCTGGGCATGAGGATCCCCCAATCGAAGACCGGAAAATCGAATCAAATCGATCAAACGTCGTTACTGTCCGACAGTAGCATCGCGGATTCCTGCACGAATGATGTACGACTAATCATAACGGGAACGTGATCGAGCAAGGTCCGGGGCGTCTCGTCGACATCGCCGCCGCGCTGGTCGGCCTGACCGGTCTGGGCACTCGGCGCGACCCCCACAGCGCAGATTGCGATCCGCCCGCCTGTGGCCGGCTTCGCCCCGGGCCGCCGTGGTGCCGCCGATGGCCGCGGTCGCGCTGGCGATGGGGCGGTCCTGAGCCTCTGCATGCGCCGGGGCGGCGGCCCGGCACCGCAGGCCTCAGTCACCCACCTCGACGGAGCCTTCGTAGACCTCTTCGCCTCGGGCGTCCCGCACCCGGACGATCGTCGTACCGGGGCGCCGTTCGATGTGCCTGATGTCGGCGAGTGTGTGGAGCAGAGTGGCGGCCTCTGTCCTGGCGATCAGTCCGTTGGCCAGCTCCATGCCGATCTCGTCTCTCACCTGGCGCTGGCCGTCATCGACGTCGAAAAAGTAACGCGGCATCGTCCGTCCGGGCCGTCCCACACCGGATTGGTGCGGGAGAAGCTACGAAGGACGGCAACGAGGGTTTCGGCCCGACTCTCAAACAAGCCGAAAGGCGACCGCGGCGCTCTCGCGGGTAGGGGACCATGCCGCGGTGACCCGAGCCGTCGTCCAGTGCGGGGCGCGGCGGCGCGGGGAGAAGCGCCGGCCGGCGGTGGGCGGGAGGATCGTGAATGGCCGCGGCGTGGTTGCTGAGACACCGGCCGCGGCCAGTGACCCCGCGCGGCGGGCGCCGAGTCACCGTCACCTTGCCACAGGTTGGGTGATTTGAAAATCCGGCGACGACCACGGTCCGGCGGGGCTGGGCACCGACCGCGGTCGTCGGAGCCGGATTGCGGGCGGCTCGCGACCAGAATGACAAAGACCGCGACCTGAGGTCCAGCTCATGTTCCTGAGGAACGTTTCGCGTTTGCCGCCGTGCCGGAGCGCCCGGACCCGACCGTCCGGCCCGTCTGCGTCGGTGGCCCGCATGGCAGTATCGCCGGAGGCGTCCAGCCCAGCCTGTTGGTCAAGTGTGCTGGTTCGAGCGTAACCCACGATCATCGTCCGGCTCCGGTCCACAACGTCAATGACATTGTCGCTCGACCGGTCCGAAACGCGTACCAGATCATATCGGGACGAGCGGGGCATTCCGGGTGGGACGGTCCGCACGGGCAGGGTTCGAGGGGACGCTGTTTCTCCCTGAAGGCGTTGCCTTTGGGTCGCCATCGGTGAGAGCATGCGCCGTATGGGCCTGAATGGGGCATTGGACCGACATGCGCATTTGGCGGTGTGTGAGAGACATTTCCATGCTGGGTCACGGCGATCCTGTCCGTAGCGGGTCAGAGGCCTCGAGGCTCGTCTAGCCTCGGCGGCAACTGGATCTTGAACGCTGAACTAGGTGGGGTTACAGACCTCGAGTAATGTAAGCTGATTTCGATCCATGCCGATGGCTTGGATGCCGACCCGTCTAAAATAGATTATTTCGCGACATTTCTCGTTATTATTGCGAAGAGCATGGAGCATTGAACAGTCGTGTCAGCTCAGACGTTTCCAATCAGTCGGACTGTAGCTATACTCGCAGCCGATGTCGCCGGATATTCCGGCATGATGGAGAGCGACGAAGCGGGTACGCTTGATCGACTATCGCGCCTTTACGATACGGTGACACGGCCCGCGATAACGACAGCTGGTGGCGCGTGTTCAAAACGATGGGTGATGGGTTCCTGGCGGAGTTTCCTGTTGCGACAGATGCCGTGGAGTGCGCGTTCCGGATTCAAGACCTGTCGAACGATCGAAGGTCCAGGGGCGACCCTCTGAGGCTTCGTATAGGAGTTCACGTCGGGAACGTCCTGCAGCAGGCCGATGGAGATCTGTTCGGAGACACAGTCAATATCTCGGCCCGACTTGAGGCCTTGGCGGAAACTGGCAGCATTTGCATCTCTGGTGCTGTGTACGATCATCTGAACGCGCACCTGCAGAAGCACTTTCAGTCGTATGGCCCCCAGGCACTAAAAAACATACGCAAGACGATCACGATCTATGGGACGCTCGGAGTACGCCTATCACCCGTTGTAAGCTCGTATCTCTCCGAAAAACCATCCTTGCTCGTTTTGCCCTTTCGCGACATCGGTGAAAGCGCCGCCGAGTCATACTTTGCAGATGGCGTGGTCGAAGACTTGATCACCCACCTCGTTTCATACAAGTGGCTGTATGTGCTTGGACGAAACTCGACGTTCTCGATCCAAAGCCAATCCAGAATCGCCGAAGTGAATGCGCATATCGGTGTGCGTTACGTTCTCAAGGGGTCTGTTCGCCGCTTCGGCAGTCAGATTCGTCTCACCGCGCAACTCATGGAAGCGAAAACCGCACGGAGTATTTGGGGCAAGACGTTCGATGGAAGTCTGTCTGATATTTTTGCACTGCAAGACGAGATAACGACTGGAATAGTGTCGACGATCGAGCCGGCGATCCGACATTCAGAAATGACCCGTCTGAGAAAGAAAAATACGACGGATTTCGATGCTTACGATCTTTATTTGCATGGACTCAAGCATTTCTATCGGAACGATCGGCCGAGCATCGACGCGGCCAGAGGTTTTTTCGAGCAAGCCATCACGCGAGATCGTGATTATGCCGAAGCATGGGCAATGTCAGCGAACTGTGCGTCCAGAGCAGCGTTGGACGGGTGGACCGATCATGTTGACCTCGCGGCCTCGCAAGCATGCGAAGCGGCATCGATTGCTGTACGACTGGACGAGGGCAATGGCATCGTTCTAGCCTGGGCTAGTTGGGTGTTGGCGCTGATGGGTGGGCACCTCGACGAGTCGAAAGACTTGGCAGACCGGGCGATCCACCTCGTGCCGAATTCTGCAACGGCCCTCGGCCTCGTTTCTTGGGTCTACCTGTGGAACGCTGACTTCGAGAAAACGCTTGCGACGTTGGCCAAAGCCGCGAAGCTTGATCCGCTCGATCCGAGAAGGGCATACATGCGGGGAGCGACAGCATTCACCTATTTCTTTCAGGAGCGATACGCAGATGCGATCGCCATCAGTGACTGACTCACGGATGAACTGCCCACGTATAAACCAGCCCAAAGAGTCCTAGCCGCATCTCTAATGATGCTCGGTGACGTTGATCGTGCAAAGGATGTTACAGCGCGCCTTCTGACGGATAATCCGCATTTCACGGTGTCGACCATCAGACGGTTTTGTCACTTCAGGCACTCGTGGATGGCAGAGCGATATCTATCAGCGCTTGGACATGCGGGAATACCTGATTGAACAGGTCAGCCTCCACAAGAGCGTGGCAACGCATCGGTCCGTTCGTTTTCGTTACGGGTTCTCAGGTCGATCGAAACTCGTTGTCGACGTCGGACTGATCCGTCACACGTCTACCAGCATGTTCGAGAGTCAGCGTCACCGCCAAAGCTTTGAGTGCGATGGAAGCTGCGCCCCTGTCATGGTGCGAGAGGTGTTCGGCGTGGCTCCGCGAACCAGGGCCTTCAAGTAGGCCTTGGTGCCCCTGGCCGGGTTCGAACCAGCACTCCTTGCGGAACTCGATTTTGAGTCGAGCGCGTCTACCGATTCCGCCACAG
This sequence comes from uncultured Alphaproteobacteria bacterium, assembly GCA_963847915.1. Lineage (GTDB taxonomy): Bacteria > Pseudomonadota > Alphaproteobacteria > Rhizobiales > Beijerinckiaceae > Lichenihabitans. The sequence goes on from CAWKBT010000002.1 coordinate 699,881, forward strand.
GGGCCTGGAGGGCACCGTGGCGAGGTGCTGTCCAGATGGGCGGGAGGATACTGCGGCGCGGCCGCGGCGGTCAATCCGTCGCCGGGAGCGGCGTAGGTGGACCCGGGGGTGCGGCCGGCCCCGCCCGGTGGCGGTGAGGGCTGATCCGTTCAGGCTCTTTCGGCGCGGCATGACGGCCGCGGGGGGCCGGGCCCCCTTCCACGAGACGGCGGATCGGCTTAAAGGTTCGACATCTGTTCCCGTCGCCGATGCGGCCCGGCCCGCCGGGGCGGCCGCGAGGAGCCGCTCTTGGCCGATAGTTTCGCGAACCCCACGCCGAAGGCGTCCGCCGCCCCGGCACCGGTTCCCCGCCCGGGCGGCATCGCGGAGCGCGCCCGGGCCCAGCCGGCCACGCCCTACCTCGAGGGGCTGAACCCCGAGCAGCGCCGCGCCGTCGAGACGCTGGAGGGGCCCGTGCTGGTGCTGGCCGGCGCCGGCACCGGCAAGACGCGGGTGCTCACCACCCGCATCGCCCACCTCGTCTCGACGGGGCGGGCCCGCCCGCACGAGATCCTCGCCGTCACCTTCACCAACAAGGCGGCGCGCGAGATGAAGGAGCGCATCGGCGCCCTGATCGGGCCGGCCGGCGAAGGGATGCCCTGGCTCGGCACGTTCCACGCCATCTCGACCAAGATCCTGCGCCGCCATGCCGAACTCGTCGCCCTCAAGCCCGGCTTCACCATCCTCGACACCGACGACCAGGTCCGCCTGCTCAAGCAGGTGCTCCAGGCCGCCGACGTCGACGAGAAGCGCTGGCCGGCGCGCGGCCTCGCCCACCTCATCGATTCGTGGAAGAACCGCGGCCTCGATCCCGCCCGCGTGCCGGCCGGCGAGGCCGGCGCCTTCGCCAACGGCAAGGGGCAGCTGCTCTACGCCGCCTATCAGGCGCGGCTGAAGGTGCTGAACGCCACCGATTTCGGCGACCTCCTGCTCGAATGCCTGCGGCTGTTCCGCGAGAACACGGACGTGCTGGCCGGCTACCAGGAGCGCTTCCGCTACATGCTGGTGGACGAGTACCAGGACACCAACGTGGTCCAGTACCTGTGGTTGCGCCTGCTCGCCCAGGGCCGTCACAACCTGTGCTGCGTCGGCGACGACGACCAGTCGATCTATGGCTGGCGCGGCGCCGAGGTCGACAACATCCTGCGCTTCGAGCACGATTTCCCCGGGGCGGCGGTGATCAAGCTCGAGAACAACTACCGCTCGACCGCCCATATCCTGGGCGCCGCCTCGGGCCTCATCGCCCGCAACGAGGACCGGCTCGGCAAGACGCTGTTCACCGAGGGCGAGGCGGGCGAGCGGCCGCGCGTCTCCGGCGTCTGGGATTCCGAGGAGGAGGCGCGGCAGGTCGGCGAGGAGATCGAACAGCTCCAGCGCCGGGGCCAGTCGCTGGACCAGGTCGCCATCCTGGTGCGCGCCTCGTTCCAGATGCGCGAGTTCGAGGAGCGCTTCATCACGCTGGGCCTGCCCTATCGCGTCATCGGCGGCCCGCGCTTCTACGAGCGGCTCGAGATCCGCGACGCGCTGGCCTACCTGCGCTGCGTCGCCCAGCCCGACGACGACCTCGCCTTCGAGCGCATCGTCAACACGCCCAAGCGCGGCCTCGGCGATTCCACCATCGGCCTGCTGCGCGCCTTCGGCCGGGCCCGCGACCTGCCCATCATGGCCTCGGCCGCCATGATGGTCGAGACCGACGAGCTGAAGCCCAAGCAGCGCCAGACGCTGCGGGCGCTGCTCGGCGACTTCGACCGCTGGCGCGCCCGCCTCGGCACGGTCCCGCATTCGGAACTCGCCGAACAGATCCTGGACGAGTCGGGCTACACGGATTTCTGGCAGAAGGACCGCTCGGCCGAGGCGGCCGGCCGGCTCGAGAACCTCAAGGAACTGGTGCGCTCCATGGAGGAGTTCCCCGACCTCGTCTCCTTCCTCGAGCACATCTCGCTCGTGATGGACACGGAGGGGGCCGAGGCGGGCGAGCGCGTCTCCATCATGACGCTGCACGGCGCCAAGGGGCTCGAGTTCGACACCGTGTTCCTGCCGGGGTGGGAGGAGGGCCTCTTCCCCCACCAGCGCTCGCTCGACGACAACGGCCAGGCGGGGCTCGAGGAGGAGCGGCGGCTCGCCTATGTGGGCCTCACCCGCGCCAAGCGCCGGGCCTTCATCTATTTCGCCACCAACCGGCGCATCCACGGCATGTGGCAGACCACCATCCCGTCGCGCTTCCTCGACGAACTGCCCGAGGAGCACGTGACGGTCGCCGAGAACGCGCGCGAGAAGCGTTCGGGCTACGGCCCCTCGCGCTTCGACAGCCTGCAGACCTTCGGCACCTCGGCCTATGCGACGCCGGGCTGGCAGCGCGCGCAGCGCAACGGGCCGGGAGCGACGTCGGGCGTGGCGCGCCTGCCGGGCGTGATCGAGGGCGAACTCATCGCCAAATCCACCCAGGCGGCGCATTTCGCCGTGGGGGCGCGCGTCATGCACCAGAAGTTCGGGCCGGGCGCCGTGGCGGCGGTCGACGGCAACAAGCTGACGGTGGACTTCGACAGGGCGGGCCGCAAGATGGTCCTGGAAAGCTTCATCCAGGCGGCGTGAGGCACGCGGCGCCCGTCAGGCCGTCGTCGAAGCGGAGTTTCGACTTAAACCTGTGAACAGGCTTGCGCGTGAGAGCTCGCGTGTGTCGGCGACAGCACCACACACGCTAGGTTTCCGGGACCGTATGATAGGCCGAAGCGGAGGGTCCGATGGACGAGGTTGCGATCACCCGGGGGCTCCACCGGCGCTCCGGTTGCCCGGGGCGTGCCGTCGCGCTCGCCGCCCTCGTGGCCGTCGCCGGCGGCCTCGCCGTGGCGGGCGCGGCTCTGGCCCAGCAGGCGCCCGCCACGACACCCGCCACGACACCTGCCACGACACCCGCCGCCGCGCCTCCGCCCGCCGCCCCGGCCCCGACCGGCACGCCCGCCACCGTGGTCGACGACGACCAGATCGCCAGCCTGCTCGGCAAGAAGGTCAAGAGCCCGGCCGGCGACGACATGGGGCGGGTCGTCGACGTGCTGGTCGACCCCTCGGGGACGGTCCGCGCCGCGGTAGTGGATTTCGGCGGGTTCTTCGGCGTCGGCACGCGCAAGATCGCGGTCGACTGGCACGCGCTCCATTTCGGGGCCGGGGCGAAGGCCGATTCCGTGGTGGCCGACATCCCGGCGGAGCGGCTGCGCGTGTCTCCCGTCTACAAGGAGGGCGAGCCCGTCGTCATTCTGGGCGTCGGGCCGGTGAGCGCCACGGGCGCGGCGCCCGCCGTGCAGCCCGCCGCCACCACCCCGGCGAGCCCGCAGGCCACCGCCGTGCGTCCCGCGCCTCCGGCGGCGAAATGATGCGCCATGGGATTATCCGATCCCTCGCGGCCGCCCGCCGGAGGTCCTGCCGCGCCTGAGCGCCCGGCCGCGTCCCGCCGCAGCCGACGCGGGCTCGACGGATTCGTCTTCTTCGTCGCCGACGTCCAGACGGGCTTCGGCCCCTTCGTGGCGGTCTACCTCACGGCGGCGAAATGGACGCAGACCGATATCGGCCTCATCCTCACGGTCGGCGGGCTCGTCGGCCTCGCGGCCCAGATCCCCGCCGGCGCGCTGATCGACAGCGTGCGCTCGCTGAGGTTCGCCGCCGCGCTGGCGCTGATCGGTGTCGGCCTCAGTGCGCTGGCGCTCGCGGTCTGGCCGGTCTTCCCGGTGGTGCTGGCCTCGCGGGTGCTGCAGGCGGGGGCGAGCTGCGTGCTCGGCGTCTCGCTGGCCGCCATCAGCCTCGCCCTCGTGGGCCGGGCGCAGCTCGGACGCAGGCTCGGGCGCAACGCCGCCTTCGCCTCCGCCGGCACCGGCATCGCGGCCGCCGGCATGGGGGCCTGCGGTTACTACCTGTCGAACCGTGCGGTGTTCTTCGTCGCGGCGGCGCTGGCGGTGCCGGCCGTGGTGGCGCTGCTGCGCATCCGCGGCGACGACCTGCGCCGGCCGCCGTCGCCCGAGGGGCCGCCCGGCGCGGCGCGCGGCGCGGCCTCCCCGCTCGCCGGCCTCGCCATGCTGGCCCGCAACCGCGCCCTCATGGTCTTCGCCGCCTGCGTGGTGCTGTTCCAGATGGCCAATGCCAGCATGCTGCCGCTCGCCGCCAGCATGCTGACGCTGCGCTCGAGCCACGCCGCCTCCGCCATGGTGGCGGCCGCCATCGTGGTGCCCCAGGCCATCGTCACGGTGCTGTCGCCCTTCGTGGGCTGGAAGGCTCAGGACTGGGGGCGCAAGCCGCTGCTGGTCATCGGCTTCGCGGCCCTGCCGTTGCGCGGCCTGCTCTTCGCCGCCACGACGGACCCGACGCTGCTGGTCGCCGTCCAGGCGCTCGACGGCATCTCGGCGGCGGTGCTCGGCGTGCTGGTGCCGCTGACCATCGCCGACGTCGCGGGCCGGAGCGGCCACTTCAACCTCGCCCAGGGCACGATCGGCTGCGCGGTCGGCATCGGGGCCTCGGTCAGCGCGACGGCGGTGGGCCTGCTGGCCGATACGCTCGGCAGCCACGCGGCCTTCCTCGCCATGGCGGGCGTGGCGGGCCTGGCCGTCCTGCTCACCGCCTTGGCCATGCCGGAGACCCGGCCGGCCGAACCCGCCGAGAGCCTGCCCCCGCGAGCCTGACCGGCGTCCGTCCCTCACGGCACCCCCCCCCCCCCCGGCGGGGATGGCGCCCGCGGCCTCACCGTGTCGGGGGCGACCGGATTGTGCGCAGCGGACCAACGCTCTCCTGCCCGCGATTTGTCGGGCCCGATGCTTGTTTGGTGCGCCCGGGTCTGTTTGGATGTTCTGCACCGCCTCCGGCGGGCGCGTGTCGCGATCGACCGAAGGCTGCCGTCGCCAGATGGAACACTACGCGTTTCGACCACTGGCGTTCTTCGGCCGTTACGTCACACGGCGCTGGCCCTCACATCTCGCCATCCTGCTGGCTGTCCTGGGCGCCGTCACCTGCTCGGTGAGCACGCAATACGGCATCAAGTTCCTGGTCGACACGCTGTCGGGCGGCCCTGAAGGGCCCGGCCGGCCCTGGCACGCCTTCGCGGTCGTGGTGGGCTTCGTGGCGGCCGACAACCTGCTGTGGCGGGTCGCCAGCTGGATCGCCAGCTACACCTTCGTCCAGGTCAGCGGCGATCTGCGCTCGGACCTGTTCCGTCACCTCACCGGCCATGCGCCGAGCTATTTCGCCGACCGCATGCCCGGCGTGCTGACGAGCCGCGTCACGGCGACCTCGACGGCGGTCTTCACCATCGAGAACATGGCGGTGTGGAACGTCCTGCCGCCCTGCGCCGCCACCGTGGGGTCGATCCTCTACCTGTCGGCGGTCAGCCTCCCCATGGCGGGGGCGCTCGTCGTGGTGGCGGTCGTCGTCATGGTGGGCATGTTCCGCTTCGCCGCCGCCGGCAAGCCGCTCCACCACGACTTCGCCGACAAGGCCGCGGCGGTCGACGGCGCCATGGTGGACGTCATCGGCAACATGTCGCTGGTCCGGGCCTTCGGCGGCATCCCGCGCGAGCACCGGCGCTTCGATGCGACCGTGGGCCACGAGGTCGAGGCGCGCCGGCGGAGCCTGCTCTATCTCGAGAAGCTGCGCCTCGCCCATGCGCTGATCGTGGTCGTGCTCACCCTGGTGCTGCTCGGCTGGGCGATCCACCTGTGGCAGCTCCACCGGGTGTCGGCCGGCGACGTGATCCTGGTGTGCACGCTCGGCCTCTCGGTGCTGAGCGCGACGCGCGACCTCGCGGTGGCGCTCGTCGACGTGACGCAGCACATGGCGCGACTGTCCGAGGCCCTGTCCACGCTGCTGACGCCGCACGACCTGCGCGAGCACCCGGATGCCGTGGAGCTGAAGCCGAAGGGCGCCCGGGTGACGCTGGAGGACGTGACCTTCCGCTTCTCCCCGGGGCGCGAGATCTTCCAGAACCTCACGCTCGAAATCCAGCCCGGCCAGCGCGTCGGCCTCGTGGGTCCCTCGGGCAGCGGCAAGTCGACCCTCATCGCCCTCATCCAGCGGCTCTACGCGCTGGAGCACGGCCGGGTGCTGATCGACGGGCAGGATATCGCCATGAGCACGGAGAAGAGCCTGCGGCGGGCCATCTCCATCGTGCCGCAGGACACCGCGCTGCTCAACCGCAGCCTCGCCGAGAACATCCGGTACGGCCGCCCGGACGCGACCGACGAGGAGGTCTGGGCCGCCGCCATCGCGGCCCGGTGCCGGCCCTTCATCGAGAAGATGCCCGAAGGGCTCGCCACCATGGTGGGAGACCGGGGCTTGCTGCTGTCGGGCGGACAGCGCCAGCGCATCGCCATCGCGCGCGCCTTCCTGAAGGATGCCCCGATCCTGCTGCTCGACGAGGCGACGTCGGCACTCGACAGCGAATCCGAGGAGGCGATCCGTCAGGCGCTCGAACACCTGATGCGGGGCCGCACCGTCGTGGCGATTGCCCATCGGCTCGCGACGCTGCGCACCTTCGACCGCATCGTGGTGCTGCAGAGCGGCAAGGTCGTGCAGGACGGTGCGCCCGACGACCTCATCCGCTTCGACGGACCCTACCGCACGCTCGTCAACACGGAGCTCGGGCGCCTCGCCCCCAGGGCGGCGTGATGCGCCGGGGACCCTGGCGCTCGTCGCCCGGCGCCGCCGCGAGGCGCCCCGGGACGCCGCCATCGCGCAGGCTGCTGCCAAACCGAAGACTGAACGTCGACCGAGCCTAGGGGACGCCGACGCGGTCCTCCGGCAGCGCAGCCGCGGCATCTGCCGGAGGGCGGGATGTCGCCTCCGCCAGGTGGGCCGAGACGATGGCCGGGATGAGGCCCGGGAAGCGGGTCTCGATCTCGGCGCAGCGAGACGTGTTCAGCATCTCGACACCCTGCCGCTCGCTCCGGATCAGGCCCGCCTCGCGCAGGGCCTTGAAGTGCTGCGAGAGCGTCGATTTCGGGACGGCCTTCCGGCTGACGGTCGAAAAGGCCGCGCAGCGCTGAGAGCAGGCCGAGCCGGCGATCGCGGCGAAGATGGCGACCCGCGTCTCGTCGGACAGCGCATGGAGGATGCCGGCCAGCGTGATGTCGCCGAGGGCGGGATGGGGGAGAGGCCGCATGGCAGGATCATAGGGCGGCTTGACAGGGGGGACAATAGTTCTAGAGTTCTGAACTATCGAACTAAGTGCTTCGTCCGGCTCCTCGGATCGGGGTTGGTTCGAGGAGGGGTTCCATGAGCAAGCTCCAGGGCAAGGTCGCCGTCGTCACGGGTGCGTCCAAGGGCATCGGCGCCGCCGTCGCCAAGGCGCTCGCCGCCGAAGGCGCGGCGGTCGCCGTCAATTACGCGTCGAGCAAGGCCGGCGCCGATGCCGTCGTGGCGGCGATCCACGCGGCGGGCGGAAAGGCGATCGCCATCGGCGGCGACGTGTCCAAGCCCGCCGAGGCCAAGGGCATCGTCGAGGGTGCCGTCGCGGCCTTCGGCCGGCTCGACATCCTCGTCAACAATTCCGGCATCTACGCCTTCTCGCCCATCGAGGAGATTTCGGAGGCGCAGTTCCGGGCCATGTTCGACGTGAACGTGCTCGGGCTGCTGCTCGTCACCCAGGCGGCGGTCGCCCATCTCGGGGAGGGCGGCACGATCGTCAACATCGGCTCGGGCGTCACCAGCCTGACGCCGCCCATGTCGGCGATCTACTCCGGCACCAAGGGCGCGGTCGACGCCATCACCGGGGTGCTGTCGCGCGAACTCGGGCCGCGCAAGATCCGCGTCAATTCGATCAACCCGGGCATCGTCCAGACCGAGGGGACCGAGACCGCCGGCTTCGCCGGCTCGGATTTCGAGCGGTCCCTGGTCGACCAGACGCCGCTCGGGCGACCCGGGCAGCCGCATGACATCGCCAAGGCCGTCGTGTTCCTGGCCTCGGACGATGCCGGCTGGGTGACGGGAGAGAAGATCATCGTGGGCGGCGGCCTGCGCTGACCGGCCCGGCGCCGCCCGCCTTTCACCCCAACAGGCCCACGATGCCCTTCACGTCGCGCATGGTGGCCTCGGCGATGGCCCCGGCACGGTCGGCGCCGCTCCTCAACACGCTGTCGATGTAGCCGGGGTCGGACGCGAGGCGCCGCATCTCGGCGGCGATGGGCGACAGCTTCTCCACCGCGAGGTCGCTCAGCGCGGCCTTGAAGGTCGAGAACTGGTGGCCGCCGTGGTCCCGCAGCACCTCGGCCTTGGTCATCCCGCCGAGGCCGGCGAAGATCGCCACGAGGTTGTCGGCCTCGGGCCGCCCCGCCAGGCCGTCGACCTCCGAGGGCAGGGCGTCCGGGTCGGTCTTGGCGCGGCGGATCTTGCTGGCGATCGTGTCGGCATCGTCGGTGAGGTTGATGCGCGAGTGATCGGACGGGTCCGACTTCGACATCTTCTTGGCGCCGTCGCGCAGGCTCATCACGCGCGTCGCCGGCCCCTGGATCAGCGGCTCGGGCAGCTTGAAGTACCGGTCCCGGCCCGTGCGCTCGGCGATGCGGGCCGCGAAGTCGTTGTTGAACTTGGTCGCGATGTCGCGCGTCAGCTCGAGGTGCTGCTTCTGGTCGTCGCCGACCGGCACCGCATCGGCGCGGTAGAGCAGGATGTCGGCCGCCATCAGGACGGGGTAGGCGTAGAGCCCCACGGAGGCGTTCTCGCGGTCCTTGCCGGCCTTCTCCTTGAACTGCGTCATGCGGTTCAGCCAGCCGAGCCGCGCGACGCAGTTGAACACCCAGGCGAGTTCGGCATGGCCGGCGACGCGGCTCTGGTTGAAGATGGCATGGCGCACCGGGTCGATGCCGGCCGCGATGAAGGCGGCCGTGACCTCGCGCGTCGTCGCCTCGAGGCCGGCCGGATCCTGCGGCACCGTGATGGCGTGGAGGTCCACCACGCAGTAGAGGCAGTCGTGGTCCCGCTGCAGCGTGACGAAACGGGTGATCGCCCCGAGATAATTGCCGAGGTGGAGGTTGCCGGTCGGCTGCACGCCGGACAGGATGCGGGGTCTGGCGGTCATGGTCTCGGCTTCGCGTCGGGTGGAGGGACGGGGGGTCGTTCCTACTGCACCGGCGCGGCGCGCGAAAGGGTCAGGGCTTGGGCGAGAGGCGCTCGAGCCGCTTCTGCATCTCCTCCATGTCGCGCTTGATGGTCTCGAGGTCGTCGGGCTTGGCGGGGGCGGCAGCATCCGGCGCCGGCGTCACGGGCGGCGTCAGCCCGCCGCCGAACGGATTGAACATGGTCAGCGCCTGCGAGAACATCATCATGTTCTTGCGCGTCTGGTCCTCGAGCTGGTCGAACATCTGGCTGCGCAGGGCGCCGCCCGGCAGCAGTTTGGCGCCGAAGGACGACTCGATCTGTTCACGGAAATTGTGCTGGTCGTTGGTGAGCTTGTCGAGCGTGAACTCGAGGTAGCTCGGCACCAGCATCTGCATGCTGTCCCCGTAGAAGCGGATCAGCTGTCGCAGGAAGGAGATGGGCAGCAGGCTCTGGCCGCTCTTGCCCTCCTGGTCGAAGATGATCTGCGCCAGGACCGACCGGGTGATCTCCTCGCCGGTCTTGGCGTCGAAGACGACGAAATCCTCGCCGCGCTTCACCATGAGCGCCAGGTCCTCCAGCGTCACGTAGGTGCTGGTCTCGGTATTGTAGAGCCGACGGTTTGCATATTTCTTGACCGTTACCGGCTGCTTGGCATCCGCCGTCATCGCATCCACCCACTCTTCGGAGCCCGTACCGAGCCCTTCCGCCGCCGGTCGACGCGGAGCTGCCGCATCGGCCGGTGGTGAGGCTCGCGTCCCGAGGCCGACGTGTCCCCGCGGTCGCGGGACCCGGCGAACTCTACGACTACTCGTCCCCGGCAGGATAGGCAGAACAGGCGGGCGGGGGAATATCATTTTGGAGGTTGCGGGCAGGCATGGTTTTTTCCACATAGGGTGGGACACGCGGTTACGGCCGGAACGGCTGCCCGATCGGTCGGCGGGACGCGTCCCGCCTGCCCGGAAATGAGGCGACGACCGCGCGCGGGACCTCCGCGCCCACCCCCGGCACGGCGGACCACCCCGACCCCCAGGAACCCCGAGGAGCTCATGTCCACCGACATCGTCATCGTCTCCGCTGCCCGTACGCCGGTCGGCTCGTTCAACGGCGCCTTCGCCAACACGCCCGCCCACGAACTCGGCGCCACCGCCGTCAAGGCGGCACTGGACCGTGCCAAGGTCGACCCCGGCGAGGTCGACGAGGTCATCATGGGCCAGGTGCTCACCGCCGGGCAGGGCCAGAACCCCGCCCGCATCGCCGCCATGGCGGCCGGCGTCCCCCAGGAGAAGACCGCCTGGGGCCTGAACCAGCTCTGCGGCTCGGGCCTGCGCGCCGTGGCGCTCGGCCTCCAGCAGATCGCCAACGGCGACGCCAAGATCATCGTGGCGGGCGGCCAGGAATCCATGAGCCTCGCGCCCCACGCCGCCTACCTGCGATCGGGCCAGAAGATGGGCGACCTCAAGTTCGTCGACACGATGCTCAAGGACGGCCTGCTCGACGCCTTCCAGGGCTACCACATGGGCAACACCGCCGAGAACGTCGCCGGCAAGTGGCAGCTCAACCGCGAGGAGCAGGACCGGTTCGCCGCCGCCTCGCAGAACAAGGCCGAGGCGGCCCAGAAGGAGGGGCGGTTCAAGGACGAGATCGTCCCCGTGACGGTGAAGACCCGCAAGGGCGACGTCGTGGTCGATCAGGACGAGTACATCCGTCCCGGTACGACGGTCGAGAGCCTGGCGAAGCTCAAGCCCGCCTTCTCCAAGGAGGGGTCGGTCACGGCCGGCAACGCGTCCGGCATCAACGACGGCGCCGCCGCCGTGGTGCTGATGTCGGCCGAGGAGGCCAAGGCCCGCGGGCTGAAGCCGCTCGCCAGGATCACCTCCTGGGCGACCGCCGGCGTCGACCCGGCCGTGATGGGCTCCGGCCCGATCCCGGCCTCGCGCAAGGCGCTCGAGAAGGCGGGCTGGAAGGTCAAGGACGTGGACCTCGTCGAGGCCAACGAGGCCTTCGCCGCCCAGGCGCTGGCGGTCAACAAGGACATGGGGTGGGATCCCTCGATCGTGAACGTCAACGGCGGCGCCATCGCGATCGGCCATCCGATCGGCGCCTCGGGCGCCCGGGTGCTGACGACCCTGCTCTACGAGATGCAGCGCCGCCAGGCCAAGAAGGGCCTGGCGACGCTCTGCATCGGCGGCGGCATGGGCATCGCCATGTGCCTCGAGCGGGCCGACTGATCGACTCCCGGATCGTCAGCACGAGGAGGGCGGGGCTTCGGCTCCGCCCTCTTGCGTTGGCGCCCGCGCGTCATGGCCGCAGGCGGAACCCGCAGCGAAAGCGCCCTGTTGTCCCGGCATGCGAGGCCAAGCGACAGGAGATCACCATGGCGGCAGCCGGTAAGCCGAAGGGCTCGGGGGAGGACGGCAAGGTGGCCAAGCCCGACAAGCACAACACCGCATCGCGGGGCATGGCCGAGATGACCAGGGGCGCCGGCGGGACCGGCGATCCCGAACAGCCGGACGATGCGGATTATGTCCGCCCCGCCGGAGAGGGCGACGTGGAGCGCGGCCGCTCGCACGCCGAGCACAGGATGTTCCGCGACCGCAGCGACACCTGAACCGGTGCGAGGGAGACGATTCCGATGAGCAAGCATATCGACGGGCGCCGCCAGGGCGACGAGATCGCGGTCGGCGAGATCAGCGTCCAGGACGACCTCAAGCGCAACCCCGGCATCGGCCAGTCGAAGGGACTGACGGGCCGCGACCCCGAGGACATCGCGGCGGACAGCACGGTCGAGGGCGATACCGCCAACGAGGTCGACGCCCGTACGGGCGGGGTCGATCCGAAGCACGTCGGCCGCACAAACCGCTGAGCGGCGCGCCGGCCCACCCGCCATCGGTCCGCTGGCAGACCGTAACCTTCTCCGGATGGGAATGTTGATCGGGGCAGACCCCAAGGGTGCGGCATCCTCACCGCGCCGCGCCGCCCCAAGAGACAGCCCCATGCCACGGTTCTTCTTCGACGTCCGCGACGGCGGCCATTATCGCCGCGACAGGCGCGGCATCGACCTCGCGGATCCCAGCCGCGCGTGGGAAGTCGCCGTCCCGATCGTCGACGAGCTGAAGAAGCGGAAGGCGCACATGCCCCCGCCCAACAGCATCGCCGTGGTGGTCCGGGACGAGGCCGACACAGTCGTCTACCGCAGCGACGCCGTCGGCTGCCGCCGCGTGCCTCAGCCGGGCTGAAGCGATCCCGGCGCGCGGGGCGCGCGCCGGACACGGTCCATGGACCGGGGCGGGACGCTCAGGCGGCCGCCTTGCGCTTGGCCTCGATCAGGCCGCGGTTCACCAGGACCTCGGCGATCTGAACGGCATTGAGGGCCGCGCCCTTGCGCAGGTTGTCGCTGACGCACCAGAACGACAGGCCGTTCTCGACCGTCGGATCCTCGCGCACCCGCGAGATGTAGGTGGCGTCCTCGCCTGCGGCTTCGTGGGGCGTGATGTAGCCGCCCGGCTCGTGGCGGTCGATCAGCAGGCAACCGGGCGCCGAGCGCAGGATGTCCTTCGCGTCTTCGGCGCTGATCGGCGCCTCGAACTCGACGTTCACGGCCTCCGAATGACTGATGAACACCGGGACGCGCACGCAGGTGGCGGTGAGCTTGATCTTGGGATCCAGGATCTTCTTGGTCTCGACCACCATCTTCCACTCTTCCTTGGTCGAGCCGTCCTCCATGAAGACGTCGATCTGCGGGATGAGGTTGAAGGCGATGCGCTTCGGAAACTTCTTGGTGACGAGCGCATCCGACACGAAGACGGCGCGCGTCTGGGTGAAGAGCTCGTCCATGCCGTCCTTGCCGGCGCCCGAGACCGACTGGTAGGTCGCCACCACCACGCGCTTGATGCGGGCGCGGTCGTGCAGGGGCTTCAGCGCCACCACGAGCTGCGCCGTCGAGCAGTTGGGGTTGGCGATGATGTTCAGCTTGCGGAAGCCCTCGATGGCGTCGGCGTTCACCTCCGGCACGATGAGCGGCACGTCGGCGTGCATCCGGTAGGCCGACGAGTTGTCGATCACCACGCAGCCCTGGGCGCCGATCCGCTGCGACCAGGCCTTGGAGATCTCGCCGCCCGCCGACATGAGGCAGATGTCGGTGTCGGTGAAATCGTGCTGGTCGAGCACGCTGCACTTGAGGACCTTGTCGCCGAACGAGATCTCGGTGCCGCGCGACCGGTTCGACGCCAGGGCGACGACCTCGCTGGCCGGAAAGCCGCGCTCGGCCAGGATGCCGAGCATCTCGCGGCCCACGTTGCCGGTGGCACCGACGACCGCAACCTTGAACGCCATGTCGTGTCTCCTCGGCGGTGGATGGAAGCCGCCCTGCATAGTCTCTCGCGCGTGGCGTCGCAATGCCGCGCCGGCCGCCGCGCCGGAGCTTTGTCGGCCCTGGTGAGACTTCGGCGGTGAGACTTGTGCGTCATCGTCCGGAGCGTGCCGGGGTGCGCCTCCCCCGCGCGGGTCCTCGTGCGGGGGACCCTGTCGCCTCGCCGACGAGGTCGGAGCCGATGCGGGTCTCCGGGACGAGCCCGGTGCCGTCGCGAGGAGTACCGCGGAGTGACGGTCCCGTGGCGTGGAGCACTTCGTCGGGCGCCCGGGACCGCGCTGCGCCCTCCTTTCCCAAGGGGGAGAGAAGGGCGCAGCGGCATCGGTGACCTGGGTTCGGAGCCGACGGGGAGGGTTCCGGCCGGCGTCTCCTCGATCAGGCGCGCGCCAGGCGCGCCATGCCGAGGTCGCGCTCGGACCGTGCGGCCTCCAGGGCGGGGATCTTGTCCCGCCCGTCGAGGCTTTCCGCCTTCTTCAGGTCCTCCTGAGCATCCTCCAGCAGGGCCTTGGCCTCGTCGAGCTGGTCCTTCAGCTCGTCGGACGACCGCTTCAGGTTGTCGCGTCGGGCCACGGCGGCCCGGGCGAAGGTCGGGTAGGCGTAGTGGTTCGGGTCGGAGATGCCCGACCGCTGTTCCTCGGAGGAGATTTCCCGGTCGAGGTCGACCACCATGCGCGCGAAGTCCGCGATCATGGATTCGATCTGCGCCACGCGGCGGCGGCGTTCGTCGACTTGAAATCGTTTGAGGCGGATGAGGTGATCCCGCGACTTCACCATGCAGAACTCCAAGACGCGAGGGTGCAAAAAAACTTTTTCGACCCTTCAGGACCGTGCCGACGCCGCGAGACGAGCCGACATTCGCCCATGGAAGTTGCTTCTTCCTTACCCCCGGCACTTGAAAGTAAGGGTAACCGCGAGGGCCGGGGCGACCCGGCGCTAACGACCTGTTTACCTTTTCCCTTAAGATTGCGAGATGGAGCCTGCCTCATCGGCCCGCGCCTCGCCCCTCGGGCGGCGGCGCGCCGCGGCGGCGGGCGGAGCGAACCGTCGACGAAGGCAGGGCCGGACAGGATGATGCGAGCAGGGCCATGGCGCGGCGGGTCGACCGACGTGGACGATTTTGCGGCGGAGTCGCGACTTAACGAAAGTAAATCCATTAACCTTTCGGTGTTACCAATGGATGATGGCTCGGGGCTTGAAGCGGCCCTCGACCGAGATGCCGGACCGCGCGCGGCGCGCATCCACGGCGAGGCCAACCTGGGCAAGGGTGGGGACCACACATGCGCGTTCTCCTGATCGAAGACGACAGCGCCACCGCGCAGAGCATCGAGCTGATGCTCAAGTCCGAGAACTTCAACGTTTATACGACCGACCTCGGCGAAGAGGGCATCGACCTCGGCAAGCTCTACGACTACGACATCATCCTGCTCGACCTCAACCTGCCCGACATGTCGGGCTACGAGGTCCTGCGGACGCTGCGGGTCGCCAAGGTCAAGACCCCCATCCTGATCCTGTCCGGCCTCGCCGGCATCGAGGACAAGGTGAAGGGGCTCGGCTTCGGCGCCGACGATTACCTGACCAAGCCCTTCCACAAGGACGAGCTGGTGGCGCGCATCCACGCCATCGTGCGCCGCTCCAAGGGCCATGCCCAGTCGGTCATCGCGACGGGTGACCTCATCGTCAACCTCGACCAGAAGACCGTCGAGGTCGGCGGCGCCCGGGTGCACCTCACCGGCAAGGAATACCAGATGCTGGAGCTTCTCTCGCTCCGGAAGGGGACCACCCTGACGAAGGAGATGTTCCTCAACCACCTCTACGGCGGCATGGACGAGCCGGAGCTGAAGATCATCGACGTCTTCATCTGCAAGCTGCGCAAGAAGCTCGCCAACGCGAGCCACGGCCGCAACTTCATCGAGACGGTCTGGGGTCGCGGCTACGTGCTGCGCGAGCCCACCGAGGCGGACAACCGCATCACCGCCTGAGGTCGGGCGGTACGCCGCACAGCAGCGAGGCCCCGGTCCCGACGGACCGGGGCCTCGCTGCTGTGCGGCGTCGCGATCCGAGCCGCCCCGAACCGATCGGGGGGCCGCGCCCCCCGGGTTCTGCGCTCAGAGGAGGCCGACCGCCGCCATCTTGAGGCGCAGCACGTCCTTGTCGAAGGGCTTCATCATCGTGTCGTCGGCCCCGGCCTGCTTGGCCCGGGCGATGTGGGCGAAGTCGTTCTCGGTGGTGCAGAACACCACCTTGGGACGGTTGCCGCCGGGCATCCTGCGCAGCGCCTTGAGCACCGCGTAGCCGTCCATCTCGGGCATGTTCCAATCGAGCACGATCCCGTCCGGCATCTCGGCCGCGCAGGCGGCGAGCGCGGCCTGGCCGCTGTCGGCCTCCGCGGTGTCGAGCGACAGACCTTCGAGGATCCGGCGCGCCACCTTGCGGATGACGCTGGAATCGTCGACGACCAGAACGCGGGTCATGGTGCGGCTCCTCGCGCGCCCCGGAGGGCGCGTCATTCGCTGTCCGTGAAGGTGGGCCTGCGCGGCTCGCCGTGCCGCGCGGGCCCGGTCAGGCGGCGTTGAAGCGCGACAGCGGCGAGGCCGTGGCGGAGCGCATCTGATCGACGAGGTCGAGCGCCGCATCGGCGGCCGCTTCGGCGTCCTGCTCGGCCGGCAGGTCGGCTTCCGCCACCACGCGCCGTGCCTCGACCACGATCCCCTCGGGCTCGCTGCGGACCGACACCACCATGCCGACCTCGCGCGCCACGAGGCCGGTGAAGAAGGGCTGGATCGCATGGGCGTCGACCATGCCGTGTTCGGGCGCACCCGCCAGCAGCGCCGCGACGCCGGCCGGCACGCGGGCATAGGTGCCCTTGGCCACGATCCGCACCGCGGCGTCGTCCCCCTGGCCCTCGACGTCCACCACCATGGTGCCGCCGCGCGGGATGGTGCCCGCCGCGATGAGGCACAGGTTCAGGATCAGCTTGACCTTGTTCTTGGGCATGAGGATGCGCGGGGCGCGCCAGTCGAGCTTGATCTTGTCGTCGCCGAAGAGGCCGCGCGTCACGGTCTCGGCATCGCCCGTGTCGATGGAGGCGCCCGCCGAGCCCGCGGCGCCGAAGGCGAGGCGGCAGAACTGCAGCTTGGCCGACGCCATGGTGGCGCTCTTCTTGACGAGGTCGAGCGCGAAGGTCCGCATCTCGGGGTCCTTCTCCTCGTCCAGCACCTCGAGGCCGTTCACGATCGCCCCGACGGGGCTGATCACGTCGTGGCAGACGCGCGAGCACAGCAGAGCCGCGAGGTCGAGAGCTTCGAGCGCGATGGTCGTCATGGACAGGCTTCCGTTGCGGTGGCGCGGCGCGAGCCCGCCGGATTGGGGGGCGCGTGCTGCGGCGACAGGGGTGGGAGCCATCGGCGGACCGAACGCGGCTCAGGGTTTCCGGCTCAACCGACACCCCATAGCGTAGAGAATCTTTTGGAAAAGTTAACCAATCTTTGCACCCGGCGCATTGCCGGGTCCGCAGGCCGTTGTTTCGCCCGGCAACCGGATGGCGTAGGGCAGGGGGTGCCCCCGCCACCGGTGAACCCCATGCCCTCCACGCCGCCGCTGCCATCCGCGACCGACCCGCTCGACGCCGACACGCGCGACCGCCTCGCCGAGGTCTTCGCCGAACTCTGTGTCGCGGCGGGGGCCGTCGTCATGGCGGTCTACGGCGCCGGCTGCGAGGCGCGGCTCAAGGACGACCGTAGCCCCGTGACGGAGGCGGACGAGAAGGCCGAGGCGCTGATCCTGGCCGGCCTCGCCGAGCGGCTGCCGGGTTGGCCCGTCCTGGCCGAGGAAGCGGCGGCGCGGGGCGAGAGCATCGCGGCCTGCGCGCGGTTCATCCTCGTCGATCCGCTCGACGGCACGCGCGAGTTCCTGAACCGGAACGGCGAGTTCACCGTCAATATCGGGCTCGTGGCGGACGGCGAGCCCGTGGCGGGCGCCGTCTATGCGCCGGTGCTGGAGCGCCTCTGGTCGGGAGGAGCCACTGCCCGGGTCCGGCGCGTCGCCCCGGGGGGCGACCTCGCGGCCGCGCGCGAGGAACGGGTGCTGCGCACCCGGCCGGCGCCGCCGCTGGACTGGACCGCGCTGGCGAGTCGCTCCCACAGCGATCCCGAGACGGAGGCCTTCCTGAACCGCCTGCCGATCGGTCCGCGCCGGGCCGCGGGCTCGTCGCTGAAGTTCTGCGTCGTGGCCGAGGGCGAGGCGGACGTCTATCCGCGCTTCGGGCCGACGATGGAATGGGACACGGCGGCCGGCGAGGCCGTGCTGCGTGCCGCCGGCGGGCTCGTGCTGCGGCCGGACGGCACGCCTTTCCGCTACGGCAAGGCGGCGGACCGCTACCGCAACGGTGCCTTCGTGGCCTGGGGCGATGCCGCCGCGGCCCGGCGCGGCCTGTCCTGACGCTCAGGCGGCGGGGCCGCGTTCGGGCTCGGTGATGCGGCTCAGCGCGCCCTGCAGTTCGCGGCTCTCGACCAGCAGCTTGCGGGAAATGTCGGCCAGCGTCACCCAGCCGCAGACGGCGCCGCCGTCGTCCAGCACGGGCAGCCGGCGGATGTGGTTGGCGGCCATCAGGTCCATGGCGACCTGGAGGTCGTCCCCGTCGCGGCAGGCGATCACGGCCCGCGAGGCGACGTCGCGGACCAGCGTCGCATTGGGGTCGAGCCCCGCCGCCACGACGCGGAACAGCAGGTCGCGATCTGTCACGATGCCGTCGAGCGCGGCGGGGCTGCCGATCGGCAGCGCCCCCACGTCGAGCTCGCCCATCAGTTCGGCGGCGTCCTTCACCGGCACGTTGCCGGCGACGAACTCCACCGCCGTGCTCATCACCTCGGCCACTTTCACCCGCAGATCCTCCGTCCTGGTCCGGCGCGTTTAAAGCAGATCGCGGCCCGGGAGCGCCATAGATCGTGCCGCCGAGGCGGGAGGCCGCCCGGCGACGCCGCGCTCAACTCCGCCCGTCGAGCTTCCAGACGAAGACCTCGCGCCCGTTATGGGCTTCGCTGATCTTCACGTAATGGGCCGGTCCCACGCCCGGATGGTCGCGCAGCAGGCGTTTGGCGACGTCCTTCACGGTGCTGAGATGCCCGAGCTCATGGTGCGTCGCGGCGAGCTGGGCGCCACTCGCCGTCCGCCGCCAGATCGTGATCTCGTAGAGCATCGTCCGGACAAACGGGATCACCGGTCCGCTGTCAACGCGTGCGGGCCGGGTCCGCCGGGCCCGGCCGCGGATGCGCGGCGCCTGTGATATCGCGATGTCGTTCCTGGATTTATTCCATTTCGATACGGGGCGCCGGCCCGGTTCTTTCGGGCGCGGGGGATGCGGCTCAGCGGTCCCGCAGCGCGATGGCCCCGACCAGCCGGCCGTAGTCCGGCTCGCCGCGATGGGTGGCGCGGCGATAGGAGAAGAACCGGTCCTCGTCCGCATAGGTGTCGAGGCCGAGGTCGTCGACGCCGCCGATCCCCGTGCCGCGCAGGCGGTGGACGATGAAGCCCGGCAGGTCGAACTGGTGGTGGCCGGGCCGGGGCGAGGGCGCGAAGAAGGCCGCGTAGGCGGCATCGGCCGCGACGATCCGGTCGCGGAACTCGGGGCCGACCTCGTAGGAGGCGCGGCCGATGGTCGGGCCGAGCACGGCCACGATGCCGCCCGCCGTGGCGCCGAGCGAGCGCATGGCCGCCACGGTCGATTCGAGCACGCCCGTGAAGGCGCCCTTCCAGCCCGCGTGGCAGGCGCCCACGACCCCGGCCTGCGCATCCGCCATCAGCACGATGCCGCAATCGGCGCCCGTGACGCCGAGCGCCAGCCCGGGCGTGCGGGTCGCGAGGCCGTCGCAGCGGGGCCGGTCGGCCTCTCCGAAGGGTGCCGAGATGGCGACGGCGTCGGGCGAGTGGACGAGGTGGGGCAGAACCAGGTGGTCGGCCGCGACGCCCAGCGTCGCCGCCATGCGGCGGCGGTTCTCGACCACGTTCTCGCGGGCGTCGCGCGAGCCCGTGCCGCCGTTGAGCGCGGCGTAGATGCCGGTCGAGACGCCGCCCTGCCGGGTGAAGAAACCATGCGCGATCCCGGGACGGTCGAGCGCCGGGGCCGTGATGGGGTGCAGGATCATGGCCGTGTGTCCTCGAAACCGGGCGGGATCGGCAGGCCGGGTGCCGCGATGCAGAGGGCCTTGAAGAGCTCGCCCATGCCGGGCTGCCCGGGCGTGCCGGGTCCCGTCAGCCGCGCCAGGGCCGCCGCGATGGCGGCACCCTGGTCGGGCGCGGCGCCTCTCGCCAGGGCCGCGGCGCGTTCCGCGATGCCGAGCGCCCGCAGGAACTCGCCCTGCGGGACGGGACCGTGGACGCGGGCCCCGCCGGCTTCCGCGGCGCGGCGCAGCCCACCGAAATCGACCTGGGCCGACAGGTCCGCCTCGCCGGGGTCCGCCAGGGGGTCGGCGGAAGCGTGGCGCTTCACGGCCTGGAGCGTCTCGGCGAAGGCGGGCTTGGTGTAGCCGTAGTCGATCACCAGCGCGGCGCCGCCGTCCCGCACCAGCCGCGCCGCGAGGCTGCGGGCGATGCCCTGGGCGAGCAGGCCGACTTCGAGGATGGCGCCCTCCGGCGCCGCGACGCGCAGCGCGGGTTCGGGATCGGGCGCGAGGCCGAAGGCCAGCGCGTCGCCCTCGAGGCCGACCACGCGCTCGTGCCAGCCGCCGGCGCCGCGCATGTAGTGGCGCACCGGCAAGGCGTCGAAGAACTCGTTGGCCAGGACCACGGCGGGGCCCGGCGGCACGGTGGCGAGGTCGGCGTGCCATGCGACGGGACGGCCGAGATCGGCGAGCGTGGCCCGCTGCGTCTCGCGCAGCACGGGGCTCGTCTCGACGAGGTGGAGGTCGAGCGCCGCCGCGAAGGCGGGGCGCCGCCGCGCCACCCGCAGCGCGTCGGCCAGCAGCGTGCCGCGGCCCGGGCCGAGCTCCACGAGCCGCAGCGTTTCGGGCTCGCCCAGCCCGGACCAGACCGCCGCCGCCCAGGCGCCGAGAAGTTCGCCGAACATCTGGCTCGTCTCGGGCGCGGTGGTGAAGTCTCCGGCCGCGCCGAAGGGGTCGCGGGTGACGTAATAGCCGAACCGGGGATGGCCCAGCGCCAGCGCCATGAAACGGTCCACCCCGATGGGACCGCCGTCGCGGATCAGCGCCCGGATCTCGTCGGCGAGGCGGCCCACGGGTTCAGGCCAGGGCGGCGGGGCGCCGCCGCGGCCGCAGCGCATAGGCGATGAGCGCGAGGCCGATCGCGAGCAGCGGCAGCGATAGGAGCATGCCCATCGTGGCGCCGCCGAACAGGAAGCCGAGCTGCGCATCGGGCTGGCGGAAGAACTCGGAGAAGATGCGGGCCAGCGCGTAGCCGGTCCCGAACAGGCCGGTCGACAGGCCGGGCCGCTTGAGCGCGCCGAGGCGGATCGCGATCGCCAGGATGACGAAGAGGCCGAGGCCCTCGAGCCCCGCCTCGTAGAGCTGGCTCGGGTGGCGCGGATCGGGGCCGGCGCCGGGGAACACCATGGCCCAGGGCACGTCCGTCTCGCGACCCCAGAGCTCGGGCTTGATGAAGTTGGCGATGCGCCCGAGGAACAGCCCGATCGGCACGACGGCGGCGACGCCGTCCGCCACCGACAGCAGGCGCACGCCGACCCGCCGGGCGAAGATCCACATGCCGATGATCGTGCCCACCAGCCCGCCATGGAACGCCATGCCGCCGTTCCAGGCCGCCACGATGTCGAGCGGATGCGACAGATAATAGGAGAAGTTGTAGAACAGCACGTAGCCGAGCCGCCCGCCCAGCACGATGCCGAGCGCCACATAGACGACGAGGTCGTCGACCGAGGTCGGCGTCGGGTGCCGCACGTCGCCCCACAGCCGGTCGGCGGCGCAGAGCCGCTTCATGTAGAACCATCCGAGCACGATGCCGGCCACGTAGGCGAGCGCGTACCAGCGGATCGGGAGCGGGCCGATGTCCACCAGGACGGGGTCGATGACCGGATAAGGGATGACGAACAACATGCGGGCGACATGCCCGCGGGGGACGACGCCGTCAAGACGGCGGGACGGCGCCGCGGCGGGGCCCCGTGCCGCCGTCAGCGCGGACCGGCCTCGGTCCTGCCGGGCCTCAACTCTTCGGCGCGTCCGGCTGCCGCGAGGGATCGGCCTTGGCGAAGGCCTCCTCGGCGAGGCAGCGCTCGACGATGGCGCCGAGCACGGGCGTCGCGGGCACGTCGAGCTTGAACACCCGCCCGATCATGGCGAGCCCCGTCACGCAGATGTCCGCCATCGTGATCCGGTCTCCGTGGCAGAAGCGGCCCGTCTCGGTGCCGTGGGCGAGGTTGGCCTCGAGACCCGCGAGCCCCTGGCCCACCCAGTGCGTCACCCAGGCGCGGAACGCGTCGGCGTCGAAGCCGCCGGGCCCCGTGAGATAGGCCCGCACGCGCGGGACGATCAGCGGATGCGTGTCGGCCGCGACCGTGGCGGCGAGCGCCCGCACCCGGGCCCGGCCGCGCGCATCGGCGGGCAGCAGGGGCGGCTCGGGGTAGAGCTCTTCGAGGTATTCGAGCAGGGCCAGGGACTGGGTGAGCGGGGGCCGGTCGCCGTCGACCAGCGCCGGCACGGCCTTCATGGGGTTGCGGGCCACGAAGTCCGGTGCGTGCTGCTCGCCCGCATCGAGGTCCACCGGGATCTCGTGGTAGGCGACGCCCTTGAGGTTCATGGCGACGCGCAGCCGGTACATGGCGTTGGAGCGCCAGTAGCCGTAGATCTCCAGCGGCTTCACATCGACGGTCATGGGGCGGCTCCGGCGCGAGATTCGAGCCGCGGATCCTAGAGCCTGTCAGGCCGGTGTTGAAGCGGAGCTTCGCGCGACGCCCGCCGCCGACCTCGCGCCTCCCGCCGTCCATTCCATCATGGCCGGGACAAGCCGGGCATGACGGCGGAGGGGGTGGAGGAAGACCGGTCGAGGGACGGCACGGCGGCACGACATCGATCCACACCCTCTCTCCCGTCATGGCCGGGCTTGTCCCGGCCACCCACGCGGCGCCGAGCCGAACCGGGTCCCGGATCGCCCCAGCCCGGACCGAGCACCCGCGGCGGCACCGGCCGGCGTGGGTGCCCGGGACAAGCCCGGGCATGACGGCGGAGGGGGCGGAGGAGATCGGTCGAGGGAGAGCATGGTGGCTCCGAAGCGGTCCCCGCCCTCTCTCCCGTCATGGCCGGGACAAGCCCGGGCATGACGGTGGAGGGGGTGGAGGAGACCGGTCGAGGGACGGCACGGCGGCACGACATCGATCCACACCCTTTCTCCCGTCATGGCCGGGCTTGTCCCGGCCACCCACGCGGCGCCGAGCCGAACCGGGTCCCGAACGGCCCGGGCCCGGTCCGATCCCCGCGGCGGCACCGGCCGGCGTGGGTGCCCGGGACAAGCCCGGGCATGACGGCGGAGGGGGTGGAGGAGACCGGTCGAGGGACGGCACGGCGGCACGACATCGATCCACACCCTCTCTCCCGTCATGGCCGGGCTTGTCCCGGCCACCCACGCGGCGCCGAGCCGAACCGGGTCCCGGATCGCCCCAGCCCGGACCGAGCACCCGCGGCGGCACCGGCCGGCGTGGGTGCCCGGGACAAGCCCGGGCATGACGGCGGAGGGGGTGGAGGAAGACCGGTCGAGGGATGGCACGGCGGCACGACATCGATCCACACCCTCTCTCCCGTCATGGCCGGGCTTGTCCCGGCCACCCACGCGGCGCCGAGCCGAACCGGGTCCCGGATCGCCCCAGCCCGGTCCGAGGCCCCGCGGCGGCACCGGCCGGCGTGGGTGCCCGGGACAAGCCGGGCATGACGGCGGAGGGGGTGGAGGAGACCGGTCGAGGGACGGCACGGCGGCACGACATCGATCCACACCCTCTCTCCCGTCATGGCCGGGCTTGTCCCGGCCACCCACGCGGCGCCGAGCCGAACCGGGTCCCGGATCGCCCCAGCCCGGACCGGGCACCCGCGGCGGCACGGGCCGGCGCGGGTGCCCGGGACAAGCCCGGGCATGACGGCGGAGGGGGTGGAGGAGGCGGGTCGAGGGACGGCAGGGTGGATCCGAAGCGGTCCTCGGCGCGGGCGTTCCATCCGGGCCGATAGTGCTCTAAGGCTGCCGGCCTGGCTGCCGAGCCGCCAAGGAGCCCCATGCCGAACCCCCTCGCCGACCTCGTCGCTTTCCTCACGGCCGGTGCCGCCGATTACGAGGCGCTCGGCGCCGCCCGCTACGTCGTGCTCGTCGTGTTCTATGCGCTCGTCCTCGGCAGCCTGACGCTGCTCGTGGTCAACCTGCGCGACGATGCGGGCCAGCGCAGCGGCCGGCTCTTGTGGCTCTGGCTCACCCGCATGACGGTCGGCGTGCTCTGGTTCAAGGCGATGCTGTGGACGCTGCCCTTCGGCGCCGACAACGGGCTCCACGCCTGGACGGCCGCGGTGCCGGAGCGCGCCGCCGCGCCCGAGGTGGCGCTCTTCGCCTCGGAAAAGCTGCTGCCCCATTTCGGCGTGTTCGATCCGCTGGCGTTCCTCGTCACCTTCGCGGTGGCGGCGGCGCTGATGCTCGGTCTCTTCGTGCGGGTGGCGGGGCTGGTCAGCCTGCTGATGGCGGCGGCGCTCTGGCTCGGCCTCTATGCGGCGCCGGCCGGCGATGTCGCCCCCTGGGCCTGGGGCTTCGTGCTGCTGGCGCTCTCGAGCGGCACCCTCGCCGTGCTGGCGGCGGGCCGCGCGCTCGGCGCGGACGCCTGGATCCGCCGCGTCGTGCCGTCGGTGCGCGACCGCAGGCCGGCCGGCCTGCTGCTGCGCGGCCTCACGTGACGATGGACGGCCCCGCCGAAGCGGCGGGGCCGTCCTGCCGGCTCAGTTGGCCGGCTTCAGGAACTTGTCGACGTTGTCCTTGGTCACGACGTCGAGCCCCGCGATGTTGACCGGCGGGACGCTCTCGCCCTTCTTGAGCTTCATCAGGATGTCCATCGCCTTCTGGCCCATCTCGTAGGGGCGCTGGCCGACCAGCACCTGGGCGTAGCCGTCCTTCAGGAGCTGGAGTTCCACCGGCAGCGTGTCGGGCATGACGAGGGGGAACTTGCCGGCCTTCACCTTGTCCATGTTGGCGTCGACGAAGCCCTTGTAGGCCTTGGGCGCGAAGAGGGCCCAGCCGCCGACCGGGATGATGGCGCCGATGTCGGGGTTGGCGGTGGCGAAGTCCGTGAGCTGCTGAGCCGCCAGCGCGGCGTCGTCGTTGCAGAAGGCCGGCGAGCCCTTCACCTCCGTCCAGCCCGCGCCCTTCAGAACTTCGTAGAGGCCGGCCAGGCGCTCGTTCAGGTTCTCGGCCGCGGGTCCGCCCGACTGGGTGGCGAAGGTCGAGGGCTGGGGGTGGACCTTGATGAGTTGCCGGGCGAGCTCGCGGCCCATCTCCTTGTTGTCGGTGCCGACATAGGCCTGGCGCTTGGAGTTCGGCGCGTCGGCATCGAAGGTGATGACCGGGATGTTGGCGTCGCGCGCCTGCTTGATGACGCCCGTCACCGAGTCGGCGTCCGCCACCGAGATGGCGATGCCGGCGACGCCCTGGGTGATGAAGTCCTGCATGATCTGGACTTCGGTGGCGGGCTCGTGGGTGGCGGGGCCCTTGTAGATGCAGGTCACGCCGATGGCCTTGGCCTCGGCGAGGCACCCGTCGCGCGACAGGTCGAAATAGGGGTTGTCCATCCCCTTGGGGATGAGCGCGAAGCTCGGCGCGTCGGCGGCATGGGCGAAGGAGACCAGCGCGGACATGGCCACGGCAGCCAGCAGAACGGATTTCATGGACGTCTTCCTCTCGTTGAGTCCGCGCCCGGTCTTCCGCCAGGCGCCGGATGCGTGTGCCGCCTATTCGGGCTGGCGTGTTCGGATGCGGTCGACCAGCACCGCCAGGATGATGATGGAGCCGACGAAGACCTGTTCCCAGTAGGTATCGGCGCCGAAGAGCGCGAGCCCGTTGCGGATCACCTCGATGAGGGCGGCCCCGATGACGGCCCCGGCCGGGCCGCCGATGCCGCCCGCGAGGTCCGCCCCGCCGATGACCGAGGCCGCGATGATCTTGAGCTCGTAGCCGACCGCGAGGTTGGCGGGCGCCGAGCCCAGCCAGCCGAGAATCAGGATCCCGGCGAGGCCGGCCGAGGTCGAGCAGAGCATGTAGACCGAGATCTTGACCCGGGCCACGGCGACGCCCGTTAGCTGGGCGGCGCGCTCGTTGCCGCCGAGCACGAAGACGTGTCGGCCCCAGCGCGTGTGGCGCAGCGCCACCCCCATGATAAGGGCCAGGATCAGAAGGTAGACGAGCGGCACCGGCAGGCCCAGCACGCGCCCGTCCGCCAGGGCGTAGAACGTGTCGACTCCCGGGCCGGCGGGGGCCTGGCCGCGGCCCTGCGTGATGACGTAGGTGATGCCGCGGCAGATCGACAGCGTCCCGAGCGTGACCACGAAGGGCGACAGGCGCACCACCGCGATCATCAGTCCGTTGACGAGGCCGACGAGCGCCGCCGTGCCGAGGCCCAGCACCAGAGCCGCCCCCATCACGCCGAAGGGCACGCTGGCCAGCACCGTCCCGGCCAGCGCCTTCATGAGGAGCGCGGTCAGGACCGCCGTCAGCGCCATGACGGATCCGACCGACAGGTCGATCCCGCCCGTGATGATCACCAAGGTCGAGCCGAGCGCCACGATGGCGATGTAGGAGAAGTTCTTCGACGTGTTGAGGAGGTTGTTGGTGGTCAGGAAGTGGTTGGCGAAGACCGCCACGAGCGCCGTGATGACGATGAGGGCGATCGCCACATAGGCGGTCTGCGACGCGAGGACGCCGGACCTGTACCAGCGGTTGCGCCCGACGTTGGTGAAGACGATCCCGGGAGCGGCGTCGGACATCAGGCGAACTCCTTGGCGCCGGTGATAAGGGCCGTCACCTCCTCGGGGCTCGACCGGTCGATGCGCTTGTCGGCGCATTTGGTGCCGCGGCGGAGCACCACGACCCGGTCGCAGACGCTGAACACGTCCGGCATGCGATGCGAGATCAGGATCACGGCGACGCCGCCGTCGCGGAGCCGGCGGATCAGGTCGAGGACCTCGGCCACCTGCCGGACCGAGATGGCCGCGGTAGGCTCGTCCATGAGGATCAGCTTGGCCTTGGCGAGGCGCGTGCGCGCGATGGCGACGGCCTGGCGCTGGCCGCCCGACATGGAGCGCACGAGGTCGCGCGGGCGCGTCTCGCTCTTGAGCTCGCCGAAGAGTTCGAGCGCGCGGGCGTTCATGGCACGGTGGTCGAGCAGCCGGAACGGGCCGACGCGCCGCGTGAGCTCGCGGCCGAGAAACACATTGGCGGCGGCGGTGACGTTGTCGGCGAGCGCGAGGTCCTGGTAGACGACCTCGATCCCGGCCGCGCGCGCGTCGAGCGGCCGGTCGAACCGATGCTCCGTGCCGTCGAGCCGGATCGTGCCGTGCGTCGGGTGGAAGTTGCCCGCCATGACCTTGACGAGGGTCGATTTGCCGGCGCCGTTGTCGCCCATGAGGCCCACGACCTCGCCCGGCGCGATCGACAGGTCGACGTCGGACAGCGCCCTGATGGCGCCGAACTCCTTGGTGATCCCCCGCAATTCCAGCACCGGGACGGAGGTCCGCTGCGCTGCTGCTTCCGCGCTCATCCAGGCGCCCCCCTCGTCTTGTCGTTGCCGGCAGGATAGGGGCGGCCCTGAACGGCCGCAATGGGGGATTCGCCGATGTCCGACAATTCCCGTGCGTCGCGGCCGGACACGCCCTGGCCGGCACGGGACGGAGCATCGGGACCCCACCATAGAGAAGGGGCGCCGGCCCTCGCGCGCCGACGCCCCTTTATCTTCTCCCCCGCGGGCGGATCAGTGGAACTGCGTCTTCAGCCGCTCGATCTCGCGCGCCGCCAGGGCCGTGACGCCCGTGCCCTGCGGGTCGCGGCGCAGCACGGTCTCGGCCGCCCGCACGGCGGCATCGGCGGCGGCGGCGCGCACGTCGGCCGTGGCCTGGGTCTCCGCCATGGCGATCTTCGCCTCGGCCTGCTTGGTGCGGCGCGCCACATATTCGGTGAGGCGGCTCTGCGCCTCCTGGCTCATCAGTTCGGCTTCCTTGCGGGCCTGCGCCACGATGGCGGCGGCCTCGGCTTCGGCGGCGGCGGCCCGGCGCTTGAAGCTGTCGAGGACGGCGGCGGCCTCGTCATGCAGGCGCTTGGCCTGGGCGAGCTCGTCGGCGACCTTGCGGGCGCGGTCGTCGAGCGCGGCGGCGAGCTTGCCGTGCACGCCGAGGTAGCCGAGGAAGATCACGAAGACCACGAAGCCGAGGGCGACCCAGAATTCTGCGTCCATGGCGGTTCTCCTCAGCGGGCGGTGGCGGGCGTGCCGGTGGCGGCGACCGCGGCGTCGATCGCCTGCTGGTCGGCCGGCTTGCCGGTGAGATGTTCCACGATGGCGGCGGCGGCGTCGCGGGCGATGCCCTGCACGTTCCCCATGGCGCGGGTCTTGGTCTCGGCGATCTGGCTCTCGGCCGCCGCCATCCTGCCGTTCAGCTCCGCCTCGAGGGCATGGCGCTTGGCCTCGTCGGCGGCGAGCAACTCTTCGTGGGTCTGCTGGGCGAGGGCCTGGGCGCGGGTCTTGGCCTCGGCGAGTTTGGCATCGTAGGCGGCGCTGGCCGCCGTGGCCTGTTCCTGCATGCGGGCCGCGTCGGCGAGGTCGCCCTCGATGCGGCTGCGGCGGTTCTCCAGGATGGAGCCGACGCGGGGGAGCGCGACTTTCGACATCAGCCAGTAGAGCAGGCCGAAGACGATCGCCAGCCACACGATCTGCGACAGGAAGCTCGCGCTGTCGAAGGGCGGGAAGGCGGCCGATCCCGTGGCCAGATCGGAGGCGTTGGCGAGGTTCTCTTCAGCGACGGCCATATCGGTTCCAGGATCAGGGCGGCGGGTCGGGCGGCGCGATGCCGGCGTTCGTGTGCGGCGCGCGGGCCGCACGGGCACCGCCGCGGAGGTCGTCCCTCCGCGGCGGCGCGCGGGATCACTTCACGAAGAGCAGCAGGATCGCCACCAGGAAGGCGAAGATGCCGAGACCTTCCGCGAGCGCCGCGCCGATGAAGGCCCGGCCGAACTGGCCGTCGGCGGCGGAAGGGTTGCGCAGCGCGCCCGACAGGAAGTTGCCGAAGATCGAGCCGACGCCGATGGCGGCGGCGCCCATGCCGATCGCGGCGAGGCCGGCCCCGATGTACTTGGCGGCGTTCATATAGGCGTCGGCGAGGTGCTGGGCCTGGACGGGATCCATGATGTGCTCTCTTTCTGGGGTAGGTCGGGCGACGGTTGTTGTTGGGTAATTATCAGTGGCCCGGATGGATTGCGTCGTTGAGGTAGACGCAAGTCAGGATGGCGAACACGTAGGCCTGCAGGGCGGCTACGAGCACCTCGAAGGCGGTCAGCACGATGATGCCGAGGAAGGGCAGGGGCGCGATCAGCGCCGCGGCGGTGCCGGAGCCGAGCAGCAGCACGATGAAACCGCCGAAGACCTTCAGCGTGATGTGGCCGGCCAGCATGTTGGCGAAGAGCCGGACGCTGAGGGAGATCGGCCGTGACAGGAACGAGATGATCTCGATCAGCACGATGAAGGGCAGGATCGCGGGCGAGACGCCCGATGGGGCGAAGAGGCCGAGGAAATGCGTGCCGTGGCGGATCAGCCCGTAGACGATGACGATGCCCATCACCAGGGCGGCCAGCGCGAAGGTGACCACGATCTGGCTGGTCACCGTATAGGAGAAGGGCAGCAGGCCGAGCAGGTTCGCGAAGAGCACGAACATGAACAGGCTGAACACGAAGGGAAAGAAACGCATGCCCTCGGTGCCGGCCGTGCCGCGCACGGTGTCGGCGACGAATTCGTAGCTCATCTCGGCGGCCGCCTGCAGCCGTCCCGGCACCAGCGAGCGCTTCGACGTGCCGTAGATCATCAGCAGCGACACGAGGCCGAGGATGATGACCATCAGCAGCGACGCGTTGGTGAAGGAGACATCGGTATGCCCGAGCCTGTGCGACGAGAACAGCGGGGAAACGTTGAACTGCTCGATCGGATTGATTGCGTTCTCGGCCACGTCCAACCTCTTCCCCGCTGACGCTCCTCGCGAAGCGTTTGCATTCGAACAAACGGCCGGCCGGCCGCGGAGCCTTCAGCGCTTCGTCGTGCCGCCCGGTCCACCGGGCTGCATGGCGATGCGGTAGACGTTCCAGAAGCCCGCGGCCGTGCCGAGGGCCAGGAACACGATCAGGGCGGCGGGCGAGATGCCCAGCCACCGGTCGATCACCCAACCGATGAAGCCGCCCACCACGACGGCGGCGACGAATTCCGACATGACGCGGAAGCCCAGGCTCATCGCCTGGCCCATGCCGTTGGGAGCCGAGAAGCCGCCCGGCTGCTGCGTCTCGGCCGCCTTGCGGTGGCCGTCGAGCGCGCCCGACAGGTCCTTCAACCGCGCCCGCATGGCCGCGTCGTCGTGCGGGTCTCCGTCCTGGGGATTCGGCATCGCGGTGTCGCTCCCCCTCGCGGTCGCCCGGTGCTGCGCCCCGCGGCCTGCCGGCATCGGGACATGGTTCATCGCGAAAAGGGCACGGGCGCGCCCCAATCACGCTGGGCGCGTTCATAGAAACCAGCACCGGGATGGTGTCAAGAACGGGTGTCGCCGCGCCCGCCGCCTTTTTCCGCCCGGGTGCGACCCCGCCGGGGCACCCCTGCGCGCCCGCGCCGTGCTACACCCGGGGGCGTGCCGCCGCCGCCCGTGCCGCCGCGCCCCGGAGCTGAACCCGATGGCCTCCATGGCACCGCGCGCCGCCTTCGCCGCGCTGGCTCTCCTCGCCGCCACCTCTGCCGGGCCGGCCGCCGCCGCGCCGCCGGTGCGCGCCGCCGTGGTGGCCCTGGCCCTGTGGAGCGACCCCGTATTCCGTTCGGAGGCGGAGGGCGCGGCCCGGGTGCTGGCGCGGCGCTACGGCCACGGCGGCCCCGTGGTGGTGCGCGCCAACACCCGCTCGGCGATGGTCAACGGCCCCGCCGGGATCGCGGCGGCGCTGCGGCTCGGCTCGCGCGGTCTCGACCCCGAGCGCGACGTGCTGATCCTGCTGCTCACCTCGCACGGTTCGCCGGACGGCATCGCCGACAAGGGCGGCGCCACGGTGGACCTCGTGCCGCCGGACGACCTCGGACGGCTCCTCGCCGCGAGCCCGGTCCGCCACAAGGTGCTGATCGTCTCGGCCTGCTATGCCGGCACCTATACGGCCCTGGCGGGGCCCGAGACGCTGGTACTCACGGCGGCGGACAGCACGCACCCGTCCTTCGGTTGCCAGCCCGAGGCGCACTGGACCTATTTCGGCGACGCCCTGTTCAACCAGGCGCTCCGCCGCGACGCTTCGCTGACCTCGGCCTTCGCGCAGGCCCGGGCCATCGTGGCCCGCCGCGAGGCCGCCCAGGGCTTCGCGCCGTCCAACCCGCAGATGGTCGGAGGCGCCGGGGTGTTGCCGCTGCTCGACGGTGCCGTCGCGCCATGAGGCGGTTTGCCTTTCATCGACGCCTGCGCGCCCTTATGTAAAGACGAGCAACAGGCCGCCCCGGCGGCGTCCCGCAGGCGTTCCCGGCCGGCGTGCCCGGTCCTGACCGCAATGGTCGGAGAAAGTCGAGTTCGATGTCCCAATCGCCCGTCCCGTCCCCCGCGCCCGAGCCGAACGCCTACGGCGCCGATTCGATCAAGGTGCTGCGCGGCCTCGACGCGGTGCGCAAGCGCCCCGGCATGTATATCGGCGACACGGACGACGGCTCCGGCCTCCACCACATGATCTACGAGGTGGTGGACAACGCCATCGACGAGGCGCTGGCGGGTCACGCCACCCTGGTGACCGTGACGCTGAACGCGGACGGCTCCGTGTCGGTGACCGACAACGGGCGCGGCATCCCGACCGGCATCCACACCGAGGAGGGGATCTCGGCCGCCGAGGTCATCATGACCCAGCTCCATGCCGGGGGTAAGTTCGACCAGAACTCCTACAAGGTGTCGGGCGGCCTGCACGGGGTCGGCGTGTCCGTCGTCAATGCGCTGTCGACGAAGCTGCAGCTGCGCATCTGGCGCGACGGCAAGGAGCACGAGATCGAGTTCGCCCACGGCGATTCGGTCTACCCGCTGCGCGTCGTCGGGCCGGCCGGCCTCGACGAGCGGCGGCCAGGAGAAGCGCGGCACCGCCGTCACCTTCTGGCCCTCGACCGAGACCTTCACCATGGTGGAGTTCGACTACGGCACGGTGGAGCACCGCCTGCGCGAACTCGCCTTCCTGAACTCGGGCGTGCGCATCATCCTCACCGACGCGCGCCGCGCCGAGGTGAAGCGCGAGGAGCTGTTCTACGAGGGCGGGCTCGAAGCCTTCGTGCGCTATCTCGACCGCGCCAAGGCGTCGCTGATCGCCAAGCCCATCCTGATGAAGGGCGAGAAGGACGGCATGACCGTCGAGGTCGCGCTGTGGTGGAACGACACCTATCACGAGACGGTGCTGCCCTTCACCAACAACATCCCGCAGCGCGACGGCGGCACCCATCTCGCCGGGCTTCCGCGGCGCCCTGACCCGCCAGGTGACCGGCTATGCCGAGCGCTCCGGCATCGCCAAGAAGGAGAAGGTCGACGTCACCGGCGACGATTGCCGCGAGGGCCTGACCTGCGTCCTGTCGGTGAAGGTGCCGGACCCGAAGTTCTCGTCGCAGACCAAGGACAAGCTGGTCTCCTCCGAGGTGCGGCCCGTCGTCGAGAGCATCGTCAACGAGACGCTCGGGCCGCTGGTTCGAGGAGCACCCGGCCGACGCCAAGACCATCGCCGGCAAGGTGGCCGAGGCCGCGGCGGCGCGCGAGGCGGCCCGCAAGGCGCGCGAGCTGACGCGCCGCAAGGGCGTGCTCGACGTCGCCAACCTGCCCGGCAAGCTCGCCGACTGCCAGGAGCGCGACCCGGCGCTGGCCGAGATCTTCCTGGTCGAGGGCGACTCGGCCGGCGGCTCCGCCAAGCAGGGCCGCAACCGCGAGTTCCAGGCCGTGCTGCCGCTGCGCGGCAAGATCCTCAACGTCGAGCGGGCCCGCATGGAGAAGATGCTGTCCTCGCCAGGAGATCGGCACGCTGATCACGGCGCTCGGCACCGGCATCGGCAAGGACCCGGTGGGCGGCTTCAACGCCGACAAGCTGCGCTACCACAAGATCATCATCATGACGGACGCCGACGTCGACGGCTCGCATATCCGCACGCTGCTGCTGACGTTCTTCTACCGGCAGATGCCCGAGCTGATCGACCGCGGCCACATCTTCATCGCCCAGCCGCCGCTCTACAAGGTGAAGCGCGGCAAGTCCGAGCAATACCTCAAGGACGAGCGGGCCCGGGAGGACTACCTCACCGACTTCGGGCCTCGACGGCGCCGTGCTGCGGCTCGGCTCGGGCGAGGAGCGGGCGCGGGGCGATCTGCGCACCGCCGTCGAGCAGGCGCGTCTGGTGCGGGCGGTGCTGGCCAAGCTGCACAGCCGCTACGACCGCGGCGTGGTGGAGCAGGCCGCCATCGCCGGGGCGCTGAAGCCGCTCTCGGCGCTGGGCGACGAGCAGGCCGCGCTGTTGGCCGAGGACATCGCGCGGCGCCTCAACGCGCTCGCCGAGGAGACCGAACGCGGCTGGGAGGGCGGCATCGGCGACGGACGGCTTCGTCTTCACCCGCATGGTGCGCGGCGTGAGGGAAGCGGCCGTGCTCGACGGCGGGCTGCTGGCCTCGGCCGAGGCGCGCCGGCTCGACGAGACTCGGACCCTCGCTCGGCGAGGTCTACGACCGGCCGGCCACCTTCGTGCGCGGCGGCGAAGCCTCGCAGGTCGCCGGGCCGACGGACCTCGTCGAACGCCGTCATGGCGGCGGGCGGCAAGGGCATCACCCAGATCCAGCGCTACAAGGGTCTCGGCGAGATGAACCCCGAGCAGCTCTGGGAGACGACGCTCGACCGCAACGCCCGCTCGCTGCTGCAGGTGCAGGATCAAGGAGGTCGACGAGGCCGACGACATGTTCGTCAAGCTGATGGGCGACGTGGTGGAGCCCCGCCGCGAGTTCATCCAGGAGAACGCGCTCTCGG
This sequence comes from uncultured Alphaproteobacteria bacterium, assembly GCA_963847915.1. Classification (GTDB taxonomy): domain Bacteria; phylum Pseudomonadota; class Alphaproteobacteria; order Rhizobiales; family Beijerinckiaceae; genus Lichenihabitans. Next base: position 733,575 of record CAWKBT010000002.1, read on the forward strand.
TCGCCAACCTCGACGTGTGAGGACACGCCGCCAAAGGTCCGAACGGTCGTTCGATCGGACCGCTTCCGCGAGGAAGGTCGCGCATCGCTCTTCGATGTGTCGTACCCTTGCCGGCCGGATCCTCGAGAGGCGACACCCGCGATCCTGTTGGCGGGCCATGCGCATGTGACGTCATGCGCGCAGGATCCTCCACGGGTCGCATGGAACCGGCGGGTGTATCGTCGAGGCGGAGTCCTGCGAAGCAGGCGCACCCTTGAATGGGACATCCTGTTGCTGAAGACCGTGCCGGTTTCCTTTAATTCGGACATGCCCCGTTAGGGCTTCCGATCGGTCTGAACGCGACGATCGGCACGCGGCCTGCTTCCGACCGTTCCGGCCTGAGTTCCCGGTTTTGGAGAACGTCATCGACCTCGTCGATCGTGCAACCGATTCGATCAGGAGGTTCGACCGAATGATGCGCGAGCCACGAACGGCGCTCGTCCCGCCTGTCGCACGTCATGGCCTCGATCGCATTCCTCGCCCAGACTGACACGGCAGCGGCGGTGCTCGCCCATTCACCCCTGTCGAGGAGCGGCGTCACAGGCCGAGGCGCGCGTGGGCCTCGGCGGGTGTCATGTGGCGGATCTCCTCGTCCGAGAGGCCGAGTTCGCGCAGGGCCGCCTTCTGGCGGCGGGTGATCATGAGCGACACCGCGGCAGTGTCCGCGGTATCGTCCTTGGCGCCGTCGGCCGGCGGAGGGGGCTCGTTGTCCTGGTCGTCGCTCGACATGTCCCGTCAACAGGCCGGGCCGGTGGGGGTTCCCGCCGGCCGGTCGATCCAGGAGCGCCGCCGATGGACGAGGATGCCATCGCCGACCTGTTCGCCGGGCTCGGCCCGGTCGCGGTCCGGCGGATGTTCGGCGGCAAGGGCATCTACCACGGCGGGCTCATCGTCGCCGTCGAGGTGCGCGGCGAGATGCGGCTCAAGGCCGATGCCGTGTCGGCCCCCGACTTCGCCGCCGCCGGTGCCGTCCAATGGACCTACGAGGGCAAGGCCGGCCAGCCCGTCCGCATGCCCTATTGGTCGGTCCCCGATCAGGCGCTCGACGATCCCGACGAGATGGCGCGCTGGGTGCGGCTGGCCTACGAGGCCGCGCTGCGGGCCGGGCCGGGCAAGCGCCAGGGGGCGTGATCGCGGCCGTGCCTCAGGCGGCGGCGGCGGCGGCCAGCACGGCGGCCGCGTCGAGCCCGAAGTCGCGGCAGCCCTCGAGGATGGTGGCGAGATAGTCCGGCTCGGGCGCGGCCGTGCCCCGGGCCGTCATGCGGTAGACCAGGGCCGTGACGGGAGCCGCGACGCCTTCGGGCCGGACCTGCAGCATCGTCCGTCCGTAGAGCCCGCCCGCCACGTCCTCGTAGTCGTCGAGTGCGGCCGCGCAGGCCGGCGTGATCCGCCACAGCCCGCCCGTCACGTCGGTCCCCGGGCAGGGGACGACATCGGCCCAGAGGCGGAACGCCAGCGCATGGCCAGGCAGCACCGCCCGGCCGAGCGCCAGCGCGGCGGGGCAGCGCGACAGCATGCCGGCCCGATGGAGGTTCGATCCGTAGGCGAAATACAGCATGGGCAGGCCCGGCGGCGCGATCGCGGGGGCGGGAGGCGCGTCACTGCACCCGCACGCTCCCGTCCTCGGTATCCATGGTGAGGTTCGGCGACGCATAGGGGTCGTCGAGCAGGCGTTCGCCCCAGGCCTCCTTCAGCGCCGCGACCTCGCGGTTGAAGCGCTCGGCCGTGCGGGGGCTGAGGTCGCGGCCGCGGCTCACGCTCTCGTGGTGGGTGAGTTCCGCGAACGGGGTCCACAGGTTGCGGTACCCCGCGCGCGCCACCTTGAGGCAGAAGTCGACATCGTTGTAGCCCACGGCGAACCGCGCCGCGTCGAGCCCGCCGACAGCCTCGTAGATGGTCTTGGCCACCACCAGGCAGGCGCCCGTGACGGCCGAAACCTCGTTCACCGTCACGAGGTCGTCGCGCCCGCCCCTGTCGTCCCTGGCGGCGCGCTTGTGGCGGTGGCCGGCCGCGCCCGCGACCCCGACCACGACCCCCCCGTGCTGCAGCCGCCCGTCCGGGTACCAGAGCTTGGCGCCCACGCAGCCCACACCCGGCTGTACGGCCCAGCCCACCATCTCCTCGAGCCAGTGGGCATCCGTCACCTCGACGTCGTTGTTGACGAGGCCCAGCAGCGTGCCCCTGGCGGTGGCGACCGCCGCGTTGTTGAGCCTCGCGTAGTTGAACGGTCCGTCGACGCGCAGCACCCGCACGCGGGCTTCCCCGACCCAACTGTCGAAGAGCTTGAACGTGTCGTCCTCGACCGAGCCGTTGTCGACGACGACGATCTCGAACCGGCGATAGCCGGTCCGGCCCAGGATGGTTCCGACCGCGGTGCCGAGCAGGTCGGCGCGGTCGCGCGTCGGGATGACGAGGGTGACGAGCGGCTTCTCCTCGGGGGCGAAGACGACGCGCGGGTCGGGCGAGCGCGGGTCCGACATGACGCGCGCCGTGGCGCCCCGGCGCTGCAGCGCGCGGCGGATCGCGGCCTTGCGGGCTTCCGCCGCGGGCGGGGCGGCGGGCCCGGCGCCGTGGCTCAGCACCTGGGCGAGGTGCAGCACGTCGGCGGGGCCCAGCCGTTCGCTCAGGCGCAGCATGAGGTCGTGGCGCCACGCCGCGACACCGAAATCGGCCGCGCCGTCCTCTGCGGACAGCCCGACGCCGCGCAGCGCCGGCATGGCGATGCAGCACAGATCGCCGATGTAGTTCGAGGTCAGCAGCCGGGCCGGCGACCAGGCGGGCTTGAAGGTGGGCGCCGACCGCGCGCCGGAGGGATCGGCATGGTCCTCGTCGGCGTAGAGGATCCCGACCCCGGGGTGGCGGTCGAGCGTCAGGGCCAACACCGCGAGGGCATGCGGCCGCAGGCGTGTGCCGGGGCGGGGCAGCAGGACGTGGGACCCCCGCGCCGACGCGAGGGCGGCATCGGGGGCGGTCGGGTCGTAGCGGCGCAGCCGTGGCCGGTCGAGCGTGGCGCGTCCGGCCGGGACCAGGATCTCCCAGTCGGTGTAGATCTGCGCTTCGAGGCTGCGCAGCAGCGCCGTCAGGGCGGCCTCGTCGAGGTCGGGCCCGGTCATGACGGTGAAGAGCGGGCGCCGTTCGAGCCGGGCCAGCCGGGCGCGGTGAAAGCCCGCCTCCTCTTCCGGGCGCTCGTCGAAGCGCTCGCGCCACAGCGCATAGGCGGCCTCCGGGCTATAGGCTTCCGTGGTCACCGGAATGCTGGTGCGGCCCTGGCGGCGCATCGAGACGACGAAGCGCGCGACGCGCCAGGGGAAGGAGCGCGGCTCGCCGCGCAGCACCGCGGCGGCGCGCCGCAGCAGGGCGCGGCGCTGTTCCCAGGGCGGCACCGGGCGGAACTCGATCAGCGCCGGGGCGCGGTCCGCGGCCGAACCCGACACCACGACCGCGATGCGGCGCAGGGGCAGGGGCGGCCGCACCATGGCGAAGAAGGCGTTGCGTCCCGTTTTCGCGAGGTGCTGGGGCAGCACCGTGCCGTCCGAGAAGGTGAAGACGAGGCGCGCGTCGACGATCCCCGGCCCGTCGTAGGCCAGCGTCAGCGCATACCAGCCGACGGGGGCGGGGACGGGCATGTCGCGGACGAGGCTGATCCGCGGTTCGGGGTGGCGCAGCGTCACGGGCTCCACCTCGCCGCCGGCGGCCGGGGCCGCGGGCTCGGAGTGCCAGCCCGCCGGCAGCGTCGTGGCGTCGCTCAGGGGGACCATCCCGGTCTGTGATTCATGGTTCCGTCCTCGGTCCCGTCGACCGGACTCAACCGTCCGGATGGGTCACGCGCGGCGATGGTGGCCGGATCCGTCAGGCGCGGGGGCCCTCGCCGGGGCCGCGCTCGGCCAGCACCTTGAACAGGTATTGCCCGTAGGTGCTCTTGCGCAGCTTCTCGGCCTGCTGGACGAACAGCGTCTCGTCGATCCAGCCCTGGCTCAGCGCGATCTCCTCCGGGCAGGCGATGCGGAACCCCTGGCGCTTCTCGTAGACGCGCACGAACTCGCCGGCCTCCAGCAGGCTGTCGGGCGTGCCGGTGTCGAGCCAGGCGAAGCCGCGGCCCATGCGCTCGACGCGCAGGTTGCCGCGCTCGAGGTAGATGCGGTTGAGATCGGTGATCTCGAGTTCCCCACGGGCCGAGGGCCGGAGGTTGCGGGCCAGGTCCACGACGTTGGCGTCGTAGAAGTAGAGGCCCGTCACGGCCCAGTTGGTCTTGGGATTGGCCGGCTTCTCCTCGATCGAGACCGCGATGCCGCGCTCGTCGAAGTCCACCACGCCGTACCGCTCCGGGTCGGTCACGTGATAGGCGAACACCGTGGCGCCCTCCTGGCGGGCGGTGGCCGGGCGCATCATCTCGGGCAGGCCGTGGCCGTAGAAGACGTTGTCGCCCAGGATGAGGCAGCAGGGCTGGTCGCCGATGAAGTCCGCCCCGATCACGAAGGCCTGGGCGAGCCCGTCCGGCGAGGGCTGCTCGGCATAGTGACAGGTTCAGGCCCCACTGCGCGCCGTCCCCGAGCAGGTCGCGGAACAGGGGAAGGTCGCGGGGCGTCGAGATGAGCAGGATCTCCTTGATGCCGGCCAGCATCAGGGTCGACAGCGGATAGAAGATCATCGGCTTGTCGTAGATGGGCAGGAGCTGCTTGGACAGCACGTGCGTCATCGGATGGAGCCGCGTTCCGCTTCCGCCCGCCAGGATGATTCCGCGCATATCGCCTCGTTCCGCTGTTCGGGGCTCTCCCCCCGGCGCACCCCGAACGGTGCCGTCGCGCCCCCGAAAGGCGCCGCCGAAGCGCCGCCTTACCGCCGCGCCGGCCCGAGGGCAACCGCTATGAGGCCGGCGCGGTGGCCGATGCGGGCCGTGGCGCTGCGTCCCCGCAGGCTCAGGCCTTGACGATCCGCGGCCCCGCGATCCCGTTCCGCGCCATGGCGTTGCGGGTGTCGACGACGAGCCGCGCCGCCTCGGCGAGGGCGCGATAGTCGATGCCGTCGTGGTCCGTCGCGATCAGGACGGCGTCGTAGGCGGCGAGGGTGTCGGGCGCGAGCGGGCGGCTCGGCCGCCCCGCGAGGGCCGCGTGTTCGCGCGTGACCGGGATCGCGGCCACGAAGGGGTCGTGGAAGTCGCAGGACGCGCCGCGGGCCTCGATCAGTTCCATCAGGCGCAGCGACGGGCTTTCGCGCGTGTCCTCGATGTTCTTCTTGTAGGCGACGCCGATGACGAGGATGCGGGCGCCGTTCAGGCCCCGGCCGCGCTGGCGGTCGAGCGCGAGCGCGAGACGGTCCACCACATGGGCCGGCATGGCGGTGTTGATCTCGCCGGCGAGCTCGACGAAGCGCGTCGGCCGGTCGAACTCGCGCGCCTTCCAGGTGAGGTAGAAGGGGTCGATGGGCACGCAATGGCCGCCCAGGCCCGGCCCGGGATAGAAGGGCATGAAGCCGAAGGGCTTGGTCTTGGCCGCCTCGATCACCTCCCACACGTCGATCCCCATGGCGTCGTAGATGAGCTTCAGCTCGTTGACGAGCGCGATATTGACCGAGCGGAAGATGTTCTCGGTGATCTTCACCGCCTCGGCGGTGCGGCTGGACGAGACCGGGACGGTGCGGACCACGAGGCGGCCGTAGAGGGCCTCCGCCACGCGCAGCGCGTCGCCGCCGTCCCCGCCCACGACCTTGGGGATGGTCGAGGTCTCGTAGGCCCCGTTGCCGGGGTCCTCGCGCTCGGGCGAATAGGCGAGGAAGAAATCGACCCCGCTCCGGAGGCCGCCCGCTTCGAGGATCGGCTTCATCACCTCGTCGGTGGTGCCCGGCCATGTGGTCGATTCCAGCACGACGAGCTGGCCCCGGCGCAGCCGCGGCGCGATGGCCCGCGCGGTCCCCTCGACGAAGGTCATGTCGGGTTCGCGCTGGCGCGTCAGCGGCGTCGGCACGCAGATCAGGATGGCGTCGGGCTCGCCGAGGCGCGCGAGATCGGCCGTCGCCTCGAAACGCCCGGCCCGCGCGGCCGCGTGGAGCGCTTCCGTCGGGATGTGGCTGATGAAGCTCGTGCCGGCGTTGAACTGGGCCACCCGGAGGGCGTCGATGTCGAAGCCCAGCACCGGCAGGCCGGCCCGGGCGGCGGCCAGGGCGAGGGGCAGGCCCACGTAGCCGAGTCCCACGATGCCGACGAGCGCCGTCCCGGCGGCGATCCGGTCGAGGAGGGCGGTGGCGAGGGCGGAGGAGGAGGGCGCGTCCGGCACGGCAGGGTCCTTGGGGCGGGCGGCCGCCCGGTCGCGCCTGTGTAGCGGGCCGGGCCGCGGCTTCATAGGGCGGCTTGGGCCCGGCGGACTCGGCCCGGCGGACTCGGCCCGGCGGACTTGGCCCGGCGGACTTGGCCCGGCGGACTTGGCCCGGCGGACTTGCCGCGGCGGACTTGGCGCGCCTCGCGCCGGCGTGACATGGTCGGCGATTCCCGCAGCCCACCCCGAGCACCGGACGCCATGGCCCACGATCCCGACGAGACCCGCCCCTCCGCCAAGGATATTCGTGCCCTCGTCGACCGCTGCCGCGTGACGTCCGGCAAGGGCTTCCGGCTCGACCGCTACCCGACCGGCAACCCCGTGCCGGACCTCCTCGACAAGGCGGCGGGCCAGCCGCTGCTCCAGCGCGGCGTGTCCGAACTGTCGGAACTGCAGGAGACGCTCTACGCCGAGTCGAGCTGGTCGCTGCTGCTGGTGTTCCAGGCCATGGACGCCGCCGGCAAGGACTCGACCATCAAGCACGTGATGACGGGCGTGAACCCGCAGGGGATCAGCGTCACGTCCTTCAAGCAGCCCGGTCCCGAGGACCTGGCCCACGATTTCCTGTGGCGCGTCACCCGCGCCCTGCCGGCGCGCGGCATGATCGGCATCTTCAACCGGTCCCACTACGAGGAAGTTCTGGTCGCACGCGTGCATCCCGAGATCCTGAAGGCGCAGCGCCTGCCGCCCGCCATCAGCGGCGGCAAGCACTTCTGGGACCACCGGCTCGAGGACATCGCCGGTTTCGAGCGGCACCTCGGGCGCCAGGGGACCCGGGTGCTGAAATTCTTCCTCAACGTGAGCCGCGACGAGCAGAAGAGCCGCTTCCTCGACCGGCTCGACAAGCCCGACAAGCATTGGAAGTTCAGCCCGGACGACCTCAAGGAACGCGCCCGCTGGGACGACTACATGGCGGCCTACGAGGCCGCCATCGCGGCGACCGCGACCGAGGCGGCGCCCTGGTTCGTGGTGCCGGCCGATCATAAATGGCTGATGCGGCTCATCGTGGTGGCGGCCGTGGTGGAGGCGCTGCGCGGCCTCGACCTCCAGCCCCCCTCAATCTCGCCGGAGCTCGCCGAGCGCTTCGCGGCGGCGCGGGCGGCGCTGGCAGCCGAGGGCTGAGCCCCGACCCTGTCCGCCCCATGCTCGAGGCCGCAGACGACGGAGACCGTATGACGCTTCCCGATACCATGACCGCCATCGCCATCTCGGCACCGGGCGGTCCCGACATGCTGAAACCCGAGACGAGGCCCGTGCCGCGGCCCCGGGCCGGCGAAATTTTGATCCGGGTCGCGGCCGCGGGGGTCAACCGGCCGGATGTCCTGCAGCGCACCGGCAATTACGCGCCGCCGCCCGGCGCCTCCGACCTTCCGGGCCTCGAAGTCTCGGGCGAGGTCGTGGCACGCGGCGAGGGGACGAGCCGCTTCTCGGTCGGCGACAGGGTCTGTGCGCTGGTGCCGGGGGGCGGCTACGCCCCCTATGTGGCGACGCCCGAACCCCAGGCGCTGCCGATCCCCGGCGCGCTCTCCCTCATCGAGGCGGCGGGCGTGCCGGAGACCTTCTTCACCGTGTGGGTGAACGTCTTCGGCCACGGCCACCTCGAGGCCGGCGAAGTGCTGCTGGTCCATGGCGGCACGTCGGGCATCGGCACGACCGCGATCCAGCTCGGCAAGGCCTTCGGCGCCACCGTGCTGGCGACGGTCGGCAGCCCCGGCAAATGCGAGGCCGTGCTGCGCCTCGGCGCCGACCGGGCGATCGATTACCGGCGGGAGGACTTCGTTTCGGCCGCCAAGGACGCCACGGGCGGGCGCGGCGCCGACGTCATCCTCGACATGGTGGGCGGCTCCTACGTGGAGCGCAACTACGCCGCCGCGGCCGACCGGGGTCGCATCGTCCAGATCGCCTTCCTGGGCGGCGCCAAGGCCGAGGTGAACTTCTCCCAGCTGATGATGAAGCGGCTCGTCCACACGGGCTCGACGCTGCGGCCCCGCACCGTCGAGGAGAAAGGCGACATCGCGCGCTCGCTCGAGCGGCGGGTCTGGCCGCTGCTGGCGGCCGGCACCGTGCGGCCGCTGATCGACAAGGTATTCCCGCTGCACGAGGCCGCCGAAGCGCACCGCTGGATGGAACGGGGCGACCACATCGGCAAGATCATCCTGTCGGTGGAGGCTTGAGCATGGCGACCCACGAACTCGACGAGCGGCCCGCCCCCGGACCGCGACACGTGATCGGCGCGCCGCTCGACGTGATCTCGGTCGACGAGCTGCGCGAGCGCGTCGCGCTCCTCGAGGCCGAGATCGGGCGGATCGAAGCCGAGATCCTGCGCAAGCAGGCCTCGCGCAGCGCCGCGGATGCGGTCTTCAAGCGCTGAGAGCGCTCTCCGCGCCGCGGATCGCGCGCGGCGGTGCATCCTGGCCCTTCTCCTGCGAGGGGAGAAGGGTCGGCCGGGGCGGCGAACGACCGCCCCGGCGATCCGGTGGTCCTGAGTTCAGGCGTTGCCGAGGCTGTCGAAGTCGAAGGGCAGCGAGCGGAGCCGCTTGCCCGTCGCGGCGAAGATCGCGTTCGAGACGGCGGGCGCCACGGGCGGCACGCCGGGTTCGCCGACGCCCGTCGGTGGCTCCTGCGAGGGCAGGATGTGGACCTCGACCACGGGCATGTCGCTCATGCGCAGCGGCTCGTAGCTGTCGAAGTTCGCCTGCTCGACCACGCCCTTGTCGAAGGTGATCTTGTTGCGCAGCGCCGCCCCGAGCCCGTATCCGGCGCCGCCCGCCATCTGAGCTTTGATGATGTCGGGGTTGATGGCGATGCCGCAATCCACCGCGATGACGATGCGGTCCACCTTCACGTCCGTGCCCTTCACGGTCACGTCCGCCACCATGGCGACGAAGGTGTTGAAGCTTTCATGGACCGCGATGCCGCGCCCGCGCCCGGCCGGCAGGGCCTCGCCGAACTTCGCCTTCTCGGCCGCGAGCTTCAGGACGCCGACGTGGCGGGGATGGTCCTTCAACAGGGGGATCCTGAACGCCACCGGGTCCTGCCCGGCCGCGTGGGCGAGGTCGTCGATCATCACCTCGACGGCCTGTGCGGTGTGGCTGTGGCCGACCGAGCGCCACCACAGGGTCGAGACCGGCGACGGCGCGTCGTGCCAGTCGACGAGGAGGTTCGGGATGGCATAGGGCATGTCGGACACGCCCTCGACCGCGGTCGAATCGACGCCCGCCTTGAACATCACCGGCTCGAAGGCCGTCCCCTTCATGAAGGACTGGCCGACGAGGCGGTGCTTCCAGGCCGCGACGCCCCCCTTCGGATCGAGCGAGGCCTCGATGGCGTGGTAGAACATCGGGCGATAGCGGCCGCCCTTGATGTCGTCCTCGCGGGTGTAGACGAGGTGGATGGGCCGCTTGCCGTCCGTCTTGGCCATGATGGCGGCCGCTTCGGCGAAATAGTCCCCGTTCGGCGTCGCGCGGCGGCCGAAGGAGCCGCCGGCCCAGACCGTGTGGATGCGCACCTTGTCGGGGGTGACGCCCAGCGTCGCGGCCGCGACCGCCTGCTCGATCGTCGGGAACTGCGAGCCGGCGTAGAAGTCGTAGGACCCGTCCGCCGCCTTCTCGATCGTGCAGTTCAGCGGCTCCATGGGAGCATGGGCCAGATAGGGGAAGACGAACTCGGCCTTGACGACCTTGCCGGAGCTCTTCAGCGCCTGCTCGGCATCGCCGCTCTTGACCGCCAGCGCGCCCTGCGCCTGCGCGGCCGTCCGGTAGTCGGCCAGCATCTCGGCACTGGAGCGCATCTCGGCCTTGGAATCGTCCCAGGCGATCGTCAGCGCGTCGCGTCCCTGGCGCGCCGCCCAGGTGTTCTCGGCCAGCACCGCCACGCCCTGCGGCACCGTCACGACGTCGACGACGCCCTTGACGGCCCGGGCGGCCTTGTCGTCGACGCTCTTGACCGTGCCGCCGAACCGCTCGGGCCTCCGCATCACGGCGGTCAGCATGCCGGGACGGCGGATGTCGAGCGCGTAGCGCGCCGTGCCGTCGGTCTTCTCGATATGGTCGATGCGGTGGAAGGCCGTGCCGATCAGCCGGAAGTCCTTGGGGTCCTTGGTGTGGACCTCGGTGGGGACGGGCTGGCGCGCGGCCGCCTCGGCGAACTCGCCGAAGCGCGCCGACTTGCCGGACTTGTGCTTGAGCACGCCCTTTTCGATCGTCACCTCCGGGGCCGGCACCTTCCAGGCGTCGACGGCGGCCGCCACCAGCATGGCGCGGGCGGCGGCCCCGGCCTTGCGCAGCTGGTTCCAGCTGTTGGCCACCGAGGTCGAACCGCCGGTGCCCTGGACGGGACCGAAGGCGAGGTTGTTGTAGAGCTGCGCGTCGGCGGGCGCGAAGGCGAAGCGCATCTGCGCCCAATCGGCGTCGAGTTCCTCGGCCACGATGGTGGGCAGGCCGGTCGTGACGCCCTGGCCCTTGTCGAGGTGCTTGACGATCACCGTCACGGTGTCGTCGGTGCCGATGCGCACGAAGGCGTTGGGCCGCGGCATGTCGCCCGGCACCGGCAGCAGCGCCTTGCCGCCGCCGGGCGCCTCCTCGGCGAAGCTCCGGCCGCCCTGGAGCACGACGCCGAGCACGAGGGCGCCGGCGGCGGAGAACTTCAGCACATCGCGGCGCGAGGGCGCGGCCGCGCCGGAGGCGGTGTTGCCATCGGAGGGCAGCGGAGCGCCGAGCGGCGCCGACATGGTCTTGCTGTACATGGCGGATCCCCTCAGGCGAGCTTGGCGGAGGCGGCGTGGATGGCGGCCCGGATCCGCGGATAGGTGGCGCATCGGCACACGTTGCCGTCCATGGCGCTCTCGATGTCGGCGTCGCTGGGCTTCGGCGTCTGGGTCAGCAGGCCGATCGCCGACATGATCTGGCCCGACTGGCAATAGCCGCACTGGACGACGTCGAGGTCCTGCCAGGCCGCCTGGACGGCATGGGCCACCTTGCCGTTCACGCCCTCGATGGTGGTGATCTCGTGACCGGCGGCGTCGCCGACCTGGGTCTGGCACGAGCGGACGGGCTGGCCGTCGAGGTGCACCGTGCAGGCGCCGCACTGGGCGATGCCGCAACCGAATTTCGTGCCCGTCATGTTGAGCACGTCTCTGATGGCCCACAGCAGCGGCATGTCCGCGTCGACATCGACGTCGTGCTGTGAACCGTTGATCTTGAGGCTGATCATGGTGAGTGTCCGAAAGGAGCGGAGTGCGCGCCCGTCCATATGACGCGGCGCGACCCGGCGGCGTCCAAGGCGGGATGCGCTCCGGTCGGATCGCACGGCGCCACCTTGGAAGTCCTCTGATCTAGACCGAAGAGTTCAGTTGTACCATTGCGCGCGGGGATTGAACGGCGCGGCGGACCGGCCCGGGGAGGGATCCGGGGACGGTTGCCGGCACGCGGAGGGTCGAGGCGCCTTGCATCGGCGCCCCGAACGGTCTACATCCGCATTGTACCGGTGATCTTCGGTACGTTCCGGTGGTTTGATGAAGAGTGGGCTCCTGCCGGACCCGCTCTTTTGCTTTTTGGCCCCTTCGGCGGGCCGCATGGACAACGCCTTCTTGACATCCACGCCTTCCGAGACGGCCGCACCGCGGCCCGACGCCACAGCCACCGCCGGCGCGCCGCTCGACGAGCCGCGCTTCACGGTCGAGAGCGGCCTTTCGGCCCGCATCGGCCATGCCGCCGCGCCGGTGCTGGCCGACCTCGGCTACCGGCTCGTGTGGGTGAAGCTGTCGGCCGGTTCGCCCGCGGTGCTGCGCATCATGGCGGAACGGCCGGACGGCACGTTCACGATCGGGGACTGCGAGGCCGTCAGCCGGGCGCTGTCGCCCGTGCTCGATCTCGACGACCCGATCGCCGGCGAGTACCGGCTGGAGATTTCGTCGCCGGGCATCGACCGTCCGCTGGTGCGCCTGTCCGACCTGCGCCGGGCACTCGGCCACGAGGTCAAGGTCGAGATGTCGACGCCCCTCGATGGCCGGCGGCGCTTCCGCGGCCTCATCGCGGCCGTCCACGACGACGGTCGCCTCGCGCTGACCTTGATGGACAAGAAGGCCGGCGGCGGCGAGACGGTCGAGATCACGGCGCGCGACATCGGCGAGGCCAAGCTCATGCTCACCGACGCGCTGATCCGCGATGCCCTGAAAGCCCAGAGCGCGGCGGGGACGGCCGAGGCGCCGGCCGAAGGCGCGGCGGCGCAGGAGGCGGGCGAGGCGCCCCGCGGCCCGGGACGGTTCGCCGACCGCAACAGATCCAGGCGCGCCGTTCCGGCGGGCATCCAGGCACGGGCGCGACCGGCGCCGAAGGTGCCGCCCGGACGCTGATCCGGCGCGGACCTTCACATCTTTCGAGGAGACACCCCCATGGCCGTGAGTGCCAACAGGCTCGAACTCTTGCAGATCGCCGAAGCGGTGGCGCGCGAGAAGAACATCGACCGCGCGATCGTCATCCAGTCCATGGAGGACGCGCTGCAGAAGGCCGCCCGGTCCCGCTACGGCCAGGAGACCGAGGTCCGCGCCGAGATCAACCCGCGCACCGGCGAGACGCGGTTCTCGCGCCTTCTGCTCGTCGTCGACGAGATCGAGAACGACGCCATCCACATCACGCTGCCCGAGGCCGACGCCGCAACCCGGCCGCCCAGGTCGGCGACTGGATCTCCGAAACGCTGCCGCCCTTCGAGTTCGGCCGCATCGCCGGCCAGTCGGCCAAGCAGGTGATCGTGCAGAAGCTGCGCGAGGCCGAGCGCGACAAGCAGTACGACGAGTTCAAGGACCGCATCGGCGAGATCATCAACGGCGTCGTCAAGCGCGTCGAATACGGCAACGTCGTCGTCGACCTCGCGGGCCGCGGCGAAGCCATCGTGCGCCGCGACGAACTGATCCCGCGCGAAACCTTCCGCCCGGCGGACCGCATCCGGGCCTACGTCTACGACGTGCGGCGCGAACAGCGTGGGCCGCAGATCTTCCTGTCGCGCACGCATCCGCAGTTCATGGCGAAGCTCTTCGCCCAGGAGGTGCCGGAGATCTACGACGGCATCATCGAGGTCAAGGCGGTCGCCCGCGACCCGGGCTCGCGCGCCAAGATCGGCGTCACGTCGCGCGATTCCTCCATCGATCCCGTCGGCGCCTGCGTGGGCATGCGCGGCTCGCGCGTGCAGGCGGTGGTGAACGAACTCCAGGGCGAGAAGGTGGACATCATCCCCTGGTCGCCGGACGCCGCGACCTTCATCGTCAACGCGCTCCAGCCGGCCGAGGTCGTCAAGGTCGTGCTCGACGAGGACTCCTCGCGCATTGAAGTCGTGGTCCCGGATGACCAACTGTCATTGGCGATCGGGCGCCGCGGCCAGAACGTGAGGCTCGCCTCCCAGCTGACCGGCTGGGACATCGACATCCTGACGGAAGCCGAGGAATCCGAGCGGCGCCAGAAGGAGTTCGTGGAGCGCACCAACCTCTTCATGGAGGCGCTCGACGTCGACGAGGTGGTGGCCCAGCTGCTCGCCTCGGAAGGGTTCCGCTCGCTCGAGGAACTCGCCTACGTGGACGCGTCGGAGCTGTCGAACATCGAGGGGTTCGACGAGGACACGGCGGCCGAGATCCAGTCGCGCGCCCGCGCCCATCTCGACGCGATCGAGAAGGAGCACGACGACAAGCGCCTGGCGCTCGGCGTCGCCGACGAGCTGAAGGAGATCGACGGCATCACCACGGCGATGCTGGTCAAGCTCGGCGAGAACGACGTGAAGACCCTCGAGGACTTCGCCGGCTGCGTGCCCGACGACCTCGTCGGCTACACGGAGCGCAAGGACGGCGAGGCGACCCGCGTGCCGGGCTACCTCGAAGGCTTCGAACTGTCGCGCGAGGACGCCGAGGCGATGATCATGCAGGCCCGCATCAAGGCCGGCTGGATCGAGCCTGAGCCCGAGGCGGAGGCCGAAGAGGCTGCCGCCGACGAGGAGATGGCCTGAACGCGCAGCGGGCGGAGGGCCGCGCGTTGGAGAGCGAATCACGATCCCGTGACGGGAACGATCCGGAGCCGGACGACTTGTCCGACTCCGAGGCTTTTCCCGACCGGGGTCCGGAGCGCACCTGCATCGTCACGCGGCGCAAGGGGCCGCCGGAGAGTTTCATCCGCTTCGTGGTCGGTCCCGACCGCGCGTGGTGCCCGACCTCCGGTGCAAGCTGCCGGGACGGGGGGCCTGGGTCACGGCCGAAAGGCCGGTCGTTCTGGAGGCGGTGAAGCGCAAGAGCTTCAAGCGCGCGTTCAAATCCGAGGTGGAGGTGCCGCCCACGTTGGCCGACCTGATTGACGGCCTCATGGAAAAAGATGCATTGCAGGCGCTCAGCCTCGCCAACAAGGCCGGCCTGGTGGTGGCGGGAGCCACCAAGGTCGAAGGGTCCATCGGGCCGAAGGTGCCGGCCGCGCTCATCCAGGCGAGCGACGGCAGCCCCGACGGGGTCCGCAAGATGGAGGCCGCGGTCCGTCGCCTGCTGGGCGACGATGCCGATGCCATACCGCGCATTCGAGATTTTCGCTCCGACCAATTGGATTTGGCACTGGGGCGCACAAATGTGATACACGCCGCGGTGGCCGGGGGAACGGCCGGCGAAGGGTTTGTGTCGCGAGCGCGGCGATTGAAACGTTTCCGCGTGGAACCGCCGGCGAAAGCCGCGGGGCCGCAACGACCTATCGAGACAGGGCCCGCCGCGGCAACCGAGGCGGGACCTGGCCAGGCGGAACCTATCGACGATTGAGCGAGACACTTGCCGAAGATCGGCTTCGGCGCTCGCAGGATTGGGGCACGGACACGGCCCTCAGGACGAATGACTGATGAGTGAACCGAACAACGTTGGCGAGAAGACTCTGAGCGTGAGCCCCAAGACCACCCTGTCGCTGAAGCGACCGGTCGAGCAGGGCACCGTGCGACAGAGCTTTTCCCACGGCCGTACGAAGCAGGTAGTCGTCGAGAAGGTGAAGAGCCGCGTCGTTGCGCCCGCGAAGCCGGCTGCCGCCGCCGCGCCCGCCCCGACGACCGCCCGGCCGGCCGCACCCGCGCCGGGGTCACGCCGCCCCGGGCCGCCCAGCCCGCCGTCGCGCCCGCGGCACCGGTCCGCGCCGACGCGCCCGTCGCACCGAAGCCCGTCGTCGCGCCGGCGCCCCGGCCCGCCGTGTCCGAAGCGCCCGCGGCTTCGCAGCCCCGAGGCGCCCCGGACGAGACCGTCCGGAGCGAGACCCCGAGCGCCGAGGCGCCCCGCAGCGAGGCTGCCCGGAGCGAGGCCCCCAGGAGCGAGCCCGCGAAGAGCGAGCCTGCCACGAGCGGGGCCGCCAGGAGCGATCCGCCAAGGGCGAGGCGCCCGCGCCGCAGCCGGCGCCGGCTCCCCAGCCCGTCGCCGCGGCGGCTGCCCAGCCGGCCGCCTCCGCGGCCCAGGCTGCTGCTGCCCCGGTCCAGGCCGCCGGTGCCGCGCAGCCGGCCCGTCCGGCGGCGCCCGCGCCCCGTCCCGCCACCCCGGCGTCGGGCGGCGTGCCGCCGCGCGGCGCTCCCGCGGCCCCGGCCCGTCCCGGTCAGCCGTCCCGTCCGGGTCAGCCCGGCGCGCGCGGTCCGGCTCCGGCCGGCACCGCGCCCGGGCGCTGCCGCGCCCGCGTCGGGCACCCGCGGTGCTCCCCCGGCCGGTGGCCGTGGCGCGCCCCCGCCGCGTCCCGGCGGCAACCGTCCCGCAGACCGGCGTCGTGCTGCGCACCCTCACCGAGGAGGAGCGCGAGGCCCGCGCCCGCGCGCTCGTCGGAGCCAAGTCCCGCGAGGAGGAGGACCGCCGCCGCGCCGAGGAGGACGCCAAGTCGCCGCGCCGAGCGCGAAGCCGCCGCCGCCGCCGAGCGGGCGGCCGCCGAGGAGCGCCAGCGCCAGGAAGACGCGCGCCGCGCCGCCGAGATCGAAGCCAAGCGCAAGGCCGAGGACGAGGCGCGCCGCCGCCTGTCGCCAGACCGGTGGACCGCCGACGGCCAGCGCCGCGCGTCCGGCCGGAGGGCGGCCTGACGCCCGTCACGCGCCGTCCGCCCATGAACGCGCCGGCACGGCTCGCCGTGCCGCGGCCGTCGCGCTCCGGTCCCGCAGAAGGACCGCGGCCGCCTGACGGTCTCCACCGCCACGACCGAGCAGGAAGACCGGACGCGCTCGCGTCGCGGCCTTCCGCCGCCGCACGCAGCGCATGAAGGGCTTCGGCTCGCAGGAGGCCAAGGAGAAGCTCGCCCGCGAGGTGGTGCTGCCCGAGACCATCACCATCCAGGAACTCGCCAGCCGCATGTCGGAGCGGGCCGTGGACGTGATCAAGATGCTGATGAAGCAGGGCCACATGGCCAAGATCACCGACGTGATCGACGCCGACATGGCCCAGCTCATCGCCGAGGACCTCGGCCACACGGTGCGCCGCGTCGCCGAGTCGGACGTCGAGGAAGGCCTCTTCGACGAGCCGGGCGACCGACGAGGACCTGCTGCCGCGGCCGCCGGTCGTGACCATCATGGGCCACGTCGACCACGGCAAGACGTCGCTGCTCGACGCCATCCGGCAGACCACGGTCGTGTCGGGCGAGGCCGGCGGCATCACGCAGCACATCGGCGCCTACCAGGTGACGCGCGCCGAACGGCGGCGCCGTGACCTTCATCGACACGCCCGGCCACGCCGCCTTCACGGCGATGCGGGCCCGCGGCGCCAAGGTGACGGACATCGTGGTGCTGGTGGTGGCGGCGGACGACGGCGTCATGCCGCAGACGATCGAGGCCATCAACCACGCCAAGGCGGCCGGCGTGCCGATGATCGTGGCGATCAACAAGATCGACAAGCCCGGCGCCAAGCCCGAGCGCGTCCGCTCCGAGCTGCTGCACTACGACGTGCAGGTCGAGAGCATGGGCGGCGACACGCTCGAGGTCGAGGTCTCGGCCCTGAAGCGGACCGAACCTCGACAAGCTGCTCGAAGCCATCGCGCTGCAGAGCGAGGTGCTCGACCTCAAGGCGGACCCGAACCGCGCCGCCGAGGGCACCGTCATCGAGGCGCGGCTCGACCGTGGCCGCGGCCCCGTGGCGACCGTGCTGGTGCAGCGCGGCTCGCTCAAGGTCGGCAACATCGTGGTGGCGGGGTCCCAGTGGGGCCGCGTGCGCGCGCTGCTCGACGACAAGGGCGAGACCGTCACCGAGGCGGCGCCGTCCTTCCCGGTCGAGGTCCTGGGCTTCTCGGGCGCGCCGGATGCCGGCGACCGCGTGGCGGTGGTCGACAGCGAGGCCCGCGCCCGCGAGATCACCGAATATCGCGAGCGCCAGAAGCGCGAGAAGCTGTCGGCCCGCGGCGGCTCGGTGCGCGGCTCGCTCGTCGACATGATGAGCCAGCTGCGCACGGTCGGGAAGAAGGAGTTCCCGCTGCTGATCAAGGGCGACGTGCAGGGCTCGGTCGAGGCGATCATCGCCACGCTGGAGAAGCTCGGCAACGACGAGGTCGGGGCCCGCATCATCCACGCGGGCGTCGGCGGCATCACCGAGTCGGACATCACCCTGGCCGAGGCCTCCAACGCCGCGATCATCGGCTTCAACGTCCGCGCCCACAAGGAAGCGCGCACGCTGGCCGAGCAGTCGAAGCAGGAGATCCGCTACTACAACATCATCTACGACCTCGTGGATGACGTGAAGGCGGCGATGTCCGGCCTGCTGTCGCCGACGCTGCGCGAGGAGATGCTCGGCAATGCGCTGATCCTGGAGGTGTTCCACATCTCCAAGGTCGGCAAGGTGGCGGGCTGCCGGGTCACGGACGGCAACGTCCAGCGCGGCGCCAATGTGCGGCTCATCCGCGACAACGTCGTGGTGCACGAGGGCAAGCTGTCGACGCTCAAGCGCTTCAAGGACGAGGTCAAGGACGTCGTGGCCGGCCAGGAATGCGGCATGGCCTTCGAGAACTACCAGGACATGCGGGCCGGCGACGTGATCGAGTGCTACCGCGTCCACGAGGAGAAGCGCTCGCTCTGACGGCACGACGCCCCTTCCGGGGGCGAGTTACGGCGGGAAGGCGGGCCGGAGTGCCCGCCTTCCCGTCTTTCGTTTGAGGCCGCATGCGGCCGGCCGCGTCTGACGGCGCACCGCGGTCCGGACGGTCCGCGCCCGGGCCCGGCGACGCCTCCAGCCAGCGGACCGCCGGGCGGCCGCTCCAAAGGTCCAGGACCGCAGATTCCATGTCCAGAGCTCACCATTCCGGCGCGCAGCCGTCCCAGCGCATGCTGCGCGTCGGCGAACTGATCCGCCACGTCATGGCCGAAATGCTGTCGCGCGGCGCCATGCCGGATCCCGTGCTGGAGAAGCACGTCATCACGGTGCCGGAGGTCCGCATGTCGCCGGACCTCAAGCTCGCCAACGTCTACGTCATGCCGCTCGGCGGCGGCGACGTGCAGCCGGTGATCGCGGCGCTGGACAAGCACAAGAAGTTGCTGCCGCACCGAACTGGCCCACAAGGTGAACCTCAAATTCGCGCCCGACCTCAAATTCCGGGTCGACGAGAGCTTCGAGAAATCGGCGCGGATCGATGCGCTGCTGGCCTCGCCCGTGGTCCAGCGCGACCTCGACGGCGAGCCGCGGGACGACGACGACGACCAGGACTGAGCCGATGAGCACGACCGAAGCGCAGGATGCGCGACCCGCCGAGGCCGCCGCGCAGGGCCAAGGCCGAGGTGAACGGCTGGCTGGTGCTCGACAAGCCGGTCGGCATGACGTCGACCCAGGCGGTCAGCCGCCTGAAGCACCTGTTCAACGCCAAGAAGGCGGGCCATGCCGGCACGCTGGATCCGCTGGCCTCGGGCCTGCTGCCGATCGCCTTCGGCGAGGCCACCAAGACCGTGCCCTTCGTCCAGGACGGCGCCAAGAGCTACCGCTTCCGCATCCGCTGGGGCGTGAAGACCGACAGCGACGACACCGAAGGCGCCGTCGTCGAGACGTCGGACCTGCGCCCGACCCGGGCCGAGATCGAGGCGCTGCTGCCGTCCTTCGAGGGCACCATCATGCAGCGGCCTCCGGCCTATTCGGCCATCAAGGTCAACGGCGAGCGCGCCTACGACCGGGCGCGCGAGGGCGAGGTCTTCGAGCTCGCGGCGCGGCCCATCACCATCCACGTCGCTGAACCTCGATCGAGGCCTCGGTCGACGAGGCGGTGCTGGAGGCGCATTGCGGCAAGGGCACCTATGTCCGGGCCATCGCGCGCGATCTCGGCGACGCGCTCGGCTGCCTCGGCCACGTCAACGCGCTGCGCCGCACGCGCGTCGGACCGTTCCTCGAAGCCGACGGCGTGACGCTGCCGGGCGAGGCCGAGGACCCGTCCGGCCTCCTGGCGGCGCTGCGCCGCGTCGAGGCCGGGCTCGGCGAGGTGCCGGGCGTCGACGTCGTCCGGCAGGATGCCGCCGGCTGCGGCGCGGCCAGCCGCTGCTGCTGCGCGGGCGCGATGCGCCGAGCGAGGGCATGGCCTATGCGTCCTGCGGCGGCGTCGTGGTGGCGTTCGGGCCCATCGAGCAGGGCGCGCTGCAGCCATACCGGGTGTTCAACCTGCCGTTCTGAGCCGACGGCGGCGGGCGAGCCGTGTCGGCCCGCCCCGCCCTCGCGGTCAGGCGGCGCGCGCCACGATGACGTCCCGGCGCTTGATGACCCGGTCGACGCGATGGGCCAGCGTGCCGTAGGGCGGCTCCGTCACGACCGTCAGGCCGGACAGGTCCTCGACGAGCGCCGTCATCTCGTCGCGCGTCGCCCGCGTGCTGTCCCAGGAGAAGGCCAGCGCTCCGCCGGTCTCCATCTGGCCGGCCCAGGCCGGGAGGCAGCGGCCGAGCAGGTCGCCGAGCGGCGCGTTGTGCTGGATGCCGTAGGGCAGGTCCGCCACCACGAGGTGGGGCCGGCCGAAACCCGCCAGCAGCTCGCGCGCCAGGGCGCTGTCGCCGCTCGCGAGCAGGCAGCGGCGCGGGTCCTCCTTCTCGCGCCCGATGCGGACCTGCCAGCGATGCGCGTCGAGCGTGCCGCAGGCGCTCCTCCCGGACCGAGACCGAGATGCGGCTCTCGCGGCAGAACTGGGTGATGAAGGTCGCGGTCGATTCGACGTCGTCGCGGTCCTTGTCGATGCCGGCCGCGTGGGCCCCGAGCGCCAGGGCGGTGAACAGCGTCGTGCCGCCGCCGCAGAGCGGATCGAACACCCTGAGGTCGCGCCAGGGTGCCGTCGCGAAGCCGCTGGCGAACTTCGCCATGTTGCACAGGAACAGCGTGAAGAGCTCGTTGGTCTTGCCCTTGTAGCGGCGCACCGCGGCCATGTCGGGCGACACCACGTGGGGGTAGGCGACGTCGAGCGGGCGCAGGAGCGGGCCCTCCACCTCGCCCAGCGCCTCGTAGAGCCGGAACACGTTGCCGAGCGTCGCGAGGCTGGCGAGCAGCCTGCGGTCGTCGTCGGCGAGCTCGCCCCCCGGCGCCTCGCCGGAAGCCTCGGGCAGCGCGAAGGTCACGTAATCCTGCCCGGCGATGCGCCGCACCGCGACGTCCCCGGCCCGGCGCCCGAGCGGCGAGGCGGCGAGTTCGGCCGCGGCGAGGTCGCCGGCGAGGTTGGCATATTGCGTGCTGCGCTGAGGTGCGATCTGAGCCGCGAAGACGAGGGGCGAGGACATGCCGGGGTTAGACCAGCGCGCCCCGCACCGGTCAATGCACCCGCCGCATCGCCGCCCGGCCCGCCGCGCCCTCAGACGGTCTGGGGCCGGCCGGTCCGGGCCGACACCGTCGCGGCATCGGCGAGGACCTGGGCCTGCAGCCCGTCCCGGCCCGTCGGCGCGGGCGGCCGCCCCGAGGCCAGGCAATCGAGGAAGTGGTCGAGCTCGCGCCGGTAGGCCGGCGTGTAGCGCTCGAGGAAGAAGTTCAGGACGGGCGCGCCGCGGAACCCGTCCGCATCGGCGCGCTCGACCGTCGATTCGTGCAGGTTCTGGGCGCGCAGCATGCCCTTGGAGCCGTGCACTTCGACGCGCTGGTCGTAGCCGTAGGTGGCGCGCCGCGAGTTGGAGATCTGGCAGATGCGCCCCGACGCGGTCTTGAGCAGCACGGCGGCGGTGTCGACGTCCCCGGCCGCCCCGATGGCGGGATCGACGAGCGCCGAGCCGACCGCGTGGACCTCGACGGGGTCCTCGCCCAGCAGAAAGCGGGCCATGTCGAAGTCGTGGATCATCATGTCCCTGAACAGGCCGCCCGAGCGCGCGATATAGGCGAGGGGCGGCGGCGCCGGGTCGCGCGACAAGATGGTGACGAGCTCCACCTCGCCGATCTCGCCCGCCGCGAGGCGCGCCTGCAGGCTGGCGAAGTGGGGGTCGAAGCGCCGGTTGAAGCCGATCATCAGGGGAATGCCGGCGCGCTCGACGACCTCGAGGCAGCGCCGGATGCGGTCCGAGTCGAGGTCGACGGGCTTCTCGCAGAACACCGCCTTGCCGGCCGCGGCGGCGGCCTCGATGAGCGCCGCATGGGTGTCGGTCGACGAGCAGATCACCACGGCCGCGATGCTGCTGTCCGCCAGGATGGCCTCGACCGAGCGGACCTCGACCCCGAGCTCGGCGCCGAGGCTCTCGGCCGGGGCCGGCACGGCGTCGGCGATGGCGGCGAGCTTGGCCTTGGGGTTGGCGGCGATGTTGCGGCCATGAAGGGCGCCGATCCGGCCGGCGCCCAGCAATCCGATGGAAATCACGTTCCGATACTCCTCTGTTCGAGAAAGACCCGCGGCGCGGGCCCTCAGGGCGCGTCCGGCACCGTGAAGGCGTCGCGGAAGCGGCGCAGTGCCAGCGTGTCGTCGCCCGAGGCCCAGGCTTCGAGGCCGATCGTCCCCGCGTAGGGCAGCGCCGCGAGGGCGCGCGCGATGGCCGGATAGTTGATCTCGCCCGTGCCCGGCTCGCAGCGGCCCGGCACGTCGGCGACCTGGATCTCCCCGATGTAGGGGGCCGCCCGGCGCAGCAGGGCGATGAGGTTCCCCTCGCCGATCTGGGCATGGTAGAGGTCGAGCATCAACCGCAGCTCGGGCCGGTCCACGGCCTTGACGAGGGCCAGGCAGTCCTCGGCGCGGCCGAAGGGCACGCCGGGGTGGTCGACCGCGGCATTGAGGTTCTCGAGCACGAAGGTCACGCCGCCCTGCCGGCCGAGGTCGGCGACGCGGTCGAGCGTGCGCTGCGCCGTCGACCACATCTGCGCCGTGACGGCGTGGCAGGGCTTGACCGGCAGGCCACGGGCGTCGAGGCCGGTGCCGTGCAGGTTGAGGCGGGGGATGCCGAGCCGCCGGGCGACGGGGATCGACAGCGCGGCCGTGCGGAGCAGCTCGTCCGCGCCCGCATCGTCGGCCAGCGCGCCGGTGACGTAGCCGGTCATCGACGAGAAGGTCGCACCCGTCGCCGACAGGGCGGCGATGTCGTGCCGCGTCCAGTCCCAGATCTCGACCTCGAAGCCGAGCGCGTGGATGCGCCGGACGCGCTCGACGACCGGCAGGTCGCGGAACACCATCTCGGCGCAGACCGCGAGCGTGAAGGTCCCCTGGCGCATGGACGTCTCCTCGGGACACGGATGCCTCCCATTGCCCGGGTCTGGGCCCGGTGCGCGAGAAGCCCCTTTCGCCCTCGCCCGGTCCCGCCCATTGCGATCCGCGGCGCCGGACGCCATCGTGGACCGGAGCAGCCGGGACGCCGCCCACATGCGCCGCCCCGCCGACCGATATGGGAACAGACCATGGAACGGCCCGATGGCCAAGCGGCCGCTGGCATGCGGGCGGCGGAACGCGGCCGTCCGCGCCGCCGCGTCGAGGACGAGCGGTTCCTGACGGGCCGCGGCCGGTTCGTCGACGACATCGCTGTGCCGGGCGAGCTCTTCGGCGCGGTGGTGCGCTCGCCCCTCGCGCATGGGCGCATCCGGTCCATCGCGGTCGAAGCCGCCCTGGCGGTCCCGGGCGCCGTGGCGGTCCTCACGGCGGAGGATCTCGCCCGCGAGGGCATCGGCGACCTGCCCTGCGACGTCGAGGTGGCGGGCCTTCCGCCGCTGTGGGTGCCGCCCCGGCCGGCCCTGGCGCGCGGGCGGGTGCGCCATGTCGGCGATCCCGTCGCCTTCGCGGTCGCGACGAGCCGCGAGGCGGCGCAGGACGCGGCCGAGGCCGTCGCGGTCGACTACGAGCACCTCCCGGCCGCCATCGGCGCCGGGGCGGCGCTTGGGGCGGGGGCTCCGGCCGTGTGGGACGATGCGCCCGGCAACCTCGCCTTCGTGTACCGCCGGGGCGACCGCGCCGCGGTCGACGCGGCCTTCGCCCGGGCCGCAACGATGGTGGAGGTCGTGGTCGAGAACAACCGCGTGGTCGCGGCGCCGCTCGAGCCGCGCGGCGCCATCGGCCGCTACGATGCGCAATCCGGCGTGTTCGACCTCGTGGTGAGCGGCCAGGGCGTGCACGAGATGCGCCGCCAACTCGCCCACAGCGTGTTCCACCTGCCCGAATCGCGCCTCGAGGTCTCGGCGCCCGACGTCGGCGGCGGCTTCGGGCCCAAGAACGTGCTCTATCCCGAATGGGTGCTGGTGCTGGCCGCGGCCCGGCGGCTCGGGCGTCCGGTGCGCTGGACGTCGAGCCGCAGCGAGGACTTCCTCAGCTCCGCCCAGGGGCGCGACAACCGCACGCGCGCCCGGCTGGCGCTCGACCGCGAGGGCCGCTTCCTGGCGCTCGACATCGAGACCGCGGCCGACATGGGCGCCTACCTGTCGGCGCTGGGGCCCCTGGTGCCGACCAGCGCGGCGGCGAGCGCCGCCGGCGGCGCCTATGCCATCCCGGCGGTCGCGCTCGCGGTGCGCGGCGTCTACACCAACACCGTGCCGGTCGACGCCTACCGGGGCGCCGGCAAGCCCGAGTCGAACTACCTCGTCGAGCGCCTCGTCGACCTCGCGGCCCGGCGCACCGGCATCGCCCCGCTCGACCTGCGCCGCCGCAACATCGTCTCGCACTTCCCCCACCGCACCGCGCTCGGGACGGAGATCGAACACGGCGCCTTCGCGGCCTGCCTCGATGCCGCCGCCACCGCCGCCGACGCGGGAGGCTTCGCGGCCCGGCGGGCCGAGGCGGCCGGGCGGGGCCGCCTGCGCGGCCTCGGCTTCGCCTGCTACCTCGAGACTGCCCGCGGCCG
Source organism: uncultured Alphaproteobacteria bacterium (assembly GCA_963847915.1). Taxonomy (GTDB): domain Bacteria; phylum Pseudomonadota; class Alphaproteobacteria; order Rhizobiales; family Beijerinckiaceae; genus Lichenihabitans. The sequence goes on from CAWKBT010000002.1 coordinate 758,120, forward strand.
GCCGGGCGAATGCGCGGGCGTCACGTTCGAACCCGACGGCACCGTGAGCCTGCGCGTCGGCACGCAGTCCAACGGCCAGGGCCACGAGACCAGTTTCGCCCAGGTGGCGGCCGACCTGCTCGGCCTGCCGGTCGAGCGGTTCCGCCTCGTGCAGGCGGATACGCGGCGCGTGCCGCGAGGCCATGGCCACGGCGGCGCCCGCTCGCTCCACCAGGGCGGCACGGCGCTGGTCAAGGCGATCGAGGCCGTGCTGGACCAGGCCCGCATCCTCGCGGGGCGGCTGCTGCAATGCGACGGCGACACCCTGACCTTCGCGGACGGCGTCTTCGCGGCGCCCGCCGGCGGCCGCTCCGTCGCGCTCGACACGGTCGCCGAGGCGGCGCGCGACCCGGACCTGCGGCCGGCCGGGACGGGCCTCGAAAGCCTGGTCGACACGCAGGAAGACCGCATCACCTGTCCGAACGGCTGCCACGCCGCCGAGGTCGAGGTCGACCCGGAGACCGGCATCGTGACCTTGGCGCGCTACGTCGCGGTCGACGATTTCGGCACCCTGGTCAACCCGCTGCTGACGGAGGGCCAGGTCCACGGGGGCCTCGCCCAGGGCATCGGGCAGGCGCTGCACGAGCGGACGGTCTACGACGGCGCGGGGCAGCTGCTCAGTGCCTCCTTCATGGATTACCGCCTGCCGCGGGCCGCCGACCTGCCGGGCTTCGACCTCGTCTCGCTGCCCGTCGCCAGCCGCGCCAACCCGCTCGGCATCAAGGGCGCCGGCCAGGCGGGCGCCATCGCGGCACCCCAGACGGTGATGAACGCGCTCCTCGACGCCCTGGCGCCGCTCGGCATCGCCCACCTCGACATGCCGGCGACGCCGGCCCGCGTGTGGCATGCGATCCGGGCCGCGGCGGGGCCTGGCGACACGGCGCGCGTCGACGCTTCCGCGCCGAAGCGCTAGCCTCGGCTCGGGCCGGCGCCGACGTGTGCCGGCCCCAGGAACACGAGCCTGTCCGCAGGCGCGAGGCGGTCTCCCGCCGGCCGGCCGTCGCGGGACGGCCCCCGGGGGTCCGAACAGTCAGGAGAGCCGGCGTGGCGAAGTGGGAATTCTGGATCGATCGCGGCGGCACCTTCACGGATGTCGTGGCCCGCGACCCCGACGGGCGCATCCTGGCCCGCAAGCTCCTGTCGGAGAACCCCGAGCGCTATCCCGACGCCGCCCTCCAGGGCATCCGGGACTTCCTGGACGTGCCGGCCGGCGCGCCGATCCCGGCCGAGCGGATCGCCGCCGTCAAGATGGGCACCACGGTGGCGACCAACGCGCTGCTCGAACGCAAGGGTGACCGCACCCTGCTGGTCACGACCCGGGGGTTCGGGGACGCGCTGAAGATCGGCTATCAGGCGCGCAGCGACATCTTCGCCCGGAAGATCGAGAAGCCCGAACAGCTCTACGAACGCGTGGCCGAGGTGCCCGAGCGGGTGCGGGCGGACGGCACGGTCGAGGTGCCGCTCGATGTCGCGGCCGCCCGGCGGGCACTGGAACAGGCCCATGCCGACGGCATCCGGGCCTGCGCCATCGTGTTCATGCACGGCTACGCGCATCCGGACCACGAGGCCACCGTGGCGGAGCTCGCCCGGGCCGTCGGCTTCACCCAGGTCTCGGCCTCCCATGCCGTGAGCCCGCTCGTGAAGCTCGTCGGGCGCGGCGACACCACGGTCGTCGACGCCTATCTGTCGCCGATCCTGCGGCGCTACGTCGACCGGGTGGCGGCGGAGCTCGGCGGCGACGCCAAGGGCTGCCGGCTGATGTTCATGGCCTCCTCGGGCGGGCTCACGGCGGCCGACCTGTTCCAGGGGCGCGACGCGATCCTGTCGGGGCCGGCCGGCGGCGTCGTGGGCTGCATCGAGACGGCGGGCCTCGCGGGCTTCGGCGACGTGATCGGCTTCGACATGGGCGGCACCTCGACGGACGTGTCGCACTATGCCGGCCAGTACGAGCGCACCTTCGAGACCGAGGTCGCCGGCGTGCGCATGCGGGCCCCGATGATGCTGATCCACACGGTCGCGGCCGGGGGCGGCTCGATCCTGCATTTCGACGGCGCGCGCTTCACCGTCGGCCCCGATTCCGCCGGCGCCGATCCCGGTCCGGCCGCCTATCGGCGCGGCGGCCCGCTCACCGTCACCGACGCCAACGTCATGCTGGGCAAGCTGCAGCCGGCCTTCTTCCCCAGGATCTTCGGGGCGGACGGCCGCGCGCCCCTCGACCGCGACGGCGTCGCGCGCCAGTTCGCGGATCTCGCGGCCGGGATGGGCGAGCCGCGCAGCCCCGAGGCCGTGGCGGACGGCTTCGTGCGCATCGCGGTCGAGAACATGGCGTCGGCCATCAAGAAGGTCTCGGTGCAGCGCGGCTACGACGTCACGCGCTACGCGCTGCAGTGTTTCGGGGGCGCCGGCGGCCAGCACGCCTGCCTGGTGGCGGATGCGCTCGGCATGCGCACCGTGCTGCTCCATCCGCTGTCCGGCGTGCTCTCGGCCTATGGGATGGGCCTCGCCGCCATCCGGGCCACGCGCCAGCGCACGTTCCACGCCGACCTCGCTGAGACGGCGCGCGCCGAAGCCGAGGCGGCACTGGAGGCGCTGGCCGGGGACGCCCGGGACGAGGTCGCGCGCCAGGGCGTCACGCCCGCCGAGATCGCCGTGAGCCTCGAAGCGCACCTGCGCTATGCCGGGACCGATACCGCGCTTCCGGTGCCGTTCGGCCCGGTCGATGCCATGAAGCAGGCGTTCGAGGCCGCCCACCTGGCGCGCTTCGGCTTCGTCGATGCCGCGAAGCCCATCGCCTTCGAGGCGCTCTTCGCCGAAGCGGTCGGGGGCGGCGGCACCGTGGAGGAGCCCGAACGGCCCCTCGGTACGTCCGAACCCGCCGCGGCCGAGCACACGCGGTTCTTCTCGCAGGGCGCCTGGCACGAGGCGCCGGTGTTCTTCCGCGCCGCCCTCGGCCCGGGCAGCGGCATCGCGGGCCCCGCCATCCTGGTCGAACCCAACCAGACGATCGTGGTCGAGCCGGGCTGGCGCCTCGACGTGTCCGCCCGCGACCACGTGGTGCTGCGGCGCGTCGCGGCGCTGAGCGCCGCGGCCCCGGCCGGCACCCGGGCCGACCCCGTGCTGCTGGAGGTGTTCAACAACCTCTTCATGTCCATCGCCGAGCAGATGGGCCTCACGTTGCAGAACACCGCCTATTCGGTGAACATCAAGGAGCGGCTCGACTTCTCCTGCGCGGTGTTCGACCGCGACGGCTCGCTCGTGGCCAACGCGCCGCACATGCCGGTCCACCTCGGCTCGATGGACATGTCGGTGCGCAGCGTCATCGACGCGTTCGGGGCCGACATGGGCCGGGGCGACGTCTTCGCCCTCAACGCGCCCTACAACGGGGGCACGCACCTGCCCGACATCACGGTGGTGACGCCGGTGTTCGGAGCGGGTGACGAACTCCTGTTCTTCGTGGCCTCGCGCGGCCACCACGCCGACGTCGGCGGAACGGCGCCGGGCTCGATGTCGCCGCTCGCCCGCACCATCGCGGAGGAGGGCGTCTACATCGACAATTTCAGGCTCGTCGAGCGCGGCCGCTTCCGCGAGGCCGAACTGGTGGCCCTGCTGACCGGAGGACGCTACCCGGTCCGCAACGTCGTCCAGAACGTCAACGACCTCAAGGCGCAGATCGCCGCCAACGCCAAGGGCGTGGCCGAACTCGCCCGCATGGTGGGGCACTTCGGGCTCGACGTGGTGCGGGCCTACATGGGCCACGTGCAGGACAATGCCGCCGAAAGCGTCGCCAGGGTGGTGGCGACCCTGGCGGACGGCAGCTTCGACCTCGAGATGGACCAGGGCTGCCACATCCGCGTCGCCGTCACGGTCGACCGGGCGGCCCGCATCGCGACCGTCGACTTCACCGGGACGTCGCCGCAACGCGACGACAATTTCAACGCCCCGGGCCCGGTGACGCGGGCGGCGGTGCTCTACGTGTTCCGCGTCCTCGTCGACGCCGCCATCCCGATGAATGCCGGCTGCCTGCGGCCCGTCCGCATCGTGGTGCCGGAGGGCACGATGCTGTCGCCGCGCTATCCCGCCGCCGTGGTGGCGGGCAACGTCGAGGTCAGCCAGGCCGTCACCAACGCGCTGTTCGGCGCGCTGAACGCCCTCGCGGCCGCCCAGGGCACGATGAACAACCTGACCTTCGGCGACGACCGCTACCAGTATTACGAGACGATCTGCTCGGGCGCACCGGCCGGTCCGGGCTTCTCGGGGGCCGACGGCGTCCACACCCACATGACCAACTCCCGGCTGACCGACCCGGAGATCCTGGAGCTCCGCTATCCGGTGGTGCTGGAGGATTTCCACATCCGCCCGGGCTCGGGGGGGCGGGGCCGCTGGTGCGCGGGCGACGGCACGTCCCGTACCATCCGGTTCCTCCAGCCGATGGATTGCGCGGTGCTGTCCGGCCACCGCCGGGTGCCGCCCTTCGGCATCGACGGCGGCGCCCCGGGGGCGCTCGGCGAGAACGTCGTGCGTCGCCGCGACGGCACGCGGGAGCGGCTCGGCGGCTGCGCCCAGACGCGCCTCGCCGCGGGCGAGGCCATCACCATCGTGACGCCGACGGGCGGTGGTTACGGCCCGGCCGGGGAGACCTGAGGCGGGTGCCCGTCCGCCGCCCGGCCCCGATAGGCGTAATCCGGGATGGCGGCGGGCGTTTCGGCCAGCAGCACCTGCTCGACCCTGTCGTGGAAGGGCGACAGGTGGCAGACCGGGTCGGCGTTGCGGGCGTCCCCGGTGAGGGCCAGCGCCTGGCAGCGGCAGCCGCCGAAATCGACGCTCTGGCGCGGGCAGGAGCGGCAGGGCTCGACCATCCACGCCGTGCCCCGGTAGGCCGCGAAGGCGGGCGAGTCCGCCCAGATCTCCGCCAGCGCATGGTCGCGCACCGACCAGAAGACGAGGCCCGGGATGGTCTCGGCGGCATGGCACGGCAGCACGCGGCCGCTCGGCGTGACGTTGACGAGGCGCCGCCCCCAGCCCCCCATGCAGGCCTTGGGTGTGCGGGCGTGATAGTCGGGCGCCACGTGGTCGACCACGATGGTGCCGGCATGCAGGACCTTCAGCCGCTCGATCTCGGCGATGACGGCCAGCGCCTGGGCGCGCGACGGCATCAGGGCGGCGCGGTTGCGCTTCGCCCAGCCGTAATATTGGGCATGGGCGATCTCGACCCGCCGCGCCCCCCAGGCGATGGCCCGCTCCAGGATGGCGCCGGCGCGGTCGAGGTTGGCGCGGTGGATGACGGCATTGACGGTGAGCGGCAGGCCGGCCCGGACCACCGCGGCCGCGACCTCCCGCTTCCTGGCATCGGCCCCGCGGTAGCCCGCGATATGGTCGGCGCTCGCCGTCTCGGTGTCCTGGACCGACAGCTGGACATGGTCGAGCCCCGCCCCCGACAGGGCCTCGACGAGCTCGGGCGTGACCCCGATGCCGGACGTGATGAGGTTGGTGTAGAGCCCGGCCTCGGCCGCGTGCCGGACGAGGGCGACGAGGTCGCGCCGCGCCGCCGGCTCGCCGCCCGACAGGTGGACCTGCACGATGCCGAGCGCCGCCGCCTCGGAGAAGACCCGCGCCCATTCCTCGGTCCCGAGCTCGGCCGTGCGGGGTTCGAGCTCCAGCGGGTTCGAGCAATAGGGGCAGGCGAGCGGGCACCGGTGGGTGAGCTCGGCCAGGAGGCCGATCGGCGCGCCGACCGCGGGGGAGGGGAGGGCCGTCATCGCATGTCCACCAGCCGCTTGGCCACCAGCCCCGCCAGCATGGCCTCGACGTCGGCGGCGATACGGTCCCGCGGCGCGTCGAAGGCGGTCGCGAGGTCGTCGACGATGGCGGCGAGCGTCGCCGCGCCGGTGCAGCGCTTGAGGATCTCGACGGAGACCGCGTTCAACTTCAGCAGGCGTTCGGGCGCCAGCAGCACCCATTCGTCGCGCACGGCGTCGTGTTTCAGCCGGACGCCGCGCGGCAGGGCAGGGTGGGCGGCCGGGTCGAGAGCCTCCGTCACGTTCCCGTCTCCCCGTCCACCGTCGCCTCGTCGCCCGGCCGCCACGCCCCCGGCGGCACGGCCCCGGCCACGTAGGCACCCCAGAGCGCGTCGAGCTGCACCCAGAGGACATCGCATTTGAAGCGCAGCGCCGCCAGCACGGCCTGCTGGTCGGCCGCGGTCCGGGCCTGCGCCTTGACGTAGCCCAGCGCGAAGTCGCTGTCGCGCTTGGCCTGGGTGGGACGCGCCGTGAAATAGGCCAACGTGTCGCGGCTGACGAACGGATAGTGGGTCAGCATGCCCGAAACGCGCTCGCCGATGATCTGCGGCGAGAACAGCTCCGTCAGCGAGGACGCGATGGCTTCGAGCAGCGAACGCCTGGCGCAGAAATCGACATAGGCCCCGACGGCGAAGCGTGTGGCGGGCAGGATGCCGCGCGTCGACGCCACATAGGCGTCGGGGAAGCCGAGGCTCGCGGTCAGCACCAGCCACCGCGCGATGCCGCCGTCGCCGGGGTGGTGGCCGTCGTGGTCGAGGATCCGCTCGCGCCAGGCGCGGCGCAGGTCCGGCTCCTCCATGCGGCTCAGCACCGTGGCGTCCTTGATGGGGATCCTGGACTGATAATAGTAGCGGTTGAGCGCCCAGGCCCGCACCTCGTCCCGGCTGCACAGCCCGTCATGCAGGCGGCGGTGGAAGGGGTGGAGGTTGTGGTAGCGCTCGGCGCCGATGGCCCGCAGCGCGGCTTCGAGGTCGTCCGGCGTCAGCACGGGTGCGTCTTGGCTCATCGAAACCTCCGGTCGCGGCCCTGCGCCGGGCTCGCCCTCACCAGGCGATCTCCAGGCCGTCGTGGGCGACACGCCAGCCGGCGGCCTCGACGGCGAGGCGCTCGGGCGAGCCTTCGACCAGCACGGGGTTGGTGTTGTTGATGTGGACGTAGACCTTGGCGCCCACGTCCGCGTCGGCGAGGCGCGCCAGCGACCCGTCCGGGCCGCTCATGGCGACATGGCCCATGCGGGCCGCGGTCTTGGGCGACAGGCCGAGCCGCGGCATCTCGTCGTCGGTGAAGGTGGTGCCGTCGAAGAGCAGCAGGTCGGCACCGGCGATCCGGTCCAGCAGCGCGGGCGTGACGGCGGCGCAGCCCGGCACGTGGACGATGCGGCGCCCGCCCGCCCGGATGTCGAGGCCGACCGTCAGGTCGGTCTCGTGGCCGACCTCGACCGTCTCGCCCTCGAGGAAGAGCGGCACTTTGCCGGGGACCGCGAAGGGCCTGACGCTGAGGCCCGCGATGGCGTGGTCCGCTTCGAGCCGGGTCGCGTGACGCGTGACGTGGGCGCGGTCGAGCACGGCGAAGACCGGGTCGGCGTCCAGCATGGCGAGGAGCGAGGGCGAGGCATGGAGCGCGAAGGGCTGCCGCTCGCGCAAGGTGAGGAGGCCCGCCAGGTGGTCGACGTCGCCGCTGGTCAGGATCACGGCGGCGATGGGGCTATGGCGCGCGCCCTCGCGCGGATGCAGGGCGGGCGTGGCGAGGATCTGCTGGCGCAGGTCGGGCGACGCGTTGACGAGCAGGAAGTTCAGGCCATCGGCGCTCACGGCGAGGCTCGACTGGCTGCGCGGCGTGACGCGCGGATCGCCGTCCCAGGCGAGGCGGCAGGTCGGGCAGCGGCAGTTCCATTGCGGGAAGCCGCCGCCCGCGGCCGAGCCGACGACGATGATCCTCACGGCCCTGCCGTCCTGCCGCGGCGGTGCGCGACGATCAGAATTCGATGTCGGCGGACTCGTAGCTCGTCACTTCCATTCCGAGGCAGACTTCTTCGATCACGGGGGTGGTCCAGGCCATGGTTTCCTCCAAGGATGAACTGCAGTTCTGCAGTACCGACGGGATACCATGCGCCAGGAGGCCGCGCAAACGGCAGCCGCTCGCGGGACAGGTCGGCGAAGCAGGGCGCGGCCCGGTCGAGGCGCGCCGGCGATCGTCGGAGAGAAGAATTTTGCCGGTCGGCGATCCGGCTCTTCATGTTGCAGTGCAGTCCTAAACCGATGAGGACGCGGCCGGCCTTCGCGTCGGACGGTTGCGCTGCAGCATCGCGGCGCGCCGGGCCGGACCAGGGCCGCATCGACACGCGATCTCGTCTCGCGGCCGCTTGCCAGATGCTCGGATGCTGTTCTAACCTTGGGTCAAACCGGCGGCGACCGGGCGGATATCGCGCTCTTCGGAGCCGAGGGAGGTCGAGATGAGGACAATGGTGCTGACGGCCATGGCCGTGGGTGCGCTTGCGGCTGGATCGGCGGCACGGGCCCAGACCGCCAAACCAGCCGATCCCGTCGCCGCCACGGCCGCGCCCGCCGCGGCCGGCACCCCGATGGACAAGCTCGAGGACTTCAAGTCGACGGGCGCCCACGCCATGGTGTCGGTGCCGCAGGGCGGCGACCGGGCCGAGGCCATCCGCAAGACGCTGCAGACGATCAAGCTGCCGCCCGGGTTCAAGATCTCGCTCTACGCCCTCGTCCCCGACGCCCGCATGATCGCGGTCGGCCCTCAGGGCGTCGTCACCTACGTGTCGACCCGCAAGGACAAGATCTACACCCTTACCGATCGCGGCCATACCGGGGTTGCCGAGGACGTGCGCGAGTTCGCCCCGACGATCAAGTTCAACAACCCCAACGGCATCTGCTTCTCGAAGGACGGGTTTCTGTTCACGATCGAGCAGAACCGCATCCTGACCTTCCCGGCCGCCGAGTTCTTCTACGAGAACGCGGACGTCGCCGTGGCCCAGGTGGTCAAGCAGGGCGACCTGATCCCGACCAGCGAGGAAAGCTTCAACCATTCGGCGCGCGTGTGTCGCGTCGGCCCGGACAACAAGCTCTATGTCGCGGTCGGGCAGCCCTACAACGTCTACGCGCCGGAGAAGTACGACATGTACTACAAGGCGGGCCTGGGCAGCATCATGCGCATGGACCGCGACGGCACCAACCGCGAGATCTTCGCCCACGGCGTCCGCAACTCGGTCGGCATGGACTTCGATCCCAAGGACAAGACGCTGTGGTTCACCGACAACCAGGTCGACGGGATGGGCGACGACATCCCGGCCGGTGAGATCAACCACGCCACCAAGGCGGGGCTGAACTTCGGGTTCCCCTGGTACGGCGGCGGGCACACCCGCACCGTCGAATACAAGGATCAGACGCCGCCCGCCGACGTCGTCTTCCCCGTCGTCGAGGAGACCGCCCATGCCGCCGACCTCGGCATGAGCATCTACAACGGCAAGATGTTCCCGGCCGAGTACAAGGGCGCGATCTTCTCCGCCCAGCACGGGTCCTGGAACCGCACCGTGCCGGTCGGGGCCCGCATCCTCGTCACCAAGCTCGATGCGGATGGCAAGCCCCTTGGCGGGTCCAAGCCCTTCGCGGAAGGCTGGCTCGACGAGGACGGCGAGTATACCGGCCGCCCCGTCGACGTCGAGCCGATGCGCGACGGCTCGCTGCTGGTCTCGGACGACCTCGCGGGCGCCGTCTATCGCATCACCTACGACGGCAAGAAGTGAGCAGGACGCCGGCCGGGGGCCGGGGAGGGCGTGGCATGAGGGTTCCGATCCGGGCCACACTGGCGACACTCCTCGTGCTGGCCGCGCCGGCGGCCCGCGCCGACGGCTCGGCCACCGCGGGCGCGGCCAAGATCAAGGCCTCGGGCTGCATTGCCTGCCACGGGCGGGACGGCGTCTCCAAACTGCCGGAGGCGCCCAACCTCGCCGGGCAGGTCGAGGTCTACCTGCTGTCGAGCCTGAAGGCCTACCACGCCGGCGAGCGCAAGAACGAGATCATGAACACGGTGGCGCAGACCCTGGGCGACCAGGACATGGCCGACCTCGCCGCCTATTACGCCAGCATCAAGATCACCGTCACGCCGCCACCCAAACCGTGACGGCGTTTCGGCGGGTCGGCGCAGCCCTGGCCTGTCTGGCGGCGCTGTGGCATACGGCGCCGGCCTCGGCCCGGACCATGCAGCAGAAGCTCGACGCCGCCTGCGCGGGCGACGCCGCCTCGCTCTGCCCCGACAGCCGCCAGGATCCCGACCGGCTCAAGGCCTGCCTGTTGCGCCGCCGTGCGGAGGTCAGCCCAGCCTGCATGCGGCTGGTCGACGCCTCGGAATAGCGAGCGGGGCGGACGCCTCACCCAAGTTCCGCCCAAGCCGCACCCAAGCCGCGCCGCTGCCGCGCGCGCCGCCGCCGTGCCGGGCCGGTCCCCGGCAGCCCTGGCTATCGCCGGCCCGATCCCATCCGTTGAACCCCCACAAGGCGATTGACAACCCAGGACGGTGGGATGCCTTTGGTAGAAGGTCTTCTCAAAACGCCTGGTCGCCTCGGTCGGCTGCTACGCCTATGGCGAAGCCGAGGGCGAGGCGGCGGTCCACCTCTACTGCGCCGGTACGGCCGACCTCGACGTCGGGGGCGGGCGGCGGCTGCGCCTCGAGCAGGAGACCGATTATCCCTGGAGCGGGGACGTGACGCTGACCGTCGGGCTCGACGCGCCGGCCGACCTCGTCCTGTCGCTCCGCATCCCGGCCTGGGCGGGAGCGGCCACGCTGGCGGTCAACGGCGCGCCCGTCGACCTCGCGGCCGTCACGGTCAAGGGTTACGCGCGGCTCGCGCGGCACTGGTCGGCCGGCGACACGGTCTCGCTCGCCATCGGCCTCGAGGCGAAGCGCCTCTACGCCAATCCGAAGGTCCGGCAGGATGCGGGCCGCGTCGCGCTGAAGCGCGGCCCGCTCGTCTATTGCGTCGAGGCGGCCGACAATGGCCCCGGCCTGCACGGCCTGACGCTGCCGGCCGCGGCGGAGATCCGGGCCGAGACCGCGCCCGGGCTGCTCGGCGGCGTCGTTGTGCTGCGCGCCGCGGCCGAGGCGGAGGCCGACGACTGGGGCGGTGACCTCTACCGTGAGACGCCGCCGGAGCGGCGGGGGACGACGCTGAGCGCCGTGCCCTATTACGCCTGGGACAACCGCGCTCCGGGCGAGATGCGGGTGTGGCTGCGCGCGGGCGAGCGGGACGCGCGCGCAGGCGCGGAGTCGAGTCCGGCGGTCTCGCCGGGTGCCGAGGCGCAAGTCACGCCAGCACGACGACCTTGCTGAGGTGCCGGGGGGCGCCGGTGTCGAGGCCGCGCCGCTCCGCCACGCGCTCGCCCAGGATCTGCAGCGCCGGCAGGGCCACGAGGGCGCGGCCCAGCGGATCGGCAGCGGCCTCGATCTCGATGTCGCCCGGCCCGCCGAAGCCGATCACCAGGGCCCCCTTGGCACGGAGGTCGGCGGCGACGCGGGCCTCTTCGTCGCGCGTGTCCGCGCTGTAGAGCACCACCGCCAGGGTGGCGGCCTCGACGAGGCTGATCGGGCCGTGACGATATTCCATCGTGTGGAAGGCCTGGGCGTAGCTGAGGCTCATCTCCTGGAGCTTCAGCGCGCCCTCCTGGGCGAGCCCGTAGAGGGCGCCCGCCCCGAGATAGACGAAATGCGTCCGGCCCTCCAACGCGGCCGGCAATGCGGCATCGATCGCCTGGAGCGCGGCTTCCGCGGCGCCGGCGGCCTGCCCGGCGTCGATCGAAACGCCCGCGAGGCGCAGCCCGACGAGGAGCATGAGGCTCGCCGACGCGGTCATCACGATGCCTTCGTCGGGATGCGTGGCGGCCAGGATGGTGGTCTGCGCGGCCCGGACGATGCTGCTGCCCGGCTCGCAGGTCACCGCGATGGTCTTCAGGCCCGCGGCGCGGCTGACCTCGACGGCCTGCACGGTCTCGCTCGACTCACCGCTGCGCGACAGGGCGATCACCACCGTGGCGCGCTCGTCCACCCGGTAGGCCCGGCGCCGCCGCGCCCATTCGGCGCCCGGCACGGCGATGGCCTGCCGGCCCGACAGGTTGAAGGCCGCCGCCACGATCTGGGCGAGGTAGAAGGAGGTGCCGCAGCCCACGATGGCGTAATCGGCACCGGCCGCCGGCAGAGCCGGGGGCACGGGCGCCTCGGCCCAGAAGGGAAACTGCTCGCGGATCACGCGCTCGGTGGTGTTCATGCCTTGGCCTCGGCGTCTGAGGGATCGTCACTTGCTGGAGCCGGCCATCAGGCCGTGCACCAGGTAGCGGTTGAGGAACAGGACGACGAGCACCGGCGGCACGATGGCCAGCATGCCCGCCGCGTTCATGAGCCCGTAGTCCACGTAGTTCTTGCTCACGAATTCGGGGATCAGCACCGTCAGGGGCTTGGTGGCCAGGGTCGGCGAGAAGACCAGCGGGACCAGGAACTGCCCCCAGGCGCTGAGAAAGGTCAGGATGGCGCTGGCGATGAGGCCGGGCGCGGCGAGCGGCAGGACGATGAGGACCAGCGTCCGCATGCGGCCCGCGCCATCCAGCCAGGCCGCCTCCTCGACCGCCGGCGGCATGGCCTGGTAGACGCTGCGCATGAGCCAGAGCGCCAGCGGCAGGAACGCCGAAACGTAGATCAGCGTGATGCCGAGATAGGTGTCGACCAGCCGGAGCGAGATCATCAGCCGGTAGAGCGGGATCATGACGGTATAGGCCGGGATGGCGAGGGTCGCTACCACCAGCACGAAGATGACGTCGCGCCCCGGGAAGCGGAGCCGGACGAAGGCGTAGCCGCCGAGGCTCGCCAGCACGACCGTGATCACGGTCGCCAGCACCGACGTCACGGCGGAGTTGACGAGCGCCCGGCTGAACTGCGGCCAGACGGATTGCGTGGCGGTGCCCTGGAAGCTCGACGCGGCGCCGAGGAGGTGCGCGTAGTGCTGGAGCGTGAGCGTCGGCGGGAACGCGTGGGGCGGCTGCGCGGCGAGGTCGGCCGGCCGCATGAAGCTCGTGACGAGCGACCAGTAGATGGGGCCGAGCGACCACAGCAGCAGCGCCGCGACGCCGAGGCCGATGCCGAGCCGGCCGGGGAGCGATCGCCCGCTCACTCGACCCTCGTCTCGCGATAGATCCTCAGGACATAGACCAGCGACACCGCCAGCGACGCCAGCATGAGCAGGACCGACAAGGCCATGCCGAAGGAGAAGTGCAGGTTCTGGAAGGCCGACATGTAGACCTCGGCCACGACGGTCCTCGTGTCCAGGCTGGACCCCGAGAGGATCCAGGCCTCGTCGAACAGGTTGAAGGCGAAGACGGTGGACTGGCTCAGCGCGATGGCGAGGCCGCCCGAGATCAGCGGCAGCGTGACGAAGCGGAATCGCTGCCATGCGCCGGCGCCGTCGAGCCGTGCGGCATCGAGGAGTTCGGCCGGCACGCCCTGCAGGGCGGCCAGCAGGATCACGGCGGTGAGGGGCATCATGCGCCACACGTGGACGAGGGCGATCAGCGCCAGCGCCGTGCCGCGGTCGTTGAACCAGACGTGGTTCGACGCGATGAGGCCGGCGCCCTTCAGGAGGCCGTTGAGGATCCCGTAGCTCGGGTTGTAGATCCACAGCCACACGATGGCGTTGACCACGGGCGGCAGCGCCCAGGGCAGCACGAGGGCGGCGAGCAGCCAGCGTCGGCCCGTCCTCACGGCGTCGAGCAGCAGGGCCGCCCCGAGCCCCGCCAGCGTCTCGGCCACCACGGCGATCGCCACATAGGCCAGCGTGTTCAGCCACGACGCCCGGACCGCGGGATCCGCCATGAGGTCGGCGTAGTTCTTGAGGCCCACGAAGGGCGTGCCGGCCTTCATGGGGTCGATGCGCAGCAGGCTGTCCCACAGCGTCAGCAGCACGGGGCCGATGACGAGGGCGCCCATCACCAGCACGATGGGCGCCGCGAGGGCCAGCCCGAGCCGCGCCTCCTCGGCCCGTCGGCGGCGGGCCGAGGCGGGACGGCCGACCCGGGCGGGGATGGCGGCGGCGCTGGTCATCGCGGGACGGCCGTCCGCGATCCCGGCCTCACTTCATCGCCTCGGAAGCCCCCGAGGCGATCTGCTTCACCGCTTCCTCGACGCCGATCTGCCCCTTGGCGACCTGGTTGATGGCCGTCGCGGCGACGCTGGAGAACTGCGGGTACCAGCCGGGCGTGCCCTGGGCGAACAGGGGCTCGACGAGCGCGGCCTCCTCGATCAGCACCTTGCCGCCCGCGAGCTTGCCCGCGGCGTCGAGCGCGTCGAGCACGCTCGTGCGGGTCGGCAGGTTGCCGAGCGCCGTGTAGCACTCGGTCTGGTTCTCGGGCTGGAGCAGCCAGTTGACGAAGGCGCCGGCCGCGCCCTTGTGGGTCGACGCGGTCGGGATGCCAACCGCGCCGGGCAGGCCGAAGGTGCGGCTCGGGCCGCTCGCGCTCGGCATCAGCGCCGCGACCGCGTCGCCGGCCACCTTGGACTTTTCCTTGTCGTTGTAGAGCGCGAGGTTGCCGGCCCAGCCCGCGACGTCGTAGGCGATCTGCCCGTTCTTGAAGAGCTCCTGGATGTCGACGTCCTTGAGGCCCGTCGAGGCCGGATCGACGAGGCCCGACTTGATGGCGTCGGCCTCCCAGGCCAGCGCCTTGTAGCCGGCCGACTGCGGGTCGGTGAAGAGCGGCTTGAAGTCCTTGTCGAACAGCTCGCCGCCGAAGGCCTTGGTGAGCAGGTACCAGGCCGTCGCCGTGCCCTCGGTCGCCGAGAGCGGCAAGCCGATCGGGTAGGTGACGACGCCTTTGGCCTTCAGGGCCCTGGCATCCGCCGTCAACTCGTCCAGGGTCCTGGGTGGGGCGTCGATGCCGCCCTTCTTGGCTTCCGCCGCGTTCACGATGAGGATGCGGTAGTCGTTGTTGTACGGCATCGCGATCAGCTTGCCGTCGTAGGTGAAGATCTTCTCGGTCGGCGCGTCCTTGCGCAGCGCGGCGGAGACCACGCCGTCGAGCGGCTCGTACCATCCCGCCGCCCCGAACTGGCCGACCCAGGACCAATCGACCTCGGTCACGTCGGCCGGCGCCGTCCCGGCGAGTTCGGACGTCACGATCTTGGTGCGGATCTCGTCCCATCCCAGCGTCTGCATGTCGAGCGCGATGCCGGTCTCGGCGCTGAACCGGTCCGTCATGTCCTTGGGTAGCGTGCCCCAGGGGGGCAGCAGCACCGTGATGCTCTGGCCCGCGTAGGGCTTGGTCTGCGCCAGGACCGGGCCGGCGAGGATGGGGCCGGCCGAGACGGCTCCGGCGACGATCAGGCTCAACCAAGACTTCGTCATGCTGTCCTCCCCTGTTGTAGAGCACCGGCGCCGCCGGATCGGATCGCTTTTGCGATGGAGCTTGCGACGCGTGCGCGCCAACCCGCGTCCGCCGCCCAGCCCGCCCGGCGGGCCGCTTCGAGCAGGGCCCCCCCGACCGGTGGCAGTTCCGGGGCGCGGGGCTCGCCGAGCCGCTCCACCATCGCGGCCATGAAACGCGGGCTCGAGAATAGGCTGCCGGCGTAGCTCCACGCCGGCGGGGGCGACGCGCCCAGCGGGCGCCAGGCGGCCTCGACCTGCTCCACGAGGTGGTCGGCGGCCCGGGTCATCAGGGCCAGTGCCGTCGGGTCGCCGGCGGCCGCGAGCCCGTCGACCGTGACGGCGAGCGCCGCGATCGAGGCGCGCCGGTGCTGGAGGCCGTAGATCCATCCGATGAGGTCCGCACCGCCGACGCCGATGCTCCCCAGCACGGCCTCGGCGAAGGCGCTCGCCCGGCTCCGGCCATCGAGGACCCGCGTCGTCTCGCCGAGCGCTTCACGACCGAGCCAGTAGCCGCTGCCCTCGTCGCCGACGAGGTCGCCCCACCCGCCCGCGCGCCGATGCGTCCCGTGCCCGTCGCCGGCCCAGGTCATGGCTCCGGTCCCGGCGAGCGCCAGCACGCCCGCCCGGCCGGCCAGCGCCCCCTCGAAGGCGACGTGCACGTCGTTGAGCGTATCGACCGGGACGGTGAAGAGGCGTGCCGCGCAGGCGGTCTGCTCGGCCGACACCGCGGCTGATTCCGTGTGGCACGACAGGCCCAGCACGGCCCGCTCGAGGCGGCCGTGGCCGGTGCCGACGGCGGCCACCAGGGCGGCGAGGTCCTCCCGCCAGCGGGCATTGCCGTGAGGGTCGAGCCCCGGCCCGCGCTGCAGGGCCAGGACGGCGCCGTCCCGGTCGGCCAGCGCCACCACGGTCTTGCTGCCACCGCCGTCGAGCCCGAGGACGAGATCGCGGCTCAAGGGCTGGTGCCCCTGGCGGCGGCCTCGGCGCGCTCCGTCGTGGCGATCGACACGGCGACCCCCGCCTCGGTCAGCCGGCGCCGGTGGGCATTGTCCAGCTGCCGGTCCGAGATGACGGCCGTCGCGGCCGTGAGCGGCGTCACGAGATAGGTCGTGCGGCGCCCGAACTTGGTGGCGTCGGCCAGCACCGTGGTGCTGGCCGAGCGCGCGATCATCCGGGCATTGAGGCTCGCTTCGGCGGCATCGAGACTATAGACCGCGCTGTCGTCGCCGATGGCGGTGGCGCCCAGGAACAGCCTGTCGAACCAGAGCCCGTCCAGCATGGCTTCGGCGGCGGGACCGACAAGGGACGCGTTCTCGCCGCGCAGATGGCCGCCCAGCATCGTGACGCGCAGTTTCGGCACGCCCATCAGCGCCTGGGCGACGAGCAGCCCGTTGGTGAAGACGGCGAGCGGGATCGGGCTGACGCGGAGCCGGTGGGCGAGCTGCAGCACCGTGGTGCCGGCATCGAGGAACACCGACGTCTGCGGCCGCAGCGTGGCATAGGCGGCCCCCGCGATGGCGCGTTTCTCGGCCAGGCGGTGCTGCTCCCGCGTCCTGAACTCCACCTCGACATGGGCGTCGGAGGCGATCCGGGCGCCGCCGTGGGTGCGGCTGACGATCCCCTGCTGCTCGAGGATGACGAGGTCCCGGCGGATCGTCGCCACGGAGGCCCCCGTCTCCCGCGCCAGCGTCTCGATCGACGACGTGCCGCGGGAATAGAGGTGGTGGCGGATGGCTTCGTGCCGGTCGGGCTTCATGGCGGCGCCTTCGAACGTCCGCCGTCAGCGTCGCATGCGTCAGATCAAAGTCAATCACTTTTATGATCAGGTGTGATCTGTCGCACCCGGGCCGCGCGGCGTCGCGGTCGGCCCGGACGCGTCGACGATGCGGGGGTCCACCGGGCTGCGTCCCGCGCGGGCGCGGGGGTTCGCGACCCGGACCGCGCGCGGGGTGCGCCGGCCTCAGGCGGTGAGGCGGGGGCGGACCGGCGCCGCGGCGAGGTCCATCGGGTCTCTCGCCATGCTGTCGCGGCGGGACAGCCGGTCGGCGATGAACGCCGACATCCGGGACTGGAACAGGTCGGCGCGGAAGTCGCGGGCCCGCGCCACGGCGGCGCCGGGGTCGAAAGACATGGTTTCGAAACGGTCGAGCGCGGCCGTCAGTCCGTCCAGGGTCTGTTCGTCGAAGAACGTGCCGGTCGCTCCCTCGACCACCGTTTCGGTCGCCCCGCCCCGGTTGAAGGCGATGACCGGCCGCCCGCTGGCCATGGCCTCGACCGGCACGATCCCGAAATCCTCCTCGCCCGGGAAGATCAGCGCACGGCAGCGCGCGTAATAGTGGCGGAGCCGGTCGAACGGCTGTGGCCCCAGCACGTGGACGGTCGGTCCCGCCAGGGCGCGCATCATCGCCAGGCGTTCGCCCCCGCCCACCACCACCAGCTTGCGCCCGGTGCGGTTGAAGACTTCGACGGCGAGGTCCGGCCGTTTATAGGGCACGAGTTCGCCCGCCATCAGATAGTAATCGTCGAGGTCCGACCGCGGCACCGGTGCGAAGCTGTCGACGTCGACGGGCGGCGGAATGACGGTCGCGTCGCGCCGATAGTAGGTGTGGAGACGGTGGGCGACGGTGCGCGAGTTCGCCACGAAGTCGTGGACGCGCGTCGCCGCGATCG
This sequence comes from uncultured Alphaproteobacteria bacterium, assembly GCA_963847915.1. GTDB lineage: Bacteria > Pseudomonadota > Alphaproteobacteria > Rhizobiales > Beijerinckiaceae > Lichenihabitans. Next base: position 776,042 of record CAWKBT010000002.1, read on the forward strand.
CATCCCATGTCCGGACGTAATGGGCGAGGGCCGGCATGAGCAGCCGCGTTACGGTTCCGGTGCGCTCGCGGTAGTCGTGATACATGTTCCAGATGTAGCGCATCGGCGAATGACAGTAGCACACGTGCAGTGCACCGGCCGGCGGGATGATGCCCTTGCTGGGACCTGCCTCGCTGCTGATGATGAGGTCGTATCCGCGCAGGTCGAGCTGCTCGAGCGCCATCGGCATCAGCGGGAGATAGCGTTTGTAGGCGCGTCTTGCGCGCGGCAGGCGGGCGATGAAGGACGTCTGGACCCGGTGTCGAGCGATCGTCGCCGAGACGGCTCCCGGATCGTAGACATGGGTGAAGATGTCGGCCTGCGGATACATGCGGCATAGGGCTTCTATGACCTTCTCTCCGCCCCTCATACCGACGAACCAGTAATGTATGATGGCGACGCGCATGTCGAAATCTCTCTGCCGAAGAGCGCAGTTTCATTTAATGATCAGCGTAATACTCTGGTGCGACCGCAGTCATGCGCCAGGTTTCCTTGAGCGTAACGATAGAGGAGATGCGGAGTAGGTTGTTATTTTTTCTGCAAATAAAAGAGTTGAACCTTATTTTAATTTTGCATCGCGGCAATCGTCAACGATATTTTAAGGGTTATCGGGAATGTTCAGAGGTTTGCCGTGTCCGACACACCCTCCCCTCCCATCACGCCCGGAGCGGTCTCGTCCCACTACCCGCGCACTCTCCCGATCTCCTGGGCCGACGAGAAGGCCCGGTATGAGATCGCCAAGCGCTTCATCGATGTCTCCATCGCGGCAACGGTGCTCCTGACGGCGCTTCCGTTGCTGCTGTTCATCGTCGCCCTGCTTCAGGTGTCTCAGGGCGGCCCGGTCCTGATCCGCCACCGGCGGGTCGGTCGCGACGGCAAGCCGTTCCGCTGCCTGAAGTTCCGGAGCATGGTCAGGGACGCCGACCACGTTCTTCAGAACCATCTCGCCGGGAACGCGGACGCCCGGGCCGAGTGGGCGGCCGGCCGCAAGCTCAAGATGGATCCCCGCATCACGCCGCTTGGGCGCGTCCTGCGCAAGTCGAGCATCGACGAGTTCCCCCAGCTGCTCAACGTCCTGCGCGGCGAGATGAGCCTCGTCGGCCCGCGGCCGATCGTGGAGGCGGAGGTGGCCCATTACGGGCATCACATCCAGCACTATTACCGTGTCCGGCCGGGCCTGACCGGCCGCTGGCAGATCAGCGGCCGCAGCGATGTCTCCTACAGCGCCCGCGTCAGGATGGACGTCGAATACGTCGAGAACCGGAGCATCGTCCAGGATGCCGTGATCCTTCTGCGGACGTTCCCCGTCGTGCTGGCCTCCAGGGGGTCGTATTGACCTGCTCGACCTGCCGACGCCTGTCGCGGTCCGGGTTGCCGCCGGGATGCCGTGCGCATGGCGAACTCCTCGATACACCCCTGGGGGGCTGGAGGCGCGGCGAGCTTCCGGAGGGATGCCGCGCGTGGACGTCGAGCCCCGCGCAGGAGCGCTGGAGCCACATCTCGGCGGTCGACGACTTCGCCGCGTGCGATCCCGCCCAGTACATCCGGGTCTTCCCCCGGCTGCTGCCCCGGCCCGGCTGCCCCGTCCCGGTCGCCCTTCGGGCGCATATCACGCGCTGCCTCGCGGTTCTGGCCTGGCGGTCGAGGGCGGAGGGCGACGATGGCCCGATGCGGATCCTGTGCGGCGCGACGCGGGTCGAAGCCGACGAGATGATGGCGCTGGGGGCGCGGGAGCACGGTCCCTGGTTCGCCGGGGCCGGCCCCGGGCCGGTGCGATCCGTCTCCCCGGACCGCGCCCTCGACGAGGGCGAAGCCTTCGCGCTGGTGGTCGCCTTGAGGGGAGAGATCGATCGCGGGGCTCTGCGACCGCTAGACCGCGACGAAGCGGCGATCTTCGCCGTCGTGACCGGGATTCATCCGGCCTATCTCTGGCCGGAAGCCCTGTTGTCCCACGAATTCTACACGGCGGCGGGATGGCTCGGGCACCTCTGGCGCCGCGGCCGCGCCGACATGCCGAGAGACCTCGCGGACTATTTCGACGACGTGCTCGACGCCGGAGGCGACGGCCCGCCGGGAACGCGAGACCCCCATCTCGCGCGGCTTCTGCCTGGCCCGGAGGTCCTGGCCGAGATCCACCGTGCCGCGCAGGCCCGCCGCAGCGGCGTGCCGGCCCTCGCCGTCTGGCCGGACCGCGACCCCTGGTGCCCCGCCGCGCCGCCACCGGTGGTGGCGTGGCGGGACGGCGGGCCGTCGACATGAGCCATGGCCTCGCCGATGCGCGCCCGGCCGCTCGCGCCGCGCCCGGCACGATCGCGCCGCCGCACGGCCCCCCGCCGGCCGGCTTCACCTGCTCGTTCGCCATCAACGGCAGGTTTCTCACCCAGCCCGTCACGGGCGTTCAACGCTACGGGCGGGAGATCGTGGCCGCGATGGACCGCCTCCTGTCCGAGCGGGGCGGCCGCGCGACCCTGCTGGTGCCGGACCGCTCCGCCGAAGCGCCGGCGCTCGAGGCCATCACGGTCGAGCGCGCCGGCCCCGCATCCGGCCAGGTCTGGGAACATGCGGTCCTGCCGTTCCTGAGCGGCAAGCCCCTGCTCAACCTGTGCAACACGGCGCCGGCGCTCAGCCGCGGGCATGTGCTCTGCATCCACGACGCCAACGTCTTCGTCGAGCCGCAAAGCTATAGCCGCGGCTTTCGGACGTTCTACAGGACGCTGCAGCCCCTGGCGGCGCGGCGCGCCCTGCAGGTCACGACCGTGTCGCGCAACGCGGCCGCGCAACTGGCCGAACATCTCGGCATCCCGATGCAGAAGATCCGCATCCTGCCGAACGGGCACGAGCACGCGCTGCGGTGGGATGCCCGGCGCGCGACGGTGTTCGACGGGCGGCAGCCCCGGCGCGGCTTCATCCTGGTGCTGGGAAGCCGCGCCAGGCACAAGAACGTCCTGCGCATCCTCGACCTCGCCGCGGCGGTCGAAGCGCTCGGCCTCGACATCCTGGTCGCGGGAGGCGGGTCGTCGATCTTCGCCGACGTGCCCGCGCGGTCGGCGCCGAACCTCGTCTGGCTCGGGACGGTGTCGGACGACGACCTCGCCCGGCTGTTCTCGGAGGCGCTCTGCCTCGCCTTCCCGTCGCTCACCGAAGGGTTCGGCCTGCCGGTCGTCGAGGCCATGGCCTGCGGCTGCCCGGTGGTGTCGAGCGACCGGGCGAGCCTCCCGGAGGTCTGCGGCTCCGCCGCGCTGATGGCCGACCCGACCGCCGACGGTACCTGGCTCCGCCACTTCCGGGCTCTGGCGACCTCGCGCGACCTTCGGGACGAGTTGCGGGGCCGGGGGCGCGAGCAGGCCAGGCGGTTCTCATGGGCGGCGTCGGCCGCCGGCTACCTCGATGTCTTCGGTCACTGAACGGAGCCCGACACCATGGCGCGATCGCTCTTGACCTCATCGCCCGACGTCCGCCCGCGGCTGCGGGCGGCGGTCGTGGTACTGGCGGCCTGCCTGCCGTTCGGCGCCCGGGCCGAGCCTTTGAACCTCGACCATTATACGCTGACCTTCGAGGACAGGTTCGAGCATCTCGACATTTCGGCCGGCGGCCCGGGCACGCGATGGATCGCCCATACGCCCTGGCACGGCGATTTCGGCGATGCGGTCTTCGACAACCCGGGGCCAGGCGGCCCCTTCTCGCTGACCCAGGACGGTCTCAGGATCACGGCGCGTGTCGACCCGCAGGGGCGCTGGCACTCGGGCCTGATCTGCTCGATGGACCGGGATGGCGCCGGCCAGAAGGGCTTCGCCCAGCGGTTCGGCTACTTCGAGATGCGGGCCCGGCTCCCCGACGGCCCGGGCGTCTGGCCCGCCTTCTGGCTGATCGGCACCGACAAGGACAAGGGCGCGTCGGAGATCGACGTCCTCGAATATTTCGGTGCCTTCCCGGGCTACTTCCACAGCTGGCTGCACCTGTTCAAGGACGGCAAAGACCAGCTGCAGCAGGATCACGTCAGCCACGTCCCGCCCGCGCAGATGACATCGGGCTTCCACACCTATGGCGTGCTGATCCGGCCGGACCGCACGCGGTTCTTCTTCGATCGGGAAGAAGTGTGGTCCGTGCCGACACCGCCCGCCTATCATCAGCGGTTCTACATCCTGGCCGACCTCGCGCTCGGGGGTGGCTGGCCGATCGACAAGCTGAAGTCTCCGGCCTTCATGGACGTCGCCCACATCCTGGTCTTCCGGGACGACACGCTGCCGCAGCAGGCCGGCGACTGATCCCGCGCCCGCAGGACCTGCCCGATCCGACCGTGCCCGCTCGAAGCTCCGGAGATCTCACCCGTGCCAAACGTCAACGCGCGCGCCGCCGGCGAGGAGATCGGCGGTCCGATCCTGTCCCGCGCGGCCTCCGGCGTCACCGCCCGTGGCACCCCCGTCGCCCGGGCGACCGGCGCCACGGACCGGCCGCTTCGGATCGAGGTCGTCTTCGCGACGCGAGGGCGCTGCTCGGTCCTGTCGGACGTGGTGGCGGCGTTGCGGCACCAGACCTTGGCGCCGAGCACCGTCACGCTGTCCTGCGTCTCGCCCGCCGACGTCGGAGACCTGGCGGCGCGGCACGACGTCAAGCTGCTGCTCGGGGCCGGAGGCCTGGCCCGCCAGCGCAACCTCGCGCTGCGCAACCTCGCCGCCGACACCGACATCGTGGTGTTCTTCGACGACGACTTCGTGGCCCATCCCACCTGGCTCGAGGAGGTCGAACGATGCTTCCGGCACGGGCCCGAGATCGCCGCCGTGACGGGACACGTCATCGCCGACGGGATCAAGGGACCCGGCATCGCCTTCCACGACGCCTCCGCCCTTCTGGCGAGCGCGGACCTGCGCCGCGGACCCGGGCTGCGCGAGCAGTACAGCCCCTACGGCTGCAACATGGCGTTCCGCCGCTCGGCCATCCGCGGGCACTGGTTCGACGAGCGCCTCGTTCTTTACGGCTGGCTCGAGGATCGGGACTACGGGGGCGCCCTGGCGCGGCGCGGCCTGAGATGCGTGAAGCTCGAGTCCGCGCTGGGCGTCCATATGGGCGTCAAGGCCGGGCGCCTGTCGGGCCGCCGGCTCGGCTACTCGCAGGTCGTCAACCCCGTCTACCTGCGCGCCAAGGGCACCATGTCGGCGAAGAGCCTCGTCCGGCACTGGTTCAAGAACCTCACCAGCAACATCGTGATGTCGGTCTGGCCGGAGCCCTTCGTCGACCGCCGCGGGCGCCTCTACGGCAATATCATCGGACTCGTCGACCTGATGCAGGGGGCCGCGCGGCCCGAACGGGCCGAGTCCCTGTGAGCGGGCCCCCTCCTCGCCGAGCCCTCGCCACCACCGATCCGTCGCGCACGGCCGGGATTGAGCAGCGATGAACGTTTCCCAGAGCACCCCGTCCTTTTCGCTCGACCTCCGCCCCTCCGATCAGACCGCGGCACCGGACCACGCGTCGCTGAGCCTCGACGAGTTCCTGGCGGCCTGTCGCCGTCACGTCGGCAAGCTGACCCTCTGGTGCTGCATCTGCCTCGCGGCGGCGGTCGTCTACCTGGTCGAGACCCCGTCCCAATACGTCGCCTCGACCCTGATGCTGCTCGATCCCGTGCGTCCGACCGTGTCGGCCGTGTCGGGGGACAGCGGCAGGCTGGTGGTCAGCCTCGACGCTGCCCAGGCCGAGAGCCACATCCAGGTGGTCAAATCGGAACGGATCCTCCGGTTCGTCTTCGATACGCTCGATCTGTGGCACAGCCCGGACTTCGCCGAGGAGCCGCCGGGCTGGCGGGAGCGCGTCCTCGCCCGCTTCGTCCCGCGCCCGCCGCCGACCGAGGACGAATCGCGCGCGGCCGCCTTCCTGGCCTTCATGAGCCGTGTCGGTGCCCGCCGCATCGGCCAGTCCTACGTGCTGGAACTCTCCTATACGGCGCTCGACGCCGCGACCGCGACCCGGACGGTGAACGCGATCACGTCGGCCTACCTGTGGGACCAGGTCTCGTCCGCCGGGCGCGGGAGCGAGTTCCTCCAGACCCGCATCGCCGACCTCAAGGCCGAAGCCGATGCCGCACTCCAGGGCATCCGCCAGGGCCGCATCCCGGACATGCGCTTCCCCGACGCGGATGCCCGGGTCATCAGTGCCGCCATCAAGCCGACGGCGCGGTCCTATCCCCAGTCCAAAGTGGTCCTGGCCTTCGCCCTCGCCTTCGCGCTCGTCACGGGCCTCGGCACGATCCTGATGGCCCATACGCTCGACCGCCGCATCAGGACGCGGCGCCAGATCGTCCGCCACCTCGGCCTGCCGTGCCTGGCGGAACTGCCGATCCTGTCGGCCCGCGCGCGGCGCCTTCGCCCGCCGCGCGGCAGCGTGCTGGCCGGGGCCGACGACGCGCTCCTGCAGGCGCTCCGCGCCACCCGGGGCGTGCTGATCTCGGCGCGGGTCGACAGGCGGCATCGCTCCATCGGCCTCGTGTCCTGGCGCAGGGGCGAGGGCACGACGACGATCGCGTCCGGCCTCGCCCAGATCACCGCGGCGGCCTCCGAACCCGTCGTGCTGGTCGACGCCAATCTGCAGGACCCGAGCCTCACCCTGTGCCTCGGGCCCGAGGAGGACTTCGGCCTGACCGACAGCCTGCTGGCGCGCGACCCGCCCGAAGCCCTGCCCATCGTGCAGGTGTCCAGTCATCTCACCTTCGTGCCGGCGGTGGGGTGCGCGGCCGGCAAGAACCCGCACGCCTTCGTGGGTCTGCCCGAGATGCAGCTCTACCTCGACCGGCTGCGGCAGGACGGCGGTGTCATCGTCGATCTCCCGGCCCTGCAGTCCTCGGCCGACGCCCAGGTGCTGGGGCAGATGCTCGACGGCGTGATCGTCGTCGTCGAGGCGGCGCGGACGACGCTCGACGAGGCTCACGACTGCCTCACGGCCCTGCGAAACGCCAAGATCGACGTCCTCGGCGTCATCCTCAACAAGGCATCCCGGCCCCCATCGGGCCGAGCGTGACGCATGCTCATGTCGAGAACCGCACCCAGGACAGGACCAGGGATCGACGCGGTGGGCCGGGCAACGCCCAGCACCGCGCTCGCCCTCCATCGCCATCCGAAAAGGTTCATCCGCATGCGCGGCCTCGAAACCCGGGGAAGAGCGCGGGCGTCCTCGGCGGATGGGCTCCGGCCCGACATCGGGAGCGGCTTCGCCGGGCGGACGTTGCCACGTCGCCCGCGCCGGGGCCGGCGCCGTCCCGATGCCGCGGCCGTACCGGGCTCCGCCCCGTGACGGCGCGCCGGACAGCCTTCGCCGGGACCGTCATGGTGGCGACGCGCCTCGGCACGCGTCTCCTCGATCTCGCCGTGCTCCTGGTCCTGGCACGCCTGCTGACCCCCGCGGATTTCGGCGTCGCCGCGATCGCCACCAGCATCGTGACGGTGCTGGAATCCACGCTGGAGCTGCCCCTCAGTCAGGCGCTGCTGCGCGTCGAGGCGATCGGCCGGAGCCATTACGACACGGCATTCACCCTCGGGGTGCTCCGCTGCGCCTGTCTCTACCTCCTGCTGCTCGTCGCGCTCTGGCCGCTTTCGAGCTGGTATGGCGACCCGCGCCTGGGCCCGCTCGTGCTCGTCGTCGGTGTCGGGGCGATCGCGCGCGGCCTCATCAATCCGCGGCTGGCCGAGTACCAGAAGGCCTTCAGTTTCTGGCGGGACATCGCGGTCGAACTCGCCGGCCGGGCGACGGGGGCCACGGTGGGGGTCGTCACGGCCTGCCTGACCCATAGCTACTGGGCGATCGCGGCGGCGGCCGTCACGGCGCCGCTCGTGACGCTGGTCGCCTCCTATGCGCTCGCGCCCTACCGGCCGCGCCTGGGCCTCGTGCACTGGCCGCTGTTCTCCTCGTTCCTCGGCTGGCTCAGCCTCGCCCAGGTGATCAGCACGATGAACTGGCAGTCCGAGCGGCTGATCCTCGCCCGCGTCGTCCCGGTCGGGACGCTCGGCCTGTTCACGACATCGAGCGACCTGTCGCAGATCCCGGTCCAGGCCGTCCTCTCGCCGATCATGAGGCCCCTGCTGGTGGCCTTCCACCATGTCCGGGACGATCGCGCGCGGCTGGCCAGCAGCTACGGGCTCGCGGTGCGCGCCATCATGACGGTCGGCCTGCCGATCCTGGTCGGCGAGAGCCTCGTGGCGGAGCCGCTCGTCCGGCTCGTCCTCGGCGAGGCATGGCTCGGCGTCGTGCCGCTGCTGCGCTGGCTGGCCCCCAGCATGATCCCGGCGCTCTTCGTCCTGCCCGCCATCTCGCTCGTGACGGCGCTCGGCGACACGCGCGACCTCGTCGTGCGCAACGGCTTCGAGATCCTCATCAAGCTGCCGATGCTGTGGTTCGGCTACCGGGCGTTCGGCCTCGCCGGGGTCGCCCTGGCACGGTTCGCGTCCGAAGGCGTCGCCGCCGTCGTCTGCATGCGGGTCGTCAGGCGTATGGTCGGCCGCTCGATGGGCCGGCAGGTGTGGGACACCTGGCCCTGCCTCGCGGCGAGCGCCGTCATGGTGCCGGTCGTCCTCGGCCTCAGGGCCACGATGGCGGACGGGTTCCGCGTCACGGGTCCCTTGGGCGAGCTCGTGTCGTGCACGGCCGTCGGCGCGGCGGCCTATGGCGCCACCCTCTACGGGCTGTGGCGTCTGGGCGGACGCCCGGCCGGGCTCGAAGCGATGGCCATCGGTCTCCTGGCGGAGCTTCGAGGCCGCATGGCGCGCGGCCCTTTCCGCGTCCCACCCGGCGCGCGAGGCGCCACGAGGATGGAGGGTACGCCCCGGTCCGGCCCGGCGGCGCCCCTGACGGCGCCGTCCTGGCCGGCCTCCCCGGCGCCTTTCGATCCGCACCACACCACAGGAGAAAGCCATGCACCTCGTCAAGCGAGTCCTCGTCACCGGTGGAGCGGGCTTCCTCGGCTCGCATCTTTGCGAACGGCTGCTCGAAGCGGGGGCCTACGTCGTCTGCGCCGATAACTTCTACACGGGATCCCCGCAGAACATCGAGCATCTGCGGAGCCATCCACGCTTCGAGGTGCTGCGTCACGACATCTGCTTTCCGCTCTATGTCGAGTGCGACGAGATCTACAATCTCGCCTGCCCGGCCTCGCCGGTGCACTACCAGCGCGACCCGGTGCAGACGACGAAGACCAGCGTGCTCGGCGCCGTCAACGTCCTCGGCCTCGCCAAGCGCCTGAAGATCAAGGTGCTGCAGGCGTCGACGTCCGAAGTCTACGGCGATCCCTACGTCCACCCGCAACCTGAGAGCTACTGGGGCAACGTGAACCCCATCGGCCCGCGCTCCTGCTACGACGAGGGCAAGCGCTGCGCCGAGACGCTGTTCTTCGACTACCACCGCCAGCACGGGCTGCTCGTGAAGGTCGCCCGCATCTTCAACACCTACGGCCCGCGCATGCACCCCAACGACGGGCGGGTCGTGTCGAACTTCATCGTGCAGGCCTTGCGAGGGCAGGACATCACGGTGTTCGGGCGGGGCGAGCAGACCCGCTCGTTCTGCTACGTGGACGATCTCGTCGGCGGGCTGATGCGCTTGATGGACTCGCCCGACGACGTCCTCGGCCCCATCAACATCGGCAACCCGGTCGAGTACAGCGTCGCCGAACTGGCGCGCACCGTCATCGCCATGACGAGGTCTCCATCGAAGATCGTCTATCGCGAGCTGCCGCAGGACGATCCACGCCAGAGGCAGCCCGACATCGGCGCGGCATCCCGCCTCCTCGGGTGGCGCCCGAGCGTCGAGCTGCAGGCCGGGCTGGAGAAGACCATCGCGTATTTCCGGCAGGCGCTGGGCGACGCGGTTCCGGCGCAGCGGCGGGCGCCCGGGACGCACGCCGCCGAGGGCGCGCGGCACGAGACCGCCGATGCACTCTGACGACCCGAGCGCGGCATCGCGAAGAACCGGAGCGCCTTCGCCAAAGCTGAAGACAGCAGGAACAAGTCAACTGTCCCATGTCGCGCAGGCACGTCCAGGACAGCCGATAGCGCTCCAGACCCTCTCAGAACGGGATGAACCATCATGCAGGTCAGTGTTGTGGGAACCGGCTACGTCGGTCTAGTCACGGGCGTCTGCCTGGCGGACTTCGGCCACGTCGTCACCTGTATCGACAAGGACGAGGCCAAGATCTCGAGCCTGCTCCGCGGTGAATCGCCGATCTTCGAGCCCGGACTGGACCTCCTGCTGGCCTCCAACATCGAGGCGGGGCGGCTCTCGTTCTCGGTCGACCTGGGCCGGTCGGTGGCGGAAGCCGACGTCGTGTTCGTCGCCGTGGGAACGCCGGCGCGGCGCGGCGACGGTTATGCCGACCTGTCCTACATCTATGCGGCGGCCGAGGAGATCGCCGCCTGCCTCGACGGCTTCACCGTCGTGGTGATGAAGTCCACGGTTCCGGTCGGCACCTGCGACGAGGTCGAGCGCATCATCGCGCGCCTGCGCCCCGAGGCCGACGTCGTGGTGGTCTCGAACCCCGAGTTCCTGCGGGAAGGGGCCGCCATCGAGGACTTCAAGCGCCCCGATCGCGTCGTCGTCGGCACCGAGGACCCGCGCGCCCTCGCCGCCATGACGGAGCTCTACCGCCCCTTGAGCCTCAACGCCGTCGCCACGGTCCACATGACCCGGCGCTCGAGCGAATTGTGCAAATACGCCTCGAACGCGTTCCTGGCCATGAAGGTCACCTTCATCAACGAGATGGCGGACCTCAGCGAGAAGCTCGGGGCGGACGTCCAGGCCGTGGCCCGCGGCATGGGGCTCGACAAGCGCATCGGTTCCAAGTTCCTGCATGCGGGGCCGGGCTACGGGGGATCGTGCTTCCCCAAGGACACCGACGCGCTCATCCGCATGGCCGAGGAAGCGGGAAGCCGCCTCACGCTGATCGAGGCCACGGCCGCCATCAACGGCGCCCGCAAGCGCGCCATGACGCGCAAGATCGAGCAGGCCGCGGGGGGCAACCTCCGCAACCTCCGCGTCGGGATCCTCGGCCTGACCTTCAAGCCCAACACCGACGACATGCGCGACAGCCCGAGCCTCGAGATCGTGCCGGCGCTCCAGAGCCGCGGCGCCTCCGTGCGGGCCTATGACCCGCAGGGCATGCCGGCGGCCGCGGCCCTGATGACGGACGTGTCCTTCCTGTCCGGTCCCTACGAGGCGGCGGACGGCGCCGACGTGCTGGTGATCCTGACCGAATGGGATCAGTTCCGCGCGCTCGACCTCGGCCGCATCCGGCAGCTGATGCGCGGCGACGTCTTCGTCGACCTGCGGAACGTCTACGACGGCCGCGACGTCGGCGAGCACGGGATGCGCTACACCGGCGTCGGACGCGCCTGAGGGGGCGGATCGAACGGGCTCCGGCTCGCCGGACCGTCGATCACGGCCTCAAGCGCGGGCGCGGGGGGCCGCTTCCGGCACCCCGCTCAGACGTCGCCCTTGCTCCGCGCCACCTGGGGGCCGATCGGCGGCACGAGCGGGACCGGGCAGTCGATCCCGGTCATGGTGAAGCCGGCCAGCAGCAGCCGTTTGCCGACCCCATAGGCCTTCCAGTAGGCCGTGCGGCGCGCGCTCCGCAGGCGGATGCCGGCATCCACGATGCGTTCACGGGCCGCGCTGCGCTGGGCGAGGAGCCGCGTGATCCGCGCGTGCATCATCTCGGGGACCAGCTGCGGCCGCAGATGGGCGTCGAAGGTCGCGGCCGCCGATCGTCCCCGTTCGCGCCACTCGTCGGCGTGGCTGCGCAGGATCGTGTCGATGGACGGGATCTGGCGCTCGCGCAGGAAGAGCGCGAAACTCCAGTCGATCCCCGCCATGGGGCGCCACCGATCCGAGATGATCACGGGGGCGACACCGAGCATCATGCTCTCGAACAGCCTGTAGCTCGACAGCCCGCAGCCGCGGGGGCACAGCGCGAACTTGGTGGCGGCCATCACCTCGGCGTAGCGCGCCTGGTGGGCCCGCTTCTGCTCCGCGGCATCGGCCTCGTCGGTCCAGTGCCGGTAGGCGTGCGTCGTCTCGATCAGCGTGTCGGGCCTGGAGCGGACCAGCCGGACCAGAGTCTTGCGCGGCCATGAATTCGCCGACCCCATGAAACTGTAGAGGTAGCGCTTGGCGACGGATTGCCCGACGAGCGCCCCGACCGCAAGATTGGGCCGGTCCCGGTCGGACAGGATGTAGGGGATCGTTTCCGTCCTCCCCGCCGTCAGGATCGACGCTTCGTTGGCGGCGTAGAGGCCCGGCAGGCGGAAGGTCGGGATGTCTGACTCCGTCACGCAGAGGCACTTCGCCGCGAAGGCGCGGTACAGGGGGCTGCGGTCGACGTAGGCGATCTCGTCCGTGCCGAAGAGGATCACGTCCGCGCCCGCGGCGTCGCTGAGGGTGAACAACGATCCAGACCCGGTCAGGATCCTGCGCAGCGTCGACGATGCCGAATCGTCGAAGCAGACCGCCAAGGGCTTGTTCATTGCGCTCTCCGTGGCTCATGACGGCGGAAGCTCGCGGGCGGCATGGGACGATGCCGGCGCCCGTCAGACAAAGGCTTCGGCCTCGTGGCGTGCGATGCGCTCGCGAACATGCCGCGTCGACCAGACCGGCCGCTCCAGCAGCGACTTGATTCGTTGCTGGGCGATGTATCGCGTCGCCCTGAGGTGGCGGAACGGCCGGTGGAAGCGGCGCAGGTCGGGATGGGCTTCGACCACCCTGCGATAGGGCGCGTGCCAGGTCTCGCCCCACGGACGGAACGCGCCGTTCCAGGGCCGCGGGTTCGACATGAAATGGTAGATGGTCGGCCCGATCAGGTCTTCGAAGCCGCAGTCCAGGAAGAAGATCGGGAAGTTCCAACGGTACGACATGGGCAGGTAGTCGCGCCCGAACACGAGGTTCAGGGCGTCCTGATCGGGAAACCTGAGGCCATGCCGGTGCGTGGCGGACATGCGGAGCGCCGCGCGGCTGATCACGTCCCAGTCGCGCAGGTTGAAGCGGAGGACGCCCGAGTTGCAGTAACGCGGCAGGATGTCGGACGACAGCCCGATCGACTGGAAGTAGGCGCGCCGCGCGCGCCATTCCCGGCCCGGCGCGTCGATCATGATCGACATCGGGTCGCGCGCCGCGAGGAAGCGCCCCGGCTCCAAGGGCGTAGCCAGAAGAGGCGCCAGCGAACCGCGGATCTGCGTGTCGCCGTCGATGTAGACGACGGTCTCGTAGCGCGGATCGAGCAGGCGGCTGAGGAAGAAACGCCCGAACATGATGGGCATGTCGTCGATGCTCTTGCGCGGCACGGCGAGGAGGTCGATGCCGTGCGAGCCGCAGATGTCGCGGTAAAGCGCCACCGTGGCGCTGGCCTCGCCGAGGCAGAAGACCTTGATGTCGGCGACATGCCGCGGCACCGCGGCGCGGGCCTGGATGGCGCTCACCAGCGTGGGAAACAGGTATCCCTCGTCGATGACATAGCAGCAGCAGGCCTTGACCATGCGTCATCCATGATACGGTCGACAGGGTGACGACGTGAATGCCGATGTCCATTTCATCCGTCACTGCACTCTGTCCCATGTTCTGCCGCGGTGCAAAATTATTTCCGATGCAGCACACGTGCCCATCGATCACCGAAGGGCGAGATGTCGCGCATATCGTATGGCTAGAGGAACGAAATTGCAGCGTAGAATAATTAGGACGCCCGCACGCGAATTCTTGTCAAGACTGGAAAGCACGGCTAAAGCTTGGGGACAAGACGGACAGCGCACCGGGGCCTGACCCTCGCGCGAGGCGCCACGACCCCGGCCGGACGTGGAAGCGTGCAGCCGGCCGACGAGCGATGACGCGCCACCGGTCCGGAGCGCCGGAGGCGGTCCAACACGGGGGCCGAGATCATGCGTATCCTGCACGTCATCAATCACACCGGCCGCTTCAACGGCAACGTCCATGCCGCGGTGGACCTGGCCTGCGCTCAGGCCGGCCTGGGCCACGACGTGATGGTCTGCCATTCCGGCGGGGACTTCGAGCCGGAGTTCCAGGCCAACGGCGTCCTCTCCGAGATCCTGCGCCTCGACCGGTCGCCCGTGACCCTCGCCCGCGCCACGCTCGCACTGGGCGGCCTGATGCGGCGATGGCGGGCGGATGTCGTCCACGCCCATATGGTGACGAGCGCCCTCCTCGCCGCTCCGGGGTGTCGGCTGACGGGCCGGCCCCTGGTCGCGACCGTCCACAACGTCTTCGACAAGAGCGCCAGCCTGCTCCGGGTGGCCGATCGCGTCATCGCGGTCAGCACCTCCGTCAAGGCGTCGATGGTGGGCCGAGGCATGGCGGCGGACCGTCTCCGGGTCGTGCTCAACGGGACGATCGGCTCGGCCCGGTTCTCCGAACTGGTCCCGCGCGCCAGGGTGCTCGAGAGCCCGAGCGTGCTGTTCGTGGGCGGCATGCATCCGCGCAAGGGCGTGACGGACCTTCTCGACGCCTTCGACGAGGTGCATCGGCGATGCGCGCGGGCGAGGCTGTTCCTGGTCGGCGAGGGCCCGATGGAGATGGAGTACCGCGCCAGGGCCGCCGGCCTCGCGAGCAGCGAGGCCATCACGTTCTGCGGCTCGCAGGCCGACCCGCGCCCCTTCTTCCGGGGCGCCGACATCTGCGTGCTGCCCTCGCTGGCCGAATCCGCGCCCCTCGTCCTGTCGGAAGCCCGCGAGGCGGGCTGCGCGGTGATCGGCACCGCCATCGACGGCATCCCGGAGATGCTCGAATACGGCAAGGCCGGGATCCTGGTGCCGCCGAGGACGCCCGCCAAGCTCGCTCGCGCGATCGGGATGCTGGTCGAGGACGAGGCTGCCCTGGCGCATTGGCGCGCCTGCAGTCAGGTCGAGATCGACCGCCTGTCGGTGAGGCGCGTCGCCTCGGACACGCTGGCCGTCTACGAGCAGTGCGGTCCCGCGCCGCGCCGCGCGACGGCCGATGCCGGCCCGCACCAGCGCCCCGCATGGGCGGCCCCGGGGTCGGTGGCGCTCCGCTCCGGCGACACGGCCGAGAAGCGCCCGTGAGAAGGTGGACCTGCGTCGCCGGAGCGCCCCGGAGGAGCGGGACCGACGCGGTGGAACGGGCGAGCCGGCCACGGGTGGCGACGATGCGACGCCGCGGGCCGGGCCTCCGACCCGGGCCGAGAGGCGATCGCCGGTGGCGACCTCCCGTCGCGGGCGGCACCGCGCGCGGGGGGAAGTCCGCCGGTCATCGCTCCTGGGCCGGACGCCCCAGCAGCCAGTCCGGACCGAACGGCCCGACGCTCGCCGGGACCGCCCTCGGCGCGGGCGCGATGTTTCGGCGGGGATAGGCGCTGGCCAGCGCGGCGAAGACGAAGAACGGCAGGCCGAGGTCGACGAGCGCCCCCGAGATCGATGCCGAGATCACGAGACAGACGCAGGCCGCGCGCGCCGCCGCGCGGGCGTGGTCCATCCGGTGGTCCGCCTCCGGCCGGCGGGACCCGATCAGGGCTGCGCCGATGAAGGCCGCGTAGGTGACGCTGCCGAGGACGCCGAGGTTGGCGAGCACGGCCAACAGGAAGCTGGAGGTCCGGACGCCGCCGATGCCGGTGCCGAGACCCCAGGTGTCGACGACGTTCTGGACGGCGGCCTGATTGAGCAGGCCCCTGTCGACGCCCGACTGGCTCGCCGCCTTGTTGAACACGGCCCCGTCCAGAACGTCCCGCAGGGCGTCGTAGGTCGGGGGGTGCAGCACGATGCCGAGAAGGCAGCAGGCCGCGAGGAGCGGGCCGAGGACGGCCGTCGCGACGTGGGGGGCCGATGCCCGCCCGCGGACGATGGTCCAGACGCTGTGCGCGCAGAACAGCACCGCGACCACCGCCAGGCCCACGTAGGCGGTCGACGACGTCGACAGCAGCAGGAGGACGAAGCTGGCGAGCGCGAGGCTCAAGGACAGGCGAGGGCGCAGGTTCTCCATCCAGGCCCTGAGACAGAACCCGAAGACGCCCAGCGTCGCGCCTGCGAAGGCCGAGGCCTCCGTGAAGGAACCGATGATGCGTTTGACGTTCGATAGCTCGTCGTCGACGTAGATCGTGTATTTCGCGTTCCGGATAAAATCCAGGACGCTGGCCGTCCCGGTGTAGTAGGTCCCGAGATCGATGAGGGCGAGGGCGACGTCTCCCACGCAGTAGACGAAGACGGCGCCGATCACGGTCCGGAAGCCGTTCGGCGTGCCGGCCACGGCGCGACAGACGACGAAGCAGAGAAGATCCCCGGTGAAGTAGATGGATTGGGAGACATTGCCGGTCGTGGGCCCGAACGGCGTCTGCCCGACGGCATCCCCAAAACTCGAGCTCCCGATCGGGTTGACCAGGAAGCCGGCGTAGAGGACCCGCGGCAGGAAGATGGCGCAGAACACGCCGTAGATCCAGGTGCACAGGAGCCAGAAGCCGGGCGCGGGAAAGCGCAGGTTCCGGCCTGAGCGGCGCAGGCCGCCGGGTTCGGCGGCGACCGTGACGATGAGCGTCACGAGCAGCAGTTGGGCGGGCTGGATGCTGCCGATGCCGGGCCCGTTCACGGCCGCCGCCGCTCCGAAGAGCGTCGAGGCCATGAAGGCGTAGACGGCGAAGTCCCGCCCGCGGAGGACGGCCACGAAGGCGACCGCGAGCGTGATCAGACCGATGGGTTCGAAGGGCATGCCGCGGCACCGCGAACGCGGGAAGCCCGCGGGAGTGGACCAGGGGTGCGCCGCGAACCCGGCGCGGCGCCGCGCCGCCCGAAGGCGTCGCCCGCCGCCGCGGAGCGACGCGCGTGCGCCTCCCCGGAGGACTCACCTCCCGCGCCGGGGCGCCTCGGCGCCGGGGCGACGCGCTCCGGCGGCCTGAGGTCGGGCAGCCTGCCTCTCATACCGGGACCGGCGGCGCCGGGGGTTTGATCGAACTGACCATGGATGCCGGAGCCTTGAGTCTCGTCCTGTCCTCGTGCGGGCCGGGCGAGAGGTCGAGCGGGTTGATGCCGCGGATGGTCGAGCCGGACAGGCCGTCGACCAGGATCCGACATATCATCTCGGCGTAGATGGCGTGGAGGGACGGGCTGTCACACCCGCCGGCGTCCGACGCCTTCTCGCCACCATGGTGCAGCGCGATCGACCGGCAGATGCCCAGCAGCGCGTTGGTCAGGAACCGGCCATCGTAGTGGCACTTGGGGAAGCAGGACAGCCATTCGTCGAAGAAGGCCGTGATGGATCGTGACGCGTCCTGCACCCCGTCCGGCGCCGTCTCGTCGTTCAGCGACCGGCGATGCGCGATGTAGAGTTCGATGATGGCGATATCTTTGAAGTAACATGCGAGAATGTCGGTGACGACCTGCAGCAGCCGGGAATGCGGCTCGACGCTTCGCGTCAATCTCTCGTCGATGAGGCGCGCAAGGTCTTCGATGATGGGGACCGTTGCGGCTTCGATGAGCGCGTTGCGCTCCGGGAAATAATAGGTGACCAAAGCAGGAGTCACACCGGCAAAACGCGCGATGTCCTTCCGCGTGACGTTGTTGGTCGGCAGGTTGCGAAGAGCGTCTCGCATACCTTCGACGATCTTCTGTGGACCCACCGTAGACGCGCCACGCGCGGGTCGCCCTTGAGCACGTTTGTTGAGCATCGCATGAAATCACCCGAAAGGACAGTGGCCGAGCATGACCCAGACAACACCCGAGCGAGCTTCCTGCGATCGACGCATTCGGCTTCAGGTTTGTCGGTTTTGCAGCTCTTGCGCGCCTGCTTCGATCATCTGTCGGACAAGGTCGTGAAGTAAGCAGCGACAAATGGGCGGCCGAAACGGGCCGCTGTTCCGAGTGCCTTTCGGCAGCCTCTCGTGGGGGAATAATACCCTCACGACGGCGAGAGTCCAGCGCCTATCAACCGGAGATGAAACTTTTTTCAGTAATAAATCCGGTAAAATGCCAACATACATTAAGACCGGACAGTTAAGTTGTCAAAAGCTGGTTTTCGGCAGTGAGGATCGGAAAGGCAGCAAATGACAGGTCGCGGACACGGTCTATTCCGCTCGGTCAGTGAGGGAGACTGAAGGTCGATGACTGGCCGCGGACGGTGTGGGCGAGCTCTGGGACGCGCTCTCGACTCCGATGATCTATGAACGAAGGCGAAAGCCGGTGGAGCCGCTGGGCCGGGCGAGGTCCAGGCGAAGACGGCGGAGCCGGCCGGGGCGGGACGTGCGACGAGGGTCGGCGGACGAGAGCGGGTCGCGAGGCCGGGTCGATGCGGCGCCTCGCCTCCGGCGCCGTCGCGACATCGGGAGCGGTCCGATCGGGTCGACCTCGCCTGGCCGATCCCGCCCGAGCCCGGGACAGCCTTCGTCCGCCCGCCGCCGGCATGCACCGCCGTCGCAGGCCGGGTCGCTCTCAGCGCTGGTCGCTGACCACGACCGGGTCCCGATGAGGATCGACCGAGACCGTGTCGCCGGGCTCGACGCGCTCGTCCTCCGACACGTTGCGCGTGCTGGTGACGCCGTCGAGCGTCCGGGTGATCCTGTAGACGAGGGCCAGGCGTCCGGTCTCGGCTTGCGCCGCCATGACCGTGGGGGCCCGGATCTCGGCCTGGTAGATCAGCGTCTGCGCGGTGTCGATCTGTGCCGTGGTGGCGGCGAGCTTGGACATGACCTCGCGCGACTCCGTCAAGGCCGCGGACCGGCGGGACTGCCGCAGGTCCACGAGTTCGCGGTCGACCCTCGCCATGTCCTGCTGCGCACGCAGGATGGCGAGTTGCAGATCGAGCCGGCTGCTCTCGAACTGAGACACGGTCTGCTCGAGTGCGAGTTGCCTCGGCGCGATGGTCAGGCCCTTGGTCACGAGGGCCGAGACCGTGTCCAGCTCCTTCCTGGCGAGGTCGAGCTGATGGCTCAGCGACACGTCCTTGGCCGCCAGGGTGGTGATCTCGTGCTGGAGGAGATCGCTCGTGCGGTTGTAGGAGTCGGTCTGCTTGGCCAGGCTGTCCCGGGCGTTGACGAACAGCAGCTCTTCCTCGTGCATGGCGCGGGACACGTCCGGGTTCGCCTTGATGGCCAGGAGCGCGTTCGGGAAGGTGACCGCGGGCGCTCCCGAGATCTCCGCATCGAACCGCGCCTGGCGCGCCAGCAGGGTGAGGCGCTGCGCCGAGAGCACGTGGAGTTCGCCGCGGGTCGCGAGGGAATCCCGTTCGAACCCGAGCAGGTTCGTCTCGGGCAGGCGGCTCACGCCGCCCGCGACCCCCACGGCCTGCAGAACGGTCAGGCCCGGCCGGTACGGGTAGGCGCCGGCCTTCTCCACCGCGCCGATCACGAAGAACGGCCTGTATTCGGCGATCTCGACGGAGGCATCGGGCTGTTCGGCGAGGCCGAACCGGCGCTGGAGCTGCGCCGTGATGTCATGGGCGACGTCGGACGGCGTCCGCTGCAGCGCCGCGACCTCGCCCACGAGGGGCAGGAAGACCGTTCCCGACGCAGCGACCGTGAAGTCACCCGTGAGAGCCGTCCATTCATGGACTTCGCCCACGTCCTTGCGCCAGTCGTAGACCTTGATCCGGAGCTTGTCCTCCGGTCCCAACCTGTAGGACTGGGCTCCCCGCTGCTCGTCGGCCGACGCGGCATGCAGGCCGACCAGCAACGTCAGGACGGCGGCGGCGGCTGCCCGCCCGGACAGCTTCGATGCCTTGACCATAGCCAAAGTTCCTCGCGACAGATCGAGCGCAGTCCCCCGACAGCATCATGTCGTCTCACCTCAGGCGAAGCCATTTAAAACCGAATCTAAATAGGAATTATTTCGCCGATCCGAGCATAAAAAATGATATTGTGCGCGGAGTCTTCGGCGTAAGTTGCTTCAGGGCTGTCGGTCACGAGCCGGATCATGTCGAGCCGAGTCATGGCGACAGCGAGTCCGGGCCGATCCTGGGGATCGACCATGCTCTGTCAACGCTCAGCGCGAGGCCGTCATGACACTGAACATCAATGCTCCGTCGCCCGCCGAACAGCCTGTCCTGGCTGACGTCCCCTCCGTCACGGACCAGACCGTCCACGACCTCGTCAGCCAGATCGACTCGCGCGGTTTCGCCTGCCTGCCGGGCTACATTTCCGAGGTCGACCTCGCCGCCATGCGGGCCTTCGTGTCCGCCGCGGTCGCCAAGTCCAACGGAGAATATGTCGGCTTCACGGGCCGGGCGGCCGTCGCCGGCTCGGTGTTCGACAGGCTCGCGTCGTCGGACGCATTTCGCTCTCTCATCACGCGGATCTACGAGGTCGGGACAGGGAAAGCCGCACCGCCGAGCGAGTTCTACCAGGTCCTGCGGTGTCTCACGGGGCAGTCCGGCCAGCGGCACGCCTTGAACTTCCACTACGATTCCTACGTCGTGACCGCGTTCATCCCCGTCGACATCCCGACGACAGGGAAGACAGGCGATCTCGTGATGCTTCCCAACACACGACGGATCCGCAACACCTATCTCGCCAACGTCATCGACAAGGTGCTGCTCGACAACAAACTGACCCAGGTGATCCTGAAGACCCTGATGACCTTGCGCATGCTGCCGCTGGTGCGGATCAGGCCGGTGCCCGGCAACCTCTACTTCTTCTGGGGCTACCGTTCCATCCACACCAACGAGGCTTGCGATCCCGACAAGGTGAGGGCGACGGCCCTGTACCATTTCGCCAACCCGCATGCGGGGGATCGCCTGAACGCCAAGCTGCGCCAGCCCGCGATGGCGTGAGGCCGGCCCGGTACGGGACGAGGCGAGGCGCGTCCCGGTGGCTCGCGCCGGCTTGGCACGGCGGGTGCCCTCCGGTGCTGGCGCCGCGAGCCCACCGTCCCGGCCGTGGCTCCGCGGTCGCGCCGCCCGGCCCGATGCTCGCGCGGGAGCGACGGGCGAGGGGCGGGCCGCAACGCAGCCGCCGCAGTATCGAGCGAGACCTTGCCGCCGAGTTAAGAATTTATTAACCCTGTCATAAGATCATGACTGAGCGGTGCGCGATCCGCCTGTTCTATTCCGCGAGCGGCACGGGGGAAAGCTCACCATGGCGGCGTTAGCGATCGGCGCGGTCGTCCTGGGCTCCGGCTCGTCCCTCGTGTTGGGTTTCATCCCGTTCCTGGTTGCGGTCGTCTGCGCGCTGGTGATCGGGGTCGGCCTGGAGTTGGTCAGGGGCGCCGCGCCCGGCGCCCTGCTGCTTCCGGGCCTGGCCTTGCTCGTCACGGCGCAACTCGCCTACGGCGTCGGTCTCGCCGCCCAGGTCGGGCTCGCTCACCTCACGCGCAAAGACCAGCGCCGGCCCGGCGCCGCGGCTTCGGGCCTCGCCGGAGACGAGCGGCTCGCACACGAGCGGAAGACCATCGATCCCGCCCACCATCAGACGCGGTGAGGCGAGCCTGGCCCGACCGGCTCCTCGGCGGGCGCGCCGCCATCGGCGGTGCAGACGGGATGGTCAGCAGCAGCCCGGCACTGATTAAATCCTAGATTTAATTAGTATTGCGTGGCGTCACCCGATCTAACGTGCTGCCCGACCATGGATCACGATGAAGAGGTGGGCGCGCAGCGTCGTTCTGCCGCTCGATCCGGCGCCGCCGGTGCCGACGTTCCATGCCGCTGGCGACGCTCGGAGAGGATGATGGGAGATTATTCGCATCGCGTCCTGGATGCCTGCTTGAGAAGCGAACTGGTGCCGGCGCGGTTCAGGGTTCCGGTCATGCGCAGAGCCGGCTACGGGATATCGATCGGCTGTACCATTTGGCCGGGAGCGTGTTTCAGGTCGAAGAAGGTGACGATCGGCTCGAACGTCTTCATCAATGTCGGATTCTTCTTCGATGGATATCACCACCTGACCATCGGAGACGACGTGCGGATCGGTCAGTTCGTCAGGGTCATCACGGCCACCCACGAGATCGGGACCTCGCGGCAGCGCGGCCTCGTGGAGGTGGTCGGCCAGTCCGTCACCATCGCGAACGGCTGCTGGATCGGGACCGGCGCCGTGATCCTGCCGGGTGTCGCAGTCGCGCCGGGCTGCGTCGTGGCGGCGAATTCGGTCGTCGGCGAGAGCACGGAACCCGACGGACTCTATGCGGGAAACCCCGCCCGGCGGGTGAGGGAACTCGACGTCTGAGGCAGGTCGCCGTCCGGCGCGCCACGCCGTAGCTGCCACACGCCGGTCCGGCCAACCATCTCGGTGAAGTATTGCGGCCGAGTTCCGAGTCATCTTTTAAAATCACATGTAATTTTGTGAACTCTCGAAGGCATGCCATCGTCAAGGACATTCCGGTCTGCCGCTCCCACTGTTAATCTGTATTGCAAACATGAGACGCACGACGATGTCCATCAGCGCGACCCAAATAGAGCGTGCCGGGAACGATGTCGTGGATCGGGCCCGCGCACGGGCCATGGACGGCCTGCCGGCGATGCACCGCTACATCGCGGACCCGAAGAACCGGGCCGAGGTCGAGAGGGCTCTGCGCATCAAGGCGGTCGAGAGCGCGCTCTACGATGCCTTCGGCCAGGGCAAGCTGCACGGCACCATCCACACCTGCATCGGTCAGGAGTTCTCCGGGGCCATCCTGGCGCGGCATCTCGCCGACCAAGACTTCATCACCTCCAACCACCGCTGCCACGGCCATTTCATCGGGGCAACGGACGATTGGCGCGGCCTCGTCGACGAGATCGTCGGCAATCGCGACGGCGTCTGCGCCGGCATCGGCAGCAGCCAGCACCTCTGGGCACGCAACTTCATCTCGAACGGCCAGCAGGGTGGGCTCTTGCCCGTCGGGGCGGGCGTCGCGCTCGACCGCACGCTGAAGAACAGCACGGGCGTGGTGGTGTCGTTCCTGGGAGAGGGGACCCTCGGCGAGGGCATCCTGTACGAGACGCTGAACCTCGCGGCGCTGTGGGCGCTGCCGCAGGTGTTCATCTGCGAGAACAACTTCTACAGTCAGTCGACGCGGCAGGCCGTAGCGGTAGCGGGCGATATCGCCGAGCGGGCCGCGAGCTTCGACATCCCCTCGCTCGATGCCGACACCTGGAACCTGGCGCAGTACGACGCCACCCTGGCCGAAGCCATGGCGCGCGCGCGGTCGGGACGGGGCCCGACCTTCATCACGCTCGCGACCTACCGTCTGAACCCGCATTCCAAGGGCGACGACCTGCGCAGCCGCGCCGAGATCGACTGGTTCCGGGCCCACGATGCCGCGACCCTGGCGGTCCGCGACCACGCCGGCTTCGCGCAAACCCTGTCGGAGGTGCAGCGCGAGGTCGCCGACTACGTCGACGTCGCGTTGCGCAAGACGATCTCGGCCGCGCCGCGCTACGTCGCGGATCAGCGACCCCGCCCGCCCGCCGGGCCACCGGCTTGGCAGCCGCTGGCCGAGGAGGCCGGCGGAGGGAGGCGCATCGCGCAGCAGCTGAACGGCTTTTACGCCGACTGGCTCGCCGAAGACCCCGCAGCCTGTTTCATGGGAGAGGACATCGAGGACCCCTACGGCGGCGCGTTCAAGATCGCCAAGGGGCTCACCTCGGCCTTTCCCGACAGGGTCAGGACCACGCCGATCAGCGAGGCCGCCATCACGGGCGTCGGCATCGGCCTCGCCATCTCGGGCCGCAGAAGCTTCGTCGAGATGATGTTCGGCGACTTCATCACCTACGCGTTCGATCAGATCGTCAACAACGCGTCCAAGATGCACCACATGTACAATCACAATCTCGACTGTCCCGTCGTGATCCGCACGCCCATGGGCGGCCGACGCGGTTATGGCCCGACCCATTCGCAGTCGCTGGAGCGGTTCCTGATCGGCATCGACAATTGCTGCACGGTGAGCCTCAACTCCATCGCGGACGTCCGGTCTCAGCTGTCGGGGCTGCGGACGCTGAAGGGCCCGGTCATCCTGCTCGAGAACAAGAGCGACTACACGGCCCGGACCTATGCGGCCCTGGAGGGCATGGTGGTCGAGAGCGACGGCTCGGTCCTGCCCACGCTCCGGGTCCGCCCGGCCGGCATGGAGCCGACCGTGACGCTATTGGCCTATGGCGGCATGGCCCGCTTCGTCGCCGACGGGCTGTTGGAGATCTTCGAGCGGACCGACACCGTGCCCGAACTTCTCGTCCCCACGGCGCTCACGCCCCTCTTCCTCGAGCCGATCGCCGCCTCGGTGGCGCGCACGGGTCTCCTCGTCGTCGTGGAGGAGGGGGCCGGGTTCGGGAGTTTCGGGGCGGAGGCGCTGAGCCAGCTCGTCGAGCGCGGCTGCCCTGTGGCGGCGGCCCGGGTCTGCGGCAAACCCGTCCCCATCCCCTCCGCGCCCGCGCTCGAAGCCGCGACGCTGCCGAGCCTCGACGACATCTGCGCCGCGATCGAGGCCTTGAAGGGTCGGCCGTCGTGAGCGCCGCCGAGATCGTGCTCTCGAAGGAGACGGCGAACGACGAGACCGCCCTGATCGTGGCGGTCTACGTGGCGGGGGGGAGCGAGGTCACGGAGGACCAGTTGCTCTTCGACGCCGAAAGCTCGAAAGCCACGCAGGAGATCCGCGCGCCGATGGCCGGGATCGTGCTGCACGACCTCGTGGTCGGGCAGGAGATCGGCTTCGGGGTACCGCTCGGCGTCATCGCGCCGCTCCCGTGCGCCGGCGCCGACGCGGCGTCCCGGTCCGAGGCCGCGCCACCGGTCAACGGGAGCGAGGCTGAGCCGGAAGCGGGCAGGAGGGATCAGCCCTCCGTGGCGCCGCCGCGGGCCGTCCCCGTGCCGCCGCCCGTCGATGTCCAGGACAACAGGCCGCTCGCCGCTGCGGCCCTGCGCCCGACGCAAGCGGGGCCGGGCCATGGTCTCCCGGCCCCGCGCTTCTCGAAGGCCGCCGCAGCCCTGATCGCGCAATACGACCTTTCTCCGGCGAGCTTCGGCCTGCCCTTCGTCACCGCGGCGGAGGTCCGGCAGCGGATCGGGGCGCCGCGCGCGACTCCGTCGGCTCCGGCCGATGCGCCCGGAGAGCCCGTCAGTGCCCGCAAGCGGGCCGAGATCGACGTCCTGGGAGGAGGGGCCGGCGGGTCGCTGCTGTCCGTCGTCGGTGTCAGCCTCGGCCGGCTCGCGATCCGCCGCCCCGCGGGCTCGTTCCTGGCGAACCGCATCGTCGACCTCGTGATCTTCGAGGCGGCGCGCCTCATGAAACGCTACCCGAAGCTGAACGCGGCCTATCGGGACGGACGGCTCGTGCTGCACCCGGCCGTACATGCCGGGCTCGCCATCGACGGTGGCGGCCGCCTCGTGGTCTATGGCATCGCCGACGCGGACACGACGGCGCTCGCCGACCTGCCCGAGATCATGGCGGACGCGGTGGCCCGTTACGTCGAGGAGGGCTTGACGGCCGCCGAAATGACGCGGGCGACGTTCACCGTCACCGACCTGTCCGACGGCGACCTCGATTTCGTGCTCCCTCTCCTGCCGCGCGGGCAGAGTTGCATCCTGGGGATCACGCGCGATGCCGACGGTGCGTTCCGCCTCTTCGCCGGGTTCGACCATCGGGTCACCGAGGGACGGGAGGTCTCGTCGTTCCTGGGCGAGCTGCGGACCCGGCTGCTCAGCTTCTCGGCGGCCGAGCCGGACGGCGGCTCGGCGCACTGCCTCTACTGCGAACGCTCGGCCGAGGAAGCGGTCGGCCTCGCGAAGGACCGGGGGCTTCTCAGGATCGTCGACCGACGGGGCCGTGAGGCCCTCTGCTGCGCGAGTTGCTGGAATGGCTGGTGAGATCGACGGCGAGGCGCTGTGCGCCTATCTTTCCCGGTTGCTGGACAGGCGCGTGACGGCGGACGACGGCATCGCCCTCCGGTCCGTCCAGAAAGCGGCGCTCGCCGCCTGGGCCCGCAAGACGGGCATCGCCGTCAGCGCCACGGTACTGGCATCGCGCGGGACGCTGACGCCGCGCATGCTGCTCGAGGGAAGCCGCGAGGGCGACGTGCCGCCCCGGCGCCGCGCGCCCGACGCGAGACCATCGGGGCCGGCGGTCGCGATCCTGGGCGTCGGCATCGACATCGAGGAGGTGGAGAGCCTGCCGCGGCCGGACGATTACCGGACCCATCCCTTCTTCCGCGACCAGTTCAGCGACGCGGAGATCGCCCATTGCCTGCAGCAGGCAGACGTCGGCGCGTCCTTCTGCGGAACCTGGGCCGCCAAGGAAGCGATCCTGAAGTCGGGACTGGCCTCCGGGCGCCTCGGCGACATCGCCATCACCCACGATGCCGCGGGGCGGCCCCACCATCCCGGATGCCAGATCTCCATCAGCTACACACGGCATGCCGCGGTGGCGCTCTGTCTCCGGCTCGCCGAGCCCTCGCCGGGTCGGATCGTGCCCATTCCCGGCGAGCCTCCGCCGGTGCGCGCCCCGGCGACGCGGCGCCTCCCCACGATCGCGGTGGCGGCCTCGGCCTTGGTCGTCGCGGTGGCCACCGTCGTGGTCCTGATCCAGGTGATCTGACGAAGCCTCGCCCGAACCGATCCGCCGCGCGGGCGTCCGGGTCTGTCCTGAGCCCGCCATGGGCGGGACGCGGCTTTTCGGGCGGCGCCCGCCGGGCGATCGGCCGCGCTCCCGTTCAGCGTCCGTAGATGTCCTCGAAGCGGACGATATCGTCCTCGCCCGTATAGGAGCCGACCTGGACCTCGATGAGTTCGAGGTCGATCCTGCCCGGGTTGGCGAGGCGATGCACCGAGCCGATCGGCAGGTAGGCGGCCTCGTTCTCGTGACGCAGGATCACACGGTCGTCGATCGTGACCTCTGCCGTGCCCCGCACCACGACCCAGTGTTCGGCGCGATGGAAGTGCTTTTGCAGCGACAGCCGCTGGCCCGGTTTCACGGTGATGCGCTTGACCTGGAAGCGCGGCCCCGCGTCGATCCGCTGGTAGGAGCCCCAGGGCCGGTACATGCGCAGGTGCTCGTCGACCTCGACCCGCCGCCCCGCCTTCAGCTTGGCCACGAGGTCCTTCACCCCGTCCGCCCGGTGCCGGGACGCCACCAGCACGGCATCGGGCGTCGACACCACCACGACATCGTCGAGGCCCACCACGGTGGTGAGCACGCCGTCGCTGTGCACGAGGCTGTTGCGGGTCTCGACGGCTTCCACCTGGCCCCGGAAGGCGTTGCCGTCGCGGTCCTGCGCCGAGGCGTCCCAGATGGCGCCCCAGGTGCCGATGTCCGACCAGGCGAAGGAGACCGGCAGCACGCCGGCCATGTCGGTGCGCTCCATCACGGCGCGGTCGATCGAGGTCCTGGGTGCCGCCGCGAAGGCCGCGGCGTCGAGGCGCAGGAAGTCGAGGTCGGACGTCGCCCCCGCGAGGGCGCCGACCGCCGCCGCCAGGACCTCCGGCGCGTGGCGCTTCAGTTCGGCCGCCATGGCGTCGGCGCGGAACAGGAAGTTGCCGCTGTTCCAGAGATAGCCCTTGGCGACGTAGCGGGCCGCGGTCTCGGCATCGGGCTTCTCGACGAAGCGCGACACGCGCGACGCCTCCGTGCCGGCGATCGCAGCCCCGGGCTGGATGTAGCCGTAGCCGGTGGCGGGCGAGGTCGGGGCGACGCCGAGCGTCATGATGAAGCCCTGGCTGGCGCCGTCGGCAGCGGCGAGGCAGGCGGCCAGGAAAGCGTCGGTATCGCCGATCAGGTGATCGGAGGCGACGACGAGCGCCATCGTGTCGGGAGTCTGCCGCTGCGCCAGGCAGGTCGCCACCGCCACGGCGGCGGCGGAATCGCGCCGCGTGGGTTCGAGCACGATCTCGGCCTCGACGCCGATGGCCTGGAGCTGTTCGGCGGCGATGAAGCGCACGTCGCTCGAGGCCAGGATCAGCGGTTTCGCGAAGCCGGGCCGCACGAAGCGCAGGGCGGTGATCTGGAAGTTGGACAGATCGTCGAGCAGCGGGATGAACTGCTTGGGCATGCTCTCCCGCGACGCCGGCCACAGGCGCGTGCCCGCGCCCCCGCACATGATGACGGGCTGGATGACGGGTGCCGCTGTCGGCAGCGATGTCTCGATGTCCCTCATGTCCCGCATCACTCCTCGACCGAGCGGTGTCCGACGCTGCCCTATATCGAGGAGATCAACCGAAGTCCGGGATCCGTTCAATTTTATTGTCGTAAATAATCGACGTCTTCTTCGAAGCGGAGCTCCGTCGCGTCGGACGGCTCCGGCGTGCCGCCGTCTACCCGGCGCCGCGGCCGATCGCCGACATGACGCTGGACGAGACCGTGACGGCCGCCACGTTCTTCAGGGCGTAGTCGATGGAGGCCCGGTGCCAATCGGCATTCATGGTGGCGCAGCAGTCTTCCGGCACGATCATGACGTAGCCCTTGTCGGCGCCGGTCCGCGCCGTGTGTTCGATGGACATGTTGGTCCAGGCGCCGGCCACGATCACGATGTCGCGCCCGGTCGCCTTGAGGATGGTCTCGAGCGAGGTCCCCTCCCAGGCGCTCATGCGCATCTTGGTGACGACGTGGTCGCCGGGCTGCGGCGCGAGGCCGGGCACGGGCTCCGCCCCCCAGGTGCCGCGCACGACGGCTTTCGCATCAGCCAGGCCTTCGAACAACGGCGCGTTCAGTGTCAGCCCCGGCGCACCGGGTTCGACCACGAACCACACGTGGATCACCGGGATGCCCCGGGCCCGGCAGGCTTCGGCGAGCCGCATCAGGTTGGCGATGGCATCCTGCTCCCTGCAGTGCGCCGGCGCGCCGGAGGAGGCGAAGGCCCCGCCCTCCATGACGACGTCGTTCTGCATGTCCTGGATGATCAGCGCGCAGCGCGACGCATCGAGGTCGAGGTTCGACGGGAAACTCATGGCTGCCTCTCTCGACGGCGTGTGGCGCTGCGTGGCCTTCATGAACGGCTCGTGCCGGGGGCCGACCCTGGTGTCGACGGCATAGAGCGATGTGCTGGCGGCGAGGAACAGCGTGTGCCAGTCCGGGCCGCCCCAGTGCAGGTTCGCCACCATCTCCGGCACGCTGACCTTGCCGATGTGACGTCCGTCCTGGCCGTAGACCCAGACGCCACCCGGAGCCGTGACCCAGATGTTGCCCTCGCGGTCGCATTTCATGCCGTCGGGCACGCCCGGTCTCAGGCTGTCCTTGATGCCGGAGGCGAAGACGCGGGGATCGGACAGCGAGCCGTCCTTCTGCACCCGGAAGACGCGGATGTTCGCCTGCTCGGTGTCGTTGACGTAGAGACGGTCCTCGCCCGGGCAGAAGCACAGGCCGTTCGGCTGGCCGAACATGAACCGGTCGACGAGCAGCTGCGGCGCGCCGCCGCCCGGCGGGATGCGGTAGACGCCCTGGAAGCCGAGGTCGCGCGGCCGCTCGATCCCGAAGCCCGGCATGCGGCCGTACCAGGGGTCGGTGAAGTAGATCGCGCCGCTCGTGTGCACCACGAGGTCGTTGGGGCTGTTGAGCTCGCGCCCTTCGAAATGCGACGCCAGGACGGTGCGGTTCCCCCGCGGATCGATGCGGACGACGGACGATGTCGCGTGTTCGCACACGAGCAGGTTCAGGTCGGCATCGTAGGTCATGCCGTTGCCCTTGCGGCTCGGCCGCTCGACCTCCCGCACGCCGGCCCTGTCCCACCGCCGCCGCACGTCCCCCGGCATGTCGGAGAACAGGAGGTGGTGTTCGGTCGGGTGCCAGATCGGGCCCTCGACGAAGCTGAAGCCCGAGCCGAGCTGGCGCACGGGCGCGTGTTCGTCGATCAGCGTGCGGAAGCGAGGATGGAGGGCGTCGTGGGCCATGACGTGGTCGCTCCGTCTGGGATGACTGGCGGGGCGCCGTCTAAGCCGGGAACCAGTCGCGGCGCGGCACCGTCTGCGAGATCGGGCCGGGGATCGCCATGTCGAGGCGGCCGACGACCTGCTGGGCTTCGATCTTGGCCGGCTTGTCGTGGATCGGCATCAGGAACTTGGACGAGTTCAGGAGCTTCTTGATGGCGCCCTTCTCCTGCCGGTGGCTGTTCGAGTGGTTGCCGGTGATGCGCGGCTCCATGGCGTTGATCTCGTGGAAGGGTTCGACGATCTGGTCGTTGAAGTCGTAGATGACGTCGCCGCACACCGTCGCCCGCCCCTCGGCGGTCTCGACATGCACGTTCATCGATCCTTCGGTATGGGCCCCCGCGGCGTCGACCGTGACGCCCGGCATGATCTCGACCTCGCCGGTGATCTCGAGGTCCATCAGCCGCATGGCGTTCTTGGTGTGCAGGCGGTCGAGCAGGTGCTTGATGTCCGGCAGCGGATATTGCGGGAACATCAGCCCGGAGGCCGCCAGCTCCATCTCGCGGCGGTTCACCACGACGGTGGTGTTCATGGAGAACCGGTCGTCCATGCCGGCATGGTCGATGTGGAGGTGGGTATGGAGCACGTAGCGCACGTCGCCCATGCGCACCCCGTGCCGGGACAGCTGGTGCTCGATCTGGTTCTCGTGGAACTGCAGCCCGCGCATGCCGAGCGATTCCATGATGGCGTTGTTGCGGTAGCCCGTGTCGACCACGATGGGATAGCGGCCGCCCAGGATGAGAAAGCCGTAGACGGGGACGCGCCTCGTGCGCCCGCAGTCGCGCCCGAGCACCAGGAACGACGATTCGAGTTCGATGTCGCCGTAGTCCAGCACCTTGATCTCGAGAGCCATGTTTCCCCCCTTGATGTCTCGATCGGTCAGATGTCGCCGGCCGCGCTAGCGGACCTCCGGCAATCGATAGACCCGCCGCGCCGTGTCGGCGAAGATGGCGCGTTGCTCAGAGTCGCTTAAATCGCGCGCGGCATCGCGGAAGGCGCCGATCAGCGCCGAATAGCCTGTCCAAAGCTTCTCGATCGGGAAGTTGGAACCGTAGAGGCACCGGTCGGCCCCGAACAGCCTCACCGTCTCATGCATCAGCGCCGCGATGTGAGCCGGGTCGTTGCGATGGAGGAAGGTCCCGAAGGCGGAGAGTTTCGACACGACGTTGGGCTGTTCGGCCAGCGTCCGCATGCCCTGGCGCCAGGCGGCCCAGCCGCTGTCCGACAGGTCCTCCAGCATGCCGGCGTGCTGGAGCACGAAGGTGACCCCGGGGCAGGCGGCGGCGAGGTCGGCGGCGCCGCCCATCTGGCGGGCGAAGACCTGGAGGTCGAAGCTCCAGCCATACTCCGACAGATGCGCGACGTTGCGCATCACCTTCGGGTCCCGCGCGAGATCGGTGGAGGGCGCGAAACGGTAGAGCGGGTTCTCGTGCCAGTGGAACTGCTGGCGGATGCCGCGCATGGCCGGGTATTTGGCCAGCCGGTCGAGCGCGGGCCGCGCGTCCTCGACCGTCATGTCGCAATAGCCCACGATGGCGTGGGGCCAGCGGGTCTCGTCGCTGACCGACTGCACCCAGGCGACCTCGTCCTCGAACTGCGCGACCGGCCAGTTCGCCTGGACGTAGACCGATTGGACCACGCCGGTGCCGGCGATGTCGTCGAGGTATTCGGAGATCGGATAGTCGCGGCGGATCGGCTCGTAGGGTCCGAAGATCCGCGGCTGCATCGGGCCGCTGAGCCAGCCGAGATCGGACTGGCGCCAGATGTGGTGGTGGGAATCGACGATGTTCATGACGGGCCACCTGCGCCGGGGGTGAGTGGTGCGGCCGGGGCGCCGCGCGCCGGCGATGCGGGCCGCGGCCGGAATCCCGCGTCGCCCCAGGGTCGCGGATGGGAAGCGTTCCGCCGCGTCTCCCGCGTCTCCAGCCGGCGCGCGAGCGACAGGATCTCGTCGCAGAGCGGGCGGAGGCCCGCGCCGTTGCCGAGGCGGTCGAGGAACGGCAGCATCGCCGTCAGCGCCACCGTCGAGGGCGCGTAGCGCGCGTCGGCCGCGAGCGGGGTCAGCCAGGCGACGCGCCAGGCGAGGGCCGAGAGCGTGCCGACGGCCGCCGTCAAGGCCGCGGGGTCGCCGCGTTCCAGCCCGTCCGATACGACCACGACGAGCGCCCCGCGCGCGAAGGCCGCGAAGCGGGGGACGTGCAGGAACGCCGCGAAGGCGTCGCCGAGCCGCGTGCCGCCGTCCCAGTCGGACACGAGGGACGCCGCGGCCTCGAGGGCCTGTTCCCGGTGTTTCAGGCGCAGGGCCCGCGTCACGCGGGTGAGGCGCGTGCCGAGCGTGAAGACCTCGGCGCGGTCCGCCGCGCCCACCAGCACGTGAGCGAGGCGCATGGCATCCTCCGTCTGCGTCTTCATCGAGCCCGAAACGTCGATGAGCAGCAGGATGCGGCGCTGGCGCGTCTTGCGGGCGAGCTTGGGCAGGCTCAGCACCTCGCCGTCGCGGCGCACGGCCTCGCGCAGCACCCGCCGCATGTGCCAGCGATCGCCGTTCCGCGCGGCGCGGCGCCGGAACGAGCGTTGGCGCGGCAGCGCGTCCGGGGCGGCGCGGGCGAAGCGCCGCAGGGTCTCGCGCGGGTCCTCGTCGCCGAACCGGCGCAGCGTCAGGCGCTCGGCCGCGGTGGGCTCGCCGCCCACGTCGCGGTCGTCGGCCTCCTCGGGCGGCTCGGTCTCGCCCTCGTCGGCATCGAAGGCCTGGAGCTCCTCGTCGTCCGGCTCGGCATCGGACGGGACGGCCAGCGTCTGGCCGAGGAACCAGCTGGCGGAACAGCGCGTCGAACTCGTCCCGCCGCTCGGGCGGGGGCGCCAGGGTCGGCACGGCCGCGCGGTGGATGTCGCGCATCGACCCCGGCCCCAGCAGGCCGACGGCCGCCACGAAGGCCTGCGTCTGTTCGGGCGCGACCGCGAAGCCGGCGGCGCGCAGCACCGACGCGAACCCGACGAAGGGTACGAGGGCGCGGGGCAGGGGCGCCGTCACGGCCGGCGCGCTCCGCCGGGGCGGCCCGGGCCCGCCGTCAAGCCGCCACCCCCGTGATCACGCGGTCGAGGCGGTCGCGCAGGAACACGAGGTCGTCCTGGTCCTTGAGCGCGACCCCGATGGCGCGCCGGAAGGCGACCGGCCACGTCGCGCCGCCCTCGTGGAGCAGCGTCGCGGCCTCGGCCCATTCCACGGTCTCGGCGACCCCGGGCGGCTTGGACAGCGGCTCCTGCCGCAGCCGCCCGACGGCGCCCACGACGGCCTCGGCCGTGGCCTGCGCCACCGAGGACGCCCGCATCATCACGATCCGGGCTTCGCGCGCGGCATCGGGATAGCCGATCCAGTGATAGACGCAGCGGCGCCGCAGCGCCTCGTGCAACTCGCGCGTCCGGTTGGAGGTGAGCACCACGACCGGGCGCTCGATCGCCCGGACGGTGCCCCGCTCGGGGATCGAGATCTGGAAGTCGGACAGGAACTCGAGCAGGAAGGCCTCGAATTCGTGGTCCGACCGGTCGATCTCGTCGATGAGCAGGGTCGAGGTCTCGGGATGGCGAAGCGCCTCGAGCATGGGGCGGGCGATCAGGAACTCGTCCCCGTAGATGTTGACGGGCTGCTCGCCCGCCTGGCGGATGGCGAGCATCTGGCGCGGGTAGTTCCACTCGTAGAGCGCGGCCGCGGCGTCGATGCCCTCGAAACACTGCAGGCGGATCAGCGCCCGGCCCAGCACGGCCGAGATGGCCTTGGCGGCCTCCGTCTTGCCGACCCCCGGGGCGCCTTCGAGCAGCAGCGGCTTGCCGAGCGCGAGCGCCAGATAGGCCGCCGTCGCCAGCCCC
The DNA here is from genome assembly GCA_963847915.1 of uncultured Alphaproteobacteria bacterium. GTDB lineage: Bacteria > Pseudomonadota > Alphaproteobacteria > Rhizobiales > Beijerinckiaceae > Lichenihabitans. The sequence goes on from CAWKBT010000002.1 coordinate 809,724, forward strand.
TCGTCGGCGATGTACTGCGCCGACCCGAGCGCGCCCTCCAGCGCCTCGGGCGAGTCGATGCCGACGATGGTCTTGCGGACGGGCATGGCTTCGGTTGCTCCTCACACCCGCCGTTGCGGCCTCGCGCCGCCGTTGGCCTTGAGGCCGCGCAGCACCTTCTCGGGCGTGATGGGCAGGTCGGTGATCCGCACCCCCACGGCGTTGAACACGGCATTGGCCACCGCCGGGAGGACCGGATTGGCGCACATCTCGCCGGGCCCCTTGCCGCCGAAAGGTCCGTCGGGGGCCGGCCGCTCCAGGATCGAGATATGGTGGGGCGCGACGTCGCCGGGGCCCGGCATCAGGTAGTCGTTGAAGTCCACCGGGCCGTGCGACCGGTCGGGGTAGTAGGGCTCCGTGGTCTCCCAGAGCGCGTGGCTCATGCCCATCCAGGCGCCGCCGACGAGCTGCTGCTCGACGAGCCTGGGGTTGAGCGCCCGGCCGAGCTCGTAGGCGCTGTTCATCTGCGTGACGGCGACCTCGCCGGTCTCGTCGTCGACCTCGATGTCCACCACCATGGCGGCATGGGCGAAGCAGGTCACGGGCGTCATCTCGCCGGTCTCGGGGTCGACCGGCGACAGGGGCACCAGGAAGATGCCCCGGCCCGACACCGTCTTGCCCTGCTTGAACTGGGCGGCGGCGCAGGCGGTGCCGGTGCCGATCGAGCGGGACGGCGCGCCCTTGACGTGGATATTGCCCTTCCCGTCGGTCACGAGGTCGGCCGGGTCCACTTCGAGTTCCTCGGCCGCCGCCTCCATCATGACGGAGCGGGCCTCCTTGGCGGCCTGGATCACGGCATTGCCGACGCGGTGGGTGCCGCGCGACGCGAAGGACCCCATGCAATGCGGCCCCGTGTCCGAATCCGCCGTGTCGACGAAGACATCCTCGACCGGCACGCCGAGCGTCTCGGCCGCGATCTGCCGCGTGACGGACTTCATGCCCTGGCCGAGGTCGATCGAGGACAGGGCCACGGTGAACTTGCCGTCCGGGTTCGAGTGGACGAGCGCCTGGCTCGGGTCGCCGCCGAGGTTCATGCCGATCGGATAGTTGATCGCCGCGAAGCCGCGGCCGGGATGGAGGGTCATGGGCGAACTCCGGGGTCGGGCTTTCGAGACGGGACGGTCGGCGTCCGCTGCGGTCGGGTCATCGCCGCCGCAGCCCCGACACGGAGGAGGAGAAGCGGTTCGGGCCGGTGCGCTGGGCGGGCGCGGGGGGCGGGCCGGGCGGCGGCGCGGGTGCGGGCACGGGAGCGACGTCCGGCCGCCCTTCGGGGCGCGATCCCAGCCCGGGCGTCGGCGCGAAGCCGGGGAGCGGATCGAAGCCCGGCGAGGCCGGCGCGGCCGCGGGCCGGCGGGGCGGTTCGGCCCTGGGCGGCGTCGTGCCGGGCATCGAGAACGGCCGCTCCGGGTCGCCGGGCATACGCCTGACGCCGCGGTTCCTCGTGTCGACGCGGCCGTTCTGGTCCGTCGCGGTGAAATTGGGCACGCGCCCCGCGTCGCCGACCCCGCCGCCCTCGGTCGAGGTCATGCGGCGGTAGGTGTCGCTGATCGGCCAGTTGGCCTTCTCGGCGACGACCTGGCAGCATTCGATCAGCGCGGTGTTCTTGGCGACGCGCCGATGCGCCTTCATGTCCCCGTCGCGGTACGCATTGAGGATCCGGAACTCGATCGGGTGCATGCCGATCTCGTGCGCCACCACGTCCATGTGGGACTCGATGGCGAAATCCACGCCCGTGATGCCGAAGCCCCGCATGGCGGTCGAGGGCGTGCGGTTGGTGAAGACGCAGTAGACGTCCGATTTGACGTTGGGGATGGTGTAGGGGCCGGGCAGATGTCCGGTGCTCTTGTGGATGGCGTAGCTCGACAGGCGCGTGTAGGCACCCGCATCGAAATAGCCCGTGAGCTGGCGCCCGAGGATGCGGCCGTCGCGGCCGACGGCGTCCTTGAGGTACCAGCGCTCCGCGCCGCGCGGCGCTCCCACCTGCATCTCCTCGGCCCGGTCGAACATGTACTTCACCGGCCGGCCGGTCAGCATGCAGCCGAGGATCGCCAGGGGCTCGTGCAGGCTGTCGACCTTGCCGCCGAAGCCTCCGCCGACCGTGCCGCCGATGAAGTGCAGCCGGTTCGAGGGCACCTTCAGCAGCTTGGCGGCCGTGCCGAGGGAGAAGAACAGGGCCTGGGTCGACGTATAGCAGACGAAGCGGCCGTTGCTTTCCTGGGCCGCGATGGCCCCGCAGGTCTCCGTCGGCGCCTGCTCGATCGGCGACATCTGGTACCGGCCCTCGATGACGCGGTCGGCCTGCCGGAACGCCGCCTCGACGTCGCCGAAGCGCAGCTTCTGGTGGTCGTAGGTGTCGTGGTAGGTGAAGGTGTTGCCGGGATAGGTGTCGTTCACCGTCACGGCGCCGGGCTTGAGGGCGTCCTCGACATCGAGGACGTGCGGCAGCACCTCCCAGCTGACGCGGATCTTGGCGATGGCGTCGTTCGCGGCGCGCTCGCTGTCGGCGACCACCGCGGCGACCGGCTCGCCCTTGTAGCTGACCTTGCCGCCCGAGATCAGCGGCTCGTCGTCGAGGCCGAACCCCATCAGGCTCAGCAGCGTGTTGAGGTTGTGCGGCACGTCCTTGGCCAGGATGACGCGATGCACGCCGGGCGAACGCTCGGCGTCCCGCACCTCGATGGCGCGGACCCGGGCGTGGTGGTGCGGGCTGCGCAGGCACCGGAGGTGCAGCAGTCCCTCGAAGGCATGGTCGTCATAGAACGGCGAGCGTCCGGTGACGTGGCCGACCATGTCCTGACGCTGGGTCGGCTTGCCGATCTCGTTCAGGTTGTCGTCCCGCTCGTCGCGGAACAGGTCCTTGCGGAATTCGATCATGGGCGTCCTCGCGACGGGAGCGTTCGAGGGTGGGTCGGGCGACGGCTCCGGCTCTCCGGCCGGCCGTGCCGGGCATGACGAGACCGGGCGCGGCCGGCCTCGTGGTCCGCAACGCGCCTCATCACGTCGACCTCCGTCCGCTCATCCGCGCCGAGGCGTCGAGCACGGCCGCGATGATCGGCTCGTAGCCGGTGCAGCGACAGATGTTGCCGGCGATCGCCTCGACGACGTCCTGCCGCGAGGGGCGCGGATTGTGGTCGAGCAGGCTCTTGGCGGCCATCAGCATGCCGGGGGTGCAGTAGCCGCACTGGGCCGCGAACTGGTCCATGAAGGCCTGCTGCAGGGGATGCAGTTCGATGCCCTTGCCCAGCCCCGAGGTGGTCTCGACCGACCGGCCCGCGACCGTCTCGGCGAGCGTCAGGCAGGAGAGGTGCGGCTCGCCGTCGATCAGGACCGTGCAGCAGCCGCAGGTGCCCTGGCCGCAGCCGTATTTCGGGGCGAAATCGCCGACCCCGCGCCGCAGCACGTCGAGCAGGTTCGCGCCGTCCTCGACGAAGACCGCCTGGTCGCGGCCATTGTGTCGGAACGCGATGGGGGTGCGTGCCATGGTCCTCACCCTTCGTTGAGCAGGAGACGCCGGAGATGCACCGGCGCGATCTCCCGCCGATACCAGCTCGAGGCCAGCGCGTCGGTCGGCGGGTCGAACCGCTCGGCCGCGACCTCCAGCGCCGGGGCGATGCCGTTCGCGTCGAGGCTGCGCCCTTCGAGGGCCCGCTCGACGGCGGTGGCCCGGAGCGGCGTCGGCCCCATGGCGCCGTAGGCCACGCGTGCGTTGCCGACCCGCCCGCCGGTCTGCGGCAGATGGGCCGCGATCGACAGGACCGAGATGCCTTTCGGCTTGACCCGGCTGACCTTGTGGAACCGGAAGGCCTGCGGGTCGCGCGGCCGCGTGATGGTGACGGAGGCCACGATGACGCGCGGCTCCCGGTCCCGCGCCGTCAGGAACGCGTCGAGGGTCATGGGCCGGCCGCCGCCCGCGAGGTTGACGGCGCCGTCGAGCGCCAGCAGCGCGACCGTGAAGTCGCCATAGGGGCAGGGCGCGAAGAGGTTGCCCCCGACCGTCGCGGCGGTGCGCACGGCGGGACCGCCGATCGATCGCGCCACCGGGTGGAGAAAGGCGAGATCGCGGTTGGCCAGGACGTCCGCCATGGTGACGCCGGCGCCGATCGTCACGCGGTCGCCCTCGGGTTTGACCTGCCGCAGCGCCGGATCCGTCACGCGGATCACGGTGTCGAAGGCCTGCGTCCCCTCGTTCAGCGCCCGCATGACGAGCGTGCCGCCGCCGAAGAACCGGGCCGATCGGCTCGCCGACAGGGCGCGCGAGGCTTCGTCGAGCCCCGCATAGGTCTTCACGCTCACCGGCATCAGGCCCCTCCCTCGTTCGTCGCCGGCAGGCCGAGGTGGGCCCGCACCGCGCGGAAGCCCGCGTCGTAGATGTCCGTCGAGATGGCCTCGAACAGCGCCTGCTCCTGGCCGGGCGGCGTGTCGAAGCTGCAGTGCCAGTGCCAGAAGGTCCGGTCGCCATCCGTGACCGGCACCAGGCGATTATGCGCCACGTAGTTGAGCAGCGGGACCGGCGTATCGAGCAGGCAGTAGCTGAACGCCATGTCGGCATCCGACAGCGTCAGCAGGAGTTCCCGGAGCTCCGAGCCGTCCTGGAGGTGGAAGCGGCGGACGCAGCCGACCTTGTCGGACGGCAGGTCGCGCTCGATCCGGCTGTCCGCCACGGCCGGATGATAGGCCTCGTGCAGGTTGAAGTCGCGCAGCACCGCCCAGACCCGCTCGACGGGCGCGTCGATCACGGTGCTCTTGTCGATCTTCACCATGGGCGGGCCCTCGCGGCGCGTGGCCCGGGCGGGTTCGGGCGGGGGGTCATGGTCACCGCCCCGGGAAGTGACGTTTGAGGGAATCGAAACCGCCCTGGAAGACGTTGGCGCCGATGCCGGTGACGAGCGCCTCCGCATTCTCGGCCGCGCACTCGAATTCGGCGGTCCATTCGGCGAAGGTCCGGTCGCCGTCCGTGATCGGCGTCAGCCTCAGCGTCGCGATATAGTCGGTCAGCGGCATCGGACTTTCGAGGATCGTGTAGGTGCAGAAGAAATCGTAGTCGGACAGCCCGAGCAGCTTCTCCCTGATGCGGTCGCCGTTCTGCAGCCGGAAGTCGCGCACGCAGCCGATCTGGTCCGATGGCGCGCCGTTCTCGATGCGGCTCTCGCGGATGCCGGGGTGCCACTTGGGCAGCCCGTTGAAGTCGCGGACCCGCTCCCACACCTTGGCGGTCGGGGCGGCGATGACGGTGGAGACGAAGACGCGGGCCATCAGACGTCGTCCTTGCGGGGGGAGGGGGTTGCCCGCCGCTCGCCGCCGCGGCGCCCGAGGGCGCCGGGGCAGGAGAGGCTGCGGCCGGTGGAAGCTTGCGCCATGTCCGTCACTCCTGCGGCAGCGCGGGCTTGCCGCCACTGCCGCCCGAGCCGCCCTTGTTGGCGTCCTTGGCGATGCGCTGCAGGTCGCTCGCCTCGCGGATGAGGCCGCCCATCTTGGACAGGGCCCCGCCTTCGATGCCGAGGTCGGCGAGGAGGCTGTCCACCAGGGGCGCCTGCACGCGGTAGCGGAGCGCCGAATCGATCACCTCGTCGGTGGCGCTGCGGCCACCCCCGCCTCCGCCCCCGCCGATGCCGTCGAGCTGCATGATGCGGATGTCGTTGATCTTCTCCATCGGCTTGACCGAAGCCGCCACGATGCCTTCGACCTTGTCGAGCAGCTTGCGCTTGAACAGCGAGGCGCGCGCCGGCTCGGTGAGCACGTTCTCGGCCTCGTTGACGAGCCTCTGGGCTTCCGCCTCGACGGCGCGGCGCACGCGTTCCGCATCGGCCATGATGCGTTCCTGCTCGGCCGCGATCTCGGCCGCCCCGACGTCGACGGTGCGGCGACGGTTGACCGCCTCGACCTCGCGCGCCGTCTTGACCTTTTCCTCGGCCTCGGCGGCCCGCGCCCGGGCCGTGTCGGCGGCCGCGCGCGCGGCCGATTCCTCGAGCGAGGCCTGGTGGAGCGCCACCGCCTTCTGCACCGCGGCGAGCTCGACCATGCGCTCCCGGTCGATCTCGAGGCGGCGACGGTCGCGCTCGTGGGTGATGCGGGCCTCGTCGAGGCCGCGCTCCGACACGATGCGGGTCCGCTCGATGTCCTCGTGGGACGCGATCTCGGCTTCCCGCAGGGCCTGGACGCGGGCGATCTCCAATTGTTCGGTCGCGCGGCGGCGTTCGAGCCGGGCCGCGTCGAGCGCCTGCTCGCGACCGACATCCGTCGCATCGATGTCGCGCTTGGCCGTGATCTCCGCCTGGCGCACGCGGGCGTCGGCCTCGACCCTCTCGGCGCGGCGTGCCGATAGCTCGATGACGCGGGCCTCCTCGGCCTCCTCGGTGATGCGCTTGCGCGCGATGTCGATGATCTCGCGCTCCTGCTGCGAGCCGATGCGGCTCTGCTCGAGGAGAAGGTCGACCGCGATGCGCTGGCGCTCCACCGCCTCGCGGCGCTTGAGGTCGGCCGCCTCGACGGCCTCCGCGCGGGCGATCTCGCGGCTGCGGACCTCCTGTTCGGTGGCGATGCGCCCGACGTTGACCTTGGCCTCCTGGGCGATCCTGGCCGTCTCCGTGGTCTCGCGCGACGCGACATCGCGCAGCAGGGTCTCCTCCTGCCGGGCGATGCGCTCGACCTCGATGCGCGCCGACTGCGCGATCCGGGCCGCTTCGAGGGCCTCGCGGGAGGCGATCTCGGCCTCCTCGATGGCGCGGTCGCGGGCGATCTCCAGCGCGCGCACGCGCTTCTCCTGCGCCACGCGGGCCGTCGAGGTCGCCTCGCGGGCCGCGATATCGGCCTCCTCGAGGCTCCGCTCCCGCTCGATCTCGAGCTGCCGGGTCGCCTGGTCCGAGGCGATCCGTTCGGCGGCGACCTGCTGCTCGCGGGCGATGCGCGTGGCCTCCGTGGCCTGCCGGGCCGTGATCTCGGCCTCCTCCAGCGTGCGCTGCCGCTCGATCTCCAGGGCGCGGGTGCGCAGGTCGGAGCCGATGCGCTCTTCGTCGACCTGGGCGGCCTGGGCGATCCGCAACTTCTCGGTGCCCTCGCGGGCCGAGATCTCGGCCGCCTCGACGGAGGTGTTCCGCTCGATCTCGCGGCGGCGCGTCGTCTCCTCGCTCGAGATCCGCGCCTCGGCCAGCGCGCGGTCCTGCTCGATGCGCGCCCGCTCGGTGCCTTCCCGCGCCGCGATCTCGGCTCGGTCGAGACTGCGCTGGCGCTCGATCTCCTGCGAGCGGGTTTCGAGGTCGCGGGCGATCCGGGCCTCGATCACGGCCCGCTCCTGGGCGATGCGCGCCCGTTCGGTCGATTCCGTCGCCGCGATCTCGGCCGCCTGGAGCACCCGCTGCCGCTCGATCTGCAGGGCCTCGGTCGCCCTCTCGTTCTCGATGCGGGCTTCGAGCACCGCGCGCTCCTGCAGGATGCGGGCCCGTTCGATCTGCTCGCGCAGGCCGATCTCGGCGGTCTCGATGACCTGCTGGCGGTCGAGCTCGCGCTGGCGGATGTCCCGCTCGGACTGGATGCGGGCCTGGGCGATCGCGTAATCGTTGGCGATGCGGGCGCGCTCGATGCTCTCGCGGGCGACGAACTGGGCCTGCTCCGACTCCGTCTCGCGTTCCGCCCGCTCGCGGGCCAGTTCGGCGCGCTGCTGGGCGCGGCGGAACTCGATCTCGCGTTCCTGTCCCAGGCGGGCGTGTTCGCTCTCGCGCTCGATGTCGAGCGCCTGGCGTTCGGCGTCGAGGTTCCGGGCCCGGATCTGGATCACCGAGTCCTGCTCGATGTCGTTGCGGAGCTTGCGGCGCGACTCGATGGTCTGGATGAGCTGCGTCAGGCCTTCCGCATCGAAGCGGTTCGACGGGTTGAAGTATTCGAGACCGGCCTGGTCGATGTCGAGGATCGCCACGGATTCGAGTTCGAGGCCGTTCTGCGCCAGCCCGAGCTGCGCCATGGTGCCGACCTGTTCGACGAACAGGTTCGGCGCCTGATGCATCTCGTCCATGGTCATCTCGGCCGCGACGGCGCGCAGGGCCGACTCGAACTTGCCGATCAGCAGGCCGCGCAGGTTCTCGGCCTCGAGCGTGCGGCGCCCCAGCGTCGATGCCGCGAGCGACACCGCTTCCCGGGTCGCCCGCACCCTCACGTAGAACTCGGCCGTGACGTCGACCCGCATGCGATCGCGGCTGATCAGCGCCCCCTCGCGGGCCCGGACCACTTCGAGCGGCAGCGTGTGCATGTTGACGGGCGTGATGTCGTGGATGATCGGCCACACGAAGGCGCCGCCGTCGATGACCACCTTCTCGCCGAACAGCCCCGTCCTGACGAAGGCGATCTCCTTCGTGGACCGCCGGTAGAGCCAGTTCATCACGTAATAAACGATGGCGATCACGATGACCGCGAGGATCAGCCACAGGATCAGCTGGCCGATGATCTGCCCCGTCATGATCGTATCCTCCAAAGACCGAATGATTCTTGTGTTGCGGACGGACGGAAAAGGGTCGTCGGGCTCACCCCGCCCCGCTCCCCGCGCGACCGATCGCCTTGAAGGCGCGGGTCTGGTCGGTCAGCGCGTGTTCGACCGGAAGGCGCTCCATGGAGGAGGCGCCGTAGAAGCCATGGCAGTGCCGCGCCGTCCGCAGCATGAAGGCGGCGTCATCCGGCATGGCGACCGGGCCGCCATGGACCAGGATCAAGGCGTCGGGGTTGACGGCGAGCGCGGCCGCGGACCAGCGGTCGACGAGGGCGGGGCAGTCTTCGAGCTTCAGCGCCGTCTGCGCTCCGATGCTGCCTCCGGTGGTCAGGCCGAGGTGGCACACGATGATGTCGGCGCCGGCCTGCGCCATCGCGGCGGCATCGGCCTCGCAGAAGACGTAGGGGGTGGTCAGCAGGTCGAGCGCCCGCGCCTTGCGGATCATCTCGACTTCGAGCCCGTAGGACATGCCCGTCTCTTCGAGATTGGCCCGGAAGGTGCCGTCGATGAGCCCGATGGTGGGGAAGTTCTGGACGCCCGAGAAGCCGAGGCGCTTCAGTTCGGGCAGGAAGACGTCCATGTCGCGGAACGGGTCGGTGCCGTTGACGCCCGCCAGCACCGGGGTGCGCCGGACCACGGGCAGCACCTCGCGGCCCATGTCGACCACGATCGCGTTGGCGTCGCCATAGGCCAGGAGCCCGGCCAGCGAGCCCCGGCCCGCCATGCGGTAGCGGCCGGAATTGTAGATCACGATGAGGTCGATGCCGCCGGCCTCTTCGCATTTGGCCGATAGGCCCGTGCCGGCGCCGCCCCCGACGATCGGCTCGCCGCGGGCCCGCATGGCGTTGAAGCGGTCCAGGATGTCCCGACGTGAGATAGCCGGCATGGTCAGTGCGCTCCCTGTCGCCGTTGCGCCCGGGCCTTGGGCATGATCGCCCGGTGGGCGGCGAGCACCTCGGCCGCGAAGGCCGGATCGTTGATGGCATGTGGCGAGCGGATGAGCTGCCGCTGTCCCGTCACCCGGACGGTCCGCTCCAGGGCGTCGAACAGGGCCGCATCGGCCGCGGGGTCGTAGAAGATCTCGCCCGGCCGGTCGATCGCCGAGACCCCGCCGAGCGGGAGCAGGAACCGGACCGGGCCCTCCATCCGGTTCAGCCTCTCGCCGATCCACTGCCCTGCCGCCGCATTGTCGGCGGCGGTCGTACGCATCAGCGTCACCTGCGGATTGTGCTCGTAGAACAGCCGGCCCTTGAAACGGTCGGGCACCGTCGCGCGCGCGCCGAAGTTCACCATGTCGAGCGCACCGACCGACCCCACATAGGGGATGCGGCTGCGGATGATCGCGCCGAACCGATCGGCGGTCGCCGGGAACACGCCGCCGAACAGCAGGTCGCAGACCTCCGTGGTGGTGACGTCGATCACGGACCCGATCAGGCCCGCCTCGACGAGCGCTTCCATCGACTGCCCGCCGATCCCGGTGGCGTGGAACACGAGGCAGTCGCTGTCCCGCTCCAGCGCCTTGGAGATCGCCTGCACGCAGGGCGTCGTGACCCCGAACATCGTGATGCCGACGGCGGGTCTGTCGCCGGGCTCGGCTTCGCCCGCGCCCTCGCGGCGCCCCCGCACCATGCCGGCGAGCGCGTGGGCGCCGTTCGACAGGACGGTGCGGGTGATGGGGTTCAGTCCCTGCACGTCGGCGATCGAATGCATCATCAGGATGTCGCTCGCGCCGACGTAGGGCCGGACGTCGCCCGACGCGACGGTGGAGATCATCACCTTGGGGACGCCGACCGGCAGCGCCCGCATGGCCGGCGCGATCACGGCGGTGTTGCCGGAGCCGCCGGCCCCGATCATGGCGCCGATGTGCTGGCGCCGCACCCAGGCCTCGAAGGCGACCGCCATGCCGGCGATCGATGCCCCGCGGTCGCCGGTGAAGACCCCGCTCGGGCCGCGCGGATGGAAGGCGGCGATCTGATGCGCCGGGATGTCGGCGCCCGTCTGCGTGCCCGAGGTCGAGACGTCGGCGAGCCGCACCGCCAGACCCTGCGCCTTCAGCAGGTCGCGCAGGAAGCGGAGCTCCGGCCCCTTGGTGTCGAGCGTCCCGGCGACGATCACGGCGCCGTCGCGCCGCGGCGCGGCGGACCGGCGCTCGGCATCGCCGGCCGGCACGGCCGACACCGTCGAGAGCGTGCGGGCCGACTGCTCGATCACCCGGACCGGGACGGGCCGCGACCAGCGGGTGGGAGGGACCGGGTTCGACATGTAGACCTTGCGAGGGCCCGTCGGCACCGGCGCGGCCTGCGGTCCGGCCGCAGCATCGGGCGCCGGCGTGTCGTCGTGCGCGTGGCGGCCGACGCCGAGCAGGCGCTGCTGGAGGTCGCGGTCGCCGGCCAGTTCGGCCGCGTCGGCCTCGCGGTTGATGCGGCCGTTGACCATGATGGCGACGCGGTCCGCGACCGCGGTGGCGACGCCGATGTTCTGCTCGATCACGAGCACGTCGATGTCGCCGTCCTGGCCGAGGCGCGTCAGCATCTCCTCCACCTGGGCGACGATGACGGGAGCGAGGCCCTCGGTCGGCTCGTCCATCACGAGCAGGCGCGGGTTCAGCAGGAGGGCCCGCGAGATCGCCAGCATCTGCTGCTCGCCGCCCGACAGCTGGGCGCCGCCGTTGGTCCTGCGTTCCGCCAGCCGGGGAAAGGTCGCGTAGATGCGGTCGACCGTCCAGCCGCCGCCCTTGGTGGCGACCAGCCGCAGGTGTTCGTCGACCGTGAGCGAGCGCCACAGGCGCCGTCCCTGCGGGACGTAGCCGACGCCGAGCCGGGCCACGTCGGCCGGCGCGAGGCCGCGCAGCTCCTGGCCGGCGAAGCGGATGGAGCCGCCGGAGGCCGGGACGAGCCCCATGATGGCCTTGCACAGCGTGGTCTTGCCCATGCCGTTGCGCCCGACGACCGACAGCACGCCGCCGTTGAGCGTGAGGTCGACGCCCTGCACCGCATGCGAGGCGCCGTAATGGACGTGGAGGTCGCGGATCTCGAGCGCAGGCGCCCGCGCGCCGCCCCCGGCGGGGGGCGGAGATCCGGCTGCCCGGCGCGTGGGGGCGCGGTCAGGCATGTCCACCTCCGAGATACAGTGCCTGCACCTCCGGATCGGCCTCGATCTCCTCGGGCAGGCCTTCCTTGAAGATGCGGCCGTTGTGCATCATCGTGACGCGCTCGGCGACCCGGAGCGCGACGTCCATGTCGTGCTCGATGATGATGAAGCCCATGTGGCCGGGCAGGTTGGTCAGGATGTCGACGAGGTCACGCCGCTCGGTCGGCGACAGGCCCGCCGCCGGCTCGTCGAACAGCACGAAGCGCGGGGCGCCGGCGAGCGCCAGCGCGATCTCGAGCTGACGCTGCTGGCCGTAGGACAGGACCGCGACCTTGACGTCCTTGGCGTCGGCGAGGTGCACGGCCTCGGTCAGCTGTTCGGCGGCCGCCATCAGCGCATCGTCGGGCCGCGGGCGGATGAAGGACAGCCGGCTTCGCGACACGCCGCAGCATGCGAGGTAGACGTTGTCGCGGACCGAGAGGCCGGGGAACAGCTGTGAGATCTGGTAGGTGCGGCGCAGGCCGCGCCGGATCCGCTCGTGCGCCGGGAAGCGCGTCACGTCCTCGCCGAACAGCCGGATGGTGCCCGAGCTCGGCAGGAAGTCGCCCGTGATGCAGTTGAACAGCGTCGTCTTGCCGGCGCCGTTCGAGCCCAGCACGGCGCGCCGTTCGCCGGGGCGGATCGACAGCGACACGTCGGTGAGGGCCGCCAGGGCCCCGAAGAGCTTGGTGACGCCGCGCAGTTCCAGCGCGTTGGCGGTGCCGGCCGACGACAGCCGGTCGGCGACCGAGCGGGAGGCGACGGCGCTCATTTCGGCGCCTCCGCCCGCGGCACGGCGGACCGCTGCGAGCGCTGCTGCAGCTTCGTCCAGAGGCCGAGGAGCCCATCGGGCGACCCGAACACGATGATGAGGAAGCCGAGGCCGATCAGCAGCTGGAACCGCTCGCCCGACAGGCCCACCGCCACCAGCGCGTCGAGCGCGAAGGTCCGCAGGACCACGTAGATCAGCGCCCCCACGAAAGCCCCGACCGGGTGGCCGATGCCGCCCACGACCGCGATGATCAGGATGTCGATGGCGGGCCCGACCGCCACGGTGCCGGGCGACACCTGGGCGTTCAGCCAGACCAGGAGCACGCCGGCCACGGCCGCGATGAGGCTCGCGACGCTGTAGGCGGCGACGCGATGGACCGTGACGCTGAACCCGAGGGCCGCCATCCGGCGGGCGTTGTCGCGCACGCCCTGGAGCGCCAGGCCGAAGGGCGTGCGGGCGATATACAGCACTGCCAGGTAGGCGGCCGCGGCGCAGACCAGGATGAGATAGTAGAACGCGACCGGATTGTGCCAGTCGACCCCCAGGAAGACCGGCGGGATCAGGGCGTTGAAGCCCGTGAAGCCGTTGAACACCGCATAGTTCTGCTGGACGAAGTAGAAGAAGGCGGCCGCGATGGCGAGCGTGATCATGATGGTGTAGATGCCCGCCGTGCGCACCGCGAGCGCGCCGACGAGCGTGCCGAACACCACCGCCACCACGAGCGCCACCGGCACGGCGAGCCACCAGGGCCAGTTGAGGCTGATGGTGCCGACGGCGCTGCTGCCCAGGATCGCCGTGAGATAGCCCGCGATGCCGGCGATCGTCAGCTGCACGAGGCTGACCATGCCGCCGTACCCCGCCAGGAACATGAGGCTCAGCGCGATCATGCCGAGGATCATGGCCCAGCCGAGGATCTGCAGCAGCACGAAATGCGAACAGAACAGGGGCGCGAGGACCAGCAGGGCGCCGACCACCCAATAGGGGCCCGGCACGCCGCTCTCCGCCACACGCCCTGCCTCGACGGCCGGCAGACGGTCCCGCGCGGGCGCGACCGCCACTCCATTCGCCCTGGTCCTCGCCCGGTGCAGCGGGTTGTCGACGTCTCGTGCGGCCGGGCGCATCACGTCCGCCCGCTCGCCACGAGGCCCTGCGGCCGGAACGCCAGGACGACGACCATGATGAGAAAGGTCAGGACCACCGCATAGGTCGGGAAATAGACGGAGCCGAACTGCTCCGAGAGGCCGATGATCAGAGCGCCGAGGGCGGCGCCGGGGATCGAGCCCATGCCGCCCACGATGACCACGACCAGCGAGGCGAGCAGGAACCGGATGTCCTCGCCCGGCGCGATCGACTGGAACGTACCGCCGACGACGCCGGCGAGGCCCGCGAGGCCCGCGCCGAAGGCGAAGACCAGGATGAACACGCGCTGGATCCTGACGCCCGTCGCCGACAGCATGTCGCGGTCGTCGACGCCGGCGCGGATCAGCATGCCGATCCTGGTCTTGTTGAGGGCGAGCCACACCGCCACGCCGAGCACGACGGCCGCGCCGAACACCGCGAGCCGGACGACCGGATAGGTCAGGTAGACGGGTTCGCCGTCACTCTTGACCGCCGTCACGAGCGGCAGCTTCATCGGGCCGGACAACCAGTCCGGCGCCAGGATCTGGTAGAAGTTGCCGCCCCACACCCAGAGCATCAGGTCGGCGAGGACGATCGAGATGCCGATCGTCACCAGGGTCTGGCGCAGGTCCTGTCCCTCCATGCGCTGGAACACGAAGAGCTGGAGCAGGATGCCGAGCGCCCCCACGATGACGAAGGCGGCGATGAAGCTCAGCAGCCAGTATCCCGTGACCGCCGACACCTCGTAACCGATGTAGCCCCCCAGCATGTAAAGCGAGCCGTGCGCCAGGTTGACGTTGCGCATGAGGCCGAAGATCAGGGTGAAACCGCTCGCCACCAGGAAGTAGAGGCCGCCCAGCGTGATGCCGTTGAACAGCGCGTTCAGGAAGATCTTCTTGGATCCGGCCCAGGCCACCATGCCGGGCGGCCAGGCCGCGACGATGGCCCAGAGCAACACGGCGGCCGCGACGAAGACGACGAGGGACCAGACGGGATGGCGCGACACGAACGCCGTCATCGGCCGCGCCTTCTCTCGCGCGTTGCGACCGCGTCCGGCGTCGAGCAGAGGCGCAGACCATCACGCATGGACATCGGGCCGTCTCATCTCGTCCGACCTGTTCGGACATCACGTTGCAAAGTCTAGGACGGGAGCCGCGCGGCCGCGTACCTCAAAGTCTGCTTGCGTGATCCGGGCCCGAACATCTTGACGCGGTCGCGCGCCGGGGTCGCGCCCCGCTCATGCGAGGCAGCATGCGGCGCGCCGGTAGTCGCTCGGGGGAACCCCGACGTTGGTGGTGAAGAACCGCGTGAAACTGGCCTGTGAGGCGAAGCCGAGGTCGAGCCCGATCGCCGTCACGGGGTCGGGCGTGCCGGTCAGCCGGTCGATCGCCGCTTCCATGCGCAGCGTGTTCAGGTAGACGTTCGGGGTGAGGCCGACATGCTGGCGGAACAGCTTGTAGAAGTGGGGGCGCGACAAGCCCGCATCGCGCGCGATGGTGTCGATCGCGAGCTCGTCGGCGATGCGCGCCTGCATCAGGCGCAGGGAGTTGCGGATGCGGAAGTCGCGATAGAGGGTCGCCTGGTCGCAGGTCGTCGGCTTCCGCCGGTCCTCCCAGGTCTGTTCGTGGCTGGCGCAGACGAGGTCGCAAAGATGCCGGTCGAAGCCGCCGTAGGACGGCTCGTCGAGCATGAGGGCGACGATGCGGTCGACGAGCCCCTGGATCCGCGGCGTCATTTCGAGGATGGTCCGGCCGAACCGGAGACCGTCGCGGCCGCTGAGGCTCTCGTCCGCCGTCCATTGCGGCTTGACGTAGAGCACGAGGGCCAGCGTGCACTCGTCGACCTCGGCCGGATCGTAGCTGTGCGGCTGCCACGGATCGATGGCGGCTCCGGTCAGACGGTCGAGCCTGACCGGCAGGTCCGAGACCGTGATCCTGGCCGGCCGGCCGCGCACGTAGAAGGTGAGATGAGCTTCCCGATGAGCATGCGTCAGGAAGGCCTTGTTCAGCTGATAGAGCGCAGCACGGCCGAAACGACCATGGCGCACGGCGACAGCGGTGCTCATTACCCCTCCGGCGAGGGAGCGCTCCACTGGTGCAGCCGCATATCGACCATCACACAGGCGGCACATCGCCCCTCGTTACAAGCAGGGCCTCGCTCGAACCTCGTCGACCCCCGCGTTTCCTCTTGCCGCCCGCATCATCCGTGCAGTGTCGACAGTGCGAGAGAAGGCCCAATCACCGCACGAGTCAAGCCGACCGTTGGGTCGGCCGGATCATGGGACAGTCCAAGACCTTGACGGTCGGCGGCGATGGCCGGGTGACCCCGGCCAAGCGCGCGACAGGACCGCATCGGCACCCCGATGCGGATCCGGTGTTTCGTCACTGGTACTTCTTGCACTCGGGAACGTCACGGCTCGGCAGGCCGATCTTGGCGAAGGTGGCCTTGTCGAGCCCCAGCGTCTGCGTGACGTTCGGCACCACCGTGACGAGCTTGTTGGCGAGGCTGCCGTCCGGCTGTTCGGCCACTTCGGTCACGAAGTTGGTCCCGATGGCCTGACGGTTCTCGTCGAGCTTGATCTCGCCGTTGGGGGCTTTGAGGTCCGTCTTGGCGAGTGCGTCGCGGAAGGCCTTCTGGCCGCCGCCGAGGTCGCCCTTGACGGCGTCGAGCGCGTTCAGCGTGGCCGTCGCGGCGTTGTAGTAGCCCACCGCGAACAGCGACGGGGATGCGAACCGCTGGTCGGCCGGGAAGTCATCCTGGTAGCGCTTCACGAAGCCCTTCCAGGCGGGGTCGTCCCACGTGTCCGCCTGAGGACCCGAGGACGGCGTGCCGACCAGCGCCTTCTTGGCATTGCCCTTGGCGGCGAACACCGACTGGTCGGCCATGATCGTGCCGCCGATCAGATGCGCGGACCCGCCGGCCTGCTGGTACTGGTTCAGGAAGTTCACCGCGTCGCCGCCGCCGAGGCCCAGGAAGATCGCATCGACGTCGTCGGGCAGGGCGGAGATGATGGAGGCGAAGTCCTTGGTGCCGAGCGGCACCCAGAAGCGCTTCTCGATCTTTCCGCCGGCGTTGCAGTATCCGAGCGCGAAGCCGAGGAAGTTCGTGTAGCCGAACGAGTAATCGTCGGCGAGCGTCGCCACCGTCTTCCAGCCCTTCTTGTTGACGACATAGTCGCCGAGTCCGGCGCCCCATTGCGCCCCGTCCATGTTGAAGCGGAAGAAGTTCGGGGCGGGATCCACCATGGTGGTCTCCTGCGCGCCCGAGATGCCGTTGATCACGGTCACATCGGGATGCTGGCGGGCGAAGTCGCGCATCGCCAGACCCTCCGACCCGGACAGCGGACCCACGATGATCGACACGCCGTCCTGCTGGACCAGCTTGGTCGCGGCGCGCACGGCCGAGTCCGGCGAGGCGTCGGTCGAGGCCACCACATAGGTGACCTTCTTGCCGCCGGCGGCGTTGTTGTGCTCCTTCAGCGCCATCTCGAACCCGCGCTGGCCATCCTGGCCCGGCACCGTGTAGGTGCCTTCGAGCGTGGTCATCAGCCCGATCTTGATGTCGCCATCGGCTGCCATCGCCGATGTTCCGATCAACGAGCCGGCAATGGCGACTCCGGCCAAAAGCAGTTGCTTCATGCGCTGCACTCCCTATGGCCCTTGTCGTTGACCGTGATCAGCCAGGCCTTCGGCAAGCATAACGCCGCTCGTGGTGGCTCCGAGCCGTCCGCGCGCGGACGCATACCTTGCAGTATCAAATTCAAGCGCGTCGGCGGACGTCACCCCGCGCAACGGCGGGCAGGCGAAGCTTTCGTGCCGGTGACGAGAGCTTGGCGCGGCCGGCCCGTGCCGGGTCGATGTCGGGAGGGGCGCGCGCCGGTCAGCGCCGACGCCGGCGCGGATCCTCCGGCCGGCATCGCAGACGGCCGGGCGCGGCCGGTCAGGTCATCGGGGCCGGCGGCAGGTGAGGCCCGGGCGGGGCGTGTCAGGCAAACATGAAGGTCGAGGAGACTTCCGCCGTCGTGACGCGGTTCCGGCCCTCGCGCTTCGACCGGTACAGGGCCGCGTCGGCGCTCTGGAGCAGCTCCGCCATGTCGAGGTTGTCGGACGTCGCCGTCGCCGCCCCCACGCTGATCGTGACGACCGGCGCCACGGCGGAGTCCCCGGGCCGGAGACCGAGATCCTCGACGGCCTGTCTGATCCGCTCGGCGATGATTGCCGCACCGCTCTGGTCCGTGTCGGGAAGGATCACGGAGAACTCCTCTCCGCCGTAGCGCGCGGCGATGTCGCCCGCCCGCCGCAGCGCCGAGAGCACCGCCTGGGCGACGGCCTTGAGGCATTCGTCTCCGTGCTGGTGCCCGTGGGTGTCGTTGAGGCTCTTGAAACAGTCGACGTCGAGCATCAGGACGGACAGGGGAGAGCCGGCCCGGCACGCGCGGCGGACTTCGGCCAGGAGGGTGTCGTCGAACGTCCGCCGGTTCGCCAGGCCCGTCAGCGCGTCCCGCGCGGCGAGCGTCTCCAAGGACCGCTGCTGCTCGTGGTTGGCGGTCATGTCCCGCACCGTCTCGACCACGGCGATGAGCGAACCCGCCTCGTCGTAGATCGGACCGGCGTCGATGGCGAGATACAGCCGCCGACCCAGCTTGGGCATGACGCACCAGTTCTCGGCGGAGACGCCGAAGTCGCTCATGCCATATCCGTCCCATTCGGCATAAAGCGAGCTGATCGATGCGTAATCGCCTCTCGCCAGGAGGTCCGCCAGGCAGGGGCGTTGCTCGGAATAGAAGGCGGTCCAGTGAGCGGAGGTGTTCAGGACGTCGCTCGCCAGAACGCCCGTGAGGCGCTCGCAGGCCTTGTTCCAGACGAGGACGCGTGAGTTCACGTCGATGACGAACGTGGGAACGATCAAGTGTTCCATGAGCTTGATGGCGAAGCTCCGTTCCTCGTCTGGCCTGGCCAGGGGGATGGATGGTGACATGCTCAAAGCCCCCCCAAAGCCGACGGGAACGCATCAGCTCTACGTCTGCGTGGTCCTGAAATCAGGTGGAGAGCATGAGTTGCGAGTCTTAAATTTGGCTTAGCGGTGAGTTCCCCTGCCGCATCGCCGCGATCCTGATGCGCTATAGCGTTGAGTACACAGTTAAGATTGCGTCAGACGGGCGGTCGTCCGCGGATAGCAGGGCGCGGAGCGGCTAGGGACTCTGTTCGCATTGTCGGTGACAGTTACGTCAACGCCGCCGAGCCGCGGAACCGCCCCCGCGCTATGGTGCGCGGGCCGCCGTTCATCGCGGTCCCGGCGGAACCTTGCGGCACCCTCCCCGCCACGAATCATCCTTGACGGGGCCGTCGCGGACCCCTTATCACTTCACCACATGGTGAAGTTTTCAGAATCAGTCCTCGATCGCACCTTCGCGGCCCTCGTCGACCCGAAGCGCCGGGCGATCCTGATGCGCCTCGAACAGGAGGGCAGCGTGTCGGTCGGCGAGCTGTCGCGCCCCTTCACCATCAAGCTGCCGGCGGTGATGAAGCATCTCGACGTCCTGTCCGACGCGGGACTGATCAGCCGGACCAAGACGGGGCGCACCGTCGCGGTCGCGCTCTCCGCCGGACCGATGGAGGAGGCGATGCGATGGCTGCGCCGGTACGAACGGTTCTGGTCGGATCGGCTCGACCGCCTCGCCGCCCATGCCGAGACGATGGAAGCCCAAGCTCGTGCCGCCGCCCCACCGGATGAGGATCCATGACCAGCCTGACGCTTGTGCGCCGCATCGCGGCCCGCCCCTCGATCGTCTTCGATGCCCTGACCACGCCGGACGGTCTGCGAAGCTGGTGGGGCCCGGACGACGGGCCCGTGCTGATCGCCGAAACCGACATCCGCGTCGGGGGCCGCTTCCGCGTGCGCTTTCGCATGCTGGACGGCACGGAGCACGAGAGCAGCGGCGAGTATATCGAGGTGATGCCGCCGACGCGCCTGGTGATGAGCTGGCGCTGGACCGAGGGCGGCGAAGCCGATGAGGCCGGCAAGGAATCCCGCGTGGAGATCGATGTCCGCCCCATCTCCATCGGCAGCGAACTGACCTTCACCCACGACCGGCTCGAGACCGACGCGTCGCGAGACAGCCACGCCTGGGGATGGAACGGCGCACTCGACAAGTTGGAGCGGCGTTTCGCCCCGGAGGCCGCACATGACGCCTGAGCTCCCCACCATCACCACCCTGGCCTGGGTGCCCGAATTCGCCCGCGGCTTCGTGCGCGATCTTCGCCCGCGCTGGGCCTTCGAGGAGGTCGGGCAGCCCTACGAGGTCGTCCTCGTCCCCGATGTGAAGTGCGCGACGCATCGCTGCCTGCAGCCGTTCGGCCAGGTTCCGACCTATCGCGATGAGGAGGTCTCGATCTTCGAGTCCGGCGCGATCGTGCTCAGGATCGCCGAACGGTCCGGCAAGCTGATCCCCAGCGACGCAAAGTTGCGCATGCAGGCGCTGCAATGGCTGACGGCGGCGCTGAACTCGGTCGAGCCGTTCGTCATGGCGCTCGCCATCAACGACGTGTTCGAGGCGGATCGCGACTGGTCCGGACCGCGCCACGACAAGGTGGTCGAGGACCTGTCGGTGCGGCTCGGGGACCTCGAGGCCGCGCTCGGCGACAAGGAATGGCTCGACGGGGTCGCCTTCACCGTGGGCGACCTGATGATGATCTCCGTCCTGGGCGGGCTGCGCGGCACCGGCGTGCTCGACGGGTTTCCGCGCCTGCAGGCCTATGTGGCGCGGGGAGAGGGCCGGCGTCATCACCGGAAGGCGATGGCCGATCACCTGGCGGTCTACGACGTCCCGCGTGCCGCCCGGGCCTAGGGCCTGTCGCATGCACTGGGCAATCTTCACGGCGGGGGATAGCGGACGATGACGCAGACCAAGATTGCGACCTGCCTCTGGTTCGAGCACGGCCAGGCCCGCGAGGCGGCCGAGTTCTACGCCTCGGTCTTTCCCGACAGCCACGTGGCCGCCCGCGCCGCGCCGCCCGATGCCGGTCCCGACAAACCCGCCGCAGAGCTGACCGTCGCCTTCACGGTGCTGGGAGCGCCGTTCATCGGCCTCAACGGCGGCCCGTATTTCACCTTCAACGAAGCCATCAGCTTCCAGGTCTACACCGACAGCCAGGAGGAGACCGACCGCTACTGGAACGCGATCGTCGGAAGCGGCGGCACGGAGTCGCAGTGCGGCTGGTGCAAGGACAGGTTCGGCCTGTCCTGGCAGATCACGCCCCGCGCGTTGATCGCCGCCCTGTCCGACCCCGACCAAGCCTCGGCCCGGCGCGCCATGGCGGCCATGATGGGGATGAAGCGGATCGACATCGCCGGCATCGAACGCGCGCGCGCCGGGGAGACGGCGGATGCGTAGGATCATCGGCGGCATGTTCGTCTCGCTCGACGGCGTCGTCCAGGCGCCGGGCGGGCTCTCCGAAGACCCGACCGGCGGCTTCGCGCACGGCGGCTGGATGTTTCCCCTGGTCGACGATCAGGTCGGTGCGGCGGTCGGCACGTTCTTCTCGCAGCCCTACGACCTGCTGCTCGGACGGCGCACCTACGACATCTTCGCCGCCTACTGGCCCTACGCGGACGGCGAGGGCGCGGCGATGGGCGAGGCGTTCACCGCGGCCAACAAATATGTCCTGACCGGCGGCGCGCGACCGCTACCCTGGGCGAACAGCCACCGCCTGCGCGGCATGGACGAGGTCGCGGCCCTCAAGCGGGGCGAGGGTCCCGACCTGTTGATCCAGGGCTCCAGCACGCTCTACCCCGCGCTGCTCGCCGCCGGCCTGCTCGACCGGCTGGTGCTCTACACCTTCCCGATCGTGCTCGGCCGCGGCAAGCGGCTGTTCGGCGAGGGGACGCCGCCGGGCACGCTCACGCTGGTCGATCACCGGGTCTCGCCGCGGGGCACCGTGATGGCGACCTACGAACCCGCCGGCCGGGTCGAACGAGGGTCCTTCGGCGCGAGCGAGAGCGAGCGCGAGCGCGAACGGCAGACCAGGATCACGGACGGAACATGGTAGCGCAGCTTTTCGGCCACCCCTTCTCGTCCTACACGTGGAAGGCGGAGATCGCGTTCTCCGAGAAGGACATCCCGTTCGCGTTCCGGATGCTGGGTCCCGACCACCCGGAGAATGGCTCCGAACTGTCGCGCCGCTCGGCCGCCGGCAAGTTCCCGCTGCTCGTCGACGGCGACGCCGCCGTGTTCGAGGCGACCGCGATCATCGAATATCTCGAAGCCGTCCACCCCGGCCCGGTCGCGTTGATCCCCGCCGATCCCGTGGCGGCGGTCGAGGTGCGGATGATGGATCGCGTCTTCGACAATTACGTCATGAACGTCATGAGTGTGCTGGTCGACGACGCGCTGCGCCCGGAGCAGCACCGCGACCCCTACGGCGTCGAGCGCGCCCGCGCCGCTCTCGACAGGATCTACGCCTGGCTCGACGGCAACCTTTACGGTCGCGACTGGGCGTGCGGGGCGGCCTTCACCCTCGCCGACTGCGCCGCCGCCCCCTCGCTGTTCTACGCCGATTGGGCGCATCCGATCGCCGATCGGCACGCTACGCTCAAAGCCTATCGGGCTCGCCTGCTCGCCCGCCCGTCGGTCGCGCGCTGCGTCGAGGCGGCGCGACCCTACCGCGCCTATTTCCCGCTCGGCGCGCCCGACCGGGACTGAGCGGGCTCCGGCCGTCATGTCCCGACGGTGAACCGGGAGCGGGGCCGTTCGAACGTCGACGGCGCGCCGTGGCTCAACGCCGGCCGACCGGTCGTCCCAGGAGGCCGCGCGGTCGGAGCACCAGGGCCGTCGACAGGACCGTGCCGATGGCGACGAGCTGCAGCGCCGCGGCGCGCGCCTGCAGGTCCGGCGGGACCAGTGCCGTGACGGCCGCGCCGGAGCCGCTCCACAGGGCCCAGATCACCACGGCCCCGAGCACGGCGCCGGCGTTGCTGCCCGAACCGCCGACGATCAGCATGGTCCATACCTGGAACGTGAGGGCCGGCAGGTAGTCGTCGGGCGCGATGAAGCCGATGGCATGGGCCTGCATGGCGCCGCCGAGCCCCATGAGGGCGCCGCCGAGCGCGAAGGACTGCAGCCTGAACGCGGCGACGCTGCGGCCCAGCGCCTCGACGGCGACCTCGTCGTCGCGGATGCCGCGCAGCACGCGCCCCCAGGGGCTGCCGAGCGAGCCGCTGGAGGGCCGCGTAGACCAGCGCCGTGACGGCGGCGGCGAGCCCGAACTGCGCGAGGCTGAACTGGGCGGGTCGTGCGGCAAGCTCCGCGAAGGGGCGCGGGATGAAGCCGATGCCGAAGGGGCCGCCCGTGAGGCTCTGGCTGTTCAGGCAGACCAGCTGCACCGTCACGGCGATGCCGAAGGTCGTGATGGCGAGATAGTCGGCCCGCAGCCGCAGCGTCAGGCGCGCCGACGGCGGCCGACGCGGCCGCGGCGGCCAGCATGGCACCGACCCATCCGACCGCGATCGGCAGGCCGAAACCGCCGAGATGCGCGCCCGGCGGCGTCGTCAGGATCGCCGACGTATAGGCGCCGATGGCGACGAAACCCGCGACGCCGACGTTGAACAGGCCCGTCTGGCCCCATTGGAGATTGAGGCCCAGGCAGATCACCGCATAGGTCAGCGCCGTGGTGCCGAAGAAGGCCGCATAGCCGAGGAGGTCGATCATCGGCTCCGTCCTCCGAAGAGGCCGCTCGGGCGCACCAGCAGCACGGCGATGAGGATCGCGAAGGCGACGGCCCCGCGCCACTGCGCCCCGACGAACGCGACGGCCGCGGCCTCCGACAGGCCGACGATCAGGCCGCCCAGCACGGCGCCCGGCACCGAGCCGATGCCGCCCAGGATCGCGGCGGCGAAGAGGGGCAGGAGCAGGTCGAAGCCCATCGCCGGGCGGATCTGGACGAGCAGGCCCGCCACGAGCCCGGAGGCCGCCGCCAGCGCCCCGCCGATGCAGCCAGGTCGACCCGGATCACGCGCTTCGACATCGATCCCGTTGACGCCGGCGAGGCTCGGGTTCTCGGCGACCGCCCGCATGGAGCGGCCCATGCGGGTGCGGGTGAGGACGACATGGGCCGCCGACCACCAGCACGGCCGACGCCGCCAGGACGGCGAGCTGGTTCGGGGTGATGCGGGTGCCGAGGCCGAGGGGTCTGGCGATCTGCAGCGCGCGGGTGAGATAGGCGGGGCGGGACGAGAACATCGCCTCGATCAGGCTGCGCAGCGCCAGCGAGGCGCCGAAGCTCGCCATGACGGCGACGATCCCCTCGCCGGTCCGCCGCAGGGGGCGGAACAGCACGCGGTCGAGCGCCAAGCGCGAGCAGGCCGGTCGACACCAGGGCGGCGAGCCCGGCGCCGAGGATCGGCCAGGTGAACGAGAACGGGCCGATCGGCGTCCCGGGCCCCCCGGCGACGAGGCCGAGCAGGGCCGACAGGCTCAGAGTGAGATAGGCGCCCCAGGAGATGAACTCGCCATGGGCGAAGTTGGCGAAGCGCAGGATCGCATAGGTCAGCGTCACCCCGACGGCGCCGAGCCCGATGACGGTGCCGGCCACGAGACCGTCGACGAGGAACTGGAGGGTCATCGGCGGGCTCCGCGGTCCGGACCCGTGGGCCTGGCCCGGCCTGGCCGCCCTCCGCCGAGAAACAGGTCCGCCACGACCGGATCGTCGGCGAAGCCCGCGGCCGCTCCCTCGTGGCGGTTCCGGCCCTCGACCAGGACCATCGCCCGGTCCGCGATGGCGAGCGCGGCCCGGACGTTCTGCTCGACCAGCACGATGGCGACGCCCGTGGCGCGGATCGCGGCGAGATTGCCGAAGACCTCGCTGACGAGCTTCGGCGACAGGCCGGCCGAGGGCTCGTCGAGCAGCAGGACGCGGGGCGAGACCACGAGGGCGCGGGCGACGGCGAGCATCTGGCGCTGGCCGCCCGACAGCCGCCCGGCGTCGAGGCCGCGCTGCCGGGCGAGGTCCGGGAAGCGCTCGTAGAGCTCGGCGATCTTGAGCCGGGCGGCACGGGCGTCGGCGAGCCGGTCGCCGGCGATCCGGAGATTGTCGGCGACGCTGAGGCTCGCGAAGACGTTCTCGGTCTGCGGCACGAAGGCGAGGCCCGCGGCGAGGCGCCGATGCGCCGGCATGCGGGTGATGTCGGCGGTCGCCGAGCCGCACGATGCCGCCGGCGATCGGCACGAGGCCCGCGATAGCCTTGACGAAGGTGCTCTTGCCGGCCCCGTTCGGACCGAGCACCGCCAGGATCTCGCCCGCCGCGACCCGGAGCGAGGCGCCGTTGACGATGGGCACGCCCGGCTCGTACCCCGCCGTCACGGCATCGGCGACGAGCAGGGCCTGAGACGCGTCACTCATGCGGCGGCGGCGCCGAGATAGGCCTCGATCACGGCGGGATCGCGGGCGACGGCGGCGGGCGTTCCCTCGGTCAGCAGCCGGCCTTGCGCCATCACCAGCACACGCGAGCAGAGCCGTGCCACCATGTCCATGTTGTGCTCGATCAGCAGCAGGGTGACGCCGCGGTCGCGGATGGCGGCGATGCGGTCGATGATGAGGTCGAGCAGGGCAGGGGCCACGCCCGCCGCCGGCTCGTCGAGCAGCAGCAGCTTCGGCTCGGCCATCAGCACGCGGGCGAGTTCGAGCAGCTTGCGCTGGCCGCCCGAGAGCACCTGCGCGGGCGCGCGCGGCGAGATGCGCCAGCGTGGCGAAGTCGAGCTGCGCCATGGCACGGTCGCGGATCTCGCGCTCCTGGCGCCGCGACCGCGGCCGGGCTCGAGCCAGCTCGGCCCAGACTTTCTCTCCCCGCTGGCCCTGGGCGCCCAGCATGACGTTGTCGAGCACGCTCATGGAGCCGAACGGCCTCGGGATCTGGAAGGTGCGGCCGAGCCCGAGCGCCATGCGGGCATGGGCCGGCAGTCCGTCGATCGCCCGCCCGGCGAGCGCGATCCTGCCCGAGGTCGGCCGCTGGCTGCCGGCCAGGAGGTCGAACATCGTGGTCTTGCCGGCGCCGTTCGGCCCGACGAGGCCGACGATCTCGCCCGCTCGCACCGCGAAGGACAGGCCGTCGACCGCCGCCAGTCCGCCGAAGCGCTTCACCACCGCGGCGACGTCGAGGAGCGCGACGGAATCGTCGGGCTCGGGCCCGGACCGGGCGGGGGAGGACAGGGGCAGCATGGCTTGATCTTTGCTGCGGCGCGGGAGCTTATGCAATCCTCCGACGGCGGCGAGGCGATGGCTTGTGGTGGACGACGGATTCGACCTCTTCGACCTGCGCGTCGACGTGATCGTGCCCGAGGGCGTCCCGATCCACTGCGGCGCGAAGCCCGGCGACCATTTCGAGCTGCGCGGCGAGATGCTCACGCTGCCGCCCGGCCAGGGGATCTCGATCTATTCCCTCGCGGCGGTGCTCCCGCTCCTCGCCGCGAAGCAGCGCCCGAGCCACGCCAACGACTGGATGACCAGCGATGCCGAGGTCGCCTGCCCGGATCCGAACTGCGGCAGCCGCCTGCGGATCAGCCGGACCGGCACACGGCGCTTCAGCCATGCCGCCACGACGGCCGTGCCGCTTCCGGGCCGGGACGCGCAATGATCGCGCAGGCCGAACTCCGCCCCGGCTACGCGGTCTCGCGCGTGATCCGCGGCAACTGGCAGCTCGCGGGCGGCCACGGGGCGATCGAGCGGCGCCGAGGCGCTCGACGCCCTCGAGGCCGCCTTCGACGCCGGCCTCACCACCTTCGATTGCGCCGACATCTACACGGGCGTCGAGGCCATGATCGGCGCCTTCCGGGCGCGGCTTTCGGAGCGGCGCGGCGCCGAGGCGGCCCGCGCCCTCAAGGTCCACACCAAGCTCGTGCCGGATCTCGACCGCCTGCCCACGCTCGCCAAAGCCGACGTCGAGCGCATCGTCGACGAGTCCCTGCGGCGGCTCGGGGTCGAACGGCTCGACCTCGTGCAGTTCCACTGGTGGGATTACGCGGTGCCCGGTGCTCGTCCAGGCCCTCGCCTGGCTCGACGAGATCCGTGCGCGCCGGCAAGATCCACCTCCTCGGCGGCACCAACTTCGACACGCCGCCACACGGCGGCGATCCTCGACGCCGGCATCCCCCTGGTGTCGATGCAGACGCAGTATTCCCTGCTGGATCGGCGGCCCGAGACCGGCCTCGCCGCGCTCTGCCGCCGCGCGCGATGTCGGGCTGCTCTGCTACGGCACGGTCGCGGGCGGCTTCCTCGGCGACCGCTGGCTCGGGCAGGCGGAGCCGACGGCGCCGCTCGAGAACCGTTCCCTGACGAAATACAAGCTCATCATCGACGATTTCGGCGGCTGGGCCCTGTTCCAGGAGCTGCTCCGGGCCTGCCGCGCCATTGCCGACCGGCACGGCGTGGATATCGCCACGGTGGCGAGCCGTTTCGTCCTCGATCGGCCCGGCGTCACGGCCGTCATCGTGGGGGGGCGGAGTTCCGACCACGCGCGCGCCAATGCGGCGATCGGCGACCTCCGGCTCACGGCGCAGGACGGGGCCGAACTCGACGCCGTGCTGGCACGCCGGCAGGGACCCGAGGGAGAGCCCTATGCGCTCGAGCGCGACCGGACCGGTCGCCACGGCGCCGTGATGAAATATAACCTGAACGCCGCCCCGCATTGAGGATCCCTCGTCCATGGCCCGTCTCCCGTCAGTCTCCGTCGCCGCCCTCGTGGCCGCCCTCGCCGCCGCCGGGCCGGCCCGCGCGGCCGATTGCACGATCCCGATCGGGGTGGTGATGGAGCTCACCGGGCCGGCCGGCGAATACGGGCAGGCCGGCGCCAAATCGGTCGAGATGGCCTTCCGCGACATCGACGCGGCCGGCGGCGCCCAGGGCTGCGCGCTGGTGGCGGAGACGCGGGACTCGCACAGCACCGGGACGCTGGCGGTCGATGCCGCGACGCAGCTCGTCGCGGTCCGTCACGTGCCGGTGATCATCGGCGGCATCATCTCGTCGGTGACGATCCCGATCCTCACCGCCGTCACGGCTCCCGCCAAGGTGGTGCAGGTGTCGCCGGCCTCGTCGTCGCCGACACTCACCCAGCTCGGGCGCGAGGGGAAGACCAACGGCATCTTCTTCCGCACCATCACGTCGGACGCCCTCCAGGGCGTGGCGGCGGCCCGCTATGCCGTCGACAAGGGGTTCAAGAAGCTCGCCATCGTGGCCGTGAACAACGACTTCGGCGTCAACCTCGCCAAGGAGTTCTCGGCCGCCTACAAGGCGCTCGGCGGCACCATCACCTCCACCACGGCCTATAACGAGAAGCAGCCGAGCTACGATTCCGAGGCGACCGCCGCCATGGCGGGCGAACCCGACGGGCTCTACCTCGTCTCGACGCCGGTCGACGGCGCCACCATCGCCCGCGCCTGGATCTCGGGCGGCGGCCCGCAGAAGTTCCTGCTGAACGACGGCATGAACAGCACGGACTTCATCGCCAGCGTCGGCGCGCAATACCTGAACGACGCCTACGGCACCTCGTCGGGGACCAGCCCGACCGCCTCGACCCGCTACTTCGACGACACCTACAAGGCGTTCTCGGGTCTCGATCCGGCCAACCCCGCGGCCGACCGCTCCTACGACGCCGGCGCCATCGTGGGGCTCGCCGTGGCGGCGGCGGGCTCGACGGCGCCGCTCGCCATCCGCGATGCCATCTTCAAGGTGACGGATCCCGCCGGCACGCCGGTCGGCGCCGGCAAGGACGAGTTCGTGAAGGCGCTGGCGCTGATCAAGGCCGGAAAGCCGGTCCGCTACGAGGGCGTCATCGGGCCGGTGAGCTTCGACACGTTCGGTGACATCACGGGTCCGTTCCGCCTGTGGAAGATCACCGACGGCAAGGTCACCACCACGGGGGAGATGAGCACCGACGCGGTCAACGCCCTCAAGGCCAAGATCGCGGGCCAGTGAGCGGGACCGCCGAGCGCCTGTCGTCCATGTCTCCTCTGCCCCGCGTCGCCCTCGCGCCCGACCTCACGATCCCGCGCATCGTCACCGGCCTGTGGCAGGTCGCCGACCAGGAGCGCGCGGGCGGGCCGCTCGATCCCGCGCGCGGCGCCGACGCGCTCGCCGCCTATGCGGCGGCGGGCTTCGACGCCTTCGACATGGCGGATCATTACGGCAGCGCCGAAGTGATCGCCGGCCGGCTGCTCTCGCGCTCCGCCCCAGAGGAGGCCGGGCGCCCGCGCGCCTTCACCAAATGGTGCCCCGAACCCGGCCCCATGACGCCGGAGGTCGTGCGGGCCGGCATCGAGCGCTCGCGGCTCCGGCTCGGGGTCCCCCGCATCGACCTCCTGCAGTTCCACTGGTGGACGTTCGAGCACCTGGCCTATCTCGACGCCGCGCGCGAACTCGCGGCGCTGAAGGCCGAAGGGCTCGATCGCACAGCTCGGCACCACCAACTTCGACACCGATCACCTCAACGTCCTTGTCGGCCAGGGCGTGCCGGTCCTGACCAACCAGGTCTCCTTCTCGCTGCTCGACCGGCGCGCCGCGGGCGCGATGAGCGCCTTCTGCCTCGCCCGCGGGGTGAGGCTGCTGGCCTATGGAACCCTGGCGGGCGGCCTGTTGTCCGAGCGCTGGCTCGGCGTGCCGGAACCCGACGCCGCGGCGCTGTCCGACTGGAGCAAGAGCAAATACAAGCGCTTCGTCGACTCGATCGGCGGCTGGGCCGTGTTCCAGGGCATCCTTGCCGCCGCCGGCGGCGTGGCGCGGCGCCATGGCGTGTCGATCGCCAATGTGGCGACCCGATGGGTGCTGGACCATCCCGCCGTCGCGGCCGTCATCGTCGGCGCGCGGCTGGGCGAGAACCAGCACCGGGACGACAATCGCCGCGCCTTCGCCTTCGCTTTCGACGACCGGGACCGCGCCGCTCTCGACCTCGCCCTCGCGGCCGCACGACCCATCCCGGGCGATTGCGGCGACGAATATCGCCGCCCGCCCTTCCTCACCGCCTCGGGCGACCTCAGCCATCACCTCGCCGCGGTGCCGACCTTCTTCACGGCCGAGCCCGTGCCGGGACGGGCAGGGCGGTCGCGGGTCGATTCGGGCAGCGTCTGGGAGCCGATCGCCGGCTATTCCCGCGCCACGCGCGTCGGCGACCGCATCCTGGTCAGCGGCACGACGGCGACGCACGGCAGCGGACACGTCGTGTGCCCGGGCGATGCGGCCGGCCAGGCGACCTTCATCCTCGACAAGATCGCCGCCAGCCTGGCGGCGCTGGGCGGTTCGATGGCGGACGTGGTCCGCACCCGGATCTACCTCGCCGACGCCGACGACTGGGAACCGGTGTCGCGCGCTCATGGCCGCGCCTTCGGCGACGTCCGGCCCGCCAACACCCTGCTCGAAGTGTCTCGCCTGGTCGGGGACTATCGGGTCGAGATGGAGGCCGAGGCCATCGTGTGACGCGGCGACGCGCGCCGCCCGGTCAGGACGCGATGCGCTCGACGGCCTGCTTCGCCTGCCTCAGCGAGGCCCCCGTCACGTCGCGATAGAGCTTGATCGCCGCGATGGTCCGGCCCGCCGCGACGGCGTCCCGCAACGCCGGCGTGATGGCCGAAACCGGATCGTAGTCCGCGCCGGACCTGTCGAGCAGGAACCGAACTTTGGCCTCGAGATCCGTCAGCCTGCGCCCTCGCGTCAGCGCTGCCTGGAACAGGTTGACCGCGACGGAGATGATCAGCAGCAGCGTGACGACATGACCTGAAACATCCATGGCCGAGCACCTCGCTGGTCGGGATCGGTCACAGCTAGACGCGCGAAAGACTAAGACGGGCTTTCCTTTCGGCAGTGTATGGCCTGGAGCGCGCTGGCGGAACTAAGCCGCGGGCCTTGGGCCGTGCTCCCGTTCGGCGCTGGGCTCCGACGCCACCCTGGTGCAGGGGACCGGGTGCAGGAACGCGTGGATCGCGTGGACCACGACCGAGCCTTCGCCGACGCCGGAGGCGACGCGCTTCACCGAGCCCGAGCGGACGTCGCCGACCGCGAAGACGCCCGGCCGCGTGGTGGCGAAGACCGACGTGGCGGCTTGCCCGGCCTCGCCGACGCCGCTGCGCACGAAGCCGCGATCGTCGAGGGCGAGGCACCCCTGCAGCCACTCGGTGTTCGGGTCCGCCCCGATCATGACGAAGAGGGCGCCGACCGGCCGTGTCTCGCTCATGCCCGTGGTCCTGTTCGTCCAGGTCACGGCGCGCAGATGCCGGTCGCCGTGAACGGCCGTCACTTCGGTCTGGGCATGGAGGGTGATGGCGGGCGAGGTTGCGATGCGCTGGACCAGGTAGTGGGACATGGTCTCGGCCAGCCCCGCGCCCCGCACCAGGATGTGGACGTGGCCGGCGCTGCGCGACAGGAACATCGCGGCCTGGCCGGCCGAATTGCCGCCGCCGACGACCACGACCTCCTGGGCCGCGCAGAGCTGGGCCTCCATGGCGGTCGCGGCATACTGGATGCCCTGGCCCTCGTAATCGGCGTAACGCGGCAGGTCGAGCTTGCGGTAGCGTGCGCCGGTCGCCACCACGACGGACCGGGCGCGGACGGTCTCGCCGTCGTCGAGGGCGAGGGCGAACGGGCTCGCCGAACAATCGAGCGCCGTCACGGTGCGGGCGATGGAGAGGTGGGCGCCGAACTTCTGCGCCTGGACCTGGGCCCGGCCCGCGAGGGCCTGGCCGGAAATGCCGGTCGGGAAGCCGAGGTAGTTCTCGATCTTGGACGACGTGCCGGCCTGCCCACCCGGCGCCAGGGCCTCGATGACGATGGTGGCGAGGCCTTCTGAGGCCGCATAGACGGCGGCCGCGAGGCCCGCGGGCCCCGCACCCACGACGGCGACGTCGTAGACCGTCGCGGGATCGAGGGCCTCGGTCAGGCCGAGCCGTTCAGCGAGTTCGGCGTTCGACGGGTTGGCGATGACCTGTCGGCCCGGCGCCACGATGACGGGAAGCCGGTCCGGATCCAGGCCGAAGTCTCGGATGAGCGCGATCCCCTCCGCCTCGGCGGCCTCGACGACGTCGTGGGGGTAGCCGTTCCGCGTCAGGAACCGACGCAGGCGGATCACGTCGCCGTCCCGGCGGTCGCCGACGAGCAGCACGCCGCCCTGGGCATGGCGGATGAACCC
Source organism: uncultured Alphaproteobacteria bacterium (assembly GCA_963847915.1). GTDB lineage: Bacteria > Pseudomonadota > Alphaproteobacteria > Rhizobiales > Beijerinckiaceae > Lichenihabitans. The sequence continues at coordinate 841,418 of CAWKBT010000002.1, forward strand.
CACCCGACGGAGGATGTAGGCACGCATCACGATCTCGCCGATGTCCGGCTCGGCCGAGACGAGGCGGCGGAAATCGGCATGCGCGACCCTGATCAGGCGCGTCCCGGCCGCTGCCCGTCCCCCGACCAGCATCTGCCGGTCGTTGAAGAGGTTCAGCTCGCCGGTGAACTGCCCGGCGCCGTAGGTGACCAGGGTCGTCGGCCCCGTCCGGACGTCCTCGGCCACGATGGACACCGACCCGTCGAGCACGACGAAGAAGTCGACGTCGCGATCGCCCCGCGCGAACAGCGTCGTGTCCTTCTCGAAGGCGTTCACCAGCCCGAAGGGTTCGATGCGCCGCACCATGTCGGCGGTGAGGACGGGAAAGGTCTGTGCCTGACGCGTCCACGGGTCGGTGGACGGATCGGCGAGATCGATCGTCACTTCAGGCGACACGGCGCCATGCAGCCCGGGCGGGACGCCCGGCCCGGTGTCCTCGACCTTCGGCATGGTGCGCTCGGACCTTTCGCCAGGGTCGTGGCCGGCCGGCGGCGTTGAGGTCGTTCGACTCGCGGTCATGGGGCGTGCCTCGCGTTCGCCGACGTGCATTCAGCACGGAAACGGCGGGGAGGACCAGGGTCACTTTGCATGACCGGCACGCGTCCGCCACCTCGAAGGCCGGGATCAGGACCGAAGGGATCGACTCGCTCCGGCGATGCCGACCCGATGGCGCCGCTCGCGAGATGCCCACCCTGTCGTGCCGGCCCCGGCGGAACCCGATGCCACCATCGCGCGTGACATGGACCTCGATAGCGGCAGATCGCGAGGAACGGGACGGGCATGGCTGAAAGCACCGGCGCCATCATCACGGCCGCAGCGAGCAATCTCGCGATCGCCTGCGCCAAGTTCGTCGGCGCCTGGCTGACCGGCAGTTCCGCGATGCTGGCCGAGGGCGTCCATTCCGTGGTCGATACGGCCAACCAGGGCCTGCTGCTCCTCGGGCTCAACCGGGCCGCCAAGCCCGCCGATGCCAGGCACCCCTTCGGTCACGGACGGGAGATCTACTTCTATTCGTTCGTGGTCGCTGTGCTGATCTTCGTTGCCGGTGGGGTCTACTCGCTCTACGAGGGCTACGAGAAGATCCTCCATCCGCAGGCGATGGGCGAGGTGACGATGCTCGGGTTCCGCCTGCCGGGTCTGGCCGTGAACCTCGTCATTCTGGTCTTCGCCGTTGCGGCGGAAGGCTACTCGCTGTTCAAGGCCTGGGCGGCAGTGCCGGCCGGTTCGGGCTCGCCGATCGCGGTGATCCGGCGGTCCAAAGACCCGAGCCTCTTCATCGTGGTGGCCGAGGATACCGCGGCCGTCGCCGGCTTGCTCCTGGCGATCGTCGGCGTGGCCCTCTCGGACATGCTCGAGATCCAGGCGCTCGACGGCGCCGCGTCGATCGGCATCGGCCTCGTGCTGCTGGGTGTCGCGGGACTGCTGATGTTCGAAACGCACGGCCTGCTCATCGGCGAGGCTGCCGATCCGGCCCTCGTCGCATCCCTCGCGGCCATCGCGCGGGACGAGCCGGCCGTGCGCCGCGTCAACGAGGTGCTGACCCAGCATTTCGGTCCAGCGGACATCCTGGTCAACCTCAGCCTCGACATCGCCGATGATCTTCGCGGCGGTGAGGCCGAACGCCTTGCCACGCGCATCGAACGACGCCTCAAGCAGGAGCATGCCGCCGTCAAACGCGTGTTCATCGAGATCCAGTCGGCGGAGGACGCGTGGGTGACCCCTTGATGCCACGTGCCGTCTCGGAAGGACGTGCGGCCGCCGGGCTGCGTCGGCATCGCCTGGCCGTCATGCCCTCCCGGAGCCGGGCCGGTTCCGCCTCGGCAAGGCCGGGAGGGGCGGTCCGCAGAGGACGGCGCGCGTCGGTCGTAACGCCTCCGGCCGGACCCCGACCGACGTCTACGATGCGAATGACCGTCGAAGCGAGCCAGGCCACCTGTCCCGGAGGCGAGAGGGGGTCGACCAAGAACGGCACTCGATCTTGGCGAGCGTCCGTCCGGTCCTAGATCAGACCATGCAACCAAGAGGAACAGTCATGATCGTCCTGTCTCGCGCCGTTTCCGTCGCCTGCGCCGCCGGCCTTCTCCTGACCGGTGCGGCCATCGCGGCTCCTGCCCGTCCCCTCGCGCTCAGCGCCTCGCCGTCGACCGCTGCGACGACCGAGGCCGCCCTCGTGATGAAGGGCACGCGGGCCGGCAACATGAAGCAGCGCCAGCGCACTCGCCTCGACCGCTGCCGCAAGATGCCGTCACGCTGCTGACCGGGCGAAGTTCACTCCGATTGCATCGAAGCGTGGCGCGGCCTCGGCGTCGGGGGAACCATCCAGGCCCCCTTGATTGCAGTCCGATGGCGGCCCGTCAGGGGCCGTGGCCCTCCATGCGTGGCCTCGAGCACCGCGAGGCGCGCGGGAGGAGGTCTGTCGCGCCCCCTCGGTGGGGATGGCCGATGCGGTCAGCCGCGCGATCCTGTCCGCGGCCGTGCCACTCAACCCCGCTCGGGAACCCGTGTCGATCGCGAGTTGAGGACGCCGAGCGTCGCCCGCATGTCGGCCGTCGCGGTCCGGACGGCGTCGCCCTGCCGGCCCTGCCCATCGGCGTCCAGGGCCGCGGCCAGTTCGTCCAGCGCCGCTTCCAGCCTGGATGTCAGCACATGCTCCCCGAGGCTCGACAGCGCGCGGCCGACGATGTCTCCAAGGCGCGCACGACACCGCCCCCGCGATGTCGAGAGCAGGATCGAGACCGTCCGAAGCGCGTCGGCCAGGGTCTGGGCCTGCAGCGACTCCGACGAGATGAGGATGATCTGCTCGAGGGCGGTCAGGGCCTCGTCGAGCGCGAGGTCCGCCAGGACCAGGATGGCCTCAGGGTCTTCGGCCGCTTCGCCGCCATCGGCACACCAGCGCGACACGATATCCCGCAGGCTCTGGACGACGGCCTGTCCGGGGTTGGGATTGGATTTGGCGGTCGAGACGGACGTCCAGGCGATATTGGCCAGTTGGTCGATGCCATAGGCGGGATCCTGTCGGAGGTCCCGGTCGTCGCTGAACGTCAGAGCGTCGAGCACCGCCGTTTCGAGCCGCGCCAGCAGCGCAGGCTCGGGACGGGTTCCGGCCGGCGCCCTCAGGATCGCGACCGGGTCGCCAAAACCCGTGTAGCGCCCCAGGGGCGCGACGAGCTGGGCCTCGATCTCGCCGCAGCCGAGCGCCCGGATCGCCGTCTTGAGGCCCGCGACGTCCACCGCCCCGATGTGCCCGGCTTCCCGCGACCGCAGCGTCGTCAGCACCGCCCAGCCCGGCCGGGGAGCGCGGCGGGTGGTCGACAGGACCGCGATCTCGGCGGCGCGGGCGCGCAGCACATGGCCGTGGATGGTGCGGATGATCTGCGACGGCCGCATCTGATCGATGGTGTTGTAGATCATCACGACGATCATGCAGAGCGCGACGCTGGTCAGGACGATGGACAGCATCGTGCCGAACACGGGCCGATGGATGGCGCTCGCCGTCGCCAGGCTGAACAGCACGAAGAGCGACAGGCCGACGAAATAGCCGAAGTAGAACTGGTTGATCTTGCGCATCAGGAACTGGTCGGTGACCTGCGCGGTGAGCGTCGACGAACCCTGCTGGAGCGCGACGAGAAGCAGCGAGAACGTGATCGACGTGACCGTGATGATGCTGGAGGCTATGGTGGACAGCAGCGTCGCCAGGGAGGTGCTGTCGCCGAGCAGGTCATCCACCCAGGCGAACCCTGCCGGCACGCGACCGGCGGACCAGGCGCGATCGGCCTGGTACATGGCGGCCGTCAGCACCACGAAGCCGGTGACGACCGCCAAGGGCAGCGCCAGGAACTGGCTGAAGGCCCGCCTGAGCGCGCTCGACAGGTGCAGGGGCAGATCGACACGCCGAGCCATGGTCTTCTCCTGCCGCGCACCCGACGGGCTGCCGGCGCCCACGCAAGCCCCTGGAACCGAACCGGCGCCGACAACAACCGGTTGATTTGTCCGGGCAGGCCCGACATAGCGCCGGCTTGCCCCCGGTGACAGGCTTTTCGTGGTGGACCGGGGATCGACAGCCGAGGCCGAGCGCCGGCAACGCGTGTCGTTGAATCTTTCGACCTAGAGCGAAATCCCGTCAGCCTGCTTCGTATCCTGCAGCGGCGACGTCGTTGACGGACGCTCCCGGCGGGAACAGGTCGAGGAGGCTTCGCATGGCCTGCATGAGCCATCGGGCGTGCGCTCGACCACCCGCACCTCACCGTTCCGGGATCCCTTCCACCATCCCCTACATGGAAGACTTCCGAGAGGGTCGCGAGGGCGTGAGGAGCGCTGGGCGCCATGCTGCCATCGCCGGCGCCCTCCGGCTCAGCGGACGGCGTCGATCGCGAAGTCGATGAGGCTCTGCATGTGGTTCGCCACGCTCCGGCGCGCGCCGACCTCGTCCCCCGCCAGGATGGCGTCCACGATGGCGAGATGCTCGCGCGAGTCGGGCTTGAGGCGCTCCTTGAGCCTGTCGATCTCGAAGAGCCGCGTCGTGGCGCGCAGGCCCTTGAGGATCCTGGCCATGACCTCGTTGCCGCAATGATCGATGAACATGGCGTGGAGGTTGTCGTCGGAGCGCCAATGCGCGTCCGTATGGTAGGTCGTGGCGTCGAGGAGCTGCAGGATCTCGCCGCGCACCGCCGCGAGCTGTGCCCCCGGCACCCGCCCCACCGCCAGCGCCGCCGCCTCGGGTTCGAGCACGAGCCGCACCTTCAGGCTTCTCAGATATTCGCCGAGGTCGACGCGGCGCACCACGAAGGACCGTCCCGCGCGCACCACCATGGCCTCGGCCTCGAGGCGCTGGAGGGCTTCGCGCAGCGGTGTGCGGGACACGCCCAGCGTTTCGGCGAGGCGCGCCTCCACGATCGCGTCCCCGGCCCGGAGCCGCTTGTGACGGATCATGTCGGACAGCGCCGTATAGGCCAGGCTGCCGAGGTTGGTCGGCCCCGGTGCCCGGCTGGTCACGCCGTCTGTCATGCGCGCTCCTCGCCCATCGTCCCGCCATGGCGGTCTACCCGCGCCCGGCCGACGCTGCCAAGGCTTGCGCCGCCGGACAGGAAATGTATCCTGACGGTATACCGAACGGGACACGAAGGCGAGGTGGGCGATGCGGATCCGGATTTCCATGGCGGCGCTGCTCTCGGCCACGCTGCTGCTTTTGGCCACCCTCCCGCTCGCGATGCCGGCCCGCGCCGCCGATTGTGCGCCCGGCGTGAAGGACGCCGACCTGATCAAGCCCGGCACCCTCGTCATGTCCACCAATCCGACCCTGCCGCCGCTCCAGTTCGTCGACAAGTCGGGCGACCTCGCCGGCATGCGGATCGAACTCGGCCGCGACCTCGCGAAGCGCCTCTGCCTCACGCCGGAGTTCGTCAAGATCGACTTCGCCGCCATGGTGCCGGGCCTGCAGTCCGGCCGCTGGGACGTCATCGACACCGGCATCTTCTTCACGCCCGAACGCGCCAAGATCATGCAGATGATCCCCTACGAGAGCCAGGCCATCTCGATCTCGGTGCCGCCCGGCGGCTCCGACGCCGTCCATGCGCCCCAGGATCTCGACGGCAAGACGGTCGGCGTCGAGATCGGCGGCTTCGAGGAGAGCAAGACCAAGGCGCTCGACGCCGACCTCAGGGCGAAGGGCGGCAAGGGCCTGACGATCCGGACCTTCGACAGTTTCGCGCTCGCCTATCAGGCCTTGCGCGCCGGCCAGGTCGACGCCGTGACGTCGATCGACAGCGTCGCCAAGGCCTATGCCGACCGGGGCGACTTCAAGCGCGCCATCTCGGGCCTCTACCCGACGCCGGTGGCGCTCGCCTTCAAGAGCCGGCCCCTGGCCGAGGCCGCGCTGGCGGCGCTGAAGGCCATGCAGGCCGACGGCAGCTACGCCGAACTCTTCGGCCGATACGGCGTGGTGCCGGTCGAGACGCTCGCCGTGGCGGGGCCGACGGGCTGAGGGCGACGCGGAGGCGCGGGCCGTGAGGGCCTGGGACGGCTCGGGGTTCCTCGAATATCTGGCAAGCCCCTACCTCCTCGCCGGCGCCTGGGCGACGCTGTGGCTGACGGCGGCCGGGATGACGTTCGGCCTCGTGCTCGGGTTCGCCCTGGCCCTGCTCCGCCGCTCGCGGCGACGCTGGCTGTCGATGCCCGCCGCGCTCTACATCTGGTTCTTCCGCGGCACGCCGCTGCTGGTGCAGCTCATCGTCATCTACACGGGCCTGCCGCAGCTCGGGCTGAAGTTCTCGGTGGTGGCCTCGGCGCTGATCGGCCTGTCCCTGAACGAGGCCGCCTACCTCGCCGAGATCATCCGCTCGGGCCTCGCCGCCGTCCCCGAGGGGCAGACCGGCGCCGGTCGGGCGCTCGGCCTGCGGGACTGGCAGATCATGCGGCTGATCGTGATGCCCCAGGCCCTGCGCGTCATCCTGCCGCCGCTCGGCAATTCGGTGAACGGGCTGCTCAAGACGACCTCGATCACCTCCGTCATCTCGATGGAGGAACTGCTGCGCCGCACCCAGGAGCTGGTGCAGGACAGGTTCGAGGTGCTGGAGCTCTTCGCCGTCGCCTCTCTCTACTACCTCGCCCTGACCACCGCCTGGAGCCTCGTGCAGGACCGCATCGAACGCCGGTTCGGACGGGCCGATGCCGCCCTCGCGATGCGCGCCGACGCCTGACCCCGAAGAGACCCTCATGACGAAGACTTTCCGCGGCACCTACACGGTGATGATCACGCCCGGCGACGCCGCCGGCGGCCTCGACCTTCCGGCCCTCGCGGCTTTCACCGACTGGCAGATCGCGCAGGGCATCCACGGCCTGATCCCGCTCGGCTCGACCGGGGAGTTCCTGTCGCTGTCCGAGGACGAGCGCGTCGCCGTGGCCGAGACGGTGGTCCGCACCGCCGCCGGCCGGGTGCCGGTGCTGATCGGCACCGGGGCCGAGGACACGCGCGAGGCGGTGCGCCTGAGCCGCCAGGCCGAGGCCCTCGGCGCCGACGGCGTCATGGTGATCCCGCCCTTCTATTCGACGCCGACCGACGACGAGCTCGTGCGCCATTACCGCACCATCGGAGAGGCCGTCGGCATCCCGGTGATGGTCTACAACAACCCCGCCACCGCCAATGTCGACCTCAGGCCCGAGCTCGTGGCGCGCATCGCCGCATGCGAGAACTGCCGCTACATCAAGGAATCCACCCTGGAGGTGACGCGGGTGCGCGACATCATCCGCCTGTGCGGCGAGCGCATGACGGTGTTCGGCGGGATCCTCGGCTTCGAGAGCTTCGTCGAGGGCGCGCAGGGCTGGGTGGCGGTGGCCTCCAACGTCGCCCCGAAACCGCTCGCGACGCTCTTCTCGCTGGTGGCCGACGAGGGCCGCGTGAAGGACGCGCATGCGCTCTACCTGCGCTGGCTGCCCATCATCGAGGCGGTCGGCGGCCAGCGCTATGTCGCGGCCTCGAAGGCGCTCCTCGGCCACATGGGGCTCGACGTCGGCCTGCCGCGCCCGCCCCGCATGCCGCTGCCCGCCGAGGCCGATGCCGCCCTGGCGGCCCTGGTGAGCCGGTTCGGGCTGAGGTTCGGCGGCGGTGCCTGACGCGCCGCACGGCCCCGCCTTCACGTTCGAGGGCCGCCCGATCGCGGCCGTGCCGGGCCAGAGCCTCGCCGCGGCACTCGCGGCGGCCGGGGAACTCAGGCTCGGCACCGGCAAGGACGGCGCGCCGAGGGGCGCCTTCTGCGGCATGGGCGTGTGCCACGATTGCCTCGTCGTCGTCGACGGCTGCGCAGGCCGGCGCGCCTGCATGACCAAGGCGCGGGACGGCCTCGTCGTGACCCGCCAGCCGCTCCGGCCCGATCCCCTCGACCCGGCGCTCCGCCCGCTGGCCGATGCCGGCCGCCGCTCCCTCCGAGCGGGCCTGCGACGTGCTGGTCGTCGGGGCCGGGCCGGCGGGGCTGGCCGCCGCGCTGGCGGCGCGCGGCGCCGGGGCGCGCGTGATCCTGGTCGACGAGAGGGTCTCGCCGGGCGGGCAGTACTACAAGCAGCCCGCGACCGAGGCCGAGCGCGGGCGCATGGACGCGCAGGCGCGGGCGGGCGCGGCCCTCATCGCCCGCACCCTCGCGGCCGGCGTCGAGCTCCTCGACGGCACGGCGGTGTGGGGCGCGGAACGGCGCCCCGACGGCCGCCTGGCGATCGCGGCGCTCCGCGAGGGGGCCGGCCTGACCCTGCTGCCGCGCGTCCTCGTGGTGGCGACGGGCGCCTTCGAGCGGGCGCCCGTGCTTCCCGGCTGGACGCTGCCCGGCGTGCTGACGGCGGGGGCGCTGCAGACGATGCTGCGCGCCGACGGCGCGGTGCCGCGGGGACGCATCCTCGTCGCCGGCAACGGACCCCTCAACCTCCAGGTCGCCGCGGAGGCGGTCCGGCGCGGCGCGCATGTCGTGGGCGTCGTCGAGGCTGCGGCGGCCCCCGCGCAGGCCGCGAGCCTCGCCCTGCTGCGGGCGGATCCCAAGCTGGCCCTCGTGGGAGCCGCGACCCTGGCGCGGCTGCGCGCCGCCCGCGTGCCGGTCCATTGGGGTTGCCGCGTCGTCGGCATCGATGGCGTCGACCGGGCGAGCGGCGTCCGCATCGCGCGGCGCGGCGGGCGGAGGCGCCGCGGTCTCGCTCGCGGCCGAGATCGTGGCCTTGGGCGAGGGCTTCTCGCCGTCCGACGAGCTCGCGCGCCTCCTCGGGTGTCGCCGGGTGCCGGATGGACGCGGCGGCCTCAGGATCCTGCGCGACCCCGACGGCCGGAGTTCCCTGCCCGACGTGTTCGTCGCCGGCGAGGCCGGAGGCTTCGGAGGCGCCCGCGTGGCCGAAGCCGAAGGACAGCTGGCGGGCCGGGCCGCGGCGCGCGACCTCGGCCACGCGGTGCCGGGACGCGACGACGCGCTGCGGCGCAGCCTCGCCCGGCACGAGCGGTTCCAAGGCGCGCTGTGGCGGGTCTTCGCGGCCCCCGCGCCCGACCTCGCGCGGGCCGATGCCTCCACCCTCGTGTGCCGCTGCGAAGCCGTGACGCTGGCCGAGATCCGCGGCGCGATCGCCCGCCATGCCGTCGCCGACCTGCCCACGCTGAAACGCTTGACCCGCGCCGGGATGGGCCGCTGCCAGGGCCGCTACTGCGCGGGCGGGCTGGCCGTTCTGCTCGGAGCGCCCACGGACGACGAGCGCGCCGGCTTCGCCCCCCAGGCGCCACTGCGGCCGGTGCCCGTTCTGGCGCTCGCGGCGGAACAGCCCGAATGGAGCGGGCACCGGCGAAGCCTCTTGCCGGCCTGGCACGACCGCGACGGTGCCGGAGGGGCGCCGCGGCACACCGATGTCGCCGTGATCGGTGCCGGCATCGCGGGCCTCTCGACCGCCCTGTTCCTGGCCCGCGCCGGCCGCGACGTGCTGGTGATCGAGCGGTCCGAGCCCAACGCCCTCGCGTCGGGCGGCAATGCCGGCAGCCTCCACGCCCAACTGCTCAGCTTCGACCATGGTGCCCGGGCCGCGGGTGTCGCGGGCCCGGCCGCCCGCACCCTGCCGCTGCAGCGCGACGCGATCGCGCTCTGGGCGGCCCTCCAGGACGAGCTCGGCGCCGACTTCGAAATGGCGGTGACGGGCGGCCTCATGGTGGCGGAGACCGAGCGCGACCTCGCCTTCCTGGCCGCCAAGGCCGCCGTCGAGCGCGCGCACGGGGTCGAGACCGAGCTGATCGGAGCCGCGGCGCTGCGGCAGCGCGAACCGGCCCTGTCCGAGCGGTTCCTGGGTGCGGCCTACTGCGCCGCCGAGGGCAAGATCAACCCGCTCGTCGCCACGCAGGCGATCCTCGACGCCGCCGAGGCCGCCGGGGCCCGCCTTTTGCGCCATGCGGGCGTGAGCGCGATCGCGCGGGAGGGGAGCGGCTTCCGCCTGCAGACGGCCCGCGGACCCGTGCGGGCCGGGCGCATCGTCGATGCCGCGGGCGCCTTCGCGGCGGTGGTCGGCCGCATGCTGGGGGTCGCGGTGCCGGTCCACGGCGCGCCGCTGCAGATGGTGGTGACGGAAGCGGCGGCGCCGACCCTTCGGCACCTCGTGGCCCATGCCGACCGGCATCTCACGCTGAAGCAGGCGGGCAACGGCGCCTTCATCATCGGCGGCGGATGGACGGCGGGGCTGGATCCCGTCCACGGCCACCCCCGTCCGCTGCTGGCGAGCCTCGCCGGCAACCTGTGGGTGGCTCAGCGCGTCGTGCCCTGCCTCGACCGCCTGCACGTCGTGCGCTCCTGGGCGGCGATGAACATCGACATCGACGGCGCGCCGATCCTGGGGGAGGATCCGCGCGTGCCCGGGCTCTTCCATGCCGTGACGTCGAACGGCTACACGCTCGGGCCCATCGTGGGGCGGATCACCGCCGACCTCGTCGACCGCGGCGCGACCGACCGGGACGTGTCCGGCTTCTCGATCGCGCGTTTCGCCGGCTGAGGCGCGGCCGCCTCAGAGGCCGCCCGAGGCACCGCGCGGCAGGAACTGGCCATGGCCGGCCTCGGCCGTCGGCCGGCCCCCGTCGAACACGACGCGGCCCCGCACCAGGGTGGTGACGGGCCAGCCCGTGACCTCCAGCCCCTCGTAGGGCGTGTAGTCGCTGCCGTGGTGCATCAGCGCCTGGGTCAGCGTCACGCGCCGCTCCGGGTCCCACAGCGCGATATCGGCGTCGGCGCCGACCGCGATCGAGCCCTTGCGGGGGTAGAGGCCGTACATGCGGGCGTGGTTGGTGGCCGTCAGGGCCACGAAGTCCTGCAGGGTGATGCGGCCCTTGACGACCCCCTCGGAGAACAGGATCGGCAGCCGCGCCGCCACGCCCGGGATGCCGTTCGGCACCGCCCGGAACGAGGCCCGCGCCGCCGGCCCGGTCTTGCCGGCCGCATCGTCGTAGCGGAAGGGACAATGGTCCGACGAGAAGGTCTGGAAGGCGCCGCCGGCGAGCGCCCGCCAGATGGCCGCTTGGGACGCGGCGTCGCGCGGCGGCGGCGAGCATACGAACTTCGCCCCCTCGGTGCCGGGCCGGTCGAGGTCCGCGGCGGTGAGGACCAGATATTGCGGGCAGGTCTCGGCATGGACCGTGAGGCCGCGCCGACGCGCCCATTCGATCTGCTCGATGGCGTCGCGCCCCGACACATGCACCACCATGATGGGGATGCCGACGAGTTCGGCGAGCGCGATGGCGCGGTGCGTGGCCTCGCGCTCGACCGTCTCGGGGCGGGCGGCCGCGTGGAAGGCCGGGGCCGTCTTGCCCTCGGCCTCGAGCCCGTCGGCCATGAACTTGATGGAATCGAAGCCCTCGGCATGCACCATCACGAGGGCGTTCTCGGCCTTGGCCACGGCGAAGACGTCGAGGAGCTCGCGGTCGCTCAGCACCATGTCGTCGTAGGTCATGAAGACCTTGAAGGACGAGTAGCCGTCCTTGACGAGCGCCGGCAGCTCCTGGCCGAGCACGCCGGGGCTGGGATCGGTGATGATGAGGTGGAAGGCGTAGTCGACGAGCGCTTCCCCGCGCGCCTTGGCGTGGTAGGCCTCGACGGCGGCGCGCAGGCTCTCGCCGCGCCGCTGCAGCGCGAAGGGGATCACGGTGGTGTTGCCGCCGGCCGCCGCGCTGACCGTGCCGGAGCGGAACCCGTCCGCCATGACGATGCCCTCGCCCTGGAACTGGTCGAGGTGGACGTGGCTGTCGATGCCGCCGGGCAGCACCAGCAGCCCCGCGGCGTCGATGCTGCGCGCCGCCGGCCCGACGTCCTCGCCGAGCGCCACGATGCGGCCGTCGCGGATGCCGACGTCGCAGCGCATCGTATCGGCGGCGGTCACCACGGTGCCGCCCCGGATGGCGAGATCGAGCGTCATGGGGTCCTCCTTGTCATGGCCTGGGCGCGGCTCCGGCGGTGCCGCGGCCGCGGTTCGAACATGCCTGTCATCGTCCCCTGACGAAATCCAGGATCTCGGTGGCGACGTCGCGCGGATGCGTCACCATGGCGGCGCGGGCGCGCGTCGCGTCACCGGCCGCGGAGGCGTCGGGGCGCATGGCGCCGTCCGCCGAGCGGCCGAGCAGTACCATCCAGGCCTTCGGCCGGGCCGTCGCGTGCTCCGTGGGGGCGATCACGGGCGGAAGCGTTCGAACAGCAGGCGGGTCTCGCCGTTGTAGGTGCCTCGCGCGTAGTGTCGGAAGCCCATGCGTCCGGCCAGACCAATGGACGCGGCATTGTCCGGGTGGATCAAGCAGACGGTCCGCGCCCCCTCGGAGCTCGCGTCGCTCCAGGCCAGGGCCGCCCGGAGAGCTTCGGCGGCGAATCCTTGTCCCTGCGCCCGCCTGGCCAACACCCAGCCGCACTCGGGTGCTCCCGCGAAACTGGGTACCACCTCGCGATGATGCTCCGCGAAGCCGAGCTCACCGACGAAGGCGCCGGTCGACCGCTCGTGGACGAGCCAGAAGCCGTATCCGAGCAGCGTCCAATGCCCGACGTGGCGCAGCAGACGGCGCCACACCTCCTCGCGGCCGAGCGGGTGACCGCCGACGAAGCGCACCACCTCGGGATCCCCCCACAGGGCGGCCACGTCCTCGAGGTCCGAGGCCCGGTGCGCCCGCAGGGTCAGGCGTTCGGTGAGAAGCGTCGGCGCGGAAACGGGCGCGTTCTGACGAGCAGAGGACATCGTTTAAGGGGGCCTATCCGAGCTGATGCCGCCCGACCATATCCGAAGCGGACGAACCGTAAACCAGGCCTGGGACCGGGTCGGCCGATGTCGGCGGCAGAGGAAGCCTCCGCGCGCGTCCCGTCTGTCAGCCCGCGGCCGATCAGGCGGCGGCCTGCCGGGCCGAAAGAACGAGGTAGGCGGCGGCGGTCCATGAGAAGCCGAGGCCGCCGCAGCCCTCGCCGGTCACCGGGTCGAAATATTCGGCGAAGCCCTGCGTCTCGATCGCCGTCACCGTCCGCCCGCGGAGCAGGTTCGCCACGTCGGTCAGGCCGTTACGCTCCAGCCCGTCGACGAGCAGCCAGTTGATCACGGCCCAGACCGGCCCGCGCCAGTAGCGCTTGGCTTCGAAACGCGCGTCCGAGCGGGGCGTCGAGGGCAGGCCCGCCAGAAGTCCGTCGCACCAGAGGCGCAGCTCCGCTTCGATCGCGCTGCGCTGCCCGGCCGTCAGGTCGAGCGCCGTCACCGGCACGAAACCGGCCTGCGTCGGCGCGTCGATGTCACGGCCGGAGATCAGGTCGCGGGACACGAAGCGGCGCAGGTCGGGACGCCACTGTCCGGCGAGTCCCGCTTCGAGCCGGGCGATCATGCCGGCGATCTCGGCGCGCTCGCATGGCGTGCCGAGGGTGTCGGCCATCTGGTGAAGATCGCGCGAGGCGCGCAGCAGGATCGCCGTCGTCTGGACCTCGGCGACCTTGAAGGGCGCGATACGCCACTGTTTGGCCGGCTGCCAGCCGGCGGCCCGGTAGACGTCGACGAGGTGGATGAAGCGTCGATAGTCCTCGTCGTGCGGTCGCATCGCCGCATCGACATGGCCCGTGTCCTTGCGGCGGAGCGCCGTGACGGTGTCGGTCGGCACGCGGGCCAAGGCCTCGTCCCAGGCGGGCGAGTTGTCGCTGCCGCTTTCCCAGGGGTGAAGGAGCGCCACGAGACCCATGCCGTCCGGATCGCGCGCCGAGAGCCACCAGCGGTGCCAGGCGAGCGCCGCCTGGAAGAGCGGCCGGCCACGCTCCCGCGCGCCTGCCGCGTCATGCCTGGCTGCCGCGTCATGCACCGTGCGAAGGGCGGTGGCGAAGACCGGCGGCTGGGAGATGCCGGAGGTCGGGACCGCGTGGCGGGTTCCCCAGACGTCGGGCCCCGGGAAATAGGTGTCGCTCGGCGCGTGGAAGACGATGTGGGGGATCATGCCGTCGGCCCATTGTCCTTCCACCAACCGCTCGAGTTCGCGATAGGCCCGCGCCGGGTCGAAGGTGGCGAAGCCCATGGCGACGAACGCGGAATCCCAATTCCACTGAAACGGATAGAGGCGGGCGGTCGGCACCGTGTAGCCGCCGCGGTCGTTGGCCGCGAGGATCGCGCGGGCGTCGTCGCGCAGGGAAGGCGTGGTCATCGGTCGAAGGTCCTTGAAGACGAAGGTCAGGCTGCGAGGACCCGACCGGTCTCGGGCGAGAGCCATGTGAGGAGCGCGGGGTCGAGGGCGAGGCCCACCGTCTCGCCGGCGCGCACGCTGTCTCCCGGCGGAAGCGTGATGCGCACGGGCTGGCCGGCGATGCTGCCGGTCAGGAGCAGATGCGAGCCCATCGGCTCCACCACGCGCACGTCGAAGGGCACGCCCGCGCCGACGTCGGCGAGGCGCACCGTCTCGCCACGAAGGCCCAGGACGATTTCGGAGCCACCGGCGGCCGGCGGAACGAGGCGCACGTCGCCGAGCGCCACCGTGCCCGAACGCACCGGAAGCGTGACGAAGTTCATCGGCGGATTGCCCATGAACCCGCCGACGAAACGCGTGGCAGGCCGGGAATAGACCTCGACCGGCGGGCCGTACTGCTCGATCACCCCTCCATACATCACGGCGACCTTGTCGGAGAGGCCCATGGCTTCCGTCTGGTCGTGGGTGACGTAGAGGGTGGTGGTGCCGGCCTCCTGGAGCACGGCTTTGAGCTCGGTGCGCATCTCGAGGCGCAGCAGCGCGTCGAGGTTGGACAACGGCTCGTCCATGAGGAGGACGGAGGGTTCGACGGCGAGCGCTCGGGCGACGGCGACGCGTTGGCGCTGGCCGCCCGACAGTTTGTTGGGATAGCGATCGAGATAGGGCGCGATGTGGAGAAGCGCGGCCGCCTTCTCGACCTGCCGCTTCACCCGGGCGTCGTCGGCCTTCTGCATGCGCAGCCCGAAGGCAACGTTGTCGCGCACGGTCATGTGCGGGAACACGGCGTAGTTCTGGAACACCATGGCGATGCCGCGGTCGCGGGGCTTCAGCCCGTTGACCAGCTTGCCGCCGATGCGGAGGCGGCCTGCCGTCTCCGTTTCGAGACCGGCCACGATCCGCAGGAGCGTGGTCTTTCCGCAGCCGGAAGGGCCGAGCAACGAGACGAACTCACCGTCGCGGATGTCGAGCGTGATGCCCTTGAGGGCCTGAAAGGCGCCGAAGTCCTTGCGGATGTCGTCGATGGCGATGTCGGCCATGAGGAGGGTCCTTACTTGCTGGAGATGCCCCAGACCGCGAAGAGGTATCGGCGGACGGCGAAGATGAAGAGGATGGACGGCAGGATGAGGAGGAGGCCGCCGGCGAAGCGGTAGTGCAGCGGGCTTTCCGACAGGACGGTGAGCAGGTAGGCCGTCAGCGTCCTGTGGCGCACGGTGAGGATCGAGGCGGCGAAGACCTCGTTCCACGAGATGACGAAGGCGAAGACGGCGGTGGCGACGAGGCCGGGCAGTGCGAGCGGCACCACGATCCGCAGGACCGCCCCGAGCGGCGAGCAGCCGAACACGCAGGCCGCCTCCTCCAACTCGCGCGGCACCCCGAGGAAGATGCCCTGCGTCACCAGCACGGCGAAGGGCAAGGCCAGCACGGTGTGCACCAGCGCGACGCCCGCCATGGTGTCGTAGAGCCCGAGCCGGATGAACGAGACCGTCAAGGGCAGGGCGAGGATCGCGAGCGGGAAGGCGCGCGTCAGAAGCACCAGGAGGCGGAAGCCGTCGCGTCCCGGAAAGGCGTAGCGGGCGAGCGCGTAGCCGGCGGGCGCGCCCAGGAGCAGCGACAGCGCGACCGTGATGCCGGCCACGCCGAGCGACTGGAGAAAGGCCGCGCCCACGCCCTCGGTCTGGAGGAACAGGAGCACCGGCTCGAAGGACAGGCCGGCCGGCAGGAACGACTTCGGCCAGCGGTAGACGCCGAGCCGGCCGCCGAAGGCGCTGAGCGCGATGAGGTAGATCGGCACCAGGACCCAGGCCATCAGGGCGACGATGCCGCTCCAGAGCAGGAGCCGGCGCGCGGCCGGGAACGAGGAGGACGAGGGTCCGCTCACGGCAGGCGCTCCGGATCGACCTTGATGGCCTTGAGATAGACGAGGGTGGCGGCGAGCGAGATCGCCATGATCAGCACCGCATAGGCGGCCGCGACCGGGGGAGCCTGGTTCTGGTTCTGCCAATTGTAGGCCTCTCCGACCAGAACCGGGAAGTTGCGTCCGCCGAGTGCATAGACGACGGCGAACACCTCGAAGGCGAGGACGGTCCGCAGGATCAGGGCCGACTGCAGCGCCGGGCGGATCAACGGGAGGGTGATCTTGCGAAAGCGCGTCCAGGGGCTCGCCCCGAACACTTCGGCGGCTTCCGCGAATTCCTTCGGCACTTGGTTGAGGCCGGCGACGACGATGATGAGGACGATCGCCGTGCCGCGCCAGACCTCGGCGACCGCGATGGCGAGGAACAGGGCGAGCGGGGTCTCGTAGGAGAGCCAGGCCGTCTGACGCGCGACGACGCCGAGATGAAACAGGACCGTGTTCAGATAGCCGCTGTTCTGGAGGATCGAGAGCCACACGAGACCGGCGGCGAGATCCGACACCGCGAGGGGGATCGTCCAGACCCAGAGGATCGTCTCGCGTCCCGCGCCGACCTTGGCCACCATGCTGCCCATGGCGAGCGACAGGGCGATCTGGACCGGGACCACGCAGAGCGTCAGCACAAAGGTGTTGCGCAAGGCCGGCAGGAAGTTGAGGTCGCCGACCATCTGCCGGTAGGCAGCGGCCGAGAGCGAACCGTCCGGCGCGGCGGACAGCCAGACCGTCTGCACCAGGGGCACGACGAAGAGAGCGACCAGAAACACCGTCGCGGGCGCGATCAGCGCATAGGGCATCAAGGAGCGCCTGGATGGCATGAAGCCGGACCTCGGGTACGTGGAGGGAGCCCGGCCATTGGGCCGGGGCGGCTCGCGGCGTCAGTCGACGGGGCAGGGGCCCTGGCTCGGGGCGTCGGGCGTCCAGCAGGCCGCGCGGGTCTCGGTCATCAGCGTCTGCAGACGCGGTGCCTCGTCGTCGAGAACCGCCCTGATGGGCTCGCCGCGCAAGAGGATGCGCTGAAACGTGTCCATGTAGACCTTGTTGAACTCGCCGTTCTTCGCCCCCAAGCCGACGGGCAGCAGCGAGACGAGCGCGTCGGGGGCGGTCTGCGTCTGCTTCACCGCCTTCGCCAGCGCCGCCACGGAGGGGTCGAGATCGGAGGGAAGGGTGATGGCCTCGACGGGGAAGAAGCCGACCTCCTGCGCGGTCTCGACCTGGATGTCCGCCTTGGTCAGGTGCGCGATCACGGTCTCGGCGCCCGCGACGTCGGGCGCCGTGACCGGAATGGCGAGGCCCGCCACGACCGGCATGTAGCCGCGCCCCTTGGGGCCGGCGGGGGCCGGGAACACCACGAACTGGTCCGGCATGGCGGCGAGCGCGTCCTTCACGCGGGCGATATGGTCCCAGGCGATCCACACCTCGGTGGACAGGAGCGGCTCCTGCATGAAGTCGTAGTTGGTGGAGCTCGGCGTCGTGACGCTCCAGAGGTCCTTCAGCGCCTGCCATCCCGCCACGGCATCGGCCGAGCGGAACGGGGTGACGACGCCCCCGGTGAAGGACGGATAGAAGTAGCCCTGGAAGAAGCGCGGCATCAGACCCTTGGGTCCCGCCGGGAAGCCGATGCGCCGCTGGCCCGTCTTGGCCGCGATGCGG
Source organism: uncultured Alphaproteobacteria bacterium (assembly GCA_963847915.1). Classification (GTDB taxonomy): domain Bacteria; phylum Pseudomonadota; class Alphaproteobacteria; order Rhizobiales; family Beijerinckiaceae; genus Lichenihabitans. The sequence continues at coordinate 859,192 of CAWKBT010000002.1, forward strand.
CGACCCCAGTCGGTGAGTTGGGCATAGGTCAGCGTTTCGAGGGTGGCGCCTTCCGGCAGGTAGGGCAAGGCATCCTTGTTGGCGACCATCACGTAGGTCGCCTGGATCCAGGGGATATACTGCTGGTGCTGCGTGCCGAGCTTGCCGAGCGCCAGGAGGTCGGGGAGGAAGCCGCGGTCGGCGAGGCGACGGGCGAGCTCGTCGAGCGGGCGCAGGCCCTGCGCCGCGGCGATCGGCGCGAGCTCGCCGTGGAGCGCGCCGAGAAGGCTGATCGTGCCGGCGCCGGCCTGTCGCTCGGCCGCGACGCGCACGGCGAATTGCGGTGGTTCCTCGACGAGGTAGTGCACCGGCGCGCCGACGCCCTTCAGAAGCACGCCGCGCACCTTGTTGGCCTCCTCCACCGGGCGGATCTGGGTGGACAGGAACAGGGTTTCGGCCCAGGCCGCGCCCGACAGGGCCGCGCCCGACAGGGCCAGCACACCGACGGCAAGAAGGCGGATAAGACGGCGATGAGTCATGCTGGATTATCTCCCGAAACGTTTTGGATCGTGGGCCTGCGACGGCCGCCGGACCGGTCGGTGGTCTCGCCCTGGCATGGCTTCGACGGATCTTGAGGCGGTGTTCCCTCGCGCTTCTAAGACCTGGCGGGCCTCTCGTCCCAGCCGTGGGTTTCGCGCGGGACGAAGGCGACGGGGGCGATCTCCTGGAGCTCCGCGGCGGCCCGGCCGCCGATGCGCTCGAGCAGCAGCGAGGCCAGGCGCAAGCCGCCGTCACCGGCGATCTGCATGGTCGACAGCGCCGGACGCATGAAGGCGCCGGCCGGCACATTGTCGTGACCGATCACCGCGACGTCGCGGCCGGGCTCCAGCCCACGCTCGCGAAGCGCATGCATCGCACCGATGGCGATCGCGTCCATGGCGCACAGAAAGGCCGTCGGGCGGCGATGGCCGGCGAGCAGCATTTGCGCCGCCTCATAGCCGCCTCGCTCGTCCGGGGCCGCCTCGGCGAGGAAGCTCGGATCGAGGCCTGCGTCCGCCAACGCCGTCTGCCAGCCGCGCCGCCGCAGCCGTGCGAAGGTGAGGTCGTGCGGCCCCGCGATGTGGGCGATGCGGCGGTGGCCGGCCTCGGCGAGACGAAGGGCGGCCTCGCGGAAAGCGGATTCTCCGTCGCCATCGAAGAAGGCGTGAGGAACGGCGGCATCGGTCCGGCCGTGTGTCACGAACGGGATGCCGCGAGACTGGAGAAAGGTGACGCGCTCGTCATCGCAGCGCGTCCGCATCACGATCATCGCCTCGACGCGTTGGCCGTCCACGAGACGCCGACAGATCTCGAGCTCGTTCATCCCGCGCGGCGTCGGGGCGAGGACGAGGTTGAGGTTCTGCTCGGCCAGCTTTTCCGCGCAGCCACTCAGCATGTCGAGGAAGGCGGGCGGGGCCAGGTGCCCCGAGGCTGCGGGAAGCGTGACGGCCACGACCTCGGCGCGCCGGCGCCGGAGGCGCCGCGCCGCGGCGTTCGGCCGATAGCCGATCTCGTCCGCTGCCGCGCGCACGCGCAGGCGCGTCGTCGCGGCGACATCGGAATACCCGTCCAATGCACGGGATACCGTGGTGATGGACAGATCGAGGCTCTTGGCGAGCTGTTTGAGATTGGACAAGAACGCCTCCCGCCGACGATCTTCTCCAAAACGTTTTGGATGTCAATTGCCAATTGTTTTCTCGCGACGCTACCGCCTCCGCCGAACGAGCGATCCGCACGCCGTCCGAGGCGGGTGCTCGGGCGCGCGGACGGTCGGCGAAGCCATGCCGCGATGGCGTCGGTGGCGTGGGTCGGCATGGGTGCCCGGGACGAAGCCCGGGCATGACGGCCGGGAGGGCGGAGGAGGCAGCCTCGAAGACATTCTCCTGCACCGTCCGGGCGATGGGCTCGGGGTGCCGGCGGGCTCCAGCTGTCGATGGTTTCGATTGGACAGCAACAAACGGAGTGCTGCGCGTCTCGTCGCGTTCCAGATTGCGTCGAGGAGGTGCGTCGATGACCGAGTTCCAATGCATTCCCATCCCGACGGAAACCGCTGAACGTTTCCGCCGGACCGGACGCGACGACAACGGCAATGAGGTCCGGCGCATCGTGGCGACGGCGGACGGCGGCTTTCCCTGCCGCCACTGCCTGCGGTCCGCCGAACCCGGCGAGGCGGTGCTGCTGGGATCCTACAACCTGCCGCGACCTCGCGGCATCTACTGGACGCCCAGTCCGATCTTCGTGCACGAGGCCGCCTGTCCGCGGGCCGAGGCGCGGAACGCGGTGGCGCCGATCGTGCGCGCCTCGTTCGTCTCCGTCCGGGCCTATGACACGGCCGATCAGTGCCTCTACGACCTCGGGCAGGTCTGCAAAGGCGAGGAGGTGGCGGGCCCGCTGCTTAAGGCCCTGGACGACCCCCGCACGGCCTTCGTCAACGTCCACACGGCACGTCCCGGTTGCCTGTTGTCGATGGTGACACGCGTGGTCTGATCCGAGGTCGGGGGGTCTCGAAGCCGGGCCTCCTGTCGAGGGTCCGCTTGCCACGCGCGAGGGCCGATGCCATGCCTTGGCCGAGGGCGTGTCCCTGACGGACCGATGATGCCGGGCTCGGGTCGGCGGCAGCCCCTGGGTCCGGGATCTCACGCCAGGGTCACGACCTCGGGACACGTGGAACCGTGACAGGCAGACTCCACCGGGCCGACCAATACCGATCCGCCATTCCCGGCAGCGAGGCATTCTCGCTCGCCTCCGACCGCGCCTTCCCGCGCCACGCCCACGACGGCTTCGGCATCGGCGTGCTGCAGGAGGGTGCGCACCGCTCGTGGAGCGGCATCGGGCACGTCGAAGCCGTCGCGGGCGACGTCATCACCGTCAATCCCGGCGAGATGCACGACGGGGCTCCCGTGCGGAGCGGGATGCGCGCCTGGCGGATGCTCTACCTCGATCCCGGCCTCGTCGTACGGCTCCTGCGGGAGGACCTGCCCGGGGAAGCGGAGATCGTCCGCCCCGTGCTGCGGGACCCCCTCCTGGCCGGCCGGTTCGATCGGCTCTTCGCCTCGCTGACGGAGCCGGTCCCCGATGCCCTCGGCACGGAGGAAGACCTGCTCCGGACGCAGGCCCTTCTCCTGTCCCGTCATGGGAGCCGCCCGCTGCCCGTCGCCGGCCCGCCGCCCCTCGTGGCCCGGGCGCTCCAGCGCCTGCGGGAGAGCCCTGAACGGCCGGCCACCCTGGCCGAGCTGGCTGCGCTCTCCGGCGTGAGCCGCTTCCAGCTGCTGCGCGGCTTCGCGCGGACCGTGGGAGTGACCCCGCACGCCTATCTGCTGCAGCAGCGCGTGCGCCTGGCCCGGCGGCTGCTGGCAGCCGGCCGGTGTCCCGCCGAGGCGGCGGCCGAGGCCGGCTTCGCGGATCAGAGCCACCTCACCCGCGCCTTCCGCCGCCAGCTTGGCGTCACCCCGGCTCGCTACCGCGCCGCCGTGGCCTGAGCGCCCCCGCGCAATCCTGTTCAAGACCGCGGCCCCGCGCCGGCGGCAGGATGGGTGCCGCTGCGGCGCGGGAGGCCTCCATGCGGTCGGACTACATCCACGGCTATGAGCCCGCGGAGGCTCGGCGCCTGGCCGATCAGGCCACGACGCTCGACGCCCTGCTGCACCACGACACGGCCTATCCGCCCGGCAGCACCGTGCTGGAGGCGGGATGCGGCGTCGGAGCCCAGACCGTGCCGCTCCTCCGCAACAGCCCGGTTGCCCGGCTCACCTGCCTCGACATTTCGGCGGCGTCGCTGACCGCGGCCGCGGCGCGCGTGCGGGCGGCGGGCCTGCCCTTGCCCGTGTTCCAGCAGGGCGACCTGCGCGCGCTGCCCTTCGCGCAGGACAGTTTCGACCACGCCTTCGTCTGCTTCGTGCTGGAGCACCTGCCCGACCCCGCCGCAGCGCTCGGGGAGTTGCGGCGGGTGCTGCGGCCCGGTGGAAGCCTGACCGTCGTCGAGGGCGACCACGGCTCCACCCTGTTCCACCCCGAGGACCCGGCGGCCCGAAACGCTGTCCGGTGCCAGATCGCGTTGCAGCGGGCAGCGGGCGGCGATGCCGAGATCGGCCGGCGCCTGTATCCGTTGCTCGCGGCGGCGGACTTCCGCGGCCTCCGCGTCTCGCCCCGTCAGGTCTATGTGGACGCCAGCCGCCCGGCGCTGGCGGACGGCTTCGTCCGTCGCACGTTCACCGCCATGGTGGCCGGCGTGCGGGACGAGGCGATCCGGGCCGGGCTGACGAGCGCCAGTGAGTTCGACGCCGGTCTCCAGGCTCTGCACCGCACGGCGGAGCCTGAGGGCTCGTTCTGCTACACGTTCTTCAAAGTCATCGGCTTCAAGGCAGACCTGGGCTGATGATGCGGTGAGACGGGCAGCGAGATGCTGATCGCCGCGACGACGTCTCCTGCCGCCCGGGTCGTCGCCCAGGCATCATCATCACGCGCCAACATGATGGGCTCCTGCCTGCGCTCACACCTGCGGCGATGATGCGAACGTTCCGCCAACGCGGGTTCGCGGCCGGCTTCCCCGCGGAACTCATCTGGCGTAGACCCTGGTGCGTGCGGCGAGACGATGCCGATGCTGCCCGGCCTGCCATGGGCCGCGCGTCCTTCGGCGGTCCTCGCCCCCGGCCGGTCGGCCACGCTGGCGCCTGGCCCGACGGATAGGAGGAACGACGTCGATGTCCGGCCTTCGCCCTGCCTCAGCCCTCATCGTCGGCGCCGGATCCGGCATCAGCGCGGCGGTGGCCCGCGCCCTGGCCCGCGAGGGCATGAGGGTCGGGCTGGCGGCGCGAGACGCCGGCAAGCTCGTGGCCCTCGCCCGCGAGATCGGGGCCGAGTGCTTCGCGGCCGACGCGTCCCGCCCGGATGCGGTCGAGAGCCTGTTCGCGCAGGCCGTCAAGGCGATCGGGGAGCCCGATGTCGTGGTCTACAACGCCAGCGCCCGGGCTCCCGGGCCCGTGGCGGACCTCGACCCCGAGACGGTCCGCGCCGCGATCGAGACCACCGCGTTCGGGGGCTTCCTGGTCGTGCGGCAGGCGGCCCGGCTCATGGTGCCGCGCGGGCGCGGCACGATCATCCTGACGGGCGCCACGGCCAGCGTGAAGGGTTTCGCCCAGTCCGCGGCCTTCGCCATGGGCAAGTTCGCCCTGCGCGGGCTGGCGCAGAGCGCGGCACGCGAACTCGGCCCCAAGGGCATCCATGTCGCCCATGTCGTGGTGGATGGCGCCGTGCGCGGCGAGCGCCGGCCCGACCCGGCGGATGCGCCCGATTCCACGCTGTCTCCCGAGGGCATCGCCCAGACCTACCTCGCCCTCGTCCACCAGCCGCGCAGCGCCTGGTCGTTCGAGGTCGAGGTCAGGCCCTGGGTCGAACGCTTCTAAGAAGGACCTTCCCATGCCGATCGCGATGTACGACGCGTCAGTCCCCGTCCTGGTCCGCGGCCTGACGGTGCTGTCCGACCTGCTCGACAAAGGCGAGCGGCACGCCGGTCCCGCCGCGGCGGCCTTGGCCGCGGCACGGCTCGCCCCCGACATGCTGACCCTCGCCGGTCAGGTGCAGCGCGCCAGCGATACGGCCAAGTTCACCGCCGCCCGGCTGACCGGCGGCGAGGCGCCGCCTTTCGCCGACGACGAGACCACGCTGGAGGCGCTGCGGCAACGCTGTGCCAGGACGGTCGCCTTCCTGCGCGGCGTGGAGCCGGGCGCCTTCGCGGGAAGCGAGACGCGGATCGTCACCGTCGGGGGCGGCGCGTCCCAGTGGAGCATGCCGGGCGAGACCTATCTCCTCACCTTCGCGCTGCCCAACTTCTTCTTCCACGTCGCCACGGCCTACGGCATCCTGCGCCACGAGGGCGTCCCCATCGGCAAGCGCGACTATCTCGGGCAATGATGGCCTGCCGGCGTGAGCCGATCGCCATCGGGGTGAGCCGCCCGATCGCGAGAGGTGGCTCGTCGAGCCGGGGACTTGGAGCGGGTGACGCGAGCCAGGGCGAGCGGCAGGGGCTCTGGGCGGCTCCCGATCGCGACGCGGCCGCGGCGACCCGCCCGCGGCGACGATCGCCTCGGACGGCGGTGGGGGACCCGGGATGGCGAAGAGCGCAGAGCGCCGGTTGAAGGTCTTCCAGGCGCAGCTCGGGTTCTTCGATACGGTCGTGGCCGCGCCGAGCCAGGCGGCGGCCCTGCGCGCCTGGGGGGTGCACCAGAACCTGTTCGCCGACGGCCAGGCGCGGGTCACCGACGACCCGCAGGCCATCGAAGCGGCGCTGGCGCACCCGGACCTCCCGCTCAAGCGCGCCGTGGGGTCGGCCGATCCCTTCGCGCTCGAACCCGTCAACCTGCCGAAGGTGCCGGAGGCGCCGAAGACCGCCAAGCCGAAGAAGGCCGACGCGAAGGTCGCGGCCGCCGCGCCGCCGCGGCCGCCCGCGGACCGCTCGGCGCTCGACGCCGCCGAAGCGGCCCTCCGCCGGCTCGACGACGACCGCAGGGCGGAGGAGGCGCGGTTTCGGCAGCGCCAGGACGCGCTGGATGCGGACCGCAAGGCGGCCCAGGACGCCTATGTCGAGCGTCATGCGGCCGTCGGCCGGGCGCTGGTCGATGCCCGCGCGGCCTACCGCAAGGCGGGGGGAACGGCCGGGCGCTGATCAGCCCGCCTTGCGGGCCTTCGGTTTGGCCGCGGCGGCAGGCTTCGCGGCCGCCTTGGCCTTCGTGGCGGCCTTCGGCTTTGGAGCCGCCTTCGGCTTTGCCTTGGCGGCCTTCGGCTTCGCCGCCGCCGTCTCCGCATCCTGTTTCGCCGGCGCCCCCGCCTTCTGCTTGCCGGCGAGGCTGGCACGCAGGGCCGCCATGAGGTCGATCACGTTGGATGCCTCGGGCGCATCGACCTTGGCCGGGGCGTGCCCCTTCTTCTTGTCCTCGATCAGCGCCTTCAGGGCCTCCTCGTAGCGGTCGACGAACTGGCTCGGGTCGAACGGCCCCTCCTTCTGCTCGATGATCCTCTCGGCGATGGCGATCATGGCGGGGTCGGCGTTCTTGTCGGTGATGTCCCTGAAGATCTCGTCGGGATTGCGCACCTCGGCGTCCGAGCGGATCGTGTAGGCCAGGATGCCCTTGCCGCGCGGCTCCAGCGCGACCACGCGCTCCCGCGTCGCCAGCACGATGCGGCCGAGGGCGATCTGCCCCGTCTTCTCCATCGCGGTGCGGATGACGCCGAACGCTTCCTGGGCGAGCGTGCCGTCCGGCGCGATGAAATAGGGGTTGTCCCAGTAGAGGCGGTCGATCTCGGACTCGGACACGAACCGCTCGATTTCGATGGTCTTCGTGCTCTCGAGCTTCACCGAGGCGATGTCCTCGGGGGTCAGCAGGACGTACTCGCCCTTGGAGATCTCGTAGCCCTTCACCAGCTTCGAGCGCTCGACCGGCCCGGTCTCGGGGTCGGTCGTGATCATCTTGATCCTGTTGTTGGTCTCGGGATTGACGAGGTGGAAGTGCACGTCGCCGCCCGAGTTGGTCGCCGTGTAGAGCGCCACGGGGCAGGTCACGAGGGACAGCTTCAGGTGGCCTTGCCAACTCGGGCGATACGCCATGTCGATGTCCCTCGGCCGATCGGGCTTGATGGTTCCCCGACCCTCAACGAGCCTGACGGTGAATCGTTCGTCCGCGTCAGCCGGTGGCGACGGTCTCGCCGGTGTCGAGGTCGATGCGGAACGAGTGCTGATGGCCGTTGTCGAGGTCGCGCACGACCACGCTCATCTCGTGCTCGTCGCCGAGCGGAAGGCCGAACTCCTCGGCGTAGGCGACCGCCGCGGCCTCGAAGGACGATTCCTCCAGCACCCGGGCGTGGTGGGCGTCGACGTGGCGGGCGTGCACGCTGAAGCGGCGGGTCTCCGCGATGGCCTGGGTCATGGTGGCTCCTCCTGGCGACGCTCAACGCTTCGGGCCGGAGAAAGGATTCACCATGGAGCGGCCGCGCAGGGATCAGGCCCCGAGGTGCGTCCGTTAGGCTTCGTGACCCCGGGTCGGAGCGATCATGGCCGCGACGAAGCTTCAGTCCTACCAGAGCATGCGCGACTTCTCCCGGACGAGCGAGCCGTCGGGAACGGACGCCAAGGTGGTGCCCTCGGAGGCGCTCCGCTTCGTGATCCAGAAGCATGCCGCCAGCCACCTGCACTTCGACCTGCGGCTGGAGTTCGAGGGCACCTTCCGGTCCTGGGCCGTCCCCAAGGCGCCCTCGCTCGACCCCAAGGACCGGCGCATGGCGATGGAGGTCGAGGACCACCCGCTCGACTACGGCGACTTCGAGGGCACGATCCCCAAGGGCCAGTATGGCGGCGGCACCGTCATGCTGTGGGACCGCGGTTTCTGGGCGCCGGAGCCGGGCTTCGAGGACGTCGGGGCCGCGCTGCGGAAGGGCGAGCTGAAGTTCGTCATGGAAGGCGAGCGGATGCACGGGTCCTGGGTGCTGGTGCGCATGAAGGGCAAGGGCGCCGACAAGCCCGGGAAGGCCTGGCTCCTGATCAAGCACCGTGACGAGGGCGCGGTCGCCGGCAACGTCGCCGGACCGAGCGATGCCGACCGGTCGGTCGCCTCCGGCCGCACCATGGCGGAGATCACCGCCGGGACCGGCGGGGCCGCGAAGCCCTTCATGACAGCCGACGGCGCGGGCGCCGGAGCCGAATGGCAGAGCGATCGGGCCGCGAAGGCCGCCCCTGCGGCCGCCCCGCCGCCGCGGTCGGCGAAGCCGAAGCGGTCGAGCGGCAAGGCCGCGACCGTGTCGCGCCTGCCGGATTTCATCGCGCCGCAACTGGCCCAAACGCTGCCGAAGCCGCCGTCGGCGCCGGGCTGGGCCCACGAGATCAAGTTCGACGGCTACCGCATGCAGTTGCGCGTCGAGCGCGGCAAGGCCGTCCTCCTGACCCGGAAGGGCCTCGACTGGTCGTCCAAGTTCCCGGAGATCGTGGCCTCGGGCGCCGGCCTGCCGGACGGCATCGTCGACGGCGAGGTCGTGGCGCTGGACGGCATGGGGGCGCCGAGCTTCTCGGCGCTGCAGGCGGCCATCTCCGACGGCAAGACCGCCGACCTCACCTACTTCGTGTTCGACCTCGTCTTCGCCGGCAAGGCCGACCTGCGCGCCCTGCCGCTGTCTGAGCGCAAGGCCCGGCTGCAGGGGCTCGTCGCGGGCGCGCCGGCCAACATCCGCTACGTCGAGCATTTCCTGACGACCGGCGAGGAGATGCTGGCGTCGGCCAGCCGCATGGGCCTCGAGGGTATCGTGTCGAAGCGCCTCGACGCACCCTACCAGTCCGGCCGCAGCGAGAGCTGGGGCAAATCGAAGAGCCGGGAGGGCCAGGAGGTGGTGATCGGTGGCTGGACCACCACGGGCAAGGAGTTCCGCTCGCTGCTCGCCGGGGTCTACCGCGACGGCAACCTGGTCTATGTCGGCCGGATCGGCACCGGGTTCGGGCGCGACGTCGTCGCCGCGATCCTGCCGCGGTTGCGGGCGGTCGAGACCGAGCACAGCCCCTTCACGGGCCGGGGCGCGCCCAAGAGGGTGGCCGGCGTGCACTGGATGCGGCCGGAGTTGGTGGCGGAGATCCATCACGCCGGCTTCACGGCGGACGGCATGGCCCGCCAGGCCTCCTTCAAGGGCCTGCGCGAGGACAAGCCCGCCCGGGACGTCGAGGCCGAACGGCCGGTGCCGGAGGCCGCCACCGCCCCCCGCAAACCGGTGGCCGGCACGGTGCGCGCCCGGGCCGCCATGCCGCGCGGCGCGGTCCCCGTGATGGGCGTCACCGTCACCCATGCCGACAAGCCGCTCTGGCCGGATGCCGGCGACGGCGAGCCCGTCACCAAGCTCGATCTCGCCCGCTACTACGAGGCGGTCGGCGGCTGGCTCATGCCTCACATCCAGGGACGGCCCTGTTCCATCGTCCGCATGCCGGACGGCATCGACGGGCACCAGAAGTTCTTCCAGCGCCACACCGGCCAGAACCAATCCTCGCTGATGACCGAGGTCACGATCCCCGGGGAGCGCGAGCCGTACCTGCAGTTCGACACGGTGGAGGCGCTCATCGCCGCGGCCCAGTCCGGCGCCGTCGAGCTCCACCCGTGGAACTGCGTCCCCGGCCACCCCGAGCAGCCCGGACGGCTGGTGTTCGACCTCGACCCCGCCCCGGACGTCGCCTTCACCGAGGTGATCACCGCCGCCAAGGAACTGCGCGACCTCCTCGCGCTTCTGGGCCTCGTCGGCTTCTGCAAGACGACGGGCGGCAAGGGCCTGCATGTCGTGACCCCGGTGTCGGCCGAGGGCGTCGACTGGGCGAGCGCCAAGGCCTTCGCCCGGGATGTCTGCAAGGTCATGGCGGCGGACGCCCCGACGCGCTTCCTGACCACCATGGCCAAGAAGGAGCGCACCGGGCGCATCTTCCTCGACTACCTGCGCAACGACCGCACGGCGACCGCCGTCGCGCCTTTCTCGCCACGCGGGCGGCCCGGTGCACCGGTGTCGATGCCGATCACCTGGCGGGAGGTGAGGAAGGGGCTCGACCCGGCCCGGTACACGATCCGGACCGTCCCGGCGCTGGTGCGCAAGCTCAAGGCGTGGACGGACTACGGCGAAGGCGAGCGACCGCTCGGCGAGGCCATCGGGAGGCTCGGTCCGATCCGGGGCCGCCTGCGGTGAGGATCGCGACCTTCAACATCAACGGCGTCAACGCACGCCTGCCCAACCTGCTGCGATGGCTCGAGGCCGAGCGACCCGACGTCGTCTGCCTCCAGGAGCTGAAAGCCGACCAGCCTGCGTTCCCGCGCGCGGCGCTCGAAGCCGCCGGCTATGGCGCGGTGTGGCAGGGACAGAGGAGCTGGAACGGTGTCGCCATCCTGGCCCGCGGCGCCACTCCGGTCCTGACCCGCCGCGCGCTGCCCGGCGATCCCGACGACGCGCAGGCACGCTACATCGAAGCCGCGGTGGACGGCGTCCTCGTCGCCTCGCTCTACCTGCCCAACGGCAATCCCCGGCCAGGGCCCAAGTTCGATGCCAAGCTCGCCTGGTTCGAGCGCCTGATCGCCCATGCGGCGGAGTTGATGAGGGCCGGCGTGCCCGTGGCCCTTGCCGGCGACTACAACGTCGTCCCGACCGAGGCCGACATCCATCCCGGGCACCACGAACAGGGGAACGCCCTGCTGGCACCGGAGAGCCGGTCGGCGTTCCATCGCCTGCTCGACCAAGGCTGGACGGACGCGCTTCGGCGGCTCCAGGCGACCGGGCCGCTCTGGACCTTCTGGGCCTACCTCCACCAGCGCTGGCCCAACGACAAGGGCATGCGGCTCGACCACATCCTTCTCAGCCCCGATCTCGCGGCGCGCCTGAGCGCGGGTGGCGTCGACCGATCCACGAGAGGAGAGATCGGCGCGAGCGATCATGCCCCGGCCTGGGTCGGGCTGGAGGACGGAAACGCTGAGGGGAGGAGGCGGCGTCGCGTCGGGCGGTGATGAGCACGGCCGGCCCGAGCGAGGCCGCGCGGTCGATCGCGCCCGGCCGCACCGGGGCGGAGATCGCACTCTGGCCGGGCAGGCCGGGCCGGCCTTCAAGCTCTTCGGCGCTGGCGTGTGTCGGCCGCAGCATGAGCCACGCCGGGCCGTCCAGGGCCAGCCGGCAGGTCGCGGCAGCGGTGGGGCACGCATGCCGCGACCGTTCGGCCCGTCGACGACGGGGGCGGATCGCACCATGATGCCCGGCATGCGTGCCTGCCTCTCGATCCTCGCCCTCCTGCTCGTCACGGATCCGGGCTACGCCTATACGCAAGCCGACATCCACACGCCTCTGTCGGCCGCGTCGGGCGAGCGTTTCGTCGCGCTGCACGGGCGCATCGTGCCGGGTTCGCTTCCCCTGGTCCGGGCCGCGCTCGATCGCGCCGGACCAGGGCGGACGACGGTGCTCATCGATTCGCCGGGCGGCTCCATCGGACCCGCCATCGCCATCGGGCGGCTGATCCGCGCCCGCGGGCTTAAGGTGGAGGTCGCCCGCGTGACGGGCGGCGCGCCGACCGACGTTGACGCGAGCTGCGCCTCGGCCTGCGTGCTGGTGCTGGCCGCGGGGACGTCCCGCATCGTGGGCCCGGCCGCGAGGGTGGGCGTCCACCGGCTCGTCGACTGGACCACCTACAGCCGGACGTGGGACGTCTATCGCGTGTTGCGCCGACGCGGCGTCGAGGTGGGGCGCGTGCTCCTGTCACGGCGCGTCCTGTCGCGCCGCGACCTGTTCACCGACATCCCGCCACGGGACTACGCGACGATCCGCCGGTACGTCGCCGAGATGGGGGAGACGCAGGACCTCGTCGCCCTGATGCAAGGCACGTCCTCCACCGGGCTGCACTGGATGACGCCCGGGGAGCTTCACGCGACGCGGATCGCCACCGACCGCGCCGGTGGCTAGAGCCGTTGCCGCTTAGGGAGCTGCAGCCCGAAATGATGACGCGCTTCGTCGATTGGTTCTGGCGTGACCGGCACTCGGGCCGGATCGTCGTCGCGCAATGGCCGAACATCTGGCTCTGGATCTTCGTCGTCGCATCCCTCGTCGAGCTCTCGACCGGCACGGCGGGACCCGTCGGCGCCGGCGTCCACATCGTCGCGGCTGCAGCCCTGGTGGTCTGGGCCGGCGACGAGGTCCTGCGCGGCGTGAACCCGTGGCGACGCTGCCTCGGCGTCGCCGTCCTGGTCGGCCTGGCGACGAAGCTCATCGCCTCATAGGCGGCGGCGGACCTGGCCAATGGCCCCGGGCTTCGGGCATCACGCCGTCATCTCCAGGATGTAGAGCCCGCCGTTGTAGTCGTTGGCATAGACGAGGCCCTCCTTGCTGACGGAGACGTCGCAGCATTGGATGACCCGCGCCCTGTTGGGGCGGTGGTCCATCAGCTTGGCGGGTTGCGGGGGGACGAAGGCGGCGATCTCCTCCGGCCGGAAGGCATTGGCGATGTCGTAGACGCGGATGCCCGCGTTCTGTTGCGTGGCGAACAGGCGCTGGTCGCTGACGAAGCCGTCGGGCCGGTTCTCGTAGATGTTGTGCGGGCCGAAATGGCCGCCCTTGCGGCGGTAGTCGGCGTCGTTCGGCTCCGGGCAGGTCGAGATGCTGATGGGCTTCATCGGATCACGCACGTCGAACAGCCAGATGGGCTTGAAGCCATCCTCGTAGTCGTCGAGCACGGCCTCGTCCGCCACCACGAGCAGGTCGCGCGCCGGGAGGTGCAGGCAGTTGTGCGTCCCGCCGTTGAAGGGGGGCGACCAGTTGTGGTGGAGCTTCAGCCTCGGCGCGGCCGGGTCCGCCACGTCGATCACGACGAGGCCGGCGTCGCGCCAGGCGCCGTAGGCCGTGGTCCCGCTGACGGTGGCGTGGTGCAGGCCGAAGCGCCGCTCCGGAGGCCAGGATGGCGTTTCCCCCGCGGCCGTGTTCATGCCGGGCAGCCAGACCCGGCCGCCCTCGCGCGGGTTGGTCGGGTCCGACAGGTCGACCGTCATGAAGATGTAGTCGGTGAACCCGTCGAGCAGGGCCGACACATAGGCCCAACGCCCCCCGACGTACCAGATGCGGTGGATGCCGCCGCCCGCCACCGGCATGAAGCCGATCTGCCGCGGGTGGGAGGGATCGGCGATGTCGTAGACCGCCATGCCGGCCGTCCAGTCCCGCGTCGCCGGCGCGTTCGACGCCGTGCCCACCTTCTCGCCGAGCGCGCCCGTGTAGTAGTTGCGCTCGTCCTGGAACTCGGCCGAGGCGAACATGTCCTTGGCGTTGATGACGAGCAGCAGGTCGCCGAAGCTCTGCAGGTGGATGTTCCAGGTGTTGGGCGGCGCCGGCACGTAGGCCACGGGCTTCGGCTGCCGCGGGTCACGCACGTCGATGACGCTGAACCCCTTGGAGAACATGTGGCCCGTGATGGCGTAGCCCTTGTTGATCATGAGTTGGACGCCGTCCGAGCGCCCCCCCTGGTCGGAATGCCCGATCAGCTTGAGGTTGCGGGCATAGTCGGGCGTCGGCAGGTCCTGTGGCATGGCTCGTCATCCAACGGAGTTGATCGCGGTCGCGTGCGGGCCCGGCACCCGGACCCGCCGCGTGTCTACTGGCCCTTCCAGATCTTCTTGTAGATCGCGGCATAGCCGTCGTCCGGGTCGTACTTGTCTTGCGGGCCGCCGTCCGAGCCGATGTTGGCGGCGGTGAAGAGATGCGCGGGCGCCACGAAGCCGCTGTCCTTCTGCTTGTTCAGCGCACGGTTGGCCTCGTCGACGATCTGCCAGCCGTGCAAGCGCAACGGCTCGGCGACGGTAGCCTCCTGGTACTCCTTCTGCCGGATGCGCTGGAAGGCGGCGCCGCTGCCGTCTCCGGCCGAGACCGCGCGCGGCGCCCCGTCGCCTTCGATGCCGGCGGAACTGAGCGAGGGCGCCATGAAGTCGAAGGTGAGGTCGTTGATGCTGAGGGAGTGCGTCCAGGTCTTGCCGTACTTCTGCAGGAGCGAGGTCGTCAGCTGCGGCATGCGGGTCGAGGCTTCGGCCAGGGGCGTGTCGACGAAGGCCAGCACCTTGCTGTCGCCGCACTGCTTGATCAGCGCCTCCATGGTGCGGGCCTTCTTGACCGCGATCTCGTAGGTGCTGTCGGTGAAGACCACCACGCCGGCCTTGCCGTTCGTCTCGCTGCACGGGAGAGACGCCGCCGCACGGGCGACCTCGAGCGGATCGGTCGTGATGTTGGTGAAGAGCGACAGTTTCGCATCCGGCCCCGAATGAGCCACCGCATGCCAGCCGATCAGCACGATCCCCTGCTTGGCGGCGTCCTCGATGGCGCTCGACTGTTCGGTGGCGTCGATGGCGCCGAGCACGATGACGTCGGCCTTGGAGGCGATCGCCTGGCTCATCGCGCTCGTGCGGCCCGACACCGAGCCCTGGCCGTCGAGCAGGCGATAGGTCCAGCCGATGGCGTCCGCGGCTTCCTTGATGCTCTCGCCGACGCCGCGTGCGCCGCCGTTGTTCTGGTCCGCCGAGACGTAGATGATGGATTTGCCCGTGACCGCCTTCGGGCCCGAGGTGGGGCCCGCCCATGGCGCGGCCGGTGCCGACATGGCGGCCACGAAGGACTTGGCGTCGGACACGGCGTCGGCCCGCGCCGCCTGCACGAGCAGCAGGCTCGCGGCCGTCGTCAGAAGTGTCGTCGAGACGCGTGCGTTCATGTGGTTCCTCCCTGGTGTTTGGGCCGGGCCGGCGATCGAGCGCCGCCCCGGGTCGCGCTCATGCGCTGCCGATGACGACGAGCGGCGTCACGCCGTCGATCCCGCCGCTGGCGTGCTGGAGGCCGGAGAGGGCGATGGCCCGCCCATGGACAGGAGCGCGTCTCCGGCCCGTTTGACACCTTCCGGTGCGAGCACAGCCACCATCGGCGTTTCCTCGTCGGCGTGCCTTGTGATCCGGCGCGCCTCGTTCTAGTCAGGAAGGCTGTCGCAAAAGAGAAACTGTGGCAAGGAGTTTTTATTGAGCGTCAGCACCCGCGATCGGCTCGAAAGGGTCACGAAGCCGTTCCAGCCGGGCGCGTCCTCGAACCGCCTGTTGTGCGCGGCCGAAGCTGCCGCGCCCTTCGCCGCCATCGTGACGGCCGCCGTCGACGAGGCGTCGCTCGGCGACAGGATGCACAAGCTGATCCTGGTCGAGAGCGGACAGCTCGACGTGGAGGGGGCTTCCGGGGGATGGCTGATCGTGGCCGGCCACCTGATCTTCGTGCCCGCCGACCGCGCCTTCAGGGTCCGCTCGGCATCGGACACGACGCTGCTCGTGGCCCATCTCGAACCCTCCGACGCGACCTGGATCCACACCGGCTGCTGGACGACGGTCGCGACGCCGCTGGCGCGCGAGATGCTCCTGCAGGCCACGCTCTGGGCGCCGCCGGAGGTCGCGAGCGGCGGGACGGCGCGGCTGTTCTTCCGCACCTTGTCCGGGCTCTGCGGGCAGTGGTTCGCCAACCCGCGGATGCTGTGGCTGCCGGCCGTCCGCTCGGAGCCGATGCGCCGTGCCGTGCTCTACCTGCGCGACCATCTCGACGACGCGCCGCTCGACGATGTCGCATCGGCGGCGGGTCTGTCCGCCCGCACGCTGCAGCGGCACTGTCGGGCGGAACTCGGCATCCTCTGGCGCGACCTCGTGCGCGAAGCGCGCATGATGCGGGCTCTGGAACTGCTCGCCGCCCGGAGCGCGCCGGTCGGCGATGTCGCGCGCCAGGTCGGCTTCGCCACCAGCGCCGCATTCGCGACGGCCTTTTCCAGACGGTTCGACATGACCCCGTCCGACTATGCCTCGCGACGCTGCGCGGCGTCCTGGGCCTGAAAGCGGAGCGGGGCGGGCACAGGTGTCGAGGATCCGAGAGACCCGGAAGCCGACGTCGAGGACGCTTGGTGCCGCGAAGGATGGCACGCCGTGTTCTCGACATCGATTGCCATGAACGCAGGCGCCCGCGCGAGCGGGGTGGCCCGTGACGGGGCAGGGGGTGGCCGACGCGGGCTCTCGCGCCAGGGTGCGGTCTCGCCGGGCGGCGGACCCTCCGGTTCCGGTTCGGGACTCATCCGCTCGCGGTCGGCCAGGAGACCCACGCGCCCGATCGGTGCGACCGGACAGCCGCATCGATGAAGGCGAGGCCCTTCACGCCGTCCTCCACGGTCGGCATCGCGAGATGGGCCGGACAGGGCAGGCCCGCGCGCGCGGCGCGGATCGCCGCCGCCGCGTCGCCGTAGAGGTTGGCGAAGGCTTCGAGGTAGCCCTCGGGATGGCCGGCCGGCACGCGGGAGGCACCGCGGTTGGCGGCGTCGGCGCCGGCACCGTTCCGGGTCACGATCCGGCGCGTGCCGCCCAGCGGCGACCAGACGAGCTGATCGGCGCGGCACTGGCTCCATTCCAGGCCGCCCCTGGTCCCGTAGACGCGCAGCCGGACCTCGTTCTCGTTGCCGCTCGCGACCTGGCTGGCCCAGAGCGCGCCACGCGCGCCGCCGGCGTAGCGCAGCAGCACCTGGGCGTTGTCGTCGAGCCGCCGCCCCGGCACGAAGGTCATGAGGTCCGCGCAGAGTTCGACGGGGTCGAGCCCGGTCACGAATCCGGCGAGATTGAACGCATGCGTTCCGATGTCGCCGATACAGCCTCCCGTCCCGGAACGGGCGGGGTCCGTCCGCCATTCTGCCTGCTTGTTGCCAGCGCCTTCCGTGCCCTCGGCGAGCCAGTCCTGCGCGTATTCGACCTGGACGAGCCGGATGTCGCCGAGGGCGCCCTCGCGCACCATCGCGCGCGCCTGCCGCACGAGTGGGTAGCCCGTGTAGGTGTGGGTCAGCGCGAAGACGAGACCCGACCGGCGGACCAGCGCCGCCAGATCCCTCGCGTCCTCGAGCGTCGTGGTCAGCGGCTTGTCGCAGATCACGTGGATGCCGGCATCGAGGAAGGCGCGGATCGCCGGTCCATGCATGTGGTTGGGCGTCACGATGCTGACCGCCTCGATGCCGTCGGCCCGCGCGGACTCGGCCCGCGCCATCACGGTGAAATCCGCGTAGCTGCGCCGGGGATCGAGGCCCAGCGCCAGGGCCGACCGGGCCGCCTTGTCGGGCGAGGCCGACAGCGCCCCAGCCACCAGTTCGAAATGATCATCGAGCCGCGCTGCGATGCGATGCACCGCGCCGATGAAGGCCCCCTCGCCGCCGCCGACCATTCCGAGCCGGATGCGGCCGTCCGTGGCCGGCGTGCCTTCAGCGCTCATGGGCTTCGCCTTTCGTCATCGGGCGCCTGGAGCCTGTGAACAGGCTCTCGTTTCCGATCTCGCGCGTGTCGGCCGAGGCACGCCGGCGCACCCGCGCGTCGCGTCGCGAGGGGTTCAGGCCCGCGCCGGCGCGCCCCGCTCGGCGATGAGCTTGTCCGCCACACGCCAGGCATTGGCCATGATGGTGAGGGTGGGGTTGGCCCCCGTGCCGGTCGGGAACGGCGAGCCGTCGACCGCATAGAGGTTCTCGACCTCGTGCGCCCGGCACCACCGGTTGAGCACGCTGGTGTCGGGATCGTTGCCCATGCGGGCCGTGCCGTGCTGGTGCGAGCAGTTGCCCGTGACGCGTTCGGCATAGACCTTGGTCACCGTCCGAGCCCCGCTGGCCTCCAGGATGTCGGCGCCGCGGTCGATGAGGTAGCGGCCCTGGTCGCGGTCGTTCTGGTGCGCTTTCAGCGTCGTGCGCGCAACCGGCAGTCCCCAGGCGTCGACGACCGTGTCGTCGAGGTCGATGCGGTTGTCGTGCTGGGGCATGTCGTGCAGCACCATGGCGACGGCGAGCGAGTGGCTGAAATGGTCGCGGTCGACCCTCTTGGCCTCCGGACCCCAGGCGGGTGTGCCGGGCAGCCGCCAGTTGATGGGGAGCGGGATCCCGACGCCCGCGACCGCGATATGGCCACCGGAGACGAAGCCGCGCGACGCGTCGTGTTCGTAGTGCTGGAAGGTCGAGGCGCTGACGTAGCCGCCGCCGGCCCAGGCATAGACCGGGTCGTCGTAGGTGCCGACGGCTGCCGAATATTCGTGGAAGGTGACATTGCGCCCGACGAGGTCGCTGCCGTTGGCGAGCCCGTTCGGAAAGCGGCCGGAGCGCGAAAGCAGCATCAGCCGTGCCGTCTCCATGGCGCCGCAGGCGAGGATGAAGACGTCCGCCTCCTGCTCGATCGTGTCACCATCCGCGTCCTGGTAGACGGCGGCCTTGATGCGGCCGGCGGCGTCGAGCACCAGTTCGCGCACGTAGGACTCCGGGCGCAGGTCGTAGCGCCCCGTCGCGACGGCGTCCGGCACGAAGACGTTGAGCGCCGAGGACCGCGTGCCGGTCGGGTCGCCGTGCTGCTGGGCGAAGGCGCTGACCACCGTCGCCCTGCGGCCGTTGAAGGGCCGCGAGAGGGCGGCCTGCGGGGTGGGAAAGGCGTTCCAGCCCAGCGCCGCACAACCCGCCATGAACTTGTCGGCATAGCGCGAGCGCGGCATGGGGGGGCAGGGATAGCCGCCCGAGCGGCGCGACTCGAACCGGTTGGCCCCTGCCTCGCCCGAGACCCCGAAGGCCCATTCGACCTTCAGGTAGTAGGGCTCGAGCTCGTCGTAGGTGATGGGCCAGTCGGCGAGGCTGGCGCCGGGCAGGTCGCCGGCGACCGTGCGCATGCGGAAGTCGTTTTCGGTGAAGCGGGGCAGCCAGCCCTGCCAGTGGACCGTGCCGCCGCCGACCATCTGCGGCACGGGGCAGAAGTTCTCGTGGCGCGCGGCATCGGCCGCGGTCTCGCGCCAGGTGCGCGGGTTGAGGGTCGGGTCCGGCCAGAGGTTGTAGCGGTTGATGTTGGCGAGTTCGTCCCCGCCGAACGTCTCCTTGGTGCGCCACGGCCCTTTCTCGAGGGCCACGACCTTGACGCCCGCTTCGCACAGCACCTTGGCGGCGGCGGCCCCGGAGGCGCCCGCACCGATGATGACGACGTCGGTCCTTGCCGGTTTGGTCTTAGAGGCCATCGTGAAACTCCCTGACCTTGTCGGCCTCGCCTTCGGCGAAATACTGAAGCGTGGTGTAGCGGCCGGTGTGGACGTCGCGCATCGATGCGGGTCCGGGGAAGCCGATGACCTGCCAGCCGATCTGCCCCTTGTTGCCGCCGTAGATCGGGTCGGCGTAGAAGCCCTGGCGCGTGTGGGTGATCAGCAGGGGCAGGAAGTCGAGCTCGATCTCCGTCAAGGTCTGCTGAAGGGCCGGCTCGGCCGAGGTGGGGCCGGCGAGGGCATCGCTGGGCGTCAGCGTCGTCGGCTGGCCGGTGCCGTCCGCCTCGAGCGCGCGCAGCACGGCATCCTGCCGCTCGGGCGTCAGGGCGACGAAAGCAGCCGAGAACTGCGCGTCGGCGCGGGCGTCGAGGTCCTGGACTCCCGCGACGTATTTGGCGCGCATGATGTCGATGCGCTGCCGCCAGGCCTCCGCGCTGCGGCCTGTCAGGACTTCGAAGCCCGAGCCGTCCGGCTTGGCGAAGATGTATCCGAGCCCGGACAGGTAGCGGTCGAGGAAGTCGATGCAGCCGGCCTCGCGCGCGCCCGCTGTGTCGTCGGTGGGGATGATCCGCGCCATCGCGGCCTCTATCGTGGCACGCTGGTGCGGGTTGAAGAAGATGTCGGCCATTGACGTCCTCGGGACTGGTCGTGGGGAGGTTATGCTGACCGTTTCTTGGTCTGGCTGATGGCGACCGCGATGATGATGATCGCGCCGCGGGCGATCAGCTGCTGGCTGAACTCCAAGCCCATCAGCACGAGGCCGTTGTTGATCAGGCCGATCATGAGCGCCCCCATGATGGAGCCGACCACCGTCCCGGCCCCGCCGAAGAGGCTCGTGCCGCCGAGAACGGCCGCCGCGATCACCGAAAGCTCGTCGCCCTCGCCGAACTGGAAGCGGCCCGAATGCAGCCGCCCCGCGTAGAGCATCCCCGCCACCGCCGCCGCCACGCTCGACAGCATGAGCACGCGGAACTTGACCGAGGCGGTGTCGACGCCCGAGTAGCGCGCCGACGTCTCGTTGCCGCCGGTCGCCAGGACGCGGCGCCCGAAGGTCGTGCGCCGGAGCACGACGTGGCCGACGATGCCGAAGACCATCATCCACACCAGCAGGCTCGGGACCGGACCGATGTTGCCGCCGCCGAAGACCGCCGTGTAGGACTTGTCGAGGATCGGGATCGCGGCGGTGGCGCTGATCCACATGGCGACGCCGCGGGCGACGCCCATCATGGCGAGCGTCGTCAGGAACGAGGGGATGCCGATCCCGGTCGTCAGCCAGCCGTTGACCCCGCCGACGATCGCGCCGGTGCCGAGGCCGCAGACGATGCCGCCCAGGATGCCGAAATGGTCGATGCCCATCGCGGTCGCCACCGAGGCGAGTCCCGCCACCGCGCCGACCGACAGATCGATCTCGGCGGTGCCGAGCACGAAGGTCATGGCCACCGACACGACCGCGATGATGGCGGTCTGGCGGATGATGTTGAGCAGGTTGTTGGGATCGAGGAACCCGCGCTCGCCGAGCGTCGCCGCGAAGATCACGAAGATCGCGACAAAGCCGATGTAGATGATGTAGTCGCGCCAATGGGCGAGCGGGGAGGGTGCCTTGCGGGCCGGGACGGCGGAATCGGTCACTGGACGGTCTCTCCCCGGGCTTCCTGCATGGCTTTGTTGAGCTTGCTCTCGGCGTGCTGGAGCGCGTCGATCGATCCGCCATGGGCGGGATCGTCGAGGTCGTGGCGCGCGATGTCGCGCACGATGCGGCCGTCCGACATGACGAGGATGCGGTCGCAGGCGGCGAGCAGTTCCTGCAACTCCGACGACAGGACCAGGATCGCCTTGCCGGACTTGGCGAGGTCGCGGATCAGCGTGACGATCTCGCTCTTGGACCCGATGTCGATGCCGGCCGTCGGCTCGTCGAGGATCAGCACGTCGGGCTCGGTCGCGAGCCACTTGGCGATGACGACCTTCTGCGCATTGCCGCCCGACAGGGTCTTCACGGCCGCCCTGCGCGAGTCGGTCTTGATGCGCAGCCGCTTGATCAGGCGGTCGGCGAGGTCCGCCGCCTTGGCGCGGTCGACCCAGGCGTTGGTCGAGAGGCGGTTCAGGCTCGGCAGCGACGATGTTGCTCTCGACCGAGTGGAAGGCGACGAAACCCTGCCGTGCCCGGTCCTCCGGCACCAGCGCGATGCCGGCCTCGATGGCGTCGCGCGGGGTCGCGATGGCGACCGGGCGACCCTTGACGCGGATCTCGCCCGTGACGATCGGCTGGATGCCGCAGATCAGCCGCGCCAGGGACGAGCGGCCGCTGCCGAGCAGGCCCGCGACGCCCACGACCTCGCCGCGGCGCAGCGTGAGGTTCACCTCCCGCGGTTTCTGGTCGCCCGACAGGTTGCGGGTCTCGAGCAGCGCCTCGCCGAGCGTCGCGCTCTCGCGCAGCACATCGGAGAAGCCGCGCGAGCGGCGGCCGATGATGTGGGCGATCATGCTGTCGAGGGTGAACTCGGACATGTCGGCGGTGATGATGTGCTTGCCGTCGCGCAGGATCGTGGCGCGGTCGGCGATCCGGAAGATCTCGTCCATCCGGTGCGAGACGTAGACGATGGCGACCCCTTTGGCCCGCAACTGACGCACGTAGTCGAACAGGCGGTCGACCTCGGCCTGCGACAGGGCGGTGGTCGGCTCGTCGAGCACCAGCACGCGACAGGGATGCGAGGTCGCCTTGATGATCTCGGTCAGTTGCTTGTGGCCGGCCGGGATATCGGCGACCTTGCGCGTGGGGTCGATGGCGACGCCCATCGCGGCGAACAGCTTCCTGGTCTCGGCGATCGCGGCCTTGTCGTCGATCAGCCTGCCGGTCTTGATCTCGCGGGTGAGGAACACGTTCTGCGCCACCGTGAGCGTCAGGACGAGGCTCATTTCCTGGAACGCCATGGCCACGCCCGCGGCCCGCGAAGCCTCCGGCGAATAGGTGGTCAGCGGCACGCCGCCGATCTCGACCGTGCCGGAGGTCGGCGGCTGCACGCCGCGCAGGATCTTCAGGATGGTCGACTTGCCGGCCCCGTTCTCGCCGAGCAGGGCGTGGACTTCGCCGGGACGGACGTCGAGATGGACGCCGTCGAGCGCGCGCACGCCGCCGAAATGCTTGGAGACGTTCGTCATGCGGACGGCGTCGGGGGTGGAGGTGCTCATGGGGCTAGGTTCCGGCAGGAGCTGCGACGCACCAGGCGTCGGCCGCGCCGCGACCCCGGAGGGGCTGGGCCCTCTTCGGCGCCCGGAGTGTCGACCTGCTCGACCGTGGCCCGGCCACGCTCGGCGCAAGTCTCGCACCGATCATCCGAAGATGGCTCCAGTAGAGCTGCCTTCCAGGGTTCATGACGGCCTCGAGGTCCGGACGGTGAGCGAAGTCCCTTCTCCCGGGGCGGGAGAAGGGCGTCATCCTGCGGTGCAGGCCGTTACATGCTCTTCTTGATCTTCTCGGTGACGGGCTTGTGGTAGACTTGGGTCCACGCGTCGGCGAGGTTGGCCTTGGTGACCGGCAGCGCCGGCAGCGCCACATAGGCGGGCGCCGCCTTGCCGAGCAGGCCGTAGCCCGCCAGCATCGCTTCGGTCACGCCCTGGTCGTAGGGCCGCTGCGCCGACAGGCCCTTGATCACGCCGTCGCCCGCCATGTTGATGGCGACGTTCTCGCCGAGATCGCAGTTGGTGACGATGAGATCGTCGCGGCCGTTGGTGCTGGCGGCGGCGATCACCCCTTCGGCCGGCACGTCCCACACCGCCCAGATGCCCTTGATGCTGCGGTGCGACACCAGCATGGCGCCGGCGGCCTTTTCGGCGTCGCCCGAGAAGTCCGGACCCCCGATGCCCTGTTCGGCCACGACGTGGATGTCGGGGTAGTTCTCGGCCAAGGTCTTCTTCACGGCGTCGTAGCGCTGCCGGGTGACGAAGAAGTCGGCGGCGTGGAAGATCAGGCCGACGTCGCCCTTGCCGCCGAGCGCCTGGGCGAGGAGGTGAGCCGTCGCGACGCCATTGCCGTAATTGTCCGCCGACACGACGCTGACGTAGTCCTTGCCGGCCGTGAAGCCCTTCGGGACATTGTCCATGAACACGAGCTTCACGCCCGCATCGGCGGCCGCCTTGTATTCGTTGGCGGTCGCGACGGGATCGGTCGGGATCGAGACGATGATGTTGGGCTTCTGCGCCAGCACGGTCTCGATGTCCGAGACCTGCTTGTCCGGCTTGAACCCGGCATCCGTGGTGGCGACGACCGCGATGCCCATGGCGGCGAACTGCGCCTTCAGCCCCTCGATCTGGGCCTGCGACCAGTCGTTGCCGGCGTAGTGCATCACGATGGCGGCCTTGGCGTGCATGCCCTTGATCTTGGCCAGTTCATCGGCGCTCAGCGTCACCGCGGAGGCGGGCTCGGGCTTCTCGCCGTTGGGGCCGAGGCTCATGACGTGCTTGGAGACCTCGGCGATGGCGGCGGCGGGGTCGGCCGCACGGGCGCCGGTCGCGAGGGCGAGACCGAGCGTGAGGCAGAGGGCCGTCGTCTGAAGCAAGGGCGCGTGGCGCATAAGGATCCTCCCTGATTGTCGTGTGTGTGGAACGGTGTGGGTTGGGCGACGCGGCCCGCGGGTCAGTCCCTGGCCGCCTCGGCCGCGACGAAGGCGCGGCTCGCGCGCGCCGCGCCGATGGGGTCCGGCCACTGATCGAGTTCGTTGCAGATCCAGCCGGCGTAGCCGATGTCCTTCAGCGCCCGGATCACGGCGCCGTTGTCGCAGTCACCGACGCCGACCGGCGTGAAGGCGAAGGGCTCGCGCTGCCAACCCTTGAGGTGGACGTAGGAGATGCGGGGCGCGTGTTCGCGGACCATGGCGGCGACGTCCCCGCCCGCCGCGGCGAGGTGAGCCGTGTCGGGACAGAAGCCGATGCCGGTGCTGGCGAAAATCCGCCGCACCTCGTCGGGATTCTCGACGATGGTGGAGAGGTGGGGATGATATTGGGCCCGCAGCCCCCGCGCCTCCGCGATGGTCACGACCTTGTCGAGCGCCGAGGCGAGGGCGTCGTAATCGGCCGGGCGCGTGCCGTCGAACCGCCGCGCGCCCCCGCCGACGACGAGATGCTCGGCACCGAGCGCCTGCGCGGCGTCCGCTGTCTTCGTGATGCGGGCCAGTTCTTCGGCCAGGATGTCGGGGAAGATGAAGTTGCCGCCGCTGTAGAGCGCCACGAGGCTGAGCTTGGTCTCGGTCAGGATGTGCCGGATGGACGCGTATCCCTCGGCCTCCCCGTCCAGCACGTTGCCGTCGAAGAACTCGATCCCGTCGTATCCGGCCGCCGCGATGTCGCGGGCGGCCTGCATCATGTCGCCGAAGGTCCGGTAGGCCAGCCGGGTGATCGACGTGACCCCGACGGCGTCGCCCCCGAGCGGACCCCAGCAATTGGCGTGATAGGCGAGTTTCCAACCCACGGCGACCTCCCTGCACACGCGGCTTGGCGCCGTCTGTTTTGTCGTTGCGAGCGAGTGTTATGTCGATAATATGCAGAAGTCAACGCGAGTTTGCATTTTTGCGGCGGTTGTTGATTGTCTCTGCAACGTGGCGTGCGTGGTGGGCGGGATCGTGAAGGACGGGGGCTTGGGCGTGTCATCCGGCACGCGAGGGCGCGCGAGTCGCACGCCGCCGTCGCTGAAGACGCGGGGCGGATCTGCGACCGAGCGGGTCCGTGCCGTCGAGTCAGAGCGTCAGAGCCTCGCGGCCATCCTGACCCTCGTGCGCAACCGCAACTCCACGACCCGGCTCGACATCGAACGCGACGCCCGCCTCGGGCGGGCGGTCGTCGCCGACCGCCTTGCGACGCTGGAGAGCTTCGGCCTCATCGACACGCGCGAGGTCGGGCGATCGGTCGGCGGGCGGGCGCCACGCCTGGTCCGCTTCCGTGCCGAGGCCGGCCGGCTCCTGGTGGCCAATATCGATCGCGACACGATCGGCGTCGGCCTCGCGAGCCTCGACGGGCAACTCGTGCTCGAACACTACGAGGACATCGAGGCCGGCATGTCGGCCGACGCGCTGTTCCAGCGCCTGGAAGCGCTGTTCGCGTGGTCGCTCGACCAGAACGGCGCGGACGGGGTTTGGGGAATCAGCATCGGCCTGCCGGGGCCGGTGACGTCGCAGGGCGGCTCCGGCATCGCCTTTCCCGACCTGCGTGCCATGCCGGACTGGCACGACGCCCGCCTGCTCGAGCGCCTGGTCGACCGTTTCGCCGCCCCGCTCTGGGCGCGAAGCGCCGTCCAGGTCGTGACGATGGGGGAGATCGGTGCCCTGACGCCGGAGCAGAACCGGGACATGCTGTTCGTCGACCTCGGCACGGAGATCAGCGCCGGCTTCCTGTCCGAGGGCCGGCTTCACCGCGGGGCGCAGGGCATCGCCGGCAGCATCGGGCATGTCTACATCGGGGAGGCCCGCGCGGAGGTCTGCGGCTGCGGCAATGTCGGCTGCCTCCAGGCCGTCGCCGGCTGCGAGGCTGTCGCACGCGAAGGGCTGCGGGCCGCGGTCGAAGGCCAGAGCCGCGTGCTGGCCGAGACGCTGCGCAAGACCGGAAGCGTCACGGTCGCCGACATCGGCACCGCGACCCGCTTCGGCGACCCGTTCTCGGCCGATCTCCTCTCGCGCACCGGACGTCTGATCGGCACCGTCCTGGCCACGCTGGTCAACGTGCTCAATCCCTCGATCGTCGTGGTCGGCGGTGAATTGGCACAGACGGGCGACATCTGCATCGCGGCGATCCGCGAGGCCATCTATCGGCACTCCCAGCCCCTGCTGACGCGCGACCTCGCCGTCGTCCGCTCCCGCATGGGACGCTCCTCCGGCCTGCTCGGGGCGGCCGAGGTCGCGCTGGACGCGCTGTTCGCGCCGGATGTTCTCGAGGGCTGGATCACGTCGGGGTCACCCCTCGCGCATCCCGACGTCGTCCGGCTGCTCGACCACGCCCGGCATGCCGTGCGCGGCCGGGCGGAGGACGATGCGCCGCCCGCCCGCAGGTCCCGTTCGGCCCGGGCGTGACGGACGACCGGGCTTCGCATCGCCGGGACGATCGACCGGCGCGCATCCGTGTCACCGGGTCGGGATGGCCGAGGCAATTCCAACCGATCCCATCCTGCTCTAGTCTCGCCTGCGACGCCCGCCACGAAGAGGGCGGCGAACGGGACGGAACAGATGCCGAGGATCGACGAGGCCACACCCGGACCGACGCGGCCCCTCTTCGCCGGGCTCGGCCCGCACGGCGAGCGGCCCGTAACCCCCGACATTCTGGGCTTGTCGCCCGAGGCTCTGCGCCGCGCCCGTGAGGGGGCCTACCGGATCGCCGTCGTGCTGCATACCACCACCTCGGACTGGTCGAAACGGCAGCTCGCCGGCATCCGCGCGGGTCTCGCCGACGCCGGCGCCACCATCGTGGTCATCGCCGACTGTGCCTACGATGCCGCGACGCAGGTGGCCGCGATCGAGCGCCTCGTCAGCCAGAAGGTCGACGCGGTGATCAGCATCCCGCTCGGCGGCAGCGCCGTGTCGCGCGCGTTCCGTGCAGCCTCGGCGGCCGGGATCAAGCTGATCCTGCTGGACAACGCGCCCGCCGGCCTCCTGCCGGAATCGGACTACGTGAGCGTGATCTCCTGCGACAACTTCGGCCTCGGGCAGATCGCGGCGAGCCTGCTGTCGCCGCATGTCCCCCAAGGAGGCTCCGTGGGGATCGTCGCCTACAAGGTCGATTTCTTCGCGACGGCACAGCGCGAGATCGCCTTCTGCAAATGGATGAAGCGCGAGAGGCCGGATGTCGCGCTGAGCCAGGTGAAGTTCGAAACGCCGGCGCAATCGGGACTGGCGGTCGGCGCCTACCTCGACGGCCATCCCGAGATCAGCGGCCTCTTCGTGGTTTGGGACGAGCCGGCCGTGATCGCTGTGCCCGAGATCGCGCGCCGGCTGCGGCGCCCTGCGATGACCACCGTCGATCTCGGACGGGCGGTGGCCGATGCGCTTCTGCGCGGCGACGTCGTCAAAGGTGTCGCGGCCCAGCGCCCGTTCGAGCAGGGCCATGCAGCCGCCCTCGCGACGGTGGCGGCGCTGACGGGCCGGCCGGTGCCGCCCTGGATCGTCCTGCCCGGCCTATCCGTGACCGCCGCCAACGCGGTCGAAGCCTATCGGATGGTCGGAGGCGAGCCCGCCTCGCCGGCCCTGATGGCTGCCGCCAAGGACGAGCTGTGCAGTCCCGGCGTGTGACGGTGCATGACCGAGCTCGATGCTCACGCCAGCCCGTGGCGCCGGTGCCCGGCGACGTCAGTCAGTTTCGGCCGAGACAGGTCATGACGGCTCGGATCGGCGCGGCCACTTTCATGTCGGAATGCACGATGAGCCAGATCTCGCGCACGGGCATCGGATCCTCCGTCGGGACCACGACCAGGTCGGTCCGCCCCGAGGCCATGACATCGGGCAGGATGGCGATGCCGCCGCCTGCGGCGGCCAGGCAAAGCTGGATGTCGGCATGATCCGCGTGAAAGCCGAAGATCGCGTCGGCCGCCACGCGCGCGATGGCCTTCTGCTGCGGTGAGCCCGCCATCGCCCCGTCCGAACCGATGAAGACCCGTTCGCCCTCCGGCGTCGTCGCGAGGTAGTCGGGATTGGCGTAGAGGTGGAACGGCATGAGGCCGATCCGTGTCGCCGTGAAGTCTCCCGCTTCGGGACGGCTGAGCCGGATGGCGATGTCCGCCTCACGTTTCTCGAGCGAGGTCAGCCTGGCTTCCCCGAGCAGGCGCACCGTGAGGCCTGGATGGGTACGACGGAGCGCGACGAGCTTCGGTGCGACGACGGCTGCAGCATAGGCGGGAGGCGCGCTGACCGTCACGCTGCCCGTCAGCTCGGAGCGCGCACCGCCGGCCAGCCGTTCGATTGCCTGGATGTCCGCCATCATCCGTCCCACGACGCCGGCGACCCGTTCGCCGTCGGGCGTGAGGACGAGCTGCCGGCCGCGCCGGTCGATCAGCTTCAGGCCGAGCCGCCCTTCCAGTCCGGCGATGCGGCGCGCCACGGTGGCGTGCTCGACGCTTAGATGGCGGGCCGCCGCCGACAGGCTTCCATCCGTCACGAAGGCCGCGAAGTGGCGAAGGTCGTCCCAGTCCATAACGTCGATTTATTCCCAACTGCTGTCCGAGAACAGGGAATTCCGACCTCGTCTGGAAGCCGGTAGTCGTCGGGGCGTCGCGGCAGAGGACCCTGGTCATGGACGAGCCCAGGCCGAGCAAGACGCCGACCACCTCGTCGGCCGCGCCATGCCGCTGCCGTGAAGCCCAGCCCCATCCCCGGAGATCGCCATGAGAGCCTCGACCCTGTTTCAGCTCGCCGGCCGCGAACCCATGGCGCCCGCTCTCGCCGACGCGGTGCTCGTCTTCGTCGATTACCAGAACGAGTATCTTGACGGCCCGCTCCGCCTCTCCGGTGCGGAGGCGGCGGTCTTGCAGGCATCCCGTCTCCTCGCCGCCGCTCGACGGGCCGGCACCCGGATCATTCACGTCGCCCATCGTGGCGCGCCGGGCGGCCTGTTCGATCGCGACGACACGCGCGGTGCCATCATCGCGGCGCTCGCGCCTTCGGGCAGCGAGGTGGTGATCGAGAAAGTGCGGCCCAATGCCTTCTCCGACACAGGTCTCGCAAGGCAGATCGGCCCGCCCGGGGCGGCGATCATCGTAGCCGGCTTCATGACGCACAACTGCGTATCCTCGACCGTGAGGGCGGCGCTCGACTTCGGCTACGCGATCACGGTGGCGGCCGATGCCTGCGCAACGCGCGACCTGCCTTCGCCGAGAGGCGGTATCGCCGCTGGTGACCTGCAGGCGGCGGAGTTGGCGGCGCTTGCCGATCGGCATGCCTGCGTCCTCGACGTAGAGGACCTCGTATCACCCTCGTCACAGCCGTGATGCCTGTCCGTCGCGCGTGCCACTGCAGACGTTTCGCATGCATTCCCGGAGCCGGCGAGCCGCCGGGTCGGCGTCGAGACGCGGATGCCAAAGCTACGAGATCACGACGTCCGGCGTCTCGATCGGGAGGGGAAAGGCGGAGAGCCCCTGTCGGCCATTGGACGTTTGCCGATCCGGAACGCTGGCGATGTGACGTGAGCCGCGGGCGATCGTCAGCGCCGACGGGAAACCGGACACGATCACCCCGATGCTGCGGGCCAACCCGACCGTTGCACGAGCGGCGTCGATCGGTTCGCGCGCGATGCCGCGCCGGGATACGCTGATATGCTGTCCAAGCGCGTAGCGCTCGGGCGTGATCGTGCTCGAGACTCGGAGCGGGCTTCCCGGCTCCGCCGCGTGACCATCCTGCCAGGACCGTCGCCCGGAAGCGCCATCCAGCACCGCCGCCGCCGCTCCGGCCGGCGTGCCTCTAGAGAAAGGATCGACACCATGTCTCCACTCTCCAACAGCCGCGTCCTCGTCGTGGGCGGCAGCTCAGGCATCGGCCTCGCCACCGCGCAGATGGCGGCCGCCGAGGGCGCCACGGTGACCGTCGCGTCCCGCTCGCGCGCCAAGCTCGACGCCGCGGTCGCCACGATCCAGGACGCCACGGCGGCCGAACTCGACACTGGCGACGCGGAGGCGGTCGCCCGTTTCTTCGCCGAACGCGAGCCCTTCCACCATGTCGTCGTGTCGGCCGCCCAGACGTCGTCGGGCCCGGTCCGGGGTCTGCCGCTCGACGACGCGCGGCGTGCCATGGACTCGAAGTTCTGGGGCGCCTACCACATTGCCCGTGGGGCGCGGATCGCGGAGCGCGGCTCGCTCACCTTCGTGTCGGGTTTGCTCAGCGTGCGGCCGTCGGCCGGCGCCGTGCTCCAGGGCGCCATCAATGCCGCGCTGGAAGCGCTGGCGCGCGGCCTCGCGCTCGAACTGGCACCGGTGCGGGTCAACGCCGTCTCGCCCGGCCTGATCGCGACGCCGCTCTGGGCGGGCCTGCCCGAGGACAGGCGCGCCGCCATGTTCGCCGGCGCGGCGGAGCGCCTGCCGGCACGGCGCGTCGGCCAGGCCGAGGACGTCGCCCGAGCGGTCCTGTTCCTCCTCGCGACGCCCTTCGCCACGGGCTCGACCGTGCGTGTCGACGGCGGCGGCGCGATCGCCTGAGAGGACACCCATGCTGGACCATGTCACCTTCCGCACGCACGACCTCGAAAGCACGCGCGGCTTCTTCGAGGCCGTGCTGGGCCTCAAGGCCGGGGCACGGCCCGACTTCCCGTTCCCGGGTCACTGGCTCTACGCCGGTGCCGATCCCGTCGTGCACCTGATCCCGGGACCGCCGACGCCCGTCGATCGCCACCGCGAGGGCATCGGCCACGCCGCCTTCCGCCTCGTCGACTACGACGGCATGCGCGGACGTCTGGATCGCCTGGACATCGCCTCTTCCATCATGAAGCTTCCCGCGCTCGGCGAACGGCGCCTGTTCCTGCGCACGCCCACGGGCATTCTGATCGAACTCGTGTTCCGGACTGCCGCCGCCAGGCACGACCCCGCTTTCGAGCCGTCTTCATGAGCGTCCGGCCGTTCGGCGGCATCGTCTCCCTCGCCGGTTGGGTCCG
The DNA here is from genome assembly GCA_963847915.1 of uncultured Alphaproteobacteria bacterium. Classification (GTDB taxonomy): domain Bacteria; phylum Pseudomonadota; class Alphaproteobacteria; order Rhizobiales; family Beijerinckiaceae; genus Lichenihabitans. The sequence continues at coordinate 890,380 of CAWKBT010000002.1, forward strand.
GCCGCCCCCATTGCAGGCCGCGATCCCGCATCTCACGCGACCGTCGCTGAAACCGCTCTCGCCCGGTGAAAATCCGCACCACGCGCTTCCATCCTGCGCCGCCACCATCGGCGCCTCGCGCCTCGATCGGACCACGGCGAAGGATGGCACGTGACCCGATCGTCGCGGCCCGGGCCTACGGCTTCGGCGATGCCACGAGCGCGAAATACAGGCCCTTGGCGTCCTGCGCCGTCGCGGGACCGGGAACGGCATGGTTCACGGCGGGGATCGATTGAAGAAAGGTCGCGAGCGCATCGAGATCGCCATCGGTCAATGATCGGTAGGCCCGCCACGGCATGAGCGGCGCGACCTCCCGTCCGCTCGGATCGACGCCCGTTCGCATGAGCTTGACGATGTCCGCCTTCGACCAATCGCCGATGCCGGTGTCCTTGTCGGGCGTGATGTTGGCGGGCCAGTAGACGGCGCCCGGCATGGCCCAGCCCTGGTCCGATCCCGCGAGGTATTTCGCCGGATCCGGCTGACCGATGAAACTTCCTGTCGTGTGACAGCCACCGCAATCCATGACCGTTGCGAGGTATTTGCCGCGCTCCAGTTGCGTCTCGGCTTTCGCCACGGGCGCGAGCGTCACGCCGACAAACATGGCGAATGGCAAAGCGAGGATCGACCAAGAGCGGCGCATTCTCGTCTCCCGATGTCGGCGATGCCGATTCGCGGCTCAGGATAGGCTTAAGCCGGAAGGCTGTCAGCGCTGAACGTGAAGAGGAGACGAGCCGAATGCGAGCACGGCCATCAGAGATCACAACAGCGAGGTGAGGTTGGAAGGTCGGATCGTGACGCTCGATCGACCGGAGCAGGAGCGCCGAGCGCGGGGTCTTCGGGAGACGTCTTCGGCGGCGCCGTTCCTGTGCGGTAGACGGTGCGACGTCGCGGCGGAGTGCAAGCGCCATCGGCTTGGCCACGCGACCGGCCGGTCTGTCCGGACGAGGTTGCTTGGATGCCAGTGCCAGCCCGCGTCGGAGATCGCCGATGAACGGTCCGCTGCTCCGCCCCGCTGGCCGTGCCTGTGGCCGCGCGACGGCCGTCCGCTGAGGACCCTGTCGTCGAGGCGGTGGGACCTTCACGGACCCACTCTGAAGCCCTGGCGACCCGTCGAGGACGTGTGAAGCGGGTCCATGACGGAGGCTTGATCGAATTGCTCGGCCCATTCCGGCCCGAGCGCATGCTGTGTGGCCGAGACCCGCGCGGCGGCCGACGAGGTGGCGTGCACCACCCTCGCAGGCAGGGCACCGGGCGCGGGCGCGCCCGGCTTCAGCGGCGTCCCTCAGAGAGGAATGATCTCGACGATCTCGAACGTGTTCGGGTCCACGATCACGATGTCGTTTCGAGTTTCGAGGAACAGGAAGCCTCTCAGGTCCGGGATGATCTCGACGATCTGGGTCGGGAGTGGGCGAAGCTCCGGCCGTCTCGGGATCACGGTGCCGACCGTGATCCGGACGCCGATGTTGGTCACGGGGCGGACATTCAAGCTGCGGACCGTCTGCGTGATCCGCGTCCGTTGCTCGGGGCGGATCTGAACGTTGACCCTCGTCCGGCTCTCGCCCTGGCCCTGCTCGCGACGGCGTTCGCCCTGGCCCTGCTGTTCGGGACGGCGTTCGCCCTGGCCCTGACCCTGCTGTTCGGGGCGGCGCTCGCCCTGGCCCTGACCCTGCTGTTCGGGGCGGCGCTCGCCCTGGCCCTGACCCTGCTGTTCGGGACGGCGCTCGCCCTGGCCCTGGCCCTGCTGCTCGGGACGGCGCTCGCCCTGACCTTGACCCTGCTGCTCGGGACGGCGCTCGCCCTTGCCTTGGCCCTGCTGTTCGGGGCGGCGCTCGCCCTGACCCTGGCCCTGCTGTTCGGGCCGGCGCTCGCCCTGGCCCTGGCCCTGCTGTTCGGGGCGGCGCTCGCCCTGGCCCTGGCCCTGCTGTTCGGGGCGGCGCTCGCCCTGGCCCTGCTCAGCTCCGCCTTGTCCCGGTTGTCCACCTTCGGCCCGGCCGGCCCCGCCGGCCCCCTGACCTTGAGTTTCACCTGCGCGAGGCACTTGGGCCGATGCCGGCGCGCACTGGGCGCCAATCGCCAAAGCCGTTACGAAAGGAATGACAAATCGCATGTTCAGCTCAAATCTTCGATCGCTCGCCCAAGAGGCTGAATGTCGAGGTGACGATGGCGGTTCCTGTGGCGAGGATCTGCCGGCAGGAGGGCTCCTGCTACGGCATCGAAGCGTCGGGCGACCGGTTGTCAGTCCCCGCAATGGTCAGCCACGACACCGGCCAGGGGTGCAGCTGTGACCAGCAGCACGTCCAAGGAGAAGTAGAGGCGGACGTCGGTTCACCGGCGCACCGCGTGCGTCAGTCAGCCGGCGATGAATCTCCAGACCAGACGATACATGAGTCTAACATAATCTAAATTCATTGACGGGATGCCATCTGTATTATTGGAAAGATTGTAACAAAAAGTGTGACGCTTCAGATGTCGATCAGCTAAAAACAAACTATGTTATATGAGCCATGCGGAGTCCAAGTCAGGCCGAAATGGATTGCAGGAATGACCGACAGATCCGGTGATGTTCTCTGGTGCGTTCTGTCGCCAGCCGCTGTGTGCGGCTTTGGTTGGAAGACTGGTGAGCGCGCAAAATCGGACCCGCTGTTGCTGATCTACAACGAATGTGACGAGACCGTGTCGCTCAGCGGAGGCTAAGATCCGCCAACTCGTTTTTGCCCGTCGGCAGGGGACCCCGTATGCGACAGAGACACCCGACAGCGTCCGCTTGCCTCGCTTTGATCGCCTCGCTCTCCGCCGCCGTCCTGGCGGCGACCACGCCGTCCCTTGCGCAAAGCACGCAGTCGGGAGGCGGCGGGTCCGGCGGTTCAGAGGCGCAGCCCACCCCAGGCAAGGCTCCGAAGAAGCAGCCTCTCGGCAACGGGTCTCCGCAGACCGCAGCTCAAGGCACGGCGAAGAAGCCCGCCGACGGGCCTCTCCCATTCCTCGCGGCTTATTCCACCGTGCTGCCCGGCGGGGGCACGTTCTCGGTCGACACGAAGGGCATCACTCTGCAGACCGTCGATAACGCGGTGAAGCTCCGCATCGGCGGCCGGCTCCAGCTCGACATCAGCGCCGGGAGTCTCAGTCCCAAGTCGCTCGGGCCAGCGGTCCTCGGCGCCGATGGCGACGACTTCCTGATCCGCCGCGCCTATTTCGAAAGCTATCTCACGATCTACGACGCCCTGGAACTGGCGTTCCAGTACGACTTCGCCAATGCGACACAACCCATCCAGGATGCCGTTCTGGCCTACCGCGGCTTCGACCATGTCATCGTCTCGGCCGGCAACTTCAAGGAACCCTTCGGACTGGACCAGCTCCGCAGCGACAACACGACGACCTTCGCCGAGCGGGCGCTCACGAACGCGCTCTTCCCGGCGCGCAACTTCGGCGGTGCGATCGGCACGTATGGCGACAACTGGACCGTCACGGCCGGCGTATTCGGCGGCAACGCCAACACCAGCAGCACGACCGGCAATACGACCATCGAGGACAACGGCGTCGCCGGGACGGCCCGCATCACCTATGCGCCGATCCTGACCCAGGACCAGCTGCTCCACCTCGGCATCGCGGGCTCCTACCGGTCGCAGGACCCGGCCAACACCAACCTGTCCTTCAGCAGCCGCCCCGAAGATCAGCTCTTCGCGCGGACCCTGGTCAATACTGGCACGCTCAGGAACGCGCAGGAGACGGGCCGTCTCGGACTGGAAGCGATCTATCAGTACAAGTCCTACAGGATCACCAGCGAATACGCCTTCGCCAACGTCGGCGGCGTGACCCCGACCGCGGCCGTCGCGAACCGTGGCGACCGTTTCTTCCAGTCCGGCTATGTGGAAGGCGCCTGGGTGGTGAACGGCAACGGTCGACCGTACCGCCTCGCGCCCACCTATGGTTCGGAGTTCGCCGTGCTGCAGGGCGTCGACATCGACGATGCGCAGCGCATCTCGCGCGGCGGCTTCGGTGTCTTCGAAGTCGCGGCGCGCTACAGCGCGCTCGACCTGCAGGACGGCCTCACGGCCGGCGGCAGGATCGAGGATATCACGGCCGGCCTCAACTGGTACCCCGACCGAAACATCCGCGTCGAGGCCAACTACGTCCATTCCCACGTCGACCCGGCTCCGGCCGCCCTGAATGTCTCCAAGATCGACAGCGACTCCGTGATCGGCAGGCTGCAGTTCAGCTGGTGACGGTCGGCGCCCATCGGGTATTTGTGGACCGACCGCCTCGCGGTGGTCGTTCCAGGATGGTCGAGATGGCGGCCGTGCGGGCTCGGCCGACGGACGGCGCCATCTGTCGTCATGGCGCGAGCTTGGAGATGATCTCGTCCGACATGATGGCCTGAGCCGTCCGCCCCTCCGGCGTGCCGAAATCGTTGACGAGCTCGGTGACGGCCTGGTTGACGACCGTGACGGCGATGCCGAAGCCGCGCAGCCGCTCGTAGGTGAGCTGGTCGCCGAGCGTCGTCATGGTGCCGCAGGCATCGGCCACGACCATCACCTTGTAGCCGTGCTTCACCGCGTCGACGGCCGCCCAGAACAGGCAGATATCCGTCGTGAGCCCGGCGAGCACGAGATGCGAGCGGCCCAGAGCCGCCACCCCGTCGCGCAGGGTCGCATCGTCCCAGCAGCTGAGCGCGCCGCCTCGCCGGTAGCGCGACGCGAAGGCCTCGGGTGCGAGGTCGGAAATGTCGCCGATCGTCGGCCCGACATAGTCTTCCATCGTCGTCGTCAGGACGAGCGGCATGGCAAAGCTCGTCGCCATGCGCGCCAGCACGCGGCAGCTCGCCACCACGGTCTCGCGCGGCAGGCTCTTCACCCAGTCGATCGTCATGGCTTGATGGTCGACCAACATGATGGCGCTGTCGCCAATCGTGAACCGTTCGAAGGTCAGCATGATCTCACCGGGGTTGCGGCATCGAGGACGCCGGATCGTCGTTGACGTCTTTCCGACAGCACTCGTACAACAAGCCGCGTCTGGGATAACCGGGCTGGATTGGGAAGTGTTTTGCGCCAGCGGGACAATCCATGGACGTTCTGTACGGCATGTCGCTGTTCGTCGAGGTCGCCAAGGCGCGCAGCTTCACCCGCGCGGCCGAGACCCTGGCGATGCCGACCTCCACGCTGTCGCGCCGCATCGGCGAGATCGAAGCGTCGCTCGGGTTGAAGCTGTTCCATCGCACCACCCGCAGTGTCGGTCTCACGGACGCGGGCGCGCTGTATTTCTCGCGCGCCGTCAGCCTCGTCGAGGCCGCGGCGGAGGCTCATGCCCACGTGCGCGGGCTGGCGGAACGCCCTGCCGGACTGTTGCGCATCTCCATGGAGACGGAGATCGGGCCGAGCCTCATCGCACCCGTGGTCGCCTCGTTCCGTACGGCCTATCCCGACGTCGGCTTCGAACTCGACCTGTCGCCCCGGCGCGTCGACCTGCTGGCGGAGAACTACGACATCGCCATCAGGCTCGGGTCGTTGCCCGACTCGACGCTCACGGTCCGCCGCCTCGCGCTCCTCGACGTCGGCCTCTATGCTGCGCCCGGTTACGTGGCGCGCCGGGGTTCGCCCGGTCATCCCGGCGAGTTGAAGGACCATGCGCGCATCCATCTGATGCATCAGCACGATGGGGGCGAATGGTCGCTGACGCGCGATGCCGAGACGGTCGTCGTGCCGAGCGACCGCAGCCTGTCGGCCAACAACATGGCCATGATCCTGCAACTGGCGAGATCGGGGGCCGGCATCGCCGTATCGGACGAACTCGTCGCCGCCCGGGAGTGCGAGACCGGCCGTCTCGTGTCGCGTTCTCGACGGCTGGTCGCTGCCCTCCGTGGCGGTGTCCGTCCTGACACCCGGCCGCATTCTGCCCGCCAAGACCCGGCTCTTCGTCGACATGCTGAGCGACCAGGTCTCCGACGTCCTGGGCGCATCCCCTCGACCCTGATCGCAAAACCGCGTCACCAAGGGCCTCGGCAGCGCCGCGCGCGACGCGTCACGGGGGCGTCATGGGTCGCCTCCGGGTCGAGGGGGCCTTCAGCGGAGCGATGGGAGCGATAGCGGCGATGGCACGGGCCGGCGTGGGCGCCCGGGACAAGAACGGGCCCGATGGTAGAGAAGGCGGAGAAGAGCGGCGCGCTCCGGGCCGTGCCGACCGAATCGCGGCAGCTCCCGGTCTCGCCTGCGACCTCGGGGGCGTGAGGAGGGCCACCATCGGTCGTCCCATGATGTCCTGACGCGGAACGGATGGCCACCCCAGGGTTCAGACCTTTTTCACCCTGGCCGCCTAACCTCCCCGGCGAGTGGGAGCATTCATGAACGTTACGTCGACGCGGCTCGCGGGCGTCCGCCTGATCGGTGCAGGCCGCAGCGGGTTGCTGGCGATGACCGGCGCCGCGCTCCTCGCCATCTGCCTCGTGTTCGCCTTCGTCATGGCGGCCTGGCACCGCGACGTCGCCAGAAGCCTCGGCGCGTCGGGGGAAAGCATGGCGGGCGTGGTCGCCCACGAGATCGATCGCAACATCGAACTCCTGGACCTCTCGATCCGCGCGGTCTCGACACAGTGGGAATCGCCGGACGTGCGGAACCTCCCGGCGCCGGTCCGCGACATGGTCCTCTTCGACAGCGCCATGCGGGCGGCTGGCTTCGGGGCGATCCTGGTGATCGACCGCAACGGCCGCATCGCCGCCTCGTCGCCCGGCACTCCGGTCAGGGACACCAGCCTGGCCGACCGCGACTACTTCCGCGTCCACATCGCTTCGGGCGGGTTGGGCCTGTTCGTGTCCAAACCCTTCGTGAGCCGCCTGTCGGGCCGCTGGACCGTGGCCCTGACGCGCCGCATGGAGGACGCCAGCGGCGCGTTCGACGGCGTGGTCCTCGGGTCGATCGATCTCGCGTACCTGTCCAGGCTCTACGCCAACCTCGGCGTGGGTCCGGACCGCGCCGTCACGCTGTTCAGGACCGACGGCACGGTCATCACGCGCGAGCCCGCCGTCGACGCGGCCGCGCATGTCTGGGTCGGCGGGGACGATGCCTTCACGGTCATGCGCTCATCGCGCGCCGGGACGTTCGAAGGCGCCTCGCCGATCGATGGCCGTCGCCGCATCATGTCGTTCCACCGCGTCGGCAACCTCCCGATGATCCAGAGCGTCGAGGTGGGCGGAGACGACGATTATGCGACGTGGTGGCGCCGCGCCGCGGCGGTGGCGGGTCTGCTGACCCTGCTCTGCTTGTGCGTCCTCGTCCTCTGCCTGGCCCTCCACCGTGAACTCGGGCGGCGGACGGCCGCGGAGGAAGCGCTGTCGCGCCTGGCCGGGACCGATCCGCTGACGGGCCTCGCCAACCGGCGGAGCTTCGACGCCGCCTCGTCCGCCGCATGGTCCCGCGCGACCGCGCCGGACGCGTCCGCCGCGATGCTGATGGTCGATGCCGACGCGTTCAAGGCCTATAACGACGTGCTCGGCCACGAGGCCGGCGACGTTGTGCTGCGGCAGGTGGCGGGTTGCCTGCAGGCGCTGGCCTCCCGGCACGGCGGCGAGGCGTGCCGTTGGGGCGGTGAGGAATTCGCCGTCCTGCTGCCGGGCCTCGACGAGGGCGACGCCCTCCTGGCGGCCGAGAGCCTCTGCCAGGCCGTCCGGGATCTCGGACTCGCGCACCCCGCCGGGGCCGGTGGGCGCGTCACCGTCAGCGTCGGCGTGGCGGCGACGTGCCCGGCGGGCGGCGGCACGGTCAAGGCCCTCCTGGCCGACGCCGATGCCGCCCTCTATCGCGCCAAACGGGAAGGTCGGGACTGCGCGCGCGCGCGTCCGCTTCCGCGTGCCGTGGTGCCTCTCCCGCGTGACGACCGCCGTCGGACACTGAGCTGACGCGTCGACACCCTCGCGGGACACCGAACGTCCGACGACCGGGCGCTTGGACGCGCCCGCCCGCCCTCGGGCGCAGCCGACCCCGGGCCCGCGTCGGCGCAGGGGCCGTCAGCGCTTGGCGTCGTCCTTCTCGCGCTGTTCGAGGTAGCTGCCCAGCACGGCGGCCGCTGAACCGAGCCCCGCGACGCCCTGCCCACCCGTGACGATGGTGCGCGGCAGCGCGATGTTCTGCAGGATCGTCGGCTGCCGGTCGAGGAGCTCGGTCACGACCTTGAGCATCTGCAGGCGCATCACGTTCTCCTGCCCCAAAACGTTGGTCTGCGCCTGCTGGCCGGCGGCCTGCTCTTCGAGGTAGAGGCGCTCCGCCCGGCCCTCCGCCTGGCGCTTCTCCTGCGCGAGCCGCGCCGTCTGGACGCCGATCTGCGCCGTGACGAGGTCCTTCTGCTGATCGGCCGTGGAGCGGGCCTGCTCGGTCTGCTGGCGTTGCTCCTGCGCCTTCTGCTCCTGCAGGTAGGCCGTCTTGAGCTGGCCCGCGAGCTGCTCGCGCTGGCGCGCCAGCAGCAATTCGGGCGGGATCACCGGCTCGCCGAGGCGGATCTCCTTGAGGTCGACGCCGGCGCGCCGCCCGTCGACCTGCGCGCGCTGGAGGATCGCCTGTTCGAGCTCCGGACGGTGCTCGACGGTGTCGAGCACACGCGTCGGACGCGTGACGGGCTTGGTCGACCCGTCGGGCTGCACCTCCTCGGCGGTGATCGTGCCGCCGTAGACGTTGCGGACATGGGACCTGATCGAGGGCACGACGATACGCTTGTCGACCTCGTCCTGCCCGCCGACCGCCGCGACGACGATCGGCGCGTGTTCGGGCGTGATCTGGACGACCGCCCGCAGCTCCTGCGGGATCTCCCAACCCTCGACCTTCGTGTTGACGGCGACGTCGGCCGAGTCGGTCGACTTCGGCACATCCTCACCGCGCTCGGTCTGGGTGAAGTCGCCGCGGCCGTCGACCTTGAGGTCGATGAAGCGACGGCGGAAACCGCCCTTGAAGTCGAGCGTGGTGACGCGGGTCGACACCAGCGTGACGTCGTAGGCGTCGCGGTTGAGGTAGTAGTTGTTCGGCGGCAGGCTGCTCGCCCAGATGCCCTTGCAGCCGTTGGGCACCAGCACCGCCTCGAGGCCGTCGTCGTCGGTCTTGGCGCGCATCGGCGTGCAGTCCCGCCCGCCTTCGCTCGTCACGGAGGAGCGCACGACGCCCACGAACCCGGCCGGGACCGTCGTGATGGCGGTGCTGAGCGGGCTCGCGACCTCCCGGCGTCCCTCGACATCGTAGACCACGTCCGTGCTCTTGGTCGTCTCCCGCAGGTTGCCCTTCTCGGTCTCGAACCCGATCCGGACCTGGAAGAGGGCGAGGTTGAGCGGGTAGTTGCCGGGCTTCAGCACCGAGAGCTGGAGCCCCTTGCGGCCCCCGTGAGTGATGAAATATTCGGCGTCGAGGTATTTCGAGAAGTCGGCGTCGGGCCAGGCCGGCGCCATGATCTCTCCGGTGTCGACCGGCGCGCCGTCGTTCGCGACGATACGGCCGTAGAAGCCGTTCGGCACGGTGACGATCGGCAGTTGCTGCACCGCGTTGAACACGTTGTAGAACAGCGACACCTTGAAGGTGCCCGGCGGGATCGTCTCCGCCTGGTAGCCGGTCTCGCCGTCCGCGGCGATGAAGTGACCTTCGGGCAGCGCGCGGCTGCCGTAGATCTTGCGCACGATGCCGACCTTGTCGGCGTCGATCGACACGACGCTCGTCTCGGCCGCCGTCACGACCACGATGAGGGCGCAGACGCCCCACATGCCGACGTTCGACATCCACCGGTACGGCTGCACCATCGATCGCGTCATCAGCGGCATCATGACGGCGGCCGCGACCGCGAGCGCGATGTAGAAAAAGTAGCTCATGCCCGACCCTCGTTTCACATCACGATGCCCGGCGCCTCGGCGTCGAGCGTCCGCTCATGACCGTCTCCGATCCTACGCTGTCTTCCGTCTCTTCCGGCCCGAGACATCCCATGACATCCGCTCGACGGGGTCCCCCCGATCGCCGACCCGTGGCGTCGATGTCGGCGCGGAGCCCACCGGTTCGATCCGCGACGCCGGACATCCGCCGCGCGAGGCCCGCTTCCGAGCGCCGTCGATCCCAGGCCTGTCGTAGCGTTCGCGCCGCGCCGGCTCCGAGCCTCCCCTGCGGATCCCCGGCCGACCCTACGTCGCGCGCCTGTCGACCCCGCTCTCGCATATGCGACCGGACGGTCTGAACCGTTCTGCGACATCGGCGCACGTGACATACGCTAAGTGCGATCGAAGCCGATCCTGCTAGACGAGTTCGCATGTCACATTCCGGGACCCACGATACCACGTTCGTCGCACTCTCCGTGCTCATCGCCATGGTCGCGTCCTACACGGCTCTCGACCTCGCGGCGCGGATGCGGGCCTCTTCCGGCTGGACCCGCCACACATGGCTGGCCGCGGCCGCCATGGCCATGGGGGGCGGCATCTGGTCGATGCATTTCGTCGCCATGGCGGCGTTCAGCTTGCCGGAGATGGAGGTCAGCTACGATCTCACGCTGACGCTCGTCTCCCTCGCCCTTCCCATCGCCGTGACGGCTCTCGGCTTCGTGGTCGGCTGTCGGGAGGGCGCGCGCCCGCCGGCGATCGTTGCGAGCGGGCTCGTGATGGGGATCGGCATCGCCCTCATGCACTACACCGGCATGGCCGCGATGCGCATGCCTGCCGACCTGCGCTACGACCCCGTCTGGGTCGTGATATCGCTGCTCATCGCCATCGGCGCCGCGAGCGTCGCGATCTGGCTCGCTTGCCGGAACGTCGGCTTCGTCCAGCAGCTGGCCGCAGCCGTTGTGATGGGCCTCGCCGTCTCGGGCATGCACTACGCCGCCATGCAGGGGGCGGTCTTCACGGCGCACGCCCCGCTCGATCAGGCCCACGGGTCCGCCAGCGTGCCGCAGGCCTACCTCGCCGCCTGGGTGACCGGGACCACATTCCTGATCCTGCTCCTGGCGCTCGTCGCGGCGATGTTCGACCGGCACTTCGCGCACAGGACCGAGCGAGAGGCCGCGGCGTCGCGCGAAAACGAGGAGCGCTTCCGCCTGCTGCTGCGCAGCCTGACCGACTGCGCCATCTACATGCTCGATACCGAGGGCCGCGTCGCCAACTGGAACGAGGGTGCTGAACGCATCAAGGGCTACACCGAACGCGAGATCGTCGGGACGCATTTCTCGCGCTTCTACACCCCCGAGGACCGGGCGCGGGGGCTGCCCGGCGAGGCCCTGCGGATCGCTGCCCGCGACGGCAAGTTCGAGGAAGACGGCTGGCGCGTCCGCAAGGACGGAAAACACTTCTGGGCGAGCGCCGTCATCCATGCGGTGAGAGACCAGGACGACACGCTGATCGGCTACGCCAAGGTCACCCGCGACGTCACCGAGCGCAGGCGGACGCAGGAGGAACTGGAGAACGCCCGTGTCGCGCTGTTCCAATCGCAGAAGATCGAGGCGGTGGGGCAACTGACGGGCGGGGTGGCGCACGACTTCAACAACCTGCTGACGGTCGTGCTCGGCAGCCTGGAGCTGCTGCGCAAGCGGTTGCCCGACGACCCCAGGATGACCCGCCTCGTCGAGACCGCGGCCGAAGCCGCGCAGCGGGGGGCCGCGCTGACCCAGCGCATGCTGGCCTTCGCGCGCCGCCAGGACCTCAGGCTCGAAACCGTGGTGCTGCCCGACCTCGTCCACGGCATGGCGGACCTGCTGCAACGCTCCATCGGGCCGACCGTGCAGATCGAGACGCGGTTCCCGGTCGGCCTGCCGCCCGTCCTGGCAGACGCCCACCAGCTCGAGCTCGCGCTCCTCAACCTCGCCGTCAACGCGCGTGACGCCATGCCGGAGGGCGGGACGATCACGATCGCGGCGACGACAGGCGACGCTCCGGCAGGGTTGGCCGTGGGGCGTTATGTCGGCCTGTCGGTCAGTGACACCGGCCAGGGCATGGACGAGGCGACGCTCGCCCGCGCCCGCGAGCCGTTCTTCACCACCAAAGGCGTGGGCAAGGGCACGGGGCTCGGCCTCTCGATGGTGCACGGACTGGCCGAACAGTCGAACGGCCGGCTGTCGCTCGAAAGCTTCCCCGGTCAGGGGACGACCGCGGAGATCTGGCTTCCGGTCGCGCGGGAGACCACGACCGAGAGGCCGAAACCCGCCGCCGTCACGGTCCCTAAGATCGCGACGCGGTCGCTCCATGTGCTGGTGGTGGACGACGACCCCCTCGTCCTCGAGAACGCCGCCGCCATGCTGGAGGACCTCGGACACCGCGTGCTCAAGGCGCGGTCGGGGCAGGAGGGTCTCGACCTCCTCGGCCAGGCCCGGGTGCTCGATCTCGTGATCACCGACCACGCGATGCCCAACATGACGGGGGCCCAACTCCTGGCCAGGATCGAAGCCATCCGTCCCGGGACCTGCGCGATCCTGGCGACCGGCTACGCCGAACTCTCCGCCGACCAGGCCGTGAACGTCCCCCGCCTGTTCAAGCCCTTCGATCAGAGCGCGCTGGCAAAGGTGATCCACACCACCGTGACGGCGAACGTTGAGGAGGCCGTCGTGCGCCTGCGCCCGAAACTCGGCCTGGGTTGACGCCGGCCGTCGCGGCGACCGGAGGCGCGGGCGACCAGGCGGCGCCGGGCCGCCGACCCCGATCCGGAGCACGGCTCCCGCCGAGGTGTCCTGCCGCTCCGTTCCGGTTCGAGCGGCCTTAAGAGGTGATGGCGGAAACCTTTTTTCGGCATCACGACATCCGCGGCAGGTCCGCCGCCGAACGGGCGATCCGCCCGCGCCCGTCGCGCGGCAAGGGCGTCACGCCCGCCCGGTTGCGGCCGATCGCCGGGACGGGCCTTCGAACCGGGGCTCGATATCGACTGGCCCGCGAGGTCCTGCACGCGGTGCCGTGACCGCCACGGCCGTGATCCGCCGCGGCTGGATCCCTTCTGGCCCGGAGAGATCCAGGTCGAGCCCGGCTGCGCCGGCAGCCGACGTAGGCTCCGCCAGCGTCCGGACGATCAGCGCGACGACCGGGACCGCCTGTATCGTCCCAAGATTGCCGTTCGACGCGGAATGCGGCTCGCTCCGAAGCAGACCTCACCGCCGACGATCGCCGATCGGGTGCGGACCGGAGCGCGGCAAGGACGCTAAGGCTCGTCACGCGATCGAGGACCCAGCTCCGACGCGACCCTGTCCACGAAGGCGCGCAGCTTCGGCGCCATCGGCCGGCCCGCGGCGAAGAGGAGGTGGAGTGTTCTCTCGGGCGCCCGATAGTCCTGCAGCACCGGGCGAAGCCGTCCGCGGCCGACCGCGTGCTCGACGACCGCCGCCGGTTGAAGGATCACGCCGTGACCATCGACCGCCGCGGCGACGAGCACACGCCCGTCATTGACTTGCAGGCGGCTTGCGATCGTCACCGCGCGGCTCCGCCCGTCCTTCGTGAACACCCACTCCGCGTAGGGACGACCCGACCAGTTCACGTAGCCGAGACAGTCGTGTGCGGCGAGGTCCTCGGGATGAACGGGAGTGCCCCGCACGGCGAGATAGGCCGGCGACGCGCAGACGACCTGGCGATGGGTCTCGAGCCTGCGCGACACCAAGGCGCTGTCGACGAGTGGTCCGAGCCTGAACACGGCGTCGTACCCCTCGTCGACCACGTCCACGTATCGGTCGGACAGGGATAGCTCGACCTGCACCTCGGGGAAGTCGCGGAGGAAGCGCGTCACCAACGGGGCGACCTTGCTGGCCCCGTAGTTGACGGGCGCGCCGATCCGAAGCCGACCGCGCGGCCTCGCGCCGAGGTCTCGCGCCAGCGCCTCCGCGGCGTCGGTCTCGGCCAGGATGACGCGGCATCGCTCGTAGAAGGCCTGGCCCGTCTCGGTGAGGCTCTGCCGCCGCGTCGTCCGCCGGAGGAGCTGAGTGCCGAGACGCTCTTCCAGGGCGCCGACGTGTTTGCCGACCATCTGCGGCGAGGTCCCCATCGCGGTGGCGGCCGCGGTGAGAGACCCGAGTTCGACGGTCTTGGCGAAGGCCTGCATGCTGGTGAGCCGGTCCACGATTGCCAACCATTCGTTTGGAGACACCCACCGCACGCAACGTTTTCCGCCCGGAACCGGATGCTATCTCGAGTCCCAGGTCTCGAGGCCGGCGAGTCCGGTCGTCCATGAAGGGAGCGCGACATGCGCGATGCATTGAGGGTCGGGGTCGTCGGCGCGAGCGCTCAGGGCGGCTGGGCGCGGGAGAGCCACGTGCCGGCGATCCAGGCCCTGGACGGATTGGAACTGGCCGCCGTCGCCACGAATGGCCGTGCCACGGCGGACGCCGCTTCGCGGGCCTTCGGCGTGCCCGGCTTCCCGAGCGGATTGGACCTCGTCCGCGACGGCGGCGTCGATATCGTCGCGGTCTGCACGCGTGTGCAGGACCATCGCGACATCGTTCTCGCGGCGCTCGCGGCCGGCAAGCATGTCTACTGCGAGTGGCCGCTCGGGTGCGGGACGGAGGAGGCGGAGGAGATGGCGGCTGCCGCCCAGGCGGCCGGCGTGCATGCCGCCATCGGGCTGCAACTCCGGCGGAGCCCCGCGGTGCTGAGGGCGCGGGACCTGGTCGCCTCGGGCGCCATCGGCCGCCCGCTGAGCGTCTCGGCGCTGTCGACCACCATGGGCTTCGGCCCCGACGTGCCGGCGCAGTTCCTCTACCTGGAAGACCCGGGCAACTTCGCCAACCTGGTCACGATCCAGGGCGTCCACACGGTCGACCTCGCGCTGACGGTCGCCGGCCCTCTGACCGACCTCGGGGCGCTGCTCACCAGGCAGTTCCCGACCATCCGGGCCGGAGACGCCCGGGAGGATCGGCCACGGATCACGTTCGACCACCTGCTCCTGCACGGCACTCTGGACTCCAGGGCGGCGCTGTCGGTCGAGGTCGCGGGGGGCCGTCCGGCGAGCACGCCCTTCCACCTCGAGGTCGTCGGCGAGACGGGCTCGCTCCTGCTGGAGGGCGGGGCAGCGCGCGGGCTCCAGTCCGGCCGCGTTCGGCTGTCGATCGACGGGTCTTCACAGCCGGTCGACGAGGGCGAACTCGCCGGCCTGTCCGACGCGGCCGCGAACGTCGGGGGCGTCTATGCAACCCTGCGCGACGACGTGCGCGACGGTGCGACGGCGTCGATCGGCTTCGAGCATGCCGCCCGCCTGACACGTCTCGTCGGCGACGTGTTCGCCTCGTCGAAGACCGGTCGCCGGCGGACGGCAGACGGGTGGCCCGTCCGCTGAGCGAGAGCGGCCGCCAAGCCGGACGATGGCCAAGGGCGACGGCCACGAGCCATCGATCGGAGGACATCGGGCCGCCAAGGGCCGCATTGGCGTCGTCCACACCCTGGCACCCCGAGCCGACGTGGCAGCAATTGCGGCCCGGCACGGCTCGCGGTTCCTGCGCGGTTCCCCCCGACCGAGCACGGCGACCGGAACGGAGGGCGACCTCATCGGACACTCATGACGAGCCATCAGCTCCTTCGTGCATGTGCCGCACTTCGGCAATGACGTCGTTCGCCAGCACGGCAGGACAGCCCCAATAGTCGAAGACGCCACCGCGCGACGCGTTATAGCCACAGACGACGAACACGCCGGTGCCGAACCGCTGCTTCAATCGGGTCGCCAGCCAGCCGACAAAGCCGCTGTTGTCCGCACCGTCCGGAAAGTGAAAACTGAACAGCGCGAACGCTTCGCCATCTTCGCCCGAGCATGGCGCGAGCTGGCTCCAACCATTCTCGTCCTTGATCAGGGCCAAGGCTTCCGCGTGAACCGCGCCGGGAAAGGCGGCGAGCTCGAATTCCGAGAAGCAGAACCGTCCCGCCATGACCCGAAAGTCTGTGTTCCTGATGATCGTCAGCAAGCGACGATCGGTCTGCTCAGGCGTTTCGATGGATATATCGACCATGCTGTCGAGCCCATTGTTCCGTCATGATGGATTGAGCCTGATCATCCGGTCAAAGCGGGATCGAAGATCCAGCGTCGAGATCAGTACCGCGTGTCACGGGTTCCCAGGCATCGGTCTCCCGTCGCATATCGTCGAGCTTGGCGCGCAATTGGTCGAGAGCATCGCCTCCGATGACGAGGTGGACAGGCGAGTGCTCCGCTTCCACTGCAGCGATGATGGCCCGTGCTCCCTTGGCAGGGTCGCCTTTCTGCTGTCCATGACCGGCCTGAGTTCCCGCGCGGGCCCTTCCCGCCGTTGCGGCATAGTCGGCGATCTCGATCGGGGCCAGTCGCAGCGACTCCGGACCGCGGAAGTCCGTCCGAAAAGCGCCCGGTGCGACCACGGTCACGCGGATGCCGAGCGGCGCGACCTCCTTGGCGAGAGCGTCGGACAGCGCTTCGACACCGGCCTTCACGATGTTGTAGTAGCCGACGCCTGGATAGGTCACCAGCCCGCCGATCGAGGAGATATTGACGATGTGGCCGCTGCGGCGGGCGCGCATCGCCGGAAGTACGGCTTTGATCAGATCGACGGGAGCGAACAGGTCCGTGTCGAACAGAGCCCGCACCCCCTCGTCGTCACCCTCCTCGATCGCGCCGAGATAGCCGTAGCCAGCGTTGTTGACGAGGACATCGACGCGGCCGAAAGACGCCGTCGCCTGGGTGACCGCTGCGTCGATCTGCGCCCTCTGCGTGACGTCGAGCGCCAGGACCAGCGCACGATCGCCGCCGGCTTCGGCGAGATCTGCGAGGTCTGCCGTGCGCCGTGCCGTGACGACGGCGCGATACCCCGAGGCGAGGACCTGTTCGGCCAGCGCGCGGCCGAGGCCCCTCGAACAGCCTGTGATCAACCAGACGGCGTCTTGGCTCAGCATGACGGATACCTCCATGATCCTTGTCGAACGGACACAAGGTGGCGAACCCACCACCGTTCGATTAGACCGTCGGCATGGCAAGGGCCGTTGAACTAGATCGCACGATGTCGAAAGCCAGTCTCGACGACCTCGCAGCGTTCACGGCCATCGTGCGCCATGGCGGCTTCACCCGTGCCGCCGCTTCGCTCGGCACCTCCACGTCCAACCTCAGCCACACGATCCGTCGACTGGAGACCCGGCTCGGGTACCGTCTGCTGCAGCGTAACAGCCGCAGCGTCTCGGCCACGGAGGCCGGTGAGACGCTGCTCGCCGAACTGGAACCGGCGCTCGCAGCCATCACCGCCACGCTCGACCGCATCGACCGCGGCCGGGAGCGTGTCTCCGGAACCCTGCGCATCACGGCGACCCGCCAGGCCCATGATGCCGTGATCCGGCCCATACTGCGGGCCTTCACGGAGAACCATCCCGATGCCGTGGTCGAAGTGCTGATCGACTACGCCTACCGGGACATCGTCGCCGACCGGCTCGATGCCGGCATCCGGCTCGGCGAAAAGCTGGAGCAGGACATGGTCGCCCTGAAAGTCGGTCCGGACCTCAGCATGGCGGTGGTCGCCGCGCCGGGCTATTTTGCGACCCGCGCCGCCATCACGCATCCGCGCGACCTGATGGACCATCGCTGCATCAACTATCGCCTGGTCGGAGCCGGAACGCTCTACGCCTGGGAGTTCGAGAAGGATGGGCTGGCGCCGAACGTGTCTGTGCACGGCCCACTGACCTTCAACGAACCCGCCCTCATGCTCGAAGCGGCGCTGGATGGGCTCGGCATCGGCTACTTGCTCCACCATGAGGTCGCGCCCTATCTGGCGACCGGGCAACTCGTCCGGGTGCTGGCCGATTGGACGCCGCCCTTCCCGGGCTTTCACCTCTACTATCCGTCGCGCAGGCAGATGCGGCCTGTTCTTAGTGCATTCGTCGCTGCAGTGCGCGAGCAACGTTGAAGGCTTGCCGTGCGGCCTGCCCTCGTTGTTTATGGTCCTGGGGTAGAATGGCGCGGCTCGATCCTGAACCGGCCGGGGGAATCTCGGTGCAAGCCTGACGGGCGGTTCGGGACGAAGTCTTTCGGTGTAGCGTCTTTACAGGTTTGCGAAGTGCTGGGCCGCGTCATCCGGCCGGCGATGCGCCCGGGGCCCCTGAGAGCGCGCCGCCTCGCGTGCCGATCGGCGCGCTCGCCGAACGTCACATGGTCACTACCAGCGATCCGACGACGCGACGCGCCATCATGTCCTCGTGCGCGCGCCGGGCCTCGCGCAGGGGGTAGCGGATCACGGGAGGAGGCTCGAGGATCCGGGTCTCGAAGGCTGACCAGAGGTCGCGGCTTGCCTCGTCGAGGACGGCGCGGCTGGTCACGAAGTCGGCGGTGTTGGGTTTCGTGTAGACGATCGAACGATCCGCCAGCGCCGCAGCATCGACGCGCGGCGGGCCGGAGGCATTGCCGAAATGAACGAGATCTCCGCCGCGCCGCAGTGCGGCCACCGATCTGTCGAAGGTCGCGGCGCCGATCAACTCATAGACGACATCGGCGCCCCTGCCGCCGGTCATGGCGGAGACCCTTGCAGCGAGACCGGGGTCTTTCGCATCCAGCACCGTCTCGATGCCGCGCTCGCGCAGCCACGCCGCCTTGGCCGGAGTGGTGACCGTGGCGATCACCTTGGCGCCGAGGGCTTGCGCCCACGACGCCGCGAGCGAGCCGACGCCGCCATCGGCGCCATGGACCAGCACCGTCTCGCCGGGCTGGACGACATGGGCACGCTTGACCATGGCCCAGGCCGAGAGGCCCTTCGTGAAGGTCGCGGCAGCCTGTTCGCTGGACATCCCGGCCGGCAGTCTCACCAGTTTGTCGGCCTCGACGAGGCGTATGTCGGCGTAGCTGCCGAACGCGAGCCAGTAGGCGACGCGATCACCGACCCTGAGGTCGCCGACGCCCGGCCCGACGATCTCGACGATGCCGGCGCCTTCGACGCCCAGCGTCAGCGGCAAGGTCGCGGCATAGGTCCCGTCGCGGAACTGGGTATCGACGAAGTTGACGCCGGCCGCCTCCTGGCGGAGCCGGACCTGACCGTGACCCGGCGCGCCGGCGTCGTAGTCTTCGTAGTCCAGGACCTCGGGGCCACCGGTTCGATGGATGCGGATACGGTGCGCCATGACGACCATCGGGCTATGTGGAGGATGCCGGACGCCATTCCGAGGCCGGTCCCGGTCTTGCCGGCGATCACCACCACCCGCTTGCCGATGAGGTCGTAGGGCGGCAACTGCGGACGAGGTTCTCTCGTCTCGACCGAGGTCACGATACGCCCCTGGCAGCGGGAGGTGATCCCGGACGGACTATGCGATCTGCCTCAGCACGCCGCCGTCCACGCGAAGGGCGGCCCCGGTCGTGCCGGAGGCCTGCTCCGAGCACAGGTAGACGACCATGTTGGCGACCTCGTCCGTCGTCGTGAACCGCTTGAGGAGCGAGGTCGGCCGCATGGTCGTCAGGAAGTTCTGCTCGGCCTGGTCCTGCGTGATCCCCTCGGACGCGGCCGTCGCCTTCATCCAGTTCGACAGGATCTCTGAATTCGTCGGGCCGGGGAGGACGGCGTTGACGGTGACGCCCGTGCCGGCGACCGACTCGGCGACGCCCCTGGAGATCGCGAGCTGCGCCGTCTTGGTCATGCCGTAGTCGATCATCTCCTTCGGGATGGCGAGCGCCGACTCGCTGCTGATGAACACCACCCGTCCCCAGCCACGTTTCGTCATTGCCGGCAGGTAGTGGCGAGTCATCCGCACCCCGCTCATCACGTTCAGCTCGAACAGGTCCCGCCAGTCGTCGTCGGTCAGTTCGAGGAAGGCCTTCGGCTTGGCCGTGCCCACGTTGTTGATCAGGATATCGGCATCGCCCGCCCGGGCTGCGAAGTCGTCGGCGCCGGCTGCCGTCGCGAGGTCGGCGGAAAAGCCGGTGATGTCGGCCGCGGTGAAAAGCGCGCGCATGTCCCGCAGCGCGGCGTCGACGCGCTCTTCGCCGCGGCCGTTGATGACGACCGCCGCGCCGGCTCGTGCCAGTCCCTCGGCGATGGCCCGGCCGATGCCGGCCGTGGAGCCCGTGACGACGGCCTTCTTGCCCTTGAGATCGATCCGCATTGAACACCTCCTCTTGCCTGCTGCGGAGATGGGTGCCCGCGCGATCTGGATAATGGGCGCCGATCGCATGATACTCATTCTCACGGAGAATAGACATGGATCGCTTCCACGAACTCAGCGCCTTCATCGCCGTCGCGGAAGCCGGGGGGTTCTCGGCGGCGGCCCGCCGCACCGGCTTGGGGCAGCCGGCCGTCAGCAAAGCCATAGCGGCGCTCGAGAAGCGCCTCGGCGTGGCTCTGTTCAATCGGAGCACGCGCAGCGTGACGCTCACAGATCACGGCCAGCGCTACTTCGATCGCACCAAGCTGATGATCGAGGAGTTGGACGACGCCGACAACGAGATGACCAATAGTTCGCTTCGCGTCTCGGGGCCGGTCAGGATCAGCGTGGCCGCGACGTTCGGGCGCTTGCACGTCCTGCCGCTCATCCCGGATCTGTTGGCACGCCATCCCGCGCTCGATCTGAACGTAGTGCTGTCGGACATCGTGCGAGACATGGTCGAGGATCGGGTGGATCTGGCGATCCGGATCGGTGCGGTCGACGAACCCGACGCGGTCGTGCGACGCGTCGCGGGGACGCCCCTGGTGTGCGTCGGCTCTCACCGCTACTTCGCGAAACACGGAACGCCCCAGAGGCCCAACGACCTCTTGAACCACAACTGCCTGATCTACGGCGGATTGCGCGAGGCGGCGAACTGGCCCTTTGTCGGACCCGATGGTCCCTTCAGCGTATCGGTTCGGGGCAACCTGTCGTCCAACAGCATCGAAACCATCCGGGCGGGAGTCCTGGCGGGCGTCGGCATCGGCTTCATCACCAGGGCGTCGCTCGTCGGGGAACTCTCGGATCCGAACGTCGTCACGATCCTCGACGGGTTCGTACGCGAGGTGAGGGACGTCAATCTCGTCTGGCCGAAACGCCGTTTCGTCCCGGCCCGGGTCCGCCATACGACCGAGTTTTTCGCCCAGACGATCGCGCGGCGCCTGCAACCGGACGGCACGGACCGAGCCCAAGCGTTGCCGCTCGAAGCGGGCGCGCCGCGCGGTTTCGCCAGAAGGCAAGCGTGAGGGTGTCGCGCGAGACCCCTTCCACCCCGTCCCAAAGCGCAGCACGGGATCGAAACCGCACCTGCGAGCGCTTCGGAGCGGACGCTCGGCACCTGTCTTTTCCGGCCGCCTCGCGCCCATCCCGCAGGGGGCATCCGGCCCTGGCGACGGTCCCGTCCCCTCCGGCCATCGCGATGTCGGCGACGGCCTCGAGCGCCGCCCGGCCCGACGGCCGGACTCTCAGCACGACGACCGCACCGGCCGCTCTCGACCCGGATGCGCCATCGAGTATCGAGACTGTCTGGCTCAAGAGCGGTCGTCGAGAAAGCGGCATGGCGCTTTGCTATCCCGAATCCTACTTCGACAAAGTGCTGCGTCACGCGTTCTCGGATGTGAAGATCCGCACGGGAATCGACGTTCTGACCACGTCGCCGTCGCTGCGACCGAGCAGCCGGGCGATCGTCTCGATCGCGACGCGGACTTCGGCGGCAGGATCCTGGTCGATGACGGCGTGAAGAGCGCGTGACCTGAGCAGGGTCCGCCGGTCTTCCGTCAGTTCGTGCGTGATGATGACGATGTCGCTGCGATCGGCGACGCGCAGCGCTTGGACCACCGGGTCGGCGCCGGCGGAAGCGTGATAGATCCCGGCGAGGCCGGGTCGATCGCGCAGCGTCGCGGCGACGAGGACGCCGGCCCGCTCCGGGTCCTCGCCGCTCTCGACGACCGATACCACGCGACAGGCCGGGTGATGCTCGGCCAGCACGGACCGGAAGCCCGACTCCCGCTCGCGATGGCCTGCGATCGTCAGCAGACCCACGACGATCATCACCTCGCCGCCGGCACGGCCCATGAACCACCCCATGAGGTCGCCCGCGACGCGCCCTGCAGAGCGGTCATCCGGTCCCACATAGGCCTGTCGGCCGCTGTCAGAGATGTCGGTCGCCAGCGTCACGACGGGGATCGAGGCCGACACCCCCCGCAAGGCCGCTGCGATCTCCCCATCGTCGGGGCTCGTGACGATCAGCCCGTCGTGCCGCCTGGCGAGGGCCACCACCGCCTTCGCGGTCTGGTCGGCCCGGTTGGGGTCGAGGTGGTGGATCAGGAACTGGATGTTCATCTCCGCCGCCGCGTGACCCTCCGCCGCGAAGGCTCGGGCCAGTGCTGCGTGGAAAGGGTTGTTGGGGGTCTGGATCAAGACGGCGACCCGCAGGCGGCGTGCGTAGCCGCGTGGGAGCGCCCGGTCGAGCTTCAGGCGGCGAGCTGCCGACAGGACGGCGCGCTCCTTGTCGGGCGCGACGCCACCGCGACCGTTGAGGACGCGGTCGGCCGTCGCGATGGACACGCCGGCGAGCCGCGCCACGTCGCCGATCGTCGTCTTGCGTGCCATGGCGCCCGCCTCCCGGGCTTGAGGGGAAACCATCAAATCGCGCCTGTCCACCCGGTGGGCAAGCCGGCTAGTCCTGGGGCGGAAGCGAGTGCCGGAGCAGACCGGGCCGGGGAGGCAGGGATGAGCATCACGATCACCACGGCGCCCTGTTGCTGGGGCGTCGACGATGTCCGTAACCCGCATCTGCCACCTTGGGAAACGGTGCTCGACGAGGCCGCGGCGGCGGGCTACGGCGGCCTCGAACTCGGGCCCTATGGCTATGTGCCGCTGGATGCGCCCCGGGTGAGTGCCGCGCTCCGGCAGCGCGGTCTCTCCATCGTGGCCGGCACGATCTTCGATGACCTCGTCTCGCCGGCCAACCAGGCCAATGTGCTGCGACAGACCGAAGAGATCTGCGCGCTCGTCACGAGCCTGCCGAAGGACCCGCCCTCACCCGGTCAACGCTTCCCGTCCCCTTACCTGACGGTCATGGACTGGGGACACGACGAGCGTGACTACGCTGCCGGCCATTTCGACCGGGCACCGCGTCTCGACGCCTCCGCCTGGAGTGGGCTGGTGGACAACATCCGTGCCATCGCGCGGCTCGCGCGCGACCGCTATGGGGTGCGCGCCGTCATCCATCCTCATGCGGGCGGCTACATCGAGTTCGGCGACGAGATCGACCGTGTGGCGTCCGACGTCTCGCGCGCCGACGCGGGTTTCTGCCTCGACACGGGCCACCTCTATTATGCCGGCCTCGACCCGGTCGAGACCCTCACGGCCTACGCCGACCGCCTCGACTACCTCCACTTCAAGGACATCGACGCCGAGGTGTTCGAGGCCGTCATGGGCGAGCGTATCCGCTTCTTCGAAGCCTGTGCGCGTGGCGTCATGTGTCCGATCGGCCAGGGCGTGATCGACTACCCCGCCATTCGCACACTCCTGGCCCGTCTCGATTACGCAGGCTTCATCACCGTCGAGCAGGAGCGCGACCCGCGCAACGCCGGTGGCAGCCTCGCCGACGTGAAGGCGAGCCGCGACTACCTCCGCTCCGTCGGTTTCTGAAGGACACGGCGTCATGATCAACGGTGAACGGGTGACGGGGCGGCCGATCCGCTGGGCCATGGTCGGCGGCGGGCGCGGCAGCCAGATCGGCTACATCCATCGCTCGGCGGCGCTGCGCGATCGAACGTTCGACCTCGTAGCGGGGGCGTTCGATCTCGATGCCGCGCGGGGTCGGGCATTCGGAGCCGAGCTCGGCCTCGATCCCACGCGCTGCTATGCCGATCACGAGGCGATGTTCGCCGCCGAGGCCGCGCGCCCCGACGGCATCGAGGCCGTGTCGGTCGCGACGCCGAACAACACGCATTTCGCCATCTGCCGCGCCGCGCTCGAGCACGGGCTCCACGTCGTGTGCGAGAAGCCGCTCTGCTTCACCGTGGCGGAGGCAGAGGAGCTACGCCGGCTATCCGGCGCGCGCGGCCGCGTCGTCGGTGTCACCTACGGCTATGCCGGCCACCAGATGATCGAGCAGGCACGCGCCATGGTGGCCCGCGGCGACCTCGGCGAGATCCGGCTCGTCAACCTTCAGTTCGCCCACGGCTTCCACAGCGCACCGGTCGAGGAGCTCAATCCCTCCACCCGCTGGCGCGTGGACCCGCGCTTCGCCGGCCCGAGCTACGTGCTGGGCGACGTCGGCACGCATCCATTCTACATCGCCGAGGTGATCCTGCCGCACCTCAAAGTGAAGCGACTGCTCTGCGCCCGGCAGAGCTTCGTGAAGAGCCGCGCTCCACTCGAAGACAATGCCATGACGCTCATGGAATACGACAACGGCGCCTTCGGAACCGTGTGGTCGAGCGCCGTCAACGCCGGATCCATGCATGGCCAGAAGGTCCGAATCGTGGGCGAGACGGCCAGCCTGGAGTGGTGGGACGAGCGGCCGAACCAGCTCTCCTTCGAGGTTCAGGACCAGCCCGCCCGCGTCCTGGAGCGTGGCATGGGCTACCTCCACGCCGATGCGCTCCGTGACGACCGGATCGGTGCCGGACACCCCGAAGGCCTGTTCGAGGCCTGGGCCAACCTCTACGGGCGGTTCGCCACCGCCATGGAGGCCACCGATCAGGGCGACGCAACGCGCCTTTCGGCGCTGCGTTACCCCGACATCGCGGCGGGCGTCGAAGGCGTCCGCTGGGTGGAGAACTGCGTGCGCTCGGCCGATGCGGGAGGGATCTGGGTCGACTACCGATGAATGTCGAACCACCTCGGTCCGCAACGATTTGGCCAAGGACCGGAGCGGGCCCGATACAGGACGCGAGGCAGGCGAGCGGCGTCTGACCTCCGCTCGCCCGCTGCCCCGACCTGACACCAGCCCTCCCGCTCTCCACCCCCTTCGGTCATCGGGGCCGGAGGTCCCGGCTGCTGCGCGCCGGAACAAGCACGACGACCGCTCCGGCCGCTCTCGACCGAACCCAGCCGCTCGGAGCGCCGGAGGCGCGGCTCGCAGGCGGTTCTACATCGGTCTTCCGTCGACGTCGGATCGAGGTGGTGTGCAGAGAACCGCATGACCGGCCCAGGGCTGCTTGCGCTCCTCGCCGGCCCCAGCGGCGCGCTTGCGCTCATGGCATTGCCACGTCCTTTTCTACCCGGGCGTAATTGACAGTGATTTTGATCCGGGTAAATTGGGGCTATGACAAGGCCGCCCGAGACACCGAAACCGGCACCGCCACGGCACCACTTGGCATTCGCGCGAGCCGTGCGGATCGCCGCCGGGAGCCTGGGCGACGTCGCCGCAGCGGCACGTCGGGCGCTCGACGACGATCCGAACACGACGGTTCTCGTATTCGACGGTGACACGGCCGATGTCGTCGACCTCGACCTGCGCGGCTCCGAACAGGACGTGGCCGCCCGGTACGCAGTCACGCCGCCGTCGGCCGGGGAGGCGTCGCCATCGAAGCGGGGCCGGCCGAAGCTCGGCGTCGTTCCGAGAGAGGTGACCCTTCTCCCACGGCACTGGGACTGGCTTGCCCGCCAGCCCGGCGGTGCGTCCATCACCCTGCGCAGGATGGTCGAGGCGGCCCAACGGTCGACCGTCGCGGCGGCCAAGGCCCGAACCGAAACCGCCTACCGGTTCATGTCGGCGATGGCAGGCGACCTGCCCGGCTTCGAGGAGGCCAGCCGGACCTTGTTCGCCGGCGATATGGAACGCCTGAGGACGTTAGCGTCGAAATGGCCCCATGATGTCGCCGAACAGGTGATGACCTTTGCCGAAGGGGAAACAAGATGACCGTAACGACGCCGGGTGAGTCGACCACCGTTCACCTGATCGGCAACCTGCTTACCTTCCGTGCCCGCGGCCGTGACACGGAAGGGCGCTTTTCCCTCGTGGACTGCCTGACCGCGCCGGGTCAGGGTACACCACCGCACATTCAGGAGGACGCCGAGGCGTTCTACGTCCTCGACGGGACCTATCAGATCACCGTCGGGGCGACGCTGCGCACCTGCACAGCCGGCAGCTTCGCCTACGTTCAGCCGGGCGAGGTCCATGCCTTCCACAACGTCGGCGACGCGCCCGCACGCATGCTCATCCTCAACTTGCCTTCCGGCATGCACGAGGGCTTCTTCGCGGAGGCCGGCGACGCCGTCGAGCCAGGGACGACCGTGTTCCCGCCGCCGGGCGCGCCGGATATGGGCAGGCTGCTGGCCGCGGCCGCCAAATACCATCTCGAGATCCTGCCGCCGCCCGGGCATGGCCATGAGCCCTGACCGACACGCGCCGGAGCCTGCTTCGGCCGGTGCATGGCCGCGGTGGCGCTCGGCCACCCTCGACTGGTTGATCGGCGGCACGCGGCGGGACCGCTTTTTCGACCGCATCTTCGTCGAGCTGTGCGAGCGCCTAGTAGACGAGGGCGTGCCGCTGTCCCAGGCGACCATGCATTTGCGCATCGCGCATCCCGAGTTCACCGCCATCACGATCCTTTGGCGACGGGGTCGGCCAGACCCGGAGGTGGTCCCGGTCTCATTCGCAGCCGCGGACGACCTTGCAGGTTTCGAGCGCCTGTTCACGGCCTTCGACGAGGGTGCCACCGCCCTGCGCCAGACGTTCGGGACGGCGTCCCAGACGTCGTTCGACCACGTTTGGCTGGAGAGCCTCCGGCCGGACGGCTTGCGCGAGCGCGTGGCCCTCCCCCTCGATTTCACCGATGGTCGGAGGCACGTCCTGACGGTGGCCACGGCATCGACAAGCGGCCTCTCCGCGGCGCACGCCGACCTGATCGGAGACTTGCTCCCGGCCTTCGCACTCGTCACAGAGATCCGCCTCAAGAACCGGCTCGCGGGACGACTGCTTGAGACCTATGTCGGAACGCTCGCCCGCGACGAGATCCTTGGAGGCGCGACGCGGCGCGGCCACGGCCACACCCTGAGCGCAACGGTCCTCTTCGCCGACCTCCGCGACTTCACGAGCCTGTCCGACACCCTCCAGCCGGACGCAGTGCTCGATCTGTTGAACGACTTCTTCGACGCGGTTACGACCCCGGTCCTCAGGCATGGAGGCGAGGTTCTCAAGTTCACTGGCGACGGCATCCTGGCCGTCTTTCCGACCGCCACCGTTCCCCGCGTCGAGGTCGTCGCCGCGGTGGCCGAGGCGCGCGCGAACATACACTCCCTGAACGCCTCGAGGGCTGCCTCGCACCACGAGGTCCTGCGATACGGCATCGGCGTGCACACGGGCGAGGTGAGCTACGGCAACGTCGGCTCGCGGTCGAGGCTCGACTTCACCGCGATCGGGCTGGCGGTCAACGTGGCGGCGCGGCTCGAAGGCCTGACCAAGGCGCTCGGTCACGAAATCCTGTTCTCCGGATCGGCTCTTTCAGGGTTGGAGCCGTCCCGGTTCGTCGCCCTCGGGCCACAGCGCGTTCGTGGCGTCGCGGACTTGGTCGAGGTGTACGCGCTCACCTGACACGCCGGTCGTAGAACGTGGATCTGCGGCCACGGCCCGTTCACGGCACCGCATGGCCCGGACACGCCCGGACGATTGCCACCGCTGCCGTGGCGCCGACGACACGCTGCGGGCGCCGGCGGTCCGGTTCCGAGTTGATTTTTACATGGCGCCCGATCCCACTGAATGGAATCAGGGCAGCACTCTTGGATCCTCGATCACTTCGCCGGTCCCTTGCGCTTGTACCGGGACGGTCGCTCGTCCGCGGGACCGAGCGCGACCCCGGTCAGGAAGATCTCAACCGCACCGCGCGCTCGCCGCCGCAGGTCCTGCTTCTTCGGCGCGTCTCGCAAGCCTAGAACCACCTGCAGATGGACGTTGTCGCGCACCAGGCCGACGAAGTGATCGGCCGCCGCCGCCGTATCGACCGCCCTGATCTCGCCGTCTCTCACCGCGGCGTCCAGCACAGCCTTGAGCTCGCGTGCCGCCCGACCCGGCCCCTTGTCGTAGAAGGCCTGGGCGAGGTGAGGGAAGCGACAGGCCTCGGTGACGACCGCGCGGTAGATCCCGATGAGATCCTTCGAGGCGTAGGCGGCGCTCAGTCTCTCGGCGACCCGCAGCAGTGCCGACTTCAAGTCCGTAGGTC
This sequence comes from uncultured Alphaproteobacteria bacterium, assembly GCA_963847915.1. Lineage (GTDB taxonomy): Bacteria > Pseudomonadota > Alphaproteobacteria > Rhizobiales > Beijerinckiaceae > Lichenihabitans. The sequence goes on from CAWKBT010000002.1 coordinate 918,406, forward strand.
CGCTGCTGGTGGGGCCGTGCAGGGGCACGAGGATCTCGTCGGCGAATTCCGTCACCAGTGCGGCGAACAGCGCCTCCTTGTTACCGAACTCGGCGTAGATGGCTCGCTTGGAGCCGCCGATCTTCGCGATGATCATGTCGATGCTGCTGGCTGCGAAGCCGTGCTCGAAGAACACGTCAGCCGCGGCGCGCAGCATGCGGCTCCTGCGCTCCGCGGCCGTGGGCCGGCGCGACGCAATCTTGGCTGCACCGTCCATCAATGCGATCCGAGAGTGTTACGACAGAGTATCCGAGGCCTGGGTGGCGCGCCAACGCCTCGGACGGCAGGTGGCCGCTATCCGTACAGCCGGAGAGCGAACTCGGCTGTGTGGCGGCCCTGGAACTTCGCCCCCTCGAGGTCGGTGACGCTCGGCCGCCGGGACATGTCGTTGTCGGCGATGGTGGTCGCGCCGTAGGGTGAACCGCCGACCTCGTGGCCGGTCTCAAGCTGCCCCTTGAAGGAGTAGGGCAGCCCGACGATGACGAAGCCATGGTGCAGGAGCGTCTTGTGCATCGACAGGATGGCGGCCTCGTTGCCGCCGTGCTGCGAGGCCGTGGACGAGATGGCTCCCCCGAGTTTCCCGATCAGCGCACCCTTCTTCCACAAGCCGGTCGTCCGCGACCAGAAGGCCGACATCTGCGAGCACATGTTGCCGTAGTTCGTCGGCGTGCCACAGATCACGGCGTCGTAGGCGACGAGGTCGTCCGGCTCGGCCACCGGATGATCTGTGTTGACCTGGAACTTGGCGGTCTCGACCACCTGTTGTGGTACGGTCTCCGGCACGCGCTTGAGTGCGGCCTCGGCCCCGGCGGCCTCGACGCCTTCGGCGGCGGCGCGGGCCATCTCTTCCATGTGCCCGTAGCTCGAATAGTACAGGATCAGAACCTTCGCCATCGATCGCTCCTTGCCTGCGAGCCGACGTCCTCGCCCCGAGTGCGACCTCCCGCGAGCATGGCGGCCGGCGTGTCACGGGAGGAGGTCAGCCCTCCAAGCGCCAGCCCAGGCGTACGGTACGGTACGTTACCAGTCAAGACAAAGGGGCGACGGAGCGAGCGACGCGACCTCTCCGTCGACATAGGCCCGCCAGAGCGGGCCAGCGGCTTCCGGCCGGCGGCTGCCATCGGCCGGACGTCGCGGCAGCCTCGCGCCGGACGACGAGGCCGGCATCTCGCCCGGGATCTGCTCGGGCGCGCCTGCGTCGAGCGGTTCGATTGTCGTGTGCCCAAAACAGACCGCCGGGGCCAGTCGTGGAGGTGCTGCTCGCAACCGGTTCGCTTTGGGTACACCCCAAGCGAACCGCGAACCCCTGTCATCTCACACGTAGAAGCATTTTTTCAAGAACGCCGGAGCGCGGATGATAGGTTGCCGCGTCGGATCGCATATCGAAGCTTCTCGGTTCTTTTCTGAAAACCCATCTTTCCATATATGTGAAGGGCTGACGGGTTTTTGGATGACACACTGAGTCCAGCGGAGCGGGTGCCTTCGGATTGTTCTCCTCCAAGCCCATGCATAACCAGAGCAGTACCAATTCCCTGACCTTGAAAATTTGGGTCGACGGCTAAAGACTCAAGCCACATCGATCTTTCTTCACTCTCAATGATAGCATGAGCGACAATCTCACCCTCAATAATCGCTACCCAGGTTTGGCAATCTCCTGCTTTATGAAGCATGTCCTCGGAAGAATGCGGTGAGAAGCTGACATCGTCTCGGAAAGCGTCATTGTGAATTTGAGCCAATCGCGCTGCACATGGCTCGATATCCCGTAAAAGGCTGAAGTGCGCTGGACCTTCATACGTTGATGCAGGATGGAAAGCATCGCAATGCATACGATACTCCGACTCAATAACGGTAAAACCGTTCTGCCGGCAGAACTCTTTTCCAGAGTTCCATTCCTGCCGAACATGGCCCTGTATCGAAACTTCATCATCGCTATCTTGATTTAAGGTAGCAGTGAGCAAAGATGTTCCTACAAAAGAACGCCTACAGCTCGGATCAACAATAATTTTAATGTAACGCACACTACGGTCGTCCTGATATCGTAGAGAAGACTCGACTAATCCGATGATCTGGCCTTCTTTGACAGCTACCCTGAAATCCTGTCCCTTTGCAAAGCGTGGACGGTTGATAAAAGCACGCCACTGCGCTGGGGTAATCGGGCCGAGTTCGGCCTCGACGGTTGAACATGCATCGCAGAGCGAGACGATGCTGTCAGTGTCTTCATCGAAAATTTCCCTAATCTGAAAAGAATTTTCCAGGCCCATCTCAACTTCCAATCACAGCCATGATTGAACTGTCATGATAACACCATCAGGAGCTATGGTTGTCAAAGCACTGGAATCTTCGAGGCTGTCGCTCCCCCGATGCCCCTAATGGGTTTGTCAGTTCGTTTTGGGTATACCTATAGCGAACCAGCCTGAGCAGCCCCTCGGGGCCCGGCTCTGTCGTTTCCGCTGGGCATACCTATAGCTAAGCATCCTGGAGCCGATTTATTCAACGCCGCTTTTTCGCGACAGCTAGCGCTTCAAACCCACCGGCACCATGGCGATCGGGCCGACAGCAACAGTGATCGGGCCGATGTAGCTTCGCGCCGGACGAATTCAGGAACTCTCAGATCCGAAGATCATCCCAGTATCGCCGAGTTTGCTCTCCAACCGGGTCACTACCCCAGAGCGACGGAAGCATGGTCATGCGATACATCGTGCCCACCAACTTTGCAACCAGGCTGGCATCTCGCACCTTGGCTTTTGGTGGGCTCACAGCTGCTCCCCCCGGCGCCGCAGCACGTCTGGGCAGGGCATAGGAGACCGCATGGAATTGTTCGGTGAGGGTGTACCCATACGAAAGCGATCGAGGCAGGCCCTCGGTGCCCCGCCGGACCGGTGCTCCCGGGGCCCGGCCAAGCTGAACCGGGCAGGGCGCAGGCGGCGATCATCTCTCGGGGACGACCACGCCATGGGGTGCCGCGACGGCCTTGCCTCGATCCGCCGCCGCCCCTGTCGAACGATCGATCCGCCACGCCATCGCTATGCCCACAATGTAGGCGGCAAGGTTCCAGACCGAGAAGACGCGGCCGAGAAGCAGCGCTCCGGCGGTGGTCATGCGGAAGGCATCGAGCCAAGGCGCGTGGACCAGACGGAACAGCTCCACCAGCAGCGCCAGTGTCGTCGCGACGGTGGCGGGCCATCCCCGATTGGCGGTCGGCACGAGGACGAGCGAGATGCCGTAGACCATCGCGCCCCAGAGGATCGATCCCCCGTACTTGGTGACCGCGACGGGCAAGCCGAGCCCCGGCCCGAGCCCACGCAGCGCCAGCCCCGCCAGCACGACCGCCAGCGTGGCGGCGAGGGCGAGCCAGCGCCTGTGACCCGTCGATTCTGAAGCCACCGACCTGACCGGAAGGTCCGGAGGGATCGGCACCGTCAACACGAAGCCCGCACCGCCTTCCGTGTCGGTCAACGCCACCGTGCCGCCGTGGGCTTCGACGAGAGCGCGCACGATGGACAGGCCCATCCCCGTGCCCCCCTCCTCGCGCCTCGTCGTGAAGAAGCTGTCAAAGACCCGGGCACGGTTGCCCGGCGAGATGCCCGAGCCGTCGTCCCGCACCTGGATGGCCATCACGGGGCCTTCACGCGAGACCGAGACGTCAAGCGTGGCCGCGCCATGGCGGGCGGCGTTGTCGGCGAGATGCGACAACAGCACGGCGAGGTTGTCCGCCGATACGTCCATCTCGGCGTCGAGCTCCCCCTCGGCCCGGATCGAGAGCGTCGTGAAGCGCGCCCGCAGGCCCTCGAGCACGACCCCGACCGTCGCGCGCCCGGCGGTCGGCTCCGCTTCGGCCCGCGCCATCTCCCTCAAGCGCGACAGCAGGAGTCCCAATCGTTCGGCGTCGGACAGCAGGTGGTCGAGGAAGCGATGCCGTTCCCCGGCCTCCATCGGTGCCGCGTCGTCGTCGTCGCGCAGCAGTTCCACGGTGCCCCGGATGGCGCTCAACGGGGACTTCAGCTCGTGCGACACATGGGCCGCGAAGCTCGACACCGCGTCGCTTCGCGTCGTCAGGCGCATCGCCATGTCGCGGAGGCTGGCGGCGAGAACGGCGAACTCGACGGTGCCATGGTGACGGTGAGACGTCACGGCGGCCCGGTCGCCGGCGCCGATCGCCCCCGTCAGGGCGACCAGCTCACGCACCGGAAGGCTGATGGCGCGATGCAGGACGAGCCCGGCCAGCATCGCGGCCGCCACCACGGCCGCCGCCGCGAGGCCCAGGGCCTCGCGCTGGCCGTAGAGGCTTCCCAGGACATCGACCGGCGTGCGCGACGCGTAGAGCACCCCCGCCACGCGGTGCCGCACGACGATGGGGACGGCGACGAAGAGCCGGTATGGACGCCCGCGGCTGAGCGAGCCCAGCGGTGGGTAGGGGTGCTTCGACACGCGGCGGCGCAGGGTCACCGTGGTCTGGCCACGGAGCGCCTCCGACACCTCTTCGACATGGGCCAGCGACAGGCCGACCTCGCCCCGACCGGCGATCACCGTGCCGGCAGGATCGAGCAGCCGGAAGCCCGCCAGGGTCATCGCCTGGGTGGCGGCGAGGTCCGGCGCCACCCGCTGCCCGAGCGCCTGGAAGGCCGGGTCGGCCGCCGCCGCCGCCGGCGTGGCGTCGGGGCGTGGCGGACGGGTTGCGCCGAGGTCGGCGTCGAGGCTGATCACCCGCCTATCGGCGACCTCGGGTCCGAGGGCCACGTCGGCCGGCAACGAGGCCGCCGCGTCTCGCGCGATCCCCACGGCCAGCGCTACGGACTGGGCCAGGAGCTCGGCTTCGGTGCGGTGGACGAGCTGATCGTCGTAGATGCCCGAGGCGAGGATGCCGGCCAGGGGCAGCGTGAGCACGGTGGCGAGGACGAGCGACAGCACCAGGCCGAGGCTGGGGCGGCCCGACCGCCAGAGCGCGGGCCTCACCCGCCGCCGCCGCAGGCCCCGAGACGGAAGCCGATCCCGTGGACCGTCTCGATCGCGTCGGGACACCCGGCCGCGGCCAGCTTCGCCCTGATGTTGCGGACGTGGCTGTCCACGGTCCGGTCGGAGACCGCGGTCCCCACCCCGTAGGCGGCATCGAGGATGCGGTCTCGCGTGAGGGTGGCGCGGGGCCGCACCATCAGGGCGGCGAGGATCGCGAACTCCAGCGCCGTCATGGCGAAGGGCCGGCCGTCGAACGCCGCGACGTGGGCCTCCCCGTCGAGCGTCAGGCGGCCGTGCGCGAGGGGGCGGGCGGGGGCGACTGCCGGCCGTGTGCGCTTCAGGATCGCCTTGACGCGCGCCACGAGTTCCCGCGGGCTGAAGGGCTTGGTGAGGTAGTCGTCACCGCCGATCTCGAGCCCGAGGACGCGGTCGACTTCCTCGTCCCGCGCCGACAGGAACAGGATCGGGAGCTGCGAGGTCTTGCGGATCTCGCCGCAGAGGTCGAGCCCGTCCATCTCGGGCATGCCGATGTCGAGCACGGCGAGTTCGAAGCGACGCGTCCGGAACAGGCGGAGCGCCTCGGCACCGTCGCGCGCCATCTCGGGCTCCATGCCGGCGCGACGCAGCGCGAAGCCGATCACGTCACGGATGTGCGGGTCGTCGTCGGCCACCAGGATGTCGGGCACGCTCATCGGTCCTCAACCGTCCTCGCCATCGGACGGCGCCGGAACAGCCGGCTCGTAGACCTTGGATCTATCGAGATACTGCGAGAGCCGCCAGCCTTCGATGCTCCAGCTCCTCCAGTCCGCCATCGCGCGGCGCACCTCGCCCGCCTGTCTCGCCCGCCATGCGATGAAGCGATCCCGTTGCCAGGAATCGGGAGTGGCGAGGACGAAGCGGTCGACCGCCGGGATGGCGCTCACCCCGAGGTCCTGGATCGTCTCCGCATCGAGCATCGGCCCTCCCGCCCGCAGGTCCCCGCAATGGGCGACGTCGTACTCGGCGACGATCCCGGGGACGTCGATGAAGCACCACCCGTAGAGCACCGCCAACGCCGCCAGCAGGCACCTGACGACGAGCCATCGGTTGCCCCGACCCAGCGCGCCCTGCAGGCCGATGAGCACGAGACCCATGAGGACGAGGGCCATCCAGGCGAAGGCGGCGACGCGCCACTCGGTGAGGCCGTAGGCGGCGACGTAGAGGTCCAGCCGCTGCATGGCCGACACGACGAGAACGACGTTCTGGACGAGGAAGACCGCAAGGAGTGCCGAGACGGCGCGTGACCGCGCTGGCCCGCCCGGGCGACGCACCACGAGCACGAGGACCGCCGCCAGCAACGCGGTGAGCACCAGCGGGTAGGCCCCCCGATGCGCGTAGCCGGCGTAGGTCATGCCCTGCGGCAGTGCGCGGCCTCCCCAGAGATAGGCGCCGTCGAGCGCGATCTGCATGGCGAACAGGACGTCGAGGGTCAGGAAGGCACGAAGCACCGCGCCCGGGGAAAGAAGCAGTGCGGCGAGACCCTCCCAGGTCCAGGCGCGATCGCCCGGCGGGGCAAGATCGACGGTCATGTAGCGGGCGACGCCGGGCGGGAGCGCGGGACGCCGCCGGCGAAGCCGCGTGGCCGGCCACACCGCGACCAGGACGACGAGCCAGAACACCGCTCGCGGCACGCGGGACACGAGGTCGGTCCAATTCAGCGGCACGTCGAGGAGCATGCTCGATATCAGCGGGTTGGCGCTGGCCAGAAGCGTCAGGAACACGGCGAACAGGATCACCGGCGCGACCCAGACCAGCCAGCGGCGCGAGGTGGCCGACGCTCTCGTCCCCTGGGATCGGCGACGCATGAGGGCTCGGCGGCGTCGGAGATCACGGACGACCTGCACGGGGCCGCGAACGACGAGGAGCGCCGAGGCTCGGAGGTCGTCGACCCATCGGACGCGACGGTCGCCGATCCGGACCCGGATCCCCAGCGCGGTCCCCAGAAGGGCGAAGGCGAAGGCCAGCGGCGACAACCGGACCATCGCGGGTGCCAGGGCCAGGGCGAGGATCGCGACGGCGAGGAGGCCGCGCGTTCGGCCGCCGCCATCGCACGACAGCGCTGAAATGCGAATGAAGTCATAGACTGAACTGATCGAGATGACGGATTGAAAGCCTTGAATTGCTCGAAGAGGAACCGCTATCGAGCTGCTAATCAGCCGGTGAAGTTGACCGGGACCGTATCTGGGCTTTTCGCCACCTTATGCCGTTACAGCCAGCCCGGCAGCTTAACTTCATCGTTCAACAACATAGAGGGTAGCCGCATGATCGCTTTTCGCTACTTGGCGTGGGTGCTGTTGGTTTCCGCTGGGACGCTGGGTGTCGGCTGTGATAACAATCCTGCTCCAGTCGGTAAAGGGTCAGGGGCCAACCACGCACCGTTGGCAGACAGAACACCGGAGAAAGTCAACTCATTTACGGACGCAGTCACGTCGGTTCCAAAGCCAGCGGTGACGGTCAGCAAGTCAGAGCTCACGGTTAATGGTCAGTCGTTGGTCACCGTGACGCCCAACGCAGCGTCGACGCTCCACCAGATCATCAAGGACAAAGGAGTAACGGGCACTTGGCATCTGCGGTTGCAGGTGATCCCTGGCGGATGCTGTGGATTCCGGCATAAGTTGGACCTGGATAGCGGGGCACCATCTGCTTCCGACTACACCTTTGAATCAGGAGGGATTAAGGTGGTAATCCTGAAGCGTCAGGTCGAGATGCTCCGTGGGTCACAAGTTGATTATGGACGGGAGCATGAGGAAGACGGTTTTCTTATCAAAAGTCCGAACTTCGAGGGCGAATCCTTAAAGAAATGGCTCCCAGTCTTGGCAGCAGAGAAACGGATTGAGTAGTAGCGATTGCACCGAACAGGACGTTACAGCAGACCGACCGAGCAAATAGCGGTTGTACGAACTTCATCCGCACCCGCGTAAACTGCCGCCTGAGTTTTGACATTTAGCGATCGAGGGCGGAGGAGGCATGTCGCGTCTTTGGTCATTCAATTCGTACTCGCAGTCCAAGTTTGACGCCTACCTTGGCAGCGGGAACGCTGGTGCGGTCAAGGAGGTTGTAGCCGCTGTGACGTGGGACGTGGATGCGTGGCGCGAGGCTGGCGTCGTCTCCGAACTCGCAGAGCGTGTCGCCCGTAGTGGCATCAGTTACCGTGGTTTGTCAACGCAAGAGGCTGGGTGGCTTGACGATCTGATCCCGATGCTATTCGCTCCCGAGGGCCTAACAAAGCAGTGGGAGATCACCCCGGAGTCGCCTGATGGGTTGCACCCGTCCATCATTCAGGAATTGCTGACCAAGCTCAGTGGATCCATGCTCTTGCCGGTACTGCTCGGTGGACGGCGGTTCGGAACTGCCGAACCATCCGGGTGCGGCTACTGCTGCCTTACACCTACCGAGTGCGAGCGCCCTGATTTCAGAGGCCGAGCGGCGCTAGCAGCGGGTGGCCCTTGGAGTGGCGCGTGGGTTGCTGATGTCGTCGGCGAGTGCTTGGTTGGCCCACTTCGGTCGGCATCTTCCTGTGGGCGTTCGCTGTTCGGGGCGCTGGGATAGCGAGGAACGATACGTTACAGAAGAACTTGACTCGCATAATTGGTTTTTTGAAGTGTAGTTCGCCAAGGAATGACGTGCAGTTGAGCGGTGATGTTCGTGGGCGAGGACTTTTCGCATGACGGTTGTTGGCTCCATCCTGAAGGAGCGCTTCGAGGGTTGCTTTTTCGGCCTCGCGGTAGGAGATGCGCTCGGCGGCAAGTTCGAGGCGCAAGCTGCCGAGGCCATCCGCGCCCGATTCCCCACCGCCGAACGGTTGATCGCTTATCCGCAGGAGGAAATCTGGTATACCGATGACACGCAAATGGCGATCGGTGTCAGCGAAGCACTCATCGAGCGCGGAGAGATCATTGAGGAAGCGCTCTGCCGGGCCTTCGTCACCAACTATCTCCCTTCGCGTGGCTATGGTCGCGGTGCGCGAGCCGTCCTGGATGCGATGGAGGATGGCCGCGATTACCGCCAGGTGGCCGAGCAACACTTCCCAGGCGGATCGTTCGGGAACGGCGCGGCCATGCGGGTTGCTCCGGTCGGCTTGCTCTTTCGCCACGATCCGAAGCGGCTGTGGGAGCAGGCTCGGCTGTCTGCGCTGCCGACCCATGTACACCCGCTAGGCATTGAGGGGGTGCAGTTGTTGGCGTTAGCCGTCGCTCTCTGCACCAACATGGAACGGTTCGACCGTGCCGACTTCTTCGCCGAACTGCTTGGAGCCTGTGCGTCGAGCGAGTATCGAGCCAAGCTAGCAGAGGCAGCGCGAATCCAAGCACCGGACGATCTTGCCAGGCTCGGCAACCGGATCGAGGCGTTGCATTCCGTGCCGACAGCCATTGCCAGCTTCGCGTTGACGCCGGAGTCTTTCGAGGCCACGATCAGTAACGTCATCTTCCTGGGCGGCGACACGGATACGTTAGCCGCAATGGCGGGAGCGTTATCCGGTGCCTATGTCGGAGTGGGTCGTCTTCCAGGCCGTTTGGTCGGCCTACTTGAAAGCAGTCTCAAGGGGCGGGTATACCTCCGGCAGCTTGCGGAGCAATTATTTGCGACTTACCAGCAAGGATTTGAGGCCGCCAGCAGCAACAATGCCGAATCAGGAACGCCAAAAGAGCGGCCACGCGAACCGTGACTCGAAACTGTGCCGCGATGCTTGGACACAATCGAATGATGAACCCGATGGACAGTATTGAAAATTCGAGTGAGCGTCCGGCCATGTGGAGTTCCGGCATCAACCCAATGGATATAATTGAAACCTACTGTCAGCGCCCGGCCTTGTGGGGTTCCGATCTCAAAACGCCGAATGATCTAATCGCTGCGATTCGCGGAATTTGCGTGGGACTTGGAGACCCGCGTGGCGACCACTGTCTCGGTGATTTTACCCGTTTCGTTCGGTCGCGATTTCCTGAATACGGGAATGAATCGTGGTACCTTGCTCTTACGCGGTTGGGCGCCGGCAGGTCGTTGAGGGAAGCCTGTGATGCCATTTTGGAACTTGTTAAGGAATGGCACGATGGAAATCCTACAATACCCGCCAAGATTCTCGTCAAGACAAGCACTCCTGACGAGGCAATTGACACGGAGAAGTTTCAATTGCTGGAGGAGGCTTTGCGTAAGCCGCAGTATTTCGTTCCAGGAGCCTCTACCTTGCACAGATGCTGGCGTTCCTTTTGGGTATTTGTGCCAGTCATAGTCCACCACACGGAGGCATTGAAGGTTCCAGCGATTTTAGCCCCTTTGTCTCACGGTACTTTCACAAAGTTCCGGGCTTGCGGAAGGAAGTGGTGTTGCTTCGCGAACTTGAAAATCATTCTTATCGGGATGCCTGTTTGCTGGTAGCCGATCTCATCAAGCGTTGGCGAGAATCCGTGCGGTGAGCGTCGCGCCTGTTGGAGCGGGATTTTCAGCAGGGCGTTCAGAAGCGGTGGACGTATGAAGGCGGCAGCGATTTTAGCGGAAGGCGAACGGCTCGCCAAACCGTCTCTGCTACTTAACGAGACACCAACACCTACTGGCATCGTTGCGTCCTGGGGCGGCAGCGGCCGGCTTGGCTATCGTGGGCACAACGACGACCGGCATGGCATCACTTTCGATTGCACTGGCTAGCTGAACAGGGAGTGCGGGTGCGTGGTTCAGTGGGCGTCTATGATGTCGATCCGCAGTGGCGCTTGCGGATACCCTTGTGGCTGGACTGCGTGCCGACGCCTTTGTCCAAGTTGCAGATACAAGGAGGCACGCCGCTGTTCGGTACCGAAGCCAAATCGTTCCCGCCAATTGAGGCCGTCTGCCTATACGGAGGCGCTATCGTCGAGGAGTGGTTGTTGTCGGAAGAAATGAAGAGAACCGACTATGATGTTGCCGCCACGACGGAGATTGGAGAAGCGTACCAGCAAGTTTACCGCCAGCGCTCCCCCCTGTTTACCGATGGCCCCGCGGCTGTGCTCGGCGGTTGGCACGCGATCTGGCAGGATGATGAATTTTATCTTCCGCAAGAGATGCGTTTGGTGCTGTGGACGTTCCGCGATGCCGAGCCGTGGATCGAGGTGTTCGAGCGGTCCCCGAACCTGTCGGTTCGCGTGCGTATCACCTGAACAAAGCGAGCCAAATCGCGCGTGTTCAACTCGATTTTCAATAACAAAGGGCGTCTGTGCTCCACGTCGCCGACTTCGCCATGCGGGCGCACTCCCGTGCGGCCCTCTTCGAGTACATTGAGGTGTTCGATAATGGTCAACGCCGTCACTCCTCGCTGGGGTACGTTTCCCCGGCGGAGTACGAACAGTCCGAATAACCCTTAGCCCTGTGGCCACTTTTCGTGGGGAACTCCAGTTTGGTTGGCAGTGGGCGAAGGTTACGTTCCACGACTACGCTGACTCGATAGCGTTCGGCGTGTTCTCCCCAGATCGTTCACTGGCGATCTATCCCCTGGAGTTCATGCTTGGGTGCTTAAATGATCCAGACGTGGACGTGACGGTGATGCTGTCCTTCAACATGCTCCTAGCGGGCAAAGTTCCGAAAATGAAAAAGAAGAGTTACACGAACGTCATGGACGGCCTTTATCGGATTGTGCCAAGAGATTAGCAGGCAAAGCCTGCCAAACGATAAGTCGTCTGATACTATCGCGTATGCCCATTTTGAATGGCCTGACGCACTGATTGATTGGGGCAAACCTATCCGTATAAAGTGGTTATTTACAGTTGTTTGGGGCCGAAATAGTAGCCCCTACCTTAACAAACCGGGTAGGATGACGCTGTGACAAGGATACTAGGTCTCGTGCTTGGCCTCGCATTGCTGCACGGTCAAACGGCCTACGGACAGAACGCAGCCGGGGACATTGACCTCACCTTCCTCCTAGACTCGGAGGGGTTGGCCAAGCTACTGGAAAGTACCGATGTCAAAGTCCGACAACAGGCTGCCCGCCTTCTGTATAAGCATCGGCTGGCGTTCCCGGCCATGCCGGCTCTGACCAAGGCACTCAAGGACCCCGACGCCGATGTCCGCGGTTTTGCTGCGGCTTGCTTCCAATTCTTTGGACCGCCCGATGGCAGAAGCCAAGTGAAGCCATCCCGATCTTGGAGAATATGCTCCTCAATGACCCAAACCTTTTCGTTCGACGGTATAGCGCCATGAGTCTGCGGGAACTGACCTACAGCGACAAAGACCTCACGAAAAAGATTGTCCCCACCTTCCTCGCCGCCTTGATTGACAAGGACAAACACATCCGCCTCCACGCTGCCACAGCGATAGCTATCCTGCAACAGGGGGGCGACAGGCCGTTTAAGGTCTTAGAACCATTCTTGGAGGATGAAGACCGGGAAATTCGCAGTGCCATAAGTTTCGCCATGAAGGAAATTGGTCTGCCAGCCCTGCCTACCCTGCAACAGGGCCTACAACACAAAAGCCCACACATGCGCAGTACGGCTGCCAATTGCTTGGTCGTCGTGATTCTCAGGCCCAGCAGCAGATACAAGACGTGCCGCAGGAAATCGTTTCACCGCTAGCCGCAGCCTTGGGGGATGAGAACGCGGACGTGGTTATCCAGGCACTGCGGGCCTTGTCGGAAATCGGCGGCCAAGCAAACGCGACGATTCCACAGATCAGCAAATGCGTGAAATACCGCAATCCGGATGTTCGCGGTTCGGCGCTGATTGCGTTGGGCCACTTCGGTCCCGCCGCCAAAGCAGGCGCTCCCCACGGTGGAGAAGACATTGGAGGACAGCGATACATCAGTACGGTGCGAAGGCGTCAAAGCACTTGGAAAAATTGCCGGGAAGAATGCCATCCCGCTGCTGGAGAAAGCCTTGGCGGATCACGATGAAGACGTGCGCCGCGCTGTGATTAAGACGCTCGGCCAGAGCCACGAAGATCCGGCCAGCACCATGCCGCCCTCCGCAAGGCCCTCGACGATAGGACTGGAACTGTACGCAAGATGGCGGTGGAAGCCCTGGCATCCTTTGGAGCAGCGGCTGAACCAGCGGTACCCCGCCTTATCGAGCTATTGCAAGATCACAAGGGCGGG
>CAWKBT010000003.1:0-163190 GCA_963847915.1 uncultured Alphaproteobacteria bacterium
TGGTCCTTGTTGTACTGGGGACCTTTGCATCGTCTCGCATGGCGGGGTCGGGACGCTACTTTTGTGCAGCCTTCTCGGCGAGCAGATCTCGCGTCTGCACGGGCAGCCTGTCGAAGGCGGCGGATGTTTCTTCGCCTTCGAGGGCGAGACGAGAGCGTTGGAGCACGGCTGGCGAGACATCGTGCCATGATCGCGTACTGCTCCCGTAGCTTTGCGCGAGGCGCCCGCACGGCAGAATTCGTTCGGCACTGGGCCGAGGCGCCCAACTCAGTTCCGCACGGGCGGGAACCGCTGCTTGTGGGCCGAAGCGGTTGAAGCGGCCGCTCCAATTTGGGCATGCCCCAGGCGCACCTGCCTGTCGGCTGGTTTTGGGTGTCACCCCCCTATTCAAGACGGACTTTCTCAAGCGAACCATCCAAAATGAACCGACGTGGGATCGATGCGGCAGGCGATGACCGCCGGCGAGAGCACGCTGCCCACGTCCACCCATCAGGTTCTCTGATTGTCTTGTAGGCATACCCACCCGAGACAGCGCCGGTCGCATGGCATCGCCTCGTGGTAAACGGGTTGCTCGACCTTGATCGCGCACAGCCACGTCAATTTCAGATTGCTTTCCTTTCGTCCCTTCGTCTTGTTCTCCCTTCTCAGCACCAACTGAGTCACGACCCCGACCCGGCGAGGATGTCCAGAGCATGGCGCTGCCCGACCCCAGACGCGATCTGACCCCGGCCTGCGGCTGGTGCCGCGACCCCGCCATGGCGGAGACGGTCGCGGCCTTCTTCGTCGCCCATGTCGACCCGAGCTACATCTCGCATTCCGAACTGCAGTTCGGCCGCGCCGCCGCCCTGGACCGGTGGGCCGACGACCTCGCCGCGCGGGTGCGGGGCGAGGCCGAGCGGGCCATCGCGGCGGCGGACCGGCCGGCGGGCCAGCGTCTCGCCCTGATGCGGCGCGGCGGGGAGTTGCGCGGGCTGGCCTTCGTGTCCTTCAACGATGCCGCACCCCGGCCCTTCGCGACGCTGGACGACCTCGTGGTCCACCGGGACGGGCGGGGCGAGGGCAGCGGGCATACGCTGCTCGACTGGGTCGCGGCACAGTGCCGGGCGGCGGGTTTCTCGCGGCTGTTCCTCGAGAGCGGGCGGGACAACGCCCGGGCGCATCACTTCTTCGAGCGCCACGGCTTCGTCCAGACGTCGATCGTGATGGCGCGCGACCTCTGACGCGGCATCCGCCAGGACGAGAGCCTTGACCGACTCTGGCCGTATCTGCGGTGCCGTTCCGCTCCGGCGCGGCGCCGGACGGCGCGGCCGCTGCGACCTTGGAGCGAGCCCGAAACCGCTTTTCACGGCAGTGCGGCATCGCTACGGTCGGCCAAAGTCTAGGGAGATGGCGAGCCATGAATGCGGAAGACCCGCGCATCCTGACGGCGGCGCCGCGGCGCCCCTGGTACACGCTGCTCTACGCGCAGGTGCTGATCGCCATCGTGCTCGGGGCGCTGCTGGGCATCGCCTTCCCGGGCAAGACGGGGCTCGCCGCCAACATGAAGCCGTTCGGCGACGCCTTCGTGAACCTCATCAAGATGATGATCGCCCCGGTCATCTTCTGCACCGTGGTGCACGGCATCGCCACGATGGGCGACCTGAAGCGCGTCGGGCGCGTCGGCATCAAGGCTCTGGTGTATTTCGAGGTCGTCTCGACCCTGGCGCTGGCGATCGGCCTCATCGTGGCCGACATCGTGCGGCCGGGGGCCGGGTTCAACATCGACCCCAAGACGCTCGATCCCGCGTCCGTGGCCAATTACGTCTCGGCCGCCAAGGGCGACAGCCTCGTGGCCCACCTCATGGCCATCATCCCGACGAGCTATGGCGACATCTTCGCCAAGGGCGACCTGCTGCAGGTGCTGCTGGTCGCCGTCCTGACCGGCATCGCCATCTCGCGCCTGGGCGAGGTCGGCGAGCGGGTCGCGGCCGGCATCGATGCCGCCGGCAAGGTGTTCTTCCGCATCATCGGCATCATCGTCCATTTCGCCCCCATCGGGGCCTTCGGTGCCATGGCCTTCACGGTCGGGGCCTTCGGCTTCAAGAGCCTCGCCTATCTCGGCGCCCTCATCGCGACCTTCTACGGGACCAGCCTCCTCTTCGTCTTCGTGGTGCTGGGCCTCGTCGCGCGCCTCGCCGGGTTCTCGATCTGGCGTTACATCGTCTACATCAAGGACGAGCTGCTGATCGTGCTCGGCACGTCGTCCTCCGAGACGGTGCTGCCCAACATGATCCGGAAGATGCAGGCGCTCGGGGCCTCCAAGCCCGTGGTGGGCCTCGTCATCCCCACCGGCTACAGCTTCAACCTCGACGGCACCAACATCTACATGACGCTGGCGGTGCTGTTCCTCGCCCAGGCCACCAACACCGACCTCACGCTCGCCCAGGAGCTCAAGATCCTGCTCATCGCCGCGCTGACCTCGAAGGGCGCCTCGGGGGTAACGGGGGCCGGCTTCATCACGCTCGCGGCGACGCTGGAGATCGTCCCCGAGATCCCGCTGGCCTCGGTGGCGATCCTCGTCGGGATCGACAAGTTCATGAGCGAGTGCCGGGCCCTCACGAACCTCGTCGGCAACGGCGTCGCTTCGCTGGTGATCAGCCGGTGGGAAGGCGATCTCGACCAGGCCCAGCTCGGCGGCCGGCCTGGCCCACCCCGTGAAGGCGGGCGATGCCGTCGAGGCCCGCATCACCTGAGCGGGCGCGAATCAAGGGTGTACCTTTCGGCCGCGCCGGTGCATCAAGCGGTCCTCCGAACTCGTGCCGGTGGTGCATGCCGTGTCGACCTTCAGCCATGCCGACCTCGGCCGCGTCGTCGAGATCCTCCGCGACGCCGCCCGCAGCGAGATCATGCCGCGGTTCCGGGGCCTCGTGCCGAAACGCACGCGTGAGAAGAGCTCCCGGCAGGACCTCGTGACCGATGCCGACGAAGCCGCCGAAGTTGCCATCACGGCGGCCCTGCGGCGCGCCTTCCCGGACTGCATGGTGGTGGGCGAGGAGGCGACGGAGCGCGACGGAGGCCTGCTCGATGCGCTGGCCGAGCCCGACCTCGCCTTCGTGGTCGATCCCATCGACGGCACCAAGAACTTCGCCTCGAACCTGCCGCTCTTCGGCGTGATGGCGGCGGTGCTCAGGCGTGGCGAGATCGTGGCCGGCGTGATCCTCGATCCCATCGAGGACGATTGGGCGCTCGCGCTGCGCGGCGAGGGCGCCTGGCTGGAGCGCGCCGACGGGCGGCGGGAGGACCTGCGCGTCGGCCCGGCCCCGACGCTCGACGAGATGGCGGGGCTCGTGTCCTGGTCGTTCTTCCCGGCCGACGAGCGCTCCCGCGTCCCTTCGCGCTTCCCGCGGGTCGCCAGTGTGAGCGACTATCGCTGCGCCGCCCACCAATACCGCCTGCTGTGCAGGGGGTTCTACGATTTCGCGCTGTATTCGAAGCTCATGCCCTGGGACCATGCCGCGGGCTGGCTGCTGCACCGCGAGGCGGGCGGCTACGCGGCCTGCCTCGACGGCTCGCCCTATGTGGCGACCCGCCACGAGGGCGGCCTCCTCTGCGCGCCGGACCGCGACAGCTGGTCCATGCTGAAGGCCGCGCTGCTGGACCATTGAGCGCGCCGGGGCGAGGCCACCCCGCCCCGGCGCCGGTGGTCAATCGCCCTTGCGGCCGAGCCCGATCCTGCGGGCCAGTTCCGAGCGCTTGCTCGCATAGGCCGGCGCCACCATGGGGTAGTCGTGCGGCAGGTTCCACTTGGCGCGGTACTGCTCGGGCGACAGGCCGTAGGCGGCCAACAGGTGGCGCTTCAGCGACTTGAACATGCGCCCGTCCTCGAGACAGATGATGTGATCGTCCGTCACGGATTTCCGGATCGGCACCGCCGGTGCCTGGGGTTCGGCCACCACTTCAGGTGCAGGGCCGGCCTGCATGCGATCCAAGGATGAATGAATAGTTCTGATCAAGGTCGGCAGGTCGCTCGCTGGAACAGCATTGTGAGCCACATAAGACGAAATGATGTCGGTCGCGAGCTCGATCAGTCGCGGACCGTTGCCGGTTTCCATCATCGATGGTGAGTCCTTCCACTTCACATGCGTTCGCAGCGAGCCGCAAAGGGTCGACTATATCTCGATCATCTGGCCGCTGCCGAGCGCGACCCAACGTTAGACCTGATCAGACGACGGTGCAAGGCGATGTTACATAGTTACATGCGTGGGCGAGGCCGGCGCCGCGCCACGGGAGCGTGACCGCCATGGACCCCGACAAGCTGAAGGACCGCATCGCGGCGCTCATCGCCAAGACGGTGGCGAACGGCTGCACGGAGGCGGAGGCCCTGTCGGCCGCCGCCAAGGTCGCCGAACTGCTCGACCGGCACGCGCTGTCGCTGAGCGACGTCGAGATCCGCGCCTCGCCTTGCGAGCAGCTGACCTTCGCGAGCCGCCACAAGAAGCGCATCCCGCTCGATGTCTGCATCGGCGCCGTCGCGGCCTTCTGCGATTGTCGGGTGTGGCGCGAGAAGCGTGGGGATGGCGGGGTGGCCTTCGTGTTCTTCGGCCTGCCCGAGGACGCCGCGGCCGCGCGCGACCTCGCCGCGACGATCGACGCCACGGTGCGGGCCGAACTCGGCCGCTACAAGACCAGCCGCGCCTATGCGGCCTTCGACACGCGCGACCGCCACATGGTCAACGCGTCCTTCGTGCTCGGCATGGTGGGCGGCATCGCCGACAAGCTCGACGCCCTCAAGGCCGCCCGCGACGCCCGCCACCGCGGCACCGGGCGCGACCTCGCCGTGGTGAAGACATCGGCGGTCGACGCGGCCTTCGCCAAGCTCGGTCTCGTGACCGTGGAGGGGCAGGGCGGCGCCCGGCGCTTCATCGCGGAGGGCGCCTATGAGGCGGGCAGCGCGGCCGGCGGAGCGCTCGAGATCGGCCGGCGCGGCTGAGCCTCCGCGGCCCAGCGCCGTCCGCCGGGCCCGGCGCTACTCCGCCGCTTCCGCCAGGGGCGCGGCGCCCGGCACGTAGTTGAGGACCGGTCCGAGCCAGCGCTCGACCTCGGCCACCGGCATGCCCTTGCGGGCCGCATAATCCTCGACTTGGTCGCGCTCGACCTTGGCGACCCCGAAGTAATGAGCGTCCGGATGGGCGAGGTAGAGCCCCGACACCGAGGAGCCGGGCCACATGGCGTAGCTCTCGGTCAGCCTGACGCCGATTCGGGCCTCGGCATCGAGCAGTCGGAACAGCGTCGCCTTCTCGGTATGGTCGGGTTGCGAGGGGTAGCCGGGGGCGGGGCGGATCCCGCGGTAGGGCTCGCCGATCAGGTCCTCGGGGCGGAAGCGCTCGTCCGGCGCATAGCCCCAGAGCTCCTTGCGGACGCGTTCGTGCAGGGCTTCCGCGAAGGCTTCGGCGAACCGGTCCGCCAGCGCCTTGACCATGATGGACGAGTAATCGTCGTTGGCGCGGGCGAACCGGTCGGCGATGGCCTCTTCCTCGAGGCCCGCCGTCACCACGAAGCCGCCGACATAGTCGCCGATCCCGGTCTCGACCGGCGCCACCACGTCGGCCAGCGCCAGGCTGGCGCGTCCGCCCGACTTCGCCAGCTGCTGGCGCAGGGTGAAGAAGGTCGCGAGTTCCTCGCCGCGGTTCTCGTCGGCGAAGAGCCGGATGTCGTCGCCGACCGCGTTGGCGGGCCAGAACCCCACGATGGCTTTCGGCTTGAACCAGCCCTCGGCGACGATCGTCTTCAGCATCGCCTGGGCATCGGCGAAGAGCGCACGCGCCGCCGCTCCCTGGGTCTCGTGGTCGAGGATCGCGGGATAGCGGCCCTTGAGCTCCCAGGTCTGGAAGAAGGGCGTCCAATCGATGTAGCGGGCGAGGTCGGCGAGGTCGTAGCTCTCGAAGACCCGCGTGCCGAGGAAGCTCGGCCGGGGCGGGACGTAGCCGGCCCAGTCCACCGGTTGCCGGTTGGCGCGGGCCCTGGCGAGGGGCAGGCGCTGCTTGTCGGCCTCGCTGCGGGCGTGGGCGTCGGCGACCTTGCGGTATTCGGCCCGCGTGCGCGCGACGAAGTCGCCCCGTCCCTCGGGCGAGAGCAGGCTCGACACGACGCCCACGGCGCGGCTCGCGTCGGTGACGTAGACGGCCTGGCCCGAGGCGTAGCGGGGGTGGACCTTGACGGCGGTATGGACACGGCTCGTCGTGGCGCCGCCGATCAGCAGCGGGACGTCGAAGCCCCGGCGCTCCATCTCCGCCGCGACATGCACCATCTCGTCGAGCGAGGGCGTGATGAGGCCCGACAGGCCGATGATGTCGACCTTCCTGTCCCGCGCCTCGTCGAGGATCCGGTTGGCCGGCACCATGACGCCGAGGTCGATCACCTCGTAATTGTTGCAGGCCAGCACGACCCCGACGATGTTCTTGCCGATGTCGTGGACGTCGCCCTTCACGGTCGCCATCAGGATGCGGCCCGCGGTCCGGCGCTCGCCGTCGCCGCCGTTCGCGGCCTTCTCGGCGTCCATGTAGGGCAGCAGGACGGCGACGGCCTGCTTCATGACGCGGGCCGACTTCACCACCTGGGGCAGGAACATCTTGCCGGCGCCGAAGAGGTCGCCGACCACGTTCATGCCCGCCATCAGCGGGCCTTCGATGACGTGGAGCGGCCGTTCCGCCGCCGCACGGGCTTCCTCGACGTCGGCCTCGATGTAATCCGTGATGCCGTTGACGAGGGCATGGCTCAGCCGTTCGGCGACGGGTCGCTCGCGCCAGGACAGGTCCTGCGCCTTGGCCTCCTGGCCCTTCGCACCGCGGTAGCGCTCCGCCACCTCCAGCAGCCGCTCGGTCCCGTCCGGCCGGCGGTTGAGCACGACGTCCTCGCAGGCCTCGCGCAGGGCGGGCTCGATCGTCTCGTAGATGGCGAGCTGGCCCGCGTTGACGATGCCCATGTCCATGCCGGCCTGGATGGCGTGGTAGAGGAACACGGCGTGCATGGCCTCGCGCACGGGCTCGTTGCCGCGGAACGAGAAGCTGAGGTTCGACACGCCGCCCGACACGTGGGCGTGGGGCAGGGTGGTGCGGATGGCGCGCGTCGCCTCGATGAAGGCCACGCCGTAGCCGTCGTGCTCCTCGATGCCGGTCGCGACCGCGAAGACGTTGGGGTCGAATACGATGTCCTCGGGCGGGAAGCCGTCGGCGACGAGCAACTCGTAGGCGCGGGTGCAGATCGCGACCTTGCGCTCCAGCGTGTCGGCCTGTCCCTGTTCGTCGAAGGCCATCACCACCACGGCGGCGCCATAGGCCCGCACCAGGCGGGCGACCTTGAGGAACGCCTCCTCGCCCTCCTTCATCGAGATGGAATTGACCAGCGCCTTGCCCTGGACGCGCTTCAACCCGGCCTCGATGACCGAGAACTTCGACGAATCGATCATCACCGGCACGCGCGCGATATCGGGTTCGGCGGCGACGAGGTTGAGGAAGTCGATCATCGCCTTCTCGGAGTCGATGAGGCCCTCGTCCATGTTGACGTCGATGATCTGGGCGCCGTTGACCACCTGGTCGCGCGCGACGTCGAGCGCCGCCACGAGGTCGCCGTCCTTGATGAGCTTGCGGAAGCGCGCCGAGCCCGTGACGTTGGTGCGCTCGCCGACGTTGACGAAGGGGATGTCGGGCGTCAGCACGAAGGGCTCGAGGCCCGACAGGCGCATCAGGGGCGCGATGGTGGGCAGGGCGCGCGGCGTCACACCCTTCACGGCCGCCGCGATGGCGCGGATGTGGTCGGGCGTCGAGCCGCAGCAGCCGCCCACCACGTTCACGAGCCCGTCCGCCGCAAAGCCCGCGACCTGCGCCGCCATCATCTCGGGCGTCTCGTCGTAGAGGCCGAATTCGTTCGGCAGGCCGGCGTTGGGATAGGCGCAGACGAAGGCGTCGCAGGCCGCCGAGAGTTCGGCGAGGTGCGGCCGCATGGCTTCGGCGCCGAGCGCGCAGTTGAGCCCGATGGTGAAGGGCGCGACGTGGCGCACGGAGTTCCAGAAGGCCGTCGGGGTCTGTCCCGAGAGCGTGCGGCCGGACAGGTCCGTGATGGTGCCGGAGATCATCACCGGCAGGTGGATGCCGACCTCCTCGAAGACCTGGCGCGTGGCGAAGGCCGCCGCCTTGGCGTTCAGCGTGTCGAAGATCGTCTCGATCAGGATGATGTCGGCCCCGCCGTCGATCAGGCCGCGTACCTGTTCGGCATAGGCGTCGCGCAGCTCGTCGAACGACACCGCGCGGAAGCCGGGATCGTTCACGTCGGGCGAGATCGAGGCGGTGCGGTTGGTCGGGCCGAGGGCGCCGGCGACGAAGCGGCGGCGGCCGTCCTCGCGCTCGGCGCGCAGCAGCGCCCGCTTGGCGAGCCGGGCGCCGTCGCGGTTCAGCTCGTAGACGGCCTCCTCCATGCCGTAGTCGGCCTGGGCGATGCGGGTCGACGAGAAGGTGTTGGTCTCGACGATGTCGGCGCCCGCCATGGCATAGGCGTAGTGGATCGCCTCGATGGCCTCGGGCTGGGTCAGCGTGAGGAGGTCGTTGTTGCCCT
The DNA here is from genome assembly GCA_963847915.1 of uncultured Alphaproteobacteria bacterium. Lineage (GTDB taxonomy): Bacteria > Pseudomonadota > Alphaproteobacteria > Rhizobiales > Beijerinckiaceae > Lichenihabitans. The sequence continues at coordinate 8,587 of CAWKBT010000003.1, forward strand.
TGAGGTGGCACTCGCAGGCCTGGAAGCGGTGGCCGCGGAAATGGCTCTCCTCGTAGTCGAGGCCCTGGATCTGCGTGCCCATGGCGCCGTCGAGCACCAGGATGCGCTCGCGCGCCGCGGCGGTGAGCGCGGCCAGGATCTCGGCGCCGTCCTGGCGGCCCTCACGGACGCGGGCCGCGCCGTCGGCGAACAGGGCGTCGATGTCCTGGCTCATGCTGTGCTCCGTAGGTTCACATGCTGATATAAAGATATTCTTATATGATGCAAGCCGAGGGACGGCCGGAGGCGCGGCGAGCCCGGGCTCGCGGCACCGGCCACGGCGCTTCATCGGCCGTTAACCTTCCGCGCGGCGCAATGGGTGTCGTGGCGTGCAAGCCGCCGTCCGGCCTCGCGCGACACGTGATCGTGGCTCCGTCACGGAGGTCGACCCATGGGAACGGTACGCGGGGTTTCGCCCGACTTCATCCGCCAGCTCGCCGGCTACGGCCTGACCACGGCGGAGATCCTTTATCACCTTCCCGACCACCCGAGGCTTCTGCAGAGCTACATCTGGCAGGCCTACGACCTCGCCCCGGCGTTTCCGGCCCTCACCAAGTTCCTCACCTTCTGGCGCGACACGCTCGACGGCACGCTCCACTCGGTGCGGGTCGGTCATTCGGCGCTGATCAAGCCGGCCGAGATCGCCCTGGTGGGCACGGAATTCTCGCTGCAGTGACGCCGCCGGCGGGGCGTCCCGCCGGCACGACCGCGGCAGGACCGCCGCGGGAGGGCAGGCGAGGCCGCATCCGGGGATGGAAAAGTGTCTGCAGCGACGACAACCGTGTCGTAACGACTCCGGTGACACACTGCGTGCGAAGTCAGGCTGCACGCCGTCGAGACCGGGATGCGACACGAACACCCATCCATCGAAGCCGTCGAGATCGAGATCGCCTCCGGCGCGCGACGGCTGGCGTTCTCGCGGCCGATCGAGGCCTCCTATCATCAGGAGAGTACGGGCGAGCGTGTGCGGCTGTTCCTCGTCTGCTCGGCCGTCGCCATCTGCCTCTACGATGCCTTCCTCATCAGCGACTGGCTGATGCTGAGGGACATGTTCGGCACCATGGTGCTGTACCGTCTCGCGGTCTTCACGCCCATGATGGGCCTGTGCATGATCGTCGTCTGGCGCGGTGCGTCGGCCATGCTGCGGGAAAGCCTGGGAGTCTTCGCCACCTTCCTGGCGATCCTGCTGCCCATGAGCGCCATGCTGGCCAGCCACAGCACCTATCGCCTGAACTATCAGTTCGGCAGCCTGCTCATCATGGTGTTCGCCACCGTCATCCAGCGGCTGCCATTCCGTTTCGCCCTCTGTTCCCTCACCTGCGTCCTCACGGTCCAGGTGGTCACGACCCGGCTCTCCGATGCCCTGGACGCCGACACCTATGCGGCGAACTGCCTGTTCTTCGGAGCCGCGGCCGCCCTGCTGCTGCTCGCGTCCTATTTCCTCGAACGCTCGGACCGCCTGAGCTACCTGTTCTCGCTGCGGGCGCGGATCCTGCACCTGAAGCTGGCCGAGCTCGCCTGCACCGACCCGCTGACCCAGCTGTTCAACCGTCGCCACCTCGGCGACGTGCTGGCCGGCCTCTGGAAGGACGCGCGCACAGAGCCGACCCCCGTGGCGATGGTCCTGCTCGACATCGATCACTTCAAGGCCTTCAACGACAGCCTCGGCCATCTCAAGGGCGACGATTGCCTCCGATGGGTCAGCGCCCGCATCGCCGCCCTCGCGGCCGCCGCCGGCGGACTGGCGTTCCGGTTCGGGGGCGAGGAGATCCTGATCGTGCTGCCCGGCCGGTCCGAGGAGGCCGCGCGCGGCGTGGCCGAGACCATGCGCGCGGCGATCCAGGCCGAGGCGATCGGCCATCCGGTGCTCGGCCCGGGCGCGGTCGTGACGGCGAGCCTGGGGGTGGCGGGCGCGATGGCGCCCGACGCCGAGGCCGACTGCCTCATCGCGGCCGCCGACGCCGGGCTCTACGCGGCCAAACGGGCGGGGCGCAACCGCGTCTCGGTCGCGGGCGACGACACGTCCCGGTCCGGGCTGCCGATCCGCAGGTTCCAGCCCCCCCTCTTCGAGTCGAGCGCCGCATGAGAACCATCTACGTCGCTTTCCTCAACTCCTGGCGCGGCCTCCGCTTCGGCCTGCGGACCGAGCGCGCGGTCCGGCAGGAGGCGGTGCTGCTCAGCCTCGGCCTGCCGATCGCGCTGATGCTCGGCACCAGCCTGTGGGTCCGGGTCGCCCTCACGGCAGGCCTGCTCCTGGTGCTGGCCACCGAATATCTGAACACGTCGATCGAGCGGCTCTGCGACCACCTCCACCCGGACCGGCATGCCGCGATCGGCACCGTCAAGGACCTCGGTTCGGCGGGAGTCTTCCTGGCGCAGCTCATCGTGGCGCTCGTCTGGGTCGGTGCCGTGATCGATCGCTTCGCGCCCGTCGCGTAACGCCGGCCTCACACCCCGAGGAGGTCGATCAGCGGCGGGATCAGCGGCTCGTCGGCGGGCGGCATCGGGAAGTCGCGCAGACGCCCGGCCCGGACCCACTTCAGCGTCTGGCCCTCGCGTGGCGTGACGGTGCCGTCCCAACGCCGGCAGATCCACAGCGGCATGAGCAGGTGGAAGTCCGGATAGGCGTGGCTCGCGAAGGCGAAGGGGGCGAGGCACGCCTCTGCGACCGTGATGCCGAGCTCCTCGTCGAGCTCACGGATCAGGGCCGCTTCGGGCCGCTCGCCGGGATCGAGCTTGCCGCCGGGGAACTCCCAGAGTCCCGCCAGCGTCTTGCCGGCCGGCCGCTGGGCGATGAGCACGCGGCCGTCGGCATCGATCAGCGCCACCGCCACCACGGTCAGGATCTTCAGCGTCACGGGCGGGCTCGCGGGTTCGGGAGGTCGGGGATCGTGCGACGGTCGCGGCCGGCCCACGAGGCTTTCGGCCCGCCTTATGCCGTGATACGGGAACCGATCAAAGACCCGTGCCGATCCCCGTTGCGCGGCGAAGAAGGTTTTGGGCTTCATGGGCGACAAGCGCTCGAGCTTCGATCACGATGACCTCCTGGCCTGCGGCCGGGGCGACCTCTTCGGCCCCGGCAACGCCCAGCTTCCCCTGCCGCCGATGCTGATGTTCGACCGCGTCGTCGAGATCGCGGAAGAGGGCGGCGCCAACGGCAAGGGCGTGGTCCGGGCCGAATTCGACGTGAAGCCGGACCTGTGGTTCTTCGGCTGCCATTTCCAGGGCGACCCCGTGATGCCGGGCTGCCTCGGGCTCGATGCGCTCTGGCAGCTCGTCGGCTTCTACCTCGGCTGGCTCGGGCTGCCCGGCCGTGGCCGCGCGCTCGGCGTCGGCGAGGTGAAGTTCTCCGACCAGGTGCTCCCCACGGTGAAGCGCGTCGTCTACGGCATCGACATCAAGCGCGTCTTCCGCGGCAAGCTGGTCCTCGGCATCGCCGACGGCTGGCTCGAAGCCGACGGCCGCCGCATCTACGAGGCCAAGGACCTGCGCGTCGGCCTGTTCAAGCCGGAACCCGCCTGAGGGGTGCGCATGCCTGCGCCTGCGGCCGGACGCGACCCGGCGGACTTCGGCGTCTCCAAGGGGCCTCCTTGAGGAAACGCCACAGGCTCACGACCTTTGAACCCTGGGACGGCGGTCGCGGCCGCGCGCGGCCCCGCCCTTCCCCTACGCGAGCCTGCCCGGAGCCCGGCCGTCGTGCCGAGCCTCCGCCAGGTTCAAGGAGTTGACACATGCGTCGCGTCGTCGTCACCGGGATGGGCATCGTCTCGTCTATCGGCAACTCCGCCGATGAGGTCCTGGACTCGCTGAGGAGCGCCCGCTCCGGCATCGTCCGGGCGGAGCGTTATGCCGAACTCGGCTTCCGGTCCCAGGTGCACGGCGCCCCGACCCTCGATCCCGAGACCGTGCTGGATCGCCGCGCGATGCGCTTCCATGGCGGCGGCAGCGCCTGGGCCCAGGTCGCCATGGAACAGGCCATCGCGCAGAGCGGGCTGCAGCCCGACGAGGTCTCGAACCCGCGCACCGGCATCATCGTGGGCTCGGGCGGCCCCTCGACGCGGACGATCGTCGAATCCGCCGAGATCGCCCGCACCAAGGGCCCCAAGAAGGTCGGGCCCTTCGCGGTCCCCAAGGCCATGTCGTCGACCGGGTCGGCGACCCTCGCCACCTGGTTCAAGATCAAGGGCATCAACTACTCGATCGCTTCCGCCTGCGCGACCTCGAACCACTGCATCGGCAACGCCTACGAGGCGATCAAATACGGCAAGCAGGACGTGATGTTCGCGGGTGGCTGCGAGGAGCTCGACTGGTCGCTGTCGGTGCTGTTCGACGCCATGGGCGCCATGTCGTCGGGTTTCAACGACCGACCCGCCGTCGCGTCGCGGGCCTTCGACAAGGACCGGGACGGCTTCGTGATCTCGGCCGGTGCCGGCATCCTGGCCCTCGAGGACCGGGACCATGCGGTGGCGCGCGGTGCCCGGATCCTCGGCGAGATCGTGGGCTACGGCCTCGCCAGCGACGGGCACGACATGGTGGCGCCCTCCGGCGAGGGCGCCCGGCGCTGCATGCGCATGGCGCTGGAGGACGTGAAGGCCCCGGTCGACTACATCAACCCTCACGCGACCTCGACCCCCAAGGGCGACGAGGCCGAGATCGAAGCCCTCCGGGACATCTTCGGCGGCGGCGACAGATGCCCGCCGATCGCCGCCACCAAGAGCCTCAGCGGCCATGCCCAGGGCGCCACCGGCGCCATCGAGGCGGTGTTCTCGCTCCTGATGATGAACCACGACTTCATCTGCGAAAGCGCCAACATCGAGACGCTGGACCCGGCCTTCGCCGACATGCCGATCGTGCGGGAGCGGCGCGAGGGCGTGAAGCTCGGCACGGTGCTGTCCAACGGCTTCGGCTTCGGCGGCACCAACGCGTCCCTCGTCTTCCAGCATCCGGACCTCTGATCATGGCGCAGGGAACGACGAACGGCGCGGCCGGCTCCGCCTCGGGCGGCCTGATGGGGGGCAAGCGCGGGCTCATCATGGGCGTGGCCAACGACCATTCCATCGCCTGGGGCATCGCCAAGGCCCTGGCGGCCGAGGGGGCCGAGCTCGCCTTCACCTATCAGGGCGAGGCGCTCGGGCGCCGCGTCAAGCCGCTCGCCGCCTCGCTCGGCTCGGACGTCGTCGTGCCCTGCGACGTCGAGAGACTCGAGACGGTCGACGCCGCCCTCGAGGCCGTCCAGGCCCGGTTCGGCCGGCTCGACTTCCTGGTCCACGGCATCGCCTATTCGGACAGGAACGAACTCAAGGGCCGCTACGCCGACACCACGCGCGAGAACTTCGTGCGCACCATGGTGATCTCGGCCTTCTCGTTCACCGAGATCGCCAAGCGCGCCGCGCCCCTCATGGGGCCGGGCGGCGCCATGCTGACCCTGACCTTCGGCGGCGCGACGCGCGTCACGCCCAACTACAACGTGATGGGCGTCGCCAAGGCGGCGCTTGAAGCCTCGGTGCGGTATCTCGCGGCCGATTACGGCGCCGACGGCCTTCGGGTCAACGCCATCTCGGCCGGGCCGGTGCGCACCCTCGCGGGGGCCGGCATCACCGATGCCCGCTTCATGTACAATTACCACCGCGCCCACGCGCCGCTGCGCCGGCCCGTGACCATCGAGGACGTCGGCGGATCCGCCCTCTACCTCCTGTCGCACCTGTCGAACGGCGTCACCGGCGAGGTCCATTTCGTGGACGGCGGCTACAATACCGTCGGCATGCCGCGGTCGGAGAACCTCCGATCCGGCGCCGAAGAGGCGGAAGCCGGGCCCTGAGCGGGCCGTCCGGCGGCCTCGGAGCAGAGCATGACGTCGCCCATCATCGCGCCGGCCAGGCGGGCCGATCTCGACGACCTCGCCGCCATGGTCAATTCCGCCTATCGCGGCGAGACGGCCCGCCGCGGCTGGACGCACGAATCGGACCTGCTCGACGGCCAGCGCACCGACGCCGCCACGCTGGCGGACGAGATCGAGGCGCCGGACCCCTCGACCATCCTGCTGCTGCGCGAGGCGGCAGGAGGCGAGATCCTGGGCTGCGTCATGGTGCAGCGGTTCCGGGACGATGCGGAGCGGCTGCTCTGCCACCTCGCCATGCTCACGGTGCGGCCGGACCGGCAGGGGCAGGGGCTCGGCGCCAAGCTGATCGCCGAAGCCGAGCGCCACGCCCGCGACCTCGGCTGCGTCGCCGTCGAGATGACCGTCATCCACGGCCGCGCCGAGCTCGTCGCCTTCTACGAGCGCCGCGGTTATCGCCGGACGGGCCGGACCAAGCCGTTCCCCTACGGCGACGAACGCTTCGGCCTGCCGCGGCGCACGGACCTCCATTTCGTCGTCCTCGAGAAGCCGCTGCCGCCGGCCTGATGCGGCCGCCTCGGGGTCCGCCGCATCGAGGGAGACTTGGAGCAGTTTCAGGCGGGAGCGCATTCGCCGGAGGCGGAAGCGCTCTGGCGGAAGGGCAGGGCCATGCACGGCAAGACGGTGGTGATCACGGGCGGCACGTCCGGCATCGGGCTCGCGGGCGCCCTCGACCTCGCGCGCCGCGGGGCCCGGATCGTCCTCATCGCGCGTGATCCCCGCCGGGCGGAGCACACGCTGGGCAGGCTGCGCGGCATCTCCCCCGAGGTCGACCACACCGCCCACATCGCCGACCTGTCGCGGCTCGCCGAGATGCGCCGGGTCGGCGCCACGGTGGCGCGAGCCGAGCCCCGGATCGACGTCCTCGTCAACAATGCCGGCGCCATCTTCGGCGACCGGATCGAGACGGAGGACGGCTTCGAGAAGACCTTCGCGCTCGACCACCTCAGCTACTTCGTCGTCACGGACGCGCTGCTGCCCTCGCTGGTCGCGGCGTCGCCGGCCCGGATCGTGTCGACCGCGTCCGAGGGGCACCGCCTGGCGTCGCTCGACCTCGACGATCTGCAGAACCGGCACCGCTACGGGGGCTTCAAGGCCTATTGCCGGGCCAAACTGTGCAACGTCCTCTTCACCCGGGAGCTCGCGCGCCGGCTGGCCGGAACGGGCGTCACCGCCACCTGCTTTCATCCGGGTTTCGTGGCCTCGCGGTTCGGCGACGAGGGCCGGGGCATCGGGCGCTTCGCCCTGGGTGTCGCCAAAGCGCTCGTCGCCGTCCCGCCGGAGCGGGGCGCCGCGACCCTCGTGCACCTGGCGGTCTCGCCCGAGGTCGAGGGGCGCTCCGGCGGCTATTACGCCAGGGAACGGGCCGCGACCCCGAGCCGGGCCGCCCAGGACGACGCGACGGCGCGCCGGCTCTGGGCGCTCTCGGCCGCGATGACGGGGGCCGGGGCGGCGGCCGACGCGCGGCCGGAGGCCTGAGGCGCCCCCTCAGCCCTCGCCCTTGAACAGGAAGGGCGCCACGTCGCCGACGCCGGGCGGCTTGCCGACCCCGAAGGGCATCGGCCGGCAGACCGCCATGGCGGAGAGGCCGACGCGCGTCGTCAGCATGCCGTTCAGCACGCCTTCGCCGAGCCGGGCCGAGAGCTTGGCGGCGATGCCGTGGCCGACGACCTGCTGCACCAGGCTGTCGCCGACCGCCATGCCGCCCGTCACGGCGAGATGGGCGCCGACCGAGCGGGCCAGCTTGAGGAAGCCGAGCAGCCCCGGCCGGCCGCTGTAGCGCTCCGCGATGCGGCGGATCAGCCAGACGATCTGCCCCGCCACGAAGACGAGGTCGAGCACCGCCCGCGGGACTGATGGCGGTGACGAGCGACACCCGCTTCGCCGCGGCGGCGATGTCGGCCGCGACCGCGCGGTCGAGCGGCAGCAGGAGCGCGCGCTCGGCGATGTCGATCAGGTCGCGCCCGTCGACGATCTCGCCGGCGGCCTGCCGCACCGCGGCGCGGGCATGCGCCGTCTCGGGCCGGGCGGCGTAGAGCACCGAGACCTCGGCGACGAGCCGGCGCGCCGCATCGCGGTCGTCCGCCAGGTGGGCGGCCGCGAGACCCGCGTGGAGCCGCGCCACCCTGGCCTGGCGCAGCACGCCGCGCGTCTCCCGGACCAGCAGGGCGACCGCCGCGAGCGCCAGCAGGCCGAGGAGCCCGAGCCCGAACCAGCCGAGGGCGGGCGTCCGCGAGAACAGGTCCGCGACGAGGTGGTCGATCCAGAGCCAGAGCGACAGGGACGCGAGGCCGCCGAGCGCCGCCCAGAACAGCGTGCCCCAGCCGCGGCGGCCACGACGCTCCATCCCGGCCGCCTGCGCGGCCTCGATGGCGGCTTCCTCCGGCGGCAGGCCGGCGGCGGCGGCCTCGCGCAGGTAGGCGTCGGCCTGCGTCTCGATCACGACGGCGGCGCGCGGCGGGGGCGCCCCCGCGGGTGCCGCGCCCGGATCGTCGAGCCGGAACGCGCGGGGCCGGGGGCGCCGGGTCTCCGGTGCATCACTCATGTCGTCGCTCCTGGGGCCCGATGCCCTCCGGCTCCCGGCCGAACTCTCCCCGCGCCGCGGCGAAACGGGCCGGGACCGGGCTGGGGCGTTCTCACGCGAGCTTGTCCCCGAGAAGGAACTGGAGCGCCCGGTCGAGCCGGATATGGGGCAGGAGCTTCGCGCCGTCGGGTCCCGCCTCGGGCAGGGGCGGACGGAACCTGACGAAGCGGTAGTCGCCGTCGGCCTCGGCGAGCCCGAGACCATCGCCCCGGAGCGCCAGCCTGGGGTCGCCCGGCAGGTCACCGGGAAAGACGGCGGCCTCGGCGAGGCCGTCGAAGGTCTCGCCGTCGATGATCTCGCCGGCGAGCGGCGTGCCCACGATGGCGTCGAGCGCGTCGCGCCCTTCCTTGACCGACGCCTCCCGCGTGGCCCGCACGGCCGCGAGAGCGATGACGTCGATCCCGGCGCCGACGTCCTCGGCCTTGGCGATCGCCCGCGCCACCAGGAGCCGCAGGATGGCCTCGAGCCGGTCGTGGCTCGTGTGGTGGAGGTGGTCGGCCTTGGTGGCGGCGAACAGGATGCGGTCGATGCGCGGGCGGAACAGGGTCGAGATCAGGTTGGACCGCCCGGCTCTGTAGGCCTGGAGCACGTCGGTCAGGGCGTTCTGCAGGTCGCGGACCGCCGTCGGCCCGGAATTCAGCGCCGACAGCGCGTCGACCAGCACGATCTGCCGGTCGAGCCGGGCGAAGTGGTCCCGGAAGAACGGCCGGACGACGAGCGTCTTGTAGCTCTCGTAGCGGCGCTCCATCATGGCGGCCAGCGAACCCGGCTTGGCCGGGCCTGCGCCGGGCAGGGGCGCGAAGGTCAGCATGGGCGTGCCTTCGAGGTCGCCCGGCATCAGGAAGCGGCCGGGTGGCAGGGTCGAGAGCGCGTAGCGGTCGGCCCGGCTCGCCCGGAGGTATCGGGTGAAGAGGTCGGCGCAGCGCCGCGCCTCGTCCTCGGAGGCCGGAGCGTCGGCGCCGAGCAGGGCGGTGTGGCCCCGCCACTCCGCCGCGAGCGGCGCCCGCGCCGCCGCGGCGCTGGCTTCCAGCGTCTCGGCCGACCATTGCGCGTAGGACTTGCCGAGCAGCGGCAGGTCGAGCAGCCACTCGCCGGGGTAGTCGACGATGTCCAGCGTCAGGCTGGACGGGCCGGGACGCCAGCCCGCGCGCCGTTCGTAGTCGATGGTGATGCGGATCTCGGAGATGCGCCGCGTCGAGTCCGGCCAGCGTCGCTCGACCGTGAGCGCCGCGAGGTGGTCCTCGACGGCGAACCGGGGCACGGCATCGTCGGGCTGCGGCTGGAGATAGCCGCGGGTCAGGCGCCCCTCGGCGGCGGCGCGGAACACCGGCAGACGCGACCCCCGCGTCGTCAGCGCCTGGACCAGTGCCGTGATGAAGACGGTCTTGCCCGCCCGCGACAGGCCCGTGACGCCGAGGCGGAGGCCGTTGCCCGTGACATAGTCGGCGACGCTGCGCGCCGTGACGCGAGCCTCGAAGGCGAGATCGGAGAGCAGGCTCAAGGGCGGGGTTCCGGGCGGCGGCCCTCATCTATGCGGGCCGGAGCCCCGGCGCCAGGGCGGGCCGGCCCCGGCGGCGCGGCGGCACGGCGGCGCTCGACGACGTCGGCCGCGTGGGCGACGGCCGCCGAGACCAGCCCTTCGGCGGCGCCGAGTGGGCCGATCTCGACCGCCGCCATGTTGCGCAGGACCCGTGCGAGGTTCGCGGTCGGGCGCCCGGCGTCATCGAAGAGCCCAAGGTCCGCGGTCGGCGAAGCCGCGACGCCGGCGGCGGCCCGAGCGGCGTAATGGGCGATCCTCGCCTGGTCGGCGGCGCAGACCGGGGCCGGGGCGGCTGGATCGGCACCCCGGGCCGCCAGCCGGTCCGGCAGGCCGGCCGCGAGCCCGACCGGTGCCGCGCCGAGCCCGAGCGCGATGGTCTGGGCGGGCAGCGCCGTGCCGATCAGCCGGTCCGGCACGACCGACACCCGGAGCCGTCCCCGCCCGGCCCGCGCGACGCGGCGGCCGTGCGACGCCAGCCAGCGGGCGCGCAGCGTCTGCCCGATGCCGCGGGCCGCGAGCCCGTCCGCCGTGGGGCGGTGCGGGCCCCGGGGTGCGGCGAGGAGGCCGCAGCTCGCCGGCGCCCAGTGGGAGACGATCGCCAGCGCGGAGCGTCGTCCGTCGTCGACGTAGTAGCGGCGCAGCAGCAGGGCCGCCACGGTGGCGCCCTCGGCCGCCGAGACGAAGGCCACGTGCCCCTCGGCGTCGGAGGCGATCTCGCCCGCCCAGCCGGCGCGCTTGATGCACCAGTAGTTGTTCAGCCTCACGCAGCGGCTGACGGCGGCGGGATCGCGCCCGAGCACCAGGGCGGCGCGCTGGCCCGGCGAGGCGTCGAGGCTCGCGGCGGCCTGCCAGCGCCAATTGCTCACGGCGCGCTGGCGGGGCTCGAACGTGATGCCGGGCGTCATCGCCGCCGTGATCGTGGCGGGTTGCCCGAGCAGCAGCGCGAGGGCGAGCCCGACGGCGTCGATCGCCATGTCAGCGGCCGGACCGCTCGTCCGCCGGCAGCAGGAAGGCGAGCCGGCCCGGCCGTCCGATCTCGCTCCAGCGCGCGGCATCGATTTCGAGCACGGCGAAACAGGAGGTGGGAAAACCGTCGGCCAACCGCGCGAGGTCGCGTTTCGCGCCCTCGCCCGCGAGGCGCCGGGCCAGGTCGCCGATGCCGGGATTGTGGCCGATCACGAGCAGGCAGGCGACATCGTCCGACGTCGCCCGGACCGTGTCGAGGATGGTCTCGGCCGTGGCGGCGTAGAGCGTCCTCGTCGCCTCCCGGGGCAGGTCGGCCGGCAGGGCGGGCGCGGCGCTCTCGAGAGTCTCGCGGGTGCGGGTGCTGTCCGACAGGAGGACGGCGTCCGGCCGGGCCATCTCGGCGATCCTGCGTCCCGCCTCTTGCGCTTCGGCGCGGCCGCGGGCGGTGAGACCGCGGCCATGGTCCCCGGCGCTCGAACCGGGTTCAGCCTTGCCGTGCCGCATCAGGATCAGGTATCGCATCGTCGGGCCCGCCGTGCCGCGCGGGAGGTGGACCCGCGACGGACCATCGTTTACAGGGTCCGACCATCCCGCGATGTGGCTTAAGGATCAGGTTCGACAAAAATTTTGTCGGAGTTGCAACCCTACAGGGCAAAGTCCACGGAGAGGCCCTTGCGTCGGCCGGTCCGTCATGGCAACCACTCGCCGCAAGGTGCCGTTATGCGCTGGGAGTTTGGCACGCATGACACTGTCAGATGCCCTCGAGGCCGGGTATAGGCCGTCCGAAGACGAAGTCTTCATGAGCGAACGGCACCGGAATTATTTCCGGCGCAAGCTGATCGGTTGGCGCGACGAACTCCTCCGGGAGAGCCGCGAGACCCTGACCAACCTGCAGAGCGAGAACGAGAACCATCCCGATATCGCCGACCGGGCGTCGTCGGAGACGGATCGCGCCATCGAACTCCGGGCACGGGATCGCCAGCGCAAGCTGATCTCCAAGATCAACGCCGCGCTGGCGCGGCTCGACGACGGCTCCTACGGCTATTGCGAGGAGACCGGAGACCCCATCGGCCTGCGTCGTCTCGACGCGAGGCCCATCGCGACCCTCTCGGTCGAAGCCCAGGAGCGGCACGAGCGTCGCGAGCGCGTCTACCGCGACGAGTAGTCCCGCGGCCCGGCGCGCAGAGCGTCGGGGGCCGACGTCCGGGGGGTCGTCGGGGCGGACGACCGTCGTGACGTCGCCCCCGTCGTGTCCCTTGGCGCCCTCGACGGAGCGGGCGAGCGGCGGCCCTGTCGCTGCCCCGACAACCGGCCCGTCATCGCGCCGGACGGCGACGCCTTGGGGTTGCCGGCCGCTCAGGTCTATGGTTTGCCCGGTCTCGTCGAGACCCGGCGCGAGCGGCGCGCCGGCCGGCCCTTCAGACGCGGGTTGAGATCCTTGAACGCTCCCCTGACGACGCCGCGGCGCGCGACCGCGTGCCCCCATGACTGCCCTTCGACCTGCGCTCTCGAGGTCGAGGTGCTGGGCCCCGGCCGCATCGGCCGCGTCTACGGTGCTGCGGACAACAGCTACACGGCAGGCGTCATCTGCGCCAAGGTGGCCCGCTACGCCGAGCGCGTCCACCATCCGGACCGGCTGACCCAGGCGCTGCTGCGGACCGGCCCCAAGGGTTCGGGCCAGTTCCGGCCGATCGGCCTCGACGAGGCGCTGGACCGGGCCGCCGAGGGCCTGATGGCGGCCGAAGCGCGGCACGGGTCCGAAGCCGTGTGGCCCTATTACTATGCGGGCACGATGGGCCTCGTGCAGCGCGACGGCATCAACCGGCTCCGTCACGTCAAGCGCTACTCGGACCAGTATTCCACCATCTGCACCGCCCTGTCCTGGGCCGGCTACAAGGCCGGCCACGGCCGCATGACGGGCGTCGACCCGCGCGAGATGGAGCAGTCGGACTGCGTCGTGCTCTGGGGCACCAACGCGGTCGTGACGCAGGTCAACGTCATGACCCATGCCGTGAGAGCCCGGAAGGCGCGAGGGGCGCCCATCGTGGCGGTCGACGTCTACGACAACGCCACGATGCGGCAGGCGGACGTGAAGCTGCTGGTCCGCCCCGGGACCGACGGGGCCCTGGCCTGCGGCGTGATGCACGTGCTGTTCCGCGACGGCTTCGCCGACCGGGACTATATGGCGCGTTTCGCCGACGATCCCGCCGGGCTCGAGGCGCATCTGTCGTCCCGGACACCCGAATGGGCTTCGGCCATCTGCGGCGTGCCGGCGGCCGACATCGTCGCCTTCGCGCAGTTGCTCGGCCGGCGGCCGCGCAGCTTCTTCCGGATCGGCTACGGCTTCGCGCGTCAGCGCAACGGCGCAGTGGCGATGCATGCCGTATCCTGCCTGCCGGTGGTGCTCGGGGCGTGGCGGCACGAGGGCGGCGGAGCGCTCCACACGAATTCCGGCATGTTCGGCTGGGACAAGCGCGACATCGAGGGACTGGACCTGCGCGACCCCACGGTCCGCAGCCTCGACCAGTCGCGGATCGGCGCGGTCCTGACCGGCGACCCCGAGGCGCTGCGCGGCGGACCTCCGGTGACGGCGCTGCTGATCCAGAACACCAACCCGGTCTCGGTGGCGCCCGACCAGGAGGTGGTGAAGCGGGGCTTCGCGCGGGACGACCTCTTCACCATCGTCCACGAGCAGGTCATGACGGACACGAGCCGCATGGCCGACCTCGTTCTGCCCGCCACGATGTTCGTCGAGCACGACGACGTCTACCAGGCCGGCGGCCAGACCCACATCCTGCTCGGGCCGAAGCTGGTCGAGCCGCCGGGAGACTGCCTGTCGAACCACGACCTGCTGTGCCGGCTGGCGGCGCGGCTCGGCATCGATCACCCCTCGTTCACGCTCTCCTCGCGCGACCTCGTCGACGCGACGCTGCGGGCCTCCGGACGCGGCACGCTCGACGGCCTCGAGGCGGCACGCTGGATCGATTGCGCGCAGGAGCCCGACAGGGCTCATTTCCGCGACGGCTTCGGCTGGCCGGACGGCCGGTTCCGTTTCCGTCCCGACTGGGCGGGCGCGGCGGCCGCCATGCCGGGCGGGGGTGGCGACACCTCGGGCATGCCGGCCTTTCCGGACCATTGGGCCGTGATCGAAGAGGCGGATGCGACTCACCCGTTCCGGCTGACCACGAGCCCGGCCCGGAACTTCCTCAACTCCACCTTCACCGAGACCCCGACGGGTCTCGCCAAGGAAGAGCGGCCCTCGGTCCTCATCCACCCCGACGACGCCGCCCCGCTCGGCATCGCGGACGGCGATGCCGTCGAGGTCCGGAACACCCGCGGCGCCGTGCAGCTCCAGGCCCGGCTCTTCGCGGGCCTGCGGCGCGGCGTGGTGGTGGCCGAATCGATCTGGCCCAACCGGGCCCACGCGGACGGGCGCGGCATCAATTCCCTGACGGGCGCCGACGCCCCGCCGCCGCTCGGCGGCGCGGCTTTCCACGACAACCGGGTGGCGATCCGGCGCGGCTTCCGCAGCTAAAAGTCTTCATGGCGGGCCATCGGGCGGCCGGCGCGAACGGGGCCTTAAGACACGGTCGGCACCCTTCTCAGGATGCTCAGCGCCTCGGCTCCTCTCGCTCCTGACGCCGTCGCGGCCGTGCTGACGCTCACGGCCCTGTCGGCCGTCTTCGCCGTGAAGCACGTCGCGGCGGACTTCCTGCTGCAGACCAACGCCATGGCCCGCGGCAAGGAGCGGCCGCGAGGCTGGCTCTGGCCGCTCGCCGCGCATGCCGGCTGTCACGCCGCGCTCACCCTCGCCATCGTGCTCGTCGTCGCGCCGCGCCTGTGGTGGCTGGCCCTCGTGGATTTCGGCGTGCATGGCGTGGTGGACCGCGGCAAGTCGGCCATCGCGCATCGCGCGCAATGGCCCATCGACCGCCCGCAGTTCTGGTGGCTGCTGGGGTTCGACCAGGCTCTCCACCAGCTCACCAACCTCGCACTGGCGGCCGCCATCCTGCTCCTGTAGCTCGCGCCCGATGGCGACCCGGGGTACCGGCGCCACCCCCTCCACCGTCGCGCCCGGCCGTGACGGAATGGAGGGCGTGGACCCATGTCGCGCCGCCGTGCCCTCCGTCGACCCCGTCACCAGCGCCGGGGCGGACCGAATCGGCGGAAGCCGAGCGGCCTGAACCCGATCGGCCGGAAGCCGAGCGGCCGGAACCCGAATCGGCGGACCGGCGGTGGGCCGAAGCGGCGCATCGGGAAGAAGCCCCGCCCGCTGCCGTAACGCCACAGGGGTCGCGGGGCGCAGCCGAACCCCTCGCAAGCCATCCGCACCTGCTCCACGCCCCCGTCCCAACGCGGTCCCTGTCCCTGGACAGCCCCCGCGCCGCCGCACCAGGCCATGGCCGCCGCCAGGACCAGCCCCCTCACCACCATCGCGCCAGCTCCCTTTGCCTCATGCCGACCCCGCAGGGCGGTCCGCAACTCGTCTCACCGTAGCATTTCGCGCTTCGGGCGGCGCGCGCGATGCAGGGCATCCAAGGTTTCGATCGTGGGACAGGATGTCGCCGCCACCCGCGCCCGTCCCCGCGCCCGGGAGCAGGTGCCGGGCGGGATGTCTCCGGAGGCGCGGCGCGTCCTCTCCGTCCCGCAGCGTGGCCGATTCGGCACGGTCCGGCTGAATCGCGGCTGGGTCTCCGCGACCTCATCCGGACAACAGCTGATCGTGCCAGGGTGCGGGTCGTGGCCGGATCCGATCTTCTGCCGGTCCGGAGATGGACGCATGACCTCGAGACTGATCATCGGACTGTTGCTGTCGGTCGCCGCCGTCGACGGCGCTTCTGCGCGCATGATTTCCGACAAGGAGCGCATGCGCCAGCAGGCCGAGCACCTCTGCTACAACGACGTCCAGCGGCTCTGCGCGGCCGCGATCCCCGACGAAGCCCGCATCCAGGCCTGCATGGCGGCGCGCCGGTCGCAGTTGAGCCCCGCCTGCCGCAAGGTGTTCGACGCCGGCAGCCGGTGACGGCGCGGGCGAGGATCGGTTGTGGCCTTGGCGCCACGCCCGGGTGCAATCGACCCTCGCCAGGAACGACGACCTGCTCCACTCATTGAACGTCCGAGACCGCCACCGGCGGGCGCCCAGACCAGGATCCGACCATGATACGCCTCGCCGTGACCGCCGCTGGCCTCCTCGCCGTCCTGTCGGGGCCCGCCCTGGCCGCCAAGCTGCCGTCGGACGCCACCCGGCTGCGCCAGCAGGCCGAGCATGTCTGCTACGGGGACGTGCAGAAGCTCTGCAACGACGCGATCCCCGACGAGGACAAGATCAAGACCTGCATGCAGGCCCATCACGCCCAGCTCAGCCCCGCCTGCGTCAAGATCTACGACCAGGGTCTCGACGAGTGAGCCGGGCGCCGTCCGCCCTCGCCGCGAAAGCCGTGGCGCGGCGGCCGCTCACGACAGCAGCCCGGCCAGGATGTTGATGGTCAGGGCCAGGATGACGGTGTTGAAGGTGAAGGCCACGAGGCCGTGCACGGTGCCGATCCTGCGCATGCGCTTCGAGGTGAACGCGACATCCGCCGTCTGCGACGCGACCCCGATCACCACCGCGAAGTGGATGAAGTCCCAGTAATCGGGCGCATCGTCGTCGGGAAACTGCAGGCCGCCCTGCTGCAGGGTGCTGGGGTCGTCGTCGTCGTCCGGCGCGTAATATTCATGGGCGTAGTGCAGCGCGAAGATCAGCTGCGTCACGAACCACGAGACCGAGACGCTGCCGAAGGCGAGCGCGACGCGCAGGGCCTTGTCGAACCCGTGCGAGTCCTTGGCGAAGGACAGTTCGGCCGCGACGGCGGCCAGCGAGGCGGCCGCGAGCGCCAGGACCAGCATCAGGATGATGCCCTGTCCCTCGTCGCGCGCCTTGGCGACGCCGCGGATGAACGGCGCGTCACGCCCCCCGATGTGGGTCAGCGTCATCCAGACGAAGGCGATGCAGCCGAGGTCCCAGGCCAGGATGGCGCGGGTCGGGACGTCGAGCTGCGAGGGCACGAGGGCGAGGACGAGTCCCGCGCCGAGCCCGAGGCCGATCGCCGTGACGAGCCTCGGACGGGACGCGAACGGGCCGAGGTAGTTGAGCGGGAAGGGGCGGTGCGTCGTCATGGCGGCGTCTTGGACCGTCCGATGCCCCAGGGCAAGGTCATCCGGCGGGCAGGCTCGGCGCCGCCGCGCCTCCGAGCGTCGCATCCTCGCTGCCGTCCTTCAGCGCGACGCCGGTGAGCGACAGGGCGAAGGCGCGGTCGACGAGCCAGCCGATCCTGGCCGCCGCCGCTTCGGGCACGAGGCCGCCGGCGCGGATGTTGGACACGCAGTTGCGCGCCGCGTCCGTCACGCCGATTCGCGGCGCGAAGGTGAGGTAGACGCCGAGGCTGTCGGCGGCCGACAGGCCGGGGCGCTCGCCGATCAGCACGACGACCATGCGGGCGCCGAGCAGCGTCCCCACCTCGTCGCCGAGCGCGACCCGCGCCTGGCGGGCCAGGACCACGGGCGCGAGGCTGTGGGTCGCGAGCCGGGGCAGGAGCGCCGCGAGCAGCGGGACGGCATTGAGGTCCACCGCGGAGGCCGAGAGCCCGTCCGCCACCACCACCGCGATATCGGCCGCGAGGCCGGGCCGGTCTCCGAAAGCAGCGTCCGGCTGCGCGCCGAGAGGCGGCGGCCGAAGTCGGGCCGGCGCAGATAGGTGGCCCGGTCCGGCGCGGCACTCTCGACCGTGAGGGTCCGGCATCCGCGCGCCGCGATCGCCGCCGCGATCTCGTCCACCGCCATGGCGGCGTGGACGGCGTCGCGCGCCTTCGCATGGGCGAGGCCGAGTTTCAGGACCTCGCGGGTCGGCAGCGATGCGCCCGAGCGGCCGAGCGCCAGGCGGGCGGGCGTGAGCTCCGACAGGTGCCGCCAAGGGTCCGGCGTCACGGCGGAGCGGGGCAGGGCAGGGATGTCGGACGGGGTGCTCATGCGGCTTGGGCCCGGGTCAGCAGCGGGTGGGAGCCCGATGGGGTGCGCAGGCGGCCGTCCGGCCCGGTGATCCCCATCCGCTGGAGCCAGGCCTCGAACTCCGGCGCACGCCCGAGCCCCAGCGCGTCTCGGAGGTAGAGCTGGTCGTGGAACGACGTCGACTGGTAGTTCAGCATGACGTCGTCGGTGCCCGGGATGCCCATGATGTAGGTGACGCCCGCGGCACCGAGCAGCGTCATCAGCGCATCCATGTCGTCGGCATCGGCTTCGGCATGGTTGGTGTAGCAGACGTCGCAGCCGAGGGGCAGGCCCATCAGCTTCCCGCAGAAGTGGTCCTCGAGCCCGGCCCGGATGATCTGCTTGCCGTCGTAGAGATACTCGGGGCCGATGAAGCCCACCACGGTATTGACCAGCAGCGGCTCGTAGACGCGGGCGACCGCGTAGGCCCGTGCCTCCAGCGTCTGCTGGTCGACGCCGTGGTGGGCACCCGCCGACAGGGCGGAGCCCTGGCCGGTCTCGAAATACATCACGTTCTGGCCGACCGTGCCGCGTGCGAGGCTGCGGCCGGCGTCGTGCGCCTCGTCGAGCAGGCCGAGCGTGACGCCGAAGGAGGCGTTGGCGGCCTCGGTCCCGGCGATCGACTGGAACACGAGGTCGACCGGCACGCCGCTCTCGATCAGCCCGATGCTGGTCGTCGCATGGGTGAGCACGCAGCTCTGGGTCGGGATGGCGTGGCGCTGGATGACGTCGTCGAGGAGGTGGCACAGGCGGGCCAGGACGGCGGGCGAATCGGAAACCGGGTTGATGCCGATCACGGCATCGCCGCAGCCATAGAGGAGGCCCTCGGCGACCGTCGCCGCGATGCCGTCGGGGTCGTCGGTCGGATGGTTGGGCTGGAGCCTCACCGCCATGGTGCCGGGCAGGCCGATCGTGTTGCGGAAGCGCGTCACGACGCGGCACTTCTTCGCCGCCAGGATGAGGTCCTGGTTGCGCATGATCTTGGAGACCGCGGCCGCCATCTCGGGCGTGACGCCGGGTGCGATCCGCGCCAGCAGGGACGGCGTCGCGAGGTCCGACAGGAGCCAGTCGCGGAAATCGCCGACCGTGAGATGCGCGATCGGAGCGAAGGCCGCCGCGTCGTGCCGGTCGACGATGAGCCGCGTGACGTCGTCCTCCTCGTAGGGAATCAGCGGCTGGGCCAGGAAGGCGCCGAGCGGCAGGTCGGCGAGGCAATGGCGGGCCGCGAGCCCCTCCTCGGCCGAGCCGGCCGCGATGCCGGCCAGCATGTCGCCGGAGCGCAGCGGCGTCGCCTTGGCCATGAGGTCCTTCAGGTCGGCGAAGGCCCAGGAGGTGCGGCCGACCGTGTGGCGATGGACCATGCTGTCTGCTCCCGGCCGCGCTGCGCCGACTCCGGCTGCGACCCTTGCGCAGCAAGAGCTAGGCCAAGCTGCCCGGTCCCGGCAAGCGCGCGCTCACTTGAAAGCCGACGGGAGACCCTGGCGCTCCTTGGCGGCGGTCGGGCGGTAATCGTAGGTCGGGTAGAACTCCGTTCGGTACCCGCCCCAGGCCGTCTGTTCCACGGCGCGGTTGACCTCGCGCAGCCGTTCGGCGGGGAAGCGCAGCGTCACCACCTGGCCGACGCCCATCAGCACGTTCCAGGACAGGACCTCGACGCCGGGCGGCGGGAAGCTCTCGTAGAAGCCCTGCCGGCGCAGGCGCGCGTTGATCTCGCCGAGCGTCTGGCTCTCGTCGTGCTTGAAGAAGATCGTCAGCGTCGTCATGCCCTTGTCGGCGGGTGCCACGGCCGGGGGCGGCTCCGGCGCCGTGGGATTTTCGTCGGCCAGGGCCGGGGCGGCGCCCGCGAAGGCGAGGAGCAGGGCCGGGACGAAGCAACGTGCGAAGCGCATGGACGGTCCTTCCTGGACGGGTCTGACCCAGGGGAAGGCCGCAGGTTCCGGTGTGGTTCCAGGCACCGCGCCGGATCGGCCGCACGCGTCGCGGGACTGTCAGAATGCCGTGCTAGCGGAAGCGCCACAGCTGTGGCAGCTTCGCCGCGCCACACCGTTCCGCACCGGGGTAGATGATGAAGACAGCCTCCAAGTTCCTGGCCTCGCTCTCGACGCTGGCCGTCGTGGCGGCTTCGGCGAGTCCGGCCCTCGCCCAGTCGTCCGACGCTCTCGTCGCGGCCGCCAAGGCGGAAGGCGAGCTGTCGGTCATCGCCCTGCCTCACGACTGGTGCGGCTACGGCGGCATGATCGACGGCTTCAAGGCCAAGTACGGGCTCAAGATGAACGAGCTGAACCCCGACGCGGGTTCGGGCGACGAGGTCGAGGCCATCCGCGCCAACAAGGGCAACAAGGGCCCGCAGGCGCCCGACGTGATCGACGTCGGCCTGTCGTTCGGCCCGACCGCCAAGGCCGAGGGCCTGCTCGCCCCCTACAAGGTCCCGACCTGGGACTCGATCCCGGCCGACGACAAGGACGCCGACGGCGCCTGGTACGGCGACTATTACGGCGTGCTCACCTTCGAGGTGAACAAGGACATCGTGAAGACCTCGCCGACCGACTGGCCGGACCTGCTCGGCCCCGACTTCAAGAACAGCGTGGCGCTGGCCGGCGATCCGCGCGCCTCGAACCAGGCCATCCTCGCCGTCTACGCCGCCGGGCTCGGCAAGGCGGGCGGGGACGCGTCCAAGGCCGCCGCGGCCGGGCTCGACTATTTCGCCGCCATGAACAAGGCCGGCAACCTCGTGCCGACCATCGGCAAGGTGGCCTCCCTGGCCCAGGGCGCGACGCCCGTCGTGGTCCGCTGGGACTACAACGCCCTCGCCGACCGCGACACGCTGAAGGACAATCCCGCCATCGACGTCGTGGTGCCCAAGAGCGGCGTCGTGGCGGGCGTCTACGTCCAGGCCATCTCGGCCTTCGCGCCGCACCCGAACGCCGCGAAACTGTGGATGGACTACGTCTATTCGGACGAGGGCCAGCTCGCCTACCTCAAGGGCTACTGCCATCCGATCCGCTACCAGTCGCTCGTCAAGGACGGCAAGGTGCCGGCCGAGCTCGTGAAGAAGCTGCCCCCCGCCGAAGCCTACAGCCACGCGGTCTTCCCCAGCATCGAGCAGCAGAACGCCTCCAAGAGCGTGATCACCGCGGGCTGGGACAAGACCGTCGGCGCCAACGTCAAGTGACGATCCTCCGGAACTGAGGGCAGGGGCGGACCCGGTCCGCCCCTGACCACGATCACGCCGGAGCGGCGGGCGGGCAGCCTGCCCCGGCACCGGGCTCCGGACCGCCCCGAGCCTTCCCGAACACCCCCCGAGGCACGATGGAGCAGGTCGAAGCGATCGCGCCGGTCACGATGCCGGTCCAGCCGCGCGCGCCGATGTCGCTCGCCTGGATCGGCGTCGTGCCGTTCTTCTCGTTCGCGGCCCTCTTCCTGCTGGCCCCGACCGCCTATCTCGTGGTCGGCGCCTTCCAGGACAACGAGGGCCATCTCACGCTCGGCAACCTCGCCGGGCTGTTCGAGCCGGGCATCATCAGCGCCTACGCGATCAGCCTCGAGGTCAGCGCCGCTTCGGCGATCCTCGGGGCGATCCTCGGTTTCATGCTCGCCTGGGCGGTGGTGCTGGGCGGGCTGCCGGCCTGGCTGCGGCCGGTCCTGCTGACGTTCAGCGGCGTCGCGTCGAACTTCGCCGGCCTGCCGCTGGCCTTCGCCTTCATCGCCACGCTGGGGCGGACCGGCCTCGTCACGACGCTGCTCCAGAGCCTGTTCGGCTTCAACCTCTACAGGAGCGGCTTCAACATCCTGAGCTTCTGGGGCCTGACGCTCACCTACCTCTACTTCCAGATCCCGCTCATGGTGCTGATCCTCACGCCGGCGCTCGACGGGCTGAAGCGCGAGTGGCGCGAGGCCGCCACGATCCTCGGCGCCTCGCCCTTCGCCTACTGGCGCTATGTCGTGATGCCGATCCTGTGGCCCAGCCTGCTCGGCACGACGCTGCTGCTCTTCGCCAACAGCTTCGGCGCCATCGCGACAGCCTACGGCCTGACCGGCTCGACGCTGAACCTCGTGACCATCCTGCTCTACGCGCAGATCCGCGGGGACGTGCTGCACAACCCGCATCTCGGTTACGCACTGGCGCTCGGCATGGTGGTGATCACCGGCCTGTCCAACGCGCTCTACATCGTGCTGCGCACGCGGTCCGAGCGGTGGCTGCGATGAAGCGCCCGAGGATCGGCGCCTGGGCCGCGCTCTTCATCGGCGTCGCCTACTTCATCGTGCCGCTGGTCGCCACGGTCGAGTTCTCGATGCGGATCCGCCGCGGCACCTACAGCCTCGACGCCTATGGCAACGTCCTGTCGGACCCGGCCTTCTGGCACACGTTCGGGTTCTCGGCCGCCTCCGCCGTCGCCACCATCGTGGTCGGCACGCTGCTGGTCGTGCCGACCGCCTACTGGATCCGGCTCAGGCTGCCCTGGCTGCGCCCCTACGTCGAGTTCATCACGCTGATGCCGCTGGTGATCCCGGCCATCGTGCTCGTCTTCGGCTATCTGAAGCTCTACAACTCGTCCTCGCTGCTGCCCATGACGGCCGAGGCCTGGAGCACCAACATCCTGCTCGTCTTCGGCTACGTCGTCCTGGCGCTGCCCTACCTCTACCGCGCCGTCGATACGGGGCTTCGCACCATCGACGTGCGCAGCCTCACCGAGGCGGCGGAAAGCCTCGGCGCCCGCCGCGCCACGATCCTGTTCCGGGTCATCTTCCCCAACGTCCGCGCCGCGGTGCTGAGCGGGGCCTTCCTGACCTTCGCGATCGTCATCGGCGAGTTCACGCTGGCGAGCCTGCTCGACCGCCCGGCTTTCGGGCCCTACCTGCAGCTCGTGGGCGCCAACAAGGCCTACGAGCCTTCGGCGCTGGCCTTCATCGCCTTCGCCGTCACCTGGGCCTGCATGGGCCTGATCCAGCTCTTCGCCCGGGACCCCACGGCCCGTTCGGTCAAGGTTTGAGCCATCATGAGCTTCCTGTCGATCGAGCACCTCACCAAGACCTATGGCACCCACCAGGTGGTCCAGCGCTTCGACCTCGACGTCCGGGCGGGCGAGTTCGTCTCGTTCCTGGGCCCGTCGGGCTGCGGCAAGACCACGACGCTGCGCATGATCGCGGGGTTCGAGACGGCGAGTTCCGGGGCCATCCGCATCGAGGGGCGGGACGTCACCCACCTGCCGCCGAACGCCCGCAACGTCGGCATGGTGTTCCAGAACTACGCGCTCTTCCCCAACATGACGGTGGCGCAGAACGTCGCGTTCGGGCTCAAGGTCGCCAAGACGAGCGCCGAGGCCACGCGGGCCCGCGTGGCCGAGATGCTGGGCGTGGTGAAGCTCGGCCATCTCGCCGACCGCTTCCCCTACCAGATCTCGGGAGGCCAGCAGCAGCGCGTGGCCCTGGCCCGCGCGCTCGCGACCTCGCCGAAGCTCCTCCTGCTGGACGAACCGCTCTCGGCCCTCGACGCCAAGGTCAGGGTGGCGCTGCGCGACGAGCTCAAGGCGCTGCAGCGCACGCTCGGCATCACCACGGTCTTCGTCACCCACGACCAGGAGGAAGCCCTGTCGATGTCGGACAGGATCGTGGTCATGAACGAGGGCCGTATCGAGCAGCTCGGCACGCCCTTCGAGATCTACAACCGGCCGAAGACGCGGTTCGTCGCCTCCTTCATCGGCACGCTCAACATCCTCGACGCCGAGGTCGTCGACGCGCAGAGCGGCGCGATCCGGATCGACGGGCAGGAGGCGCGCGTCGGCCGCCAGATCGCGGCGGTGGCCGGCTCCGGCTGCGCGGTGGCGCTGCGGCCCGAGGCCGTCACGCTGCAGGACCCCGGCAACGGCTGCAACCGCGTGACCGGGACGATCGAGGACGTCGCGTTCCTCGGCGCCGTGGTGCGCATCAAGGTCGGTGTCGGGGGGAGCCGCATCCTGCTCGACCGCTTCAACAGCCCCGGCCTGCCGCCTCCCGTGCCGGGCGAGAGCGTCACGCTGCACTTCTCGCCCGACGACCTCGTGCCGCTCGAAGCCGCCTGACACGACGCGCTTGCCAGGCCGGGCGCGGCGCGGCAGGGTCCGCCCCGTCTCTCAGCCGACGGGAAGCCCATGCTCAGCCTCGACCACGCCCGCACCATCCTCGATGCCGCGCTCAAGACCGGCACCGAGAAGGGCTTCAAGCCGCTCGCCGTCGTGGTGCTCGACGCCCGCGGCGCGTTGAAGGCCTTCGCGGCGCAGGACGGCACCAGCCTCAAGCGCGGCGAGATCGCGCGCGGCAAGGCCGATGGTGCCCTGGCCATGGGGCTCGGCTCGCGCGCCATCTTCAAGATGGCGGCCGAGCGCCCGGCCTTCGTGGCCGCCGCCACCCATGCCGTGGGAGGCTCGCTGGTGCCGGTGCCGGGCGGCGTGCTGATCCTCGCGGGCAGCGAGGTCGTGGGCGCCGTGGGCATCTCGGGCGACCTCAGCGACAACGACGAGATCTGCGCCGTGGCGGGGATCGAGGCCGCGGGGCTGAAGGCCGACCCGGGGGCGTGACGTGACCGGACGAGGGCCGGTCGGGCCGAGTGAGGTCGAAGCCGGGCTTCGACCTCAGCCTTGGACCAACCCTCGCGTCGAGAGCTGGCGTGTGCCGGCGACGGCATGACACACGCTCGGGTACCGCCTTCGCTCAGACGAGCCCGTGGCCCTTGAACCAGGCCTGGGCCTTCGCCCAGGCGTCCTTGGCGGCTTCGGGCCGATAGCTCGGGCGGTAGTCGGCGAAGAAGCCGTGGGGCGCGTCCGGGTAGACGACGATCTCGGAGGCCGTGCCCTTCAGCTCCGCCTGCATGGCGGCGATGAGGTCCGGCGGGATGTTGTCGTCGTGCCCGCCGTAGAGGCCCAGCACCGGCACCTTCACGTCCTGGCCGAAGTCGAGCGGGTTCTGCGGCTTGATGGGGCTCGGGGGCGAGGCCTTGCCGCCGAGGATGCCGTAGAAGGCCACGGCGGCTTTCAGCTGCGGATCGTGGTGGGCGTAGAGCCAGATCATGCGGCCGCCCCAGCAGAAGCCCGTGGCGCCGCGCCGGCCCGTGTCGGCCTTGCCGGTCGAGGCCGCATAGGCGATCGTCGCGTCGAGGTCCGCCATCGCCTGGGCATCCGGCACCTTGGGGACGATGTCGGTGATGATCGTCTTGATGTCGGCGTGGGCCGGGTCGCCCTGGCGGGCGAAGAGCTCCGGCGCGATGGCGAAGTATCCGAGCTTCGCGTACCGGCGACAGATGTCCTTGATGTATTCGTGGACCCCGAAGATCTCCTCGATCACCACCATGGTGGGAAAGGGTCCGGCGCCCTCCGGCATGGCGCGATAGGCCGGGAACTCGCCGCCCGGGGCCGGGATCTTCACCTCTCCCGCCACGAGTCCGTCGGTCGGGGTGGTGATCACCTGAGCCACCACCGGGTCGGCGGCGAGCGCGAAGCCGACGCCGAGGGACCCGATGAGGAACGTGCGGCGCCCCGGTGCATGCCCGGGCTCCTCGGGCGGCAGCTGGTCGGGGTGCTGGGGCTGGTCGTTGCGGAACATCATCGGCGCGGTCCTCCTTGCATGCAAGTCTAGGCCGGGACGACGACGGAAGCGAGACCGCTGCTCAGCGCGCCGCCGCGGCGGCCCGCCACGCCCAGGGCCGCTTCTCATCGGCGGGCTGCTCGGGCGTGCCGTGGCCGGGCTGGTAGAACTCGTCCATCACGGCTGTCTTGCCGCTCTCCAGCGCCCGGATCGTCGGCTCGTTCTCGATCAGGAACGCGTCGAAGCCGCACCGGCGCATCAGCTGCAGCTGGTCCCACAGCACGTCGCCGACGGCGCGGATCTCGCCCTTGAAGCCGTGCTGTCCCCGCAGGATCGACGCCTTCGAGAAGGCGCGGCCATCGCCGAACTTCGGGAACGACAGGGCGACGAGCGACAACCGGTCGAGGTCGGGCAGGATGGGATCGACCATCTCGCCGGCGTCGAGCCTGACGCCCACCGGCGTGTTGATGCCCTGCCGGGCGTCGCCGAGCGCCAGCCAGGCCTTGAGCGACAGGATGGCGGGTCCCTCGCCCAGCGGCTCGTCGTCGCCGAGCATGTGCCAGGGGTCCTCGACGAAGCCGCCGTCCTTGAAGAGTCGCATCAGATGTCCTGTCCGGCAGAAAGGATGCCGAGGTGGATGCCGCATTCCGTCTTGCCCTTGCCGCGCCAGCGGCCGGCACGGGCGTCCTCGCCGGGCTTCACCGGCGAGGTGCAGGGGATGCAGCCGATCGACGGGTAGCCCTTGGCCACCATGCGGTGGCGGGGAAGGTCGTGCCGGTCGAGATAGCGCAGGAGCTCGCTGGCGTCCCACCCGGCGAGCGGGTTGATCTTGACGCGCTCGCCCTCCGCCTCGAAGAGCGGCAACGCGGCCCGGCTGCCGCTCTGGAAGCGTTTGCGGCCCGTGATCCAGGCATCGTAGCCCTCGATGGCATGGGCCAGCGGCTTCACCTTGCGGATGTCGCAGCACTGGTCCGGGTCGCTCGACCACAGGAAGCCCTCGGGGTCGAGCGACGCGCAGGTCCTCCTCCGACGGCTGGACGGCGCGCACGTCCGTGAGGCCGAGGAGCTTCACGAGCTCGTCCCGGTACGCGAGCGTCTCGGGGAACAGGAAGCCGGTGTCGACGAAGATCACGGGCGTCGCCGTGTCGACCTGCGCCACCATGTGGAGCAGCACGGCCGAATCGGCCCCGAAGCTCGACACGAGTGCGATGCGGCCCGGGAACAGGTCGCGGATCGACAGGCGCAGCAGCGCGCCCGCATCCATGGCGGCGAAACGCTGGCCAAGCCGCGATGCCGCGACCTGGTCGCCGAACAGCGTCACATCGTGAACGCTCATGGGGTCAGATCTCCCGGCCCGCGTCGCGCTCGTAGAGCGCCTTCTTGAACGGGGCCATGCCGACCCGGCGGTAGGCGGCGAGGAAGTCCTCGTCGGGTCCCGCGCGCAGGCCGAGGTAGGTGTCGACGATGTTCTCGACGGCGTCGACGACGTCGTCGGTCGAGAAACCGGGCCCGGTCAGGTCGCCCAGCGACGCGGTCTCGTCCCCCGAGCCGCCGAGCGTGATCTGGTAGGTCTCCTCGCCCTTCCGGTCGAGGCCGAGGATGCCGATGTGGCCGACGTGGTGGTGGCCGCAGGCGTTGATGCAGCCCGAGATCTTGATCTTGAGCGCGCCGATGTCCTGCGCCCGCGCGCCCTCGCCGAACCGCTCGGAGATGCGCTGCGCCACGGGGATCGACCGCGCGGTGGCGAGCGCGCAATAGTCGAGGCCCGGGCAGGCGATGATGTCGGTCACGAGGCCGGCATTGGGGGTCGCGAGCCCGGCGGCGTCGAGGGCGTCGTAGAGCGCCGGCAGGTCGTCGAGCGCCACATCGGTCAGCACGAGGTTCTGCTCGTGCGACACCCGCACCTCGCCGAAGGAGAACCGGTCGGCGAGGTCGGCCACGAGGTCCATCTGATCGGCCGAGGCGTCGCCCGGGATGCCGCCGATGGGCTTCAGCGAGATCGTCACGATGCCGTAGCCGGGCTCGCGATGCTCGCGTCACGTTGGTGTCGACGAAGGCGGCGAAGCGCGGATCGGTGCCGCGCCGCGCCGCGACGGCCGCGGACTGCGCCGGCCGGGCGGCATGGGGCGGCGGGGCGAAATAGGCGCGGATGCGCTCCACGTCCTCGGCCGGCAGGGCGAGGCCCTTCGGCCCCTTGGCGAACTCGGCCTCGACCGCTTCGCGCATCGGCTCGGCGCCCTTCTCGTGGACGAGGATCTTGATCCGGGCCTTGTACTTGTTGTCGCGCCGCCCTTCGAGATTGTAGACGCGCACGATCGCGTCGACATAGGCGAGGAGGTCGGCCTCGGGCAGGAACTCGCGGATCTTGAAACCGATCATCGGCGTGCGACCGAGGCCGCCCCCGACATAGACCCTGAAGCCCAGCGCGCCCGCCGCGTCCTTGACGACCTGCAGGCCGATGTCATGCGCCTGGATCACGGCGCGGTCGCGCTCGGCCCCGGTCACGGCGATCTTGAACTTCCGCGGCAGGAAGGAATACTCGGGGTGCAGCGACGACCACTGCCGCAGGATCTCGGCATAGGGGCGCGGATCCGCGACCTCGTCGGCAGCGGCGCCGGCGAAATGGTCGGCGGTGACGTTGCGGATGCAATTGCCCGAGGTCTGGATTGCATGCATCTCGACGGTGGCGAGCGCGTCGAGGATGTCGGGGCAGTCCTTCAGCGCCGGCCAGTTGAACTGGATGTTCTGCCGCGTCGTGAAATGCCCGTAGCCCCTGTCGTACCGCCGCGCGATATGGGCGAGCATGCGCACCTGCTTCGAGCGCAGCGAACCGTAGGGGATCGCCACGCGCAGCATGTAGGCATGCAGCTGCAGGTACACGCCGTTCATCAGGCGGTGCAGCTTGAACTGGTCTTCCGTGAGTTCGCCCGACAGGCGACGCGCGGTCTGGTCGCGGAACTGGGAGACGCGCTCGGCCACGAACCGCGCGTCGAACTCGTCATACCGATACATGGTCGTCCTCCTGCACCGGGACCGGGCCCGAGCCGGGTTTGGTGAACTCGGGAAGGATGGTGGGGCCGCGAGCGCGGATCGCCTCGCGGAGTTTCAACGGCACGATGGCGCCCGCCTGCACCGAGACGTCGACCGCATAGACGTCGATGACGTGGTTCCCGGCTTCGGCGATCCTGCCGGCCTCGAGACCCGCGACGGTCTCGGCCTTGTCGGCGAAGACGCGCGCCGCGTCGAGGCGCTCGGTCCAGCCGCCGCCCGTGTCGAGGAACACGACGGCGCCATCGGCGAGGCGACTGGCTGTGACGATCTGGGCCATGGCTGGGGAC
Source organism: uncultured Alphaproteobacteria bacterium (assembly GCA_963847915.1). Taxonomy (GTDB): domain Bacteria; phylum Pseudomonadota; class Alphaproteobacteria; order Rhizobiales; family Beijerinckiaceae; genus Lichenihabitans. The sequence continues at coordinate 37,530 of CAWKBT010000003.1, forward strand.
ACTCGCGCGACGTTCGGGCGGGCGGTGTCGCATGCCGCGGCCGGGGCTGGCAACGGCGCGTCCCGTCCAGCCTGGACGGCATATAGGATTTCCCACCAGAATTACGAGAAATAAAAAAATCTACACGCGCTTTTTGTAATTTCGCGAAGCGCCGGTCCCGCCGACGGGACGGAACGGGACACGCCCCGGCATGACCGTGGAGAGGGTGGAGGAGAGCGATGGAGGGAGGGCAGGGCGGATCCGAAACATTCCCCACCCTCCGTCCCGTCATGGCCGGGCTTGTCCCGGCCACCCACGCCGCGCCGAGCCGCTTCTGGCCCCGGATGGGCCCGACCCAGCCGAGTCCCCGCGGCGGCACGGGCCGGCGTGGGTGCCCGGGACAAGCCCGGGCATGACCGTGGAGAGGGTGGAGGAGCACGGTCGAGGCAGGGTACGAGGAACCCACCCGATGCAATCCCCACCCTCCATCCCGTCATGGCCGGGCTTGTCCCGGCCACCCACGCCGCGTCGAGCCGCACCGGCCCCAGGACGGCGAACCCCGAGCGCTCACAGCGCCTAGTGGGCGTGCGCCGTCGCCGAGCCGATGCCGGTCTCGGACCGGACGAACTGCTCCTCGAACAGCGCCCGTTCGCGCTGCGCGCGCGCACTGTTGTCGAGCTTGGACACGACGACGATCACCACGAAGGCCAGCGGCATCGAGAAGAGCGCCGGGTTATCGTAGGGGAAGATGGCGTCGTGGTAGCCGAGCGTCGTCACCCACACCGCCTTGCTGAGCACCACCATGGCGACCGCGCTGACGAGGCCGAGCAGGCCGCCCGCGAAGGCGCCCGCCGTCGTGGTGCCCCGCCACATGATCGACATGACGAGGACGGGGAAGTTGCAGCTCGCCGCCACCGCGAAGGCGAGCCCGACCATGAAGGCGACGTTCTGCTTCTCGAACACGTAGCCGAGCAGGATCGCCACGATGCCGATGGCGACGGCCGCCATCTTGGAGATGAACACCTCCCGCTTCTCGGTGGCGCGCCCGCGCGCGAAGACGCTGGCGTAGAGGTCGTGGCTGACCGCGCTGGCGGCCGCCAGCGTCAGGCCGGCGACGACCGCCAGGATCGTGGCGAAGGCGACGGCGGCGATGAAACCGTAGAACAGGGAGCCGCCGACCGCCTTCGAGAGCGCCAGCGCCGGCATGTTGGCGCCGCCGATGAGGCCGGTGAGCTTGTTGTAGCTCCCGTCCGCCGCCACCGTGTAGAAGCTCGGGTCGTTCATCAGGAACGTGATCGCGCCGAAGCCGATGATGAAGGTCAGGACGTAGAAGTAACCGATGAGCCCCGTCGCGTAGAACACCGATTTGCGCGCCGCCTTGGCGTCCCGCACGGTGAAGAACCGCATCAGGATATGGGGCAGGCCCGCAGTACCGAACATGAGCGCGAGGCCCAGCGATACGGTGGAGACGCGGTCGGCCACGAAGCCGCCGGGACCCAGGATGGCGGCACCCTTGGGCTGGATCTTGACGGCGTCCGCCATCAGGGCGTTCGGGTTGAAGCCGTAGCGCCACAGCACCGCCAGGGCCATGAGGGTGGCGCCGAACAGCAACAGGCAGGCCTTGATGACCTGGACGGACGTCGTGGCCTTCATGCCGCCGTAGGCCACGTAGACGATCATCAGCACGCCGACGATGATGACCGCATAGCCGTAGTCGAGGCCGAACAGCAGCTTGATGAGGCCGCCGGCGCCGACCATCTGGGCGATGAGGTAGAAGGCCACCACCGTCAGCGTCCCGACGGCCGACAGCGAGCGGATCGCCGTCTGGTCGAGCCGGTAGGAGGCGACATCGGCGAAGGTGAACTTGCCGAGGTTGCGCAGCCGTTCCGCGATGAGGAACAGCACGATGGGCCAGCCGACCAGGAAACCCACCGAATAGATGAGGCCGTCGAAGCCCGAGGTGAAGACCAGCGCCGAGATGCCCAGGAAGGACGCGGCCGACATGTAGTCGCCCGCGATGGCGAGGGCGTTGCGCGCCGGCGAGATGCCGCCGCCGGCCGCGTAGAAGTCCGTGGCGGATTTCGTGGTCCGGGCGGCCCGATAGGTGATGCCGAGCGTCAGCAGCACGAAGGCGAGGAAGATCACGATGGCGGTGGGGTTGACCTCGCTCTTGGCGATGGGGCCGAGGTCGGGACCCGCCGCCCGGGCGAGGCCCGACGAGGCCGCGAGGGCGGCGGCGGCGAGCGGGACGGCGCGGGACAGGATCGGCCGCATCACAGCGCATCCTTGTTGACTTGAGCCGTCAGGTCGTCGAACCGGCCGTTGGCCCGCGACACGTAGATGCCGGTCAGCGCGAAGGCGAAGACGATGGTGAAGAGGCCGAGCACGATGCCCCACGAGATGGAGCTGTCCCCGATCGTGGACGACATGAAGTCCTTGGCGAAGGCGCTGAGCAGAATGAAAGACAGATAGACCACCAGCATCACGGCCGACATCGTCCAGCCGAAACCGGTCCTCTCGCGCACCAGTGTCTGGAAGGCCGGGTCCTGCAGGACCCGTGCGGTCTGACCGGTGTCGGGTAAACTCGTGCTCTGTCCCGCCAACATACGTTCCCCCCTGAAGATTGCGGCGATGCGCCGGATCCGGCCGTGGCGCGAGAGACGGGTCGGGGCGCCGCGCCGTCGGGTCGGCGTCTTCGCCGGCGCTGCCCGAGGCGGGACGATCCCGTCGGCCCCGTCGGCCCCGCACCGGGGCAAGCCCCGGGTCTCCATCTCGCGTCGGTTAACCACCCGCCCCAGGGTGGATCGCCTCCACGGTCGACGAGAACGAGCCTAGGTACGACCTGCGCGACACGCAAGTCTGATATGCGTTAACTATACGACTGCCGCACCGTAGCCGGATCGTAAATTTCTACTAAATTGCCGCATTACGGGAACGTCCCGTTTCGGAGCAGGGCATGGACGCCAGAATCATCACTCGCCTGGGCCCCGCTGCGGTCTTTGCCGTCGCGGCGCTCGCGTGTCCCACGATGCCGTCGGCCTGGGCCGGCGGCGCGGGCCACGGCGGCGGCATGATGCACGGCGGCGGCCCGGTCGGCGTCATGCGGTTCCATCCGCCGGCCGGCGGCGCGGGGCCGCGCTTCGGCATGCACGGCCTGCCGCCGGTGAGCGGGGTGATCCACGAGCGGCCGGGCGCGCGCCCCTATCTGACCGGCTACGGCCACACCAACACCGCGACCCGGTTCGCCCCCTACACGCGCGCGGCGCTCGGGGGCTTCGGCCACACCGCGACGGAGGCGCCGCGGTTCGGAAGCATGCGGCCCGGAATCGTCTCCTACGGCCATGCCGCGACGGCGGTGCGGTTCCGCGACCTCGGCCGGCGCGGCCCGGTCTACGGGCGGGGGCCGGCGTTCCGCGAGCGGTTCCGCTTCGCGGGATCGCGCGGACGGTTCGGCTATGGGCTGGGGGGAGGCCTCGGCGGTTACGACGCGTTCGGCGGCGACATCGTCGGGGCGGGCAGCGAGCGCACCGGCTGGACCGCCGGTTCGAGCGGCACCGCCTGGACCTCTGCGTCCGGCGGAACCTATGGCGGGACGCCGGGCGATGCAGAGGGCTACGGTTCCGGGCGGTCGTACCTGTCCGAGACGCCGCTCGCGGCCCGCTTCGCCGAGCCGCCCCTGGCGCCGGCCCCGGGGGCCGAGTTCGACGCGGGCGACCGTTACGCCTATGCGGCGAGCGCGGACGCCGGACCGGGTCCCCGCATCATCGCGGTGCACGGCTTCGCCCGCTCCGGCTGCACCTGCGCGCCGCGCGTCGCGCCCCTCGTGTACCGCTACGGCGTCGGCACGGCATACTGAACGCGGAACCCTCGGCGTAGCCCGCGGGGTCAGCCTCCGGCCTTGAGGCGCGCGACCGTCAGCGCCACCGCGCAGGCGATCGACACGTTCAGGCTCTTGATCGGGCCCGGCATGTCGAGCCGGGCCATGGCGTCGCAGCGCTCCCGCGTGAGCCGGCGAAGCCCCGTGCCCTCGGACCCGAGCACGAGCGCCAGCGGGCGGGGCAGGTCCATCGCGTCGAGCGGGGCCTCGCCGGCCGAATCGAGGCCGACACGGAAGAAGCCGCGCTCGCCCAGCGCGTCCAGCGTGCGGGCAAGATTGACCACCAGCACCACGGGCACGTGTTCGAGCCCGCCGGACGCCGCCTTGGCGAGCGTGCCGGACAGGTCCGGCGCGTGGCGCTCGGTCATCACCAGAGCCGAGACGCCGAAGGCCGCGGCGGTGCGCAGGATGGCGCCGACATTGTGCGGGTCCGTGACCTGGTCGAGCAGCAGCACGACGCCCTCGTCCGGCACGTCGCCGAGCGCCACGGGCGCGAGGCGCCGCGCCTCGAGCAGCAGACCCTGATGGACGGCGTCGCGCGGAAGGCGGGCCGCGATGACGTCGCCGGGCACGATCGTCAGCGGGACGCCCCGCTCCGCCGCCGGGCCCGCCACCCGCTCGGCCGCCGCCTCGGTGGCAAAGAGCCGCAGCAGCTTGCGGCGCCGCGCGCCCAGCGCCTCGACGACGGCGTGCGTCCCCCACAGATAGCTCACGTCGGGCGGCGGGGCCGGGGGGCGCTGGCCGCGCTCGGCGTCGCCGCGGGGCTTGGGCGGCGAGCCCGAAGACCGCCGGGCCGGGCCGGGGGCGGGCGCACGCCGGTCTTGACGTCCGCCTTGCGGGCCGGGGCGGGGAGGCTTCTGGGTCAAACCGGGGACACTCGCGTTGTCGATGCGGCGCGCCCGGGGGTCGCTCCCGGCCGGCCGGACGCGCCTCTATGCGGCCGGCAGGGGCGTGATGGCAACGCCCTCGGGGCGGCGCCGTCCGGCCGCGAGAGCCACCAGGGCGGCGACGAGGCACATGGCGCCCGCGCCGTAGAAGGCCGGCAGGTAGTTGCCGAGGCCCGTCCGGGCGGCGCCGGCCGCATAGGTGGCGAAGGCCGCGCCGATCTGATGCCCGGTGAACACCCACCCGAAGATCAGCGCCGCCTTCTCGCGGCCGAACAGCTTGGCCGACAGCCGCACCGTCGGCGGCACCGTGGCGATCCAGTCGAGGCCGTAGAACAGCGCGAAGATCGACAGTCCGTAGAAGGTGAAGGTCGAGGAGGGCAGCCACAGCAGCGACAGGCCGCGCAGCCCGTAGTACCAGAACAGCAGCCAACGATTGTCGAACCGGTCCGACAGCCAGCCCGACGCCACGGTCCCGACGAAGTCGAAGATGCCCATGAGCGCCAGCACCGAGGCGGCCTCCGTCTCCTGCAGCCCGTAATCGGCGCAGAAGGCGATGAAGTGGCTCTGGATGAGGCCGTTGGTCGAGAGGCCGCAGATGAAGAAGGTCGCGAACAGGGCCCAGAAGGCGGGCACGCGCGCGGCCTCGGCGAGGGCCGCGAAGGCGCGGGACACCGGGCCCGGCCCGCCGCGGCGGCGGCGACGGGGGTGCCGGGGGCAGGGGCGTCCTCGCCATAGGCGCCGAGACCGAGCTCGGCCGGCGTATCCGGCATGAGGAGCGCGACCAGAGCGGCGACCACGATGCAGGCCGCCACCGTCGGGAACACGGCGGCCCGCCAGCCGATGCGCTCGACCAGCATGGTGGCGAGCGGCAGGAAGGCGAGCTGGCCCGTGGCGGAACTCGCCGTGAGCACGCCGAGCACGAGGCCGCGGTGCTTGACGAACCATCGGTTCGCAACCGTGGCGCCGAGCACCATCGCGGTGAGGCCGGTCCCGAGACCGACCACCACGCCCCACAGCACCATGAGGTGCCAGAAGGTCGTCATCACGGTGGCGAGCAGCAGGCCCGCCGAGATCATCGCGACGGCGGTCACGATCACGGCCCGCAGGCCGAAGCGCAGCATGAAGGCGGCCGAGAAGGGCGCCATCAGGCCGAAGAGCATGATGCGCAGGGCCAGCGCCGACGAGATCGCCGCCGTCGACCAGCCGTATTCATCGTGGAGCGGCAGGATCAGCGCACCCGGCAGGCCCATGGCGCCCGCCGTCGTCAGCATGGTCAGGAACGTGAGTGCCACCACCACCCAGGCATAGTGGAAGCCGTATCGGGCCAGGAGCAGGTTCAGGCGTCGGGCCAGCATGTCTCAGTCCTCTCCGGCGGCCGGCGCCGCCTCGTTTCTGTGGCGCGCGATGGCGAGCAGGCTCGCCCGCAGGGCGCGCGACGCGTCCCGGCCGTAGCCCGTGTCGAACCGGTCCTGCGCGGCGCGCCAGAGCGGCAGGCAGCGCTCGTGCTTGGCCCGGCCCGCGCCCGTGAGGACGACGCGCCGGGCGCGCCCGTCCGCAGTGTCCGGCACGAGCGCGACGAGGCCGTCGCGCGCCAGCGGGCGCAGGTTGTGGGTGAGCGTCGTGCGGTCGAGACTGAGGATGTCGGCGAGGTCGCCGACGGTCGGCGGCCCCTCGGCCGCGCGCCGCGCGAGCTTGCCGAGGATCGAGAACTGCGCGACGCCGAGCCCCTCGGACGCCAGCGCGGCGTCATAGGCCTGGGTGAGGCGGCGCGCCGCCATGCGCAGCGCCGCACAGGTGCAGTCGGTGTCCAAGCGATCGATCTCCCTCGCCGATACGTGTATATGCACGTACTCCGGTCCCGTCAAACCCGGCCTGTCATTCACGACCCATTCAGCGCTGGAGGTTAGGCTGAACGCATGAAGAGTGCCGCCCTCCTCGGGGTCGCGTTGGCCTTGAGCTGCGGGGCCGCAGCGGCTGAGGTCCCGCCGCCTGCGCCACCCCCACCGGACGAGCCGCAGCCTCTGCTCTGCGTCGGCCCCGCGCGGGCGCGCGAACTCTTCTTCGAGAAGGGACTGGTCCCGCCGATCCGGGCCATGCGGCAGGCTTCCGCGGCGTCCGGCGCCGAGGCCATCGACATCCAGCTCTGCTGGTTCCACGGCGTGCTGGTCTATGACGTGACGCTGCTCGACCGGAACGGCCCCGTGACGCACCGGTTGATGTCCGGCGCAACCGGAGAGACGCTCGGCGACCACGGCCAGCCTTGAGGAGAGCCCCATGAGACTTCTGGTGGTCGAGGACGACCGGGACTTGAACCGTCAGCTCGTGGCGGCGCTCGAAGGCGCCGGCTATGCGGTCGACCGGGCCTTCGACGGCGAGGAAGGCCATTTCCTCGGCGAGACCGAGCCCTACGACGCCGTGGTGCTGGACATCGGCCTGCCCAAGCGGGACGGCATCGCGGTGCTCGAAGCCTGGCGGACGGCGGGCCGGGGCATGCCGGTGCTGATCCTCACGGCCCGGGACCGCTGGAGCGACAAGGTCAAGGGCTTCGACGCCGGCGCGGACGACTACGTCGCCAAGCCCTTCCACATGGAGGAGGTGCTGGCGCGCGTGCGCGCGCTGCTGCGCCGGGCGGCGGGCCATGCCAGCGCGGAGCTCACCTGCGGGCCCGTCACGCTCGACACGCGGGCCGGCCGGGTCGCGGTGGACGGCAACCCCGTGAAGCTGACCTCGCACGAGTACCGGCTGCTCTCCTACCTCATGCACCATACGGGCCGGATCGTGTCGCGCGGCGAGATCGTCGAGCACCTCTACGACCAGGACTTCGACCGCGATTCCAACACGATCGAGGTCTTCGTCGGGCGCCTGCGCCGCAAGCTCGGCGTCGAGATCATCCAGACCATGCGGGGCCTCGGCTATCTCGTGGCGCCGCCCGAGGGCGACAGGAAGCCCACGGCCAAGAAGGACGTCTGAGCATGCTGGGCTGGCTCGGAACGCGCTCCATCGCGACCCGCCTGTTCCTGTCGGCGGCCTTCTGGAGCGTGCTGATCCTGCTGCTCGCCGGCGTGACGCTGGCGACCATCAACCGCCGCTCCGCCGAGAGCGATTTCGACGAGCGCCTGTCGGTCTACCTCCGGGCGCTCGCGGCCGATGTCGCCGACCCGGGCGAAGACGCGCGCTCGAACCTCGGACAGCTCGGCGAGCCGATGTTCGAACTGCCGCTGTCGGGCTGGTACTGGCAGATCACGCCGCTCGACGGCGACGCGAACGACATCCGCGCCTCGCGCTCGCTCTTCGCCGAGCGCCTGCCCAAGCTGCAGGACAGCGGCGTCCAGGCCGGGGTCGGCGGCACGCGCAAGGGCTACGCCATCGGGCCGGACGACCGGCGCCTGCGCATCGTCGAGCGCGTGATCGACACGGGCGACAAGCACCACTACCTCGTCCAGGTGGCGGCATCGCCGGAGGAGGTCGAGGCCGACATCCGGTCGTTCAACGTCGCGCTCGGCCTCACCTGCGCGATCCTCGCCTTGCGCCCTGATCCTGTCGACCAGCGCTGCAGGTGCGGTTCGGCCTGCGGCCGCTGCGCCGCCTCGGCGCCGGCGTCGCCGCCATCCGGCGCGGCGACGCGGAACGGATCGAGGGCCGCTTCCCGCGCGACATCGCCCCGCTCGCCAACGAGCTCAACCTGCTGATCGCCGCCAACCGCGAGATCGTCGAGCGGGCCCGGACCCATGTCGGCAACCTCGCCCATGCGCTGAAGACGCCGCTCAGCGTCATCGTCAACGAGGCCGTCGGCCCAGGCGCAGCCGCGGCGACGCCGACGCCCTCGCCGCCAAGGTGCGCGACCAGGTCCAGATCATGCGCGACCAGGTGACCTACTACCTCGACCGCGCCCGCGCGGCCGCCCGCTCGACCGTCATCGGCAACGTCACCGAGGTCGAAGCCGGTCATCGAGGGCCTGGTGCGCACCTTCGGCAAGATCTACCGCGACCGCGACATCGTCTTCGAGGCCAGCGCTGCCCGACGGGCTGCGGTTCCGCGGCGAGAAGCAGGACCTCGAGGACCTCGTCGGCAACCTCGTCGACAATGCCGGCAAATGGGCCCAGGGCCGCGTGACCGTGACGGTGCAGACGCACCAACGACCCGGGCGAACTCGGTCCCTCGGCGCTGCTCATCCTGGTCGACGACGACGGGGCCGGCCTCGCCGCCGAGGCGCGGGGCCTCGTCGACGCGGCGCGGGCGGCGGCTCGACGAATCGAAGCCCGGCTCGGGCCTCGGCCTGTCCATCGTCACCGACCTCGCCGGCACCTACGGCGGGCAGTTTCTCGCTGGACGAGAGTCCGCTCGGCGGCTTGCGCGCCGTTCTCCGGTTGCCGGGCAGCCGGACGGATTTCCGCCCGAATCCCGTGTAACGCGGGCCTGGAGCAAGTTGCGTCCCTTTGATAACCTTTGCCGGGTGAGATCAAGGCGGCGCGGGCGACCCGGACGGACAGTCCGGCGCGGGGCAGCGCGGGCGAATGGGGGCCGGGGGCGGAATGGCAGCGAAGGCACGGATCATGAAGGGAGCGGCGCTCGCCGGCGCGGTTCTCGCGGGCGGGCTCGTGCTCGCCGGCTGCTCGACCACGGGCGCGAGCGGCCCCAGCGTCGCCGCTATCCCGATGCCCTCGCTCGGCGCGACGCCCGTGCCCGCCACGGCCCCGGTCGACGCGACACCTCTCCCGGTGCCGGTGAACTACGGGGCGTTCCTCGGCGGAGCCGCCGGTGCCGAACTGCCCGAGGCCGACCGCGATGCCGCGCTGGCCGCCGAGAACGGCGCCATCGCGTCCGGCGAACGGCGGACCTGGAAGGGCGCCAAGGGCGTCTTCGGCTATGTCGTCCCCGGTCCCTCCACGGCCGCCGCGACCGCGGTGCCGGCCGACGGGGCGCCGGCGGAATGCCGCAGCTTCACCGCCACCATCTTCTTCGCGGGCCGGCCCCAGACGGGCCACGGCACGGGATGCCGCGACCTCGACGGCAACTGGCATGTGACGTCTTGAACAGGGCCCCGTGATAAGCATTTCCGCTCCGCGGTGGACGCGCTAAAAGACCGGCATGGTCTGGTTAGCCTTCGTCCTCATGACGGCCGCGGCGCTGCTCTGCGTGGTGTGGCCGCTGCTGCGGCCCGGGCGTGATGCCGCGCTCGGGGCGACGGACGTCGCCTTCTATCGCCAGCAGCTGTCGGAGCTCGATGCGCGACGTCGACCGCGGCCTGCTGCGGCCGGCGGATATCGAGGCCACGCGCGCCGAACTCGGCCGGCGCCTGATCCAGGCCGCCGACACGACCGGCGCCGCGCCCGGCCGCGGCCATCGCCGGAGTGCCGTGGCGGCGGCGGCCGGCGTCGCCGTGGTGCTGGTGGCGGCGGGCCTCTACCACCGCCTGGGCCATCCCGACCTGCCCGATGCGCCGCTGGCCGCCCGCGCGGCCGACGGGACCGGCTTCGCCGGCGCGCTCGCCAAGATCGAGGCCCATCTCGCCGCGAACCCGGACGACGTGCGCGGGCTCGAGATCATGGCGCCGCTCTACATGAAACTGGCCCGGTTCGACGATGCCGCGCGGACCTACCGTGAGCTGATCCGGCTGCGCGGCGCGACGCCGGAGCTGCGGGCGGCGCTGGGCCAGGCGCTCGTCATGGCGAGCCGACGGCGTCGTGACGGCCGAGGCCCGCGCCGCCTTCGACGCCGCCCTGAAGGACGACCCCGCCATGCCGCAGGCCCGCTTCTTCGTGGGACTGGCCGCCCAGCAGGACGGCGACAAGGCCGGAGGCTCGGGCCATCTGGACCGCGCTGGTCGCCGAGGCGCCGCCCGAAGCGCCCTATACCGCCATCGTGCGCCAGCGCATCGCGGATCTCGACGGCACGGCCCCGCCGCCCGGCCCCGCCGCCTCGCCGTCGCCCCCGGGCCCCGCCATGGCGGGCCTGCCGGCGGGCGCCGCCGCGGTCGCGGCACTGCCGGCCGACCAGCAGCGGAGCGCGATCCGCGGCATGGTCGACGGACTCGCGGCGCGTCTCGCCGACAACGGCCAGGATGCCGAGGGCTGGCTGAAGCTCGTGCGCGCCTATCGGGTGCTCGGGGACAGCGACAAGGCCACGCAAGGCGCTCGCCGACGCCCGCCACGCCATGGCGGACGACCCGGGCACGCTCGCGCGTCTCGACCGCCTCGCCCACGAACTCGGGCTGGAGAGCTAGGCCATGCGTCGCAAGACGCAGGCGTCTCGTCCTGATCTCCGGCGCGCTCGGCGTCGCGGGCGTCGCTGCCGGGCTGACCCTCTTCGCGCTGCGCGACAGCGTCGTGTTCTTCTACGGTCCGACGCGAGTTCGCCGAGAAGGCGCCCGCGCCCGGCACGCGGCTGCGGATCGGCGGCCTCGTCGAGAAGGGCTCGCTCGCCCATGTCGGCGACGCCACCGTCGACCTTCGCGGTGACGGACAACAGCCGCGACGTCCAGGTCACGCTACACCGGCCTGCTGCCCGACCTGTTCCGGGAAGGGCAGGGCGTCGTGGCCGAGGGCGTGGTCTCGGGACCCGGCCTGTTCGCCGCCGATTCGCGTGCTGGCCAAGCACGACGAGACCTACATGCCGCGCGAGGTCGCCGATGCGCTGAAGAAGAACGGCGAGTGGCGGCGCGAGGGGGCCTCGGCCGCGGTCGAGCCCGTCGCCGCGGTGCCCGCCCCCGCTCCCGCCCTCCGCTGAGAGCCGCGCCATGTTCGTCGAGACCGGCCATTACGCCCTCGTCCTGGCGCTCGCGCTGGCGCTGGTGCAGTCCAGTCCTGCCGCTCTGGGGGGCCGTGCGCCGCGATGCCACGCTGATGGGCATCGCCGTGCCGGTGTCGCTCGGGCAGTTCGGCGCTCGTCGCCTACAGCCTTCGCCTGCCTGACCGAGGCCCACGTCGCCTCGGACTTCTCGCTCGTCAACGTGGTCGAGAACTCCCACTCGACCAAGCCGCTCGATCTACAAGATCGCCGGCGTCTGGGGGAACCACGAGGGCTCGATGCTGCTCTGGGTGCTGATCCTGGCGCTGTTCGGCGGCCTCGTGGCGGCGCTTCGGGCCCGGCATGCCCGATCGTGCTGCGCGTCCGCGACGCTGGCCGTGCAGGGCTGGATCGCCGCGGCGTTCCTGCTCTTCATCCTGCTGACCAGCGATCCCTTCGCCCGCGTCGTCCCGGCGCCGCTCGAGGGGCAGGACCTCAACCCGATCCTGCAGGACCTCGGCCTCGCCATCCATCCGCCGCTGCTCTACCTCGGCTATGTCGGCTTCTCGATCGTCTTCTCCTTCGCGGCCGCGGCCCTGATCACGGGCCGGGTCGACGCCGGCTGGGCGCGCTTCGTGCGCCCCTGGGCGCTGCTGGCCTGGAGCTTCCTGACGCTCGGCATCGCGATGGGCTCCTACTGGGCCTATTACACGCTCGGGCTGGGGCGGCTTCTGGTTCTGGGATCCGGTCGAGAACGCCTCGCTGATGCCCTGGCTCGCCGGCACGGCGCTGCTCCACTGCGCCAGCCGTGATGGAGAAGCGCGAGGCGCTGAAGGTCTGGACGATCTTCCTCGCCATCCTGACCTTCTCGCTGTCGCTGCTCGGCACCTTCCTGGTGCGCTCGGGCGTGCTGACCTCGGTCCATTCCTTCGCCAGCGACCCGACGCGCGGCATCTTCATCCTGCTGATCCTGGCGCTCTTCATCGGCGGCTCGCTCGCGCTCTACGCCTGGCGGGCGCCCGCTGCTGAAGGCCGGGCGGCCTGTTCGCGCCGGTGTCGCGCGAGGGGCGCTGGTGCTTCAACAACCTGTTCCTGTCGGCCGCCTGCGCCACCGTGCTGGTCGGCACGCTCTATCCGCTGGCGCTCGAGGCGCTGACGGGCCAGAAGATCTCGGTCGGCGCGCCGTTCTTCAACCTCACCTTCGGGCCGCTCGTCGTGCCGCTGCTGCTGGCCGTGCCGGTCGGGCCAGTCGCTGGCCTGGAAGCGCGGCGACCTGCTCGGCGCGGCGCAGCGCCTGATGGCGGCGGCCGGCATCGGCCTCCTGGTCGCCGTGGTGCTGCTCGGCGCAACGCGCGGCGGCCCGGTCCTGGCGCCGCTCGGCGTCGGCCTCGCGCGTCTACATCATCCTCGGCGCGCTCACCGACGTCGCGCTCGCGGCTGCGCCCGCGCGCCATGCCGCTGCGCGCCGTGCTGGAGCGGGCCGCGGGGCCTGCCGCGCTCCGCCTGGGGCACGGCCCTCGCCCATGCCGGGCCTCGGGCGTCACGCTGCTCGGCCTCGCGGCGACCGGCTGGGGCGTCGAGCGCATCGTCGCCGTCAAGCCGGGCGAGACGGTCGATCTCGGTCCCTACGAGGTCGTCGTCACCGGCCTCGCGCCGCGGCCGGGCCCGAACTACACCGAGACCGTGGCGCGAGGCCGAGGTCCGGCGCGGCGGCAGCGTCGTCGCCACGGATCGCGCCGGCCAAGCGCTTCTTCCCACGCGCCAGCAGACGGTCGCCGAGGCCGGCATCGTCACGCTCGGGCTGGCCAGGTCTACGTCAGCCTCGGCGACCAGCACGCCGACGGCGTCGATCGACGCGCGCATGTTCTGGAAGCCGCTGGTGTCGCTGATCTGGTTCGGCGCCCTCGTCATGGCGCTCGGCGGCGCTGCTGTCGCTGTCGGACCGGCGCCTGCGGATCGGCGTCGCCGTCCGGCGGCCGCGGGCCGGCATCGCCCAGCCTCCGGCGCTGCCCGGACCGGCCGAATGAGCGCCCGCGCCCGGCTCGCCGCCGCGGTCCTGCTCGCTCTTTGCGCGGCGGGCCCGGCCCGCGCCGTCGAGCCCGACGAGATCCTGCCCGATCCGCGCGCTCGAAGCGCGCGCCCGCGCGCATCTCGGAGGGACTGCGCTGCCTCGTCTGCCAGAACCAGTCGATCGACGATTCCGCCGCCCCGCTGGCGCGCGACCTGCGCCTGCATCGTGCGCGAGCGGCTGAAGGCCGGCGACACCGACGACGCAGGTCCGCGCCTATCTGGTCGCGTCGCTACGGCGACTTCGTGCTGCTGAAGCCGCCGTTCGAGCCCGCGACGCTGCTGCTCTGGGGCACGCCGGTCCTCGTCGTGCTGTTCGGGCTGGCGCGGCACTGCTGCGCCGCCGGCGCGGCGGCGACGCGCCCCGGCCGCTGACGCCCGACGAGCAGGCGCGGGTCGATGCGCTGATGGCCGAACCCCGGGCCTGAGCGGCCGCGCCTCGGCCCGAACTTACGTCTACCTTACTAAAGTTTCATCGCCGGGAAATGGCAAGGCAAGGTGCGGGGCCCCATCTTGCCCTCATGCAGACGGCGCACGAGGCCGCGCCGCCCGACGACGAGGAGCTAGATTCCCATGACCAAGCGTCCGACCATCCGCACCGCCCTGCTCGGTGCCGTGGCCGTCACGGCGCTGCGGCGCCACCGTGGCCGCCCCGAGCCTGATGTCGACCTATCCGGCCCATGCCGCCCAGATCGCCGGCCAGCCCGCGCCCAGCACGATCGCGCCCGGCTCCTTCGCCGATGTCGTCGACCGCGTCAGCCCGGCCGTCGTCTCCGTGAAGGTCAAGATGGTCGGAACGTCGGCGGCGGACGACGGCGACGACGCCGGTCCGTCCGCCCATGCCGCAACATGCCCAAGGGCGATCCGCTCGAGCGGTTCTTCCGCCAGTTCCAGCAGCGGCGGCATGGGCGGCCAGAAGCCCCATCCCCACACCGGCATGGCGCAGGGCTCCGGCTTCTTCATCTCGTCGGACGGCTACATCGTCACCAACAACCACGTCGTCGAGAACGCCACCGAGGTCGAGGTCGCGCTCCAGGACGGCAAGACCGTGCCGGCCACGGTGGTCGGCACCGACAAGAAGACCGACCTCGCGCTGCTCAAGGTCAAGTCCGGCGCCAACTATCCCTTCGTGCAGTGGGCCTCCACGGTGCCGCGCGTCGGCGATTGGGTGATCGCGGTCGGCAATCCCTTCGGCCTCGGCGGCACCGTCACGGCCGGCATCGTCTCGGCCCGTGGCCGCGACATCGGCGCCGGCCCCTACGACGACTTCCTGCAGATCGACGCGCCGGTGAACCGCGGCAACTCGGGCGGCCCGACCTTCAACACCGAGGGCCAGGTCGTCGGCATCAACACCGCGATCTTCTCGCCGTCGGGCGGCAGCGTCGGCATCGGCTTCGCCATCCCGACCGAGGTCGCCAAGGCGTGATCCAGGACCTCAAGGACAAGGGCGCCGTGGCGCGCGGCTGGCTCGGCATCCAGATCCAGCCCGTCACGGCCGACATCGCCGACATCGCTCGGCCTGAAGGACACCAAGGGCGCCCTCGTGGCCGAGCCCCAGAAGGGGTCGCCGGCGGCTGATGCCGGCATCAAGTCGGGTGACGTCGATCACGGCCGTGAACGGCGATGCCGTCGACGGCCCGCAAGGAGCTGTCGCGCAAGATCGCCGGCCTCGGGCCCGGACAAGAAGGTCGACGCTGACGGTCTGGCACGAGGGCAACCAGAAGACCGTCGACGTCACGCTCGGCACGCTGCCGAACGAGCAGCAGGCCAAGGCCGAGATCCCGCAGCCGCAGGATGACAAGGCCAAGCTGTCGAGCTTCGGCCTGACGCTCGCGCCGGCCGCCTCGGTGGCGGGCGCCGGCAGCAGCCGGCGTCGTGGTGGCGGACGTCGATCCGGACGGCGCCGCGGCCCAGAAGGGCCTGCAGACGGGCGACGTGATCCTGGAAGCGGCCGGCAAGGCCGTGTCGCGGCCCGGCCGACGTCTCGGCGGCGCTCTCCGACGCCAAGAAGGACGGCCACAAGGCGGTCCTGCTCCGCGTGAAGACCGGCGACAACGTCCGCTACGTGGCGCTGTCGACGCAGAACGCCGGCTGACGCGGGCGGTTCCCGGGTCACCCCGCGTCCCCAGCGCCCCCCGGGGCGCGGGACCCCGGGACAGGGACGGCAGGCTGGACGACATGTCCGGTCTGCCGTTTCCGGAAGGCGGCGCCACGCCGGTCCGGCGCCGCTCCCACATCGGGCCGGCATCCGCGGGCTCGACGACGTTTCGAAGTCCCGCTCCGATGAGGAACCCGACCGGCATGCGTATCCTGGTGATCGAGGACGATCCCGAGGCCTCGGGCTATCTCGTCAAGGCCTTCGGCGAGGCCGGCCACGCGGTCGATGTGCGCCGGCGACGGCCTCCAGGGCTACGCCATGGCGCAGGACGGCGCCTACGACGTGCTGGTCGTCGACCGCATGCTGCCCAAGCTCGACGGCCTGTCGCTGATCGGCGGTCTGCGCGACCCAGAAGGTCGAGACGCCGGTGCTGATCCTGTCGGCGCTCGGCCAGGTGGACGACCGCGTGAAGGGCCTGCGGGCCGGCGGCGACGATTACCTCCCCAAGCCCTACAGCTTCTCCGAACTGCTCGCCCGCGTCGAGATCCTGGCCCGCCGCAAGCCGCTCGACAGCGGCGAGCCGACGCGTCTACCGCGTCGGCGCGCTCGAACTCGACCGCCTGGCCCACAAGGTGTCGCGCAACGGCAAGGACATCCCGGTCCAGCCGCGCGAGTTCCGCCTGCTCGAATATCTCATGCGCAATGCCGGCCAGGTCGTCACCCGCACCATGCTGCTCGAAAACGTCTGGGACTACCACTTCGATCCGCAGACCAACGTCATCGACGTGCACATCTCGCGGCTGCGCTCCAAGATCGACAAGGGTGCCGATGCGCCGCTGCTCCACACCGTCCGCGGGGCGGGATACATGATCCGTGACGATCGTCGGTAAGCTGTTCCGGACGACGGCGTTCAAGCTGTCGCTGGCCTATCTCGTGATCTTCGCCATCGGGGCCGGCGTCGTGCTGGGCGGCATCGACTGGGACGTGAACCAGCTGCTCGACGCGCAGATCGGCCAGACGATCGAGGCCGAGATCAACGGGCTGACCGAGCAATACGATTCCGGCGGCATCCGGCAGCTCGTCTCCACCGTCGAGCGGCGCACCGATCAGCCGGGCTCCTCGCTCTACCTCGTCACCAATTTCGCCGGCGAGCCGCTGGCCGGCAACGTCGCCACGCTGCCGCCCGGCGTGATCGACCATCCCGGCCTGATCGAGATCACCTACGAGCGTCGCAACGAGGCGCGGGCCACCCATCTCGCGCTCGCCCAGGTGATCCTGCTGCCGAGCGGCTTCCGCCTCCTCGTCGGGCCGCGACCTCGAGGAGCGCGAGAACCTGCGCGACGTCATGATCCACGCGCTGTTCACCTCCCTGTTCTGGGTCATGCTGGTGGGCCTCGTGGGCGGCCTCGTGATGTCGTTCCGCATCCTGCGCCGCATCGACGCCATGAACGCCAGCGCCAAGTCCATCATGACGGGGGACCTCGCGCGCCGCCTGCCGCTCGCCGGCACGGGCGACGAGCTCGACCGGCTGGCCGAGAACCTCAATGCCATGATCGGCCGCATCGCCGGACTGATGCTGGTCGATGCGGGAAGTGTCGGACAACATCGCCCACGACCTGCGCACGCCGCTGACCCGCCTGCGCAACAGCGCCGAGGAGGCGCTGCGCACGGAGGGCGACGCCGACCGGCAGCGCGAAGCGCTGGAGAAGGTGATCCGCGAGGCCGACGGTCTGATCGCCATCTTCAACGCGCTGCTGATGATCGCCCGGGCCGAGGCCGGAGCCGGCCGCGACGATCTCGTCGAGGGCGACGTCGGCGCCGTGGTGGACGACGTGGTCGAACTCTACGAGCCCTCCGCCGAGGAGGCCGGCGTCGTCCTGCGGTGCGCGGTCACGCCGGGCCTGAGGGTGCGGATGAACCGCGAGCTCCTCGGACAGGCGCTCGCCAACCTCCTCGACAATGCCCTGAAATACGGGGCGCCGGCCGACGGCTCGCCGGGCGAAGTCTCGGTGTCGGTGCGGCGGGTCGGGGAGCGGGTCGAGATCGCCGTGGCGGACCGGGGGCAGGGGATCGCGGCGCCGGACCGGAGCCGCGTGCTGGACCGGTTCGTGCGGCTCGAAGGCTCGCGGTCCCGGCCCGGGTCGGGCCTCGGCCTGTCGCTCGCCGTCGCCATCGCGGGGCTGCACGGAGGCTCGCTCGGCCTGTCCGACCACGCGCCGGGCCTGCGGGTGACGATCAGCCTGCCGCTCGCGGAGGCGCCTTCCGAGTCTCACCGGATGACGCGCCCGGAGGGGCCGGCCCCGGCCGCGCCGAGGCTCGGCTCGGGCGCCTGAGGGGGCGCTGGCGCCTAAGAGGCGCCGCTGCCAGCGGTCAGGCGACGGAGCCCTGCGCGAGCTTGCCGGGGCGGCGGGCCACCGGAGTGGCGGCCGGGGCGATCGGGGTCGCCCGGGCATAGGCGAGGCGGGGCGGCGCCGGCGGGCGGATCGGCCCGGGCAGGTGGATCATCACGATCGTGCCGCGACCCAGGACCGAGCGGATCCGCAACGAGCCGCCGTGCATCTCGACGAGGGAGCGCGCGATGGCGAGGCCGAGCCCGGAGCCCTTCATGCCGTCGCTCATCGTGGCGCCCGCCTGCGTGAACGGCTTGCCGATGATGGCGAGGGCCGAGGGCGCGATGCCGATGCCGTCGTCCTCGATGAAGAGGTTGGTGCCGCCCTTGGCGGGCCGGACGCGGACGCCGACCTGCCCGCCCTCGCGGGTGAACTTCACGGCATTGCCGATCAGCGCCGCCAGGATCTTGTCCAGCGACGCCTGGTCGGCGTGGAGCGAGGTCCTGGCGTCGACGTCGGCCATCAGGGCGACGGACTTGGCGGCGGCGGCCTCCCCGACCTCGGCAAAGCTCGCGCGCAGCATCTCGGCGGCGTCGACCGTCTTCGGTTCGATGCGGACGCGGCCCGAGTCGAGCCGTGCCATTTCGAGCACGTCCGAGATCACCGCCAGCAGGTAGCGGCCGCTGGTCGCGATGTCGCCCGCGTAGTCGACGTATTTCGTGCTGCCGAGCGGCCCGAAGGTTTCGGCGCCCATCAGCTCCGAGAAGCCGATGATGGCGTTCAGCGGCGTGCGCAGCTCGTGGCTCATGTTGGCCAGGAACTCGGACTTGGCGCGGTTGGCGCTCTCGGCTTCCGCCTGCTTCTCGGCATGGCGCTCGGCCAGTTCCGCCAGCTGCTGGGCCTGCGTCTCGAGCGCCTGGCGGGAGCGGCGCAGGTCGGCGATCGTGGCCATCAGGCGGCGTTCGGAATCCATGAGCTGCTCCTCGTGGCGCTTCAGGGCCGTGATGTCGGTGCCGACCGAGACGTAGCCGCCGTCCTTGGTGCGCCGCTCGTTGATCTGCAGCCAGCGGCCGTCGCCGAGCTGGGCCTCGTAGGTCCGGGCGCCGCCCCTGGGGCTCTCGCCGAGCGAGTTCTGCGTCTGGATCAGCGGCGGGGTCGCGTGGGCGATCAGCTGGCCGTAGGGCGTGCCGACCCGGACGGTGTCGGGCTTGCAGCTCATGGAGCGCCAGGAACTTGGAATTGCAGGTCACGAGGCGGTTGTCGGCGTCCCAGAGCACGAAGGCCTCCGAGATGGCCTCGATGGCGTCCCTGAGGCGCACGTCCGCCGTGGCGGTGCGCTCGGCCATCTTCTTCTCGTCCGAGATATCGACCGCGATGCCGACGAGATGCAGTTCCGACCCCACGCCCTCGCGCACCAGTTCGGCCCGCGCCCGCAGCCACACCCAGCTGCCGCGGCCGTTGCGCAGGCGGAAGACGTGGTCGATGGCGTTGGACCGCGAGGCCGCCACCGTCTCGGCCAGCCGCGACAGGTCGCCGTCATGCGGGTGCATGAGGGCGTTCACCTCGCCGAACGACATGAAGGCGGAGCGCGCCTCCATGTCCAGCATGGCGTACATCGACGCCGACCAGTAGATGCGGCCGCGCGCGAGGTCCCAGTCCCACAGGCCGCAGCGCCCGCGGTTCAGCGCCGTGTCGATGCGCCCATGCACGCGCGCATGGATGGCCTCGACCTCGACGGCGCGGTTGGTCTGCCAGAAGTAGGCCGTCGCGATCACGATGAGCACGAAGGCCGTCGAGAACAGCAGGAAGCCGGACCGGAACGAGGCCGAGCGCCAGTCGGTGAGCAGGTCGGTCACGGGGTGGATCACGGCGATCTGGCCGTAGGGCGCGGCCAGCGCCCGCACCGCGGCGAGCACGTCCTGCCCATTGGCGAGATCGATGCGCAGCACGCCGGCCTTGTCGGCGAAGACCGTGAGCGGCTGGGCGGGCCCGAGCAGGTCCGACAGCACTTTGACGTGCCCGGCCAGGGGCGGCACCGCGGCCACCACCCTGCCGGCGAGGTCGGAGATCAGGATCTGCCGGCCCGCCGCCAGGGCGCGTCCCGGCAAGAGGCCTTCGAGCGCATCGGCCGGTCTCAGGCTGGGCTGGCGGGCGAGCGCCGCATTGAGCTGGTCGGCCGCGAGGGTCGCCACCATCTCGAGGTCGCCGACGGCATCGCTGACGGCGCGGTCTCGGGCTTCGCGACATTGCACGACGGCGCCGACCGCGAGCACGGTCATGAAGACCGCCACCAGCAGCGGGACAAGGCGCCGCAGCCACGGTTCGTACTGGGCCATCCTGAGATGGCCCGGCTCCGTCAGTGCCCGGGCAAGCCCCTGCAAGCGTCCCCGCATACGCGGATCCGTTTGGCGCGTTCGCACGCGCCATCGATCGCCCCCTCGTCTGGCCTCCGGATCGAGGGGATGTGCCGCATCTCCGAGACCCGCCTCAATGTGGTTCGGATGACACCGATTTGTCCAGAAACAGATTTGTGACCGAATCGAAAAGTTCGCTTGATTTCTGGTCCGGCACAGTGGCGAACCGCGATGGTGGTCGACTACGATCTCAACCCAGGGATCGTGTCGCGATGTCCCGGACGTCGGCCGAAAGCTGGCGGCCGCCCGGCGATTCGCCGGAGAGCCGCTTCGGCGTGGGCCCGGCGCCCGGGTTCCATCAGCCGCCACGAGCGGAAGGCGCCCAGCATCCGCGCGGCGACCTGCGGGTTCTTGCCGTCGAGCAGCATCGTCACCTCGGCCACGAGGTCGTAGCCCGCCCCGTCCTTCCGGTTGAACTGCGTCGGGTTCGCGCCGAAGGCGCCGATCAGCGCATAGACCCGGTTGGGCACCGCGAGCGAGAAGGCCGGATGGTCCATCAGGCGCTTCACGCGCTCGAGCGTGCCGGCTTCGGGGATCGAGGCCTGCAGGGCGAACCACTTGTCGACCACCAGCGCGTGCTGCTTGTAGACCGTCGTAGAACCGGGCCAGCGCCGCCTCGCGCGCCTCGCCCGGGATGAGGCTCAGCACCGACAGGGCGGCCAGCCGGTCGGTCATGTTGTCGGCGCGCGTCGAAACTGCGTCGCGCGCGAGTTCGGCGCCCCGCGCCGGGTCGCCGGCGGCCAGCAGGGCGAGGGCCGTGTTGCGGAAGGCGCGCCGACCCGCGCTGGCCGCGTCGGGCGCGTAGGGCCCGGCCTCGCCGGCTCCCGCCAGGACGGCGTCGAACTCGGGCGCCAGCAATCCGCCGATCGCGGCGCGGACCCGCTCGCGGGCCTCATGGACGGCGTCCGGGTCGACGTCCCGGCCGATCTCGTGAGCGAGTTCGCCCTCGCGTCGGCAGGCTGAGGACCTGGGCGGCGAAGGCGGGATCGGCTTCGCCGGCCCGGACGGCGGCCGCGAGCGCCGCGCTTGATGTCCGACGGGTCGGCATTGCCGCCGCGCACCCCGTCGAGGATCAGGCGCGTCAGGACCCGCTGGGCGGCGTCCCAGCGGTTGAAGGCGTCGGGGTCGTGGGTCATCAGCGTCACGAGGTCGGCGTCGCTCGCGTCCGTCGACAGCCGGACCGGGGCCGAGAAGCCGCGCAGCAGCGACGGCACGGTGCCGGGCGCCACGTCCTCGAAGCGCAGGACGCGCTCGGGCGTGGCGAGTTCGATGACGCCCCGTGCGGTCTCCTGCGCCGAAAGCCCGTCGGCGTGCGGACCGGCTGCTCGCCGCCATCGGGCCGCACCAGCCCGAAGCTGATCGGCACCAGGAAGGGCTCCTTCACGGGCTGGCCGGGCGTTTCGGGCGTCGATTGCGTGAGAGACAGGGTGAGGACGCGCGTCGCCGCGTCGTAATGCGTGCGGGCCTCGATGCGCGGCGTCCCGGCCTGGACGTACCAGCGGAAGAACTGCGTGAGGTCGCGTCCTGCGCTGTCGGCGAAACAGCCCAGGAAGTCCTCGACCGTCGCGGCGGTGCCGTCGAACCGGTCGAAGTAGAGCTGCATGCCGCGGTCGAACGCCTCGGGTCCCACGAGGGTCCGGTACATGCGGATGATCTCGGCGCCCTTCTCGTAGATGGTGGCCGTGTAGAAGTTGTTGATCTCGAGGTAGGAGTCCGGACGCACGCTGTGGGCGAGCGGCCCGCCGTCCTCGGCGAACTGGCGCGCCCGCAGCGCCCGCACGTCGGCGATGCGCTTCACCGCGCGCGAGCGCTGGTCCGACGAGAACTCGTGGTCGCGGAAGACCGTCAGGCCTTCCTTGAGGCTGAGCTGGAACCAGTCCCGGCAGGTGATGCGGTTGCCGGTCCAGTTGTGGAAGTACTCGTGCGCGATGACGGTCTCGATGCCGGCATAGTCGCTGTCGGTCGCGAGTTCGGGCGAGGCCAGGACGTATTTGTCGTTGAAGATGTTGAGGCCCTTGTTCTCCATGGCGCCCATGTTGAAGTCCGACACGGCGACGATGTTGAACACGTCGAGGTCGTAGGCGCGCCCGAACACCTCCTCGTCCCAGCGCATCGAGCGTTTCAGCGCGTCCATGGCATAGCCGGCCTGGTTGACCTTGCCGGGCTCGACGTAGATGGCGAGGGCGACACGCCGTCCCTCGCTGGTCACGAACTCGTCCTCCAGCGCGTCGAGCCGCCCGCCCACGACGGCGAAGAGATAGGCGGGCTTGGGATGCGGGTCGTGCCAGACGGCATAGTGCCGGTCCGTCCCCGGCACCTCGCCGCGCGCCACAGGGTTGCCGTTGCCGAGCAGCACGGGCGTCTCCTGGCGCGTGCCCTCGATGCGCGTGGTGAACACGGACAACACGTCCGGCCGGTCGAGGTAGTAGGTGATGCGCCGGAACCCTTCGGCCTCGCACTGCGTGCAATAGGCCGAGCCGGAGCGGTAGAGCCCCATCAGCTTGGTGTTGGCGGAGGGGTCGAGCAGCGTCTCGATCTCGAGCGTGAAGACCCTCTGCGGCGGATCCAGGATCGTCAGCCGCTCGGCCGTGGCGCAGGACAGGGGGAGCGCGGCGCCGTCGAGCGCGATGGCGGTGGGCACGAGCTCGTCGCCGTCGAGGTGCAGCGGCGCCCCCGCGACGCCGGCGGGATTCGGCCGCAGCTTCAACGTCGCCCGGACGCGGGTCGCGGTCCGGTGCAGCAGGATGTCGAGTGCCACGGCGTCGACGAGGTAGTCGGGGACGCGGTAATCGGACAGGCGGACGGGTTGGCCCTGGTCGCTGCGCATCGGCTGGCTCCCTGAAACGAGACGGAAGAGAGACGTCACGGGACCGCCGGGCCGCGAGGCTGTGCGGCGGGCCGCGCCGGTGAAACGTCGACGGTGCCAGACGAGGCGTGTTCCGAGGCTTTGTCCACTGCGCCCCGGTGTCGCCCTTTATGGTTCACTCGCCGGGCCGGACGACGGCGTCGGCCGGCAGCGCGCCCCGATCCGAGGCCGCGGCATCGGGCAGGTTGCGGTAGAAGTAGACTGCGGCCCCGAGGTTCGCGGCCCCGAGCCCGATGAGAAGGACCGGGTTCGGCACGGCGATCCACGGCGTCTGCAGGGCCGCCGTGACGCCGGCGCCGATGACCATGAACAGCGCGTTGAGGACGCCGACGCCCGCCACCACCCTGGCGCGCCGCTCCGGCGCCGCCCAGGACTGGACGGCCGAGAAGACCGGCACCGAAAACAGCCCTCCCGCGCAGGCGAGGCCCATGAGGTCGAAGACCAGCCGCAGCCCCGAGCCGCTGTGCAGGAACTCGCCGAGCGACAGCGGCCGGGTCGCGTCCGCGACCGCCGCGGTCGACCAGCCCGCGTCGAGCAGGAACAGGCCCATGAAGGCGACCGACCAGGGCGCGTGTTTGAGCACGATCCGGCCGCGCGACAGCCAGCCCGCGAGCAGCGACCCGACCCCGACCCCGACGGCGAAGAACAGGCTGAGCGCGGTCTCGACCTCGACGCCGGCGCCGATGCGCTGCTTGACCACCACCGGCACGAGGACCAGCGACACCGAGCCGCTGAGCCAGAACCAGCTCGACCCGAGGGCACCCACCCACATGCGCCGGTCGCGCCGCAGGTCGGCGATCAGCGAGAACGTGGAGCCGACCAGGTTGCGGCGGATCCTGAGGTCCGGCACCGAGGAGGGCGCGGCGGGGATGAACCAGGTGGAGACGAGGCACAGGACCGCGACGGCCACGAGTTCCAGGACCACCACGGGCCGGGAGATGCCTTCGAGCCCCGTGAGCCCGCCGGCCGCGAGGCCGAGCAGGATCGCGACGAATCCCGCGCCTTCCACCAGCGCGTTGCCGGCCGTGAGTTCCTGGCGCCGCAGGTGGTCGGGCAGGATGCCGTATTTGATGGGCGTGTAGAGCGTCGCGATGAAACCGAGCAGGAACAGCGCCCCGTAGAGCGCCACGATGGAATTGTACCAGTAGCCGGCGGCCGCGATCCCCTGGACCAGCATCTCGGCGAGCTTGAGCCAGCGCGCCACCCGCGCCTTGTCGTTGCTGTCGGCGAGCTGGCCGCCGAGGCCCGAGAAGACGAGGGACGGCAGGATGAAGGCCGCCAGCGCCAGCGTGACGAGCGGGCCCGCGTTGTCGGCGCCGACCTTGAACAGGATGATCATGGCCAGCATGTTGCGGACCAGGTTCTCGTTGAACGCCGAAAAGAACTGGCTCCAGAACAACGGTGCGAAGCGGCGGGTGAACAGCAGGGAGAAGATCATGCGCGGGGTCCCGGCCTCCTGAAACAAGCCGGAACCGGCCTTACCTGAATCACTCCGCGGCGGTCGCCTCGGCCGCCTTGACCAGCGTCAACGCGTTCTGCGCCGCGGCGCCCTCCGAGCCTTCGCCCGAAACCTGGACGGTCGGCAAGGCAAATCCGATGCCGTGCTCCTGGAACGCCTCCTTGATCAGCAGCAGGGCGCGCCGGCGCGAGGCGAATTGCACGTCGCCCGGCACGGTCGTCATCTTGGTCTGGAGCTGGACGGCGTAATCGCCGAACTGCGCGACGCCCTGCAGCTTCATGGGCTTGATGATGCCCGGGCCGAGCTCCGGATCCGCGGCGAGTGATTCGCCGATGCGCTTGATGATCTTGCGCACCTGCTCGAGGTCCGAATCATAGCGCACGTTGAGCCGGATCTTGTCCACCACCCAGTCCCGGCTGAGGTTCTGCACCGCACCGAGGGTGCCGAACGGAATGGTGTAGAGCGCGCCGCGCTGGTGGCGCAGCTTCACCGAGCGCAGGCTGAAGCTCTCGACCGTGCCCTTGTAGGTGCCGCTCTGGATATATTCGCCGATCCGGAAGGCGTCGTCGACGAGGTAGAAGATCCCCGAGATGATGTCCTTGACCAGCGTCTGGGCGCCGAACCCGATGGCCACGCCGACGACGCCGGCGCTGGCGATGAGGGGGCCGATCTCGACCCCGAGGGCCGCCAGCACCATGGTGCCGGCGATGGTGGCGAGAGCCGCCAGCGACAGGTTGCGCGTGATGGGCAGCAGGGTCTGCAGCCGGGCCGCATGGCCCGGGGCATCGGCGGGTTCGCCGATGTCGAGCGACACGGCGAGCTTGCGGTCGATCACCGCCACGATGACGTGCCACAGGAAGTCCGCCACCAGGACCACCACGACGACGCCGATCACGCCGCGCGTGATGCGGGTCGCGAGCGTGTCGTGCATGGCGAGAGAGGTGACATCGAGCCCCGTGACATGGGCCAGGAGGGCGGCGGCGCCCACGATCATCAGCGTGCGCACCCCGCGTTCGAGGAACACCACGAGGAGGCCGTTTGAGGGGCCGAGCCCGTCCGGCACCTCGGTCGGGCGCATGACGTGCCGGATCGACCGCTGCGTCACGAGGACCGTGAAGGGGCCGCCGATGGCGAAGAGCAGCACCCAGAAGGCGGTCGCCGCCTCGGCGACCGCGAAGCACCACAGCAGCACCATCGTCAGCGACAGGCCGAGCCGCACCCAGCCGGCCCGCAGCCGCCGCCATTCGACATGCGGCGGCGAGGCCGGGTCCCGCCCCTCGACCCCGAAATGGCTGCCGCGCGGATAGGCCGCGACGGTGGCGAGGCCGAGCAGCAGAGCCAGGGCCTCGACGATGTCGCGGCAGAGCTCCTGCGAGATCGCGTCGAAGCCGAAGGGCACCAGCAGCGTCACGAGCTGCGAGCCGATGCCGAACAGCAGTCCGGCGGCGACGAGCCGGTGGAACAGGTAGGTCGCCGCGGCCGTGTCGACCGGCACGACGCGGAACCGCGGCGCGCCCGGGGCGAGCAGGAAGCGCCCCACCACGGCGGACAGGCGCGTGATCAGCGCGGCGAGCAGCAGCGCCAGCAGCACCTGCTTGAACGTCGCCGTCCAGTCGAAGGGCAGCATGGCGCCGATGCTGCCGAGCGCGAAGGAGGCGATGAGGCCGAGCCCGTAGGCGAAGCGGGCGAAGACGGCGGAGATGCGCTCGCGCACCGTGTCGAGGGGCAGGGCGAGCAGCCAGCGCCCGAACCGGCGCGTGTTGATCCTGAACAGCCACTCGCCGCCGAACCCCAGCGCGACGAACAGCGGCAGGAACAGGCCGAGGCTCAGGGCGTCGCCGCGGCCCAGCATGTCGCCCAGCATCGACCGGGCCGTCCCGAACTCGCCCGCGAGGCGCGGCACGGCCTGGGCCAGCGCCACGAGGTGGAGGCGCAGGTGCTGCAGGTCGGCGCCGAGCCCGCCCGCCATGGTGTCGGCCACGGGCCCCGGCGCCGGCGCGGTCCGGCGGGCTTCGATCGCCGCCCTGAGGTCCTGGTCCTGGACGAGGTCGAGCAGCAATCGCAGCTTGTCGGTCGTCGCGGGCGCCTCGGCCGCGGCAGGCGAGCGGGCCGGTGCCTCGGCCGCGCCCGCGGGGCCGGAGAGGAGACCGAGCCCGATGAGGATCAGGATCAGGAAGCGCATCGGCGAGGAAGGGTCCAAAGAGCCAGGCCAGAGCCTTATAGGACAAAGCGGCCCGTCGCGCCCGCGGCTGGCGGGGGACGGCGCGGCATGCTAGTGCCACGCCATGTCCTTCGACCGAAACGCCACGCCGGTGACACAGACCGATCCCGCCGCCACCTCCGATGCCGCGCTCGACCCGCGCCGCAGCTTCCAGGGCCTGCTCCTGGCGCTGCAGCGCTTCTGGGCCGGGCAGGGCTGCGTCGTGCTCCAGCCCTACGACATGGAGGTCGGGGCCGGCACGTTCCATCCGGCCACGACGCTGCGGGCGCTCGGGCCCAGGCCCTGGCGGGCCGCCTACGTTCAGCCCTCGCGCCGCCCCAAGGACGGGCGCTACGGCGAGAACCCCAACCGGCTCCAGCACTATTACCAGTTCCAGGCGATCCTGAAGCCGTCGCCGCCGGACCTGCAGGACCTCTACCTGCGCTCGCTCGCCGCCATCGGCATCGACCTCGCGCTGCACGACATCCGCTTCGTCGAGGACGATTGGGAAAGCCCGACCCTCGGCGCCTGGGGGCTCGGCTGGGAATGCTGGTGCGACGGCATGGAAGTGTCGCAGTTCACCTATTTCCAGCAGGTCTGCGGCGTCGAATGCTCGCCGGTCTCGGGCGAGCTGACCTACGGGCTCGAGCGTCTCGCCATGTATGTCCAGGGTGTCGAGAACATCTACGACCTCAACTTCAACGGGCTCGACGGCGACGCCCGCATCACCTACGGCGACGTGTTCCTGCAGGCCGAGCAGGAATATTCGCGCTTCAATTTCGAGTATGCCGACACGGCGCTGCTGTTCCAGTCATTTCAAGGACGCCGAGGGCGAGGCGCGCGCTCTGCTCGAGAAGGGCGCACCCGATGCGATCGACCGGCGCCACGCCATGGCGCTGCCCGCCTACGACCAGACCATCAAGGCCTCGCACCTGTTCAACCTGCTCGACGCGCGCGGCGTGATCTCGGTCACCGAGCGCCAGAGCTACATCCTGCGGGTGCGCGAGCTCGCCAAGGCCTGCGGCGCGGCCTGGCTGCAGACGGCGGGTGGCGGCGCCTGACGCCGATCCACCTGCCCCGGACCGCCAGGCCCGGACGCGGCACGCCCTCCCGGTCCCATGCGGCCACTCCGTATCCTGCCCGCCCGTAGAAGACGCCCGATGCCCGACCTCCTGCTCGAACTGTTCTCCGAGGAAATCCCGGCCCGCATGCAGGCCGGCGCCGCGGCCGATCTCAAACGCCTCGTCACCGATGCGCTCGTCGCCGCGGGCCTGCTCTACGAGGGCGCCGAAGCCTTCGTGACGCCGCGGCGCCTCGCCCTGCAGGTGGCGGGCCTCCCCGCCCGCCAGCCCGACGTCCACGAGGAGCGCAAGGGTCCGCGCGTCGGCGCGCCCGAGGGCGCCATCCAGGGTTTCCTCAAGAGCACCGGCCTCGCGTCGATCGCCGATGCCAGGGTCGTCGAGGACAAGAAGGGCAGCCTCTACGTGGCCCATATCCACCGCGCCGGGCGCGCCACGGCCGAGGTGGTGGCCGACCTGCTCCCGGGGATCATCCGCGCCTTCCCCTGGCCGAAGAGCATGCGCTGGGGCAGGGGCTCGACCGCGCCCGAGGCCCTGCGCTGGGTGCGGCCGCTCCAGTCGATCCTGTGCACGTTCGGCGCCGAGACCGAGGACCCGGAGGTGGTGGCCTTCACGGTCGACGGCATCGTCGCCGGCGACGAGACGCGCGGCCATCGCTTCATGGCGCCCGGCTCCATCAAGGTGCGCCGCTTCGACGATTACGTGCCGGCGCTCCATGCCGCCAAGGTCGTGCTCGACGCGACCCGGCGCGCCGACATCATCCGCCACGAGGCGCGCGACCTCGCCTTCGCGCGCGGCCTCGAAGTCGTGGAGGACGAGGCGCTGCTCGCCGAGGTGGCCGGCCTCGTCGAATGGCCGGTGGTGATGATCGGGCGTTTCGACCCGGCCTTCCTGGAGATCCCCCCGGAGGTGATCCGCGCCACGATCCGCGCCAACCAGAAGTGCTTCGTCACCCGGAAGCCCGACGGGACGCTGGCGGACAGTTTCGTCCTCGTGTCCAACATCCTGGCGTCGGACGGGGGCGCCGCCATCGTGGCCGGCAACGAACGCGTGGTGCGGGCCCGCCTGTCCGACGCGCGCTTCTTCTGGACCTCCGACCTCGGCGTGAAGCTCGCCGACCGGGTGCCGAAGCTCGACAGCATCGTGTTCCACGAGGAGCTCGGCACGCAGGGCGAGCGCGTCCGCCGCATCGCGGCCCTGGCGCGCGAGATCGCGGGCGACGTCGGCGCCGATCTCGGCGAGGCCGAGCGCGCCGCCGTGCTGGCCAAGGCCGACCTCGTCTCCGACATGGTGGGCGAGTTCCCCGAACTTCAGGGGCTGATGGGCCGCTACTACGCGGCGCACCAGGGCGAGACCCCCGCCGTCGCGGCGGCCCTGGAAGACCATTACCGCCCCCAGGGTCCCTCGGACCGCGTGCCGGCCGACCCCGTCTCGATCGCCGTCGCGCTGGCCGACAAGCTCGATACGCTGATCGGCTTCTGGGCCATCGACGAGAAGCCGACGGGCTCCAAGGACCCCTTCGCGCTGCGCCGCGCCGCGCTCGGCGTGATCCGCATCGTGATCGAGAACGGGCTGCGGCTGCGGCTGCGGCACGACCTGACCCTGCACGGCCTGAGCTTCACGACGCGCCACTTCGCCGAGGAGGACCTCCGGGTGTCCCAGGCGCGCGAGTTGCTGTCGCGGACGCTGCGCGACCCGGCGCTCAACGCCGCGGTCGCCCTCGCGGCCGAACTCTCTCCGGCGCTGGACGCGCGCTGGATCGAGGCGGCCGAGATCGCCCATCGCCGGGCTCTCGACCTCATGGGCTTCTTCGCCGACCGTCTGAAGGTCTATCTGCGCGACAAGGGCGCTCGGCACGACCTCATCGACGCCGTCTTCGCGCTGCCGGGTCAGGACGACCTCGTGCTGATCGTCCGCCGCGTCGAGGCCCTCGGCTCGTTCCTCGACACCGAGGACGGCAGGAACCTCCTCGCCGGCTACCGCCGTGCCGCCAACATCCTCCGGGCCGAGGAGAAGCGCGACGGCGCCGGGGCCTTCGACGACCTCTACGACCCCGCCCGCCTGGAACAGCCCGAGGAGCGCGCCCTCGGCGAGGCCCTGGCGCGCGCCGGCGGCGAGGCGGCGGAGCGCACGGCGGCGGAAGACTTCGCCGGTGCCATGCGGGCGCTCGCCGCGCTGCGCGCGCCGGTCGACCGGTTCTTCGAAGACGTCACGGTCAACGCCGACGATCCGGCCCTGCGCACCAACCGCCTGCGCCTGCTCTCGGCCCTCCGCCGGACCATGCAGGGCGTCGCCGATTTCGGCCGCGTCTCGGGCTGAGCGGGCCTATCCGGCGCCGTACATCCGGTTCAGGGTCGGGCTGATCGTGACCTCGTTCAGGCAGACGCCGGCCGGGCGGGTGGCGATGAACAGGACGAGGGCGCCGAGGTCCTCCGGCTGCAGCATGGCGGCGCGCTGCTCGGGCCCGGGCGGCACCGGCCGCTTGTCGAGGATCGGGGTGGCGACCTCGGCCGGCAGGACGGCGGTCGACCGGATGCCGTTCCGGTATTCCTCGACGTTGATGCTCTGGCTCATGGCCACCACGGCATGTTTCGCCGCCGTGTAGGCGGGCCCGCTGATCGGGCTGATGAACTTGCCGGCCCAGGACGCGGTGTGGATCAGCACGCCGTCACGCGCCTGGCGCATCGGGGCCAGGGCGGCGGCCGCGCAATAGAAGGCCGCCGACAGGTTGCCCTGCAGCACGGTGTCGATCGACGCGGGCGTGAGGTCGGACCAGGCACGGGCCGCGATGTTCAGCCCGGCGTTGTTGACGAGAAGGTCGAGCCGGCCGAAGCGGCGCAGGATGGCGGCGACGATCTCCCCCGCGGTGTCGGGCCTCGTCAGGTCGCCGGGCATCGCGACGGCCGTGCCGCCGCCCGCCGAGATCCGGCCCGCCACGGCGGCGAGAGGCTCCGGCCGCCGTCCGGTCAGCACCACCGTGGCCCCCGCGCCGGACAGCGCCAGGGCCGCGGCCTCGCCGATGCCGCTGCCCGCGCCCGTCACCCAGGCCACCCGTCCGGCGAGCTCCGTCATTCTTTTCTCCCCCGCGTCCGGGTTGCGCGCTCCCCGCCCCGGCCCGGCCCGTGGTCGCCGCGGCCGGTCTCGCCGTCATGGCTCATCGGGGGTCTCCGTCCGGAACGGGAAGGAGAACGGTCGGCATCCGCGCATGTTCCCGCGGTTTCAGAGGGCCGGGAGGAGGTCCAGCTTGATGCTGTCCGCGGCGGCGCCGCTGATCTGCACGGTGGCCTGCCCGGCGGCGAGCGAGAACCGCACGCTCTTGCGCACGTTGGGGCAACCCGTCTCGGCCGAGAAGGCCGAGGACCGCACCTCGCGGCCGTTCTGGATGACGTCGATCCAGGCATTGTCCGAGATGGTGATCTGGTACACCCCCGCGACCGCCAGCGGCGGGGTCTTGATGGCCGCCCCGAAGCTTCCGTCCCGCGGCTTGCGGCCGGGCGGGCGCTCGAACACGGCCTCGGCGACCGGCTTCAGCTGAACGATCGCCGGGTCCATGATGCCGGGCAGGGGCTTGCCCTCCGTCACGACCTGGAGACCCGGCGTCCCGAACGCCGAGCGCTCGCGATCGACCGGCCACTTGAAACGGGCGCAGCCGCTCGCGTCCTGGGCGCCGGCGGCCTGGACGGAGGCGAGGCCGGCGAGGAGCGCGAGGGCGGCCGGGTGCGGGAGACCGTGGCGCGTCATGTCAGTCGACCGCCACCATGACGTCCGACGCCTTGATGACCGCGTGGGCGGCGACGCCAGCCTTGAGACCGAGGTCGTCGACGGCCTCGTTGGTGACCGAGGCCGTCACGATGACGCCGCCCCCGATGTCGATCCGCACGTGAGCGGTCGTCTGGCCCTTGGTGACCTCGACGACCGTGCCCTTCAACTGATTGCGTGCACTCAACCGCATGGTGGACGTCTCCCGACCGCTTGCTACACAGGATTACGCGGGATCGCGGGCGCTGTCACTCGGGGCGCGGGGCGCCGGGGCCTCGTGGGACGGCAGGGGTGCGATCCCGCCGAGCAGCGTCGCGACGACCTGGCGCTTGGCGGCGGCGAATCCGGCGTCGTCGAGCGGCGCTCCCCCGTTCAGGGCGGCGATCTGGTGGGCGAAGTCGGCATAATGCTGCGTCGCGGCCCAGATCATGAAGAACAGCACCTTGGGGTCGAGCGGGCGCAGCTGCCCCTCCGCGATCCAGCGCTCCACGATGGCGCCGCGCGCCTTGACCCAGGCGGCCAGCGTCGTGTCGAGGAAGTCCTGGATGACCGGTGCGCCGCGCATCACCTCGCGGGCGAAGATGCGCGAGCCGAGCGGGCGCTCGCGCGCGAGGTCCATCTTGCCTTCGATGTAGCGGGCGAGAGCCTCGGGGGCGGGCGCCCCGTCGTCGAAGCTGCGGGCCGCGCCGAGCCACGCGTCGAGCACGCCCTCCACCACGCGCCGGTAGAGGGCCTCCTTGGTCGAGACGTAGTAGTGGAGGTTGGCCTTGGGCAGGCCCGCGCGGGCCGCGATCGCGCTCGTCGTCGCGCCCTCGAAACCCTTCTCGGCGAACTCCGCCTCGGCGGCCCGCAGGATGGTCTCCTCCAGCGTGGCGCGGCCCGCCGAGGTCCTGTCCGGCCTGGTGTTTCGCGAGGACATGATGGTTTGACCGATTGGAAAAAGTGACGCTAACTTGACGCAGATGCGCCGCGGTTCCGCGGCACGCAACGTCGCGAGACCCCTCATGCCAGATCTGTCCAACGTTCGCATCGACGACGCGCGCCTGTGGGACAGCCTGATGGACATGGCGAAGATCGGCGGCACGCCGAAGGGCGGCTGCAACCGGCTGACCCTGACGGACGTCGACCGGCAGGGACGCGAGCTCTTCGCCCGCTGGTGCGCCGAGGCCGGCCTCGCCCTGACGGTGGACGCCATGGGCAACATGTTCGCGCGCCGGGCCGGCACCGAGGACGGCCTGCCGCCCGTGATGATGGGCAGCCATCTCGATACCCAGCCGACCGGCGGCAAGTTCGACGGCGTGCTCGGCGTCCTGGCGGGCCTCGAAGTGCTGCGGTCGCTCGACGACCTCAACATCCGCACGCGCCACCCGATCGAGGTGGCCAACTGGACCAACGAGGAAGGCTCCCGCTTCGCTCCCGCCATGGTGGCGTCCGGCGTCTTCGCCGGCGCCTATACGCTGGAGGAGGCCTACGCGATTGCCGACCGCGACGGCAAAAGGCTCGGCGACGAGCTCGAGCGGATC
The DNA here is from genome assembly GCA_963847915.1 of uncultured Alphaproteobacteria bacterium. Classification (GTDB taxonomy): domain Bacteria; phylum Pseudomonadota; class Alphaproteobacteria; order Rhizobiales; family Beijerinckiaceae; genus Lichenihabitans. Next base: position 70,794 of record CAWKBT010000003.1, read on the forward strand.
GGCTTCAAGGGCGACGTTCCCTGCGGCGGACGGGCCATCCGGGCCATGTTCGAACTCCACATCGAGCAGGGGCCCATCCTCGAGGACGAGGGCATCGAGATCGGCGTCGTCACCCATGGCCAGGGCCAGCGCTGGTTCGAGGTGACGCTGACCGGGTTCGAGAGCCATGCGGGCTCGACCCCCATGGCGCGCCGCCGCGATGCCCTGGTGGGCGCCGCCCGCGTGGTGGACCTCGTGAACCGAATCGGCCTCGCGCATCCGCCCCTGGCGGTCTCGACCGTCGGCCTGCTCCAGACCTTTCCGGGGTCGCGCAACGTCATCCCGGGCCAGGTCTTCCTGACCTGCGAGTTCCGCCACCCCGAGGCGGCCGTGCTCGGCGCCATGGACGCCGCCCTGCGCGACGGCATCGCCGCCATCGCGGCGGCGGCGGGCCTCGAAGCGGAGATCAAGCAGGTGTTCGAGTACCCGCCCGTGCCTTTCGACGACGGCTGCGTGGCGGCGGTGCGCCGGGCCGCCGAGCAGTGCGGGTTCAGCCACCGCGACATCGTCTCGGGCGCCGGGCACGACGCTTGCTACATCGCCCGCGTGGCGCCGACCGCCATGATCTTCACGCCCTGCGTGGGCGGCATCAGCCACAACGAGTCCGAAGACATCTCGCCCGCCTGGGCGAGCGCCGGCGCGCAGGTGCTGATGCGGGCGGTGCTGGAGACGGCCGAGATCGTCGCCTGACGGTCGGGCCGGAACGGGCGGAACCGCTGCCGGGCCGTCGGCCGCGGCATCCGCGATGACGAAGCGAGGGAGGCGACGATGTCGACGGTGATCAGGGGCGGCACGGTGGTGACGGCGGCGCGGAGCTTTCCCGCCGACGTTCTGATCGAGCAGGGTCGCATCGCGGCCGTGGGCCCGAACCTCGCGGGCGACACCACGGTCGACGCCACGGGCTGCCTCGTCATGCCGGGCGGCATCGACCCGCACACCCATCTCGAAATGCCCTTCATGGGCACGACCACGGCGGACGACTACGCGTCGGGCACGCGCGCCGCCCTCGCGGGCGGCACCACGATGGTGGTGGATTTCTGCATCCCGTCGCGCGGCCAGAAGCTGATGGACGCCTGGGCGGATTGGGACCGCCGCTCCGCCACGGCGGCGACCGACTACGCCTACCACATGTGCATCGTCTCCTGGTCGGACGCGGTCCGCGACGAGATGGCGGCGGTCGTGGCCAAGGGCGTCACCACCTTCAAGCACTTCATGGCCTACAAGGGCGCCCTGATGGTCAACGACGAGGAGATGTTCGCCTCGTTCAAGCGCTGCGCCGAACTCGGCGCCATGCCGCTGGTCCATGCCGAGAACGGCGACGTCGTCGCGGCGCTGCAGGCCGAACTGCTGGCGTCCGGCATCACGGGACCCGAGGGCCACGGCTATTCCCGCCCGCCCGCCGTCGAGGGCGAGGCCGCCAACCGCGCCATCATGCTGGCCCGTCAGGCGGGCGTGCCGCTCTACGTGGTGCATACGTCCTCGATCGAGGCCCACGAGGCGATCCGCCGGGCGCGGGCCGGCGGGCAGCGGGTCTACGGCGAGCCGCTGATCCAGCACCTCGTTCTCGACGAGACCGAATACCTCCATCCGGATTGGGACCACGCGGCGCGGCGGGTGATGTCGCCCCCGTTCCGCGACAAGGCCAACCAGGACGACCTGTGGAACGGGCTGCGGGCGGGCTCGCTCCAGGTTGTGGCGACCGACCATTGCGCCTTCACGACCGAGCAGAAGCGATTCGGCCGGTCCGATTTCACCCGCATCCCCAACGGGACGGGCGGGCTCGAGGACCGCATGCCGGTGCTCTGGACCCGCGGCGTCGGCGAGGGGCGGCTGACGCCGGAAGAGTTCGTGGCCGTCACGTCGACCAACATCGCCCGGATCCTCAACCTCTATCCCCGCAAGGGCTCGGTCGAGGTCGGGGCGGACGCCGACCTCGTGGTCTGGGACCCGAAGGCCCGCAAGACCATCTCGGCCGCGACCCAGGTCTCCGCCATCGACTACAACGTCTTCGAGGGGGTCGTCTGCGAGGGCCTGCCCCGCACGGTGCTGTCGCGCGGCGAGGTCGTCGCCGAGGCCGGCAAGGTGCTGGGCGAGCCCGGCCGGGGCCGGTTCGTGCCGCGCCGGCCCTTCCCCTCCGAGGCGCTGGCGCTGCGGCGCTTCAACGACCTCACGGCGCCGAAGGCGGTCGTCCGCTGATGGACATCGCGCGCCGCCCCGCACGCCGACACCACGGCGGCCGTCGCGGCCTCCGGCCTCTCGCTCGTCTTCGAGACCGCCGACGGCCCCGTCGAGGCGCTGTCGCGGATCGACCTCACGATCCGCCCGGGCGAGTTCGTGTCGCTGATCGGCCCGTCGGGCTGCGGCAAGACGACGTTGCTGCGCCTCATCGGCGACCTCGAGACGGCGACGTCCGGCACCCTCACCGTCAAGGGCATGAGCCCGCGCGATGCGCGGCTCAAGCGCTGCTACGGCTACGTGTTCCAGGCCCCGGCGCTCTACCCGTGGCGCAGCGTCGGCCGCAACGTCGCCCTGCCGCTCGAGATCATGGGCTTCGACCGCGCGGAGCGGCGGCGGCGCGTCGAGGCCGGGCTCGATCTCGTCAACCTGTCGGGGTTCGGCAACAAGTTCCCCTGGCAGCTCTCGGGCGGCATGCAGCAGCGCGCCTCCATCGCCCGCGCGCTCTCCTTCGATCCCGACCTGCTGCTGATGGACGAGCCCTTCGGCGCCCTCGACGAGATCGTGCGCGACAAGCTCAACGACCAGCTGCTGCGCCTGTGGGACAGGACCGGCAAGACCGTGGTCTTCGTCACCCACTCGATCCCGGAGGCGGTGTTCCTGTCGACCCGCATCGTCGTCATGTCGCCGCGGCCGGGGCGGGTGCAGGACATCGTCGCCTGCGACTTCCCGCGCGACCGCACGCTCGACATCCGCGAGACGCCCGAGTTCCTGCGCGTCGCGCATCGCGTCAGGGAGGGGCTGCGCGCCGGCCACGCCTATGTCGACTGAGGCGGCCGGCGGCCTGCGGACCGGCAAGGCGAACGCGACCGTCGCGGCTCGCACCGGCGCTGCGCCGGGCCGCCGCCGCCATCGGGCCCGTCGCCACCGTCGTGCTGGTCATCCTGGTGCTGTGGTACGGGGCGGCGGTGGCGCTGAACGCCGACCTGCAGCGGCAGGCCTTCGAGACCGCCGGGACGCCGGATGCCGGCTGGTCGGATCTCGTGGCGGGCACCTGGTCGCAGGGCCACCCGCGCCTGCCGGCACCCCACCAGATCGCGGCCGAGATCGGCCACACCGTCTTCGGCGTGGCGCCCACCTCCAAACGCTCGCTCGTCTTCCACGCCGGCGTGACCCTCGAGGCGACGGCGCTCGGCTTCGCTCTCGGCAGCCTCGTGGGCTTCGGGCTGAGCCTGCTCGTGGTCCACATCCCCAGCCTCGACCGCGGTCTCATGCCCTGGATCGTGGCGAGCCAGACCGTGCCGATCGTCGCCCTGGCTCCCATGATCGTGGTCATCCTCGCCCAGGTCTCGGTGACGGGCCTGTGGCCCAAGGCCGTGATCGCCGCCTATCTGTCGTTCTTTCCCGTCGCGGTCGGCATGGCCAAGGGCCTGCGCTCGCCCGAGCCGCTCCACCTCGACCTGATGCGGACCTATTCGGCGTCGCACCGCGCAGACGCTGCGGCTGTTGCGGCTGCCCGCGAGCCTGCCGTTCCTGTTCGCGAGCCTCAAGGTCGGCGTCGCGGCGAGCCTCGTCGGCACGGTCGTGGCGGAGGTCACCAAGAGCGAGGACGGCGGCCTCGGCGCCCGCCTGCTCGCCGGGTCCTACTACGGCCAGACGGTGCAGATCTGGGCGGCGCTGCTGGTCGCGGCCGCCTGCGGGGCCGCCCTGGTCGGCCTGGTGTCGGGCGCCGAGGCGCTCGTGCTCCGCCGCTTCGGGGGCGGGCGGTGAGCGCGCTCGGCTGGTCCGGCTGCGTGGCGCTGTGGCTCGCCGCCTGGGCGCTCGTCGAGGTCATCGTCCGGCGCGCGCCGCGGCGCGGACCCGCCGGCCGCCTCGCCGCCGTGGCGGTGCCGGTGATCTTCGGTGCCACGGTGCTGTTCTGGTGGGAGGCGATCGTGCGCGGGCTCGGCGTGCCGCCCGTCATCCTGCCGCCCCCGAGCGCGGTCGCGGCCCGGATCGCGAGCTCCCCGGGCCTGCTCGCCGCCGACTTCGCCCAGACCATGAAGGGGCTCGCGGCCGGCTACGTGCTGGGATGCGGCGGCGGGATCCTGGTGGCGCTCGCCATCGACCGCGTGCCTTTCCTGCAGCGCGGGCTCCTGCCGCTCGGCACGCTGGTGTCGGCGCTGCCCGTCGTCGGCGTGGCCCCCATCATGGTCATGTGGTTCGGCTTCGACTGGCCGTCCAAGGCCGCGGTGGTGACGGCGATGACGTTCTTCCCCATGCTGGTCAATTGCAACGCCGGGCTCGGCGCCACGACGGCGCTCGACCGCGACCTGATGAGCACCTATGGGGCGTCCTACGGCGTGGCGCTGCGCAAGCTGCGCCTGCCCGCCGCACTGCCCTTCATCTTCAACGGCCTGAAGCTCTGCACGACGCTCGCGCTGATCGGCGCCATCGTGGCCGAGTTCTTCGGCACGCCGATCGTCGGCATGGGCTTCCGCATCAACGCGGAAGTCGGCCGCATGAACATCGACACGGTCTGGGCCACGATCGCCGTGGCGGCCGCGTCGGGCTCGCTGCTCTACGGCCTCGTGGCGGTGACCGAGCGGCGCATGACGTTCTGGCACCCGTCCTTCCGCGGGCGCCGGTGATGAGGGGGAACAGGCCATGAGACGCGTGATCTGCGGTTTGGCGGCGCTCGGTGCCGCGACCTTGGGGCTTCCGGCTGCGGCCCGGGCCGCCGATGCCGTGACGCTGCAGCTGAAGTGGGTCGCCGATGCCCAGTTCGCCGGCTACTACGTCGCCAAGGACAAGGGCTTCTACAAGGACGCGGGCCTCGACGTCACCATCAAGCCCGGCGGGCCGGACGTGAACCCCGAGCAGGTGCTCGCCGGGGGCGGGGCCGATGTCGTGGTCGACTGGATGCCCTCGGCCCTGGCGACGCGCGAGAAAGGCTCGCCGGTCGTCAACATCGCCCAGCCCTTCAAGCGCTCCGGCCTCGAACTCACCTGCCGGGCCGATTCGGGCGTCAAGACACCGGCGGATTTCCCGGGCAAGACGCTCGGCGTCTGGTTCGCCGGCAACGAATATCCCTTCCTGGCCTGGATGTCGAAGCTCGGCGTCAAGACCGACGGACCGCCCGGCGTGACGGTGCTCAAGCAGGGCTTCAACGTCGACCCGCTGCTCCAGAAGCAGGCGGCCTGTATCTCGACCATGACCTACAATGAATATTGGCAGTTGATCGAGGCCGGCATGAAGCCCGCCCAGCTGGTGGTGTTCAACTACACCGACCAGGGCGTCGCGACGCTGGAGGACGGTCTCTATGCGCTCGAACCCAAGCTCAAGGACCCCGCCTTCACGGACCGCATGGCCCGCTTCGTCAAGGCCTCGATGAAGGGCTGGGACTATGCGCAGGCCCATCCCGCCGAGGCGGTGAAGATCGTCCTCGACAACGACACGTCGGGTGCCCAGACCGAGGAGCACCAGAAGAACATGATGGACGACGTGAACAAGCTGACCCAGGGCGCGACCGGCGCGCTCGACCCCGCCGCCTACGCCAATACCGTGAAGGTGCTGCTCTCCTCGGGCTCCGACCCGGTCATCACCAAGGAGCCGCAGGGCGCCTGGACCCATGCCGTGACCGACAAGGCCGGCATCACGGCGCCCTGAAGCGGCGACTCGCCATGCCGTGCCGGCCGTGTCATTCCTTGCAATAAGGAGTTGAACACGCGAGGACGGTATGACGAGGGATGCGAGCCGCCGGCTGTTCCGGGCCGAACCCCTGCCGACCCGGATGCATCCCGGGCCACCGCGGCGGACCAGTCCCGGGACGGACTGGCGGACCGTCCGAAGCTTCGTCGTCGGGCTGTCGGCCGGTGACGACGCTCAAAGCCTCGCCACCCGCCGTCTGACCACCGCCATCGCCGACGTGCCGCCGACCGCCATGACGGCCGCCGGGGTCGCGAACCTGTATGCGGATTGCGTGCTGGCCCGCCGTCGTCCCTGGTTTCGGCACGACCTCGACGACCCTCGGACGGAGTCCGCCATCCATGCGGCCGTCCTGGCGCTCCTGCGCTGGTTCCTCGCCGTCCACGGCGGCCGCGCGCTCGCCCTGGCTGTCGACCGCGTGAGGACCGAGGACGTCCTGCGTCTCCCGCCCGGTGTCGTCCCGGCCTGGTCGCACCCGGTCTATCTCGCCGCCAGGTCGCTGCTCGCCCGGGCGCCGGCGGCCGAATACGAGGCCGCACGGGAGGCGTTCCGCGCAATCGCCGCCGGCGAAGACTGGCGGGCTGCGGCCGTCTTCGCCTTCGTCCTCGCCGACGACCGGCCCGAGCCCCATGCCCTGCAGGCACTTTCCGTCCTGCACGCCGCCGTGGCTGCGGGCACCGTTCCGGCTCGGGAACCCGCTCTCGCAGCGCTCATCGCGGATGCGCCGCCCGGCGCCGTCGCGCAATGGCGCAACCATCGCCGAGGAACGTTCTCCTTCGCGCCCTCGGTGCTCGATCCGGCCCGTCTCGCCGCCACCGTGGCCGCCGTCGCGATCCGCGCCGGCGCGCCCGCACTCCCCGGCCTCGCCTGGCTGCTGCACCAGGCGCGGGACGACGACCGGACGACGATCGCGAGAGCCATGCTGGCGACTTGGGAGGAGGGGGCGCTCGACCCGTTGCTGCCGTTCCTGCACCGGCGCTGGGCGCGCGCCGCGCTGGCGCGTGCCGAGACCTGCGACCCGGCCTGGACGGTCGGTCGCTACCTTGTCGCCGTGGCGGCCGGGCGGGGCGGGCCGATGCTGCGGGCGCGGCTGCTCGATCGGATCGACGCGCATGGCTCGGCGCGCATCCGCGCCTGGGCGCAGACCCTCGGCCCGCCGGCCCTCGCCTGTCTCGATCGGCTGACGGGGCCGGACGAGGTCGCGCTGGCTCACCGCGACGCCTGGCCGGCCGCGCTTCGTTCGCCACCCTGGCGCGATCCGAACTGGCGCAGCGTCACCCGCCACGTCGTGACCCTCGCGCCGCTGCCGACCCCGCTCCCGTCGGACGTGCCCGCCGTCTCGTCGATCATCGCGACCTTTCGGGAGAGGCGGGCCGTCGTTTTGCCGTCGCTGGCGAGTCTCCGCGGGCTGATCGCGACCGAGGAGGCATCGATCGGTCCGGAAGGCGATGCGGTTCACCGGCCCGCGCGGCTTCCGCCGAGTGACGCCAGCGAGGAAACGCTTCTCGCGTGGCTCGTGGCTCGGTTGACCGAGATCGACGGGGCAGGGTCCTCACCGTGGTTCTCGCCGCTCTACGGCGGGCTCTACTGCGGGCTCGAGCGCCAGCCCGCCGCTCTGGCGCTGCGGCTCTGGCGTCATGGCGGGCCGCGTCTGGCGCTCCACAGATCGGTGCCCAGCCCCGCCCGCGCGATGCTGCGCCGCTTCGGCGAGCAGGTGCTGCCGGAGGTCGTGCGCCTCGTGGCCGACGATCCCTATGTCGGCTTTGCCGAGTTCGCCGATCTCGCCATCGGCGAACTCGCCCCCGTGGCGGCCCGCGCGGTGGTCAGGACCAAAGCCGCCAGAGCCGGAGCGCTCGGTTGGCTGAGGCGGCACCAGAGCGTCGCCCTGGTCCATCTCGTGCCGCCCGCCCTGGGCCCGGCCGGACCCGAACGCGACGAGGCGGGCCTGGCGATCCGGCGCCTGCATCGCGACCGGGGTGGCGCGGAGGCGCTCGCCGGTGTCGTGGCGCGCTACGCCGCCACGACCGCCGGCGTCGACGAGGCCATGGCCGAAGTCCTGGCCTACGACGAGCTCCACCTGACCCCCGACCCCATTCCCCGCCTTCCGGACTGGTTCGTCCCATCCACGCTGTCGCGGCCCGTGTTGCGGGCCGGCGGGGCGCTGGGCGACGATGCCGTCATCGCCATCGGCGAGATCCTGTCGTTCAGCAGGCCGGATTCCGTCCATGCGGGCGTGGAGTTGGTCAAGGAGGCCTGCACGCCGGCGAGCCTCGGCCGTTTCGTCTCGGACCTTCTCGCCGCCTGGATGGCGGCAGGCATGCCGGGCCGCCAGGGCTGGGCGCTCTGGGCGATGGGCTGGCTCGGCGACGACGCCAGCGTCCCCGCGCTCGTCGCGGCGTTGCGGCGCCTCGGCGAGGCCCGGGCGCTGCCGCAGGTCGCCATGGCGATCGCCGCGCTGGCGGAGATCGGCAGCGACGCCGCGGTCACTCAGTTGGGCGCCGTGGCGCGGAGCTCCGGCGCGAAGAGCATGCGACAGAAGGCCGGGCGGCATCTCCTGGCCCTGGCGCAGGCGCGCGGGCTGACGCGAGACGAACTTCGCGATCGCACGGCGCCCGACCTCGGCCTCGATCGACGCGGCGGGCTCGACCTCGACTTCGGCCCGCGCCGCTTCAGGATCACCTTCGACGCCGCACTACACCCCTTGGTCCGGGAGGACACGGGCCCGCTCATGTCGGATCTCCCCAGGCCGCGTCGGTCCGATGACGCGACACTCGCGGCGGCCGCGACGGCACGGTGGCGGACCCTCAAACGCGAAACCCGGACCGCCGCGGGCCCGACACTGCTGCGGCTCGAGACCATGCTGGCGACCGCGCGGCGCATCGCCCCGGACGTCTTTCTGACGTCGTTTGCCCGTCACCCCTGGGTGCAGAACCCATCGCGACACCTCCTTTGGGGCGTCTTCGACGACGCAGCGCCCGACAGCGTCCCCCGCATCACATTCCGGCTCGCGGGGGACACCGCCTTCGTCGATGCCGACGACGAGCCCGTCGCCGCTCTCGTCCCGGGCGCCACCGGGGTGGTCGGGCTCGTGCATCCCCTGCAGCTCGCGCCTGACATGCTCGACACGTGGCGCCGTGCCTTCCTCCGCCAGGGCGTCGCGCAGCCCTTCCCGCAGGTCGACCGGGCCGTCTATCGCCTGTCCGCCGCCGAGCGCGCCAGGGCGAGCCTCCATCGCTTCCAGGGGCTCGTCGTCGAAGCGGGCTGGCTGCGCGGCATGGGCACGCGCGGCTGGCCGTTCGAGCGGCCGGTCGGGAACGGGCTGATGTGGGCGATCGAGCGCGAGGTCGTGCTGCGCGACGGGCTGAGCGGCATGGTGTCGCTCGAATTCGCGGAGGGCATTCGGGTCGGCACGCCCGATCCGGGCGAGCCGCCGCGGACGCTCGGCACGCTGGATCTGCGCGTGCCGGCCGAAGACCGCGAGTGGTCTCCGGCGGCCTTCGATCGCCTCGATGCCGTGACGGCGAGCGAAATCCTCCGCGACCTCGACGCGCTGGCGCGTCACGGCGCACATCCGGCCGCCGCCGCGGCACCGACCGGCGGCGTCACGAGGCTGCAGTAAGCACCGTCCCTGCGCCCGTGGCCCGGACGGAACACACCCGTCGAATCGAGACCAATTGTCGGATGTAGAAATATTTTTGTCCGATTCGCCGAAGCAGTTGCCACGACTGATCCGTTTCGGCCATCATGACACCCGATCCGGCCATCGTGTCACCCCGATCGATCCGTAACGAACCGCGTGTCGGTCCGGGGGTGGCGCGCGTTCTCAAGAGCCGCGACGTCGAGGTCCAGAGGAACCGTTCGAGAGGAGCGCCGAATGCTGCTGGCTGAGATCCTGCATTCCTGCACCGACGAAGGCATCGCCGCAGCCGCCGTGGCGTCGATCGGCGGTCCTTTCGCGGCGGCTGTCCGGGCCGAGGCCGACCGCCGTGGCCTCACCGTCGGTGCCCTGATGGCCTCTCTCGTCGCGGGCTTCGCCCGGACGGCGTCCGAGCGGGACTGGCGCGAGCTGTCGCGTGCCATGGCGGGCGCCGATCATCCCGTGCTGGCGGGCCTGCAAGCCATGACGGACCGCGCCCTCCGGCACGGCGACGGCGTCGTCGCCAGGCGACCCGGCCGCGACATGCGGCCGGCCGGTCCCGCAGCCGGTGCGGCCCTCGCCTCCCTCCTCTGCTGTCCCGGCTGAACCGGCAGGGAGGGACGATCCCGCGATCCCCGGGCGGCTGACGCTTCCGCGCGGGCCTGTCCTGCTCTAGACGCTCTCGCAGGACCGCGCGAGGACGGGCAGGACGGCACGCCGTCGGCCGGCCTCGCGTCCGTATCGATCGAGGGACCGGGATGGCTCTGCGCCTCTACAACACGCTGACGCGCCGCAAGGACGACTTCACCCCGCTCGACCCCGAGCGGGTCCGGCTCTACGTCTGCGGTCCCACCGTCTACGACCGCGCCCATATCGGCAACGCGCGGCCCGTCATCGTCTTCGATGTCCTGTTCCGGCTGCTGCGTCACCGCTTCGGCGCCGCGCATGTGGTCTATGTCCGCAACATCACCGATGTCGACGACAAGATCATCGCCCGCGCGGCCGAACGGGGCGTGACGATCCGGGCCCTCACCGAGGACACGGCGCGCGGCTTCGCCGAGGACGTGGCCGGCCTCGGATGCCTGCCGCCCACCGTCGAGCCCCGCGCGACCGATCATATCCCGGAGATGATCGCCGTGACCGAGCGGCTCGTCGCGGGCGGCCACGCCTATGTGGCCGAGGGGCACGTGCTCTTCGCGGTCGGCTCCATGCCGGATTATGGCCGGCTGTCGCACCGCACGCTCGACGAGATGGTGGCGGGCGCGCGCGTCGAGGTCGCGCCCTACAAGCGGGCCGACGGCGATTTCGTGCTCTGGAAACCGTCGCGCGCCGAGGAGCCCGGCTGGGACAGTCCCTGGGGCCGCGGCCGTCCGGGCTGGCACCTCGAATGCTCGGCCATGAGCTGGAAGCACCTCGGCCAGCAGTTCGACATCCACGGCGGCGGGCTCGACCTGATCTTTCCCCACCACGAGAACGAAGTGGCGCAGAGCTGCTGCGCCTTCGACACGCCCTTCATGGCCCAGGTCTGGATGCACAACGGGTTCCTGCAGGTGGAAGGCCAGAAGATGTCGAAGTCGCTCGGCAACTTCGTCACCATCCAGGAGCTCCTGCAAACGGAGACCTTCGGTGGACGGTCCTGGCCGGGCGAGGTCCTGCGCCTCGCCATGCTGCGCACGCACTACCGCCAGCCGATCGACTGGACGCTGAAGGCGCTCGAAGAGGCGGAGCGGACCCTGGACCGGTGGTACCAGGCGGCGGAGGGCGGGGCGGAGGGCGCCGGCGGACCGGCGGCGGCCGTCCTCGACGAGCTCTGCGACGACCTCAACACGCCGGGGGCCATCGCGGCGCTGCACGGCCTCTTCGCCGAGGGCGCCGACCGCGCCGCGGCCGTGGCGTCGGCGCGCCTGCTCGGCCTGCTGCAGGAGAGCCCCCGCCGCCTGGGCGGCCCGGCGTGAGGCCGCGTCCGGCATCGATCGGGTCCGGGTCGAAGCCCTCGTCTCGGCCCGGCTCGCGGCGCGGCACCGGAAGGACTGGGCCGAATCGGACCGCATCCGCGACGAACTCGCCGGCTCGGGCGTCGTGCTGAAGGACAACAAGGACGGCACCACCAGCTGGGAGGTGGGCCGGAAGGGACCTCCATGATGGCCAAGACCACCGAGACGGCCGCCCTGCGGCCGATGCTGCCCGACGACACGCCCGCGCTGGCCGCCATCTTCGGCGCCAGCATCGACGAGCTCGGCGCCGAGGACTACGACGAGGACCAGCGCGCCGCCTGGATGGCGACCGCCGAGGACGAGGCCGCGTTCGGCCGCAAGCTCGGCGCCATGCTGACGCTGGTCGCCACGGTGGGCGGCACGCCGGCGGGCTTCGCCTCGCTGAAGGACAACGCTCACATCGACATGCTCTACGTCGACCCGGCCCTGGCCGGGCGGGGGATCGGCAGCATGATGGTCGACGCCTGCGAGAAGCTCGCCCGGGCCCGCGGCAGCAAGACGCTGACGGTCGACGCCAGCGACACCGCCCGGCCGCTGTTCGAGCGCCGCGGCTACCGGGCGCAGAGCCGCCAGTCGGTGCCGCTCAACGGCGAGTGGCTGGCGACGACGCGACTGGAGCTGAAGTTCGAGGAGACCTGAGGCGCGATCGGCCCGGGGCGGGGAGGCGGAGGAGACCGATCGAGGGAAGGAATGAGGCATCCGTAACGATGCCCACCCTCCATCCCGTCATGGCCGGGCCCGCCTTGCCAGCGTCACAGGGTCCGCCTATCTGGGCGCCATCGCATCATCGAGAGGCACCCATGGACCTGCGTCGTCGTGAACTCCTCCTGGCCGCCTCGGCCGCCTTCGCCGCGGGTGCGGCTTTGGGCACCGGTGCGGCCCGCGCGGCCGATGCCGACACCGTGGTGATGACCACCAAGGACGGCAAGATCACCATCCAGCTCGACCCCAAGCTCGCCCCCAACCACGTGAAGCAGATCGAGACGCTGGTGAACCAGCACTTCTACGACGGCATCGTGTTCCACCGGGTCATCGGCGGCTTCATGGCCCAGACGGGCGATCCGACCGGGACCGGCATGGGCGGCTCCAAGCTGCCCGACCTCAAGGCCGAGTTCACCGACACGCCGTTCAAGCGCGGCACGCTCGGGATGGCGCGGGCCTCCGATCCCGACTCGGCGAACTCGCAGTTCTTCATCTGCCTCGGCGACGCGCCCTTCCTCAACGGGCAGTACACGGTGGTGGGCCAGGTCACGTCCGGCATGGACGTCGTCGACAAGATCAAGAAGGGCGCCTCCGACGACAACGGCAAGGTCTCGGGCCCGGACAAGATCGTCACCATGCGCATGGCGTCGGCCAAGTAGCGCCTTGCGCCGGGTGGGCGCCCTGACGTTCGCGGCGCTGCTGGCCGCGGGACATGGGGCGGCCGCCCAGACACGGGGCGCCCCGTCCCCGATCCGGCCGCCCGCAGGCCGGCCGCCGGTGGTGGCGCCGCGCGCCGCACCCTTCCGGTTCGGCCCGCGCTTCGAGCTCCGGCGCTGGCGGTTCGGCCTGAGGCCGTTCCTGCGGCGCCAGCTGCCCTCGACCGTGCCGCCGCTGCTCCTGCCGCCGCCCCCGCCCGACACGTTCCTGCAACCCGAGGGGCCCGGGACCTCGCCGCTGATCGAGGGGACGCCGGGCAACCTGCCGGCCTTCTCGCACGGGTTCCACCTGTCCGTGACGGTCGGCCGAGGCCAGACCTTCGCGGCGCCGGCGACGCTGTCGCGCTTCGTCGACGTGGCCCAGGCGCTGGGCCGCTGCTTCGTGCCGCCCGCCGACATCGCCTGGCGGTCGATCACGCTGCGCGTCAGCTTCCGGCGGGACGGGACGGTGTTCGGCGAGCCTCGCCTGCCGTTCAGCGACGCCGACACCGCGGACCACAAGACCCTACTTGCACATTCGCTGCTCGACGGGCTTAAACGCTGCACACCCTTGCCATTCGCGCCGTCGCTGGGCGCCGCGGTGGCCGGCGAGATCTTCGCCATCCGCTTCATCCACGAGGACAGACCATGACCGATACCGACACGCTGACGCTCGACACCACCAAAGGCCCCGTGGTCATCAAGATGCGCCCGGACCTCGCGCCCAAGCACGTCGAACACATCAAGAAGCTCGTGAACGAGAAGTTCTACGACGGCATCGTCTTCCACCGCGTCATCGACGGCTTCATGGCCCAGACCGGCTGCCCGAACGGGACCGGGACCGGCGGCTCGAAATATCCGAACCTGAAGCAGGAGTTCAACGCCGAGCACCACAAGCGCGGCACTTGCTCGATGGCGCGGGCGCAGAACCCGGACTCGGCCAATTCGCAGTTCTTCATCTGCTTCGACGACGCCGGCTTCCTCGACCGGCAGTATACGGTGTGGGGCGAGGTGATTTCGGGCATGGAGAACGTCGACAAGATCAAGCGCGGCGAGCCCGTGCGCGACCCCGACAGCATCAAGACCGCCACGATCAGCTGATCGCGCCGCGCGATCCCGACACCCGGCCCGGTCCGCGCGCCTCGCGGGCCGGGCTTTCGCGATGACGGACCCATGCTGGTCGACGCCTTCGATTTCGAACTGCCCGAGACCGCCATCGCGCTGCGGCCGGCCTCTCCGCGCGACAGCGCCCGCCTGCTGACCGTCGATCCGGCGGCCGCGCCGGCCTTCGGCGACCATGTCGTACGCGACCTCCCGGACCTGCTGGCGCCCGGGGATGCGCTGGTGGTCAACGACACGCGTGTGGTGCCCGCGCGCCTCTTCGGCCTGCGCCGCCGGGGCGAGGCCGTGGCCCGCATCGAGGTCACGCTGCACCGGCGCGACGCGCCCGACCGCTGGCGGGCCTTCGTCCGCCCCGCCAAGCGCCTCGCCGCCGGCGAGAGCCTCGCCTTCGAGGCGAACGGCGCGACCCTCCTCACGGCGACGGCCTCGGACAAGGACGGCGGCGAGCTCAGCCTGACCTTCGACCGTGCCGGTACGGCGCTCGACGACGCCGTGGCGCAGGTCGGCCGCATGCCGCTGCCCCCCTATATCGAGCACCGCCGGGCCGGCGACGCGGCCGATGCCCAGGACTACCAGACGCTCTTCGCCGACCGGCCCGGTGCCGTCGCGGCCCCGACGGCGGGGCTGCACTTCACGCCCGACCTCGTCGCACGGCTCGAGGCGGGCGGCATCGCGCTCCACCGGGTGACGCTGCATGTCGGCGCGGGGACGTTCTTGCCCGTGAAGGCCGGCACCACCGAGGAGCACCGGATGCACGGCGAGATCGGCGCCGTCTCGGCCGAGACCGCCGCGGCGCTGAACGCCGTCCGGCGGCGCGGCGGCCGCCTCGTGTCGGTCGGCACGACGTCGCTGCGGATCCTCGAATCCGCCGCCGGCCCGGACGGGGTCATCCGGCCCTTCGCGGGCGAGACCTCGATCTTCATCACGCCGGGTTACCGCTTCCGGGCCGTCGACCTGCTGATGACCAACTTCCACCTGCCGCGCTCGACGCTGTTCATGCTGGTCGCCGCCTTCTCGGGGCTCGAGCTCATGAAGGCCGCCTATGCCCACGCGATCGGCTCCGGCTACCGTTTCTACTCCTACGGCGACGCCTGCCTGCTGCGGCCCACGGCCGACAGCGCGGCACCGCGTCCGGAACGCGATCCATGACGGCCGACTTCCGCTACGAATGCCTCGGCCAGGACGGCGCGGCCCGCACGGGCCTCATCCACACCGGTCGCGGCACGATCCGCACGCCGGCCTTCATGCCGGTCGGCACGGCCGGCACCGTCAAGGCCATGTACATGGACCAGGTGCGCGACCTCGGCGCCGACATCGTGCTCGGCAACACCTACCACCTCATGGTCCGGCCCGGCGCCGAGCGCGTCGCCGACCTCGGCGGGCTGCACCGGTTCTCCACCTGGCCCGGCCCGATCCTGACCGATTCCGGCGGGTTCCAGGTCATGTCCCTGGCGAAGCTGCGCAAGCTCGACGAGAGCGGCGTCACGTTCCAGTCCCACATCGACGGATCCAAGCACCGGCTGACGCCCGAGCGGTCGATGGAGATCCAGGCGCTGCTGGGGTCGGACATCCACATGCAGCTCGACGAATGCGTGCGCCTGCCGGCCGCCGATGCCGAGGTCGAGCGCGCCATGCAGCTGTCGCTGCGCTGGGCCGAACGCTCCCTCGCGGCTTTCGCGGCGCAGCCGGGGCGCGCCCTCTTCGGCATCGTCCAGGGCGGGACGGTGCCGGCGTTGCGGGTCGAGAGCGCGAAGCGGCTCGCCGCGATGCCGTTCGGAGGGCTCGCCATCGGGGGCCTCGCGGTCGGCGAGCCCCAGGCCGACATGCTGGCGACGATCGAGACCGTCGAGCCGCACCTGCCCGTCGGCAAGCCGCGCTACCTCATGGGGGTCGGCACGCCCGACGACCTCGTCGAGGCCGTGCGGCGCGGGGTCGACATGTTCGATTGCGTCATGCCGACCCGCGCCGGCCGCCATGGGCTGGCCTACACGCGTTTCGGCAAGGTCAACCTGCGCAACGCCCGCCATGCCGCCGATGCGCGCCCGCTCGACGAGGCCTCGACCTGCCCGGCGGCACGCGACTACTCTCGCGCCTACCTGCATCACCTCGTCAAATCGGACGAGATCCTGGGCATGATGCTGCTGACCTGGGTCAACCTCGCCTACTACCAGACCCTGATGGCGGGCCTGCGCGACGCCATCGCCAGCCGGACGCTGGAGGACTTCGCCGCCCGCACCAAGGCGGGCTGGGAGGCGGGCCTGGGCGCCTGAAGCCGCGCTACTGGCTGCGCGCCGCCGTGGTGGCGAAGCGCACCGCCTCCTCGGCCGCCCGCACCAGGGCTTCGGCCTTGTTGGCGCATTCCTGGTTCTCCGATCGGGGCACAGAATCGTAGACGATGCCGGCCCCCGCCTGGATGTGCATGGTGCCGTCCTTGATCACGGAGGTGCGCAGCACGATGCAGGTGTCCATGGCGCCGTCGGCGCCGAAATAGCCGATGCAGCCGCCGTAGATGCCCCGCTTGTCGCGTTCGAGCTCGTCGATGATCTCCATGGCGCGGACCTTCGGGGCGCCCGAGACGGTGCCGGCCGGGAAGCCCGCGGCCAGCGCGTCGATGATGTCCCGGTCGGGCCGCAGGCGGCCCTCGACGTTCGACACGATATGCATGACGTGGCTGTAGCGTTCGATGAAGAACCGGTCGGTCACCGTCACGGAGCCGATCTCGGCGACGCGGCCGACATCGTTGCGGCCGAGGTCGAGCAGCATCAGGTGCTCGGACCGTTCCTTCGGATCGGCCAGCAGTTCCTCCGCCAGCGCCTCGTCGTCGGCCGGCGTCGTGCCGCGCCGCCGCGTGCCGGCGATGGGCCGGATCGTCACGGCGCCGTCCCGCACGCGGACCAGGATCTCGGGCGAGGAACAGCAGATCTGGAAGGCGCCGAAATCGAGGAAGCTCAGGTAGGGCGCGGGGTTGATGCGCCGCAGCGCGCGATAGAGCGCGAAGGGCGGCAGCGCGAAGGGTCCCGAGAAGCGCTGCGAGAGCACGACCTGGAAGACGTCCCCGGCCCGGATGTAGTCCTGGGCCCGCGCCACCATGCGCAGGAACTCGGGTTCCGGCGTGTTGCTGGTCGGCCGCTCGGCGAGCAGGCGCGGGTCGGCCGGCGCGGCGGGGTGGGCGAGCGGTGCCTCGAGCGCGCGGATCACGCCGTCGAGGCGTGCGGCCGCGGCTTCGGCGGCCTGGCGCGCCGTGACGCCGGGCTTCGGCCGCACGGGCGTGACCACCACCATCTCGTCGCGCACGCTGTCGAACACGACCATCACGGTCGGCCGGATCAGCGTGGCGTCGGGCACGCCGATCGGGTCCGGTTTGGCGGGGGCCAGGCGCTCCATGTGGCGCACCATGTCGTAGCCGAGGTAACCGAAGACGCCGGCCGACATGGGGGGCAGGGTGGCCGGCAGCACCAGGGCGGATTCCGCCAGGAAGGCCCGCAGCGCCTCGAGCGGCGCGCCCGCCAGCGTCTCGAAGGCGTCCGGGTCGTGAGCCGCATGCCGGTTGAGCTCGGCCTCGGGGCCGGTGCAGCGCCAGATCGCATCCGGGTCGAGACCGATCATCGAGTAGCGGCCGCGCACGGCGCCGCCCTCGACCGATTCCAGCAGGAACAGGTTGCCCGAGCGCGTCGCGGCGAGCTTGAGGTAGGCCGACACCGGGGTCTCGAGGTCCGCCACCATCACGGACCATACCGCCGTCGCGGTCCCGGCCTCGTAGGCGGCGGCGAGCGTGTCGAACCCCTGGTGGGCCACTGTCAGTATCCCGCGCCGGAGGCGGCCTGGATGGCGCCCTGGTTGACCTTGGTGCCGAGCTTGGCGAGCAGCGTCGACACATAGTCGTTGATGACCGCGTCCTGGAGGGCGTTGCCGTATTTCTGCTGCAGCTGCTGCGTTTCGGGAGCGTCCATGTCCAGCGGCGGCGTCGTGCTGTCGAGCACCTTGAACAGCAGGCGCGAGGTCGCGTCCGTCGGGGCCGAGCCCGCGGCGCCGACGGGCACGTCGAAGACGCGGGCCACGACGCCGGAGGGCAGGCCCGTGGCGCCGGCGCGCTTGGCATCGCCCACATGGGTCACCGACAGGCCGAGCGAGGCCGCGATGCCCTCGATCGTCTGTGTCCCGGCCTCGATCGCCTTGACGTCCTCGGCAGCCTTGGCGTCGAGCTGGCGGGCGACCTGCTCCTCGCGCCACACCGCCGCGACCTTCGCCCGGGCCTCGTCGAACGTCAGCTGCCGGGCATTGTCGACGCCCGCCACCTCGTACCAGACCGTGCCGCCGTCGGCGGTGGACAGCGTGTCGTTGTCGACGCCGACATCCGACGCGAAGGCGGCCTTCAGCAGGTCCGGCCCGTCGACCAGCCCCTCGGCGGGCTTGCCGTCCCGGTCGTTGCCGGCCGCGTCGACCGCCGCGATGGCACGGGTCTGCAGGCCGACGCTCGCGGCCGCTTCGGCGAGGCTCTTGCCGGAGGAGCGCGCGTCCTCGACGCGGTCGCGCAGCGTCTTGACGTCGGCGGACGCCCGCGCGGTGGCGAGTTCGCCGCGCAGCATGGGGGCGACCTCGGCGAGGGGCTGCGTGGCGCCCGGCTCGACCGCGTCGACATGCGCCACGACGCTGCCGAACGTGTTCTTCACGGGATCGCTGGTGCCGCCCGCCGGCAGGCCGAACGCCGCGTCCGCCACCGCCTGGTCGAAGATGGCGGCCTTGGCCACGGTGCCGAGGTCGACGAGCTTGTCACCGAGCCCGTCCGCCTTGATGGCGGCGTCGAAGTCTTCGCCGTTGCGCACCCGACGCACGAAGGCCGCGGCCGCGTCTTCGGTCGGGAACACGACCTGGCTCACGTGGCGCTTCTCGGGCGTGCCGAACCTGTCGGCCTTCACGCGGTCGTAGACGGCCTCGACATCGGCGTCGGAGACCGCTTCGGGCTTGGCGAGCGTCGCGGGCGTCACGGCCAGCACCACGAGCTTGCGGTACTGCGGCGCCATGAAGGCCGCCTTGTGGGTGTCGTAGTAGGTCTTCAGCGCGTCGTCGTCGGGCTCCGGCACGGGCCCGGCAGCGGCGGCGGGGAGCGCCACGGCGTCGACGCTGCGCGTCTCGTCCTGGTAGCGGTGCAGGGCATCGAGGGCGGCGACGGGCGCCTGGACGTCGCCCACGAGAGCGTCGAGGAGCTGCTGGCGCAGGTAGGTCTGGCGCTGCTCCCGCACGAAGCTGGCCTCGGTGAAGCCGTTCTCGGACAGCACGCTGTTGAACCGGGCCCGGTCGAAACCGCCGCCCGGCCCCGCGAAGGTCGGGTCGGTCAGGATCTTCTGGGCGACCTCCTTGTCCGACATCGCGAGGTCGAGCGTACCGGCCCGCTCGTCGAGCGCGGCCGTCGACATGAGGCGCGTGAGCACCTGCCGGTCGAGCCCGAAGCGGTGCGCTTCCTCGTTGGTGATGGCACGGCGGGCGCGACGCTGCAGGTTCTGGAGCTCCGCCTGGTAGGCCTGCCGGTAGGCCGCCGTGGTGACGGTGACGTCGCCGACCTCAGCCACCGTATTGGCGCTGCCGCCGCGGAAGGGATCGCCGATCCCCCAGATCACGAAGGCCACCAGGATCACGCCGAAGACCAGCGTGGTCAGGGCCTTGCCGATCCAGGTGGATTGTGCGGCGCGGATGCCTCCGAGCATGGGGTCGGTCTCGCGGGTCAGAGGAGGGGTGCGCGGTCGCGCGGGATCGGGCCGCAGCCATAAAGCCTGCCATTCGCCAGCGCAACGCGGGCCCGGCACGGGCGCGCCGGCACGAACCGCATGGGCTCTATCCCGCACAGCGGAATCTCGCATATGTCCCGGCGCGGGACAGCGGGCGCGGACCTTTTGCCCGTCCCGTGGCTTCTCATCCGGTTCGGCACCGCACCGCCGGGAGATCGCCATCATGGATTACGTCAACCTCGGCCGCACGGGCCTCAAAGTGTCGCGGCTCTGCCTCGGCTGCATGACCTATGGCGAGCCCGGCCGCGGCAACCACGCCTGGACGCTGCCCGAGGCGGAGAGCCGTCCCCTGATCCGGCGCGCCATCGAGCTCGGCATCACCTTCTTCGACACCGCCGATGTCTACTCGGACGGGTCGAGCGAGGAGATCGTCGGCCGCGTGCTCAAGGACCACGCCCGGCGGGACGGCATCGTGCTCGCCACAAAGGTGCACGGCCGCATGCACCCCGACGCCAACGGCGCCGGCCTGTCCCGCAAGCACATCATGGCGTCGATCGACGCCAGCCTGACCCGGCTCGGGACCGACCACGTCGATCTCTACCAGATCCACCGCTACGACCCCGACACGCCGCTCGAAGAGACGCTGGAGGCGCTGCACGACGTCGTGAAGAGCGGCAAGGCGCGCTATATCGGCGCCTCGTCGATGTATGCGTGGCAGTTCTGCCGGGCGCTGCTCCTGGCCGACCGGCACGGCTGGACACGGTTCGTCTCGATGCAGAACCACTACAACCTGCTCTACCGCGAGGAGGAGCGCGAGATGGTGGCGCTGTGCCAGGCCGAGGGCGTCGGCATGATTCCGTGGAGCCCGCTGGCGCGCGGTCGCCTGACCCGCCCGCCGGAAACCCGGACCGAGCGCACCGAGACCGACCTCTTCGGCCGGACCCTGTACAGCAAGTCCGAGGCCGCGGACCGCGCCGTCATCGACCGCCTGGGCGAACTGGCCGAGACGCGCGGCCTGCCCCGCGCCCAGCTCGCGCTCGCCTGGCTGCTGTCGAAGCCGGGCGTCACGGCTCCGATCGTCGGCGCCTCCAAGCCCCATCACCTCGACGATGCCGTCGCGGCGCTGGAGGTGAAGCTGTCGCCCGACGAGGTCGCGCGGCTGGAGGAGCCCTACGTGCCGCATGCGGTGGCGGGCTTCGGCTAGGTCGTCTGAACGGTCGGGCGTGATGGATGAGCGGCCCCACCCCCGTCCAGTCATGGCCGCACCTGTCCCGGCCCGGCCCAGCCATCCGCTGCGGCACCGGCCGGCGCGTCAGGGCTCCGGCGGCACCACGAAGAAGGTCGACATGATGCCGCGGCCCTTCACGCTCAGCGGCGGGCGCGGCTCGACCGCGAAGCTGCCGCCGAGCGCCGCCAGGGTCTCGCCGGTGAGGTGGACGCGGCCGGCCTCGCCCAGGGCCTCCATGCGGCTCGCGACGTTCACGGTGTCGCCCCAGACGTCGTAGATGAACTTGTCGCTGCCGATGATGCCCGCCGCCACCGCCCCGGTGTGGATGCCGATGCGGATGCGCAGGTCCGTGCGGAGGTCCTGGCCGAAGGCCAGGCTGGCTTCGGCGACCGCGGCCGGCATGCGCAGCGCCATGGCGACGACCCGGCTCGCGTGGTCGGGGCAGGGCAGCGTGAGCCCGCCCGCCACCATGTAGGCGTCCCCGATGGTCTTGACCTTCTCGAGCCCGTATTCGGCGGTCAGCCGGTCGAACCGCGAGAAGATCCGGTTCAGCAGGTCCAGAACCACCGCAGGGGGCAGGGCGGCGGTGGTCTGGGTGAAGTCGACGATGTCGCTGAACAGGATGGTGGCCGAGGGGACACTGTCGGCGATGACCGATTCACCGGCGCGGAACCGGTCCAGCACGCTGCGCGGCAGCACGTTCAGCAGCAGGCTCTCGGAGCGCTGCTGCTCGGCGCGGAGTTCGCGGGTCGTCGCTTCGTCGCGGTCGCGCAGGAACTTGCGCTCCAGCGAGGCCGTCATGCGGGCTCGCAGCAGAACGGGGTTGATGGGCTTGGTGAGGTAGTCGTCGGCCCCGGCCTCGATGCAGTGGCAGGCGCTCTCCACCTCGTCCAGCGCCGACACGATGATGACGGGCAGGCCCGCGGTGGCGGGCGAGGCCTTGATGCGCCGCAGCACCTCGATGCCGCTGAGCCCGGGCATGAGGAGGTCGAGCAGCACGAGGTCGTAGCCGGCGTCGTCGAGCAGTTCGAGCGCGCCCTCGCCGTTGTCGCAGCTCGTGACCTCATGGCCGTCCCGCCGCAGGCGGCGCGACAGGAGGTCCAGCGTCGAGGCGTTGTCGTCGACCACCAGGACGCGGCCGAGCGCCCGCGGACCGGACGGCCCCTGGTCCCGCAGCACCGAGCGGAGCGCCTCCATGGGCTCGTGCAGGCCGGGATCGTGGTCCAGCAGGCGCTGCGCCTCCGCGGCCCGACCCTGGTTGTTGAGCCGCATGAACTCGACCATGGCGTCGATCTGGGTGAGCAGGCGCCGGGCCGCGTCGAGGATATCGGCCAGCGTGCCGGCCTGGCTGCCGGGCGTCTCGAACCCGGCATCGGCGATCTCCTCCGCCAGGAGCTCGCCGTAACCCAGGATCGCCGTGATCGGCGTCCGCAACTCGTGGCGCAGGTGGCTCGACGCCGCGGCGGCGTCCCGGCCCGCCAGGATGCCGCGCGCCGCCGCGGGATCGAACAGCTCGCGCACGGTCGCGTCCAGCCGTGCCGCGGCCGCGGCCAGTTTCGCGACGTCGTCGCGCGAGTGCGGGTCCGGCCAGTCTTCGACCAGGAGGGCGACGAGGCCCGAGATGGCCTCGACGGGAGCCTGGAACTCGGACCGCGCGAAGACGCCCAGGAGCCGGGGCAGGCCCTCGCCGGACGCATCCGGGCCGTCAGCGGGGGGCGCGCCAGGTTCGGACAAACTCGCTCCCTCGACAGACCCGTCCGACGCCCGCGGCCGGGCTTTGCATTCGGCCCCGCCTTTGATACCCCGCTCGACCCATCCCCTCAATGCTCCAGGTGAGAACCGCCAACATGGCCACGCTGCGACCGCTGCTCGCCGGCAATTGGAAGATGAACGGAACGCGCGCGTCCCTGTCCGAGATCGCCACTCTGCGCGATGCCGTAGCGGCCGGGCGCGTGCGGGGTGCCGATGTGCTGATCTGCCCGCCCTTCACCTTGCTGATGGCGGCCTCGGACCTGTGCGCCGGCTCCAACCTGATGACGGGAGGGCAGGATTGCGATCCCCAGCCGTCCGGCGCCGCGACGGGCGACATCTCGGCCGAGATGCTGAAGGATGCCGGCGCCAGCGCCGTGATCGTGGGCCATTCGGAGCGGCGCACGCTGCACGGCGACACGGACGCGCTGGTGCGCGCCAAGGCCGAGGCAGCCGCCCGCGCCGGGCTCATCGCCATCATCTGCGTCGGCGAGACGCGGGCCGAGCGGGACCGCGGCGAGACGTTGCGGGTGGTGGGACGCCAGATCGACGAGTCGCTGCCGCCCGGCGCCACCGCGCGGACCGTGGCGCTGGCCTACGAGCCCGTCTGGGCCATCGGCACCGGCCTCACGCCGTCCTCGGCCGACATCGCCGAGGTGCATGGCTTCATGCGCCGCCGCGTTCAGACGCTGATCGGCGCGGAGGGCGGTGGCGTGCGGCTGCTCTACGGCGGCTCCGTCAAGCCCGACAACGCCGGGGAGGTCTGGGCCATCGACAATGTGAATGGCGTGCTGGTCGGCGGCGCCAGCCTCAAGAGCGACGAGTTCCTCGGGATCGCGGCCGCCCGCTGAGGCGCGCGGCGCCCCGAAACTTGCATCGCATCCACCATGGTGTATGGAACCGGCGACGTTTCGTCCGCCCGCGGCACCCGTTCGCCCTGCCGTCCCCCGAGTATTTCCGATGCAAACCGTCCTGATCGTGCTGCACCTGATGATCGTGATCGCGCTCGTGGCGACCGTGCTGCTGCAGCGGTCCGAGGGTGGCGCGCTCGGGGTGGGGGGCGGCGGCGGCTTCATGACGGGGCGCGGCCAGGCCAACGCGCTGACGCGGGCGACCGCGATCCTGGGCACGGCCTTCTTCGTCACCAGCCTCGCCCTGACGCTGCTGGCCCACTACAATCGCGCGCCGAAGTCGATCATCGACGGCGCGCCCGCCGCGAGCCGGACGGCGCCCGGCGCGCCGACGCCCGTCCCGGTCGCTCCCGGCTCCAACGTTCTCGATCAGATCCAGCAGATCGAGCGGCAGAAGAGCGGCGCCGCGGCTCCCGCGACGCCGGCCACGCCGGCCCAGCCGGAGGTGCCGAAGTCGCAGTGACGACGGCGGTCCGATGGTTCCCGAGGGGCGGCTTCACGGGCCGCCCCTTTGCCGTTGGGGGCGGCCTCGAACCCGTCTCCCCACGGTCGGCGGGATGGCTTGGCGGGCCGTCCCGGCGCGGTCTTCGCTAGAGCAGTGTCGGCATTTGCCGGACTCGCCTGTGCGAGTCCAAGCCGATGAAACGGCTCTCGATTTCAGGCTGGAGCGCCTCCGCCGGAGGCGAGAGCGCTCCAGGCCGGCGTCCGCGCCGGCACATCGTTTGATCGGTTCGCCGCGGCGGCATCCCGGATGCCGCCCGGCGGAACCGCGTTTGAGACAGGTGGATCCCCCATGGCGCGGTACGTCTTCATCACCGGCGGCGTGGTGTCATCGCTCGGCAAGGGCCTCGCATCGGCGGCGCTGGGCGCGCTGCTCCAGGCGCGCGGCTACACGGTGCGGCTGCGCAAGCTCGACCCCTACCTCAACGTCGACCCCGGTACGATGAGCCCCTACCAGCACGGCGAGGTCTTCGTGACCGACGACGGCGCCGAGACGGACCTCGACCTCGGCCACTACGAGCGGTTCACCGGGCGGCCGGCGACCCGGGCCGACAACATCACCACGGGCCAGATCTACCAGGACATCATCGCCAAGGAGCGCCGCGGCGACTTCCTGGGCGCCACCGTCCAGGTCATCCCCCACGTCACCAACCACATCAAGGACTTCGTCCTGTCGGGCAACGACGACACGGATTTCGTGCTGGTCGAGATCGGCGGCACGGTCGGCGACATCGAGGGCCTGCCGTTCTTCGAGGCCATCCGCCAACTCGGCAACGACCTGCCGCGCGGCCACGCCGTCTACGTCCACCTGACGCTGCTGCCCTACATCCCGACGGCGGGCGAACTCAAGACCAAGCCGACCCAGCATTCGGTGAAGGAACTCCGCTCGATCGGCATCCAGCCCGACATCCTGCTCTGCCGGTCGGACCGGCCCATCCCGGTCGAGGAGCGCCGCAAGCTCGGGCTGTTCTGCAACGTGCGGGAGGATGCCGTGATCGAGGCGCGCGACGTCGCCTCGATCTACGACGTCCCGCGCGCCTACCACGAGGCGGGGCTCGACCGCGCGCTCCTGGCCGCGTTCGAGATCGCCCCCGCGCCGAAGCCCGACATGACGCGCTGGAACGCCGTCACCGAGCGCGCCCTCAACCCCGAGGGCGAGGTCCGGATCGCCGTCGTGGGCAAGTACACGGGGATGAAGGACGCCTACAAGTCGCTCATCGAGGCGCTGATGCACGGCGGCCTCGCCAACCGCGTCAAGGTCAAGCTCGACTGGATCGAATCGGAAGTCTTCGAGGGCGACGAACCCGCCACGCAGCTCGAGGACGTCCACGCCATCCTGGTGCCGGGCGGTTTCGGCCAGCGCGGCGCGGAGGGCAAGATCGCGGCGGCGCGGTTCGCCCGCGAACGCAAGATCCCGTATTTCGGCATCTGTTTCGGCATGCAGATGGCCGTGATCGAGGCCACGCGCGCCCTGGCGGGAGTGCCGGAGGCCAATTCGACGGAGTTCGGCCCCTGCGCCCAGCCGGTGGTGGGCCTCCTCACCGAATGGATGCGCGGCAATGCGCTGGAGCAGCGCCTGCACGACGGCGACCTCGGCGGCACGATGCGGCTCGGCTCCTACCCGACGATCCTGAAGCACGGCACCCGGATCGCCGGCATCTACGGCGACACCAGCATCGCCGAACGCCACCGCCACCGCTACGAGGTCAATACCGACTACCGCGAGCGGCTCGAGGCGCATGGGCATGGTGTTCTCGGGCATGTCGCCGGACGGGCTCCTGCCCGAGACGGTGGAACTCGTCGACCATCCCTGGTTCATCGGCGTGCAGTACCACCCGGAGCTGAAGTCGCGGCCCTTCGACCCGCACCCGCTGTTCGCGAGCTTCGTGGCGGCCGCGCTCACCCAGTCGCGCCTGGTCTGAGACGGGCCCGGTGGCGCCGCGGCCGATCGACCACCTGGTGCTGGCGGTGCCGGACCTCGGCGCCGCCATGACGTTCTATGGCCGGCTCGGCTTCACGGTCGGGGCCCGCAACCTGCATCCCTGGGGGACCGAGAACGCCGTCGTCCAGCTCGAAGGCTCGTTCCTGGAGCTGATCGGGCTCGGCGACGGCTTCGTCGTGCCGGGCCGCGAGGCCGCGGCGGCGCCCTTCGCGGTGCCGGTCGCCGCCGCCGTCGCCCGAGGCGGCGGCCTGGCGCTGGTGGCGATGGGGTCGACCGACGCCGACGCCGACGCGGCGCTGTTCCTCGCCGACGGGGTGGGGCAGGGGCGCCGGCTCGATTTCGGCCGCACCGCCGTCGCGGCGGACGGGACGCGGCGGGACGTCGCCTTCAGCCTCGCCTTCGGCGAGACGGGCCTGCCGGAGGCGGGGGTCTTCACCTGCCACCACCACCGCCCGGAGAACTTCTGGAACCCCGCCGCGCAGCGCCACGCGAACGGCACGCTGCGGCTCGAGGCGGTGGCGCTGGTGCACGACGGTCCGGCCCTCGTCGCCCCCGCCCTGTCGTCGCTCCTCGGCACGGCCCCGCAGGGTCCGCCGCACCGGCCGCGTTTCACGACGCCCGCCGGCCGCATCGACGTCCTGCGCCCGGAGGAGGCCGCGGCCCGTTTCGGCGGCGCCCCGGCCGCGGGCCGCTTCGCGGGCTTCGGCGTGGTGGTCGCGAGCCTCGCGCCGGTGCGCCGGTGTCTCGCCGCCGCCGGGGTCCCGCACCACGACATCGCCGGCGCGCTGGTGGTGCCGCCCGACGCCGCGTTCGGCACGGCGCTGGCCTTCGCGCTCGCGCCGTGCCATGCCCTCGCCTGAACGGAGGGGCTTTCGGCATGGCGGTCAACGGCGAGGTCGTGGTGGGGCAGGGCGCCCGGGCGGTGCGGATCGGCAACCACCTGCCGCTGGCGCTGATCGCCGGCCCCTGCGCGATGGAGAGCCGGGACCACGCGCTGTACATGGCCGATGCCCTGGCGGCACTGGCCGACAGGCTCGGCATCGGCCTCGTCTACAAGAGCTCCTTCGACAAGGCCAACCGCGTCCTCGGGCGACAGCGCGCGCGGCATCGGCCTCGACCGGGCGCTCGACATCTTCGCCGAGGTGAAGCGGCGCACCGGCCTGCCGGTGCTGACCGACGTGCATGATGCCGGCGCAATGCGCCACCGTCGCCGAGGTCGTCGACGTGCTGCAGATCCCGGCCTTCCTGTGCCGCCAGACCGACCTGCTGCTGGCCGCCGCCGCGACGGGACGCGTCGTCAACGTCAAGAAGGGCCAGTTCCTGGCGCCCTGGGACATGGGCAACGTCGTCGACAAGATCGTGGGCGGCGGCAACGCCAACGTCCTCGTCACCGAGCGCGGCGCCTCCTTCGGCTACAACACGCTCGTGTCCGACATGCGGGCCCTCCCCGTCCTGGCGGCGACCGGCGCGCCGGTGGTCTTCGACGCCACCCATTCGGTGCAGCAGCCCGGCGGGCAGGGCAAGACCTCGGGCGGCCAGCGCGAGTTCGTCCCCGTGCTGGCGCGGGCCGCCGTGGCGGTCGGCGTCGCGGCGGTCTTCATCGAGACCCACCAGGCGCCCGAGACGGCCCCTTCGGACGGCCCCAACATGGTGCCGCTCGCGGCGATGGAGGCGCTGGTCGGCACGCTGCAGCGGTTCGACCGCACTCGCCGAAGGCCTTGCGCGACGCCCTGAGGGCGGCCGGCAGCGTCACGCCATCTTCACGCGGCCCTGGTACCGGGGACGGCCATGAGCGAACCCGAATTTCAGCTACGCCGATCCGTCGATGCCTCCGGTCAAGCGCGGCCTGATCCGCCTCGTGGAAGCCGCCACGGGCCAGCGCAAGCTGAGACGGCTCTACATGGCGAACCGCCGCGAGGGCATCACCGGCGAGGGCTTCTTCGCCGCGGCGGTGCGGAGCCTCGCCATCGACGTCCGCTACGATGCCGCGGCACTCGCGGCCCTGCCGGCCACGGGTCCGCTCGTGGTCGTCGCGAACCATCCCTACGGCGTGCTCGACGGGATCGTGATCTCCTGGCTGATCCAGAAGGTCCGTCCGGATTTCCTCGTGCTGACCAACGCGGTGCTGCTGCGGGCGCCCGAGATCGCCGACTACGTCCTGCCGATCGACTTCGCCGCCACCGAAGAGGCCACGCGGACCAACATCGCCTCGCGCGCCGCCGCCCGCGCGCCACCTCGATGCGGGCGGCTGCGTCGTGGTCTTCCCGGCGGGCGGCATCTCGACCGCGCCCGACCGGCTCGGCCGCCAGCGCGCCATCGACGGGCCCTGGCAGCCCTTCACGGCGCAACTGATCCAGCGCTCGCGCGCCACCGTGGTGCCGATCTGCTTCGAGGGGCAGAACAGCCGCCTGTTCCAGATCGCCAGCCACCTCAGCCCGGTGCTGCGGCTGTCGCTCATCTTCCACGAGGTGCGGACCCGGATCGGCACCGCCATGCTGGTGGCGATCGGCCGGCCGATCGCCTGTCGAGGACCTGCCGCACCGGTCGGACCGACAGGCGCTGGCCGACCACCTCAAGGCGCTGACCTACGGCCTCGCGGCGAGCTTCGGGCACCTCGCGCTCGTCCACCCCATGCCGATGGAAGGTCGCCGGCGCCTCGAAGCTCCGCTCGGGGCCCTCACGCGCCGCATGTCCAAGGGCAAGCGCGCCGTCGCCCGGAACATGGCGGAGCGCCTCCGGCCGGAATCCCGCGGCCATCGGCGCCTCGATGACCTGAGGCGCCGCCCGCCGGCGCTCAGCCGCGCCCGCGATAGGGCGGCACGCCCTGGTCGGGCAGCCACAGGCCGTCGGGCGGGGCTCCGGTCTGCCAGAACACGTCGATCGGGATGCCGCCGCGCGGGTACCAATAGCCGCCGATCCGCAGCCATCGCGGCGCCAGCAGCGCCGACGATGTCCTTGCCGATCCGGACCGTGCAGTCCTCGTGGAAGGCGCCGTGGTTGCGGAACGCCGTGAGGTAGAGCTTCAGCGACTTCGATTCGACCAGCCAGCCGTCCGCCACGTAGTCGATGACGAGGTGGGCGAAGTCGGGCTGACCCGTCACGGGGCAGAGCGAGGTGAACTCCGGCGCGGTGAAGCGGGTAAGGTAGAGCGTGCCGGGATGCGGGTTCGGCACGCGCTCGAGGCGCGCCTCCTCGGGGGAGGCCGGTTGGGCGACGGTCTGGCCGAGCAGCGTCGGCGGGGCGTTCTGGGACACGGCGGATCTCGCGAAAACGACGGGTGGCCTCTCGGGCTTCGCGCTCCGACCTAGTGTCCCGGGGCGTCGCGCACAAGCCGGCCCTGGCGGGCCGCGCCCGATGGCAGGCGGCCGCCCGCGAGCAGGATCGCGCCGTCGCAGGCATCGCCGAGCGGCTCCGACAGGGCCTGCGCGGCGCCGCCCGGCAGGTAGGGCCGAATGGCCGCCGCGCCGCCCCCGACCATCGCGATCCGCTCGGCGCCGTGGCGACGCAGCGCGGCGACGAGTTCGGCCAGCGCCGAGGCGGCTTCCCGCACGATCGACAGCGCGACGGCGTCGCCCGCGGCGGCGGCGGCGAAACAGGCCGGCGCTTCCGCGCCGTAATCGGCCGACCGGGCCGTGAGACCCCAGCGGATCACCGCCGCCGGATCGTCGTCGAAGCGCGCCATGAGGGCGCGCGTGTAGGGCGTGTGCGGCTCGAGCCCGTCATGTGCCCGCAGGGCGCGCCGCCAGGCGGCGTGGCCGATCCTGGCACCCGAGCCGTCGTCGCCCAGCACGAAACCCCGGCCGCCGATGTTGATCTCGCGCCCATCCACCAGCGCCACGCCGGCACTGCCGGTGCCGGCGATGACGAGGCCGCCATCCGCGCCCGCATGGGCGCCGAGGCAGGCCGTGACGCCGTCGTTGGAGACCCGCACGGCCGCGTAGCCGTCGAGCGCGGCGGCGACCTCGGCCGCGACGGCCGGCGACGAGACACCCGCGAGGCCGAGGCCGAGCCGCAGGCGGGCCGCCGCCGAGCCCGGCAAGCCGGCAGCCGCCAGCGCCTCGGCGATGCAGGCGCGGATGCGCGCGAGGGCTCCGGCGAAGTCGAGATAGACGTTGGCGCTGCCGCCCGTCGCCTCGGCCAGGAGGAGGCCGCCGTCGTCGCGCAGCCGGGCCCGGCAGGTCGAGCCGCCGCCGTCGATCCCCATCACGAGGGCGGGCGCTCCCGCCAGGGCAACAGGATCGAGAGCCGTCTCCACCATCCGCCGTTCCTCTCGCGTCTTCGCCCGGCCGGGCCGCGCCGCCGCCCGGTCTACCAGCCCGGCCCGGCGCCGGCCAGGGCGGGAGGCCGGCGCGACCTACGCTGGCGGCCGTCCGTTCGTTTCACCGGACGCCGTTCCGTGAAACGAACGCGGTGGCGGAGGCGTGCGGCATCGCCAGCCGGAGGTCGCCCCGGCAGCGTCGTCAGACGGGGTAAAGGAACAGGCCGACCGTCAGGGCCACGCCGATCGCCACGACGCAGACGCGCAGCAGCCGTTCGTCGACACGGCTCAGCATCCAGGCGCCGCGCGAGCCCGCCCAGGATCGCGCCGGCGCAGAGCACCAGCGCCGACGCCCAGGCGACGGCGGGCGAGAAGGCGAAGATCGCGACCGCCGCGGCGTTCATCACGCCGGCGAGGACGTTCTTGGTCGCGCCGGCGTTGCGGGTCGGCAGGCCCGCCATGGTGAGGGCCGCCAGCATCAGGAAGCCGATCCCGCCCCCGAAGTAGCCGCCGTAGACGGCGATGAGGAACTGCGCCCCGGCGGCGGCGGGCCGCGACAGGTGGGCGGCCTCGCTGGCGGCGGGGCGGCGCCCGAACGAGCCGTAGGCGAAGACCGCGGTGGCGAAGAGCACCAGCCAGGGGACGAGCCGGGCGAAGAAGCTGGCGGGCGTGACGAGCAGCAGGACGCCGCCGAGTGCCCCGCCGGCCAGGCTGAGGCCGAGCAGGGCCGCGAAGGACAGGGATTCGGCGCCGCGCACGAGCTTGCGCCCGGCGAACCCCGTCGAGAGCTGCCCCGGGAACAGCGCGATGGTCGAGGTGATGTTGGCGGCGCGGGCGTCGAGGCCGCTCAGGATCAGCGCCGGCAGGGTCACGAAGGAGCCCCCGCCCGCCAGCGCGTTCTGGATGCCGGCCCAGAGGCCGGCACCGAAGAGGAGCGGGACGCCGCCGGTCACGCCGCCGCCGGCCGCGACGCCGCGTCGAGGGACGCGAGGTCCTCCGTCGACAGGTCGAGGTCGGCGGCCCTGACGAGGTCGTTGAACTGGTCGAGCGACGTCGCGCTGGCGATCGGCGCCGCGACGGCGGGTCGGGTCATCAGCCAGGCGAGGGCGACCGCCGCCTGAGACGTGCGGTGGCGTGCCGACACGTCGTCCAGCGCCGCCAGGATGCGCAGCCCGCGCGGGTTGAGGTGCTTGGCCATGCCGCCCCCGCGCGGGCTCTTGCCGAAATCGGATTCGGATCGGTACTTGCCGGTGAGGAACCCGGCGGCGAGCGAAAAATAGGGGATGACGCCGATCGACTCGGCGACGCACAGGTCCTGCAGCGCGCCTTCGAAGCCGGCGCGGTCGGACAGGTTGTATTCGGGCTGCAGCGTCTCGTAGCGGGGCAGGCCGCGGGCGGCGGACAGGTCCAGCGCGGCGCGCAGCCGGTCGGCCGAGACGTTGGAGGCGCCGATGATGCGGACCTTGCCGGCCGCCACGAGCGCCCCGTAGGCGTCGAGCGTCTCCTCCATCGGGGTGTCGGCATCGTCGGCGTGGGACTGGTAGAGGTCGACGTGGTCGGTGCGCAGGCGCTTCAGCGACGCCTCGATCGAGGCCGCGATATGGGCCTTGTCGAGCGCGCCCGTCCGGTTGGGCTGCCCCATCCCGACCTTGGTGGCGATCACCACCCGGTCGCGCCCGCCGCGGGACGCGAGCCACTCGCCGATCACGGTCTCGGATTCGCCGCCGACATGGCCCGGCACCCAGCGCGAGTAGACGTCGGCCGTGTCGATGAAGTTGAAACCGGCGCCGACGAATGCGTCGAGCAGCGCGAAGGACGTGTCGCGGTCGGCCGTCCAGCCGAACACGTTGCCGCCGAAGCACCACGGCGCCACCGCGATGTCGGACCGTCCCAGATTGAGCCTGCGCATCCCGGCGTCTCCCGTGCTGCCGGCCGCGCCGGCGTTCATCGGCCGCCGCTCGGGCCCGGGTCGAACCGCCCGGACACGGGGCGCGGCCCCGCGGTCGCAACGCCGAGCGGCGCCCGAAGATGCATGCAGGGCGGCGAGCCCGGCGACCCGCAGGATCGCCGGGGCGCGGCGTCAGCCGCCGACCGCGTCCTTGACGCATTTGGTTGTGAAGGAGGTCTTGGCGGCGCCGGCCAGCTTCTTCGAGGCGGCGGCGGCGTCGCAGGTCGCGGTCGCGTCCTTCTGGCACTTGCCGAGGAAGCTGGTCTTGGCGGCGCCGGCGAGCTTCTTGTCGGCGGCGTTGGACGTGCACGTGCCCGCGGCAGAGGCGGCCGACAGGCCGGCGAGCAGCGTCGCGGCGATCAGAATGGCTCTCACGGAATAGTCCTCCCTTGGCGGATCCCTGGTCGACGCCAAGCCGGAGATGCCGATTCGCACGGCGGGTGAACAGCTTAGCGTGATCGAGCCTTGCACCCGCCGCTCACCCCGTCAACGGCACCCGCCGACCCGCGCTGCGCTGGCCATCCGCCAGGCTTTGGCGTAAGCGTGGTGGCCTGCCGGGATGCTCGCGATCCAGCATCGTTCCGGAAGGGTGGCCGAGTGGTTTAAGGCAGCGGTCTTGAAAACCGCCGCAGGTGAAAGCCTGCCGTGGGTTCGAATCCCACCCCTTCCGCCAGAGCGCCCATCGCGCCGTCCGGCGGTCTCGGTCCGGATCGCTGCACGGGACCAGGTCGCGGGGCGCCGCGGAACGCCGGCGCGAGGCCGAGCGCTCGATGCACGCGCCCGGAACGTCACGTCGAAGCCAAGAGCTTGACGGTTGCAAAATGACGATTTCTTAGGACCTTCATAGCAGCATCGCGCGTGCCTCTGGAGGTTCGATGTTACTTCTGACCGATCGCCCCGATGTGGCTCTGCGGCTGAAGGCGCTGATGGAAGCCGTCGAGCCGTGCACCATCGTATCGGCGGGCGGTGCGGCCGATCAGTCGGGCCGGCACAGCATCATCCTCAGCGACCTCGCGCTCGACACCGAGGCCTCGGTCGCCCTGGCCCGGGCGACGCTGGCGAGATGCCCGGTGAGCGCCGGGATCCCGGTGCTCCACCTGTCGCGGCAGGACGACGACGTCGCCTTCGCCCAGGCGCAGGCCATCAACGCCACCGCGGTCGTCTCGAGGAAGGCCTCCGCGGCGCAGATCGTCTTCACGGCGAAGCGCCTCATCGAAGCGGCGCGGGGCAAGCGCGGCAAACTCGCCGCCAGCGATCAACGGCGGGTCCGCGCCAGCATCGATCAGGCCGGCGCCGCCCTGGCCGAGGTGATGGCGGCGGCGCGACGCGGCGACAACCTCCGGCCCGACAGCGTGGAACGCGGCAGTTCCGCCATCATCGCCGCGGTCGCGGGCCACGACATCAACGTCTGGCTCGACATGGTGCGGGGTCACGACGACGTCACCTACCAGCACTGCCTCCTCGTGATGGGGATCGCCGCCACCTTCTCGGCGCGGCTCGGCATGACGGTGAAGAGCCAGCGCCAGATCGTGACCTCGGCGCTGCTGCACGATATCGGCAAGGCACAGATCCCGGTCGAGATCCTCAACAAGAAGGGCCGGCTGTCGCCGGACGAGATGGAGGTGATGCGGACCCATCCCGGGATCGGCCACGCCATGCTGGTCCGTCAGGGCGGCTTCGATGCGAACGTGCTCGACATCGTGCGCCACCACCACGAATACCTCGACGGCTCGGGCTATCCCGACGGCCTGCGCGCGGCCGAGATCTCCCCGCTGGTCCGCCTGATGACCATCTGCGACATCTACGCGGCGCTGATCGAGCGCCGGCCCTACAAGGCGCCGCGCGCGTCTCCGGACGCCCTGGCGGTGCTCGCCGAGATGGGGACCAAACTCGATGCGGGGCTGACGGCGACCTTCCATGCGGCGGTCAGCGAGCGCTGATCCGCGCCGCCGCGTCCCGCCGCGATCTTCACCATGCCGCGGGTCGGCGGACATCCCGCCCGATCTCGGCATGCAACGTAAACGTTTGTTTGTGATCCCCACTGCATCCTGAGTCGGCATAACGACTGACCGCGGCGGGCCACCTTGCAAACCCAAGATCTCAACCACGCCACCGATGCAACCATACCGGCGCGCTCGCCCGTCGGCCGCGTCATCTCGGTCACGGGCTCGAGGGCCGGGATCGCGATCCTGCCGGGGCAGGACGGACGTCCCCGCCTGTCGACCACGGTGGGACGGTTCGTCGGGCTGAGCGCCGGACGGTCCTTCATCGTCGCCATGATCACCGAGGCCAGTGCCGAACTGCCGGACGGCGCCCGGCAGCAGGGGTTCGACGCCTACGTGCTCATCGACCTCATGGGTGAGATCCGGCGCGGTCCGGACGGCACGGGCCGGTTCCGGCGCGGGGTGTCCGAATATCCCGCCATCGGGGATGCGGCCGTGCCCCTCACCGCCGCCGACCTCCGCCTCATCTTCGGCACCGAGGACCTCGGCCTCGCCACGGTCGGCACCCTGCACCAGGACGACGCGCTGCCGGCCTGCATCGACGTCGACGGTCTGGTGAGCAAGCATTTCGCGCTGCTCGGCACCACCGGGGTCGGCAAGTCGAACGCCATGGCGGTGATCCTCACCGAGATCATCGCCCGTCGGCCCGACCTGCGGGTGTTCATGCTCGACGGGCACAACGAATACGGCCGCTGCTTCGGGGAGCGGGCCAACGTCATCAATTCCCGCACCGTGAAGCTGCCGTTCTGGCTGTTCAACTTCGAGGAGTTCACCGACGTCGTCTACGGCGGGCGCGCCGCCGTGGCCGAGGAGGTCGAGATCCTCGCCGAGGTGATCCCGATCGCCAAATCCCTCTACGCCCAGTACAAGACCGCCGACCGGGCGCTGCGCCGGCGCG
Source organism: uncultured Alphaproteobacteria bacterium (assembly GCA_963847915.1). GTDB lineage: Bacteria > Pseudomonadota > Alphaproteobacteria > Rhizobiales > Beijerinckiaceae > Lichenihabitans. Next base: position 106,006 of record CAWKBT010000003.1, read on the forward strand.
GAGACCCGCGCGCCTCGGGCTTCACGATCGACACGCCGGTCCCCTACACGATCCAGGACCTCGTGGCGCAGATCGACGAGCGCATGGGCCGCCTCGAGAACCGCGGCGCCCGCATGCACTATCACCGTCTGCTCACCCGGATCGAGACGATCCGCAACGATCCGCACTACGCCTTCATGTTCGAGAACGCCAATGTCGGCGGCGACACGATGGGCGACCTGCTGGCCGCGCTGTTCCGGCTGGAATCGCCCGACAAGCCCGTCAGCGTCATGCAGATGGCGGGCCTGCCGCCCGAGACCATCGACGCCGTGGTCTGCGTCCTGTGCCGTCTCGCCTTCGACTTCGGCCTGTGGAGCGAGGGAGCGGTGCCGCTGCTCTTCGTCTGCGAGGAGGCGCACCGCTACGCCTCGGCGGACCCGTCGGCCGGCTTCCACCCGACCCGGCGCGCCCTGACCCGGATCGCGCGGGAAGGCCGCAAATACGGTGTCTCGCTCGGCCTCGTGACCCAGCGGCCGGCCGAGCTCGACCCCACCATCATCGCCCAGTGCGGCACGCTGTTCGCGCTGCGCATGGCCAACGATCGCGACCAGGCACTGCTGCGCTCGGCCGTGTCGGACGCCGCCACCAACCTCCTGTCCTTCGTGCCGACGCTGGCCACCGGGGAGGCGGTCGCCTTCGGCGAGGGCGTCCCGGTTCCCGTCCGGCTCGCCTTCAGGCGCATGCCGGACGGGCGCCTGCCGCGCAACGAAGCCTCGCAGGCGCTGGGCCAGATGTCGCTCGATCCCAAGGATCCCGACTTCGTCCGGACCGTGGTGGAGCGCTGGCGCGGCGCGACCACGACCGGCAAGCCCCGCTTCGACGAGGCCGAGACCGAAACCGAAGCCCCCGAGTTCCGACTGCTCAAGAACCGGCTCGAATCGAGCCTGCTGCGGTCCCCGCCGCCGTCGGTGGGCTGATGCGCGCCCCCGGCGCGATCCGTGGCCGCGAGACAGGACCAGGGTCGGCGATGAGCGAGGCGCACGGCAGGGACGCCGCACGCGCGGCGGACCCGGTGCTCGGGCCCGGCGACGGGGCGGACCAGCTCGCCCTGCTCGACGCGGTCTTCCAGACCCTCGCGGTCGGGCTCGACCTGCGCGACCATCGCGGCACCGCGGTGCTGCGCAACGCCGCCGCCGACGCTTTCGCGGCGGCGCCGCACGGCGACCGGACGTCGCGGTCCGACACCGTCTCGGCCGGCGGCGGCACCTACCGGCTGACCACCACCTTCGGCCCGTCGCCGTCGCGCGCGGTCGAGACCGAACTCTTCCGCCGCGCCTATTACGACGACCTCACGGGTCTGCCGAACCGCAGCCACCTCGAGCATGCCCTCGCGGAACTGACGAGCCGCGGCGACGAGCCCTTCGCGCTGGCCTTCGTCGACCTCGACGGCTTCAAGCAGATCAACGACTACTACGGCCATGCGGTGGGCGACGCGATCCTGGTCAAGATCGCCCAGCGGCTGTCGCACGACCTGCGCGACGGCAGCCTGCTCGGCCGAATCGGCGGCGACGAGTTCCTGCTGCTGCTGCGCGGCGACGGCGATGCCCTGGCGGAGGTCGACGCGCTGTTGACGCGCCTCAAGACGCCGATCTTCGTGGACGGCCACGAGATCTTCGCCTCGGCGTCGATCGGCGTCAGCGTCTATCCGACCCACGGCCGCGACTACGAGACGCTGCGCCGCAACGCCGACATCGCCATGTACCGCGTGAAGAGCGACCGGAAGGGCGCCGTGGCGCTGTTCGACGACGCGATGCGGATGGCGGCCCATAGCCGGATGGAGACGGAGCAGCGGCTGCGGCTGGCCATCCGCGACCGGCGCTTCCTGTGCGCCTACCAGCCCAAGGTCGACATCTACACCCACCGCACGGTGGGGCTCGAAGTGCTGCTGCGCTGGCGCGACGAAGCCGGCTTCATCCAGCCGCCGGGCGACTTCATCGCCTTGGCCGTCGAACTCGGCATGATCAACGACATTTCCCGCATGGTGCTGGACGAGACGGTGTCGGCGATCGGCGACATCGACGCGGCCTTCGGCGGCGGCACGACGATCAGCTTCAACATCGCCGCCAAACAGGCCGGCGACATCGGCTTCATGACCGATTTCGTCGGCGACCTCGCCGCCACGGGATGCGCCGACCGGTTCATGGTGGAACTGACCGAAGAAGCCTTCTTCGCCAAGAGCGCGCTCCAGAGCACCGTCCTGCCGATGCTGCGGGACATCGGCACCAAAGTGTCGATCGACGATTTCGGGGTCGGCTATTCGTCGCTCTCGGCCCTCGCCGACCTCACGGCCGACGAGCTCAAGATCGACAAGTCGTTCATCACCGACATCCACCGCCGGCCCCGCAGCCAGAGCATCCTGAAGGCGATCGAGTCGCTCGGCCACGCGCTCGGCATGACGATCATCGCCGAGGGCCTGGAGAGCGCCGAGGAACTCGTCTACCTCACCGGCGCGACGACCATCCGCCACGCGCAGGGCTATTACTTCTCGAAGGCACTGTCGCTCGACCAGTTCGCGGCCGGGCGCACGGTCTACGGGCCGTCCCGCAGCCGGCCGGACGACCGGGCAGGGGCCGCGCCGCGCTTCGCCGCCCAAAGGAGCCGGCCGAGCCGGCGCGGCTGAGGCCGGACCCGCGCCCGGCGCTCAGGCACGGCGGGGCGCCAGGAGGTCCGTCGCGCCCGTGCCCTGCAGGCCGCGCGTGATGCTGCCCTCGGCCGGCACCAGCGGGATGAGGCAGGCCTGGACCGCATGGTACAGGTCCGGCTTGCCGGTGAAGACGCGGTTGACCCGGTTGAGGGCGGGATCGAGTTCGGGGATCCAGCCGCCGTGCCGGCGGTCGATGACATGGGCGGCCACGAACCCCCAGATGCGCCTGTACCAGTCCTCGAAGGCGGGCTCGGGGTCGACCTGACCCAGCGCGGCGGCGGCGCCGATGCCTTCGGCGCAGGGCCACCAGTAGCGGTCGGGCTGGTCGGGCGCGTCGTCCCATCCGAGCGTGTAGTAGAATCCCCCGACGGCAGGGTCCCAGCCGGTCGCGACCGTGCGCAGGAACAGGCCGCTCGCGGCCTCCCGCATCCAGGCGTGCCGGCGCCCGCCGAGGCCCCAGAGCTGCACCAGGAGCCGGCTCCATTCGAGCGCAGTGGCCGGGCGTGGTCCCGCGCGGCCGGAACATCGGATCCCCCGCGTAGTCCCGGTCGACACGCCAGGCCGCGTCGAAATGTTCCGCGACCCGCCAGCCTTGCTGGCGGGCGTGCCGGTCGATGATCAGGGTGGCGATGCGTTCCGCCATGGCGAGGTAGCGGGCCTCGCCGGTCGCCTCGAAGGCCGCCATCAGGGCTTCGGTGAGGTGCATGTTGGAGTTCTGGCCGCGGTAATCGCCCAGCGAGCCCCAGTCGGCCGTGAACTCTTCCCGTGCCGCGCCGGCATCCTCGTCCCAGAACCGCTCCAGCAGCACCTGCGTCACGTCGGCGAGCAGCCGGTCGGCATCGGGGTGGCCGACGACCTTGGCGGAGGCGGCCGCCAGCATCACGAAGGCGTGCCCGTAGGTCCGCTTCTCCGGCACCGTCGCGCCCGCATCGTCGACGCCCCACAGGTACCCGCCACGGTCGGCGTCGCGGTGGCGCTCCCACAGGAACCGCATGCCGTGGTCGACGTTGCGGTCCGCGCCCGGCAGGCCGAGGAGATGGGCGATCGAGAAGCAATGGACCAGCCGGGCGGTGTCGTGGATCTGCCGCTCCGTCCCCGTCTGTCCGGCGCGCGCGGGGTTCGGCGTGCCGTCGTCGGCGAGGGTGAAGAAGCCGCCGCGCGGGTTCCGGGCGGCGTCCTGGAACAGCGCGAACAGCGACATCGCCTCGCCCAGGAGCCACTGCCGGTGGACCGTGCGGTCGACGAAACGCGGGCCTGCCGAACCGATCCAGCCCTCGGCCGCCGTGCTTGCCATCCTGCCTGCCATGGTGCCTGCCATGTCGGGGCGCTCCTCTCCCTGAAGGTCGGCAGCCGGTCCGTCGTCCGTCCGCTCGCCCGTGATGCCGGCCAGGATCCCGCCGCGCCGTGGCGCGACTCTGCCCTCCGGACCCGGACCTCAGCAGGGATGGGGCTTCGCGTCCAGCCCGCAGCGGCAGGGCAGGAGCGGCCCCGGCGGAGCTCGGGCGGCCCCGTCCGCTGAGGGCACCGTGAGCTTTGCCGTAATTCAAACGCATTTGGCGGGCGAAACGGTGGCGGGGCGGGGCGCTCGGAGGACGCGGCGGGCATGCCCCGGGCGGCGGCATCCGGCCGGCTTAAGCCTTCCGAAACCAGGCGGGGCCGAAAATGCTGTGCATCGACAGTCCGACCGTCTCCCCCGGCGCGCCACCGTCCCGCTGGGCGATACGCCGGCCGGGCGACCGGGTCGGGTCAACGGCGTCCGGTTCGGGTTTCGCGTCCTGCCATGAAGCTTCCGCTCGTCGCGCATCCCGATCGCCCCGAGCTCGGCGCCTTCCTGCCCACCACCGGCGTGGTCCGCTGGGGCACGGTGGCGGCCTGCGCCCTGGTGCTGGCCGGCTGCGCCACGCAGCCCGCGACGACCGCCGGCAAGTCCGGTGGGGGCCGTTACTTCGACCCGATCCTGGGAGTGTGGGCGAGCCCGCGTCTCGTCGAGGACGGCCAGTCCGTGCCGCGCGGCGGCGGCGGCTACCTCGTCGGGCGGCCCTACACGATCGGCGGGCGCACCTTCGTGCCCGTCGACAATCCGCAGGGCTATTCGCGTCGATCGGCACGTCCTCCTGGTACGGCGACGCCTTCCATGGCCGGCGCACCGCGAACGGCGAGATCTTCGACAAGGGATCGATCACGGCCGCGCATCCGACGCTGCCGCTGCCGAGCTACGTGCGGGTCACGAACCTCAAGAACGGCCGGTCCATGATCGTGCGGGTCAACGACCGCGGCCCCTATCACGGGGGACGCGTCATGGACGTGTCGCAGCGCGTGGCGGAAGCTCTGGCCTTCAAGAACGAGGGCACGGGCCGCATCCGCATCGACTACGTGGGCCGGGCGAGCCTGTCGGGATCGGACGACGCCAAGCTCCTGGCGACGCTGACGACCGACGGGCGGCCGGCGCACCTCGACGGCACCGCCGATCCCGTCCGGGTCGCCGACAATGCGCTGCCGCCCCCGCCGGACGAGCCTTCGCCCTTGCCCAACGTCCCCGCCCGGGTCGCCGCGCTGCCGATCTTCCGCCGCGGCCACGTCCTCGCCCCGACGGTGATCGCCGCGGCGCCGTCGGAGCCTCTGGCGCCCGCCGTGCCGGTGGCCCCGCCCGGTCCGCGCGGCCTCGTGGCTCGGCCCTTCGGCGGCCCGTCCGTCCGGCGCGCCTTTCCGCCGGGGCGGGACCCCTTCTTCCATCCGCTGTTCCCGGCCCCGCGCGCCCAGCCGAACCCCGGCATCAGCTTCGCGGTGCCGGAGCCTCGAGCGGGAAACGCCGCCGGGCGCCCGGGCGCGGAGCGCCGCCGGCCGCGCCGGCCCGCGGAGGCCGGCACGGATTGAGCGCGGCCCGCGGCCCGCGCCGGATCCGAAATGCGCCATGGCCTCCGGCCCGCAAGGCCGGGTAGACTGGCGCGACAGTCCCTTCATCGCCCAACCGGACGAGGCCCCCTTGCCGACGACGCTCGCGCGATCGCTCCTGTCCCTCGCCCTCCTGATCGGCGCGGCCGCCCCGGCCCGGGCCGCCGAGTCCTTCCAGACGCAGGCGCCCTTCGCGCTGCTCATGGATGTCGACACCGGCAGCGTGCTGTTCGACAAGAACGGCGACCGGCAGATGGCGCCCGCCTCGACCACCAAGATCCTGACGGCGGAGATCACCTTCCGGGAGATCAAGGAAGGACGGCTGAAGCTCGACGACACCTTCGTGGTGTCGGAGAACGCGTGGCGCTCGGGCGGGGCGAAATCGGGCGGCTCGACGATGTTCGCGGCGCTGAACAGCCGCATCCCGATCGAGGACCTCATCCAGGGCCTCGTCGTGCAGTCGGGCAACGACGCCGCCATCACGCTCGCCGAAGGCATCTCGGGCTCGGAGGACAATTTCGCCGGCCTGATGAACCGGCGCGCCCGCGAGATCGGCATGATGCACTCGGTGTTCCAGAACCCGTGGGGCAGGGGCGACCCGAACCAGCGCGTGACGCCGCGCGACATGGCGACCCTGGCGCGCTTCGTGATCCGCACCTATCCGGACTTCTACCGCTATTTCGGCGAGCGCGAGTTCACCTGGAACAAGGTGCGCCAGCTCAACCGCAACCCGCTGCTCACCATGAACATCGGCGCCGACGGCCTCAAGACCGGCGACATCGCCGAGAGCGGCTTCGGCCTCGTCGGTTCGGCGGTCCAGAACGGCGAGCGCCTCATCGTCGTGGTGAACGGGCTCAAGACGGCGCGGGACCGCGCCAACGAGAGCTTCAAGCTGCTCACCTGGGGCTTTCGCGCCTTCGAGGCCCGCGAGCTGTTCCGCGGCCGACGAGACCGTGGGCACCGCGCGGGTCTACGGCGGCGCGCAGAGCGAGCGTGCCGCTCGTGGCCGGCGAGGCCGTGAAGCTGCTGGTGCCGCGCGGCTCCGGCGAGGCGCTCGCCGGCAAGATCACCTATGCGGGGCCGCTGCCGGCCCCGGTGGAACAGGGGGCCACCGTGGCGCAGCTTCACGTCTGCGGTCGGCGGCAACGAGATCCTGTCGGTGCCGCTGCGGACCGCCGACGGCGGTGCCGGTGGGCTCGCTGCCGCGGCGCGCGCTCGATGCCGGGCTCGAACTCGGCACGACGCTGATCCGCCAGAACTTCGGCCGGCCAGCCGCACCGCCGGCCGCGGGCGCCGCCGCCCCGGCGTCGCCGTGACGGGGCAGGGGGCGCCGCAGGGGCTCCCGCGGGGGCGGGGCGGGCGCTTCATCACGCTCGAGGGCGGGGAGGGGACCGGCAAGTCCACGCAGGCGCGCCGTCTCGTCGAGCGCATCCGTGCGCTCGGCCGCGAGGCGATCGCGACGCGCGAGCCGGGCGGCTCGCCCCGGGCCGAACTGATCCGCGAGGCCCTCCTGTCGGGCACCGTGAAGCCGCTCGGGCCGGTGGCCGAGGCGATGATGTTCGCGGCCGCGCGGATCGACCATCTCGACACGACGATCCGCCCTGCCCTCGCGCGGGGCGCCGTCGTGGTCTGCGACCGCTTCATCGATTCGACCCGGGTCTACCAGGGCGCGCTCGAAGGCGTCGACCCGGCGCTGCTGGCCGCCCTCGAACGGCATCGCCGTCGGGGAGACCCGGCCGGACCTCACCATCGTGCTCGATCTCGACGTCGCGACGGGCCTCGCGCCGCGCCCGCGACCGGCGGGGCGCCGCGGCCGCGGACCGGTTCGAACAGGAGGCCGACGGCTTCCACGAGGGGCTCCGGCGCGCCTTCCTGGACAACGCCGCGCGCGAACGCGAACGCTGCCTCGTGGTCGACGCCTCGCGCCCGGCCGAGGACATCGCCGAAACGCTGTGGCTGATCGCCCGCGCGCGCTTCCCCGAACTCGCCGGCGGGGACGGGAGGGCGCCGTCGTGAAGCCCGCCACCGGCTCGCCCGAGAGCGATCGCGCCGAGCCCGCCCCCCACCCCCGCGCCACGGCGGTGCTGTTCGGGCGGAGCCGGGCCGAGGCGGCGCTGCTCGACGCCTACCGCACCGGCCGCCTGCACCACGCCTGGCTGATCGGCGGACGGCAGGGCACCGGCAAGGCGACCCTGGCCTGGCGCTTCGCCCGCTTCCTGCTGGCCCATCCCGATCCCGGCACGCAGGCCGTCGCCGAGGCGCGCGACCTCGCCGTGCCGCCGGGCCATCCGGCGGCGCTCAGCGTCGCGGCCGGCGCGCCCGGCGACGTCGCGGTGCTGCGCCGCGCCTGGAACGAGAAGACCGGCCGGTTCTTCACCGAGATCCGCGTCGACGAGGTGCGGAAGGCGTCCGGCCTGTTCCAGCAGGCGAGCCGGGCCGGCGGCTACCGCATCTGCATCCTCGACGCGGCCGAAGACCTCAACCGCAACAGCGCCAACGCCTTGCTGAAACTCGTCGAGGAGCCGCCGGCGCGCTCGCTGTTCCTGATCGTGGCCCACCACCCCGCCCAGGTGATGCCGACGCTGCGCTCGCGCTGCCGCCTGCTCCAGCTCGACCCGCTCGCCCGGGAGGACGCCGTCGCGGCGCTGCGCGCGCTCGGGCCGCCCTGGTCGGAGAGCGAGGCCGCGGCGCTCGAGGATGCGGCCGGCGCGGGCCGGCGGGTCGGTCAGCGGCGCGCTCCGCTACCTCGAGGGCGAGCGGCTCGCGCTCGACCGCGATGCCGCGCGCCTGCTCGGCCGCCTGCCGGAGGTCGACTGGCGCGCGCTGCACCGGCTGGCGGACCGGATCGGCACCGACGAGGATGCGTTCGAAGTGCTGGTCGGCGCCATCCTGGATTGGCTCCACGACCGGCTGGGGCAGGGGGCGGCGGAGCCCCGCCGCCTTGCACCCCTGGCCGAGGTATGGGAGAAAGTCCGCCGCTCCGCGCGCGAAACGCTGGCGCTCAACCTCGACAAGAAGACCTTCCTGTTCTCGACCTTTGCGGACCTGTCGCAGGCGACGCGCGCGCTCTGACCTCCAGCGTTGAAACCGTTCATGGCCCCGCGCCCGACCTACTGCATCTCGTCCGCCATTCCCTACGCCAACGGCGCGCCGCACATCGGCCACGCCTACGAGCGGATCGCCCAGGACGCCATCGCGCGGTTCAAGCGGCTCGACGGCTACGACGTGCTGACCCTGTCGGGCATGGACGAGCACGGGCAGAAGATGCAGCAGACGGCGGCGCGCGAAGGGCTGACGCCGCAGGGTCTCGCCGACCGCACGGCCGCCCAGTTCCTCGCCATGAACCGCCTGCTCGGCACCGAGGCCGACGACCTCGTCCGCACCACGGAACCGCGCCACCGCGTCGCCGTGCAGGAGATCTGGCGCCGCATGGAGGCGCGCGGCGACATCTACCTGTCGCGCTACCCGGGCTGGTACTCGGTGCGCGACGAGGCCTACCACGACGAGGCCGACCTCGTCGAAGGGCCGGACGGCACGCGCCTCGCCCCGACCGGCACGCCGGTCGAATGGGTGGAGGAGGAGAGCTGGTTCTTCCGCCTGTCCGCCTATGCGGACCGGCTGCTCGCCCATTACGCGGCCCATCCCGACTTCGTCACGCCCGAGAAATACCGCAACGAGGTCGCGAGCTTCGTGGCCCGGGGCCTCAACGACCTGTCGATCAGCCGGACGACCTTCGATTGGGGCATCCCGGTGCCGGGCGACCCGAAACACGTCATGTACGTGTGGGTCGACGCGCTGACCAACTACCTCACCGGCACGGGCTTCCCCGACGCAGACGCACCCGCGCGCCCGCTTCTGGCCCGCCGACGCCCACCTCATCGGCAAGGATATCAGCCGCTTCCACGCGGTCTTCTGGCCCGCCTTCCTGATGTCGGCGGGGCTGCCCCTGCCCCGGCAGGTGGTGGTGCACGGCTTCTTGTTCAACCGCGGCGAGAAGATGTCGAAGTCGGTCGGCAACGTCATCTCGCCGACGACGCTGGCCGAGCATTACGGCGTCGACGCTCTGCGCTACTTCTTCCTGCGCGAGGTGCCCTTCGGCCAGGACGGCAATTATTCGCACGAGGCCATCGTGGGGCGGATCAACGCCGACCTCGCCAACGACCTCGGCAACCTCGCCCAGCGCTCGCTCTCGATGATCGCCAAGAACTGCGGCGGCGCCGTGCCGGAGCGCGGGCGACCTCACGGAGGCGGACCGCGCAGATCCTGGCCGAGGCCGATGCCCTGCTGGACCGCGCCCGGGCCGCGCATGCGCGACATCGCGCTGCACGAGTACCTCGCCCAGGCCTGGCGCGTCGTGGGCGCCGCCAACCGCTACTTCACGGCCGAGGAGCCCTGGATCAAGCGCAAGACCGACCCGGCCCGCATGGGCACGATCCTGTGGGTCACGGCCGAAGTGCTGCGCGGGGTGGCGCTGGTGGTCCAGCCCGTGATGCCGACCGCGATGGGCAAGCTGCTCGACCTGCTCGGCGTGCCGCCCGGCGCCCGGGACTTCGCCCATGCCGGCGAGGCGCACCGCCTCGCGCGCCGGCACGGCGCTGCCGGCGCCGGCCGTCATCTTCCCCCGCTACGTCGAGGCCGAGGCCGCCCCGGGAGCGCCGGCCTGATGCTGACCGACAGCCACTGCCACCTCGACTTTCCGGAGTTCGCGTCCGAACTCGCCGGCGGTCGTCGCGCGGGCCCGGGCGGCCGGCGTCGCCCGCATCATCACCATCTCGACCCGCGTGGCGCGGCACGCCGACCTCGCCGCCATCGCGGAGCGGTTCCCCGACGTGTTCTTCACCGTCGGCACGCATCCGCTGCAGGCCGCCGAGGAGCCGGACGTGCCGCTGGAGCGTCTCGTCGACCTGTCGCGCCATCCCAAATGCGTCGGCATCGGCGAGGCGGGTCTCGACTACCACTACGATGCGGCGCCGCGCGACGTGGCGGAGCGGGTGTTCCGCACCCATATCGCGGCGGCGCGCGAGACCGGCCTGCCGTTGGTGATCCATTCGCGGGATGCCGACGACGACATGGCGGCCATCCTGCGCGACGAGATGGGCCGCGGGCGCTTCACGGCGGTGCTGCACTGCTTCACCTCCTCGGCCGCGCTGGCCGCGACGGGGCTCGAACTCGGGCTTTCGATCTCCTTCTCGGGCGTCGTCACGTTCAAGTCGTCGGACGCCCTGCGGGCCATCGCCGGCACCGTGCCGCTCGACCGCATGCTGGTCGAGACCGACGCGCCCTTCCTGGCGCCCGTGCCCCACCGCGGCAAGACGCAACGAGCCGGCCTTCGTGGCCGAGACCGCGCGCGTCCTCGCCGAGGCGAAGGGCCTCGATCTCGCAGCCTTCGCCGAGGCCACGAGCCGCAACGTCGACCGCCTGTTCGCCAAGCTGCCCCGCCGCGAGCCCGCGACATGAGGCGCGGCACCATCACGATCCTGGGCTGCGGCTCGTCGGGCGGCGTGCCGCGGGTCGGGCAGGGGTGGGGCGCCTGCGATCCGGCCGAGCCCAGGAACGAGCGCCAGCGCTGCTCGATCCTGATCGAGCGGCACGCCGCGGGCGAGCACGACGCGGCTCCTCGTCGACATGTCGCCGGACCTGCGGCGCCAGCTGCTCGCGACCGCCATCGACACGCTCGACGCCATCGTGCTGACCCACCCGCACGCCGACCACGTGCACGGCATCGACGACGTCCGGCCCCTGGTGCTCGGCGCGCGGCAGCGCATCGCGCGTCTACATGGACGAGAACACGTCGCGCGACGTCACGCCACAAGTTCGACTACGTGTTCCGCACGCCTCCGGGCAGCCAGTACCCGCCCCTGCTCGACGAGCACCGTCTCGTGGCGGGCGAGACGCAGGTCTTCGACGGGGCAGGGGGGCCGATCCCCATCACGCCCTTCCGGCTCGAACACGGCGAGATCGACGCTCTCGGGCTGCGCATCGGCGATGCCGCCTACACGCCGGACCTCAACCGCATCCCGGCCGAGAGCGAGCGCTTCCTCGAAGGCCTCGACCTGTGGATCGTCGACGCCCTGCGCTACAAGCCGCATCCGAGCCACTTCTCGCTCGACGAGGCCCTGGCGGCGATCGCCCGCTTCAGGCCGCGGCGGGCGGTGCTGACCAACCTGCACAACGACCTCGACTACGCCACGCTGAGGGCGGCGCTGCCCGACGGCGTCGTGCCGGCCTACGACGGCATGGCCCTACCCTTCGCGCCATGACCGGCGACGCCGTCCCGCCCGGCCACATCGTCGAGACCGTGACGTCGCTGGAGATGTTCGCCTGCCCGGAGCCGGCGCGGCACGCGCCCGCGCTGCCCGACGGCTGCCGGATCGAGCGCGCGGTGCGGCCCACGGTGCCGTTCTACCGCTTCCTCTACGACACCGTGGGCGAGCCCTGGCTCTGGGGCACGCGCCGGCGCTGGAGCGACGAGGCGCTGGCGGCCTGGGTGCAGGACGAGCGGACGGCCGTCTGGGTGCTGTCCGCGCAGGGCCAGCCGGCCGGCTTCGCCGAACTCGATTCCCGCGTCGCCGGCGAGGTCGAGCTCAGCTATTTCGGGCTCATGCCGGCCTTCATCGGCCGGCGCCTGGGTCCGGTGCTGCTGCGCACCGCGATCCACCAGGCCTGGGGCGCGGCGCCACGCCGCGTCTGGGTCCATACCTGCGACCTCGACCATCCCGCGGCGCTGGGCCTCTACCGCCGCGAGGGCTTCGTACCGTTCCGCACACATGCCGAGGTCGTGCCGGACCCGCGCGCCACCGGCCATATCCCGCGCCATGTCCAGCCCGGCCGGCCCATCGTGGCGTGAAGCGGCCATGCGATGCCGGCGGCGGGCAGGGCGCGGGCAGGGGACGCAGCAGGCGGCGGGGTCGCAACCCGCCTGCCCCGATCGGGCCCCGAGTCCGGGCCTTCCGACTCGCGTCGTGGGCCGTGCCTGCCGGCCGGCGTCACGGCGACCCGGCATGGACGGCGGCGTGCCGGTCGGGCCACTGCCGCATGCCCACCGGTGCCCGGACCGAGCCGCAACCAGGATGGTCAACGGAGATCCTCAAGGTTAACAGGACCTTGCCGGTTTCGCCCAACTCGCTCCGTCAAGTTCCATAATATTGATTATGCGAATTCGCGGATGCTGAGCGCAGCGACGCGGCTCCGTCCGGACCGGCGGCGGCCGGCCGGCACGTTTCGCGGGTCGAAGCGGGTCGTCCGACGGCGAATGGGCGCGAATTCCACCTGCGGTGCCACGCAATACCGGTGGCGAAGGTCCGGAAAATACGTTAGCGTCGTGTCAAGATGCGGGCTCTGGGTCCCCTCCCGTGTCGTCACGAGCTCCCGAAGGGGAACGGAGCCTCGCCGGTGCTGTGTGCCGGCGGCGAGGCTGCAGACGGACAGGCACATGCCAAGGCGGGTTTGCTTTGGCCGGGTTTCTGTGAAGACAACGCCCTGCCACGGTTGTACGCTGAGGGCTCGCAGACATGGGTCGTTGCGGGTATGAGAGACGTGATCGAACATGCGGCGGCGTCGGATCGTCGTCGAGGTCACGGTGCGGGCGGTTAGGTGAAGGCAAAGACGAGCTGGCGACATGAGCAAAGGTAGAGATTTCCGGGGACCGAGGAAGCGGGGCTTCGACGACGATATGCCGTCATCCCCCTACGAGTCCCGTCCGTCCCGGCCGGCGTCGCGCCCGTTCGGCGGCGGTGCGCCGGGCGGTTTCGGCGGTGGCGGTGACATGATGGCGGCTCCCCCGGCCGGCCCCACCGTCGATGCCGTCGTCAAGTGGTTCAAGGCCGACAAGGGCTTCGGCTTCGTCGAACTGTCCAATGGCCAGGGCGACGCCTTCCTGCATATCGGCGCCATCCAGTCGGCCGGCTACGAGACCGTTCCCCCGGGCGCCAAGCTCAAGGTCATGGTCGGCAACGGCGCCAAGGGTGCTCAGGTGACGCGCGTCATCGAGGTCGATACCGCGGGCGCCGTCGAGCGCGCGCCGCAGCGGTCGTTCGACAGCCCGCGTCCGCCCCGCCGCGCTCCCGACCCCTCGACCGCCGTGCAGGTCTCCGGCAAGGTGAAGTGGTTCGACGACACCAAGGGCTTCGGCTTCGTGTCGAGCAACGATGGCGGCAAGGACATCTTCGTCCACATCTCCATCCTGGGCCCGGCCGGCCTGTCGCACCTCGCCGAGGGCCAGCCCGTCTCGATGCGCGTCGTCGACACGCCGAAGGGCCGCGAGGCTCTGTCGATCTCGGCCGACTGACCCCGTCCGCGGGCGCCGGGCTGAAAGCCGCGGCGCCGACGCGACCGATCTCATCGTCATGCCCGCGGATCGCCTCCGCGGGCATTTCCATGTCGCCAGCAGGCGTTCCGCATGACCCCATCCCGCGACATCGCACGACTGATCGAGATCATGGCGGCGCTCCGGCATCCGGAGACCGGCTGTTCCTGGGACCTCGCGCAGAGCTTCGAAAGCGTCGCGCCCTACGCGATCGAGGAAGCCTACGAGGTGGCGGATGCGGTCGAGCGCGGCGACCGCGAGGACCTGCGGGACGAACTCGGCGACCTGCTGCTGCAGGTGGTGTTCCAGGCGCGGATTGCCGAGGAGGAGGGCAGCTTCGACTTCGGCGGCGTCGTCGATGCGATCACGTCGAAGCTGGTGCGCCGCCATCCCCACATCTTCGGCGACCGCACGCGACCTCACGCCCGACGAGGTCAAGGCCGCCTGGGGCCGGATCAAGGCCGAGGAGAAGGCGGAGCGGGCGGCGCGCGAGCGCGCGGCGCGGCTGCGCCGCGGCGAGGGTGCGGACGAGGGCGCACCGGCCCTGCTCGGACGCGTCGGTTCGGGCCTCGCGCCCCTGCCCCGCGCCGTGAAGCTGCAGAGCGTCGCCGCCACGGTCGGGTTCGACTGGAACGACCCACGCGCGGTGCTGGCCAAGATCCGCGAGGAGACCGACGAGATCGAGGCCGCCCTGGGCGACCCCGAGGCTTGCGCCGACGAGGTCGGCGACCTGCTCTTCGCGGTCGCCAACCTGGCGCGCCACGTGAGGGTCGACCCCGAATCGGCCCTGAAGCGCGCCAACCGCAAGTTCGAGCGGCGCTTCGCCCATATCGAGACGGCCCTCACGGCGCGGGGCTCGAGCCTCGCCGAGGCCGACCTCGACGCCATGGAACGTCTGTGGAGCGAGGCCAAGGCGCTCGAGCGGCAGTCCGCCGGGACAGGGACCGGCACGTCGCCGTGACCAGCGTCGGGCAGGGGGTGCCGGACCTCCCCTGCCCCGGACCTGCCGGGCCGCGATCAGTCCGGCGCCGCCACGGGCGCGGCGGACGGAAACCGGTTCTGCACCCGCTCCATCCGCTCGGGCGGCACCCGCACGGTGAGGTGGATCGTGCCGTCGTCGTCGTCGGCGCGGGACAGGATCTCGGTGGTCTCGTAGAGCCAGTTCAGCCCCTGCCCGTCGCTCGGGTCGAGGTCGACGTGAAGCGACGTCGCGTGCGTGGCGAGGCGCCGCTCGATCGTGGCCAGCAGGCCGTCGACGCCCGTTCCGGTCAGCGCCGAGACGACGGCCGGGCGCTCCTCGGCTCGCTTGTGGGAGGCGGCGTCCAGCGTCGCGGCGAGGCGGTCCGCGTCGAGCAGGTCGGCCTTGTTCCAGACCTCGATCACCCGTTCGCGGTCCTCGGCATCGACGCCGAGTTCGTGCAGGATCGCCAGGACGTCGGCGCTCTGGGCCTGGCTGTCCTCGTGCGCCACGTCGCGGACATGGAGGATCACGTCGGCCGAGACGACCTCTTCCAGCGTCGCCCGGAAGGCCGAGACCAGCATGGTCGGCAGGTCCGAGATGAAGCCCACCGTGTCGGACAGGATCACCTTGCCCCGGTGCGGCAGTCTGAGCACCCGCAGCGTCGGGTCGAGCGTCGCGAAGACCATGTCGTCGGCCAGCACCGCCGATTGCGTCAGGCGGTTGAACAGCGTCGACTTGCCGGCATTGGTGTAGCCGACCAGCGCGACGGTCGGGAACGGCACGTCGACGCGCGTCTTGCGGTTGGTCGCGCGCGTCTGCTTCACATGGTCGAGGTCGCGTTCGATCCGCGCCATGCGCTCCTCGATCAGGCGCCGGTCGGTCTCGATCTGGGTCTCGCCGGGGCCGCCGAGGAAGCCGAAGCCGCCGCGCTGCCGCTCGAGATGGGTCCAGGAGCGGACGAGCCGGGACTTCTGGTAGGCGAGGTGCGCCAGTTCGACCTGCAGCGTGCCCTCCTTGGTGCGGGCGCGCCGGCCGAAGATCTCGAGGATCAGGCCGGTGCGGTCGATCACCTTGCTGCCGAAGGCCTTTTCCAGGTTGCGCTGCTGGACGGGCGAGAGCGCGCAATCCATCACGACGAGCCCGATGTCGAGCTCCCGGCAGGTCTCGGCCAGTTCCTCGACCTTGCCCTTGCCGAGGTAGGTCGAGGGCCGGACGGCGGCGAGGTTGACGATGAGGCCGCGGCGCACGTCGAGGTCGATCGCGTCGCCGAGCGCGACCGCTTCCGCGATCCGCGCCTCGGGCGAGCGGCCGTCGCGACGCCCCGGCGCTGCCGGCCGCTCAGATAGGGGCCGACGACCAGAGTGCGGGTGGTTTCGGCTGCTGACTTCTCGACGGCATCGGTGCCGTCGCCATCGTGTTTGGACTTCAATCGCGTATTCCGGTGTCTCGACCCGCCGCCGTCGGCCTCAGCGCGGACGTTCGACCGGGGCGGGCGCCGCTGCCGGCGCGTCCTCGGGAGTCTCGAACATCTGGATCGGCTGACCCGGCATCACCGTCGATATGGCGTGCTTATAGACGAGTTGCGAGTGCCCATCGCGCCGCAGCAGCACGCAAAAGTTGTCGAACCAGGTCACCACGCCCTGCAGCTTCACCCCGTTGACCAGGAAGATGGTGAGAGGGACCTTGTTTTTGCGCACGTAGTTGAGGAACGTGTCCTGAAGGTTCTGTGTTCGTTCAGCCGCCATGGTCCTGTCCAGTGCTCGTGCCGCCTGTTCGCGGTCTCGATGCAGAAGCCCGTGACCGCGAGCCGACACCGGCGTCCGCCGGCGAGCGGCGGCGTCCGGGGCACCTCCACGGCGCGGACGGTACGGGTTGCCGGCCCCGGCACACCGGTCGACAGCCACCGTGCCGTCCGGCATCACGCCTGACCGCCTGCATCCTGCCGCATTAGAGCCAGGATCAGGGAGAAGTCGCAAGTCAAACTTGGTCATCGATCCCGGCCGGAGCCGGGCTTGTCCACTTTGCCGCGAAGGCCTCAATCGATCGCCAGCGACTTCAGCTTGCGGTGCAGGGCCGAGCGCTCCATGCCGATGAATTCTGCGGTGCGGGAGATGTTGCCGCCGAAGCGGCTGATCTGCGCCACGAGGTATTCGCGCTCGAAGACCTCGCGCGCTTCGCGCAGCGGCAGGCTCATCAGCTTCTCGCCCCCTGCCCCGTTCGGCGTCGCCGGCACCAGGGTGCCGATCTCCGAGGGCAGCATGTCGGCGGTGATCTCGGCGTCCGGATCGCCCGCCGCCAGGATCATCAGCCGCTCGACGTTGTTGCGCAGCTGCCGGATGTTGCCGGGCCAGTCGTGCGACTGCAGCACCGCCATGGCGTCGGCGCCGATCTTGCCGCCGCGGCAGGCCGGTGTTGGCCGACACCTGGTCCATGAAGAAGGCGATCGAGTTCGGGGATGTCGTCCCGCCGCTCCGACAGCGCCGGCACCCGCACCGGCACGACCGCGAGGCGGTGGAACAGGTCCTCGCGGAACGCCCCCTGGGCGATCAGCGCCGGCAGGTCGCGCGCCGTCGACGAGATGATCCGCACGTCGACATGGACCCGCGTCGTGCCGCCGACGCGCTGGAAGTTCTGGTCGACGAGGACGCGCAGGATGCGGCTCTGCGTCTCGCGCGGCATGTCGGCGACCTCGTCGATGAACAGCGTGCCGCCGTGCGCCTCCTCGAGCGCCCCGACCTTGCGGCTCCGGCCGTCCGCGCCCTCGATGCCGAACAGCTCGGTCTCCATCGTCTCGGGCAGCATGGTGGCGGCATTGATGACGACGAAGCGCGAGGCGGCGCGGCTCGATCCCGCATGGATCATCCGCGCCGTCAGTTCCTTGCCGGTGCCCGGCGCGCCCGCGATCAGCACGCGCGAATTGGCCGGCCCCACCTTGTCGATCACCTGCCGGAGCTGGTTGGCGCTGGTCGAGCGGCCGACGATCCGGTCGGCCGTGAGCGAGCGCGTCTTGAGCTCGACGTTCTCGCGCTTCAGCCGCGACGTCTCGAGCGCCCGCTCGGCGACCAGCACCAGCCGGTCCGCCTTGAACGGCTTCTCGATGAAGTCGTAGGCGCCGAGCTTGATGGCCGACACCGCCGTCTCGATGTTGCCGTGGCCCGAGATCATCACGACCGGCAGCGTCGGATGCTGCTCCTTGATGATCTCGAGCAGCTGCAGCCCGTCGAGGCGCGAGCCCTGCAGCCAGATGTCGAGGAACATGAGGTGCGGCCGCCGCGCCGCCGAGCAGCGCCAGCGCCTCGTCGGCATCCTTGGCGGTGCGGGTGCCGTGGCCCTCGTCCGACAGGATGCCCGAAACGAGTTCGCGGATGTCGGCTTCGTCGTCGACGATCAGGATGTCGGTGGCCATGGCGCGCTCTCAGGCTTTCTCGCTGACCGGGCCCGGCGCCGCGGCGGCCTCGGGCGGAGTCGGCGTGTCGATGGGGAAATGCAGGCGCACGTGGGCGCCGCGGTGGCCCGGCGGCATCGAGCAGCTCGATGCCGCCGCCGTGGTCTTCGAGGATCTTGGCGACGATCGCGAGGCCGAGGCCCGTGCCTTCGCTCGCGTGTCGTCATGTA
Source organism: uncultured Alphaproteobacteria bacterium (assembly GCA_963847915.1). GTDB lineage: Bacteria > Pseudomonadota > Alphaproteobacteria > Rhizobiales > Beijerinckiaceae > Lichenihabitans. Next base: position 124,462 of record CAWKBT010000003.1, read on the forward strand.
GGGCTCGAGCAGCCGCTGCCGGTTCTCGGCCGGGAAACCCTTGCCGTTGTCGACGACGTCGATCACCGCCTGCCCGTCCGCGGCCGTGTGCAGCTTCACCGACGACGCGCCCCGGCTCGCGCGCCTCGGCGGCAGCGTCGCCTGGTAGGCGGCGACGCCCTCGGTCGCGTTCTTGACGATGTTGGTCAGCGCCTGGGACAGCAGGCGCCGGTCGAACCGCGCGATCAGCGGGCCCGCGCGGGCAGCTCCTCCTCGAACGCGATGTCGGGATGGCCGACCCGCATCAGGAACAGCGACCTGCCCGACGCATTTGACGAGGTCGTCCTCGGCCAGCATGGCCTTGGGCATGCGGGCGAAGGACGAGAACTCGTCCACCATGCGCTTGATGTCGTCGACCTGCCGGATGATCGTGTCGGTGCACTGGTCGAAGACGTCGCGGCCTTCGGTGATGACCTTGCTGTAGCGGCGCTTCAGCCGCTCGGCCGAGAGCTGGATCGGCGTCAGCGGGTTCTTGATCTCGTGGGCGATGCGGCGCGCCACGTCGGCCCAGGCCGAGGTGCGCTGCGCCGTGACGAGGTCGGTGATGTCGTCGAGCGTCACGACGAGGTTGCGCTCCGCCTTGGCGCTGAGTTCGCTGGTCACCCGGACATTGAAGGTCCGCTCGCGGTTGCCGCGCGCCAGCGTCACCTGGCCCTGCTGCAGGCGCTGGCGCCCGGTCCGCGTGTCCGACAGCAGGTCGGCCGAGTTCCGGCACCATCTCGGTCAGCGACGCGGCCGATCACCGGCCGCGCCGGCCGGCGCGGCGCCGTCGAGCAGCTTCTGGGCCGACGGGTTCAGCACCGTGACGTCGCCCCTGGCGTCGACGCCGATCACGGCCGCCGGCACGCCCGACAGCACGGCCTCGGTGAAGAGCCGGCGCTCGTCGATCGTCTCGCGGGCCGCGATCAGCCGGTTCTGCTGCAGGCGCAGCTCGGAGGTCATCTTGTTGAAGGTCTCGCCGAGGCGCGCGAGGTCGCCCTCCGACCGGCGCACCGGCACCTGGACGTAGAGGTTGCCGGACGACACCTGGTCGGTCGCGTTGATCAGGCGGCGGATCGGCGCCACCAGCAGGTTGGCGAAGGACAGGCCGAGCCAGATCGCCGACAGCAGCATGATGGCGGCGAGCAGGCCGTACATGATGATGAAGGCGACCTGGATGCGAGCGGCGGTGCGTGTCGAAGAGCGTCGTAGAGCTGCGATGATGTCCTCGCGCCTGCTGCTGGAAACTCGATGGTGAACGGGTCGAGCGGCCGCGCGACATAGAGGAACGCTGTCGTCGAAGGACGGCAGGTAGCGCAGCGCCACGAAGCTGCGGCCGTCGTCGAGCGCGGAAGCAGACCTGCTCGCCTGCTTGCGCGCGCCGTCGAAATCGGTGGCGCTCGGGCTGCACGACCTGGCGACGGCTTGCCGGTGTCGACCCGCTCGGTGACCTTGCCGTCGCTCGTTCATGATCACCGCGGTGGTGAAGCCGAGGACTTGCACCCGCGAGTCGAAGAAGTTCTGGAAGAAGTTCCGGTCCGTGTAGCCGACCCGGGCGCGGTCGAGGTCGGAGGCCGCGAGGTCGGCGTCGCGCAGCAGCGAATCGCACTGCTTCGAGCGGATGAGCTTGCCGGCGTCGGTCGTCTCGGCGATGAAGCCGCCGACGTCGTCGCACGAAGGCCGGATAGAGGCCGCGCTCGAGCGCGACGGACCCGACCACCGCCATGATGATGGCCGGGACCGCGGCCGTGATGGTGAAGAGCCCGACGATATAGACGTGCAGGCGCGCGCCGGCCTGCTTGGCCCGCCAGGCGGCGAGCAGCTTCCAGGCCTCGACCGCCACCAGCAGGAACAGCACCAGCGACGATGACGGCGTCGGCCAGGAAGACGTCGATGACGACGGCGATCGGTCGGCACGATCGGCGTATAGCCGGTGAAGACCGCGAAGCTCGCCAGCGACGAGATCAGCGCGAGACCGACCACGAACGGCGCGACCCGGAGGTTGAACCGCCGGTCGGCGCGCCTCGCCGACCTGTGGTCGGCGCCGTCCCTGCCCGTCTGATCCGTCAATCGCGTCCATCCGTTCAGCGGCGGCTCGCCGGCGAGGCCGCGGGCCGCGGCGGTGCCGCTACGCGGACCGGTCGGGCCGGCCGTTGCATTTATACAGCACTGTTGCCGGATTGCGACGAATTCAAGGCGCGGAGGCGCGCAGGCGTCCGCGGCAGGTTTCCGCCGGGTCGGGGACTTCCCGCCGTCCGGGTGCCGCTCGCGTCAGCGCGGCAGGCGCATCAGCTTGATGTCGAGTTCGCGCACCTTCTTGCGCAGCGTGTTGCGGTTCAGGCCGAGCAGCTCGGCCGCCTTGATCTGGTTGCCGCGCGTCGCCGCCAGGGCGGCCGAGACCAGCGGGACTTCGAGCTCCCGCAGGACGCGGTGATAGAGGCCGGGCGGCGGCAGGTCGTCGCCGTGCTTGGCGAAGAGGTCGGCGAGGTGGCGCTCGACGGCGCCCATCAGCCCGCCCTCCTCGGCGGCACCGGGCGCGAGGTCGAGGCCGCCGGCGCCGAGCTGGCCGGCGGCGATCTCGGAGCTCGGCGTCATGGACTGGTGCGGTCGGTTGAGGCCGAGTTCGGCCTCGACCAGCGGCGCCGTGATGACCTCCTGCGGATAGAGCGCGGCGAGGCGGCGGACGAGGTTCTCGAGCTCGCGCACGTTGCCGGGCCAGCGGTAGCGCTTCAGCCGGTCGTGCGCGCCCGAGTCCATGTGCTTGAGCGGCAGGCCTTCGGCGGCGGCGGCCGTGAAGAAGTGCCGGGCGAGGTGCGGGATGTCCTCGGCGCGCTCGCGCAGCGGCGGCAGGCGGATCGGCACGACGTTCAGGCGGAAGAACAGGTCCTCGCGGAACAGCCCCTGCTGGATCGTGACGCGCAGGTCCTTGTTGGTGGCCGCGACGATGCGGACGTTGGTCTTGATCGGCGTGCGGCCGCCGACGGTCGTGTATTCGGCCTGCTGCAGCACGCGCAGCAGCCGCGTCTGCGCCTCCATCGGCATGTCGCCGATCTCGTCGAGGAACAGCGTGCCGCCCTCGGCCTGCTCGAAGCGGCCGGCCGAGCGCGTGTTGGCGCCCGTGAAGGCCCCCTTCTCGTGGCCGAACAGCTCCGCTCTCGATGAGGTCGCGCGGGATCGCCGCCATGTTGATGGCGACGAAGGGCCCGCTCTTGCGCTTGCCGTAGTCGTGCAGCGCGCGCGCCACGAGCTCCTTGCCGGTGCCCGACTCGCCCGAGATCATCACGGTGAGGTCGGTCTGCATCAGCCGCGCCAGCGTGCGGTAGATCTCCTGCATGGCGGGCGAGCGGCCGATCAGCGGCATGCGCGTCGAGTTCCTCGTCGCGCACCGGCGTCCCGCTGCGCGCGGCTCGCCATGGCGCGCCCGACGATCGCCACCAGTTCCTTGAGGTCGAAGGGCTTCGGCAGATAGTCGTAGGCGCCGCGCTCGGACGCCTTGATGGCCGTCATGAACGTGTTCTGCGCGCTCATCACGATGATCGGCAGGTCGGGCCGCAGCTTCTTGATGCGCGGCAGCAGCTCGAAGGCGTTCTCGTCCGGCATGACCACGTCGGTGATGACGAGGTCGCCGTCGCCCGCCTGGACCCAGCGCCACAGGGAGGCCGCCGTGCCGGTGGTCCGCACGTCGTAGCCGGCCCGCGACAGCGCCTGGCTCACCACCGTGCGGATCGCGGTGTCGTCGTCGGCAACGAGGATGTGGCCGTTCATCGCCGGTACTTTCCTTTACACTGTGCGCCGGAGCCTCACGTCCCGCCGCCGCCTCGTCCGTCGCGCGCGGCGAACATGGGCAGGAGGACGCGGAACGTCGTCCGGCGCGGATAGGACTCGCATTCCACGGTGCCGCCGTGGTCGCCGATCGATCTTGGCCACCAAAGCAAGTCCAAGGCCAGTTCCCGACGATTTGGTGGTCACGAACGGATCGAAGAGGTGGGCCGCGATGTCGGCGGGCACGCCGGGGCCGTTGTCGCGCACGCAGAATTCGAGCGGCAGGCTGACCGGCGTCGGCGACCCCGGCGTGCGCAGGCGCACGCCGGGCCGGAAGGCCGTCGTGAGCTCGATCGTGCCGTCGATCGTGTCCGGGCCCGAGCGCCTCGGCGGCGTTCTTGACGAGGTTGAGGAAGACCTGGATCAGCTGGTCGCGATTGCCGAACACCGGCGGCAGCGAGGGATCGTAGGTTTCGGCGAAGCGGATGTGGCGCGCGAAGCCCGCCTGCGCGACGCGCTTCACGTGGTCGAGCACGGCGTGGATGTTGACGCTCTCGCGCTCGATCGGCCGCAGGTCCGAGAAGGCCTCCATCCGGTCGACGAGCTTCACGATCCGGTCGGTCTCCTCGCAGATCAGCCGCGTCAGCGCCCGGTCCTCGTCGCCCACCGCCGTCTCGAGCAGCTGGGCGGCGCCGCGGATGCCCGACAGCGGGTTCTTGATCTCGTGCGCCAGCATGGCGGCCAGCGCAGAAACTGAGCGCGCTGCCCCTCGATGCGTCAGCTGCCTGTCGAATTTATCGGCAATCGACCGTTCCTGCAGCAGGATCATCACGCGACCCCGCGGCTCGGGCATGGGGCTGACGTGGATGTCGACGACGCGGTCGGGCCCGAGTTTCGGGTTGCCGAGGTCGACCTGGTACTCGTTGAGCGGCCGAGCCGCGCTTCGACCGCCTGGTCGAGCAGCGCCAGCAGCGGCGAGCGCGAAGGGCACGATCTCGCCCAGCCGGTGCCGGGCGCAGCATGGCGCGGCTCATGTCGAAGAAGGATTCGGCGGCGCGCGTTGGCGTCGACGATCGTGCCGTCGGCTTCCACCGTCAGCACGGCGTGGGGCAGCAGGTTGATGACCTCGCTGGCCTGGGCGAAGCCGCTGTCGCGGGACAGGGTCCTCGGCTGCGCGACCGGTGCCGGTCATGCCGCGAGATCCATCGGCGCCGCCACGTCGAAGAGGCGGGCCAGCAGGCGCCGCGTGACCCGATGGTCGTCGCTGGTCGCCATCGCGGTCCGCAGCACCGAGACTTCGGCGCGCGCCGCGGCGTCCGCCCCCTCGCCCAGGTGCTCGGCATAGGCGACGAGGTGCTTGCGGGCGTGCCGGTTGCCGTGCGCGGGCCCCGAAGACGGCGAGGAGCGCGTCGTAATGGTCGAGCGCCGCCTCGCGCCGGGCCGCGAGGCTGGGCACGGGCGCGGGCTCGCCCGCGCAGCGCCGCCGCGATCGCGCCGACCAGCCAGGGGCGGCCGACGGCGGCACGGCCGATCATCACGGCATCGGCGCCCGAGGCGTCCAGCATGGCGCGCGCGTCCGCCGCGCGACGTGCAGTCGCCGTTGACCACGACGGGGATCGACGACCGCGCGCTTGACGGCCGCCACCGCGGCCCAATCGGCCCGGCCCTTGTAGAACTGCTGGCGCGTGCGCCCATGCACCGTCACCATGGCGACGCCCTCGGCCTCGGCGCGGCGGGCGAGTTCGGGCGCGTTGCAGCGAGGTCGTCGTCCCAGCCGAGCCGCATCTTCACCGTCACCGGCACCGAGACGGCCGCGACCGTGGCGGCGATGAGCCTCACGGCGCCGTCGAGATCGCGCATCAGCGCCGAGCCCGCGAGGCCGCCCGTCACCTTCTTGGCCGGGCAGCCCATGTTGATGTCGATCGCCGCCGCGCCGCCGTCCTGCGGCGGCCCGCGCGCCTCGGCGAGCGCCTCGGCGCGGCAGCCCGCGATCTGCACGACATGCGGGTCGACGCCGGCGCCGGCCGCCCGCGCGAGGCTCGCGGCCTCGCCCCGGGCGAGATGGTCGCCCACCACCATCTCGCGACACGGTGAGCGAGGCGCCGAACCGCTGCGCGACCCGGCGCATGCCGATATCCGTCACGCCCGCCATGGGCGCCAGGAAAGCGCGGCCCGACAGGGCGAGGCTGCCGAGCCAGGAGCCGAGCCTGGCCCGGCCCTGGCCCGGATGCGTCGGGGGCGATGAAACACTCACGGGCGTCGAAGATCCGTCGCAGGCAGGGTCCGGGCGGTCCGCGCGGCGCTTCGTGCCGCTTTCCGCGCCACTCGGATCGGCGTGCCCGCATTCTAGTCAGTCCCGATCGGATCGGCAAGGGCACCGCGCTCGTGGCGCCCGGCGTGCCAATCGTTTGACCTCGCCCCCGAAAGCCGGGCAAAGAGAGGGCAGCGAAGGAGCCTGGACAGGTCGATGATGGAACGAACTCACGTGCTGGTCGTGGCCGCGGGACGCGGATCGCGTGCCGGCACTGGCCTGCCGAAGCAGTATCGCGCGGCTCGCCGGCCGTCCCGTTCTGGCGCGCACCCTCGACGCCTTCCTGCGCCGCGGCGGCTTCGCGTCGCGTGCTGACCGTCATCCATCCCGACGACCGTGACCTCTATGCCGGCGCCGTGGCCGAGCCTGCGCCGGCGCTCGCGCGCGCCCGTGATCGGCGGGGCGACGCGCCAGGACAGCGTCCGCGCCGGCCTCGACGCCCTGGCGGCGCGGGGCGCGCATGCCGACGACCTCGTCCTCGTCCACGACGGCGCCCGGCCCTTCGTGTCGGCGCAGCTGATCGACCGTGCGGTCGATGCCGCGGTGCGGTTCGGCGCCGCCGTTCCGGGCTGCCCGGTGTTCGACACCGTCAAGGCCATCGACGCCGCGAGCCGCATCACCGGCACGCCGGACCGCTCCCGCCTGCGCACCGTGCAGACGCCGCAGGCGTTCCGCTTCGGCCTCGATGCGCGAGGCCCACGCCGGGCCGGCGGGCGAAGGGCGGCACGACCTCACCGACGATGCCGCCGTGGCGGAATTCGCCGGCCACGCCGTCACGATCTTCGACGGCGACCCCGCCAACACCAAGATCACCACCAGTGCCGACCTCGAAGCCGCGGAGCGCCGCTTGCAGCCAGCCCTTCTCGATGTCCGCACCGGCCAGGGGTTCGACGTCCACGCCTTCGTCGAGGGCGATCACGTCTGGCTCGGCGGCGTGCGCATCCCCCACACGCAGAAGCTCAGCGGCCATTCCGACGCCGACGTCGTGCTCCACGCCCTGACGGACGCGCTGCTGGCGACGATCGGCGACGGCGATATCGGCTCGCACTTCCCGCCATCCGACATGCAGTGGAAGGGCGCCTCCTCGGACCGGTTCCTGCGGCACGCGGTCGAGCGGGTGCGGGCGCGGGGCGGCGTCATCGCCAACATCGACGCCACCATCGTGTGCGAGGCGCCCCGCATCGGCCCCCACCGCGAGGCCATGCAGCGGCGCATCGCCGAGATCGCCGGGATCGCGCCCGACCGGGTCGGCGTCACGGCCGGCACGTCCGAGAAGATGGGCTTCACCGGGCGCGGCGAGGGCATCGTCGCCTGGGGCCTCGCGACGGTGCGCCTGCCCCTCACCGATGAGTGACGCCGTGCTGCCCGCCGCGCTGACGGACCGTGCCGCCGCCCTGGTCTCGGCCTGCCGTGCCCGGGGATTGATCCTCGCGACGGCAGAATCCTGCACGGGCGGGCTCGTGGCGGCGCTGCTGACCGAGGTGCCGGGCTCGTCCGCCGTCCTCGACCGCGGCTTCGTCACCTATTCCAACGCCGCCAAGACCGAGATGCTCGGCGTGCCGGCCGCCCTGATCGTGGCGGAGGGCGCCGTGTCGCAGGCCGTGGCGCGCGCCATGGCGCAGGGCGTCCTCGCCCACACGCCGGCCGACGTCGCGGTCTCGATCACCGGCGTCGCCGGGCCGGGCGGCGGCACGGCCGACGAAGCCGGTCGGGCCTCGTCCATTTCGCCTGCGCGCGTCGTGGCGGAGCGGTCGTCGCGGTGGAGCGCCGGTTCGGCGACATCGGCCGCGGCGCCGTCAGGCTGGCCGCGGTGTCGGAAGCGCTGGCGCTGCTCGAAGCCGCTCTCTGACGGGGCCGGGCGGAGCGGTCGGCTACCCGTAGACCTTGTCGGCCCGCTCCTCGAAGGCTTCGGCGAAGCGACCGAAGGCGCTCTCGAACATCGAGCCCATGAGCATGCCCAGCATGCGGCTCTTGAACTCATACGTGATGAAGAACTCGACCGTGCAACCGGCCGAGCCGTCGCCGGGCGGGCGGTCGCGGAAGGTCCAGCGGTTCTCGAGCGACCGGAACGGGCCGTCGATATATTCCGCCACGATGACGTTGGCGGCCCGGTCGAGCGTCACGCGGCTGGTGAAGCTTTCCCGGATGGCCTTGAAGCCCACGCGCATGTCGGCGACCAGCACCTCGCGCCCGTCCGGCAGGGTGGAGCGGCGGCGGACCGTCAGGGCCTGGCAGAGCGGCAACGAACCCCGGGTACTTCTCGACGTCCGCCACGAGGTCGAACATCCTGGAAGCCGGGTGGGAGACGGTGCGGACGGTGCGGAACGACGGCATGGCGGGAACGCGGGGCTCGGGAGGTGGGGCACGGCGACGGGCAGGTCCGTCCCCGGCACGGGCTCACGCCGGCGGCACGACGCGAGGCCTGCAGTAGCGCCGTCCGAGGGTCCGGAGCAAGCGCCGCCGCCGGCCCGCTCTCCGGCGTCCGAACGCGGCCGGGTTGCGCTTTCGGGTTTCGTTAACCCTAACGGCCTATTCAGGACAGCAGTTCTTCCCCGCCGCGACGAATCGTCGGGGCCACCTGCCCGGGCTGTCCCATGCGCCGAATCGCCCTCGCCCTCTGCCTCTCCGGCACTGCCGCGCTCGCAGGCTGCGCCAATCCCATCTACCGGACCGACGTCTTCAAGGCCCAGCTCACGGCCCCCTACACGCTCGCCAGCGGCGACCGGATCCGCATCATCGTCTTCGGCCAGGATGCGCTGTCGAACTCCTATTCCATCAACGGCTCCGGCATGATCTCGATGCCGCTGTCGGCGACGTGCCGGTGGGCGGGCTGACGACGGCGGATGCCCAGCACGTCGTCGAGACCAAGCTGCGCGGCGGCTTCCTGCGCGACCCCCACGTCGCCATCGAGGTCGAGGCCTACCGGCCCTTCTTCGTGCTGGGCGAGATCACCACGGCCGGCCAGTATCCCTTCATCAACGGCATGACGGTGCAGAAGGCGATCGCGGTGGCGGGCGGCTTCGGCGCCCGGGCGGACCGGACCTCGGCCAACATCACCCGCATGATCAACGGCGTCCAGGTGACGGCCCGCGTGCCGCTCGCCTATCCGGTGCGGCCCGGCGACACGATCAATGTGGAGGAACGCTTCTTTTAACATTGGAATGCCATGGTGGGCCGTCGCAACCGCGAGGCCCCGCCATGGCGCATCAGACCGGCCTGGATCACGCTCCACTCCGGGTGATGCACGTGCTGCGGGCCCCGCTCGGCGGCCTCTACCGCCACGTCCTCGACCTCAGCCGCGAACAGGCGCGCCGCGGTCACGCGGTCGGCCTCGTGGTGGATGCCGTGACGGGCGGTGACGCCGCCGACCGCACGCTGCGCGACCTCGAACCGAGCCTCGCGCTCGGCCTCTCGCGCGTGCCGATGCACCGCAATCCCCATCCGTCCGACGCCCTGGTCCTCGGCCATGTGCTGCGGCGCCTCGCCGCGACCCGGCCCGACGTCGTGCATGGCCACGGCTCCAAGGGCGGCCTCTTCGCGCGGCTTCCCGGCTTCCTGCCGGGTGCGTCGCGCAGCATCAGGGCCTACACGCCCCACGGCGGCAGCCTCAACTTCCGGCCCGGCACGGCCATCCACCGCACCTACATGCGGATCGAGGGCCTGCTCGCCCGGCGCACCGACATGCTGCTGTTCGAGAGCGCCTTCATCGGCACGCGCTACCGCGCGCTCGTGGGCGAGCCGGTCCATCTCGCCCGCGTGGTCCACAACGGCCTCGGCGACCATGAATTCGAGGCCGGAGTGCCGGCGCCGGACGCGGCCGAGTTCGTCTATGTCGGGGAGCTCAGGGCCGCCAAGGGCATCGACGTCCTGCTGCAGGCGCTCCGTCGCATCGGCCACGGGCGCCCCGATGCGCCCCGGGCCGTCCTGGTCGGGTCCGGGCCGGACCGCGACCTGCTGGCGAACCTCGTCGCGAGCCTCGGCCTCGAGGACCGCGTCAGCTTCGCCGGCCCCCTGCCCGCCCGCACCGCCTTCTCGCTCGGCCGCACCCTCGTGGTGCCGTCCCGCGCCGAGTCCCTGCCCTACATCGTCCTCGAGGCGGCGGCCGCCCGCCTGCCGATGATCTCGACCAACGTCGGCGGCATCCCGGAGATCTTCGGGCCCTATCGCGACCGGCTGATCCCGCCCGACGATGTCGAGAGCCTCGTGGCCGCCATGCGGTCGGCGCTCGCCGCCACCCCGGAGCGCCGGGCCCGCGACGCCGACGACCTCGCCGCCCTCGTCCACGACGGCTTCTCCATCACCACCATGGTGGACACGGTGGTGGCGGCCTACCGCGACGCCATCGCGGCGCGGGCCCGGAACGCCGCGCGGCCCGCGTCCGAAATCGCCCTTTCCCCGTGACCAGCAGGCATCACCCCGTGAAACCCTCGAAGATGAGTTCGGCCGCGTTCACGCCGGACGACGTCCGGCAGGTCGATGCCGACGCGCCCGCGAACCATCCGGCGCCCGCCGCTTCGCCGCACGATGCAGGCGACCCGAGCCGCGCCCTCGCGGCGCTCGCCGAGACCATGGGGCCGCTCGACGCGCGCCCGCACTACTCTCCGCTCGTCCTCGCGGGCCTCGTCCGGGGCATCGAATTCGCGCTGCTCTGCATCACGGGCATCGCCGTGCACCTCGCCTACGTGGTGCCGCAGGTCGGCTACAGCTTCGTTTACGAGATCGCCATCCCGTCCATGGCGGCCCTCGCCGTCCTGGTGTTCCAGGCCCTACGCATCAATGCCGTCGCGGCCTTCCGGGCGCCGATCCACCAGGGGTTCCGGATCGCCGGGGGCTGGAGCCTGGTCATGCTGGCGGCGCTGGCGGTGATCTTCTTCCTCAAGCTCGACGCCACGTTCTCGCGCGTGTGGATGGTGGGCTGGTACGTGCTCGGCCTCGGCGCGCTGCTGGTGGAGCGCGGCATCCTGTCGCTCGTCACCGCCCACATGACCCGCTCCGGCCGGCTCGACCGGCGCACCGTGGTGGTGGGCGGCGGGGCGGCGGGCGCGGCGCTGCTCGAGGAGCTCTCGAAGCAGACCGACACCGACCTCCGGATCTGCGGCGTCTTCGACGACCGCACCGACGAACGCTCGCCCGACGTCGTCGCCGGCTACCCCAAGCTCGGCAACGTCGACGACCTCGTCGCCTTGGCGCGCCACACGCGCATCGACCTCATCATCTTCACGCTGCCGATCACCGCCGAGCAGCGGCTCCTGACCATGCTGCGCAAGCTGTGGGTGCTGCCGATCGACATCCGGCTCGCCGCCCACACCAACAAGCTGCAGTTCCGGCCGCGCTCCTATTCCTACATCGGCTCCGTGCCGGTGCTCGACGTCTTCGACAAGCCGATCGCCGACTGGGACGTCGTGATGAAGACGGTGTTCGACCGCGTGGTCGGGGCGCTGGCGCTGCTGGCGCTCTCGCCGCTGCTGCTCGCGGTCGCGATCGCCGTCAAGCTCGACTCCACGCGGACCGGTGCTGTTCAAGCAGAAGCGCTACGGCTTCAACAACGAGCTCGTCGAAGTCTACAAGTTCCGCTCGATGTATGCCGACCAGCTCGATTTCACGGCCTCGCAGCCAGGTGACGCGCGACGATCCGCGGGTGACCCGCGTCGGCCGCTTCATCCGCAAGACGTCGATGGACGAGCTGCCGCAGCTGTTCAACGTCGTGTTCAAGGGCAACCTGTCGCTCGTCGGCCCGCGCCCGCATGCCGTCCACGCCAAGGCCGCCGACCGCCAGTACGACGACGTGGTCGACGGCTATTTCGCCCGCCACCGCGTCAAGCCCGGCATCACCGGCTGGGCGCAGATCAACGGCTGGCGCGGCGAGACCGACACGCCGATCAAGATCCAGCGCCGCGTCGAGCACGACCTCGCCTATATCGAGAACTGGTCGCTGTTCTTCGACCTCTACATCCTGCTCATCACGCCCTTCGCGCTGATCAAGGCCGAGAATGCCTACTGAGACGCTGCGGGCGCCAGCGCTCCCGGCGGCGCGGGCGCCAGCCTGGCGCGCCGACTACGGCGCCCTCGTCAACTGGAGCTTCGCGGTCTTCATCTTCTGCGGCTCGGTCGCGCTGGTCGAGCCTTCGCCCTACGACTTCGCCTCCATGGTGGCGATCCCGGTCTGGTTCTGCGGGGGTTTCAGGATCCACCGCACCTTCTTGCCGCTGCTCGGCCTGATCTTCCTCTACAACCTCGGCGGCTTCATCGGTCTCGTGCCCTACATCGTCGAGGCCGACCCGACGATGTTCATGCTGCAGTCGCTCTACCTCGCCATCACGACGCTGGTCTTCGCGCTCTACTTCGGCGAGGACACGCTGCGCCGGACCGAGCTGGCGCTCCAGGTCTACGCCGCCAGCACGGTGCTGGCGGCCCTGTGCGGCGTCATCGGCTATTTCGGCTTCGCCGGGCTCGGCGACCTCTTCTCGCGCTACGGCCGCGCGTCCGGCACATTCAAGGACCCGAACGTGCTCGGCTCCTACCTCATCATGGGGGCGGTCTATTACATCCAGCTCCTGGTGCTGGGGCGCACGCGCCGGATCCTCGCGACGAGCGCGGCGCTGCTCGTCGTCATCGCCGGCATCCTGCTGTCGTTCTCGCGCGGCTCGTGGGGCGCCTTCGTGGTGGCGACGCTGTTCAGCGTCGGCCTCGCCTTCCTGACCAGCGCCGAGCCCAAGCTGCGCCGGCGCATCATCGTCATGGGGCTGGTGGCGGCGGGCGTGGCGGCGCTCGTCCTGCTGCTGCTGCTGGCCCTGCCCCACACGCGCGACGTGTTCCAGCAGCGCGCCGCGCTGGAGCAGGACTACGACGAGGGCGTCACGGGGCGCTTCGGCAACCAGCTGCGCTCGATCCCCATGCTGCTCGACCGGGTGAACGGCTTCGGGCCGCTGCGCTTCCGGCTGATCTTCGGTCTCGAGCCGCATAATTCCTACATCAACGCCTTCGCGTCCTACGGCTGGCTCGGCGGCTTCGCCTTCCTGATGCTGGTGGGGCTGACCACCGTGGTGGGATTCCGCCTCTGCTGGGTCGCCTCGCCCTACCGGCGCGTCGCCCAGGTGTTCTGGCCTTCGCTGATGGTGTTCCTGCTGCAGGGCTTCCAGATCGACATCGATCACTGGCGCCACGTCTTCCTGATGATGGGCGCCGTCTGGGGCATCGAGACCGCGCGGGTGCGCTGGCGCGAGCGCCGGGCCCTCGCGGACGCGACGCTCTGAGCCCTGCCGCTCGGCCGGTGCCCTCCGGCGTCAGGCGGCTTCGCGCGCCGCCACCACGGGCGCCTGGCCCAGCATGTCGCGGTAGAGCGCCGTGATGGCGTCGACATGGCGCTCCGGGGTCGCGGGAGCGGCCCAGTAGGCCTCGTAGGCGGCGCGCGACATCGCGGCCGCGTCGAGCGCGGCGAACCTCCGGAGCGCGGCGGCGAGGTCCTGCGCGTCGTTGCGGCGGAACCAGAGGCCGGTCACGCCGTCCTCGACCGACTCGCGGCCCGCGCAACCGTCCGACACGATGACCGGCGTGCCGAGGGCCTTGGCCTCGAGCACCGTGAGCGGCTGGCCCTCGTACCAGATCGACGGGAAGACCAGCGCGCCCGCCTCGCGCAGATAGCGATGCACCGCCGCGGGCTCCTGCCAGCCGACGGTGCGGACCTCGGGGTAGCGGCGCTTGAGCTCCGCGAGGAGCGGGCCGTCGCCCACGAACAGGGCCTCGGTGCCGGCCAGGCGCGCGGCTTCGGCGAACAGGAACGGCCCCTTCTCGGGCGAGATGCGCCCCACGAAGGTCAGGGGTCCCCGGGGGCCGTCCGGCTTGGGCCCGAGGGGCGCGATGCCGATCGGGTTCGAGACGAGGTGCACGCGCGCCCCCGGCGGCAGGTGGCGGCCGACCGCGTCGACCTGGAAGCGCGAGATCGCCACGATGTCGGTGAAGATGTCGGGCATGCCGGCGACGCGCTCCATGACGACATGACGCGCCGCCCGCCACAGCTTCCGGCCGTAGCTGCGCGAGTCGCAGTCGGTGGCCCAGCAGGCGGCCGACAGCGGCTTCAGCTGGCAGGGCGTCTCGGTGCGGAAGTTGAAGAACCCTCCGTTGGGGCACATCAGCGAATATTCGTGCAGCGTGTAGAGCGCCGGCAGGCCCGAGGCCGCGATCGGGCCGGCGATCGAGGGCGACAGCGCCTTGGCCCAGCCGTGCACGTGCACGAGGCTCGACCCGCGCGGCAGCGAGGACAGGAGCTCCCCGAGCGCGGAGGCCGCGGCACGGTTCCAGATGCCCTGGATCGCGGCCGCGGCGATGGATCCGTGGCCCACGAGATCGCTCTGGCCGAGGCAGATCGTGCGGATGCCCGCCGCCGTCAGCTCCGGGGCCACCGGCCCCGCCGCCGTGAAGACGATCGGCTCGTGCCCGCTCCGCTTGAGCCCGACGGCGCTGTCGAAGGCCACGCGGGCCTGCCCTCCGCTGACGAAGGCGTGATCGACCACGATGACGACCGTGAGGGGAGCGGGGCGCGGCATGGCAACGGAGACCCGGAAGGTCGCGGGGGGCGACGGGGTCCTATCATCCTGCCATCGCGCGTCGCAGGCGAGCCTCGTCGAGCGACAGGGTGAACGCCGGCGATTCGACCGAAAATCGAAAGCCCGCGTTGAAACTTCGGTATCGGGCCCCCGTAACTGCGTGGTCCCCGACAAAACGGGGTCCAGACCTTCACCGGAGACCGATATGTCCGTGATCAACGCGAAGCGCCCCGCCCTCGCCGGCCTCGCCCTCGCCCTGTCCATCGCCGTCGTGCCGGCCGCGGCCTGGGCCAAGAACCCGATGGTCGGCGGCGCGCCGATGTATGCCGACAAGCCCATCGCGGTGAACGCCAGCCACGCCAAGAACCTCACCACCCTGGTGGCGGCCGTGAAGGCGGCGGGTCTCGTCGACACGCTGGCGAGCCCCGGCCCGTTCACGGTCTTCGCCCCCACCAACACCGCCTTCGCGGCCCTGCCCAAGGGCACCGTCGAGACGCTGCTCAAGCCCGAGAACGCCGACAAGCTGAAGGCCGTCCTCACCTACCACGTCGTGTCCGGCACGCTGACGGCGGCCGACCTCATGAACCAGATCAAGGACGGCGGCGGCAAGGCCGAGCTCAAGACCGTCGAGGGCGAGCCCCTCACCGTCATGATGAAGGGCAAGACCTTGACGGTCACCGACGCCAAGGGTGACGTCGCCACCGTCACCACCGGCAACGTCATGCAGTCGAACGGCGTCGTGCACGTCATCAACAAGGTGCTGCTGCCGGCCAGCTGAGCGAGGCCTCCATGCTCGACCGCCCCTCCCCCGCCGGAACGGATGTCGCCGTTCCGGGCCCCGCGCCGCTCCGGCGCTGGCCCAGCGCCTTTCTGGCCTGTGCCGGCCTGCTCGGGGCGGCGGGCGTCGGGGTCGGGGCGGCGGGCGCGCATGTCGGCGGGGGCGACCTCGCCAGGACGTCGTCCGAGTTCCTGCTCGTCCACGCGGCCGCGATCGTGGCCGGGAGCGGATGGGCGATGGCGCTCCGCCGCGCCTCCGGCCTGCTGGTTCTCGCCCTCGGGCTGCTCACCGTGGGGGCGACGCTCTTCGGCGGTGCCCTCGCCCTGGCGGGGCTTCTCGACTGGCGCCCCGTGCCCCTCGCGGCGCCGACGGGGGGCCTGTGCCTCATCGCCGGCTGGCTCGCGCTGGCCGTCGCGGCCCTGGCGGTCGCGGGCCGGCGCCCGTGACCGATGCGCCGCCCTTGTGCATCTTGCGGTGCCCGGGGCTTGGCAGTGGAGTGCATGCCCGCTAGCGTTGCCGCGACCTTGACCGCCGTCCCATTCGACGAGGCCGGCAGAGGGCCGGGATGAGCGTCCAATGCTGGAACAAAGGCGTGACCTCGTCGATCTGCTGGATCGGGTCGCCGCCCGCGATAGGGAAGCGTTCGAGGACCTGTACCGGGCGACCAGTGCGAAACTCTACGGTATCGTGATCGGGATCCTGGTCCGGCGCAGCTTGGCCGACGAAGTCCTGCAGGACGTCTATACGCGGATCTGGGAACGGGCCGGCGACTTCGACGGGCAGCGGGGCTCACCCATCGCCTGGATGGCGGCCATCGCGCGCAACCGGGCCCTCGACGAGATCCGGCGGACCAAATTGCTGCCCGTCACGGCCCTGCCGGACGGGTTCGACATCGCGGCCGAAGGCGAGACGGCGCTCGAGGCCCTCGAAGGCAACGAGAAGCTCCGGGCCCTGATGGCCTGCCTCGACCAGCTCGACGGCGAGAAACGGGAAGCCGTGCTCCTCGCCTACTACCGGGGTTGCAGCCGCGAGGCGCTGTCCCGTCGATTCGGCCGACCTGTCCCGACGATCAAGACCTGGCTGCACCGCAGCCTGCTGCAACTGAAACTCTGTATGCGCCAATGACCGACCCCGACGACACGGACATGCTGGCCGCCGAATACGTCCTCGGGACGCTCGACGCGGACGAGCGCGCCGCCGCGGCGGCGAGGCTCACCGGGGATGCGGTGCTGGCCAGGGCGGTCGCGGCCTGGGAGGACCGGCTTGCCCCGTTGGTCGCCACCGTCGCGGAGGTGACGCCGCCGCCGGCCGTCTTCGACGGCATCGTGGCGCGGCTGTTCGGGCCGGGCGCGACGACGCGGGCCCGGCCGGCGGGCAGCGGCGACCTGCGCCGGAGCCTGCGGCGCTGGCAGGCCGCGACGGCGGGCCTCGGCCTCCTCGCCGCCTCGCTTCTCGCCGTCGTGGTCCTGCGCGACCTGCGGCCCGGGGTCCCGAACGAGGCCCGCTTCACCGCCGTGCTGCAGCGCGACGCCGGCGCTCCCGCCATCGTGCTCGACATCGACCTCACGACCCGGCGCCTCACGGTGAGGCCGGTGCTGGCGTCCGCTCCGGCCGGCCATTCCTACGAGCTCTGGATCATCGATCCCAAGCTCGGCAACCCCCGCTCGCTCGGCGTCGTTCCGGCGCGTGCCGACACGCGCGAGTCCCTCGCCGCCTACGACCCGGCGGTGATCGCCGGCGCCACCTACGCGGTGACGCTCGAAGCTGCCGGCGGCTCGCCTTCGGGCCAGCCGACCGCGGCTCCGATTTTGGCCGGCAAGCTCGACGCGACGGGGTCGTGACGGGTTGATTTCGCCTGGGATCGATCCAATATCCGCCGCGGTGGAGGCGCCCCGCACCCACCTCGACCTCGGGCAGTCCGTCTCGCGCTCCGGCGCCCGGATGGACGGTTGCCCGCACTCGTGCGAGCGTTCCGGGGCGGCGTTGCAGCGTCATCAGGGAAAATGGTCATGAGCACGCCCACCGGAGAAGCCAAGCCCGGCGAAACCGACGTGCTGTCGGCCGAGGCGGCGGCCAAGCGGCTGAAGGACGAGATGCTCGGCACCATCCCGAGCCTGCGCGCCTTCGCGTTCTCGCTCTGCGGCAACGGGGACCGTGCCGACGACCTCGTGCAGGAAACGCTGATGAAGGCCTGGATCAACCAGGCCTCCTTCACTCACGGCACCAGCATGTCGGCCTGGCTGTTCACCATCCTGCGCAACGTCTTCTACTCGGAGTACCGCAAGCGGCGGCGCGAGGTCGAGGACGCCGAGGGCACCATGGCGGCGCGCCTGGTCTCGGTCCCCGAACAGAACGGCCACATGGACCTGCAGGACCTGCGCAGCGCCCTCGCCAAGCTGCCGCCCGAACAGCGCGAAGCCCTGATCCTCGTCGGCGGCTCGGGCTTCGCCTACGAGGAGGCCGCCCAGATCTGCGGCTGCGCGCTCGGCACGCTCAAGAGCCGCGTCAACCGCGCCCGGACCGCCATCGCCAACCTGATGGCCATCGAATCGGCCGGCGACGTCGGCCGCCCCGAGTGGCACGCCATGGGCGACCTCGGCAGCATCATGATGTGGGAACGGAACTGACGCCGCATCCCCGGCGGCACCGGTCCTTCGAGAGCCGCACCATCGCGCTCTGACGCGGCGACTCGTTCGCGCGTCGATCCCCCAGGCGCGAGACCCCGGCCACGACGCTCGTCGGCCGCCTGGCCCACGTCCCGGCCGAACACCTCAATCCTGTTCCATCGCCGCGCCAGGAGTGGCACGGTCCGGCTCCTTCGCGGGGAGGCCGGCGGCGCGCGCTTGGCCGTGCCCTGCCCCCGCCCGTGGCGTTCCATACGGCCGCCAAAACGAAAGAGCCCGGCGGTGTGAACCGCCGGGCTCCTTTATGATCGATCCGTTGGGATCTTAGAAGTCGCGCTCGACGCGGAGGCGAGCCTCGAAGCCGTCGGGGTTCTTGGAGATGCCGACCGGCAGAGCCGTGGCGGCCTGGCCCGGGTTGTGGGCGAGGGTCTGGTCGATGTGGGCGTAGAACACCTCGACGCCGAACTCGAGGTTCTTCACGGGATCCCACAGGAACTGGTTGCCGACGCGGTACTGGCGCGCATCGCCGAGGCCGCCGAGGGTCCAGTCGATGTTCTTCGCACGGCCGTAGCTCGACTCTTCGTAAGAGGCGAAGAGCACGTCGTGGAAGTTCGGGGTGAAGTAGTGGTTGATGGCGGCCATCACCGAGAAGCCTTCGCTCTTGGCGAGCGTGTAGGCACCGGTGGCGCTGCCGGGGACGCCGATGGCGATGGCGTCATGGTCGATGTGCTGGAAGCCACCGAGGAAGCGCGACTGGAAGCCGGCGTTCGCGTAGCCGACCGAGTCCTGGTAGAGGTACGCGCCGTTCTGGTAGGCACCCTCGATCCAGAGGTCGTCGCCGGCGGCGAGCATCGGGAGCTTCAGGTTGATGCCGCCCTGCACGGCGAAGCCGTCGTTGTCCTTGCTGGCGAAGCCCTGACCGTTGGTGCCGGCGAAGGAGCCCGACACGGTGTTGATCTGGTGGTAGGCCGCGCTCAGCTGAGCGGCGCCCCAAGCCTGGTCGAACCGCAGGACGCCGACGAGGTCGGGGATCGTCTCGCCGCCGTACTGGGCGGCCGACGCCACGGCGAAGTTGCCGCCCGTGACCGAGCCGATACCGTCGTTGCGGGCGTTGTGATCCTCGACCGAGAAGGTCGCCGAGAACCCGCCAGCGCCGGTGTAGGTGTAGGCGAAGACGTTGTTGCTGATATCGGAGTTGGCGATACCTTCGTAGTTGTAGTTGTCGGCGTAGAAGTCGAAGAACGACTGGACGCGACCGGCCGTGATGCCGGCGAACTGGATGAAGCCCTTGTCGAGGTAGGCCGAGTTGCCGCCCTGGTTGGCGAAGGTGTTCTGACCACCGGCCGAGCCACCACCCGAGTACACGCCCTGGAGGCGGTCGATCTGGTAGCGGACGTAGGTGCGCAGGGTGCCGTAGGCGGTCTGCGTGCGGACGTCAGCCGCGAGGCGGCCACGGGCGAAGAAGCCCGACGTGTCCTCGTTCCGGCCCGGGATGATCGTGCCGGCGGCGACGAGGCGGGTCGCCTGACCCACGGTCGAGGTCGGGTAGAACTGACGCGAGTTGTTGATGAACGCGCCTTCGACGCGGACAAGGCCCTCGATCTTCAGGCAGGTATCGGTGCCCGGGATGTAGAAGTAGCCAGCGCCGGTCCAGTCGCAAACCCGCACGTAGTCAACAGGCGCCGCCTTCCGAACGGGAAGATCGGCAGCCTGGGCGCCAACGGTGACAGCGAGTACGGCCGCCGAACCGAGAAGAAGGCTCTTACCGAGCTTCATCGTCAAACCTCCAGTATGAATGACCCAACGGGAATGGTGTTGCTTTGTCATCCGCACAACTCTCGAGATCAGACTATCTCCAAAGCCGCATCGAACCTTCAGCGCCCCAGGCTCCCAAACTCTTGACCCGTGTCTTCCGCCTCTTGTTGACCAGCGCCTTGGGCGTGGCCGGCGGTAACCATCGGGCCGACGGATGCGGAGGGCGTTTCCCTCTCGCCAAGTCAACATACTCGCGGACTTGGATTCGACAAACGCAAGAATGCCTCGAAACCGCCTCATCCAGCCTTTGGGACCATCATGTGACATTCCCGCAACGATTGTTCCTGCCTCGCACCAGCTTCGCCCTACGTCAGCCAGAGCGGAACTCAGGGCGATGTCTGGATATCATGGCGCCGGACGTTGCGGCATTCGCGTGAGGTTTCCATTCGTCGTTGCGGCAGGCGCGAGCGAGCGCCGGATGCCGTCACTCGAACGGGCTGCGGCGTGCGGCGCGGCGCACCGGCCCGAGAGACCCCGCGAACCCTACGTTATCTATAATGAGGCGCCGGCGTCGCCGCCCGCGAGTCCCGGCCCGCCGGAGCCCGCTCGGCGGGCCGGATCCGGGAGGCCGCGGAGGCCCGGGCGGTGCGGCGCGAATCCGGGGCAGTGCCTCACCACCTCCACGCCCCCTTCCTGCTTTCGCCCGAATTGAAGACCATTCTTGCAATGTCCAACGGGGTGGGGCATAGCTTGCCTCGCTCCAGCGAGCGAATGCGAAAGGTTGTCCGAGACGGGCACGACGGAGATGTGGCCGAGAGGCTGAAGGCGGCGGTTTGCTAAACCGTTATAGGGTTGTAAAGCCCTATCGAGGGTTCGAATCCCTCCGTCTCCGCCAGCGTCGCGGTTCCCGCTGAAGAGTGACAGGGTGATGATGGTCAGGGCGACATATCTTTCCGTTCTCGGACTGTTCGGCATGAGCTTTTTAGCGCTCGGCCAGGCCAGAGCGGCCGAGGACCCGACCGGATACTGGGCTACCGAAAAGAACGAATCTCAGATCCACATCGCGCATTGCGGCGAAAAGCTGTGCGGGACCATCTTCTGGATGAAGGAGCCGAACGACAGCAAGGGCGCGCTGCGGCTCGACAAGGAGAACGAGGACGAGGCCAAGCGCAAGCGGCCGCTGCTCGGCCTCCAGCTCATCAACATGAAGCCGGAAGACGATTACTGGAAGGGCACGGTCTACAACCCGACGAACGGGAAGACCTACGATGCCACGTTGAAGATCCTCAGCAAGAACCAGGTCGAACTCAAGGGCTGCGTGGCCTATATCCTGTGCGGCGGCCAGAAGTGGACGCGCGAGGAGGCCAAGACGGCGAACACGGCCGAGACCGGCGTCACCAGGGCGCCCGCCCCTCACGCGGATGCCGCGCACCCGGCCGCGGCCGCGACCGCCCACAAGGCGGCGGCCCCCGTCGCCGCGCCCGCGACCCCGCCGGCCGACGAATGATCGTCGCCGACGCGCCGCCGGTGGCCCCTGCGGCACGGGACGACGGGGTCGTGCTCGCGTCCCTCCGTCGGTCCATGGCGGCGATCGCCGTCTCGTCCTTCCTCGCCTTCAGCGTAGGCGCCGCCGCCGCGGCACCGGCTCCCGTCGCGGCCCCGGCGGCGCGTGCGCCGGCTCCGGCCGCGGCCCAGCGCAGTGCCGACCCGGCCCAGGACGCCGATTCCGGCTCCCGCAGCGTCGCCGCGCGTGCGCGCATGAACGAGTGCGGCCATCAGTGGAACAACATGAAGCGCGCCGGCACGGCTGCGGGCACGTGGAAGGAATTTTCCCGCAACTGCCTCGCCCAGCGCTGAGCGGCAGGCCGACGAGATTAGCCGGGCCGAGCGCCGGCATCCGTCGGCGCTCGGCGTCGCGGCCCTTGCCCGCTCGGGCGGGCGGGCACGCCTTCAGATCCCGAGCTTGCTCTTCAGCACCGCGTTGACGGCCTGCGGGTTGGCCTTGCCGCCCGTGGCCTTCATGGCCTGGCCGACGAACCAGCCGAGCATGCTGGGCTTGGCCTGCGCCTGGGCGACCTTGTCGGGGTTGGCCGCCATGATGGCGTCGATGGCGGCCTCGATGGCGCCCGTGTCGGTCACCTGGCGCAGGCCGTGCCGCTCCACGATGGCCCGCGGGGTCGGCCCCCGTCTCCTCGCCCACCATCAGGGCCAGCACGTCCTTGGCGATCTTGCCCGAGATGGTGCCGTCGACGATCAGGTCGACGAGGCCGGCCACCTGTTCCGGCGTCACCTGGGTGGCGTAGACCGGCAGGCCGACGCTGTTGGCATAGGCGGCGATGTCGCCCGTGACCCAGTTGGCCACGAGCTTGGCATCCCGGCCCGCGGGTTCGGCCGCGACGGCCCGCTCGTAATAGGCGGCGAGGTCCCGCTCGGCGACGAGGACCGTCGCGTCATAGGGCGACAGGCCGTAGTCGGACACGAACCGGGCCTTCTTGGCGTCCGGCAGTTCCGGCAGCTCGGCCGCCAGCGCATCGACATAGGCCTGGTCGAACTCGAGCGGCAGCAGGTCGGGGTCGGGGAAATAGCGGTAGTCGTGCGCTTCCTCCTTGGAGCGCATCGATCGCGTCTCGCCCCGGCCCGGATCGAACAGGCGGGTCTCCTGCTGGATGGCGCCGCCGTCCTCGATGACGCCGATCTGGCGCCGCGCCTCGGCGTCGACCGCCTGGCCGATGAAGCGGATCGAGTTGACGTTCTTGATCTCGCAGCGCGTGCCGAGCGGCTCGCCCGGCCGGCGCACCGACACGTTGACGTCGGCGCGCAGGCTGCCCTTTTCCATGTCGCCGTCGCAGGTGCCGAGGTAGCGCAGGATGGTGCGCAGCTTGGTGACATAGGCCTTGGCCTCGTCGGCCGACCGGATATCGGGCCGCGACACGATCTCCATCAGGGCGACGCCCGACCGGTTGAGATCGACGAAGCTCTGGTTCGGGCGACTGGTCGTGGATCGATTTCCCGGCGTCCTGCTCGAGGTGCAGCCGCTCGATGCCGACCCGGATCTGCTCGGTCGGGCGTCACATCGACCAGCACCTCGCCCTCGCCCACGATCGGGTGCTTGAACTGCGAGATCTGATAGCCCTGCGGCAGGTCGGGGTAGAAGTAGTTCTTGCGATCGAACACCGAGCGCAGGTTGACCTGCGCTTTCAGCCCGAGGCCCGTGCGCACCGCCTGGGCGACGCAGAACTCGTTGATCACCGGCAGCATGCCCGGCATGGCGGCGTCGACGAAGGAGACCTGGCTGTTCGGCTCGGCGCCGAAACTCGTCGATGCGCCGGAGAAGAGCTTGGACCGCGACGACACCTGGGCATGGATCTCCATGCCGACCACGATCTCCCAATCGCCGGTCGCGCCCTTGATGAGCTTCGAATCGGATACGCTTGCCATGGGTCGACCTATCGATGCGTGGTGGGGGCGGAGGTGGACCACCAGTCGGCCGGGCAGCGCCGCGGCCGGAGCCGAACGTTCGAGCGCTTCGGCGAGCGAGAACAGCGTCTCCTCCTCGAACGGCCGGCCGATGAGCTGGAGCCCGAGCGGCAGGCGATCGGCCGACAGGCCGGCCGGCACCGCGATGCCGGGCAGGCCCGCCATGTTCACCGTCACCGTGAAGGCGTCGTTGAGATACATGGCGATCGGATCGTCGCCGACCTTCTCGCCGATGGCGAAGGCGGCCGACGGGGTGGCGGGCGTCAGGATCGCGTCGACGCCGTCCGCGAAGGCGGCCTCGAAGTCCCGCCGGACCAGGGTGCGGATCTTCTGCGCCTTGAGGTAATAGGCGTCGTAATAGCCGGCCGACAGCACGTAGGTGCCGATCATGATGCGGCGGCGGACCTCCGCGCCGAAGCCTGCCGCCCGCGTGTTGCCGTACATCTCGGCGATGTCGCGGCCGGGCACGCGCAGGCCGTAGCGCACGCCGTCGTAGCGGGCGAGGTTGGACGAGGCCTCGGCCGGCGCCACGATGTAGTAGGCCGGCAGCGCGTAGTGCGTGTGGGGCAGCGAGATGTCGACGATCCTGGCGCCGGCGGCCTTCAGCCAGGCGATCCCCTCGGCCCAGAGCGCGTCGATCTCGGCCGGCATGCCGTCGAGCCGGTATTCGCGCGGGATGCCGATCACCTTGCCGGCGACCGAAGCGCCGATCGCCGCCTCGTAATCGGGAACGGCGATGTCGACCGAGGTCGAATCCTTGGGGTCGTGCCCCGCCATGGAGCGCAGCAGGATGGCGGCGTCGCGCACCGTCCGGGTGATGGGCCCGGCCTGGTCGAGCGAGGAGGCGAAGGCCACGACGCCCCAGCGCGAGCAGCGCCCGTAGGTGGGCTTGATGCCGACGGTGCCGGTGAAGGCCGCGGGCTGGCGGATCGAGCCGCCCGTATCGGTGGCGGTGGCCCCGAGGCACAGGCGCGCCGCGACGGCCGCCGCGGAGCCGCCCGAGGAGCCGCCCGGCACGAGCGCGGCGTTCGAGCCGGCCCGGCGCCAGGGCGACACGGCCGGGCCGTAATAGGACGTCTCGTTCGACGATCCCATGGCGAATTCATCGAGGTTGAGCTTGCCGAGCATCACCGCGCCGTCGCGCCAAAGCTGCGCCGACACGGTCGACTCGTAGGCCGGCACGAACCCTTCGAGGATGTGGCTGCCCGCCGTGGTCTGCACGCCCGTCGGTGCAGTAGAGGTCCTTGATGCCGAGCGGCAGGCCTTCGAGCGGGCCGGCCTCGCCGCGCGCGATGCGGGCGTCGGCCGCATCCGCCATGGCGAGCGCCCGCTCCGGCGTCTCGGTGATGAAGGCGTTGAGCGGACGGGCCGCCGCCATGGCGGCGACATGCGCCTCGGTCAGCTCGCGCGAGGACAGGCTCTTCGACCTGACGGCGTCGCGCGCTTCGGCGAGGGTCAGGCTGGTGGGATCGGACATGGGATCTCTGCAGGGACGACCGCTCGGGCGGCGGTCAGGAGGATGCGGCTCGGCGAGGGGCGGCGGGCGCCCTCACTCGATGACCCTGGGGACGGCGAAGAGGTTGTCCTCGCTCGCCGCCGCATTGGCCACGATCTTGGACGCGATGCCGCCGTCCGTCACGACGTCCGGGCGGCGCTTCAACCGCATCGGCAGGACGGAGGTCATGGGCTCGACGCCCTCGACGTCGACGCCGTCGAGCGCCTCGACGAAGGACAGGATGGCGTTGATCTCGCCTTGAAGGTGGGCGACCTCGCCGTCCGCGAGCGTGATGCGGGCGAGTTGGGCGACGCGCCGGACGGCCGCCTGATCGATGGACATGCTGGTTCCGGGATGGAGGAGGTTTCAGCGCGAGGTTCTATCACCGCGCGGAGCCGTGAAGCAACGATGCGGTCCCGGTCCGCCGCGCCGGCGGCGCGCGGCCGCGGACCACGCGGGCCGAGACCCGCCGGGCCAAAGCCGTTATCCCGGGGAGCGAAGCCCGTCGGCAAGGGCCGGGCGGACAGGCCCGGTCCGCGAGGAGATGCCATGACAGCCGTGATCGACATCCGCGACCTGCCTGCCCTGCTCGGCCGCAACCAGCGCCTCATCGGTGTGGATCTCGGGACCAAGACCATCGGCCTCGCGCTGTCGGACGTCGAGCGCAGGATCGCGACGCCGCTCCACACGATCCGCCGCACCAAGTTCACGCGCGACGTCGAGGAGCTGCGCGCCATCCTCGACAAGAACGCCGTCGTGGCCCTGGTGATCGGCCTCCCGCTCAACATGGACGGATCCGAGGGGCCGCGGGCCCAGTCGACACGGGCCTTCGTGCGCCAGTCGCACGCGCTCCTCGGCCGGCCCTTCGCGCTCTGGGACGAGAGGCTCTCGACCGCGGCCGTCACGCGCGCGCTGATCGACCAGGACGCGTCCCGGGCGCGGCGCGCCGAAGTCGTCGACCGCATGGCGGCAGCCTACATCCTGCAGGGCGCGCTGGACCGGCTCGCCGCTCTGGCCAGAACAACTCAGGCGTGAAAAACCGCTCATCACCTACCAAAATAGACGTTGCATTCCGGCGGCTCGGCACTAAAAGGTTGCGTATTGTTTCGCGAGCGTCACCGCGTATCGCTATCAAAAGTTGTGTTCGATGAGACTGCGATGACTGCCCGCCCCGCCGAACCCGCGCCGAGCGCCTCCTCGCCGACCGATGAGCAGGTCTGCGGCTACATCGCCGAGATGTGCTCGGAGCTGCGCCACCTCGCCCGCGCCCCGCGGTTCCGCATCATCGGCTACCTTCTCGACATGGCCCGGCTCGAGTCGGAGCGGCTCGCCAAGGACCTGCGCGAGCGCGGCTGATCCGCCGGATCAACCTGGCCGTCACGCGAACAGGCGCCCGATCTGTTCCGCCAGGGTCTCGGGATCGTCGAAGGCCAGCCGGATGGGCAGGACCTCCACCGGAAAGTCCGCCGGGAGCCTCACGCGATCCTTCTCGGTCGTCACCAGCACGGCGCCGGCCCGCGCGGCCGCGGACAGCAGCGCCTCGCGCTCGCGCGGCGAGTAGGCGTGATGGTCGGGGAAGGGCATGCGCGCGGCGACGTCGAGCCCCGCGTCCGCGAGCGTCGCGAAGAACTTGCCGGGGCGGCCGATGCCCGAGAAGGCGAGGAGCCTCCGGCCGCGCAACCGTTCGAGGACGCGCCCGTCGGGCTCGATCGTGGCGCGGATCACAGGAACCCTACGCGCCGCGGCCGCCTCGGCCACGGCGTCCCCGGGCCGGCCCGCCCCCGTCACGACGACGACGTCGACCGCCGGCCACTGGCGGTCCATCGGCGCCCGCAGCGGGCCCGCCGGCAGGCAGAGCCCGTTGCCGATCCCGACGGCGCCGTCGACGACCGCGACGGCGAGTCCCTTGGCGAGGCCCGGGTTCTGCAGGCCGTCGTCCATCACCACCACGCTGGCGCCCGCCGCGACGGCGGCCCGCGCCGCCGCCGGCCGGTCGCGCGCCACGAAACAGGGCGCCAGACCGGGCCAGCAGCAGGGGCTCGTCGCCCACCGTCGCGGGATCCTGCCGCGCCGGATCGACCCGCAGGGGCGCACCCGCTCCGGCCCCGCCGTGCCCCCGCGACACGAAGGCCGGCTCCTGGCCGGCCGCGATGAGCTGTTCGGCGATCTCGATCGCGAGCGGCGTCTTGCCGGCGCCGCCCACGACGAAGTTGCCCACGCAGATCACCGGCACGCCGACGCCCGTGCCGCGCCGGGCCATGCGGCGACCCGCGATGGCGCCGTAGAGCGCCGCCGCGGGCGCGAGGGCGAGCGCCGCGGGACCGGGCGCCGCGCGCCACCAGAACAGGGGTGCGGAGCCGAACCTCATGCGGTGGCGGCCAGGAAGGGCGCCAGGGCTTCGGCCGTCCGGTCCGTCGCGCCGCCGCGGCCGTCCACGAGTTCGGCGGCGGCCCGCCCCATCACGCGCAGCTGGGCCGGGTCGCCGAGCAGCACCGCCACCACTTCGGCGAGATGCAGCGCATCGGCGACCGCGATGGCGCCGCCGGCCGCGTCGAGTTCGGGGTACACGTCGGTGAAGTTGGCCGTGTAGGGCCCGTGCAGCACCGCGCAACCGAGCCGCGCCGCCTCGATCGGGTTCTGCCCGCCCCCGGGCGCCGCGAGCGAGTTGCCGACGAAGACGAGGCCGGCCGCGCGATACCACAGGCCCAGTTCGCCCAGCGTATCGGCGATGTAGAGCGCGGTGCCGGCATGCACGGCATCGCCCCGCGAGCGCAGGGCGGCCGGGATGCCGCGCCTCTGCGCCTCGGCCAGGAGCGCGGGCCCGCGGTTCGGCTGGCGGGGCGCCACGACGGTCAAGGCTTCGGGCACGTCGCGCCGCACTTGAAGATGCGCTGTGAGCAGCATCTCTTCCTCGGCAGCATGGGTCGAGGCGGCGATCCAGAGCGGCCGCGAGCCGACGGCCGCGGCGAAGCGGGTCACGGCCTCGGGATCGGCGTCCGGGGCCGGCACGTCGTATTTGAGCAGACCCGAGACCGCCACCCGTCCCGCCCCCAGCGCGCGGTAGCGGGCCGCATCGGCTTCGGTCTGGCACAGGCACAACGCCGTGCGGCCGAGCAGCGCGCCGATGAAGCCGGGCGCCCGCGCCCAGCGCCGCGCCGACCGTTCCGACATCCGGGCATTGACCATCACCAGCGGCACGGCGGCCCGATGCAGCGCGTCGACGAGGTTCGGCCAGAGTTCCGATTCGGCGAGCACGGCCAGCCCCGGCCGCCAATGCGCCAGGAAGCGCCGGACCGCGCCGGGCAGGTCCAGCGGGGCGAACTGATGCACCACGCCGGACGGGAGCCGCCCGGCGAGGACGCGGGCCGCATTGACGGTGCCGGTCGTCACGAGGATGCGGCAGCCGCGGGCCAGCAAGGCGTCGACGAGCGGCAGCAGCGAGATGCCCTCGCCGACGCTCGCCCCGTGCAGCCACACGAGCTTCCCCTCGGGCCGCGGCCGCCCGGCGCGACCGAGCCGCTCGCCCAGGCGATCGGCATCCTCCTTGCCGTGGCGCAGCCGCCATTCCAGGAACGGCCGGCCGGCCGGCTCGAGCGCCAGCGTGGCGGCGCGATAGACGGCGAAGAGCGGCGACGCCGCTCATGGCCCGGCCGCCGCCGGGACGGCACGGTCCCGCGCCCCGGGATCGCGCGCGCCGACCAGCGCATAGGCGCGGGCATGGGCGCGATCGAGCCCGGCCTCCACGGCGCGGCGGGCCGTCTCGAGGGCGTCCGCGTCGGCCTCCCGCGACACCCGGATGGCGTCGCCCAGCACCATGGCGCCGCGGCCGAAGGGCTTGCCCAGGCTGGCATGGTCCCAGGAGCGGAAGTCGAACCGGCGGCTCGTCACGACGGCGATGCGGGTAGATGGGCCGGCCGGTCATCCGGGCGAGCGTCACGATGCCGAGGCCGGCACGGCGCGACACCTTGGGGACATCCGCCGTGAGGCAGACGGTGCGGCCCTGCGCGAGGCAGCGCGCCATCTCGCGCAGGGCTGCCGCGCCGCCGTGCATGCGGGTCTTGACGGCGCCCTTGCCCCCGGAGCCGCGGATCGGCTCGACGCCCATGCGCCGCAGGATGGCGGCGTTGATCTCGCCGTCCTCGTGCCGGGAGATCAGGGCGGCGACGCGCGCCTTGGCGGGCCAGGCGTAATGGACCATGAAATGCTGGCCGTGCCACATGGCCACGATCACGGGCAGTTCGGAGGCGATCGTGTCGACGAAGCCCGGCGGCTCCTGGACGAAGCCGTTGGTGCGCCGGACGATGCGCAGGTAGGCGCTGGCGAGCGCCCCCACGGCCTCGATGACCGGACGGGCGCGGCCGGCGGTCTTGAGGGCGGCGGGCGTCTTCAGGACGGCACGCCGGCCTGGCCCGGCGCGGCCGGGTCGAGGAAGCGGTGCAGATGCACCACGAAGTAGCGCATGTTGGCGTTGTCGACCGTGCCTGTGCCTTGGAGCGCCAGGCCACGACGGCGGCGGCGTAGTTGGGATAGATGCCGACGATGTCGAGCTTCGAGGGGTCGCGGAACTCCGTGCCGCCGATGGCGACGAGCTCGCCGCCGAACACGAGGTGGAGCAAGGGCTTGTTGTTCTGGACCATGAGGCCTCTCCGGGTTCTGGGAAGGGAGGGCGGCGGCCCTCCGGTCGGCTCGTCCAAGCGCGCCGGAGCCGGTCGGCGGCGCCATCGCGTGTCCTCGGGCGCGGGCGGATCTGGCGGGATCGCCCCGCTCGCTCCGGCCCGCCGGCAGCGCTCGCCGTGTCACGCTCGCGCGAGGTCGCCCGAGGCGAGAGCGGTCTAGAGGCCTCCTCCGAGCGTGCGCCGGCCGGCCGCCACCAGGGCGGCGTGGAGGTTGGGGCCGGCCGCATAGAGGGTCGCGGTGGCGCGGCACGCGCTGATTGTAGAGTAGCGGCCGACCGTCCCCCGCCGTGAGCCGCGCGCCGGCCTCGTGCAGCACGACGTCGACGCCGGCGAGGTCCCAATCGTGGGCGTCGGGCGACGCGACGGCGGCGTCGAGCCCGCCGCCCGCCACGGCGGCGAAGCGGCAGGCGAGCGAGGGGATGCGCGGCACCAGCGTCACCGGCACGGCGCGGGCCAGCGGCTTGATGAAGCCCGCGGGCGCCGACAGGCTGGCCCCCGCGAGGTCGGATCGCGGAAGAGGCCGCGGTCGCCCGGCCGTTAGCCGCGCGCCGCCGCCGAGTTCGGCCTCGTAGGTCTCGTCGAGCGCCGGCGCGTGGACGACGCCCGCCACCGGCCGGCCGAGGCTGACCAGCGCCACCGACACGGCCCAATGCGGGTCCCCGGCCGCGAAGGACCGCGTGCCGTCGATCGGGTCGACGACGAGGACGTGGTCGTGCAGCAGGCGATCGAGGTCGTCGGCGGTCTCCTCCGACAGCCAGGCGGCGTCGGGCACGGCCGGGCCGCAGCCGCTCGAACAGGTAGCGGTCGACCGCGAGGTCGGCCTCCGTCACGGGCGAGCCCCCGGCCTTGTAGTCGATGCGGGCCGCCGTCGTCGGCGCCGTGGCGGAAGAAGTCCATCGCCAAGGTCCCGGCCGCGCGTGCGGCATCGCGCAGGAGCTCGAGGACGGCGCGCGTGTCGGAGGGGGAGATGGGGGCCACGGCGCCGATCGCGTTCTCTTCAGGGGAGGGACGGGCCGATCGGCCTCTCAGGCGAGCCATAGCGCGGGGCGGTAGCCGGGTGCAAGCGCAGGGACAGGCCGCCGATCGGCGCAATCGCGCGCGGTTCCGTCGACGATTTCGACACCATGCGCCGCGATGGCCGTTGATCGATGCAGTTTCATCGAAGCTTAAGCACGCCCGTTAGGCCTTTCGGCTCGATCCTGAACCTAAGTTGACTGCAACAGAGGGCGATGACCCGCCTAAAGATCAGTAACGACAAGAACAACGATCCGGTAACGCTGAAGCGGAACTGCAGATCGACCGGGCAAGGCCGTGCAGGCGGCCGCAGACATTCGAGGCGTCCCATGACCAGCACCGCAACCGCCGGCATCTTCGACGCGGATCGCCGCCAGCATCGAGCCCCTGCGTCGCCGGCCTCGACGGCCGGCGAGGCCCTCCAGGCCGGCGACAGCCGCGCCGACAACCGCCGCCGCAGCGTGACGCTGTCGCGCGAGCGGGTCACGATCGACCGGAGCTATCGCGGCATCGCCATGCGGCTGTCCGTGCCGGTCTCGGCCTACCGCGGCGTCTGCGTCGGGGTGCGGGCGGGCGAGCAACGGCGGCTTCGTCTACGAACTGCGAGCTGGCGCACCGCGACCCGGACCTGTCGGTGCTGCTGACGAGGCCTTGGACGAGAGCCGGATCTGGGCGGAGTGGCGCGCCTCGGCGGGCTTCTTCGGCCTTCCGGCGCTGGTCGAGCGCAACGACGGGCCGGAAGTCTGGGGCGCCGCCCAGGCGGGCCGAGCGCCACGAGCGCCGCGTCAAGCGCCGCCACCGCCCCGGCATCGTGGCCCGCCGCGCCGCGCGGCCCGAGGCCCTCGAGACGGTGTATCGCGAGGCCGAGATCATCGCCCGCGACTGACCCCGCGGCGGCCGGGGCGTCGTGAGGCGCCGACCGGCCGCGAGCCACCGCCGACGACAGGCATCATCGCTGCATGCGAGGGGGCCGGTCGACAGGCTTCAGAACAGGGTGCCCTGACCGGAGGCGGGACGGCCCGGGCGGGCCGCGCGTCCGGCGCCGTCCTCGGGCGCCCGGCCCGCGGCCGTGCCGCCGCCGCGGGCGAGCGGCGCCCGGGAGCGTCGGAGCGGCCGGCGCGGCCTCCCAGCCTCCGACGTCGTCGGGCCCCAGCGCCGCGACCGCCAGCGTGCCGTCGGCGAACTCGACCGCGAGCCGCGTCCCCGCGCGCCACGCTCGGCCGGCGAGCGCACCGGCTGGCCGACGCGTCCCTGCACCAGTGCGAAGCCGCGGCCGCAGCACGGACCTGTAGCCCAGCGTGCCGAGCAACTGTCCCAGTCCGCTCGAGCCGCGTCGCGCGCCGCTCGATGCCGCGCGCAATGTGCGGCCGTGCAGGCGTTCGGCCAGCACGTCGAGCCGCTGCGGCGCGGGCTCCGGTTCTCCTGCAGCGCCAGGGCGGCCCGGCCCTTCAGCGCGGCCTCGAGCCGGGCCGCCGCCGTGTCGAGCCGCTGGCGCCGCCGCTCCTGCAGCAGCGCCGGCCGCGCGGCCGAGGCGCGCCTCGAGGCCGTCGAGGCGTTCGGCGGCCCGCGCCATCCGGGCGCCCGGGCGACTGGCGCGGCGAGGCGGCTGCCGGCGCCGCGCCACGGCGAGGCGGCGCGCGTCGGCGCCCCGGCGCAGCGCGGCGGGCAGGAAGCGAGGCGCGCGCGGTCGAGCCGCTGGCGCGGCAGGGCCAGGAGGTCGGGCCCGGAAGGCAGCGCCCGGGCCGTGGCCCGCAAGGCCGTCGCGCGCCGCCCTCGAGGCGGCGCAGCATCGCCGCCGCCGTGGCGCGCGCCGAGCCGGTCGAGCCCGACGGCGAGTTCCGCCCGCACCGGCACGCAGAGCTCCGCGGCGCCGGTCGGGGTCGGGGCGCGCAGGTCGGCGACATGGTCGAGCAGCGTCCAGTCGGTCTCGTGGCCCACGGCCGAGACGAGCGGGATGCGGCAGGCGGCGGCGGCCCGGAGCACCGCCTCGTCGTTGAAGCTCCACAGGTCCTCGAGCGAGCCGCCGCCGCGCGCCACGATGAGCACGTCGGGCCGCGGCAGCGGCGCCGCCGGGCGCGATGCGCGTCGAAGCCCCGGATGGCGCGGGCCACCTCCTCGGCGCTGCCCTCGCCCTGGACCCGGACCGGCCAGACCAGGACGTGGCGGGGGAAGCGGTCGGCGATGCGGTGCAGGATGTCGCGGATCACGGCGCCGGTCGGCGAGGTCACGACGCCGACGACGCGCGGGCAGGAACGGCAGGGCGCGCTTGCGCTCCGGGTCGAACAGGCCCTCGGCGCCGAGCCGGCGCCGCCGCTCCTCCAGCATGGCCATGAGGGCGCCGACGCCGGCGGGCTCGAGCGATCTCGATGACGATCTGGTAGGCGGACTTGCCCGGGAAGGTGGTGATCTTGCCGGTCGCCACCACCTCCATGCCCTCTTCGGGCTTGACGCGCAGGCGCGCGAAGCTGGTGCGCCACACGACGGCGTCGATGCGGGCGCCCTCGTCCTTGAGCGAGAAATAGGCATGGCCGGAAGAGTGCGGCCCGCGGTAGTTCGAGACTTCGCCCCGCACCCGGACATAGCCGAACCGCTCCTCGACGGTGCGCTTCAGCGCGCCGCGAGAGTCCGAGACGGAGACTTCGGGCGCGTTGACAGGCGCCTCGCCCTCGCCGGCCGGCGGCGTCGCCCCGCCGGGGCATCGAAGATCGTCGGGGCGGCGGTCCTGCCGCGGGGGCTCGACCGAGCCGTGGGTCGTGTCGCCATCGGTTCCGGATAGCACGCCGGGGCCGCCCTGTCCTGTCTCGGGCTGCCGCTTCGCCGGGCAGCTTCCGGCCCTGCCCTGCCCACGGTCGCGCGCCGGCCGCCCGGGCCGGACGCCGTCCTCGTCGCAGGCCGCCATGGCACGCCCGTTGCACCGCCCATCGACGCGCGTCGCCCGGCAGGCGCCACGCCCCGGACCCTGGCGGACCCATGAATGTTCATCCCGGCGCGCCCGCCGCCCAGCCGTCCACGCGCCCGGTGGCCGGAGACGTCGCCCGCGCCGGTCGACACGCACTGCCCCTATTGCGCGCTCCAGTGCGGCATGACGCTGGTGCCGGGCGCCGACGGCCGCCTCGCAGTGACGGCGCGCGACTTCCCCACCAACCGCGGCGGGCTCTGCCGCAAGGGCTGGACCGCGGCGGCCCTGCTCGATTCGCCCGAGCGGCTGACGGCGCCGCTGATCCGCGACCGCAAGGGCGGCGCCCTGCGCGAAGCCTCCTGGGACGAGGCGCTCGACCTCGTGGCGGCGCGGCTCGGCGCCGTCCGGGCGCGGCACGGCGCCGACGCGGTCGGCGTCTTCGGCGGCGGCGGCCTGACCAACGAGAAGGCCTACCTGCTGGGCAAGTTCGCCCGCGTGGCGCTCGGCACCGCCAACATCGACTACAACGGCCGCTTCTGCATGTCGTCGGCCGCGGCGGCCGGCACCCGTGCCTTCGGCATCGACCGCGGCCTGCCCTTCCCGATCGCCGATATCGCCGGCACCGAGGCCGTGCTGGTCGTGGGCAGCAATCCCGCCGAGACGATGCCGCCGCTCATGCAGTATTTCGACGAGCAGCGCGCCCGCGGCGGCCGGCTGATCGTCGTCGACCCGCGCCGCAGCGCCACCGCCAGGCTCGCCACGCTGCACCTGCAGACGACGCCCGGGCAGCGACGCCGCGCTGGCGACGGGCCTCCTCCACGTCGCGATCCGCGACAGGCTGATCGACCCGGCCTTCATCGCGGCGCGCACGAGCGGCTTCGAACCGGTGCGGCGGATCGCGACGCAATACTGGCCGGACCGCGTCGAGCGCATCACGGGCGTGCCGGAGCGCAGCATCGTCGAGGCCGCCCATATCCTGGGCGAGGCCGCGACCGCCATGGTGCTGACCGGCCGCGGCCCCGAGCAGCAGAGCCAGGGCGTCGACACGGTGTCGGGCTTCATCAACCTCGCGCTCGCGCTCGGCAAGGCCGGCAAGCCCTTCTGCGGCTGGGGCACGCTGACGGGCCAGGGCAACGGCCAGGGCGGCCGCGAACACGGGCAGAAGGCGGACCAGCTGCCGGGCTACCGCAAGATCGCCGATCCCCGGCACCGCGCCGAGATCGCCGAGGTCTGGGGCGTCGCGCCCGAGAGCCTGCCGGGCCCCGGCCTGTCGGCCGCCGAGCTGCTCGACGCGACCGCACCGGGCGGCGCCGTGAAGGCGCTGATGGTCGTGGCGTCCAACGTGGTCGTGTCCTCGCCCGATGCCGACCGCGTGCGGGCCAACCTCACGGCGCTCGACCTGCTGGTCGTCTCGGACCTGTTCCTGTCCGAGACGGCGGCCCTCGCCGACGTGGTCCTGCCGACCGCCCAATGGGCCGAGGAGGACGGGACGATGACCAACCTCGAGGGCCGCGTCATCCGCCGGGCGCGGGCCAAGGCACCGCCGCCCGGCGTGCGGACCGATGCCGAGGTGCTTCGCCGCGCTGGCGGCCCGCCTCGGCAGCCCTGCCGCTTTCGCGAGCGACGCCGAGGCGGGCTTCGAGGAACTGCGCCGCGCCAGCCGCGGCGGCCTCGCCGATTATGCCGGCATCACCTATGGCCGGATCGCCGCCGAGGAGGGCGTGTTCTGGCCCTGCCCCGACGAACGCCATCCCGGCACGCCCCGCCTGTTCCTCGACCGGTTCGCCACGCCGGACGGGCGCGCGCGGTTCCGGGCCGTCGAGCATCGCGCCTCCGGCGAGGAGCCCGACGCCGACTATCCCCTATGGCTGACGACCGGCCGCGTGCTGGCGCAATACCAGTCCGGCACCCAGACGCGCCGCATCGCGGAGCTCGCCGCCGTCGAACCGCACGCCTTCGTCGAGATCCATCCCCAGACGGCCCGCGGTCTCGGGCTCGCCGAGGGCGACATGGCCCGGCTGACCACCCGGCGCGGCACGATCGCCCTCAGGACGCGGCTCAGCCCGGGCGCCCGGCTCGACACGCTGTTCGTGCCCTTCCACTGGGGCGGCGAGCAGGCCGCCAACGTTCTCACCCACGCGGTGCTCGACCCCACGTCCCGCATGCCCGAGTTCAAGGTCTGCGCCGTCCGGGTCGCGCGGGAGCCATCCGCCGCCTGAGCCGCGGGACCTGGCCGGTGCCACCATGGCACGAGTTTCGCACCGTCGCGTCCGAGACGTCCTCGATGCGGGAACCCTGACGCGATGACCAGACGCAGGCTTGTGGTGATCGGCAACGGCATGGCGGGCGCGCGGGCGGTGGAGAATGTGCTGGCGCGCGGCGGCCGCGACCTGTTCGACATCGTGATGTTCGGAGACGAGCCCTACGGCAACTACAACCGCATCATGCTGTCCGGCATCCTCGCCGGCTCGAAGACGCTGGACGACATCCTCATCAACACGCCCGCCTGGTACGCAGAGGCTGGCGTGAAACTGCACAGCGGCGACCGGATCGTCGAGATCGACCGCGCCGCCAAGGCGGTCCGGTCCGCGAAGGGCGTGGTCGAACCCTACGATGTCCTGCTGATCGCCACGGGCAGCAAGGCCTTCGTCCCCCCGTTCCAGGGCGCGACGGAGGGGGACGGCCGCCTCAAGACCGGCGTCTTCGCCTACCGCACCCTCGACGACTGCCGCAGCATCGCGGCCTTCGCCAAGGGCGCCGGCACGGCCGTCACGATCGGGGGAGGACTGCTGGGGCTCGAGGCCGCGCGCGCGCTCGGCGCGCTCGGCTGCGAGTCGCACGTGGTCCACCTCGCCGGCCACCTGCTCGAACTGCAGCTCGACGCCACGGGGGGCGGCATGCTGCGCCGCGCCATGGAGGGCTTCGGCCTTCACGTCCACACCGGCAAGGTCGACCACCGCGATCCTGGGGGACGACAGGCGTGACCGGGCTGGCCTTCAAGGACGGCAGCACCATCGACTGCGACATGGTGGTGGTGGCGGCCGGCGTGCGCCCCAACAGCGAGATCGGGCTGCGGGCCGGCCTCACGGTGGAGCGCGCCATCGTGGTCAACGACCACATGCAATCGATCGACGACCGGTCCGTCTACGCGGTCGGCGAATGCGCGCAGCACCGCGGCAAGGTCTACGGACTCGTGGCGCCGCTGTGGGACCAGGCCAGCGTCTTCGCCGACCATGTCACGGGCCGCGACAGCGAGGCCGCCTATCACGGCTCCAAGCTCGCCACCAAGCTCAAGGTCATGGGCGTCGAACTCGCCTCGATGGGCATCACCGAGCCCAAGGACGAGCACGACGAGGTCATCCAGTTCGCCGAGCCGAAGCGCGGCACCTACAAGAAGCTGATCGTGCGCGACGGCAGGCTCGTCGGCGGCATCCTGATGGGCGAGGTCTCGAAGGCGCCCTACCTCATGCAGGCCTTCGACCGCGACTCGCCCCTGCCCGAGGAACGGCTGGCGCTGCTGTTCGACCTGGGCAGCGAACCCCAGGTCCTGTCGGTCGAGGAGATGCCGGCCGACGCGAAGGTGTGCAATTGCAACGGCGTGACCAAGGGCACCATCGGGGCATCGGTCGCGGCCGGCTGCCGCGACGCGAAGGCCGTCATGACCGCTGACCCGGGCCGGGATGGGCTGTGGCTCCTGCAGGGTGCAGGTCGAGGCGCTGACGGCGCATTTCGCCGATCGAGCGCCGGCCGCCGTCACGCCCGACGCGGCGCCGGCCGAGAGCGCGCGGCTCGACGGCCAGGTCCAGGCCCGCATCCTCGACGACGGCACCTTCGCGCTGCGTCCCGACACGGCGGATGGCCACTGCACGCCGGCGC
Organism: uncultured Alphaproteobacteria bacterium; assembly: GCA_963847915.1. GTDB lineage: Bacteria > Pseudomonadota > Alphaproteobacteria > Rhizobiales > Beijerinckiaceae > Lichenihabitans. Next base: position 161,690 of record CAWKBT010000003.1, read on the forward strand.
AGCTGATGCGCATCGCCGAAGTGGCGATGAAATACAACGTGCCGGCGATCCGCTTCGCCGCACAGGACGGGATCGACCTCGTCGGCCTGCCCAGGGACGATCTCGCCAGGATCTGGAGCGAACTCTACCTCGCGCCCGCCGAATAGGCCCGCGCGGGCGCCGGTGCGCGGCGCGACGCTCCCGCACGTGAAGCCCGGGACCGTCCCTTGCGGTCGGGACACGACCCTGACCGTCCGCGCAGCGCTCCCCCCCTTCAGACCGGCGCGAGCGGCGCCGCTCCTACCGGGCCTGCCCGACACGCGCGACGACCGGCCGCTTCCATCGCGAGGGACCGACCTGATGGATCGAGGTGCCGGCGCTGTCGACCGCGACCGTCACGGGCATGTCCTCGACGGTGAACTCGTGGATCGCCTCCATGCCGAGGTCCGAGAAGGCGACGACGCGGGCGGATTTGATGGCCTTCGACACGAGGTCGGCGGCCCCGCTCGGCCTTGCCGATCATGACGAGGAGCCCCGTCCTGGCCAGCAGGGCATCGGTGAAGGCGTCCATGCGCGTCGAGGTCGTGGGTCCGGCGGGGCCGACGGCGTCATCGCCCACCGCATCGACCGGCCCGACGTCATAGATGGCCCGGCCTCTGAGATCGACCGGCAGGGTCGCGCCCCGTCAGCATGCGGCCCGACAGCAGCAGCGTTTCCCGGCGCGCCAGCCGGCGACCTCGTCGCGGCTCAACGTGTCGAGATCGACACGCCGGGCCGGGGTCGCCTGCGGGTCCCGGGCGATCTCGGGCCACAGCGACAGGTCCGGCGGCGCCATCGCGGCGGTCCGGGCGGCGGGCGGGCTCTACATCGCCGACGAGGTCCAGGCCGGCCTCGCCCGCACGGGCTCGGGCCTGTGGGGCTTCACGCGCCACGGGATCGTGCCGGATCTCGTGACGCTGGGTAAGCCGATGGGCGACGGCCACCCGATGGCGGCCCTGCTGGCACGGCCCGAGCATCTGGAAACGTTCGGCACGCGCTCGCGCTACTTCAACACCTTCGGCGGCAACCCGGTCTCGGCCGCCGTGGGGCTCGCGGTGCTCGACGTCATCCGCGACGAGGACCTCATGGGCAATGCCGCGCGCACGGGCCGCCTGATACATGACGGCGTGGAGGCCCTCGCCCGGACCTTCCTGGTGATCGGTCATGTCCGCGCCTGCGGTCTCTACATGGGCATCGAGATCGTGTCGGACCCGGGCACCAAGGCACCCTCCGCCGCGCTCGCGGCGCGCCTCGTCAACGGCTTGCGCGCCGAGGGCGTCCTCGTCGGGGTGTCGGGCCCGCAAGCCAACGTCCTCAAGGTGAGGCCGCCCCTGCCCTTCGGTGCCGAGGAGGCGGCGATCTTCCTCGACCGCATGGGCCGGGTGCTGGACCGGCTCGACGCCTGAGACGGCCGCGAGATCGGGACGGGGCGGCGCCTCCGGTCGAGGCTCGCATGCGGCCTGCGGCCGTCCTCGGCTCGACC
>CAWKBT010000004.1:0-80811 GCA_963847915.1 uncultured Alphaproteobacteria bacterium
AGAGCCGGTGCCGTTCAAGCTGGGTCGTATACATCGTAGCCGGCAGCCGCGATGTAGTTGCGGCACTCCTCGGGTTTGAAGCGAGAGAATGCGTTTCGGATCGCCGTCCACAGGTCCGGGACGGTGCGAGCCGCCGTCGTGCGCAGCAAGGCTTTCAGCTTCGCGAAGGCTTGCTCGATCGGGTTGAAGTCTGGGCTGTAGGCCGGAAGGTAGCGCAGGTGCGCTCCCGCCGCCTCGATCGCCTGGCGGACGCCGGCCACCTTGTGGGCGGCGAGGTTGTCCATCACCACCGTGTCGCCCAGTGTAAGCGCCGGCACCAGCATGTCGGTGACGTAGGACAGGAAGCGTGCACCGTTTGTGGCGCCGTCCATGAGATGGACCGCAAAGGGTCCGCTCGCCCGCAGGGCGGCTGTGACCGTGGTGGTCTTGTAGTGGCCGTGCGGCACCGCGATGCGGCACCGCTCGCCGCGCGGCGCCCGCCCGTAGCGCCGCTCCATGTTGGTGGCCGTCGCGGTCTCGTCGAGAAAGACAACACGCTCGGGATCGAGGTCGAGTTGGCCCTCGAACCACGCCTCGCGCGCCTCCATCACGTCCGAGCGGCCTTGCTCGGCGGCGTGCAGATCCCCTTTTTGCGGCTGATGCCGTGGCGCCGAAAGAAGCGCGACAGCCCGCTCAGGCTCGCCGTGGCCCCGTTTTCTTCCAGCGCATCCTTCACCTCGCGCAGGTAGATCTGCGGTCGCGCCGCGTAGGCCTGCAGGATGGTAGCCGCATGCGCTTCGATCCGGTGCGAGTGCCGGTCGCCGCCATCGGCCTGGCGGCAATCTCGCCCTCGCTCCGAAACCTCGCATGCCAGCGGATCGCGCTCGCCTTGGCGACCCCGAACCGCTCCGCCGCTTGTCCGCATGAGGCACCCGCTTCGATGGCGGCGATCACCCGCTCGCGCAGGTCCAGCGACAAGGCTCGTGCCATCATGCCCTCCGTGATCAGGACACCATGGAATCACAGCTGCAGCCTGACCGCTACCTCACCCGACTCAGCTCGAAAGGCACCGGCTCTAGCGCGGCGCGAGCCGCCCTTCGGTGGGCGACCGGAGCGCCTCGGCGGCTTCGCGCCGTCGGCGGCGGTTGCGCCGGGCCCAGATGTTCAGCATCTCGACGCTCGCCGGAGAACACCATGGCGAAGTAGAGGTAGCCGCGCGGCACGTCGAAGCCCGTCCCCTCGGCCACGAGCGACAGGCCGATCAGCACCAGGAAGCACAGCGCCAGCACCTTGCTGGTCGGGTGCTGGCGGATGAAGCTCGCCACCGCATTGGCGGCCAGGAACATGATGACGATCGAGATCATGATGGCCGCCACCATCACGGCGAGGTCCCGGGCGATGCCGATGGCGGTCAGGATGGAATCGAAGGAGAAGACGAGGTCCATCACGGCGATGTTGAGGATCACCAGCGGCATGGCGCGGGGCCGCGGGATCGCGTCCTCGTCCGTCGTCGTCGTCGTCGATCTCGCCGTGGATCTCGAGCGTCGCCTGCACGATCAGGAACAGCCCCGCCGCCGCCCAGCACGATGTCGCGCCACGAGTAGGCGGTGGCCCTGGATCGTCATGATGGGCGCCGTGAGGGCGATCAGCCAGGTGAGGCCGCCGAGGCTGGCGATGCGGAACACGAAGGCGAGGCCGAGCCCGAACATCCGGGCGAAGCGCGCGCGCGCGGGGGGCAGCCTGGCGCCGATCAGCGAGACGAAGATCACGTTGTCGATGCCGAGCACGATCTCCATGGCGGTGAGCGTGCCGAGCGCCAGCCAGCCCGACGGCGTGAAGATCCAGTCGAAATCGATCGCCAGGGCCGTCATCGCGCGACCCCGCCCCGCGGCCGCGGCACCGCGACGGTTGCCGCCGCGCCGGCGCGCCCTCTATGAGGGACGCCGTGTCCCCGAACGCCGGAACCATCGCCCATGACCCTCCCGAGCGTCGTCCCGGCCCCGTCGCGCCGCCTCACGAGCGAGGTCGTCATGGTGGGGGCCGGTGCGGTGGGTCTCGCGATCGCTCTGGCGGTGGCGCGGGGTGGCATCCAGGTGATCCTCGTCGGTGATGTGGATGTCCGGGCGACAGGCCGGACCGTCGCGCTGCTCGAAGGGTCGGTGGATTTCTTGGCACGGCTGGGCGTGTGGGAGCAATTGCGCCCCTTCGCCGAACCGCTGCGCGTGATGCGGCTCGTCGACGACACGGGCTCGCTGTTCCGCGGTCCGCCGCTGGCCTTCGACGCGGCCGAGATCGGACGCCCGTGTTTCGGCTTCAACATCGAGAACCACCGCTTGGTCGAGACGCTGGCGCAGGCCGCCCGGCACGTCCCCGGCCTGACGCAATTGCCCGGGCGGCTCGAACGCTTCGCCTTCGGCCCGCGGAGCGTCACGGCGGACGGCCCGGAGGGTCCCGCGGTGGAGGGCGCCCTGCTGGTCGCCACCGACGGGCGCCGCTCGACGGCCCGGCGCGCCGCCGGGATCGGGGCGCGGGAGGTGCCCTACCCTCAGCAGGCCCTGACCACGACGCTGCACCACGACAGGCCGCACCGCGGCATCTCGACGGAGTTCCACACCCGCCAAGGCCCCTTCACCCTCGTGCCCCTGCCGGCCGGCCCCGAGGCCCCGCACCGCTCCAGCCTCGTCTGGGGCATGGCGCCCGAGGCCGCGGAGCGCCGTGCCGCCGAGGGGGCCGAGCGCCTCGCCCGCGACATCGAACGCCAGAGCCGCATGCTGCTCGGCCGCATCCGCGTCGCCGGGGTCGTGGGGCGGTTCCCGATCTCCAGCCTCACGTCCGACCGCCTCGTCGGCCCGCGCCTGGCCCTCGCCGGGGAGGCCGCCCACGCCATGGCGCCGATCGGCGCGCAGGGCCTGAACCTCAGCCTGCGCGATGCCGCATCGCTCGCCGACATCCTGGTCGACGCCCGCCGGGGCGGCGAGGATCTCGGCGCACCGGCGGTCCTCGATCGCTACGCCCGGAGCCGCCGGGGCGACATCGCGGCGCGCGCCTTCGGGGTCGACTGGCTGAACCGCGCCATCCTCGACGACCGCCTGCCGACCGACGTGCTGCGCGGTGCGGGCCTGCTCGCCATGGCCAGCATCGGCCCGCTGCGCCGATTCGCCATGCGCCAGGGCCTCATGCCGGGCACGGGCCGGGACGCCGCGACAGGTTGAACCCGGCCCCATGCCGCTCGCCGCGACACGCCTCCGAGGGTTGACGGGGAGGAAGCGCATCGTCCATGGGACGCCCTCGCGCCTCTCCCTTCCCCGCCGACCCCGGACACCGATGCATATCGCCTGGCGCCCCGTCCGCCATCGCCTGGAACATCGGCTGTTTCGGACGGCGGGCGCCCTGTTCCGCCTCATGGGAGTCGATCGCGCCTCGGCGGTGTCGGGTTCGGTCTGGCGGACCCTGGCGCCGCTCTTCAAGCGCCACGGCCGGGCGCTGAACCACCTGACGCTGGCGATGCCGGAGACGACGCCCGCCGAGCGCGAGCGGATCGTCCGCACCATGTGGGAGAACCTCGGGCGCACCTTCGCGGAGATCTTCTTCCTGCCCGAGATCGCGGCGAGCGACCGCGTGACCTACGAGAACCAGGCGGCCTTCGAGGCCTGGCGCGCCTGGCCGGGCGGCAAGGTGGCCTGCGCGGCCCACCTCGCCAACTGGGAGCTGACCATCGCGCCCGCGACCCGGAGCGGGCTCAAGCCCTGGAGCATCTACAAGCGCCTGCGCAACCCCCTGGTCGACCAGGATGCCCACGACCTGCGCGCGCATCTCTACACGGGCGGTCTCGTCGCCAAGGACCCGGGCGTGCCGCGCCAGTTCCTGCGCGTGATCCGCGACGGCGGCACGGTGGGGCTCCTGACCGACCTGCGGGACGGCGCGGGGGCGCTCGTGCCCTTCTTCGGCCGCCCCGCCCACACCACGACCTTCCCGGCCCTGCTGGCGCTCAGCGCCGGCTCGCCGATCCTGGTCAGCTGCATGCGCCGCGTGTCGGGCGTCCGCTTCGTCCAGAGCTACCACCTCGTGCAGATGCCCGACAGCGGCGACCGCAAGGCGGACCTGATCACCGTCACGGCCGAGGTGCAGGCGGTGCTCGAAGGCTTCATCCGGCAGTGGCCGGAACAATGGATGTGGGCGCACCGCCGCTGGGGCTGAACCCGTGGCATCAACCTGAGGACCTGGCCCATGCGGATCGCCACCTGGAACGTGAACTCGGTGCGCCAGCGGCTGCCGCACCTGATCGACTACCTCGCCAAGGCGGCGCCGGACGTTCTGTGCCTGCAGGAACTGAAATGCGTCGACGAGAGCTTTCCGCGCCAGGAGGTCGAGCAGGCGGGCTACCACGCCATCGTCCACGGCCAGAAGGGTTTCAACGGCGTCGCCATCCTGACCCGCCGGGACCTCGCCCCACCCGAGGCTGATGTGACGGTCCGGCTGCCCGGCGACGCGGACGACGTCCAGGCCCGCTACGTCGAGGCGGTGGTCCGGGGCGAGGGCGAGCCCGTGCGCGTCGCCAGCCTCTACCTGCCGAACGGCAACCCGCCCGACACCGAGAAGTACCCCTACAAGCTCGGCTTCATGGACCGGCTCACGCGCCGGGCCGCGGCGCTGCTGGCCGCCGAGGAGTGTTTCGTGCTGGCGGGAGACTTCAACGTGATCCCGGAGGACCGCGACGTCTACGACCCCGCGGCCTGGCTCGGCGATGCCCTGTTCCTGCCGGAGACGCGGCGGCGCTTCCGCACGCTGCTCAACCTCGGCCTCACCGACGCGGTGCGGGCCACGACCGATGCGGGCGGGCTCTACAGCTTCTGGGACTACCAGGCCGGCGCCTGGCAGCGCGACCGGGGCATCCGGATCGACCACCTGCTGCTCTCGCCCCGCGCGGCGGACCGCCTGCGCGCGGCCGCCATCGACAGGCACATGCGCGGCGCCGACAAGCCGTCCGACCACGTGCCGGTGCGGATCGAACTCGCATAGGCCCGAGCGGCCAGGGTTCGGCCCGGGGTCGCCCGGGCGAGGACGTCGCCGGTCAGGCGTCTTCCTCGATGGAGGCCTGGACCACCGGCACGGCACCGCCGTTCAGCGCCGCGGCGGCGAAGTGGCCCAGCGCCACCGCCGCGAGGCAGAAGGCCACCGAGGCCGACACGTTGACGGCGGCGCGGCCGAGCGCACCGGCCCGGATCAGGTCGAGCGTCTGGAGGCTGAAGGACGAGAAGGTGGTGAAGCCGCCGCACAGTCCCACCATGACGAAGAGGCGCGCCGTCTCCGACATGGGGAAGCGCCCCTGCGACAGCGTCAGCGTGCCGACGAAGCCGATCAGGAACGAGCCCGCGATGTTGATCAGCACCGTGCCCCAGGGCAGCGACGTGCTGATGGGGGCGGCCGCCAGGGCCACGAGGTAGCGGGCCACGGTGCCGATCGCCCCGCCCAGCGCCACCACCAGGACCGTCATCGGTGTCATATCGGTTCCGCCTCGCCATGCTTCACGGGGCCGGCATCCCATGTCCCAGGCGCCGACGCCAGTCCCGGACGGAGGCGGAATGAGGACGCGGCCGGGCTCCAGGTCCACTGCGTGAGTCAGCGCTTCGCCGCGGCCTCGATCGACGCCGCCGCCGGGGCGGGATGCGGGTGGCGGCCTCTCAGCGGGACCCGCCGCGCCGGGCGAAGAAGGCCGCGAAGGCCGCCTTCGCCTCCTCCGAGCCGAGCCGCGCGACGAAGGCCTCGCCCTCGACGGCCAGCCGCGCCGCGACCGGCTCCGGCGCGCGGCGCAGCAGCCGTTTCGACTGGCGCATCGCATCCGGCGGCTTGGCGGCGAGGCGTTTCGCGAGATCGATGGCGGCCGCTTCGAGCGCTTCGGGAGCCACGACCTCGTGGACCAGGCCGTAGTGGCGCATCGTGGCGGCATCGACGCTCTCGCCCAGGAGCAGCAGCGCGGCGGCACGCTGATGGCCGACGAGCCGCGGCAACAGCAGCGAACTCGCGCCCTCGGGCACGAGGCCGAGGTCGATGAACGGCATCTGGAACCGTGCCGTCGTGCTGGCGATCACGATGTCGCAATGGAGCAGCATCGTGGTGCCGATGCCGATGGCGGGGCCGCTCACGGCCGCCACGATCGGTTTCTCGGCCTCGCTGAGGGCGGCGAGGAAGCGCGACACCGGGGCGTCCCGCCACTCCGGACGCGGGCGCCGGAAGTCGGACAGGTCGTTGCCGGCCGTGAACACGCCGCCGCGGCCTTCGATGAGGACGGCCCGGACCGCCTCGTCCGCCTCGGCCCGGCAGAGGGCCGCGGCGAGCGCCTCGTACATGGCGTCGTCGATGGCGTTCTTCTTCTCGGGCCGGTCGAGCACGATGCGGGCGATGCCGCCGACGCTAGCGAAGCCGACGTGGTCCGTCATCCTGTCCATCCTCCCCGCGCGGCCCCGCGCCGGCTCCGCCGACCCCCGCGCGCCATGTCGCCGGGCCTCACGCCCGGCGCGCGAGCGCGAGCAGCAGGCGAGCGTGGGCCACCGGCGCGAGGCGCTCGATCAGCGCCATCAGCCTGGCGTCCGACCCGACCACGACGCGCGGCCTTCGGCGGACGATCGCCTCGGCGATGATCCGGGCGGCGCGATCCGGCGGCAGGCGCAGCAGCGTCTCGTAGCGCCGCCGGCGCGCGGCGACAACATCGGGCGTGATGCCCGCCGGCATGCGGGCATTGCGGGCGATGGCGGTCGCGACCCCGCCCGGATGGACCGTGGTGACGCCGACCGACGTCCCGTCGAGTTCGAGCCGGAGCGCCTGACCGAAGCCGCGGACCGCGAACTTGCTGGCCGCATAGGCGACCTGGCCGGGCGGCGCGACGAGGCCGAAGAGGCTCGACATGTTGACGATCTGGGCCGCGTCGCTCCGCCTCAGCACGGGCAGGAGGGCACGCGTCAGGCGGACCACGGCCCAGAAATTGATCTCGAACAGCCATTCGAAATCGGCCTCGCTGACCTGTTCGAACGTGCCGCCGAGGGCGACGCCGGCATTGTTGATCAGGAGGTCGACGCCCGGATGCTCCGCCAGCACGGCAGCGGGCAGCGCCTCGATGGCGGCCGCATCGACGAGGTCGATGGGATGGAGGCTCACCCGCACGCCGGACCGCTCCGCCGCCCCGGCCGTCGCGGCGAGCCCATCGGCGTCGCGATCCGCGAGGGCGAGGTGCCCACCCCGCCCGGCGATCTCCAGCGCCAGCGCCCGGCCGATGCCGCTCGCCGCTCCGGTGATCAGCGCCGTCCGGCCCCGGATCTCGAACCGCTTCGCCATCGCTCCTCGCCGCCTTCGCTCTCGCCGATCCCGGCCCGTCACGCGGCCCGGCGCGCCCGCGCGAAGCGCATGGCCCCATCCTCGATCCGGCCGAAGCGCATGGCGGCGAGATCGGCGATGTAGTTCTGGCGCGGCACCCAGGCCTTGCCGCGGCCCTGCTTGGGGAGGAGATGGGCGGCCCGCCGGATGTAACCCGAGGTGAGGTCGAGCGCCGGCGCGTCCTCGCCGGTCTCAGCGCCGCGGTCGGGCGTGCAGATTTCGTATCCCCGCCGGTCCATGTGGGCCAGGAGCCGGCACACATAGGCGGCGGTGAGCTCGCATTTCAGCGTCCAGGACGCATTGGTGTAGCCGAGCGCGAGGGCGAGGTTCGGCACGCCCGAGAACATCATGCCCTTGTAGGACAGGCAGCGGCCCACATCGACGGGCGTGCCGTCGACCGTGACGGCGGCGCCGCCCATCAGCTTCACGTTCAGCCCGGTCGCCGTCACCACGATATCGGCGGCGAGGTGACGGCCCGAGGCGAGGCGGATGCCCGTCTCGGTGAAGGTGTCGATCGTGTCGGTCTCCATGGAGGCCCGGCCGCTGCGGATCGCCTCGAACAGGTCGCCGTCGGGGACGAGGCAGAGGCGCTGGTCCCAGGGCTTGTAGCGGGGCGTGAAATGCGTGCCGACGTCGTAGTCCTTGCCGAGCTGCTTCTGCGCCATGCCGAGGATGGCGGCCTTGGCCCGGTCGGGCTGGCGCCGGGCGAGCCTGTAGAAATAGATGGTCTGCAACACGTTCTTCCACCGCACCACGGCATCCGCCAGCCGCGCCGGGAGGCGCCTGTGCATCCCGACCGAGAAGGCGTCGACCGCCGGCCGGGACACCACATAGGTGGGGGAGCGCTGCAGCATGGTGACGTGGCCGGCCGTCTCCGCCAGCGCCGGCACCAGCGTGACGGCGGTCGCGCCGCTGCCGACGACGACGACACGCCGGCCGGCGTGGTCGAGGTCGTCCGGCCAGAACTGCGGATGCACGAGGCGGCCGCCGAACCGGTCGAGCCCGGGCCAGTCCGGCCGATAGCCCGAGGCGTAGTCGTAGTAGCCCGAGCACAGGAACAGGAAGCGGCACCGCAGACGCAGCGGCGTGCCGTCGCGGTCGACCTCCACGGTCCAGAGTGCCTCTTCCGAGCACCAGGCGGCGCGGGTGACGCGGTGGCGGAACCGGATCCGGCCGTCGATGCCGAACTGCCGGGCGGTCTCGCGCACATAGGCGGCGATGGACGGCCCGTCCGCCAAGGCGCGGTGACCCGTCCAGGGGCGGAAGCTGTAGCCGAGCGTCTGCATGTCGGAATCGGACCGCACCCCGGGATAGCGGAACAGGTCCCAGGTGCCGCCGATGCGCTCGCGCGCTTCGAGGATGGCGAAGCGCTTGCCGGGAAGGCGCCGGCCGAGGTGGTAGGCTGCCGCGATGCCCGACAGGCCCGCCCCAACGATCAGCACGTCGAGGAGCTCCGCCGTCCCGTCCCGCGGGGCCTCGCCCGTGCCGTCGACCGCCGCCATCGGCTCACCTCCGCTCGCTCTGACAACGATCGTTGTCAGAATTTGTGCCGGACGGCCCGACGTGTCAAGGGAAGGGATGGCCAAGGCAGGACCGTCCAAATCCTATGCGAACGTGCCGCTGGAACGGCGGCGGGCGCAGCGCAGAGACACGCTCATCCGGGCCGCGATCGCGGTCTACGGCGAGCGGGGCTATCGCGCCGCCACCGTCAAGGCCGTCTGCGCCGCCGCGGGCCTGACGGAGCGCTACTTCTACGAATCCTTTCCGAACAGCGAGGCGCTGCTCGTCGCCTGCTACGAAGCCGTGATCGCCGTGATGCTGGGCGAGATGCGCGCCGCCGCGGATGCGGCGCCGGACGATCGCGCCGCGGCCGTGCTGGAGTGCTACTACGCGCTGCTGCGCCGGGAGCCCGAGGCCGCACGCGTCTTCCTGGTCGAGATCGCCGGTGTCAGCCCCGCGGTGGACCGCGTGTCGGGGGCGGCCCTCAAGGGCTTCGGCCTGCTGATCGACAAAGCCATCAATCCCGAAAGCCCCGCTCCGGGCGCCGCCGCCCTGCTGCGGGCCGGCGTCATGGGCGGCATCATCCACATCGCGCTGCGCTGGATCGCGGGCGGTTATGCCGAGGCCATCGAGACCGTGGCGGCGCAGGCGCTGAAGCTCTGCGGCACGCTGCGCCGCGAGGGCTGAGGCCGGGCGTCGGCTCCCGGTCAGACAGCGGCCCGCGCCCGCCTGTCGCTCTGCGGACGGTAGGACAGCGCCTCGGCCAGCTGCGCCTTGCCGACGGTCCTGGCGCCGTCGAGGTCGGCCAGCGTCCGGGCGAGTTTGAGCACGCGGTGGAAGCCTCGGGCGGAGAGCCGCAGCTGGTCCGCCATGGCGCGCACGAAGGCCGCGCCGCCCGCGTCGACGGCCGCCACCTGTTCGATCGCGTTGGCGGGCGCCGCCGCATTGGTGGTGACGCCGGAGAGGCCGAGTTCGGCGTAGCGGGCCACCTGCCGGGCCCGCGCGCGGGCCACGCGGGCGGCGACGTCGGCCGAGCCTTCCGACGGGGGCGGCAGGATGAGGTCCGAGGCCGACACGGCCGGCACGTCGAGGTGGAGATCGATGCGGTCGAGCAGCGGGCCCGAGAGCCGCGACTGGTACTGCGCCATGCAGCGCGCGTTGGGCTGGCGCTTGCAGGCGTAGCCGGGCTCGGTGGCGAGGCCGCAGCGGCACGGGTTCATGGCGGCGACGAGCTGGAACCGCGCCGGATAGGTGACGCGGTGGTTCGCCCGCGCGATCGACACCTCACCGGTCTCGAGCGGCTGGCGCAGCGAATCCAGAACCGGCGTGGCGAACTCCGGCAGCTCGTCGAGGAAGAGCACGCCGTTATGGGCCAGCGACACTTCTCCGGGCCGCGCCCCGGTGCCGCCGCCGACCAGCGCCGGCATGGAGGCCGAATGGTGCGGGGCGCGGAAGGGCCGCCGGTCGGTCAGCGCGCCGCCGGCCAGCGCGCCCGCGACCGAATGGATCATCGACACGTCGAGCAGCTCGCGCGGCGTCATCGGCGGCAGGATCGAGGGCAGGCGCGCCGCCAGCATCGACTTGCCGGAGCCCGGCGGCCCGCTGAACAGGAGGTTGTGCCCGCCGGCCGCCGCGATCTCGAGCGCCCGCTTGGCGCTCTCCTGGCCCTTGACGTCGCGCAGGTCCGGCAGGTCGGTGCCGGCCGCCCGCATGGCGGGTTCGGGCCGCGCCATCAGCTGCGTGCCCTTCATGTGGTTGGCGAGCTGGATCAGCGAGCGCGGCGCCAGGACGTCGAGGTCGCTGCGAGGCCCAGGCGGCCTCGGGGCCGCAGGCCGCGGGGCAGATCAGGCCATGGCCGGCGGCATTGGCGGCGACGGCGGCCGGCAGGACGCCCGAGACCGCCGAGATGGAACCGTCCAGCGCCAGTTCGCCGAGGACCGTGAAGCCTGCAGGGCGTCCGGCGGGATGGCCCCGATGGCGGCCATCACGCCGAGCGCGATCGGCAGGTCGTAGTGGCTGCCCTCCTTGGGCAGGTCGGCGGGCGCGAGGTTGACGGTGATGCGCTTCGCCGGGCAGCGCCAGGCCCGAGGCCGTCAGGGCCGACCGGACGCGCTCGCGCGACTCCGCCACCGCCTTGTCGCCCAGCCCGACGACGTTGAACACCACCGTCCCGTTGGTGATCTGCACCTGGACGTCGACGGGCCGGGCCTCGATACCCTGGAACGCGACCGTCGCAACCCGCACGACCATCGCGATCCCCGCCGACATGCGCATCTCGTCGTTGTAGAGCCTAGTCCCGCATCGTCGGCAACGGCAAGCCGCTCGCGCAGGCGCGAGTTGCAGTCGCTTGCGGGCTCAGGCCTGGCGCCTTGCCGGGCGGGACCGCTTCGAGCGGCGAGCCGGTGTGCGTCGGCGCGCTGGTCGAGTTCGCCGTCGATCTCGGCACCGATCAGCAGCACCAGGGCGCTGACCCAGAGCCAGAGCAGCAGGACCACGACGGCGCCGAGCGCGCCGTAGGTGGCCTCGTAGGAGCCGAACTTGCCGACGTAGAGCGAGAACAGGATCGAGCCGGCGAGCCAGAGCAGCGTGGCGATGCCCGAGCCCCAGGTGATCCACCGCCAGCGGGCGTTCTTGCGGCAGGGACCGAACGCGATAGATGACGGCGAAGCCGAACGTCACCAGGACGGCCAGGACGGGCCAGCGCGCGAAGTTGAGCAAGCGTCCCGGCCAGCGAACCGAAGGGCAGGAAGTTGAGGATGATCGGGATGACGGCGACGGCGAAGATCACGACCACGGCGAACAGGATGGCGCCGAGCGTCAGGCCGAGCGCGACCAGCGGTCTGCACGATGAAGGACCGGGTCTCGAGTCTCCTCATAGGCGATGTTGAGGCCCGTCATGATCGACGAGATGCCGGCGCGCGCGCTCCACAGCGCCAGGACGACGCTGGTGGCCAGCGCCCAGGTGAGCGTCGAGCCGGCCGTCTTGGCGAAGTTGTGCAGCCCGTCGATGATGAGCTTCATGGCCTCGGGCGGCAGCAGGTAGCTGTAGTCCTGGATGCGGCTGCGCGACGTCGTCCGGGTTGCCGACGAGCGCGTAGAGCGACACCATGGCGGCGAGGGCCGGGAAGATCGACAGCATCACGTAGAAGGCGACGCCGGCCGCCACCAGGCTGATGTTGTCGTTGCCGAACCGGTCGAACACCGATCGCGCGATGCCGAGGAACCCCGGCGGATGCTGGGTCGGCTTGCCGTCCGATCCCGCCTTGGCGTCCTTCTGGCCGGTGCCCTGCCCTGGGACGACCCGCCGCCGGCGGGGCCGCCGAGGCCGGCCTCGACGCCGGCAAGGGCGGGAGCGCGCGGCTCCGCGGCCTGTCGTCGGGCCGCTGGCGGTTGAGGACACCCACCAGTGCGAAGCCGAGCACCGCGACAGCGGTCCAGGCCGAGCCCGAAGGCGCTCCTCTCGACGTCGGTTCGTTCATGTGCCCCTCGTCCCCGTGACGCCAGCCAATGCTCAGGCCCGGAGATCGTTGCACCCCGTGCCGTCGATCGGTCGCAGGCGGGTCGCGCGAGGTCGACGGCTCCGATCAGCCTTCGAGCGCCTCCCGCATCATCTCGAGCGTCGAGCCACTCGTCCTCGGCGGCGGCGAGGCTTGGCGTCCGTTTCGGCCAGGGCCGCCGACAGTTTGGCGAAGCGGGCGGGATCGCGGCCGTAGAGGCCGGGATCGGCGAGCGCCGCCTGGAGCTTCGCGCTTCTGGGCCCGCATGTCGCTCCATCCGCCGCGGCAGGTTGTCGAGCGCGTGCTTGTCCTTGAAGCTCAGCTTGCCCTTGCGTGCCGCGGGCGCGCTGGCGGCGGCGCGAGCGACGCCACGCGCGGTCGGCGCCGCGGCGCCGGCTCCCGGACGCGCGCCGTGACGCCGACGCCGCGCTGCGCCACCATGTCGGAATAGCCGCCGGCATATTCGGTCCAGCGTCCCTCGCCCTCGGCATTGATCACGGAGGTCGCGACCCGGTCGAGGAAGTCGCGGTCGTGGCTCACCACCACCACGGTGCCGGGATAGTCGGCGAGCATGTCCTGCAGCAGGTCCAGCGTCTCGAGGTCGAGGTCGTTGGTGGGCTCGTCGAGCACCAGGAGGTTCGAGGGCAGCGCCAGCGCGCGGGCCAGCATCAGCCGGCCGCGCTCGCCGCCCGACAGGCGCGACGAGCGGCGTGCGGGCCTGTTCGGGCCCGAACAGGAAGTCCTTCATGTAGCCGATGACGTGCTTGGCTGACGCCGTTGACGATCACCTGGTCGATGCCGCCGCCCGTCAGCGCGTCGGCGAGCGTCGTGTCGGGCTTGAGGCTCGAGCGCGCCCTGGTCGAGCGTCGCGAGCTGCGACGTTGGCGCCGAGCTTCACCGTGCCGGCGTCCGGCGTGTCGCGGCCGGTGAGGAGGTTGAGCAGCGTCGTCTTGCCGGCGCCGTTGGCGCCGACGATGCCGAGCCGGTCGCCGCGCAGGACGCGGGTCGAGAAGTCGCGCACGATCGGGCGGTCGCCGTAGCTCTTCGAGATGCCCTCGGCCTCGATCACGAGCTTGCCCGAGGTCCTGCCCTCCGACACCGTCATCGTGGCGACGCCGACGCGCGCGGACGGCCTCGCGCTTCTCGCGGCGCAGGTCGCCGAGCTCGGCCATGCGGCGCACGTTGCGCTTGCGCCGCGCCGGTGACGCCGTAGCGGACCCAGTCCTCCTCGCGCGGCGATCTTGCGGTCGAGCTTGTGGCGCTCGCGCTCCTCCTCCTCGAGCACCTGGTCGCGCCAGTCCTCGAAGGCGCCGAAGCCTTGCTCGATGCGGCGCGTGCGGCCGCGGTCGAGCCACACCGTGGCGCGCGACAGGTTGGTGAGGAAGCGCCGGTCGTGGCTGACCAGGACGAGCGCGGAGCGCAGCGACTTCAGCTCGTTCTCGAGCCATTCGATGGCGGGCAGGTCGAGATGGTTGGTGGGCTCGTCGAGCAGCAGGATGTCGGGCTCGGGCGCCAGCACGCGGGCCAGCGCCGCGCGGCGCAGCCTCGCCGCCCGAGAGGTGGCCGGGCTTCTCGTCGCCGGTCAGGCCGAGGTCGTCGAGCAGCGAGCGCGCGCGGTAGGGGTTGTCGAGCGGCCCGAGGCCGGCCTCGACGTAGGACAGCACGTCGTCGTAGCCGGCGAGGTCGGGCTCCTGCGGCAGGACCCGCAGCGTCGCGTCGGGCTGCAGGAAGCGCGTGCCGCCGTCGAGGCCGAGCGTCGCCCGCCGCGATCTTCATCAGCGTCGACTTGCCCGAGCCGTTGCGGCCGACGAGGCAGATGCGGTCGCCGCGGCCGACCTGAGAGGTCGACCCCGTCGAGCAGCGGCTTGCCGCCGAGCGTGAAGCGGATATCGGTCATCTGCAGCAGCGGCGGCGCCATGAGGGTCCTGGGTTGTGTGTCGAGGAGGTCGCCGCGGCGGCGGCTCGGTCGCGCGTTCTCCTGCACGGAAAAGCGCCTCGCGTCGACCCGAAGGCGCCAGGATGGCGCGCCGCGAGCCCGCCGCGCGACTTTTGCGGCCCTTCCCCTGTTATGGTGTCGCAGCGCCGCGATCCATCAGCCATCGCGGCGGCCGAATCGACCGGAGTGAGGACGACGATGACGCAGGACACGCAGGACACCAAGTTCGCCGGCCTCCGCGCCGCGGTCGAGCGGATGAAGGGCCGGACGCCTGAAGGACCTCTTCGCCGCCGACCCGGAGCGGTTCGATCGCTACCACGTGGCGCTGGGCGACCTCGTCTTCGACTATTCCAAGCACCGGATCGACGAGGACGTGCTGCACGCGCTCGTTCGACCTCGCCCGCGCGCAGAAGCTCGAAGAGAAGCGGGACCGCATGTTCACGGGCGGGATCGTCAACCCGACCGAGGGCCGGGCGGCGCTGCACACGGCGCTGCGGGCGCCTCACGGGCACCTCGGTGCAGGTCGACGGCGAGGACGTCATGCCCGAGGTCCTGGCGGTCCGGGCCAAGGTGGCGGACTTCGCCCGCGGCGTGCGCGACGGCATCGTCACGGGCGCGACCGGGCAGCGCGCTCACCGACATCGTCAACATCGGCATCGGCGGCTCGGACCTCGGCCCCGCCATGGCGGCGCGCGCGCTCGCGCCCTTCGGCCATCCCGCGCATCCGCACGCATTTCGTGTCGAACGTCGACGGCGCCGACATCGGCGACACGCTGAAGCCGCTCGACCCCGCCACCACGCTGTTCATCGTCGCCTCCAAGACCTTCACCACCCAGGAGACGATGACCAACGCCCGCACGGCCCGCGCCTGGCTCGTCGGCCGCGCTCGGCGAAGCCGCCGTCGAGCATCATTTCGCCGCCGTGTCGACCGCGCTCGACCTCGTCGGCAAGTTCGGCATCCCGGAGGACCGGGTGTTCGGCTTCAAGGACTGGGTCGGCGGCCGCTACTCGGTCTGGTCGTCGCATCGGCCTGCGGTGGTGATCCAGATCGGACCCGACGCACTTCGCGGAGTTCCTCGCCGGCGGCCACGAGGTCGACACGCATTTCCGCCAGGCGCCGCTCGAAGCCAACATCCCGGTGCTGATGGGGCTCATCGGCGTGCTCTACCGCAACGCCTGGGGCTTCGCCACGCAGGCCGTGATCCCCTACGACCAGCGGCTCGGCCGCTTCCCCGCCTATCTCCAGCAGCTCGACATGGAGAGCAACGGCAAGCACGTCCACATCGACGGCACGCGCGTCGCACGACGCGACGGGCCCGGTCGTCTGGGGCGAGCCGGGCACCAACGGCCAGCACGCCTTCTTCCAGCTGCTGCACCAGGGCACCGAAGTCGTGCCGATCGACTTCCTCGTCGCCGCCGAGCCGACCGACGCCGACCTGCAGCACCACGAACTGCTGGTCGCCAACTGCCTCGCCCAGAGCCAGGCGCTGATGGTGGGGCGCAGCGAGGCCGAGGTGAAGGCCGTGATGGAGAAGGCCGGCGCCAAGCCCGACGCCATCGCCAGGCGTGGCGGCCCACAAGCAGTTCGACGGCAACCGCCCGACCTCGACCTTCCTGTACCGCCGGCTCGACCCCCGGATGCTGGGCCGGCTGATCGCCCTCTACGAGCACCGGGTCTTCACCATGGCGGCGATCTGGGACACCAACCCCTTCGACCAGTGGGGCGTCGAACTCGGCAAGGAACTCGCCAACAAGCTCGCCCCGATCGTGTCCGACGCCGCCGCGCCCGCTCGACGGGCTCGACGGCTCGACCGCCGGGCTGGTCGAGCACCGCCGGGCCCTGCTCGGCCGCGCCTGAACCGCTCTCGATGTCGACCTGGAGCGGATTCGCCGGAGGCGAAAGCGCTCTAGCGGGGACGGGCCGGTCCCGCGCCCCGGCGTCGCGCCTCAGGACGCGGCATCGAGCAGTTCGTCCGACAGCGACTGGATGCGGGCGGCATTCTCGCCGAAGTCGAACTGGGCGAAGCGCGACGCGGAGCGGATGTCGACGCGGGTCTGGCCGGCCGCCGATCGCAGGCGGATCGTCACGTCGTCGGGCAGCGCCAGGAGGCGCGTCGGCGCGACGGCGTCGATGTGGCCCGAGCCGAACTTGCCCTTGGGCGGCACGGCCTCGACGACGCGCCAGCCGCGCCCCTCGACGGCCTTGAGCGCCAGCCCGTAGGCCTCGTCCTCGGGGACGTCGAGCATCACGGGCTGGAGCGTGGGATAGGCGCGCCGCGCGGCCTCGCGCGCGTCCGCCGGCGGGTCCGCGTGGGCGAGCCCGCCACGCGCCGCGAGCGCTGCCGGCACGCTCGAGAACGGGGGCGGCGCGGCGGGGTCGGTCGATACGTCGCCGCCCTGGGGCAGGCGCGCACCCCGGACCGCCAGGATGCCGGGATAGGCGAGCACGGTGGCCGCCAGGGCGAGCCCCGCGATGGCGCGCCCGGTGCCGCGGCGGCCGGTGCGCCAGATCACGACCGCCGACCACATTGCCAGGACGATCGCCGCGAGGGCGAAGAGCAGCGCGAAGCCCAGCACCGCGACGGTCCCGCGCGGATCCACACTGCCGCTGCGGCCGAGCAGCACCGCCATCACGCCCAGCATGGCGCCGAACGCCGCGCAGGCGCGGCTCCGGTCGGCCGCGGCCGCATAGGGTTCGGGCGCGAGGCGCCGCCGCAGGACGGGCCGGCCTCCGGCGGAGGAGCGTTTCGGCGTGGCGGCGGTGAAGGGCATCGGCATCCCGAGGGCTGGGCGGGGCGGCCAGCCTATGCGAGACTGACGCGCGGCGGTAGTTGGCCGTCGGTGGAAGAACCTCCGGTCGCATCTTTCAGGAGGCCGCTTCGGTCCGATCCGCCCCGACGACGCGAACCGGCGCGGCCCGGCGCCGCACAGGTGCCGGACGCGGTCCGGCATGGCGGATCGCCGCGCTCTCGGCTCTCGGCGTTCTCGCCGGCACGGCGCTCCTCCCGCCCGCCGCGGCGTCACCCGCGCCGACACCCATCCCGGTCCCGCGGCCGGCGGCGCTGCCGCAGCCCACACCGGCCCTGGCCGACGAGCGCGCCGCCGTCCCGATGCCGCCGCCGCGCCCGGAGGAAGACGGACCCGTGCTGCCGCCGCGGCGCGGGCCGGAAGTCTTCGGACCGCTCCTGCCGGCGCGGCGCGAGCCAGAAATCTTCGGACCCGTCCTGCCCGCGCGGCGCGGGCCGGAGGTTTTCGGACCCGTGCTGCCGCCCGGGCCGCCGCCCGCACCGGAGGTGGCGGGACCGCCGGCGCCGACCACGCCGGAACCGCCGCCCGCCCCGCCCGAGCCCGACGCCGCCTGCGGGCCGCTGCTCGCCAGCGGAAAGGTCGTGGCGCGCCCGGCACCGGCGGTCGCCGAGGGCGGCGGTTGCGGCATCGCGGCTCCGGTGCGGCTCGAGGCCGTGGTGCTGGCCGGCGGCAGGCATGTCGCCGTCTCGCCCCCGGCCCTGATGCGCTGCGACCTCGCGGGACAGCTCGCCGACTGGCTGCGCGACGACGTGGCGCCCGCCACCGCGGCCGAAGGCGATCTCGTCGCGGTCGACGATGCGGCCGCCTATACGTGCCGCAACCGCAACTGGAAGGCCGGCAACCGCATCTCGGAACACGCGCGCGGCAACGCCATCGATCTCCTGGCCTTCCGGTTCGCCGGCCGCGTGGTGGGCCTGAAGGACACGGTGGCGGGGAGCCTCATGGCCACGCTCCGCACCACGGCCTGCGCGCGGTTCGCCACGGTGCTGGGCCCCGGTTCGGACGCCTATCACGAGACCGACCTGCACCTCGACCTCGAGCACCGCCGCAACGGCTTCAAACTCTGCCAGTGGACCGTGCCGTGACGGACCGTTCTGTCCCGGTACAGGCGGCGAGCCGGCCGGTTAGCGCTTTGTCAATCGCGTCCCGACAAGGTTGATGGGCCGTTCACGACATGTCGCGAATGGCCGAGAGCGCGACAAGGCGAGCCCAGGACATCGCAGCATGACGACCAACGACACCGCCCCCCCGATGCGCGAAGACGCACGGGCGCTCCAGGTCAAACTGTACCGCGAGATCGGCATTTCGGCCGTCGCGGCGGCGCTGCGGTTCACCCGGCAGCCCGATCCCTATCGGCGCGCGCTGGACAAGCCGGCCGAAGCGCCCCAGGAGACCCGTACGCGCGCGGCCTGACGGCGGGCCACGGCCACCTGCGCCTGCGGCCTCATCCCGGGCCGGGGCGCGAGATCCCACGGAAGGGGACGACGCTGTTCATCACCCGCAGGCGTTTCCTGACCGGTGCCGGCGCCTTCGCCCTCGGGTCGACGGCCTTCGGCGGCTATGCCGTCGCGGTCGAACCCGCCATGGTGCCGCTGGTACGGCGCTATGCCGTCGCGCCCGCGGGCTGGCCGCCCGGTCTCGCCCTGACCATCGGGGTCGTCGCCGACATCCACGCCTGCGAGCCCTGGATGCCGGCCGAGCGCGTCCGCGCCATCGCGGAACAATGCAACGCGCTGGAGCCCGACATCATCGTGCTGCTCGGCGACTTCAACGCCGGCCACCGCTACGTCACCGGTCCCGTCATGCCGGCCGCCTGGGCGGACGCGCTCTCGATCCTGCGCGCGCCGCTCGGCACCTACGCGATCCTCGGCAACCACGATTGGTGGCACGGCCCCGTGCCAGGCCTGCGGGGCGGCCCCGAGGAGGTCCGCCGCGCCCTCGCCGGCATCGGCGTCAAGGTGCTGGAGAACGACGCCGTCCTCGTCGACCGCGGCGGCAAGCGGTTCTGGCTCGCGGGCCTGGCGGACCAGATCGCCTTCCGCTACGCGCCGCGCGGCCACAAGGGCGCCGACGACCTCGCCGGCACGATGAAGCAGATCCGCGACGACGCGCCTGTCATCATGCTGGCGCACGAGCCCTACGTCTTCGCCCGGATGCCCGACCGGGTCTCGCTCACGCTGTCGGGCCACACGCATGGCGGACAGGTCGTGATCCCCGGCGTCGGCCCCCTCATCACGCCGTCACGACGCTACAATTACGGGCACATCGTCGAACGCGGCCGCGACCTCATCGTGTCGGGCGGGCTCGGGGAATCGGGGCTGCCGGCGCGCTTCGGCGTGCCGCCGGAACTGCTCCACGTCACGGTCGGCGCCCCGGCGCTGGCCGCCTGACGGCGACCGCGCGGGACCCGCTCAGAGGACCACGACCTTGGTGCCGACCTTGGCCCGGTTGAACAGGTCGATCACGTCGATGTCGCGCATGCGGATGCAGCCCGAGGACGCGTCGTGGCCGATCTCGGTCGGCTCGTTGGTGCCGTGGATGCGGTAGAGCGTGTCGCGCCCCTGCGCGTCGTAGAGGTAGAGGGCGCGGGCGCCGAGCGGGTTCTCGGGGCCGCCCGGCATGCCGCCTTCGGCCACCACGGGCTTGAGATGCGGCCAGCGCTTGATCATGTCGGCCGGCGGCATCCAGCGCGGCCATTCGGCCATCCGCCTCACCGTGGCGGTGCCGGTCCAGCCATAGGCTTCCGCGCCGGTCGCCACGCCGTAGCGCATGGCCCTGCCGTGGCCGAGGACGTAGTAGAGCAGCTTGTCCTTGGTGTTGACCACGATGGTCCCGGGCGCCTGGCCGGTCGGTGTCCTCGACCTCGTAACGGTCGAAATTGCGGCCCATGTCGGCGGTGGGGACCCGGGAGATGAATTCCTTGTCGCGCGCCGACAGGACGGGATCGGGCGTCGCTTTGTAATCGCAGGCCGAGACGGCGAGCCCCGCCGCCACCAGCATCACGGCCCGCCATGGCTTCCGCATTGATCCTGCCCTGCCCCGCCCCAACTTCAACAGCGTCACCCTACCATAGCGGATCGGCGGTCAAGGAGCCCATGCAGCACAATTGCCCCCTGCGTGTCCCGGGCACAACAGGCCCGTGACCACGACCCTGATCGGCCACGAGGCCGCCCTCGCGCATGACATGGGCGAGGGACATCCCGAGCGGCCCGACCGGCTGCGGGCGGTCTCGGCCGCCCTGTCGGGCGAAGCCTTCGCGGCCCTGCGGCGGTGCGAAGCCCCCGAGGCGACGCGCGCCATGCTGCTGGGCGCCCATCCCGAAACCTATGTCGACGCCCTGCTGGCCGCCCGCCCCACCGGCCGGCAGCTGCTCCGCATCGATGCCGACACCGCCATCGGGGCCGGGACGCTGCCGGCGGCGCTGCGCGGCGCGGGGGGCGCCGTGCTGGCGGTCGACGAGGTGATGGGCGGGCGGACCCGCAACGCCTTCGTGGCCATGCGCCCGCCGGGCCACCATGCCGAGCGGGCGACCGCCATGGGGTTCTGCTTCTTCAACAACGCCGCCATCGCGGCCCGCCACGCGCGGCTGACGCATGGCGCCGAGCGCGTCGCCATCCTGGATTGGGATGTCCATCACGGCAACGGCACGCAGGACATCTTCTGGTCCGATCCCGCCGTGCTCTACTGCTCGACCCACCAGATGCCGCTGTTTCCCGGCACGGGCGCGCGGGGCGAATGCGGCGATCACGACACGATCGTCAACGCACCGCTGCGGGCCGGAGACGGCAGCACGGCCTTCCTGTCGGCGCTCGACGACCTCATCCTGCCCCGCATCGCGGCCTTCGCGCCGGACCTCGTCATCGTCTCGGCGGGGTTCGACGCGCACCGGCGCGACCCGCTCGGGCAGATCGAGCTCGACGCGGCGGATTTCGCGATCGCGACCCGGCGCGTCCTCGACCTCGCCGAACGGTCGGCGCAGGGCCGCGTGGTCTCGCTGCTCGAAGGCGGCTACGACCTCGAAGGCCTCGGCCTCTCGGTGGCGGCCCACGTCGGCGCCCTGATGGGCTGACGCACGGCCCTGGAGGACCCCGACGTACGATGCCATCCTGGCGAGGCCCGGGGCTCACGGCGGGGCCCGCCCGCTCGCTCGCGATGACGGCGGGACTGTCCGCTGTGCCCTCCCTGGACCGCTCTCCTCCACCCTCTCCACGGTCATGCCCGGGCTTGTCCCGGGCACCCACGCCGGCCCGCGCCATCGCGGGTTCTCGGATCGGGCCGCAGCCGTCCGGAACCCGCTGCGGCTCCGCGCGGCGTGGGTGGCCGGGACAAGCCCGGCCATGACGGGACAGGGGGCTGGGATCGATGTCGCGCCACCTTGCTCTCCCTCGGACCGGCTCTCCTCCACCCTTTCCACGGTCATGCCCGGGCTTGTCCCGGGCACCCACGCCGGCCCGTGCCGCCGCGGGTGCTCGGATCGGGCCGCAGCCGTCCGGAACCCGCTGCGGCTCCGCGCGGCGTGGGTGGCCGGGACAAGCCCGGCCATGACGGGACAGAGGGCGGGGATCGATGTCGCGCCATCTTGCTCCCCCTCGGCCGGTCTCCTCCGCCCCTCTCCACGGTCATGCCCGGGCTTGTCCCGGGCACCCACGCCGGCCCGTGCCGCCGCGGGTGCTCGGACCGGAGCCGTCCGGGGCGCGATGCCGGCTCACCCGGCGCTGCCGTCGTCCTGGGGTGTCGCCGGCGGCAGCTCGGCGGCGAAGTCGGCGATGGCGGCGAAGACCGCCGTGGCCTCGCCGGAGCTGAGCTGGGCGAAGCCGAGGGTGCGGGCCAGCTGGATCCCGATCGTGGCGAAGAGCAGCGCCGTCGCGCGGTCCGGCGCCGCCGTCTGTCCCCGGACATCGCCGCAGAGCTCGGCGAACATGCCCTGGAACACGGCCAGGGACTCTGAATTCTCCACCGACGCCATCAGCATCGGTCGCGAGAAATTGTCGTCGCCGCAGTAGGTCTCGCGCGCGTAGTCGACCATGCCGTGCAGCACGGCCTGCGGCTCGCCCTTCCGCCGCAGGGTGGCGGCGTCGACGCCGTCCTCGAGCCGCTTCAGCTTGCGCGACGCCAGGGTCGATACCAGCGCGTCCTTGGAGCGGAAGTGGTGCAGCACCCCGCCCTTGCTGACGCCGGCCTCGGCCGCGACGGCGTCCATCGTCAGGCTGCCGATGCCGTCGCGCACCAGCACCGCCTCCGCGGCGTCGAGCACGCGGTCGATCGTGGCCAGGCTGCGGGCCTGTGAGGGTCTCTTCATCAAAAAAATCCAACTGGACGGTTTTTATCTAAACGGCTATGGGTCCCGGCACAATGGCATCGCGCATCCGGCTTTTCCCATGACCGCTGTATCCTGCTTCGCTCGCGGCCGGGGGCGCCTGGCGGCGTCCCTCGTCCTCCTCGTCGTGACGGCGCCGGCCGCCCGGGCCGCTCCCGCCGACGCCGCCCGGGTGTCGGTCGAGGCCGTGCTGCCCCGCCCCCAGACCTTCGTACCCGATATCGCGCTTGCCGGGACCGTCCAGGCCCGCGTCCAATCCAACATCGCCTTCCGGGTCGACGGCAGGGTCAGCGAGCGCATGGTCGAAGTCGGCCAGCACGTCAGCGCCGACGAGGTTCTGGCCAGGGTGGATTCGACCGAACAGCGCGCCAACGTCGCCAATGCCGAGGCCGCCCTGACGTCGGCCCGGGCCCTGCTGGTCCAGGCGGAGACGACCTTCAAACGCCAGCAGAGCCTCCTCGGGCCCGGCTACACGACGCGGGCGAGCTTCGACCAGGCGCAGGAGACGCTGAACACCAGCCGGGCCCAGGTCGAGGCCGCCGAAGCGGCCGTGAACACCGCCAAGGAACAGCTCTCCTACTGCGACCTCAAGGCAGGACAGGACGGCATCATCCTGTCCCGCAACGTCGAGGTCGGCCAGGTGGTGCAGGTGGGCCAGACCGTGTTCGTCCTGGCGCAGGACGGCCCGCGCGACGCCGTCTTCGCCATCCCCGAAAGCCTGCTCACCACGCCGCCGCGCGACAATGCCGTGACGATCGCGCTGCAGGCCGACCCGCGCGTGACCGCGACCGGCACGGTCCGCGAGGTCTCCCCCATCCTGGACACCACGTCCAGCACCGTCGTCGTCAAGGTCGGGCTCTCGGGGCCGACGCCCGGCATCGCACTCGGGGCCGCGGTCGTCGGGCGGGCGAATTTCGAGGGCGAGGACGCGGTGGTGCTGCCCTGGAGCGCCCTCTTCGAGGCCGACGGCAAGCCCGCCGTCTGGATCCTCGACGACGAGGACCGGGTGTCGCTGCAGCCCGTCCGGGTCCGCAGCTACGCGACGGGCCGCGTCGTGCTGTCGGGCGGCCTCGACGGACGGCACCGCGTGGTGACGGCCGGCGTCCAGCTCCTCTACCCGGGCCAGAAGGTCGCCGTCACCGGGGGAGACCTGCCATGACGCGCGCGTCGAGGCTGCCGCTCGCGCTCGCGCTCGGCGTCGCATTCGCCGCGCTCGCGGCCTGCGGCCGCAAGGCCGAGGAGGCGCCCCCGCCGGTCCGCCCGGCGCTCACGACGGTGATCCGGCCCGACACGCGGCTGGCGGAGCGGCGGTTCACCGGGACCGTCCAGCCGCGCTACGAAGCGAGGCTCGGATTCCAGGCCCCCGGGCGCATGGCCTCGCGCGACGTCAACGTCGGCGACCGCGTCAAGACCGGCCAGACGCTGGCGACGCTCGACCCGACGGTGCTGCGCCTCGCGGTCCTGTCCGCCAGGGCGGATCTCGCCAACGCGCAGGCGGCGCTCGTCAACGCGAGCGCCACCAACGCCCGGCAACAGGAGCTGATCCGCACCGGCAGCGTCAGCCAGGCCCAGGTCGACGCCGCCGTGGCGTCCCGCGACACCGCCCAGGCCAAGGTCAACCAGGCCCTGGCGAGCCTGCAGAAGGCCGACGAGCAGTTCGGCTACGCGACCCTCAAGAGCGGCTACAACGGCGTCGTCGAGACCTGGAGCGCGGAGGTCGGCCAGGTGGTGTCCGCCGGCCAGGCCGTCGTGACCGTCGCGCGGCCGGACGTGCGCGACGCCGTCTTCGACGTCTCCGACGACATGGTCGACCGGTTTGCGGCCGGCCGCACCGCGACGGTGGCGCTGCTGGCGGACCCCGCCGTAACGGCACAGGCCACGGTCCGCGAGATCGCGCCCGAATCCGATGCGCAGACCCGCACGCGGCGCGTCCGGCTGACGCTCGTCGACGCGCCCTCCGCCTTCCGCCTCGGCACCACCGTGACGACGGCGCTGGTCGAGCCCCGGCCGGACAAGCCCGGAATCGCCCTGCCGGCCGCGGCCGTGCTGGCGCGCGACGGCGGGCCTGTCGTCTGGGTCGTGATGCCCGACGATACGCTGCGGGCGAGGCCGGTGACGCTCGGCGACGCAGGCGCCGGCACGGTCTCGGTGGCGTCGGGCCTGCAAGCCGGCGACCGCGTCCTCGTGGCGGGAGCGCACTCCGTCACCGAAGGCCAGCGCGTGCGCGTGACGAAGCCGTGACGCGCGCACCCGCCTCCCCCTCATCCGGGCCTGTCTCGCTCCGCGAGCCGCTCCGCATCCCGAGATCGCTGTCGTGAAGTTCAACCTGTCTGAATGGGCGCTCGAACACCGGTCGTTCGTGTGGTTCCTCATGATCCTGTCGGCGGTGGCGGGCTATGCGTCCTACACCGGCCTCGGGCGCCAGGAAGACCCGCCGTTCACCATCAAGACCATGGTGGTGACGCAGGCCTGGCCCGGCGCGACCGTGGAGGAGATGACCAACCAGGTGACCGAGCGGATCGAGAAGGAGCTCACCCAGATCGAGGCGCTCGACTACACCAAGAGCTACACCGTCCCCGGCCGCACGACGGTGCTGCTGAACCTCAAGGACACGACCGACCCGAAGCAGGTCCCCTGGATGTTCTACCAGGTGCGCAAACACGTCCAGGACATCCAGGGCACGATGCCGTCGGGCGTGCAGCCGCCAGGCTTCAACGACGAGTTCGGGGACGTCTACGGCAACATCTACGGCTTCACGGCCGACGGGCTCTCCCAGCGCCAGCTGCGCGACTATGTCGAGGAGGTCCGCTCCGAGGTCCTGACCGTGCCGGACATCGGCAAGGTGCAGGTCGTCGGCGCCCAGGACGAGGTCGTCTATCTCGACGTGTCGACCAAGAAGCTCGCCGCGCTCGGCCTCGACACGCAGGCGCTGATCGGCACGCTGCAGAACCAGAACGGCGTCAAGCCGTCGGGCGTGCTCCAGGCCGGACCCGAACAGGTGTCGATGCGCGTCACCGGCGAGTTCACCTCGGAGGACAGCCTCAAGAACCTCAACCTGCGCGTCAACGACCGCTACTTCCCGCTCAGCGACATCGCCACCATCTCGCGCGGCTACAAGGACCCGCCGGACCCGCTCTTCAGGGTCGACGGCCAGCCCGCCATCGGGCTCGGCATCGGCATGAAGGCCTCGGGGAACCTCCTGCGCTTCGGCGAGGCGCTGAAGGGCAAGATGCGCGAGATCGAGGCGCGTCTGCCGCTGGGCGTCCAGATCCACCTCGTGTCGGACCAGCCCCGGATCGTCGAAGAGGCGGTCGGCGGCTTCACCGAGGCCCTGGTCGAAGCCGTGCTGATCGTGCTGGCCGTGAGCTTCGTCAGCCTGGGGCTGCGGGCCGGGCTCGTGGTCTCCTTCTCGATCCCGCTGGTGCTGGCGATCGTCTTCGTCGCGATGCAATATCTCGGCGTCTCGCTGCAGCGCATCTCGCTCGGCGCGCTGATCATCGCGCTCGGCCTGCTCGTCGACGACGCCATGATCACCGTCGAGATGATGGTGTCGCGGCTCGAGCGAGGCGACGATCTCAGGACGGCTGCGACCTTCGCCTTCACGTCGACGGCCTTCCCGATGCTGACCGGGACGCTGGTGACGGTCGCGGGCTTCATCCCCATCGGCTTCAACGGCTCCTCCGCCGGCGAATACACCTATTCGCTGTTCGTCGTGATCGCGGTCTCGCTGCTGGTGTCCTGGGTCGTGGCGGTGCTCTTCGCGCCCCTGATCGGCGTCAAACTGCTGCCCAAGACCCTGAAGCACCACGACCCCACGAGGCCCGGCCTCGTGGCCCGGGTCTTCGCCCGCATGCTGGAGGGCGCCATGCGCTGGCGCTGGATCACGGTCGGGGGCTGCATCGCGCTGCTGGCGGCCTCGATCGTGGGCATGAGCCACGTGCAGCAGCAGTTCTTTCCCGCCGCGGACCGGCCCGAACTGCTCGTCGACATGACGCTGCCGCAGAACAGCACCATCGTGAACACCCGGGACCAGATGGACCGGTTCGAGCGCGAACTCGCGCGCGATCCGGGCGTCGCCAGCTGGAGCTCCTACGTCGGCGAAGGCGCGATCCGCTTCTACCTGCCGCTCGACCAGCAGCTCGAAAACAGCTTCTTCGGGCAGATCGTCGTGGTCACCAAGTCGATCACGGTGCGCGACGAGGTCGCGGCCCGGCTGCGCGCCATCGCCGCCAAGGGCTTCGTCGGGATCGACACCTTCGTGCATCCGCTCGATCTCGGCCCGCCCGTCGGCCGGCCCGTGCAGTACAGGATCAGCGGTCCCGACATCCAGGCCCTGCGGGCGAAGGCGTTGCAGCTCGCCGGGATCATGAGCGCCAACCCGCACCTCGATGCCCCGACCTTCGACTGGAACGAGCCCGGCAAGGTGCTGCGCGTCGACATCGCGCAGGACAAGGCCCGCCAGCTCGGCATCTCGTCGGTGGATGTCGCCGGCGTCCTCAACGGGCTCGTGGGCGGCACGGCCATCACGCAGATCCGCGACAGCATCTACCTCATCGGCGTCGTGGGCCGGGCGAAGGCCGACGAGCGAGACCGGATCGAGACCCTGCAGAGCCTGCAGGTCCCGACCAGCGGCGGCAAGGCCGTGCCGCTCCTGGCCTTCGCGACGCTGCACTACGACCTCGAACAGCCGATCGTGTGGCGCCGCGACCGCCTTCCCACCATCACGGTCCGGTCCGCCATCCACGACGAGACGCAGCCCGCCAGCGTCGTCGGCGAGCTCGCCCCCGCCGTGAAGGCCTATACCGACGCCCTGCCGGACGGGTTCAAGCTCGCGGTGGGCGGCGCCGTCGAGGAGAGCGCCAAGGGCCAGGGCCCGATCACCGCCGTGGTGCCGGTGATGCTGCTCGCCATGGCGTTCCTGATCATGGCCCAGCTGCAGAGCTTCCAGAAGCTGTTCCTGGTCGTCAGCGTGGCGCCGCTCGGCCTCATCGGCGTCGTGGCGGCGCTGCTGCTGTCCGGCAAGCCCATGGGTTTCGTGGCGATCCTCGGCATCCTGGCCCTGATCGGCATCATCATCCGCAACTCGATCATCCTCATGGCCCAGATCGACGAAGTCCTGGCCGAGGGCAAGGACCGGTGGACGGCCGTGGTGGAGGCGACCCAGCACCGCATGCGGCCCATCCTGCTCACCGCCGCGGCGGCGAGCTTCGGCCTCGTGCCGATCGCGCCGCAGATCTTCTGGGGCCCGATGGCCTATGCGATGATCGGCGGCATCGCGGCGGCGACACTGCTGACGCTGTTCTTCCTGCCCGCCCTCTACGTCGCCTGGTACCGGGTGTCGGCGCCCCCGCGGCACGCCGCGCGGGCCTGACCCGCCCGCGCGGCGCGGGCGGGCGTCCCGGTCAGCCGAGGTCGGCGAGCGGGTTCGGCACCTGGTCGGCACAGAAGGCCGGCGCAGCGGCGATCTGGACCTCGTCGGGCTCCGCCCGGTCGAGCGCCGCCGCGAAGCCGGCGAGCGCGGCGTTGAAGGCGGCGAACCGCTCGACGCGCAGGCCGGGATTGGCCGGCGTGCTGCGGCTGTAGAGCGCCGCCGCATCCTGCAGCCTGCCGAACGCCGCCTCGACCTGCCAGTCCGGCTCGATCAGGTCGAGCATCGACTTGCGCAGCGTTTCCGTGCTGGCGCGCAGGCCCTTGATCCGCGCGGCGCTGGCGCCCTCGTCATCCGCCACGGCCTGATCGAAGAAGCGGACCAGCTCGGTAGCGAAACTCATCATCATGGCCCAGGATCTCCTTGTCGCGTCCGCTCGGGACAGGCGTGGATCGGCCGGCCATGCTTAAGGACCCGTATACGCGGCAGGCCCGGCCGGACGGGCTCAGCCGGTCCGGGTTTCTTTCAAGGCGATCACCGCCCCGATGGCGACGAGCAGCAGCAGCAGGGCGAGCGGATGCTGGTCGAAATACGTGACGGCGCGCCGGACCGGCAGCGTCGCCATGGCGGCGCCCCTGGACAGGAGATCGGCGGGCGCCCACACGCTCAGGCAGGCGGGCGGGGCGGGCCGGAACCCGCGGTGAACGGCATGACCGAACGTCTCCGGGCGGCGAGGCACCACACTCTACCCGAACCGGTCGCGGAGGCGAGCCCTCCGGCCGACTCTCAGGCGCCGTGCGGGCAGTCGAGTTCGGCCTCGACCTCGGCGAGCACGCGCTCGAGGAGAGCGGCGATCGCGGTCGGTCCGACCCTGCGGGCGCGCGCCGCCAGCAAGGACAGGTCGTCGACGATCGCCCGCGTCGACGCGGGGTCCGGCGCGGCGGGTTCCGGCTCGACGAAGGGAAAGGCCGGCATCCCGGGCCGCCCGGAGACGCCGGCGCCGCGGAACACCGTCCGGTAGATTTCGCGCGCGTCGTCGAGCTTCGCCGTGATGCTTTCGGCATCGGGCCCTCCCTCGCCGCAGTCCAGGACCTCGACGAAGCGGTTGTCGTAGCCGAGCGCCGGGATGGCACGGGTCGCCGTCAGCAGCGGGCCGGCCTCGGCGCCGGTGAGCACCGGCAGCCGCGTCAGGGTGGAGTAGGCGATGAAACGCGAGACGCCGGGGCGGCGGGCGGGCGTGGGCATGTCCTCTCCTGGCATTCCGATGGGTCCGATCCCGCTCCCGAACCGGCCGCGGCGGCCGGGCGGGTCACGCGCGAACGCGCCGCGGCAGCATAAGGCGATCCCGCCTTTCGGAACGGTTGATCCCTATCGTGAATTGCAGCCGATCGGGCCCGAAAGCCTGGAGCGCCTTCGCCTCCGCCGCATTCGCTCCAGCTTGACGTCGAGAGCCGTTCCACGGGGGCTTGGACTCGCACAGGCGAGTCCGAGACAGCCACAACGGCTCTCGGCCGCCGGCCGGGACCGCCGGATCTCCGGTCCGGCGGCCGGGCGAAGCGTCCCGGCCTCGCTGGACCTCGGCGCCGTGCCGGTGCAGTAGGTCTCCCGCAGGCCGGGGCGAGGCCACCCCGGCGACCCACAACACAGGACAGGTCTTCATGCGGATGACAGGAACCTTCGGCTTTCTCGTGGTCGTGGCATTGTCGAGCCCCTGCCTCGCCGGTGCGGAACATCTCACGCCGGAGTTTCGCCAGGAGGCCGTGCAGGCCTGCACGGGCGATGCCGTGCGGCTTTGCCCGCAATCGCTGCTGGACGAAGAGGCGACCGCGGCCTGCATGAAGGTGTACCGCGCCCAACTGAGCCCGGGCTGCCGCGCCGTCTACGACCGCGGGATCCGTAACCAGGCGCAGTGACGGCCGTCGTCGAAGCGCGGCGGTTCTCTACCGCACGGTTTCGGGACAGGTGCCCGTCATCGTGCCGATGAAGCTGCCGGCGGGGCATCGCGCGTGGAGCCGGATAGCCTCCGCCGCCGTGATGGGTTCGGCGGACCGCGCCGCGCAGCCCGCCAGCATCAGGGCGAGCATGAGGACCGCCGCCGTCGGTCCGACCGCCGTCACATCGGGCCCCCCGGGAACGTCGCCGGCCGACAGGGCCGCATAGCGCTCGCGGCCCGGCAGATGATAGTGCCACCACTCCGGCGCATAGTGATCGAAGCCGCACGCCGTCATGAGCCCGAGGAGGAGCATGCGGTTGCGCAGGGCCGTGGCGGCGAGGCCGTCGAGCCGCAGATGCGAGGAGGCGGCGGTGAAGTCGTCGAAGCCGGTCCCCATGTCGAGGTCGGCCCCGCTCGCGGCTTCGACGAGGGTCACGTCGACCGCGATGCCGCGCGGATGGGTGCCCCCGGTGCGCGGATCGGCCACGAAGGTCTTGTCCGGGGCCGCCTCCCAGAACATCCGCTGGGCTTCGAGCGGGCGGAAGGCATCGAAGACCTTCACGCGCAGGCCGAGAGCCGCGGCCCGGAGCGCGGCCGCCAGCAGGGCCTCGCGCGCCTCGGGCCGCAGCAGCGCCACCGCCCGGGCGTAGACGGGCCGGCCCAGGACGTTGTCGGAAGTCGCGTAGCGCAGGTCGAGGACGAGGCCGTCGGCGTCGGAGATGGGAACCAGCATGGCGCGACAATGCCCGAGCCATCGCCCGCCCTCAACCCTGCCGCAGTTGCGGCCCAGCTTGAGCGCAGCCACCGAATCACCCCGATGGTGGTCCGACCGGAAACGTGTGGGATTTTTTCCCACGACATGGCAGGGTCCATCGATGCTGCGTTACCCGACCCCGTCCTGCCGGCGAGCCGTCTCGGTGCCGACGAACCGCGCCACCTCCATCTTGGGCGCCGCGATGCTGGGGGCCGCGTGCCTCGCCGCCTCGGCTCCGGCCGGTGCCGCCGAGGTGCGGTCCGAGTCGGCCGGCTCGCGGTCCGGGACGCTCGTGCTGTCGGGGATCATCGAGGCCGGCGACGACGCCAAGGTCACGGCTGCCCTCGCCCGCGAACCGCGGCCGACCACGCTCGTGTTGTCGAGCCTGGGCGGCAATGTCCAGGCGGCACTCGCCATCGGCACCCTCGTCCGCCGGGACGGGCTGCGCACCGCGGTCGCGACCCGTGCCGTCTGCGCCTCGGCCTGCGGGCTCGTGTGGCTGGCCGGCACGAGCCGCACCCTGGGACAGGATGGCCATGTCGGGCTGCATGCCGCCTATCTGCGCCGCAACGGCGTGAGCGTCGAGACGGGCGCCGCCAACGCGCTGATCGGCGCCTATCTGGCGCGCCTGGGCCTGGACGACCGGGCGATCGTCTATCTCACCAGCGCCGCGCCGGACGAGATGACCTGGATCATCCCGGCCGATCGCCAGCGCTACGGGATCGCGTTCGACGCCGCCGCCGCGCCGACCGTCGCCGCCACGACTCCTGACACGACCGACCAGCATTTCCTGGCGCGGCCGATGGCCTTGGCGGGCGCCATCGCATCCGCCGCGATGGCGGCGATCGACAGGCTCGTGGGCGGCCATCCCGCCCCGGCGCCGGACCGGTGAGGCGGGCTTCGGCGCCGGGCGGCGCCCGGTCGGCGATGCGTCGCGCCGCCGTTCTGGCCTATGTGCTCTGGGTGCCGCTGCTGGCGGGCTGCGCCCTGCCGATCCAGGCCGAGATGGACCAGGCGTCCGGCGTCGCCCATTACGCGACGCAGTTCGACCATCCCGTCGGCCCGCAGGTCACGGCGCTCGACCGTGCCCTCGCCGAATGTTCCGAGAAGACGCGGCAGGCCGAGACCGCATGCGTCCGGGCCCGCGTGGATGCGACCCCCACGCGGCGCGCCGTCATCGCCATGGTGCCACATTGCCGCGAGGGTCAGCTGTGCCACTACGACCAGACGACGCGTGACCAGCTCGGGTTCGTGCGGGCCAACGCCACGACCTACGAGAAGCACTGGCGGATCGACCTCGACTTCCGCAAGCCGGCGCCCGACGCCGCCCACGTGCCCCTCACGGTCTCGGACCGCGACGATTTCGATTCGGCGCCGGCGGGTGGCGCGGCGCGGTGAAGCCGCCGCGCGGCACGGGCGTCAGTCGTCGTCCTGCCTGGCATCGATGATGGCGTTCAGCACGTCGACCGCCGCCCAGGGCTTGCCGATATAGACCACCCGCGGCCCGAGTTCTCCGGGGCGCTCGGTGAACTGGCCGGACGTGACCACCACCGTGATGGCGGGATTCGCCGCCGTGACGGCGCTGGCGATCCTGAGCCCGTCCGTGTCGCCGATCAGCTTGATGTCGGTGAAGACCGCCGCGACAGCCTCGGGATTGTCCCGCACATAGGCGATGGCGAGGTCGCCGTTCTCGAAATCGACGACCGCCAGTCCGGCCGCCGCGAAGGTCTCGACGGCATATTGCCGGAGCAGCGGCTCGTCCTCGATGACGACAATGGTGCGGTCCATGACGCGGTGCTCCCCTGTGAGCCGGGACAACGTCCATCCTGTACCGATCGCCCCGTCCCCGCGCAGCGCGGTCGTCCGACCCGCGTCGCGGCGCCAGACGCGTCGCCAAGCCCTACTCGGCCGCGACGCCGAGCTTCAGGCCTCCGTCGCCGCACTGCGACACCGTCGCCAGCACGAGATCGGTCGTCTTGCACGGCACGACGGGGGCCCGTTCCACCACGGCACGGCCGCGGACCGGCGCCACGACGACCTCCCGGGGCGGAGCCGGACGCGCGCATCCCCCGACCAGCGCCACCGCCGCCAGCGCGATCCATCCCTTGCGACGCCGCATCCCATCTCTCCCGTGGCCCGAACGGGCCCGGCGCCGGACGCCCGGCACCCGATCCTCGGCTCCTGGCCTAGCACCCCGCGGGGGCCGCCGCGATGACGTAACGGACACGGTCGGCGAAGAAAGCACAGGCCGGCGCCCGCCGTCCTAACGGCCGAGGCGCCGCGCGATATCGGCCACGATCTCCTCGGCGGGGCCCGTCGCCGGAATCGTGAGCACGTCCGTCTCGTCCGCTCCGGGCCGCTCCAACGTGTCGAACTGGCTCTGCAGGAGCTGGCGCGGCATGAAATGGTGGACCCGCTGCTTCAGCCGGCGCTCGATCTCGTCGAAGCTGACGTCCAGGAACGCGAAGCGCACGCGACCGCCCGTCCCGGCACGCAGGCGATCGCGGTAGATGCGCTTCAACGCCGAACACGCCAGGATCACGCCGCCCTGCCCCGCCGCGCGCTCGTTCAGCGTCTCGGCGACGCGATCGAGCCAGGGCCAGCGGTCGTCGTCGTCGAGCGGGACGCCGGAATGCATCTTGGCGACGTTGCTCGGCGGATGGAGGTCGTCGCCGTCGACATAGGGGAGGCCCAGGCGCCCGGCGAGCTGGGCCGCGACGGTCGACTTGCCGGATCCGCTGACCCCCATCACGACGACAGGCAGCGGCACCCCGGGAGCGTCGTCGGCCGGGAGGGGATCGGGAGCCATGGCGGGCCTCGGGCTGGAGGACAGGACGGGTCAGCGAGCGACGCGGCGCTTGGCCGCGATGGCGATGTCCCCGGCCGCCGCGGCGGCGGGCTCGGGGAGAGCCAGCAGGTTCCGGAAATACGCGATGGTGCGGGTGAGTCCGTCCTGCAGCGCCGTCGTGGGCTGCCACCCGAGCTCGGCCTTGGCGCGGGCGAGGTCGGGCTGGCGCTGCCGGGGATCGTCCTGCGGCAGGGGGCGCGTCACGAGGCGCGAGCGCGAACCCGTCATGACCAGGATGGTCTCGGCCAGCTGGCGGATGGTGAACTCGCCCGGGTTGCCGAGGTTGATGGGTCCGGTGACGCTCCGCGACGTCGCCATCAGGCGGAGCAGCCCATCGACGAGGTCGTCCACGAAGCAGAAGGACCTGGTCTGCGCCCCGTCGCCGTAGAGCGTGATATCGTCGCCCTTGAGCGCCTGGACGATGAAGTTGGAGACGACGCGGCCGTCGTCCGGATGCATGCGCGGCCCGTAGGTGTTGAAGATCCGGGCCACCTTGATGGCGAGCCCGTGCTGGCGGTGATAGTCGAAGAACAGCGTCTCGGCGCAGCGCTTGCCCTCGTCGTAGCAGGACCGCGGCCCGATGGGGTTCACGTTCCCCCAGTAGGTCTCCGGCTGGGGATGGACGGCGGGATCGCCGTAGCATTCGGAGGTCGAGGCCTGCAGCACCGGCACCTTGAGCCGCTTGGCGAGGCCCAGCATGTTGAGCGCACCCACGACGCTGGTCTTGGTGGTCTGGACGGGGTCGGACTGGTAGTGGACGGGCGACGCCGGGCAGGCGAGGTTGTAGATCTCGTCCACCTCGACGTAGAGCGGGAAGCACACGTCGTGGCGCAGGAGTTCGAATCGCGGGTTGCCCATGAGGTGGGCGACGTTGCGGCGCGATCCCGTGTAGAAATTGTCGACGCACAGGACCTCGTCGCCGCGCTTCAGGATCGCCTCGCAGAGGTGAGAGCCGACGAACCCGGCGCCGCCGGTGACCAAAACGCGTTTCTCGCTCAAAGCCCTACTCCCCCGGGTCCCAACGGACGCAGCCCGCGGCGAGCATCAACTTACGTCTCCTGCCCGGCCCGGTGCAAATCCTCCGCCGCGATCGCGCCGACCCGTGGCGGTGCCGCGGTCGTGTCGCGGACCATCAGCCGCGTCTCGAACTGCATCTGACGCTGCGGGCTGCCGCCGGCGAAGCGGGCCAGCAGGTATTCGCCCGCACGGCGGCCCATCTCGCGGGCCGGCACCGCGAGGCTGGTCAAGGCGGGCTGCATGTGGGCGGAGGATTGAAGATCGTCGTAGCCCGTCACGGACAGCTCGGCGGGCACCATGATGCCCCTCACCCGGCCTTCGATGAGCACGCCATGGGCCAGGACGTCGCTGGTGCAGACGAGCGCGGTCGGCACCTCGCGCGTCTCGACGAGGCGGGCCAGGCCCTCGCGCCCGCCCTCGAAGCTGAACGGGACCTCGACGAGACGGGCCGCCGGCAGCACCAGCCCGTAATGAGCCAGCGCCTGCACGACACCCCGGATCCGCTGGTCGACGCGATCGTTCGTCGTACGGTTGCCGGCCAGCACGGCGAAGCTGCGATGACCGAGGCCGTGGAGGTGGTCGACGACGGCCGCCATGCCGGCGGCGTTGTCGAATCCCATGACCGGCTGGTCGATCTCGGGCCGGAACGTGTAGGCGGTGACGAAGGGTAGGTCCTGGGCGTCGAGCAGGGTGGCGAGTGCGGGCCGATGCGTGTGGCCGATCAGCACGAGGCCGTCGATCCCGTGCTCGGCGAAGGTCCGCGCCTGCTCGAGCTCGCGGTCGAGCGAATCGTCCGAGGACGCGATGAGCAGCGAGTGCTCGTTGCGCGCCAGGACCTCCTGGAGGCTCTCGATGAAGGCGGCGTAGATGGGTTGCCGGAGGGTCGGCAGGATCAACCCGACGATGCGGGACCGGCGAGACCGCAACGCGCGGGCGGCACCGTTGCGGGTGTAGCCGAGTTCACGGACGGCCGCTTCCACCCGTGATCGCGCGTCCCGGTTCACCGTCTCGGGGGCGTTGAGCACGCGGGACACCGTCGCGGCGGAGCAGCGCGCCAGCTTCGCGACGTCGCTCAAGCGGATCGGCACCCGTTTGGCGACCTCGCTCACCGGCGCGATGCCGCGATCGGGCCGGCGGAAACCGGGCACGGCGCCCAAGGGAAAGGCAGGACGATCAAGGGCTCTCGGCGCGACGGCGATTGAGGAACGGGCTGCACATGCTCGTCAATGTGGCACGGGCATCGGCGTCCCGCAGCACCGATCTGAGCTCAGTCCCAGCACATTTTCGCCGTCGGTCGCCCGGACCCCGCCTCTCCGGAGGGCGCGGCGCCTCGCCCCCCGTCAACATGCCGCAATGGCCGCGGTCCCCGCGCGGGCTAGGTAAGAAGCGGTTCCGGGCAGCGGGGCTTGCTTCGTGCGGGTTTTGCAAACCGGAGCGCGAACGCAGCGACGCGGATGTCCCGAAGGGTTTCCCGCGTCATCGGTGGGTGTGCAATTGGCGATCATGGGTTCAACACGCGGCGAGCGTCTGGGCGTCGCCATCGTGGGTTTGGGCGGCGCTGTCGCCACGACGGCGGTGGCGGGAATCGAGGCCCTGAAAGCAGGGTCGAATCAGCTGGACGGGTTGCCGCTGGCGCATCTCAGCGTCGCCGGCCTGGCCGACTACAAGGACCTGGTCTTCGGCGGTTGGGACGTCAACGGCAACGATCTCGCGGCGGCGGCCGAGGAACACGGCGTGCTGGGCAAGGGCGAGATCGGCGCCACCGAGGCGCTGAAGGCGATGACGCCGTGGAAGGCCGTGGCGAGCCAGAAGTTCTGCAAGAACATCGTCGGGCGGAACATGACGGCGGCGCGGAACCACCGCGAGGCGGTCGAGATGATCTCCGACGACCTGCGCCGCTTCAAGGCCGAGAGCGGCGTCGACCGCGTCGTGGTGGTCAACCTCGCCTCGACCGAATCCTGGCCGGACCTCGGCCTCGACACGCTGAACACCGTGGACGGGTTCGAACGCGGCCTCGACCAGGACAGCGAGGCGATCGGCCCGGCCATGCTCTACGCCTATGCCGCCATCGCCAGCGACTGCGGTTACGCCAACTTCACCCCGAGCGTCGCCGCCGACATCCCGGCCCTCACGACCCTCGCCAAGACCCGCAACGTCGCGGTCGCCGGCAAGGACGGGAAGACCGGCCAGACCATGATGAAGACGGTGATCGCACCGGCGCTGAAGTCGCGTGCCCTCCACGTCGACGGCTGGTTCTCGACCAACATCCTCGGCAACCGCGACGGCTTCGCCCTGCAGGACCCGAACTCGCTCCAGTCCAAGCTCAACACCAAGGGCTGCGTGCTCGAGGACATGCTGGGCTACCCGGTCGAGGACCATCTCGTCGACATCCGGTATTACCGGCCGCGCGGCGACGACAAGGAAGCCTGGGACAACATCGACGTCACCGGCTTCCTGGGCCAGAAGATGCAGATCAAGATCAACTTCCTGTGCAAGGACTCGATCCTCGCCGCGCCCCTCGCCATCGAGATCGCCCGGGTGGTGGGCCTCGCCGGGCGACGCGGCGACGGCGGCGTTCAGGAGCAGCTGGGCCATTTCTTCAAGGCGCCGATGACGCGGAACGGCCGCAAGCCCGAGCACGCGTTCCATGCCCAGGAAGCCATGCTCATGGATTGGCTGAACGTCGGCTGAGGCAGCGGTCTTGCTCACCTCCAACGATGCGGCGCCGGACGGGTTGAAGGACCTGTTCGGCGAGATCGGCGAATTGAAGCGCATCCGCTCGGCGGGACGCGACGGTTCCATCGCCATGCGGCTGTTCCGCGCCGCCTGGGCCGAGCTCACGGCGGGCGCGCCGGCCGCCGATGTGGCGCGCCGCACCACGGCGCGGGCGCTCGCGGCGGCCCGGCTCGGCGACCTCGACCGCGGCCTTCTGGTCGAGGCCGGTCTGCCGCCCGCCGACGTCAGCGCCATCCTGTGTCGCGCCGTGGCCGAGATCGCGGCGCCGGTCCCCGAGCCCCTGCGCTCGGCCCTGGTGGGCGCGATCGCGGTCCCGCCGCCCAACCTGCCGGGTGCCCTGCCCCACTTCGTCGCCCGGCTCGAAGACCAGCCGCGCGCCGGCGTGACCTGCCCGGGGCGGCCCCGCATCATGCTGCAGCCGGCCGAGAACCATGCCGAGCACTGCCTCGCCGTGGCGGTGATCGGCGTGCTGCTGGCGCCCCGTTATGGCGCCGACCCCGCGACCGTGTTCCTGGCCGCCCTCGCCCACCACCTCCACAATGCCGGCATGCCCGACGCGGGGTTCACCGGCGAGATGCTGCTGGGCGACCATCTCGCGGCCGTGATGCAGCATTTCGTCGATGACGCGCTCGCGTCGCTCGATCCCGCCCTGCGGCGGCGGGTCGTCGAGGCCCGGACCTGCCTTCCGGACGCCGGGAGCCCGGAGGGTCGTGCCTTCCACGCCGCCGACGTGATCGACCGCGTGCTCGAGATCGGCCAGCACCTGCGGGCCGCCTCGCTCACCATGGCGACGGTGCTGGGCGAGATGGCCCTGGTCCACGACGGCCCCGTCAAGCCGTTCCAGGACCGGGTGCTGGCGGAGTTCGACATCCCGTGACGGATGCCGCTGCCTGGCCGGGACTGCGATCGCCGCTGACCGGGGCGCCCCTCATGGCCGAGGGCGCTTTCGCGCTGCGTGAACCGGACGGCCGCCGCTGGCCGGTGGTCGACGGCATCCCCTACCTGCGGACCGGACGCGACGCCCTCGTCGCCGCCACGATGGAGCGGATCGACGCCGGCGATCCTGCGGGGGCGCTCGCTGTGCTGCTGGGCGACCAGGACGATTGGTGGACCGGGCCGGCCCCGGATCCGGCCGACCTCGCGCGCCTCGTCGCCGGACGCGAGCAGCTGACGCTGCGAGACGCCATGGGGCTCCTCGGCTTCGGGCGCGTCGGCGACTATTTCGCCCATCGCTGGAGCGACCCGACGTACCTCGCAGGCCTCGCGCTGATCGAGGCGCATCGCGGGCCCATGACGAGCGTCTTCGAACTCGCCTGCGGCATCGGCCACTATGGGCGAGAGTTCCTGAGGCGCGACGTCTCCTACACGGGCGTGGACGTGGTCTTCGCCAAGCTCTGGCTCGCCCGGCACTGGGTGGCGGGGCCGCGGGCGCGGCTCGCATGTTTCGACGCCGCCTCGCCCTGGCCGATCGAGGCCGGCGGCCACGACCTCGTGCTGTGCCAGGACGCCTTCTACTTCCTCGAACCCAAGCCGGTGATCGCCGGGCGCTTGCGCGGGCTCCTGCGCCCGGACGGCTGGATGGCGGTCGGCCACGTCCACAACCGTGAGGCCCGAGAACCATTCCGCGGGACACGCCATGACGGCGGCGGAGGTCGCGGCCCTGTTCCCCGACGGCATCGCCTACGACGACGCCGAACTGACGCGGGCACTGGCCGAGGCCCGTACGCCGGTGGCGCATCCGCCCCGCGACCTTCGGAGCGTCGAAGCCTTCGCGGTCGCGGCCGGGCCGGGTCTCCGGCCCACGCCGCGGCCGGTGCGGGGCGGCTACGCGCTCCCCCCGGCCGATGCCCTGCCACGCCCCAATCCGCTCTACGCGGACGGTGCGGTCCGGTTTCCGTCCGAACGCTACGCCGCCGAATATGGTCCGCTCGCCACCTATCCGCGGCGCTTCGCCGAACCCGGCGATGACGCCGCGCGCGCCGCGGCGGTCCGCAGCCGGGCGCTCGTCGACCTGCCGGAGCGCTGGTGATGGAGCCCGTGCGCTGGGGCATCGCCGGGTTCGGCTGGGTGGCACGCGACTTCGCCCTGCCCGCCCTGCTGGCCGCCGGTCACCGGCTGGCCGCCGTCTGCGACCCGGACCCCGAGGCGCGCCGGCACGCCGCGGCCCAGGGCGCCGCCGCCTATGCGACGGTCGAGGACCTCGCCGCCGACCCCGCCGTCGAGGCCGTCTACGTGGCGACGCCGAACCACCTGCACCGCCCCATGGTCGAAGTCCTGGCCCGGGCCGGCAAGGCGATCCTGTGCGAGAAGCCCCTCGCCCATACGCTCGCCGACGCGGCCGCGCTGATCGACGCCGTGACGGATGCCGGGATCCTCTACGGCACGGCGTTCGACCAGCGCCATCACCCGGCCCATGTCGCGCTGCGCGAGGCGGTCCGGTCGGGCCGGCTCGGGACCATCACGGCGCTCCGGATCGTCTACGCCTGCTGGCTCGGAGCCGACTGGGCGGAGGGCTCGGGCCGGGACAACTGGCGGATCGACGCCGCCAAGGCGGGCGGGGGCGCCCTGATGGACCTCGCGCCGCACGGGCTGGACCTCGTCGACTTCCTGCTCGACGCACCGCTGGTCGACGTCGTCGCCCTCACGCAGACGCGGGCCCAGGACTACCGCGTCGACGACGGCGCCATGCTGATCGGCTCCACGGCCTCGGGCGTGCTGGCGCAGCTGCACGTGGCCTACAACTGCCCCGAGACCCTGCCGCGCCGGCGTCTCGAACTCGTCGGCACGCGCGCCCAGATCGTGGCCGAGAACACGATGGGACAGGAGGCCGGCGGCCGCCTGACCTTCATCGAGGCCGCCTCGGGCCGCGCCTCGCCGATGCCGTTCGATGGCGCGCTGTCGCCCTTTCTCGGCCAGGTCCGCGCCTTCGGGGCGGCGCTGCGCACGGGAGACAGCTCGGCCTTCTCGGGCCCGCGCGACCTCGCCACCATGCGGCTGCTCGACCGGGCCTACCGGTCGGCCGCGAGCGTCACCCCCCAGACCGCCGGGAGCCGGCCATGAATCACCTGCCGGCCGACCTGCCCGACGCGGCGCGCCGCTACATCGAGGCCCTGCCCTCGGGCCGTTTCGTCGGCTTCCCCATGACGCCGCTCGACCGGACGGGCGTGCCGGCCTGGAAGGTCGGGTTGTTCCTCGACGACGCCCACGGGCTCACGGGCGCCATGCCGTCGGGCTACGGCTACGGCACGACCGACGGCCAGGCCATCATCGGCGCCGTGGCGGAGATCGCCGAGATGGTCTGCCCGACGCTGCGGCTGCGCGACGAGCCGCACCGCGTGGCCTCCTACGAGGCTCTGCTGGCCGAGGCCGGCCGCGACGGCGTCGCCGATCCGCTGACGCTCGGCCTGCCGGCGGGCAGCCCTGTCGACCGGACGACGCCGCTCGCCTGGACGAGGGCCGTCAGGGCCCGGTCCGGTGAACCCGTCTGGGTGCCGCTCGACGTGGCGGCCTGCGACGTGTTCGAGTTGCCGCCCGGCTACCAGCCCTTCACGACCCTGATCACCAACGGGCTCGGGGCGGGTCCCGACCTCGACTGGGCGATCGGCCACGGCCTGCTCGAATGCCTGCAGCGCGACGGCAACGGCCTCCTGTTCCGGGCGCTCGACGCCGGCGTGGTGCTCGACCTCGAGGGCGCCGATGTGGGAGCTGAGGCGCGCGCCCTGCTCGACCGCCTCGACGCGCTGGGCATCCAGGTGCTGCCGAAGTTCGCGACCGACGAGTTCGGGTTGACCAACCTCTACGTCGTGGGTTTCGACCGGGACACGCCGCGGGTCCCCATCATGCTGTCGGCCTGCGGCGAGGCCTGCGATCCCGATCCCAGGCGGGCGCTCCACAAGGCCCTGCTCGAATTCTGCTCGGCCCGCGTGCGCAAGACCTATGGCCATGGGCCGATCGCCGAGGCCCTCACGGTCGCGCCCCCGGGCTACGTCG
Source organism: uncultured Alphaproteobacteria bacterium (assembly GCA_963847915.1). Classification (GTDB taxonomy): domain Bacteria; phylum Pseudomonadota; class Alphaproteobacteria; order Rhizobiales; family Beijerinckiaceae; genus Lichenihabitans. Next base: position 41,052 of record CAWKBT010000004.1, read on the forward strand.
ACGATTTCGTCCGCACCGCCCTGCCGAGCCTGGAGCTCGAGGAAAGCCGCGCGCTGAGCGCCATGATGGAATGGACCACCATGGCGGCGGCGGACCTCAAGCGGGCGCTCGCCGGCTCGGTCTTCTCCGCCAGGTCGCGCAAGCCCTTCTCGGAATTGCCCGGTGCCGGCCTCCCGCCCGTGCCCGGCCCATCGGACACGCGCACGCGCGGCCGGCAAGCCCGGGCCCTGCTCGAAGCCGCGGGCTTCGACGTCCTCTACGTGGACTGTTCGCCGCGCTCCGGCGCGTTCGGGGTCGTCAAGGTCATCGTGCCGGGGCTCGAAGTCGAGACGATGAGCTACTACCGGATCGGCGAGCGCAACACCCGCAAGCTGATCCTGGCCGATTCGCCCCTGATCGTCTTCGGCGAGCCGGACGAGACGCGCCGGCCCGTCCGGCTGTCGCCCGAGGCCCGCGACCGGCTGGCCCCGCTGACGGGTGGCCGCGAGCCCCTGTTCGATACGGCGCTGTGCGACCGCATCGTCGGCCCACTCTATCCACTCTACCGCGAACCCGAAGCGCATCACGTCGCGTTCAGGCATCAGCAGCGCGCCGCTGCCGCGACCCTGGGGACCTCCTGATGGCTCTGCGCTTCGCCTACAACACCAACGGCACGGCCTCCCACCGGCTCGACGATGCCCTCATGCTGATGGCCGAGACGGGTTACGCCGGCGTCGCCCTGACGCTGGATCACAACCACTTCGATCCGTTCGCCAAGGAGTGGGAAGCCGACGCCAAGCGCCTGGCCCAGCGCCTGCGCGGCCTCGGTTTCGGCTCCGTCATCGAGACGGGTGCGCGCTACCTGCTCGACCCGCGCGCCAAGCACGAGCCGACCCTCGTCACCGCCGATCCCGCGGGCCGGGCGCGCCGGATCGCCTTCCTGCACCGGGCCATCGACATCGGCGCGATCCTGGGGTCGGAGGCCGTCTCCTTCTGGGCCGGCGTACCCAAGCCGGGCGTCGACGAGGCCGAGGCCTGGGCCTGGCTGCGCGCCGGGCTCGAACAGGTCGTCGCCTATGCGGGACGGCGCGGCATCGTGGCGGCGCTGGAGCCCGAGCCCGGCATGCTGGTCGAGACGGTCGACCAGTATCGCGCGCTGGCCGCCGACCTGCCGGGGCTGAAGCTGGCGCTCGACACCGGGCACCTGCTCGTCACCGGCGAGCGCGATCCGGCCGCCGCGATCGCGGAGTTCAAGGACCAGCTCGGCACCGTCACGGTCGAGGACATGCGCCGCGGGCGAACACGTCCACCTGCCCTTCGGCGAGGGCGACATGGACGTGCCCGGCGTGCTGGCGGCCCTGGAAGCGGCCGGCTTCAAGGGCCTCGTCTGCGTCGAGCTCAGCCGCGACAGCCACCGGGCCGACCTGATGATCCCGCAGGCCTTCTCGTTCCTCAGCCTGTGCCGGCAGAACGTCCGGGCGGCACCCGCGCCCGCCGTGCCGGCCGGGCGCGTCGACGCCCTCGCGTGAGATCCCCGGGCATGAGAGTCTGTTTCGTGTCCCGGCGCTTCTTCCCGGCCATCTCGGGCATGAGCGTCTATGCCGTGAACCTCCTGCGCGAACTCGTGGGCGCGGGCCACGACGTCACCATGGTGAGCCAGTACCGCGGCGACGCTTTCGGCACGCGCGTCTACGGCGGCGGCCCGCCCCCGCCGGTGCCGGGCGTGCGGGTGATCGGGCTCGAACAGATCGGAGAGCAGGGGAGCGGCGATTTCGAACGTGACATCGACACGATGGTCGAGACCATCGCGGCCGAACATGCCCGCCGGCCCTTCGACCTCCTCCACGCCCAGTACGGCTATCCGACGGGCTGGGCCACGCTGCTGGCCGGCCGGCGCCTCGGCCTGCCCGTGGTGGTCTCCATCCAGGGCGGCGACGGCCATTGGGTCGGCTCGTGCTGCGAGACCCACCGCCGCGCCATGGTGGCGGTGCTGAACCACGCCAATGCCCTGCTGATCGGCGGGGAGAGCTTCATCGACGAGGTGACGGAGCGGCTCGGCACCCGGCGGGACCGGTTCACCGTGGTGCCGGGCGCGGTCGACACCGCGCGGTTTCGGCCCGCCGACGACGGCCAAGTGGGCGAAGCCGCCGCACCGGTCCGGTTCCTCTATCACGGCCGGGTCGACCGGCGGAAAGGCGCCCTCGACTTCATCGACGCGCTCGGCCTGCTGCGCGACCGCGGCCTGCCGTTCAGGGGGATCGTGTCCGGCATCGGGCCGGACGTCGAGCCCTGCCGTGACCGGGTGGCGGCGCTGGACCTCGGCGGCGCCGTCGCCTTCACGGGCTACGCCGACTACGAGGCCGTGCCGGCCCTCTATCGCGACGCCGACGTCTTCGCCTCGCCGACCTACATGGAGGGCTTCTCGAACACGATCCTCGAAGCCATGGCGTCCGGACTGCCCATCGTGTCCTGCCGCGCCGTCGGCGTCGTCGATTGCATCCGGGACGGCGAGAACGGCATCCTGACCGAACCGGGCGACGTGGAAGCCCACGCCGACGCGCTCGCCGCCATGATCCTCGACCCCGCGCGGCGGCGGCGGCTCGCCCGGGCGGGCCTCGACGAGTGCCGGCGCGTCTATTCCTGGAGCGCGGTGGGGGCGCGGATCATGGACGTCTACGCCCGCGTCTCGCCGGAGCGTCCCGACACGGGGTTCGACCCCGTCCTGCCCGTCTCGCCCGAATGCCGCTTCCGAGCGGAGCCGCACCTCCTGTGACGCCGACGGCCCTCGCTGTGTCGCCCCACCTCGACGACGCGGCCTTCTCCTGCGGCGGCACCCTGGCGCGGCTGGCGGCGGCGGGCTGGCGGGTCGTCGTGGCGACGGCCTTCACGGCATCCGTCGACGACCCCCGCGGCTTCGCGCTCGCCTGCCAGCTCGACAAGGGACTGGGCCCGGACGTCGACTACATGGCGCTGCGGCGCGCCGAGGACCGTGCCGCCCTCGCGGCGCTCGGCGCCGAGGCGCTGTGGCTGCCGTTCCGCGAGGCGCCGCACCGCGGCTACGACAGCGCGCCCGCGCTCTTCGCCGACGTCCGGCCCGAGGACGCGGTCGTCGATGACCTCGCGCCCGCCCTGCGCGCCGTCGCGGACGCCATCCGCCCCGACCTCGTCCTGGCGCCGCAGGCGATCGGCGGCCACGTGGACCATGTCCAGCTCGTCCGGGCGATGGATCGCGCCGGCCTGACGCCGCCGCTGCTGTGGTGGCGGGACTTCCCCTACGTGGTCCGGGCGGGGACACCGGCCGAGCCGTTCCACGCGCGCATGGCGAGCCTGCCGGAGCGGGCCGTGGCGTTGCCCCGGGCGGCTTCCGACGCCAAACGGCTCGCCTGCCTGGCCTATGCGAGCCAGCTCGGCTTCCAGTTCGGCGGCACGGACCGCCTCGACGCCATGCTCGCCGCCGGCGGGGCGGTGGAACGGTTCAGGGTGACAGGGGCGGTCGGGACGAGCCTCGCCGCCGTCCTCGACGCGCGGGTTCTGGACGGGCGGATCTCTGACGGGTGAGCCTGCCCACCGCCCGTGCGGCTCAGAGCGTCAGGTGCATGAACTGGTTGAAGGCGGTCCGGACGTAGTCCGCGAAGGCGGGCCCCTCGACGAAGCCGCGTTTGCGGTAGAGCGCCACCGCCGGCGCGAAGGCCGGGCCGCTGCCCGTCTCGAGGCTGAGGCGTTCGAGGCGCCGTGCCCGGGCCTCGGCGATGATATGGTCGAGCAGCAGGGCGGCGACGCCCTGCCGGAGGTGGTCCGGATGCGTCCGCATGGACTTGAGCTCGGCGGCGGCGGGACCGAGCATCTTCAGCGCGCCCACGCCCGCGATCGATCCGCCACGCCAGACGCTCCACACCGTGACGCCCGGCGCCTTGAGGCCGGACAGGTCCAGCGCGAAGACGCTGCCGGGCGGGGAACTGGCCGTCATGCCGGCGAGGTGCAGCGCCAGCAGGGCCTGCGTGGCCTCGCCCGACAGGTCGTCGCGGCGGATGTCGATCGCTTGATCGGGGAGGCCGGGCCGATCCGCCGGCCTGTCGATCGCCATGGAGCCCTCTCTCGAAACGGGTCGTCGGGCTCAGGTGTAGCGGAAGCCGCGCCGCGCCTCCGCCAGGGCGCGACCGAGATCGTCCGCGAACCGACCCTTGGCGTCCGGCCCAAGGAACGACGCCACCTCGATCCGGTCGGCCCGCGCCACGAGGTCGAGGCGCTGGGTGCCGAACTCGGCATGCTCCTGCCGCTCCAGCCGCACCCAGGACGGGTTGAACCGCCATTCCGCCCGCGTGCCTTTCGGGTTGACCTTGGCGAGCGTCAGCTGGATCGTGGTCACCTCGACGTCCTCATAGGCGCGGGCGGCCCGGAAACTGGCCTTGAAGGCGACGTAGACGGCCAGGACGTCGAGACCCATGAACCCCGCGACCGGCCAGGCGCCCATGATGACGAAGGGCAGCGTCGCCACCGTGCTGACGGCGGCGATGCCCATCAGAAGCCACCGGAACTGGCGCCGGTCCAGCGAGCGATGGGGATGAAGGCGCGTCGAGAACAGCACGGCATCGGCGGGACCGGCATCGGACATGCTGCGACTCCCCTGCTGGTCGCGACCCCCGACCAGACCGAAGCGATATAGGATTCGCATGGCCCGGAAAAAGATCCCCCTGCCCGCCCCGGCGCCGGTCGCCGACCTCGGGGCGCCCGGCGCCGCGCACCCGGTCGCGGTGGCCCGGCTCGACCGGACGCCGGCCCACGAGGCCGGGCGCGTTCACGCCATCTTCTCGCGCCTGCGGGAGGCCGAGCCAGCGCCCAGGACCGAACTCGCCTACAGCGACGCGTTCACGCTGCTGGTGGCGGTGGTGCTGTCGGCCCAGGCGACGGACGTCAGCGTCAACAAGGCGACGGGCCCGCTCTTCGCCGTGGCGAACACGCCTGAGGCCATCCTGGACCTCGGCGAGGAGCGCCTGCGCGACTACGTCAAGACGATCGGGCTCTACAACGCCAAGGCCCGGAACGTGATGGCGCTGTGCCGCCTGCTCGTGGAGCGCCACGGCGGAGACGTGCCCCGCGACCGGACCGCGCTCGAGACGTTGCCGGGCGTCGGCCGCAAGACCGCCAACGTCGTGCTCAACACGATCTGGGGCGAGCCCGTGATCGCGGTCGACACCCATGTGTTCCGCGTGGCGAACAGGCTCGCCATCGCGCCCGGAGCCACGCCGCTCGCCGTGGAACTCGGGCTCGAAGCGGTCATCCCGCAGGAGTTCATGCGGGACGCGCACCATTGGATGATCCTGCACGGCCGCTACACCTGCCTGGCGCGCAAGCCGTTGTGTCCAACCTGCCTCGTCTCCGATCTCTGCTCCTGGCCGGACAAGACCGCCTGAAGCACCGCGTCGGCCCTCCGGGCCGGTTCAGCGCAGCGGATCGGGATGGTCGCGGGACTCGACATAGGTCCGCAGCCTGAGGCCCTCGGCCTCGAAGTCCCGCACCACGGGCCGGTCGGCGGCGGCGGCTTCGGCCGGGAGGGAGGGCGCGGTGGGCGGCGCGGCGACCGTGGCCCCGGCGTCGCGCAGGTCGGCCGCGGCGCGGTCGGGTTTCCAGCCCTCGAGCTCCCAGTCGCTCTGGCGCGCGTCCATGTCCACGGCACCCTCCCGATCGAGGATCTCGACGATCCGGTCGTCGTCGCCGCTGACCATGACGGAGAGCACGATCCCGCCCCGCATCAGGCCCTCGCCATAGGCGTGCCGGTCTTCGTCCGCCATGAACAGGTTCTTCACGGCGTCCCACAGGCCCTGGTGGGCGGTCGGGACGGGACGGGACGCCTGCACGCCGGAGCGGCCGTCGACCAGCGTGATCCGGTCCCGCCCGACCCCGGCCGCCGCGAGGTCGTCGACCGCATGCTGGGCGGCGGCCCGATGATCGAAGAAGGCCGTCACGGCGCGCCGCGCGCCACCCCTGTCGCGTCCCATGGCTTGGTCCTCTCCGGCCCGGCTCCGTCGCCGGGCCCCGACGCTACAACTGCCGGGAGGCTTGCTGCGCCATGCTCCCCGGGGCTACTCACGCAATCGTGATGGTGCGAGCCCCCGGCCGGTGACGACGGCGACATCCAAGGGGCGCATTCCGGACCGATGCGGCTTGCGGCGATACCGCATGGCACCAAATCCGATGTCGACCGTTCTATGGCGGTCATATGGCTGAAGCTGAGCCATGCGGGCGGCTCGGCGACCTCAAGGACGCGACATGAATCAGACGGTACCGAAGCGCACGACGCTTGAAGGCTCCCCGCACCCGCGCGGGGCGCTCTGGGACGGCCGAGGCACCAATCTCACGCTGTTTTCGGCCCATGCCACCAAGGTCGAGCTGTGCCTGTTCGATTCCTCCGGCCAGAGGGAGACGGACCGCATCGAACTGCCCGAATACACGGACCAGGTCTTCCACGGCTACTTCCCCGACCTGAAGCCCGGGCAGCTCTACGGTTTCCGCGTGCATGGGCCCTACGAGCCCGAGAACGGCCACCGCTTCAACCCCAACAAGCTGCTGCTCGACCCCTACGCCCGCACGCATGTGGGCGAGTTGCAGTGGAACCCCGCGCTGTTCGGCTACACGATGGAGTCGGGCGACGACCTGACCTTCGACGAGCGCGACTCGGCGCCGTTCATGCCGAAATGCGTCGTGGCCGACATGCACAAGCCGCACCGGCCGGAGGTCAAGCGGCCCGGGCATTACTGGTCGAACAGCCTGATCTACGAGGCCCACGTGCGCGGCCTGACCAAGCAGCACCCCGCGGTGCCGGAGAACCTGCGCGGCACCTATGCGGGCCTGGCCACGCCCGAGGTCCTCAAGCACATCAAGAGCCTCGGCGTCACCGCCGTCGAGCTCATGCCCATCCACACGTTCATCAACGACGACTTCCTGATCAACAGGGGCCTGTCGAACTACTGGGGCTACAATTCCATCGGGTTCTTCGCCCCGCACCCGTTCTACGCCGCCGATCCGTTGAACGCCATTCAGGAGTTCAAGGACATGGTGACCCGCTTCCACGAGGCGGGTCTCGAAGTGATCCTCGATGTCGTGTACAACCACACCGCGGAAGGCAACGAGAAGGGCGCGACGCTGTCCTTCAAGGGCATCGACAACGTCTCCTATTATCAGCTGATCCCGGATCAGAAGCGCTACTACATCAACGATACGGGGACCGGGAACACCTTCAACCTGCACCACCCGCGGGTGATGCAGATGGTGCTCGACAGCCTGCGCTACTGGGTGCAGGAGATGAACGTCGACGGCTTCCGGTTCGACCTCGCCTGCACGCTCGCCCGCGGCCCGCAGGGCTTCGACCGGCATTCCGCCTTCCTGCAGACCTGCCTGTTCGATCCGGTCCTCGCCGGCGTGAAGATGATCGCCGAGCCTTGGGACATCGGGCCGGGCGGCTACCAGGTCGGCAACTTCCCGCCGGGCTGGGCCGAGTGGAACGACAAGTTCCGCGACGACGTGCGCGACTTCTGGCGCGGCGCCTCTTCGGTCCAGACGATCACGTCGCGGCTCTGCGCCTCGGAGGACACGTTCAACCACGAGGGCCGGCGCCCCTGGGCCTGCGTGAACCTCATCACCGCCCACGACGGTTTCACGCTGAAGGACCTCGTCTCCTACAACGAGAAGCACAACGAGGCGAACGGCGAGGACAACAACGACGGCAATTCCGACAACCGCTCCTGGAACTGCGGTGCCGAGGGCGAGACCGACGATCCCGACATCATCAAATTGCGCAACAAGCAGATGCGCAACTTCATGTCGACGCTGCTGCTCGCCCAGGGGACGCCGATGATCGTCGCCGGCGACGAGTTCGGGCGCACGCAGGGCGGCAACAACAACGCCTACTGCCAGGACAGCGAGATCGGCTGGGTGAACTGGAACCTCAGCGAGGACGGCCAGACCCTGCTCGATTTCACCCGCAAGCTCGGCGCGCTGCGCCACCGCTATCCGGTGCTGCGCCGCAACCGGTTCTACACGGGGCGCTTCGACGAGGTGCACGGCGTCAAGGACGTGACCTGGATCCGCTCGGACGGCAAGGAATGCGAGATCGGCGACTGGACCGATTCGGCGCTCCACTGCGTCGGCATGCTGATGGACGGGCGGGCCCAGATGAACTCCGTCCCGCAGGACGGCGATCATTCCACGCTGATGATCGCCGTCAATGCCGGTCGCGACGCCATCGCGTTCACGGTGCCGGACTGCAAGGACGGCGTCAGCTGGACGCGGCTGATCGACACCAACGACGGGCAGAAGCCCGAGCAGGAGTTCCCCATCGGGGAGACTTGCCCGGTGCCCTCGCGCGGGCTCGTGCTGCTGCGCCTGAACACGAAGGCGCCGGCGCCCGAGGTCGACCCAGAGGCCGCCGATCGCGACAAGGAGTGAGACCGAGGGTCGCGGCGGCTCCGGCGGCCGCGACCCTGATGGGTCGCATGAATTGACACCAGGCGTGGGGGCGAAAACCGTTCCTCCCGCGCCGAGCCTCCGGTCCCGTCGACCGGAGGCCACCTTGAGGCGGGTCCGACCCTTGACCGAAACGTTCCGTTCCCACTTCATGCCGCACGGCGCCCAATGGGCCGCCCACATCGGCACCCGCTTCCGGCTCTGGGCGCCCGCCCACGCCGAGATCGCCCTCGCCATCGAGGGGCGCGCGCCGCTCCCGATGGCCGGGATCGGTCAGGGCTGGCACGAATGCGTGCTGCGCGACGCGGAACCCGGGACGCTCTACCGTTTCCAGCTGCCCGGCGGCCAGCTCGTGCCGGACCCCGCCTCGCGCTTCCAGCCCCAGGACGTTCACGGCCCGAGCGAAGTCATCGATCCGACCCAGTACCGCTGGTGCGACGCGCATTGGACCGGGCGGCCGTGGCACGAGACCGTCCTCTACGAACTGCATGTCGGGACGTTCACGCCGGAGGGCACGTTCCGCGCCGCCATCGACCGGCTCGACCATCTCGTCGCGCTCGGCGTCAACGCCGTCGAGATCATGCCGGTCAGCGACTTTCCGGGTCGTCACAACTGGGGCTACGACGGCGTCCTGCCCTACGCACCGGACTCGAGCTACGGCCGCCCGGAAGACTTCAAGGCCTTCGTGGACGCGGCGCACGGCAAGGGGATCTCGGTGATCCTGGACGTCGTCTACAACCACTTCGGGCCGGACGGGAATTACCTGTCGGCCTACGCTCCCGGGTTCTTCACCGAACGGCACCACACGCCCTGGGGCGCGGCCGTGAACTACGACGGGCCGGCGAGCGGACCGGTCCGCGACTTCGCGGTCCACAACGCGCTCTACTGGATCGAGGAGTTCCATCTCGACGGTCTGAGGCTCGACGCCGTCCACGCGATCATCGACGAGACGCAGCCCCACATCCTGCACGAACTCGCCGTGCGGGCGCGCCACGCCACGCTGAACCGGCCGCTGCACCTGATCCTGGAGAACGAGGAGAATGCCGCGAGCCGCCTGCTGCGCTCGGACGGCGGGCGCGCCGAGCGCTACACCGCGCAATGGAACGACGACGTCCACCACGTGCTGCATGTCGCGGCATCGGGCGAGGGGGACAGCTATTACGCCGATTACGTCGGCGACACCGACAAGCTCGGCCGCGCCCTGGCGCAGGGTTTCGCCTTCCAGGGCGAGGTCATGCCCTTCCGCGGCAGCCCGCGCGGCGAACCCTCCGGGCAGCTCCCGCCGACGGCCTTCGTGGCCTTCATCCAGAACCACGACCAGGTCGGCAACAGGGCCTTCGGCGACCGCCTCCCCGCCTTCGCGCCGCCCGAGGCCGTCCGTGCCGTCTCGGCCGTCTACCTCCTGCTGCCGCAGGTGCCGATGCTGTTCATGGGCGAGGAATGGGAGGCGGCCTCTCCCTTTCCGTTCTTCTGCGACTTCTCCGGCGACCTCGCCGAAGCGGTCCGCAACGGCCGGCGGGCCGAGTTCCGGCACTTCCCGGCCTTCCGCGACGAGGCGGCGCGCGAGCGCATCCCCGACCCGACGGCGGAGCAGACGTTCCGCTCCGCCAAGCTCGACTGGTCGGCCCCGTCCCGTCCCGGCCATGCGGAGGCGCTGGCGCGGACGCGCGCGCTGCTGGCGCTCCGGCGCGAGCGCATCGCCCCGCTCGTCGGCGCCATGGGCCCGCATGCGGGCGACCACACGGTGGTCGGCCGCCAGGCCGTCAGCGTGACCTGGACGACCGAGGACGGCGTGGCGCTGCGGCTCGACGCCAACCTCAAGGCGGACCCGCAGACCGGGTTCGGCCCGGCCCCGGGCCGCGAGATCTGGCGCGATGGCGACGCCGACGCCTCGACGCTCGGTCCCTGGGCGGTGCGCTGGTCCATCCACAGCTCCGGGTGAACCGGGAGCGGGTCTCGCGCCTTTCCCTGCCGCCCCCCTTTGTCCGAGGATGATGCCCGTGACGCCCCGCGCCACCTACCGCCTGCAGTTCACGCCCGACTTCGGCTTCGACGAGGGGGCGGCGCTCGCCCCCTATCTGGCGAAACTCGGCGTGAGCCACCTCTACGCGTCCCCGTACCTGAAGGCTCGCCCGGGTTCGACGCACGGCTACGACATCACCGACCACAATGTCTTCAATCCCGAACTCGGCGGCGCCAAGGGCTTCGCCGCCATGTCGGCGGCGCTGAAGGCGGCCGGCCTGAAGCAGATCCTCGACTTCGTGCCGAACCACATGGGCGTCGGCGGGGCCGACAATCCGTTCTGGCTCGACGTGCTCGAATGGGGGCAGGACTCGGCCTACGCGGGCTGGTTCGACATCGATTGGGAATCCGATCAGGCCTATCTCCACGACAAGCTCCTGGTGCCGATCCTGGGCGGCCAGTACGGCGCCGAGATCGCCGAGGGCAAGCTCGTGCTGAAGTTCGATGCCGCGACGGGGTCCTTCGCGGTGTGGGCCTACGACACCCATAGGCTGCCCATCTGCCCGATCCACTACGGGCAGATCCTGGGCGACGACGACGACACGCTCGATCGCATCGGGGATGGGTTCTCGGGCCTGCCGGCCTGGCGTCCGCAGGTGCTGCGGCGGGCCGAGAGCCTGAAGGCCGACCTCGTCAACGCCGTACGCGAGCAGCCCGCGCTCGGCGACGCGATCGCGCAGGCCGTGGCGCAGTTCAACGGCACGCCGGGAGACGCCAGGAGCTGGCGCCGGCTCGACGCGCTGATCGGGCAGCAGTCCTGGCGTGCGGCGCATTTCCGCACCGCGGCGGACGACATCAACTACCGCCGCTTCTTCAACATCAACGACCTCGCCGGCCTGCGCATGGAGCTGCCGGCGGTGTTCGACCACGCCCACCGCCTGGTCGCCACGATGCTGCGGGACGGCACCATCGACGGGCTCCGCATCGACCACATCGACGGCCTGCTCGATCCCAAGGGCTACCTCGAGCGGCTGCGCGCCCGGGCGCCAGACCGGGAAGGCCGTTCCGCCTATCTCGTCGTCGAGAAGATCCTCGGCCCCGGGGAAGCGCTGCGTGCCGACTGGCCGGTCGACGGCACCACGGGCTACGAGGTGACGAACCAGCTGCTCGCCGTGCTGATCGACCCGGCGGGCGAGGCGAGCTTCTCGCGGATCTACGGCGACTTCGCCGGCGACCTCGATCCGTTCTCCAAAATCCTGCGCGCGAGCAAGAAGCGCATCATGGACAACGAGATGGCGAGCGAGCTCAACAGCCTCGCCCGCGAGATCACCCGCATCGCCCGGCGCCATCCCAAGACGTCGGACTTCACCCGCAACCTGCTGCGCCGCGCCCTGCGCGAAGTGGTGGCGAACTTCCCGATCTACCGCACCTACCTCGACTTCCACGGCGTGCCGACGACGGAGGACCGGCGCTCGCTCGACATCGCCATCAAGGGAGCCCGGCGCACCGAGACCGCCATCGACGCCAGCGTCTTCACCTTCCTCTACGACCTCTTGAGCGGCGACCTCGTGGCGGGGCCGAAGAGCGGCCTCAGCCGAAACGCCGTGCTGCATGCCGCGATGCGGTTCCAGCAATATACGGGGCCCGTCACCGCCAAGGGTCTCGAGGACACCGCCTTCTACCGTTTCAACCGCTTCATCGCCTTGAACGAGGTCGGCGGCCACCCGACGGCCTTCGGCCGTCCGCTCCGGGCCTTCCACACCGCCAATGCCGAGCGGGCCGAGCACTGGCCCCATTCCATGCTGACGACTTCGACCCACGACACCAAGCGCGGCGAGGACACGCGGGCGCGCCTCGCCGCGCTTTCCGAGTTCCCGGACCTGTGGGCCGAGGTCGTCACCGAGTGGGGCCGCGTGCTGAGCCCCGCGCCGGCCGAGGCCGACCCCGACCGGCAGCCGGACCGCAACGACGAATACGCGCTGCTGCAGCTGATCGTCGGCACCTGCCCGGTCGAACTGCTCGCCGAACCGCGCGACCCGGAGGTCCTGGCCGTCTACGTGGAACGGCTCAAGGGCGCCATGACCAAGGCCATGCGCGAGGCCAAGGTCCATTCCACCTGGGCCGATCCCAACACGACCTACGAGGCCGCGACGCTGGCCTTCATCGACCGCATGCTGACGGGCGAGCGGGCGGACGCCTTCTGGGCGGCGGCCCTGCCGTTCCTGCGGCGCATCGCCGAACTCGGGGCGAGCAACAGCGTGGTCCAGACCGTGCTGAAGCTGACGATCCCCGGCGTGCCCGACATCTACCAGGGCTGCGAGCTGTGGGATTTCTCCATGGTCGATCCCGACAATCGCCGGCCGGTGGACTTCGCCGGCCGGAGCGCGGCCCTCGACGCCGTGCGGGCCGAGCTCGAAGGCGACCGCGCCTCGGCCTTCGCGCGCTATCGCGAGGCCTGGCGGGACGGACGGGTGAAGCTCGCCGTGACGGCGGCGCTGCTGGGCTTCCGGCGGGATCATGCCGCGCTCTTCGCCGACGGCAGCTACGAGGCGGTGACGGCCTCGGGCCCGGACCGCGACAGCGTCTGCGCGTTCCGGCGTCAGGCGGGCGGCGACGCGATCCTGGTGGCGGTCGCCCGCTTCCCGGGGCGCCGCGAGGGGCGGGAGTTCGACCCGGAGACAACCGTGGCTCTGCCGGCCGGGCGCTGGACCGACGTGTTCACCGGCCGGACCTTCCATGGCGGTGGCGAGGTCTCCGCCGCGGACCTGTTCGGCGTCCTCCCGGCCGCCGTGCTGGCCGGGACCGCGTGAGGCGCGGGCCTCAGTTCCGCTTGTGGTGCTCGTCGAGGTACAGCGATGCCACCTGGCGATCACTGTCCGACGCCGACATGGCGGCCTTGGCGTAGAGGTCGCCGATCCAGGCGTCCTTGGGATCCTTGCTGGCCGCTGCGGCGTCCCGCGCCACGGTGAGCCACATCAGTCCCTTGGCGCGCTGCGGCGGCATGCCCTCGAAGCCGTTGAACAGCATGTGGCCCAGCAGCGCCTGCGCCTGCAGGTGGCCCTTGTCGGCCGCGAGGGCCAGCCATCGCACGGCCTGGCGGGAGTCCTTGTTGACGACCCCCTCGGCGCCGTCGAGGTACAGGCGGGCAAGGTTGTACTGCGCATCGGCATTGCCGAAGTTCAGCGCCGCATACTGGAACATCTCCAGGGCCCGCTCGGGATCGGGTTTGACACCGGTCTTGGGCAGGCCGTTCAGGCTGTAGACCCCGACCGCCACGAAGGCGTTGGAGACGACGGACAGGTCGCGCCGGTCACCATCCTCCTCGTCGTAGTTGTTCACGATCTGCGAGAAGTAACGGTAGGCCTTGTCGTCGTCCTGCGGGACACCGTCGCCGACCGCATACATGCGTCCGAGCTTCCAGCGCGCCAGCGGGTTGCCGTTGGCGGCCGCATATTCGAAGGCCTCGACGGAGGTCTTGTAGTTGCCCGAGCGATAGCCATCCATGCCCTGGCGGAACGCCTGCGAGGCGTTCTTGAAGACGGCCAGCGGCGAGGACTTGTCGTCGACCGGAGCGTCCGAGCCGTCGAAGGCCGCGACCGGGGCGGCCCGGCCCAGCAGGAGGGCGGCCAGGAGCAGGAAGGCGACGCGACGGAACATCGGCATGGATCAGAAACTCAACCGCGACGGCAGGTTGCGGCAAAACGGAACGCGATCGGCGCAGGCGTGGTGGGAGCGCATCGACGAGAAGCGCGAAAGGCCTCCATCAACCCTGTCCTCCTGCCCCGCTGACACGGCACGCCCATCGCATCGCTCCTTCGGCTTCGCCACCCCGGGAGCGCCCGGCGATGCCGGTCATCTCCCGTTCATGTCGCCTACGATCGACGACCCGCTAACGGTGGGGGAGAGTAGCGGTCGGTTTATGGCTGAATAGCGGCGTCTGAACCGCCCCAATCGGGCCGAGTTGGGATCCTTCAGACTTGTTGCTGGAAAGCCACGTTCACAAGCTGAACCGATGTCGTGAGGCAACGCACCTAGAACTTCGCATCGTCGTGAACGCCGATTCAGCATCGGCGCGGCAGCGCGGGCGAACTCTGCTGTGTCGAGACCTCGGGGACGAGGCCGCGTTGCAGCAACGGCGGCCGGAAGGCGATTCGGCGGCGCCGGATGAAGCGGATCGGGGGAGCGCGCCGAAGGCTCGCGGGGCCGGCGGGTGTCGGAAGCCGGCGGCGGCGGGGCGGACGCGGCCGGCAGACAACAAAAAGCCTCCGCGGCGACCCCGCGGAGGCTGGTGTCCGGGCTGCCGAACCCAGGGGTCCGGCGGCCGACGGGGCGAAGGTTTCAGCCGCGGCCGCCGCGCGCCACGCGCTCGATCTCGCCACGCACCAGGCGCTCCACGAGGCCCGGCAGGTTGTCGTCGAGCCAGGTCTTCAGCATCGGCCGCAGCAGGTCGCGCATGACGCGCTCCAGCATGGGCGTGTTCTGCAGCACCACGGTGGCGGCCAGGGTCTCGAAGGCCGACATCACGGAGGCCCCGAGCGGGGCCGAGAGGAGGTCTTCCTCGGATTCGTCGCTCAGGGCGGGGACGGGATGGTCGAGCATGTCGTGATCCTCCTGCGCTGCACTCCGCCCAGCCGGCTCGGGCAGGCGAGCACGCAAGCTGGACACCGACTGTCCCACCTCGGCCAGAGGCTCCAGGCGGTCATGGTCATGGTCCACGGCAGGTTGAACGGCGGCGACGTCCGTCGACGCGGCCCGGGGCTCCGCAGCCGCGGGGAACGGAGACACGGGTGTGGGGGCCTCGTAGGCTTGCGCGACGGGGACCTGGTAGGGCGCCGCGGCCCCCTCTCCGTCGCCATGGTGCTGGCCGGCCCGGTCCCCCGAGGGCACCAGGCGGGCGAGGTCGAGCACGTCGTCGTAGGGCGAGCGGGCGCGAGCGGGGGTGGCACGATCCTCCTCGGCGGCCTGCCCGACGGGGCGACGCGAACCGTTGCCGGTCGACGCCGCTTTGCCGCCCTGGTTCTGGTCGTCGGCAATGATCCGACGGATCGAGGCCAGGATGTCCTCCATGGAGGGCTCGGACGGCCGTCCCTCTGACGATTCGGGGGGATAGGCGCTGGCAGCGGTCATGGCCTGAGAACCTTCTTACGCGATACGGGGCTCGGTTCAGGTCGAGAACGCCGCCGAGATTGCGGCGTAAACCTGTCCTTAAGGACTACGTCGAGCTTTGAGTGCAAACAAGCCGCAGGCGTCGAAGTTCCGTGGACAAGGACCGCCGGGCCGGGGCTTCAGCGTCCGTCCGGCGTGCGCAGGCCGAACCACTTGTCCTTGACCTGATCGAAGTGGACGGTCGGGTTGTAGGGCTGAAGCTTCAGGCTCAGGCCCGAGGCCGACAGGCGGCCGCAGGAGGCCAGGATGGCATAGGTGGCGACGACGCGATCACGCTGCGCGCCGACGAGCTGGACGCGGGCGTTGAGCAGCGTCTGCTGGGCGTTCAGCACGTCGAGCGTGGTGCGCTGGCCGACCCGCGCCTCCTCGCGCGTCCCGTTCAGGGCGATCTCCGCCGCATTGACCTGGGCCTGGTCGGCCTGGACGGCGGCCTTGGACGAGACGAGCAGGCCCCAGGACGAGATCACGGCGGCGCGGACGTTGTCGCGCGACACGTCCACCTGGAACTCGGCCGTGCCGAGCTGTTCCTTGGCCTGCCGGATCGTCGCGTAGGAGGCGCCGCCCTCGTAGATCGGGACCGACAGCGAGCCCACGATGGAGCCCACGAAGGCATGGGTATTGCCGACGTTGCTGACGTCGTAGCGCTGCTGCGCCGAGCCGTTGAGCGTGAGGGTGGGGTAGAGCGCGCCTTCGGCGATCTTCACCTGCAGCGACGCTACGTCGACCGAATGGAGGGCGGCCTGGATCGAGGGATGCTCGATCTGCGAGACCGCGATGGCATTCTCGAGCGAGGGCGGGATGCCGCGGTCGAGCGGCCGGGCGGGCTCGAGCCGCGTCGGCTGCTCGCCGATCACCTGCCGGAAGCTCGCGATCGAGTTCTGCAGCTGCGACTGGGCCGCGAAGTAGTCGGCACGCGCCCCCGCGACGCTGGCCTCGGCCTGCGCGACGTCGGTCCGCGTCACCTCGCCGACCTTGAAGCGGTCCTGCGTCTGCCGGAGCTGCTCTTCCAGGACCTTGATGTTGGAGTTGCGCAGGTCGAGGATCGCGGTGTCGCGCAGCACGTCCATGTAGGACTGCGCGCCGCTCTGCAGCACGCTCTGCTCGACGTTGCGCAGCGTCTCGCGGCTGCCGAAGACGTTGGATTCGGCCGACTTGATGTTGTTGGTGGTGCGCAGACCGTCGAACAGGGTCTGCGTCACGCTGAGGCCGGCGCCGCGCGGGATGGTGGTGCCGTCGGTCGTGACCAGGTTGTTGCCCGTCGCGATGCTGCGGCCCGAGGTGCCGTTCGAGCCCGAGACCGAGTTGGCGAGGCCGAACGTGCCGCCGCTGCCCGTGCCGGCGACCGTGCTGCCCGGGGACGTCGTCGTGCCGGTCGTGGTGGTGCCGGTCGTCGTGGTGCCGGCCCCGCTCAGCGACGATGAGGTGCCGCCGCCGAGCGAGCTCACGCCCGAAGGGCCGGTGAAACTCTCGTACTGGGCGCCGAGGTCGCCCGACGCGGTGACGTGCGGCATGTAGCCGGAATTGGCGATCGGGATGTTTTCGTCGGCGGCGCGCGTCGTCGACCGTTGGGCGTTGAGGTTCGGGTTGTTGAAATAGGCTTTGGACAGCGCGTCGCTCAGCGTTTCCGCCCGTGCCGTCCCTGCCGCGACCGACGCCACCATCCCGGAAACCGCGAGGGCCGCCATGGTGGGCCGCATGCGCAGCCGCCTCGCCCCACGGGGCATCGCGGAACTGCCAGGGGCGATGGAACGACTCATCTTCAGACCTCGACGCCGGTGGCGCTGCGCTGGAAGGGGCACGCCGCGTTACGCTGCAGACGCATCCCAAGACTTACGCTGATGCGCCCGAGGCGGCATCATACTCCCTGACGCCGCGTCTGGGTGCGCGATGGCCGGCGCCGCCCGCTCAATTCCAGGATCTGCCGCAAAAATGCGACACAGCCGCCCAGGATGGCCCTTCGATCGACAAAGCCCCGCCGACGGATCGACGGGGCTGCCGGACGAGCGCGCGACGCGCCCGCGGCGGTCAGAAGACGAAGCGGGGCTCCGCGGCGAACCCGGGCAGCACCGGCACGGTCGCGTCGAAGAGCGGGCGTCCGCTCACTTCGCCGTCCGTCTCGCGATACAGCATCACGCGCCCGGACCGGCGCCCGTTGCTGACCGGCGAGGTCTCGACGGCGGCCAGCGTTCCGCCGGGCTTGAGCTGCCCGAAGAGCTTGTCGAGGTTGGCTTCGACCCCCCCGAGCACCAGCACGACGTCGTAGGGCCCGCCGTCCGGGTAGCCGTCGACCAGCGGTCCCGTGACGGCCGTGACGCGGCCTCGAGAGGACTTCACCACCGTCTCGGCCGCCATGGCGGTGAGGCTCGGGTCCGATTCGAGCGTCACGACGCTGCCGCAGAGCTCCGCGAGAAGCGCGGCGGCGTAGCCGCTGCCGCCCGCCACGACCAGCACATGGGCATCCGGCGCCGGGTCGACGCCCTGGAGCATCCGGGCGAGATGCATGGGCTGCATCGCGGTGCGGATGGGCTCGCCGGTCTCGCTCGACCGGAGGGTGAGCATCGCGTCGGAATAGCAGAAGGCGCTTGAGCTCGTCCGGTACGAACGTCTCGCGCGGCGTGATGTCGAAGGCGCGGATCACGCGCGCGTCCGTCACGTCGAAGGTCCGGATCTGGCCGTCCACCATGGCGCGCCTCTGCGCCGAGAACACCTGCTCCGTCGCCGCAACCTCGCCCTGCATGGAGCCTGCCCTTCGCTGAGTTGACCGAATCGTGCGCGAGCGCCGTAGGCGCGCCCCGGGCCGCACGGATGCGCTTATAGGTGAGCGGCACGCGCGCTGTCCATGCGCGCCGGCCGCCGTGCCGCGGAGGAGAACGAGATGGAAGACGCCACGACCGAACATCTGGAGCGACGCGAACACGCCGAACACGCGGCCCACAGCGGCGACCCGCTGCTCACCAAGGTGTCGGTCACCATCGCCATCCTGGCGGTCGTGGCGGCGACGATCGGCAGCCTCGAGACGGTCGAGAGCGGGACCGCACTGTCGAAGAAGAGCGAATCGGTTCTGCTGCAGAACCGCGCCACTGACCGCTGGTCCTACTTCCAGGCCCAGAGCATCAAGAAGAACATGTACGACATCGCCAGGACCGCCAACCCGGCGCAGGACGAGGCCTTCACCGCCAAGGCGCGCGGCTACGAGACGGACAGCGAGGCCACCAAGCTCCAAGGCCGAGGAGCTCGACCGCGAGCAGCGAGGCCTTGCTGCAGGCCGGCGAACGGCACGAGAAACGCCACCACGTCCTGACGGTGGGCGTGACCCTGCTCCATGTCGGGATCGCGGTCGCGACGCTGTCGATCATCATGCGCGGCCGGCGCTGGCCGTGGCAGGCCTCGATCGTGCTCGGCGTACTGGGTTCGGCGGTCGCCGCCTACGCTTACGCGGTGTGACGGGCGCCACGCACCCGCGCCTCAGCGGGCGGCCTTGAGCCGGGCGTTGCACTGGCTCCAGAACCGCGGCCAGGTCAGCCCCGGCGTCTGGACGACGAGCGTGGCTTTCTGGGCGCGCCATTCGGCGCCGCACTGCTTCTGGCGGACATGCATGGCGGCCATGCCGCCGGACGCCACCGCCGGTGCTGGTGCCGGAGCGGGTGCGGCCGGTGGCGGGAGCCGCCGCCGTCACGGGGACGGCCGCGGCCGGAGCTTCGGCCGGGGTCCCGGCCTTCAGCCGGGCCGCGCAGGCGGTGCGGTACTGGTTCCAGTCCTGGCCGTTCAGCGTCCCGGCGGTCCTTGCCGCCTGGTACTCGCGGCCGCATTGCACCATGACGGGCTCGGCCGCCCGGGCGGTCGGGAGTCCGGCCCCGACCACCGCCGCGGCCACGAGGAGAGCTTTGCGCGACATGACCTGGCCTCGCGTGGTGCACTCCGCGCCATGCGGAGGCTCGCCGGGAGGCTGCCCCACTGCGCCCGGCGCCGCAAGGCCCGGCTTTCCCGATGCCGCCAGCGAACCGCCTCCCCGGCTCGCGCGTCTTCCCGTCGGGATTCCCCGGACAGCCGGGAGCCTGCGGGGGCGGCCCGCGAAGGGAAGGGCGCAAGCATGGTGGATGGGCCGGAGCGGCGAGGCGACGAGGGGCTGCCCGTGATGACGCCGGGCGAGGACGCGGGCCCGGCGGGCGCGCTGACACGGACGACGGCCCTCTCGCCCGAGGACGAGGCGGCTCTGGCCGAGGCCGTCGAGGCGCTCGAAGGCTCGAGTTTCGCGGCCCAGCTGTCCGGCCTCGTCGGGCGCCAGCTCGGATTCGCGGGCGACCTCCTGCCGGCGCGCGTCGCCGAAACGGCCAACAAGGCCGCGGGTTCGGCCCTGCGGTTCGCGCTGCGGGGCGCCGTGAAGTCGCTGCCGCCCGCCGTCGGGATCTCGCCGCCGAGGAACCGGATGCACCTCGCCGCCGTCGCGGCCTCGGGCGCCGTGGGCGGCGCCTTCGGCCTCGTCACCCTGCCCCTCGAACTGCCGCTCTCGACGACGCTGATCCTGCGGTCGGTGGCCGACATCGCGCGCCGCGAGGGGGAGGACCTCGACGACCCCGCGGCGGTGCTGAGCTGCCTCGAAGTCTTCGCGCTCGGGAGCGGGCGGGAGGCCGGCCTCGGAGAGAGCAGCTATTTCGCCGTCCGCGCCCTGCTGGCCAAATCCGTCACCGAGGCCGCGCGCCACATCCTGTCCCGCGGCATCGCCGACGAGGCCGCACCGGTCCTGTCGCGGCTCATCGGCCAGATCGCGTCGCGGTTCGGCCTGGTGGTGACGCAGAAATTCGTCGCCCAGGCGGTCCCGGTCATCGGCGCCATCGCGGGAGCGGGCATCAACGCGGCCTTCATGGACCACTACCAGCGCCTCGCGCGCGGGCCATTTCACCGTCCGGCGCCTCGAGCGGACCTACGGTCCGGAGGTCGTCCGGGCGGCCTATGACCGGCTCCGCGCCGCGTCCGCCCCGCCCCGCGCCGTGCCGGTGCCGCTGGCGCCCGGCGGGGCCGCGGCCCGAGGCTGACGGCGCGCGTCAGCCGCCCAGCGCCTCCGTCGCGGCGATCTCGATGCCGAAGCCCGACAGGCCCACATAGGTCCGCTCGCTCGACGTGAGCAGCTTGATCGAGCCGATGCCGAGGTCGCGCAGGATCTGCGCCCCGACGCCGATCTCGCGCCACTGGCTGACGCGCCTGGATTCGGAGCCTTCCTCGGGCGACAGGGACGACACCGGCACGCCGGCGGTCCCGTCGCGCAGGTAGACCAGCACACCGCGGCGCTCGGCGGAGAACCGCTCCAGCGCCTGGTTGACGATCGTGTTGCCGCCCAGCACGTCCTTGACGATGTCGGCGCGGTGCAGCCGCACCGGGACGGCGCGCCCGTCGCCGATGCGGCCGTACACGAAGGCGAAATGCTGAACCTGGTCGAAGGGCGTCGTATAGGCGTAGCCCGTCATCTCGCCGACCGCGGTCTTGACCGGGAAGGTCGCGACGCGCTCGACGAGCTTCTCGCGGGCCTGCCGGTAGGCGATGAGGTCGGCGACGGAGATCCGCTTGAGGCCATGCTTGCCGGCGAAAGCTCTCGATCTGGGGGCCGACCATCACGGTGCCGTCGTCGTTGGCGAGTTCGCAGATGACGGCGACGGGCGGCAGGCCGGCGAGGCGGCACAGGTCCACCGCCGCCTCGGTATGGCCGGAGCGCATCAAGACGCCGCCGTCCCGCGCGATCAGCGGGAAGATGTGGCCGGGGCGGACGAAGTCGCCCGCGCCCATGTTGCCGTTCGACAGCGCCCGCGCCGTGTTGGCGCGCTGCTCGGCCGAGATGCCGGTGGTCATGCCGTGGCGGACGTCGACCGAGACCGTGAAGGCCGTGCCGAGCGGCGCGTCATTGGCCGCCACCATGGGGGACAGGTGCAGGCGACGCGCTTCGGCGCCCGTCATCGGGCACGCAGACGATGCCGCAGCCGTTCCGGATGATGAAGGCCATCTTCTCGGTCGTGCAATGCTGGGCGGCGATGATGAGGTCGCCTTCGTTCTCGCGATCGTCGTCGTCCGTCACCACGACGATCTCGCCCCGCGCGATCGCGTCGATCGCCTCCATCACGGCAGTCTGATCGCTCATCGTCTTGGCTCCATCGGGGGCGGCAGGGAAGAGGTGGGAGAGGAAATCGTTCGGCGTCACGCCGCCGTTCGTCTCGCGCAGGATGAGTTCGGCCGTGTCCCGCGACACCCACGCCGCCGGCGCGCACATCTGCGTGACGGCGCCGGGCGTCACGCCGATCCGCCGCGCGAAGGACGAGCGTGGGACGGCATTGCGCTTCAGCCACTCGGACAGCTTCATCCCGCCGTCTTAACAGGCGCGGCCTTTCAGGCAAACTGAAACGACGACGTATTTTAGCGATGCTAAAATCCGCTGCATCATGCCGGGCTCCTCAGCCCAGGAACGGCCACGTCGGGCCCTGCCCCACCTGGCCGCGGTGGCGCAGGAAGGCATCGGCCAGCACGCAGGCCATCATGGCCTCGCCGACCGGGACGGCCCGGATGCCGACGCAGGGGTCGTGGCGGCCCTTGGTTAGGATCGAGACTTCGGCGCCGCTCCGGTCGACGGTCTCGCGCGGCGTGAGGATCGACGAGGTCGGCTTGACGGCGAAGCGCGCCACGATGGGCTGGCCGGTCGAGATGCCGCCGAGGAGACCGCCGGCGTGGTTCGAGCGGAACACCGGCTCGCCGTTGGCGCCGCGGCGGATCTCGTCGGCATTCTGCTCGCCCGTCAGGTTCGCGGCCGCGAAGCCGTCGCCGATCTCGACGCCCTTCACGGCATTGATGCTCATGAAGGCGGCCGCGATCTCCGCGTCGAGCTTGCCGTAGATCGGCGCCCCCCAGCCGGCCGGGACGCCCTCGGCCACGACCTCGACCACGGCGCCGACCGACGAGCCCGCCTTGCGGACCGCATCGAGGTAGCCCTCCCAGATGCCGGCCGTCACCGGGTCCGGGCAGAAGAAGGGGTTGCGGGACACTTCCTCCCAGTCCCAGCGGGACGCGGTCGATGCGATGCGGTCCGATCTGCACGAGCGCGCCGCGCACCTCCACCTGGGGGAGGACGCGGCGCGCCACGGCCCCCGCGGCGACGCGGGCCGCCGTCTCGCGCGCGGATGACCGGCCGCCGCCGCGATAGTCGCGGATGCCGTATTTGGCATCGTAGGTGAAGTCGGCGTGACCGGGGCGGTACGCGTCCTTGATGTCGCCGTAGTCCTTGGAGCGCTGGTCGGTGTTCTCGATCATGAGCGCGATCGGCGTGCCGGTCGTGCGCGGCGGGGCTTCGCCCTCCGCGAAGGTCCCGGACAGGATGCGGACCCGGTCGGGCTCGCGCCGCTGGGTCGTGAACCGCGACTGGCCGGGGCGGCGGCGATCGAGGTCGCGCCTGGATCAGCTCTTCGGAGATCTCGAGGCCGGGCGGGCAGCCGTCGATCACGCAGCCCAGGGCCGGCCCATGGCTCTCGCCGAAGGTGGTGACGCGGAACAGGTGACCGAAGGTGTTGTGGGACATGGGGATCGAGGCCGGCTGAAGGTCACGCGGGGCGCGGCGCATGCGCCCCCTGCCCCGCCTTGTCCACGCGTTCGGCCGCGCGGGCAAGCGGGTCCGCCGACGTCACCCGCCGGTGGGGCGCCGCGCCGCCGTCATGCCGCCTGCGCCGCCGCCGCCGCGGCTGCCGCGCCCTTGGGTTCGGCGGGCGCCCCGACCCATTCGGAATGGGGCGGGATGGCCTCGCCCTTCATCACCAGCGTCAGCGGCCCGAGCCGGGCGAAGTCGCCGACATGCGTGTCGTAGAGGACGGTCGACCCGGCCCCCACCGTGACGCCCTCGCCGATCCGGACCCGACCGACCTTCATCACGCGGTCCTCGTAGAGGTGCGTCTGCAGCGCCGCCAGGGAGTTGATGGACACGAAGTCGCCCACCGAGACGCAGTCGAACTCGGTGATGTCGGTCATGTTCATCCACACGCCCTTGCCGAACCGCGCGCCGAACAGCCGGAGCACCCAGGGCAGGAAGGGCGTGCCCATCAGGTGTTCGAGCAGCACGCGGCCGGCGAGGCCCCAGTACATCACGGCGACCGCCTCGGTCCGCATCGCCCAGAACGACCACATCGGCTGGGTGGTGGGTTCGTAGCGCCCCATCGTGGCCCATTTCACGCCGATGACGATGACCGTCATGGTGACGGAGATGAGCAGCGACAGCACGACGAACAGCACGCAGACCTGGACGTACAGCCCGTCCAGCACCTTGGGGCCGAGCCACTGCACCGACCAGGTGCCGAACACGATGAACAGCATGGTGGGCAGCGAGATGTGGACGGCCTCGAAGACCGCCCGCATGGCCTTCTTCCACCGCGGCGCCTCGTAGGTCCAGTTGGCGCCGCCGCCGTCGAAGCGCTGGCGCACGGGGAGGCGGATCGGGCGGCGTGCCGAACCAGGTGTCGCCGGGCTTCATGGCGGCGTTCTCGGGCGGCTTCGACTTGATGCCGATGAGAGCACCGTCCGGGATGTCCGAGCCGATCGGCACGACGGCATCGTTGCCGACGAAGACGCGCGCGCCGGTGCGGACGCGGCTGAGCCGCATCCAGCCCTCGCGCACCTCTTCGTCGCCCAGCACGACCTCGTCGGCGATGAAGCATTTCTCGCCGATCTCGACGAGGTCGTAGCGGCCCGACAGGTTGGTCGAGATCTCGGCGTCCTTGCCGATCTTGGCGCCCATCAGCCGGTACCAGGCGCGCATGTAGATCGTGGCGAAGAGCGAGGACAGGACCTCCAGGGTGATCTCGGTGGCGAGCGCCACGGTCCACTTGCGCAGGTAGAAGAAGGAGAACACCGAATAGCGTCCCTCCTTGACCCGCGGCAGGATGGCCCAGCGCATGGCGGCGATGAAGGCGACCGAGATCAGCACCATGACGAAGGAGGTCGGCCAGGCCAGCAGCGGCAGCGACGCCAGATAGGCGAAGCGGTCCACGTCCGGGATCGACAGCCAGTCGTCGAGCTGATCGAACACCCAGAAGGCCGGGAAGATCGGCAGGAGACCGAGCGGCGGGATGACCAGCAGCATCGCCACGTAGCCGAAGCCGAGCAGCGTGCGGCGGCGCACGGAGGCCTCCGGATAGGGGTCGCGCTCGGCGGGGTCGGCGAGCCCGGTGCGGCGCGCCGGCGACCCGTCCCAGATCTCGTAGGGTCCGATGACGGTGTTGGACGAGACGGCGCAGAGGTCCCCGAGTTCGGCTCCCG
The DNA here is from genome assembly GCA_963847915.1 of uncultured Alphaproteobacteria bacterium. GTDB lineage: Bacteria > Pseudomonadota > Alphaproteobacteria > Rhizobiales > Beijerinckiaceae > Lichenihabitans. The sequence goes on from CAWKBT010000004.1 coordinate 65,898, forward strand.
TCGCCGATGGAGACGCCCTCTTCGAGCACGCAGGACGTGCCCACGTAGGCGTCGGCGCCGATGCGTGATGCGGCCGACGATGAACTCGGCGCCCTCGACGCGGGCGTTGGCGAACTTGACCTTGCCGCCGACGCTGGCCCGCGGGCCGATCTCGACGAGGTCCAGCGCCCCGGCCTCGTGATCGCCCACGATCGCGTCGAGCCCCACCTTGGCCCCCATCGCGATCATGAAGAGCCGCATCAAGGGCGAGCCCTGGAACCACTTGGGATGGGTGAGGGCCGTCAGGCGCTGGACCAGCCACCAGCGGTAGTAATACGCGCCCCAGAGCGGATAGCGGCCCGGCCGCATGCGGCCGAGGATGACCCATTTCGCCGCGATGGCGAACACGATGGTGAAGATGTTGATCACCATGTAGGTGCCGACGAGGTAGAGGCATTCCTCCCAGAACGTCGCCTCGCTGGTGGTGAGCAGCATGTAGGAGACGAAGACGCCGAGCCATTGGGCGGTGGCGAGCGACAGGATGAAGGGCAGCGCCAGCGCCTGGGCGAGCCCGCACAGGAACCGCCGCCGGAGCGGGGGCGGCGTGAAGCCGAGGTCGGCCGGGGCACCCGCGCCCTCGCGCGGCGCCCGCCCGTCGACCAGAGCCGCCGATGGCGCGCAGGCTGCGGGCCTTGTACATGTCCTGCAGCGTGATGCCGGCGAGCGACGGCGTCTGGCGCACCACGGAGACGAACCGGGCCGCCAGCAGCGAGTGGCCGCCGAGGTCGGTGAAGAAGTCGGCGTCGAACGGGATGGCGCCGGCCGGCAGCACGGCGCGCGCGGCCTCGAGCAGCGCCGCCTCGGTCGGCGTGCGGGGATCCTCCTGGGCGTCGGCGGTGCGCGCCGCCAGGGCGACGCGCTTCAGCGCGTTGCGGTCGACCTTGCCGGACGACAGCCGAGGCAGGGCCTCCAGCACCTCGAAACGCGACGGCACCATGTAGGGCGGAAGCGCGTCCCGCAGCGCGGCCCGCAGCGCCACGCCGTCGAGCGCGGCCGCCTCCTGGCCGACCAGGAAGGCCACGAGCTGGTCGAGCCCGTCGTCGTGGCGCAGCACCACGGCGGCCTGATGCACGCCCGGCAGGGTCACGATCCGCGACTCGATCTCGCCGAGCTCGATGCGGAAGCCGCGCAGCTTCACTTGGTCGTCGATGCGGCCGCGGAACAGGATGTTGCCCTCCGCGTCGATCGCGACGGCGTCGCCGGACCGGTAGAGCACGGGATCGAGCCCGCCCTGCGCGAAGGGGTTGGCGATGAACTTCTCCGCCGTCAGCGCGTCGCGCTTCAGGTAGCCACGGGCCACGCCGGGGCCGCCGATGAGCAGTTCGCCCTCCTGCCCGCGGTCCAGCAGGCGCAGCTGCGTCGTCGACCACGTAGCAGGTGTAGTTCGGGATGGGTCCGCCGATCGTCACGGGCTCGCTGCGGCTCGACCCGCGCCGCCGTCGCCACCACCGTGGCTTCCGTCGGCCCATAGGAATTGTAGATGGTGCGTCCGGGGCGGCACCAGCGCGCGCCGAGGCTCGGCGGGCAGGCTTCGCCGCCCAGGATGATGAGCCGCAGCGAGGGGATGTCGCGCGACAGGAGGCCGAGCAGCGTCGGCACGGTGTCGAGCACCGTCACGCCCGCGCGTCGTTGAGCACGTCCGGCAGCGCATCCGCTTCGCCGAGGATGTCGCGCGTCGCGACGAAGAGGCTGGCGCCCGACCAGGATAGGGGATCCAGATCTCCTCCATCGACAGGTCGAAGGCGACCGACGCGCCCTGGAACACCACGTCGGCGGCCGAGATCTCGTAGAGGGCGTTGGCGGCGCGCAGGTAGTGGCAGATGTTGCGGTTGGTGACCACGATGCCCTTGGGCATGCCGGTCGAGCCAGACGTGTAGATCAGATAGGCGGGGTCGTCCGGCACCGTCCCGGCGGCCCGCGCGTCGACGGGCGCGGTGCCCTCGCCGGCGGACACGAGTTCGGCCTCGATCGCCGGCGGGGCACGGCATGCCGGCGCCATGGGCGGCCGCGAAGGCCCCGTCGGTGACGAGCAGCACGGCCTCGGCATCGCCGAGGCAGACCGCCACGCGGTCGGCGGGCGCGTCGGCGTCGAAGGGCAGCCAGGCCGCGCCCGTCTTGGCGATGGCGATCTGGGCGATCAGCAGGTCGAGGCCGCGCTGCATCCACAGGCCCGCGACCTTGCGGGGCCCCAGTCCCCGCGCCGCGAGCCCACGCGCCATGGCGTCGGCACGCCGGTCGACCTCGCCATAGGACAGGCTGCGGGTCGGGTCCCGCAGGGCCGTCGCCGTCGGTCGCTCGGCCGCGGTGCGGGCGAAGACCTCCGCCAGGATCTCGTCCTGCAGGAACTCGGGCCGCGACGCGCCCGCCAGCCGCGCCGGAACACGCGTCGCACCGGCGGGGCCCGCCGCGTGATCGCCCACGAGGTCCCGTTCGGCCGTGATCGTCTCGCTCATCGTCTGCTGCGCCCGTCTTCACCGCCGGCGCGGGCCGAAAGCCCGTGACCCGCGGACCAAGGAGGCCGGAGCCCGGTCGCGTGCGGCGACCGGGTCCCGGCTTGCAAAGCCGGCAGGATCATCGGGAGGGGCCCGAGGACGCTCCCCCGATCCGATCCAGCCCGAACCGATCCTGCTCCCGGGACGCCGGCCATCGACCGGCAGCCGGGCCGGAGGCTGTCGCGGACAGCTCCCGGGCCGACAGGGTCATAGGAGGTTTCCGCGCCCCGCGTAACCCTGGTTCGGCAACATGGCGGGGTTGCGGATCGTCGTCCCGCCGTCCCGGTTTCTATCGCCCGGCATATGAACGGGCGCTGACGCGCAGCGCCGCCGACGGGCTCAGATCCAGCGGACCTGCCCGTCCTCGAACAGCAGCACGCGGCCCTGGTGGATCTCCTCGCGGGTCGCCTGCTGCGGGTCCGACCCGCGCCACGCGATGCATCAGCGCCCGGGCCACGCCGCCATGGGCCACCACGACGGCATCGGCGGGCAGCGCCGCCAGCCAGGGCTCGAGCCGGTCGAGCAGCATGGCGTAGCTCTCGCCGCCCGGCGGGACGAACCCCCAGGCATCGGCGCGGCGCGCCGCGATCGCGGCCGGCTCGGCCCGCTTGAGGTCGTCCCAGGTCCGCCCTTCCCAGGCGCCGAAGGACAGTTCCTTCAACCGCTCCTCGATGCCGCAATCCGGCAGGCCGGCCACGAAGGCCTCGCGCACGAGCGCCATCGTATCGCGGGTCCGCGCCAGCGGCGAGGCGACGAAGTGCAGCGACGCCGGAGCGAGCCCGCGCTCGGCGAGGAGTCGCGCCAGGATCAGCCCGGCCGACGCGGCCTGCCGGCGCCCGAGCGCGGTTCAGCGCCGCTTCGCGCTGCCCCTGCAGCCGGCCCTCGCGGTTCCAGGCTGGTCTCGCCATGGCGGATGAAGAAGAAGCGCCGCGGCCCGCGCGGCGCCGGAGCCGTGATCAGTGCCCGCCCTCCTTCGACGGCGATGTCGGGCGCGGCCGGGTTCTTCATGCCGACGACATGGTAGCCGGCATCGACGTGCAGGATCTCGCCGGTGACGCCGCGCGACATGGGCGAGAGCAGGAAGGCGGCACTCTCGCCGACCTCCTCGATCGTCACGGTGCGGCGCAGGGGCGCGTTGAGCTCGTTCCAGCGCAGGATGTAGCGGAAATCGCCGATGCCGGAGGCCGCGAGCGTCTTGATGGGGCCGGCCGAGATGGCGTTGACGCGGATGTTCTTCTCGCCGAGGTCGGCCGCGAGATAGCGCACCGAGGCCTCCAGCGCCGCCTTGGCGACGCCCATGACGTTGTAGTGCGGCATCCATTTCTCGGCGCCGTAATAGGTCAGCGTCAGCATGGAGCCGCCCTCGCGTCATCAGCTTCTCGGCCCGCTGCGCCACGGCCGTGAAGGAGTAGCAGGAGATCGCCAGCGACCGCGTGAAGTTCTCCTCGCGTCGTGTCGATGTAGCGCCCGGTCAGCTCGTCCTTGTCCGAGAAGGCGATGCAATGGACGATGAAGTCCAGCTTGCCCCAGGCGCGCTCGACCTCGCCGAAGACGGCGTCGATGGAGGCGGCGTCGGTGACGTCGCAATGGCCGACGACGAGGCCGTCGAGCTCCTTGGCGAGCGGGCGCACGCGCTTTTCCAGCGCCTCGCCCTGGTACGTGAAGGCGAGTTCCGCGCCCGGCGGCGCGGGCCGCCTTGGCGATGCCCCAGGCGATCGACCGGTTGTTGGCGAGGCCCATGATCAGGCCGCGCCGGCCGGCGAGGATGGAGGATCCCGAGGCGGCGGCTGTGCTGGGCGTATCTGACATCTCGTGATCCAAGGCTCCGCGCCGGCCGCGGACGGCGCGGAGCGCACGCCAGCGCCGTCCGCGCTTTCGACTTCCTTAGCCCATCGTCGCCGCGCGAGGAAAGTCCGCGGCCGGAGCGCCGCGACCTCGTCTCTTCCGTGAACTGACCCTGCGGAAGCCTCGCGCCTCTCGACGTCCTCCGGGGGGAGGGCCGCGAAGGTGACCCGCCTGCAACGGCGGCACGATTGTGGCGGCCGATCGGTTAAAATTTGCCGGATCCTGCGACACCGGCATGGGCATGTGCGTTGCAGTGGCGTAGGTTCATTAAGGAACCGTAAACCAGCGCCGACCGTGGATCAGCCGAGAATGCCGGGCTTCGCAGACGACATCGGAAAGCTTACCCCGCACCTCAGGCGATTCGCCCGAGCCCTGGTCCGCGGCCACGCCGCCGCGGCGGCCGACGATCTCGTCCAGGAAACGATCGTGCTGGCCTCCAGGGCGAATCTGCCGAAGCGCGGTCCGACGCTGGCGGTGTGGTGCTTCGCCGCCCTCGTCCGGCTGAACCGCCTGCGCAACCGGGCGCCGCTCGTCGGGGCGGAGGGCGATGCCGCCGCGGCGCCGCTGCCGTTCCTCCCCAAGGACATCCTGCGCCTCGACGCCCTGTCGCTCGACCTCCGGGAGGTGCTGCTGCTGACGACCGTGGCGGGCCTCGCCTACGCCCAGGTGGCGGAGGTGCTGCAGGTCGACGCCGCGCTCGTCTTCGCGCGGTTGACCCAGGCGCGTGACCTCCTCACCAAGGCGGACCACGGCGTCGCCGGGCGCTCCGCCCGCGAGCACGACCGGGCGCGCCTCGGCGCCACCTCGCACCTGCGCCTCGTCAAGTGAGACCGGCCCCGTGACCAGCGCCGACAGCGCCTTCGACGACGCCGACCTGAACGGTTTCGTGGACGGGCGGATCGAGCCCAGCCGCGCCGCCGCGCTGTCCGAGTCCCTCGCCTCGGATCCTCAGGCCCGGGCCCGCATCGACGCCTGGAAGCGGCAGAACGAGAGCCTGCGGACCATGTTCGCCTCGGTGCTCTTCGAGCCGGTGCCGGCGCGGCTCCAACCCGGAACGATCCCGCGTCCGGCCCCTCCGGAGCCCGAGGCGCTGCGGCCGTCTCCGGCCCCCCAGCCTCCGAACCGGCTGGCCGGCACGGTCGCGGTCATCGCGCTCGGCGCGGCCCTGGTCGGCTTCGTCCTCGGCGCTCTGGCGAGCCTCGGGACGGACGGTTTCGGCCTGGCGCCGCGCGGCGTGACGGAGATCCGGCCGGTGCCGGCCGCTGCCGGTGCGGCGAGCCGCTCGCTCGCCGACCGGGCGCTCGAAGCGCACAGGACCTACCTCGGGGACGCGCTCCGTCCCGTCGAGCTGACCGCCGCCGACGAACCCCGGCTCCTGCGCTGGATCCGCCACAAGGTCGACCCCGCGGCGCGGATCCCGGATTTCGCCCGCCTGGGCTGGACGCTGATCGGCGGGCGCGTGCTGCCCGGGCCACGCGGCCCCGAAGGCTTCCTGGTCTATGGCAACGGTCCCGACCGCCTCGGCCTGACCCTGTCGCGCGCCGCATCGCCCCATGCGCTGCGGATGACGGCGGTCGACGGACCCGACACGATCGGCGCCGCCAGCTGGGGCGACGACACGTTCGGCTACGCGCTCACCAGCGAGCGCGGAGCCGACTGGCTCGAACGCAATGCCGGCGCGCTGCGCGACAGCATCCGCCAGCAATCGAGCGCGGGAGCGGAGGCGCCCTGACCCGGCATGCCCGCGGCCTGCGGCACGCCGCGCCGTGACCCCGCCCGCCGCAGAGCGCGCGGGAGCGCCCGTCAGCTCCGGGCGCGCGGGTCGTAGGGATGCTCGTCGCGAAGGCGCTTGGCCAGGGCGTCGAGCTCGGGATCGTGGCGCTCCGGCAGGGCGATGCGCGGCGTCACCAGGAGGTCGCCGGCGCCATGGGGGCCGGGCATGCCCTTGCCGCGGAGCCGCAGCGTCCGGCCCTTGTTGGCGCCCGGCGGCAGCTTGATCTCGACCGTGCCGTCGAGGGTCGTCACCGGCACGGTGCCGCCCAGCACAGCCTCGTAGAGCGTCACCGGCAGGTCGAGCTTGAGGTCGCGGCCGTCGATGTGGAACTGCTTGTGGGGCGCGTAGCGGACCGTGACGATCGCGTCCCCGGCCGGGCCACCCGTGGCGCTCTCGTGCCCCTGGCCCTTCAGCCGGATGGCCTTCCCCTCCTCCATGCCGGCCGGGACCTTGACTTCGAGCGTCCGGCCCGTCGGCAGGGTGACGCGCGCGGTGCCGCCCTTGGCGATGTCCTCCAACGGCACCGACACCACGGCCGTCACGTCCTCGCCGCGCGCCGGCTGCTGTGCGGTGCGGCGCGTATTGCGCATGCCGCCGTTCAGCAGGTCGGCGAAGATGTCGCTGGCGTCGAAGCCGCCGGCCCGCCCGCCCCGGCCGAAGGGCGAGCCGCCCCCGAGGTCGCCGAAATCGAATCCGCCCGCGCCGGCTCCCGGGCCGCCCGCGAAACCGGCGTAGCGCGGCTTGCCCTCGGCATCGATCTCGCCCCGGTCGAACTGCCCGCGCTTGGTCTCGTCGCCCAGGATCTCGTAGGCGCCGTTCACCTCGGTGAACCGCTCCTTGGCCTTCGGCTCCTTGCTCTGGTCCGGATGGTACTTCTTGGCGAGCTTGCGGAACGCCTTCTTGATCTCGGCGGCATCGGCCGACTTCGTGACGCCGAGAACCGTGTAGGGATCGCGCATTGTTAACCTATCGTCGGCACGGGCCGAATCCGGCCGCGGCAAATCATTTCCCGCTCAGAAAATGGTGTCACCCGGCCGTGGCAGCAAGCCGCGGAGTGGCCCCGTCGCCGAATAACCGTGGGCAGCGGCGGGTGATCAGGCCTTGGCGCGGTCCTCGACGGCCCGCACGATCCAGCTCCCGTCGCCCTCGCGGCAGGCCGAGCCCGCCAGACGGCGCTCCGCCGCGGCGGGCGGCGAGACCTCGCCCGCAAAGGCGCGGCAGACGCGGTCCTCGTCGGCGAAGGGTGGCGCCGCCGCCGTGAAGGCTCCTTTGGCGCCGCTCTGCGGGTTCTGCCAGACCACGCGTGCGCCGTTGCCCTGCGGGTCGAGTGCCACCGCCAGCGCGGCCTTGGCGCGGCGGAGATCCTCGCCGTCGAGCCCGGGCGAGAGCACCGCGACGGCCTTGCCGATGGATCCGGTGGGATTGGGATCGGTCTGCAGGCCGGTGATGGGGATCGCGACGGAGCAGCCGGCGACCGCGACCGCGACGAGGGCGAGGAGGCCGGCCCGCAGCGCGATGGGCCGCGACATAGGTCCCCCCGCCACGGTGCGACGCGTCCGGGCCGACCCCCCCTCCTGCCGCGCCGGAGCACGGGCGGGACGATGCGCGCGATTGTCCGGTCGGGCCGCAGGGACTAGATCTGCGGCGCGGCTGTCCCGGCGGCAACGCCTCGTTCGCTCCACCCTTTTCGCCCCCCACGCAACGCGACCCCCTGAAGGACCTACCGTGCAGGCGTTAACCCCGAGTGACTTCACCCTGAGCACCGATCCCGACGCGTTGTTCGACGCCTGGATGGCCGAGGCCAGGGACGGCGAACCCCGCGACCCCAACGCGATCGCGCTCGCCACCGTCGACCGCGACGGCCGCCCGAACGTGCGGACCGTCCTCCTCAAGGGCAAGGACCCGGCGGGCTTCGTCTTCTACACCAATGCCGAGAGCGCCAAGGGCCAGGAACTCGCCGCCCATGCGGTGGCGGCCTTCGTGCTCTACTGGAAGAGCCTCAACCGCCAGATCCGCGTGCGCGGCACGGTCGAGCCCGTGTCGGAGGCCGAGTCGGACGCCTATTTCGACACCCGCCACCCCCGCAGCCGCCTGGGCGCCATCGCGAGCCGGCAGTCGCGGCCGCTCGAGAGCCGGGAAACGCTGGAGCAGGCGGTCGACGACCTCGCGGCGCGCTACCGTGACGCGCCGATCCCCCGCCCGCCACATTGGCGCGGGTTCCGCATCCGGCCCAGCGAGATCGAGTTCTGGGCCGACCGGGACAACCGGCTCCACGACCGCATCGTGTTCCGCCGCGAGACGACGGACGGACCCTGGCCGGCCGCGGCCTGGACCCGACAGCGCCTCTATCCCTGAACCGTATGGGACCATCCTTGATCGGACGGGGCGGCGTCCGGCTATCGTGGACCGGACTTCGCACGGGCGCGGCGGCCAGCGCGGCGCCGCTCCGGCCCCTCCGCACCGCGACGCGAACCCGCCCCATGTCCATGACCCCATCCTCCCGGTCGACCAACCAGGCTGGTCCACGCCGCACGATGCTGCTGACCGGCGCCTCCCGCGGCATCGGCCACGCCACCGTGAAGCGGTTCTCCTCGGCGGGCTGGCGGGTGATCACCTGCTCGCGCCACGCCTTCCCGGAAAACTGTCCCTGGGAGATGGGCCCCGAGGATCATCTCCAGGTCGATCTCGCCGACCCCGACGATATCCTCAAGGCGCTGTCGGACGTGCGCCAGCGCCTGCCCGAGGGCCGGCTCGACGCCCTCGTCAACAATGCCGGAATCTCGCCCAAGGGCGAGAGCGGCGGTGCGGCTCGGCACGCTCGAGACCGACATCGCCGACTGGAAGAAGGTGTTCCAGGTGAATTTCTACGCGCCCGTCATGCTGGCGCGCGGCCTGATCGCGGAACTGCAGGCAGGCGCACGGCTCGGTCGTCAACGTGACCTCCATCGCGGGGTCGCGCGTCCATCCCTTCGCGGGCGCCGCCTACGCGACTTCGAAGGCCGCCCTGGCGTCGCTGACGCGCGAGATGGCGGCCGACTTCGGGCCGCTCGGCATCCGGGTCAACGCCATCTCGCCCGGCGAGATCGACACCGCCATCCTGTCGCCCGGCACCGAGAAGATCGTCGACACGCTGCCGCTGCGGCGGCTCGGCACGCCCGAGGAGGTCGCCAAGGCGATCTATTTCCTCTGCACCGAGCAGTCGAGCTACGTGCATGGGGCCGAGATCCACATCAACGGCGGACAGCACGTGTGACGTCCACGACCCTGCCGGCGCCGAGCTTCGCGGCGTCGCGCGCCTATCCGAGCCGGCCCTTTCTGGCCGCCAGCGTCGCGGTGTTCCGCGACGGGCTTGTGCTGCTCGCCGAGCGGGCCGTGCCGCCGGGTGCGCGCTGCTTCTCGCTGCCGGGCGGCCTCGTCGAGCCCGGCGAGAGCGCTCGGCGAGGCGGCGCTGCGCGAGCTCCGCGAGGAGACCGGCGTCGAGGCCGAGATCGTCGGCTTCAACGATCACGTCGAGGTCATCGAGCGGGACGCCGAGGGCCGCGTGGCGGCGCCATTTCGTCGTCGCGTCCTTCGTGGGACGCTGGCTGTCGGGCGAGGCCGCGACCGGCCCGGAGGCGCTGCGGACGCTCTGGATCGCGCCCGACGCGCGTCGGCGACCTGCCGACGACGCCGCAGCTGCCGCGCATCCTGTCCCGGGCGGCCGTGCTCCTGGCGGGACGGTGACGGGGCGGCCGCTCGGCTCCCGGCGCTGTGCGGCCTCGCCCTGGCGGCTCGTGCCCGCGCTCGCCGCCGCCCAGGTCCCTGCCCGCCAACCCGCCGCTGCCGCCCGTGGCGGGAGCCGCTCCGCCGGCGGCGCGGACCGGCGACCCCGACGGGCTGCCGCCCTACGAGCCGCAGCTCGAGCGCCTGGCCGAACGGCTCGGCACGCTGGCGCTGCTGCGCGAGCCTGTGCGGGGACGGCGACGCGGCGGAGTTCCGCAGCCGCATGGCGGCGCTGCTCGAGGCGGAGGCGTCGTCCGAGCTCCCGGCGGCGCGACGGCTGGCGGGGGCCTTCAACCGCGGGGTCCAGCGGCTATGCGGCCGCCTACCGGAGCTGCACGCCCTCGGCCCGGCTGGTCATCGCGCGTGCCTGACCGAGGCGGACCGCCTGACGCGCGACCTCGCGACGCGCTACGGCGGCGGCTGACCTCGCCCGGAGGCCGGGACGCCAAGCGGGTCCCGCCGTGTGAGGGCGGCCAGGCGAGCCCCAGCCGAGTGGCACCCGAACGCCACATGACGATGTAAATCGAAGGCGGCCCGTTCCGTTAACGATCCGTCAAGAGTAGGCTGGTTCCAGGCCACTCGAGACGTTACAGATCGCCCATGATGGACATGACTCACCAGCAACAGGACCGTTTCGCGGCGGCCGAGGAGCGGCAGATCGCGATGTCGATCCTCATGGAGACCTTCGCCGAGGCGGAGCTCGACGGCCTCGACGAGGACAGCATGACGCAGGCGGCGCTCTTCGTGGCGTTCCAGAAGCTGGTGAGCTGCTATGGCGAGGATGCGGTGGCGACCTTCGCGGAACGGTTGCCCGAACGCGTCCGCCACGGCGAATTCTCGATCCTGACGCGCCAGTGACGCCTGTCGAGGCACGGCTGACGCGCGACGGCACGGCCTCTTGCGCGCGCGGCGGCCGGCATCTATGTCGGCTGATGTCGGCGCTCGGGCCGGCACGAACCGAGTGCTACGGGGTCAGCGATGGCGACGGCGTTTCTCGACGATCGCGGGGTCGTCGAAGTCGAAGGCGCCGACGCGCGTGCGCTGCTGCAGCGGCTGTCACCAGCGATGTCGACGGCCTCCGGACCGGCGAAGCGCGCTACGCCGCGCTGCTGAGCCCGCAGGGCAAGATCATCGTCGATTTCCTCGTCTGTCGGACGTGACCCCGGCCGCGGGGCCCGATCGCTTCCTCCTCGATTGTCCCGCTGGCCCTGGCGGCCGATCTCGCCACGCAGGCTGACCCTGTATCGCCTGCGCGCCGCGGTCCGCATCGCCGATCGTCAGCGCCACGCTCGGCGTCACGGCCCATTGGCCGGACGGGCCGGGCCCCGCGATCCCCGCCACCCGGGTCTCGGGACGCGGCTCATCGCGCCGCGCCAGGCGGCCGCGCAGGAGCAGGGCTCGCAGGACGCGCGTCTGGCCTATGAAGCGCATCGTCATCGACCTCGGCGTGCCGGACGGGGGGCCGCGACTTCGCCTATGGCGAGACTTTCCCGCACGACGCCAACCTCGATCGCCTGGGCGGGGTCGATTTCGGCAAGGGCTGCTACGTCGGCCAGGAGGTGGTGTCTCGCGTCCATCACCGCGGCACGGCGCGCAGGCGGATCGTGCCGGTGAGCTTCGAGGGGCGGGCGCCGGCGCCCGGGGCCGACATCCGGGTCGGCGAGATCGCCATCGGCGCATGGGGTCCAGCGTCGGCGGCCGGGGCCTCGCGACGCGTGCGGACGGACCGCGCCGCCGAGGCCGCCGCCCTGGGTGCGCCGCCGATCGCCGACGGCGTTCACCTCGCCCTGGCGCTCGCGTGAGCGAGAGCCGACGACCGCCGGCAATCGGGGACGAACGGCCCGGCCTGGCAGCGCATGCTGTCGGGGCGCCGCCTCGACCTCCTCGCCCCGGCTCCCGCCGACATCGACCTCTATGACATCGCCCATGGGCTCGCCCGGGTGGCGCGGTGGAACGGCCAGACGCGCGGGCCCTTCATCTTCTCGGTCGCCCAGCACTCGCTGCTGGTCGAAGCGCTCTCGGGCCACCTCGCGCCCGGCCTCGACCACCGGGCCCGGGCGATCGCGCTGCTGCACGACGCGCCCGAATATGTGGTCGGCGACCTGATCTCGCCCTTCAAGGCCTGCGTGGGGGACGCCTACAAGGCCGTCGAGACCCGGATCTTCACCGCCATCCTGGGCCGGTTCGACCTGCCGGAGCCCGATGCGGCGCTGCTCGGCCTCATCAAACGGGCCGACCGGGCGGCGGCCCGGCTCGAAGCCGTGCTGCTGGCGGGCTTCGACGAGGCGGAGGCCCTGGCGGTCCTCGGCCCGGCCGAGCCCGGCACGGACGCTTTCGCGTCCTGGCTCACGCCGCGGCCCTCGGATGTCGTCGAGGCCGCCTTCGTGGCCCGATGCCGGGACCTCGGCATCGACGTCTCGGCCAAGGCGGTCCCGCCGCCGTGACGGCCGCCGTCTGGGTCTGTCCGCTGTCGCGTCTCCCCGCGACCCTGGCGGCGACGGAGGCGCAACACGTGGTGACGCTGCTGGCCTCGGACCAGCGGGGACAGGTGCCGCCGCTCCCCGGCTTGGCCCATCTGGCGCTCGACCTGTCCGACATCACCACGCCGCGCGACGGATACACGGCTCGCCGGCCCCGGACCACATGGCGGATCTCCTGGCCTTCGCGCGATGGCTGGGACAGACGCCGGCCGCTGCTCATCCACTGCTACGCTGGCGTCAGCCGGTCGACCGCCGCGGCTTTCGCGGTCGCCTGCGCGCTCGCCCCCGAGGAGGCGGAAGCCGGGATCGCGTCCCGGCTCCGCGCCGCCTCGCCGAGCGCGACCCCGAACCCGCGATTCGTCGCGCTGGCCGATGCCGCGCTCGGGCGCGAGGGCCGGATGAGTGCCGCCATCGCGGCGATCGGCCGGGGACGCGACTGTTTCGAGGGCGACGTCTTCGCCCTGACGGTGCCGGCACCGGCGGCTCAGATCGCCGGCGTACCAGCTGTAGCCGTTGTCCTCCCAATAGCCGCCGTGCCCGTCGCCGAGGTTGGCGAACTGTCGACGAGCTCGAGCCGCATGACGTATTTCGACATCTTGTAGCCGAGCTGACGTTCGACGCGCAGGCGCAGCGGCGCGCCGTGGGCGATGTCGAGCGCGCGCGCCGTTGAGGTCATAGGCCAGGATGGTCTGGACGTGGCGGGCGGCCGCGAGATCGATCGACCCGTAGAAATGGGCCGGTTCGTCGCCGAAGGACGGCGCGTCCGGCGTGTCGGCGCAATGGAACACGACGTAGCGCGCGGCCTCGCGCACGCCGGCGAGATCGAGCAGGTGGGACGAGCCGCACGCCGGACCATTGGCCGATGCAGCTCCAGCCCTCGACGCAATCGTGCCGGGTGATCTGCGTGCGCGACGGCATGGCGCGCAGCTCCGCGAGGCTGAAGCTCTGCCGGCCGGTCGACGAGCCCGTCGACTGGCGAGCTTGAACGTCGCGAACCTGTCGGCTGCCAGGGCCTTGTAGGCCGTCGTCCGAGGGATCGGTGGAGCCGTTGGCCTTGAAGCCGGGCTGATGTCGGCCGTCGGTATATTCGCGGGCCAGCGCGTCGGGGCCCAGCAGCGCGCTCTGCGCCGCGAGCGTCAGGGCCTCCTCGGCCCTGAACAGGCTTCTGCGCCAGCGGGCCGTCGGTCCCGCCGTCGCAGCCCGCGAGCGCCGAGGCCCCCGAGGCTCGCCAGCCCGCCCTTCAGCAGCCCGCGGCGGCTGTGGCGTCGCTCACGCATGGTGTCGTCTCCCCGTCCTTGGCTTCGCCGATGTCGAACCATCCCGTGATCATGGAGCGCATGTTGTTGAACACCCCGGTCAGCAGCACCATCGCGACGTGGACGACGAGGAAGCCCAGGAGCGCGAAGGCGAGGACGAAATGGATGGTGCGCGCCGTCTGGCGCCCGCCGAACAGCGTCGTGAGACCCGGGACCAGCGCGTCGAGGCCCGGCGACATGGTCCAGCCGGCCAGGACGATCAGCGGCAGGGCGACGAAGATCACCCCGGCATAGGCGAGCTTCTGGAGGACATTGTAGCGGCGGGCGTTCTCGCCGTGCGGGAACCGCAGCCTGACATGGTCGGCGATCGCGTGCCCGGTCTGGGCGAGCTCGGCGCGGTCCGGCACGATGTCGCGCGCGAAGTGACGCGAGACGAGGCCGTGGAGCGAGGTAGACGGCGCCGTTGGCGACGAGCAGCCAGGCCATCAGGAAATGCCAGTGGCGGCCGCCCTCGAAGGTCCTGGCCCGAGGGTAGCGTGATCCAGCTCGGGAAGGCGCGCTCCGTCGGCTGGCCGGCGACGTTGGACAGGCCGAGCACGCCGGTCGTGGGACGCTATGGCCGAACAGGGCCGCGTAGCCCTCGCTGCGGCCGGCGACGTCGCGCGAATCGATGGCGAAGACCGGCGCGTCGAAGGTCGAGGCCTGGCCGATGTAGAGCGCCGGATGGGCGTTGAAGATCTGCAGCCCGCTCATGAAGCAGCAGGACGAGGCAGAGCGCGTTGACCCAGTGGGTGATGCGCACGACCACGCTGTGCCGCTTCGATCAGGCGGGGGCGGTGGGCGTGACATGTTGGAGCTCATGGCGATCCTGTATCGGATCGCGGGCGCGGCCGGCCTTGCCTTCTCGGCCGAGGTCGCCATGGTGATACGATGGACGGGAGCGCGAGGTTTCGAATTGGACCAGGCCGGTTTGGGCGAGATCGCCGCGATGCCGTTCGAGAAGGCGCTGGCCGAGCTCGAGGATATCGTGACGCGGCTCGAACGGGGCAGCGTCGCGCTGGAAGAGTCGATCGCCATCTACGAGCGCGGCGAGGCGCTGAAGAAGCATTGCGACGCGCTGCTGCGCAACGCCGAGATGCGCATCGAGAAGATCACGATCGGGGCCGGATGGGCGCGCGGGCGGTGCCCAGGCCTTCGACGCCGATTGAGACCCCGGCCGCGGCACGGCCCCGCGCGGGGCCGTCGCTTTGGTGATGACCAACAACG
>CAWKBT010000005.1:0-144037 GCA_963847915.1 uncultured Alphaproteobacteria bacterium
CCAACAAATGCTGCCTGTTGTGTGACGCCAACTACGGTGGCCGCCTGACGACAATAAGGATGGCCGGTTCGGCGTGAGGGCGCATCAGCCTTCCCCCGCGATCGCGGGGGAAGGCTGATGCCGGGCTTTCACGTCACCGACCGACAGGTCAGGCGTTACATGAGCTCACGACGGGAAGGACACACCCAGGCGGCCGCGGCCGCCCGCGCCGGCTTCAGCGAGCGCACCGGGCGGCGGATCGAGGCCGGTCCGACCCTGCCGAGCCAGAAGGGGCCGCGGCGCGTATCGCACCCGCCCAGATCCCTTTGCCGAAGTCTGGCGCGCGGAACTCGTGCCGTTGCTCGAAGCCGTGCCACACATCCGCGCGACGACCCTACTGGAAGAGCTGCGATCGCCGCCATCCCGGCCGCTTCGGCGAGGGCATCTGCGCTCGCTGCAGCGACGCGTCGCCCATTGGCGGGCGACCGAGGGACCCGGAGCGTGAGCTGATCTTCCGCCAGGATCATCCGCCCGGGCGGCAGGCGCTCTCGGACTTCACCGACGGCGGCCAAGGCTCGGCGTCACCTCGGCGGGCCAGCCGTTCCCGCATCTCCTCTACCATTTCTGGCTCGCCTATTCGCGGCTGGCGGTTCATCAAGGCGATCTGCGGCGGCGAGAGCTTCACCGCGCTGACCGAAGGTCTGCAGGAGGCGCTCTGGCAGCTCGGCGGCGTGCCCCGCGAGCACCGCACCGATCGGCTCTCGGCCGCCTACCGCAATCTCTCCGGCCGCGAGGACGAGGCCGAGGCCTACGCGGCGTTCTGCCGGCATTACGGCATGGAGCCGACCCGCAACAACGCCGGCGTCAGCCACGAGAACGGTTCGGTCGAGGCGGCGCACGGCCATCTGAAGATCGGCCTCGAGCGAGGCGCTCGAACTGCGCGGCTCGCGGGACTTCGCCGATCTGGCCGCCTACCAGGCTTTCCTGCAGGACTTCGCCCTGCGCAAGAACGCCGCCGGCACGAAGCGCTCGCGGTCGAGCTCGCGGCGCTCGCGCCGCTGCCGCCTACCGCACCAGCGATTACAGCGTCGCGACCGTCACCGTGACGCGCTTCGGCACGATCTCGGTCCGCAACGTCCTCTACACCGTGCCCTCGCGGCTGGTCGGCTGCCGCCTCAAGGTGCACGTCTACGACGATCGCCTGGTCTGCCATCTCGGCCCCACGCCGTGCTGACCTGGTCCGCGCCGACACTTCAAGCGCGGCGGTCCGCTCTTGCGCGTCGTCGACTACCGCCACCTCGTCCACACCCTGGTCAGGAAGCCGCAGGCCTTCCGTCATTCGGTGTTCCGCGAGGAGCTCTTCCCGCGCGCGGCCTTTCGCCGTGCCTGGGAGGTGCTCGACGAGCGTCTCGACCCGCGCAAGGCCTGCCGCGTCTATGTCGGGCTCCTGCATCTGGCCGCCATGCACGCCTGCGAGGCCGCGCTCGCCGACCATCTCGACGCCGTCTCGACGCCGGCGCATGCCCGATCTCGAGACGGCGCGCGCGGCCGTCGCGCCGCCCGCCGGCGCAGCATGCCGCGTCGTGCAGCATCGCCGCCCGGATCTCGGCCGCCTACGACAGCCTGCTGCCGGCATCGTCGAGCTGATAGCCCGGAGCGCATGACCAACGCCGACGCCGCCAAGCTGCCGGTGATGCTCACCAGCGCTGCGCCTGCCGACCATCGCCCGCCTCTGGCAGGACTTCGGCGGCCCGCGCCGACCGCGAGGGCTGGGGCGCGGCGCGCTTCCTCGCCGCCCTGTGCGAGCACGAACTCGCAGAGCGTCACACCCGCCGCATCGCCCGCCACCTCGCCGAAGCCGACCTGCCCGCCGGCAAGACGTTCGCCAGCTTCGAGTTCGCGTCCGTGCCGAGCCTCCGCAAGGCCCACGTGCTCGCGCTGGCCGAGCGGCGACGCCTGGCTCGATCAGGGTGCCAACATCCTGCTCTTCGGCCCTTCCGGCACCGGCAAGATCTCATCTTGCGGCCGCCATCGGCGCGGCGCTCGTCGAGAACGGCCACCGCGTCCTGTTCACCCGCACCACCGACCTCGTCCAGAGGCTGCAGGCGGCCCGGCGCGATCTCGCTCTGCCCGGCCTGCTGGCCAAGCTCGACCGCTTCGACTGCCTCATCCTCGACGATCTCGGCTACGTCCGGAAGGATCAGGCCGAGACCAGCGTGCTGTTCGAGCTCATCGCCGAGCGCTACGAGCGCCGCTCGATGATCACCACCTGCAACCAGCCCTTCAGCGAGTGGACCAGATCTTCCCCGATCCCGCCATGACGGTGGCGGCCATCGACCGGCTCGTCCACCATGCCACCATCCTGGAGCTCAACACCGAGAGCTACCGCCGTCGCGCAGCAACCAGAGCCGGGGCAGAAGCCTCGACAGCGGCCTAATCGTCGCCGGGCCCGGGATAGTTGACGCCGCCGCCGAGCCGGTCTGCTCTGGCGCATGATGTTCGGGAGCCCAACGCCCTGCAGATCCGCGTGGCGTCGACCGAGATCGAGCCCGTCGTCTGGCGTCGCCTCGTCGTGCCCTGGACCTGGCATCTCGGCGAGCTGCACCTCGTGATCCAGGCCGCCTTCAACTGGTGGAACTACCACCTGCACGAGTTCCGCATCGGCGGCCTGCGCTACGGCGATCCCGATGCCGATGACAGGGCGGCCTCGACGACCCGCGCCTGTTCGACGAGCGCGAGGTGCGCCTGCTCGACTTCGATCGGGAGCCCGGGCTGGCGTTCACCTACCTCTACGACTTCGGCGACGACTGGCACCACACCGTCGAGATCGAGAACACCCCTGACCCTCGAAGCCCGGCCCGCGCTCATGCGATCTGCATCGACGGCGCCCGCGCCCGGCCGCCCGAGGACGTCGGCGGGCTCGGTGGCTACGAGACCTTCCTGGCCACCATGGCCGATGGCACTGACGCACCACCGTGAACTGCGTATGCCGTACAGTAACAATCGGCGTTGAAAGTCCACGCCCAATCACACCTCTCAGCGCAGAGCGAGGATCGACAGCCATCACGAGCTGTCGATCAGCAAGCAGGTGAAGGCGCTCGGGATCAGCCGCTGCAGTATCTACCACGGCGGTTCGCCGTGTCGCGCGCGGTAGCCGTGCCCCGTTCGGTGATGCGGGATGGCGGGGGACATTTGTGCCGGCTCCCAGCGCTTCGCTGGCGTGGACAAGATAATCCACGACAGGATGCGCATCGGTGCCCCGATCACCAGCCGAGCGACTCTGAGCGTCCAATGAGGTGTGACAGGTCGAGCCCGGGCACCGAGATCGTCGCGACCGCTTCCGCTAGCACCGTTAAGTCATGGGTGAAGCCATGATCGTCGCTGCCGTAGCCCGCCGTTACATCGCCGGCGCCTACGTGCCCGACCAGCGCCTTGATGACCGTCTCCGACACCTTCTCGTTACGGAGCATACGCACGAAACCATGGCGGAAGCTGTGGAAGGCCTTGTCGCGTCGGTCTGGTGACGTAGCGGTCCGTGAGCCGGGCCCAGTACCGGCTCCAATTCTTGGTGCAGCGGTCACGGTAGTAGTCCAACTCCGGGAATAACCTCGTGTAGCCGACGGCCCGGCGCCGGGCCACGAACGCCAGGAAACCGAGGCGGTCGAGCTCCGGATGGATCGGAATCCGCCTCCGGCCCGCCTCGGTCTTCACGCTCTTGCTCGTTCCTTCGGCGGTCTCGTCTTCGTCAGGCAGGTCCGTCACGATCAGGTAATCGATCCCGTCCTTGTACCTGACGTCATCGACCAGCAGCTGCCCCAACTCCTCCAACCGCGCCCCCCCGAACAGCGCCAGCAGCGGCAGCCAGAACGCGGCCGGGCCACACCCACCCTTGGTGATCCGCGGCTGCGGCGAGAAGGCGCCGCAGGAGAAAATAAGCTTGAGATCAGAGAAATTGTAGGCCTTCCGCTTTTTGACGTCTCCAGCCCTGAGCTCGAGCGCCTGTTCCGAGCAGGGATTGCTCTGGATGAAGCCGAGCGTCCTGGCGGCCCTAATCACGACGGAGAGGGCGCCGATAGCTTTGGCGTTGATGGTGGAGCGCGACAGGCGCTCGCGTGTCAAGTTCTCCGGCTTGAGAGACCAAGCCACGAGGGCGTCGAGCGACGCGTTGCGCATGACAGCCGTCGCGTTGTTCGCGACCTGCAGCAGCGTGTCCCGGAACTCGCTTACGATCAGCGGTGTCACCCGCTCGGCCGGCAGGTCCCCGTACCGGCTGATAAACAGTCTCATGTACAGGTCCTTGTCGTCCGCCTGTTTCTTGCCCGGCCGCTTGTCACGCTTCCAGCGCTCAAGAAGGGCCGACAGGCGCCGCTCCGGATCGGGCTCGACCGCAATTTCTGAAACGCCCTGTCTAAAGACGGGCGGCGGCATAGGCGGGGTCTCGATCTCAGGGCGACCGCCTTCTCGCGCCCGTTCGATACGTGCCGCCCGTACTTGCGCGCGGGCGATCGCCAGGGCCACGGCACCACGGCTCGGGTGACCGGACGGCAGGTCGAGGCCATTGGCGGCGAGCAGGGCGTCGATCTCGCCTGGTATCACCTCGGGCGCTATGAGCGGGGCGCGAGCGATGGTGCGAAGCTCCGCCTTCGTCAGCGATGCGGGATCGCGTCTCAAGCGCTCGGCCACCTCGTCCGGGAGCTCTACTTCGCCTTCGGTGATCGCAAGTTCGAGGCGATCGAGCCGCCTTTCATGCAGGGCGTCCTGGTACAGGCGCTCGCGAAGCATCCGCTCGCTCGCGCGCAGGTCCGCCAAGTCGGGCTCCTCCGCCCCGCCGGAAGACAGGACCATGCCGATGGCCTGCGCGGTGCCGTTCAGGTAACCGGGCTCGGTGTAGCTCCTGTCGTGGTCCGCCAGGGTCGTGTGGAGCACCTGGCCCGCCATCGCCCGGATCACGTCGAGCGACAGGCGCTCGGGCACGACGCGATCCCGCTCCGTTGACCGCGCGGCGGCCTCGCGCTGCTCCGCCCCGCGAACGGCCGCCTGGACGAGCGGATGCAGTTCATCCCATCGCGTCACGGCGAGCCTGCGGTCGCCGGTGCCGAGCGACACCTTGATGACCCGCCGGCCGGCGAGAGCCACCGTACGCCGGGCCCAGGAGGGCCGGAGATGGCCATCGAGGAAGGGCACGAGATCGGGCCGAAAGGCACGGTGATAGGTGAACTGGCCCGCATCGGATCGGCAGGTCAGGTGCGGGAGGCCCGCGCTGCTGGGTCGCGCCATGAAACGCCCGGGTGCTGGATTCTTACCATCATTCTTACCAGCCCCCTCACCATTCAGGAGAGAAAGCCCTCAGAATCACCCAGTGAACTTAGCAAAAACAGCGTCTTGGCGCAAAAATGGAGCGGGCGAAGGGATTCGAACCCTCGACCCCAACCTTGGCAAGGTTGTGCTCTACCACTGAGCTACACCCGCATCCGTGTCGCGCGGCGACGGGTGGCTTGTGCCGCAGTTCGCGGGGAAAGGCAAGCGGGACATGGGCGTTTTTCGGGGACGGCAGGCGGCTGCACCTCCGGCCCGGCAGGCAACAGATGCCGGCCCGGCGACGTTCACCGGGCTGGAACGGCGAGCGAGGGAGTGTGACATGCGGCACGGAGCATCGTGCGGGACCGGGGTCGGCCTGCTGGCGGCGACCATCATGGTGGCCGGCCTGATCGTGGGCGCGTCGGCCGGGAGCGTCGCGGCCCAGACGCCGGGCGGCCAGACCGGAGGCACGAGCGGGGGGACCGGTTCGGCGAGCTCGAACGGCGGGCAGGGCGACGCCGGGGGCACGGGCCAGGTCGGCGTCCGGACTCTGGGCACGGGCAAGGCCGCCGGCACGACGCCGGCCGCGGGTTCGGCGGCGGGCGGCGTCAGCCAGAGCCCCATGGTCGGGGCCGGCGCCAACGGCAATGGCGGCGTGATGAGCGGGACGACCGGCACGGCACCCGCCGCCGGTGCGCCCGCCTCGGCGCCCGCGTCCGATCCCGTCCTGTCCGGCAAGGCGCCGTGAGGGTGGACGCGGCGCGACGCCGCGGCCGCGCGGCGAGGCTCGGGGCCGCCTGCCTGCTGCTCCTGGCGCCCGTCGCGGCGGCCCACGCCGCCGCAGGGGCCGATGGTCCGGGCGGGCCACGCCCGACGCTGCCGGACGGCGGCAGTATCGGCACGCTGACCAAGCCCGGCAACGGCGGCGTCGCCGGCACGGGCCTCGGCGGCTCGACCAACGGCACCGGCGACGGCACGGTCGCGGGCCACCCCACCGGCGGAGGCACGGGCGGGCCGGGGACCGGCACCAGCGTGACGGGTCCGCCCGGTCAGGGGATCGGCGGCGAGGGTCGTTCGGACGGTCTCGGCGCCGCCACGGGCGCCGCGGCGGGGACGACGGGGCGCTGAAAGGAGGATCGGTTCGGTCGGGATCGCGGCCGGGGGTTCAGCCTGCCGAACCCGCGCGCCACGCCAGGGCGGGCGCGGACCGGGTCAGAAGTGCTCGTCCTGCGGGGTGTCGCGCTTGAGGTCGTGCCGCATGATCAGCGGCACCTGCGAGAGCGCGAACACGATGGTCAGCGGCATGGTGCCGAAGACCTTGAAGCCGGACCAGACGACGTCGCTCTGCGTGCGCCACACGACCTCGTTCAGGGCCGCCAGCACGAAGAAGAAGATCCCCCAGCGGAAGGTCAGCTTGCGCCACCCGGTCTCGTCGAGGTGCAGGGCCGAGTCGAGCACGATCGGCAGGAGCGGCTTGCCGAAGGCGAGCCCGCCCAGCAGCGCCGTGCCGAAGATGCAGTTGATGACGGTCGGCTTGATCTTGATGAAGACCGGGTTGTCGAAATAGAAGGTCAGCGCGCCGAAGATCAACACGGCGGCGGCGGTGACGACCGGCATCACCGGCAGCCGGCGTGTCAGCGCGTAGGAGGCGCCCAGCGTCACCACGACGCCGACCATCAGCACCGCCGTGGCGACGTGCAGGCCGTAGCGCCAGGATGCGAGGAAGAAGCAGCCGAGCGGGCCCAGTTCCAGCAGCAGCTTGAGGGTCGGGTCGATCGTCCTGCCCCGGGCCGGCGGGGCGGCGGGCACGGGAGCGGGCACGTGGTCGGGTCCTTGAGCCGGTCCGCGGCTATCGATCGTCGTCATGAATCGCCTGTCACCTTGGCACGGCCTCTCCGGGGCGGCTCGGCCGTGCCCGGAGCACCGGCGTCCCGCATAGCCTCAATCGCCAGTCCCTTAAAGCGCCGATGCGGGTCTTTTCATGGCTCTTCGGTGGAAGACTGGTCGAGCCCGGCGATGGCCCGGGCGAAGTCCCGCGCCGCGAAGGGTTCGAGATCGTCGATCCCCTCGCCGACGCCGATGAAATGCACCGGCAGGCCGAACTTCTCCGCCACGGCGACCAGGATGCCGCCACGGGCGGTGCCGTCGAGCTTGGTCATCACGAGGCCGGTGACGCCCGCCACCTTGGTGAAGATCTCGACCTGGCTGAGGGCGTTCTGTCCCACGGTGGCGTCGAGCACGAGCAGCACGGCATGGGGGGCCCCGGGCTCCGCCTTCTTCACCACGCGGACGACCTTGGCGAGTTCGTCCATCAGCTCGGCGCGGTTCTGCAGGCGGCCCGCCGTGTCGATGAGCACGACGTCCGAACCGCTCTCGCGTGCCGCCGCGATGGTGTCGAACGCGAGGCCGGCGGCGTCGGCCCCCTGCGGGCGCGATATGACGGGGGAGCCCGTCCGCTCGCCCCAGATCCTCAGCTGCTCGATGGCGGCGGCGCGGAACGTGTCGCCGGCCCCGAGCGTCACGGTCCGGCCTTCGGCCGTCAGTTTGGCGGCGAGCTTGCCGATCGTGGTGGTCTTGCCCGAGCCGTTGACCCCGACGATCAGGACCACGAAGGGCTTGCTGGCGGGATCCACCGCGAAGGGGACCGCCACGGCGTCCAGCACGCCTTCGACCTCGCGGGCCAGGATCGCCTGGACCTCCTCGGGATCGATGCCCTTCTCGTAGCGTCCCGAGCCGACCGCCGCGGTGATGCGCGTCGCCATGGCCACCCCGAGATCGGCCTTGATCAGCACGTCCTCGAGGTCTTCGAGCGTCGTGGCATCGAGCTTGCGCCGGGAGAAGACGCCGACGATCCCGTCCTTGATGGACGAGGAGGACCGCGACAGCCCACCCTTGAGGCGCGACCACCAGCCGCGCGGCGCCGTTTCGGCGGGCGCGTCGCCGGTGGCGCCGGTGTCATCGGTTGACGAAGCGGCCACCGGCGGAACGACGACCCCGTCGGCGGCCGGCGGGGCGCCTTCCAGGGACGCCACGGCTGCGGGCGCGGCGGGCGCCGGCACCGTGACGGGGTCGGGCGCGAGCGGCTGCGGCTCGTCCGGCGGGGCGGGAGCCGGCACAGGCTCGCTCGCCGGTGCGGGCGTCGCCTCGGGCTCCGCCGCGCCCCCGCCGAACAGCCGCTTGAGGAAGCCCGGCTTGCGCCGTCCGCCCAGTTCGTCGTCCCCCGCCATCGTGCCGTCTTTCCCCATTGCATGGGGACGCGGCTCGCCACGCCCCGGGTCTTCCGATAGACCCTCGGGCGTGCAGCCGATAGACCTCCCCTCCCGCCTCCTCTACCGCGACGCCCTGATGCTGGTGCTCGACAAGCCCGTCGGCATCGCGGTCCATCCCGGTCCGAAGGGCGGGGACAGTCTCGAAGCGCATTTCGATGCGCTGCGCTTCGGCCTCCCCCGTGGCCCCGCGCTGGCCCATAGGCTCGATCGCGACACCGCGGGCTGCCTCGTCCTCGGGCGCCACCGCAAGGCGCTGCAGAAACTCGGTGCGCTGTTCAAGGCCGGGCGGGTCGACAAGACCTACTGGGCCGTCGTCGAGGGCTCGCCGGGCGAGGACGCCGGCACCATCGCGCTGCCGCTGGGGCGCCGGGACGCGGCACGCGGCTGGTGGATGCAGGTGGACCCCGCCGGCCAGGAGGCCGTGACGGACTGGCGCGTCCGCGGGCGTGCCGGAGGGCGGAGCTGGCTGGAGCTGAAGCCCCGCACCGGCCGCACGCACCAGATCAGGGTCCATTGCGCCGCCATGGGCTGGGCGCTGGTCGGCGACGCCATCTACGGCGCGCGGGACGCGGCCGAGACGCTGCATCTCCTGGCGCGCGCGGTCTCGGTGCCGCTCTATCCGAGCCGGGCCGCCATCGCGGTCGAGGCGCCGGTGCCGCCCCACATGCGGCCGGCCCTGGCGGCGCTGGGCTGGGCCTCCGAGACCGGTCCCGCCGGCGCGGCGCCGGCCTGACGGACGCCCGTCAGGAGCCGCGTTCGGGGCCGAAGAAGCAGTAGACGGTGCTCTGCGAGCCGTCGTCGTAGTTGCGGTAGAACACCCACCAGCTGCCGTCCGGCGAGGGCAGGAGCTTGTCCTCGCCGATCACGCGCGAATAGCCGTCGAGCCGGTAGCCCCCCGCCGTCACATGGACCTGGTCGTCGGTCAGGTGGTGGGCGTCCTCGGGTCCGCAGCACTGCGCCTTGACCCAGGCCGGCACCGGCCGGCCGTCGCCCCACTGGTCGTGGGCCTCGGCCCCCTGCCAGGAGATCGCACCGAACGACAGGCCGGCCACCGCCGCGACTGCATGTTTCATGGCCCCGGACTCCGCTTCACGACATCTCATCGTCCCTCGCGCGTCCGGCCGTGCCGATCCCGCCTGGCGGGCGTCGCCACGGCAGGCGCTCCGTCGGTGTGGTCGAACCGCGACCTGACGCTGGCCCGGCTTCGCAAGATGCGAGCCAGGGCGTGATCGAGCTGAACGGGCAGCCGACGGTGAGGGTTCGCGGCGCAAGGGTGCGACAGCGCGGTCCCGGTCGCGGCGGGGTCGTCCGCCCTTCCTTGCGCGGCGCCGTCGCGGGGATCTGTTCCCGTGACGGGCCGGCCGGACCGACGCTCAGATGCGCTTCAGCGACAGGGCCTTGCCCTTCTTGGGCTCGTTCATCCAGGAGCCGTCGTCCTGGGTCTGCAACTCGGTCGTGTGGCCCTTGCGGGCGGTGAGGACCAGCTTGCCGCCGACCACCTGCCAGCCGATGGGATCGAAGATGACGATGCCCTGGTCGCGGCAGGCCGGCGCCAGCCGCGCCTTGAAGGTCGCGCCCGGGCCATGGGCCTTGTCGTCCAGCGTCACCATGCAGCCCGTGTCGTGCGTCTTGTCGCGCAGCACCGCGTAACGGCCCGCGACTTCGGCGGGCTTCTCCGAGGCGCCCGGCTTGCGCGCCGCCGCGGGTTTCGCCGCCTCGCCCTTCGCACCCGGCTCGGCGAGGGCCGTCGTCGCCACGGCTCCGGCGGCCCTGTCGAGCGCCGCGCGACCCTTGCCGTCGGCCGGTGTCAGGACGAGCCGGTCGCCCTGCGGGGTCGTGGTGCGGAAGCCGGCCCCGTCCGGCTCGAACACCAGCCGCGGTTCGGCCCGGCTGTCCACGAGGCGGAGCGCGTCGCCGACCTCGGCCCAGGCCACGACCCCGCTAAGACCGGGGAAGGCGCGGCGGCAGCCGGGCGGCATGGCGACGGGCGCGCCCTTGCCGTCCGTGTCGGGGCGCAGGGTCAGGCGGCACTGGCGGTCGGCGCCGTCCTGCGACAGCGTCCAGGAGCTCGACGCGCCGGCGGGCGCCGCGGCGACCGCGTGGGGCAGGGTGGCGGCGAGGGCCAGG
This sequence comes from uncultured Alphaproteobacteria bacterium, assembly GCA_963847915.1. Classification (GTDB taxonomy): domain Bacteria; phylum Pseudomonadota; class Alphaproteobacteria; order Rhizobiales; family Beijerinckiaceae; genus Lichenihabitans. The sequence continues at coordinate 10,674 of CAWKBT010000005.1, forward strand.
AGCACCGCGGCGGCGGCGGGACCGGAGGCGACGCGGACCGTCGCGCCACGACGGCGCGGCACCGTGGGGTTCTGCGAGGCGTCGCTCATGACGCGGCCGGGACGGTCGCGTAATGCCCGGCCCATGGCGTCTCGGCCACGGGCGTCAGCGGCGGCCGGCCGGCCTGCCACTGGAGAATGTTGTCGACCACGAGCTGGCCCATGGCGTTGCGCGTGTGCTGGGACGCCGAGCCGACATGCGGCAGCAGCACGACATGGTCGAGGTCGAGCAGCGCCTGGGGCACCTTGGGTTCCTCGGCGAAGACGTCGAGGCCGGCCCCCAGGATGGTGCGCGACTGGAGGGCCGCGATCAGGGCCTCCTCGTCCACCACCGTGCCCCGCGCGACGTTGATGAGGATGCCGGTCGGGCCGAGCGCCTTCAGGACCTCGGCGTCGACGAGGTTGCGGGTTTCGGCGCCGCCCGGGGTGATGACGACGAGGATGTCGCAGGCCTGCGCCAGCGACAGGAGCGTCGGGTGATAGGGATAGGCGACGCCCGGCTGGGCGTTGCGGCCGTGGTAGTGCACGGTGAGCCCGAAGGCTTCCGCGCGCTTGGCCACCGCCTTGCCGATGCGCCCGAGCCCCAGGATGCCCATGGTCCGGCCGCGCAGCGTGTGGCTCAGCGGGAAGGCGCCGTCCAGCCACTTGCCGGCGCGCAGGTGGCGCTCGGCGGCGGGCAGCTGGCGCACCGTGGCGAGCACGAGGCCCATGGCGGTGTCGGCCACCTCCTCGTCGAGCACGCCGGGCGTGTTGGTGACCACGATCCCGTGCTGGCCCGCCCAGCCGGCATCGATGGAATCGTAGCCCACCCCGAAGTTCGACACGATCTGCAGGCGGGGAAATTGCGTCATGTAGCCGCCGTCGACGCGCACGTGGCCGCCGACCGCGAGGGCGCCGACCTCGGGGGCGATGCGCGCCAGGGCCGCATCCCGGTCCTCGGCCTCCCAGAGCTTCACGAGATCGGTCTCGCGCGCGAGTCCCTCGACCACGAGCGGCGCCATCCGATGAGGCATGAGGACGAGAGGACGGGACACTGAAACGCTCCGGAAGCTGAAGGAAGAGGCATGATGCGGCATGGCCGGCCCACCGGCAACAGGCGAGGTCGGCCCTCGCCCATGGCCGGAGCGGCGCGGTGGAGGGCTCAGCCGCCGGTCGCGAAGCCGGGGTAGAGCGTCATGCCGCCGTCGACGAAGAGCGTCGTTCCGGTGACGTAGTCGGCGGCATCGGAAGCCAGCCACACGGCCGCCTGGGCGATGTCGTCGGGCTCGCCGATGCGCTTGTAGGGCACGAGGGTCATGAGGTCGGCATAGGCCGCGGGCGTGCTCCAGGCCGGCGTGTTGATCGGCGTGCGGATGGCGCCGGGCCCGATGGCGTTGACGCGGATGAAATGGGGCGCGAGCTCCTGCGCCATGCTCTGCATCAGCATGAGGATGCCGCCCTTCGAGGATGCGTAGTTGACGTGGCCGGCCCATGGGATCTGCTGGTGCACGGAACTCATGCAGATCATCTTGCCGGCCGCGAGCGACACGCCCTTGACGACGCCGCGCCGCAGGAACTCGCGCGCGGCGGCCCGCTGGCAGAGGAACTGGCCGGTGAGGTTGACGCCGATGACGGTGTTCCACTGCTGCAGCGTCATCTCGGTCAGCGCCGCGTCCTGCTGCAGGCCGGCATTGGAGACCGAGATGTGCAGCGTGCCGAAGGCCTTGATGGCCGCCGCATACATGGCCTCGACCTCGTCTTCCTTGGACACGTCGGCCTTGAGCACGATGGCCCGGCGGCCGAAGCCCTCGATCTTGTGGGCCACCTCCTCGGCCGTCTCCGGGTGGGTCACGTAGTTGATGGCGACGTCGGCGCCCGCCCGGGCGAGACCGAGCGCCACCGCCTCGCCGATGCCCGAATTGGCTCCGGTGACGAGGGCGGGCTGGCCGACGAGCACCGGATTGTAGGCGATGGCGGGCACGCGCCCGGCCTCGAATTGTGCCGGGTTGGCGGGCTTGTCCTTCGCCTGCTGGACATCGCTCATGGGATCGGTCCTCGTGAAGCGGCCCGGACGGCCGCGGCTCAGCGCCTCCTCAACGAACGATGCCGCAAGGCGTTCCGCGGCGGGAGCGCGTGCGGCTTGGGGGCGAAGAGCGGGTGATCCTCAATCGGACAGGCCCTCGCAGCAGTCGTTCAGGAAGCGCTGCATGTGACGCGCACGGTCGCTGTTGATATGGCAGCGCAGGACACGTCCTTCCCGGATCTGGCTCACGAGGCCGATGGCGATGAGGTTTGCGAGGTGGTGCGAGAGCGTCGACTTCGGCAGCGCGAGCGCGTCCTGGATTTCACCGACCCGACAGCCGGAAGCGCCTGCTTTGACGAGCATGTCGAAGATCTGCAGCCTGTGTGGATGGCCGAGTTCGGCCAGGCAGCGCGCCATGTCGGCAAAGGGAGGCGAATCCACTCAACCACATCCGTGTGTCAGAGGCCGGGCGACCAGAGAAGGCGCAGGCCTTTCAGTGTCGCGCGATGGTCCATCAGGCGCAAGGCGGAGGAGATCGATCTGGTCCCGCCGGAGACCGACGTCGTTCAGAAGGTGGTCGCTCATGCGCTCCAGGGTGTTGACGCGGCGGTCGCGGCGGACACCATCGACGAAGGCGGTGAGCAGATCCAGAGGCGATAACCACGTTGCCATGTCCTCTAATGGATTCTATTATTCTAGAATAATGAAACTGACGAGGATTGCAATGACCAATCGTCCGGGCCGCGATGAACGACCGCGAGGGACGGGAAGCTGTCTGTGCGGATCGGTTCGATTTTCGCTCCATGGCGATCTTGGCCCCGTGTCCTATTGCCATTGCATCATGTGCCAGCGGGCCATGTCGCACTACGGCGCCTTCACGGCCTGCGATCCCGCGGCGGTCAAGGTCGACGACCCGCGCCGAAAGCTCCGATGGTACCAGTCGTCCCCGACGGCACGGCGAGGGTTCTGCTCCAAATGCGGCTCACAGCTCTTCTGGGAGCCACATCACGGGCGTCACACATGTGTCTCGGCCGGCAGCCTGGATCAGCCGACGGGACTGCGTCCTGGCCGGCATATCCATACGGATGACGTCGCGGATTACGATCGGGCGGACGTTCAGGCGGCCGACGGCAAGATCTCCCCATAGGAATGGAGCGGCGGGGCGCGCCGCCCTGCGGCAGCCGGCCCCGCTCCTCTCTCGCGGCAGCTTCGCTTTCGCCCTCGGCTTGCCCCCTTGCCCCGGCGTGCTACACCCGGGCGGACCAGGGCGCATCCGCCGCGAACGGGGCGCCGGACGACGAGGACGACCATGAGCATCGGCTCCAGCGCCATCAACGCCCGCCTCGGCGAGATCACCCAGCGCATCGTGGAGCGCAGCCGCGCCACGCGCGAGCGCTACCTCGACCGGCTCGCCGCCGCCGCCGAGGCCGGCCCGCGCCGCGCCCGCCTCGGCTGCGCCAACCAGGCCCACGGCTTCGCGGCCTGCGGCGTCTCCGACAAGGCGATGCTGCGCGCCGGCACCGGCGCCAACCTCGCCATCGTGACGGCCTACAACGACATGTTGTCGGCCCACCAACCCTACGAGGGCTATCCGGAGATGATCCGCCGCGCCGCGCGCGAGGCCGGCGGCGTCGCCCAGGTGGCGGGCGGCGTTCCGGCCATGTGCGACGGCGTCACCCAGGGCGAGGCCGGCATGGAACTGTCGCTCTTCTCGCGGGAGGTCATCGCGCTGGCGACCGCGGTCGCGCTCTCGCACCAGACGTTCGACGCCGCCGTCTACCTCGGCATCTGCGACAAGATCGTGCCCGGCCTCGTCATCGGCGCGCTCGCCTTCGGCCACCTGCCGGCGATCTTCATCCCGGCCGGCCCCATGACGTCGGGCCTGCCCAACGACCAGAAGGCCAAGATCCGCCAGCTCTTCGCCGAGGGCAAGGTGGACCGGGCGGCGCTGCTGGAAGCCGAGGCGGAAAGCTACCACGGCCCGGGCACCTGCACGTTCTACGGCACCGCCAACACCAACCAGATGATGATGGAGATCATGGGGATGCACCTCCCCGGCGCATCCTTCGTCAACCCCAACACGCCGATGCGCGACGCCCTGACCATCGAGGCGGCGCGGCGCGCCATGCAGATCACGGCGCTCGGCAACGACTACACGCCCATGGGCCGCATGCTGGACGAGCGGGCCTTCGTCAACGGCGTCGTGGGGCTGCACGCCACCGGCGGCTCGACCAACCACACGCTGCACATCGTCGCCATGGCGGCGGCGGCCGGCATCAAACTGACCTGGGCCGATTTCTCCGACCTCGCCGAGGTCGTGCCGCTGCTGTGCCGGGTCTATCCCAACGGCAAGGCGGACGTGAACCACTTCCACGCCGCCGGCGGCATGGCCTACGTCATCCGCGAGCTGCTCGGCGCGGGGCTGTTGCACCGCGATGTCGAGACCGTGATCGGCCGGGGCCTCGACGCCTATACGGCGGAGCCGACGCTCGACGCGGAGGGCCAGATCGCGTGGCGCGACGGCCCGCAGCGCTCGGGCGACGAGACCGTGCTGCGCGGCGCCGCGGCGCCCTTCCACGCCACCGGCGGCCTCAAGCTGCTCGACGGCGACCTCGGCCGTGCCGTGCTGAAGACGTCGGCGGTCGCCCCCGAGCGCCACGTCATCGAGGCACCGGCGCGCGTGTTCCATTCGCAGGAAGCGCTGCAGACCGCGTTCAGGGCGGGCGAACTCACCGGCGACATGGTGGCGGTGGTGCGCTTCCAGGGCCCCAAGGCCAACGGCATGCCGGAGCTTCACAAGCTCATGCCGCCGCTCGGCGTGCTGCAGGACCGCGGCCACCGCGTCGCCCTCGTCACCGACGGGCGCCTGTCGGGGGCCTCGGGCAAGGTTCCGGCCGCCATCCACGTCACCCCGGAGGCGACCGAAGGCGGCCCCATCGCCAAGGTGCGCGACGGCGACATGCTGCGCATCGATGCCGTGACGGGGCGGCTCGACGTGCTGGTGCCGGCGGAAGACTGGGCCGCGCGCGAGCCCGCCACCTGCGACCTCGACGCGTCCCACTGGGGCTGCGGCCGCGAACTCTTCGCGTCCTTCCGCGCCGCGGTCGGCACCGCCGACGGCGGCGCCACGATCTTCGGCTGAGGCCGCCCATGACGCCGACGACCGACTTCGAGGGGCTCGTCGCGCGCCTCGCCGGGCGCGCCGGGCAGGGCCGCCGCATCGTGGCCATCGCGGGTCCGCCGGGCGGCGGCAAGTCGACCGTGGCCGAAAACCTCGCGGCCCGGCTCGAGGCGGAGCACCCCGGCGAGACCGCCGTGCTGCCGATGGACGGCTACCATCTCGACGACGGCGTGCTGGTCTCGCTCGGGCGCCATGCCCGCAAGGGCGCGCCCGACACGTTCGACGTCGGTGGCCTGAAGCAGATGCTGGCGCGCCTCCGGCGCGACGACGAGGACGAGGTCGCCGTACCGGTCTTCGACCGCGCCATCGAGATCGCCCGGGCCGGAGCGCGCCTGATCCCGCGCAGCGTGCGCACGATCGTGGTGGAGGGCAATTACCTGCTGCTCGGCCGGGCTCCGTGGAGCGCGTTGCGCCCGTTCTTCGACCTCGCCGTGCTGGTCACGGTCGACGAGGACGAGCTGCGGCGGCGCCTCACCGAACGCTGGCAGCACTACGGCCTGTCCGCGGACGCGATCCTCGCCAAGGTCGACGGCAACGACCTGCCGAACGGACGCGTCGTCCTGTCGGAGAGCATCGCCCCGGACGTCCTGCTGCGCATCGACCGGATGTGACGCCGGACCCGCGCCGCGCGCCGGCCCGGCCCTCCGCGGCGCCGGGGGGCAGGCGCGCCGGAGGGGCGGATCAGCTGGTCTGGCGCGGCAGGATGGCGAAGGGCATCTCCACCGTCTCGGGCGCCATCGCGGCCTTGGCGCGCGTCGCCGCGATGGCGCGCAGCAGCAGCGCGCCCACCGCGGCGCCGATGCCGGGCGCATCGACCGAGATGGTGGTGAGCCGCGGGTGGCAGCAGCGCGACAGTTCGAAGTCGCCGAAGCCCGCGATGGCCAGCCGCCCCGGCACCGCCCATCCGCGCCGCTGGCATTCGGCGAGGGCACCGAAGGCCGACAGGTCCGAGACGCAGACGACGGCGTCCACCTCCGGGCTGCGCTCCAGCAATTGCACGACGGCGTCGCTGCCCTGGTCCATGGCGATCGGCGGGGCGCCGCAGGCCATCGTGAGGCCGGGCGGCAGGCCGAGCGCCTGCACGGCCTGTTCGTAGCCGCGCCGCCGGTCGGTGCCGCGGGTGTCGCGGTCGGTCGAACCGCCGATGTAGCCGATGGCGCGATACCCGCGTCCGTGCAGGTGATGCACCATGGCGGCGGCGGCCGCGGCATTGGAGAAGCCCACCACGTGGCCGATCGGCTGGCGCGGCAGGTCCCACATCTCGATGACCGGCACGCCCGCCGACGCCAGGATGCGGCGCGCCCGCTCGGTATGGCTGCCGCCCGTCACGACGATCGCCTCCGGGCGCCGGCGCAGCAGGGCGGCGATGAGCTCCTCCTCCCTGTGCCGGTCGTAGCCGGTCGCGCCGAGCAGCATCTGCAGCCCGCTGCCCTCGAAGGCGCGGCCGATGCCGCCCACCGTGTCGGAGAAGTTCGAGTTGTTGAGCGAGGGGATCAGCACCGCCACGAAGCCCGAGCGCTTCGACGACAGCGTCCCGGCCGTCTGGTCGAGCACGTAGCCGAGGTCGTCGACGGCCTGCATGATGCGCCGCCGCGTCGCCTCCGACACCGTGCTGCCGCCCTTGAGGGCCCGCGACACCGTCATGGTGGAGACCCCGGCGCGCCCGGCCACGTCCGCCATGGTGGGCACGGCGCGCGTGGCCTCCGCCGCCCCTCCCGCGACCGGGCCGTCGCCCCCGACCGCGACCCGCTTCAATGGCCCGTCCAGATCCCGGTATAGGCGGCGCGGTAGCCGTTGTCGGGATCGAACATGTTCTTCGGGCCGCCGTCGAAGCCGATGTTGTCCTTGGTGACGACGTGGAACGGCGCCACGTAGCCGGAGGGCGGCTGGTGGGCGAAGGCGCGGTTGAGCTCGTCGACCAGCTGCCAGCCCTGGAGCAGCAGCGGCTCCGCCACCGTCACCGACTGGTACTCCCCGGCGCGGACCCGCTGGTAGGCGGATTCGGAGCCGTCGCCCGCCGCGACCGATTTCGGCGCGCCCTCGCCCGCGATGCCGGCCGCCGCGAGCGACGGGCCCATGAAGTCGAAGTAGATGTCGTTGATGGCGAGCGACGCCGTCCATTTCGAGCCCAGGCGCTGCAGCAGCGAAGTCGTGAGCTGCGGCATGCGGTTCGACGTCTCGGCGATGGGCGTGTCCTCGAAGGACAGGACCGTGCCGCCGAGCTTCTCGATCTGCGCCTTCATGCGGTTCGCCTTGGCGAGCGCGATGGCATATTGGCTGTCGGTGAAGACCACGACGGCGGGCTTGCCGCCGGCGTCGACGAAGGCCCAGTCGGCCGCGGCATCCGAGACCGCCATCGGGTCGGTCGAGACGTTGACCAGCACGGGGCCGTCCTTCAGCGCCCCGATCTCCGGGCCCGAATGCCAGGCCACGACCGGGATGCCGGCCTTGCCGGCCGCGTCGAGCCCGGGCTTCTGCTCGACGGCGTCGAAGCCGTCGACCACGATGCCGTCCGGCTTCAGGGTGAGCGCCTGGTTGAAGGCGGCCGTGCGGCCCGACACGCTGCCGGCGCCGTCGAGCACCCGCACGGTCCAGCCCACCACCTTGGCGGCCTCGGCGATCCCGTTCGTGACGCCCAGGATGCCGCCGTTCTTCATGTCGCCGGCGAGCACCACCACGGTCTTGCCCGCCACCGCCTTGGGGCCCGTCGTCGGCCCGTCCCAGGCCGTGACCTTGGCGGCGTAGCGGGCCAGGAAGGCCTTGGCGTCCGCCATGGCGTCGGCCCGGGCGGCGGGCGCGGCGGCCGCGAAGGCGACGCCGGCCAGCAGGGCCGTCGTGAGGGTCCGGTGATGCACGTCTGTTCTCCCGTTCGTGTCGTCGTGATCAGCCCGCGGCGCGGGGGTCGTCCGTTGCGGCGAGCGCCGGGGCGGCCGGCGGCTCGAGCAGAAGCCGGCGGCCCGCGGCGCCGCGCCGGCGCTGGGCGTAGCCCGCGATGCCGATGGCGACGAGCAGCGTCACGCCGTTGAACATTGGTTCCACCCAGAAGGACCCGCCGATCTGCTGGATGCCGGCGATGCCGATGGCCAGGATGACGACGCCCACCACCGTGCCCCACACGTTGACGCGGCCGGGCCGGATGGTGGTCGAGCCCAGGAAGGCGCCGACCAGCGCGGGCAGCAGGAACTCGAGCCCGACGCTCGCCTGTCCGATGCGCAGCTTGGCGGCCAGCAGCACGCCGGCGACGCCCGTCAGCGTGCCCGAGGCCACGAAGGCCAGCATGGTGAAGCGCTCGACCGGGATGCCGTTCAGCGCCGCCGCCTTGGGGTTGGCCCCGATGGCGTAGAGGTAGCGCCCGAGCGGGACGTGTTCGAGCAGGAACCAGAGCACCACGGCGAGGACCACCACGTAGTAGCCCGTGATGGGCAGGCCGAACACGAAGGTGGAGTTGAGCGCCAGGAAGTCCTTCGGCAGCACGCCCACCACCTGGCGGCCGCCCGTGTACCAGAGCGCCAGGGCGTAGAGCACCGTGCCGGTGCCGAGCGTGGCGATGAAACTGTCGATGCGCGCCACTTCGACGAGCAGCCCGTTGAGGAAGCCCGTGGCGGCGCTGAGCGCCAGCACGATCAGCACGGCGACCGGCCACGGCAGGCCCGAGACGGTCTGCAGGCTGATGGCGAGGATGTGCCAGAGCACGATGCCATAGCCGACCGTGAGGTCGATCTTGCCCGTCACCATGGGGATCATGGCGGCGAGCGAGAGCAGCGCGATGATGGCCTTGTCGGACACGATCGAGCGCAGGTTCAGCATGGTGGGGAAGGTGTCGGGCAGCGCCAGCGAGAAGCCCGCGATCAGCAGCAGCGTCAGGATCGGCAGGCCGTAGACGGGCAGCAGGCGCGACACGCGTTCGGCCGGGCGGGCCGCCCGGAGCTCGGCCCGGGTCGGCTCGAGGGCGTCGGACCGGATGGAATTGGTGGCCATGGGCTTCGTCCTCGCGGGGGGCGCAGGGTCAGGCGGCGGCGGGCCGGGTCGCGGGCGATGCGGCCTCCGAGGCCGAGGCCGCCGTGATGACGCCCGCCGTCGAGAGCGCCTCGCCGGCGAGTTCGGCGATGATGCGGCCCCGGTTGAAGACGAGCGCCCGGTGGCAGATGTGGGCCACCTCCTCGAAATCGGTCGACACCACCACGACGGCGAGCCCGGCGTCGAGCGCCAGGGCGATGAGCCGGTAGATGTCGGCCTTGGCGCCGATGTCGACGCCGGCGGTCGGGTCTTCGGCGACGAGCAGGCGGCGGCCGGTGGCGAGCCAGCGTCCCACCACGACCTTCTGCTGGTTGCCGCCCGACAGGCCCTCGATGGCGAGGGCCGGGTCGTTGGGGCGCAGGCCGACGCGGGCGCCGAGCGCGAAGGCCATGGCGGCTTCCCGGGCGGGCGAGAGCGGCGAGAACAGGCCGCGGCCGCCGGCGCCGGGGTTGAGGAAGCAGTTCTCGCGGATCGACAGCGCCGGGCAGATGGATTCCTCGGCCCGGTCCCGCGCCATCAGCCCGAGGCCCGCCGCCAGCGCCGCGATGGGGCTGGACAGGTCTGGCGCGACGCCGTCGACCAGCACGCGGCCGCGGTGCGGCACGGCACCGAAGAGCGCCCGCCCGATCTCCTCCTGGCCGGCGCCCCGCAGGCCCACGAGGCCGAGCAGCTCGCCCTGGCGCACCTCGAACGAGACGGGTCCCGCCGACGGCGTCACGAGGCCGGTGACGCTGGCCCGCACCGGCCCGGGCCGCAGCGCCGCCTTGCGGAACAGTTCGAGGTCGGAGCGCCCCACGATGAGGCTCACGAGCTCGGCGGGCGTCGTCTCGCCGACCGCGGTCTCGCCGACCTTGAGCCCGTCGCGCATCACGGCGACACGGTCGGCGATGCGGAAGATCTCGTCGAGCCGGTGCGACACGTAGATCATGCCGACGCCGCGGGCCTTGAGGCGCCGCATCGCGGCGAACAGGCGCTCGACCTCGTCGGCCGGCAGGCTCGCGGTCGGCTCGTCGAGCACGAGGTAGTCGCAATCGACCATGAGGGCGCGCGCGATGGCGACGAGCGACTTCTCGGTCCGGCTGAGGCTCGCGACGCGGGTGTCGGGATCGAAGGCGCAGCCCACGAGGGCCAGAGCCTCGCGCGCCTGGTCGTTCATGCGGCGCCAGTCGATGCCGAAGCGCCTGCGGCGGCCGGGGGCCACAGCGCCCGTGGCCGCCTGCGGAGCGGGGCCGCCGGCGAAGCCGCCCGCGAGGCCGATGTTCTCCGCCACCGTCATCCATTCGACGAGGCCGAGATCCTGGTGGATGAAGGCCACGGGCGAGCGGCCGCCGCCCCGCACCTGATGGCGGTAAGGCACGCCGTCGATCAGCACCTGGCCGCGGTCGGGCCGGAACAGGCCGCCCAGGACCTTGATGAGGGTGGACTTGCCGGCGCCGTTCTCGCCCAGCAGCGCCACGACCTCGCCGCGGCGCACGTCGAGGCTCACGCCCTTCAAGGCGCGGGTGGCGCCGAAGGTCTTGGCGATGTCGTCGAAACGGAGAAGGCCATCGGCCATGTCGTTCCTCCCGCAGCCGGCGGCTTCGGCCGCTCTCGCTGTCGTTGTTATCGATAACATCGGCGTGCGAGTCAACAACCGTGCAAGCGGCCGGCCGCGCGACGCCGCTACTTGATGTCGGAGCGGACGAACTGCGCCATTTCGGGCGTCGCGGGCGCGTCGAAGAGCTGGCGCGAGGGGCCGCTCTCGTGGATGCGGCCCTGGTGCATGAAGACGGTGGTCGAGGCGACGCGGCGGGCGAAGCCCATCTCGTGGGTGACGAGCAGCATGGTCATCCCGTCCCGCGCGAGCTTTTCCATCACGGCCAGGACCTCGCCGGTGAGTTCGGGATCGAGCGCCGAGGTGACTTCGTCGAAGAGCATCACCTTGGGCCGCATGGCGAGCGAGCGCGCGATGGCGACGCGCTGCTGCTGGCCGCCGGAAAGTTCGTCGGGATAGGCGCCGAACTTTTCCGACAGGCCGACCAGCGCCAGCACCTCCTCGGCGACCGTGCGGGCCTCGCCGCGGCCCATCGCCTTCACGATGCGGGGCGCCAGCATGATGTTGTCGCCGACCGACAGGTGCGGGAACAGGTTGTAGCTCTGGAACACGATGCCGACGTCGCGGCGCAGCGCCCGCAGCCTGGTCCTGTCGGGGCTGACCGCGTGGCCCGCGATGGTGATGGACCCTTTCTGGATCGTCTCGAGGCCGTTCATGCAGCGCAGCAGGGTGGATTTGCCCGAGCCCGAGCGGCCGATCAGCGCCGTCACCTCGCCGTGCTCGACGCTCATCGAGATGCCCTTGAGCACCTCGACGGTGCCGAAGCTCTTGTGCACACCGTCAACGACGACTTCCGGCATGGAGCCTCCCTTCCAGCCAGCGCGACAGCTGCGACAGCGGATAGCAGATCACGAAGTAGAGCGCCGCCACGACGAGGAAGACGCGGAAGGGCTGGAACGTGGCGTTGTTGACGAGCTGCCCGGCGCGGGCGAGCTCGACGAAGCCGATCAGCGACGCGATGGACGTGTTCTTGACGACCTGCACGGCGAAGCCGACCGTCGGGGGCAGGGCGATGCGCAGCGCCTGGGGCAGGATCACATGGCGGTATTGCTGGAGCCGGGTCATGGCGAGCGACTCGGAGCCCTCCCACTGCGGCTTCGGCACCGATTGGATCGCGCCGCGCCAGATCTCGGCGAGGTAGCCCGAACCGTAGACCGCCATCGACAGCCCGGCCGCCACGATCGGCAGCAGGTGATAGCCCATGAGTGCCAGCCCGTAGAAGCTGAGGAACAGGATCATCAGCACCGGGATGCCCTGGATCAGCTGGATGTAGGTGCCGGCGGCGACGCGCAGCCAGCCCGAGCGCGACACGCGGGCCAGCGCGACACCGAAGCCGATGATGCCGCCGCCCCCGAGCGCCAGCGCCGTCAGGATCACGGTCCACTGCATCGACTGGACCAGGAACCAGAACTGCGGCCAGCCGAACGTGTGGAAGATCACGCCGAAGCCTCCACCACCGGCACGAGCACCCGGCGCGCGGCGCGGCGGCCGAAGAGCCACAGGCCGAGCAGGGCCAGGATGCCGCGCAGCGCGAGCGCCAGGGCGAGGTAGATGCCCGTCGCGGCGAGATAGACCTCGAAGGAGCGGTAGCTCTGCGACTGGACGAAGGAGGCCGCCGCCGTGAGTTCCCCGGTCGAGATGGCCGAACAGATCGACGAGGCGAGCATCATCAGCACGAACTGCGAGCAGAGGGCCGGGTAGACCTTCTGGAGCGCCGGCAGCAGCACGACGTGGCGGTAGACCTGGATGCGGGTGAAGCCCAGCGCCTCGCCGGCTTCGATCTGGCTCTTGTGGACGGCCTCGATGCCGGAGCGGACGATCTCGGTCGAATAGGCGGCGAGGTTGACCGTCATGCCGATCAGCGCCGCCGACACGGCGCCGACGCGCAGGCCCGCGGCCGGCAGGCCGAAGTAGATCAGGAAGAGCTGCACCAGGAAGGGCGTGTTGCGGATCACCTCGACATAGACGTCGACGGCGGCCCGCACCGGCCGCGCTCCCATGCTGCGCAGCGACGCCAGCAGGATGCCGCAGGTCGTGCCGGCCACGATCGAGACGAGCGAGATCTCGATCGTGAGCCACAGCCCGGCCAGGAGCTGGTCGCGGTACTGGTTCAGCACGCCGAACTGGAACACGTAGGTCATGGCGTGCCGCGGCCCGGGCCAGGCGCGCCGGTCAGAAGTTCGGCAGCGTCGGGGGCAGCGGCGTGCCGGTCCACTTGACCGAGATCCGGTCGAGCTCGCCCGACACCTTCATCACGTAGATGGCGGTGTTCAGGTATTGATGCAGCTCGAAATCGTCCAGCAGGGTCGCCATGCTGTTGCCCTGGCTGAAGAAGACGAAGTCCTGCTTGATGGCGCCCGGCATCTGCTTGATGACGCCCTGCGCCACCGTGGAGGGGATGATGGCGGCGTCCACCTGGCCGGAGAGCACCGCCTGGGTGGAGGTCGAATCGTCCTCGTAGACCACGATCTCGACGCCCGGTATGGCGGCGCGGCGCAGCGCCGCCTCCTGCGAGGAGCCGCGGTTGACCGCGACATGCTTGCCCGCGAGGTCGTCGGCCTTGGCGAAGGTCCTGTCCGGCGTGGTCACCACGACGAGGTCGAAGGCGCTGTAGGGGGTTGTGAACATCACCGTCTTGGCGCGCTCCCCGGTGGGGGCCAGCGTGGCGATGAGGAAGTCCACCTGCCCGGTCTGCAGCGCCGGGATGCGGGCCGGCGGCGTCAGGGGCACGAGCTTGACGGGCAGGTTGAGGTAGCGGCCGATGACCGCGGCGACGTCGACGTCGTAGCCGCTCGGGTTGCCGTTCTCGTCGATCATGCCGTTGGGAGGCGCACCCGTGAGCACGCCGATGCGGACCGCCCCCCGGCCCTGGATCTCGGCCAGCGTCACGGCCCCCGCCGCCGCCGGCAGCATGGCGGCGCAGCCGAGCGCGAGGCCCACGGCGATGAGGTGGCGGCGCATGCGGTCCAGCATCGGATCCTCCCAGGACTGATCGTTCTGTGTCGACCCTCGGTGGAGTCGTTGGCTCAGCCGCGCGGCGCGCCCGGCCGTCACGCCGGCTGCGGGCCGGCGCGGGGCAAAGTGTTGTGGGGCTCGCCGTCGTTGTCAACGCGCGCCGGCGCGCCGGGCCCGTCGAACTGGCGCATCATCGCCACGGTATCGTGGTCGGCGAGCCCGGCCGCGACGAACTCGCGATGCAACCCGGCGATGAGTGCGGTAGCTGGCAGCACCAAGCTCTCGGGCGCCGCGAAGGCCTGCACCGCCTCGAGGTCCTTCAGCATGTTGCCGATGCGCCCCGTCGGGGTCTCGTCGCGGGCCGCCATCTTGGCCCCGAACTCCTGCAGGATGCGGCTGTCGGCGCGGCCGCCCGCGAGGGCCGTGGCGAGCCGTGCGGCATCGACCCCGCCCGCCTCGGCGAGCCGCACCGCTTCCGCCACGGCCTGGAAGCCGATGGCGCAGAGCACCTGGTTGACGAGCTTGGTGGTCTGGCCGGCGCCGCAGGGTCCCATGTGGGTGTAGTTGGCGCAGAGGTCGTCCATGACGGCCCGGGCGGCCGCGACATCGTCGGCGTCCCCGCCCGCCATCACGGTGAGCCGGCCCGCCGCGGCGCCCGGCGCGCCGCCCGACAGGGGCGCATCCACCCAGCGCATGCCGCAGGTTCCGGCGAGTTCGGCCGCGAGGGCCCGGGTGGCGGTGGGATCGGTCGACGACATGTCGATCAGGATCTTGTCGGGCCCGCCGGCCTCGGCGACGCCGCCCGGCCCGAAGACCGCGTGCCGCACGATGGCGGCCGTGTTGAGGCTGAGGATGGTGAAGGCGGCGGCGCGGCACGCCGCGGCGGGGCTGTCGGCCAGCGCCGCACCGCCGGCGGCGAGCGGGGCGAGCCTGGCGGGATCGACGTCGAACAGCGTCACGGCATGGCGGCGGGCGAGCAGGCGGCCCGCGATGGCGGAGCCCATGATGCCGACGCCCACGACGGCGACGCCGGCGGGGCGGGACGCCGTCAAGACCCGTGTCCGCGGCCGCCGGCGCCCGCCATGCGCCGCGCGATCTCGCCGACGATGTCGAGGATCGCCCGGTCCGGCGGCACCGCGATGACGTCGAGCTCGGCGCGGCCCGGCCGGCTCTTCCCGGCCGATGCCGGCTCGACCACGACGAAGAGCAGCCGCACCCGGGTGCCGGTGCGGAGCCGGTGCCGGTCGTCGCCGCACAGGTCCGCGCAGGCGACGATCAATCCCCCACCGCGCCGATCCAGCATCTCGGCGACACGGTCGAGCCAGGTGCATCGCGCCCGGTCCCCGGCCGTCGGGCCGGGCCGCGGCCTGCCGCGGCACGCCGCCGAGCCCAGGGCGTCGCCGTCGAGGTAGGCGAGGCCGAGGTGGCCGGCGAGCGCGGTGGCGATGCGGCCCTGGCCGGCCCCGCCCGTGACGACGAGGCGGAGCGGCGCCGCCTCACAGGCAGGAGGTGATGCCGCCATCGACGTAGAGCATGTGGCCGTTGACGAAGCTCGACGCATCCGAGGCCAGGAACACCGCGGCGCCGGCGAGTTCCTCGACCTCGCCCCACCGCCCCATCGGGGTCCGGTTGGCGAGCCAGGCCGAGAAGGTCGCGTCGTCGACGAGCGCCTGGTTGAGCTCGGTCCGGAAATAGCCGGGGCCGATCCCGTTGCACTGCAGGCCGTGCCGCCCCCAGTCGGTCGCCATGCCCTTGGTGAGCATCTTCACCGCGCCCTTGGTGGCGGTGTAGGGGGCGATGTTGGTGCGGGCGAGCTCGCTCTGGACCGAGCCGACGTTGATGATCTTGCCGCGTCCCCGCGGGATCATATGGCGGGCCACGGCCTGGCCGACGAAGAAGACGCTGTCGAGGTTGGTGGCCATGAGCCGTCGCCAGGCGTCCTTCGGGAAGTCCTCGAGCGGCGTACGGTGCTGCATGCCGGCATTGTTGACGAGGATCGCCAGGGGGCCGATGTCCCGCTCGATCCGGTCCACCCCCGCCGAGACGGCATCGGCGTCGGTGACGTCGAAGGCCACCGCATGGACCCGATGGCCCTCCCGCGCCAGGGCGGCGCGGCTCTCCTCGAGGCGCGGCTCGTCGCGGCCGTTGAGCACGATCTCGGCCCCGGCCGAGGCCAGTGCGCGGGCCAGCGCGAGGCCGATCCCCTTGCTCGACCCGCTCACCAGAGCGAGCCGACCCGTCAGGTCGAACAACTTCACCGCATCCTCCCGTTCGGCGGATATGTTATCGATACCATAGGACCCGTCAACCGGGGCGGCCTAGCCTTCCGGGGATCGCCGGAGCGGGCCGCTTGACAGGCCGGACGGGTTCGCCCCGTTGTCGGGCGCAACGAACCGGGTTCGGGAGGGAGCTGACCGTCATGCGCGCCATCGTGATCCATGCCGCCAAGGACCTCCGCATCGAGGAGCGTGAGCCCGACGAGGTCGGGCCGGGCAACGTCGCGGTCCGGATCGAGGCGGGCGGCATCTGCGGCTCGGACCTCCACTATTACAACCACGGCGGTTTCGGCACGGTGCGGCTGCGCGAACCCATGATCCTCGGCCACGAGATCGCCGGCCGCGTGACGGAGATCGGCACCGGCGTCGCCGGGCTCGCGGTCGGGGACCGCGTGGCGGTGAACCCGAGCCGGCCGTGCCGGCACTGCCGCTTCTGCCTGAAGGGCCTGCCGAACCAGTGCCTCCACATGCGCTTCTACGGCAGCGCCATGCCGATGCCCCACATCCAGGGCGGCTTCCGCGAGAGCCTCGTATGCGACGCCGTGCAATGCGTGCCGGCGCGCAACGCCACCACCTCCGAACTCGCGCTCGCCGAACCGCTGGCGGTGGCGCTCCACGCCGTGTCCCGCGCCGGCCCCGTCACGGGCCGGCGCGTGCTGGTCACGGGCTGCGGGCCGATCGGCGCGCTCGCCGTCGTGGCGGCCCGCCATGCGGGCGCCGCCGAGGTCGTGGTGACCGACATCGTCGACGAGCCGCTCGCCATCGCCCGGCGCCTCGGGGCCGACCGGGCCGTCAACACGGCCGCGACGCCCGACGCGCTGGCTCCCGAAGCGGTCGAGAAGGGCCGCTTCGGCGTGATGATCGAGTGTTCGGGCAACGAGCGTGCGCTCCGGGCCGGGCTCGACGTGCTGGAGCCGCGCGGCACGCTGGTGCAGCTCGGCCTGGGCGGAGAGGTCGCCCTGCCGCAGAACCTCGTCGTCGCCAAGGAACTGGCGATCGTCGGCTCGTTCCGGTTCCACGACGAATTCGCGCTCGCCGTGGCGCTGATCGACGAGCGCCGGGTCGACCTCGCCCCGCTGCTGACGGGGCGTTTCGATGCCGCCGACGCCGTCGCGGCCTTCGACCTCGCCTCCGACCGCCGCCGTGCCATGAAGGTGCAGATCACGTTCTGAGATTGCGCCGACGGCGGGGGTCCGCCGGCCCCGAGGCGGAGATCCGCGCCCCGGGGGGCTGCCCCGGGCGCGGCGCGCGTGTACAACGCCGAGCCGTGCAACCCCCGACACCGGACCGAACGCTTCCCATGGCCACACCGGAGCTTTCCGCGCCGCCGCCCGGCCTGCCGCTCTACGCCAGCGTGAAACAATCGATCCTCGGCCGCATCCGCAGCGGCGAGTGGTCGCCCCGGCATCGGATCCCCTCCGAGAGCGAGCTCGTGGCCGAGCTCGGCGTCAGCCGGATGACGGTGAACCGGGCGTTGCGCGAGCTCTCGATCGAGGGCGTGCTGGTGCGCATGCAGGGCCTCGGCTCCTTCGTGGCCGAAGGCAAGCAGCCGCTCGGCGTCTTCGAGGTGCGCAACATCGCCGACGAGATCGCCGAGCGCGGCAGCGCCTATACGGTCCGAATCGTCGGGGCCGACAGGCGCAGCGCGTCGCCCGAGATCGCCGAGGCGCTCGGCGTCGCGGCCGGCGGCACGGTGTTCCATTCGGTGCTGGTCCACCAGGAGAACGGCGTGCCGATGCAGCTCGAGGAACGCTACGTCAACCCGAAGGTCGCGCCGGCCTATCTCGATCAGGACTTCACCGCCGTGACGCCGAACGCCTACCTGATGAGCATCGGGCGGTGGACCGAAGTTGAACATCAGATCGAGGCCGTGTTGCCCGCCGAGGCGGAGGGCCGCCTGCTCGGCATTCCGCGGTCCGCCCCCTGCCTGCTGATCCGGCGCCGGACCTGGATCGGCGCGGACGTCGCCTCCAGCGTGCGGCTCCTGTGCCCCGGCAGCCGCTACCGGATCGAGAACCGGGAACGCCCGACGACGGGCTGACGTCACACGCAAGAGATCGGGAGACACGTATGCGCAAGGTGAGATGGGGCGTGCTGAGCACGGCCAAGATCGGTGTCGGGCAGGTGATTCCGGCCCTCCAGGCCTGCGAGCGTGCGACGGTCGTGGCGATCGCGTCCCGGTCCGCGCCGGGGGCCCGCGCGGCCGCGGAGGCGCTCGGCATTCCCAAGGCCTACGACAGCTACGAGGCGCTCCTCGCCGATCCCGAGATCGAGGTGGTCTACAACCCGCTCCCGAACCACCTCCACCTGCCCTGGAGCCTCACGGCGCTCGCGGCCGGCAAGCACGTGCTCTGCGAGAAGCCGCTGACGCTCGACGCCGCCGAAGCCCGGCAGCTCGCCGAGGCCGCGTCCCGCGCCGGCCGCCTCGTCGCCGAGGCCTTCATGGTCCGCCATCATCCGCAGTGGCACGCCGTCAAGGACCTCGTGGCGCAGGGCCGCATCGGCGAGCTCCGGGCCGTCCAGACGATGTTCTCCTACCACCTCACCGACCCGTCGAACATCCGCAACCGCCCCGAGATGGGCGGCGGCGGCCTCTACGACATCGGCTGCTACGCCATCAACACGGCGCGCTTCCTCTTCGCGGGCGAGCCCGAGCGGGTGATCGGCCTGTTCGACACCGACCCGGTGCTCGGCACCGACCGGATGATGAGCGGCCTCGCGGCCTTTCCGGAGGCCCGCCAGCTCGTCTTCACCTGCGCGACGCAGCTGACCCCGTGCCAGCAGGTCCGGGTGCTCGGCACCAGGGGCCGCATCGAGATCGCGGTGCCGTTCAACGCTCCCGCCGGCGGCGCCACCCGCATCGCGGTCGACGACGGGCGAGACCTCGTCGGCGGCGGCCGCGAGGAGATCGAGATCCCCGCCTGCAACCAGTACACGCTGCAGGGCGACGCATTCTCGCGCGCCGTGCTGGGCGAGGCACCGCTCGCGAGCGGCATCGCGGACGCCGTGCTCAACATGCGGGTGATCGACGCCTTCTTCCGCTCGGCGACGTCGGGCGCCTGGGAGCAGCCCTGACCTTCGTCGACGCGGGTCCGTCGGCGCGGGGGCGGGAGCGGGGCGGACTGGCGCCCGCCCGCCGCCGCGCTATGCTGCGCCGCGACGGCGCCCGCGGTCGGGTCGCGCGCCGCCGGCAGGACGATGGCATCGCACCGGAAATTCGCATCGTCGATCGACGTCGCCCGTCTCGCCGGCGTGTCGCAGTCGCAGGTCTCGCGGACCTTCCGCAAGGACGGCAGCGTGTCGGAGACCACGCGCGCCAAGGTGCTGGCCGCGGCGGCGGCGCTCGATTACCGGCCGAGCGTCATCCCGCGCATCATGCTGACCCATCGCTCCCACCTCGTCGCGATCGCGGTGGGCGGCATGGGCAACCCGTTCAACGCCGCCGCGCTGGAACGGCTGACCGCCCGCCTGCAGGCCGACGGGTGGCAGGCGCTGCTGGTCCACGTCGAGAGCGGCCATTCGCTCGACGGCGCCATCCCGCGGCTCGCCGGCTATCGCGTCGACGCCGTCATCAGCGCCCTCGCGGTGCTGTCGGCCGACGCCGCCGACGCCCTGGCGCGCAACCGCATCCCGGTGATCTCCTTCAACACCGTCCACTCCAACGCCTGGGTGTCCTCGATCTCGAGCGACAACGCCGCCGCCGGCCGCATGGTGGCGGAGCTGTTCCTGGCCCGCGGCGCGCGCTCCTTCGGCTTCGTTCCCGGCCCCGCCGACAGCCCCGCCTCGACGGCGCGCTGGGGCGGGTTCCGCGACGGGCTGGCCGCCGGCGGTGCGCCGGGACCCGCCCACAGGCTGGCGGGCGGCGACTTCACCTACGAGGCCGGGCGGCGCGCCGTGGTCGAGGCGCATCGGGCCGGCGCGCTGCCCGAGGCGCTGTTCTGCGCCAACGACCTCATCGCGCTCGGCGCCATCGACGGGTTGCGCCAGGACCTCGGGCTCGGGGTGCCGGGCGACGTCATGGTGGCGGGGTTCGACGACATCCCGTCCTCGGCCTGGGAGGGCTACGACCTCACCACCGCGGCCCAGGACATCCCCGCCATGGTGGAGGCCGCGATGGCGATCCTCGCCGCCGCCACGGCCTCGCCGGTCGCGCCCCACGCGGCGCGCGTGGTCGTGCCGGCCCGCCTCATCGAGCGGGGCTCGACCCGGCGCGCGGCCGCCCGGGCCCGTTGACAGGGCGGTCGCTCTTGGCGATGAATAGCTAGTCATAAAAATCATATCGGGAGGCAGCCATGGATCTCGGCCTGGCCAAGAAGGTTGCGGTGATCACGGGCGGAAGCGTCGGGATCGGGCTCGCGGTCGCCGACGGACTCGCCGCCGAGGGTGTCGACGTCGTCCTCGCGGCCCGCGGCGGGGACCGCGCCGAGGCCGAGGCGGCCCGGATCCGCGACCGGTACGGCGTGCGCGCGCTGGCGGTCGCCTGCGACCTCGGCACGGCGCAAGGGGCCGAGACGCTGATCGCCGCCACGCGGGACTTCGGCGGCGCCGACATCCTCATCAACAACGCCGGGACGGGCTCCAACGAGACCATCATGGAGGCGCCCGACGACAAGTGGCAGAGCTATTGGGAACTGCACGTCATGGCGGCGGTCCGGCTGGCCCGCGGCCTCGTGCCCGGCATGCGGGCGCGCGGGGGCGGCGTCATCCTGCACAACGCGTCCATCTGCGCCGTCCAGCCGCTCTGGTACGAGCCCATCTACAACGTGACCAAATCGGCGCTGATGATGTTCTCGAAGACGCTCTCGACCGAGCTCGTCGGCGACAACATCCGGGTCAACTGCATCAATCCGGGGCTCATCCTCACGCCCGACTGGATCAAGACCGCCAAGCAGCTCACGGCGCAGTCCGGCGGCGACTGGCAGGCCTATCTCGACGGGGTGGCGCGCGAACACGCGCCCATCAAGCGGTTCGGGACACCCGAGGAACTGGCGAACATGTTCGTCTTCCTGTGTTCGGACCGGGCGAGCTACTGCACGGGCTCGACCCACTTCGTCGATGGCGGCATGCTGAAGTCCCTGTAGGGCGGTCTCGGACGGCTGTCGGTAACAGGAACGCGGGAGCCCGGGGCGGCTCAAGGGAGGTCACGATGAACAAGCTCGGCGTCCACGCTTTCGTCTGGGAGAAGGGCTGGGGCCGCGAGGAATGCGCTCGCGCCATCGGCAAGACCGCCGAGGTCGGGTTCGACCTGATCGAGGTCTCGGCCATGGACCCCGGGGCGGTCGACACCGACTACACCCGGGCCCAGCTCGAGAAGGCCGGCATCGGGGCGACCTTCTCGTTCGGCCTCGATGCGACCTGCGACATCTCCAGCACCGATGCCGCCAAGGTGAAGGCCGGCGAGGCGAAGCTGCACCAGGCGGTCGCGATGGCGCGCGACATCGGCGCCACGCACGTCGCCGGGATCCTGTTCTCGGCCTTCCAGAAATATGCCGTCCCGGCGACCTCCGACGGCATCAAGAACTCCGTCGCGGTGCTCCAGCGGGTCGCCGAGACGGCGGCGCGCAGCGGCATCACGCTCGGCCTCGAAGTCGTCAACCGCTACGAGACCAACGTCCTCAACACGGCCAGCCAGGGCGTCGAGATGTGCCGCAGGATCGGCGCTCCGAACGTCAAGGTCCACCTCGACGTCTACCACATGAACATCGAGGAATCGGACATCCAGCAGGCCATCATCGAGACCGGCCCGCATCTCGGCTACTTCCATACCGGGGACTCGCACCGCGGCTACATGGGGTCGGGGTCGATCGACCTCGCGGGCGTGTTCCGGGCGCTGGTCAAGGCCGGCTACGAGGGCCCGATCACCTTCGAATCCTTCTCGTCGCGCGTCGTCGGCCAGCCGCTCGAAGGCATCCTGGGCATCTGGCGCAACCTGTGGGAGGACGGCCACGACCTCGCCAGCCACGCCCTCATGTATACGAGGGCGCAGCTCAAGGCCGCCCAGGAGGCCCAGAAACAGGCCGAGCGCAGCCGCCTGCCGTGAGGCGCGGCTCCTACATCGCCATGTAGCCGCCATCGACCGGCAGCACCGTCCCGGTGATGTAGGCGGCGGCGGGCGAACACAGGAACAGCACCGCGCCGGCGATGTCGTCCGGCCGGCCCCAGCGGCCGAGCGCGGTGCGGTCGCGGATCGCCGCGTAACGCGCCGGGTCCCGTTGCAGCCCCACCGTGAGGGGCGTCTCGATCCATCCGGGCGCGATGGCATTCACCCTGATGCCGTCCCCCGCATAGGCGATGGCGAGCGACTTCGTGAGCTGGGCGACGCCGCCCTTCGATGCGGCGTAGCCCGGCACCGTCCCGCCGCCGAAGACGCTGAGCATCGAGGCCGTGTTGACGATCGTGCCGCGGGACCGGGCCAGCGCGGGCCGGGCCGCCGCGCAGACCCGCATGGTGCCGTTGAGGTTGATGTCGACGACCTCCGCGAAGACCTCCGGGGCGAGCTCCTCGCCGCGCCGGATGATGCCGGCGCAGTTCACCACCACGTCGAGCCGCGGCAGGGCCAGGACGGCGGCCCGCACGGCCGCGGCGTCGCGGACGTCGAGCGCCCGGCAACGGATGCCCTCGGCGGCAGCGGCGGCCGCCTCGGCCTCGCTCGCCCCCGTGGCGGTGACCTCGCCCCCCAGCGCCGCGAAGCCGCGCGCGATGGCGGCCCCGATGCCGGAGGTCCCGCCGACCACGAGGACGGTCTTGCCGGCGAAGAGGCCGGGCGCGAAGGCGGCGAGGTGATCGGCCTTCGCCGCCGCGGCGTCAGCGGACGAACTGGTCGACATAATCGGCTCCGAGCCCGCAGGCGGCATAGTGGGCCCGGCACATGTCGATCTTGGTGAAGACGTCCTCGTAGCCCGTGTGGCGATGGTCGGCGTCGAGGTAGACCATGCTGCCCGTGATGTTGAAGAACGTGATCATCTCGTCGACGTCCTCCGGCACCCACAGCGTGTGGATCTCGCCCGGCGGCTCGAACACGTAGGAGCCGGTCTCGGCCGTCCAGTCGTGTTCGAGGTACTTCCAGCGGCCCTGCAGCACGAAGCCGTGCACGGGGTTGGGGTGCAGGTGGCGGCTCAGGATGCCGCTCTTGCGCACGCGCAGCAGGTTGCACCACTGGCCCGCCATCCGGTTCAGCATCAGCGGTCGGAACCACACGTCCGGCGCTTGCGGCACCCACACCCGCTCGTCCTCCGGCATGGCCTTCACGGCGATCTCGGGCAGGGCGAGGCGGTGGGTCGTCCCGGTCATGTCCCGGTAGAAGCTCGCCGCGGCGGGACGGCCGGTGTCCTGGTGTGGCTGGCTCAAGGCAGGTCTCCGAGCGTGAGTGGGGGCGGCGCGCCGGGGCCGCCCCAGGATTGAACAGACCACCGGCGTTGCGGCGTCAAGGCGAAGGACCGGCCCCGTTCGGCCCCGGGGGACCGAGGGCCCGATCGGCCGGCGACGGCGGGCGGCGTCATGCCGCCCTCCGCACGGCCCCGCCTCACCAGCAGGTGAAACCGCCGTCCGCGACGACGATCGACCCCGTCATGAGGCTCGCGGCGTCCGAGGCGAGGAAATGCACCACCGAGGCGATCTCGTCGGGCTGGCCGAGCCGGCCCATCGGGGTGTCGCGCAGCCAGGCCTCCATCAGCCCGCCCTGTTCCATCCCGAACCGCGTGAGCGGCGTCTCGATATAGGTGGGGGCGACGGCATTGACCCGCACGCCGCGGTCCGCCCATTCGGCGGCGAGCGAGCGCGTCAGGTGGTGCACGGCGGCCTTCGAGGCGTTGTAATAGGTCTGCTTCTGCGGCCGGTTGCAGATGAGGCCCGACATCGAGCCGATGTTGACGATGGCGCCGCGCCGCGCCGCCAGCATGGGGCGGGCGAAGGCCCGGTCGCAGAAGAAGACGCCGTTGTAGTTGACGTCGTTGACGGCGTGCCAGTGCTCGTCCGTCACCTCCTCGGCCGGCGTGCCCGAGCGGGCGATGCCGGCGTTGGCGACCAGCACGTCGACGCGGCCGTGGCGGGCCAACACCGCCGCCGCCAGCGCATCGACCTCGGCCGAGCGGGTGACGTCGACGCGCTCGATCTCGGCCGCGTAACCCTTGTGCCGGAGCGTGTCGCGCCCTTCCTCCGCGACGCCGATGTCGACATCGGCCAGCACCATCGTGGCGCCGTGCTCGCACAGCGCCTCGGCGCAGGCGAGGCCGATGCCGCGCCCCCCGCCGGTCACCACCGCCACGCGCCCGTCGAGCCTCAGCTTGTCGGCAAACATCCCCGTCTCCTCCCTGTCGGCCGGGTCCTGATGGGGCCGTGCCGCTTCGGTCCCGCATCATCGCCGATCGGAGCGCGGGCGGCCAGCACCGCGATCCACGCCTGCCCCTCCCGCCCTCTCCGGTGACGGCGGACCATGAACACAGTCGGCGCTCGCGCTTCTCCTGACTTCATCGCGGGAACGCGACGTGAGTCATGCGGTGTTTACGATGATATTCAGAACAAATGCGATCGAGCCTGCAAACGACCTGACTGCCAAGACGCTAAGTCTTCCTTCATGGGCGCCGCGTCGAATGGGCCCACGTTCCATGCGAGAACCGGCCGAAGGGGTTAGCGGTGAGGATCAAGGCTCAGGTCGTCACGAGTTTCGTGATCATGCTCGTGCTTTTGGCCGTGGTGGCGGGCGTCGCCATCGACCGGACCGCGCAGATCGGGCGGCTGGCCGGCGACCTCAACCGTCGCGTCGTCGACAAGACCCGGATCGCCGCCAACATCGTCGACCTCGGCCAGCAGATCCGGGCCGCCGACAGCATCGTCCTCAACACCGAAGACCACACGCAGGACGCGGTGGCGCTCGACCTCATCCAGGACCGTGTCAAGGCCACGGAAGCCCAGATCGCCAGCTACACCATGTATGTCGACACGCCGCTCGAGCGGCGCCTGCTGCAGAACCTCGATCGCAGCCGGGAAGCCTACCTCGCGCTGCAGCGGGAGGTCATCGCGGGCTCGGGCGCCGATCGGCGGGGCCACGCCGCCGACAACGAGGCGCGCCTCGCGGCCGCCTTCGACGAGGCCAACCGGCAGGCCCGCGGCCTGTCCCGCCTCGCCGAGACCGAGGCGCGCGCGGCCCGCGACGAGGCGGTGCGGCTGGTCGACGGGGCCCGCGTCACGGTGCTGGGCGTCGCCGCGCTGGCGGTCGCGACCGGCATCGTGATCATGGCCATGCTGCTGATCGGCGTCTTCCGGCCTCTGGCCCGCATCACGGAAGCCCTCATCGCGCTGTCGCACGGCCGGCTCGACGCCACGCCCTTCTCGTCGGGCCGTGGCGGCGAGGTGGACGACATGGCCCAGGCGCTCGACATCTTCCGCCGCAATGCCGTCGCGCTGTCGGCGGCCCACGAGGAGACCAAGGCCGCGCACCAGCGCGCCGACGCGCTGGCCCGCCACGACGTCCTGACCGGCCTGCCCAACCGCCGCGTCCTGACGGCGTCGATCGAGGACGCCATCAACCGCAGCCAGCGCCGCGGCCTCGCCTGTTCGGTGCTGGTGCTCGATCTCGACCGCTTCAAGCCGATCAACGACATCCACGGCCACGGCGCCGGCGACAAGGTGCTCTGCGCGGTCGCCGAGCGGCTGAACACGACCGTGCGGTCGGGCGAGACCGCGGCCCGGCTCGGGGGCGACGAGTTCGCGGTGGTGCTCGAACACGAACCCGGCTCGGACGCGCCCTACCGGGTCGCCAAGCGGATCATCGCCGCCATCGCGGCGCCGATCGCCATCGCGGACCGCTCCGTCTCGGTCGGGACGTCGGTCGGCATCGCGCTGTGGCCGAACGACGGCGCCGACGCGGAAGCGCTGCTGCGCGCCGCCGACCTCGCCATGTACAAGGCGAAGCGCGAGGAACGCGGCAGTTTCCGGGCGTTCGAGTCCGACATGGACGTGCAGCTGCGGGCCCGCGCCGACCTCGAGGCCCGCATCGGCCAGGCGATCGTGAGCGGGGACATCCGCCCCCATTACCAGCCGCTCGTGGATCTGCGGACCGACGCCATCGTGGGGTTCGAGATCCTGTCGCGCTGGCACGACGGCGACCTGATCCGGCCGCCCGGCGAGTTCATCCAGGTCGCCGACGACGCGGGCCTGATGCCCGACCTGACCTACGCGGTCCTCCGGCTGGCCTGCCGCGACGCCCGCGCCTGGCCCGACACGATGACGCTCGCCATGAACGTCACGCCCGCCCAGATCGTCGATATCGGGTTCCCCGGCGCCGTCCTGAGCCTCCTGGAGGACGAGGACTTTCCCCCGACGCGCCTCGAACTCGAGATCACCGAGAACGCGCTCATCGGCGACATGACCACGGCCAAGAGCGTCATCACGGCCCTGCGCGACCGCGGCGTGAAAATCTCGCTGGACGATTTCGGCACCGGCTACTCGAGCCTGCACCACCTGCGCAGCCTCAAGTTCGACAAGCTGAAGATCGACCGGTCCTTCGTACAATCCATGCTGACCGACGCGGAATCGACCAAGATCGTCGAGACCATCCTGGCGCTGACGCGGAGCCTCGGCATCAACACGGTCGCGGAGGGCATCGAGAACGACGAGCACCTGCGCACGCTGACCGACCACGGCTGCGAGTTCGGCCAGGGATATCACCTCGGCAAGCCGCTGTCGGCGAGCGGCATCGGCCTCCTCATGGCCGGGCGCCACCTGCCGCCCGAGCCCCTGGCGGCCTGAACCGGCGCCCGGCGGGCCGGCACCGTCCCGGCGGTCCCGACGCCAGGACACGGCTCCCGGTGCCGGGCCGCGCGCGTCCCGTCCTGCGGCGACGTCACGCCAGCCGTTCGATCGCCATGGCGGTCGCCTCGCCGCCGCCGATGCACAGCGTCGCCACGCCGCGCGTCGCGTCGCGTCGCTGCAGCGCGTGGAGCAGCGTCACGAGGATGCGCGCCCCCGAGGCGCCGATCGGATGGCCCAACGCGCAGGCGCCACCTTCGACGTTGACGCGCTCGTGCGGCAGGGCGAGCGCCCGCATGGTGGCCAGCGCCACGACGGCGAAGGCCTCGTTGATCTCGAAGAGGTCGACGTCGCGAAGGTCCCACCCGGTCCGTGCGCCGAGCCGCTGCAGCGCCCCGACGGGCGCCGTCGGGAACAGCGCCGGCGCCTGGGCGAAGGTCGCGTGGCCGACGATCGCCGCCAGGGCCGGCAAGCCGCGCCGGTCGGCCTCCGAGCGCCGCATCAGCACCAGCGCCGCGGCGCCGTCCGAGATCGAGGAGGCGTTGGCGGCCGTGACGGTGCCGCCCTCGCGGAAGGCGGGCTTCAGCGTCGCGATGCGCGCCGGGTCGGCCTTGCCGGGCGCCTCGTCGTCGGACACGACCGCCTCGCGGCGGCCGGACCCCACCGTCACGGGCACGATCTCGGCGGCGAAACGCCCGCCCGCGAGGGCGTCGCGCGCGCGGCGGAGCGATTCCAGCGCATAGGCATCCTGCTCGGCGCGCGTGACGTCGAGGCTGGTGGCGCAGTCCTCCGCGAAGGTGCCCATCAGCCGGCCGCGGTCGTAGGCGTCCTCGAGCCCGTCGAGGAACATGTGGTCGAGCACGCGGCCGTGGCCCATGCGGTATC
Organism: uncultured Alphaproteobacteria bacterium; assembly: GCA_963847915.1. GTDB lineage: Bacteria > Pseudomonadota > Alphaproteobacteria > Rhizobiales > Beijerinckiaceae > Lichenihabitans. The sequence goes on from CAWKBT010000005.1 coordinate 38,368, forward strand.
CGGCGCGGGCCCGGTCGAGCAGGTAGGGGGCGTTCGACATGCTCTCCATGCCGCCCGCCACCGCGATGTCGGCGGCGCCGGCCAGGATGGCGTCGTGGGCCAGCATGGCGGCCTTCATGCCCGAGCCGCACATCTTGTTGACCGTCGTGGCGCCGCAGGACAGCGGCAGCCCCGCGCCGAGCGCCGCCTGGCGGGCGGGGGCCTGGCCGAGCCCGGCCGCCAGCACGCAGCCCATCAGCACCTCCGCGACGGCCTCGGGCGGCACGCCCGCGCGCGCCACGGCGGCACGGATCGCCGCCGCCCCGAGGTCGGGCGCGGACGCCGGTGCCAGAACGCCCTGGAAGGCGCCCATGGGCGTCCGGGCCGCGCCGACGATGACGATCGGGTCTGCCATCATGTCCTCCTCCCTTTGATCCGGCGCCGTCGGGCGTTTCGGGCCCGGGTTATTGCGGCGCCATGCGCAGCGCACCGTCGAGCCGGATGGTCTCGCCGTTGAGCATCGTATTGGCGATCACGTGGCGCACCAGCGCGGCGTATTCGGCCGGCCGCCCGAGCCGCGGCGGGAACGGGACGCCCCGGCCGAGCGCCTCGCGCACGGCGTCCGGCATGGCGGCCAGCATGGGGGTCTCGAAGACCCCCGGCGCGATGCAGACGACGCGGATGCCGTGGCGGGCCAGTTCGCGCGCGGCCGGCAGCGTCAGCGCCGCGACGCCGCCCTTCGACGCCGCATAGGCGGCCTGGCCGATCTGGCCGTCGAAGGCCGCCACCGAGGCGGTGTTGACCACGACGCCGCGCTCGCCCTCCCGGTCCGGCGCGTTGCGCGCCATGGCGTCGGCGGCGAGGCGGAGGCAGTTGAAGGTTCCGACGAGATTGACCGTCACGGTCCTGGCGAAGGCGTCGAGCCCGTGCGGGCCGTCGCGGCCGAGGATCTTCGCGGCGGGCGCGACGCCGGCGCAGTTGACGAGGCCGTGCAGGGCGCCGAATGCGTCGAGGCCGGCCGCCACCGCGGCGGCGACGCCGGCTTCGTCCGTCACGTCGGCGGCGGCGAAGCGGGCCGCAGGCCCGATGTCCCCGGCCAGCGCCGTGCCGGCCTCGCGGGACTGGTCGACCAGCACGACCCGGGCGCCCTCGTGGGCGAGGGACCGGGCCGTCGCGGCGCCCAGGCCCGAGCCCGCGCCCGTCACCATGAAGACGCGTCCGTCGATGTCCATGGCCGAGCCCGCTCCCCCGGCGCCCGGCCGGCGCGGCCGTCCCCGATCGGCCGACGCTATGCCAAAGGCGGCGGCGAGGCGATGGCGAAAACGGCGGGCGCGCGGGCCGGTGCGACAGCGTCGCGGGCTCCGCGCCGTCGCCGATCGTGAGCCGGCCGGTGTGTCGGCGGGTGCTGGTGATTGCGGCACGATCCCGCGCCCGACGAGACGCCACGGTCGCATTCCGGCGCCCGTCATGCTACCGAAGGTCGTTGCGGCATCGGCAGTCGAGGGGTAGGACAGGGCAGGGGGCGGCCGGCCGGTCGTTCGCGTCCCGACCGGAGCGACGCCTGCCCGGGCGGCTCCCGTCCTGTCCGACGAGCGCGCCGCATGACCCCATCCGTCCGCTCCGATCCGTGCTGCCGCCGTCCCGCGCGACGGGCGAGCCGCTCGTGACGCCCCCGCCCGCGCCTGCCCGTCGTGCGTTGCGCGGCCTGCAGGGTCTGCGCGGGGTCGCGGCGCTGCTCGTCGTGCTGACCCACGCGGCGGGCGAACTCGCCAACCGCGGCCTCGTCGGGCCGGACCTCGACCTGCCGTTCGGCAACTTCGGCGTCGACGTCTTCTTCGTCATCTCCGGCTTCATCATCGTCTACTCCAGCGTGCCGCTGTTTCGCGCGCCGGGGGCGCCGCTCGGGTTCATGCTGCGCCGCGTCGCGCGCGTCGCGCCCCTCTACTGGATCGTCTCGACGCTTTACCTGCTCCTCCTGATCGGGATCGGCGAATATCCCGACTTCAGCCGGCGCTACCTGGTCCTGTCCTACCTGTTCGTCCCGGCCCCGGAACCGCAGGACGGCGCCGTGTTCCCCTTTTACTTCCCGGGTTGGACGCTCGAATTCGAGCTGATGTTCTACGCCTGTTTCTCGGTCGCCCTGATGTGGCGGCGGCCCGTCGCCATCGGCGTGGTGGCCGCCATGATGGTGGTCATCACGGGGCTCGGTGCCCTGGCCCCAGGGTCGCCGGTGCTCGACTTCTACGGCGGCACGCTGCTGCTGGAGTTCGTCGCGGGCTGCCTCCTGGCCGAGGTCCACTTGCGGGGGTGGCGGTTCGGCGGCACCACCTGCGTGAGCCTCGCCGCCGCCGCGGCGCTGGCCGTGCTGGTGAGCGCCTACACGCTCGGAGGCTGGCCGCCGGAGCGGGGGATCGTGTGGGGCCTGCCGGCGGCCGGGCTCGTCGCCGCGGTCGTCCTGGGGCCGCCGCGCCCGGCCCGGCCCGTCCTGGCCGTGCTGGCCAGGCTCGGCGACGTCTCCTACTCGCTCTACGTCGTCCACTTCGTCGTCATCGCCGGCGTCAGCTGGGCCATCGCGCGGCGCATCGGGCATTGGAAGGCCGTTCCCCCGGTGGTGTTCTTCGCCATGGCCGTCGCGTCAGCGCTCGGGGCGGCGTTCGTCTGCTTCTACGCCCTCGAACGGCCGATGACCCGTCGCCTGCAGCTCGCCATCGAACGGCTCGCGCCGCGCGCCCGCTGAAGCGGTGTCGCGGGTCCGGCCGCTCCGCTCCGGCTTCAGGGCGGCGGGGCGCCGATCTCCTCGACCTTCGGCAGGCGCCTGCGGCGGAGCAGGAGCCAGCCGACGCCGAGCAGGTCCACGATGCCGGCGGCGAGGCGGTCGAAGAAGCCGTATTTCGAGATGCCGCTGAGGCGCGGCCGGTCGACGACGTCGACATGCGCGATGGCATGGCCGTCGCGCGCCACCAGCGCGGGCATGAACCGATGGAGCGCGTCGAAGAAGGGCAGGTCGAGGTAGACGGCGCGGCGCACGCAGGTGAAGCCGCAGCCGGTGTCGCGCGTGCCGTCGCGCAGGATGGCGCGGCGGATGGCGTTGGCGAGGCGGGATTGCAGGCGCTTGAACGTCGTGTCCTTGCGGCCGAGCCTCTGCCCGTGCACGAGACCGCAACCCGGGCCCGCATCCGCCATCCTGTCGAGGAAGCGCGGGATGAAGGCCGGGTCGTTCTGCCCGTCGCCGTCCATCGTGACGAGGAGCGGGGCGCGGGCGTGGCGGGCCGCGGTGCGGACCGCGGCGGACTTCCCGCAGGACGCGTCGTGGCGGAGGTGCCGGAGCCAGCCGTATCGCCCGGCCAGGCCGGCGACCTCGCGCCCGGTGCCGTCGGTTGAGCCGTCGTCGACGACGATGACCTCGAAGTCCCGGCCCGCCAGGGCCTGGGCGATCTCGGCCATGAGCGGCGTGAGGTTGCCGGCCTCGTTGAAGGCCGGGATGACGATGGACACGCTCGGCTGCGTCTCGGTCATGAGCGGATATAGACCCCGACATCGAGCGTCGCGCCGCCGTTGATGGCGAGCCCCGTCACGCGTCCCACCTCCCGCACCGGACGGGCTGCGTCAAGCGCGCCCTTGAAGGCCGCCTCCGCCTTGCGGTCGACGAAAGCCGCCCGGCATGGACCGTCCTGGACGAAGCGGGCCGCGCCGCCGGCGTCCGTCATGAGCAGGCGGCCGTTGGTGGCGAACATCAGGCTCGGCTCCCGGTCGCCCACGGTGGCGTAGAGCGGATCGGGGCAGGCCGCGAGGGCGTCCCGTGCCGTCTCGGCGAGCCGGGGCGACACGTCGAGCGCCGCCGCGACGCCGGGGGTCAGGAGATAGCCGTAGACGAGCGCGTAGACCGGCACGGCCGCCAGGATCGCGGCGACGCCGGCCTGGCGGAACTCCCCCCGCGCCAGCGCTGCCCGCGCCGCGAGGGCGAGGGCGAGGGAGGCCAGGGCCGCCACCGCGGCCAGCGCCAGGGCGAGGTCGCCGAGGTCCCACAGGCGGCCCTGGCCAGCCACCGTGAGGGCGGCCACGAGCGCCGGCACCAGCGCCAGGAGGCCGAACACCACCCAGGCGCCGAACGCGCCGGCGGGACGGGACGCGCGCGCCATGCGCTCGAGCCCCCAGGCGGCGAGGATCGCGAGGCCGGGGAAGACCGGCAGGGCGTAATGGACGAGCTTGGTGTGGAAGGCCTCGAAGACCAGCCAGGTCGGCACCGTCCAGGCCAGCAGGAAGCGGACGGCCGGCTCGCGGCGATGCCGGAACGCCAGCGGCACCACCAGGGCCACGAAGGGCGCCAGCGGCCAGGCGGTCAGCCAGAACGTGAGGGCGTAGAAGCCGGGCGGAGCCCCGTGGCTCTCCTGGTCGCCCGCGACCTTGCCGAGCAGGTCGTGGCCGACGGCATCCGACAGGAAGGCGCCGTGCGTCTGGAGCAGGATCAGGACGAACCAGGGCAGCACCAGGAGCAGGCACAGGGCCGCGCCCGGCAGCGGCCGCAGCGCCTTCAGCCAGCGGCCCGAACGCTCCAGGCCCGACAGCACCAGGGCGGCGAGCCCCGCCACCAGAAGCGTGATCGGTCCCTTGATCAGGACGCCGACCCCGATCGCCGCCCAGAACACGACGGCGGTGGCGAGCGACCGGCCGGCGGGGTCGGTGCGCCGCAGGTCGACGCGGGCGAGCGCGCCCATGGCGGCCACGACGGTCGCCAGCAGCACCGCATCGGTCGTGGCGAGCCGGGCCTCGACGCCGAGCAGCGGCGTCGCGGCGACCAGCATCCCGGCCAGGACCGCGTAGTCGCGCGAGACGATCGGCAGCGCGGCCCAGTAGGTCAGCAGCACGGCGCAGATCGCGCCGAGCAGCGAGGGCACCCGGTAGAGCCAGATCTGCAGGCGCGCGTCCGGCACGCCCAGCGCGTCGCCGAGCCCGACCGCGCTCGCCTGCAGCCAGTGGATGCCGACGGGCTTCTTGTTGCGCGCCTCGTCGCCGAAGCGGATCGCGACGAAGTCCCGCGTCTCCAGCATCTGCTTCGACGCCTGGGCGAAGCGGGGCTCGTCGCGGTCCATCGGCGGCAGGGTGAAGAAGCCGGGGATCATCATGACCAGCGTGACGATCACCAGGAACACCGCGGCGCCGGTGCGGGCCGCGACGGTATCGATCGAGGCCTCGGGGAGCCGTGTTTGCAAGCGTGGACACCCTGCTGGGACCTGAGCCTCGGACGAGGCGGTGCCCGACCCGGCTCTCGCCGTGAGCCTCGTGGCGGATCGAGGTGCCGTGGTTTAGGAAAACCACCGGGCGAAGGCAAGCATGGGCCGCCGCGGGGCCTGCCCGGGGTCCGTCAGCCGGCGGGCGTCGCGGCGGACGCGCGATCGACCTCGCGGCCCGCCTGGAACTCCAGGATCTCGTCCGAGGGCATCACGTCGTCGACGGTGAGGAACAACCCCAGGCGCCGCGACAGGCGGCCGAGGTCCCGCCGGCTCGACACGGCGGTGAGGAGCGGGCTGACGACGAGGCCGAGCGCCGTCGGCGCCAGCCAGACCGCCAGCCAGCCGCCGCCCGCGATCGCCGCGGCGCCGACCCCGCAGCCCAGCACGACGTGGAGAGCGTGCCGCCGCAGGGCGTCCAGCACCGGGACGCGCCGCTCGACGCGGAGCTGGCTCGCCCAGCCGACCGCGGCGCCCGAGAAGGTGCCGACCACGAACCCCGCCGTCACCAGCAGCAGCATCGGTCCCAGCAGGAGCCACATCGCCTGCTCGATGGCGGCACCGCAGAGCAGCCGCACCGCGCCGCCGAAGCCGCGGCGCACCTCCGGGTCGCCGAGGGCGCGGGCGAGGTTCAGGACCCGGGGCATCAGGATCAGTGCCGCCGAGGCCGCCGCGAGGCCCCAGGCGGCGAGGCCCGGCTCCGTCAGGCCGTAGGCCAGGATGCCGTAGCCCTCGCCCTCCGGCAGCACGAGGACGCGCAGCGTGCCGAGCACCAGCACGCACCACCAGAGGGGCGCCACGAGGTACCCGCCGATGCCGAGCAGCAGGTGAACCCGGCTCGCCGCCTTGAGGCCGGGCAGGCCCAGCACGCCGATGTGCTGGAGGTTGCCCTGGCACCAGCGCCGTTCGCGGGCCAGCAGGTCGAGCGCGTTGGTGGGCATCTCCTCCCAGGTGCCGTCGAACTCGGGCAGCAGGTGCGTCTCCCAGCCGGCCCGGGCGAGCAGCGCCGCCTCCACCACGTCGTGGCAGAGGATCTCGCCGCCGAAGGGCGGGCGGCCCGGCAGGACCGGCAGGCGGCAGTGCTGGCGGAAGGGGGCGATGCGGACGATCGCGTTGTGGCCCCAGTAGGAGCCTTCCGGCCCCTGCCAGAACTCGAGCCCGCGCAGGGACAGCGGGGCATAGAGCCGGACCGCGAACTGCTGGATGCGGGCGAACAGCGTGTCGCGCCCCATGGCGTAGCTGACCGTCTGGATGAGGCCGATGCGCGGGTGTTCCTCCATGAGCCGGATCAGCCGCCGGATGGCCGAGCCGCTCATCAGGCTGTCGGCGTCGAGCACGACGGCGAAGTCGTAGTGGGAGCCGCACCGGTCGAGGAACTCGCCGATGTTGCCGGCCTTGCGGCCCGTGTTGAGCGGGCGCCGGCGATAGGAGGTGCGGCCCGGCACGTCGGCGTCGAGCCGGTCCCAGGCGGCGCGCTCGGCCGCCGCGACCGCCTCGCTCCGCGTGTCGCTGAGCACATGGAGGTCGACGTCGTCGAAGGGTCCCAGCCGCGCCAGCGAGCGCAGGACGATCCGGACGCGCGCGAAGACCGCGTCCGGCTCCTCCTCGTAGATCGGCAGCAGGAGGGCGGTCCGGCTGCGTCCGGTCGACACCGGTTCGAGCGCCGCGGCGCGCCGCTCGAGCGGCGTCCGCCCGTCCGCCCCCCGCAGCCAGACCGCGAAGCCGAGGACCAGCTGCCACACGATGAAACTTTCCCAGCTCATCACCAGCGCGAAGGGCACGAGCAGCACCCAGTCGATGGCCGGCCGCGGAGCCCGCGCCAGCACGGCGACGGCCGCCACCACGAGGCCGAGCGCGATCGCGGCGCTCGGCAGCACGGCGATGAGCCGGCGCGTCGCGAGGTCCGGGATCTCCGGCAGGGGGAGCCCGGGGAAGCGCTGGTCGGCAGTCTGTGGGTTCCGCATGACCGACGCATAGAGAAGCGCCGCGGCTCTTGGTAGAAGCCGCGGGGCGCTGCATCGCCGCAGTCCGGCGGCGCGGCCGGCGCGCCGAGGAGCGCGGGCGCCGCGAAGGGCCGCCGGGGGCCGGCATGCGACGATTTCGACCGATCCGCCCCCGCCGCGGCCCATGCCATGCTGGCGTCGACACGCGGGCGGGCGATGGTGCGGCTGGTGAAGAAGCGCGACACGACGCCGGCCATCGTCCGCCTCGGGGATGAAACCCGCGCCGGGCGCCCGCGCCGCCCGGCGGCGATCGCGGCGGGCCTCGCGGCCGCGGGGCTGCTGGATGCCGCGCTGGGGCTGTCGGGCCTCGCCGCCCCGGTGGTCCTCGTCAGCGGCTTCTGGCGCAGCGGGACGACGTGGCTCCAGGAATGCCTCGCCGAGAGCCTCGGGGCTAAAACCGTCTTCGAGCCCCTGTCGCCGCAGGAGCCGCGGCGCAGGGCCGCGCTGGAGCCCCGGTTCCCCGGCGACGAGGATGCCCTGCAGGCCTTCATCCCCGGCCCCTTCGCCGAAGGCGCGCCGGACTGGCGGGCGCTCGACGCCGCCTGCCGGGGCCGGCACGGGGGAGCCTTCCTGCTGAGCTGCCGCGCCAGCGTGGCGGAATCGGCGCGTACCGCCATCGTGGTCAAGGACGTCCGGCTGCACGCCAACCTCGCGGGATTCCATCGGCGCTTCGGCGTGCCCGTGGTGCATCTGCGCCGCCACCCCTGTGCGGTGGTGGCGAGCCTGCTCGCGGCGGACTGGCACTGGAGCTTCGCGCGCGTCACCCTGGCGCGGCTCGACCCCGCCGCCGAGGCGCTGCGGGCCTTCGACACCGACGCGCTGTCCCGCATCGCCGCCTATTGGGCGCATGTCGAGCGCCGCGCCGCCCTGGCGATCGACGGGCGGGCCTGGGGCCGCACCCTCGCCTACGAGACGCTCGCGGCGCGTCCCGGTCCGGTCGTCGAGGACCTGTGCGGCTGGCTCGGCCGGCCGCAGCGTCGCACCCCCGACTTCGGCAGGCCGGCGGCCTCGGTCCACCCCGACATCTTCGCGGCGCGCCCGCGCGCGCCCGAGCCCTGGCGCACGAGACTGTCCGAAGCCGAGGTCGTCCGCGTCGAGGCCATCGCCGACGCGGTCTTTCCCGCTTGGCGGGCGTCGCTCGCCCTTTGACGACCCGGCGGCCCGAGGGCTCCCGCGGTGTCCGGAGCGCTCTCGCCGCCGGCGAATGCGCTCCAGCTCGAAGCGGAGAGCCGTATCATCGGCTCGGACCCGCACAGGCGCGTCCGAGACAGCCGAACCCGCTCTAGGCGCCCGTGACGCGCCAGATCACGTCGCCGACATCGTCCGCCATCAGCAGCGAGCCGTCCGGGCCGAGCGCGACGCCGACCGGGCGGCCGTAGGACAGCTTCTCGTCCTCCGACAGGAACCCCGTCAGGATGTCGCGCGGCGGCCCCGCCGGCCGGCCGTTCTCGAACGGCACGAAGACCATCCGGTAGCCGCTGAGCGTGCTGCGATTCCAGGAGCCGTGCTGGCCGATCACCATGCCGTCCGGGAAGCCCGGCAGCGTGCCGGCCGGCATCCAGCACAGGCCGAGCGAGGCCGTGTGGCCGCCGAGCGCGAAATCGGGCTGGAGCGCCTTCGCCACCATGGCGGGGTCCTGCGGCACCCGGTCGTCGACGGTGCGGTCCCAGTAGCAGAAGGGCCAGCCGTAGAAGCCGCCGTCGCGCACCGAGGTCAGGTAATCGGGCGGGGTCTCGTCGCCGAGACCGTCGCGCTCGTTGACCACCGTCCACAGGGCGGAGGTCTCAGGCTCGAAGGCGAGGCCCACGGGGTTGCGCAGGCCGGAGGCGAAGACGCGGCTCGTGCCGGACGCGAGGTCGAGTTCGTAGATGCAGGCCCGGCCCTCCTCGACCGCGAGGCCGCCCTCGGCGATGTTGCTGAGCGAGCCCACGCCCGCGTAGAGCCGGCGGCCGTCGGGGCTCGGCAGGAGGCTGCGCGTCCAGTGCCCGCCGGTCTTGAAGGTCGTCAGCCGGCGACCTTGTCCGGTGATCCGGTCCGCGCCTGCGCTGTAGGGGAAGGCCATCACGCCGTCGGTGTTGCCGACGTAGAACGTGTCGCCGAGCAGCGCCATGCCGAAGGGCTGCTGCAGGTCTTGCAGGAAGGTCTCGCGCACCTCGGCGACCCCGTCGCGGTCGCGGTCGCGCAGGAGCGTGATGCGGTTGGGGCTCGGCCCCAGAGCGGCGGCCCGCTTCATCGTGGCATACATGGCGTAATCGAAGAGGCTGCCGATCGGCACCTCCGACATCAGCGCCTCCGCGACGAGCACGTCGCCGTTCGGCAGCACCGTGATCCAGCGCGGATGTTTCAGCCCGGTCGCGAAGGCGTTGACCTTGAGCCCCGGTGCCGCGACCGGCGTCCGGCCCCCGTGCCAGCCATGCGCCGTCGGCATCTTCAGCGTCGGGATGCTGCCCTGCGGCCGCGCCGGCGGGATGGCCGGCGCGTGGCCGACGGCCTGCGGGCGGTCGGCGGGGTCGCGCATGCGCCGCCACGCGACCGTGGCGCCGCCGATCCCGGCCACGACCCGGGCGAAGACAGTGGTGAAGTCCATGATTGCAGTGCCGCCCTGGTCTTGGCCGGCGCCTGCGGGGCCGTCCCCGACAGGGGCTCCGGCCCGGATCTGTGGCCCGTCGCCGGGCCCGCGATGAAGCGACGCTTCACCGCCCTGCCGGCCAGGGTAGTGCAGGTCCGGCCGGGAGGGAACCGCCCTGCGGTGGCGGCGGTCGAACCGTCAGTAGCAGACGGCGCCGCTCTGGTTGCCGCTTGCCGTGACCGGTCCCAGGATGATCTGCCCCGTCGTCCGCGGCAGCATGTAGCTCGTGCGACTCATCGCGGTCGGCAAGGTGATCCAGTTGGTCGAGAAGGGACCCGAATAGGACGCCGACACGTCGGCGACCAGGATGGCGATCGGATAGGGCAGCGGCAGGGGAGCGATCGGCGGCATCAGGGCCGAGGAGATCGTCGTGGGCGACGGTGTCTGGGTCGAGGGGACGGGCGTGAGGTTGACGTTGCAGGGTCTCAGCGTACCCGACTGCGTGTAGCTCCACCGCACCTTGAACACGCAGCAGAGCCCGAAGGAATTGTTGACGATGTCGATGGCCGACACCGTCATCGTGAGACCCGGCTGGCTCGCCGAGCCCATGATGGCGCTCGACGCCGTCAGCATGGCCTGCATGACCGCCTGGCTCGTGGCATTCGAGGGCGTGGGCGTGGACGAAGCCTGGCTCGACGTCGGCTGCTGGGAGGTGAGGTCGACGAGCGTGCGCGACAGCGTCTCGATGCGGCGGCTCGTCATCACGGCCTGGGCGACCTCGCCGGTTCCCGCATAGAGCAGGATGAAGACCGGCAGGAGCAGCGCGAATTCCGTCGCCGCGATGCCGCGGTTGGCCCGGCGGAAGCCCCCGCCTGCCTTCCACCGGGCCGACACCGCCCGAACGGGCCGCACCAGGCAGCCCAGCACAAGATCCGAGATGGCGGTCAGCATGCCGGTGAAGCCCCGCTGTACGGTTCCGTTTTGAACACGGCTGTTCCGAGGAGAATGTGGTACCAGCCGCTCATGTTGGGGACGTTGTTCGACAGCCCGAGGTACCTGTTGTAGGTCGATAGCGGGAACACCGCGGCCATCGGGTATGCGACCCGCATCACCACGATGGTGGATGGGTTTCCCAGGCAATATTGCGTGGGGCTGGCGTAGAACGCATGGCTGACGTCGGCGGCGCTGAACGACGCGGCGGGTCGGATGTCGACGATCAGCTTGGAACAGTCCCAGGAGCTCGGGATCAGCCGCGTGCCGTTGGTGGGACACAGCAGGGCCGACGTGAAGGCGGCGGCACTGGCATAATTGTTGGTCTGGGCCTGCCCGGTCAGCACCTTGCGGGCGGCGCTGTCGACGGCCGCCTGCAGCTCCTCGCCGTTGAAGCTGACCCAGGCGACCTCGATCGTGGCGAAGAGCAGACCGAAGAAGGGCAGGGCGATGAGGGCGAACTCGACCGCGTAGGCGCCTCTTTCGTCCCGTCGGAACCGGCCGAGCAAGCCGGGCCAACGTCCCTTCCGGTGGGACGATGCGACGGCCGGTGTCATTGCGTCAGCTTCCCGGCCGAGACCGCCTGGGCGAAAAGCGCGTTCACCGCGGTCTGGATCGCGGGGCCGTCGCTGGCCTCGTAATACCAGCCCGGCGTGGCGCATTTCTGCAGGTTGGGAGCGATCTGCCCCTGGAAGGGGTAGACCAGATCCATATAGGTCTGTTCGTTGGGAAACGGGATGTAGGTCGTATAGATCACGCCGACCGTGGCGCCTTTGCTCTTCAGGGAGGCGCAGAGTGTGGGATCGAAGGCCTTGGTGCAGTGACCGTCGGTGCAGTTGCCCTTGACGTCCTGTACGCCGTCGGTCATCAGGAACACGAAGTTCTGCTTGCTCGAACTGGCACTGCCGTCGCCCGACGTGCCCACTTCGTTGCTGGCGAACAGGCTGACCGCATTGGCGAAGTCGCTGTCGCCCGTTCCGCCCGAATCGTTGTTGCCGAGATCGATGGCGTTGGCGATGGTGGAAAGGGCAGTGTAGTTGGTCGAAGGAGAGCTCAGGACGTTGTAGTAGTTCGCATTATCGGCCGGTATCTTCTCCTGCAACGTGTACAATCCGATGCTGATGGTCGGGTTCCCGTTGGTGACGTTCTGGGCGGAGGCGATCATGGCGGTGATGGCGGATTTGATGACGTCGATGCGCAGCGTCACCTTGTTGTTATGGGCGATCTGTTCATAGGTCTGCGACTGACCGTTCTGCTTCACGTGGCAGCCGAAGACGCAACCGCCCGTGAGTTTCGACAGGTTGGCCATGTCGGTCGCGGTCGCCGCGATCCCCATCGACTGGGAGATGTCGGTGGCGACGTAGATGTTCATGTATTTCGGCAGGTTGAGGTTGGACGCCGCCGAACCGCCGATGTTCATCATCGAGGTTCCGAACATCTTCCCGAACACGCTCGGCCACTGTGCCGTGTAGGACCCAGTCGCGTTGATCACCAGTCCGTTGCTCGGCCGGTCGAGGTTGAGGGTCAGAACCGGGGTCGTGGCGGTCCTCACCGAGGCCGAGTCGGCCGCGAAGACGTTCTGCCCGACCTGCGCGCCATACAACTTCGCCACCGCCGTCGCGTCGTAGTTCGGCGTCGACTGTTGTTGGATGATGGCACTCGCTTCGGTGGCGGCGGCGAGAACCGCCGCATCCGTGCTGGCGTCGAGCGCCGTCTTGGCCCTGAGCGCCATGCTGTAATCGACGGCGAGCCCCAGCAGGCCGATGGTCGGCACGAGGCAGAGGGCGAAGAGTATGACAACATTTCCTCTTCGGTCCTTGGTGAACCGTCGCAAAAAATGCCGAGTCAAGGTGTGCTCCGCTGCTCAACGCGCCATACCGACACACATCAAACTGACAAAGAATTAATTTAAGAATAACGCATATGTGCGGATCACCTTAACTCAGCGGAATCGTCAGCGCGAAGACTGATATGCCTCGCCAGAATGGTCGAATTGTCGTTGGCGCAGCCTAGTCAAAGCTTAAGCGTCGGCGAGCAGGGGCGGAACTGGAGGACATCTCGTTCCGTCATGCGGCAAACCGCCCTGGCCGGGACGGCCGTCGAGCGGGTCGCTGTCCTCGCCGCATGAACACGCGCGTCACGCGAGGGGGGCCGGGCGAGCGCCGCTGAAACCGGTCCGCTGCCGTTCACCCTGTCTCGGGCGCCGGCGTCGATGCGGAACACGCCGCCGGGATCCTCCGGAGGGCGCCGACACTGGCCCTTCCCGTCGCCCGCCATCTGGACCATGATGGACGAAAGAACGGGAGGAGGCGATGCGGCATGCCGTGATGGCCCAAGTCGACGCACCGGTCCGCGACGCGCGCGGCGCCGTCGGGCCGCCGATCCGCCGACCGTGGCGGTCCCGCCGCCACGAAGGCCGGCTCGCTCCCCCGCCGCCTAGGCCGGCCCAGAAGAGCAATCGCGCCGAGACCGCGACGAGGACGGGCTGATCCGCTCCACGCGGTTCTGCGACGGGTTCGCGACGTCCCCTTCACCACGACACGGGAGGAAAACATGGATGCGATCGCACGGGCGCCCGAGCGCCCATCGCCGGCCGACGAGCGGGTCGGCGCCTGGCTCGAGCGGTTCGAGAACGCCCTGGCGGCACGGGACGCCACGGCCGCAGCCGGCTGTTTCGCGGCGACCTGCTTCTGGCGCGACCTCATCGCTTTCACCTGGAACATCGAGACGCTGGAGGGCCGGGACGCCATCGCGGCGATGCTGACCCGGCAGCTCGCCGCCATCGCGCCGCGCGCCTTCACGCTGGAGGACGCCGCGACCGAGACCGACGGCGTCACCGAGGCCTGGATCGGCTTCGAGACCGAACATGCGCGCGGCCGCGGCCACCTGCGGCTGCGCGGGGACGAGGCCTGGACGCTGCTCACCACGGCGCGCGAGCTCAAGGGCTTCGAGGAGCCGAGCGGCCCGCGCCGCGACAAGGGCGTCCATCACGGCGTCGAGAAGGGCCGCCGCTCCTGGGCGGAACGGCGCGCCGACGAGGACGCGGAACTCGGCCGCACCCGCCAGCCCTATTGTCTCGTCGTCGGCGGCGGCCAGGGCGGCATCGCACTCGGCGCGCGGCTGAAGCGGCTCGGCGTTCCGACCCTCGTGGTCGACAAGCACGAGCGTCCCGGCGACCAGTGGCGCAAGCGCTACAAGTCGCTGCACCTGCACGACCCGGTCTGGTACGACCACCTCCCCTACCTGCCGTTCCCCGACCATTGGCCGGTCTTCGCCCCCAAGGACAAGATCGGCGACTGGCTGGAGATGTACACCAAGGTCATGGAGCTGAACTACTGGAGCCGGACGGAGGTGCGCTCGGCCCGGTACGACGAGGCCGCGCAGCTATGGACCGTGGACCTCGTGCGCGACGGCGAGGCGCTGACGCTGCATCCCAAACAGCTCGTGCTGGCGACCGGCATGTCGGGCATCCCGAACCTGCCGGCCTATCCCGGCATGGACACGTTCAAGGGCGAGCAGCACCATTCGAGCCAGCATCCGGGCGGCGAGCGCTACCGCGGCAAGCGCGCCGTCGTCATCGGCTCCAACAATTCCGCCCACGACATCTGCGCCGATCTGTGGGAGCACGGCGCGGACGTCACCATGGTGCAGCGGACCTCGACCCACATCGTGAAGTCCGAGACGCTGATGGACCTCGGGCTCGGTGCGCTCTACTCGGAACAGGCGGTCGCGAACGGCATCACGACCGAGCGGGCCGACCTCATCTTCGCCTCCGTGCCGTACCGCATCATGCACGAGTTCCACGTGCCGGTGTACGAGGAGGTGAGAGCCCGGGACGCCGATTTCTACGACAGGCTGGAGAAGGCGGGGTTCCAGCTCGATTTCGGCGACGACGAGTCGGGGTTGTTCATGAAGTACCTGCGCCGCGGCTCGGGCTACTACATCGACGTCGGCGCCTCGGAACTCGTCGCCGACGGCCGGATCAAGCTGAAACACGGCGAGGTCGAGCGCATCACGCCCACGGGCGTCGTGCTGGCGGACGGCACCGAACTGCCGGCGGACGTCATCGTCTATGCCACGGGCTACGGCTCGATGAACGGCTGGGCCGCCCGGCTGATCAGCCAGGAGGTGGCCGACAAGGTCGGCCGCTGCTGGGGCCTGGGATCGGGCACCACCAAGGACCCGGGACCCTGGCAGGGCGAGTTGCGCAACATGTGGAAGCCCACCCGGCAGGACGGGCTGTGGTTCCACGGCGGCAACCTGCACCAGTCGCGTCACTACTCGCTCTATCTCGCCCTGCAGCTCAAGGCCCGCATGGAGGGCATCCCCACGCCCGTGCACGGGCTCGCCGAGACGCATCACGCGCGCTGAACGGCGAGCGCCGCCGAGAAGGCCCGCCGGACGGCGCCGGCGCCTGACGGACGCCGCCTGCGATAAAGGTGGGCGGCATGCGCGATGTGTCGCGCCTCGTCGGCGCGCCGCCCCGCCGCCGCGGGGGCGTCGCCGCGGGGCGGGGCGCCCGCCGCCGGGCAGGTCCGGCGCCGGAGCGGATTGACCCGCGACCCGCCGCATGGGACGCCAGTCCCATGTCCTCCTCGACGACGCCCGTTCCCGCACCGGCCGACCGCGCCGCCGCGCCGCCCGCCTCCCCGGTCCCCGCCGCTCCCCCCGCCCGCATCGGCCGCCTGCTGCTCGGGCTCAGCGTGATGCTGATCGCCCTGAACCTGCGGGCCCTGTTCTCCAGCCTCTCGGCCCTGCTGCCCGAAGTGATGCGCGGCACCGAGGCGGGGCCGACGGCCGCCAGCGTGATGACCACGGTGCCGGTCCTGTGCCTGGGCCTGTTCTCGCCCGCCGCCGCCCCGGTGGCGCGGCGGCTCGGGATCGAGCGCGCGGTGCTGCTGGCCCTCGCCGCCGTCGCGGCCGGCACGGCGCTGCGCGGCCTCGCCACCGTCCCGGCCATCCTGGCCGGCGGCCTCGTGGCCGGGGCCGGCATCGCCTTCGGCAACGTGCTCCTGCCCGGGCTCGTCAAGCGCGACTTCCCGGACCGGATCGCGCTCCTCACCGGCCTCTATTCCATGTCGCTGAGCGGCGGGGCCGCGGTCGCGGCCGCCTTCACGGTGCCGGTCGCGGCCCGAACCGGCTCCTGGGCCTTCGGCCTCGCCGTCTGGGCGCTGCCGGCCGCCGCCGCGGCCCTGCTCTGGCTGCCGCGGGCCCTGCGGCGGCGCGGCGCGCTGGTGCCCGCGCCGCTCTCCGGCCGGCGGCCGCTATGGCGCGACGGGCTCGCCTGGCAGGTCAGTCTCTTCATGGGCCTGCAATCCGCGCTCGCCTACTGCGTCTTCGGCTGGCTCGCCCCGATCCTGCGCGAACGCGGGCTCGACGCCACGAGCGCCGGGCTGCTCCTGTCGGTGTCGGTGGTCGGCCAGATGGTCGGCTGCCTCGGGGCGCCGGCGTTCGCGACGCTCGGCCGCGACCAGCGGGCCGCCGCGACCGGCCTCTACGGCCTCGTTCTCGCCGGGCTCGCGGGCTGCTTCTACGCGCCGCTCGGCACCGCCTGGCTCTGGGCGGCGCTGCTCGGGCTCGGGCAGGGCGGCCTGCTCGCCGTCGCGCTGACGCTGATCCTCCTGCGGGCGCCCGACGCGGGCGTGGCGGCCCGCCTTTCCGGCATGGCCCAGGGCATCGGCTACACGCTGGCGGCGGGCGGCCCCCTGCTGGTCGGGGTGCTGCGCCAGGCCTCGGGCGGGTTCGGCAGCGTGCCCGTTCTCTTCGCCGTGCTGGTGGCGCTCGGCACCGCCTCGGGCCTCGCGGCGGGGCGCGCCAAGGTGATCGACCTCGGCTGAGCCACCGGCGGGCAAACCGTCGCGCCAGGTTGAAGGGGGCGGGCCCGAGCGCCAGATCGGATGCGAGCGACTCGCCAGGCCGACCCGCATCGGCTAGGAGAACGTTTAGCGAACAGAGTTCAAGGCCTGATGGCGCGTCTCGACATCACGACGAAACTGGCCGTGCTGGCCGATGCCGCCAAGTACGATGCGTCCTGCGCGTCGTCGGGGGCGAAACCCCGCCGCGAGCCCGTGAAGGCCGGCGGCATCGGGTCGATCACCGGGCAGGGGATCTGCCATTCCTACGCGCCCGACGGCCGCTGCATCTCGCTGCTGAAGCTGTTGCTCACCAACCACTGCATCTACGATTGCCTGTATTGCGTGAACCGCGTCTCCTCGGACGTGCAGCGGGCCCGCTTCACGCCCGAGGAGGTCGTGCGGCTGACGCTCGACTTCTACAGGCGCAACTACATCGAAGGGCTGTTCCTGTCCTCCGGCATCATCCGGTCGCCCGACTACACCATGGAACAGCTGGTGCGCGTCGCCGAGATATTGCGCGAGGAACACGGCTTCCGCGGCTATATCCATCTCAAGACCATCCCGGACGCGGATCCGGCCCTGATCGAGAAGGCCGGCCGCTTCGCCGACCGCCTGTCGATCAACGTGGAACTGCCCAAGGCGAATTCCCTCGAGAAGCTCGCCCCCCAAAAGCAGGCCGGGACGATCCGGAAGGCGATGGGCGGCCTGCGGCTGCGCCTGGAGGAGGCCGAGGACGAACGCCGCCGCTCGCGCCGCGCCCCGGCCTTCGCGCCGGCCGGCCAGTCGACGCAGATGATCGTCGGCGCCGACGGCGAGACCGACGCCGACGTCCTGCAATCGAGCGCCACCCTGTATTCGGGCTACAAGCTCAAGCGCGTCTATTATTCGGCCTACAGCCCGATCCCGGGCTCGAGCCGGTGGCTGCCGGCGCGCAAGCCGCCGCTGATGCGCGAGCACAGGCTCTACCAGGCCGATTGGCTGTACCGGTACTACGGTTTCGCCATGGACGAGGTGCTCGGCGCCACCGATGGCGGCATGCTCGACCTCGACCTCGACCCGAAGCTCGCCTGGGCGCTGCGGAACCGGCAGCGCTTCCCCATCGACGTCAACACGGCTTCGCGCGAGGATCTCCTGCGGGTGCCGGGGCTCGGGGTGCGCAGCGTCGACCGCATCATCGACATCCGCCGCCTGACCACGATGCGGCTCGACGACATCGCCCGGTTGACGCGGTCGGCGAAGACACTGCGGCCGTTCGTGACGGCGCTCGACTGGACGCCGGGCCGCAGCCTCGACGACGCCCACCTCCCCGGACTGGTGAAACGGCCGGCCGAGCAGTTGAGCCTGTTCTAGAGCCGGACGGGAAGAGGGCTTTCGCCGCGATGACCTTTCACGACAGACACGGCGCTCGAACGCATCTTCGGCACGGGGGCCGTTGATGCGCGAGGTGGTGCTCCGGGGACCCGACGACTACGAGGGCTGGCGCGATGCCGCCCGGGCGCTCGCGGAGGCGTCGGTCGCCCCGGAGGCGGTGGTGTGGCGCGTCGCCGCCGAGGCGCAGGACCTCTTCGTGTCGGACGCCCCTTCACCCTCGCCCGATGCGCCCGTTCGCGGCCTCAGGGTGCCGCGCCGGTTCGTGGAGCTCGCCGAGATCGTCGCCTGCCACAAGGACCCCGAGCGTTTCGCCGTGCTCTACCGGATGCTGTGCCGCCTGCAGGGCGAGCCGCGGCTCCTCGACATCACGACCGACGAGGACGTGTTCCGCATCGAGATGATGGCCAAATCGGTGCGGCGTGACCGGCACAAGATGACGGCCTTCGTGCGGTTCCGCGAGGTCGCCGTCGCGGACGCGCCGTCCGCCTATCTCGCCTGGTTCGAGCCCGAGCACCATATCCTGGCCCTCGCCGCGCCCTTCTTCGTCGAGCGGTTCCGGGCCATGCTGTGGACCATCGTGACGCCCGAGGCCCGCGCCTCCTGGGACGGGGCGGCGCTCCACTTCGGTCCCGGCGGCTCGCGCGACGAAGTGCCGGCCGAGGATGCCGCCGAGGCGCAGTGGCGGACCTATTACGCCAATATCTTCAACCCCGCGCGGTTGAAGGTCGATGCGATGAAGCGCGAGATGCCGGTCAAATATTGGAAGAACCTGCCGGAAGCCTCGCTCATCGCGCCCCTCATCCGTTCCGCCGTCGGCGCAGAGGCCACCATGGTCGCCACACCCCAGAAGACCGTCCCCCGTCGTGCCGCCACCATCGTGGCGCGCACCGACGATGCCCGGCTCGCCCGGGAGGCGCAGCCCCCCGCCATAGGGGACAACGGGCTCGACGCGCTGCGGCGCGAGGCCCTGGCCTGCACGCGCTGCGATCTCCATAAGTTCGCGACCCAGACGGTGTTCGGCGAAGGCCTCTCGACCGCCGACCTCGTCTTCGTCGGCGAGCAGCCGGGCGACAAGGAAGATCTCGCCGGCAGACCCTTCATCGGCCCCGCGGGCGCGCTCTTCGACCGGGCGCTCGGGGACGCCGGCATCGACCGGTCCCGCGCCTATGTCACCAATGCCGTGAAACACTTCAAGTTCGAGCCGCGCGGCAAGCGCCGCATCCACAAGAAGCCCGGCATCGGCGAGATCAACGCCTGCCATCACTGGCTCGAGGAGGAGCTGAAGGTGCTGCGTCCCCGCCTCACCATCGCGCTCGGGGCGAGTGCCATCCGCTCGCTCACGGGCCAGAGCGCCTCGGTTCTGTCGGTGCGCGGCACGGTGCTGACCTCGCCGCTGGCGGGGCCGGTCTTCGTCACCGTCCACCCTTCGTTCCTGCTGCGCCTGCCCGACGAGGACAGCCAGCGGAGCGAATACGGCCGCTTCGTCGCCGATCTCGCCGCCGCCAAGGCGCTGGCGGCCGGCACCGGGCCGGAGGCCTAGCCGACAGGCGCTCGCCGTCATCGTCGAACCCGCGCCAGCCGCGATCGGAGTGCAGCGTCATCGGGTCGAAACGGCCGAGCCGGCTCCGGCGGGGGCCAGCGCGTCGCCGTCGACGCCGAACACCGCCACGTAGCCGCGGCGCCCTGCCTCCGTGACCGTGAGGGCGCGGCCATCCGTGCGGCGGCGCACCCAGCCGAGGTCGAGGCTCCGCTCGAGCAGCGCCGCGCCGAGCCGCCCCGCGACATGGGGCCGGCGCTCGCTCCAGTCGAGGCAGGTCCGGCACAGGGGACGGGCGCCGCCGGCGTCGAGCGCGATGCCCATTTCGGCCAGCGTCGCGCGCCCGCGCTCGGTGACGATGCCGGCGCCGTCCGACAGGACGAGGCAGCCGCGCGCCGCGAGGCTGTCGGCGAGCGCGACGCCGAGGCGGCCCGCGAGGTGGTCGTAGCAGCTGCGGGCCGCCCGCAGCGCCGCGTCGCGCGGGCCCGTGGGCCGGTGGCGGAGCGGCCCCGCGCCGACCAGCGTCATCAGGCCTTCGATGGCCGACGCGACATCGGCCGAGGCGAGCCGATGATAGCGGTGCCGCCCCTGCCGCTCCATCGCGACGAGGCGCAGGTCGAGGAGCCTGGCGAGGTGGCCGCTCGCGGTCTGCGGCGTGACGCCGGCCTGCCGAGCGAGCTCCCCCGCCGTGAGGGCCCGCCCGTCCATGAGGGCGAGCAGCATGGTGGCGCGTCCGACGTCGCCCATCAGCGCGGCCACTTCGGCGAGCGCGGGGCCGGAGACGACGTTCGAGGCGAGCGGGTGGGTCATGCCGGCAGCATAGGCGTCGCAGCCCGGCGCCGTCAGCTCCGGACGCTTCGGCGAAGGCCGAACCATCGGCGGCCGCGGCCCGGCTAGGCAGTGAGCCTCGTTCCCCGGAGACACCATGCCCGAGACCGCGCCGAACCCACCCGTCGAACTCGCCTTGCTCGCCGGTCTCGCGACCCTGTGGGGCGCCTCCTACACGCTGATCCGCATCGGCCTCGCCACGATCCCGCCCGTCACGCTGATCGCCGCCCGGACGCTGATCGCCGGGCTGATCCTGCTCATGCTGATCCGCGTGAAGCGCGTCGCGCTACCGCGCGAGGCCGCGACATGGCGTGCCTTCGCGGTCCAGGCGGCGCTCAACTGTGTCCTCCCCTTCACGCTCATCGCCGTCGCAGAGCGCAGTCTCGGGGCTGGCCTCGCGACGATCCTCAACGCCACTTCGCCGCTCTTCGCGTTTCTCTTCGCGCTGGCTCTGAGCCCCGGCCAGCCTGTGTCCGGGCGCAAGCTCGCCGGCGTCGTGCTCGGCCTCGCCGGAACCTGCCTGATCGTCGGGACCGACGCGCTTCGCGGTCTCGGCGAGGGCGCCTGGCCGCAGGCCGCCGTGGTGCTGGCCTCGGCCTGCTATGGCGCCGCGGCGCTGTTCGGGCGCCGTTTCCGCGACCTGGACCCGCTGCTGCCGGCAGCGGGATCGATGGTGTGCGGGGCGGCCCTCCTGGTGCCGCTGAGCCTCGCGCTGGACCGACCCTGGACATTGTCGCCGTCTCCCGCCTCGCTGCTCGCGCTCGCCGCGCTGGCGACAGTCTCGACAGCGCTGGCCTTCATGATCTACTTCCGATTGATCCAAACCCTCGGCGCGGTCGCCACGACGGCGCAGGCCTATCTTCGCGTCCCCGTCGGGGTCGCGATCGGCATGCTGGCGCTCGGCGAGAGCCTCGGCGCGACGGCCTGGATCGGCCTCTGCGCCATCGTGGCTGGGGTCGCGGCGATGAGCCTGCCGCCGCGCGGGCCGGCGCCGCACCGTCCTTGAAATATCCGCGCCGGCGGACAGGTTCACGGCATCGCATCACGAAAAGGGCGGCGGCTTGGCTTCCATCATCATCTTCGGCGGCGCGGGCGCCATCGGCTCGGCGATCGCGCGGCGGCTCGCGGCGCGGGGCGACCGGCCCCACCTCGCCGGGCGCGACCCCGGCAGGCTCGCGGCGGCGGCGCGCGAGACGGGGGCCGGCGTCTCGGTCTGCGACGTGACCGACCCCGGCGCCATCGCGGCCGCCGTGGCCGAGGCCGCCGCCGCGGGCGGGCTCGCGGGCCTCGTCTATGCGGCCGGCACCATCAACTTGAAGCCGGTGGGATCGCTGACGGTGGCGGATTTCGAGGATGACTGGCGCGTCAACGCGCTCGGCGCCGCCCTCGCGCTGCAGGCGGCGGCGCCGCACCTCAAGCTCGTCGAGGGCGCCTCGGCCGTGCTGTTCTCCACCGTGGCGGTGCGGCAGGGCTTCGCCGCTCACGCGTCCGTCAGCATGGCCAAGGGGGCCGTCGAGGGCCTCACCCTGGCGCTCGCGGCCGAACTGGCACCCAAGGTGCGGGTCAATTGCATCGCGCCCTCGCTCACCCGCACGCCGCTCGCCGAAGGCCTCACCCGCAACGAGGCCCTCGCCAAGGGTGTCGCCGACGCCCATGCGCTGCGGCAACTCGGCGAGGCCGAGGACAGCGCCGGCCTCGCGGCCTTCCTGCTCGGGCCCGACGCGGGCTGGATCACCGGCCAGGTGATCGGCGTCGACGGAGGCCGGTCCACGCTGCGCACCAAGGGCTAGCCGCGTGCGCCGCCGCGCCTTCGTGCTCGGGGCCCTGGCGCTCGCCGCGGCCGAGCGGCGGCGCCGCCGCCGTGGCGTTGCTGCGCCCGGCCGACCTGCTCTCCATCCGAAGCGATGCCGGGTTTGTCAGCCACGTCGTCCTGTGGCTCGGCGACGTCGACGGCGGTCCCTCCTTCATCGACTGCACCGATGCGGTGCGCCGGGACCGCGACGGGGTCGAGATCCCGACGGGCGTCCGGGTGCGGCCGTTCCTGCCGGACGGCTGGTACGGCCGCCGCTTCGCCCATGCCCATCGGCTCGACGGTCTCGGCACGGGCTCGGACCCGGCGCCCACCGTCACGGACGGCGGCGACACCTGACCCGACCGGCGCCGCGCCTCAGGGCTCGAGCGGCTCCCCCGAGCCCCGTTTCGGCAGAGCCCCTCCGGCGCGGGCGTAGATCTCGGTCACGTCCGGCGACAGCTTGCGCTGCCAGTTGGGGCGCTCGTGGCTGGTGCCGGGCAGGTTGACCGCCACCGTCTCGCCGACGAGGTCCTCGGCCTGCGCCACCGCCAGCATGCAGGGCGTCTCCGCCACGAACCGGTGGGCCGCGTCGATCACGGCGCGCGGCACGCCGCCGTCCGCCTCCGACCCCTCGACCCCGACGGCCTCGGCGAAACGGCGCTTCTCCTCGGCCCGGTCCGCCTCGGCCCGGGCGGCATCCTCGGCGCTCATGTGGCCGATGGCGCTCCGCTCGCGGTAGTCCGCGCCCTCCCACCAGCCCGCCAGGGTCGGCAGGTCGTGCGTGGCGACGCAGGCCACCGCCTTGGCGGGATAGGCGTTGCCGGGCAGGAAGTTGAGGCCGTCGCGCTCGAAGAACATGACCCGGTAGCTCAGCACGTCGGCCGCATCGAGCCGGTTGCGGAACCCGTCCGGCACCGTGCCGAGGTCCTCGCCGATGACGAGGCAGCGCGCGCGGTGGCTTTCCAGCGCGACATCGGCGAGGTTGCGCTCGAGATCGTAGCCCACATAGGCGCCCTGCGCACCGCTGGCCCCGTCCGGCACCCAGAACAGGCGCTGCAGCCCCATCGCATGGTCGATGCGCAGGGCACCGGCGTGGCGCATGTTGGCGGCGAGCAGCGTCGCCATCGTGGTGGACGTCTCCGCCATCGGGTTCGGGGGCGGCAGGCTCCAGACCTGGCCGGTGGCCGAGAACGGGTCCGGCGGGGCACCGATCGAGACGCCGCGGGCGAAGTTGCCCGCTTCGGCCCAGGATTCGGCGCCGTCGGGCGCCGTGCCGACCGCGATGTCGCGGTAGAAGCCGAGCGACAGGCCGGCGGCCTCGGCCCGCGCCGCGGCGGCCTCGAACTGCGTCGCGGCGAGCCACTGGAGCCACAGGTGGTAGCGCAGCCGTGCCGCATGCTCCTCGGCGAAGGCCGCGATGCCCGGACCGGTCGGCTCGCGAACCGACGCGTCCCACAGCTGCCAGGGCAGGCGCGGCACGGTCTCGGCGATGCTCTCGAAGATGGCGAAGCGGCGCAGGGCCTCGCCGCCCTCCGCCACGAAGGCCTCGAAGGCCGCGACGTCGGCCCCCCCGGTCGCCCGGCGGGCGTCGAAGCCCGCGAAGGCGGCTTCGAGCACCGCCGATTTGGCGGCCCACACCCCGACATAGTCCACGGCGCTCGCGGCGCGGAGTTCGTCGAGCAGGCCGGCCTGCGACGAGAGCAGGCCGGCGGCTTCCGCGCGTCTCGCCCACCACCTCGGGGACCGCGACGTCGATATAGGCCGGGTCGAGGAAGCGACGGTCGGACGGATTGTAGGGACTGGCGCGGCCGCGGTCGGCGGCGAATTGCGCGTGCATGGGGTTCAGCCCGACGAAGTCGCCCCCGTGGCGGGCGGTCTCCTCGGCGAACGTGCCGAGCGTGGTGAAGTCGCCGATGCCGCCGTCGCCCCGCCGCCGCAGCGTATAGAGGTGTGCCGAGACCCCGAAGCCGCGCCGGCCCTCGCGATAGGCGGCCGGGATGAAGCAGCGGCGCGGCGCGACGGTGAGCAGCGCCGCGCCCGCGGCATCGCCGTCGAGCAGGATGCGGTGGCGTCCGGCGGGCTGCGGCGGCAGGGCGAGGCGGACGCGCAGGCCACGGCGCCCGTCCGGCGCGTTGAAGGCCCCGCGGTCGCCGCCGTCGAGGTCGAGGTTGTAGGTCTCCTCCGAGCCGTCCTCGCGCTGCACCATCACGTCGTGCCGGCCCTCGAGCCCGTCGGCCACGATGGGGAGCGGCACCGTCGTGCCGGTATGGCCCACGATGCTCGGCGGCAAGGGGCGCAGCCGCCGGTCCGACAGCCGGGCGAGGCTGTCGCGGGCTTCGCCGTCCGTCCCGGCTTCGAGCCCCATGGCGCGCAGCAGCGCACGCTTCGTATCGGCCGAGACGCGCTGCCGGCGGCCCGAGGCGGCGAACCATTCGGGCGCGATGCCGACCGCTTCGGCGAGCGTGTCGATCACCTCCTCGGAGGAGGGGCGCCTGGCGGGCCGGGGCGCCGCGCCCTCGCACTCCGCCAGCAGCACGACCGAGCGCGGCTCGACCGCGGCCTCGCCGGTCTCGTCGGGATCGGTGGGCGCCGCCTCGCTCGCGGTGTCGAGCACGCGGCGCCAGTGCCAGCCGGGCCGGGGCTCGGGCAAGGCGACCGCGAGGCTCTCCGTGCCGGCGTGGAACACCACCAGCACGCGGTCGGCCGGCGCGCCGGCCTCGCGGCCCGGTGCCGCCAGGAGGCCGATCAGCGTCGACGTCGCCGGCCGTTCCCAGTCGCCGGCCTCGGGCGGGCGGCCGTCGGGCAGGCGCCAGGCGACGTCGGGCAGGCCGCTGCCCGGGACTGGCGCCCCGGTGAGGAAGCTGTCGTGCGTCAGCGCCGGATGGGCGGCGCGCAGCTCGACGAGGCGGCGCGTGAAGCCCAGCATGGGATGGTCCGGCCGCGACCAGTCGAGCCAGGCGGTGGCGTTGTCCTGCGAATAGGCGTTGTTGTTGCCGCGCTGCGTCTGGCCGAGTTCGGTGCCGGGGCCGATCATCGGCGTGCCGCGCGACAGCATCAGCGTGGCGAGGAGGTTGCGCGCGTCGCGCTGGCGCGCCGCGAGGATCGCGGGATCGTCGGTCGGACCCTCGACGCCGTGGTTCCAGGACAGGTTCTCGTCCCGGCCGTCGCGGTTGCCCTCGCCGTTGGCCTCGTTGTGCTTGCCGTCGTAGGCGACGAGATCGGCGAGGGTGAAGCCGTCATGGGCAGTGACGAAGTTCACCGAACGCGATGGCCGGCGCTTGGCGGCGAAGAGGTCGGCCGAACCGGTCACGCGGCCGGCCAGCGCCGCCGGCCCGGCCCGGCCGGTCCAGAAGCGGCGGACGTCGTCGCGGTAGCGGTCGTTCCATTCGCCCCAGCGGCCGTCGAACCGTCCGACCTGGTAGCCGCCCGGACCGATGTCCCAGGCCTCGGCGACGAGCTTCAGGTTGCGCAGCACCGGGTCCTGGGCGATGGCGGCGATGATCGGGGCGTCGGCGTCGAAGCCCGAGCGCCGGCGGCCGAGCACGGGCGCAAGGTCGAAGCGGAAGCCGTCCATGCCGCCGTGCTGCGCCCAGGCGCGCAGCGAATCGAGCACCAGGCGCACCACGGCCGGATGCTCGGCGTCGAAAATGTTGCCGCAGCCGGCGTCGTTGACGTAGCGGCTGCGGTCCCCGGCATCGAGCCGGTAGTAGGAGGCGTTGTCGAGGCCGCGGAAACACAGGGTGGGGCCGAACTCGTCGCCCTCGCCCGAATGGTTGTAGACGACGTCGAGCAGCACTTCGAGGCCGGCCTCGTGCAGCGCGTCGGTGGCGGCGCGGACCTCGTCCCAGCCGCCCGGCGCGAGCCGCGGATCGGGCGCCAGCAGGCCGATGGGGTTGTAGCCCCAGTAGTTGGTGAGCCCCAGCGGCCCGAGGTGGCGCTCGTCGGCCCAGGCCATGGCGGGCATGAGTTCGACCGTGCTGACGCCGAGCGCCACGAGATGCGCGATGCCGGCCGGCGACGCGAGGCCCGCGAAGGTGCCCCGCAGGGTCTCCGGCACGCCGGGATTGAGCTTGGAGAAGCCGCGCACATGCACTTCCGCGATGCTGGTCCGCTCCCAGTCCGGCGCGCCGGGCCAGGGCGCCGCGATCCCGGGCGTGGTCACGATGGCCTTCGGCATGACGGCGCCGCTGTCGCGCCTGTCGGGCGCGGACGCGCCGGGAGGAGCGTCGAACATCGCCTCGTCGAGCACGAAGGGGCGGTCGATGGCGGTCGCATAGGGGTCGAGGAGGAGCTTCGCGTCGTTGAACCGGTGGCCGTTCCACGGCTCCCAGGGGCCGCGCGCCCGCAGGCCGTAGCGCGTGCCGGGCTGCACGCCGGGGATGAAACCGTGGAACACGTCGCCGGTGCGCGCCGGCAGGGTGAAGCGCGACTGCTCGGTCTCTCCCGCGGCATCGTAGAGGCAGATCATGATCGCCTCGGCATGGGCCGAGAAGACCGCGACGTTGACGCCTCCCTCCGCCGGTGTGACGCCGAGCGGCTCGGGCCGTCCCTGGCCGGGCTGGAGCATCGAGGATGCGGAAATGTCGGCCTGTCCGTCGTTCAGCATCGCCCTGCCTGAGTGGATCACGGAAGCGCGGTCCTTAGCATTGCTGCGGTGCGGGCCGGAAGCTGTGTGCGGGTGCGAATGGAGGAGACCGGGCGACGGTTCCCGCCCGCGCATCATCGAGCGCCTCGGATCGCGCGACATGGCCTGGAGAGCGCCCCCCGGATGAAGCGGTGTCCAGGTCGAGCGGGTTGCGACAGGGGACCCGCGCGGCGATGGCGCGCCGGCGCGATCCAGAGTAGCCTGTCGCCGGGGAGACCCAGATGAGCGCCGAGCCCGACAACCTCGTCCTGCAACTGCTCCGCGATCTCCGCAGCGAGATCGGCGACATCCGCGCCGAGATGGCGACCGAGGCGGATCTCGCCGAACTCCGCGCCGACATGGGGTCGCTGCGGGCCGACGTGGCATCGGACTTCATCGAAACCCGCCGGGAGATCGCCGGGGTCCGCGAGGAACTCGGCGAGCAGGTCGTCGGGCTGCGCCGCCCCCTCAGGTGATGACCGACGGCTCCGTCCGCCCCGTGTGCCCGGCGATGTCGGCCAGCGAACGCGACAGGGCGACGAGATCCCTCAGGGCCTCACCCGTCTCCATGTCGAGCTTTTCTCCCTCGAACCGTTCGATGTAGACGCGCAGCGTCGCGCCCGCCGTGCCGGTGCCCGACAGGCGGTAGACGATGCGCGAGCCGTCCGCGAAGAGGATGCGGATGCCCTGGTGGGCCGAATCCGAGCCGTCCACCGGGTCGTGGTAGGCGAAGTCGTCGGCGGATTGCACCGTCAGCGCCCCGAAGCGCTGGCCTGGCAGGGAGGGCAGGCGGTCGCGCAGGCTCTTCACCAGCGCGTTGGCGCCCTCGCTCGCCACCTCTTCGTAGTCGTGGCGGGCATAGTAGTTGCGGCCGTATGTCTTCCAATGGTCCTGCATGATGGCGAGCACGGACTGCCGGCGCGCCGACAGGATGTCGAGCCACAGCAGCACGGCCCAGAGCCCGTCCTTCTCGCGCACGTGGTCGGAGCCCGTGCCGGCGCTTTCCTCGCCGCAGATCGTCGCCATGCCGGCGTCGAGCAGGTTGCCGAAGAACTTCCAGCCGGTCGGCGTCTCGTAGGCCTTCAGGCCCTTCTTCTCGGCCACGCGGTCGGCGGCGGCCGAGGTCGGCATGGAGCGGGCGATCCCCTTGAGCCCGTCCTTGTAGCCGGGCGCGAGATGGGCATTGGCGGCGAGCGCCGCGAGGCTGTCCGAGGGCGTGACGAAGATGCCGCGGCCGATGATGAGGTTGCGGTCGCCGTCCCCGTCCGAGGCGGCGCACAGGTCCGGCGCGCCCGGCCCCATGGCGAGGTCGTAGATGCCCTTGGCGTGGACGAGGTTCGGGTCGGGGTGGTGGCCGCCGAAGTCGGGCAGGGGCGTGCCGTTGATGACGGTCCCGGGCCTGGCGCCGAGCGCGCCCTCCAGGATCGCATGGGCGTAGGGCCCCGTCACGGCCGACATGGCATCGAAGGTCATGCGGAAGCCGCCCTCGAACATCGCCCGGATGCGGGGGAAGTCGAACAGCTTCTCCATCAGGGCCTGGTAGTCGGCGACCGGGTCGACGACCTCCACCACCATGGCGCCGAGCTTCACCTCGCCGACCGCGTCGAGGTCGACGTCCGGCGCCTCGAGAATCTCGAAGGCCGAGATCGCCCGGCTGCGGGCGAAGATGGCGTCGGTGATCTTCTCGGGCGCCGGGCCGCCGTTCGCGGCGTTGTACTTGATGCCGAAGTCGCCGTCGGGCCCGCCGGGGTTGTGGCTGGCGGAGAGGATGATGCCGCCGAAGGCCCCGCGCACCCGGATGAGGTTCGAGGCCGCGGGCGTCGACAGGATCCCGCCGCGGCCCACGATCACGCGGCCGAAGCCGTTGGCGGCCGCCATCTTCATGGCGGTCTGGATGGTCTCGCGGTTGAAGAAGCGGCCGTCGCCGCCGATCACGAGGTCCCGGCCGGCGAACCCGTCCAGGCTGTCGAAGATCGACTGGATGAAGTTCTCGACATAATGCGGCTGCCGGAAATGCGGCACCTTCTTGCGCAGGCCCGAGGTGCCGGGCTTCTGGTCCTCGAATGGGGTCGTGGCGACGGTCGTCATGGGTGTGTTCCGGCGTCGGAAGGCGGGGTTGATGTCAGGAGGTCGCGGTAGAGCGCCGCCATCTTGCGGGCCGGGCGGCGCCAGGACACGTCGGTGCTCATGCCGGCCATGACCATGCCGGCCCAGTCCTCCGGGTCGCGGTAGATCTCGGCGGTGCGGCGCAGCGCCGTCTCGAGCGCCGGCAGGGCGACGGGGGAGAACATCACGCCCGTGGCGGCGCCCGAAGCCAGCGCCATCTCGTTGGCATCGACGATCGTGTCGGTGAGGCCGCCCACCCGCGAGACGACCGGGACCGCGCCGTAGCGCAAGGCGCAGAGCTGGGTGAGGCCGCAGGGTTCGAAGCGCGAGGGCACGAGCAGCGCGTCCGCACCCGCCTGCATGAGGTGGGCGAGCGGCTCGTCATGGCCGATGAACACCCCGACGCGGCCGGGATGCCGGGCCGCGGCGGCCCGGAAGGACTCCTCGAACCACCGGTCCCCGGAGCCGATGAGCGCGAGCTGGCCGCCGACCGCCAGCAGGGTCGGCAGCGCGTCGAGCACGAGGTCCAGGCCCTTCTGGCCCGACAGGCGGCTGACGACGCCGAACAGCAGGGCATCCGGCGCCGGGTCGAGCCCGAAGCGGGCCTGCAGAGCCTCCTTGTTGACGGCCCGCCCCGCCATGTTGCCGATCGCGTAGCGGGCCGCGATGTCGGGGTCCGTGGCCGGGTCCCACGCACGGTCGTCGATGCCGTTGCGCACGCCCGTCACGGTCGCGGCGCGGCCGCGCAGCAGCCCGTCGAAGCCCATCCCGTTCTCGTGCGTCATGATCTCGGCGGCGTAGCTCGGCGACACGGTGGTGACCCGGTCGGCGTAGAACAGGCCGGCCTTCAGGTAGGACAGCGTGCCGTGATACTCGACGCCTTCGGTGCGGAACGCCTCCCAGGGCAGGCCCAGCACCTCCATCATCCAGGACGGGAACTGGCCCGGGAAGGCCAGGTTGTGGATCGTCATGACGGTGCGGGGCCGGGGCCCGGCGGCGAAGTGGAGGAAGGCGGGCGCGAGCCCGGCCTGCCAGTCGTGGCCGTGGACGATGTCGGGCCGGTAGCCGGGGATCAGCCCCTGGCCGATGCGCGCCGCCACGAGGCCGAGCGCCCCGAAGCGCGCGCCGTTGTCCTGCCAGTCCGAGCCGTCGGGCGCGAGGTAGGGGTTGCCGGGGCGCAGGTAGAGATGGGGGGCGTCGATGGCGATGAGGTCGAGCCCCGCCGCCGTGCCGGCGAGGATGCGTGCCGGTCCGCCGAACAGGTCCGCCACGGTGGCGACCGTCTCGGCCCCCCGCAGGGCGTCGAGCACCTTGGGGTAGCCCGGCATCAGGGTGCGCATCGCCACGCCCTCGGCCTCGATCGCGCCCGGCAGGGCGCCGGTCACGTCGGCGAGGCCGCCGGTCTTGACCAGCGGATGGACTTCGGAGGCCACCGAGAGGACCGCGATGGTCCGGGCGGCCGTCAGGTCCGTCACGCGGTCGTCGAGCTCGGTGTCGAGGCTGGGCGAGGGCGACACGTCCGTCAGCGACATCGGCATGGCCGGCCTCAGCCGTTCAGCCGGTCGATCATGGGCTGGGTGATGAGGCAGATCCCCTTCTCGGTGCGGCGGAAGCGCTTGGCGTCGAGTTCGACGTCGTCGCCGATGACGAGCCCGTCGGGGATCTGCACGCCGCTGTCGACGATGCAGTTGCGCAGCCGTGCGCCGCGGCCGATGTTGGAATAGGGCAGGACCACGGCCCGGTCGACATGCGTGTAGGAATTGACGCGCACGCCGGTGAACAGCAGCGAATTGTGGATGCCGGCGCCCGACACGAGGCAGCCGCCCGAGACGAGCGACGACACCGCGACGCCGCGCCGGTTGTCGGCGTCATGGACGAACTTCGCCGGCGCCGTCAGCTCGTTGTAGGTCCAGATCGGCCAGTCCTGGTCGAACAGATCGAGGCTCGGCACCACGGCCGTGAGGTCGATGTTGGCTTCCCAGTAGGCGTCCACGGTGCCGACGTCGCGCCAATAGGCCTCGTTCTCGTGCGTCGAGCGCACGCAGGACTGGGAGAAGTGGTGGGCGACGGCTTTGCCCTGGGCGACGATCTCGGGGATGATGTCCTTGCCGAAGTCGCGGTTCGAGCCGGGCTTGGCGGCGTCGCGCTTCAGCGCCTCGATCAGGAACTTGGTCTCGAACACGTAGATGCCCATGGAGGCCAGCGCCACCTCGGGCTTGCCCGGCATGGCCGGCGGGTCCTTGGGCTTCTCCAGGAACGAGATGATCCTGTTGGTCTCGTCGACGTGCATCACGCCGAAGGCGACGGCTTCGAGGCGCGGCACTTCGAGGCAACCCACCGTCACGTCGGCCCCCGAGTCGACGTGCTGCTGCAGCATCTTCTCGTAGTCCATCTTGTAGACATGGTCGCCCGCCAGGATGACCATGTATTGCGGACCGTAGGACTCGATGATGTCGATGTTCTGGTACACCGCGTCGGCAGTGCCCAGGTACCACATGTTCTCGTCGACGCGCTGGCTGGCGGGCAGGACGTCGAAGCTCTCGTTGCGCTCCGGACGCAGGAAGTTCCAGCCGCGGCCGAGGTGGCGGATGAGACTATGGGCCTTGTACTGGGTGGCGACGGCGATGCGGCGGATGCCGGAGTTCAGGGCATTCGAGAGGGCGAAGTCGATGATTCGGGTCTTGCCGCCGAAGTACACGGCCGGCTTGGCGCGCCGGTCGGTGAGCTCCAGCAGCCGCGAGCCGCGCCCGCCGGCCAGGACATAGGCCATGGCATTGCGGGAGATCGGCGCCTGGCCCGCTGGTCTATCGTACATCTGAGTGTTCCCCCCGATATCCGGTGCCTATCCTGCACCTGGAGACGCTGTGCCTTCAATGAATTCCGGCACCTTCGAATTTGAAATACACCGTCGCGAGCGGCGGCAGCACGACCTCGGCGGACGCCGGGAGGCCGTGCGAGGGATCCGGTCTCGCCACCACGCCTCCGAGGTTGCCGAGGTTCGATCCGCCGTAGCGTCCGGCGTCGGTGTTGACGATCTCCTGCCACCGGCCCGGGTAGGGCAGGCCCACCCTGTAGCCGTCGCGCGGGACGGGCGTGAAGTTCGACACGACCAGCACCGGCGCGTCGCCCGGATCGCCGAAGCGCAGCCAGGCCAGGACGGAGTTGGAATGGTCGTCGGCCACCACCCAGCGGAAACCCTCGGGCTCGCAGTCCCGGGCATGCAGCGCGGGCGTCGACCTGTAGACCCCGTTGAGGTCGCGGATGAGGTCCTGCACGCCGCGGTGGATGTCGTATTGCAGCAGGTGCCAGTCGAGGCTCTGGTCGAAGTTCCACTCGGCCGTCTGGCCGAATTCGCTGCCCATGAACAGCAGCTTCTTGCCCGGGTGGCCCCACATGAAGCCGTAATAGGCGCGCACGTTGGCGAAGCGCTGCCACTCATCGCCCGGCATCTTGGACAGGATGGACTTCTTGCCGTGCACGACCTCGTCGTGGCTGAGCGGCAGGACGAAGTTCTCCGAGAAGGCGTAGAGCAGGCCGAAGGTCATCCGGTCGTAGTGCCAGCGGCGATGCACCGGGTCCTGCGCCATGAACTCCAGCGTGTCGTGCATCCAGCCCATGTTCCACTTGAAGCCGAAGCCGAGCCCGCCCGCGTGGACGGGGCGTGACACGCCCGGCCAGGAGGTCGATTCCTCGGCGATCGTCATGGCGCCGGGATGCGTCGCATAGACGAGCTGGTTGACGCGCTTCAGGAAATCGACGGCCTCGCGGTTGTCGTTGCCGCCGTCCCAGTTGGGCACCCACTCGCCGGCCTTGCGCGAGTAGTCGAGGTAGAGCATCGAGGCGACGGCATCGACGCGCAGCCCGTCGATGTGGAACCGGTCGAGCCAGTAGATGGCGTTGGCGGCGAGGAAGCCCGCCACTTCGCGGCGCGCGAAGTCGTAGATGGCGGTGTTCCAGTCCGGGTGGAAGCCGCGGCGCGGGTCGGCGTAGTCGTAGAGCGAGGTCCCGTCGAACTTGGCGAGGCCGTGCACGTCGACCGGGAAATGCGCCGGGACCCAGTCGATGATGACGCCGAGGCCCGCCGCATGGGCCCGGTCGACGAAGCGGGCGAAATCCGCGGCCTCGCCGAACCGGCGCGTCGGGGCGAAGAGGCCCACCGGCTGGTAGCCCCAGGACGCGTCGAGCGGATGCTCGGACACCGGCATGAGTTCGAGATGGGTGAACCCCATGTCGACCGTGTAGGGGATGAGCTCGTCCGCCAGCTCGTCGTAGGTGAGGAAGCCGTTGCCGTCCTTGCGCTTCCATGAGCCGAGATGGACCTCGTAGGTCGCCATCGGCCGGCGGCGCTTGTCGCTCTCGCCCCGCGCGGCGAGGAACCCCGCGTCCGTCCAGGCGAAGGGTGTGGGGTCGGCGACTTCGGACGCCGTCGAGGGCCGCAGTTCGCCCTGGAAGCCGACGGGATCCGCCTTCAGCGGCAGCAGGCGGCCGTCGCGGCCGAGGATCTCGTATTTGTAGCGCGTGCCGGCCTTCACGCCGGGCGCGAAGATCTCCCAGATGCCGCTCTCGATGCGCTTGCGCATGGCGAGGCGCCGGCCGTCCCAGTCGTTGAAGTCGCCGACCACGGAGACGCGCTGGGCGTTGGGGGCCCAGACGGCGAAATGCACGCCGTCCACGCCTTCGTGTGTCCGGGCATGGGCGCCGAGCTGGTGGTAGAGGTCACGATGCGTGCCCTCGACGAAGAGGTGGTCGTCGATGGCCCCCAGCACGGGGCCGAATGCGTAGGGGTTGTCGAACTCCCAGGCGCCGCCGGCATTGGCGGCCCGCAGCCGGTAGCGGACCCGCCCGTCCGGCACCGGACCCTCGAAGAACCCCTCGGCGCCGGGCCGCGCTTCGAGCTCCGTCGAGGATCCGTCCGGAGCCAGGGCCTCCAGCCTATCGGCATAGGGCACGAAGGCCCGCACCACGGCACCAGCCGGCGTCTCATGCTGCCCGAGGACCGCGAAAGGATCCCCGTGGCGCGCGGCCACGATGGCGGCGACATCCCCGTCGCTCGCCGGCCAGCCGCTCTGGACCATGTCGCCTCCCTCTACTCCGCGGCCCGCACGGGGACGTTCCAGATGTCCCGCGCGTACTCGCCGATGGTCCGGTCGGACGAGAACCATCCGACGCGGGCCGTATTCATGATGCTGCAGCGCCACCACGCCGCCTCGTCACGCCACAACGCATCGACTCGCCTTTGCGCTGCATAATAGTCGTCGAAATCGGCAGTGACGAGAAAATGATCGTGATCGCACAACGCCTGCGTGAAATCCTGATAACGCCCCGTATCGTCGGGTGAGAAGACGCCGGAGGATACGGATTCCAGCACTTCGGCCAGGCGGGGTGAGGCCGCGATCGTTTCCCGGGCGCTGAGGCCCGACCGGTGGCGCTCGGCCACCTGCTCGGCCGTCAGGCCGAAGATGAAGATGTTCTCGTCCCCGACGCGCTCCTTGATCTCGACGTTGGCGCCGTCGAGCGTGCCGATCGTCAACGCGCCGTTGAGCGCCAGCTTCATGTTGCCGGTGCCCGAGGCTTCCATGCCGGCCGTGGAGATCTGTTCGGACAGGTCCGCCGCCGGGATGATGCGCTCGGCGAGGCTGACGTTGTAGTTCGGCAGGAACACGACCTTGAGCAGGCCCCGGACGGTCGGGTCGTCGTTGATGGTGCGGGCGACGTCGTTGGCGAGCTTGATGATCAGTTTCGCCGTGTGATAGCTCGCCGCCGCCTTGCCGGCGAAGACCTTGACGCGCGGCGCCCAGTCCCGCCAGGGCTCGGCCCGGATGGCGTTGTAGAGCGCGATCGTCTCGAGCAGGTTCAGGTGCTGGCGCTTGTACTCGTGGATGCGCTTGATCTGGACGTCGAACAGGGCGTCGGCGTCCACCTGGACGCCGGTGCGGGCCGCCACGATGCGGCCGAGCGCCAGCTTGTTGTCGCGTTTGGCCGCCTTGAGCCGGGCCTGGAGGGTGCGGTCGTCCGCATGGTCGGCCAGCGCCGCGAGGCGGGACGGGTCGTCGAGCACCGCCTCGCCGAGCACGTCGACCAGGATGGCGGTGAGGGCCGGGTTGGCTTCCATCAGCCAGCGCCGGAACGTGATGCCGTTGGTCTTGTTGTTGATGCGGTCGGGGTAGATGGCGTTGAGGTCGCGGAACACCGTCTGGCGCATCAGGTCGGTGTGGAGGGCCGAGACGCCGTTGATGCGGTGCGAGCCGATGAAGGCCAGCGTGCCCATCTTGACGCGCTGCTGGCCCCAGCCCTCGGCGATGATCGACACCGAGCGCAGCACGTCCATGTCGCCCTGGCCCTCGGCGCGCAGCTTGTCGAGGTGGATGGCGTTGACGAGGTAGATGATCTGCATGTGGCGCGGCAGCAGCCGCTCCATGAGGGGCACCGGCCAGGTCTCGAGCGCCTCGGGCAGCAGGGTGTGGTTGGTGTAGCCGAAGGTGGCCTGCGTGACCGTCCAGGCATCGGCCCAGGCCATGCCCTGCAGGTCGACGAGGATGCGCATCAGTTCGATCACCGCGATGGCGGGATGGGTGTCGTTGAGCTGGATGGCCGCCTTGTCGGCCAGGTTGTGGAGGCTCGGGTAGGTCTTCAGATGCCGGCGCACGAGGTCCTGCAGCGAGGCCGCGGCGAAGAAATACTCCTGGCGCAGGCGGAGCTCCTGGCCGGCCGGGGTCGCGTCGGACGGATAGAGCACCTTGGAGATGGCTTCGGCCCGCACCCGGTCCGCCATGGCGCCGACGTGGTCGCCCTGGTTGAAGGCGTCGAGCCGCAGCGGGTCGCCGGCCCGTGCCGACCAGAGGCGGAGCGTGTTGACGTGCCGGCCGCGCCAGCCCACCACCGGCGTATCGTAGGCGACCGCCTCGACGGTCTCGGCCGGAAACCACGCGTAGCGCGGCGTGCCGGTCTCGCCGTGGATGGTCTCGACATGGCCGCCGAAGCCGATGTCGTAGGCGATCTCGGGCCGGGCGAACTCCCAGGGATTGCCGAAGGACAGCCAGTTCTCGGGATATTCCTGCTGCCAGCCGTCCTTGACGACCTGGCGGAACAGCCCGTTCTCGTAGCGGATGCCGTAGCCGTAGGCCGGCACCGCCAGGGTCGCCATGCTTTCCATGAAGCAGGCCGCGAGGCGCCCGAGCCCGCCGTTGCCGAGCGCCGCATCGGGTTCCACCTCGCGCAGCGCGTCGAGATCGACGTCCAGGCCGGCCAGCGCCTCCCGCATGGCGTCGGTCAGGCCGAGGTTGGTCAGCGCGTCGAACATCAGCCGGCCGATGAGGAACTCCAGCGACATGTAGTAGACGCGCTTGGTCCCGCCGGTGTTGGTGGCGTGGTAGGACCGCTGCCAGCCCTGCACGACGCGGTCGCGCACCGCGAGGGCGGTGGCGAGGAACCAGTCGCGCGGGCTGGCGTCGGCCTGCACCTTGCCGACCGCGTAGGCGAGCTTCGCCAGAACGGCACCGCGCAGGTTCTCGACGCTGTTGCCGGAGCGCAGGTCGTCGATCGGGAGGGCCTCGTCGCCGAGAGCGGTCGTGCCGGCGTCCTGCTTCGTCATCTCATGTCCCCCCGGGCCGGGATCGTGCCCCGCATGCCGTTCCACCTGTCTCATCCTGCATGAGATCTGCAAAGACGCCAGCGCCGGCCCAGGCCGCGGAGCGCGCGAGTGTTGCAGGATCGACACCCCCGGCCGGACCCTCACGGTTCGAGTTCGGCGGCGGCGAAGGCCGACAGGTCGAAGACCGGCCCTTCGGCGGCCGGGCCGGCGGCGGGCGGGCTCTCCTCCCGGCGCCGCAGCTCGACGCGGCGGATCTTGCCCGAGATGGTCTTGGGCAGCGCCTCGACGAAGGCGAGCTGGCGCACCCGCTTGAAGGCGGAGAGCCGGTCCGCCAGCAGGCGGAAGATCGACAGGGCGGTGGCGCGGTCGGGCGGCACGCCCGCCGCCAGGATCACGTAGGCCTTGGGCACGGCGAGGCGCAGCGCATCGGGCTTGGGCACCACGGCGGCCTCGACCACGGCGGGATGCTCGATCAGCACGCTTTCGAGCTCGAAGGGGCTGATGCGGTAGTCGGAGGACTTGAACACGTCGTCGGCGCGGCCGACGAAGGTGATGTAGCCGTCCCGGTCCCGCACCGCGACATCGCCGGTGCGGTAGACCGCGCCGTCGATCCCGCCGAGCGCGCCATCCTCGCCCTCGTAGCCCTGCATCAGGCCCATCGGCCGGCTTTCACCCAGGCGCAGGCACAGCTCGCCCTCCTCGGCCGGCAGGCCCTCGGCGTCGAGCAGTTCCACCGCATAGCCCGGCAGGGGACGGCCCATGGCGCCGGGCTTCACGGTCTGGCCGGGTGAATTGGCGACCTGCGCGGTGGTCTCGGTCTGGCCGTAGCCGTCGCGGATCGTCAGGCCCCAGGCGCGCTGCACGGCCGCGATCACCTCCGGGTTCAGCGGTTCGCCGGCGCCGCAGACGTCGCGCAGGCGGGTCCGCACGGCCGCGAGGTCCTCCTGCACGATCAGCCGCCACGCGGTCGGCGGCGCGCACAGGGTCGTCACGCCGCAGCGCGCGATGGCGGCGAGGAGCGGGCCGGCCTCGAAGCGCGGCTGGTTGATCACCATCACGGTGGCGGCCGCCGCCCAGGGCGCGAAGAAGGAGCTCCAGGCGTGTTTGGCCCAGCCCGGCGACGATACGTTGAGGTGAAGGTCGCCGGGCCTGAGCCCCAGCCAGTACAGGGTGGAGAGCGCCCCGACGGGGTAGCTCGCGTGGCTGTGGCGCACGAGCTTCGGCTTCGCCGTGGTGCCCGAGGTGAAATAGAGGAGCAGCGGATCGCTGCCGGCGGCCCGCGCCTCCGGCACGAAGTCCTCCGGAAAGCCGTCGGCGTCGGACAGGCTGGCCCAGCCCGGTGCCGCCGCACCCTCGGCGACGACGCGCAGGAGGCCCGGGCCGCAGACCGCGTCGCATTTCGCCACCTGGTCGGCGCCCGCCACCACGGCCCTGGCACGGCCGCGCTCGAGCCGGTCGGCCAGTTCGGGGCGCCGTCAGGGCGGTCGTCGCCGGGATCACGACGGCGCCGAGCTTCATGGCGGCGAGCATCACCTCCCAGAGCGGCTGCACGCTGCCGATCAGCAGCACCAGCCGGTCGCCCTTGCGCAGTCCCAGGGCGGCGAGCAGGTTCGCCACCCGGTTCGAGCGGCGCGACAGGTCGGCGAAGCCGATGGCGCGGTCCGTGCCGGCCGCGAGATCGACGATGCGCAGCGCCGGACGCGCGCGGCTGTCGGGGTCGGCCGCCAGCACCGCGTCGAACCAGTCGAGCGCCCAGTTGAACGCCGACACGTCCGGCCACCGGAAGCCCGCCACGGCGGCATCGTAGTCGTCGCGGTGGCGGAGCAGGAACTCGCGGGCCTCGCCGAAGCTCACCATGGTCGCACCCCCTCAGGCGTTAAAGGCCCGACCGGCCCGCGCCGCCGCCAGAGTGCAGCATGGCGCGGCCCCGAGGGAAGGGGCGAGGCCGTCGGGCCGGCGCGGGGCGGGCCAGCCCGAGGCAAGTTCGCCGCGTCAGGGTTCGACGACAGAGTTTCCGCACCCAGGCTCCCCGTCCCGCCATGCGCCAAAGCCTCGCCCGACAGGGCCTCCTCGCCGCGCTCCTCGGCCTCGCCCCGGCGGCAGCCCAGGCGGCCGCGCCGGGCCCCGCCGCCCCGCCCGCCCCGGCCGCCGCCGCCCCGGCCGCCGCGCCGGCGCCGGCCGCCCCCGCCACCCCGATGAACGACGCCCAGCGCTTCTGCCAGAACGTCGCGGCGGCAGCGGCGGACGCTCGTTTCGCCCTCCAGACGCGCAAGCTGAACGAGCTCCAGGACGGCATCGCCAAGCGGGTCGCGGCGCTCGAAGCCAAGGAGGCCGAGGTCAAGGCGGTGCTGGCCGAGCACGAGGAGGCGAAGAAACGCGCCGAGGACTCGCTCGTCGCCATCTACTCGAAGATGCGCACCGATGCCGCCGCCCAGCAGGTCGCGGGGCTCGACGACGCCACGGCCGCCGCGGTGCTGCGCGGCCTCAACGCCCGGCAGGCCTCCGCCATCCTGAACGAGATCCCGGCCGACCGCGCCGTCAAGCTCGTCAACGCGATCGCGGGGCTCGCGCCGGCGCCCGAGCGACCCTCGGCGCCGCCGGCCGCCGGTGCGGAGACGCGCTCGTGACCCGCACCGCCTTCGGAGCCGCCCTCGCGGCCCTGCCGCTCTGCGCGGCCCTCGCCGGCTGCTCGACCCCGCCGGCCGACATCGGCCGGGCCCCGGACATGTCCGCCGTGGGCCACGGCCTGCAGTCCGACGTCACGCCCTTCGCCGCCTACAATTTCCCGGCGCCGCCGCGTTCGAGCCCCCAGTCGCTGTGGGACGACGACCGGGCGAACCTGTTCCGCGACGTGCGGGCCACCCGGGTCGGCGACGTGCTGACGGTGAACATCGCCATGGACGACAAGGCCAAGCTCGGCAATTCGTCCGACCGAACCACCACGGCCAAGATCGGCAACGGCTTCGACGTGACGACGGGCCTCGGCTCGACGCCCTTCAAGATCGCGCCCCAGCTCGACATCAACTCGACCTCCGCCTCGACCGGCGTCGGCAACGTCGACCGCTCCGAGAAGATCACCTTCGCGGTCGCCGTCGTGGTCACGGGCGTGCTGCCGGACGGCAACATGATGATCTCGGGATCGCAGGAGATGCGGGTCAACGACGAGCTGCGCGTCATCAACGTCGCGGGCGTGGTGCGGCCGCGCGACATCACCAAGGAGAACACCATCGCGTACGACAAGATCGCGGAGGCGCGCATCTCCTACGGCGGCCGCGGCCGCATGAGCGAGGTGCAGCAGCCGGGCTGGGGACACCAGCTCTACGACGCGCTGAAGCCGTTCTGAGCCGGGGAGCGAGGCGCGATGGCGGACGACGCGGGAAGCAGGAAGGGCTCGAAGTTCGGCGCCCTGGTGCCGATCCTGGTGCTGACGCTGGCGGCGGGTGGCGGAGGCGCGCTGATCGGCAGGCAGATCGTCGCCACCACCCGGGCGGCGGCCGAGAAGACCGCGGGCGCCCCCGACGGCGCCAAGCCGGCCCTGGCGCCCGTCAAGGCCGCGGACGACCGCATGCTCAAGGAACTCGCCCCGGTGGTGACCAACCTCGCGGCGCCCGACGGGTCGTGGATCCGCTTGCAAACCGCCATCGTCTACGACAAGAACGACGCGCCCGCGATGGAGCTCGTGGGCCGGAAGGTGGGGGAGGACATCCTGGCCTTCGTCCGCACGCTGACCCTGGAACAGATCCAGGGCGCGAGCGGCCTCGAAGCGCTGCGGGACGACCTCAACGAACGGGCCCAGCTCCGGTCCGACGGCAAGGTGCGGGAGCTCCTGATCGAGATGCTGGTGGTGCGATGAGGCCCGTGGGCGGGCGAACAGCCCGGTGCTGACGCTGCTGGGGCGCCTCGCC
The DNA here is from genome assembly GCA_963847915.1 of uncultured Alphaproteobacteria bacterium. Taxonomy (GTDB): domain Bacteria; phylum Pseudomonadota; class Alphaproteobacteria; order Rhizobiales; family Beijerinckiaceae; genus Lichenihabitans. The sequence goes on from CAWKBT010000005.1 coordinate 78,746, forward strand.
CTGCCGGTCGGCGTCGGCCTCCTCGTCGCGGCGGCGGCGCTCGGCTCCGCCGATCCGGCCGCAGCCCAGTCGATCGACCTCGGCAACGTGCTGCCCCAGGCGAGCGGCACGGCGAGCGGCCGCATCGTCCAGCTCGTCGGGCTGCTCACGGTCCTGTCCATCGCGCCGGGCCTGCTCGTCATGGTGACGAGCTTCACGCGGTTCGCCATCGCGTTCTCGTTCCTGCGCTCGGGCCTCGGCCTCCAGACGACGCCCGCCAACCTGATCCTGGTCAGCCTGTCGCTGTTCATGACCTTCTACGTCATGGCGCCGACCTTCGACCGGGCCTACGACACGGGCCTGCGCCCGCTGCTCGAAGGGCGCATCGCGGAGAACGAGGCCTATACGCGCATCACGGCGCCGTTCCGCGAGTTCATGCTCGGCCAGGTGCGCGACAAGGACCTCAAGCTCTTCGACGACTTGGCGCCCGCCAGCATCCGCGCCAACAACGCCGCCAGCACGGCGCCACCCGCGCCCGGCGCGCCCGCGGCCGGCGCGGAGCGCGCCGCCGTGGACCTGCGCGTGCTGATCCCCGCCTTCATGATCTCGGAGATCCGCCGCGGCTTCGAGATCGGCTTCCTCATCGCGCTGCCGTTCCTGGTGATCGACATGGTGGTGTCGACCATCACCATGTCGATGGGCATGATGATGCTGCCCCCCACCGTCATCTCGCTGCCGCTGAAGGTGCTGTTCTTCGTGCTGATCGACGGCTGGAACATGCTGGTCGGCAGCCTGATCCGCTCCTATTCCTGAGGCGGCCCGCTTCCCCGGCGGGGGCCGGCGTTCCGGGAGGACGCTTCGGCCAGAAAGCCTTCGAGCTCGGCCGCGCGATGCGCCGCCGTGTGGCCCGCCAGCACTTTGGCCTGTCCCGAGGCGCCGAGGGCGCGCCGCGCGTCCTCGCCGAGGTCGATGAGGGCGCGGAGCACGGCCTCGCTGTCCCGCGCCAGCAGGATGTCGCGGCCGGGGGTGAAGACGGCGTCGATGCCGTCCCAGGGGTCCGAGATGATGGGGGTGGCGCAGGCGGCGGCCTCGAAGAGCCGCACGCTGGGGCTCCAGCCCGCCCGGACCATGTCGGCGCGCGTGACGTTGAGGGTGAAGCGGCTGACGCCGTAGAACTCGGCGTGGTCGGCCGGGCCGACGTGTTCGAATCGCTCGACGTTGGCGGGCCACGCGATCGTGCTCGGGTATTGCGGGCCCGCGACGCAGAAGCGGAGATGCGGGGCCCGGCGGGCCGGCTCGATCAGCAGCCGCTCCAGCACCGGCTGGCGGTCGTCCGAATAGGTGCCGAGGTAGGACAGGTCCCAGCGCGCCGCACCCGCCCAGGGGCGATAGCGGTCGGGATCGACGCAGCAATAGAGCGCCCGCGGGCCAGGCGAGCCGAACTCCCGGGCCAGCCGGTCCAGCATCGGCCCGCCGGTGAAGGACAGGTAGAGGTCGTAGCCAGGAATGAGGTCCGGGGCGAGATAGTCGCAGGTGCCGCGTTCCAGGGCCGCCACCGTCACGGGCGTGTCGATGTCGTAGAAGGCCGTGACGCCGCGGGCGACGCGCTGCGCGAACGCCCCGACGGCGCGTCCCTCCGGGACGTAGGAGCCGACCATCACGGCGTCGGCTTCCGCCACCTCGGCCGCATAGGCTTCGAGGCCGGCGAGGTCGTCGTAGAAGGCGAGCCGGCAGAAATCGGGCTCCGCAAGGTCGCGGTGGGCGCCGCGGTACCAGGGGACGTCGCGCTCCAGGAACAGCACGTCGTGGCCCCGCGCCGCGACGGCGCCGAGCAGCGAACGGTAGGTGGTGGCGTGGCCGTTGCCCCAGGACGACGACAGCGAGAGGCCGAGGACGACGAGCTTCACGCCGCCCCGCCCTCGGCCCGTTCGGCCCGCCGCCGCCTCAGGATGGCGTCGACCTCGGCGCCGCGCCGCGCGTAGGTGTGGTCCGCCAGGATGCGGGTGCGGGCCGCGTCGCCGATGGCGCGGGCCCGCTCCGGCGTCAGGGCGGCGACATGAGCGGCGACCTCGGCGCCGTCCCGCGCGACGAGCACTTCCGTGCCCTCGGCGAGGAAGAGGTCGAGCCCGACCCAGGCGTCCGTGATGAGGCAGGCGCCCGCGCCCGCGGCCTCGAAGACGCGCGTGGCCGGCGAATAGCCCACCGCCGCCATCGAGTCCCGGGCGATGTTCAGCACCGCCAGGGGCGAGGTGTTGAAGGCGTTGTGCTGGCGCGTGTAGACGTGGCCGATGTGGCGCACGTTGGCCGGCATGGGCTTCGACTCCCAGCCGTTGCCGCCGATGAGGAAACTGCGCGCCGGCAGTCGCGCCGCCGCATCGAGGAAGAACTGTTCGACGCGGGCCTCGCGGTCCGGCAGGCGGTTGCCGAGGAAGGACAGGTCGGCCCGGAACTGCGCTTCGGCCGGGACCGGATGGTGCGTGGCGGGGTCGAGCGCGTTGTAGACCGGGATGCAGCGCCGGGCGCCGAAGCCCTCGTAGGCCGCGACGACCGGCGGCCCGCCCCCGTAGGTGAAGACGAAGTCGAGCCCCGGCAGGGCGCGATGCAGCGCATGGTCCGGGGCGGCGCGCAGCTCCGCGAGGGTCGCGGGCGCGTCGACGTCCCAGAAGATCCGGATGGCGTCGGGCCGGGCATGGCGCATGACGCCCTCGACCAGCACGTCGTCGTAGACGCCGACGCCGCTGGCCTTGACGACGACATCCGCCCCGGCCGCCTCGGCCATGACGCGGGCGACGCCGTCGGGGGTCGCGGGATAGACCACAACCTCGGCCCAGTCCGGCGGCGCGATATCGCGGTGCTGTTGCCGGTCGAAGGCATCGGGTTCGTAGAAGGTCGTGCGATGGCCGCGGGCATGCAGGTCGCGCAGCATGCCGCGGTAATAGGTGGCGGCACCGTTCCAATAGGAGGAGAGCAGCGAGGAACCGTAGAAGGCGATGTTCATCGGAGGACCGGGGCGGCGAGTGGAGCGGGCGCGCTTAGGGCGCCGAGCACGCCCATGAGTTCGTCGACGCGGTGCGCGCAGGTGTGGCGGGCCGCGATCGTGGCGAGGCCGCGGGCCGCGAGGGCGGCGCGCAGGTCCGCATCGTGGAGCAGCGCCGCGAGATGGCGTTCCATCCCGGCGCCGTCGCGCGCCATCAGGAAGTCCTCGCCGACCGTGAACAGCCCCTCGCTGTCGTCCCACGGCGCCGACACCAGCGGGATGCCGCAGGCCAGGGCCTCGAAGACCCGGATGGTCGGGATGCCGGGCAGCAGCGTCACGTAGAAGCGGCGCGGCACGTGGGCGGTCGCGATGTGGTGGGCGAAGACGTCCGGAGCCGAGGCGTTGGGGAGCCAGCCCCGGTACTGCGCGCCATACCGGCGCAGCGTGCCGCGCGCGTCCTCGGGATAGCGCACGCCGTAGACGTCGAGCGGCAGGTCCAGGCGGCGGGCCGGGCCGAACAGGAAGTGTTCCAGCTCCGCCGAGCGCTCGCCGTCGCCCCAATTGCCGATCCACACCAGGCCCTCGCGCGGCCCCGCCTCGGCCGGCGGATGGAACACGTGCGTATCGGCGGCCTCGTGCCACACGAAGACGCGCGATCCCCAGCCCCAGCGGCGGTAGACGGCGGCCAGCGCCTCGCCGAAGGCCAGCACGCCGTCGTAGCCGTCGAGGTCGAAGGCCCGGATGGCGTCGGGCTCGCTGACGGCGCGGTGGTGGGTGTCGTGGAACAGCAGCGTGAACCGCGCGCCGTTCCGCCGGGCCCGGCCGAGCGCCGCCACGAGGGCGGGCTCGTTCCACTCGTGCACGATGACGAGGTCGTCCTCCGCGCAGGCCTCGGCGGGATCGAACGCCGCGTCGTAGGACCGCGCGTGCAGGCCGGGGTAGTGGCGCCGGAAGGCGTCGAGCCCGGCCTCGCCGGCGTCGCGCAGCAGGTTGTCGAGGCTCCACGCCCCCTGCGGCTCGTAGGTCGAGACGGCATGGCCGCGGCGGGTCAGTTCGCTCAGAACGCCGCGCAGGAAATGGGCGTTGCCGTGGTTCCAGCACGACAGCAGGGAATGGGTGAAATAGCTGATCTTCATCGGGCCGGATGCGGTCCTGGGAGCGGGAGGGCGCGAGCGGGGAGGCCGGCGGGCGGGATCATCGAGCCGCGAAGCCGATCCTGGCGGCGGCATGGGCCTTCAGCGTCGCCTCCACCATGGCGTCGACCGAGTAGCGCACCGCGCGGTCCCGGCACAGCGCCGCGCGTTCGGCGCGATAGGCCCGGTCGCCCAGGAGCCGCACGACGGTGGCGGCGAGCGCCCGGTCGTCGTGCGGCGCGACGAAGAGCGCCGCATCGTCCCAGAGTTCGCGGAACGTCGGGATGTCGGACAGGACCAGCGCGCAGCCGGCCTGCGCGGCTTCGAGGACCGAGAGGCCGAAGGGCTCGTAGAGCGACGTCGAGGTGAAGATCGGCCGGGCGGCGAGCTTCGCGCGCAGAGCCGGGGCCTCGAGCGAGCCGAGCGCCGTGGTGTGGTGGAGCGTGATGCGGGCCCCGTTCGGCCCCCGCAGCGGACCCGCGGCCTCGACGGGGACCGGCAGGCGCGCCGCGGCCCGGTCGAGCACCGCGAGGTTCTTGCCTTCGTCCCACAGCCGGCCGGCGGTCAGCACCGAGAGGGCGGGCGCCTCGTCGGTCCCGGCCGTGTGCTCCGGCGCATCGCGGCCGTTCGGGATCACCAGCGGGGCCGTGCCGAACCCGTAGATGCGGCGCGTGGCCTCGGCGAAGGCCGCGCTCGGCGCCGCGACGGCGTCGGCGGCGGCGAGGCCGGCTTCGTGCAGGGCGGAGCGCCACCGCAGGTCGTCCGGCAGGGCGTCGCCGCGCACCGCCGTCCACCACGTCGCCACGCAGGAATGCGCCACCGCCAGGGTCGGGCAGGCGAAAGCCATGCCGGCGCCGATCGCCGGGTGGTTCAGGTGCAGCATGTCGGCCCTGCGGCGGGCCGCCAGCGCCTTCAAGGCCCGCCCGCCCGCCCGCACGGCGCCGGCATCGGCCGCCAGCCATTCGGGCGCATGGTCGAGGTCGACCAGGGCGAGGCCCCGGGCGACCGCGTCGGCGCGCTGCGCCTCGGAGGGGGGCGGCCCCAGCACGGCGAGCGTCACGCGGTGGTTGCGCCGCGCCAGTGCGGCCCCGAGATCGACCGCGTAGGTCCATATGCCGCCGACGGCATCGGCCGTCATCAGGATGTGACGGCCCGCCTCCATCATCGGCAGCAGGACGTTTCGAGCTCGCCCAGCGGCAGCGGGCGCTGGTCCTGGATCTCGCTCATGCGGTCGAACTGCGCGAGGTAGTGGGCATGGGCGCGCTCCCAGGCCTCGCCGTCCGGCTGACCGAACAGGCGCCGGTAGTCGGGCGAGGACGGGTAGGGATAGAGCGGCACGGGGTCGTTGGCCCAGACGCCGCGGGCCCGCAGGCCGTCGCGCCAGCGCGCGACGAGCTCCGGGTCGTCGCCGGCGACTTCGAGCAGATTGGCCTGCACGAAGGGCACGGTGCGGCGCGCGTGGACCAGGCGCTCGGCGAGGTCCTCCGTCGTCATGCGGCAGCTCTTGTCGAGCGCCGCGCGCCCTTCGGCCGTCAGGCTCTCGACGCCCGCCTCGATCGAGACGCAGCCCGCCCGGCCGAGCAGGTCCAGCATGTCGGGCTTCCACAGATCGATGCGCGTCTGGACGCCGAACGCGATCGGCCGCGCCACCAGCGCCTCCAGCAGGGGCTTCTGGGGAAGGAAGATCTCGTCGATGAAGTAGAGGTAGGTGACGCCCTGCGCCACGAGGCCGTCGATCTCGGCCAGCAGGGGCTCGAGGTCGCGCCTGCGGTACGCATCGCGGAAATCGATCTTGGCGCAGAACGAGCAATGGTAGGGGCAGCCGCGCGAGGCCTCGACCTCGGCGCCGGGCCCGTGTCCCTCGCTGCCGTAGCGGTGGTGGTGGTGGTCGTGCCGGTCGATCCAGGACTGGTCCCAGCGCAGGGCGGGCGCGTCGGTGAAGCGGCAGGCGGCGGGGCCTCCCGTCACCGTGATGGCGTCGCCCTTGCGATACGCGATGGAGGGGATGCGGCTCACGTCGGAGGCTTCGGCCAGGGCCGCCACGATCTCCTCGGACTCGCCCCGCACCACGATGTCGCAGCCGAGCTTGCGCAGGGCCGTCTCGGGCGTGGCGGACCCGTGTGGGCCGATCGCCACCGTGCGCCCGCCGCGCCCCGCGAGGGCGGCCAGGAAGGCGCGCGGGCTGCGCAGTTCGGGCGGGGCGCAGCGCCAGAAGAGGTAGGACGGGGCGGTTGTCACCACCGTCATGGCGGGGGCGAAGCCCGCGACCGCGTCGGCGAGCGCCTCGGCCGACTGGCCCATGAGGTGGCCGTCGAGCATCAGCACCTCGTGGCCGGCACGCTCCAGCAGGCCGCGGGCGTAGCCGAGCTCGAGCGGCAGGTGGGGGTGCCGGCAGCCGAAATAGATCGACTGCGCGAAGTCCCAGGCGGGATTGACGAGCGCGATCCTCACGGGGCGTCTCCGATCGGGCTCGACGCCGCGCGATTGAAGGGGGCTGCGACCGCGTCGATCGGCAGCGGCGCCCGGCTCGGCAAGTGATCCGACGTCATGGCACCACCTTATCCGACCGCCCGGGCCGTGTCTGCCGTCGGCAGGACGACGCCGTGCTCCCCGGCGAGCCAGGCGACGAGCCGGGCCACGCCGTCCTGCCAGGGACGCCAGGGACGCAGCTCGAGCGTCCGGGCGACGCAGCGCGTGTCCGACACGTAATAGCGCTGGTCGCCGGGGCGCCAGTCGTGGGTCTCGACCGCGATGGGGCGCCCGGTCAGGCTCTCGAGGTGGCGCAGCAGCTGGCGCAGGCTGATGGCGTTGGCGGGGCCGCCGCCGAGGTTGAAGGCCCGTCCCGCCACGCGGTCGATGGCCCGCCAGCAGCCCAGATAGGCCTCGACGGCATCGTCGACGTCGAGCACGTCGCGGACCTGGCAGCCGTCGCCGAAGAGGCTGATCGTCTGGCCGGTGAGGGCGCGGATGGCGAAATGTGCCACCCAGCCCTGGTCCTCGGTGCCCATCTGGCGCGGCCCGTAGATGCAGCTCATGCGCAGCACCGCGGTGGGCACGCCGAAGCTGCGGGCGAAGTCGAGCACGTATTGGTCGGCCGCGCCCTTGGAGCAGCCGTAGGGCGTGTGGAAGTCGAGCGGCCGGGTCTCGCCGATGCCGGTCGCCCGCAGGGCCGGGTCGGCCGGCACGTAGGCGTCGTTGGTGAGCTGCAGTTCGACGTCGGCGAGGTCGCCGTAGACCTTGTTGGTCGAGGCGAAGATCAGCGGCACGGGCGCGGCGCGGCGCCGCAGCGCGTCGAGCAGCAGGACGGTGGCGCGCACGTTGATCTCGAAGTCCTCGAGCGGCTCCACCATCGCGGTGGTGACGGCGACCTGTGCGGCGAGGTGGAAGACCGCGTCGGCATCGGCGGCGGCGCGCGACAGCGCCTCCCCGTCGCGCACGTCGGCGACGATCGCCGTGACGGCGTCGCCGTGGCGCGCCTTCAGCCAGTCGAGGTTGCGGGCGACGCCCGGCCGCGAGAGCGCATCGTAGACGGTGACGCGGTGGCCGAGGCGCAGCAGCCGATCGGACAGGTTCGAGCCGATGAAGCCGGCCCCGCCGGTGACGAGGACGGTGGAGGGGGATAGGCCCGCCATCAGGCCACGAGGCCCCGGGCTTCGAGTTCGTGGCGCGCTTCGGCGACGCGATCCACGGCCTGCTGCCGGGCGACCCATTCGGCGAGTTCGGCGAGGCCTTCGCGGAAGTCCGCCAGCGGCTCGTAGCCGAGGTCCTCGCAGATCTTGTCGATGTCCGGGATGCAGTGGCGGATGTCGCCGGCGCGCGCCTTGCCGGCGATCTCGGGCGGAAGGTCCGGGCGGCCCATCGACTCGGCGAGCAGGCTCGCCACCTCCGACACGGTGCGGTCCTCGCCCGAGCCGACGTTGTAGACGCCGCCCGCCGCCTTGGGATGGTCGAGCGCCAGGATGAAGGCGCGGGCCACGTCGGCGACATGCACGAAGTCGCGGCGCTGCTGCCCGTCCTCGAAGATCACCGGGGGCGCGCCGTTGTGGAGGCGCGACGCGAAGATCGCCAGCACGCCCGTATAGGGGTTCGACAGGGCCTGCCCGGGGCCGTAGGCGTTCCACAGCCGCAGCGCCACGCCCTCCATGCCGTAGGCCGGGGCGAGCGTCAGGGTGAGGCGCTCCTGGGTGTATTTGGTGATGGCGTAGACCGAGGCCAGCGTCGGGCGCTTGGTCTCGGGGGTCGGCGCGGGCTCCATCGGGCGGCCCTCGGCGTCGAGCGGGTCCCAGCTGCCGTCCGGGTTGCGGCCGCCGCGCAGCACCTGCTCGTGCAGCCCGCCGTCGCGGTCGATGTAGAGGCCCTCGCCGTAGATGCTCATGGACGAGGCCACGACCACGCGGCGCACCGGATGGTCGATGAGCTTCTGGAACAGCATGCCGGTGCCGAGGTCGTTGACCGACACGTAGCGGTCGACCGCGTACATGCTCTGGCCGACTCCCACCTCGGCGGCGAGGTGCACGACCTTGTCGACGCCTTTGAGCGCGCGGGCGACCGCATCGCCGTCGCGCACGTCGCCCTCGCGGATGTCGACGTCGGGGCCGAGTTCGGCGATGGCGGAGCGGTCGCGGTGGACCTGGCCGATGAAACTGTCGAGGATCCTGACGCGGTCGCCCTTGTCGAGCAGGGCCCGGGCGAGGTGGCGGCCGATGAAGCCCGCGCCACCCGTGATCAGAACCGTATCGGCCATTCCCAGAAACTCACTCTTCGACGTCGTGCCAGCCGGACGGACGCGCAGGGAGCGATGGGTGCTGCCCCGGGCGCCGTACCACATGCCCCGCGAGTTCGAACGTCGCGGACCGCGCGTTCCGAACTCTCGAGCAGGTACTTACCTTACGGGACACTCGATCTCGATCAACGTCCGTCCGATAGAAACCGGCCGGACGCGACATGATGAAACAGCAATAACGCCGCTGCGTCCGATAGCGGACCAAGCGGCGTTGCTTTATGTTAACTTCAGGCAGCCGCAGCCTTGGCGGCCTCGGCGGCGGCGCGCTCCTGCGCCTTCTTCTTCGGCAGGGCCTTGACCGGGTTGTTGCGGGTCGGCTTCTCGCCGACGCCGACCGAGGCCAGCAGGCGCAGCACGCGGTCCGTCGGCTGGGCGCCCTTGGCGATCCAGTCCTTGGCCTTCTCGGCGTCGATCACGAGCCGGGCCGTGTCCTCGGAGGGCTTCAGGGGATCGAAGGTGCCGATCTTCTCGACGAAGCGGCCGTCGCGCGGGGCGCGCGCGTCGGCGACGACGATGCGGTAGAACGGACGCTTCTTGGCGCCCCAGCGGGCGAGGCGGATCTTCAGGGCCATGGTTCAGTTCCTTTCAGGGGAGGGGGTTGGGGCGTCTTCATCGCTGTTGCGCTGAATGAGGCGGTCGATGTCGCCCATGGGGTCCTCCGAGAGGCCCTGGGAGACATAGAGTTCGACGTCGACCGAGCCGTCCTCGAGCACGTCGATCTCCCAGTAGTGGCCGGGCTCGTTCACGAGGAGCGACATGGCGTCGTCGCGGTAGGCGGCCGGCGCGTAGGTGAGGTCCGCCGCGGCGAGGCGCTCACGCAGGGCGTTGAACACCGCGAACATCTTGGAGGTGGGGCCGTTGTCGGTCATTTCTTCTTGGAGCCGAACGGGTTGAAGGCGCCGCCCAGCCCCGGGAGCCGGGCGCCGCCGCCCAGGCCCGGCAGGCTCGGGGGCAGCTTCGCGCCGAGCGAGGCGCCGAAGCCGCCGGGCATCGACGGCAGGCCGCCCTTGCCGAGCTGCTTCGCCATGGCGTCGAGCTCGGCCGCGCTCGGCTCGGGCATGCCGCCCATGCCGCCGCCGCCGCCCAGGCCGAACATCGACGCCATCTTGCCGAGCCCGCCCTTCTTGCCGCCCAGCATCTTCATCATGTCGGCCATCTGCCGGTGCTGCTTCAGCAGCTTGTTGACGTCCTCGACCCTCATGCCGGAGCCGGCGGCGATGCGCTTCTTGCGCGACGCCTTGAGCATGTCGGGGTTGCGGCGTTCCTCGCGCGTCATCGACGAGATGATGGCGCGCTGGCGCTTGATCACCCGCTCGTCGATGTTGGCATCGGCCATCTGCTGCTTGAGCTTCCCGATGCCCGGCATCATGCCCATGATGCCGCCGATGCCGCCGAGCTTCTCGACCTGGGCGAGCTGGTTCGACAGGTCCTCGAGGTCGAAGCGCCCCTTGCGCATCTTCTCGGCCATCTTCATGGCCTGTTCGGCGTCGATCGATTCCGCCGCCTTCTCGACCAGCGAGACGATGTCGCCCATGCCGAGGATACGGTCGGCGATGCGGGACGGATGGAAGTCCTCCAGCGCGTCCATCTTCTCGCCGGTGCCGAGCAGCTTGATGGGCTTGCCCGTGACGGCCCGCATCGACAGCGCGGCGCCGCCGCGGCCGTCGCCGTCGATGCGGGTCAGCACGATGCCGGTGATGCCGACGCGCTCGTCGAAGCTTTTCGCGAGGTTGACGGCGTCCTGGCCGGTGAGGCTGTCGGCCACGAGCAGGATCTCGTGCGGCTTCGCGGCGGCCTTGATCTCCGCCATCTCGGCCATGAGCGGCTCGTCGATGTGGGTGCGGCCGGCCGTGTCGAACATCACGACGTCGTAGCCCTGCAGCCGCGCGGCCTGCTCGGCGCGGAAGGCGATCTGGACGGGGGTCTGACCGGCCACGATGGGCAGCGTGTCGACGCCGACCTGCCGGCCCAGCACGGCGAGCTGCTCCTGGGCGGCGGGACGCTTGACGTCGAGCGAGGCCATCAGCACCCGGCGGTTCTGCCGGTCGGCGAGGCGCCTGGCGATCTTGGCCGTCGTGGTGGTCTTGCCGGCGCCCTGGAGCCCGACCATCATGATGGCGACCGGGGCGGGCGCGTCGAGGTCGATCGGCTGCGCGTCCGAGCCCAGCGTCTCGACCATGACGTCCGAGACGATCTTGACGACCATCTGGCCGGGCGTGACGGACTTCACCACATTGGCGCCGACGGCGCGCTCCTTCACCTTGTCGGTGAAGCTGCGCACCACGTCGAGCGCCACGTCCGCCTCGAGCAGGGCGCGGCGCACCTCGCGCATCGCGGCCGTGACGTCGGCCTCGCTCAGCGCGCCGCGGCGGGTCAGCCCGTCGAAGATGCCGGACAGCTTCTCTGTCAGTCCTTCGAACATGGGAACCTCCGACCGGGTGGCGCGGCGCCCGCCGGGATCGGCAGGGCGCAGTGAAATTGCCAAAGCAGAGCGCGCCCGAGGGCGCCTCAGCGCTGTCGGACGTTCGCCTCCGTGCTCGGGGCACGGTCGGCGTTGGCAGGCCTCGCAAGGCCGTAAAGGGGCTTTAGGGGATGGCGAGGGGCCGTGTCAACGGTGCCGTGGTGGCGCGGTGGCGCTGCGGGCCCGGGTCGTGGATCCGAGCGCTACCCCGCCGCCGTGCCGGCCTCCCGCCGCAGGACGAACACCTGGCCCCGGGCGGGCCGGCCGGCTTCGATGCGCAGCACGGTGGCCTCCTGTGCGGCGATCGCGAGGCCCGCCGCGGCGGCGACCGCCTCGACATGGGAGAGCGCGTGCATGAAACGGCCCGAGGGCTGGAGCCGGTAGCCGTCCCCCGCCATGGTCTCGACGCTGAGGGCGAGGAGCCCGCCCGGCCTCAGCGCCTGCGCGATGCCGGCGAAGACCGGGCCGAGGTCGCCGAAGTAGATCAGCGTGTCGGCCGCGACGACGAGGTCGAAGGCCGCCCGGAAGCCGCGGACGTAGTCGAGCGCATCGGCCTTGACGAGCTCGGCATAGCGGTCCCGCTTCGCCGCCTGTTCGAGCATGCGGCCTGACAGGTCGACGCCGGTCAGCCGGCCGCCGAACGGCGCGAAGGCCACCGCCACGAGGCCGGTGCCGCAGCCGAGGTCGAGCACCTCCTCGAAGGGGCCGCCCACGGTGGCGACGAGGCGCGCCAGCGTCCGCGGCACGTCGTAGAGGAGCAGGTCGACGAGCTTGCTGTCGAAACTCTCCGCGAAGCCGTCGAAGTGGCTCTCGATATAGGCGGCAGGCGCGCGGCCGAGCGCCCGGCCCTCGACGGCGTCCATCAGATAGCGCTGCGTGACGTCGTCGGGATCGCGCGCGAGCCGCAGGCGCCCGACCGCGACGGCGGCGTCGCGGTAGCCGTAGCCGCTCAGCGCCGCGAAGGCGTCCCGCGTCAGCGCCTCCGGGTCCTCCGCGGCGTCGCCGGCCTCGACGGCATAGTCGGCGAGGGCCTGGTCGAGACGCCCCGCGATGATCGCCGCGAAGGCGCGCGCCCGGGCGCGCTGGCGCAGGGAATTGGCGTCGAGCGGGCCGAGCGCGGCGGCGGTGTCGAAGGTTTCGGCGCAATCGGCGAAGCGACCCGCCGCGTGCAGCACATGGGCGAGGGCGCCGAACCCCAGGACCGTGGCATGGCCGTTGGCGATGGCGGCGCGCAGATGCGCCTCGGCCTCGTCCAGGGCCTTCCGCACGAAGGCGATGAGCCCCAGGCCGAGATGGGCGTCACCGAGGGTGGGATCGAGCGCCAGGGCGCGGCTGAACCCATCGACGGCCGCGTCCCGGTCGTCGGCGCGGCTGCGGAACTGGGCCAGCGCCAGCCAGGCGCGCGCGTCCGAAGGGTGGTGGCCCAACCCCGCCCTGATGCACGCCTCCGCGGCGGCGGCCCGGCCGGCCGCATCGAGCACGCCGGCGAGGTCGCGCCACAGGTCCGCGTCCTCGGGGGCGAGCGCGAGCGCGGCCGAGAAGGCCGTGGCCGCGCCCGCGAGGTCGGCGCGCTGCCACCCGATGAGGCCATAGTGGCGCAACGCGGGTGCCGGCCGGCCGTAGCGTGCCAGCAGGGCCACGAATTCGCCGGACGTCGCCTGCAGATCCGCGATCAGGGCGGCGACCGCGGCCGGGCCGGGCAGCTGCGGCGGTTCGGGCGGAAGGATCATGGCCGGCGGCTCTCTCGACAACGGGCGGGGAGGACCAGGGTGATCCTCCCGTCGGGCTCGCCACCGACGCGGCGCCCTCTGGTCCTCTGCCACGGGACCGGGCCCGCGGTCGAGCCGCAATGCACGACCCGGCCGGACTTGCCCGTACGACGCGGCGGGCCGAGCCGGCGAAAGTCGACTGGAACCTTACGTATGTGAATGACCTTCCGCTGTGCCTGGTTAAACTGATCCCTTAGTAGTAATGCTGCGAAGGGGGTGGAATGTCCGATAGCAAACCAAAGACTCGTCGACATTTCACCGAAGCCGCCCGCCGGGCCGCGGCCCTCGCCCGCAAGCTCAAGCTGGAGCAACCGCGGCGGTTCGGCGAGCCGGAACTGTTCGTGGTGCGGCCCTGCGCTGCGGTGCAGGCCTATGCTTGGCAGATCCGCCGTTTCGGTGGCGTGGTCCTGGCGACCGCCGACGTCCGGTTCCCCACCACGACGGCCGCGCTCGAAGCCGGCCGTCGCGCCATGGCGTCCCCCGATCACCGTTGAGCCGTCCGGCCCTTCCGGGGTCTTCGGCCGGATCCGTAGGACGTGACCGCGGGAACCGGCCGGTCGCGAGATCACGAACGAGCGGCGGACAGCTGCGGCCTTGAGTGGTGTGACCGCGGAAGACGTCACACCGGCCGATGGGCCAGGGCGAGACGCAGGCCGAAGAGAACGAGCAAGGTCGCAAACGTCCAGCGCTGCAGGGTCCCGATCGCCGGACGGCGAGCGATGTGGCGGACGAGAAGCAGGCCCGTTCCCGCGTAGATGAGGTCGAACGTCAGGCCGAGGCCGACCAGAATGGCCCCCAGGAGGAGAAACTGCCCAGCCGCGCTTCCTTCGCCGACCTGAACGAACTGCGGTAGCAGCACGGAGCAGAACAGGAGAGCCTTCGGGTTGAGAAGGTTGGTCAGCAGCCCCCGGCTCGCGGCGGCTCGATAGGAGACGCGTCGATCTCTCGTCTGCGTCTCGCCTGAGACCACATGCGAGCGGGTGACAAGGATCGTGATTCCAAGCCAGGCGAGATAGGCGGCTCCCGCAAAGCGCACGATCTCGAAGACCAGGGGTGCGCCTCGCAGCAGCGCGGCCAGTCCCAACGCGGCAAGCGCCACGTGGAGAGCTCGTGCGAGGGCCAGCCCGCAAGCGGTCGCAAGGGCGTGGCTTCGACCCTGCAGGGTGCTCGTCTGGAGGATGAGCACCATGTCCGGTCCGGGTACGATGTAGGCGACGGCCAGCGCCCCGATGAATATCCACAGATCCGCCATCGCCAGCTCCCGCTCAGAACCGAGGCCAGATTAGCGTCGAAGGATGCGGCATGTCCTTGCGAAGCCTTTCGCAATCGCGCATCCTGCGACAGATCGTGCCAGGAAATTGCGGATGCTCGCCTTGTTATGCCAAAACTGAGGCTCGACGCCATCGATCGGCGCATCGTGGCTGCTTTGCAGCGCAACGCACGGCTGACCAATGTGGAACTCGCCGAGGACATCGGGCTGTCGCCGTCGCCCTGTCTTCGGCGGGTTGGAATGCTCGAGCGCGCCGGGGTGATCGCCGGCTATCATGCGAGGCTGGATCGCAGCGCGATCGGCCTCGGTCTCACGGTGTTCGTGGGCGTCAAGGTCGAGCGCCACCGAGATGAAGAGGCCGAGGCGTTCCGCAAAGCCGTGCGCAGCCTTCCTGAGGTCGTGTCCTGCCACCTCGTTTCGGGCGAGTCCGACTTCCTCCTGCAGGTCGTCGTCCCCCACCTTGCGGCCTATGAACGTCTCCTACTGGGTTCGCTCCTCAAGCTGCCCGGCGTCAGCGACATCCGCAGCAACTTCGCCATTCAGACCGTCAAGGAAACGGCCCCGCTCCCCCTGGCTCACCTGAATTCCGAGGAGTGACAACGGCCATCAAGGCCCGGTCCGGCGAGCCGGATGGCGGGACGGCGTGGCAGGGCCGAAAGCGGTCACATCGGTCAGCGCCTTCGAAAGAAGTCCATGGCGACCCGGACGCTGGCCGTCCAAGCCAGCATCCTGGGCCGTCAAGCGGCGGGAGCGTGCGGCACCGGGCGCTCGGTGAACAATCGTTCGGCCGTGGCGGCGACGGCGTCGTGGACTGCGCGCCGGTCTACGCCGGGCTTGTCGACGCACAGGATCGGTGCATCGCGCCGCCCAGCTTCGGTGCTGTCCGGCAGGAACGCATAGTGCCCCACATCGGGGCCGACGTGCCCGACGTCGACGCCCGGCAGTCGTGCCGCGAGCCAGTCCGCGCCGTCCCGAGCCGGCGCTTCCATGTCGGATCCGCCGGTCAGGATGCAGACCGGCGCGCGGATCGACGCCAGGCTCTCATCGGTGAAGGCGCGGACCGGCGCCGCGGGAGCCAGCAGCAGCGCCGATCGGACGCGCCGATCGCGGTAGTCGTCGGCACGGCGCTGCCACGAGGCTTGGAGCGGCGGGCGTTCCGCCAGAAGCCGTGGCAGGTGATCGGCGAGGTCCGGAAACTCCCGGGGCCCGCGTGCGAAAGCTCCGCCGGTCTCGTCTGCCCAGGCACGGAAACGTTCCATGTCGGTGACGCCCCCGAGCAGGGACAGGGCCGTGTGAGACCCGAGCGAGAAGCCGATCACGAACACACGCTTGAGGTCGAGCCGGTCCGCCAACACGCCCTCCGTCGCCAGACGGTCGAGCAGGACCGAAAGGTCGCGAGCCCGTTCCCACCAACACAGGAAGCCTTCAGGTCGGTACGGCTCGACAGCCGTATTGCCGTGGTGATTGACGGCCAGCACAGCGAACCCTCGCTGGCCCAGGCGGCGGGCGAGCCATCCCATGCTCGCCGCCGTGCCGCCGGTGCCGTGGGAGACGAGCACCACGGGCAATCGGTCCGCAGCCGCGTCGAGCGGCGCGTCCCGGGCGACGGCGCCGATGTCGAACCAAGGCTCTCCAGGCCCGCCGCCACGCATCGGCGCCTCGACCGCGTCGACGGGAGCGGGATACCAGGCTCCCCACGCGACGGGTCGAGGGCCCGTCCCGTCCCAATCGGTCCGGGACGCGTCGCGGACGAGTCCCTCACGATATCCGACCGCCATCGCCTGCTCCGAAAACCATGATGAGGTCGCAGGATCGAGGATCATCCGCCGGCGTTCAAGCGACGCCGCGCTGGTCCGATGCCGCGTCGAACGCACCGGTCCGCCGGTCCGGTCCTGGTCTCGGATCCCCTATCGAGACGACCGTTCTCCAGCGGACCCGCGCGGATCGGATCGGTGGGGTACGGCGGGTCGCGACGCGGGACACCTGTTCAGAGGTTGTGCGTTTCGCATCATAAGCGACCAAGTTGCGGATTTGAGCCGCTTCGACCAACGTACGTGATCGTACCGACCCTGCCAATTGGACTGATTTAGCTCGACAATTTCCGATGCATCGGGGAACTGTCGTCACGATCAATCGAAGCTCGACCGGGAAAGGTGGTGCGTTGCGGCGTCACGCGTCAAGTCGTCGGAGCCCGTCCGCGCCCGCAACGGTGCCGGGCGGAACCGTGTTCGCCGCTGCTTCGCGCGCGGCGGTCGGGTGCCACACGGTGGCGGTGTGACCCGCCCCGGTTCTTCGGCCGCCCTCGGTCCCGGCACCCGGGAGAGTCAGGCCTCGTCTCTTCCGCAGACACGATCCCACGCGGCGCCCGGACCAGGGTCGTGGGGCGCGCGTTGCCCCGGTCGGGCGCTCCTGTGCCGGGACGCGCGCGATGCCGGGCTGCGTGACGTAGACCCACGGCGCGGGCGCGTTTCGCCCGAGCAACGGACGAAGCAGGGCCGGCGCGGCCGTCGTCGCAGGCCGCAGGTCGACACCGGCAAAGCGCACTCTCGCCGAACGTCTGTGACGACTGGGTCGCCGATCGTCGGGCGTTCCGCCGCCCTGTTCTGCCCAGCCAGCGTCTTCGCATCCCGGCCTTGCCGCCCGGCACCTGTCCGGCGTCGGTCTGTCCCGGTCGACGGCAAGATGATGTTGGTTCGAGGATTCGCAGCGGAAACTATAGTTTAGCTGATTGTTGTCGAGTGTTGCGTCGTGTTGCGGTGTGAGTGTGAGGAGCAGGTCGATGCAAGAGCGCTCCGGGGCGAACCTATTGTGCAGGAAGCTCGAAGCCTATGGTCCGTTGCCGGCGGCCGATGCCGAGGCGCTGGCGGCCCTGACGGCCGATGCGATCTCGGTCGGGCCGGACTCCGATCTCATCCGTGAAGGCGAACCCTGCGACACGGTGCTGGTCGTGCTGCGCGGCTTCGCGTGCCGGTACCGGCTGCTGGCCGGCGGGCAGCGGCAGATCACCGCCTACCTGGTCCCCGGCGACCTATTCGGCCTGCAGGACGGGTCGCTGCGGGCCTGCTCCAGCGGGGTCAGCACGCTGACGGCCTGCAGCGTCGCGCAGGTCTCGCGCGACGCCCTGCTCGACCTCGCGCGTGCGCGGCCCGCCATCGGGGAGCTGCTGCGGGCCGCCGTGGTGGCCGACGAAGCGGTGCTGCAGGAATGGCTCGTCAACGTCGGGCGGCGGACCGCCTACCAGCGCATCGCCCACCTCCTGTGCGAGCTCCTGGCGCGGATGCGGGTGATCGGCGCCACGCAGGGCAACGGCTACGACCTGCCGCTCACCCAATACGACATCGGCGACACGACGGCGCTGTCGGTGGTCCACGTCAACCGCACGCTCCAGCAACTGCGCGGCGACGGCCTGATCCGCTGGGACCGTCGGCGCGTCGAGATCCCCGATCCCCTCCGGCTCGCCGCCGCCGCGATGTTCGATCCGGCCTACCTGCAGTTCGGTCACCGCGCCGTCGCGCCGTCGGGCGAGCACCTGCTCACCGCCTGAGACCGGATGGCACCCGCGGCGGGGTGCCGCCCTCGCGGTTGACGAAACCCCCGGCGTCGGCACAGTGCCGTCACGCGCCGGCGCGCCGGCCTCAACGCCGAGAAACTCTCATGGGTTTGACCGTCGCGGTCCAGATGGATCCCATCGACCGCATCGCCATCGCGGGTGATTCCACCTTCGCCCTGCTCCTCGCCGCCCAGGCGCGGGGCCACACGCTGTTCTACTACACGCCCGAGACGCTGTCGCAGCGGGCCGGCCGTGTCTTCGCGCCGCTCCAGCCCCTCGCGGTCAGGGACGAACCCGGCAACCACTTCACCCTCGGCGAGGCGGTGTCCACCGACCTTGCGGAGCTCGACGTCGTGCTGCTGCGCCAGGATCCGCCGTTCGACCTCGCCTATATCACCTCGACGCACCTCCTCGAGCGCATCCATCCGAAGACGCTGGTCGTCAACGACCCGGCCGGGGTGCGCAACGCCCCCGAGAAGCTCTTCGTCCTCGACTTCCCCGACCTCATGCCGCCGACGCTGATCTCGCGGGACCGGGCCGCCATCGAGGCGTTCCGGGCCGAGCACGGCGACATCGTCATGAAGCCGCTCTACGGCAACGGCGGGGCCGCGGTGTTCAAGGTCGCGCGGCGGGACCCGAACTTCGGTTCGCTGTTCGACCTCTTCACCGCCACCTTCCGCGAGCCCTGGGTGGCCCAGCGCTTCCTGCCCAAGGTGACGGAGGGCGACAAGCGCATCATCCTGGTCGACGGCACCGCCATGGGGGCGGTGAACCGCGTGCCGGCCGCCGACGACATCCGCTCCAACATGGTGCGGGGCGGGGCGGCGGGGGCGACGGAGCTGTCGGCCCGCGAGCGGGAGATCTGCGAGACGATCGCGCCCGAACTCCGGCGCCGCGGCCTCCTGTTCACCGGCATCGACGTCATCGACGGCCACCTGACCGAGATCAACGTGACCTCGCCGACCGGCCTGCGCGCCATCCGCCGCCTCGGCGGCCCGGACCTCGCCGAGGCGATCTGGACCGCCATCGAGGGCAAGATCGGCCGGAGCTGAAGACCGGCGCGGTCCCGGCCGCCCGAAACCGTCCGCACACGACGCCTCCTTGCTCGCTCCACACTCGGGTGCCATGGCATCGCGGGCAGCGGCCGGGGCCGCGGGAGACGACAGACCATGGTTTCGGCGCTCGATCCTCTCGTGCTGATCGTCGAGGACGACGCGGACATCAGCGCTCTGATGGCCCGCTATCTCGCCGACAACGGCTTCGCGACCGCGGTGGCCCGCGACGGGGAGGCCATGGACCGCCGGATGGCGCAGCGGCGCCCCGACATCGTGGTGCTGGACATCAACCTGCCGGGCGAGGACGGGCTGTCCATCTGCCTCCGGCTGCGCAACGCCGGCGGCCCGCCCGTCATCATGGTCACCGCCAAGGGCGAGGACGTCGACCGCATCCTCGGCCTCGAAATGGGAGCCGACGATTATCTGCCGAAGCCCTTCAACCCGCGCGAACTGCTGGCGCGCATCCGCGCCGTGCTGCGTCGCCAGGACGCCGCCGGCCCGTCCCCGGCGGCCGGCCCGCCGCGCGTGCTGCTGTTTCGCGGGCTGGACGATCGACCGCGGCGCGCGGCGCCTGACCGACCCCGACGGCACGCGCGTCGCCCTGACGAGCGCCGAGTTCGACCTCCTGTCGACGTTCTGCGACCATCCCGGGCGCGTCCTGTCGCGCGAGCGGCTCCTCGACCTCACCCAGGGTCCCGGCAGCGCGTCGCAGGACCGCAGCGTCGACATCGTGGTGAGCCGCCTCCGCCTCAAGATCGAGAAGAACCCGCGCGAGCCGGACCTCGTCCAGACCGTGCGCTCCAGCGGCTATATCTTCTCGCCCGCCGTCGAGACCGTGCCGTGACGCATCTCTGCCGCCTGCTGCCCGGCCGCATCGCGGCACAGCTCATGGTGCTGGTGCTCCTGTCCGCGGTGATCTTCCATTTCTGCATGAGCGGCGCTTTCCTGCTCAATCGCAGCGGCTGGTTCCGCCCGCTCCATCCCGGCCTCGCCGGCCGTGTCGACCCGATCGTGAGCGTCATCGAACATGCGACGCCGGAGGAGCGGGAGGCGGTGCTGCGGGCGGTGAACCGCACCGATCCCGCGCTCGCCCTGCGCCGGGAACCGCTCGACGCGCCGCCCGAACCCGGCCGGCGCGTCATCGCGCTGTCGGACGGGTCCGCCCTCAGCCTCCGCGCCGACGCGTCCCGGCGCGGGGGTCCCGACCCGTCCGTATTCGCCTTCGGCACGCTGGTGTTCATCGCGCTCTCGACCACGCTGTTCCTGGTCTGGGCGGTGCGGGGCATCACGGCGCCGCTCGGCCGCGTGGCGGCGGCCTTCGACGGCTTCGCTCTCGATCCCGCATCGCTGAAGGCCGCGCCGCGCCGCCTGCCCGAGACGGGCGCGACCGAGATCGCCACCGTGGCGCGCGGCTTCAACCGCATGCAGGCGCGCATCGCCCGGATGGTGGCGGAGCGCACCGAGATGCTGGCGGCGGTGAGCCACGACCTGCGCACCCCCATCACGCGCCTGCGGCTGCGGGCCGAATTCGTCGCCGACGCGCCCTTGCGCGAGCTCATGCTGCGCGACCTCGGCCAGATGGACACGCTGGTGCACGGCGCCCTGTCGTTCATCCGCGACGGCGCCGTCAACCGGGTGCCGGCGCGGCTCGACCTCGCGAGCCTGCTGCGCACCGTCTGCGACGAGGCGGCCGACCTCGGCCATCGGGCCCGCTACGGCGGTCCCGACCACCTCGTCATCCACGGCCACGAGGACGAACTGCGCCGTGCCGTCGGCAACCTCGTCGACAATGCCGCGCGGGTCGAGGCCGAGGCCGTGGTCGAGCTCAGCCGCGAGGCGGACGGCACCGTCGCCGTCACGGTCAGCGACGACGGCCCCGGCATCCCGCCGGAGCGGCTCGACGAGGTCCTGCAGCCCTTCCGCAGGGGCGTCGACGACGCGGCCCGTCCGCAGCCCTCGGGGTTCGGCCTGGGTCTGCCCATCGTGCAGGCCATCGTGACGGCGCATGGCGGCACCTTCACGCTGAGCAACCGGGAGCCGCACGGCCTGTGCTGCCGCATCGCGCTGCCGGCCGCGTGAGCGCGGGGCGGGCCGCCCTCCAGCCCCGGGCAGGGCAGGGCCGCCACAGTGCCGTCCTGCCGCCTGAGCCGGCAGCCCTGCCGATGCCCGAAAGGTCCGCCATGATCCATCCGCTCCACCAGGCGTGTGCGTGACCGTCACGGGGCGAAGCGCGGCCCGGATGCTCGCGGTGGTCCTGGCGGCGTCGCTCGGCGCCTGCGCGCTCGCCCCGCGGCAGGACTTCACGGCCGCCGACCAGGCCGTGGCGGCCGTGCCGGGGTTCGGCGCCGTCCGGGCCTGGGGCGACGCGCCGGCGCGCGACGTGGCGCGGGCCCTGCTCGGCCCGCTCGGCCGCCTTCCCCAGGGCCGCGACGTCGATGTGCTGGCGCTGTCGGGCGGCGGCGCCGGCGGCGCCTTCGCGGCCGGCCTGCTCGGCGGCTGGACGCAGCGCGGCGACAGGCCGGTCTTCGACGTCGTGACGGGCGTGTCGACCGGGGCCCTGATCGCGCCCTTCGCGTTCCTCGGCCCGGCCTATGACGGGGTGCTGGCCAAGCTCTATACCGGCGATGGCGCCGGCAGCGTGGCGGAGCCCGCCGACATCCTCGCCATCGCGACCGGCAACGGGCTGCTCGACCCCGGCCCGCTGCGCCGCATGGTCGACGCCTATGCGACCCCCGCCTTCATGGCGGCGGTCGCCGACCAGCACCGGCTCGGCCGCCGGCTGCTCGCCGTGACCACCAACCTCGACGCCCAGCGACCGGTAGTCTGGGACATGGGAGCCATCGCGGCGAGCGGCAGGCCGGACGCGCCCGCGCTGTTCCGTGACGTGCTGGTGGCCTCGGCCAGCGTGCCGGCGGTTTTCCCGCCGGTGATGATCCGCGCCGAGGCGGGTGAACGGGCGCTCGACGAGATGCATGTCGACGGCGTCGCGACCGCGCAGATCTTCCTGCGCCCGGACGTCTTCGCCGCCGCGCTGGAGGGCCGCCGGCACCGCCTGCGCCTGTGGGGGGTCGTCAACAACACGCTGCCCCCGGAATTCGCCGTGACGGCCCGGGGCACGCTGCCCATCGCCTACCGGTCGCTCGCGACCGTGATGAAGGCCCAGACCACCGCGACCGTGACGGCCGCCAGCGAGGCCGCCCGCCGGCTCGGCATCGCCTTCTCGCTCGCCTACATCGACCACGCGGTCGCCTACGACCCGGCGACCCCCTTCGCGTCGCCCTACATGGACGGGGTCTTCGCCATCGGCGACCGCGAGGGCCGGGACGGCACCGCGTGGCACCAGAGCCTCGCCGGCCTCGGCGAGCCGGCCCAGCCCTGACGCCTACGGCCGCGCCCGCCGTCAGTCCTCGTCGTCCTCGCCCATCAGTTCGTCGAGCTCGCGCGCGACCGCGCGCGCATCGTCCTCGCCGTGGCCGAGCTGCGGCACGTCGTTGACCACGGCAGGCAGGTCGGTCGCGGCGTCATAGACCGTCCAGCTCCCATCCTCCTCGCGGCGGACCTCGTAGCGCGGCGTCATGCTCTCCTCCCCGGGGGTCGCGCCGTGGGGCCGGTGCGGCGCGCCCGCCAGCATGGCGCCGCTGGCCCTGCGGGTGCAAGGGCGGCCCGGCAGGGGCCGCCCCCCGCTCAGGGGGCCGGGTTCTGGTGCACCTGATGGATCGCGTCGATGCGGTCCTCGAGCTCGGGGGTGATCCTCACCTCGACCGAGGCCAGCGCGGTCTCGAGCTGCGCCAGGCTCGTCGCCCCGATGATGTTGGAGGCCACGAAGCTGCGCGATGTCACGAAGGCGATGCGCCATCTGGGCCGGATCGAGGCCGACCTCGCGGGCGAGCCCGAGATAGGCGTCGATCGCCGTCTCGACACCCGGCTTCTCGTAGCGCTGGCCGCGGTTGAACAGCGTCGTGCGGGCCCCCTCCGGCCGGGCGCCGCCCTGGTACTTGCCGGTGAGGTAGCCCTGCCCGAGCGGCGAATAGGCCAGGAGGCCGACGTCCTCGCGCAGCCCGATCTCGGCGAGGCCGAGCTCGTAGGTGCGGTTGAGGAGGTTGTAGCTGTTCTGGATCGAGGCGATGCGCGGACCATGGCCGGCCTCGGCCGCCGCGAGGAAGCGCATCGTTCCCCAGGGCGTCTCGTTGGACAGGCCGACGTGCCGGATCTTGCCTTCTTCGACCAGCCGGCCGAGTGCCCCCAGCGTGTCGGCGATGGGCACGGAATCGTCGGGCCGCGGCAGGTCGCGGAACACGGTGCCGCCGGCTCCGAACAGGCTGACCACCCGGTCGGGCCAATGCAGCTGGTAGAGGTCGATATAGTCGGTCTGCAGGCGCTTCAGCGAGCCTTCGACGGCGTAGCGGATGTTGGCCTCGTCGAGCCGCGCCGGCTTGCCGCCGGGGCGCAGCCAATCGTTGCTGGAGCGGCCCGCCACCTTGGAGGCGATGACGATGCGCTCGCGCCCGCCGCGGCGCTTGAGCCAGGTGCCGATGATCCGCTCGGTCGAGCCTTGGGTCTCGGCCTTGGGCGGGATGGAATACATCTCGGCCGTGTCGATGAAGTTGATGCCGCGGCCGATGGCGAGGTCGAGCTGGGCGTGGCCCTCGGCTTCGGTGTTCTGCTGGCCCCAGGTCATGGTGCCGAGGCAGATCGACGTGACATCGAGCCCGGTGCGGCCGAGCTTGCGCTTTTCGAACATGAGGGAGATCTCCGCCGGGTCGTGGCGCCCGGCCCGGCCGGCGCATCGACGCCCGCCGCATGGGTCTGGAAACCGTCCCGTCTTACGGCCCCGGGCCGGCCCTGTCGAGCGAGCCGCGCGTCAGCCCCCCGCCACCACCACGAGCCGCTTCACCTGGCCGTTCTGGTAGGCCCGCAGGAACGAGGCATAGTCGCGGAACGACACGCAGCCGTTGGAGTCCCCGTTCGGGCCGAGCATGAACGTGTGGGCGAGGAGGCCGTCGCGGCCGAAGACGCTGCCGCCGCCGACCGGGGTCAGGCGCAGCGCCTGGACGCCGTGGAACAGGGATTCCCGGAGGCTCAGGTCATAGGCATGGGGGGGCGTGGGCCCGACGTTGCGGGCGCCGACGTGGCGCGGGTCGTCGAGCATGCGGCCGAGACCGGAATGGGCTTCGAGCCGGCTGCCGTCCGGCATGTAGACCGTATGGGCCGAGATGTCATAGACGGCCGTGTAGGGCGTGCGACCGGTCGAGAACGGGGCCGGGAGGGCGGCGGAGCGGCCGAACAGGCCGTCCTCCGGCGACGCATAGGCGAGGGCGGGGCCGTTCGACGGCTTCAGGGCGCCGAAGAACTTGTCGAGGAAGGACCGGTTGTCGGCCGGCACGCCGGGCGCCACCGGGGTCGGCGCCGTGTCGGTGTTGCGCGCCATCACGGCCCGGCGGGGTCCGCGTTGGCTGTCGGGGAGCGCGGGGCGGAACAGCGGACGGGGTTCGGGCAGCGGCACGGATGCGACATCACTCCGCGGCGTCTCGGGCGCGGCGGCCATGACCACCGGGGGCAGCGCCACGGCGACGGGCGCCCGTTCCGCCGCCGGCGCCGCCATCGCGGCCGGGGCGGGCAACGGGACGGGTGCCGTGTCGTGCGGCGTCTCCGGCAGCGGGATCACCATGGCGATCTCGGGCGCGGGCGCGGGCGCCTCGGTGGGTCCCGACAACGGCGCCACGAAGCGCGGCGGCAGCGGCATGCTGTCGGCCAGGGCCACCGGCGCGGGGCCGTGCACGAAGCCGGGGTCGAGCAGGGCCGCGTCGATCGCCGGTTCGGCGGCGGAGGGCTTGGCGGAAGGGTTGGCGGCGGAGGGCCCGGGGGCGGCGTCCTCGCCGGGCGCGGGACGGGGCAGGTCCGGCAGGGCCCGGGCGGGCGGCGTGTGGAAGGCCGCGGTCAGCCGCACGGTGCCGGCATCGGCGACCGGGCCCGGCCCGGCCGGCGCGCGGTGGTCGATCAGCCAGGAGCCGACCAGCACCCCCAAGGTGACGGCGCCCGCCCCCGCGACGGTCCAGGTCGAGTGCCGCTGGGACAGGCGGGCGCGGTCGAAGAGAAACACATCGGAAGGGGTGACGGACGTGTCGGTCATTCGCCTCGCTCTCGGGACGGACTCCCCTCGTGCGGCGCCGCCGCATCCGGCTTTCGAGGGAAGATCCTGGCCAGTCCTGTGACGGGACATTGAGGCTGAGTTTGGTTAACTACAGCTTAAAACGGTGGCGAGACGTCGCTCTTCACGGCTTAACCCGCGTCGGACCGGCCGCGTCGACCGGGATTGTGTCGCCAATGCGGTCAACCGGCGCAGGAGTCATGGCGCGCCGGCCGTCGCCGCCCGCGCACCCGCCCTCAGGCCCAGAGGTTCCGCGCGGCCGACCGGGACGCGACGAGTTTCAACCGCACGAGCCGGGTCAGCACGGCGTCCGGTGCCTTGCCGGTCGCGGCGCAGAGCTCGTCGAGCGCGCCCGCCACCGCGAAGCTGGCCTGCAGCTTCGCGTCGTCGCGCGCCGTCCATTGCGCGGCCGCGGCGTCGGGGTCGGCCGCGAAGGGCGCGACGTCGGCGGGGTCGACCGCATGGCCGCGCTTCGCCGCGGCGCTCGTCCGGGGTGCCGCGGCGTTCCTGGCCGGCGCCCGGGCGCGGCCGCCGCTCGGCCCCTCCGCCGTCGCGCCGGGGCGGGCCCGCGGCGCGGGGGCGGGCTCTTGCTGGTAGGGCGGGCCGAGCGGCAGGAGCGCGTCGGCCTCGGGATGGTCGGGGCCGGTCCCGGCATGCGCGTCGCCCGCGAATTCCGCCACGAAGCGCGAGCGGGTGGAGGGGGAGCCGCCGCGCTCGGCCGCATAGGTGAGGCCGAGGATGCGCCGGGCGCGCGTCACCGCCACATAGGCGACGCGGCGTTCCTCCTCGATCTCGCCTCCCGCCACCGGCATGATGCCCTCTTCCAGCCCCACGACGAAGACCGCGTCCCATTCGAGCCCCTTGGCGGAATGGACGGTGGACAGCACCACGGCATCCTCCGAGGGGCGGCGCAGGGCGCGGCTCTGTTCGGCGATGCGCTCCATCAGGGCGTCGAGCCCGTCGCAATCGGCGGCGAGCCCGGCGAGCGCGTCGCACAGGTTGGTCCAGTCGCGCTGTTCGCGCTCGGCGGACTTCTTCGGCAGCGCTTCGCCGACCACCCGCCGGGCATGGCGGCAGGCCTCCGCGAAGCCGCGCGAGCCCGCGGCCCGCACCTTGTCGAGCCGGCGACGCACGCTCTCGCCGCGCTTGCCCGTGCCCATCTTCTCGATGGCGCGGCTCTCGTCGTCGTCGAGCAGGTAGAACAGGGCGCCGAGGAAGAGCTTGGCGGCCGCGCTCTGCCACAGGTCGCCCGCGCCCCGCACGTCGAAGGGGATGTGCAGCGCTTCGAGCGCCCCCTGGAAGGCGAGGCCCGTCGAGCCCGCGCGGTAGAGAACCGCGATCTCGTGGGGCGGCATGCCGTCCCGGATCAGCAACTGCACCGCCCGCGCCACCTGGCGCACCTCCGCGTCGGGGGTCGAATAGCCCCGGATCGCCACGGCGCCGGTGCTGTCGAACGCCGGGCCGTAGTCCTTGGCGAAGCGGTCGCGGTTCCTGGCGATGAGGCGCTTGGCGCCCGCCACGATCTCGGGCGTCGAGCGGTAGTTGCGGTCGAGCAGGTGCAGCACGGCGTCGCGGTGCCGGCGCTTGAAGTCGAGCGTGTAGCGGATGTCGGCGGCGCGGAACGTGAACAGGGTCTGGTCGTCGTCGCCGACCGCCCACAGGTGCACGCCGCCCGAGCGGAAATGCTCGATCAGCCTATGCTGGCCGAGGTTGATGTCCTGGTACTCGTCGACCAGCAGGTGGTCCACGGCGGAGGCCACGGCCCGGCCGTAGGCGGGGTGGTCCGTCATGGCGCGCAGCAGCAGCGGCACCATGTCGGCGAAATCGATGGCGCCGGCCTCGCGCAGCGCGGCCTCGTAGACGGCGAAGAACTCGGCCGCGCGCAGGCCCGCCTCGTCGTCCCGGGCGAGGCTCCGCGCATAGGCGCGCGCGTCCTGCAGCTGTTCCTTGGCGCCCGCGATGATGTCGAGGATGTCGCCCTCGTCGTTCCAGTACATGCGGCGGCTGGCGAAGACGGCGCGTTGCTGGTGGGCGCTCCACACGTCGATGCGCTCCGGCAGCCCGGCGAGGTGCGGCTTGCGCTGCAGGCAGCGCAGCGCCAGGCTGTGGAAGGTGAAGACGCGCAGCTCGGCGGGGTTGTCGAGGTCGAGGTCGCGCGCGATGCGGCCCCGCATCTCCTCGGCGGCCTTCTTGGTGAACGTCAGCGCCATGATGCGCTGGGGCGCGACGCCGCTGTCGCGCAGGTGGCGGAAGCGCCCCACCAGGGTCGAGGTCTTGCCCGATCCGGGCCCCGCCAGGACGAGCTGGATCGGGTGGTCGGCGCTGGCGGCGCGCCGCTGCGAGGGGTCGAGGTCGGCCATCCGCCTTCCATGCCACAGCCGCTCCGTCCGGGGAATCGCCGCGGCGCTTCGCTGCACAGCGGGCGAAACGCCGCCGTACGCGCTATATCGGGGCGAACCCGGGCCGACATGACGACCTTCTTCACCGCCGACACGCATATCGCCGACCCGAACATCCTGCGCATGCGGGCCTTTTCGAGCATCGCCGACCACGACGAGGCGGTGATCGGCCGCTGGAACGCCCGGATCGGGCCCGGCGACGACGTGTGGCACCTCGGCGACGTGTTCGGCGGCATCGGGCGCGACCGCTGCGCGGCGCTGTTCGCGCGCCTGAACGGCGTCAAGCGTCTGGTGATCGGCAACCACGACTCAAACCGTGTCCTGCAGCTGCCCTGGGCCTCGGAACCCGTCGAGACCGCCCGGCTGGTGCTGCGCACGGCGGCGGGCGCCGAAGTGAGGCTCTTCCTGTCGCACTACCCCATGCGGTCCTGGCCGGGGCTGTGGCGCGGCACGCGCCACCTGCACGGCCACACCCATGCCACGCTGCCCGGCAACCGCCAGTCCTGCGACGTCGGGGTCGACGCCTTCGGCTACGCGCCGGCCAGCCTCGACGAGGTCGTGGCCCGCCAGGACGCGACCGAAACGCTGCCCGAGGAACTCGCCGTGTGGGCGGCGCGCCGCGCCGGCGAGTAGGCCTTCGGCCTCACACCACGACGAGCTTCGGCCGCCGGTCGAGCGCCTGGAGCACGCGGGCGAGGTCGGGCCCGCGCTTCAGCACGAGGCCCGTCGCCGCCACCACCGCATAGGCGCCCTGCCGGCGGGCCAGCGCCGGGTCCTTCTCGACCCGGTAGAGCGGCACCTCGGAGGCGCGCCGGTAGATGGAGAACACCGCCTTGTCGGGGCGGAAGTCGATCGCGTAGTCGCGCCATTCCCCCTCGGCGACGCGGCGGCCGTAGAGGTTGAAGATGTCGCGCAACTCGTGCCGGTCGAAGGACACGACGGCCGCGCCGCCCGTGGGCTTCGGCTCCGGGGACGGGGGCTGGACCCGCCGGGCCGGGAAGGGCGCCACCGATCCGCCCGCCTCCGACCCCCGCTCCTCCAGCCGTCGCCCGGCCGCCGTCTCGCCTTCGCTCATTCCGCGCTCCCTGCCGAACCCCCAGAATGGCCCGGCCGGGGGGCGGGTTCAAGGCTGCCGGCCGGGCGCCCGCCTGGTGCCGCGCCACGCCCGCCCGTCCTTTTTCGGCCGCGATCCGCCTTGCGGTCGCGCCCCGCAGCCTCGATATGAGGGTCGCCCCGCGGCCTGGAGCCGCGGACCGGGGCCGGCCTCAACGGCCCGCTCCCGGCATCGATATCATCGCCCCGGCCGTGCCGGCCCGGACCTCCCGTCGCGCGGTCCGGTGGGCCAGGGGCAGGGCGGAGGGATGGCGAGGTCCATGAGCGAGGCTGACACTGAGATGGCGCAGGGTGCGGAACCGGCGCCGGCCGGCGAGACGAAGTCGTTCCAGGCGGACGTGTCGCGCCTGCTCGACCTCATGGTCCACTCGATCTACTCGGAGCGGGACGTCTTCCTGCGCGAGCTGATCTCGAACGCCGCCGACGCCTGCGAGAAGCTCCGTTACGAGGCCATCGCGTCGCCGGACCTGACGGCCGACGGCGAGGGCTTCGCCATCCGGGTGGTCCTCGACAAGGACGCCAAGACCCTGGCGGTGGTCGACAACGGCATCGGCATGGGGCGGGAGGATCTCGACCGGGCGCTCGGCACCATCGCGTCCTCGGGCACCAAGGCGTTCCTGGACCGGATCGGCGCGGAGGCCGAGGAGGAAAGCGGCAACCTCATCGGCCAGTTCGGCATCGGCTTCTATTCGGCCTTCATGGTGGCGAGCCGCGTCGAGGTCGTGACGCGCCGCGCCGGCACCGACGAGGCCTGGCGCTGGACCAGCGACGGCAAGGGTTCCTACGCGGTCGCGGCGCTGCCGCTGTCCGACGCCCCGAGCCGCGGCACCAAGGTGACGCTGCATCTCAACGAGGAGGCCGCCAAGGACTTCCTCGAGCCCTGGCGCCTCGAGCGGCTCATCAAGGAGCATTCGGGCGCCGTGGCGGTGCCGATCGACCTGCAGGAGACGCCGGACGCCGAGCCGCGCCGCCTGACCGACGGCGCCGCCCTCTGGGCGAAGAACAAGTCCGAGATCACGCCCGAACAATATACCGAGTTCTACCGCGGCCTCGCGGCGCAATACGACGAGCCGGCCCTCACCATCCACTACCGGGCGGAGGGCCGGCACGAATATTCGGTGCTGGCCTTCGTGCCGGGCTCCAAGCCGTTCGATCTCTTCGACCCGCAGCGCAAGGGGCGCACGAAGCTCTACGTGCGGCGGGTGCTGATCTCGGACGAGGCGGACCTGCTGCCGGGCTGGCTGCGCTTCGTGCGCGCCGTGGTGGACACGGCCGACCTGCCGCTCAACGTGTCGCGCGAGATGGTGCAGAACAGCCCGATCTTCGCCGCCATCCGCAAGGGCGTGACGAACCGCGTGCTCGGCGACCTCGTCAAGATGGCCGACAACGACCCGGACGGCTTCGCCAAGGTGTGGGAGAACTTCGGTGCCGTGCTGAAGGAGGGCCTCTACGAGGACCCCGAGCGGCGCGACACGCTGTTCAAGCTGGCGCGCTTCGCCACGACGACCCACCCCGAGGGTGGGCGCACCCTGGCGCAATACGTGGCGGACCTGCGCGAGAACCAGACCGCCATCTACTATCTCGTCGGCGACGACCTGAAGCGGCTCGGCACGAGCCCGCAACTCGAAGGTTTCAAGGCGCGCGGCATCGAGGTGCTGCTGCTGCCGGACGCCGTCGATGCCTTCTGGGTGTCGAACTCCGCCGGCTTCGACGGCAAGCCGTTCAAGTCCGTCACGCAGGGCGCGGCCGACATCAAGGCGGTGCCGCTGGCGGAAGGGGCCAGCGCGCCCGAGACGCAGGACGTCGGCCCGAAGGTCGCGACCCTGCTCGCCTTCATGAAACAGACCCTGGCGGATGCGGTCGAGGACGTGCGCGCCTCGGACCGCCTGTCCGAGAGCCCGGCCTGCCTGATCGCGCCCGAATTCGGCCCGGACCGGCGCCTCGAGAAGATCCTGGCCCAGCACGGCAAGCTCGGCAACCAGTCGAAGCCGGTCCTCGAGATCAACCCCGGCCACCCGCTGGTGACGGCTCTGGCGGAGCGCTTCGCCGGGGAGGGCGACCGCGCGGTCGTCGAGGATTCGGCCTGGCTGCTCCACGACGAGGCCCGGATCATGGATGGCGAGCTGCCGGCCGATGCTGCGCTCTTCGCCGCCCGGCTGCGCCGCGTGATGGAGAAGGCGGCCGGCTGACGTCATTCCCCGGCCCGTCGGCGCGGGCCGGGGGACGTCGCCCCGCCCGCGCCATGCGAACCCTCGCCGACGCCCTCCGCGACGCGGCCCGCATCCTTGCCGCGGCCGGCATCCCCGATGCCGGCACCGATGCCCGCATCCTGCTGCTGGCGGCGACCGGGCTCGACCGCGTCGCCCTGATCCGCGACCCCGACCTGCCGGTCGCGCCCGAGGCGGCGTCGCGTTTCGCGGGCTGGATCGATCGTCGGGCCGCCCGCGAGCCCGTCTCGCGCATCCTGGGGCGCCGGGCCTTCTGGGGCCTCGACCTCGCCGTCACCCCCGACGTGCTCGATCCACGGCCCGACACCGAGACGCTGGTCGAAGCGGTGCTGGATGCCCTCGGCCCGCGCCGCCGCGAGCCGCTCCGCCTGCTCGACCTCGGCACGGGCTCGGGCGCGATCCTCTGCGCGCTGCTCTCCGAACTGCCGGCCGCGACCGGCGTCGCGGTCGACCGCTCGGCGCGCGCCTGCGCGGTGGCGCGCCGCAACCTCGCCGCACTGGGACTGGCCCCGCGCAGCCTCGTGCTGCAGGGCGACTGGGCGAGCGCGCTGGCGCCGGGCCGCTTCGACGCCGTCGTCTCGAACCCGCCCTATATCGAGAGCGCCGCCATCCCGGCCCTCGACCGGGACGTGCGCGAGCACGACCCCTTGTCGGCCCTCGACGGCGGCCCCGACGGCCTCGCCTGCTACCGCATCCTCGCCGCCGACCTGCCGCGCCTGATGGCGCCGGGCGGCGTCGCGGCCCTGGAGATCGGCCAGGGGCAGGACGGGGACGTGGCGGACCTGCTGCGCGCGGCGGGCCTCGCCGCCATCGCGGTCCGGCCCGACCTCGCCGGCATCGGGCGGGTCGTGGTGGGGCGGGCGGGAGGCGTCGGCCCGTGAGGAATGGCGGGCGGACAGCCCGCGAACGGACCGGCGGGGGCGAAGCGCGAGGGCACGGCGGATCCGAAGCGGTGCACGCCCTCCGTCCCGTCATGGCCGGGCTTGTCCCGGCCACCCACGCCGCGCGGAGCCGCTCCCAGCCCCGGACGGTCCCGGCCCGGCCCGAGCACCCGGGGTGGGGCGGGCCGGCGTGGGTGCCCGGGACAAGCCCGGGCATGACTGTGGAGAGGGTAGAGGAGATCGGCCGAGGGAGGGCACGGCGGATCCGAAGCGCTCGCCGCCCTCCGTACCGTCATGGCCGGGCCTGTCCCGGCCACCCACGCCGTGCCGGGCCGCTCCTAGCCCCGGACGGCCCCGGTCCGGCCCGAGCACCCGCGCTGGCGCGGGCCGGCGTGGGTGCCCGGGACAAGCCCGGGCATGACTGTGGAGAGGGTAGAGGAGATCGGTCGAGGGAGCGCAAGGCGGATCCGAAGCGCTCGCCGCCCTCCCTCCCGTCATGGCCGGGCTCGTCCCGGCCACCCACGCCGTGCCGAGTGGCGCCGGCCCCAGACGGTTTCGCTCAGGAGCTCATGACGAACCGTCTCGATCGAACTCCTACGATCGACCCAGCATCAACGAACCGGCCATAGGCCGTTCCGGTGACGTCGCGCCCTGCCTCGACGCCGCTTGCGGGCGGGTCGCTCTCTTACGGCCCTCTTGGATCAGGGCAAACGCTGCACTTCCGACCCGGCCAGGCGCGACCGGGTCGCCCCCACCCCCGCCTCCCCACCCGTGCCGGCACGGCTCAGCAGGTCTCGGGCACGTAGCGGCACTTGATGTCGTGCTCGTTCTGCAACTCGATGGCGCCGGCACTGCCGGCCGGATAGCCGCCGTAGGCGCCGTTCGGGCCCTGGACGTAGTTGCCGTAGCCGTAGCGGTTGACGTGGTAGGTCGGATCCTCGCCGGCCGCGCGGGCGGCGCCGAGCTGGTCGTATTGCGGGGAGGAGCCCGCCGCCATAGCCAGGGGAGAGGCGGCGCCCGAGGCCAGGAAGCCGAAGGCCGCCAGGATGATCTTGCCTGTCATGGTCATGGTGAGGTCCGTTGGGTGTCGCGCCGTGCAGGGCCAACGCGCGAGGCCCGGTGGCGGTCGCTGCGGCTCAAAGGCTCCTCAGGTAGCCCGCCGGCTTCTGGCCGAGGATGCGCCAGGTGCCCACGAGGCCGAGCCCCACGGTGACGACCAGCGCCGCCAGCGCGGCCTCGATGGCGGGCGCGAGGGCGAAGGCGAAGTCGAACCCCATCACCTCCTTCACCACCGCATAGGCCCCGGCCGTGCCGGCGAGGATGCCGAAGAGCGCCGTGCCGAGCCCGATGAGCCCGTATTCGAGCACGAAGGCCAGGAGCAGCCGCCGCCGCGTGGCGCCTAGCACCTTCAGCATCACGCTGTCGTAGACGCGGGCCCGCCGCCCGGCCGCGAGGGCGCCCGACAGCACCAGGACGGAGGACAGGATCGTCACCGCCGAGGCGGCCCGCGTGGCGATGCCGAGCTTGCCCACGAAGGCGTTCACGGCGTCGAGGATGTCGCGCACCCGGATGGTGGTGACGGCGGGGTAGGCCTCGGCGACGTCGCGGGCGAGGCGCGTATCGCGCGCGGCATCGTCGGTCGGGTAGGCGGCCGTGGCGAGCGCCATGTAGGGCGCGCCCCGGAAGGCGTTGGGCGAGAACACCATGACGAAGTTGATGCCCATGGTCTGCCAGTCGACCTGGCGCAGGTTCGCGACCCTGGCGGTGACCGAGCGGCCGAGCACGTTCACCGTCACGGTGTCGCCGAGCTTCAACCCGATGCCGTCGGCGAGCTCGCGGTCGAAGGAGACGAGCGGCGTCCCGGTATAGTCCTTGGACCACCAGTCCCCCGCGACGACGCGCGAGCCCTTGGGCGGCGCATCCGCGAAGGTGATGCCGCGGTCGCCCTCCAGCACCCAGGTGGCGCCCTCCCTGGCCTTCACCCGGTCGGCCGGCACGTCGTTCACCGCCGTGATCCGGCCGCGCAGGATCGGCACGTCCTCGAGCACGGCCGTGGGCGTCCTCTCCTTGACGAAGGCCAGGAACCCTTCGGCATCCCGGTTGGGGACGTCGGCGAAGAAGAACGAGGGCGTCACGCCGGGGCGCGCCTCGGTGATCTGGTGCTGGATGTTGCTGTCGATGAGGGCCAGCGTCACCAGCAGCGTGAGGCCGAGGCCCAGCGACAGCACGACGGCGCTCGTCAGCGCGCCCGGCCGGTGGATGTTGGCGAGGGCCAGCCGCAACGCGACGCTGCGGGAGCGGGGCAGGGCCCGGGCGAGCGCCATGAAGGCCCAGGCCACGAGCCGCAGCAGCGCGAAGACCAGCAGCGTCGCCCCGACGTCGTAGGCGGCGAGGCGATGGTCCTGCGAGAACAGGATGGCGCAGCCGCCGAGCGCCAGGACGGCGGCCGCGAGGGCGAGGCGATAGCCGAGCCGCATGCGCCCGGGTCCGGGCTCCACGGCATCCCGGAACAGCGCCGAGACCGGCACGTCGTGGATGCGGCCGAGCGTCGGCAGCGAGAAGACCAGCGCGGTGAGGAACCCGTAGAGCGCCCCGAGGCCGAGGGCGCCGGGATGCAGCGCGGGCACGAGGGGCAGGGGGAGCCGCGGCCCGAGCGCCGCCACCGCCAGATAGGGCAGGGCGCCGCCGACCGCGTCCCCGGCCAGGACCCCGATGGCCGCCACCAGCATCACCTGGGCGAGCCCCATGGCGAAGACGGAACGGCCCGGCGCGCCGAGCGCCTTCAGCACCGCGAGGCTGGCGCGCTTGCGCTCCATGGCGGCCTTGACGGCATTGGCGACCCCGACGCCGCCCACCACCAGGGCGGTCAGGCCGACGAGGGTCAGGAACTGGGTGAAGCGGCCGAGGTTGCGGTCGAACTCCGGCGACACGTTGTTGCGGGTCTTGATGTCCCATCCCGCCTGCGGGAAGGCGGCGCGGGCCTCGGCGACGAAGCGCGCCAGGGCCGCGTCGTCGTCCGCCCCCGCGAGCGCGAGGCGCGTCGTGAACTTCGCCAGCGTGCCGGGCTGGATCAGCTTCGTCGCGTCGAGACCCGCCTGGCTGACCAGGACCTGCGGCGCGAAGGCGATGCCGCCGGCGAGCCGGTCGGGCTCCGAACGCAGGATGCCGCGCAGCGTGAACGTCGCGGCCCCGATCGACAGCGTATCGCCGGTCCTGAGGCCGAGCCGCCCCACGATGGCGTCGTCGGCCACGAGGCCGAAGGTCGCGCCCGCCGGCGCGAGCGCCTGCGCCAGCGGCTGGGGCGGGTCGATCTCGACCGTCCCCGCCATGGGATAGGCGCCGTCGACCGCCTTGATGTCGATGAGGCCGGCCTGATCGCCCGCCCGCGCCATGGAGCGGGCCGTGACGATGCGGCTGAGCCGGCCCCGCGCGGCGAGCCAGGCCGTCTCGTCCGGCCCGAGCGGCTGCGACACGGTGGAGAAGGCGGCATCGCCCCCGAGCACGGACCGGCCTTCGCGGCCGAGTCCGTCGGACAGGCTGCCCGCCACCGAACCCACGCCCGCGATGGCGGCGACCCCGAGCGCGATGCAGACCAGGAAGATCCAGTAGCCGCCGAGGCCGCCGCGCAGGTCCCGCCAGGCGAGCCGCAGCGCCACGGGCAATTGCGGCGCTCTCCCCCGCGTGGTGCCGAGCACCGGCACGGGGCCGACGTCGGCCGTCACGAAGCCATCTCCAGCGGGCTCCGGACGTCGCGGTCGACGAGGCCGGACCGGATCCGCACCGTTCGGTCGCAGCGCGCCGCGAGGCCCGGGTCATGCGTGACCAGGACCAGCGTGGCGCCGCGCTCGCGCCGCGTCGCGAAGATCAGGTCCATGATGGTGCGGCCGGTGGCCTCGTCGAGGTTGCCGGTCGGCTCGTCGGCGACCAGGATTGCGGGATCGGGCGCGAGGGCGCGGGCCAGGGCGACGCGCTGCTGCTCGCCGCCCGACAGTTGGGACGGGTAGTGACCCAGCCGCTCGCCGAGCCCGACCCCGTGGAGCTCGGCCGCGGCACGCTCGAAGGCGTCGCGCCGGCCCGCGAGCTCCAGCGGGACGGCCACGTTCTCCAGCGCCGACATGGTGGGGATGAGGTGGAAGCTCTGGAACACGATGCCGATGTGCCGGCCGCGGAAGCGGGCCAGCCGGTCCTCGTCGAGCCCGTCGATGCGGGTGCCGTCGATGGTGACCGATCCGCGCTCGGGCCGCTCGAGACCCGCCAGCACGCTGAGCAGCGTCGATTTGCCGGAGCCGGACGGCCCCGTCAGGCCGACCGCCTCGCCCTTCGCCACGCTGAGATCGATGCCTTTGAGGATATGGACTCGGGCCGCCGCTCGCCCCAGACTCACATGCACACCCTCCAGCGAGATCGCAGCTTGGTTCATCACGCATCCTCACGCGGCCCGGTCCGGCAGCCTTCCCCATATGGGCGTCCGTCGCGGCGTTGTCAGTCGGCGGCGGGGTTTCTGTTCGCCGCGGCCGTGCTGGCCGCGACGCCGGCAGCGGCCGCGACGCGGATCGTGGCCTTCGGCGACAGCCTGTCCGCCGGCTACCAGCTGCCCGCCGATGCCGCCTTCCCGGCCGTGCTGGAGCGGGCCCTGCGCCGTGACGGCTTCGATGTCCGCGTCGACAATGCGGCCGTCTCGGGCGACACCACGCAGGGCGGCGTCGAGCGGCTCGACTGGTCGGTGCCGGAGGGGACGGACCTTGCCATCGTCGAACTCGGTGCCAACGACATGCTGCGCGGCGTCGATACCGCCGTGACGGCGAAGAACCTCGACGCGATCGTGGCGGGGCTGCAGAACCGCAAGGTCCACGTCCTGCTGGCCGGCATGATAGCCTCGGTCGAGCTCGATCCCGCCTACCGCGGGCGCTTCGCCGCCATCTTCCCGAGCCTCGCCAAGCGTTATGGCGTGCCGCTCTATCCGTTCTTCCTCGCCGGCATCATCGGTCATCCCGAACTGCACCTCGCCGACGGCATGCATCCCAACGCGGCCGGCGTGGCGGTGATCGTGACCAACATCCTGCCCGATGTCGAGACCGCGCTGCGCGGCATGGGCGTCAAGCCGCAGGGCGGCCACAACCCCGCGGGCCAAGGCCCCGCAGGCCAGGACCTCGGCAGCCAGGACCGCGGAGGCAAGGGATGAGCCGGCCGGGCCGGGACGCCGACGGGGCGGGCCGCACCGCGCGATGCTGAATCCCGACCGCCGACCGCGCATCCGGCGGCTGGTGCTCGGCGACTTCCGATCCTATCCGGCCCTCGACCTACCGCTCTCGGGGGCGCCCGTGGCGCTCTCCGGCCTCAACGGCGCCGGCAAGACCAACCTGCTCGAGGCCCTGTCCTTCTTCACCCCGGGCCGCGGTTTCCGCCGGGCGGAACTCGCCGACTGCGCGCGGGACGGCGGCGGTGGCGGCTGGGCCGTCTCGGTCGAGGTCGAGGATGCGGCCCGCGAAGTCGCGACCGCGCAACTCGGCACCGGCCTCGAACTCGCCGGCCCGGGGGCGCCGGCCGCGCGCCGATGCCGCATCGATCGCGCGCCCGTGCCGTCCGCCAAGGGCTTCGCCGACCACCTGCGCATCGTCTGGCTGACGCCCGCCATGGACGGGCTCTTCGCCGGCCCGGCGTCCGAGCGCCGCCGCTTCCTCGACCGCATCGTGCTCACGGTCGACAGCGAGCACGGCACGCGCGTGTCGGCGCTGGAACGCGCCCTGCGCAACCGCAACCGCGTGCTGGAGGAGGGGCGCCAGGCGGGGCGCATCGATGCCGCCTGGGCCGAGGCGGCGGAGCGCGAGGTGGCGTCGCTCGGCGTCTCGGTCGCGGCCGCCCGCCACGAGACGGTGACGCGCCTCGCGTCGCTCATCGCGCTCCACCGCGACCCGGCCTCGCCCTTCCCCTGGGCCGACGTGTCGGTGGTGGGCGGCGTCGAGGCGCTGGTCGCCAACCATCCCGCCCTCGACGCCGAGGACCGGTACCGGACCATGCTACGCGACAGCCGCCTGCGCGACGCCGCGGCCGGTCGCACCTCCATCGGGCCCCACCTCAGCGACCTCGCGGTCCGCCACGGCCCCAAGGACGCCGAGGCGGCGCGGTCCTCGACGGGGGAGCAGAAGGCGCTGCTGGTAGGACTGGTGCTGGCCTCGGCGCGGCTCGTCGTCGGCCATGAGCGGCATCGCGCCCCTGATCCTGCTCGACGAGATCGCGGCTCATTTCGATCCGCTGCGCCGCGCCGCGCTCTACGCCGAGCTCGCGGCGCTCGGCGGGCACGTGTTCATGACGGGCGCCGATCCTGCGCTGTTCGCCGAGCTCGGCGATGCCGAGCGTTTCGAGATCCTGCCGGGCGAGGTGCGGCGCCAGGCCTGAGGGCGCCCGCTCACCCCGCGGCGAGGTTGGTCTCGACCAGCACCGTGTCGGTGTCGAACCGTGCCGCATGCCAGGCGCCGGCCGGGAAGACGAAGACGCAACCGGCCGAGAAGGCCCGCTCGCCCTGCTCGGTCGTGAGCCTTCCCGAGCCCGCCACCACCTGGACGAACTGCGCGTGGTCGTGGCTGTGGCGCGGAGCCTCGGTCCCGGCCGGGACCGTCACGGTGACGAGGGAGACGCCCGGAAGGTCGATCCGGCGTTTGGTGACGCCGCCCGGCGCGGGCGTGGCCGGCACCGCGTCCCACGCGATCACATGCTCCGTCATGGCGCTCCTCCCTGCTGC
The DNA here is from genome assembly GCA_963847915.1 of uncultured Alphaproteobacteria bacterium. Classification (GTDB taxonomy): domain Bacteria; phylum Pseudomonadota; class Alphaproteobacteria; order Rhizobiales; family Beijerinckiaceae; genus Lichenihabitans. The sequence continues at coordinate 117,231 of CAWKBT010000005.1, forward strand.
TGCGGTCCCCCGGGGGACGCCGGCGGTACCGGACTCGACAAACCCGCGGATGACCCGACAGCCGGTCCGCTTCGAACGAGGGCCGAGGGCTCCACACCGGCCGGTGCCGCCGCCGCGCGAGGCGCTTCAGCGGTAGGGGTCCTCGGCCACGAGATGCTCCAGCACATAGTCCGAGACCGCGTCCTCCAGCGACCGGAACGCGCCCTCGAACCCCGCGGCCCGGAGCCGCTCCATGCGGGCCTCCGTGAAGGACTGGTACTGGCCGCGGATCGCGTCCGGCATGTCGATGAAGTCGATGCCGACCTCGACGCCGAGGGCCCGGCCGATCGCCAGCATCAGGTCCCGAAACGAGCGCGCCCGGCCGGTGCCGAGGTTGTAGAGCCCCGACACCTGCGGGCTGTCGAGCAGCCATCGCACGACGGCGCCGCAGTCCTTCACGTAGACGAAGTCGCGCTTCTGTTCGCCGTCGGCGACATCCGCGAGGTGCGAGCGGAACAGGGCCACGCGCTCGCCGGCGACGATCCGCGGCGTCGCCTTGGCGACGAGCGAGCGCATCTCGCCCTTGAAGGTCTCGTGCGGGCCGAAGACGTTGAAGAACTTGAGGCCGACCCATTGCGGCGGCGCGTGGCCCTCGGCGGCGCGGGCCACGGCCCAGCGGTCGAAGAGGTGCTTGGACCAGCCGTAGAGGTTCAGTGGCCGCAGGCGCGCCAGGGCCTCGGGGGCGGCATCGTCGTCGAAGCCGCGGGCCCCGTCGCCGTAAGTGGCGGCCGAGGAGGCGTAGATCAGCGGCGTGCCGGTCGTCGCGCACCAGTCCCAGAGCCGGGTCGACAGGCCGAAGTTGGAGCGCAGGACGGCGTCGCCGTCCGTCGCGGTCGTCGACGAGTTCGCGCCCATGTGGATCACGGCATCGAGCCGGCGCCGGCCCGCCAGCCAGGGTCCGATCTCCTCCGGCGCGATGACGTCGCGCAGGCCGCGCTTGGCGATCGTGCGCCACTTGCCCTCGTGGCCGAGCGTATCCGCCACGACGAGGTCGCGGCGGCCGGCAGCCTCGAGGTCGGCGCAGAGGTTGGATCCGATGAAGCCGGCGCCGCCGGTGACCAGGATCACGCGGGCACTCCCGCGCCCCGCGCGACGAGGCGCGAGGTCGATTGCGCGGGTGTCAGCCGGGCCAGCATCACGCGGCCGCCGGCCGCCCTCACGACCTCCGCCCCGACCACGGTCTCCTCCGTATAGTCGGCGCCCTTGACGAGCAGGTCCGGCTGCAGCGCCGTGATCAGGTCGAGCGGCGTGTCCTCGCCGAACAGCACCACGGCGGCGACGCCCTTGATGGCGCCCACGACGTCGGCGCGGGCCGCCTCGGACTGGAGCGGCCGGTCCGGCCCCTTCAGCCGGCGGACCGAGGCATCGGTGTTGAGCGCCAGCACGAGACGGTCGCAGGCGGCGGCGGCCTGGCGGATGAGCGATACGTGGCCGGGATGGACGAGGTCGAAACAGCCGTTGGTGATGCCGACGGACAGGCCCTGGCGGCGCCAGACGGCCCGCAGGGCCACGAGGCCCTGGAGGTCGACGAGGCGCCCGTCCACGACATCCGCCCCGCTGTCGGCCGCGAGATCGGCCAGCAGCTCCGCGCGCGACACCAGGGCGGTGCCGACCTTGCCGACCACGATCCCGGCCGCGTGATTGGCGGCCCGCATGGCATCGGCGATGGGCAGCCCGGCGGCGAGGCACAGGGCGAGCGTGCCCACCACCGTGTCGCCGGCGCCCGACACGTCGAACACCTCCTGGGCCACGGTGGGCAGGTGGATCGGCTCGCCCCGGACCGGGAAATACGACATGCCCTTCTCGGAGCGGGTCAGCAGGATGTCGGCGCCGCACATTCGGATGGCGATCTCGGCCGCCACCCTGGCGTCCTCATCGGTCTCGCAGGGATGGCCGGTGGCGAGCGCCAGTTCGGCGCGGTTGGGGGTCACGATGCTGGCGCCGCGGTAGGCCGACAGGTCGCGCCGCTTGGGATCGACGACGACGCGGCGGCCCGCCGCCGCCGCGGCCGTGAAGACCGCCTCGAGCAGCCGGTCCGAAACGACGCCCTTGCCGTAGTCGGACAGGATCGTGATGTCGGCCTCCGCCACGGCGGCGGCGGCGCGCTCCGCCACGGCGGCGTCGAGGGTCTCGGGCAGGGGGCCGCGGTCCTCGTGATCGATGCGGGCGATCTGCTGGTTGTGGCCGAGGAGGCGCGTCTTCCGGGTCGTGCGGCGGGCCGCGTCGACCACCACCCGGTCGCGCGCGATGCCGCCGTGGGCGTCGAGCAGCTTGGCCAGCGCCGTGAAGCCCTCGTCCGGCCCCGCGGCGCCGACGAGGTCGACCCGGCCGCCGAGATGGGCCACGTTGGCGGCCACATTGGCGGCGCCGCCCGCCACCGCCCGCTCGCTGGCGAGGCGCACGACCGGCACCGGTGCTTCGGGCGAGATCCGGTCGACGTCGCCCTGCAGATACACGTCGAGCATGAGGTCGCCGATCACCGCGACGCGGGCCCGCGCCAGATCGTCGAACGTGTGTCGCATGCCCTCGAGTCTCCCGCCGGCGCCGCCCGTACGCCGCCCGGCGCCGGTATGGCGCGGCGCGGCGCTTTTGCCAAATCAGGCCGGACCGGCGCCGGGACGGTCGAGATGGCCGAGGTCGCGGCCGGGATCGAGGCGGTCGCGCACGCGGCCCTTGAGGGCCTTCACGTCGGGGAACCCGCCGTCCCGCTTGCGCTCCCAGATCTCGACATCGTCGTAGGCGATGGAGAAGGCCCCGCCGGTCGCCGGGACCAGCGAGACCGAGGCGAGGTCGGTCCCGAAGGTCGACAGCAGCTCCTGGGCCATCCAGGCGGCGCGCAGCAGCCAGTGGCACTGGGTGCAGTATACGATGGTGATCCTGGGCTTGTGCGCCACCTCGTCCGAGCTCGTCATGCGCCCTCGTCCTCTCCGAGCGGAAGCCGTCGAGCCCCTGTGTAGGAGCGCCGGACCACCGGCGGCAAGGCCCGTCCACAGGGGCCGGGCGTGGTTCAGCGCGGCACGCTGGAGGTGATGTCCCAGTCCCGCGGGGTGCCGGTGGCGCGCGGGGCCGGCCGGAGCTCGGGGCCGGCGTCGTCCTCCGGGGCGAAACCGGACGGCGGGCGCGGGGTCCGGGCCGTGTCGGCGGGACGCGATATCGCGGCGGCGCGGGACGGCCGCCGGACCTCCTCGCCGGTGTCGCCCGACGGTCCGCCGAAGCTGATCAGCGGCGGGTCGACGGGCTCCTCGGCCGCTCCTGGCATCGCGGCCGACCGGCGTGTCGGGACGGCGGGGATGTCGTCGGCGAGCGCGATCGGACCTTGGGCCGGGGACGGCGCGCGCGCCGCGAAGGCGCGTGCGGCCCGCTCCGGCACGGCGGGGGGTGGCCAGGGCGCGCCCGGCTGGGTCGCCCTCGCCTCGGTCGCGCTCGCCTCGGTCGCGCTTGCCTCGGTCGCCTTTGCTTCGGTCGCCTTTGCCCAGGTCGACCTTGCCCAGGTCGCGCGCGGCGGCGTCGCCTCCGGCAGGGGCGCACTCGCGACGAGCACCGCCGGGCCGGTGCCGAGCGAGGGCCCCGGCAGCGGCGCACGGGCGATGTCCATCTCCTCCTCGATCGGGGGCGGGTCCGGCATCGTGTCCTGGCGCGGCGGCTCCGGCAGGCTCGTTTCGGGCACGGGCTTGCAGTAGCGGCGCGGCCCGCGCGACGTCGCCCCGTGCAAGGCGAGGTCGAGATGGAAATGGTTGTAGTGGAAGATGTTGTAGCCGGGCCCCAGCACCGTGGTGAAATGCCCGCAGGCGCCCGCATGGGCCTCGTGCAGGAAGGCCCGTTCCTGCTCGTCGGCGCCGTTGAACCCGCGCATGATGTTCAGCGTGCGGCCGCTCGCCAGGGTGAAGCCGCCGATGTCGATGGCGTTGGCGAAGGAATGCTCGCTGAGGCCGGCGCCGCTCTTGTTGTTGATGCCGCGGCAATTGTAGCTGCCCATGGACTCGATGCGGACGACCCGCTCGCCGAAGCGGGCCTGGGCGGCCGGCTGCACGACCTCGCGCACCCAGGCGTCGAGCGCGGCGATCATCGGGCAGTCGAGCGTCTGGGTGGTGTTCAGGGCCACGCTGCCGCCATCGAGCGCCGTGACCTTGAAGGGATGGACGGCGCCGCAGATGCCGGGACCGTCCATCTCGTGGAAGGGCCGCACCGAGGCCGTCTCGGTCACGAGACCCTTGGCGAGGCAGACCTCCTCGGCCTGGGCGCGCCAGGGCGGCCGCTCCGCGCGATGATAGTCGGAGCAGCCGGCGAGGGCGCCGAAACTGGCCGCCGCGAAGAGGATCGGGTGAGGACGGAGCCGCATTCCGTCAAACTGGAAGGCAGGCCTTAAGCGTCGCTCAACGATTGGTCCCGCACGGACGCCGGCGCGCCGGAAGCCCGCGTCATGGTTAAGCCCCCGTGACGCGGCGGCGCGCGGTCGCGGTCAGATGGCGGGATCGATGCCGGTCGGGATGCCCGCCACGGAGCCGAGGTAGGAGCGCACCCGCGTGCGGCCGTGCTCGGTGTCGCGCCGGGCCGTGACGGACTGCGCCTCCTCGCCGGGGATGGCGGTCCGCTCCGGGCCGGGCGAGGCGGCGGATTCGGGGGCGAGGTCCATGCCGGCGCCGAAATCCGCCGTGCCGACGCCGATCCGCTCGCGTACGTCCTGGTTGGCGGCCCCGGACACGAGCGGGTCGTGCCGCTGCTGGCCTTCGAAGCCGGAGGTCGCCGGCGCCGGACCGGCACCCGCGCCGGGCGCCCAGCCCTCCGCCTTCCACGCGGTCTCGCGCTCGTCGAGGTTCACGGCGCCGTCGCGGTCGAGGATGTCGATGGCCCGCTCGTAGCCCTCCGGGCCCGTGTGCACCGCCACCGCGATGCCGCCCCGGCGCAGCCCTTCCTCGTAGGTGGCGCGGTCGTCCGTCGGCATGAACACGAAGATATCGAGCAGGGCCTGGAAGACGTTGACGTCCCTGTGGGGCTCGGCCTTGGCCTGGGCGGCCTCGCCCGCCAGGACCTGGATGTCGGCCTCGGCGAAGCCGGCCGCGATCAGGTCCGCCCTGGCATGGTCGGCCTCGGCCTGTGTCTCGAAAAATGCCGTCACCGTCTGGCGGCTCGGGGCGGCCCCGCTGGCGTGATCCATTGCGTCTCTCCCTGGTGTGGCGGGAAAACACGGCGAGGGGCGGCGGCGTTCCATGAGGACAGCGCCGGCCTGGCGCCCGGCCGGCGGGACGCGCGTCACGGCGGCGCCGGCCGCGCCCCGAAGATGGCGGTGCCGACGCGCACGTGGGTGGCGCCGAGCTGGATCCCGAGCTCGAAGTCCGAACTCATGCCCATCGACAGGCCCGCGAGCCCGTTGCGCGCCGCGATCTTGGCCAGCAGGGCGAAATGCGGCGAGGCCTGCTCGTCGGCCGGAGGGATGCACATGAGGCCGGCGAGGTCGAGGCCGAGCGCCTCGCGGCAGTGCCGGATGAACCCATCGGCCTCTCCGGGCAGGATCCCGGCCTTCTGCGGCTCGGCGCCGGTATTGACCTCGACGAAGAGCCTGACGGGCTTGCCGGCGCGGGCGATCTCGGCGGCCAGCGCCTCGGCGATCTTGGGTCGGTCCACCGTCTCGATGACGTCGAAGAGCGCCACGGCCTCGCGCGCCTTGTTGGACTGGAGCGGGCCGATGAGGTGCAGTTCGACGCCGGCGAAGCGCTCCCGCAGGGCCGGCCACTTCCCGCCCGATTCCTGCACCCGGTTCTCGCCGAAGATGCGATGGCCGGCCGCGAGCGCCGGGGCGACGACCTCCGCGGGATGGGTCTTCGAGACGGCGACCAGCGCGACGTCGCCGGGCGCCCGCCCGACATCCGCCGCCGCCTGGGCGACACGCGCCGCGACGGCGGCGAGGCGGGCCGGGATCGCGTCGGGAGAGGCTGGGATGTCGGTCACGGATGCTTCCTGTTGCCGTCGGACGGTCCTGGACTAGCATGAAGCGAAGGCATTTTCCCCCCACCGCTGGCCGGCGCCGGGGGCCTGAACGAGCGTCACCGAGACGCCAGCACGGCGGCGCGGTTGCCGGAGCGCAGGGCGCCTTCGATGGTCGAGGGCAGGCCCGTCTGGGTCCAGTCGCCGGCGAGGAGGAGGTTGCGCCAGGCCGTCTCGGGGCCGGGGCGCAGGGCGTCCTGTTCGGGCGAGGCCGCGAAGGTGGCCCGCTTCTCGCGGATGATGCGGTAGGGCGGCAGCGCGTCGGGGTCGTGGCCCGTCACGGCCGCCACCTCGCGCCAGAGCGCGGCGGCGAGGTCCTCCTTGGGCGTATCGAGGAAGCGGTCGGCGTCGCTGATCGTGACCGACAGGCGACCCTCGAAGGCGAACACCCATTCGGACGCCGCGTTGATCAGGCCGATCATCAGCGGCTGGCCCTCGGGCGGGCTCGCCAGGAAATGCGCGTTGACGATGGAGCGGAAGTCCGTCGGCACCGTCAGGCCGGGCACCAGCGTGGCCGCCACCGGGGCCGTCACGGCCAGGATGACGCTGTCGCCCGGCTCCAGGACGGTCGGCGCGTCGTCGGCGAAGTCGAGCGCCGCCACGCGGTCTCCCTCGAAGGCGAGGCCGCGCAGGCGATGGTCGAAACGGACCTCGACGCCGCGCGCCTTCAGCGTGGCGAGCGCCGGGTCCACGAAGGCTTCGGCGAGCCCCGCGGTGGCGACGAGCGGCCGGCAGGCGTCGCCGCCCTTGGCGAGGGACTCGCGCACCACCGCCCCCGCCAGCGCGGCCGAGGAGGTCTTGGGGTCGGTGTTGAGGGCCGCCACCAGCAGGGGATGCCACAGGCGGTCCCACAGCGGGCCCTCGCAGCACATGACGTCCGCGATCCGGTCCCGCGGGCCGGCCCGCATCAGTCGCGACAGGCCGAGATAGTCGCTCCAGCGGGTCCCGGGCACGCGCCGGTGCCGCGAGAAGATCCACCAGGGCAGCCGGCCGGCATTGGGGATCACGCGCCAGCGCGCCCCGCTGGCGAGGTCGGCGAAGTCGAAGGCCGCATCCCGCGTCGGCTGCAGCTTGTCCGACGCCCCGATCGCCTCGACGTAGTCGCGCACCGCCGTGTTGCCCGACAGCACGAGGTGGTTGCCGTTGTCGATCACCATCCCGAGGGCGGGGTCGTGATAGGAGCGGCAACGCCCGCCCGCGTGGCGCGACGCCTCGTGGAGGACGACGCGCCGGCGCCCGTGATCGAGCTTCAGCGCGGCGGCGAGCCCCGCCAGGCCCGCGCCGACGACGTGGACGCTGCCGCCCATCAGAACAAACCGTGCCGGACGAGCGCGATGAGGAGCTTCAGCTTGGGCTTGCGCACCGGCGCGCGCGGCGCCGCGAAGCCGCGCCTGGCGGTCGCCTCCAGCACCGCCCCGTAGACCGCGCCCATCAGGCGGGGCGCCCGCGTGGCCCGGCGCGGCTCGTCGCGCCATGATGGCCTGGGCCTCGGCGAAATGGACCCGCGCTTCCTGGACGATGAGGCCGCAGACCCGCGGCAGGTCGGGATGAGCCGCCACCGCCACCGGGTCGGTGGTGCTGGATGCCGGCGGCCTCCAGCTTCTCGCGCGGCAGGTAGAGGCGCCCCATCGCGGCGTCCTCGTCGATGTCGCGCAGGATGTTGGTCTTCTGCAGGGCCCGGCCGAGGTGGTGCGCCAGGGCGTGGCCGTTCGCGCCCGACACGCCGAAGATCCGCACCGACAGGCGGCCGACCGCGCTCGCGACCCGGTCGCAGTAGAGGTCGAGCGTCGCCTCGTCCGGCGCCCGGATGTCCTCGGCGGCGTCCATCGCCATGCCGTCGATCACCGCCATGAAGTCGTTGCGGTCGAGGCCGTACCGGCGCACCGCTTCGGCGAGCGGGGCGGTGTCGGCGGTCGGCCGGCCGGCGTAGAGCGCGTCGATGCCGGCGCGCCAGCGGTCGAGCCCCGCCGAGCGCTCCTCGCGGGTGCCGCCGTCGTCGGCGACGTCGTCGACGGCACGGCAGAAGGCATAGACGGCGTACATCGCCTCGCGCTGCGGCTTCGGCAGGATCCGCATGCCGGCGTAGAACGACGAGCCGGCCGCCTGTGCGGCCTGCGCCACGCCGACGGCGGGTTCGGACAGGGCGCTCACGCCCGCCCCATCCCGGCCGCCGCAGGGGCGGCGGGCCGGAACAGCCGGCCGAAGCGCCGCCCGCGCCGCGCCCGCGCCCCCGATGCGCAGGTACTCGAACGTCGTATGGTGGACGCGCTCGCTCAACGGATCATGGTCCTGCAGCGTCGCCGTCAGGCGGCGGGCCAGCGCCACGATGACGGCGGTCTCGAGGCTCAGGCGGAAGTCCGCCACCTGCCGGGGCAGGATGCCGCCCTCGTCGAGCAGCCCCATCGTGCGGACCGCGATGTCGCGGAACACCCGGCGCAGCGCCGGGGTGGCCCGGTCGGCGCCGAGCGCCGCGGCAGTGAGGCCGGCGGCCGACAGCGCGTCCTCCGGGATGTAGACGCGATCGAGATCGCGGAAGTCTTTGCCGCAGTCCTGCAGGTGGTTGATGATCTGCAGCGCGGCGCAGACCGCGTCGGACGCCGGCCAGGTGGCCTCGCTCTCGCCGTGCACGTCGAGCACGTAGCGGCCGACCGGCATGGCGGACAGGCTGCAATAGTGGATGAGGTCGGCCCAATCGGCCGTGCGGGACTTGGTGACGTCGAGCCGGAAGGCCGCGATGAGATCCTGCGCGTGGCGGCTCGTGAGCCGGCGTTCGGCCAGGATGGCGCGGAGGGGGCGCGCCACGGGCTCGTCGTCGCGGTGACCGAGCAGGGACAGCTCCAGCCTGTCGAGGTGGTCGAGCTTCTCGGCCTGCGTCAGCGTCGCGTGGTCGGCGACATCGTCGGCGGCGCGCACGAAATGGTAGAAGGCCATGACGGCCGGCCGATGGCGCGCCGCGATGAGGTGGGACGCCACGGGGAAGTTCTCGTCCGTGTGGGACTTGCCCGACGCGACGTCGCTGGCTGTCGTCATGCTGGTGTCTGGTCCCGCAGCCTCTGGTCGAGGCCGTCTCTTTAGGTGAAATGCCGGCGCGTGGAAAGACGTCGGCCGCGCCGCACCCGGCTCACTCGGCGGCGTTCTTCTTCGGAAGGTAGCCCTTCTGGCGCAGGTGCTTGCCGAGGATCTGCCGGATCGCGTCCGACATCGTCGGGATCGGGGTGCGGCCCCGCCGCCAGTCGTCGACCGCCTTCAGCATGGCCTCGTCGAAGCCGATCACCTTCTTGACGGGGTAGAGCTGGGGCCGGGCCATGGCGGAGCCTGAAGCGATCCTGTGACGGTGTCGGAGGTAGGCGCATGTTTCGCGTATGTCAAACCGCGCCGTCGACACCAGCGGCCGCGCTTCGCGGCCCGCGCCGTGGGCAGTGGCTCAGACGAGGTGCTCCACGGCGGCGAGCAGGCGGGCGATGTCCTCGTCGCGCGACAGGCGGTGGTCGCCGTCTTTGACGAGCGTGATGCTGACGGGGTCGGAGGCGAGGTGTTCGACGAGCCGCATGGCGTGCTGCCACGGCACGTCGGCGTCCTTCATGCCCTGGAGGATGTGCACCGGGCCGTAGGCGCGGATCGGGCCGTCGAGCAGGAGGTGGCGGCGCCCGTCCTCGATCAGCGCCCGCGTCACCGGATAGCCCTCGTCGGCGTAGGGCGAAGGCCGGATCCAGCGGCCGGTCGCCTCGATCTCGCGCCGCATCTCGGGGCCGAACTGCGCCCACATCAGCGCTTCCGTGAAGTCGACCGCGGGGGCGATCAGCACGAGCCCGGCGATGCGCTCCGCTTCGCCGGCTCCCGCCAGGGCGCGCGCCGCCAGCAGCGCGATCCAGGCCCCCATGGAGGAGCCGACCAGGATCTGTGGCCCGGCCGTCGCGGCGCGGATCACCGCCAGGGCGTCGTCGAGCCAGAGGCCGATCGTGCCCTCCTCGAACCGGCCCTCGGACACGCCATGGCCCGAATAGTCGAACCGCAGGTATGGCCCGGCCGTGCCGCTCCGCCCAGTCGTCGAGCGCCACGGCCTTGCTGGACGTCTGGTCCGACTTGAAGCCGCCGAGCCAGACGAGCCCCGGAGCGGAGGCTTCCGCCCGAGCCGCCTCCCCCGACGTGTCCCGCGCGGCGGGCAGCACCGTGACGGCGAGCCGCCGCTCGCCCAGCGCCGTCCGCACCTGCAGCATTGTCGGTCTGGCGTCTTGCGGCATAATCAGGGCACACCGGTCGGGGAAAAGGCTGATCCATGCGCACGAAACACCGTAGAGCCTGATGCCGCAAGCCTCAGCCCGAGGAGCCCGGCGGCCGCGTCGCTCGCCGGCGCGACAGTCCTGCAGATCATCCCGTCGCTCGATGCGGGCGGCGCCGAGCGGACCACGATCGACATCGCCGGCGCGCTCGCCGAGGCCGGCGGCCGCGCGCTCGTGGCCAGCCGCGGCGGCCGCCTCGTCAGCGAACTCCAGGCGCGCGGCGGCATCTGGATCCCGTTCCCGGCGGATGCGAAGAACCCCGCCGCCATGGCGTGGAACGTGGCCCGTCTGGCCCGGCTGATCCGGCTCGAGCGGCCCGCCATCGTCCATGCCCGCTCGCGCGCGCCGGCCTGGGTGGCGCTCGGCGCGACGCGGCTCACCGGCACGCCGTTCATGACCACCTTCCACGGCGCCTACGGCGGCACCAGCGCCCTGAAGCTGCGCTACAATTCCGTGATGGCGCGGGGCGACGTCGTGATCGCCAATTCGCGACTACACGCGCGGCCTCATCGCGTCGCTCTATCCCTGGGCGGTGCCGCAGATCGAGGTCGTGCATCGCGGCACCGACCTCAAGGCCTTCTCGCCGGCCGCCGTGGCGCCGGCCCGGGTCGGCAAGCTCCGCGCCGATTGGGGCGTCGAGGCCGGCGACCGCGATCGTGCTGCTCGCGGCCCGGCTGACGGGCTGGAAGGGCCACCGCGTGCTGATCGAGGCGGCGCGGCTGCTCCGCGCGGCCGGGCTCGACGGGCACGCGCCTTCGTGCTGGCCGGCGACGCGCAGGGCCGCAACCGCTACGTCGCGGAGATCGACGACGCCATCGCGGCGGCGGGCCTCGCCGGCGTGGTGAAGCGCGTCGGCCACGTCGACGACATGCCGGCGGCCTTCCTGGCGGCGAGCGTCGTGACGGTGCCCTCCACCAAGCCGGAAGCTTTCGGGCGCTCGGCCGTCGAGGCCCAGGCCATGGGTACGCCCGTGGTGGTGACGGACCTCGGCGCCGTGCCCGAGACGGTGCTGTCCACGCCCCGGGTCGCCGCCGAGGCGCGCACCGGGTGGTGCGTGCCGCCCGACGACGCACGGGCCCTGGCGCTGGCGATCGGCGAGGCTCTGGCGCTCGGCGCCAGCGCGCGCGATGCCCTGGCGCGGCGCGCCCAGGCCCATGTCGCCGAGCATTTCTCGCTGGAGCGGATGGAGGGCGCGACGCTCGACCTGTATCGCGCCGTCCTGGCGGGTCGCCGTCGCGTCGCCGGACCCGCGGCCGGGCCGCCCGGGGCCGACCCTGCCGGGAGCGGGGCGAAGCCGTGACGGGTCTCGCCCTGCGCCGGGCCGGGCCGGCCGACGCGGATGCCGTGGCGGCGCTCCACGTCGCGAGCTGGCGCTCCGCCTATCGCGGGATCCTGGACGACGCCTATCTCGATGGGCCCATCGCGGCCGAGCGCCTGGCGCTGTGGCGCGCGCGGCTCGCCGAAGGGCCGGCGGCGGACGTGACGGTGGTGGCCGAGGCGGAGGGTGCCCCCGTGGGGTTCGGCTGCCTCGTCGTCGACGAGGATCCGGTCTGGGGGTCGCTGGTCGCCAATCTCCACGCCGATCCGGCCCGGCGCGGGCTCGGCATCGGGCGAGAACTCATGGCCGACCTCGCGGCCCGGGCCCGCGCCACGGCGGCGCACCGCCCGGTCCACCTGTTCTGCCTCGCCCTCAACGGGCCGGCGCGAGCCTTCTACGAGAAGCTCGGCGGCGCGGTGGTCGAGCGCACCGAGGCCGACGAGCCCGACGGCCGTCGCCACCCCGTGCTGCGCTACGCCTGGCCGACCCCGGCCGCGCTCGCGGAAGGCTGCGCCGGCGCGCTCCAGGGGCGGCCCAAGGGGCGGACCGCGCCATGAGCGGGCCGCCGGCGCCACCGAGCAGGGACGCGGCCGGCCCCCGACACGAAGGGGGCGATGCCCGCCGGTCGCGCGCCGGCGGTCCTGGAGCCCGCCCCGACGCTCGCCTTGCCGCCTGGCCGGCTGCCTGCCCTGGCGGCAGTCTTGGCGAGGCCTTACTTCTTGCCGAAGTTGATGCCGGCGAAGCGCGAGTTGAAGCGCGACAGGCGGCCGCCGCGGTCCATCAGCTGCTGCGAGCCGCCGGTCCAGGCCGGGTGGGTCTTGGGGTCGATGTCGAGGTTCAGCGTGTCGCCGTCCGCGCCGAGCGTCGAGCGCGTCATGAACTCGGTGCCGTCGGTCATCACGACCTTGATCATGTGGTAGTGGGGATGCGTGTCGGTCTTCATGGTCGGTCCTCGATGGCTGTCACGCATGGCAACGTGAGGACCCGGTCGAAGCCCTCGTGATTTTCGCCATACAGGGGAGAATTGCGGTCCTATAAACCAGCCGCGCGCGCGAAGGCCAGCCCGTCGCGGCGCGGTCGAAACGTCGGTGGGGAAGCATGAGACGCAAGAGCGGTACGGCAGAGGCGGGCGGCACCGCGGGGATGGCGGCGGCACGCGCCCGCCAGGGCTCCCTGGCGGCCTTGAGACCCCTGCTGCCCTACGTTCGGCGTCACCGCGGCCGCATCGCCCTCGGGCTGCTGGCGCTCGTCGTGGCGTCGCTGGCGACGCTGGTGGTCCCCGAAGCCGTGCGCCGCCTCGTCGACTTCGGCTTCGCGCCCGACCGGGTCGGCGTCATCAACGCCTATTTCACCGCCATGGTGGCGGTGGTGGCGGTGCTGGCCCTGGCCTCCGGTGCCCGCTACTACCTCGTGATGACGCTCGGCGAGCGGATCGTGGCGGACCTGCGCTCGGACCTCTACCGCCCACCTGACCCGGCTCGATGCCGGCTTCTTCGACCGCTCGCAGACCGGCGAACTCGTGTCGCGCCTCACCGCGGACACGACCCAGCTCAAGGCCACGTTCGGCTCCTCGGCCTCGGTGGCGCTGCGCAACGTGTTCCTGTTCGTCGGCGCCGTCGCCATGATGGTCTATTCGAGCCCCAAGCTGTCGGGCTTCGTGCTGCTCGCCATCCCGGTCATCGTACTGCCGCTGGTCCTGTCGGGCCGCGGCGTGCGCCGCCGCTCCCGGGCCGCGCAGGACCGCCTCGCCGAGGCCATGGCGTTCGCCACCGAGAACCTCGGGGCCATGCGCACCGTCCAGGCCTACGGCGCCGAGGACCTGTCGATGGCGCGCTTCGACCGCGCGGTCGAGGGATCCTACCGGGCCTCGGCGCGGGCGGCCCGCGCCCGCTCGCTCCTCACCGTGGTGGCGATCTTCCTCGCCTTCGGCAGCGTCGTGGCCGTGCTGTGGTTCGGCGCCCACGAGGTCATCGCGGGCCGCATGTCGGGGGGGCTGCTGTCGCAGTTCGTGCTCTATGCCGTCTTCGGCGCCAGCGCGCTCGGCCAGCTCAGCGAAGTGATGAACGAAGTCTCGGCCGCGGCGGGCGCCGCCGGCCGCCTCGGCGAGATCCTGGCCGTCGTCCCCGCCATCGCGGCGCCTGCCGTGCCCGAGGCGCTGCCCTCGCCGCCGCGCGGCGCCGTCGCCTTCGAGCGCGTCGGCTTCGCCTACCCGACGCGGGCCCGCGACGCCGTGGTGCGCGACCTGACCTTCGCGGTCCGGCCCGGCGAGCGCGTCGCCATCGTGGGGCCGTCGGGTGCCGGCAAGTCGACGGTGTTCCAGCTGCTGACGCGCTTCTACGACCCCACGGCCGGCCGGGTGCTGGTCGACGGCGTCGACCTGCGCGGCGCCGACCCGGCCGCCATCCGGGCGCGCATCGCCCTCGTGCCGCAGGAGCCGGCGATCTTCTCGGCCTCGATCGCCGACAACATCCGCTTCGGCCGACCGGGAGCCTCGGACGCGGAGGTCCGGGCGGCGGCGGAGCGCGCGGCCGCCTGGGGCTTCATCACGGCCCTGCCCGACGGGGCGCAGACCGCCGTCGGCGAACGGGGCGTGACGCTCTCGGGCGGTCAGCGCCAGCGCCTCGCCATCGCGCGCGCCATCCTGAAGGACGCCCCCATCCTGCTGCTCGACGAGGCCACGTCGGCGCTCGATGCCGAGAGCGAGACTCTGGTGCAGCGCGCGCTCGACGAGGTGATGCGCGGCCGCACCACGCTGGTCATCGCCCACCGGCTCGCCACCGTGGTGACGGCGGACCGCATCCTGGTCCTGCAGGACGGCACCATCGTGGAGGAGGGGACCCATGCGGCGCTCCTCGCCCGCGACGGCCTCTACGCCCGGCTGGCCCGCCTGCAGTTCGACGCGCAGGGGCCGCGCAAGCCGGCCGAGGCCGCCGCGTAGGCGACGGGCGACGCCCAAGTTTCCCTTGCGCCACCGCATGATCTGCCGAGGATGGCGCGATGCCGCACGGGTGCGGCGCACCCCTGCCGCGGCAAGGACGCGCCGGCCCGGACGAGACGAGCCCACGAGGCTCCGGCGGCCGAGGAGGAGCCCGACCTTGACCCGATCCGACGCCCACGCCCCCGTGCCTGCGCCGTCCGAGGACGGGCCGGCGACCCTCCAGGTCGCCACCACCCAATCCATCGCGCTCGATGAGGTGGCGACGCGGCGCGAGCACGACCTGCTCGGCGAGGCCGACGTGCCGGCCGACGTCTACTGGGGCGTCCACACCAAGCGGGCGGTCGAGAACTTCCCCATCACGGGCGTGCCGGTCGGGCACTTCCGCGATTTCGTGCGGGCGCTCGCGCTGGTCAAGCAGGCGGCCGCCCGCGCCAACCGCCGGCTCCACCTGCTCGACGACGCCAAGGCCGCCGCGATCGACGAGGCCTGCCGCCTCATCGCCGAAGAGGGCCGCCACCACGACCAGTTCGTGGTCGACGCCGTCCAGGGCGGCGCCGGCACCTCGACCAACATGAACGCCAACGAGGTGATCGCCAACGTGGCGCTCGAGCTGATGGGCAAGGCGCGCGGCGAGTATCGCGCGCTGCACCCCAACGACGACGTCAACATGGCGCAGTCGACCAACGACGCCTATCCGACGGCCCTGCGGCTCGGCATCATCCTGGCCACGGCGCCGCTGGTGCGGGCGCTCGGCGACCTCAGCTTCGCCTTCCGCACCAAGGCGGTGGACTTCGCCGACATCGTCAAGATGGGCCGCACCCAGCTCCAGGACGCCGTGCCGATGACGCTCGGCCAGGAGTTCGACGCCTTCGCGGTGACGCTGAAGGAGGACGTGGCCCGGCTCGGCGAACTGTCGGCGCTGTTCCGCGAGGTGAACCTCGGCGCGACCGCGATCGGAACCGGCATCAACGCGGACCCGCGCTACGCCGCGCTCGCCGTCGAGGAACTGGCGCGGCTGAGCGGCCAGCCCATGGTGCTCGCCACGAACCTCATCGAGGCCACCTCCGACATGGGGGCCTTCGTGCTCTTCTCCGGCCTGCTGAAGCGCATCGCCGTCAAGCTCAGCAAGATCTGCAACGACCTGCGGCTGCTGTCCTCCGGCCCGCGCACGGGCTTCGCCGAGATCCGCCTGCCGCCCGTCCAGGCCGGCTCCTCGATCATGCCCGGCAAGGTCAACCCCGTGATCCCCGAAGTCGTCAACCAGGTGGCCTTCCTGGTCATCGGCCACGACCTCACCGTGACGATGTGCGCCGAGGGCGGCCAGCTCCAGCTCAACGCCTTCGAGCCGACGATCGGCTATTGCGTGCTGAACTCCATCAAGGTGCTCACCGCCGCCATCGACACGCTGACGAATCGCTGCGTCGCCGGCATCGAGGCCGACCGGGCCCGCTGCGAAGCGCTGGTGCAGGGCTCGATCGGCATCGTCACGGCGCTCGGCCCGGCGCTCGGCTACGAAGCCTCCTCGCGCATCGCCCGCCGGGCGCTGGCGGAGAACCGCGGCGTCGCCGAACTCGTGCTGGAAGAGGGACTGCTGACCCCCGCCGAGCTCGACACCCTGCTGCGGGTCGAGGCCATGACTCTGCCGTCGCGGCCGAAGCGCGTCCGGCCGCCGGAGGGGTAGGGGCCGGCTCCGCCGCCCGGCGCGCCACGGAACATCGCGCCGCTTCTCCGACTTCGCATAAGGTCGCGGGATCGGTGCTGCGGCGCAGCAGGCCGTCACACGGACACCGCAGTCGGGGCCTAGTCGGGACGCATGTTCAAGACCGCATTCGTGGCCGCGCGCGATCGCCGCCGACTCTTCGTCATCGCCGGCGTGCTGATCGGCTTCGGCTTCAACAAGGTCGTCGACCGGCTGGGCCTGCAGGCGATCGCCCGCATGGCGGCGCGCAACGCGTCCTTCCCGAACGTGGCGCGCCTGTCGCCGCCCCAGCGCGCCCGCCGCGCCATCGAGGCACTGGGCCCTACCTTCATCAAGCTCGGCCAGATCCTGGCGAGCCGCTCCGACCTCCTCACCCCCGAATGGACCGACGAGCTCGGCCGGCTGCACAGCCAGGTCTCGCCCGTCGCCTGGGACAAGATCCGCCCGCAGCTCGAGGAGGACCTGGGCGGCCCGCCCGACGCCATCTTCGGCGAGTTCGAGCAGAACCCGATCGCCTCGGCGTCCATCGCCCAGGTCTACAAGGCCCGGCTGAAGACCGGCGAGGAGGTCGTCGTCAAGGTGCTGCGCCCGGGGCTGCGCAAGATCATCGAGGCGGACCTCCGCCTGATGAGCAACGGTGCCCGCATCGTCGAGCGCGAATGGCCCGAGATCGCCCGCTACAAGCCGCAGGAGCAGATGCGCCACCTCGCGGCGGGCATCAACGGCGAGCTCGACCTCATCAACGAGGCCCGCAACTGCGAGATGCTGGCGGCGATCTTCGCCGACCGGGACGACATCGTCTTCCCTCGGATCCACTGGGAGCACACGACCGAGCGCGTGCTGGTGCAGGAGTTCCTGCACGGCATCCCGCTGACCGACCACGCCCGGCTCGACGCGGGCCACTACGACAAGCCGCTCCTCGCCCAGAAGGGCACCGACGCCTTCCTGCAGATGGCGCTGATCGAGGGCGTGTTCCACGCCGACCCGCATCCCGGCAACCTCCTGGCCATGACGGGGAACCGCATCGGCTTCCTCGATTTCGGCATGATCGGCCGGCTGTCGCAGAAGCGGCGGGACCAGCTCCTGATGATGATCGGCGCCATGCTGGGGCAGAACGCCGACGGCCTGATGGCGGTGCTGATCGACTGGAGCGGCTCCACGGCGCCCGACCTCGCCAAGCTCGACGCCGCCGCCCATGCCTTCGTGCAGCGCCATTCCGGCGTCAGCCTCAACCTCGCGATGGTGCTGACCGACTTCATGACCATGGCGCGCGAGAACGACCTCGCCATGCCGACCGACCTCGCGATCCTGTTCAAGAGCCTCGTGTCGGCCGACGGCGTGATGCGCCAGCTCGATCCGGAGTTCGACCTCTTCACCGCCGCCGGCCCGACCGTGCAGCAGAACATGAAGGCCCGGTTCTCGCTCGACGGCTTCAAGAAGAAGATCGCCGGCGTCGGTGCCGGCCTGTTCTCCGCCGTCTCGGACCTGCCGGCCCTGGTTCACCTGCTGCTGGTGCGGTTGAAGCAGGGCAAGATGACGGTGGAGATCGAGATCAAGGGCATGGACCAGCTGATCCACGGCATCGAACTCGCCGCCACGCGCCTCGCCATCGCGCTCGTGGTGGCGGCCTTCACGCTGACGATCGCGCCGCGCCTGCTGGCGATCGGCGAGGGGGTCTTCATCAGCGCCACGGTCGTGGTGGCGCTGATCGGCATCGGCTGGATGCTGCTGCTGCGCCGCAAACGGTCGGCGTCCCGCTGAAGGCGACGCCCATCCGGCGAATGGGCTCGCGGTCCCGAGCCGGGGAGGGCGGTTCGGCGCCCGAGGCGTGCCGGCCGTGCCGGAAATTTCGGCGTCGCCATATCGATTCTCGTCTTGCCGTCGGGCCTCCGCTTCGGCTCCCATGGTGCCGGTTCGGATGCCCTCCCGGCGTTCGCACAGGCGGCGGATCGGGACGCGATGGGGTCGTATCAGCTCGCGCGGGTGCCGCGCATCACGGTCGGGGCCGGGGCCAGCGGCGCGCTCGCCGACCTCGCCTCCGGGTTGGTTCCGGCCGGCGCCCGCGTGCTCCTGGTGGCGGATCCCGGTCTCGCGGCGGTCGGGCTGATCGGGCGGACGGAAGCGCGGCTCCGCGCCGGCGGCTTCGACACCGCGACCTTCACCGACATCAAGAGCGACCCCACCCTGGCCCAGGCCGATGCCGCGGCGCGCCTCGCCCGCGAGACCGGCGCGGCCCTGCTGGTGGCGCTCGGCGGCGGCTCGGCGCTGGACCTCGGCAAGGCCGTGGCGGCCGTCGCGGGTGCCGAGGCTCCCGCCGAACGTTACGCGCTCTGCGCCGCGCCGCTGCCGGCGGCGCGCCTCAGGACCATCGTGCTGCCCACCACTTCGGGGACCGGTTCGGAGACGACCCGTACCGCCATCCTGTCCGGCGGGGACGGCGCCAAGCTGTGGTTCTGGGGCGAGGAGCTCAAGCCCGACGAGGTCGTGCTCGATCCCGAGCTGACCGTGTCGCTGCCCGCCGGCCTCACCGCCGCGACGGGGCTCGACGCCCTGGTCCACGCCGTCGAGGCCGCCACCAACCGCAACGCCGCCCCGGCCAACGACCTCTATGCCCACGAGGCGATCCGCCTCGTCGCGCGCCACCTCGAGACCGCCGTGCGCAGGCCCGACGACCTGCCGGCGCGCGAAGCGCTGCAGCGGGCCGCGGCCCTGGCGGGCATCGCCATCGACAACGGCGGCACCGCCATGGCCCATGCCATCGGCCATGCGCTGGCCTCGCTGCGCCCCATCCACCACGGGCGCGCCGTCGGGGTCGCCATGTTGGCCTCGCTCCCCTGGGTGGTCGAGGGCAACGAGGACGCCTTCGCGGGCTGCGCCGCCGCCATGGGCGCCGAAGCCTCGGCGCAGGGCTTCATCGACGCCTACGGGGCGCTGATGGAGCGCGCCGGCCTGGCACCGACGCTCGGCGCGGCCTTCGACGGCGTGACGCCCGAGGCGCTGGCCGCCCAGATGGCGCGTCCCGAGAACGTTCCGATGATCCGCTCCACCCGCCGCGAGGCCGCCGAAGCCGACCTCCTCGGCCTCGCCCGCGCCACGCTCGCCGCCTGATCCCGCAAAGGGCCCGCCGTCATGTCCGATCGCCCCACCACCCGCTCCGGCTGGGAGGACCGCGCCGCCGGGCTCCGCATCGAGGGCCGCGCCTTCATCGACGGGCGCTACGTGCCGGCCGCCTCGGGACGGAGCTTCGCCCGGGTGTCGCCGATCCACGGCGGCAGGATCGCGGAGGTCGCCGACGGGGGCGAGGCCGACGTCGCCGCCGCGGTCGGCGCGGCCCGCCGCGCCTTCGAGGACGGCCGGTGGCGCGACATGGCGCCGGTGGCCCGCAAACGCGTCATGCTGCGCTTCGCCGAGCTGATCCGCGCCAACCTCGACGAGCTGGCCCTGCTCGAAACGCTCGACGTCGGCAAGGTGATCGGCAATGCCCTCGCCGTCGACGTGCCCTTCGCGGCCGATTGCATCCAGTACTACGGCGAGCTCGCCGACAAGCGCATGGACGAGGTCGCGCCGGTCGGCCCGCGGGACGTCGCCCTGGTGCGCCGCGAGGCGCTCGGGGTCGTGGCCGCTATCGTGCCCTGGAACTACCCGCTGATCATCTCGGCCTGGAAGCTCGGCCCGGCGCTGGTGGCGGGCAATTCGGTGGTCCTGAAGCCGGCCGAGCAATCGTCGCTCTCGGCCATCCGGCTCGCCGGGCTCGCCGCCGAGGCCGGCCTGCCGGACGGTGTGCTGAACGTCCTGCCCGGCTTCGGCGAGGCGGTAGGGCGGCCGCTGGCCCTGCACGACGATGTCGACATGGTGAGCTTCACGGGGTCGACCGAGGTCGGCAAGCTCATGATGCGCTACGCCGGGGACAGCAACATGAAGCGCGTCGCCCTCGAATGCGGCGGCAAGAGCCCTCACGTCGTGCTGCCGGATGCCGACCTCGATGCCGCGGCCTCGGGCATCGCCTGGGGGATCTTCTACAATCAGGGCGAGACGTGCCACGCGGGCTCGCGCGTCATCGTCCACCGTGCCGTGCAGGAGGCGCTCGTCGAGAAGATCGCCGCCGTGCAGCGGGCCGAGATCCCGCTCGGCCATCCGCTCGACCCCGCGGCCCAGATGGGCGCGCTGATCGACGAGGGCCACATGGGCCGGGTGCTGGCCATGGTCGAGGCCGGGCGGCGCGAGGGCGCGCGGGTCCATTGCGGCGGCGGCCGGGCCATGGCCGAGACGGGCGGCTTCTACGTCGAGCCCACCATCCTCGACGAGGTCGGCCCGCGCGACCGTGTCGCCCAGGAGGAGATCTTCGGTCCCGTGCTGGCCGTCACGCCCTTCGACACCGAGGCCGAGGCGGTCCGCATGGCCAACGGCACCGTCTACGGCCTCGCCGCCGCGGTCTGGACCGAGGACATGCATGCCGCCCACCGCCTCAGCGCGGCGGTCCGCGCCGGCACCGTCTGGGTGAACTGTTTCGACAAGTCCTCGCTCGCCACGCCCTTCGGCGGCTTCAAGCAGTCGGGCTTCGGCCGGGACCGCTCGCCCCATGCCGTCGACAAATATACGGATCTCAAGACGGTCTGGACGGCGTATCGTTGAGCGGCGGCGGAGGACACCACATGGCGGCGCAGCCGAAGATCACCGAGATCGCGATCACGCATCACCGGCTTCCGCTCGACCCTCCCTTCAACGCCAGCTGGGATACCCAGCCGCGGCGCAGCTTCGACGCCACGGTCGTGCGGGTCCACACCGACGCGGGCTTCACCGGCATCGCGTCAGGCGACGCCATGCTGGGCTTCGCGGGCCACGAACACCTCTTCGTCGGGGAGGACGCGCTCGCCATCGAGCGCCACTGGCGCATCCTCGACAACATCCAGTTCCACTGGGGCCGGCCCTGGCCGCTCGACCTCGCGCTCTGGGACCTCGCCGGCAAGATCACCGGCCAGCCGGTCTGGCGCCTGCTCGGGGGGCGCAGCGGCACCGTCAAGGCCTATGCCTCGTCGGGGACGCTGCGGGCGCCGGCCGAGCTCGCCGACGCGGCCGAGCGCTACCTCGCGCTCGGCTTCCCGGCGCTCAAGATCCGCTTCCATCGCGGCGACTGGCGCGCCGAAATCGCGGCGCTCGAAGCCGTGCGGGCCCGTGTCGGCACACGGCTGGAGCTGATGGTCGACTGCAACCAGGGCTGGCGCATGTCCTGGGACGCCTATCCGTCCTGGAGCCTCAAGGACGCCCTGACGGTCGGGCGCGAGCTCGAGCGGCTGGGCATCTACTGGATGGAGGAGCCGCTCCACCGGGGCGACCGCGAGGGGATGCGGCGCCTGCGCGACGCGCTCGACGTGCGGATCGCCGGGGGCGAGATGACGCGCGAGCTCTACGAGTTCCGCGACCTCGTCGCCGAGGGCTGCCTCGACGTGCTCCAGCCCGATGCCGCGCTGGTCGGCGGCATCACGGGGCTGCGCCGCGTCGCCGCCATGGCGGAAGCCCACAACCTCGTCTTCACGCCCCACACCTGGACCAACGGCATCGGGGTGCTGGCCAACGCCCACCTCGTCGCCGGCGTCGCCGCCGCCCCCTTCCTCGAATACCCGTTCGACCCGCCCGAATGGAGCCTCGAGCGGCGCGACTTCCCCATGGCCGAGCCGCTGCGGGTGGATGCGCGGGGCGAGATCACGCTCAGTGAGGCGCCGGGCCTCGGCTTCGCGCTCGCCGAGGACCTCCTCGCCCGCACCCGGACCGGCTGACCCGCCGTGAGGGCCCGCCCCGGCAGCTCCAACGCGATGGACCGGCAGTGGCTGCCGCTCAACGCGCTGCGCGCCTTCGAGGCGGCGGGCCGGCTCGGCAGCTTCACGGCGGCGGCCGCCTCGCTCACGGTGGCGCAGAGCGCGGTCAGCCGCCACGTCATCGCGCTGGAGCGCTTCCTGGGCGTGCCGCTGTTCGAGCGGCGGCCGGGGCAGCTCGCCCTGACCGAGGCGGGCCGCCACCTGCTGCCGGCCGTGATGCGGAGCTTCGACCGGATCGACGCCGCCCTCGGCGAGATCATCGCGGAGCGCGGCACGCCGCGGCGCCTGCTGCGCGTGGCGCTGCCGCCGAGCTTCGCGCTGCAGCTGGCGGTCCCGATCCTGCGCGATGTCCGGGCCGAATATCCGGCGCTCGCCATCGAGATCGCGTCGCGGCCCTCGGGCGAGGCGGACGGGGAGGCCTCGATCGCGGTGGTCTATTCCGAGCCGCGCGTCTCGGACGCCATCAACGACCTCCTGTGGATGGAGCGCCTGGCCGTGGTCTGCTCGCCGGCGGCGCTGGGCGAGGGCGCGGACGATCTCGCCGCGCTGGTGGCGCGCCACGACATCCTCCACGTGCGGCTCGGCGGCCGGGCCCGCGGCCACATGTGGCGGCTCATGGCCCGCGCCGCGGGCCGGCCCGACCTGCCGGTGGACGGGGGCCTCGTCTTCGATACGGCGCAACTCGCCGTGCAATATGCGCTGGCGGGCGACGGCCTCGCCCTCGTCGACCCCGTGCTGTTCCGCGACGACCTTTCGGCCGGGCGGCTCGTCGCCCCCTTCGAGACGCGGCTCGCCTCGGGCTACGGCTACTTCCTCGTGACGGCGCCCGAGGACCTCGACGAGGCCGTGGCGCTGTTCCGCTCCTGGCTGATCCGGCGCTTCGCCGCCGGCCTCCGCGTCGAGGCCGAGGCCGAGGCCGAGGCCGCGCCGTGACGATCCGCCCTCGAGATCCCTTCCGGAGAGTTCCCCCGCCATGAAGACGCAGGCCAAGGTCGTGATCATCGGCGGGGGCGTGGTCGGCGCCAGCGTGCTCTTCCACCTCGCCAAGGCGGGGTGGACCGACACGCTGCTGATCGAGCGCGCCGAGCTGACGGCGGGTTCGACCTGGCATGCGGCGGGCGGTGTCCACACCGTCAACGGCGATGCCACCCTGAGCCGCCTGCAGCAGTATACGATCGAGCTCTACCGCGAGATCGAAGCGGAATCCGGCCAGAGCTGCGGCGTCCACCTCACCGGGGGCATCATGCTGGCCGGCACGCCCGAGCGGCTCGACTGGCTCAAGATGGTGCGGGCCCGCGGCCGCACGCTCGGCATGGATCTCGAACTCGTCTCGGCCGCCGAAGCCAAGCGGCTGTTCCCGCTGATGGACGAGCGCCACTTCCTGGGTGCGCTCTACGATCCCGTCGAGGGACACGTCGACCCCTATGGCGTGACGCACGCCTATGCCAAATGTGCCCAGAAGCGCGGCGCCTCCATCCTGCGCCAGTGCCGCGTCACCGACCTCGTGCGGCGCCCGGACGGGGCCTGGGACGTCGTCACCGAGCACGGCACCGTGCGGGCCGAGCATGTCGTCAACGCCGGGGGGCTCTGGGCCCGCGAGGTCGGCCGCATGGTGGGGCTGGAACTCCCGGTCCTCGCCATGGAGCACCACTACCTCATCACCGAGGACATGCCCGAGCTCGTCGGGCAGCCCGAACAGCTCCACTGCATCGACTTCGAGGGCGAGATCTACATGCGCCAGGAGCGGGGCGGCATGCTGATGGGCACCTACGAGCGCAACGGCAAGCCCTGGTCCGAACGCGTCACCCCCTGGGACTTCGGCCAGAACCTCCTGCCCGACGACCTCGACCGCATCTCGGCCAGCCTCGAAGTCGGGTTCGAGCATTTCCCCGCCATCGCCACGGCGGGGCTGAAGAAGGTCGTCAACGGGCCCTTCACCTTCACGCCGGACGGCAACCCGCTCGTCGGACCCGTCAAGGGCATCCCGGGCTACTGGGTCGCCTGCGGCGTCATGGCGGGTTTCAGCCAGGGCGGGGGCGTCGGCCTCGCGCTCGCCAACTGGATGGTGGAGGGCGACCCCGGCCACGACATCTGGGCCATGGACGTCGCCCGCTACGGCGACTGGACCACGATGGCCTATACCAACGCCAAGGTGCGGGAGAACTACTCGCGCCGCTTCCGCATCCGCTTCCCCAACGAGGAACTGCCGGCCGCCCGGCCGCTGCGCACGACGCCGGCCTACGACCTGCTCGCCGCCGAGGGCGCGCGGTTCGGCGCCTATGTGGGCCTCGAGACGCCGCTCTGGTTCGCCGCGCCCGGCACGCCGGAGGAAAGCGTCACCTTCCGCCGGTCGGAGGCCCATGCCGCCGTCGGGGCCGAGTGCCGCGCCGTGCGCGAGGCCGCCGGTCTCATCGAGATCTCGTCCTACGGCAAGTTCGACGTGACGGGCGCCGGTGCCGAAGCCTTCCTGGCCCGCACCATGGCGGGGCGCATCCCGGCGGTGGGCCGCATGGCGCTCGCCCCCATGCTCGACCACCGCGGCAAGCTCATCGGCGACTTCACCGTGGCGCGGCTCGCGCAGGACCGGTTCTTCGTCGTCGGCACGCTCGCCGCCGAGGCCTATTACCTGCGCTGGTTCGAGCCCTTCCTCACGCCGGACGTTTCGGTGCGGCCCTGCGCCTCCGAATGGGTCGGCTTCTCGGTCGCGGGGCCGCGGAGCCGCGCCCTGCTGCAGCCGCTCGTAGTCCAAGACCTGTCGACCGAAGCCTTCCCGTTCATGAGCATCGCGGCGCTCGATGTCGGGATGGTGCGGGCGCTCGTCGGCCGTGTCAGCTTCACGGGCGACCTCGGCTACGAGATCTGGTGCCGGGCGGACGACCAGCGGGCGCTCTATGGGGCGCTGCGCGAGGCCGGCGCGGCGCACGGGCTCGCGCTCGTGGGCGGCCGGGCGCTCGACAGTTTGCGGCTCGAGAAGGGCTTCGGCACCTGGGCGCGGGAGTTCCGCCCCGTCTACGGCCCCGACGAGGCGGGGCTCGGCCGCTTCGTCGACTGGCGGCGCCAAGGCTTCGTCGGGCGCGAGGCGGCGCTGGCGGCGCGGTCGGCGGGCGGCGGCCCGCTGCGCCTCGTGGGCTTCGCCGTCGAGGCCGACGGCGCGGACGCGATCGGCGACGAGCCGATCTGGCATGGGGGGCGCGTCGTCGGCGCCGTGACGTCGGGGGGCTACGGCCACGGCGTCGGCCTCTCGCTGGCGCTCGGCTACGTGCCGGGCGAGCTCGCCGCGGCGGAGGATGGATTCGAGATCGAGATCATGGGGGACCGGCGGCCGGCGCGGCGTCTCGACGGGCCGGCCTTCGACCCGGCCGGCACCCGCATGCGGGGCTGAGGCGAAGCCGATTCCGATTCCGTTATGGTTTCCCTGCCATGGACGGAGCGGGACGCCTTTCGACCGAAACCTGCGAGTCCGCGATGAAATTCTGTGTTGCTCTGATCGCCCTGACCCTGACCTGCGTGTCGATCGGCGGCTGCGCCGGCCCGCGCCCGTGCCCCCCCGGCTCGCATCCCGGTCCCTACGGCCACCGCTGCTTCCTCAACGGCTGACGATCGGTTTCCGGGCAGGGGAGGGGCCAGCGCAGGGGCGTCGCCGTCGGGCGGCGCCCGTTTTGGTTCGGGGCAGGGGCGTCGCCGTCGGGCGGTGCCCGTGTTGGTTCGGGGCAGGGGCGTCGCCGTCGGGCGGCGCCCGTTTTCGGTTCGGGGCAGGGGCGTCGCCGTTTGGCGGCGCCCTTTTCGGTTCGGGGCGGGGGCCTGTGCCGCGCCACGTCCTGCCTGGCCCTGGTTTTTTGCGGATTTGTGAATTTCGGCGTTGACGGGCCGCGGGGGCGGGACCTATAACGCGGCCATCGACGGCGGCGGTGCTTGTGAGCGCGCTGCGGGTTTCGACGCTTCTTGGGTTCGCTCTGGAGGAAGCCGCCCGGCAGGGTTTGCCGGGTGTATCGTCGTCTCTCATGGGTCCGGTTTTGTCCGGGTCTGTCGTTTTGGGGGGTGGGTTTGGCCTGTCCCCGCGCTGTTTGACAATCGCATCGGAAGAAAGAGAAACGTGGACGGCGGGGTCCTTGCGGTTCGCCCTATAGGGGCGGGCACACGTGCTTTGGCACGGCGAGGGACTTTTCCGACGGTCACGTTTCCAGATTCATCGCGCTCCGGTTTTGGCCGGGGCGGATGTGTTTGGGACTCGTCGAGTGGTCTGGCTTTGGCCGGACCTGAACTGTGATCAGTCGGGTTCAGATCTTGAGCACCAACTTGAGAGTTTGATCCTGGCTCAGAACGAACGCTGGCGGCAGGCTTAACACATGCAAGTCGAACGCTCATCTTCGGATGGGAGTGGCAGACGGGTGAGTAACACGTGGGAACATACCCTTTGGTTCGGAACAACTCCGGGAAACTGGAGCTAATACCGGATACGCCCTTGGATTTCGGTTCTGGGGGAAAGGCTTTGCTGCCGGAGGAATGGCCCGCGTTCGATTAGCTTGTTGGTGAGGTAACGGCTCACCAAGGCGACGATCGATAGCTGGTCTGAGAGGATGGCCAGCCACATTGGGACTGAGACACGGCCCAAACTCCTACGGGAGGCAGCAGTGGGGAATATTGGACAATGGGCGCAAGCCTGATCCAGCCATGCCGCGTGAGTGATGACGGCCTTAGGGTTGTAAAGCTCTTTCGCACGCGACGATAATGACGGTAG
>CAWKBT010000006.1:0-146724 GCA_963847915.1 uncultured Alphaproteobacteria bacterium
CGGATGGCCCAGACGACGAGGCTCTGGCCCCGCCGCATGTCGCCGCAGGCGAAGACCTTGTCGGTGGACGCCCGGTAGCCCTTGACGTCGGCCTGGACGTTGCCGCGCCCGTCGAGCGTGACGCCGAGATCGTTGAGCATGCCGTCGTGGATGGGCGACACGAAGCCCATGGCGAGCAGGACGAGGTCGGCCCGGATGTCGAACTCGGAGCCCGGGACGGCCTGCATCTTGCCGTCGACGCGCACGCAGTCGACCGTCTCGACCGTGCCGTTCTGCCCCGTGAAGGCGCGCGTCATGACGCCGAAGTCGCGGTTGGCGCCTTCCTCCTGCGATGACGACGTCCGCAGCTTCAGCGGCCAGTCGGGCCAGGTCAGGAGCTTGTTCTCCTTCTCGGGCGGCTCGGGCATGATCTCGAGCTGCGTGACCGACAGCGCGCCCTGGCGGATCGACGTGCCGATGCAGTCCGAGCCCGTGTCGCCGCCGCCGATCACCAGCACGTGCTTGCCGGTGGCCAGGATGGGGTTGTTCGAGCGCAGCGGTTCGCGGCCGACGCGCCGGTTCTGCTGGGGCAGGAACTCCATGGCGAAATAGATGCCGCCGAGGTCGCGGCCCGGCATGGGCAGGTCGCGCGGCTTTTCGGCTCCGCCCGCCAGCACCACGGCATCGAACCCGTCCAGCAGCTCTTTCATGCCGACAGTCGATCCCGACATTCACGCCGTAGCGGAAGGTGACGCCCTCTGCCTCCATCTGCTTCACGCGCCGGTCGACATGGGTCTTCTCGAGCTTGAAGTCCGGGATGCCGTAGCGCAGCAGGCCGCCCGCCTTCTGGTTCTTTTCGAAGACCGTCACATCGTGGCCGGCCCGGGCTAGCGCTTGGCGATCTCGCCCGACAGCATGGCGCCCGTCGACCGGTCGGTGTTGTTGATCGGCAAGGTGAACGACACCCGCGCGCCGGTCTCGATGGCCTGCCGGGCCTCGGCGATCAGCTTGCGGTCCAGCACCGCGCCGAGATTGTGGTCCTGCGCCTCGCTGTGGCGGATCCCGACGCCGTCCGCCACCTGCGGCTTGTGGAACAGCTTGGAGAAGTCGAGGCCCTTGGCCTTCCAGTGTTCGGCCGCCTTCTCGCGGTCGAGCATCTGCATCTGGCCGACCATCTCCTCCAGGCGGCGGTAGCCCATCCTGGCCATGAACTCGCGGACTTCCTCGGCGACGAAGAAGAAGTAGTTGATGACGTGTTCGGGCTGGCCGACGAAGCGCTTGCGCAGCACCGGGTCCTGGGTGGCGACGCCCACCGGGCAGGTGTTGAGGTGGCACTTGCGCATCATGATGCAGCCGGCCGAGACCAGCGGCGCGGTGGCGAAACCGAACTCGTCGGCGCCGAGCAGCGCCCCCACCACGACGTCGCGGCCCGTGCGCAGCCCGCCGTCGACCTGGACGGCGATGCGCGAGCGCAGCCGGTTCAACACCAGCGTCTGATGCGTCTCGGCGAGGCCGATCTCCCAGGGGGAGCCGGCGTGCTTGATCGAGGTCAGCGGCGCCGCGCCGGTGCCGCCCTCGAAGCCCGACACGATGACGTGGTCGGCGCGCCCCTTCGAGACGCCGGCCGCGACCGTGCCGACGCCGATCTCGGACACGAGCTTCACCGACACGAGGCTCGTCGGGCTGACGTTCTTCAGGTCGTAGATGAGCTGGGCCAGGTCCTCGATCGAGTAGATGTCGTGGTGGGGCGGGGGCGAGATCAGGCCCACGCCGGGCGTCGAATGGCGCACCTTGGCGATGATGGCGTCGACCTTGTGGCCGGGCAACTGGCCGCCCTCGCCGGGCTTGGCCCCCTGCGCCATCTTGATCTGGATCATGTCGGAATTGACGAGGTATTCCGTGGTCACGCCGAAGCGGCCCGAGGCGACCTGCTTGATGGCGGAGCGCATGGAGTCGCCGTTCGGCATGGGCTTGTAGCGGTCCGCCTCCTCGCCGCCCTCGCCCGTGTTCGACTTGCCGCCGATGCGGTTCATCGCGATCGCGAGGGTCGTATGGGCCTCGCGCGAGATCGAGCCATACGACATGGCGCCCGTCGAGAAGCGCCGCACGATGGACGCCGCCTCCTCGACCTCGTCGAGCGGCACCGGCGCACGGCCGTCCTCGGCCGCGTCCTTGATGCGGAACAGGCCCCGGATGGTCAGCAGCTTCTCGTCCTGCTCGTTCAGGATCTGCGCGTAGGCCCGGTACTTGTCGCGGCTGTTGCCCCGCACGGCATGCTGGAGCAGCGACACCGACGCCGGCGTCCACGAGTGGGTCTCGCCCCGGACGCGGTAGCTGTAGTCGCCGCCGACGTCGAGCGCGTTGCGGTAGATCGGCGCGTCGCCGAAGGCGAGCGCATGCCGCTCGGCCGTCTCCGCCGCGATCTCGTCGAGGCCGATGCCCTCGATCATCGTGTGGGTGCCGGTGAAGAACCGACGCACGAAATCCGTCGACAGGCCGATGGCGTCGAAGATCTGCGCGCCGCAATAGGACTGGTAGGTCGAGATGCCCATCTTGGACATGACCTTGAGCAGGCCCTTGTCGATCGACTTGATGTAGCTCTTCACCGCATGGGCGCGGTCGACCTCCTCGGGGAACTCGGCCGCCAGCGCGGTGAGCGACTCGAAGGCCAGGTAGGGGTTGATGGCCTCGGCGCCGTAGCCCGCCAGGCAGGCGAAGTGATGCACTTCGCGCGCCTCGCCGGTCTCGACCACGATGCCCACCGAGGTGCGCAGGCCCTTCCGGATGAGGTGGTGGTGCACGGCCGCGGTGGCGAGCAGCGCCGGGATCGGGATGCGGTCCGGCCCCATCATGCGATCCGACAGGATGATGATGTTGTAGCCGCCCCGCACGGCGTGTTCGGCGCGCTCGGCGAGCTTGTCGAGCGTCTCGCCCATCCCCTCCGCCCCGAGCTTCACCGGGTAGGTGATGTCGAGCGTCTTCGTGTCGAAGGCGTCCTCGAAATACGAGATGCAGCGGATCTTCTCGAGGTCGTCGTTGGTGAGGATCGGCTGCCGGACCTCCAGGCGCTTGCGCTTCCAGTTGCCTTCGAGGTCGAAGATGTTGGGGCGCGGGCCGATGAACGACACGAGGCTCATGACGAGCTCCTCGCGGATCGGGTCGATCGGCGGGTTCGTCACCTGGGCGAAGTTCTGCTTGAAGTAGGTGTAGAGCAGCTTCGCCTTGTCGGAGAGGGCCGAGATCGGCGTGTCGGTCCCCATGGAGCCGACGGCCTCCTGGCCGGTGGCCGCCATCGGGGCGAGCAGCGTCGTCAGGTCCTCCTGCGTGTAGCCGTAGGCCTGCTGCTTATCGAGCAGCGACACGTCGGTGCGCGCGGCGCGCGCCTCCACGGGCTGGAGCTTCTCCAGCACGATCTGCGTCTGGTCGAGCCAGGAGCGGTAGGGGTGCGAGGCCGCGAGCTCGGCCTTCATCTCGTCGTCCGAGACGATGCGGCCCTGTTCGAGGTCGACCAGCAGCATCTTGCCGGGCTGCAGGCGCCACTTCTTGACGATGCTCTCCTCGGGGATGGGCAGGACGCCCATCTCGGACGCCAGCACGACGAGATCGTCGTCCGTCACGAGGTAGCGCGCCGGCCGGAGCCCGTTGCGGTCGAGCGTCGCGCCGATCTGCCGGCCGTCCGTGAAGGCGACCGCGGCCGGCCCGTCCCACGGCTCCATGAGGGCGGCGTGGTACTCGTAGAAGGAGCGGCGGCTCTCGTCCATGAGCGGGTTGCCGGCCCAGGCCTCGGGGATCAGCATCATCATGGCATGGGCGAGCGAGTAGCCGCCCTGCACGAGGAACTCGAGCGCGTTGTCGAAGCAGGCCGTGTCGGACTGGCCCTCGTAGGAGATGGGCCAGAGCTTCGGGATGTCCTGGCCGTAGAGCTCGGACGTGACCGAGGCCTGCCGCGCCGCCATCCAGTTGACGTTGCCGCGCAGCGTGTTGATCTCGCCGTTGTGCGCCACCATCCGGTAGGGATGGCTGAGCGACCAGGACGGGAAGGTGTTGGTCGAGAAGCGCTGGTGCACCAGGGCCAGGGCCGAGGTGAAGCGCTCGTCCTTCAGGTCCTTGTAGTAGCGGCCGATGCGGCTCACCACGAGCAGCCCCTTGTAGACGATGGTGCGCGACGACATCGACACCACGTAGGAGCCGGACGTGCGCTCGTCGCCCAGGCGGAACACCGTGCCGGAGATGACCTTGCGCAGGATGTAGAGACGGCGCTCGAAGTCGTTGCCCGCGGGCGTCGCGGCGCCGCGGCCGACGAAGAGCTGGCGCGACACGGGCTCGCCATCAACGACGCTGGTGCCGAGCAGCGACGGGTCGG
Organism: uncultured Alphaproteobacteria bacterium; assembly: GCA_963847915.1. Taxonomy (GTDB): domain Bacteria; phylum Pseudomonadota; class Alphaproteobacteria; order Rhizobiales; family Beijerinckiaceae; genus Lichenihabitans. The sequence goes on from CAWKBT010000006.1 coordinate 4,343, forward strand.
TCGGCACGTCGCGCCAGCCGAGCAGCACCTGGCCCTCGTCGGCCACCGCCTTGGCGACGATCTCCTCGACGAGGCGCCGCCCCTCGGGGTCGCGCGGCAGGAAGAAGAAGCCGACGCCGTAGTCGCCGGCGGCCGGCAGCGCGAAGCCGAGGCGTTCGGCCTCGCCCTCGAAGAAGGCATGCGGGATCTGCACCAGCATGCCGCATCCGTCGCCCGCATGCTGGTCCGCCCCCACGGCGCCGCGATGGTCGAGGTTCTCCAGGATCTGGAGGCCCATCTCGACGATGCGGTGCGAGGCGCGGTTCTTCATGTCGGCCACGAAGCCGACGCCGCAGGCGTCATGTTCGTTGGCCGGGTCGTAGAGCCCCTGCGCTTGCGGCAGGCCGGGGTCGCGACGGGTCGGCAGGGGTTTCGGCTCCGTCACGCGCGCGGCGATGTCGGCCGCGCGGGCGTCGCGGGCCGCACGGGCGGTGCCGATGATCTTCCCCTCGTCCATGCTCATGGAACGATGCTCCCTCATGATCCCGAGATGATGGGCCGAGCCCATCGCCTGCCGTCGAAAAAGGCAGGCATGTGCCTGCTTCCCGATCCGGTTTCCGCCGGCCCCGGCCGGGCCTGCCTTGAAACCGCCCACCCCACCCGCCATTCGTTCGGGGTGCGCCCTGAATTTGGTCAGCAACGCTGTCCTATCTGGAGCCGGTCTAGGTTGCAGGAAACGCGCCCCGGCACAATGGTTATTTTGCCCCATGCAAGGAGCGTGCGCCCTTGGCCCGGCCTCGACGCGGGCCGCGCGGGGTTCAGCCCGGCGTGCCGGACAGTTCGCGCTCGCGTTTGAGGGCCCGGGCGTACCAATCGAACTCGTCGAGGAACCGCGTCGCGGCCCTGTCGAGCCGCGGGTCGGCGATGACGCCCTGCTCGTCGAGGGCCTTCCCGATCTCCGGGATGGGCAGCAGGCTGGGGACGCTCGGCATGCCGAGTTCGGCCAGCGTCATGCGCAGCTGCATGGCGGCGCGCACGCCGCCATACCGCCCGGCCGAGTAGCACACGATGCCGGACGGCCGGAACAGGTATTCCTCGAGGAAGTGGTCGAGCAGGTTCTTCAGCGCCGGCGGGATGCCGTGGTTGTACTCGGCGCTCACGACCAGGAAGCCGTCGACCTCGCGGTACAGGGCCGCGAGGCCGCGCAGCGCCTCGGGGGCCTGGTCGGCCGGGTATTCCTTGTACATGCGGTCCAGCAGCGGCAGCTGCAGCACCAGGGGATCCACCAGCGTCGCGGCATGGCCGCGCGCCGAAAGGGCGGCCATGACCATCCTGGCCGCACGCAGCCCCATCCGCTCGTGGCGGACGGAGCCGAGGAGCACCGCATAATGGAGCGACATGGTCGAACCCTCCGGGCCGCGGGCGGTGTGGGGGGCGCGGTCGGCGAGACCGCCCCGGCGCGGGCCGGAGTCCCTCGGGGCCCGGCACGCGCGACGCCCCGACCATATGTTGGGTTCGCGGCGGCGACGCAAGCCTTCACGGTGAGGCCGGCCGTCCGCCATCCTCGAGCGCCGCGGCCGGGGCGCAGCCGGGCCGGACCGGCTGGCGGGCCTGGAGCACGACGGGTTCGCGCCGTCCCCGCAGGGGCTCGCCGCTGACGGCCCGCCACATCGTCCTGTCGGCTCCGGCCGCCGCCAGGACGGCGTCCGAGACGAGCAGGTCGGTCGCGAAGCGCTTGGTGGCGTTCTCGATGCGCGACGCCACGTTGACGGTGTCGCCCAGCACCGTGAACTCCTGGCGGTCCTCCGTGCCGACGATGCCGCAGAACACCTCGCCATGGTGGATGCCGATGCCGATACCGATGCCGGCATCGCCCGCGGCCGGGCCCGCGAGGGCCGCCAGCAGGTCGTCGGCGAAGGCGAGCGCCGCCGCCGCGGCGCCCGGGTCGCCGTCGAGCGCTCCGAAGACCACGAGGGCGCCGTCGCCGATGAACTTGTCCACCATGCCGCCATGCCGGCGCGCCGCCTCCGACACGGCTTCCCTGAAGCCGGTGAGCAGGGTCGAGAGCGCGGCGGGCGGCAGCGTCTCGGCGAGCGCCGTCGAGCCGCGGATGTCGACGAAGGCCACCGTGGCGGGCCCGCTCCGCCCTTCGCGGAGCCCGCGGTCATCGTCGGCGAGGCGGGTCGCGATCTCGGGAGGCAGGAAGCGCGCCAGCCGTGCCCGCTTGCGCACTTCCGACAGGGCCGCGACGGCGACGAGGCCCATGAGGGCCAGCGAGACCGCGGTCGTGGCGGAGGTGGCGAGGCCGACCGTCTGGATCCTGGCCTGGCGGTCGTCGACGAGCCGGTCCTGCTCGGCATCCATGGCCGTCACGATGGCGCGGATACGGTCCATGATGGCGAGGCCGCTCCCGCCCTGCACCATGGCCAGCGCCCCGTCGCGGTCGCCGGCGTCGTGGCGCGCGATCGTGTCGGCGAGTTCGCCGCGCTTGCGGGCGACGAGGATGTGGATCTCGGCCAGCGACGCGGCCTGGCCGGCATCGCCGCGCAGCGCGGCGTCGAGGCGAGCGAGGACGCGGTCCAGCCGTTCCGTCGAGGCCCGATAGGGCGCCAGGAAGGTTGCGTCGCCCGACAGGAGGTAGCCGCGCTGGCCGACCTCCGCGTCGAGGAGCGCGCCCAGGAGGCCGCCGAGGTCGACCTCCACTTCGAGCGCATGGCGCAGCAACGCATCGTCGCCCTGCTGGCGCACCGAGAACAGCACGGAGGCCATGAGGAAGACCGCGAGGGCCAGGAAGCCGGCCCCCAGCGCCAGGCTGGAGCGCGGCAGGGTGCGCAGGGTCGAAGGGAGGGAGGACAGGGGCGACTCCGGGCGACGGCGGCACGATGGCGTGTCTTCTACTGGAAGTATGCTCCGGACGGACCTGGCCCGCCAGCACGCCGTGCCGCGAGCGGCCGTGATGCCGGCCGGCCTCGCCCCTCGACCCTGCGGGGACGGGCGCTTGCGCTCTCCCGCGGCGCTGCCCCACAGTGGCGCGAGGCCGGCGCGCCGGAGCGGTGCCGGATCGGTCGCCGAAGCCCCGGCGATGCCGGCCCGGTCACACCGCTCCCGGACCGGGGCCGGAGCGCCAGCGCCGGACGCGATCCGGCGGCGAGGGGAGGATCGCGGTGCGACTGCTGCTGGTGGAGGACAACCGCGACGTCGCCCGATGGCTCGCCGAGATCCTGCGCGGCAGCCGCTACACGGTCGATGTCGCCCATGACGGTGCCGAGGCGGAGGACTTCCTGCGCGTCGCCGATTACGCGCTGATGATCCTCGACCTCGCGCTGCCCCGGGTCGACGGCCTCGCGGTCCTGCGCCGGCTGCGCGGGCGGCGCAACGTCATGCCGGTGATCGTCCTCACGGCCGACGGCAGCCTCAAGGCCCGCATCTCGGGGCTCGACGAGGGAGCCGACGACTACCTCACCAAGCCGTTCGAGGTCACGGAGCTCGAAGCCCGGATCCGCGCCCAGCTGCGCCGCTCCTCCGGACAGGCCGCCACCGTGCTGCGCTGCGGTGAGCTCGCCTTCGACACGGTGACCCGCGCCTTCACGCTGGGCAACGCCGCCCTGGCGCTGACGCCCCGCGAGGCCGCCGTGCTGGAGCAGCTGATCCGCCGCACCGGCCGGACCTTCAGCAAGACGGCGCTCGCCGAGACCATCTTCGGCTTCGACGACGATGCCGACCCCAGCGCCATCGAGATCTACGTCCATCGCCTGCGCAAGAAGCTCGACGGCAGCTCCGTCGGCATCGCGACGCTGCGGGGGCTGGGGTACATGCTGCGTCACGATGAGCAATAGTCTGCGCACGCAGCTCCTCGCCTGGGTGCTGGTGCCGCTCACGATCCTGGCGGCCGTCAACGCGGTCGCGGGCTACCGCACGGCCCGGGCCACCGCCGACCTCGTCACGGACCGCATGCTGCTGGGCTCGGCGCGCGTCATCGCCGAGGAGACCCGGTCCGAGGACGGGCTCATGCAGGTGACGGTGCCGCCCGCGGCGCTCGAAATGTTCGACACGGGCGCGGGAGACTTCGTCTACTTCCGCGTGCTGGACGAGGCGGGTCGGCTGCTGGCCGGCATGGCCGACCTGCCGCTCCCGCCGGGCGGCCCCGAGGACATCGACAGCTACGAGGCCGGCTACCGCGACCGGGTGCTGCGGTTCTACGCGCTCGACCACCAGCTGGCGGGGTCGGGTCCGCGCCGCACCGTCACCGTGGTGGTGGGCACCTCGCTGGCGGGGCGGGACGCCCTGGTGCGCCGGCTGTGGCTCACGGGCCTGGGGCAGGGGCTGGCGCTCCTGGCCGCCGCCGGGGTCTTCATGGTCTTCGGGCTGAAGCGCGGGCTCGCGCCGCTGATCCGCCTGCGCGACGAGGTGCGGGCGCGGCCGACCGAGAGCCTCGAGCCTTTCGCGCCCGAGACCGTCCAGTCCGAGATCCGGCCGCTGGTCGAGGCCATCAACGGGCGGATCGCGCGGGTGAAGGCGCAGTTCGCCGCCCAGCACCGGTTCGTCACCAATGCCGCGCACCAGCTGCGCACGCCGCTCGCCGTCCTGAACCTCCAGGCCACCTATGCGCTGCGCCGGATCGGCGGCGCCGACCAGGCGGCGGCGCTGAGCGCCATCCAGGTGGGCGTCGGCGAGATCTCGCGCCTCGCCGAACAGCTCTTGACGCTGTCGCGCGCCGAGCCCGGCAGCCGGCGGGTCCGGGACGACCGCGTCCGGCTCGGGGCGCTGGCCCGCCGGGTGCTGGACGGCGTCGCGGCGCGGGCGCTGGAGAGCGGCATCGACCTCGGCCTCGACGAGCACGACCCCGCGGCCGAGACGGTCGGCGACGAGACCATGATGGGCGAGATGCTGTTGAACCTCGTCGACAATGCCCTGCGCTACTGCCCGGCCGGCTCCAGCGTCACGGTCGAGGTCGAGACTCGGGGCGACCACGTGGTCCTCGCCGTGCAGGATGACGGCCCCGGCATCCCGCCCGGCGAGGAGGAGCGGGTGTTCGAGCGGTTCTATCGCGTCGAGGGGACGGCGGCGAGCGGCAGCGGCCTCGGCCTGTCGATCGTCAAGGAAGTGGCGGACTCCGCCGGCGGCCGCGTCGTGGCGCGGCGTCCTCCGGGCGGCGGCCTGCGCGTCGAGGTCCTGCTGCCCGCAGCGGGCCGGGGCGACCCTTCCCGCTGATGCGAGGTCGAGCGCCGGCCGGGGCCGGCTCGGGGCCGTCGGGGGCGGGGACGCGCGTTCCGCTCGCCGCGCCTCTGTCCATCCCGTCCTGGCCGGGACAGGCCCGGGCATGACGGCGGTGCGGGTGGGCGGGGCGCGGCTTCGGCCTCAATGGCCGTCGAACGGCACCGGGCGCCACTTCACGAGGCGGTTCTCCACCAGGGTGATGAGCCCTTCCACCACCAGCGCCAGCACCGCCAGGATCACCATGGCGGCGAAGACGCCGTCGGCGTTGAACGAGCCCTGGGCGGTCGAGATGAGGAGGCCGATGCCCTTCTTGGCCCCCAGGAACTCGCCCACCACGGCCCCGACCAGCGCGAAGCCGAAGCTGACGTGCAGGCTCGCCAGGATCCAGCTCATGGCGGAGGGGATGATGACGGTGCGGGTGATCTGGTAGGACGAGGCACCCAGGATCTGGGCATTGGCGATCATGGCGCGGTCCGCCTCGCGCACGCCCTGGAACGCGTTGGCGAAGACCACGAAGAACACCATCACGACCGCGAGCGCCACCTTGGACGCCATGCCGAGGCCGAGCGCGATGATGAAGATCGAGCCCAGCACGACGCGGGGGATGGAATTCGCCACCTTGATGTAGGTCGAGAAGATGTCGGCCAGCATGCGGTTGCGGCCGAGCACGATCCCGCAGACGATGCCGCCCGCGGCGCCGATGAGGAAGCCCAGGATCGTCTCCTCCATGGTGACGACGATCTGTTCCCAGAGCGGCCCCTGGCTGGTGCCCTCGGTCACCCAGGTCCAGACCTGGCCGGCGATGCCCGACGGGCTCGCGAAGAAGAACGGGTCGATGGCGCCGGACCGCGTCCCGAGTTCCCATCCCCCCAGCACCGCCACCAGGATGGCGATGCGGGCCGTGACGACGATCCGGCGGCGGCGGCGCGAGGCATGGCGCGCCGCGATCTCGATCTCGGACGGGCTCGTGAGGGCGGCGGGCGGGTCGAGCGTCCGGGCGATGACGGAGGACATGGGAAACCTCAGGCTGCGGCGGCCGCGGAGGCCTGGTTGTGGCTGCGCTGCACCTCCTCGCGGAGGTCGTTCCAGATCAGCCGGGCATAGTCGACGAAGGCCGGCTCGTAGCGGATCTCGGCCGTGACGCGCGGGCGCGGCAGGTCGATCCGGTAGACGGACTTCACCGTGGCGGGCCCGGCCGTCAGCACATAGACCTTGTCGGCCATGGCGATGGCCTCCTCGAGGTCGTGCGTGACGAAGATCACCGAGGCCTTGGCGTCGGACCACAGGTTCAGCAGTTCGTCCTGCATCAGCGTGCGGGTCTGGATGTCGAGCGCGCTGAAGGGTTCGTCGAGCAGCAGGATCTTGGGCTCGTTGATGAAGGTCTGCGCCAGGGCGACGCGCTTGCGCATGCCGCCCGAGAGCTGGTGGGGATAGTGCTTCTCGAAGCGCGCCAGCCCGACGCGGGCGATCCAGTCGCGCGCCTTCTCGTGCGCTTCGGACTTGCGCAGGCCCCGGAAGATCGGCCCCGCCGCGACGTTGTCGAGCACGCTGCGCCAGGGGAACAGCGCGTCGGCCTGGAACACGAAGCCGATGTCGCGGCTGATGCCGGTGACGGGCCGCCCCATCACCCGGACCTCGCCGACGTTGGGCTTGGCGAGGCCGGTGACGAGGTTCAGCGTCGTCGACTTGCCGCAACCCGTCGGGCCGACCACGCAGACGAACTCGCCCCGCTCGACCGTCATGGTGAAATCGCGCAGCGCGGTCATCACCTTGGCGTCCGGCGTGACGAAGCGCCGGGTCACGTCGAGCAACTCGATGGCCGGGCCGGAGCCGGGCAGGGGAGCGACCGTCATGCCTGCCTCACTTCGCGGCCGACTGGGCGGCGTCGACGAAGGCCGTCGTATAGGTCTTGGAAAGGTCGATCGTCTTGCCCTTGATGTTGCGGCTGAACGAGGACAGCACCTTCAGCACCGTCTCCGGGCCGTCGGCCGGCATCCGGCCGTCCGCCGTGAACATGGCCTTGCCGTCCGCGAGGCCCTTCACGTAGAGCGCCCGGTCGCCCACGTAATAGTCCTTGGGCATCTGGTCGGCGATCTCGTCGGGCGAGTGGTCGTGGATCCAGTGCATGGTCTTGACCAGGGCGTTGGCGAGCTTCTGCGCCTCGTCCTTGTGGGTCTCGAGCCAGGTGGACTGGACGTAGAAGGAGGCCGCCGGATAGGGGCCGCCCAGCGCCGCCCGGGTGCTCTCCGGCGTGCGCAGGTCGACCATGACGCTCGCCGCCCCCATCTTGAGCAGCTGCCCGATGGTCGGCTCCGTGGTCATGCCGGCCTGGATCTGGTCCTGCTTGACGGCGGCGATGAAGGTGTTGCCGGCCCCCACCGGCAGAAGCGTGAACTCGCCCGGCTTCAGCCCGGCCCGCGTCACGATGAACTGCGTCAGGAAATCGGTCGAGGAGCCGAGCCCCGTCACGCCGAGCGTCTTGCCCTTGAGGTCGGCGGGGGATTTGACCGATCCGGCCTTGGCGGACAGCATCTCGACCTCGCCCGGGGCCTCGCTGAACTGGACGATGGAGGTGATGGACTTGCCCTTGGCCTGCAGGTCGATGGCATGGTCGTAGAAGCCCACGACGCCCTGCACGGCGCCGGCCAGCAACTCGTTCTCGGCCTCGACGCCGGCGCGGCTGTTGACGAGTTCGACGTCGAGGCCCTGTTCCTTGAAGAAGCCCAGCCGCTCGCAGAGCACGGGCGGCAGGTAGATCTGCTTCTCCATGCCGCCCACGATGACGCTGATCTTGTCGGCGGCCAGCGCCGGAAGGGCGGGCAGCAGGGCGGCGGACAGCGCCAGCGCGGCCAGGACGGTCGTCGGACCCCTCGTCTTCATCATTCTCTCCCTGTGGTTTCTCGTCGTGGGCGCATGGCCGCCACGCCGCGGCGCCGGGCGGCGCTCGTCGGGCGCCGCGGCGGTGTCGGTGCGGACGGGTGGGGCGGGGATCGGCGGCCCGAAGGGCGCGGGCGCGGACGGCCTCGCCTTGGTCGCGGTCGCGCGATGCCGTTGCATGGTGTCCTCCCCGCGATCGTGGCCTTCCGCTCTCGGGCGGGTCCTCGATCACGGCGCCACCCTACGGCGCTTCAGCTTTCGTTCCGCTTTCAACCGCGGCGGCGGCCTTCACTCCCCGACGACGACGCCGATGAAGGGCAGCTGCCGGAAGCGGTGCGCCGCATCCATGCCGTAGCCCACGACGAACAGGTCCGGGCACGAGAAGCCGACGAAGTCGGCCTCCAGCGTCACGGCCCGCTTGCCGGGCTTCTCCAGCATCACGGCGACGAGGACGCGCCGGGCGCCCCGGCCGAGCAGCAGGTCGCGCGCGAAGGCCAGGGTGCGGCCGGATTCGAGGATGTCGTCGATGAGCAGCACGTCGCGGCCAGCGACGTCGGAATCGATGTCCCGCACCACCGTCACGGTGCCGGAGGATTGCGTGCCGGCGCCGTAGCTCGACAGGTGGACGAACTCGACCTGGGGCGCCAGGCCCGCGGCATGCAGGGCGCGCAGCAGGTCGGCGGCGAACATGAAGGAGCCCTTGAGCACCGCGACGGCGAGGAGGTCTCGCGGGTCCGCGGCGGCGATCTCGTCCGCCATGGCGCGCGTGCGGTCCGCGATGCTCTGCGCGTCGTAGAGGGTGCGGATGGCGGGCTCACTCACGACGGTCACCTGTCGCCCGGCAGCACCTCGGCGACATGCCGCTCGGCCGCATGCCGGGGTCCCGTGGGACCCTCGGCGAAGCTGACCGCGAGGTCCTGCCCCTCGCGCGGCGGGGCGGAAAGCCGGCTGCGGAACAGGACCGTCTCCCCCACGGCGAGCTGGGCCTTCGGCGCGGGAGCGGTCCAGTAATAGAGCTCGCGCTGGCTCTTGTCGCGCACCGCGATGCGCAAGGCCGGCACCGGGGTGGGGTCGGAGCGCAGGTTGGTGATGTGGCCTTCGAGCGTCAGGGTCGCCGGCCCGTCGCCGCTGACCACGGTCGAGCGGATCTCGCCGAGGCTGAGGCCGCTGAGGTTCACCGGCAGGCCAAGCGTGGCGAAGACGGCCTCGCTCGGCGGGAAGGCCGCGACGAGCCGCGCCTTGCCGGCCACCGCCGCCATGCCGCCACTCAGGACCGCCACGGCGACCAGCGCCGCCACGGCACCGGCGGGCGGGGCGGCGAGGCGGCGCCGCGGCGAGGCCCGGTGCGGCGACCCGCCGGGGCGGGACGGGCCGCCGCGCGAGAAGCCGGCTTCGGCGCGGATCTCGGCCCGGTCCGGCGACGCCGGCAGGACGCGCGTCGCCGCGCCGCGGTGGACCCAGGCGTCGCGGCAGTGGGCACAGCGCAGGATCCGGCCGTCCGTCAGGAGGTCGGGCGCGAGGTCGTAGTCGCTGGAACAGGTCGGGCACCGGATCAGCATGGGGGGTCGGGCAGCCAGGGTGGGGGACGGGGGGCGCGGTGCCGCGTCCCTGGCGTTCATTGGACGGCGTCGTGGTTAAGGCGCCGTTACCCGGCCCGTGCTATGACGGGGACCGGATTGGGATGGGGCTCGGGGAAGGCTTTGGTCCGCTTCGAAAACGTCGGCTTGCGATACGACATGGGCGCCGAGGTCCTGAAGGACCTGTCCTTCGCCATCGCGCCGCAGAGCTTCCAGTTCCTCACCGGGCCCTCGGGGGCCGGCAAGACCACGCTGCTGCGGCTGATGCTGCTGTCGCTCAAGCCCACCCGCGGGCTCATCACGCTGTTCGGCCGCGATGCCGCGACGCCTCGGCAAGGACGACGTGACGGGCCTGCGGCGGCGCATCGGCGTGGTGTTCCAGGACTTCCGCCTGCTCGACCACCTCACCACCTACGAGAACGTCGCGCTGCCGCTGCGCGTGCAGGGCCGCGAGGAGGCGAGCTACCGGGCCGAAGTGGTGGAACTGCTGCGCTGGGTGGGGCTCGGCGAGCGCATGGGGGCGCTGCCCCAGGTGCTGTCGGGCGGCGAGAAGCAGCGCGCCGCCATCGCCCGGGCCCTGATCGTGCGGCCCGAACTCCTGCTCGCCGACGAGCCCACCGGCAACGTCGATCCGCCGCTGGCGCGCCGCCTGCTGCGCCTGTTCATGGAACTCCACCGGTCCGGCACCTCGGTGGTGATCGCCACGCACGACCTCGTGCTGATGGACCAGTTCAGCCAGGTGCGCCGCCTCGTGCTCGGCGACCGCAGGCTCACCGTCTATGAGTGACGCGGCGGGAGGCGCCCCGGCCGCCGCGGGCCGCCGCCGCCGCCCCGTGCCGCTGGTGCCCGCCGCCTCCATCGCGGGCCGGGCGCTGGTGACGGTGATCGCCATCATGACGTTCCTGGCCTCGCTGGCGGCCGGCGCCGCCGTGCTGGTCGCCGGGACCTCGCGCGACTGGCAGGGTTCGGTGGCGCGCGAGGCCACCGTCCAGGTGCTGCCGGCGCCGGGCCGCGACGTCGACGCCGACGTCGCCCGGGCCACCGCCATCGCGGCGCGCGGCGCCCGGCGTCGCCGCCGCCGAGCCCTTCGACAAGGCCCGCGCCCAGAAGCTTCTGGAACCCTGGCTCGGCGGCGACGCTCGACCTCGGTGACCTGCCGATCCCGCGCCTCGTCGTCCTGCGCCTCGCGCCCGGGGCGCACCTCGACGCGCCGGCCCTGCGGGCCGCGCTGGCGGCGGACCTGCCCGACGCCGCGCTCGACGACCATGGCGCCTGGCAGGGACGCCTCTCCGCCATGGCGGACACGCTGGTCGGGATCGCCGGCCTCGTCTGCGTGCCTCGTGCTGACCGCGCTCGGCCTCGCCGTCGCCTTCGCGACCCGGGGCGTGATGGCGGGGAACCGCGAGATCATCGGCGTCCTGCATTTCGTCGGCGCCGAGGACCGGTTCATCGCCCGCGAGTTCCAGCGCCACTTCCTGCGCCTCGGGCTCCAGGGGGCCGGGGTGGGGGGCGGCCTCGCGGCCCTGGCCTTCCTGCTCGCCAACCTCGTGACCTCGCGCCTCGCCGGCGCGGGGGCCGACGAGGTCGAGGCCCTGTTCGGCACCTTCGCACTCGGCCCGCGCGGCTACGCCGCCATCGCCCTCATCGCGGTCGGCACCGCCCTCGCGACGGGCTGGATGTCGCGCACCATCGTATTCCGCCACCTGCGCGGGCTGGAATGACGGCGGGGCAGGTCCCGACAGGTCGGGCCCGCGCGGGGTCCGCGTTCATCGGCCACGCGATCCTCGGCCGCCCCTGGCGATCGTCCGGGCGGCATGCGAACGTTCGAGAGGCCGGCGCGTTAACCAGCCGGACACCATGGGGCGGCGAAGATCGGGCATGGACAGCGGGACAGGACGGGGCGTGAGCAGGATCCTGACGGTGGCGACGCTCGGCCTGAGCCTCTGCCTCGTGGGTGGGCTCGGCCTCGCCTGGAGCTTCTCGTCCTTCCTCGACCGGATCTCCGCCGTGGAGACGCCGGTCAACCGTCATGCCGAGGGCGCCGTGGCGCTCACCGGGGGGGCCGACCGCATCTCGGACGCCGTCGATCTGCTGGCCGGAGGCCATGCCGACCGCCTGCTGATCACCGGCGTCAACCCCGCCACCACGCCGGGCGAGATCATCAAGCGGACGCCCGCCGCACGCGGCCTCATCGATTGCTGCATCGCGCTCGGCTACGATGCCGCCAACACGGTGGGCAATGCCGCCGAGACGGAGCGCTGGGTGCGGGCCAACCACATCCGCTCGCTCATCGTGGTGACGTCCAACTACCACATGCCGCGGGCCCTCGCCGAGATGAGCTCGGTCCTGCCCGACGTGGAACTGATGCCCTACCCGGTCGTGTCGGAGCACGGCCGCCAGCATCCCTGGTGGACGGATTCGGCGAGCGCCCGCCTGCTCCTGTGGGAATGGATCAAGTTCAACGCCGCCACGCTGCGCATCGGCATCGCGGCCCCGCAGGGCGGGGAGCCCGTGGCGGAGGCCGGCCGGACCGCGTCGCACGGGGGGCGCCAGGGCTGAGGGCCCGCCGGGACCGGGGTGCGGCGCGGCGGGAAACCGCGTAAGGGCTGGCGCCATGAACTACCGCCACGCCTTCCACGCCGGCAACTTCGCCGATGTCGTCAAACACGCGCTGCTGGCGCGCGTGCTCGCCTATATGACGGCCAAGCCCGCGCCGCTGCGCTTCGTCGACACCCACGCGGGCCTCGGCGTCTACGACCTGTCGGGCGAGGAGGCGAGCCGCACGGGCGAGTGGCGCGAGGGGATCGGCCGGCTCGCGGCCGCCCCGATGCCGCCAAACATCGCCGAGCTCCTCGCGCCCTACCTCGCCGCCGTCGGGCCGCGCGGCCCGGACGGCACCTGGCGCCAGTACCCCGGCTCGCCCGCCGTGGCGCAATGGGTGCTGCGGCCCGAGGACCGGATGACGCTCTGTGAGCTCCACCCGGCCGATGGCGAAGCCTTGAAGCGCGCCATGGGGCGGGACCGGCGGGTGCGGGTGCTGGCCGGCGACGGCTACGCGGCCCTGAAGGCCGTCCTGCCGCCGCCCGAGCGCCGGGGTCTCGTCCTCGTCGACCCACCCTTCGAGAAGACCGGCGAGTTCGACGCGCTGCTCGCGGGCGTGACGCGGGCCTACGACAAGTGGCCGACCGGCACCTACATGGCCTGGTATCCCCTGAAGGACCGCGTCGCGGTCGGCCGGTTCGGCAACGGCCTCGCGGCCGCCGGCCTGAAACGCATCCTCCAGCTCCATCTCGTGGTCGGCGACCCCGACGCCGGGCCGCTCGCCGGCTCGGGCCTCGTCGTCGTCAACCCGCCCTATACGCTCAAGGGCGAGGCCGAGGTGCTGCTGCCCTGGCTGGCCGCCACGCTGGCGCGCCCCGGGCAGGGCACGGACTGGATGGCGCGCTGGCTCGCCGGCGAGTGACGGCGGCTCGCCCGCGGGAGACCGCGCGCGATCGCGACAATGCGAGCCATTCCGCTCACGGGCCCGCAACGCTTGGCTGCTATCGGCATGCAATGGTCCCGGTCGCGGAGCGCCCGCCCGGGCGCGCCATCGCCGGAGCGTACCGATCCGGTTCGGCGGTGAGCGATGACGATGAAGCGTGAAGAGATGGCGAGGTCCGAGGCGCTGCGCCGCTACGAGATCCTGAACACCCCGCCGGAACCCAACTTCGACCGGATCACCCGCATCGCCGCCCAGGTGTTGCGACGCCCGGTCTGCACGCTGGCGCTGGCGGACCGGGATCGCTTCTGGTTCAAATCGCGGTTCGGCGTCGACGCGACCGAGATACCGCGCAGCATGGCCTTCTGCGAGCAGACGATCGCGGGAGACGACGTCTTCGTCGTGGCGGATGCCGCGCAGGACCCCCGCTTCGCCGCCGCCCCGGTGGTGGCGGGGCCGCCGCATCTGCGCTTCTACGCCGGCGCGCCGCTGGTGACGCCCTCCGGCGTCCGGGTCGGCTCGCTCTGCGTGCTCGACCCCGTGCCCTCGCCAGGCTTCTCGCCGGACGAGCGGCGCCTCCTGTCGGACCTCGCCGCCACGGCCGTCGAACTCTTCGAGGCGCGGGCGCGCCAGATCGAGTTCACGCGCTGCACGGAGGAGATCGCCCACATGGCGCGCCACGATGCGCTGACGGGTCTCGCCAACCGCACCCACCTCGCCGAACTCTTCGCCGAGGCCGAAGCGGAGGCGCAGGCCCGCGGCCACGCCCTGGCCCTGATCTACCTCGACCTCGACGGCTTCAAGGCCGTCAACGACGGCTGCGGGCACGACGGCGGCGATGCGCTGCTGAGGGAGGTGGCGGCCCGGCTGCGCGAGGCCCTGCCGCCGGGCGCCAGCGTGGCCCGGGTCGGCGGGGACGAGTTCGTGGTGCTGCTGAGCGGCGATCCGGGCCGTCTCGACCTCCAGGCGCTGGCCCTCGCGCGGCGCCTCGTCGAGCGGCTGCGGATGCCGCTCGGCCACGTGATCCCCGGCCTCGCCACCGGCAGCAGCGCCGGGATCGCCGTCGGGGCACCGGGGCCGGGGCTCGCGCCGCTGCTCGGCCGCGCCGATGCGGCCCTCTACCGGGCCAAGAAACAGGGCCGGGGGCGCTGCGTGCTGTCCGAAGCGCCGGGCGCGTCGCCGCCGATGGCGCTCTGCGGCTGAGCCCGCGCCCACGCCGGCCCCGGTCGTTGCCGCCGGGCCGACCGTGGTGGTAAGCAGCCTCGCGACGCGGGTCCCGACACGGGCGGTCGAGGCACGAGGCACGCGATGGCGATCACCCTGGACTCCAATCCCACCGTCGTGCGGCTCGCGCCGGAGGCCCGCTCGCGCCGCGCCCGGCTGGCGCGGCTCGCCTCCTCGCGCCTCTTCGACGCCTCCTGGTACCGGACGCGCCATCCCGACCTTGCGGGCAGCGACGCCGACCTCCTCGCCCATTACCTCGACTGGGGCGGCGCCGAAGGCCGCCGTCCCCATCCGCTGTTCCACGGCGACGCCTATCTCGCCGCATCCCCGGACGTCGCCGAGGCGGGGCTCAACCCGCTGGTCCATTTCCTCGAGGTCGGCGCCGCGGAGGGCCGCGACCCCAACCCGCTCTTCGACACCGCCTGGTACGTGGCCCGCTACCTCGGCGACGCCCCCTATGCGACGAACCCGCTGATCGACTACCTCGACCACCCGCGCCACGACACGTCGCCGGTGTTCCAGTCGCGCTGGTACCGGTCGCACGCCATGGCGGCCGACGACGACGAGAACCCCCTGATCCACTACCTGCGGGTGGGGCAGGCGGCGGGGACCCTGTGCAACGCCACGAACGCCGTCGATCCGGACAACCCCACCTACCGCCTGCTCGCCGCGGGCCTGTTCGACGCCGCCTTCTACGCGCGCCTCAACCCCGACGTCGTCGCGGCGGGCGAGGACCCGTTCGCGCATTTCATCGCCATCGGCCACGCCGAGGGGCGGGCGCCCCATCCGCTGTTCGACCCCGACTTCTACCTCGGGCAGCTCCCCGCGGAGGAGCGCGCAGGCATCAACCCGCTGCGGCACTACATGGAGCACGGCGCCGCGCGCGGGCTCGACCCCAACCCCTGGTTCGATACGGACTGGTACGCGGCACAATACCCGCGCTGCGCCGCCCAGGACCTGAACCCGCTGGCGGACTTCATCCTGCACGGCGGACGCGGGTGCCATCCGTCGCGGCAGTTCGACACGACCTGGTACCTGCAGCGCCACCCCGCCATCGCGGCCTCGGGCCAGAATCCGCTCATCCACTATCTCGTGGCAGGCCGCGCCGAGGGCCGGGCGACCCGCCCGGTCTAGAGGCCGTCACCGACCCTGGAGGTCGGCTCCAGTGCGGCGCGCCGAGCCGCTCCTGGCCCCGGACGGCCCCGGCCCGGTCCGCGCACCCGCGACGGCGCGGGCCGGCGTGGGTGACCGGGACAAGCCCGGGCAAAGACTGTTGGAGGGCGCGGAGTGAGATCGGTCGAGGGAGGGGGTGGCGGCACACCATCGATCCCCACCCTCCGTACCGTCATGGCCGGGCCTGTCCCGGCCACCCACGCCGCGCCGCGCCACTCCGAGCCCCGGGCGGCTCCGGCCCGGACCGAGTACCCGCGATGGCGCGGGCCGGCGTGGGTGCCCGGGACAAGCCCGGGCATGACTGTGGAGAGGGCGGAGTGAGATCGGTCGAGGGAGGGGGTGGTGGCGCACCATCGATCCCCACCCTCCGTCCCGTCATGGCCGGGCAATGACGCCGCGGGGTCAGCTCCCGTTGCAGTCCGGCGTGTTGGTATCGCCGGGCTGGAGCCGGTCCGTATCGATGCCGGCGTGGGGGCCGGGGCTGCGGCGCAGGAACTCGTCGATGCGCTCGCTCGGCCGCGTGACGAGCCCCGCCGGACCCATCAGCGTCACGACGTCCTGCGGCATGTGCCGGATGTCGTCCGGGTAGCGGGTCTCGATATGGGCGACCGCGGCCCGGATGGCCTCCTGGTCGCCGCCCGCCGCGAAACCGTGCGGGTCGTGAGTGCCGACCGCCAAGGTGTAGTCCGGCATGAAGGATCCTTTCGCGGGCGGAGCGGCCGCGCGGGCCGGCGGCTCTTCGCTCCGTCAGGCCAGGAGATGTGTCCTCCGAGGGCATTGTCCAACCGGCGCGCCGCCTCACAGCGTCAGCCAGGGGTGGCGGTGGCTCATCTCGAGCTTCAGGGCCTCGGTCACCGCCACGGTATCGGTGCGCAGCATCGAACGCCCGTGGACCCGGTAGCGGCACAGGACCTCGGGGACGAAGAGCCCCACCATCCCGGCCTCGACGAACTTGCACCAGAGGTCGAAGTCTTCCCAGCCGCCCTCGATATGCGAGTAGCCACCCACCTGGCGCCACGAGCGTACCCGGATCAGCGCCATGGCATCGACGTAGTTGCCGCGCTGGAAGCGCCGGCGGCTCCACACGTCCGCCTGGCCGAGATCGTGCTGGTCGCCGAAGAGCTCGAGCTGCGAATAGGCGGCGTCGTAGGCGCCCTCGCGCGCGGCGGCGAGCAGCCGCTCCAGCGCGCGCGGGTAGAGCAGGTTGTCGGCGTCGAGCACGAAGACGTAATCGGTCCGGGCCTGGGCGAAGGCGGTGTTGCGGGCCGCCGCGAGGCCGTGGTTGGCGGTGTGACGCAGCAGCGTGCAGCGATCGAGACGCGCCGCATTGCGCTGGCACCAGGCCCGGGCCGTCTCGAGCGACGCGTCCTGCGTCGAATGATCGTCGACGATGACGAGCTCGATGGCCCGATGCGTCTGGGCGAGGACGGACTCGAGGCCGGCTTCGACGAAATGAGCGTAATGATAGAGGCTGACCGCGACCGTCACGGCGTCTGGCCGCGGTTCCGGGCTCCGCTCGTCGAGGAAGGCCTGGTCGTAGGTGCGCGGCGCGGGCATGGGCGGGGACCTCACGATGCGGCCGGCGGGAGGGACGCCAGGAACGCCCGCAGGTCGGCGGCCAGCGCGGTCGCCGAGCGGCCGAGCACGTCGAAGGCCCGGGCCCGTGCCGCCAGCGCCGCCTCGCGCCCATCCGGCTCCTCGACCAGCCACCGGCACAGTTCGCCGAGGTGCCGGGCATCGTCCTGGAAGTAATGCACGCCGACCGCGTAGTCGGGGTGCGGAGACGTGTTGTCGCTGACCACCACCGATCCCGACGCCATGGCCGAGGCGATGCAGCGGAGCCAGTCGAAGGCCGGAAAGCCGTCCTCGGCGATCAGCAGCGTCAGCCGCGCCTGGCCCGACACGTGGCCGGCGATGCGGACGTGATGGCGTCGCGCCACGCTGTCGTCGAGCGCGTCGCGGCCCGGCTGGGCGACATAGACGAAGGACGGATGGCGGGCCAGCAGCGCCGCGTTGCGCTGCAGGGTGCGGGAACGCCGCGCCGTGTTGGTGGCCAGAAAGGCGATGTCGAGCGGTCGCGTTTCCCAGGCCTCGGGGTCGAAACCGGCGTTCCGTCCGGCCGGGGGCAGGGCGCGCACCAGCGGGTGGTCGACGTCGCCCTCCTCGAGCCAGCGCCGGCGCGGGGCGGCGGCGACGCGCAGGTGGAGCGTCGGGGCGCCGGAACGCCCCAGGAGATGCGCCGTCTGGGGCGAGACGTCGAGGAGCCCGCGCGCCCGCAAGAGGTAGGGCAGGGCACGCGGGAACGCCGCATGATGGGGCGAGAGCGTGTTGAGCAGCAGGCAGCGCTCGACCGTACCGCGGTCCGCCCACAGCGTTCCGAGGCCGCTTGCGAAGAAGACATGCGGCGAGACCACGATCCGGCAGCCCGCGCCGGGGTCGGGGTCGCTCGTCTCGTCCGCGAGTCCGGCGGGCATCCCGGCCGCCGCCAGGGCCTCGACGATGCTCGCGGCGAGCAACAGGTCGGCGGGGTCGCTCCAGCTGCTGACCAGGACCGACACCGGCGCGTCGGGCTCCGCCCGGCCGCGCAGGCTCGGCGGCGCCGGGGCCGGCGCCTCGCCGGTCGCCAGGACGGCCCGGCCCCAGGCCTGGGCCAGGCGCTCGGGGCGGAACAGGGGGCGGTCTTCCGCCATGCCGTGGCGCAGCGCGTGGTCGCCTGCCGCGAGGCCAGCCGCGCCGACGTCCGGGTTGAGGGCGAGGTAATCGGCTTCCGAGAAGAACGGCAGGCCGAGGAGGCGGTCGAGGGGGGTCAGCGCCATGGGGCAGGTCTCCCGGCGGCCCGCGGGACGGCGTCCGCCCTCACGGCGGCTCCGGCCGCAGCGCCCGCGCGAGGCGGCGCGGCGCCCGCGCGGCGCGGCGGAGCAGGCGGCTCGCCACGCGAATGGGGCGTGTCAGCGTCCAGCTCGTGGAGGCCAGGACGAGGCGGAGCTGCAGGCGCGCGGCCTCGGCCTCCGCAGTGGCCTCGTCGGCGTCCTGGCTCTTCAGGGCCACCAGGGACGACAGGCGGTAGGCTTCGATGCGGAACTCCGTTTCGGCTTGGGCGAGGTCGCGGCGCGCCGCATGCAGGCGGTCGTCCGCCTCGGCGATCGCGCGATCGTGGTCGGCCGCCAGGCGGGTGCGCTCGTCGAGGTGGGCGCGCTGGAGCGCCTGTTCGGCCCGAGCCCGCTCCTGCTCGAAGGCCAGCGCCTGACGCGCCATCGCGTCCCGATGCTCCTGCTCGGCCTTGGCCCCTGCCTCCGCCGCGGCGAGACCGCCGCGACGGGCGTCCTCGCTCCAGCGCAGCTTCTCGTCCTGGAGTTGCCGGCACCGGGTGAGGAGACGCTCGTAGGCGTCCTCATGGTTCTGCCTGGCGCGTTCGGCGTCGCGCTGCGCCGCCTCGCGCCGCGCCGTCTCGCGTTCGAGCGCGGCTTCGAGCGTCGACGCGGTGTCCCGCGCCGCGTCCGTCAGGGCCGTCCCGTCCGTCGCGAGCGGCTCGGGACGCAAGGGCCGATCCGGCCCTCGGGCCGCGCTCTCGTCATCGGTGATGGCGTCCTCCCAACGACGCTGCGGACTTGCCGTGATGCGCGCTCCCCATGGCCGGTCGCCTGCCCCCGCGACGACCCACGACGGAGCGGTTCGATACAGCATCGGCGCGCATCACGTCCAGTGCGGATCGACGATCGCGGCGACGCAACCTTCGGGCGGTCCCTCGTCGCGACAGCGGGCCGGCGGGGGCGGTTCACCGGACCGGGGATGCGTGCGATGAAGCGAGGATGCGCGGCCGCCCGATGCTGCGGAGGACCGACCACCATGACGGGCGTCTCGCAGATCCCGACCCTCGCGGCCGTGCCGCTCTCCGACATGGACCACATCCGCGCGGTCCTCATCGCCTCGGCGCGCCAGCGCAGGACGGTGAGCTATTCCGAACTCCTGCTGACGCTCGGCCATCGCTTCAGCCGCCCGAAGATGCGCGCGGTCTGCAAGACGCTCGACGCCATCGACGAGGTCGCCCGCGGCTCCGGCGAGCCCGAACTGGCCGTCCTGGTCGTGCGGGAATCGGACGGGCTCCCGGGCCAGGGCTGGTGGGCCGGGGGGCGGGCGCAGCGGCTCGGCTATGCCGGCCCCTGGTCGGGCCCCGAGGCGACCGCCTTCGTCCGCGCCCGCCAGACCCTGGCGTTCGACCACGCCAGCGGCGAGGCTCGCGCGCCGCCACCGGAGCCCGGAGCGCTTCAGCCGTCGAAACCTCGCCACCCCACGCAGAAGGACCCGTAGTGGCAGGTGATCTCCTCGCCTGACGCAATGGGCCTGCAGGCCAGCGAGGCGAAGGGCCGTTCGACGGTGTTGGGCGTGTCGCTGTGGTTGAGGAACTTCGCGTGGTCGCAGCACAGCAGCGTGGCGCCGCCGAGATCGGCCGACGGATAGGCATAGGCGTCGAGATAGGCCCGGAAGGCGGCCGGCGCGCTCTCGGCCTCCTGGCGGGTCACGATACGGTCGAAATCCGGCTCGTAGCGCCACACGAGGGTGCCCTCCGGCACCGCGTCGAGGGCGAAGACCCCGATGCCGTGGATCTGGCTCGGTCCGATGCGGGTGCGGATCAGGAACATGGGGCGGTTCGCAGGGTTCGGAGTGTGGCGAACCGAATGGGGCTCGCCCCTGTTCCGCGCCCCCCTCCCGGGGGTCGCGCGGGACGGCGCTTCTTCGCGGCTCGGAAGGTGCACATGCGATTTCTCGGCATCGGCGATTACTGCGACCTCAGCGCCCTCTATCTCCGCCTCACCCAGGAGGGCCACGAGGTCCGCGTCTTCGTCTCCGAACCGCAATGTCACGGCACCCTGGCCGGCCTCGTGCCGCGCACGGACGACTGGGACGCCGACCTGCCCTGGGTGCGCGAGGCCGGGCAGGACGGCATCGTCCTGTTCGAGAACGTGTCCTACGCCCGGGGGACGCGCCAGGACGCCCTGCGCAGCGAGGGCTTCAACGTCATCGGCGGCAGCGCCTTCGGCGACCGGCTCGAGAACGACCGTGCCTATGCCCAGCGCGTGCTGCGGGACCTCGGCCTGCAGGTCGCGGCCGTCTGGGAGTTCGAGACCCTGGCCGAGGCGGAGCAGTTCCTCGCCCGGCGGCCCGGACGCTACGTCCTCAAGTTCAACGGCGACGGGTTCGGCGCGGCCGATACCTATGTGGGGCGCCTCGCCGACGGCCGCGACCTGCGCGCCATGCTGGCGGCGAAGTTCCGCCTGATGGGCCGCACCCATATCCCCTTCGTGCTGATGGACCATGTCGAGGGCATCGAGATGGGCGTCGGCGCCTATTTCGACGGCGTCCGGTTCCTCACGCCGGCCTGCCTCGATTGGGAGCACAAGCACTTCTTTCCGGGCGACCTCGGGGAGCTGACGGGCGAGATGGGGACGGTGGTGACCTATTCGCGGACCGGCACCTTCTTCGAGCGCACCCTGGCCCGCCTCGCGCCGCTGCTGCGCCAGCACGGCTATTGCGGCTACATCAACCTCAACACGATCGTCAACGCGCACGGGATCTGGCCGCTCGAGTTCACCTGCCGGTTCGGCTATCCCGGCTACGCCATCCTCGATCCGCTGCAGAAGACCTCCTGGGCGACGCTGTTCAAGGCCATGGTGACCCGCTCCGATCTCGCCTTCGAGACCGCGCCGGGCTTCGCGGTCGGCATCGTGGTGACGACGCGTCCGTTCCCCTTCATCCGCACCTACGTGCCCGAGCCCATCGGCCTGCCGGTCCTGTTCGACGGGGACCTCACCGACGAGGACCGCCGCAACCTCCACTTCGGCGAGATGGGTCTCGAAGGCGACACGCTCGTGACCGCCGGCTACCATGGCTGGACGCTCGTCGTCACGGGAACCGGCGGCACGCTGCCCGAGGCCCAGCGGGCGGCCTATCGGCTGGCCGGGCGCGTCGTCATCCCCAACCTGCGCTACCGCAACGACATCGGCGCCCGCCTCATCTCCGGCCAGCTCGCCGAGGTCGAGCGGATGGGCTTCCTCGATCCGCAGCACCCGCAGGCGCCGACCCGATGACCGAGCCCTCCGTGGCGTTCCCGCACGACAACCTCTACGCGCGCCTGCGGGTGTCGCCCGGCAAGGGCATCGGCGTCTTCGCGATCCGCGACATCCCGCCGGGATGCGACCCGTTCCGCGGAGAGGCCAGCGGCACGGCCCGGGTTCCCGCCGCGGTGGTCGACGCCATCTCGGATCCCGACCTGCGCCAGATGTATCTCGACTTCTGTCCCCTCGTCGACGGCGCCTATGTGGCTCCGGCCGACTTCAACCGGATGACGACCGCCTGGTACATGAACCATTCCGATCGGCCCAACATCGTCTGCGACCGCGACATCAACTTCGTCGCCCGCGAGCTGATCAAGGCCGGCGCGGAACTGCTGGTCGATTACACGAGCTTCAGCGACCACGCGGAGCGCTACGTCGCCCTGTGGCGGAGGCACGCCGGCTGACGCGTGTCGTCCAGGCACTCCACATCCATGTATCCGCGCCGTCGCGGGCCGGTTTCAGCTGAGGTCCCGTAGCGTTCTTTGACCGTGCCGGGGCCAGAGCCCCGAGCTGGCCCGTCATCGAACCCGTTTCCCGGCGCCCGGACCCTATTCGGACCCGCGTCTAACGGGTGTCACTATCCATGGGTGAAGACGAGCCGTTCCTTTCTCCCTCATCCAACCGCAAGGTCCGATGCGCGATGGCGGCGGGTCTCTGCCATATCTTATGATGCAACCAAATTTTATTGAATAGCTTTCATGTTGATGGACTGGTGCCGCAATGGGGACCGTCTTGGACGCCGAAAACTCGATCCACGCGCTTGCGGCGAAGTCGCGGCCCACCTTCGCGGGCCTCGACGACTTGCGAGGCCGTCTCGCGGCGTTGCCGGGCAAGCTGAAGGGCGCCGTCGCGGCCCAGGTGGCGAACCGATGGCCAGTGTCGATCCGGACCCTGATGTTCTGCGGGTGCATGAGCCTGACGTTCATGACGGTCCTCGTCGGCCTGCTGTCACTCGCTGCTTACGGACAACTCGACCGTGCGGCGCTCGAAATATACGACGACGCCTTCATTCCGATGAACTATTTGAGGTCAGCTCACACGGTGATCCTGGAAGTGTCCCGGGATCTCGCGATGGGAGACGTCGCGAATGCCGTCGTGGTCGACCAACTGCGCTCGGTCGAAGACGCTTTGGACGGGGCGCGCGAACGCGCGATGTCGGCGCGTGGCGAAGCCGTCGCGCGCCAGTTGCAGGCTGCCGTGAGCGACCTGCGGACCCGCCTGAGCACGCGGACCGACCGGCCGGACCGCGCCAGTTTCGCCGCCATCGAGCGGACGTTCGACGTGGCCGTACAGGTCTATGCGGCGGACGGCCTGCATCTGCGCGGCGCCGTGGAACGCTTCGCGGGAGACCAGCGCGACCGGATCTACGGCGCGCTCGGCATTTCGGTGCTGATCGCGCTGGCCATCACGCTGCTCCTCAGTCGCGCCATCGTGCCGGCGCTTCGCCAGGCCGTCGGCATCGCCAGCGCGATCGCCGGCGGTGGTCTCGACACGAGCGTTCCGCGCATCGGCCCGCGCGACACGCGGGTGCTGCTCGACGCGCTGGCCGTCATGCAGGACAGCATCGTCGACAAGATGGGGCGCATCCAGGCCCTGCTGATGCAGCAGGCCTCGAGCCATCAGGCGGAGATCGCCCTGCAGCATTCCCGTTTCGAGGCGGCGTTGAACAACATGACGCTGGGCCTGTGCATGTTCGACGACAAGGGCAACCTGCTGGTCCAGAATCGGCGGTTCGGCGACATGTTTCCGGCGCTCGGGGACAGCGCCGGACCGGATCGCTGGCCGACGCCCGTGTCCGGCGGGCCGCCGGTCGTGCGAGAGGGGACCAGGACCTACAACGAGGTCCTCAAGGACGGGCGAACGATCGCCGTCTCGGAAGAGCCGCTGCCGTGCGGTGGACGGGTCGCCATCTACGAGGACATCACGGAGCGGCAACTGACCGAAGCCCGCCTGCGCCACATGGCCAGGCACGACGCCCTCACGGGGCTCCCGAACCGCGTCCTGTTCCGCGAACACCTGGAACGCGCGACGAAGCGATTGGAGCCCGGTTCGGTGCTTGCCGTGCTCTGCATCGACCTCGACCGCTTCAAGGCCGTGAACGACACCCTCGGCCATCCTCTGGGCGACGCCCTGCTGCGCGCCGTGGCGGAACGTCTGCTCGGGACCCTCCGCGCCGGAGACCTCGTGGTGCGGCTCGGGGGCGACGAATTCGCCATCGTGCGCGTCTCGAAGACGGACGCCGAGCCGGTCGGCCGGCTGGCGGCGCACGTGCTGGACACGCTGAAACATCCCTTCGACATTGCCGGCCATTCCCTGTCGGTCAGTGCCAGTATCGGCATCGTCGAAAGCTCGGACCCCAACGAGAACCCGGACGACCTGCTGATCAAGGCCGACCTCGCCCTCTACGCCGTCAAGGCCCAGGGCGGAGCGGCCAGCCGGCCCTTCGCGCCGCAGATGTACGAGCGGCTGGTGGCGAAGCGCCAGATGGAGATCGACCTTCGCACCGCCCTGGTCGGCGGCCAGTTCCAGCTCTTCTACCAGCCTCTGCTCAGCACGGCGGATGGCAGCGTCGTCGCCTTCGAGGCACTGCTGCGCTGGCACCACCCCGAGCGCGGGATGGTGTCCCCGGCGGAGTTCATCCCCGTCGCGGAGGAAGCCGGTCTCATCGTGGAGATCGGGGCCTGGGTCCTGGACACGGCCTGCCGTGATGCCGCGCATTGGCCCGAAACGGTGAAAGTCGCCGTCAACCTGTCGCCGCTCCAGTTCAACGTCGCGGATCTGGTCACCGACGTCAGGACAGCGCTGTTCAAGTCCGGACTGCCGGCCAGGCGGCTCGAACTCGAGATCACCGAGTCGATCATGCTGCAGGAAACCGAGCAGACGCTGCAGGTGCTCTATGCGCTGCGCGCGCTCGGGGTCAGTACGTCGATGGACGATTTCGGGACCGGCTATTCGTCCCTGAGCTATCTGAGCAGGTTCCCGTTCGACAAGGTCAAGATCGACAAGAGTTTCGTCAGGGACCTGACGGCACAGCACCACAATATGGCGATCGTGCGCGCCGTGATCAGCATCGGTCGTTCGCTGCAGATGAGCGTCGTCGCCGAAGGTGTCGAGACGGAGGAGCAGATGCGCCTCCTCGCCCAGGCCGGTTGCCAGCAGGTCCAGGGCTACCTCTTCAGCCGTCCGCAACCGCTCGCCGCCGTCCCCGGCCTCGTCGCGGCCTTCACCCGGGGCGGGCCCGCGCGGTGGTCCGGCCACGCGGAGTGCCGCCCCGGCCCCGGCGACCATCGCGGCGAGACGGCCGCCGCCGAGGCGTCGGCATGCGTGGGCTGACGTCACCGGCGGCGCGAGGGGTCTCGCGACGCTCGTTCTTCGCCGGTCCGGAAGGGGGGCCGGACGCGTGTCGCCGCCCGCCGCGGAGAGGACCGGTCATGACGATGAGGTCTTTGCGATGGGCGCTGCTCGGCCTGCTCGCCGCCTGCGGCGTCGCGGCCGCCCAGGGGCCGGTCCCCAACCCGGATATCGACCCCGATCGCCTGGATTGGTCGCGGATCCAGACCTCGCTCGGACCGCCGCCGGACGTGAGGGGCCAGCATTTCGGCGTCGTCACCAAGACCCAGACCAACGAATACTGGCGCCTCGTCGCCGAGGGGTTCCGCCGGCGCGCCGATGCCGACGGGGTCAAGCTGAACATCCAGGCGGCTCAGACGGAGAGCGACAAGGACCGGCAGCTCTCCATCATGGAGACGATGGTCGGCGGGTTCTACAGAGCCCTGCTGATCTCGCCGCAGTCGGGCACGAACCTCAAGCCTGCCGTCGCAGACGCGCTCGCCTCCCATATCCCTCTCGTGAACGTCGACGGCGCATTGGTCGACGGCGTTACGCATTTCGTCGGCCCGGTGAACCGGACGATGGGCGCCCGCGTCGGCGCCTGGTTCGCGACGCATTCGCCCGTCGGCGGCGCCGTCGCGGTCATCGAAGGGCAGGCGGGGGTGTTGTCGACGGTCCAGCGCACCGCCGGTTTTCGCGACGCCGTCGCGGCGTCGGGGCGCCTGCACCTCGTCCCCGGCCTCGCGGCCGACTGGGACCGGAAGAGGGCCTACGAGGCCGCCTTGTCGCTCTTGCGGACCACACCGGACCTCGTCGGCCTCTACTGCAACAACGACGTGATGGCGCTCGGGGCCGTCGAGGCGGTCAAGCACGAGCGGGCGCTCGGGCGCGTCCGTGTCTTCGGGACCGACGGCACGAGCGACGCCTTCGCCTCCATCCGCGCCGGGGACCTGACCGGCACCGTCGACATGTTCCCGATGCTGATCGGATCCATCGCGCTCGACGTCGCCGAGCGTCTCTCCGTCGGGCAGACGGTCCCCCACGTGATCGAGACGCCGCAGGCCCTCGTCACCCGGGACAACGTCGACCGCATCACGGAGTCCGCCGCGCCCTGAACGGGCGGAGGTCAGGCGCGTGCGGCAGACCTGCCGCGCCATGCCGTCAACGTTGCCGCTCGCCCGTGCTCGATGGCGGATACAGGATCGTGTCGCCGGGACGCCCCGCGTCGTAGACGCACTCGCCCGCCACATAGGTGGCCTTGACGAGGCGTTCGTCGCCGATGGTCATGAGGACGAACATCAGATCCTCGATCGTGTCGCAATGGCCGGAGCGGAATGCCAGCAGGGGCGACGCCGCGAGGTCGAGCACGCAGAGGTCCGCATCCATCCCGACCGCGATGCGGCCGATCCGGTCGTCGAGGTGCAAGGCCTCCGCGCCGCCGAGCGTCGCCAGGTAGAAGGCCCGGATGGCGTCCAGCTTGTCGCCCTGGAGCGCCGCCACCTTGTAGGCTTCGCCGAGCGTCCTCACGAGCGAGAACGAGGTGCCGGCGCCGATGTCCGTTCCGAGCCCGACCCGCACCGGCCGGCGCGGATCCAAGGCGTCGAACAGGCGGAACAGCCCGCTGCCCAGGAAGAGGTTCGAGGTCGGACAATGGCTGAGGGCCGCGCCGCTCGCGTGGCAGGTGCAGAAGTCGTCCTCGCTCGCATGGACCGCATGGCCGAACACCGAGCGGGGGCCGACGAGGCCGGCATGGGCGTAGACGTCGAGGTAGCTCGACCGCGCCGGGAACAGGTCCCGCACCCAGGCGATCTCGTCCCGCGTCTCGCAGAGATGGGTCTGCAGGAACAGCCCGTCGTGCTCGCGCAGCAGGCTGCCGGCGGCGTCGAGCTGGGCCTCGGTGCAGCTCGGGGCGAAGCGCGGCGTGACGCAATAGTGCTGGCGGCCCCGCCCGTGCCATCGCCGGATCAGCGCCGCGCTCTCGTCGTAGCCGCGCTGCGCCGTATCCAGCAGGGCGGCGGGGGCGTGGCGGTCCATCAGCACCTTGCCGGCGACCATGCGGGTGTTGAACCGCTCGGATTCGGTGAAGAAGGCTTCGACCGACTGCGGGTGGACCGTGCAGTAGACGCAGGCGGTGGTGGTCCCGGCCCGCAGGATCTCGCGGAAGAACAGCCGCGCGACCCGCGCCGCATGCGCGGCGTCGGCGAAGGCCAGTTCGGCCGGAAACGTGTAGCGGTCGAGCCACTGCAGGAGCTGCGTGCCGAAGGCTCCGACGATCTGCATCTGCGGATAGTGGACGTGCGTGTCGACGAAGCCCGGCATGATCAGGGCGTTCTCGTGATGCACGGGCTCGACGCCCGCCGGCAAGGCGGCGCGCAGCGCCTCGTAGGGACCGAACGCCGCGATGCGGCCGCCCTCGACGACGACGAGCGCGTCCTCGTGGTGGACGAGCGCGTCGCGCGCCGAATGCAGGAAGGGGTTCCTGTCGATGCTGACCGCGCGTCCGCGCAGGGCGTGGACCGGCCGCCTGGGGATGGTCATCGTCGCATCGCTCCCCTCGCACTGGCCCATCGGCTCAGGACCCGCCCAGGGCCGAGAACTTGAACAGGAACACGGCGGCGATCACCCAGGCGACCGGCTTCACGTCGCGCGCCCGCCCGGTGAGGAGCTTCAGCGCCGCGTAGGACACGAAGCCGAAGGCGACGCCGTTGGCGATGGAATAGGTGAAGGGCATCAGCAGCGCCGTCAGGCAGGCCGGGATGACCTCGGTCAGGTCGTCCCAGTCGAGGCTGCCGAGTTCGTGGAGCATGAGGCAGGCCACGTAGAACAGCGCCGGGGCCGTGGCGTAGGGCGGCACGGAGCCGGCCAGCGGGGCGAAGAACAGGCAGGCCAGGAACAGCACCGCGACGGTCAGCGCGGTGAGGCCGGTGCGCCCGCCTTCCTCGACCCCCGACACGCTCTCGAGATAGGCCGTGGTGCTCGACGTGCCGAGCAGCGAGCCGAAGAAGATCGCGGCGGAATCCGCCATCAGCGCCCTGTTGAGCCGGTCCATCCGGCCTTCGACGAGCAGGCCGGCGCGGTTGGCGACGCCCATCAGCGTTCCGGTCGCGTCGAAGAGCTCGACGAGGAAGAACACCAGCACGACGTTGAGGATGCCGCCCGACAGCGCGCCCTTGATGTCGAGCGCAAACAGCGTCGGCGCGATCGAGGGAGGCAGCGAGGTCACGCCCTGGAAGGCGTTGCCGGCGAAGAAGAAGCTCAGCACCGTCACGGCCAGGATGGAGCCGAGCAGCGCCGAGCGCACCTTCCGGGCCGACAGCACCACCACCATCAGGAACCCCACGATGGCGAGCAGCGTGCTCGGCTTGTGGAGGTCGCCGATGGTCACGAAGGTGGCCGGGTTCGCCGCCACGATGCCGGCGTTCTTGAGCGCGATGATGGCGAGGAACAGCCCGATGCCGACCGTGATGGAGACCCGCATCGAATGCGGGATGCCCCCGATCACGACCGCCCGCAACCCGGTCAGCGTCACGACCAGGAAGCACAGGCCCGAGATGAAGACCGCGCCGAGCGCCGCCTGCCAGGTATAGCCCATGCCGAGCACGACCACGTAGGCGAAGTAGGCGTTGAGCCCCATGCCCGGCGCCAGCGCGATCGGGTAGTTGGCGTAGAACGCCATGATGGCGGAGCCGAGCGCGGCGACGAGGCAGGTCGCCACGAAGACGGAGCCCTTCGGCATCCCGGCGTCGCCGAGAATGCTCGGGTTGATGAAGGTGATGTAGGCCATCGTCAGAAAGGTCGTCAGTCCCGCCAGCATCTCGGTGCGGGCGGTGGTGCCGTGCTTGGAGAGCTTGAACAGCCGTTCGAGCGGGCCCGGGGTCGCCGGGGCCGCGGCCCCTAGCGCAATCCGTCTCGTATCCATGATGCGTCCTTCCGGTTTCCAGCCCTGGCGAACCGTTGCGGCCCGCTCTTTCTGTCTTGAACCGACGTGCCACGGCCGTGCAGGCGAGGTCCGACGGCGGACGATCGCCCCGACCCGTCCGCGAGCACGCGCCGGGTTCCGCCCGGCGCCGGTCTCCGTCGACCCGGCCGCGTCGTCCTCGACGCGGGCGGGTGCCGTCGTGACACTCCTGGTGTCTCGGCCGTGAGTGTGTTGTATTCGGCCCCAACTCGACTATCAAAAAGGATTTGAAGGTGACTCAAATGGGCCGGTAATTGCATGAGAGGCGTATGCTGGTCATCTGAACCGGTCGACTGCCGCCGCGAAGGGGCCGCCCAGGTGATCCCCTCGCCCCCAGCCGCTGACCGGACACGGCCCCTGACGCGACAGGTGGACCTTTCGCGCGACGGTCGAAGCGCCTCGCGAGCCCGCGAGTTATGCTCCGTCGTCTCACCCCGGGGTCGGTCACGCCCGGCGACCCGCATGACCGTCCTGACCCTAAGGAAGACACGATGGGTGACACGATCCGTTTCCTTCTCGGCGGCGAGCCGCACGCGGTCTCCGGCCTGTCTCCGACGACGACCGTCCTCCAGTACCTCCGCCGCCAGGCGCGGCTGACCGGGACCAAGGAGGGCTGCGCCGAGGGCGATTGCGGAGCCTGCACCGTGATGGTGTCGGCGCCGGACGGCCAGGGCGGCCTCGAACACAGCGCCGTCAACGCCTGTATCCAGTTCCTGCCCTCGCTCCACGGCCGGGCCGTCAGCACGGTCGAGCACCTCGCCAACCACGACGGCAGCCTCGCGCCGGTGCAGCAAGCGCTCGTCGACCTGCACGGCTCGCAGTGCGGGTTCTGCACGCCGGGCTTCGTCGTGCAGCTCCACACGGCTTGGCGCAACGGCACCCTGTCGGACCGGCAGGCCGTGCGCGACGCGATCTCCGGCAACCTGTGCCGCTGCACCGGCTATGGCCCCATCGTGGAGGCGGGCCTGCGGGCGGCCGAAACGCCGGTGCCCGCCGACGCGCTCCGGCGCGAGGCGGCCTTGGCCGAACGCCTCGCCCGCCTCGACGACGACATGCTGAGCTACGCCCACGACGGCCAGCGGTGGTTCACGCCGCGCACGCTCGACGAGCTCGCGACGGTCTACGCGGCGCATCCCGACGCGACGATCGTGGCCGGCACGACCGACGTCGGCCTCTGGGTCACCAAGCAGCATCGGCGTCTCGGCACCCTCATCGACGTGACCCGCGTGCCGGACCTGCGGCGCATCGAGGACGCTGCGGGCGGCCTGCGCATCGGCGCCGCCGTGACCCACGGGGCGGCGCACCGGGCTCTGGCCGAGCTCCATCCCGATCTCGGCGAACTCATGCGCCGGTTCGCGGGCCTGCAGATCCGCACCGCCGGGACGGTCGGCGGCAACATCGCCAACGGCTCGCCCATCGGGGACCTGCCGCCCGCGCTGATCGCGCTCGACGCCACGCTGGTGCTGAACCGGGGCGGCGTGCGGCGTTCCCTCCCGCTCGAGGCCTTCTTCCTCGCCTACGGCCGGCAGGATCGCTCGCCCGGCGAGTTCGTCGAGCGGGTCGAGGTCCCGCGGCTCGCCCCCGACATGCGCTTCGCCTGCCACAAGCTGTCCAAGCGCTTCGATTCCGACATCTCGGCCGTGATGGCCGCCTTCCGCATCACCGAGCGGGGCGGGCGGGTGACGGAGGCGCGCCTGGCCTTCGGCGGCATGGCGGCGACCCCGAAGCGGGCGCCGAGTGCCGAGGCCGCCCTGGTCGGCCGCGCCTTCGATGCGGAGGCCGCCGAGGCCGCCGCCGCCGCGCTCGCGGCGGATTTCACGCCGCTCGACGACATGCGGGCGAGCGCCGGCTACCGGCTCACGGCCGCGAAGAACCTCATCCGGCGCTTCGCCATCGAAGCCGCCGGGGGCACCGCGACCCGCGTTCTGGAGGTGATGTGATGGGCGAGACGCGGATCCAGGACCGGGGCGAGGCCGGCACCATCCCGCCGACCGCCTTCCGCGACGGGGCGGTCTCGCAGGCCGACGCGATCTCGGGCGCCGTCCACACGCCCCAGCGGCACGACAGCGCCGAGAAGCACGTCTCCGGCCGGGCCGTCTACATCGACGACATGCGCGAACTCGAAGGCACGCTGGCCCTCTACGTCGCCCTGTCGACGCGGGCCCATGCCCGCATCCTGCGCCTCGACGTCCGGCGCGTCGCCGAGGCGCCAGGCGTGGTCCGGGTGCTCACCGCCGCCGACATCCCGGGCGTCAACGACTGCTCGCCGGTCTTCGGCGACGACCCGGTCTTCGCCGAGGGCGAGGTGCAGTATGTCGGCCAGTCGCTCTTCGCGGTCGCGGCCGAGACCGAGGCGCAGGCCAGGGCGGCGGCGGCGCTGGCCGAGGTCGAATACGAGGACCTGCCGGCCCAGATCGACATCGCGGCGGCGCTGGAGGCCGACGCCGACCTCCTTCCCCCGCATGCGATGAGCCTCGGGGACGCCGCCGCGGCGATCCGCGCCGCGCCGCGCCGCGCCGCGGGTCGGATCGCCGTCGGCGGGCAGGACCACTTCTACCTCGAAGGGCAGATCGCCTACGCCATCCCGCAGGAGGACGGCGACATGCTGGTCCATTCCTCGACCCAGCACCCGTCCGAGGTGCAGCACAACGTCGCCAAGATGCTGGCCGTGCCCGACCACGCCGTGACGGTGGAGGTGCGGCGCATGGGCGGGGCCTTCGGCGGCAAGGAGAGCCAGCCGGCTCTCATCGCGGCGATCGCGGCGCTCGCCGCCGCCAAGACGGGCCGGCCCGCCAAGCTCCGGCTCGACCGGGACGACGACATGGTGCTGACCGGCAAGCGCCACGACCTGCGCATCGACTACGACGTCGGCTTCGACCGCGAGGGCAACATCCTCGGCGTCGACGTCGACCACTCCGTCCGCTGCGGCTACTCGGCGGACCTGTCCGGCGCCATCGCCGACCGGGCGATGTTCCACGCCGACAACGCCTACGCGCTGCATGCCGCGGCGATCCGGTCGCGGCGCCTCAAGACCCATACCGTCTCCAACACGGCGTTCCGCGGCTTCGGCGGGCCGCAGGGCATGGTGGGCATCGAGCGCATCATCGACCGGATCGCCTTCGACTGCGGCCTCGACCCGCTCGACGTCCGCCGGCGCAACTTCTATCCGGCCTCGGGCGGCGGGCTCACGCCCTACCACATGGAGGTCACCGACAGCGTCATCGCCGAGATCGTGACGGAGCTCGAGGCCTCGTCCCGCTATCGCGAACGCCGGCAGGCGATCGAACACTTCAACGCCGGCAGCCCGATCCTCAAGAAGGGCATCGCCCTCACCCCGGTGAAGTTCGGCATCTCGTTCACGACGACCCACCTCAACCAGGCGGGCGCGCTCGTCCACGTCTACAAGGACGGGTCGGTGGTGCTGAACCACGGCGGGACCGAGATGGGTCAGGGCCTCAACGTCAAGGTGGCCCAGGTCGTCGCGGAGGTGTTCCAGGTCGACCTCGACCGGGTGAAGCTGACCGCGACCACGACCGGCAAGGTGCCCAACACCTCGGCCACCGCGGCCTCCTCGGGGTCGGACCTCAACGGCATGGCGGCGCAGGCCGCCGCCCGCGCCATCAAGGAACGCCTCGTCGACTTCGCGGCGGGCGCCCACGGCGTGCCGCGCGACGCCGTCACCTTCCTGCCGAACCGGGTGCGGATCGGCAACAAGGAGATCTCCTTCGCCGAACTCGTCGGCCAGGCCTATCTCGGCCGCGTGTCCCTGTCGTCCACGGGCTTTTACGCGACGCCGGACATCTTCTACGACCGGGAAACGACCCGCGGGCGGCCGTTCTACTATTTCGCCTATGGCGCCGCCTGTTCGGAGGTCGTCATCGACACGCTGACGGGCGAGAACCGGGTGACGCGCGTCGACATCCTCCATGATTGCGGCCGCTCGCTGAACCCGGCGATCGACCTCGGCCAGATCGAGGGCGGCTTCGTGCAGGGCATGGGTTGGCTCACCACCGAGGAGCTCTGGTGTGGACGGCGCCGGCCGGCTGCGCACCCATGCGCCCTCGACCTACAAGATCCCGACGGCCAACGACCGGCCGACCGACATGCGGATCTCCCTCTGGGACCAGGGCTGCAACGCGTCGGCGACGATCCACCGCTCGAAGGCGGTGGGCGAGCCGCCGCTCATGCTGGCGATCTCGGTGTTCTCGGCCCTGACGCAGGCCGTGATCGCGGCGGGCGGCGGCCGGGCCTTCCCGGACCTCGATGCGCCGGCGACGCCCGAGCGCATCCTCGCCGCCGTCACCGCCGTCCGGGGTGCCGGCGCATGACCGCCGGGCTCGCCGAGAGGCTGCAGGCCGCGCTCGCGGCGGGCGAGCCGGCCGTGGTGGTCGGCATCGCCGGCACGCGCGGCTCGACCCCGCGCGAGGCGGGCGCCACCATGCTGGTGATGCGCGCCGCGCAGGCCGGCACGATCGGCGGGGGTGCGCTCGAATGGATGGCGCTCGATCGCGCGCGGCGGATGCTGGCCGAGGGCACGCGGAGCGTCGACCTTGAGGTGCCGCTCGGCCCGGAGATCGGGCAATGCTGTGGCGGGCACGTCGCGGTGTCGCTCCGCCTCGCCGATGGCGCGGCCCTGGCGACGCTGCGCCGGCGCGAGGCCGCCGCTTCGCGCGCGGCGCCGGCCGTGCTGGTGTTCGGCGCCGGGCATGTCGGCCAGGCGCTCGCGGCCGCGCTCGCCCCCCTGCCGCTGCGCACCACGCTCGTCGATAGCCGTCCCGAGGCGCTCGCCGGTCTGCCCGAGGGCGTCGCGGCGCGCTGTTCCGCGCTGCCCGAGGCCGAGGTGGACGCCGCCCCGGCGGAGGCCGCCTACGTGGTCCTCACCCATAGCCACGCGCTCGACTTCCTGGTCGCCGAGCGCGCGCTGCTCCGGCGCGACGCGGCCTATGTCGGGATGATCGGCTCCGACACCAAGCGCGTCCGCTTCCTGCGCCACCTGCGCCAGGAGGGCCACGCGCCCGACCTCGCCGCGCCGCTCGTGCTGCCCATCGGCGGGACCGGACTGCGCGACAAGCGGCCCGCCGTGATCGCCGCCCTCGTGGCCGCCGAGGTCGCGACCCTTCTTCTCGGCCGCTCCGCCGCGCGGGGCGCCGCGGCCGGAGCCTCGAGAGCCGCGTGACGCCATGAGCGCGGCGCGGTCACGCGACGGACGCGCTCCCCGGCGCATGGGACGGCGGGACGACGCCGCCGAACTGCGCCGTGATGGCGGCGGCCTTCTTGCGCACCAGGGCGCCGAGCACCGGAATGCGCTCGTCGGGGATGCGCGCCATGGGGCCGGACAGCGAGATGGCGGCGGCCGCCTCCGCGTTCTCGTCGAAGATCACGGCGGCGATGCAGCGCAGGCCAACGGCATGCTCCTCGTCGTCGACGGCGTAGCCACGCGCCCGCGACCGGGCGAGGTCCTCGCGCAGGGCCGCCGCCGTGTTGATCGTCTTCACCGTCACGCGCGGAAGGCCCTGCCGGTGGAGGATCTTCGACAGGAGGCTGTCCGGGATGGCCGACAGCAGGGCCTTGCCCACGCTGGAGCAATGCAGCGGCACGCGTCCGCCCGGCCGTGCGAACGAGCGCATCATCTGCCGGCACTCGACCTGGGCGAGGTAGACGGCCGCGAACTCGTCCTCGACGGCGAGGTTCACGGTCTCCTCGCTGTCCTCCATCAGCGCCCGCATGTGCGGCCGCGCCAGGGCGACGAGGTCGCGGGTCTTGAGGAAGGCGTTGCCGGTCGCGAAGGCCTGGACGCCGACGGACCACAGGCGCCGCTCGGTGTCGTAGTGGACGAAGCGTTCCTGCTCCAGCGTCGTCAGGAGGCGATGCGCCGTCGAGGGCGACAGGCCGACTTGCTGGGCCACTTCGGTCAGCGACACGCCCCCGTCGGCGTCGGCGAGCCGGTTCAGCAGCGTGAGAGCCCGGACCAGCGACTGCACCTGATCGGAGCGCTCCTGGGGTGCGCCGGCCGGCGCGCGGGTGCGGGGGGTGGCCGGCCTGGAGCCGGACGGCGTCTTCTTTCGCGGCGTTCTCAACGTGCCCTCCCTGGCCGGCTGCCGGCATCGGTAGCACGGACCACGATGCGGAACGAGTTCCATTGCGCTGCGTGGGCCCGCTTCTGACGTCGGGCCATGCGTGAATGATGCGCTTTTCACCCGCTCGATAAGACGATTTGCCGTCACTGCGGATGGAGTTAAACTACTGCAAGATAACGACAATTGTAGTTATTTTCCGCATGACGGAAAAATTTTCACTTTCTCTTTCGCTCTGCCCCGAAACACGGGATGGTGAGGCACACCAAGACCAACGACGAGCGAGGGAGCGGGACATGGCACGGATGAAGGCGATCGACGCGGCGGTGCGCGTGTTGGAGCGGGAGGGCGTGTCGGTCGCTTTCGGGGTCCCCGGAGCCGCCATCAACCCGCTCTACGCGGCGCTGAAGCGCCGGGGCAGCATCCGGCACATCCTGGCCCGCCACGTCGAAGGCGCGTCCCACATGGCGGACGGCTATTCGCGCGCGGCGTCCGGCAATATCGGCCTCTGCATCGGCACCTCGGGGCCGGCCGGCACCGACATGATCACCGGCCTCTACGCGGCGCTGGCCGATTCCGTGCCGATCCTCTGCGTCACGGGTCAGGCGCCGCGGGCCAGGCTCCACAAGGAAGATTTCCAGGCTGTCGACATCGAGGCCATCGCCAAACCGGTGACGAAGTGGGCCGTCACGGTGCGCGAGCCGGCGCTCGTGCCGATGGTGTTCCAGCAGGCGTTCCACGTCATGCGCTCCGGCCGGCCGGGTCCGGTCCTGATCGACCTGCCCATCGACGTGCAGACGGCCGAGATCGAATTCGACGACGACACCTACGAGAGCCTGCCCGTCCACAAGCCGGCAGCGTCGCGGCGGCAGGCCGAGAAGGCGCTGGCGATGCTCAACGCGTCCGAGCGACCGCTCATCGTCGCGGGCGGCGGCATCGTCAACGCCGACGCGAGCGACCTCCTGGTCGCCTTCGCCGAGCTCACCGGGGTGCCGGTCATCCCGACCCTGATGGGCTGGGGCACCATTCCCGACGACCACCGCCTCATGGCCGGCATGGTGGGCCTGCAGACGAGCCACCGCTACGGCAACGCCACCATGCTCGAAGCCGATTTCGTGCTCGGCATCGGCAACCGATGGGCCAACCGCCACACCGGATCCATCGCGGTCTACACCGAGGGCCGCAAGTTCGTGCACGTCGACATCGAGCCGACGCAGATCGGCCGCGTCTTCGGTCCCGACTTCGGCATCGTGTCGGACGCGCGTGCGGCCCTGGCCCTGTTCCTCGACGTCGCGCGCGACATGAAGCGGGACGGCACCCTACGGGACCGCTCCGCATGGGCGGAGTCCTGCCAGCACCGCAAGCGCAACATGCTGCGGCGGACCCACTTCGACGCCGTGCCGCTGAAGCCCCAGCGGGTCTACCAGGAGATGAACGAGATCCTCGACCGGGATACGTGCTACGTGACCACGATCGGCCTGTCGCAGATCGCCGGCGCCCAGTTCCTGCGCGTCTACAAGCCGCGCAACTGGATCAACTGCGGGCAGGCGGGGCCCCTGGGCTGGACCTTGCCGGCGGCGCTCGGCGTGCGGGCCGCCGACCCGCACCGCAGGATCGTGGCGCTGTCGGGCGACTACGACTTCCAGTTCATGCTCGAGGAACTGGCGGTCGGCGCGCAGCACAAGCTTCCCTACCTCCACGTCGTCGTGAACAACTCCTACCTCGGGCTGATCCGCCAGGCGCAGCGCGGGTTCGAGATGGACTTCGAGGTCAGCCTCGCCTTCGACAACATCAACGCCGCCCCGGAGGGAGACGCGGTCCCGGGATACGGCGTCGACCATGTCGCGGCGGCGGAGGCCCTGGGCTGCAAGGCGATCAGGGTCAAGAGCCCGAACGCCTTCAAGGCCGCCTTCGCCCAGGCCGAGGCGCTCATGGCGCAGCACCGCGTCCCCGTGGTGATCGAGTTCATCCTGGAGCGCGTCACCAACATCGCGATGGGGACCGAGATCGACGGCGTCAACGAGTTCGAGGACATCCTCTGCCTCGACCCGGCGCTGTCGACCCGCCGGGGCCAGGACATGGCGCCGCCGGTCGGCGCGCCCCCGCCTGCGCCCGCGCTCGCCTCCTGACGCTTCGTCCCTCGGTTCCGAACTCACGCGCGCCGCCAACCCTGGGCGCCGAAGGAGACCCCATGCCTCGATTTGCCGCCAACCTCACCATGATGTTCACGGAGCGGCCGTTCCTCGAGCGCTTCGCCGCGGCGTCCCGCGCCGGGTTCGCGGGCGTGGAGTTCCTGTTCCCCTACGACGTGGAAGCGGGCCGGATCGCCGACGCCCTCGCGGCCCACGGTCTCGACCTCGTCCTCCACAACCTGCCCGCCGGGGACTGGGGCGCCGGGGAACGCGGCATCGCCTGCCGGCCCGACCGGATCGCCGAGTTCCGCGCCGGCGTCGAGCGCGGCGTCGCCTACGCCAAGGCGCTCGGCTGTCCGAGGCTCAACTGCCTGGCCGGCGTCGTCCCGCCGGGCGGCGATCGCCGTCGCGGCCCGGCGCACGCTGGTCGACAACCTGCGATACGCGGCGGCGGTGCTCTCCGAGGCCGGCGTGCTCCTGGTGCTGGAGCCCGTCAACACCCGCGACGTGCCGGGCTTCCTCGTCAACCGTACGCGGCAAGCCCTGGCCATCATCGACGAGGTCGGTTCGGACAACCTCAAACTGCAGTTCGACATCTACCACGCCCAGGTCATGGAGGGGGACCTGACGCCCTCGATCGCGGCGAACCTCGACCGGATCGGCCATCTCCAGCTTGCCGACAATCCCGGCCG
Organism: uncultured Alphaproteobacteria bacterium; assembly: GCA_963847915.1. Taxonomy (GTDB): domain Bacteria; phylum Pseudomonadota; class Alphaproteobacteria; order Rhizobiales; family Beijerinckiaceae; genus Lichenihabitans. The sequence goes on from CAWKBT010000006.1 coordinate 42,170, forward strand.
CCACGAGCCCGGCACGGGCGAGATCAACTTTTCCTACCTCTTCGACCGCATCGACGCGCTGGGCTACGACGGGTGGATCGGCTGCGAATACAGGCCCCGGGCGTCGACCGAAGCCGGGCTCGGCTGGTTCGCGCCCCACCGCGCCGCGCCCGCCCCGGCCTCGCCATCCCTCACCCGCCTCGGAGCGAACGCATGACACGGGTCGGCTTCATCGGCCTCGGCATCATGGGGCGACCCATGGCCTGCCACCTCCTCAACGGCGGCCACGAGCTCGTCGTCCACGACCGCTCGAAAGTGCCGGCGTCGCTGGCCAACCGCGGCGCCCTCGCCTGCTCCAACGCCCGCGAGGTCGCGGAGCGCGCCGAGGTCATCATCACCATGGTGCCCGACACCCCGGACGTCGAGGCCGTCCTGTTCGGACCGGACGGCGTCGCCGAGGGCCTCTCGGCCGGCAAGGTGGTGATCGACATGAGCTCCATCTCGCCGATCGCCACCAAGGACTTCGCCCGCCGCATCGACCGGCTCCGCTGCGATTACCTCGACGCGCCCGTATCCGGCGGGGAGGTGGGCGCCAAAGCCGCCAGCCTGACCATCATGGTGGGCGGACCGGAGCGGGCCTTCGCGCGGGTGAAGCCGCTTCTGGAGCTCATGGGCAAGACCGTCACGCTCGTGGGCGGCAATGGCGACGGCCAGACCACGAAGGTCGCCAACCAGATCATCGTGGCGCTGACCATCGAAGCCGTCGGCGAGGCGCTGCTCTTCGCCTCCAAGGCCGGCGCCGACCCCGCCCGGGTCCGCCAGGCGCTCATGGGCGGCTTCGCGGCCTCGCGCATCCTCGAAGTGCACGGCGAGCGCATGGTGTCCCGCAACTTCGAGCCGGGGTTCCGCATCGCCCTGCACGGCAAGGACCTCGACCTCGCGCTCTCCGGCGCGCGCTCGCTCGGCCTCAGCCTGCCCAATACGGCCGCCTGCCAGCAGCTGTTCAACGCGGCCGTCGCGGCCGGCGGCGCCGGCTGGGACCATTCCGCGATGGTGCGGGTCCTCGAAACGCTGGCCGGGCACGAGATCGGCCAGGACCAGCGCGCCTCGGCGGCCGCGACGTGAGCCGCCGACCTCACTCCCGAGGGGAATTCGCCGTGCCGGCACCCGAGCGTGACCTCCTGCTGCGCATGTTCCACGCAGCCGTCGACGCGGCGGCTCCCGCGAGATGCCTGCCGCCGCACCTGCCGGCCCCCCCGACCGGCCGGACCGTGGTGGTCGGCGCCGGCAAGGCCGCCGCCGCGATGGCGCAGGCCGTGGAGGCGCATTGGCCCGCCGATGCGCCCCTCTCGGGTCTGGTGGTGACCCGCTACGGCCACGCCTCGGCGCCGCTGCGCCGTATCGAGGTCGTCGAGGCCAGCCATCCCGTGCCGGACGACGCCGGGCAGCGCGCGGCGGCGCGCATGTTCGACCGCGTCGGCGGCCTCGGTCCCGACGACCTCGTGCTGTGCCTGATCTCGGGCGGCGGCTCCTCGCTCCTGGCGCTGCCGGCGGACGGGATCGGCCTCGCCGACAAGCAGGCCGTCAACCGGGCCCTGCTGCGCAGCGGCGCCGCGATCGACGAGATCAACTGCGTGCGCAAGCACCTGTCCGCCGTCAAGGGCGGTCGGCTGGCCGTCGCGGCGGCGCCGGCCGAGGTCGTGACGCTGGCGATCTCGGACGTGCCCGGGGACGACCTCTCCCTCATCGCGTCCGGGCCGACGCTGCCGGACCCCTCGACGCTGGCGCAGGCGCGCGCCGTGCTGGCGCGCCATGGAATCGAACCCCCGGCCGCGGTCGCGCGCCGGCTGTGGGACCCGGCCGCCGAGACGCCGAAACCCGGCGACCGCGCCTTCGCGCGGACCCGCGGCGGGCTCGTCGCGACGCCCCAGGCCTCGCTCGAAGCTGCGGCCGCGGTGGCGCGCGCGGCCGGCGTGACGCCCGTGATCCTGGGCGATGCCATCGAGGGCGAGGCGGCGGAGGTCGCCCGGGTCATGGCCGGCATCGCCCGCCACTGCGCGCGCCACGGCCAGCCCGCTCCGGTGCCCTGCGTGCTGATCTCGGGCGGCGAAACCACCGTCACGGTGCGGGGCGCCGGGAGGGGCGGGCGGAACGCCGAGTTCCTCCTGGCGCTGGCGGTAGCTCTTAACCGACACGGCGGCATCCATGCCCTCGCCTGCGACACGGACGGCATCGACGGGACCGAAGACAACGCCGGCGCGCTCCTGTCGCCCGACACGCTCGTCCGCGCCGTCGACCTCGGGCTCGACGCCCGGGACCGCCTGGCCGACAACGACGGTTACGGCTTCTTCGCCGCCCTCGGCGACCTCGTCGTGACGGGACCGACGCTGACCAACGTCAACGACTTCCGGGCCGTGCTGATCACCGGCTGACGCGGCTCGGCTGACCGCTGCGCCGGGCGCGGGAGGTCTCCTCAGTGGGGGGCGGCTCGCGTCCGCCATCCTCGGCCCCGCCCGCTTCGGCCGGCTCTCCGTGGATCAGCTCCATGATCCGCCCGCTGACCTCGTCGTAGTTCCGGGTGTTCGGCGTCTCGCCGCGGATGCGATAGTCCCTCATGACGACGATCCGGTCCGCGAGGGCGATCATCTCGGGCATGTCGCTGGTGATCAGCAGGATCGCGGTCCCGGTGTCGGACAGGTCGCGGATGAGTTCGTGCAGGTAGGCCTTGGTCTTGACGTCGATGCCGACCGACGGTTCGTCGATGATGAGGAGTTGGACGCCGGTCGCGAGCCACTTGGCGACGCTGATCTTCTGCTGGTTGCCGCCCGAAAGGTGGCCGACGATCTGGTCGAGCGAGGGCGTGCGCACCTCCAGCCGGCGGATGACGGGCTCGGTGGCGGCCTGGATGCGGCGGTCGGTGAGCAGGCGGGCCCCCGCGGCGAGGCGGCGCCACAGCGGGATGCCGGCATTCTCCAGCACCGAGTGGATGAGGACGAGGCCCTCGTTCTTGCGGTCCTCGCTGACATAGCCGATCCGGTGGCGGTGGACGGCCTCGGCCACGTCGCGGATCCGGACGGTCTCGCCCGTGATCCTGATCTGCCCCGCGGTCGGCGGATGGAGGCCGATGATCGACTTGGCGAGTTCGGTGCGGCCCGCGCCGACGAGGCCGTAGAGCCCCACGATCTCGCCGCGCCGCACCGTGAGGTCGATGTCCCGGTGTCCGAGCGGCGTCGAGACCGCTTCGAGTTCGAGCACCGGCGGCTCGCCGCCGCGATCGCGCGCCGTCCAGTCGGGGATCTGTTCGGTGCGGCCGATCATCAGGCGCACGAGGTCCTGGCGCCCGAGCCCCGCCATGCTGCGGCTCTCGCAGGCGTTGCGCCCGTCGCGCAGCACCGTGACGGCGTCGCAGATCGCCTGCACCTCCTCGAGCTTGTGGCTGACGAACAGCATGGCGACGCCGTCGTCGCGCAGCTTGCGCAAGAGCCCGAACAGCGCCTCCGTCTCGTGCGGGGTGAGCGACGCGGTCGGCTCGTCGAGCAAGAGCACCTTGGAGCGCAGCGACAGGGCCTTGGCGATCTCGACGAGCTGCATCTTGGCGACGCTGAGCGCCGAGACGGGGGTGCGCGGGTCGAGGTCGAGGCCGAGGAGGTCGAGCCAGTGGCGGGCGCGGGCATGCACCCGGTCGTAGTCGATCGGCTTGAACAGCCGCCCGGCGAGGTGCTCCAGCATGATGTTCTCGCCGACCGAGAAGCGCGGGATGAGGTTGCGCTCCTGGTGGACGACGCCGATGCCGAGCGCCAGGGCATGGCGGGTGTTGAGCAGGGCGACGGGCTCGCCTCCCAAGACGAGGCTGCCCTCGTCGGGCCGGTGGACGCCGGTGACGATCTTGATGAGGGTCGACTTGCCGGCGCCGTTCTCGCCCAGCAGGGCGTGGATCGACCCCCGCGCGAGCGACAGGTCGACGCCCTGGAGGGCTTTGACGCCGGGAAAGGACTTGCCGAGCTTGCGGGCCTCGAGCGCGATGGCGGTCATCTCAGGCCCTCGCCGGCTGCGCCTGCAGGCGCGTCTCGCGCCAGCGGTTGACGCCGACGGCCCACAGGATCAGCGCCCCGAGCACGACCTGCACGAGGTAGGGGTCGATGTGGAACAGCACGAGTGCCTGGGTGATGATGGCCACGATGACGACGCCGAGCACGGTGGCGGCGACGCTCACGTGGCCGCCCGCCAGCACGGCCCCGCCGATCACCGGCGCGGCGAAGGACAGGATCAGCCAGTCGTCCCCGATGGAGGGCTGGCCGATCTGCAGCCGCGCCACGAGCACGATGCCGGCGAGGGCGGCGACCAGCCCCGAGATGGCGTGGGCTGCCACGACCGTGGTGCCGACCGAGATCCCGGACAGTTCGGCCGCGTGCTGGTTGCCGCCGACGGCGAGGATCGCGCGCCCGAGCGGCAGGCGGTTCAGCAGGACCCAGGTCAGGACCACGACCACGACCGTCGGCACGATGAGCCAGGGCAGCGGACCCGCGACCGTGCCGGTGCCGAAGGCCTTGACGCTCTCCGGGATGCCGTAGAACGGCTGGGCGCGCGTGATGCCCGAGTTGATGCCCTTGAACACCGACAGGCTGGCCAGGGTGATGACGAAGGCCGAGATGCCGGTGCCGGCGATGAAGGCGCCGTTGAGGGCGCCGCCGGCGACGCCGATCGCCAGCGCGGCGGCCGCGGCGAGCGGCACCGGCACGGACCAGACCTGCATCAGGCCGGCGAAGCTGATGGCGGCGAGGCCGCCGATCGCCCCGACGGCGAGGTTCATCTGGCCGATCGCGATGATGATCATCTGCGAGAAGGCGATGAGCACGTTGACCGCGATGGCCAGCAGCAGCACCTCGATGTTGAGCGGGGACAGGAAGCTCGGCGACAGCGTCCCGATCACCGCCACGGCGAGGAGCGTGACGGCGAGGGGGCCGAACCAGTCGGTGCGGAGCATGGTACGGAGCGCGGGCATCACACCATCCTGTGCCGGGCGAGGTAGAGCCGCCGCAACTTGTCGATCAGCACGGCGAGGAGCAGGAGCAGCCCGAGGCAGGCCTGCACCCAGAACTCGCCGACCCGCAGCAGCAGGAGGCCGTTCGTCAGGATCGTGACCAGGGCCGCTCCGAGGAAGGTGCCGAGCACGGAGACGCGGCCGCCGCTGAGCAGCGTGCCGCCCAGCACCGGGCCCAGGAAGGCCGGCAGGAGCCAGTCCTGGCCGAGCTGGCCCGCCATCGACGGGATGGCGGCGCCGTTGCGGGCGACGAGCATGAGGGCCGCCACGGCGGCGAGCCCGCCCGACAGCATGTGGCACAGGACGAAGACGCGCCCGACCCGCACGCCCGAGATGGCGGCGGCCTCGGGCTTGGCGCCGGCGGCCAGCATCTCGCGCCCGAGGGCCGTGAACCGATAGAGGCCGATCAGCAGCAGGCCGATCAGGATCGCGGCGACGAGGAGCGGCGACACCGCCGTGAAGAGCCGGAGGCGGCCGAGGTCGGCGAAGGCCGGCGGGATCTTGCGGAACGATTCGGCGTGGGTGAGGAACACCATCGTGCCGAAGAAGATGCTCATCGTCGCCAGCGTGATGATGAAGCTGTGGAGGCCCGAGCGCACCACCGCCCAGCCGTTGACGAAGCCGAGGGCCGCGCCGAGCGCCACTGCGCCGAGGACGGCCAGCGGCCAGGGCAGGCCGAGGCTCTCGACCAGCCAGCCGAACCCCATGGCGGCGCAGACCCCGATGGCGCCGACCGCGAGGTTGAGCCCGCCCGTCACGATCACCGTCATCATGGCGAAGCCGATCGTGGCGTTGACGGCCGCGATCCGCCACAGCGTGAACTGGTTGAAGGCGGACAAGAAGCCCGACGTGAGCCCCGCGAAGGCGCCCACGAAGAGCACGATCAGCAGCGCGAGGCCGAACTCGTTGGTGAGGTAGAACCGGACCGTGCGGCTGCGCCGCGGCCCGGCGGGCGAGCCCGTCCCGGCGACCGCGGCGTTCGAAGTGTCGTGAGCAGGCATACGGAACATCCCTGGCCCGGGCCGCCAGGCGGCGCCGCGGACCGCCTCAGGACTTGCAGTCGAGGTAGGTCTTCTCGAACGTCGCGAAGACCGTCTTGGTGACGTCCTGCATGGCACCGACGTAACCGGCGATCTTGTCGGGCCCCACGAAGGTCGTGCCCGAGTCGATGAAACGGTTGGTCAGGGCGTTGGTCTTCCAGGGCGCGCCGGCCTTCACGGTGCAGCCGTTGCGCAGCTTGTCGGCCGCGAAGGCGCCGATGTAGCCCTGGCCATAGGGGTTCTGCAGCATCGTGCCGGCGACGAAACCGTCCTTGATGGCCTGCAGCACCACCGGGTCGTGGTCGATGCCCACCATCTTGATGCGCTTGTCGCCGATCTTGCGCAGCGCGTTGGCGGCGACGACCGCCGGGACCCAGGCCGTGGTGACGATGCCGTCCACCTCGCCCGCATGGGCCGCCAGATAGGCGTTGATCTTCTCCTCGGCGGGCTCCGGCGCGTCGATGTCGGCGATGACCTGCACGACCTCGCCGCCGCCCTCCTTGGCGGCGCGGTTCACCGCGTCGATGCGCAGCTGCGTGTTGGGGTCGACCAGGAAGCCGGTGAAGTGGGCGATGCGCTTCTTGCCGGAGCCGAGCGCCTTCAGCAGTTCCTGCGTGCCGAGGTAGGCCGAGTTTCCGGTGTCGGTGCCGAGGCAGAAGGCGGCCTTCGACGGGTCCTTGAGACAGCCCGCGAGAGCGATGACCGGGGCGCCGGTGTCGGCCAGTTCGGCGGCGGTGCTGACCGAGCCGACCGGGTCGCCGGGGAAGATCAGGAAGGCGTTGTAGCCCTGGGTGACGAGGCTCTCGAGCAGCTGGTTCTGCGCGCTGAGCTCCCATTTCTCCGGGACCTTGTAGTCGCCCGCGCCGAGCTTGAAGTCGCGGACCGCGTCCTTGCCGGCCTGCTCCCAGGCGGCGAAGTAGGGATGGGGGCCACCCGGCACGAGGGCCACCCGCGTGGCGTCCGCCCGGGCCCCGCCTCCTGCCGCGATGGCGGCGGCGGCCAGGATGGCGGCGACGGCATGGCGCTTGCGCATGGTTCTCTCCCCTCTCGTATGGTCACTGCGCCGCTCTTGTCGCGGCTTGCCTGCATGCTAGGATACAAGGATGCCGGTAGCAAGCCGGTCTTGCGCCTTCCGGCCGCGCAGCCCGGCCTTCACCGAGGATCTCCCCCGCGACATGCCGGCGATGACCAACAGCCGCGACACCGTGGACGAGGAGCCCCTGCCCGTCGCGATGGCGCTCGACCGGCGCCAGCCCGTGGCCGACCAGGTCTACCAGGCCCTGCGCAGCGCCATCGTCACCGTGCGCCTGCTGCCCGGCACGGCGATCAGCGAGAACCGCATCTGCCGGCACTTCGGCGTGTCGCGCACGCCCGCACGCGCCGCCGTCCTGCGGCTCGCCGAGGAGGGGCTGATCGACGTCTATCCGCAGCAGGGCTCGTTCGTGTCCCCGATCCGCATGCGTGACGTCGAGGACGCGCGCTTCATCCGCCGCGCACTCGAGGCCGCGATCCTCACCGAGGCCATGGCGCTGTGGACGCCCGAGATGAGCGCCACGGCGCGGGCCATCATCGACAGCCAGGCCACCGCCCTCGCGGCGGGCGACATCGAGCGCGTGTTCCAAGAGGACATGCGCTTTCACCGTGCCTTCTCGGTCTTCGCCGGGCGCGAGGGCGTGTGGGATTCGATCCTCGGCACGATGGCGCGCCTCAGCCGCATCGTGCGGCTGTTCGGCCGCCCGGACCGGCTGCCCGTCGTCATCGCCGAGCACCACGCCATCGTGGATGCCATCGAGGCCGGTGACGCCGGCGCGGCCGTCAGGAGCCTCGAATATCACCTCGACCGCATCTTCGTGATGCTGAAGCAGGTGCCGGAGCGCTACAGCCCCTATGTGACGGACTGACGCCGGCGCCGATCCTGGCGTCAGCGACGCGCCACGGTGTCCCCGGCCGGCGCGAGCCATCGCGCCAGTTCGGCGCGCTCGTCGGCGGTCATCTCGGTCACGTTGTTGGGCGGCATGGCGTGGGTCATCACCGCCTGCACCCGGATGGCGTCGGCCTCGCGGGCGATCTCCTCGGGCGTGTCGAACATCACGGCCTTGGGGGCGATCTGGATGCCGTCCTGCACGGGCTCGGCGCCATGGCACATGACGCAGCGCGTCGAGACGATCTCCACGACGCGCCTGGGCGGGGGACCCGCCGCCAGCATCGTGACCGACCACGGTGCCGCGTCGGCGACCTTGCCGGGCGCCGCGGCCTCGGCGGGATGGACGGGCGCCATGTCGAGGCGCTCGCGGCCGCTCGGCGAGGACGCCATGCCGACCCAGAACGCGGTCCACAGCATCAGCGCGGCGACGGCCCAGGCCCACCAGGGCGACTTGTGGTCGTCGCCGTGGACGCTGTGCCGCACGTTGAAGAAGTGACGGATGACGGCGCCGGCGATGATGACCAGCGTGACGGTGAACGGGATGGTGGCGTTGTTGGCGTATGTCGTCGGGTAGTGGTTCGACAGCATCATGAACAGCACGGGAAGCGTGAAGTAGTTGTTGTGCGTCGAACGCTGCTTGGCCTGCTTGCCGAAGGCGGGGTTGGGGCTGCGGCCGGCGACGAGATCGGCCACGACCTTCTTCTGGTTGGGGATGATGTTGAGGAAGACGTTGCCCGTCATCATGGTGGCCATGAGCGCACCGGTGTGGATCAGCGCGCCGCGCCCGGAGAACAGGTGCGACCAGAACCAGCTCATGCCGATGACGAAGGCGAAGACGAGGGCGGCGAGGGCCGCGTCGCTGCGGCCGACCAGGAACCGGCAGGCGGTGTCGTAGACGACCCAGCCGAGGGCCAGGCCGCCGATCCCGAACAGCGCCGCCTGCCCGGGGGTCAGCATGTGCACCTCCGGATTGATCAGGTAGAGGCTCGACTGACCGTAATAGACCCAGACCAGGAGGCTGAACCCGGAGATCCACGTCCAGTACGATTGCCATTTATGCCATGTCAGGTCCGCCGGCATCTGCTCGGGTGCGACGAGGTACTTGCGCATCTCGTAGAAGCCCCCGCCATGCACCTGCCAGGCGGCACCGCCCTTGGCGATCGACGGAGACTGCCGCAGACTGGCGTCGAGGTGCATGAAGAAGAACGACGAGCCGATCCACGCGATGGCCGTGATCACGTGCAGCCAGCGCAGGAGCAGACTTCCCCATTCGACGAGGTAGGCCCAAAGCATCGATACCCTCCCAGGACGTGGGACTTCGATAGGCGAAGGAAGGGGCTGTGTCGCCGCGAGATCAGCTGTATGATCTTCAAAACGGATTTGACAATGAACAGACCCATGACCTCGCTCGACAACCTGCGCGTGTTCATGCGCTCGGTGGAGCTCGGCAGCTTCTCGGCGGCGGGGCGGTCCATGCGCATGTCGGCGGCCGTGGTCAGCTACCGGATGGCGGCGCTGGAGCGGGAGCTCGGGTGCCAGCTCCTGCTCAGGACGACGCGCCGCATGAACCTGACGGAGCGGGGCCGCCTCTTCTACGAGCGGTGCCGCGAGGTGATCGAGGCGATCGAACGCGCTGAGGCCAGCGTGCGCGAGGCCTCCGGCGACCTGCGCGGCGCGGTCCGGATCACCGCGCCGCTGGGACTCGGCCGCCGGGTCGTGGCGCCGCTCGCCATGGCGTTCAGGACCGCGCACCCCAACGTCGACTTCCGCATGCGGCTGTCCGATCACCTTCTGGACCTCGTCGGCGAGTCGACGGATGTCGCGCTGCGGATGGCCCGTTTCGACGATTCCACCTTCACGATCCGCAAGATCGCCGATGTCGAGCGCATGTTGTGCGCGGCCCCCGCCTATCTCGACGCCATGGGGGCGCCGCGCAGCCCGGACGACCTTCTGGCGCATCGCTGCCTGCTGCTCCGCTACCCCGGCGCGCAGCAGTTCCGCTGGACGCTGCTCGTCGGCGGCGCGCCGACCAGCGTCCCGGTCGCGGGCCCGCTCGATGCCGACGACGGCGACGTCCTGACGGATTGGGCGCTCGCCGGGCAGGGCATCGTGCTGAAGCCGCGGTTCGAGGTGGCGGCCCTCCTGGCCGAGGGGCGCCTGCGCGAGGTGCTGCCGGACTACCCGCCCCTGCCGGTCTCGGTCGCGGCGCTGTCGCCGTCCCGGCGCGCGTCCCGGCTGACCCGCGCCGTCACGGACGCCCTGATCGAGGCGACGCGGACCCACATTCGCGAAGCCCTGCGGCCGGGCGCGGACGCTCACGCCGAGGACGCGAGCGCGATGCTCCAGGGCACCGGGAAATGATGTTCCTCGAGGTTGGTGCCCGCGCCGGCCCGGTCGACCACCAGGAAGTCCTGTTGCCGGTGGAGCGGCGCCAGGACGCCGTGCCATACGTGGGGGTGATAGTTGACGCCCTGGCGCGGTGCCGTGACAAAGGCCTGCGGGACGCCCGGCACGCCGCCCTCGTCGGCGCAGACCACGACCAGGAACGAACCCGCCGAGAGCGGGACGAAGGCCTGGCTCCCGAACGGGTGGCGTTCCACCAGGGCGAGGCGTAGCGGCAGGTCGCAGGCGTCGGCCTCGACCAGGCCGATGACGACCTTGGCCCCGGCGCCCGTCGCGACGGCCTCGCCGCGCGGCGTGAGGCGCCGCGCCCGTCCCGCGTTGATGGGGATGCGAAGGTCGGCGTCGGCCTTGTCGATGACGTCGCCGAACGGCGCGAAGGCTTCCCGGGTGAGGGGGCGGGCGATGATGCTGCGCGTCATCGGGCCGGCCCCCGCGCGCGGCCGAGCGACAGCGCCGCGTGCCGGTTGACGTCCTTGTAGAGGAGGTAGCGGAAGCGGCCCGGCCCGGCCGCGTAGCAGGCCTGGGGACAGAAGGCGCGCAGCCACATGTAGTCTCCCGCCTCGACCTCGACCCAGTCCCGGTTGAGCCGGTAGACGGCCTTGCCTTCGAGGACGAAGAGGCCGTGCTCCATCACGTGGGTTTCCTCGAACGGGATCGTGGCGCCCGGCTGGAAGGCGACGATGTTGACGTGCATGTCGTGGCGCAGGTCGTCCGGCGACACGAAGCGCGTCGTCGTCCAGCGTCCGTCGCACCCCGGCATCTCCACCACGGTGCCGTCGGCCTCCTGCGTGAAGAAGGCTTCCGGCACCGGCAGGCCCGGGACGGGCTCGTGGAGCTTGCGGATCCAGTGGAACCGCGCCGCGCCGGTGCCCCGGTTCCACAGGCTCCAGGAGGCGCCGGGGGGCAGGAAGGCGTAGCCGCCCGCCGCCAGGATCCGGCTCCGGCCCTCGAGCGACACGCTGATCTCGCCCTCGACGACGAAGAGCACGCTTTCGGCGCCGGCATCCTCCTCCGTGCGGTCGCTGCCGCCGCCGGGGGCGACCTCCATCAGATATTGGGAGAAGGTCTCGGAGAAGCCGGACAGGGGACGCGACAACACCCAGAGGCGGGTGCCCCGCCAGAACGGCAGTGCGCTGGTGACGATGTCGCGCATGACGCCTCTCGGGATGACGGCATAGGCGTCGGTGAAGACGGCGCGGCCGGTCAGGAGCGCGGATTGGCCCGGCAGCCCGCCGCAGCCCGGGTGGTAGGAGGAGGTTGTCATGGATCCTTCAACGACGTTCGCGCGCAACCTTCAACGGCCTTCGCGCGCAGCAGGATGGCGTGATGGGCGCTCCTGGCTGCGCCCTCGCGACCCGGGGAGCATAGGCGGGCGCGGCCCGCCCGATTCACAAACTCGATGCGAAACTGCTTCCGTCCGGGCCGGAGTCCGGGCCAGGAGCCCGCGTCCGCGGGCGAGGGGACCGCGCTTTCAAGCCGCGTTTGAAGGAGTTGCGCCGCGAAGCCGCGACTCGCGCCCCGCGGCCTGCGCTAGAGTCGCGTCCAAACGGAGCCGAGACCGGCCCGGCGATGGTTGCGGGGACGGACCCGGAACCCGGGGAGGATTGCATGGGCGTGATGGTTCGAGCCGTCGACGAGCGGCTGCCGGCTCCGAAGCTCCTGGCGCTCGGGTTGCAGCACGTCCTCGTCATGTATGCGGGTGCCATCGCGGTGCCGCTGATCATCGGGCGAGCCCTGAAGCTGCCGGCCGACCAGGTGGGGCTGCTGGTCAACGCCGACCTCTTCGTCGCGGGCCTCACCACCCTGGTCCAGTCGCTCGGCCTCGGGCGGGCCTTCGGCATCCGGCTGCCGGTCATGATGGGCGTCACTTTCGCGGCCGTGGGGCCCATGATGGCGATGGCGACCAGCCCGGACCTCGGTGCTCCGGGCATCTTCGGCGCCACCATCGTGGCCGGCCTGTTCACGGTGCTGATCGCCCCGTTCTTCGGCCGCATGATGCCGCTGTTCCCCCCGGTGGTGACGGGGAGCGTCATTCTGATGATCGGCATCTCCCTCATGCGCGTCGGCATCAACTGGGCCGCCGGGGCCGCGGCCGAGGACCTGCCGGGCTATGGCGAACCGCTCCATCTCGCGGTGGCGGGCGCCGTGCTGGTGCTCATCCTGCTCGTCGCGCGCTTCGCCCGGGGTTTCCTCGCCAATGTTTCGGTCCTCGTGGGCATCGTGGCGGGATCGCTCGGCGCCTTCGCGCTCGGCCGGATGAGCTTCGCGGGCGTCGCCCATGCGGGCTGGTTCGCCGTGGTGACGCCCTTCGCCTTCGGGCCGCCGCGCTTCGACCCCGTCGCCTGCCTCACGCTCTGCGTCGTCATGGCGGTGGTGATGATCGAGTCGGCCGGCATGTTCCTCGCCCTCGGCGACCTGACCGACACCCCGGTCGGGCGCGAGGCGATGACCCGCGGCCTGCGGGTCGACGGGCTCGGGACCGCGATGGCCGGGGTGTTCAACTCGTTCCCCCACACGTCCTTCTCGCAGAATATCGGGCTCGTCGGCGTCACGGGCGTCCGCTCGCGCTTCGTCACCGCCGTCGGCGGCGGGCTGCTGCTCGTCATGGGTCTCGTGCCCAAGCTCGGCGCGCTGGTGGCGGCCGTGCCCCTGTTCGTCCTGGGCGGGGCCGGCCTCGTGATGTTCGGCATGGTGGCGGCCACCGGGATCCGCATCCTGACGGAGGTCGACTACCGGACCAACCGCAACAACCTCTACGTGGTGGCGGTCGCGAGCGGCTTCGGCATGATTCCCCTGGCGGCGCCCACCTTCTTCAGGGCGCTGCCCGAAGGGTTGGCCCCGATCCTGCACTCTGGCATCCTCCTCTCCGCCATCGCGGCCGTGGGCCTCAACGTGTTCTTCAACGGGCTGGCGCCCGCCGAGCGGCCGGGCGAGGCCATCGTCCTGCCGCCCCCGGCCGGCGTCGCCGGGGCGCACCCCCGTTGACGGCCGGTTCCCGCCACTGTCCCGAAAGGATCCCCATGCCGAACCTGTCGACCCATGTCCTCGATACGGCGAACGGCAGGCCCGCCGCCGGCGTGGCGGTGACGCTGTCCCGCATCGCCGCCGACGGGGGCGCGACGGTGCTGGCCCGCACCACCACCAACGCCGACGGGCGGACAGGCGAGCCGCTCCTGTCGGGAGACGCGTTCCGCACCGGCACCTACGAGCTGGCCTTCGCGGTCGGCGATTACTTCCGGGCGCAGGGCGCCGACCTGCCCGAACCGCCCTTCGTCGACGTGGTCCCGCTGCGGTTCGGCATCGCCGACCCGGCGCGCCACTATCACGTCCCGCTCCTGGTCTCGCCCTGGAGCTTCTCCACCTATCGCGGGAGCTGACCCTTGTTCGACCTCGACCAGCCCTACCCGCGCGACATGGTCGGCTACGGCCGCAGGCCGCCGAAGCCGGCCTGGCCGGAGCGCGCGCGCTGCGCCGTTCAGTTCGTCATCAACTACGAGGAGGGCGGGGAGAACAACGTCCTGCACGGGGATGCGGCGTCCGAAGCCTTCCTGTCGGAGATCGTGGGCGCCCAGCCCTGGCCGGGCCAGCGCCACGTCAACATGGAGTCGATCTACGAATACGGCGCCCGCGTGGGCTTCTGGCGCCTGTGGCGCATGTTCACGGCGCGTGCCCTCCCGGCGACGGTGTTCGGCGTCGCCCATGCGATGCGCCGCCACCCGGACGCGGTCGCGGCCATGCGCGAGGCCGGCTGGGAGATCGCCAGCCACGGCCTGCGCTGGATCGACTATCGCGACCACACGCTCGAGGCGGAACGGGCCGACGTCGCCGAAGCGGTGCGGATCCACACGGAGCTCGCCGGGGCTCGGCCGCTCGGCCTCTACCAGGGCCGGACCTCGCCGCAGACGCTGGCGATCGGGGCGGCCGAGGGCGGGTTCCTGTATCTCGCCGACGCCTATGCGGACGAGCTGCCCTATTGGCAGCTGATCGGCGGCCGCCAGCAGCTGATCGTTCCCTACACGCTCGACGCCAACGACATGCGCTTCGCGACCCCGCAGGGTTTCAACGCGGGCGACCAGTTCTTCCAGTACCTCAAGGACAGTTTCGACGTGCTCTATCGCGAAGGCGCGGCGGGGCACGGGGGCATGCTGTCGGTCGGGCTGCATTGCCGCCTCGTCGGCCGGCCGGGACGGGCGGCGGCGCTGGAGCGGTTCCTCGACTACGTGATGGGGCACCGGGACGTCTGGGTCGCGACGCGGCTCGACATCGCGCGTCACTGGGTGCGCCACCATCCGCCGGCCGGGGGGCACCGCCCGAGCCGCATGGGCCGGGCGCTCTTCGTCGAGGTGTTCGGCAACACCTTCGAGCACACGCCCCTCATCGCCGAGCGCGCCCATGCGGCCGGGCTCTCGTCCGAGCAGGACAGCGCCGAGGGCCTCCACGCCGCCATGGTGGCGGCGCTGCGGGCCTGCTCGGCGGCCGAGCAGGAGGCGTTGATCGTCGCCCATCCGGATCTCGCTGGCCGCCTCGCGCTGGCGGGCGAACTGACGGCGGCCTCCGCCGGCGAACAGGCCTCCGCCGGGCTCGACCGGCTGAGCCCGGACGACCTTTCGCGGTTCACGACGCTCAACGCCGCCTACCGCCAGCGGTTCGGCTTTCCCTTCATCGTCGCGGTGCGCGGGCTCGGCACGCAGGACATCCTCGCCGCCTTCGAACGCCGCCTCGCCCATAGCCCTCAAGAGGAACGGACCGAAGCCCTGGCGCAGATCGAACGCATCGCCCTGCTGCGCCTGACCGCGACGCTCGGGGGGACGTGACGGGCCTCGCCGGTCTGATCGTCATGGCATGATGGCGCAGAGGGTCGGCCCCGATGCCTTGACATGGGACGACGCACGGACCGCGTGCGTCCACGGGGTCAGAAAGATGGCCGTTGGTTGCCAAACCCGGTCTGCTATGGGCAGTCCTCCAGCCGAGCATCGCGCACGGCTGGCATACGGTTGCGGTGATGGTGAAAGCGTATCACGCCCTCTGCGTATTCTGCTGGATCAAGGCGAACACTTTCCGCACGTCAGGGATGGACAACAGTTGCGGTGTCGGATCGAGGGACGCGATCCACGATCCGGCACTTCCGCTTCGACCTCCCCACAACGAGCCTTGTTCACCGAAGCGTATGGTGCCGCGTCCGTTCGTCCCTTCGTTGAGGGTCGCCTCTGGGAGCCGGTCCAAGCGGATGGCTTTGAAGCTCGACCAAGGTCCCCAGCGAAGGATGAGGACACGCCGCTCCGTCAGAGCATAAGCTGTCTTGCTGCGCAGCCAGGCGTCCAGGAAGAAACGGCCCACAATCATGAACAGACCCACCAGAACGAAAGGAACGCCGAAAAGCTTGAACGACGCCGGAGCTTTGGCCGATAAGACACTGCTTTCCCAGAATATGGCAAATCCGCCCCACAGCAGGCTGAACGGGATCAGGAGTGCGTCACGCGGCACGAACATGATCCCCTGTCGAGGACGGTCGGACCAGACGATCGTCTCGTCGGGCAGCAGGAGAGTTTCGAACTTCTCGACGTCGACCATCGATCACCCGGTCTATGTAAAGCATCATATTCCGGGACAATGAGGTCTATAGCAAGCTGGCTCTTGGGTTTAGGTGCATGTTGCCGCTGAAGCGTCCCGCCCTGAGAGACCGCAAGTTTCGGTTTCTCAACGTCGTGGACGCGTACACAGGATACGCTCGACATCCCCGCCGCCTTGGAACGCCGCCTCACACAAACCGCCAGGGAGAACGGCCGAAGCCCTGGCGCAGGTCGAGCGTATTCGGCCTGCTGCGCCTGAGCCGCGACGCTCGGGGCGCCTGACGGGTCTTGCTGGTCACGCCCGCCAGGATGTCCACCGCCATCCGCTCAGGCGCGTTTCATGCCCAGTCCGCTCGCGTAGGTCTCGATCTCTCCGCCCGGACGGTGGCCGGTCGACCCGGGGTCGGCGACGGTTCTGGCCGAACGGCCCTGGTGGTCATCTTCCACCAGCGCGCCGGGCGGTCGGAGGTCGCCGTCGAACGATCGGCCATGTGCATCGTTTCTGCGTATCGTGCATCGATCGGGCAGGAGGGATCATCATGGCCGCTCCGTCAATGGCACATGACGAGGAACCGAAAGGTCCGGTCTCGCGGTTCACGGCGGGGTTCAGGGATGCGGGTTGCGCTGGCATCTCCTCGGATCTCGTGGCTGAACGTCTCGGCGTGAACAAGGATCGGCTCGCCGAGCTGGCCCGCGTCCATCGGAACACGCTGCGGACCGATCCGTCGTCTGACGTGCTTCAAGAGCGCTTGCGCGAGATCGTCAAAGTCGTCGCGGCGGCACGCGAGCTGACTCAGGACGATAACGAAGCCACGTATCGGTTCATGAATGAGCCGATACGCGATTACAGGGAATGACAGCAGCCGAGCTTGTGAGCGATGGCAAGATCGACGCTGTGCTCGCCTATATCAAGGATCCGCAGAACGGGGCGGCCGGGTAACTCGGATCGACCGACGCGAAGTTGGCCCTTACTAAACGCGCACGTCCGGCAAGACGCGTCGGCCTTGGGCGCTACGAAGCTGCGGTCACGGAACAGGCCGGAAACGAGAAACGCCCGCACCTCGGATCAGGTGCGGGCGCTAGACCCAAAAACTCCCGCGAAACAGGAGCTTAGACAATGAGTGGTGCCCTGGAGAGGACTCGAACCTCCACGGTGTTACCCACTGGTACCTGAAACCAGCGCGTCTACCAATTCCGCCACCAGGGCCCTGGGCGCTCTTCTATGGGGGGCATGGTGGGCTGTCAATCGCCGGGGGCGCCGTGGCGGGGTTTTTCCCGCGGCGGCGGGGCAGGGGGGTCAGCGGCCGCGGGCGACGGCTTCGACCAGGGTCGTGACGGTGTCGATCGCCTCGTCGGGAAGGCCGGCCCAGAGGGGCAGGCGCACCAGCCGCGCGCTCAGGGTCTCGGTGTGATGCAGGTCGCCGTGCTGGCGCGAGAAGCGGAGGCCCGCGGGGGCGCTGTGGAGCGGGATGTAGTGGAAGACCGCACCGATCCCGGCCGCCTTGGTGCGCCGCAGCAGCTCGTCGCGCCGCGCCACGTCGGGCATCAGGACGTAGTAGATATGCGCGTTGGGCGAACAGATCTGCGGGATGCGCGGGCGGGTCAGCAGGTCCTCGTGGTCGAGCGGCGCCAGGGCCCGGTGGTAGCGGTCCCAGGCGCGGTGGCGGGCGGCCTGGATGGCGTCGACCTGCTCGAGCTGCGCCAGCAGGAAGGCGGCGTTGAGCTCGCTCGGCAGGTAGGAGGAGCCGACATCCACCCAGGTGTATTTGTCGACGCGGCCCTGCAGGAACTTGGTCCGGTTGGTGCCCTTCTCGCGCAGGATGTGGGCGCGGTCGATGAAACGCTCGTCGTTGATCAGCAGGGCCCCGCCCTCGCCGGCGATGAGGTTCTTGGTCTCGTGGAACGACACGGCGCCGAGATGGCCGATCGAGCCGAGCGGCCGGTCGTCGTAGCGTGCCGCGATGCCCTGCGCGGCATCTTCGAGGACGAAGAGGCCGTGGCGGTCGGCAATCGCCATGATCTCGTCCATGGCGGCGGACACGCCCGCGTAATGCACGACGAAGATGGCCCGCGTCCGCTCCGTGATGGCGGCCTCGATCAGGCGCTCGTCGATGTTCAGCGTATCGGGCCGGATATCGACGAAGACCGGCACGGCGCCGCGCAGCACCGCCGCATTGGCGGTCGACACGAAGGTGAAGGACGGCATGATGACCTCGTCGCCCGGCGCGAGGTCGAACAGCAGCGCCGCCATCTCCATGGCGGCCGTACACGAATGGGTCAGCAGCGCCTGGCGGCAACCCGTCTCGGCTTCGAGCCAGGCGTTGCAGCGCTTGGTGAAGGGCCCGTCCCCGGCGAGATGCCGGCCGGCGATGGCCTCCGCCAGATACGCGAGTTCCCGCCCGGCGGGCAGGGGAACGTTGAACGGGATCGCCTGGCCGCGGCCCACGGCTGGGGCGGGAGGGGTGGAACCCTGGCTGTGGCTCGATGACACGATGTTGGGCAGTTTCCGCTGGAGAAGGACCGGCGATCCTTAAACCTGTTCGCCGCCGCCATCCACCCGCATCCATCCCTCGACAGCCGCCGCACCGTTCCGTTAATGACCTGTCGCGGGCGATCAGCCGTGTCCGATGAGGCAGTTGGCGCGGATCGCACGGGCGAGCGGCAGACGCGTTAACCAGATCTTAACCATTTCCGTTAACATTTCATCAATCGACTTGTCGTGTGCCACGGGGCCGCCATGCAGCGCAGCACCATCCTGATCGTCGAAGATGACCCCGTGTTGCGGGCCGATACCGCCATGACCTTCGAGGATGCGGGGCTCCGGGTCATCGAGCGGGCGAATGCCGACGAGGCGCTGGGCTTCCTGCTCGAGAACTCGACCGACGTCGCGGTCGTGTTCACCGACATCAACATGCCGGGCCATTCGGACGGGGTGCATCTCGCCGAGGTGATCTCGCGGCACTGGCCCCACATCGGCGTCGTGGTGACGTCGGGCGCCACGCGGCCCGTGCGCGACCTGCCGGCGCACGTGCACTTCATCCCCAAGCCGTGGCGCGTCGAGCAGGTGCTCGCCGCCATGCAGGACCTCGTCGAAGCCGCCTGACCGGCGCTCCCGGCCCGGCCCCCGCCGGCGCGGCGGGCGTCCCGCTATACAGGACGCCCGCCCTCCACTAGACATCGCGGCGTCTTTCGTGGAGCACATGATGGCCGGATCGGATCTCGCGACCAATGGACAGGTGACCGTCTTCGGCGGCTCCGGCTTCCTGGGACGGCACACCGTGCGGGCGCTGGCGCGGGCCGGGTTCCGGATCAAGGCCGGCTGCCGGCGTCCGGACCTCGCCAACTACCTGCAGCCGATGGGCCGGGTCGGCCAGATCCATCCCGTCCAGGCCAACGTGCGCCACCCCGCCTCGCTGGCGGCGGCGCTGCACCGCTCGGAGGTCGCCATCAACCTCGTCGGCGTGCTGACCGAGAGCGGCGCGCAGACCTTCGAGGCCGTCCATGTCTTCGGTGCCCGCGCCATGGCCAAGGCGGCGCGCGAGGCCGGCGTGCAGCGTTTCGTGCAGGTCTCGGCGATCGGCGCCGACCCGCAGTCCGAGTCGCTCTACGCGCGTTCCAAGGGCCGGGCCGAGGAGGCGGTGCGGGAGATCTATCCGGACGCCGTCATCCTGCGCCCCTCCGTGCTGTTCGGGCCGGAGGACGACTTCTTCAACCGGTTCGCCGCCATGGCGCGGTTCTCGCCGGCGCTGCCGCTGCCCGGGGGCGGGCACACGCGGTTCCAGCCGGTGTTCGTCGGCGACGTCGCCGACGTCGTGGCGCTGGCGGCCGAGGGCGGCGCCAAGGGCGGCACCGTCTACGAACTGGGCGGGCCCGGCGTCAGGACCTTTCGCGAGATCATGGACTATGTCCTCGCCACGACGCAGCGGCGCCGCGCGCTGGTGTCGGTGCCCTTCGGCGCCATGGAAGGCCCCGCCGCCGTCACCGAGACGCTGTCGCGGCTGATGATGGGGCTCTTCCCCAAGACGCTGCTGATGACGCGCGACCAGTTGAAGCTGCTGGAGCGCGACAACGTCGTCTCGCCCGAAGCTGCGGCGCGAGGGGCGCACCCTCCAGGGCCTCGGCAACGAGCCCCGCGCCATCGAGTCCGTCGTGCCGTCCTACCTGTACCGCTATCGCAAGCACGGCCAGTTCGACCGGGACAGCCGCCTCGCCTGACGGCCGGGCTCCGGCCCGGGGCCGCGCCCCGGGGCCGGATGCCGCGGGGTCACGCGCGCTTGATCGCCAGCGGCCCGGAGGCCTGGCAGGTCGGCATCATCTCGACGCGGTTGATGTTGACGTGCCGGGGCAGCGTCACGACCCAGGCCACGGCCTCGGCGATGTCCTCGGCCGTCAGCGGCTCGGTGCCCTTGTAGACGGCCGCCGCCTTCTCGTCGTCGCCGGAGAAGCGGACGTTGCTGAACTCGGTGCCGCCGCACAGGCCCGGCTCGATGTCCGTCACGCGCACGAAGGTGCCGACGAGATCGGCCTTCAGGTTGAGGCTGAACTGTTTCACGAAGGCCTTGGTGCCGCCGTAGACGTGCCCGCCCGGGTAGGGGTAGGAGCCCGCGATCGAGCCGAGGTTCACGACGTGGCCGCGGTTGCGCTCCACCATGCCGGGCAGCAGCGCCCGCGTCATGTGGATCAGCCCGGTGACGTTGGTGGCGACCATCTGGTCCCACTGCGCGAGGTCGGCCTTGGGGGCGGGGTCGAGGCCGAGCGCCAGGCCGGCGTTGTTGACGAGCACGTCGACCTCGCGCCAGCCCTCGGGCAGGGCGCCCGGCAAACCCGCGACGGCCGCCGTGTCGGTGACGTCGAGCGCGTGAGGCAGCAGGCGCTCGCCGAGCGTGTCGCGCAGCGCATGCAGCCGCTCGATGCGGCGGCCCGCCGCGACGACGCGGTGGCCGTCGCCGACGAGGCGCTCGGCGATGGCCTTGCCGAAACCCGAGGTGGCGCCGGTGACGAGAACGGTGAGGCTCATCGGGCGGCCCGTGCGGCGCGCAGGTGGCTGGTCATGGCGGTCTCCCTCCTCTTGGACGATGCGGAAAGCCTTAATGCCTGTCGGGCCCAAGTTGAAGCGGAGCTTCGACTTGAGCCTTCGAACCGTCTCGCCCTCGAGAGCTGGCGTGTGCCGGCAACGGCAGGACACACGCGGGACGGTGCGGAGTCTCGGGGCTCGCCGGAGGCGGGATCCGCTGCCCCGGTCCAGTCACGGCGCCGGAGGACCCCGATGCGGGATGCCATCTCGGCGAGGCCAGGGACCCACGCCGGGGCCGTCCGGGGCTCGGAGCGGCTCGGCACGGCGTCGGTGGGCCGGGACGAGCCCGGCCATGACGGGACGGAGCGCGGGGACCGCTTCGGATCCATCATGTCCTCCCTCGACCGGTCTCCTCCGCCCCCTCCGCCGTCATGCCCGGGCACTCCCGCCGGCCCGCGCCGACCATCGCCATCGTCCTCCAGCTCCGCTGGCTCTCCACGCCCGGAGCCCGGACCGCGCCCGTCCGGCATCCGGGCCCGGATCATCCGGCGGGCCGGCGGCGCTGCAGGCGGGCGATCGCCACCAGGGCCGGGGCCGCGACGGCGGCGTAGATCAGGGCCGCCAGCACCAGGACGGCGAAGGCGCCGCCCCCCGCGAGGCCCGTGGCCCGGCCGGCGAGGTCGGGAAGCCCGATCGCCATCGCCAGCGCGGAGGCCTGGAAGACCAGCACGGCGACGCCGAGGAGCGCCGGCAGGGCGTGGCGCAGGCCCTGCGGCAGGAGTACGAAGCGCAGCGCGTCCGCGGCCGAAAGCCCCATGACGACGGCGGCGTCGCGCTGCCCCGGCGCGACGGCATCGAGGCCCGACCCGATGGCCTCGCCCGCGGCGGCGCAGGCCGCCCAGGCGAGCGCCATCGCGGCGGCCACGGCGGGAGAGAGCGGCAGTCCCGCCGCGGGAAGGCCGAGACCGGCGGCCTGGAGCAGGACCAGCACCGGTACGCCGCGCCCGGCCGCGCCGACGGCGCCGGCCACGAGCCGCAGCGACGCGCTCCGGGCGCGCGCGGCGAGCGCCAGTCCCAGGCCGAGCGGCAGGCCGACCAGCAGGGCGGCACCCGTGACGGCGAGGCTGAGCCGCAGGCCGTCGAGCAGGGCCGGCAGCGCGTCGCGCCAGGTCTCGAGGACGGGGCTCACGGCGCCGCCCTCGCCGGCAGCCGCAGCGCCGCCCGGCGCGCCGCTGCCGTGACCGGCAGGGTGAGTGCCAGATAGAGCGCGCCGGCGGCCGCGAAGGCCGTGAGGGGGACGGCCCCGGCCCGAGCGGCGCGGTCGGCTTCGGCCGCGATGCCGCCCGCCCCGATCAGCGACGCGATGGTCGAGTCCCGCAGGAGCCGGGCGGCGACCGCGGCGGCGGGGCGGGCCGCGACCCGCATCAGCCGGGGCGCGGCGACGTCGCGCAGGCGGGACCGGAGCGGCAGGCCGAGCGCCGTAGCGGCCTCCCATTCGCCGCCACGCACGCTCGCCAGCGCGCCCCGGTAGAGGTCGGCCATGTCGGCGGCCGCGACGAGACCGAGGCCCAGCACGGAGGTCGCGAGGGGCGCGAGCCCGAGGCCGGCGCTGCGGGCCCCCGCGGCCAGCAGCAGCAGCCAGAGCAGGGGCGGCACGGCACGGATGATCAGGACCGACAGGCCCGCGAGGCCGCGCAGGAGCGGGACACGCGACAGCCGGAGCATGCAGAGCCCCAGGCCCAGCACGGCGCCCGACAGGAAGGACAGCGCCGTGACGACCAGCGTCCAGGGCAGGCCGGCGGCGAGCGCCGGCAGGAGGTCGCCCGTCACCGGTTCTGCACGGCGCTGAGGAAGCGCCTGGCGCGCTCGGTCCGCGGGTCGCGGATCACCTGCCGGCTCGCACCCTGCTCGACGACCCGGCCCTCCGCCATCACGACGGCGCGGTCGCAGGCCGTCTCGGCGAAGGGCAGCTCGTGCGTGGCGACCAGCATGGTCGTGCCGTCCTGGGCGAGTTCGCGCATCACGGCCAGCACATCGAGCCCGGGCTCCGGGTCGAGCGCCGCCGTCGGCTCGTCGAAGAGCATCAGGCGCGGCGCGAGCACGAGGGCGCGCGCGATGGCGATGCGCTGCTGTTCGCCGCCGGGCAGGCGGGCCGGGGCGAGCCGCGCCCGGCTCGCGAGGCCGACGCGCTCCAGCGCCGCCAGGCCATGCGCCTCCGCCTCGGCCCGGCTGCGGCCGAGGACGCGCTCCTGCGCCAGGCCGATGTTGCGCGAGCACGGTGAGATGCGGGAACAGGTTGGGGGTGCGGAACACCACGCCGACGGCCCGGCGCAGGTCCGACAGGTCCCGCGCCGCCGGCGGGTGGCCGGCCTCGATCGACACGCCCGCCACGCGGATGCGGCCGCTGGTCGGCGGCTGGAGCTGGTCGATGCAGCGCAGCAGCGTGCTCTTGCCCGAACCCCCGGGCCCGAGCAGCGCCACGACCTCGCCGGCCCGCATCGTCAGGTTGATGTCGTCGAGGACCACGAGCGCGCCGAACCGCTTGCCGACGGCGTCGAGCCGCAGGACCGGCTCGCGCGCCAGGACGGTGACGCCGGCGGCCCGCATCTCGGGATCGAGGTTCATCGCACAGGCGGCTCCCTTGAGGCGTCCCGGCCCCGGGGCGAAGCTGCGGCGAAACCGGCGAGCGCGCAAGCGCCCCGCCGGTCCGCGGCCCCGGGGGCTTGCGCCCGATGCCCCGCCGTCACGTCACATGGTGGCGCCGATCTGCCAGGGCACGAATTCGGCGTCGCCGTAGCCGAGCGCCTCGGACTTGGAGGGCTCGCCCGACGCGACCGCCAGGATGCGGTGCGAAGATCTCGCGGCCCTTGTCCGGCGATCGAGACGCCGTCGAGCACGTCGCCGCAATCGATGTCCATGTCGTCGGTCATGCGCCGCGCCATGTCGGAGTTGGTGGCGAGCTTGATCGAGGGCGTCGGCTTGCAGCCGTAGGCCGAGCCGCGCCCGGTGGTGAAGCACAGGATGTTGGCGCCGCCCGCCACCTGGCCGGTGGCCGAGACGGGGTCGTAGCCGGGCGTGTCCATGAAGACGAAGCCCGTGGCCGCGACACGCGTTCGGCGTAGTGGTAGACGGCGGCGAGGTTGCGGGTGCCGCCCTTGGCGGCGGCGCCGAGCGACTTCTCCAGGATGGTGGTGAGGCCGCCCGCCTTGTTGCCCGGCGAGGGGTTGTTGTTCATCTCGCCGCCGTTGCGGCGCGTGTAGTCCTCCCACCAGTGGATGCGTGTCGACGAGCTTCTCGCCGACGTCGCGCGGTCGACGGCGCGGCGCGTCAGCAGGTGCTCGGCGCCGTAGATCTCGGGCGTCTCCGACAGGATGGCGGTGCCGCCGTTGTCGACGAGGAGGTCGGCCGCCGCGCCCAGCGCCGGGTTGGCGGTGATGCCCGAATAGCCGTCCGAGCCGCCGCACTGCAGCGCCAGCACGAGGTCGGAGGCCGGGATGGTCTCGCGCCGGGCCGCATCGGCGGCCGGCAGCATCTCGCGCAGCCGCGCCAGCGCCGGCCTCGACGGTGCTTGCCGCGTGCCGCCCTCGTCCTGGATGGTCATGGTGCGGAAGCGCTCGCTCTCGACGATGCCGTATTCGGCCTTCATGCGGCCGATCTGGAACACCTCGCAGCCGAGGCCGACCAGCAGCACGCCGGCGATGTTGGGGTTGGTGGCGTAGCCCCATTGCGTGCGCTTGAGCGCCTCGAAGCCCTCGCCCTTGTCGGCCATGCCGCAGCCCGTGCCGTGCACCAGCGGGATCACGCCGTCGATGTTGGGATAGGCCTCGAGGATGCCGGAGCGCTCGACCTCCTTGGCGATGAACCGCGCCACCGAGGCGGAGCAGTTCACCGAGGTCAGGATGGCGAGGTAGTTGCGGGTGCCGGCGCGGCCGTCGGCGCGGCGGAACCCCTGGAACGTGGCGCGCTCGGCTTCGGGCAGCAGCGGGTCGGCCCGGACGCCTTCGCCGAAGCGGTAATCGCGGGCGAAGTCCTCGCCCATGGCGAGATTGTGCTCGTGGACCCAGTCGCCCGGGGCGATCGGCTGGGTGGCGAAGCCGATGATCTGGCCGAACTTCAGCACCGGCGCGCCCTGCGGAATGGGCACCACCGCCATCTTGTGGCCCTTGGGCACGCGCGCCGCCGCGACGACGCCCGACGAGGTCGCGTCGCCGGGCTGGGCGACATCGACCGTCACGACGACGTTGTCCTCCGGCTGGAGGCGCAGGGTACGGGCGGGGCTGGTCATCGTGGGACTCCGAAGCGGGCGACCGTCGCGGCGGCGCCCTCGCTCATCAAACCCGACAGCGCGGCCGTCACGGCCCGGGTGAAGCGCTGGTCGGCGGGGAGGTCGCGGCCGAAGACGGCATCGAGACCCAGGAGAGCATCGGCGATCGCACCGGCATCTTCAAGGCCCGCGGTGCGGCGGCGCAGCTCGTCCGCCAGCGGATCGCGCAGGTCGATCGTCCCGCCGTGTTCGTCGCGGCCGGTCGCGTAGCGCATCCAGGCCGCGACACCGAGCGCCAGGCGGTCGACGGAGGCTCCGGCCGCGAGCCGGTCGCGCAGGGTGCCGAGCAGGCGCTGCGGCAGCTTCTGCGTGCCGTCCATGGCGATCTGCCAGGTGCGGTGACGCAGCGCGGGGTTGCGGAAGCGCTCGACGAGCGAGCCCGCATAGGCTTCGACGTCGAGCCCCGGCACCGGCGGCAGGGTCGGGGCGGCCTCCTCCAGCATCAGGCCCGCGCACCAGGGCGGCGAAGCCCGGGGCCGCCATGGCGTCGGCCACGGTCTCGTGGCCCGCGAGATAGCCGAGATAGGCCAGCGTCGAATGGCTGCCGTTCAGCATGCGCAGCTTGGCGAGTTCGTAGGGCGCGACGTCGCTGACGAAGGTGGCGCCGGCCCGGTCCCACGCCGGGCGGCCGATCGCGAAATCGTCCTCGATCACCCATTGGGTGAAGGGTTCGGTGGCGATGGGCCAGGCGTCGTCGAGGCCGAGCGCCGCCGCGATATGGGCCCGGTCCGCATCGGTCGTGGCCGGCACGATCCGGTCCACCATGGTGGAGGGGCAGCGCAGGTCCCGCGCCACGGCGCTCGCCCAGGGCCGGGTCGCGCAGGGTGGCGAAGCGCACCAGCACGCGGCGCAGCGTGGCGCCGTTGTGGGGGAGGTTGTCGCAGCAGAGCGCGGTGAAGAAGGGCAGGCCGGCGGCGCGGCGGCGGCGCAGCGCCTCGACGATGAAACCCGGCGCGGACCGCGGCGTGTCGGGATGGGCGAGGTCGTGGACCACGTCCGGATGGCGCTCGTCGAGCTCGCCGGTGGCGGGCGCGTGGCAATAGCCCTTCTCGGTCACGGTCAGGGACACGATGCGCGTCTCCGGCGCGCTCATGGCGTCGAGCAGCGCGCCCGGGTCCTGCGGCGCCACGAGGAGGCGGGTCACGCTGCCCACGACGGCGAGGCGCTCGCCCGCGGCGTCCCGCACCGCGAGGGCGTAGAGCCCGTCCTGCGGCGCCAGGGCGTCGTGCGTGTCGGGGGAGCGCAGCGAGGCGCCCAGGATGCCCCAGCGCGGGTCGCCCTCCGCCAGCACGGCGTCCGTATAGGCGGCCATGTGGGCGCGGTGGAAGGCGCCGATGCCGAGGTGGACGATGCCGGTCGCGACGGCGCCGCGGTCGTAGCCCGGGCGGCCGACCGCGGCCGGGAGACGGCCGAGGGTGGCGGATGAGAGTCGGTCGGCCATCGTCAATGCGCTCCCTGCGTCTTGGCCCTGGCCACGATCTGGGTCGGGTTGACGAAGCGCAGCGCCAGGAGGAGCCATACCAGCGTCGTCACCATGTAGACCACCGCCATCACGTCCACCTCCTGCCCGGCGCGCACGCCCGAGGCGAAGACCGCGTAGTAGAGCGCCACCACCAGCGTCTGGCTGGTCGGGCCCGCCGTCAGGAAGGTGAGCTCGAACATCGCCACGGTGCGGACCAGCACCAGCAGCAGCGCCGCGAGGACGCCCGGCAGCAGCAGCGGCAGCAGGACACGCAGGAAGAGCTGCGTCGTCGAGGCACCGAAGACCCGGGCCGCCGCCTCGACCCGCGGGTCGATCTGCTCGATGAAGGGGATCATGACCAGCACCACGAAGGGGACGGCCGGCACGAGATTGGCGAGCACGACGCCCGAGAAGGTGCCGCCGAGCCCGATCCGGTAGAGCAGCGTCGCCATGGGGATGCCGTAGGTGAGCGGGGGCACCAGCAGCGGCAGCAGGAACACCAGGGTGGCGGCCTTCTTGCCCGGGAAGTCGCGCCGCGCCAGCGCATAGGCGGCCGTGACGCCGAGCGCGCCCGAGATCACCACGACGGCGCCCACGACCTCGAAGGTGACGACGAGCACGTCCGTGAGGCCGAACTCGTCCCAGGCATCGGCGTACCAATGCGTCGTGAAGCCGGCCGGCAGCCAGGTGCCGAGCCAGCGCGTCGAGAGCGAATCGATCACCACCGTGGCGATCAGCGCCAGGAGGTTCAGGACGAAGACGGCCACGACGGCCCACACCGCCGTGCGCCAGAGCTTGGATGCGATGCCGGTGTCGCGGATCATCCCTTGGTGCCTCCGACCGGGCCGCGGTAGAACAGCGAGCGCAGGCCCAGCGCCGCCAGAACGACGACGAGTTGCACCGCTCCCATGATCATGGCGATGGCGGAGCCGAGCGAGGCGTCGTAGCGCTCGAAGGCCGCCTGGTAGGCGGCGATGGAGATCACGTGGGTCGAACCCGCCGGTGCGCCGAGCAGGACCGCCGAGGGGAAGACCGCGAAGGCCTGGACGAAGCTCAGGCAGAACGTGACGGCGAGGCCCGGCACGAGCAGCGGCAGGAACACGCGCGGCGAAGCGCCGCCCCGCTCCCGCCCCGAGCGTGGCGGCCGCGTGTTCGAGCGCCGGGATCGATGCCGCTGACGTAGGAGAGCGTCAACAGGAACGTGAAGGGGAAGCCCGTGATGACCAGCGAGGCGAACACGCCCCAGTAGTTGTTGGTCAGCTTCACCGGTCGCGCGCGATGAGGTGGAGCGAGGTCAGCACGCGGTTGAACCAGCCCTGCGGGCCGAGATAGGTCAGCAGACCCTGCGCCACCAGCACGGTGCCGAGCGTGACGGGCAGCACCAGGATGGTGGTGAGCAGGCGCTGGTGGCGCATCAGCCGCACCCGGAAGGCGATCGGCACGGCGAGCAGCAGGTTGAACAGCGTGGTCGGGACCGCCAGGACCAGCGTGTTCCAGATCGTTTCGCGCAGGAACGGGTCGGCGAAGAAGGTCTGGTAGCTGGCGTAGAAGGGCCCGGCCTTGGGGGCGAAGGACAGCGCCAGCCCGTAGAGGAACGGATAGACGAAGAGCCCCAGGATGGCGAGGAGCGCCGGCAGCACCAGCAGCGTCGTCCCGTCGATGCCGCGTGCCGCGAGCCGCAGGCGCAGCGGCACGCCGGAGCCGCGGGAGGGCGAGGCGAGCGCGCTCAAGCGCCGTCCCCCGGGAAGACCAGGATCTGGTCGGGCCGCGCGCCGAGCGTGATGCGCTCGCCGGCCGCGACCGGGCGGTCGCTGCGGAAGAACAGCTCCGTGCCGTCGATGGCCTGGGCGGCGCCGAAGAAGGCGCGGCCGCGGTATTCGCTGATCCGCACCGTGGCGACGATGCCCGGCGGCGCCGGCGACGAGGTCCTCCGGGCGCACCATCAGGGTCACGGCCTGGCCGGCCGAGAGCGGGCCGCGTGGCCTGCACGTCGAGCGCGCGAGCCGCAGGCCTCGACCGTGGCGCGTCCGTTGCCGAGCCGTCGCCACCCGCCCGGCGAGCTTGGAGCGATAGCCCATGAACTCGGCGACATCGGCGTGGCCGGGCCGCTCGTAGAGGTCCTCGGGCGTGCCGGTCTGGCGGATGAGGCCGTCCCGCATGACGACGATGCGGTCCGCCATGGACAGGGCCTCGTCCTGGTCGTGGGTGACGTAGATGGTGGTCGAGCCGATCGTCTCGTGGATGCGGCGGATCTCGGCCCGCATCTCGAGGCGCAGCTTGGCGTCGAGGTTGGACAGCGGCTCGTCCATCAGCACGACGGGCGGGCGGATCACGATGGCGCGCGCGATGGCGACGCGCTGCTGCTGGCCGCCGGACATCTGGCCCGGCAGCTTGTCGGCCTGGGCGGAGAGCCGCACCAGCGCCAAGGCTTCGTCGATGCGCGTCTCCGCCTCGCGGCGCGGCCACCTTCTGCATGTCGAGCCCGAAGCCGACGTTGCGGCGCGCGCTCATGTGCGGGAAGAGCGCGTAGCTCTGGAACACCATGCCGAAGCCGCGCTTCTCGGGCGGCAGCTCGTCGATGCGCCGCTCGCCGAGCGAGATCGTGCCGCCCGACAGCGGCTGCAGGCCCGGCGATGCAGTTGAGCGCCGTCGTCTTGCCGCAGCCCGAAGGCCCCAGCAGGGCGATGAATTCGCCCGGCCGGATCACGAGATCGAGCCCCTTCAGGGCCTGGAAGCCGCCGAAGTCGCGCCTGAGCCCGGCGAGGCGCAGGGCCTCGCCGGACGGCGCGGCGCGGGGCGGGGACGGGTCGCGGGTGGTGGCCGATCGTCATGGTCATGCGGTTCGAGCCCTTGGCGGTGCGGGAGCGGCCGGATCAGCCCTTGCCGGCGCCGACGCGCTGGTCCCAGAGCCCGAAGGCCGTGACCATGCTCTTGGCGTCGAGCGGCACTTCGAGCGGGTGGTCCGCGATGAGCGCGTCGTATTCGGGCCGCCCGAAGGTCTTGATGGCGTCCTGCGAGTCGTCGGGCGCCATGTCGAGCGTCACGCCCTTCACGGCCGGGCCCGGGTAGAAATAGCCCTGGTCGTAGGCGTAGGCCTGCGGCTTCGGCTGCAGCATGAAGGCCATGAGGTCGATCAGCACGGCGAGCTTGTCGTCCGGGACGCCCTTGGGCACCACCATGTAGTGGGCGTCCGTCACCCAGTGGAACCCGTCGAGGGCGCCGACGGCGGCCTCCTTCGGCACGATGCCGAGGACGCGCGGGTTGATGTCCCAGCCGGTCGTCGACACGATGATGTCGCGCGTGCCCTCGCCGAGCTCCTTCATCGTCTGGGTGGTGCCGGCCGGATAATATTCGATGTTCTCGCCCAGCGCCTTGAGGTAGTCCCAGGTCTTGGACCAGCCGTTGACCGGGTCGAGCGGCGCCGTGTCGCCCAGGATGTAGGGCAGGCCCATCAGCCAGGTGCGGCCCGGGCCGGAGTTCGACGGGCGCGCGTAGATGAACTTGTTCTTGTTCTGCCGGGTATAGTCGAGCAGTTCGGCCGCGGTCTTGGGCATGGCCTTGACCCGGTCGGGCATGTATTCGAGCAGCGGCCCGGACGGGTAGTAGCTGACGACGCGGCCGTGGTCGGCCGCGATGGCCTGCATCTTGAGCGCCTGGGGCAGGTAGACGGAGGCGGGATCGGGCAGGTCGGCCGCGTAGGGCTTGAGGTCGAGCCAGATGCCCTGGTCGAGCCCGGCCGACAGGGCGTCGGGCCCCGTCAGCACGAGGTCGATGTCCATGTGGCCGGCATCCTGCTGGGCCTTGATCTTCGCCGGCAGTTCGGGCGCCGGCGCCTTGGTGAAGACGAAGCGCGACACCGCGGCGGGCTTGGCCTTGCGGTAGGACTCGATCGCCTTCTGGGTGAGGGCGAGGTTGCCGGCCACGTCCACCACCGTGATGGTGACGGGCGCCTTGGGCATGGCCAGGGCCGCGAAGGCCCGGGCCGGCGCGAGTCCGGCGAGCGATGCGGCGCCGAGCCCGCCGAGAACCTGCCTGCGATCGACCATCGTGGTATCCTTCCCTCAGCGTTTTCTTAGATGCGCCGATGCCCGGCCGGCTCAGAGCCGGTAGGCCCGCTTGGCGAGGCCGTAGGCGAGGTCCTGGGCGACGTCGTGCGCCTCGTCCTCGTCGAGCCGGTGCTCGGCGACGAGGCGGGCGAGGTAGTCGCAGTCGATGCGCCGGGCCACGTCGTGGCGGGCCGGGATCGACAGATAGGCGCGGGTGTCGTCGTTGAAGCCGACCGTGTTGGCGAAGCCGGCCGTCTCGGTCGCGGTCTCGCGGAAGCGCCGCATGCCCTCGGGGCTGTCGAAGAACCACCAGGGCGGCCCGAGCCGCAGCGCCGGATAATGGCCGGCCAGCGGGCGCCAGCTCGCGGCCGTATTGCGCCTCGTCGAGCGTGAACAGGATGAGCGTCAGCCGCGGATCGTTGCCGAAACGGTCGAGCAGCGGCTTCAGGGCGTGGACGTAGCCGGTCGGCTGCGGGATGTCGGCGCCCTTGTCGAGGCCGAACCGGGCGAAGACCGTGGGGTTGTGGTTGCGCACCGAGCCGGGGTGGAGCTGCATGACCAGCCCGTCCTCGACGCTCATCGCCGCCATCTCGGTCAGCATCTGGGCGCGGAACAGTTCGGCATCCGCCGGCCGAGGCCGGGCCGCGCGTCACGCGGTCGAACAGCGCCTCGGCCGCGCCGTGCGTCGAGGTCGGCCGTGCGGGCGCGTCGGGTGGCCATGGTCGGTCGCGGTGGCGCCGAGGTCCCTGAAGAAGCGCCGCCGCGCGCGATGCGCCGCGAGATAGCCGGCCCAGGTCGACGGGCTCGCCCGCGAGGGCGCACGAGGCGCGCGACGTTGTCGGCGAAGTCGGCACGGTCGGGGTCGACGACGGCGTCGGGCCGGTAGGTCGGCACGACGCGGCCGTGCCAGCCCGACTCGCGCACGGCGCGGTGGTGCCGCAGATCGTCGAGCGCCGCGTCCGTCGTGGCGATGGCCTCGATGTTGAAGCGATCGTAGAGCGCGCGCGGCCGCATGTCCGGGCGCTGGAGCGTCTCGGCGATGCGGTCGTAGAGCCGGTCGGCGTTGGCCTCGGTCAGCCGCTCGTCGATGCCGAAGCACGTATTCCAGCGCGTGCTCGAACCACAGCCGCGTCGGCGTGCCGCGGAACAGCGGAATGTGTCTGGCGAAGAGGCGCCAGATGGCGCGTCCGTCCGTCTCGGTCGGCGCCGCCGTCGCGCCGCGGCACGCCGAGCGCCTCGAGCGGCACGCCCTGCGAGTAGAGCATGCGGAACACGTAATGGTCCGGCACGACGAAGAGCTGGGCGGGGTCCGGGAAGGGCCGGTCCTCGGCATACCAGGCGGGATCGGTATGGCCGTGCGGCGACACGATGGGCAGGCCCGCGATCTCGCCGTAGAGGCGGCGCGCGATGCCGCGCGTCCCGGGGTCGGCGGGGAACAGCCTGTCGGGGTGGAGGGCCATGGAGCGTTTCCGATGCGGAGGGTGCCGATCCGCTTGGCGCGCATCATCAACTGATATACTAGTATGTCAATAGGGGAGGAGCGATGAGTCGGAGCGTGACGGACGGGCAGGGCAGCGCGGCGGAGCACCTGCGGCGGGCGGCTGGAGTCCGTCCGGTGCCGCGCGCGGCGGCGGCGTCCGGCGCCGTGACGGCGGCCGGCGCGATCGCGGCGGCGCTGCGCGACGACATCGTCGGCATGGTCCTCCTGCCGCGCATGCCGCTGCGCGATGCGGTCCTGTGCGAGCGGTTCGGCACCAGCCGCACGCCGGTCCGTGAAGCGCTGATCCGGCTCGGCGAGGAGGGACTGGTCGACATCCTGCCCCAATCCGGCACCTTCGTGTCCCGCATCCCGGTCGACGCCATCCCGGAGGCCGTGCTGGTGCGTCAGGCGCTCGAAGGCGTGACGGTGGAGGCGGCGGCACGGGCGGGGCCGGAGGGGATCGCGCGGATCGACGCGGCGCTCGATCAGCAGCGGGTCCTCGCGTCCCGCCACGACACGCGCGGCTTCCACGAGGCCGACGAGGCCTTCCACGAGGCGATCGCCGGCATGGCCGGCCACCCCAACATCTGGCGTCTGTTGCGGCAGGTGAAGGTGCAGCTCGACCGGGCGCGTCGCCTCACGCTGCCGGCGCTCGGCCGCATGAACCAGGTGATCGCCGAGCACCAGCTGATCCGCGACGCCGTCGCGGCCCGCGACGGCGCCGCGGCGCGCGCCGCCATGACGGCGCATCTCAGCGTGGTCTTGCCCGACGTGGCCCGGCTGCGCGAAACCCATCCCGAGTATTTCATCTGAAGGAGTGTCCCATGCGGCAGGGTTGGAGATGGTACGGACCGGACGCCTATGTGGCGCTCGACGACGTGCGCCAGGCGGGCGCCACCGACATCGTGTCGGCGCTGCACCACGTGCCCATCGGCGAGGCCTGGACCCGCGCGGCCGTGGCTGAGCGCAAGGACCTCATCGAAACGACGCCGCCCGGCCGGACGCCGCTCGTGTGGTCCTGCGTCGAGAGCATCCCCATCCCCGACGCCGTGAAGCGCCGCGGGCGTGCCGCCAAGCCCGAGATCGAGGCCTGGATCGCCAGCCTCGAAGCCGTGGCGGACTGCGACATCGACACGGTCTGCTACAATTTCATGCCCGTGGTGGACTGGACCCGCACCGACATCGACCACCCGCTGCCGACCGGCGCCACCGCCATGGCGTTCGACCAGGACCGGTTCGCGGCCTTCGACCTCCACATCCTCGCGCGGCCCGGCGCCGAGGCCGATTATTCCGAAGAGGACCGTCGCCGCGCGCGGGACACGTTCGCCGCCATGTCGGACGACGAGGTCGCCGCCATCACCCGCACCATCGCCTCCGCGCTGCCCGGCTCGACCAGCGAACCCATGACGATCCCGGGCTTCCGCGACAAGCTGGGCCAGTACCGCGACATCGATGCCGCGCGCCTGCGCCAGCACCTCGTCGAGTTCCTGGAGGCCGTGACCCCGGCGGCCGAGGCGCGGGGCGTGACGCTGACGCTCCACCCCGACGATCCGCCGCGCCCGCTCTTCGGCCTGCCGCGCATCGCTTCGACGGGCGAGGACTACGCGGCGCTGTTCGACGCCGTCCCCTCGCGCGCCAATGGCATGTGCTTCTGCACGGGCTCGCTCGGCGTGCGGCCCGACAACGACCTGCCCGCCATCGCGCGCCGCTTCGCCGAGCGCATCGGCTTCGTCCACCTGCGCGCCACGAAGCGCACCGGCGACGGCCGGAGCTTCCACGAATCGGACCACCTGTCGGGCGACGTCGACATGGTGGCGGTGCTGCGCGAGCTCGTGGCGGAGGACGGCAAGCGCCCGGCCGGCCGCTCGCTGCTGTTCCGCCCCGACCACGGCCACCGCATGCTCGACGACCTCCACAAGACGGTGAGCCCCGGCTATCCGGCGATCGGCCGCCTCAAGGGCCTGGCGGAGCTGCGCGGCATCCTCTACGCGCTCGGCGCCCCGCCGGCCTGAGCGCCCGGGCATGACGGCGGAGGGGGCGGGGGAGACCGGTCGCGGAGGGTAGGGCGGCGCGACATCGATCGACACCCTCTCTCCCGTCATGGCCGGGCCTGTCCCGGCCACCCACGCCGCGTCGAGCCGCATCGGGCCCCGCATCGCCCCGGCCCAGTCCGAGCACCCGCGGCGGCGCTGGCCGGCGTGGGTACCCGGGACAAGCCGGGCATGACGGTGGAGGGGGGTGGAGTGTGATCGGTCGAGGGAGGGTAGGGCGGCACACCATCGATCCAAGCCCTCCGTCCCGTCATGGCCGGGCTTGTCCCGGCCACCCACGCCGCGCCGAGCCGCATCGGGCCCCGGATCGCCCCGGCCCAGCCCGAGCACCCGCGGCGGCGCTGGCCGGCGTGGGTGCCCGGGACAAGCCCGGGCATGACGGCGGAGGGGGCGGAGAGAGACGGTCGAGGGAGGGCACGGCGGCGCGACATCGATCCACACCCTCTCTCCCGTCATGGCCGGGCTTGTCCCGGCCACCCACGCCGCGCCGAGCCGCATCGGGCCCCGGATCGCCCCGGCCCAGTCCGAGAACCCGCGGCGGCGCTGGCCGGCGTGGGTGCCCGGGACAAGCCCGGGCATGACGGCGGAGGGGGCGGTGAAAGCACGGTGAGGGAGGGCACGGCGGCGCGACGTTTGTTCCCGCCCTTCCTCCGGTCATGGCCGGGCTTGTCCCGGCCACCCACGCCGCGCCGGTCGGCGGGCCGGGGATCCATGTCGTCCGGACCGCCGTCCGACTCCGGCCGTTTCGGGAATCCCTCCGTGAGTCGTCGAGAACCAGGCGGTCCAGCACGCCCACGTCCATCCACCGGACGGCAGCCTCGAACCACCTTTCCGATGTCACGCGAACGCCAGCACGCCACACGATCTAGCGGTCGGGTGCCGGGTCCTGCGCGGCGTCGGCCGGCTTCGCGGCCCTTTCGGCGCGCTGCCGCTCGGCATCGGCGCGCGCTGCGGCTTCGAACTGCGCCTGGACGCGGGCCTCGTCGGCCTTCTGGCGCGCGTCGTCGGCGCGGCGGGCCTCCGCGGCCGCCTTGCGGTCGGCGTCGGCCCGCTCCCGCGCGGCCTGCTGGTCGGCCTGGATGGCCTTGAGCTGACGGTTGAAGGCGGCGCGCTCGCGGATGTCCTGTTCGAGGATGTCGATCCGCTCCTGGGCGCGCGCGATGGCCTGGGCCTGGACGGCCCCGACGAGGGCCGTCGTGTCGACCGCCGTGACGAGCGCGCCGCCGAGCGGCCCCGAGCGCGTCACCGTGACGTCGCCGCCGCCCACACCGCGCAGCCCCGCCCGTGTCGTGAGCGTGAGGGTGCTGAGGTCGAGCGTCGCATTCGCCGACCAGGGCGCGGCCTCGCCCGCGGCCGGTGCGGCGGGCTTGAGCGGCCCGATGCGCAGCACGCCGCCCGCCAACGTCATCGGCGAGGTGGCCTCGCCGAGCCGCAGGGGTGCGGCGGCGAGTTCGGGCAGAAGCGCACGGCGGATCGCCTCGGCGTCGGTCGGGGTCGCGTCGCTTCCCCCGGCGGCATTCTCGGCCTTGGCGTCGCGGGCCGCGATGGCGGCCGCGATCCGGCCCGGCGCGGCGGGATCGGTGGCGGCGAGGCTCGCGTCGCGCAGCGCCAGCGTCCCGGTCCCGGCGAGGCTGGCCACGAGGGCGGCCGGGCTCTGGCCCGTCGCGGCGAAGTCCTGGCGCCCCGACGTCCGCCCCGACAGGCCGGCGGCGTCGACCCCGACGTCGGTCCAGGCGACCTGTCCCGACAGCGTGTCGCCGCCGGCGTCGCGCCGCGCCGTCAGCGTGCCGCCGACGGTGCCGCCCGCGAGGGTGCCGGCGATGCGCGACAGCGTCACGGCCCCGGGCTGGGTGGCGAGCGCCAGGGCGACGCCGCGCGCTTCGAGCCCGGCCGCGACCGGCATCGCGCCGATCCTCAGCGAGACGGCGGCCCGCGGAAGCGACCAGGCCGGGGGCGCGAAGGGGGCGGTCGACCACGGCAGCTTCGGCGCCGGTGCGGGCGCGGGACCGAAGGCCAGGGCGGTCAGGCTCGCGGACGGCAGCCGATCGAGCGTCACGGCGCCGCGCAGGACCGGGCCGGGCGGCGCTCCGGCGGCGGCCGGAGCCGGCTGCAGGTCCCAGGTGAGATCGCCGGTCGCCGTGGTCCCGGCCACCCGCGCCGTGAGGCCGCGCGCGTCGATCCGCGTCGTGTCCCACCCGACGTCGGCGGCGGCGTCGGCCGGGACATCGGTCCCGGACCCCGGGACCCCGAGCCCGGCGAGCAGCGGCCCGAGGTCGGCGGTCTCGAGGGTCAGCCGCCCGCTCCCGCGGCTCGGCAGGCCCCGTCCCGCGAAGGCGAGACGCGCCGTGCCGAGCGTTCCGTCTGCCTGCCCCTCGAAACCCGACGCCGCCGTGCCGCTGCCCCGCGCCTCGAGGTGGGCCGGGCCGAGACTGCCGGCCGGGACCGCAACGCCGGCCTGCCGCAGGAGGTCGGACGCCTCGGCGTTGTCGGCCCGGAGCGTCAGCGCCACCCGGCCGGGATCGCCCTCGGGCGCGAGGGCGACGTCGAGCGCGCGTGCCGCCGGCCGTGCCGCGGAGGGTGAACCGGTGCGGCACGGAGGTGCCGTCCGCCTCCGAGGTCGAGGCCTCGACGCCGAGGCTGGCGTCGATCGGCGACAAGGCCCCGGCCCTGGCGCGCAGCAGCGTCGCCGCTTCGGGCGGCAGCCACCCACCGAAACGCGCCACCAGCGGGCCGAGATGCGGCGCCGAAATGCGGAGATCGGCCCGGGCCGCGCTGCCGGACCGCGATGCGCTGCCCTCGAGCGCGGCGCCGTCGAGATCGAGGGACAGACGGTCCAGCTTGAGCTCGTCGCCGGTCCGCACGAGGTGAAGAGCGACGTGGCCTGCTGCCAGCGGGCCGGCGGGGCCGGCCCCCGGCACCGCCGAGGCGTCCGTCACGGTCACGGCCCGGGCCGCCAGGGCGAGGTCGAGGTCGAGGTCGCGCGCGGCCGCGGCCGCGGCCGTCAGGTCGGGCACGCGGTCGAGAGCCAGCGCGTCCGAGGACAGGTCGGCGAAGAGCCGCCCCCGCTCGGCGCCGACGGCGCGCGTCAGCGACACGAGGCCGGTGAAGGCGGACCCGTCGAGGTCGAGCCGGAGGTTTCGGGCGACGATGCCGGTGCGCGAGGCCTCGATGGCGCCTTCCGCCGCGAGCGCGCGGCCCGGGGCGGCGGCGAGCGCGGTGGCGACGCCGGGCGCCAGCCGGTTCAGCCAGGCGGCGGTCCGCCCGACGTCGTTCGCCCGGACCTCGGCATGGCCGCGGAACACGGCGTCGGACGGTGCGGGCACCGCTCCGAAGGGCCCCGCGACGGGTCGCGACGGGCCGGGATCGAGCGCGCCGTCGAGCGTCAGACGGGCGCCCTGCGGTCCCTCGACGGCGAGGGCCAGGCCGGCCGCGGAACTCGGTCCGAGGGTGAGCGTCGCGCGCGTGCCGAGCAGCGTCTGGCCGCCCAGCGTCGCGGTATCGAACCCGGCCGACA
Source organism: uncultured Alphaproteobacteria bacterium (assembly GCA_963847915.1). Taxonomy (GTDB): domain Bacteria; phylum Pseudomonadota; class Alphaproteobacteria; order Rhizobiales; family Beijerinckiaceae; genus Lichenihabitans. The sequence goes on from CAWKBT010000006.1 coordinate 80,018, forward strand.
GGGCGAGGCGCAGCGGCAGGCTCGGTGCCAACGTGCCCTCGCCGGCACGCCGCAGCCACTCCGCCACGAGATCGGTGCCCGAGGGGGGCGCGACGCTGCCGCCCTCGGGCATCACCGCGAGCCGGTCGAGGTCGAGGGCGGGGCCGTGCAGGGTGAGCGAGGCGGAGGGCGGTCCGTCGCGGGCGCCGTACCGGGCCTTGCCGTCGCCGTTCGCGATCAGCGCCCGTGCTTCGGTGCCGGCCCGGAGTTCCACCTCCGAGGCCGTGGCGACGTCGCGCGTCGCGGCGAGGTGGCCGGTGAGGGTCCAGGGGATGGTGGCGGCCGTCCCGTCGAGCGTCACGGCGCCGGTCGCCGTCGCGCTCCCGTCGAAGGCCGGCCCGCTCCCGCCGGCGGCCGCCCGGGCCGTCGCGGCGGTCCCGTCGACGTCGAGGCTGGGTCGCAGGCTGTCGGCATCGAGGTGCAGCTTCACCCGCAGCGAACCGCGGTCGAACGTCCCGGTGGCGAGCCGGAACGGCACGCCGCCCCAGGTCCCGGTGGCCTTGAAGGGACCCTTGAGGCTCGCCGCCTGTCCGTCGACGTCGAGGCCCGCCAGCGTGTCGTGCCGACCGTCGGCGAGCGCGAGCGCGATCGTGCCGTCCCGGACGCCGAGGTGGTCGACGGCGACACGGTCGGCGCCGCGGCCTTCCGGCAGCGCGAGGTCCACCGATCCGTCCGGCGCCTGGGTGAGGTCGAGCCGCGGCCGCACCCAGGTCGTGTCCACGACCTGGACCTGCCCGCGCAGCAGGGACGTGAAGGAGAGTTCGGCTTCGAGCGCCTCGGCGCTCAGCCGCGGCCGCCCGCCCCGCGCATCGCCGATCGCCACGCGGCCGAAGCGGAACCGTGGCGTCGGCAGGATCTTGAGATCGATGTCGCCCGCCACCGTGACGGGGGTGCCCAGACCCTCGGACAACCGATGCTCGACGAGGGCCCGATGGCTGCTCCAATCGACCAGATACGGCCCCACGAGGGCCGCGGTCAGCACGCCGATCAGCAGGATGGCCAGGACGGTCAGACTGTCGCGCAAGGCGGTGTCGGCGATCGGAGAACGAGGAACGACGGGCCGGAACCGGCCGGCGGACGGCCAGCCTAACGCGAAACCCCCGGCGAGGGAACACCGCGCCCGGACCGGCCGCGCCGCGGCGCGTTTCCCGCTTGCACCCCCCGGGGAAGCTGTCTATAGACCCACCACCAGCGGCGCCCTGCGCTCCGCGGTCCGCGCCCTTCGTCTAGCGGTCCAGGACGTCGCCCTCTCACGGCGAAAACAGGGGTTCGATTCCCCTAGGGCGCGCCAGTCTCTCTCGTGAAATCGTTGTTGCGAGGCCGACAGGGTCCGAGACCGTCGTCGTTCCCATCGCCTTCGGCAGGCCCGCTTCCGTCGTGATCGCGTTCGGATCGCCTCCGCCTGCCTGGCTCGGTCAGGCGCCTGTCCGGACGACGACATGGATGGGTGTCCGCCGCGCGGCGCGCCTCCCTCGACCGGTCTCCTCCACCGTCTCGCCCGGACTTGCCCCGCGCACCCACGCCGGCCCGGGCCGTCGGCGCCATCGTTCCAGGGCTCCACGGACTGTTCACAAAAAGAGGGCGACGAGGGCGGGGCGTACGGGTCAGCCAGGGGCACGCGGTCACCAAAACCACAGCGCCGATCCGCGCGTAGCGTTCGCGATCAACCCGTCACCTCATGAGGTGCCGTGCTCCTGATCGGTCCGACCTTGACGCGACACCGTGACCGGCGCAGGAGCCCTCGGCACGGGAGGAGACGACCGCGATGTGCTTGGCCTGCAGCTTTCCCCGCGCCACCGGTCACTGGAGCGACGCCGGCATCGTCCCGTCGTCGGGAGCGGACCGGCGGGACCAGACGCTGGACGCGCTGCGGCGGTTGCTGTCGGCGTCCGGATTGTCGGTCGGACGGGCGGCACCCGGCGCAGGCTTCCTGCTGCGGACGGCCGCGGGGCGCACTGCCGGAGCCGCGACGATCGACGATGTCTGGCCGGCCGTACGGCAGTTGACGGGCCGCCCGATCGACCCGCTCCTCGGGCGACCCGCCGACGGCGCCGCGCCTTGAGCGGTCCCCTGCGGTTGACGGTGCTGGGCGGCTTCCTGGGCGCCGGCAAGTCCACGTGGCTGCGCCACCACCTCGGATCCGGCATCTTCGACGGCGCCTGCGTGGTGGTCAACGAGGCGGCCGCGACGTCGTTGGACGACCTCCTGCTGGCGGGAGCCGGGCAGTTGCGCGTGCTGTCGGGCGGATGCGCCTGCTGCGAACGCAGGGACGACCTCCTCGCGCTGCTGAGAGACCTCCGGGGCGGCCTCCCGCCCGACGGGGGACGCGCCTTCGACCACGTGGTCCTCGAGACGAGCGGGCTCGCCGATCCCCGCGCCATCGTGGCCGCGGTCGGCGAAGACCCGACGCTGGCGAGGGCCATCGTGCCGGGCGAGATCGTGGTCCTGGTCGACGCGGTCCACGGCTTCGAGACACTGGCGCGGGAGCCGCTGGCCCAACGGCAGGTGGCCGGCGCCGACTGCCTGATCGTCACCAAGCTCGACGAGGCCGACGAGGCCGCGGCGGCTCGGCTGGTCGCGGGCCTCGGGCTGCTCAACCCCTCGGCGCCCCGGTTCGGTGCGGTCCGGGGCGTCGAGACGCGCACTGCCGCCCGAAACCGACGACCCCGCCGCTGTCCGGCTCGTCGCACCGGCGGACGAGACCGGAGCCCCGACCTGCACCGACGGAAGTCTCGCTCGCGGGTGTCGACTGGGCCAGCTTCGCGCTGTGGCTGTCCGCCCTGCTCGGCGCGCGCGGGCCGGAGATCCTGCGCGCCAAAGGCGTCGATCGGGACCCCGGCCGGCCGGCTGCTCCTGCAAGTCGTGCAGGGGCGCGTCCACGAACCCGTCGTCCTGCCCGGCCCTCCGGCGGCGAGCGACGGCAGGCTCGTCGTCATCGGCCGCGGCTTCGTTTCGGGCGACCTCCAGGGGTCGATGGAACGATGGATGGCGACGTGCGGAGCATCGCCCTTTACACGGTGACGGGCGTCGCATAGGCGCAGATCGCGACATCGGCACAGATCCGATGAGCACGTTCACGGGAGGGCGAAGCGATGAAGACCAGCATCGACGGTATTCTGACGACGCATACGGGCAGTCTGCCCCGGTCCAAGGCCCTGTCGTCACTGCTGGTCAAACGTGAACAGCGCAAGCCCTACGACGATGCGGCGCTGCGCCAGAGATCGAGCATAATCTCGATGCCAACGTGCGGCGGCAGGCCGCCAAGCGGGATCACGGTCGGCAACGATGGTGAGACACCGCGCGTGGGCTTCTCGACCTACACGACGGAACGCATGTCGGGCTTCGGCGGCGAGTCGCTGCGCAAGCCGACGCTGGACGCCGATCAAGTTCCCCGGCTTCGCCGACTTCATGAAACGGCAGATCGGCGTTTCGGACGACCTCGCCAAGGTCTGGAACGCGCCGCAGGCGACGGGCAAGCTGCGACTACGATCCGGACCTGACCGAAGCCAAGGAAGAATCGCGCGCCTTCCAGGATGCGCTGAAGCGCACCGGCGCCAATTTCACCGAGAACCTTCATGTCGGCGGCCTCGCCCGGCATCGTCGTCGACCACGATGCTGCTGTCTCCGGACAACCCGGAGTACAAGACCGACGCCGAATACGTGATGGCCATCGCGCGCGAACTGAAGAAGGAATACGAATACATCGTCAGCCAGGGCTACGTCCTCCAGCTCGACGCTCCCGACCTCGCGATGGAACGGGTCATCATGTTCGGGGACCAGCCGCTCAACGTGTTCCTCGACCGGGTGGCCCTGCATATCGAGGCGATCAACGTCGCGGTCGCCGACATCCCGCGCGACCGGGTCCGGCTGCATGTGTGCTGGGGCAACTGGAACGGCCCGCACCAGGATGACGTCGACATGGCGGACCTGCTGCCGCTGCTCTACAAGGCCAAGGTCGGGGCGCTGTCGATCCCGGTCGGCAACCCACGCCACGAGCACGAGATCGAGACGTTCCGGAACCTGCCGCTGCCGCCGCGACATGCTCCTCATCCCCGGCGTGATCGACGTCACCACCAACTATCTCGAGCACCCGAGGTCGTGGCCAACCGGATCTGCGCCGCCGTGGCGGCCGTAGGCGACAAGGAGCGGGTGATCGGCGGCACGGACTGCGGGTTCGGCACCTTCGCGAGCTACGAATTCATCGCCGAGGACATCGTCTGGGCAAAACTCAAGACCCTGTCGGACGGCGCGAGCCTCGCGACCAAACGCCTGTGGGGCCGCGCCTAGAGCAGAGCGCGATCAGGCCCGCTCACCTCGTCGCGTGAGGAGGCGCGTCGAACGGAGGACCAGGAACCGACGACGCGGGCCGAGGCGCGCGGCCTCGCCCTCTGACGTGGCCGGCCCGGCTTGAGAAGAAAGCATCCGCTCCGGCCCGTCGCCTCATTATCCCAGCGCATGGAGGCCATTATGCCTCCTGATTTGACCAGAAGATGCCGTCTGCTAGCGTTCGAAGGCTGTCGAACCACACTAATCGAAGCCGAGTAAAAACAAGATCAGCGAGATGTCGCGTGCAGCGTTGCTGCAGTCCGGGATCGAGAGTCTGATTGGACGCGAGGAAGGAACGCCAGATGGACCGGACGGTCATCCGAAACGCCATGGTGCTGTCGATGGATGCGGCGATCGGGGAGCATCTCGATTGCGACCTGCTGGTCGAAGGCACGAAGATCGCCGCGATGCGGCCGGACATCGGGCGGCGTCGATGCGAAGGAGATCGACGGGCGCGGCATGATCGTCATTCCGGGCTTCATCGACACCCACCGCCACACCTGGCAGTGCCTGCTGCGCAACGCGGCGGTGGACTGGACCCTGCCGCAGTATTTCGCCGGGGTCCGCGGGGTGATGGGCGAGCTCTACACGCCCGACGACATGCACGTCGCCAACCACCTCGGAGCGCTGGAGGCGCTGAACGCCGGCATCACCACGCTGTACGACTGGTCGCACAACAACAACTCGCCCGACCATGCCGACATGGCCGTGAGAGGGCTGCGCAATTCCGGCATCCGCGCCGTGTTCGGCTACGGCAACGCCAACCGGGAATGGTTTCCGATCAGCGACCTGCCGACCGACCTCGCCGACGTCGCCCGGGTGCGGCGCACGCAGCTCACCGTCCGACGACGCGCTGGTGACGATGGCGTTCGCCGCGCGCGGGCCGCAATACACGTCGCTCGACCTGACCGAGCAGGAGTTCCGCGCGCGTGCGCGACCTCGGGCTGCGCATCACCATGCATGTCGGCGACGGGCTGTGGGGCATGAACCGCCCGGTCGGCCGGCTGCAACGAGCGCGGGCTGCTGGCCGACGACACCACGTATGTGCATTGCAACACGCTGGCCGACGACGAGCTGAAGCTGATCGCCGACAGCGGCGGCACCGCCTCGCTGGCGCCGGAAGTCGAGCTGAACATGGGCCACGGCGACCTGGTGACGATGGCAGCTGCTGCGCCACGGCTGCCGCCCGAGCATCTCCATCGACGTGTGCTGTCGGTGGGCGGGGACATGTTCACCCAGATGCGCGTGCTGCTGGCCGCGACGCGGGGGGTGGTGAACGCGCGAGGCGCTGCGCGAGCGCAAGCTCGTGGATCCGCTGCCGATCAGCGCGCGCGACATCCTGGAGTTCGCGACCGTCCAAGGCGCCCGCGCCTGCGGGCTGGAGCGGCGGACCGGATCGCTGACGCCGGGCAAGCAGGCCGACCTGGTCATGCTGGATGCCACCGCGCTGAACATGTTCCCGGTCAACAACCCGGTCGGTGCGGTGGTGTGCGACGCGCATGTCGGCAACGTCGATACGGTGATGGTGGCCGGGCGGGTGATGAAGCGGCACGGCAAGCTGCGTCGGCGTCGATCTCGGGGCGCTGCGCGCGGCGAACCGAAGCGGCGGCCGAGGGTTGTTCGAGCGGGCCGGCGTGAAGCGCGACGGGAACTGGCTCCCCAAACCCTATGTCGGCGGCACGGACGTCGACACCTCTGCCGCGACCTGACGCCGAAAGGGCGAGCAGCATGCCCCGCTACAGCTATCACTGCGACGCCTGCGGCAGTTTCGAGGAGTGGCGGCCCCTGTCGGCCTACGCCGAGCCTTGTCCGTGCCCGGAATGCGGCGCGGCGGCGGCCCGCGCAATCGCCGTCGCGACGCTCGGCCGGACCGACCGCGGCGCCGAGCGCCGGCCGGCGGCGACGCGGCGCCATCGGTCGGGATGCGGCTGCTGCGCGGCGCCGGTCTCCCCGGCGAGGCGGGCCGAGGCGGTCGCGGCCGGGGCACCGGGACGGGGGCCCGCGCCGCCGGCCGGCTCCTTGCTGACGCGGGACTGAGCGTGTCCGGGCTGAGCCCTTCGGCGGAACCACGGCACGCCGGCTCGCGCCGGCGCGGGGCGGCATCGCCGTTCCTCGTGATCGTTCCCGCCACCCTGCTGCTCTACGCGGTCAGCCTCGTGCTGGCGCCCGGCAGCGTGGCGCCGAGCTCGATCCTGACCGTCTCGTGCTTCGCCGCCGTCCTCGCCGTCGCGGCCCTCGGGCAGACCCTGGTGGTCCAGCAGGGCGGGCTCGACCTCAGCGTGCCCGGCGTCATCTCGCTCGCCGCGGTCCTCGTGACGAAATTCCCGGCCGGCGACGACGCGGCCCTGGCGCTGTGGATCGCGGCCGCCCTGGCGAGCGGGATCGCGTCCGGCCTCGCATGCGGGATCGCCATCACCCGCTTCCTCGTCACGCCTCTCGTCGCCACGCTGGCGATCAACGCGCTGCTCTACGGCGCGGTGCTGTATCTGACCAAGGGAAGCTCGACGGTGGCGGTGCCTCCGTCGCTCGGCGGCTTTCGCGGTCGGGCGCACGGCCGGGGTGCCCAACCTCGCCTGGTTCGCGTCCGCGGTGGTGATCGTGGCCGAGGTCGTGGCCGTTCGACGGTCACGGGGCGGCGGTTCGTGGCGGTCGGCGTCTGCGGCCCGGGCGGCGCGGGCCGCGGCGCTGCCCGTCACCGCATCAAGGTCGCCACCTATGCCACCGCGGGCGCCGCTCTATGCGCTCGCCGGCGTGCTGCTCGCGGGCTACCTCGGCGTTCCCAGCCTGCTCGTCGGGCAGAGCTATCTGCTGCCGAGCATCACCGTCGTGGTGCTCGGCGGGACATCGCTGGCGGGCGGCGCGGGCAGCGTCGCCGCGACCGCGGTCGGGGCGATCTTCCTGGTGCAACTGCAGCAGGTCATCATCGGCATGGGCGCGCCGACCTTCGCCCAGTTCATCATCCAGGCCGTCATCATCTTGCTCGGCATGGCGCTGCGGGCCGTGCCCTGGCGGACCGGCGCCGGCGTGCTGCGTCGCCTGCGGGCGGGCGAACACGCGCTCCGTCCGAGGAACTGAAGCGTCGTGGTCCAATCCGCGGCGGGCTCGTCTCGATTCGACAAGGGCCATCAAGGCCCGGATCAGGGAAGGAACACGATGATGCACACATCCAGACCGAGACGGATCTCCGCGGTGTCGGCCGCCGTCCTGGCACTCGCCTGCGCGACCGTGCCGGGAAAGGCCGCCGAAGACGCCGAGGCCATCATCGCCCAGTCCGGCAAGACGACCGACACGTCGTTCTGCGGCACCAAGCCCATCACGCTCGGCGTCCACGACGGCTTCGGCATCAACGGCTGGTCCCGCGCCTCCATGGCGGCCGTGCGCTCCGAGGCCGCCAAGTGCCCGAACGTCAACAGGTCGCCCGCATCGGTCAGGGCGATCTGCAGAAGTCCATCGCCGACGTGAACGGCATGGTGTCGGAGGGCGTCGACGCACTCGCCATCATCCCGGACTGGGGCAAGTCGCAGCTGCCCTCGCTCCGCGCCGCCACCGAGGCCGGGGTGAAGACGGTGCCCTGGGGCGCGGATCCGGGCGGGGAGGACGGCACCGACTACGTCGACTATCTCGATTGGAACGAGCATGCGGCCGGCGTCGCCTGGGGCGAATGGGTCGCCAAGGCGATCAAGGGAGAGGGCAATGTGGTGTTCCTCGGCGGCCCGGCCGGCAACCGGTGAGCGCCCATGCCCTCGCCGGCATCGTCGAGGCGTTCAAGAAGTACCCGAAGATCAGCTTGCTGACCGGCGACAAGGACTGGCCCGTCACCAATTGGGATGCGTCGCTGATCCAGCAGAACCTGACCGCGCTGCTCAGCAAATATCCGAAGATCGACGCCGTGATCAACGACAGCGACGGTTTCGCGGCGCTCGGCGTGGTGCGGGCCTACCAGAGCGCCAACAAGCCGCTCGTGCCGCTGGCCTCGCTCGAGGCCAACGGCCTCGCCTGCGAATATATGAAGCTCAAGGCCGCCAACCCGGGCTTCCAGATCGGCACCATCTCGGGCCGCAACTGGATCGGCCGCGTGGCGGCCCGCAAGGCGATCGCGGCCGCCGAGGGCCTGCCCAACGACGAGCCGACCGGTTCGATCTCGGCATCTACGAGGATTCCACTCGGCGGCCGGGCGCCCAGTCTGCGACCCGCGCAGGGGCCGGACGCCTTCACCTCCGTCGGGGCTGAGCGCCGACGAGCTCGCCAAATACGGCAAGGCCGAGTGACCGAGTCGGCTCGCACAGGCGATGCCGAGCCTCCGACCGTTCTCCGCCTGACCGACGTCGTGAAGACCTTTCCCCGGCGTCGTCGCGCTCGGCGGCGTCAGCCTGGAGGTGCGTGGAAGGCGAGGTGCATGCCCTCGCTCGGCGAGAACGGGGCCGGCAAGTCGACCCTGATGGCGGTGGCGGCGGGCGCGACTCGCGCCCGACTCGGGGCGGATCGAGATCGGCGGGCAGCCGCTCGAGGAGGCGATCGCCGGCGCCGGCGCAGGCGCTCGGCATCAGCGTCGTCTACCAGCACACCTCGGTGCTCGAGGACCTGACCGTGGCCGAGAACCTCCTCCTATCGCGTGCCTGCGCGCAGCGCCGCGGCGGGGCCAGGGCAGCGGCGGCCTGGGTCGACGAGCAGCTGGCGGCGGTCGGCGCCGAGCTTCGACCGCCGCACGCGCGTGAGCGACCTCAGCGTCGCCGAAGCGCCAGCTCGTCGAGATCGCCAAGGCGCTCGCGCTGCGCCCAAGGTGCTGGTGCTGGACGAGCCGACGGAGGCGCTGACCGCGCGTCGAGACCGAGCGGCTGTTCGCCAGATCGCGCGCATCAAGGCGCAGGGCACGGCGGTCGTCTACATCTCGCACCGCTGCCGGAGGTGCGCCGCATCGCCGACCGGATCAGCATCCTGCGCGACGGCCGGTTCCGCGGCATCTTCGCGGCCGCCGGCGTCTCCGAAGAGCGAGATCTTGGCGCTGATCATCGGCCGCTCGGTCGACACGCGCCTTTCCCGCCAAGGACACCGCCGAGGACGCCGGCTCCGCCCGTGCTGGTGGCGCGCAAGATCCGCAGCGACAGGCTGCAGGGCATCGACCTCGAGGTCCGGCCCGGCGAGGTCGTCGGCCTGGCCGGCGTCGAGGGCAACGGTCAGCGAGACTTCATCCGGCGCCTGGCCGGCCTTACGCCGGTGACGCGGACATGGCGGTGCGCGGCCGGGCGGTCGCGACCTCGCCTCCCGTCGCGGCCCAGAAGCGGCGGCCTGATCTTCCTGCCCGGCGACCGGCATGCCGAAGGGCTGCTGCTGTCGCTGTCGATCCGCGAGAACCTGACGCTGCTGGTGCTGGGAAGGCTGACGCGGTTCGGGCTCGTGTCGCCGCGACGAGGGAACGTGGCGCTGTCGAGCCGACATATCGCGGCGCGCTCGCCATCAAGGCGCCCTCGGCGGAGGCCACCATCGCGCACTGTCGGGCGGCAACCAGCAGAAGGTGCTGTTCGCCCGCGTCGATGGCGGCGCAGCCGGCGGTGTTCCTGGCCGACGAGCCGACGCGCGGCGTCGACGCGGGCGCCCGGATGGAACTCTACAAGCATCGTCCGCGGCGTCGCCGGGAGGGGCGCCGGCGTCGTGGTGCTGTCGTCGGATGCGGTGGAACTGCAGGGCCTGTGCGATCGCGTCCTGGTGTTCTCGCGCGGCAAGGTGGTGCGCACGCTCGACGGGCGACGGATCTCACCGAGGAGAACGATCACGGGCGCCGCGATCGGCTCGACGACCCAGCGCGAGGCCGCGACGCCGAGCGCCGCAGACCGTCCTGGTTCCGGCGCTTCGTCGCGGGCGACATGGCCCCGACGCTGGTCCTCGCCGCGCTGATCGTCGCTGCTCGGGCTCTACACGGCCGGGGTCAACTCCAAGTTCCTGAGCGACCGCAGCCTGGGCGGCACGCTGCTGCTGGCGAGCGCGCTGGCCTTCGTCAGCGTCGGGCAGCTCTTCGTGCTGATGACCGGCGGCATCGACCTGTCGGTCGGTCCGCTGACGGGGCTCGTGGTGGTGATCCTGTCGTTCTTCGCCGATGGCGAGACCACGGCGCGGCGCACCTTCGCGCTGGGCCTCGGCGCGGCGCTCGGGGTCGCGGCCCTGAAGGGCCTCATCAACGGCTTTCTGATCCGCGTCGTGAAACTGTCGCCGCTGATCACGACGCTGGCGATGTTCATCGCCCTGCAGGGCGTGGTCGCTGTCGCTGCGCTCGACGCCCGACGGCTTCTTCCGCCGCGACATCACCAGGCGCTGAACCATGCGCTACGGCTTTCTGCCGGCCGCCTTCCTGGTCGGCCGTGGTCGTGGCGATCGGCCTGGAGATCATGCTGCGGCGCGACGCGCTTCGGGATGGAACTGCGGGCCATCGGCTCGAACGAGGTGGCGGCCTATCGGCTCGGCGCGCGCGAACGAACCGGACCGGCATCCTGGCCTATGTGTCTGTGCTCGTGTTTCGCGGGCCGTGGGCGGGCTGCTGCTCGCCGCCCAGGTCGGCGTCGGCGATCCGACGGTCGGCCAGAACTACACGCTGCAGAGCATCTCGGCCGTGGTGCTGGGCGGCGCCAGCATTTTCGGGGGCCGCGGCTCGTTCCTCGGCGACGCTGGCCGGTGTCCTGCTGGTGCAGGAGATCACGGCCACGACGGGGTTTCTCGGGCTCGAGCTCGGCCTGGCAATACTGGCTGCCCGGGCTGCTGATCCTGACCGCCACCGCCCTCTATTCACGCACGCGGGCCAACGCCGAATCACATTAGGGCCGAGCGCCGCGCGGCCGCGGCTCGTCGCGGCCAGGAGCATCAATCACAGGTAGGAGCGAACGAACGGTGTGGTCGGGATGGTCGGGGTCGGCGTCATGGGCTTCGCCATGGCCGGCCAACCTGCGCAGGGCCGGTTTCGAGGTGGTCGGGTACGACCCCGTCCCGGCCGCCGCGGAGCGGCTGGGCGGCGATCGGCGCGCCGGGCCGTCGCCTCGCCGCGCGCGGTGGCCGAAGCCTGCCCGACCGTGATCCTGTCGCTGCCGTCGGCCAAGGCGCTGGCCGAGGCGGTCGGGACGGCGAGACGGGCCTCGCCGCCGCCGTCGGCCGCGGCGACGGTCGGGATCGAGTGCTCGACGCTGCCGCTGGCCGACAAGCGGGCCGCGCTCGACGTCGATGACGGCGGCCGGCAAGATGCTGCTCGACTGCCCGCTGAGCGGCACGGGCGCCCAGGCGGTCGTCAAGGACCTCGTGGTGTTCGGCAGCGGCGACGAAGGCCGCCTTCGAGCGGTCGCGGCCGGTGTTCGAGGGCATGTCGCGCGTGCAGCGCTACCTCGGCGCCGTTCGGCAACGGCAGCATCATGAAATATCTCGCCAACCTGCTGGTGACGATCCACAACGTCTCGGCCGCCGAAGCCATGGTGCTGGGCATCAAGGCCGGCCTCGATCCGAGCCTCGATCTACGACACGCTGGCCGACAGCGCCGGCACCTCGCGCATGCTCCAGGTGCGCGGCCCCCTGATGCGCGACGCCACCTACGACACGCCGACCGCGACGATCCGCACCCATCTGAAGGACCTGTCGATCATCGGCGCCTTCGCCAAGGACCTGCAACTGCCCGACGCCGCTCTTCGCGGCCGCCGCGCAGGTCTATTACGCGGGGGCCGCGCAGGGGCGCGAGATGCAGGACACGGCCGGCGGTCTGCGCGGTGCTGGAAGCGCTGGCGGGGCTGGCGCCGCGCTGACGGGCATCCGGCTCAGCGGCCCGCCGCGCCGCCGAGGATCGCGAGGGCATCGGCCCCATGGGCCAGTGGCCGGCCGAGGGCGCGGGCCAGGTCCGCCATGACGGCGACGCGCTCCCGGTTGTCGGCGGCGACCCGGCCGTCGGCGTGGAGGAACGAGTTCTCGAACCCGACCCTGACATGGCCTCCGGCCGCCATGGCGGCTGCGAGCACGTCGCGTCTCGCCCCGGCCGAAGGCGCAGACGGTCCACACCGTCGTCGCGTCGAGACCGAGCCGGGTCAGCGTCGACAGGCGCGCGTGGAACTCCGCGACCGTGCTGTTCTGGTCTTCCGCATAGCGACCGAAGACCAGGATGATCCGGTGGTCGGTGCCGGGCAGCACGCCCCGCCGGGCGAGATCGTCGAACCAGCTCAGATCCTGGTCGTCGTAGAGGATGTATTGGCATACGACGCCCGCCCGGCCGGCCGAGCGCAGGGCCGCCGCGGCGACGGTTTCGTCGCCGGCGAAGAGCTCCCGGATCGCGACGGACACGAAGCCGGGGCGCAACCGGGCCAGCAGAGCGGCCTGTTCGGCGGGAGAATAGCGTCCCGCCGCTTCGGTCGTGACCTGCGCGACCATGTCGGGCGCCGCGGCGGCGATCCGGAGCAGGAGCGCCCGGTAGGCTTCGGCGTCGAGGAGGTGTCGGCCGGCCGCGTCGCGCGTATGGACATGGATCGCGCCGGCGCCCGCCGCCCGGCAGGCCGCCGCCGTCTCGGCGATCGCCTCGGACGTGATCGGCAGGGCCGGATGGTCCGCCGGACCGCGCCTGGCGCCGGTGGGGGCCACCATGATCAGGACGGGACGTCCGGTTCCCGGCGGCCGGGACGGGGTGGCGCTCAATGTTCGGTCAACCTCCGGATGGCGCCGCGATGGAAGACCAGCGGAGGCGATCCATGGTCCTGCACGGCCGTGACCTCGCCGACGTAGATCTCGTGGTCGCCGCCCGGGTAGCGGGCGAAGGTGCGGCATTCGAGATGGGCCGCCGTTCCGTGCAGCACCGGCACGCCCGTCACCCCGGTGTCGAAGGTGACGTCGCGGAACTTGTCGGCCGCCGGCGTGGCGAACTGCCGGCACAGCGCCTCCTGGTCTGCCGCCAGGATGTTGATGGCGAAGAACGCGTTCAGGCGAAAGGCGGCGAGGCTCGGCGATTTCAGCGCCAGGCTCCACAGGATCAGGGGTGGATCGATGGAGACGGAATTGAACGAATTGACCGTGAGCCCGATCGGGCGACCATCCTCGCCCACGGTGGTGACGACGACGACCCCGGTGGTGAAGGACCCCAGAACGCTCCGGAAGTCGCGAGCCTCGAGCGGGCGGGGGCCCGTCTGATGATGTCTCGTCATCGGTCCTCCCGGGGCCGGTTCACCGTGCTGCAGCATCATTGGGCGGCCTCCCGCGGGGCGAGTGCGATCTCGCCGGCGACCTTCTCGGCGAGAAGGACCATGGATCGGCGCGCCAGGGCGGGGTCGGCCCAGTCCTTGCCGGCGTAGAGCAGCGTTCCGAACGGGCCGACTTCCTCCTGGAACCGCTGCAGGTCGTCGGCCACCTTGTCGGGCGTGCCCCAGATCACCAGGCGGTCGAGGACGCCGTCGAGCGTCACCTCGTCGTCCGGCATCGCCGGGTCGGACTTGAACAGCAGGACGCGGCCGTTCTTCTTCATCTTGGTCAGGAGCTGGTCGTAGTAGAAGCGGTAGGGGCTGTTCGGACCCAGCGCATAGTCGCGCGCCGTCGCGAGGTCGTCCGCCACGAAGACGCTTTTAGCCACCCGCCAGTCGGCCGGATCGGCCTGCGCGCCGACGCGCTGGCGCCCCTCCACGTATTTCGGCCAATGCGTCGCGACCCACTGCGGCATGAGGAAGTTCGCCGAGATCGGCAGCCAGCCCCGGGCTGCCGCCTCGGTGACGCCTTTGGAATGCGGCGCCACGGCCGTCACCACGATGGGGGGATGCGGTCGCTGCAGCGGCTTTGCCATGATGCCCTGGCCGATCTCCGGCATCATGGTGCGCTCGGTCGTGATCTTCCAGAAGCGGCCGTCGATGTCGTAGGGCGGCTGGCCGCCCCAGATCTTGAGCACGGTGTCGATGCCTTCGACCAGCATGGCATTGCGGTCGCTGTCGAGGTTGCCGAACACTTCGGCGTCGGACAGCAGGCCTCCAGGGCTGATCCCGAAGTTCAGCCGGCCGTCGAGCATGTGGTCCAGCATCGCGATCTGGCCCGCGACGGCCGCGGGGTGACTGTTGGGCATGTTGATCGTGCCCGTCCCGAGCCGCATCCGTTTGATGTCGCGCGCGATCCAGGCCAGGAACATGACGCAGGAGGTGATGTTCTCGGCCTGGTCGCTGATGTGCTCCCCGCAATAGGCCTCGGTGAAGCCGAGTTCGTCTGCCAGGACGAACGCCTCGCGGTCCTCCTTGAGGCAGACTCTCCAGTCCTTGTGCAGGGGGTGGATTGGCATCGTGAAGAAGCCGAGATGCATCGCGTGATCCTCAATCTGCCTCGATGTCTAGCGAGGGCGGACGCGGCCGGGAAATGATGGTTCATGATGCGGTGGATCATGCAGCGTGATCGGCTGCGGTGCCCCTCAGGCGGAGGAAGCGGTCGTCGCCAGCCAGGCGCCGACGACGGCGTTGAAGCGGTCCGGGTTCTCGATGTTGCAGAGGTGCGCGCCGGGTTCGATCTCGGCATAGGTCGAACCCGGCGTCGCCTCGGCCATGTCGCGCATCGCCGCGGGAGGCGCGGCCTGGTCTTGCGGAACCGCAGACGAAGAGGCTCGGCGCCCGGATCGCGGGGAGGTGCCGCCGATAGTCGAGCCGCTTCAGCGCGCCCGCGCAGGCGATGTAGCCGTCGGGATCCGTCGCTCGGACCATGGCGGCCGCGGCCGCGACGGCGGCCGGGTTCCGGGACCTGAACGGTGCCGTGAACCAGCGCTCCACCGTGCCGCTCTCGATGCGCTGCCATTCCGCCCTGCCGGACGGCCGCGATCCGCGTGTCCCAGCCCGCCACGAAGGGCGGGCGGCGCGTCGGCGCGCGCGTCGCAACACACGATGCGCCGGACGCGAGCCCCGTGGGCGATGGCCATGCCGAGAACCGTCATCCCGCCCATCGACAGGCCCAGAAGGTCGGCCCGCGCCATGCCGAAGTGATCCATGAGCCCGAGCAGGTCGGCCGAAAGATCCGCGAGGCTGGTGGTCCCGCGCGGGGCGGCACTGCGCCCATGACCGCGCGTGTCATAGCGCAGGACGCGATGGGTCCGGGTCAAGGCCGCGACCTGGGCGTCCCAACTCTGCAACGTGGTGGCGAGACCGTTCGACAGCACCAACCAGGGTCGACCCTCCTCGCCATCGACCCGCGTGGCGAGATCGATCCCGTTGCTCCTCACGACAGCGTCGCGCTCCGCCATCGGCTCCCTCCATCCAACCCCATCTCCGCCAAGCTAACGGGCCCGTTCGGGCAGCAAGTAAAATGAGAAGCCGTAATGCGCGCGATCAGGTGTCGTAATGGCACGGCGGGCACGCGGTCTCCGGAGCCGGCGCCGCTTGCGCGATGACCGTGGGGTCTGCTTCACTCCGTCCCGGGCGGAGACGATCCGCCCGGTCCGGGAGGCGCGCCATCGAAAACCTGACCGATATCCGCATCTTCGTGGCCGCCTACGAGGAGCGGTCGTTCACGGCCGCCGCCGTGCGCGAGCATGCGACCCAGTCCGGCGTGTCGCAGCACATCCGCAAACTGGAGGAGACGTTCGGCGTCAGTCTCTTCAACCGCAGCAAGGGCCAGGTGACGCCGACCCCGGCCGCCGACGCCTACTACGAGCGCTGCATCCAGGTCCTGCGCTGCCTCGCCTCCGGCAAGAGCGCCGTCAAGGCCTTCGCCGGCATCGCGGGCGACGTCCATGTCGGACTGATGCCCACCATGACGCGCGCCACGCTCGCGCCGGCCATCAAGCGCGTCGTCGACAGCCACCCCAACGTGGTCGTCCACGTGGTGGAGGCCTACAGCCGCATTCTCACCGAGAAGGTCGTCACGGGCGAACTCGATTTCGCCATCGTTCCTGCCTTCGTGGGAGGTCCCGGCCTGAAGGTCCAGCCCTTCCTGCAGACCTGGGAGACGCTCGTCGCCAGCCCGGCCCGCGCCTCGCACCTCCGGCGCGTCCGCCTGAGCGACGAACCGCCGCTCCGCCTCGTCCTGCCGAGCGCCGTCAACACGCGACGCAACACCCTCGACACCTACATCCGCACCAACGCCGTCGCGGTCGAGCGCCTGCTCGAGATGGATACGATGATGGGGGCCCTGGATCTCGTGGCGCATTCCGATTGGGCGACCATCGTGCCCGCTCTCATGATGAACGGCGACATCGACAGTCGGCAGTTCTCGGTCAGCCTGATCGTCGATCCCGTGGCGACGCTGGACCTCGTTCTGATCGAACCCATGCGCCGGTCCCTGACCTCCGCCGCCCAGGCTTTCCTGGATATCATCAAGGCGGAAGCGCATCGGCTGAACGAAGTGTGGCGCGCCAAGTTCTTCGACGACGTCGTTCTCCAGCCGCGAGAACCGGTGCCCGTTCACCGACGCTCGGAGCTTCTGCATCCCGTCGCATGACGCGGGTTGACGCCGGGGCCGGCGGCTCCTCGTCGACCGCGCCCCGGCTCCCGGGCCGGGCCGTTGCGCAGCGCGTCAGAACTCCTGCCAGTCGTCGCCGGCGGGAGCGGTCTCCACGGCGAGACTCTGGCGGGCCGCGCCGCCGCGGCCGGCCGTGCGCATCTGGGCGACGGGCCGGTGAGCGGGGCGGCGCGCGGCGGGCATGGCGGCGGACCCCGTGCCGAGCTGGAAGCGGCCGACGAGGCTCGACAGCTCCTCGGTCTCGCGTGACAGCGCGTGGCTGGCGGCGGTCGATTGCTCCACCATGGCGGCGTTCTGCTGGGTGACCTGGTCCATCTGGTTGATGGCCGTGTTGATCTGGTCGAGCCCGGCGGCCTGTTCCTGGGCCGAGGCGGCGATCTCGGTCACGATCGTGGCGAGTTCGGCCACCTGGCCGAGGATGCGCTCCAGCGCCTGGCCGGTGTCGCCGACCAGCGTCACCCCCTGCTCGACCTGCTGGCGCGAGGTCGTGATCAGCGCCTTGATCTCCTTGGCGGCTTCGGCGGAACGCTGCGCCAGCGCCCGCACTTCGGAGGCCACGACGGCGAAGCCGCGGCCGGCCTCGCCGGCCCGCGCCGCCTCGACGCCGGCGTTGAGCGCCAGGAGGTTCGTCTGGAAGGCGATCTCGTCGATGACGCCGATGATCTGGCCGATCTCGGTCGAGGAGCGTTCGATCGCCGTCATGGCGTCGACCGCCTGGCGCACCACCTGGCCCGACTGTTCGGCGCCGGTCTTGGTGTCGCCGACGACGTCGCGGGCGTGGTTGGCGCTCTGGCTCGTCTTCTTCACCGTGGCGGTCACCTCGTCGAGCGCCGCCGCGGTCTCCTCGAGGCTCGCCGCCTGCTGCTCGGTGCGGCGGGACAGGTCGTCGGCCGCGGTCGAGATCTCGCCCGTGCCGGAGCGGATGGCGGAGGTGTTGGTGGCCACCACCGTCAGCGTGTCGGCGAGCTTCGCCATGGCGCCGTTGAAGTCGGTGCGCAGCTTCTCGTATTCGGCCGCGAAGCTGTCCTTCAGCCGGAACGTCAGGGCGCCGGCGGCGAGCTGGTCGAGGCCGCGGCCGATGCCGTCGACGACGTCGGCGAGCTGGCGCGCCGCCTCGGCCTTGGCGGCCTCGGAGCGGGCCTGCTCGACCTCGGCCTGCCGGCGCGCCGCCTCGGCCTCCTGTTCCATCCGGACCTTGTCGACCGCCGCCAGCTTGAAGACCGCGACCGCCCGCGCCATGGCGCCGATCTCGTCGGTCCGCGCCGTGCCCGAGACCTCGGCGGCGAGGTCGCCGGAGGCGAGGCGCCCCATCACCGAGGTCAGGCGGCCCACGGCCCGCGACAGGCTGCGCGCGAAGCCGAAGAACGCGGCCAGCACGAGCAGCATGACGGCGGAGGTGGCCAGAACCATGGACCACAGCGCCGCATGCCCGGCCGCGACGGTCGCCGTCACGTCGGAGGCGACCTCCATCACGCCGATGGGGGCGCCCGAGAAGTCCTTCAGCACGACGCCGCCGACCGCGAAGCTGCGTCCGTCCGCTTCGACCACGCGCCGGACCGAGCCGCCGTCGAACAGCGTCTTCAGGTCCGCCTGGCTCAGCGGCGGCTCGCCCGCGAAGGTGGCGTTCTGCTTCTCGAACGCGGTGCCGTGCAGCAGCATGACGGCGAGGTCGGCATGGAGCGACGCTTTCAGCCGCTCGAAATAGCTGTTGACGAGCCCCGTGCCGACGTCGACGACGCCGACGATGCGGCCCCCGACCGTGACGGGCGCGCTGGAGAATACGCTGAGCGACGTGAGGCCGGGCTCGATGCCGGTCATCGGCAGGCCGGTGCGCAGGACTTCGCCGATCATGCGCCGCCGTGTCGAGACGTCGTCGCCGAACTTCTCCGGCGTATGGACGCGGCCGATCACGGTCTGGGCCGCGCTGATGAAGGTGATGAGCTGCAGGCCGGCTTGCGCCTTCACGCCGGCGAAATTGCCGCTGTAGCGCGCGAGCAGGTCCTGACGCCGTTCCCCCGTGAAGAGGTCGGCGACGCCGGGTTCGCCCGCGATGGTCAGCGCCACCCCGGCGGCGGCCCGCATCTGTGCCGCGATGTCGGCGTCGACATAGGTGAGGTCGCTGCCGAGCTCCGTGCGCAGGCGCTCGTCCAGGGCCCCGTACTGACGATCGATCGCGATGCCGCCGATCGACAGACAGGACACAAGCACGGCGGCGAATCCGCAGCCCGTGATCTTGATCCAGAGCGGCCTCACCACACCGTCCCGCGACTTCGGCTGCACATCCCACCTCCGGCCAGACCTGAAGACGGAACGGTAACCTTGAGGATTTGATTTTTAATGAAGGTCCTTCCGGCGTTGCTGGTCAGCAGCGCCGATACGCTGCGTCAGGTCGCTGAGGAAGAAAGCACCACACCACCGGTCCGGGCACGTCGCGGCCGCACGGCGACGCCGGAGCTGCCCCGCCCGGTCGCCACGAGGTGCCGAATCGATTAGGACTGCGACGACTGGTCGACCCCGACGGCCGCCGCCCCTTCCTGAGCTCGACCGGACGAAGTCACTGTCCATGTCCCTGACGAACCTCCTCGTACCCACCTATCTCAACATGCTGCGGGCGCTGTCCGGCTGGCTCGACAAGGCCGAGGATCATGCGCCGGGCGCGGAGGGAGAGGCGCTCCTGTCGGCGCGGCTGGCGCCCGACATGTTCCCCCTCTCGACCCAGGTCCGCTTCGCCTGCGTGCAGGCGCGGGAAGCGACGTTCCGGTTGACGGACGGGCCGGTCCCCGACGCCGTGACGCAACTCGGGCTCGAGGGCCGGACCGCGGGCGAGCGGCCGGGCTCCATCGCCGATGCCCGCGCCCGCATCGCCGAAACGCTCTCGGCGCTGGAGGCGCTCGGACCGGACGCGCTCGACGAGGGCGCCGGGCGTCTCGTGACGCTGTCGCTCCCCGACGGCCTCGTCTTCGACATGACGGGCGCCCAATACGCGCGGGACTGGGCGCTGCCGCAGTTCTACTTCCACGTGACCAGCGCCTACGCCATCCTGCGCCACCACGGCGTGGCGCTCGGCAAGCCCGATTACGTCCCGCATGTCCTCGCCTATCTCCGGCCCGGGACGATGCCGCGGGGCGACGAGAGCGGATCGCGATCAGGTCGACCCACCTAGATCGCGTGAGGATGCTCGCTGCACCGAGCGCTTCGCGCCGATGACGCGAGCCAGGTCGAGCGGCAGCGGCTCCAGCCGGACCGTCAGCGGTCTCCGGCCGTCTCGGTGACGATCCGCTGCAGGAAGGCCCGCATCCGCGACAGGAACAGCTCGGGCTGCTCCTGGCCGTGGTCGTCCAGCGCCGCGACGTCGGCGCTGATCGCCGCCTGGCTGCGGCGCGCGAGCTCCTCGAGACCGGCCTTCAGCTCCGGCCGGACCCCGATGGCGGCGGCGATGGCGGCCTTGTCGAGCCGGAAGGCCCGCAGCGGCGTCAGCGCCGTCGCGCCCGCCGCCGAGGCCGAACCGGTGATCAGCCCGATGGCGCCGACGCTGCCGCCCGGCCCGAGCCGGTAGACGATGTCGGCGGCGCCCGCGGCCTCGCGCAGGATGCCGACCGTGCCGGACGCCACGACGTAGAGCGCGCCCACGCTCTCGCCCTGGCGGAACAGGACCTCGCCGGGCGCGAGCCGCACCTCGACCATGTGGCTCGCCAGGAGCTCGCGCTCGGCGGCGGCGAGGGTGCCGAACAGGTCCGAGCGGGCGAGGAGGTCGGCCAGGGTCGGCACCGGCGGCACCGGCACCTCCGGCAGGCCCGCGACGGCGAGCGGGATGCCGGCATGGAACAGGTGGCGGTGGATCTCGGCGAAGAGTTCCGTCCGCGCCGCGCCGAGGTCCTCGCTGGAGGATACCGAGAATGTGATCTCGTAGACGGCGCCGTCGCCCCGCAGCGCGGTCTGCGTCACGCCCGGCGGCGGCTGCGGCAGGGGCAGGCGGCAGCCCCGCACCGCGGCGTCGAGGGCCGCCATGCAGCGCGCCGGGCTGACCCGGGCATCGAGCCGGACCTCGACCGCGGTGCTGCGCACCGGCACCGGCAGGCTGTGGTTCACCAGCCGCGACTTGGCGATGACGCTGTTGGGCACCACGGCGACATCGCCGTTGCCGGTCGCCACATGGGTCGACCGCCAGTTGACCTCCCGCACGATGCCCTCGATGCCGCCCTCGACCCAGATGAAGTCGCCCGCCCGGTAGGGGCGCTCGAGGTCGACCGCGATGCCCGAGAAGACATCCGACAGGGTGCTCTGCAGCGCGAGGCCGATCACGACCGCGATGACGCCCGACGTCGCCAGGAGCCCGCCGATCGGCACCGCCAGGACGACGTCCACGATGGCGAGCGCCGTCGCCACGTAGATGGCGGCGCCGATCAGGTCCGACAGGATCTGCGTCTCGCGGGAGCGGTTCTGCAGCACCAGGACCAGGCGGGCGACACCCGCGACGCTCCGGCCCGCCGCCACCCACCAGCCGGCGGCGACGAACTGCTCCCAGACCTGTTCCCAGGGCTCGCCGCCGGTCAGGCGCGGGCGGAACGGCGAGCCGAAGATGTGCCGGACCAGGACCGTCAGCACCACCAGTGTGGCGACGCGCCACAGCGCCCGGGCCCAGACCGGCCAGCGCCGCAGCAGCAGCGGGACCGCGACGCCGGCGCAGAGCACCAGCGTCGCGGCCAGCAGGGATACGTGATCGGACATGCGGCTCCCAAGGTTTCCGACGCGGCGAGGGTCGGCGATGCTGTGGCGACAGCCGGCCTCACGGTTTACTCGTCGCCCTGGCTAGCATAGCCTTGCGCGGACAGCCCTGCGGAGACGGGGTCGTCGGGGAGTGAAGCGATGTCCAAGCTGCACGTGTTCTATGCGGCCGGTGCCGCGTCTCTTGCCGCGCTGCTGTCCGGTGCGCCGGCCCTGGCGGCCGAGCCGATCAGGATCGGCGTCATCGCCGAGAATTCCGCGATCAGCGGCATCGCCATCCCCAACGCCGCCCAGATCGCCGCCGAAGAGATCAATGCCGCGGGCGGCGTCGACGGCCGCAGGATCGAGATCGTGGCCTACGACGACCACAATTCGGCCGCCGATGCCGTGCGGGCCCTGCAGCGGCTGGCCTCGCAGGACAAGGTCCAGGCCGTGATCGCCTCCTACACCAGCGAGGTGGCGCTGGCGCTCGAGCCCTGGGCCGGGCGGCTCAAGCTCCCCACCATCACGCCCGGTGCCGCCTCGGACGAGATCACCAAGCGCGTCCACGACGACTATGCCCACCTGAAATACATGTTCCAGGGCTACCTCGCCTCGAGCTTCCTCGCCGCGGCGGTCTGCGATTCGGCCAAGGACCTGCTGGTGGACGGCCCCATGCACGTCAAGACCGCGGCGATCTTCTCGGAGGACGCCGCCTGGACGGGTCCGCTCGACGCCGGCTACGCGGCCTGCCTGCCCAAGATCGGCATCACGGTGGTGGATACGATCCGCATGTCGCCGGACACGACCGACTTCACGCCCATCTACAACGGGCTCGAGGCCAAGAAGCCCGACGTGCTGATCACCGGGATCAGCCATGTCGGCGTCCAGCCGACCGTGCAATGGGCCAACCAGCAGGTGCCGATCCCCATGTACGGCGTCTCGTCCCAGGCGACGTCGACGACCTTCTGGAAGGACACCAACGGCGCCACCGAGGGCGTCGTGCTGCAGAACATGGCCACCGAGACGGTCCCCACCACGCCCAAGACGGTGCCCTTCGCGCAGAGCTACATCAAACGCTACGGCATCTCGCCCGCCTATCCGGGCTACACGACCTATGACGCGGTCTACTACATCGCCGATGCGGTGAAGCGCGCCGGCTCGGACGAGGGCGAGAAGATCGTCGACGCGCTCGAGAAGACCGATTGGACCGGCACGGTCGGCCAGATCAGGTTCTACGGCAAGGACGAGAGCCACACGCACGGGCTCCAGTACGGGACCGCGACGGTGAGCGGCCTCGTCGTCCAGTGGCAGGGCGGCCGCCAGGTCGCGGTCTGGCCCAAGACCGTGGCGGGCGCCAACACCCTGAAGTTCCCGAGCTTCATCAAGGCGGCGGCGCAGTGAGGCAGCGGGCCTGACGGGACGCCGCCCGTGCTGGCGCTGCAGATCCTCGTCGACGGCTTCGCCATCAGCGCCCTCTACGGGCTCGGGGCCGTGGGCTTCACGCTCATCTTCGGCGTCTCGGGCGTCCTCAACCTGTCCCACGGCGCCATCATGGTCACCGCCGCTACGGTGGCCTGGGCGGTGGCGGAGCGCGGAGGCGCCTATGGCGGCGCGCTCTGCGGCCTCGCGGCGGGCTTCGCCCTGGCGTTCCTGACCTACCTCGCCGTGGTCCGGCCGATCCAGCGCTCGCGGTCGATCCCGGCCGAGGAGACCGAGATCTTCGTGCTCACCGGGACGCTGCTCTGGGGCATCATGATCCAGGTGGTGATCGCCTACCTGACCACGACGAGCCCCCATACCGTGCGGCCGCTGATCACGGGCGTGACGCAACTGGGCGGCGTGCGCACCCCCACCAACGAAATCCTCACCGCGGTGCTGTGCTGGGCCGCCATCGGCGCCCTGACGGTGCTGATCGAGCGGACGCGGGCCGGCAAGGCGCTGCTCGCCGCCTCGGTGAACCCGCGCGGCCTCACGCTGCTGGGCTTCGAGCTCGAACGCATCCACCTCCTGGCCTGGGCCATCTACGGGCTCCTGGTCGGGGTGGCGGGGGTGTTGCTCGGGGCCTTCCTGGGCGCGTCCTCCGACAACGTCGGCACGCTGACCGCCAGCGCCTTCTCGATCGTGGTCCTCGGGGGGCTCGGCAGCGTGCCGGGCTCGCTGCTGGCGGCCTATTGCATCGGCTACCTCGAAACCGTGACGGCCTATCTCGTGTCCCCCTCGCTGCGCAACATCCCGGCGCTGATCCTGCTCGTCGCCGTGGTCTGGGTGCGGCCGCAGGGCTTCCTGGGGAGACGGTGAGTGGCAGGGCTCCTCCGCTCCCGGCTGTTCTGGGGCAGCCTCGTCTGCCTCGCCGCCGCCGCGCTGTTCCCGCGCTTCGGCGGCGCCTATGCCGTCGGGGTCCTGATCCCCGCCTTCTACTTCGCCGTCTTCGCCATGGCGTGGGACCTGCTGTTCGGCTTCGCCGGCGAGGTGAACTTCGGCCCGACCTTCCTGATCGGGCTCGGCGCCTACGGGGCCGGCATCGTCGATGCGCGGTTCGGCATCGGCATCCCCCTGTCGGTCGCCTGCGGCACGGCGCTGGCGGTCGTCGGCGGGGTCGCGCTGGCGCTGCCGGCGCTGCGCCTCTCCGGCCCCTATTTCGGCCTGGTGACGCTGGTGGCGGTGCTGCTGCTCCAGCAGCTGGTCACGGTCTTCGCCGACCTGACGGGCGGCGAGATCGGGCTCTCGCTCCCCGACGTCCTGTCGGTCGACGACACGACCAACTATGACTTCGCGCTCGGCTTCCTCGCCGTCAGCGCCGTCGTGCTCTTCGCCCTGTCGCGTTCGCCCGCCGGGCTGATCCTGCAGGCCTGCGGGCAGGACGCCGTCGAGGCCCAGGCGCTCGGCTTCAACGTCGCCAAGCACAAGCTCGCCGCCTTCGTGGTCTCGGCCTTCTTCTCGGGCCTCGCGGGGGCGCTGCTGGTCTTCTACTACGGCACCGCCTCGCCCGGCACCTTCATCGACATCGCGGTCGGGGTGCAGATCATCATCGCGGCCGTGCTCGGCGGGCGCCGCACCATCCTCGGGGCGGTGCTGGGCGCCGTGTTCCTCGTCGTCGCCGGCGAGGCGCTGCGGCCGCTCGGCCAGCTCTCGACCTTCGTGGTCTCGGGCGTCGCGCTGATCGCGATCCTGCTGGTGCCGGCCGGCGTGCTCGGTACGCTGCTGCACCGCCGGGGGCCCGCATGACGCTCGACATGGTGCGCCGCCCGGTCCCGGCGGCCCGGGACGGGCGCCCGGCCCTGCTCGAGGTCGAGGGGCTGACCAAGCGGTTCGGCGGCCTCGTCGCCGTGAAGGACATGCGGCTCGCGATCCACCCGGGCGAGATCGTCGGGCTGATCGGACCCAACGGCTCCGGCAAGTCGACGGTGATGAAGCTCGTCATGGGCATCCTCAAGCCCAATGCCGGGCGCGTCGTCGTGGACGGCGTCGACGTCGCGGGCTGGCCCAGCCACCGGGTCGCCCGTCACGGCGTCGGGCTGGTGTTCCAGCATTCGCGGCCGCTGCACCGGCAG
Organism: uncultured Alphaproteobacteria bacterium; assembly: GCA_963847915.1. Classification (GTDB taxonomy): domain Bacteria; phylum Pseudomonadota; class Alphaproteobacteria; order Rhizobiales; family Beijerinckiaceae; genus Lichenihabitans. The sequence goes on from CAWKBT010000006.1 coordinate 105,067, forward strand.
ACGGTCGGCGAGAACATCAAGCTCGCGCTGCTGCCCGACTCGCTGCTCAAGCTGATCGCCGACCCGCATGTCGACCGCCGCGCCCGCGCCATCGCGGAGCGGGTCGGCCTCGGCGGCGTCTACGACCGCCGCCCCGCCACGCTGCCCTTCGCCGACCTGCGCCGCCTGGAACTCGCCAAGGCCGTCGCCCGCGACCCCAAGGTCGTGCTGGTGGACGAGCCCTTCGCGGGCCTCACGGCCGGCGAGGTCGCGGACTTCTCGGCGTTGATCGCCTCGTTCCGGGCCGACGGAAAGGCCGTGCTGCTCGTCGACCACAACGTCAAGGGCGTGGCCGCCCTGGTGGACAGGGCCGTCGCCATGTATCTCGGCGCCTTCGTGGCCGAGGGATCGGCAGCCGAGGTCATGGCGGACCCGACGGTGCGCGCCGTCTACCTCGGCGGCGCGATCCAGGCGGCGGCGCGGCGCGAGCCGGCACCGGCGCCCGGCCCGGCGCTGCTCGCCGTCGAGAGCCTCTCCGTCCTCTACGGCAAGGCGCAGGCGCTCGACCGCGTCGACCTCACGGTGCGGGACGGCGAGTTCGTCTCGGTGGTGGGGCTCAACGGCGCCGGCAAGACGACGCTGTTCAACGCCATCTCGGGCCTCGTGCCCTATTCCGGCACGGTCTCCTTCGGGGGCCGGTCGCTCGCCGGCCTCAGCGCGGCGCGGATCGCCCGCGGCGGCATCGTGCAATGCCCGGAAACGCGCGAGCTGTTCAACACGATGAGCGTGCGCGAGAACCTCGACCTCGGCGGCGCGCACCTTCCCGCCTCGGCCCGCGAGCGCCAGCTCGCCTGGCTCCTGGAACTCTTCCCCATCCTGCGCGCCCGCGCCGCCCAGGCGGCCGGCAAGATGTCCGGCGGCGAGCAGCAGATGCTGGCCATCGCCCGCGCCCTGATGATGCAGCCCAAGCTGCTGGTGCTCGACGAGCCGACCCTCGGCCTCGCGCCCGTCATCCTGGAGCAGCTCAGCCGCGCCCTCGAACGGCTGCGCGCCACGACGCCCATCACGGTGCTGCTCGGGGAACAGAACGTCACCTTCGCGCTGCCGCATGCCGACCGTGTCTACGTGCTGGAACATGCCCGCGTGGTGTGGGAGGGTCCGCCCTCGCGATTCGCCGAAGAGGCGGGGCGGGCGTACCTGTAACGAGCGGAGTCCCCACATGCTGATCGGTGCCGAGGCGCTGGAGCGCTACGTGCGCGACGTCTTCGTGGGCGAGGGCTGCGGCCCGGACGAGGCCGGGCTGATCGGCCGCTACCTCGTCGGCGCCAACCTCACCGGCCACGACAGCCACGGCGTGATCCGGGTGCCGCGCTACGTCGACTGGCTCAGGGACGGCACCGTCCTCGCGGGACGCACGCCCGAGCTCGTGACCGACGGGGGCGCCTTCGCGCTGATCGACGCCCATTACGGTTTCGGCCAGAGCGCCGGCCCCATGGCGCTGGCCGAGGGCGTCGCCAGGGCCCGGCGGCACGGCGTCTCGGTCGTGGCGCTGCGCCATGCGGGGCACCTCGGGCGCATCGGCGAATGGGCCGAACAGGCCGCCGCGGCCGGCCTCGTGTCGATCCACTTCGTCAACGTGTCGGGCAGCCTGCTCGTCGCGCCCTTCGGCGCCGTCGACCGGCGGTTCTCGACCGCGCCCTTCGCGGCCGGCGTGCCGGTCACGGACGGGCCGCCGGTGATCCTCGACTTCGCGACGTCGCTCGTCGCCGAAGGCAAGGTGCTGGTCGCCGCGAAGGGCGGCAAGCCGGTGCCCGAGGGCAGCCTGATCGAGCCGGACGGGCGGCTCAGCCGCGATCCCGACACGCTCTACAGCGGCCGGGGCGCCCTCAGGGCCTTCGGCGAGCACAAGGGGTCCGGTCTCGCCATGATGTGCGAACTCCTGGCGGGCGCGCTGACGGGCTCGGGCTGCGCCGGCCCGCCGCCGCGGCGCTTCTGCAACGGCATGCTGTCGGTCTATCTCGCCCCCGACATCTGCGGTTCGGACGCGAGCTTCGCCGCCGAAGTCCGCAGCTACCTCGACTTCTTCCGCGACGCCCGCCCGGCAGAGGCCGACGGCCGGGTCCTGGCGCCCGGCGACATCGAGCGCGAGACGCGGGCCCGCCGCCTCGCCGAAGGCGTGCCGCTGACCGACGAAGTGTGGGACAGCCTCAAGGCGGTCGGCGCGCCGCATGGGATCGACGCCGAAACCTATCGCCAGGAGGGCAGCCGGCCATGAGGCTCGACGAGACCGCGCGGGGCGTCTTCCCCATCGCACCCACGCCCTTCACCGCCACGGGAGCCATCGACTGGGCCTCGGTCGACCGCATGGTCGACTTCTACGCCGAAGCCGGCGCGACGGGGCTCACGGTGCTGGGCGTGATGGGCGAAGCGCCCAAGCTCGACGCGGAGGAATCGGCCGCGCTGGCGGACCGGTTCATCCGCCGCGCCGGCGCGCTGCCGGTGGTGGTCGGCGTCTCCTCGCCCGGCTTCGCCGCCATGCGGGGACTGGCGCGCTCCGCCATGGAGGCCGGGGCGGCGGGCGTCATGATCGCGCCGCCCAGCACGCTGCGCACGGACGATTCGATCGTCGCCTACTATCGCCAGGCCGTCGAGGCGATCGGCGCCGACGTGCCGGTCGTGGTGCAGGACTACCCGCTGAACTTCACCGTGGTGATGACCCCCGGCGTGATCCGCCGCATCGTCGACGAGAACCCGAGCTGCGTCATGCTCAAGCACGAGGACTGGCCGGGCCTCGACAAGATCTCGACCCTGCGGGGCTGGTCGGACGAGGGCAGCATGCGGCGCATCGCCATCCTGTGCGGCAACGGCGGGCTCTTCCTCGACTTCGAGGGCGAGCGCGGCGCCGACGGGGCCATGACGGGCTATGCCTTTCCGGACATGCTGGTCGACGTCGTGCGCCTCGGCACGGCGGGCGAGCGCGAGGCGGCGCACGACCTCTTCGACGCCCACCTGCCGCTGCTGCGCTACGAGCAGCAGCCCAGCATCGGGCTCGCGGTCCGCAAATACGTCATGGCACGGCGCGGCATCATCGCAGGCGATGCCCAGCGCAAACCCGGCGGACAGCTCGACGCGCGGGCCAAGGCCGAGGTCGAGTTCCTGCTGCGCCGCCTCGCCCGGGTGGACCGGCGCGCCGCGCTCCCGCCGGCCTCCGCGTGAGGCGGCCGCGGCCGGAGTAGACGGCGCCGGTCCGGTCACGATGGCGGGGCAGGGGCAGCTCGTTCGGGGTTTCGGCGGCGTTTCGGAGCCTCGGCCGCCGACACCGGGTCCGTGAGGCTCGTGGCATCGGCGACCAGCAGGACGTCGACGGGCGCCACCCGGCCCCGGACCGCGATGGCGGTCGCGCCGGTCCGCGGTGCCGGGTGGCCGGCGCGGACCAGCACGTCCGTCGACACCACGGCCTCGACATCGCGGTCCTTGGCCTCGCCTTCGAGCCGGCTCGCGACGTTGATGCCATCCCCGACCGCCGTGAGGCCGATGGCGTGGCCGTAGCCCATGTCGCCCACCACGGCCATGCCGACATGGAGCCCCATGGCGATCCGCAGCGGCTCGCCGAGTTCGGTGGTGAATTCGGCGTTCATGGCATGGAGCCCGCGCGCGATGCCGGCGGCGGCGGCGAGGGCCGCGCGGCAGGCCGCCTCGGGCGTGGTGCCGAGGCCGAAGAGCGCCAGCGCGCCGTCGCCGATGAACTTGTCGAGATAGCCGCCCGACGATTCGACGGCGTCCCCCACCATCTCGAAATAGCGGTTCAGCATGAAGACCGTGTCGAAGGGCAGCCAGTGCTCGGCGCGGCGCGTGAAATCGCGCAGATCGCAGAACAGGACGGCGAGTTCGCGCTCGTGGCTGGCCGAACCGTTGCGCGCCACCGCGGCGCCCCCGGTGCCGGCGCGCGACACGGCGAAGACCGGCATCACGGCGATGTCGTGGGTCGGGCGCAGCTGGCAGGCGAGCCGGACGCCGGCGGTGGCGCCCGAGCGCGACAGGGTGGACCGCTCCTGGCTCGACGGCGGCGCCAGGCCTTCCGCGCCTGCCACGACCCGCACCCGGCAGGTCGAACAGCGCCCGCGTCCACCGCAGAGCGACACATGCGGGACCTGTCCGATGCGGCTCGCTTCGAGCACCGAGGAGCCGCGCGGCACCGACACGCTGCGCCCCTCCGGATAGGTGATGCGGACCCGCGTGTGGCGGCCCATCCAGTAGCGCAGCCCGCGGGCGAGGAGCACTCCGCCGAGCGGCAGCGCGAAGGCCAGGTAGGCCCAGAAGCGCACGGCCTCGACCGAGGCGCCGCGCCGGGTCGCCTCGGCGAACCATGCGGCCGGCGGCGGGAGGCCGGCGACTTCCCGTCCCGCTTCGGCGAAGCCCAGCAGCGCCAGCACGGGGACCAGCAGCGCCGCGGCCGAGAGCGCCCAGGACCAGCGCGGGAACCAGCGACGGCCCCGCAGCGCGAACCAGAAGCCGAGACAGCCATGCGTCCAGGCCACCAGCATGGCGACGCCCTGGCGCGCGCCGTTGACCGGGGCGAGCAGCCACAGGCTGCGGACCTGGTCGGCGAAGCTCATCGGCAGACCCGACAGCGCCGGCTCGATCCGGGTCGCGGTGACATGCGGCACGAGCAGGAAGGGCAGGAGGAGGCCGAAACCGAGCTGCCAGGCCTCGCGGGCCGTCACCCGCAGGGTCCGGCGCCGGTAGAGGGCCCGCAGCGCCAGCCCGAAATGCAGCAGCAAGGCCCCGCCCAGCAGCAGCGTGCCGGCCGGGCCGTGCCACGGGAAGGCGAGGACCGGGGCGGCGGCGTCCATGGCGCGGACCGATACGAGCCCGAGCGCGACATCGGTGAAATGCGTCAGCAGGAACAGGCCCAGCACGGTTCCGGACCAGATGCGCAGGTTGCGCGACCTCAGGGCGTCGGGCCAGGGGGGAGGGCGACGGACATGTGTTCCCCTGGCGCAGGGGGCGGCGCGTCGCCGATCCGCCCGCCGCCCAGGCAAGGCCGTACCACATCCCGCCCGCCCTGCCGATGCGGCAGGGCGCCGGCTTGCGGCTCAGGCGCCGCGGCGGTTGCGCTTGGCGAGCGTGCGCAGGCGCAGGGCGTTCAGCTTGATGAAGCCCGCCGCGTCGCGATGGTCGTAGGCGACGGCGCCTTCCTCGAAGGTCACGAGGTCCTGGTCGTAGAGCGAGTAGGGGCTCGACCGGCCCACCACCGACGCCGACCCCTTGTAGAGCTTGATCCGCACCGTGCCGGTCACGAACTCCTGGCTCTTGTCGATCAGGCCCTGCAGCAGCTCGCGCTCGGGCGAGAACCAGAAGCCGTTGTAGATGAGCTCCGCGTAGCGCGGCATCAGCTCGTCCTTGAGGTGGGCGGCGCCGCGGTCGAGCGTCAGCTGCTCGATGCCGCGATGGGCGAAATACAGGATCGTGCCGCCGGGCGTCTCGTACATGCCGCGCGACTTCATCCCGACGAAGCGGTTCTCGACGAGGTCGAGCCGGCCGATGCCGTTGACGCGGCCGAGCTCGTTGAGCCTGGCCAGCAGCGCCGCCGGGCCGAGGGCCTCGCCGTCGACCGACACGGCGTCGCCGCGCTCGAAGCCGATCTCGATGACGGTGGCCTTGTCGGGGGCCTGTTCGGGCGACACCGTGCGGGAGAAGACGTAATCGGGCACTTCCTCGGCCGGGTCCTCCAGCACCTTGCCCTCCGAGGAGACGTGCAGCAGGTTCGCGTCGACCGAGAAGGGCGCCTCGCCGCGCTTGTCCTTGGCGATGGGGATCTGGTTCTGCTCGGCGAAGTCCAGCAGCGCGGTGCGCGAGGTGAGGTTCCACTCGCGCCAGGGCGCGATCACCTGGATGTCGGGCTCGAGCGCGTAGTAGCTGAGTTCGAACCGCACCTGGTCGTTGCCCTTGCCGGTCGCGCCGTGGCAGACCGCGTCGGCGCCGACGCGGCGGGCGATCTCGATCTGCTTCTTGGCGATCAGCGGCCGGGCGATCGACGTGCCGAGCAGGTAGAGCCCCTCGTATTGCGCGTTGGCCCGGAACATGGGGAAGACGTAGTCGCGCACGAACTCGTCGCGCAGGTCCTCGATGAAGATGTTCTCGGGCTTGATGCCGAGCAGCAGCGCCTTCTGCCGGGCCGGCTCCAGCTCCTCGCCCTGTCCGAGATCGGCCGTGAAGGTCACGACCTCGCAGCCGTAGGTGGTCTGCAGCCACTTCAGGATGATGGAGGTGTCGAGCCCCCCGGAATAGGCCAGGACGACGCGGCTGATCTTCTTCTGGGGCTGGGACATGGAGCAGGGTTCGGCCGGTTGGGGAGGGGTGCTGGCCCTCGCAAGGAATGGGCCGGGACTATCACCGGCTCGCCCACCGGCGCAAGGTCGCGGCCCCGGTCGCGGCACACGGTCGGCGAAGCGCTGCGGCTCAGTGCGGACCCGCGGCCGTCGCCGCAGGAGCCGGGTGCAGCAGCCGGGCCGGGGGGCGCAGAAAGGTCTGCCGCCCGTCCTTGAAGCCGATCTCGGGGGCCACGATGCCGGCCACGACGTCGGCCGGGCCGGTGGCGTCGAAGGCCACGAAGGTGGCGGGGCCGCCGACCGCCACGGCGAAGTCGGGCAGGCGCATGAGCCGGGCGGCGTCCGTCGAGACGAGATCGAGACAGCCCGCGAGCGCCGCGGGTTCGCCGAGCTGCGCCACATTGGCGAACAGGTTGGCCATGCGCACGAGCGCCCCGTCGCCGAAGGGGGTGAAGGGGTTGCGGACGTTGTTGGTGGCGAGCGAGCAGGTGACGCCCGCGGCGGCGAGCCGGTGGACGGGCGCGACGCCGCGCGGCACGAGGTGGTGGGCCTCCCGGCCCATGAGGTAGAGGTCGGTCGCCGGCAGGGCCGTGACGGCGACGCCCGCGTCGGCGAGGCGGCGCGCGCAGGCATCGAATCGCCCGGCCGGCAGGGCGGACAGCGCCGTGACATGGCCGATGGCGGTGCGCCCGCCCCAGCGCCGCCGCTCCGCCTGCCGGCAGACGTCCTCGAGGTCGAGCCGCGCCGTGTCGAGCGTGAAGTCGAGATGCAGGTCGACGTCGAGGTCCCGCTCCTGCGCGAGGTCGAAGATGCGGGCGATCTGGCCGTGGCTGTCCCGGTCGATGTAGGGCGCGCCGCCGATCAGGTCGGCGCCGAGGTCGAGCGCCGCCACCAGCACGGCGTCGCAGCCCGGGTCGTCGAGCAGACCTTCCTGGGGGAAGACGCAGAGCTGCAGGTCGATGGCCCAGGCGTAGTCGCGCTTCAGGCGCTGCAGCGCCCTGAGGCTGGTCAGGCCGACGCGCGGGTCGACCTCGACATGCGTGCGCATGCGGTTCGTGCCCTGGGCCACCGCCATCTCGAGCGTGCGCCGGGCGCGCTCGTAGACGTCCTCCTCGGTGAAGTGCCGCTTGGCCTCCGCCACGCTCTTCACCGCCGCCTGCAGCGAGGCGCCGCAGGGGCAGCGCGCGTCGAGGCAGGCCTTGTCGAGGTGGATGTGAGTGTCGACGAGGCCCGGCCATACGAGGCGGCCGCCGAGATCGACCTCGGCCGCCTCGCAGGACAGCGCGGGTCCGATGGCGGCGATGCGGGAGCCCGAAACGGCGATGTCGAGCGGGCCGCGCCCGTCCCCGAGGTCGGCGCGGCGGATCACGGTGTCGATCGTCATGGCGGGTCTCGCGCTGCGGGGCCTCGCGCCAATCCACGAGCCGGGCGCGGGGTTGCGGCGCGCCGCGGGCCGGACGGCCGGACCCCGGAACGCCGACGGGCGGCCCGGAGGCCGCCCGCTCGTCGTGTCAGTCCACCAGTTCCTTGGTGCGCTCGGCGCGCTTGCGATCGTTGGGATCGAGCTTGGTCTTGCGGAGCCGGATCGACTTCGGCGTCACCTCGACGAGTTCGTCGTTCTCGATATAGGCGAGAGCCTTCTCGAGCGTCATGCGGATCGGCGGGGTCAGGCGCACCGCCTCGTCCTTGCCGGCGGCCCGGATGTTGGTGAGCTTCTTGCCCCGGAGCACGTTCACCTCGAGGTCGTTCTCGCGGGTGTGCTCGCCGATGATCATGCCCTGGTAGACCTTCCAGCCGGGCTCGATCATCATCGGGCCGCGGTCCTCGAGGTTCCACATCGCATAGGCCACGGCCTCGCCGTTGTCGTTCGACAGCAGCACGCCGTTACGCCGGCCCTGGACCTCGCCCTTCCACGGCGCATAGGCGTGGAACAGCCGGTTCATGATGGCCGTGCCCTTGGTGTCCGTCATCAGCTCGCCCTGGTAGCCGATGAGGCCGCGGGTCGGGGCATGGAAGACGAGGCGCAGGCGGTTGCCGCCCGAGGGACGCATCTCGAGCATCTCGGCCTTGCGCTCGGACATCTTCTGGATGACGACGCCCGAATGTTCCTCGTCGACGTCGACGACCACTTCCTCGATCGGCTCCAGGCGCTCGCCGGACTCCTCGTCCTGGCGGAACACGACGCGGGGGCGCGAGATGCTGAGCTCGAAGCCCTCGCGGCGCATGGTCTCGATCAGGATGGCGAGCTGCAGCTCGCCGCGGCCCTCGACGATATAGGCGTCCGACCCGGGCGACTCGGAGACCCGCAGGGCGACGTTGCCCTCCGCTTCCTTGAGCAGGCGGTCGCGGATGACGCGGCTCGTCACCTTGTCGCCTTCCGTCCCGGCGAGGGGCGAATCGTTGACCATGAAGGTCATCGACAGGGTCGGCGGATCGATCGGCTGGGCGTGCAGCGGATTCCGTCACCTCGGGCACGCAGAGCGTGTCGGCGACGTTGAACTTGGTGAGCCCCGCGATGGCGACGATGTCGCCGGCCTCGGCGACGTCGATCGGTGTGCGCTCGATGCCGCGGAAGGCGAGGATCTTGGAGACGCGGCCGGTCTCGACGACGTTGCCGTCGTTGTCCAGCACCTTGACGTTCTGGTTCGGGCGGACCGAGCCCGAGTGGACCCGCCCGGTGATGAGGCGGCCGAGGTAGGGATTGGCCTCGAGCAGCGTCCCGAGCATGCGGAACGGGCCGTCGTCGACCTTCGGCGCGGGGACGTGCTTCAGGACGAGGTCGAAGAGCGGCGCGAGGTTCTCCTGCGGGCCCTCGGGCTTCTCGGCCATCCAGCCGTTGCGGCCCGACCCGTAGAGGACGGGAAAGTCGAGCTGGTCGTCGTTGGCGTCGAGGGCCGCGAACAGGTCGAAGACGTCGTTGATGACCTCCTGGACGCGGGCGTCCGGCCGGTCGACCTTGTTGATCGCCACGATGGGGCGCAGACCGAGCTTCAGGGCCTTGCCGACCACGAACTTGGTCTGCGGCATGGGACCTTCGGCGGCATCCACCAGCACGATCACCCCGTCCACCATGGACAGGATGCGCTCCACCTCGCCGCCGAAATCGGCGTGGCCGGGCGTGTCGACGATGTTGATGCGCGTGTCGTGCCAGACGACCGACGTGGCCTTGGCCAGGATCGTGATGCCACGCTCCTTTTCGAGGTCGTTGGAATCCATGACGCGCTCGGCGACACGCTGGTTCTCGCGGAACGAGCCGGCCTGCTGGAGCAGCTTGTCGACCAGCGTGGTCTTGCCGTGGTCGACGTGGGCGATGATGGCGATGTTGCGGAGCTTCATGGATCTCGTCGTGCGTTGTCCGTCCGGTCGTTCCGCCCCGGGGAGGGACCGGCCGAGCCGAACACGGGAAAGACCAGCCCTCCACGCTTGTCGGGGGAGGGGCTGATCTCGGGGGCGAAAGCAGCGGTGGGACCCTGTCTCGGGTCCACGGACTTGAGCTCGCGAGGGCCGGAGCGAACCGACCCACGCTGGCGCGCCGTCGCGGGCTGCATCGCCCCCGTGAGGACGGGGCGACGCGCGGGCGACCGGGCGTGCCGGAGTCCTCCGAAAGACCAAGCGACACTGAAGCGCCGTCCTCCGCGAGGGCCCTTGCCGCCCGTGAGCGCGGTTCTCCTACACCATCGGGACCCGCCTGGGAACCCCGCGTGCTGCAGTGCAGCGGTGCCGGGCGCGCAGCCCGGCGGCTCGGCGGGCTATTCGGCGGCGCGCGCCAGGGCGGCGGGGCGACCCCGGCCGGACACGATCTGCTCGCGGCGATCGCGCACCGCGGCCCGGACCTGGTCGAGCGCGAGGCCGAAGACGGTGAGGCGGCGGTCGTCCCCGCCGGCCGACGTGGCGGCCTGCAGGGCATCCGCCATGAGCCCGTCCGCCTCGGCCTGGAACCCGTCGAGCACCGCCTCGGAGGGCGCGGCGCGGACCTCGCCCAGCATCTCGACGAGGCGGCCGACGCTGGTCTCCAGCGAAGCCGTCCGGCGGCTCTGGATACGGCCGAGAACCGCGGTGGCGCCCGACGCCAGGACGCCGAGCAGCATGGCGCCGATGTAGATCATGTCGCTGTATTTATCGAAGAACGTCTGCTCGTCGTCGTCGATGTAGGCGGCGGAGCCGGCGTGGGCCGGCAGGGCCAGCCCCTTGTCGGTCGAGGGCGCCTCGATGCGGCGGGCGATCGGCACCGTGGCGGCGAGCTGCATCTTCTCGGTGAGGAAGAACCGCGTCAGGTCGGAGATGAGGTCCTGCGACACGTTCTCGTTGGCGACCAGCCGGTGGGTGATGCTGAGCGTATCGTATTCCTCGGCGGGCCGCGGCGGCGTGCCCCCGAAGGCGCCGCGCACCACTTCGAGCTTCTCGTAGCCGGGCGAGCGCTGCGCGATGGCATCGGCTTCGGCGATCGGCACGAGCGTCGGCGGGCCGTCGCCCCCGGCCGCGACGGATTTGACGATGTCGCGCAGGTGCAGGCTCGAGATCACGTCGACGGCCAGCACGGCATCCACGCGCTTGGTCCTGACGGCGTCCTCCACCTCGTCGGGCGCCAGCGGCACAACCGCGACGCTGTCGGGCTTGATGTCGTACTGGGCGAGCGCCGTCGCCAGGATGGCATCCGAGCCCGGCCCGTGCCGCACGACGCCGAGCTTGCGGCCCGACAGGTCGGCGACCTCGTGGACCTCGCCGCCGCCCGGCGCCGCCAGCAGGGCGGCGTCACGGTGCAGGATCACCACGGTCTGGGCGTCGTCGGGCAGGGCGAGGTCGGTCCGGATCACGGCGAGGTCGGCCTTGCCGGCATCCACGGCCGCCGCCGCCGCCGCGGCACCCTCCACGGGCTCGATGCGGAGGCGGACGGCGTTCCGGCCGAATTTGAGCAGCTTGGAGGCGGTGCCGACCAGCGTGAAGTCTTCGGTGTCGCCCTTGGCGATCGCCACCGTGAGGTGGGTCGGCCGTTCGTACAGGAAGGTCGCGAGGCCGACCGCCAGCAAGGCCGCCGCCACGACGCCGATCGCCAGGATGGTGAAGGAGCGCTGCATCGGCCCTGATTCTCCCGGGGCCGCGACGCGCCCCTCGCCCGCTCCAAGAAGCGATGGCTTATGGCTCATTGTGTGGCGGGAGCGGCGCGGTGGCGAGGGTCCCGCGGCGCCGGGGGTCGATTTATCTGTGGCCGGCCTGCGGCGGCACGGCCGACGGGGACAGGCGCTGGAACAGGTAGAAGCCGTTCATGCGCACGGATTGGTGCGCGATGCTGCGCTGGAAGCCCGGCAGGGGCCGGGGCTCCGGGTGCTGGCCGCTGAAGTCCCACTCGCCCGAGAACAGGAAGCGGGGCACCTCGGCATCCGCCGGAACGGCGCACCAGATCTCGCCTTCCTCGCGGCGCTTGAACATGTTCCAGACGTGGGGTTCGGCCTCGGTCCTCATGGCTGATGCTGTCTCCTCTTGGCACGGGGACCGGCGGGGTACGCCGGACGGGCCCTTGCCGCCGTTACGCTGAACGCGGACGCGCGCGACCCCGGCGCCGCGGTCCCGTGCCCCGGAGGCCTCGAGCGTTCGCGGCGCCGGCATGGGCGCGGTCCCTGACGCGGAGCGGGTCCCTTCCGGGCTGCGGCTCCCACCGGAGAATGCGCGACGATCCGGTTCGGTTACGGCGGATCCGGGGCGGATCCGAAAAACGGAACCCTTCCAATCTCCCTACCGCCCTGCTACGTCACCCGCATGACGACGCGGGCACGGATCTCGACGATGACCGGTCCGTGCGGCGCTTGAGCACGCCCGCTCCGCACGGCACGTTCGTCTCGCCCCGCAGCCCCCGTCCGCCCCGGCCGTCACCTCCGCGGCGCGATCCGCGCCCCCGCCAGCTCTCCGGTTCTCCCTCATGAACGATGCCGCCAAGCCCGCCGCCGAGACGGCCGCGACCGATTACGCGACGACGCTGTTCCTGCCCCGGACGGACTTCCCCATGCGGGCCGGCCTGCCCGCCAAGGAGCCCGAGATCCTGGCGCGCTGGGCCGCCATCGACCTCTACGGCCGGCTGCGCGCCCAGGCGGCCGGCCGGCCGAAGTTCGTGCTGCACGACGGCCCGCCCTATGCCAACGGCAACATCCACATCGGGCACGCGCTGAACAAGATCCTGAAGGACACCGTGGTGAAGTCCCAGCAGATGCTGGGCCGCGATTCCAACTACGTCCCCGGCTGGGACTGCCATGGCCTGCCGATCGAGTGGAAGATCGAGGAGGAATACCGCGCCAAGGGCCGCAACAAGGACGACGTGCCGGTGGTGGAGTTCCGCCGCCAGTGCCGCGCCTTCGCGCAGGGCTGGCTCGACGTGCAGCGCGAGGAGTTCAAGCGGCTCGGCATCGTGGGCGATTGGGACCATCCCTATGCCACGATGGCGTTCGACGCCGAAGCCACGATCGCCCGCGAGATCATGAAGTTCGCCCGCAACGGGCTGCTCTACCGCGGCTCGAAGCCCGTGATGTGGAGCGTCGTCGAGAGGACCGCGCTGGCCGAGGCCGAGGTCGAATACGAGGATTACACCAGCGACACCGTCTTCGCCGCCTTCCCCTGCAAGGTGGTGGCGGGGTCGGGCAGCGTGCTCGACGCCCGCACGGCCGCCTGGAACGCGCTCGCCTTCAGCCACGAGGCCGCGGGCGAGATGATGCCGGCCCGGATCGTCATCTGGACCACCACGCCCTGGACCATGCCGGGCAACCGCGCCGTCGCGTTCTCGCCCCGGGTCGGCTACGGCCTCTATCGCGTGACCGACGCGCCCGAAGGCAACTGGGCCAAGGCCGGGCAGCGCTACGTCCTCGCCGACACGCTGGCGGCGAGCGTGTTCAAGGCGGCGCGTGTCGAGGGCTTCGAGCGGCTGGGCGACGTACCGGCCGAGGCCCTGTCGGTCGGCATCCTGGCGCATCCCCTGGCGGCCTCGCTCCCGGGCTACGGCTACGACGTGCCCCTGCTGGCCGGCGACCACGTGACCGACGAGGCCGGGACGGGCTTCGTCCACACGGCGCCGGGCCACGGCCGCGAGGACTTCGACCTCTGGCTCGCCTCGACCCGCGCCCTGCAGGAGCGCGGCATCGAGACCCGCATTCCCTACACGGTGGATGCCGAGGGCGCGCTGACGGCCGACGCCCCGGGCTTCGAGGGCCGGCGGGTGCTCACCGACAAGGGTGCCAAGGGCGACGCCAACGACGCCGTCTTCGCGGCGCTGACGGCGGCGGGCACGCTGGTGGCGCGCGGCAAGCTCAAGCATTCCTACCCGCACAGCTGGCGCTCGAAGAAGCCGGTGATCTTCCGCAACACGCCCCAATGGTTCATCGCCATGGACCAGCGGTTCGACGTGCCGGGCGCCCCGGACCGCCGCGGCGCGGCGGCGCATGGCGCCAACGCGCCCGATACGCTGCGCGGCGTCGCCCTCGAAGCCATCGCCGAAACCCGGTGGGTGCCCGCCGCCGGCGAGAACCGCATCACCGGCATGATCGCCAACCGGCCCGACTGGGTCGTGTCGCGTCAGCGCGCCTGGGGCGTGCCCATCGCGATCTTCGTGCGCGACCGGGCCGACGGCACGGCCGAGATCCTGCGCGACGACGCCGTCGACGCCCGCATCGTCGAGGCCTTCGCGGCCGAGGGCGCCGATGCCTGGTACGCGGAGGGCGCCACCGAGCGGTTCCTCGAGGGCCGGGTCGCCGAAGGCTGGCGCAAGGTCGACGACATCCTCGACGTGTGGTTCGACTCGGGCTCGACCCATGCCTTCACGCTCGAGGACCCCGTGCATTTCCCGCAGTTCGCGGGCCTGCGCCGCAAGGTGGACGGCGGGGACGACGAGGTCATGTACCTCGAAGGCTCCGACCAGCACCGCGGCTGGTTCCACTCGTCGCTGCTGGAAAGCTGCGGCACGCGCGGCCGGGCGCCCTACGATGCCGTGCTGACCCATGGCTTCACGCTCGACGAGAACGGGCGCAAGATGTCGAAGTCGCTCGGCAACGTCGTGGCGCCGCAGGACGTCATCAAGGCGTCGGGCGCCGATATCCTGCGCCTGTGGGTCGCGGGCGCCGATTACGCGGGCGACCAGCGGCTCGGCAAGACGGTGCTGGGCACCACGGTCGAGACCTACAAGAAATGGCGCAACACGCTGCGCTGGATGCTGGGCACGCTGGCGCATGCCCGCCCCGAGGAGGCCGTCGCCTACGCCGACCTGCCGGAGCTCGAGCGCCTGGTGCTGCATCGCCTGGCCGAGCTCGACCGGACCGTGCGGGCCGGCTACGCCGGCTTCGACTACACCCGCATCCTGGCGGCGCTCGGCGCCTTCATGACGAGCGACCTGTCGGCCTTCTACTTCGACGTGCGCAAGGACACGCTCTACTGCGATCCCGCGTCGAGCGTGGCGCGGCGCGGGGCGCTGACCGTCATCGACGCCGTGTTCGACCGGATCGCGGTCTGGCTCGCGCCGATCCTCGAGCTTCACCGCCGAGGAGGCCTGGCTCGAGCGCCACCCCTCCGAGGGCGGATCGGTCCATCTCCAGCTCTTCCCCGAAACGCCGGCGCGCTGGCTCGACGAGGACCTGGCGGCCCGCTGGCGGCGGATCCGCGACGTCCGCCGCGTCGTCACCGGGGCGCTCGAACGCGAACGCGCCGCCAAGCGCATGGGCTCGTCGCTCGAAGCCGCGCCCGTCGTCTTCGTCACCGACGCCGACCTCCTGGCGCTGCTCGGCAGCGTCGACTTCGCCGAGGTCTGCATCACGTCTGACCTCACGCTCGAGGCCGGCGCCGGGCCGGACGAGGCCTACCGGCTGCCCGACGTGCCCGGCATCGCGGTGCTGCCGCGGCGGGCCGAGGGGCGGCGCTGCGCCCGGTCCTGGAAGGTGTCGCCGCTCGTCGGGACCGACCCCGACTACCCGGACGTGACCCCGCGCGACGCCCAGGCGCTGCGCGAACGCGCGGCGGCGGGCTGCCCCGCGTGACGGACCGGCGCGTCATCGGAGCGGTGGCGGCGGTGCTGGCCTTCGTCGCCGACCAAGCGTCGAAGCTCTGGCTGCTGCGCGCCTTCGACCTGCCGGACCGCTCGCCCTACCGGGTGGCGCCGGGGTTCGACCTCGTCATGGCCTGGAACCGGGGCGTGTCCTACTCGCTCTTCACCTCGGACACCGCTGCGGGACGCGACCTGCTGATCGGCGTGACCCTGATCGCCGCGCTGGCCCTCGTGGTCTGGCTGTGGCGCAGCACCACGCTGCCGACCTGCCTCGCGCTCGGACTGCTGATCGGCGGGGCGCTCGGCAACGTCGTCGACAGGGTCGCCTATGGTGCCGTCGTGGACTTCGTGTCGCTCCATGCGGGATCCTTCCGCTGGTACGTGTTCAACGGTGCCGATTGCGCCATCGTGGCCGGGGTCGCGCTGCTTCTGCTCGAATGGGTGGCGCTGCCGGGGGGAGGAACGAACGTTCCGGCCGCCCGCGCCCCTAAAACGCCGCGATCGTCCCAGCATAGTTGAAGTTCAGCCAGTACAAGCTTCGAGGTGGAGTCGCTCATGTCCGGATCGCCGGCCCGTCGTCGCGGATCTCTCGCCGCCGCAGGTCTGATCGGCCTCGCTGCCCTGGCCGTCACGCCTGCGCGTGCGGCGGACGACGGCTACGCCAACGTCTTCTCCTCCGTGCTGGGCGCCGTCGGCATCATCAAGGCCGACCCGCCGCCGCCGATCGAGTATCGCGAGCGGCCGCCCCTGGTCCTGCCCAAGGCGGCGGAGCTGCCGAAACCCGCCGCCGGCAGCCAGCATTCGGCCGCCTGGCCGCAGGACCCCGACGTCGTCAAGCACCGCAAGGAGCTGGAGGAGGCGCGGGCACCCCACATGATGAGCCCCTCGGCGAGCGACCGGGGCGAACGCCTGTCGGCCGAAGAACTGCTCAAGGGCCGCGTCGCCGGCGACGACCAGCCCGTGCGTCCCAACGCGTGCGGCAACGACGGCCAGGGCCACAATTGCACCGTGCTGAGCCCGGACGTCCTCAAGGCCGAGAACGAGCATTATCTCGCCGCCAACCCCGACAAGGCCGAAGCGCTGGTGGCGGGCCAGGAGCCCGCGCGCGAGTGGCTGACCCAGCCGCCCAAGGGCTACATGAAGCCCGTCAAGTCCGTGAGGGCCACGACCGAGGCGCCGGCCGAGAAGGTCGACGATTCGAGCGCCCGCTACATGCAGCAGCAGGAAGCCAAGAAGCGCGCCGCCGAGGAGTAAGGCGGGCGCCATCGCCCGTCCCGCACGGGCGGAGCTTGGTTCGATGGCCTGCGCTAGGCCTCCCGGACCGGCGCGGTGCCGTCCGCGATCGTGATGCCGTAGCGCTGCGCCGCGGCCCGGATATGGACCTGCATGGCGGCCGCCGCGGCTTCGGGATCGTGCGCCGCGAGGCATGACGCGATCGCCCGGTGCTCGTTCAGCGTCTCGCCGAGCCGCTCCAGCCGTTCCATCGGCAGCCGCTGGCTCTCCACCATCAGCTCCCGCACCGGCCGGTACATGCCGGCGAGGACGGGGTTGCCGGCGATGTCGAACACGAGGTCGTGGAAGCGGGCGTCGGCCCGCGCCATGGCGGCGGTGTCCCGCCTGGCATAGGCGGCCGCCATGGCGTCGACGGCGGCCGTCACGCGTCCCAGCGACGCCACGTCGGCCCGTGCCGCGGCGAGCCGGGCCGCGAAGCCTTCGAGCGCGAACCGGGCCTCGTAGACGTCCCGCGGACTGCACCGGTCGGAGAAGCGCCAGGGCGCCGCCCGGCGGTCGGGCGGCGCCACGTAGACCCCGCTGCCCACCCGCACCAGGACGAGACCCGTGCTTTCCAGCGCCGAGATGGCTTCGCGGACGCTGGGCCGGCTCACCCCGTAGCGCTCGGCGAGGCTCCGCTGCGACGGCAGCCGTTCGCCGGGCTTGAGGCCCCCCTGCAGGATCAGCGAGCGGATATGGTCCGCGATGCCGACCGGCACGCGCGCATCCGGTCCGGCTTCGGCCGGCGGCGTCCAACTCACCGCCGCCTCTCCGGTGGGCGGTGTGCCGAGGCGCCGGGCGGCACGCCCGCTCCGGACGCCGTCCTGCCCATCTTATGCGCGGCCCCGCCACCCGCACCGGCTTGACCGGAGCAGCGGAACGCATGCACTTTGCGCGGGTCGAAACCGGTCAGGCCGATTTCGCGCCGGCCTCGCGCCGCGGTGCGGCTCGGGCCGCCATACAGGAGATCGTCCATGCGCCTCGCTTCCGGTCCCATCCCGCGTCGTCTCGTCCTCGGCCTCGGTCTCGCGCTGGCCTGCGCCGTCGCGGCACCGCAGGCCGGTGCGGCCGCCACCCTGAAGGTGGGCGCCAACATCGGCAACCTGCCTTGGGAGTTCCAGGACGCCAAGGGCGAGACGGTCGGATTCGAGATCGACCTGATGAAGGAGGTCGGCAAGCGGCTCGGCGACGACGTGAGTTTCGTCAACATCCCCTTCACGGGCCTCTTCGCGGCCGTCCAGTCCGGGCAGATCGATGCCGCGGTCTCGTCGATCACCATCACGCCGAAGCGCCTCGGCAGCGTCTCCTTCGCCCAGCCCTACTACGACAGCGACCAGTCGCTCACCGTGATGGCCAAGTCCGGCATCGCGGGCCTGAAGGGCCTGGCGGGCAAGACGGTCGGCGTCGACACGGGCTCGACCGGCGACATCTACGCGACCCAGCACCAGGGCGAGGACAAGATCGCCGAGATCCGCCGCTACGAGGGCCTCGCTCCCGCCATGCTGGACCTCGCGGCCGGGCGGATCGACGGCTACATCAGCGACATCCCGGCCCTGCAATATTACGTGCGCGACAAACCCGCCTACAAGGTCGTCGAGCGCATCCCCACCGGCGAGCGCTATTCCGTGATGTTCGCCAAGGACAGCCCGCTGGTGAAGCAGGTCGATGCCGTGCTGACCACGCTGAAGGCCGAAGGGTTCATTGCCAAGTTGCACGAGAAGTGGTTCGGCGTCCCCGCCGAGGCGACCACCAGCACCGTGATGAAGGCCGAGATCCCGAAGCCCTGATGGCGCGGAGCGACGGCCTGGGCTGATGTCCGTCTTCGAAACATTCCTCAACTGGTCGGTCTTCGTCGACGCCCTGCCGCTGCTGCTGACCGGTCTGTGGGTCACGGTGGGGCTGGGCGCGACGGCGATCGTGCTCGGGCTCGCGGGCGGCCTGCCGCTCGTGCTGCTGCGCCTCTACGGGGCGGCCGCGGCGCGTTTGCTGGCGGTGGCCTATATCGACGTGTTCCGGGCCATCCCGGTGCTCGTCCTGCTCATCGTCATCTACTACGCGCTGCCCTTCGTGGGGCTGCGCCTGTCGCCCTTCGCCTCCGCGGCCGCGGCGCTGAGCCTCGTCTCGGCGGCCTATTCGGCCGAGATCCTGCGCGCCGGCATCGAGGCCGTGCCGGCCGGCCAGATCGAGGCCACGCTGGCGCTCGGCATGGGGCCGGTGCGCCGCATGACCCGCATCGTCCTGCCCCAGGCCCTGCGCCTCGTCATCCCGCCCCTCACCTCCAACGCCATCAACGTCTTCAAGGACACGGCGCTGGCTTCCGTGGTGGCGATGCCCGACCTCCTGAAACAGGCCACCCAGGCCCAGGCCCTCGCCGCCAACCCGACGCCGCTGATCGGCGCCGCCGCCATCTACGTGGTGCTGCTGCTGCCCTGCGTGCGCTTCGTCGGCCTCTACGAGCGCCGCATGCGGCGCCGCGGGCGACCATGACGGCCCGTGCCGCCGGTCCGCCGGTGCTTCCCGCCTCCCGAAAGACGTTTGCCATGCCGCTCGATCTCGACCACGTCCGCCGCCAGTTCCCGGCCCTCGCGGACGGCTTCGCCTATCTCGACAATGCCGGAGGATCACTGGTGCTCGGCCGCGTCGCCGACCGGGTGCGGGACTACCTCCTCACCACCAGCGTCCAGACCGGAGCGTCCTACCGGCACTCGCGCGCGGCCGTGGCGCGGCTCGCCGAGGCGCGCGCCCGCATCGCGCTCATGCTCAATGCCGAGCGGCCCGAGGAGATCGTCCTCGGCCCCTCGACGACGGTGCTGTTCCAGTTCCTGGCCCGCGCCATGGAGAGCCGCCTCGCGCCCGGCGACGAGATCGTCGTGACCGACTTCGACCACGAATCCAACATCGGGCCCTGGCGGGCGCTCGAGAAGCGCGGGATCGTCATCAAGACGTGGGGGCTCGATCCCGACAGCTTCGAACTCGACCTCGACGCGCTCGACGCGCTCATGACCGAACGCACCCGCCTCGTGGCCGTGACGCATTGTTCCAACATCCTCGGCACCGTGAACCCCATCGCCGAGATCGCGCGGCGGGTCCACGCCCGCGGCGCCGAGATCGCCGTCGATGCCGTCGCCTATGCGCCGCATCGCGCCGTCGACGTCCAGGCCTGCGATGCCGACTATTACGTGTTCAGCTTCTACAAGACCTACGGGCCGCATTTCGCCGTGCTCTACGGGAAATACGACAAGCTGCTCGAGCTCGACGGCCTCTACCATTACTTCTACGGGCGCGAGAAGGTGCCGGCGAAGCTCGAGCCCGGCAACACCAACTACGAGCTGGCCTGGGGATCGGCCGGCATCGTCGACTACCTCGACGAACTCGGCGGCGGCACCGGCGACCGCGCCGCGATCACGCGCGCCTTCGACGCCATCACGGCGCAGGAGACCGCCATCGGCACGCGGCTGCTCGATGCCCTCGGCGCCCGCAACGACGTCCAGATCGTCGGGCGCCGCCGCGCCGGGCCCGACCGCGTGCCGACGATCAGCTTCAAGGCGCGGGGCCGGGACAGCGCCGCCATCGTCGAGGCCGTCGACGCGCATGACCTCGGCATCCGCTTCGGCGACTTCCATTCGCGCCGGCTGGTCGAGCGGCTGGGCCTCGCCGGGCAGGGCGGCGTCGTGCGCGTCTCCATGGTGCATTACAATACGCTGGACGAGGTCGACCGCCTCGTCCACGCGCTCGACGCCGCCCTGGCGTAGGGCGCGGGGGCGCGGTTGAGGCCGCGCCGGGCACCCTGTAGACAGGCGGAACCCGGCGGCGAACCGGGGCATCATCCCGGGGAGCACGTCCGACATGGCCCTCATCAGCTATCTGACCCGCATCGAGTTCGAAGACGGCGCCGTGGCGCAGCTGCCGGCCGTCCTGGGGCAGCTCGGGGTCAAGCGCCCGCTCGTCGTGACCGACCCCGGGCTCGTCGCCACCGGGCTCGTCGACCGGGTGCTGGGCCTGTTGCCGGGCGGGGCGACGACCTTCGCCGACACGCCCGCCAACCCCACCGAGGCGGCGGTCGAGGCGGGCTACGCCCTCTACGGGCAGGCGGGATGCGACGGCATCGTGGCGCTCGGGGGCGGCTCCTCCATCGACCTCGCCAAGGCGGTCCGCCTGCTCACCGGCCACCCGGGGCCGCTCGCCGACTACACCGCGGTGGCGGGCGGTGCCGCCCGCATCCACGGCCGGATCTGCCCGCTCGTCGCCATACCCACGACCGCCGGCACCGGCTCGGAAGTGGGCCGCGCGGCCGTCATCATCACCCGCGAGGGCCGCAAGCTCGGCATCCTCAGCCCCTTCATGCTGCCGAGCGTCGCCCTGTGCGACCCCGAACTCACCCACGGACTGCCGCCCCTGCTGACGGCCGCGACCGGCATGGACGCGCTGTCGCACTGCCTCGAAACCTTCATGGCGCCCGCCGTGAACCCGCCCGCCGACGCCATCGCGATCGACGGCCTGCGCCGCGGCTGGGGCGCCATCCGGCGGGCCGTGGCGGACGGCGCCGACAGAACCGCCCGGTGGGAGATGATGATGAGCGCGCTCGAAGGCGCCATGGCGTTCCAGAAGGGGCTCGGCGCCGTCCACGCGCTGACCCACCCGCTCGGGGCCGTGAAGGCCCTGAACCTCCACCACGGCACGCTGAACGCGGTTCTCATGCCGGCCGTGCTGCGGTTCAACCGCGACGCCATCGGGCCGAAATGGGCGGTGTTGCGCGAGGTCCTCGGCGGCGAGCCCGACGCGGCCGTGGCGGCGCTCAATCGCGAGATCGGACTACCCGGCGGCCTCGGCGCGCTGGGCGTCACCGATGCCATGATGGAGGAGGTGGCGGGCGCCGCGCTCGAAGACCATTGCCACGCCACGAACCCGCGCAGGCCGACGCGCGCCGACTATCTCGCCCTGCTGCGGGAGTCCCGCTGAGCGCAGCCGGACCGCGCCGGCCGCGCCAGCTCCCCCGCGGCGCGGTTCACCACGCGGGTTCGACGTGCCGCTCCCAGCTCCGCCGCTCGGCACTCCAGCACGCCTCGTCGTGGACGCGGTGAATGTCCTCGGCGGCGCCGTCGTCGGACGCCGAACACCGCTCCCAGCCCTCGTTGGTGTAGCGGGTGAACCAGCCGAAGAGCCGTGCCGCGCTGGTCCCGGGGAACTCACCGGCGAACGGCATGCGGGGGCCGCGGACCTCGTCGCACGCGCAGGACACGCGCTGTCCGCCGCAATCCGGACATTGCTCGACGTCACAGCCTCGCGCGTGGAGGGCGCCTGTCTTGGCGTGGCAGCCCGGGCAAAGATTGAACGTGGCCAATGCTGAGTCTCCGCTCCCGATGGTCTGTCGATGGCGGGGCCGCGATTCGCCCGGTCGCCGCGCCCCATCTCCTGCTTGTAGGGGAGAACTGAAAAGGATCGATGCATGCGGAACGGGAAATGCGAATCAGATTTGAGCCGAATTTAAGCAAATCGCGATCAGGTGAGGTCACCCGATCGGGTGACGATGTTCGTCGAATGAAGGACGTCGAGTTTGTGACGCGCGCCAAGGCGAGCGGCATTGGCTCTGGCGGCAGGACGCGGCCGCGGGGGCAGGGGATGTGTCGCCTTCGGCTCAGAGCCAGCGTTCGAGGTAGTGGTGCACCACTTCCCTGACCACGACGGCGCCCACCACGGTGCCGGCCATGCAGGATGCCCAGCGCTGCAGCTTGGGGCCCGCGTCCCGCACCGCGACCTGGCGGGCCACGAAGAGGGCGGCCGCCACGCCGAAGGCCGTGATCTGCACGCGTGTCTCGACTTCGGTGAAGGTCAGGCGGGTGAGGGCGGCCGTGCCGAGAAACGCCAGCGCGCAGCCGGCATTGCCGGGCGCGCCGGTGCGGCCCGGCCGGAGCATCAGCACGGCGAGCGCCACCCAGGCGCAGAGCGTCGCGCCGAGCAGCACCGCCTTCAGAGCGTCGACATGACCCATCGCGCGTCCTTCACACCAGCCGGAGCGCCGCCGGCGCCCGAGGCCGGCGGAGTGTGCCCGAAGTCCCTTACCACATTGGCCTGGTCCGGGCGGCGCCGTTGTCTGACGGTCGATCGCCTGCTCGACGCGCGCTGCCAGAGCGTCCATGGCGCTCGGCTTGGTCATGACGTGTAGGCCTGCCTCGAGGTGGCCGTCGCCCAAGATGGTGGTTGTGGCTTAGCCGTGGCGAACAGGACCCTCAGGCCCGGTCGCGTCGGCGTGGCGGCGACCGCTATGGCTCTGCTGTTCAAGCCATCCGGCAGGCCGAATTCGGTGACCAGCAGGCCGAGTCGGCATCGCGACGACAGGATCTTCCAGGCCCGAGGCCCCAGCAGGCTCGATGGCGCTGTCGCGAGGGTTGCGCAGCGTCCCGACGGCCAGCGTCCGGACGGTCGCTTGACCATCGACCACTCGGCAATCTGGACATGATCGGGGCCAGAGGACGAGGGCGGCGAGAATGACGACGTCGGCACAGTGTATGGTCCCGGCATGAGGTGTGCGGATTGCTCCTGGATCGCTCGGGGTCTGCGGTACAGGCCCGACAGACGGTTTGGAACGGCGTCCTCCTTGAAGCGCCTTGAGGTATTTGGCGAAGTCGGGGGCCGCGACGAAGGCCGGGGCATGCCGCTTCAGGCTCTCCAGGTCTCTGTGATGGAGCTTTTGACGGTCGCGTCCTTGATCTTGCGTTCCATGCGCTCGGCCCGTCCCTTGGTCCAAGGACGGGAGGGCTTGGTCAACGGATGCTCGCTGCTGGCGCGATCGAGAATGTGATTATGGAGGAGCTGTCGGCTCGGCCCGGTCCTGTTGATGCGTAGATCGCCCAACGCAATGCCGCTGTCAGTCAGCACCGTGTGCCTCTCACAGACAAGAGCTGCCGCGCCGTTCTTGAGAAAGCATGAGCCTTCCATCGTGCCCGCGCTGTCGTGGATTTCCCCTCGCCTCTATGGCCGCCGACCCGGCCCAGCTACCGGCCGGTCGCCCGGTCCGCTTTCGGATCGCGGTCCATCGCCACCACCGAGTGCGACGTTGCCGTCGATGGAACGGTGGTCCGAAGCGCGACCGGTCGATCAAGACGGGCCGAAGCCGACACGGGCGCCCGGACCTCCGGGGCGGCGATGAGCATGTGGTCCCCTACGGCCTTGGCTCGATGGATTCGAGCGGGCCTTCCACCCTGTCCGGGAACCCGCGTGCGGCCTGTCTGAATCTCATATGGAGCGCGGGAGGCCGGTCGTGATCGACCGACCGCCGGTGGCGTTCGAGGTCCTGCCGCCACCGCACGATGGGACTTCAAATCTTTGGCGATGAAAGCTGCAGCGCGACAACTTGACTGTCCTCGCATCACCGTCCAGCGGCCAACTCCGCCCCGGCACGGGCCTCCGCGACCAGGGCCTCAACGGACAGGGGCGCGAACGCCCGCATGTCGACGCCGACGTCGATGAGCGCCGGGTCCGACCACGGCATGCGCGAGTCCCTCGGCGTCCCGTGGACGTGGCCGTGAGCCATGATGGAGGCCACGTGGCCGTCCCGGTTATGGGATGAGCCCCGCCAAGACACCATCGGATAGTGACACAGGATGAGGCGGGTGCCGTCGGCCTTGAACGAGGCCATGTCCTGCACCGAGGCCCATGCGCACCCTTTCACCACGTCGTCGCCGTCGTGGTTGCCGCGCACCAGGTGTTTGGTCCCGTTCAGCCTCCGGAACAGGCGCTCGGCCATCCCGCGCGGCCCGAGGGAGAAGTCTCCCAGATGCCACACGACGTCGTTCGGACGGACGACCGCGTTCCAGATCGCGACCATGCCGTCGTCTATTGCGGCCACGTTCGCGAAGGGGCGGCCGACCATTGCGATGATCCCCGCGTGGCCGAAGTGCGTGTCGCTCGTGAGGTACGTCGCCATGGTCGCTCTCGATGGATGTGGGCGGCCCCGGCCTTCGGGGCCGGCCTGTTTCACGGCGCCGGATCCGGGCGGCGGCGGACGGTGCGCACGACCCGGTCGCCACGGGCTGTCCGCTCCGGCGCCGGCCGGGGTTCGTTCACGACGGCCCGGACCTCGATGGCGTCGAGGTGGCGGTCCTGTTGAAGCCGGCCCGCGAGCCTGAGGATCGCCTCGCGGCTTCCTTCGACGAGCGCCACGGCCCTCTCGTGTGCAGCCCTGAGTATGGCGTCGACCGCTGCGAGGACGATGGGGTCGCGCAGGTCCTCGTCACCGGCCGACCGAAGCCCGAGGGCGCCCATGCCCCATCGCGTGTGGCACGTCAGTGCCAGCGCCGTGGCCTCCCGCAGGTCGCGCGACACGCCGCTCGCGTGGTGCCCCAGGAGCACCTGCTCCGCCGCCATGCCGGCCAGGAGAACGACGAGCTGCGACTCGGCCTCGGCCAGCGTGAGCACGGCGTGCGCCTCCGCGCATGCTTGGGCATCTCCATATCGACATGGAGGAGCGTCTCGGTCGGCGAGGCGAGCATGGCCAGCGCGTGGCCGGCCTCGTGGATCGCGATGCGGCGGTCCAGGGCGGCCATGCCCGGGCCGTTGGAGCCGTTCCAGTCGACGCGCCCCGAGCACCAGGGAAACGTCGTCCGCGGCGACCGCGGCGCTTGAACATCGTCCGCGCGACCCGTCGAGCTTCGCGACAGAGCTGTTCGACCTCGGCCGGGCTCATCCCCCGGCACGCGCGCGCCGCCCGGGCCAGTTCCGCCTCGTCGATCGCCGCCTCGGGGCCGAGGTGATGCCGGACGATGCCGGCCATCGCCGAAACATCGGGCAGCGGCAGTTCGACGTGCCGATCGAGACGGCCGGGCCGCATCAGCGCCGGATCGATGCGCTCAGGGTGGTTCGTCGCCGCCACGACGACGATCCCATCGCGCGGTACCGCGCCGTCGAGGAACGCCAACCATGAGTTGATCACCGACGTGAACCACGACTCGTTATGGTCGTTGCCGCCCCGACGCCCAATGGTGTCGATCTCGTCGATGAACAGAATGAACGGGCCCGCCGCAGCTTTCTTGCGCCACGCGTCGAACAGCTTGGTCATTCCTTTGCTCATGGTGTCGCCGATGCTGCCGCCCGCCGCGCTCCACTCGGTGTACGTGGTCGACATCAGTTCGACGCCGGCTTCCATCGCAAAAGCCTTCGCGAACGTGGTCTTCCCGCTGCCGGGCGGGCCGGACACGAGCACGCCTCGATCGACTTCGGACCAGGCGAGTTGGCCGATGGCGTAGGCCCGAATGTCGGCCGCCGCCTGCACGCCCCATCGGCCGGCGTCGCCGAAGCCCGTCATTTCGGACAGCCGCTTGACGGCGCCCGACGTGATCGGGCCGAGGGCTGCGCGGCTGAGCCGGGCGAGCGGTCATGTCCCTCGCACCCTCATCGGCCTGATCATCGGCGCTGTGCCGGCCGGAGACGAGTTTGTGCAATCGGCCCGCGCATTCGAGCGCGGTGCTGCCCTTGACGATGCAGGCGACGGCGTCGGAAAAATCGACGGGCGGCCAGTGGTCTCCCAACGCGACGTGCTCGTCGGTGACCATCCTGATAGCCGCCTCTAGCGCCTCGGGATGGTATGTCTCCCGCAGCGCCGCGGTCCGGTCGGCGGTCGCTACGGCCTGGGGCGGATGGACGTCGGCGACCTCGCCGACGATGACGACCGCCGGGCGGCCCGTGTCCGAGGCCTCCTGCCGCCATCCCGAGTGGCGCCTGCAATCGCGGACGACGACGACGGTGTCGTCGCTCGGCATCTCAGGCCAGCCGACCCTCAGACGACTCCCGGAGTCGAGCACTGTCATGAGGAGCGCCTCGACCGCGTCGCGCATCTGTGCAGGCATCGCAGTCACGATCGTCACGCCGCTCATCAGGTCCTCGACCGTGAGGCCGGCGTCGTCGAGCGCCAGGGCGGCGAGGCACATGGACGGCCGGCGCAGCTTCAGGTCGCTCTCAGTGGCGGCCCGCAGGGCGGTGGTCCACGCACTCATCGTCGTCTCCATCTGTGTCTCACCCCGTGTATAGGGTCGAAATATCCATAAACACTCACAGTCTTCGCGCAGAGCGAGTTAAGTGAACAAAAGCATAATTTTATAGTAAATGCTATGATCTGCCGAATGTCACCCGCCGCTCGAGCGGTCATCCCGGTGCTGACGTTGCAAGGGCGGCATATCGGTTGACAGGCGAAGTACGACGAGGCGACGATCCCGCGTCCTTCGCCATCGCGTGATTTGGCCTCGCGCTGACCAGCGCCGTACCGGATTATGGCAGACATAGTGTGACTCCGGACCGCTCCTTGATCTCGGTTAGCCTGCCTATCTCGACCTCCGCTGACCCTGTGTCTCGTTGTCGGCACCGTCCAGGCGCTCCGCCGGTACCCTTGTACCCCTCATAGCGATCTGGTCGGTCGCATTTTTGAGTTTCCGGATCGAGCCGGCCTACCGAGAGCGACCCATCGCCCCCTGAGCCATCGAGCCCCTGGGGGGAACGCGTGCCTCGGCAGGATGCCACGGTGGATGCCTGGTGGAGAGCCCGCGCCTTCGAGCGCCGGTGCTTCGGATCGGCAAGCACTGCGCCGGCTCGAAGCCGATGGAGGGTGTCGTGGAGGAACGAGGTCGGGACTGGTTCGTGGGCGTCGACTGGGCATCGCAGACGCACCACGTGTTCGTGATCGATGCCCAGGGTCGCAAGATCGGTGAGCGAGGGTTCGTCCACGGCGGTGAGGGCCTGGCCGAAATGGCGGCCTGGATCGGCAAGCAGACCGGGGCGGCGCCGGATGCCGTATCGGTGGCCATCGAGGTGCCGCACGGTCCCGTGGTGGAAAGCCTTATGGAGCGCGGCTTCCGCGTCCACGCCATCCATCCCAAGCAGCTCGATCGCTTCCGCGACCGCTTCTCGCCCGCTGGTGGTAAGGACGACGGCCGCGACGCGCATGTGCTGGCCGAGGCACTGCGGACGGACCCGCGTTGCCTTCGCCGCCTGGAGCCACTGGACCGGGCCATCATCGAGTTGCGCGAATGGGCCCGCATCGGCGATGATCTGCGCCACAATCGCAATCGGCTCGGCAATCGCGTCCGAGAACTGCTGTGGCGCTTCTACCCGCAGATACTGGAGTTGGCCGACGACATCGCCGCGCCCTGGTTCCTGGAACTCTGGAGGCTCGTGCCGACACCGGAGAGGCCAAGTCGATCCGTGAAGGAACAGTCGCTCGACTGCTGAAGAGCCATCGCATCCGGCGCTTCACCGCGGCCCAGGTCATCGAAGGCCTGCGCGCAACACCGGTCACGGTCGCACCCCGGACCGTGAGCGCGGCCACGATCCTTCTCGAGGCGGTGACCAAGCGGCTTCAGCTCGTGAACCGCCAGATCGCAGATGCTGACGCCCAGCTCGACCGATTGACGAACAAGCTTGCCGAGGCTACCGACGTGCCGGGGCAGCACGAAGAGCAGCGCGACCTGACGATCCCGAGATCCTTGCCGGGAGTCGGAAGGGTCATCATCGCCACGCTGCTCGCAGAAGCATCCGAAGCCCTGCAGCGGCGAGGCTGCCAAGCCCTGCGTTGCTAGTCCGGTGTGGCGCACGTCACGAAGCGATCCGGCAAGAGCCGCATCGTCCTGATGCGCCAGGCCGCCGATGTGCGGCTGCGCAACGCCGTCTACCACTGGGCTCGCGTCGCGGCCCAGCACGACCCGACCTGCAAGGCACGCTACAAGGCCCTACGATCCAGAGGCCCCGGCCATGCCCGGGCGCTCCGATTCGTGGCCGACCGGCTCCTCGGCGTCGCCTGCGCCATGCTGAAAAATGGATCGTCCTTCGATCCAAGCTTCACCGCAAAGACCTCTTGCTAAAAGGGTCGGGAGTCCCCCCGCTTGGGCCGAGCCCGGGATGTTGCCCGCGAGCGCATCACCGTCCAGCCGCGCGGGGACTAGGCTTCGGCGGACCACGTTGAGCGACTGGCCGACCTGGAGGCGCAGCTTCTCGCGGACGAGGTGATGCGGTCCACGCGCGGCCTGGCCGTGAGTTTAGGGAGGCAAAGTTGGGCCAACGTCGGTGCCGGCTCAGGAGCGTTTGCTGCCGTGGCTCTCGGGGCAGTCCGCTTGGGCGCGGCGCACGGCGTCGCCGTCGGCCTGTTCCAGGTCAGCGTTTGGGCGGTCGGCTTGGTGGGAGCCTCGTCGCGCTATGACGCACGACGACCTGAACCGCCTGCTCGGGCACGACCGGGGAACCAAGACATAGGTCGTCGAGGAGGTCTTGTCCGGCCATCACGTGGCCGACGGTGAGGTATGGACGATCGACACCGGGTTGACGCATCGCCGAGACCCGTTCTCTTTGGGAGAGCTGGTCATCATCGCACCGGGCAACCGAGGCATGTGCGAGATGGTCGATTGCAAAGCATGCCTGCATTCTAGGGCTGTCGAACTCTTGATCAGGTACGGCGACGATCTCGCCTCTGACACAGAGCAATTCTGATGGAGCAAGGACCATGCCCGATTTCGGACGCTTCACGCGCTGGCCCGACCCGCGCGCCTTTGACCTGATCGCCGGGTACCGTTGGGCCTTCCAGCACGAATTCCTGCTCGGGCAACGTTCGTGGGATCGCAGCGGCATGTCCGCCACCGCAGCCATCCGGTCCGACATGTTGGTCGAGCGCCTGACGCAGCACGGCTTCGCGGTCGCACGCTCGACGGAAAATTCGCCCGACGTCGCTACAATTACCCTTCCTGGTCTCCCCGACGACGACCCAAACTGCGACGCGATGGTGGAAGCCTGGGGCCTCCGGACGGACCGCATCGCGATCCTTGGCCTAATTGGGCCTGTCGAGTACGTGGGCGAGCACAAGGTGCCGGTCTTCAAAGTGACCATCTTCGGCAATACCTGGGGCCCGAACGAGGCGGGGCGGATCGGCTTGCAGCGCGACGTATACATGGTCGGCAGGCTCGACGTATGTGACATGCGTAGGGCTGACCCGTGGCGCGGGGTCGGGTGCGTGCACTCCCACGTCCGCAAGACGCTCCGGCGCGCAAGCAACCTCGCGCTCCTGGTCGACGACGCGATCCCGAGCTGGGACGCCCATGTAGCGAAGCGCGTGCGCGAGGAGGAGCAG
Source organism: uncultured Alphaproteobacteria bacterium (assembly GCA_963847915.1). Lineage (GTDB taxonomy): Bacteria > Pseudomonadota > Alphaproteobacteria > Rhizobiales > Beijerinckiaceae > Lichenihabitans. Next base: position 134,765 of record CAWKBT010000006.1, read on the forward strand.
CGCCTGGCGGAACAGAGGGCACGCGAAGAAGCGGAACCGATTGACGACACCCTTTCCGCTTTCCAGCCGTAGAACCCGTGGTCACCTTTCTCGCGAGCATGGAAACGTCCTCGGCCACGTCGCTCAGTCGATGAGGCTTGCCAACCGCGAACCGCGACGTCCATTGCGTGGACTACCGGCGGATGAAAGCGATGTCGCCGTGAAGAAGGGCCTCGACCAACTCAACACGGATCGGCCGTTCTATGGTTCGCGCCGAACGACGCTGCAGTTGTGCCAGGAGGGCCTTGCGATCAACCGCAAGCGCGTGCAGCGCCTGGTGCGTCGGATGGGCATTGTCGCGCTCTGCCCCAACCGAACACCTCGAAGCCGGCGCCAGGGTACAAGATCTACCCCTATCTTCCTATCTTCTACATAGTCTTACGATCGAGCGCCGGAGCCATCTCTGGTGCGCGGATGTCACCTACCTGCCGATCGGTCAGGGGTTCCTGTATTTGGTGGCCGTCATGGATTGGGCGAGCCGGGCGGTGCTGTCCTGGCGATTGTCGGACACCATGGATACCGCATTCTGCGTCGCGCCTTCAACGATGCCCTCGCCCGCCACGGTCGGCCCGAAATCTGCAACACCGACAGTCAGAAGATCGAAGCCAGTTTCCGGGGGGCCTGATCCGAACTTCGATCGACTGTCTGGTAGGCTGGCGCCGTGAGGCGTCCCGGTGCGACCTGACCCGAACACAGATCCAGGGCAGCCAGTTCACCGGGCGCGACTTTATTGGTAGCCCGAGCAGGCCGGCATCCGCATCTCAATGGACTGACGGAGGCGCTGGATGGACAACGTGTTCATCGAGCGGCTATGGCGCTCGCTCAAGGACGAGGACATCTACCCCGAAGCTTATGCCGGCGGGCGCGAAGCCAAGGCCGGCATCGCGGCCTGGATCACGTTATACAACACGCAGCGCCTCCACTAGGCCCTCGGAAGCCGGACACCTATGCGGGTCTGGAGTGAGGGCACGGCGGTAGCACCAGGCGTGGAAGCTGTGGAGATGATGGACAACGGGCCGCGTTGACCACATCTCCACAGCCGCAGAAGACAACGGGCTCTTTGGCTGCATAAGGAAAAGGCTGGCGAGCGGGCGATCTCCAAATCAGCCGACCAGCGTCCGTGGTCCTGCCCATGGAGTCCACTTTAGGCCTACGGCGAACTAAAAGTCATACCGGACCACCCAGTGGGAGCCGATCGCCCGCAGATGAACGTCAGTGTGACCTTCGTCATGTTCCAAGCCACGAGCCTCAAGCGGCATAGGCCGTGGATACCGCGGCCTACTCAGAGTCCGTCCGGGAAGTCAGGCTGCGCAACCTATGCGACGTAGCAGCACCATGACGGAAGCGGCGTAGAGGAAGGCCCTGGCAGAAGCGATGGTGGCTTCCGGGTCCTTCCAGAGCCGCCGATTTCGGCTAATCCAGGCGAAGAAGCGCTCGACCACCCATCGCCGTGGATGGACTACGAAGCCGACCTGTCCAGGCGACTTGCGGACGATCTCGACGGTGATGAGGGTGGCATTGTCTGGCTTGTCGCCGGCATAGCCCGCGTCGGCGAAGGCCTTGGCGATGAACGGATAGGAGCGACGCGACTGCTTGAGCGCCGGCACGGCCCCGTCGCGGTCCTGCACATCAGCCGGCTGTGGATCGAGCACCAAGGCGCGGCCGTCCGTGTCCACGAGTACCTGGCGCTTTCGCCCTTTCACCTTCTTGCCCGCGTCGTAGCCTCGCGGACCGCCACTTTCCGTCGTCTTCACGCTTTGACTATCCAGCACTGCCGCGCTGGGCGAGGCTTCCCGCCCGACACGCTCGCGGTCCAGCATGACGAGATGGTGGTTGAGGCCGGCGAACAGGCCGCTATCGCGCCACGCGCTGAAGTAGCCGTACACCGTGCTTTTCGGGGGCAGGTCCTTGGCAGAAGGCGCCAGGGAACGCCGCCGCGCAGCACATAGAAAATGCCGTTAACGATCTCCCGCATCGACCACAACCGGGGCCGCCCGAGCGGACAAGGCGCGGGCAGCAGCGGAGCGATGACGTCCCATTCGGCATCAGTCAGGTCGGTTGAGTAACGAAGCTCGTCACGGCTATGCTGCCGACGGGTGGTCGAGGTCCACATGGCGGTTCCAGATTAGGTTTCAGCACCCTCCTGGAATCACCGCAGCCTCGGCCACTCAACCTCTCATGCCCTTATCGGACGGACACTCAAACAATCAAACAAATAGTGTTTCGATCCATCCGTTCCGAAGGTTTAAGGCATTTTCTTACATCGGATGTTCCGAATGCGATGCAACTCCTGCTCACATCAAAGCATCAGGACCTCACGAAGCCGCGGTCCAACGACGATCGTGCCGTGCCGTTCTCGATGAGCATCGATCAAAGCGGGAGCTGATGGCGGAGTCGAACCGACGCGACGCTCATCCTCGTCCTCTTGCACAGAGGTGCTGATTTCCATAAACATCTTCTCAAGACCGGCAGGTGTGAAGCCGAACAGAAACCTTGCGGTATCCGAGTGAATAATGAACCCGTGTACCAGTCTGCGTGGTATCCAGACGGATCCGCTTCTACCAATACGCTTAACCTCCTCGCCGACCTTGAACGTCATCTCGCCCTCAATCACGTAAAAGAACTCTTCTGCCGCTTCGTGGTAGTGCTGAGGCGGCTCTGTGCCGGGAGAGCCGACAGCCTCGACAAGCGCAAGGCAGCCTGATGTTTTGGTCCCGGTCAGTTTCCAATCGAGCGTAAGGCCCATGTAATTTTTCGGTCTGGCTTCGTCTGCGCCGGTGATGTTAGATGCCATTGTCCGTCTAGCTCCGTTTGGGATTGCATCGATGATCTGGTCAAAACTGGCTTTTGCATCAGCATGTCTGATGTCTGATATATATCATTCGGAGGGACAGGTATCGATTAGACCTACCGCTATCATGACCGAAATTGTGAGGAGTATGCCGAAAGGAGAGAAGCAGGAGATCAGGGTGCTAACGGCATCCATCAATCCAGGCGATAGGACGGTCTTCCACACCCACCCCTTTCCGGTGACCCTTTACATCCTGGACGGCTCATTCACGCTGGAAGTGGAGGGTCGTCCATCGGTGACCATATCGGCAGGCCAAGCTATGGTCGAGCCGACCGATGTAAAAATGACAGGGTTCAACCGTAGCCAGACACAGACCATGAGGGCGGTTATTTTCTACGTAAGCGACCCAGGAGCGCCATTCCTGCATCTGATGGACAGCCCATGATCGGCCAACATGGCCACAAAGGGCAACGGACCGCTTTTCTCCCACAAGGGGGCAGTCGCGCCTTCTGTTTGCATTAGAGCACTAGCAGGCTGTTGAAACACTCGGCCAGCGGCGAGCGATGAGTGGTATTTCGTCGCCGGCGTGGAAGCTGATTTGGCCCTGAAGCGAGCCGTCGGTCTGGATCTCGGCCCATCCGGAGCCGCAGGCCACATCCATCTCGTCGTTGCCGTTCCAGTCGAACGCGACGGCAGCGTGTACCGGCCCCGGATCGTGAGACATCTTTGTGGATCCTAAGCGGCCAGAGCCGCGGGTGAAAGCAGGTCGCGTCGCACGGCGGCGGGGGTGCGATGCCCGAGGCGTCCGATCAGCCACGCGGTGTTGTAGGTGTCCTTGAACGCGAGGAGCGCCTGGCGCAGATCCTCGAGCGTGTCGAAGGTCCGCACCCACGGGAGGTTCTCCTTCAGCGCGCGGATGAAGCGCTCGGCGCAGCCGTTGCCCTCGGGAGCCCGCACGAAGGCCGGCGAACTTGTGGCGCCCAAGAAGGCGATCTCGTCCCCGAACACGCGCGACATGTACTGGCTCCCGTGATCGTGCCGGACCGACAGGCCGCGGGCGACGCCCTTGGCGAAGCTGCCGAAGTGCTCGCGCACGCCCTGGCGGACCGGCTCGAGGGCCTCAAATCGGGTTCCGTGGTGGGCGGCGTGCACCCCCACGCACTCGGCGTTGTGGTGGTCGACGGCGATGAAGACCGCCGCCTGACCTTCGCGCGTCCAGGCCGTCGTCATGTCGGTGCCCCACATGGTGTCGATCGTCTCAGGAATGATCGTGCCGTCGTGGTTGCGTGGGCCCCGGGGTGATCCCGTCCGTGCCGGCGCCAGCAACGCGTGCTCGCGCATCAGCCGCAGCACGCGGTGGCGTGACGTCCGCAGGCCGGCGAAGCGCAGGCGCGCCCACACTTTGCGATGCCCCTCGCCGTGGAAGGGACTGGCATCGAGCACGCCGCGGATGCGCTCGAGCAGGCCCGCATCGGGCAACGGCCCCAAAGGCCGGGGCGCCGGCGTGGCTTGAGGCCGGCAGGAACGCGACGACGGTAGACCGTGGCGCGCGCGACCCTCCAGACCCGGCACACCAAGGCCAGGCCGTAAAGCCTCCCGCTCGAGGGAGAGGTCGCGGCCGTCATGGCCTCGACCTCCGTCGGGCCAAAGGGCGGCCGTCCTCCAGGACCGCGATCTTGGCCTCCAGCAACTCGGTCTTCAGCAGCATGTCCCCGAGCCTGGCTTTCAGCCGCTCGCTATCCAGCTGCTCCCCGTCCTTGTGCCGCGTCGCCAGGCTCGCCTCGCCGGCGGCCAGGAACGCGTCGCGCCACTCGCTCAGCGTCGCCGCCGTGACGCCGAGCCCGCGCGACACGGTTTCGAGGTCCTCACCCCGCACAAGCTGCAGCACCGCCGCCGTCTTGCGCTGGCGCGACATCCTCCCGCCGCGGCCCGGCGCCGCTCCGCCAGACTCTGGCGGTCGCTCCGCGCCGCCGGTCCGCTCCGTCCCACCCGGTCCTTCGCTCATCATGCACCTCATCGTACGGAGATCGTCCGCTTGCGAGGTGATGCTCCTATGTTGGTCAACCGGTGTTGATGGCCGTCTTGGCCGGATTTGGCGCGGTGCAGAGGTGACCGAAAATCTCGCGGGCGACATAGCGCTTCAAACAGCGGATGATCTCGGGCTTGCTCTTCCCCTCGGTCGTCCGTCGTTTGACGTAGTCGAGGGTTGGATGGTGTCCGCGCATGCGGGTGATGACGACACGATAGAGGGCTGCGTTGGCTTGGCGATTGCCACCACGGTTCAGCCGATGCCGGCTCGTCTTGCCGCTGGACGCCGGGATCGGGCAAACGCCACACAGCTTGGCGAACGCCGCTTCCGAGCGAATGCGTCCCGGATTGTCACCGACAAGGAGCAGCATCTCCGCCGCTGTGCCGGTGCCGATCCCGGGCAACTCGGCCAAAGCGGGCGCGGCCTGCCTTGTCAGTTGCTCCAGGTGAACATCGTGGGCCTTGATTTCTTCATTCAGGGCCAGCCAGCGTCGGGCGAGAGCGCGTAGGCCGGCCTTGGCCGAAGCCGTGGTCGAGACAAGAGGGCCTGGTCGCAGCGCTGCGATGTACCGAAGCAAGCTCATCTTGCCGGAAAGTACGTCCAGCCGCTCGCGTAACGCGAGCGGGGCGGTGACGCTGAGGGATTTGAGCGTGTGCATGGCCTGAGTCCGAGCCTTGACCGCCGTGTCGCGGGCGACTTTGACGTGCCTGATCATCTCCGCCGTCCCTGACCCGGATTTCGGAATGCCCACGGCTTGGCCGCTCAGAACGGCACGGGCCGCGGCTTCAGCATCGAGCGGATCGCTCTTGCCTTGCTGGTGTCGCAGCTGGCGATTGGGCCGGTTGACCTCGACGACGGTATGTCCCCGCTCGCAGAGGAAGCGGGACAGTGCTGCGCCATAGGAGCCGGTGCCCTCCACGCCAAACGCCCTGACCGGTCCCAATGATCGCGCCCAGAGGTCGAGAGCCTGGTACCCCTGGCCGCCGACCGGGATCGTCAGTGCATCGAGGCGAGCACCGAGCACGGTAATGGCGACGGCGGCATGGATGTGTTTGTGGGTGTCGATGCCGATGATGATCTCGGCGGGCAAGGTTTTGCTCATGAATGGCCTCCAAAGCCGGTTATGGAGACCCGCCGGTCCAACGGGCGGACAGGACTGTGACGGGATGAACGGCCTCAAGCTCCTATGAGGTCACGTCCCGCTCGACCGGCAGGTGCTGCCTGGATGGTCGACAGATCACCTCAACGACACGGGGTCAGTCTCATGCGGGGTCAGGCTATCCAGGCAGCGCTCACATTCTCACAGTCTCAGGCAACCCTGGGGCGGAGGAGGAGAGCGCGTAGGTTAAGCCTAAAAATTCAAAATGTTGGGCTTACCAAACCCCGCCGTTGCCGGTCCCGCGCCGCGACTGAACGCGACCAGACAAGTCTTGTCCGATGCAGCGACAGCGGGAGAGCTACCAACCGATCGCGCATGGCCTTCTGGAACCGCTGGCCGTCAGCTTCCTGCTCGAGGCCACCACGATGTCGTCCGCCTAGGGTCTGAACCCAATCAGGCTATTGCGTTCACGACCTGAAGCGGATTCCATGGTGGTCCATGGAGGCGCAGATGGCTGATCTGTTTTGGCTTTCGGACGAGCAATGGGCCGTGGTGGGGCGGTTCATGCCTAGAAACCAGCCCGGGGCACGGCGGGTGGACGACCGCCGCGTGGTGTCCGGCATCCTGCACATGCTGCGCACGGGCGGGCGCTGGCGTGACGTGCCGACGGCGTACGGTCCGGCCACCACGGTCTACAACCGGTTCAACAGATGGTCCCGGCGTGGCTTCTGGCGTGCCATGCTGGCAGCCCTGGCCGAGGGGGGCTGGATCGCCCAGACGGCTGCCATCGACAGCACCTATACAAAGGCGCACCGCTGTGCCCATGGCGGCAAGGGGGGGCGAAAAACCAGGCGGTCGGCCCCTCGCGGGGCGGGCCGACCACCAAGATCCACATCCTGTCCGACACCCTCGGCCGCCCTGCCGTCGTCCACCTGACGCCAGGCAATGCCAGTGACGTGAGGACCGCCCCTGCGGTGTTGGCGGCCGCCCCAGGCCGCATCCGACGTCTCATGGCCGACAAGGGTTACGACGCTGACTGGCTCCGGGCCGATCTGCGCAACGCCGGTATCGTGCCTGTGATCCCGGGCACGCGCTCCCGCAAACGCCCGATCCGACACGACAAGGGACGCTACAAGGACCGCTGGCGCGCCGAAGCCGTGTTCTGCCGCTTGAAGGACTTCCGCCGCGTCGCCACACGCTACGACAAGCTCGCCCGCAACTACGCGTCAGCCGTTGCCCTCGCGGCCGTCGTGGCGTTCTGGTGCTGGTTGAGTCCTGACCCTAGCTCGCGATCGCCACGTCGCCGCCAGCCTCGCTGTCGCCAGCGCCCGGCCTACAGGTCGAACGCGTATTGCAGGTAGATGTTCGCGCGGAGCGACGATACCGCCGAGCCCTGCCCCGTCCCTCCTATCGCCCACGCTCAAGGCGCCTTCCTCCAGGCCCTCCGTCCCCAGCCCGCTGATACGAGATGATTGACATGCCGGCCCTGGCCGATGCCGTGCTCGACCGGCTCATTCACAACGCTTACCGGATCGAACTGGCGGCCACAGCCTGCACAAACAGCGCCCTGCCGATCACCCGACTTGACCGCCGACGACCGGCACATGATCTCCGAGCCCGACCGGCGGGAGCGCCTCCTTGTTGTCTGCCTTCGCGTGGGAACGGCGGCCGGCTTCAAATCAGAATTCCCATCGGCATCGTCGGTCTCCGCAGTGACACGGATCTGACCGGGCGTGACGCAAACTCGACCGGGCATGAACAGGGAGCCGACCGGGCGTGACGGGAGCCGACCGGGCGTGACAGGGAGCCGACCGGGCGTGACAGGGAGCCGACCGGGCGGGACGCGATCACGTTGATCTTGCGTCTACTCGATCCAGGTCTCTCCGAACATCCTCGGCTCCGTCCATCGACGAGGCCCGTCGTTCGAGCCGGATCATTCGCAAGCGGACCGGCCAATTACGTTAACACAGGCCGGCCCGCAAAGCGACCCGAAGCCGGGATGAAACCATAATCATCTCATTGCTAAATGGTTATCGCCCTGCGTACCACTACGAGGTACAAGACTAAATCGGGGGCGACAGACCCCCTCTCCGGGACGCATACGGCAGCGTCGCTGATCCGGCACCGGGCTTGCCAGCCCGGACAGGGCGGTCGCGACCTTCGACAATCAGGCGGGCGGTCGGGATTCGAACCGCGACAGGTACGAAGACGGACTGCGGCTCTGCCCGGGGTCGCACCACTTCCGCCATCGCTGAGTGGTTGCCGTGGCTTCCGCCGGCTCGCCAGGAAGTGCGACGGCCTTGCCTTCGTCGCGCAGTTCGTGGTGGCGCGGTCCACGGCGGAAAGGCGTCTCTCCGTTGGATGGCCGACGCTGGCAGAGCAAAGCAGCTCTTAGAGCCGCTGCCTTTCGAGCTGAGTGGACCGAGGTAGCGGGCGGACCGCCGCTGTGAATCCATGGTGTCCTGATCACGGAGGGCATGATGGCACGAGCCTTGTCGCTGGACCTGCGCGAGCGGGTGATCGCCGCCATCGAGGCGGGTGCTTCGTGCGGGCAAGCGGCGGAGCGGTTCGGGGTCGCCAAGGCGAGCGCGATCCGCTGGCACGCGAGGTTTCGGGCCGAGGGTGAGATCGCCGCCAAGCCGATGGGCGGCGACGGCACTCGCACCGGATCGAAGCCCATGCCGCTGCCATCCTGCAGGCCTACGAGGCGCGGCCAGCAGATCTACCTACGCGAGGTGAAGGATGCGCTGGAAGAGAGTGGGGCCACGGCGAGCCTGAGCGGGCTGTCGCGCTTCTTTCGGCGCCACGGCATCACCCGCAAAAAAGGGGATCTGCACGCCGCCGAGCAAGGCCGTCCGGACGTGATGGAGGCGCGCGAAGCATGGTTCGAGGGCCAACTCGACCTCGACCCCGATCGCGTCGTGTTCCTGGACGAGACCGCGACGGCCACGAACATGGAGCGGCGCTGGGGAGGGCGCGCGGGGTGAGCGTTGCCGCATCGCGGTGCGGCACGGCCACTACAAACCACCACCGTCACGGCCGCCCTGCGGGCGAGCGGCCCCTTCGCGGTCCACCTCATGGACGGGGCTACAAACGGGAGACGTTTCCTGTCCTACGTCACCGACAAGCTCGTGCCGGCGCTCACACCGGGCGATACGGTGGTGATGGACCGCCTCGCCGCTCACAAGGTGGCCGGCGTACGCCAGACCATCGAGGCAGCGGGAGCCCACCTCTACAGTCCCGACATCAACCCGATCGAGAAAGCCCTCGCCAAGCTCAAATTTCTCCTGCGCACGTTGACGGACCGCACCATACCGGACCTGTGGGCGGCGATCCGGTACGCAATTACTCGCCTCAAACCCGACGAGTGTCGCAACTACATCGCTGCTGCCGGCTACGATGCATACGGGCCCAGCTTGAACGGCAGCAGCTCTAGCTAGCGGCGGACAGAGTGGCCCGAACGGGCGATGCGTGGAGACCTCCGCAACCGCCCGGCTGCTTCGGGCCGCGGCGCCGCTCCTCGTCCTCGCCGCGCTCTGCATCCTGATCGCGCCGGTCATTCCCAACATCGTCGCATCCCGCAACTTCGCGCGCACGGCCAACGCTTCGGCCATGTCTCTGATCATCTCGAGGGGCTTATGCTCGCGATCCTCGGCAGCATCGACCTGCGGGTCGAGGCGCGGTCGCGGCCCCGGCCATGACCGTCGTCCTGCTGGCCCAAAACGACGTGTACGGCACCAAGGCGGGCTTGGCGGCCGTGCTCTGACCTATCGCGGCCGCCGGCGTGATCGGCCTCGTCAGCACCCCCGTCCAGACAGCCATGCGCATCCCCTCCCTCATGGCGACGCTCGGCACTTGGTTCACCGGGCTCGGCCTCTCGACCTAGATGCTCGAGGGCTCGACGTCAGGCTCATGGACCCGCAGCTGCGAACTCTCGCGCTGGGGCGCATGCTCGACCTGCCCATCACCGTGTGAGTGGCCCTCGTCGCCCTCGGGATCGCTCTCAAGTCCAGTACCGTACCCGCCGGGCGCCGATTCATCATGGTGCTCGGCGGCGGCGAGGACCTCGCGGAACTCTCGGGCATGAGCCCGATGCAGGTGCGGGTCCTGAAAACTTCGCGACGCGGCCTCTTCTACGGGGTGGCGGGCGTGTGGCGGCGGCCCGCTGGGGCGGCCGCGCCGTGATCGGGGACGGGCGGTTGACTCCGGCGGCCGTCGCGGCCGTCGTGGTGGGCGGACGGCGCTGATCGGGGGCGAAGGCGGCGTCCTCAACACGCTCGTCGACGTGCTGTCGTGATCGGTGCTCGGCAACGAGCATGGTGCTGCTCGGCGTTCGCCCCTACGTGCAGCAGACCGTCCGTGGCCTGATGATCATTGCCGCGGTGGCGCTCTCGCTCGACTGCATCCGCCAGTCCATCGTGAAATAGGGGCCCGTCATGCTGGCCGCCCGCGACCGTCCAAATCCTACGTCGGCACTCAAGTGGTCGAAGAACGTGAGTCTCGAGGTGCGGCGCAACGAAGTCGTCGGCCTCTTCGGCGAGAACGGGGCGGGCAAGTCGAAGCTGATGGGATCCTGTCTGGTACGGTTCGGCCCACGCCGGGACCTCGACGCTCAACGGGGAGCCGCTGCGGCTCTGCTCAGCGCGCGACGCCGCCGCCAACGGCGTCGGCATGGTGTTCCAGGAACAGTCGGCGCTGCGCACGATGACGAGTGGCCGAGAACGTCCACCTCGGCTAGGAGAAGCGGTTCATGCGGCTCGGGCTGCGTCGACGGCGCGCGCATGCGCGCCACCGCGCGGGCGCAGCTCGCGCAAGATCGGCGACAGATATCGACGTCGCGACCCGGGCCGGCGACCTCACCTTCGCGGCCCGCCAGATGGTCGGGCTCGCAAGGCGCTGACCCTCGCGGACAGGGTCGAGCGCTCGCTCACCATCCTGCTCGACGAACCCACATCGGTCCTGATCGCGCGCGGACATCGACGTGCTATTCGGGACATGCCGGGCAACTCGAAGGTTCGCGGGCGAGCTTCGTCTTCGTGTCGCACGGCTCGACAAGGCCCTCGACATCAGCGATCGCGTCGGCGTGATGAAGGACGGCGAGGTCGTGGCGGAACGCCGCACCGCCGACGTGCTGGGGCCCAGGTTCCGATTTGATGACGGGGCGCGGGCTTCACGCCGGCTACTACTCGGGGGACCGGCAGGCTCCGTCGACCCTCGACATGGTGCTCGACCCGGAGGACCTCGGCAGCGCGGCCGTGCTCGGGTCGGATCGCGAGGAGCTGAAACGCGCGATCGGCAAGTCCTGTCCCGCACGACGGGACGCGCGACACGCTTCTCCTGGTGCTGGTCGACACGGCCGAACCATTCGTGCTCGCCACGGCCGAGACCATCGTCATCCTGCTGGGGAATCGACCTCAATCCAGGTGCTGGCCTCGCCGGCGAGCGTGCTCCTGGCCCCAACTTCTCACCCGATCGGCTACAACGCTTGCTCGCTCATGTTCTGGTCGGGCTTGCCTTCAGGCTCCTCAGCGGTCTCGTGCACGTGCGCCTGAAAGTACCCCCTCGATCGCCACCTTGGCGATCGGCAGGGTGGTCGCGGGTCTGGCGCTTCTCGCCGCGCGGCCGCGTCATCACCATCGACGAGACAGGCCGCGCCTACGCGCAATGGATCGACACCGGGATTCTGGGCTTTCCCGCCGTCGTCGGCATCGCCGTACTATTGAGGAGCCAGGCCTTCGTGGGACTGCACCACACGCGGTTCGATCGCCACACGTTCGCAGTCGGCGCCGGAGAACCCCCGGCCGGCGCGGCCGGTGTCGACAACGGGCGCACCATGATCCTGGCCTTGGGCATCTCGGGCACGCTGGCATCGATCGCCGGCATCCTCTTGGCAGCGTGATTCTCGAGCGGCTCTCCGACGCTCGCGAACCGAACTCATGCTGGGAGTCGCGACCGTCCGTCGTCGGTGGGACGGCCACCACGGGGGTCTCGGCGATCTCGCG
>CAWKBT010000007.1:0-18694 GCA_963847915.1 uncultured Alphaproteobacteria bacterium
GCCCAACGGCGGCGCCGGCCCGGTCAGCCGCCGCGGACGGCGGGCGCGACGGCGCTGCGGTGTTCGGGACGGTCGCGAGCCTCGAGGCCGACCAGCACCTTGTCGAGCGTCAGCGGATAATCGCGGATCCGCACGCCGGTCGCGTTGTAGACGGCATTGGCCACCGCCGCCCCTGCCCCGCAGATGCCGAGTTCGCCGATGCCCTTGCTCTTCAGCGGATTGGACTTGTCGTCGAGCTCGGGCAGGAACACCGCGTCGATGTCCGGGATGTCGGCATGGACCGGCACATGGTACTCGGCGAGGTTGTGGTTGACGAACATGCCGAAGCGCGGATCGAGTGCGACGGCTTCCATCAGCGCCGCGCCGACGCCGAACACCATGCCGCCGATCGCCTGAGAGCGCGCCGTCTTGGGGTTGAGGATGCGGCCCGCCGTGAAGACGCCGAGCATGCGCCGGAGCCGGATCTCGCCCGTGTCGACGTCGACGCCGACCTCGGCAAAATGCGCCCCATAGCTCTGCTGCGAGTAGAGCTTGCGCATCGTCCCCGGCTCGATCCCGCCCTCGGCCTCGAGGCCGGACGGACCCGCGAGGCTCGCCAGGGTCACGGAGCGGTTGTCCTGGGTCAGCCGCCCGTCCTTGAACACGGCGCCCTCCTCCGTCATGCCGGCGGCGGCGACGAGCTTCCGGCGCAGCGCCAGGCAGGCATCGTAGAGCGCCGAGCCCGCGCTGCCCTGCCCCGAAGGAGCCGCCCGAGCCCGACGACATGGGGAAATCGGTGTCGCCGAGTTCGGTGCGGATCGACGCGGGCGGCAGCCCGAGGAGCTCAGAGGCGATCTGCGTCAGGATCGTGTAGGATCCCGTGCCGATGTCCGTCATGGCGGCCCGCGTCACGGCGGTTCCGTCCGGGCCGATCCGCACCCAGGCCTTGGCGGGCTGGATCGGGTTGCCGCGGCTCGCCGCCGCGACCCCGAGCCCGACGAGCCAGTTGCCGTCCCGCACCGCGCCCGGCGCGGCGTTGCGCCGGCTCCAGCCGAACAGCTCCGCCCCCTTGCGCAGGCAGGGCACCATGGCCCGCGTCGAGTAGGGGATGAGCTTGGTCGGGTCCTGCGTGGCGTCGTTGCGGATGCGCAGCTCGATCGGGTCGAGCTTCAGCGCTTCGGCGAGCTCGTCCATGGCGCATTCGATGGCCAGCATGCCGACGGCTTCGCCCGGCGCCCGCATGGCGGAGGCCACCGGCACGTCGAGCGAGGCCAGGCGGTGCCGGGTCATGATGTTGGGCGTCGCGTAGAGCGAGCGCGTGACCTCGGCGGCGGCTTCGTAGTTGTCCTGGCCCTCCTGGTTGCCCGACCAGGCGCTGTGGGACACGGCGACGAGGCGGCCCTCCGCCGTCGCGCCGAGGCGGATGCGCTGCACCGTGTCGGACCGGTGGAAGGTCGTGTGGAACACCTGCTGGCGCGTCAGCGCCAGCTTGACGGGCCTATCCACCACCTTCGAGGCCAGAGCCGCCAGGACGGCATCGGAATGGGGGGTCAGCTTGGCGCCGAAGCCGCCGCCGACATAGCGGCTCACGATGCGGATATTGTCCTTGTTCATGGCGAGGACCGCCGCCAGGATCGCCTGGCTGCGGTTCGGCATCTGGTTCGCCGTGAACAGGATCAGCTGGCCGCGACGCCAGTAGGCGAGCGTCGCATGCGGTTCCATCATGGCATGGGTCTGGAGCGGCGTCGTATATTGCACCTCGACCTTGACGGGCGCCGAGGCGAAGGCCGCCTCGGCATCGCCGACCGACGTGTCGGGGGGCGAGGTGCCGCGGTCCTTGGGCTTCCTCGCCTTGTCGAGGTTCGGGCCGAGCTCCGTGACGATGGGGTCGGGCGCGTAGCCGATCTCGACCGCGTAGGCGGCCGCCCGGGCCTGTTCGAAACTCTCCGCCACGACGCAGGCCACCGCCTGCCCGTAATGATCGATCCGGTCGGAGGCGAGCTCCGGAGACACCTGCTGGCTGGCGGTCCCCTGCTTGGGGGCATTGCGGTAGGTGAGGATCGCCAGCACGCCCGGCATGCGCTCGGCGACGCCCGTGTCGAGTGTCGCGATACGGCCCTTGGCGATCGCGGCGGGGACGAGATAGCCGTAGGCGATGCCGGACGGCTCCTTGTATTCGTAGGCGTAGGTGGCGGCGCCGGTGACCTTGAGCGGGCCGTCCACGCGGTCGAGCGGCCGGCCCACCATGCCGTCCGGCGTCGTGTCGAGCAGCGTCGTCCCCACGGGTTGCGTCATGTCCATGATGCTGTTCCTCACGCCCTGGTGGCGTCGGCGACGACGGCCCGCAGGGTGCGGCGCGTCAGCGGGATCTTGAAGTCGTTCGCCCCGAAGCCGCGCGCCCCGCGCAGGACCTCGTCGCCGGCATCGTCCACCGCGCCGGCGCCCGCGCCCGCCACGAGCGCCGCCTCGGCCGCCGGCACGCGCCAGGGCTTGTGGGCGAGACCGCCGAAGGCGAGGCGCGCCGCCTGGATGCGGCCGCCGGCGCCGGAGCGGATCACGGCCGCCACCGACACCAGCGCGAAGGCATAGGAGGCGCGATCGCGCACCTTGCGGTAGATGTGCGTGCCGGGAACCGGCGTCGGCAGCGTCACGGCGGTCACGAGTTCGCCGGGCTGGAGCACGGTCTCGACCTCGGGTGTCGAGCCCGGGAGCCGGTGGAAGTCCTCGATCGGGATCGACCGGGCCTGGCCGTCCGGCTGCAGCGTCTCGACGCTGGCGTCGAGCGCCCGCAGCGCCACGCACATGTCGGAGGGGTTCGTGGCGATGCAGCGGTCGCTCGCCCCGACGACAGCGTGGATGCGGTTGAAGCCGCCGAGCGCCGAACAGCCCGAGCCGGGCTCGCGCTTGTTGCAGGGCTTGGTGACGTCGTAGAAGTAGTAGCACCGCGTGCGCTGCAGCAGGTTGCCGGCCGTCGTCGCCTTGTTGCGCAACTGGCCGGTGGCGCCCGACAGCAGCGCGCGGCTGAGCACCGCATAGTCGCGGCGCACCCGCATGTCCGCCGCGAGATCGCTGTTGCGGACCGACGCGCCGATGCGCAGCCCGCCTTCCGGCGTCGCCTCGATGCGGTCGAGGCCGAGCCGGTTGACGTCGACGATATGGGTCGGGGTCTCGACCTCGAGCTTGGCGAGGTCGAGCAGGTTGGTGCCGCCGCCGATGAACTTGGCGCCGGGCCGCCCGGCCACGGCCGTGACGGCGTCGCGCGGGGTCAGGGCGCGCTCGAACGTGAAAGCCTTCACAGCGCGATCTCCCCGTCCGGCCCGATGCCGCCGCCATCCTTGATGGCCGCCACGATGTTGGGATAGGCGGCGCAGCGGCAGATGTTGCCGCTCATGCGCTCGCGGATCTCGGCATCGGAGAGCCTGGTGCCGGCCGCGAGGTCGGCGGTGACGAAGCTCGGCATGCCCGACCTCGCCTCCGCCAGCATGCCGGCCGACGAGCAGATCTGTCCCGGCGTGCAGTAGCCGCACTGGAAGCCGTCGTGGTGCACGAAGGCGGCCTGGAGCGGGTGCAGCGCCGGGCCGTCCGCCAGGCCCTCGATGGTCCTGATGGCGTCGCCCTCGTGCATGGCGGCGAGCGTCAGGCAGGAATTGATGCGTCGCCCCTCGACCAGCACCGTGCAGGCCCCGCACTGGCCGTGGTCGCAGCCCTTCTTGGAGCCGGTGAGGCCGATCGACTCGCGCAGAGCGTCGAGCAGCGTGGTCCGCGGGTCGAGCGCGAGCGCATGGTCCTTGCCGTTGACGGTCAGCGTCACCGGGATGCGGACCGACGGCTCCGCGCCGGCGGCCGAAGGCGCGGGCGCGGCACGGGCCGTCTCGGGTGCGACGCTGCCGAGAACCGCCAGCGCCGCCGAGCCTTCCAGCACGGTCCGGCGCGAGACCCGCAAGGGCCCGATCGTATCGTCCATGTGATCCTCACTCCGCGTGACGGCGGACTTGGACAGGCCGCGTGACGGTGGCCCGACTGGTGGCTCCAACGTCCCGGCGGGGCGCACGGGTTCGCAGGTGCGGCAACGCGGCAGGGTTCATGTCCAAGTTTTTAAGTCGGGCGCGGCGGCGGTTCCGGGCGCCCGCGCGGCGTGTTAGGCGGGAAGCCACCGCGCCCCGGGCGCGCCGCCCGGGGGCCAGCATGGACAACGTCATCATCGTCGATCACCCGCTGGTGCAGCACAAACTGACGCTGATGCGGGAAGAGCAGCGCTCCACCAAGGGCTTCCGCCAGCTGCTCAACGAGATCGGCATGCTGCTCTGCTACGAGGTGACGCGCGACCTGCCGGTGGAGCTGGTCGAGATCCGGACGCCGCTCCAGCCCATGATGGCGCCCAGGATCTCGGGCAAGAAACTGGTCTTCGCCCCCATCCTGCGGGCCGGCGTCGGCTTCCTCGACGGCATGCTGGACCTCGTGCCCTCGGCCCGCGTGGCCCATATCGGCCTCTACCGCGACCCCGAGACCCTCCAGGCGGTGGAATATTACTTCAAAGCGCCCGTCGACATCGCCGACCGGCTGACCATCGTCATGGACCCCATGCTGGCGACCGCCAATTCCGCCATCGCGGCGATCGACCTCCTGAAGCGGCGCGGCGCGCGCGAGCTCCGCTTCGTGTGCCTGCTCGCCGCCCCGGAGGGCGTCGCCAAGCTCCGCACCGCCCATCCCGACGTGTCGATCTGGACGGCGTCGGTCGACGAGCGGCTGAACGACCACGGCTACATCGTGCCGGGGCTCGGCGACGCCGGCGACCGGATGTTCGGGACCAAATAGGGCGACGATGGACTCCCTCTCGGCCAAGGCGGCGCGCCGGGTCGCGCTGGCGGCCCAGGGCTTCGACCGGGCCCGGCCCGGCGGCCCCGTCACGGCGCGGACCCTCGCCGGCACGTTGTCGCGCCTGCATCTCCACCAGGTCGACAGCGTCAACGTGCTGGTGCGGGCCCATTACCTCCCGGCCTTCTCGCGGCTCGGCGCCTACGACCGCGGCCTCCTCGACGCCGCGGCCTGGGGGCGCGGCCGCGAGCGGCGCCTCTTCGAATACTGGGCGCACGAATGTTCGCTGCTGCCCCTGGCGCTGCAGCCGCTGTTCCGCTGGCGCATGGCGCGGGCCGACCGCGGCCTCGGCTGCTACGACAGGCTCAGCGTCTTCGCGGGCGAGGCCCGGCCCGCCGCCATGGCGGTGCTGGAGCGGATCAGGGCCGAGGGGCCCATGTCGGCGGGCGAGGTCGAGAAGGGTACGGGCCGGGGCGGCACGGGCGGATGGTGGGGCTGGGGCGAGACCAAGGGCGCCCTCGAATGGCTGTTCTGGGCCGGCCACCTCACGACGCGGACGCGCCGCGGCACGTTCGAGCGGGTCTACGACCTGCCCGAGCGCGTCCTGCCCCCGGCCGTGCTGGCGTTGCCGACCCCCAACGAGGCCGAGGCCCACCGCGCCCTGATCGACCTCTCGGGCCAGGCGCTGGGCGTCGCGACGGCCGGCGATCTGCGGGACTACTTCCGCCTCGGGCCCGAGGCGGCCCGCAGCGCCATCCTGGCGCTGGTCGAGGCCGGGCGGCTGCGCGAGGTCAGGGTCGAGGGCTGGACCAAGCCCGCCTACCTCCATGCCGAGGCGCGCGTGCCGCGGCGCGTCGAGGCCCGGGCCCTGCTCGTGCCCTTCGATCCGCTGGTCTGGGAGCGGTCGCGCGCCGAGCGGATCTTCGGCTTCCGCTACCGCATCGAGATCTATGTCCCGGCCGAGAAGCGGGCCCACGGCTATTACGTGCTGCCCTTCCTGCTCGGCGACCGGCTCGTCGCCCGCGTCGACCTCAAGGCCGACCGCGCCACGGGACGTCTGCTCGTGAAAGCCCTCCATCCCGAACCCGATGCCCCGCTCGAGACCGAGGAGGCGCTGCGGGCCGAGTTGGGGGCCTTGGCGGGGTGGCTAGGCCTCGCCGAGGTGGCGATGCCCTGACGCCGACGGGGCCCGCGCACGTCCCCGCCGCGGCCGACGCCGGCCAGCGTCACCCGCTCGGCAGGACCGGGTCTCGCCCGCCCGCCGCGGCCAGGTCCTTGAAGGCCAGGGCTTCGGCCGGGGCCGCTCCGGCTGCGGTATTGTCGTAGACGACCCAGACGTCGGCGCCGGCCCGCGCGAGGTCGAGGGCCGTCGCGGCATGAGCCGCCACCGCGGCCTCCCCATAGGCCGACCAGTAGATCTCGGGCGACCCATGGAGCCGCACGTAGACGAGGCCCGGCCACCCGCCGGGCCTGGCCGCCCGCGGCACGGGCGCGGGATCGGCCGCCACGCGGGCCAGCAGGCGGGAGCGGAGCAGATCCTCGGCCTCGTCGCCGAACCAGCTCGGGTGACGCGGCTCGCAGGCGACGGCCGGCCCGACCGCGGCGACGAGGTCGGCGAAGAACCGGTCGGCCACGGCGGGATCGAAGGCGAGGCTCGGCGGCAGCTGGACCAGGACGGGCCCGCGCTTGTGGCCCAGCCCCCGCGTCTCCTCGGCGAAGCGCGCCAGGAGGTCGGCGCAGCCCGCCAGGCGGCGCTCGTGCGTGATGGCCTTGGGCAGCTTGACGGCGAAGCGGAAATGCTCCGGCACGCTCGCGGCCCAGCGGACATAGGTGCCGTGCCGGTGGGGCCGATAGAAGCTCGAATTGATCTCGACGGCGTCGAACCGCGCCGCGTAGCGTTCGAGGTGGCTGCCCTCGGCCGGAAAGCGACCGGCCAGGGCGGCCGGCACCGACCAGCCCGCGACGCCGACCCTGATGCGCCCCATCGCCCTATGTCCGCGCGGGCCGAGCCGCTCCTCGGGCTCTCTCGTCTCTCACTCCCACTCGATCGTCCCCGGGGGCTTGGAGGTCACGTCGTAGACGACGCGGTTGATGCCCCGGACCTCGTTGATGATGCGGGTCGCGGTGCGGCCCAGGAAGGTCATGTCGAAGGGGAAGAAGTCGGCCGTCATGCCGTCGGTCGAGGTCACGGCGCGCAGCGCGCAGACCTGGTCGTAGGTGCGGCCGTCGCCCATCACGCCCACGGTGCGCACCGGCAGCAGCACCGCGAAGGCCTGCCAGATCGTGTCGTAGAGCCCGGCGCGGCGGATCTCCTCGAGGTAGATGGCGTCCGCCTTGCGCAGGATGTCGAGCTTCTCCCGCGTGACCTCGCCGGGGCAGCGGATGGCGAGGCCGGGGCCGGGAAACGGATGGCGGCCCACGAAGGCCGGCGGCAGGCCGAGGGTGCGGCCGAGCACCCGGACCTCGTCCTTGAACAGCGCGCGCAAAGGCTCGACGAGCTTCATCTTCATGCGCTCGGGCAGGCCGCCGACGTTGTGGTGCGACTTGATGGTGACGGCCGGGCCGCCGGTGGCCGAGACGCTCTCGATCACGTCCGGATAGAGCGTGCCCTGGGCCAGGAAGTCGGCCCCGCCGATCCTCTTCGCCTCCGCGTCGAACACGTCGATGAACAGGCGCCCGATGGTCTTGCGCTTCTGTTCGGGGTCGGTGACCCCCGCCAGCGCGGCGAGGAACGTGTCGGACACGTCCGCATGGACCAGCGGGATGTTGTAATGGTCGCGGAACAGGCCCACCACCTCGGCGGCCTCGCCGGCGCGCAGCAGGCCGTGGTCGACGAAGACGCAGGTGAGCTGATCGCCGATCGCCTCGTGGATCAGCACGGCCGCGACGGCGGAATCGACCCCGCCCGACAGGCCGCAGATCACCCGGGACGAGCCGACCCGCCGGCGGATGTCGGCGATCGCTTCCTCCCGAAAGGCCGCCATGGTCCAATCGGCCTTCACGCCCGCGATGCGGAACAGGAAGTTCTCGATCAGGCGGGCCCCGTCCGGCGTATGAACGACCTCGGGGTGGAACATCAGGCCGTAATAGTGCCGCGCCTCGTCGGCGATCACGGCGAAGGGCGCGTTCTCGCTCGACGCCACGACGTGGAACCCGGCCGGCAGCACCGTGATGCGGTCGCCATGGCTCATCCACACGGGATGACGCGCGCCCGGCTCCCACAGTCCCTCGGTCAGCGGGCTCCTGGCGGAGACTTCGACGTCGGCGCGGCCGAACTCGCGCGCGTGCCCGCCCTCGACCGCACCGCCCAGCGCGTGCGCCATGGCCTGCTGGCCGTAGCAGATGCCGAGCACGGGAAGGCGCGACGCGAAGATCGCGGGGTGCGCCTTGGGCGAACCCGCATCCGGGATCGAGGCCGGCCCGCCGGACAGGATGACGGCCTTGGGCGAGAGCGTCTCGAGGGCCGTCTCGGCCTTGTCGAAGGGCACGATCTCGCAATAGACGCCGGCCTCGCGCACGCGGCGGGCGATGAGCTGGGTGACCTGCGAGCCGAAGTCGACGATCAGGACCTTGTCGTGATGGCCCACCTGCCCGGGCTGCACCGTCGGACGGGCCGAGCCCGCGTCGCGCTGTGTCATGGATCAGTCCTAACCTCGGCCGGGCTCCTCCACGGAACGCCCGGCGGCCTCTCGCACTGCCGAGACGAGGCTATGAACCCCAGGGTGAACGAAGATCAATAGCTTTTGCACCCGGAGTTTGACCGGGCGGCAAGGTGGCGGGGGCTAGCGTGGCATGACAGGAGATTCGCATGTCCGTCCTTCTTCGCAACCCCGCCGTCGTGCCGGCCCTCTTCTCCCGCGCCGTGGACCTGGACACCGCCGTGGACCCGGCCGGCGAAGGGTCGGCCTGGCATCGGCTGACGTCGAACCCGCCGTTCCTCGCCGTCTCGGGCTGGGCCGCCGTGATGTTGATCGACATCCCGCTGGTCAAGGCCGCCACGAAGGCGGTGGCGTTCCACCTTCACGGCTGAGAGACCCCGCGCGCGGCGCCAAAGGGGCGGCGCCGCTTGCTCCCCGGTGCGCGGCGCGCCACCTTGCCGCCATGGCACCCCCTCGCCGACCCCCCGTCATCACGCCGCAGATCCTGCTCCGCGCCTATGCGATCGGCCTCTTTCCGATGGCCGAGGGCGCCGACGACCCGGAGCTCTTCTGGCTCGATCCCGAACGCCGCGGCGTCTTTCCGCTCGACGGCATGGTGGTGTCGCGCTCGCTCGCCAAGACGGTCCGGCAGGACCGGTTCTCGGTGGTGGTCGACCGGGACTTCGATGCCGTCCTGGAGGGCTGCGCCGCCGCCGCGCCGAACCGGCCCGAGACCTGGATCAACAGCCAGATCAGGACCCTCTACGGCCAGCTCCACGCCATGGGCTATGCCCATACGGTCGAGGCCTATGCGGACGGCGAGCTCGCCGGCGGCCTCTACGGCGTGGCGCTCGGGGCGGCCTTCTTCGGCGAATCGATGTTCCACCGCCGCACCGACGCATCCAAGGTCTGCCTGCTGCATCTCGCGGCGCGCCTGAAGGACAGCGGCTACCATCTTCTCGACACGCAGTTCGTCACCCCCCACCTCGCGACGCTCGGCGCCATCGAGGTGCCCCGGGCCCGCTACCGCAAGCGACTCGCCGAGGCGGTGAAGCGCCCGGGACGGGTCGAGGCCTGGTCGACACGGCCGTGGTCCGGCGCCGCGGTGCTGGAGGTGCTGGCGCGGGGCCGGCCCGACGACCAGGCGGGCTGAGGCGAGGCTGGCACCGCGCCGTCAGCGCCCGTTGCCGGCGGGATCGTGCGGGGGCAGGTCGGCGGGATATTGGCTCGTCGGGAAGAAGCGCTGCGTCGGCTCCTGACGCGGTGCCTCGGCCGGCTCGGGCCGCGGCGCCGGGCGCGCGACGCGCTTCGGCCTGGGCTTCGGCGCGGCCGCCGTCGCCGGGGGCGCCGGTACGGTGCTGCCGGCCGGCGCCGCCGTGCCGGGCGCCGCCGGTACCCCGTCGGCGGGCGCCGACGCGACGGCATTGGCATCGGCGTCGGCGGTCTGCGGCGCGTCCACGATCGTGTCGCCGGGTGTCTCGCAGCTCGTCAGCCAGATGTCGTAGATCGGGTGTTCGAGCCCGTGCAGGCCCGGGCTCGCGGCGAACATCCAGCCCGAGAAGACGCGCTTGAACTCGCGCTTGGTCGACACTTCGTCGATCTCGACGAACGTGTCGGTCTGCGGCGCCTCCTTGGCGGGGCGGGTGTAGCAGGCGCGCGCCGTCACCTGCAGCGAGCCGAACTGGACCGTCTCGCCCATGGCGGCCTTGAAGGAGATGATCCGGCCCGTGATCTTGTCGAGGCCGGAGAAGACCGCCGTCCCGTTCTTGATCTTGTCGGCCCGGGCGGGCGCGGCGGCGGACAGCAGGGCCGCGAGAGCCAGCAGGCCGGCGCCGAGAGGGATGTTGCGTGAAGCCGCCAAGATGCTCGCCCGTTCATGGTGCCGCGGCGACCCTCGGCCGCGCCGCTGCTGTCGCCCGCGCTTGTGGCGATACGAGGGCCCGGCGACGTCGCGACCCTCGGCAAGGACATCGGCGCGGACGCGCCCTAGCCGGGGGTCCAGGCGTCGTAGTCGCCGCCCGTGCGGGGCCGCGTGCCGTCCTTGAGCATGGAGCCCGGCGGGCGGTAGGCGGCGGGCGTTCCCGTCATGTTGGGCAGGTAGGGCTTTTCCCAGGCGCGCGGCACGTAGTCGGACTGCGTCGGCAAGCTCGTCGGTCTGGTGGTGCAGCCAGCCGTACCAGCCGGGCGGCGTCGCCGAGCCCTCGCTCTCGCCCCGGTAGATGACCCAGCGCCGGTCGAAGCCGAGTGCCGGATCGATCCGACCGCCGATCGACCTGTAGTAGGTGTTGCCGAACTCGTCGTAGCCCACCACCTCGCCGTTGCGGCTGGTCCAGAAGCGGGTGTTGACGGTGGCGCCCGTCCACCAGGTGGCGAAGCGGAGGAACCGCGTCTTCCAGGTGATGCGCTCGTCGGGCGGTGCCGGATAAGACAAGGGGATCGCTCGCTGTCGGGGTCGCTGCGGACGCAATAGGGCGCGCGAGCCCACGAGTAAAGGCGGACGACCCCGGATCATCGCCGCCGGGGCCGGCGCGCCGACCGATCTTTTACGGTTGATAACTCGTCGCCGCGCCGCCCGCCAGCTGCGGCGGGGCCTGCGACGCCGGTGGGGAATCGGGCCGATCCCGCCGTCACTTAACGCTTCGACAGGCGGACCGCCGGCCCGGCGGCGTGCGGCGCCGGGGATTCGACTCGCGTCCCCCGGATGACCATATTGGTAACCGAGTTGCCGATAGATCGGCAGATGGCCGTCTCTGCGCCGCCGGGTCCCCGATCCGCCGCGAAGAGCCATCGAGCCGGCGGTGACGGGCTGACACCCGGCCCCGTCCGGCCCGGCCGCCCGCACCGAACGGATTGTCCGCCATGCACATCGAGCGCCGCTACACCAAGGCCGCCGGTCTCCCCTATGCCGAGATCGCCTTCCGCTCGGCCCGGAGCGAGATCCGCAACCCCGACGGATCCGTGGTCTTCGCGCTCGAGAACTTCGACGTGCCGGCCGCCTGGAGCCAGGTGGCGGCCGACGTGCTGGCGCAGAAGTATTTCCGCAAGGCGGGCGTGCCGGCCCGGCTGAAGCGCGTCGAGGAGAACGACGTGCCCTCGTTCCTGTGGCGCTCGGTGCCCGACGAGGCGGCGCTGTCCGCCCTGCCCGAGGCGGAACGTTTCGGCCCCGAGACGTCGGCGCGGCAGGTCTTCGACCGGCTCGTCGGCACCTGGACCTACTGGGCCTGGAAGGGCGGCTATTTCGACGGCGAGGCGGACGCCCACGCGTTCCACGACGAACTCCGCTACATGCTGGCCAAGCAGATGGCGGCGCCGAACTCCCCGCAATGGTTCAACACCGGGCTGCACTGGGCCTACGGCATCGACGGCCCCGGCCAGGGCCACTTCTACGTCGACTACCGCACGGGTGAGCTCGTGCGGTCGAGCTCGGCCTACGAGCATCCCCAGCCCCATGCCTGCTTCATCCAGGGCGTCGAGGACGACCTCGTGAACGAGGGCGGCATCATGGACCTCTGGGTGCGCGAGGCGCGCCTGTTCAAATACGGCTCGGGCACGGGCACCAACTTCTCGCGCCTGCGGGGCGAGAAGGAGAAGCTGTCGGGCGGCGGCAAGTCCTCCGGCCTGATGAGCTTCCTCAAGATCGGCGACCGCGCCGCCGGCGCCATCAAGTCGGGCGGCACGACCCGCCGGGCCGCCAAGATGGTGGTGGTGGATGCCGACCACCCCGACGTCGAGAGCTACATCGACTGGAAGGTCAAGGAGGAGGAGAAGGTCGCCGCGCTGGTGACCGGCTCCAAGCTGACGCGCCGGCACCTCAAGGCGGTGCTGCGCGCCTGCCTCAACTGCGAAGGCTCGGGGGACGATTGCTTCGAACCGGAGCGCAACCCGGCGCTCAAGCGCGAGATCAAGGCCGCCCGCCGGGCCATGGTCTCCGACAACATGATCAAGCGCGTGATCCAGCTGGCCCGCCAGGGCCACACCGCCGTCGACTTCGAGGAGTTCACGGCCGATTGGGACTCGGAAGCCTACCTCACCGTCGCGGGCCAGAACTCCAACAACTCGGTCCGCATCACCGACGAGTTCCTCCACGCGGTCGAGACCGACGGGCCGTGGTCGCTGATCCGCCGCACCGACGGCAAGGTCGCCAAGACCCTGCAGGCCCGCGCGCTGTGGGACAAGATCGGCTATGCGGCCTGGGCCTCGGCGGATCCCGGCCTGCAGTTCCACACCACCATCAACGATTGGCACACCTGCCCGGCCTCGGGCCCGATCCGGGCGTCGAACCCGTGCTCGGAATACATGTTCCTCGACGACACGGCCTGCAATCTCGCGTCGCTGAACCTGTTGCAGTTCCGCGGCGCGCGGGCCGGCACGCTCGATGTCGCCTCCTACGAACACGCCGTCCGCCTCTGGACGCTGGTGCTCGAGACCTCCGTGCTGATGGCCCAGTTCCCCTCGGCCGAGATCGCGCGCCTGTCCTACGATTACCGCACGCTCGGCCTCGGCTTCGCCAACCTCGGCGGCTTCCTGATGTCGTCGGGCCTCGCCTATGATTCGGACGCGGGCCGCGCCATCTGCGGCGCGCTGTCGGCGCTGATGACGGGCGTGTGCTACGCCACCTCGGCCGAGATCGCGGGCGAGCGCGGGGCCTTCCCGGGCTATGCCCCCAACGCCGCCCACATGCTGCGGGTGATGCGCAACCACCGCCGCGCCGCGAACGGCGACGTGTCGGGCTACGAGGCCCTGTCGGTCGCGCCCGTGCCGCTCGACCGGTCGGCCACGCCCGACCCCGACATGGTGGATGCCGCCCGCCGCGCCTGGGACCTCGCCATCACGCTCGGCGAGCAGCACGGCTACCGCAACGCCCAGGTCTCGGTCGTGGCGCCCACCGGCACCATCGGCCTCGTCATGGACTGCGACACGACGGGCATCGAGCCGGACTTCGCCCTGGTCAAGTTCAAGAAGCTCGCCGGCGGCGGCTACTTCAAGGTGGTGAACCGCGCCGTGCCCGAGGCGCTGCGGGCGCTCGGCTACCGCGAGAGCGACATCGCCGAGATCGAGGTCTACGCGGTCGGGCACGGCAACCTGCGGCAGGCGCCGGGCGTGACCGTGGCGGCGCTGAGGGCGCGCGGCTTCACGGACGACAAGCTCGAAGCGCTCGACAAGGCGCTCGCCAGCGCCTTCGACATCAAGTTCGCCTTCAACAAGTGGACGCTGGGCTCCGACTTCCTGGTGTCGGACCTCAAGGTGCCGGCCGACCGGCTGGACGAGCCCGGCTTCGAACTCCTGCCGTTCCTGGGTTTCACCAAGGCCGACATCGAGGCCGCCAACATCCACGTCTGCGGGGCCATGACGCTGGAAGGCGCGCCGCACCTCAAGCGCGAGCACTACCACGTCTTCGACTGCGCCAATCCCTGCGGCCGCACCGGCCGGCGCTACCTGTCGGTCGACAGCCACATCCGCATGATGGCGGCCTCGCAGCCCTTCATCTCGGGCGCGATCTCGAAGACCATCAACATGCCGAACGACGCCACGGTGGAGGGCTGCAAGGAAGCCTACATGCTGTCATGGCGGCTCGGCCTCAAGGCCAATGCGCTCTACCGCGACGGCTCGAAGCTGTCGCAGCCGCTGAACGCTCAGCTCATCGCCGACGACGACGAGGAGGAGGCGCTCGACGAACACCTCGCGGCCGCGGTCCCGGCCCGTGCGGCCGAGGTGGCCGAGCGGATCGTCGAACGCGTGGTCGAGCGGATCGAGCGGCAGCGCGAGCGCGAGAAGCTGCCCGCCCGTCGCAAGGGCTATACCCAGAAGGCCACCGTCGGCGGCCACAAGGTGTACCTGCGCACCGGGGAATACCCGGACGGGCGGCTCGGCGAGATCTTCGTCGACATGCACAAGGAGGGTGCCGCGTTCCGGTCGCTGATGAACAGTTTCGCCATCGCGATCTCCATCGGCCTCCAGTACGGCGTGCCGCTGGACGAATATGTGGACGCCTTCACGTTCACCCGCTTCGAGCCCGCCGGGCCGGTGCAGGGCAACGACGCCATCAAGAACGCGACCTCGATCCTCGATTACGTGTTCCGCGAACTGGCGGTGTCCTACCTCGACCGGACGGACCTCGCCCACGTGGTGCCGAGCGACATCGGCTTCGACGTGCTCGGCACCGGGGAAGCGGAGGGTCGCTCGGGCAGCGGCGAGGGGCGCGGCGCCCCGGCGGCCAGCCCCGTCTCGAAGGGCCTCGTGCGCTCCAAGACGGACCGTTTCATGCTGGTCGGCGGCACCACCCGGACGGCGCCGCAGCCCGAGACGCGGGCCGGCGGCAGCACGCCCGCCAAGGCCTACGGCGTCGAGGGCGCGACCGCGCTCAAGCGGGAAGCCGAGCAGCAGGCGTCGACAGAGTTGAGCGCCCTCGCCTGGAGCGAGCCGCAGGGCTTCGCCGCCGCCAAGGCCGCCGTGGCGGACAAGAAGGCCGAGGCCCGCATGAAGGGCTACGTCGGCGAGGCCTGCCCGGAATGCGCCAACTTCACCATGGTGCGCAATGGCACCTGCCTGAAGTGCGAGACCTGCGGGGCCACGACGGGCTGCTCCTGACCGCCGACGGCGCAGGCTGACGGCCGGGCCGTCCGCGCGGCGCCGTCCGTCGCGTCCGGGCCGGCCTGTCCGGCCCGCCCTGCCCGCAACGGCGCGGCATCGCGTCGAGACGCGTCAGGACCCGCCCGCGTGATCGGACCCGGTCAGGAGTTCGGTGACGCGGTCCCGTTCGCTGCGCTCGATCGCGGCCGCGTTCAGCCGCAGCATCTGGGCCGCCGCGGACGCGCCGAACTCCTGCGACATGCCGTGGGTCGCCACATCGGACAGCGTCTCGAAGACCATGTGGGCGGGGAACTCGGAGCCGTGCAGGCGTCCGATCAGCTGGACCCAGGTGCGGCGGAGGCGATCGCGCAGTTCGAACTCGTTCTCGTCCATCTCGGATCTTCAATCGGCCCTTCGAGAAGCGGTCAGCCAACCAGCTCGACCTTTCCGCGGAATGAACCGAAATGGCGGTCCGACGCAATCGGGCCCGTGCCCTCCGATCGTCACGGGGGCTTCGGCGCACCGAGCCCCGGACGAGCGGGCGCGAGTCCCGGACGGGTGTCGCCCTGCCGAGGCGAGACGCCGCCTCGGGCGCGTCGGCCCCGTGCGGATGCGGACGGTAGCCGAGGCGCCCGCGCGACCTCCCGCCCCTTGCCGCCCCTCACGATGGTGCGGCGTGACGGCGCGCCAAAAAAAAGTTCGGGCGACCCCTTGAACCCGGATTTTGCCCCTCCCAAATCGCCGATCGGCTGAGGCCCCAAGCGGGATCTGCCGGGGCGTGGCGGCCGACGCGACGCTTCCGTATCCATGTTGCTCAAGGGAGAATATGGCTATGACGACCTTCGACTTTGCCCCCTTCTATCGCTCCACCGTCGGCTTCGACCGCCTGTTCGAGATGGTCGACCAAGCGGCGCGGTCCGACTGGCCGCCCTACGACATCGAGAAGACGGGCGACAACGCCTACCGCGTCACCATGGCGGTCGCCGGCTTCGGGCCCGCGGATGTCGAGGTCACCCAGCACGGCGCCCAGCTGCTGGTGACCGGGCGCAAGCAGCCCCAGCAGGACCGCTCGAACCTGCTGCATCAGGGCATCGCCCAGCGCAGCTTCAAGCAGACGTTCAACCTCGCCGATCACGTCAAGGTCGCCGGCGCGACGCTCGAGAACGGTCTCCTGTCCGTCGACCTGGTCCGCGAGGTGCCCGAGCAGCTCAAGCCGCGCCGGATCGAGATCGGCTCGGCGAGCGCGGCCACGACCGTGCAGAACAACAGCCCTAAACCGGTCGAGGCCATCGATCACCAGCGCACGGCGGCGTGAACGGCTCTCGCCGACCCCCTGACCCACCATCGCGGTCCCGCCCTCCGGCATCCGGCCGGAGGGCCCTGATTGCGGAGAATGGAGATGAAGACCCCCGACCATCTTGCCGGGTCCCCCGATCCCGAGACCCTCGCCCACGCCGTCCGCGTCCTCGCCCACCCCGACGACGTGCTCGCCCATCCCGGCCTGACGGCGCACCAGAAGCGCGAAGTGCTCGCGGCCTGGGCGTCCGACGCGCATGCCGTTCCCGACCGGCCCGGCCTGCGCCTGCTCGACAGCGGGTCGATCGTCGGCGTCGACGAGGTCCTGCGCGCGCTGCGGGCGCTGGACCCGCCGGACGTGGAGCGTCGAGCCAAGGCTCAGAAGGCGCTCTTCGGACGCCGCCGGCGCCCCTCCTCGCTCCAGACCTTCATCGTCTCCCTGCGCCGCCGGGACGACGACGACGACGACCCGCCGCCCTCCCCGGCCGCGGCCCTCCCCCTCGCGCTCGAAATGGCGCGCCGCCGCAGGTGGGAGACGGCCGGCCAGGCCGAACCCGTCGCCGCGTG
Source organism: uncultured Alphaproteobacteria bacterium (assembly GCA_963847915.1). Lineage (GTDB taxonomy): Bacteria > Pseudomonadota > Alphaproteobacteria > Rhizobiales > Beijerinckiaceae > Lichenihabitans. The sequence continues at coordinate 16,866 of CAWKBT010000007.1, forward strand.
AGTGGCTCAGCCCTCATGCTGACTTGAACAACCGGCCGCTCGCCCTGGCTTGCGCGGGGCACCGCGGCGCGGCGGCCGGCCCCGGATCACGGATGGAGACGACAGGATGAAGACAATCGTCGCATGGGCTCTGGCGGGCTCGCTCCTCGTGGCCCTGGCACCCGAGGCCCGGGCGTTCCCGGTGGCTGCGCCGTCCGGCGCGGTCGAGAGGCCCGAGGTCACGCTCGTCGCCGGGGGTTGCGGCCCCGGCTTCCACCGCGGCCCCTTCATGGGGTGCCGCCCGAACCGCTTCTTCGCCCGACCCTTCGTGGTCGTGCCTCGCCCGGTGGTGTGCCGCATCGTCGGCCTCATCCCGCACCGGGTCTGTCGGCGCTGGTAGGCCGACAGGCCACGTCCCGCGGGCCGGCCCATCCGGGGCCTCGTCCGCCCGGCCGGTGTCAGGCTGTCGCGACAGGTTCGACCGGACGTGCCAGGTGCATGTCGCAGGCCTCGTCGATGGCCGCCATCACGGCCTCTGTCGCGGTCTGATGGATCATGTGCCCGGCGCCCGCCACGCGCCTGAAGCGGCTGTTCGGCAGGACGCCGTGCAGCCTTCCCAATTGCGCCTCGGTGTCGACGACCCTGTCGTCGGTCCCGGCGATGATCACGGTCGGGGTCCGGATCGCGGGGTAGCCTGGACTCGACTCGGCGGCGTCGGGGATCATCAGGGCGGTGTCCGCCGCGCTCGCCCTGATCTGCGACGGACGGAAGGCCATCTCTTTGGGAAAGGCATCGAACTTCCCGGGGGCTCGCTCGGGTCCGAAGATCTTGAGCAGGAGCGCCGGCCACATCAGGCGTCCGAGCACGGGCGACAGGGTATAGCGCATGATGTCGCCGACGATCGGCAGGGCCGGAGGCGACATCGTCACCACGTCCGTCCGGACGCTCGGGAAGTAGTACCCCGACGCGAGAACCAGGGCCTTGACGGCCCGCGGGTGTCGCTCGGCCATCGCGAGCGCGACCGAACAGCCCCAGGAGTGGCCGAACACCGTGGCGCGGACGACGCCGATCCTGGCCGTGGCCTTGAAAATCAGGTCGGCCTGGGCGTGATGGGTCCAGACCGTCGTGCGGGGCCGCTCGCTGTGGCCGAAGCCGGGGCGGTCGAAAGCGATCACACGGTGGCGGGCCGCCGCCATGGCGATGAGGCCGCTGCAGTCGAGGTCTTCCACCATGCTTCCGTTGCCGTGGATCAGCACGACGGGCTCGCCGTGACCCTGGTCCACGTAATGGAGCCTGACACCGTCCACGTCGACGAACTGGCCCTTGGGAGGGTTGTCGCGTTCGGCCCGCCGCGCGAGCCGCTCGTTCGCGACGGCCACACCTGCGAGGCTGGCTCCTGCCAGGATCGCCAGGCCGGCCGCCGTCCGGGCCCCGGCGCTGCCCGATGTGCCGATAGCGGTGCGGTGCGTTGATCGCGTCATCGTGTCCCTCGGCGTGAGGCGGTCACCGAGGTCATTCCCGAAGATACCACTGCCGTGGCGAACCCTCTCCGGCACCGACAGGGTTCCCTCAACTCCGGCTCGTCGCGCCGCAGCCCGACCGGAACGGGACGAAGACGACCGCGCGCGAGCTTCCGCGCGGCTGCCGAGCCGGCGGGCGGGTCCCGCACGGCCGACAGCCCGCGTCACGCCCGGGGGCTTCCGCATGGCCCGGCGAGGCTCACAGCAGCAGCGCGATCATCAGGGGTAAAGGCGTTGCAGCGGCAGCTATGTCCAGCCGAACCCCCGGTGATCCAGCGCCGGGAGCTGGAGCGGGTGAAGGGAATCGAACCCTCGTATGCAGCTTGGGAA
>CAWKBT010000008.1:0-756176 GCA_963847915.1 uncultured Alphaproteobacteria bacterium
CTGTGGAGAGGAGAGTCTAGGCTGACAGCGAGGCGCCGAGCAAGCGGCACACCATAACCTACGATGTTGCGGACGGGGCGGTACTTAAGATTGGGCACACCACTGCCATTAACCTTATTCTAGGAATTTTGAATTATCATTAACATCGAAAATAGAGTCCAATTTGATGGCTTGACCGATCGGATTGACCAAAGGGCGGTCGTTTAAATGACAGATTACAATGTACAGTCCGGACAGACATCCAGTGTCGGTCAGCTCAATGGCAACGTCGGAACGATTACGGGCAACTCCAACGTCGTCTACGGCCTAGGCGGCGGCACGCTCGACGTCACTTCCGACTGGAATGGAGGCAACGCCACCGTGATAGGTGGAGTGTTGGAAATCGACCATGACTTCAATGGTACGACAGCTGATTTAAACAACGCAACGTTCATACTGAAAAATCACGATGCCAACGGGGCAACGATCAATTTTCAAGGTGAAGATCGCGTCTTTCTCTCCGCGAAGATTGCGGCCAGCCCCAGTCTAGAGAACATCAACTTCTATGGGCTCGGCGCTGGTGATCGCATCGAATTAATCGGCGCGGCCACGGGTGGGTCCGGGTCGCCGACCTTCAGCAACGGCGTTCTCTCGTTCACCATCGGGGGACAATTTTATGCCGTGAGCGCCAGCCTCGCGGCCGGCTCGCCGGCGACGTTCCAGTATGGCCTCGATAGCCAGAGCGGATATTACTACGTCGGGCTCGCGGCGCCGGCTCCGTCGGTAACCATCACCAGTCCCGCCGAAAGCGACTCCAACGCGACCCGCACTATCGTTGGCAGCGTCACAGCCAACGGCTCCGCGTCCGTGACCGGCACGGTCGTGACGCTGAGCGAAGCGGGGACGACCCTCGCCACGACGACGGTCCGGGCGGACGGCACCTTTGCGGCTTCGGTCACCCTGGCAGGCCAGGGTACGCATGACATCGTCGCGAGCGACACGGACAGCCTCGGAAGCGTCGGCACCAGCGCCGCCATCGCGGAGGTGCTCACGGCCGCACCCATCGTGGCGCCCGGTCCTTCACCAAGTCCAGCACCCGTCGTCGCGCCGGCGCCCGGCCCTTCACCAGATCCAGCACCCGTCGTCGCGCCGGCGTCTGGCCCTGCACCAGGTCCAGCACCCGACTTACAGCCCGGCGCCTCCGCGTCCTCCGATCCCGCCGCTGTCGCGCCCGCAGGAACACCGACAGTCGACCCCTCCGTGGCAGCCCAGCCCGCCCCGGCCGTCGCGTTCGACACCCATGTATCCGCCCACGGCGCGACGGCGCGCCTCACCGGGACGGCGTCGGCGAGCGGCTCGGGCATGGTCTCGGTCGAGCTCTTTCAAGGCGACGTCGCGCTCGGTGCAGCCACGCTGGGCGATGACGGCACGTGGTCCTTCGACCTCGCCGGAGACGGCACCTACCAGAACGGTCTCCGCGCCGTCGCGACCGACGATGCGGGCGCAACGGCGACGGCTGAAAGCCCAAACAACGTCCTCTATACCGGCACGCGTTTTCCCGGCTACGACATGGTGGTCGACAGCACGGATCTCATCACGGGGAGCTATACGGAGTCGACCTACTTCAAGCGCGACGGCACCCTGTTCCTGCAAACGCGCTACACGGCCTTGCCTGACGGCGGATCGCGCGTGGCTGGAACGGGCGGGTCCTATTTCGCCGACAAGGACTTCTCGTCCTATTCCGACACCTACGACGCCGACGGCGCTCTCGTGAAGTGGATGAAGAGCGACACCGACGGCTCGCGCCGCGTCGACGTTACCGGCGACGACCAGATCGTTCACCTGATGGGGTCCGAAACGGTCTGGGCGGAGGGCTCTGACACGCGGTTCGTATACCAGCCCGGTGCCGGCAGCCAGACGATCTACGACTTCATCGCTTCGGGGGCCGGGCACGACATGGTGATCTTGCCTGCCGCCGAGCGCGGCAGCCTGGGCCAGATCCTGCAAGACGCCCATTCGGACGGCCACGGTGGCACGACACTGAACCTTGGCGGCGGCGGTACGGTCGACGTCTTCGGTATCGGCGTAGACGAACTCCGCGCGAACCCTGCCGACTTCAAGTTCCGGTCCCAGTGAGAACGAGGCCGGTGCCGCGCTCCTGCGCCCGTCTCGTCCGTCGAGGTTTTCGCATGCCCATCTCCTCGCCTTTCGTTATCGGTGCCCTCGCTGGCCTTGTCCTGGTGACGGTCGTCGGATCGACCGTGGCGACGCAAGCGGGACAAGATGGCTGGACGGTCGTCAAAGTGTCCGGGCCCGCCTGGCAGATGATCGGAGGCGAGCACAGCGCTCTCGCCGACGGCATGACGGTGCGAAGCGGCACGTCGGTCCACACCGGCGCGCGCGCGCGTATCCAGCTGCAGCGTGGCGCTGAGTCGATAATCGTCGGCCCAAGCACCGAGCTGTCGATCAACGACAGGCCAGACCAAAGCCTGTCCACTGTCGTCCTCGAGAAGGCCGGCTCTGCGTCCTTCGACGTCGAAAAGCAGAACGTTCAACATTTCTCGGTCGAGACGCCGATGCTGGCTGCGCTCGTGAAGGGGACGCATTTCACCGTCTCCGCCCGGCAAGGGGCCGGAAATGTGGCCGTCGAGCGCGGCACCGTCGCGGTCACGGCGCTGAAGACCGGGGAGACGGCCGACGTCACCGTGGGCCAGAAGGCCAGCGTTGGTGCCCGCGGACTGTCCGTGACAGGCCCTGGCCCCCATTCGCCCATCACCCGCGTCGCACCCCGGGCATCGTTGGCGGCTTCGGTGTCCGACGGATTGGACAGAAGCCCTTCGGCCGAGGCGAGCACCGCGGACCACACGTCCTCCGCCTCCGCTTCTTTCAACAGCCACGTCCAAGCCCCAGTGGCGCCGCCCACGTCGTCTGCTGCGGTTCTGGCTGGACGTGTCACGGCCACCGCGCCGGCGGCACAGACCGCGCCCGCTGTCCCGTCGGCCGGAGAGGCGCCGGGACCGGTGCAGAGCCACAGCCGAAAACCCAATCCGACCGCTCCCGGCGCGTCCGGGGCCGCAGTCGACACGAGTGCGTCCCCGCTGGCTGTCGCCTTGCGCGCCACGTTCGACGCCAATGCGACCGCGTCGTCGACCATCACCGGCCTTTCCGTGTCCGTCGCCAAAGCATCGCCCGCCCAAGCAACATCGTCTGGCGAGCCTGCAGCGCGGGTCGGCACGTCTCCCCCAGCCGGACAAGGGATCCGCGCGACGGGCGGCGACCCCGCCGCATCCGGTGCCCGGGCCAGAGGGGGTCTACAAGGTCGGCAGTCTTCGGCTCCGGCCGGTCGCAACGGAGACCATGGCGATACGACCTCCCGGGGAGCAGCGGGCATTGCTGGGTCGGGAAGCCAGGCCACTCCTAGTTCGGCCCATCAGAGCAGACGGCCAGCCCGGGGCGGGCCGTGCGACACCCAGTGGGTCGCCGCACGGCCCGCAAGGAAGACCGGGTAGCAGCGCGCCGTCAGGGAGCGACCCAGGCGACCACGCCGACGGAGCGGGCACTCAGGGTCGCGGCCGGGGTGGCGAAGGTGCCGATGGTGGTGGCGTCGGTGCCTCCGCCGTCGGCGGACAAGCCGGTGGCCAAAGGGGCTCGGACGGCCAGGGACATGCAGGCGTGGGTGGATCGCCGGGCGGCGGCCATGGAGGGGACGGATCTGGAGGTCGCGGCAACGGCGGCAACCGTGGTGCCGGGAACGGGGGTGGCGGGAATGGGGGGGCTGGGGGCAACAACGGTGGCGCTGGTGCTGGAGGACGAGGCGGGCACGGCGGGCACGGCGGTCATGGCGGGCATGGAGGCGGCCAAGGTGGCGGAGGCGGACACGGTCGATAGACGCGCCTCGATCTCTCGCTTTGTTCGCTTAGACCATCGAACAGGATGACGGAATCGATGGTGATTGAGGAAGCCTTGCTGAAGGTTCTCGATAAGCCGCGGAAGGTCTACGCGATCCTGCAGGCCACAGATCCCGGGGGCTCGACCGATGCACTGCAGGTCCTGCTTATGAAGATGCGGGAGGAGGGCAAGGTGCGGTTCGATATTAATAAGGGCACTTGGCGGAGGGTGTGACGCCAGCAGCCTTCCTGACCCGACGCCGGCCCTGCGAGCCGTTCTGACGGCCATGCGCTCACACTGGACCGTCACCGCGATCCGGACCAAGGCCGACGCGCTCGAGGCGCGCGGGGCAGGGCGGATCACGCTCTCGGCGGACACGATCGACAGGAACTTGCCTACTAGCTTTCAAGTTGAGGAGCGCTGGCCGGCATGCGGAAGCACGATGCTTTTCCTCGGGTGGCGGGAGCTTCCGAGATGCGCAAAAACACCCTCATCGTCGCCGTGACCGCTTGTGGCCTCATTCTGATTAGCGCTGTGCCTTCCCTGGCTGCAGGTCCCATGAACGACAAGGAGCAAATGCGGGCTGAGGCGGAGCACAACTGCTACGACGACGTTCAGAAGCTCTGCTCGGACGTCACCTCCGACGAAGCGAAAGTGAAGTCATGCATGAAGGTCCATCATGCCCAGCTCAGCCCCAAGTGCGCCAAGGCGTTTGACGCAGGCCAGGGTAAGTAGCTTACCGAACTTCTGAGACAGATCTCCGCCGGCGAGGGCTGGGAGCTTGTGTGCGCCCACCCTCTCCAACGCCTCCCTGACCTGCTCCACCTCTGACGTCGGGGACGCGTCATCGTCCAAACACACCCGGTCGAGGACGAACCGCTCGGCCCCGGCAGCTTGGATCAGACGGGCACGGTCCCGCTTCATGCCAGCCATCCATCAAGCTTGCCGATAGCCCATAGACTGCGCGCGTAGCTCTCTGCGAACTCGCCTCGGTCCTCTTCAGGACGGGCAACCTTGCCAGCCCGCTCTGCCTCGGCGTAGGCGTCACAGACCGCGACTTCATCGTCCCCATAGGCGTCGAAGAGGCTTTTCATCACTTGCTGCTGGATTTCAGTCACCTGGCTCATGCCGGGGACTATGAGGGCTCATCCAGCGGCGTCAACCGGTGCTGATTTCGAACGAACCAGCACCCGCCAGGACCTGAAGGAGTTGCCAGACCGCTCGTAGCGGCGCCGGAGAGCCCCGTAGGCCAGGGCGGCGGCATGCTGGCGGGCGTCAAGGGTGCCGTCCGCGCGTAGGCGGTCGAGGAACGGCGAGATAGGCACGATGCGGAGCCACGGCGGCATACGGCTCATCCATCCTCGCTTTCGCCGGCTTGTGGGACCGCTGGACGGACCCGGCGAGCGGCGACGAGGTGCTGTCCGCCACCATCATAGTGTCGGGCGCGAGCGAGTGGATGACGCCCTACCACGACCGGATGCCGGTGCTGCTCTCGCCCGAGAGGTTCGACGGCTGGCTCGACGGCTCGCTCGGGCCCGAGGCCTTGCGGCCGAGAGCGCCTTGCGAGAGTGGATCGTGTCGAGCCGGGTGAACCGCACGGGTCACGGCGACGACGATCCGACGATCGTCGAGCCTGTGGCAGCTTGTGGAGCTGACCTGACCTGCCTGAAGCGGGGTTGCTCAGTCCGCAGCCTCCTGCGACCCCCTGCGCCCGAGTTCACCCTTCTTCGCCAGCTCCGACCGCTGCGCTGCGTAGGTCGGCGCGACCATGGGATAGTCCTTCGGCAGGCCCCACTTCGCCCGGTAATCGTCCGGCGTCATGCCGAGCGTGGCGAGGTAGCGCTTCATCGACTTCAACTTCCGCCCGTCCTCAAGGCTGATGATGTAGTCGTCCGTGATGGACTTCTTCACCGGCACGGCGGGCTTCGGCGGCTCAGCGGTGACCGTCGGCTCGACCGGCTTTCCCAAGCTGCCCAGCGCTGCATGCACAGAGGCGATCAGGCTCGGCAGCTCGCCCGGCTGGATGTGGTTCTGGGCCACGTAGGCGGCGACCACCGCGGAGGTGACCTCGGCGAGGGCGCTGGGGTTGGGATCGGGCATCGAGGCTCCAGAGGGCAAGGGCAGGGAAGACGGCCGGCCGAGTTGGGCCGGCCGGCGTGGCGAAGGGCCGATCAGGCCGCGGTCAGGTGCGGGCTGAGGAGCTTCTGCATCTCGAACATGGTCGCGCGGTCCTTGCCGAAGACGGCCCTCAGCTTGTCGTCGGCGACGATGGCCTGCTTGTTGGCCGGGTCCTGCAGGCTGTGCTTGCGGATGTGCTCCCACACCTTCGCGACCACCTCGGTGCGCGGCATCGGGCCGGGCCCGACGATGGCCGCCAGTTCGGCGGAGGGCTTCATGGGCTTCGATAGGCCCGGGCCGGCCTTGCGGGTCTTCGCGGGGGCTTCGGCCTTCGCGGCAGCGGTCTTCGGCATGCGGTGCATCTCCGTCGAGATCGACTGGAACCCCATGCCTCAATCCTCTACAAGCATCAAGGCTGTAGACGTGATCTCAACCGCCATGTGTGCGCGGCTGATGGGCGACAGGCCATCATGCTTCCGAGTTGCCTTGTCGGCGCCGGCTAGGCCGTCTGTCCGATGTGGGCTTCGCGGGCCGCGCGAGCCGCTTCAAGATCGCGCTGGTGATGGCCTGTTGCGATCCGTCGTCCGCCGTCGCGGATGTCCGCCGTGCGATCGGCGGAGAACCTGACGCGGCCGGGTCCGCCTCGACGCGGAATAGGTCGGCCATCCTTCGGATGTCGGCGAGCGTCGTCATCGCCTTCCCGGCGATGCGGTAGACGGTCAGGCGGTGACGCGCTGCTCCAGGCGGAGGCTGGAGGCGGTTACGCCGCCTGCGGGGAAGGCGACCCGAGCCGCCTCTCGCAAGGGAATGAGGTCGTCCGGACCGTAGGTGGGTGGCTCGCCCAAGCCGGCCCCCTCAAGCGCAGGCGGCCCGCTCGGTCCTGACCGAGACGGCCTTGTAGAGCCCAGCCGCCTGCAGCCGGCGCAGCGCCTCCTGCCACTCCACCTCGACGCGGGCGAAGACGACGGGCTCGGTCGCGGCCCGTTCCAGAGCCGGCCGCATCTCCTCGAGGGCATCGGACAGGGGCGTGCCCTCCGGCAGAACGAGGACGTCCGCCTCGAGCACCGCGGCGAGGACGCGCCAGGCGATCACCCGACGACGTCGACCCGACTCCCGACCACGACGATGGGCGCGAGGAAGGCCCGCATGGTCCGGTCGAGGCGGGTTCGCAGCTTCCGTAGGTCGCGGCCGGTCACCCCGGCGAAGGCCTCGTCGACCGTGCCGAGGAGGAGCCGGTGCACGCGCTGCACTGTCGGGTCCTTCGGGTTGGCCCCGTGGTCGACGGCGTGCAGCATCGCCTCAGCGGGGAAAGCGAGCTCGATACGCTGCAAGTCGGTGGGCATCACTGTTCGACCTTTCTCCTCCCCTCGGCCGTGAAGGCGTAGACCCTCACCGGCGGCACCGCGTTCCTATCTTGCCGGCTAGTGACATGCCTCAAGCTGTCCAGGTGAGACAAACGCGATCGGGTCTCCCCGGGTGATAGGCGGCATGCTGTGCCGATGGCCGCGGCCGTAGCATGGGGAAGGCCGAGCAGGAGGCGGAGGACCAGGGCATCAGGTGAGGTGCGGAGCGTGATCATGGGTCGACGTTGTCGGCCAGAGCGTCGATCAGCGCGGCGAGACGCTTCCGTATCCCCAGATCCGCAATCCGTTGCAGGCCAGCCGCATCCCTGAGCGCGGCCCTGACGTCGGGAAGGTCCCCAGCCGGTAACGACATCTCGTGCTCGAAAAACGAGCCAGGGTGAATGCCCAACGCTTCGGCGAGGCCCATCAAGGTACTGACCGCGATGCGATCTGCGCCCCTCTCATACTTTTGGATCTGCTGGAACGAAACGCCGATGGCCTGTCCCAGAGTGGCTTGGCTCATGCCAGCCGCCAAGCGCAGGGCTTTGACCCGGTTACCAATGACGAGCTCAACCTCTGGGGTACGCTTGATGCGCTTGGGGCCTTGGTCGGGCGGGATCTCTGGGTCTGCCATTCTTTCAGATGCTCTTGCGTAGACGGACGCTCGCGCGGCCGTCGTCCTCGGTCAAGAATTCAACGCCTGCCGTCTCGAGCGTTCGTTTGATCGTAGCTGCCTGAGCGATCGTGATGGGCGGCTCATCGTCGACCGCCTCGGCACGAACGATCGTGGCGGTTGTGACGCCATTCACTCTGGCCGCCAGTTCGCTGCGCTGCAGCCCCAAGAGGATACGGGCCTCGCGGATCTGTCGGCCGGTGAGGGTCATGGCTGACTGGGCTGGCTCCTCGCACGCGGCTTCATGGAGCCTTCAGCATCATGACACGCTGCCGCAATCCTTGTTCAAACGTCAATCAACGAGGCTCCCGATCAACTTCAGGAGGCCGAGCATCTCAGGAGCCGACGGGCCTTGGTTGAGGAATGCTCCCAGTTCGATGTGGCTGGTGGTACCCTCTGAAGGCTCATTGGCCTGATGCACGACATGGGCGATGCCTGTCGCTTCGTCGCGACCCAGATACCATCGGTCCCCGTTCGAGCTGGAGGCGAACTCCTGAAGCTTCTCAGGCGATGCCGGTCTGCGGAACTCACCCCCGCCGATCTTGCTGACAATACCCTGCTTGTGGAGCAGGTCGCTTCGCAGCTCGTCGATGGCCCTGGCCTGGCGCTCGGCATGTGTCACGAGGCCGTCCACGGCTTCGATCAAGGCGACATGAATGCGCTCGACATCCTCAGCTTCCCTGGCTTCTTGCAGGGTCTGACGGAGGTGAGCGAGCGGGTATCGTGCTCGAGTTGTCTGCGGGCCGTCATCGTTGATCGCCGACATCATCGCGCTCCCTGGGGTCGTCATGGCTCTGCAACATGTAGCCGTTTTTGCGTTCCGCGAGGGGCTTCCAGGCGAAAGCCGCCGGTTTTAGTGATGCATTGTCCTGATTTTGTATTACCTTTCCTGCTAATTCCTAGCTTGTTCAAGCAGCTGTCAGCACACGACTAACCTGCATCGGCGACCACGTCGATGCACCACGAGCTGTCGGGATCCCGCGTGCCGTCAGGGCCTCGGCCAGAGCCGCCAAGGTCGTCATGCCCTCGGCCTGCAGGCCGGCAATGATGGGCGCAAGGTCCTCGGCGCGACCGGCGGCACGGGCCCTGCGAGTGGCGACCGAGGCGGCACGGGCCCTGTCTCCCACGACACCCGCAAGATGATCCCACCGCGGCCCGCCGAGACGTGTGGCCGTCTTGCCGTTGGCGCGCTCGGCCGCGAGGTCCTCGGGCGTCGCCCGGGCATACCAAGCCTTCTTGGCCGCCAGGGCCTCCTTGGTCCGGGTCGAGATGGCCTTGCGCTCGGCCTGGGCCACCACGGCCATAATCCCGACCGTCATCTCGTTGGCCTGCGGTAGGTCAGCCGCGACGAAGCGCACGCCCGCGCTCTGCAGGTTCATCAGGAAGGCCGCGTCGCGGGAAAGCCTATCCAGCTTGGCGACGAGGAGGGTAGCGCCGTGCAAGCGGCAGAGCGCCATGGCCTCGGCGAGTTTCGGCCGGTCGTTCCGTTTGCCGGATTCGACCTCGACGACTTCGGCCAGGAGCTTCCATGCCCCGCCGTTGAGGTAGCCGGTCACGGCGCTGCGCTGGGCGTTGAGCCCGAGGCCGGACTTGCCCTGCCCGACGGTCGAGACGCGGAGGTAGCTCACGAAACGACCCTCAGCCATAGCCTGCCTGCTCTTAACGCTTGTCCATACGGACGTATGGACAAACGTTGTGTCATGCATTCCTGGCGTGTCCAGCTAATTCCGGGCATTTTCGTTGACCGGCATGCTGCGCGTCGCCGATGAAGCCAGCGGACCTATGTGTCTCTCCTGCGGCGCAAAACCGGGAGCTCAGCGTGGATTACATCCTGACCAATGTCCTATCGATCTTGGTTGCTACGGGCGTCGGTCTCGTCGTGAGTGTCTTATATCACGAGTTGACCAAGCGACCGGGCATCCACGACGGCGTAGGGCTCGTAGGGCTGCTCATCATCGCGACTGTCGCGGAGTTCTGGCTCGCCTCAATCCTAGCGGGCGCCCTTATCCTAGCACCGCAACAGGCCGACCCCTGGGTCATGGCAATTGCCAGCGCGGTGGTGATCTGGATCGGCTTCGTAGTGCCCACCTTGATCATCACAGAGGTCTTCCGCAGCGTGTCCCTGTCGAGGACAGCCTTAGACTGCGCTCTCTGGCTCGTGGTGATGACCGCACAGGCTGCGGCGCTTCACGCGATGGGGCTCGTCAAGCCGCACCCGTGAGTGAAGGCGGGACCAGCGTCCACTGCTCCGTCTCGGACAGGAACATGCCGCGTGCGGCGTATATCGAGCCGCAGGAGTTCGACTACGAGTGGGTGATCAGGCTCGCTCCTTGCAGCTCCGTCCCGGAGAACTCGGGAGCGAACCGATGTGGCACGACCTTGTCCTGAAAGCCTACACCCTGGTGAGCCAATTCATGCTCGGCTTCCTGAATACCTGCTCGGAGCATCCCATGCTGACGGTCGGGTTCCTGGCCTTCGGGCTGGTCATGGCCTGCGCGATGTGGCTCCAAGTGCTGGGACTCCGCCTTGAAGCGACACGGGTGTCTGCTGAGAGACCGATCCGCTTGGGGCGGTGATCCTCGTCTATAACGTAAGCGTCGCTCCGCCCCCACCTTTTAGGGCCTGACCGGGTTATCGATGATCGAAGCCGCAGGAGGCTTCGATCCATGTCTATACCTAAGCATATGCACGTGTCGGAGGGGCCGCAGCGCTTCGACGTGTTCACCGGCGGGGGGCGCCGCCGCCGTTTCACCGCGGCCGAGAAGGCTGCGATCGTCGAGGAAAGCTACGCGGACGGAACCTCGGTCTGCGGGGTCGCGCGCCGTCACGGCCTGACGTCGCAGCAGTTGTTCGGCTGGCGTCGACTGGCCCGCGTCGGGTCGTCTTCGTCTCTGCCAGCCGAGCGACCGCTGTTTGTGCCCGTCATCGTGGCGTCCGAGCCCGACGCGCCGCTCCGTGATGGGGCGCCGACTGGCCCGAAGCCGCACCGACGCCGACGGCGGAGCGAGGGGGCGAGCATCGAGTTGGAGATCGACGGCGTCGCGGTGCGGTTGGGCCGGGACGCAGACGCCGGCTGATCGCGGCCGTGATCGGCGCGCTGAAGGGCGGCTCGTGATCGGGCCGACGGGCGCGGTGCGCGTCATGGTGGCGACGACGGCCGGTGGACTTCCGCAAGGGCGCGGAGGGCTTGGCCGCACTGGTGCGCGAGAGCATGGGCGCCGATCCGTTCTCGGGCGCGGTCTACGTGTTCCGGGCGAAGCGGCGGACCGGATCAAGCTCGTCTACTTCGACGGGACCGGCGTGTGCCTGTTCGCGAAGCGGCTGGAGGACGGCAAGTTCCGCTGGCCGAAGCCGTCGCCGACGGCGTCGCTGCGGCTGACGGCGGCGCAGCTCGCGGCGCTGCTGGAAGGGCTGGACTGGCGGCGCGTGCATGAGCCGCGCGAGACGCGCCGTGCCGATCGGCCGCAAGTTGATCGGCGAGAAGGCTGGATGGCCAGCGTGACGTCGCTCGCGGAGATCCGGATGTGATCTGAATTCGCTTCGTGAGCCGCGACGCGAGACCTCTCTCCGACGATCCCACCGCGCTGAAGGCGATGCTGGCGGCCGAGCGCGTGCCGAGAACGAGCGGCTGCGCCAGATCATCAAGGAGTTGCAGCGCCATCGCTTCGGCCGCCGGGCCGAGAGCCTGCCCGGTCGACCAGCTGCTGCTCGGGCTTGAGGAGGCCGAGCAGATCGAGGCCGAGGACTTGGCCGAGGAGGAAGCGGCCGATCCGGCATCGGCGCGCGAGCCCGGGCCAGCAAAGCGCCGCGCCAACCGCGGCGCCCTGCCGGCGCACCTGCCGCGGATCGAGACGTGGTCGACATCGAGGACAAGACCTGCCCGTGCTGCTCGGCGCGCGCTGCACCTCATCGGCGAGGACGTCATCCGAGCGTCTCGACATCGTGCCGGCCCAGTTCCGCGTGATCGTGATCCGGCGGCCGAAATATGCCTGCCGGGCCTGCGAGGAGGTCGTGGTCCAGGCGCCCGCGCCGGCCCGGCTCGTCGAGGGCGGCATGCCCGACCGAGGCGACCGTCGCCCACGTGCTCGTCTCCAAGTACGCCGACCACCTGCCGCTCTACCGGCAGGCCCAGATCTATCGCCCGCCAGGGCGTCGAACCTGGACCGCTCGACCCTGGCCGACTGGGTCGGCAAGGCCGCCTTCCTGCTGCGGCCCGTGCACGAGCGGCTGCTCGACGACCTGAAGGCGTCGACCGAAGCTCTTCGCCGACGAGACCACGGCGCCGGTGCTCGATCCCGGGCGCGGCCGGACGAAGACCGGCCAGCTCTGGGCCTACGCGCGCGACGACCGGCCCTGGGGCGGCACCGACCCGCCCGGCGTCGCCTACGTCTACGCGCCCGACCGCAAGGCCGAGCGGCCGATGCGCGCATCTCGCGGGCTTCGAGGGCATGCTGCAGGTCGACGGCTACGCCGGCTACAAGGTGCTGGCCGAACGTAACGCCGTGAGGCTCGCCTTCTGCTGGGCCACGTCCGGCGCCGGTTCTACGAACTCGCCGCCAGGCGGCCCGGCGCCGATCGCCACCGAGGCGCTCGCGCGCATCGCGGCGCTCTACCGGATCGAGGGCGAGATCCGCGGCCGCTCGGCCGAGGAGCGCCGCGCCGTCCGCCAGGAGCGGAGCCGCCCGCTCGTCGAGGCGCTCGAGCCGTGGCTTGCGCGACAAGCTCGCGCCTCATCAGCCAGAAGAGCAAGCTCGCCGAGGCGATCCGCTACGCGACTCTCGCGCTGGGCCGGGCCTGACGCTCTCCTCGAGGACGGCCGCGTCGAGATCGACTCCAACATCGGTCGAGCGCGTCCATCCGGCCGCTCGCCCTGACGTCGCAAGAACGCGCTCTTCGCCGGCTCCGACGGGGCGGCCGAGCACTGGGCAGTCGATCGCCTCGCTGATCGAAACCTGCAAGCTCAACGGCGTCGAGCCGCAGGCCTACCTCGCCGACGTCATCACCCGCATCGTCGCCGGCCATCCCCAGAGCCAGCATCGACGAACTGCTGCCCTGGGCCTATCCGCCCATCACCCGGGCTCAAGGCCGTGGCCTGAACCATCCGGCGCGCCCCGCTCACCCTCGGCGAGGCCCTGCTCCATAAGCCAGCCACCCGCAACGTGGGCTCGGCGCGCCGCTTACTCTATAACCCGATATCACCGGGCCCGATCCGAGCCGACCAGAAAGCCGTGCCTTTTCGGTTCAATCTGCACCGAAATGGCGAGGTGGTCGCAGCTTATGGCTCGTACCTGCAGCCCACATTGAACCGCTTCGGCTCGAATTGATTGACATCGGCCTTCGCGCGCTGGAACGGCCAGCGGCAGGTTTGGCTAACCCACAATGGCATCTCTGACCGAACTCAGGATGACGCCGCCCCAGATGGCCGCTTTTGTCGATGCGGCCCTTCAAGCTCCGCATCCGCTATCCTTTTTCGACGCCGCCGTTTCTGCGTTCAGAGTGGTCGGGCGCCAAGCTGATAGCACCACATCGGTTTGGATCGGATGCCTGTATGCAGAAGGTGAAATAGAACTTCTGATGAGCCTTCGTGCCTCATGGCGAAGAGGTGAGGATCGGTGCCCGAAGATGGCGGCACGTCACGCCCTGAGATGCCATCCCTAAATCCTCGTCCCGCTCACGCCTTCGCCCTGTGGCCTCGCTGTCTCAGGGCCTCATTCCCAGTCGCCCGCCACTGCGACACCGGCTGATGGGACCTGATGCGCGTGCAATGGTTGTCCGTGAGAGAGGCGGGAACCAGCATGTTCTTCGGCGGGATAGGCGAGCGTCGCTCAAGCGCGACCAAGCGCGAGAAGCTGGACCGCAACGATTTGATTTACGTCGTCTTCGCGGCAGGCGCCTCGTGCATGACCGCCATTATCTGGCTGGCCAGCTCTCATCTCTGGCGCTGAGCACCTGCAACGTTTCATTAACCATCATCAGCCAGTGTCCGCTCGTCAGAGTGCGACGTCCTTCACATCATTTGTCATGACGCCGTTCAAGGGAGAGCAGGGTCTCAACGGCTCCCCGCGTCGCTGGGCTTAACTCGAAACGAACCGAACCCTGACCTGTCCCGTTAGGTCTATATCGCCGGCTCGAACATCGGACGTCTGCGACTGAAAGATGCTCGCGCTTTCCCGATCCACATGGGAGCGCGCACGCCATGGAACCCAATAAAACCTCAGAACTGGTAGCGGGTCGCGACCGCATCGGGGCCCTACTCGCTGAAGTCGAGCAGATTCGGACCCGTGCAGATCGCTTACTCGTCGACGGCTTCATGATCATGACGGAATGCCGCGCTGCCATTGAGGGTGCGAGGGGCCCGGCGAAACCAGTCTCTCAAATACCCTGTCGCTATCCCGAGCCAGTTCTAAGCCGTCCTGAAGGCAAATCGTCTGATTGGACAAGCAGCGGACCGATATTCTGGCCCATCATCGATAGAAGCCGAAATGGGGCTGCGGGACGCGAACCTAAGGGGGAACCGCGCCACAGGTAAGCTGGCATGGGCGGGCCGCGCCGTCGAGTGATGACCACGGCCCCAGCTCAGGTGGGCACCGGAAGCTGGGACCGTGGCGGCGCGAAGTCTTGGGGATCCCCGCGCCACTAGGGGACATGGTGCGGGCGGGCCATGTCGTCGAGGCCGCCTGCGACGTCCGGCTAGGGCTCGCTCATCATGAGCGCCGACAGCGCAGCCTCGCCCGCGATCCTCGCCTCAGCCGCTGATCGAAAGGACTCCGTGCCACGCAGAATTACGACCGCGCCATAGCGTCGGAGCTCCCATGAAAAGGTGGTGCTCGACGGGCGCACCACGAACACGGCTGCGCGGTCTGCCGGCAGAGCCTTCCGTTCCCGCATGGCTGCAACCGACGCATCGCGGGCGATCCGGGCTCGCCGCTGTGCCGGGGTGTCTTCGGACATAAGAACTCCGATTGCCAGCTCCTGCCTGTCAGGACCATGCGATCGCGATGAACATCATCGTTGACGTCGCGAAACCCACCAGGAGGGTAATCCCGATCACAAAAAACTCTTGCTCGATTATCAGCGCGGTTGGGTCGCTGACGAAGCAGGAGGAGTCAGGTTCATGCATCGTGGCACCTCCCATTATGGACGGTCGACTGCACGAGCCAGGCCTTGACCATTGACGGTTCGGGATGGACGGAAGTTCCCGCCCATATGCCCTTGCCTTGCCAAGACGCGCTCAACCGATCTGAATGCCGACAACGAATCGTCAACCGTCAGCGGCATGCTGGACCTGTGAGACAGAGGTTAGAGCATGCAGATCGGCGGGCCTCGTAGTTTTCAACCCTGGCGCTGGCGTGATGCCTTGCCGAGCCTCGGCGCGCGCGCTCAAAGCCGTCGCAGCCTGCGGCCTGCACGTGTCCCGGTTCGGGGTCCACCCTGACGGCAAGCTCGTCATCTGGGTGGACGAGGTTGAGGAGCCCGAGCGCGACTATCTCGCGGAGTGGCAGTCTAAGCGGGCGAGGCGGGACGCCCTAAAGCCGCCCGACGATCCCCCGGTCCTTCCTAGTCCAAGGGGCGACGCTGATCCGAACTACGATGCCAACCGCTCCACAAAAGGAAACGCCGCCGGCAGATGCCGACGGCGCTCCTTGCCATAACAGGGGAGGGTGGAAGGTCAGACGCTTTCCAAAACGCGCAGCTTCACGCGACCAGACCGGGCTGCCGCCGGCGCCGGATCCGGACGCCGAACGGTGATCTCAATATCAGAGCCGAGTGCGCGCGTGAACGCCAGCAGGCGCTCTAGCGAGTAGCCGCCGGTACGGCCACGCAGCAGCTTGGACACGTCGGGTTGACTGATGCCGATGAGCTTGGCCGCTGCGGTCTGCGATAGACCACGGCGCGCGATCTCATCGGCGATGCCAATGACAAGGTCAGCCTTGAGCTGTTCCTCGGCGGGGTTCTCGAAGCCGAGGTCCGCGAAGACGTTGCCACTGCTGGCATGGGCAATGGTCACGTCGTCGCTATTAGCGGGCGCGACCGTGGGAGCGGAGGCACCGTCGAAGCGAGCGAGAGAGTGAGCCATGGTGTTTCAACCTTCAATCATGATGCTCTCGCCTCTCCCTGTAAGGGAGAGGCTAGATTTGTTGGGTCGGATTAGGCCGAGTCCCGTTTGCCGAACTTCTCGGCGTGGAGCCGTGTCGCTTCATCCAAGCACCGTTTGATTTTCTCGATCTCGTGGCGAGGGGTCGCGATGCCCTTCGTCGATTTCTTCTGAAAGGCGTGCAGAACGTAGACAGCTTCAGCGAACCGCACCGTGTAGACGGCCCGGTAGGTGTCCCCATCGTGGTCATCTACGATCTCCAGGACCGCAGCGCCCTTGAAAGCTCCATCTCCGGTCAGGGGCTTCGCTGCAGGCGACTTCTTCCCTTGCTGGGCGGCACGGAGGGCGAAGCCCACGTCCCGCTTTACGTTGAGAGGGAAGTCGCTCAGGTCCTTCAAGGCGGACCCGATCCATTCGATTGGGCGATCTGGTGGTCGATCAGGTGGCGTGGGCATTTGCCCTCCTCTAGTTATGGCAAAACCACCATAACGCAAGCCCAAACTGCCGACAATGGTGAATCTACCATAATTCGATGAACCGAGGGGATCACGCCATCTCGATCATGCGCCGCGCATTGGCTTGCAGCTCGCGCAGCCGGCGCCGGAATTCCATCATCTCGCGGGACCGGCGGTCGCGTCCTACTGAAGATTTTGTCCGATCCTCACCGATTTTGAGCTGGAATGAGTGCCGCGAGCCCAACCAGTCGAGCCTTGAAGGCCTCCGTCGCCTAGGGCGCATCTCGGTTTCAACCGCATCTGGACAGGAAGAACGGCCGCAACCCGCTCATTTCCGCTCATCTCGCCGAGATTGGCTACGGTCGTCGGTATCAACATGCCTCGCACGCGCGCGCGCACCGTGATGCGAAATCCCGTCCTGAGGCGCCCGAAACACCAGCGCTGGCCGCTATGCGAGCAATAATCAACCGAACGAAAACCGGTCGGTTCACTACATCGGAAATCCCGACGTGGTGCGATTAGGCCGGGAGACCTGGTCTCGGCCCTCCTCAGGCCAGCTCGACAAGTTGCCGGGCATCGGCCGTCAGGGATCGGATCATGGCGCGGAAGCGCCTGGCCTCCTGACCACGGGCACCATGCTTCGTGTTCGCAGCTTTCATTCGAGCCATCCCCTCGGGGGTCTTCGGTCCGGTGCTCAAGCCGCCATGGAACCTGCACCGGCCATTTGCCATAGGGAGGTTCCCGCAGGCGGTGCCCTGTCGGGTGCGAGCCCCGCAATGATTGTCAGACCGTGGAGCCATGGGGTCGCGTGCTTCATCCCTCATTCGATCCCCCACCTCCCCTGGTCGCGACCTCGACGAGGACAGCCCTGTCGACAGCCGTGACCGCGTCGCCTTGGGTTAGGGCTGGCACGACACTGCCCGACGTCGGCAGGGCTCCCCCGGTCGTGACCGCCCCGACAACAGCTTGGCCCCCGGCGTGGACGTGGACGTGCTCCACCGTGACCTTCTGCTGACCCTGACCCCGGTGCTTCGCCAGGGCGGACAGCATGTCGGTCATGCCCCGGCTCAGGTTGCCGCCATCCCGCCGGAGCTTGGATGCTGTGTCGGCGCTCTGCTCCGAGATGATCGACCTACGAAAGCACTCCATTGAGGCGTGATGCATCGCGACGGCCTGCGCAGCGAGCATGCCTTCGATTTCATCCTTAGGCTCGAAGGCCCGCAGGGCGGCAACAGCCGCACCCATGGCCTTGCTCTCCAAGGCTGCGCGGGCGGCGGGGTGCTGACCTCCGACCACCCACATGGTCCGCATGAGCGAGTCCACGAGGTAGTGATTGAACACGCCGAACTTCGATCCGCCTATGTCCTGCATGGCGCCGTCCGCCGTCATCGTGACGACGATCTTTCTCGGTTTCGGAGTGACCTTGCCGCTTGGCTTCGCGCTGTCCATCAGTGCCGATCCTCCCCAGCGCCAACGAGGTCGACCACCGGCATCTCAGCACCCGCACAATCCCTAGCGGCCTCCTTAGCCTCGGCATGGTTGAGGCCCATGTAGATGTCGGAACGCCCGCCGTTCGCCTCGACGAAGTCGACGACATAGAACGGCCGCCCGCCTTGCGTGCCGGGGCTGGTGATTTCGACCCGCACGGGATTGAAGGGCTTGAGGCCGAAGGGGATGATTGTCGCAGTCATTTACCTGCCCTCTCTCTCTCTGAATACCAGCCCAGCCGATCAATGCGGCCTTGGCCCTGTCATGGTCCTTCACCCGGGCGAAGGTCTCGGCCTGGTCCGGCCACCGCTCGATGGCCCGGGCTCGAGCGACGTCCTTCAGCTCCTTCCCCGGCGGGATGCCGGCCGCCCGCTTCCACACCGCCGGCGTGATGGTGCGAAACGGCACCCCGAGCTCGGCGAGGGCGGTCTCGACGGTGGCCTTCGACCCGCCGAACGCGAAAGCGCTGGCCGGGCGGTCGCCGAGCCAGGGACCGATATGCTCGACCCACGCCCGACTTGGGGCCCAGCGCCGGACGATCGCGGCGAACAGGTGCGAACTGATCTCGGGGCGGCAGGCCGGGCCGGCATCCAGGGTCGGGAGGTCGACGACGTCGAGCAGAGCGCCGGTGTCGTCGAGGAGCGCCGCCGCGCCGGACGAACCGATGTCGACTGCGAGGACCCGGCTCGCGCGCGCAGGCGCGCGTGTGGACTCCGAAAACTCACAAGCGCCCGCTGAAGCGCCTGTTACTCCCCTGTTTTCGCCTGCTCCATCAGGGCTAATCGGGCCGCTCATGCCGCCTTCTCCTCAAGACGCCATCCGCGTTCCCACATGGCCCGGACGTGACGGTTGAAGATGTTGGCGCCCTTCCGGCTCCACTCCTGGTTCCGGTAGTACGGGCCATGGAACGCCCGGAACGCCTCGAGGTCAGTCGGGCTCAGCCCGCCGTCGCGCAGGAGGGCGTCCATGCAGGCCAGCTTTCCGAAGTGGCTCAGCGTCCCCCAGGTCGGCCAGGGCGACGGTCCCTTCTTGGGCTTCTCCTCACCCCGGGCTCGGCGCATAGCCCGTTCCCAATCGCGGTCGCTGCAGCCCGAAGGCTTCACGGGCCCCGTCGGCGATGACCAAGGCTCAGGCTCGGGCTGCGGCTGGGGCCGCCTCATCGGCATCACGTCGGCGAGTTTAGGTGCCGTGACGCGCTCCGAGAGGTCGTGCCAGTCGAGCCCGGCGCCCTGCAGGGTCCGGCTGATTGCCGCGACGGTGGCGACCACCTCGCCGTCGTGATCCGACGCCAAGCGCGGGACGAGCTTGCTGAGATGCTCGGCGATGCCCGCGAAGGCGAACGGTTTGGTTTGGCCCGTCATGCCGCGTTCCTCTGATGTTCGGGATGGTCGGCCGCGTCGTCGCCCATGGGCTGTTCCGACAGTTCCTCGGCCTCTTCGTCGGTCAGATATTCGGCCCCCGCGAGGGTCAGGCCGAGCCGGCTTTCCAGCCATGCGAAGGGATCGCCGACGACGTCGGGCAGATACCAGCCGGACCGCCATTTCTGGCGCGCACCGGGGTGCTTGTAGCGGAACGGCGCGGGGCGGGGCGGCGCGCCCTCTGAAGCCTCACAAGCGTTCAGGACCCTATATAAGATATTCTCTATAGGGCTTTGAACGCTTGTGGATCTTAAGAGCCAGTGGCGCGCCGCCTCCGCAGTCCCCCAGGCTCGGGGCCATGCCGCAGCCATGTCGGCGGGGCTGGCGAGCGCGATCCCGTCGGCCACCATGTCGGCGTCATAGCCGGCCGAGGCCTTCTCCCAGGGCGTGACTTCGTCGACAGTCAGGGGCAGGGCGAGGCCGTTCCAGATTTCGATGCTGACCGGGTTTCCGGCCGTCCGGTTCACCGCCCGGGCGCGCCCCACGGCCTGCATTACCTCCGCCTCGGCGATCTGCCACCGCACCGCCTCGGCCACCGGATCGGGGTGACGATCGCCGTCGACAGGGTGCCCGGCACCGTCCGCCATGCGGAGCCCGAGCGGGGTGCGGTCGTACCAGCGAGGCCCTTTCTCGGGCTGGGCCGTCTTCACGCCTTCGAGGCCCGTGATGGCGCCGGACGTCGCCTCGACCTCCACCACGTTGGGCATGGTGCGGCCGATCACGATCAGAAGCCGCACGCCCTTGAACCCGTCGAGGCCCGCTATGGCGTTGAAGTGGGCGACCTCGATCCCGAAGGGCAGGCTGGCTTTGCGCAGCCACTCCGCGATGTCCTTCTGCGCGATGACGAGGGTCGGGCAGCGTCCGGCCTCGACGAACCGCAGCAGGACCGCCCGCCGCACCGTTTCCCGGTTCCGACCGACCTCCGACCGCATCAGCTTGCCGGCCGACGTCGGCGCCCCGAGGACCTGGCGCACGGTCGCGTGAGGCGTGGTCGCCTCGATGTCAGCGACGACCTCGACGCCCGGATAGAACTTCCGCAGGATCTCCACGCCCGGGAGCGTGGCGTCCATGATGAAGGTCGGCACGTCCGCGAACCGCTCGAGCACGGCTTTGAGCTTATGGGTGCGGACCACCCGCACCTTGCCGAATCCGTCGTCCGTGGGGGTCTCGCCGAGCACGAGCCGCCCCGACACCGCATCCTCGTCATCGTGCAGCAGCAGTTCGCGCGCCGCGGTCCACACGGCCGAGAAGGTACGGGTCCTCACGACGCCGTCGGCCGCCTTCGCAGCGGCGCGTCGTGCGATCCTGTCCATGCCGGGCCACACCTTCGCCCGGTCCTTCATCCGCCACTCGGCCTGGTTCGCCTTGGTGCAGATCTCGACCGTGATCCCGCCGGCCACCAGCGTCCGGCGCGCGACCCCGCCTGGTTCTTTCTGAGCCCGGAGCGCTGCCGCCATGGTCGACCGCCATGCCGCGATGTCGGCGGCCGCCAGTTCCTCGAAGTTGTTGCGCCCGACCGGCGGCGGCGACCCCAAGTCGTGGAGGGTGAGGCCCCTCCCACCGCCCTTGATGCCCGCCTGCCAGAAGCCCTCGTCGATCACGATCCCAGCGACGTTGCCCAGGCTGCCCGGCGCCGAGAACAGCAGCTCGTGGCTGCCGATCCACACCTCGGGCGTGTCCCGGATCTGGCGCTGATAGGCGCAGTCGTAGAACAGGGGGCAGACCACGATTGTCCCGGTGTCGGGGTGCTTCCCCTTGCAGCACGACGTCGACACCGGGCGTCCTAGCTGAAGCGCGAGTTCCACCGCTTCGATGTCCAAGCACATCTTCATCCCGGTGTCGGGCGCATCGGGATCATCGGCGGTCCGGCCCCGGAAGACGCGAGCAAGCACGCGGGCGGCGGTGAACAGCTCCTCGACCTCGCCGCCGAGCTTGTGGGTGGGGACCGCCACCAGCCACGGTCGCCGCTCGTCGTCGCCCCGCATGCGCTCGACGTCCTCGGCGATGAGCTCCGCCGCGATGCGGGTCTTCCCCACGCCCGTCGACACCTTCACGGCGCGGCGGCATCCCTCGCCGGCCGCTAGATGGCCTCGGAGCGCCTCCCGGACGGCCGCACGGGCTTCCGCAACGGGAATAGCTTGGCTCGGATAGGTCGGCACGATACCGGCCGCGGCGGCTTCCGCCTCCTCCTCGACCTTGGCCGCGACCTTGCCCCAGGTCCGGGCGATCTCCTCGGCGAGCCGGTCATAGGGCTTCAGGTACTTTGACGCGCATCCGCCCGGGTGGCGCCGGAACACGTCCTCGACGTCGGCCGGGAGCATGCCGGCGCGGATAGCTGCCCGGACCGCGTCATAGAACCGGCCGGATCGGTCCTCGCCTGTGTCGGCCGCCAGGTCCTCGACGGTGCCGCTTGTCGCTCCCGACCGGCCGCCCGGGACGTGCGCGGCAGGTCGCTCCGGCGCCGGCGGCACGATCTCGGCGAGATCGTCGGCTGACCACACCGGGCCTGCCATGTTGATGATGCGGGTTGGCGAGACGACACGGCCGCGGGCGCGCTTTCTCGCGTCGGGATAGTTCGGTGTCCCAGCAACCCGATAAGGTTGCGTCAGCTTCCCGCTGGCGCTGTCCGACCCGCTCCACGCCCGCAGCGCGCGGCCCAGCGGCTCGGCCTGTTCCGGCGTCAGGGCTCGATCGAGCAGGATCCAGTTATGGGCGTTGCCGGGGCTGCTCTCGACGCGCCACGTCGGCGACAGCTTGAGGTCACCGCCCTTTCCTTTGTCTCCATCGCTGTCGTCGACGAAGGCGAACACGCCGCGCGTGGCGTTGGCCTTGCCACGGCCCGCGCTGGCTCGGGTGTCGACCGTGCGGCCCTCGACGTACACGTTTAGTCCGTTCGACGCCGCGCTGATTGCGCTGTCCGCCATGGCGTCGGCCGCCCCGATCGGGAAGCGGACCGTCTGCATCTCCCCGCCGTTCGGGTGCAGGAAGTCGAGCTGCAGCATCCCCGGATCGATCGCCCCGTTGAGGGCGTGCGCCGCAGCGTCGTGGATCATCTTGCAGAAGACCCGCACGGTGCCCGGGTCGATCATCCCCGCCTCGGGGGCGGGGCTCACGCTGCGGCGCTCCGAACCGTCGGCCGGACCCTGATGTCCGGCAGGCGAACGGTCAGCATGTCGGCAAGCCGGCGGCGCTCCGCCTGGCTCCCGACCTCCAGCGTCCGGCGTCGCGCAACGTCGACGAGGTACACACCGGATCGACGACACAGACCCCACGGCGCTCCGCCCGGAGCCAATCCAACGGCGTGGCGTGAACCGCGAGGAGAGCCCGGGTCCGCCAAAGGCTCTCCTCGCCGAGCAGCCCGACGCGGCCGAGCCACGAGCCGATGAAGGGTGCCGGGCCGTTGCGGAACGAGACGAGGTCGATGGGGTCGCCGTAGGCGTCGAGCGCCAGCACGATCAGTGCGGACACACCCTCGCCGGCCATCTCGTCGTGCCGGACGAACTCGAACCGACGCGCCCCGTGGTGGGGCACGATCCGGTCCCGCATGACGCAGAACCCGCCG
This sequence comes from uncultured Alphaproteobacteria bacterium, assembly GCA_963847915.1. GTDB lineage: Bacteria > Pseudomonadota > Alphaproteobacteria > Rhizobiales > Beijerinckiaceae > Lichenihabitans. The sequence goes on from CAWKBT010000008.1 coordinate 23,020, forward strand.
CCGTAGGCGTCGCCCGTCAGCGCGAGGATGGGGACGCCGGCGGCGGTCAGGCCGTCGACGTCGGATTGCCGGAGGACGCCGCAGGCTTTCCACTCGGCAACGAGGTCAGAGCGGATCATTCCTGATCCTCATCGACCCGCCGCCGAAGCTCGGCCTCAAGCACACCTATTTCCGGCCCGCGGCTCGACAGGCGGTCGAACAGGGCCGCGATAAACTCCTCCGGGACGTCTGTCTCAGCGTCCGCCTTATTCGGCACGAACTGCTTGAGTTGCGCCCCATCGAACGGCACCTTGACCAGCGCGAACATGCGTTCTCCGGTCGGTAACCGCGCGGCTTGAGAGCCATGAACCCGCACCAGGGCATCGACCTCGGCGCGGCCGGCGAGGCGAAGTCGATGCTTCCGGCCGGTGCGATTGAAGAACCGCTGATCGCTTTCGGAGAGGCGTTCCAGCGCGTCGTTGTTGATGTCGAGGACCGCGAAGCGGCGCCGGCGAGCCTCCCCCATCACGCGGTTCCCTTCGGATCATCGCTTCCGAAGTCGACCTCTGCCTGGGCATTGGCCTCGTTCCACTCTTCGATGGCCTTGTTGCCGGCCGCGACCGCTTCGAACATCGTCGACACGGTGGCGATCGGCGGACCGTCTACGTCGCGGACCAGGAACTCCGACCCGTTGCGGATGACGTCGAAGCGACCCCCGTCGTACCGGCACACCCGCACGACGGTGCCGCGCATCGCGTGTTCGCAGATCTCGGCGGTGATCTCGTCGGCAGTCTTGGAGCACCACCACACGTGCCGCACCGGGGCACTCGGGATGAGGGAGAGAGACCGCGCTTCAAGACACGCCCTCCATCTTCGTCTCGAAGGCCTCAAGCGCCGCGATCACCCGGCGCAGCGCGGGCCCTCGGATCACCGAGCGGTGGTCGCCGGCGCTGGGCTCCCACTGGGGATCGAAGGAGCAGGCCCGCAGCTCGGCGAACTCGACGCCGCCCTGGCGGACCCGGGCAACCCGCCAGCCCTTTCGGGCCGTCACTGGGACGAAGGCCAAGACCTCGACGAGCTCGACGGCCTCGGGCTTGTGAAACGGGCGCCGGCTCACGGTGCCGTCTCCAGCGCCCGCAGGCGGTCGAGATAGGCGGCCTTGGCCAAGCCGAGCACGTCGAGGCGGACGGCGTCGGGAAGGTTCTTACCGACGAGGCGGCGGGCATCACCCTTCAGCCGGGTGATGTGCAGCGCCGTCACGTCGTCGCGGTCAGGAGAACCATAAGCCAGGTCGGCCAGGACGACCGCCAAGGACCCCGAGGCGGAAACGCGGCGGGCAATGGCGGACAGGCGAAGCGCGGTGATGGGCGGGGCAGAAGGCGGACGTGGAATGAGTTTCATGAGGGTCGGCTCTCTGACTTTCAGGAGCGCCGCCGCTTGCCGAATGGACCCCTCTGCGGTATCTCAATCTTGCCGGAATGAGATTGCTTGGGGACCCGTGGCGCGCGAGCGTCGCGGGTTTCTGCGTTCTAGGCGGCGTGCGCGGGCTCGCCTTGGATGGCGACCCGGCGGCGAGGAGGCGAAACGCGGCTGCTCGCCCACTCCAGAGCGGGCCCAAGTTCGTACCGGGCCCGGTTGTTGAAGATGTCGTAAGGCGGACCACCACCCCGACTGCCGAAACCGGCAAGGGTTGCCGGGCTGATGTCGTAACCCGCCTCGGTCAAGGCGAGAGCAAGCTCGACGCGCGAGAGCTTGGCGTTAGGACTGCTCGAAGTCATAGTGTCACCTCGACTGCATATGATTGCTTATGCAGAAATGACAGTAGGCATTTTGGGTGGTCCTGAAAGTCCCTGGATTCGTCGGAATCTACAGAACTGCAGTTCTGACAAAGCGGAAAAAGCAAGAAAGTGGCCAGAACTTCAGTTCTGTAAAATCCTCATTACTTCCCAGAGATCACCTCCTTGATCCGATCCATGGCGGCGCTAAGCTTGATGGGCTTGGGTTTCGGGATCCCATTCTCCTCGCACCGAGCCTTAATCCGTGTGTTGATCTTGTCCAAGACGGCCAGCGCCGTGCCTCTTAGTGTCCGTCCGATAAGGGTATGAGCGGTTGTCTAATCGGACCGCCTCCAAGAGGGAGGCCGAGCTTCGGTTTTCAACGTGCCGTACCCTTATCGGACGGACTCTAACGTTGCCGTTCAGATTAGGGTTTTTCTCCCAAACTTGGTCCAATATCTCTCTAACAACCTCGCGTTTTATCTTGGTTATGCGTGCTTTTCCCTCCCTCGCATGCGCAATGGCGACGACAGTCGAATCGATAATATTTTTGCTGTGCTGCTTGGCATCTTTCCTATCCTTTTCGTGCTCAGAAATTAAAAACGTATAATTTATAATGTCCGCCATAACGCCGAATACATGCTGTTGCTCTTGGGAGGGAATGTGTTGTTTTATGACTTTCGTCATCTCATAAGAGGCGCTATTTATTCCTTCCCAGACCTCTTTTCCTAGTTCTGGATCAGATGATACCTGAGACCATTTATAGCTAAGGATGCTCAACACGTTTGAGGTGGACTGCATTCGGCAAAAATTCTTGCCTTTCTTAAGCTCTTCCCATTGCTTATTAAACTCGGTCTTGTCCATCCAACCGCTCCTGGCGCGGTCCTGAAGTGGCGGGGCGGCAGCGGGGCAGGAACACCCGCTTGTCGGCTGGCCGGCCTAGCCGCCCTACTGTGTGACCGCGCAGCATGGCACGGCCGATCTCGGTTCGTTGCCGTGTGGCCAAGATGGCCAACCGGGTGAGTGAAGCGTTGGATTGGCTCGCAGTCAGACAATCCTCCTCGGCCTCCGGCCCGCCAGGGCCTGAGTGCATTGCAGGTGGTCAATTACGACCGCCGGAGCCGAAGAAGCTCAGAAGGCAGTCGCACTATCTTCGCCCTGGCGGGGCGGTGACTTCGATAGTGAATACGATGTCGTGCGTTCCGCCAAGGACAGTCTCCAGACGTGCGCCCTAATCACCCGCGACAAGACGTCAAAACACCTCATGTCGGGCCAGGGTGGGGCAACAACGCAACACGCTTGATGCTCTGCATGAAGTCGCTGGTGCTATCTGCCCGATTGTGGCCGAATGTGGCATCGCTCCCCCTTTCACGATGCTGTCGTCCAAGCCGAACCCAGCCTCGATCGTAGCCGTTCTGATGGCGAGCCGGCGCCCCCAAGTGTCGGCTCGGGGTGGCCGCGGCGGGTTGCGACCCAGCGCCTTGCTGCGGCCATTCACGCTCTTTCCGCCGATCGCTGGCCGCCGACCGCCCGAAGGAGCATCAAGGCCGTGAGCCGGCCCTGCACCTTCTGGCTCACGGATGGCCGCGGCTACGTCTGCTCGGCGTGCGCCGCGGCCATTCTCTTGTCCGCTTCCGGAGAGCCCTGAAACCGTGCTGCGGTCGGCTCGTACCTTCTCCCGAGCTGCCGCTATTCGCACCAGACGACGGCTGGTGATCGCGGCATCCTCCCGTGCCCACGAGATCGCCTCGGTCGCTCTCTCGGCCTGTTTCGGCTTCGGGCCGAAACCCTCGCCAGGATTCCTCGTACCTTCTGCCGCGCCTCGCGGTGGAAGACGGTCTGGAGGGATGATGCCGAGGTACTTTTTCGACGTTCGAGATCGCGGGCGTCGTGTCTGTGACGAGATCGGTGTGAACCTTCAGGACGAGGCAAACGCGATCTGCGAGGCGTCCCAGATCATTTGGCAGCTTCTTCAACAAGCCCAGGCTGAGCGGCGACCAGGTGCTGTGTCGGTCAGCATCAGAACCGAGACCGGCGCGTGGCTCTACGAAACGTCGACCTGCGTCAGCGGTGATTGAGCCCGCACGCCTCCACCGAGCCGATATAGGTCCCCATCCCGCTTCAGCAGCGCGATTACCCGACCGTCTCAGCCTCTGGAACGCCGAGGGCCCTTGTCCGTTATGGTGCACCCACCATCGAGACGACGACGATGGCGACCGGCACTGTGAAGTGGTTCAACGCGACCAAGGGCTTTGGCTTCATCCAACCTGACGACGGCGGCCAGGACGCCTTCGTGCACATCAGCGCCGTCGAGCGTGCTGGGATGCAGAGCCTCCCGGAGGGCCAGAAGGTCTCCTACGAGTTGGTCTCGGATAAGCGGTCGGGGAAGATGTCGGCCGAAAAGCTGCAGGCCATCTGACGCTTCCTGCTTTAGCCGCCTCTGTCCGCATCTGGACAAGCCTGAAACCCCGGCCGACGCCGTCCGTACCTTCTCCTGAGGCGTCGCTACTCGCACTAGACGGCGGCTCGGGTGACCGCGGCACGTTCTCGTGCCCACGTGAGTGTCGCGGTCGCTTCTCAGTTTAGCGCCGAGCCAGCGATCAGACAGTGCCTTGACATCCCGTGCTTCAGACCCCAAGTTCAAATCATCGATCTTAGGCTGTACGTTCAAGCCACCGCGCATCGAGACCCCAGTGTCGTGCGCACGCTGATGACCTCTCCCTAGGGTCAGGACTCAATCAGCACCAGAACGCCACGACGGCCGCGAGGGCAACGGCTGACGCGTAGTTGCGGGCGAGCTTGTCGTAGCGTGTGGCGACGCGGCGGAAGTCCTTCAAGCGGCAGAACACGGCTTCGGCGCGCCAGCGGTCCTTGTAGCGTCCCTTGTCGTGTCGGATCGGGCGTTTGCGGGAGCGCGTGCCCGGGATCACAGGCACGATACCGGCGTTGCGCAGATCGGCCCGGAGCCAGTCAGCGTCGTAACCCTTGTCGGCCATGAGACGTCGGATGCGGCCTGGGGCGGCCGCCAACACCGCAGGGGCGGTCCTCACGTCACTGGCATTGCCTGGCGTCAGGTGGACGACGGCAGGGCGGCCGAGGGTGTCGGACAGGATGTGGATCTTGGTGGTCGGCCCGACCCGCGAGGGGCCGACCGCCTGGTTTTTCGCCCCCCCTTGCCGCCATGGGCACAGCGGTGCGCCTTTGTATAGGTGCTGTCGATGGCAGCCGTCTGGGCGATCCAGCCCCCCTCGGCCAGGGCTGCCAGCATGGCACGCCAGAAGCCACGCCGGGACCATCTGTTGAACCGGTTGTAGACCGTGGTGGCCGGACCGTACGCCGTCGGCACGTCACGCCAGCGCCCGCCCGTGCGCAGCATGTGCAGGATGCCGGACACCACGCGGCGGTCGTCCACCCGCCGTGCCCCGGGCTGGTTTCTAGGCATGAACCGCCCCACCACGGCCCATTGCTCGTCCGAAAGCCAAAACAGATCAGCCATCTGCGCCTCCATGGACCACCATGGAATCCGCTTCAGGTCGTGAACGCAATAGCCTGATTGGGTTCAGACCCTAGTAATTTCGATATTGACCAGCTCTGCGCATCTGCGTTTGAGCGATACTTTACACATGGGAACAGGAGTTCATAATGGCTAACGGCACAGTGAAGTGGTTTAACGCCACCAAAGGTTTCGGTTTCATTCAGCCCGACGACGGCAGTAAGGACGCTTTCGTTCACATCTCCGCCGTCGAGCGCGCCGGGATGACCAACCTCAACGAGGGCCAGAAGCTCTCTTACGACCTGGTCTCGGATAGCCGTTCGGGCAAAATGTCTGCGGACAAGCTGCACGCTGAATAACATTGAGATCGTCTTTCTGGTCTCGGCGACCACGGATGTACTGGCGCCGCTGATCGATGGATGGATATCGATGATGGAAGGGTCGAGACGCTGTCTCGACCCTTTTGCTTGTTCCAGGCCACCGCACCGCCTGATGCGGAACCTTCCGCACCTCCAGAACCACCCACCACTCCTCGACGGTCAGGCATCCTCGATCGTGATTGCACCGACTACACGGTTCCACGGCGCGCGGGCCGGGTCCCGTAGTGACCGGCGAGGGCGACGCGTGCCGAGGTGATCGACGGTCTGGGCCTCGTCGGCCGTGTCACCGACCTGCGGAAGATCGACGACGAGGCGCCCGCACCAATGACAGCGGTGGCCGTCACGCTCGACAAGGTGCGCCTGCAGCTCATGGCCCTTCATGTCGACGCCTCGCGCCGAAGGCCGCGAGATCGCGCACGACCTGCTCGTCGTCGTCCTCGAAGTCCGCCAGGGTCAGGACCCATCGGGCCTTCGCGCATAATCCTACCAGGGTGGCCGGCTGTGTCGCGCGGATCTCATGCCGTAATGACCACACGACCTCATAGAGCCGGTCATCCTCGGCAGCCGCCGCCGTCAAACCAACCTGATCGGAGACGGCCTGCTTCTCCGCTTCCCAAGCGTCGTACACCGCCAGGATCTCCTGGCGTCGCTTCTCGCCGCAAGGGTTCGACATGGGCGGCAACGGTTGCCCCTCATCGTCCCAAGTCAACTCCATCACGGAGCCAGCGGCGCGCAGGCGTTCGACGTCTCCAGGTATGAAGAAGCCCCGCACCCTGCCGTCCGACCGCTGCTCTCGTCCACTACCGGTTATGCCGTTGAGGAAGTCGGAGAACGTCTCCGTCAATGCCTCTGGGCGGGTCGGAGCGGCGGCCTTGAACCGCTCCTCGGCTGCTTCGTGCACGGGAGCATGGGCGCTCCGCTCAACCGCAACCTCACGATACTGCGTGATGAGGACGAACAGTCCCGCGTCGGGATCCGGGGCCGCTCGGGCCGAAGCGGGGATCCCCGCCACGGTTGCCCCGATCGCGGCGGCACCGGCCTGGACGAGGCCGCGCCGTGTCAGGACGGGGCTCATAACGTCCCCCCTTCGACAGCTTCGTAGAAGACGCGCGACACCTCGGCGACGGTGTGCCGAAGGTGACTGCTCGCGTGATCAAGTGCCCGTCGCTGCATCGGCGTCAGTACCGAGACGGTCAGATGCGAACGAGGCTACAGCCCTAGCGCCTTCCAACCTGCATCGGTGCTGGACATCAGGTCATCCTCAAGGGCCCACAGCACGGCCGCCGCACCCTCGGCATCCATGATCGCGCTTTCGAGGTCGGAACGGTCAGCCACGGGCGAGCCTTCCCGTGGCGTGAAGGCGGGATAAATCGGCGGCGATGCTGTCGCCGATAACGTTGCAGCAAAAAGCAACCGCCTGGATTTTCAGGGCGCGGGCCTTGGTCATGATACCGGCCACGGTGTCGGCTGGCAGTCGCTCCATCTCAGCCACGAGGGGGCCGTAGCGGTCGATCAGGGCGTCATATCCGAGCGCGTCCTCGTCGAGGGCGTTCGCCTGCGTGTCGATGTCCAGCAGCTCGGCTGCGATGGCCACCAAGCGATGGTCGTTGGCCGACAGGACCGGTGCCGCCTGGGCGGACGCGACCCCAGCCACGAGGCCCAGGGATGCCGCCACCGACCCGCGTAGGGCGGTCCGGCGGGAAAGGGGGCTGCTCATAACGTCCTCCCACCAACGCCTGCCAGCAGGTCCCGGCGAGCTTCGACGGACAACAACCCAAATACGTCGGCCTCTTCAGGCTCTTCGATCTCCGGCATCATGGGGTCTGGCGATGGCAGAGGCACCCGCACGGGCGCCATGGGGCGCGGCACGTCGGGCCGTTCCCATCGCTTGCGGCCGGTCCGGCCGGGTTTCGGCTGTAGGGGTGGCGGTGGCGGCGGGGCGAAGCTCCGCCCTTCACGCTTTTGCATGCTGAAGATCTCCAATTGGTGAGTGGGTCAGCGGCGGCTTGTTGGGCCGACGTAGGAGGGAGGCGCCGGAGCGGCAGGTGCTCGACGGCGCGGAATGATCATGAGTTATCGTCGTCCACGCTGGAGGTGACCCAATCCAGGTCATTCAACTTATTGTGGTGACAGGGCTGGTGCGACCTTGCTCGCAGAGCCATGTTTGCCAGTGACACTGCTTTGAGGAGGCGATAGCCATGGTTGAGCGCGACAGTAAGGGCGTGCCTCAGGCCCCCAGCGACCCGAACCTGACCGATCAGGCTCTGGTTGGCCCGAAGCCAATGCGTCAACGTGACCGGCTCCTGCCGGCTCTGATTGAACGCCAGAGGCAAAGTGGCATCAGCCACAGCGCTCGAAACATCTTGGGCAAGCACCATCATGCCGTCGCCGACATCGGTCCCGGCATTGCTCAGGATCGTCTTGAGACCGCCGCCAAATGGCGCTCGGACACTGACACTCGGAACATCGGACGTATCCGCTCGACCCAGTAGGGTTTTCCTGACCAGAGGCGGTGGCACCTGGCGGGCTCCTCGCAGTCCACACAAGGCCGTGGGAGCCTCGTCGAAGTTGAAGGGTCCGAAGATAGCCGCCCGGCGCGCGAGGGCATCGGACAGGCTCGGCAGGGCCGCCGGGGCGGGCATCAGAGCCCGCACAGACACGAGGGGTCGTTCACGCAAACGCATGTCAAAACTCCAGTAAGGTCGAGAAGGTCGGCCGCTTAGGCGGTGTGGGTGGCCCCTGCCCCGAGAAGCGCGGCGGCGAGCCTCAGCGTCTCGGGCAGAAGGTGGTGGCCGGCGCGGACGGCATCGGCGATGAAGGCGGGTCGGTTCAGCCGGACACGGCGGCGGCGGGCCCAGAAGTCGGCCACGACGCGAGCCGCGAGGTCTTCCAAAGCGTCGTCGGATAGGACCTCGGCCGACAGGCGGGTGGAGCCGACGCGGATCTCGTACCCGCCGTCACGGGCGGTCCAGGGCGCCAGGAAGCGCAGGAGGCGGGCGCGGCGGTTCATGACGGCGACCTCCGGATGCGGCAGACCTCGGGGAGACCCGGGCAGCGGCGAGCCCACCAGCGGGCTTCGCGCACGGCCTTGGCGTGAGAGGTCGAGGGCTTCGACAGGTCGATGCCGTCGATGGTGATCACGAAGCGAGAACCCTTCACAGCCGAACCCCGAGGGCAGCGGCGCGGGCTTCGATGGCGACGAGGTCGGCCACCATGCGACGGGTGCTGTCGATCATCGGCGCGATCGCATGAGCGTCACGCAGGGCCAGGATCTCGCGCTCGACGGCCGGAAGGGTTCCACGGCGGGTCGTCTCGGCCACGGCTGCGGCGTGATGCTCGATGCAGGCCCGGTGGCCTCGGGCCAGGTCCCAGGCGCGACGCAGACCATCAGCGAAGGCCTCGCGGAGTGTCGGGAGCGGCGGGGGCGTGTAGCTCCGGATCGGTCGGGCGGGGACGAGGGCCGCTTGAGCCATGGCCCAGGCGGCGGACATGATCGCGCTACGGTCGTAGCGGCCGTCTAGGGTTAATAACGGGCGCGGCTTGGCGCGGGAGGATGGCATTCACATTGCTCCGTAGGAACCAACGTGATACCTATGGATGCTAACGAGCTGATCGTCAATCCCTTCGTATCAGAAAGATCCTTAGGAACAATGAGCCTCACCGGACGTCAGATAGCCGCAGCTCGCGCCCTGCTCGGTATGTCGCAGGGTGACCTTGCCGCTCAAGGAAACCTATCAATCCCAACGATCAAGCGAATGGAGGGAAGCTCTGGCGCTGCGGGTGGGATGGTCAACAATGTCGTGGCCGTCCGTACCGCCCTTGAAGCCGGCGGCGTCGAGTTCATTCCCGAGAACGGCGGCGGCGCCGGCGTGCGGCTGCGGAAAACCGTTTCGAGCCATGATTAGGGCAGTTCATAGCCCGACCAGAACCACAGCGGGCATCAAATTAGCGTTCAGACGGCCAACAGTGATATAATGGTCGCCGCAAAGGAGATCATTATGGATGACTCAGTGCTGGGCTCTGTGCAAAGGGTCGGATCGGGTGACGTTTTTGGCCATGGGTTTCTCATAAAGAAGCCCGGCCCAGGGATACGGCATCCGGTAACGCTTGTATTTGCTTAAAAGGAAGACGCGAAACAGGCAAGGGCGGTGATGCGAGACGTCCTTGATAAGGCAATCGCCGTCTTTGAGGTTAATTAGATCAAAATCGACGTCCGCTCTAACTCGGCGAGCCGGTCAAGCTATTAATCTCACGAAAACGTGCGGTGATAGGACGGTCCGGCCAGAAAATGCTCGAGCCGCGAGACGTATACGCATTCGCTGCGCAACTGCCAACCGGACAGCCGACGCGATGACCATGAACGATTTCGACCTTGCTCGTCGCGTGACCTCGCTTGTCGAGCTAGTCCAATCGGACGAGCCCCTCGAGCAAGCTACGGTGATCGCGGCGGACGTATGGGGACTGGACAGGCCCGCGCTCGCGCGGGCATTCGGAAAAGTGTGGGCCGATGAAGGCAGGCCTTTGCCTGAGCGAGCCGTCCGCATTCATGATTGGCTCGTTGGCACCGGAACCATTCCATGACGGCCCAGCCGATCCTGATACCTCGACCGAACGGGACGCTGTCCTGCACGATACCTTCGACCGGGCCGGTATCGATTTCGTTGCCGAGAACGTTGGCATCTCAAGCGCCAAGCTGCGTGAGGTATCTCCGACCGGAAAGACACTTTGATGGCCACGATGGACGACGGCGGCCCACAGGCCACCCGCGCTCGCTATCCCCTCGCCCACCTGCGCCAAACGCTTCAGGACGCCAGGGAGGCCGACGATGCCGAACGCATCCACGTCGCCTTGATCGAAGCCGTGGATGGGCTCGTGACGCACGCCGAGCGCCAGGCTAGGGCCATCAACGATCTGCGTAGCGACCTTCTCCACAAGCAGGGCATCGTCAGCAAGATAGGCGGTGGTGAGTTCCGCGGGCCGGCCTCGACCGACAACCTCCGGGAGTTCGCATCCAGCTCCAATGGCGACCGATGGTTCCTTGGACGGGATGAGGCGACCGGGATCGCCCATGTGGTGCACCAAGCCAACCAGCCGTCAGGAGGCGCGGTCAGCCAGATCGAACTTGGCGCCTTTTTGAACCGTGGCCCGTCAGCGCCTGAAATGCTCGGGCTTCTGAAAATGATCGGGAGCTTTGTCGTATGATCCCGACTCAGATCAGTCGGGCCGATACGGTCAATGTCGAGACCACGATCGCGATCGTACGACTTTTGTAATTCCGTAGAAATGGAGAGTTGCATGTACGACTTTATCTATCACAAGGGATATGCGGTAGCTCATATCAATCTTGGATCCGTCTTCTCCGAAATGGGAGGGTCAAAAATAGCGTCGCTGAGTAGTGGTAAGATATATTCCACTGAAGGTAGAGTGCTTGGGTCGTTTCGGGAAGCCAGCGACCCGGATCCGGGCAAGTCGTTGTCGGCAGCCTTCTGCGTCGTCCTCAATATTTCAGCATAGGCCTCTAAGACGCGACGCCTGCAAGCCGCAGGGCTCTCCGAGAGCTGTGACGGGCAACGCCAGGTAAAGATATAGGCGGTCAAGCCATGAGCTCCCGTAAGCATGCGGCCTCCACCGCGTCAGTACTCCAGGAAATTGACATTATCTCGCCGTGATTCATGATCGCCGCGCAACATTACGTCGCGCGAGAGGGCTCGATGCACCGCATGATCAAGACCGCGCTGCTGCTTGCGATAGGCAGCGCTTTGGCCGGATGCGTCACCACCAGCGAGATGCCGCTGGCGAAAAACGTCTGGCAGGTCAGCACCGAGAGCCAAGGAACGCTATTCGTTGGGCAGGCCGATAAGTCGACCATGAAGCGCGCGGCCGAGCTGACGATCGCGCAGGGGTATGACCACTTCATCGTCCAGAACCCGCAAACCCAGACGGGTGCCGTGCAGGTCGGCAACATGCCCGTCACTGCCAGCACGAACGTCAACGTGGTCGGCAACACGGCCTTCGGAACCACGACATACTCAGGCGGCGGCGCCATCATGGCCCCGCAGAAGAACGTCAGCGTGACCGTCGTCATGTTCCACGCCAACGAGCCTCAGGCGGCGGAGGCGGTCGACGCCGTGGCTTACCTCAATCAGTTGAACAGCTAGGCGCGCGGCCGGAACTCTTTTTCAGAGGAATGCCGAGCCATGAAACTGCGAAAGGGCGAGCGGATCGTCTGCTCGAAAGGACATCACGCCGGCGATGTACGTTCCGACGTCGCCGACCATGAGACGGTCCCCGCCGAGGCCCTATCAATCCCAGGCCCTAACCTACCAGACGCCCTTGGCTACACGTGCGAGCAGTGTGGCGAAACCATTGCCATGATGTACGCAGGTTCGCGCTGGACCATTCGAACGGCGCGCGGTTGGGTCGAATGACCTCCCGCGTCCACCGCGGCTTCCACCGGGTCGGCGTCGTGCTGGCCGCGCCTGTGATGCTTTTCAGTTTCGGACTGGCCAGCCATGAGGCATGGCTGCAGTGGACGACGTCGAGATTGCCGGACGAGACACTGCGATGGCAGGACGGCTCCGCTTCAGTCGTGCGATCCTTCAACTATCACCCCGCCGACCTGACCCTGGCAGGCATCGTCCTCGCCCTATCCCTCGCCGTCTACGCCACCGCCCGTGCGGTCGGGTGGGTGCTCGCCGGGTTCATACATCAAGACGGCACGCGATAAGGCCGTCTAGCAGCAATGACGTCTTGCTATCAAGACGTCTAGCACCCTAGATCATATGGTTTCCCGCCTTGAGGATATGACCATGTCGCGCACCGTCTCTCCCGCCAAGCCCCGCACGGCCGGCGCTCTCGGCAAACCCATGAAGCCGTCCCCTGCTCTCGCCGCAGTCGTCGGCGCCGCACCCTTGGCCCGAACCGCGGTCGTGTCGAAACTGTGGGATCACATCCGGGCCCATGGCCTGCAGGACCCGGCCGACAAGCGAACCATTATCGCGGACGACAAGCTCCGTCCGATCTTCGGCAAGGACCGCCTGACCATGTTCGAGTTGGCCAAGGTCATCGGCCCGCACCTCACGGCGGCATGATCTCACGACGGCAAGACGTCTTGCTGCCCTGCTATCAGGACGTCACGCCAGCCTGCCGACAGGTTCACGATCTACCTCGACGTCTGGCCCGCTCGCCGTCTATCGAGCTTGGCGGCAGAACGGCGAGGTGGCGAGCATGCAGGTGGTCACGATAGCGGCACGAAAGGGCGGGGTCGGAAAAACGACCCTGGCCACGCATTTTTCAGTGATTGCGGCGGCCGACAGCAAGGCCGTCTTGCTGCTCGACACGGATCCGCAGCATTCCCTAGCCTGGTGGTTCCGCCTGCGGTCGAGCGAAACGCCGGTTCTGGTCGAATGCGAAGCTCGTGAGCTGCCGAAGCTCCTGCCGTCTGCCAAATCGGAGGGCATCGACATCTGCATCGTGGACACGCCTCCGCATGCCGAAGCCTCGATCGGCGACGCCATGCGTGTCAGCGACCTCATCCTGATCCCGACGCGGCCGGGGCCGTTCGATCTGGCCGGTGTTGCCGCAACGCTCGATCTAGCCAAACGGGTCGGTCGGCCGGCGTTGGCCGTCATCAATCATGCCCCGCCCAGAACAGGTGCAGCCGAACCGACGATCGTGACCGAGGCTCGCGATACGCTGCGCCACATGGGCGCCACCGTCGCCGATACCGTCATCGCCCAGCGGGTCGCACTTTCGCACGCGATCATCTCGGGATCGACCGTGAACGAATACGAGCCTGACGGCCGAGCCGCTGCCGAGATCGCCGCGCTTTGGCGCGAGGTCCAATCACACTTGAAGGCATGACCATGGCATCGAACCCGCGCCCCTCGCTGACCAGCCTTGCCGACCGCATGGCCAAGAAGGACCCCGTGGCCGCCGTAGCACCGGCCGAGCCTGTCGCAGCCCAGAGCAAGCCGGCGACCGAGGCAAAGGACCCTCGCGTGCAAGTGCTGGTCCGCATGCTGCCGTCGGAGCGCAAAGCGCTACGGCAAATCGCCCTGGACACTGACACCACCGTGCAAGCCCTGGTCGAGGACGCTATTCGCGATCTGCTTCGACGTCATGGTCACTCGCAGGCATGACGGCCGGCAGGCATGACGTCGAGGTAATGTGACGGCTTGATAGCTCGACGTCTAAACGGCTCAATTGCTTGACGGCTCGCTACTCCACCAGCCCCAGCGCCACCATCGCGGCGATCATCCGGTGCGCCTCGCCGGTATAGGAGGTCCAAGCCGGCCCTTGGCCAGGGTACCGAATTCGGTCGGCACTTCCTCGACGACATTGTCGATGATCGTCCCGTCCGGCTCACATCCATCAGCAGCACAAAGGGCCCGAGCGACGCGAGCGATGCGATCCTCGTCGACCATGGTCGAGAGGTACCCATAGGTGGCACCATCGCGTCGTCGTCCATCGCACGCCTCACTGTGAAACTTTGCGTGAGCAACGCTGACAGAACGCTAGGGTTCGATGCGAAACGGAATGCGGCCGATTAACATAGGTAATGGAACTGAAATCGATATGCTCCCCACCTCGGTCGCATCGCCAACTCGGCTAGCGGATACCGGCGCCTGAGAGACTCGTGCGCTCTCCCGATGATCGGGACGGCACACATGATCTCCGTTTTTCCCTTGGAAGGGCTGCACGTCCTCATCGTCGAGGATGAGGCGATTTTGGCTTTTGAGTTGATCGAGGATCTCAAAGCGGTTGGCGCCGTGCCGCTCGGGCCAATAACGACCATTGAGAAAGGGTTGAAGTTCATCGCAATGGCCGACCGCATCGATGCTGCTGTGCTCAACTTCATGCTTCATCGCCTCGAAGCATTTCCTATCGCCGACGAGCTTCGCAGGCGCAGAATTCCCTTTGTGTTCGTCACGGGCAACGATGAAGCTGTCAAGGCGCGCTTCCCCGACGTGCCGGTCCATCCCAAGCCAGCCGACATGGCCAAGATCATACTGACTCTCGCATCCATAGTTGCTGAGCGTCGCCGAACATGACTGAACACGACGACCTCCCCGCGGATTACGCAGAACGGTCGCTGTTCCTTGTGTTGGCCGTCCTGACAGCGACGCTGATCCTGGTCGTCGTAGTCGCATCGTGGTGAGGTCGCCAGCGCAACTCTGCAACTTAGTCGATAAGCCCCAGTGCTACCATCGCCGCGATGATCCTTCGAGCCTCACCGGCGTAGGTGGTCCAAGCAGCCCCCATCGTCTCACGGTAATGATCGTCGCCATCCCTCTCGATGTTCTCACTGCCCACGTAGATGTGCTCTTCAGGGTCATGCCCATCTGATGAGCACAGCGCACGAGCTACCCGCTCAATGCGGATCCTGTGGGTCATCAGATCTCCCTTCCCGATCTCAGAGCAAAAGTTGATTGGAGCAGTCACTCTGGCCTGTTCTGCGCTTGTGTATGGCCTGCGGGCGTGATGGTCCATTCGCGACTGGACTGCTGCTCAACGAAGCGAGATCGAATGAGATCGTCGAAAATATCGACCGGGACGGGATACTCGCGGTTATGACATTGGACGACATAGCAGGAGGGCCGCGAGATGCGGCGTCCGTAGGCACCGGGCTCAGCCATCATCTCGAGGCATGAGGCCATGGAACCCACAATCGGCGTCATTGTCGAAACAAGGCGCGGGGTCGGGTCCCTTCGGACAGAAAGCGCGGGCACCGGCTACATCGCCGCCATGGCAGCTTCGCCAGCTGCCCTCGCTTCAGCTGCCGTGCAGAACTTGGTGGTGCCGCGCTCCAACACGAGGCTCCCGAAACGACGAACCTCCCAGCCAAACGTCTGCCCTGTGAGTGGCAGGCGGACCGCGAACACAGCAGGAGCGTCGGCGGGGAAGCGGCTCTCCTGCATGCGGCGCCTGCCTTCCGCAGCTGCCGCACGAGCTGCGTCGGTGAACGGGTGGCGAGATGTAGTCTGGGTTATGGTGTCCATGATCAAGCCTTCTGTCGAGGCGTGATCGTAAGCCCCACATGATCCCAACCATGGCGGGCATCCAATGGTTCACCCGACGTTCTCGTGGGCAATCCGGCGCTATGACGGTGTCGTGCTGATGCGAGGGACGGAGGAGTTCACCGCGACACGTGAGGCCCGGTGCGCTGGCTAGCGGCGCTGTCGGCGATGATGATGAAGATGCTGGAGCCGGCGGGCAGCTGAGCGAGGCCTAGCCGGACGTCTATAAGCCGATCCATAATGATGGTCTCACCTGGAGGATCGCCTATGAAAACCGTGCAGATCGTTCTTGTGGCCAGCGCTTTGTCGCTGCCCTTGGTCTCTTCCATCGTGCCGGCCGCTGCCGCGACGGCGAACAACTCTCAGGCTGGCGCTATGGGCCACACGAAAAGCATGGAAAAACCGACTGTGATGGATATGAAGCACATGAGGCGGCACCACAGCCGGAGACACCACCACATGTGAAAGACGTGGCACTCGGCCAGTCACTTGACTAATATCGAGTGATATCACTGCTTTCGGGAGTCTTGAACAGCGAAAGGCGGCCCGCAAGACCGCCCCTGACGTCGCAAGTCAGCTTGCTCGTCAGCAGGAGCCATCGCAGGCATGGGCCGGCAACGGTGCTACGACGGTGGAGACCGTGGCGGCACCGAACAGCGCCGCGATGACGAGCAGGGTTGAGAGAAGGCGTTTCATCGTCTTCCTCCTCAACCGCAATCACCGCAGCCAGCCTGCGCCGGCTGCGGTGCGATAACGGTTGCGACGGTGGTGGCCCCGAGCAGCGCAATGCTCAGGACCAATGCCGTCAAAATTCGCTTCGACATGGTGATGCCCTCCGCGGCGAGATAGCCGCACACCATGACGCGACAAGACCTCAGTGATTCGCATCACCCGTTCGGGGGACGCCGGCATGCCGTCGAGGTTATGGCCCGGTATCTGACTCAGAGACAGGTGATTCCGCCTCTACGGCGAGGCGCCATTCTGCTCCCGGGGTAACGCCGGGGGAACGGAGAGGCTGGTTTCGGGGCGCTGCGGGTCTTTGCATGACCGGCAAACGCAAAAGGGCGGCCCCATGCAAGGAGGGCCGCCCCGGATCAGATAACGCGCTATCCCGCAAAGGTTCGCCGGTCTGACGTGATGATCATGACCTATGACGGTTAACGAACCGTGACCGGCGATGGCTCGACGTCAGTAGCTGCGATGGAAAAACGAGTGGTGGCGGTGATACCTGGACACGTAGTGACCGGCTGCGCAGCCTGCCGCCGCACCGCCAAGGCCGTGATGGGCGAAGTGACCGGCGATGCCGCCGACGATGGCACCGGTGATGCATCCGGCCTGGGCAGAGGCAACCGAGCCCATCAGCGACAGTGCGGTAACGGCAATCATGAGCTTGCGCATTCGATGTTCCTCCCTTGAACGTAAGGACCAACGCGCTCGACTTAGATCCGTTCAAGTCCTCGACGGTCTCCTGACCGCACGCCGTCAAGGTCGCGGCCGAGCTGCGGTTTTGATGCAGGGTGATCACACCAGTGGCCATTCGACGACGCTGCCCTGGAGCGCCGTTGACGTGGCCTTCGTGGTCCGAGACATCCGGGGCATGGCACGCGATCCCCAAGCCCTTCATAACATCATCGACGCGCTACGGGCGCTCGCCGATCAGGCGAAAAGCGCCGGCTACCCAACCGTCAAATCAGTGCTGTCCATGGCCGCCGGGGCCGTCCTCGCCATCGCGCGGGAAGCCGAAAGGGATGGGAAGGGCCAGGTCGTGTCTCTCGCGGCGAAGGACGGCGTTAGACCAGCCGTCGATGGTGGGGGCGGCTCCTGATGGCGAAGAGCCGCCCCCCTGTCATCCCGAACGGTGGGGGTGTCGCGCGAGATGACCCGGACAAGGTCTTGAACCGGAGTTAACGGAGTCACCGCGGCGGCGCCATGGTGGGCCTCGTCGGGGCGCATAGACCTGCGCGCCGTCGAGGTCGCGATCAGTCGTCTCGCTTCAGGCGCGCGAGCGCAACGAAGAGAGTGAGGCTCATCATCACGAGCATGAGCGCCGGGAGTGTCATCGCATCACCGCAAAAAGGCCGAGAGCGGCGACGGCCAGAGCCAAGGCAATCAGCGGGATCATCGCTGCGCAACTTGGGTGTCGGCTCGCCTGCTCGCCTGCCGGGCCACCGAGCTTGCCCTCTCGCAAAGAGCGTCCGCCTGCCTGAGCGCCTTGTAAGCCTCCGACCGACGCTTTCTGTATTCGAGGTACGGTATCCCTGAGCGGACGTTGTCCGGCATCGACACCCATGTGGCGTATCGCTTCGAGGCTTCCGAAAGATCCTGTTTCGCTTTGGTCCAGTCGCTGTGCCAATCCATGTCAGTTAGCCCAGGCCGTCGCCGATCTGACGGGCATGGAGCAGGATCAATGCCGAGAGCTATGCGTCCGCGCTAGTTCCATTGGGTCATGCCATCAATAATGCGCCAAGGAAGCTAAGCCGGGCCGGGGCACCGGATTTATCCACCTGCGCCCTGGTCCCGATTTCACGCTGGCATCGACCAGCGTGCCAGCGCCCGTTTGTGACGCAAGGCGCTTCTCGCGAACCCACCCCGGTTTGACACCGCGACCCCTTCCGGGCTCGATGGGCAGTCGCGCGACTCACGGGCCGCGCGGCTGATGCGAGGACACGAAGGCCGAACAGGACGCTGAAACGAGAAGAGCCCCCAGGTTGGCGCCTGGAGGCTCTTGGAATCGATAAGGGCTGTCGCCCGATCACAATCCCGACAGTCCCATAGCTCCCCCGAAGGAGTCAACGCGGAAATTGGCGTTTCCGCGATCGAGAACGCTCGCGCCCAGGACGGCCCCTACACGGGGCAGGGGATATGTTCGCGGAAGAGATCAGGCGCATCCCGGCGACGCCACGGGTACGGCTTGTCGAGCTGGCGGCGGCCGTCTGGAAAGGCTTCGCCTGCGGGGCGGTGTCCGAAGAGGACGCCCAGCAGCTCGCCGACGAGATCCACACCAGGAAGGCAATCCCACCCACGCCGGTCGCGCCTAGGAAGCCCGTGGGCTCGCGTCCGCGGTCTCCGGCTCACATGAAGTGCCGCCGTCGCTGGACGGGCTCTGGCTGGCTTCCGCCGCAGATCGCGGCCTGGTTCACGATGGCCGAGACGGCGGTCCTGTCGGTGATCGCGTCCGAGGTGGCCCGCCGCGGCCTTTGCAGGCTCACCATCGGCCATATCGCGGTCCTGGCGGGTGTCAGCAGGTCGACCGTGAAGACGGCCATCAGGCAGGCCGTGGCGCTTGGGATCCTGACGTCCGAGGAATGGCGGCTCACCGCCTGGCGCTCGGCTCCCAACACGGTGCGGATCGTCTCGGCCGAGTGGCGGACTTGGCTGAGGATGCGCGACCGGAAGAGGGCAGGGGACCATCCGCGGCAGGCGGAGCAGGGGGGTGGGGTCAGATCCTCGACCTCCCTTCGGATTACAGATTCTTCCTCTACCGGCACGATTAATCGCAGACCGTACCGGCAGGAGGTCGAGAAAAAAGGGGCGGTACGGTGGTCGCGCTGATGAGAAAGACACGGACACGTCGGTGTAGTCGGCGCCGCCGCGGATACCTCGAGTTCGAGGACTCCTTCTTTACCCCCGGCAAAGAGATACCCTGGTAGGACAAAGCTTACAGCTCGCCGGAGGTGATTGGGGCGGCATCCACCCGGACGCGACCGTCGGCCCTTGCGGCCTCTCGCTCGAGGGCAATGTCGAGTGACTGGCGTAGCGCCATCAACTTCAGCTCGTGAATGATCTGGACAGATGAGGGCTCGACGATGCGCTTGCCGAAACGCTTTTCCTGGCTCATGGGGTTCCCCTCCGCGCGGACGCGCCGCGCACTGCGGGCCTTGAGCCCGAGGCGGCGTTCGTCTTTTATCGACCGCCCAATACCGCAAGTGGCCCTGCCGCCGGTTTGAAACAAGCTCGTCCGCCCGCTACCTATCGATTAATTAGCAAAATAAGAAATTAGCTCTACCCGGAGGAGATGCCATGTCGTCGAGCGGATGACGGCGATTTTTATTTATCAGCCTGAACGCTTTTACTCTCGCTTTTCGTAGCGCTGGCACTCACACTTAAGGAGTGCCAGACCTGATTCCAGGCCCCGGCTCCGGCGCGTCGCCGGCCGAAAGACCCATCACATGAAGTTCCGGCCCCTCCACGACCGCGTCGTCCTCCGTCGCATCGACGCCGAAGCCAAGACCAAGGGCGGGATCATCATTCCGGACAACGCCAAAGAGAAGCCGCAGGAGGGTGAGGTTGTGGCGGTCGGCCCCGGAGGACGCGATGATAAGGGTGTCATCACCCCGCTTGATCTCAAGCCGGGCGATCGTGTGCTCTTCGGCAAGTGGTGCGGCAACGAGGTGAAGATCGATGGTGAAGACCTCCTCATCTTGAAGGAAAGTGACATCATGGGCATCGTCGAAGATGTCCCCGCACTGCAGAAAGCTGCCTGAACATCGAGAGACCTGGCTCCAGCCCTCCCTCCTCGACCGGGCGCACAGCGCCGGTGTCTAGAGGCGGATGATGCCACCGTTTGAAGCCTCCCCCCGCTCTCGTCCTTCGAAACCGCCGCCTTTAGGCCAGATCAGGTTGAGAATACGGACCCGAATCCCAGTAGAATTGTAGAAAGGCCCACATCATGGCCGCCAAAGACGTACGCTTCTCCGCCGATGCCCGCGACCGCATGCTGCGTGGCATCGATATTCTCAACAACGCCGTAAAAGTCACGCTGGGCCCGAAGGGTCGCAACGTGGTAATCGACAAGTCCTACGGTGCGCCACGCATCACTAAGGACGGCGTCACGGTCGCCAAGGAGATCGAACTCGCCGACAAGTTCGAGAACATGGGCGCTCAAATGGTGCGCGAGGTGGCTTCTAAGACCAACGACATCGCCGGCGACGGCACTACGACCGCGACGGTGCTGGCCGCCGCCATCATGCGCGAAGGGATGAAGCTCGTCGCCGCTGGCATGAACCCGATGGACCTCAAGCGTGGCATTGACCTTGCCGTCACCGAGGTGGTGAAGGACATCAAGGCACGCGCGAAGAAGGTGGCCTCCTCCGAGGAGATCGCCCAAGTCGGAACCATCGCGTCGAACGGCGACCACGCCGTCGGCGACATGATCGCCGAGGCGATGAGGAAGGTCGGCAACGAGGGCGTAATCACGGTCGAAGAGGCCAAGACCGCGGAGTCCGAGCTCGACGTTGTCGAGGGCATGCAGTTCGATCGTGGGTACCTCAGCCCTTACTTCATCACTGACGCGCAGAAGATGATGGTCGAGCTTGAGGACGCCTACATCCTCATCCACGAGACGAAGCTGTCCTCGCTTCAGCCCATGCTACCGATCCTCGAAGCCGTGGTGCAGACCGGCAAGCCACTGCTCATCGTCGCCGAGGACATCGACGGCGAGGCCTTGGCGACGCTGGTGGTCAATAAGCTACGTGGCGGCCTCAAGGTGGCCGCCGTGAAGGCACCGGGCTTTGGTGACCGTCGCAAGGCGATGCTGGAGGACGTCGCCGTCCTGACCGGGGGCCAGACTGTGTCTGCAGATCTCGGCATCAAGCTCGAGAACGTCACGCTGGAGATGCTCGGCCGTGCCAAGCGGGTCCGCATCGACAAGGAAACCACAACGATCATCGACGGCGCGGGATCCAAACCCGATATCGAAGCCCGCGTCGCCCAGATTAAGGCCCAGGTCGAGGAGACGACCTCCGACTACGATAAGGAGAAGCTGCAGGAGCGGCTGGCCAAGCTGTCCGGCGGTGTCGCAGTGATCCGTGTTGGCGGGTCGACAGAAGTCGAGGTGAAGGAGCGCAAGGACCGGGTCGACGACGCGCTTAACGCGACCCGCGCCGCGGTCGAGGAGGGCATCGTGCCGGGCGGCGGCATCGCGCTTTTGCGCGCCCGCATCGCCGTCGGCGATCTCAAGTCCGACAATCGCGACGTTCAGGCCGGCATCACCATCGTGCTGCGCGCTCTTGAGGCGCCAATCCGGCAGATCTCAGCGAACGCCGGGGTTGAGGGCTCCATCGTGGTTGGCAAGGTCGGCGAGAATGCGTCACCGACCTTCGGCTTCGATGCCTATCGTGAGCAGTACGTCGACATGTTGGAGGCTGGCATTCTGGACCCCGCCAAGGTCGTGAGGGTGGCACTGCAGGACGCGGCGTCGGTCGCTGGCTTGCTCATCACCACGGAAGCCATGGTGGCCGATCGTCCGCAAAAAGAGAGCCCCGCCATGCCGGGCGGTGGCGGCATGGCCGGAATGGGCGGGATGGATTTCTGATTCCTGACTCCGCATCGGCTGCTGACACCAACCTCCGGCAGCGATCTTGCGGCCTCCATGAAAGGTCATCTTTGCAGGGGTGGCGGCCCGGTGCCGCGCCCAACGCCGGACCGCCCCAAGGGTTCACCAGCGGCGATATCCATAGCCGTAAAACGGACGTCTCCATCCATAGCCGTAGCCATAGAATGGCCGGCGCCAGCCGTAGTAGCCCACGAACGGACGCCTCCATCCGAAGCCGTAGCCGCGCCAACCATAACCGCGCCAGCCGTAACCTCCGCGCCACCAGACGTGTTCGATGCCGTTCGCCGTGGTTGCTGTAGAGCCTAGAGGCTGAACAGGCATGGCCTGAACATCGGTAGCCACGAGGGAGACGCTCGCCAGTGCCAGCGTTCCGACCACCATACCCTTCATGCTTCGCACCATCGGAATTTTTCCCTTTGCCGCGCCCGGGACGGAAAATGCGGATAGGGCCTTCCCTGTTCCGATCAGATATTTGTGATCAGGCCAAGGCCGACGCATGATCTCACTCGCCGACCCCTACGTGAGTGGTCGACTTGGCTTAGGGACCGAGAGGTCCGCAACCCTTTCTCAACCCGCCACGGCGGATCAAGGGGGCTAGGTTTGCCGACATCGACCCGCTCTCATCTCGTCGTCACTCGCCGGCGTAGCCTTCTGGCTCCTATCGTGGGCATCGGCTTGGTCGTTGCCACGAGGCCGGCGTCGCATCGGTCGTTCGGCCGCTTGCGCCTAGCGTGCGGGTCGAGCGTGTTCCTGCCGACACCTGTATGGTAGTGTGCGAGCTGGGCCCCTGCCACCCGCATGGTGCCACCCGTTTCGGGACGTCCAACCGCACGAGCTGCAGGTAGCCTGTGCCGGCTGCGGTGCGATGACGGTCGCGACAGTGGCGGACCCAAGTAGGGCGATGGTCAGGAACAATGTGGTGACGAGTCGTCTGGGCATGCGCATGCCCTCCGCGCGGCAGGATAGCGCATACCATGACGTGACATGAACTCGGTGATCCGCATCACCCGTTCGGGAAACGCCGGGAGATCGAACCAGGTCGCGGCTGAGGTGGACGACGCTTTGGCAAAATCATCACACCAGTGACCATTCGACACCGTGCCCCTGGACCGCCGTTGACGTGGCCCTCGCGGTTCGAGAAATCCAGGCATGGTCCGCGATCCCCAAGCCCTCCATGAGATCATCGATGCGCTACGGGCGCTCGCCGACAAGGCGAAAGGCGCCGGCTACCCAACCGTCAAATCGGTGCTGTCGATGGCCGCCGGGGCGGTCCTTGCCATAGCGCGGGAAGCCGAAAGGGACACCAGGGGGCGGGTTCCTCCCGTACCGGCCAATGATGGCGCGCGGTTCACCGATAGTGGGGGCGGCCCCTGATGGCGAAAAGCCGCCCCCTGTCATCTCTCGCACCGATGGGGGCATCGCAGGAGATGACCCCGACAAGGTCTTGAACGGGAGTTAACGGAGTCATCGCAATCCGCGATAACCCCCGATCGTCGTTGTTGTCGAGCTGGATCGCAGCGGCGCGAACGGCCCGGCTGCATCGTCTACGGGCCTATCTGCACGATTGGCGGCGACGATATCGCTCCCTGACCATCACCTCCGAAGATGACGGTCAGGGCAAATGCCGCCACGATCGAAGCGAAAGCCATTACAACGGCGACGATGACAACGGCGAGGAATGAGTCCCCGCCCGAGCCCCTTGGTCCCGGCGGCCATCCTCTTGGTGGTTCGATCGGTGTCCGCATCAGCATGGCCGAGACCTAGGGGGCGCAGGGTTCGATAACTATGCCGGGTTGAGGGATGGCGCAGCGACGCGCCGCGTCGAGTGATGACCACGGCCTTTAGGTGATCCGGGGCGAATGGCGCTACCTGTATCGCGCCATCGACAAGCATGGCGAAACGGTGAGTTCCTGTTAACCGCGAAGCGCGACCTCGACGCCGTCAAGCGGCGGGGCCGCTGGTCCCGATTTTAGAGCATACCTCAGCGGACATGTGCAGGAGTAATCAATCGTTCCACAGTACTGCTCAACGGACTTCTTCAGCGTGACGCTACGACGAAGAAACGCTTGAGATCCTATGCCGGGATATCTGCGCCAGCCAGCGCACCGCCGCGTCGAGGTCGTCGAAGAGCGGAGCCTCCTTGTGCGCCACCAAGCCAAAACCCGCCTCTAAGTACCACAATCCAGCACTACCGACGTGCTGATCTGAAAGGCGCACCAGCACAGCAACAAGAAGATCATCTATAAAGACGAGCCTCCCCTCTTGGTCATGACTGTCAGTAAGGATCTGAACAGGATCTAACTTAAAGGTCATGCTACCCTCTGCTCACCGAGATGCAGGTAGTTTGACTTAAAGTCGGATAGCTCCTTGAGTCTCGATAGATCCACAACCTTCACTCGCCGGCCATCGAATTCAATGAGGCCCTCCCGGCGTAGATGCTGCAATGTGCGGTTAACGTGCACGGTACTAAGGCCTGTGGTGTCGGCCAGATCATCCTGACGGATAGGCAGGTCGTAGCTGTCCGCAGATACTCGTCCGACTGCTTCGAGCCGTAACAGCAGCTCGCAAAACAGATGAGCGATCCGCTCTGGAGCGGAGCGCCGCCCAATGTTGAGGAGCCACTCGCGTAAGGTGGCCTCGTCGACGAGCGTCGCCAAGCGAAGCGCGTGGGCGATGGAAGGGTGGTGTTTTGTCAGGTCGGAGATAGTGTCGAGGTCGATCCGAACCACTTGGCAGGGGGACAATGTCGCAAGCGTATGGTCCATCCGCTGCAACAATGCCACATCGAGGTCGCAGAAGTCGCCCGGCACTAGGTATGCCATGATCTGCCGGGTTCCCCTCGTACGAAGCTTATAGCGGCACGCGATTCCATCTATGATCAAATAGACCCCGTCCGGCTTTTCGCCTTCTCGGATCAGGTCTGTGTAGGCTGGAACGGTCTTGGCATCACGGGTTAAAGAGCGTAGGACGTCGCTATCCTGTTCCGTGAGTACAGCTAGGCTGGACAGCTTAAGAACAAGCGGGTTTGACTCTTTATGTGCCTGAGACCTTGTTCCTTCGCTTTCTTTAACAGATTGGGTGTCTTTCTGTTGCATTTCGATCAACCGGCATCCGACACACTGCGGGCGATAGGCGCGTGGACCGGCGGACAACGATCAACCGCACCTTTGGAGCTCGAACGGTCCCAAAATAGGATGGTCAGAACGGTTGGGCAATGAGGTCGACGGGACTGCAGGGGCAGGGGCAGGGGCTATATGAACGGCCGGCATCAGCGTGCAGCAGCATGTAGCGCCGCAGCTGAAACTATGCATGCTGATCCATGAGGGCCGGTCATGTTGCTCCAGCTAGGCAGCGCTGTTCAAATCGTCGTGGCTGTGATCGCGATCGTGCTGGTCTACCTAGCGTGGCGCCGGTCGAGGTGATGCATGGATAATCCTCGCCGCATCCCACCATGGCGCCGGCGCGATGCCGAGCCCGGCTTGATTGTCATCGTCATCCTCATCAGCATGGCGATAGTGGCGGTGCTGGTCGTGATTTTGCTGCTCCGATAGCGCCGGCAACGGATCATCAACGATCTTCGGCAATCCTGATCCCATCAGAGCAGCGCGACCGCCACCTTGCGCACCCTGAGCGACGAGGGACCGGTCTGAGCCGCCGGTCCCTCGTGACGCTCAGCCGGCAGGATAATGGATCTCACATGCCGATTGATGGCCCTCGTAACATCCGGCCCTGGCGATGGCGCGACGCCTTTCCGAGCTTCGGCGTCATCGTGACCGGCGCCATCCTCGTCGCGGCTGTTCCTGCCTTCCTGTTTCATTGACTACCAATCAGAGGGCTGGCTCGGCGGGAGTGAGCGGCTCAGTGAATTGACTGCCGGCGACGGCTCAGCGCCTCCCGGCATTGGACAATGAGCTGCTGGCACTCGGCAATCCTGTCACGCAGAAGCTGCCCGTCACCTTGGCCCTGGAAGCGTAACGAATAGACTTCGTCGGCCACACGCCAGAGATCCGCCACTAAACGGCGGCACTCAGCATCATCGTCGTCGGACATCGTAGACATCCAAGCCATGAACCGCGACCCCACCCTTGGTGGCCCTCCGGCGAGGTCGCGAGGCGGCCATCGGGAGAGCCCGCCATCCTGACGGTCGCACGGCTAGCCAAGGCCGTCGTCAAGCGAGTTGACGCGGGCCCGCCGAGTGGGCGTGCTCGACGGCGAGGCTGCAGGCGCGGGATCACCGCCCGCACACCCCGAGGATGAGGATGGAACGACCGGCCAAGGCGTCGGGATCCTGACCACGACCTCGCCGGCAGGTGTGCATGTGCCGGCGAGGCCGTGGCGGCGCGAGGGGGTAAAATCGCGCCAAGGGATGATCTGGTCCGACCATAGACGGCGGCGAGGCCGTGAGGCGGCACGTCGCGGAGCTACGTGACGCGGAGCAGTGAGAGGACCACCATCACTACCCCGCTCAGGATGCAACCGCTGGAAAGCCTATTACCGCACACTGACCGACTGGTTCGGCGTACAATGGATGCTGAACTGCGCTGCCGTTGCCTGGGCGCCGCTCTTACATCTCGGCCATCAGTCGCTCATACTCGCGTTCGGCAACCCTGTAGCTGTCGCCAGCGAGTTCGACGAGCTTCTCTCTGTCCCGCACCACGATGCGCCCGCGCCGGGCCCGGATGGCGCCGGTCCCCTCCAGCACATGCGTGGCGATGGTCACGCCCGGGCGCCGGACGCCCAGCATCGCGGACAGGAAGTCGTGGGTGAGCGGGAGGTCATCCCCGGCGCGGTCCTGCATCATCAGGAGCCACCGTGCAAGCCGTGCTTCGATGTTGAAGGCCGCATAAACGTAAGCGGTCTGGGCGACCTGGACGATCATGGCCTGGGTAAAGAGACTCAAGGGGCGGGAGATTGAGGGGCGTTCTGCTATCGCAGCCCTCAGGTTCTCCGGGGTGATCCGAAACCCCTCACCCTCAGCCTGAACTACGTAGGTGTGCGGGGTTCGACTCGTGCCGAGAAAGACGGGCACGCCGACAAACCCCTCGCGGCCGATGACCCCGGTCTCGATCCGTTCTTCTTCCGTGTCAGCAATGGTCGAAACCACGCCGCTGTCAGGAAAGATGACGTGCTTGATTGGCTTGTCGGCTTCAATCAGCACCATTGCGAACGCTAACGGCACCCGCTCCAGCATTGGCTCCAGCAGGGCAAAATCGTCCGGCATGAGGGCTGCGAGAAGGCGGTTACGAACGGATGATTGGGTCGTGGTCATGCGCTGTCCCTATGCGGGAGAGCGCGCGCATCTCTCAGGCGCCGGGGTCCGATGGCCGAGCCGGCGATGAGCATAGGATAGGTTAGTCCTGCAGGTTTCGCACTGACCTATGTTGGTGCCCGAACCGTCGCAGAGGCCGCCATCCGGGCAGTCCCGGTTTGACACCGCACCCCCTCTCGGGCTCGATGGGCAGTCGCGCGACTCACGGGTCGAGCGGCTGATGCGAGGACACGAAGGCCGAACAGGACGCTGAAACTAGAGGAGCCCCCAGGTTGGCGCCTGGAGGCTCTTGGGATCGAATAGGGCTTCGCGCAGACCGACGCCGAGGCTGCCCGGCAGCAGTGGCGCCGGATCGCCGACCAATTCAGGGCCAAGATGCCGAAGCTGTCGACGCTGATGGATGAGGCGGAGGACGACGTCCTCGCCTACATGACCTTCCCGGCCGCGCACAGGACCAAGCTGCACTCGACGGATGTGATGGACAAGCCTTTTCTCGCGCGTCGTGCTATTTCGTTTTCCGCGCGGGCGACCTCGTGGCGAAGAGCGGAGCCTCGGCTTCAAGCTCCGCCGGGCGCCTCACCCGAGCCCTGCCGGCGTGAGGCGCCCGCGCACCTCCTTCGGCGGCTTCGGCGTCCAGTGCGCCACGGTCCGCTCGTAGGCGGCCTCGGCGCGGCGGGCGATCTCCATCTCCTGGTCGCGCAGCTCCTTCACGTTGTAGGCGTAGGCCGCCCCCCTCCGGTTGCCCTTCTTGGCCGGCTGGCCGGCCTGCAGTTCGAGGCTACGCACCTTGGTGGCCACCAGGGCCGGCCGCGCCCACAGGTAGTCGGCCTCCTTGGTCAGCAGGTGCCAGCACAGCACCGCCAGCTTGCGGGCCGTCGCCACGGCCGCGATCTGGTGGCCGCGCCGGGCCCGCACGCGCACAAAGAACGCGTGCAGCGGACCCGGCGCCTTGGCGGCCGCCCAGGCGGCCTCGACCAGCATGGCGCGGGCGTGGCTGCGCCCGGCCTTGCTGATGCGCCCATGCTGGGCGAGGCCGAGGCCGGACTGACGCACGCGCGGGTTCAGGCCGAAGTAGCTCACAAGCTTCTGCGGCGTGGGGAAGCGGCGTATGTCGCCGATGGCCGCCGCCAGGCCGGCGGCCACCGTGATGTTGATGCCGGTCACGGTAAGCAACCGGCGCACGGCCGGGTCATCGACCGTCGCCTCGCCGATCGCCTTGTCGAGAACGGCGAGGTCCTCGCCCAGGCGGTCGAACTCGCGCAGGTGGCGCGCGATCGCGAGACGCTCGTCGTCGGGCAACAGCTGACGCTTCAGCCAGGCGCGGCCGACGCGGCTGAACAGGTCCGCGTGGGGGCACTGCGGCACGAGATGCGCGTGCAGGATGCTGTGCGTCTCGTTCTTGAGCCTCGTGCGGTGGCGGACCACCTGGTTGCGCCGCCCCACGATCCGGCGCAGCCGCTCCGTGCCCTCGTCCGGCGTCCACACCTCCGGCAGGTACCCGGCGGCGTGCAGGTTGGCGAGCACGCCGGCATCGATCTTGTCGGTCTTCACGTGGGCGTGAGCGATCGCTTTCACCTGAATCGGGTTGGCGATCGCCACGCGAGCCACGTGCGGCGTCAGCAGATGCGACACCACCATGGCGTTGCCGGTCGCCTCGATGACGACCTCGTCAGTTTTCTGAAGCGAGCGGGCGAAGCCCTCCAGCCCGCTGCGGGTCATGTCCACGCGGCCGGCATGCCTGAGCCGACCCTCCTCCCACACCACCACCTCGGCGAAGGTGCGGTGCAGGTCCATTCCGATCACGCGTCTCATCGGCGCACTCCATCGTCAGACCATGACGGGAGCTGCGGGGCGACACGACACCTACGGATCCGCGCTCACGGCGCAACCGGGCGAGTCGCAGAGGCGGCCAGCTACTAACGCGAGCTCTCAGCTCATCGAATACATCGGCCTGCCCGCACTTCGTGCTCCCGGTGCCTCTGTCCCGGATGGTCGCACCATAAGCCTGAACCACGCAGGTCCAAGCGGAACATCGGCACCGGCTATCCTCATACCGGTTACGAACCCGCTGGAGCGCGTCAACGGCGAAATCAAGCGCCGGACCGACGTCGTCGGCATCTTCCCCAACGAGGACGCGATTAAGCGTCTCGTCGGCGCCATCTGCTCACAACGAACCCGCTGGAGCGCGTCAACGGCGAAATCAAGCGCCGGACCGACGTCGTCGGCATCTTCCCCAACGAGGACGCGATTAAGCGTCTCGTCGGCGCCATCCTGCTCGAGCAGAACGACGAGTGGGCCGTCCAACGCTCGCGTTACATGACGCTGGAAAGTATCGCCCCGATCAGCGACGATGACACCGTCAGCCTGCCCACCCTGGCAGCCTGACCGTCCCGGCTCAAGCCGATGACCGTGGTGGCCCTCCCAGGACCTACACCACGCTCAGGGACACGATCGAGCTGCTGCCGCTTGATCTGGGTCGTATGCGTCGTCGTCAAAGGCTGCGAGGCAGTTTTGGCACTTGTCGAATTCAAAGCGAGTTCAGGCTTCGCGAAGCATCGACCACCGGTCCGGGACCGTGCGGGCCGCCGCCGTGTCGCTATGGAGGCCTTGCGACGCGCACCACATCGGACAGGTCTTTCGGCCGCCAAGGGACCCGAGATCAGGCTCATGTCGCCCAAATACATTCGGCCCTATGTCAAGCGCAGAAGAACGTCGATAAGGACGGCGAGGACGCGAGCCAGCCTAGGATGAGCTTCATGACGCTGAAATCAGAAAGGCATCTCGACATGCGAACGCTCCGCCCGACATCGAGCCTGCCAGCGTACCGTGCTCGCCTGCCCTACGCCGAACCGCTGCGCCGTTTGCCGGCACGAGGCACCCGCCTCGATGGGGGCGATCACCCGCTCGCGAAGATCCTGCGACAGAGCTGCAGCCATGGTGCTCCTTCGTGACCCCAAAACCACGGAACCACAGTGCTACCCCAGCCGACTCAGCCATAAAGCAGCAGTTCTAATCCACGCTGACGCCTGGCGACATCGGGCTCTGGGGACATCCTGGCGGGTATGCTCGTCGGCTTATTGGCAAGTGGCGCCAAGCCGTCGCAGGCTGCCCTTTGGGCCGTGTTACTTCATGGCGAAGCCGGCTCCAGGTTGGCCCGGTCTCAAGGGCCTCTGGGCTTCCTCGCTCGCGAGCTTGCGGCCGAAGTGCCCCCGATTCTACGTGACATCGAGGAGGGCCCGTAGTGCGTCGACCTTGGACGCGCCTGTCAGTGGTCATGCTGCTCCCCCGCCTCGTCGTTGGAAAGCGCTCGGCCTTCTGGCGCCGTGGCGGGATCGCCCGAAAGCTCGACTAGGTCGCGCAGTTCGCTCGTGACGTCCTTCAGGCTTGCCGTTTTGCTCATGATCCGGTCCGCATCCTGAAGCCGTCGACGGTCCGCGGCGGAGATGTCGCGGGCGCTGAACACGATGACCGGGATGTCGGCGCATCCCGGCTTCTCCCGGAGATCGTGCAAGAAGGCGAAGCCGTCCATGACGGGCATGTTCAAATCGAGCAGGATGGCCCGGGGAGGCCCGTGCATGACCTTCACCAGGGCGTCGCGCCCGTTTACGGCCTCGACCACGCTCCAGCCCTGGCGCTCCAACGTGACCCGGAGCCGATCCCGTACGCTCGGGTCGTCGTCGACGACGAGGACGTCTCCTTCGGCGTCCCTGAAGCGCTCCATCACGCTCCTCAGCCTGTCCCAGCGGACCGGCTTGTCGATATGGTCGGCCGCGCCGAGGGTCGCCCCGAGGCCCGTGTCGTGGTTGAAGGTCACCATGACGACGGGGATCTTGGCCAGCTCTGGGTCGGCCTTCAGGGCAGTGAGCACCGCCCAACCGTCGACGTGGGGCATCATCACGTCGAGCGTGATGGCCCGCGGTTTGACGGCGCGGGCGATCTCCAGCCCGCTCGGGCCATTTGATGCCGTGCGGACGTTGAAGTTCTGGCGCTCCAGGAAGCGCACCATGAGGTCGCGCTGGCCCGGGTCGTCGTCGATCACCAGCACGGTTTGCCGGTCCGCCTTCTCCTCCTGGCCCGGGACCGCGGACCCGTCAGCATAGACCTGCTGTTCCGGCATTGCGGCTGGGAGGCGAAGGGTGAACGTCGTGCCCGTCCCGTAAGTGCTCTCAACCGAGATATCGCCGCCCAGCAGGCGACTGAACGCCTTGGTGATGGCGAGCCCCAGTCCCGTGCCGCCGAACTTTCGGGTTGTCGTCTCGTCGGCCTGGGCGAAGCGCTCGAACAGGCGGCCGAGCTGCTCCTCCGTCATGCCGATGCCGGTGTCGGAGACCCGGAACACCAGGGTGGCGTCCGCGGGGCCGCCCTCACGATGCACGTGTAACGTCACCTGGCCATTCTCGGTGAACTTCGACGCGTTGCTCAGCAGGTTGAACAGGCACTGGCGGAGCTTGACGACATCCGTGTGCATGGCCCCGGCGTCGGGTGATACCTCCACGACGAGTTGGTTCCCCTTCCGGGACACGAGGCTTCCCACTGTGCTTGCGGCCTCCTCGACCAGCCTCGCGACTTCCACGTCCTCCGCGAAGGTGTCCATCCGGTTCGCCTCGATCTTCGACAGGTCCAGCACGTCGTTGATCAGGCTGAGAAGGTGGCGGGCGTTGGACTTGATCTTGCCGAGATCGGTGAGGAGCCCTGTCTCGCCGAGGTCCTCGACCTCCTCCTCCATCATCTCGCTGTAACCGATGACGGCAGAGAGAGGCGTCCGCAACTCGTGGCTCATGTTGGCGAGAAAGGAACTCTTGGCCCGGTTTGCGGACTCGGCCGCTTCCTTGGCCGCCGCGAGCGCCAACTCAGCCTCCTTGCGATCAGTGATGTCGGTATGGGACGCCACCCACTCTCGGATGCTGCCATCCTCTTCGATGACCGGGGCCGCGCTCAGAGCCATATAGCGCCACACGCCGTCATGGCGACGGATCCGGTGCTCCAGGGCGATGGGTTCGCGCGTCTCCACGGCTTGGCGCCATGCTGCGCGGGTGTCCTCCACATCGTCCGGGTGCACGCAAGCCAGGCGTCCCCAACCCATGGCGTCTTCCGGGCTCTGGCCGGTGAAGCGACACCAGTTCGGTTGGGTCCGGGCGAACGCGCCGGTGGCGTCCGCGGTCCAGATCATGGCGGCACTCGCCTGCACCAAGGTCCGGAAACGCTCCTCGGCCTCCTTGGTCGAGCGCTCTGCGCGCTTTTTAGCGGTGACGTCGGCGATGACCATTCCGACGCCATCGCCAGTTCCACGGCCTTCACGGCCCAGGGGATAAAAGCTAGCCTGGAAATGAGCGGACCTGATCCTGGCGCAGGTTGCTCGTCGCCTCGACCTCAACGTTCGCCAGTGACCGACCACCCTGCACGACCTGGGAGAGCTTGGGCTCCAAGGTCGCCCGGAGTTGTGGGATCACCTCCCAGATGCTCATGCCCGGCGTGGCGCTCAGCGCTCGTTCACTCATCTTGGCGAGGGCGCCATTGACGTGCCTGATCCGAAGCGAGCCATCCAGGAAGCCAAGGCCAATAGGTGCATTCTCCAGCACACCTTCGAAGAGAGCTTGGCTGGTGCGATGCTCACGCCGCCGCTGCACCGCCACGAAACCCAGGCCGGAGAACGCGAGAATGAACCCGAGCGCCGAAGCGGCGCGGAGCGCGTCGTCCGTCATACGGCCACGCTGTGCGGACGCGATGCGGTCGTCAGCATCTCGTTGCAGCGCCGCGACTTCAGCGCGAACGTCATCCATCAACGTCTTGCCGACGTCTGACTGAATGCGTTCAGCTCCGGCCGGGAAGCCACCGGTCTGGTAGGCTTCGACGCCCCGCGAGGCTTCCTGCAGTCTTTGCCCGACGAGGTCGGACAGTGGCTTTGCAGACGGGCCAGCCGTCGCCGTGACCGTCGCGAGATCCGAGGTCACGGACGCTATGCCCGATCGATAGGGAGCGAGATAGGCGTCCTTGCCGGTGATGATGAACCCGCGTTGCCCGGTCTCAACATCTTTGAGTGAGGAGAGCAGTCGTTCGGTGGCGATGATCAACGCACCGTCATGCTTTGTAGCTGCGTCGAAACGGCGGTCGCGGAAATAACCCCAACTCCCGGCGACGACGGATGCGATCAGCAGCGCGCCGGCCAGCCACGACAGGAGCCGGAGGCGGTCCCGCAGTTCGGGAGCGCCCTGGTCCTGCCCGCCTTCGTGATCCGGCATGCGATGCTTCTCCCTATCGGTCTCGGTCCATCGCGCCATGCCGCTCGGGCCGCAGCGGCCCGAGCGTCACGGCTTCACGCGACGAGCGCTGCTCATTGCGGGTCCGGTATACACCGTCCCGGGCTCGGCGGCCCGCGCCGGTGCCGCGCTGGTCAAACCTCGGATTTCGGGAGCCGAACGGACTGATGGCCGGCCAGGGGCGAGGCCTGGAACCCGCATGGTTAGCGTGCTGCGCCGCGTCTCTGCCCGCCTTCAACGCCGTTTTGAACTCACGGCGTTCCGTGATGTCCTCGTGCACCCCAACCCACTCCCGCGGAGCCCCGGCCGGCGCTGTAGCCGGGGCGGCCCGAACCGAGAACGTGTGGTACGCTCCATCGTGGCGCCGAACCCGACGCTCAGCGGCGAAGGCTTGACGACGCGCGACGGCCTTATTCCACACCTAAACCGCCGCCGCGGCATCGCCGGGATGCACAGACGCGGGCCAGCCGCGTCCCTGGTAGTCTCCACAATTCCGCCCCGTCAACCGCTGCCAGTCGGCCTGAAGCCCGCGCATCTGACCCGAGCGTCGGTTGAACAGATGATGTCGCCGACGGCATCCGCGGCCGCCCGGAAGCGCCCCTCGCTGGCGTGGAGCGCTCGCCCGACGCGTTGCTGATCGAGAGCTGAGGCGAACACGCCGAGGTAGGATCAGGAACGTCGTACCCGCAACGTAGAGGGCGAGGTTCCTTGCCCCAGCCCGATGCCCGAGGGGTGGGCCATGGCGGCGCCGTGCGTCTCGTCGGTGAACCCGACGGCAGCCATGCCGGTGTCTTGCATGCCGGCGACGGCGAAGCCCATGACGGCGGCCGAAAGGCCTTCTGCCAGGCGTCGTTCTGGCGCGTGGTGAGTCAGAGCGCGACCGTTGGCGGCGGACACGGTGATGAGCTCCGAAACCACGACGACCGGCGCGTCATAGGCGAAGTTGCCCGGGGACTCCATCGCCGCCATCCCCACGTGGTGCAGCAAGGGGGTATATTTTGCCGCGCCTGAGCTTGGAGTCGTTGACTAACCTTGACCTTGCCCGTCTCGACCTCGTGGGGAAGCTTCCAGTGTCTGTAGTACCAGACCTGGTCGCAGAGCTTGCCCGTGGCCTCCACCATCTCCGACCCCAGACGGGGTTCGTCGGCGGCGAAAACCTCGATGGCCTCACGCTCGTCGAAGTAGTCGGTGTCCTGCGCCTTCAGGACCGCAACAAGATCATTAGAGAAGGTCGAAGCACCTTCGTGGAAGATGTCGGCGATGTCCGGGTACGGTAGTCGGCGGTCGCCGCCAGGCATGCTGAATTCGGCGTGATTGACCGTCACGAACGCGAAGGCGACATCGTACTCCCTCTTCGCAGCGACGACGTCGGCATAGGCCTCGATGATGATACGCGTCACCGATCCCATTCTTTCTCTTATGTTGGAACGGCGCTCGACCTGCCATGGCACGCTCGGCCGCCCAGACCTTCGACGCGTCGCCGGTCTCGACGACGGTAGCCCCGGCGAAGAGCTTCTCCACACGTGCCACGGCGCCCAGTATGGTCTCACCGTTGCGCGATAGGCGAAGGTCGACATCGTGCAATTCGGCCATCGCGGCAGGCCGGCCACCATCCGTACCGGATCGCACCACGCCGTCACGCGCCCGTTTGATCGTGTTCGCGATACTCTGGATGCCTTCCTGGACCACGCGATCTTTGTTGCGGGCGAACTCGTCCATGACGATGCGGGGCACAATGAGCGACACCGTCCCGGCCTCTACAAGACTCCCGACGGCGGACAAAAGCCTGCTCGCGGCGATATTCCTTTACCAGATCGAGCCAGATGCAGGAGTTGGCGAGCAAACGGAGCATGGACCGAACCTTTCAGCGTTCCGGATCATCGAAACCGCCCGTGAAACACCCTGCGCCGAGAGTTTCGTACGGGGTTTCGTTTCAGCCAACGAAAAGGGCGACCCGTGGGCCGCCCGTTTTCCGTCGATTGTGGAGGGGAAATGCTGGTCGGAGTGATAGGATTCGAACCTACGACCCCCTCGTCCCGAACGAGGTGCGCTACCAGGCTGCGCTACACTCCGACATGCCCCGGAGGCTCTTCCGCCCCGGTGCGCCGTTCATAGACAGCTTGCCGGCCGGGTGCAAGCGGGAAACACGGCGCGGGCGGGTCAGGCCGCGGGGCCGGGCGGGCGGGCGGCGGCGGCGCGCAGCAGCATGCCGAACAGGTCGCGCGGCTCGTCCGGGTCGGCCAGGAGGTCGAGGTTCTGGTAGAAGTCCGTCCCGGCGAGCCGGTCGCGCACGAAGCGCAGCGCCGAGAAGTCCTCGATGGCGAAGCCGACCGAATCGAACAGCGTGATCTGCCGCGCGTCGCGCCGCCCCGGCACGAGGCCGGCCACGACGCGCCACAGGTCCTGCACGGGATGGTCGATCGCCAGTTGCTGGATGTCGCCCTCGATCCGGGTCTGGGGCGCGTATTCGACGAAGATGTCGGCGCGCCGCAACACGTCGGGGTGGATCTCGGTCTTGCCCGGGCAATCGCCCCCGACCGCGTTGACGTGCACGCCCGCGCCCGACGTGGTTGTCGCCCAGGATCGTGGCGTTGCGCTTGTCCGCCGTGACGGTGGTGACGATCTCGGCGCCCTCGACCGCCTCCGCCACGCTGCCGGCCGCGTGGAGCGCCAAGCCGCAGCCCTGCAGGTTGCGGATGCATTTGCGCGTGGCGGCGGGATCGATGTCGTAGAGGCGCAGGCGGTCGATGCCGAGCAGCGCCTTGAAGGCCAGCGCCTGGAACTCGGCCTGGGCGCCGTTGCCGATGATCGCCATGGTCCGGGCCGACGGGGGCGCGAGATGGCGGGCCGCCATCGCCGAGGTGGCGGCGGTGCGCAGCGCCGTCAGGATCGTCATCTCGGACAGCAGCACCGGATAGCCCGAGCCGACGTCGGCCAGCATGCCGAAGGCCGTGACGGTCTGGCGCCCGGCCTGGATGTTCTTGGGGTGACCGTTGACGTATTTGAACCCGTAGAGCGTGCCGTCGCTCGTGGGCATCAGCTCGATCACGCCGTCCTGGCTGTGGGCCGCGACCCGCGGCGTCTTGTCGAAGGCCTCCCAGCGGCGGAAGTCGTCCTCGACGTAGCCGGCGAGGTCCACGAGGAACCGCTCCACGCCGACGTGGAGCACGAGCCGCATCATGTCGTCGACGCTGACGAAGGGCACGATGTTCAGCATGGCGGCGCGGCCCTCGGAGGGCGGCGTCCGCCGGGCCGGCGGTGCTGCGCCCCAGCCCGAGCCTAGCCGCCGCGCCCTGGCGGGGTGAAGGGGCCAGATTGGCAGTTCGGCCGGGCCGATCTATCGTTTCGCGCAACGCCATTGCCCGGATCGGTCGCACATGGACGACATGGACCGCAGCCTCGTGACCATCCTGCGCCACGACGGCCGGCGCAGCATCTCGGACATCGCGCTCGAACTCGGCCTGTCGCGCGCGACGGTGCGGGCCCGGATCGCCCGCATGGAGCGCGCCGGCGACATCATCGGCTACACGGTGATCCTGCGGGCCGACGCCGTCGCCATGCCGGTGCGCGGCCTCGCCATGATCGCCATCGAGGGGCGCCGCACCGCGCAGGTCATCGATGCGCTGGCGGGCTTCCAGGAGGTGGGCGCCGTCCACACCACCAACGGCCGCTGGGACCTCGTGGCCGAGATCTCCGCCCAGAACCTCGCCGACCTCGACGCCGTGCTGCGCAGGCTGCGCCTCATCCCCGGCGTCACGGCATCGGAGACCAGCCTGCTGCTCGCGACGCCGCGCAGCACGCGGGCGCGGCTGTGAGGGGAGGGGCCGGCGGCCCGTCAGCCGCGAGCCGGGCGGCGGAGCGCGATGTCGCAGTACATTAGGGGATGCAGGGCCAGATACACGACCTCCCAGCCGCCGCTCGCCAGCATGCGGTTCACCACGGGAAGGATGCCGTAATCGGTCATCTCAAGCAGCGATTCGGAATTTGTCACACGAATGGTCTGGTTCTGACGCTCGGCGTTGAGACGTGTTGGACGGGCTGATGGATGGCTGTAGTCGAGGTTGAGCGGTATCCATGAAGGTGCGATGAGCGAGGTGGTGACGCTTGAGATCGCGCCATGTCAGCTCGATGTCGTTCAATTCGGGAGCGTAACGGGGCAGCCACTCGATGGTGAGCCAGGGACGCGACGCGATGGCGGCCGTGGTGGCTTTGCTGGTGTGGATGGGTCCGTTGTCGAGGACGAACACGACGGGTTTGGCGTGCGTTCGGGTTGTGAGCCGTAACGGCTGTCCAACAGGGTCAGCAGGGCGATGAAGTCGGTGCTGCGCTTGGTGGTCGAGGTGTGGACGATCAGTTCGCGGGCTGTGGCGTCGAGCACGCCCAAGATGGCGACCTTGCGGAACTGACCTGGGGCGGCGACGCGCAGATCTGCGCCGCGTGGTGCCCAGGCATGGGCCAGATAAGGATGGGTCAAGGCCTCGCTTTCGTCGCCGTAAAGCAGAACGATATCGCCGGCCTCGGCCTGGGCACGGCGGAGCTTGAGACGCAGACCCACGCGCTCCACCTACCTGCGTCCTGCCGACCCTTCAACGTGTGGCGGGGGACGGCGCCAGCGGAACCCCCTTTTTCCCGGAGCAGGATGCTGAGCCGAGAGGTGGAAATACTCAGGCCGGTCTGCCGCTCGATCTCGGCCTGCAGGCGCGGCAGCGTCCAATGGGGTCGGTTTTCGACGGGTTCGCGCAACAAGGCCGCCGCCACCGCGAGAGCCTGCTCGCCTTGGCCGGCGAGGCGACCGGGGGCCAGCGTCGAGCGCAGAGCCTCGACCCCGCCAGAGCAGAACCATTGCCGCCAATGGCGGACCGAGTCGGCCGTCACGCCGAAAGCTTCCGCGACCTCGACGCTCGTCCAGCCCGCCAAGGTGAGCAGCGTCGCCGCGAGCACGATCGGCCTCGCCACGGACGTCAGACCGCGCCAAGATCTCCAGCTCGGCGCGTTGCGCCATCGTCGCTGCCAAACGAGACCGACCAGCCATCGAAGCCATCCGGATCAAGAACGCCAGACCCTACCATCCGTGTGACAGTCAGCGGAATCCTGCTTCAGGGGGCTCCACAGGGTGTAGTCGTTGAAGACGAGCAGCCCCGCGTCCCCGATCTTGCGCGCCGCGCAATCGGCGTCGCGCTGCACGCCGGCCTCGGAATGGTCCCCGTCGATGTAGATCCAGTCGAAGGTCCCGTCCGGAAAGGTTTCGAGATTGGTGGACGAATCCCCGAGGTGGAGCTGGACGCGCGGATCGGCCGCGACATCGGGGGCCTTGGCGCGCAGCGTGTCGAATTCGAGGTCGAAGAGGTGCAGGCGGTCCGGCCGGCAGACGTCGAGGATCTGCCGGGCGTAGCGCCCCGCCTGCGTGCCGAGTTCCGCGATGCGGCCGCCCCGGGGCAGGGCCTCAAGGGCGGCCGAGCGGGTCGCGAAGAGGCGCGCCGAGGCGAGCGCGGCATCGGGCGGCGACAGCGGGGCGCCGAACAGGTGCGCCCCGAGCGGCTCGGCCCCCGGCCGGATCACCTCGCGCCACTGGTGCTGGACGCCCGCCAGCCACTGCCGCTGGTCTTCCCGCAGGATCATGACGCCCTCTCCCCCGCGCGGCCCTTCGCACGGTCCCGGCGCGAGTGTGGCGGAGGGCTCCCGGGCCGGCAAGCGCGGGCGATGCCTTGCTGGCGCGGCGCGACCTTTGCTACACGATGCCCATGACGACGCGCCCCCACATCCTCATCGCGACGCCGGTCCTCAACGAGACCGTGGCGGTCGCCTATACCAAGAGCCTGTTCGGGCTGCAGAAGCACATCCGCCGCAACGACCGGCCGGTGGACCTGACGCTGGGGACGCTGACGTCGACCTTCGTCGACATGGCGCGCAACTACTTCGCCACCCACATGCTGGAGAATGCCAGCTACACCTACCTCCTGTTCATCGATGCCGACCAGGGCTTCCGGCCGGACCTCGTGCTCGACATGCTGGCGTCGTTCGGCTACACGGCCCTGTCTACATGACAAGGCAGATTGCAGCCAATGATGAAACAGCGCACGTATTTCTTCATCCATCAGAACATGCCTGCGCAGTTTCTGCATCTGTGTCTGTATCTACGAGATCTGGGGCATAACGTTGTTTTCATCACTCGAAATAAGACCAATCAACTCGGCAAGGTCACGAAGGTAACGTACGACTTAGCTCGGCTCCGAAGGACGATATCCACCCGTATTTGAAGTCATTGAAGAAGGTATTCTCCACGGCCAAGCGGTATTCCGGTCGATCAGCAATTTGCTTAAGAAAGGGTTCAAGCCAGACGTCGTGATCGGCCATGCCGGATGGGGTGAGACAATGTTTATCAAGGACGCGCTTCCTGATACGCCGGTCCTGAACTATTGGGAATTTTTCTACAAGGCTGTGGGGCAGGACGTCAATTTCGACCCGGAATACCCATCGAACATCGACTCGATCCTCTCGATGCGGATCAGAAACTCTGTGGCGCTCCTCACCTCGGCGGGCAGCGACTGGGGTCTCACGCCGACGCAGTGGCAGTATTCCACTCATCCGCCGGGCATGCAGGCCAAGATGTCAGTCATCCACGAAGGTATCGACACGCTGGCGATCCGGCCCAACCCGAGGCCGTGTATGATTTGCCGAACGGGAAGGACCTCCGCCCAGGAATGAAGGTCGTGACATACGTGGCACGGAACCTCGAACCTTATCGAGGTTTCCACGTCTTCATGCGGGCCTTGCCCGAGATCCAGAAGCGCCACCCCGATGCCGAGATCCTCATCGTTGGGCAAGATGGCGTCAGCTACGGCGGCAAATTGCCGGACGGAGATTCGTACAAAAAGCGCATGCTCGCCGAGATGTCATTCAATCCGGAAACGGTACATTTCACCGGTCACCTGGCGACGTCCTGATTTCCGCGCGGTGATGCACTATCGTCGGCCCACATCTATCTGACCTATCCGTTCGTTCTGTCGTGGTCGATGCTAGAAGCCATGGCCACCGGATGCGTCATCATCGGGTCGAACACGGCGCCTGTCCAGGAGGTGATCGTCGATCGGGAGAATGGGCTGCTCGTCGATTTCTTCGATCGAGCGGCTCTGGTGGACCGGGTCGACGAGGTGCTGTCCAATCCGGCGGCATTCATGGAGATGCGTGAAGCTGCGCGCCGCACCGTCGATGAGCCGATACGATCTGCGGTCTGTCTGTCTTCCGCGACAGCTCGCGCTGGTCGACAGCCTGATCAAAAGCAGGTGACGCGTCGGGCGGGGGTCGATCTGAAGCGCGCTATGACGTCTTGCGATATGGGACCTGTCATGCTTGAGCCGCGCGGTCTCGTGAAGAGCGGCAGTGTCCGGCAATGGCTCGATGCCCGGATGAGTGGCTGGCGCGTCCTGGCCATCATGACGGCCTGTTCGTTCGTTTTGCTGGTTCCCAACCTCGTCCTGTTCTCGACAGACGATCTCGATATCTATCGAAAGAGCGGGGAGGCAGGGGTAGCCATCAGCCAAGCGGGCGTCGGGCGATACACGTTCGACGCCATAGGGCGGATTTGCCGCCTCGTCGGCTTGGACTATACATCATATCTCGTCATATCGACGGTGTTGTTTTCATACGCTCTCGCCCATGTGTACTATATTGCCGCATTGGTCGTCTCGAGCGAAAATCCGGACGGGTTCATTTTCGGGTATGTCGTTTTCCTGACGTTCGGTCTGAACCTCGATCTTTTTCAATACGTCTTTGCCTATATGCAGTATGCCGTCGCTTTTATGTCCGTGCGGTGCCGCATATGGATGACGCATAAGCGCAGGGCTGTCTCATCCGTTGCCATTCGTCCGGTGATCAGTTGTTCGGGTGGGCGCCTACCAACTATTCGCGCAATTCCTGGTCATGACTTGGCTGGCTTATGCACCGTGCTTTCATGTTCGAATGGCGAGCCTTTTCGAAGCGTTTTCGCCGAACCATCGGGGTAAGCTTGCTGGCGTTGATCATCGGTGCATCCTGTATTTCGTCGTCAACACGGGTCTGAAAGGGCTCGGCATCGCTCGATTTTGCGCAATACCCAGTCCGCCATCAAGGCTCTTAAGTTCGCGGACCAACTTTCCCGCCTACGTTCGAACCCTGATCGGACTTAGTCGATTTATCGGACTCCGCAGTATCGACCGCTCCTGCCGAAAGTCTGGGGCGACTGCCGCACTCGTCGGCTTCTATACGGCTGCGTCAGCCTTTGGCGGAGGAGCATGCGACGCGGCATCGCGGGAACGTTGGCGATCCTCGCCGCCGTCGTGCTCTGGCCCAATCCAGCCAACCTGTTCCTGGCGGAGTACTGGCCATCGGCGCGGAGCCTGGCCGGCTTCGGCCTGTTCCTCGGAATCCTGTAGCGGGGCGTTGTTTCACTGCACGTTGTTTGAAGTACGCGGATCGGTTGATCGGACGATCGGCGATGGTGGCGCTGCTGGTCTGTCAAATTGTCCTCATGGCGGTCCGGTACCAGGACCGTCTCGTGCAACAGGAGGCCGATATAGCGCTCGCACAGTCCATCCTGTTGCGCGCCTATACCGAGTTTCCGACAACCAGCCGATCGCGATCGATCTCGCCATGGCGCCCGATGCCGTGCAGACGGTGAAGCCCATGGTCTACGACTACGGACGGTCGATGTTCGCGACCCTTGGTCCGCGCCGGCACTGCTG
The DNA here is from genome assembly GCA_963847915.1 of uncultured Alphaproteobacteria bacterium. GTDB lineage: Bacteria > Pseudomonadota > Alphaproteobacteria > Rhizobiales > Beijerinckiaceae > Lichenihabitans. Next base: position 65,246 of record CAWKBT010000008.1, read on the forward strand.
GATTACCTGTCAGGCCCATGGCGTCTCGGCCAAGCAGTGGATCCGCGCCAGTATGCGATCCGGCATGAGCCCGGTTGAGCTATGAGAAACGAGGCGACGGCTTCTCGTCTGCTTTCTGCGCCCGTTGACGTGCGAGTTGGACGACAAGGGGTCGTCGGCTACTGGAGAGGCTTCAACGATGTGGCGGTGGAGTGAGCGGATGAACAGGTCAGCGTGGTTCAGGCGTGTCGCGGCCGGGTCCAGGCCGAACTACATCGGATCGGGGGTCCAAGGTCGAGTTTTTCATCGTCGGCGTTCAGAAGGGCGGGACGACTGCGTTCGTCGAGTATCTGCGGGACCACCCGCGGTGAAATCCCCGACATCAAGGAAGTACATTTCTTCGACAACGAGGGGGTGGACTGGAGGCGCCCCGATTACGCGGGTCTTCCATACTATTTTAATGGGACGACTCTCCGTTCTCGCACGAGCGACGCGACGCCGATCACGATTTATTGGCCGAACGCGCTAGAGCGGCTGCAGCGGTACAATCCGGCCGCCAAAATCATCCTCATCCTCCGGCATCCCACCTTCCGCGCCAATTCGCACTGGCGGATGGAAAGGGTACATCAGGCCGAGACGCTGTCCTTCGAGGAAGCGGTCGCTGAGTCGGACGGAAACGCGTGCGCGAAGCTCCAACCGGGCGCATCGGAACTTCTCTTACGTCGAGCGGGGCCAATACGCCGGCCAGGTACGGCGGTTGCTGAAGCTGTTTCCGCGCCGGCAGGTCCTGTTCCTGCGAACGGAAGACCTCTGGCTCGGCGACGCAGAAGACCATCTCGGCGGTGGAGCGATTCCTCCGCGTGCCGGCCCTCCTTCAGGTACAATCGCGCTACATCGTCCCGTCCACACGACATCGGGATCATGGACGCCAAGGTCAGGGCCAGACTCGATGCCGTGTTCGCCTGACATCACCGAGACGGAAAGGCTCACGGGGCTTGACCTCACGTCTTGGCAGCGCCCGAATTACCGGGAGCCCATGCTCCCGATGTCGACATAGGGCTTGCGAGTACGTGACCCAAAGGAACCTTCAAGGGATCAACCGCTCGTTTTGGACGATGGAGTGCCTTGTTGGTGTAGTCCCGCATTGAGACTGGTGCGGATGTCGAAAGCGACCGTCTCCTGCTCGGAGAAGGCGATGCCCTATGGGGTGAGACTGACATTGCCCCGGTTCGCTCTGGGCCTATGAAAGGTCTCCAATGACCCGGTCTGATTCGACCCATCCCCCATTGCCGGCATGCTGCAAAGGTTCAAAGGTTCAAAGGTTCTTGAGGGCCCAGCTGAGCCCAGGCTCAGTGAAGGGGAACGGAGGGCAGGACGATCGAGCATCGGTCTGGTATAGGAGCGGCAGCTCGAATTTCAGGTAACCCCGCCCGTCAACGGGTGTTTCAGTCGAGGTCGCACCGCCGATGGCCACCAAACGCATTCGCTACATGTTGCAGGCGTTCGACGTGCCTACGGGGCGTTCAGCAGGCGCGGCGCCACGTCCGGGTGCTGAACGAATCGCTACGATGCCGCCGTCGTCATCGACTCGGACAAGGACGCGCATTTCTATGGCGATCCCGTGCCGCGCATCTTCGATCGGGATTTCAACGCAGCGGCCGACGACATCTGCGTCGTGCCAGAGGGCTGGCGGCAGCATGCACTGGAGCTCAGCCGCGGCCCGGCCCGCGTCGTCTGCTACTGCCAGAACCATTTCTACCTCAACCGCATGTTTGCCCGGGGCGAGTCCTTCAAGTCCTTCCGGATCGACACCGTCGCCTGCTGCAGCCGGCAAACGGCCAACTTCGTGGAGCGTGTCTATGACGCGGACCACGTCGCCGTCATCCCTTGCGTCGTGGATCCGTGTCCGCCGATGGACGCGGCGCGCCATCTCGCGATCGCCTATATGCCGCGCAAGGCTGCCGACGATTCAAGATTATCTTCGATGTTTTCCGCCGCAAGTACCCCGTGCATGCCGGCGTCGGATGGGTCGCGATCGACGGGCTGAACCATGCTGAGGCGCTCGGTACGCTCCGGCGCTGCGCCGTGTTCCTTGTCCATGTCGCATCGCGAGGGCTTCGGCCTGCCTCCGGTCGAAGCCATGAGCGCCGGGGCACTCGTTGTCGGCTTCCACGGCGGCGGCGGCCTTGACTATGCGACGCCGCGCAACGGGTTCTGGCGATCGGAGGGCGATCTCGTCGGCTGCGCCGACGCGCTCGCCGAAGCCATGCGTTGATGCGCTCCGGGCGGGGCGAGATCCGGGACATGATCAAGGCAGGGCACAGGACTGCCGCGGGATTCGGGGCAGACAGCATGACGGAGGCGCTCACTCGCTTTCTGGCGCGAGCAGACCGGCTGACCGCGGCGCGGGGATCAGGCTCGGCCGACCGGGCGTGACATGACGTTAGGGTTGCCGGTCCATTGTGGCATGCCGAGCACAGCGTGCAGTTTGCTGGGCAGGTACGAAGTCTTCGAATCCCTTGCAGGCGATCAGCGCCTGGGCTACCTACGACCCGGGTCCCAGAGCACGCCTAGCGGCCGGGTTCTCGTTCAACACGCCTTGGGCTAGTTGCCTGGGGTTAGGCAACGCCCTCGGGTAGGAGATCTAGAATGGCTACGATTACGGGCACGTCGGGTAACGACAATCTTTCGGGTACCTCCGCTGCGGATCTCATCCTTGGTCAGATGGGCGACGACAACATCGTTGGCAGCGGCGGTCAGGACTCCCTTTATGGCGGTATGGGCAACGACTTTATTTCGTTCGGCTCGGGTAGCGCCTCCGATCTCACCAGCGCTCTAATCTACGGTGGAACGGGCAGCGACACGATCCAGCCGACCACGTTCAGCATCGGCGCGAACACGGTCTACGGTGGAACCGGCAATGCGACGCACCGATCTGACGGACGCAAGCAACAACATCAACCTGCTCAATGATTCGGGTCTCGGACGTCGTCTTCGCTGGCGGTGGTGGCGACTCGATCAATCTTGGTGCTGGCGTGTTCAACAGCGTCACCGGTGGCGCCGGTAACGACTCGATCTTCGGTGGATTCGGGTCGCGGTCGACCATCAATGCTAACGCTGGCGATGACTTGATCCAAGGTAGCAATGGTGGTGGTGATTCCATTCACGGCGGCAAGGGTAATGACTCGATCACACTGACCACCGCTGCGACTTCAGCTGGAAGCCTGGTATCGGCAGACCTGGGCGATGATCAGATTGTCGCTCAGGGCGGCGGAAACAACTCGATCTACGGTGGCAAGGGCAACGACCTTATCACAGTGACGGGCGCCAACGCGACGGGCAACGACCTGATCTTCGGTGGCCTCGACTCTGACAGCATTACGTACAGCGGATCGGGTCAGAGCTCGATCTATGGTGGTTCGGACACGACGGGCCAGGCGGCCGACTCGGCCAATCTGATCGATGCGACTGGGTCGACCGGCCGTGATTTGCTGGTCGGCGGCGGCGGAAACGACTCCATCTTCGCTTCGACGGCGCCTGTGGGATCCGGGGCTGCTAACGTGCCGACTGCGGTCGACACGCTGACCGGTGGCCTTGGAAACGACACGTTTAACTTTGGGCTCGCTACTGGTGTTGAGGGTTATGGCAACACGGCTGCCGCCAACGGCACCTTTGTCGACAGCGTGACGGACTTCGTGTCCGGCAAGGATTCGCTCAAGCTTGGAGCGACCGGGAACTTCGCGAACTCCGTAACGACCGTGAACACCTCGCAGAATAACAAGACGAGCACCGAGACACTGGCGCAGGCTGCGACTGCTGTTCTGGCTGCGGACGAGCCGGTTGCAACGGCGAAGACCGCTGACATCTTCAGCTACGGTGGCGCCAACTACCTCGTCGTTGACGTGAACGGCGATAAGGCCTTCAGCACTGGCGACTACCTCATCGGTGTCAACCAGTTGGGCGCGATCGCGAAGACCGATAGCATCTAAGACTTCGATCGCTTCGGGGTTTCTGAAGGGGGAGGCGGGTAACCGCCTCCCCTTTTCCTTTCATTTTTAGACATTTTGCCATGAAGATCTCGCTGACCTATGCCCCCGGCACTTACGACCTGCGTGGCAAAGTCATGGGGCGGCAAGCAGCTGGCCTGGGGTTTTTGCGAGCCCTTGCTGTATCGTCGTTCTCCGAAATCGGCTGCTACACCTCAACGCGCGAGCTTGCCGAGGTTTTCGCGGCGGACCTAGGTCAACTCACGCCGCAGCCGCAACGGGTCCACTTCGTCGCGTCATCCCAGCCGGAAGGTCTAGCGCGGTTCGACATCCTCTATCGTGCTGACCCAGCCTTGAGTGATGATGCCTGGAAGCGGCAACAAAGATCCGGTGCCCGTGCCTATAGCCTTTGCGGCGTCACTCACACACTTGCTCCAAGGGCGCCATGACAGCCCTCGCGGCGCTGCCGGACCTACCGCTCTATCCTTGGGACGCGGTCATCTGCACATCGCGCGTGGCGCGGGACGTCGTGTCTAAGCTCGTCGAGGCGCGGTCCGAGCACCTCCGGCGACGCATCGGGGCCACAACCGTCCCGCTCCCGCAGTTCCCGTTGATCCCCCTCGGCGTCCACGTCGGCGATTTCGCCGCTTCGGCCGAGAGCGGGCAGCCGCCCGAACGGCTGTCGGGCTCGCGCACGGACGAGGTCGCGGTGCTGTTTGCCGGGCGTCTCACATTCCACGCCAAGGCCCACCGCATGCCCATGCTGCTCGGGCTGGAGCGTGCCTGCGAGGCCAGCGTGGACGCCGGTCGCGCTGATGATCTTCGGCCAGTTCCCCAATGACGCCATCGCGGCGACCTTCCGGGCCGAGGCGGCGCGCTTCGCACCTTCGGTGCGGCTCGTCGTCGTCGACGGTGCGGATCCTGCCAACGGGCCACGGGCCTGGGCCGGCGGCCGACATCTTCACCTCGCTGTCGGACAATATTCAGGAAACCTTCGGCCTGACGCCGGTCGAAGCCATGGCGGCGGGCCTGCCATGCGTCGTGAGCGACTGGAACGGCTACAAGGACACGGTACGGGACGGGGTCGACGGCTTTCGCGTCCCCGTACATACGCCACCGCCGGGCTCCGGCGGCGATCTCGCTGACCGTTTCGACCTTGGCGTGGCCGACTACGACCATTACATCGGCGAGGCGAGCCTGTTCACCGCCGTAGACGTCGAGGCCGCCGCAGAAGCCTACCGCAGGCTGATCACATCGCCGGACCTGCGCCGGACGATGGGCGAGGCCGGGCGCAAACGTGCGGCAGAGATTTACGATTGGGCATTCGATCTTCCGTCGGTAGATGGCGCTGTGGGAGGAGTTGGGAGAACGACGGCGTGCGGGTTCCCTGCGTGCCCGGCGAGGAGTCCCGCGCCCGGCGGCCCGACCGGCATGACCTTTCGGCTTGTTCAGCACCTTCCCATCGGCAGCCATCGGCCCGGCGACGCGGATCAGCCTTGGCAACGCCGCCACGAGCGAGGACGCGATTTTCCGCACAGGGTTAAAGAGCGTGAGCTATGCCGCTCCGGTTCTCCCCAGTGAACCCGTCGTCGCTCGCCTCATAGCCGTGCTGACGAAGCACCCGGATGGCGTGACGGTCGCAGGGCTGCAAGCGGCCTGCACGCCATGCCGCTTGTGCGGGGTGATCCGGACAGTGTCGCCTTCCTGGCCAAGATGGGCATCGTCGAGGTGGCTCGCGCGGGGAGGCAGCATGACGTCGCCGGCCAAAGGGTCCGGCGCTCCTCTACATGGCGCATCGCCTCGATCCCGACGTGCTGGCGGGCTGGACGGCGCTGCATCGATCCTGCGCGGGTCAAGGGTTTCATCCGGTCTTCCTATACGACAACAGCCGTGGCGACTTCGTCGAGGCGCCCGAACTCGCCGGCGCCGACCGGTTCCTCGTTCACTTTCGCCGACCTCGCAACCCGCTTTCCCTTCCGCGTCTACGACCCGCAGCGCCCGCTCGACCAGGGCAACACGACCTTCCCCATCCTGGCCTTCTTCCATGCGCGGCCCGGGCATTCCGCCTACTGGCGCATCGAATATGACGTCCTCTACGATGGCGAGTGGCGCGACTTTTTCAGGACATTTGAAGACAATGCAGCCGACCTTCTGACCACTACCCTTTACCGCCCGGATATACGGCCGGATTGGGGCTGGTGGCCGACTCTCGCCAAGCCATGGCACGAGTGGCGACCTTTGCGTCGCGTCCGCGCGTTCATGCCGATCGCTCGGCTATCCCCGAGGGCGCTCAGCACGATTGATCGCGCCTATGCCAAAGGCTGGGCGGGTCACGACGAGACGCTTGTGCCGAGCGTGCTTCAGAGCTACGGCCTGACCATTGCCGACCTCGGGGGTGACGGTGAGTTTACGCCGGAGGGAGCTGAAGGTCGCTTTTATTCCAACACGCCGACTGCCCGAGGGCTGGCACCGGGCACTTTCGTCTGCCCGCCGTTTTCGCCAAGGCCGGCAAGCGTGCTGGGTCAACTGTATCATCCCGTGAAAGACCGTGCTGCGTGGCTGCTGCAAAGGCACGCGGACCGGCAGGCCGTTCCGTCTTGATTATGTATCAGCATTTCTGAATGGCGAAGTAGCAAACTAAACATGCTGCTTGGTTCGTGCTGCTCTTTAAAATCTGAATACCTCGCCATTTGTTTCGGAATGTCGACAGATTGTGACTGATGTTTGATGTGATGCGGGAGAGCGGTATGGATTGGGGTCAGGGATACGTCACCGATATCGAGTACGTCTCGCACTTCAGTCGGCAGATGTCGCCGACCTGGCTGGACACAATCTGCAAGCTCCAGAACGTGGCTCTCTCGTTGCATTCGCCCGTTTACCTCGAGCTTGGATCGGGGCAAGGTTTTGGATTAAACTTACTTGCTGCCAGTAATCCAGCAGGCTCACTTTATAGGCGTTGATTTTAATCCCTCGCATGTCGTGAATTCGAAACGGCTCGCGGCCGAAGCGGCCCTCACGAACGTGGAGTTCCTCGAAAGCTCGTTTGACGCGCTCGCGGCGGACCCAACCTCACTCCCTGAATGTGACATCATTGCCATCCATGGCGTTTACACGTGGATGGTCCGGCCCAACAGGACAGCTTGAAGAAAATCATTCTCACGAAGCTGAAGCCAGGTGGTTTGCTCTACATTGCCTACAATTGCATGGTGGGCTGGGGGCAGATCGCTGGTTTGCAGAAGATATTCCGCGACTTCCATGTCGCTTCCGGCGGCGGGTCTCGTAGCGTGCTGGATACACTGAAAAGATTCAGACCCTGCGCGACTCTGGATTGGCCTACTTTGAGCTGAACCAAGCGATGAGTAAGAAAATTGACGATCTATTGAAGAGCAATGTGTCTTATCTCGCTCACGAGTATCTGAACGGCCACTGGGTCCCGATGTATGCTCAAGATATGTTGACGACTATGGGTGAATGCAAGCTGTCCTTTGTTGGCTCGGCGCGCCCAGGTGAGAACGTCAGCGCCTATTCCTTGAAGGACGAGGTTCGACATATTTCGATAATGAAAGGGACCAGGGCCTTCGAGAGTGCATTAAAGACATGGCACTCAATACAACTTTTCGGCAAGATGTGTATGTGAGGGGTCCGGTGTCTTATCCTCCAAATAGTTGGCATCAACGGCTTAAAGAGCTGAAGTTTACTTTGACGAAGTCACGTTTCGACATCGAGATGGTGGCGAATATATCCGCGCGGGCAACTGCAGATGGGAAACCCGATCTACATGCACGCTCTTGACATCATGAAGACGCGTGACGTCGAGCTTGGAGAGCTTTCGGCTGACGCGACCTTTGCACGTAACACAGCGACCGTCCTCATGCACACTGGTTGGGTTGAGCCGACTGCAGCCAACAACGATGACGACGCGACTGCAGCGAAGCGGTTTAACGCTGTGCTCGCTCATCGAACAGTCAGTGGATCTCCGAGCGCATGCTATGCCTGCGCGAAAATCGGATCGGGACTGAATTTTTCCGAGCAGGACAGTCGGATCATCACGGCGGCGCTTCTCAATCCCGAAGTTACGGATCAACAAATCATTGAGCAGGAAGCTTTGCTTGCGGAGCCTCGTTCGGACGCCATCTCGGCCGATACGTCTTCGGGTCCGGGAGCGCTCACGATCGACATGTTGGAGTCGAAATTCGAAAGGTGGCGGTATCTCGGGTTGCTTTGACGAACGCTTCCCTGGCGACCAGAAGTTTACAAGCGTCGGAACCGATGACACGCTCACGGGGAGGGCTCGTCGGCCTCAGCGGCCCCGTGCCGCTCGACCTGCGATCAACGGACGCCCTTCATCGATCTTCAGCCTCGGTGCGGGTGGGCCGAAGCGTGTGATCAGGCCAGCCAGGATAGTTGATCAGTGCGATATCTCAGACCAGAAATCGTGGCAGATGGCAGCGAGAGAGGCGCTTGATGCCGAGGATCGTCTATCTCGTCCTGGGGACAGGTACGCCGCGTGGCGGCCACAAGGTTGCCCTGCGCCACGTCGAAGCCTTGGGCCGCATGGGCTTCGACGCCGTTGCCTGGATGCCGCAGGGCTCCGCGATCCCGTCCTGGATCGACCATGCGGCGGCGCTGGACCTGGGAAGCGCCTTCCGCGACGACGACATCCTCGTCTTTCCGGAGGATGCGTCGGGTGCCATGCGGCAGTTCGGCGCCTCGCCTCACCGCAAGGTTGTGTTTTGCCAGAACCATTTTTACGCGGCCTCCCAGGGCGTCGGCCTGCTGCCGCCCGACGAGGCCCTGCGCTTCGGCGACTACATGGCCTGCAGCCGGAGCGCGGCGAACTGGCTGGCCCGCTTCATGCCGCATCATGCAATCGAGGTCGTGCCCGCCTTCGCCGACGATCGAATCTTCCGTCCGACCGACAAGACGCTGTCGATCGCCTGCTCGCCCGCCAAGCGGCCGCTGGAGTTCCGGGCCATCCAGACCATGCTGCGGCGCCTGCATGTGGGCACCGCCCCGTGGCGCTGGGCCGTGATCCAGGACAAGTCCGAGGCCGAGGTTGCCGCCATCATGGGGCAGGCGTCGATCTTCCTCAGCCTTAGCCGGCTCGAGGGACTGGGCATGTCGACGCTCGAAGCTATGGCGAGCGGCTGCCTCGTCGTCGGGTTCACCGGACTCGGCGGTTTGGAATATGCAACGCCGGTGAACGGACTTTGGGTCGGTGAGGATGACGTTGTCGCCTGCGCGGAAAGCCTGGCGCGCGCCATGGCGCTGGTCGAGGCGCGGCAGCCCGTCGTCGGACGGCTACAGTCCGCCGCCCGGGCGACGGCGAGCGGTTACGGCTACGCAAGCTTCGCGTCAGCCCTGGAGGAGTTTTGGCAGAGGACGGGTCGACCGGGCATGACACACCTGGGCCTGTTCCAACAAACGGACCCTCGATCCCGCCACAATCGCTGGGCATGCAAGGGCGAGGTGCGCGTCAGCCAGCGCGATGTTGGATGTGGGCCTCGGCGGATGACAGGGCTCGCGCTTGCGATGTATGAGGAGGCCGTCGTGAGCCTCCGCCGTTCGATTGGATCGCCTGAATGTCAGTGAGCACCGTGACGGAGCAACCGAAGCTACAAGGCGCCCTGTCGCAGTCTCCGCCGCCAGCCCTCCTGGGAGATCCGCAAGCCGCCCTCGCCCAGCCGCGGCCGACACGGGCCTTCCGTCGCTGGCGCTGGTCGCCAACTTCCACAAGCTCGCCTGCGACGTCGACCAGGTCCGCCACGAGATGGGCCTCGGCGACCAAGCCCTGCTCCTCAGTCGAGGTCGTGCGGGCCTCGAAGCTCGTCAAGCTCAAGGCTCGGCGGCTGATCAAGCAGCCCGCCAAGGCGCTCGTCGGCGTGCCGCTGCCCGCCATGCTCGAGATGAAGGACGGGTCGTTCTGGATCTACGGCCGGCGGCACGACGACGGCAAGATGCGCCTCGTCAATGCCGTGACGCGCGAGGTCCGCAACCTCAGCGACGACGAACTCGCGCCGGACTGGACCGGCACGCTGCTGCTCTTCGCCCGCCGCGCCTCGCTGAAGCAGGAGGTCGGCTCCTTCTCGCTGGCGTGGTTCCTGCCCTCGCTGTGGCGCTACCGCAAGCCCCTCGGCAGCGTGATCGTGGCGTCGCTGTTCATCCAGCTCTGCACGCTGGCCTCGCCGCTGCTGTTCCAGATCGTCATCGACAAGGTGCTCACCCACAAGGGCATGTCGACGCTCTACATGGTCATCCTGGGGATGTGCCTCGTCGGGCTGTTCCAGGCGCTGCTGACGTGGCTGCGCACCTACATGCTCACCCACACGACGAGCCGCATCGACGTCGAACTCGGCGCCAAGCTGTTCGACCACATGGTGCGGCTGCCGCTGAACTATTTCGAGACGCGCGCCACCGGCCAGACCGTGGCCCGCATGCGCGAGATCGAGCAGGTCCGCAACTTCCTCACCGGCTCGGCCCTGCTGACCGGGCTCGACGTGATCTTCTCGGTCGTGCTCATCGTCGTCATGGTGGCCTATTCGCCCTTCCTGTCGGTGATCGCCCTCCTGTCGCTGCCCGTCTACGTCGTCATCGGCTATATCATGCGGCCGCTGCTGATGGAGCGCATGAAGGACAAGTTCAACAAGAGCGCGCTGTCGCAGCAGTTCCTGGTCGAATCGATCGTCGGCATCCAGACCGTGAAGGCCATGGCGATCGAGCCCGTGCTGCGGCAGGACTGGGAGGAGCGGCTCGCCGCCTATGTGGGCTCGTCCTTCGATGCGGTGTCGATCGCCAACGTCGGCCAGAACGCCTTCCAGTACGTGTCCAAGCTGTCCACCGCCGCCGTGCTGTTCTTCGGCGCCCAGGCGGTGATCAACGGCGACCTCACGGTCGGCGGGCTCATCGCCTTCAACATGATCTTCGGCCAGGTGACGGGCCCGATCCTGCGCCTCTCCCAGCTCTGGCAGGACTTCCAGCAGGTGCAGATCTCGGTCGACCGGCTGGGCGACATCATGAACAACTTCCCCGAATCGACCTCCATGGCCCAGGCGCACCTGCCGCCCGCCAAGGGCGAGGTGCAGATCCGCGGCATGACGTTCCGCTACGAGGCGGGCGGGCGCGAGATCCTGAAGAACATCAACATCGCCATCCCCGCCGGCCAGGTCATCGGCATCGTGGGCCCCTCGGGCTCGGGCAAGTCGACGCTGACCAAGCTCGTCCAGCGGCTCTACACGCCCGAGCGCGGGCAGATCCTGGTCGACGGCATCGACGTCGCCCAGGTCGATCCCGCCTGGCTGCGCCGCCAGGTCGGCGTCGTGCTGCAGGAGAACCTGCTGTTCAACAAGACCGTCCACGAGAACATCGCCCTCGTGAACCCCGCCATGTCGCGCGCCCAGGTCATCGCCATGGCGCGCCTGTCGGGGGCGGACGAGTTCATCAACCGCCTGCCGCTCGGCTACGACACGATGATCGTCGAGCGCGGCGCCAACCTCAGCGGCGGCCAGCGCCAGCGCCTCGCCATCGCGCGGGCGCTCGCCGCCAACCCCCGCATCCTCATCCTCGACGAGGCCACCTCGGCGCTCGACTACGAGAGCGAGCGCATCATCCAGGAGAACATGCGCCATATCGTGCACGGCCGCACCGTGATCATCATCGCCCACCGCCTCGCGGCCGTGCGCGGCTGCGACCGCATCATCGCGGTGCAGGACGGCACGATCGTCGAGGACGGCTCGCACAACGAGCTTCTCGCCCTGCCCACCAGCCTCTACGGCCGCCTGTGGCGCATCCAGGCCGGCGAAAGCGCAGCCGCATGAGCACGCCCGTCCCGCTCCCGGCGCCGCGCCGCGCCAAGCTGCCCGCCGTGATCGCCCGGCTCCCGGCCCTGGTGCGGCCCGGCCCGGTCGAGTCCAAGCCCGGCTCGGCCTATACCGACTTCCTGCCGGCGCATCTCGAGATCCTCGAGACGCCCGCGTCGCCCAAGATGTCCTTCATGCTGTGGACCATCTGCGGCATGCTGGCGGCCGCCATCGCCTGGAGTTCGTTCGCCAAGATCGACATCTACGCCGAGGCGCAGGGCCGCATCCAGCCGAGCGGCCGCTCCAAGGTGGTGCAGCCGCTCGACGTCGGGCGCGTCTCCGAGATCGCGGTCGTCGAACGGCTCCAAGGTCAAGGCCGGCGATCTCCTCGTCGCGCTCGACGCCACCCAGAGCCAGGCCGACCGCGCCGCCGCCTCGGCCGAGCTGCAGTCGCTCCATGCCGAGATCGCCCGGCGCACCACCGAGATCTTCGACGTCCAGGGCGGCATCGCCAATTCGGCCATCATCTACCCGGCCGACGTGTCGGACGTGTACCGGCGGCGCGACGACGCCGTCTTCCAGGCCGAGATGACCCAGTACCAGGCCCAGGTCGAAAGCCTGCAGGCCCAGCTCGCCGAGAAGACGGCGCGCACGACGCGCCTCAAGGACGGCATCACGGCGCGCGAGAAGGTCATCGCCTCGCTGAGCGAGAAGCTCAACATGAAGCAGACGCTGGAGGCGCATCAGTCGGGCTCGCATGCGGCCGTGCTCGACGCCAGCCAGGTGCTCGACAACGAACAGCGCAACCTCGCCGACGACCGCGGGCAGATGCTGGAGAACGACGCCGCCGCCGTGTCGCTGCGCCGCCGGCTCGACCAGGCCAAGCGCGACTTCCTCGCGACCCAGAACCAGAAGCTGTCCGACGCCGAGCGCAAGCGCGACGATGTCGAGCAGACCTTCGTCAAGGCGAACGACAAGGCCCAGCACGCCCGCATCGTGGCGCCGATCGACGGCACCGTGCAGCAGATGGCCGTGACGACGGTCGGGCAGGTGGTCACCTCCGGCCAGCCCCTCATGATCATCGTGCCCTCGAGCGGCGCCCTGGAGGTGATGGCGCTGGTGCAGAACCAGGACATCGGCTTCATCAAGCCCGACCAGGAGGTCGTGCTCAAGGTCGAGGCCTTCCCGTTCAGCCATTACGGCACGCTGAAGGGCGTGGTGCGGCGCATCTCCAACGAGGCGGTCGACTCGCAGGAGGCCACGGCCTCCTCGGACGCCAGCACCCTCGCGCGGCCCATCAACGGCTCCGCCCTCGTGGGCAGCCAGAAGGTGCAGAACCTCGTCTATCCGGTGACGGTGCAGCTCGACCAGAGCGTCATCAATGCCGACGGCAAGGATGTCCCCCTCATGCCCGGCATGATGGTGACGGCCGAGGTCCAGACCGGCAGCCGCCGGGTGATCCAGTACCTGCTGGCACCGATCTGGGAAGCCTCGTCCCAGGCCGCGCACGAGCGCTGAGGCTGGCCAAGCGGCGGGCCCGGCCCTATAGGGCTGGGCCACGAGAGACGGTCTTTCGGGAGGACGCGGGTTGGCGGCAGATTTCGGCGGCGGGACTCTCCGCCGCGCGCCGGAGGGCGCCGGCGCACGCACGGCCGTCCTGATCACCGGCATGCACCGCAACGGCACCTCGGCCCTGGCCCGGACGCTGTCGCTGCTCGGTGCCGCCCTGCCGCAGGACCTCGTGCCCGCCAACGAGGGCAATCCCCACGGCCACTGGGAACCCCAGGGCATGGTGGACCTCAACGACCGCATGCTGGCCGATGCGGGCTCGGACCTCTACGGCGTCGCCGACATCGCGCCCGAGTGGTTCGACAGCGAGGCCGCCGCCCGCTTCACCGATGCGGCGGCGCAGCTCGTCACCCGCTCCTTCGGCGACGCGCCGCTCATCGTGCTGAAGGACCCCCGCACCGCGCTTCTGGCCCCCGTGTGGAACCGCGCCCTCGCCGGCGCCGGCTACAGGGTGGTCCACGTGCTGCCGCTGCGCCATCCGGCGGATGTCGCGGAATCGCTGCGCCGCCGCCACCTGAAGACCATCCCCTACGATGCCTGGGTGCGGCCGCGCGGCGAGGCCGTGTGGCTGCGCTACACGCTGGCGGCGGCCCGCGGCTCGCGCGGCCACGCCCGCGTCTTCCTGCGCTACGCCGACCTCCTGGCCGACTGGCGCGGCACGGTCGAGCGGATCGGCGGCACGCTCGGCATCGCCTGGCCCGGCCTCGGCACCGAGGCCGAACGCGCGGTCGACGCCTTCCTGCACGGCAACGACCGCGCCGAAGGCCATCACCCGCTCGTCGAGCCGGACGTGCGCAACCTGCGCGGGCTCGATCTCGCCGCCCTGGCGTCGGCCTGCTACGCCGAACTCTGCGCGGGGGGCGACGTCGGCTCGCGCATCGATGCCATCCATGCCGACTATGCCGAGCGGATCGGCGGCGTCGGCGACCTGCTCGCCACGCTGGAGGGCCTCTATCCCCTGGTGTGGCGGTTCTACGAGGAGAGCGGCACCGAGCGCGCGCGCCTCGGCCTGTCGCTCGCCGCCGAGGCCCGGCTGCGCGAGGCCGGCCAACGCAGCTTCGCGGCGCTGACGCAGGCCAATGCCGACAGGACGGCGCTCCAGCACGCGCTCGGCTCGCGCGACCGGCAGATCGTGAGCCTGCAGGGCGAGACCACGCGCCTCGCCGGGCTCGAGACCCGTCTCGCCGAACGCGAGGCCGAGGCCAGCGCCCTCTACGCCGACCGGGCCGCCCGCGAGGAGGCCTTCCGCGCCGAGCGCGAGGCCGCCGAGGCCCGGCTCGCGGCGCTCCAGGCCTCGACGTCCTGGCGCGTCACGGCGCCGCTGCGGGCCCTGGCGCGCCTTCTGGGGCGGCGGGCGTGACGGTGGGCCAGCCGCTCCGCATCGGCTTCGTGACGGGCGAACTCCTGGGCGCGCACAAGAACGGCGGCATCGGCACCGCGACCACCCATCTGGCGCTGTTCCTGGCGGATGCGGGCCACGCCGTCACCATCGTCTATACGGGCGCGTCGTGGATCGACTACACGAGCCCCTGGATCCGGCGGTGCGAGGCCGCCGGCGTCACCCTCACGCATCTCGATGCGCGCTCGGGCGAGATCTACCCGCTCTGGCTGCGCGAGACCTGCGTCATCTACGAATACCTGCGCGGGCTCGACCTCGACGTCGCGCTGTTCCAGGACTGGGAAGGGCCGGCCTTCGCCAGCATCGTCGCCAAGCGCGCCGGCCTCGCCTTCGCGGCGACGACGCTCGCCGTCATCGCCCACGGCCCGACCGGCTGGCTGCTCGACGCCAACCGCGCCCTGGCGCGCGACCAGCGCACGCTCGCCCATCTCCACATGGAGCGGGTCTCCCTCGCGGAGGCCGACGCCATCCTGTGCCCGTCGCGCCACATGCGCGACTGGCTGCTCGCCAGCGGCGAACCCCTGGCGGGCCGCGTCGATGCCGTGCCGCTCTATCTGTGGTCCGACCCCGAGGATGGCTGGCCGGAGCGGCGGGGCAGGGCGCTCGAACGGGTCGACCGCATCGCCTTCTTCGGCCGGCTCGAGACCCGCAAGGGCGTCGACCTCTTCGTCGAGGCGATCACGGCGGACGTCCTGGCGGACCGGGACTTCGACGTCGTGTTCCTCGGCAAGCCGACCTCCCATACGCCGGAGACGATCCGCGCGGCCGTGGCGCTGCGGCGGCCCGGGCTCGCCGAGCGCCTGCGCTTCGAGACCGACCTCGACACCGGCGCCGCCCAGGCCTTCCTGCGCGACCAGCGCTGCCTCGCCGTGATCCCCTCGCTCGTCGACAACGCGCCCTGCGTCATCTCGGAATGCCTGCGCCGCGAGATCCCGTTCCTGTCGACGCGCACGGGCGGCATCCCCGAACTCGTCGCCGGGGACGACGTCGCCCGCGTGCTGGTCGAGCCCCGCGCCGCCGCGCTGGCGGCCCGGATCGGCGACGTGCTGGGCGGGGCCTTCGCGCCCGCGCGCCCGGCCTACGACGAAGCGGACGTCGCGCAACGCTGGCTCGATACCCTCCAGGCGCTCGCCCCGGCGCGTCCCGCGCCGCCCCGTCCCGCGCCGTCTCCGGTCGCCGGCGCCCCGGCCCGCATCGCCGTCGTGGTCACCCATTACGAGCGGCCGGCCCTGCTCGAACAAACGTTGGAATCGCTGGCGGCGCAGACCCGCACCGATTTCGACCTCGTGCTCGTCGACGACGGCAGCGCCTCGCCCGAGGCCGTCGCGGGTCTCTCGGCCGTCGAGCGCCGCGTCTGGCCCTTCCGCCTCACCGTGCTGCGCCAGCCGAACCGCTACCTCGGCGCGGCGCGCAACGCCGGCGTCCTCGCCACCGAGGCGGAGCGGATCGTCTTCATGGACGACGACAACCTCGCCTTCCCGCATCTCGTCGAGCGGCTCGACGCCGTCATGACGCGGACCGGCGCCGACATCGTCACCTGCCAGATGTCGATCTTCCGCGACCCCACGGGCGAACCCGACCTCGGCGACCTCCACGCCGCCGAGCGCTGGGGCTTCCCGGGCGGTTCGGTCGAACTCGGCCTGTCGGTCAACGTCTTCGGTGACGCGACCGGCATCTACCGGCGCGAAGTGTTCGACCGGGTCGGCCTGTTCCATGAGCGGCGCGGCGTCGGCTACGAGGACTGGCACCTCCATGCCCGCGCCGCCCTGGCGGGCCTGTCGATCCTGTCGATCCCCGAGTCGCTCTACTGGTACCGCCGGGTGCCGACCGGCATGCTGATGTCGACGGACGAGTTCGACAACAACCGCATCGTCTGGGACGCCTATGCCGAGGCGCTGCCCGCGGGGTTGCGGCGCCTCGTCGACCTGTCGGTGCGCAACGACCGCGTGGTCTGACGGAGCGGCCCGGCGCGAGGCCCGGCCGCTTTCGTCATCCTGCGGTCCCGCTCAGAACGGCGAGTCGGGGAAGTAGAACTGCTTGGCGTTGTCCTTCGTCACCAGCGTGGCGTCGAGGATGTAGCGGCCCCGCACCGGCACCTGGTCGTAGAAGTTGCCCACCGTCAGCTCCATGGCGGTCGCCACCATCGCGGGCGGATACAGCACGTCGACCGGCATCATGGGGTCGCCGTCGGCGACGCGCTTGATCATCTCCTTCATGCCGGCGCCGCCGATCACGAGGCGGATGTCCTTGCGGCTCGCCTGCTTGATGGCCTCGAGCACGCCCGCCGCCATGTCGTCGTCCTGGCACCAGACGGCATCGATCTTGGGGTACTTCGACAGGTAGTCCTGCATCACCTTGAAGGCGTCGTCGCGCGACCAGTTGCCGAACTGCTTGTCGAGCACCTTGATGCCGCTTCCCGCGATGGCGGTGTCGAAGCCCTTCTGGCGCTCCTCGTCGATGACGATGGGCAGGCCGCGGATCACCACGACGTTGCCGGACGCGAGGTTCTTCTTGAGGTATTCGCCCGCCACGCGGCCGACGTCGGGGTTGTTGCCGGCGACGTAGAGGTCGGGAATGGCGGGATCCGACAGGGCGCGGTCCACCACGGTGACGAAGATGCCCTTGCTCTTCACCTGGCGGATGGGATCGGTGAGTTCGTCCGAGTTCTGCGGCAGGGTGACGAGCGCGTCGATGCCCTGGGTGGTCAGGTCCTCGAGCGCATTGGCCTGGGAGGCGCCGTCGGGCGAGGTCTTGACGATGATCTTGAGCCCGGGATGGCGCGCTTCGAGCAGCTGGCGGGCGCGTTCGGCCTGGAACACGACGCCGCCCGTCCAGCCGTGATCGGCGGCCGGGATCGACACCGCGATCGTCACCTTGCGGTCCGCCGCTCCGGCCGGCGCGCCCGGCAGCAGGGCGGCGCTCGCCAGAGCCAGGAGCCCGGCCCCCGTGAACGATGTCCTCATGTCGTCTCTCCCCAGGGGTCGTTGCCATGGGCCGCCCCTCGCCCGCTGCGGGGCCTCTGGCCCCGCACGCATTCCTGGTCGGCCGCGGGGCCGGCGTTTCCGCCCGCCCCGGCCTTCCGCATGGTGCCGTCAGGGGCCACGGCGCAGCAGCGAGCGCTGCAGCAGCATCGCCACGATGATGATGGCCCCCTGGACGGCGCCGATGAGATACTCGCTGACGAAGCTCGACAGCACCATGATGTTGCCGACGACTTCGAGGATCAGCGCGCCGCAGACCGTGCCCCAGACGCGGCCGATGCCGCCGCGCAGCGCCGTGCCGCCGATCACCACCGCCGTGATGGCCTGCAATTCCCACAGCAGCCCGGTCGTGGCCGTCGCGGCGCCGAGGCGCGGCACGTAGATCAGCACCGAGGCGGCGACGCAGACCCCCTGGATGGCATAGGTGGCGGTGCGCACGGCTCCGACCTTGACGCCCGAGTAGCGCGCCACCTCCTCGCTGGAGCCGACCGCCTCGACATGCCGCCCGAAAGCGGTCCGGCGCAGCACGAAGGCGCCGAGCGCCGCCACGAGCGCGATGGCGATCACCGGGACCGGGATGCCGGCGACCGTCCCGAAATAGACCGGCCGGTAGTCGGCCCGCAGCGCCTGGGACTTGATGGCGATCGACCCGCCCCCCGCCAGCCACACCGTGAGGGCGCGGAAGATGCCCATGGTGCCGAGCGTGACGATGAAGGGCTCGATGCGGCCGAGCGTCGTGACGAGCCCGTTGCCGAGGCCGCAGGCGCCCCCGATGCCGAGCGCCAGCGCCATGGCGAGCGCGATCGTCCCGGTGGATCCGCTGGCCGAGCCGGCGTTCATGAACAGGATCATGACGCTCGCCACGAAGGCCGCCATGGACCCCACCGACAGGTCGAGCCCGCCCGCCGCGATGACGAAGGTGGCCCCGACCCCGATGATCGCCACGAAGGCGCTGCGGGTGAGGACGTTGAGGAGGTTGTCGGGCGACAGGAAGCTCGGGTTCACCAGGGCGCCGAGCACCAGCAGCCCCGCCAGCGCCGCGAAGGGCGCCACGGCGGCGATGTCGGGGCGGGGCAGGCGCCGGGGCACGGGGCGGGCGTCGAGGCTTGCGGGTGTCACGTCAGGGTCCCGTCGCTGCAAGGGGGCCGGTGGGGGATGCGGGACGGCCCGCGGCGCGTCGTGCGACGGGCCGGGATCGGCCCCGGTCGCCAGCACGACCAGCCTCTGCTCGGTCATCTCGTCCCCCGTGGCTTCCCCGACGATGCGGCCCTCCCGCATCACCAGGATGCGGTGGCAGAGGCCGATCAGTTCCGTCATCTCGGACGATATCACCACCACGGCCTTGTTGTCGGCGGCGAGGCCGGCGAGCAGCCGGTAGATCTCGGCCTTGGTGCCGATGTCGATGCCGCGCGTCGGCTCGTCGACCACGATGACCTCGGGGCCGCCGAGCAGCACCTTGGCGAGCAGCAGCTTCTGCTGGTTGCCGCCCGACAGCTGGCCCGCCAGCGCCCTGCGGTCCCGGACGCGGATGTCGAAGCGGCGCACCGCCTCGTCGAGCGCCGGCGCTTTCGCGCGCGGCATCGAGCAGGAAGCCGCGGCAGAAGCGCTTCAGGGCCGCGAGCGTGAGATTGCCGGCGAGGTCGCGGCGCATCAGCAGGCCCTTGCCCTTGCGGTCCTCCGTGACATAGGCGAGCCCCGCCCGCATGCTGTCGCGCACCGAACGGAAACGCGCCGGGGCCCCGCCCACCAGGACCTCTCCGGTGATGGGCCGCAGGCCCACGATGCCCTCGAAGAGTTCGGTGCGTCCCGCGCCGACCAAGCCGGCGAGGCCTAGGATCTCGCCCCGGCGCACCGCGAGCGACGCGTCCCTGGCGAACCCCGCCACCGACACGCCGCGCGCCTCGAGGACCGCCGGTCCCCCCGGCATGGGGCTGCGTTCGGGGAACAGCCGCGCCATCTCGCGGCCGACCATCAGGTGTGCCATCCCCACCGTGTCGACCTCGCCGGCGCGCCGGCGCGCCACCACGCGCCCGTCGCGCAGCACCGTGATGCGGTCGGCGATCTCGGCGACTTCCGGCAGGCGATGCGAGATGTAGAGCACCGCGACCCCGCGTTCGCGCAGGGCCCGGATGACGCCGAGCAGGGCCTCGGTCTCGAAGGGGGTCAGCGAGGCGGTGGGCTCGTCGAAGATCACGACGCGGTGCTCGACGTCGAGCGCGCGTGCGATCTGGACGATCTGGCGCTGCGCGATCGACAGCCGCGACACGGGGCGGCGCGGGTCGAGGTCGACGCCGAGCGCCCGGACGGCCGCGGCGGCGCGCCGGTCCATGGCGCGGTCGTCGACCAGCGGGCCGCGCCGCAGCTCCCGCCCCATGAAGATGTTGCGCGCGACCGACAGGTCCGGGGCGAGGAGGATCTCCTGGTGCACCAGGACGATGCCGCGCCGCTCCGCCTCGACGGGCCCGGCGAGGCGCAACGGCCTCGCCGCCCAGCGCCACCGCGCCGGCCGTCGGAGCGAGGTGGCCCGACAGGATCTTCATCAGGGTCGACTTGCCGGCACCGTTCTCGCCGATGACGGCGTGCACCTCACCCGGCGCCAGGGCCAGCGACACGTCGCTCAGCACCTCGACGGCGCCGAACCGCATCGTCAGGCCCCGCGCCTCGAGCACCGGTTCCGTCGCATCAGGAGAGATCCCGGCCAGCGGCCCGATCCTGCACAGCGTCTCCTTCCCCCTGAGACGCCGAGAGCCGACCGCCCTCGTTCGTCGTCTCGTCTTCGACCAAGTTGCATTTGTCTTACGAGATGGTGAAATCCTTCGCGAGACTCGTCAAGCGGGAAAAGAGCTGTCCCACGCCGGCTTGCGTCGCCCGACGCCGGCGCCTCGCCCTCATCCCTTGACGGCGCCGGCCGTCAGGCCCGCCACCATCAGGCGCTGGGCCGCCACGAAGACCACGATGGCGGGCAGGATCGTCAGGGTGATGAAGGCCAGGACGAGCTGCCACGCGGTCGAGTATTCGCCCTGGTAGTCCATCAGCCCGAGCGGCCAGGGGTAGAGCGATGTCGAGTTGAGCAGGATCAGCGGCAGGAGATAGTTGTTCCAGCTGCCCACGAAGGCCACGATGCCGACCGTCGACAGGATGGGGCGGGAGAGCGGCAGGGTGATGTGGAAGAAGTAGCGGGCGTAGCCGCATCCATCGATGCGGGCCGCGTCCAGCAACTCGGTCGGCAGCGCCCGGAAGCCGTTGCGCAGCAGGAGGATCGCCATGGACAGGCCGAAGGCCGCCTGGGGCAGGACGATGCCCGTGTAGCTGTCGAGCAGACCGAGGTCGCGCACCTGGATGAACAGCGGCAGGATGGCGGTCGCGGCCGGCAGCATGAGCCCCAACGTGAGATAGGCGAGCAGGAAGTCTTCGCCGAAGAAGCGCAGATGGGCGAAGGCGAAGGCCGCCATGGCGCGAGGGACAGCGTCAGCACGACCGTGCAGCTGGCGACCAGGAGCGAGTTGCCGAGCACCTGCCAGTAGCGCTGGCTGGCCAGGATGGCGCCGTAGTTGGCCCAGTTCCAGACGTGCGGCAGGCCGAGCGGGTTGGTGCGGAGTTCGCCCGCGTCCTTGAGGCCACCGAGGGCCGTGGCGAGCAGCGGCAGCAGCACGACGCTGGCGATGAGGAACAGGGCGGCGAGCCGAAACGGCGGATAGAGATCGAAGCCGGCGCGACGCATCGGGCGGGCGGCGCCGACGGTTCCGCCTCCATCGGCCTCCGCCGTGGTGCGCCGGGGGGCGCCGAGGATCGGGCGGGCGTCACTCATCGCGCATGAACGCCCGCTTGTAGCCGAAGGCGAAGGCGACCGAGACGCAGAACAGGACCACGCCCACCGCCGAGCCAAAGCCGATCCGCATCCGGCCCATCCCGAAGGCATACAGGAACGACACCATGGTGTGGGTGCGGTCGAAGGGACCGCCGCCGGTCAGCGGGATCACCATGTCGAAGAGCTGCAGGGAGCCGATGATCGAGAAGAAGGCCGACAGTTTCAGCATCGGGGCGAGCCCCGGCAGCGTGATGAAGCGGAAGCGCTGCAGGCGGTTGGCGCCGTCCATGCGGGCGGCCTCGTAGAGCGAGGCGTCGATGCCCTGCAGACCGGCGATGTAGAGCATCATGTGGAAGCCGAAGTACTTCCACACGATGGCGGCGACCAGCACCATCAGGGCGGACCCGGGGCTGGCCAGCGGGAAGACGGGCCCGAAGCCGAGCTGCTGCGACAGGCCGGAGACGGGGCCGGTATCGCCGTCGAACAGGAAGCGGAAGATCAGGCCGGCCGCGACGTCGGCCAGGATGTAGGGCAGGAAGAAGATCGTCCGAAACGCCACCGTGCCGATGTCGCGGCGGCACAGCAGCAGCGCCATCGCGAGCGCGAGAGGCAGCTGGATGGCGACGGACGCCGCCACGATCACGAGGTTGTTCAGCGCCGCCTGGCGGAACACCGCATTGCCGAGGAGCTGGGCGAAGTTGCCGAGGCCGACGAAGCGGCTCGGCACGCCGTATCCGTTCCAGTTGAACAGGCTGTAGCGCGCGGCTTCCGCCATCGGCAGCGTCACGAAGAGCGTGAAGACCAGGAGGGCCGGCGGAACGAAGATCGCCGCCGTCACCACCATGGAGCGCGGGTAACGGCGGCGTCGCGGAACGGCGAGCGCGCTCATCGCGCCGTCCCGGGGGGCCGCGGCCGGCTCACTGCTCGTCCCAGGCTTGCTGGACCGCCTTGGCTCCCTCCTCGGGCGTGTCATGCGGCCCGCCGCGATGGCGACCGAGACATCGTTGACGACGCGCCCGACCGAGGGGCCGAGATCCTGGTCGAAGAAGATCTGGATGTGCCGGGAGGCGGCGAGGTCGGAGGCGACCGCCTTGGTCACGGGGTCGACGATCGCCTCGGCGGTGCCGGCGACGGCCGGGATATAGGCGCCGATGCTGGCCGCCTCGCGCTGGTACTTGGCCTGGCTGAAGAAGCGCAGGAAGTCCTCGGTCTCCTTCGGGGCGTCCTTGGTGACGAGGAGGCCGTTGACGCCGCCGAGCGTGTCGCCGCTCGCGCCCTTGCCGCCCGCGACGGCCGGGAAGGCGAAGATGCCGATCTCGTCGGAGGCGAGCCCCTTGCCGTTCGCCGCGTTGGTCTTCTGCGTGCTGGTGAGCCAGTTGCCCATGAGCTGCATCGCGCCCCGGCCGTCCCCGAAGAGGCCGGCGGCCTGCAGCGCCATCGTGCCCTGGTAGCCGGCCTGGAACGGCTCGAGCGCGACGAGTTCCCGCAGCTTGCGCCCGGCCTCGACGAAGGGCTCGGCGGCGAAACCGCCGTCCCGACCCGCTTCCGCGCGCGCCAGCAAGTCCGGCCCGCCGATCCGCAGGGCGAGGTAGGACCAGTAGAAATGCAGCGGCCATTTCTCGCCGGCCCCGACCAGGATGGGGGTGATGCCGGCCGTCTTGAGCGTCTTCACGGCCTGCAGGAGATCGTCCCAGGACTTGATATCCTCGGCCCGCAGCCCCGCTTTCGCGAAGAGCGCCTTGTTGTAGAAGAACGCGACCTCGCTCATCAGGATCGGGGCGCCGTACATGGTGCCCGAGGCGTCGTAGGCCGTCGTGGCGGCCGGGATCAGGGTCTGCATCCAACCCTGGTCCGCCTTGGGCACGGCGCGCAGGAAGCCCGCCTCCGCCTGGGCCCGCATGACGCCGCCGGCCCAGCTGTAGATGAGGTTCGGCCGGTCGCGGCTCTGCAGCATGGTGGGTAGCTTGGCCTTGTAGGCCTCGTTCTCGTAATACTGGAACACGACCGTCACGTCGGGGTGCAGCGCCGTGTAGTCGTGCCCGATGCGGTCCCACAGCGCACGGGCGCCGGGATCCGTCTCGACATGGGCGACCGTGATGGTGGAGGCCGCGGCGGCGGCCGCCATGGCGAGCCACGCACATGCGCCGATCGTCACCCGCTTGAGCATTCTCCCCTCCCGAAACCGTCCTCGATATATTTCGAGATACGGACAAAATCTGCCTCCAACCTCCTGTGGAAGTCAAGCTCCGTGACTGTCGCCGACCTCAACGACCCCCGTGGCCCGTTGACAAGGCTCCGTCGTCCGACTTTTAATGCGGAAACAGAAATAATCACCGCCGGACCGCAACCCGCTTCATGAAAACCGCCGATCCGGAACTGATGCGTGCCATCAACCGCTTCCACGTCGTGGACGCGGTGCGGCGGTTTGGCCCCATCGCCAGAGTGGAGATCAGCGCCCGTACGGAACTCAGCCCCACCACGGTGTCGGCGATCACGGCCGCGCTGATCGAGGACGGCCTGATCGTGCCTCAGCAGGTGGGGGACATCCGGGATGCCGGCCGCGGCCGGCCGCGGGTCATGCTGGAACTCAACCCCGAGGCCGCCTCCGTGGTGGGCGTGAAGCTCGCGCCGGACCGGATCACCGTGGTGGCGACCAACTTTCGCGCCGATGTCCGCACCGACCTCGCCCTGCCGGTCCGCATCAGCCGCCAGTCCGCCTCGGTCATCGCCGACCTCGTCGAGGACGGCGTGCGCCAATGCGTGGCCGATGCCGGGCTCGCCATCGCGGCCGTGCGGGGCGTCTGCGTCGGGCTTCCCGGCGTCGTCGAGCACCAGACCGGCCTGTGCCGGCAGAGCGCCGTCTTCAGCGAGCGCGACGTGCCGTTCGCGGCGGACCTGCAGCGACGGCTCGGCCTGCCGGTGTCGATCGACAGCGACGTCAACCTCGTGACCCTAGCGGAGGCGTGGTTCGGCGAAGCGCGCGGGCTCGACGACTTCCTCGTGGTGAGCCTCGAGGGCAGCCTCGGCCTCGGCATCATGCACAAGGGCGAGTTGTTCCGCGGCGCCGGTGGCCTCGGCCCCGACCTCGGCGATTTCGTGGTGCGCCCCACGGGCCGGAGCGACGGCGCCCGGCTCGCCGACGTCGCCTCCGAACCCGCCATCCTGGCCGAGGCCCGGGCACGCCTCGGCGGCGACGCGCTGGCGATCCCCGGGGCGCGGCGCCTCGACGAGACGCGGATCGACATGGCGCGGGTCGCGGCCCTCGCCGCCGAAGGCCATCCGGCGACGAGGATGGCAATCGGCGCTATCCGGAGGAGCCGCCTCGGGCCGGGGGGGGCATCGCGGTCCCGCAAGATCCTTCTTCATGTGTCCCGGCCACGAGCGCTGGCACCCGAACCCCGCCTTTTAGACGATCTCGGGCAGGCGGGGGCCGATGCTCGACATGGGGCCTTTTACATCATCTACGCGTCAATCCTCGGGCCGGTCGTCCGGCCCGCTGCGGCTTGGCGACTGGGCCGCGCAGCGAGCGCTCATTTCCAGCGAGCCGCTGAAGGGGACGCGTATTCCGGTGGAAATCGCCACCCATGTGACGGGGACGCTGGAGTTTGCCGGCGGCGCGGCGGTCAGCGTGACGATGAGCTTCGACGTCGCCAGACATATGCACGCGCGGATCGAGATGACGGCGACCGAAGGGCACGATGATCCTCTCCGACCCCAACTATTTCTGGCGCGCCGCGCGGGCCCGCCGCCGTCCGGCGGGGACGGCGCGTGACCCCCATCCGACACTCCTCTCGCGGACGGCAATTATCGCAGCCTCGGAATTGCCGATCTCGGCGCAGGCGATCCGCACCGGTCGCGCGCACCGCGCCAGCGGCGCCCTCGCCTATCACGTGCTCGAAGTGATGGAAGCGTTTCAACGCGCCTCCGATTGACGCCTTTGTTTCGATCGACAGCCGGCCCGAACGGCCGGCGATGCTGCCGATCGGACTGGCGCCGGGCGAACTGGATTGAGACGCGGCGAATGCGCCGCAACCGACAAAGGGAGGAGACGATGCGCAAGGCCCTGATCGTCTGGGGCGGCTGGAGCGGGCACGAGCCCGAGCAATGCGCCGAACATCGTCGCCGAGCATGCTCGAGGCCGACGGTTCAAGGTCGCGTCGAGAACACCACCGAGGCCTTCGCCGATCCCGCCCTCGCCGACCTCAGCCTGATCGTGCCGATCTTCACCATGTGGACGATCGAGAAGGAGGAAGTCGAAAACCTCACCGCGCGCGGTGCGCGGCGGCGTCGGCCTCGCCGGCTACCACGGCGGCATGGGCGACGCGTTCCGCGAGCGGTCGAGTACCAGTTCATGGTCGGCGGCCAATGGGTCGCCCATCCCGGCAACATCATCGACTACACGGTCGAGATCACCCGGCCGGACGATCCGATCATGGCGGGCCTGCCGCCAGTTTCCCGTACCGGTCCGAGCAGTATTACATGCATGTCGACCCCTCCAACGAGGTGCTGGCCACCACGACGCTTCTCCGGCGAGCACGCCGATGGATCGACGGCGTGGTGATGCCGGTGGTGTGGAAGCGGCGGCACGGCAGGGGCCGGGTGTTCTATTCCGTCGCTCGGCCATGTGGCCGCGGAGTTCGCGGTGCCGGAGATGCGCACCATCCTGCGGCGCGGCATGCTGTGGGCCGCGCGCTAAGCCGGAGGAGGAGACCCATGCCCAAGACCCTGAAGGGCCCCGGCCTGTTCCTGGCGCAGTTCGCCGGCGACGCCGCGCCGTTCAACTCGCTCGACGCCATCTGCCGACTGGGCCGCCGGGCTCGGCTACAAGGGCGTGCAGATCCCGACCTGGGACGGGCGCCTGTTCGACCTCGCGCGAGCCGCGGAGTCGAAGACCTATTGCGACGAGGTCGCCGGCACGGCCGCCGGCATGGTCTCGCGATCACCGAACTCTCGACCCATCTCCAGGGCCAGCTCGTCGCCGTGAACCCGGCCTTCGACGAGGCCTTCGACGCCTTCGCGCCGGCGGCCGTGCAAGGCAACCCGAAAGCCCGGCAGGAATGGGCGGTCGAGCAGATCAAGCTGGCCGCCAAGGCCTCGCGCCATCTCGGCCTCGAGGCCAGCGTGACATTCACGGGCGCGCTCGCCTGGCCCTTCGTCTATCCCTGGCCGCAGCGCCCGGCCGGGCTCGATCGAGACGAGTTCGCCGAGCTCGCGCCGGCGCTGGCGGCCGATCTTCGACGCCTTCGACGAGGGCGGCTGCGACGTCGGCTTCGAGATCCATCCGGGCGAAGATGTGTTCGATGGCGCGACCTTCGAGATGTTCCTCGACGCCGCGGACAACCACCCGCGCTGCGCCATCAACTACGACCCCTCGCATTTCCTGCTGCAGGGCCTCGACTACCTCGCCTTCATCGACATCTACCACGAGCGCATCAAGGCCTTTCACGTCAAGGACGCCGAGTTCAACCCGACCGGCCGCCAGGGCTTCTATTCGGGCTTCCAGCCCTGGATCGACCGGGCGGCGCGGTTCCGTTCGCTCGGCGACGGGCAGGTCGATTTCGCCGGCATCTTCTCGAAGCTCGCGCAATATGGCTACGACAGCTGGGCCGTGCTCGAATGGGAATGCTGCCTGAAGCACCCCGAGGACGGCGCCCGCGAGGGCGCGGACTTCATCGCCGGCCATATCATCCGCGTCACCGAGAAGGCCTTCGACGATTTCGCCGGCGGCGCGACCGACGAGGCGCGCAACAAGCGCATGCTCGGGCCGTCGAAGAAGACCTGAGGAGCGACGCCATGATCGAAGGGCAGCAAGGCCAGGGGCCGGCGCATCCGGCTCGGCATGGTGGGGGGCGGCGAAGGCGCCTTCATCGGCGCCGTGCATCGCATCGCGGCGCGGCTCGACGACCACTACGAATTCGTCGCCGGCGCGCTGTCCTCGACGCCCGAGAAGGCGGCGCGCTCGGCCGCCGCGCTCGGCCTCGACCCGGCCCGCACCTATCCGGATTTCGCCGCCATGGCGAAGGCCGAGGCCGCGCGGCCGGACGGCATCGAGGCGGTCGCGATCGTGACGCCGAACCACCTGCACGCGCCGGCCGCCCGGGCCTTCCTCGAGGCCGGCATCCACGTGATCTGCGACAAGCCGCTGACGACGACGCTCGAGGAGGCGCGAGGCCTGGCGAGGCGATCGCGAGCGCTCGGGCCTCGTCTTCGCCCTGACCCACAATTACACCGGCTATCCGCTGGTGCGGCAGGCCCGCGCGATGGTGCGCGAAGGGCGAGCTCGGCGACATCCGCATCGTCCAGGTCGAATATCCGCAGGACTGGCTGGCCGAAAAGATCGAGGATACCGGCCACAAGCAGGCCGAGTGGCGCACCGATCCGGCGCGCTCGGGCGCCGGCGGCTGCATCGGCGACATCGGCACGCATGCCTACAACCTCGCCGATTTCATCACCGGCCTCGAGGTCGCGGAAGTCTGCGCCGAACTGACGACCTTCGTGCCGGGCCGGCGGCTCGACGACAACGTGCAGATCATGCTGCGCTATGCAACGGCGCCAAGGGCATGCTCTGGGCCAGCCAGGTCGCGCCCGGCCACGAGAACGGGCTCAAGATCCGGGTCTACGGCACCAAGGGCGGGATCGAATGGGTGCAGGCGCAGACCAACGAATGATCTGGTCGCCGCTCGGCGGCAACCGGCAGATCGTCACCCGCAACGGCGCCGGCGCCGAGGGTGCGAACCAGCGCGTGTCGCGCGTGCCCGGCGGGCCACCCCGAAGGCTATCTCGAAGGCTTCGCCAACATCTACGCGAGGCCGCGGAGGCGATCCTGGCGGCGCGGGAGGGGCGGGGGGCCCGCCGGCGTGATCTTCCCGACGGTCGACGATGGCGTCGAAGGCATGGCCTTCATCGAGGCTGCGGTTCGCTCGTCGGCCAAGGGCGGCGTTTGGACGGCGCTGTGAGGCTCGAGGCGGCGGGTGCGCGGACGACGATTCGCGGCCCTGTCCTCTCGCGCCTTCGAACCCTGCAGCCTCGCCCCTGGGCCGCGCGACGGCAGGGGACGTGCGTTTGCCATGCGGAAACGGTCAACGACTCGGCCGACGACGTGGACGATGACTTGGCCGACGCCACGCCGAATCGGCTCGCTCGCCCCCCTCGCGACGCTCACGAACCGGCAAAATGTCGGTCGTGAGCCCGTCGGTGACGGCGTGCCTGCCTCGCTGCCGGCCATGAGACGGCCGACCGGTGACCTGGCCGGGCTCGGCGGTGTACGAGCTTCGGACTGCCTCGTCTGCACCCCTCGATTCTCGTCGCTGACCTGTCTCGCGTCCCCAGATCGCCTGATCGTATCCGCCGTTCCCCCGTCCAGGGGGACGGGCGAGGGTCGGCCCGCAAAGCTGACCCCGCCGAGAGCGTCACGGGTCGGGGGAGGCTCTGTCCATGCACGGCGCGGAACACCGTCTGCGCGATAATCGCGCCATCGGGGGTTCGATTGGGATGGCGGCGTGACGGCCTCGATCACGTCCGGGCGCCAAGTACGGTCCTCGTTGCACGCCGCGCGGAGGATGGACACGCCCCGCCATGCGCTCGGGCTCATCGCCCGCGCCTTCGGGTCGAGGCGCGCCGACGCTCCTCCCGCTCCTTGTCACGCCTTGCCCGATCGATCATGTTGCGGATGGTCTCAGCCGACCGGTCCGGATCGAATTCCTTCTTCTCCCGGGTGGATCCGGTTCGGCCATCCTCTTGACGAAGCCGTCGACCATCTCGGGCTGCGGTCAAGCAACGGTCCAGGAGTTCAGCCAGGACGACCTTTGCGACATCATCCCTTTCCGGGATCCCCTCCTCCTCCTGCATCTCGCGATGGATGCGTTGGAGGCGCCTCTGATTTTTCAATCGCTGGCGATACTTTTCGGCGTCTCCGGGTCCGTATTCCATGGGCACGGCCCTCCTTCCCTCGGCCGTGCTCTTCATCATCGCCAGATTCTAGCAAGTCGCAACGAACCTCATCGCGGCCCCGATCACCCGGATCCGGGTAATATCACCCGGTTTCCCCTTGGTACCTATAAGGTCGTCTGGGTGAGCCACCGGGTGATCAAACCCGGTGAGTGCATGACGGCTGTGGCGCGCTGATAGGCCGGCTGACGAAGGCGCAAACCTGACGCTAGGCTCGTTCCGTTTCCTCCCAGGCCGATCGCCTGCCCGGGGTGGCTGACACGTCTCCAGCGTCGGTCAGTCTCAGGCGACGTGTGCCGACCGGTCTCGGTGGGGGTCGCTGGACACGTGGGCTCGACGCGAGACTGAGAGGGGCGGCAGAGGTCGATCGTCACCTCGGTCAGGCCTCGTCGGCGCCGGCATCGGCCATAGGGATGCGAAAGTTGCGGGTGAGCCCGTCGATGCCCATCACGCCGGGCGGGCGAGCAGCTTCAGGTCGGGGGCGAGGTGCCAGAGCAGGGCCGCCACCACCAAGGCGCCGCCGATCAGCGTCGGCGTGCCGGGCCGCTCGCCGAAGGCGAGCCAGACCAGGGCCGGCCCGGAGGCGACGTCCAGCATGCTGATCAGCCCGACCTCGGCGGGCGGGATGCGCCGCGCGCCCGCCATGTAGAGCGCCATGGCGAAGCCGATGGTGAGGAGGCCGAAGGGCGCGAGCAGCGCCAGTTCGGCCCCGGTGACGCCCGGCTCGCGCGCCATGGCGAACCCGACGACGCCGCTGAGCGCCGTGCCGAGCGTGTAGACGGCATTGCTGGTGCGGGCGTTGCGTCGGGCGTTGACGAGGATCACCGCCATGCCGACGTTCATCGCCAGGGCGAGCGCCATGCCGGCGAGGCGCGTGCCGTCCCCGAGGCCGCCCGCCACCATGGCGGCGACCCCGCAGAGCGCGGCGAGGCTCGCCACGATGAGGCGGCGCTGCGGCCCTTCGCCCGTCCAGGCCCAGGCGACGGCCGCGGTGACGAAGGGCAGCGTCGCGTAGACCACCGTCACGTCCGCCACGGTCGTGAGCTTGAGGGCGAAGATGTAGCAGATGCTGCAGAGCGCCGTCGGCACCGCCAGGACGAGGCCGCCCCAGCCGATGGCGAGGGCGCCGATCCCGCGCGGGGCTTCGACCGCCATCCAGGCCAGCATGAAGGCCGTGCCGAAGACGGCACGCCAGGCCAGGATGGTCCAGGCCTCGAGCGGCAGCGCGTGGGTGAAGAGCCCCGCCGTGCTGTAGATGAACCCTGCCGCCAGCACCATCAGGATGCCGCCCGCCCGCTGGTCTCTCATGGCGTCTGCCTGCTCGGCGCCGTCCTCACAGGACCCGCCGGGGCACGCGCTCGCGCCATGTGCGGGTGCGAATGAGCGCGTCGTTCTCGTAGGCTCTGAGTTCGCCCGTGATGGTGAAGGCGCTCGCGTCGCCCGACATCGCCGTCTCGGTCTCGATGCGGATGCGCCAGCCCTCGCGGCCCATCGCGTAGCGCTGGTGATGCGGTCTCGGCCGAGAGCGGGTCGCCTCCGATGGTGAGCGTGCGGGTGAGGTCGTGCGACAGTTCGGTGCCGATCTCGTCCCAGCGCATCACGCCCTCGCCGAACAGGCCGCCCTCGCCCTCCGTCACGACCGTGGCGGTGTCGCCGAGGAGATCGAAGGCACGCGCCGCGCCGCCCGCCCTCCGCGATCCGCGTCGGCGGCGCGCCGGGCCGTGCCGCGGCGCCGCGAAGGCGACCGCGGCCGCCTCGCCGTGCGCACCGGCAGGGGCAGCCCGCTCTGTGCCGGGCTCCAGGGTCAGGGTGGCGGCGTCGCGCGCGGGCCAGACCAGCGGCCAATAGGCGGTGGAGACGGCCAGGCGCAGGCGGTGGCCGGCCGGAACACGGTGCCCGCACATCTTGAGCGGGACGCCCGAGCGCCTCGCCCGGCACCAGGGGCGCGGGCCTGGAGCCCTCGCGGTGCGACAGGTTCAGCACCGCGTAGCTGACCCGCGCGAGGACCGTCGGGCGCGACATCGCAGAGCCGGACCGCGAGCTGGGCGTGCGGCCGGTCGGAGGCGAGCCGGAGCTGACGCGGGGTTGCCGAGGATCTCCACGCGCCGCCAAGGGCTCGGTGTCGAAACAGAGCGACAGGCCGTCGTCGAGGCGCTGGTCGGTCGGGCTTTCGCCTGCGACGCCGGTGCCCATCCATTCTCCGCCGCAGGCCCCCGTACAGGGGGGCGAGCGGACCGAGAGGCCTCGCCGCTCGCCGGCGCGTCGACGAGCCGGCCCGGCGCGAGGCGGAAGGCGCGCTGGCGGACGGCCGGGCTCGGCCAGGCGGCCTCGCCACGAAGCGGCCCGGAGTCGCGCGCGTCGCCGAGGGCGGCTGCCAGTCCTCGATGAAGGCCCGCAGCATCGGCTCCTCCATGACGCCGGTGTCGCGGCCCTTCAGCCAGTGGTCCCACCAGCGCGTGCTTCGCCCAGGAAGTCGATCGCGGGGCCGGGGCCGCCGTCCTGCGGGTAGATGTGGGCCCAGGGTCCGACGAGGCCGAGGCGCGGCACCCGGAGGTGCCGATCAGCCGCGGCACCGCGTTGGTATAGGCGTCGCCTAGCCGCCCACGGCGAGCACCGGGACCGCGATGGCGCCCCAGTCCTCGCAGACCGAGCCATGGTTCCAGTAGGCGTCGCGGCGCTGGTGCGCCAGCCACAGGGCGGGCCAGAACGGCATGGCGTCGAGGCGCTCCAGCCAGCGCGCGCGCCAGTCCGCCCGGATCTCGGGGTCGGGCGGCCGGCCCTGGTAGGCCAGCATGATGGCACCCCACCACAGATTGTCGTTGAGGAGGCAACCGCCCTTGTAATGAATGTCGTCGCCGAAGCGGTCGTCTGTCGAGCAGACCGTGACGATGGCCTTCAGCGCCGGCGGACGCCGGGCTGCGACCTGCAGGGCGTTGAAGCCGCCCCAGCTCTTGCCCATCATGCCGACCGCGCCCGAGCACCAGGGCTGCGCGGCGATCCAGGCGATGACCTCGAGAGCGTCGTCCTGCTCCTGCTGCAGGTATTCGTCGTCGAGCAGCCCGTCCGAATCGCCCGACCCCCGCATGTCGACGCGCATCGCCGCGTAGCCGGCGCCGGCGAAGAAGCCGTGCATGGGTTCGTCGCGCCCCCGCGTCCCGTCGCGCTTGCGGTAGGGGATGTATTCGAGAACCGCCGGCACCGGCGTGCCGCCCGAGGGCCGCCACATGCGGGCGGCCAGCCGCGTGCCGTCGGCGAGCGGGATCCACAGGTTTTCGACGACTTCGACGGTCCGGGGGTCGATCTCTTCCACTCTTGCGGCTCCCTCGTGGCGGTCCGCCAGGATCGCGGCTTTGGCGCCGGCCTGGCAAGGGGCGACGTCGCGATTGGACCCGGGATGGGTCGCGCGCCGTCGAGCCGGGCGCGGAGGCCTGGGCGATCCTCGCACATCGAGACCCGGAGCGCGGCGCGGCATGAACCCCAACGTTTTCATCACCTGCGCCGTCACGGGAGCGGGCGACACGGCCGGTCGCAGCGCCAACGTGCCGGTCACGCCCAAACAGATCGCCGAAGCGGCGATCGAGGCCGCGCGCGCCGGCGCCGCCATCGCCCACATCCATGTGCGCGATCCTGAGACCGGCAAGGGCTCGCGCGCGCTGCCGCTCTACCGCGAGGTCGTCCAGCGCGTGCGCGAATCCGGGACGGACGTGATCCTCAATCTCACGGCCGGCATGGGGGGCGACATCGTCTTCGGCGCCGGCGAGACGCCGCTGCCGCTCGACCCCGCCGGCACCGACATGGTGGGGCCGACCGAGCGCCTCGCCCATGTCGCCGAACTCCGGCCCGAGATCTGCACGCTCGACTGCGGCACGATGAACTTCGCGCTGGGCGACTACGTGATGACCAACACGCCAGCGACGCTGCGCGCCATGGCGCGGCAGGTGCAGGCGCTCGGCGTGCGGCCCGAACTCGAAGTGTTCGACGCCGGCCACCTCGTCTTCGTCAACGATCTCGTCAAGGAGGGGCTGATCGACGGGCCGGCCATGATCCAGCTCTGCCTCGGCATCCCCTACGGCGCACCCGACGACCCGCTGACCCTGATGGCGCTTGTGAACCGCCTGCCGGCGGGCGCCGTCTTCAGCGCCTTCTCGATCGGCCGGCGCCAACTGCCCTATGTCGCCATGGCGGCACTGGCGGGCGGCAACGTCCGGGTCGGGCTCGAAGACAATCTGTGGCTGGACCGCGGCGTCCTCGCCACCAACGGCGCGCTGGTCGAGCGTGCCGCCACCATCCTCACCGCCATGGGGGCCTCCGTGATGAGACCGGCGGAGACGCGCGCCCTCCTGAAGCTCCGGAGCGCCGCATGAGCGCCCGCGAAACGATCGGCCTCGTCGGCGGCGGCGTGATCGGTGCCGGCTGGGCGGCCCGCTTCCTCTTGAACGGCCACGATTGCACCGTCTACGACCCGGACCCGGACCTCGGCCGCAAGCTCGAAGCGGTGATCGGCAATGCGCGCCGGGCCTGGCGCCAGCTGATGCCGGGTGTCGCCGTGCCGGAAGGGCGGCTGCGGCTGGCCGGCTCCATCGCCGACGCCGTGCGCGCCGCCGACTTCGTCGTCGAGAGCCTGCCCGAGGTCGAGGACCTCAAGGTCAGGGTCCTGGGCGAGATCGACGCCGCTACTCGGCCCGAGGTCGTGGTCGCGTCCTCGACCTCTGGGCTGCTGCCCACCCGCCTCGCCGCCGGCATGGCGCATCCGGAGCGGCTCGTCGTCGGCCACCCGTTCAACCCCGTCTACCTCCTGCCGCTGGTCGAGGTCTGCGGCGGCGAGCGGACCGATCCCGCCGCGCAGGACCGTGCGGCCGCCCTCTTCGAGCGGATCGGCATGCGGGTGCTGCGCGTGCGCAAGGAGGTCGACGGCTTCGTGGCGGACCGGCTGCTCGAAGCGTTGTGGCGCGAGGCGCTGTGGCTCGTCGCGGACGGCGTCGCCACCACCGAGGAGATCGACGACGCGATCCGCTACGGCGCCGGCCTGCGCTGGAGCTTCATGGGCACCTTCCTGATCTACCGGCTCGCCGGGGGCGAGGCGGGGATGCGGCACTTCCTCGCGCAGTTCGGCCCGGCCCTGAAACTGCCCTGGACCAGGCTCGTCGCGCCCGAACTCACGGACGCGCTGGTCGACCGCGTCTCCGCCCAGTCCGACGCGCAGGCGGCCGGCGTCTCGATCCGCGATCTCGAGCGCCAGCGCGACGAGCCCTCGTGGCGGTGCTGGCGGCCCTGCGCGGCCAGGATTACGCGGCCGGCGCCGTGGTGGCGGCGCACGAGCGGGCGCTGCGGGACCGCGCCGCCCCCGGCACCGGGCCGGACGTCACCTGGACCGGCGCGGTGCTGCCCGAGTGGATCGACTACAATGGCCATATGACGGAGCACCGCTATCTGCAGTGCTTCGGGGACGCGACGGACGCGCTGCTGGCGCGGCTCGGCGTCGACGCCGCCTATCTGGCGCAGCGACGCAGCTTCTACACGGTCGAGACCCATCTCGTGCACGAGGGCGAGGCCCATGCTGGCGAGCCCCTGGCGGTCGACACGCAGGTGCTCTCGGCCGACGGCAAGCGCCTGCACGTCTTCCATTCCCTGCGGTGCCCGTCGGACGGCCGCCGCCTGGCGAGCGCCGAACAGATGCTGCTTCATGTCGACACAGCCGCGGGCCGCAGTGTGGCGGCGGAGGGGCCGGTCCTCGCCGCCATGCAGGACCTCGCCCTGCGCCACGGCGGCCTGCCGCGCCCGCAGGCGGCAGGGCGGAGCATCGGCATGGCGCGGCGCTGAGCCTCCCGGCGACCCGGGACGTGGTGTCCGAACGCCGTCCCGAGGCCTCCGCCGCCGCGCCCTGTCGGCCTCCGCCGGGCCGGGTTCCGTCTCGCCAGGTCGAGCGCGCGGTGAGGTATGGTGAGCCCGTCGCATCGCCGGATGCGATCGGATCTCCCTGTCATTCCCCAACCGTCCGGGGCCCGTCATCACGCTACCGACCGCGCGCGATCCTGGTGACAGATGGACGGGTCGGACGTGAGCTGGATCGAGCGCCTCCGACGCACCGGTGCTCCGTCGCTAAAGCCAGCGAGCTCCCGTCTCGCCCGCCGGCCGGCTCAGTTCTGCGATCGCGTGACCGGGGTCAGTCCCGGCAGAGCCTGGGTGTTCTCGATCCGCGCGCCCTCGAGCTGACGTGGGTCGAGGTTGAGGCTCTCCAGAATGGTGGGGGCGATCTGGGTGGTCTGGACGGTGTCCGGGATCGTGGCGCTCTGCAGCGAAGGGTTCGAGACCAGCAGGGCGACACTGCGGTCGTCGTTCGAGAAGCCGCCGTGTTCGGCGAGCTTGGTGCCGCCCGTGTAGATCAAGCCGTGGTCCGTGATGGCGATGAAGTCGGGGGTCCGGTTGTCCTTGAAGGGGTCCTGGTAGAGCTTCGTCAGGGCCTCGCGCTTCAGCAGCTTCGAAATGCCGAGCTGCGCCGCATTGATCTCGAGGAAGGCGGCCGCCTTGCGATAGTCGGCTTCCTGCAGTCCGGGCTTGAGCCACACGAGGCCGACATCGTCGGTGATCGAGGCGTCGTAACCGGGAATGTTGGCATAGGGGCCGTCGCTGACGGCGGCACGGTCGGCAAGGTTGATCGGTGACTGGCCGTGCTTGGCCGAGACGATGACCAGCGTCGAGCGCAGGAGCCCGCGCTGCTCCAGCGCCTTCATCATGGCGCCGAGTTGCGCGTCGACGAAGTCGAGGTTGGCGGCGAGGCCGGTGTTGGGCTGCCGGCCGATCGCGTCGAGATAGCCTCCCTTGAGGCCTGCATCCTGAGGATCGCTCGGGTTGCCCGCGGCAAGCTTCTGCCCCACGCTGACGGCCTGGAAGTTCATCCCGAAGATGCGCGGCACGCCGACCTGGTTCTGCCCCGTGCTGTCGAGCCCCTGGATCTCGTTGAGCACCGCCTGCACCTTCGCGGCATCGTTGCGCTGGATGCTGTGAAAGCCGGTGGTCGTGTCGGCCCCCGTGACCGGATCGTTCGAGTCGACCTCCGGCGTGAAAAGGTCGACGACGCCCTGTCCCGAAGGGCCGTTGACGAGGTCGTAGGCCGGATGCTTGTCGGCCCAGGCCGTACGCCCGCCGGCGGCGCGGATCACTTCGAAGATCGTGTTGGTCTTGATGAACTCGTGCGGATAGACGGGTCTGCACTTGCCGTTCACGAGCCGCAGCGGCAGCTTCGCGGGGTCGATCTGCGTGAGAGGCTGGGCGAGCGTGCCTCCGGCGTTGAGCACCTTCGCATTGACGTCGACGGATTCGTCGAAGGTCGTCTGCGTGCCGGGCGAACCCGCGCAGTTCGAGCCCGGCGCGAACAGCTCGCGATCGTAGGAGACGTCGTAGAAGACGCCGTGCGTCTTGGACGTCCCTCCGGTGAGCTGAGCCAGAAGGCCCGGAAAGGAATCGGAGGGCGCCGACGTGAGGGCGGCTGGATAGACGACCCCGTGCTGCCGGAGAGCGGCCAGAGCGCCGCTATGATGGGTCGCGATATAGTTCGACAGATCGACGGCGTGCATGCCGTCGACGCTGATCAGCAGGACGCGGCGAATATCGCCGGCGGCGTCCGCCTGTCCGCCCAGCGCCACGGCGGCCAGCGCGAGTCCGGCGATCGCAAGAGTTTTCAGCTTCGAGGTTCTGGTCAAGGAGGCGTTCCCATCGCTGCCGGATTGCATCGCCTCATTGGACCGCGCTTGTATGTCTCGCCTGTGACAAGTGCGGCGCGTTTGCGGCGCGATCGGCTGAGGTGAACGGCGAGGCGGCCGCGAACCATGCTGTCCGCTCGACGGACGTGGCCGATCGAGGCCGAAGCCCAATTGAGATCGCCGCCGAACTCGCGATCCACACGGACGTGCCAAGAGGGAGCGGCATGTGGTGGAGCGTCAGCAGGGCGCCGAGGGGCGGCGCGGTCACAACGTTGATCGTCATCGGGCGCGAGCGATCTGAAGGGATGGTCCATTGGCCGAGGAAGCACAGCCTCCGCCCGAGCGTCTGCCGAAACATCCGCTCCGCCGCTCGACCGATGCAGCAGATCCATCCGCCAGAGAGATGCGCGAGGTGAGGGGACGTCCGCTCTGTCCGGAGTTTGGCGCCAGAGCAGACGGACCACCCTATACGCATGTCTGAGGATCGCTCGGTCGATCCGGATCGGGTCGCGTCCCTGGGTCTCCGCCGGGCTGACCTCGTCTCGCTGGTCCGGGTGCGCCGTGATGCGTTGGCGGTACCTGCCGGCGCCCAGCCCGCTGCGATCATTCCTCAGTTGAACTATGAGCCCGTAATGATAGCGACGGGCATCCCGCGACGTTGTTGTACCGTGTCAAGATCGAGCACGATGACACGTCGCAGGCGGGGCGAAAGGCAGCCGAGGAGGGCATCGTTAACCTCTTTGTGCTCAGTATCATAGGCATGAAACCTCTTAAATCCCGCATCCTCGCCGTCACCGGCCTGATCACCGTCCTATCCAACCTTCAGGGTGCCGCGGCCTGGGCGGCGGACTGGCAGGTGTCCAAAGTCTCGGGCCAGGCCTGGACCGGGGCGGAGGGGCAGGACACCGAAATCGCCACCGGCATGGTCGTCGCCGCCGGCGTGTCGATCCACACCGGTCCGCGGGGGCGGGTGATGCTCCAGCGCGGCACAGAGTCGATGGTGATCGGCCCGAAGAGCGTCGTCGCCGTCAGCGATCAGCCGGGCGCGGGCCTGTCCACCACGGTGCTGGAGAAGGCCGGGACGGTCTCGTTCGACGTCGAGAAGCAGAACGTCCAGCACTTCTCGGTCGAGACGCCGATGCTGGCCGCCGTGGTCAAGGGCACGCATTTCACCGTGGCGGTCGGGCGGGCCGACGGCCAGGTGGCGGTGACGCGCGGCACCGTCCAGGTGACGTCGCTCAAGACCGGCCAGCAGACGAACGTCACCGCCGGCCAGCATGCCAGCGTCGGAAGCCGCGGCCTGTCGGTGTCGGGCATCGGGCAGCGGGCGCCCGTCACCCGCGTGGCGCCGCGCGCGCCCGTCGTCGGCCTCGCGCCGGCCGCGACCGCCGTCGGCACGACGACGCCCGGCACCGAAGCATCACCGGCGGCCGCGCCCGCGGCCGCAGCGGCCTCGACCTCGGCGGCGCATGGTGGATCACGCAACGGGATCGGCTATGGCCTGTCGGCCCCCAGCGCCTCGACTCCGCCCGCGGCTCCGGCCACCACTACGGTCGCTCCGGCCGCGCCTACACCGCCGGCGCCCCCGGCTGCCGCCCCGCCAGCTCCGGCCGCGCCGCAGCAGCCATCCTCCCCCAATCGGCCTTCGCCCGTCCCGACGGGGCCCTCGGCGGCGGCGCTCCCTCGCCCGCGCCCGCTTCACCGTCGCCCGAGTCGCCCTCGCCTGCGGCCCCGACCGCGACGCCGCCGGTCGCTCCCGCAGCGCCTTCGACGCCGGCACCCCCACAACCGCGCCGCGCTCCGCGCAACCTGCCGCTCCTGGCGACCCCGGCACCTGCTGCGCGCCGACGCCGGCGCCCGCGCCTGCGCCGACACCGGCACCCGCTCCTGCGCCGACACCGGCGCCCGCTCCTGCGCCGACACCGGCACCCGCTCCTGCGCCGCCACCGGCTCCCGCTCCTGCACCGGCGCCCGCTCCTGCATCCGATCCGCGCCGGCAAGAGCAACCAAGGGAACGACAACCACGACAATCACGGGAACGACAACCACGGGAACGACCACGGTCACAAGGGAGATGCGGCCGCGCTGTCGAGCCGGTCGGTCCCCGGCATGGCGCAGACCCGCACGCGCGGCGACGATGCAGCCGGCGGCCGCGCGCATGCGGCCGGCGGCGGTCATCCTGGCCGAACCGGCCATCTGGGCGGCGCTGGATCGCGATCAGTGACCGGCCATGCGCCAGGGCAGGGGACGCCGGCCGAGACCGCATCGGCCGCCTCGGACGCCGGCCGTGCCGCTGACGCCGCGCATGTCGGTGCCGCGTCGGCGTCCGCCGCCGCATCCCCGGCGGGCGGAGGCGACCAGCAGGGCGCGGGCGCGACGCCGTCGAACGCGCAGGGCGAGGCGGCCGGATCCGGACCTGCCCGCGGCGCTCCGGGAGCCGGCCGGCGCGGCGCCGCGGCCGGCGGGGCGCGGGGCGAGGGCCCGCGCAGTGGCGGCGCGGGCGCCGACTCCGCTGGTGCTGGACAGGCGGGCAGTGGTGCCGCCGGTGCCGGTCCGGGCGGTGCCGGGGGCGCCGGTGGTGACGGCCACGGTGCGGGCGAGGGCGGCGCCGGCGCGGGTGCCGGGAACGGGGCCGGCGGCCAGGGCAATGGCGGCGGTCCCGGCCATGGTGGCCGCGGACGGTCACGGAGGACACGGTGGCCATGTCGGCGGGCAGGGTGGTGGCGGCCAGGGCGGTCAGCGGGCGGCGGCGGTCAGGGCGGCGGACAAGGGGCGGGCACGGGCGGTGAGCCTGGCGCGGCCGGACGCAGCGTCGCGTTTCGCGACGGCAGGCGGAAGGCTGAGGCCCTTCCGCGGCGTGCTGGGCCGCGTCGCCATCGCGGTCCTGGTCGGCGCGGTGTGGTGGTGCCACGGGCTCGACCGCCTCGATCGCGTCATCGGCGACGCCCGCTTCGGCCTCTGGCACAAGGCGCCGACGGGCCGCATCGTCGTGGTGGACATCGACAAGGCGAGCCTCACGCTCGAGCGCGGCTGGCCGTGGAGCCGCACCGTTCATGCCGCGCTGATCGACGCTCTGCTGGCGCGCGACGTCGACAGCATCGCCTTCGACGTCGATTTCAGCGCCCGCACGACCGAGGAGGCCGACGGTGCCCTCGAGGCGGCACTGAAGCGCGCCGACGGCTCGGTGATCCTGACCGCGATGAAGCAACCGGCGACGCGCGTCGGCCAGAACCCCGGCATTCTCGTGTCCCTGCCTCTGGCGCGCTTCGCCGCCAATGCCTGGCCGGCCTCCGTCAACCAATGGCCGGACCCCGACGGCGTCGTGCGCGCCGTGGCCCGGTCCGAGATCATGCCGACCGGCCGGGTCCCCTCCGTCGCCATGCTGCTGGCCGATCCGCCGCCGGGGCCGGACGGCGCCTTCAGCGTGGATTTCGGGATCGACGAACCCGCGATCCCGCACGTGTCGGCCGATGCCCTGCTGACCGGGCGCACCGCGCGCGACGAGATCGCCGGCCGCAAGGTCATCATCGGCGCGACGGCGCTCGAACTCGGGGACGAACTCACGATCCCGCGGTTCGGCCTCGTCCCGGGCGTGATGCTCCACGCCATGGCGGCCGAGAGCCTGATCCAGGGGCGGGCGCTGCGCCCCGTCGCTCCCTGGCTGACCGTCGTCGCCGGCGCGCTCGTGCTGGCGGCCGCGGCCGGTCTCGCCTGCCGCCGCAAGCTGGCCGGTCACCTCGCCGTGCTGGCCACGGCGGCGCTGCTCGGCGAGGCGGCTGCGGCCGCGGTGCAGACCCTGGTGCCGCTGCTGCCCGCCACGGCGCCGCTCCACGTGGGGCTCCTCGGCTTCGCGCTGCTGGCGGTGGGGATCGAGGTCGACGAGCGCCGGATCCGCATCGTGCGGTCGCGATCGGAAGCCGAGCGGCTGCGCGCCATCCTGGACCGCGTCATCGCGGACAATTTCGCCGGCATCGTGGTCGTCGACCACGACGGCTGCGTGAGAGCCCTCAGCGTCGCCGCCGCGGCCCTCGTCGGCCTGCCGCCGGCCGAGGCGCATGACCGGCCCTTCGCGGCGGTCCTGCCCGGCCCCCTGGCGGCGGCCTGCGCCGAGGCTCTCTCCCAAGCCGCCGATGGCACGCTGGTCCAGCGCCCCGCGCGCGAGATCGACTGCACGATGCGGGACGGCCGCCGCCTGACCCTCGAATATGTCGCCACCCTGTCGCGCGTCCCCGGCCCGGTCGGCGCGGACGGGCGTCTCGGGCCGGAACGCCATGCCGTGTGCCTGTCCTTCGCCGACGTCACCGAGACACGGGCGGCTCAGGCCCAACTCGTCGCCATGGCCCGCGTCGATGCCCTGACGGGGCTCGCCAACCGGCGGGTCCTCATCGAAGCCTTGGCCGTGGCGCTGGGTGGAACCGCGCGGCGTGGCGAGGACGATGTGGTGGCCTTGCTGTTCCTCGATCTCGACCGGTTCAAGGTCGTCAACGATCGGCTCGGTCACGCCAATGGCGACACCCTGTTGATGGCCGTCGCGGCGCGCCTGTCCGCCTGCGCCGAACCCGGGGACGTGGCGGCGCGGCTCGGCGGCGACGAGTTCGCCATGCTGATCCGGCGGCCCTCGCTGGCGGCGATCCAGGACTTCGCCGACAGCCTCGTCGGTGCCGTCGGGGGTGTCCATACGATCGGCCCCTACGAGGCCTCGATCGGGCTCAGCGTCGGCATCGCGCTCGCCCGCGGCGGCGACCCGCGGACGCTGATGCGCGACGCCGATGCCGCCATGGCGGCGGCCCGGCGCGCCGGCGGAGACCGCGCGCTGCTGTTCGATGCCGCGATGGAACGCGGCGCGGAGGACGACCGCGCCCTCGAACAGGACCTGCGCGACGCGCTGCGGCGCGGCGAGATCACGGTCGTCTACCAGCGCCAGGTCGACCTCGCCACGGACCGCGTGACCGGTGTCGAGGCCCTGGCGCGCTGGCACCACCCGGCGCGCGGCTTCGTCTCGCCCGCGGTGTTCATCCCCGTGGCGGAGCGCACGGGCCTCATCGCCACGCTCGGCGCCGGCGTTCTGCGGACGGCCTGCCGCGATGCGGTCGCCTGGCCGGTGCCGATCCGCGTGTCGGTGAACCTGTCGGCGGCCCAGCTGCAGCGCGACGACCTCGTATCGACCGTGTTCGACGCGCTGGCGGAGAGCGGGCTGCCGGCGGAGCGGCTGGACCTCGAACTCACCGAATCCCTGCTGATGGGCAACGACGGCACCGCGAGGGACCGCCTCGACCGCCTCCGCGCCGCCGGCATCCACCTGTCGCTCGACGATTTCGGCACGGGCTTCTCGTCGCTGAGCTACCTGCGCCACTTCGCCATCGACAAGATCAAGATCGACCAGAGCTTCGTGCGCGGCCTGCCGGACGAACGGCCGGCGGCCGCCATCATCGAAGCCGTCGTGAGCCTCGCCGGCAACCTCGGCCTCCGCGTCAACGCCGAAGGCTGCGAGACCGTCGCGCAGCTCGACGCCCTTCGGCGCCTCGGGATGCCACGAGGTCCAGGGCTGGCTCCACGGCCGCCCGGAGCCTGCGGCCGCCATCGCGGCGAGCCTGCTCGCCACGGGAGCGGAACTCTGCCTCGACAGCGCGGCCTGAAGGCGAACGATACGCCGGCAGCCCGTGCCCCGCCATGCGGACACCGGCCGCCGAGGCGACCGCCATCGATCCTCGTCGCCGCCTCCTCGCGGCCTAGAGACCGCCTCGAGACCCGGAGGCCGTCCCCGTCCGCTCGAAGGCCCGGTCCCAAGCGCCCGCGCGCGCCGACCGACACGGTCCCGGTACGGTAAACGCCCTCTTACCCACATGCCTCGTTCTGCCCGGATGCCGTCAAAGCAGAAACTGCAGTCGACAAAATTCACGCAAGCACAAGAACGCCCATTCAACGAGTTGGAAAGGCGGGTGTCCCCAGATGGTCCCGGAGAGAGCGAGCGATCTGCCGTTCGACTGGATCGTAAGAGGGCGACATGACCGTCTCCACCACCGGGCCCGCCAGCGACGGTCTCGTTTACCTGACGATGGTCGGTCACGACGGGGCCGGTCACACGACCATCATCCAGGGTTCGGGCGTTCTTCTCTCCAACGACGAAGTGCTGACGGCCGCGCATGTCGTCTACAACGACGACGGCTCGCTCCGGACGGCGGGTGTGGCCTCGGTCGGCCATCATGGGAGCGCATCCCTCGCCGTCTCGACGGTCGATGGGGTTCAGGCTCAGCCGAAACAGGACTACACGACCCTGGCCGGCATCGGCAGCGACTTCGCGGTCGTGCATCTCAAGACACCGGTCGCGAGCGGGACGAACTTCAGCGTGGGCTCGGATCTCACGAGCGGCACATTTCAGGTCAGCGGCTATCCGCTCGGCACATCGGGCACCCTCGATACCAGGACCGAGACGCTGGCGGTCGCCGCCGGCACCGAGGTCTACACCGGCGAAACGCTTCATGACGGGACGGGCAATCCGGACGGCAGCTCCGGCGGGTCGATCTATCAGGTCATCAACGGCCAGCCGACGGCCTTCGGCGTGATCTCGGCCGACCTCTCGACCGACACGAGCAAGGGTTTCTTTAAGGCGCTGACGGCGGCCGATGCCAGCCAGATCAGGGCCTGGGTGGCGAGCGCCGACGCGGGCGCGTCGCAGCCCGCAGCGGTCGCGGTGCCCCCGGCGGCTCAGGCGACAGACTCGGCTCTCGCCGCGGAGACGACCTCGGCCACGGCAAACTCCATTGTCGCTGGTCTGTCGCGGGACGCGGCTTCGGGCCTGGCGAGCGATGCCGCTTTCGTCACCGGGCAACGACACGTCGTGATGAGCGATGTCGCTGCCGCGATCACG
This sequence comes from uncultured Alphaproteobacteria bacterium, assembly GCA_963847915.1. Lineage (GTDB taxonomy): Bacteria > Pseudomonadota > Alphaproteobacteria > Rhizobiales > Beijerinckiaceae > Lichenihabitans. Next base: position 109,279 of record CAWKBT010000008.1, read on the forward strand.
CAGGTCTGCAACGAGGACGGCACGGCGGCTCGGACCCAGGACGCGGCCGACTATCTCAACGCCAACGCGTCGCTGGCGAGGCGGGCTGTCGCCTACCTGGCCGGCTTCCTGTCGGGAACGACGGGCGCGTGGTCGGGGAGCCTCGCATCGACGGCCGACACCATCATCGTCGGCGCCGTCGATGACGCCGCCACGCGTCACGCCGCAGCGGCGGGTCGCGCCGAGGGACTGGCGATGGGCACCAGCAACACGTCGGCGACGGTCGACCTCGGCTCGGCGGCCCTAGCGCACATCCTGTCGGCCTCAGCCGACGCGGCCGCCGAGACGGGCCTTTCACTGACGCCGCAGGCCGGCCACCCCTCGTTCCAGCTCCTGGCCCATCACGACCACCACTGACCCGGTCAGGCCGCGAGCGAGCCGCGGCGCTGGGCGAGGGCGCACTACCTCACATTCACGGTCCAACGCTCCTGTCGCGCCTCGCCGTTGAAGAAGACGACCTCGATGGTGAAGGAGTCCGGTCCGGTGTAGTCGCGTGATGCACGATAGTAGACGATGGTCTCCGGTCCGCGGATCCTGTCGCACTTCCATCTCACATTGGCTGTCGAGAAGTTCGGGAAATCGCTGCCCGCTTGGGTTTCGACCTGGCCAGCCTGAGGCGCGCTGAGCAAGTTGATCGTGGCCCGTCCGAGCGGCTTGCAATCTGCGTCGAAGCTACCGTAGCTCTGAAGCTTGATGGTCCTGCCACGTTCGACGACACGGTAGTTGGGGGTAATCTGCTGTGCTTGGGGATAGGCTGGCGTGGCGATCGAGAGAAGAGCAGCGCAGGCGATCAGTGTCTTTTTCACTTAAACGTTCCCTAGTCTTGAACCGGTCGATGAGGTCGATGTGAGGTTCTAGTCGACGTGCACCGACCATCTCGATTGCGACGCCCTGCCGGAGGGTGAGACCGTCTCGACGGTGAAACTGTCGTCCCCGACGAAGTCGGGCGATGCCGTGTAATAGATGTTGGTGGCCGGGACCCGTCGACGGTTACACGTGGCGCGGACGTTGCTGGCCGGGAACTTCGGAAAGACCGTGCCGTCCTCCATCGCCAATCGCCCACCGCGCGGCGGCGTCAGAAGGTTGATAGTGGTGCGGCCGGCGGAACGGCAGGTCGGATCGACCTCGAAAAAGCCGATGACCCGGACCGTGTGCCCTCGCTGCACGCTCCTGTAGAACCCCGGCACCTCCTGCGCTGACGCTGGCAGCACAGCCAGAGCCGACAACACCAATGCACTCCCGACCACCGCCGCGTTCCTCAAAGGCAGGTCCCCCGAATTCGACTCGCAGTCGCTGACATCTCGCCGCAATACGCCGTGTCCAGGCAAGCGGCGGGACTCGATCATAAATTTGTTTTTAATGACGGTAGGTCGACGTTCCGGCGCAGACAGGCTCCGTCGGAGGTGCGCGGCTTCGACCTCGATCACGATCGTCCGGTCGTGGATGGGGGGCCGGCCGCCCCCGTCGATGCCGCCGAGAGAACCGCCACCGGACCGCGCCGGACGAGCGATCCGGACCGGTTCACATCGCTGCTCCCCTTGGCGACGAACGGCGGTATCACGGCGGACGAGGCGACGGTGGATTGCAGGACCTGCAACGCTTGCGACCGCCGTCCTGTCGGACTGCGCCCGAGGGCGGGCAGCGGCACAGGGTCGAGACGATGCCGGAGGCCAACATGGAGCGACGCGTCGCGATCGGGTTCGGATTCGCTGTAATGGTGGCCTTGGCAGGCCTCGTGAGCCTTTCATCGCTCCGATACGTCGCCGCTGTCTTTGGAATGTGGGTCGCGGTGGACCCGAGGATCCGCTCCGTCATCGGGGCGCATCCCATTGCGGCGTTCTCCCACGTGCTGATCGCGCCGATCCCCCTTGTCGTCGGCCCGCTGCAGTTTATGCCGTGGTTGCGGCAACGGCACTTGAACGTGCATCGGTGGCTCGGACGAACCTACTTGCTCGCCTGCTCCGTGGCGGGTGCCGGCGGCCTCGCGACATCGTTCCACGCCTCCGGCGGCCCGGCGGCAGGGTTTGGCTTCGGCCTTCTGGCGGTCCTCTGGGTCGCCACGACGCTCGCCGCCTGGGCGGCCGCCGCGGCGCGCGACATTCCCCTGCACCGCCTCTTGATGCGGTTCAGCTATGCCATGACCTTCGGTGCCGTGACGCTACGCTTGCAGATCCCGTTCGGACCTATACTGGGTTTCAAGACGTATTCCGACATGTCCGTTTGGCTGGCCTACACGGCCTGGATCCCTAACGTCATCGTGGTGGCACTTTATTCGTGGCAGCGTAACCCCGGGCTTTTTCTCAGTCGCGAACAGGCAGACGGACCCGCAACCGATCTCTGACAGATGGCAGTCGCTTGCCGTTGCTTGCGCACAGGCGAGAAGGCGTCACGAGACGCTGGCACTCCTGCACCGGGGTTTTTGCGTGTCGGGGAGAGCGTGCTGTAGCGGCTTCACACCAACGTCCGGCCCGAATAGATCGACACCTTCGTCGGCAACACGTTCGATAGCGACGCGCACTCTACTTGTCCATGCTGCCCATCTTGCCCGCGTCCTGCGTCGGTGCAGAGGCTCGGATCAGACATCCTCGCCTTCGCCGGCCCTTGGGATCGCTGGACCGACCCGGCGAGCGTCGACGAGGTCCTGTCTGCCACCCTCATCGTGTCGGGCGCGAGCGAGTGGATGGTGCCCTACCACGACAGAATGCTGGCGCCGCTCGCCCCGGAAGGCTTCGACGGCTCGCCTGGGCCCGAGGCCTTGCAGCCCGCGGCCGAGAGCGCTCTGCGAAAGTGGATCGTGTCGAGCCGGTCAAGAGCACGGGTCATGGCGACGACGATCCGACGATTATGGAGCCCGTGGCAGCTGTTAGCTGAAGCAGCGGCCCCTTCACCGTTCCTTGAGGCGCGTCGGTCAGCCTGGGTCTTTATCGGACCCGCGCTCATGCCCCACTCGACCCTGCCCGCCGGCTTCATCACGCCTATGCTGCCGACCTTGGTGGATGTCGCACCGCAGGGTGGCGAGTGGATCCACGAGATCAAATACGACGGCTACCGGACGCAGATCGTCCTCACCAGCAAGGTCGCGCAGGCCTTCACGAGGAACGGCCACGACTGGACGGCCAGATATGAACCCATCATCGCTGCGGCCCAGGCGCTACGGTGCCGCTCGGCGATCATCGACGGCGAGATGTGCGTCCAGAACGCGGCCGGCGTCACCGACTTCAAGGCACTGCGGTCGGCAATCAGAAGCGCGCCGGAGCGGCTCGTGCTGTTCGCCTTCGACCTTCTGATGCTCGACGGCAGTGATCTCCGTGCGGAGTCGCTGGTCGACCGCCGCCACCGGCTGCGCGCCCTCATCGGTGCCGACACCATGACCCGCATCGCTTTCAGCGGCGAGCACGTCGGCGACGGTCCGATGTTCTATCAGGCAGCTGACCAGCACGGCCTTGAGGGGATCGTGTCGAAGCGCGCCGACAGCGTCTATGTCAGTGGTCGGACGAAGTCCTGGCTCAAGGTGAAGAGCTTCACCGTCGGCGACTTCGCGATAGTCGGAGTCGAACGGTCCTCGACCGGCATCCCGGTGGCCCTGCTCGCCACGCTCGGGCGCGACCCGGCCTATGTCGGCAACGCCGCGGTCACCTTAAAGGCTAAGGAGCGCGACCAGTTCTGGCGCTCGGTCGACAAGATGGGGACGCCCCGCGCCCGGCTCGCCAGCTTGACCAAGAACAAGAAGGCGACCTGGATCCGCGAGGGCCTTGTGGCCCGCGTCCGTCATCTCCGCGGTGAGGAGATGCTACGTCACGCGACAATGCAATCAGTCGACGTCAGCAGGCCGGATCAGGACGACATCGGCGAGCGGCACTTCGACGACGATGGTCGGTAGTCGTCATGCTCCCATGGCAGGAACGTTCCGCGAGCAGATCTCCGGCCGTCCATGCCTTCGGTGAGGATCTTCTCGACGAGAGATCAGGCCCCTTTGCCGCCTCGGCCGGCCTTCTTGGGCGCACCGGACGCCGGCTGGGCGTCGACCTCCGGATCTGCCTCGCCGGCGTCCTGCAACCCCTTGCGGCCGAGCCCCAGTTTCTTCGCCAGCTCCGACCGCTTCGCCGCGTAGACAGGCGCCACCACCGGATGATCGTGTGGGAGCCCCCACTTTGCCCGATATTCGGCCGGTGTCACCCCGAGCGTGGCGAGGTAGCGCTTCATCGACTTCAGCTTGCGGCCGTCTTCCAGGCTGATGATGTAGTCCTCAGTGACGGACTTCTTGATCGGGACAGCGGGCTTCTGCGGCTCGGCGGGAGCCACCGGCTAAGGGCGGACCACTTGAAAGGGGAGGAGCACGTCGACGTTGCGTGCCAATTTTGCACCGGATGGCGACATTGGGGATCTTTCTATTCCGTCAAACTTGACTCGACCCTACCTTCAACGGACTGTGGCACCCAACTCAGCCCAACGACCATGGGGGGAAAAATGGCGGCACTCGAACCAGTTGGAATGGGTCAGGTCGGCTGCTTCGTTGCTGGCACGATGATCCTCACTTCGGATGGCGAAAAGGCCGTCGAAGCGCTCAGCTCTGGCGACATCCTCATCACAGCGTCGGGCGAGCGCATACCATTACTATGGCTCGGCCGCCGCACTGTCGACATCTCTCGATTGGCCAACCGCCTGCAACTCTTGCCCATCCGTATCAAGACTGGCGCCTTCGCCCAAGGGGTGCCCCATCACGACCTGTTTGTGTCGGCCGATCATGCTTTGCTGCTCAATGGTGTGTTGGTGCCAGCCATGAAGCTCATCAACGGCGGCACGGTCGCTCAGGTCGAGGTTGCCGAAGTCACCTACTTCCACGTCGAATGCGAGCGCCACGTCGTCCTTGTAGCGAACGGCGCTGCGGCCGAGTCCTACCTCGACTTGAAGAATCGTTCGTTCTTTTCCAACGCGCCCGACTGTGTTGACCTGCACCCGACCCTCACCACCCCTGAGCGTCGTGCCCTCCTGGCCGCGCCCTGGGCCAAGGGTGAAGAGGTCGTTGCCATTCGGCAGGCGAACCTGAAGCGCGCCGAAGCTTTGGGTTATGTCGTTCGGTCTAGCGCCGACGCTGCCGCGGACGCCATGCGCCCTCAGCGCGCTGGCTGAAGCCGTCGAGCGCGGGGATTGCACTCACATAAATAGAGCTAAGCTCGGTACGAACTGCTTTCGCTTTCGCTCCATTCACCTTGAGATACAGCGACTCTGTGGCCGTTGAAATACTTTGCGCTATGACACTCTGGCCTGCCACCTCGCGTGCGCAGGCGCGCGTGTCTCGCCGTCCGGTTCAGTCCAAACAGGTAGGCCGGACACGCCCTGGTTGTCGAGGCGACTCCATGGGCTGCCTTGAGCTTCGAAACCGATAGCGGCAGGTTGGCGGTCGTCATGACGTCCTTGCCGCTCGCCCAGGCTGACCTGTCGAGGACCGCGGTCCGTCCATCGCGCTGGCAGGTGCAGGCGCGTCAGGCTCCTGCGCCGCGCTGTCGCTCGACGCGGGCGTTTGATCCAGGAAGCTGAGCAGATTTTATCGACGCCAAGCCACTGACGATCCAGACGCTGCGACCACGCTTGGCCCAGCCGGGATCGTCTAGTGCGGATTGCAGATCGTACGCCGCCTCAGCTGCGGGTGACGAGGAGGCCCAGGGCGCCATCGCTCGCCACATGGAAACTTCCCGTTCCGAGGCTGGACGCGCCGAACGACAGGTCGGCCGCGTTGCCGGCGCCGTTGCTCAGCGCGAGGGTGCCGGTGCTGGCGTCGTAGACCGCGGCCGCGCCTGCGCTCGCGAAGTCCTTGAGGTCGATCGTGTCGCCCGCGCCGAACGCGTTCAGTTTGTCGCCGGCATAGCCGGCGGTGCCGATGCCCGTGCCGAAGCTCTGGTAATGGTCGATCGACAGGAGGCTCGCGCCGAGGAAGGCGATCGAGGCGCCTGAACCGGTCGAGGCGCCGATGTCGAGGCTTGCCCCGGCGGCGAGCGCCACGGTGCCGCGGCTCGCCGCATCGAGCGTCCCGGCGGTCAGCGATCCCGCCAGGGTCAGCGTGCCGTCGTCGCGCAGGCTGGTGGCGGAGTTGACGTCCTTGAAGGCCCAGGACGCGCCGGAGTCGATGGCGATCTGGCCGAAGCCGTAAAAGGCGAACGAACCGGCGTTGACGTCGCCGATGCTGCCGGGTCCCGAGCCGGCGGCGAGGTCCAGCGTTCCCGTGCCGCCGTTGACGGCGCCGTTGAAGACCGCGCCCGGATCGACCACCACCCTGTTGCCGGCATCGGCCGACAGGGCCACGGCGAGACTGCCGCCCCCGATCGTGCCGGCGTTGACGACGGTCGTGGGCCCGCCCTTGCCGAACACGCCGTAACCCTGCCCGGTGAGGACGGCGCCCGCCGCGTTGTTCACCGAACCGCCGGCCTCGATGTCGACGCCAGCGCCGCCCGATCCAGTCGCCGTGATGCTGCCCGCGTTGGTGATGGCGCTGGCCGCGCCATTGCCGAAGACGCCTTCGGCGACGCCGGTGATCGACGCCCCGGCCTGGTTGCCGACGCTGCCGCCGGCCAGCATCCCCACCCCGACGTTCCCCTGGACCTGGCCGGCGTTCGTCGCCGCGACGGGCGCGCCGTTGCCGTAGATGCCGAAGCCGACCCCCTGGATGGTGCCGTGTGCCGTGTTCGAGACGGTGCCGCCGGCGGCGAGACCGATGCCCGTGCTGCCCGCAGCCGTGCCGGACACCGCGCCGTCGTTCGTCACGGCGCCGGCGCCACCCTGCACGTAGACGCCGTTCTTGGCGCCCGTCACGGTCGCCCCCGTGGCATTGGAGAGGCTGCCGCCCGCTGCCAGGAACACGCCGGTCTCCGCCGTCCCGGCGATGGCGCCGGCATTGCTCACCTGCGCCGGCACGCCCGTGGCGTAGACGCCGAAGCCGGTGCCCGTCAGGCTGCCCTTGGCCATGTTGGTCAGCGTGCCGCCGCCCGCGAGGTCGACGGCCGTGGCGGAGGTCCCGGTCCCCTTGACGGTGCCGGCATTGCTGATCGACGCCGCGACGCCGTCACGCGTCGCGATGCCGTTCGAGCCGCCGCTGATCGTCCCGGTGGCGTTGTTGACCACCGGTCCGGTCGTGCCCATGAAGACGCCGTCGAGGCCGGATCCCGAGATCGTGCCATCGTTGGTGACGCTGGCCGACACGCCGGTGCCGTCGAGGAAGGCGCCGTAGGAGCCGCCCGTGATGGTGGCGTTCTTGGCATTGGCGAGGCTGCCGCCCTGGGCGAGATAGATGGCATCGCCCTTGGCGTCGGTGGCCGTGATGGTGCCCTCGTTGGTCACCTTGCCGGCGCTGCCTGAAACAAACACGGTCGTGGTGGCGGCCGTGATGCTGCCGCCGGCCGCGTTGTCGAGCGTTCCGCCCGCGTTCATCAGGACGCCGAGTGGCGTCGCCGTCATGCGTCCGGCGTTCGACACCGTGCCGGCGCCCCCGGTGATGAACACAGCCGCGGCGCTCGCGTTCGAACCTGCCCCGATCGATGCGCCAGCATCGTTGACGACCGACCCGCCCGCGAACAGGCCGACGCCGTCATCGGTCGTAGCGAGGATGCTGCCGTCATTCTTGACGCTCCCGGATTTACCGTAGACGGCAACGCCGTCCTCGCCGCCCTTGATAGAGCCGCTGTTGGTGACGGTGCCACCCTTGTTCAGGGCGACGCCGTAGCCGCCCCCGCTCATGAAGCCGATGTTTTCGACGGACCCTGTCCCGCCGTCGACGAAAACGGCGGAGCCCACCGACGGCCCTGACCCTATGCCCCCTGTACCCGTGATGGATCCGCCCTTGGCGTTTGTGACGCTGCCGCCGGCTTTGAGGGCAATCGCCGTGACACCGCCGGCGCTGCCGCTGTTGGACACGTTAGCAGAACCAGACAGCGCGATGGCGGTCGCGGCCGGCGAGGATATCTGGCCGGCATTGGCGATCCGCCACGCCGTCCCGGCGGGACCGTCTATGGCGTCGGTCGATCCCGACGCCGAGACGCCGCCCGAAGCGGTGATGGTGAGGGGCGTATCCGCCGGCTTCAAGGTCAAGAGGCCCTTGAGCATCGTTTGGATCGTGCGTGCCAAGACAGCCTCCGGGCTCCAGAAGGTCGTAGGTCAAAATAGATCCTTGCCACGTCATCGCAGGGAAGACAGGGGCTCGCCAGAGCCTCAATCAGCCAGGTCTATCCCCAAAAAGAGGTATGGTTGAAGGCCGCATCTCCGCTCCTTGAGCGGCAGTGAGAGCGGTCCCGCCCGGCATCGACTTGGACCCAGATTCAATTCCAGGCTGGGGCCTACGTTCACAACTGCTCAACCGCCATCGGGCGGTTCGGGTTGAACGTTAGATCACAATCAGTTCGCTGGCCCGAGCGCGACGGCGCGGCCCATGGGGACCTCGCATGACGGAAACCCCCAAGGCCGCTTTCGGACGGCTGAAGCCGGCGCTCGAAAAGATCTCGCCGGCCACGCTGGTCCACGTTGAGTCAAAAGTCATGACGCGTCAGCCATGTCACCGTTCAAGACAGTCACCCTGCACGACGACATTCATTAGATACCAAACAATTTAGTCGTATATCTGCTTACGATCCGGCTGAGTTCCTGCTCTATGTCAGTCACCGCTTTTGATCGGTTAGTTCCCCCATTGGGTCGTCCAATGTGAATATTAGGGCGCCGTAGGCCGTTGCGCCACTCGTAGCTTGGCCGGCGAAGCAGGTCGGGTCAGCGCAGCCGGCCAAGCGGCGTAGGTTGGCACCACCACCTCCGGGGCCGGCGGCCGATACCCGAGCGAGGCATGAGGCCTGATCGCGTGGTAATGGCGTCGCCAGCTCTCGATGATGATCTCGGCCTCGCGGAGCGAGTAGAAGATCTCTCCGTTGAGCAGCTCGTCCCGGAAGCGGGCGTTGAAGCTTTCGTCATAGCCGTTTTCCCAAGGTGAACGGGCGCGATGTAGCGGTTCTGGCGCCGACGGCCGAAATCCATGTCTGCACGGCCTTGGCGATGAACTCTGGACCGTTGTCGGAGCGGATGTGCTCCGGCATGCCCCGCAGGATGAACAGGTCGGAGAGGGCGTCGATCACGTCGGTCGTTTTCAGCTTGCGGGCGACCCGGATGGCCAAGCACTCGTGGGTGAACTCATCCACGACATTGAGGGTGCGGAACTTGCGGCCATCGTGGGTCCGCTCGTCGACGAAGTCGTAGGCCCAGACATGATCCCGGCGCTCGGGCCGGAGCCGAATGCAGGAACCATCGCCGAGCCACAGCCGCCCGCGTTTCGGTTGCCAGGCCGGCACCTTCAGTGCTTCCTGGCGCCAGATCCGCTCGACGCGCTTGTCGTTGACCACCCAGCCGGCGTCCCGCAGCAGAGCGCTGATCTTGCGATACCCGTAGCGGCCGTACTGGCGTGCCAGCTCGATCAGGTCGGCCGTCAGCTCTTCCTCGTCGTCGCGGCCCCGCGGCGCCTTGCGTTGCGTCGATCGATGCTGACCGAGCGCCCGGCAGGCGCGGCGATCGGAAATCTTCAGCACATCACGGCGATGGTCGATGCAAACACGTCGGCGAGCGGGGCTCAGAAGTTTGCCCGGGATGCCTCCTGCAGAATCAGCTTGTCGAGCGTGAGGTCCGCGATCGCCTTGCGAAGCCGGCTGTTCTCAGTCTCCAGGTCCTTCATCCGCTTGACCTGGTCCGACTTCAGCCCACCGTATTCCTGCCGCCAACATAGTACGTGACCTCCGTGACCTCGATGCTGCGGATCGCGTCCGCCACGCTCGATCCTTGGGACACCAACACGTCGACCTGACGCAGCTTGGTGATGATCTCCTCGGGCTTATGCCGCTTCGCCATATCGTCCGTCCTCCAGGGCTCGAAACCCATACCTCAGGGCGGACCACTGCAGAGGGGGCGGATCAAGACTGAGACGGCTAGAGCTACTGCCGGTCAGGCTGAGTCATATGCGTCGTAAGCGCCGGCCGCGAGGTCGTTTCGGCACTCGTCGGGTTCGAAGCGAGTGAACGCGTCCCGGATGGCGTCCCATAGGTCCAGGACGGTGCGGGTCGCCGCCGTGCGCAGCGGGGTTTTGAGCTTGGCGAAGGCGGCCTCGATCGGGTCGAAGTCGGGGCTGTGGGGCGGCAGGTAGGGCAGTCGCGCCCCGGCTGCCTCGATGAGCAGGCGGATGCGGGCGACCTTGTGGGCGGCGAGGTTGTCCATCACCGCCGTGTCGCCCGGCCTGAGCACCGGCACGAGGCTGTCGGCCACGTCGGTCCGGAAACGGGTGCCGTTCGTGGCCCCGTCCATACGCTCGATCGCGAACGGGCCGCTCGCCCGCAAGGCCGCCGTGACCGTGGTGGTTTTGTAATGGCCGTGGGCCACCGCGATGCGGCAGCGCTGCCCGCGCGGCGCCCGCCCGTAGCGCCGCGCCATGTTGGTGGCGGCTGCAGTTTCGTCCAGAAACACGACGCGATCCAAATCAAGGTGTCAGGCGACACGGTAATCCCATCCGGCGGCGCTATGAGGAAACCATCCCCCTGCATGGCAGGGAGTGCAGCGATGACCGATATTTCGATAAGTTCTCCACCCGGGATCGACGGCGGAGGCAGCGAATGAGAACGCCGGACGAGGTGATGGCGATTTTCGGTTGCACGATCAAGGACGGGGCACGCGGCGGATCGCGCGGGAAGTCGGGTGCGATGGTGAGACGTGAAGCGCTACCTGGCCTCCGGCCGGTGGGCGAACTGTCGGATGGCGAAGCGTCCCGGGATGCTGGACGAGCATGCCGGCTGGATCGCTGAGCGCTTCACGCGGCACCACGGCAGGCCGACGTAGTGCGCCAGGACCTGGCCTCGGAGCTGGGCGTGGTGGCCAGCCTGCGGACGGTGGAGCGGGCCGTGTGTCACCTGCGGCGCCAACTCACGGCGGCCACCTTGGCGACGTTGAGGTTCGAGACGCCGCCGGGCCGGCAGCAGCTCTAGCGCGCTTTCAGTCGATCTGACCTTCTTTCGGACGCGCTGGACGAAGAGCGCTCGGAGGCGGGCGAACGCGACTATGACCGGCCGAGGCCGGCGCCCTTCGCAGCCGCCGCGCCTTGGGGCGGGCCGCCGACCACTGTGTCGCCTTCCTCGCAGCCCTCGGCCTGCCGCGTCTCGTCTGTTTCGACATCGAAACAGTTGGCCTGCCGCGGTCGGCGACGCGCTCGGCGGGATTATCGCTCACCTCGATGAGCTGAATGCGCCCTGCGAGGATCTGGAGCCCTATCTTGCGGGCACCACGCACTCGCCCTTCTCGCTGCTCGACGGCGAGCTTGAAGACGAGCACGAGGAAGGAACATGACCTGGAGCCTTCGGCCGGGGCTTCGTCCGATGCGGTGCAGACCATCAGGAAGGGGACGATTCGGCCGAGACGACTGCGGCGCGGGCGACGAGGACAGCTGCATAGGTCACGAGGACGGTATGGCCGAACAACTCGTCGGCTGGAGCCACTGCCCGGCGCTCGCTTACAGCGACAGAGGCTACGTTGGCTGATCGCCGCACCTTCCTCCGCGGGCCCGCCAGCCTACGGCTGGTCGGCGGGGGCGTGACCCTGATCGGCAACCCGACTGCCGCGGCAGTGCCGGTCACCGCGAGCTTGTTAGAAACCTACAACGAGTGACTCGACCTCGGACGATCATGGCTCCAGTTCGGGCACTTCGGTCCAAAATCTGGCCCTACAGCCCGGATCGATCATGATGTCGAGGTGGTGTGGCGGGATCGCCAGACGGGCAAGTGCTGGATCTCGACCTACGTCACAAGCATGTTCAGGTTCAACCATACGAATGCAGCGTCTCGTGCCGCTGTGATCCTCAGCGCGGCTGGCGTGGACGTGATGGGAGGGCGCCATGTCTGACCGAAACGGTCACGAAGCCGCAATCACGGACGCTGAGGTTGCCGTGGTGGTCGATGTCCTGCACTCGCATCTCTGCAGCCACGCCGCCGCTCGCTTTTGCGCCACCGCTTTAGACCCGCAACAACAGCGGGCCCTGGACCATGCGGGCATCGCGGTGTGTCTGTCGGTCGCCAGGCTTTCCATCCAGCTCAATACGGCCTTCGAAGTGCAGCGCTTATGACCGCTCTCCGCATCATCTTCCATGCCCTCGTGCTCCTTTGGTGGCTTCCAGCCATCGTCCTCGTGTTCGTCCGGCCAGCGCTATTCGCCCTCGGCTACCAGTACCGCGCTAGACGTGCGCATCGTCTAATGCAGGCCGGGAAGCTCGCCGAAGCGGATCGGGTGATGGCGCGGCTGCGGCGGGATACGGTGAGGTACCGACTCAGTTTGATCCGAAACCTTGCCAGAGATCGGTCGGGGCCCCGGCATCGAACTCAGAAATGACCGCGACACTCACGTGGGCACGACAATGTGCCGCGGTCACTCGAGCCGTCGGCCAATGCCAAAAGCGGCGGCCCGTGAGAAGCTACGAGGCTGATCAACGCGAGGTTTCAGCGTGGTCCGATATCGAACCGAAGCGACCTCAGCGCCCGTCGATGCCGACCAAACAAGCGCTGCGGTCACCGGAGCCGTTCTATGGGGTGACGGCTCGGACGAAGCTACGCAGGGCCTCGCGACGAGTTTCGAGGGCTGCGACATATCTGCTGCGAGATGGTGAATGGCCGCGACCAAGTTGCTGAGACACTGGTCGCGGCCATGTGACCCCGCGCGGCGGGCGCCGAGTCACCGGCACCTTGCCACAAGTTAATTGATCCGAGAAACGGCGACGACCGCAGATCGGCGTGGCTGGGCACCGATCGCGGTCGTCCGAGCCGGACTGCGGGCGGCCCGATGCCAGAATGACACAGTGGGCCTGCACGTCCAGTCAATGTTTGCACGGGACGGCTCGCGACCGGGACAAGCAGCCTCTGCGATCGACCGATCCTGCGCCGTCAGAACCTTGAAGTGGCGCAGCTTTCGACGATTTCCCCCGGCTTCGCATGTTTCCCCGTCTGATCCTCCTCCGGACCTCAGCCCTCAATGTGGGTGGATCACTTCCAGGGGGTCAGACCAGACAGGCTCCGAATGATCGGGCACGATTCGGATCAAGCGTTCGCAGACTGTGCGTCACGGTGCGCGAGGTCTCGCCCTTAGACCCGAAAGGTCGCCGCCACCACGATACCGCACCGTGCCAGTACACGTTCTCGCACAAGCCTGTCCTCGTTCCCCGTGCAGCAACTTGTACAAACGTGCATACAGCTGGGAACTCGCCGGGCGCTGCCGCGGCGAATTCTGAGCCTAAACCTGAGAAGTGGCTGCGTGCTGGCCGGGCGGGAGGTCTCCAGCCGCCACCCGGCACCTCCGCTCGCCATGACGCCTGCACGATGGGCACGGCAGGGACTACATCGACGCGCTATACATAGCGGTCCGCTGCCAGGCCCGATGGGACGGCCGCGACGGTGGTGGCTAGGGCGCACGATGCCACAGTCTCCGACCCATGACGCCGACCAGGGCTGCGACTTCACGGCGCGTGCCGGCCTCGCTGCTTGCGACCCAAGCGAGCCCTTCCCGCGTCCATGGAGCGTGCTCCGAAGCGGACCTACAAGGGAGGAGCCGAGCATTCGATTGGAGCAAACTGCGACGGCATGCTACGGGCCAAGCCCCGCCGCCCTACGCACGACCTCTCCGTGCGGCTTGAGCAGCGCATCGATGAACGCGTGGGCCATCTCGCTTCGGGTTGTCCGCGCCGAGATAGCGGCAATCAGCACCGTTTTTCCGCTCGGATCGTCGGGGAGCAGGGGAACACCGCGCACGCCGGCAATGGCAGCGATCTCGCTGGTCAGCGCTACGCCGTAGGCAACGGTGCCCGCGCCCACCGGCACGGCGCCATCGCCGGGCGCAGTGAACAGCAGCTTAGGAGCGTCGTTCGACAGGCCGAGGCGACGCAGGGCGGACATGAAGAATGTCGACGACGCGCCGCCTTTAGCCGGATCGCTGAGGGATAGCATGGAGATGCTGCGGACGAAGGCTGCAAAGGCGGCATCATTCCCGACATTCGGCGCAGGCGTGCCCTCGCGATAGGCGATCGAAGCCACGGCGACGCCGACGACCGCCCGGGGTTCGGCGAGCAGGAAGCCGGAGCGGACCAGGGCTTCTATGTTGGCCGGCGTCGTGATGACCACGTCAAACGCCGCGCCACTCTCGATGATTTGACGCGTGCTCGGGGCCGTCCCGTAGGTCACGACGGGATCCTGTCCCAACGCCTGCTCGAAGTCGGTCTTGAGGCCGTCGAGCGCGGGCCTCATCGCGACCGACGCGACGATTGCGAAGTCAGCTGCCCAAGCTCCCCCACTCGGGGAGGCCATGAGGAGCACGGCAGCGACGAACGTCGCGATGATCGCCTCGCATTTCGACACGACGCCCAGCCCTCGTCTCTGCCATCGCTCCGCTCGGGACGAGCCAAAGTTCGACGATCAGCATCGCCAGCTTAACCCGACTACCCAGCCCGTAAAATGCGTAACTCGGCCCTTCGTTTCTCGACCCGCCCCGGGCAGACCACTCGAACATGTGCTTGCTTCGAGACAGACATAAAAGGCTCGGCCTCAAAGGCAAACTACGCGCCCATGCTTATCGGCCGGCTGCGCGTGACCGCCTCTCCCACGACGCTCGTCTTTGGCTCGCGAGGGGCCCGGCTCCGACCGGAGTCGGTGATCCTTTCGCAGCTCATGCCAAGAGACAGGCCATCACAGCGCTTCGACGCTTCCGTCGCGGGTAGATCTCTTACGAGTTCCTTAATTGAATTGCGGATATGAAGCATAGCTGGTCGGATCTATCATCATGCCGCGTACTCCCAAATCACGAGCCGCGATTGTTATGGAGGCCGTGGGCCTGATCCTGGCTGGTCGCTCCAAGTCGTTGGGTCCGTGGCTGGCCAGGGCGGGGCTGGGTATCGCCGCAGCCATGGCGGTGTTGGGAGGCGTCGTTGTCGTCGACGGACGGCGCGACGCTTGGCAGCAAGGCGAGAGAGCGTCGCACAACCTGCTTCTTGCTCTGGCGACGGACATACGGCGAAACGTGGACGTGATGGACCTGTCGATCCACGGCGTCTCGGATGCTCTCGCCGAGCCCACCCTCTCCCAAGCCAGCCCGATTGTACGGCATTCGGCCCTTTTCGACCGTGCGGCGAGTGCGGAGGATCTCGGGTCGATCCTGGTCCTCAACGCGCAGGGTGATGTCGTCGAAGATTTTACCTCGGTCACGCCACACAGGCTGAACCTGTCGGATCGCGACTACTTCCAAGTGCATCGAACCACGACCGATGGCGGGCTCTACGTCAGCCGTCCGTTCGCGAGCCGTCTGCGCGGAGGGGATCTGAGCATCGCCTTCAGCCGCCGACTGCCCTCGCCTGACGGACGTTTCGCTGGCGTGATCGAAAGCACGTTGAGGCTGACGTTTTTCAGGCACCTGTTCGAGCACCTGGACATCGGCGAGAAGGGCACCATCACTTTGCTGCGAACCGATGGACGCATCCTGATGCGCTACCCGGCCCTGGACGGCGACATCGACAGGGACGTCAAGGACACCTCGACGTTCCGGCGATTGGCCGCGTCAGCGTCCGGGCAGTTCACCGCCACGGCGGCGATCGACGGCGTCGAACGCCTCTACACCTTTGAGCGGCTCGGCGACCTCCCCCTCATCCTGACCGTCAACCTGTCGACTGAGGAGGTTTACGCGCCCTGGCGGCACAAGGCTCTGGTCCTTGGCTTGGTCCTCCTGGCGCTATGTGGCGCTACGGCCATGGTCTCATGGTTGTTCCGTCGCGAGATCCTTCGGCGTGGAGCGGCGGAAGTTGCCCTCACCGCGGCCGCCGCGAAGCTCGCCAAGCTGGCGAGCACCGATGCCCTCACGGGCGTGGCGAACCGGCGACGCTTCGACGAGGTGCTAGGTGCTGAATGGTCGCGAGCGCGACGGGACGGGAGCAGCGTGTCACTCGTCCTGCTCGATGTCGACCGCTTCAAAGCCTACAACGATCGCTATGGTCACCAGCAGGGAGATGCCTGCCTCGCCACTGTCGCCACGGCTCTAGAGAGCGCCGTCTTGAGGCCGGGCGACCTCGTCGCCCGGTACGGAGGCGAGGAGTTCGTCATCCTGCTGCCTGGCACGGACCAGACGGGAGCGATGCGTGTCGCCGAGCGGGTCCGCGCCAGCGTCGAACGCCTCTCCCTGCCGCACGAGGCCAATGTCGAGTGCGGTTCCGTCGTGACGGTGAGCCTGGGTTGTGCCACAATCACTCCCGCGACTGAGGAAGCCAAAGCCGAGGCTCTCGTCGCGCTGGCCGACGCGCACCTCTACGAGGCGAAGCGCACGGGGCGAAACAGGGCCTTGAACGCTCTGCCAAGCGCTGCCGTCGTGCCCGTTGCCGCCGAAGATGAGAGACGGAGCGCTATGGCCTCGCGCTACGAAGCCTTCACAGAGCGGGACATGAGCGGACGGCTCGACCTCGTCGCGAGCCTGGCCGCCCACCTCTTTCACGTTCCGATGGCGTTCATCTCCATCGTGGGGCGGCATGAGACTGTAGTCGTCGGTCGACATGCCGTCGAGACACGCAGAGTGCCGCGCGACACGACCTACTGCGCCCACACGATCCAAGGCGGCGAGCCCCTCGTCATCCCGGACACTCGAGCCGACCCACGCTTCGCGGCGAACGCTTTAACCCAGGCCGGCGTCGGCTTCTATGCCGGGGCTCCGCTCATCAGCCAAGGTGAGAAGGTGGGGGCTCTCTGCATCCTTGATCACGCCGCACGCCTGCCGCTCGACGACGCGGAACGGAAGCTCCTGGCCCACCTGGCAAGGCTGACGATGGCCGACATCGAGCGATGGTATGGTCTGATCACGGACGAGCCCCACTCCCATCCCGGTTCCGCCGAGGCCGCTTGATCGTTCGAGCGGCGCGGTGAACGGAAACGGCAACGCCGGGTCCGACAACAACGCCAGCGGCACGGTGAACCTCGTCGCAATGTCGGCCGTAGGGCTGCAGGACACACAACGTGAGATAGATCCACTCCGGATACGCTTTAAATAAACTGGTCGATGTAGACCCAGGTACGCCGCTCCCGACGCACGCGGCACTGCTCTGAAGCGGACTTCGAGGACTGCCTCGGGCCTGCACGACCGTGGCCGCTTTCAAAGCCCCGGCCTGAGAAGATCGATTTCAACGCGACAATGTCGCGACTTACCATCGATGTGCTCTGATCCCACAGAGCTGACGCTGCCGGGTGAGCCTCCGCGTCACGGCCAATCAAAGCGAAGCGGTGTGCGCGGGCGCGGGTCTGCAGTCTGTGGCGCCGTAGGGCGGACCGCCCGGGGAGCGACGCGTTCATCGCACGCGCTTTGACCGAAAAGAACTTTCCGTGGAGATCCGCCGCTTCGGTGACGTCATTGCCGACCATTACGAGAAGTCGCTCTCGACCCGGCCGAGGCGCTCGCGGCAAGTCGGCAGGCGCTCGTGCACCGAAAACGCTCCTTCACGAAGCCGACGGCTATTTCGGCCTGCGGCGGCGCCTCGAACACGTGCTGCACCTTGTTCGTTGACCCTCGCGTCTCCGATGGAAGTGCATGCACGATATGAGGGTCGAACACATCATCGAAGCCTTCTGGCGCGCTCGGGCCGAACTCGTGCGCCTCGTTGTCGAGACGCAGCGCCTGACGCTTCGGCTGAGGGGGACGCTATGGCGCGCTGCGGAGATCCGACGTGGGGCTCGACCGCCGATGCGCTCGATGAACGTCGTGAATACCGGCGCTCAAAGGCTTGTGAGCTGCCAATGATCACGGAGAGGGCCGACAAGACGAGGCGGGCCTAGACGGGAGGATACCGATCATGACTTCCACGGACAATACCGTCCCGATCAGTCCGCCGACCGCGGTCGGCAGCGGCGGGCGCTTCGAACTTCCCGCCTACGTGTCGAATGGCCTTGTCGGGTTGCGCATCCCGGAACTCCCGCTGATCGACGGTTTCGCCATGGTCAGCGGCTTTTCCGGAGAACATCCAGAGAAGGGGATCGAGGCCGCCGCACGTGCGCCCTTTCCGCTCGGCGGCGACCTCGTGCTCGACGGCGTCGCCCTCTCGAGCGCGACCTATCGCGTCGAGATCGTCGACCAGGCTCACGATTTTGCCTCGGGGGAGCTCACGAGCCGTTTCGTCTTCGTCGCAGCCGGCACGCGGGCCGAGGTCGAGGTCGTCACCTTCTGCAGCCGGAGCGAGCCGACGATCGTCTGCCAGCGGATCGAGGTCGCGGTCGACCGCGCTTGCCACCTGACCGTGATGGGCGGCCTCCTGACGGAGGGGATCGAGGGCGCGGCGAAACGCCGGCACAAAGGCCTGCCCGGTCGCCGGGAGCCCGTCGACGGGGCACTGCTCTGGTCCTCGGCCGGTGACGTCTCGACCTGTGGCCTCGCCTATGTGACGCGGCTCGAGGGTCAGGCCGAGGTCGAACGCAGCCACACCGGCGAGCCGGCCGCCTTCATGACGTCTCACGCGCTGCACGCCGCGCCGGACCGGCGCCTCCGCCTCGTGCAGATCACCTCGATCGTGCCCGGCGTCATGCACCTGCGGCCGGATATGGAGGCGGCGCGCCTCGTCGCGATGAACGACGAGCGCGGATTCGACGAACTGCGCCGGCTGAACCGCGCGGAATGGCGCCGGTTATGGATGGGGCGCATCCTCGTCGCTGGCGCCGAGCCGCGCTGGCAGGCAATGGCGGACGCTGCGTTCTACTATTTCAACGCTTCGGTCCATTCAGCATCGCCAGCCTCGACCTCGATCTTCGGCCTGGCGACCTGGACTAACTACCATTACTACTACGGCCACGTAATGTGGGATATTGAGACCTTCGTGGTCCCGGTTCTGACCCTGCTTCAGCCGCAGGCCGCTGCGGCCTTGCTTGAGTTCCGCTACCGGACGATGTCCGGCGCCCATTTCAACGCCCGGCTCAACGGGCGCCGGGGGCTGCAGTTTCCGTGGGAGAGCGCGCCGACGGGTGGCGAGGAGGCGGCACCGCTGCCAGGGACGGCCGCCTGGCACGAGGACCACGTCTCGCTCGACGTGGCGCTGGCCTTCGTCTTCCATGCCGATGTTACGGGCGACCGCGACTTTCTGAAGTCGCGCGCCTGGCCGGTGCTCTCGGGCGTCGCGACCTGGCTCGAAACACGCGTGACCGCGACTGGGCGTGGCTACGAGATCCTACGTTCGATGGGTATCGCCGAGCGGCAGCAGCCCTCGGACAACACGGCCTATACCAACGTCGCGGCAAAGCAGGTGCTGCGCGCCGCGATCCGCATCGGCGGCGCGCTTGGCGAGGCCGTCAACCCCGTCTGGGCGGAGATCGCCGACAGCCTCGTCATACCCGAGCGTGACGGCGCCGTCGTCTCGTACGACGGCTACGGCGACGAGGACGAGAAGGCCGAGACGCCGGACCCGCTGATGACACTCTTCCCCATGGGCTACGGACTGAGCCCCGAGGCGGAGATGGCGACGCTTGACCTCTATCTCGGCAAAGCCGAAGCCTATGCCGGCAACCCTATGCTCTCGGCGCTGCTCGGCGTCTGGGCCGCCTGGGCGGGCCGCGCCGCGCGCGCGGCCGATCTCATGGAGCAGGGCTACGCCGCCTTCGTGACGGAACGTTTCGCTCAGACGCTCGAATACCGGGCGGACCGGCACCCGGACCAGCCCATGGCCGGCCCGTTCTTCGCCAATATCGGCGGCTTCCTCATGGGGCTGATGCTGGGCTTTCCCGCACTGATCCCGGACGACGGCCCACCCGAGGGCTGGAGCCGCCGCTCCGTGACGCTGCCAGCCGGGTGGACCTCGATCAAGGTCGAGCGGCTCTGGGTGCGCGGCAGGCCGGCGCGTCTCGAGGCGATCGAGGGGGCGGCCCGGGCGCTCCTGTCGCCCGCCCCGAACGATGGCGGACGTGCTGACGTCGACCCGGACGCGGCTGCGCCCGACGGACAGGACGCCCGGTGACGGCCGGCCTCGCCGCAATCGATCCCTTCGACAACCACTCCCGTACCGTTGCAGTTCGAGCAAGGCTCGCCGTCGATCTTCCCGCTGCCGCTGCAGGCGGGGCACAGACCCTCACCCGTGCCGAGCGCTTCGGGCGGTACTCCGTCGCCGGGCCTCTCCAGTTCGGTTTTTTCGCACCGTCGGCAAACCGACCGACGATGCAGTGGGGTCGTCTGCTGTTCACGATTTCCCTCAGGATCCGCCGTTCTCCTTTCGGCCAGAACTGGCCGAAACATTCACGTCGGCTTTGTCCACGGCCGCGATCCGAAGCGGAGGGACCGCTCTCCACCCCATTTGGTCCTTGGGCCACTCCCGGACGTCTCGGCCGCTTCGCGCCAGCAACCGACGCTGGCCTTTGCCAGCCGCCGGACCTTTAGCCCGGCCATCCTAACCGGCCGGAGTCGACCCAACTCAGGCATTCGGCATGCCCGCTTGTCGGCAGGCCCGTAGATTGATACCGTACGGCGTCGGCCATACGATGAGCCGGCTTCCGAGGCTCAGCCCATGGGCGAGACCGGTGCTCTTTTTGCTGCGCTCTACCGGGCCGCTGACCCTGAAGTGGTGGGCCGGGTCGATCGGCTTGTGCGTGAGGGTGCGGATCGGGAACTTGCCCGCATCAATCCCCTGGCATTCGCGGCGGCTAACCAACTCGGTGAAGAAGCGGCGATCGCCGCTTTTCTCCACGCGTCGAAGTTGGGTCTCTTCGACATGGCTTGGAACGTCCTCTGTCCTGGCTGCGGCGGGGTTCTGGATTCTGGTGCGACGCTCAAGACGATCAAGCGGGACGCTTATCACTGTGCCTTGTGCGCCGCCGGATACGAGCCAACTCTCGATGAGATTATCGAGGTGACGTTCACGGTCAGTCCTCGTACTCGAGCAATTCCTGCTCATCATCCCGACACTCTGCCGCCTTTAGATTATTATCGGCAAGTATTTTTTAGCTCTGGCGTAGATTTACCGCAAGACTTTGAGCGAAGGTATTCTGATATCATTCTCGAGATGGTAGAACTTGCTCCTGGTGAGCGGGCCTTTTTATCCCTGCGGCTGCCGCCGGAATACGTCATCGTCTTCGATCCTGTTACACACTCGGCTCAGTTCATCGAGGTCACAGGCGAGCCGACCAGCGAGCGCCAAAACCTGTCACTGATCATCGGTCAAGGCCAAGCATCAAGCGAGGCGATCACTCTGCGCCCAGGCGCTTTGAGGCTCACGCTCGAAAACCACGCCGGCCGACGTATCATCCCGAACGTCGTCATAGCAGGACACGAACTGCACGAGATCCTAGGACATCGCCGGCCGTTCCTGACCGGAAAGCGGCTCCTGACGCACCAGACCTTCAGGGACTTATACCGAGCGGATACGCTGGACATCAATCAGCGGCTCAGGATCACGAGCTTGACCTTTCTCTTCACAGACTTGCGAGGCTCTACCAACCTATACGAGCGCGTCGGCGACCTCGCCGCCTTCGACCTCGTTCGGGCTCATTTCGACGTTTTGCACGACATCGTCGCGGATGAGGCAGGCGCGGTGGTCAAAACCATCGGTGATGCGGTCATGGCGACCTTCTCGGCCTCCGAACACGCGGTCGCGGCAGCGTTGCGTATGCGGCAGGCCATGCGGCGCCTTAACGAGGAACGCGGTCGAGAGGACCTGCTGCTCAAAATCGGAATCCACCAAGGCCCCTGTCTCGCCGTCGTGCTGAACGATCGACAGGACTTCTTCGGTCAGACCGTCAATATCGCGTCGCGCGTCCAGAGCTTAGCGGATCCTCAAACGATCCTTGTCACGCAGGCTGTGCTCTCCAGCCCGCGTGCTACCGAAATCATGGCGGAGGAAGGGGTGGCCTCCGTCGTGCGAACCGCCGATCTACGCGGCATCAGCCGAGAGATAAAGGTCTTTGCGCTCTCCTGATATGCTCGAGCGTCAATGCAGATCTACGAGGTGCGAACGGAGGACGATGCGGTGTCTATCGCGCGTCAGGACGCCTTTCAAATAGAGGATCTCGTCGAGGCTATGAGGAAGATCACCGCTGGCTGAAGCGATATTCTTCGAGTTATAGACCGTAGTCTCCAGTTTCACGCAGTGTTCGACTAGCCAGGCCGCCGAAGAATCTTGCATAATCGGAGCGCGTCAATCTCGCGGGTCGCCTCCTTGGAGTGATCGACGACCCGAGTAGATCTCGGAGAAAAGACAGAGAATTTCGTTGCTTGTCGGTTGAGGGTCAAGTTTCTGGCATCGTTCGGAGAAGCGCCATGTCAGAGTCCTTCGCAAAATCTAACTCCGAGTTCAACCGCGTTGAATCATCCCAGTCGGACTACCCGTTCGGACTGTCCGTGGCAGCTCATTACCTTGTTGCACTGGTCCTTGTTGCGCTCGCGACCGCCGTGGCATCCGCCGTGCAAAACCTGATTTCAGCGGCGAATCTGACGCTCATCTACGTACTGCCGGTCATCATCTCTGCAAGTGCGTCCGGATGGGGGCCATCACTCCTGGCCATTGTGGCAGGGGTCGTCGCCTTCGATTTTTTCTTTACGGCTCCGTACTACTCGCTTGTGATCACCGATCCAACCGAGATCTGGGCTGCGATGCTACTCCTTGTGATTGGAACCATTGTGGCTTCTGTCTCGGCACAATCTCGTCGGCGCGCTTTAGAGGCGACCGAAGCTGCCGAGCGGGCGGAAGCGTTGCATTCCGTGGCTCATGCAGCCATTCACGCTCGATCACAGCAGGAAGTCGTCGATGTCGCAGCGGCGGCTCTGAACCGTATGTTCGCGGCACCGGCGTTGATCTTCATGGAGCGGGGAAGCCGTCTCGATGTTTCCGCGACAGCTGGAGGTGCGACGAGCACGGAGGCAGACCATGACGCCGCACGCGGTGCCCTTTCGACGCATCTTCAAACGCGTGGCGAGAACTACCCTTACGAACAGACCTACTTCGATTTCTGGCCGATCTCAACCTCCACGGGATTGAACTACGTCCTCGGCGTCGACTTCGCGCACGCGGCTCGCGAAAGGCCAGAGGCGACGGATGGGCTCATCGAAAGTGTTGCGGGTTACATCGGGGCGTGTCGCAAACTCCGTCGTTGACAATCCGTTAGCCATGCCGATTGCGATGCCGTCTGCGCCCGGCCGCCGCACTGATCCTGTCAGCCATCCCCGTCGAGCTGAAGGGCCTGTCGAAAGACGATTTCGAGGGCCGCCACCTCGAGGCCGGGCGGATCGTTCAGGCTGTCTCCTCGTACCTGCGCCAATCGCTCGGCTACGCCGATTTGGCATAGCGATCGCCTGGATGCGGCCCCGATTTTGATCCTCCCACGGCGAACCGCTGGTTGCTGGCATACGCTCCGCCGTTCGAGCGCCGCCCGCGATCGTTCCGCAAACCTCGCTGTCCTTTGCCCCGGGGAATCACCTGAGACACTTTACAAGCGGACGATGTCCGAACGATGAGGTGCATGGTGAGCGGAGGGACCGGGCGGCGCGATGCTGATGCTCGTTGCCCGCCCGCCCGATTGCCATTTCCCATCCACCCCGGCGGTTCAGTCCAGCGCCGGACGCTCTCGCCGCTTGGCGCCAGATCCGGATGTTCAAGTGACGCCACTTTGCGGAGGTTCAGGTCGGCGACGGGCGCGGTGTTGCTTGCGATTGGAACTTAAGGTGTGGAGGTCATGCTCGAGATCGTTTCGGGGACAGCTTGTTCGCATAGACTTTGTCGGCCATTCCCCATCGCGGTGAGCACGCAAATTCCACCTATCTGGGTGCGGCCCGAGTTGGCCTGTCCCGGAGTGTAATGACGCATCGTTGATCGTACCCTGTCAGGCGGAAGAATGACTGCAACTATGTGCACGCCGATGATCGGCGATCGCCATGGTCATGAGACAGGTGTTGTCGCCCATCTTCTCGATGTCACAGGGCGGCCAGTCCGACCGGGCCGTGCTATCGAGCATGCCGAGAAGACGTTCGAGATCGACGGGGGCGCGAAGGAGGTGGCAAGATCGATGGTCGTTGTGGGCACATTCTCCCTTGAGCAACATGGACGCGGAGGCGTCGCGTGCGCCGCGACGCCTGGGCAAATCCCACTTGGGGCCACAGGCGATCGGCGACTCGAAATGCCGGACCAGAGCTGCATGAGGCTATTTGAAGGAATTCTTCATTGCGACTGCGCCCTCTGAATAGGCCGGAGGCTGGTCGCTTGTCGGCCCAGCGGTTCGTGCTGTACCGGCCATGCCTGGATGACGAAGGGTCCCTATCGTCGGAGTTCAAGCGGGTCGGAGAGGCATGGGGCGGTTGTGACCTCTTGATCTCATCCGAACGGATGACGCGTGAAGGCACAATGCTTGCTTATCTAGCCCGGTCGGTTGGGCGAGACCGCCGATGCGGTCAGTGCGTCAGCGCACTGTCCGACGGCGCACCGAGGCATCGTTGCACGGCATGATTGAATAGACATCCGAAAGATCGCGAGGTTTGGTCAACTCGCGCTGTCTTGTGATCTCAATGTCAGGAAAACTCGGACAAACAATCGTATAAGAGGATTTCATGGCAAATTGCATATATATAATTAGGTCGAATAGACAAAAATCCAGGGGACAGCTTTAATTGTCGAAAGAGATTGTTATGGCCAACATTGTCATGCTTTTCTTATGCCTCGCAATCGGCATTGTCCTGCAAATCACTCGTCGTGTACCCGAAAATGCCCACCTTGCGATCAATGCATTCATCATCCATGTTGCCTTGCCGGCGCTCATTATCGGGCAGATACACAAGCTCCCCATGTCAGCCGCTGTGATGACTGCCGCTTTCATGCCGTGGCTTTTATTCGGGCTCTCGGCACTAGTGTTCTTCGGGACGCGGCGCCTGCTTGGCATTTCGCTCGCCACGACTGGCGCGCTGACGCTCTCGGCTGGACTGGCGAACACGTCCTTCGTTGGGCTACCCATGATCGAGACGTTTTACGGACCTCAAGGCTTATCTATCGGCATCCTCATTGATCAACTCGGTACCTATCTTGTGTTAAGTACGCTCGGAATCGCTACCGCTTGCCTATGTTCGGGAAACACGACCTCTAAAAGGGAAATCGCCCTTCGGATAGTAAGATTTCCGCCGTTCATCGCTCTCCTGATCGCCGTCGCGTTGGCCGGCCTTGATTATCCATTATGGGTGACGAGTGTCTTGCATCGCCTCGGAGATACTCTCGCTCCGCTGGCTCTTGTATCTGTAGGCCTGCAACTGAGATTCAATGAGATAAGAGGCAACAGGATATCCCTCACGTGCGGCCTTATGTTCAAGCTCATTGCAGGTCCGGCAATCGTCGCTCTGGTCTACATAGGTCTGCTTAGACAATCCGGCGAGAGCACTCAGATCACACTTTTCGAGGCCGCCATGGGTCCGCAAATCGGTGGAGCCATCGTCGCTATACAGTATGGCCTGAACCCAGCTCTCATCACTTTGATGGTGGGTCTGGGGATCACCGCGTCGTTCTTGACCCTCCCGATCTGGTGGTTCTTCTTGAGAGCTATTTAAATGTATTCGCAATGGCAGACAGCTTTGTCAGATCGAGACGGAAATGACGCTGAAGCTTCACGAAATCTGCCTAGTATCACGGTTGCATGGTAGATTGCGTGATGCTGGGATAGCAGTGCGTTGGGGGGCCCACGGACGAGGGCGGCACGGCCGTCGGGATCGCTGGTGGCGCGGGAGCGCGACTTCGCGGCGATCAAGGCACGGCTCGCTCCGGCGTTTGGACGGCTCAAGTTGCGTGAGACGGCCGGAGCGTTCCTCGACGGGCTTCTCTCCGGCATCAAGCGCAAGATTGGCCGGTTGATGGCCGAGCAGGTCGGCCTCGACCATCCGAACCGGAGGCAGACGCTGATCGGCCTTGGTCGGTGGCAGGCTGATGCACTGCGGGACCGAGTGCGCTCCGAGGTGATCGAGGCGCTCGGCGACTCGGACGGCGTTCTGGTGGTCGATGAGACCGGGTTCCTGAAGAAGGGCACCCATTCGGGCGGCGTGGCGCGGCCATACTCCGGCACGGCCAGCCTGATCGAGCCTTGCTAAGTCAGCGTGTCCCATACCTATGCGAGCCGCTTCGACCAGGCCCTGATCGGTCGGTGCCTTCACCTGCCCGCGGCCTGGACGAACAACGCGGCGCGGTACGCCAAGGCGAGCGTGCCGGCCGAAAACGCCTTTGCGACCAAGCCCGCGATCGCGCGCGACCTCATCACCGCGGCGCTCGAAGCCGGTGCGCCCTGTGCTTCGTCCTGGCCGACGAAATTACGGCTCGGACGCGCAGTTGCGGCCTATGCTCGAGGCGCGCGGGCAACCCTACGTGCTCGCCGTGCGCTCCAACCACCATCTCCGCTTCTTGAAGGGCCGGACGCTGATCGAGACCGATCCCTGCACGCTGGCCGACGACCTCGCGCCCGCAGCGTGGGCGACCCTCGCGGCCGTTGAGGGGACGAAGGGCGTGCGGCTCTACGGCTGGGCCGCGGTGTCGCTGCACTGGACATGACCGGACGGGTTTGAGCGCCACCTGCTGATCCGGCGTCATCGCCGCGATCCCGACAATCGGGCCTACTCTCTCGTCTTCTGCCGGGCCGGCCGACGCTTGCCGAACTCGCCGGAGCGGCCGGCCTTCGCTGGACAGTCGAGGAGTGCTTCGGGCGCCAAGGACGATCTCGGTCTCGACCACTGCGAGGCGAGGTCCTGGTATGCTAGGCACCGCCACGTCACCCTCGTCATGGCCGCGGCCGCCTTCCTGGCCCGTCTCGCGGCTGATCCCCACCGAACTTTCTGAGTTCTCCCGCAGCCCGCGCCGACGCCAGCCGGAAAGCGAACGAAACGAGTCCCGACGCCCTGGCCGCGTGACATGGGTCCTCACGCTCCTGCCCAGTACGGCCGAGATCCGCGCTCGGCTCGTGTGCCCACCGCCGATCAGGATATCCTTCGCCCTTCGCTGGTTCCTCTGGCGCCGCCAACATCAGGCCAAGGCCATCGAGTGCCGCTGTCAATCAGGCTTGAAAATGTAACGGTATTACCAGTCCGAGGATAAGACAGACCTGCGCCTGCAGGCGGCCGTCCCCGGCGCGGCCCTCCTCGCGGCGGGCCTCGTCGGCTACGGGCTGTCCCTTTGTCCCTGGATCCTACACGGCCCCGCCCTCGAGGCGCGTGTTTGGCGCCTGGCCTTCGCGCTGGCGCTCGCCACGGTGCCTGCGGCCCTCGCCATCCGAGCGAGGCTGTCTGACGTTGGCGTGTCCTCCAGCCATGCCGCGCCGGTCCGGTCCCTGCTGGCCCGTCCCGGCCGCCGCGCCGCCGGCGTGCTGGTCATCGCCAGCGGCACGAGGTCATTCTCGATCGCGACCTGCATGGTGACCTAAGCCCTGATGGCGCTCCATTTCGGCCCGGGCCTGGCCTTCCTGAGGCGGTCGCCCTCGGCGCGGCCACGCTCGATGGCGGCGATCGAAGGGCTGCTGGCGGACCTCGGCGGGCGACGCTCGACTATTCTGGCGTCGCGCGCCGAGCAGGGCGCGGCAGCGGTGCCGGCCTTCGCTCGACTGGACGCCGCGCGGGACGGCCCGGCGCTCCTCGCCGTCTCGGCCGCCATCGCGGCGCTGAACACGCTCGGCGCGCCGGCGGTGCTCTGCACGGCCGCGGAAACTTTCCCGGCCGGTGCCCAATCGACCGGCCGGGCGCTGGTCTACGCGCTCGGCATCAGCCTGTTCGGCGGCACGGCCCGAGCGGCGATGCCGGCGGTGGAAGCCAGTTCTGGGACCTGCTGTGGCCGCGCTACGACCTCGCCCTGTCGCGTGCAGTCGGCGCGCTGGCGGCCCTCGCCGTGCGATCGGAGGCGCGCGGGCGGTAGCGGTCGCGCACCTCGCTGCTTTCGACGCGCCGTCCCGACTTGACTCTCGACATCGCGGACCACGACGCAACGTGCGTGAGAACACCAGAATAAGAAGTGCCGTCGCTGCGGTGTTTGCCGACGCTAAGGACATAGTCGCGGGCCCGCTCATCACTGCCTTTGTGCCGTTTAGCCCGGAGTGACGTCCAGGCCACATGGGTGCGTAGCTGCTCAGAAGCGTCACCGGCGCGCAAACCATGACCGACGAGGCCGATGCCGCATATCTCGCGTGAGAGTAGCGCGGGGAGCACCGGCGTGATCAGGCATCGCTCACCGACGCGAACGTCAGCCTCTGCCAACAGCATCGTCGAAAGCGGCCGTTCCGATCTCCACCCTCATGCGACGTCCGCGGCCGGCCGTTCTCGACCCGAGCACGTCGCTTCCGGCGATCTTGGGCCTTGTCGAGAGCGGACATTCGACGTCGTATGAGCCGGCAAAACTCTGACGCATCACCTGCATGTACAGTTCGGTTCTCCGTCATTGGGTGAGCACCGCGAGAGCCCTTGGACGGCTCAGACCGTGCATTGCGGGGCGGGCTTCATTCCGCCACGCTCCGGCGTAAGGGTTCTGAGCCCGTGCGGAGCCCGCCCTGGAATGATAGCGGAGAGCAAGGCAGACAACCGGACGCCGTATCGATTGGCCAGGTCATTGACGTCAACGGCGACTGTCTGATGCCGTGAGCGTGCGTGCCCGCGACATCGGTATCCGCACCCAAATGGCATTACAGCGCGAGGAAGCGGCCAAGCGGGGCCGGATCGAAGGACGGCGTGGGTGCCTCGTGAGTGACCCTGCCTTTCCGCTCATCCTGCCACTGACGTGTCCTCAGGCGGCTTCATCGCACCCGTCATTATCGCGACGGCATCCGACATCGTGTGGTGCGCTGGACGAATGACGCAGGCTCTGCGGCCGAGGCGATGGATGTGGATGCGATCGGCGACCTCGAAGACGTGTGGCATGTTGTGGCTGATCAGAACGATGGGGATCCCCTTGGCGCGAACGTCCAGGATGAGTTCCAGGACCTTCCTCGATTCTTTGACGCCAAGCGCCGCAGTCGGCTCGTCCATGATGATGACCCGGCTGCCGAAGGCGGCGGCCCGCGCTACCGCGACGCCCTGGCGCTGCCCGCCCGACAGCGTCTCGACGGTCTGGTTGATGTTCTGGATGGTCATCAGGCCGAGCGCGTTGAGATGCCGGCGCGCCTCCTTCTGCATGACCGGACGATCGAGCAGGCGGCAGAACCTGCCGAGGGGGCCGGGCCTGCGCCGCTCCCGGCCGAGGAACATGTTGTCCGCGATGGTCAGGGCCGGCGACAGGGCGAGGTTCTGATAGACGGTCTCGATGCCGGCCTCGCGCGCCTCGATCGGCGACCGGAACTGCACGACCTCGCCGTTGAGCCGGATTTCGCCGAGGTCCGGTCGGATCGCGCCCGCCAGCGCCTTTATGAGGGTCGACTTGCCCGCGCCGTTGTCCCCGATCACCGCCAGGATCTCGCCTGGGAAGAGGTCGAAGTCGGCGTCGTCGATGGCGGTCACGCGACCGAAGCGCTTGACGAGGCCGCGAGCCTGGAGAACGGGTTGCGTCATCATGCCGAGACCTTGCGGATCCACTGATCCAGCGCGACGGCGACGATGATCAGGACGCCGACGGCGAACTGCTGCCACAAGACGTCCAGGCCCGCCAGCGACACGCTCGAGCGGAACACGCCGACGATCAGGGCACCGATCAGGGTCCCGACGATCGACCCGCGCCCGCCGAAAAGGCTGGTGCCGCCGATCACTACGGCCGTGATGCTGTCGAGGTTGGCATCCTGGCCGCTGGTCGGGCTGATGGCTCCGACGCGCCCGATCAGCACCCAACCGGCGAGGGCCGAGATGGTGCCTGCGAGGACATACACCTTCAACAGCACGCGGTCGGCATCAATGCCGGCGAGACGCGCCGCTTCCGGGTCATCGCCGACGGCGTAGATGTGGCGCCCGAGCGCCGTCCTGTTCAGCAGGTACCAGATGAAGGCTGCGACCAGCAGCATCAGCACCGACCCGTAGATGATCCGTGACGTTCCGAGTTGGATTGGCTGCCCCATGGCGAGCAGGAAGGGCGCCTTGTCGTGGATGTCGCCGTTGCGGATCGACTCCGACCGAGAGTACCAGGTGTTCAAGGCGGTGAAGATCGACAGCGTGCCGAGCGTGACGATGAAGGGCGGCATGCGGAGCCGCGTGACGAGAAGGCCGTTGAGCAGGCCGCAGAGGGTTCCGACCAGGAAGCCGACCGGGAAACCGATCTCGACTGGCCAGCCAAGGCTGACCGACAGGCGCCCCATGACGATCGACGCCAGCACCATGACGATGCCGACCGACAGATCGATACCGGCCGTCAGGATGATCAGCGTCTGGGCGAGGCCGAGGATGCCGATGATCGTCACCTGGAGCAGGATCGTCGACAGGTTCGAGCCCGTCGTGAAGCGCGTCCAGTTCACCGATGCGCCAAGGACGATGCCCAAGAGCAGCACGATGAAGGGCACCACCGTCGGATAGACGTGGAGGAACCGCTGGAGGCGTTTCATCGGCGACAGATGATAACCGGCGAAGGCCGCCGGGAGCACCGCCTCGCCGGACAGGCCCTGGTCAAAACCGGCAGGCCCGTGAAGTTGAGACATGGTGGCCTCCCGTTGCCCTGACCCCTGATCGAAGGCTCAAACCGCTCACCGGCGAGGCACCGCGGGATCGTTGAGACCCGCCGTGCCTTGCATGTCGATAGCCGAACTCAACCCCAGCAGAGTTTCAGCCCCTCGGCGCTGGTGATCGATGGCACGTCCTTCACCGGTTTGTCCGTGACCAGAGTGGCGCCGGTGTCGGTGAACTCCAGGCCCGGGGTCTTGGCGGGCTTGCGTCCCGTCTTCACGAAGTCCGCGATCGCCTGGACGCCCATCGCGGCCATCTTCAACGGATATTGCTGGGAGGTCGCCCCGATGATGCCGGATGCGACATTCTTCACACCGGGACATCCGCCGTCGATGGCCACGATGAGGGCGCTCTTGTCCTTGCCGGCTGCCTTGAGGGCCTCGTAGCCTCCCGCCGCCGCGGGCTCGTTCATGCCGTAGACCAACGTCACGTCGTCGGCCTTCTGGAGAATGTTCTCCATCGCCCTGCGGCCGCCCTCCTCGGCGCCGGCCGTCACGTCGCTGCCGACGATCCGCGGATCGTCAGACGGGCTGAAATGCTTGCGGTCCGCCACTTTGATGCCGAAGCCCGTCAGGAAGCCGTTGTGGCGAAGATAGTCCACCGTCGGCTGGTTGGGCGCGAGGTCGAGTGTGGCGATCTTGGCCGTCTTCACGCCCTCGGGTCCGAGCGTGCTCTTGGCCCAGCTGCCGATGAGTTGACCAGCCTTGAAGTTGTCGGTGGCGAACGTGGCGTCGGCCGCGTCGATGGGGTCGAGCGGCGTATCGAGCACGATGACGAGCAGGCCCGCGTCGCGCGCCTTCTTGACAGATGGAACGATCGCGCTCGAGTCGCTCGGCACGAGCATGAAACCCTTGGCGCCCGCCGCGATCAGGTCCTCGACGGCCTGGACCTGGCTGTCGTTGTCGCCATCCACCTTGCCGGCGAAAGATTGCAGAGTCATCCCGAGTTCATCGGCTTTGGCCTGGGCTCCCTCCTTCATCTTGACGAAGAACGGGTTGGTGTTCGTCTTCGTGATCAGGCCGATGACCGGCTTGTCGGCCGCGAGGACGGGGATGGCCACCATCGCCAGGATACCGCCAGCGAGCAGTGCAGTCTTGATCATGCGTTGTCCTCCCTGGTCGACTGTTGGACGGCACGCGAGGACGGACCAGTGATCCATCGCGGCTTTTATGGTTCCGTAACGGCCGGACAGCAGGGTGAGGTGGGGCCCGCTTTTTTTGCCCCCGCGACCGGCCCTAAAGGGATTTAAGCGGCTGGACGGCGTAGATCGAGGCATTGTGGAGAATGACGCCTCCGCCGCGCCGGCGCATGCCGGGGACAAGGCCGCTGGCGAGCCCTACGGCCGACATGGCGTGGAGGTCCCAGTAGGACTGCCGTTTCTCGTCGGGCGCATCTATGACGGTCTCGTTGCTGCCCGTCCCGGCGTTGTTGACCAGGATATCGGCCCCGCCGAACTGTTCGACCGCCGTGATCAGGGTTTCCGTCCCCTCCCGCGTCCCGACATCGCAGGAGACACCGAGCGTTCGCACGCCGTGGCGCTCCTGGAGGCGGCGGGCCTCGGCCTCGACGCGATCGGGCTGGCGCGCCGCGATCACCACATGAGCGCCCTCGGCGGCGAGGCCCTCGGCCACCGCGAGGCTGATCCCGACGCTCCCGCCGGTGATGACCGCCACCTTGCCGGACAATCCGAGGTCCATGCCAGCCTCCCTTTTTTGACTAGCTATTCATGGAAGCGAAAGTAGCTAAGGTGGACTTGAACTGTCAATCAGCCCTGACCGGAAAGCTCGCACGCCGTATCGTTGCTGCAGTGCAGCAGGAACGTCAGCCGCGCGGGGCCGTGTCCCAGAGCGTGGTGTAGGTCCGGGGAGGGCTATCAACATGACGACCGGCTTGGGCCGGCATGGTCAGGCTATCAAGGTCGGTAGGCTGATAGTGTCATCACCGCCGATCGGAGCGATGCTTTCGAGGGTCATGTAGCGGGATCGCTGGACGGGCGTCGCTCTGCTCGATCATCAGGCTCCAGCAGCTCCGGCATTCGGCCATAGCAGGGCGTCATCCACTCACCCGCCCCGACCCCACGATCGTGGCAGACAGCACGTCGCTCGCCGGGTCCGTCCAGCGGTCCCACGGGCCGGCAAACAGCTTCAGAGAACGCTGGCGAATGTCCTGACAATCACGGTGCAGGACTCGCCGATTAAGAGGACTGCGAATAGCTGGCTGCTAGCCGCCTACTGCTCATAAGTGCTGATGACATATTCATGACTAAAATTTAATAAAAAACTATGGAAATTATGAAAAGAAACTGTAATCAGATAATCAATCTATCTTCGTCCTCTAAGGGTCTTTCCGTTCCAGATGATGAAATGCTTGTTGATTTGCGACGCTCTTGTACTAGTGCGGCAACAGCATCCGAACAGGCGTCGCAGATCGCAACCGTCGGACCGCAGACCAGGACAGCAGCCTGATGCTGGCTTCTGCCGCAGAAATCACAATAAAGCACGCCTTCATTGATCCCGATCATGCCACGACCTATCGCTTTCCGTACAAATAGCAGAGATCAACGGTGGTCGGCCTAAAATCGTTAAAAAAAGTTAATAGCTGATCGATCAGTGAGGCAATGTGAATCGCGGAGACTGTCCTACTAAATCGAGACCGTTTGTCACGTGGAAAACGTCCTTGCCGAACCGGTTCTCCCGCTTGCGTGGATCGCCGTGCGACTGCTCGCTCTATGCCGTCCCTTGATCGCGGTGTATACCAGTTGAGCGCTTTGAGCGCTTGGAGCTGGCGCCTTGGCTGACGTCCCACCTGCCCAACGAGCGATTTCGCCGCGACCCGACCGAGGCTCGATGTCTCTCGTAGAGGGTGTTGCGTCGGAGGTGGCCATGAGGCCTCACCGGTTCACCGTTCTTGTCGATCCTGATCTCAATCAGCCGACGGAGCTGACACCTCGCGATTATCGGACGGCGCTGAGCATGCTCGAGTGCGCGGCGAAGGCGTTGGAGATCCTGTACGATCGTCGTGACCACCTCGAAACTGCGATTGAAGACATGTCCATGCGGGCCGAAGCGACGGTCGGGGCGGCACAGGCCAAAACACTCGAGTGGCAAAGACTTGCCGCCAACCTGAGGAATGAGGCTGAGGATCTGGGCCGTCGGCTCGTGGCCATGCAGCAACGCGCTGAGGCAGCTGAGCAGCAGCTTGAGGCTGAAAGGGCCCGCGCAGAGGCGGCCGAGCACCACGCCGCTAGCGCCCTTGGCTTTTCTTACGGCCTTCATTCTAAAATCATGTCGACCTTCGGCCAAGGATCAACAGCTCACAAAGCACTGTTGGTGGCAGTGGACGAGGTCCAGCCTGGTTGATACTGAGATCGTTGCAGCACGATTTTTAACTTTATGGAGAGATCAGGCATATGTTGGAAGGCTGGTCTCTGATGAAGCGGCGGTCGTCTCGCGACGAGGCAGAGCCACGGCAAGCAGCCGCGAAGGATCCTCGAGGTCCCGCCCAACTCGCCGGTGGTGGACCACTCGACGCCCTCGGTCAGCAGAGCGAGAGCGTGCGCGAGCGGGTGAACCGTATGGCGGAGCGCCTCGATGAAATCCGTTCCTTGTCGGATGAGTTCGGCCTTATCGTTGGTCCGCTGAACGATTTTGTCGACCAGCATGCGGCCTCCCGGGCACGACTAATGGAGCTCGAGGCACTGCTGGCGCGGGAGCGGGAGGTCAGCGCAAACGCGCGCGCGGATTATAACGCGCTGCAGGTCACGAGTACGAAGATCTCTAACGAGTACCAGGACGCGTTGGCCGTCCTAAGCGATCGCGATGAGGTCATCCGACGCCAGGATGTAGAGGTAACCGAGCTGCGCATCCGTGTCGCCGATTTGAAGAGCCACGCTGACAGCCTGGATGCCCGGCTTTTTGCCGAGGCGGACCGCGCCAAGGCGCTAGCGGACGACAATGCCGCCCTAAAGCAGGAAGTGGCATCAGCTGAAGATGCGGGCGCCGCCGCCGAGCGCAATCTGAGCGAGACCCGTGAAAGGCTGGGGCTGACGGAGGCGGAGGCCTCGCGCCTACAGGCCTTAGCCGAAACCTTGTCACTTAAGATCGCTGGCCTGAGTCGCATTGCGGCAGACCTTGAGCCTCAACTCCAGGTGGCACGCAGTACGGCAGCGCTGGCTCAGGACAGATATTTGGTCGAACAAGCCTCGCGGCAGAAGAGCGAAGCGGCACTTGAGTCCGCACGCGCTTCACACGAGATGGAGCTTGCGTCCTTGTCGATGAAAATCGACGGGCTCAACGCCCACGTCTTCAACACTGACAAACTGACTGCTCATCTACGCGAGCAGCTCCACGAAAAGATGGAGGCATTTCGGGTGACTGAAAAAGCCTTGCGTGACGCCACGGCGGACAAGGTTTCGGTTGTTCGACGGCTGGAATCAGCTCTAGAGGCTGCAGCACGCACTGGCGCTCAGCTGCAAGATTCGCAGCGAGCCAATGTGGACCTGTCAAACCGCGTTGACATGCTGGCCAAAGCCGTCGCAGCAAAGGACCAGGCGGCCGATGCTGCGAACCGTAAGTCAGCGACGCTGCTCGATCGCATCGAAAGTATCAATGCGCGCTTCGCGCTGGAGCGCTCGGAGTGGGAGGCCACGCACCGGCGTATGATCGAGGAGCTGCAGAATGAGCGAGCCGAGCGCTCTCTGGCTCAAGGCGCTCTCGATATCGCACGTAAGAGTCGCTCTTCACTTCTCGCCCAATACACGGCGTTGAAGCGCCGCGCTGGCGCAGGGGAGGGTCGACCGATGCAGGACGTTCACGAGCTAGAAGCTGAGGGCAGTCAACCCTCTGACAGCAACGTCATGGCTTTCACGCCGCCCGAGCCTGGCGTATGACATCGTGATCGCTAGTGGAGTACAAATCATGGAAGCTGCAATGCAAAACCGAACCGACGAGATTGAGCCGGCCGGCTTAGCGATCTTGCCCGCCATGCCAGCACCGCAGCGCATAGTAGAGTTCTCGTCTACTTCCAAGGAAAAGGGCAGCCAGAGTGCTGCCGAGAATGCAGCTTCGGGCAAACGCGACTGGTCCTCGGCACTAGACCTCGTCAGTGAAGCATTCGAAGCCATTCGGTTGGCGGACGAGCGCGCAGCCGCAGCCGAAGAGTACCAAGCCGAGCTGGCTCAGCGCCATGCAGATCAAGTAAAGGTGCTCGAGACCCGCATTTCTGCTGTCGAGAGGCGCGCTGAAGCCGCCGAGAATCGCGCCAAGGTGGCAGAAGGGTGGTTATCAAAGTTTCATGACACAATCATGGATGAATTCCAACGAACCTTCGCGTCCCGCAGCGCCAAAATCTGATTTCTATTCGAGCGTGGAGCATCGGAGAGGTCTGAGATGCTGGACCTCTCCATGCGCCTCTCAAGAACAAATATTGCAGCTATTTATGCTGGCTGGAACACGAGCTACCTTGATAGGCGAACTGGCGTCAGCCGGTCACTATTCGAGCGGATTGTGAAACCGACCGGTCGCGGGGTTCCACCCCTTTGTGGGACTCGCTGCGCGCAGCCGCAGGATCTTAGCGATGGTCATTGACCATACCTGATCTCGGTTTTAGACAAACTGATTCTGACCCGCTTAGATACTTGGATGAACGACAATCGTTTGTGTCGAAGGGACACACAATTTTCTCTGACCATGCGGCCTCTACCGCATGGGAAAACGGAGATATTTCTCCGTCTCTTCAAGAATGGTAGCAAGATATCTGAAAGAACGATATCGATCGTTGAAGATCGAAAGTCGAGGATGATATTGTTAATGGCCAGAATGCATATGTTTCGCCTCGGGTATGACGAACATGTTCTCACGATTCAGAACCTAAAGGAATTAGATATCTAGCTGCTTTTTGCGGCGGCTGCGGCCAACCTGGCGCGGCCCTGCGCCACCACGTGCCCGCGCTCCAGCAGCAGGCTGCGGATCTGGTTCATCAACGACGTCCGGTCGCCGACCAGCCTGTCGCGCACGCGGTGGAGCGTCTGCATGTCGAGCTGCTCCTCGGATTTCAGGGTCACGAAGCGCATAGTGGGCCGGCTCGCGGCCTCGGCGATGGCTTCGGCATCCCGGTCGTCGTTTTTCTGAGCCTTTACGTAGGGCCGCACGTACTCGGGCGACATCAGGCGGATCTCGTGTCCATTGACAGCCAGAGCCCGGCCGACATGGTGCGCCCCGCAGCAGGCCTCCATGGCGACGACGCTGCCTGGATACTTGGAACAGAAGGCGACGATGGTGTCGCGTCGCATGCGCCTGCGCACAACGACCTTGCCGACCGTGTCCACGCCGACGAGGCTGCACGACGTCTTGCCGAGATCGATGCCGATGTTGGAAAGCTGCATGGCTTTGCTCCGTCCTCACCTAGGTTGCACCAACACGCTATCAGCTGCCGCAGAGGGAGGGGCGGGCCATCCATAAGGGGGGCGAAAGACCAGGCGATTGGCACCTCGCGGGGCGGCTCGACGACCAAGGTTCACATCCTCTCCAACAACCCTCGGTCGTCCCGCTGTCGTCCCTCTCACCCCAAGCAACAGCAGCGACGTGAGGACAGCGCCCGCCGTGCTTGCAGCCGCCCCGGGCCGGATCCGACGTCTTCTGGTCGACAAGGAAGCGACGCCGACCCGCTCAGGGCCGATCTGCGCAAGGCCGGCATAGCGCCCGTGATCCCAGGCACACGGTCCCACAAACGCCCGATCCGACGCGACAAGGGACGCGACAAGGACCGCTGGCGCGCCGAGGCCGTGTTCTGCCGCTTCAAGGACTTCCGCCGCCTCGCGACACGCTACGACAAGCTCGCCCGCAACTATGCGTCAGCCGTTGCGCGGGTGCCGTCGCCGCATTCTGGTGTTGATTGAGTTCCGATCCTAATTTCGTCGAGGTAACGATGAAGAGGATTATGTTGAAGGCCATGATCGGATGACCACTGCCGCGTCAGCCTAGATTTCTGGCGTGTCTAGAATATTCTGGATAGCTTGCCCCTCCTTGATGAACGATCACCATAGCCGACACCGTTGAGAAATTTAGCACCTAGCCACCGCCTGACCGGCACGTCGAGGAAAGCGTAAGTGATGCCCGCGCTGCCGACGACGAGAACCGTCGACACCGCGACGACGCTGAGGCGACCGACCACTGGGAAGCCAAACTTCAATCCCACGAGGCCGACGATCCTGACGACGGGATAATGGAGGGCGTAGACTGGGTATGATAGGTCTCCACTCCACGCTGCCCACCTTCGACCCCTTGGTCCCAGCTGTGCGGTTGAGGCGACCCACACGATCGCGGGCAGGGCGAACAGGACGGAAAACAGGTCGAAGCTCCGTCCTAGGAGGCCCACTGATGGCGGAACTAGCGTCAACGCGATGAGCGCGATCGTCGCGGCGAGGAATGGCACACGCGGCGCGCGGTCTCGGACACCGTAGAGAACGATACCTGTCGAGAAAGACCAACCGACGCGAGCGTAACCGAGCCAGTAGTTGTCTGGCAGAGATCCAAAATTGATCTGGCCGAGGGTCCAAGTTCCCCATATGAGGAAGGGAGCGCAAATCGTGAGCGCGGCAACACTGGCGAGGGATGTGACGCGGCCGCGGGCGCAGAGTGCAAAAGCTGCATTGGCGACGGCTTCAAGGGATAGAGACCAGAACGGGCCATTGAGTGGAAAGACGACATGTTCGAGCGTCGTCAGACCAATGATAGGGACGAGGAAGGCCCCGGACAGCGCCGCGAGGACGTTGTCAACAAAGTGAGCATGTTGCTCCGTGATACCGGGCCGCCCAAGTTCGATGACGGCGGCCAGCAACGTACCCAGTACTACGAGAGGCATCAGACGTATGACGCGAAAGAGGGCAAAACGGGGCAAATTCAGTTGCCCGCTCTCCAGCCGCTTGCCGTATGCCCTTGCGATCACAAACCCGCTTAGGACGAAGAAGAAGTCTACGGCGAGATAGCCGTGAGCGAACAGCAGCGGTAAGTCGAGCCTGGTGGAGCAGTGGTACCAAACCACGGCCAGCGCGGCAGCACCGCGCAGGAAGTCAAGGCCGAGATAGTGTCCGGCCCGTAACGAAGCAATCGGCATAGCATCGTTAGTAAATCGTTTGGATTGTAAACTCCCTTGTTTCATGATCACCGAGTAAAGCTCCCGATTTGCTATATTATGAACAACGTACATTTAGCTACGGCGTAATCTGTCCGTCGTGATCCGCCATTACTGCCTTATGAAATCTCGTGTGTGCTCCTATTGTAAGACCGTGATCCCCCCTATCGTCGTGGCGCGACCAGATGTTCAGAAGTGGACGTAGCGAGTCCTCGCCAACTAAGACACCGATTCGGCGGAGCCGCGCAGTGGAATGTAGACTGCAGTTGAAGCTAATCGCAAATTCTTTACGGAATAAATTTCTGACGCGAACATCTCGCGTTTTTGGAGAAGTTGCTGCCTGGCAGCAGATCTTGATAACACGAGACCGCGGGCGGTTGATCACCGTCTGAAACGGGCTGCCTTGATCTGAACTCATCTAGACTGGATCGCTAAGCCTGCTCACAAGCTAACGTAGGCCGGCAGGCCCGTCATCGAGTAAGTGAGACAAAAGCCTCCGCCTATTGCGGGCATCAGCCGGCCTGTACTTCGCCACGGATGCCTAAGGTACTGTCCTTGAGACTTCTTGCTCGAAGGCCTCAAGGGCAGTGTAGCAAAAGCCGAATGTAAAACTTGCAAATGGGCCTAATCGCACGCTATTCTTTCCAGCCATGGATAGCAATTATGTAACGTATGGGTGCAACATCATACCGGACGGAACAGACGACATCACTCCGGGTTTCAGCAACACGATGACCTATCCGAGCTATATATGGGTCGACGCAGGACCGGCAGGATCACAGGGCGGGAGATCGGCTCCTGGTGACGGACCTTGAGAGTCTGGTTCTGGGCAGCCATCGCAACCGCTTAATCCGGTTTCGGCGCTTGCAGCATCTGTAACGCCATTTGTCGCAGACATAGCGGAGAGCGGGACCTTGCAGGGCCGGAGCCTTATCTCGAATTGGAGAAATTTGTGAATGGAGTTCAATCTGCTTTCGATACCCTAGCCACTAGCGTTTAAGATATTTACCAGGAATACAGAGATTATCCGCAGCAAGCCGTAGCTGCGGGGCAGGGGGCCGAGGAATGCTTGGAAGGTGTCGTGCTGGGCGGTGCCGGCGCAACTGCACTTTCGTAAGTCCCAAAAAAAGCTGAGTTAGCCAGGGTCAGCGGTTATGTCGGATCCTTTGGCGTTGCCGTCCTAGGGGGTGCCGCCGTGATAGGCGGCTTCGCCGCATCTTACGCTGCCTTGACAGGAGACGACGTGCGAGATCGTTTGAAGGCGAAGGTGCGTCACGCCACTCACAACTTCATCACTAACGGGGAGTGAGCGGCGCCCATCGTCTCGTGTCGAAGCGCTTTCAGGAAGGGCAATGCTCCGCTCTTCGCGGAAGCGTCACGGAGCAACGCCATCAAAGGCTGTACGCGAGCCGGAAGGCCGGCCTTCGCCCGAGAGGAAGCCGTGCGCTGCGCCATCTACACGCGAAAGTCCCACACCGAAGGCCTCGATCTGCCGTTCAACTCGCTCGAGGCGCAGCGGTCAGTTTGCGCGCATTACATCGCCAGCCAGGCCTCGGAGGGGTGGCGCGAACTCGTTCATCGCTATGACGACGGCGGCTTCTCCGGTGGCTCGCTGGAGCGGCCAGCACTGGCGCACCTCCTCGATCACGTCGGTTCCGGCGCGATCGACATCGTGGTGGTCTACAAGATCGACCGGCTCTCGCGATCCCTGCGCGACTTTGTACGCC
Source organism: uncultured Alphaproteobacteria bacterium (assembly GCA_963847915.1). Classification (GTDB taxonomy): domain Bacteria; phylum Pseudomonadota; class Alphaproteobacteria; order Rhizobiales; family Beijerinckiaceae; genus Lichenihabitans. The sequence goes on from CAWKBT010000008.1 coordinate 149,790, forward strand.
TCATGGAGCTTTTTGAGAGCCGGGGCGTGACCTTCGTCTCGGTCACTCAGCAGTTCAGCACGACGAGCAGCATGGGACGCCTCACGCTCAATGTGCTGCTGTCCTTCGCCCAGTTCGAGCGGGAAATCACCAGTGAGCGGACACGCGACACCTTCTCGGCCCTTCGAGACAGGGGCGTATGGACGACCGGTTTCCGGCCGTACGGCTATCGACTCGCCGAGCGCCGGCTCGTTGTCGACGCGGCCGAAGCAGACGTCGTCCGGCGGGTGCATGACCTATATGCCCGGCTAAGGTCTGCCATTCCGATCGCCGGTAGGCTGAATGCGGAGGGCCTGCGAACGCATCGCGGCACGCCCTTCAATGAGAGCTTCGTCCGGCGCATCCTCCAGAACCGCCTCTACCTCGGCGAAAGGGCGTACCGCGGTCAGCCCTATCCTGGCGTGCATCGCCGCATCGTCTCGGACGGTGTGTGGGTCAGGACCGAGTCGATCAAGGATGCGAGTGCGGCGCGGCGTGGCCGGCGACGGGCCCCGCTCTTCGGCCTCCTGACGGGATTGCTCTACATCCGCGGGCAGCTCATGCACCACGTCGGTGGTCGGACCAAGGGCAGGGTCTATCGCTACTACGAACCGGCCGGCCGGCCTCGACCGGCCGAGGGCGAGCGTGTCGAGCGGTTCAGGGCCCTTGAGCTTGAAAATGCCGTTCTCACCACCCTCGACCCGGAAGGCCGTCTGCGGTCCGTCGCCATGAGCCTGTCGGCGGCGCAAAGTTTCATCCGATCCCTGGTCGACAGGATCGACATCGGCCCGGACATGACGGTCGTGCTGAAGACCGGTCGATCGCTCAGCGCGCCTGCGCCAGGTCGGACCGACACCCTCGACCTCCGCCGACGCGGGCGGGATGGCCGGTTCTGGACCGACTTCGAAACCGAGACCGAGCCCGATCAGCGCTCGTAGTCGAGACCGGTCCTGCTGTCGAAAATCCGCCGATCTGGCCCACGCGACGATCGTGCAGGCTGGCGCAGCCGTCACGGGCGCGCATCGCGAGGAAGCCTCGTGTCATCCGCCGCCGGGTGGCGCGGCGGCGTCCGGTCGTGGATCGGCATGGGTTCTTTTCTGCAAAGAGGGAGGAGTGCCGCGCCAGGCCTGTCGCGCTAGGCTGCGGCTCTGTCCACGGCAACGGAAAATGGCGATGCTGACGGCCCTGGCGATTTCGGGTTACCGCTCATTGCGGGACGTGAGGCTTGAACTTGGACCGCTCAACGTGGTCACGGGCGCCAACGGCGCGGGCAAGTCGAGCCTCTACCGGGCGCTGCGGCTGCTCGCCGAGGTGGCGCAGGGACGGATCGTGGGCTCGCTGGCCGCCGAGGGCGGCATGCCTTCGACGCTCTGGGCCGGGCCGGAGATGCTGACCCGGGCCATGATCCGCGGCGACCGGCCCGTGCAGGGCCAGCCCCGACAGCAGCCGGTGAGCCTCAAGCTCGGCTTCGGGGCCGAGGACTACGGTTATGCCATCGACCTCGGCCTGCCGATCCCGAGCGACACGCGGTTCTTCCGCGATCCCGAGATCAAGGCCGAGGCCGTGTGGACCGGGCCGCGGCTCGGGCGAATCAATCTCCTGGCCCAGCGCCGCGGCCCGACGGTGCTGCTGCGCGCCGAGGACGGGCAGTGGCGGCGGGGTGCCACGAACCTCGCCGCGACCGACAGCCTCATGACCCACGGCGCCGATCCGCTCGGCGCGCCCGAGGTGCTGATCCTGCGCGAGCGCATGCGGGCCTGGCGCTTCTACGACGACCTCAAAGTCGGGCGCGACGCCCCGGCGCGCCGGCCGCAAGTCGGCACGTTCACGCCGACGCTGGCGGGCGACGGGGCCGACCTCGCGGCAGCCCTGCAGACCATCCGCGAGATCGGTGACGGCCGCGCTCTCGAAGCTGCCATCGCCGACGCCTTCCCTGGCGCCGCGGTGTCCATCGCAGACCGGGACGGGCTGTTCGACGTCGAGATGCGCCAGCCCGGGCTGCTGCGTCCGCTCGGGGCGGCGGAACTGTCGGAGGGGACGCTCCGCTACCTTCTGCTCGTGGCGGCGCTGCTCAGCCCTCGCCCGCCGAGCCTCATGGTGCTGAACGAGCCCGAGGCCAGCCTCCATCCCGACCTCATCGAACCCCTGGCCCGGCTTGTCGGGGCCGCATCGGCGCTGGCTCAGGTGGTCGTCGTGAGCCACGCGCCCGCGCTGGTCGCGGCGCTCGACGCCCTGCCCGCGGCACGGCGTTTCACGCTTGACAAACGATGCGGCGAGACGGTCGTGGAGGGTGAGGCCGCACTCGGGTGGAGGTGGGCCGAACGGTAGGAACGTGTTCCCTAGGCGCGCGTCCGAGCGCAGCACTGAATTCATGTAGTCGGCCTGAAAGGGTACGGCTTGCCGCTGCAGAGCTTCTCGCGTCCCGCGCTGGTCCTGAGATCCACCCTTGCGGAAGCGGTCTGCACCCGGCACGACCGTGGCTGCGGGATCCGATTTTACTTCTGACAGGGTCTGGCAAAGGAAGGCGCAAACGAAGCATTACGCCGGCGCCCGCCTGTTGGCACTGTGGTGCCGAAAACGACCTCTCGAGCAAGCCAGCTGCCGGGCGCTCTGGCAAGTCCAGACCCTTCTGCGACGTCGCGAGAGTTCGGGAGGGGAAAACAGGCGCTGGTGCCATACCAGCATGCCACGATCCATTTCGGACAAGCAGAAATTTTCGAGACTGCTTTCTTCTTGTTAGAGAGCAGATCTCCCGCTGATGACCAGGGTAGTGTCCTCGATGGTGGTGGAAAATCGGAACCCGTGAGGGTGTAGGGCGAGGTGGTCATCGGATCGGCGATCTAGGGTGGAGTTGCGACGCTTCATCCCGAAGCGACAGGAGATCCGATGACCGACCCCACATTGCCATTGGCCGAGCTGCTTGCCAAAGCCGGCGAGGGCGACTTTCTGCGAGCGGTGGCTGAGTCCGTCGTCCAGCTGCTGATGGAGGCCGACGTCGAAGGGATGATCGGCGCTGGTCGTCACGAGCGGACGCCTGATCGCCAGACGTACGGCAACGGCTTCCGCGACCGCGGCCTCGACACCTGGCTCGGCACGCTGCAACTGCGCATCCCCTAGCTGCGGCAGGGCAGCTACTGTCCACCCTTCCTCGACGCACGGAAGACGTCCGAGGAAGCCCTCATCGCCGTAAACCAAGAAGCTTGGATCGGCGGCGTGATCGACGAGGCGTGTGGACGAGCTGGTTCAAGCCATGGGGCTGAGCCGAATCTCGAAGAGCACGGACTGCAAGCTGTGCAAGAACATCGACGATCGCGTGAACGCCTGCCTGGACCGGCCCTGGAGCGGTGACTGGCCGTATCTGTGCCTGGACGGGACCTACCTGCGCCAGCGCGACGGCGGTCGCATCGTCGCGGTCGCCGCCATAATCGCGGCGGCGGTCGAAGACGTGGGCCGGCGCGAAGATCGTCGGCCTGCACACCGGGCCGTCCGAGACCGAGACGTTCTGGATCACCGTCCTGAAGCGCCTCGTCACGCGCGGCCTCGGGGGCGTCAAGCTGGTGATCTCGAGATGCTCATGAGGGTTTGAAGGACGCGATCCGTCGCGTCATGGGAACCAAGGCCACATGGCAGAGGTGTTCGGTCCACTGGCGACGGAACGCGTTGGCCTACGTACCGAAGGCCCAGCAGACCATGGTGGCGGCCGGACTGCGCCAGGCGCTGCTTCAACCGGACCAGGAGGGAGCACACCGGGTCTGGCGTGCAGCCGGCGACCAGTTTCGCACGCGCTGGCCGAAGCTCGCCGCCTTCATGGACGACAGCGAGCACGACGCGCTGGCCTTCATGGCGTTCCCCGTCCAGCACCGGGCTAAGTTGCGCAGCACCAACCCACTCGAACGTTTGAACAAGGAGGTGAAGCGTCGCGCCGACGTCGTCGGCATCTTTCGCGGCGAGGGCAGCATCATCAGGCTGATCGGCGCGGTGCTGCTCGAGCAGAATGACGAATGGACCACACAGAACCGCTACATGCAGGTCGAGCCCATGGCCGAACTCCTGCCCCCTACCAGCGAAGGCGAGATCACACCTGACGAGAAACCACGCCTGACACCCCGGGCCGCCTAACCGACGACCACCTCAGCCCGAACCCATTTTCCACATCTTGAGAACCAGGGTGCTAGACACCCACGACCGCATCAGGAGAGTGTCGAATGCCCTCACGACCGCGATCGCTTTCACACCCCGCCAGGGCCGATCAATCGGGTAGGCGGCCTCGACTTTGAGAGGCTTCATGCAGCGCTCGCCCTTGGCATGGTCGTACAGATTGCCACAACGCACCGCAATCTCTTGAGGCCCTGCGTGACGCTGGTCCGCTTGTCTCTGGCCTCAGGCGCGTCGGCGGCGAGATTTGGCGTAAGTATCGAATGCCACTGCAAGCACGATGATGAGGCCGATCACGATCTGCTGGATGTAAGATGACACGTTGAGCAGAACGAGTCCGTTCAGCAAGACGCCGATCAAGACAGCACCGACCACGGTGCCGAAGATCGTTCCGACGCCGCCGAAGAGGCTGGTCCCTCCGATGACAACGGAAGCGATCACGGTGAGTTCGTAGCCGATGCCCGCGACGGCTTCGGCAGAGTTCAGCCGCGCAGCGAGAACGAAGCCTGCAAGCCCCGAGAAGAAGCCCATCAGCACATAGACGCTCATCAAGACGCGAGTCACCTTCAGGCCTGAAAGGCGTGCAGCCTCCGCGTTGCCGCCAACCGCGTAGACCTGGCGGCCGAAGCGTGTGTAGCGCAGAACGAGATGGGCCAAGATCGCGATCGCGATGAAGATCACCACAGGCGTGGGCACAACGCTGATGCGGCCCTGGCCCCAGAAGGTGAAGTCCCCGTCGAAGCCGCTGATCGGGCCGCCATTCGCGAGCAACAGCGTCGCCCCGCGAAACGCCGACATGCCTCCGAGCGTGACGACGAAGGGCGGCACCTTGGCCCTGGTGATCGCGGTTCCCTGAAGAAGGCCGCTTGTGAGACCCACCGCGACGGCGGCCAGCAAAGCGAGCCACCAGGCGTGCCCCGATCCTTCGCCGAGGGCCGCGAAGTTGCCGGCCGCGCCGCCCTTTGCCACGATGGCAGCGACGATGCCGCAGAGGGCGAGCAGCGACCCCACCGACAGATCGATACCCGCGGTCAAGATCACGAATGTCATGCCGATGGCGAGCAGCCCCGAAATGGAGATCTGGCGCAGCACGTTGAAGATGTTGATCGTCGACAAGAAACGTGGCTGCAACGTCTCGAAAATCGCCATCAGGACGACGAGAAAGATCAAGGGGGCAAAGCGCGCGAGCAGGCCGAAGGCGTCGAAAGGCTGCTTGTCGGACGGCTGGATGATGGGGGACGCGGTCACAGGCACGGACTTTCAGGCAGGCTCGAGGGTGGCGTCGCGCAAGGTCATCAGGCGCATTAGCCCTTCTTCTGTGGCGTGGCGACGGGTCACCTCGCCGGTCACGCGACCCTCCCGCAATGTGACGATCCGGTCAGCCAACGCAATGACCTCCGGAAGTTCCGAGGAGATGACCATGACCGCGATGCCTTCCTCCGCGAGGCGCCCGAGAACTCCGTGAACCTCGGCCTTCGCCGCGACGTCGATGCCGCGGGTCGGCTCATCGACGATCAGGATCTTCGGCTTCAAGGCCAGCCAGCGTGCCAAGATGACCTTCTGCTGGTTTCCGCCCGAGAGGTTCCCGATCGCCTGGTCGGGATTGGCCATGCGGATACCGAGCGCCTTCTGGAACTCGCGCACGAGCCCCCGCTCCCACGCGTCCGACACGTAACCGAAGGGCCCGCGTTGTCGTCCCATCGCCGTGACAGCCATGTTGTTGCGGATCGCCAGCGACAGAAAGAGGGCCTGCTGCTTCCGGTCCTCCGGCACAAGTCCGATGCCGACTGCGATCGCGTCAGCAGGGGAACGGATCGCGACCTCCCGACCATCCACGAAGATCCGGCCCGATGTGATCGGGTCGGCGCCGAAGATGGCGCGTGCGCACTCGGTGCGGCCGGCGCCCACCAGTCCCGCGATGCCCAGGATCTCGCCGGGCTGGATCGCCAACGAAACATTCGAGACCGCCGTCGCATGTGGGTCAAGGGCACTTCCCGTGCTGAGACGATCTATTTGGAGGGCCGGACCGCCCGGTCGCGCCGCGCCTCCCTTGATCGGCGCCATGGCACCGAGGTCGCGCCCGACCATCATCTTGATAAGGGCATCGACGCTTGTCGACACAATGGCGACCGAGCCGACGAGGCGCCCGTCCCGGAGGACCGTGGCACGGTCACAGACCATGAGTGCCTCGTCGAGGCGATGCGTGACGTAGATGATGCCGATCCCGCGGCTCTTCAGCGCGCGCACAAGAGCGAGCAGCCGGTCGACCTCAGCGGCGCTCAGCGCCGCAGTCGGCTCGTCCATGATGATGAGCCGCGCTTCCATCGACAGAGCGCGCGCTATTTCGACCATCTGCTGATCGGCCACGCTCAGGTCTTGCACGAGGCGGCGCGGGTTGATTCTGAGCCCGAGCCGGCTGAGGGCGTCCCGCGCCGCACGGAATGTGGCTTTCCAATCGACGAGGCCGGCGCGGCCCGGCTCGCGGCCGATCATGATGTTCTCGGCCACGCTCAGCGTCGGGATAAGCGTGAATTCCTGATAGATCGTGACGACGCCGAGGGCCTGCGCCTCATGCGGCTGCGCGACCGTGTAGGGCGCGCCGCTCAGCAGGATGGTGCCGCTATCTGCCGCTTGGGCGCCTGATAGGATCTTCAAGAGGGTCGATTTGCCAGCGCCGTTTTCGCCGAGCAGCGCCAGGACCTCGCCTTCGGCGACATCGAGATCGATGTCGCTCAGCGCTTGGACGCCCGGAAAGCGCTTGCTGACGCCACGAACGGACAACAGCGCCGGCCGGGACGGTTGCGCGTCGCCGACCGGGTCTTGTCCCATCACTTGACCTCGTTGAGGCGCTCGGCCCTGTTCAGATTCGCCTTCGTGATGACGATGGGGGTCAGCAGGACCAGGTTGTTGTCAGGCATTTTATTATTCTTCAGAAACTGAACCAAGATATCAACGGCCGTCTTGCTCTGTTCGGCAGGAAACTGTTCAACGGTTCCGGCCATACCACCCTCTCGGATGCTTGCGAGCGCGTCCGGCAGAGCGTCGAAGCCGATAACCTTCACTCTACCCGGCAGATTTCGGCCCTTTACGGCTTCAAAAGCGCCGAGAGCCATATCGTCATTAGCGCCAACGATCACATCGGGTGGCGTTGCGAGGGACGATAGCAACGCCTCGGTCACCGACAATCCTTGGTCACGCGCAAAATTCGCGGTCTGCTCGGCCACGAACTTGTACTTATCCTTGTGGGCATCGATGACGTTATGCAGACCTTTGTTTCGGTCAATGGCTGGACTCGCACCGGGCTGGCCCTGCAGATTCACAATAGTGGCACCGTTCGGGAAGGTGTCGAGCACCCACTGGCCCTGAGCTTCACCACCCTTCACGTTGTCAGCGCCGACATGAGCGAGAACGTTCTTGGCGGTGGGCACGCGACGGTCGATCGTGACGACCGGCACGCCAGCATCGGCGATTTCGTTGAAGGCGGGTGCCATCGCGTTCACATCGATGGGGGAGATCACGATCCCGTCAACCCCTTTGGTCAGACCAGCCTCAATATCAGCTGTCTGTTTGGGCGCGTTATTCTGCCCGTCGGCTTCGAGCGGTGTCGCGCCCTGGGCCGTGACTTCGGCCTTCATGGCGTTCAGCATGTGCACGAAGAACGGAAAATTGAGCCCGGGCACGGACGTCAGGATCGTAAGATCTTTAGCCGAGGCCGAGGAGATCGACGCTCCGGCCACGGTCAACGCGAAAACGCTGCCGAGCAGCATGCGCCTGCAAAGCGACATCGGACCCTCCCCACATCATCCCCGGCTTGCTGCCGGAGTTTCGGACACTCTCGTCGTGTCTTGAACGCTTGGTCAAGGGAGAAGAGCGGATTGGCTGGAAATCCTCGTCGAATCGGCGGGGCCTGGTCGACCGCGCAAAAAGCACAAGCCTCGCTGTGCAAGCAGGGACAACAGCGCCGAAAAGGTCATGTTGAGGTTGTCCCGTTTCGGCAGACGGTTCTGCGGCTCGGCGCGGGGCGCGCTATTGCGCCGATGGTAAGCTTTGGTCCGAGGCCGTCGCGCCGGTCAAGGATCGACGATCGCGCGAGCGGCGCGCCGAAGGCGCGTTATGGAGGGGAGCGACGGCCTCGGACGATCTCGCCAGCAGCGGATCGTTGCCGAAGGCGCAGTCGCAGCCGCCTGGGACCGCACCCTGTCCCGCTCGAAGGTGATCGGGGAGAGGTAGCCAAAGGTAAAATTCCGCGCTGCGGGTTGCAGAATCCTTCAATGTAACTGAAGCAGGTCATTCGAGCCTCGGTGTGGCTCTTGAAGCAGCGCCGGACGAGAAGCTTGGCCTTGAGCGTCGAGAAGAAGCGCTCGCACAAGGCGTTGTCGTAGGCGTCTTCGGCGGAGCCCACGGAAGACCGGACGCCGGCCGGCGCGCTGCGCCCCGCAAGGGCCCTGCGCACCGCCCGAGGCTCGTCAGCTTGCCTATGTTTTTTGGTTCGGAGTTCATCGCGAAGGCGGTGCAGACAAGGATTGCGGGTATCGGGGGTGGAAGAGCTTACATCGCGCCCGGTTCAGCTTGAGAGCTCGGCTACTTCGAAAGCTTCATCGCCCGCTTTCGGGATGAGCTGCTCAACGGTGAGATCTTCTACTCGCTCCGAGAAGCCGAGATCATAATCGAGAGCTGGCGTCGTCATTACAATGCGATCAGGCCCCATGCATCGCTCGGGTATCGCTCGCCAGCCCCGGAAGTCGTGGTGCCAACCCATGCCGCTTGGCCGGCTGCGCTGATCCGACCTGCTCCGCCGGCCAAGCTACCCGTGGCGCTATGGCCTACGGCGCACTAACATTCACACCGGACCACCCAATGGGGGCCGATCAGACACTGCGGCACTTGGAGGCACCGGCGAGCCAGGCATAGGTCACGGGCGTGCAAGAAACTTTCGGCAGATCGTGCCCGTTCCGAGCGGTCCCACTCTGAGGATCGTCTATGAAAACCGTCCAAATCATTCTCGTCGCCAGCGCTCTGGCACTGCCTGTAGTCTCTTCCGTCGTGCCGGCCGCTGCCGCGACGGCGAACAACTCTCAGGCCGGCGCTATGGGCCACACGAAGAGCATGGAGAAGCCGACTGTGATGGATATGCGGCACATGGGCCGACGGCACCACAGCCGCAGACGTCATCATATGTGAGTCCAAGGCCAAGCTGACGACTCCGAGCAACGACCCCGTCGCGCGGCGCGGGGTCGTCATCCTCTCCTATCCTCCGGCTGAAGCATGGACGCCCCGATGCTGCTCACGACAATCAAAGCCGGCCACATAGACGCTCACCGCTGTTAGTTGTTCTTGAGCTCAGAGCCATCGAACGTGGTCACCATCGCCAGCATCAGGCCGTTATTGGTCATGAAAGCGTCGGACCCCTAGTAGAGTTCGGCCAAGAATGGCCCGATTGCTACCCACTGCGTCGCAAATGTGCCACCAATCTGCGCAGTGCTCACGGCCTGGAACTTGCTGCTATTGAGCCCACCATACTTTTGGTCCTTGCAGAAGCTCGCGAACATGTCTCCAAGTGCAGCGCGCCCTTTCACGACTGCTGTAAAAACTGGCAAACTGAAGCTGTACGCGATGGGCAAAGTCTAAACGAAAACCATTGGCTGGGGCGGGAGGGTTCGAACCTCCGAATGGCGGAATCAAAATCCGCTGCCTTACCACTTGGCTACGCCCCAATACCCCGGCGCGCCCTTCCAGGCGCGCCGACGGTCGATGCAGCACCTTAGTCGGAGGGCGCCGCCCGGGCAAGCAGGCGGGCCGCCGGCCGTCAGGCGGGGGCGAAGGTCATGGCGACGCCGTTGATGCAGTAGCGCTGGTGGGTGGGGGGCGGCCCGTCGGGGAAGACGTGGCCGAGGTGGCTGCCGCAGGTCGCGCAATGGACCTCGACGCGGACCATGCCGTAGGACCGGTCCTCGGTGGTCTCGACCGCCCCGGCGATCGGCTGGTTGAAGCTCGGCCACCCGGTGCCGCTCTCGAACTTCACGGTCGTGTCGAACAGCGGCGTGTCGCAGCCCGCGCAGGAGAAGGTGCCGCGGCGCTTCTCGTGCAGCAGGGCGCAGCTGCCCGGCCGCTCGGTGCCGTGGTGGCGCATCACCTGGTACTGCTCGGGCGTCAGCATGGCGCGCCATTCGGCGTCGCTGCGGGTCACCGGGAAATTGTGCGTGTCATGGGTCATGGATGGGCTCCGATGGTGGCCGGGCCCGGCCGAAGCCGGACCCGCCGCTCTGCCTCGGGAGCTGTCCATCGCGGACCCTTCCGTCAAGGGTCAGGCGGCGTCGCGGCCCGCCGCCGTCGCGGCGAAGCCCGCCCGGTCGAAGGGTCTGGCGAAGCTGAAGGCCTCCGCCGTCGGGCCGAGGCGCGCGAGGCGGTCGAGCCGCGCCATCCCGTCCCGCAGCGTCGGGCGCGTGCCCTGCGGCACCCACCAGAGCGCCAGCGACAGGTCGAGGCGCTCGAACCACTCCCGCCGCCGCCGCATCATGGCGCGGTGCTGCGGGTCCCGGTAGGTGAAGCTGCGCAACGCCTCGATGTCGGTCCAGACCGACAGGTTGACGAGGAGATGCGGGTCCTCGACGAACGGGCGGTCGGCCGCCGCGGCCTCCGCGGCGACGAAGCGCCATCGCAACCCGTCGCCCGCTTCGGCCGCGGCATTGACGCGGTCGAGCTCGCCGAGGAACCCGGCATTGGCGGCATGGCCGCGGGGCAGGCGGAAGCGGGCGACGTTGATGTGGGCGAGCTGACGGTCCGCCGGGCCGGTGGTGTCCTGCATCCCGCGGCCGCTCAGATCGAGCCCGCCTCGACCATGAAGTTGTTGGCCGTGCACATGGCGCTGTCGTCCGAGGCGAGGAACAGCACCATGCGGGCGAGGTAGACGGGGTCGATCGGGTCGGGGAGGCACTGGCGGCGCAGCTGCGCCTCGAGCTTCTCGGGCGTGACCCACAGCTGCTTCTGCCGCTCCGTCATCACCCAGCCCGGCACCACGGTGTTGACGCGGATGCGATGCGGGCCGAGGTCGCGGGCGAAGCTGCGCGTCATGCCGTGAACGGCCGCCTTGGCCGTCGTGTAGACCGGCATGCCGCCACCCGCCTCCCACCAGGAGTTCGAGCCCATGTTGACGATGGAGCCCCGGCCGGCCGCGATCATGTCGGGCGCCACGGCCTGGATGGCGAAGAACATGTGGCGCAGGTTGGTGGCGATGCGCTCGTCGTAATAGTCGGGCGTCACGTCCTCCCAGCGGTGGCGGTCGTCGCGCGCGGCGTTGTTGACGAGGACGGCGGCCGGCCCCTGGGCGGCCTTGAGGTCCGCGACGGCGCCTCTCAGCGCGGCGATGTCGCGCAGGTCGCAGGGCGCGAAGCGGACGCGCTCGCCCATTGCGGCGGCGAGCGCCGTGCCGCGGTCCGCGTCGATGTCGAGGAAGCCGACACGGGCGCCCTGCTGGGCGAAGGCCCGCACGAGATATTCGCCGATGCCCGAGGCACCGCCCGTGACCAGGACGGTGGCGCCGTCGAGCGAGGGATAGGTGGCGAAGGTCATGCGGCGTTTCCTCGTCGATCTTGTCGGACGATTGGAGCCATAGCGCGGGGCGGCAGGTTTGTCAGGGTCCTCGGGGCGGCCGGACGCCGCATGGCCGATGCCGCGCAGGCGCCTGTTGGTGAACGGGACGCGGCGCGATAGGCAGGGAAGACCCGCCGCGAGAGCGACATCATGGACGCCGCCCCTTCCCGCCTCCGAGAGCCGCCGACGGCCCGCCAGCTCTTCCTCATCTTCTCGCGCATCGGGCTGACGAGCTTCGGGGGCGGCCTCAGCGGCTGGCTGCTGCGGGAGTTCGTGCGCGATCGGGCCTGGATCGGCGAGGAGGACTTCCTCAACGGCCTGGCGCTCTCCCAGGCCCTGCCGGGCGTCAACGTCACCAACATGGCGATCTGGATCGGGCACCGGCTGCTCGGCCTGCGGGGTGCCGTCGCGGGGGTGGCCGGCATCGTGGTGCCGCCGGCGGTGCTCATCGTCGGCTCATCAGCACGGGATTCGCGGCGCTGCCAGCGTTTCCCCGCCACGCATTGGGCCCTCGACGGGGCGGCGGCGGCGGCCATCGGGCTCAGCCTGTCGATGGGCATCACCACGGCGCTGCGGGTGAAGCGGCGCCTGGTGCCGCTCGCCATCATGGCCGGCACGTTCCTGGCGATCGGCCCGCTGCACCAGTCGCTCCTCGCCGTCGTCCTGGGCGTCGGCGCGGGCAGCGTCCTCGTCGAATACCTGCGGCTGCGGCGCGCCTGACCCGCCATGTCGAAGCCCGTCCTCGGCCTCTTCGCGCTCTTCGCCCCGCTCTCGCTCGTCACGGTCGGCGGAGGCCAGACCGTGATCGCCGCCATCCAGCGCCAGGTGGTGGACCAGCACCACTGGCTCACGGCGCCGCAGTTCCTGAACGCCTTCGCGATCTCGAGGATGGCGCCGGGCCCGGGATCGCTGCTGGCGACGCTGATCGGCTGGCAGGTCGCGGGCCTCTGGGGTGCGGTCGCGGCGACGCTCGGCATCTTCGGGCCGACCGCCGTCCTGGTCTATGGTATCGCGGTGCTCTGGTCGCGCCACCAGGGCGCGCTCTGGCAGCGTGCGCTCGAGGGAGGGTTGCGCCCGGTCGCGGCCGGCATGATCCTGGCGTCGGTCTATGTCCTCATGCAATCGCTGGAAGGCGGCTGGCTCGCCCAGGCCATCGCCTTCGCCTCGACGGCGCTGCTGATGGCGAGCCGCATCAGCCCGCTCGTGCTCCTCGTGGCCGGCGCCGGGCTCTTCCTCGTGCTGCACGGCCTCGTCTGACGTCCCCCGCCCGCCCGCACAATTTTTGCGGCGCCTCGATGCCGCGCGGTCATTGCATAAGTGTCGCCGGTTCGGAGCAATACAAAACGAGGCGTCGTGCGGGCGTTCCCTGCCACCGGCAAGTCTCCGTTTCGTATTAATCTTTGCATCAGCCCTTTGGCGCAAACTCGACGCCATGTCGGACGTCGCCATTCCCGTTGCACCCGCGGCCAGCCGCACGACGCCGATGCGCCCGCGCGCGGCGTCACGCGTCCTCGGTCCCGCCATCGCGCTCGTGGTGGCGGGCTTCTGCGCCGCCTCGGTGACGATGCTCTACGACGTGCGGAGCGAGACCTGGGACCGCGCGCTCACGGGTCAGGCCAACCTGGCGCGGACCCTGTCCCAGGACATCGCCCGGACGATCGAGGTCTATGACCTGTCGCTCCAGGCCGTGGTGGACGGGCTCGCCGATCCCGACCTGCCGCAACTCTCGCCGCGCCTGCAGGACGAACTCCTCTACGACCGGGCGGTCTCGGCCAAGGCCATGGGCCCGATCCTGGTGCTCGACGCCACCGGCAGGGTGGTGCGGAGCTCGACCGGCGAGGGCCTCGGCACCGTGATGGCCGACCGCGACTTCTTCGTCGCCCAGCGCGACGCGCCCGACCGGGCCGCCTTCGTCGGGGCCCCGTTCAAGCGCGTGGCCGACGGGCAGCCCGACGTCATCGCCATCAGCCACCGCCTGCGCGCGGCGGACGGCTCCTTCGAGGGCGTGGTGGCGGGTGTCATCCACCTGTCCTACCTCAGGGACCTGCTGTCGCGCGCCGATGTCGGCCCGCACGGCGCCATCACGCTGACGCGGCGCGACGGCATCTGCCTGATGCGCGTGCCCTACGCCGCCGAGATGATCGGCTGGAGCTTCGCGCGGAGCTCGAACTTCCGGACCTATGCCGAGAAGGGCACGGCACGTTTCACCGCGACGGCGAGCAACGACGGCGTTCGGCGCATCTTCGATTTCACGCCCGTCGGCGACCTGCCGCTGGTGCTGAACGTCGCCCTGTCGGAGGACGACGTCCTCGCCACGTGGCGCACCAAGGCGGGGGTGCTGGCCGTGGCGCTCGGCCTCCTCTGCGCCGCCGCCGCCGGCCTGTGGCTGGCGCTGCGGCGCCAGATGCGCCGGACCGCCGCGGCCGAGCGGCAAGCCTTCGACAGCGTCGCCCACTACCGGCTCTTCGCCGACCACGCGCAGGACATCATCGTGCGGCTCGACCGGTCGCTGCGCCGCAGCTACGTGTCGCCCGCCGTGTCGACGATCCTGGGGCACGCGCCCGAGGACCTCGTGGGGCTGAGCCCCCGCGGCATCGTCCACCCCGAGGACTGGCCGGGCGTGCTCGACATGATCGCCGGCGCCCAGGAAGCGGGCGGCAACGTCGAGGCGACCTACCGGCTGCGCCACAAGGACGGGCACTACGTCTGGATGGAGGGCCGCTACAGCAGCGTCCCGGAGGACCGGGGCTTCGTGGTGGTGCTCCGCGACGTCAGCCGGCGCAAGGCCGCCGAGGAACGGCTCGCCGCGCTCAACGCCGAACTCGCCGAGATCGCCAGCAGCGACGCGCTGACGGGCCTCGCCAACCGTCGCCGCTTCGACGAGGTGCTGGACGCGGAATGGCGCCGCGCCTTGCGGGACGGCACGCGCCTGTCCCTGCTGATGCTCGATGTGGACCGCTTCAAGCTCTACAACGACGCCCATGGTCATCCCGATGGCGATGCCTGCTTGAGAGCCGTGGCGGGCGCCTTCCGCGAGGTCGTGCGGCGCCCCGGGGACCTCGTGGCCCGCTACGGCGGCGAGGAATTCGCCGTGCTGCTGCCGCGGACGGACGAGATCGGCGCCGCCAAGGTGGCGGAACGCTGCCGGGCCGCCGTCGCCATGCTGGCGCGGCCCCATGCCGGCAACGCGGCCTGCGGCGGCGTCGTCACGGTCAGCATCGGCTGCGCGACCGGCGGAGCGGGCGCCTCGCGCGGCGAGGAGGCGGGCGGCCTCGTCGAGGCGGCCGACCGGCGCCTCTACGAGGCCAAGCGCACCGGCCGCAACCGGGTCGTGAGTGCCGTCCCCGAGGCTCCGGTGGCGCCGATCCCCTCCGACGAAGCCCGGCGCCTCGCCGTGCTGGCCGCCTACGAGGCCTGCGACGCCTCCGAACCCTCCGCCGCCCTCGACGCCATCGCGGGTATCGCGGCGGCCCTCTTCGGCGCCCCGATCGGCTTCGTGTCGCTCGTCGGCGAGGAGCGCCTGACGCTGCCGGGCCGGCACGGCATCGCGCTCGACGAGGTCCGGCGTGAGGACAGCTACTGCGCCCATACGATCAACGGCGACGAACCGCTCGTGGTGTCGGACACGCGCGCCGATCCCCGCTTCGCCGACAACCCGTTCACACGGGACGGCATCGCCTTCTACGCCGGCGCGCCGCTGATCAGCCCGGTCGAGGGGCGCAAGCTCGGCGCGCTCTGCGTCCTCGACACGATCGCCCGGGACACGTTCGACGCCCGCCAGCGCTCCATCCTGGCCGACCTCGCGCGCGTCGCCATGGAGCATCTCGAGCGGCGACGCACCGGCGTCGAGCGCGCCGGGCCGGCCGCGCGGGACGGGGTGGCGGCCGCCTGATCGCGGCCCCGCCGCCGGGGGTCTGACAGGCGCGCCCCGGCCTGATAGGAAGCGCCATGGTGGCGATCAAGAATCACGAGGCCGAACGGTTCCTGGCGCGCGACGTCGGCAGCTACCGACCTTCCTGGTCCACGGCCGGACGTGGGCCTCGTCAGCGAGCGCGTGCGCCGCATCGTCAAGGGCTTGGTCGACGATCCTCAGGACCCGTTCCAACTCGTGCGGCTTGTCGGGCGAGGACCTCGGGGGCGATGCCGCGCGCCTGCCCGACGAGGCCCAGACGGTGCCGCTGTTCGGCGGTCGCCGTGCCGTCCTGGTCGACGGCACGGCCGCCAAGAAGGTCGAGGCCGCGGTCGACCTCGTGCTCGCGCTGCCGACGCCTGCCCGGTGGTGATCGCCGCCGGCATCGCTCAAGAAGGATTCCGGCTTGCGCAAGGCCGTCGAGCGCAGCCGGACCGCCGCCGCCATCGAATGCTATCCCGACAGCGAACAGGACCTCGCCCGGCTGATCGAGGCCGAAGCCGTCGGGGGCCGGCATGACGATCGAGCCCGACGCGCGCGACCTCCTCGTCTCGCTGCTCGGCGCGGACCGGCTCGCCAGCCGCTCCGAGATCGCCAAGCTCCTGCTCTATCGCCCACGGGTCCGGAAGGCGATCACGGCCGATCACGTCGTCGAAGCCGTGGCGGACGCCTCGGTCCAGGCCAACGACGATGCGCTCGATGCCGCATTCGGGGGCGACATGGCGGGGCTCGATGCGGCCATGGCCAAGCTGCATCTCGGCCCCGTCGAGGCGGGGCTCCTGCTCGGCGCGGCGCTGCGCCACGCTGTCGCGCTGCATCGCGCCAAACTCTCCGGGCCGGGCGAGGACTCGCCGTTCCGCTTCGGCCTGCCGCCCAAGCGCAAGGCCGCCATCGACCGTCAGCTGGCGCTGCTCCGGCCCCGACGCGCTGGCCCGCACGATCGTGCGGCTCGGCGAAGGCGATCGCGCTGGTGCGGCGCGAGCCGCGGCTCGCGGTCGACCACGCCACGCGGGCGCTGTGGACTGTGGCGCTTTCGTCACGCCCCCGCGCCGGGACGCGGCTGAGGGCGGAACAAAGTCAGTCGCCCCGGCTTTCCGAAGCTGGCCGGGGCGGCCCGGCGCGGCCGGGTGGCATCGGCAGCCGGAGCCAAACGCCGACTCGCGGCCGGCCCGGGAATCAGCAACGGATGCCATGCACCTGCGCGCCTTGCTTCGTCGCGTTCGCTGCTCGCATGCTTCCTCGCCGGCGCGGGCCGACGAGCCGGCCGATTACGCCTTCGCGCAGCGCCCCGGCGCGCTGGTGCCGGCAGACGCCGTCTTCACGGAGGCGGACGGGCGCAGCGTCCGCTTCGGCGACATCCTCGGCCAGCGTCCGCTCGTGCTGGCGCTCGGCTACTTCCACTGCCCGATGCTGTGTTCGGTCGTGCGCGACGACATGCTGGAGGCGCTGTCCCATACGGGGCTGCGGGCCGGCGCCGATTACGATCATCGCGGTCGTCAGCATCGACCGGCCGAGACGCGCGCGGATGCCGCGCCGGGCCGAGGCCGACGATGCCGCCCGCTATCCCGCGGTCGCGGGCGCGGATGCTCACGGCACCGGCCGGCTGGCATTTCCTCGTCGGGCGACCCCGGTGCCGTGGCGCCGTTGGCGGAATGCGGTCGGGTTTCAAAGCCGCTACGACGTCCATCTGAAGCAGTTCCTCCACCCGGCCGGTCTCGTGGTGTCTGACGCCCGGAGGGCCGCGTCTCGGGCTACGTGCTCGGGCGCCGGCTATCATGCGGGCGACCTGCGAGAGCGCCGTCACGCTGGCGTCCTCGGCGGCATCGCCAGGGCGGCGATGCCGCTGCTGCTGCTGTGTTTCCACTTCGACGCCGCGACGGGCCGCTACTCGCTCGCCGTCATGAAGGTGTTGCGACTCGCCGGGATCGTCACGGTGCTGGCGATCGGCGGAACGGTGCTGCTGGCGGTCCGGGCCGACCGCCGCGGGACGCGGGCCTGACGACGATGCCGGACGGACCTTCGAAGCGACCAGGCGACACCGGATGGGCAGGCGCCGCGCCAGCTCTTCAAGCCGGGCGCCGACGCGGTCTTCCGCCTGGCGCTGCTGCTCTGCGTCGGCGGGCTCGCCGTGGCTGCTCTACGCGGCCTCGGCCTTCTCGTCGTCGAGACTACGTCACAGGCGTCGGCATCGCCCGCGAGCAGCCCGTGCCGTTCAGCCACAAGCACCACGCGGGCGAACTCGGGCTCGATTGCCGCTATTGCCACGCGCAGGCCGAATATCTCGAGACCGCCGGCATCCCGCCGACCTGGACCTGCATGACCTGCCATTCCCAGATCTGGACCGGGTCGGAGATGCTGGCGCCGGTGCGCGACAGCCTGGCCCGCAACATGCCTCTCGTCTGGGCCCGGCTGAACCAGCTGCCGTCCTACGTCTACTTCAACCACTCGCATCCACATCCAGAAGGGCATCGGCTGCACGAGCTGCCACGGCGCGGTGGATTCCATGCAGCTGACCTACAAGGCCAAGAGCTTCGAGATGGCAGTTCTGCATCAACTGCCACCGCAACCCCGAGAAGTTCGTGCGGCCGCAGGCGGAGGTGTGGAACATGGAATGGTCCCCGCCCGCCGATCAGGACACGAACGGGCCGGGCCCTGGTCGCCGCCTACCACATCGCCGAGCCGGGTCGGCTCACCGATTGCTCGATCTGTCACCGCTGATGCCATGGCCGCTCCCCACGACATCGCCGACCTCCGCGCCCGCCTCGCCGGCGGCGACGGCCCGGCCCTGTGGCGCAGCCTCGATGCCGTGGCGGAGACGCCGGCGTTCCGCGACTTCCTGTCGAAGGAGTTCCCGACGCGCCGCACGTCTCGCCGAAGGGCCGGACCGCCGCCAGTTCTTCCGGCTCATGGCGGCCTCCTTCGCCATGGCGGGGCTCGCCGCCTGTTCGGCCGAGGGCGGCAACCCGCGCAACCACGAGGTGCCCTATGTCCGCAACCCGGAGCGGATCGAGCCCTCGGCGACCGCTGGCCTACGCGTCGGCGACGCTGCTCGACGGCATCGCCAACGGCGCCACCGTCACGACCTTCGACGGCCGGCCGCTGAAGGTCGAGGGCAACGCCGGCCATCCCTGGAGCCGCGGCGGCTCGGACATCTTCGCCCAGGCCTCGATCCTCGACCTCTACGACCCGCTGCGCTCGCAGACGGTGCGCTACCTCAACCGCATCTCCTCCTGGGAGGCGTTCCGCGGCGCCATGGTGGGCCGCTTCGCGGCGCTCCGGGCCGACGGCGGGCAGGGGCTGCGCGCTGCTGACCGGGCCGGTCACCTCGCCGACGCTTGCTGGCCCAGATCGCCGCCATGCGGGCAGGCCTTTCCCGCAGCATGCGCTGGCACGTCCACGCGCCGACCGGCTCGGCCGCCGCCGAGGGCGCCGCCAGGCGCCTTCGGGCGCCCGCTGCAGACCCGCTACGCCTTCGCCAAGGCCGAGGTCGTGGTGGCGCTCGACGGCGACTTCCTCGATCCCGGCCCCCACCAGGTCGGCACGGCGCGCGCCTGGGTCGACGCCCGGCGGGCCTCGGCCGGGACGCGGCCGCCTCCTGACGCTGCACGCCGCCGCCGCGACGCCGAGCCTGACCAGCGCCAAGGCCGATTACCACGTCGCGGTCGAGCCTCGGCCGAGCTCGCCGCCCTGGTCGGCCGGCTGCGCGGCCGAGGTCGCGGCGCCGACGCGGCCGGCGGCCGGCGATCCCGTCGGCGCCTGGGTGGCGCGGGCCGGCGCGGCGCTGGCGGCCGCGCGGGGCCGCGGCATCGTCGCTGGCCGGCGCCGACCCAGCCGGCCGCCGTCCATGAGGCGGTGCATCGCCTGAACGACGCGCTCGGCAACATCGGCGGCCCGGTCTTCTTCACCGCGCCGGTCGTGGCCGAGGCCGAGCCCTTCGCGGCCCTCGTCGACGACATGGCGGCCGGCGCGGTCGACGAGCCTCGTCATGCTCGACACCAACCCGGTCTACACGGCGCCGGGCGACCTCGATTTCGCCGGCGCGCTCGGCAAGGTGCCGCTGCGCATCCATGCCGGCGCGACCGTCGACGAGACGGCCGCCTATGCCGACTGGCACCTGCCGCGCGCCCATCCGCTCGAATCCTGGGGCGACGCCCGCGCCTGGGACGGCACGGTGAGCCTGCACCAGCCCACCATCCCGCCGCTCTACAATGGCCGCGGCGCCGCTCGAGATCCTGTCGATGCTGGCCGAGGCGCGAGCCGCGCGACGGGCTGACGATCCTGCGCGAGCACCATGGCGCCGGGCGCGATCCCGCCGGCTTCGAGGCGTTCTGGCGCAAGACGCTGCTCGACGGGTTCGTCGCCGGCACCGCCTTTCCGCCCGAGACCGTGTCGCTCGTCCGCCCCGGCCGGACCGCCGCCGGTCCGCGCCCGCCGCGCGCCGGCGCGGGACGGCTCGACGTGCTGTTCCGCCCCGATCCGACCGTCTGGGACGGCGCCGTCGGCCAACAACGGTTGGCTGCAGGAGCTGCCGAAGCCGCTGACCAAGGTCGTCTGGGACAATGTCGTGGCGGTCAGCCCGGCGCTGGCCGAGCGCGAGGGCCTCGCCACGGGCGACATGGTCCGCATCGCCGTCGGGCGGCGCCGGCGTCGAGGGGCCGGTCTGGATCCTGCCCGGCCAGGCGACCGAGACCGTGACGCTGTTCCTCGGCTACGGCCGCGACGGTGCCCGACATGCTGTTCACCGGGCTCGGCTATCGGCCTATCCGCTGCGCCGGGACGGCGTCGCCCTGGCAGCAGGCGCGGCGCCACGCTGACGCAAGCTCGGCCGCTCCGTCCGCCTCGCCACCACGCAGGACCATTCGACCCTGGAGGGGCACGACTTCGTCCGGCGTGCACCGCCTCGGCGGGCCGGCGGCCGAGACCGTCGCCGGCCGATCTGCCGTCCTTCTACGCCCGCAAGGACGACGACGGCCGCGCCTGGGGCATGGTGATCGACCAGGACAGCTGCATCGGCTGCAATGCCTGCGTGGTCGCCTGCCAGGCCGAGAACAACATCCCGGTCGTGGGCAAGCGAGGAGGTGGCGGTCGGCCGCGAGATGCATTGGCTGCGCATCGACCGCTATTATTCCGGGCCTGAAGACCGGCGCCGGGCTCGACGATCCCGACACGCATTTCCAGCCCGTGCCCTGCATGCATTGCGAGGAGGCGCCCTGCGAGGTCGGCTGCCCCGTCGAGGCGACGCTGCACGACCACGAGGGCCTGAACCTCATGGTCTACAACCGCTGCATCGGCACGCGCGCCTGTTCGGGCTATTGCCCCTACAAGGTGCGCCACTTCAACTACCTCGACTATACCGGCGACATGGCGCCCGTGACGCAGCTGCAGCGCAACCCGGAAGTCACGGTCCGGGCGCGCGGCGTCATGGAGAAATGCACCTATTGCGTCCAGCGCATCGCCCGGCGCGCGCATCGCGGCCGACAAGTCCGGGCGCGCCGATCGCCGACGGCGCGGTCGAGACCGCCTGCCAGGGCGCCTGCCCGACGCGGGCCATCGCGTTCGGCGACCTCAACGACCGGGGCAGCGCCGTGCGGGCCGCCCGGCAGGATCCGCGCAACTACGCGCTGCTCGGCGAGCTCAACGTCAAGCCGCGCACCACCTATCTCGCCGAACTGGCGCCGGCCGCCGCGACCCACGCCGAGGCCGCGCCGTCCGCCGGGACAGGGCCGGCATGACCGACGTCGCTCGGCCACCGCCCCTCGCGCTTCGTCGGCCCGGCCGAGACGTCGGCTGCGGTCGGGCTCGACGTCGCGGGCATCGCCTTCGGCCATCCGCTGCGGCCTGCGCTGGTGGCTGGCCTTCGCGGCCGCGCATGGGGCTGCTCGGCGTCCTGGCGCTGGCGATCGGCTTCGTCCTGCTCGAAGGCGTCGGCATCTGGGGCAACAACGTCCCGGTCACCTGGGCGCTCGACATCGTCGTCCTACGACTGGTGGATCGGCATCGCCAGCGGCGGCCTGCTTCGTGTCCGCCGTCCTGATGCTCTTCGGCGCCGAATGGCGCGGCGCGCTGAACCGGCATGACCGAGACGGGCGCCCTGATCGCCGCCGCGGCCGCCGCCTGCTACCCCATCATCCACCTCGGCCGGCCCTGGTTCTTCTACTGGAACCTGCCCTATCCCAACACCCTGCTGCTCTGGCCGCAGTTCCGCAGTCCCGCTCTACTGGGACGCGGTCGACATCATCTCCTACCTGATGGTGGCCCTGACGTTCTGGACCATCGGCCTGCTGCCCGATCTCGCGACCTTGCGCGACCGCGCCATCGAGCGCTGGCGCGAGACGCGGGCAGGGGCGGCTGCGCGCCTACCTCTACGGCGTCTTCGCGCTCGGCTGGCGCGGCTCGGCCGCCCACTGGAACCGCTGGCTGCAGGCCTACCGCATCGTCGCGGTCGCGGGCGTGCTCCTGGTCTTCTCGCTGCAGACCGGCGCCGCCGTGATGTTCGCCGGCACGGTCGAGCCCGGCTGGCACGACCCGCTGCTGCCCTTCGCCTTCGTGGCGGGCGCCGTCTTCGCCGGGCGTCGCCTTCGTGGCCGCCGCCGCCGTCGTGATCCGCCGGGTCGTTCCGCCTCGAGGACCTCATCACGGTGCGCGCATCTCGACCTGCTGGCGCGGCTCATGCTCGGGCTCGGGCTCGTCAACCTCTATTGCTACGCGGCCGAGATCTTCTCGACGCTGCTCGGCAACGAGCCGTTCGAGACCGCCGTGCTGGCACGCCGCCTCGTCGGCCCGCATGCCTGGGCCTTCTGGGACATCCTGCTCCTGGCGCTGCTGCCCGTCCATGTCTTCTGGGTCCCGGCGCGCGGCGCTCGGGCCTCGCCGTGTGCGCTCGTCGGCGTCGCGGTCTCGTGCGGCATGTTCGGCGACCATTTCATGGTCATCGTGACGACGCTGCAGCACGATTTCCTGCCCTCCGCCGCCCATCCGTTCTCGACCGATGCTCTGGGGCGTCGCGACCTTCCTGGGCTCGGTCGGGCTGTTCTTCAGCCTGGCGCTGCTGGCGCTGCGCTACCTGCCGCATCGTCTCCGTCGTCGAGGTGCGGCGGCTCGCGCTGCTGCGCCGCGAGGCCGGCGGCCCGGCCGCGGGAGGGCGTGATGACCGCGCTTGAGTCCGCTCGAGGCCGAGGCGCCGATCCACGCCGTCGCGGCCGAGTTCGACAGCGGCGCGGCCCTGCTGGCGCAGCGTCCACGCGCATGCGGGACCGCGGCCTCGGGCGGCTCGACGCCCATTCCCCCGTCCCGGTCCACGGCATGGCCGAGGCGCTGCGGCTGCCGACCTCGTCCCTGTCCTTCGTCGCGGTCGGGGCCGTGCTGGCTCGGTTTCGCCGGCATGATGGGCATGTGCATCTACGCCACCGCCTACGATTACGTCTTCGACATCGGCGGGCGGCCGCGCGTGTCCTGGCCGGCCTTCGTGGTGCCGAGCCTGTCCTTCGCGCTGATGACCGGGGCGCTCGCCACCTATCTGGCGATGCTGTTCCTGAACCGGCTGCCGCGCCTCAACCACCCGGCCTTCAACATCCCGGACTTCACCCGCGTGACGCAGGACCGCTACTTCCTGACCGTCGCCGAGGGACCAGCACGGCGCTCGACATCGCGGCGATCGAGGCGGCGCTCGACGGGCTCGGCGAGCGCCCGCTGCGCGTGACGCGGGTGCCGCGATGAGGCGCGGCGCGTCTGGCCCTCGCGGGCCTCGCCTGCGCCCTGCCGCTGCTCGCGCGGCTGCGACCGGGCCGACATGGTGGCGCAGGGCAAGGCCGCCAGTGGGACGAGAGCACGGTCTTCGCCGACCGGTCGACGCATGCGCGAGCCCGTGCCCGGCACGGTGGCGCGCGACGCACCGGACCGGCCGGCGCCCGCAACCCGCCGCGATCACGCCGGCGCTGCTCGAGCGCGGGCCGGACGCAGTTCGACATCTTCTGCTCGCCCTGCCATGGCCGCTCGGGCGACGGCCGAGGCATGATCGTGCAGCGCGGCTTCCCGGCGCCGCCGCCGCTCTGGCAGCCGCGGCTCGAACAGGCCAAGGCGTCCTACCTCTACGACGTCATCACCCAGGGCCACGGCGTGATGTATTCCTACGCCGACCGGGTGAAGTCGGCGGACCGCTGGGCCGTCATCGCCTATATCCGGGCGCTGCAGCAGAGCCAGGACGCGAAGCCCGCCGCGCTGCCGGCGGAAGATCGGGACCTCCTGGAGGCGACGCGATGAACCGTCCGGCGGCCGTGGCCCTGGCGGTGGGCGTCCTGGCGGGCCTCGTGCTGGCTGGCGCTCGGCCTCGCCGGCGCTTCCGTCATGCCCTCCTACCTCGGCGCCTGGCTCTTCGTCCTGGCCCTGCCGCTCGGCGCCCTGCCGCTCGTGATGGCGTCGGAGCTCCTGGGCGCCGACGAGACGCGCCTGCTGGCCGCGCTGCGCCGCCTCGTCGGCGTCATGCCGCTGGCGGCTCTGGCGGCCGTGCCGGTGCTGCTGCGGCTCGGCACGCTGTATCCGGGGCTCTGGGCCGCCAAGGCCGGCCTTCCCGGATGGTGGATGACGCCCGGCGTCTTCGTGGTCCGCGCCGTCGTGCTGCTGGCGGCCTTCACGGCCCTGGCCTCGATCTTCGCCCGCCCCGGCGCGTCGGCCTCGGCGCGGGGGGGCCGGCGCGGGGTCCTCGCCATCGCTGGCCTCGCGCTTCACCCCGTGCTCGCCACCCTCGCGGCCGACGATTGGGCCCAGCAGGTCGAGCCGGGGTTCAACGCCTCGTCCTTCGGCCTCGTGCTGGTCGCCGCCCAATGCTCGATCGCGCTGTGCCTCGCCGTGGTGATGGTCATGACCGGACGGGGCGGGCGCGTCGCGGCGCGAGGTGCCGCGGAGGACCGGCGCGACGTCGACTCAACGATCCGCGTCGGCACCGGCCTCGCGGTGGCGCTCGGGTTCTGGGGCTTCCTCGTCTTCACGCAATATCTCGTGGTCTGGTCCGCCAACCTGCCGCGCGAGGTGCTCTGGTACCAGCACCGGTCCGCCGGGCTCGGCCAGGCGGGCGGAGGCGGTGGCGGCGCTGCTCTGCGGCCTCGCGCTCGTCGCGCTGCTGGTGCATGGCCTGTCGCGCCGCGCCGCCGTGCTGGCCTGGACGGCGGCGGCGCTGCTCGCCCTGCATGGGCTCGAAATGCTGTGGCTGGTGACGCCGGCCTTCCGGGCCGCCTTCGAGGTGACGCCCGCCGATGTCGCGGCCCTGGCCGCGGCCGGCGGGCTCGGCGCTCGGCCTCGCGCTCGTGCCGCGGCGACCGGATCGGGAGGGTCGGCCATGGCGGCGCCTGAGCGGAAGACCTGGCGGCAGGCCGCGCTCGGCGGCCTGCTGGTGGCGCTCGGCGGCGCCCTGTTCGGCTTCGGCCGGTCCGGCGCTGCGGCGTCGCCGCCACGACCCGCGGCCAAGCCGAGCGCCAAGCAGCGAACCAAGGAGCGGCCAAGGAACGGTCCGGGGCGCGACGCCGGAGCGGACCGGGGCCGGTTCGGCGGGAGGCGCGAAGCCGCGGGGCCGGGCGCCCGAGGCGGCGCCGCTCCGCACCCGTCACTGGCCGCCGCCCGCGCCGAAGCCCATCGGAGCCGCGGAGCCGGAGGAACGCCCGGCGCCCCGGCCCGTCGATGCGACATCGGTCGCGCTCGGCTACGAGCGCCGCGACGCCAAGTCCGGTACGGTGGTGCTGGTCATGCTGTCGGGGGCGGCCGCCATCGTGGTGGCGGTCGCGGGCCTGTTCGCGCTGATCCACCTGGTCCACGGCCGCGACCGGCAGGGGCCCGCCCTCGACCGAGCAGCAGCTGGCCGTCATCGTGCCGCCCGGGCCGCGCCTGCAGGACCATCCGCTGCACGACATCGCCGTCGAACGGCAGCGGGAGAGCGACCTGCTGCGCTTCTATGCCTGGACGGATGCCGCGCCACACGGCGGCCCGCATCCCGATCGCCCGGGCCGAGGCGCTGGTGCCTCGGCCGGTCGCTCGACCCGCTGCCGGCCCCCGCAGCCCGAGCCGCGGCCATGAGCGCCAAGGATCTCCGAGCATGAACGGCGTCGGCAACCCGCTCGCGATCTGGCCCAAGGCGGCCTCGGCCAGCGCCGTCGAGGCGGATCACCTGATCCTGTCCTTCACGGTGCTGACGCTGCTCCTCACCGTGCCGATCTTCGTCGGCTTCACCTGGTTCGCCATCAAGTACCGGAAGGGCCAGCAGGTCGACCGGACCCATGCCGAGGTGCGGTCCTCCGCGCTCGAAATGACCTGGATGATCGGCCCTTTCCTGCTGACGCTGTTCTTCTTCGCCTGGGGCGCGACGCTGTTCCTCGGCCACAAGACGCTGCCGCCCGGCGCCCTGCAGGTCGACGCCATCGGCCGGCAATGGATGTGGAAGTTCCAGCATCCGGGCGGCCAGTCCGAGATCAACGACCTCCACGTGCCGGTCGGCCAGAACGTCGTGCTGCACATGATCTCGCAGGACGTCATCCACGCGCTCTACATTCCGGCGCTGCGCATCCAGATGGACGTGCTGCCGGACCGCTACACCGACATGTGGTTCAAGGCGGACCGGCCGGGCACCTACCACCTGTTCTGCTCCGAATATTGCGGCACGGACCATTCGGTGATGGGCGGCTCGCTCACCATCATGACGGCGGCCGATTACCAGCGCTGGCTCGGCCGGTCGGGGTCGGACGGGACGCTCCCGGCGGCCGGCGAGGCCCTGTTCTCGTCCTACGGCTGCGCGGGCTGCCACGCAGGGCCGATCGACCGTGCGGGCGCCCTCGCTGGCCGGGCTGTCCGGCAGGCCCGTGCCGCTCGAAGGCGGGCGGCACCGTGACGGCGGACGACAGCTACATCAGGGACAAGATCCTGTATCCCGACCACAACCTCGTCGCCGGGCTACAAGCAGGTGATGCCGAGCTTCAAGGGCGTCATCGCGGAGGACGATCTCATGCGGCTCGTCGCCTACATCAAGTCGCTCGGTCTCGAGACGGGAAGCGCCCCATGACCTACGCCGCCCGCCGCGACGACCACGTGCCGCACGGCACGATCGACGCCCCGCAGGACTACCTGCACATCACCCACACGCTGCGCTCGTGGCTGTTGACCACCGACCACAAGCGCATCGGCATCCTGTACCTCATCTCGATCACGGGCTTCTTCGTCATCGGTGCCGTCGCGGCCGGCCTGGTGCGGCTGGCGCTCGTGGTGCCGGACGGCTCGATCTTCACCAACGACACCTACAACAAGCTCTTCACCATCCACGGCGTCGTGATGGTGTGGTTCTTCCTCATCCCGTCGATCCCGGCGACCTTCGGCAATTTCCTGCTGCCGATCATGATCGGCGCCAAGGACCTCGCCTTCCCGCGGCTCAACACGACGAGCTGGTACGTCTTCATGACGGGCTCGCTCTTCGCCATGCTGTCGGTGGTGTTCGGCGGCATCGACACGGGCTGGACCTTCTACGCCCCGCTCTCGACCGCCTTCTCCAACACCTACGTGTCGCTGGCGCTGGTCGGCGTCATCATCGTGGGCTTCTCGTCGATCCTGACCGGGCTCAACTTCATCGTCACGGTCCACACCATGCGGGCGCCGGGCATGACCTGGTTCCGCATGCCGATCTTCGTGTGGACCATGTATGCGGTCAGCATGATCTTCCTGCTCGCCACGCCGGTGATCACCATGGCGCTGATCCTGCTCGTCATGGAGCGGACCTTCAAGATCGGCGTCTTCGACCCGGCGCTCGGCGGCGATCCGGTGCTGTTCGAGCACCTCTTCTGGTTCTACTCGCACCCGGCCGTCTACATCATGGTGCTGCCCGGCATGGGCGTCATCTCGGAGATCGTGCCGGCCTTCGCCCGCAAGAAGCCTGTTCGGCTACAAGCTTCGTCGCCTATGCGTCGATCGGGCTCGCCACCATCACGTTCTTCGTGTGGGGCCACCACATGTTCGTCAACGGGCAGAGCGATTATGCCAGCGTCACCTTCTCGTTCCTGAGCTTCGCCGTCGCGGTGCCGTCGGCCGTCAAGGTCTACAATTGGACCGCCACGATCCACAAAGGCACGCTGCGTGCTCGACACGCCCATGCTCTACGCGATGGGCTATATCGGGCTGTTCGTCCTCGGCGGCCTGACGGGCCTGTTCCTGGCGACCCTCGCCATCGACGAGCACGTCCACGACACCTATTTCGTCGTCGCGCATTTCCACTACATCATGGTGGGCGGCACGGTGCTGGCCTTCCTCGGCGGCCTGCACTACTGGTGGCCGAAGTTCACCGGGCGCATGTACAACGAGGCCTGGGGCCGCATCTCGGCGATCCTGATGTTCGTCGGCTTCAACGTCACCTTCTTCCCGCAGTTCATCCTGGGCTATCTCGGGATGCCGCGGCGCTACCACGTCTATCCGGCCGGAGTTCCAGCTCCTCAACATCATGTCGTCGGCCGGCGCCACCATCCTGGCCTTCGCCTATGTGTTCCCCTTCGTCTACCTGCTCTACTCGCTGTGGTTCGGCCAGCAAGGCGCCCGACAACCCCTGGGACGCGAAGGGGCTCGAGTGGATGACGACCTCGCCGCCGCCGCTGCATAATTTCGCGACCCCGCCGGTCGTCGACTTCGAGGCCTACGACTACGCCGCCAAGGTCCCCGAGCCATGAGCGAGGCGCTCGCCGAGGGCGTCGGCATCGCGCGCCTCGAGCATTTCACCTCGGCGGAGCAGCAGCGCCGGGCCGGGCAACTCGGCATGTGGGCCTGGCTGGTGACGGAACTGCTGCTCTTCTCCGGCCTGTTCCTCGTCGCCGTGGTGCTGCGCGTGCAGTACCCGGCCTCGGTCCACGCCGCCGTCTCGCACCTCAAGTTCTGGCTCGGGGCGACCAACACGGCGGTGCTGATCGTCTCGAGCCTCACCATGTCGGGCGCCATCACGGCCTCCCGGCTCGGCCTGCAGCGGCTCACGCGTGCAATGCATGCTGGCGACGGCGGCGCTCGGCACGCTGTTCCTGACGCTCAAGGGCTACGAGTGGTATGCCGACATCGTCGAGCACATGGCGCCCTTCCTCGACCGCCCTACGCGCTCGCCGGCGGACCGTCCCTCGACGCTGTTCACCAACCTCTACTGGGTGACGACGGGCCTGCACGGCCTGCATCTGCTCACCGGCGTGGCGCTGCTGCTCGGGCTGGCCCTGCAGGCGCGGGCCGAAGGCTACCTGTCGCGCCACCAGAACCGGATCGAGGTCTTCGGCCTCTACTGGCACTTCATCGACCTGATCTGGATCATCGTGTTCCCCGTGCTCTACGTGATCGGGAGGTGAGGCCCATGCAGGCTCCCCACACCGCGGCCGGGCGCCGCGCCTTCCTGGCGCCGGATGCGCGTGCCCCCTGCGCGTCTTCGCCGCCCTGCTGCTGCTGCTCGGCACCAACGTGCTGCTCGGCGCCTGGCGTCCCTTCGCCGAGGTGTGGATCGTGGAACTCGGCGTGCTGCTGGCGATGATCGTCGTCGTGCTGCTCTTCTCGATGGAGATCCTGGACGAGATCGCCGCTGATCCGCATGTGGTCGATCGTGGGCTTCTGCTGGCTCGCCATCCTGTTCGGCATGACGCTGATCGACTACCTGACGCGCGGGCGCTGGCCGCTCTAGGGCGGCTCGCCGGGCCGGGCGGCGGCCGGGATCGCCTCAGCCCTTGCCGAACGTCTCGTCGAAGCTGTAGCCGGCGCCCCGGACGGTGCGGATCGGGTCGCGCTCGCGCCCGCGCGACAGCGACTTGCGCAGGCGCCCGACATGGACGTCGACGGTGCGCTCGTCGATCTCGACCGACTGGCCCCACACGCCGTCGAGCAGTTGCGAGCGCGAGAAGACGCGGCCCGGGGCGCTCCATGAGGTAGTCGAGCAGGCGGAACTCGGTCGGGCCGAGATGGATGTCGCGCGCGCCGCGGCGCACGCGGCGCGTCTCGCGGTCGAGGTCGAGGTCGCCGGCCGACAGGCGGCTCGCCACCCGTTCGGGCCGGGAGCGGCGCAGCAGCGAGCGCACCCGCGCCATGAGTTCGGGCACCGAGAAGGGCTTCACGACGTAGTCGTCGGCGCCGACCGAGAGGCCGCGCACCCGCTCGCCCTCCTCGCCGCGCGCCGTCAGCATGATGACGGGCAGGGTCCGGGTGGCCTCGCGGGCGCGCAGGCGCCGGCAGATCTCGAGGCCCGAGACGCCGGGCAGCATCCAGTCGAGGATGACGAGGTCGGGCGGCAGTTCGGACAGCCGGATCTCGGCCTCGTCGCCGCGCTCGACCCGCTCGACGGTGAAGCCCTCGGCTTCGAGGTTGTAGGACAGCAGCAGGCCGAGGGCCTGCTCGTCCTCGACGACGAGGATGTGGGGCGCCGTGCCACCCGAGGCGGCTTTCGAGGGCGCATTGCGCAGCACGTTCAAGCGTCGGGCTCCCGCTGGCTATGGCGTCAGGGTTCGTCCTGCGCGTCCGGCACGGGGACGAAACTGGCGCCGGGGCGCAGCTTCGGCCGGTCGAGCGGCAGGGTGTCGCCGGTGGCGAGGTAGAAGACCGTCTCGGCGATGTTGGTGGCGTGGTCGCCGACGCGCTCGATGTTCTTCGAGCAGAACAGCAGGTGGGTGCAGAACGAGATGTTGCGCGGGTCCTCCATCATGAAGGTGAGGAGGTCGCGGAAGATCGAATCCTCGAGCGCGTCGAGTTCGCTGTCGCGCGTCCACACCGCCTGGGCGCGCTCGACGTCGCGCTCCGCATAGGCGTCGAGCACGTCCTTCAGCTGGTTGGCGGCGAGCTCGTTCATGTGCTTCAGGCCGATCACGGCCCGCGGCACGCGCGGCTCGGTGGCGATCTTGACGGCGCGCTTGGCGATGTTCTTGGCGAGGTCGCCGACGCGTTCGAGGTCGCCCGAGACCCGGATGGCGGCCACGATCTCGCGCAGGTCGACCGCCATGGGCTGACGGCGCGCGATGGTCAGGATCGAGGCGGCCTCGATGTCGCGCTGCAGCACGTCGAGCCGGGGGTCGCTCGCCACGACCGCCTGGGCGAGGTCGATGTCGAGCGCCACCAGCGCATCCATGGCGTCCGACAGCATCTTCTCCGCGATGCCGCCCATCTCGGCGATCTTGCGGCCGAGGGCTTCGAGTTCCGTGTCGTAGGCGGTGACGATGTGGTGATCGGCCATGGCGGGGTCCTTATACGCGGGCGGAGCTCAGCCGAACCGGCCGGTGATGTATTGCTGGGTCTGCTTCTGCGCCGGGGTCGTGAACATGCGCTGGGTGTCGCCGAACTCGATGAGTTCGCCGAGGTACATGAAGGCGGTGTAGTCCGAACAGCGGGCCGCCTGCTGCATGTTGTGGGTCACGATCGCGATCGTGTATTGCGCCTTGAGCTCGTCGATCAGTTCCTCGACGCGGGCCGTCGAGATCGGGTCGAGCGCCGAGCAGGGCTCGTCGAGCAGGATCACGTCCGGCTTCAGCGCCACCGTGCGGGCGATGCACAGGCGCTGCTGCTGGCCGCCCGACAGGCGAGGCCGCTCGCGCCGAGCTTGTCCTTCACCTCGCCCCACAGCGCGGCGCCCCGCAGCGCCTTCTCGACGCGGCCGTCGAGTTCGGACTTCGGCAGCTTCTCGTAGAGACGGATGCCGAAGGCGATGTTCTCGTAGATCGACATCGGGAAGGGCGTCGGCTTCTGGAACACCATGCCGATGCGGGCGCGCAGCAGGTTGAGGTCGGTCGCGGGGTCGAGGATGTTCTCGCCGTCGAGCAGCACTTCGCCCTCGGCCCGCTGGCGCGGGTAGAGGTCGTACATGCGGTTCAGCACGCGCAGCAGGGTCGACTTGCCGCAGCCCGACGGCCCGATGAAGGCCGTGACCTTGTTGGCCTGGAGGTTCAGCGACACGCCCTTGAGGGCGAGCGTGTCGCCGTAGAAGAACTTCAGATCCTTGACGACCACCTTGTCGACTGCGGGGCGCGGGGCGCGTGCCGCGGCGGCGCTCGGAGTGGCGTCTGCGACATCGGTCATTTGGCGGTCCTCGTGGAGCCGAGCGAGCGGGCCGCGATGCTGAGGATCAGCACGGTCGCGGTGATGATGAGGGCGCCGGTCCAGGCCAGCTGCTGCCAGTCCTTGTAGGGGCTGAGCGCGAACTGGAAGATCACGGTCGGCAGGCTGGCCGTGGGCCCGGCGATGTCGGCGTTCCAGAACTGGTTGTTCAGCGCGGTGAAGAGCAGCGGCGCGGTCTCGCCGCGAGATGCGGGCGAAGGCGAGCAGCAGGCCCGTGATGATGCCGGGGCGGGCCGCACTGTAGGCGACCTTGAGCGACCACGTGGGAGCGCGGCAGGCCCATGGCGCTGGCGGCCTCGCGCAGCGGGTTCGGCACGAGCAGCAGCATGTCCTCGGTGGTGCGGGCCACGACCGGGATGACCAGGATGGCCAGCGCCAGCGCGCCCGCGATAGCCGGAGAAGTGGCCGATCCGCGTCACCACCACCTCGTAGACGAACAGGCCGATGATGATCGACGGCGCGCAGAGCAGGATGTCGTTGAGGAAGCGCACCACCACGGTCAGCTTGGCGTAGCGGCCGTATTCCGCCATGTAGGTGCCGGCCAGGAGGCCGATCGGCGCCCCGATCGGCGAGGCCGAGCACCGTCATGACGACGCGAGCCGTAGATGGCGTTGAGCAGGCCGCCCGCGGCTGCCCGGCGGCGGCGTCATCTCGGTGAAGACGGCGGGCCGGAGGCCCGCGAGGCCGTTCCACAGCAGCGCCACGAGGATGAACACCAGGGCCAGCGAGCCCCAGCCCCGCGGCCGCCGACCGACAGCCCGAGGAAGATGGCGTTGCTGGCGCGCCGCGCCTTGGAATAGGTCGCCATGGCGGCATCAGGCTCCGGCGCGGCGCTGGATGCGCATCAGCATGTAGCGCGCGATCGCCAGCACGATGAAGGTGATGACGAAGAGGATGAGGCCGAGCGCGATCAGCGACGACGTGTAGAGGTCGCCGACCGCCTCGGTGAACTCGTTGGCGATGGAGGCCGAGATGGTGGTGCCGGGCGACAGGATCGAGGCCGAGATCTTGTGCGCGTTGCCGATCACGAAGGTCACCGCCATGGTCTCGCCGAGCGCGCGGCCCGAGCGCCAGCATGACGCCGCCGATGACGCCGGTGCGCGAGTAGGGGATGACGATGTTGCGCGACGACTTCCCAGGTGGTGCAGCCGAGCCCGTAGCCGGCTTCCTTGAGGACGGGCGGCACCGTCGTCGAACACGTCGCGCGACACCGAGCGTGATGAAGGGCAGCACCATGATGCCGAGGATGATGCCGGCGGTCAGGACGCCGATGCCGTAGGGCGGGCCCTGGAACAGCGCGCCCAGCACCGGGATGGGCCCCAGCACGCCGATGAGCGCCGGCTCGACATAGGTCTGCACGAAGG
Source organism: uncultured Alphaproteobacteria bacterium (assembly GCA_963847915.1). Taxonomy (GTDB): domain Bacteria; phylum Pseudomonadota; class Alphaproteobacteria; order Rhizobiales; family Beijerinckiaceae; genus Lichenihabitans. The sequence goes on from CAWKBT010000008.1 coordinate 182,907, forward strand.
GTGCGAAGATGAAGAGGCCCCAGATGCCGTAGATGATGCTGGGGATGCCGGCCAGGAGCTCGATCGCCATGCCGATCGGCTTGCGCAGCGCGGAAGGGGCAGAGCTCGCTCAGGAAGATCGCGATGCCGAGACCGACCGGGATGGCGATCGCCATGGCGATGACGCGAGGTGACGACCGTGCCGTAGATGGCGCCGAGCGCCCCGTAGATGTCGTCGTTGGGGTTCCAGATCTGCGAGGACAGGAAGCCCCAGCCGAAGGCCCGGAAGGCCGGCATCGCGCCGATGACGAGCGAGACGATCACGCCGCCCAGCAGCACCAGCACCGAAACGGCGGCGGCGAGCGTGAGGCCGCCGAACACCGCATCGGTGGTGCGGAAGCGCGACAGGACGGCGGCGCGCCCGGTGTCGATGGCGCGCCGTGCCGGCTGGTCCCGCATCGCGACGTCGGTCATGAGGTCTCCTGGTCGAAGAGGCTGGCGGGACGATGGGCGGCCGGCGCCCGGGGGGCCGGCGCCGGGTCGGGCGGCCGGGGCGCCGGGCCCCGGCCGGCCGGGTCACTTCATCTCGTAGACGGGCTTGCCGCCCGCCTTGATGGAGCCGTTGATCTCCTTGTCGATCAGCGTCACGACCTTGGCGGGCATCGGGATGTAGTCGAGCGCCTCGGCCTCCTTGGTGCCGTTCTTGAAGGCCCAGTTGAAGAACTTCAGCGCCTCGGCGGCGGCGGCGGCGTCCTTGGGCTCCTTGTGCATCAGGACGAAGGTCGAGGCGGTGATGGGCCAGGACTGGGCGCCGGGCTGGTCGGTCAGGATCTGGTAGAAGCCGGGCGCGTGCTCCCAGTCGGCATTGGCGGCCGCGGAGGAGAACGTGTCCATGGCGGGCGCCACGGCCTTGCCGTCGTGGTTCACCATCTTGGTGGAGGTCGAGGTTGTTCTGCTTGGCATAGGCGTATTCGACGTAGCCGATCGCGCCCTTGGTGTTGGCGACGTTGTTGGCGACGCCCTCGTTGCCCTTGGCGCCGAGGCCGACCGGCCACTCGACGGCGGTGTTCTCGCCGACCTTGGACTTCCAGTCGGGCGACACCTTGGACAGGTAGTTGGTGAAGTTGAAGGTCGTGCCCGACCCGTCCGAACGATGCACCACCACGATCGGCGGTCTCGGGCAGCTTGACGCCGGGGTTCAGCTTGGCGATGGCCGGGATCGTTCCAGGTCTTGATCGTGCCCATGAAGATCGCGGCCAGCGTCGGGCCGTCGAGCGTCAGGTCGCCGGCCTTGATGCCCTCGAGGTTCACGACCGGCACGATGCCGCCCATGATCATCGGCCACTGGACGAGGCCGCCGTCCTCGAGGTCGGCTTCCGTGAGCGGCGCGTCGGTGGCGCCGAACGTCACGGTGCTGGCCTTGATCTGCTTGATGCCGCCGCCCGAGCCGATCGACTGGTAGTTCATGCCGGTGCCGGTGTCCTTCTTGTAGGTGTCGGCCCATTTGGCGAAGACCGGATAGATGAAGGTCGAGCCCGCGCCCGAGATGTCGGCCGCATGCGCCGACAGCGTGCCGGCCGCAGCGCGGTGGCCAGCAGGGCCGCGCGCGCGATGGATGTTCATGGTCATGGTCCGCCTTCGTTCGGTCGTCGAACAGGTGTGTTCCCGTCCCGCGAGCGTCTCGCCCCCGGCGATGGCGGCCGGAGTCCTATCGGAAACGCGACGCGGTTTTACGACAATGCGATAGCGGTTTTATGACAGTGCAAGGCGTTGTCGAGCCTTGCGTTTCAGGTCTTCAGCGGAATCGACGACCGTGATCATCGTGCCGTGCCCGACCTCGCTCTCGATGGTCAGCCGGCCGCGGTGGCGGGCCACGATATGCTTGACGATGGCGAGGCCGAGGCCGGTGCCGCCCTTGGCGCGGCTCTGGCCGGCATCGATCCGGTAGAAGCGTTCGGTCAGGCGCGGCAGGTGCTCGGGCGCGATGCCGCGGCCGAAGTCCCGCACCGTGAGCGACGCCGATGCCGGCGCCGCTGCGGACGACGACGATCTCGACGCCGCCCGGGCGCGGCGCCGTATTTGATGGCGTTCTCGATGCAGGTTCTCGGCGACGCGCACGCAGCTCGTCCCGGTCGCCCGCGACGATCACCGGTCGCGGCGCCTCGACGGCGAGCGACACGTCGTTCTCGGCCGCGAGCGGCGCCAGCGTCTCGGCGACGTGGCGGACCACCATGGCGAGGTCGACGGGCTTGTCGGGCCGCAGGTGCAGGTTCTGCTCGATGCGCGACAGCGACAGCAGGTCGTCGATGAGCCGCGCCATGCGGCGGGCCTGCTCGGCCATGATGGCGAGGAAGCGTTCGCGCGCCGCGCGCGTCGTCGCGCGCCGGGCCCTGCAGCGTCTCGACGAAGCCGAGCAGCGAGGCCAGCGGCGTACGGAGCTCGTGGCTGGCATTGGCGACGAAATCGGCGCGCATCCGCTCGACCCGGAGCGACTTCGGTCAGGTCGCGCAGCGTCAGCACCATGGCGCGGTCCTCGCCCGGCCGGTCGAGCGGCGCGACCGTGACGTCGAAGACGCGCTCGACCGGCACGCGGTCGCGCCAGGCCACCTGCTCGGTCTGGCCCGAGGTGAAGACCCGGTCGACGGCGTCGAGGATGTCGGGGTCGCGCAGCGCCAGGACGAGGTTGCCGCCGATCCGCAGCGCCGGCAGGATCACCCTTGGCGGCGCGATTGGCGGCCATGATGCGCCCGTCGCCCGTCACCGCGAGGACGGGTTCGGGCATGGCCTCGATCATGGCGGCGATGAGCGTCAGCGAGCCTCCCGCGTGTTTGACGTCCAGCATGTCCCGTTTCGCCTCGACCCGATCGCTATGCCCGCCGCACCGGAGTCTCGGTCGCGGTGCGTGACGCCCTGATGACGGCGGCGCCTCCGGCTTTGCGCTCCGCCCCGGTCTCGGCCCTCGCCCTCCGGCCCGGCCCAGGGCCCGACAGGGGGTGCGAGGCGCCGCATCTTGGTGTAAAGCGCCGGCTGAAGCGAGGCATTCCGGCGCGACCGAGGATCCGACGATGCAGGTGACGAGACTGGCCATACCCGACGTCGTGCTGCTGCGACCGACGCGCCACGGCGACGCGCGCGGCTATTTCGTCGAGAGCTTCAACGCCCGCGTCTTCGCGCGCGAGGTCGGCGGATGCCGTCTTCGTGCAGGACAACGAGGCCCTCTCGGCCCAGGTCGGCACGGTCCGCGGGCTGCATTTCCAGCGTCCGCCGACCGCGCAGGGCAAGCTCGTGCGGGCGCTGAAGGGCGCCATCTTCGACGTCGCCGTCGACATCCGGACGCGGATCGCCCACCTTCGGCCGCCACGTATCGGCGACGCTCTCGGCCGAGACCGGCGACCAGCTCTGGGTGCCGCCCGGCTTCGCCCACGGCTATTGCACGATCGAGCCGGATTCAGCATGATCGCCTACAAGGTGACGGACTTCTACAGCGCCGCCGATGACGGCGGCATCGCCTGGGACGATCCGGCCCTCGCCATCCCGTGGCCGGTCGCGCCCGGGGCCGCGCTCCTGTCCGACAAGGACCGGCGCCAGCCCCGGCTCGCCGACCTGCCGCCGATCTTCACCCAAGGGGCAGGCCAGTGAAGCGCGTCCTCGTCACCGGCGGCGCCGGCTTCATCGGCTCGGCCGTCGTCCGCCACCTCGCGGGCGAGCTCGGCATCGACGTGCTCAACGTCGACAAGCTGACCTATGCGGGCAATCTCGAGAGCCTGCGGCCGGTCTCGAACCTGCCGAACTACCGGTTCGAGAAGGCCGACATCGCCGACCGGGCGGCGCATGGACCGCCTCTTCGCCGAGTTCCGGCCCGATGGCGTGATGCATCTCGCGGCCGAGAGCCACGTCGACCGCTCCATCACGGGGGCCGGGGACTTCATCCAGACCAACATCGTCGGCACCTTCACGCTGCTCGAAGCGGCGCGCGCGCTATTGGTCCGGCCTCGACGCCGACGCCAAGGCGGCCTTCCGCTTCCTCCACGTCTCGACCGACGAGGTCTACGGCTCGCTCGGCCCCGAGGGCCTGTTCGAGGAGACGACGCCCTACGATCCCTCCTCGCCCTATTCGGCCTCCAAGGCCGCCTCGGACCACCTGGCCCAGGCCTGGATGCGGACCTACGGCCTGCCGGTGGTCATCTCCAACTGCTCGAACAATTACGGGCCCTTCCACTTCCCGGAGAAGCTGATCCCGCTGGTGACGCTCAACGCCCTCGCCGGCAAGCCGCTGCCGGTCTACGGCAAAGGCGACAACATCCGCGACTGGCTCTTCGTCGAGGACCATGCCCGCGCGCTCTGGACCATCCTGACGACGGGCCGGCTCGGCGAGACCTACAATGTCGGCGGCCGCAACGAGCGCACCAACCTCGAAGTGGTCGAGACCATCTGCGACGTGCTGGACGAGCTGCGCCCCGCCGCGCGTCCGCGGCGCGAGCTGATCACCTTCGTGACCGACCGCCCCGGCCACGACCACCGCTACGCCATCGACGCCACCAAGCTCGAGACCGAGCTCGGCTGGCGCGCCCGGGAGGACTTCGACAGCGGGATCCGGCGCACGGTCGCCTGGTACCTCGACAACGAATGGTGGTGGAAGCCGCTGCGCGACGGCGTCTACGCGGGCGAGCGGCTGGGCCTCGAGCGGCTCCCGCGGGCCCGTCCCGACGAACCTGGGCTGAAGGCCATGCGCATCGCCGTCACCGGGACCGAACGGGCAGGTGGCCCGGGCGCTGTCCGAGATCGCGGGGCGGCATGGCCACGAGGTCGTGCTGCTCGGCCGCCCCACGCTCGACCTCGCCGATCCCGCCACCGTCGCGCCGGCGCTCCGCGAGGCCCGGCCCGAGGCCGTGATCAACGCCGCCGCCTACACGGCGGTCGACAGGGCCGAGATCCGAGCCCGAGCTCGCCGAAGCGGTGAACGGTGCCGGCGCGGGCGCGGTGGCGGCAGCGGCGGCGGACCTCGGCCTGCCGGTGCTGCAGGTGTCGACCGACTACGTCTTCGACGGGTCCAAGGCGAGCCCCTACGACGAGGAGGATCCCGTCGGGTCCGCTCGGCGCCTACGGCCGCTCCAAGCTCGCCGGCGAGCGCGCCGTGGCGGGTGCCAACCCGCGCCACGCGATCCTGCGCACCGCCTGGGTCTATGCCCCCTACGGCGCCAATTTCGTCCGCACCATGCTGCGCATCGCCGCGACCAAGCCCGAGGTGAACGTGGTGGCCGACCAGTGGGGCTGCCCCACCTCGGCGCTCGACATCGCCACGACGCTGCTCGCCGTCGCGGCCCGGATGGCGGCCGCCCCGGACGATACGGCCCTCACGGGCGTCTTCCACATGGCGGCGCGGGGCGAGGCCGTGTGGGCCGACGTGGCCGAAGCGGTCTTCGCGGCGTCGCGGGCCAAGGGCGGCCCCTCGGCCAAGGTGAACCGCATCACCACGGCCGAGTTCCCCACCCAGGCCCGACGGCCCGCCAACTCGCGGCTCGACTGTTCCAAGCTCGAGCGGATCTACGGCATCGCCTTGCCGGCGTGGCACGGCCCGCTGGAGCGGACCGTGTCGCGCCTCCTCAACGAGGCGTCGCGCCCTGGCTGAGCTCTGGGACGACGTCCCGGAGGCCGACGGGACCTCGCTCCCGCGCGGGACATCGTCCCGGGGCGCGGCGGCGAAGCCCGCCGTCTCGCCCGAAACCTTGATGCGCATGGCGAGCCACTACCTCGCCCGCTATTCCGCCTCGACGGCGCGCCTGCGCGAGGTGCTGGAGCGCAAGATCCGCCGCCGCTGCGAGCTGCGCGAGGTGCCGCCGCCCGAGCCCGAAGCGCTGCGCGGCCTCGTCGACGGCGTGGTCGAGCGGCTGACGCGGGCCGGGCTGATCGACGACGCCGCCTACGGCCGGGGCCGCGCCGCCGCCCTGGCGCGCAAGGGCTGGCCGGTCTGGCGCATCAAGGCCGACCTCGCCCGCCAGGACATCGCCGGCGAGGCGGTCGCCGAAGCCGTCGACCTCGACGAGGCCGCCCAGGTGCGGCGGCTGGCGCAGCGGAAACGCCTCGGCCCCTACCGCCCGGGAGAGCGCGAGCCCTATCGCGACAAGGACATCCGGGCGCTGGTGCGGGCGGGGTTCCCGGTCGGTGTCGCCAGGCAGGTGGTGGACGGGGAGGCGGAGTAGGACCCGACCCGGACGGGGGAGCCCGCTGTGGTCCGAGATCGGCGGCGCCGGCGTCGAACCCGTGCGCGAGCTCCGGCCGCCGCGCCCGCGTGCTCTCGATTCGAGCCGAAGCGAATTCGCCGGAGGCGAAAGCGCCTCAGACCCGCGCCATCCTGTTCCAGGCGTCGAGGCCGGCGATCTTGTAGGCCTCGGCCAGGGTCGGGTAGTTGAAGGTGTTCTCGATGAAGAAGTCGATCGTGCCCTTCAGGTTCAGCACCGCCTGGCCGATGTGGATCAGCTCGGTCGCGCCCTCGCCGACGATGTGGCAGCCGAGCAGGCGGCGGGTCTTCAGCGAGAAGATCATCTTCATCATGCCGCTGTCGAGACCCATGATGTGGCCGCGCGAGGTTTCGCGGAACCGCGCGATGCCGCATTCGTAGGGGATCTTGCGCTTGCGCACCTCCTCCTCGCTCATCCCGACGGTGGAGATCTCCGGGACCGAGTAGATGCCGTAGGGGAAGAACTCCGGCGGGGGCGGGGGCTGCAGGCCGAAGGCGTGGCAGGCCGCGACGCGGCCCTGCTCCATCGAGGTCGAGGCGAGGCTGGGAAAGCCGATGACGTCGCCCGCCGCGTAGATGTGGGGCACGGCCGTCTGCAGCGTCTTGGGATCGACCGCGATGCGCCCGCGCGCGTCCGTGGTGAGGCCGGCGGCCTCGAGGTTCAGCGCGTCCGTGTTGCCCATGCGGCCGGCGGCGAAGAGCAGCATGTCGGCCGACACGTTGCGGCCGTCCTCCATGCGGCAGGTGACACGGCCGCCGTCGGGCGCCTCGATGGTGGTGACGGCCGACCCCAGCCGCAGCGCCACGTTGCGGTCGCGCAGGTCGTGCGTGAACTCGTCCATCAGCTCCTTGTCGATGAAGTCGAGGAAGCTCGTCCGCGGTTCGATCAACGTCATGGCGACGTCGAGCGCCGAGAAGATCGTCGCGTATTCGACGCCGATCACCCCCGCGCCGATGACGATCATCGAGCGGGGCAGGCGCGGCATCTCGATGATCTCGTCGGAGTCGAAGACCGTGCTGCCGTTGAACGGCACGTAATCGGGGCGGAACGGGCGGGTGCCGCAGGCGATCAGCACGAAGGCCGTGGTGTGGGTGTGGACGTCGCCGTTCTCGGCCCGCACTTCCACGCCATGCGGCCCGACGAACCGGGCCTCGCCGCGCTGGGTGCGCACGGTGTTGCGGCTGAACTGGTGTTCGAGCACCTCGACCTCGTGGTCGAGCGTCTTGTGCAGGCGCGCCAGCAGGTCCTCGGCGCCGATGTCCTGCTTGACCCTGTAGGAGCGGCCGTAGAAGCCGCGCTCGCGCCAGCCCGACAGGTTCAGCACGGTCTCGCGCAGCGTCTTGGACGGGATGGTCCCGGTATGCACCGAGACGCCGCCGACCCGCCGCCCGCGCTCCACCACCAGGACGCGGCGGCCGAGCTTGGCGGCCTGCACGGCGGCGCGGCGGCCGGAGGGGCCGGAGCCGATCACGATCATGTCGAACTCGGCCATCGCCCGGTCCACCCCGCTCGCCCGGCCCACGCCGGTCCCCGCCGACACTTGCCAGATGGGGCTGGTGCCGGGCTCGCGGAATGCACGAGGCATGCCGCATGTCTCATCCCGATGACGCCGCGCCCCGCTCGAGGGCCAGGCCTTCGTCGATCCACCCCGTGATGCCCCCGACCATCACCTTGACGGGCCGACCGAGGGTCGCGAGGTGCAGCGCCGCGCGGTCGGCCCCGTTGCAGTGCGGCCCCGCACAATAGACGACGAACAGGAGGTCGGCCGGCCAGGCCTCGAGGCGCCGCGGCGTCATCTTGCCGCGTGGAAGGTTCATCGCCCCGGGCACGTGGCCGCCGGCGTAGAGGGCCGGCGCCCGCACGTCGACGAGCACGAAATCGGCCGCGCCGCCGCGCAGCGCGCTCGCCACGTCGGCGCAGTCCGTCTCGAAGGCGAGACGGCGCGCATAGCGGGCCGCCACGGCCTCGGCGGCGGCGGGCGGGACTTCGGTCACGGCGTTGGACATGGCGGTCTCCTGAAATCACGGCGCGCAGCATCGCCCGGCGCGCCCCGGCTGGACATCCGGCAGAATGTCGGCGACCGTCGACATCGTGCCAAACCGTTCCGCTTTCCCCCTCCACCTCGCCGGCCCGCGCGTCGCCGTCCTGGCCTATGACGGGCTCTGCACCTTCGAGTTCGGCGTCGCCGCGGAAGTGTTCGGCCTCGCGCGGCCCGAAATGGGCCCCGGCTGGTACCGCTACGCCGTCTGCGGCGTCGAACCCGGCCCGCTGCGGGCCGCCGGCGGCCTGACGGTCGCGGTCGAGCGGGGGTTGGAGGTGCTGGCCGAGGCCGAACTCGTGATCGTGCCGGGCTGGCGCGGGATCGAGGCGCCGGTGCCGGAGGCGCTGGTCGGCGCGCTCCGGGCCGCCCATCGCGGCGGGGCCCGCGTGGCATCGCTCTGCTCGGGCGTCGCCGTGCTGGCGGCGGCCGGCCTGCTCGACGGCCGGCGCGCCACCACGCATTGGCGCTACGTCGAATCGTTGGCACGCCGCCATCCCGCCATCGCGTTCGACGCCAGCGTCCTCTACATCGATGCCGGAGATGTCTTGACGGCGGCCGGCAGCGCGGCCGGCATCGACCTCTGCCTCCATATCGTGCGGCGTGACTTCGGTCCCGCCGCCGCCAACGCCGTCGCGCGCCGGCTCGTGGTGCCGCCGCATCGGGACGGCGGACAGGCGCAGTTCGTCGCCGGGCCGGTGCCGCCGGCGCGCGAGGCCGCGCGGCTCGGCCCGCTCATCGATGCGCTGCGCCGCCGGCCCGGCGACGACCATCGCCTCGCCGCGCTGGCGGCCCGCGCCGGCATGAGTCTGCGCACCTTTCAGCGCCGCTTCCAGGCCGCCACCGGCCTGCCGCCCGGCGAGTGGTTGATGGTGGAACGGCTGCGGCTCGCCCGCGAGCTGTTGGAAGCTTCCCCGCTGGCCGGGCTCGACGACGTGGCGGCGACGGCGGGCTTCGGGACCGCCGCCGCGATGCGCCACCACTTCCGCCTCCGCCTCGGCACGAGCCCGGCCGCCTACCGCAAGCGCTTCGCGGCCTGACCGAGGTCGCGGCGAGGGCGGGCGACAGCCGCCTCAGGCGCCGGCCCGCGCCTGTTCGACCGCGTGAGCCAGGACGTCGAAGGGCTGGGCGCCGCTCAGCAGGTAGTTGTTCGCCGCGGACCGGATCAGCAGCGCCGGCACGCCCGTGATGCCGATGCGCGCCGCGAGGGCCTCGTCGGCCAGGACGCGGCCGAGGAGCGCCTCGTCGTCGAAGGCCCTGTGGAGGTCGGCACTGTCGAGCCCGCAGGTCGTCGCGATGTCGAGCAGCACCGATGGGTCGCCGATGTCGAGCCCGTCCTCGAAGAAGGCCCGGAACAGGGCCTCGTGCACGGGTTCGAAGGCCCCGGCTCTCTGCGCGAAGGCAGCCGTGATGGCCGCCAGGCGCGAGCGGGGCTGGACGGGCGGCAGGCGCAGCGCCATGCCGCGCTCCGCCGCCATGGGATAGACGGCCTCGTCCCAGATGTTGTGCAGGTACTCGGCATCCGGGTCGAGCGTGGGCTGCGGTTCCGGCCGCAGCTCGAAGGCCCGCCAGGACACGTCGACGCCGAGCTCCGCTGCGGCGCGGCGCAGCACCGGCAGCGCGAGGTAGCAGAAGGGGCAGACGTAGTCGCTCCAGACCAGGATGCTGGGTCGTGTCGTCATGGCAGGCGGGTCCGAGGATGGGCAGCGTGCGGCGTGCCGGTCCGGGGCCAACGCGCCCCGCCGTCCCGGGTTGCGCCGCGCCGCCTCGCCGTCTTGCGGCGGGTCGGGCGCGATCCATCTCGGGGGGAGGGACGACAGGCGAGGAGCCGGGGTGAGCAAGGGCAAGGCGTTCAAGCAGGTCAAGGCCGAGTGGCGCGACGTCGTCCTGGTCTGCCGCAAATGCACGAAGAAGCTCAAGGGTGGCTTCGGACCGGACGGCGGCGAGCCGCTCGCCAAGGCCCTGCGCCGCACGCTCGGCGAGGGCAGGGCGCCCGGGGCCGGAAAGAGCAAGGGCAAGGCGCGCCGCCGGAGGGTGGCCGTGGTCGAGGTGGGCTGCCTCGACGTGTGCCCCCGCAAGGCGGTGGTGGCGCTGCGGGCCGCGGATCCCGGCCGCTGGATCCTGGTGCCCGAACGCGCCGACCTCGCCGATGTCGCGGCGCGGCTGGGGCTGGCGGCGGCACCGGGCGCGGTCAAAGGCGCGGGCTCGCCCGCGGATTGAACCATCGGGCTGACCGAAGCGTTTTTGCGATACGACTCGACCGCCGCGGTGTCGCGGGCGGCGTGTCGCAGCAGGGAGACCGGTATTGAAGAAAACTGTGATCGTGGTGGCGAGCCTCCTGACCGTGCTGGCTTTACCGGTCTCGGCCGACGCGCAGGGGATCGTCGGCGGGGCCCAGGTCGGCGCGGCACGCGGCGAGCGGGCGGCCGGTCCGGTCGGCGGCATCGTCGGTGGCGTGGTCGGCGGTGCCGTCGGTGGGGTCGTGGGCGGTGCCCGTGGCGTCCTGGGTCTGCCCCGCCGGGGCTATCGCCACGGCTACGTGTATCATCGCGAGCCCCTGCATCGCCGGTCTCACCGCCGCCATCATTGATCGGCCGCGCCGCGCCGGTCATCTGTCCCGGCGCGCCGCGACGGCGGACCGGCCCGGGGGGACAAAAGATGCGGACAGGACGGGTCGGGCTCGTGAGACTGGCGTTCGGCGCCCTTCTGGCCTCCGGGTCCGGCGCCGTCGCGGCGGAGGCTCAGGCCGAGCCCGCGCCCCTCGGCATCGCCATCGAGGCCTGGCCCTATCCGCATCCGGTGCAGTTCTTCGACCTCGTGGTCGAGGGGCAGCCCTGCCGCATGGCCTATATGGACGTCGCCCCGACGGCGCCCGGCAACGGGCGCACCGCCGTGCTGCTGCACGGCAAGAACTTTTCCAGCGATTACTGGGACGGCGTGATCGCCGACCTCGCGGGGCGCGGCTACCGCGTCGTCGTCCCCGACCAGATCGGTTTCAACAAGTCCTCGAAACCGGACCTCGCCTATTCGTTCGACCTGTTGTCCGCCAACACGGCGGCGCTGCTCGACGCGGTCGGCGTCACCGGACCCATCGACCTCGTCGGACATTCGACCGGCGGCATGCTGGCGGTGCGCTTCGCGTCGCTGTTTCCGCACCGGGTGCGCAGGCTCGTCCTCGAAGACCCGATCGGCCTCGAAGACTACCGGACCGCCATCCCGCCCCAGACGACCGAGACGCTGACGGCGGCCGAGCTCCGGCAGACCGCGCCATCATACCGGGCCTTCATGGCGCGCTATTTCGTCGATCTATCCCAAGGACAGGCAGGAGCGCTTCGTCGCCCAGCGCATGGGGATCGCGCGGTCCGGAGAGTTCGATCGCTGGGCCAAGGCTTCGGCCGAGACCTACCAGATGATCTACGGCCAGCCGGTGCGCCAGGACTACCGGCGCCTCGCCATGCCGGTCCTCATCGCGGTCGGCGAGCAGGACCGGACCGTGGTGATGAAGAGCTACGGCGACCCGGCCCGGACGGCCGCGATGGGCGATTTCCCCAAGATGGCCCGGGAGGCCTGCGCCGAGGTGGAGCAGTGCCGCGTCGTCGTCATCCCGCGGAGCGGTCACGTCCCGCACCTCGAGAGGCCCGAGGCCTTCCGGGCGGCCCTCGACGGCTTCCTCGAGTGAGACGCCGTCCGGCGCGCGCAACCCTTCCATGCCGAAGCATTGGGCAGCCTGGTCGTGTTGGCGCCGCATTTGACAGGCGTCTGTCAGGGGTCGGGCCATCGGCGTGCCCGCCCGTTCCAGGACTCCGCATGACCAGTCTTCCGGCCCTTCAGGTTCTTCGCGTCAAGCTCACGCTCGCGGCTCTCGCGGCAGTCGTGGCGACGGCCGGACATGCCGTCGCCAAGAACCATGACTGCCAGACCTTCAAGCTACGGTCGGCGGTTCTCGCGGGACACGACCGTGCCCCATGCCCCGGCGCGCGTCTGCCCGACTGACCGATCGCGCCGCCCGGACCCTGCCGTCCATCGCTCCGGCGGGTCCGGACCGGCCAGGATGTTTCGCGCTTGACAGCGGCCGGGTTTGGAACAAAAGAGGAACTGCAGGCGCGCGGAGGTCTCGATGACCGAGGATGGCAAGCGGTACGGCGACCGGATACCCGACGCGGCGGACCTCCTGGTCGCCATGGGGCAGTTCCGCCGGAGGGTCGCCGACGCCACCACGGAGGTGCGGCCCTTCGGGGCGGCGCATCACGCCCTCTCGGTCGTCACGGCCGCCATCGACAGCCTCGGCGTCTTCATGACCGGCTCGCGGGAGCCGTTCGGCTCCGAGCCGCAGGCGCGGGCGGCGAAGGACGGCCACTGAGGGCGACGTCCGACGATGGAAGGCTGGTGCGGTCGGCACCACCCGCCGGGCGGCAGGGCACGAGCGCCGGCCGGCAACCCTCGGCCTGAGCGATGGCGCTACTGCGCGGCGGTGGCGAGGCCCGCGATGGCGCGCCGATGCATGGGCGTCATGGCGATCCCGTCCGCGTCGAAGAGGCGGGCCTCGTCGGTGTCGATCGCGAGGCGCACCTGATCGCCGATCTGCGCCGAGGTGCTGCCGGCGGCCTTCACGGTGACGAGATGGCCGTTGCCGACATCGACATAGACCAGCGTCTCGCCGCCGAGGTGCTCCACGACCGCGACCTTGCCGCCGATCGGCCCCTCCGCCGCGATGGACAGCGTCTCGGGCCGGAAGCCGACCGTGCAGGCGGCGCCGGGCGTCGCGTTGCGGGGCGTCGACCGGGATGGTGGCGACGCCGCCGCCCGGCAAGTTGCACGTCGACCCCGCCCGCGTGCGACGCCCTTCACGGTCGCGGGCGTGAGGTTCATCTTGGGCGAGCCGATGAAGCCCGCCACGAAGGTGTTGGCGGGATAATGGTAGAGCTCGAGCGGCGAGCCGACCTGCTCGATCTTGCCGGCGCGCAGCACCACGATGCGGTCCGCCATCGTCATGGCCTCGACCTGATCGTGGGTGACGTAGATCATGGTGGCCTTGAGCTCGCTGTGCAGGCGCGCGATCTCGATGCGCATCTGCACGCGCAGCGACGCGTCGAGGTTCGACAGCGGCTCGTCGAACAGGAACACCTTGGGCTGGCGCACGATGGCGCGGCCGATGGCGACGCGCTGGCGCTGGCCGCCCGACAGCTGGCCGGGCTTGCGGTCGAGCAGCTTCTCGAGCTGCAGGATCTTGGCGGCCGCGGCCACCTTGGCGTCGCGCTCCGCCTTGGGAACGCTGGCGAGCCGCAGCGCGAAGGCCATGTTGTCGGCCACCGACATGTGCGGGTAGAGCGCGTAGCTCTGGAACACCATGGCGAGGCCGCGCGCGTCCGGCGGGACGTCGTTGACCACCGCGCCGTCGATCATGAGGTCGCCGGCCGTGATCTCCTCGAGGCCCGCGATCATGCGCAGCAGGGTGGACTTGCCGCAGCCCGAGGGGCCGACGAAGACCACGAACTCGCGGTCCTGGATGGCGAGGTCGACGCCCTGGATGATGTTGACGGCGCCGTAGCTCTTGCGGACGTCCTTCAGTGTGACGGTAGCCATGGCTGAGACCCTACTTGACGGCGCCGAAGGTGAGGCCGCGCACGAGTTGACGTTGAGTGAGCCAGCCGAACACCAGGATCGGCGCGATGGCGAGCAGCGAGGCGGCGGACAGCTTCGCCCAGAACAGGCCTTCCGGGCTGGAGAAGCTGACGATGAGCTGGGTCAGCGGCGCCGCCTTCACGGAGGTGAGGTTGATGCTCCAGAACGCCTCGTTCCAGCACAGGATGATGGAGAGCAGGGCGGTCGACATGACGCCCGGCAGCGACAGCGGCAGCAGCAGCAGCCGCATCTGCTGCATCGGCGTGGCGCCGTCCATGCGCGAGCGCCTCGAGGATCTCCTTCGGCACCTCGCGGAAGAACGAATACAGCATCCACACCACGATCGGCAGGTTCATCAGCGTGAACATCGACGATGATGCCGGTCCAGGTGTCGAGCAGGCCCGAGCTGCTGGAAGATGACGTAGATCGGCACCAGGACGCCGACGGCCGGCATCATCTTGGTGGACATCATCCACATCAGCAGGTCCTTGGTCTTGCGTGCCCGGATAGAAGGCCATGGCGTAGGCGGCCGGCGTCGCGAAGAGCGAGGCAGATGACCGTGGCGCCGACCGATTCCACCACGCTGTTGATCACGGCGCCGACGTAGTTCACGCGCTCGTTGACGGTGGTGAAGCTTTCCAGCGTCGGCTTGAAGATCAGCGACGGCGAGATGGCGTCGATCTCGGTCTTGAACGACGTGATGATCATCCACAGGATCGGGAAGAAGACCAGGAAGGCGACGCCCCAGCCGAGGACCGTCATGATGAGCTTGTTGCGCTGCTTGACCTTCATGACCGGCCCTCAATTGTCGAGGTTGCGGGCGACGGTGCGCACCAGGAAGATGGCGACGATGTTGGCCAGCACGACGGCCACGATGCCGCCCGCCGAACCGCCGCCCACGTCGAATTGCAGCAGGGCCGTCTTGTAGACGAGATAGACGAGGTTGGTGGAGGCGTCGCCCGGCCCGCCGCTGGTGGTGACCAGGATCTCGGCGAAGATGCCGAGCAGGAAGATCGTCTCGATCATCACCACGACGGTGATGGGCCGGGCCAGATGCGGCACGATGATGTGGCGGAAGCGGGCGACCGGCCTTGGCGCCGTCCATGCGGGCCGCCTCGATCTGCTCGCGGTCGAGCGACTGCATGGCGGTGAGCAGGATCAGCGTCGCGAAGGGCACCCACTGCCACGCCACGATGATGCCGATGGAGAACAGCGGCGCATTGGTGAACCAGGTGATGGGCTCGAGCCCGAGCGAGCGCGCGAAATAGGCGAAGAGCCCGTTCACGGGATCCATCAGCAGGTTCTTCCACACCAGCGCGGCGACGGTCGGCATGACGAAGAAGGGCGCGATGACGAACAGGCGCGAGATGCCCTGGCCGTAGAATTCCTGGTCGAACAGCACCGCGAACAGCGTGCCGAACACGACGGTGGCGATGAGCACGCCGCCGACCAGCAGGATGGTGTTGACGATGGAGGCGATGAAGCTGTCGTCGGTCAGCAGGTAGGTGTAGTTGGACGAGGCCCGCCCAGCCCGTGCACCGTCGGATCGGTGAGGTTGTAGTTGCGGAGCGAGAAGTAGAGCGTCAGCGCCAGCGGGACGATCATCCACACCAGCAACGCCGCGATGCTGGGCCAGACCAGGGGGCGCGTGTCGACGCCGCGCTTCGATCGGCCGCACCTTACGGGCGGCGGCCGCGTCGCGCGGCAGGGCTGAAGTCGACATGGCGGCCTCCCGGCTGGTGCTTGTGGCGATCCTGGAATCGTTGCGGCGCCGGGGCACGAAGCCCCGGCGCCGGTCGGTCGACGGCCTACTTGGGATAGCCGGCCTGCTTCATGGTGCGCTCGGTCGTGGCCTGGCCCTTCTTCAGGGCGGCCTCGGCCGTGTCCTGGCCGGCCAGCGCCGCCGCGATATCCTGGCCGACGTTGGTGCCGATGGCCTGGAACTCGGGGATGGCGACGAACTGCACGCCGGTATAGGGGACCGGGTTGACGGTCGGGTGCTTGCGGATCGGTCGTCTCGATCGCCTTCAGCACGGTCGCGGCGAAGGGCGCCGCCTTCTGGTACTCGGGGTTGTCATAGGTCGACAGGCGCGTGCCGGGAGGCGCCGCCACCCAGCCCTCGGTCTCGCCCACGAGCTTGACGTAATCCTTGGACGTCGCCCAGGCGACGAACTTCTTGGCGGCGTCGGCCTTCTTGGTCGAGGTCGGGATGGCGAGGTTCCAGGACCAGAACCAGCCCGAAGCCTTGGGGTTCTTGTCGGTGACGGGCGCGGCCGTGAAGGCGATCTTGTCGGCCACCTGGCTCTGCTTCGGGTCGTAGACGCGGCCCGCGCCCGAGGTCGCGTCGATCCACATGCCGCACTTGCCGGAGGCGAACAGCGCCTGGTTCTCGTTGAAGCCGTTGGCGGTCGGGCCGGGAGGCCCGTCCTTCTTCATGACGTCGAGATACCAGGCGATCGTGTCCTTCCACGGCTGGCTGGTCAGCTGCGGCTGCCACTTCATGTCGAACCACTCGCCGCCGAAGGCGTTCACGGCCGTGCCGAGGAAGGCCATGTTCTCGCCCCAGCCGGGCTTGCCGCGCAGGCAGATGCCGTAGATGCCGTTCTTCTTGTCGGTCAGCTTGTCGGCATATTCGGCGATCTGCGCGTAGGTCGGCTTCTCCGGCATCGTGATGCCGGCCTTCTCGAACAGGTCCTTGCGGTAGTAGGTGAAGGACGATTCGGCGTAGAAGGGCGCGGCATACATCTTGCCGTCGACGCTCAGGCCGTCCTTCACCTGCGGGATCAGGTCCTTGTAGTCGTAGCCGTCGCCGAGGTCGTCGAGCGACATGCAGCCAGCCCTGCTTGGCCCAGATCGGCGTCTCGTAGGCGCCGATGGTCATGATGTCGAACTGGCCGCCCTTGGTGGCGATGTCGGTCGTCATGCGCTGGCGCAGCACGTTCTCCTCGAGAACGACCCAGTTCAGCTTGATGCCGGTCGTCCTTCTCGAACTTCGGCGACAGCTTCTGCATGATGATCATGTCGCCGTTGTTCACGGTCGCGATCGTCAGCGTGGTGTCATCGGCCGCCTTGGCCGGCGATGCGTCGAGGCCAAGAGCGCGGCGACGAGCCCGCCCGTACGAGCAAAACGCATCCCTAATCCTCCCAATGGCGACCGTTGTCGGCCGCAAAATTTGCTCAGCGTCAGAGCAAATGCTCAAGCTTGCAGGCTCGCCTGTCAAGAGCGATTCGCTGGACCATCGCGCGATCGCAAATATGCCGCTCCAGCAGGCGAAGCGCAGTGCGGCTCGTCGATGACGAGGCCGGTGGCGAATCTGCCCGACAAGGCCGCCGCCAGGGCGTCCAGCTTGTCGCGTCCGGCCGCGACGAGGATCGTGGGGCGGCGCGGCTTCTGCACGGGCGGTACGGCGGTGAGCCGGCCGTGTCACCGGGTCGTCGATGAGGCAGCCGCGGGCATCGAAGGGATAGGAGCGGCAGCTCACCGACCGCGCCGGCCGCCTCGAGGTCGGCGAGCTCCTCGCGGCGTCACGAAACCGTCGATGAGCAGGGGCGCGTCGGGGCCGATCGAGCCGACGCCCATCAGTTCCGCATCGGCTTCCCGCACCAGGGCGTCGACGATGCCGTAGCCGCGCTGGGCTTTGAGGAAGCCGCATTCGTCGCGGGTGTCGGTCAGCACCGGCAGGGGCAGGGGATAGCATTGCGCTCCGACGCGGTCGGCGAGCCGGATCGCCACGTCGTAGGGGCTGGCGCGCCCGTCGCGCGTGAGGTTGCCGACCGCCGAGACGACCTTGTGGTCGGGCCGGTCCATGGAGGTGACCTCGCGCACGGTCTCGAGCAGCGTGCGCCCCGTGCCGAGCGCCAGGATCTGCGGGCTCGGGGCACCGAGCAGCGTCTCGATGAATTGCGCCGCCAGCAGCGCCACGCCGGCCCGGTCGCTCTGTCCGTCGAGCGCTCGGCGCCACTTCGCAGCTGTCGAGGCCGAAGCGCTCGCGCAGGCGCTCGCCGAGCTCCATGCTCTTCAGCAGGGGATGGTCGAGACGGAACTTGATCAGCCCCTCGCTGATCGCCAGGGCGACGAGCCGCTGGGCATTGGGCCGGGACACTCCGAGTTCGGCCGCGATCTCGTCCTGTGTGCGCCGTTTGATGTAGTAGAGCCAGGCGGCGCGGGCCGCGAGGTCGAGCCGCCGTGTCCGGGCGTCAGCCTTCTCGTTCACCCCGGGCTCCCGCACCTTCTTCGTTATGTTGGGTCCCCGCCGCGCCGAACGAAGCGCCGGATCCGACTCGCGCGCCGGGGAATGCCGTGACAGGGTGGCGCCATTCGTCTGGTGGGGTCAAGCACCGCGAACTGGTCGGAGGCCGTGGCATCCCGGCACTGTGCTGGCCGCCCGACCGGAACGGTCCGGCCGGAATGGACCGCGCTGTCCCTTTCGGGCGGCGGCGCGCGGGCGCAGGTTGGCGCCCTCTCCCACGGCTCGAGGAACCCCGCATGTCGCGCCCCTTCGCTCTCGTCGACGTCTTCGGCGTCGCCCCCCTGTCGGGCAACCCGCTGGCGGTGATCGGCGACGCCGAAGGCCTCACGGACGAGGCGATGCAGGCCATCGCGCGCTGGCTGAACCTGTCCGAGACGACGTTCCTGCTGCCCCCGACCCGTCCGGACGCGGATTACCGTGTGAGGATCTTCACGGTGGCGCAGGAGCTACCCTTCGCGGGTCACCCGACGCTCGGCAGCTGCCATGCCTGGCTCGCCGCCGGCGGGCGCCCGCGGGATCCCGGCCGCGTGGTGCAGGACTGCGCCGCCGGCCTGATCCCGATCCGTACCGGCGGCGAGCGGCTGGCCTTCGCGGCGCCGCCGCTGCTGCGCGGAGGTCCGGTCGAGGAGGCGGCGGTGGTCGAGGCCGCGGCGGCCCTGCGCATCGGGCGCGACGCCATCCTGGAGGCCCGCTGGGTCGACAACGGGCCGGGATGGATGGGGCTCATGCTGGGCTCGGCCGAGGCGGTGCTGGCCGTCGAGCCTGTCCGCCACCACTCCGGGCCCATCGACCTCGGCCTCGTCGGCCCCCACGCGCCCGGCGGCGAAGTCGCGTTCGAGCTGCGCGCCTTCTTCGGAGACGGCCAGGGGGGCATCATCGAGGACCCGGTCACCGGCAGCCTCAACGCTTCGGTGGCGCAGTGGCTGTTCGAGACCGGCCGCGCCCGGGGCGCCTATGTGGCGGCCCAGGGCACCCGCCTCGGACGCACGGGCCGCATCCACGTCGAGCAGGACGCGCAGGGCCAGGTTTGGGTCGGCGGGCGGACGCTGACGCTGATGGAGGGAACTCAGTCGTTGTGAGCCGGCTCGGCCGGCCGCACGCGTTCCGGCGAAACCGCCCGGTCTGATCCTCGATCGCCGGGCAAGACCAGCCGCATGTCGTCGGCGGGCGCCCATGGAGGCCGACGCTCCGATCTGCTACTTCGATCCAGCGAACGCGAAGGTCGAGACATTCCATGCGGATCGAGTCGATCAGGCTCAAGAACTACAAGGCGTTCCGGGACGTCCACCTCACCGGCATGCCAGCCTTCATGGTCGTGGTCGGTGCCAACGGGACCGGGAAGACGACGCTGTTCGATGTCTTCGGCTTCCTTCACGATTGCCTGCAGTCGAACGTCCGCCAGGCCTTGAGTGCGCGAGGTCGTTTCCGCGAGGTGCTCAGCCGCGGGGCCGAGGGCGAGACCATCCTCATCGAAATCCAGTACCGCATGGAGATCGTTGGGACCAACCGCCTCGTCACATATAGCCTGGAACTGGCTGAACAGGACGGAGTTCCCTTCGTTAAACGAGAAAGTCTACGGTACAAGAGGGGGCGCTACGGCGCGCCATATTATTTTCTGAACTTCCAGGGCGGCGAAGGCTACGCCATTTCGAACGAAGAGGATTTCGACAAGGCGGACGAAGAGCTCGATCGCGAGACGTCGAAACTCGGTTCCCCCGATATCCTCGCCATCAAGGGATTGGGTCAGTTCGCGCGCTTCAAGGCTGCCACCGCCTTCCGGCGTCTGATCGAGTCCTGGCACGTCTCGGACTTCCATATCGGGGCGGCGCGCGGACGCAAGGAGGTCACCGGCGACGTGGAGCACCTCTCGGAAACCGGAGACAACCTCCCTCGTGTGGCCCAATACCTGTTCGAGCAGCATCCAGAGATTTTCAAAAAAGTCCTCGACGTCATGGCGGCCCGTGTTCCCGGCATCGCCGAGATCGAGCCGGTCGTGACCGAGGATGGGTATCTGACGCTCAGGTTCCGCGATGGTGCCTTCGGGACACCGTTCCTCGACCGCTACGTGTCGGACGGTACGATCAAGATGTTCGCCTATCTCGTGTTGCTCTACGATCCCCGCCCGCATCCGCTGCTCTGTGTCGAGGAGCCCGAGAACCAACTCTATCCGCATCTCATGGCGGAGTTGGCCGAGGAGTTCAGGCTCTATGCGGCTCGGGGTGGGCAGGTCATCGTCTCGACGCACTCACCGGAATTTCTCAATGCTTGTGCGATCGACGAGGTCGTCTGGCTCGTCAAGGATCGCGGCTATACGACGCTGCACCGTGCCAGCGATGATCCGCAGATCGCCGTTTACATGGAGGACGGCGATCAGATGGGGAGCCTGTGGAAGCAGGGTTTCTTCGACGGTGCCGATCCGAGGTGAAGGAGCTTGTCTTCCTGCTGGAGGAACCGTCGGCCCGCGCCCTGCTGGAAGGCCTCATGCCACGGCTCGGCGTCGTCCTTCCGCCGATCCGCTACATCGTATTCGAGGGAAAATCGGATTTGGATCGCAATCTCGGCCGCCGTGTGCGCCGGTATCTCAACCCCGACGCGCACTTCTTCGTCATTCGGGACCAGGATGCCGCTCCGGACTGCCGGGTGGTCAAGGGTCGGCTGGCCGAAGCTTGTCACGCGATGGGCCGCTCCGCGGTCACGATCCGGATCCTGTGCCGCGAACTCGAGGCCGTCTACCTCGCCGATCTCCGGGCCGTCGAACTGGCGCTGGGCCTGCGTGGTCTCGCGTCCCGCCAGAACGAAGCCCGATTCCGAACGCCTGACCGTGTCGCATCGCCGGCGCGGGAACTCGCAGCCTTGACCAAGGGACGCTACCAGAAGGTCGGCGGGTCACGGGCCATCGGTCATTTACTGGACCTCGAGAACACGCGCTCCGCCAGTTTCCGGGTCCTCGTCTCCAGCCTTCGGCGGCTTTGCGAGCAGCAACGAAGCGAGGCATAAGACGACGCCTCTCATCAGGATCGTGCCATGACTTTCGTTCCCGCCGCTTCCCGTTACGAAACAGCGAACTTCCGCCGCTGTGGCCGGTCGGGCCTCGACCTGCCGGCCGTATCGCTCGGGCTCTGGCAGAATTTCGGAGGCACCGACGTGTTCGAGACCGGCCGCGCCGTGCTGCGGCGCGCCTTCGACCGCGGCGTCACCCACTTCGACCTCGCCAACAACTACGGCCCGCCCTACGGATCGGCGGAGGCCAATTTCGGCCGCTGGATGGACCTCGATTTCCGGCCGCACCGCGACGAGCTGGTGATCTCGTCCAAGGCCGGCTGGGACATGTGGCCCGGTCCCTACGGCAATTTCGGCTCGCGCAAATATCTGGTGGCGAGCTGCGAGGCTTCGCTGAAGCGCATGGGGCTCGACTACGTCGACATCTTCTACCACCACCGCCCCGATCCCAAGACGCCGCTCGAGGAGACCATGGGAGCGCTCGACCACCTCGTGCGGTCCGGCAAGGCGCTCTACGTCGGCGTATCGTCCTACTCGCCCGAACTGACCCGCGAGGCCCATGCCATCCTGAAGCGGCTCGGGACGCCGATGCTGATCCACCAGCCGTCCTATTCGATGCTGAACCGGTGGGTGGAGCAGGGCCTGCTCGACACCTTGGGCGAACTCGGGGTCGGCTGCATCGCCTTCTCGCCGCTCGCCCAGGGCCTCCTGACCAGCAAGTACCTCGGCGGCGTGCCGTCGGATGCCCGGGCCGCCAAGGGCGGCTCCTTCAAGTCCGACCTCGTGAGCGAGGAGAACCTCGCGCGCATCCGCGCGCTCGACGGCATCGCCAAGGCGCGTGGCCAGTCCCTCGCCCAGATGGCCATCGCCTGGGTCCTGCGCGACCCGCGGGTCACCTCGGCCCTGATCGGGGCCCGGTCGGTGTCGCAGCTCGACGATTCGCTCGACGCGCTGAAGCGGCTCGACTTCTCGGCGGACGAACTCGCCGCCATCGATCGCCACGCGACCGAAGGCGGCATCGACCTGTGGCGCAGCCAGTCGGCCATCAAGCCGTCCTGACGCGCTCGGGCCGTGAGCGACGCGCGCCGCCCGCCGGCCAGGCGGCGCGCGTCAGCGCATGACGATGACCTTGGTGCCCACCTTGGCGCGCTCGTAGAGGTCCGCCACGTCCTCGTTGGTCATGCGGATGCAGCCCGACGACACGGCCTGGCCGATGGTGTCGGGCTCGTTCGAGCCGTGGATGCGGTATTCGGTGTGGCCGAGATACATGGCGCGGGCGCCGAGCGGGTTGTCGATGCCGCCCGCCATGTGGTGCGGGATGTCGGGGCGCCGCTTGATCATGGCGGCCGGAGGCGTCCAGTCCGGCCATTCGCGCTTGGCCGTGATGGTCTGGCCGCCCGACCATTCGAAGCCGGGACGGCCGACCCCGACGCCGTAGCGCATCGCCTGCCCGTCCGGCAGCACGAAATAGAGCCGCTTCTCCTCCGTGGAGACCACGATGGTGCCGGGCGTCTGCGGGCCGTCGTAGGCCACGATCTCGCGCGGGATGGCGGAGGCGAGGGGCCGATGCTCGAGCTGCTCGTCGCCCGGCACGGCACGGCCGTGGCCGAACACCGGCTGGGCGTCGGCTTCGGGCACCGTGGCCTCGGCGGGTTCGGGCGCCGCCGCGGCGACGACCGGCGCCGTCCTGCGGCGCGGCGCGGGCGGCACGGCCGGTTGCGCCGCGGCCGGTGCCGCCGTGTCGCCCCGCTCGAAGTAGCTGTGATGCTGCTCGGTGAAGAAATCGGTGTTGGCGGCGCAGGCCGGGGCCGCAGCCGCGATGATCGCGAGTCCTGCGGCGCCGGCCAGGGCGAGGCTGCGTGCGCGCATGCGTGAGGTCTTCCTGATGGAGGGGAGGCGGCAGATCGCGCCACCGTATCGCTGCCATCTTGCCACCGTTGCGTCACACGGCAACCGGGGTGACAGGCAGCGGTTCGCATTGAACCGGGGCGTTGCGGTCGTGTGACACTTGCCTCCGGCCGCACAGCCGCGCGACCGCCGCCGGTCGATCCCGCGAGAGAGGCGGGAGCGGCTTGACAGCGCGCGGGCCGCTGGGTAATCCACCGCCACGGTTCGGGCGCGTAGCTCAGCGGGAGAGCATTCGCTTCACACGCGAAGGGTCACAGGTTCAATCCCTGTCGCGCCCACCAGTCCGGCTCCGATCCATCACCTCGGCGAGACCGTCGGCAGCATGGCCGGGCCGAGACCCGTCGTCATCGTCTCGCCTCCATCGCGGGCGCGGCGGAGCGGTCCGCCATCAGCGTCTCGACCGCCTCGGCCAACTGATCGAAGTGCCCGATGATCCTGTCCGGGTCGAAGTCCGACACGGGCCGGTCGGTGTAGCCGAAATCCACCGCGACGACCGGGATGCCGGCGGCCTTGGCGGTGTCGATGTCGGTCCGGCTGTCGCCCACCATCACGCTGCGGCCCGGGTCTCCGCCCGCCAGCGCGATCGTGCCCAGCAGCGCACCCGGTTCGGGCTTCGAGACCGCGAACGTGTCCTGGCCGCAGATGGCGCGGAAGCGGTGCGCCACACCCAGGACGCCGAGCAGGCGCTTGGCGGTCCCCTCCATCTTGTTGGTGCAGACCGCGAAGCGGTACCGGCGCGCTTCGAGCGCGTCGAGGGCGGCGAGCACGCCCGGGTAGAGGTGCGAGTGGTCCGCGATATGGTCTTCGTAATGGGCCAGGAAGGCCGCGAACAGGTGCTCGAGCCGGTCGTCGTCGAGCGGTCGGCCGGCCGAGGCGAAGCCGCGCCGGATCAGGGCGCGTCCGCCGGCACCGAGCAGGCTGCGGGCCTGGCCGACCGGCAGCGGCGGCAGCCCGTCGCCGACGAGGACGTGGTTCAAGGCGCCCATGAGGTCGCCGGCCGTCTCGGCGAGCGTGCCGTCGAGGTCGAAGACCACCAGGGGATCGGAATGGGCCATGTCGCACTCCCGGCGGCCGCGCGCCGGGCCTCGCCCGGGCTGGAAACGGGCCGCCGACTGAGCGATATGTGTAACGGGGTTCGCGCGAACCCGCTTAGGCTTTTCAAAAGCCGGCAGTCCGGCCGAATGTTCGGCCGCACGGGACTGCCGGCCTTGCTAACGGGCGCCGGAGAGAGACCACATGAGACGATCGGCGATGGCCACCTGGCTCGGCGCGGGCTTGGCCTTGGCCTCCGCGAGTGCCGCTCGGGCCGCCTCCTACGAGTTCCTCGCGGCGCCCGAGACGGACCTGAACCGGGTCTATCGGCTCGACAAGGCCACGGGGGAGATGGGCGCCTGCCAGTACGGCCTGTCGCAGAACACCGTCGGGGTGACGCTGTGCTACCCCCCTGGCGAGGGCGGCGGGGCGCAGTCCCAGAGCGAATACGCGCTCATCGCCTCGCGCCACGACCGTGAGGGCGGGGTGTTCCGCGTCGACGTGCGCACCGGCACCATGTCGATCTGCTACGTGCTCAACGACACGGTGGTGTGCACGCCGCCCGCCAAATGACGAGAGCCGCCCCGGGGGTCGGGGCGGCTCTCCAAACGCGAAGACCCTCCGGTGGGGCGCGAACCGGAGGGTCTCGCTGGCCGGTCCCGACCCGAGGGTCAGGTCGGCCGAGCTCGTCGGACGGTGACGTCCGAAAGATCAGCAGACGCGGACGGGGCGGTATCCGGCGAAGTTGCCGTAGGCGTCATAGACGGGGCGGCGACGGACGCAGGGGTACGGGCCGGGGCCGTAGCCATAGGGGCGCGCGGCGCTGCCGATGATGGCACCGGCCGCCAGGCCGCCAAGCACACCTGCCGCGACCGGAGCGCCCCAGCCATAGCGCCACCAGGCTTCGGCCGGCGAGGAGGACGCGATGGTGGCGGTGCCGAGGGTCAGGGCCGCAAGCCCGGCCGCGACGGTCTTCTTGACTGCGGACATGGAAAGCTCCTTGAGCGAGGATCGAGATCGGGCCGGGCCGGAGCCCCGCCGCGACGATGGCATCGCATCGTCGACGCTCCAGGCTTAGCGGTGGCTAGCTGAACACGAGGTGAAGCTTGAAACCCGCCGGGGCGGCGGGCGATCGGCGGGTCGCCATCATTTGCTTTTCGACCGGCGCCACGATAGTCCTCCGGCCGCCCGGCGCTCCTCGCGGCGCCATCGTCTTCATCCTCGAAACCGAGCCGCCATGGCCGACCAGACGGACGAGTCCTCGAAACGCCGCGTCGCGGCCCGTGCGCTCGCCTTCGTCGAGGACGGCATGAGGCTCGGGCTCGGCACGGGTTCGACGGCCCGGCATTTCGTCGACCTCCTGGCCGAGAGGGTCGGCCAGGGCCTCGACGTCGTGGGCGTCCCCACCTCCGAGCGCACGCGGCTCCAGGCCGAGTCGCTCGGCATCCGCCTCGCGACGCTGGACGACTTCCCCGAGCTCGACCTCACCATCGACGGCGCCGACGAGTTCGATCCCGCCCTGCGCCTCATCAAGGGCGGCGGCGGCGCGCTGCTGCGCGAGAAGATCGTGGCCTCGGCCTCGGCCCGCATGGTGGTGATCGCCGATGCGTCGAAGCGCGTCGAGCGCCTCGGGCGCTTTCCGCTGCCCGTCGAGGTCAACGCCTTCGGCCTCGCCTCGACGCTCCGCAAGATCGAGCGGGCCGGCGACGCCGTGGGCGCGCGGGGACCCGTCGCGCTGCGCCGCGGCCCGGACGGCGCCCCCTTCGTCACCGACGGCGGCCACCTGATCCTGGACTGCCGCTTCGATCCCATTCCCGATCCCGAGGCGCTCGCGGCGCTGCTCGTCGCGATCCCGGGCGTGGTGGAACACGGACTTTTCATCGGGCTGGCCTCGGCCGTCGTCACGGACGGCGACGGGGGCCCGCAGGTCGTCGAACGGCCCAACCCCATCTCCTGAGGACCTTTCCTGATGCTGTTTTCGCCCCGCATGGCCGTCGCGTCCCTGGTTCTGACCCTCGCCGCCGTCCCGTCCCTGGCCCAGACCGCGCCCGCGCCGGCGACGGGCGCGCCGGCTGCCGCGCCCGCCGCCCCGGCGACGCTGCCGGCGCCCGTGCCGGCGCTGCCCCAGCCCGAGGTGCCGCCCGAGAAGCTCGCCATGGCGCGCCAGGTGGTGCTGGCGTCCGGCATGGGCCGGTCGTTCGAGCCCATGGTGCCGCAGCTCGAGGAGCAGATCCCGGCCGTCATCACCCGCACGCGCCCCGAGCTGTCCAAGGACGTCGGTGCCGTCCTGACCCAGCTGCATCCCGAGTTCAGCAAGAAGACCGACGAGATGATCGACATCGCGGCGCGGATCTACGCGCGCCGCCTGAGCGACGAGGACCTCAAGGCGACCGTGGCGTTCTTCGACAGCCCGGCGGGCACGCAGCTACGTCGCGGCCCAGCCGCTGATGCTCGACGAACTGGTGCTGGCCATGCAGGCTTTCACCCAGGAGACCTCGACCTACATGATGAAGCGCGTCCAGCAGGAGATGGAGAAGCGGGGCGACAAGTTCTGACGCCGACGCGCGCTGTCCCCGGAAGCATGCGTCAGGTCCCGTCCCCGTAGAGGCGCGAAGGTCTCCAGCATGAGCACGCCCGACAAGGTCGATTTCTTCGTCATCGGCGCCGGTTCGGGCGGGGTGCGGGCCGGGCGCATCGCGGCGTCGCACGGGGCCACCGTCATGGTGGCCGAGGACCACCGGATCGGCGGCACCTGCGTGATCCGCGGCTGCGTGCCGAAGAAGCTCTACGTCTATGCCAGCCGCTTCGCCGACGAGTTCGCCGATGCGGCGGGCTTCGGCTGGACACTGGGCGCGACCCGGTTCGATTGGCCGGACCTCGTGCGCGCCAAGGAAGCCGAGATCACCCGCCTGTCGGGGCTCTACCGCCAGAACCTCGAGAAGGCCGGCGCGCGGTTCATCGAGACGCGGGCGCGCGTCGAAGGCCCGCACGCCATCGTCACGGCCGATGGGCGGCGCATCGAGGCCGGGCACATCCTGGTCGCGACCGGCGGACGGCCGACGCTGCATCCCGAGATCCCGGGCCTCGAATTCGCCATCACGTCGAACGAGATCTTCGATCTGAAGACCTTCCCGCGCCGGCTCCTGGTGGTGGGTGCCGGCTATATCGGGCTCGAATTCGCATCCGTCTTCGCGCGGCTCGGCGCCGACGTGACGGTGGCGTTCCGCGGCGACCAGGTCCTGTCGGGCTTCGACCACGACATGCGCGAGGGGCTGGCCGAGGCGCTGCGCCACGCCGGCATCGCGCTGTTGCCCCGCACCCTGCCCAAGGCCCTCACCTGGTCGGACGGCTGCGTCGAGGTCGCCATGCCGGACGGCACGACCCTCGTGGTCGACCAGGTGCTGGTGGCGACCGGCCGCGCGCCCAATACGCGCGGGCTGGGCCTCGAGGAAGCCGGGGTCGAACTCGACCGCAAGGGCGCCGTCAAGGTCGATGCGTTCTCGGCGAGCCGCGTCCCCTCGATCCATGCCGTGGGCGACGTCACGGACCGGATCAACCTCACGCCGGTGGCGGTGCGCGAGGGCCATGCACTGGCCGACACGCTGTTCGGCGGCCGGCCGACCGCGGTGGACCACGACCACGTGGCCTCCGGCGTCTTCACCACGCCCGAGATCGGCGCGGTGGGCCTGACCGAGGCACAGGCGCGCGAGCGGTTCGACGTCGTCGACATCTACAAGGTGGCGCTTCCGGCCGCTCAAGGCGACGCTGTCGGGCCGCAAGGAGACGGTGACGTTCAAGCTGGTGGTCGATGGCGTGAGCGACCGCGTGCTCGGCGTCCATATCCTGGGTCCCGACGCAGGCGAGATGATCCAGATGTGCGCCATCGCGGTCCGCATGGGCGCCACCAAGCGGGACTTCGACGCCACCATGGCGGTCCACCCCACCATGGCCGAGGAGATCGTGACGCTGCGCAGCCGCACGGCCCGCCACGTCCGGACGGCGTCCGGCAACCTCGACGCCGAGGCCCGCCTGCGGTCCGGGACGCCCGTGGTCTGACGAGGGCTGCCCCGCATGCCGATCGATCCCCAGGCCGAGCGGCTGATGGCCATGCTGGGGGCCGGCCGCCGGACCGATTGGAGCGCCGTCACGGCCGCCGAGCGCCGCCGCGGCTTCGCGGCGCTGATGCGTGTCGCCGGCCGGGTGCCGCCGGTCGCCGGCGTCGATACGGTGTCGATCGCCGGGGCCGCCGGCCCTCGCGCGGCGCGGCTCTACCGGCCGGCCGGCGAGCCTCCCGGGCCGCGGCCCGGGCT
This sequence comes from uncultured Alphaproteobacteria bacterium, assembly GCA_963847915.1. Classification (GTDB taxonomy): domain Bacteria; phylum Pseudomonadota; class Alphaproteobacteria; order Rhizobiales; family Beijerinckiaceae; genus Lichenihabitans. Next base: position 211,285 of record CAWKBT010000008.1, read on the forward strand.
CGTCTACTTCCACGGCGGCGGGCTCGTGGCCGGGGACCTCGACACGCATGACGGTCTGTGCCGCAGCCTTTCGGCGGGCTCGGGATGCCGCATCCTGGCGGTCGACTACCGGCTCGCCCCCGAGCACCCGTTCCCGGCCTCGGCAGAGGATGCGGCGGCGGCGCTCGCGGCCGTGCTCGACGACGCCGGGCGCTTCGGCCTCGCGCCGCGGCGCGTCGGGGTCGGCGGCGATTCGGCCGGCGCCACGCTCGCCATCGCGGCGGCCGACGCCCTGCGGGGCCGGAGCGGCCCCGGCCCGGCGCTGCAGCTGCTGCTCTGCCCGGTGCTGAGCGTGGGCGCCGCGACCGCTTCGCGGCGCGCCTTCGCGGAAGGCTACCTGCTCGATGGCGCCATGATGGCCCGCGACCTCGCCGACCTCGGGGCAGGGTCGGACGATCCGCGTCTCGCGCCGCTCGCTGCGCCCGACCTGTCCGGGCTGCCCCCGACCATGATCCACACGGCGGAGTTCGATCCGCTGCGGGACGAGGGAGCCCTTTTCGCGGCGCGGCTGGCCGAGGCCGGAGTCGCGGTCGAGCACCGCTGCCACCCGGGGATGATCCACCATTTCTACGGGCTCGCGGGCCTCATCCCGGCGGCCCGCGTCATCGTCGCCGAGATCGCGGCGGCGGTGGGGACCGCGCTGGCCTCAGAGCCGGAGGCCGCCCGCTAGGAGGCGGGCATGGACGGCCGGGTCGAGCGGCAGGTAGCCGCCGGCCTCGCGGTCCTCGATGAAGAGAGGGTCGGCCACGACCGCGGGATCGAAGCCCTCGCCCACCAGGGGCGCCTTGCGCTGCTTGAAGGTCTCGGTCGCCGCGATGGCGGGCTGCAGCCGGATGAACGGGGGGCGCGCATAGGCGGGCAGGCGCGCGGCGAGGTGCCGGTGCAGCACGGGAAGCGCGAAGCCCGCCTCGACCACGAGCGCCGCCATGCCGGCGCGCCCGTCGTGGCCCGGGACGGCGACGCCGTAGACCGTCGCTTCCGAGACGCCGGGCACGCTCATCAGGACCTCGGCGACTTCCGAGGTCGCGACGTTCTCGCCCTTCCAGCGGAACGTGTCGCCGACCCGGTCGACGAAGTAGAAGAAGCCTGCCGCGTCGCGGCGCATCAGGTCGCCGGTCCGGAACCAGCGGTCGCCGGGAGCGAAGACGTCCCGCAGCACCTTGGCGTCGGTGTCGGCGGGGTTCGTGTAGCCCTCGAACCGGCCCGAACCCTCGCCGCCTCCGATGGCCCCGATCGCCTCGCCGATCTCGCCCGGCGCGGCCCGGATGCAGAACCCGTCCGCGCCGCGCGCCGGCAGCCCGGCCTCGACATCGAAGCGGACGATGGCGGCCGGGAACCGGTGCGCCAGCACGGGCGGGACCCGGCCGATCGAGCCGACCCGGCCTTCCACGTTCACGAGGGAGAAGCTGCCCTCGGTCGCGGCATAGAACTCGATGATCTCCGGGATGGCGAACCGGGCCTTGAAGGCCTCCCAGATGTCGGGGCGCAGGCCGTTGCCGAGGCAGAGCCGCAGGCGATGCGCCGGCGGCTCGCCCTCGGGCGAGGCGGTGAGGAGATAGCGGCACAGCTCGCCGATATACTGGAACACCGTGCAGTCCCAGCGCCGCCACGTCGGCCCAGAAGCGCGAGGCCGAGAAGCGCTCGGCGATCACCACGGAGCCGCCGGCCGACAGCACGCAGCCGGGCGCCACGACGCCGCCGACGCTGTGGAAGAGCGGCAGGCAATCGTACATGCGGTCGTCGGGCGTGAGCTCGGCGAGGCCCGCGAACCAGCGGCTCCAGGTCACGATGCGGCGATGGCTGACGTTGGCCGCCTTCGGCAGGCCCGTGGTGCCCGAGGTGTAGATGCAGAGCGCCCGGTCCGACAGGTCGACGGGCGCGCGTTCCGCGGGTGAGAGGGGGGCGCCCGGCAGGCTCGCCAGGACATCGTCGAGCGCGCCGCCGTCGCGAAGCCAGGCGCGCGGCGGCGCGGCGAGGTGGGGCAGGGCGCCCGCGAGGGCGTCCCGGCAGGGACCCGCCACGATGATGTGGGCCATGTCGGCGACCGCGATGCAATGGGCTAGCGAGGCCCCGGTCAGCTGCGTGTTCAAGAGGGCGGCCGTGAGCCCGACGCGCGTCACGCCGATCCAGGCCGCGAGATAGTCGGGGCGATTGGGCATGAGCAGCCCGACCGTCGCGCCCTTGGGCAAGGCGAGCGACAGCGCCCAGCGGCTGTAGCGGTTGGACCGGTCCGCCAGCTCGGCGAAGGACAGGCATTCTGAGGCCGACAGCAGCGCCGGCCGCCCACCGTGCCGCAGGGCCAGTGCCTCGATGAGGTCGGGAAAGGTCTGCCCGGCACCGTCCAGCCCGGCCGTCAGTTCCAGCGCCCGCAGCCAGCGCTTGGTCGGCGAGGGGCGGGCGGCAGCGAGTCCTGACAGCGGCATGGGGTCCTCGGCAAGGTTCACGGCCCGACGGCGTCGTCCGGTGGCGGCAGGAGGCCCGACCGCGCCGTCCACCCGCCGTCGCGACCCTGGTCCCACCGGCTTGATCAAACCTGAATCCAACAGACCGCACCGCCGTTAAGGTTATCGTGGCGATGCCTTTCCACTCTGTAAAGTATTAAGAGGAGCTGTCGGAATCACCTTTGCCTGGAGAAGTCAAGGTGACGGGCTATTCATGGATCAGGCGCATCATCTGTTCGAATTTGAACGGATATCGGCGAAGTCGAAGCAGGCGCCGCGCCGAACTGGCACAGGGGTTGTACCGATGCGGAACGAGACGATCGCGCTTCACGCCGGCTTTTCCGACGACCCGACGACCCATGCCGTCGCGGTCCCGATCTACCAGTCCGTCGCCTTCGCGTTCGACAGCGCCGATCACGGCGCCGCGCTGTTCAACCTCGAACAGGAGGGATACCGCTACAGCCGCATCGCCAACCCGACGGTCGCCGTGCTGGAAGAGCGCGTCGCAGCCCTCGAGGGCGGCGTCGCCGCCGTCGCGGTCTCGACCGGCCAGACCGCCACCTACTACGCGCTCGCCAACCTCGCCGACGGCGGCGGCAACATCGTCACGGTGCCCCAGCTCTACGGCACCACCCACACGCTGCTGGCCCACACGCTGCCGCGGCAGGGCATCAAGGGGCGCTTCGCGGCCTCCGATTCGGCGGACGACATCGAGCGCATGATCGATGCCGACACGAGGGCGGTGTTCTGCGAGAGCGTCGGCAACCCCGCCGGCAACATCCCCGACCTCGCGGCCCTGGCCGACGTGGCCCACCGGCACGGCGTGCCGCTGGTCGTCGACAATACCGTCGCGACCCCGATCCTGGTCCGGCCCATCGCGCACGGCGCCGACATCGTGGTCGAATCGCTGACCAAGTTCATGGGCGGGCACGGCACGACGCTCGGCGGCGCCGTGATCGACGGCGGCACGTTCGACTGGACGGCGCAGGCCGAGCGCTTTCCCATGTTCACCCAGCCGGACGAGTCCTATCACGGCCTCGTCTACACGGAGCGGTTCGGCCGCAGCGCCTATGCGGCCCGGCTGCGCAGCGTCTACCAGCGCACCACCGGGGCCGTGCTGCCCGCCATGAGCGCGTTCCTGCTGCTGCAGGGCATCGAGACGGTGGCGCTGCGGGTGGAACGGCACGTGGAGAATGCCCGGCGCGTGGCCGAGTTCCTCGCCGGCGACCCCCGCGTGGCCTGGGTCAACTACGCGGGCTTCCCGGCCTCGCCCTACTACGCCCTCACCGAACGCTATCTCGGCGGCCGGCCTCCGTCGCTGCTGACCTTCGGGGCGCAGGGCGGCTTCGAGGGCGGCATGGCCTTCTACGATGCACTGAAGCTCATCAAGCGGCTGGTGAACATCGGCGACGTCAAGTCGCTCGCCTGCCACCCCGCCTCGACGACGCACCGCCAGATGTCGCCGGCGCAGCAGCTCGGGGCGGGCGTCCGGCCCGAAACCATCCGGCTCAGCGTCGGCATCGAACATATCGACGACATCCTGGCCGACCTCGACCAGGCGCTGGCCGCCGCGCACCGGCAGACGTCGCAAGCCGCGTGGGCGGCGGAATGAGCGCGCCCGCCTCACACGCCAGGAGAGTGTCGCCATGCCATTGATGGTCGAAGGGATCGGCCCGTCGACGGCGGTCCCCCCGGTGGGCGGCGCCCTGCAGCCGGTGCCCGGCGCATCGCGCGGCCGCCTCGCCATCGGGCTCCTCAACAACATGCCCGATGCCGCCCTGAAGGCCACCGAACGGCAGTTCGCGCGGCTGCTGGCCGTGGCGTCGGGCGCGACCGATGTCCGCCTGCATCTCTTCTCGCTCGACTCCGTGCCGCGCGGGGCGGCCGCCAAGGCCTACCTCGCCGGCCGCTACGGCGGTCTCGCGGCTCTGGAGGCGACGGCGCTCGACGGGCTGATCGTGACCGGTGCCGAGCCCGTCGCACCCTCCCTGACCGACGAGCCCTATTGGTCGGAACTGACGCGGGTCGTCGACTGGGCGGAACAGAACACGGCATCGACGATCTGGTCCTGCCTCGCCGCCCATGCCGCCGTGCTGCATCTCGACGGCATCGCACGCCGGCGTCTGCCGGAGAAGCGGTTCGGCCTCTACGAATGCACGGCGGTCTCGCCCGACGGCCTGTTCTCGCGGTGCCCCGGTCGGTCTGCGGGTGCCCCATTCGCGCTGGAACGACCTCGCCGAGGGCGACCTCCGCTCGCATGGCTACCGGATCGCCTCCCGCTCGCTCGAAGCCGGCATCGACTGCTTCACGAAGCAATGGGCCAGCCTGTTCGTCTTCCTGCAGGGCCACCCGGAATATGACGGCGACACCCTGTTCCGGGAATATCGGCGCGACGCGCAACGGTTTCTGGCCGGCGAGCGCGACACGCTGCCGAGCCCGCCCGTGCATTATTTCGAGGCGCGGACCGAGCAGGCCGTGGAGTCCTTCGGCCGGGCGCTGGCGAGTCGACGACCCGGATGCGTGGGACCAGTTCCCACAGAACTGGGCCAGTCGGTCGGCGCTCGTGGCCCTGTGGCAGGCGTCTGCCGGCCAGTTCTACCGCAACTGGCTCGGCCGGGTGGCCGAGACCCGCCGCTGACGGCAGGCGCGAGCCGTGCGGCCACGGCGACAAAAAAACAGCGCCGGCTCGAAAGCCGGCGCTGCTGTGATTCGATCTAGGCTGCCTGGAGGTCAGGCAGCAGCGGCATAGCCGTAGTAGCCGCCACCGTAGTAGCCACCGCCGTAGTAGCCGCCACCATAGTAGCCACCGCCGTAGTAGCCGCCACCGTAATAGCCGCCGCCGTAGTAACCACCGCCGTAGTAGCCACCGCCGTAGTAGCCACCGCCGTAGTAGCCGCCGCCGTAATAGCCGCCACCGTAGTAGCCGCCACCATAGTAGCCGCCGTAGTAACCACCGTAGCCGTAATAGCCGCCGTAGCCGTAATAGCCGCCGTAGCCATAGTAGCCACCGTAGCCATAGCCACCACCGTAGTAGCCGTAGCCGCCGTAGCCGTAGTCACCACCGTAGTAGCCATAGCCACCGTAGCCGCCGCCACCGATAGCCGCCGTAGCCGCCGTAATATCCAGCCATCTTGACACCCTTCGTCTGTGCCAGCCACACCGTGGCCGGTCTGCGTGACAACGTTCCGAACCCGCCGACGGAACGCCTTCTCAGCGCGTCATCTTCCTCGAAACTTGCCCCACGGACAAGGCTACGCTGAAGCTCATAGGCATTCATCCTTACGGAATTCTGCTTCTGTGGCACAGGCGGCACAGGCCGTTCGTCGTTTCTAGGGGTAGAACGCGCGTCGAGCCTCATCGTTCCTGAGCAGACTGCTCGAAGAGCGAATGGAGTGGCGAGAGAATGTAATCGATAGCGCGCCGGCTTTCGGTGCGGATCTCGACTGTGACTGTCATCCCGGAGGTCAGCGGCAGCTTGCGGCCGTCGACCTCCAGGGCGGGTTCGTCGGGCGCGATCGTCACGGGAAAGACGAGGTCGGTCGTCTGCTGCGCGGCGCTGGTGACCGACATCGCTCCGTTTGCGCTCGGCGGAACTGAGCCATTGCTCTGCTGCTGCTGGGCCTGCTTGCCCGGCATCGCGTCGACGGCGAGCCGCGTCACCTTGCCCGCGATGGTCCCATAGCGCGTATAGGGGAACGTGTCGACCTTGATGGTCGCGTCCTGCCCCACGCGGATGAAGCCCGCGTCCTTGTTGAGGATGTAGGCTTCGATCTCGAGCGGCGTTCCCTCGGGCACGATCTGCATCAGCTGCTGGCCGGTCGTCACCACCTGGCCGACGGTCGTCACCGCCGTGGCCTGGACCGTGCCGCCGATCGGCGAGGTCAGGGTCATGTCGTCCACCTTCTGCTCCGCCTTGGCGAGGTCCTGCCGCAGCTTGTCGACCTGCTGCTGCGACTGCACCAGCGCGGCCGTATTGCTGGTCACGAAGCTCTGTCGCGTGAGCTGGATCTTGCTGTCGATCACCGGGATGGCGGCGTTGGCCTGGGCCAGGCTGCCCTGGAGGTTCACGAGCTGGAGCTGCGCGCTCTGCAACTGCTGCTCCTGTTCCAGCACCGTGGCGCGGCTGTTCCAGCCGTCCTTGAACAGCGTGTTGCGCATGCCGAGGTGCTCGTTGATGAGCTCGATGACCTTCTTCTGCGGATCGATGTTGGCCTGGTACTTGTCCCGGTCGGCCACGGTCGCGATCCTCTGGGCATCGAGGTTCGACAGGGTCGCGGCGAGGCTCGCGAGCTCGCTCGCCATCGCCTGCGCCTCGCGCTCCACCACGTCCGGCGGCAGGTCTGCCGGCCACTCGACCTTCGGGTGAGGTCTCGACGCCGGACTTGCCCACGGCGGCGATCTCGGCCTTGTGGCGCAGCACTTCGGCCCGGGCATTGAACAGCTGGTCGCGCACGACGTTGCGCTCGGCGATCGCGGTGGTCGGGTCGAGCTTCACCAGCACGGCGCCCGCCTTCACCCGGTCGCCGTCCGTCGCCAGGATCTTCTCGACCCTGCCGGACTGCGACCGGCTGCACGACCTTGGTGCGGCCGGAGGCCTGCACCTTGCCGGTGGCGTCGGCATAGACGTCGAGGTGGCCGAACCACGACCACGCGAGCGCGGTCGCCACCAGTCCGCAGAGCGCGTAGATGAGCCAGATGCGGATCGGCGAGGCCGGCGCTTCGAGGATCTCGAGCGCTCCGGGCAGGAACTCGCGGTCCGGCACGGCGCGCTCGGGCTTCACCGGCGCCCAGAGCTCGTCGAGGTCGATGACGGGTCGGCTGGCGTGTTTGCGGCGGACCGGAAGCGCCGCGGCGGCCCCGTTCTGCGCCGCACGCCCGCCGTTGGCCTGCATGCGGCGGCCCTGCGGGATCTGGTCGAGAGACCGGCCCCGCTGCGGCGCGCCCGCGCCGGGCCGCGGCCCGGCCTCGGCGGCCTCGCGCGCCGCGAGGAGGCGACGGCCCGGCGCTTCGGCGCTTCCCTCGGAGGCCGGCGACACGACCGCCGTCTGCCCGTCGGAGCCCGGGGGCAGGGCGCGGCGGCGGCGCGGCGTCTGGACCGCGTCGCCCTGAGCCTCATTGGGGGGAGCCGGAGCGATGACGGCGCTCGTATCGGGCTGGACCTCGCCGGGTGCGACGCTCAGGGCATCGGTGCCGGCGCCGTGCAGGCCGACCGGGGTGCCGCGGCGGTTCGTGGTCGCGCTCATGCGTCCACCTGATCGGTCTGCAGCGACCACAGCCGGGCGTAGAGCCCGCCGCGCCGGTTGATCAGGTCGTCGTGGGTGCCGATCTCGACGATCTCGCCCTTGATCATCCCGACGATGCGGTCGCAGTGGCGCACGGCGGCGAGCCGGTGCGCGATGACGATGACGGTGCGGCCGCGCGCGATATGGTCCATGTTGCGGCGGATGATGCGCTCGCTCTCGTAGTCGAGGGCCGATGTCGCTTCATCGAGGATCAGGATGCGGGGGTCGGTCGCGAGGGCGCGCGCGATGGCGATGCGCTGGCGTTGTCCGCCCGACAGGTTGGCGCCGCGCTCCTCGATGATGGTGTCGTAGCCCTGCGGGAGCTTGGACACGAACTCGTCGGCGCCCGCGAGCTTCGCCACCCGCACCACGCCGGCGCGCGACAGGCCGGGGTTGGCGAGGGCGATGTTCTCGTGCACGGTCTGGTTGAACAGGAAGTTCTCCTGCAGCACCACGCCGAGCTGGCGCCGCAGCCAGGTGGGGTCCACCTGGGCGATGTCGATCCCGTCGACCAGGATGTCGCCCGCGGTCGGCCCATGGAAGCGCTGGATCAGCTTGGTCAGCGTCGATTTGCCGGAGCCCGACGGCCCGACGATGCCGATGACCTCGCCGGGTGCGATGTCGAGCGAGATGCCGCGCAGCGCCTCGGGCAGTTCCGGCCGGTAGCGGAACGACACGTTGCGGAGCCGGATCGCCCCCTCGGGCGCGGGAAGCGCCTGGAGCGCCTGGGGCTGCTGCTCGACCGGCGCGTCGAGGATGTCGCCCAGGTGTTCGAGCGAGACCTGCACCTCCTGGAAGCCCTGGTAGAGCTGCGCCGAGCGCAGGATCGGCTGCGTGACCCGCTGGCCGATCATCGAGAAGGCGATCAGCCCGCCGACCGTCATGGATCCCGAGATGACGAGCTGCGTGCCGAAGAAGAGCACGAGGGCCGTCTGCAGGTTGGTGACGAAGGAGATGCTGGTCTGCGTGACGGTGCCGAGCATCGTCGAGCGGAACCCGGCCTTGACGTAGGCCGACAGGCGCTCCTCCCACAGCTTCTGGAAGATCGGCTCGACCGCCGAGGCCTTGATGGTCTGGATGCCCACGATGGTCTCGACCAGCAATTGCTGGGCCTTGGACCACCGGCGGAACTTGTCCTTCAGCCGCCGGCGATAGGCGGGCTTGGCCACGATGCTGATGCCGAAATAGACGGGCATCAGCAGCAGGATCACCATGGTCAGCAGCGGCGAGTAGAGCAGCAGCACGCCGATGTAGATGAACAGGAACAGCAGGTCGACGACCGAGGTGAGGCTCTGGTCGGTGAGGAACCGCCGCACCGTCTCGATCTCGCGGGCGCGCGTCACGATGATGCCGGCCGGGCGCCGCTCGAAATAGGCGATCGGCAGACGGACCAGGTGGGCGTAGAGCTTGGCGCCGAGCTCGACGTCGATGCGGTTCGACGTATGGTTGAGGACGTAGGCGCGCAGGTATTTCAGGATGCCCGAGAACAGCGAGATCAGCACCATGGCGGCGATGACCACGACCAGCGTCGAGTAGCTCTTCGACACCAGCACCTTGTCGACGACGAGCTGGAACACCAGCGGCGTCGCCAGCGCGAGCAGGTTGATGAAGAACGAGGTGACGAGGACGTGGACCAGCGGCTTGTGGTAGCGGCGGATCGCCGGCACGAACCAGGAGAGGCCGAACTTCAGCTGCTCGACCGAGAGTTCGGCGCTCTTGCCGACGAGGATGACGTCGTGGTCGAGCCGCTCCAGCACCTCCTCGATCGAGAGCTGCACCTGCCGCTTGGTCAGGGGATCGATGACGCGATGCAGGCCGGGCTCGGTCTCGACGCCGAAGACCGCCCAGGTGCCGTCCTTGACCTTGATGATGGCCGGGACCGGGATGGACTTCATCCGCTTGACGCTGGGGTCGCGGATCACCCGCGCCTTGAGCCCGACCCGGATGGCGGCCCGGGCGAGGTCGTCGGCCGTCGGGGGCGTCTCGCCGAGGCCGGATTGGTGGTTGAGCTGGGCCGCGGACGCGAGGACGCCATGGTGGCTGGCGAGCTGCGCCACCGCCATGAACCCGCCATTGAACAGCGGGATCGCCTCCAGGTCCGAGAAAGGTGCGTTCAAGCCGCGGGTCCTGAGCTTCGCCAAGGGTTGAGCCTATGCGCTACCCCCGCGCCCCAGCGAGGGCAAGCGCGACGGCGTTACAAATCGGCAAGGGTTACATCGCGCTCAAGAGGGTGAACGTCCCTTGAACGCCGGTCATCAAAGATGCATCGCGATCGAATCGCGGCCCGACGCAGTGGCCCGATCCGCCCGGGTGGGCTATTGCGGGCTTCGATCCGCGCGCCGCCGGGCCGCGACTCTCCCTTGCGAGGTGCACCGTGAAAGAACACATCGATAAACTGCGCAGCCTGCGCGACTTCCTGGTCGAGGATCGCCGCAACCTCGTGACCTCGATCGTCGCCGATCCGCATGCGGCGGGCGACGCGGCGGGTGACTTCATGAACCTGCAGCAGTTCATCGACGTCGTCGAGCGGGCCATCGGCCACGAGCAGAGCCTCGACCGTCCCCAGGGCTCCTGGCCGCCGAAGCCGCCGGCCGGCAAGGGCATGCAGTCCCGGCCCTGACGGCCGGGCATCGGTCTCGGACGGGGGCCCGCGCGCCGCGCCGCGGGCCCGGCACACCGGCCGGTCATGCGGGCTTGCGGGCCACGATGAACAGACGCGGGAAGGCGAGCAGGCGGCGGCCGTCGGCCCGCGGCGCATAGGCCTGCGCGATGGCGTGCTCATAGGCGGCCAGGAACGCCGTCCCGAGATCCGGGGGCAGGGGGTCGACGAAGGGTCTCAGCCCCGTGGCGCTCACCCAGGCCACGATGGCGGCGGCATCCGCCATCGGGTGCTGGTAGGCGGTGCGCCACAGGTCCACCTCGGCCGCAGCCGGCGCCAAGAGGTCGTAGTAGGCGTCGAGCGACAACATGCGGCCGAGCCGCCCGGCGACGGCGGGATCGCCGATCCGGTCCGCCCAGGGTCCCGCGGACGCCACCTCGCGCATCAGCCGGTGCGAGGCTTCGGCGAGGTTGTCCGGCATCTGAACGGCGAGGCTGCCGCCCGGTGCCAGGAGGCCGAAGAGGCGCGGCAGCAGCGACGCATGGTCGGGGACCCATTGCAGGGCCGCATTGGCGTAGATCAGGTCCGGCGCCCGGTCCGGCACCCACTGCGCGGCGTCGGCCTTGGTGAAGGTCCGCCCCGGCAGCCGCCGCCGCGCCGCCTCCAGCATGGCGTCGGAGGTATCGATGCCCACCACCTCGGCGTCCGGGAACCGGTGAGCCAGGAGTTCGGTCGAGTTGCCGGGGCCGCAGCCGAGATCGACCACCAGGCGAGGCGCCGTCAGCCTCACCCGCGCCAGCAGTTCGGCCGCGGGGCGCGTCCGCTCGTCCTCGAACCGGGTGTAGAGGGCCGGGTTCCAGTCCGCCACGCCGCAACTCGCCTCAGGCACCGGCCATGAACGAGCGGGCGCGCGAGCAATAGGCACGGTTGGCGGCGTTCATGTGGCGCGCGAGGTGGCCCGACTGGTAGCGCATCAGCGCCCCGCAGGTGTCCCCGCCGGCCGCCTTGTAGGCCTGGCCCAGCACCTTCATCCCGTATTCGAGGTTGATGTCCGCGACGAAGAGCCGGACCGCCGGCCCCGCGAAGCCCGCCGCGCGGGCCGTCTCGTATTTGATCTGCATCAGGCCGAGGGCGCCGTGGTTCGACGCGCGGGGATTGCCGCGGCTCTCGATGCGCACCACCGCCTCGGCCAGCTTCAACGGCACGCCATTGGCGAGCGCGTGTTTGGCGAGCAGCTTGGCGAGCGTGTTGGAGGGCGCCTCCCGCTGGCCGGACCCGGAGGCTTCCGCGGCGGCCTGGGGCCCCGGCGAGGCCTGTTCGACGCTGCCGGCCATCTCCCGCGCGCTGCGGGCAAGGGGCGTCTCCAGCGTGGCGACCGCGTCCGACGCGTCGGCGTCGTGGGAGGGGGGCAGGGGGGCCGGGATGCCGCCGATCGTCAGCGGCGCGGCGTTCTCGGCCGCACGCGCCTTCAGCGCCGCCATGGCCACGGCCCGTGCGGCGCGGCCGCGGGCCACGCGCGTGCGCCGCCTCGACGACCGGCCCCGGCCGGTCGCGGGCGATGCCTCCGCCACCGGGGCCGGCGCGGCCTGGGCGACGGCCGAGGTCGCGGAATCCCTCAGGTCGGGCGAGAAGCTCGCATGGTCGCCGGCCTGGACCAGCGAGGCAGAAGCCAGCAGAGCGCCAGCCGCGAAGATCGCACGCGACATCGAAGACAAGCCGCTTCCTCCATCCAAGTTACTCGAGGGCCACAAAGCGTCGCCCAAATGCGTCGGAATACGGGCCGCGGCGTCGACACGATGGTTTAAGACCGGTGAAGAGTGGCAGCGCCATGCCGTTTTGTGGCGTCTGTGTGGTTTCCGTCACAGTCGGGCCGAGAATGGCCCCGCGCCGCCATGGCCCGCGGGCCGGCGCCGGCGCGGCCCGATCCCGTCCCCAGAAAAGCCCGCTTTGCTGCGGAAGGGAGCCTCGTCGCCCCACCCGGGAGCCGACGACATCCTCACGATTAGGCCGGCATTCACCTTGCCGGCTGCAAGGTGCTGTCGAGGGCGGCCGTCACCCGGTTCGCCGCTGGGGCCGAGGCTCGGCGCAGCACCGCCAGGAGTGGACATGAACAGGACATCCGCGGCCGTCGGTGCCGCCATGCTTTCGGCCCTCAGCCTGGCGGGCTGCGCGGCGCAGACGCCGGAACAGTACAATGCCGGCCGCGGCGCCCTCATCGGCGGCACCACCGGGGCCCTGATCGGCGGCCTCGCGACCGGCCGCCCGGGCGGTGCGCTGGCGGGCGCCGCCATCGGGGCCGGCAGCGGTGCCCTGCTGGGAGCCGCCGCGACGCCCCGGCCCTTGCCGCCGCCGCCGGTCGAGGCCTATGGCGAGCCGCCGCCGCGCGCCTGCGCCCGCTGGGGCGTCGATGCCTATGGCGAGCGCGTCTGCCTCAAGCTCGCGGGCTACCGCGCCGTGCCGCCGTCCAACTATTGAACCGGTGAGCGAGGCCCGGGCCTTCGCGCCGGACAGCCGCTGCGTCGCCGCCGTCCGGCCCTCGCCGAACCACGGGGACCGGCTCGGCCCGGGCCGGCCCGACGCCGTGGTGCTGCACTATACCGGGATGCGGGACGGGCCATCCGCCGTCTCGCGTCTCTGCGCGGCCGATTCGGACGTGTCCTGCCACTACGTGGTCGACGAGGACGGCACGGTGCTCCAGCTCGTGCCCGAATCGCGCCGGGCGTGGCACGCCGGCCGGTCCTGCTGGGCCGGGCGGGCCGACCTCAACTCGGCCTCGATCGGGATCGAGATCGTCAACGGTGGCCACGATTTCGGTCTGCCCCCGTTCCCGGAGCGGCAGGTCGAGGCCGTGACGGCGCTCTGCCGCGACATCGTCGCCCGCCACGCCGTGCCGCCCGACCGCATCCTGGCCCATTCCGATGTCGCGCCCGGGCGCAAGCAGGACCCGGGCGAGCGCTTTCCCTGGAACAGGCTCGCGGCCGCCGGCGTGGGGCTCTGGGTGCCGCCGTCCACCGACCTCTCGCCCGCGCTCCCGCTCGAGGCGGGTGTTCTCGCCCGGCTGCAGGCGGATCTCGCCCGCTTCGGCTACGACATCGCGGCGACGGGCGTCGCCGACGCGGCGAGCCACCGCGTGATCGCGGCGTTCCAACGGCGGTTCCGGCCGGCGCGCGTCGACGGCATGGCCGATGCCGGCACGCGCGACACGCTGGCGCGCCTCATGGTGCTGCGCTTCGGGCCGGATCCAGCAGTGCCTCCAGGGCCCGCTTGACGGCATCCTTCTCGGCCTCGGCGGCGTCGAGGATGCGCGAGAAGCGGAAGAAGTCGAGCACCTTGAAGCCGGCGACCGGCGGCCGCACCAACAGGTCCGGCGCGCGCTCGCGCAGCATCCTGGCCGTGATGGCGCTCTGCATGATCTGGGCGGAGCCGAACATCGCCTGGAACGGGGTCGGGGCATCGGCGTCGCCCGACACCGGGCCCGCCACGACATCGCAGGCGACCACGAGGGTCGCGGCCGGCGGCAGCCTGTCGTAGGGCAGGGGATTGGTGGCGGCGCCGTCGACCAGCGTGCGTCCGTCGCGGACCACCGGCCGCACCAGGCCGGGGATCGCCATCGAGCCGGCGACCGCGCTGCGCAGGGCGCCCTCGCCGATCAGGCATTCGTCGCGGGCGTAGAAGTCCGTGGCGACGGCGGCGAAGGGGATCGGCAGGTCCTCGAACCGGTCCGGCATGCCGGGCGGCCAGAAGGCGGAGAGCACCATCTCGGCATCGACCATGACGGGGTTGTCGAGGCCGCCGCGCAGCACGGCCGTGAATCGTCCGACGCGCGCTTCGAGCAGCAGCGACATCACGCGGTGGCGCCGCACGAGGACGCGGCGCAGATGGGCCCGCAGCGCGCGCCCCGAGAAGCCGGCCGCATAGGCGGCGCCCACCACCGCGCCCATCGACGTGCCCGCGATGGCGACGGGCCGGATCCCGAGATCGTCCAGCGCTTCGAGCAGCACCACATGGGCGAGGCCGCGCGCCCCGCCGGCGCCGAGCGCGACACCCACGCCGTCCGGCACCGGATGCCTGTCGTCGTCGATCAAAGGAAGGCCGTCAGCGCCGCCAGGACGGCATCCGGGTTCTCCTCGGCCATGAAGTGTCCGCTGTCGATGTCGACGCCCTCGGCCGCCGGCGCGAGGCCGCCTCGCCAGCTGTCGAGGGGCGCGGGGCCGCTCGGGCGGACGAGATAGGCGGTGCTGGCCAACACCAGCATGGGACAGGACATGGTGCGGCCCGCGGCCTCGTCGGCCTCGTCATGGGCCACGTCCAGCGTCGCGCCGGCCCGGTAGTCCTCGCACATCGCGTGGATGCGCGAGGGATCGCCCCAGGCGGCACGATAGTGGGCGAGGGCTTCGGGGGCGAAGGCCGCGAGGCTCTTGGCCTTCGACCACTGCGCCATCAGCCCCCCGAAATAGCCGTCGGGGTCCCGTGCGATCGCCTCCTCGGGGCGCGGTTCGGGCTCGGCCAGCCAGGGCCAGTGGGGGGAGAAGTCGGGATCCGCCTGCCGGGCCCGCCAGACCGAGACGGTCGGGCCGATGTCGAGCAGCGCCAGGCGCTCGATCCGGCCGGGCTGGTCGAGGGCGAGCCGGTATCCGACCCGCGCGCCGCGGTCGTGGCCGACGAAGCGGAAGCGGGCGTGGCCGAGATCGTCCATCAGGGCCACGATGTCGCCCCCCATGACGCGCTTCGTGTAGGCTTCGCCGCCCCGGCTGCGCGGCGCCGAAGACCAGCCGTAGCCGCGCAGGTCCGGGATCACCAGGGTGAAGCGGCGCGCGAGGTCCGGCGCGAGCCGGTGCCACATGGCGCCCGTCTCGGGGAAGCCGTGCAGCAGCACCAGCGGCGGCCCCGAGCCGCCGACCCGCGCGAAGATGCGACCGGCATCGGTCGAGGCCGTGTGGGAGCCGAAACCGGGATACAGATCGGCGAGGTCGGGCATGGGCACGGCGTCCTTGAGCTGGTCCGGTCGTCAACGCTTCCGGGGCGGGTTGGTGCCGGCCCGGCCAGGATCTGGCGGGATTCGTGGTCCGATTGGCCGGACACGGCGCATCCCGGGCACTAGGAGCGGATCGGCTGTTCCCCCCGCGCGCTCGGCCCGCGATCGCGCCAGCCCCCGCCAGCCCCGAGGTGCCCTCATGCCCGCTCCACTCTCCGTCGGCTTCCTGGTCTTCCCCGACATCCAGCAGCTCGACCTCACCGGCCCCTACGAGATCGTCTCGGTGCTCGATGCGCCGAAGGAGGTGCACCTCCTCTGGCACGACCTCGCGCCGGTGCGCTCAACGACCGGCCTCCTCTTCCACCCGACCCGCACCTTCGCCGACGCGCCGCCGCTCGACGTCGTCTGCGTGCCGGGCGGGGCGGGTGTGAATGCTCTCATGCGCGACGAGGCGGTGCTCGCCTTCCTGCGCCGGCAGGCCGGGACGGCGCGGTTCGTCACCTCGGTCTGCACGGGAGCGCTGGTGCTGGGCGCGGCCGGGTTGCTGCGCGGCCGGAAGGCCACGACGCACTGGTCGGCCTTCGACCTGCTGTCCGCCTTCGGTGCCGAGCCGACGCCGGGCCGCGTGGTCCGGGACGGCGCCCTCATCACGGCGGGCGGCGTCACGGCCGGGATCGACTTCGCCCTCACGATCATCGCCGAGCTCCGCGGCGAGGAGGCCGCGCAGGCCTGCCAGCTGCAGCTCGAATACGCTCCCGCGCCCCCTTTCGACGCCGGCACGCCCGAGACCGCACCGCAGGCCGTTGTCGCCGCCGTGCGGAGCCGGGGCACGGCCCTCCGGCGTGAGCGCGAGGCTCTGATCGCGGGCTGGACGGCGCCCGGCCTCTGAGGGCGCCCACACAGCACGACGCCCGGCCGGGGCCGGGCGTCGCGTGGTGATCAGGCCGAGGGCTGCGGCTCCAGGCCGCCCTCGGGGCCCTGCCGCGGCCGGGTCTTGCCGACGTTGGGCACCGGCGAGGCGCGCGGCGGAGCGGGCTCGTCGCCGGTCTCGCGGACCGGCGGGATGCCCTTGAGCACGCCGCGGATCTCGTCGCCGCTCAGCGTCTCGTATTCGAGCAGGCCCTGGGCCAGGGCTTCGAGGTCGGCACGCTTGGTCGGTCAGGATGCGCGTCGCGTCGCGCGAGGCCGGATTCGACGAGCCGGCGCACCTCGGAGTCGATCTTCTGCGACGTCGATTCCGAGATGTTGTTCTGCTTGCCCATCGAGTAGCCGAGGAACACCTCCTCCTGGTTCTCGCCGTACATCACGGTGCCGAGCTCGTCCGAGAAGCCCCAGCGCGTCACCATGGCGCGGGCCAGCTTGGTCGCCTGCTCGATGTCCGACTGCGCGCCCGACGTCACCTTCTCCTTGCCGAAGATGATCTCCTCGGCGACGCGGCCGCCCATCAGCACGGCGAGGCGCGAGGTCATCTGCTCGTAGCTCATCGACAGCTTGTCGCGCTCGGGCAGCTGCATGACCATGCCGAGCGCGCGGCCGCGCGGGATGATCGTCGCCTTGTGGACGGGATCGGTCGCCGGCACGTTCAGCGCCACGAGGGCATGGCCGCCCTCGTGATAGGCGGTGAGCATCTTCTCCTGCTCGGTCATGACCAGGGTGCGGCGCTCGGCGCCCATCATGATCTTGTCCTTGGCGTCCTCGAACTCCGACATCGTGACGATGCGCTTGCCGCGGCGCGCCGCCATCAGCGCCGACTCGTTGACGAGGTTCATGAGGTCGGCACCCGAGAAGCCCGGCGTGCCGCGCGCCACCGTCTTGAGGTCGACGTCGGGCGACAGCGGCACCTTGCGGACATGCACCTTGAGGATGCGCTCGCGGCCGACGACGTCCGGGTTCGGCACGATGATCTGGCGATCGAAGCGGCCGGGACGCAGCAGCGCGGGGTCGAGCACGTCCGGCCGGTTGGTGGCGGCGATGAGGATGATGCCCTCGTTGGCCTCGAAGCCGTCCATCTCGACGAGCAGCTGGTTCAGCGTCTGCTCGCGCTCGTCGTTGCCGCCGCCGAGGCCCGCGCCGCGATGGCGGCCGACGGCGTCGATCTCGTCGATGAAGATGATGCAGGGCGCGTTCTTCTTCGCCTGCTCGAACATGTCGCGCACGCGGCTCGCGCCGACGCCGACGAACATCTCGACGAAGTCCGAACCCGAGATCGTGAAGAAGGGCACGTTGGCTTCGCCCGCGATGGCGCGCGCCAGCAGCGTCTTGCCGGTGCCGGGCGGGCCGACGAGCAGCACGCCGCGCGGGATGCGGCCGCCGAGGCGCTGGAACTTCTGCGGATCGCGCAGGAACTCGACGATCTCCTGCAGGTCCTCCTTGGCCTCGTCGACGCCCGCGACATCCTCGAAGGTCACGCGGCCATGCGCCTCGGTCAGCAGCTTGGCCTTGGACTTGCCGAAGCCCATGGCCTTGCCGCCGGCGCCCTGCATCTGCCGCGACATGAAGATCCACACGCCGATGAAGGCGAGCAGCGGCAGGCCGTTGACCAGCAGCGTCACCAGCCAGGAATTGCCGTCGGACGGCGCCTTGGCGGTGATCTGGACGTTCTTCTTGTAGAGGTTCTGCACCAGCGACGGGTCGTTCGGCGCATAGGTCGAGAAGGCGCCGCGGTTGTCGTTGTAGTGGCCGGTGATCTCGTTGCCGGCGATCGTGACGTCGCGCACCTTGCTGGCGTCGACCTCGTTCAGCAGCTGGCTGAAGGTGATGTCCTGCGCCTGCTGACCGCGAGTGCCCGGGTTCTGGAACAGCAGGACCAGCGCCACGACGAGGAGGAAGATGATCACCCAGAGGGCGAAGTTCCTGAAATTCGGGTTCATTTCGCACTCGTATCAAGCGTCGACATTCGCGGCAGGACGATGCGGATCTGCCCGGAGGCCACGCTGCTCCGAGGCTGAATGTAGGCTGTCGTCCAGGCCTTGCCAAGGGAAGCCCCGGACGAGCGCGCGCCCGTGGCGCCGAGCCGCGACGACGCACCCCGGCCCTGCCGTCAGGCCGGCGGACGGCGGGGTCCGGGCCGGCGCGGGGGCGCCGCCGCGACGCTGAGCCCGTGGCGCGCCTCGAACGTGACCATGGCGCCGTGCAGGGTGCGGCGCAGCGGACGGCCGTCGGCGGCGGCCTGCGCCAGAGCCTCCGCGAGGCGTTCCACGGCGTCGCGCCGCGGCCGCCCGGCCGCCGCCCCGGCCTCGGCGACGAGGAGGGCGAGCCAGCGATGGCGCACGGCGGCGGGCTCGGCGAGCAGGCGGCCGGCATCGTAGAGCCCCGGCCCCCGCGCGGCCTCGGCGAGGGCGCGCCGGGCCGCCGCCGCGAGGGCCTCCTCGGTCTCGGCCATCCGGCGGGCCAGGGCGGCGAACCGTGCGGCGTCGAGGCCCTCGGCGGCGAGCGCCGGCATCAGCCGGCGCAGCCGCGTGCGGGCGAAGCGCGGGTCGGCGTTGAGGGATCCTCGGCGAAGGGCCAGCCGCGGGCCCGGCAGGTCGCGACGAGCCGGGCCTTGGGCACGGACAGGAAGGGGCGCAGGTGCACGAGCCCGTCCCGCGCGACGCGCGGCGCCATGCCGGCGAGGCCGGCCGGCCCCGAGCCGCGCGGCGAGGCGGAACAGCACCGTCTCGGCCTGGTCGTCGAGCGTGTGGGCGGTGACGAGATGCGTCGCCCCGATGCGCCGCGCGCAGGCGGCCAGCAGCGCGTAGCGCTGCTCGCGCGCGCGCTCCTGCAACCGCGTCGCGGGCTTGGGACCGTCCCAGGCGAGGATGTGGGCGGAGAGGCCGAGCCCCGCCGCCGCCGCCGCCGCCGCCTCGGCCTCGGCACGGGCCGCGGCGCGCAGCCCGTGGTCGACGGTCGCGACCGAAAGCGGCGGCCAGGCGGGATCCTGCGCGGCGCAGGCGGCCGAAAGGCCCATCAGCGCCGTGCTGTCGGGACCGCCCGAGACGGCGAGGAGCACCGAAGCCGCCGCGGCGAGCGGCGAGAGGAGTGCGCGGGCCTCCTCCAGGGTGAGCGCGGCGGGTTCGGCGGCCGGCGGGGTCAGGGCGCGCTCAGCTCCGGCGCGGCCCTGGCGGCGCCGGCTCGGCGCCCCCAGGGGCTGTCATGAACCATGGGGGAGGGCGAGCCGGCGGCGCGGCCCGCGCCGGCCCGGTCCCGCGCCATGGTTCATGACAGCCCCTAGCACTTGGCGCGCTTGAGTTCGCGGTCGACGCCGGCGCGCACCTCCGGCGCCGGCGGCCGGGTATTTGCGGTCCACCTCCTGGTAGGTGGCGCAGGCCTGGGCATTGGCGCCGAGCGCGTTGAGCGCGATGCCGAGGCGCAGCAGGGCGTCGGGGCGCGCGGCTCGACTTGGTGTAGTCGGTCGACAGTTTCAGGAACTGCTCGGCGGCCTCGCGATGCCGCCCGAGCCTCGCGTAGCTTTCGCCGAGGAAGTAGGTGGCGTCCGGCGCCAGCCGGTCGCCGGGGTACTTGGCCAGGAAATCGTTGAAACCCGTGATGGCGGCATCGTAACGGGCCGCCTTGTAGAGCGGCGTAGTCGCTCTCGTATTCGGCGCGCGGCTGCCGGGCACGAGGCTGCCGACGCCGCCCGGTGGCGGCGGCACGGGTGCGGCTTCGACCGGTTCGGGCGCCGCGGACGCGACGGCGGCCTGGCGGCGCTCCGTTCAGCCCATGGGTCAGGTCGAGCGGGGCATGGGGCTCGGCAGCGGTCGCGAGGCCGGCCGCGCGGGCGGGTGCCGGCGTGCCGGCGGCGGGCATGCTGGGGCGCAGGGGCGTGCTCGCCGAGGCCGCGGAACCGAGCGGTTTGGGCGCTCCGGGCGCGGAGGGATCGGCTGCGGGATCGAAGGCGTCGCCCCGGCGCTGGGGCGAGGCGGCGGCGGCCGGCGCGGGGGGCGCCGCCGCGGCCTGGCGGCGTCGCATCCGCCACGGCGGCGTCGGGCGCGGCGTCTCCGCTGTCGCCCCGGCGCTGCAGCGGCGGCTTGCCGCCCGGCGCCGCGGGGGCCCGGTTCAGGTCCTGGAAGCGGAAGTCGACGTCCTGCTGCATCTTGCGCAGGGCGTCTTCGAGCCGCTTGTTCTGAACTGCAACTGCTCGATCTGCCCGGTGAGGCTGCGCAGCTTGTTCTCGAGCCGGTCGACCCGGACCAGCAGCGCGGCCGCGCTCGACGGGTCCTGCTGGTTGTCGGGATCGTCCTGCGCCAGGACGATGGGGGCATGGGAGCCGCCCGCCAGGGCCCGGCCGGGCAGGCCGCCGGGCAGGAGCAGGGCCGCGCAGGCGAGCCCCAAGACAGGGCGCAAGAGAGATCGAAGCGTGTAGGTCATCGGGGCTCCTCGCGGCCCGGACCCGCGGCGACGCGGACCGGACGGCCGACATGGGGTTCCCGGGTCCGCCGCGCTCCGGCGCCCGCTTCCCCCTCGCGCAGAGGGAGACGCGGCCGGCGCCGTGCAGCTCAAACGTCCGAGGGAACGCGCCCGCGCCTTATAGCGGCATCGGACCGCGCGCGGCAGGGGGCTTGCGCGGCGGCGGAGGGCTTGCGCGGCAAACGCCGGCTCAGGACTCGCGCGCCCTTCAGCACCGTCACGGCCCGGCGGTTCTGCGACCAGCAGGAGATGTCGTTGCAGACCGCGACGGGGCGCTCCTTGCCGTAGCGAGATGGTCTTGATGCGCGAGGCCGAGACGCCGCGGGCGACGAGATACTGCTTCACGGCCTCGGACGCGCTGGGCCCCCAGGGCGAAGTTGTACTCGCGCGTGCCGCGCTCGTCGGCATTGCCCTCGACCGTGAAGGCGTAGCGCGGGTATGGCGCGAGCCAGCGGGCCTGCTTGTCGAGCGTCGCCTGGGCGGTCGGCGGACAGGTCGGTCTGGTCGGTGTCGAAGAACACGCGGTCGCCGACGTTCTGGGCGAAGTCGCCGGGGGTGCCGGGCGCCGTCGAGCCGTATTTGCCGTTGGCGCCCGCGCCGTAGCCGTTGGCGCCGAAGCGGCCCGCACCACTGCCGAAGGCGCCGACGGCGTCGGCGGGATCCTTGGCGCAGCCCGCGATCGCGAGGCCCGCGACCGCGACGGCGACCAACCCGAGCGCGCGGGCGGAGTGGAGAAGCTGCATACCGATGATCCTCGTGCAAAAGCCTGCCGGCGACCCCTCGGTGATAGGCCTCGATGGTTAAACGAAGGTTCCGTCAACCTTGACGAGGCGTTGAGGCGATGCCGTACATATCTCGACAACAAGGGTCGTGGTTAATGGCGAGTTCATGGCCCGAATGCGGCCGCTGGCCCGGTTCGGGACTGCCTGTTGCAGCTATGATACGGTCTATTCGGCGGCCAGTGCGGTATCGCTGGCCGATGCTCGGGATCCGCGCATGTTGCGCTCGGCTTCGTAGATATAGTCCCGCGTCATGGGCGCGGCGCCGACTGCCTTGGCGAGCTGGACCTGGAAGACCATGAAGCCGAAATACCGGAACGAGATTTCGCTGCCGACGAGGTAGAACTCCCACATGCGGCGGAACCGGTCGTCGTAGGTGCGGCTGAGTTCCGGCCACCGAGCCGTGAAGCGCTCGCGCCACAGCCTCAGCGTCTCGGCATAGTGGAGCCGCAGCACTTCGAGGTCGTTGAGCCACAGGCCCTGGCGCTCGATGGCCGGCATGACTTCGGACAGCGCCGGCACGTAGCCGCCGGGGAAGATGTACTTCAGGATCCAGGTGCTGGTCGGGGCCGGGCCGTACATCTTGCCGATGGCATGCACCAGGGCGATGCCGTCGGGGGCGAGCAGGCGCTTGATGGCGCCGAAATAGGTTTCGTAGTTCGGCAGCCCGACATGTTCGAACATGCCGACCGAGACGATGCGGTCGAACGTGCCCTCGAGCAGGCGGTAGTCGACGAGCTCGAACGTCACCCGGTCCTCGAGGTGCTCCTCCGCGGCGCGGCGGCGCGCCACGGCGAGCTGCTCGCGCGACAGGGTGATGCCGGTGACGCGGACGTTGGCCGTCCGGGCGATGAACAGCGCGAGACCGCCCCAGCCGCAGCCGATGTCGAGCACGTGCTGGCCGGGTTCGAGCAGCAGCTTGGCGGCGATATGCTGGCGTTTGGCGAGCTGCGCAGCCTCGAGGTCGTCGGACGGGGTGCGGAAATAGGCGCAGGAATACTGCATGTCCTGGTCGAGGAAGCTGCGGTACAGCTCGCCCGACAGGTCGTAATGATGCGCCACGTTGGCCCTGGCCTTGTTCGGGTCGTTGCGGGCCGCGAGCGCGCCGGCGAACCGGGAGGCCCATTGGCCGACCTTGGGGTTGGGGTCCTGGCCGAGCGCCGCGATGTTGGAACCGAGCAGCTCCATGAAGTCGTAGAAGCTGCCCTGCTCCACGACGAGGTCGCCATTCATGTAGGCTTCGCCGAGATGGAGGTCCGGGTTCGTGGCGAGTCTGAACACGGTCCGCGCCTTCGTGATGCGGAGTCGGACGTCGAGGTGGCCGGAAGGGTGGTCCGGATCGAGCCGACCGGCGGCGAGGGTGCCGAGCGGCGTCACGATGGTCAGGCGGCCGTGATGGATCAGGCGTTCGAGAAGACGTTTAAGCATCGGCGACTCTGTACAGCCCTCGAGCCGAGCACCAACACCCGCGTCGGAGCCAGTTCAGCCGAGGACACACACGGTTCAGGCGGATGAGATTCGACTCATTCCCATCCGATACTGCCGGTCGAGCACGGTTCGTCAAGCGCGCTTTCGGCATGGGCGCCGGGCGGACTGATGCGTGCGCGTGGACTGCGCTGAATGACAGCTCTGTCGCGCCTCGGTCCTGGGCGACATCCGGCGTCGGGACCACCACTTTCCGTGGAGGATGGCGCCCCGGCGTCCCTCATCGGCCCCGATCGTCACGGCACGGGGCGCCGTCCCCTGTCCGGGCCCGCGCCGCGACGCGCGCCCATAGCCGGCATGGTCACGCCGGGACGGCCGAACCGATGACGGCGTCAGACGCCCTTGCGCATCGGGGCGGCCGCCGGACGGGCCAGCGGCGATCCGGCACTCTGCGGTGCCTGACCCAGCTTGAACCGGCCGACCGTTCTCGCCAGTTCCGCCGTCTCCCGCGACAAGGCGTGGCTGGCGGCGGTCGACTGTTCCACCATGGCGGCATTCTGCTGGGTGACCTGGTCCATCTGGTTGATGGCGGTGTTGATCTGGTCGAGGCCGGCGGCCTGCTCCTGGGCCGAGGCCGCGATCTCGACCACGATCGTGTTGAGCTCCGCCACTTGGTCGAGGATCGTCTGCAGCGCCGCGCCGGTGTCGCCGACGAGGCCGACCCCCTGCTCGACATGGCGGCCGGAGGCGGAGATCAGGCGCTTGATCTCCTTCGCGGCATCGGCGGAGCGCTGAGCCAGGGCCCGCACCTCCGACGCCACCACGGCGAAGCCGCGGCCCGCTTCTCCGGCGCGGGCCGCCTCGACGCCGGCGTTGAGGGCGAGCAGGTTCGTCTGGAAGGCGATCTCGTCGATGACGCCGATGATCTGGCCGATTTCCTTGGCCGACCGTTCGATCTCCATCATGGCGTCGACGGCGCGCCGCACGACGGCGCCGGATTGTTCGGCCCGATCCTTGGCGGCGCCGACGACATCGCGCGCGTGAATGGCGCTCCGGCTCGTCTTGCGGACGGTCGCCGTCACCTCGTCGAGCGCCGCCGCGGTCTCTTCGAGGCTCGCCGCCTGCTGTTCGGTGCGCCGGCTGAGGTCGTCGGCGGCGGTCGAGATCTCGCCCGTGCCCGAGCGGATCGCCGACGTATTGGTGGCCACCGCCACGAGCGTGTCGGCGAGCTTGGCCATGGCGCCGTTGAAATCGACCCGGAGCTTCTCGTAGTCCTGCGCGAAGCTCCGGTCGAGGCGGAACGTCATGGCGCCCTGGGCCAGCTGATCGAGGCCTTCGCCGATCGCGTCGACCACCTCGGTGAGTTGCCGGGCCGCCTCGGCCTTGACGGTTTCGTTGGTCCGCCTGTCGATCTCGGCCTGCGCGCGCGCGCGCTCCGCCTCGCGGTCCATCGCGACCTTGTCGACGGCCGCATGTTTGAACACTTCCAGCGCGACCGCCATGCCGCCGATCTCGTCGCGGCGCTCGGTGCCGGACACGTCGAGGGTGAGATCGCCGCCCGCGAGGCGCTTCATCGTGCCGGCGAGAGTCCGGATGGGCTTCGAGATCCAGGCATGGGCCGCGAAGATGCCGAAGCCGATCGATAGGCCGAACGCCGCGATGGCTGCCCCGAGCGTCGCCACGATCGTCTCCCGCGTGAGGTTGGCCATGTCGGCCGTCTCCGTGGCCTGCCGCTTGACGGACTGGTCGACGATCCGTGTCATCGGTTCGGCGAGCGTCTGGATGGCCGGGCTGCAGGATTTCAGGAACTCGCTCTGGGATGCCAGGACGGCCTCCGGCGTCGTCGACGCGATGCCCAGGTCGTAGGAGGCCTTGCAATCGCCATCGATGACGTTGAGGGCTCTCGCTTTCATCTCGATCAGTCGCAGATCCCCGCCGGGATTCGCGCTGGCGGCCCGGTCGATGAAGCCGACGAGGTTCGTGCGGGCCGCCTGCATTTCCGCGACGGCCCTGTCGTTGCCGTCCTGCGTGGTCGAGATCTGGAGGTCCGCCATCGCGGCCCGCACGACGTTCAGTGCCTGGCTGGCGCGGGCGCTGTACAACGCCGCGGTGGCGCTCTCGTCGATGGCGCGTGCGAAGCCCTGACCCATCGCCTGCATCCGGACCACCGAGAACAACGCCAACGCAATCGACATGACCCCGAACAGGCCGATGACGATGAGGACCTTAATGACGATCGGAAGGTTCTTGACGCTCAGCATAGGTTCCTCGACGCTCCGCGACCTTGACCGGCCGACGATGGCAAGAGCGATGCCGGCAGCCGCCCCGGCATCTCCCGAGCGCATCCAATTAGTTGAGTCGAATAAAAATTCGGTAAAATAAACAACCAATTGTTAGGCAACGGAGCATGGCGAGCCGGCGGTCGCGCTGACGCTAGGTCTTTCGCCGCATCGGGCAGTCATACGAGCGGCAAGGCTGATGCCGGACAGTGAGGTAGGTCCGAGAGGCGCAAGTCTTGGCGGCACAAAGCGGACGCTAGGTTGTTTTTCCACTGTCGATGGCCGGAACGGATCCGGCCGATGCACTTGGCCGTGCCTCGCCCGATGCAGCATTTCGGCCAGGCCGGAACGCTGAGTTCCGTCGGCGGGTTCGAGCAAGATCCCGGCTCGGGTTCCGCAGGACCGCGTCGCACGGCCTGTCCCTCTCCGCCGCCGCGCCCGGGCCTCTATCCCGGGCGCCCACGCCGGCCCGTGCCGCCGTGGGTCGTCGAAGCAGCCCGTAGCCGTCCGGGGCCGGTGGCCCGTCGGGCGCCTCGAGCGCGACGAGGGCGGCGGGGCGTTCAGCCCAGCAGCGGCCCCCAGGCAGGGTCCGAGGCGCCGCCCGGCGTCGGCACCGGGAACTCGCCGCGGCCGAACAGGTCGGTCATGAAGACCTTGGACGTGGCGCCGTTGCCCGCGTCCCGGAAGAACATCAGGTAGAGCCCGTTCGGCGCCCAGGTCGGGCCCTCGTTGTGGAAGCCCTGCGTGATGATCTTCTCGCCCGAGCCGTCCGGCTTCATGATGCCGATGGCGAACTGGCCCCCGGCTTGCTTGGTGAAGGCGATGTAGTCGCCCTTCGGCGACCAGACGGGCGTCGAGTAGCGGCCGTCGCCGAAGGAGATGCGCTTGGCGCCGCCGCCGCTGGCCCCCATGACGTAGATCTGCTGCGTGCCGCCCCGGTCCGATTCGAAGACGATCTGGTTGCCGTCCGGCGAGTAGCAGGGCGACGTGTCGATCGAGGAATCGTTGGTGAGCTGCTGGGGATCGCTCCCCCCGACCGGCATGGAGTAGAGGTTGGAGCTCGTCCCCTCCGACAGCGACATGACGATGCGGCGCCCGTCCGGCGAGAAGCGCGGCGAGAAGGTCATGCCCGGGAAGTTGCCGACGCTCTGGCGCGCGCCCGTCTCGACATTGAGCAGCATGACCTCGGGCTCGGCATCGCCGAAAGCCATGTAGGTGACCTGCTGGGCGCTGGGCGAGAAGCGCGGCGTGACGACGAGGTTGTCGCCGCGCGTGAGGTAATGGATGTTGCCGCCGTCCTGGTCGATGATGGCGAGGCGCTTGCGGCGTTTCTCGGCCGAGCCGGACTCGTCGACGAACACGACGCGGCTGTCGAAGAAGCCCTTCTCTCCCGTGATGCGGGTGAAGACCGCGTCGGCCACGATGTGGGCGACGCGGCGGCTGTTCGACAGGTCCGTCGTATAGTGCTGGCCGGCCACCTGCTGGCCCGAGGCGGTCTCGAACAGGCGGAAGTCGGTGTTGAACCGGCCGCCGCCACGATCGACCCGGCCCGTCACCACGAACTGCGCGCCGGCCGCCTTGAAGGCCTCCATCGAGGGCGCGTCGGGGTCGACGTTCGGCTGGGGTCCCTCGAGCGGCTTCAGGTAGACCGAGCGCTTGAAGTCGTTGGTGACGATGCCACGCCACCTTGGCGGCATCCGGTCCCTCGCCGCCGAACGGCGCCACCGCCACCGTGACGGGATTGAAGGTGCCGCCCGGCCGGATGTCGAGATAGCGGTCCTCGGCCCGGACCGGCGCGGCCGGCAGCGTGCCCGAGACGGCGGCGAGGGCGGAGGACGCCAGGAACGTGCGGCGGCTGAGGCGGATCATCGGCGAACGGTCCTCGGTTGGCTTGGCGCAGGCATGGCGCGACACGGTTAAGATTTTACCCGGCCCCTGCCGCGGGGCCGCGCGGCATCAACCGGCCATCTCGGCCGGGTCGAACCGCAGGATGCGGCTGCGCCACTGGTCGTAGAAGGGCGCGAACTGCGCCGGGATGTGCAGCGGGTTGCACTGGCGCACCGCGCGCAGCGCACTCTCGGCGAGGCTCCGCGCCGCCGGATCGGACGGGCGGTTGAGCAGCGTCGGCTCGTTCTGCAGCGAGCCGTCCTCGGCGTAGCTCACCTTGATCTCCGGGATGTAGCGCCCGTGATCGAGGCCGAGGTAGCTCCAGCACTGCTTGAACTGGTCGGCCAGCAGCCCGTCGAGCGCGTCCGACTGCGTCGGCGACATCTTCGGGGCATTGCCCGAGGTCGCGCCGCGCGACGCCGTCTTGCTGAGCTGCCGGCCCGTCGAGGGCGGCGCGCCCGCGGGCTGGGCGTTCAGGATGCGCGAGATGTCGGTCGGGTCGAAGGCCTTCTGGTCGGTCGGCTCGGCGGTGCCTTCGGCGGCCGCGGTCTCACGCGGGGCCGCGGCGGGCTTGGCGTGGGCCGCCTTGTGGACGGGCTTGGCCGGGGCCGGCTTCGGGTCGGGCTGCGTGTCCGCGGTCTCGTCGACGAGCTTGGCCATCGGGTCGGGCTTGTCGACGGGGCGCTTGGGCGGCGGCTTCACCTCGGCCACCTTCGGCGGCTGGGGCGGCGTCGGCACCGGCTTCGGCTTGGCCTCGACGTGTTTGGGCGGCTGGGGCGGCGTCGGGACGGGCTTGGGCGGCGGCGCGGGCTTGATCACCTCGGCGTCGGGGTCGCGTTCCGGCGGCACCGGCGCCGGGGGCGCGGGTTTGGCGGGCGCGGGTTTGGGCGCCGGCGTCGGGACGGGCGGCGTCGGCACCTCCGGCGGGAGCGGGGGCGGCGGCGTGGGATCGGGCCGCTGCGGCGGCTCGGGTGGGGGCGGCGGCGGCGGCGGAGCGGGGGTCGGTGGCACCGGCACCGGGGGCGTCGGCGCAGCCGGCTTCGGCGGCGGCGGGGGTGGCGCCTCCTTCTGCACGTCCGGCTTGGGCGGCTCGGCGTGCTGCTCCTCGGCCTGGGCGACCTTGTCGACCTTGGTCACGGGCTCCTTGGTGACGTCCTTGGAGCTCTTCTCGCCCTTCATGATCTGGTTGAAGTCGCTCTGCGAGATCGTCTCGATCGGCACCGCTTCGGGCATGTTGTCGTCGGCGGGCTTGTCGGCCAGCCAGGGGATGTTGAGGATGAGGAGGGCCAGGAGCGACCCATGGGCCAGGAGCGAGATCGCGACCCCGGGCTCGGACAGCTTCAGCTTCAAGGCGGGCCCCGCCTCACTTACCCGACTGCTCGGTCACCAGGGCGACCTTCTTGTAGCCGGCCGAGGTGATGAGGGTCATGACTTCGGCGATGCGGCCGTAGTTCACGGCCTTGGCGCCGCGCAGGTAGATCCGCTCGTCGTAGCCGTCCTTGGCGAGTTCCTGCAGGCGCGGCAGCAGCCCGTCGACCGGCACGGGCTGGTCCGCCACGTAGATGTCGCCCTTGTCGTCGATGGCGACGCTGAGCGGCTTCGAATCGATCTTGAGTTCGCCCGCCGTCGTCTTCGGCAGGTCGATCGGCACCCCCGAGGCGAGCAGCGGCGCCGCCACCATGAAGATGATCAGCAGCACCAGCACGACGTCGATGAACGGCGTCATGTTGATCTCGGCCATGGCGCCGTAGCGCGGCACGCCGCGCTTGCGCCGGCCGCCCTTCTTGCCTGCGGCCCCGACCGACATGCCCATCCTGCGTCTCCCGTCCTAGATCCCGCGCCCTCAGGCGGCGCGGTCGCGTTCGCCGCCGACGTGATGGTCGATCTGGCGCGACAGGATCGACGAGAACTCGTCGGCGAAGGATTCCATGCGGGCCTGGAACCGGGCCACGATGCCCTGGAGGTTGTTGAAGAAGATCAGCGCCGGGATGGCGGCGAAGAGGCCGATGGCGGTGGCGAGCAGCGCTTCGGCGAGGCCGGGCGCGATGACGGCGAGCGAGGTGTTCTTGGAGGCCGCGATGGAGCGGAACGACGTCATGATGCCCCATACGGTGCCGAACAGGCCCACGAAGGGGGCCGTGGAGGCGACGGTGGCGAGGACGATGAGGTTGGCCTCGAGCTTCTCGACCTCGCGGGCGATCGACACGTCGAGCACCTTCTCGAGCCGGGCGTGCAGGCCCATGAAGGAGGCGCCGACGTTCTGGAACGAGCGCTTCCACTCCCGCATGGCGCCGACGAACAGCGACGCCATCCCGATCGTCTCGGTCTGCGACAGGTCCGTGTAGAGCTCCTCCAGCGACTGGCCGGACCAGAACACCTGCTCGAACCGGTCCATCGCCTTGCGGGTGCGGGAGAACAGGATCCCCTTGTTGATGATGATGGCCCAGCACCAGAGCGAGGAGCCGAGCAGGCCCAGCATGATCACCTTCACCAGCACGCTGGCGTTCATGAACATGCCGAGGATGGTGATCTCGGAGACCGGAGCGGCGACGGCGGCGACATCTGCAGGGTTCATGCGGTCCATTTCCCGGCGCCGGCGGCGCAATCCGCCGGTCTCCCGCACCGCGCCAATGGCGCTGTCGCGGGAACACCGGCGGTCCTTCACTCGGCCTTCCCATCGTCCTGCGGTGGGAATCGGTCAATTCTGCGGCTTCGCCGACACACCCAAGGGGTTTCGGTGCGCCAGGATGAAGACCCGGACAGGGTTAAGGCGCGGTTAACGCTGCCGCGAGCCCGGCGGGCAGGCGCGTCGCGCGGCCGCGTGCCACCGCCGCGACCCTGACGACGGCCTCGACCAGGAGCTCCTCGCCGCGCAGGAGCCGCTGGTGCATGGTCAGGGACGCGCCCCCGGCTTCGGACACGCGCGTCTCGACCTCGACGAGATCGTCCATCCGGGCGGGGCGCCGGAAATCGATCTCCATGCGGGCCACCGCCAGGGCGACCGGCGGATCGGCCGCGAACAGGCTCGCATGGTCGAGCCCGGCATCGCGCAGCGTCTCGGTGCGGCCGCGCTCGAGGAAGCGCAGGTAGCTGGCGTGGTAGACGACGCCGGAAAAATCGGTGTCCTCGTAATAGACCCGGATGCGCAGGCGATGGATGCGGGCGCTCACGCATCGTCCTCGGCATCGAGGCTGCGCAGGGCCGTGAAGAGCCCGTACTGGTCGCTATGCGCCTTGGGCTCGGCGAGGCCGAGATGGCGGAAGGCGTGCGGCGTCAGCAGGCGGCCGCGCGGCGTGCGCTGCAGGAAGCCGAGCTGGATGAGATAGGGCTCGATGATGTCCTCGATGGCGTCGCGCGGCTCCGACAGCGCCGCCGCGATCGTCTCGACCCCGACCGGCCCGCCGCCGAACGACAGCGCGACGATGTCGAGGTAGCGCCGGTCCATGCCGTCGAGGCCGACGTCGTCGACGTCGAGCAGCTTCAGCGCCTCGTCGGCGATGACGCGGGTGATGGTGGCGGCGCCGTCCACGATGGCGAAGTCGCGCACGCGGCGGAGCAGGCGGCCGGCGATGCGCGGGGTGCCGCGGGCGCGGCGGGCGATCTCGTTGGCGCCGTCCGGCGCGATGCCGATGTCGAACACGCGGGCACCGCGCCGCACGATCAGTTCGAGCTCCTCCACCGTGTAGAACTGCAGCCGGATCGGGATGCCGAAGCGGTCGCGCAGCGGCGTCGTCAGCAGGCCGGCGCGCGTCGTGGCGCCGACCAGCGTGAAGCGCGGCAGATCGATCTTGACCGAGCGGGCCGAAGGACCCTGGCCGATCATCAGATCGAGCTGGAAGTCCTCCATGGCGGGATAGAGGATCTCCTCGACGGCCGGGTTCAGCCGGTGGATCTCGTCGATGAAGAGCACGTCGCGCTCCTCGAGCCCGGTCAGCTGGGCGGCGAGGTCGCCCGCCTTGGCGATGACGGGCCCCGAGGTCGAGCGGAAGTTCGACGCCGAGTTCGCGCGCGACGATCTGGGCCAGCGTCGTCTTGCCGAGGCCCGGGGGGCCGACGAGCAGCACGTGGTCGAGCGCCTCGCCCCGGGCGCGCGCGGCCTCGATGAACACGCCGAGGTTCCGGCGCGCCGCTTCCTGGCCGGTGAAGTCGGCGAGCGACAGCGGGCGAACCGTGGTCTCGGCGTCGTCGTCGCGCTTCTCGGGAGTGATGAGGCGGCGGGGAGGCGGAGGCAAACGAGGGTCCGGGGTGTCGTGAGGTGTCGGCTCGTGATACGATGATCGCCGGCCGAAAGCGAATGCGCGCCGCGCCCGAGGGCAACGCCGATGAGCGGCCTCGACGACCGGTTCGACGACATGAGCCTCGACGACTTCGAGGAACTGCTGGCCGATAAGCCGCGCGACGAGAAGTGGGAGCTGATCGGCGGTCGCGTCGTCAAGATGAAGACGGCCGCCCGCTGGGAGCACCACTTCATCATCCAGAACCTCAATCTCCGCATCAGCAGCGGCTTGCTGGACAAACGTCCGTCGTGCCGCGTCTTCACCGAAACCTTCAGGCTGACTGAAAGAGCCGAGAGGTCCTCGGTGCTTCCCGACCTCATCGTCCGCTGCGGCTCGATGACGCCAGGTGCCACGTCCTTGAACGATCCGGTGGTCCTGGTCGAGGTCCTGTCGGACGGCAGCATCGGCCGGGACAGGGTCGAGAAGTGGCGCTTCTACCAGAAACTGGCCTCGCTCCAGCACTACGTGCTGGTGGAACGCGACAAGCCGATCATCGAGACCTTCGACCGCGCCGGCGAGGCCTGGTTCCAGCAGCGCCTGATCGAGGGACTGGACCAGGTGCTCGAGCTTTCCGCGCTCGACCTCGCCATCCCCCTTGCCGAGATCTATCGGGACGTGCTTACCGCCTGAGGCATGAGCAATGCCCCGCGCACCCCAGGCCCTCGCGCCTTCGTCATCGGCCATCCCGTCGGCCATTCCCGCTCGCCGCTGATCCACGGCCACTGGCTGGACGCCTATGGCCTCGCCGGCTCCTACGAGAAGGTGCCGGTGGCGCCGGAGGACCTCGACGCGTTCGTGCGCGGCCTGAGGGCGGCGGGTTTCGTCGGCGGCAACGTCACGGTGCCGCACAAGCAACGGGTGCTGGACCTCGCCGATGCGGTCGACGAGGCCGCCGACGCGATCGGCGCCGCCAACACGCTCTGGTTCGACGGGGACGACCTCGTGGCCGGCAACACCGACGCGCTCGGCTTCCTGGCGAGCCTCGACGACGAGGCACCCGGCTGGGACGCGCCGGCGGGGTCGGCGCTGGTGCTCGGCGCCGGCGGGGCCGCGCGGGCCGTGATCCACGGCCTGCTGGAGCGCGGCTTCGAGGTGGCGGTCGTCAACCGCACGCTGATGCGCGCCGTCGACCTCGCCGAAGCGCAGGCGGACGGCGTCTGGGCCTACGCCTGGGAGGAGATGCCGCAACTGCTCGGGGCTGCCGACCTGCTCGTCAACACGACGACGCTCGGCATGGCGGGCCAGCCGCCGCTCGCCCTCGACCTCGCGGGCCTGAAGCGCGGTGCGCTCGTGGCCGACATCGTCTACGCGCCGCTCGAGACGCCGCTGCTCGCCGCGGCCCGAGCCGCCGGGCACCGGGCGGTGGGCGGGCTCGGCATGCTGCTGCATCAGGCCGTGCCGGGCTTCGAGCGCTGGTTCGGGGTGCGGCCGGAGGTGACGCCCGCGCTGCGGGCGCTGATCGAGGCGGACGTGCGCCGGGGGTGACGCTCGGGCGCGGGCAGAAAACCTCGCCCCGAGCCTCGCGGCGACCGGCCACGAAGACTGGTCGTTCGGCCAGACGGCGTCCGGTCCATCGCCGGGACGCCGCGTGCCTCACGCCTTGCCGGCGTCCGACCCGTGGCGGTTCTGCCGCGAGCGGACGAGGGCGATGCCGAGCAGCGCCAGGGCGATGACGACGAAGCTCACGCCCGTCGTCGTGGTGCCGAGCGCGTAGATCATCGGCGTGGTCACGGTCGTGGTCAGCGCCTGGAGCTGGAGCGGCAGCGTATTGTCGGAGCCGATGGTCTGCGACGACCGCGCGATCTCGTCCCAGGACAGCGTGAAGCCGAACAGCGCGACGCCGATCAGCGCCGGCAGGATCAGCGGCAGGACGACGTGGCGGAAGCTCTGCCACGGCGTCGCCCCGAGATCCCGCGCCGCTTCCTCGAGCCGGCCGTCGAAGCGGTTGAAGATGGCGAACATGATGAGGAGGCCGAAGGGCAGCGTCCAGGTCAGATGCGCGGCGAGGCCGGAGGTGAAGAGGCCGAGCGCGGTGGTGTAGCTGCCGCTCAGCCAGTCGGGCCCGGCCTTCGCCGCCATGTCGATCAGGCGGAACAGCAGCGCGATGCCGAGCGAGGTCACGATGGAGGGCACGATCAGGCTGGCGATCGCCACGTAGAACAGCACGGCCTGGCCGCGGAACCTGCGCCGGTAGGCGAGGCCGGCGAGCGTCGAGAACACCACCGTCAGCAGGGTGACGACGAGGCCGAGTTCGAGCGAGCGCCAGAAGGCCGCCCCGATGTCGACGATGCCTCCGCCGTCCCACAGCTTCGAGAACCAGTGGACCGACAGGCCGTTCATCGGGAACGTCATGCCGCCCTGCGGGCCCTGGAACGACAGGACGAAGATGACGATCATCGGTCCGTACAGGAACAGCACGTAGAGGCCGAAGAAGGCCGCCAGGAGGTAGAAGGCGAGCGAGCGTCCCTCCCGCATCGTCACAGCTCCTTGCGGATGTCGACCAGTTTGGTCAGGGCGGTGATGATGAGCAGCGTGGCTGCCAGCAGGATCACGGCATTGGCGGCGGCGGGCGGGAACTGGAGGGCGTTGAGGCGCGTCTCGATGATCTTGCCCGCCGAGGCGATCTGCTGCCCGCCCATGACGCCCACGGTGACGAAGTCGCCCATCACGATGGTGACGACGAAGATCGAGCCGATGACGATGCCCGGCTTGCAGAGCGGCACCACGATGTTCCACAGCGTCTGCCAGCCGCTGGCGCCCGCGTCGTAGGCGGCCTCGATCAGCCGCTTGTCGATCCGCACCATGGAGTTGAAGATCGGGATCACCATGAAGAAGGTGAACAGGTGCACGAAGGCCAGGATGACCGAGAAGCGCGAGTAGAGCAGCCATTCGAGCGGCGCGTCGACGATCCCGGCATTCACCAGCGCCTGGTTGACGAGGCCGTTGCGCCCGAGCAGCGGGATCCACGAGATCATGCGGATGACGTTGGAGGTCCAGAACGGGATGGTGCAGAGCAGCGCCAGCACGATCTGCATGGTCAGCGACCGCACGTGGAAGGCCAGGAAATACGAGATGGTGAAGCCGATCACCAGCGTGATGGCCCAGACCGCGGCAGCATAGCTCGGCCGTGGTGACGTAGGTCTTGAAGATGGTGCACAGGCCCGGAAGCTGGTCGTAGCAGCCCTCGAACGTTTCGGTGTAGGAGCGCAACGTGAAGGTCGGCAGGATCTCGTAGTCGTTGTAGTCCCAGAAGCTGACCACGACGACCAGGGCGAGCGGCAGGAGGAAGAACAGCGCGAAGACGAGGCCCATCGGCATGGCCTGGAGCCATGCCGGGGGCGCCCAACCGTACCGGCCCGGCGGGCGGGCGGCGCGGGACGGCGCGGCGGCATCCGTCGCGGCGAGCGCGGTCGCCGCCGGAGCGGCGCCCGCTGCGGTCGGTCGGGCGATGTGGCTCATGCCGCGATGAACTCGTTCCACTTGCGGACCATGTAGTCGTTCTCGTCCATGATCGAGTTCCAGCACGCGACCTTGCCCATGCGCTGGTCGAAGGAGCCGCCGTCGCGCGTCGCGCCGGCCTTCTCGAGCAGGGTGCCGTCCGGGGCGTGGATGTCCTTCTCGGCCGGCTTGCCCTCCATCCAGAAGGCCCATTCGTAGGGCTCCATCTGGGCCTTGGCGGTCGGCAGGACGGCCGAATAATAGCCCTGGCGGTTGAGGTAGGCGCCGGCCCAGCCGGACAGGAACCAGTTCACGAACTCGTAGGCGACGTCCTCCTTCATGCCGCTGACGCCCTTCGACACCGCGAAGCCCGAGGCCCAGGACCGGTAGCCCTCCTTGAGGGGCTGGAACACGCAGGGGATGCCCTTCGACTTCACCGCGGTGACGGCCGGCGACCACATCGACTGGATCACGGTCTCGCCCGACGCCATGAGGTTGACGCTCTCGTTGAAGTCCTTCCAGAAGGCGCGGAACTGGCCGCTCTTCTTGGCGTCGGTGAGGACCTTCATGGTGAGGTCGATCTCGGCCTTGGTCATGTTGCCCTTGTCGGCATATTTGTGCTGGCCCGTGGCCTCGACCACCATGGCGGCATCCATGATGCCGATGGAGGGGATGTTCAGAAGGGCGGCCTTGCCCTTGAATTCGGGGTTCAGCAGTTCGGCCCAGCTCGAGATCGGCCGCTTGATCAGGTCGGGCCGGATGCCGAGCGTGTCGGCGTTGTAGGTGGTCGGGATCAGCGTCGCCCATTCGGTCATGGCGGGGGCGAACTTCGTCGAATGCTCGCCTTCGAGGAACATCACCTTCTTGGGCGCGGTGCCCTGGTCGCCGATCTTCTGCCCGTCGCTCAGCTCGCATTTGGTGATGACGGGCGTGATGTTGGCGTATTCCTTGATCTTCTTGCCGTTCATGGCCTTGAGGTTGCCGGCCGGGACCAGCTTCTTCAGCGAGAAATATTCCGTGTCGACGATGTCGTAGGAGTTCGGCTGGGTGATGACCCGCTTGGTGACGTCGTCGGTCGTCACCGCGACGTATTCGATGGTGATGCCGGTGTCCTCCTTGACCTTCTTGGCGATGTCGGCGGACTGGTTCACGGCGGTGCCGAGATAGCGCAGCACCTTGGGCTCGGCCGACCACACGGCCGGGAAGCCCGTGATGGCGCCCGAACCGGCCGCCGCGCCCGCGATGGCACCGGCGCCCTGCAGCAGCGTGCGGCGCGAGAGCTTCACGGTGGGCTTGCTGTCCTGTGTCACGGTCCTTGGTCCTTTCTCGGGATGGGTGATGTCACGCCGCGTGGGCGAGCGGATGGACGTCGGCTTCGCGCCACGAGACCGCGACGGCGTCGCCGGGCTGGAACGGGGTGGCGTCGAAGGTGGGCTCGTCGAGCGTGGCGGTGATCTCGGATCCGGCCCCGTCGAGCGTCAGCTGCACGAAAGTGCCCTGGTACTCGACGCTGCGCACGACGGCCGTCGAGGCCCGCCTGGCCGGCCGGGGCCGGCGCGGCGGCGCCGGGGCGCTCGAGCTGAAGCCGGTCGGCCCGCACCGCGAAGGCGCCGGCATTGCCCTGCAGCACGTTGTGGCCGCCGATGAACCGCGCCACGAAGGCCGTGCGCGGGCGCGTTGAACAGGTCGCGGGGCGACCCGGCCTGCTCGATGCGCCCATCCTTCATGATCACGGCGAGGTCGGCCAGCGCCATGGCCTCGTCCTGGCTGTGGGTGACGTGGACGAAGATGATGCCGAGCCGCCGCTGCAGCGCCTTGAGCTCGACGCGCATCTTGGTCCGCAGGAAGGGGTCGAGGGCCGAGAGCGGCTCGTCGAGCAGCACGATCTGCGGTTCGGTGATCAGCGCGCGCGCCAGGGCGACGCGCTGCTGCTGGCCGCCCGACAGTTGCGCGGGCAGTCGCTCGCCGTACTGGCCCATGGCGACGAGGTCGAGCATCTCGGCGGCCCGGGCCCGGCGCTTCGCCTTGTCGACGCCCTTCATCTTCAGCGAGAAGGCGACGTTGTCGATGCAGCTGAGGTGAGGGAACAGCGCGTAGCTCTGGAACATCATGGCGGTGCCGCGCCGGGCCGGCGGCAGGTCGGTGATGTTGGCGGGGCCGAACACGATGTCGCCGCCGCTCGCGGTCTCGTGGCCCGCGATCATGCGCAAGGTCGAGGTCTTGCCGCAGCCCGAGGGGCCGAGCAGGCAGCAGTAGGAGCCCGCCTCGATCTTGAGATCGATGGCGTCCACCGCGACCGTCTCGCCGTAACGTTTCGTGAGCTGGATCAGCTCGAGGTCGGGTTTTCGCATCGCACCGTCCGGGTCAACCGATGCGGAGGAGCAAGCAACCGCCGTGCCACGCCGCCGTCCGGGCAGCCCGGCATCAGGCTCGCCGGGGCACCGCCCAAGCCGCGGGCCTTGCTGCCCGGTTTGGCAGATTGTGCCCGGATCTCGGGCAGATCGTACACAATCGCAGGGCGACGACGCGGCCTGCCCCGGGCGCGGCGCGAAACCTGCTTGGCCCGCCCGAGCGGCGGAGGACGAGAGTGAGTTTGCAGCGAGCGCAGCCGTCCGTGAACGGGCATGGCGGGCCGTCACCGTCGGCCGGCGAGGCCGACCGTGTGTCGGCGATCCACGATGCGGTCCTCCTGGCAGTGGTCGAGCAGCGGCTGCCGCCCGGCACCAAACTGCCCGAGGACCAGCTCGCGGCGCATTTCGCCGTGAGCCGCACGCTGGTGCGAGGGGCGCTCCGGTCGCTGGCGCGGGACGGCATCGTGGTCCTGGCGCGCAACAGGGGCGCCAGCGTGGCGTCGCCGGACCCGCAGGAAGCGCGTGACCTGTTCGAGGCCCGGCGGGTCATCGAGGCCGTCACGACGGCGCGGGCCGCCCAGCGGGCCGGCGAGCAGGATTGGGCCGACCTCGCGGCGGCGATCGCGGAGGGCCGGGCCGCGCTGTCGCGCGGCGATCGTGGCGCGCGCCATCCGCCTGTCCGGGCAGTTCCACGTCGGCATCGCCGCGCTGGCCCGGCAATCGGTGCTGGAAGGCTTCCTCGCCGAACTCGTGGTGCGCTCCTCGCTGGTCATCGCGCTCTACGGCCACCGTGGGCGTTCGGATTGCGGCGACCACGACCACGAGCGGCTCGTCGAGGCGCTGCGGGCCCGGGATGCCGACCGTGCCGTGGCGCTGATGCTCTCCCACCTCGACGACATCGAAGCCGACCTCGACCTCGAGCGGGCCGCCCGCCCGCCCCGGCCGCTCGGCGACCTGCTCGCGCCGGGGCTCTGAGGCGCGTCGGCGAAGCCCGGTGGGGATACCGGGGCGACGCGGGCGTGAGCGTCACTCCTCGGTCTGGCTGGAGATCACGAACGTGTGGTCGGTCTGGGTCCAGATCAGGCCGAGGTCGAGCTGGTCGGCCTGGTGGTACTCGACCTTGCCGGAGTTGTAGAGGTCGCCGCGCTCGATCGAGGCCCGCAGATAGTCGCCGGCATCCGCCGTCATGGCTTTCCTGATCGTCTCCGCCTTGGCACGGTCCCAGTGGAAGGCGGTCATCAGGGCGGCACGCTCGAACGCGTCGAGGTCCGCCAGCACCTTGGCGTCGGCCGGGAGCGTGGCCCGCAGCTCGAAGCGCACGAACTTGTCGTCGCGGCACTTCAGCGTGCCGTCGACCTTGGTGTCGCTCGACAGGATATGGACGTCGATGCCGCTCATCATGTCGCCGAAGCCGCGCGCGATGGTGAGAGGCCGCTCGAAAGCGATCCGGTAACCTGCTGCCGAGGCAGGGAAATCCTTCATGAAGGCCTCGCAGCCGGGCGCCATCGGCGCGATCGCCTTGGCGGGCGCAGCGGCCCGGGCCGCGACGGCGGCGAGGCCGAGGGCGGTGCAGATCGCAATCGTGACAGCAGCCGCTTTCATCGCCGTGGATCCCATCCGACATGCCGCACGCAGCGGGACGTACGACCGCCAGCCTAGCGGGCGGTCCTTAATCGACCGTCCACATGGCGCGCGGGCGAGGGTCGCCGCGCGTCACGCGTCCATCTTCAGCGCGGCGATGAAGGCCTCCTGCGGGATCTCCACCTTGCCGAACTGCCGCATCTTCTTCTTGCCCGCCTTCTGCTTTTCCAGGAGCTTGCGCTTGCGGGTGACGTCGCCGCCGTAGCATTTGGCGGTGACGTCCTTGCGAAGCGCCCGGATCGTCTCGCGGGCGATGATCTTGCCGCCGATCGCCGCCTGCACCGGGATCTGGAACATGTGCTGGGGGATCAGGTCCTTCAGCTTCTCCACCATGGCGCGGCCGCGCATCTCGGCCCGGTCGCGATGCACCAGCATGGAGAGCGCGTCCACCGGCTCGGCGTTGACCAGCACCTGCATCTTCACGAGCTCGCCGGCCTTGTAGTCGGTGATGTGGTAGTCGAAGGAGGCATAGCCCTTCGAGATCGACTTCAGCCGGTCGTAGAAGTCGAACACCACCTCGTTCAGCGGCAGCTCGTAGGTCAGCATGGCGCGCTTGCCGACGTAGTTGAGGTCGGTCTGCACGCCGCGCCGGTCCTGGCACAGCTTGAGGATGCCGCCGAGATACTCGTCCGGCGTCAGGATCGTGGCCTTGATCCAGGGCTCGCGGATCTCCTCGATCTTCATCACGTCCGGCATGTCGGCCGGGTTGTGGAGGTCGATCGTGGTCCCGTCCCGCAGCGCGATCTCGTAGACGACCGAGGGCGCGGTCGCGATGAGGTCGAGGTTGAACTCGCGCTCCAGCCGCTCCTGGATGATCTCGAGGTGGAGCAGGCCCAGGAAGCCGCAGCGGAAGCCGAAGCCGAGCGCCGCCGAACTCTCCATCTCGAACGAGAAGCTGGCATCGTTGAGGCGCAGGCGGCCCATGGCGGCGCGCAGGTCCTCGAAGTCGGCGGCGTCGACCGGGAACAGCCCGCAGAACACGACCGGCTGGGCGGGCTTGAAGCCGGGCAGGGCCTGGGCGGTGGGCTTGCGCTCGTCGGTGATCGTGTCGCCGACGCGCGTGTCGGCCACCTCCTTGATCTGCGCCGTGATGAAGCCGACCTCGCCCGGCCCGAGCCGCTCGACATTGACCATCTTGGGCTTGAACACGCCGATCCGGTCGACCTCGTAATGGGCGCCGGTCGCCATGGTCTGGATGCGCGAGCCCTTCCTCAGCGCGCCGTCGATGACCCGCACCAGCACGACGACGCCGAGATAGGCATCGTACCAGCTGTCGACCAGCAGCGCCTTGAGCGGCGCCTCGGCATCGCCCTGCGGGGGCGGCAGCTTGGCCACGATGGCTTCGAGCACGCCCTCGATGTTGAGCCCGGTCTTGGCCGAGATCTCGACCGCCTCGGAGGCGTCGAGGCCGATGACGTCCTCGATCTGCTGGCGGATCCGATCGGGCTCGGCGGCCGGCAGGTCGATCTTGTTCAGCACCGGCACGATCTCGTGGCCGGCGTCGAGCGCCTGGTAGACGTTGGCGAGGGTCTGCGCCTCGACGCCCTGGCTGGCGTCGACCACCAGCAGCGAGCCTTCGCAGGCGGCGAGCGAGCGCGACACCTCGTAGGCGAAATCGACGTGGCCGGGCGTGTCCATCAGGTTGAGGACGTAGGGCTTTCCGTCGGCCGCCACATAGTCGAGCCGCACCGTCTGGGCCTTGATGGTGATGCCGCGCTCGCGCTCGATGTCCATGGAATCGAGCATCTGCTCGCTCATGTCCCGCAGCGCCACCGTGCCGGTGTGCTGGATCAGCCGGTCGGCCAGCGTCGACTTGCCGTGGTCGATGTGGGCCACGATCGAGAAATTGCGGATGTTGTCGAGCTTCTGCGCGGTCATGCGCGCGGCATAGCAGGGGGAGGGGCATTTGCCCAGAGCAGGCGTCGCCGCCGCCGCCGCGGCTACGCTTTCGGTCCCGCCCAAACGGATCGCACGCCTTGCGGCTCGGCCGGCGATGCGCTAGTGCTGGCGCGTGCAAAGCGCGCCGGGCACCCGTAGCTCAGCTGGATAGAGCGCTGCCCTCCGAAGGCAGAGGTCTCAGGTTCGAATCCTGACGGGTGCGCCACTTTTCTCCTGCAAATTCGACGCTGATCGGCATGGACCCGCTGGGACGAGGTTCCGGGCAGCACCTGGGCATCACAGTGCCGGTCAGCTCGGGTACGGTGTTCGCCCTCCGTGAGTCGCAGCAATGAATGATTTCCGGCAAATGTGATGCGCGCACAATCGCTCGAGGGAGTAGCTGTCTACACAGCGATGTCCGTCAAGCTCTCGGATGAACTCACTCCATCGCCGTAGGCAACTGATTCTTGAGCGGCCGGACCCAACCGATTTACGCAGGCTTGCAAGCCTGCGGCTGGCCACTTCGAAGTCCGGAACGTCGTTTTCCAGTAAAGGTATTTTGTCTCCTTCCACAGATGATCCGAAATGAGATCCTCTGCCAGAGCCGGTTGTTAACCCGGATCCACATCAGGCGATCGACCTTAGCCCATTCTTCCGAACAACACTGAGTAATCGCAACGCCGGACCGCCTGGCCGCTTCACCCCGCGCTCCCAGTCCGAGACGAGGTTCTTCGAGACATTGAGATACCGAGCGAATACCGGTTGCGAGACCTGCTCGCGCTCGCGGATCGCTCTGATCTCCTCAGGGGGCAGAGGCTCGGCGGGCGCGAGACAGGCGATGTCGAACTCCCGCATCGTCTGCTTGTCGATCACGCCCGCCGCCGCCGCGCCTTCCATCATCTCGTGAAGCGAGGCGGCGATCTCGCTCCGGTAGGCCTTGTCAGTCTTCCTCGTCATCGCATCGCACCTCGATCAGCGTCCCGACCACGACCAGCCGGTCCATGTCGTCTTCGGTCAGGTCCAGCGTGACCTTCGCCGCCTTTTTCAACCGCTCCTCGTCATCCGCGTCGATGTTGCCTCGGTCCTTCTTCGCGAAGCCGAACGCGAACGCCGCAAGATCGCCGGCGCGGAAGAAGACCAGCGTCCGATAGCCACCCGAGCGGCCGGCACCGAGCCGCGCCACCCATTGTTTGATGAGGCCGCCACCGAGATCGGCATCGACCAGACCGCGATCAGCACGCGCCACCGCTTCGCACAACGCTTCGTCGCCGATGCGCTCCTTGCGGGCGAACCGCGCGAACCAACTGTTCTTGAAGATCCGCATCGGCCGTCTACCCGCGAGGTCATATAACACATGGTGTGATATCTGCAACGGACGCGTCGAGCCGTTACGCCCGGCGCCGCCTTGCCACGCTGCCCCAGCCTCCCTAGCGGCACCAAGTGTCTGCTCGAAGAGGCGGTCCATCGCGGCCTGCCGCGACGCTCGATCGAGCGCGTAGGAGGTCCGCCGGACCTCGACCCCGATCATCAAGCCGCAGATGTACCCGGCGACGGAGTC
This sequence comes from uncultured Alphaproteobacteria bacterium, assembly GCA_963847915.1. GTDB lineage: Bacteria > Pseudomonadota > Alphaproteobacteria > Rhizobiales > Beijerinckiaceae > Lichenihabitans. Next base: position 253,519 of record CAWKBT010000008.1, read on the forward strand.
CGCGGCCATGACCAGCGCAGTGTCGATGGTGTGGACGTAGCGGCTGGCTTTCGGAGTTGATGCAGGGAAAGACGGTCGATCACGGTGGGTTAGCGCGCTCTGGCGTGCAAATGGAGACTTGAGCGAAACCGTCTTTTCTAGCTCCGAAGGCAGAGGTCCCAGGTTCGAATCCTGACGGGTGCGCCACGTTCCGCTTGCGACATCAGTGACCGACTTGGGCGAAGCGCGTGGGGCTTTGCCGTCGCTGCAGCTGGGTTGCGACCACGCGAAGAGAAGCCACGGCCTGTCCAAGCGCGCTCCGATGCAGAACGGAGCGGGTCGCGGCGATCATCCTCCAGCCTCGATCCGGTACACGGCGCCGGCGCCGCGCTCGCGGTAGAGATCGACCCGCTTGCCATCCCAATGATAGTCGAGGTGCCGCCCCTGGACGGGGTTCGCCGCCAGGTCGGGGTGGAACAGCGCAACGCATTCGCCGCCGGGTTGGCGACAGCTCGGATAGACGATCCCGTCCGAGCCGGCGGCGCGCAGGTCGGCCGCCAGGGCCTGGCTCTCGGCGTAGCTGTCCGGCATCAACGCTTCGGTGAACCGGGCCGGATCGCCGCGCAGGTCGTGCGCCTGCATGGCGACATCAAGGACGATCTCGCGGAACTGCGACGTCCAGCCTTCCGGCTCCGCGGTCCGCGCCATGAAGCACTGGTGGTGGTGGATGGTCTCGGCGAGCGCCGTCTCGAACCGGTCCGCAGCATAGAGCACGCCGTAGGCGCCGCCCGTGAACCGGCTTGGCCGGTCGAAGCTGACATGGGTGAACGGCGCCATGAGGTAGCTCGCGCCAGGACCACCCACGCGGCGCGCGGCCGGGACGAGGTCGAGGTTGCCGATCGTGTCCATCAGCCGCGGGTTCGTCTTCTGCTCGGCCGAGATGAGGAGCGGCCAGTCCTCCGGTTCGGCGATGTCCTCGAAGAGGTCGATCGGGGGGAAGACGCTGCGGATGATCCGGCGGGCTCCCGCCCACGCGACCGGCGAGACGGGGACCGCGCCGCGGTCGATCACCAGCCGCCGCGCTCGGCGTCGAGCAGTCGGCGCACGCGCATGAGGTCGGTGAGTTCGCCGCCCAGCATGACGTCGAGCGCCGAGCGGCCGCCGAAGCCGTCGTTCGCCGCCCGGATCCAGCGGTAGCCGCGCTCGGCCTCGCCAAAGACGATGCGGAGTGCCTTGTGGATGCCCATCAGGTTGGACAGCCGGGCCCGTGTGTCCCGGTCGATGCGACCCTGTTCCCCCGCCTTCCAGCGGGCATAGGTGCGGATCGGCAGATCGAGCAGCGTCGCGGCCTGATCGTCGGTCAACGCCCAGCGCCTGAACAGGTTGACGGCAGCGCGGAACATGGCCGCGGCCTCCTCGGGGCTGATCGGCTCGGGCGCGAAGGTCTTGGGCCGGGTATCGAGCAGGACAGCAGTCGTCACGTCGCGCTCCTCATCTGGCTTAAATATGGCGAACTCCTGCCAGATGGCAAGCCCCGCCCGACAGCGGGATCGCGGCGGCAAGCCGCAGGCCGGACCGCCTGGGCGATCTCCGGCTTTTCAATGGAGGCATGGCATCACCTCCAGAGTTCAGGCGATCGCATCCGTAGCTGAACTGGACCCAGCGCTGCCCTGCGGGCATCACGATCTTAGGTTGAGAGTCTAGCTGCGGCAGCCATGCCGTGCGCCGAGAACGGCGGAACGGGGCGAGAGTAGCGCAGCGGAACAGCTCGCCGCCGCGGCAGCGGATCAGGCGACTTGGCTCGGTGGGCGAGAGCCTTGCCAATCCTCGTCAAGGGATCGTCTGTGTTCCGTTCGTCGGCTCCTTCAGCGAACGTCGACGGGCGGCGGGCGGCCATCCTCCGGCGAATGTCTGTCGAACCAAGCGGTCGCTTCAAGTTTGCGGCAGTCGTCGCCCCGCAGCGTTAGCGCCCACGATCGGTTGGGAATACCAAGCTGGATGTCGAACGTGTAGGTGTCGGGTGCGGCGACACAGGCCGCCACCTGATCCGGCCAAGGCTCCCTCGGCTCCTGGGGCTGGTAAAGGAACGAAGCGGCGAGCGAGGGCGCGTACGCGCCGGCAATGATCATCGCGATTAGGGCCACGCTGCGCCGGGCTTCCTGGGCGAGCATGATCAGCATCCAGCCAGTCAGCAGGAGTGGGAAGAAGAAGTAGCGTGGGCCTGCCAGCAGCGGGTGGGGAGCATCGACTGGAACGCGCGCCACGGACGTGAAGATGGCGACGGCCAGGCAGAGCGCGAGCAGGACGTAGACGAGGCGCCGCTCGCGCGGTATCGCGAGCACTGCCCCGGCAAGGAAGATCACCACGGCTGCCCCGAACGGCCCGGCCCCGTGCTGCCCCAAGCTGTAGAGCGCCGTGCCGAAGTATTTGCTGATGAGGCTGGGGATGTGGTGAAGCGCCTCGAACGGAGGCTCCGCACCGGTCGCGTGCAGGCGCATCATGATGGAGCCCTGGACCGTTGCCAGGGCGAGGGCTGCGACGAGGGCTACGAGGTTGCCCCGGTTCCTGTCGACGACAGCTCGCACGGCGAAGGCGGGCCACGCAGCCACCACGAAGGGCGACGACAGGCCGCCCACGACGATCGCCGCGACGCGCCAGCCGAGGCTCGTTCCGTCGCGCCAGAAGAGCGCCAGGATGAGCAGCAAGGTCGTCCACCAGAATACGAACAGAGGCAGCCCATAGACCTCGGATCCGATCGGCAGGAACAGCGCTAGGAGCGCCGCCAGAACGGGCGCTGCCAGCACCGTCGGCGCGACGGCGACCACCACGACGACGGCAGCCTGGGCCGCGATGGCGAGGATCGTCGACACGAGAGCGTAGTGGTCGAATGAGAGCGTGAGGGCCACGAAGGTGGTCAGCTTCGAAGGGACGATGAGATACCCGTTCACCGGATCGAAAAGGCCGGCCCAACCGTCATGGACGTAGCTCGGCACGACCGTCAGGCCGTCCTCGACCCAGACATCGGGGCTGATCAATTGCGGCCAGCGCCGCGCGCCGATGGCGATCACCGCCACCACGAACACCACGAGGGCCTTCACGGCCGTCCCGTGCCAAACCTTCGAACCCACCATCTCTGGCGCTCTCCTACAGGGTGATCTGCGTGGTGCACTCGGCCTGTTCATGCTCGGCGAGGTTCAGAAGACCCGCGCGGAGGCGTTGGAGCGCGTCGCCATTCTCGATCTTATCGCGCCAACCTGCCAGACGAAGTCGACGTCTCGGTCGTGGCCGGGTTCAGGTCGGGGCCGATCTCGCTGGCCTCGACCATCTGCGTGGGCTCGCTGCGGAGGTGCCTTGCCGGGTGGTCCATTCTGCCTCCTGCGACCGCCGGTGAGGTCGTATAACGCATCGAAAGCACGAGGGGAGAGTAGTCCCTGTCGCGGTGTTCGACCCCGCGCGCCACCGGAAACCGCAGGTTCGGGCGTGCGCATCCCCAGCATCGGTCGCCTCCATCCCGACGACGACGGCGTCAAGAGACGCGCGCGACCGCCCGAGAGCCTGCAGATCTACGCTGCACCCGCGAGACCGATTCCGTCGGCATCGCGGCGACCCCGTCTCGATGGCCAGACCATGAGGGGCGACGTGAACGGCCCCTGTTCGGCGCGCCCGCGGCCGATCCGGCGCACCGGCCGCTGACGTCGTCGCGCCCAAAACCGTCCTGGCGGTGCCTCAAAGAAAGAGGCCGCTCAGCCTTTCGGCGAGCGGCCCAAGTCTAGGGAGGAAACGCCCAAGAAGGGCATACGCCCGAAGGCGCACGGCCTATATGCCTGACAAATTCATACGGGTGTATGACGATCTTCGCATGGCTGACCCCGCATTGCCGCTGGCTCCATGCGGCGAGCGGTCTGCCCCTGCTGCCGCGCCGGCCTGTTTGCGGCGGCGGGGTCCGGCCCGCTGCGGCCGGGTCGGCTGAACCTTCCGGCCCGGGCCGGCATTCCGGATGCATGATTTGCCTGCCTACCTGCCGCATCGCCACGCCCCTCATGACCGACGCCAGCGAGCCCGCCCGGACGGGTCACGTGCCCTCGCCCCCCGGGCGCCGTGCCCGCCGACCCATCAAGACCCAGGGCCTCGCGGCCCGGGCCCGGCGGCTCGCCTGGTGCGGCGTCCTGGTGCTCGCCGTCCCGGCGGCGGCCGGTGCGACGCCGCGCCTCGCGATCCCGCCGCAGGTCCAGCGGCAATTGTCGCCCTGCCTCGCCGAGGCGCTGCGGCTTTGCCCGAACGCCCTCGCGGCGAAGGACCACGGCCTGTCCTGCATCCTCGGCCAGCGCAGGATGCTGAGCGCGTCCTGCCGGCCCATCTACGATCTCGGACTGCGCCTGTTGAACGGGCAGGACCTCCATCTCACGCTGCGGCCGTCCCGGCCCCGCTGAGGGCAGGGGGCTTCGTCACGCGCATGCCAGCGGTGGTGCGCGGCCGATGGCACCGGATGGGCCGTCCGGACGTTGACCCGTCGAGCCCTCAACGAGGAGGCACGACGATGCCGACCGACCTGCCGCCGGACTACAAGCCGAAGCCCGCCGACGATCCCAACGATCCCGCCGACCCCAAGGTCCCGGGTGCCGCCCCGGCCTTCCCGCCGGTCGGCGGAGACGATGCCCGCGACCCGGGCGGCGGCGAGCCGCGGCCGGGCTCGGACGTCGTCGATCCGCCGGGCTGGGCTGTCCCGCCCGTCGTGCCGGGCGGCGACCGTGAGGATGTCCCGCTGCCGGCCGGCATGCCGACCTTCTGAACGCAGAGGCGGGCTCGTCTGCGGCGCGGAACCGTGCCGCGGCACGGGCCCGCGCCGCGGGTCCGCCGGCGTCAGCCGTCGCGGCGCGGGGCAGGGCGGCCCAGCAGCTTCGCCATCTCTTCCTCGAGCGACTCCAGCGTCTCGATCGTCCGCGGCGGGGTCGGGGCCGCAGGCGCGTCGGTCCGCGCGCCGGGCGGGGTCTCGGGACCCCGGGCGACGCGGGGCTCCGGCTCGGTGCCGGGGCCGGCATTGGCGACCGCGGGCGGGCTCGGGGGCGCGGCTGGTTCGGGGCGGGCGCCCTCCGTGCGGGTCTGCTCCGGCCGGACCGGCTCGGGGCGCGTCGGCAAGGGGCGCGTCGGACGCGGCGGAAGGCTGGACGCGAGGTTCGGGCGCGGCGGCAGGGGCGGGCGCTGGACCGTCGGTCGCGGCGGCAAGGGCGGGCGGGGCACCGCGGGGCGCTCCGGCACCGGGCCTGCGGCCTGCGGCGCCGACGGGCCCGGGGTCGGCCCGGGCGACGGCTGGGCCTGCGCGGTCGCCGGCCGTGGCGGGAGCCCGGCGGGCCGCGCCGGAGCCGGACGCGGCGGAGCGAGGCCGGGTTCGGCCTGCTGGGGCGGGCCTGCGGGCGCGGCGGGGTCCGGCACGGCGATCGGTCGCTGCGGTCCGCGGTCGACCGGCGCGCGCTCGACGGCGGGGGACGGCATGGGCGTCGCGGCGCCGAGCGAGGGCTCGGTCCGCACCGCGGGCGGAAGGGGCTCGCCGCGGGGAGCGGCGTTGGGCTCGCCCCGCGGTGCCAGCGTGGGTTCGGTGCGGGCCGCGGCCGCCGGCGGCAGCGCGGCGGCCTGCGGGGCGGCCGCCAGGCTCGCCTGGGCGCCGGTGGCCGGCAAGGCGCCGGGCGGCGTGACGGTGCCGATCAGCGGGCCGCCGGCATCCTTGTCGCGCGGCGGCGCCGCCGCCTGCGTGCGCACGATGGACGATTCGACCACGACGTCCGTGGGGCCGCCGATCATGATCAGGTGCTCGACGTTGTCGCGCCGCACCAGCACGAGCTGGCGCTGCCGGTCGAGGTCGTAGGCGTCGACGATGCCGAGTCGCGGCTGGCGGTTGCGCGCCGCCGCGGAGGTGCGCAGCGGGCGGCCGAACAGGAGGCGGTAGAGCAGGAAGACCACGGCGAGGACGAGGACGACCACCGCCACCGCCGCCATGGAGGCCAGGAGCTTGTTGTCCTCGTAAAAAGCGGTCAAAGACTGCATGCTAACGTTCGCCTCTCGACACAGGCCCCACTCAAGTGCTGAATTGTAGCACGAGGTGCGAGGTGCGCTTCAATAAGGTTAATCAATGGTTAACGGGGTCGGGTCCGGTCCGGGCGTCAGCGCCCCAGGCCGCTCCTTGGCGATGCATAGCCGGTTTCGGCGGCTGTTGTCAGCGGGGCGGCGCGGGCGAGCCGCTCGTGCCCCCTCGCGCCTGCCGGTCCGGGTCGCCCCATGACCGACGCTCCCCTCTCGGCCGTCGACCGGACGGAACGCGCCGGCAGCCCGCTCCTGGTGCTGGCCATCGCCATCCTCCTCGTCGCGGCCGCAGGCTCCTATTCGGTCCTGCCGCAGGACCAGGCCGGCCGCTTCACCCTGGGCCTGCTCGCCCTGCTGGCCATCGTGGGGCTGAGCTCGCTGTTCTTCTACGCCGTCGGCCTGCTGCAGTTCTCCGGCCAGGCGGCGCGCAACGACCTGACCAAGCTCATCGCCGATTCGGGCAGCGAGGGCCTGCTGGTGACCGAGGCCGACGCGCGGGTGCTCTACGCCAACGAGACCTATCTCGCCATGTCGGGCGCCGCCGATGCGACGCAGATCCGCCCGGTGGAACGGCTCTTCTCGGGGCCGGCCGAGATCTCCGAGGCCGTCTACCGGCTGGCGCAGGCGGCCCGCGATCACCGCAAGGCGGCCGAGGAGATCCGGCTGTCGCCGGCGCTGGACGGCGTGTCCGAGGTCGGCTGGTACCGGGTCAAGGTGCGTCCGCTCGAGCGCACCGGCCGCAAGCGCGCCGTGCTGTGGAGCGTCGCCGACGTCACGCGCGAGCGCGAGCGGCACGAGAACGTGTTCCAGGAGCTCCAGCACGCCATCGATTTCCTCGACCATGCGCCGGCCGGTTTCTTCTCGGCCGAGCCGGACGGGCGGCTCTCCTACCTCAACGCCACCCTGGCGGAATGGCTGGACTATGACCTCGCCCAGGTGGGGTCCGGCGGCCTGACGCTCGGCGACATCATGGCGGGCGACGGCGCCGCCATGCTGTCCGCCGTGCCGGGCGCCCCGAGCGAGGTCAAGACCGAGCAGTTCGACGTCGACCTGAAGCGCCGCGGCGGGCAGAGCCTGCCGGTGCGCCTGCTGCATCGCATCGCCTTCGCGGAGGACCGGGTGCCCGGGCCCTCGCGCACGCTCGTCATCAGCCGCGCCCCCGGCGAGGAACCGGCCGAAGACCTCCGTGCCGCGGAGGTGCGCTTCGCGCGGTTCTTCAACTCGACCCCGATGGCGATCGCGTCGCTGGACGGTTCGGGCGGCATCCTGCGCTCCAACGCCGCCTTCGTGCGCCTGTTCGGCGACGCCCTGCGGGGCGGCGACCGGGCGCGGTCCATCTATGCGGGCGTCGCCGACGGAGACCAGGCGGCGCTGCGGGCCGCGGTGGCGGCCGCCGCCGAGGGCCGGGGCGATATCCCGCCCATCGACGCAACGCTCGGCGGCTCGGCCGACCGCTCGGTGCGGCTCTTCGTGTCGGGCAACGAGGCACGGGGCGGCGAAGGCTCCACCGTCGACATCTTCGCGCTCGACACCACCGAGCAGCGCACCCTGCAGGAAAGCTTCGCCCAGGCGCAGAAGATGCAGGCCATCGGCCAGCTGGCGGGCGGCGTCGCGCACGATTTCAACAACGTGCTGACCGCCATCATCGGCTACTCGGATCTCCTGCTGTCGAACCACCGGCCGACCGACCCGTCGTTCCAGGACATCATGCAGATCCGGCAGAACGCCAACCGGGCGGCCGGCCTGGTGCGCCAGCTCCTGGCCTTCTCGCGCCGCCAGACGCTGCAGCCCGTCGACCTGCAGCTCGGCGACGTGGTGGCCGAGCTGCAGAACATGATGCGCCGGCTCGTGGGCGAGAAGATCGAGATCGACGTCAACCACGGGCGCGACCTGTGGCTGGTGCGGGCCGACGTCAACCAGCTCGAACAGGTCGTCATCAACCTCGTCGTCAACAGCCGCGACGCCATGCCGGACGGCGGCCGCATCACGGTCCGCACCCGCAACGTGCCGGAGGCGGAAGTGGCGGGCTTCGGCGAGAAGACCCTGACGCCGGCCGACTACGTGCTGGTGGAGATCGAGGACAGCGGTTCCGGCATCCCGCCCGACATCCTGCCCAAGATCTTCGAGCCCTTCTTCACCACCAAGGAGGTCGGCAAGGGCACGGGCCTCGGCCTGTCCATGGTCTACGGCATCATCAAGCAGACGGGCGGCTTCATCTTCTGCGATTCAGTGCTGGGGCGCGGCACCGCCTTCCGCATCTTCCTGCCCCGCCACCGGCCGGCCCCGGTCGAGGAAGCGGCCAAGAAGGACCCTGCCAAGCCCGTCAACAGCGACCTCACCGGGCGGGGCACCATCCTGCTGGTGGAGGACGAGGATGCGGTGCGGGCCTTCGGGGCGCGGGCGCTGACGTCGCGCGGCTATACCGTGATCGAGGCCGCCTCCGGCGCCGAGGCCCTGGAGATCGCGCTCGAGCCCGACCAGACCATCGATCTCATCGTGTCCGACGTGGTGATGCCCGAGATGGACGGGCCGACCATGTTCGGCGAGCTGCGCAAGCGCGGCGTCGACATCAAGGTCATCTTCGTGTCGGGCTACGCCGACGACGCCTTCCGGCGCAACCTGCCCGACGGGGCGGTCTACGACTTCCTGGCAAAGCCGTTCTCGCTCAAGGGCCTGGTCGAGAAAGTGAAGGAGAACATGGGGTAGGGCGGCGGCCCAGCGCTACGGATGCCCCGGTGCGGCGGCGCGCGGTCCGGCGGGGACGACAGGCGGACCCGCTCGGGCGATGCGGCAGGATGCCGCCAGCGGCAACGCGCCCTCGTCGGCCGCGGCGGAGCACCGGCCGAGGGCGGCGAGGCCTCCGAGCCGTGCCGCCCGCGGGCGCTCTGTCGAGCATGCCGCAGCCCACCGCGCATCGGCGATGCGCCCCGGCGACAGGCCACCCGAATTTCGCCGCGAGGCCGGGGGAAGAGACGGAAGGGTGAATCTTTACGCATCGCGCGTTACGGTCCGCCCACGATGGGGCTGCCCCGTCGACGTGCGCTTCGATCCCTCGGCCCCGCCGGCGGCGGGGCGAAGCGGACGGCGGCCGGCAGTCCGGACCTGGAGCGGTTCCGGCCTTCCCGGACTCGCCTGGGCGAGTCCAAGCCGATGAAACAGCTCTCGATTTCAAGCTGGAGCGAATTCGCCGGAGGCGAAAGCGCTCGAGCCGACCGCGAAGGGATAGCTTCCATGATCCGTGTGCTGAAGGGACGGGGCCGTCCGATCGTGGCTGGTTCGGCCGCCATGGCGCTGGCGGGGAGCCTGAGCCTCCTCCTGGCGGCTCCGGCCGCTGCGGCGGCGCACAGGAAGCCCGCCGCGCATGCCGCCGCGAAGGCGCCCGAGGCCAAGAAGGAGACGCTCTCCGCCAAGCCGACCCTCGTCGGGTCCTACGGCGACTGGGGCGCCTACGAAGCCCAGGGTCCCAAGAGCAAGATCTGCTACGCCCTGGCCCAGCCCAAGGAGCGCACCCCGGCGTCGCTGAAGCGCGACCAGGGCTACATCTTCATCTCGACGCGCCCGGGCGAACACGTGCGCAACGAAGTCTCCGTCATCATGGGCCTGCCGCTCAAGGAAGGGAGCGGCGACGCCCGGGCCGAGGTGGGCTCGTCGAACTTCGACCTCGTCACCAAGGGCCAGAACGCCTGGATGAAGGACTCGACCCAGGAAGGCCAGCTCATCGGCGTGATGAAGAAGCACGGCCGCCTCGTCGTGAAGGCACCGAGCAGCAAGGGGGCGGTCGCCACCGACGCCTATTCGCTGAACGGCCTCGGCCAGGCGCTCGACCGCGTGGCCAAGGACTGCTCCTGACCGGCGGCCGGACGCTCCAGGCCTCCGCCGCCCGCGCACGCCGGCCGTCGGCCTTGTGACGCTGCGTCCCGCTTTGTAGTGTCTGCGCCATGCGGTCCGGAAGAGGCCGGCCTGAAGCCTGCGGGCTCGTGGAGGATGGCGTCATGTCCCAGCACGTTTACGATGTGCCGGAGTCGTTCAAGAAGAAGGCCTTGATCGGGGCCCACCGCTACGAGGAGATGTATGCCCGTTCCCTCAAGGATCCCAACGGGTTCTGGGGGGAGCACGGCATGCGGATCGACTGGATCCGGCCGTTCTCGCGCGTCAAGAACACCTCCTTCGCGCCGGGCGGCGTGTCGATCGCCTGGTTCGAGGACGGGACCACCAATGTGGCGCTGAACTGCGTCGACCGGCACCTCGCCGAGCGGGGCGACAAGGTCGCCATCATCTGGGAAGGCGACGACCCGCGCGATTCCCGCCGCATCACCTATCGCGAACTCCACGCCGAGGTCTGCCGCTTCGCCAACGTGCTCAAGGGGCGCGGCGTCTCGAAGGGGGACCGCGTCACCATCTACATGCCGATGATCCCCGAGGTGGCCTTCGCCATGCTGGCCTGCGCGCGGATCGGCGCCGTCCATTCCATCGTGTTCGGCGGCTTCTCGCCGGATGCGCTCGCCGGGCGCATCACGGGCTGCGACTCCCGCATCGTCGTCACGGCCGACGAGGCCCTGCGCGGCGGCCGCGTCGTGCCGCTGAAGAAGAACGTCGACGCCGCGATCGCCAAGGTCGGCACCGTCGAGCACGTGGTGGTGGTGAAGCGCACCGGCGCCGACGTCGCCATGCAGGAGGGCCGCGACGCCTATTACGACGACCTCGCCGCCGCCGTCGGCACCGACTGTCCGGTCGAGGAGATGGAGGCCGAGGCGCCGCTGTTCATCCTCTACACCTCGGGATCGACGGGCCAGCCCAAGGGCGTGCTGCACACGACGGCGGGCTACCTCGTCTATGCGTCGATGACGCACCAATACGTCTTCGACCTGCACGAGGACGATATCTACTGGTGCACGGCGGACGTGGGCTGGGTGACGGGCCACAGCTACATGATCTACGGCCCGCTCGCCAACGGCGCCACGACGGTGATGTTCGAGGGCGTGCCCAACCACCCCAGCGTGTCGCGCATGTGGGAGGTGGTCGACAAGCACAAGGTGTCGATCCTCTACACGGCACCGACCGCCATCCGGGCCCTCATGGGGGCGGGCGACGAGCCCGTGCGGCGGACCAGCCGGGCGAGCCTGCGCCTGCTCGGCTCGGTGGGCGAGCCCATCAACCCGGAAGCCTGGGACTGGTACCACCGGGTCGTCGGTGACGACCGCTGCCCCATCGTCGACACCTGGTGGCAGACCGAGACCGGCGGGATCCTCATCACGCCGCTGCCCGGCGCCACCCGCCTCAAGCCCGGCTCGGCCACACGGCCCTTCTTCGGCGTGAGGCCCGAGGTGGTGGACGCGGAGGCCAAGGTGCTGGAGGGCGCCTGCGAGGGCAACCTCGTCATCGCGGACAGCTGGCCGGGCCAGATGCGCACCGTCTACGGCGACCACAAGCGTTTCGAGGAGACCTATTTCTCGGCCTATCCGGGCAAGTATTTCACCGGCGACGGCTGCCGGCGCGACGCGGACGGCGACTACTGGATCACGGGGCGGGTCGACGACGTCATCAACGTGTCGGGCCACCGCATGGGCACGGCCGAGGTCGAGAGCGCGCTCGTGGCGCACGACACCGTGTCGGAGGCCGCCGTCGTCGGCTATCCGCACGACGTCAAGGGCCAGGGCATCTACGCCTATGTCACGCTGATGCAGGGCATCGAGCCGAGCGACGGCCTGCGCAAGCAGCTCATCGCCCATGTCCGCCAGGAGATCGGCCCCATCGCGTCGCCGGACGTCATCCAGTTCGCGCCGGGCCTGCCCAAGACGCGCTCGGGCAAGATCATGCGCCGCATCCTGCGCAAGATCGCCGAGAACGAACTCGGCTCGCTCGGCGACACGTCGACGCTCGCCGACCCCTCGGTGGTGGACGACCTCGTGGCCAACCGGCGCTGAGCGGCACGCTTTGGCGCCGACGGACGGCGAACCGATGTCGCGCTTAATTGTTCACCCTCCCGGCAGGTCGGGCGGGGCCTCCCCGGGCGCGTAACCCGCCGTTCAGCCGCCGAAGCGCAACTTGCCGCAATGGCCGGCCGAGATCGGCCAGGGAGCGTCATCCATGGAGTTCATCCCTCGCGCGGGCTTCGACCGGCGGCCCGGCGGCAGCCGTGGCCCCATCGTGGCCCACCTGCTGCTGGCCTGCAGCCTCGTGGCCGCCGCCATCGTCGTGCTCTACACGGCCGTGTCGCCGGCCCGGGCGGAGGTCTACGCGGACCCCGCCGGCTACGCGCCGGGCACGATCGTCATCAGCCAGTCGCGCCGCCGTCTCTACCTCATGACCGGCGAGGCCTCGCCCATCTCCTATCCGGTCGCGGTCGGCCGGTCCGGCAAGCAATGGCGCGGCACGGTCGCCATCGACGGCAAGTACCGCAACCCGGCCTGGGCGCCCCCGGCCGAGGTCAAACGCGCCGAGCCGTGGCTGCCCGACTACATTCCCGGTGGCTCGTCCCGCAACCCGATGGGCATGCGGGCCTTGACGCTGACCGGTGGCGAATATGCCATCCACGGGACCAACCGGCCGACCACCATCGGCACGGCGGCCTCCTACGGCTGCATCCGCATGTTCAACCGCGATATCGTCGACCTCTTCGACCGCGTGTCGGTCGGCACGCCCGTCGTCATGATGCCGTGAGCCGGCCGCGGGGCGGGCTTCGCGCCGGCCTCGGGTTACCGGCCGGCGGCCCGCGACGGGTTTTCCTCCCGGCCGGCGGAACGGCGCCGGAACCGCCCGCTCTTTCGCTACGTTGGCTCGCCGACGAGGGGGGTGGAGGCGGCGCACGTGGCGCCCCCGGCCCCCGCTGGCTGGAGGACGCGATGGCAGACCCTTTCGACACAGGTTCGAGTGCGAGCTTCGGCGGTAACGCGGCCCGGGCCAAGGACGATCTGAACGCCCGCTTCCAGGACCTCCGGCGCGATGCCGCCGACAGCGCCAAGGCCGCGGCCGACAGCGTCTCGGACCGCTACGGCCATGGCGAGGCGCCCGGCGCCGGCCACACGGGCGATGCGGCCGCCGACCTGCGCGACCAGGCCTCCAAGGCGGCGCAGGACGCCAAGGGAGCGGCGGCCTCCATCGCCGAGCAGGCCCGCGCGCGGCTGAACGAGATCGTCGACCAGCAGAAAGCCGCCAGCGCCGACAAGATCGCCGGCGTCGCCAAGGCCGCCCATTCGGCCGCCGGGGACCTCGACAAGACCAGCCCGCAGATGGCGCGCCTCGTCCGCTCCGCGGCGGACGGCGTCGACCGCATCGCCGACGACGTCCGCTCGCGCGATATCGGCGACGTCTTCGCGACGATCGCGGACTTCGGCCGCCGCCAGCCCGTCGCCTTCTTCGGCGGTGCCGTGCTGGCCGGGTTCGCGCTGGCGCGGTTCTTCAAGAGCGACGCGCCGCTGATCGACGAGCCGTCGCGCTTCGGCGACACCGCGCTCTGACGGCGCGGAGCAGGAGCCCCGGCATGACCGAAACTTCAGGGCGTCCGTCGACGCCGTCCCTCTTCGCCGACGCTCTGTCGCAGATGACATCCCTGTTCGAGACGGAGATCCGCCTCGTCAGGACCGAGATCTCGGAGAAGATCTCGCTCGCCATCCACGCCGTCATCGTCCTTCTCGTCGCGGCCGTGCTGTTGCTGGTCGGCCTGTTCATCATCCTGTTCGGCGTGGTGCAACTCGTCATCTTCTTCGGCGTGGTCGCCTGGCTGGCCTATTTCATCGTCGGCGGCGTGTTCGCGGTGATCGGCGCCATCGCCCTGTACATCGGCCTCAACCAACTCTCGAGCGACAACCTCATGCCCACGCGAACGATCGACCAGCTCGGCAAGGATGCCGTCGTTGTGAAGGAGCAGGTGAAATGAGCGGCGACATCGGTCGGCAATCGTCCAGCGAGGTCGCCCACGAGGCGGAGGACACCCGCGCCCATCTCGCCTCGACGCTGGAGCAGCTGCGCGACAACCTGAGGCCCGAGAACGTGGTCGTCGAGGTCGTCACCAACGCCCGCATCGGCGCCTCGACGGTGGCGGACAACATCGTCAGCGTCGCCAAGCAATATCCCATCCCGGCGGTGCTCATCGCGGCCGGTTCCGCCATGATCGCCCGGGTCTTCGCGGGCCGCTCGCGCGGGGCAGACACGCGCGGCGCGGCTGCGCGCCCGCTTCCGGCCCGCGCCACGGGCCAAACCACCTCGCGGCCGCCGCTCCTGCGCGATCCCGGGATGTTCCAGCCGGCCTCCGGCATGGCCGCCGGTCCCCAGGAGCCCGGCGCGACGCTTCGGCACCACGCCTCGGACGCCTTCCGATCCACACGCTCGCAAGCCGGTGACACCATGCAGAACCTGTCGCGCTACCTCCCCCACGACCGCGGCGAAGTGAAGTCCAAGCTCTCGACCCTGTTCGACGAGCAGCCCCTGATCCTCGGCGCCATCGGCCTCGCCGTCGGCGCCGCCATCGGGGCGGCTCTGCCGATGACCGAGACCGAGGACAGCCTGATGGGCTCCGCGGCCCACCGTCTGCGCGATACCGCGACCGATGCGGCCCGTCACGAGATCGACGGCCTGCGCGCGGCGGCCGGAGAAGCCGTCGACAACGTGCGGCACTCGGCCAGCGACAACCTGCACGGGTTCGTCAAGGACGTCGGCGACAACGCGCGCACCGTCGTCAACAAGGCCGGCGACACGCTCGCCCCCGGCTCGCGCGACGTCTGAAGGCGCGGCACGCTCGACCACGAACGCCTGCGGCCGCGTCCGAGGGGCGCGGCCGCCGGCGTTCGCCTCGAGAAGCGCCCGGCCGATCAGAAGTCGGACGCGATGCCCTTGTTCTCCCAATCGCCGTAGCGCACCGGTTCCGGGCCCTGGCGCCCGTTGATCTCGCGCGGACGAGGCGGCTCGAAGCCGTTCCGCATCCTGCGCCGCTGTTCCGCCTCGGCGAGGGCACGCTCTGCCGCCGTGGCATGATGTGGCGCCGCTCCAGCCGATTCGCGGCTTGACCTGGCACTGTCGAGGCCTGATCCTTCCGTAGGGTCGTCGTTCATCACGCTTCCACCACCATTCCTGGGCACGGTGACCGATCCAGGTTCATGAACCTGTCTCCCTTGAAGTAGGTTGCCGTTGGCCGTCCGGCCAGACGGCCAGCCAATCGGTTGAAGGCCCTCCATGCCCCTGTCGAACGCGGCCGCCCGGGCCGCTCGCGTCTCCTCCTCCGCGACGGTGGCCTGAGCGATGCCGGTCCAGCCGCCTCCCGGTCGTCCGCAGCGCTCGAAGCCCGGCATGCGGTCGCCCGCGCCGCCGGTGGAACTGCCGCCGGGCCTCGCCAGCCGGCTCGCCGCGACGACGGCGCTGAGCGACATCGTGATGAACGGCCGGGGCCTCGACGACGCCCTCGCGGCCGCGGCGCAGAACCAGCGGTTCCCGACCGGACTCGACGAGCGGGACCGGGCGCTGGCCCGCTCCATCGTGGTCGTCTCGCTCCGGCGCCTCGGCACGCTGCGCAGGTTCCTCGGCCGCCTGCTCGACAAGGGGCTACCCAAGAAGAGCGGCCAGCTCGAATGGATCCTCATCGTCACGGCGGCGCAGATCCTGTTCCTGGACATCCCGGACCACGCCGCCGTGAATGCCTGCGTGCAGGCCGTGCGGCTCGATCCGGCGAGCCAGGGCTTCGCGGCGCTCGCCAATGCGGTCGCCCGCAACGTCGCCCGGCAGCGCGGGGAGCACGACAGCGACGACCCGTTCGTCGATACCCCGGCCTGGCTGGCGCTGCGCTGGCGCAAGACCTACGGCGAGGAGACCGCGCGCGCCATCGCGGCGGCTCATCGGGCCGAAGTGCCCCTCGACATCACCGTCAAGTCGGACCCGGCCGGCTGGGCCGAGCGGCTGGGGGGTGACCTGCTCGCCACGGGATCGATCCGGCTGCGCAGCGGCGTGCCGGTGCCGGACCTGCCGGGCTATGCGGAGGGCGGCTGGTGGGTGCAGGACGCCGCCGCGGCCCTGCCGGCGCGGCTGCTCGCCGCCGAAGCCGGCGAGCGCGTCGCCGACCTGTGCGCGGCGCCGGGCGGCAAGACCGCGCAGCTCTGCCTGACGGGTGCGGCCGTGACGGCGGTCGACCGTTCGGCCGAGCGCCTCAAACGCTTCGCCGTCAACCTCGAGCGCCTCGGCCTCAGTGCCGAGACCGAGGTGGCGGATGTGACGGCTTATTCGGCGCAGGCCTTCGACGCCATCCTGCTCGACGCGCCCTGCACCGCCACCGGCACGATGCGGCGCCACCCGGACGTCGGCTGGACCAAGCGCGCCTCCGACATCACGTCGCTGTCCGCCCTCCAGGCCCGCATGCTCGATCGCGCGGCCTCGCTGCTGAAGCCCGGCGGACGGCTCGTCTACTGCACCTGCTCGCTGGAGCCCGAGGAGGGAGAGGCCCAGATCGTGGCCGTGTTGCGCCGCAACCCCGACCTCATGCGCTCGCCCATCACGGCGGACGAGATCGGGGGCCTGTCGGCCAGCGTCACGCCGCTCGGCGAGCTGAGGACTTTGCCCTGCCATCCCGCCCGGCTCGACGAGCCCGTCCTGATCGGTCTCGACGGCTTCTTCGCGGCCCGCCTGGTGCGCCGCGCGTAAGGTCCGCTGCCGGGGCTGGGCCCGCCGCGAGGCTCGCGGCAGGCCCCGCCGCCCTCAGGCCGCGGCGCGCTTGTTGTAGAGGTCGAGGCAGACGGCGCCGAGCAGGACGAGGCCCTTGATGACCTGCTGATAGTCGATGCCGATGCCGAGGATCGACATGCCGTTGTTCATGACGCCGATGATGAAGGCGCCGATCACCACGCCCGTCACCTTGCCGACGCCGCCCGAGGCCGAGGCGCCGCCGATGAAGCAGGCCGCGATCACGTCGAGCTCGAAGCCGAGGCCGCCCTTCGGCGTCGCGGTGTTGAGCCGGGCCGCGAAGATCATGCCGGCGAGACCCGCCAGCACGCCCATGTTGGCGAAGGTCAGGAAGGTCAGGCGATCGGTCTTGATGCCGGACAGCCGCGCGGCCTTGACGTTGCCGCCGAGCGCGTAGATGCGCCGGCCGACCGTGGTCTTGTTGGTGACGAAGCGGTAGATGAGCACCAGCACCGTCATGATGATGAGCACGTTGGGCAGGCCGCGGTACGACCCCATCTGGTAGGCGAAGCCCAGCAGCAGCACCGCCAGCAGCCCGTTCTGCAGCACGAAGGCCAGCATGCTTTCGGCCACCACGCCATGCGCCTGGCGCACCGACCGCCGCCGCAGGCTGATGCCGATGAACAGCACCGCGATCAGGGCCGCGATGATGACCGAGGTCCAGGGGCCGGCGAAGTTGGGGAAGAAGCCCTTGGCGAGCAGTTGGAACACGTCCGGGAACGGGCCCACGGAGGCGCCGTTCAGCACCGCCAGCGTCAGCCCGCGGAACACCAGCATGCCGGCCAGCGTGACGATGAAGCTCGGGATGCCGAAATAGGCGACGAAGTAGCCTTGGGCGGCGCCCACGAGGCCGCCCACCACGAGGCAGATCACCGTGGCGAGCCCGTAATTCATCGGCGGGATGTCGAAGCCGACCGCATCGAGCCCGATGAACCCGAGGCCGAGATGCAGGCCCTGGACCATCAGCACCGCCGCGAGCGCCCCGACGAAGCCCACGATGGAACCGATCGAGAGGTCGATGTGGCCCGCCACGATGATCAGCAGCATGCCGAGCGCCATGACGACGACGTAGCTGTTCTGCAGGATCAGGTTGGTGAGGTTCAGCGGCTGGAACAGCACGCCGCCGGTCTTGAACTCGAAGAACAGCATGATCAGCGCGAGCGCGATCAGCAGGCCGTAGTCGCGGAAGTTGCCGTTGGCCAGCAGGCGGCGCAGGCCCGAGCCGGTCTCGGTCTTGGCGGCCGGGAGCGGACCGGGCTTGGGATGAGCGACGTTCGCGGGGTCGATCCCGCCCGGTGCGTTGACAGAGCTCATCAGTGGAGTTCCTTCGATCGCATGATGGCGCGCATGATGATCTCCTGGGTCGCCTCCTTGCCCGGGAACTCACCCACGAAACGGCCCTCGTTCATCACATAGATCCGGTCGCACATGCCGAGCAGTTCAGGCATCTCGGACGAGATCATCAGCACGCCCTTGCCCTCGTCGGCCAGCGCGTTGATGATCGAGTAGATCTCGTATTTGGCGCCGACGTCGATGCCGCGCGTCGGCTCGTCGAGGATCAGCACTTCCGGCTTGGTGAACAGCCACTTGGACAGCACCACCTTCTGCTGGTTGCCGCCGGACAGGTTCACGGCCTGCTGCTCGACCCCGAACGAGCGGATGTTCAGCTTGGAGCGGTAGTCGCTGGCGACGACGTATTCGCGGTCCGCGTCGATCACCATGGCGCTCGACACGCCGGGCAGGTTGGCCAGCGTCGTGTTCTTGGTGATGTTCTCGTCGAGCACGAGGCCGAGCTGCTTGCGGTCCTCGGTGACATAGGCGATCCCGGCCGCGATGGCCTTGGTGATCGTCGACACGTCGACGGCCTTGCCGTCCATCGTCACCTCGCCGGAGATGTTCTGCCCGTAGGAGCGGCCGAACACGCTCATGGCGAGTTCCGTGCGGCCCGCGCCCATCAGGCCCGCGATGCCGACGATCTCGCCGCGGCGGACCGTGAGATTGATGTTCTTGCAGACCGCCCGCTCGACATGGACGTGGTGGTAGGCGTTCCAGTTGCGGATCTCGAGCAGCGGACCGCCGATCTTGGGCGTGCGCGGCGGGTAGCGACTCTCCATGTCGCGCCCGACCATGCCCTTGATGATCCGGTCTTCCGTGATGGCGTCGCGCCGGCAGTCGAGCGTCTCGACCGAGGTCCCGTCCCGGATGATGGTGATCTGGTCGGCGACCTTGGAGATCTCGTTCAGCTTGTGCGAGATGATGATCGACGACATGCCCTGCTTCTTGAAGCCGAGCAGAAGGTTCAGCAGCTTCTCGCTGTCGCTCTCGTTCAGCGAGGCGGTGGGCTCGTCGAGGATCAGCAGCTTCACGCGCTTGGCGAGCGCCTTGGCGATCTCGACGAGCTGCTGCTTGCCGATGCCGAGGTTGGTGATCAGCGTCTCGGGGTTCTCGGCCAGGCCCACGAGCGCCAGGAGTTCGCGCGTGCGGGCGAAGGCGCGGTCCCAGTCGATGATCCCGAAACGCGCCGTCTCGTTGCCGAGGAACATGTTCTCGGCGATCGACAGGAGCGGTACGAGCGCCAGCTCCTGGTGGATGATGATGATGCCGAGATGTTCGGATTCGGAAATGTCGCGGAACGAGACCGTCTGGCCCTCGTAGAGGATGTCGCCCGAGTAGGAGCCGTGCGGATAGACGCCGGACAGGACCTTCATCAGCGTCGACTTGCCGGCACCGTTCTCGCCGCAGATCGCGTGGATCTCACCGGGCTGCACCACGAGGTTGACGTTATCGAGCGCCTTCACGCCCGGGAAGGTCTTGGTGATCCCTCGCATTTCCAGGATCGGGCTCATGCTGTCACTTCTATCCGCTGCTCGTCGGCGTGGTTGGGGGAACCTTAGCCCGAGAGGTTCGTGCCGCGCAATCTTCGGTGTCCTGCGGCATCGGCGCCATGGGCGGCCCTGCATCCGCCGGTCGAGATCGGGCGGCCCGATGAGGCCGACCCGCGGGGACCGGCGCGCGGCGCCGCATCGGTCGAACGCCCGTCCGGGAAACGTCTCAGGTCGGATACGGGCGGCGCGCCGCCCGCATCGCCGTGGTGGCCCGCGCGGGCTCCGGTCGAGCCCGCGCGGGAGCCGCAGGCCTTACTGGCCGAGCTGGGCGGGCTTGTAGTAGCCGCCGTCGACCAGCACCTGCTTCCAGTTGGCCTTGGTCACCAGGACCGGGTTCAGCAGGTAGGAGGGGACGACCTTCTTGCCGTTGTCGTAGGTCTTGGTGTCGTTGATGTCGGGCTGCGAGCCGTTCTGGAGCGCGTCCACCATGGACACCACGACCTTGGCGAGTTCGCGCGTGTCCTTGTAGATGGTCGAGGTCTGCTCGCCCGCGATGATCGACTTCACGGACTGGACTTCGGCGTCCTGGCCGGTGACGACCGGGTACTTCATGTCGCCCGAGCCGTAGCCGACGCCCTTGAGCGACGACAGGATGCCGATCGACAGGCCGTCGTAGGGCGACAGGACCGCGTCGACCTTCTTGTTGGTGTAATAGGCCGACAGCAGGTTATCCATGCGGGCCTGGGCCACCGCCGGGTCCCAGCGCAGGGTCGAGACCTTGCTCATGCCGGTCTGGCCGCTCTGTACGACCAGCTTCTTCGAGTTGAGGTAGGGGCCGAGCACCGACATCGCGCCGTCGTAGAAGAAGTAGGCGTTGTTGTCGTCGGGCGAGCCGCCGAACAGTTCGATGTTGTAGGGGCCCTTGCCGTCCTTGAGGCCCAGCGAATCGATGATGCTGGTGCCCTGCAGCACGCCGACCTTGAAGTTGTCGAAGGTCGCGTAATAATCGACGTTCGGCGAACCCTTGATGAGGCGGTCGTAGGCGATGACCTTCACGCCGGCATCGTGGGCCTTGGCGAGCACGTCCGTCAGGGTCGTCCCGTCGATCGACGCGATCACCAGGACCTTGGCGCCCTTGGTGACCATGTTCTCGATCTGGGCGAGCTGGTTCGGGATATCGTCGTCGGCATACTGGAGGTCGGTCTTGTAGCCCTTGGCCTCGAGCTGCTTCACCATGTTGTTGCCGTCGTCGATCCAGCGGGCCGACGACTTGGTCGGCATGGCGACGCCGATGAGATCACCCTTGGCGGCGTAGGCCGGGGTCAGCGCGGTCGAAGACAGGGCCATAACGCCCAGGGCCAAGCCGGCAAACGTCCGTCTATTGATCACGTTCCACTCCCTTGCGAAGACCCCATCGCCAGACCGGGACGCCATGGTCGATGAGGACGAATCCGTCGATCCCGGCAGCGTTCTCGCCGCTCGGACGCGCGCATTAGTGGGGCGGTTCGGCTGTCTGTCAAACGCTGTTTGCGACCGGTTCGGCTTTGTCCGACAAATGGTGAAAAGCTGGGCAGACGGGCCGCAGCACCGGTTCCTCCTGCACTGCATGCAACCGTCATTCCGGTCGGCTCCGGGCACCCGCGGGCCGGGCCGGCCCGACCCGCGGGATGCGTGGCGACGCTCAGAAGCGTTGGATGATGCCGCGGTCCTCCAGGGCCGCGATCACCTCGTCGGCCAGGACCTCCGGCGGCGTCGTGCCGGCCGCGAGGGTGATCTCGGCCTGCTCCGGCCGCTCGTAGGGCTGGTCGATGCCGGTGAAGTTGCGGATCTCGCCGGCGAGGGCGCGGCGATAGAGGCCCTTCGGGTCCCGCGCGATGCAGCTCTCGATCGGTGCGTCGACGAAGACCTCGACGAACTCGCCCGGCTCGACGAGTTCGCGCACGCTCCGGCGCTCGGCCGCGAAGGGCGAGATGAAGGAGCAGAGCGCCACGACGCCGGCCTCCACCATCAGCTTCGCCACCTCGCCGACGCGGCGGATGTTCTCGACCCGGTCGGCGTCGGTGAAGCCGAGGTCCTTGTTGAGGCCGTGGCGGACGTTGTCGCCGTCCAGCATCACGGTATGGACACCCCGGGCGTGGAGCTTCGTCTCGACGATGTTGGCGACCGTCGACTTGCCGGCACCCGACAGGCCCGTGAACCACAGGATGGCGGGCTTCTGGTGCTTGATGGCGGCGCGGGCCTCCTTCGTGACGGCGAGGTCCTGGTAGTGGATGTTGGTGGCGCGGCGCAGCGCGAAGTCGACGATGCCGGCCCCCGCGGTGGCGTTGGTGGTGCGGTCGATCAGGATGAAGGCGCCGGTGTCGCGGTTCTCGCGGTAGGGATCGAAGGCGATCGGCGCGGAGGCGGCGAAGTTGCAGAAGCCGATCTCGTTCAGCCCCAGCGTCTTGGCGGCATGGTGTTCGAGCGAGTTGATGTCGACCCGGTGCTTGAGGTCCGTCACCGTCACGGGGACGACCCGGGTGGCGATCTTCATGAGGTAGGACCGGCCCGGCAACAGGCGTTCCTCGCTCATCCAGATGACGTGGCCGGCGAACTGGTCCGCCACCGGCGGCCGGTCCTTGGGGGAGGCGAGCAGGTCGCCGCGCGCGATGTCGATCTCCTCGGCGAGCGTCAGCGTGACGGCATCGCCCGCCTCGGCGCTCTCGACGTCGGCACCCGACGCGATGACGCGGGTGACGCGGGTGGTCCGGCCCGAGGCCGAGACCGCCACCTCGTCGCCCGGCGCCACGCGGCCGCCCGCCACCGTTCCGGCATAGCCGCGGAAGTCGAGGTCGGGCCGGTTGACCCATTGCACGGGCAGGCGGAACGGTCCCGCGGCCCGCGCGTCGCGCACCTCCACGGTCTCGAGGAAGCCCACCAGCGTCGGCCCCGTGTACCAGGGCATGGCGGCGGAGGGCTCGCTGAGGTTGTCGCCGTAGCGCGCCGAGACCGGGATCGGCGTCACGGTGCGGAAGTCGAGCCGGGCCGCGAAGGCCTCGAAGTCGCGGACGATCTCCGAGAACACATGCTGGTCGTGCCCGACGAGGTCGATCTTGTTGACCGCCAGGACCACGTCGCGGATGCCGAGCAGCGACACGATGTAGGCGTGCCGGCGCGTCTGGGGCAGGAGACCCTTGCGGGCGTCCACCAGCAGGATGGCGAGGTCCGCATTCGAGGCGCCGGTCGCCATGTTGCGGGTGAACTGCTCGTGCCCCGGCGTGTCCGCCACCACGAAGGCGCGGTTCGCGGTCGAGAAATACCGGTAGGCGACGTCGATCGTGATGCCCTGCTCGCGCTCGGCCTCGAGCCCGTCGACGAGCAGCGCGAAATCGATGTCGTCGCCCACCGTCCCGTGCTTCTTGGAATCGCGCTCGAGCGCCGAGAGCTGGTCGTCGAAGATCGACTTCTGCTCGTAGAGCAGGCGCCCGATCAGCGTCGACTTGCCGTCGTCGACGGAGCCGCAGGTGAGGAAGCGCAGGGTGGGAAGGGCGAAGTGCTTCGCGTCGCCGGCCATCAGAAATACCCTTCCCGCTTCTTCTTTTCCATGGAGCCGGCCTCGTCCGAATCGATGAGGCGGCCCTGCCGCTCCGACGTGGTCGAATCGCGCATCTCGGCCAGCACGTCGTCCAGCGTCGCGGCATCGGAGACGACGGCCCCGGTCAGCGGGTAGCAGCCGAGGGTGCGGAACCGCACGCGGCGCATCTGCGGCGTCTCGCCCGCCTTGAGCGGCAGCCTGTCGTCGTCGACCATGATGAGAGCGCCGTCGCGCTCCACCACCGGGCGCTCCTTGGCGAAATACAGCGGGACGACCGGGATCTCCTCGGCCTGGATGTAGTCCCACACGTCGAACTCGGTCCAGTTCGACAGCGGGAAGACGCGCATCGATTCGCCCTGGCGGATGCGCGTGTTGTAGAGGTGCCAGAGTTCCGGGCGCTGGTTGCGCGGGTCCCAGGCGTGGGCTTCGGACCGGTGCGAGAAGATGCGCTCCTTGGCGCGGCTCTTCTCCTCGTCGCGCCGGGCGCCGCCGAAGGCCGCGTCGAACCCGTGCTGGTCGAGCGCCTGGCGCAGGCCCTCGGTCTTCATCACCTGGGTGTGGACCGACGACCCGGAGGCCACCGGAGAGATGCCGCGGCGCAGCCCGTCCTGGTTCACGTGGACGATCAGCTCCATGCCGGCGCGCCTCGCCGCCTCGTCGCGGAAGGCGATCATCTCGCGGAACTTCCACGTCGTGTCGACATGCAGCAGCGGGAAGGGCGGCTTGGCCGGGTAGAAGGCCTTCTGCGCCACGTGCAGCATGGCGGTCGAGTCCTTCCCGATCGAGTACAGCATCACGGGACGCCGGAACTCCGCCACCACCTCGCGCATGATATGGATGGCCTCGGATTCGAGGCGCTTCAGGTGTGTGGACAGGTGTCCGGGCATCGGGAGCTCTGGGTCAGTCGCGAAAAGTCGGGCTGATATAAGGTCGATCGATGAACTGCAACAAGACGCCCCGCGCATGGCTCCGTTGATCCTCGCTCGGGAACACCGGGTGCCGGCCCGGAATCGGGTCCTGCCGACCCTGAAACGCCCGGGGTCCAAGGCCCGATCATGAGCTCCGTCGTTTCCGTCCCGGGCCTGATCCTGTTCGGCTTCGGGCTGCTCTCGGTCGCCGTCACGGCTTTCGGGGCGATCCTGCTCATCGGCCTCCTGCATCCGCTCCTCGTGCGCTATGCGCTGGCCCGGCCCAACGGCCGCTCCGCCCACGCGGTCCCGACGCCCCAGGGCGGCGGCATCGCGGTGCTGGCCGCCGCCCTGCTGGCCGCGCTGTTCGGGGCCGCGGCGCTCGGCAGCGAGGGACCGACGGCGCTCGGCTTCGGCCCGGGCTCACCCTTCGCGGTCGACGCCGTCGACCTGTCGCGCCTGTGGACGGTGCTGGCCGCCGCCGTGCTGGTCGGGGCGGTGGGGGTCGTCGACGACATCCGGCCGCTGCCGCCGCTGCCGCGCCTCGCTCTCCAGGTCATCGCCATGGGGCTCGCCGTCGCGGCGCTGCCCGACGGCGCGCGGGTCCTGCCCTGGGTTCCGCTGGCGCTCGAACGCCTGCTCCTCGTCGTCGGGGGCGCTTGGTTCATCAACCTCACCAACTTCATGGACGGCATGGACTGGATGACGGTCGCCTGGACCGTGCCGGTCACCGCCGCCCTGTCGGTCTTCTGGTTCTTCGGCGCGCTGTCGCCGCCCGCCGGGCTGGTGGCGGTGGCGCTGCTCGGCGGCCTGCTGGGCTTCGCGCCGTTCAACCGGCCGGTGGCGCGCCTGTTCCTGGGCGACGTCGGCAGCCTCGCCGTCGGGCTGCTGGTGGCCTTCGCGCTCTTCGACCTCGCCGCGCACGGCGCCCTCGCGGCCGCGGTCCTGCTCCCGCTCTACGTCATCGCCGACACCGGCCTGACGCTGCTGTGGCGCCTGCGGCGGCGCGACCGGGTGTGGGAAGCGCATCGCCACCACTTCTACCAGGTGGCGCTGGCGCGCGGCTTCACGGTGCGCGACGTGCTGGCGCGCGTGCTGGTCACCAACGTGGCGCTCGCCGCCTTCGCGGCCGCGAGCCTGTGGCAGGGCAGCGCCGTCCTGTCGGCCGTGGACGTGCTGTTCGGCATCGGCGTCGTGGCGCTGCTGCTGCGCGACCTCGCCCGGGGTCGTCCCGCCGCCGAACCGGCGGATTAGCGCCGGCGCGGCCGCGCGCCCGGTGTCCGGTCGTCATCGCCGAGGCCGCGGGCCGGCGAGCGTCCGACGGCCCGCGCCAGCGCCGGCTCGAGCTGTGCGAGTTCGCCGAGGTGCGCCTCCGTCAGGGCGGCCAGCAGGCCGTCCGCCTTCTCGGTGAGCGCCAGCTCGGCGCGGCGCCGGTCCGTGAGGGAGGGCGTCTTCGTGACGAGCCCAGCCTCCACCATGCGGGCCACGAGCTCGGCCGCCGTCTGCGGCGCCACGACGAGATGGGCGGCGAGGCTCCCCACCGAGGGAGGGCCCTCGCCGGCATGCCCGGCGATCGCCAGCAGGGCCTGGTGCTGCTGGGCCGGCAGGCCCATGGCGGTGGCGGCCGCCTCGCTGAACGACAGGAATCGTCGCAACTCGTGCCGGAAGGCCGCGATCGCGCGGTACTGATCCGGGCCGATCGTCCGGCCGCGTCCCGTCATCGTCCGGCCCCTGGAATATATCGTAATACGATGTATATGGAGCGCAGATCGAGGCGGGAGACGGGGATGACGAGGTCGGGGCAGGGAACGGGTGCGGCGCCGGGGCGGGTCGGCGAGCGGCGGCTCGCGGATTTCAAGGCGGATCCGCGCCTCCTCATGCTCGCCGCCATGGCGCTGGTCGTCGGCAGCGGCGGCGCCTTCGCGGCGGCGGGCCTCCTCAAGCTCATCGGCCTCGTCACCAACCTCGTCTGGTTCGGTGCGCTCGACACGGTGGCGCGCCCCATGGCCGATGCGCCGCGCGGGGTCTGGATGGTGGCGGCCCCGGTGCTCGGCGGCATCGTGATCGGGCTCATGGCGCGCTTCGGTTCCGAGAAGATCCGCGGCCACGGCATCCCCGAAGCCATCGAGGCCATCCTCATCGGCGGCAGCCGCATGTCCCCCAAGGTGGCGATCCTCAAACCCGTGTCCTCGGCCGTGTCGATCGGCACCGGCGGGCCCTTCGGGGCCGAGGGGCCCATCATCATGACGGGGGGCGCCATCGGCTCGCTCTTTGCCCAGATGTTCCACCTGTCGGCGGCCGAGCGCAAGACGCTGCTCGTGGCGGGCGCGGCCTCCGGCATGACCGGCATCTTCGGCACGCCCGTCGCGGCGGTGCTGCTCGCCGTCGAGCTCCTGCTCTTCGAGTGGCGGCCCCGCTCCTTCGTGCCCGTGGTGGCGGCGGCCCTGGCGGCCGTTCTGCTGGCGTCCCCTGTTCTTCGGCGCGGGCCCCCTGTTCCCCTTCGCCTCCACCGCGCCGGCCGTGGCGCCCGGCATCGGCGCCGCCGTCCTCGTCGGGGTCGCGGCCGGCCTCGCCGCGACTGTGGCGACGAAACTGCTCTACGGCTGCGAGGACCTGTTCGAGCGCCTCCCCCTGCACTGGATGTGGTGGCCGGCGCTCGGCGGCCTCGTGGTCGGCCTGGGCGGCCTCGTCGAACCCAGGGCCCTGGGCGTCGGCTACGACGTCATCGCCGATCTCCTCACCGGCTCCGTGACGCTGCGCGCCGTCGCCTCGATCCTCGCCGTCAAGGCCGTCATCTGGGTCGTCGCCCTTTCGTCCGGCACCTCCGGCGGCGTGCTGGCGCCCCTCCTGATCCTCGGTGGTGCCCTCGGCTGGCTGGTCGGCGCGGTTTTGCCGGGCGATCCCGGCTTCTGGGCGCTCCTCGGCATGGCGGCGATGCTGGGTGGGACCATGCGGGCGCCGCTCACCGGGGCGCTGTTCGCCGTGGAGCTCACCGGCGACCTCGCGGCCCTGCCGGCGCTGCTGGCCGCCACCGGCGCCGCCTATGCCGTGACGGTGCTGCTGCTGCGCCGCTCGATGCTGACGGAGAAGATCGCGCGCCGCGGCCAGCACATCACCCGTGAATACGGTGTCGACCCCTACGAACTGACCCGGGTCGGCGAGATCATGACCCGCGCGGTCGAGACCATGCCGGCCGACATGCCGGTCTCGCTCGCCATGGCGCGCGTGGCGGACGGCGCACACCGGGCCTATCCGGTCGTCGACGGCGCGGGGCGCCCGGTCGGCATGGTGACGCGCGCCGACGTCCTCGGTTGGACGGCCGAAGGGGCGGGCGGCGACGAGCCGCTCGGCGCGCTTGTGTCGGACGCGTCGCTGTCGGGGCTGCATCCGGAGGACGTCGCCGGTCACGCGCTCGACGTCATGCTGGCGACCGGCCGGGGTCGCGTCCCCGTGACGGACCCGGGCAGCGGCCGGCTCGTCGGCCTCGTGACGCGGCGCGACCTCCTCCAGGTGCGGGCCTCGGCCATGCGGGCCGAGCGTGAGCGCAGCGGAGCCTTCGCGGTGCCGGCCGCGCCCGGCCCGCGCGAGCCTTCCGCCGCCGCGGAGTGACGCGCGGCGCGCCGGCTCGCCCTCGCGCATAGCGTCGCGCGAGCCTCTGGCACCCGACGCGGCGACCGGATGCCGTCAGACCGGGACCCGCACGGTGGCCCGCAGGCCCCCCAGCGGACTGTCGCCGAGCTGGATATCGCCGCCGTGCGAGCGCGCGATGTCGCGCGCGATGGCGAGGCCGAGCCCCGTGCCGCCCTGGTCCTGGTTGCGCGCCGCATCGAGCCGGTAGAAGGGGCGGAACACGTCCTCGCGCTTGTCGGCCGGGATGCCGGGCCCGTCGTCGTCGACGTGGATCGTGAAGAAGCGGTCGTCGCGGCGCGCCACGATCTCGATGCGGCGGCCGTAGCGACCGGCATTGCCGACGAGGTTCGACAGGCAGCGCTTGAAACTGTCCGGCCGCACGATCACGCCCGTCTCGCCCGTCACCTGCACCGTCATGGCATGGCCGTGGCGCTCCGCGTCCGAGCGCAGCTCCTCGATCAGCCCGCGCATGTCGGTCAGCACCGAATGTTCGCCGCCATCGCCGCGCGCGAAGGCCAGATAGGCTTCGAGCATGCGGCCCATCTCGTCGATGTCGCGATGCATCGCCTCGGCATCGGGCCCGTCGTCGAAGAGTTCGAGCGACAGCTTGAAGCGCGTCAGCACGGTGCGCAGGTCGTGGCTGACGCCGTTCAGCATGGTGGTGCGCTGCTCGACCGCGCGTTCGATGCGCCGCCGCATCTCCAGAAAGGCGTAGCCGGCGCGCCGCACCTCGGTGGCGCCGTTGGGCCGGTATTCGATGAGCCGGCCCTTGCCGAGGTTCTCGGCCGCGATGGCGAGGCGCAGGATCGGGCGGATCTGGTTGCGCAGGAAGGCGGTCGCGATGACGATCAGCACCAGCGACGTGCCGACCATCCACAGGATGAAGATGTAGGAGTTCGACGCATAGGCGGCCGAGCGGCGCGCGATGACGCGCAGCACGGCCGAGTCGAGCTGGATGCGGATCTCGATGAAGTTCGACCGCCCGACGGTGTCGATCCAGAACGGCAGGCCGATCTGCTTGCGGATCTC
Organism: uncultured Alphaproteobacteria bacterium; assembly: GCA_963847915.1. GTDB lineage: Bacteria > Pseudomonadota > Alphaproteobacteria > Rhizobiales > Beijerinckiaceae > Lichenihabitans. Next base: position 282,201 of record CAWKBT010000008.1, read on the forward strand.
GCTCGACAGCGATCGGTCGAGCAGCTGCAGGAACGGCTTGGGGAGCGCCGGGGGCAGGGGCTGCGGGGGCAGGAAGTCGAGGTCGAGGCCGAGGCGGTTCGAGGCGATGTGTTCGAGCGCTTCCGTGTTCTCGCCGGTCGGCAGGCCGCGGTAGAGGTCGATCGTGGCGGCGATGTCCTGAACCAGCGCCTGGCTCAGCCGGAACGTCACGGATTGCCAGTGCCGCTCCATGAAGAAATAGGCCACGACGCACTGCAGCAGCAGCATCGGGATGATCAGGATCAGCAGGGCGCGCGAGTAGAGCCGCTTGGGCAGGGCGTCGGCGATGATCCGCATCGCCCGGAACCACGGGCGGCGGCGCACCGGAGCGGCCGGGGGCGCGGCTTCGCCGGGCGGGGCGGGCGGAAGCCGGGCGGGCTCGCCGTCCGAGAACCGCGTCGCACCGAGGTCACGGATCGAGGAGGAGGCGATAGCCGAGCCCTCGCACGGTTTGGAGATAGGCCGGATTGGCGGGGTCGCTCTCGATCTTGCGGCGCAGACGGTTGACCTGCACGTCGACCGCCCGGTCGTTGCCGCCTTCGACGGCGGCGGACCCCGCGAGGTCCTCGCGCGACACCGTCGTGCCGCCCGCCGCCGACAGCACGGCCAGCATGTCGCGTTCCCGGTCCGTCAGCCGGATGGTCTCGTCGCCCTGGCGCAGTTCGCCGCGTTCGGGCTGGAACGTGAAGGGGCCGAAGCGGGCGAGCCCGTCGGGCTTGGGCTGGCGCGGCGCGGCGCGGCGCAGGATCGAGGCGATGCGCAGCAGGAGTTCGCGCGGCTCGTAGGGCTTGGCGAGATAGTCGTCGGCGCCGGCTTCGAGGCCGCGCACGCGGTCGTCGGCCTGATCGAGCGCCGTCAGCATCAGGATCGGCACCTCGGAGGCGCGGCGCACGTCGGCGGCGAGGTCGATGCCCGTCTCGCCCGGCATCATGACGTCGAGCACCAGCAGGTCGAAGGCGAAGGAGCGCAGATGCGCCCGCGCCTCCGCGGCATTGGCCGCCAGGGTGACGCGGTAGCCGTTCTTGCCGAGCACCCGCGACAGCAACTCCCGGATGCGGCGGTCGTCGTCGACCAGCAGCAGGTGGGCGGCATCGTCGGCGAGGGGCGTCCGCGGTTCGTCGAGCTGCGCCCCGGTCACGCGGCGCGCTCCCGCGTGCTCTGCCGCGGCGGCGCCGGCAGGGCACGTTCGGCCGGATCGTCGGCGCATTGCGGCGGCGCTCCCCACACCAGCGCCTCGACTTGCGGCCGCTCGCCGGCGTCGATCATGCCGAGCAGGAAGTCGACCGCCTGGAACCGCACCGCATCGGGCAGGGGGGCGAGTGCCCGCTCGAACCGTTTCGAATGGAGCCGGGCGAGGTCGAGCGCCAGGCTGCGTCCCTTGGCGGTCGCGTGCAGCAGGCGGCGGCGCCGGTCGCTCACTCCCGCCCGCACCTCGACGAAGCCCCCGTCGGTCAGGTCCTTCATGACCCGGTTGAGGCTCTGCTTGGTGATCTTGAGGATGTCGAGCAGCGCCGCCACGGTGAGGCCCGGGTGGCGATAGACGAAATGCAGGACGCGGTGGTGCGCGCGGCCGAACCTCAAGGCTTCGAGCTGCCGGTCCGCATCCGCCGTGAAGTCGCGATAGGCGAAGAAGAACAGCTCGATGAGGTCGAAGAGCGGTGCGTCGCCCGCAGGCCCGGGTTCCGTCGCGATGGCGGGATCAGCCAAGGGGCGCCCCCCATGCCGGAAAATACGTCAGTATCGTTGACATATCTCAGTCCGCTCGCTAACCGTTAAGCGTCCGGCGCGGACCCTGTCGGGGTGCGCCGTCCTCCTCCTCCCGGCCGATCCCTCGCGTCCTGCGCGGCGATGGACCTCGAGCCCATCCATCCCCGGCGATGCCGGCCCGGACGCCCCGGCGGCGCACAGTGGAACAGGAGTCCTGCCATGTCCATCCTGCCCTTCGACCAGCGCGACGGCTCCATCTGGCTCGACGGCGCCCTGGTGCCGTGGAAAGAGGCGCAGCTCCACGTGTTGAGCCACGGTCTCCACTACGGGTCTGCGGTCTTCGAGGGCGAGCGTGCCTATGGCGGCCGGATCTTCAAATCGCGTCAGCATGCCGAACGCTTCCGGGCGTCGGCCGAAATCCTGGACTTTACGCTGCCCTATTCTGTCGACGAGATCCTGGCCGCCAAGGACGCGGTGCTGGCGGCGAACGGCGCCGGCGACGTCTACGTGCGCCCGGTCGCGTGGCGCGGCTCGGAGATGATGGCGGTCGCGGCGCAGAACGCCTCGGTCCATGTCGCCATCGCGTGCTGGGACTGGCCGAGCATGTTCGACGTCGAGCAGAAGATGAAGGGCATCCGCCTCGACTTCGCCGACTATCGGCGTCCCGACCCCAGCACCGCGCCCTGCCACTCGAAGGCCGCGGGCCTCTACATGATCTGCACGATCTCCAAGCACCGGGCCGAGCGCCGCGGCTACGCCGACGCGCTGATGCTCGACTGGCAGGGCCGCGTCGCCGAATGCACGGGGGCCAACGTGTTCTTCACCAAGGACGGCACGCTGCTCACGCCGATCGCCGATTGCTTCCTCGACGGCATCACCCGCCGCACCGTGATCGACCTCGCCCGTCGGCGCGGCATCCCCGTGGTGGAGCGCCGCATCCTGCCGGAGGAGCTCGAGGGCTTCGACGAATGCTTCATCTGCGGCACCGGGGCTGAGGTGACGCCGGTGCGCGAGGTCGGCCCGCACAGCTTCGCGCCGGGCACGATCAGCCGCACGCTGCTCGAGGACTACGCCGCCGTCGTCCGGGCCTGAAGGGGCCCGGGCGGTCCCACGCTGGAGCCTGCGAGTTGGACCGTAAGAAAGAACGTCACGTTCTTTTTTTCAGTCCAACCTCTTGCCTCCCGCGGTCGGAAGCGTATGACGGAGCCACGATACCGCGTGAGCCCGCCATGACCGATCCGATTGCCGCCCTCCGGCCCGCCACCCGCCTCGTCCATGGCGGAACATTGCGCACGCCCTTCGGCGAGACCTCCGAAGCGCTGTTCCTGACGCAGGGCTTCATCTACGACACCGCCGAGGCGGCCGAGGCACGGTTCAAGGGCGAGGATCCCGGCTTCATCTACGCCCGGTTCTCGAACCCGACGGTGCGGATGTTCGAGGACCGCATGGCACTGCTCGAAGGGGCCGAGGACGCGCGCGCCACCGCCTCCGGCATGGCGGCCGTCACGGCGGCCCTGATGGGCCAGGTGAAGGCCGGCGACCATGTCGTCGCGGCGAAAGCGCTCTTCGGGTCGTGCCGCTACATCGTCGAGGAACTGCTGCCGCGCTTCGGGGTCGAGTCGACCCTCGTCGACGGCGACGACCTCGACCAGTGGCGCGCCGCGCTGCGCCCCAATACGCGGACGCTGTTCCTCGAGTCGCCCACCAACCCGACGCTGGACCTCATCGACATCGCCGCCGTGGCCGAGATCGCCCATGCCGGAGGCGCCACGCTGGTGGTCGACAACGTGTTCGCGACGCCGCTTCAGCAGAGCCCCCTGGCGCTCGGCGCCGATTGCGTCGTCTATTCCGCCACCAAGCACATCGACGGGCAGGGGCGCTGCCTGGGCGGCGTCATCCTGGCCAGCCGCGCCTTCATCGACAAGAACGTCCACAACCTGCTGCGCCAGACCGGGCCGTCGATGTCGCCCTTCAACGCCTGGGTGCTGCTGAAGGGCCTCGAGACGCTTCCGGTCCGGGTCGCCGCCCAGACGGTCTCGGCGGCGCGGATCGCCGATGTCCTGGCGGGACTGCCCGGCGTCACCAAGGTGCTCTATCCGGGCCGGGCCGACCATCCCCAATACGCCCTCGCCCAGCGCCAGATGAAGGGTGGCTCGACCCTCGTCGCCTTCGAGGTCGCGGGCGGCAAGGCGGGGGCCTTCAAGGTCGCCAACGCCCTCAGGATCATCGGGATCTCCAACAATCTCGGCGATTCGAAGAGCCTCATCACCCATCCCGCCACCACGACGCACCAGCGCCTGTCGCAGGAGGTCCGCGAGGGCCTCGGCATCTCGGAGGGCCTGCTGCGGCTCTCGGTCGGCCTCGAAGACGTCGAGGACCTGATCGACGACCTGCGCCGGGCGCTGCAGGGCGCCGCCGCGGGTTCTCCCCTGGCCACGGCGGCCGAGTGATATTATTGAGCTGAGACGGCCATTCGACATCCGCTCGTCGGGCCCGGTCATCCGCCCTCGGGGAGAAGGGCGAAGCGGCACGGCTCGTCCACGGTCGCAGCCGTGGGATCGCATCGACGAGGTGACGGATCGGCGAGGGTGGGCCATAATCGGGAGCCTCGACCGGGGACCGCCATGTACACAGCCGTGACGCGCGACGTCCAGATCACGGTCATGCCGCAATACCTCGCCGATCAATCCGATCCGGACGAGAGCCGCTATGTCTGGGCCTATACGATCGAGATCGCCAACCTCGGGCGGCGCACCGTCCAGCTCGTGGCACGCCACTGGGTCATCACCGACGCGACCGGCAAGGTCGAGACCGTCAGCGGTCTCGGCGTCGTCGGCGAGCAGCCGGTGCTCAACCCCGGCGAAACGTTCCGCTACACGTCGGGCTGTCCCTCTCGACCTCGTCCGGCGTGATGGAGGGGCACTACCGGATGGCCGACGACCAGGGCGGCTCCTTCGACGTCGAGATCCCGGCCTTCTCGCTCGACACGCCGCACATGAAGCGCATCCTCAACTGAGGCCGGGCCGTGGCGGCGCTCCGGTCAGCGCCCGTACACGTCCTCGAAGCGCACGATGTCGTCCTCGCCCGTATAGGAGCCGACCTGGACCTCGATGAGTTCGAGGTCGATCTTGCCCGGGTTGGCGAGGCGATGCACCGAGCCGATCGGCAGGTAGGCGGCCTCGTTCTCGTGGCGCAGGATCACCTGGTCGTCGATCGTGACCTCGGCGGTGCCCCGCACCACGACCCAGTGTTCGGCGCGATGGAAGTGCTTCTGCAGCGACAGCCGCTGGCCCGGTTTCACGGTGATGCGCTTGACCTGGAAGCGCGACCCCGCGTCGATCCGCTGGTAGGAGCCCCAGGGCCGGTACATGCGCAGGTGCTCGTCCACCTCCAGGCGTCCCGCCGCCTTCATCTGCGTCACGAGGTCCTTGACGCTGTCGGCCTGTCGGCGCGACGCCACCAGCACGGCATCGGGTGTCGACACCACCACGACATCGTCGAGGCCCACCACGGTGGTGAGCACGCCGTCGCTGTGCACGAGGCTGTTGCGGGTCTCGACGGCTTCCACCTGGCCCCGGAAGGCGTTGCCGTCGCCGTCCCGCGCCGAGGCGTCCCAGATGGCGCCCCAGGTGCCGATGTCCGACCAGGCGAAGGAGACCGGCAGCACGCCGGCCGCCGCGGTGCGCTCCATCACGGCGTAATCGATGGACGTCTTGGGCGCCTTGGCGAAGGCGCCCGCCTCGAGCCGGACGAAGTCGAGGTCCGACGTCGCCCCCGCGACGGCGGCACGCGCCGCCGACAGCACGTCGGGCGCATGGCGCGCCAGTTCGCCCGCCATGACGTCGGCGCGGAACAGGAAGTTGCCGCTGTTCCAGAGATAGCCTTCGGCGATGTAGCGCGCCGCCGTCTCGGCATCGGGCTTCTCGACGAAACGCGCGACGCGGCGGGCCGGCGTGCCGGCGATCGCGGCCCCGGGCTGGATGTAGCCGTAGCCGGTGGCGGGCGAGGTCGGGGTCACGCCGAGCGTCATGATGAGCCCCTGGCGGGCGCCGTCGGCGGCGTCGCGGCAGGCGGCCACGAAGGCCTCGGTATCGTCGATCAGGTGGTCCGCCGCCACCACCAGCGCCACCGTGTCGGGAGCCTGCCGCTGCGCCAGGCAGGTCGCCACCGCCACGGCGGCGGCCGAGTCGCGCCGCATCGGCTCCAGCACGATCTCGGCCGCGACGCCGATGGCCTGGAGCTGTTCGGCGGCGATGAAGCGCACGTCGCTCGAGGCCAGGATCAGCGGCTTCGCGAAGCCCTCGTGGGCGAAGCGGAGTGCGGTCAGCTGGAAGTTCGACAGCGCGTGGAGCAGCGGGATGAACTGCTTGGGCATGCTCTCGCGCGAGGCGGGCCAGAGCCGGGTGCCGGAACCGCCGCACATGATCACGGGCTGGATCGGGGGCGCCGCCTTGCGCATCGGTGTCGCGTCGACCATTCGGCGTTCCTCACCTGTCGCGGCGGGCCCGCGCGCGCGGGCCCCGACCGCACGGGACCGGCTCCGTTGTAAAGATTGTCGTGCCTGCGCGACAGCGCGGCCTCGCAACAAGCCTGACGAAGTCTCTCCGGACCGGCGCGCCCGGCCTCAACCGCTTTCCACGGTCCGCCATGGCCGGCGGCGCCGCGGCGGGTAAGCCAGGCTGAAGTCCGCGGTCGAAAGGTTCAGGTTGGGGTTGTAGAAGGGATCGTCGTCCAGCGACCCCTGCCACTTCTGCAGCATGAATTCGACCTCCCGATTGAACCGCTCGAGTCGCTCCCCGACTTGGTCGGAGCCTCGGGAGATGGATTCGTGATGATACAGCCGCGCTTCCGGCGTCCAGACATTGCGGTATCCGGCTTCCCCGATCTTGAGGCACAGGTCGACGTCGTTGAAGGCCACGGGCAGGTTGACCTCATCGAAGCCACCGACCTCCTCGAACACCGACCTGCGGATCACGAGGCAGGCCGCCGTCACGGCGGCGACGCGTCGGCGCGCAACGCGGCGCGTCCGAAATAGCCGACGTGCTCGCCGTCGAGCAGATGAAGTAGTGGCCGCCACGCCACCGGTGCCGAGAATGACCCCGGCGTGCTGGATCCGCCCGTCCGGATAGAGCAGCTTGGCCCCGACGGCGCCGACCTCGGGCAGGACCGCGAGTGAGACCATCTCGTCGAGCCAGTCCGGATCGATGACGTCGACATCGTTGTTCAGCAGCGCCAGCACCGAGCCGCGGGCCCGGGCCACGGCGGTGTTGTTGATGGCCGCATAGTTGAACGGGCCCTCGTAGGACATGACCTCGACGCGCGGGTCCTCGGCCAGCCTGGCGAGCAGCCGCACCGCGGCCGGGTCCGTCGACTGGTGGTCCACGATCAGGACCTCGAGGTTGGCATATCGGGTGCGGTTCAGCACGCCCTCGACGCAGGGCTCGAGGATCTCGGCCTTGTCCTTGGTCGGGATGATGACGGTGACGAGCGGTGCAGGCTCGGGGACCTTGCGACGGACCAGCTGCCAGGTCGGCAGGCGGGGGTGGGAGACCACGTCGCCCGCCTGCCCGCGCCGTTCGAGATGGTCGACGAGGGCCTGGCGAGCGGTGTCGATGCAGCGCTGCATCGCCGATTCCGAGAAGGTCGCGTCCCCGGTGTTGCTGCGCCAATGGTACAGGACGGCCGGGATATGGTGGATGCGGTCCGGCGTCGTGGCATCGACGGTGCGCAGCGCGAGATCGTAGTCCTGGCTGCCCTCGAAGCCGAGCCGGAAGCCGCCGATCTCCTCCAGCAGCGAGCGCCGATACACCCCGAAGTGGCTGATGAGGTTGTGGCCCAGCAGCAGGTCGAGGTTGAAGTCGGGCTTGAAGTAGGCGTTGCTGCGCGTGCCGTGCTGGTCGACGTGATCCTCGTCCGAATAGATGAGGTCGAGCTCGCGGTTCTCGTTGAGGCAGGCCACCACCTCGAACAGGGCGTGCTCGGGCAGGACGTCGTCGTGGTCCATCAGGGCGACGAACTCGCCGGTGGCCAGCGCCAGGGCCGAGTTGCTGGCCGCCGAGATATGGCCGTTGGTGTCCCGCCGGACGACCTTGATGCGCGGGTCGGCGAGCGCGAGCTCCTGCAGCAGCGCGAAGACCTGGGGGTCTGGCGAGGCATCGTCGGCGATGCACAGCTCCCAGTTCGTGTAGAGCTGGGCCTGGACCGACGCGATGGCCTGCCGGAGGAAGTCGCCCGGCGTGTTGTAGACCGGCATGACGACCGAGATCAGCGGCTGGTACGGCATCCGCAGCAGCCGCGCCCTGATGGCGCGGCGGTCCGGCTCGGTGATCGTGTCGTAGAGGTCGACCCAGCGGGCATAGTCGTCGGTCTGCACGTCGGCGTCTTCGCCGAGGTCCGCCGGCAGCGTCGCCAGGATCTCCTCCGCGGCGTTGAGTTCGCCGCGCATCACCATGGCGGCGCTGGCGAGCTCGGAGGCGCGGGGTTCGGCGGCGGCGGCGAGCTGCTCGGCCTGGTGCCGGGCCTGTTTGGCGAGCTCGAGGCGGTCCTGGGCCGCGCGGATCCGCGTCGCGGCTTCTTCGATGCGGGACACGAACGGCGCGTAGGTCCTGGCGCGGTGTCGCCACCGGCGTGCCGCGCCGAGCGAGAGCACGTGCTTGAGGTCCTGCCGCGGGCGCAGCGCCTCCTGCTCCTGGCGCAGAAGCTCCTGCAGATGATGCTGCGCCGTCTCGCGCTCCACCAGGGCGCGGTGTTCGTCCTCGCCGAGGTGGGCGGCATCGGCCGCCAGGCGGAGCACGTCGGCCCGGGCGGCCGCGGCCGCGGCTTCGATGGCCACGGTCTGGTGGGCGAGCTCGCCATGGCGCGCCCGGATGGCCCGCCGTGCCGCGCGGGCGAACCGGTGCGCGGCGGCCTCGCTGGAACGGGCTTCGCGCAGCTTGGCGTTGAGCCGGTCCAGGTCGGCCTGGCTCGGGCCTCCGGGGGCGCGCTCGGCCGACAGACGCGCCCGCGCCTGCGCGCTCGCCGCGTCGCCCTGCGCCCGGGGGCCGCGCCGGGTGAACCCGCCGGGCCCGGACGTCTCGAGTGCGGCGAGGCGGGTTTCGAGGCGCTTGAACTCGAGCGACCGCGCGGCCGCGTCGGACAGTTTCGCGCGCAGTTGCGCGACCTCGCGGTCGGCGTCGGGATCGAGGTCCGGCCGGCCGTCCGGCTCCTGGAGCAGCCGCCGCAGGCTGTCCTGGTTGGCCAGGGCCCGGCGGCGGGCGCGCAGCCCCTCGCCGAGCGCGGCGAACATCTTGAGGGCCGCGTCCCGCTCGGAGGCCGACGCCTTCAGCAGGGGACGCAACGCGACCGGGACGACCCCGCCCGGCACGACGAGGCCGAGCCCCCGGCCGGCGGCGAAGTGGAGCGACGGGACCCGTGAGCGCAGATCGTCGAAGAGGCGGTAGGTGCCGCCCCCGTCCTGGTCCGGATTGACGCCATGCAGCAGCAGCACGCCGTCCTCGGCGAGCAGGAGGCGCCAGTCCTCCAGGGCCGCCGCCGTCGCGGCAGGCTCACCCCCGAGATCGATGTGCAGCAGATCGACCGAGCCCGGCGCGACGGCGCCGCGCGCGACCTCCTCCGTGTCGCGGACCAGCGTCGAGAAGGCCTCGAAGCGGCGGTTCAGTGCCGAAACCTCGTGAAACGTCGCATCCTCGCCGGCCCAAGGGTCGACGCCGGTGGCCTGCGCGTCGAGCCGGAGCCGGTCGATGGCCTGGCAGAAGCAGAGATACGAGAAGCCGTGGCCGACGCCGAGCTCCACCAGCCGGCGTGGCCTCAGCGCGTCGACGAGCCAGAACGCGAACGGGGCATGCTCGATCCAGGCCGATGCGGGCAGGTGGTCCGGCACCCAGAGCGCGGCCGGAGACAGGAAGTCGTTCAGATCGGACATTTGTCCCTTCGCGGCGGGACGCTCCAGACACGACGCGTCTCCTTCCGGCCGGTTCTTGGCAGGTCCCTCCCGTAGAATCAACGCCCCCTCGCCGACCGGCCCTGCGCCCCCTCAGGGCTTGCGGTAGGCCGATCCATCTGCCGCCCGCGCCGGATCGTGGAGGTAGCGGCCCTCCTGCGGGACCGCCACGCGGTCGAAGTCGCGGGCGAGCGCGTGGAGCGCGTCGCGCATCGCCTGTCCCTGCATGGCGCGACCGTGACCCGTGATGGCGAGGTCGGGTTCGAGCCGGGCGAGGCTCTCCACCGAACGGCGCGCCGCGTCCCAATCGATGGTGAAGTAGCGGGGCGGACCATGGAGTTCGGGCGCCTGGACGGCGGTGGCGTAGACGGACTCGGGTGCCGTGGTGACGAAGGCGTCGCCCGCGATGATGGTGCGGTCGCTCTCGCGCCAGAGCGAGACATGGCCCGGCGCATGGCCCGGCGTATGGATCCAGCGCCAGCCCGGCATGGGCGGCACGGAGCCGTCGGCGGGCAGCGTCCGCAGCCGCGCCGACACGTCGACCGGCTTCGTGGGATAGAGCGCGCGAGAGCGTTGCCAGGAGACCCCCGCCCACCGTGGGGTCGCCCGGCGGATAGGCGGCCCGGCCGTCGAGGTAGGGGCGCTCGGCCTCGTGGGCGTAGACCGGGACGTCCCAGGCCGCGGCGAGGTCTTCCAAGACGCCGACGTGGTCGAAATGCCCGTGCGTGAGCACGATGGCGGAGGGGCGCGCGCCCGCCCCGAACCGCGCTTCGGCGGCGCTCTCGATCAGCTGCCGCGTGCCGAAGACGCCGGCGTCGATCAGCACCCAGCCCCGATCGCCCGCGCCGGGCGGCCCGAAGAAGACCACGTTGGCGATGGCGAGGCGCCGGTAGGCGAGGTCCGGCGCGATCTCACGCGTTCCGTCGGGCCCCGCGCCATCGTCGGCCCGCGCCTCCTGTCCCAAGGGTTCCTGCTGCGCCATGATCCTCTCCCTTCCGGTCCGGCGACAACGCGCATGCATCTGCGCGGGTGCCCTCCGGGGCGAGCCGTCCGCCGCGGGGGCGGCGTCGGCCCGAGGCGGGCGCGGCGGCGGTCAGCGCCGCTTGCGACGCAACTGGTCGAAGTAGACGATCACGATGATCAGCCCGCCGGTGATGATGCGCTGCCAGAAGGGGTTCACGGCGAGCAGGTTGGCGCCGTTGTTGATGGTCGTCAGGATGAAGGACCCGAGGAGCGGGCCCTGCACCGAGCCGACGGCGCCGAAGAGGCTGGTTCCGCCGATCACCGAGGAGGCGATGGCCTGCAACTCCCAGCCTTCGCCCTGCGTGGCGTTGCCGATGCCGATCCGGGCGGCGAGCAGAACGCCCACCACGGAGGCGAGGCCCGCCGAGACCATGTAGGCGAGGTAGATCATGGCCTTCACGTTGACGCCCGTCAGCCGCGCGGCTTCGGGGTTGGAGCCGATGGCGTAGAGGTAGCGGCCCCATCGGGTGTGCTGGAGCAGCACATAGGCCGGCACCGCCACGAGAATGACCATCCAGAACAGCGACGGCACGCCGAGGAAGCTCGAGAGCGAGAAATCCGTGAAGCTTCCCGGCAGGCCCGAGATGGTGGCGCCGTTGGTGACCAGCAGCCCGACCCCGCGCAGCGCCGTGAGGGTCGCGAGCGTCATGATGAAGGGCGGCAGTCCCAGCTGCACGATGCCGAACCCGTGGAAGGCCCCGATGGCGATCCCCATCAGCACCGTCAGGGCGATCGCGGCCGGGATCCCGAACCCGTGCACCATCATGATCGACACGGCGACGCTGGAGACGCCCACGACGGCGCCGACCGACAGGTCGATGCCGGCCGTGATGATGACGAAGGTCTGCCCGACCGCGATGATCGCCACCATGGCGCCCTGGCGCATGAGGTTCGACAGGTTCCGCTCGGTCAGGAACGTGTCGGTCGACACCGACAGCGCGATCCAGAGCAGGAGGAGCAGGCCGAACAGCGTCAGGCTCAGCACGAGGCCCATCCGGGCGCCGCGTGGTGCGCGGGGCGCCGGCGGCGCGGCGGTCGAGAGGGGCGGCTGGGTCTGCAGCGTCATGGCGGGTCTCTCGGGAATGGGTCAGGCGCCGATGGCTTCGGTCAACACGGCTTCGGGATCGGGCTTCGGGCCGGCGTGGCTGGCCACGAGGCGCCCCCGCCGGAAGACGTGCAGCGTGTCGCTGAGGTCGTAGACTTCGGGCAGGTAGGACGAGATCAGGATGATGGCGGCGCCGTCCTTCAACAGGCGGGCGAAGATCCGGTAGATCTCGGCCTTGGTGCCGACGTCCACCCCGACCGTCGGCTCGTCGAAGATGTAGAGCCGGGCCCCGTGGGCGAGCCATTTGCCGACCACGACCTTCTGCTGGTTGCCGCCGGACAGGCTCGATGCGTTGGCGTCGCGCGATGCCGTCTTGATCTGCATGTCGCGGATCTGCCGGTCGGCCGCCTGCCGCTCGGCGCCGCGGTCGACCAGGGGGCCGCGCACCAGCCGGTCGTAGACGGCGAGGTTGACGTTGAGGCCGACGCCGAGGTTGAGGCAGAGTCCCTGGTCGCGGCGGCTCTCCGGTACGAGCGCGATGCCGCGCCGGATCGCGTCCGCCTCGTTGCGGATCTCGACCGGCTCGCCGTCGAGGAGGACGCGTCCTCCCGTCCTGGTGAAGCGGCCGAAGACCGTCTGGACGAACTCGCTGCGCCCGGCCCCGATCAGCCCGTAGAGGCCCACCACCTCGCCGGCCCGCACCGTCATGGAGACACCCGCGAAGCCCGGACCCGACAGATCCTCGACGCGCAGCACTTCCGCGCCGAAGGGCACGGCCTCCTTGTAGTGTACCTGGTCGACCGAGCGGTTGATCATCCCGCGGATCAGGCTGGCCTCGTCGGTCTCGGCGACCGCCTGGGTCGACACCAGCGCGCCGTCGCGCAGGATCGAGACGCGGTCGGCGAGTTCGAACACTTCTTCGAGCCGATGGCTGATGTAGACGATCGTCACGCCCTGCGCCTTGAGGCGGCGGATCAGGGCGAAGAGCTGCGCCGCCTCCTGGCGGGTCAGGTAGCCGGTCGGTTCGTCGAAGATGAGAAAGCGCGTGCCGCGCGTCGCCGCGCGCGCCGTGGCGACGAGCTGCTGCTGGCCGATGGTGAGCTCGGAGAGCGTGGCGTCGGCCTTGAGCTTGAACCCGAGGTCGTCGAGCACGGCCTGGCCGGCCCTGACCATGGCGCGGTGGCGCAGCAGGCCGAAGCGCGTCGTCTCGTCGCCCAGGAACAGGTTGGCCGCCACGCTGAGGTGCGGGCACAGCACCACCTCCTGGTGGACGGCGTTGATGCCGAGTGCGAGCGCCTCCTGCGGCGAGCCGAGCGGGACGACCTGCCCCTCCCACAGGAGTTCGCCGGCGCTGCGCCGGTGGACGCCCGTCAGGAGCTTGATGAGGGTCGACTTGCCGGCGCCGTTCTCGCCCACGATGGCGTGGATCTCGCCCGGCACGAAATCGAGGTCGACGGCCTTGAGCGCGTGGGTGGCGCCGAACCGCTTGTCGAGTTTCTGCAGCGCCAGCAGCGGCACGGTCGCGGAAAGAGGCGGTGAAGCGTCGAGGATGGCCGCATCGGTCATGGGGCGGGCTCGCGGGTTGGCGCCGTCAAGGGCTCGTCGCGTCGGCCCGCGGTCCCGGCGGGGGCGTGGGGGCACCCGCCGGGACCGCGAACGGCGTCAGTTCAGCTTCGGGTTCAGCAGCTCCTGGCTGCGAGCCGAATCCATGTTGGCCTTGGTGATGACGTTGACGCCGGTGTCGACGTTCGCCGGCACCTTCTCGCCCTTGGAGGCGGCGAGCGCGGTCTTGATGCCGTCATAGCCCATGCGGAAGGGGTCCTGGACGATGAGGCCGTAGATCGAGCCGTCCTTGAGCAGGCCGACGAGCTTGGGGTCCGAGTCGAAGCCGATCAGCGTGAGCTTGTCGCCGAGCTTGTTCTCCGCGACGGCCTGGCTGGCGCCCTGGGCCATGATGAGGTTCGAGGCGAAGACCCCGACGAGCTTGGGGTCGGCGGTGAGGATGTCGGTCATGATGTTGAGGCCGGTGGTCGCCTGGCCGTCGGCGACCTTGTCCTGGGTGAGCTTGAGCCCCGGGTACTTCTTGAGCTCCTCCTTGAAGCCCTGGGCCCGCTGGTCGAGCGAGCCGACGCCGGGCAGCGAGGTGATCAGGGCGACATCGCCCTCGGCCTTGCCGGTCTTGGCCTTGATGCCCTCGGCCAGCGCGTCGGCGGCGGCCCTCCCGCCCTGGACGTTGTCGGTCGTGAGGAAGGACGTGAAGGCCTTGGAATCGGCGGCCGAGTCGATGCCGATCACCTTGACGGACTTGGCGGCCTCGGTGACGGGCTTGCCGAGCGCGGCGAACTGGGTGGGGGAGATCACCACGGCGGCCGGCTTGCCCGAGACGGCGTTCTCGAGAATCGTGATCTGCCCGTCGATGTCGGACTCGGACTGGGCCCCGAGCTCGGGCACCTTGATGCCGAGGTCCTTGCCGGCCTTGCGGGCGCCGGCGAGCACGATCTGCCAGTAGTTCGACGTCGTGTCCTTGACGATGATCGGGATGGTGGTGTCGGCGGCGCGGGCCTGGACGGCGGCGAGCGGCGCGAGGGCGGCGGACAGGATCAGGGCGGCGGCGAAAGCGGTCTTCATGGGTTTCCTCCGGGTGGGTGTTGGGCTCGGACGCTCTGCGGCGCCTTGGTGAGGGTGTCCCTCACGGGATCGGGGCGGCGGCCGGGCTCTCGAGGAAGCCGTGCCGCCCGGGGCCGGTCGGGGTCTTGGGACCGCCGGGGCCGGGGACGCCCGGCCGCGAGGTCCAACCCCGTCCCGGCCCCTAATCCAGGTGCACGATCGCCTTCACGACGCGTTCGGCGGGGTCGAGCAGGCTGGGAAAGCGCTCGGGCACCTCGCGCAGGGCGAGGCGGTGCGTGTTGAGGGCGGCGGTGGGAACGTGCCCGTCGCGGATCGCCTGCATCACGGCGTCGAAGTCGTCCGAGGTCGCGTTGCGGCTGCCGAGCAGCGTCGTCTCGCGCTTGTGGAACTCCGGGTCCGAGAAGGTGATGTCGCCGCGCACGATCGAGACCAGCACATAGGACCCGCCGTGGGCCACGAAGCCGAACCCGCGGTCGATGGCGGCCGCGCTGCCGGTGGCATCGAAGACGGTGTCGAAGAACTCGCCGCCGGTCAGGGTCGACAGGGCTTCGACGTCGCCCGCGCCGGCCCGGACCGCCGAGGCAAGGCCGAGGTTCGCGGCGCAGAAGGCCAGCCGGTCCTCGCGCGGGTCGAGCAGCGTGACCTCGGCGCCTGCCAGCTTGGCGAAGAGCGCCGCCGCCATGCCGATAGGGCCCGCTCCGACCACGAGGGCCCGTTCGCCGGGCCGGATCGCGGCACGCCGGGCCGCGTGGGCGCCGATCGCCAGGAACTCCACCATGGCGGCCTGGTCGAGATCCAGTCCCGGCGCCGGGCGCACGGCGGCCTCGGGCAGGCTGAGAGCCTCCGTCATGCCGCCGTCGCGGTGCACGCCCAGCACCTGGAGGTTGCGGCAGCAGTTGGTGCGCCCCTTGCGGCACGCCCCGCAGACGCCGCAGGACAGGTAGGGCAGGATGGAGACGACCTCGCCGGGCCGCAGGTGCGAGCCGTCCGGCGCTTCCGCGACGATGCCGGACAGCTCGTGCCCCATCACCCGGGGATAGCTGAGGTAGGGCTGGTTGCCCGAGAAGATGTGCAGGTCCGTGCCGCACACGCCGATGCGCTGCATCCGCACCAGCACCTCGCCGGCATCGCGGCGGGGCGGCGCCCGCTCCTGGGCGCTGAGCTGCCCGGGCGCGTCGCAGACGATCGTCAGCATGAGGCTCCGTCCTTTCCGTCCCGATCCCGCATCGTCGTCAGACCCCCGCGGGCCGGGGCGCGGCGGGATCGACGAGCCCGTCCCGCGCCAGCGCGTCCCAGAAGGCGGCCGGGATGGGTCGCTCGAAATCCGCGACATTGGCCCGGACCTGGTCGGGCGACTGGGCGCCGGCCACGACCGAGACGACCGCGGGATGGGCGAGCGGGAACTGCAGGGCCGCGGCCGCGATCGGCACGTCGAATCGCGCGCAGGCGGCGCGCAGGGCCGACACGCGTGCGACGACGCCGGCCGGCGCCGCGGCGTAATCGAAGGTCGTGCCGCCCGCCAGGATGCCGGAGTTGAACGGGCCGGCCGCCACGATGGCGGTGCCGGCCGCCGCGCAGGCATCGAGCAGCGCGAGCGCGCCCTGCTCCAGCAGCGTGTGCCGGCCCGCCAGCAGCACCGCATCGAGTTCGGCTTCGCCGAGGGCGTCGGACACGACCGCCGCCTCGTTCACCCCGAGCCCGATGCCGCCGACCCGGCCCTCGGCGCGCAGGCGCTCCAGGGCCTTGAAGCCGCCGCCCCGCGTCAGCGCCTCCCAGTGGCGGTCGTGGCGGTCCCCGTGGGTGTAGCGGCCGATGTCGTGGACGTAGAGCAGGTCGATCCGCGACAGCCCCAGGCGCTGCTGGCTGTGCTCGAAGGAGCGCAGGATGGCGTCATGGCCGTAATCGTAGGTCGGCGGGAAGGGGAGCGGCTCGACATAGCCGAACTCTTCGGCGGCGACGCTGTCGGCCGGGACCATCACCCTGCCGACCTTGGTGCTGATGCGGAACGACGCCCGGTCCTGTTCGCACAGAAAGGTGCCGACCCGGCGCTCGGAGCGGGTGTAGCCGTAGTAGGGCGCCGTGTCGAAGGTGCGGATGCCGGCGTCCCAGGCCGCCTCTAGGGTCGCGAAGGCGTCGGCGAGGGACATGGGCTGGAACAGGCCGCCGATCTGCGCACAGCCGAGACCGAGCGCCGTCAGGCTGCCGCCGCGCGGCAGCGCGCGGGTATCCGATGCCTTGACGGGCCCGCGCCTGTCCGCAGCATCGACCATGTCGTCCCCTCCATCGCTTGCCATGTGGTCTGGCCAATCCGATGAGCGCAGGCTGGCGCAAAGCCTCGGTGCTGTCAAGCGACGGCCTTGCTGCGCGTCATTGACGAAAGCCTAAGCATCCGCCCATGATAGGACCGGCTGTTTGGTCAGGCCAATACCGAACGGGAGGCGGGATGGGCAGGGCACGCGACGGCGGAGAGGTGCGTCGGCTCTACCAGGACGTGGCGGACCGGATCCGGGCGCTGATCCGCGATGGCCAGTTCCCGGTCCAGAGCCGCCTTCCCTCCGAGCGCGAGCTCGCCCAGCAGCTCAACGTATCCCGTCCCTCGCTGCGCGAGGCGCTGATCGCCCTCGAGATCGACGGCACCGTCGAGATCCGCATGGGCTCCGGCGTCTACGTGCTCGAGCCGGCCGGGCGGCTCGCCGGCGCCACCCATGCGCTGGGCGAGAGCCCGACGGAGCTGATGCAGGCGCGGCTGGCCGTGGAGGGGGCGGTGGTGCTGCTCGCCTGCGCCCGCACGTCGCCGGCCTTCCTGGCGCGCCTCGACGCGACCGTGGAGGCCATGCGGGCCGCCATCGAGGCCGGCGTCGACCCGATGGCCCAGGACCGCGCCTTTCACCTGCTCATCGCCGAACAGGCCGGAAATTCCGTCCTGGCGCGCATCGTGGCCTCGCTCTTCGACGAGCGGTTCAGCCGTATCTCGGCGCGAATCAGCTCGCGCTACGAGAACCGGGACAGCTGGACGGCCGCCGCCCACGAACATGCCGCGATCCTGCGCACGCTCGAGGCGCGCGACAGCCTCGCCGCCCAGGCCGCCATGATGCGCCACCTGCAGCTTTCGGCGGAGCGCTGGATCGATCGGTGACGCGCGCCACCCCGGCCGGAACGACGCTTGCATGCGCGGCGTCGCCCTCAGTTCCGGACGCGCCCATGTTCGACCGCCTCGCCCCGGCCGCCCTCCATCCGCCCTTCGCCCGATACGCTCACGGCGTCGCCGTCCCGGCCGGCGCCCGGACGGTGTTCTGCTCGGGCCAGCTCGGGATCGCGCCGGACGGCCGCGTCCCGCCCGACGTCGAGGGCCAGGCCGAGCTCTGTTTCGCCGCCATCGCCGCCATCCTGGCCGAGGCCGGCATGACGCTGGCCGACCTCGTGCGGATCAACGCCTATGTGACGGCACGCGAGCACCTCGCCGGCTACATGGCGGTGCGGGACCGGGTCGTGAGCGAGCCGCCCCCGGCCTCCACCCTGATGATCGTCGCGGGGTTCAGCCGGCCGGAGTTCATGGTCGAGATCGAGGCGGTCGCCGCCAGGGCGGAGTGAGAGGGCAGACCATGGCGTTCCCGACCAAGTTCTGGGCCGAGATGACCTGGACCGACTTCCGCGACGGCGACATGGCGTCGGCCATCGCGGTCCTTCCCGTGGCGGCGATCGAGCAGCACGGGCCGCACCTGCCGGTCGGCGTCGACACGTTCATCATGGAGGGCTACCTGCGCGCCGCCGTGGCGCTGCTGCCCGACGACCTACCGGCCCTGGTGCTGCCCGTTCTGGCCGTCGGCAAGTCGAACGAGCACCTGGCATTCCCCGGCACGCTGACCTTCTCGGCCGAGACGGTGATCCGCGCCTGGCGCGAGATCGGCGAGAGCGTCCACCGGGCCGGCGTGCGCAAGCTCGTCATCGTCAACGCGCATGGCGGCAACATCCCGCCGCTCGACATCGTGGCGCGCGAACTGCGGGTGCGGCTCGGCATGCTCGTCGTCGTGGTGAGCTGGAACCGCTTCGGCTATCCCGAGGGCCTCTTCGGGCCCGGCGAGAAGGTGCACGGCATCCATGCCGGAGAGGCCGAGACGTCGCTGATGCTGACCTACCGGCCCGAGCTCGTGCGGCGCGACGCGGTCCGCAACTTCGTCCCGAACTCGGTCGCGATCGCCGAGGAGTTCACGTGGCTCAGGGTGACCCAGCCGATCGGCTTCGGCTGGATGGCGCAGGACGTCTCGGCCGAGGGCGCCATGGGGGATGCCGCGAGCGGGACGGCCGCCAAGGGCGAAGCCGCGCGGGACCACGGCGCAAAGGCCTTCATCGCCCTGCTGCGGGACGTGCAGGGGTTCGACATCGCGCGGCTCGGCACGGGGCCTCTCCAGCAGCCCCGGTCCTGAGACGGGCCTGTTCCGGGCGGCCGCCCGGGCCGGTCACGGCTCGACGGTCGGCGCGGTCGTCGCGACATCCAGGCGGCACGGCTCGTCGGGAACGCCCGGCACCAGGACCAGGGTCACGGGATCGCCGGCCCCGGCCGCCGCGGCGGTCCGGCGCAGCGAAACGCGATAGCCGAGGCGCGTCGGCACGATCTTCAGGACCTGCGCGACGTCGTCGCGCTCGTCGCTTTGCCGCGTGTAGCCGAGGAAATGCTGGCCGGCATCGAAGGCCAGGACCCAGCCGTCCTCGCCCGGGTTCCGGGGCTCGGCGATCCAGCCGTCGATCTCGGTCCAGCCGGGTCCGAGCGCCTGCACGGCATCGGCCGCGCCGCTGCAGGCCGGCAAGGCGTCGAGCCGGCCCGCGACGGCGTTGAGCGGGGGGCGGTAGATCGCGGCGAAGCGCGTCGAGAACGGGCCGAGGCCGCGCCGCGCCATGTAGTCGATCGCGGGGCGGACCGCCTCGGGGCGCGGGTAGACGGCCGCGATGGCGGCATCCGAGAACACGCCGCTCCCGAAGGCCGAGCCGACCCGGTCGTAATCGGCGACGCGCGCACGCCACTCGGCCACGGGCAGCGCGGCGAGCGTGCTCGCGGCAGACAGGCCGAGGCCGGCGACCGACAGGGCGAGCCGCAGGTCCGAGGCGCGCGGCGCACCACCGGCGATCCGCCAGAGCATCAGGAACACCGTGCCGCAAAAGAGCAGCGACTGGATGGAATACCGGGACGAGATCGCGGTCTCGAGGCCGAGTTCAAGCCGCCCGACGGCCGTCACCAGCGCGCAGCAGATCGTGAAACACGCGACCCCGGCGAGCCAGACCAGCACGGGATCGGGGAGCGAGCCCCGGAGCCGGCGCCGGACCAGGGCGCCCACCATGCCGGCGTAGAGCGCCACCAGCACCGCACCGAGCACGACCGGCGCTCTGGGGTAGGCCCGCAGGGTCGCGCCGAGGTAGGCGAGCGTGAAATGAACGATGCCGACCGGATCGTGCGCCGGAGGGTTGCCCGGCGCCGGATAGTGGATCGCAAAGGCGGCGCTCATCGCCAGGGCAGGAAAGAGAACGGCCGCCGCACGGGCGGGGGGCGTCCGCATCGCGATCGCGACGAGGAGCAGGGCGACGGCGACGAGGTTGCCGCTCGCCATCGAGCCGATCGCCAAGGCGTCGAAGGCCAGGGCGGCGGCGAGCAGTGACCAGGCCCCGGCGGGAGTTCGGGCACACTGCGCCCCGACGAAGCCGCCGATGCTGGCGATGGCGAAGAGGTCGACCAGCGGAAACTGGACCTGGAAGCCGCTGACATAGTTTTCCCATTGTTCGGTCGACAGCATCAGGCTGATCGCCAGGGCCGCCGCGCAGGCGGCGCCCCGCCCGCGGCCGGCCGTGACGCAGGCCAGGAGCGCGCCGATCCCGCAGAGCACCGCGACCATCACCGCCGTCGACAGGGCCCCCGTGGCCGACACAAAGGACAGGTCGGCCATCATGACGAGGCGCGTCGTGACGATCCGATGCTCGTTGTGGAAGGCGAACAGGTCGCCCAGCGTGTAACGCCCACCCTCGATGGCCGGCAGTGCCCGCATGAACTCCCACGCGTCCCAGAACGGCATGGGGCGGTTGGTCTCGCGGATCAGCCACAGCGTGCGGCCCGACAGGGCGACGGCGAGCAGCGTGACGATGGCGAAAGCCAGGGTCCGGTTCGACATCGACCTCGTCAAGGGGCAGCCTCGGTTGGCGGTGGCGCGGGCGAAACCGTCGGGAGCGCGTTCGCCTCCAGCGGCTCCACGTCAGCCTGACATCGGGAGCAGTCTCATCGGGTTGGAACCTCAGGGTCGGTCCCGATTCGAGGAAGCTCTAGCGTCGCGCCGATACCGAGTCTTCGGATCCAGGATACCGTGAGTTGATTCGTCAGGACCTGTGACATGGATGCCGCGCCCCCCGGCCGATTCCGGTCACGCGGTGTCGCGTTCCAGCTCTCCGTAGTCGGGCAGCCGGCGGTCGAGGCGACGTCCGCCCCGGATGACGACGCGGTCCGCCTGCGGCCGCGCCATCACCTGATCCATGCTGCGGGCCGACAGCAGCATCAGGTCGGCCGGCGCCCCGGGTTTCAGCAGTCCGCCGTGGTCGAGGCGCATGATGGTGGCCGGCGCGGGACCGCAGAGCGCCGCCGAGTCGCCGAACGGGTGGTCGAGGTGGAGGATGCGGACGCCCTGGCGCCAGGTGTCGAGCATGTCGTGGTCGCCATAGGCGTGGAACGGATCGCGGCAATTGTCGCCCGCCACGGCCACGCGCAGGCCCGCGGCGCGGAGCTCCTGGACCGGGGTCACGCCGCGCCAGCGCGGGGTGCGGCCGGCCTGGCGGTCCTGCAGGTACATGTTCACGGTGGGCAGCGTGACGATGGCGATACCGGCGTCGCGCAGCAGCGCGATATGGTCCCGCAGCGTCGCCGCGTCCTGCAGGGCGAGCGAGCAGCAATGGCCGCAGGTGACGCGCCCCTCGTAGCCGTGGCGCAGCGTCGCCCGCGCCACGGCGGGCAGCGCCGCCGCCGTCGGATCGCCCGATTCGTCGACATGGAGATCGATGTCGAGGTCGCGGTCCCGCGCCAGCGTGAAGAGCCGGTCGAGCAGGTCCTCGAGATCGGCGAGTTCGTCCTCGTGCAGGCCGGCGGTGGCGCGCGTCACGCCGCCCAGGAGTCCGCCGGTCGCCGCCACGATGTCGGCCAGCACCGTCGCATAATCGGAGCGGTATACGTCGAGCGCCACGAGCGCGACGCCCTCCAGCGCGACCCGGCCCGCGTAGGCGTCGCGCAGTTCGCGGAACACCGCCCAGGTGTCGGGCCCCTGGCCCTCGTAGGAATCGAGGTGGGTGCGGATCGCGCCGACGCCATGCGCTTCGGCGCAGCGCAGGCCGAAGTCCATGCGGCGGCGCAGGTCGGGCCGGCGCCAATGCGCGACCCGGTCGGCCGCGGTCGCGTCGCGCGCGCCCATGAAGTCGCCGCGGGCATTGGGGGCGCGTTCGACGATATGGCCCTTGTCGAGATGCGCATGGACGTCGACGAGCGTCGGCCACAGGTGGCGGCCGGCGAGATCGATCCCCTCCGGCGCCGGCCCCTCGCCGGCCGCCCGGACCGCCGCGATCCGCCCGGCCGCGAGCGCGATGTCGACGAGGACGGCGCCGTCCCGATCCGGCACCGCGCCCTCGGGAGCGCCGTCCAGGAAGGGCAGGGGCACGCGGGCGCGCCGCAGGGTCGTGGCGGCCTCGCCGTCGAGGCCGGCCAGGTTCGGCATGTCCGTCACAGTGTCGTGCTCCTCGCTGCCTGGGATGCGCGCGAGCGGGCCACAGCGGGGCGGAGCTCTCAAGCGCACAAAAGCGCGCGGGCCGTGCGCGAACCGGCAACGCGTCGTCAGGCGTCCTCGTCGCGCCCCGCCAGGCCGGCCGCGATGAAGCCCGCCACCACGCTGACGACGGGGTCCAGCGGCCCCGAGGCACGGTGCACCAGCGTCACGGTCTGGCGCGCCGTGCCGCCCTGGATCGGGATGAAGGCGAGACGCCCGAGGCGGATCTCCTCCGTGACTTCGAAATCGCACATGAAGGTCACGCAGGGGCAGGTCCGAGCCATGCGGCGCAAAAGGTCGAGCGAATTGGTTTCCAGCGCCGGGATGAGGTCGACGTTGGGCGGCACCAGCAGGTCGACGGCCGCGCGGAGCGACATGCCGGGCTCCATCAGCAGCAGCGGATAGGGAAGGAGGTCGGCGAAGCGCACCGACAGCCGTCCCGCGAGGGGATGGTCCGGCGACATCACGGCGCCGATCGGGTGCTCGACCGCCATGGCGCGGAACAGCCGGGGATGGGCGGGCAGGTTGAAGGCCAGCCCGAGGTCGGCCTCGCCGGCCAGAAGCGCCGCCACGATGGCGTCCTTGGGCAGGACCCGCACGGTGAGCTTCACGCGCGGATGGGTGACGCGGAACTCGACGAGCGCTTCCGCCAGCAGCGTGGCGGCGAGCCCGCCCATCGTGGCGATCACGGCCTCGCCGCGCTGCAGGCCCTTCAGCGCCGCCATGCGGCCCAGCGCCCGCTGGTGCTCGCGCAGCGTGTCGCGCACATGCGCGACCAGCACCTCGCCGGTCGCGGTCAGGCGCAGGCCGCCCGGCATGCGCTCGAACAGGGGCGTGTCGAGTTCGGCCTCGAGCGACAGGATCTGACGGTTGACCGCCGAGGCGGCGACGTTCAGCCGTTCCGCGGCCTTGCGGATCGAGCCGCAGCGGGCGACCTCGTCGAGATAGCGCAACATGCGTCCGTGCAGCATCGCGTTCGAGGTCCCATCTGCCCATCCGGCCGGCGGTGCACCCCCGCGGCCTCGCTCCGAGGATCGCCGTCGCGGAGGCGCCACCGGGCGGGGTGCCGAAGCACAAGCCGTTCCTCGCGCTCCCGGCGCGGTCGACGCCACCGGCCGGGGCCGCCACGGACCGGCCCGCGGCGGCCTCGAGGGATCGCACGCCCGCGACCCCGCCGCCCGTGGCGGCGCGGCGTTGCGAGTTGCCGCCGTTTTAGGCGTTCGATCATAACGCGGGCAGCGCTCGCTTTTTGCGGACGGGATGCGCTGCAAACGATGCTCGCACGCAACGCGGGCCCGTGGAACCCTCCAGCGCGTCGTCATCCGCGCCGCCGAGGGGTCCATGTCCGGAACGTCCAAAGTCGCTCGTTCGCTGCTGGCCGCGGTGCTGGTCGGCCTGGCCCTGCCGGCCCGCGCGGCGGAGAAGTTCTCCTACCTCACGAGCTGGTTCGCCCAGGCCGAGCACGGCGGCTATTACGAGGCGCAGGCCGAGGGCCTCTACGCCAAGGCGGGCATCGACGCCGAGATCCGCATGGGCGGGCCGCAGGTCAACGCCATGCAGCTGCTGCTGGCCGGCGAGGTCGACGCCATCATGGGCTACGACTTCCAGGTGCTGAGCGCGGTCGAGAAGGGGCTGCCGGCCGTGACGGTGGCGACGACCTTCCAATCCGACATCCAGGGCCTGATGACCCATGCGGACGTGAAGGGCCTCGGCGACCTCAAGGGCAAGACGATCCTGATCGCATCCTCGAGCCACACCACCTTCTGGCCCTGGCTGAAGAGCCGCTACGGCTTCACCGACGACCAGACCAAGGCCTACACGTTCAACCTCCAGCCCTTCTTCGCCGATCCCGATACGGCGCAGCAGGCCTATCCCTCCTCCGAGCCGTTCCAGGCGCAGGAGAAGGGCGTGCCGGTCCACTTCTACCTCTTCGCCAAGGACGGCTACCCGCCCTACGGTTCGACGATCGTCACGACCCGCAAGGTGCTGGACACCAAGCCCGAGGTGCTGCGCGCCTTCATCAAGGCCTCGATGCAGGGCTGGCGCGACTACATGAAGGACCCCGCCCCCGGCAACGCGCTGATCAAGGCCGCCAATCCCAAGATGGGCGACGCGCAGATCGCCTTCGGCATCGCCAAGATGCGCGAGCTCGGCGTGCTCGACGGCGACGGCACGGTGCCGATCGGCTCCATGACGGAGGCGCGCTGGAAGGCGACCAACGACTACATGGTGGCGAACGGACTGCTCAAGCCCGACACCGACTGGCACAAGGCCTTCACGACCGCCTTCGTGGCCGACCTCGACGCCAAGCTGAACTGAGCGGGCGCCGTGCAGAGCGCCAGCGCCCCGATGACGGCCGAAGGCCGCGTCCCGGCCGTCGAGATCCTGTCGGCCGACAAGGTCTTCGCCGACGGCACGCGCGGCCTCGCCCCGCTCAGCCTCACCGTGGAGCAAGGCGAGTTCCTCTCGCTCATCGGCCCCTCGGGCTGCGGCAAGAGCACGCTGCTGGCGCTCATCGCGAGCCTCCAGCAACCGACGGATGGGCGCATCCTGTGGTGGCGCGGGGGGTTCGACCGGGTGGGCCGGGACGGCCGGCGCCTGTCCTTCGTGTTCCAGGACGCGACGCTGATGCCCTGGGCGAAGATCGACGCCAACGTGCGCCTGCCGCTCGACCTCGCCGGCGTGCCGAAGGGCCTCGCCGCCCCCCGCGTCGCCGAGGTCCTGGCCCTGGTGGGCCTGTCGCGCCACGCGCGGGTGTACCCGCGCCAGCTGTCGGGCGGCATGAAGATGCGCGCCTCGATCGCGCGCGCGCTCGTCACCGAACCCGACATGCTGCTGATGGACGAACCCTTCGGCGCGCTCGACGAGTTCACCCGTAACAGGCTCGATGCTGACCTCGCGGCCCTGTGGTGGCGTCGCCGTTTCACCACGGTCTTCGTCACCCACTCGATCTACGAGGCGGTGTTCCTGTCGACCCGCATCGTCGTGATGGCCGCCAACCCGGGCCGCGTCTTCCGCGAGATCGCCATCCCCGAGCCGTTCCCCCGCGGCGACGCCTTCCGGACCAGCCCGGGCTTCGCCGATCACTGCCGGACGCTTTCGGTCACGCTGATGGAGGCCTCGCTGGCCAGCGGCACGGGAGGGCAGGGGTGAGGGCCGCGGTCCCGCTCGTCCGCCGGGACCGGTTCCGCGCGCTCGCGCCGCCCGTGCTGACCGGCGTCGCGCTTCTCGCCGCCTGGGAAGGTGCCTGCCGGGCCTTCCGGATCCCCGAGTTCCTGTTCCCGGCGCCCAGCGCCATCGCGCGCGTGTTCCTGTCGGATTCGCCGACCCTGTTTCGGGCACTCGGCTCGACGCTCGAGGTCACGCTGGCGGCGTTCCTCTGCGCGGTCGTGATCGGCACGCTGGTGGCCTTCGTCTTCGTGCAGAGCCGCGCCATCGAGCGGAGCCTGTTCCCCTATGCGGTGATGCTGCAGGTGACGCCGGTCGTCGCCATCGCGCCGCTGATCATCATCCTGGTCAAGAACACCCAGCTGGCGCTGATCGCCTGCGCCACGCTGGTGGCGCTGTTCCCGATCATCTCCAATACGACCCTCGGCCTGCGCAGCGTCGACCCGGGCCTGCGCAATGTCTTCGCGCTCCAGAAGGCGAGCCCCCTGCAGACGCTGTGGCGGCTGCGCATCCCGAGCGCGTTGCCGCTGTTCTTCGCCGGCCTGCGCATCTCGAGCGGTCTCGCGCTGATCGGTGCGGTCGTCGCCGAATTCGTGGCGGGCACGGGCGGGCGCAGCGCCGGCCTCGCCTACGAGATCCTGCAGTCCGGCTTCGCGCTCGACATCCCGCGCATGTTCGCGGCCCTGTTCCTCATCACCGCCGCCGGCGTGGCGCTGTTCCTCGTCATGGCGGGGCTGACCACGCTGGCGCTCGGGGCCTGGCACGACAGCGAGCGGATCGGCGAGCGCTGATGCCTTTCGGAGATGCGCCATGTTGACCACGCGACAGCCCGTGCTGCGCCGCTTCTGGTACGCCACCGAGAAGCTCGAGAGCCTGAAGGACGGGCCCAGGCCCTTCACGCTGCTGGGCGAGAAGCTCGTCCTGTTCCTCGACGCCGAGGGCGAGCCCGCCGCCCTCATGGACCGCTGCTGCCACCGCACCGCCAAGCTGTCCAAGGGGTGGTGCCGCGACGGGCTCATCACCTGCGGCTATCACGGCTGGACCTACGACCGCACGGGGAAGCTGATCGACATCCCGCAGTTCTCGCCCGAGCAGGTCGTGCCGCGGCTCGGCGTGCGCGCCTACCATTGCGCGGCCCGCTACGGCTACGCCTGGGTCTGCCTCGACGAGCCGCTGGCGCCGATCCCGGAGGTGCCGGAGGAGACCGACCCCGCCTACCGCCGCATCCACCAGTTCCACGAGGAGTGGAACACGTCGGCGTTCCGGCTGATGGAGAATTCCTTCGACAACGCCCATTTCGCCTTCGTGCACCGGGCGACCTTCGGCCTCGGCGACCAGCCGGTGCCGGAGAAATACGAGCTCGTCGAGACCCCGTTCGGCTTCACGGCGGAGACGATCGTCACTATCGCCAACCCGCCCATGGCGCACCGCATCTCGGGAACCGATGCGCCGACCACCCGTCGCCACATGCGCAACGCCTGGTACATGCCCTTCTGCCGCCGGCTCGACATCGAATATCCGACCGGCCTGCGCCACATCATCATCAACTCGGCGACCCCGATCGACGACGGTCGCATCAAGCTCGTCCAGATCCTGTACCGCAACGACACCGAGGCCGATTGCCCGACCGACGCGCTCATCGCCTGGGACGCCGCCATCACGGAGGAGGACCGGGACATCCTGGAATCGACCGATCCCGACGCCACGATGGACATGGGCCGCAAGGTCGAGTCGCACATGCCGTCCGACCGGCCCGGCATGATCATGCGGCGGCGCATCCTGGCGCTGCTGGGCCAGCACGGCGAGGACGAGGTGTCCGACGCCGTCCCCGCCGTTTCGGTCCCGACCCTCACGCCCGTCGAGGCGCTGGTGCCATGAGCGACGCCGTCCAGCCGCATCCCCGCCTCGCCGACCTTCTCGGCGCCCTCGGCGACATCCCGGTCACGACCGAGCCCGCGACGGTGCGCAAGCGCTCGCGCGACTTCTTCTGGTACAGCCCCATCCTCAACGCGCAGCTCCACGGCAAGAGCGCCGACGTGCTCGTGTCGCCCCGCAGCGAGGCCGACGTGATCCGGGTCGCGGCGGCCTGCGCGCGCTTCGGCGTGCCGATCACGCCGCGCGGCGCCGCCACCGGCAATTACGGCCAGGCGGTGCCGCTGCACGGCGGCGTGCTGCTCGACCTGTCGGGCCTCACGGAGGTCGAGTGGGTCCGGGGCGGCGCGGTGCGCTGCGGGCCGGGCCTCGTCATGTCGGAGCTCGACGCGATCCTGGCGCCGCAGGGGCTCGAACAGCGCATGCATCCCTCGACCAAGCGCCGGGCGACGGTCGGCGGCTTCGTGGCCGGCGGCTCGGGCGGCATCGGTTCGATCACCTACGGGGGCCTGCGCGAGCCCGGCAACATCCGCGCCGCCCGGGTCGTCACGCTCGAGCCCGAGCCGCGCACGCTGGAGCTCCGCGGCGACGCGGCCCAGAAGGTCAACCGCGCCTACGGCACCACGGGCATCATCACGGCCCTCGAACTGCCGCTGGCGCCGGCCTGGCCCTGGGTCGAGATGATCGTCGCCTTCGAGGACTTCGCCGGCGCCATGGCGTTCGGCCTCGATGCCGCCTTGGCGGACGGGATCACCAAGAAGCTGCTGAGCCCCGTCGCTTGGCCGCTGCCCTCCTTCTTCGCCGAGGTGCGGCCCTTCTGTCCCGACGGCCGGGCGGTGCTCATCGCCATGGTGGCGGAACAGTCGGTCGAGAGCTTCAAGACGCTGCTCGGCTCGCGCGGCACCGTCACGCTCGAGCGGCCCGCCAGCGACGCGGCGGGCCAGACGCCGCTCTACGAATACACCTGGAACCACACGACGCTGCAGATCCTGAAGGCGGACCGCGGGGTCACCTACCTCCAGTGCCTGTTCCCGCACGACCGGGTGTTGGAATCGGTCGGCGAGATGTGCGCCATGTTCCCCGACGAACTGCTCGGCCATTGCGAGTTCGTCCGCTTCGGCGGCCGCATCACGGCGAGCGCCCTTCCGGTGATCCGCTTCTCGACGCCCGAGCGGCTCGACGCCATCATGGCGCTGCACGAAGCGCATGGCGTGATGATCGCCAACCCGCATGTCGTGACGCTCGAGGACGGCAGCCGCCACAAGCGCGCCGATGCCGATCAGATCGGCTTCAAGCGCGAGGTCGACCCCATGGGACTGCTCAACCCCGGCAAGATGCGCAGCTTCGTTCCGGCGCCGCGGGTCTGAGCCGCGGCATGCGCGTCCTCTATCTCTACTGCCACCCGCTGCCCGAGAGCTTCCATGCCGCCGTGAAGGCCGAGGCGCTGGCGGGCCTCGCCGAGGCCGGACATGTCGTCGACCTCCTCGACCTCTACGCCGAGGGGTTCGAACCGGTGCTGAGCAAGGACGCGCGGCGCCATTACCACGACACGGCCGTGAACCAGGCGGGGCTCGAGCCCTACGTGGCGCGGCTCAGGGCCGCCGACGCGCTGGTCGTCCAGTTCCCGACCTGGACCTTCGGACCGCCCGCGCTGCTGAAGGGCTTCTTCGACCGCCTGCTGATGCCGGGCGTGGCCTTCGACCTGTCGGACCCGGAGCGCGTCCGCCCGATGCTGACCAACATCAAGCGCCTCGTCGGCATCGTGACCTACGGGCGGCCGCGCCACATGGTGTGGTGGATGGCGAACCCCTCGAAGAAGATCGTCACCCGCTACCTGCGCTGGCTGACGGGCGGGGCCCGGGCCGACTTCTTCGGCCTCTACCACATGAATGTCGCGACGCTGGACGAGCGGCGGGGCTTCATGGCGCGGGTGCGCCGCGCCATGACGCGGCTCTGACGGGATCGCGCCCGGCGCGGGCGAGCCCCTACGCGCCTTGGACCGCCGCAACGATGCCGAGGAACCCGTCCGGCTGCCAGGCCGAGCGGCCGATGAAGAGGCCGTCGACGTGGGGCCGGCGTGCCAGGGCCACGCAATTGTCCGGGTTGACGCTGCCGCCGTAGATCACCCGCGGCTCCCGCCCCGTGACGTCGCCCAGGACCTGCTTGATGCGCCGGTGCTGGTCGTCGGCGAAGTCGGGGTCGGCCGGCGTTCCGCCCTCGCCGATGGACCAGACGGGTTCGTAGGCGATGACGACCTTGTCGGCCTCGGCCGGCGCGACGCGCGAGAGCGCGGCCCGCACCTGCCGGTCGAGCACCGCCGCGGTGAGGCCGGCCTCGAAGTCCGCCCGCGTGTCGCCGACGCAGACGAGCGGCGTCAGCCCGTGCCGCAGCGCGGCCTCGACCTTCAGCGCCACGGTCTCGTCGGTCTCGCCGAAATGGGCCCGCCGCTCGCTATGGCCGATCTCGGCGATGGTGGCGCCGCAATCCGCCGCCATGAGGGCGGAGACCTCGCCCGTCCAGGCGCCGGCGTCGGCCCAGTGGATGTTCTGCACCCCGACCCTGACCGGGGTGGCGAACAGCATGTCGGCCACCTCCGCCACCGCCGTGAAGGGCGGGATGACGAACATCTGGATCCCGGCGGAGTGGGGCAGGTCGGAAGCCGCGAGCGCCCGGGCGAAGGCCCGCGCCTCGGCCCGGACCTTGTTCATCTTCCAGCTCGTGCCGATCCAGAGCGTGTCGAACGTCATGGTCCGCGTCTCCTCAAGCGGCTCGGGCGCGGCCGGCGTCGACATGCGGCGCCCAGAAGGCCACCGACTCGCGCATCTCGGCCACCACCGCCCGGTCGGTCGGCTCGCGCTCGCGCCAGGCGAGTTCGAGGCAGATCTCGTTGTGGGTGCCCCCGCCCTCCCGCACCGCCGCCAGCAGCGGCTCGGGCTGGATCCGGCCGTCGCGGTTGCGCTCCGCCGTGAAGGGCCAGTGGCCGCCCTTGTTCGGTGAGCTCTGCTTGATGTGGATGATGGGGGAGCAGGCCGCGAAGTTGCGCGCCCAGGCATAGGGGTCGGTATCGACCGGGTCGGGCGAGGACACGTCGCCGTGGTCGATGTCCACCATGGGTACGAGCGGGATCGGCAGCGCCGCAGCCTCGATCGTGGCCTGCAGCGCGCGGGTGCTGGCCTGGGTATGGCCGAGTTCGCGACCGACCGACATCGGCTCCCAGAACACGAAGCCGAGCCCCCGCTGCGCCGCGTGCTCGGCGACCTCGCGCCAGCAGGCCAGCGCATCGGCGAGGCGCGCGCGGCGGCGCTCGGCGTCGTCGTAGTCCCGGTAGGTCAGGATGGCGAACTGCGTGCCGATGGCCGGGCAGCCGAGGTCCGCTGCGATGTCGGCGAGCCGCATGAACCAGCCGACAGAATGGCGCCGTGCCTCCGCGTCCGGATGGCCGAAATGGTTGAGGCGGCCGTAGGGGCCGGTCATCATCGACGTCACGGCGACGCCCTGCGCCGCGCAGCGCCGGGCCATGCGGTCGGTCATGCTGCGGATCAGCGAGGTCGGCCAGGCGGGGTCGAGGAACTCATGGGTCAGCTGCATCCGCCCGATGCCGACGTCGCCCGAGAGGACATCCACGAGGTCCTCCGGTTCGGCGAACCGGTTCACGAAGGGATTGGTGCTCAAAGACAGCGTGAAACCCATCCGGCCGGCCTCCCTTCGGCAGCGCCCGTCGCGCGGCGGCCTCGATGCGGGGCGATGCCGACGCGGGCGATCTCGCCCGGAAAGGAAGCAGGGTTGAAAATTTTTTGCAACTGCTGAAATTTAGCACACAGGCCCGGTGCGGCCGGGCGCGGCCAGGAGGATCTCATGAAAGTCGTCATCGGTGCGGACAGCGCCGGAAAGCCGCTGCTCGACGTCATCGCCAAACACCTCGCCGCCAAGGGCATCGACGTCACGGACCTGTCGCCGGCCTCGGGCGGCACGCCCGAGTTCTACGCCAACACGGCCGAACGTGTCGGGCTCGCCATCGTCAATCGGGAGTTCGAGCGCGGCATCCTGTTCTGCGGCACGGGGATCGGCGTCTGCATCTCGGCCAACAAGGTCCCGGGAATCCGCGCGGCGCTGACGCACGACACTTATTCGGCCGAGCGGGCCGCCAAGAGCAACAACGCCCAGATCATCACGCTCGGGGCGCGCGTCGTCGGGCCGGAACTCGCCAAAGCCGTGGTCGACACCTGGCTCGCGTCCGAGTTCGACCCGGCCGGCAGTTCGGCCGGCAACGTCGCCGCCATCGATGCCCTCGACGGCCGGTATTCGGCGCCGGCCTGAGCCGCTCCGGCCTCCCTGCGGGGCAGGGAGGCCGGACGGGATCGGCGGTTCGCGGTGCTCCGCCCGCGAATCCGCTTGACGGTGCCGCTGCGCCATGAAAGTTTTTACACAACGAGAATGTTTCTTCACAGGGCGGACCGCGGTGACCCAAAAGGCCGAGCCGAACCTCTTCAGCGAAGACGAGTCGAGCCTCGCCGCCCGCGCCGCCTGGCTGCACCATGTCGGCCGGCTGACCCAGAGCGAGGTCGCGACGCGGCTCAACATCCCCAACGTCAAGGCCCATCGGCTGATCGCCCGCGCGGGCCGCGAGGGCATGGTGCGGGTCTTCGTCGACGGCGAGATCGCCCAATGCGTGCAGCTCGAACAGCAGCTGTGCCGCGCCTACGGGCTCGGCTTCTGCGAGGTCGCGCCCGATCTCGACGATGCGGCCCTGCCGCTGCGCACGCTCGGCGTGCTCGGCGCCCGCTACCTCCGGCTCGCCTGCGAGAAGGGCGAGGACCGGGTGATCGGGATCGGCCACGGCCGCACGCTCGCCGCCTGCGTCGAGTGCCTGCCGCGGATCGACGTCGAGAAGCTGCGGTTCGTGTCGCTGCTCGGCGGCTTCACGCGCCGCTTCGCCGCCAATCCCTTCGACGTCATCAACCGCATCGCGGAGCGGACCGGGGCCGAGGCCTATGTGCTGCCCATGCCGTTCGCGCTGAACTCCGCCGAGGACCGTGCCGTCCTGATGGCGCAGCGCGGGATCGACGAGGTCTTCGCGCTCGCCCGCAGCGCCACGCTGCGCTTCGTCGGCATCGGCATCGTCGACGGCCACGCCGCCTCGCTGGCGACATCGGGCATGATCGAGCCGCACGAGTTCGACGCCGTGTTCCGCGCCGGCGGCCGCGGAGAGGTCCTCGGCCACTTCTTCGACGCCCATGGCCGACGGGTCGAGACCGAGCTGTCGGGCCGCGTCGCGACCCTCGACGTCGAGGACCTCGGGACCGGCAAGCTCGTGGCCGTGGCGGGCGGCCGGGCCAAGCCCGACGCCATCCGCGCCGTGCTGGCGAGCGGGCTGCTGCACGGCCTGCTGACGGACGAGCGGACCGCCGCGGCCCTGGTCGGGCCGAAGGTCGGCGCCGCCGGCGCGTGAGGCCGCGCGGGGCCGGACCCCGCGCGCACGAGGAGCGATCGACAGGCGCGGGACGATGGATCGCGCGCCGCCGGGACGAGGGAGGGTGGGGCATGGCTTGCGAGCGTTGCGACCGCACCGAGCGGTGCGCGAGGTTCGGCCGGCTGATGGCGCGCGACCTGCTCATCGGCATCGATGCCGGGACCTCGGTCATCAAGTCCGTCGCCTTCACGGCCACGGGCGAGCAGGTCGGTGCCGCCTCGCGTCCCAACACCTACCGCACGGTCGCGGGCGTCGGCGCCGAACAGGACATGGCGCAGACCTGGGCCGATGCCGCCGCGACCCTGCGCGGCCTCGCCGACGTCGTGCCGGACCTCGCCGCCCGCACGGCCGCCATCGCGGTGACGGCACAGGGCGACGGCACCTGGCTGTGCGACGCCGAGGGCGAGCCCGCCGGGCCGGCGCTGATCTGGCTCGACGCGCGGGCCGGCGACCTCACGGCGGCCTTGCGGGCGTCCGCCCGCCGGACGGCGCCATTTCGAGAGCACGGGCTCGGGCCTCGCCGCCTGCCAGATGGGGCCGCAGCTGCTGTGGCTCGAACGCCACCGCCCCGAGATGATGGCGCGCGCCACGACCGCCTTCCACCTCAAGGACTGGCTCTACTTCAAGCTCACCGGCGAGCGGGCCGCCGACGCGTCGGAGGGCGTGCATTCCTTCGGCGACTTCCGCACCATGGCCTATGCACCGGCGCTGCTCGACGGCCTCGGGCTCGGCGCCCGGCGCGCGCTGCTGCCCCCGATCGTGGACGGCTCGGTCGCACCTGGGCTCGCTCGAGCCGGGGCGCCGCCGCGCGCGATCGGGTTCGGCGAAGGCCTGCCGGTCTGCCTCGGCCCGATCGACATCGTGGCGACGGCGCTCGGCGCGGGCCTCTACGACCCCGAGCAGCGACACGGGCTGCACCATCGTGGGCTCGACCGGCATGCATATGCGCATCGCCCGCATCGGCCGAGGCGGTGCGACTGAACGACGACAGCACCGGCTACACGCTGGCCTTTCCGGTGCCCGGGCAGCTTCGCCCAGCTCCAGTCCAACATGGCCTCGACGCTGAACATCGACTGGCTGGTCGATCTCGCGCGCGGCGTGCTGAAGCAGCACGGCGTCGACAGGTCCCGCGCCGACATCTTCCTCGACCTCGACGACCACGTGCTGGGC
Organism: uncultured Alphaproteobacteria bacterium; assembly: GCA_963847915.1. GTDB lineage: Bacteria > Pseudomonadota > Alphaproteobacteria > Rhizobiales > Beijerinckiaceae > Lichenihabitans. The sequence goes on from CAWKBT010000008.1 coordinate 316,046, forward strand.
GCCGAGGCCGGCACGCATGCTCTACCATCCCTATCATCTCGGAGGCGGGCGAGCGCGGTCCCTTCGTGGACGCCGCCGCGCGGGCGCAGTTCCACGGCCTGTCGTCCCGCCACGACTTCAACGACCTCATGCGGGCCGTCTACGAGGGCCTCGGGTTCGCGGCGCGGGACTGCTACGCCGCCATGGGGCCGGTCCCGCCCGAGGTGCGCATCACCGGCGGCGCGGCGCGCTCGAAGGCCCTGCGCACCATCCTCGGCCGCGGCCCTCGGCACCCGGATCCGGACCTCGACGCGCGAGGAGGCGGGTGCCGCCGGTGCCGCCATGATGGCGGCCGTGGCGACCGGGCCTTCCCCGACATGGAGCGCTGCATCGACCGCTGGGTGACGCCGACGCTCGGCGACGCGCTGGATCCGGACCCCGCCCTGGCGGACCGCTACGACCGGCTGTTCCCCGCCTATGTGGCGGCCCGCAAGGCGGCGCCGCCGGTCTGGCATGCCATGCGGGACGGCGCGCGACGCCGGCGCCCGGGCGGACGCGGGCTGGGCCGGACCGCCGATCCGCGAACCGAACACGACGGAGAGCCCGCAATGACGGATCACGGAACGGTCGACCTCGCGGTGATCGGCGGCGGCGTCAACGGCGCCGGCATCGCGCGCGATGCCGCGGGCCGCGGCCTCTCGGTGCTGCTCTGCGAGAAGGGCGACCTCGCCGAGGGCACCTCGTCGCGCTCGGGCAAGCTGGTCCACGGCGGCCTGCGCTATCTCGAATATTACGAGTTCCGGCTCGTGCGCGAGGCGCTGATCGAGCGCGAGGTGCTGCTGCGCGCGGCCCCCCATATCATCTGGCCGATGCGCTTCGTGCTGCCCCATTCGCCCGAGCAGCGCCCGGCCTGGATGGTGCGCACCGGCCTGTTCCTCTACGACCACCTCGGCGGCCGCAAGATGCTGCCGGGCTCGCGCAAGCTCGACCTGCGCAAGGCGCCCGAGGGCCGGCGCCATCAAGCCGGACTACACCACCGCCTTCGAATATTCGCGACTGCTGGGTCGACGATGCGCGCCTCGTGGTGCTGAACGCGCTCGACGCGCAAGCAGCGCGGCGCGACCGTCCTGACCCGCACGGCCGCCACCTCGGCGCGCCGCGGCGAGGACGGGCTCTGGACCGTCTCGATGAAGGGCCAGGACGGATCGGTCGAGCATCGTCAAGGCGCGCGCCCTCGTCAATTCGGCCGGTCCCTGGGTCGAGGACGTGGTCGGCCGCGTCGCGGGGCGCAACACCTCCTACAGGGTGCGGCTCGTCAAGGGCAGCCACATCGTGGTGCCGAAGTTCTGGGACGGGCCGCAGGCCTACCTGTTCCAGAACGACGACAAGCGCGTGATCTTCGTCAACCCCTACGAGGGCAACCTGTGCCTGATCGGCACGACCGACATCCCCTACAAGGGCAGGCCCGAGGACGCGACGATCGACCAGGCCGAGATCGACTACCTGCTCCGGGTGGTCAACCGCTACGCCGCCAAGCCGTTGACGCCAGGCCGACATCGTCTCGTCCTTCTCGGGCGTGCGGCCGCTCTACGACAACAATGCCGACGCCAGCGCCTCGGCGGTGACGCGCGACTACGTCTTCGAGGTCGACGATCCCGACGGGCCAGCCGCCGCTGCTCAGCGTCTTCGGCGGCAAGATCACGACCTTCCGCAAGCTCGCCGAACACGCGCTCGACCGGCTGGCCAAGACGTTTCCCGCCATGGGCAAGGCCTGGACCGCCGAGGCCGCCTGCCGGGCGGCGACCTGCCCGACGCCGACTTCCCGGCCTTCCTGGCGGGCGCTGCGCGCCGACTATCCCTGGCTCGCCGGCCGACCTCGCCGACCACTACGCCCACCTCTACGGGACGCGGGCGCGACAGCTGCTCGGCGACGCGACGACGCATCGGCGGCGCTCGGCCGCCATCACGGCGCGCTGCTCTACGAGCGCGAGGTCGCCTTCCTGCGCGAGACCGAATGGGCCGTGACGCCGGCCGACATCCTCACCCGCCGCACCAAGCACGGGCTCCACATGAGCGCCGACGAGCGGCGCGACTTCGAGCGCTGGATGGAGGCGGCCTGATCCTGCCCCATCCGCCGCCGTCCCGCCGTCCCGCATCGGGGCCCCGCGCCGCCCGGCGCCCGCCCGAACCCGCAAGGTCAGTCCCCCATGAGCAGTCCCACCAGCTCGTGCCCCCGCGGCGCGGCAGGACCGGCACCCGGCTCGCCCGTCGGCGCCGGCGTCGCCGTGCTGGTGCTGGTCGCCGCCATGGCGCTCGACACCAAGGTCGTGAGGATCGGCGGCGCGGGCGACGCGCAGCCCGGCGTCTTCTCGCCGGCCGCCTTCGGGCAGACGGAGTTCCCCAAGGTCCAGGCCGCCGATCGACGGCCAGGCCGTCCCGGCGCCCGACCTCGCCGCTGCGCTCGCCAAGGACCCCGCCGCGGCCGCCAAGCAGTACGGCGTCGACGGCGCAGCGGCGCCGCGAGATCGCGGTCAGCTTCACCGGCGTCGCCGGCAAGGAGGACTTCGGCGTCTACGACGTCAAGGTCGACGGCGTGCCGGCGGACGTCGCACGTCAGCGGTGCAGACCGGGCCCGCCATCATGGGGACGGACCTGCGCGACGCGCACCGGCACCATCAGCTTCGGCCAGTTCACCAACCAGATCGAATACCAGAACGCCGGCTCGGCGCTGAACAAGGAGATGAAGAAGCAGGTCCTGTCCAAGGTCGACACCGCCGACCTCACGGGCAAGACGCGTGTCGGTCGTCGGCGTCTTCCAGCTGTCGGACCCGAAGAACTGGCTCGTCACCCCCGTCAAGCTGGACGTGAAGTGATGGCGGCCTCGGCCCGCCGCCCGGCCGGTGCCGGCGACATCGTCCTCACGGCCCGCAACGTCGCCAAGTCCTACGGCAGCATCCACGCGCTGAAGGGCGTCAACTTCGACATCCGTCGCGGCAAGGTCACGACGCTGTTCGGCGAGAACGGCGCCGGCAAGTCGACGCTGATGAAGATCCTGTCGGGCGTCGTGAAGCCGACCTCCGGCAGCGATCGAGCTCGACGGGCAGCCGGTCGCCTTCGCGTCCTCGGCGGACGCGCGCGACCGCGGCATCTCGATCATCCACCAGGAGCTCAGCCTCGCGCCCGAACCTCAGCGTGCGCGACAACATCTTCATGGGCCGCGAGCTGCGCGGGCGCGACCGGCATCGACTTCGCCGAGGAGGCGCGGCAGGCCGCGGCGCTGATGGCCGAGCTCGAGGAGGAGATCGATCCCGCTGACCCTGGTCGAGGACCTGCGCCTCGGCCAGCAGCAGATCGTCGAGATCGCCCGCGCGCTGTCGGTCAACTCGCGCATCCTCATCATGGACGAGCCGACCTCGGCGCTCAGCGCCACCGAGGTCGAGGTGCTGTTCAAGGTCATCCGCGACCTCACGGCCCGCGGCGTCGCGATCGTCTACATCTCCCACCACCTCGAGGAGGCGCTGGAGATCACCGATTACGCCGTGGTGCTGCGCGACGGCGCCATGACGGCCAAGGCCGAGCGCCAGCGACATCGACCTCGAATGGATCGTCCGCAACATGGTGGGCGAGAACTTCGACCTCGGCTCGCCGCCGACCGGCTATGCCTTCGGCGAGGTCGCGCTGTCGGTGCGGGACGTCAGCGTCGCCGACGCGTCGGGCGGCGGCGCGCTCGGTGGTCGACCGCCTGTCGCTCGACGTGCGGGCCGGCGAGATCGTCTGCATCTACGGGCTGATGGGCGCCGGGCGCACCGAACTGCTCGAATGCGTCTTCGGCCGCGTCGCCGAAGGTCGGCGGCGAGGTCTTCCTCGAAGGCCGCGAGATCTCGCGGCTGGCATCGCCGAGCGCATCGCCCGCGGCCTCGCGCTGGTGCCCGAGGACCGGCAGCGCGACGGCCTCGTGCAGACCATGTCGGTCGGCGCAGAACCTGTCGCTCGCCAGCATCGGCGGCCTTCGCCAGGCGCATGCTGCTGTCGCGCCCGCGCGAGCGGGCCGTCGATCGACGCGTCGATCCGCGACGTGCACATCAAGACGGCGGGCGGCGGCGCGCCATCGGCTCGCTGTCGGGCGGCAACCAGCAGAAGGTCGTGATCGGCAAGATGCTGGCGACCCATCCGCGCGTCATCCTGCTCGACGAGCCCTAGCCGCGGCATCGACATCGGCGCCAAGGCGGAAGTGTTCCGCATCCTCGGCCGAGCGCGCCGCGCGGGGCCTCGCGGTCGTGTTCTCGACCTCGGAAGTCGCCGAGTGCCTCAGCATCGCCCACCGCATCATCGTCATGCGCCGCGGCCGGATCTCGGCCGAGTTCGGACCCGACGTCACCAAGGAACAGATCATGGCCGCCTCCGGCGAAGCCGTGGTGGCCTGATCGATGCAAGAGATCGAGGGAGCCCGCACCATGACCGACGCCAGCCCATCCCTCAACCGGTCCCGCTCGGGCCCGCTCGGCGACGGCTTCGACCTCGGCCGGCTGCTGCTCGAAGGCCGGGCCTATTTCGCGCTGATCGTCATCGTCGTCGGTCTTCTCGATCCTGTCGCCCTACTACCTGTCGCTCGCGCAACTTCCTGACCATGGCGTCGCACGTGGCGCTGTTCGGCATCCTGGCGATCGGCATGCTGCTCGTCATCCTCAACGGCGGCATCGACCTGTCGGTCGGCTCGACGCTCGGCCTCTCGGGCGTCGTCGCGGGCTTCCTGATGCAGGGCGTGACGCTGTCGGCCGCTCGGCGTCGTGCTCTATCCGCCGGTCTGGGTCGTCGCGGTGCTGGCCTGCGCGCTCGGCGCGCTCATCGGCCTCGTCAACGGCGTGCTGGTCGCGCGGTTCAAGGTGCCGGCCTTCGTCGCCACCCTCGGCGTCATGTACATGGTGCGCGGCGTCGCGCTGCTGATGACCAACGGCCTCACCTACAACAACCTCGGCGGCCAGGCCGGACCTCGGCAACACCGGCTTCGACTGGCTCGGCTTCAACCGCCTCGTCGGCGTGCCGATCGGCGTGCTCGTCATGGTCGTGCTCGCGATCCTCGGCAGCCTGATGCTCAACCGCACGCCCTTCGGGCGCTGGCTCTACGCCTCGGGCGGCAACGAGCGCGCCGCGGAACTGTCGGGCGTGCCGGTCAAGACCGTGCAGGTCGCCGTCTACATGATGTCGGGCGTCTGCGCCGCCGATCGCGGGGCTGATCCTGTCCTCGCAGCTGACCTCGGCCGGGCCGACGGCCGGCACCACCTACGAACTGACCGCCATCGCGGCCGTCGTCATCGGCGGCGCGGCGCTGACCGGCGGGCGCGGCAACATCCGCGGCACGCTGCTCGGCGCCTTCGTGATCGGCTTCCTGTCCGACGGCCTCGTGATCATCGGCATCTCGTCCTACTGGCAGACGGTGTTCACCGGCGCCGTCATCGTGCTCGCGGTGCTGCTCAACGCCGTCCAGTACCGCCGCCGCGTCAAGCTCCCGCACCGCGCCGCCGGCACCCCCCGCTTCCCCGCAGACCGCGGCGTGAGGACCCGCCGGCCATCCGGCCGACGGAAGACCGCCGGTCGATCGGCATCCAACGAAACCCAAGGGAGATACGACATGTCCATCAAGGCGAAGCTCCTGGCCGTCACGGCCCTCGCGCTCGCGCTCCCGGCCTCTCGCGCGCGACCTCGGCGTCGGCCGGCGGGCCTCATCTCGATCATCGTCAACGACCCGTCGAACCCCTACTGGCTGACGGAAGGCAACGTCGCCGCCGCCGAAGCGCAAGAAGCTCGGCTACACCGCGACCGTCGGCGCCTCGAAGGGCGACACCAACACCGAGAGCAACCTGATCGACACCGCCATCACCAACAAGTCGGTCGCGATCATCCTCGACCCCGCCAACGCCAGCGGCTCGATCGGCGCGGTGAAGAAGGCCATCGCGGCCGGCATCCCGGTGATCCTCGTCAACGCCGAGATCAACCAGGAGGGCCTCGCCAAGGCGCAGCTCGTGTCCAACAACGCCCAGGGCGCCGCGCTCGGCGCGCAGCAGTGGGTCAAGGCGGTCGGCCAGAAGGGCAATTACGTCGAGCTGCTCGGCGCCCCGTCCGACAACAATGCCGCGACCCGCTCCAACGGCTACGACACGGTGCTGAGCCAGTACGACGACCTGAAGAAGGTCGGCTCGCAGGTCGCCAACTGGGACCGCACCCAGGGCCACGACAAGATGCAGAACCTGCTGCAGGCCCATCCCGACATCATCGGCGTGATCAGCGGCAACGACGAGATGGCGCTCGGCGCCATCGCGGCGCTGAAGGAGGCCGGCAAGCTCGTCGGCGGTCAAGGTCGGCGGCTTCGACGGCTCGCCCGACGCGGTCGCGGCCATCAAGGCCGGCGAGCTGCAGTACACCGTGCTGCAGCCGGTCGCGACCTTCGCCGCCAAGGCGGTCGACGAGGCCGACAGCTTCATCAAGACCGGCAAGACCGGCGCCGCGCAGCGAGAAGCAGCTCTTCGACTGCATGCTGGTCACCAAGGCCAATGCCGACAAGCTGACGGCGCCCTTCACGCTGAGCGAAGTAAGGCCGACGCCGCATCCGGGCCGCCCGTGCGGACGGGCGGCCGCGGATGCCCAGACCCTGTCGGATGACGCCGATGCTGCTGGGACTCGACTGCGGCTCCACGGCCGTCAAGGCCGTGCTGTTCGACGCCGGAGGGCCGGACGCTGGCGACCGGCGGCCCGCCGCACCGAGCCCCGGCAGCCCGCGCCGGACGCGGGTCGAACACGACATGGAGCGGCTCTGGGACCTCGCCGCCGCGGCCATCCGCGAGGCGCTGGACGGCGGCACCGCCCGGCACCGCCGTCGAGGCGGTCGGCGTCACCGGTCACGGCGACGGGCTCTACCTCTGCGACGCGCCGGCGCGCCGCTCGGGCCCGGCATCCAGTCGGTCGACAGCCGCGCCCACGCCGTCACGGCCGAATGGGACCGGCAGCGGCATCCGCGCCCGCATCGCGGCCGTCGACGGCGCAGCACCCCTATGCCTACGCGGCCTCGACGCTGCTGGCCTGGATCGCGCGCCACGAACCGGAGCGCTACGCCGCCATCGGCCACGTCCTGTTCTGCAAGGACTGGCTGCGCTTCCGCCTGACCGGCGACCATGGCCACCGACCCGACCGATGCCAGCACGGCCTTCACCGAAGCGCGGCGCCGGGCCTATTCCGACGACGCTCCTGGCGCTGCTCGGGCCTCGAGGCGCGTGCGGCCGGCGCTGCCGCCCATCCTGCCGAGCAGCGGCGTCGATCGGCACCGTCACGGCGTGCGGCGGCGGCGCGCGACGGGCCTCAAGGCGGGGCACGCCGGTGGCGGGCGGCATGCACGACGTCACGGCGAGCGCGGTCGGGCCTCGGCAATCTCGAGCCCGGCGCCCTGTCGATCACGGCCGGGACCTTCAGCATCAACGAGACCCTGTCGGACCGCCTCGTGGTGGACCCGCGCTGGACCGCCCGCGCCGGGCTGCGGCCCGGGCCAGTGGATGAACATGGCGATCTCGCCCGCCTCCTCGAACACGGTCGACTGGTTCCTGCGCCAGGCCTACGGCGCCGAATGGCAGGCCGCCGCGCGTGGCGGGCCCTCGCCGTGGGACGCCGTCGAGGCCGACCTCGCGGCACCGGCCGACGACGGCGCGCCGCTGTTCCACCCGTTCCTCTACGGCTCGCCCTACGACGGCCCGGCCAGCGCCGCCTTCCTGGGCCTGCGCTCCTGGCACGGCCGGGCCGACATGCTGCGCGCCGTCGTCGAGGGCGCGGCCTTCAACCACCGCCACCATTGCGACGCCCTGCGCTCGGCCTTTCCCGTCGCGCTCGCCCGCATCACCGGGGGCGGCACGCGCGGGAGCGTCCGGCGCGGCTCTTCGCCGACGTGCTCGGCCTGCCCGTCGAAGTGCCCGGAGGCCGTCGAGGTCGGGGCGCTCGGCGTCGCGCTGGTGGCGGGCGTGGGCGTCGGGCTCTACCCGTCGCTCGACGCCGCCGTCCGCGAAGCCTGCCGGGTGGCGGCCCGCTACGAGCCCGACGCCGAACGCCAGGCCCTCTTCGCCCGCCGATTCGCGCGCTACGACGCCATGGCCGAAGCGCTGCGTCCGTTCTGGGCCGAGCCGTAGCGGCCGCCTGCGCTTCAGCTCCGCGGGACGCGCCGGGCGAAATCGTCCGCCATCTCGTCCATTGTGACGAACCTCACACCCAGGTGCGACGCCATATGGTGGTAGAGCCGCTCCAGCATCATGAGCACGTGCGGGCGGCCCGACACGTCCGGGTGGATGGTCATGGGGAAGACGGCATAGTCGTACTCGCGGTAGACCCAGTCGAACTGGTCGCGCCACATCTGCTCGATGTCGCGCGGGTTGACGAAGCCGTGGCTGTTGGGCGCCTTCTTGATGAACATCATGGGCGGCAGGTCGTCGAGGTGCCAGTTGGCCGGGATCTCGATCAGGTCCGTCTCGTGGCCCCGCTGCAGCGGCACCATCCATTCCGACGGCTTCTTGGCGTAATCGATGGTGGTCCAGCTGTCGCCGACCCGCACGTAGTAGGGCTGGTGGTCGTGGTGCATCAGCGAGTGGTCGTATTTGATGCCGCGTTCGAGCAGCAGTTCGTTGGTGACGGTCGAGAACTCCCACCAGGGCGCCACGTAGCCGGTGGGCCGCTTGCCGGACAGCTTGGTGACGAGTTCGATCGACCGGTCCAGCACCTCGGTCTCCTGCTCGCGCGTCATGGCGATCGGGTTCTCGTGGCTGTAGCCGTGGATGCCGATCTCGTGGCCGGCCGCCGCCACCGCCGCCATCTCATTGGGGAAGGTCTCGATCGAATGGCCGGGGATGAACCAGGTCGTCTTGATGCCGAGGCGATCGAACATCTTGAGCAGGCGCGGGCTGCCGACCTCGCCGGCGAAGAGGCCGCGCGAGATGTCGTCGGGCGAGTCCTCGCCTCCGTAGGAGCCGAGCCAGCCCGCCACGGCGTCGACGTCGACTCCGAAGCCGCACAGGATTGTCTTTGCCATGGAGCAGGTCCTTGCCGGCCTGTGCCGGCGCCCAGCGGCGGGGTGCGGCGCGACGGGCCGGGCATCGCGCGGCGCGGCAGTGTGGAACGAAACCGCCGGGCGCGGAAGCGTCCACGCCGATGCGGACAGCGCGTGCGTTTGGCCCGAACCGGCTTGACGCGTCACGTTCCGATGTTACGCTCGTCACCGTGAATGTGACATTGCGTGACATTCCGAGCCGAACGTCTCAGCAAGAGGCGCCGGCGGCGAGGAAACGGGACCATGATGGTGCGGGTGAACCAGCACGCCTCCGAGGCGTCACGCGCCACCGCCGACACCGGGCCCGATGATGCGGGCAGCAAGCCGGCCCTGGCCTTCAACCGGCTGTCCAAGGCGTTCGACGGCATCCCGGTGCTGCGCGAGCTGACGGCGCGGTTCATGCCGGGCACCGTCAACGTGCTGGCGGGCGAGAACGGCGCCGGCAAATCCACCCTGTTCAAGATCATCTCGGGCCAGCTGTCGCCGGACGGTGGCGTCCTGGCCGTCCGGGGCCTGCCGGTCACGACCTACGATCCCCGCCACGCCCGCGCGCTCGGCATCTCCATCATCCCGCAGGAGCTCCTGCCGATCCCGGACATGAAGGTCTGGCAGAACCTGCTGGTGGGCCGCGAGCGCACGAGGGCGCTGGGATTCCTGCGCCGCCGCGAGATGGTGGCCGAGGCGGCCCGCCTGCTGGCGGCCTTCCACCTCGACATCGACCCCGAGGTGCCGATGCGGCGGCTCGGCGTCGCCGCGACCCAGATGATCGAGATCATCAAGGCGACGTCGCGGGACAGCGACCTCGTGCTGATGGACGAGCCGAGCTCGTCGCTGAGCTCGCGCGAGACCGAGGAGCTGTTCCGGGCCATCCGCATGCTGCGGGCGCGGGGCACCTGCATCCTCTACACCAGCCATCGCATGGAGGAGATCGAGCAGATCTCCGACACGGTGGCGATCATGCGCGACGGCGCCATCATCCGCCACGAGCCGACCGCCGCCCTGACCGAGCGGCAGATCATCGCCGACATGGTCGGCCGAGACATCGAGGACATGTTCCCGGACCGCGCCGTCTCGACCGGGCGTCGGCCGGTGCTGGAAGTACGCGACCTGCGCCTGGCGGGGGGCACGGCCCGCACCAGTCTCACGGTCCACGCCGGCGAGATCCTGGGCCTGGGCGGCCTCGTCGGCGCGGGGCGCAGCGAATTGCTCGAAGCCGTGTTCGGCCTGCGCGCCGCCGAGGGCGAGGTCAGGCTCGACGGGGTGGCGGTGCCGCGCGGCTCGCCCGCCGAGGCGATCCGGCGCGGCATCGCCTTCGTGCCGGAGGACCGCAAGCTCGCCGGGGTGCTGACGTCCCAGTCGATCCTCGACAACGTCACCCTGCCGCATCTGGCGGCCTTCACGGGCGCGGGCGGCTTCGTCGACAACGCGGCGCGGCGCGCCCGCACGCTCGACGTGCTCAAGCGCACCCGCACCAAATACGCCCGGCTCGGCCAGGTGGTGGCGCATCTGAGCGGCGGCAACCAGCAGAAGATCGCCCTGGCCCGCTGGCTCGTGACCGGCACGCCCCGCCTGCTGATCCTCGACGAGCCGACGCGCGGCATCGATGTCGGGGCGCGCAGCGAGATCTACCGGCTGATCCACGACCTCGCCGAGGCGGGCGTCGCGGTGCTGCTCGCCTCCTCGGACATGCCCGAACTCATCAATCTCAGCCACCGCATCCTGGTGATGCGGGGCGGCGGCATCGCGGGGGAACTCGCCCGCGACGACGTCAACCAGGAAGGCATCCTGCGGCTGGCCATGGGGAAGACACGAGATGCAGCCTGATCGCGCCACCCTGTCGGCGGCCGACCCCGCTCCCGCCGCCGCCAAGCCGCGCCTCGACGTCAAGGCGCTGCTGCTGCGCTACGCGCTCGTGCTGGTGCTGTTCGTCTTCGTGGGCGTGCTCGGCGCCTCCAACGCCAGCTTCTTCACGCTGTCCAACTTCAACGTCGTGCTGCTGCAGGTGTCGACCAACGCGCTGCTCGCCACGGGGGCGACCTACGTCATCCTGACGGGCGGCATCGACCTGTCGGTCGGCAGCGTGGTGGGACTGTCGGGCGTGGTCGCCGCCATGGTGGCCCAGCACGACGGCGCGCCCTACACGGTCGCGGCGGTCGCGGCCGGCATGGCGGCCGGCGGCGCCATCGGGCTTCTCAACGGCCTGCTGGTGGCGATCGCCCGTGTGCCGGCCTTCGTGGCGACGCTCGGCACCATGACGATCGCCCTCGGGATCGCCTACGTGCTCAGCGACGGCCAGCCGATCTCGGGCCTGTCCGACGCCTTCCTGGCCGTCAGCGACCAGTTCTACGGCTTTCCGGTGCCGGTGATCCTGATGGTGGTGGTCGTGCTGGCCTCCTGGCTGCTGCTGTCGCGCACGCGGCTCGGGCTGCACATCTACGCCACCGGCGGCAACCCGCAGGCGGCGCGTGTCGCCGGCGTGAACCTGAGGTCCATCCGCCTCATCGTCTTCACGGCGAGCGGGCTCCTGGCCGGCCTCGCCGGTGTCGTGCTGGCGTCCCGCGCCACGGCCGGCATCGCCACGACCGGCACCGGCTACGAGCTCAACGCCATCGCGGCGGCGGTGATCGGCGGCATCAGCCTCATGGGCGGACGCGGCTCCATCTTCGGCACCGTATTCGGCTTCATGATCATCGGTGTTCTGGACAACGGCCTGAACATCCTCAACGTCTCGCCTTTCTACCAGCTCATCGTCAAAGGCGCGATCATCATCGGCGCGGTCTTCATCGACTCGACGCTGAACCGGAAGGACGACTGAGCCCCGTTCTTCGGCAATAAACCAGCTCTCGAGAGGAAACCCGCCATGAAGACTTCCAAGCGCATCGGCCTGAAGGCCATCCTGGGCGCCACGGCTGCGCTGTTGCTGGCCGTGCCCGCCTTCGCCGACAAGGCGAAGCCGGTGATCGGCTTCACGGTCTACGACATGTCGTCGTTCATCGCCTGGGGCAAGCAGGGCGCCGAGGCCATCACCAAGGCCAACAACGGCACGCTGCTCTGGCAGAGCGCCCACGGCGACGTCAACGCCCAGATCTCGCAGATCCAGCAGTTCATCAACCAGAAGGTCGATGTCATCATCATCGCGGCGGTGAACTCCTCGACGCTCGGCCCGCAGATCGAGCAGGCCACCAAGGCCGGCATCCCGGTCATCGCCACCAACCTCACCATCTCGGGGCCGGAAGCCGCCAAGCTCGTCTCGTATGTCGGGCCGAACGACGTCGGGGCGGGCGAGCAGGAAGCGCAGGCCGTCGTCGATGCGCTGAAGGGCAAGGGCAACGTCGTCGTCATGCAGGGTCCGGTCGGCCAGTCCGGCGCCATCGACCGCACCAAGGGCATCCAGAACATCCTGGCCAAGAACCCCGGCATCAAGGTGCTCGCCATGCAGCCCGCCAACTGGGAGCGCACCCAGGCCTACAAGCTCATGCAGGACTGGCTGTCGCGCTACGGCGGCCAGATCGACGGCCTGATCTCCGAGAACGACGACATGGCGATCGGCGCCATCCAGGCGCTCAAGGAGAAGGGGCTCGCCGGCAAGATGCCGGTCTCGGGCGTCGACGCCATCAAGGACGGGCTCCGCGCCATCCGGTCGGGCGACATCATCGAGACCAACCTGCAGAACGGTGCGCTGGAACTCGGCATGGCGGTGCAGGTCGCCGTCGACCACCTCAACGGCAAGCCCGTGCCCAAGGAGGCCATGCTGCAGATGCCGGGCATCACCAAGGCCAACGTCGACAAGTTCTACGACCAGCTGTTCGACCACTCCGACAAGTTCGTCGAAGGCCTGCCGGAGCTGATCAAGCAGAACATGGCCTCGGGGCAATACGCCAACCAGTGAGCCCGGCGCGGCCCGCGGAAGAGGTTTGACGTCGCCGTCCGATCGCCGATCATCGCGGCCCATGGGCGGCGGTGACGGCGCGGGATCCCGAGAGGGATCCCGTGTCCGGCGCGCGTCCTCCCCTCCCTCCGGCAGCCCCGAGCGACGCCCATGAGCGATGGCCGCGTGACCCCGACCGACCCGAGCCGCAGCGCGCGCGCGATCGAGAACCGGCGCAAGCTCGTGCTGGAGCAGATCATCCGCGCCGGCTCGGCGCAGGTCGAGGACCTCGCGTCCCGCTTCGGCGTGAGCCGCATGACGGTGCACCGCGACCTCGATGCGCTCGCCGAGCGCGGCACGGTGCGCAAGCAGCACGGCGGCGTCACCCTGCGCGAGACGAGCTCGGTCGAGAGCAGCTTCTCCTACCGGACCCACCTCGCCGAACGCCAGAAACTCGCCATCGCCCGGGCCGCCGCCGACCTCGTGCAGCCCGGCCAGACCGTGATCCTCGACGAATCCACCACGACGCTGTTCATCGCCCCGCACCTGTCCGGCAAGACGCCCCTCACCGTGATCACCAACGGCATCGCCACCATCGACACGCTGAAGGAGGCCCACGGCATCCGCCTGATCGGCCTCGGGGGCACCTACAACGCGCGCCTCAATGCCTTCTTCGGGCTCGTCTGCGAGAGCGCCATCGCGTCGCTGCGCGCCAACATCCTCTTCATGTCGACCTCGGCGGTGTTCGGCGACGCCGTGTTCCACCAGGACGAGGACGTGCTGAAGACCAAGCGGGCCTTCATGACGGCGGCCGGCACGCGCGTGCTGATCGTCGACAGTTCGAAGTTCGGCGTCACGGCGCTGCACCGCATGGCCGGCCTCGCCGACTTCGAGGTCGTGATCACCGATACCGGCCTGCCGGCCGACGCCCGCGACCGCCTCGCCGAGACCGGCGTCCGGCTGACCGTCGTGGAGTGCTGAACCCACCCGTCCTCCAACGCGACCAGGATCCGCCATGCCCGACGTCTCTCACCATGACCAAGCCTTCTCGCTCGCGGGTCGTGTCGCCCTCGTGACCGGGGGGGCCAGCGGCATCGGCCTGTCGATCGCCGAAGCCTTCGCGGCGCGCGGCGCCCGCCTCGCCCTCGTCGACCGCGACGCGGCGGTCGGGGAGGTGGCGGCCCGGCTCGGACCGGATCACATCGGCATCACGGTCGACGTCACCGAAGCGGACGCGCCCCAGCGCACCGTCGCGGCCGTCGTGGACCGGTTGGGCGGGCTCGACGTCCTGGTCAACAATGCCGGCATCGTCCGGCTGGCGCCGGCCAGCGACGCCACACGCGCCGACTGGGACCTCACGCTCGCCGTCAACCTCACGGCGCCGTTCCTCTTCGCCCAGGCGGCGGGCGCCCACATGGTGGCGAAGGGATACGGGCGCATCGTCAACCTCGCGTCCCAGGCCGCGAGCGTCGCCCTGCAGTCCCATGTCGCCTATTGCACCAGCAAGGCCGCGCTGCTCGGCATGACGCGGGTGCTGGCGCTCGAATGGGGGCCGCACGGCGTCACCGTCAACGCCATCAGCCCGACGGTCGTCGAGACGGAACTCGGCCGCAAGGCCTGGGCGGGGCCGGTCGGCGAGGCCATGAAGGCGCTGATCCCGACGCGGCGCTTCGCCCAGCCCGAGGAGATCGCGCTGGCGGCCCTCTACCTCGCCAGCCCGGCGGCCGCCATGGTCAACGGGGCGGACCTCGCCATCGACGGCGGCTACACCATCCAGTGACGAAGGCACGGGCATGAACAGGATCATCAACGACCCCGACGACGTCGTCGAGGACGCCCTCGCGGGTCTCAAGCTGGCGCATCCGGACCTCCTCGCCGGCACGGCGCATCCGCGCGTCATCCGGGCGGCGGGGGCCGGCCCGGCGGGCCGGGTCGGCATCGTGACGGGCGGCGGCTCGGGCCACGAGCCGGCCTTCGTGGGCTATGTCGGCCCCGGCCTCCTCGATGCCGTCGCGATCGGCGAGGTCTTCGCGTCGCCGACCGCCCGCGCCTTCGAGGCGGCGTTCAAGGCCGCCGACGGCGGGCGCGGCGTCGCGTGCCTCTACGGCAATTACGCGGGCGACAACATGAACGTGAAGATGGCGGTGCGGCTCGCGGCCCGGGACGGGCTCACGGTCCGCACCGTGGTGGCCAACGACGATGCCGCCTCGGCACCGCCGGAAGACCGCGCGCGGCGTCGCGGCGTGGCCGGCGAGATCCTGATGTGGAAGGTCGCGGCCGCCCGCGCGGCGGAAGGCGCCGACCTCGACGAGGTGATCGCGGTGGCGCAGAAGACCATCGACGCGACGCGCAGCGTCGGCATCGGCCTCTCGGCCTGCACCATCCCGGCGGCCGGCAAGCCCAACTTCACCATCGCGGACGGCACCATGGAGGTCGGCATCGGCCATCACGGCGAACCCGGCATCGCGGTGCGGCCGACCGAGACCGCCCGAGCCATGGCCGATACGATGCTGCGCACGGTGCTGCCCGACCTGCCCTTCGGGCGCGGCGACGACGTCGCCGTCCTGGTGTCGGGCCTGGGTGCCACGCCCGTGATGGAACTCTACATCCTCTACCGGCACGTCGCCGACATCCTCGCCGCCGAAGGTATCGCGGTCCGCCACCGGTTCGTCGGCAATTACTTCACCTCGCTCGAAATGATGGGCGCCTCCGTGACGGTGACGCGTCTCGACGGCGAACTCGACCGGCTGCTCGGCGCCCCGGCGCGCTCGATCGGCCTCACCGTGACGGGAGACGCATGATGGCCGACACGGTCGATCTCGAAGCCGCCGGCTCGATCCTCGACGCGATGGTGGAGGCCATCGTGACCCATGCCGACCGGCTGAACACGCTCGATGGCGCCACCGGCGACGGCGACCACGGCGTCAACATGAGCAAGGGCTTCCGCCGGGCGGGCCAGAAGCTGAAGGACGCGCCGCAGGGTCTCGGCGGCGGGTTCGGCGTCCTCGCCGAGACGCTGCTCGACGAGATCGGCGGCTCCATGGGCCCCCTCTACGGCAGCTTCTTCCTCGACATGTCGACGGCCCTCGGCGGGCGCACGACGCTCGACCGCGATGGTTTCGCCGCCATGCTGCGGGCCGGGGTGGCGGCCGTGACGGACCTCGGCGAGGGCAAGCCCGGCGACAAGAGCCTCGTCGACGTGCTGGTGCCGGCGCTCGCCGCCTTCGACGCCAGGGCGGCACAGGGCGGCAGCTTCTCGGCCTGCCTCGCCGCCCTCGACGAGGCCGCCGAACGGGGCGCCGAGAGCACGCGCGACATGGTGGCCCGAATCGGCCGGGCGAGCCGCCTCGGCGAACGCTCGCGCGGCCACCTCGATGCCGGCGCCGCCTCGTGCAGCCTGCTGCTCCACGCCCTCGCGGCGGGCCTCAGGGCACAGCTCGACCGCTGAAGCGCGGCCGACGTCGACATGACGCGGCGGGAGACCGGCTCTCCCGCCGCGCCCCCGCCGTGCCGGTGGGACCGTGACTTAGGTATTTGTATATAGACATTGTAGATTTTGCAGCTAGTGTCCCGCTCGTGGCCGTTCCGCCGCGGGGCTCGTCCGACATGCTCTTCCCGTCCTCGACGACGCCATCGCGCGCGGCCCCGCCCGGGCCGCGGGTGAGGGCCGTCGACCCGTGGCGCGCCCTCGGCGTCCGACCGGGCCTTCGGCTCGACCGCGTCTTCGCGGTCGAGAGCCGCGGCGCGCCCGCACCGGCTCCGGCCCCGCGTGACCCGACATCCCAGATGGAGCATTCCGGACCCACCATGGCAGCGCGATCCTTCCTCCTCTCCGTCCTGGCCCTCGCCCTGGCGTCGTCCGCTCCCGCCGGCGCCGCGAGCCTGCTCAACGTGAGCTACGATCCCACGCGGGAGCTCTACAAGGACATCGACCGGGCCTTCGCGGCCGACTGGAAGGCGAAGACCGGCGAGACCGTGACCATCCAGGCCTCGCACGGCGGCTCCGGCGCCCAGGCGCGCGCCGTCATCGACGGGCTCAAGGCCGATGTCGTGACCCTGGCGCTCGCCGCCGACATCGATGCCATCGCCAAGCGGACGGGCCGCATCGCGGCCGACTGGCAGACGCGGCTGCCGAGCCACGCCTCGCCCTACACGTCGACGATCGTGTTCCTGGTCCGCAAGGGCAATCCGAAGGCCATCAAGGACTGGGACGACCTCGCCAAGCCCGGCATCGCGGTCGTGACGCCCAATCCCAAGACCTCGGGCGGCGCGCGCTGGAACTACCTCGCCGCCTGGGGTTACGGCCGGAAGGTCGGCGGGGGCGACGACGCCAAGGCGCGCGACTTCGTGGCCAGGATCTTCAAGAACGCCCCCGTGCTCGACACGGGCGCGCGGGGCGCCACGATCTCCTTCGCCCAGCGCGGCTTGGGCGACGTTCTGATCGCCTGGGAAAGCGAGGCCTTCCTGGCGTCCGAGGAGTTCGGCAAGGACAAGTTCGACATCGTGGTGCCGTCGCTCTCGATCCTGTGCGAGCCGCCGGTCGCCGTGGTGGACGGCAACGTCGACCAGAAGGGCACCCGCAAGGAAGCGGAGGCCTATCTCCAGTTCCTGTATACGCCGCAGGGCCAGGCCATCATCGCCAAGGACTTCTATCGCCCGATCCACCCCGAGGCAGCCTCGCCCGCCGACCTCGCCCGCTTCCCGGCGCTCGACCTCCTGACGGTGGACCGGGACTTCGGCGGCTGGACCGCCGCCCAGGCGACGCATTTCGCCGACGGCGGCATCTTCGACCAGATCCAGGCGTCGAACCGGTGACACCCGGAGCCGCGATCCCATGAGCCTCGCCGCCGCCACCCGGCCCCTCCGGCGCCGCCGACGCTCGACGGCCCTGCCGGGCTTCGGGCCGGCGATGGGCTTCACGCTGTTCTACCTCGGCCTCGTGGTGTTGTTCCCGCTGGCAGTGCTGATGGCGCGGGCGGCGGGCATCGGCTGGGGCGGGGCGGCGAGGATCGCCTCCGATCCCCGCATCCTCGCGGCCTTCCGGGTCAGCTTCGGCACGGCGGCGCTGGCCGCCGGCATCGATACCGTGTTCGGCGTCATCCTCGCCTGGGTGCTGACGCGCTATCGGTTTCCCGGCCGGCGCATCCTCGACGCCGCCGTCGACCTGCCCTTCGCCCTGCCGACCGCCGTGGCGGGCATCGCGCTGGCGGCGCTCTACGGCCCGGACGGCTGGATCGGCGGGCCGCTGCTGCGCCTCGGCATCAAGGTCGCCTATACGCCGCTCGGCATTCTCGTGGCGCTGGTCTTCGTCGGGCTGCCCTTCGTGGTGCGCAGCGTCCAGCCGCTCGTGGCCGACCTCGACCGCGAGGTGGAGGAAGCGTCGGCGACCCTCGGGGCGAGCCGGGCCCAGACGCTCTTCAAGGTCGTGCTTCCGGCGCTGACCCCCGCCATCCTCACGGGCTTCGCGCTCACCTTCGCGCGCGCCGTCGGCGAATACGGCTCGGTCATCTTCATCGCCGGCAACGTGCCGTATGCGTCGGAGATCGTGCCGCTGCTCATCGTGCAGCGGCTCGAGGAGTACGATTATGCCGGCGCGACCGGCATCGCAGTGGCCATGCTGGGCGTTGCCTTCGCGGTGCTGTTCCTTCTGAACCTCGTCCAGGCCCTCGGGCCGCCGGAGATACGGACATGTCTGACGCCCGGACGGTGCGGGCCACGGGGAGCGCCACCAGCGAGGGGCGCCTCGCCCGGGCCGTGCTCATCGGCCTGGCGGCGGCCTTCCTGGCCATCTCCGTCGGCGTGCCGCTCCTCGCCGTCTTCGTCCAGGCCTCGGCCAAGGGCCTCGAAGCCTATCGGGCGGCGCTCGCCGAACCCGATGCCCAGGCGGCGATGCGGCTGACCCTCACGGTGGCGGCGATCGCGGTGCCGCTGAATGCGGTGTTCGGCGTGGCGGCGGCGTGGTGCGTCGCCAAGTTCGCCTTCCCGGGCAAGAGCCTGCTGACCACGCTGATCGACGTCCCCTTCTCGGTCTCGCCCGTGGTCTCCGGCCTCATCTACGTGCTGGTGTTCGGCGCCCAGGGGGTCTTCGGCCCCTGGCTCGACCGGCACGGCATCCAGGTCGTCTTCGCCCTGCCGGGCATCGTGCTCGCCACGGTCTTCGTCACCTTTCCCTTCGTGGCGCGGGAACTCATCCCCCTGATGGAGGAACAGGGACGGGCCGACGAGGAGGCGGCCCTGAGCCTCGGGGCCAGCGGGCTGCGCTGCTTCCTCACCGTCACCCTGCCCAACATCAGGTGGGGCCTGCTCTACGGCGTGCTGCTGTGCAATGCGCGCGCCATGGGCGAGTTCGGAGCCGTCTCGGTCGTGTCCGGCCACATCCGGGGACTGACCAACACGCTGCCGCTGCATGTCGAGATCCTCTACAATGAATACGACATTTCCGCCGCCTTCGCGGTCGCTTCGCTCCTCGCCCTCCTGGCTCTCGTCACCCTGGCGCTCAAGACGGCCCTCGAATGGCGCCATGCCGACGCCCTCGCGGGCGCCCGGCGGCATTGACGGCATGGCGGACCGGGCCGTCGGGCGTGCGGGCGTCGGCATCGCGGTCAGCGACGTCGTCAAGGACTTCGACGCCGGGGCGGCCCTCCGGGGCGTGTCGCTCGACGTCGCGCCGGGCGAACTCCTGGCCCTGCTCGGCCCCTCCGGCTCGGGCAAGACCACGCTGCTGCGCGTCATCGCCGGGCTCGAGCGCCACGACGCGGGCAGTGTCGCCTTCGACGGGCAATCGGCGGACGGGCTGGCGGTCGGCGAGCGCGGCGTCGGCTTCGTGTTCCAGCACTACGCCCTGTTCCGCCACATGACGATCTTCGACAACATCGCCTACGGCCTCACGGTGCGGCCCCGGGCCACGCGCCCGCCCGCCGGCGAGATCCGCCGCCGCGTCCTGGCCTTGCTGGACCTCGTCCAGCTCGGCGGCCTCGAGCGGCGCTATCCCGCCCAGCTCAGCGGCGGGCAGCGCCAGCGCGTGGCCCTGGCGCGCGCGCTCGCCATCGAGCCGCGCGTGCTGCTGCTCGACGAGCCCTTCGGGGCGCTCGATGCCCGCGTCCGCAAGGACCTCAGGCGCTGGCTGCGCGACATCCACGGCAAGACGGGACAGACCACCATCTTCGTCACCCACGACCAGGACGAGGCGATGGAACTGGCCGACCGGGTCGCCATCCTCAATGCCGGCCGCATCGAGCAGGTCGGCAGCCCGGCCGAGATCCACGCCGAGCCGCGCACCGCCTTCGTGGCCTCCTTCGTGGGCGATCCCACGGCCCTCGACGTGTCGGTGGCGGCGGGGCGCGTGAGGCTCGGCGCCTTCGACATCGGTGCCGCCCCGGTCGGCCTCGCCGACGGCTCCGCCCGGCAGTTCCTGCGGCCGGGGGACGCGACCTTGTCGGCGTCGGGCGACGGCATCCCGGCCCGGCTGGTCGACCTGCTCTGGGCCGCGCGCGGCACCCGGGCCGGCGTCGCCGTCGAGGGCGTGTCGCGCCCCATCGAGGTCGACCTCCCCGAACCGGGCGGCTTCGCCCCCGGCGACGCCGTCGGGCTGCGGTTCGAGCGCCTCCGCGTCTACGCCTGACGCGTCGCTTCGGCCCGCGGCGATCCGCTCTCGATGCTTCGTCCGGGGCGGACGCGCCAGGCCTTGTGGACAGTCGGCGGAGCCGCAGTCCGATGCCGGCGATGGCGCGGAAGGGCCGGCGAGGGGGCGAACGAGGGTTCCGAAACGATCTCCACACTCCCTCCCGTCATGGCCGGGCGTGTCCCGGCCACCCACGCCGCGCCGAGCCGCTGCCAGCCCCGGACGGCCCTGCCCGAGCCGCGCGGCGCCGGGCTCAGCCTTCCGGGTGCTTGTGGATCGGGTCGACCCAGTAGACCGCCTCCGGCTTCTCGACCGGATCGACATCCGTGATGTTGACGACCACGGCCTCGTTGTCGGACCGCACCAGCACGCATTCGAGCGTCTGGTCGGGGTCGGCGTTGATCTCCTGGTGGGGCACGTAGGGCGGCACGAAGATGAAGTCGCCGGGCCCCGCCTCGGCGACGAACTCCAGCCGCTCGCCCCAGCGCATGCGCGCCCGGCCGCGCACCACGAAGATGACGCTCTCGAGCGCGCCGTGGTGGTGCACGCCGGTCTTGGCGGCGGGCGCGATCGCCACCGTGCCGGCCCAGATCTTCTGCGCGCCGACGCGGGCGTGGTTGATGGCGGCCTGGCGGAACATGCCCGGCGTCTGGGCCGTGTTGGGATCGAGCTGGTCGCCCTTGATGACGCGGATGCCGTCGTGCTTCCAGCGCTCGCCCTCACCGGCGTGATGATGGTGGTGCGTCGTGTCCGTCATCGGGATCGTCCTGTTCAGCCGCTCAACGGCGGGAGGGTGCGGCCGCCCGCGGGCGGGAGAACCTGGGCTCAGCCGCTCTCGCGGTCCCGCAGGGAACGCTCGATGACCTTGCCGTACATCGCCAGCGTCTGTTCGGCGATGGCGTCCCAGGAGAAGTGCGCCTCGACACGCCGGCGCCCTGCGGCGCCGAAGCGCTCGCGCAGGGCCGGGTCCCGCGCCAGCCGGTTCACGGCCGCCGCCAGGTCGGCCGCGAAGCGCGCCCGGTCGGCGGGCTCGAAGGAGCCGGGCACGAGGCCGGGGTCGACGAGCAGGCCGGTCTCCTCCGGCACGACCACCTCCGGTATGCCGCCCACGCTCGTCGCCACGACGGCGGTGCCGCAGGCCATGGCTTCGAGGTTGATGATGCCGAAGGGCTCGTAGACCGACGGGCAGCAGAACAAGGCCGCATGGGTGTAGAGCTGGATGACGTCGGCGCGCGCCAGCATGTCGCGGATCCAGATCACGCCCGGGCGCTCGACCGCCGCCACGGCCTCGGCCATCTCGCGGCCGATCTCGGGCGTGTCCGGCGCACCGGCGCAGAGCACGATCTGCAGGTCGGGGTCGATGTGCGGAATGGCGTTGACGAGGTGGATGATGCCCTTCTGTCGCGTGATGCGGCCGACGAAGAGCAGGAAGGGGCGCGAGGGGTCGACGCCGTGCCGCGTCAGCACGTCGGTGCCCTCCACCGCGCGATATTCGTCGAGGTCGATGCCGTTGTGGATCACGTGCACCCGCTCCGGATCGACGTCGAAGAGGCGGAGCACGTCGGCTTTGGTCTCGCGCGACACGGCCACGATCCCGTCCGCCGATTCGATGGCGGTGCGCTCCATCCAGGCGGACAGGTGATAGGCGTTGCCGAGCTGCTCGACCTTCCAGGGCCGCAGGGGCTCGAGCGAGTGGATGGTGAGGACGTTGGGCACGCCCCACAGCTTGGCGGCGATCACGCCGCCCATGTCGGTGTACCACGTGTGGCAATGGACGAGGTCGGCGTCGAGCGTGTCCTTGGCCATGGCGAGCGACCGGGCGAAGGCGTCCACCGCGCCCACGAAACGCGGGTCCGTATCGCGCTTGGTCTCGTCCCACTGCGGGTAGCCCTTGACGGTGAGCCGGCCGTCCTGCCCCGCCTGGTCGCCGAAGCAACGGACCTCGACGTCGATCGATTTGGCCAGCGCCGCGGCCAGATATTCGACGTGGACGCCGGCACCGCCATAGACATAGGGCGGATATTCCTTCGACAGGAACGCGACCTTGGTGGGAGCTGGCATGGGACGCCTCGGGCCGGAGCGGACACGGGTCACGATAAGCGAGAAGGTCCGGGAAGGACAATCGCCGTCCTCGGTCGCGCGGCGCTTCGCCTGTCCGGGCGGGCGGGCACGAGGGTCGGCGAGCACGGAAGCGGAGCCGGAGCAGGCGTCCCGCCCGAGAGGCACCGGCCGCCCCGCTCCGACCCGGCCCCGCCGATCCTGACGCGGCCGAGTCCCTCGTCGGATGGGGACGGCACGGGTTCGACGACGAGGCGCAGCCGGTCCTTGGCGGCTCCGCTCACCTCGATGACGACAGGTCCTGCGCAGCCGCGGATCGCGGCCCCCGGTCGGCCTCCACGCCGGCCGTGGCGAGCGCCGTGACCGGCATCACGCCTCCCGGCGGCCGCCACCGTCGGGCCCCTAAGAGACCGCGATTCCACGTCCGGACGCCCGTCGGCGCGGTCCCGCGTCGACGGAGCCTTCGGCCGGTCGGATCAGGCGGTGGCCGGCATGGTGGCCATGTCGATGACGAAGCGATATTTGACGTCGCTCCGCTGCATGCGGTCGAAGGCGGTCTCGATCTCCGCCATGCGGATCATCTCGATATCGGCGGTGATGCCGTGCTGGCCGCAGAAGTCGAGCATCTCCTGGGTCTCGGCGATGCCGCCGATCAGCGAGCCCGCGAAGTTGCGGCGCTTGAAGATCAGCGAGAAGACGTTGGTGGCCAGGGGCTTGTCCGGTGCCCCGACCTGGCAGAGCGTGGCGTCGCGCTTGAGGCAGTTCAGCAGCGCATTGATGTCGTGGGCCGCCGCGACCGTGTCGAGGATGAAGTCGAACGAGCCCGCCTGGGCCGCCATGGCGGCGGGATCGCGCGACACCACGACCTCGTCGGCGCCGAGGCGCCTGGCGTCCTCCGCCTTGCCGGGCGAGGTGGTGAAGAGGACCACATGGGCCCCCATGGCATGGGCGAGCTTCACCCCCATGTGGCCGAGCCCGCCGAGCCCCACCACCCCGACGCGCTGGCCCGGTCCCACCTTCCAGTGCTTGAGGGGCGAATAGGTCGTGATGCCGGCGCAGAGCAGCGGTGCCACGGCCTTGAGGTCGAGGTTCTCGGGGATCTTCAGCGTGAAGCCCTCGTCGACCACGATGGCCTGGGAATAACCCCCAAAGGTGATGCCGCCCGAGACCTTGTCTTCGCTGTTGTACGTGAAGGTCTGACCCTTCTCGCAATAGTTCTCGAGCCCCTCGGCGCAGGACGGGCAGTCCTGGCAGCTGTCGACGAGACAGCCGACGCCGGCGAGGTCGCCGACCTTGAACTTCGTGACGGCGCTGCCGACCGCGGCGACGCGGCCGACGATCTCGTGGCCGGGGAGGCAGGGATAGAGCGTGTTCTGCCATTCGTTCCGGGCCTGGTGCAGGTCGGAGTGGCAGACGCCGCAATAGTGGATGTCGATCCTGACGTCCTTGGGGCCGGGATCGCGGCGCTCGAAGCTGAAGGGGCGGAGCGGCTGATCGGCGGCCGCGGTGGCGAAACCTACGCAGGTGAACATCGTTTGACCTCTGTCATGGTCCTCCAGCGCCGGCCGGCAGGCGACGGCGGGGTGGAGGCGGTTCGGGGCACGGGACGGCCCGTGGCGATCGAACGGAACCGGGTGCCGAGGGGGGCCGGAGTCCCGCCGGGCACGCCGGGGTGCCCTGCGCCGCCGGACCGATGCTCCGGCGCCGGCAACGCGCAACACGGCCGGGCCGGCGCACGCCGTCGTTCCCGCGCTTCCCTAACGTAAGACGCGCAGTCAGCATCACGGGTTCGCGGCATCCTGCACCGACGCCGCACGGCGCCAAGGCCCGCGGTCCGCACCACGATGACACTGCGATTGACAAGCGCGCGCTTGGCCAATTCCGTCGGGAGATGACCGGCCGCACGAGAAACCGGAGACGGAATGGCGTCCCTCAGCCTGCGCATCGACCTCGATCCGACCGGGCGTATCGGGCCGGGCAAGATCGAGCTTCTGGAGAAGATCGCGGCGTTCGGCTCCATCTCGGCGGCCGGGCGCGCCATGGACATGTCCTACCGCCGGGCCTGGGAGCTGGTCCAGGAGATCAACGCCATGTTCGGCCAGCCCGTGATCGAGCGAAAGGCCGGGGGACGTCACGGCGGCGGCGCCCGGCTGACCGCGGTCGGCCTGTCCCTCGTCACGCGGTTTCGGGCCATCGAGCAGGCCGCCGGCGAAGCGGCCCGCGCCCACCTGTCGGCGCTCCAGGCCGAGGTCGCGCGCGACGCCGCCAATGACACGCCGCCGCCGCCCGTCCCCGACGTTTGACGGAGAGCCTTCCGGTCGCAGTCGACGTGCGCGGGCAAGGCGTCGTGATCGGCTCGGATCGACCTGCTCGCCGGGACGCACCGGCGTCCCGCTACGCCACAGCGGCGTCAGCTGTCCGATGCTCCCAGCGTTCTGGGGCCGGACCGGAAACGCAGAAAACGGCCCCGAAGGACCGTTTTGGCTGCAGACACCATCTCGTGAAACTGGAGCGGGCGAAGGGATTCGAACCCTCGACCCCAACCTTGGCAAGGTTGTGCTCTACCACTGAGCTACACCCGCATCCGTGTCGCGCGGCGACGACGGGCTGTATGCCCGAAGCCGCGGCGCGTGGCAAGCCACAAAACCAAGGTCCGCCGGCCTCTCGCGGGCGACGCGGTCGGGCGACCTCAGCCTTCGCTGCTGGCCTTGATCTTGACCGGACGCAGCAGGAAGGACGGGACGTGGTCGCCGAGGCCGATCACGACCTCGTCGTCATCCTCGTGGCGGTGGCGGCGCTGGTCGGCGCCGCGGCCGCCCTCGTGGCGCGGTTCGGTCCGGCGGGAACTCGGGCCGGGCGGAGGAGCCAGGGTCGGGTCCTTGGGGCGCGCCGCCTGGACCGGGGCGGCATCGGTGCGCGCCTCGCCGCGCGGCGCCTGACGCTCCTCGCCGCCGCGGGACGGCGTGCCGCGGCCCTCGCTGCGGCGGTTGCCGCGCCCCTCGGACGAGCGCGCCGTCCCCGCCGCGCGGATCCGACCGGCGGCCATGACGCCGGTCGCGGCCGCCACCCTCGTCGGCCCCGATCTCGGCATCGGCGTCGGGCACCTGGTCGAGCGTCGCGCCCTGCCAGCCGATCTTGGTCTGGATCAGCTTCTCGATATCGTCGACGTAGCGCTGGTCGGCCCGGGTCACGATCGAGATCGCGGTCCCGCTGCGACCCGCACGGCCGGTCCGGCCGATCCGGTGGACATAGTCCTCCGCATGGGTGGGGACGTCGAAGTTGAAGACGTGGCTCACGGCCGGGATGTCGAGCCCGCGGGCCGCGACGTCCGAACAGACCAGGAGCGACACCTGGTTGTTGCGGAAGGCGTCGAGCGACGTCATGCGCGAGCGCTGGTCCATGTCGCCGTGGAGGCAGCCCACCGAGAAGCCGTGCTTCTCGAGCGACTTGGTCAGCAGCGCCACGTCGCGCTTGCGGTTGGAGAAGATGATGGCGTTGGTGAGGTCCTCGGCGCCGCGCAGCAGCTTGCGCAGCGTCTCGCGCTTGGCCGGCCCGGGCGCCGAGGCGACCAGCGCCTGGGTGACGCCGGCGGCCGTCGAGGCGGCGCGGGCGACCTCGATGCGGACCGGGTCGTGCAGAAAGGTCTCCGTGAGCCTGGTGATCTCCGGCGGCATCGTGGCCGAGAAGAACAGCGTCTGCCGGGTGAACGGCACGAGCTTGCAGATCTTCTCGATGTCGGGGATGAAGCCCATGTCGAGCATGCGGTCGGCCTCGTCGATGACGAGGATCTCGATGCCGGTCAGGAGCAGCTTGCCGCGTTCGGCGAAGTCGAGCAGGCGGCCCGGCGTCGCGATCAGCACGTCGGCGCCGCGGGTGATCTTGGCCTCCTGGTCGGAGAACGAGACGCCGCCGATCAGCAGCGCGACGCTGACCTTGTGGTTGACGCCGTAGCGGACGAAGGCTTCCTCGACCTGGGCGGCGAGTTCGCGCGTCGGCTCGAGGATCAGCGTGCGCGGCATGCGGGCGCGGGCGCGGCCCGGTCTCGAGCCGCGACAGCATCGGCAGCGTGAAGGCCGCCGTCTTGCCGGTTCCGGTCTGGGCGATGCCGAGGATGTCGCGCCCCTGCAGGGCGATCGGGATGGCCTGTTCCTGGATCGGCGTCGGAGTCGTGTAGCCGGTGGCTTCGACGGCTTGGAGGACCTTGTCGCTGAGGCCGAGTTCGTTGAAATTCATCAGGGGTTGCGTCTACCGTCGACGGATCACGGCCCGCGAGACCCGCGTAGAGCCGTGAGGGGACAAGCGCGATCGATCATGCGCCGAGGAGCGACGCGGGGCGCCCATTGAACTCTCGTGAGATAAGCTGAAACCGTGACAAGTCAACGACGCGGCGCACGTTGGCGAGGATTTCCTCCGCCGAAGGGCGCGCGAGGACCCGATCGCGCCCGCGGCCGCGGGCGCGCGGTCAGACGTCGACGAGTTCGGCCGCGCCGGAGGCACGCTCCTGGATGAAGGCGAAGCGCGCCTCGGGCTTGTTGCCCATCAGCCGCTCGACCGCCGCCGAGGTCCCGGCGTGGTCCTCCTCCGTCACCGTCACGCGCAGCAGCGTGCGCTTGGCGGGGTCCATGGTGGTCTCCTTCAGGTCGCGCATCGGCATCTCGCCCAGGCCCTTGAACCGGCTGATCTCGACCTTGCCGCGGCCCGTCATGGCGGTCTTGAGCAGATAGGCCTTGTGGGCGTCGTCCCGCGCGTAGACCGACTTGGTCCCCTGCGTCAGCCGGTAGAGCGGCGGCACCGCGATGAAGAGATGGCCGCCGTCGATCAGCTTGGGCATCTGGCGATAGAAGAAGGTGATCAGCAGCGACGCGATATGGGCGCCGTCGACGTCGGCGTCCGTCATGATGATGATCTTGTCGTAGCGCAGCTCGCCGTCGCGGTAGTGGCTGCCGATGCCGCAGCCGAGCGCCAGGGCGAGGTCGGCGAGCTGCTGGTTCTGGGCGAGCTTGTCGCGCGTCGCGTTGGCGACGTTGAGGATCTTGCCGCGCAGCGGCAGCACGGCCTGGCTGGCGCGGTCGCGCGCCTGCTTGGCGGAGCCGCCCGCGCTGTCGCCCTCGACGATGAACAGTTCCGACCCCTGCGCGGCCGAGTTCGAACAATCGGCGAGCTTGCCCGGCAGGCGCAGCTTGCGGGTGGCGGACTTGCGGGCGACGTCCTTGTCGGCCTTGCGGCGCAGGCGCTCGTCGGCCCGCTCGATGCTCCAGTCGAGCAGCTTGGTGGCCTGCGACGGGGCGGCGGCGAGCCAGTGGTCGAAGGCGTCCCGGATCGCGGCGTCGACGATGCCGGCCGGCCTCGACGGTCTGCAGGCGGCCCTTGTTCTGGCCCTGGAACTCCGGCTCGCGGATGAACACCGAGAGCAGCGCCGCGCAGGTCGGCCATGACGTCGTCGGCCGTGACGGTGGCGGCCCGGCGGCTCTGGCCGATGCGCTCGGCATGGTCCTTCAAGGCGCGCAGCAGGGCGGTGCGCAGCCCGGCCTCGTGCGTGCCGCCGCTCGGCGTCGGGATGGTGTTGCAGTAGGAATGGACGAAGCCGTCGTCCTCGCTGAGCCAGGTGACGGCCCATTCGAGCGAGCCGTGGCCGCCGGGCCTGCGTGATCTTGCCGGTGAACGGCGCGTCGGTCACGGCACCGCGACCCTCGACCTCCTGGGCGAGGTGGTCCTTGAGGCCGCCCGGGAAGCGGAACACCGCCTCCTCGGGCGTCTTGCCGCCCTCGACGAGGCTCGCCGCGCAATGCCAGCGCACCTCGACGCCGCCGAACAGATAGGCCTTGGAGCGCGCCATGCGGAACAGCCGCGCCGGCTCGAGCTTCGCCTCCGCGCCGAAGATCTCCGGCGTCCGGCTTGAAGCGCACCTTGGTGCCGCGGCGGTTGGCGACGCGGCCCACCGTCTCCAGCGGCCCGAGGACGAGCCCGCGCGCGAAGCTCTGCCGGTAGAGCGTCTGGCCGCGCGCCACCTCGACGTCGAGCCGCTCCGACAGGGCGTTGACGACCGAGATGCCGACGCCGTGCAGCCCGCCGGACGTCTGGTAGGCGCCGGAGTCGAACTTGCCGCCGGCATGCAGCGTCGTCATGATGACTTCGAGCGCCGAACTGTCCGGGAACTTCGGATGCGGGTCGATCGGGATGCCGCGCCCGTTGTCGGTCACCGACACCGAAGCCGTCCGCGTCGAGCGCGACGTCGATGCGGCTGGCGTGGCCGGCCACCGCCTCGTCCATGGCGTTGTCGATCACTTCGGCGAAGAGGTGATGCAGGCCCGCCTCGTCGGTGCCGCCGATATACATGCCGGGCCGCCGGCGCACCGGCTCCAGCCCTTCCAGGACCTCGATCGAGGCCGCCGTATAGCCGGCCTCGTCGGGCGTGCCGTCGCGCGGGACCGGGGCCGGCCGGCGCCGTCCCTTGCCGACGCCGTCGGCCGGCCGCAGGTCGTCGTTCACCGGCAGGGCGAAGAGGTCGTCGGGAGCGGGGAGAGCGGCGGCGGACCGGTTCGGCATCGTCGGGTCCTTCATGGGATCCGGGGAGGGGAACAGACCATGTACATAACCACGAAACCCTTAACAACACGCTTGATGGAGCGGCACGGCGGAGAGGGGCGGCAGCGGCGATCGGGCCCCGCCGGGGTTAACACGAAAGCGTTTCGCCGCCGAGTCTTCCGGGGTACAGGTGCCGGCTTCTCCACGAGGACTGCCGTCTTGCGTTTCCCGCTCCGCCCGGTCCCTCCCGGCTCCGCGCTCCCGACGGTCCCGTGACGGATTTCGTGCTCGACGTCTCGAGGTCCATGCTGGGGCGCCCCTGGCGATCCCGGCTCGACGCCGACGGCGTCCGCCGCGCCATGCGGATCGCCCAGTCGCACGGCATGCCGGACCTGCTGGCCCGTGTCCTGGCGAGCCGGGACCGCGACGTCGCCGACTGCGCCGCCTTCCTCGACCCCTCGCTGCGCAGCCTCATGCCGGACCCGGACGACGATGGCGGGCATGCAGGCCGCCGTCGACCGCCTGGCGCGCGCCGTGGAGGCGGGCGAGCGCGTCGCCGTGCTGGGCGACTACGACGTCGACGGCGCCGCCGCCGCGGCGCTCCTCGTCGGCTACCTGCGCTCGGCCGGGCTCGACCCCGCCATCCACATCCCGGACCGCCTCGTGGACGGCTACGGCCCGAGCGTCCCGGCCGTGGCGGCCCTGGCGGCGGAAGGCGCCACGCTGCTGGTGACGGTGGACTGCGGCTCCACCAGCGTCGCGCCGCTCGAGGAAGCGGCCCGGCACGGGCTCGACACGGTGGTGATCGACCATCACCAGGTCGGGGCCGAGCTCCCCCGGGCCTGCGCGCTCGTCAACGCCAACCGGCAGGACGACCTGTCCGGCCTCGGCCACCTGTGCGCGGCCGGCGCCGTGTTCATGGTGCTGGTGGGGCTGCAGCGGGCGCTGAAGCGTCGCGGCTTCTGGGACGGGCGGGAGGCGCCCGACCTCCTGGCGTCGCTCGACCTCGTGGCGCTCGCCACGGTGGCGGATGTCGTGCCGCTCGTCGGCCTCAACCGCGCCTTCGTGGCCAAGGGCCTCGCCGTCATGGCGCGGCGCGCCCGCCCCGGCCTCGCGGCCCTGTTCGACGTCGCGGGCGCCGAGGGCCCGCCCACGCCGTTCCAGCTCGGCTTCCTCGTCGGGCCGCGCATCAACGCCGGGGGGCGGATCGGCGACTCGGCCCTGGGCACCCGGCTGCTGCTGACGCGGGACCCCGTCGCGGCCGCCCGGATCGCCGCCGACCTCGACCGCCTCAACCGCGAACGCCGCGTCATCGAGAGCGTGGCCGTGGCGGAGGCCGAGGCCGACGCGGTCGCGTCGCTCGGCGCGGGTGCGGGCGCGGTCGTGGTGGCGGCTGCGGAGGGCTGGCATCCGGGCATCGTCGGGCTCGTGGCGGCGCGGCTGCGCGAGCGGTTCGACCGGCCCGCCTTCGCGATCGCGCTCTCGGGCGAGACCGGGACCGGCTCGGGCCGCTCGGTGCCGGGCGCCGACGTCGGCGCGGCGGTGCGGCTGGCGGTCGAGCGCGGGCTCGTGCTCAAGGGCGGCGGCCACGGCATGGCGGCGGGCGTGACGCTCGCGGCGACCGGCATCGCGGCCTTCCGCGCGTTTCTCGACGGGCATTTCGCCGAGGCGGTGGCGCGGGGGCGGGCCGAGGCCGCGCTCGACGTCGACGCGGCGCTGTCGGCGGGCGCCGTCACGCCCGAGCTCGTGGGATCGCTCGACGCCGCCGGGCCTTTCGGGGCAGGGGCGCCCGAGCCGGTCGTGGCGCTGCCGGGCCATCGCGTGGTGGACGTCGCCACGATGGGCGAGGGCCACCTGCGGGCGACGCTCGCGGCGCGCGACGGCAGCCGGATCAGGGCCGTCGCGTTCCGCTGTGCCGAGACCGCGCTGGGGCAGGGGTTGGCACAGGCGCGCGGCAAGCTCGTCCATGCCGCCGGCACGCTCACGGTCAACCGATGGGGCGGCGGCCAGGGCCGGGCGGAGCTGCGGCTGCTCGACGCGGCGCTGTTGCCGGACCAACCCGGCTGAGGGCGCGCAGCCGGGCTCAGCCGGCCCCTGCGGCCGGCAACGCCGGGCCGCGCGTCGTATCGAGCCCCTCGACCCGGGGCAGGGCCACCGGCCCGCCCGTCTCGGCCGAGCGATAGATCGCCTCCATGATGCGCTGGTCCGCCAGGCCCTCCTCGCCGGGCGTGCGGGGCCTGCGGCCGGTCGCCACGCATTCGGCCATGTGGTCGAGTTCGAGCGCGAACTGGTTCTGGGCGCCGAGGCGGCGGTCCACCACCGCCTCGGCATCGCCGTCCCGCCGCGACATCTGGAGCCTGTGGCCCGTGTAAGCGAAGGCATTGTCGAAGGCGACGGCCGCCCCCGGCATGCCGAGCCCGAGCCGCCGGTTCTCGTGCAGCCCGTAGGAGGCGGCGCACTGCGCCACGAGCCCGCTGGGGAAGCGCAGCGTGAACGTGACCTGCTCCTCCACCTCCTTGAAGCGCGGGTCTCCGGGCGTCGAGCCGGTGTGGGCCAGGACCTCGAACGGCTCCTCGCCGGACAGGAAACGCGCGCCGTTGAGGCAGTAGAGGCCGATGTCGGGCAGGGCGCCGCCGCCCGCCAGCGCTTTCACGAGCCGCCACTGCGTCGGCGCCGCCATGTTCTGGGTGTTCACGGCGTCGAGGAGCCGGGCCGCGCCGTAGCGCCCGTCACGCACCATGTCCTGGACGGCGCGGTTGTGAGGCTCGTACTGGCACCGGTAGGCGATCATGAGGTGCCGGTCCGCTCGCGCGCAGGCGTCGATCATCGCCTGGCAGTCGGCCGAGGACGTCGCCATCGGCTTCTCGCACAGCACGTGTTTGCCGGCCGCCGCCGCCGCCACCACGGCCTCGCGGTGGAGGGCGTTCGGCGTCACGACATAGACGGCCTTTATGGCTGGATCGGCCGCGATCCTGTCCCAGTCGCCGTAGCCGTAGACCGACTCCGGGGCGACGCCGTATTGCCGGGCCACGAGCCTGGCCTTGTCGCGCGTGCCCGACACGAGCGCGACGAGCTTCGCGCGTTTCGACTGGCCGAAGGCCGGCAGGATCTCCTCGAGCGCCAGGCGCCCGAGCCCCAGCACCGCGAAGCCGACCCGCTCGCCGGGAGGCAGGGGCGCCGGGGGCGGGGCGGCGGGGCGCTCGGTCGGCGCGGTCCAGTCCGGGAAGGCCACCTTGCCGTCTCTGACGGCGCCGGTGTCGACGACGGGTTCGGGCGCGGGCGGCTGGGCCTGGGCCGCATGGCCCCCGCCCAGCGTCGCGCCCGCCGCCGTGGCGGCGGCGAGCTTCAGCATCTGACGTCGGTCAGGATCGGACATGAGGCACTCCGTGGACGAAGGATCGGCGCCTCAACGTCCCGGGCCGGACGTCCGGTCCGCCCGGGGACGGCCGCCCCGCCCAGGGCATGGCGTCGCAGACCCGCGCCGCGAGGGCATGCCGTTCGAGGATCGATACCCGGCAAAGCCGACCGACAGCAGCCCATTCACCGCCGAGCGCGACGCCGGCGGCGCCACGATCGAGAGCCCGTCCCTCTGCGCGTCGAGGCCGGGTGAGGTGCACGCTGGAGAAGCAGGATCAGAGAGGACGGATGTTGCGAGGATCAACATCAGGTGTAAATTTGACGGCCTGATGCCCGTTTCGTCTATGCAGCGTCGTCCTGCTTCCCGCACACCGGAGCTCCCAGACGACGAACGACCGCCCGAGACCGCTGTGGCGAGCAAATCCCGCTAGCTTCTATCCCTAAATGGGTATAAAAATGCCGCTCGTACCCAAGAGGGTGAAGTTCTGGCCTGAGAGCCTTCGGAACGATCTCTATGACCTCGAAGAGGACGCGCGAGAGGCGATCTGCCAAGCGCTCCAGGATGCGAAATTCGGCTTCAAGTCGTCGATAGCGAAGGCGCATGGTGAAGATGAACGCTTGGCAGGCGTCATGAAGATATCGAAGACTTCCGAGGATGGTAACACATATCGGACCGTCTACACTATCGAGTTCGAAGAGGCTTTGTGGGTCTTCGACGTCTATGCGAAGAAGTCGAAGAGTGGAGCATCGACGCCTAAAAGGGACATCGATCGCACGGTCGGTCGACTGAAATCCTTGAGAGCGTATCGCTCGACGATTGCAGGTCGGAAGATGGTATCGGACCTGGTCTCCGATCTCAGGAGGCGAGACGCCGAGCAGAAAAAGAAACAGGAGAGGTTCAATGCCACCCGTACTTGAGGCCCTGAACAATCGTACTGCGCGGCGGGCCAGGGTGAAGGCCCTCCCTACTTCGCCGGCGAGGACGGAACCGCGAGACACCTCAGGCGACGAAACCGTCGATCTCGGCCCTGACAACCTGTTTCAGGACCTCGGCTTCGCCAACTCCGGGGAGAGACTGCTCAAGGCGACCCTTGTGTCACGAATCCGAGCCGTCATAGCCGACCGCCGCCTCACTCAAGCGAAAGCCGGAGCCATCATGGGTCTTGCTCAGCCGAAAGTGTCGGAACTGGTCAACGGAGCTGCATCGGGCTTCGGTGCGGAGCGGCTGATCATGTTGCTGAACAAGCTCGGCGTATCCGTGTACGTCGGGTTTCACCAGGAACCTGATCACACCCCTGGGGAGACGACGTTCGGTTGGGACAGAGACCGTGACCGGGAGGACGAGCTCCAGCCCGGGTCGAGGACGGGGGAGTGATCGCCGTCCTCTGCAGGCTCGCCCTCGACCCGCGAGACCGCGCCGGACGCGATATCTGCGCCCGATAGACGCGCGAGCGCCGCGGGTCGGCCGACGTCTTCGCTCGGTCGGTCCCCGGCCGAAAGCGATGGCGCTGTGCGAACCGGTGGTCCGCTTGCCAGGAGGATGCCGCTCCGCTTATAAGCGCCTCACGGCTCCGGCGTCGCAACCGGTCCGTCCGCGCCCATCGTCTAGCGGTCTAGGACGTCGCCCTTTCACGGCGAAAACAGGGGTTCGATTCCCCTTGGGCGCGCCATTTTTTCCAGGACATGGCCGCCCCACATGCCAGAAGGGGTTCGGACCCTGTTCGAACCGGCGCCGATCCGCTCGCCGATCGCCTCATGTCGAGCTTGCATTGCAGCCCCGCCCCGGTGGCCGTTGAGTGCTGCACGCAGTGGTTTTATGGAACTGTCATAATGCGAGACGCGAGGGCGAGGGCTGGATGATCCGACATATCGTGCTGGTGCGGTTTCGGGACGACGTCGCCCCTGGCGCGATCGAGGCCATCCTCGACGAACTCGACGGTCTGCGTCGGCTGCTCCCCGGCATGAAGGACTTCCGCCGCGGCGCCAACATCAGTCCCGAGGGACTGGCGCGCGGCCATACGCATGGCTTCACGATCGACTTCGACGATGCGGCGGCGCGGGACGCCTATCTGGCGCTGCCGGAGCACGAGGCGGCCGGTGCGCGCCTCGTCAAGGCCGCGGAGGGCGGGCTCTCGGGCCTGACGGTGCTGGATTTCGAGATCGCCTGACGGGCTTGTGAAAGCCTCCCCGACCTGAAACTCTGCTGCACAGCGAAGCAGAGCGCCGGTAGAAGGCGCAACGGGGGGGCGAGAGATGGCAGACGCCGCAATGGTGGGCGAGGAGAGCGGGAGCCGCACCCGGTCTGGCACGATTTGGGCCGTATTGGCGACATCCTTCGGCAATCTCATCGAATGGTACGACGTTTACGCCTATTCGGCCTTCGCGCTCTACTTCGCGGGATCGTTCTTCCCTAAGAACGATCCGGCCGTGCAGCAGCTCCAGGCGGCGATGCTCTTCGCCATCGCGTTCCTCATGCGCCCGATCGGCAGCCTGATCTTCGGCTACTTGGCCGACCGATTCGGGCGCCGGTCGTCGCTCACGGTGTCGATCCTGGCCATGTGCTTCGGCTCGGCGCTGATCGCCGTCTCACCGACCTACGACGCGATCGGCATCTGGGCCGCCGTCATCCTGTCGGCGGCGCGCATCATCCAGGGGCTGAGCCAGGGCGGCGAATACGGCACCAGCGTCACCTACCTCAGCGAGATCTCGCCCCCCGCCCAGCGCGGATTCTATTCCGGCGTCTGGTACGTGACGCTGATCGGCGGCCAGCTCGCCGCCGTGCTGCTGCTCTTCGTCCTGCAGAAGCTGTTCCTCACGCCCGACCAGTTGAAGGCCTGGGGCTGGCGCATCCCCTTCGCCATCGGCGCGCTGGCGTCGCTCTACGGCTTCCGCATGCGGGCCCACCTGCCCGAATCGGAGAAGTTCGTCGCGGCCGCCAAGGTCCGCCGCCCCTTCGGCGAGCTGATGCGCGAGAACTGGAGGAACATGGTGATCGTGGTGGGCATCACGGTCGGGGGGACCTCGGCCTTCTACACCTACACGACCTATATGCAGAAGTACCTCAAGCTGTCCGTGGGCCTGTCGGACGACCAGACCACGGCGGTGACGCTGGCGTCCCTCATCTTCGCCATCATCCTGCAGCCGCTCTACGGCGCCCTGTCGGACCGCATCGGCCGCAAGCCGCTGCTGATCGGCTTCGGCGTCGTGGGGACGCTCGGCACCGTGCCGCTGCTCGGCGCCATCCGCCAGACCCACGATCCGCTCGTGGCCCTGCTGCTGATCTGCGCCGCCTGGGCCATCGTCAGCGGCTACACGTCCATCACCGCCATCGTGAAGGCGGAACTCTTCCCCACCGCCATCCGGGCGCTCGGCGTCGGCCTGCCCTATGCCTTCACGGCCGCGATCTTCGGCGGCTCGACCGACGCGGTCGCGCTCTATTTCAAGGATCGCGGCTTCGAGGACGGGTTCTTCTGGTACGCCAGCGCGCTGATCCTCGTGTCGCTCGTCGTCTATCTCTGGCTGCCGGACACCCGCAAGGGCTCGCGGCTCGACCAGCCGGCCTGACCCCTTGAAGGAACAGCCCGCCGCCCGGCGGGGTTGGTGCGGCGAGGCGGCGGAACCGCGCCGTCCCCGCACGAGGACCACGCCATGGGCATCTTCACCAAGGACATTCACTCGCTGGAGGACCTCTTCGCCCACCAGCTCAAGGACGTCTATTACGCCGAGCACCGCATCACCAAGGCGCTACCCAAGATGATCGCCAAGGCCACGAGCCCGGCGCTCAAGCAGGGGTTCGAGACGCATCTCGCCGAGACGGAGACGCAGATCCAGCGGCTCGACCAGGTCTTCTCCATGCTGGGGCTCAAGGCCGAATCGGTGACCTGCCAGGCCATCGACGGCATCATCAAGGAAGCCGAGGAAGTGGTCGGCGAGGTCGCCGACGCGGCGGTGCTCGACGCCGGGCTCCTGGCCGCCGCGCAGGCGGTCGAACATTACGAGATCGCCCGCTACGGCACGCTGGTGGCCTGGGGCCGGCGGCTTGGCCATGGCGACGCGGTCGCGCTGTTCGAGAAGACCCTGGCCGAAGAGAAGGCCACCGACAAGAAGCTGACCGACCTCGCCGCCGCCGAGGTCAACAAGAAGGCCGCCTGAGACCGGCCTCTACGCCCTCCGCCGAACCCACGCGCGGCGGAGGGCGAAAAAGCCACGCCCAAGCCGGCACAATTCGTCCACAATTACGTTGACGGACACGGCGTCCCGCCGCTGGCCGTCCTTCCGGGCCGGTCCCTCATCCCACCCGTCGCGGAGGCTTAGGCCGTGTCCATCCTGCTTCTCATCATCATCGTGATCCTGCTGTTCGGCGGCGGTGGGTTCTACGGCTACCGCGGCGGCTATTACGGCAACGGCGGCATCGGGATCATCGGCATCCTGGGCATCATCATCATCCTCTATCTGCTGTTCGGCTACCGCTGAGCCGCGCGCCGCGGGAGGCGCGCTCCCGCCCGGATGGCGCAAACGCGCGCCGCGCTGTTCCAACGGCGCGGTGCAGCGTGTAAGGCTCGGACGGCTCGACCCCGCTGCCGTCTCGCCAGAGTCGGTCGGGGTGGGCCGGTCCAACCTCGTGATCCGGAAATCCCACCATGCTTCCCCTGCGCGTCGGCATCGCCGGCCTCGGCACCGTCGGCGGTGCCGTCCTCCGCCGCCTGACCGCGGATGCGGCCGCCTTCGCGGCCCAGGCTGGACGACCCGTGGTGGTGACGGGGGTCGCTGCGCGGGACAGGGCCAAGGCCGCGCCGCTGCTCGGGACCGTCGAATGGTTCGGCGACGCCGTGGCGCTGGCGGGCTCCCGCGACATCGACGTGTTCGTCGAACTCATCGGCGGTCACGAGGGGGTGGCGCATGACGCGGTGCGGGCGGCGCTCGCGGCCGGCAAGTCCGTCGTGACGGCCAACAAGGCGCTCCTGGCGCATCACGGCATGGCGCTCGCCGCCAGCGCCGAGTCCCGCGGCGTGTCGCTCGCCTTCGAGGCCGCCGTCGCCGGGGGCATCCCGGTCGTCAAGGTGCTGCGCGAAGCCCTGTCGGGCAACACGATCGACCGTGTCTACGGCATCCTCAACGGCACCTGTAACTACATCCTCACCCGCATGGAGGCCGAGGGGACGGGCTTTGCGGCCTGTCTCGCCGAAGCGCAGCGCCTGGGCTATGCCGAATCCGACCCGACCTTCGATATCGACGGCTACGACACCGCCCACAAGCTCGCCATCCTGGCCAGCCTCGCCTTCGGCACCGCGATCGACCTCGAGGCCGTCCACGTCGAGGGCATCCGCTCCATCACGGCCGACGACCTGCGGGCCGCCGACGACCTCGGCTACAGGGTGAAGCTGCTCGGCGTCGCCCAGCGGACCGACCACGGCATCGAGACGCGCGTCCACCCCACCATGGTGGCGAAGACGACGGCGCTGGCGGAGGTGAAGGGCGTCACCAACGCGGTCGCCATCAACGCCGACGCCGTGCGCGAGCTGACACTGGTGGGACCGGGCGCGGGCGGTGACGCGACGGCATCGGCGGTGCTGGGCGACATCGCCGACCTCGCGCGGGGCAGCCGCGTCCTGCCCTTCGGCCGCAGCGCGGCCTCGCTGGAGCACGCGCCCCGGGCGCCCATGCAGCGCCACGAGGGCGGCTATTACGTCCGGCTGTCCGTCCGGGATCGTCCCGGGTCCATCGCCGACATCGCGACCCGCATGGCGGCGGCCGAGATCTCGTTCGAGAGCATCATGCAGCGCCAGCCCGCCGCGACGGGACGGGCGAGCGAGTCCGGCTTCGTCCCCGTGGTGCTGATCACCCATGCGACCTCGGAGACGACCATCCGGACGGCGCTCGACGCCGTGGAGGCGGGCGGAACCATCGCGGGAAAGCCTCAATTGATTCGCATCGAGCGTCATTGAACGCAGGGTCGGCGCCGCGGGTGCGGGCGTCATCGGGGAGTGGGGCTTGGCCGACCTGATCATCACCGAACAGGAAATCGTCGATCGCATCCTCACGCTCGAACTCGTCCGCGTGACCGAGCGGGCCGCGGTCTCGGCCGCGCGCTGGCGGGGGCGGG
This sequence comes from uncultured Alphaproteobacteria bacterium, assembly GCA_963847915.1. Lineage (GTDB taxonomy): Bacteria > Pseudomonadota > Alphaproteobacteria > Rhizobiales > Beijerinckiaceae > Lichenihabitans. The sequence goes on from CAWKBT010000008.1 coordinate 354,633, forward strand.
GCGACGAACGGTCCGCCGATGCCGCCGCGGTCGACGCCATGCGCCGCGAGCTGAACCGCCTGCCGATCGACGGCACGGTGGTGATCGGCGAGGGCGCGCATGGCGAAGTGTCGATGCTCTACGTCGGCGAGCGGGTGGGCACCGGCTCGGGCCCCAAGGTCGACATCGCGGCCGACCCGCTCGAAGGCACGACGCTCTGCGCCAAGGACATGCCGGGCTCGATCGCCGTCCTGGCCATGGCGCAGGCGGGTGCGCTGCTGAACGCCCCCGACGTCTACATGGACAAGATCGCCGTCGGACCCGGCTATGCGCCCGGGATCGTCGATCTCGACCGGACGCCCGAGGCCAACATCGGCGCGCTGGCGGCCGCCAAGGGCGTCGCGGCGGGCGACATCACCGTCTCGATCCTCGATCGCCCCCGCCACGCGAGCCTGATCGCGGCGTGCCGGCGCGCCGGCGCTTCGCTGCACCTGCTGACCGACGGCGACTTCGCCGGCATCATCGCCACCGCCCAGTCGGGCGAGGCCGCCGTCGATCTCCACCTCGGGTCCGGCGGAGCCGCCGAGGGCGTGCTGGCGGCCGGTGCGCTGCGCTGCGTCGGCGGCCAGATGCAGGGGCGCCTCGTCCTCGATACGCCCGAGAAGCGCGAGCGCGCCGCCGCCATGGGCATTGCCGATCCCCTGAAGGTCTACGACATGACCGACCTCGCCTCCGGCGACGTCGTCGTGGTGGCGACCGGCGTGACGGATGGCGCGCTGCTCCATGGCGTGCGGTTCGGCGCCAGCGTCATCGAGACCGAGACCATCATCTACCGCGGCTCCAGCAGGACCGTGCGGCGGATCCGGGCCGAACACCGGGATTTCGCCAAGTTCAGGCTCGATTGAGCGAAGGGGCACGATGGCGTGGATCTCCGAGTGGGGGCAGGGCATCGTGGCCTTCGTGCGCCAGCACGAGGCCTGGGCGGCACCCATCTGCTTCGCCCTGGCGTTCGGCGAATCGCTGGCCTTCGTCTCCTTCCTGTTGCCCGCCACGGTGGTGCTGATCGCGGTCGGCGGGCTCGTCGGCCAGGCGGACCTCGCCTTCGCGCCGGTCTTCGCCGCCGCCGCGGTCGGCGCGGCCCTGGGAGACTGGCTGTCCTTCTGGCTCGGCCGCCGCTTCGAGCACCGGATCGCCGACCTCTGGCCGCTGTCGCGCCATCCCGAGGCGCTGGTACGGGCGCGCCGCGCCGTCGACCGCTGGGGAGCGCCCGGCGTCTTTTTCGGCCGGTTCCTCGGGCCCCTGCGCGCCACGGTGCCGCTCATCGCCGGCCTCGTCGCCATGCCGATGCTGCCGTTCCAGGCCGCCAACTGGAGCTCGGCGCTCGTCTGGGCCTTCCTGGTCCTGGCGCCCGGCGCCTTCGGCATCGAGGCCGTGCGGGGCTGGTTCGCGTGACAGGTCGGCGGGCCGGGCGCCCCGGCTGGCGCCTGCTCGGCCCGATCCTCCTGGCGCTGGCGCTCGCCGCCTGCGACCTCGACCCCGGGCGCGTCGACGCGATCGTGCAGGCCGCCGACGCGCGCCCGCTGCGGGTCGACACGGTGGCGGGGCCGGTCGTCGGGGTCGCCGCCGGCACCGGCGAGGCCTTCCTCGGCATCCCCTACGCGGCGGCGCCCATCGGGCCTCTCCGCTGGCGCGCGCCACAGCCGCCCGCGCCCTGGGCCGACCCCCGGCCCGCCGTGGCGCTGGGGCCGAGCTGCCTGCAGAACCTCGCGCTGTCGGCCCAGATCGGGCAAGGCGGCGCCGGCCCCACGCTGGGGCAGGAGGACTGCCTCACCCTCAACGTCTACGCTCCGGCCGAGACCGCGGCGGGCGCCGGCAAGCCCGTCATGGTCTGGCTCCACGGCGGTGCCTTCGTGCTCGGCACATCGGGCCAGTACGATCCGAGCGCGCTCGCCCGGCGCGAGGACGTGATCGTCGTCACGGTGAACTATCGCCTGGGCGCCCTGGGCTTCCTGGCCCACCCGGCCCTGCGCGGCGAGCCCGGGGAGGGCGCTTTCGCGCTGCTGGACCAGCAGGCGGCGCTGCGCTGGGTGCGCGCCAACATCGCTGGCTTCGGCGGCGACCCGCGCCGCGTCACGCTGTTCGGCCAGTCGGCCGGGGCCTGGAGCGCCTGTGACCAGATGGCGTCGCCCGGCGCCGCGGGCCTGTTCTCCCGGGCCATCCTGGAGAGCGGCGCCTGCGTGACGCCGGAGACCAGCCTGCCGGCCGGCGTGGCCGAAGCCGGCGGCGCCCGCATGGCGGACGCGCTCGGCTGTTCCGGGTCCGACGCCCTCGCGTGCCTGCGCGCACTGCCGGCCGAGGACGTGGTCGCGGCATTGCCGGAGCGCCCGGGCGTCACGGGGCCGAACAGCTGGTCGCCGGCGAGCGGTCTCGACGTCCTGCCGCGCCCGCCGCGCGCCGCCTTCGCGACCGGACGGTTCAACCGCGTCCCCGTCATCGACGGCACGAACCGCGACGAGGGACGGCTCTTCGCCTACCTGCGCGGGCTCAGGGCCGAGCTCTTCACCGAGGCGAGCTATGCGGACGAGATCCGACGCCTCTTCGGACCGCGCGCCGAAACCATCCTGGCCCATTATCCGGCGGCGCGGTTCCCCTCACCCCGGGCCGCCTATGCGGCGGCGCTGACCGACGGCTATTTCGCCTGCCCGGCGCTCGACTTCGACCGTCTCGCCGGCCGTGCCGTGCCGGTCTACGCCTATGAGTTCGACGATGCGGCGGCGCCCTTCGCCCTGCCGAGCCTGCCCTTCTCGGCGCCGCCCGGCAGCTATCACACGGCCGAGATCGCCTATGTGTTCGGCCGCCCCTGGGCGCTGGCGGATCCGTCGGACTTCGACGCCGGCCAGGCGCGGCTGTCGGCGGAGATCCAGGACCTGTGGGGAAGCTTCGCGCGCGCCGGCAAACCCGATGGCGCGGTGGCGTGGCAGAGGTTCCGGTCCCCGGCCGACGTCGTGAGGCTCGCGCCCGAAGGACCCGGCAAGGCCGAGGCCTTCGCGGCGCGGCACGCCTGCGACCTGTGGGCCGGTCTGCAGCCGTCGGAGTGAGCGGCGGCCCGGAAGGCCGCCGTCCCGCCCCCGGAGGGGCATCGGCCTGTCAGACCGAATAGTACATGTCGTACTCGACCGGATGCGGCGTCATCTCGAAACGCATCACCTCGGCCATCTTGAGCTCGATGTAGCTCTCGATCAGGTCCTGGGCGAAGACGCCGCCGGCCGTGAGGTAGGCGTGGTCGGCCTTGAGGCTGTCGAGCGCCTCGCGCAGCGAACCGCAGACCGTGGGGATCTGGGCGAGCTCGGCGCGGGGCAGGTCGTAGAGGTCCTTGTCCATCGCGGGGCCGGGATCGATCTTGTTGGTGATCCCGTCGAGACCCGCCATCAGCAGGGCCGCGAAGCAGAGATAGGGGTTGGCGGTGGGATCGGGGAAGCGGACCTCGACGCGCTTGGCCTTCGGGTTCGACGTGTAGGGGATGCGGCACGAGGCCGAGCGGTTGCGCGCCGAATAGGCGAGCAGCACGGGCGCTTCGTAGCCCGGCACCAGGCGCTTGTACGAGTTGGTGGACGGGTTGGTGAAGGCGTTCAGCGACTTGGCGTGCTTGATGATGCCGCCGATGTACCAGAGGCATTCCTGGCTGAGATCGGCGTAGCGGTCGCCCGCGAAGAGCGGCTTGCCGTCCTTCCAGATCGACTGGTGGACGTGCATGCCCGAGCCGTTGTCGCCGAAGATCGGCTTCGGCATGAAGGTGGCCGATTTGCCGTAGCTCTGGGCGACCTGGTGGATGCAGTACTTGTAGATCTGCATGCCGTCGGCCATCAGCGTCAGCTTGTCGAACTTCATGCCGAGTTCGTGCTGGGCGGAGGCCACCTCGTGGTGGTGCTTCTCGACCTTGACGCCCATGGACGCCATGGCGGCCAGCATCTCGCCGCGCATGTCCTGCGCGGAATCGAGCGGCGGCACCGGGAAGTAGCCGCCCTTGGTGCGGATGCGGTGGCCGAGGTTGCCGCCCTCGTAGACCGTGTCGGTGTTGGACGGCAGTTCGATCGAATCGACCACGAAGCCGGTGTTGTAGGGGTCGGACTTGAAGCGCACGTCGTCGAAGACGAAGAACTCGGCCTCGGGGCCGACGAAGACGGCGTCGCCGATGCCGGTCGACTTCAGGTAGGCTTCGGCCTTCTTGGCGACGCCGCGCGGGTCACGGCCGTAGGGCTCGCCGGTGGCGGGCTCGAGCACGTCGCAGACGATGGACAGCGTCGAGGCCGAGAAGAACGGGTCCATGCAGGCCGTCTCGGGATCCGGCATCAGCGTCATGTCGGATTCGTTGATGGCCTTCCAGCCGGCGATCGAGGAGCCGTCGAACATGACGCCTTCGGCGAAGGCTTCCTCGTCCACGATCGAGACGTCGAACGTCACGTGCTGCCACTTGCCGCGCGGATCGGTGAAGCGGAAGTCGACGTATTTGATGTCCTGGTCCTTGATGGCTTTCAGGACATCCTGTGCGGTCTTCATGCGATGCTCCAGTGCCGGCGCGCGGAAGGGCCGCGCTCACCGTGATGCCTACCCGGCCGCGCAAGCCCCGCGCAAGGGCCGAGGCGAACGGGATCGGCCCGGGGAGCGCACGGGCAGGGGCACCGGCCCGCGCCGCCCGTCAGATCGCGTCGTTGCCGGTCTCGCCCGTGCGGATGCGGATCGCGCCCTCGATGGAGGACACGAAGATCTTGCCGTCGCCGATCCGCCCCGTCTGGGCGGAGCGGCGGATGGCGTCGACGGCGCGGTCGACGAGGTCGTCGCCGAGCACGATCTCGATCTTCACCTTGGGCAGGAAGTCGACCACGTATTCGGCCCCCCGATAGAGTTCGGTGTGGCCTTTCTGGCGGCCGAATCCCTTGGCCTCCGTGACGGTGATGCCCTGGAGGCCCACGTCCTGAAGGGCCTCCTTCACCTCGTCCAGCTTGAAGGGCTTGATGATGGCCTCGATCTTCTTCATGCGGGGTCCAAACCTGTGCCGGGGCGCCGGCGTTGCACGGCAGCCCGGATGCGAGTCGGGCGTCAGCGTCGATGGGGAACTCTAGCATCGCCCGTGCCATCCGCGCGACGACTGATTGGCGGCATGATGCGGGCGATCGCGACGGTTCCGCCGGGCCGCACCGCCCGCGCTGGAAGGGGGACCACGCCACCATGCCGCACGCGCCACTGCCCGACGGGACCGAGGTCCTGACCACCGCCGAGATGGCGGCCGCCGACCGCGCCATGGCGGCTGCCGGCACGCCCGGTGCCGTGCTCATGGACCGGGCCGGCCGCGCGGTGGCGGACGGCGCCGAACGCCTGCTGGTGCGGGTCGGCGGGCGGCGCGTGCTCGTGCTGTGCGGGCCCGGCAACAACGGCGGCGACGGGTTCGTCGCGGCATCGGCCCTCGCGGCCCGGGGCTGGGCGGTCTCGGTCGCGAGCCTCGGTCCCGTGGCGCGGCTGCGCGGCGACGCCGCCGGCGCCGCGGCGGCCTGGCACGGCCCGGTCCTCGAAGCGGGGGCCGCCGATCCCGAAGCGCACGACATCGTCGTCGACGCGCTGTTCGGTGCCGGCCTGTCGCGCCCGCTCGACGGCGAGGCGCTCCACCTCGTCGAGCGCATCGATGCGGCGCGGCGCCCGGTGCTGGCCGTCGACCTGCCTTCGGGCCTGTCGGGCGACAGCGGTGCCGTGATGGGCGCCGCCATCCGGGCCACCGAGACCGTCACGTTCTTCCGGCTGAAACCCGGGCACCTGCTGATGCCCGGCCGCGCGCTCTGCGGCACCCTGACCCTCGCCGACATCGGCATCGACCCCGCCGTGCTCGACGCCGTCGGGCCGACGCCTGTGGCACAACCGCCCCGACCCCTGGGCGGAGCACTTCCCGCGCCCCGCGGCGGCCGGCCACAAATACACGCGCGGCCATCTGCTCGTCGTCTCGGGTCCCATGCCGACGCTCGGCGCCTCGCGTCTCGCGGCGCGGGCGGGCCTGCGGGCGGGGGCGGGCCTCGTGACGCTGGCGAGCCCCGAGGACGGGCTCGCCGCCCACGCCGCGCACCTGACCTCCGTGATGCTGAAGCCCTTCGGGTCCCCCGGAGACCTCGCCGCCGTCCTGTCCGACGCGCGCAAGAACGTCGTCGTGATGGGGCCCGGGCTCGGCCACCACGACGACACGCCGGCGCTCGTCGAGACGGCCCTGGCGCCCCGCGGCGCCGACCGCGCCTTCGTGCTCGACGCCGATGCGCTGACGCTGTTCGCGGGACGGGCGGACGCGCTCGCGGCGCTGGTCCGGTCCGCCCCGGGTCCCGTCGTGGTGACGCCGCACGACGGCGAGTTCGCTCGTCTTTTCCAGGGTTTCGACGACGTCCTTCATGCGCCGGGGAAGGTCGGGCGGGCCCGTGCCGGGGCGCGGCGCCTCGGGGCCGTGCTGGTGCTCAAGGGTCCCGACACGGTCGTGGCGGCGCCGGACGGCCGGGCCACGATCGCGGGCGAGGACGCGCCCTGGCTCGCCACGGCGGGCAGCGGCGACGTGCTCGCCGGCATGGTCGGCGGGCTGCTGGCGCAGGCCATGCCGGCCTTCGAGGCCGCGTCCGCGGCCGTGTGGCTCCATGCCGACGCGGCGCGGCGCTTCGGCCCGGGCCTGATCTCCGACGACCTGCCCGACGCCCTGCCGGGCGCCCTGCGCCATCTCCTCGCCGCGCCGGCCCTCAGCTGACCTCGAACCAGCCCCGCAGGCCGCCCGCCGCCTGATCGAAGAACGGCGATTCGATCAGCCAGCGGCCGGCGCGGTCCGCCACGAAGGCCGCGTGGTGCGTCGCCCCGGGCCCGATGAGGACGGTGTCCTGCCAGAAGGGCTGCCAGCCGTCGTCGCGGTCGTGGAGCAGGCGCAGCGCGAAGCCGTGGACCCGGAAGCCCACCAGGGCCGGGCTGCGGTTCTCGAACGCGAGGGTCACGGGCGCGCCGCGCTTCGCCCGGAACAGCGGCGCCTTGGGCAGGTCTCGGCCCTCGATGCCGTTGAGGGTCCAGGCGTCCGCCCGTCCCGCGACCGGCGCCGCCGCCAGGGTGGCGCGGGTGGCGCGTTCGAGCGCGATGGCCTCGGGCAGCGCCGGGTTCGGGGGCAGGGCCGCCACGGGGTCCCGCAGGGGCAGGGGCTCGCCTTCGGCCCGCAGCACGAGCGCCGTCTCCGAGACGGACGCGGCCGAAACCGAGACGACGACCTCCGCGCCCGCGGTGCGGGGCATGTCGAAGACGAGGTCGCAGCGCCCGCCGGGCGCCAGCGGAACGGCGCCCCCGCGCGGACGGAACAGCGCCGCGGGCTGGCCGTCGATGGCGAGCACGAGCGGCGTCGTGCCGCTGCACGAGACCGTCGCGGCCCGGCGCGTCGAGCCGTTGACCAGCCGCAGCCTGACCCGGGCACCCACCCGCAGGCTCTCGCGCCGGGGTGGGGCCGCGCGACCGATGCGCCAGGTCGACCCTTCCGGGCCGTCGCCCGGCGGCCCCGGCGGGCGGTCCGACAGCAGCGCCACCACGTCGTGGTCGGTCCCCGGGGGCTCGGGCTCCTCGACCACGAGGACGCCCGCGAGGCCGAGCGCCGCCGCGTCGGTGCCGGCATCCAGCGCCCAGGGGTGGAACCAGGCCGTCCCGGCATCGGGCGGCACGACGGCGATGTCGGCGACCGCGCCCGGCATGACCGATCCCCCGAGCGGACCCGCGCCGCCGAGCGGCGGGGCGACGCGGAGCCCGTGGAGGTCGAGGCTGGTGGGCCGGGCGAGCCGGTTCTCGAGCCGGATCAGGGCTTCGGCACCGCGCTTCAGCCGCAGCACCGTCGGCCCCGAAGCCTCGCCGTAGCGCCACGGCGGCGCGGGCGCCGTGCCGCCGTCCATGGCCCGCAGCGACAGGACCGCGCCGGAGCCGGGAGCCGGCGACGCGGCCGCGGCGGCCCGCGCCACGGTGCGAGGGCGGGGGCCAGCGCGAGCGAGAGGAGGAGTCCGCGCCGGCCGAGATCCATGGGGGGCCTGCAAGGTCGCGGCGTGCCCGGAGCCATTCCGGGACGCGCCGGACACCATAGGGGCTCGCCTCCGCCCGGGCGAGGCCTCACCCGGGGGAGATGGCGCCCCCGCGGTCCCGGAACGGCACAGGCGGGGCCGGCATCGTCCTTGCGCCGGGCCGGCCGAGGCCTCGAGCCCAGCCCCGAACCCGCGAGAAACGCCGTGCGCCTTTTCCCTTCCTTGGCCATCGTCGGGACGGCGGCCGCCGTCGCGGCGACGCTGCGCGCCGTCCCGGGCGCGTTCCATCCGGCGCCAGGCTCCTGGGCGCTGCTGACCTTCGCGGTGGCGGCCTTCGGCGGCCGCATCCGGTGAGCGGGGCCATGGCCCACTTTTTTGCTGCATCGTGCGGGGGGCATTGATAAGACGCTTCGTCCGGGTTGGCCGGTTGCGAGACGGGCGGGCGTGGCGGAATTGGTAGACGCGCTGGATTTAGGTTCCAGTGACTCACGTCGTGGGGGTTCGAGTCCCTCCGCCCGCACCAATTCGGCAGGCCGCTGACGGACCTCGCGGCCCGCCGCGGTTCACGTCCCCCTCGCACCGCCCTCCGCAGCGCTGTTCCGCATCCGGCGGAGCCCGCGCGGCGGCGCGCCCGGGGCCCATCACGCCGCTAGACGGCACCGAGACGAGTGTTGAAGGACCAGGACGATGCAGGTTACCGAGATCAGCGCGCAGGGATTGCGGCGGGAATACAAAGTCGTGCTCCCGGCCGCGGATCTCGCGTCCCGCCTCCAGGACGAACTGGTCGGCATCAAGGACAAGGTCCGCATCAACGGCTTCCGTCCCGGCAAGGTGCCGCTCTCGCACCTCAAGCGCCTCTACGGCCGCTCCATCATGGGCGACGTGGTGCAGAACGCGGTGAACGAAGCCAACCGCAAGATCGTCGAGGACAACGGCCTGCGCCTGGCGCTGGAGCCCAAGATCGACCTCGCCAGCGATCAGGCCGAGGTCGAGCGCGCCATGGAGGCGGAGGGTGACCTCAGCTTCACCGTCGCGGTCGAGACGATCCCGGCCTTCGAGACCGGCACCTTCGAGGACCTCGAGACTCGAGCGCCCCGTCGCCGAGATCTCCGACGACGAGATCCAGCGCTCGATCGACCGGCTCGCCGAGGGCAATCGCAGCTACACCCCCAAGGAGGGCGACGACGCCGTGGCGGCCACGGGCGACCAGGTCAAGATCGACTTCGAAGGCCGGGTCGACGACGTGCCGTTCGAGGGCGGCAAGGGCGAGAACATGCCGCTCGTGCTCGGCTCGGGCAACTTCATCCCGGGCTTCGAGGACCAGCTCGTCGGGCTCAAGGTCGGCGAGGAGCGCCGCATCGCGGTGACGTTCCCGGCCGACTACGGTTCGGCCGATCTCGCCGGCAAGGCCGCGACCTTCGACGTCAAGCTGCGCGAGGTCGGCGCCCCCGGCGAGGTGAAGCTCGACGACGATTTCGCCAAGGGCTTCGGCCTCGACGACTATCGCCGCACTGCGCGAGACGATCCGCACCCGCATGCAGGAGGATTTCGCCCGCGCCTCCCGCGACCGGGTGAAGCGCTCGCTGCTCGACGCGCTCGACAAGCGCTACAGCTTCGACCTGCCCGAGGGGCTGGTGAGCCAGGAGTTCGACAACATCTGGCGGCAGGTGCAGGCCGAGCAGCAGCGCTCGGGCAAGGGCTTCGCCGACGAGGACACGACCGAGGAGGCCGCGAAGGCGGACTATCGCCGCATCGCGGAGCGCCGCGTGCGGCTCGGCCTCGTGCTGGCCGAGGTCGGCGAGAAGGCCGGCATCAAGGTCGAGGACAACGAGGTCGGCAAGGCCCTGGTCGAGCTGACGCGCCAGTACCCGGGCCAGGAAAAGCAGGTCTGGGAGCATTACACCAAGAACCCGCAGGCGCTGAGCGAGCTCAAGGCGCCGCTGTTCGAGGAGAAGGTCGTCGACCACATCGTGTCGCAGGCCAAGGTGACCGAGACGCCCGTGTCGCGCGACGAGCTGTTCAAGCCGCAGGACGACGAGGACGCGCCCGTCGGCCCCTGCGCCGGCCGGCCAGGACCAGGGCGGCGAAGCGCAGCCGGAGGCCTGAGCGCGGCGCGCGGCGGACGGGTCGCGATCCCGCCCGTTCGGCCCCGCCCGCCACGAGCCCGGCGGAGCGCGTGTTGCGCTCCGCCGGACCGCACATATATTCACGGCAAGGCCACTACGGCCGACTGACAGGGAAGAGGGCCGGTCCGATGCAGGATCCCATCGCGGTATACAACAACTACCTCATCCCGCAGGTGATCGAGAACACCAGCCGCGGCGAGCGGGGTTTCGACATCTACTCCCGCCTGCTGCGCGAGCGGATCATCTTCCTCACCGGGCCGGTCGAGGACCAGATGGCGTCGGTGATCATCGCCCAGCTGCTGTTCCTGGAGGCCGAGAACCCCAAAAAGGAGATCTCGCTCTACATCAACTCGCCGGGCGGCGTGGTGACGGCGGGTCTCGCCATCTACGACACGATGCAGTTCATCCGCCCCAAGGTGTCGACGCTCTGCGTCGGCCAGGCGGCCTCCATGGGCTCGCTGCTGCTCTGCGCCGGCGAGGCTGGCATGCGCTTCGCGCTGCCCAATGCCCGCGTCATGGTGCACCAGCCCTCGGGCGGCTTCCAGGGCCAGGCGTCGGACATCCTGCGCCACGCCGAGGACATCATGAAGATCAAGCGGCGCCTGAACGAGATCTATGTCAAGCACACGGGCCGCGACTATGACACGATTGAAAACACGCTCGACCGCGACCATTTCATGACGGCCGACGAGGCGCGCGAGTTCGGCATCATCGACAGGGTCGAGGTCCAGCGCGTCGAGGCGGCCACGGACGCCAAGTGATCCGAGGCGGTCCCCTCGCAGCCCCGCGGCCCGGGAAGACCTGTCGGTCCTCCCGTGCCGGTGTGGCCCGGGTTGATCTCCGGGCGCGGCTGTGATGGCATCGGGGGTCGGATTGTGCCGCCGGTCCGGCTTTGCGCCGGGCCAGCGGCGGCATGCTACGTTTCATTAGCCGGCCGCGGCTAATTTCAAGGAATGGTTCGAATCGCGCCCGGCGCGAGCCGGATCGGAGTGGAGACGACAATGAGCAAAGCCGGCGGCAGCGACTCGAAGAACACGCTGTATTGCTCCTTCTGCGGCAAGAGCCAGCACGAGGTGCGGAAGCTGATCGCGGGTCCGACGGTGTTCATCTGCGATGAATGCGTCGAGCTCTGCATGGACATCATCCGTGAGGAGAACAAGTCCTCGTTGGTGAACCGGCGCGATGGCATCCCGACGCCGCGCGAGATCTGCAAGGTCCTGGACGATTACGTGATCGGCCAGCCGCAGGCGAAGCGCGTGCTGTCCGTGGCGGTGCATAACCACTACAAGCGGCTGAACCACGCCGCGAAGCACAACGACGTCGAACTGGCCAAGTCCAACATCCTGCTGATCGGCCCCACCGGCTCCGGCAAGACGCTGCTGGCGCAGACGCTGGCGCGGATCCTCGACGTGCCGTTCACGATGGCGGACGCCACCACGCTGACCGAGGCCGGCTATGTCGGTGAGGACGTCGAGAACATCATCCTGAAGCTGCTGCAGGCGTCCGACTACAACGTCGAGCGGGCGCAGCGCGGCATCGTCTACATCGACGAGATCGACAAGATCTCGCGCAAGTCCGACAACCCGTCCATCACGCGCGACGTGTCGGGCGAAGGCGTGCAGCAGGCCCTGCTCAAGATCATGGAAGGCACGGTCGCCTCCGTGCCGCCGCAGGGCGGCCGCAAGCACCCGCAGCAGGAGTTCCTGCAGGTGGACACGACCAACATCCTGTTCATCTGCGGTGGCGCCTTCGCGGGCCTGGAGAAGATCATCTCGGGCCGCGGCAAGGGCACGTCGATCGGCTTCGGCGCCAAGGTCCAGGCCCCCGACGACCGGCGCACCGGCGAGGTGTTCCGCAAGGTCGAGCCCGAGGACCTGCTGAAGTTCGGTCTGATCCCCGAGTTCGTCGGCCGCCTGCCCGTCATCGCGACGCTGGAGGACCTCGACGAGGAGGCGCTGAAGAAGATCCTCACCGAGCCCAAGAACGCGCTGGTGAAGCAGTACCAGCGCCTGTTCGAGATGGAATCGACGGAGCTGACGTTCCAGGACGAGGCGCTCAACGTCGTCGCCAAGAAGGCGATCGAGCGCCGCACCGGAGCGCGCGGGCTGCGCTCCATCATGGAGGGCATCCTGCTCGACACGATGTTCGACCTGCCCGGCCTCGACGGGGTCGAGCAGGTGGTGATCGGCCCGGAGGTGGTGGAGGGCAACGCCAGACCGCTCTACATCTACTCCGAACGAGGCGCCGAGAAGACGGGAACAGGCGCCGCCAGCGCGTGACGCCCAACAGGGGCGGGATCGGAAACGGTCCCGCCCCTCTTCGCATCCGGCGGCCGCCGGGCGAAGCTTGCCCGGAGCGGGCGTGGCTCGCCCGCCTCCCGATGTTAAACCTTGAATGACGGTTGGGTGACCGCCATCTTTGCATCAGGGCATCGGCGGCGGGACGGCAGACCCGCCCGATCCGGTCGCCTCATGTCCTGGGGTGCGGATGTCCGGCCCCGCGGCGTGCCATCGTGGCCGACGGCGGTGAGACCCGCAGGCCGGGCGCGGTGGCGAACGAGGGATCACACGGTCGTCAGCGCCTCGATGGGGACGAAGTCCCCGCATCGACGGTCGGCGCGCCGGCGGTCGTTTCCGTGGGGATCCTCACCGACGGCGGCTTCAGGAGAAGCGCCGACGAGCGTCTCAATCCGATAGGATGCAGCATGACCAGCCAGAAACGCGTCCCCGCCACACCCGGGTCCATCGACACCTATCCGGTGCTGCCGCTGCGCGATATCGTGGTTTTCCCCCACATGATCGTTCCGCTCTTCGTCGGCCGCGAGAAGTCGATCCGCGCGCTCGAAGAGGTGATGAAGGCGGACAAGTTCATCCTGCTCGCCACCCAGGTGAACCCGACCGACGACGATCCCGCGACGGACGCGATCTTCACGACCGGCACGCTGGCTTCGGTGCTCCAGCTGCTGAAGCTGCCCGACGGCACCGTGAAGGTGCTGGTCGAGGGCTCGCGCCGCGCCAGGGTCGGGCAATATGTCCGCACCGACGAGTTCTACGAGGCCGATGCCGAGGCGCTCGCCGACGACCCGCTCGACAAGGTCGAGGTGGAGGCGCTGGCGCGCTCGGTCGTCAGCGAGTTCGAGAATTACGTCAAGCTCAACAAGAAGATCTCGCCCGAGGTGGTGGCGGCGGTCGGCCAGATCTCGGACTATCCCAAGCTCGCCGACACGGTGGCGTCCCACCTCGCCGTCAAGATCGCCGACAAGCAGGCCATCCTCGAGACGACCTCGGTGGCGGCGCGCCTCGAGAAGTGCCTCGGGCTGATGGAGAGCGAGATCTCGGTCCTGCAGGTCGAGAAGCGCATCCGCACGCGCGTCAAGCGCCAGATGGAGAAGACCCAGCGCGAGTACTACCTCAACGAGCAGATGAAGGCCATCCAGAAGGAACTCGGCGACGAGGACGGCAAGGATGACCTCAGCGAGCTCGAGGGCCGCATCAAGGACACCAAGCTGTCCAAGGAGGCTCGCGAGAAGGCCCAGGCCGAGCTGAAGAAGCTCAAGCAGATGTCGCCCATGTCGGCCGAGGCCACCGTGGTGCGCAACTATCTCGACTGGCTGCTGTCCATCCCGTGGAACAAGCGCTCCAAGATCAAGCGCGACCTGCCGCTGGCCGAGTCGACCCTGAACTCGGACCACTACGGGCTCGACAAGGTCAAGGAGCGGATCATCGAGTACCTGGCGGTGCAGAGCCGCGCCAACAAGCTGACCGGGCCGATCCTCTGCCTCGTCGGGCCGCCCGGCGTCGGCAAGACGTCGCTCGGCCGTTCGATCGCCAAGGCGACCGGGCGCGAGTTCGTCCGCATCTCGCTCGGCGGCGTGCGCGACGAGGCGGAGATCCGCGGCCATCGGCGGACCTACATCGGCTCGATGCCCGGCAAGATCATCCAGTCGATGCGCAAGGCCAAGACCTCGAACCCGCTCTTCCTGCTCGACGAGATCGACAAGATGGGCCAGGACTTCCGCGGCGACCCGTCCTCGGCGCTGCTCGAAGTGCTCGACCCGGAGCAGAACGCGAGCTTCAACGACCATTACCTCGAGGTCGACTACGACCTGTCGAACGTCATGTTCGTGACGACCGCCAACACGCTGAACATCCCCGGCCCGCTGATGGACCGCATGGAGATCATCAGGATCGCCGGCTACACCGAGGAGGAGAAGGCCGAGATCGCCCGCACCCACCTCATCCCGGTGGCGGTGTCGAAGCACGGCCTCACCAAGGACGAGTGGTCGATCACCGACGACGCGCTGCTGACCGTCATCCGGCGCTACACGCGGGAAGCCGGCGTCCGCAACCTCGAACGTGAGATCTCCAACCTGGCCCGCAAGGCCGTGAAGGAGATCATGATGGGCGGGTCGACCACCGTGCAGGTGACGGACCAGAACCTCGCCGACTACCTCGGCGTGGCGAAGTTCCGCTACGGCGAGGCGGAGACCGAGGACCAGGTCGGCGTCGTCACCGGCCTCGCCTGGACGGAGGTCGGCGGCGAACTCCTGACGATCGAGTCGGTCGCCATGCCGGGCAAGGGCAAGATGACCGTCACGGGCAACCTGCGCGACGTCATGAAGGAGTCGATCTCGGCCGCGGCCTCCTACGTCCGCTCCCGCGCCATCGACTTCGGCATCGAGCCGCCGCTGTTCGACCGGCGCGACTTCCACGTCCACGTGCCGGAAGGCGCGACCCCGAAGGACGGCCCCTCGGCCGGCGTCGCCATGGCGACCTCGATCGTGTCGGTCATCACCGGCATCCCGATCCGCCGCGATATCGCCATGACGGGCGAGATCACGCTGCGGGGGCGCGTGCTGCCGATCGGCGGCCTCAAGGAGAAGCTGCTCGCGGCGCTGCGCGGCGGCATCAAGAAGGTGCTGATCCCCGAGGAGAACGCCAAGGACCTCGCCGAAATCCCGAACAGCGTGAAGAACGCGCTCGAGATCGTGCCCGTGTCGCGGCTCGACGAGGTGCTGGTCCACGCGCTGGTGCGCCAGCCGACGCCCATCCAGTGGGAGGAGGACCTGACGGCCATCCGCAAGCCGGCGGCGGGCGTCGAGGACGATGCGGCGGGCGTGATCGCCCACTGAGGCGACCGTTCCGGTCGTGAAGATCCAGGGCCGCGCACCGGAAGGGCGCGGCCCTGTCTCGTGGTGCCTCGGCCTGCGTCACGCTGCGGCTTGCCGGTCGCGCGCTGTCGGTGTTCGATGCAGCCATGACGGCGCCGGCTGCGGGCGCCGGCGGCGACTTGGAAGGCGACGGCGAATGCGGTATGACCTCGCGTCCTCGGGGCTGTTCGGGCGGTTAGCTCAGTCGGTAGAGCGTCTCGTTTACACCGAGAATGTCGGCGGTTCGAGCCCGTCACCGCCCACCACGCCTCTGGTCCGCCGGATGAAGGCCCGCCTGGGCCGCGCCGTCCTGGCGGCGTCCGTCGCGGCTTCAGCGTCCTCGGGAATCCTGCCGGTCGGGAAAGCCTGGGCGGCCGAGCCCATGAGCTTCGAACTCCTGACGATCTCGGGCCCCGCGCCGTGCCGCAAGCACCGTTGCGCCGAGACGGAGGTGCGGGCCGACGTCATCAGCGCGCAGGGCGAGATCACCAACGACACGGGCGCGGCCTTCACGGCCTTCATCCAGCAGCACGCCTCGGACCCGGACTTCCGCCCGCTGGTGCTGCTGAGTTCGCCCGGCGGCACCGTGGTGGGGGCGATGCGGCTCGGGCTGCTGCTGCGCCAGTTCGGCGCCAGCGTGCTCGTGGCCCGCGCCAGGGCGACGGCGGGGGCGGACGACCTGCACGTCGTCTCGGGCTACTGCATGTCGGCCTGCGTCTACGCCTTCTTCGGCGGCAAGCGCCGCATCATCCCGCCGGGCAGCCACCTCGGGATCCACCGCATGGCGATCTACAGCCACAGCTTCGACTTCTTCGCCGGCGGCGAATCGACGACGCGCTCCTACGGCACGGGCGAACTCGTCGATGCCCTGAGCGCCTACACCAAGCTGATGGGCATCAACCCGGCCGTGATCGCCGAGGCCGAACAGATCGAACCCGAGGCCATCCACATCGTCACGCCCCAGGAGATCGCGCGCTGGCGCCTCGGGACGCCGAGGTTGAGGTGACGGCCCGGGCCGCGAGGCGCGGCCGCGCTCGTCCTCGGGGAAAAACCGGGCCCGGCCGGCAGGGCGCTTGACACCCCAGGGCCTCGCCCGTAAACAGCATCCACCGAGCGACGCCACTGCAACGAGTTGCGGTCCGGTTCGCGGGGGAGTAGCTCAGTTGGTTAGAGCGCCGGCCTGTCACGCCGGAGGTCGCGGGTTCGAGTCCCGTCTCTCTCGCCACTTCAGCATCGGTCCCCTGTACCTCTCAGATGACCTGAAATACCTGTCCCGCAAGGGATTTCGCCGCGGGCGTCCCGTGCTGCGGCGAACCAGCCTGCGGCGGGTTTCGCCTTGCGCGGTGCAGTGCGGTACATTAGTTCTCCTCCAAGCTGATCGGGGTCGCGCGGGCCTGCGATCCGAGCCGTGAGGACCCTCCCGGGAGGGTCCCTGGAGGTGCGATGCCGGGGCTTCTCGACCAATATCTTCCGCTGGTGATCTTCATCGCGGTCTCCGCGGTGATCGCCGGCGCGCTGCTCGTCGTGCCGTTCATCGTGGCGTTCCAGGCTCCGGATCCGGAGAAGCTCTCGGCCTACGAGTGCGGCTTCAACGCCTTCGACGACGCCCGCATGAAGTTCGACGTGCGCTTCTACCTCGTCGCGCTGCTCTTCATCATCTTCGACCTCGAAGTCGCGTTCCTGTTTCCCTGGGCGGTGGCGTTCCACGATGTCGGGGTGTTCGGCTTCTGGTCGATGATGATCTTCCTGGCCGTGCTGACGATCGGCTTCATCTACGAATGGAACAAGGGCGCCCTCGAATGGGATTGATCCTCGACAACGACACGACGGCGCGGACCGGTGCGGCCGCGGGCGGCCCGCTGGTCACCCCGGTTCCGCCGCAGGGCGGCCAGCCGCTCATCGACCCGCGCACCGGCCGTGCCATCGAGACCGACGACGCCTACCTGTCGGGCCTCAGCAGCCAGCTCGCCGACAAGGGCTTCATCCTCACCACGACCGACGACATCATCAACTGGGCCCGGACCGGCTCGCTGATGTGGATGACCTTCGGCCTCGCCTGCTGCGCCGTCGAGATGATGCAGTTCTCGATGCCCCGCTACGATTCCGAGCGTTTCGGATTCGCGCCGCGCGCCAGCCCGCGCCAGTCGGACGTGATGATCGTCGCCGGCACCCTGACCAACAAGATGGCACCGGCCCTGCGCAAGGTCTACGACCAGATGCCGGAGCCGCGCTACGTGATCTCGATGGGGTCCTGCGCCAACGGCGGCGGCTACTACCACTATTCCTACTCGGTGGTGCGGGGCTGCGACCGCATCGTGCCGGTCGACATCTACGTTCCCGGCTGCCCGCCCACCGCCGAAGCGCTGCTCTACGGCTTCCTCATGCTGCAGCGCAAAATCCGCCGGACCGGCACGATCGAGCGCTGAAGAGCGCTCAAGCCCGCGCCGTCTCGCCGGCCCGGGTCGACACCCGCGACGACCAGCCAGGTTGGACCTCATGACCGATGCCAGGACACCCACGGACGCCGAACTCGGCGAGGCCATCGCCTCGGCCTTCCCGGACGGGGCCGTTCGGGTGCAGGTGGCGCATGACGAACTGACCCTGCTGGCGGAAGCGTCCGACATCGTCGCCGTCACGACCTTCCTGCGCGACGACCCGCGCTGCCGGTTCATCTGCTTCATCGACCTGTGCGGCGTCGATTACCCGCAGCGCGAGAAGCGCTTCGACGTGGTGGTCCACCTCCTGTCGCCGACGCACAACCGGCGCGTCCGGCTGAAGGTGATGACCGACGAGGAGACCCCCGTCCCCTCGCTGACCGCCGTCTTCCCCTCCGCCAACTGGTACGAGCGGGAAGCCTACGACCTCTTCGGCATCCTGTTCACCGGCCATCCCGACCTGCGCCGCATCCTCACCGACTACGGCTTCGAGGGACACCCGCTGCGCAAGGACTTCCCCATGACGGGCTTCGTGGAAGTCTGGTGGAACGACGCCGAGAAGCGCGTCGTCAACCAGCCGGTGCGGCTGACGCAGGACTTCCGCGACTGGGACTTCCTGTCCCCGTGGGAGGCCATGGATATCGCGTCCCTGCCCGGGGACGAGAAGGCCACCAAGGCCCCCGTCGGCGACAAGGCCTGAGCCCCATGAACGATCAATCGATCCGCAACTTCTCCATCAACTTCGGGCCGCAGCATCCGGCGGCCCACGGCGTGCTGCGCCTCGTGCTCGAACTCGACGGCGAGATCGTCGAGCGCGTGGACCCGCATATCGGCCTGTTGCACCGCGGCACCGAGAAGCTGATGGAGGCGCGCACCTACGTCCAGAACATCCCGTATTTCGATCGGCTCGACTACGTCTCGCCGATGAACCAGGAACACGGCTTCTGCCTCGCGATCGAGAAGCTTCTCGGGCTCGACGTGCCGCGCCGCGCGCAGCTGATCCGGGTCCTCTACCTCGAGATCGGCCGCATCCTGTCGCACCTGCTGAACGTCACCACGCAGGCGCTCGACGTCGGCGCGCTGACGCCGCCCTTGTGGGGGTTCGAGGAGCGCGAGAAGCTGATGGGCTTCTACGAGCGCGCCTCGGGCGCCCGGCTCCACGCCAATTACATCCGCCCCGGCGGCGTCCACGAGGACCTGCCGAAGGACCTCATCGAGGACATCGGCGCCTGGTGCGAACCCTTCCTCAAGGTCGTCGACGACCTCGAGGCGCTGTTCATCGACAACCGCATCTTCAAGCAGCGCAACGTCGACATCGGCGTCGTCACGCTCGACGAGTGCTGGGCCTGGGGCTTCTCGGGCGTGATGGTGCGCGGCTCGGGCGCCGCCTGGGACCTGCGCAAGTCGCAGCCCTACGAGTGCTACGAGGAGATGGACTTCGACATCCCCGTCGGACGGAACTGCGACAATTACGATCGCCAGGTCATCCGCATGGAGGAGATGCGCCAGTCGACCTTCATCATGCAGCAATGCGTGTCGAAGCTCCTGGCGCCCGAGGGGCAGGGGCCGGTGTCGAGCCGCCAGGGCAAGGTCGCGCCGCCGCCCCGCGCCGAGATGAAGCGCTCCATGGAAGCGCTGATCCACCACTTCAAGCTCTACACCGAGGGCTTCCACGTCCCGGCCGGCGAGGTCTATACCGCGGTCGAGGCGCCCAAGGGCGAGTTCGGCGTCTATCTCGTCAGCGACGGCACCGACAAGCCGTACCGCTGCAAGATCCGGGCGCCCGGCTACGCGCATCTCCAGGCGATGGACTTCATGTGCCGCGAGCACATGCTGGCCGACGTGTCGGCCATCCTGGGATCGCTCGACATCGTGTTCGGCGAGGTGGACCGCTGATGCCGCGCGGCGCGTCCGCGATCGGGGCGGTGCTGGCCGCCGTTTCGGCCCTCGCCGCCATGCTCGCGCCCGCCGCCGCCCAGCAGGCCACGACCTCCGTCGCCCAGCTCCTCAAGGACGGATACGAGATCAAGACCGCCTTCGCCGACACGAGCGGGGGCGCCTACATCATCCTGCAGCGGGGCAGCTCGGCCTTCCTGTGCCACAGCGCACCCCGGCAGACCTGCGAAAAAATGAATTGACGGGACCGTCATGACCGTTCGGCGCCTCGCTGAAATCCAGCCCGACAGCTTCGACTTCACCCCCGAGAACCGGGCCTGGGTGGATCGGCAGATCAGGAAATACCCGGAAGGCCGGCAGGCCTCGGCCGTGATGGCGCTGCTGCGCCGTGCTCAGCAGCAGCACGACGGCTGGGTGCCCAAGCCCGCCATCGAGAAGATCGCCGACATCCTCGGGATGCCCTACATCCGCGTGCTGGAGGTCGCGACCTTCTACACGATGTACAACCTCGCCCCGGTGGGGAAGTACTTCATCCAGTTCTGCGGCACGACTCCCTGCGTGCTGCGCGGCGCCGACGCCATCAAGGGCGTGCTGGAACGCCGCGTCGGCCCGATGAACGCGGTATCGTCCGACGGCAACTTCTCCTGGCTGGAGGTCGAGTGCCTGGGGGCCTGCTGCAATGCCCCGATGGTCCAGATCAACGACGACTATTACGAAGACCTGACGGCGGAGAACTTCGACAAGCTGCTCGACGACCTCGCGGCCGGCCGGCCCGTCCAGCGCGGCTCCCAGACGGGCCGCATCACCTCCGAGCCGGCCGCGGGCCTCACCTCGCTCACGACATGGTACGGCGCCGACGGCCGCCGGGAAGGGTTCGGCACCTCGCCTGAGCCCGACAACGAGGACGTCCGCACCGCCGCCGACCGTGACCCCGCGCTCGACGACGCGCTCGCGGCTCGGGACGCCAAGGCGCGCAGCGACGCTCCCGAACGCGCGGCCAAGACCCGGAAGCCCGCCGCCCCCGCCGGCCGCGGCGATTCAGGCCGGCAGCGGACCGGCGGCGCGCCGCCGCCGGCCGAGGCCGACGTGGGGCAGGGCGGCCTCGGCGGGCAACGCGGCATCGCCAACGCCCGGCCGGAAGGTTCGGTCGCCGGAACCGGCACGCGCACGGACGATCCCGTCGGCGTGAACCAGGTCGAGTCCGCCGCCGTGCACAACCCCCATCCCGAAGCCGCCGCCGACCGGCAGGGCAACCCGCCCCCGGCGGATCCGAACGCCGACCGTGGCGAGACCGGGCCGGGTTCGCCCGCCGCCGGCCCCGCGGCGTCCGCCGACAAGACCTGAGGAGACGCGCCATGCTCGACGACAAGGACCGCATCTTCCTCAACCTCTACGGCATCGGCGACTGGCGCCTCGAAGGCGCCCGCAAGCGCGGCCTCTGGGACGGCACCAAGGGGCTGCTCGAGAAGGGCAAGGACTGGATCATCAACGAGATGAAGGCCTCGGGCCTGCGCGGCCGCGGCGGCGCCGGCTTCCCGACCGGCCTCAAGTGGTCGTTCATGCCGAAGCCGGACCCGAACCGGCCGGCCTATCTCGTCGTCAACGCCGACGAGTCCGAGCCCGGGACCTGCAAGGACCGGGAGATCATGCGCAACGATCCGCACATGCTGATCGAAGGCTGCCTGATCGCCTCCTTCGCCATGCATGCCCACGCCTGCTACATCTACATCCGCGGCGAATACGTGCTGGAGGCCGACCGGCTCGACGCCGCCATCGACGAGGCCTACGAGGCGAAGCTCGTGGGGCCCGACAACATTCACGGCTATCCCTTCGACATCTATGTCCATCGGGGCGCCGGGGCCTATATCTGCGGCGAGGAGACGGCGCTGCTCGAGTCGCTCGAGGGCAAGAAGGGCATGCCGCGCCTGAAGCCGCCCTTCCCGGCCAACATGGGCCTCTACGGCTATCCCACGACGGTCAACAACGTCGAATCCATCGCGGTCGCGCCCACCATCCTGCGCCGCGGGGGGGCCTGGTTCGCCGGGATCGGGCGCAAGAACAACACCGGGACCAAGCTGTTCTGCGTGTCGGGGCACGTCAACACGCCCTGCAACGTGGAGGAAGCCATGTCGCTGCCGTTCCGCGAGCTGATCGACCGTCACTGCGGCGGCATCCGCGGCGGGTGGGACAACCTGCTGGGCGTCATCCCGGGCGGGTCCTCGGTGCCGGTGGTGCCGGCCGAGCAGATCATCGACTGCCCCATGGATTTCGACGCGCTGCGCGACCTGAAGTCGGGCCTCGGCACCGCCGCCGTGATCGTGATGGACAAGTCGACCGACATCATCCGGGCGATCGCCCGCATCAGCTACTTCTACAAGCACGAGAGCTGCGGGCAGTGCACGCCGTGCCGCGAGGGCACGGGCTGGCTGTGGCGCGTCGTGAGCCGCATGGCCGAGGGCCGGGCGCAGAAGCGCGAGATCGACGCCCTGCTCGAAGTGACGACGCAGCTCGAAGGCCATTCGATCTGCGCGCTCGGCGACGCCGCGGCCTGGCCGGTGCAGGGCCTGATCCGGCACTTCCGGCCCGAGATCGAGAAGCGCATCGACACCTACATGGCGAACCCGCATCCCGAGCCCATCCGCATCGCGGCGGAGTGACACGGATGGCCGAGGAACCGGACGACGTCGTGCCGGTCCATCCGAGGCGTCTCGACCTCGTCGATACGCCGCATTGAAGCATGGGCCTTCCGGCCTCACGTGCCGGAGGGAGGCGGAGACGGGTGCCGCCGCACCGCGGAATGGGGTATCACCCCATCGCGTTTGGAATGATTCTGGCAAAGGCTTCGGCCTGAGGGACTTGCGATGACCAAGATCGTCGTCGATGGACGCGAAGTCGACGTGCCGGCGGATTACACGCTGCTGCAGGCCTGCGAGGCGGCGGGAGCCGAGATCCCGCGGTTCTGCTTCCACGAGCGGCTGTCGATCGCCGGCAATTGCCGCATGTGCCTCGTCGAGCTGAAGGGTGCCCCCAAGCCCGTGGCCTCCTGCGCCTGGGGCGTTCGCGACTGCCGCCCGGGCCCGAACGGCGAAGCGCCCCAGGTCTCCACCAAATCCCCCCTGGTCCGGAAGGCCCGGCACGGGATCATGGAGTTCCTGCTGATCAACCACCCGCTGGATTGCCCCATCTGCGACCAGGGCGGCGAGTGCGACCTTCAGGACCAGGCCATGGCCTTCGGCGTGGCGGGCTCGCGCTTCCACGAGAACAAGCGGGCCGTCGAGGACAAGTATATCGGTCCGATCGTCCGGACGTCGATGAACCGCTGCATCCACTGCACGCGCTGCGTGAGGTTCACCTCCGAGGTGGCGGGCACGGGCGACATGGGCGCCATCGGCCGCGGCGAGGACATGGAGATCACCACCTACCTCGAATCCGCCATGGGGTCGGAACTGCAGGGCAACGTGGCGGACCTGTGCCCGGTCGGCGCCTTGCTGCAGAAGCCCGCGGCCTTCAAGGCGCGGCCCTGGGAGATGACCAAGACCCAGGTCGTCGACGTCATGGACGCGCTCGGGTCCAACATCCGGGTCGACTCGCGCGGCCGCGAGGTGCTGCGCATCCTGCCGCGCATCAACGACGACGTGAACGAGGAGTGGATCTCCGACAAGACCCGCCACATCGTCGACGGTCTGAAGGCGCAGCGGCTCGACCGTCCCTACATCCGCAAGGCCGGGCGCCTGGCGCCCGCCTCCTGGGCGGAGGCCTTCGCCGCCATCGCCGCCAAGGTGAAGGGCACCGATCCCAAGCGCGTCGGCTTCATCGCCGGCGACCTCGCCAGCGCCGAGGACATGTTCGCCTTCAAGGCCCTGGCCGACAGGCTGGGCTCGCCGAACGTCGACTGCCGGCAGGACGGCACGGTGCTGCACCCAAAACACGGGCGCGGTTCGTATCTGTTCAACGCCACGGTGGCGGGGATCGAGCGCGCGACCTCGCTCCTCATCATCGGGTCGAACCCGCGGCGCGAGAGCCCGGTGCTCAACGCCCGCATCCGCAAGCGGTGGCGGATGGGCGGCTTCCCCATCCAGCTGATCGGCGAGCGCGTCGACCTGACCTACGACTACGAGTATCTCGGTGCCGGCACCGACACGCTGCAGGACCTCGCCGGCAGGGCCGAACGCCTCGGCGAACGACCGATGGTCATCGTGGGGCAGGGCGCGCTGACGCGGCCGGACGGCGCCGCCGTCCTGGCGCTGGCGGCCCGGGTCGCGCAGGCGGTCGGTGCCGTGGCCGAGGGCTGGAACGGCTTCTCGGTCCTCCACACTGCGGCGGCGCGGGTCGCCGGCCTCGACCTCGGCCTCGTGCCGGGCGAGGGCGGTCTCGACGCCACCGCCATGGCGCGGGCCGGCGCGCTGGACGTGCTGTTCCTGCTCGGTGCCGACGAGATCACCATCGAGCCCGGCGCCTTCGTGGTCTACCAGGGCTCGCACGGCGACCGCGGCGCCCACCGCGCCGACGTGATCCTGCCCGGCGCGGCCTACACCGAGAAGGCGGGCCTCTACGTCAACACGGAAGGGCGCGTGCAGCAGTCCGACCGCGCGGCCTTCCCGCCCGGCGAGGCGCGCGACGACTGGGCGATCCTGCGCGCGCTCTCGGAGCCGCTCGGCGTCCGCCTGCCGTTCGACAGCTACCGCGCCGTGAAGGCGGCGCTGCAGGCCGCCGTGCCCCACATGGCCCAGGTGGAGCGCATCGTGCCGGCGGAGGGCGACGTGCTCGGCCCGCTGACGGCGCTCGGCGGCGAGGTCGACCGCGCGCCGCTGCGTTCGGCGGTGCAGGAGTTCTACCTCACCAACCCCATCGCGCGCTGCTCGGCCGTGATGGCGGAATGTTCCATTCTGGCCCAGGGCCACATGCAGCAGGCGGCGGAGTAGCCCCATGACCGACGGTTCTGCCGTGTCCCTCTGGCTCAAGCTGCTCGAGAGCGTCGTCTTCGCCGCGATCGTGCTGATCTACGTCGCCTACATCCTCTACGCCGACCGCAAGATCTGGGCCGCCGTGCAGCTGCGCCGCGGCCCCAACGTGGTGGGGCCCTGGGGCCTGCTGCAGAGCTTCGCGGATTTCGCCAAGTTCGCCTTGAAGGAGCCCATCATCCCGGCGGGCGCCAACAAGGGCGTGTTCCTGCTGGCGCCGGTAGTCACCGGGACGCTGGCGATCGCGGCCTTCGCCGTCATCCCGGTGAACTGGGGCTGGGCGGTCGCGGACCTCAACGTCGGCGTGCTCTATCTCTTCGCGGTCTCCTCGCTCGGCGTCTACGGCGTCATCATGGCGGGCTGGGCGTCGAACTCGAAATATCCCTTCCTGTCGGCGCTGCGCTCCGCCGCCCAGATGGTCTCCTACGAGGTGTCGATCGGCTTCGTGCTGGTCACGGTCCTGCTCTGCGCCGGTTCGCTGAACCTGACCGACATCGTCATGGCGCAGAACTCGGCGCTCGGCCTGTTCGGCTGGTACTGGCTGCCGCTGCTGCCGATGTTCGTGATCTTCTTCATCTCGGCCCTGGCCGAGACGAACCGCTCGCCCTTCGACCTCGTCGAGGCCGAATCCGAGCTCGTCGCCGGTTTCATGACCGAATATTCGGCGACGCCCTACGTCCTGTTCATGCTGGGCGAATACGTGGCCATCGTGTCGATGTGCGCCATCATGTCGATCCTGTTCCTGGGCGGGTGGCTGTCGCCCATCCCCTTCGCGCCCTTCACCTGGGTGCCCGGCGTCATCTGGTTCGTGCTGAAGACCAGCTTCATGTTCTTCCTCATCGCCATGGTGAAGGCCTTCGTGCCGCGCTACCGCTACGACCAGCTGATGCGGCTCGGCTGGAAGGTGTTCCTGCCGATCTCGCTGGCCTATGTCGTGCTCGTCGCCGCCTTCCTCGAGATCACCGGCATGGGGGGCAGCTTCCATTGATGGCCCGGCCGGGCGACCCCCGCCCGGATGAGACGGCCCACCGATCCAAGCCCGCCCACCCCTCGTTTCCCGCCAAAGGTGCCCCATGAGGCTCGACCTCGCCGCCAAGCAGCTGTTCCTGTCGGAGTTCATCGCGGCCTTCGGCCTGTCGATGCGCTACTTCTTCAAGCCGAAGCCGACGCATCAACTACCCGCACGAGAAGAACCCCAAGAGCCCGCGCTTCCGCGGCGAGCACGTCCTGCGGCGCTACCCCAACGGGGAGGAGCGCTGCATCGCCTGCAAGCTCTGCGAGGCCATCTGCCCGGCGCAGGCCATCACCATCGAGGCCGGTCCGCGCCGCAACGACGGCACGCGCCGCACCACGCGTTACGACATCGACATGGTGAAGTGCATCTATTGCGGCCTGTGCCAGGAAGCCTGCCCGGTGGACGCCATCGTGGAAGGTCCCAACATGGAGTTCGCGGTGGAGACGCGGGAGGAACTCCTCTATGACAAGGCCAAGCTGCTCGCCAACGGCGACCGCTGGGAGCGCGAGATCCAGCGCAACCTCAAGGCGGATGCGCCCTACCGATGAGTGACGACACCCTGCCGTCCGGCGGGTCCGGCGCGCCGCCGGCCACGGGCGGCCCCGGCGTGGAGATTTGAGCAGCATGGTCGCGACCGTCTTCCTATTCTACGTCTTCTCCTGCGTGGCGATCGCGTCGGCCTTCATGGTCATCGCGGCCCGCAACCCCGTCCATTCGGTCCTGTTCCTGATCCTGGCCTTCGTCAACGCGGCCGGGCTCTTCATGCTGCTCGGGGCCGAGTTCCTGGCCATGATCCTGGTCGTGGTCTACGTGGGCGCGGTGGCGGTGCTGTTCCTCTTCGTCGTCATGATGCTGGACGTGGATTTCACGGTGCTGCGGCAGGGCTTCCTGCAGTATCTGCCGCTCGGCGCCACCGTGGGGGCGATCGTGCTGATCGAGCTCATCCTGGTCGTCGGCGGCTGGACGCTGCAGCCCGCGACCGTGACGATGCGGGCCGCGCCGATCGCGCCCGGCGTCACCAACACGGTCGCGCTGGGGCGCATCCTCTACACCCAGTACATCTACTTCTTCCAGGCGGCGGGCTTCATCCTGCTGACGGCGATGATCGGCTCCATCGTGCTCACGCTGCGCTCGCGCCGCGGCGTGAAGCGCCAGAACATCGACGCGCAGAACCTGCGCGACCGCAAGGTCGCCGTGCAGCTGCGCAAGGTGCCCTCGCGCGCCGGCCTGTAGGATTCAGCCGGCCGAAGCGCCGCCCCGCGGGGTGGCGCTTCGGCCGCATCGTGTTAAGACGCGGCGGAACCCTCGAGTCCGCCGTTCTGATCGAACGTTTGCGAGTGGCACGGCGCCCATGCGGCGCGCGTGCCGGGAGATCTTCATGGCTGTCGGCCTGACCCATTACCTCATCGTGGCGGCGATCCTGTTCACCCTCGGGGTCGCGGGCATCATCCTCAACCGCAAGAACATCATCGTCATCCTGATGTCGGTCGAGCTGATCCTGCTGGCGGTGAACCTGAACCTCGTGGCGTTCTCGGCCTTCCTGGGCGACCTCACCGGTCAGGTGTTCGCCCTTCTGGTGCTCACGGTGGCGGCGGCGGAATCGGCCATCGGCCTCGCCATCCTGGTGGTGTTCTACCGCAACAAGGGCACCATCTCGGTCGAAGACATCAACATGATGAAGGGCTGAGCATCCCCATGATGTACGACCTCATCGTCTTCCTGCCGCTGCTCGGCGCCGCCATCGCGGGCCTGTTCGGGCGCCAGATCGGCCATCGCAACTCCGAATACGTCACCACGACGCTGCTCAGCATCTCCTGCGCGCTGGCCTGGATCGCCTTCTTCCGCGTCGGGTTCGGCCACCATGCCGCGCTCGTGCCCGTCGCCAACTGGTTCACGGTCGGCGACCTCGAGGTGAACTGGGCCTTCCGCATCGACACGCTGACGGCCGTGATGCTGATCGTCGTCACGACGGTCTCGACCATCGTGCACAGCTACTCCTTCGGCTACATGCACGACGACCCGCACCGGTCGCGCTTCTTCTCGTACCTGTCGCTGTTCACCTTCGCCATGCTGATGCTGGTGACCTCCGACAACCTCGTGCAGATGTTCTTCGGCTGGGAGGGCGTGGGCCTCGCGTCCTACCTGCTGATCGGCTTCTGGTACCAGCGGCCGACCGCCAATGCCGCCGCCATCAAGGCCTTCGTGGTCAACCGCGTCGGCGACTTCGGCTTCTCGCTCGGCATCTTCCTGGTCTACGCCCTGACGCATTCGGTCGCGTTCGAGACCATCTTCGCGGCGGTGCCGGGCCTCGCCGGCAAGACCTACCACGCCTTCGGCCTCGACGCCGATGCGGTGACGCTGGCCTGCCTGCTGCTCTTCATGGGCGCCATGGGCAAGTCGGCGCAGTTCCTGCTGCACACCTGGCTGCCGGACGCGATGGAAGGCCCGACGCCCGTCTCCGCGCTGATCCATGCCGCCACGATGGTGACGGCCGGGGTCTTCATGGTGGCGCGCCTGTCGCCCCTGTTCGAGATGTCGCCCGCCGCCCAGACCTTCGTCATCGTCATCGGCGCGACGACCTGCTTCTTCGCCGCCACGATCGGCCTCGTGCAGAACGACATCAAGCGCGTCATCGCCTATTCGACCTGCTCGCAGCTCGGCTACATGTTCGTGGCGCTCGGCTGCGGCGGCTATGCGATCGGCATCTTCCACCTGTTCACCCATGCCTTCTTCAAGGCGCTGCTGTTCCTCGGCGCCGGCTCCGTCATCCATGCGGTCGGCGGCGAGCAGGACATGCGCCACATGGGCGGGCTGCGGACCAAGATCCCGGTCACCTTCTGGCTGATGACGATCGGCACGCTGGCCCTCACCGGCTTCCCCTTCACGGCCGGCTATTATTCCAAGGACGCCATCATCGAGGCCGCCTATGCGTCGCAGCGCAGCGGCGCCGCCTATGGCTGGCTGATGACCACGATCGCGGCGGGGCTCACGTCCTTCTACTCCTGGCGCCTCGTCTTCCTGACCTTCTACGGCTCGTCGCGCGCCACCGTGGCGACCGAGACGACGGACCACAACGCCCACCACGAGCCGAGCGACGCTCATCCCGCGGGCGGCCAGCACGAGGACGACGAGCAGGCCAAGGTGTCGCGCGACACGCATGCGGCCGGCGCCGCCGCCAGCACCGGCCACCACCACGACGATGCCGCGGCCCATGCCACGGCCCATGACGATCATGGCCACGGCCATGGTCACGGCGGGGAGCCCCATGAGTCGCCGCCGATCATGCTCTACCCGCTCTACGTGCTGGCCTTCGGTGCCCTCTGCGCCGGCTTCCTGTTCCACCATGTCTTCATCGGCGAGGGCCGCGAGTGGTTCTGGGGCGAATCGCTCGTCTACGCCGCGACCAACCACATCTACGACGAGATGGAGCAGGCGCCCCGCTTCGTCTCCCTGCTGCCCACCGCTGATGTTCGTGGCCGGTCTCGCTGTCGCCTATTATGCCTACATCATGCGGCCCGGCACGGCCGAGCGTTGGGCGAGGGCCAACCGGCCGCTCTACCAGTTCCTGCTCAACAAGTGGTACTTCGACGAACTCTACGACCTCGTCTTCGTCCGCCCGGCCTTCTGGCTCGGCCGGCTGTTCTGGCGCGGCGGCGACCAGGCGATCATCGACCGCTTCGGCCCCGACGGCATCGCCCAGACGGTGCTCGGCACCACCGACCGCGTGGTGAAGCTCCAGACCGGCTACGTCTACCACTACGCCTTCGCCATGCTGCTCGGCGTCGCGGTCTTCATCACCTGGTACATCGTCGGGGGCGTGCGCTGATGTTCGGCTTCGGGATCCTGTCGGGCCTCATCGCGATACCGCTGATCGGCGTGGCGTTCATCCTCTGCCTGCGGGGAGACGACGCGGCGACGCTGAACAACGCGCGCTGGGCCGCCCTCGCGGCGAGCGCCGTCACCTTCGTGCTCTCCCTCGTGGCCTGGGGCCGTTTCGACACCGGCACGGCGGCCTTCCAGCTGCTCGAGAGCCGGGGATGGCTCGGCGGCGGCCTCGGTTACAAGCTCGGGGTGGATGGCGCCTCGATGCCCTTCATCCTGCTGACGACCTTCCTGATGCCCTTCTGCATCGCCTCCGCCTGGCAGGCGATCCACGTGCGGGTCAAGGAGTTCCTGATCTGCTTCCTCGTGCTCGAGGCGGCGCTGATCGGCATCTTCTCGGCCCTCGACATCGTGCTGTTCTACCTGTTCTTCGAGGGCAGCCTCATCCCGATGTTCCTCATCATCGGCATCTGGGGCGGCCAGCGGCGCATCTATGCGTCGATGAAGTTCTTCCTCTACACGCTGCTCGGCTCGCTGCTCATGCTGCTGGCCATCATGAAGATGTACGGCGTCGCCGGCACCACCGACATCACGGTGCTGCTGAACACCAAGTTCCCGGTGTCCATGCAGTATTGGCTGTGGCTGGCCTTCTTCGCCTCCTTCGCGGTGAAGATGCCGATGTGGCCCGTCCACACCTGGCTGCCGGATGCCCATGTCGAGGCGCCCACCGCGGGCTCGGTCGTGCTGGCCGGCATCCTCCTGAAGCTCGGGGGCTACGGGTTCATCCGCTTCTCGCTGCCCATGTTCCCCGAGGCGTCGCACGCCTTCGCCCCGCTGGTCTTCGCGCTCTCGGTCATCGCCATCATCTACACCTCGCTGGTGGCGCTGGTGCAGGAGGACATGAAGAAGCTGATCGCCTATTCGTCCGTCGCCCACATGGGCTTCGTCACGATGGGGCTGTTCACCCTCACCGTGCAGGGCATCCAGGGCGCGATCTTCCTGATGATCTCGCACGGCCTGGTCTCGGGCGCGCTCTTCCTCTGCGTCGGCGTGGTCTACGACCGGCTCCACACGCGCGAGATCGCCGCCTACGGCGGCCTCGTCGAGCGCATGCCGAAATATGCCGTCGTCATGCTGTTCTTCACCATGGCCAACATCGGCCTGCCGGGCACGTCGGGCTTCGTCGGCGAGTTCCTCACGATGCTGGGCGCGTTCCAGGTCAACACCTGGGTGGCGCTGTTCGCCACGCTCGGCACCATCCTGTCGGCCGCCTACGCGCTCTACCTCTACCGCCGCGTGGTGTTCGGCAAGCTCGAGAAGGCCTCGCTGCGCACGATCCTCGACCTGTCGCCGCGCGAGGTCGCGATCCTGGCCCCGCTCGTGCTGCTCACGCTCTATTACGGCGTGCATCCGCAGCCGATCCTCGACGCCTCGCAGGCGACGGTGGACGGCATGATGAAGACCATCACGGCCGCGGCGCCCGCGCCCGCGTCCGTCAAGGCTGCCTCCGCAGCCCTCACGCCCTGACAGGATCGAGAGAGAATGCCGGTCGATTATTCCGTCTCGCTGGTCCTCCCCGCCGTCATCCTGGGCGTCGGGGCGCTGGTGCTCCTGATGATCGGGGCGTTCCGCGGCGAGAAATCCGCGGCGCTCGTCACCGGGCTCGCCATCGCGGTGATCTGCTTCGCGCTGCTGGCGGTGTGCTACGCCCACAAGGGCGACACGCTGCTGGGCTACGACGGGGCCGTCGTGCAGGATAATTTCGGGCGCTTCATGCAGGCCCTGGCCCTCCTGGGTTCGCTCGGCACGCTGATCATGGCGATCCCGTTCCTGCGCCGGGAAGGCATCCACAAGTTCGAGTTCCCCATCCTCATCCTGCTGTCCACCATGGGCATGCTGGTGCTGATCTCGGCCGGCAACCTCATCACGCTCTATCTCGGCTTCGAACTGATGAGCCTCGCGCTCTACGTCATCGCGGCCTTCCATCGCGACGACGTCCGCGCCTCCGAGGCGGGCCTGAAATACTTCGTCCTCGGGGCGCTCTCGTCCGGCATGCTGCTCTACGGCGCCTCGCTCATCTACGGCTTCGCCGGCACCGTGTCGTTCCGCGGCATCGCCGGCGCGCTCGTCGGCCACCAGTCGATCGGCGTCATCTTCGGCCTCGTGTTCCTGTCGGCCGGTCTCGCCTTCAAGATGTCCACCGTGCCGTTCCACATGTGGACGCCGGACGTCTACGAGGGGGCGCCGACCCCGGTGACGGCCTTCTTCGCCACCGCGCCCAAGATGGCCGCCGTCGCCATCACGGTGCGGGTCATCATCACGGCGTTCCCGGGCATCGAGACCCAGTGGCAGCAGATCATCATCTTCATCTCGATCTGCTCGATGCTGCTCGGCTCCTTCGCGGCGATCGGACAGGGCAACTTCAAGCGGCTGATGGCCTATTCCGCCATCGGCAACATGGGCTTCGCCCTCACCGGCCTCGCGGCCGGGACCGAGCAGGGCGTCTACGGCGTGCTGATCTACATGGCGGCCTATCTCGTCATGACGCTCGGCACCTTCGCCGCCATCCTGTCGATGCAGCGCCAGGGCAAGGCCGTCGAGACGGTGGCGGACCTCGCCGGCCTCGGCCAGACCAATCCCGCCATGGCGTTCTTCCTCGCCATGATCATGTTCTCGCTCGCCGGCGTGCCGCCGCTCGCCGGCTTCTTCGCCAAGTTCTACGTCTTCCAGGCCGCCATCCAGGCCAACCTCTACGTCCTGGCGGTCATCGGCGTCCTGGCGAGCGTGGTGGCGGCCTTCTACTACCTGCGCATCGTCAAGATGATGTATTTCGACGCCTCCGCCGAGGCCTTCGACCGGCCTGGCCCCGCCGTGCGGGCGGTGCTGGCCGTCTCGGGCCTGGTCATGCTGCTGTTCTGGGTCTATCCGGCGCCGGTGGTCGAGGCCGCCACGGCCGCCGCGCACTCGTTGTTCTGACCCATGCCATGCCGTCCATGACCTCGACCGGCGCGGAGCATCGGGCTTCCGGGCCGGTCCGCACCGCACCGCACCGGCCTCCTCGCGCCGGGAGGCGCTGACCTCGTGCTCCACCCGGTCGCGCGCTCCTTCGGTTACAGGCTCCATCATCACGCCAGCCTCGGCTCGACGAACGAGGAAGCCTTGGCGCGTGGGCGGGCCGGCGACGCGGGCCGGCTCTGGATCCTCGCCGACCGGCAGACGGCGGGCCGGGGGCGGGTCGGGCGCAACTGGTCCTCGCCCCCCGGCAACCACTACGCCACGCTGCTGCTGATCGACCCCTGCGAGCGCCGCCACGCGCCGCAGCTCGGCTTCGTGGCGGGCGTCGCCCTCGCCCGGGCGCTCGTCGCGGTGGCGGGCCCGGGCCGCGGGCTGGCGATCAAGTGGCCCAACGACATCCTGTGCGACGGCGCCAAGCTCGCCGGCATCCTGGTCGAGGGCGGGACCCATCCCGGCTCGGTCCGCGACAGGGGCTTTTCGGCCGCGCTCGGCTTCGGCGTCAATTGCGCCTCGCACCCGACGGACCTAAGTTATCCTGCGACGCATCTCGGCGTGATCGCCGGCGGGGCCGGCACGCGAGACGCGATGTTCGCCGCCCTGTCCGGTACGCTCGCCGAAACCCTGGTCCAGTGGGACCGGGGCCGGAATTTCGCCGGCATCCGCCGGGCGTGGCTCGACCACGCATTGCCGCCGGGCGTGTCGCTCGCGGTGATGCGGCAGGGCGCCAGGCATGTGGGGACATTTCAGACCGTCGACGACGACGGCAGGCTGATTCTCGAGACTGGTTCGGGTTGTTTGACCGTGGAAGCGGGCGATGTCTTTTTGGCGGACCGTGAAAGGGCCGCCGCATCGTAATGGGAACGAAGGTGAACGATGGACGGCGGCGAAGAACTCGTCTTCTGCGCGCTCGGCGGTCTGGGCGAGATCGGCATGAATGCCGCTCTCTACGGCTTTGGCCCGCCTCAGCGGCGCAAATACATCATGGTGGATCTGGGTCTGTCCTTCGCGGGGCCTGACCTGCCCGGCGTCGACCTGCTCCTGCCGGATCTGACGTTCGTCGAGAAGATCAAGAAGGACCTGCTCGGCCTCGTCATCACCCACGCGCACGAGGACCATATCGGCGCGGTGGCGGACCTGTGGCCGAACCTGCGCTGCCGCGTCTTCGCCACGCGGTTCGCGGCGGGCCTGCTGAACGCCAAACACGCCAACGACATGAGCCTGTCGAAGCTCGAGGTCGAGACGGTCGAGATCGGCTCGCGCATCAACCTCGGCCCCTTCGAGGTCGAGTTCGTGCCGGTGGCGCATTCCATCCCCGAATCCTGTGCGCTGGCGATCCGGACGCCGCTCGGCACCGTGGTGCATTCGGGCGACTGGAAGATCGACCCCACGCCCACCATGGGACCGCCGACCGATTCCGAGCGCCTGACCGCCATCGGCGACGAGGGTGTCCTGGCGCTGGTCTGCGATTCGACCAACATCCTGCGCGACGGCGAGAGCCCGTCCGAGAAGGAGGTGGCCGAGAACCTCCACAAGCTCATCGCCGAGGCGCCGGGCCGGGTCGTGGTGACGACCTTCGCGTCCAACGTCAGCCGGCTGCGCGCCGTGGCGGATGCCGCGGCCGCGACGGGGCGCAGCGTCATCATCGGGGGCCGTGCCATGGAGCGGACCATCGGGGTGGCGCGCGAGTGCGGCTACCTCGAGGGCGTGCCGCCCTTCTTCTCGACCGAGCGCTATGCGTCGCTCGACCGCAACCGCACGGTGCTGCTGGCCACGGGCAGCCAGGGCGAACCCCGGGCCGCCCTGGCCCGCATGGCGCAGGACGATTACGGCGACGTGCGCCTCGCGCCGGGAGACCGCGTCATCTTCTCGTCCCGCACCATCCCGGGCAACGAGCGCGAGGTCGGCAAGATCATCAACGGCCTCGTGGCGCAGGGCGTCGAGGTCGTCACCGACCGCACGCATCTCGTCCACGTGTCGGGCCATCCGCGGCGCGCGGAAGTCGCCAAGTTCTACGGCTGGGTCCGGCCCAAGATCGCCGTGCCGGCCCATGGCGAGCCGCTCCACCTCGCCGAACACGCGGCCTTCGCGCGTTCGCTCGGCGTCGAGCAGGTCGTCAAGGCCCGCAACGGCGACATGGTGGTGCTGGCGCCCGGCACCGCGGGGGTGATCGACCAGGTGCCGCACGGGCAGCTCGCCAAGGACGGCCACGTCATCGTGCCCTCCAACGACGCCTCCATCGCGGCGCGCACCAAGCTCGCCTTCGCCGGCATCGTCTCGATCGCGGTCTGCTTCACGCAGCGCGGCGACGTGTCGGGCGACCCGGACGTGCTGATGAGCGGTCTGCCGAGCCACACGCGGGACGGCAAGCCCATGGATGTCGCGGTCGACGAGGCGATCTTCAACACGCTCGACAACCTCGGCCGGGGCAAGCGGCGCGATCCGGACGCGGCCGCCAACGCCATCGAACGGTCGGTGCGCGGCGCCATCGGCCAGGCCTGGGGCAAGAAGCCCCTCGTCCACGTGCTGATCGTCGAGGCGTGACGGCGGCCGGCCGCACCGGGCGGCGCGCCACCGGCGCGGGGCGGCGTCGCTAGATGCCGATCCCCGTGCCGATGGCGATCGCCATCTACTTCACCACCTGGTGGATCGTGCTCTTCGCGGTCCTGCCCTTCGGGGTGCGGTCGCAGGACGAGGCGCGCGACGTGGTGCCGGGCTCGGATCCCGGCGCCCCGCTCCTGCCGCGCATCGCCATGAAAGCGCTCTGGACCACGGGCCTCTCGGCCGTGGTCTTCGTCGGCATCCTGGCGCTCTTCGCCTACAATTGAAGCGGCGGCCCCGGCTCAGGCCGTCGTCTCGGGCGACTTCAGCAGCACGCAGCCCGAGATGGCCCAGCGCCCGTCGACCTTCTCCAGCGTATAGACGGCGGTCCACACGACGCCTTTCGTGTCGACCACGGTGACGTGCTGCACGGTGCCGCGTTCGGAGGTGACGGTCGGCTCGAAATGGGTCGAGCGCGGGTGGATCAGCGGCGCGTAGCTCTGCTGGACCATGCCGAAGAAGCTCGACGCATCGGGGAACAGCGTCTTGATGCCGGGCGAGGCGAAGCTCTCGGCCCGCGTCGCGTCGCCCTGGTTGAAGGCGTCGATCTGGGACGTGATGGTCGACTGGATCTCGGGATCGGCGCCGGCTTCGGCGGCGAAGGCGGGCCCGGCCAGCGCCAGGGCGGCCGAGAGGGCGAGGAAGGGGAAGACGCGTCGCATGCGGGAGGCCTCCGGGTGTCCCCCTATGACCTAAGTCACGAAACCGCCACGGCGAGGGGCGCGGGCCCCGCGCGGCGCTTCAAACTGAACGCCATCGCCGGAGGGAGCGGCGGCTTGACCGTGCGGGGCCGAACCTCTACCCGTTGGGCTCCCGTCGTGGGAGCGCGTAGCTCAGTCGGTAGAGCGCCTGACTTTTAATCAGGATGTCCTGGGTTCGAGTCCCAGCGCGCTCACCATCGCCGGGTAGGCGGGCCGGTCCGCCCCGAAGCGGGGCAAGGCGCGGGAGCCCTGCGCTCATACACCCGCTGGCAGGCGTCTGTTGACGACGATGCTCCGGCATGGCCCGCGGCACGGATCCGCCGCGCGGGTTCGGCGGTTGTCGATCCAGCCCCGCACAATCCTGGTATGGTGCCGTGGTCTCGATGGAGCCGGAGTCCCGACCATGCGGGTCTTGTCCTACGCCGAACTGCTGCCGCCGCCCGTGACCGCTCAGGTGCTCCGGGCCTTGTCGCCTTCGGGCTCCGCCGACGAACGGTCGCGCGGTCGACGGGTTCTGGAGCGGCAGAAGCGCGCCTCCGACCGCGACCGTCGCCGCGCCGAGGCGCAGCACGCCGCGGCCGCGGCGCCCGAAGAGCCGGTCCCGCATCCCGAGACGAGCCTCGTCAACACCCTGGCGCGGCTCGACCAGGATAAGCCCGTCGAAGCGCAGCTGTCGTGCCGCGCCGCCGTCCTGGCCTATACCGACAGCGAGTGATGCCGGCGAGAGCGTCGTCGCCTCGCGCCGTCACGCGCCGACCGCGGCCAGCACCGTCTCGCGCGTGAAGGGGAGGTCGCGCAGCCGCACCCCGATGGCGTCCGCCACGGCATTGCCGATGGCCGCCGCCGTGGGGCCCTGGCCGCATTCGCCGCAGCCGAGGAAGGGATCGCCCGGCCGATCGACGAGATGGACCTCGACGGCGTCCGGCACACCATCGAAGCGCAGGATCGGGTAGGTGGCCCAGTCCACCGACGTGATCCCGGCCGGCTCGAAGCCCACCGCCTCGAACAGCGTCCAGCTCATCGATTGCAGGATCGCGCCCTCGATCTGGTTCCGGAGCCCGTCGGGGTTGACGACCTGTCCCCCGTCGACCGCCGCGACGGCGCGCGCCAGGCGCACGCGGCCGGTGTCGCGGTCGACCTCGACCTCGGCGGCGACCGCGCAATAGGCCGCGAGGTTCTTGTAGCGCGCGAAGGCGAAACCCCGGCCGGTGCCGGACGGCTTGGCGCGGCGCGACCAGCCCGACGCGTCGCGCGCCGTCTCGACCACCGTGCGGGCCCGCGGATCGTCGAGGTGGCGGAGCCGGAACGCGACCGGGTCCTGGCCCGAGGCCCGCGCCAGCTCGTCCATGAAGCTCTCGATCGAGAACACGTTGGCGTAGGCGCCGAGCGCCCGCATGGCCGAGACCCGCAGCGGCATGGCGGGGACGAAGTGATGCGTCACCCGCGCGTTGGGCAGCGTGTAGATCGGCAGGGCGTTGCGGTCGCCGCCGCCTTCGGGCAGCGGGATGGGCTTGGGTTCGGGCGGCGCGAAGGGCGCGGCGAGGAGCTGTGCGCCCAGAAGCGCGCCCGCCCCTCCGGGCCGCTGGTTGTGGGTGTTGCTCCAGACCGCGTAGGACCAGTCGACGATGCGGCCGTCCGGGTCGAGCGCCGCGGCGGCCCGCGTCGCCATGGCGGGGCCGAAGGGCTCCCAGGCGGCCTCCTGCTCGCGCATCAGCTGCAGCCGCACGGGCCGGCCCGGCAGCGCCCTTGCCACAAGGGCAGCGTCGCCCGCCGCGTCGTCGGCCCCGTTGTGGCCGTAGCAGCCCGAGCCCTGCGCGTGGATGCAGCGCACGCGGTCGAGCGGCATGTTCAGCATCTCGGCGATGGCGGCGCGGTCCGGGAAGACGCCCTGCGTGTGGGTCCACACCGTCATGGTGTCGCCGTCGAGATGCGCCAGCGCGCAGGAGGGGCCGATCGAGGCGTGGGCCTGATAGGGGCGGGTATAATCGGCCGTAACGCGCCGCAGGTCCTCGCCCGCCTGCGGCGTGCCGCGGTCGAGGATCACGGTGTCGCGCGAGGGCAGGGCCTTGATGACGGCGCTCGCCGGCCCGTCCGGCAGGGGCCGCGGCACCGACCAGCGCGCCGCGCGTGCCAGCTGCCGCATGGCTTCGACGGCGCCCCATTCGCTCGTCGCCGCCACCGCCAGGAAGGACCCGTCCCGCACAACGCCGACGACGCCCGGCAGCGCCCGGACGGGCGCGTCGTCGACGCCGATCAGGGTCGCGCCGTAGCCGGGCGGGCGCACCACCCGGGCGTGGACCAGGCCTTCGGGCCGCATGTCCTGCACGTAGATCGGGGCTCCCGTCACCTTGGCGGGGATGTCGCGCCGCGGCGCGGGCCGGGCCACGATGTGGTAGCCGCCGGGCGGCTTCAGCGCGGGGTTCGGGGTCGCGTCGACGTGGATCAGGGCGTCGCTGACGAGCACCCCATAGCCGAGCCGCCGCCCATCCGGCGCCACCACGGCGCCGCCCTCCGTCCGCAGTGCCGAGGCCGTGAGGCCCCAGCGCGCCGCGGCCTCGCCGACGAGGATGCGCCGCACCTCGGCGGCGGCGGCCCGGATGGCGCTGCCGCTGTCCTGCATCGAATGGCTGCCCGCCGTGTAGCCTTCGTCCGCCGTGGCTCCGGTATCGGCGGTGTGGACCGCGACGGCGTCGAGCGGCAGGTCGAGCTCCTCGGCGGCGAGCTGCGCCAGGGCGGTCGCGATGCCCTGGCCGAGCTCGGCCTTGCCGG
This sequence comes from uncultured Alphaproteobacteria bacterium, assembly GCA_963847915.1. GTDB lineage: Bacteria > Pseudomonadota > Alphaproteobacteria > Rhizobiales > Beijerinckiaceae > Lichenihabitans. The sequence continues at coordinate 393,156 of CAWKBT010000008.1, forward strand.
TCAGCACCGAGACGCGGCCCGTCGCCTCGACCCTGATCCAGCTGTCGAGCAGGGGCGTCGTCTTGAGGCTGCCCGGCAGGTCGCGCGCGCCCGCGACGGCGCCGCTCGCCGGCTCCGCGGCGGACGCGGCGACTCCCGGGCGCAGCGCGAAGCCCAGCACGAGCGCGCCCGCGCCGCCCAGGACGGACCGGCGGTCGATGCGGAGCGGCGTCACCGGGCGTCTCCCAGCCGTACGGCGCCGGGGCGGGGCGCCCCCGCCAGCATGGCGTCGGCGGCGCGGCGCACGGCGCGCAGGATGCGCATGTGGGTGCCGCAGCGGCACAGGTTGGCCTGCAATGCGGCCCGGATCTCGGCATCCGAGGCGTCGGGCCTGCGCTCGAGCAGCGCCTGGGCCTTCATCATCATGCCCGGGATGCAGTAGCCGCACTGCGCCGCCTGCTCGTCCATGAAGGCGCGCTGCATCGGGCCGGGCGCTTCGGCGGTGCCGAGCCCCTCCAGCGTCGTGACCCGCTTGCCGTCGAGCGCGCCGATGGGCACCACGCAGGACAGGACGGCCTCGCCCTCCACGATCACCGTGCAGGCGCCGCACTGGCCGAGGCCGCAGCCGTATTTGGCGCCGTTGAGGCCGAGGTCGCCGCGCAGCCAGTAGAGCAGGGGTGTCGTGGGGTCGCCGGCGGCGGGGCGCGGCGTGCCGTTCACCGTGATCGTTGTCATCGTGCGACTCTCACCTGCGTGTCGGCGGGCGCGGCCCCGACCCCGTCGCTCGCCACCAGCGTGGCGCCGCGGGCCCGGACGGTCCTGATCGTGGCGTCGAGATCGGGCCAGGGTGCCGCATGGGCGATATCGGCCCGCAGGAAGCGCAGCAGCGCCGCGAGGTCGGCGTCGTCCAAGGCCCCGGCATAGCCGGGCATGATCGATCCCGCGGCGCCGGCGGGCGCCGCGAGGCCGTGGAGCGTCACGGTCACGATGTTGGCGGGGTCCGGCGCGTGCAGGGCCGTGCTGAGGCGGAGGGCCAGTCCGCCGAAGGGCAGGGGCCGTCCGGACTCGTGGCAGGAGGCGCATGCCCCCGCATAAAGCGCCGCGCCCCGGCCGTCCCCCGCCGCCGCGACCGCGACCGCGACCTGGCTGCCGGCGCTGGCGGGTGGGAGCTGGGGCTCGGGCGCCGGCGGCGCCCTGTCCCGGGCCTCGCCGCCCATCAGCGACACCACATAGGTCGCCATGGCGCGCGCATCCGCCTCCGGGATGCCGCCGAGGTTGGCGGTGACGAGCGCCATGGGACCACGGGCGGCGCCATGCACCGCCTGCCATCCGTGGCGCAGGTAGAACGCCATGGCGTCCACCGTCCAGGGCGTCGGGGCGGGGCTCCGGGCGTCGAGCGCGTAAGCGTTCCAGCCCTCGGCCATGCCGCCCGCGAGATGCGCGCCGGACCGCTCCGCGCCCAAGGCGTCGTGGGGCGTGTGGCAGGCGCCGCAATGGCCCAGGCCCTCGACCAGATAGGCGCCGCGGTTCCAGTCCGGGCTGTGGGCGGGGTCCGCCGCGAAGGGGCCCTCGCGCAGGAAGAGGAGGTTCCAGCCGGCCATCACGGCGCGCAGGTTAAGCGGGAACGGCAGGGCCGGCGGCGGCACCGTCGCGGTCGCGGCCGTGCGGGTCATCAGATAGGCGTAGAGCGCCGCGTCGTCGGCATCGGTGACCAGCGTGTAGTGGTTGTAGGGGAAGGCCGGATAGAGGTTGGCGCCGCTGCGGTCGACGCCCGCCCGCATGGCCCTGCGGAAGGCGGCCTCGGACCAGCGGCCGATGCCGGTCTCGGGGTCCGGCGTGATGTTGCTGGCCGAAACGGCACCGTAGGGCGTCTCGACCGGGAGCCCGCCGCTGAAGGCCGGGCGGCCGGGCGCGCTGTGGCAGCCGGCGCAATTGCCGAGAGCCGCCAGGGTGGCGCCCCGCTTGACCAGCGCGGCATCGAAGCTCGCCGCCGCGGGCCGGTCGACGGGCGCGAGGCTCGGGTGCCACGCCAGCGCCGCCGCACCACCGACGGCGAGGAGCGCCGCGGCGAGGCACCCATACAGGATTCGGGACGCCATCGCGGACCTGTCTCGGGCCCGGTCGACCACCGGCCGGACACGGAGGGACAACCGCGACGCCGCCGCTTCCGTTGCGGCAGCCCCGCACCCTGCGGCAGAAACCCACGCCACCCGCGCGGGCGGCCGGCGCCGGACCGTCGCGGTTAACCTCTCATTGACGCTCCGGCGTTTAGGTTCTGTTCTCATCCAGCCAGGACGGGGAGCTGAACATGAGCGGGTCGGTCGGGATCGCCGGGGAGCGTATCCGCTCCTTCATCGAGCGCGTCGAGCACATCGAGGAAGAGCTCAAGGCCCTGAACGAGGGCAAGAAGGAGGTCTTCGCCGAAGCCAAGGGCGAGGGTTTCGACGTCAAGGTGCTGAAGGAGATCCTGAAGCTGCGCAAGCAGGACAAGGACGAGCGCGACGAGCAGGACTCGCTGCTCGATCTCTACATGCAGGCCATGGAACAGAGCGAGGAGCCGCTGCAGAAGGCGGCCTGATCCGCACCCGCGACCCGCCTGCCCGGCGGCGCCGGACGAGGTTCGACACGTCCGGATGCGGGGCGGCAGGCCGTCCGGGTCGGGCCGCGGTCGTCCGGCATGTCGCGCCGGCCCGCGGCACGGGCCACCTTGGCCGCTGCCATGCGGCTTCCTTCGGCGGGCAGGATCGGCTACCAGCGGCGCATGCAGCCGATCCTGTCGCTCTCCCAACTGACGAAGACCTATGCGGGCGGTTTCCAGGCGCTCAAGGCCGTCGACCTCGATATCCGCGAAGGCGAGATCTTCGCGTTGCTCGGGCCCAACGGCGCCGGCAAGACCACGCTGATCTCCATCGCCTGCGGCCTCGTGCGCGCTACGGGCGGGCAGGTGCGGGTCGGCGGGCACGACATCGGGACGGACTACCGGGCCGCGCGCGGCATGATCGGCCTCGTGCCGCAGGAACTCACCACCGACGCCTTCGAGACGGTGTGGGACACCGTCACGTTCAGCCGCGGGCTGTTCGGCAAGAAGCGCAACCCCGCCCATATCGAGAAGGTGCTGCGCGACCTGTCGTTATGGGAGAAGCGCGACGCGACGCTGCGGACGCTGTCGGGCGGCATGAAGCGCCGGGTGCTGATCGCCAAGGCCCTGTCGCACGAACCGCGCCTGCTCTTCCTCGACGAGCCCACCGCCGGCGTCGACGTCGAGCTCCGGCGCGACATGTGGCGCCTCGTGCGCCGCCTGCGCCAGGACGGCGTGACGATGGTGCTCACCACCCATTACATCGAGGAAGCCGAGGAGATGGCCGACCGCGTCGGCGTGATTCGCGGCGGGGAACTCATCCTCGTCGACGACAAGGCGGCGCTGATGGAGAAGCTGGGCCGCAAGCGCCTCGTCGTCGACCTCGCGGCGCCGCTCGCCGCGGTACCGGAGTCGCTGGCGCGCCACAAGCTCAAGGCATCGCCGGACGGCTCCCAGCTCACCTACGTCTACGAACCCGCGGGCGGGGCCGCGCCCGATCTGCGCGCGCTCCTCGACGACCTCGCCGGCGCCGGCATCGGGGTGCGGGACGTCACGACCAGCCAGAACACGCTCGAGGAGATCTTCGTGGATCTAGTGAGCCAGCGCACATGAACTTCCACGCCGTCCGGGCGATCTACGGGTTCGAGATGGCGCGTACCCTGCGCACCCTGACGCAGAGCATCGTGTCGCCGGTGCTCTCGACCGTTCTGTATTTCGTGGTGTTCGGAGCCGCGCTCGGCTCCCGCATCCCCTCGGTCGACGGGGTCAGCTACGGCGCCTTCATCGTGCCGGGGCTGGTGATGCTGTCGCTGCTGACGCAGAGCATCGCCAATGCCTCCTTCGGCATCTACTTCCCGCGCTTCACCGGCACGATCTACGAGATCCTGTCCGCGCCGATCTCCCCGTTCGAGATCGTGGCGGGCTATGTCGGCGCGGCGGCCTCGAAGTCGATCCTGCTCGGCACCATCATCATCGCCACATCGGCGCTGTTCGTGCCGCTGCACGTGGTGCATCCCGTGTGGATGCTCGCCGCCCTGGTGCTCACCTCGGTCACGTTCAGCCTCTTCGGTTTCGTCATCGGCATCTGGGCCGACGGTTTCGAGAAGCTGCAGCTCGTGCCGCTGCTGGTCGTGACCCCGCTGACGTTCCTGGGCGGCAGCTTCTACTCGATCGAGACCTTGCCGACGCCCTGGCGCGAGGTGGCCTATCTCAACCCCGTCGTGTATCTGGTCAACGGGTTCCGGTGGAGCTTCGTGGGCCGCGCCGACGTGCCCCCGGAGGTGAGCTTCGGCATGACGCTCGCCATCCTGGCGCTCTGTGCCGCCCTGATTGCCTGGATCTTCCGCACCGGCTACCGGCTGAAGACGTGAGGCCGGCCGGTGGGCGGCTTTCCATCGTCGATGTCCTGTGGAAGGATGCCGCCGTGAACAGAGACCGACGATGATGTCTGCTCAGGAACTCGACGCACTGCGGCATCCCAGGATCGTCGCCTTCCACAAGTTCTTCTCCGAGTATCACATCTTCTTCGATGTCGGGGTCGAACGGTTCCGCGTCTCGATCCGCGTCTACGAGACCGACGACGGTCGCTACTTCTTCGAGCAGAGCCACTATATCCGCACCCCGGTCCAGGCCGAGGCGCAGGTGCTCCAGGCCGAGAAGCACCAGGCGCCCTACGTGGCGCTGTCCCACGCGGTCGAGTCCTTCACGACCTATTACGAGGACGCGGTGGGCAAAGGCCACACTCCCGCGCCGGCGTGGTTCGTGCGCAACGACGTTTACTGAACCCGCGCGGAGGTCGGGCACACAGGGTGGCGCGGTTGGAACCTCGCTGCCGGCCGAGGGTTGGTGCGCATCGGTCCCACATGGAGATGCCGCACGTGACACGTTCCTTCACCACCGCCCTGATCGCCGCCGTCGCACTCGGTGCCGCCGCCCTCGCGGCGGAGCCCGCCGCCGCCATGCCGGTGGCCGGAGCCGCGATGGCAGCCGGGCCGGCCGCGGGTCAGGTCGAAGAGGTGCGCTGGCACTACGGCTATCGCCGCGGCTACGTCCGGCGGGGCTACGGGTTCCGCCGCGGCTACGGCTACGGCTATCGTCGCCCCTTCGGCTATCGCCGCGGCCTGCCGGGCCACCCGATCCGCCGCATCCTCCGCGCGCTCTGAGCGGGCGCGGCGCGATCCGGACGGATTGCGCCGCGGCTGGCTCGGCAGGACACCCCGGGACCCATCGGTCGCGGGGTTTTTCATTGCCGCAGCGGCAGCCACTGCTGCGGGAGAAGATGAACGGTCCGCTGTACATCGTTGAAGATGCAGGCGAACTCCGGTTCGGCGTCTTTCCCGGGGGCGGGCCGGACGGGCCGGGCGTCGGCGGCGCGGTCACTTCTCCTTGAAGCCGTACTCCGGCACGCCGTCCTCGTTGCCGTAATACTTGTAGGGCAGGAACTTGCCCGACATGCCGAGCTTCACCCGGTCACCCTTGGTGTTGGGCTCGCGTTCCATCGTCATGTCGAAGTCGATGGCCGACATGATGCCGTCGCCGAACTCCTCCTGGATCAGCTCCTTGAAGGTCGTGCCGTAGACCATGACGAGTTCGTAGAAGCGGTAGACGAGCGGGTCGGTGGGCGGCATCTGCGGGATCGAGCCGCGGTAGGGCGGCTCGTTCAGCATGCGCTCCTCGGCCGGTGTCAGGCCGAAGAGGTCGGCCGCCTTCCGCGCCTGCGCCTTGGGCAGTTTCATTTGGCCCAAGCAGGCCGCCGTGATGAGGATCGGCGACAGGCCGCCGATCTCGGCGTGGATGTGCTTCCAGCTCCAGCCTTTCTCGCGCTTGATGTCGAGCAGCTTCTCGGTCAGGTCGTCGCGCTTCACATCGGGCTCCGTCGCATGGCCGGAGGTGACGGTCCCGTGCGGATCCGCGGCGCCGGACGACCCGCACCTCCCTGCCCTTGGGGCAGCAAGCCGCGTGCCACGCCGTCCGGCGCGGCCCGCGGGGCCGGGAGGCCGGCGGTCAGGCTTCGGCGGCCTGTTCGGCCAGGAAGTGTTCGAGCCAGTGGATGTCGTAGGCGCCGTTCTGGATGTCGGTGTTGCGCACCAGCGTCCTGAACAGCGGCAGCGTCGTGTCGATGCCGTCGACGATGAACTCGTCGAGGGCGCGCCGCAGCCGCATCAGGGCCTCGGTCCGGGTCCGGCCGTGCACGATGAGCTTGCCGACGAGGGAATCGTAGTTGGGCGGGATCGTGTAGCCCTGGTAGGCGGCCGAATCGACCCGCACCCCGAGGCCGCCCGGGGGATGGAAGTAGCTGATCCGCCCCGGCGAGGGCCGGAACGTGTCGGGATGCTCGGCATTGACGCGGCACTCGATGGCATGGCCGTCGAGCCGCACGTCCGCCTGGCTGATCGTCAGGGGCGAGCCGGCCGCGATGCGGATCTGCTCGTTCACGAGGTCGATCCCGGTGATCATCTCGGTCACGGGGTGCTCGACCTGGATGCGGGTGTTCATCTCGATGAAGTAGAACTCGCCGTTCTCGTACAGGAACTCGATCGTGCCGACGCCGCGGTAGCCGAGCTTGCGCATGGCGGCCGCGCAGGTCTCGCCGATGGTGGCGCGCTGTTCGGCATTGAGGGCGGGCGAGGGGCCTTCCTCCCAGACCTTCTGATGCCGGCGCTGCAGCGAGCAGTCGCGTTCGCCGAGATGGATGGCGTTGCCGAGACCGTCGCCCAGGATCTGGATCTCGATGTGGCGGGGCTTCTCGAGGTATTTCTCGATGTAGACCGCGTCGTCGCCGAAGGCGGCCTTGGCCTCCTGCCGGGCGGTCGAGAGCGCGTCCGACAGGTCGCCGGCGGTCCGGGCCACCTTCATGCCGCGGCCGCCGCCGCCCGCCGCCGCCTTGATGATCACCGGGAAGCCGATCTCGGCCGCGACCTGCTGGGCGGTGTCGTCGTCGGTGATGCCGCCGTCCGACCCCGGCACGCAGGGGATGCCGAGCGCTCTCGCGGTCCGCTTCGCCTCGATCTTGTCGCCCATGGTGCGGATATGCTCCGCCTTGGGGCCGATGAAGGTGATGTCGTGGTCCTGCAGGATCTCGGCGAAACGGGCGTTCTCGGACAGGAACCCGTAGCCGGGATGGATCGCGTCGGCACCGGTGATCTCGCAGGCCGAGAGCAGCGCCGGGATGTTGAGGTAGCTGTCGCGGGCTGGCGGGGGGCCGATGCAGACGCTCTCGTCGGCGAGGCGCACATGCATGGCGTCGGCGTCGGCGGTCGAGTGGACCGCCACCGTGGCGATGCCGAGCTCCTTCGCGGCACGCAGCACGCGCAGCGCGATCTCGCCGCGGTTGGCGATCAGGATCTTGTCGAACATGGCCCCCTCACTCGATCACGAGCAGGGGCTGGCCGTATTCGACGGGCTGGCCATCGTCCACCAGCACGGCCGTGACGGTGCCGGCGCGGGGCGCCACGATCTCGTTGAAGGTCTTCATGGCCTCGACCAGCAGGATCTTCTCGCCGGCCTTGACGGTGCTGCCGACCTCGACGAAGGCCTTGGCCTCCGGGTTGGCACGACGGTAGACGGTGCCCACCATGGGCGACTTCACGGCGCCCGGGTGGTCGGCTGCCGCTACCTCGGGCGCGGCGGCGGGGGCGGCGGCGGGAGCCATCGCGGTCGTCAGCAGCACCGGTGCCGCCGCCGGCGCGGCCGCGACCGCCGTATGGCGGACCAGCTTGATGCGCAGGTCGCCCTTCTCGATCTCCATCTCGGCGAGATCGGTGTCCGAGATGAGGGTCGCGAGCGTGCGCAGCAGGTCGGCGTCGATGGCGGCTTTGGCCGTGCCGGCGGGCGTCGGTCTGGTCCCTTTGGGGCGCGTCCGCAGGCCGTTTCGGATCATGGGCATCACTGTCTTCTGATGGGGGTGGCACGGGCAGGCGTTGCGGCCCTGCGCGACGAAAGCGGGGCGGCGCTCGGCCGCCGCGCTCTGGCTGACGTCCTCTTAGAGAATGACGGCCGACAAAGCCAATCCTCGCCTGAGACGGCGCCGCCGCGGCGGCGCGGCGGGCCTCACGAACAGAAGGCCTTGCCGCATTTCAGCACGCTGTCGACCCGGTCCTTGAGTTCGTCGTAGCCCACGGCGCCCACGACGACGTCCTTGCCGACCACGAAGGAGGGCGTGCCGGTGAGGTTCAGAGCATCGGCCAGCACCATGGTGCTCTGGATCGAGCTCTTCAGCTCGGGGCTGGCGGTATCCTTGGCGAGCTGGTCCATGTTGGCGCCCATGTCCTTGGCGACCTGCAGGGCCTGGGCCTTGCCGACGGGACCGTGCTGGCCGCCGAGCAGCTTGGCGTGGAACTGCCAGAACTGCTCGCCCTTGAGCTGATTGCGGGCCGCGCCCGCCACATAGGCGGCTTCGACCGAACCCGGGCCGAGCACCGGGAAGTCCTTGAGCACGAGCCGCAGGTCCGGCTCGGTCTTGAGCAGCTTGGCGATATCGTCGAGCGAGCGTTTGCAGTAGCCGCAATTGTAATCGAAGAACTCGACCAGCGTGACCTTGCCCTTGGGGTTGCCGAGGACGACGTCGCCCGGGCCGTTGAACAGCTCGGCCGACTTGGCATCGACGGCCTGCTGGCGCTTGGCCTCTTCCTGCGCCTTCTGGCGGCGCTCGAGTTCGGCCATGGCCTGCTGCAGCACCTCGGGGTTCTGCACCAGGTAGTCTCGGATGATCCCGCCCATCTCGGCCTTCTGGGCCGGGGTGAACTCGGCCGCCGACGCGGGCACGACGGCCCGCGGCAGACCGAGGGCCGCGGCGGCGAGGAGGCCCAGACCGAGCAACATCGCGCGAGGGGAGCGGAGAGCCGGCCACGACCGGCCGCGACGTTCGAGCATGCTGTCCCTTTCATGCGCCGGGCGGCGCCAAACCCGAGAGATCCCCTCGTCCCATGCGGCGGCGATGCGGCCTTTCCAAGGCCCGCACCGCGATCCGCGGACCGGGCAGCCTCGCCGAGACCGCGCGCGAGCGACCCTGCGGCCGCGCGCGGTCCCTTGGAGATCAGGAGCCGAAGGAGGCCTTGGCGCGCTGCCACCAGCCGGACCGCTTCGGCCGGTCGGGATCGGTCTCGACCGTCGGCGTCGACGCGGCCTCGCTCGCCGGCGGCGGTGCGGCCGCTGCCGTCTCGGCCGGCGCCTCGGGGGCGGGCGCCGAGGCCTGCACGGCCGGCACGTCCGCCGCGGGTTCGGGTTCCGTCACCGCGACGGCTTCGACCGCCGCGGTCTCGGCCGCGGGCTCGGCCACGCCGGCTTCCGGAGCCGCCTCGGCGGCACGGGCACGCGAGGGGCGGCGTCGGCGCGGGCGCGCCGGGGCATCGGCGTCGCCGGCGAGCGGCTCCGCCGCGACGGCGGCCGGCGTCTCGCCAGCTGCGGCCTCCTCGGCGATCCGCGCGGCGGTGCGACGCGAGCGGCGACGCTTGGGCGCCTCCTCGACGGCTTCGACGACAGCCTCGCCGGCGAGGCCGGCCAGGGGCAGGATCGTCGGCGTGGCGAGGACCTCGACCGTCATGGCCGTCTCGGGCTCGGCCTCGCTGCCGGCGAGCGGCGCCGGAGCATCGTCCGACGACGTGGGCCCGCTGCGATCGTCGCCGCCGGTCCGGGCACCCATGGCGCCGAGATCGCCGTCCTCCTCCGCATCGTCCTCGCCCGCGGCGTCGTCACCGCCCTGGGAAGCCTCGCCCGCCACGTCGCCGGCGGAGCCCTCCCGGTCGCGGCCGCGCCGACGGCGGCGGCGCTTGCGGCGCCGGCCGTCGCCCTCGCCCTGATCGGAGGAGGCCGCCTCCGCGGTCTCCTCGCCAGCCGATTCGCGCTCGGCCTCCTCGCCCGCATCCTCGCCGCCCTCGCTCTCGGGCTCGAAGATGGGAGCGATCGAATCGACGCGTACGAGGTCCAGCCGCGGCGCGGGTGCCACGGGCGGCAACGCGGGCTCGCCCCGTTCGATGGCGTGGTAGACCATGCCGGTCAGCGTCGGGTCGGCCGCCACCATGATGGAGACGCCGAACCGTTGCTCGATCTCGACCAGCTTGGCGCGCTTCTGGTTCAGCATGTAGAGCGCGACCTCGGCGCGGCTGCGCACGATGAGGTCGTGGCTCGCGTCCTTGATCAGCACGTCCTCGACGAGGCGCAGCACGTGCAGGGCGATCGAGGCCGTGGAGCGGACCGTCCCCGCTCCGGCGCAGTGCGGGCACACGACCGTGGAGCCTTCGAGCACGCCCGTGCGGATGCGCTGGCGGGACATTTCGAGCAGGCCGAAATGCGAGATGCGTCCGATCTGGATGCGGGCCCGGTCGTTCTTCAGCGCTTCCTTGATGCGCCGCTCGACCGCACGGTTGTTGCGGCCCTCCTCCATGTCGATGAAGTCGACCACGATGAGCCCCGCGAGGTCGCGCAGGCGCAGCTGGCGCGCCACCTCGTCGGCCGCCTCGAGGTTGGTGCGGAGCGCCGTGTCCTCGATATTGTGTTCGCGGGTCGAGCGGCCCGAGTTCACGTCGATGGCGACGAGCGCCTCGGTCTGGTTGATGACGAGATAGCCGCCCGACTTCAGCGTGACATGGGGCGAGAACATCGCGTCGAGCTGCGCTTCGACGCCGGATTTGGCGAAGATGGGCTGCGGGTCGCGGTAGAGCTGCACCGCCTTCACGTTGCCGGGCATCAGCATGCGCATGAAGTCGCGCGCCTCGACGTAGCCCGCCTCGCCCGAGACGACGATCTCTTCGACCTCCTTGGAGTAGAGGTCGCGGATCGAACGCTTGATCAGCGAACCCTCTTCGTAGACGAGGGACGGGGCCGAGGACTTCAGCGTCAGCTCGCGCACGCTTTCCCACATGCGCAGCAGGTATTCGAAGTCGCGCTTCACCTCGATGGGCGAGCGGGACGCCCCGGCGGTCCGCAGGATCACGCCCATGCCTTCCGGCACGTCGAGCTCGTTCGCGATGGCCTTGAGGCGCTTGCGGTCCTCGCCGTCGGTGATCTTGCGCGAGATGCCGCCGCCCTTGGCGGTGTTCGGCATCAGCACCGAATAGCGGCCGGCCAGCGACAGGTAGGTGGTGAGGGCCGCGCCCTTGTTGCCGCGCTCCTCCTTGACGACCTGGATCAGCAGGATCTGGCGCCGCTTGATGACCTCCTGGATCTTGTAGTGCCGGCGCAGCCGCGTGGGACGGGGCGCGACGTCGGACAGCGCGTCGCCGCCGATCTGCTCGACGTGCTCCTCCTCGTGCTCGGCCGCCTGGTGCTCGTCCCCATGGTGGTCGTCGCCGTTGGGCTCGGCCCCGGGATGCCCGTCCTCGCGCGTGTCGCGGGCTTCGAGCGGCACGATCGCAGGCGAAGTGTGGCTGCCCTCCTCGGTCGCGTCCTCGTCGCTCGCCCCGGTCTCGGCGGGCATGGCCTCGGCGGAGGTGGCGGAGTGGTCGTCATGCGCCTCTCCCGAGCCGCCGGACCCGGCGTGTTCCGGTGCGTCGCCGGCCGCGGCCTCGATCGCTGCGGCCTCGGGGACCACCGAAGCCACCGCGGTGGCGGGGGCGCCGGCCGTGTCCTCGTGGGGGTCGTGAGCCGCCGCCGCCGTGGCGTCGGTCTCGGCCGACATCACCGGAGCGGCTTCGGCCTCTTCATGATCGCGCGGCTCCGAGACCGGGCGTTCGGCCTCGGCGTCGATGCCGGCCGTCCAGTCCGTCCCCGCCGCGACGGCCGACGGATCGGACCCGGCGTCGGCGCCCTGATCGACGACGAGGTCGAACTCCACGCCCTCGACGGCGTCCGTGCCGTCGAAGGCCGGCTCCGACACGCTCTCGTCGGCGAGGCCGCGCCGGTCGAGCGGGCTGGCCTGCACGTGGTCGCGGCGGTGGCGCCGGCTGCGGCGCTGGCCGCGCTCGCCGCGTCCCCCGCTCCGCTCGCCGCGGCCTTCGCTCCGCTCCCCGCGCCCCTCGCGGCCTTCGCCCCGCCCGTCGCTCCGGGCGGCACGCTCGCCGCTCTCGCCGCCCTCGCCGTTGCCGCGGGAGCCGCTGCGCCGCGCGTCCCGGCTCCGGCCCTCGCCGCGCACCTCCTCCTCCTCGTCGCGATGCGCCCGGGCTTCTTCCTCGAGCAGCGCCTGCCGATCGGCGATCGGGATCTGGTAGTAGTCGGGATGGATCTCCGAGAAGGCGAGGAAGCCGTGCCGGTTGCCGCCGTATTCCACGAAGGCCGCCTGCAGGGAGGGTTCGACGCGCGTGACCTTGGCGAGGTAGATGTTGCCGCGGAGCTGTTTCTTGCTGGCGGACTCGAAATCGAACTCTTCGACGCGGTTACCCTTGAGCACCACGACCCGGGTCTCTTCCGGGTGTGAGGCGTCGATGAGCATCTTGCTGTTGGACATTGGGAACTCTGTTCGTGAGGCGGCGCATGCACGAGCTCCACGGGTCGACCGCCGGCATGGGGCCGGCACAGCGTCGAGGGGCGTGGAGCGGGGTCGGCCGCAGGGGATGGGGGCCGTCGTCCGCCCGGAGCCGCAGGGGCTCTTGAGGGCGGGAGGATGGGCCGGTCGGTCGGGCTGGTGCCGGCGTCGCATGCCGGGACTGGACGGTGCCCGCCGTGCCGGGACGGGAGAACGCGGACGCCGGCGAGGGGCCGTGCAACGCCGTCGGGCCGAGGCGCACGGGGGCGCTCGAACAGACGTTTGACGATGCGTGACGATCCCGACGCGGGCGGACCATGATACGGCTGACTCTCTTGGCACGGCCGGATGTCGGGCCGCGGTGCCAAGGATGTCCGACGCGAGCCCGCAGATACGGAAGGCCGTCGATCGATCCCGTTCCGATAATCGCCGCAAAGCGAATGCCAAGCGTCGAGCGCGAGGCCATCGGTGTCCGGGCCGGTCCTTGAACGGCGAGCCGCCGCGAGGCGTGCCCGAGTCGGGACCCTGACGGTTGAGACATAGCGGTAAATGCGGCGCTTTGGCAAGGTGTCGCCCGAGCGTCGCCGCGCCGCCACACCTCAGCGCCATCGGCACCGCCGTTGCAACGAAGCGTTAACCATTGCGGGACTACCGCCTATCCTGTTCGTCGACGGCGCGACGGCAGCGGTCGACGACGGCATGTGGCGGGGCGAGGCATGTGGCGGGAAGGCCGGTTCCGGCTCGCACGAGGCTTGATGGTGGGCGCCGTCCTGGCGGGCGGTTCGGCTCGCGGCTCCGTCCGGCATCCGAGCTGGCACCAGCCGGCGGTTGCGGCCGCCCGCGCCCCGGCGCGGCCGGGCGTCCCCGTCGCGGTCGACGTCAAGCTCACCGAGACCGGCGGCGTCACGCGGCTGGTCTTCGATCTCAGCGCCGGCGTGCCGGTCGCCGCCAGCATCACCGAGGCGCCCGACCGGCTGGTCGTCGACCTGCCCGAGGTGAACTTCCAGGTCGACCCGGCGGCCGGCCGGCCCGGCCCCGGGAGCGTGGGCCTCGTGCGGGCCTTCAGGTTCGGCGTCTTCGCGCCGGGCCGCTCCCGCATCGTCGCCGACCTCGGCGGGCCGGCCGTGCTGCGCCGGGCCGAGGTGGCCAGCATCGCGGGCGGCGACGCCTCGCGCCTGACGCTCGAACTCGCGCCCGCCGATCGCGCCGCCGCGAGAGCCGCCGCCACGGCCGCCGCCCCGCCGCCGCCGTCCCCCGCCCCGGTGCGGGCGCCCGAGCCCGCCGCGCCCCGGGACGACCGGCCCGTGGTGGTGATCGACCCCGGTCACGGCGGCATCGATCCCGGCGCCAGCGGCGTCGCGGGCGCGGTCGAGAAGGACGTCGTCCTCGACTTCGCGACGGCGCTCTCCGTCAGACTGTCGGCCTCGAACCGCTACCGGGTCGTGATGACCCGCACGGGCGACAGCTTCGTGCCGCTCGACGACAGGGTGCGGATCGCGCGGGACAGCGACGCCGCGCTGTTCATCTCGATCCACGCCGACGCGTTGCGGGACGGCTCCGTCGCCGGCGGCACCGTCTACACCGCCTCGGATCGGGCGAGCGACGCCGAGGCGGCCCGCGTGGCCTCGACCGAGAACCAGGCCGACAGCGCGGCCGGGCTCGACGCGGCGCCCAAGGCCGCCGACGTGTCCGACATCCTTTTCGACCTCGCCCGGCGCGAGACCCGCACCTACGCACACCAGTTCCAGCACACGCTGACGGGATACTGGGCCAAGGTGGCGCGGCTGAACCACAACCCCGAACGCGCCGCCGGCTTTCGGGTGCTCCAGGCGCCGGACGTGCCGTCCGTGCTGCTGGAACTCGGTTACCTGTCGAGCGGCCAGGACGTGCGCATGCTGGAATCCCCGGCCTGGCGCGCCAGGGCCGTCGACGGGGTCGCGGGCGCGATCGACACGTTCTTCGCCGCCCGGGCCGCGCCGGTTCTCGGAGCGCCGGAGGCCGGCGCGGCGCCGGGCGCGCCGCCACCGCGACCCGCGTCCCCGAGCGGCGACCCGCCGCTGCCGCCCGGCCCCGCCGCCATGCGGTGAGGCGGCGACCGGCCCGCGCAGTCCCTTGTGGCACGCGCGCCACAGGTCTGAAAGAACCCTGAATCGTCGGACGGCCTAGACGCAGCCGCGGGCGCCGGTCGCATTGGGACCACAAAACAGCCGCAGCATCCCGGCATCGGATCGGCTATTCCCACGGCCGTGGCGATAGCCGGGACCCCGGCGCCGCACCCATTCCAGAGCTCTGCTCGCGAGGCGTTTTCCGATGCGGCATGTCGCCAGGTTCTTCGGTTTCCTGTTCGCCACCGGCGCGCTGATCTTCGTCGTCGTCGCCTGCGTGGCCGCCGCCACGGTGTGGAAGTTCGAGAAGGACCTGCCCGACTACACCCAGCTCAAGACCTACGAGCCGCCGGTCATGACGCGCGTGCAGGCCGGCGACGGCAGCCTGCTGGCCGAATATTCGCGCGAGCGCCGCCTCTACCTGCCCTCCACCGCCATCCCGCCGCTGGTGAAGGAGGCCTTCATCTCGGCCGAGGACAAGAACTTCTACCGGCACAACGGCATCGACCCCGAGGGCGTGGTGCGCGCCGTCGGCGTCCTGGTGCAGGGCAATCGGCGCGCCCAGGGCGCCTCGACCATCACCCAGCAGGTCGCCAAGAACTTCTTCCTCACCAACGAGCGCAGCTTCAGCCGCAAGATCCGCGAGGCGCTGCTGGCGCTGCGGATCGAGCAGACCTACTCGAAGGAGAAGATCCTCGAGCTCTATCTCAACGAGATCTATCTCGGCCTCGGCAATTACGGGGTCGCGGCGGCGGCGCTGAACTACTTCGACAAGTCGGTCAACGAGCTGTCGATCTCCGAGATGGCCTATCTGGCGGGCCTGCCGAAGGGCCCCAACAACTACCAGCCGTTCCTGCACCGCGATGCGGCATTGGAGCGGCGCAACTACGTGCTCCAGCGCATGATGGAGAACGGCTACATCACCAAGGCCGACGCCGACAAGGCCAAGGCGGAACCGCTCGGGATCAACCCGCGCGTGCTGACGCCCTACACCTATGCGGCCGGCTACTTCGCCGAGGAGGTGCGCCGCGAACTCAGCGAGCGCTACGGCGAGAAGAAGCTCTACGAGGGCGGCCTGTCGGTCCGCACCACGCTCGATCCCAAGATGCAGCTCATGGCCCGCAAGGCCCTGGTCGACGGTCTCGTGCGCTACGACGAGGCGCACGGGTTCCGCGGTGCCATCCGCCATATCGACCTTTCGGGCGACTGGGGTCCGCCCCTGGCCGCCATCCCGGCCTTCGGCGACGTGCAGCCCTGGCGGCTGGCCGTCCTGCTCGACGGCAGCGACGCCGCCGTCCGCATCGGTCTCCAGCCCGGCCGCGACAAGGCCGGCGAGGTCGTGCCGGACCGGGAAACCGGGACGCTGAACCTCGACGGCATCAAATGGACCGGCAAACGGTCGATCCGCTCGATCCTGACGCCCGGCGACGTCGTCTACGTGGCGGCGGTCGACGGCAAGCCCGGGCAGTTCAGGCTCCAGCAGGTCCCCGAGATCTCGGGCGCCATCGTGGCCATGGACCCCTACACGGGGCGCGTCTTCGCCATGGTGGGCGGCTTCTCGTTCGACCAGTCCGAGTTCAACCGCGCCACCCAGGCGCTGCGCCAGCCCGGCTCGTCCTTCAAGCCCTTCGTCTATGCGACGGCGCTCGACAACGGCTACACGCCTTCGTCCTCGGTGCTGGACGCCCCGATCGAGATCGACCAGGGGCCGGGCCTCGGCATCTGGCGGCCGCAGAACGACGACGACAACGGGTCCGGGCCGCACACGCTGCGCTACGGAATCGAGCATTCCCGCAACCTGATGACCGTGCGACTGGCCAAGGACATCGGCATGCCGCTCATCGTCGAATATGCCAAGCGCTTCGGCATCTACGATGAACTGCCGCCCGTCCTGTCCATGTCGCTCGGGGCCGGCGAGACGACCGTGCTGCGCATGGTCACGGCCTATTCGATGCTCGCCAATGGCGGCAAGCGCATCAAGCCGACCCTCGTCGACCGCATCCAGGACCGTTGGGGCAACTCCATCTACCGCCACGACGAGCGCGTC
The DNA here is from genome assembly GCA_963847915.1 of uncultured Alphaproteobacteria bacterium. Classification (GTDB taxonomy): domain Bacteria; phylum Pseudomonadota; class Alphaproteobacteria; order Rhizobiales; family Beijerinckiaceae; genus Lichenihabitans. Next base: position 409,763 of record CAWKBT010000008.1, read on the forward strand.
TGCGAGGGCTGCGACGCCGCGAGCTGGACCGACCAGGCCGAGCCGGTGCTGATCGACAAGCGCGAGCAGGTCATCGACCCGATGACCGCCTATCAGGTGACCTCCATCCTGCAGGGCGTCATCACGCGCGGCACGGGCAGCAGCATCAAGGTGCTGAACCGCACCTACCTGGCGGGCAAGACCGGCACCACCAACGATGCCAAGGACGTGTGGTTCGTGGGCTATTCGGCCGATCTCGCCGTGGGGCTCTACCTCGGCTACGACCAGCCGCGCTCGCTCGGCGCCACCGCCTATGCGGCCGAATATGCCGCGCCGGTGTTCCGCGACTTCATGGCGGCGGCGCTCAAGGACAAGCCGGACGTCCCGTTCCGGGCGCCGCTGAACATCAAGCTCATCACGGTGGACTACCACTCGGGCATGCGCTCGAACTCCAAGGACGCCATCATCGAGGCCTTCAAGCCCGGGACGGCGCCGCCCGATTCCTATGCCGTGATCGACGGCAGCGCGGGCCGCGCGCCGCGCGGGGATGCGCCCTCGGCGCCGGCCGACCCCGACCGCGCGGTCGGCGCCGGCACGGGTGGGCTGTACTAGCGCGCGTCCGCCTCCGGCGGCGGCGCACGCGCGCCGCCCTCGCGGCCCCGGCTGGCCGGGCTCTTCAGCCCCGGTGCGGTTCGCCGCCCAGGGCGCGTCGGAGCCGCCCCTCGTTGAAATCGAATTCCTCTTCGAGCGACTGCAGCAGCTCGCCGTCGATCGTTCCGGCGCGGTCGAGCACGGCCCGGCGCGCCGCATGCGCGGCCGACAGTTCGAGGCGCAGCCGCGCTTCGCGCCGCTTCGCCGCGAGGCCATGGCCGGCGATCATGTCGTCGGCATTGTCGCGCTGGCGGCGGTACTGCCGGAGCATGTCGGCATCCGGCAGGCCCAGGACGCGGCCGTTGTAGAGCCGGTGCTCGATCGTCTGCAGGGCCGCGGCGGCGGCCTCGCGCCGGATGCGCGCCTCGGGGCTGACCCCTTCCTCCGCCGCCGCCTCGACGACGCCGAGGCGGCGGATCAGCCAGCCCAGCGTCGTGCCCTGCAGCACCAGCGTGACCAGGATGGCGCAGAAGGCCAGGAAGACGATGAGGTCGCGGCCTGGGAACTCGACGGGCAGCGCCAGCGCCGCCGCCAGGCTGACCACGCCGCGCATCCCGGCCCACGAGATGACGGCGAGGTGGCTCGGCAGCAACGTGGCGCGGCGGAAGCCGAGCAGGCGCGGCACGCCCGAGGTGCCGAACACCCAGACGAAGCGGCTCGCGATGAGGGCGGCCGACGTGGCGAGCGCCAGCGTGGCGAGGTCGCCGATGCCGTAATTGCCGAGGCGCCCCGCGACGTCCCGGAGCTGCAGGCCGATGAGGATGAAGACGAGGCTGGTGAGGACGAACTCGATGAAGTCCCATACCGCCGTCGAGGCGACGCGCGTGCGGGCCGACACGGCCTCGTGCTGGCGGACCCCGATCACCAGCCCGCAGGCCACCGCGGCGAGGACGCCCGACAGGCCGAAGGCCTCGGCCGCGAAATAGCCGGCGAAGCCGGCCAGCACGCCGGCCGAGATCTCGAGCAGCGTGTCCTCGAGCGCGATGGTGGCGGCGATGGCGAGGCGCCCCACCACGTAGCCGATCGCGGTGCCGCCGAGGGCCGAGAGCACGAACGACGAGGCGGCGTCCCCGAGCGCCACCGATCCGGCCGTCGTCGCCGCGATGGCGGCCCGGTAGAGGATCAGCGAGGAGGCGTCGTTGAGCAGGCTCTCGCCTTCGAGGATCGTGACGAGCCGGCGGGGGATGCGGGTCGTCTTGAGGACGGCGCTGGCCGCGACCGCATCCGGCGGGGCCACGATGGCGCCGAGCGCCACGCAGGCCGCCCAGGGCAGTTCCGGGGCGAGCGCCTTGGTGACGACCGCCACCGCGGCGGCGGTGAACACCACGGCGCCGAGCGCCAGCAGCAGGATCGGCCGCAGCGCCGACCGGAAGGCCGCCCAGTCGGTGCGATAGGCGCTCACCTGCAGCAGCGGCGGCAGAAAAAATGCGAGCGCGATATGGGGATCGAGTTCGACACGCGGTACGTTGGGCACGAAGGCCAGCGCCATGCCGCCCAGCACGAGCGCCACGGCGGACGGCATGCGGGCGTGCCGCGCCCCGTAGGCGAGGGCCACGCTGGCGGCGAGCAGACCGATGAGTACCTCGACGAATTCCATGCCGCCTTCCTTGTCCACGCCCCACCGGCCACAACGCGAAACCCGCCCAGCATGAGCTCTGCCCCGAGACTTATTTCGACCCTGTGGCGCCGGGGCCGCGGCGCGTGACGGGCCAGCAGACCGCGATCCTCGCCGTTTGTGCCGCGGCCCTCGTGCTCTTCGCCTGGGGCCGCTGGCGATTCGACGTCGTCGGCATCCTGGCGCTCGCGGCGGCGGTGCTGTCGGGTGCCGTCAAGGCCGACGACGCCTTTTCGGGATTCGCCGACCCCGCCGTCGCGGCCGTGGCCGCCGTGCTGGTGATCAGCGCCGCTATCCGCGAGTCGGGCCTCTTCGACGCGCCCCTGCGCGTCCTCGCCGCCCTGCCGCGCGTGACGAGCCTCGAGGTCGGCGTGCTCGGAGGCATGGCGGCGGCCGCCTCGGCGGTCATGAACAACCACGACGCCTATGCGGCGCTTCTGCCCGCGGCGCGGACCTCCGTGCGCCGCTCGCGCCGTTCGCCCGCGCCGCTGTCGGTGGCGCTCGGCGCCGCCTCGCTGCTCGGCGGGCTCGTCACGATCGTCGGCACGCCGCCGAACCTCCTCGTGTCGAGCCTGCGCCGCCAGGCGACCGGCACGGGGTTCGGCGTCTTCGACTTCGCGCCCGTCGGCGGGGTCCTGGCGGTGGCGGGCGTGCTGTTCCTGGCCGCCGGCTGGCGGCTGCTGCCGCGCGAACAGCGGCGCGACCGGGACGAGGAATCGGCGCTCGCCGGCGAAAGCTACACCAGCGAGGTCGCGATCCCGCAAGGGTCGGCCCTCGTGGGCCAGACCGTCGCGGCGCTCCGCGCCCGGGCGGACCGGACCATCGCGGTCTCGGCCATCATCCGCGAGGACTATCGCCGCCTCCCGGCGCGGGGCGAGTCCGAGATCATGGCGGGGGACGTGCTGGTGCTCAACTGCGAGCCCGACGCGCTGCAGCGCCTGATGGAGCGCGCGGGATCGTTCCTGGTCGGCGGCCGCGGTACGGCGGGGCTCGACCCCGAACGCATCGGCGTCGTCGAGGCGGTGGTGTCGCCCGGCTCAGAACTGATCGGGGCGTCGTCGGACGAGATCGGGCTCGACGAACGCTACCGGGTGAGCCTCGTCGCCATCGGGCGGCGCGACGGCCACCTGGCGGCCCGGCTGCGCCGGACCAAGCTGCGCGCCGGGGACGTGCTGGTGGTCCAGGGCGAGCTCGACGCCATGGGACCGACGCTCGCCGGCCTGGGCTGCCTGACCCTCGCCGAGCGCCGGCTGCGGCTCGGCCGTCGCCGGCGCATGGCCGTGCCGGCCCTGCTGCTCGCCGCCGTGCTGGCCCTCGCCACCACCGGCACCCTGGCGCTTCCGGTCGCCCTGCTCTGCGGGGTCGCGCTGCTCATGGTGCTCAAGGTCTCGACGCTGACGGAGATCTACGCCAGCGTGGCCTGGCCCGTCGTGGTGCTGTTCGGCACGCTGCTGCCGGTCGGCGCGGCGCTGACCCGGTCGGGCGCGGCCGACCTCCTCGCCGAACGGGCGGCCGCGCTGTTGAGCGCGGTCCCGCCGGTCTGGGGCGTGGTGGCGACCCTCGTGGTCGCGCTCGCCGCCACGCCCGTCGTCAACGGCGCCGCGACGGTGCTGCTGCTCGGGCCGGTGGCGATCGGGCTCGCCGCCCGCCAGGGACTGTCGGTTGACCCCTACCTCATGGCGGTCGCGGTCGGTGCGTCCTGCGATTTCTTCACGCCCGTGAGCTCCCGGGCCAACATCCTGTCGCTCGGGACCGACCGCAAGGCCGCGCGGGCGCCCTGGCGCCTGGCCTTGTCGCTCACCGCGCTGGTGGCCGTCCTGGGGGCCCCCGCCATCCTGGCCTTCTGGCCCGTCCGATGAACCTGCTCCAGCGCGGCCTCGTCGCCGCCGCCGAGCGCCTCGGCCTGCGCCAGCCCGCACCGGCTCCCGAACCGGATGCCGCGGACGGGCCCGTGCTCGACGACGCGCCCTTCGAGGTCCTGGCGGTGAAGCTCGCCTTCAGCCACCTGCGCAACCGCCAGCAACTGCTCGGGCCCCCGCCCACGAGCCTCGGCCACCTCGATCAGAACCAGGCCGAACTGCTGATCCGCGCCGCCGTTGCGGCCGCCATGGCGGACGGCCACCTCGACCAGACCGAGGAGAGGATGCTGCGGGCTTCGCTCTCGACGCTCGAACTGCAGGCCGGCGAGCCCGGCTCCATCACGGCGGCCCTGCGCAAGCCGCTGCCGCTCGACGTCCTACTGCGCGACGTCCGCGACCCGCACCTCGCCTCGCTGGTCTACGCGGCCTCGCTGATGGCGATCGACAAGCACGGCGAGATCAACCGGGCCTATCTCCACTACCTCGCGCTGCGGCTGCGCCTGCCGCCTCCGGTGCTGGAGCGCCTGCACAGCCAATACGGCTACGCGCCCGACGCCGGCGCGCCCGCCTGACGCGGGGCCACGGCGGCCAGCGTGGTCAGCTCGGCGGAGTGCCGGACAGTTCCGCCACGGCCTTCTGGACCATTCCGCTGTCGAGCAGCATGCGGCGCGACAGGTCCGCCAGCGTGACGAGGCCGATGGTGCGCCCGTTGAGGTCGAGCACGGGCAGGCGGCGCAGGTTGCGCGCGCCCATGAGGTTCAGCGCGGTCGCGATCGAGTCCTCCTGCCGGCAGGAGAAGATCGTCGTGGTCATGACCTCGCCGACCGTGACGCTCTTGTTGCTGAGGCCCTTGGCGACCACGCGGAACAGGATGTCGCGGTCCGTGATGATGCCCTGGAGGTCGTCGGCCGTGCCGACCGGCAGGGCCCCGACGCCGAGGTCCCCCATCGCCACCGCGGCCTCGGCGATGGTGGTCGACGCGTCCACGAATTCCACGTCACGCGTCATCACGTCGGCGACTTGCACGGTCTCGGTCCTCCGGGTTGCCGACGGGCCGCGCGATCGTGCCGCGCCCGCCCCGGCCCGACCGCACGATGGCGCAAAAAGCGGCGGTCGGCCAGGATCAACCGAGGCGCGCCAGCACCGCCTCGGCGGCGGCGAGGTCCTCGGCCGTGTTGATGTTGAGGAACGGGTCGAACGGCACCGCGGGCCACGACGCCTGGGCGGGGGAAAGCCGGCCCAAGGCGTCGCCGACGCGTCGCGGCCCGTCGCCTTCCAGAAGCTGCCGCAGCACGTGACGGGCGGGGAGGGGCCAGAGCGCCGCGACGGGGTGCCGGCGCCCTCCGGAAGCCGCCACGCAGGCGTCCGCGCCGGCGGCATCGCGGGCCGCCACGAGCCGCGCGACGAAGTCGTCCGGCAGGAACGGCACGTCGACCGGGACCGTGACGACCGCCCGTGCCTCGGGGTGCTGCGCCGCCGCCCAGTCGAGCCCGGCCAGAACGCCGGCGAGCGGCCCGGCGCGCGCGCCGGGCGGGTCGACGAGGACGGCGGTGCCGGGCGGGAACCCCTCGAGCGTCCCGGCGTGCCGGCTGACCGCCAGCGCGGCGACCTGCGGGGCGAGGCGGCGCAGCACCCGGACGAGGAGCGGCTGTCCGCCCAGGGGCACCAGCGCCTTGTCGCGCCCGAGCCGGCGCGACTCGCCGCCCGCCAGCACGATGCCGCAGAGGCGAGGGTTCACCGCTCGACCGAGAGGCCGTCGAACATCGGCCACGCCACGGCGGGCAACCCGTGCCCGCGGGCGACGAGCGTCAGGGGGCCGGTCCAGGAGCCGCGCATGTCGAAGGGCAGGGACTGGCCGTTGGCCAGCAGGGCCCCGAGCCCGTCGGTCTGGGCCGCGACCGCGTGGACGTCGATGCGCCCGTCGGGAAGGTCGGTCTCCGCGCCGAACGACATGGCCACGCCCGGCGCCGTCAGCTTGCCGTCCGGGATGCGCAGCACGCCATCGCGCACGGACAGGTCCCAAATAGCCTTGTCGAAAGTGGTGGGCGTGCCGCGGCGGTCGGCTTCGAGGGGCAGGCGCCGGCCGAGGCGCCGCAGCGCCTGCGTCAGCGACAGGCCCGAGAGCCGGCCGCCGTCGATCTCGATCTGGCCGGAGCCGCCGAGCCGCGCGACGACGTCCGACAGGCTGGCGCCCCGCCCGTCGAGCGCCGCACGGCCGGTGAAGATGCCGCCGACCCGCTCGTGGCCGCTCAGGCCCTCGGACAGGCTGGCGAGGTCGAGCCGCTTGGCGGACAGTTCCGCCTGCGCCTCGACACCCTCCGGCCCGAACGTCGCGATGGCGCGCGCCTTGACGAGCCCGCCATAGGCCTGGGCCTCGTCGAGCGTCAGTTCGAGCCTGTCGCCGCGCGCCAGCACCGCCACGGCGGCATCGGTCACGGCGACACGGTCGGATTTCGCGACGCTGGCGGAGACGCGCAGGTCGACGTCGGTGGCGAAGGGCGACGCCGCCAGCGGCCGGCGGTACAGCCCCTCGAAGACCCCGCGGTCGGTCTCGCCGCCGAACAGGGCATCGAGGTCGAGGAGGTCGGTCGCCAACGTGCCGGCGACGAGGCCGCGCCCGGCGTCGCGGCGCCACGCGAGCGTCCCCTCGAACCGCGCCCGGTCGAGCCTCACCTGCGCATTCGACAGCGCCACGTCGTGCAGCCTGGCCACGACGTCGCCGCTGATCTGCGCGCGCCGCGCGCCGATCGCCAGGGGAATGCCGTCGAGCGTACGGAGCAGGCGGGGCAGGGAGGCCGTGGACAGCGACACCCGGCCGGCGAACTGGTTCTGCCTGTCCGTCGAGAGCAGCCCATCGGCCGAGAAGCCGAACAGCGGCGAATCGATCTGGAGCGAGGCCGTCGCGCCGTCCGATGCCGGGCCGCGCGCCGCGTGCTGCAGGCTGCCGGCGAAATGCGCCTGCGTCCCCCGGAAGGTCGCGAGGCCCGCCAGCACGATGCCGTCGCCCTCGCCGGGCCAGGAGGCCGACGCATCGATGCCCGTCGCCAGGAGGTCGCCGATGCCGCTCGCCGAGCGGAGTTGCAGCAGGCCCGACCGCACCTTGACCTGCAGCGGCGGCTCGCCGGGATCCGCCGCCAGGGCGAGGGTCGGGGACCGGTCGAGATCGAGGGTCGCGGTGGGCTCGACCAGCGTCGCGGAGGTCACGCGCCAGGCGCCGCGCATGAGGCTCGGGATGTCGAGTTCCGCCTTGAGCAGCGGGGCATCCAGCATCAAGGCCCCGTCGCCCGCCACGATCGTGAGTTCGGACGCCTGGATGCGGGGGCGCGGCAGGAGCTTCATGGTGGCGGGACCCGCCAGCACGGCGTGCACCCCGGCCTTGCGGGCGAGGCCGGCCTCCAGAGCCTCGGTGACGGCCGTGCGCGGAATCCGCCACGGCGTCGCGGCCGCCACGAGACCGCAGGCGAGGATGGCGACGGCTCCGGTCCAGGCGAGTTTCGTCATCCCTCTCCGCCGCATCGCCCCCGGGTCGATCGGACCGCCGGTCCCGTCAGGCATCGGCGCGATTCGTCCCGCGCCACTCCGTGTTGACCATGCCGGCATCCGCAAGCCAAGTCCCGATAGGCGTCAAACGTGGCGCAAATGTCACGGCACAACGCCTTGTCAACCGTATCCGCTGCGCGGGCGCGCGGCGAGGCCTGCGACTAAGATAGCGCCTTAAAAAGGTCGAACTGGAGCGGCGTTTTGCGGGTCGAACACGTCGATCGACCCGCGACCGAGACCCGCGACGGGCGAGGCGACGGCAGCCGGACAGGGGTGCGGCCCCCGCCGCCGGCGGTCCCGAGGGTTTGGAGCCATGCTGTTGAGCAAGAACGACCGACGCTTCCCTGCGTCCAGGACCCTGCCGGGGCCGGCGATGGCCCTGCTGCTGTCCACCGCGGCGTTGCTGGCGCCCGTCGCCGGCGCCCGCGCGCAGGACGACGACGCCGGCACGAGCGGTCAGGCCGAATGGGCCCAGCGCTACGATTCCGACGCCCGCCAGCAGGTGGCCCGCGAGACGACCCCGACGCTGTCGCCCGCCACCGTGGCGGCGACCGAAGCGGCGGTGCAGAAGTACCAGGCCATCGTGGCCCAGGGCGGCTGGGGGGCGGTGCCCAACGTCGGCAACCTCCACGTCGGCTCCAAGGGCCAGGCCATCGTGGCGCTGCGCCACCGCCTCGAAGTCACGGCCGACCTCGACCCGGCGGCCGGCATGTCGCCGGTCTTCGACGCCTATGTCGAGGCGGCGGTGAAGCGCTTCCAGGCCCGGCACGGCCTCGGCCAGACCGGCATCGTGTCGAGCCAGACCGTGGCGGCCCTCAACATCCCCGCCGACCTGCGCCTGAAGCAGCTCGAGACCAACCTCATCCGCCTGCGCTCCTTCGCGGGCGACCTCGGCCAGCGCTTCGTCATGGCCAACATCCCGGCCGCGTCGGTCGAGACCGTCGAGAACGGCGTCGTCTACAGCCACCACGTCGCCGGCGTCGGCAAGATCGACCGCCAGTCGCCGGTCATGCAGACCAAGGCGATCGACATCAACTTCAACCCCTACTGGACCGTGCCGGCCTCGATCATCCGCAAGGACCTGATCCCCAAGATGCAGGCCGATGCCAACTACCTGACGGACAACCATATCCGCATCTTCAACAAGGAGAACCAGGAGGTTCCGTCGAGCTCCATCAACTGGCACTCGATGGACGCCACCAACTACAAGTACCGCGAAGACCCGGGCATCAACAACTCGCTCGGCGTGGTGCGGATCAACATCAACAACCCCTACGGCGTGTACATGCACGACACGCCCACCAAGGGCGTGTTCGGCGACGACTTCCGCTTCGTGTCGTCGGGCTGCATCCGCGTGCAGAACGTGCGCGACTACGTGGCCTGGCTGCTGAAGGACAACCCGGGCTGGGACCGCGACAAGATCGACGCCGCCATCCGGTCGGGCGAGCGGATCGACGTCAAGCTCGCCAACCCGGTGCCGGTCTACTGGGTCTACATCACCGCCTGGGCGACGCCCGACGGTCTCGTCCAGTTCCGCGACGACATCTACAACCGCGACGGGCTCGGCGCTCCGGGCACGCTGGCCTCGGCCGCCGACCCGGGCACGGACGAGAACGCCGCCGTCGAGCCCGCCCTGCAGCAGGACTGACGCCGCGAGGGCGTCGAGGCCGCGGCCCGCGAGGGCGCCCCCGCCGTCATGCGACCACAAGGCGGGGCGGCCCCGCCGTCATGAGACCAAGAAGGCGCCCCGGGCCGACCGCCCGGGGCGCCTTCTCGGTTTCGGGCTTTGGCGGCGCGAATCCGCGCCCGCAAGCCTCGCGCGAAGGTGACGTGGCGGGCGGGACGCGGTATCAGAACGCTCGATGGAGCCGTGATCGCGCCCGGGCCGCGGTTCCGCCGGCCCTTGTGCGTGGCGGGTCCGAAGCCCCGGTGCCGCTTCCCGATCGAGATCCCGATGACCGCAGTCCCGACCTTCACCGCCACGACCGCAGACCCCGCGCTGTCGAACAGCTTCTTCGGCGCCGGTCTCGAGTCCGCCGATCCCGAGATCGCCCGCGCCATCTCGCTCGAACTCGGCCGCCAGCGCGACGAGATCGAACTCATCGCCTCCGAGAACATCGTGTCCCGCGCCGTGCTGGAAGCCCAGGGCTCGGTGATGACCAACAAATATGCCGAGGGCTATCCGGGCCGGCGCTACTATGGCGGCTGCCAGTTCGTCGACATCGCCGAGGACCTCGCCATCAAGCGCGCCACCGAACTGTTCGGCTGCGCCTACGCCAACGTGCAGCCCAATTCCGGCAGCCAGGCCAACCAGGCGGTGTTCCTCGCGCTGATGCAGCCCGGGGACACGTTCATGGGGCTCGACCTCGCCGCCGGCGGGCACCTCACCCACGGCGCGCCCGTCAACATGTCGGGCCGCTGGTTCAAGGTGGAGTCCTACGGCGTCGACCCGGACACGCACCTCATCGACATGGACGCCGTCGAGCGCAAGGCCGAGGCCGTGCGCCCCAAGATCATCATCGCGGGCGGCTCGGCCTATTCGCGCCACTGGGATTATGCGCGCTTCCGGGCCATCGCCGACAAGGTCGGGGCCTATTTCATGGTCGACATGGCGCATTTCGCCGGTCTCGTGGCCGGTGGCGCCCATCCCTCGCCCTTCCCCTACGCCCATGTCGTGACCTCCACGACGCACAAGACGCTGCGCGGCCCGCGCGGCGGCCTCATCCTCACGGACGACGAGGCGCTGGCCAAGAAGCTGAACTCCGCCATCTTCCCGGGCCTGCAGGGCGGCCCGCTGATGCATGTGATCGCCAGCAAGGCGGTGGCGTTCCACGAGGCGCTCCAGCCCGCGTTCAAGCGCTACGCCCGGCAGGTGGTCGACAACGCCAAGGTGCTGTCGGACAGTCTGCAGAACCACGGGTTCGCTATCGTGTCGGGCGGCACCGACAACCACCTGATGCTGGTCGACCTCCGGCCGAAGCGCATCACCGGCAAGGCGGCCGAGGCCGCGCTGGGCCGCGCCCACATCACCTGCAACAAGAACGGCATCCCGTTCGATCCCGAGAAGCCGTTCGTGACCTCCGGCATCCGCGTCGGCACGCCCGCCGCGACGTCGCGCGGCTTCGGCGCCGCGGAGTTCGAGCGCATCGGCGCACTGATCGCCCGGACGCTGGACGGGTTGGCGGAGGCCGGGGAGGGCGGCAACGCCAAGGCCGAGGCGGAGGTGCGCGAGGACGTCGGTGCCATGGTGGCCCGGTTCCCGATCTACTGAGGCCGCATCGTCATGTTCACCGGTCTGGTCAGCGATGTCGGCGAGGTCGTGGCGGCGGAGCCTCGCGGCGCCGTGCGGCGCCTGCGCATCGCCTGTTCGTATCCGGTCGAGAGTATCGCGCTCGGGGCCTCGATCGCGTGCTCCGGGCCCTGCCTCACGGCGGTGGCCACCGGCACGCTGGGGAACCGGACCTGGTTCGACATCGACGCCGGGGCCGAGACGCTGGAGCGCACGACGCTGGGCGACTGGGTGCCGGGCAAGCGCATCAACCTCGAACGGTCGCTCAAGCTCGGTGACGAACTCGGCGGCCATCTCGTGTCCGGCCATGTCGACGGCATGGCGACGGTGCTGCGCGTCACCCCGCTCGGCGAGACCACGCGGTTCGACATCGAGGCCCCGGAGCGCCTCGCCCGCTTCATCGCCGAGAAGGGTTCGGTCGCGCTCGACGGCACGTCGCTGACCGTGAACGCGGTCTCGGGGCGGGTCTTCTCGGTGCTGCTGATCCCCCACACCCTGGCGGTGACGACCTGGGGCGAGGTGCGCGAAGGCGACCGGCTGAACATCGAGATCGACACGATGGCGCGCTATGCGGCGCGCCTGGCCGAGTTCCCGGCCGTCGACGCCGTGCCCGACGCCGGCGCCGCCGAGGGCCTCGTGTCGTGAGCGACCGGCTGCCCACGCTGGCCCGCTACAACGCCTGGGCCAATCACAAGCTCTACCGCGCCGTCGAGGCGCTGCCGGAGGCGCAGTATCGCGCGGACCGGGGCGTCTTCTTCAAGAGCCTGCACGGCACGCTGAACCACCTGCTCGTCACCGACAGGATCTGGCTGGCGCGGTTCACCGGCGCCAAGACCGGGCCGCTCCGGCTCGACACGGTGCTGTTCGACGACTTCGAGAGCCTCCACGCCGCTCGCCAGGCGGAGGACACGCGCCTCATCACCTATGTCGACGGGCTGGATGCCGCGGCCCTGGCCGGGACCTTCACCTACACGCGCGCCACCGCGGCCGAAACCTACGTTGCGGAACTCGGACCGGCGCTGGACCACCTCTTCAACCACCAGACCCACCATCGCGGCCAGGCTCACGCCGTCCTCACCGGGCTCGGCGCGGATGCTCCCGCGCTCGACCTCGCGCTGTTCTACGCCGAAGTGGGCTTCGGGGGCCTGATCCGCATCGCGTGAGACGCTGAGCTTGCCGGACCGACCCGGCCCCTCTATTCACGGCGGCTCCTCGCCGACCCTTGCCACGAGACACCCCATGGCCGAACCCCAGCGCCGCACCGAGGCCGAGCCGCATATCGCGGCGCGGGACCACTTCCTCATCGTCGAGGGGCGGTTCTACGACCAGGTCGGCGATCACCTGCTCGCCGGCGCCAAGGCGGCCCTCGAGGCGGCGGGTGCCACCTACGACGTCGTGACGGTGCCGGGCGCCCTCGAAGTCCCCACCGCCATCGCCATCGCGATCGACGGCACCGGCTCGGAGGGGCGCCGCTACGCCGGCGCGGTGGCGCTCGGCTGCATCATGCGGGGCGAGACCTACCATTTCGAGGTCGTGTCGAACGAGAGCGCCCGCGGGCTGATGGCCGTGTCGCTCGAGCGCCGCTTCCCGGTCGGCAACGGCATTCTCACGGTCGAGGACGAGGACCAGGCGCTGGTGCGGGCCGAGCCCCACCGCGGTGACAAGGGCGGCGAGGCGGCCCGGGCCATGCTGGCGCTCTGGCGGCTGAAGCGCGAGTCCGGAGCGCCGCGATGAGTCGACAGGAACGTCGGGCCGCCGCACGCCTCGCGGCCGTGCAGGCGCTCTATCAGATGGACGTCGCCAAGACCGGCATCAACGAGATCCTGGCGGAGTTCGAGTCGCACTGGATCGGCCAGGAGGTCGAGGGCGACCAGTACAACCCGGCCGAGGTGGCGTTCTTCCGCAACGTGCTCGAAGGCGTGCTGGCGGAGCAGGGCGAGATCGACGTCCTGGTCGACCGTGCCCTGCAGCAGGGCTGGCCGCTGCGGCGCGTCGAGGCGGTGCTGCGGGCGATCCTGCGGGCCGGCGCCTACGAGCTGCTGGTCCGCAAGGACGTGCCGGTCCGGGTCGCCATCACCGAATATACCGACATCGCCGGCGCCTTCTTCGAGGGCGAGGAGGTCGGCATGGTCAACGGCGTGATGGACAGCCTGGCGCGGCGCCTGCGCCCGGACGAGATGGTCGGCACGGCGCGCTGACCCCAGGGGCGCGGCGGGGTCGCCACGGCCCCCCGCCGGACCGCCCGCGGCCCACGGAGGGAACACCATGCAGGTTCGATCGTTCGGCGACGCCGATGGCGTCGATATCAAGGAAATCACGCTGCGCAGCGCGTCGGGCGCGACGGCCTCGGTCATCACCTGGGGCGCCGTGCTGCGCGACCTCGTGGTGCCGTCCGCGGCGGGGCCGCAGCGCGTGGTGCTGGGGCTCAACTCCATCGAGGACTACCGGGCCTACTCGCCGCATTTCGGCGCGACGCCCGGCCGTTTCGCCAACCGCATCGCCGGCGGACGCTTCACGCTCGACGGGACCGATTACACGCTGCCCACCAACGAGAAGGGCAAGACGACGCTGCACGGCGGACCGAAGGGCTTCGGCAAGCTGCCCTGGACGCTGGACCACGCCGAGGACGCTTCGGTGACGCTGGTGATGAACTCGCCGGACGGCGACGCGGGGTTCCCCGGCGCGGTGCGGGCCACCTGCACCTATCGGCTGATGGATCCCGGCACGCTCGTGGTCGAGCTGCGCGCCACCACCACGGCGCCGACGCTCGTCAACCTCGCCCACCATTCCTACTTCAACCTCGACGGTTCGCCGAGCGTCCTCGACCACGAGGTGCAGCTCAACTGCCCCTTCATGACGCCCGCCGATGCCGACAACATCCCCACCGGCGAGATCCGGGCCGTGGCCGGCACGCCCTTCGACTTCACCGCCCCGCGGCCGATCCGCAACGAAGCGGGCGTCACCTACGACAACAACTTCGTCGTCGGCCCGATGCCGGACCCGCGGACGGGGCTTGCCCATGCCGCGACCGTCCGCTCGCCGAAGAACGGCCTGGAGCTGCAGGTCCATACCGACCAGCCGGCGCTGCAGTTCTACGACGCCTCCAAGCTGAACTGCCCCGTCCCGGGGCTCGGCGGAGCCCGTTACGGCGCGCACGGCGGTTTCGCCATCGAGTGCCAGCTCTATCCCGATGCGCCGCACCACCGGCACTTCCCCTCGGCGGTGCTGCGTCCGGGCCAGACCTATCGGCAGGTGTCGGAATACCGGTTCGCCTGACGCACCGTCGACGAGAAAGGGGCCCCGCGCCGGCGGGACCCCTCCACGATGTCCTGTCCCGCCCGGCGCCGGGCACGGCCCGCGCCGGGACGCGGCGGCTCAGCGGCTGATGTCGCCTTCGAAGTCCGCCAGCGCGGCGCCGACTTCGAGCCCGAGCTCGTCCATCGAGGTCTCCTCGCGTGCCAACACTTCCTCGCCCTTGGCCTGGCGCTCGGCCTCCTCGGGCGACCGCGCCACGTTGATGGTGACCTTGGCCTGGACCTCCGGATGGAGTTCGACCGGCACCTCGTGCAGGCCGATGCCCTTGATGGGGGTGCGCAGCGCGACCTGGCTGCGCGAGACCGAGAAGCCGCCCGCCGTGATGGCCTCGGCGATGTCGCGCGTCGACACCGACCCGTAGAGCTGGCCGCTCTCGCCGGCCTGGCGGATCATCGTGAAGCTCTGGCCGTCGAGGCCCTCGGCGACCGAGGTGGCCTCGTTCTTGAGCTCGAGGTTGCGGGCCTCGAGCTGCACCCGCTGGGTCTCGAACCGCTTGGCATTGGCCTCGGTGGCGCGCAGGGCCTTGCCGCGGGGCAGCAGGAAATTGCGGGCGAAGCCGTCCTTGACGCGCACGCGCTCGCCCATCTGGCCGAGCTTGGCCACACGCTCCAGAAGAATGACGTCCATTTCAGTGTCTCCGTGTTGGAAGTTTGGTGATGCGGAACCCCGATCCCCGCCGCAGCTTGGGGAACAGGCAATCGATGCAGCCGAGCAGCGCCAGGGCGATGAGAGGCCAGGGCATGAGCAGCAGGGTGGTGAGGTAGATCGCCGACAGGATGGCACCCCGGGCGGAGAGGCCGCGCGTCAGCACGTGAGCGGCGGCGAGCCCCTCGAAGATGAAGACGACGCCGAGCGACGCCGCCATCACGGCCGCCGCGATGCCGAACGGGTCCGGCAGGAAGGCGCCCGCGATGAGCAGGGCGAAGACGCCCGCCGACAGCGGCGGCATGCGCAGCGCGTCGGGCAGGTTGGGCCAGGGTCGCGGCAGCCGCTCCGAGATGTGCACCGTCCGGGCGGCGAGCCACAGGTTGCACGCCAGCAACACGGCGGCCCAGCCCGTCAGCGCCACGGGCGCGAGCCGGACGACATCCGAGAACCGGACGTCGCCCGGCAGCGTGTCGCGTTCGAGCAGCAGGGGCAGGCGGGACGCCATCGTGTCGACGGCGGCGCCGTAGCCGCCGAAGCGCCAGACCACCGCGGCGCCGGCGATGAGCACGGGAACGGCCGAGAGCGCGGCGAGGCGCAGCATCAGCGGCGCGACCGGGAACCACTCGATCGGCGGCGCGTCTCCCGGCACGGCGACCGGGCCAGGGCGGCCCAGCACGGCGAGGCGGGCGAGGTACCAGGCGGGCAGCCCGAACGCGACGAGGAAGAGGAGGCTCGCCACTGGGCCCATGGCGACCCCGACCGTGCCGCCTCCGATCAATGCCGCGGCGGCGCCGGCCGGATGGGCGAATCCGAGGCTGACGATCATGATGGGGAGCGGCGCCAGCGAGGCGAACAGGATGCCCGCCGGCGCGGCCGTCGTGGTCACGGCGAACAGCACCGCAGACGTGACACCCGCGCCGAGCGCGATGCCGAGAAGCTTCATCATCGTCGAGCTGTCCCGCCGTAGAGCTACGAGGGTTAGGGACGGGAAGGCCGCGTCCCAACCGATCCGGCAGGCCTCGAGGCAGGCCGGGCGACGCCGGGATCCCGATCGGATCCCTGCTGCACTAGGCGGTCCGGGCCGAAGCCCGAACCCCCTGGGTGACTTAGCGGATCACGTAGGGCAGCAGGCCCAGGAACCGGGCGCGCTTGATCGCCTGGGCGAGTTCGCGCTGCTTCTTGGCCGAGACGGCCGTGATGCGCGAGGGCACGATCTTGCCGCGCTCGGAAATGTAGCGCGACAGCAGACGCGTGTCCTTGTGGTCGATCTTCGGCGCATTGGGGCCGGAGAACGGGCAGGTCTTGCGACGGCGGAAGAAGGGGCGACGGGGCGCGGTGGACATCAGGCTTCTCCAGCGGGTTGGGCGGCAGGCGCGGGCGCCCGGCCCGAGAACCGGCCGCCACGATCGCCGCCGCGCTCGCGGTCGAACCGGCCGCCGCCGCCGCCACGGCGCTCACCGCGCTCGCCGCGGTCGTCACGATCGCTGTCCTCGCGCTTGCGCAGCATGGCCGAGGGACCGTCCTCGTGCGCGTCCACCCGGATCGTCAGCAGGCGGATCACGTCCTCGTTGATCCGCATCTGGCGCTCCATCTCGGTGATGGCGGCCGCCGGAGCGTCGATGTTCAGCAGCGTGAAATGCGCGCGGCGGTTCTTCTTGACGCGATAGGCGAGGGACTTGATGCCCCAGTACTCGGCCTTGGCGATCGAGCCGCCATGGGTGGTGATGATGGTCTTGAGTTGCTCGGTCAGCGTCTCGACCTGCTGGGCCGTGACATCCTGGCGAGCAAGGAACACGTGCTCGTAGAGCGCCATGAATCGTTGCCTTTCCTGTTGGTCGCCAGCGCCCGGCGCGAAGCCCTTCGAGCCTCGGGAAGGCTCGAGTGGAACCGAAGGCGGGAACACGGGATGCGGGATCGGCGATCCCTGTCCGCATGCGCCGGAGCCCGGGCATGCAGATATCCGTTCAGCTCCCGGCCGGGACGCTGTCGAAGCGCGGTCGATAGAGGCTCGACGGCGCCAAGGCAAGCAAAAAGCGCGGCGGACGCGCCGTTCCGGGTGCCGGCGGCCGGTTCCGGCGGATCGCTCCCGAGTTGACACGGATCGCCGGAACGTGCTCTCGGGCGCGCTCGCCGAAGAGGATCACATGACGACGGCCTTCATCTTCCCCGGACAGGGCTCACAGGCGGTCGGCATGGGCAAGGCCCTGGCCGACGCTTACCCGGCCGCGGCCCGCGTCTTCGCCGAAGTCGACGACGCGCTCGACCAGCACCTGTCCCGCCTCATGTTCGACGGCCCCGAGGCCGAGCTGACCCTCACCGCCAACGCCCAGCCCGCCCTGATGGCGGTGAGCCTCGCGGCGCTGCGGGCGCTCGAGGCCGAGGCGGGCCGCGACCTCGTCGCCGGCGCATCCTACCTCGCCGGCCATTCTCTCGGCGAATATTCCGCGCTGGCCGCCGGTGGGGCTCTGACGATCCGCGAAGCGGCGCGCCTGCTGCGCATCCGCGGCGACGCCATGCAGGCCGCCGTTCCGGTGGGGCAGGGCGCCATGGCGGCGCTCATCGGGGTCGAACCCGATGTCGCGGCCGCCATCGCGGCGGAGGCGGCCGCCGGCGAGGTCTGCGATGTCGCCAACGACAACGGTGGCGGACAGGTGGTCCTGTCCGGCACGGCGGCGGCGATCGAGCGTGCCATCGCGGTCGCCAAGGCCCGCGGCGTCAAGCGCGCCGTCCCGCTCGCCGTGTCGGCGCCGTTCCATTGCGCCCTGATGCGGCCCGCCGCCGACGCCATGGCGGAGGCCCTCGACAAGGCCGAGATCGCCGACCCGGTCCTGCCCGTCGTCGCCAACGTCCTGGCCCGGCCGGTCGGCACCGCGGCCGAGATCGTCGCCTGCCTCGTCGGGCAGGTCTGCGGCACGGTCCGCTGGCGCGAGTCCGTGACCTGGATGGCCGAGGCCGGCGTCACCCGCTTTGTCGAGGTCGGTTCGGGCAAGGTGCTGTCCGGTCTCGTCCGGCGCATCGCGCCCGCGGCGGCCGCCGAGGCGGTCGGCACGCCCGACGACATCACCCGTTTCATCGCCGCCGGCTCCGGCGCCTGAGGATCCCTGCCATGTTCGATCTCGCAGGCACCACCGCCCTCGTCACCGGCGCCACGGGAGGGCTCGGCGGCGCCATCGCGCGCGCGCTCCATGCCCAGGGGGCGCGGGTCGCCCTATCGGGCACCCGCCGCGAAGCCCTGGAGGCGCTGGCCGCCGACCTCGGCGGCGACAGCCCCGTCCTGCCCTGCGACCTCGGCGACCGCGCCGCCGTCGAAGCGCTGGCGGGCGACGCCGAGGCGGCCCTCGGCCGGATCGACATCCTGGTCAACAATGCCGGGATCACGCGCGACGGCCTCGCGGTGCGGATGAAGGACGAGGACTGGGACAAGGTCCTCCAGGTCGATCTGTCGGCCGGCTTCGCGCTGGCCCGCGCCGCGCTCCGGGGGATGATGAAGCGCCGGCACGGCCGCATCATCGGCATCACCTCGGTGGTGGGCGTGACGGGCAACGCCGGCCAGGCCAACTACGCCGCCGCCAAGGCCGGCATGATCGGCCTGTCCAAGTCTCTCGCCGCCGAAGTGGCGAGCCGGGGCATCACGGTCAATTGCATCGCGCCGGGCTTCATCCAGAGCCCCATGACGGACGCGCTGAACGAGAAGCAGCGCACGACGATTCTCGCCTCGGTTCCGGCGGGACGGCTCGGGCTCGGCGACGACGTCGCGGCCGCGGCCGTGTTCCTGGCCAGCCGGGAGGCCGGCTACGTGACCGGGCAGACGCTCCACGTCAACGGCGGAATGGCAATGATCTGAGCGGGTTGGGCCGGATCGCCGGACGCCCGGCCCTTGTGTTGGAACGCTCGCCAACCCTGGCGAAACATGTTAACAGCCCAAGTGTCGTGCCGATCGTGAGCGCCGAGCCGAAGCCCCTCCGGGCCTCAGGCGCGGCGGTGCGGTCGGGCCGCTCGGGTCCCCACGATCCCGGAACCTGCGGTGAACACCCGGCGGCGAGGGATGCCGGCCTCGAGAGGGCGAAGCCCTCCGGCCCGGTGGAACACGGCCGATCGAATTCCCAAACTGAGGCATGAGGAAGACCCAAAATGAGCGATGTCGAAGAGCGCGTGAAGAAGATCGTCGTCGAGCACCTGGGCGTCGAACCCGACAAGGTCGTCGACAACGCCAACTTCATCGATGACCTCGGGGCCGACTCGCTCGACACGGTCGAACTGGTCATGGCCTTCGAGGAAGAATTCGGCGTCGAGATCCCGGACGATGCCGCCGAGACGATCGTGACGGTCGGCGACGCCGTGCGCTTCCTGGAGAAGAACAAGAAGTCCTGAGCCGCCGAGTCTCCGGCGCGGCAGGCGCCGCGCGGAGCGCTCGTCTTGACGGGAAGGGCAGGTTCACGCGAACCCCCTGTCCCGGGCGGTCGGCAATGGGATCCTCCGAGGGCGGAACACCTGGGGAAACGTCGGATTTAAGCTTCGGGCGCCTCCCGCGATCGGGATAATGGGCCTGGGGCAGCCGTTTCCGCGGGCAAGCGTCCGGCCCGGAGGCCCGATACGGGTTGAGGGTGGGCAGAGTGAACGCAACGCGACGCGTCGTCATCACCGGGATCGGCTTGGTGACGCCCCTGGGCGGTGACGCCGATACGACATGGCGCCGGCTGATCGCGGGCGAGAGCGGCGCAGGGCCGATCACCCATTTCGAGGTCTCCGACCTGCCGAGCCGCATCGGCTGCATGGTGCCGCGCGGCGATGCCGCCGAGGGCAAGTTCAATCCCGACGATTGGATGGAGCCCAAGGAGCAGCGCAAGGTCGACGACTTCATCCTCTACGCGATGGGCGCCGCCACCCAGGCCCTGGCCGATGCCGGCTGGGCGCCGAAGACCTACGAGGAGCAGATCGAGACCGGCGTGATGATCGGCTCTGGCATCGGCGGCCTCGGCGGCATCTACGAGGCCTCGCTGCTGGTCGCCGAGAAGGGCCCGCGCCGCCTGTCGCCGTTCTTCATCCCCGGCCGCCTGATCAACCTCGCGGGCGGCTACGTCTCGATCCGGCACGGCCTCAAGGGCCCCAACCACGCGGTCGTCACGGCCTGCTCGACGGGCGCGCATGCGATCGGCGACGCGGCCCGCATCATCCAGTGGGGCGACGCCGAAGTCATGGTGGCGGGCGGCGCCGAATCGGCCGTCAACCGCATCGGCTACGCCGGGTTCTGCGCCTGCCGGGCACTGTCCACCGGCTTCAACGACCAGCCGACCCGCGCCTCGCGCCCCTACGACAAGGACCGGGACGGCTTCGTCATGGGCGAGGGCGCGGGCGTCGTGGTGCTGGAGAACTACGACCATGCCGTCGCGCGCGGCGCCCGGATCTACGCCGAGGTGATCGGCTACGGCATGTCGGGCGACGCCTATCACATCACGGCGCCATCCGAATCCGGCGACGGCGCGTTCCGCTGCATGTCGGCCGCGCTGAAGCGTGCCGGCGTCCAGCCGGCGGCGATCGACTACGTCAATGCCCACGGGACCTCGACGCCGCTCGGTGACGAGATCGAGCTCGGGGCGCTCCAGCGCGTGCTCGGGGACGCCTCCGCGGGGGTCGCCATGTCGTCGACCAAGTCCGCCATCGGCCACCTGCTCGGCGCCGCGGGTTCCGTCGAGGCGATCTTCTGCGCCCTCGCCATGCGGGACGGGATCGTGCCGCCGACGCTGAACCTCGACAACCCCTCCGTCGACACGCCGATCGACCTCGTGCCCCACGTCGCCCAGCGCCGCAGGGTGGATGTGGCCCTGTCCAACTCCTTCGGCTTCGGCGGCACGAACGCTTCGTTGGTCATGCGCAAGGTCGAGGGCTGAGCCACGCCCCCGGGGCGTGGTGCTTCGGGTGCCGATGAGGTAGACTGTCCGCCGACGACGAGGGCCGTGGGCGGCGGCTTCGATCGCGGCACCTTGGGGCGGCACGACGGGGCGGCGTCACGGCACGCGGGCCCGGCGTGCGCCATCACAGCGACGGCGGACGAACATATGGCCGAAGGTCCGAACTCCAGCGATGGCCCGACCCGACCGTCGGACCGCGACGGCGTGGGTCCGGGTGCCCGCCGGACCCTGATGTCGCCCGGCGAGGCGTTGCAGCCCGGCGTCCCGCCCCCGCCTCCCCCGGGAGCCCGCAAGGCGCGGCCCATCGTGGCCACGGTCAGCGGCGTGTTGTCGTTCCTCGGCATCGCCGCCGTGGGTCTGGTCATCCTCGTCTCGCTGGCGGTCCAGCGCATCGACGCGCCCGGTCCGCTGCCGGCCGACAAGGTCGTGATCATCACGCCCGGCACGGATGTCGGCGACATCGTCGGCCAGCTCGAACAGGAAGGCGTGATCGACAGCGCCACCCTGATGACCGGCACGCTCTACGCCGAAGGCGAGCGCAGCAAGATCAAGGCCGGCGAATACATGTTCAAGCAGAACGCCAGCCTGCGCGACGTCATCGACACGCTGGTGAGCGGCCGGCAGATCCTGCACGCCATCACCATCCCCGAAGGGCTGACCAGCGAGCAGATCTGCGACCGGCTCAAGGCCGACGACATCCTCACGGGCGACATCCGGTCGGTCCCCAAGGAGGGCACGCTGATGCCCGACACGTTCAAGTTCGCCCGCGGCACGACCCGCGAGCAGCTGCTGCGCACCATGGCGCTGGAGCAGAAGAAGATCGCGGCCGAGGTCTGGGCGCACCGCGCCCCGGACACGACCATCAGGTCGCCCTACGACATGCTGACGCTCGCCTCCATCGTCGAGAAGGAGACCGGCAAGGCCGACGAGCGGCCGCGCGTGGCGGGCGTCTTCGTCAACCGGCTGGCCCGCGGGATCCCGCTCCAGTCCGACCCGACGATCGTCTACGGGCTCGTCGGCGGCAAGGCGACGCTGGGCCGCGGCATCCTGAAGAGCGAGATCGAGCAGAAGACGCCCTACAACACCTACGCGATCTCGGGCCTGCCGCCGGGGCCGATCTGCAATCCCGGCCGCGCCGCCATGGAAGCCGTCGTCAATCCCTCGCGCACCAAGGACATCTACTTCGTGGCGGACGGCACCGGCGGACACGCCTTCGCCGAGACGCTCGACCAGCACCGGCAGAACGTCCAGCGCTGGCGCCAGCTCGAGAAGGACGCCAAGGACAAGGTCTCGCCCGATCTCGACAAGGCCGTCGGCACGGTCCCGGGCGGGGCGGCGCCGGCCTCGCCGAAGCAGAGGTCCGACGGGTCTCCGTCGGTGCCGGTCTACGGCGCCCTCACGGGCCGGTTCGATATGGCCGCCGGCTCCGCCGCCCGCACGCTGCTGGCCGGCACGGTGCCGCCGCCCGTCGCCCTGATGACCGGCGGCGACGCCGCGACCCGCTTCGCGCCCTTGTCGCCGGACCAGACCGCGTCGCTCGACCCGGACGGGCCGGGCGACCCGCCGCCGACCGACAGCGCCGCCTTCTTCGGCGTCGCGCCCCCGGGATCGGCCGAGGAGCGGGCACTGGCCGCCGCCGGCAAGGGCTCGGGCATGACCTTCCCGGTCTCGGCCGCCCAGCGGGCCGACGAGAAGGCCCGCGCGGCCCGCTACGGGACCGCCACCGGACCTGCCACGCTGCCGCTCTCGGCCGAGGTCGTCAGCGCCGATCAGGGCGCGCCCCTGGCACCCAACAAGCCGACGCCGGGCAGGGGCCGGATCATCGACGCGTCCGAGGGCACCAAGCTCGATCCGCTCCTCGACAAGTCCTACGACCTCATGACGGCCAAGACCGTGCCGAGCTTCGCCGCGCCGCTCCCGACCTCGACCGCGCGCCGTGCCGCCGCGGCCCACTGACATGATGCGGCCCGCCGGGTCGACGGGCTCCGGCCTGTCCAGCATGACGGGCTACGCGCGGGTGGCGGGTGCCGCCGGCGGCGCGACCTGGAGTTGGGAGCTGAAAACCGTCAACGCCAAGGGGCTGGAACTCCGGCTGCGCCTGCCGCCGGGGCTCGATGCCCTGGAAGCGCCCTGCCGCGCCCGCATCGCGGCGCGCGTGAAGCGCGGCACGGTTCATGCCGTCCTGACGCTGCAGCGTCCCGCGCCCCGGCAGACGGCACGGATCGACCGCGCCAAGCTCGACGCCCTGATGGCGGCCGTGGCGGAGATCGCGCTGCCGCCGGGGCTCGCGCCCGCCACGCTCGACGGTCTCTTGGCGCTCCCGGGCGTCGTGGAGGTGTCCGACGCCGAGGGCGGGGACGGGTCCGGCGGGGACGGCGGGCTGACCGAGTCGCTCCTGGCGGGGCTCGACGAGGCGCTGTCGGCGCTCTGCGCCATGCGGGCCGGCGGAGGGCGACGGGCTCGGCCGGGTGCTCTGCGCCCGCCTGTCCGGGATCGAGCGCCTCGTCGCGGCCGCCGAGGCCGCCCCTGGCCGCAGTGCCGCGGCGCTGAGCGCCCGCCTGGCGCGCCGCGTCGCCGAACTCTCGGGCGCCGTGCCGGCGCTCGACGCCGTCCGGCTGCACCAGGAGGCGATCCTCATGGCCGCCAAGGCCGATGTGCGCGAGGAGCTCGACCGCCTGGCCTTGCACCGTGCCGCGGCCGAGGCCCTGATCGCGGAGGGTGGTCCGGTCGGCCGGAGGCTCGACTTCCTGGCGCAGGAGCTCGGGCGCGAGGCCGGGACGCTCTGCGCCAAATCCAACGACGCGGGGCTGACCACCATCGGCCTTGAACTCCGAACCGAGATCGATCAATTCCGAGAACAGGTTCAGAACCTGGAATGAGCGTGACAATGCCTCCCGACGGGACCCCCGCCACCATCCCGCCGCGGCGCGGTCTGATGCTGATCCTCTCCTCGCCCTCCGGGGCCGGCAAGACCACGCTCACGCGCATGCTGCTGCAGAAGGAGGACATCGACCTCACGCTGTCGGTGTCGGTCACGACGCGGCTGCGGCGGTCGAGCGAGGTCGACGGAGTGCACTACCACTTCCTGACCCCGGACCGGTTCCACGAGCTGCGCGAGGCCGGCGATCTCCTCGAATGGGCCGAGGTCCACGGCAACTTCTACGGCACGCCCCGCGCGCCCGTGGAGACGCTGTTGCGCGACGGGCGCGACGTGTTGTTCGACATCGACTACCAGGGCACGCAGCAGATCAGGGCGCGGGCGCGCGAGGACGTCGCCACCGTCTTCATCCTGCCCCCGTCGATGCGGGAACTGAGGTCCCGGCTGGAACGCCGGGCCGAGGACAGGCCCGAGGTCATCGCCCGACGGCTCGAGGCGGCGCGCAACGAGATCACGCGCTGGTCGCTCTACGACTACGTCCTCGTCAACGACGACCTGCAGCGCACGCTGGCCGACGTGGTGTCGATCCTGTCGGCCGAACGGTTGCGGCGCGTCCGGACCGAGCCGGCGGTGGCGGGGTTCGTCCAGGCGCTCGCCGCCGAGGCCTGAAAGCTCCGGCGTCAGCCCACGAGGTCGGCCAGGCGGACGAAGGCGGCGATGTCCAGCGTCTCGGCCCGCGCCGTCTCCGCGATGCCGGCGCGCTCCAGGAGGTCCTTCACGTCGACCGGCCCCCGCGGCGTGGAGAGGCCCTTCAGCGCCTGGCGCAGCATCTTGCGCCGCTGCCCGAAGGCGGCCGCGGTCACGCGCGACAGGGCCGCGGCCGCGCAGGGCAGGGGCGCCGGACGGGGCACGAGTTCGACGATGCTCGACACCACCTTCGGCGGCGGGACGAAGTTGGACGGCGCGACATCGAACAGGATGCGGGCCTCCGTGCGCCAGCCGCACAGCACGCCGAGGCGCCCGTAGTCGGCGCGCTCGGCGGGCGTCGCCACGATGCGCTCCGCGACCTCCCGCTGGAACATCAGGACCAGGCGGTCGAACCACGGCGGCCAGGGCTCGCTCTCGAGCCAGCCCGTGAGCAAGGGCGTCGCCACGTTGTAGGGCAGGTTGGCGACGACGCGCCACGGCCGGCCGTCGGTCCGGCGCGGCAGGCCGGACGGCACGAGCGCGAGGGCGTCGCCCTCGATCACGGTCAGCCGGCCGGGATAACGGTCGGCGATGGCGGCCAGCGCCGGCAGGCAGCGGGGGTCGCGCTCGATCGCCACGACATCGGCGCCTTCGGCCAGCAGCGCGCGGGTGAGGCCGCCGGGGCCCGGCCCCACCTCGACGACGGGCACGCCCGCCAGGGGGCCCGCCGCCCGGGCGATACGGCGCGTGAGGTTGAGATCGAAGAGGAAGTTCTGCCCGAGCGCCCGGCTCGGCGCGATGCCGCAGGCCTCGACCACGTCGCGCAGCGGCGGCAACCCATCGTCGGACAAATCGATCGCGGCTCCGAACTGCGGCGTGGGGCGGGGGCGGCGGGACGGTTCATCCACCCCACGTCGTTGCGTTCCGGGCGCTTGGACGAGGTGAAGCGAATTCGTCACGGGCGGCGCCCGGCCCCGGGGCGATCGGCCCTGGAGTGCGGCAGGCGCCGGGGGATCCCGGCGCGTCAGTTCTTGCTGATCACCGCGGTCTTGCGCAGGTCCTTGTACATCTGCGCCGACACCGCCACGAGCTTCTCGGCGATGAGGTTCTTCTGGACCTGCTCGTGCAGCGTGGTGTCGTCCCTGGCGTCGTCCTTGTCGCAGACCGCCACCATCTCGACGCCGTTGGTGCTGCGGTCCGGCACGGTCAGCATCCCGCGCTGGGTTTCGGACAGCACCTTGCGCAGGCCCGGGCTCAGAGCGTCCGAGCTGCGGTTCATCGGCTCCTTGATGGCGACGTTGGGCAGCGAGCGGGCCAATTGCAGGCCGGTCTCGCACCCGTCGAAGCGGTTGCGCAGCGCCTTGGCCTCGGCGATCCGGGCCTCGACGATCGCCGGCGTGGGATTGACCGGCAGCACGAAGATGACCTGCTGGAGGCGGTAGTTGGTGACCTTGTCGGTGCCGCCCTTGGCGATGGCGGCCGCGATCTCCTCTTCCGAGACGCCGACACCCTTGTTGCGGGTCCGCACGAGGTTGTCCCAGGCGGCCTGGGAGCGCAGGTGCAGCCGGATCGTGTCGATGTCGATCTTGGCCTTGCCGGCCGCCTGCGAGAAGCTCTGCGTGTCCATCTTGACCGAGGCCGCCATCTTCTGCAGTGCCGCCGTGAGGTCGCTGTCGGAGGCGTCGATGCCCCAGTGGCGGGCCTCGTCGTAGCGGAGGCGGTCACCCACCACGGCTTCGAGCGCATCGGCCTGGGAGGCCGGCTTGCGCTCCAGCCGGAGGATCTTGCCGTATTCGGAGACGTCGAAACTCGTGATCGGGTCGCCGTTGACGGCCGTCACGACGGCCTGCGCGGCCGCGGGTGCCGTGCCGAGGCCCGCCGACGCGCCCGCGACGGCGAGGAGGAGCGCGGCGGCGCGCGCTGCCGAGGAAACGGGGGAAAGGCGGGTCAGCGTCACGAGATCGTCCGTCGGTGAAGGGGCCCTGTGGGAGGCGGCTCCGTCACCCATACCAGAAGCGTGGCGATTATTTGAACACGCCGTCCTGCACCGTCGAGGTGTTCCCCAGGCTCTGATTGAGCTTGAAGTCGGCCAGGGTGCGCAGCGTGAGGCTGACCAGCACCGTCTGGTTGATGTTCTGGTCCGACGCGAAGCCATAGGTCGAATTCGTGTAGGACCGCGAGTAGTTCACGCTCAAGGTGGTGCAGTCGTCCTGGTAGCCGAGGCCCGCCCCGATCACGGCGAACTGCGGGTGCCCGGTCTTGAGGTCGTACTGCCCCGTGTTGATGTCATATTTGTAGGGGTTGAGCTCCAGCGTGGCGTTGCCGTTCACGTAGTAGTGGTCGAGGAAATCGAAGCGCTCGCCGATCAGCACGCCCGAGCGGTCGTTCACGTAGCCGATGAGCGGCTGGGCGGCGTAGTTGGAATATTGCACGCTGGTGCTGGTGCCCAGGAACCTCGCGGTGCCGATAAGGTCGATGGCCTTGGGGTCGAAGGTCCTGCTGTCGAAGCGCCCCTTGGCTTCGAGGGAGAAGTTCGACGTCGGCGCCACCAGCACCCGGCCGACATAGTCCGAACGGTCGGTGTCGAGGCCCGATTGCAGGCCGACGTTGGAAATGTCCGCGATGGCGTAGGGGTTCTTGCCGGCGAGGTTGTAGGACTGGCCGAAGAGGGCGTTGACGTAGCCGCCCGTCGGGAACGTCACGGTGTATTGCGCGCCCACGTTGGCCCGCACGCCGCCCTCGACGCGGTCGTAGCCCGAGTACTTGTTCCACTGGAACAGGGTCGTGTCGTCGAAGACGAGGCTCTGGGCGTCCTCGTTCGGCGTCTTCCCGGCCTGGGCGACGTTGGGCCGTGCGATCACCTGGGCGATCGGCTCGATGACCTGCTTCGACCAGCTCGTCGAGGCCAGGAACGGGTAGCGATATTCCAGGCCGACGCCCGGCACCACGTCGCCGCTGATGTTCTCGTTGTGGGTGCCGAAGAAATTGGCCTGGTCGGCATTGGCGATGGTCGAGGAGCCGCCGGCGCTGGTGAAGTTGAACGAGTCGCTCTCGTTGAGGTTCAGCCAGCGGCCGTCGGCCCGCACGAAGGCGAAGGGCTTCCACACTTCGCCGATCGGGTCGATGAACTTGCGCTCCCAGGACACCTGCGTCGAGGCGCGCGAGTAATCGCCCGCGATGCCGCGCAGGAAGCAGGACGGCGGCTTGTAGTTGGGCAGGCCCGGCACGGGGGTCGGCGAGGTGGGGCACACGTCGTAGAGCGAGAAGGCCGAATCGAGGAGGCGCGAGCCGGTCGCCTGGTAGGCGGCCGCGGTGCGGCTGAGGCTCGTCAGGTTGAAGTCGACCTTGACCTCGCCGCCGACGCCCGCCGTCTGGTCGGGCGCCAGCCCGAACGTGCGATTGTAGTCGACGCTCGGCAGAACGAGGGGCTGCTGCTTGTTGAGATCGAACTGCGACAGGCCGACGATGCGGTAGCCCTGCAGGTTGAAGTAGCTCCGGTCCCCCTGGCCCGTCATGTAGGCGGTCGAGATCGACTCGCGGATGTAGTCCGTGCCGAGGCTCGACGAGCGGACGTTGTAGTCCTGGACGAAGTACTTGTCGCTGAAGAGCGCGACATCCCAGCCGTACCGCCAGTTCTGGTTGATGAAGAACTTGCCGCTCGACTCGATCGAGCCGCGGAAATCGCGGTCGCCGGTGCCGAAGGGCTGCTTGGCATAGGCGGTGGGATCGAGCTGGTCGATCCCGGTCGCGAGCACCGAATAGGAGCCGGTCTCGAGCCGGTGGCGCCATTCCACCTCGCCGAAGAAGCCCTGTTTGGACAGCACGGTGGGGGTCAGCGTGAGATCGTAGTTCGGCGCGATGTTCCAGAAGAACGGCTGCGCGGCGCCGACGCCGAGCCGCGACTCCGTCACGTAATGAGGCGTGAGGAAGCCGGTCTTGCGCGACACCGTGGGATCGGGCGTCGAGAAATAGGGCACGTAGGCGATCGGCACGCCGTAGAGCTCGAGGGTGGCATCCTCGAAGTAGATCATCTGCTCGTCGGCCTTGTGGACGATCTTCATCGCCTTCACCTGCCAGAGCGGCGGCCGTTCGGGGTGGGCCGCGCAGGGCGCGCAGGCCGTGTAGGTGCCCTTCTCGAGCGTCGTGGTCTCGCCCTCGGTCCGCTCCGCGCGGGGCGAGGTGAAGAAGGTCTTGTCCTTGGAGACGGTCGACAGGCTGTCGACGAAGCCGGTCTTGAAGTCGTCCGTCAGCTCGAACTTGTCGCTGTAGGTGGTCGAGCCGTCCGCTTCGGTCATCTTGGCGTGGCCGCTGGCGAAGACGCGGCTGGTGTTGCGGTCGTAGATGACCTTGTCGGCCTCCAGCACGCGGCCCTGGTAGTAGAGCTGCACGTTGCCTTCCGCCGACACCACGTTGGTGTCGCGGTTGTAGACGAGCTGCTTGGCCTCGACGAGGAGCCGGTCCTTCTTGGGCTCGGGCTGGCCGGCCGGAGCGGCGGCGGCCGGGGCTGGCGCCGCGGGCGAGGCCGCATGGCCGGCTCCGCCCATGAAGGTGAACGCCAGGGCCGCGCAGGCGCATCGCCGTGCCGCGGCTCCGGTCCATACCCTGGTCATGCTCGTGTCGATCAGCCGGTCCACCACTGTCTGATGTGTAACGGTCGACGCCTGCGGTCGTGCGCGCATCCGCACCCGCCCACGCCGGAAGGGAATGGCCCCGTCAACGCCGGGGCCAGAACGCCGCCCCATCAGCCATCCTCCTGGTACAACAAGGCGAGGGACCCCAGCATGCTCCCTACGACCGCGGGAGACCACGCCGCCACGGGGGCACTCAGGAGACCGGCGCCGCCGAGATCGCCGACGAGCTTCGTGGCGACGTAGAGCACGAAGCCCGCCGCCACTCCACCCGCCACCATGCGGGCGATGCCACCAAAGCGGAAGAATCTTAAGGAAAACGCCGCGGCGACGAGGATCATGGCCATGAACAGGAGCGGCCGCGCGAGCAGCTTCTGGTATTGCAACTCGTAGCCGATGGCGTTGAGCCCCGCCCGCTCGGTGCTGTCGCGGATGCCCGGCAGGCTCCAGAACGGCACGGAATCGGGCGCGGTGAACTTCTGCTGCACCTGCTCGGGCGTGATGTTGGTGGCGACGATCTCGGTCTTCACGTCGCGCGGCGGCTCGCCCGGCGCCATCACCTTGGCATCGTCGAGCGCCCAGTAGCCCTCGTGCAGCGTGCCGTGGTCGGCCTCGACGCGCTCCATGAAGCTGCCGTCGCGGTCGTAGACGAAGGCCGTGATGCCGCTGAGCTCGGCCCCGCCGTCGCTGGCGCGGTCGGCGCGCAGGATCGTCTGGCCGTCGATGCCGTCCTGCTGGATCCAGAACGCCGTGTCGACCTGCTCGGAACCGGTCTTGCCGAACATGCGGGTCTCGAGCCGTTCGGCACGCTGCTTGGAGACCGCCGCGACGGGATTGTAGATCGCCGTCGTGACGATGCCGAGCAGCAGGGCCACGCCGAGCGGCGGCATGATGAACTGCCACACCGAGAGGCCGGCGGCGCGCGCCACGACGAGCTCCAGCTTCCGGGTGAGGTTGAGGAAGGCGAACATGGCGCCGAACAGCACCGAGAACGGGAAGATCTGCTCGGTGATGGTGGGGACGCGCAGCAGCGACAGGAAGGCGATGCCCGGCGTCGTGGCGCCCTTCGCGTCGCCCGAGCGGCGCAGCAGCTCGACGAAGTCGCTGAGATAGATGATGGCGAAGAGCAGGCCGAAGACCATCAGGATGGACCTGGCGAAGTTTCGCGACAGGTAGCCGGCGAAGGTGCGTCCGACCACGGCGCCCTCACGCGGCCTGCGCGACGGGCATGCGCACGGGCTTCAGCCGCGGGAGCCGCAGGCCTCTCCCGAAGATGAAGACCAGCGCCCCGGCGAGCCCCAGCAGCGGCACGGCATAATCGGCCGGGATCCAGGCCGACGATTTCGCGACGAAGCCCGAGGCCGCGAAGCCCGCGCCCCGCACGGCCGCGACCGCCAGCACGGCGCCCACCATGGCCTTCCAGTTGCCCGACCGGGTGGTGCGGGGCTGGGACAGGGCCGCGAAGGCGATCATGCCGAAGGCGAGGGCGTAGAGCGGGCCCGAGAAGCGGTCGTGCAGTTCCGACCGGTAGCGGCCCTCCTGGAACTTCACCGCGGGGTCCTTGAGGTCCGGATGCATCAGCTCGCGGGTCGAGCGCTCGCGCGGGCGCAGTGGCGCGCCCTCGCCCTCGGCGCCGAACTGCGCGAGGTCGAGCGCATAGCGCTGGAACGCCACGATGGCGGCGTCCTTGCTGCCAGGCTGGTGGCGCTGGATCGAGCCGTCGTTGAGGACGAGGTAGTTGTTGTCGTCGCTCGACCACGTCTGGCCGCTGTCCGCCACGTAGGAGGAGATGTGGTTGGGGTCGCGCCGGTCCTCCATGAGGATGCCGTGCAGCGATCCGTCCTGGCCGCGCTCGCGGTAGTGGAAGATGAAGCCCTGGTCGAGCGTCGTGAACGTGCCCTCGCGCACCACGTGGGTGATGAAATCGGCCCGGATCTTCATCACGAGGTCGCGCAGTTCGTGGAAGCTCCACGGCATGGCGTAGAGCGACATGCCGGCGACCAGCAGGGTCACCAGCACCGTCAGCGTGGCGAAGGGGCGCAGCAGCCGCGTCGGCGACAGGCCGGCGGCGCTCATCACGATGAGCTCGCTGTCGCCGTTCAGCTTGTTCAGCGCATAGAGGACGGCGATGAACAGCGCGATGGGGGCGATGACCATGACCAGCGCCGGGATGCCGAGCGCCGTCACGCCGAGGAACACCAGCAGCGACTGCCCCTTGGTGGTGAGGAGATCGAATTCCTTGAGGGCCTGGGTCACCCAGATCACGGCCGTCAGGACGCCCAGCGCGACCAGAAACGACGAGCGCACGATGCGGAAGATATAGGTCTCGACGAGCGACATGCTGCTCCGGTCAGGCTGGGACCGCGTTGGATCCATGAGGGACGGCCCCCGCTCGCCCTGCCCGTCAGGGGTAGAAGGGGCCCGGCGGTCGCGCAAGCCTTCCCGCCCGGCCGGGCGGGCGCGGCGAGGATTTCGCCGGCTGCCGTTGCGGCCGGATCACGCTATCGCGCGTCCAGGCGGTCAATTTTGGGCGAAAAAAAGGGATGCGCCGCCCCTTGGCTCACCCGGTCGAACCGGTATGTTCTCGGGTTCATGACGCCGCGGCGCGCCGCATCCCCGCGGTCCCGGACCGCGCCGAGAGTTGACCGATGTCCGAATTCGTCACGATCGCATTCACCTCGCTGTCCGAGGTCCGGCAGGCCGCAGCGGCGGACCCCCAGGACACGCTCGTGGTCTTCGTCGGCGCGGACCTCGCCCCGACGGCGCCCGCCCGCCAGGCGCTGGGGGGCGCCGCCGGCACGATCGCGGCCGCGGCCGCGGCTTCCGGCTTCAAGGGCAAGGCCAAGTCGGCGCTGGAGATCCTGGCCCCGCCCGGGATCGGCTACGGGCGGCTCCTGGTCGTCGGCATCGAGAGCAAGGCCGCGGCCGCCGGGCCCGACGGCAGCGACACGGTCACGCTCGGCGGCTTCGTGATGGGCAAGCTGCGGGCCGGAACCCGGGCGACGGTGCTGTTCGACCTGCCGGGTGCCGCGGCCTCGCCGCGCGCCGCGGCCGACTTCGCCCAGGGGCTGCAGCTCCGCGCCTACAAGTTCGACCGCTACAAGACCAAGCCCAAGGACGACGAGGACAAGCGTGAGCCGGCCGCCGTCACGCTCGCGGTCGCCGACCTCGCGGCCGTGAAGCGGCTGGCCGAGGCGGCGGCCGGCATCGCCGACGGCGTCGAACTCGCCCGCACGCTCGTCAACGAGCCGCCGAACGTCCTCTATCCGGTCGAGTTCGCCCGGCGCGCCGCGGAACTGTCGCGGCTCGGCGTCGAGGTCGAGATCCTCGACATCCCGGCGCTGGAGCGCCTCGGGATGGGGGCGCTGCTCGGCGTGGGCCAGGGCTCGGCCCACGAGTCGCGCGTCGTCGTGATGCGCTGGAACGGCGCGGGCGGGGGCGCCTCGCCCGTGGCCTTCGTGGGCAAGGGCGTCACCTTCGACACGGGCGGCATCTCCATCAAGGGTGCGGCCGGCATGGAGGACATGAAGGGCGACATGGCGGGCGCGGCCTGCGTGGTGGGGCTGATGCACGCGCTCGCGGCCCGCAAGGCCAAGGTCGACGCCGTCGGCATCATCGGCCTCGTCGAGAACATGCCGGACGGGCGGGCGCAGCGCCCCGGCGACATCGTGACGTCCATGTCGGGACAGACGATCGAGATCATCAACACGGATGCGGAAGGCCGCCTCGTCCTCGCCGACCTGCTCTGGTACGTGCAGGACCGGTTCAAGCCGCGGTTCATGATCGATCTCGCCACGCTCACCGGCGCCATCCTGGTGGCGCTCGCCAGCGAACATGCGGGGCTGTTCTCCAACGACGACGAACTCGCCGAGCGGCTGCACGCGGCCGGCAAGGCGACGGGCGAGAAGGTGTGGCGGCTGCCCCTGACCCCGGCCTACGACAAGCTGATCGATTCGAAGTTCGCCGACATGAAGAACACCGGCGGCCGCCATGCGGGCTCGATCACCGCCGCCCAGTTCCTGCAGCGCTTCGCCAACGACACGCCCTGGGTCCACCTCGACATCGCGGGGACCGGCATGGGGGCCCCCTCGGACGACATCAACCAGAGCTGGGGCTCGGGCTGGGGCGTGCGCCTGCTCGACCGGCTCGTGGCGGACCACTACGAGGGCTGAGCCGTCGGTGGCCGAAGTCTGGTTCTACCATCTCGATCGCTGGCCGCTCGACCGGGCCCTGCCGGCGCTGCTGGAGAAGTCCGTGCAGCGCGGCTGGCGTGCCGTCGTCCAGGCCGCCAGCCCCGAGCGGGTCGACGCGCTCGACCAGGTGCTGTGGACCTACGACGAGGCGAGCTTCCTGCCGCACGGGACGGTGCGGGACGGCGATTTCCGGCTCCAGCCCATCGTGCTGACGACCGAGACCGACAACCCCAACGGCGCCGCGATCCGCTTCATGGTAGACGGCACCGAGGCGGCCGCCGCCCTCGACGCTTCGCCCTACGAACGCGTGGTGCTGATGTTCGACGGCAACGACGCGGACGAGCGGGCAGGGGCTCGCCGGCAGTGGGCCGACTTGAAAAAGGCCGGGCACGGCGTAGCCTATTGGCAGCAGAACGAGGACGGTCGGTGGGAAAAGCGCGGGTGAGGCGGAAGGTGTGGGGCGTGGCGCTGCCCGCGCTGCTGCTGGCCGGCGGCGCCCAGGCCTCCGGCCCCAGCCGTTTCGCGTCCTACGGAGCCGAGGCGGATTGCGTCGCGGCCCGCACGCTCCCGGCCGCCACCTGCCACACGGCCTTCGCCAACGCCCGCAGCGAATACGAAGCGAAGACGCCCTCCTTCGCCAGCCAGGCCCTGTGCACCCGCCGCTACGCGTCCTGCATGGCGTGGCCGCCCGGCGGCGCGGCCGGCCGCGCCGCGTTCCGGCCGAGTTGGGACGGCGTCGACATCGTCGATACGCCGAGCGAGCACAGCGTCACGCCGTCCCCCGGCAGCACCGGGCGGACGGTCCGGTTCGCCGCCCGGCCCCTGACGGTGGAACCCGCGCCGCTGGTCATCCGGGGCGCGGGCCTGCCGGTGCCGCCGCAGCGGGGCGGCTCGGCGCCGTTGATCCAGGGCCGGCCCGGCCGGCCGAGTCCGCCCCCCGCGCTGGCCCAGCGTTCCGGCGCGCCGGAGCGCCAGCTCTCGCCGAGCGCGCCCCCTCCGCCCGGCTCGGGCTTCAAGCTCGAGGACGGTGTCCTCACCTATCCGGCACCGGCCCGCTTCCAGCCGCGGAACCTGCCGAGGCCGTAGGTGCCGACCGTGCCGGGCCGAGCGCCAGGCCCGTGGCGAGGCGGCACGACGCGGTTCGGCTCTTGGGATCCTGGGAGGGTGAAGGCTCGGCCCGGGTCCGTCGGACGGTCCTGCCCGAGGCGCGGACAGGGTCGGCTTTATGGAGACCGGACGAGGCCAAGCGCGATGGCGTTCGATCAGACACTGCCGGGACTGACCGATGTGGAGCGTGATCTCGCCGAGACGGCCGGTCGCGCCGGCTTCCGCTTGAGGTTCGACAAGGTGGTGGTGCGGCTCGTCCGAAGGTTAGAGGCCGGCATGGCCGAGTTCGTGCCGGAGAAGCAGATTGTGCTCTTCACCGTCACGGCGCCGATCAGACGCCCCGGCGCGACGGCGGCGGCGATGATCGAGCTCGCGCGACAGGGCCGGCCCGGCACGCCGGTCGGCGGCGGCGTCAACGGGAACGACGTGCGCCTGCGCTGGGTCACGGGCATCCCGGCGCACCTGCCGCGGGCCATCGGCTTCGTGCATCGTCCCGGTGCGGACGCGCTTCGTCTGCTCGACCTCGCCGAGGAACGGCTCGCCGGGTTCAGGTGACGATGTCGATCGCGCCGCCGCACGACACCTATCGGGCCGCCGCGGCGGCCTGCTGGGTTGCCGCGGCGGGTGCGCCCGCGAGCCGGTCGATGAACCAGCGCCCCGCCGGGCCGGGCGGGGCGTCGACGCGGTGCACCGCGAAGATCCTGTAGTCGTGCGGGATCCGGCCCGCGATGTCGAGCGCGACGAGCCGCCCGGCCGCGAGGTCGCGCTGCACCATGGCGTCGGGCATGCTGCCCCAGCCGAGGCCCGCCAGCAGCAAGGCGTGTTTCGCGCCGAGGTCGCCGAGCCGCCATGTCTCGGGCGAGAGCACGTTGAAGTCCTGTCCCTTGGTCAGGTCCGAGCGGTCGGTC
This sequence comes from uncultured Alphaproteobacteria bacterium, assembly GCA_963847915.1. Lineage (GTDB taxonomy): Bacteria > Pseudomonadota > Alphaproteobacteria > Rhizobiales > Beijerinckiaceae > Lichenihabitans. The sequence continues at coordinate 444,969 of CAWKBT010000008.1, forward strand.
AGGACGAGCTGCACGTGTTCGCGCAGGTCGGCCGGGGGAATGGGGCCGCGGCGGGCGCCGAGCGGGTGGCCGGGTGCCGCCACGGGGAGCATGCGGACGCCGCCGATGTCCCGCTGTTCGAGCTCGCCGATGGCGCGCACGAGCGGCCCGCTGACGCCGACCGCACAGGTCTTGTCGAGGACGAGCTTCGCCACCGCCCCGAGCGCCTCGACCGACAGGCGCAGCGTCACGGTCGGGAAGGCGGCGCGGAACGCCACCAGGGCGCCCACCAGGGTCCCGGTCGGCAGCATGACGTCGACCGCGACGGCGAGCTCCGGTTCGAGGCCCGCCATCAGTCCCGCGGCGCGGGCCCTCAATCCATCGACGCCGAGCGACACCTTGCGGGCCTCGGCCAGCAGGGTGCGCCCCGCTTCCGTCAGCGTCGGCCGGCGGCCGGCCCGGTCGAACAGCCGGAGGCCGCCGAGCTGCTCCTCGAGGTTGGCGATCGTGTAGCTCACGACCGACTGGCGCCGGTTCAGCTGGCGCGCCGCCGCCGAGAAGCTGCCTTCCTGGGCCACGGCGAGGAAGGTCCGGAGCTGGTCGAGCGAGGGGGACCCCAGGGCTGGCATGCGGGCGTGACATCCTCGGCGCAGGCGCGAACTTTCGGCCCGCCCGGGCCGGTCCCGCGGCCGAAGCCTAAAGCTTTCTCGCACGAAGGTCGCTATGAGTGCGACCGAGTGCTGCCGCGTTCCCCGGAGATGATCTTGCCGCGTCCCCATCCCCTTCCGGCCGTCCGGGCCATTCTCCTGGTGCTGGCCGTCGGGATGGTCCTGGGAGGCTGCGGCCGGCGCGGGCGCCTCGAGCCGCCGCCGACCCCCGAATCCATCGCGGCGGCCGAGAAGGCCAAGGACTCGAAGAGCGGGCTCCACAAACGGGTCCCCAACCCGCCGATCCGCGCGCCCAATCAGCCCTTCGTGCTCGACCCGATCCTGTAGAAGACCCGCCCCGTGACCGCTTTCACCTACCGGGACGGCGCCCTCCACGCCGACGACACCGCCATCGCGGCGATCGCCGCCGAGGTCGGCACGCCGTTCTACTGCTACTCGCGCCGCGCCATGGCGGCGCAGTACCGCGCATTCGCGGCCGGCTTCACGCCGCTGCGCAGCCTGGTGTGCTACGCCATGAAGGCGAACTCCAACCAAGCCGTGCTGCGGGTCTTCGCCGGGCTGGGCGCGGGCATGGACGTCGTGTCGGGCGGCGAATTGCGCCGCGCCCGCGCGGCGGGCGTGCCCGGCAGCCGGATCACCTTCTCGGGCGTCGGCAAGACCATGGGCGAGCTGGCCCTGGCGCTCGACGAGGACATCCACTGCTTCAACGTCGAGTCCGAGCCCGAGCTCCTGATGCTGTCGGGGCTGGCCGCCGCGAAGGGCGCCACCGCGCGGATCGCCCTGCGGCTCAACCCGGACATCGACGCGGGAACGCATGCCAAGATCTCGACCGGCAAAGCCGAGGACAAGTTCGGCATCCCGGTCTCGCGCGCCCGGGAGGTCTATGCCGAAGCGGCCCGCCTGCCCGGCATCGCCGTGACGGGGATCGACACCCACATCGGCTCGCAGATCACCGACCTCAAGCCCTTCGACCGCACCTTCGCCGTCATGGCCGAGACGCTGGCCATGCTGCGGGCCGAGGGCCACGCCATCGACCACGTCGACCTCGGGGGCGGGCTCGGCATTCCCTACCGGGCCGGCCAGGACGCGGCAGCCTTCGGCCCCGAGCCCTATGCGGCGCTGGCGAAGAAGCATTTCGCGCTCGCCGACGTCACGCTCGTGCTGGAGCCGGGCCGCTATCTCGTCGGCAACGCGGGGGCGCTCGTCACCGCCGTGGTGCTGGTCAAGCATGGGGGCGACAAGCGCTTCGTCGTCGTCGACGCCGCCATGAACGACCTCATCCGGCCCACCCTCTACGAGGCCCATCACGAGATCGTCCCGGTCGAGGAGGCCCGTGGTGGCGCGCCGGAGCCGGCCGACGTCGTCGGGCCGGTCTGCGAGACGGGCGATTACCTCGCCCGTGCCCGGCCCTTGCCCCCCGTCGAGGCCGGCGAACTGCTGGCGGTGCTGTCGGCCGGCGCCTATGGGGCCGTCCAGGCCGGCACCTACAATACGCGGCTGCTGGTGCCCGAGGTGCTGGTGGACGGGGACCGGTTCGCCGTGATCCGGCCCCGGACCTCCTACGAGGACCTCATCGGCCTCGACCGCGTCCCGGATTGGCTGGACTGACGCGCGCCGGGGACGCCGCCTCGCTCCGGCAATCTCGCCGCCACAATGGCGACTCGACCGGCCGGTAGCGTCGCAACATGCGTCGGATCGGGATCCGACGCGGGACTCATCGACGATGCGATCGGCTTCGGGATTCGGATGGCGGGCGATGGTCCTCGCGGCGCTGTTCGGCGCCGGGGCGGCCTGCGGCCCGGTCCGGGCCGAGGAGGGGGCCGCGCAGGCGGTGACCTCCGACCCGCTCGACGCACGCCGCCGCGAGTCCGACGATGCCAGCGCCGCCGCCGCGGGGGCCGAGGCCGACCGGCGCCGGGCGGAGGCCGACCTCGAGTCGATCCGCGCCGACCGCGTTCGGCTGACTGCGGCCCTGCTGGATACGACCGCACGGGTGCGCGACGCCGAGGCGCGGGCCGGGGCGACGGAAACGCGGCTCGACCTCTTGAACGGCAGCGCGGACGCGATCCGGCAGTCGCTCCAGGCGCGGCGTGCCGCGATCGCGTCGATCCTGGCGGCGCTGCAGCGCATGAGCCTCCATCCCCTGCCGGCGCTCCTCGCCAGCCCCGACGACGTGCTGCAGGCCATCCGCACCGCGATGCTGCTGGGCGCCATCGTGCCCGAGATGCGCGGGGCGGCCGAAACGCTGGCCTCCGACCTCGCCGAACTCACGCGGCTGCGCTCCGCCATCCTGGAACAGCGCGACGCCCTCGCGGCCGAAGCCGCCTCGCTCGGGGCGGAGCGGACCCGGCTCGCCGCCCTGGTGGCGGCCCGCCAGACGGCGCAGACCGCCGCGGAAGGAACGCTCGAGGAGGAGGGCCGTCGCTCGGCCGAGCTCGCCCGGCAGGCGACCGGGCTCAGGGACCTCGTGGCCCGTCTCGAAAGCGACGTCGCCTCGGCACGCCGGGCCGCCGACGCGGCACGGGCCGCCGATACGGCGCGGCGCAGGGCCGCGGAAGCCGATGCCGCAGGCATCGAGGCCAAGGCGGCGGCGGCGGCGCGAGACCCGGCCCGTCTCGCGCCGGCCGTCGCCTTCGGCGACAGCAAGGGCCAATTGTCGCTGCCCGTGGCGGGGCGGACGATCAAGGCCTATGGATCTGCGGACAGCTACGGCGGGCAGGAGCGGGGGCTCTCGCTCGCCACCCGCCCCGGCGCGCTGGTGACGGCACCGTCGGACGGCTGGGTGTCCTTCGCGGGACCCTACCGGTCCTACGGGCAACTGCTGATCGTCAATGCGGGCGACGGCTATTACGTGGTCCTCGCCGGGATGGCCCGCACCGATGTGGTGCCGGGGCAGTTCGTGCTCTCGGGCGAGCCCCTGGGCGCGATGGGCGACGGTTCGGTCAAGACGGCGGCGGCGATCGCCCTTGGCGCGGCCCAGCCCGTTCTTTATGTTGAGTTCCGAAAAGATGGGGCGGCGATCGACCCCGGCCCATGGTGGGCGAAAGCCGAATTGGAAAAGGTCCGCGGATGATGCGCAAGGTTTCCATGGTCGTGGCGGGCGCGGCGCTCGGCGCGACGGCCGCGACGGTCGCCCTCCAGACGACGCTCCTGGCGGGGAGCCCGGCGCATGCCGCCAACTCCGACACCTATCGCAACCTCAACCTGTTCGGTGACGTCTTCGAGAAGATCCGCACCGATTACGTCGAGAAGCCGGACGAGGGCAAGCTCGTCGAGGCCGCCATCAACGGCATGCTGACCTCGCTCGACCCCCATTCGAGCTACATGGACGCGAAGGCCTACCGCGACATGCAGGTCCAGACCCGCGGCGAGTTCGGCGGGCTCGGGATCGAGGTGAGCCAGGAGGACGGCACCATCAAGGTCGTCACCCCGATCGACGACACGCCGGCGTCGAAGGCCGGCATCCTGTCGGGCGACCTCATCACCGCCATCGACGGCGACGCCGTCTCGGGCATGACGCTGAACCAGGCCGTCGACAAGATGCGCGGCGCCGTCGGCACGCCCGTGACGCTGAAGATCGTCCGCGGCAAGGACAAGGACGGCACCGACTACAAGCTCAACCGCGCCGTCATCACCATCAAGTCGGTGAAGTTCGAGACCAAGGACGACGTCGGCTACATCCGCATCACGCAGTTCAACGAGCAGACCTTCGACGGCCTGAAGCAGGCGATGGCCAAGTTCGCGACCGACATCCCCAACGACAAGTTCAAGGGCTACATCGTCGACCTGCGCAACAACCCCGGCGGGCTGCTGGACCAGTCGATCGAAGTGTCCAACGCCTTCATCGACCATGGCGAGATCGTCTCGACGCGCGGCCGCAACGCCGACGAGACCCAGCGCTACAACGCCCGGCCCGGCTACGACCTCAGCCACGGCAAGCCCATGGTGGTGCTGATCAACGGCGGCTCGGCCTCGGCCTCGGAGATCGTCGCCGGCGCGCTCCAGGACCACAAGCGCGCCACCATCATGGGCACGCGCTCCTTCGGCAAGGGCTCGGTCCAGACCATCATCCCGCTCGGCCAGAACGGCGCGCTTCGCCTCACGACGGCGCGCTACTACACGCCCTCCGGGCGGTCGATCCAGGCCAAGGGCATCGAGCCCGAGCAGGTGGTGCTCGAGGACGTGCCGGACGACCTCAAGGGCAAGGACGACACCAAGGGCGAGGCCTCGCTGAAGGGCCACCTCATGAACGGCGCCTCGACGGACGAGAAGCAGGGTTCGCAGGCCTACGTGCCGCTGGACGCCAAGAACGACAGGCAGCTCATCACCGCCCTGAACCTCCTGCGCGGCATCACCACCAAGGCGTCGACGGCCGAGGATGCCGCGAAGGCCGCCGCCATGACCAAGCCCGACTCGACCCGGAGCGAGGCCGCCAAGGCCGATGCCCCCAAGGGCGACACGCCCAAGACCGACGCGCCCAAGGCGGAGGTCCCCAAGCCGGATGCCTCGAAGACCGACGCTCCCAAACCCGCCCAGCCCTGAGCGCGCCGGCGACCGACGAGGGTTCGATGCGGTCCGGGCCCGATCCGGGCCCCTCGCACGGGACAGGGGGGCACATGGCCGGGGACGGACTCTTCGATCCTCTCGGGGTCGACCGTGCCGATCCTATCCGGGCGTCCCGCCGGCTCTCGCCGGCCGTCGCGGTCGCGGTCCTCGCGGTCGTGGGAGGAACGGTGCTGGTGGCGGTCGCCTGGTTCCGCGACAATGGCGACCGCGGCCATCCGCGGGCCATCGCGCCCATCGAACGTGTGGTGGCCCCGCCCAAGCCCGTGGCCCCGCCGCCCCCGGCGGCAGCGCCGGCCGCTCCCGCGACGGTCGCATCCGGCCAGTCGATGCCGGGGTTTCCGCCGCCGGACGACCAGGAGGTCGAGATCCAGAACGGGGTGCGGATCATCCGGCCCCGGCGTGAACGTCCTCCCGCGGGCGCCCTCACGCTGCCGGCCGCTCCCGCGCCCCAGATCCCCAAACCCTGAAGCCGACGGACGCGACCTCGTGGCACGACGGCGGGCTCGTGCTTCGACCCTGCCGGCGCGACTGCGGCGCCCCGGGCCGGTGGAGTCGGCGCCGGGGGCTGGGCATCGCCGATGTCCGGCCTATTTCAGTGCGGGGACGTCCTTCCTCAAGGGCGCAGCCCGCATGCTGCATTGCAGCGCATGAAGAAGTTTTTAGTCGATGCGGCGCCCGGCCGGCCCTACTTGTAAGACATAAGAAGGATCGGCGTTCCACCGTCACCGGCAGCGGCACAATCCGCGCTGGCTGGTTCGGTCCCGCGGGCACGGGCCGGACCAAGTGGTCGATGCCGTCTCGTCCCGGACCGGTCGGAGACGTGGCGTCCTGCGGGACCGTTACGTTCGTGATAGGGCCGGGTCCACGTCGTTGCAAGGAAAGCCGATGACCGAGCGCCCGCGGCGCACAACCCTGCGCATCCTGACCCTCGCCATCGTCGGCGTTGGCGCCGGTGCCGCATACGAGTGGGATCACGTCCGGCCTCTGGTCCAGCCGGCGCTCGACCGCATCGATCCCGTGGTCGCGGCCGCCCTCGATCGCGTGCGGCCCAAGCAGGAGGTGAAGGCCGCGCCGAAGGAGGCGCCCGCCGTGCCGGTGAGCGCCGCCGAAGCCCGGATCGGCGACTTCCCGCAGATCCTGACGAGCCTCGGCACCGTTCAGCCCTACAACACCGTGCTGGTCCGCAGCCGCGTCGACGGGCAGGTGATGACCATCAACTTCAGCGAGGGCCAGATCGTCCACCAGGGCGACCTCCTGGTGCAGATCGACCCGCGCCCCTATCAGGCCGCGCTCGATCAGGCCAAGGCCAAGAAGCAACAGGACGCGGCGAACCTCGAGAATACCAAACGGGATCTCGCCCGGTCGCAGTCGCTGATCGGCAACAACTACGTCACGCGGCAGACGCTCGACACCCAGACCGCATCGGTGGCGCAGCTGACCGCCCAGGTGGCATCCGACGATGCCGCGATCGAGAACGCCTCCGTCCAGCTCGGCTACGCCACCATCAAGGCGCCCATCACGGGACGGGTCGGGTTCCGCCTCGTCGACCAGGGCAATATCGTCAACGCGTCGAGCGCCACCGGCATCGTGTCGATCGCCCAGATCGAGCCGATCTCGGTGCTCTTCACCGAGCCCGAGAACACGCTGACCGACATCACGGAAGGCCGCAAGGCCGGGCCGCTCGACGTCGCCGCCCTCTCGTCCGACGGCTCCAAGCCGCTCGCCGACGGCTCGCTCGAGACCTTCAACAACGAGATCGATACGTCGAGCGGCACGATCCGCCTCAAGGGAACCTTCGCCAATGCCGACCACAAGCTGTGGCCCGGCCTGTCGGTCGCGACGCGCCTCAAGGTCAAGACGCTGAAGGGCGTGGTGCTGGTGCCGTTCCAGGCCGTCCAGCACGGGCCGAACGGGCTCTATGCCTTCGTGATCGGCCCGGACAGCAAGGTCGACATCCGTCCCATCAAGGTCAGCCTGTCGGACGACAGCCTGGCGGTCGTGACGGACGGGATCAAGGGCGGCGAGAAGGTGGTGACGGCGGGCCAGTACCGGCTCCAGTCGCAGACGCTCGTCCGCGAGGTGCCCGACACCGCGGCCCAGACCGCGCAGCGGGATTCCTGAGCATGAGCGGCGACACGCGCCTGCCCCCCGACGGGATCGCCGACGCGGCACCCGCCAAGGGCGGCATCTCGGCTCCCTTCATCAAGCATCCCATCGCCACGACGCTGCTGATGCTGGCGGTGTTCTGCATGGGCCTCGTGGCCTATCCGCTGCTGCCGGTCGCGCCGTTGCCGCAGGTCGATTTCCCGACGATCCAGGTCTCGGCGACCCTTCCGGGCGGCAGCCCGGACACGATGGCGTCCTCGGTGGCCCAACCGCTGGAGCGCCAGTTCGCCCAGATCCCCGGCGTGTCGCAGCTCACCTCGACCTCCTCGCTCGGCTCCTCGGCGATCACCATCCAGTTCGACCTCGACCGCAACATCGACGGCGCCGCCAACGACGTGCAGGCCGCCATCAACGCGGCTTCGGGACAATTGCCCAAGAACCTGCCGAGCCCGCCCACCTGGCGCAAGGTGAACCCCGCCGACTCGCCCATCATGCTCCTGTCGGCGACATCCGACATCCTGCCGCTCACGGTGGTGGACGACAACGCCGACACCAAGATCGCCCAGCAGATCAGCCAGATCGCCGGCGTCTCGCAGGTGTCCATCGGCGGCGAGCAGAAGCCGTCGATCCGCGTGCAGATCGATCCCGCCAAGCTCGTCACCAAGGGGCTCTCGCTCGAGGACGTGCGCAACGTCCTCTCGGTCACCACCGTCAACTCCGCCAAGGGCAACATCGACGGCCCGCGCCAATCCTTCACCATCTACGCCAACGACCAGCTGCTCGACCCGGCGAGCTGGGACAACACGATCATCGCCTACCGCAACGGCGGCCCCGTGCGGGTGAGCGACATCGGCAAGGCCGTCCCGGCCGCCGAGAACATCAAGGAAGCCGCCTGGGCGAACGGCAAGCGCGGCGTGTTCCTGATCATCTTCAAGCAGCCCGGCGCCAACGTCATCGACATCGTCGACAAGATCAAGCACGAGCTGCCCCGCCTGCAGGCCTCGATCCCGGCCAGCATCAAGATCGGCATCCTGTCCGACCGTACGACCACGATCCGGGCCTCCGTCGACGACGTCCAGTTCACGCTGATGCTCACGATCGGGCTCGTCGTGATGGTGATCTTCGTGTTCCTGCGGAACCTGTGGGCCACCATCATCCCGTCGATCACGGTGCCGCTGGCGCTGCTCGGCGCGGTCGCGCTCATGTGGGCGGCGGGCTACAGCCTCGACAACCTGTCGCTCATGGCGCTCACCATCTCGGTGGGCTTCGTGGTCGACGACGCCATCGTGATGCTCGAGAACATCGAGCGCCACCTCGAAGACGGCATGAAGCCCTTCGAGGCCGCCATGAAGGGCGCGGGCGAGATCGGCTTCACCATCCTGTCGATCTCGATCTCGCTGATCGCCGTGCTGATCCCGCTCCTGCTGATGAGCGGCATCGTGGGCCGCCTGTTCCGCGAGTTCTCGATCACGCTCGCCATGACCATCCTGGTGTCGGCCTTCGTGTCCCTGACCCTGACGCCCATGATGGCGGCCAAGTTCATGAAGGACCACAAGCACGCCCGGCACGGCCGCCTCTACATGCTGAGCGAGCGGTTCTTCGACGGCATGCTGCACGGCTACGAGCGGGGGCTCGACTTCTGCATCCGCTGGCGGTTCGCGACGCTGATGGTGTTCTTCGCCACCGTGGGCCTCACCGTCTACCTCTTCGCCATCATCCCGAAGGGCTTCTTCCCGAGCCAGGACACGGGCCTGATCATCGGCCAGGCGGAAGGCTCGCAGGACATCTCCTTCGCCGACATGTCCCGCAAGGTCGAGGAACTCGGCGCCATCGTGCGGCAGGACCCCGGCGTGTTCTCGGTCGCCATGGCGACCGGCGGGACCGGCGCCACCAACAATGCCCGCATCTACATCACGCTGAAGCCGCGCGACGCGCGCGACGCTTCCGCCCAGCAGATCATCGCCCGCCTGCGGCCCAAGATCGCCACGGTGAAGGGCGCCGCGCTCTTCATGCAGGCCGCCCAGGACATCCGCGTCGGCGGCCGCTCGTCGCGCACGGAATTCCAGTACACGCTCCAGGATCCGAACTTCGACGAGCTCAATACCTGGTCGCCACGCCTCCTCGACAAGCTGAAGACCCTGCCCGAACTGCGCGACGTCGCCACCGACCAGCAGTCGGCCGGCACCACGCTGACGCTGACGATCGACCGCGACCAGGCGGCCCGCTACGGCATCTCGGCCCAGGTGATCGACGACACGCTCTACGACGCCTTCGGGCAGCGTCAGGTCACCCAGTATTTCACCCAGGTGAACAGCTATCACGTCATCCTGGAGATCCTGCCGGAGCTGCAGGGCAAGGTCGATTCGCTGACCAAGCTCTACATCCACTCGCCGGTGACGGGTGGCGACGTGCCGCTCTCGGCGCTGGCGCACTGGACCACGGACCCGACGCAGCCGCTGTCGATCAGCCACCAGGGCCAGTTCCCGGCCGTGACCATCTCGTTCAACCTGGCCCCGGGTTCGGCCCTCAGCCAGGCGACCGCGGCCATCAACCGGGCCCAGGGGGAGCTGAACATGCCGGGCACCATCCTGGGCACGTTCCAGGGCACGGCCCAGGCCTTCCAGCAGTCGCTGAGCACCGTCCCGCTGCTCATCGCGGCGGCGCTGGTGGTGGTCTACATCATCCTCGGCATGCTCTACGAGAGCTTCATCCACCCGCTGACCATCCTGTCGACGCTGCCGTCGGCCGGTGTCGGGGCGCTGGCGATCCTCATGGCGGCCGGCTACGATTTCAGCCTCATCGCGCTGATCGGCGTCATCCTGCTGATCGGCATCGTGAAGAAGAACGGGATCATGATGGTGGACTTCGCCATCGTGGCGGAGCGTGACCAGGGCCTGCCGGCCGCGGCCGCGGTGCGCAAGGCCGCGCTGCTGCGCTTCCGGCCGATCCTCATGACCACCATGGCGGCGATGCTCGGCGGCATCCCGCTGATGCTCGGCACCGGAACGGGTTCGGAGATCCGGCAGCCGCTCGGCTACGCCATGGTGGGCGGCCTGATCGTCAGCCAGGTGCTGACGCTGTTCACCACCCCGGTGATCTACATCTACCTCGACCGTCTGTCGGACTGGCTCGGCGGCGGCGGCCTGCACCATGCCAGCGTGCCGGCCGGCGAGCCGGACCTGTTGCCCCGCGAGCGGCCGCTGCCGCACCGCGAGGCCGCCGAATAAGCGGCGCGCGGCCCGGGTGACGCGCTGCGGCGCGCCTGCCTCGATGGCGAGGCGGGCCGGTCAGGCCCGCAGCCGCTCCAGCCATGCCGCGGCCTGGACCCGGACGTTGGCGGGCGCCGTGCCGCCGTGGCTGGTGCGGCTCGCCACCGACCGGTCGACGCCGAGGACGTCGAACACCGCCGCGGTGATGCGCGGCTCGACGCCCTGCAGCAGCGCCAGCGGCAGGTCCTCGAGCGACGCCCCGCGCTCGGCCGCCAGCGCCACGATGCGGCCGGTCACGTGGTGGGCCTGGCGGAAGGGCATGTCGAGCTTCTGCACCAGCCAGTCGGCGAGGTCGGTCGCGGTGCTGAAGCCCGAGGCCGCCGCCGCCCGCATGCGGGCGAGGTCCGGCGTCAGGTCCCGCACCATGCCGGCCATGGCGGGGATGGTCAGGGCCAGCGCGTCGAGGGCGTCGAACGTGCCTTCCTTGTCCTCCTGCATATCCTTCGAATAGGCCAGCGGCAGCCCCTTCATGACGACGAGGAGGCCGATCAGGTCGCCGATGACGCGGCCCGACTTGCCGCGCACGAGTTCCGCGGCATCCGGGTTGCGCTTTTGCGGCATGATGGACGAGCCGGTGGAGAACCTGTCGGACAGCGCCGCGAAACCGAACTGCGGCGTCGCCCAGAGCACGATCTCCTCGGCGAAGCGCGACAGGTGCACGGCACAGATCGCGGCCGCCGACAGGGCCTCGAGCGCGAAGTCGCGGTCCGATACGCTGTCGAGCGAGTTGGCGGTCGGGCGGTCGAAGCCGAGTGCGGCCGCGACCGCGTGGCGGTCGATCGGGTAGGACGTACCCGCCAGGGCGGCGGCCCCGAGCGGCGATTCGTTCATGCGCCGCCTCGCGTCCGAGAACCGCCCGCGGTCGCGCGCGATCATCTCAACATAGGCCATGAGGTGGTGGCCCAGCGTCACCGGCTGGGCGGATTGCAGATGCGTGAAGCCCGGCATCACGGCATCGGCATGGGCCAACGCCTTCTCGGCCAGGGCGAGCTGCAGGTCGTGCAGTGCGGCATCGACGGCGTCGAGCGTGTCCCGCACCCAGAGGCGGAAGTCGAGCGCCACCTGGTCGTTGCGCGAGCGGGCCGTGTGGAGGCGCCCGGCCGCCTCGCCGATGAGCTCGGCCAGGCGCGACTCGACGTTCATGTGAATGTCCTCCAGCGCCCGGGAGAACGTGAAGGTGCCGGCCTCGATTTCGCCCGCGATCCGGTCTAACCCGGCCTGGATCGCGGCGGCATCCTCGGCCGACACGATCCCACGCTGCGCCAGCATGGCGGCATGGGCCTTCGAGCCCGCGATGTCCTGTGCGGCCAGACGCTGGTCGAACCCGATGGAGGCGTTGATCTCCTCCATGATGCTGTCGGGGCTCGCCGTGAACCGGCCGCCCCACATGGCATTGCTCATCGAAAGCCTCGGACGTGAAGAATGGCTGAAGGAACGGAACCCGCTCCGGCATCTGACGCGGCGCCCCGCCGCGTGACGCGCCGCGCCGCCTTGGCGGCCCTCGCGGCAGTGGGGATCGCGGCGGTGGTATATGGCGTCGGGGCCCCTAGCAAGGGCGGTGCCGCGTCCTGCCCGGCCGCGGCCGCCACGACGGCGCGGCTCGACCCGCTGATCCACGGCGAAGTCGCCGCCTTCGGCCTCGCCCAGCCGGCGCGGGCGGAGCCCGACATCGCGTTCAAGACCCCGGACGGCGCCGCCACCAGCCTCGCGGCTTTCCGCGGCAAGGCGCTGCTGGTCAACCTTTGGGCCACGTGGTGCGTGCCCTGCCGCAAGGAAATGCCGGCGCTCGATGCGCTGCAGAAGGCGCAGGGCGGGCCGGGGTTCGAGGTCGTGGCGGTCAACGTCGATACGGCGCGGCTCGACAGGCCGGCGGCCTTCCTCAAGGAGAACGGCATCACCGGCCTCGCGCTCTACGCCGACCCCAGCGCCGACGTTCTCCAGGCGTTGAAGCAGCAGGGCGGGCTCCTCGGCCTGCCGACGACACTCCTGATCGACCGGAACGGCTGCGAGCTGGGCCGCATGGCGGGCCCGGCGGAATGGGCCTCGCCCGAGGGGCAGGCGCTGATCCAGGCGCTCAAGGGATAGCGCGCCTGGACACTCGGCCGAGCCATGGACCGATGGCGCGGGCTGGGCATGACGATGGAGGGTGCGGAGGAGACCGGTCGCGGGAGGGTAAGACAGCCGGACGGCGGATGCCGCGTGCGGCGAACCCGAGAGCCCACACGGCCTAGTCTGGGTCGATCGTGGCGCGGAACCGGGCCAGCGCCGGCCCGATGCCGGCGAGAAAGGTCTCGGCATGGCGGACCGCGACGGCGGCGCGGTCCTCGTCCAACTCGTCGTCGACATGCGCGGCGACGTGGCGGAATCCGAGAAGGCCGCTGACGGCCAGATGCAGCGCCCGATCGTCGAGCAGAGCCGGTCGAGACCCCAGGACGGGGACGGCGATGCGCCGGACGAGATCTTCGTGCCATTCGGCACCCGTCGGGAGCGGTTCGTCCAGCATCGTGAGAAGGCGCTTGATGCCCGCTTCGAACGACGTGTAGCCGGATTGCATGGCGTGCAGGAACGCCATCGTGGCGGCGTAGCGATCGCGTCCCGGCGTGCTGGCGCGAAGATCGGCGAACAGCGCGACACCCATGCCGAAGTGCCGTCGCGCCGAGACGAGATCGCGGTCGACGTCGTCCCACAGCATCGCCGTCATGCGAGCACGTGTCCTCGCCGTTCGGCTTCGGCCTTGAAGCCGGGCGACACATAGGCGCCCGCGTGAGCATCCGGCGTCATCCCGTTTTCGAAGCAGGTCGTCTCGGCGAAATCCGCCGCCGCGAGGCTGGTCTCGCCGGGAAAATCCGCGATGATGTCGACGTCGCTGTGGTCCCGCATGCGCCCTTCGGCCGTGGAGCCGAAACGGATGAAGCGGCCGCCTTGCTGGCGCGCATAGGCGGTCAGCGCCGCGTCGATCGCGACGATGGCGAGGGCCATCCGCTCCATCTTGCGGCGATGCCGCTCCCTCAACGTGACCACCCCGTCCGCCATCCCGCGGCTCCCGTCCTGGCGGTGCCCTACAATACCACGATCCCCTGGTGCTTGCGCTTGTCCTCGGGCTCGACGTGGATCGTCACGGCGGCGTCCTGCACCTCGGCCTTGAGCACGCGTTCGAGGCGGTCGCAGATGTCGTGGGCGCGGGTCACCGTCATGTCGCCCGCCACCACGAGGTGGAATTCGATGAAGGTGAGCTTGCCGGCGCACCGGGTCTTGATGTCGTGCGCTTCGATGGCGCCTTCCGCATGGGCGGCGATGGCGGCCTTGAGCCGGCCCAGCACTTCGTCCGACACGCCCTCGTCGAGGAGGCCGTTGACGCTCTCCTTCATGAGGCCCCAACCGCTCCACAGCACGTGCAGCGCCACCAGCCCGGCCAGCACGGGGTCCAGCACCAGCTGGCCCGTCAAGACCACCAGCCCGACGCCGGCCAGCACGCCGACCGAGGTCACGACGTCGGTCTGGAGGTGGCGGCCGTCCGCCACCAGCGCGAGCGAGCGGTGGCGCCGGCCGGCGCGGCGCAGCACCAGCGCCCAGAGCGCGTTGGCGACGGTGCCGACCGACGCCGACGGCGAGGCCGACGAGGGGCGTGCCGAGCGGCCGGGGATCCTGGTAGGCCAGGGCGGCCTCGCGCAGGATCGCCACCGCCGCCCCCACGATGAGCACGCCTTCGAGCACGGCGGACAGGTACTCGGCCTTCGTGTGGCCGTAGGGATGGCGCGCATCCGCGGGCTGCAGCGACACGTGCAGCGCCCAGACGGCGGCGAGCGCCGTCGCAACGTTGATGATGGACTCGAGCGCGTCCGAGAGCAGGGCCACGCTGCCCGTCAACTGCCAAGCGTAGAACTTCACCCCGAGAACCGCGAGCGAGACCGCGACGCTGCCCAGGGCGAGTTTCTGCGTTATGATCATCCGTCCCTTCCGTCCGTCCCGATGCCGTCCAACGAAGGGTGGTGCGGCGCCGCTCCGCGCGCGGACGAGACCGATAGACCATCGCCCGTCCGGAGGCCATATGCCGCGCAAGATCATCATCGACACGGACCCCGGCCAGGACGACGCCGTCGCGATCCTGCTGGCGCTGGCCTCGCCCGAGCTCGATGTGCTCGGCATCGTGGCGGTGGCGGGCAACGTGCCGCTCGCCCTGACGGAGCGCAACGCCCGCCGGATCGTGGAGCTCGCGGGCCGGCCCGAGATCCCCGTCCACGCCGGAGCGGTGCGCCCGCTCGTCCGACCGCTGATCACGGCCGAGCACGTCCACGGCCGCACAGGCCTCGACGGCGCCGACCTGCCCGACCCCGATGTCGCGCTCCGGCCCGGCCACGGCGTCGATTTCATCGTCGAGACGCTGCTCGCCTCCGAGCCCGGCGAGGTCACGCTCTGCACCCTGGGTCCCCTGACCGACGTGGCGCTGGCGCTGAACCGCGCGCCCGAGATCGCCTCCCGCATCGCCGAGGTCGTGATGATGGGCGGTGCCTATTTCGAGGTCGGCAACATCACGCCGGCGGCCGAATTCAACATCTACGTCGACCCCGAGGCCGCCGACGTCGTGCTGCGCTCGGGCGTGCCCGTCACCATGCTGCCGCTCGACGTGACGCACCAGACGGTCGCCACGCCGGACCGCCTCGCGCGTTTCAGGGCGCTCGGCAACCGCTCGGGCGCGGTCGTGGCCGGGATGCTCGGCTTCTCGGAGCGGTTCGACCGGGAGAAATACGGCGGCGACGGCGGCCCCCTGCACGATCCCAACGTCATCGCCTGGCTGCTGAAGCCGGGCCTCTACGAGGGGCGGCGGATCAACGTGGCCGTGGAATGCGCCAGTGCCCTGACGCTCGGCATGACGGTCGCCGACTATTGGCGCGTCACGCAGCGACCCGCCAATGCGCTGTTCCTGCGCGACGTCGACCACGCGGGCTTCTTCGACCTGCTCGTCGAACGCCTGGCGCGCCTTCCTTGACCGAAGCGCCCTCTGTCAGGCGGCAGGCGCGATGCTAAGTGTCAGGTCGGGTTTGGACGGAGGGCGAAGGCATCATGGCGTTGCGACTCGAGGACTATGCGCTGATCGGCAATTGCGAGAGCGCCGCGCTCGTCGGGCGTGACGGTTCGATCGACTGGATGGCGCTTCCCCGCTTCGACTCGCATGCCTCCTTCGCGGCGCTCCTGGGTTCGCCCGAGAACGGCCGCTGGCAGATCTGGCCGGCGGTGCCGGTGACCAGCGTCTCGCGCCAGTACCGCGAGGGCACGCTGGTCCTCGAGACCCGGTTCGAGACCGCGTCCGGCACCGTCGTGCTGGTCGACGCGATGGGCCGGCGCGAGGGGCACGGCGACGTGGTCCGCCTGGTGCGCGGCGAATCGGGCGCGGTGCCGATGCGCATGGAGATGGTGCTGCGGCCGGGCTACGGCACGATCGTGCCCTGGGTGAGCCGCCTCGCCGATGGGCGGATCGCCGCCGTGGCGGGGCCCGACCGCTTCGTGCTCGACACGCAGGTGCCGCTGCGCGGCGAAGCCTTCCGGACGATCGGGGAGTTCACAGCCGAAGAGGGGAGCGAGACTCCCTTCACGCTCACCTGGTCGCCCTCGTTCCATCCCGTGCCGCAGGCCGTGGATGCCGCCCAGATCGTCGAGCTCGTCACCGAGGACTGGACCGGCTGGAGCAAGTCGCACCGGACCGAGACGGCGGGCGAATGGGTCGAGATCGTCCAGCGCTCGCTCATCACCCTGAAGGCCCTCACGCATTACGAGACGGGCGGCATCGTGGCGGCCCCCACGACCTCGCTGCCCGAGCAGCTCGGCGGCCCGCGCAACTGGGACTACCGGTACTGCTGGCTGCGCGACGCCACGCTGACCCTCTACGCGCTCCTGACCTCGGGCTTCCTCGAAGAGGCCAGCGCCTGGCGCGACTGGCTGATCCGCGCCATCGCGGGGTCGCCCGACCAGATGCAGATCATGTACGGCATCGCCGGCGAGCGCCGGCTCGACGAATACGAGCTGCCCTGGCTCGCCGGCTACGAGGGTTCGCGCCCCGTCCGGGTCGGCAACGCGGCGGCCGGGCAGCTGCAGCTCGACGTCTACGGCGAGGTGCTCGACGCCATGTACCAGGCCCGCCGCCTGGGGCTGGCGCCGGACGACAATGGCTGGAACCTCGAACGCGCGCTCGTCGGGCACCTCGAGACGATCTGGCAGGAGCCGGACGAGGGCATCTGGGAGGTGCGCGGCGGCCGCAAGCACTTCACCGCCTCGAAGGTGATGGTCTGGGCCGCCTTCGACCGCGCCATCCGCTCGGTCGAGGAATTCGGACTCGAAGGACCGGTGGATCGGTGGCGCAAGGCGCGCGATGCGGTGCACCGGCAGGTCTGCGAGCACGGCTACGACGCCGAGCGGGGTCACTTCACCCAGTATTACGGCGGGCAGGCGCTCGACGCGAGCCTGCTGCTGATGGCCATGGTGGGCTTCCTGCCGGCCGACGACCCGCGCGTCGTCGGCACCGTGAGGGCCATCGAGGAGCACCTCCTCGAGGACGGGTTCGTCAAGCGCTACGACGAGGCCGGCAATGTCGACGGGCTCGCGGGCGGGCACGAGGGTGCGTTCCTGCCCTGCTCCTTCTGGCTCGCCGACAACTACGTCCTGATGGGCCGGACCGACGAGGCCCGTGCCCTGTTCGAGCGGCTGATCGGGCTCTGCAACGACGTGGGGCTGCTCTCGGAGGAGTACGATTCCATCGCGGGACGCCAGGTCGGCAACTTCCCCCAGGCCTTCACCCACGTGGCGCTCGTCAACACGGCCCACAACCTCAGCCGCGAGTTCGGACCGGCCCAGCACCGCGCCGAGAGCAAGGAGACGGGCGGCGCGGCCGTCTGAGCGGGACCGTTTCGGCCCCGTCACGCCGCCGTCACCTCCGGGGTTGACAGAAACACCGGCCGCCGCGATAAGCGCGCCAGTCCAGCGACGCCGTGCAGCGACGCGGGGCGGGACGGAGGAGTGTCCCGAGCGGCAAAGGGGGCGGACTGTAAATCCGCTGGCTATGCCTTCGTAGGTTCGAGTCCTACCTCCTCCACCACCGCACTCTTCTTCACCTCGACGATCCGTTCCGGACCTTGATCTGAGCCGGGCGCCGATGATAGGGTGTCTGCACGCGGGTGTAGCTCAATGGTAGAGCAACAGCCTTCCAAGCTGATGACGAGGGTTCGATTCCCTCTACCCGCTCCATAGATCCCAGTCCCCCTAGCGCGATCCGTTCGACGCCGCCCCGCATGTGTCGGCCGACGTCGAGGCGGGCGCCGTTCCGTCCGAGGCTCACGGTCGCCCGGCCCCGTCGCGTGCAGGGTCGATCGGGCGGGTGCGATCGCCCCGGTGCCCCGGGGTTCGTGCCCGACTGCAGCGTCCCCAGTGCGGATCGCTGACTCAACCTTCGGTACAAAGTTGTCGGATTTGCATATCGATCGGCAATCCGCGGTGCGCGACTTCAGACTTCGTTAACCGTTATCTCGTTAATTTTTGCCCATCGACGGAGGGCGACGAGATGAAGGCTGACAGCGTTGTGGCGCGCGAATACCGGGAGTCGAACGTGCTCGATCTCGCCCATCTGGCCGAGGTCGGCGCCTTCATGGAGAAGGTCTTCAGCCGGCCCGAGCCTCGCCCGGAGGCCGCGGAGCCCGTCGCGACGAGCGCGGAACTAAGCGAGGTGGAGCAGGTCGTCGCCGAGGCCGAGATGGAGGACGAGGACCGGACCGACGTCCTGCTCGCCAAGGCGTCGCGGGCCATCGAGACCCTGGCGGCGCGCTGCGAGATCGTCGCCTACGAATGTGCCGAAGCCATCCAGCGTGCGGCCGAACAGGAACACGCGACCGAGCGATGGAAGGCGATTGCCTTGGAGTTGCGGACGCAGGCGGCGTTCAACCTCGCAGCCGTCGAGGAATGGAAGGTGCTGCTGCACAAGGCGGAGTCGCGCATCCTGTCCCTCGAAGCGGCGGCCGAAGAAGCGAGACAGCGGGTGGCAGTCGCCGATGCGCGGTCCACCCACCTTCACGGGCAGGTGGTGGCGGCTTTCGGCTGCCGATCGTCGATCCACTCGGTCCTGCAATCCATCACCCTGCAGGAAGCGGCCGAATAGGCCGGCGACCGACGCGGGCGGCCCGTCATCCCCTGTGCGGAGCTAGAACCGGCCCGGCGACATCGTGACCTCGGGGCCGCCAGGACCGCGATGCTGGTCTCGACCGCGTCCGAGCGCATTCAGGAGCCGACGCGACGCACCCTCGATGTCGTCAGGCGTGGCCGGGGCATTGCCGGGCGCGCATCTGCTTGGTGGCGCTGGCCCGCGTTTCGTTGGAGATATTCGGGTTGGTGAGGTAATAGGCGTAGAAGTTACACCATTCCTCCTTGCTCATCTTGTCGAGCGGCTTGTCCGGGTCATAGGGGTTCTTGGTCGACTCGCATCCCGCCAAGCCCAGCCCCAGCATCAGGGCCGCGCCCACCACCGCCATCCGCATGACACCGCGTCCCGCCATCGATCGCTCCATCCCCATCAGGAGGTCGCCTGCGGCCCGACCCTAACGGTTCGAGCTCCGTCTGAAAACCGCTCCGGTCTGCCTTTTCAAGCGGCAGTTCTGTCCGGAACCGGACCATGCCGACGGAACCCCGCGACCCGCCGGACGTTCTCGTTCCACCTGCAGCCGTAAGGGCGCAGCCGACGGGAGACCTTTGCAATGAGCGAATTCACCGACAAGGCCAAGGGCCTCGCCAACGAGGCCATCGGCAAGGCCAAGCAGGGCATCGGCGAGTTGACCGGCTCGGAGAAGACCAAGGCCGAGGGCGCCGCGCAGGAAGCCAAGGGCGACGCTCAGAAGACGGTCGGCGACGCCAAGGGCGCCGTGAAGGACACGGCCAACAAGGTGGCCGACGCCGCCCACGACGCCATCAAGCGCTGATTCGGGCCCGAAGCCCCGGACTGCATTTTCGAGCGGGCTCGCCACGTCGCGAGCCCGTTTCAAGTGGAATGCGGTGAGGTCGACGGCGGATCCGGTCCGCGCCGACCTCCGCGGATGACCGGTCGACGATCCCGTTGACACGCGGAAGTCTCCTCCCCTAAGACAGCGGCGTCGCTGCCGAGCGTAGCGCGTGGCGGGGTAGCTCAGCTGGTTAGAGCAGCGGAATCATAATCCGCGTGTCGGGGGTTCGAGTCCCTCTCCCGCTACCATCGTTCTCCCCCGACGAGCCGAGACCGCCGACGTCGTCGGGACTGGCGCGGATCGGCTGGAGTCGCCACATCGACGTCAGGTCGGTGGCGACCGTCGCGGCCGGCGCGCTGGTGCCGGGCTTCGCGCTGTTCTACGATACGGCCGTACTGACCCCGAAGCAGATCGATCCCGTTCGGCTGTCGACCGCGATCCGTTCCCGGGCGAGGCCGGTGCTTCGAAGCGTTGGAGTGAACCGGTGACGGCGCTGGAGCGCGATGCGGCGTTCGGCGCGCCCCTTCTGTCGCTGGTCGTCTGAGCCGGCGTCGCGTGGTTCGCCACGCACTCGCAGTGAGGAGCAAGCGATGAGCGAACGAGAGCGCGGAGCGGGGCGGGACATCGAGCATGACCGGAGCGAGACCGTGGCGCCGCCCGCAGGTCTCGCGGGCGGCATGGAGCGGAAGAGCGCTTCCGCGCCGGGCCGGCTGGCGCCGCGACCCGAAACGGGCATGCCGTTCACCGACGCGCTCGACGATGTGATGCGGGAGCACCACACGGTCTTCGCTGCACTGGCGAAGTAGGCCTTGGCCGACCCGCGCTGGCTCACCAAGGCCGAGGTTCTTACAGCCCATGACAGGCAGCTCGCCGACCATGGCGGACCCTCCGGCATCCGCGATGACGGGCTGTTGGAGAGCGCTCTGGCGCGGCCCGAAAACCTGATGGCCTACGGAGACCCAGACGTGGCGGACCTCGCTGCGGCCTATGCGTTCGGGCTGGCGAAAAACCATCCCTTTATCGACGGCAACAAGCGAGCGTCGCTCGCAGCCTGTACGACGTTCCTCCTGATGAACGGCTACCGTCTTCCGGTCGACGACGCGGTCAATATCGCGACCTGGCAGGCCCTCGCCGCCGGCACGCTGGGCGAGGCCGACCTCGCGACCTGGCTGCGGGCGCGGGTCGTCCCGCTGGGCTGAGATACGCAGCGAGCCGTCACCGCCCCCGCCGAGGCCGACAAAGCCTTATCGATTCCCTCTCGGCCCGTCCTGCTCTATCTGTCGCGGCTCCGGTCCAGCGGGACCGCCATCAACGACGGAAGTGGACCCACCATGCGAGCCGAACCCCTGGCGCTCGTCGAGCAGATCAAGCAGTCCGTGGGACTGCTGAGGAGGCATCTTTGACGTCGAGACAGCGACGCGGCGCCTAGCCGAACTCAACGCCAAATCCGAGGATCCGGCCCTCTGGAACGATGCCGCCGCGGCCCAGAAGGTCATGCGGGAGCGCACGGAGCTCGAAGACCGTCTGGGCGGCGTGGCCCGCCTCGAGCGCGACCTCGAGGACGCCGTGACCCTGATCGAGCTCGCCGAGGCCGAGGACGACGAGGCGGTCGAACACGAAGCCATCGCGCAGCTGAAGGCCCTCAAGGTCGAGGCCGAGCGCCGGCAGGTGGAATCCCTGCTCTCCGGCGAAGCCGACGGCAACGACGCCTATATCGAGGTCCATTCGGGGGCAGGCGGCACCGAATCGCAGGATTGGGCCCGCATGCTGTTCCGCATGTACGCCCGCTGGGCCGAGCGGCGCGGCTTCAAGGTCGAACTCATCGAGGAGAGCTTCGGCGAAGAGGCCGGGATCAAGTCGGCGACCCTGCTGGTCAAGGGCCACAACGCCTATGGCTGGGCCAAGACCGAATCGGGCGTCCATCGCCTGGTGCGCATCTCGCCCTTCGACAGTGCCGCGCGCCGCCACACGAGCTTCGCGTCGGCCTGGGTCTATCCCGTCATCGACGACAAGATCGAGATCGACGTGAAGGAATCGGACTGCCGCATCGACACCTACCGGTCGTCGGGCGCGGGCGGCCAGCACGTCAACACGACCGATTCGGCCGTGCGGATCACCCACATACCTTCGGGCGTCGTGGTGGCCTGCCAGGGCGAGCGCTCCCAGCACAAGAACCGGGCCACGGCCTGGAACATGCTGCGGGCACGCCTCTACGAGATCGAACTCGAGAAGCAGGAGGCCAAGGCCAATGCCGACGCGGCCTCGAAGACCGACGTCGGCTGGGGCCACCAGATCCGGTCCTACGTGCTCCAGCCCTATCAGCTGGTGAAGGACCTGCGCACCGGCATGACGTCCGGCACGCCCGACGCGGTGCTCGACGGCGACCTCGACGCCTTCATGGAAGCCTCGCTGGCCCATCGCCTGTCGGGACGCACCGTCGCGGTCGAGGACGTGGACTAGGCTCTCGGCGCCGGCGCTGCCCCGCGCCGGCGCCCTCCCTTGCGGGTCAGCCCGTGTTGCGCAGGCCCGCCGCCACGCCGTTGATCGAGATCAGGATCCCGCGCTGGATCTTCTCGTCCGCCTGGCCGGCGCGGAAGCGGCGGATGAGGTCGACCTGGAGGTGGTTCAGCGGCGTGATGTAGGGGAAGCGATGCGCGATGGAGCGCGCCAGCGACGGGTTGTCGGCGAGCCGCTGCGACGTTTCCAGGATGCCGTTCAGCGCCGTGGTGGTCAGGTCCCATTCGGCCGCGATGGCGTCGAAGATCCGGTCCGCGAGGGCGCGGTCGGGCACGAGTTCGGCGTAGCGCCGCGCCACCGCGGGATCGGCCTTGGCCAGCACCATGTCGAGGTTCGACAGCACGGTGCGGAAGAAGGGCCATTCGGCGTTCATGCGGCGCAGCAGGGCCATGCCGTCGTCCTCGCCCATGTCGGCCAGGACGTCGCGCACCGCCGAGCCGAAGCCGAACCATCCCGGCAGGCTGACGCGCGACTGGCCCCAGGAGAAGCTCCACGGGATGGCGCGCAGGTCCTCGATGACGCGGTTGGCTTTGCGGGACGCCGGCCGCGAGCCGATGTTGAGGTCGGCGATCTCCGCGATGGGCGTCGCGGCGAAGAAATAGTCGGTGAAGCCCGGCGTCTCGTAGACCACGGCCCGGTAGGCCTTCATGCTGAGCCGCGACAGCGTCGCGGCGGCGTCGAGGAAGCTCGTGCGGGGCCGCGTCGGTCGGCGACAGCAGGGTCGCCTCGAGGCTCGCCGCCACCAGCGTTTCGAGGTTGCGGCGGCCGATCTCGGGGTTGGAATATTTCGACGAGATGATCTCGCCCTGCTCGGTCAGGCGGATCTGCCCCTTCACGGTGCCGGGCGGCTGCGCCAGGATCGCCTGGTAGCTCGGGCCGCCGCCGCGCCCCACCGTGCCGCCGCGGCCGTGGAACAGCCGCATGGTGACGCCCGGCTTCTCGTCGAAGAGCCGCGCCAGCTGCGGTCGAGGAGCGGTAGAGCTCCCAGTTGCGACGTGAAGAAGCCGCCGTCCTTGTTGCTGTCCGAGTAGCCCAGCATGATGTCCTGCTCGGCCGCCCGAGGCGCAGGACCAGGGCCTCGACGCCGGGCAGGGCGTAGAAGGCCCGCATGATGGGCTCGGCGTTGCGCAGATCCGCGATGGTCTCGAACAGCGGCGACACGATCAGCTCGGCCGTGGCGCCGGGCGTCGCCGAACGTGCCGTGCAGCAGCCCGAACTCCTTCTGCAGCAGCAGGACTTCGAGCAGGTCGCTCACCGTCTCGGTATGGCTGATGATGTAGTGGCGCAGGCTCTCCGGGCCGTAGGCGGCGCGCAGGCGCCGCGCGCGTCTCGAAGACGCCGAACTCGCTCGTGCGTGCGGTCCGAATAGGTGGCGAAGGGCAGGCGCAGCGGGCGCGGCTCGCCAGCAGGCGGAGCAGCAGGGCGCTGCTTGGCCTCTTCGTCGAGCGCCGCATAGGCGGGCTCGACGCCGGCCTTGGCCATGAGCTCGGCCAGCGTCTCCTCGTGGCGGTCCGAGGACTGGCGCAGGTCGACCGTCGCGAGGTGGAAGCCGAAGACGTCGACGGCGCGCAGCAGCGGTCCGAGGCGGAAATCGACCAGCGCGGCCCCGTGGTGGAGCGCGCAGCGAGTCCGCCATGGTGCGCAGGTCCGCCGCCAGCTCCTCCGGCCGGGCATAGGGCGGCAGCGTCGCCGCGCGGCGGGTAGGCGCCGCGTCTCGCCCGTCAGGGCGAGGCGCGTCGCCGAGACCCGGGCCGACACCGCCAGGGCGGCGCGCCGGTAGGGCTCGTCCTCGCGGTGCGGGCTGTCGTCCTGCGAGGTGGCGGCCAGCGTCGCGAGCTCGGCTGAACAGCCGACCAGCGGTCCGACACCGACAGTTCGGCGCCGAGCTGGTGCAACTCGCCGAGGTAGAAGTCGAGCGCCGTCTCGCATCTGGCGCTCGAGCGCGACCTCCAGCGTCGACGCCGTCGACGTTGGGGTTGCCGTCGCGGTCGCCGCCGATCCAGTTGCCCATGCGGAAGAACGAGGCGGGCGCCTCGCCCAGGTGATGTTCCACCTCGGCGTAGAGCCGCGGGATCTCGCGCAGGAAGGTGGTGCGGTAGTAGCTGAGCGCGTTCTCGATCTCGTCGCGCACCGTGAGCTTGCGGTCGCGCAGCAGGCGCGTCTGCCACAGCTGCGTGATGCGGGTGCGCAGCATGGCGGTGTTGCGCTCGAGCTCGCGCGCGATCGTGGAGGCCGTCGCGCGCTCGCCAGCAGCTCGGCGATGGCGAGTTCGGCGTCGAGCAGGCTCTTGCGCTGCACCTCGGTCGGGTGGGCGGTGAGCACCGGCGAGACCCAGGCGCGGGCGAGCGCCTCGGCCACCCTGGCCCGGCCGATCCCGGCATCGGCGAAGCGCTCGAAGGTCTTGGCGAGGCTGCCGTCCTGCGCGGCCGCGACGCCCGGCTCGTGGGCATGGAGCGCGCGCCGGCGCACGCGGTGACGGTCCTCGGCGATGTTGGCGAGATGCGAGAAATACGAGAACGCCCGCATCACCGATACGGCCTGCGAGGGGGTGAGGCCCCGCAGCAGCAGTTCCAGCGCGTGGCCGGCCCGGTCGTCGTTGTCGCGCTGATAGGAGACGCTGAGCCGCCGCACGGTCTCGACGATCGAGAAGCAGCTCTCGCCCTCGTGCTCGCCTGACGATGTCGCCCAGCATCGAGCCGAGGAGGCGGATGTCGTCGATCAGCGGCTGGTCCTTGGCGGGGTCGCGCTGGCGAGACTGGCGGGACGGGAGCGTGCATGGGGGACCTTCGACCGGCGGTTTCATCGCGGATGCGGGATCCGCGGCGATTCGTGGCGGCCGGAGACTAGCAAGGGCCGTGCCCCGGGCGCTAACCGCCTGTCGATCAGCTCACGCCGGCGATCGCCGGGCTGTCCGGCGGCGGCGAGTTTTCCGGCACCGGGCGCATGCGCGACATCGGGCTGTTGGGGTGCCGACACGCCCACCCAGCCATGCACGAGGTCGTGCATGAAGCCGAGCTTGTCGATGATCGCCGGGCGTCAGCACGAAGGGGTAGAGGTCGCCCATGCCCCATGGAGCGGTTGAGGCTGTTCAGCGCGAAGGTCAGCGGCAGCCAGGCCTTCACCAGCGGCGCGATGCTGGCCGCCTTGTCGGGGGCGAAATCGACCTCGGTCGAGAGCTGATCCGCCTCGGCGACGCCGCGGGGATGGGTGGCGACGCCGAAGGCCTCCGCGGTCTCGAGCGTGTCGAGGATGTGCAGGTAGTGCGCCCAGGTCTCGGCGAAGTCCTCCCACGCGTGGCTGGTGGCATAGGCGCTGACGATAGCGTTCCCGCCAGTCGGCCGGCGCGCCCTCCGCGATAATGCCGCTGCAGCGCTTCGGCATAGTCCTCCCGGTCGTCGCCGAAGACCGCGCGGCAGGCGCTCGAGCCGCGGGCTGGTCGCGCACCAGCCGATCCCAGTAGTAATGGCCGATCTCGTGGCGGAAATGGCCGAGCAGCGTGCGGTAGGGCTCGTGCATGGACTTGCGGCGGCGCTCGCGCTCGGCATCGTCGGCCTCCGCGAGCGCGATGGTGATGCGGCCGTCGTCGTGGCCCGTCATCACGTGCTGGCCCGGCACCGTGTCCTCCAGGAACTCGAAGACGAGGCCTTCGTTCGGGGTCTTCGGCGCGCGTCACTGAGCGGCAGGCCGAGTTCGATCAGCGTGTAGAACAGCCGGTGCTTGGCGACCTCCATCAGGCGCCAGAGTTCGAGGTTCCCGGGCTTGTCGAGGTTCGGGACCGTATGGTTGTGGCGGCAGGCCACGGCAGAACCGGCCGTCGTGGTCGTCCGGAACGAGCCAGTTGCACACGTCGTGCTCGGCATTGGCGCAGAAGCGGAACGTCCGGCCCGTGTCGCCCTTGATCTGCCAGGCGTTGTCGCCGTGCCTGCCCGACCGGCACGACCGCGTAGAGGTCCTGGTCCTCCGGCACGTAGCCGAGCCGGTGCCCACATTTTTCGCAGGACGTGTTCTCGAAATACAGGGTCTGGCAACAAACCTGGCAATCGAACAGTTTCATGGCGGGCGCTCGCGGCAATTGAAACGATAACGGTCACTGCGGCGCGCATGGCCGGCTCGACATCCTCCGTGAACGTGCTGATCGGGCTTGGGATCCACCCGCTCCGGACAGGTCTGGTCCGCGTCCGCGGTAGCATGATTCAGCGTGGGGCGCGCGTCAGCGATTCTGGTCCCGCTCCCGGTAGAAGCGCGGACATCCGCTCGAACCAGGCGTGCCGGGCCGCGATGTGGGACTGGCCGTCGCGGCGCACCGGAAGCCGCAGCGTCTCGATCAGCGCCGCGATCTCCTGGCGGGCCGCCAGTCTGCGAGTTCGGTCAGCACGCCGCCTGCGCGCCGCGTCCTCGATCGGGTCGAGCGCCGTCAGGCCGATCGGGAAGAGTTCGCGGAAGATGACGCGGTCGTGCAGGCCCTCGGCGGTGCGGAACTGCAGTTCCGGCGCGAGCTTGGCGATGCTCGACGCGATCTGCCTGGCGTTGTTGGACTGGATGGAGGCGACGCGGTTGCGCAGCAGCACCCAGTCGATCATGCCGGCATCGACCTGCCGGCGGCGTCGGCGCGCTTCGAGCACGAGGTCGGCGTAATGCGCGATCGGCGCCGCGCTGCGACCGATCGTGATGCACGCGCGAGAACACGTCGACGTCGATGAAGCTGTCGTTGATCGGCGACACCAGCGTGTCGGCCAGCGAATGGGCGAGCCGCATCAGGTAGCTGTCGCGAGGCCGGCGTATCGATGACGACGAACTCGTAGTCGTGCTCGATCTGCTCGATGGCGCTGGCGAAGTCCGCGAACTCGCGCGTCTCGTTGTCGCCGACGTCGATGGCGAGTCGCCGCGGTCGAGCGCGTGGTGGAACGGCATTTCGAGGCCGATGCCGGCCTGCTCGCGCCCAGGACAGCCGGTTTTCGAAGAACCGCGTCAGCGTGCGCTGGCGCGTGTCGAGGTCGATCGTCGCCACCCGGTAGCCGGCCTTGAGCAGGCCGACGGTGGTGTGGATCGAGACCGTCGACTTGCCGGTGCCGCCCTTTTCGTTGGCGACGACGATGACGTGGGCGCGAGCGCAGGTCCGGTTTCTGTGTATCGGTCGACATGGGTCCGGAGTCGGTTGGCGCGCCCGCGCCGGGCCAGTGTTGCCCGGCCGATCGCGACAGGAGGAATTGCAGGGCGACGTGCCGCTCAGGGCCCGGCGAACCGCCTGACCTGCGACCGGACGCGTCATAGAGCCAGTCGTAGCGCGCCGCCAGACGGTCGCGGCCCGAGCGAGGCGCAGCACGAGGTCGCGCAGCGACGGAGGCCGGGGGCCCGAGGTGGTAGATCGCGGCCCTGCCTGCGCGAGTCGCGCCTGAACGCGCGCCGTCCGGCGATGGCGCGCCGCTTCGTAGGCGCGAAAGGCCGCCGGCGAGGTCGTTCGGGCTGCTGCGGCGACGGCGCCGGCCAGCACCGCCGCATCCTCGATCGCCTGGGCCGCGCCCTGGGCCAGGAACGGCAGCATCGGATGGGCGGCGTCGCCGAGCAGCGTCACGGCGCCGTCGGACCAGCGGCGGCAGCGGCGGCCGGTCGAACGAGCGGCCAGATGCGCCACGCCGGGCGCGGCGGCGATCAGGCGCCGCGCCGGCGCGGCCCAGCCCGCGAACCGCCGCTCGACCGTCGCGGCCTCGCCCGGGCATGCGACCAGAAACCGCGCGTCGCGGGCCGGCGACCCCGTCGTCGATGATGGCCACGACGTTGACGAAGGCGCCGCCCGCGACGGGATAGTGGACGAGATGGGCGTGCGGGCCGAGCCAGAGGTTCGACCGCGGCAGCCAGGGCCTCCGGCTCGGCAGCCTCGCGCGGCACGAGGCTCCGCCAGGCGGAGCGGCCCGACGGCCGCGCGTCGTCCCGAGCGCTCCCCGCCATCTGCCGGCGCACGGCCGAGCGGAGGCCGTCCGCCGCCACGAGCCCGGCCGCTTCGCAGGAGGGCCGCGCCGCGTCGTCGAACCGCAGCGTGACGCCGCGCTCGCCGCGCAGTCGTAGCCGGCGATGCCGCAGCCGAACGCGAGGCTGATCGCGGGGTGCCGCTCCGCGCGGTCGAGCAGCGCCGCCTGGAGGTCGGCCCGCATGCGCGACCAGGAACGGCGCGCCGTAGCGGGACCGGCGACAGCGCCGAGCGGGATCCGGGCCAGCGCGGCGCCGTCGCGCGCGCGCCGGATCAGGACCTCCTCGGGTTCGGTGGCGGCAGGCGCGGAGCCGCATCGAGGACGCCGAGCCGGGCCAGGACCATGGCGGCATTGGGAGACAGCTGCACGCCGGCGCCCACCGGCTCCAGCGCGCCCGCGCGTTCGTACACGGCGACGCGGGCGCCGCCGTCCGCCAGGGCCAGGGCGGCGGCGAGGCCGCCGATCCCGGCGCCCGCGACCGCGATGCGACGCGCGCGCCTGGCTCAGGGGGCGGTGTCGGGCCGGTATTCGCAGGCCGCGGGGTCGGCGTGGTGGCCGAGGGCCGGGACGAAGACGTAATGCGTCGAGCAATAGGGGCAGATCGCGTCGTCGCTGTCGCCCATGTCGATGAACGTGTGGGGATGGTCGAGCGGCGGCAGGGCGCCCGTGCACATGAACTCGCGCACGCCGATCCGGATGGTCGGCACGCCGGGCTGGTTGTGGAAATGGGGTGTCTGGTGGCTGGCCATGAAGTCCTCGGGAGGGAGCGCGTTCGCGGCGCACCATAGGGGCAACGGCCCGAGAAGGGTAGGGCGGTGGCGCGGCCGGCCGAGCGCCGCCCGGGCCCGCGCCGCCGGTCTTGCGAGGCGCCGCCGGACCGGCAAAGGTGGCCGCCGTGCACCGCCGCAAGGACCCTGACGCGATGGATTTCGATTCCGACGGCCTGCGCATCGCCTTTCGCGACGACGCGCCCGCGGCGCCCGACCGCGGCAGAGCCCGCGCTGCTGATCCACGGCTTCGCCTCCTCGGCCCGCACCAATTGGGCCGACACCGGATGGCTGCGCACCCTGTCGGACGACGGCCGCCGCGCCGTGCTCGTTCGATCACCGCGGCCACGGCGCCAGCGACAAGCCGCACGACCCCGCCGCCTATGCCACGCCGCTCATGGCCGACGACGCCCGGCGCCTGCTCGACCACCTGCGGATCGAGCGGGCCGACGTCATCGGCTATTCCATGGGCGCGCGGGTCGCCGCCTTCCTGGCGCTCGCGGCGCCGGACCGGGTCCGCTCGATCGTGTTCGGCGGCCTGGGCCGCCACCTCGTCGAGGGCGTCGGCCTGCCGGCCGGCATCGGCGACGCCATGGAGGCGCCCTCGCTCGACGAGCCTGACCGACCCGATGCAGCGCATGTTCCGCCGCTTCGCCGAAGCCGGCGGCAACGACCTCGCGGCCCTCGCGGCCTGCATCCGCGGCTCGCGCCAGACGCTGTCGCCCGAGGAGGTCGGCCGCATCGCGTGCCCTGCCTCGTCGCCGTCGGCACCAAGGACGCCGTGGCGGGCGACCCGCGCGGCCTCGCCGACGCTGCTGCCGCGCGGCGAGGTGCTCGACATTCCCGACCGCGACCATAATCCTGCGGTCGGCGACAAGGTGTTCAAGGCCGGCGTGCTGGCCTTCCTGGCCCGGCGTCCCTGACCGTGCTCAGCCGCTCGCGACGGCATCGTCGTGAGATCGTCACCGCGCTGGTGCAGGACTCCGGCCGTGAGGGGCTGCGTCGCCTCGGCGGGGCTTGTGCCCCGCCATGCAGGTCGTATCTGTGCTAAGGTTGGCGTCCCGTGTGGAAACGCCGGCGTCCGGAGACACGCGTCATGTGGCAGAGTCAGAGCGCCAGGGTCGTCGAGATGGCGAGCGTCGACCCGCTGTTCGCCCGGATGCGGACCGAGGCCGACGAGATCCTCCGCCACGAGCCGGTGCTGTCGAAGCTGATGCTGACGACCGTGCTGAACCACGACACGCTCGAGGCCGCCGTGATCTACCGGATCGCGGCCCGGCTCGACCACGGCGACGTTCCGGCGATCCTGCTGAGCCAGGCCTTCACCGAGGTGGCGCGCAACGATCCCGGGATCGCCGAAGCCTTCCGGGCCGACATCATGGCCTTCTTCGATCGTGACCCGGCCTGCACCCGCCTCGTCGAGCCCCTGCTGCACTTCAAGGGGTTCCACGCCATCCAGACCCATCGCTTCGCCCACGCGCTCTGGAACGCGGGCCGCAAGCGACCTCGCGCTCTACCTGCAGAGCCGGTCGTCGGGCGTGTTCGGCACCGACATCCATCCCAACGCGCCGATCGGCAAGGGCATCTTCCTCGACCACGCCACCGGCCTCGTCGTCGGCATGACGGCCGTGATCGAGGACGACGTGTCGCTGCTGCACGACGTGACGCTGGGCGGTACCGGCAAGGAGACCGGCGACCGCCATCCCAAGATCCGCCACGGCGTGCTCATCGGCGCGGGCGCCAAGGTGCTGGGCAATATCGAGGTCGGCCATTGCTCGCGCATCGCCGCCGGCTCGGTCGTGCTGGCGTCGGTGCCGCCCAAGAAGACCGTCGTGGGCGTGCCCGGGCGCGTGGTGGGCGAGGCGGGCTGCGCGGAGCCGGCCCGCACCATGGACCAGATCATCGCGCAGAAGACCACCGACCGCACCTTCGTCGAGCAGGCCCGCGGCGCGGTGCGGGACGCGATGCCGAGCCTCTCGTGAGCCGACGTCAGGGCGGCGCCCGGCGTCGCCTCGAGATCGCGCGCGGTCACATCGGGCCGGGAGCGCTTAAGCGATTCCAACCGGTGCCGGACTGCTCTAGAGTCTCGTGCCGGCCCGGAGGGCCGGGTGGAGCCGCGGCGCCTGTCCGGCCCGCATCGGATGGCGATCGGATGGGCGGGCCTTGCTCCGCCGGACCGGATCCGTCGCCGCCTTTCTGTCTCGGAGCACAGCGTGGATAAAAGCGAGCTACACAAGCTGCAGGACTACCTGCAGCGCACCTTCGGCAACAAGGCCCTGAAGGTCCTGCCGAGCCAGGGCGACGCCGAGTGCGCCGACGTGACCTTGGGCGAGCGCCGCATCGCCACGGTGACGGTCGACGACGAGGATGGGGACCGGTCGTTCTCGTTCGAGATGAAGATCCCGGTCGAACGCCCGACCCTGGAATCCTACCTGCGGCTGCTGTTCGACAACGACAAGATCAAGGTCGTGCCGCGCGCCAAGAAGACCGATTCCGTCGAGCTCAACGTCGGCAGCGACTTCCTCGGCGTCGTGTCGGCCGACGACCCGAAGGGCAAGTCCTTCACGCTGCAGATGGCCATCCTGGACTACGACCTCGAAGAGATCTGAGGCCCACCGGACGGTCCGGCGGTCGCCGGGGCGTCCGGATCGACGCCCGGGCCTACAACTGCAGCGCGCTGGGGTCGCTGTCGGCCGAGAAGGGCCGGGCGAATTCCACGGCCGTGCCGCCGTTGAAGCCGCGCACGACATGCGCGGGCGTCGTCCCCAGCGTCACGGGCGTCCCCACGGGCGGGTTCACCTCGCCCGTGAAGGCGGCACCCGAGATCGAGACGTCGATGAGGCGGACGGGATAGTCGCGTCCGTCGGGCAGGCGCAGCACGGCACGCGGGTTGCGGGGCGGCACGCGCTCGTGGCGCCGGTCCTCCGGCATGCCGAGCACGTGGCGGTTGCCGAGCCAGGTCAATTGGTCGGCGAGCCTTTCGCGCTTCAGCAGCGGCACGTTGAGCGCCAGGGCGAAGCCGTTCTCGAAGACGCGCGCGATGACGCCCTTCGACGCGGCCGATCTGGTCGATGTAGCAGATCACGCGTTCGCGCGGGGTGCCCCGCACCGGAGCCACAAGGGCGACGCCGCCCGGCGACATGTCGATGGTCTGGCACGGGTATTCCTGCCGGTTCTCCAGCATGTAGCGCCCCAGGACGGCGACCCGGACGCGCTGATGGCGGCGGCGCTCGACCTCGTGCGGCTCTGCTCTGATCAGCGGGGATGGGACCACCGTTCGTTCGCCTCGGCTGGTTGTCGGACCATTCAGTCGGCGCAGCATCGCCGCTAGCCGTTAAGGCAGGCTGAAGCCTCCGGCGGATCGCGGCGTCGGCGCATCGGGGCGCGCCCGGAAGGATCACGCATCGGTCGCCGACGGCGCGCCGCGGCCGAGTCCACCGTCGTAGACGCGGAAGCGCCCGACATGACGGAGCGGCGGCACCAGGCTGGCCGGGGCGGCTCGCGCCGGCCGCAACGTGTCGGCCGCGCCGAAATCGGGCCGCCTCTGTCGGGGTGCGACGTTGCGGAACGCCAGCAGTTCCAGCGGTGCCGCGGGGCGCAGTCCCATCCAGGCCGGCGTTTCGGTGCCGGCGAGGGACCCGAGAACGCGCGCATGGGTGCGGCCGTGATGGCGCAGCGGCAGGAGCAGAAGTTCGAAGGCGGTCGTGCCGTAGCCAAGCGGCGCGCCCCGGGCCGACGCCACGACGGCCGACCGGTCGTCGAGCACGCCGGCGAGCAGCAGCGCGGCCGCGTTCATGCTGCCGTCCTGCCAGACCTGCTCGAAGCTGGAGCGGCGGAGGTCGCCGAAGAGCGCGTCGATCCGCGTCCCGACCAGCCGGAACGCGGCGTCCCGCGGCTGGACTGGCGGCGGCGCGGCGATCTCGAGCATGAACGTATAGGCCAGGATCTGCCGGATCGCGGCCGGATCGATCTCGCCGCGCTCCGGAGCGGTCCGGCCGGCACGCAGTCCGTCCCAATAGGCGTGGAGCGTTCGGCTGACGGGATGTCTCATTTCGGTCTCCGCGCGGTGCGCCGGCTCCGGCGATCGTCCCGGTCCGGCACGCTCGCGGCCCATCGGAGGCTCGGCCCGGCTGCGGCTGCACGCCGTGTGCCGCCCGGCTTGCCCCGGCGCGCCCGCCGTGTGAGGTTCGCCCCGTCGTCGCGCTCCGGTCGGCCGCCGCGCCCGGGATGCGCGCCGGCGGGCGCCGTCCGCGATCGTCCGCCGCCCGAGGCGCGCCATCGTGGCCGGGCGCCGGATGCGCCACCGAGGTTCCATCACGTGCTAGACCGTACCGCCGCGCCCGAGACCGCGGCTCCCCGGCGCCAGCCGATGTTCAACGTCCCCGGCGCCGTGCTGGCCACGCTGGTGATCCTGACCGGGATCCACCTCGTGCGCCTGACGGCGCCGGAGGGCTGGGACGACGCGCTCTTCACCCGCCTCGCCTTCGTGCCGGGCCGCCTCACCTACTGCGATCGCGCCCGAGCGGGTGATCGATGGCGTCGTGGCGCTCGCCGGCCAGGGGCCAGGACGGCTACCGGCTGGCCCTGGCCGAACGGTTCTTCCTCGGCGACGGGTCACCCCAGCTCTGGACCGCCGTGAGCTACGGCCTGCTCCACGCCGATTGGGCCCATCTCGGGCTGAACGCCGTCTGGCTGCTCGCCTTCGGCACGCCGGTCGCGCGCCGCCTCGGCACGCGGCGGTTCTTCGCCGTCCTCGCCGTCACGACCCTGGCGGGCGCGCTGGTGCAATGGGCCGCCCATCCGTTCGATCTCGCGCCCGTGATCGGCGCGTCGGCCGCGGTGTCGGGGTGCATGGGGGCGACGCTGCGGTTCATGTTCCAGCCGCAGGTCTCGATGGCGGACATCGTCGACGCCAGTGGCGAGGGACGGCGGCGCGCTTTCCTGCGGCCGTCACGGTCGCTGCGCGAGATGATGCGGGACCGCCGCGCCGTGACGTTCCTGATCGCGTGGTTCGCCACCAACCTGATCTTCGGCCTCGGCTCGATGCCTCTCGGCCTGGCGAGCGGTCCCATCGCCTGGGAGGCGCATATCGGCGGCTTTCTCGCCGGCCTGCTGCTGTTCCGCGTCTTCGATCCGGTGCGGGATCACGGTGAGCCGGAAGACGCGGTCCCGGCGGCAGCGCCGGACCCCGCGTCGGATCCGTGACGCCACGCCGGCCCGCGGGACAGGGCGATGCCGCGTCCCGCCGGCCGCCCGTCAGCTGGAGAAGCGCATCAGCGAGCGGAACAGGTTGCGCACGAAGCCCTGCTCGGCACCGCCGGTCGGGGTGGTCCGGCTGATGAAGTCGAACACCTTGCCGTCCTGCAGGCCGTAATTGGCGACGCGCTCGACCTTCTTGTCCCGCGTGAAGTAGACGGCGAGCACGCGCTGGTCGACCACGGCCTGCGGCCGAGAACGCGAAGGTGCGGTCCACGGTCTGGCTGATGTAGTACCAGGCCGTACCGCCCACCGTCGAGGTGGTCGAGGGCGTCCCCATCACGACCAGCACCTGTTCGGCCGAGGAGCCGGGCTTGACCTGCTCGAGCGAGCGCTGGTCCACGACGTAGCCGCGCGTCACCTCGCCGTCGTAGCCGAGGCAGCCGCCGAGGCTCAGGGCCAGCAGGCCGACGCCGGCGAGCCCGGCCACCCTGCGGGCGCGCGACGAGCCGTAGTCCTTGCCTCGCATCCGAACCTCCTGGTGCAGTTCCGATGGCGCCGGCCGGGCCGATCGCCCGTGAGCGCCGGCCGCAGCGGCCGACGGGGGCCCTTGCATTGAGTCGAAGGCAGTGCGTAACTGCGACACTCGCGAAAAGCAAGTTTCGCCTCGAACGCAAGCCTCCCGGAGCCGTGACCTCGGGCGACGGCGGCCGGAAGCGACGTCATGGTGTTTCCCTTCGGACGACGGCGTCCTTCCCCGACCCGTCTGCTGCTCGACCGGCTGCATTCCGAGATCGTGGGGGCGGTCCGGCAGCGCGACTTCTACCTCGCCTACGCGGTGCCGGACACGTTCGAGGGCCGGTTCGAACTGCTCGCCCTGCATGCCGGGCTGGTGCTGCGCCGGTTCAACGCCGCCGAAGCCCCCGGCCCGGCGGTGGCGCAGGACCTCGTCGACACGGTGTTCGGCCACCTCGACGCCGACCTCCGCCAGGCCGGGGTCGGCGACATCACGGTCCCCAAGCGCATGAAGAAGCTCTGCGAGGCCTTCCTCGGCCGGTCCGCCGCCTACGACACGGCGCTCCGGGCCGGGCCCGACGCGATCGAGACCGCGGTGGCGCGCAACATCTATGCGGGGCGGGACGAGACCGGAGCCGCTCCGCGGATGGCCCGCTACACCGCCGCGATACGCGAGAGCCTCGACGCGACCCCGCTCGAAACCTGTCTGGCGGGGCCGCTGCCCTTCCCCGACCCGTCCTCGATCACCCTGCAGAGCCGACCATGAGCCGCGCCCCGATCCCCTCCGCCAGTCCCCTGACGAGCCGCTTCGACGCGGCATCGGTCCGCGACGGCGGCACCCGCGTCGAGATCCGCACCACCGCGGAGCGAGCGCGACGCGCTCGCGGCCGACTGCGACCTGCCCGGCATCGACGCCCTGTCGGCCGACTTCACCGTGCACCGGGAGGGTGTCGCCGGCCTCCACGTGACCGGTACGGTGACGGCGCGGGTCCGGCAGGTCTGCGTCGTCTCGCTCGACGAGTTCGCCTCGGACGTCGTCGAAGCCGGTCGACGTGCATTTCGCGCCCGAGGCCGAGGTCGACGCGCAGGCGGCGGTACGGGCGGCGCGGCCGGCGACGGCGGACGACGAGGCGCTCGACGACCTGCCGGACCCGATCGTCAACGGCCGCATCGATCTCGGTGCCCTCGCGGCCGAAATCCTGGTGCTGAGCCTCGACCCTTACCCGCGCAAGCCCGGCGCGGCCTTCGCCGACCCGACGCCGGAGGCCGCTGAACCGCCCGAAGCCTCGCCGTTCGCGATGCTGCGCGACCTCGGCCGCAAGGGCGAGGGCTGAAAGCCCGCGGCCGCCGCGTCACGCAACGTCCGTCGCGGCCGCGTCACGCGGAACGCGCAGGGTATCGTCCGCACTCCGGTTGACGCGGAGCCCGGCGAGACGGCATTGGACCGGGCGGGCCGGGATCGCCCGGCCGGCGCCGTCGATCGGGCGCCGGGGCGGCCGGACGTTCCAGGCGCGTCGCTCCGGCGCGACCCGTTCCGGCGCGCCGGCACGCATTTTGCGCATCGGCGTCGACATCGAGGGTGAGGGATGACGGACCAGGTTCGGATCGCAATCGATGCCATGGGCGGCGATCACGGGCCTTCCGTCGTGGTGCCAGGGGCGGCCCTCGCCCTGCGCGAGCGGCCGGCGACGCGGTTCCTGCTCGTCGGCGACGAGGCCCAGATCCGCCCGCTGCTCGATCGCGAGCCGGCGCTCGCCGCCGCGTCCGAGGTGCTCCACACCACGGTGGCGGTGCGGATGGACGACAAGCCGAGCCAGGCCCTGCGCGCCGGCCGGCGCACCTCCTCGATGTGGATGGCGATCGACGCGGTGAAGACCGGCCGCGCCGATGTCGTCGTCTCGGCGGGCAACACCGGGGCCCTCATGGCCATGGCCAAGATCTGCCTGCGCACCATGGCGCATGTCGATCGCCCCGCCATCGCCGCCATGTGGCCGACGATGCGGGGCGTGTCGATCGTGCTCGACGTCGGCGCCAGCATCGGTGCGGACGCGCAGCACCTCGTCGATCTTGTCCATCATGGGGGCCGCCATGGCCCGCATCGTGCTCGGCATCGAGCGGCCGAGCGTCGGGCTGCTCAACGTCGGGGTCGAGGAGATCAAGGGGCTCGAGGAGATCAAGGCGGCGGGCCGGATGCTGCGCGAGTTCGGCCTGCCCTCGCTCGACTACCGCGGCTTCGTCGAGGGCGACGACCTCGGCAAGGGCACGGTGGACGTCGTCGTCACCGAGGGCTTCACCGGCAATATCGCGCTGAAGACCGCCGAGGGCACGGCGGTGCAGATCGGCCGCTACCTGCGCGAGGTGATGGGCGCCAACTGGCTGTCGCGGCTCGGCTACCTCTTCGCCCGCGGTGCCTTCGCGGCGCTGCGCGACCGCATGGACCCGCGGCGGGTGAACGGCGGCGTGTTCCTCGGGCTCGACGGCGTCGTGATCAAGAGCCATGGCGGCACCGACGCGGTGGGCTACGCCCGGGCGATCGGCGTGGGGCACGAGATGGTCAGCCACGATCTGCTGTCGCGCATCCGCGACCAGCTCGCCCTGTCGCAGGACGCCCAGACGATCGCAGCCGGTTCGGCCCAACCCAGCCCGGCGCCCGACGACGCTCCGCTGACGGCGCCCTGACGCGACGGCCCGCGCGGGACGCGGCGGGCGCGGGAGGACGCGAGGCGGCGATTGCCGCTGGAGCGGATTGGGCGCATAGGGAGGCCCCGCTGGCTCGCTCGCCCGTCCTCACCGTCGGATGCCGGGCCGGCGCCACACGGTGCCGCGCCGGGTCCCAGCTCCGGCCCCAACGGCCCGTCGTCGCAGGGAAGAGGCTTCGTGGTGGAATCGATCGGCTGGCGGTCCGTGGTCCGTGGCGTGGGCGCCTATCTTCCGGAACGCTGCGTCACCAACGACGAGTTGGCGCGGACCGTCGACACGTCCGACGAATGGATCGTGCAGCGCACCGGCATCACCCGCCGCTATTTCGCGGCCGAGGGCGAGACGACCTCCGCGCTCGCCACCGCGGCCGCCCGCTCGGCCCTCGCCGAAGCCGGCTGCGAGGCCGCCGACATCGACCTCATCATCGTGGCGACCGCGACGCCCGACTACACCTTTCCCGCCACCGCCACCCAGGTTCAGGCGGCGCTCGGCATCACGGCCGGGGTCGCGTTCGACCTCCAGGCCGTCTGTTCGGGCTTCGTCTTCGCCCTCGCCACGGCCGACAAGTTCCTGCGGTCCGGCTCCCACCGCCGCGCGCTGGTGATCGGAGCGGAAACCTTCTCGCGCCTGCTCGACTGGTCCGACCGCACGACCTGCGTGCTGTTCGGCGACGGGGCCGGGGCTGTCGTGCTCGAGGCGCGGCGCGGCGGCGACCCGATGCGCGACGGCGGGATCATCACGACGCACCTGCGGTCGGACGGCCGTGGCCGCGACAAGCTCTACGTCGACGGAGGCCCGTCGACGACCGGGACGACGGGCCATGTGCGCATGGAGGGCAAGGACGTCTTCCGCCACGCCGTGGGACAGGTGACCGACGTGGTCGTCGACGCCTTCGCGGCGGCCGGGATCGGCCCGGACGAGCTCGACTGGTTCGTGCCCCACCAGGCCAATCGCCGCATCATCGATGCCTCGGCGGCCAAGCTGAAGATCCAGCCCGAGAAGGTCGTGTCGACCGTCCAGATCCACGCCAACACCTCGGCGGCGTCGATCCCGCTCGCGCTGTCCGTGGCCTGCGGGGACGGGCGCATCCGCCCGGGCCAGCTCGTCATGCTGGAGGCCGTCGGCGGCGGATTCACCTGGGGCAGCGCTCTCCTGCGCTGGTGAGAGCCGGTCTCCGCCGGCCG
Organism: uncultured Alphaproteobacteria bacterium; assembly: GCA_963847915.1. Classification (GTDB taxonomy): domain Bacteria; phylum Pseudomonadota; class Alphaproteobacteria; order Rhizobiales; family Beijerinckiaceae; genus Lichenihabitans. Next base: position 483,378 of record CAWKBT010000008.1, read on the forward strand.
GCCCGGCCGCACCGCGCGGTGTCGTCGATCTCGGCGCTTCCGTCGCGGCAGGAGTAGCGCTAAGCTCCCTGACCGAACGCCCCGCCGCGGCACAACGCGTGGGAAATCCGCGAGAGCGCTCATGACCAAACTCTCCGGCACATCAGAGGGCAGGACCATCACGCGGGCGGACCTGTCCGAGGCTGTCTACCAGCAGCTCGGCCTGTCACGCAGCGAATCCGCCGAGCTCGTCGAGATGGTGCTCAAGGAAATCTCCGCCGCCGTCGTGACGGGCGAGACCGTCAAGCTGTCCTCGTTCGGCTCCTTCGTGGTGCGGTTCAAGGGCGAGCGCGTCGGGCGCAATCCCAAGACCGGGATCGAGGTGCCGATCACGCCGCGGCGCGTGATGGTGTTCAAACCCTCGAACATCCTCAAGAGCCGGATCAACGGCACGACGCAGCCGGCGAATGAGTGAACGCGCCGGTTCCGCCAAGAGCGCCGACGCCTACCGCACCATCAGCGAGGTGGCCGAGGAGCTCAAGCTCCCCCAGCATGTCCTGCGCTTCTGGGAGACGCGCTTCCCCCAGGTGAGGCCGCTGAAGCGCGCCGGTGGCCGCCGGTTCTACCGGCCGGACGATGTCGCGCTGCTGCGGGCCGTGAAGGCGCTGCTCTACGGGCAGGGCTATACGATCAAGGGCGTGCAGCGCCTGCTGCAGGAGCACGGGCCGCGGGGGGTGGCGTCCTCGCTCGCCGTGCCCGCCGCCACCCGGCCGCCGCCGGGCGATATGGACCCGCGAGACGAGGACGCCGGCGTGACGGATCGCGATGCAGACCTGCCGGGGGGGCCATCCCCGGCTGCCCCCGCGGCTCCCGTGTCCCGGGTCACGGCCGCCCCCTTCGTGGCGCAGGCGGCGGCGGCGCCGGCCTCGCGCGATCGCCTGCTGGCCCTGGTGGACGCGCTCGGCCGCGAACTCGCCGAATGTGGCCGGATCCTCGCCGCGGTCCGGCCCACCGCGCCGCGCGGTTGACTGTTCTCGGACCACTTTTTTGATTTTGAACTGAAAGCACTGAATCGAGAGCGTGGTCTCGCCTGGCTTACGCTGCAACAGTGTAACACTGACGCACGTTGTGATCGCAGCGTCACGATTTATGTTGCTGTCAGTCGGTCTCCGCGCGAAGCTATAGAGCAGTTCAGGCGTTAGCCGACAGCGGCCGAGTCTTGGTCGATCATCGGTGAGCCACGGACGGTGAACGGCGCGGACACCGCCGCCGAGACAGTGGCGTGACATGGCGTGAGGGACCGGGGCGTGACGGAAGGCGAGCACAACGACGAGGCCGTGAAGGTCCTTCACCGCATGATTGCATACGTTCGCGACGAGGCGACGCGCCTTCACATCGCCGACGTGGCGATCCTGCTGGAACACGCGGAAGATGCCCTGGCCGCCTTCGCGGCGCCGGCCCTGGCCGATTGCCGCGACAGCGCCCCCCGTCGCGACCGGACCACCTTGGACCACTGAACCGCCGTCCGGCTCCCTGGTTTTTCGCCCCTGCGCGCCGAACGGGCTTGCGGCCTCCTCGCGAAGATCCTATACGACCTCACCGCATCGCGGTGTCGGAGTGTAGCGCAGCCCGGTTAGCGCACTAGTCTGGGGGACTAGGGGTCGGAGGTTCGAATCCTCTCACTCCGACCAAATCCTGTTGTTCACTCCAGGATTGCGAGGCGACAACATCACTCCCTTTACCTCATCGGTCGCCGGTCCGAGTGCTCCCGTTTGCTCGCTTCGATCGGAGCGGGCGAGGTCGGCATCGCGCACGCACCGTCCATGAGCCGTGTCCTCGTCACCGGCGCCGCCGGCTTCATCGGTCATGCGGTCTGCCTGCGGCTCGCCGCGATCGGGGCCGAGGTCGTGGCGATCGACAGCTTCGATTCCTATTACGATCCCGCCCTGAAGCACGAGCGCGCCGCGCGCCTGAAGCACGCCGGCGTCGAGGTCCATCGCCTCGATATCGCGGATCCGGAACCGCTCGCCGCCCTGGCCGGATCCAGGGCCGTGACGAGGGTGGTGCATCTCGCCGCGCAGGCCGGCGTGCGCCACTCCATCGCGGCGCCCTTCGCCTACCAGCGCGCCAACGTCGCCGGGCATCTGTCGGTGCTCGAATGCTGCCGGCACCTCGCCGGGTTCGAGCACCTCGTCTATGCGTCGTCGAGTTCGGTCTATGGCGACCGGCCGGCGGCAGGCCACCGCTTCGCCGAGGACGACAGGGTCGACCGGCCCGCCTCGCTCTATGCCGCGACCAAGCGCGCCGGCGAATTGATGAGCGAGACCTATGCCGGCCTCTACGGGCTGCCGCTCTCGGGCCTGCGGTTCTTCACCGTCTACGGGCCCTGGGGCCGGCCCGACATGGCCTACTTCTCCTTCACGCGGCGCATCTTCGCCGGAGAGCCGATCGAGCTCTTCGGCGAGGGGCAGATGCGGCGCGACTTCACCTACATCGACGATGTCGTCGACGGCATCCTGGGCGTGCTCGACCGGCCGCCGGCGCCCGGCACGAACCGGCTGCTCAACGTCGGCAACGACCGGCCGGAAGCACTGCTCGACTTCGTGACGGCGCTCGAGCGCGCGACCGGGCGGCGGGCCGTGACGGTCCTGCGGCCCATGCAGCCCGGCGACGTGACGGACACCTGGGCCGACATCGGCCGCATCCGCGCGCTGACCGGCTATGCGCCGCGCACCACCCTCGCGGAAGGCCTGCCGCGCTTCGTCGACTGGTACCGCGGCCGCTACGGCGTGTGAGGATCGTCACCCGGTCTCGTCCTCGCCCGGCCGGGCGGGCGCCGGCGGGCTGAAGCCGCACCGTTCGGGCTTGAGGTCGATCAGCGGCGTGCCGTCGAGGCAGTCGAGTCCGCGCACCAGCAGCCCGTCCGGCGCGATGCCGACCAGCGCCACGAGCGACGTGCCGATCGGGTTGGGACGCACGGGCGAGCGCAGCGCGAAGGTGCCGCGCGTCGTCCCGTCGTTCTTCGGGCTCTGGCGCAGGAGGTCGCGGCGCGCCCCGTGCAGCCAGTAGAGCACCTCGACGCGTTCGAAGGCGTCGAGGCCGTCGAGGGCGGCGTCCCAGGGCGCGAAGACCTCGATGCGGCAGAGGGGACCGTCGCGGCGCCCCTGCCGGGGGCAGGCGGCGCGGTCCCGCCAGGGCGTATGGATCCGCCCGATGAACACGAGGCCGGCGTCGGGGGCGGGCGGCAGGGCCGCCACGACCTCGCCGGCCCTGAGGTCATCCCGCCGCGTCATCGCGTGCTCCCGGTCCGAGCGTCTGCACGGGGTGGCGGGGGCGACGCCACGTCGTCAATCGTCCTCGTCGTCCTTCGGCTTCTGCACCGGCGCCGCCGAGGGGCGCGAGAAGACGGCCTTGCAGCCCTGGCTGAGCTGGGGCCGATGCTGTTCGAGGCAGGCCGTGATGGCGTCCTCGTCCGGGATGTTTCCGCTGCACAGGCGATAGACGTCCGGTGTGCAGGCCATCTGGTCTTCGGCGCTGCCCCGGTTCTGCGCCTGGGCGGCCGCGGGCAGCGCCAGGGCGAGGAGCACCGCAAGAGAAGCTGTTCGTGTCACCGTGTGAGAGCCTTCCTGTTGCCGTCCCGCGTCAACGCGGCCTCGGGGCAATGGATCCTCCCGGCCGGGTTTCGGCCCGGCGCCGGGCCGGCCGCGATCATGACTTGCGGATCACGAAGCGCGTCTCGCGGCCGTCGCGGGCGGCGTCGAGCAGACGGTCGCCGGTCTCCCGCAGGAGGTTCGGGATGTCGAGCCCGGCCAGCGGATCCGTGCAGAGGACCTCGACGATCCGGCCCGGTGCCGTCCGGGCGAGCGCCCGCCGCGTGCGCAGCACGGGGAGGGGGCATTTGAGGCCGCGGAGGTCCAGGAGGTCGCGCCGTGCCGCATCGTGATCGGACATGCCCCAGTGTGGACGCCCCCGCCGCCGGGGTCCAGCCAGGCCTTTGCAGGCCGGGCAAAGGGGCTGGACAAGCCTCCGAACCCTTCCTATAAGCCGCTCACTCGCGGCCCGGACGGGCCCCGAGACGCCCGGGTAGCTCAGTTGGTAGAGCATGCGACTGAAAATCGCAGTGTCGGTGGTTCGAATCCGCCCCCGGGCACCAGCGTGCCGGTCCGAGGTGTGAACCAAGCGGTCGGCTGCGCGGACCACGATCGGCTTCGCAGTCGCGGACGCCTGCCACGATCCTGAACGCACGGCGCATCACGGCGCAGCCACGCCCGGACGGGCATTCCGTCAGGACCCCGTGGTGCCCGGCGCCGCACGGCAGCCCGGCATGGCACGTCTGCGCATGGGATCGCTGATGGTGGCTGCGGATCCCGCGTCCTTCTGCTAATCCCGCCGGGTCCGTGCGCGTGACGCCGGGCAGGTGCGCCGCCGGAGTGACAGAGTTGCCCGCGGTCCGGAGCCGAACGATGACCGCTGATACGTCGAGCATTCCCGCCCATTTCGAGCCCGAGGCGATCGAGCCCAAGCTCGTCGCCCGCTGGCTCGAGGCCGGGGTGGGCCGCGCCGACGTGGGCTCGACGAAGCCGAAGTTCTCGATCGTGATGCCGCCGCCCAACGTCACCGGCCAGCTGCACATCGGCCATGCCCTCGACATGACGCTGCAGGATGTCGTGGTGCGCCACAAGCGCCAGCGGGGGTTCGACGTCCTGTGGCTGCCGGGCACCGATCACGCCAGCATCGCCACCCATTTCGTCGTCGAGCGTGAACTCGCCAAGACCGGCGAGACCCGGTTCACGCTCGGGCGCCAGACCTTCCTCGAACGCGCCGATGCGTGGCGCACCCAGTCGGCCGGCGCCATCCAGGCCCAGCTGCGCCGGCTCGGCTGCACGCCCGACTGGTCGCGCGAGCGCTTCACGCTCGACCCGGTCATCACCAAGGCCGTGGTGCGGGTCTTCGTGGCGATGCACCGCGAGGGCCTGATCCATCGCGGCACGCGGCTCGTGAACTGGGATCCGAAGTTCCGCACCGCCGTGTCGGACCTCGAAGTCGAGACCCGCGAGGTCGAAGGGCACCTCTGGTATATCCGCTATCCTCTGGCCGACGACCCGTCCCGCCACGTTGTGGTGGCGACGACCCGGCCCGAGACGCTGTTCGGCGACCAGGCCGTGGCGGTGAACGCCGAGGATCCGCGCTACAAGGACCTGATCGGCCGCGCGCTGGCGCTGCCCCTCACGGGCCGGATCATCCCGGTGATCGCCGACGAGCATGCCGATCCCGAACAGGGCACGGGTGCCGTGAAGATCACGCCGGCGCACGATTTCAACGACCACGCCGTGGGTCTGCGCCACGGCCTCGTGCCGCTCGACGTCATGACGCCGGACGGGCGCATGAACGACGCGGTGCCCGAGGCGTTCCGCGGCCTCGACCGGTTCGAGGCCCGCGCCCGCGCCGTCGAAGCGCTCGAGGCGCTGGGCGCCATCGACAGGATCGAGCCCAAGGTCATCGCCCAGCCCTTCGGCGACCGGTCGGGGGTCGTGCTCGAGCCGCGCATCACCGACCAGTGGTTCATGCGGACCGACGGCCTCGCCGCGAGGGCGGCCGAGGCCGTCCGCTCGGGCGAGACGCGGTTCGTCCCCGGCAACTGGGCCAACGTGTTCTATCGCTGGATGGACAATATCGAGCCCTGGTGCATCAGCCGCCAGCTCTGGTACGGCCACCAGATCCCGGCCTGGTACGCCGAGGACGGCGAGGTCTTCGTGGCCGAGACGGCCGAGGAGGCGCTGGCCGCCGCCGCCGCCCGCTACGGCCGGGACGTGGCGCTGACGCGCGACCCCGACATCCTCGACACCTGGTTCTCCTCGGCGCTCTGGCCCTTCGCGACGCTCGGCTGGCCCGACGAGACGCCCGAACTCGCCCGCTACTATCCGCAGGACCTCCTCGTCACCGGGTTCGACATCATCTTCTTCTGGGTCGCCCGGATGATGATGCAGAGCATCCATTTCAAGGACGCGGCGCCCTTCCGCGACATCTACATCCACGGTCTCGTCCGCGACGCCGCCGGGCAGAAGATGTCGAAGACCAAGGGCAACGTCATCGACCCGCTCGACCTCATCGCCCAGTACGGCACCGATGCCACCCGCATGACCATGGTGACGCTCTGCGGCCACGGGCAGGACATCCGCATGTCGGCGGATTCGGTGCGGCCGGCGCGGCTCTTCGCCAACAAGCTGTGGAACGCCGCCCGCTTCGCCGCCTTCAACCGCTGTTTCGAGGCACCGACACCGGTCCCCACGGCACCCTCGAACGCCATCGATGCCTGGATCGTGGCCGAACTCGCCACCGTGGCCCGCCAGACCCTGAAGGCGCTCGACGACTACCGGTTCAGCGATGCCGCCACGGGTCTGCAGGCCTTCGTGCGCGACACGTTCTGCGACTGGTACGTCGAATTCGCCAAGATCAGCCTCAACGGCGCCGATGCCGCCGCGGCCGACGAGACGCGGGCGGTGGTGGGCTGGTGCCTGAAGACCATCCTGCAGCTTCTGAACCCCTTCATGCCCTTCGTCACCGAAGCGCTGTGGGACGGCTGCGGCCCCGGCGAGGCCATCACGGCCGCGCTGCTGCCGGACTTCGATGCGCTGCCGGCCCGCGCGGAGGCCGCCGCGCAGGTCGAGGGCGTCGTCGCGCTCGTGTCGCGCATCCGCTCGGTCCGCAGCGAACTCAAGGTGCCGCCCGGCAAGCCGATCCCGCTGCTCGTGTCCTCGCCCGCGCCGGCGGCGCGGGCGCTGCTCGACCGGTTCGGGCCGCATATCCGGCGCCTCGCCAACCTGTCGGGCATCGACGAGGCCGGGCCTGTGCCGGAGGGGGCCGTGCGGCTCGCCGTCGAGGGCACCGACTATCTCCTGCCGCTGGCCGACATCGTCGATTTCGCCAAGGAGAGGCAGCGCCTCGAGAAGGAGCTGAAGAAGAACGACAACGACCGCGCCGGCATCGCGCGCCGCCTCGCCGATCCGGCCTTCCTCGACAAGGCCAACCCCGAGGTCATCGAGACCAACCGGCTCCGCCTCGCGGCGGCCGAAGCCGAGCGCGACAGGCTGCTGGCGGCGCTCGCCTTGGTCTGATCCGGAGCGATCCGCCGCCGCGGCGGGTCGTTTCCTCCCGGCAAACGGGTGACGGACCGAAGGCGCTTCGCTATAAGGCCGACCGGCGGCTTCGCCCTTCCGACAAGACGATCAACAGGCACGAGGGGCAGAGCCATGCCGTCCTATCTCGATCTGGCTTTGCTGGGCATCGTCGTCGTCTCGGCGCTGCTCTCCATGGTCCGGGGGTTCACGCGCGAGGTCCTGGCCATCGCCTCCTGGGCGGCCGCGGCCGTCGCCGCCTACCTGCTCTACCCGCGCGTCACGCCCTACCTCGAACATTACATCGCCAAGGACACGATCCGCATGATCGTCGCCATCGCGATCGTGTTCTTCGTCACCCTCGTGCTCGTGTCGATCATCACCGTGAAGCTGTCGGACGCCATCCTCGACAGCAAGATCGGTGCGCTCGACCGCACGATGGGCTTCGTGTTCGGGGCGGCCCGGGGATTCCTGCTCGGCGTCGTGGCCTTCCTGTTCTTCAACTGGCTCGTGCCGGTGAAATCGCAGCCCGAGTGGGTGGCGACCGCGAAGTCGAAGCCGCTGCTCCAGGCCACCGGCGACGAGATCGTCGCCATGCTGCCCGAGGACCCGGAGAACACGTTCCTCAAGCGGTTCAAGCGCGACAAGGCGGCACCCAGCGAGGACATCCCGGCCGATGCCGATGCCCCGGCCGGCACCGACGCGTCGCCGGCGCCGGCGCAACCCGCACCGGGCCGCCGCACCGAGGCGGCGCCTGCCGCTCCCCACCCACCCGCGGCCGCAGCGGCGCCGCCTGTCGACAAGCAGGGCCTCAACGCCATCCTGAACGGCGGCACCGGCGGTAAGGCTGCCAACAAAAAACCCTGAACGACCGGGGATCGCCCTTAAAAAGCGACGAGAAGACCTCCATCTCGGGCGCAGGATAGCGTAGGGTCTCGGCTCCCATTCGCTTTGGGCCCGGTTCCCTTCGCGGAAGGCTCGGGCATCCCGGCTTGAGGATGGACCATTGAGCGACCTCGAATCCGAATCCCTTCGTGAGAAGTGTGGCGTCTTCGGCATCTTCGGACATCCCGATGCCGCCGCCATCACGGCACTCGGCCTCCACGCACTGCAGCACCGCGGCCAGGAGGCGGCCGGCATCGTGGCCTTCGACGGCCGGCAGTTCCATTCCGAGCGGCGCCACGGCCTCGTCGGCGACCATTTCTCGAACGAGCGCGTCATCAAGCGGCTCGCGGGGTCGGCCTCGATCGGTCACGTGCGCTACGCCACGACGGGCGAGACCGTGCTGCGCAACGTGCAGCCGCTCTTCGCCGAACTCGACGGCGGCGGTTTCGCGGTGGCGCATAACGGCAACTTCACCAACGGGCTGACGCTGCGCCGCCAGCTGGTGCGCGACGGCGCCATCTGCCAGTCGACCTCGGATACGGAGGTGATCCTCCATCTCGTCGCGCGGTCGCGCAAGCCGCGCTTCGTCGAGCGGTTCGTCGAGGCGCTGCGCCAGATCGAGGGCGCCTACGCGCTCGTGGCGCTGACCAACAAGAAGCTCGTCGGCGCGCGCGACCCGCTCGGCATCCGCCCGCTGGTGCTGGGCGAGCTCAACGGCCGCTACATCCTGGCTTCCGAGACCTGCGCGCTCGACATCATCGGGGCGCGTTTCGTGCGCGACATCGAGAACGGCGAGGTGGTGATCATCTCGGAATCGGGGATCGAGAGCCTGAAGCCCTTCGCCCCCCAGGCCGCCCGGCCCTGCATCTTCGAATACATCTACTTCGCCCGGCCCGATTCCGTCGTGAACGGCCGCTCGGTCTACGACGTCCGCAAGCGCATGGGAGGCGAACTCGCGGCCGAAACGCCGGCGGACGCCGATGTCGTGGTGCCGGTGCCCGACAGTGGCGTGCCGGCGGCGCTCGGCTATTCCCAAGCCTCGGGCATCCCCTTCGAGCTCGGCATCATCCGCAACCACTATGTCGGGCGGACCTTCATCCAGCCGAGCCAGGCCATTCGCGAGATCGGCGTGCGGATGAAGCACAGCGCCAACCGCGGCGTGATCGAGGGCAAGCGCGTCGTGCTGATCGACGATTCGGTCGTGCGGGGCACGACGTCGGTGAAGATCGTGCAGATGATGCGCGACGCCGGCGCCCGCGAAGTGCATTTCCGCATCGCCTGCCCGCCCATCACCCACCCCGACTATTACGGCATCGACACGCCCGAGCGCGACAAGCTGCTCGCCGCCCAGATGGATCTCGAGGGCATGCGCGCCTTCATGGGCGCCGACTCGCTGGCCTTCCTGTCGGTCGACGGGATCTACCGCTCCATGGGCTTCGCGCGACGCGATGCCGTGCGGCCGCAGTTCACCGACCATTGCTTCACGGGCGACTATCCGACGCGGCTGACCGATGTGCTGGCCGAGTCGAGCCCCAAGCAATGGGCCCTCCTGGCCGAGGCGAGCTGAGACCCGCTCAGCCCTCCGGCCCCGTCTCGGCCGCCGGCGGGATCGGCTCGATGTGGTGGAAGCGCGCGTAGTCCAGCAGGCTGGCCCCGTCCGGGGCGACCGACAGGATGTCGACGTAGCGGTGGTCCCAGTGGACGTCGACCGCGACATAGGACTCGCGGGCCTGCACGGTCTGGCCCGAGGCTTCGTCATGGCCCGAGATGATGAGCAGGAAGAGGGCGTCCTCGGCGCCGAGGTCCTCCAGGCTGCGGCCGAACAGCGGACTCGCCTCGTCGATCGGATGAAGGATGGTCCAGCTCAGCGCGAAGGTCGGGTTCTCGGAGCGGATCAGGGCCAGTTCCGCGTAGCGGCGGAAGCGCGCGCCCTCCGCGGTGGTCTCGGACAGCAGCACCCACAGGCGCGCCGTGGCGCTGGACAGGATGTTGAGGCGCGCGTTGGCGACCCGGGCGAAGAGCGTGCTGCGGCCCTCGTAGGGTCCGACCACCAGAGCGCGGGCGAACACCAGCCTCGCGCGGGGCCGCGACATGCGGGCGAAGATGATCCCCAGCATGGTGGCGGTGAAGAACAGGCCGGCGAAGACCTCGGTCCCGACCACGATATGGGCGAAGCGGCTCTGGGGGGCGAACTCGCCGTAGCCGACGGTCGTGATCGTCTCCATGCTGAAGTAGAACAGGTTCTCGAGGTCGCCATGGGCGTTGGCGACCCCGTCCGGATCGAGGCTGTAGAGCAGCGCGAAAGCGGCGTTGACGACCAGGAAGATGGCGGCGAGGCCGCCCACGAAGGCCGGCAGCCGCGCCGTCATGGCGACGTGATAGGCATCGCTCCAGAAGCTCGGCGCGAGCCCTGCCGTGAAGACCTCCCGCTTGCCGATCATCACCTTGCGGAGTTTGCGCGATCGGCCGGGCGGTTTCGCGCCCGGGAGGTCGAACGTGGGGTGTTGGTTCATGACGGTCTCGTCGGCACTCTCGTCCGCCGTCCCTGCGCCCGGCTTGCCTGAGCAGGGTGGTGCCGCTAGCAAAGCACATCTTGGCGGAGGCCGCGCGGCTTCCGCGGCCCTCACGTCAGGCGAACCACATGTCTCTATCCCTGGAGGGCCGGCTGGCCCTGGTCACGGGCGCGTCCCGCGGCATCGGGCGTGCCGTCGCGCTGGAACTGGCCGGGGCGGGCGCCCACGTCGTGGCGCTGGCCCGGACGCAGGGTGCGCTCGAGGAACTCGACGACGACATCCGCCGGCTCGGCGGCGAGGCGACGCTGGTCCCCTGCGACGTCAAGGATTCGGATGCCATCGATCGGCTCGGCGCCGCCCTGCACGACCGCTGGGGCCGCCTCGACATCCTCGTCGCCAATGCCGGCGTGCTGGGGCCCATCACGCCGATCGGCCATGTCGACCCCAAGCAGTGGGACAATGTCCTGGCCGTGAACGTCACCGCCAACTACCGGCTCATCCGCTCGCTCGACCCGCTGCTGCGCGCCTCCGATGCGGGCCGCGTGGTCTTCGTCTCCTCGGCGGCCGGCCACCGGGCCGAGATGCGGCCCTACTGGGGTCCCTATGCCGTCACCAAGGCCGCCCTCGACGCCATGGCGCGCACCTACGCGGCCGAGACCGCGACGACGTCGAACGTCGTCGTCACCGTGGTCAATCCCGGCCCCCTGCGCACCCGCATGCGCGCCGCCGCCATGCCGGGCGAGGATCCCGAGACGCTGAAGGACCCCGCCGACCTCGCGCCCGTCCTGGCCGCGCTCTGCGCGCCGCAGCACCGCGACACCGGCAAGCTCTACGATTTCCCGACCGACCGCATGCTGAGCTTCCAGGGCCCGGCCTGACGCTTCGAACGCCGCCCGGCGCGGCATCGGAGCGCCGCGTCACGGCCGCGGTCCAGGTTGCCGAAGCCGGCGGCAGCGGCCACACTCGGCCGCACCGTCGCGCGCCTTTGGAGGACCCCATGCGATTCGCCGCACTCGCCCTCCTCGTCGGCCTCGGCACGACGACGCTGGCCCGGGCGGCCGAGCCCGACCCCTATATCTTCGACCTGCTCGCGCTGCAGCCCTACAAGGGCAACTTCGCCCGGCTCGTGAAACCCAGGACGGTGCCCGACTGGGTCAAGGCGATCTCGGTCCAGGGGGCCGGGACCGCGGGGCCCATGAAGACCGTGGATGTCGGCGGCACGCCCTACCGGCTGGACCGGGTCTGCAAGGTGGATGCCTGCGCCGGCAACACGCTCGACGTGCTCTGGGCGCCGCGGGGATCCAGGGTCTGGGCGGCGCTGACGGAGGCCGGCAAGCCTCCCGTGATGCTGGGCGACCCGAAGGGCGCGCCGGCCAAAGCCCTGGCCGAAGCGGCCGGCGCCGCGGCGCCGGCCGCTCCGGCGCCGAAGTAGCGCTCCGGCCTAAGCCGCCGCCTCCGCCACCGCCGCCGCCTTGATGGTGCGGCGGAGGTCCGGCGCCACGGCTTCTTCGACCAGCGCCGCCAGGACGGCGTCGGCGGTACCGCCCGTCTGGTTGGGCGAGCCGAGGCGCCGCATCGAGACGGAGCGCTCCGCCGCCTCCTTGCGGCCGACGACCAGCAGGACCGGGATCTTGGCCAGCGAGTGTTCGCGGACCTTGTAGTTGATCTTCTCGTTGCGCAGGTCGCCCTCGACGCGCAGTCCCATGCGCCGCGCCTCGGCGATGAGTTCGAGGGCGTAGTCGTCGGCCTCCTCGGTGATCGTGGCGACCACGGCCTGGACCGGCGAGAGCCAGAGCGGGAGGTGGCCGGCGAAGTTCTCGATCAGGATCCCGGTGAACCGCTCCAGCGAGCCGAACATCGCCTGATGCAGCATCACCGGCGTCACCTTCTCGCTGTTCGGGCCGATGTAGAAGGCGCCGAACCGGCCCGGCAGGTTGAAGTCGACCTGCAGCGTGCCGCATTGCCAGTCGCGGCCGATGGCGTCGCGCAGCACGTATTCGAGCTTGGGCCCGTAGAAGGCGCCCTCGCCCGGGTTGATGGACGTCTCGATGCCGCGTGCCGCGACGTTCTCGATGACGCGCTGGAGCGCCGCCTCCGCCTTGTCCCAGACCTCGTCCGAACCGACGCGCTTCTCGGGCCGCGTCGACAGCTTGATCCGCACGTCGTCGAAGCCGAAATCCGCATAGACCGACAGGATCAGGTCGTTGACCTTGAGGCACTCCGCCATGATCTGGTCGTCGGTGCAGAACAGGTGGGCGTCGTCCTGCGTGAAGGCGCGGACCCGCATCACCCCGTGCAGCGCGCCGGAGGGCTCGTAGCGATGCACCATGCCGAATTCAGCAATCTTCAGAGGTAGATCGCGGTAGCTCTTGAGGCCGTTCTTGAAGATTTGGACGTGGCCGGGACAGTTCATCGGCTTCAGGGCGAAGACACGCTCGTCCTCGGTCGTCGTGATGAACATGTTCTCGCGATACGTCTGCCAGTGGCCGGACGTCTCCCACAGGGCCCGGTCCAGCACCTGGGGAGTGTTGACCTCGACATAGCCGGCAGCCGTCTCGCGCCGCCGCATGTAGCCGATCAGCGTCTGGAACAGGCTCCAGCCCTTCGGGTGCCAGAAGATCGTGCCCGGACCCTCCTCCTGGAAGTGGAACAGGTCCATCTCGCGGCCGAGGCGCCGGTGGTCGCGCCGTGCCGCCTCTTCCAGGCGCTTGAGATGGGCGTCGAGGTCCTCCTGCTTGGCGAAGGCCGTGCCGTAGATGCGGGACAGCATCGGGTTGGCGCTGTCGCCCCGCCAATAGGCGCCCGCCACCTTCATCAGCTTGAAGGCCGTTCCGACCTTGCCGGTCGACGTCATGTGGGGACCGCGGCAGAGGTCGATCCAGTCGCCCTGGCGATACATCTTGAGGTCCTGGTCGGCCGGGATGGCGTCGACCAGCTCGACCTTGAAGGCCTCGCCGCGCGCCGCGAAGAAGGCCTTGGCCTCGTCGCGGCTCCAAACTTCCTTGGTGAAAGGCTTGTCGCGCGCCACGATCTCGCGCATGCGCTTCTCGATGGCGGCGAAGTCGTCCGGCGTGAAGGGCGTGTCGCGGAAGAAGTCGTAGTAGAAGCCGTCCTCGATCACCGGGCCGATGGTCACCTGCGTGCCAGGGAACAGGTCCTGCACGGCTTCGGCGAGGACGTGGGCGGCGTCGTGGCGGATCAGCGCCAGCGCACGGGGGTCGTCGCGCGTCAGGAACTCGACCGTGCTGTCGCCCTCGATCGGGTCGGCGAGATCGACCACGACACCGTCGCGGGCCAGCGCCACGGTGCGCTTGGCGAGCGAGGGCGAGATGGCCTTGGCGACCTCGAGGCCGCTCGTTCCGGGCGCGTACTGGCGCGTCGCGCCGTCGGGAAACGTGAGTGTGATCAAAGCGCTGCTCCTCGAGGCTCAGTCGCCGAAACGAGTCGGCGTAAGCGGTCTCCCGGCGGACGCGTGGGCCTCGTCCGGGAGGCTGAGGCGCTACAGCATCGGGGCACGGAGCGCAATCGGCACGGCCCGCCCCGCAGGGCCGCGACCCTGGAGGTCCTCACGGACCGGAGGAGATACAGCCCGATCGCGCGGAACGAGGCCCGACGTCGAACCTCGGCGCCGCGGCCCGTGCGATGAGCGCCGCTCAGACCCTGCGCGTCGGGTGCCGGAGCGCGGGCTCTGGGGCAGCCTTTCGCTCGTCGCCCTGGCAGCCGCGCAGCATCGCGTCGGTGACGAGGACGGCCGAGACGACGCAGAGCAGGCCGAACACCGCGGCGAAGAGCGCGTAGGACGTTGCCGCAGAGGCCAGCATGTCGCTCTCCTGGACGGCCCGGACGCGCTGTCGCGTCGTGTCCGGCCGATCGTTCCCCACCCTGGCGCGGATGTTAGCAGGACCGGACGCGTTCTGCCTATGGCTTTCGCTTGAGAGCCCGCGGACTCGGCAATCCGGCCGCTGCCTGCCTGTCGATTGGTCAGGGCGGCGTCCGCGCGGCGTGGACGGGGCCGGCCGGGCCCTTGCGTCGGCTGCCGCTTGGGCTAGGCTTCGCGTGTCTCCGAAACTGTCCCGGCCATGAACAGGCTCCGCATCGTCTTCCTGGTTCTCGCGGTCGGCGTCCTCGGGCTCGTGGGATGGCGGTCCGCCGCGACGCCTCCGGCGGCGGCGCCCTCGCTGCGCCTCGTCGCGCTGAGGGACGCCATGGCGGTGCCCGCGCCCGCGCGGCCCCTGGCCGATCTACGCGCGACCGCGGTGGCGCCCGCCGTCGATGCCTCGGCGATGCCGGCGCGCGAGCCGTCGCCCGCCGCTCCCCCCGCCGAGGCCGCCGCGCCCCCGTCGGGCGTGCCGACGGATGCGGCGAACGCGCCGATGCGCGCCTCTCCCGTGGAAACCGGCGCCGTGGTGGCGGCGCTCCCGCCTCCGGGCCCGGCCCGCGCCGAGGACCGGCTGACCGAGGCGCCCGAGTTCGCGAGCTTCTTCGGCCGGCTGAAACTCGACTTCCCCCGTGACTATGTCGCGGTCGTGGACCGTCTCGATGGGCGCGACCCGCCCGGCGCCAATGCCGCCATCTGGGAAGCGCTCCGAGACCTCGAACAGTCCCAGGGAGTCCTCGCCGCGCAGGCCTCGGCCGCGGACCTCGATCGGTTCTTCGATGCCCGCGCCGCCATGCTGGAGGGCCTCGCGCCGCTCAACGCCCACCAGTGCGCCGACTTCCTCTACGGCGTCACCGATGCCGACATGACGGCGTTCACGGCAGCCCACCGCGGCCTCGTGGCGACGCTGGCCGACCGAACGCTCGACGCGATCGTCGGCGGCCGGGACCGCCACGGCGACCGGGCCGCGCCGACGACCGCCGACCTCGACGCGCTCGCGGCCGGCCTCGCCGGCCACGGCCTCTCCCCCGACGAGATCGGCCTGCTGATGGACGGGACGGCTTCCGATCCCCCGATCCCGGACAAGCGCGTCTGCGAGATCGGCCGGACCTATCTCGACGTCCTGCACGGGCTGCCGGCGGAGACGCGCCACCGCATCTACGGGCTCGCGGCGGAGCTGCTGGCGCGGTCCTGAGGCGCGTCGTCGTCGACGGCGGGCGGCAGCCGCCAGACGCCGTATCGCCACGGGCGGCCCGCCGGAACATGGTCGCAGCGCAGCGGCACGGGATCGTAGCCCCAGTCGCCGAGCGGATGACAGCGGCACAGCCGGGCGCCGGCCATCCAGGCGCCCGGCCAGAGGCCGTGGCGCCGGACGGCCTCGGCGGCGTAATCCGAGCAGGTGGGCAGGTAGCGGCACTGCCGGCCGACGAGGCCGGAGAGGGTCAGCTGATAGGCGCGGATCAGGGCGAGGCCGGCCCGCTGTCCGAAGCCGGCCGCGCCCCGGCGGGTCAACCGGCCGCCGCCGCGGTGCGTGGCGGCTCACCGCGGGACCGCTGCGCCGATTCGACGGCTTCGACCACGGCATCGAAGGTCAGCAGGGTCGAGGCGTGGCGGGCCTTGTAGTCGCGCACCGGCTCCAGCACGGCGCAATCGGCCCACCGGCCGGTGGGCGGCGCACCGTTCTGCTTCAGCATGGCGCGCATCGCGTCGCGCAGGGCCCGCAACTCCCCGGCGTCGCTGCCGAGGACGTTGCGGGCCATGATGGAGGACGAGGCCTGGCCGAGGGCGCAGGCCTTCACGTCATGGGCGAAATCCGCCACGCGCCCGTCCGGCCCCAGAGCGACGTCGACCGTCACGGTCGAGCCGCAGAGCTTGGAATGGGCGGTGGCGCTCGCATCCGGCGCCGCGAGGCGGCCGATGCGCGGCAGGTTGCCGGCGAGTTCGAGGATACGGCTGTTGTAGATGTCGCTCAGCATGGGACGTTCGCGGACTGCGCCTCGGGTCTCGTCTATATAGGGGGCGCGGGAGCGGCCCGCGAGGCCGGGGGACATGATGGCGGCGCAACACGGATCGGCGGACGGCGCGACGATCGAGGAGACCACGCGGTTCCTGCCGCGGTTCGACGCGGCGGGGCTCGTCACCTGCGTGACGATCGCGGAGGACGGCACCGTTCTCATGGTGGCGCATCTCAATGCCGAGGCGCTGCAGCTGACGCTCGAGACGGGCGTCATGCATTACTGGTCGCGCTCGCGCGGGCGGATCTGGCGCAAGGGCGACACGTCCGGCCAGATCCAGCGCCTGATCGAACTGCGGACGGACTGCGACCAGGATGCGTTGCTGGCCCGCGTCGCCGTCGGCGGCGACGGCGGGGCCTGTCACACGGGCCGCCCCACCTGCTTCTACCGGGTGGTGGAGCCCGGCGGCGCGACGCTGCGCACCGTGGCGCGCGCCTGACGCGCCGCTCAGGCGGTGCCGATATAGTCCAGCATCGCCTGCCGTTCGGTCTCGATCTCGGCGATGCGGTGCTTGACGAGGTCGCCGATCGAGACGAGGCCGCGCAGGCGGCCGTTGTCCACCACGGGGATGTGGCGGAAACGCCCCTCGGTCATCCGCTCCATGAGCTGGAGCACGCCCGTGTCCTCGGTGGCGGTGACGACGCGCGACGTCATGTGCTTGGAGACGGAATCTTCGAGCGCGGCCCCGCCCGCGGCCAGGACCTTGACGACGTCGCGCTCCGAGAAGATGCCGAGCACGATCCCGTCCGCCCCCGTCACCACGACGGCACCGATGTGCTTGTCATGGAGCACCTGGGCGACTTCGCGCACAGTGCGGTGCGGTGCGGTGGTCACGACGTCGCGACCCTTTTGGGACAGAATAAGCGACAATGTCGACATTCTCGGCCTCCCCCGGACCTGCGAACCGTCCCGATGCCGGGCGGCTCTCCTTGAAACGGACAGCATGATCCTCTGCGCGGCGGCCCGCAAGCCGGAATCGCCGGGGCTTTACTGGCGTCGACGGACGATCGAGCTTGAGCTGTAGAGAAGAGGCGAGGCCGCGACAGCCGGCCGGCCCCGCCCGGGGCCGGCCGGCAGGTCTCAATGGGCCAGGATGGCGAGCAGCAGCAGCGCCACGATGTTGGTGATCTTGATGGCGGGGTTCACGGCCGGGCCGGCCGTGTCCTTGTAGGGGTCGCCGACCGTGTCGCCCGTCACCGAGGCCTTGTGGGCCTCGGAGCCCTTGAGGTGGCGCACGCCGAGCTTGTCGACGAAGCCGTCCTCGAAGCTCTTCTTGGCATTGTCCCAGGCGCCGCCGCCCGACGTCATCGAGATGGCGACGAAGAGGCCGTTGACGATGACGCCGAGCAGCATGGCGCCCAGGGCCGCGAAGGCCGAGGCCTTGGAGCCCGACAGGAACAGCACGCCGAAATAGGCCACGAAGGGCGCCAGCACGGGGAGCAGCGAGGGCACGATCATCTCGCGGATGGCGGCCCGGGTCAGCATGTCGACGGCGCGGCCGTAGTCGGGCCGATCGGTCCCCGCCATGATGCCGGGGCGCTCCTTGAACTGCCGCCGCACCTCCTCGACGACGGAGCCCGCCGCGCGGCCGACGGCCGTCATGGCGATGCCGCCGAACAGGTAGGGGATGAGGCCGCCGAAGATGAGGCCCGCCACGACATAGGGGTTCGACAGGTCGAACGAGACCGTGCCGACATCGCGGAAGTAGGAGACGGTGTCGCCATGCGCCGAGAAGTAGGCGAGGTCGTTGGAATAGGCGGCGAAGAGCACCAGCGCGCCGAGGCCGGCCGAGCCGATCGCATAGCCCTTGGTGACGGCCTTGGTGGTGTTGCCGACGGCGTCGAGCGCGTCGGTCGAGTGGCGCACGTCCTTGGGCAGGCCCGCCATCTCGGCGATGCCGCCGGCATTGTCGGTGACGGGTCCGAAGGCGTCGAGCGCCACGATCATGCCGGCGAGGCCCAGCATGGTGGTGACCGCGATGGCGGTGCCGAAGAGGCCGGCGAGTTCGTAGGTCGAGATGATGCCGGCGATGATGACGAGCGCCGGCAGGGCCGTCGATTCGAGCGACACCGCCAGACCCTGGATGACGTTGGTGCCGTGGCCCGTCACCGACGCCTGGGCGATGGAGACGACCGGCCGCTTGCCGGTGGCCGTGTAGTATTCGGTGATCACCACGATCAGGCCCGTGACGATGAGGCCCACGATGCCCGAGTAGAACAGGTTCGTGCCCGTGATGGCGCGGCCCGCCACCGTGCCGACGAGGCCCCAGCCGGTGATGAACTGCGTCGCGACCGCGAGGCCGACGATCGACAGGAGGCCGGTGACGATCAGCCCCTTGTAGAGGGCGCCCATGATGGAATTGCCGGCCCCGAGGCGGACGAAGTAGGTGCCGATGATGGACGTCACGATGCAGGTGCCGCAGATGGCCAGCGGATAGACCATCATGGCGCCCAGCACGGGCGCCCCGGCGAAGAAGATCGAGGCCAGCACCATCGTGGCCACGACCGTGACGGCATAGGTCTCGAACAGGTCGGCCGCCATGCCGGCGCAGTCGCCGACGTTGTCGCCGACGTTGTCGGCGATCGTGGCCGGGTTGCGCGGGTCGTCCTCCGGGATGCCGGCCTCGACCTTGCCGACGAGGTCGGCGCCGACATCCGCGCCCTTGGTGAAGATGCCGCCGCCGAGGCGCGCGAAGATCGAGATCAGCGAGGCCCCGAAGCCGAGCGCCACGAGGGCATCGATCACGTCGCGGTCGACCGTGTTGCTGGCGCCGATGGCGTGGCCGAGCGGGCCGGTGAGGATGGCGTAGTAACCGGCGACGCCCAGGAGGGCGAGGCCGGCCACGAGCATCCCCGTGACGGCGCCGGCCTTGAAGGCGATGTCGAGCCCGCCGGCGAGCGACCGCGACGCCGCCTGGGCGGTGCGGACGTTGGCGCGGACCGAAACGTTCATGCCGATGAAGCCGGCCGCGCCCGACAGCACCGCGCCGATGAGGAACCCGACCGCGACGGGCCAGGAGAGCAGCAGGCCGAGCCCGATGAAGATCACCACGCCCACGATGCCGATCGTCATGTACTGACGCTTCAGGTAGGCCTGCGCGCCCTCGGCGATGGCGCCGGCGATCTCCTGCATCCGCGCCGTGCCGGGATCGGACGCCATGACCTGGTTGATGGTGACGGCGCCGTAGGCGACCGCCAGAAAGCCGGACAGTATAATCAGCCAGATCGACATCATCGTGCTTCGCCTCCCGGGGAAAACGCACCCTTGCGCCGCGCCCTCGTCTACGGACCCTCGCGGTCTTCGCCGCGATGCCTGTTCCAGACCGGGTGAGGATGCGATGCCTTGGCCTTGACCGCAACCGCCTTGACCGGCTTTCCCGGGCCTCGTACGCGGCGAGGCGGCGGCGGGCCGGCAACCATCCCGAGACCCGGATCGTTCGCCCCGCGACGCCCGAGCCGCGAGCCGCCCCCATGAACCTCGATCCTTCCGTCTATCGCCTCTGCCTCGTCACGGACCGCGACCTGGCGCGTGGCCGCCCTCTGGTGGAGGTGGCGATGCTGGCCGTCCGGGGCGGCGCCACGATGGTGCAGCTGCGGGAGAAGACCGCCACGACGCGGGCCTTCCTCGACGAAGCGCGGGCCCTGAAAGCCCTGCTGGACGACCACGGCGTCCCGCTCATCGTCAACGACCGCGTCGATATCGCGCTCGCGGTCGGGGCCGCGGGCGTCCATGTCGGCCAGAGCGACATGCCGGTCGACGCCGTGCGTGCCCTGATGGGGCCCGGAGCGCTCGTCGGCCTGTCGATCACCGATGCCGCGCAGATCGGCCGTGCCGACGCGGCCGCCGCGGACTACCTCGGGATCGGGCCGCTGCACCCGCAGAAGACCAAGCCCGACGCTTCGACGCCGCTCGGCCTGGGCGGCTTCGCGACCCTGCGGCGCATGACGTCCAAGCCCGTCCTCGCCATCGGCGGCGTCAAGGCCGAGGACGTCCCGATGCTGGTCGAGGAGGGGGCGAGCGGCGTCGCGGTCGTCAGCGCCATCATGGCGGCCGAGGATCCCGAGGCGGCGGCCCGGGCCTTCCGGCGGGCCTGGGCGAGCGAGGCGACCTGAGAGCCGATGGGGGTCAGCCCGGCGGTTCGGCGTCGTGGCAGCAGGCGCAGAGCTTGTTGCCGTCCGGATCGCGCAGGTAGGCGCCGTAATAGTCCGGGTGGTAGTGCGGCCGCAGCCCCGGGCCACCCTCGTCGATGCCGCCCAGGCGCAGCCCGGCCGCGTGGAACGCACGGACGGCGGCGCGGCTCGGCGCCAGCAGCGCCACCATCTGGCCGTTGCCGGGCGAGGCCGGGCCCCCGTCGCGCGGCCGGCCGATCAGCAGCAGCGGGCGCGGCGCTTCGGGTCGCATGAAGCCCGCCCAGGGCACCTCCGGCTCCACGAACTTTTCCACGCAGCCCACCGCGGCGAGGACGGCACGGTAGAAGGCGAGGGCCCGGCCGAAGTCCGAGATGCCGAGATGAACGTGGGACAGCATGACGGGTCTCCTCGATCCGCCGCCACCTCCGGTCGACGACGCTCAGCGGCCGCGCGCGGCGGCGCTTGCGCGGCTCGGCCACAGGGTTCAGCATTGGCGCCGGGCAGGGTGACGGCCCCCCGTCCGGCGACGAGCGGACCCGACGGGAGGAGAGGGGACAATGCGATGAAATGCACGCTCGAAGTCGATTGCACGCCGCTCGAAGCGCGTCAGTTCTTCGGCCTCCCGGACGTCCAGCCCCTCCAGGAGACCATCATGGCCGAGGTCGAGAAGAAGATGCTGGCCGAAATGGACCGGTTCTCGCCCGAGAGCGTCCTCAAGAGCTGGCTCTCCATGTTCGCTCAGTCGCCGGAGCAGTTCCAGCAGGCCTTCTCCAAGATGATGTTCACGGGCATGAACCGCCCCAAGGGCTGACGCGGCCGGGCGCCGTCCCGGTCCGCCGGCCTCGACCCCACCGTGCTGGCGACCGGCGGCTCAGGTCAGCCGGTACACGCGCGCCTCGTAGGCCCTGAGGTCGGGTGAGGCGTCGTCGGGATAGTTGCCCAGCACCAGGCTGCGTGCCGCGGCCGCGGCGGCGGGGAGCGGGACCGCGTCCGGCGAGAAGTTGCACAGGACGAGCAGACGCTCCGTGTCGAGGGTGCGGGTGTAGACCCACAGGCGCGGGTCCGCCTCGGCCACGAGGTCGTAGCGGCCGTCGACCACCACGGGCTGAGCCTTCCGCAGCGCGATCAGGGCGCGATAGTGGTTCAGCACCGAGGCCGGGTCGGCGCGCTCGGCCGCGACGTTGATGGTGGCATGGTTGGGGTTGATGCCGATCCAGGGCGTGCCCTCGGTGAAGCCCGCGCCCGGCGAGGCGTCCCATTGCATGGGCGTGCGGGCGTTGTCGCGCGAGCGGAACCGCACCTTCTCGAGCGCCGCCTCGGGGGCGAGCCCCTGGTTCTCGACGAGCTCGCGATACCCGTTGAGCGATTCGAGGTCGCGGTAGTCC
The DNA here is from genome assembly GCA_963847915.1 of uncultured Alphaproteobacteria bacterium. Classification (GTDB taxonomy): domain Bacteria; phylum Pseudomonadota; class Alphaproteobacteria; order Rhizobiales; family Beijerinckiaceae; genus Lichenihabitans. Next base: position 505,277 of record CAWKBT010000008.1, read on the forward strand.
GTGATGGCGGCGAAGGGCATGTTGGTCATGCCGATCTCCTCGCCCTGGTAGACGAAGGGCGTGCCGCGCAGCAGATGCAGGCAGGTGGCCAGCATGGTGGCCGACTGGTGCCGATGGCGGTCGTCGTCGCCGAACCGCGACACGGCGCGGGGCTGGTCGTGGTTGTTGAAATAGAGGCTGTTCCAGCCGCGCTCCGCCATGGCCTCCTGCCAGTGCGTGAGCACGCTCTTCAGCTGGTCGAGCCGGAAGGGCGCGCGATGCCACTTCGTGGTGAAGCCGTGCTTCACCATGTCGATGTCGACGTGTTCGAAGGAGAGCACCATGTTGAGGTAGCCGGTCTCGGCGTCGGTCACCGCGACGGCATGGTCGACGGTGCCGAGGGCGGCTTCACCGACCGTCATCAGGTCGTAGCGCGAGAGCACTTCGCGCTTCATCTCGGCGTAGAACTCGAGCAGCCGCGGCCCCTGCATGAAGAACTCGGGCGCGAAGACGTAGCGCCGGCCGTCCGGGTTCGGCCCATCCGGAAAGTCCTGGACCTTGGACAGCGCGTTGATGACGTCCATGCGGAACCCGTCGACGCCGCGGTCGAGCCACCAGCGCATCATGTCGTAGACGGCGGCCCGCAGCGCCGGGTTCTCCCAGTTGAGGTCGGGCTGCTTCTTCGAGAACAGGTGCAGGTAATAGTCCCCGGTCGCCGCGTTCCACTCCCAGGCCGAACCGCCGAACATGGCGGCCCAGTTGTTGGGCTCGCGATCGTCCTTGCCGTCGCGCCAGATGTAGAAGTCGCGATAGGGGCTCTGCCTGGACGCACGGGCCGAGACGAACCACGGGTGCTCGTCCGAACTGTGATTGACGACGAGGTCCATGACGATCTTCATGCCGCGGGCATGGAGCCCGGCGGCGAGCTCGTCCCAGTCCGCCAGCGTGCCGAACTGCGGATCGATGTCGCGGTAGTCGCTGATGTCGTAGCCGTTGTCGTCGTTGGGTGACCTGTAGACCGGCGACAGCCACACGACCGTCACGCCGAGGTCCTGGAGGTAGTCGAGCTTCTCGATGATGCCGCGGATGTCGCCGATGCCGTCGCCGTCGGCATCGCGGAACGAGCGCGGATAGATCTGGTAGACGACCGCGTCCTTCCACCAGGGGTGCCGCATGTCGGTGGCCGGGGCGTCTGTCATGGTGCTGTTCCTGCCTGTCTCGCGTCGCCGGACGGAATGGTGGTGAGGCGGGTCAGTGCCTGCACGCGTTTCGGGGCGCTTCCCTCCGCCTCACACGGCCGTGGCGGAGGGCTGCTGCGCGGCGGCGGTGGCCCCGACCGGCAGGTGGCGCGGCAGCGCGCGCCCGTCCGGGCCGAACAGGTGGCAGTGGCGCTCGGGCAGCGCCACCGCGATGGCGTCGCCCGGCACGGCCGCGGTGTCGCCCTCCTGACGCACGGTGAGGAAGCCGTCGCGCGAGGGACTGTCGAGATAGAGGTAGGAGGCTTCGCCCAACTGCTCGACGTGGCTGGCGCGGCCCGTCACGGTGCCGTTGGGCGCGACCTCGACGTGTTCGGGGCGGATGCCCAGCGTCACGTTCGCGCCCGCCGGCAGCGCCGTGGCATCCACCAGCGCCGAGACATGCGTGCCGTCGCGCAGCCGGACCTCGGCCCGTGCCGCCGTGGCGCCCGCGAGCGTGCCGGACAGGACGTTCATCTTGGGCGAGCCGATGAACCCCGCGACGAACAGGTTGGCGGGGCGGTGATAGAGGTCGAGCGGCCGGCCGACCTGGGCGATGGAGCCGTCGCGCTGCATCGCCTCGCCGGCGTTGAGCAGCACGATCTTGTCGGCCAGCGTCATGGCCTCGACCTGGTCGTGCGTGACGTAGATCATGCTGGCATCGAGGCTCGCGTGGAGCTTGGCGATCTCGATCCGGGTCTGGACGCGGAGCGCGGCATCGAGGTTGGAGAGCGGCTCGTCGAACAGGAAGACGCCGGGTGAGCGCACGATCGCCCGGCCGATCGCCACGCGCTGGCGCTGGCCGCCCGACAGTTCCTTGGGCAGGCGCTGCAGCAGCGGGCCGAGCGCAGGATCTCGGCCGCCCGGCGGACGCGGGCGTCGATCTCGGCCTTGCCGGCCTTGGCGAGCTCCAGCCCGAAGGCCATGTTGTCGTAGACCGTCATGTGCGGGTAGAGCGCATAGCTCTGGAACACCATGGCGACCCCGCGGGCCGAGGGCGGCAGCCGGGTGACGCGCTTGCCGCCGATCTCGAGTTCGCCGGTCGTGATCTCCTCGAGGCCCGCCACCATGCGCAGCAGCGTGGACTTGCCGCAGCCCGACGGCCCGACGAAGACGCAGAACTCGCCGTCCTCGATGTCGAGCGAGACGTCGTTGATGACCTGGACGCTGCCGAAGCGCTTGTTGACGTTGCGCAGCCTGATGTCGGCCATGGTCTCACCCTTTGACGGCGCCGGCCGTGAGGCCCGACACGATGCGGCGTTGGAAGATCAGCACCAGGCCGACGACCGGGATCGTCACGACGACGGAGGCCGCCATGATGGGGCCCCAGGGCAGCTCGTGCTGGCTGGCGCCGCTCGAGGAGCGCGATCGCCACCGGCACGGTGCGTTCCTCGGGGCTGAGCGTGAACGTCAGCGCGTAGAGGAACTCGTTCCAGGCGCCGATGAAGGCGAGCAGGCCCGTGGTGACGAGCGCGGGCCAGAGCAGCGGCAGGAACACCCGCCGGATGATGATCCAGGGGCTGGCGCCGTCCATGATGGCGGCCTCTTCGAGCTCCTTGGGGAGTTCGCGGATGAAGGTCGTCAGCACCCACACCGTGAAGGGCAGGGTGAAGATCGAGGTAGGAGAGCATCAGGCCGGGCAGGGAATTGTAGAGGCCGAGCGCGCGGATCAGCTCGAAGAGGCCGGACAGCACGGCCACCTGCGGGAACATCGACACGCCGAGCACGCTGAGCAGCAGCAGCTTGCGGCCGCGGAAGTTGACCCGTCCCAGCGCGTAGGCGGCCGTGACGCCGACGCCCAGCGAGATCGCCACCACCACGACGGCCACGACGACCGAGTTCAGCAGGTCCCGCAGGAACACCCCCTGGCTGAGCACGGCGATGTAATTGTCGAACTGGATCTGCGGCGGGATCAGTGCCGGGTCGAACAGCTGCTGCCCGGTCTTCAGCGACGACACGATCGCGTAGTAGAACGGGAAGACCGAATAGAGCACGATCACGGCGGCGAGGGCGTAGAGCCCGAGGCGGGGCAGGGCGCGGTTCATCCCGCGGCGCCTTCGAGCCGGACGCGGCCGAGCGTGATGTAGAGCGCGGTGCACAGCGCGACCGATGCAGGAACAGCACCGTCGAGGCGGCGGAGCCGAGCCCGACCTGTTGGAAGTCGACGAGCTGCTGGCGGGCGTAGACCGACATGCTCATCGTGTCCTTGCTGTTCGAGGTGAGCACGTAGATGAGGTCGAAGATGCGCAGCGCGTCGAGCGCGCGGAAGATCACCGCCACCATCAGGGCCGGGCGGATCAGCGGCAGCGTCACCCGGAAGAACACCTTGACGGGATGAGATGCCGTCGACGCGTGCGGCCTCGTAGCAATCCGTCGGCAGCATCTGCAGCGCGGCGAGGATCAGCAGCGCCATGAAGGGCGTCGTCTTCCACACGTCGACGGCGATGACCGAGCCCAGCGCGAGGGACGGGTCCGCCGTCCAGGCCAGCGGTTGCGACGATGAGGTGGAGCGCAGGTCAGCATGTGGTTGATGACGCCGAACTGGTCGTTCAGCATCCAGGCCCACATCTTGGCCGACACCATGGTCGGGATGGCCCAGGGCACCAGGACCGCGGCCCGCACCAGCCGAGCGGCCCGGGAAGCTCGCGTTGAGCACCAGCGCCACCACGATGCCGAGCACGGTCTCGATGGCGACCGAGATGCCGGCGAACCACAGCGTGTTGGCGACGGCGCGCCACCAGTCGGGGTCGCGCAGCACGCCGAACTCGCCGATGTAGTTGTCGAGCCCGACGAACTGGGCGGCCCCGAGGTCCTTCAGGTCCGCGTCGGTCACGCTGAACCACAGCGTGCGGCAGAGCGGCCAGCCCGCGACCAGCACCATGAGGACGATCATGGGGCAGAGGAACAGCCAGGCCGAGCGGACCCGGCTCTCGGCGAGGCTGCGCGGTGCGGGGCCGCCCGCGCGCTCGCCCGCGGCCGCCAGGGGGGCGGAGCTCATGCCGGTCTCCCGAGGTTCAGGCGCCCCTGCGGCTCACCACTTGCCGCCGCGGCTCAGCCGGTTCAGGCGGGTCTGCAGGCCGGCGAGGCTCTCCTTGGCGGGCGTCTTGCCGGTCAGCGTGTCCGACACGGCGTTCCAGAACTCGTTGCTCACCTGGTTGTACTTGCCGCCCGTGGCCGTCGAGGGCCTCGCCACCGCCGAGGTGAAGGCGGGGAGCAGGTCCTTGAAGAACGGGTTGGCGGCCAGCAGCTCCTGGTCCTGGTAGAGCGCCGGGATGGCGGGGAAATAGCCGCCCTGCAGGGCCCACTGGCGCGACGAGTCCTTGGACGTCAGGAACACCACGAGGTCGGCCGCCAAGGCCTGGTGCTTGGAATATTTGGAGACGGCGAACTGCCAGCCGCCGAGCGTCGAGGCATGCCGCCCGTCGGGCGCCGGGCCCGAAGGCAGCGCCACGACGCCGACCTTGCCCTTCACCGGGCTGCCCTCGCTCTGCGACAACGGCCAGGCATAGGGCCAGTTGCGCATGAACACGGCATTGCCCGATTGGAACACGCCGCGCGTCTCCTCCTCCGAATAATTGAGCACGCCCTGGCGGGCGAGATTCTTCATCCAGCCCGCCGCCATGTCGATGGCTTTCGCGGCCTGGGGATTGTCGATCGTGATCTTGCCGTCCGGCGCGACGATCGTGCCGCCGCCGTAGCTCGAGATCCATTCGAGCGCGTCGCAGGTCAGGCCCTCGTAGGCCTTGCCCTGGAACACGATGCCCCACAGGCCCGCCTGGCCCGCCTTGCGCTCGCCGTCCTGGATCTTCTGCGCGGCGGCGGTCATCCCGTCCCAGGTGGTCGGCACCGCCTCGCCGTACTTTTCGAGCAGGTCCTTGCGGTAGTAGAGAAGGCCCGCATCCGTGTAGATCGGCATCGCGACCAGCTTGCCGTCACGGGTGTTGTTCTGGACGATGGCCGGAAAGGCGTCCTTCTCGGCACCCTTGGTGAAGGGGGCGAGGTCGACGAAATGGGAGCCCAGGATGCCGGGCCAGATCACGTCGATCTCGAAGACGTCGATGTCGGGCGAGCCCGCCGCCAGCAATTGCTGATAGAGCGCCAGGCGCTCGGTCGTCGAGTTCGGGGTCGAGACCACGTTGACGCTGTTGCCGGTCTTCTTGGCCCAGGCCTCGGACAGGTTGCGGCAGACTTCGAGTTCCTTGCCGACGGCGCCGCAGGCGATCGATACCGTCTCGGCCCGGGCGGGCGCGGCGCCCGCCGCGACACCCGCCAGGGCCAGCAAACCCACCAGCGCGGCGCTTCCTGCTGCGTTCCAAGCCATCGCCCGTCTCCCACCCTGCAGGTCCAACCGGTCGTTGTGCGCCGGCGGCTTCGATCCCGCGATGATGCAACGAAACGTCTGGCCCTGCCAGCGCTAAAACGCCGCGAACCCGGGCCGGATCAGAAGGCCTTGAAGGTGATGATGGTCCGGGTGTCCACGATCCCGGGCAGGGGCTGTACCTTGTCGCCGACGAAGTGGCCGATGTCGGTCTCCTTCGGCACGTAGAACTTGGCCAGGATGTCGTAGTCCCCGGCGATCGAGTAGATCTCGGACGCGATCTCGGCCTCGGCCAGCGCATTGGCCACCGCATAGGTCTGGCCGAGCGCGCATTTGATCTGGACGAAGAAGCACTGCATGCGGGGGTCCTCCGCCGGGCCGGCGTGCCCGCGGCGGGCGGTCCCGGGTCCCGGTTCTGCTCGGGTCACGGCCGTTCCAGCACGCGGCGCGCTAATGCGCCAGCACTTCGACGTCGCTGTCGCGCGCCGACTGGACCTTGAACTCGGATTGGAAGGTCTTGCCGCCGTGGCGCGCGATGGCGACGTAGTCGCCCTCGGCGAGGACCAGGGACGGAAAGGCGCCGATCAGTTCGCGGATGACGTCGCCGCCCGGCGTCAGCACCGTGAAGGACGTGTTGGCCAGCGCCTCGCCGCCCGGCGCGTTGACGAGCTTCAGCGTGAGCATGGCGGCGCGGTGCTTCACGGTCGCCTGCAGCAGCTTGCCGGCCTGCACGCGCAGGTCCGCCGCCACGGTGGAGTTGGTGTTCGACACCGGGGTGAGCGAGCCGACGCCCTCCGTGTCGAGGTAGGTCGACACGATGTGGTAGCTGCCTTCCGGCAGGCAGATCACCTGGGCGGGCTTGGCATGGGCGACGACCAGCTTGGCTTCCGGGTTGTTGTGGTCCGGCACGTAGATGGCGATGGAGAGCTTGTCGGCCGGGATGGCGGCATCGCCCAGCGTGCCGTCGACCTCGATGGCGCCCGCGTTGAGGTTGAAGCGCTCGCTCGACACCCGGTCGGCGATGTCGACGCGCTTCATGGTCCCGGCATAGCCGTAGGTGGCGTGGACGATGTAGCGCCCGTCCGGCAGGTCGAAGGTCGGCTGCGGCTCCGCCGATTGCGCCACGACCTTGTGGGTCCCGTCCGGCTGCGCGGCATCGGCGAAGACGCGCCACTGCAGACCGCCGCGCACGAGCGGCGGGTCCGCCGTGAGCGTGGCGGAGAGGTGGAGGATGCCGTGCCCCGGCCGTGGCGCTTCGCCCCCTCCGCCACCGGGGCCGGGCGCCGCGGGCTGCACCTGCGGGGCGGGCTGGCCCTGTGGCGCGATCTGGCCCGGCAGGGGCGGCTGCACCGGCCCGGCCCCGGCCTGCTGGGCGCGCGCCGCCGTGCCGCCCGCGAGCGGGCAGAGCAGGGCGGCGAGGATCGGGAGCGGGGCGGGGCGGGCCATGGCGTCGCGGGTTCGGGAGGGCGGGCTCGGGCGATGCGGGAGAATTCCGCCCGCATCAAGGCGGGTCGCCCCGCGCGGATCTGGGGCCGCCCGGCCTTGATGCGGCGCGGCCGCCGTGCTTTGCAAGCCCCATGACCGATGCCAGCTCTACGACCGACCTCGACCCCATGGCCGACGCCACCCTCGCGCTGCTGCGCCGCCGCCGCTCCGTGCCGCCCGCCACCATGACGGGCCCCGGCCCGACGCGGGACGAGATGGACCTGCTGCTGTCCCTGGCGGCCCGCGTGCCCGACCACGGCAAGCTCGCGCCCTGGCGCTTCATCGTGTTCGAGGGCGAGGGGCGGGCGCGTGCCGGCGACGCCATCGCGGCGGCTTACGCGGCCGCCAACCCCGGCGCCGCGCCCGAGCGGGTCGACCTCGAGCGCAAGCGCCTCGCCCATGCCCCCGCCGTGGTGGCGCTGGTGTCGCGGGCCGCCCCGCACGCGAAGATCCCCGAATGGGAGCAGCAGCTCTCGGCCGGCGCCGTCGGCATGGCGCTCGCCGTCGCCGCCAATGCGCTCGGCTTCGTCACGGCCTGGCTGACGGAATGGTACAGCTACGACGCCGGCGTCGCCGCGGCGCTCGGCCTCGCGCCGCAGGAGCGTTTCGCCGGCTTCGTCCACATCGGGCGCCCGACCGTCGCGATCGAGGACCGGGTCCGGCCCGTGATGGCCGAGATCGTCACCAGGTTCTGATGCAACCGCGTCACGGTCGATCACGATCCGTTAGGGTTTGTTAATCCCTTATTTACCGTGAGGTACGATTCTGCGTGGAATGCCGGACCGGTGCTCCGCGGAGATCCCATGCTGAGTCGTCAGTTCCTGTCCTGGGCCGACAGCGCTTCAGCGGGCGAACGCGCGGACGCGGCCCGTGACCTCGCCCGCGCCTACCTCTATGCCGAGATCGACCGCATCGAACTCGGCGAGATGGAGCGGGCCATGACCTGCCTCATCGACGATCCCTCGCCGCTCGTCCGCCGGGCCCTCGCCGAGGCGCTCGCCGGCGCGGCCGACGCACCCCACCACCTCGTCAGCGCCCTGGCCAACGACGCGGCCGACATCGCCGCGCTGGTCCTGGCGCGCTCGCCGGTGCTGAGCGACGCCGAACTGATCGACGCCGCGGCGCTCGGCGACATGCCGGCCCAATGCGCCATCGCGTCCCGGCCGAACCTGTCCGCCGCGGTGGCGGGCGCCGTCGCCGAGGTGGGGCGCCGCGAAGCCGTGCTGGCGCTGTGCCGCAACGATGGGGCCACGCTGGCCGAGATTTCGGCACGCCGCATCCTCGAGCGCTTCGGCCAGGACGGCGACATCCGTTCGTCGCTCGGCGCGCGGGGGGATCTCGGCCCGGCCCTGCGTCAGGACCTCGTGGCGGCGACCGGCGAGGCGCTGCGGCGCTTCGTGACCGCGTGTGGATGGATGACGCCCGAGCGCGCACGGCGCGTCGTCGGCGACGCGCGCGAGCGCGCTGCCGTCGTGCTGGCCGAGGATGCGGCGGGGCGGGACGGAGAGGCCGGGCGCCTCGCCTTCGTGGCTCACCTGCGGCGCAGCGGCATGCTCACGCCCGCGCTCGTCCTCCGTGCGCTGATGAGCGGCCGGACGGGCCTCTTCGAGGCCGCGCTGGCGGACCTGTCGGGCCAGAAGCTCGCCCGCGTCGCGGGCCTCGTGCGCAACCACGACGGGCTCGCCTTCGCGGCCCTTCTGCGCTCCTCCGGCCTGCCCGACAGTCTCCTGCCCGCCGTGCGGGCGGCGCTCGGGGCCGGCGCCGACGGCACCGAGGCCGTGTCGTCGGTCATGCTGCGGCGGCGCCTGGTGTCGCGGGCGCTGGCCGAATGCCTGGCGGCCCCGGCGGCGCCCGATTCGGGCCTGACGGCCCTGCTCCGGCGCTTCGAGTCCGAGGCGGCCCGCGAGGAAAGCCGCGTCGCGCCGGCGGTCCGGGCGGCCGAGCCGCCTCGCACCCCGCTGCCGCGCCCCGGCGACCGGATCGAACCGCGTTTCGACGCCGAGCTCGACCTCGCGGTCGCGGCCTGAGCCGACGTCAGCCGAACTGTTCGCGCAGGATGCGCTCGTCCAGCGAGTGGCCCGGGTCGTGCAGCAGCACGAGGCCGGTCTCGTGGTCCATGCGGATCTCGATCGTCGCCACGTCCTTGATCTCGTAATGGTCCGCCGTGGCGGCGACGGGGCGCTTCTCCGCCTCGAGCACCTCGACCGTCACGCTGGCCTCGTCCGACAGCAGCGCGCCGCGCCAGCGCCGCGGCCTGAAGGCCGAGATCGGCGTCAGCGCCATCAGGGCGGCGTCGAGCGGCAGGATGGGCCCGTTGGCGGACAGGTTGTAGGCGGTGGAGCCCGCCGGCGTGGCCACCAGGAGGCCATCGGCCACGAGCTCGCTCAGCCGTTCGCGCCCGTCGATCGAGATGCGGACCTTGGCGACCTGCGAGGACTGCCGCAGCAGCGACACTTCGTTGATGGCCCGCGCCGTCGATACCGTGCCCTGGCGGTCCGTCGCCGTCATGACGAGCGGATGCACCATGGAGCGGGCCGCCGCGCCCAGACGCTCGTGCAGGCCGTCCTCGACATATTCGTTCATCAGGAAGCCGACCGAGCCGCGGTTCATGCCGTAGATCGGCTTGCCCGAACCCATGAAGCGGTGGAGCACCTGCAGCATCAGCCCGTCGCCGCCGAGCGCCACGACGACGTCGGCCTCGTCGGGATCGACGTTGCCGTAGGCGCCTCGACAGGCGTGCCAGCGCCGTATCGGCATCGAGCGTGCCGGAGGACAGGAACGCGATGGCTTCGTGGCGACGTGGTTCGCCCTGCGCCCGGGTCATGTCGTCTCCGTGCCCCCCGCCGTCGCGGCGACGGCGCCAGGACGTTAGAGCAGGTTGGGAACAGGTGGAACGGGCTTTCGCCGTCGCGGGTTCAGCGGGCCGTGAAGACGCCGGGGATCACGCCCTCGCGGTCCGCCGCGAGGTCCGAGCAGATGCGGTCCGGGCGCATCTCCTTCACCCGCTTGCGGGTCGCCGCCTCGAAGGCGCCGCGCCGCTCTCCGAGCGGCATCACGTCGACCGGGCGGATGCCGTTCTGGTCCGCGAAGGCGAAGAGCCGTCCGTAATCGACGGAGAGCCGCCGGCAGACCGATTCGACCAGCACGACGTCGGCGACGACCTGCATGGCTTCCGTAACTTCGGCGGCGCCGGGGGCGAGGGCGACCTGCGCGGCCGAGGCGGGCGCCGTGCCACAGGCCAGGATCACGAGGCCGAGCATGCCGCAGGAAAAGCCGAGCCGGCGGAGAGGCTGGGGCGCGCGCATCACTTGGCCGTGAACTGCGGGCCGGCGGCGGGCGTGCCGATCGACTGCCACACGTTGGGGTCCGTCTGCGACTGGCGCTTGACGAACGTGTAGCCCGTGTCCGACCAGGCCAGGACCTTGTCGTTCAGGTTGTCGAGCACGAACTCGCCCCGGTTCGTCTTGACGGTGAGGATGGCGTGGCCCTCGCCCTCGAGGTCCTTGACCACGGTGATGAGCAGGGCCTGGCGGGGATAGCCGCGGGCGATGAGCACCTTGCGCTTGAGCAGGGCATAGTCCTCGCAGTCGCCCTTGCCGTCGGTCGGATAGTCCCACCGGTCCACGACGCCCCAATGGTCCATGTCGGTCACGGGCGTCACGGCGGCGTTGACCTGCCGGTCGACCCGCTCGATGTCCTTGAAGGCGAGCGGGGTGAGATCGACATCCGCCGGGTCGAGCGGCTGCACGTCGCATTCGGGTCCATAGCGATTGCAGAAGTCCACCCAGCCGTAGGGGACGCTGGTGCGCCCGCCGAGGGCCGCGAAGGAGGCGCGGGGCAGGGCAGGGGCGGCGGCCGAGGACGCCACCGCCGCCAGGCTGGCCAGCGCCGCGCCCGCCACGACTGCCGCTTTGCTCCAATGGATCGCCATGTCGCCCTCACGTTCCGAAGTGAGGTCATCATGGCTAGGTCGCGTCGCAGTCGATTGAAGTAAAACTGTAGCGTTTTATGCGCTCGCGTTTATTTTGATTGCCGGATTGTTAGTGATGACCGAAGCGTAAATCTAAAAATGAAGATGGAAGCTGCCAGGCTCCGCCCTCTGTCGTGGATCTGATCTTAGGCGAGTGTTCACCAACGACGCTAACGCTGGCCAATCTGGTGACGCGGCGGAAACCATGCGGCGGGGCCCGACAGCGTTAACGGGGGTCGGGCGGCGCGGCACGATCGCTAACACTTGCGGCGCCGGTGCGGCCGGGGAGGGGCCGCCGATCCGGCCGCGAGGGTCGCGCGACCGGGCGACGGCCCGCCGCGCCGCTCACTCCCCGAGCATGGTCTGGTCCACCTCGCCATAGGTGGCGAGGATCGTCGCCTCGCCGAACTCGCCGTTGTCGGGGTCACCCGTGCGGCTGAACGCGATGGCTCCGGCATGCCGGCCCGCCGCGGCCTGAGCGCGGCGCCGGGCGCTCTCGCCGTTCGGGGCCTCCTGCGGCTCGAGCGGCACGAGGTCGCCGTCCTCGCCGCGCCCGAAAGGCACGACGACATAGTAGGTGATCGCCATCGGATCGTGCTTTCATCCCGCCCTGAGGCCCGACATCAGAACAGGCACGATGATGGTGATCAAGTACGTGGACATCGCGCCCGAGGGCGAGCCGAAACCAGCGGCGCCCCGCTCGCCGAGACCGCAGCGGGAGGCCGGGGCGACCGACGCCGCCGATCCCGCTCCCGCCCCGCCGGAGCTGCCGCACGCCAAGCCGAAGCCGAAGCCACGCGGACGGCAGAAGCCCCTGTCGTGAAGGGCTGCGGGCCGTGAGCTTCGCGGGCGCGTGCCCGCGGTGCTCCGGCCCGGCCCGCAGGCCCGGTCTAGGTGAGGGACCGGCCGATGGCGTAGAGCGCCAGGATCTTGATCTCGGATGCGAACTCGCGAACCGCGGCGGCGAACCGTCTCATCACATCCTCGGGGCCAAGCGGCGGCACGCTATCACGTCCCGTCTCGGACATCCGCCCGGATGTCCCGACGCGCTAGCGCATTCACCCCCGGCGTGTCCGGCGTATGACAGCGCCTCGGCGGTCCGGTCGAGAGGGAAGCCCCGGCGATGCGGCGGCCGGCGCCTCCCATGGCCCCACCATCATGGCAGGGCACAGTGGATGGACGTCCCTCGTCCGCGATCCGAGACCGGACCCTGCGTTTCCGGTCGATCAGCTACGAGGGCCCAACGGGTCCTTGGGGCTCCTGAACAGCTCCCACAAGGCCAGCAGCACCGGCGGGACCAGAATGGCGTAGAGGATCCAGTCGAAGGTCATCTGATGATCTTGGGCCATGTCGATGCTCGCCGCGTGGTGGGAGACGAGGCCAACGACCGGCATCGGCCGAAGTTCCGGAGCCCGCGCCGGGCCTGCGCCGCGCGCCGGACGGACGCGAAGCGTCTTCCACGAGGCGCGCCCGCTCGCGCTATCGCCTGATGGTGAGCGTCTGGGCGGGCGGCAGCCGGTCCCGTCCGGGCTCCGGTGCGGACAGCCGCTGCACGCCGAGCCGGTTGAGGTGCATGCGGCACTTGTACATGACGTCGACGAGCTGGTGCCGCTCGACGACGCCGAGCGACCGGCTATGCGCCACGCCGCCGCCCCGGTAGAGCAGCAACGAGATGGCGACGCGCCCCTCGGGCGAGAGCCGCGACGTCAAGGCATACCTGATGGCGCCCGCGGCGTCTGTGCCAGGATGTAAAGACATGTGGACTCCATCACTGCGAAGCTCGCGCTTCGAATGTTGCCCGTCCACCGCATCACGGCCGGTCAGGGCATCCCGGCTGTCCCGACGACTTCGCGCATGATTGGGATTGTGACAATTACAAAGGTGATTCGCGTTGCTGCCGCAGCGTAAAATGGGCGGTGCCGATCTGCTTCACGGGACCCGGAACGAGACCGATGGTCCCGAAATGCCGCCCTTTCGGCTGCAATGCCTTCGCCGCGGTGGAGCGATCCTCGAGCGACCTGATGGCGCGCCGCCCGGTCCGATCCCTTGGTGCCGGTTGCAGGCCAAGAGTTGCCGGGTGAGTCCCCCTAAGTCACTGAGGCTACACGAGACACACCCGAGCGTCCATCTCGATGTGTCTCGATTTGTGTCACCAAAAACGGTGTGGCCAGCGGGACACACCCCACAGCGGCGAGCCCAATCCGGCCTGTCGATAATGGCTGCTTCAGGACCGCTTAGGTACCATGGACCATCAGCAACGGACGGCACCATGACAGTTCGAGTAGTATTTGTGGCAGCATGTCTGTCGCTGACGGTTGCAGGGTGCATCAGCACGAGCGAGATGCCGCTCGCCAGGAACGTCTGGCAGATAAACACGGAGGCGGGCGGCGCCCTTTTCACCGGTCAGGCCGACAAGGCGACATTCAGGCGTGCTGCAGAACTCACGCTGAGGCAGGGATACACCCACTTCGTCATCCAGAACCCAACCACACAGTCAGGGTCCGTGTACGTGGGGAGCACCCCAGGCACTGCGACCACGAACGTCAGCGTGTTCGGTAACACGGCCTCTGGCACTACGACATACACGCCCGGAATGCCGATCATGTCTCCCCGGAAGAACGTGAGCGTCACCGTCGTTATGTTCCACGTCAACGAACCGCAGGCAGCGAGCGCCTTAGACGCTGCAGAAATCCTGCGGCAGGCGAACGGTTGAGCGTCAAGGTGCAGCGGCGCCTGGACCCTTGGCCGCGCGGTGCTGAAGGTCCCATGGCCACGAGTAGGGCTCGGTGGGCGTGAGCGACGCGTGAGGGGGTCGATTGCCCCCCATACTCGAAGTGGAGTAGATTAGACCTGATGGCCATGTGTTCGAGGCAGGCTTCGGGGTCAAGCCATCGCGTAGAGAAGCGGAGGGACCCAATGGCCACCAAGGGTTCCCACTCACCGGGACCCACAACACGCTCCAAGGTCGAACAACAACTCGGCCTTTACTCCCGCATTTCGAAGACGGGGTGACCCCTCATTCTGACCATTCCTGGGACCTCCAGGGACCCTATTGGCCCGCAAGGCGCCGAAGATCTTCGCGTCTCTCGTGCGGTTCCTTGGTGTCCAGCAGGCGCGTCAGAACGCTCGCTGACGGCCATTGGTGTTGCAGACAGGGATGGTCGCGTGGGACCTCCCAAGGCGTCAGACGGCATCCCAGGGTCACCCGAGGGCCTTGAGGACGCGCGCGACCTGCATGGGGTTCCATGTCGTAGCGCCATTGGCCGTAGGGATGCCACGAGCTGTGAGAGCCTTGGCGAGGCCGCCCAAGCTGGTGATGCCGGTGGAGCGCAGTTCATCAATCACCGTGGCGAGCTGGTTGGCGCGGGAGATGGTTCGCTGAGCGATGGCGGCACGTCCCTGGGCACGCTGGGCATCCGTGAGCCGAGCGCCACGGTCTCCTCCGAGCTTAACGCCACGGGCTTTGGCAGCGGCCAGAGCCCTTCGGGTTCGGTCACCAATCATGCCAGCTTCCAGTTCTGCAACGGCCGCCATCTGCTGCAGCATGAACCGGCCAGTCGGGCCTTCGATCTGGGGAAGGTCACAGAACCGGACATCGACGCCAGCCTCTAGGAGCTGCGTGAGGAACGCCAGGGAGCGCGTGAGGCGATCTACCTTGGCGACCACCAGCGGGGCACGGTGGAGGCGGGCGGCAGCGAGAGCCTTCTCCAGCTCCGGTCGGTTGCTGACCTTGCCGCTCTCGACCTCGGTGAACGCCGCCACGAGGTTCCAGGCGCCGCCGTTAAGGTAGGCGGACACGGCCGACTGCTGGGCTTCAAGGCCGAGGCCGCTGGCGCCCTGCTTGGCTGTGCTGACACGGTAATAAGCGACGTGGTTGCCCTGGGCCATGACTTTAACGCTCTGGTCTACGTTCGTTGACTAGATCGTTATGGATGGGACAACCTCATGCGTCAATGGGGTGAGGGGCAGACAAGCGGCAGGTTGGTGCCCTTCGCCCTTGCCGCCGTCGTCAATACGATCTGTAATTTGGGGTGTAGGTTGAGTACCCGTAGGGGTTCGTCACTGTGTCCACCGAGTAGTTGGTGGCTGTCCCTGTCACGAATGACCCGTTATCAAACTGGCTGGTTCCCATGTCGCTGTACGTCGTGCTGTAGCCAGACGAGAATGTCTCGTGCTGGTAGGTCTGACGGGTTTGATCGACGTAGTTCCCAGAGGCGACGTCACTCAGCGAGCGATAAGCGTAGATCGATTCAGCGTAGCCGCCGTAGGCAGAGCTGTATGGCGGAGACGGATAACCAGCGTAACTGGCCTGCGACGAGGATGGGAAAGTTCGATACTCAGACTCTCTGCTGTAGTAGCTGTACGCGCCGTGATAGGAGTACGAGTGGAAATCGGTCGTAACGCCGCCGTAGCCGTAGTGGGAGTGCGTGTAAACAGACCCGTTTTGACCTTCGTAAGAGTACCCATAGCCGTAGGCGTTCGACGTGTAGGAACTTGTCCCCGGGCCATTCAAGCCGCCCTGTGAGTAAGAGAAGTTGCCGTTCGTCGCCCCGTAGTAGGCCATCGTTCCACTCCGTCATGGGTGTCAAACCGACCTACCAATGAGCGACCACCGACGCAAGCTCTCGGGCTTGTCGGACAACATCACCAGGGCCATCGCTCGCCAGGAAGCCGCTGGTGCCAGGCACCCCAGCGCAGAAACCTGAGACATTGTCGAGGTTTGGTGGGCAGTTGGTGCCTGTAAAACTCCGCTCTGGGCAGAGCCCGACCATTACCCCGCTCAGAGAGGCCAAACATGCCAACCTTGCCAGACAACATCACCGGCCCGGATGTCCCTGCGTGAAGGCCCGGATTGGTGACGAGTACCTCAGGCAGGAGCCGAGGACAGCTCTCCCTTCGGGACTGACCGAGGCTGTGGAGCCGGTGTTCTTTCGGAGCCGGTCACCAGCCCGCGGCTTGAGCCTGTGGGACCTCAGGATTGCCCATGCACGATGGGGCCAGGAGAAGGCTGTGGAAGCCCGTGAGGGCCGTCCTGATGTGGAAGCTTCCGACCCCCTTAAAGACGCTGTGGAGGCTGCTGGCGGGCCTCGTAGGAGCGGGAAGGCGTACACCAACTACGTCCTGCCCGATGGGGGCCACTACGGCCTCCACGAGCGAAGCGGATGGGTCTCGGTCGAGGTGGACGGCCATGTGGTCGAGAGGTCCACCCAGCGGAAGATGGAGGCTACATCCCTCGCGGCTTGGCTCCTTTGGCAGCTTCGGACCAGGGTCGAGGCCGTCAGGGAGGCCATGAAGAAGACCTCGCGGGAAGAAGACGTGATGACGCTGCACCGTCTCCTGGTGAAGTGGTGCCAGAGGCCGCAGACTTGGAAGATCACAAGGTCAGCAATCGTGCTGGCTGTAGATAGTTTTGATTGCCTGCCTACGATAAGAAAGCAGATCAAGACCATCCTGAACCGTGAGTGCTTCAAGAGCACCTGGGGTTTGAAAAAGGGTGTGTCAATCAACAAGCAGATGATGAACAAATGGCGAAGACGCAGAAGATAATAGACATTGCGAGTGCGATGTCAGAGACAGAGCTTTGTGCCTTAGAGAGATCAGAGCCTAGAACGAACGCAGGTCCGAAGACGCTTGACCTCAGAGACATTCATGTCGCTGATCAAGTCTTTCAATGCCGCAGTGAAGCGAGTGCCTCGGAGATCACGAGCGACACGTTAGAGAACTGATGCAAGTCCTGAGGGTCACTGAGAAGCCGATGGCACCCTTGTTGGTGGTACCGGTCGGAAAGCGGTTCTTCGTAGTCGATGGTCACCAGCGGCTAAAGGCCTACAGGACCGTGCTGTGGTCGAGACCCGTCCCGGTGGAAGTCTTCCCTGGCGGGGTCGAGGCGGCGTGGCTGGAGGGCGTGGCCCGCAATGTCCAGAACAAGCTGCACATGACCCTGGAAGACAAGCTGGAGGTGGCGTGGCGAATGGTGACGCGGACCAAGATGCCTAAGGGTGAGATCGCCGCCAGAGCAGTCATCGCAGAGAGGACCGTGGGCAACATGAGGGCCGCGCGGAAACGATTGGAGGGCGAGGGTCAGGACCCGCGCGAAGTCTCATGGTGGCAGGCGAAGCGGGACCGGCCGAAGAAGGATATCGACATAGACGAGTGGCGACAGCGAGAGGTCAAAGAGATCGCCAGAAGGCTCTTAGATACCTTCGGGCCGACGTTGCGGAAGCGTCCTGATTTTCTCGCGGAGGCCCTCGGGGTAGCCTACCCAGGCCTGCCCAAAGTGCTGATAGAGCAATGGCCCGAGGAGGTTCGCGAGATGACGAAGGCGTGGGAGGAGGCCGAGTTCTAACATCACGCTGACATGACTGCAGGGGAAGGCCCGAGAGTGGCTTGGGGTGTTCCCAGGGGTTCTCGGGTGCACTCCCCTGCAGTGCATTTTGCATGATTGCGAGGACCTGCCGCCTTCCGTTCACGCCGGTCCTGTGTCAGCCCAGGGTCATCACGCGAAGGCCTGCTTCGTCCGCCAGGGACAACACCCGCTCCACAGCATCGAAGGTTTCAGTGGGGTCCAAGCGGTCTGGAACGAAGATGGCTCCACCAGCGTCAGTGCTCAAGTGCTCGTAGAGGGCGTGGGCCTGTCGTGTTACAGGTTGGACGATGTGCCCGCCGGTGGCTCGGTAGAAGAGAACGCCGATGATGTGTTGCTTGGCGGAGACAGTGGCAGGAATTTGGTTGTTCACGGCAACGGGACCTAGTGTTTAGATGAAATCGACATAGATCAATTCAATCGCTGAATCGAAGAAGTCAAGTAAAATAAGAGGGTTACATAGGCATCTTATGCCGAATGGCACGTTTTAGACCGAACAGCGGCTAAGCACAGGCCCGCGTTGTGTAGCAACCGCCTTTGAAGTTGGCGGGGCCAGCATGTCGAGGATGCAGGGCACCACTGCCCAAGCCCCTCAGATGCGGCAGAGCCTGCGTCGCGCTTGGAGCCCCAGAGAGCCCTGTGGGCGGCTTTCGAGCCCTGTCAGCACTGGTCACGCTCCAGGCCTGCAAACGCCGTCAGCGGAGCCCTGAGGGACGTGAGCGCGAAGGCCAGCGTTTTTGGACCCTGTCACCACTACATCACGACCCTGAGCAGGTGCCCTTGGAGCTTGGCGAGACTGAAGCCCTCGCCGTAACTCTCGCCGATTGAACCGCTGCTGTGGCCGAGGATGCGGTCCTGGACCTCGCGGGGAACGTCGGCGTTACGAAGGCGGTCCTTCATGACGTGACGGAAGCTGTGGGTGGTGCCGCACCCCCTGGTGAGGTTGCCCAGCCATTTGTTGAGCGTGGCCGAGGCGCTGCCGGCCTTGATGCCATCATCCGAGGCGTAGCCCGGAAATAGCCAGCCACCAGTCCGGCCGCCCTTCCTGGCCTCTTGGACGGCCCGTGTAGCGCCCCACAGAGCCTCACCTACCAAGGGCACCCTTCGTGTGCTGGTGGAGGTCTTGAGAGTTCGCCCGCCCTCCTTGTGTTCCCGGATGAAGACGTAGGGCACGGGATTGTCCAACACGACGTCCTCGACCCGCAGGCCGACGATTTCAGCCAGCCGCGCCCCGGTGTCGAACTGCATCGCCAGGATATGGCGCTTGTAGTCGTCCACCTTGCGACAGGCCGCCGCGATGGTGCGGAGTTCCCCGGCGGTGAACACATGTCTCCGCTCTACGTCCGTCCCCTCACCGACGATCTTCAGAGCCTTGAAGTGGTTCGGGATGGTCAGGCCGTGCTCGCGGATGGCCTCGCTGAAAATCGCCACCAAGGGATTGAGCTGCCTGCGGACGGTCGCGGTCTTCGCCCCACCCTCGGTCAGCTTGTCCCTCAGTTGCCGGGCGTGTTCACGGGTGTAGAACTCAACAGGGAGATCGCCAACGGCCGCCTTCAGGAGCAGGTAGGCACGGTCAGTGTCACGGATGAAGCGGGGGTTCTCCCGCTGCTCGGGCTTGGCGCTCGCCACATAGAGGTTCCGGGCGTCGCTCAGCAGGACTGCCCGAGGTGACGCGCCCTGCTCAAACTGACGCTCCATCTCCCGGTTCACGGGGGTGAGGAACATGTCTGTACCCTCGTCGCCCTCGTGGTGTCTGGCCTCTTGGAACTCGTGGCCGTGTTCCCGCTCGAAGGAGCCCAGGATGCTCCACCAGCCATCGGGCCTGATCTTCGCCTCGCCGGGCTTGAGGCCGAGGGAGGCCAGCCGTGCCCGCGCGGCATCTCGGGTTTGCTCGAATGTCAGGCCCGGTGATGCGCTACGCAGACTCGCCCACAAGGCCTCGTGCTCACGGTCCAACCTCTGGGCCATGACGGCGGCCACCTTGGGGTCGCGCGTCTTCAGGCTGCGAACGACGGGGCGATTGCCGAGAACGGGGTGAAGGTCAGTGGGGGTCCGACGCTTGTAGAACAGGGACCCATCGGGCTTGGCGATGACGTGCTTGATCGACACAGACATGAGGCTGCTGATGAGCACCTTGAGGGGCATGGGTCAACCTTTGTGTCACCAAAGGACCCACCGCAGCGCCCCGAAAAGGGCCTAAGTGCCTCAACTTGCTCATCGTTGCATAAAAGCAACGGTGCCGGTTGCAGGGATCGAACCCGCGACCCCCTGATTACAAATCAGGTGCTCTACCATCTGAGCTAAACCGGCGGCCCGCATAGCTTACCGGATCGCGCGGGGGTGACAATGGGCAAGCTGCGAGGACGCCGCCGGGCGCGTCAGAATCGGTACCAGAGCCCGGTCAGGAACCCGCGTTCGCGCAGGGCGTCGCGGCCCGAGACCGTGGTGAAGACGCCGAGGTCCACCGACACGGCCTCCGAAAGGTCGTAGACGCCCGTGAGGCCGAGCTTGGTCGAGCGGGCGCTGGGGAACCAGGGCGTGCCCGGTCCCAGCGGCACCACGGTCACGGCCTGGAGCAGGAAGAGCAGGCGGCTGGTGGCCCGGAGCCCGAAGGTCAGGTCCGAGTGCCATTGCGCGGCAGCACCGCCGGAGCGGAGGCGGGCGCTCTGCTGGATGTCGACGAACGCCTCGTGGCCCAGGAGACCGAACCCGACACCGGCCAGGACGCGGAGGTCGGCCTCCCGGGCCGTGTTGCCGATGTCGGCCGGGTTGCGGCGCGAGGTCGTGCCCGGGAGGCGGAACGTCGCCTGGACGGCGAGGACTGCCGGTCCGTAGACCAGGGCCTGGTATTGCGCGCCGGCGGCGAGGCCGCCGAAACCCGCGTCGCGTCCCGCGCCCGGCGCCCCGATGGCGGTCATGTCGAAACCCGGCCGGGCGACCAACATCACGGCGTCGGTCGCGCCATATTCGACGTAGCCGGCGATCTCGCGCTTGGAATAGGCGCGGCTCGGCGCGAGGCGGCCCAGGCCGTCGAAGAAGTCGCTGCCGCCGCTCAGCGTCACGTCGGCGATCACGAGCCCGGTGCCGGCCGCCCGGTTCCAGGCGCTGGCCGAGGCCGGGCCCGTGGTGCCGGTCTCGAGGCCGGCCAGCACGAGCGCCGCCCCGATGACCCGCCGCCGATCGCCTCCGCGGGAGAGCCGTGATCCCATCGCTGATCCGTTCCGGTCCGGACTCCGGCGGCCCCTCCGGATCGCGCGATGGATGAACTATCCGGGAAGACAGGGCCGTAAACAACTCCGAAAAGGTGCCGCGCGGGCGCATCGTCCGCCGCCCTGCACGTCATGCGCGTCTAGTCCCGCCCTGGTCGCGCGCCGCGCGACGAGGCCTCCGGCGGGTGCCGTGCGGCCTTCGCGACCGAACCGGTGTCCGCGAACCGGCATCGGCACGCCTCGGGACATTGCGTTGGGCCGGCCAGGGTCCCACGTGTGTCGGCGTTGCGCCGGTCGGCCGCCAAGACCGCGCCGTGAACGATAAGGATGACCTCATCATGCGCTTGCAGATCGCGCTGCCTGCCGCCGTGTTGCTGGCACTTTCGGTGCCGGCGATGGCCAAGGGACTGACTTACAAAGAGCAGCTTCGGCAACAGGCCGAGCATGACTGCTACGGCGACGTGCAGAAGCTGTGCTCGAACGAGATCCCCAACGAGGACCGTATCGCGGCCTGCATGGGGGCACACAGGACGGAGCTGAGTTCCGCCTGCCGCAAGGCCTACGACCGCGGCCTCGACTGAGCGGAGCCCCGCGGCGCTCCCGCCGGGGTGCCGGGGCCGCGCCATGCCGAAAGGTCCTTTGCGCATGACCGGGATTGTTGCCTATGAACGGCGCTCCGCTGTCATGACGGGCAGCCCGGCCGGGAGCCACGGGGATCCGATGAACTTCACCAGCGACAACATCGCGGGCGCGAGCGCCCGCATCCTCGACGCGCTCGTGAAGGGCAATGCCGGACCCGCCGCGCCCTACGGCATGGATCCCTGGACACAGGACGCCGAAGAACGGCTCTCGCGCCTCTTCGAGCGCGAGGTCGCCTCCTTCCTGGTCGCCACAGGCACGGGCAGCAATGCCCTGGCGCTGGCCGCCATCGCGCCGCCCGGCACGGCCGTGTTCTGCCATCTCGAAGCCCATGTCATCGAGGACGAGTGCGGCGCGCCCGAGTTCTTCACCGGCGGGGGCAAGCTCGTCGGCATCCCGGGCGAGGGCGGCAAGATCACGCCCGACGGCCTCCGGGCGGCCCTGGCCCGCTTTCCCCGCGGCATCGTGCGCCAGGTGCAGCCCGCGGCGCTGTCGCTGTCCAACGTCACCGAAGCCGGCACGGTCTATACGCCGGCCGAGGTCCAGGCCTTGAGCGCCATCGCGCACGAGGCCGGGCTGATGGTCCACATGGACGGCGCGCGGTTCGCCAATGCGGTGGCGGCGCTGGGCGTGTCGCCCGCCGACATCACGTGGCGGGCCGGGATCGACGTGCTGTCCTTCGGCGCGACCAAGAACGGCGCCATCGCCTGCGAGGCCGTCGTGTTCTTCGATCCGGCGGCCGGCGGAGACTTCCTGTTCCGGCGCAAGCGGGGCGGCCACACCATCTCCAAGGGCCGGTTCCTCGGCATCCAGATGGCGGCCTTCCTCGACGGCGACCATTGGCTGGACCTCGCCCGCCACGCCAACCGGGCGGCGGCCCGCCTGGCGCGCGGGCTCGAGGGCGTGCCGGGGGTCCGCCTGCCCTGGCCGGTCGAGGCCAACGAGCTGTTCCCCATCGTGCCGGCCGCCATGGACGAGGCGCTCAAGGCCGCGGGCGGGCGCTACTATCCCTGGACCACGCGCGTGCTGCCTGCCTCGGAGGCGCCGGGGCCGGAGGAGCGCATGCTGCGCCTGATCTGCGCCTTCGACACGCCCGACGCGGCGGTCGACGATTTCGTCGCCGCGGCGCGCCGTGCAGGTGCGGTTCAGACGGGACGGAATAAGTGACGGATGTCGCAGCCTCGCCGCATTGGCGCGGCACGTTAGGTGATTGCAGACACGCGGTCGCCAGGGGAGTCGAGACGATGACCGATCATCGGGTGAAGCGTCCGCTCCGGGCCGCGGCCGTGCTGGCGCTCGGCCTCGGGGCCGCGGTCCTGCCGGGGGCCGCGCAGGCGCAGTTCTTCGGCGGCTGGGGCGGCTGGGACAACGGCGGCACTTGGGACGGACTGCCTCCCCAGCAGGTGCGCCGCTCGATCGTGGAGCGCGGCTTCCGCGTGCTCGCGCCCTTGCGTCGCAACGGCAGCGTCTTCGTCGCCGACGTCATCGACGGGCGCGGCCGGCGCGAGAGGCTCATCGTGGCGGCCGCCGATGCCCAGATCCTGCAGCGCTTCCTGATCGACGACGGGCGCGGCGGCGATCCCGGCCGCGGTTTCGACGAGGACCGCAGCCTCGTGCCGCCGGCCGATATCCCCGAAGCCGGCCGTCGCCTCGCCCGGCCGGTCGAGCGGGACGATCCCCCCAGCGGCTGGGCGATCTCGGCACGGGCAGCGACGATGCCGCGCCGGTGCTGTCCCCGAACGCGCCCGTACGCCGCCCGGCGCCTGCCGTCAGGACCGTGAAACCGAAGCCGCGCGTGGTGGAGCGCGTGCCCGAGACCCCGGGTGCCGGCCGGGAGCCGGGCCCCGTCGAATCGGCGCCGCTCGCCCCCCCGGCGCCCCGCCCCGGCGTCACGGCGCCGGCGGCCGCGCCCGTCGCCAAGGCGCCGCCCGCGAGCCCGGCCGTCGTGGCGAGCCGGCCGGAGCCGGCCGCCGTTCCCGCGGCGCCGCCCACGGCCTCCGCCGTGCCTGCGGCGCCGGCCACGGCCTCGTCCCGGCACATGACCGATCCGCTCGCGATCCCGAGCGGCACCGACGCGGCCGGCAAGCCCGTTCGCTCCATCGCGACGGGCATCACGGGCACGCCTGGTCCTGCCGCGGCTCCGGGCCCCGCCGCGGCCCCGGCCAAGGCGGGCGACGTCGCGGTCGCGCCGCTCGACTGACGCGGTCTCCCGCCGGCCCGGCCGGCGCGGCGTCCGGCCACGTTCAACGGATCCTGCGCCGCCCTAAAACCCTGGGTGCGGGATGGGCCCGCCCTCGGGACCGTCGCCGCCATGGCCGCTCTGCGCTTCGTGCTGGGTGATCAACTCACCCGAACCATCCCGACCCTGCGCGGCCTCGACCCCGCCGCCGATACGGTGCTCATGGTCGAGGTGGCGGAAGAGGCCACCTACGTCCCGCACCACAAGCAGAAGATCGCCTTCCTCCTGTCGGCGATGCGGCACTTCGCCGACGAGCTCCGGGCCGAGGGCCTCACGGTCGACTATGTCCGGCTGGACGATCCGGACAACACCGGCTCCTTCACGGGCGAGCTCGAGCGGGCCGTGCGGCGCCACCTGCCCGATGCGGTGTTCGTCACCGAGCCCGGCGAGTATCGCGTGCTGCAGGCCATCGAAGGGTGGCGCGCCCGGCTGAACGTGCCCGTGCACCTCAGGCCGGACGATCGGTTCTTCTGCAGCACGGTCGATTTCGCCCGCTGGGCCGAGGGCCGCCGCCATTACAGGATGGAGACCTTCTACCGCGCCATGCGGGAGCGCACCGGGCTGTTGATGCGGGACGGGTCGCCCGAGGGAGGACGGTGGAACTTCGACGCCGAGAACCGCAAGCCGTGGCCGGCCGGCATGGCGCCGCCCGAACGCCTGCGCTTCGCGCCGGACGACACGACGCGCGACGTGATCGACCTCGTGGCGCGCCGGTTCGACCGCCATTTCGGCACGCTCGAGCGTTTCGCCTGGGGCGTGACACGGGCTCAGGCGCTGGCCTCGCTGGCGCATTTCGTCGACGACTGCCTGCCGTGGTTCGGCGACTATCAGGACGCCATGGTGGCGGGCGAGCCCTTCCTCTACCACGCGACGCTGTCGCCCTATCTCAACGCCGGGCTGCTCACCGCCCGGGAGGTCGTCGAGCGGGCGATCGCGGCGCACGAGAGCGGCCACGCGCCCCTCAACGCCGTCGAAGGCTTCGTGCGCCAGATCCTCGGCTGGCGGGAGTTCGTCCGCGGCGTCTACTGGCTGCGCATGCCCGATTATGCCGAGACCAATGCGCTCGGGGCCGAGCGTCCCCTGCCGGCCTTCTACTGGACCGGCGAGACCGACATGAACTGCCTCAGGCAGGCCATCCTCGACACCCGCGACCAGGCCTATGCGCATCACATCAACCGGCTGATGGTGACGGGCAACTTCGCCCTCCTGGCCGGCATCCGTCCGGCCGAGATCGAGGAATGGTACCTGTGCGTCTATGCCGACGCCTACGAGTGGGTGGAACTGCCCAACGTCCACGGCCTCTCGACCTTCGCCGACGGGGGCCTGATGGCGTCCAAGCCCTATGCGGCGGGAGGCGCCTACATCGACCGGATGTCCGACTATTGCGAGGGCTGCCGCTACAGTCCCCGGCCCAGGGGCGGCGAAAGGGCCTGTCCGTTGAACGGCCTCTACTGGGCCTTCCTGATCCGCAACGCGTCGAAGCTCGCGGGCTTCCACCGCCTCGCCCAGCCGTACCGGACCCTCGCGCGCTGGGACGAGGCGCGCAGGGCCGAGATCGTGGCGGAGGCCGAAGCCTTCCTCGACGCCCTGCCGACCGGCTACGGCCCCGCCGCGCCCGGCGAGCCGGGGCGCCCTGGCGCCCCGCCCGCCCCCGTCAGTGGGGGATCATCCAGGGCGTGACATATTGCTGGATCACCACCAGCACGCCGAGCAGCAGGGTCAGGATGATGCTGTGCTTGAAGGTGCGGGCGAAGACGACGCCCTCCTGGCCCTTGAGGTCCGTCACCGAGACGCCGGTCGCGATGTTCTGCGGCGAGATCATCTTGCCCATCACGCCGCCGGAGGAGTTGGTGGCGGCGATCAACACCGGGTTCAGGCCGAGCTGGTTGGCCGCCACGGCCTGGAGGTTGCCGAAGAGCGCGTTGCCGGACGTGTCCGATCCCGACAGGAAGACCGCCACCCAGCCCAGGAAGGCCGAGACCAGCGGGAAGATCACGCCCAGCGACGCCACCGCCTTGCCGAGCGTGTAGGTCATGCCGGAATAGTTCATCAGGTAGGCGAGGCCGACGATCAGCGCCACCGTGAGGATGGCGATGCGCGTCTGGCGCACCGTACGCCCCACGCAGGCGAGCAGCTCCGAGGACGGCAGCCGCACCACGAGCGCCGTGAGCAGCGTGGCGAACAGGATGGCGGTGCCGCCGGCCAGCGGCTGGAACACGTAAACGGCCGCGTAGGGCTTGTTGTAGAGCGTGATGAAGACGGCGTTGTGCAGGCCCGGCCAGTTGAACTTCTGCGCGCCGATGTTCTGGATGCCGAAGGTCGTCCACAGGATGACCACCACCGCCACGATGATCCAGGGCAGCCAGCCCTGCCACGAGGGCACGCGCCCGCGCGAGCCGGCGGCCCCCATGGCGGCCGGACGCACCATGGCGAAGTCCGGGTCGAACCGCGGCTTCCACACCTGCAGGAAGCCGATGGTGACGATGAGCGAGCCGAGCGAGGCGAGGACGTCGGTGAGCTTGTAGTCGATGAAGTTGGAGGCCAGGAACTGCGACACGGCGAAGCTCAGGCCCGCCACCAGCAGCACGGGCCACAGCGCCGCGATCGACCGGCGGCCGCTGTAGACGAACATGACGTAGAAGGGCAGCAGCAGGCCGAAGAACGGCAGTTGCCGCCCGATCATGGCGCCAAGCGTGAGGTCGCTGAGCCCCGTCACCTGGCCCAGCACCGTCACGGGCGCGCCGAGCGCCCCGAAGGCCACGGGCGCGGTGTTGAAGATGAGCGTGAAGGTCAGCGCTTCGATCGGCTCGAAGCCGACCAGGATGAGCAGCGCGCTGGTGATGGCGATGGGCGTCCCGAAGCCCGAAATCCCCTCGAGCAGGGCGCCGAAGCAGAAGCCGATGACCACCAGCACCACGCGGCGGTCGTTGGGCAGGTGCTCGATCACCCAGTCCCGGAAGGCGTCGAAGCGGCCCGACGCGACCGCGATGTTGTAGAGCAGCAGCGCGTTGACGACGATCCACATCACGGGCCAGACGGCGAAGACCATGCCGTTCAGCGCTGCATCGACGGCGAGCCCGGCCGGCAATTGCCAGACGAGGATCGCCAGCAGGGCCGCGACCAGGAGGCCGAGCCCCGAGGCCTGCCAGGCCGGGCGGCGCAGCACTCCGAGCATCACGAGGACGACCGCGATCGGCACGGCGGCGACCAGGAACGACAGGAAGAGGCTGTCCCCGACGGGGGTCAGAAGCTGGTTGAACACGGCGATCCCTCTCCAATTGCGGCTCTTTTGCGAGAACCTTGTCGGAAAGGTGACAACAAAGCAATGCGCGCCGCGCCTTCACCCACTCGGAAGACTGGTACAAGTGAAAAGGCGCACCCTGGGGCGCGCCTTTCAACGACAGGCCGTAACGGCGCGAGGCGCCGCCCGATCCGAAAGCTTCAGCCGGCGACGGGAGCCTGGGCCGACAGCGCGTTCACACGGGCCGACAGGCGCGACACTTTGCGGGAGGCCGTGTTGGCATGGATCACACCCTTCTGGGCCGACCGCATGACGACCGACTCGGTCGTGATCAGAGCTTCGCGGGCGGCCGCGGCATCGCCGCTGGCGATCGCTTCCTCGAC
This sequence comes from uncultured Alphaproteobacteria bacterium, assembly GCA_963847915.1. GTDB lineage: Bacteria > Pseudomonadota > Alphaproteobacteria > Rhizobiales > Beijerinckiaceae > Lichenihabitans. Next base: position 532,339 of record CAWKBT010000008.1, read on the forward strand.
CTTGCGAAGCTGCGTGCGCATCGCGCTCCGGCGCATGCGGTTGACAGCCGTGCGGCGTGCGAGCTTGCGGACGGCCTTCTTGGCCGAAGAGGTATTCGCCATACTTGGGTTCCCGAGACTGCGGCCCCGGACGCATGCGGACGGCCACGGCAGATGTCGGCGCCGAGGCGCCGTGAAGCCCTGTCCATAGCCCTATCGCGGCCGCGGCGTCAATGCCTTGCGGGCCCTCGAAAAAGGTTGCCCCTTCGGTCCCGGCCCGCTACAAGGCGCGCCTTACTGGATCGTCCGGCCTGCCAGGGCTGCCGTGGCGATCTTTCTGCTCGTCCTCGAACCCAGGTGGGCCATCCGGCGCAAGCCGGACGGAGCCCCGTGAGAGCCAAATGCCCAAGTTGAAGACCAAATCGGGCGCCAAGAAGCGCTTCAAAGTCACCGGCACCGGCAAGGTGCTCTATGCCCAGGCCGGCAAGCGGCACGGGATGATCAAGAGGACGAACAAGCAGATCCGCAACCTGCGCGGCACCGCGGTGCTGTTCAAGACGGACGGCGACAACATCAAGCGGTTCTTCCTGCCGCACGCCTGAGCGACCTGCTTCGAACATCCTCGTCTTCCAGACCTGAAAGAGATCATCCATGGCCCGCGTAAAACGCGGCGTGACGTCCCACGCCAAGCACAAGAAGACACTCGACGCCGCCAAGGGCTTCTACGGCCGGCGCAAGAACACCATCCGCGCCGCCAAGGCGGCCGTCGATCGGTCGATGCAATATGCCACCCGCGACCGCAAGGTGAAGAAGCGCACGATCCGCGCCCTGTGGATCCAGCGCCTCAATGCCGCCGTGCGCGAGCTCGGCCTCACCTACAGCCGCTTCATCGACGGGCTCAACAAGGCGGGCATCGAGCTCGACCGCAAGGTCCTGTCCGAACTCGCCATCACGGAGCCGGAAGCCTTCAAGGCCATCGTCGAGAAGGCCAAGGCGGCCCTGCCGGCCGCGGCCGTCTGAGGCCATCACGACCGGGCCACGCCCTCCGGCGCGGCCCCTTCCATCCGGGGTAGGGCGAGACATCCATGGTCGAAGAGGCCGAACTCGAAACGTCCATCCTGGCCGAGGTCGGGGCGGCCGACAGCGAGGCGGCCCTCGACGCCGTCCGCGTGGCGGCGCTCGGCAAGAAGGGGTCCGTCTCGGCCCTGATGGCGACGCTCGGGCGCATGAGCCCCGACGAGCGCAAGGCCCGGGGCGCCGCCCTGAACCTCCTGAAGGACCGGGTGAGCGCCGCGCTGGCGCAGCGCCGCGACGCGCTCGCCGCGCAGGCCCTCGCCGCGCGCCTCGCCTCCGAGACGCTCGACGTGTCGCTTCCGGTGCGCGAACCCGCGGTCCTCGCCGGGCGCCTGCACCCGATCAGCCAGGTGATGGACGAGATCACGGCGATCTTCGCCGACATGGGCTTCGCCATCGCGGAAGGCCCGGATATCGAGACCGACTTCTACAACTTCACCGCGCTGAACTTCCCCGTCGGCCATCCGGCGCGCGAGATGCACGACACGTTCTTCTTCAACCCGAAGCCCGACGGCGAGCGCCGCCTGCTGCGCACCCACACGTCTCCCGTGCAGGTCCGCACCATGCTGGCGCAGACGCCGCCGATCCGCGTGGTCTGCCCCGGCCGCACCTACCGGTGCGACTCGGACCAGACCCACACGCCGATGTTCCACCAAGTGGAAGGGCTCGTCATCGACAAGCGCGCCAATCTGGCGAACCTGAAGTGGGTGCTGGAAGAGTTCTGCCGCGCCTTCTTCGAGGTCGACAGCGTCAAGATGAGGTTCCGCCCCTCGTTCTTCCCCTTCACCGAGCCGTCGATGGAGGTCGACATCCAATGCGCGCGCCGCGGCGACGAGATCCGCTTCGGCGAGGGTGAGGACTGGCTGGAGATCCTGGGCTGCGGCATGGTGCATGCCAATGTGCTGCGCCATTGCGGCATCGACCCGGACGAGTACCAGGGCTTCGCCTGGGGGATGGGCATCGACCGCATCGCCATGCTGAAATACGGCATGCCGGACCTGAGGCCGTTCTTCGACGCCGACGTGCGCTGGCTGGAGCACTACGGCTTCCGCCCGCTCGACATCCCGACGCTCGCGGGCGGCCTGACGGGGTAGGACGGGGAGGATGCGATGGAGACCCTGCAAAGGTTGACCGACGGCGAGATCAAGGCGCTGGCCGACCGCGTGCTCGGATCCGAGATGGCCGACCTCGGCTTCTCGGGTGTGGTCGTGTCGCAGCGTGACATCTATGACGACGGGCCGTCGCTGTTCGTCGAGGCCAAGGTCGCCGACGATGTTCCCGCGCCGTTCGATCCGGACCGGTTCGAGCGATTCAGGCGTCTGCTGCGCGATGCCATGCTGGATCGGGGCGAGGAGCGGTTTCCGCATCTGAGCCTCGGGCGGGCCGGTGACGAGCAGCCCGAACCCGACCACATTCCGGTCGATCCATGAGGCCCGATCATCTGATCGAACTCGCGGAACAGATCCTTCAGATCGGAGCGGGCAATCCGCGGCAGGTCACGATCAATCGAGCGGTGAGCACAGCCTACTACGCCGTGTTCCATGCCCTCGCCGGCGAATGCGTGGCGCGCATCGTCGGCTCGCCGCGGTCTCCGCGTTACTGGGAGATCGTGACACCCGTCCATCGCTCCATCGACCACGGTGCGGCAAGACGGGTGTTCGAACGCCTGACGCGGGATCAGGCGACATCGGCTCCCGTCAAGCAGATCGGCAACACGTTCTTGGAATTGCAGACAGCACGCCATGCGGCCGACTACGATCCGGCCAGCCGCTACTCCCGCGGGAAGGCGCTCGACTTCATTGTCCAGGCTCGCCGCGCCATCGAGGCGCTCCGATCCATGCCGAAAGAGGACCGGCTGCTCCTCGCCGTCCAACTGATCATCAAGCCGCGCTGAGCAGCGGTTCCTTATTCTTTCCGGCGTACCTCTCATGAAATTCACCCTTTCCTGGCTCAAGGACCACCTCGACACCGAGGCCTCCCTGGCCGACATCGCCGACGCCCTCACGCGGGTCGGGCTCGAGGTCGAGGGCATCGAGGACCCGGCCGAGCGGCTCCGCGGCTTCACGGTCGCCCGGATCGTGACGGCGACCCAGCACCCCAATGCCGACCGTCTGCGCGTCTGCAGCGTCGACACCGGCGCGGGCGAGCCCGTGCAGGTCGTGTGCGGGGCGCCGAACGCCCGGAGCGGCCTCGTCACCGTCTTCTCGGCGCCCGGCACCTACATTCCCGGCAAGGACATGACGATCGGCTCCGGCGTCATCCGCGGGGTCGCGTCGAACGGCATGCTGTGCTCGGCCGCCGAACTCGGCCTGTCCGAGGAACACGACGGCATCATGGAATTGCCGGACGACACCCCGGTCGGCCGGCCCTACGGCGCCGTCGCGGGTCTCGACGATCCCGTGATCGACGTGGCCCTGACGCCGAACCGCCCCGACGCGGCCGGCGTCCACGGCATCGCCCGCGACCTTGCCGCGCTCGGCCTCGGCCGGCTGCGGGAAACCGTCATCCCGGAGATCCGGGGCAGCTTCGCCCAGCCCGTGCCGCTGCGCCTCGATCTCGCCGAGGCCGACGAGGCGCTGTGCCCGGCCTTCGCGATGCGCCTCGTGCGCGGGGTCCGGAACGGCCCGGCGCCGGAGTGGATGCGCAGGCGGCTCACCGCCATCGGCCTGCGGCCCATCAACGCCCTGGTCGACATCACCAACTACATGACCTTCGATCGCGGCCGGCCGCTGCACGTCTTCGACGCCGCCAAGGTGAAGGGCGCCGTCGTGGTGCGCCGCGCACGCGAGGGCGAGACGCTGCAGGCGCTCAACGGCCGGACCTACGCGCTCGATCCCGCCATGGTGGTGATCGCCGACGACGCCGGCGTGGAATCCATCGCCGGCATCATGGGCGGGGCCGCCTCGGGCTGCGACGAGACCACGACCGACGTGCTCATCGAGAGCGCGCTCTGGGACCCGGCCAACATCGCCCAGACGGGACGCAGGCTCGGCCTCGCGAGCGACGCCCGCTACCGGTTCGAACGCGGGGTCGATCCGGCCTTCGCGGTCCCGGGCCTCGATCTCGCGACCCGGCTCGTGCTCGACCTGTGCGGGGGCGAAGCCTCGGACATGACGCTCGCCGGCCAGGTGCCGAAACCCGATCATCGGATCGACTTCCCGCTGAGCGAGGTTCACCGCCTCGCCGGGCTCGATCTGCCGGCCTCCGACATGCAACGCATCCTGGAGCGGCTCGGCTTCGATCTGCTGGGTCATCCCGACAATGCCGACCGGATCGTCGCCCGCGTGCCGTCCTGGCGTCCGGACGTGCATGGCAAGGCCGACCTCGTGGAGGAGATCGTCCGCATCGCCGGCCTCGACCGGGTCGAAGCGCAGCCGCTGCCGCGCGAGCCCGGCGTTCCGCGTCCGGTCCTGACGCTGCTGCAGAAACGCACGCGGCTCGCGAAACGCGTCCTGGCCGGCGAGGGGCTGCTCGAAGCCGTGACCTGGAGTTTCGTGTCCGACGAGCAGGCACGGCTCTTCGGGGGCGGCGCGGCCGAACTGCAGCTCGCCAACCCGATCGCCTCCGACCTGTCCACCATGCGGCCGAGCCTGCTGCCCGGCCTCCTGGCGGCGGTGGGACGCAACGGGGCGAGAGGCGCCGACGATGTCGCCCTGTTCGAGGTCGGGCAGGTGTTTTTGGGCGACGGCGAGGGCGACCAGCGCATCGCGGCCGCCGCCGTGCGCCGCGGCTCCGCCAAGGCGGCCGGGGCGGGGCGCCACTGGTCGGGCACGGCCGGGCCGGTCGGCGTCTTCGATGCCAAGGCGGATGCCATGGGGCTGATCGCAGCGCTCGGCATCACGCCCGCGGCCGTGCAGATCGTGGCGGGCGGTCCGGAGTGGCTCCATCCCGGCCGGTCGCTCACCTTCCGCATGGGACCCAAGAACCCGATCGGCTTCTGCGGCGAGGTGCATCCGGAGGTGCTGCGCAAGCTCGACGTCGCAGGCCCGGTGGCCTGTTTCGAGATCGTGCTCGACGCGTTGCCGGCACCCAAGGCCCGTCCCACCAAGGCGCGGCCGAAACTGGTCCTGTCCGACCTCCAGCCGGTGGAGCGCGACTTCGCCTTCCTGGTCGACCGGGCCGTGCCGGCCGCCGACCTTGTCACCGCCGCCCAGGGTGCCGACCGGGCGCTCGTCGCGGGGGTCTCGGTCTTCGACGTCTACGAGGGCAAGGGAGTGCCGGACGGGCAGAAGTCGGTGGCGGTGGCCGTGACGCTGCAGCCGCGCGACAGGACCTTCACCGAGGCCGACCTCGACGCCGTGAGCAGCCGCATCGTCGAGGCCGTGTCGAAGCGGACGGGCGGCGCGCTCCGCAGCTGAGGACGGCGCGCCCCGCCCCAGGGCCCTGCGCCGCGGCTGCGCCGGGCACGGCGCCCCTGGCCAGGGTGCGGGGTGAGGTTTACCGTCACGGCGTGACGACGCGTGTGCCGAGGGGAGGTCCAACATGAACGCCCACGACCGAGTCCTGCCGAAGGCTCCGCCCTTCCAATGGGACGACCCGTTTCTCCTCGACGACCAATTGAGCGACGAGGAGCGGATGATCCGCGACACGGCGCGGGACTTCGCCCAGGGCAGGCTGCAGCCGCGCATCCTCGCCGCCTACCGCGACGAGACGGTCGAGCCCGAGATCTTCGCCGAGATGGGCAGCCTCGGCCTGCTCGGCGTGACGCTGCCGGAGGACTACGGCTGCGCCGGTGCCTCCTACGTGTCCTACGGGCTCGTGGCGCGGGAGGTGGAGCGCGTCGACTCGGGCTATCGGTCGATGATGAGCGTGCAGTCCTCGCTGGTCATGTTCCCCATCTTCACCTACGGCAGCGAGGCGCAGCGCCGGAGATACCTGCCCAAGCTCGCTTCGGGCGAGTGGATCGGCTGTTTCGGGCTGACGGAGCCCGATGCCGGTTCGGACCCCGCCGGCATGCGCACCCGCGCCCGCAAGGTCGACGGCGGCTACGTCCTGTCCGGGGCCAAGACCTGGATCTCCAATGCCCCGATCGCCGACGTCTTCGTCGTCTGGGCCAAGTCGGACGCCCACGAGGGCGCCATCCGCGGCTTCGTGCTGGAGAAGGGCACCAAGGGCCTGTCGGCCCCGCGCATCGGCGACAAGCTCAGCCTGCGCGCCTCCGTCACCGGCCAGATCGTGCTCGAGGACGTGGAGGTGCCCGAGGAGGCGCTGCTGCCCGGCGTCTCGGGCCTCAAGGGACCCTTCGGCTGCCTCAACCGGGCGCGCTACGGCATCTCCTGGGGCGTCATGGGGGCGGCCGAGGATTGCTGGCACCGGGCCCGCGGCTACACGCTCGAGCGCCACCAGTTCAATCGCCCGCTCGCCGCCACGCAGCTGATCCAGAAGAAGCTCGCCGACATGCAGACCGAGATCGCCCTCGGTCTCCAGGCGAGCCTGCGCGTCGGCCGGCTGATGGACGAAGGCCGGATGGCGCCCGAGATGATCTCGCTCATCAAGCGCAACAATTGCGGCAAGGCCCTCGACATCGCCCGCATGGCGCGGGACATGCACGGCGGCAACGGCATCACGGCCGAGTACCACGTCATGCGCCACAGCCAGAACCTCGAGACGGTGAACACCTACGAGGGCACGCACGACGTCCATGCCCTGATCCTCGGCCGGGCCATCACGGGTCTCCAGGCCTTCGGCTGACCCCGCGACGCGAAAAGGGCGCCGCCGAGGCGACGCCCTGGTCTGCCGCGGATGGGCGGGCGCTCAGTAGGCCCGCCGATAGACGCGGTGGCGACGATACTTGGACGCGTAGTGACCTGCCGCGCAGCCGGCCGCCGCACCCGCCAGGCCATGGTGGGCGAAGTGACCCGCGATCCCGCCGACGATCGCGCCGGTGATGCAGCCCGCCTGGGCCTCGGAAACCGAAACCGATCCCAGCAGGGTGAGCGCCGTCACGGCGACGATGATGTTGCGCATGCTCTCGTGTCCTCATTCGGGTTGCGACCCGAGGGAGAACGCCGCGGCCGGCGGTTCCGTTCGGCGGGGCACGGCAAAAATGTGGCGGCGGGCGACGCCCATCGGGGCGATCTCGCGCCTTGTCTGACAAACGACGCCGGCTTAGAAGACGTCAAATCCTGGAGGAAGCCATGAGCGGAACGATGAACGGGGCGGTGGGGTCGCGCAGGCTGCGCTCGCAACTGTGGTTCGACAATCCCGAGAACCCCGGCATGACGGCGCTCTACATCGAGCGTTATCTCAATTTCGGGTTGACGCCCGGCGAGCTGCGTTCCGGCAAGCCGATCATCGGCATCGCCCAGACGGGCAACGACCTCAGCCCGTGCAACCGGCACCATCTCGAACTCGCCAAGCGGGTGCGCGACGGCATCATCGCCATGGGCGGCGTGCCGATGGAATTCCCCGTCCATCCCATCCAGGAGACCGGCAAGCGGCCGACGGCGGCGCTGGATCGCAACCTCGCCTATCTCGGGCTCGTCGAGACCCTCTACGGCTATCCGCTCGACGGTGTGGTGCTGACCACCGGTTGTGACAAGACCACGCCGGCCTGCATCATGGCGGCCGCGACGGTGAACATCCCCGCCATCGTGCTCTGCGGTGGCCCGATGCTCAACGGCTGGCACAACGGCGAGCGCACCGGCTCGGGCACCATCGTGTGGAAGAGCCGCGAGGAGATGGCGGCGGGCCACATCGACTACGAGGAGTTCATGGAGATCGTGACCTCCTCGGCCCCCTCGGTCGGCCATTGCAACACGATGGGCACGGCCTCGACGATGAACGCGCTGGCCGAGGCGCTCGGCATGACGCTGCCGGGCTGCGCCGCCATCCCGGCGCCCTATCGCGAGCGCGGCCAGATCGCCTACGAGACGGGCCGCCGCGCGGTCGAGATGGTGTGGGAGGACCTCAAGCCGTCCGACATCATCACCCGCGAGGCGATCGAGAACGCCATCGTGGTCAATTCCGCCATCGGCGGCTCGACCAACGCCACGATCCACATCAACGCCATCGCGCGCCATGCCGGCGTGCCGCTCGACATCGGCGATTGGGAGACCGTCGGCCACAAGGTGCCGCTGCTCGTCAACATGCAGCCGGCCGGCAAGTACCTCGGCGAGGAGTTCCACCGCGCCGGCGGCGTGCCGGCGGTGATCTACGAGCTGATGAAGCGGAAGCTCGTCCACGAGACCGCCATGACGGCCAACGGCAAGCCGCTCGGCGAGAACAACGCCAAGCTCGCCTCGCGCGACCACGACGTCATCACGCCGATCGAGACGCCGATGCGCGAGGAGGCCGGCTTCATCGTGCTGCGCGGCAACCTCTTCGACAATGCCGTGATGAAGACCAGCGTGATCTCGAAGGAATTCGCCGACCGCTACCTGTCGAACCCGTCCGATCCCGGCGCGTTCGAGGGGCGCGCCATCGTGTTCGAGGGGCCGGAGGACTACCACCACCGCATCGACGACCCCGCGCTCGAGATCGACGAGCACTGCCTGCTGTTCATCCGCGGCACGGGCCCGATCGGCTACCCGGGCGGCGCCGAGGTCGTGAACATGCAGCCGCCGGCCGCCCTCATCAAGCGGGGCGTCCTGGCGCTCCCGTGCATCGGCGATGGGCGCCAGTCCGGCACGTCCGCGTCGCCCTCGATCCTCAACGCGTCACCCGAAGCGGCGGCGGGCGGCGGCCTCGCGATCCTGCGCACGGGCGACCGGGTGCGGATCGACCTCCACAAGCGCAGCGCCAACATGCTGCTGTCGGACGAGGAACTGAACGCCCGGCGCGCGGCGCTGCAGGGGCAGGGAGGGTTCCAGTACGCCGGAAACCAGACGCCCTGGCAGGAGATCCAGCGTGCCATGGTCGACCAGTTCGACGAGGGCATGGTGCTCAAGCCCGCCGTCAAGTACCAGCGCGTCGCTCAGAGCATGGGCGTGCCGCGCGACAACCACTGAGAGCCAGGGCGCGGCGTCGCGGGGCCGGGGTCCCCGCCGCCGCCGTCCTCGCCGCCTATCCGTCGCTCGGGCGTCAGACGAGGAGAGCCGCGGGATCAGGGTCCCGCGGCTTTCGCGTTCCGGTCGGCGAGGCTCAGCCCTGCGGCGCGGCCTCGGGCTTCGGGCCGCCGCGCGACACGCCGACCTTGGCGGGGCGAAGCACGCGCTCGCCGATGACGTAACCGGTCTCGACCTGCTGGACGACCGTGCCGGTCGGCACCGTCTCGTCCGGGATCTCGAACAGGGCTTCGTGCCGGTTGGGGTCGAACCGGGCCCCGACCGTCTCGACCGGCATCACCTTGAAGCGCGCCAGGCGGGACAGGAGGTCGCGTTCGGTGAGCTCCACGCCCTGGACGAAGGACTGGATGGCCGGGCCCGCCTCGCTCCTGGCCTCGGCCGGGATGCTGGCGAGCGCCCGCTGCAGGTTGTCGACCGCCGCCACCATCTCGCGCGCGAACGAGGTCACGCCATAGCTCTTGGCATCCGCCACCTCGCGTTCGGTCCGCCGCCGCAGGTTCTCCATCTCGGCCATGGTCCGCAGCACGCGGTCCTTCAGCGTCGAGACCTCGGTCTGCAGGGTCTGGACGGTCGTATCGGCCTCGTCGACGCGGGGGCCGCTCTCCGGAGCGCCCTCGGTCCGGGGGACGTCGCGGGACGCGGCTTCGGCCTCGGGTGCCGTCCCCTCGGTCGTGAAGGTGTCGGCGGGGTCGGTCATCATACGGTCTCCGGTGGGACCCCGGGCATGACGCCCGGGAGATTAGCCTAGGTCGGGCCCGATATCGGGGCCGGGAGGGCGGAAATCAAGCCGCGGGCGCACCCGCGGCGGGCGGCACGGCCCGGTCCTGCGGGCGCTCGAACGTGTCGGCGAGCACACGGCGGATGACCTCCTGACGGGCCGGATCGGTGATCTTGGCCCCGGTGAGGTCCGACACGTAGAAGCTGTCGACGGCCTTCTCGCCGAAGGTCGCCACATGGGCGGAGGCGATGTTGAGGCTCAGGCCCGCGAGGGCACGGGTGAGGTCGTAGAGCAGGCCGGGGCGGTCGACGCCGCTGACCTGCAGCACCGTGTGGCGGCGCGAGGCCGAGTTGTCGACGATGATCTTGGGGTGGAGCGCGAAAGCGGCACGGCCCTTGGGCTGGTTGTCCTTGGCGGCCACGAGCTCGCCCAGGCGGATCTGGCCCCGCAACGCCCGTTCGATGCCGCTGGCGATCCGCCCCGCCCGGCGCAGCTCGTCGTCGTCCTCCTCGAATGCGCGCGACACGCTGACCGTGTCGAGCGCGAGGCCGTCCTTGGTCGTGTAGATCTGGGCGTCGACGATGTTGCCCCCGGCGCTGGCGCAGGCACCCGCGATGACCGACAGCAGCCGCGGGTGGTCCGGCGCCACGATGGTCAGCTCGGTGATGGAGCGGAACTTGTCCGTCGCGACGTCGCTGGCGAACCCCTTGCCCTGCTGCCACAGGGTCCTGATGAGGCGCGCGTCGCGGATGCGGTTGGCGAGGCTGGTGCGCAGCCAGTAGGGCGCGTAGTGGCGCGCCACATAGGCCGTGAACTCGACGTCCGGGAACTCCGGCAACGCCGGGCGCAGCTGCTCCTGGGACGCGAGGACGCGCGTGTTGCGGTCGAACTCGGGGCTCTCGCCGCTCAGCAGCATCTCGGTCTCGGTGTAGAGCGTGCGCAGCAGCTGCCCCTTCCACCCGTTCCACACGCCGGGGCCGACCGCCTTGATGTCGCAGATGGTCAGGATCATCAGCGCTTTGAGCTGCTCGGGCGTCGACGCCACCCCGGCGAAGGTCTCGATCGTGCGGCGGTCGTTGAGGTCGCGGCTCTGCGCCGTGTTGGACATGTCGAGGTGGTGCTCGATGAGCCAGGCGGTCAGTTCCGTCTCGTCGGGCGAGAGGCCGAAGCGGGGGCCGAGTTGGCGCGCCAGCGCGGCCCCGGCCAGCGAATGGTCCTCCTGCCTGCCTTTGGCGACGTCGTGCAGGAACACCGCGAGATAGAGAGCGTTGCGGCCCACGACCGTCGGCATGAGCTCGTTGGCGAGCGGATGGGCGTCGCGGCTGCGTCCGGCGTCGATCTCCGCCAGGATGCCGACGGCCCGCAACAGGTGCTCGTCCACCGTGTAGTGGTGGTACATGTTGAACTGCATCAGGGCGACGATGCGGCCGAACTCGGGGATGAAACGCCCGAGCACGCCGGCCTCGTTCATGCGTCGCAGCGCCGTTTCGGGCTCGCGGCGCGACGTCAGCAGGTCCATGAACAGGCGGTTGGCTTCCGGGTTCTCGCGCAGGTTGCGGTCGACGCGGCGCAGCGACAGCGTGACGAGCCGCGTGGCGTCCGGATGGATCGGCAGGTCGTAGAGGTCGGCGATGGCGAAGAGGCGGATCAGGTTGACGGGATCGCGCTCGAAGACGTCGCGCTTCGTCACCGTGATCCGGTCGAACTCGACCTGGAAGTCGCTCGTGCCCGGGATGGTGCGCATGCGCCGCCGCAGGCCCTGAACGAAGCGGTCGAGGGCGGCGGGCTGCTTGGCCTCGCGCTCCTCGATGGCGGCGCAGACGATGGCGGTGAGGTCGCCGACATTCTTGGCGACCAGGAAATAGTGCTTCATGAAGCGCTCGACGCCGCTGAGGCTCGGCCCGGTGCCGTAGCCGAGCCGGGCCGCGATGCGGCGCTGGTAGTCGAAGCTCAGGCGCTCCTCGGCGCGGCCCGCCACGACGTGGAGCTCGCAGCGCACCCGCCACAGGAACTCCTCGCATCGGCAGAACAGCCGGAACTCCTTGGCGGTGAACAGGCCCGCCTTGACCAGCGCTTCCCCGTTGTGCACCCGGTAGGCGTATTTGGCGATCCAGAACAGCGTGTTGAGGTCGCGCAGGCCACCCTTGCCCTCCTTGACGTTGGGCTCGACGAGGTAGCGCGAGGCGCCGGCCCGGCCGATCCGGGTCTCGCGCTCGGCCATCTTGGCGGCGACGAACTCGCGCGCCGTCTTGGCCTGGACGTCCCGGTCGAAGCGGAGCTGCAGGTCGTCGAACAGCGCCGCGTCGCCCAGCATGTAGCGGGCCTCCAGCAGGGCCGTGCGGATCGTCATGTCGGCCTTGGCCTGGCGCACGCATTCGTCGACCGAGCGCGTCGAGTGGCCGACCTTCTGGCGCAGGTCCCACAGGACGTAGAGCATCGCCTCGACGACGCTCTCGCCCCAGGGTGTCTGCTTGTAGGGCAGCAGGAAGAGGAGATCGATGTCCGAGCCCGGCGCCAGCGTGGCGCGGCCGTAGCCCCCCACCGCCACGACGCAGAGCCGTTCGGCGCTCGAGGGGCGCTCCAGCGGATAAACGTAGCGGATCACGTAATCGTAGAGCGAGCGGATGATCTCGTCCTGCAGGCCGGCGAGCCGTGTCGCGCAGGCGAGACCGCCGTGGTCGCGGGCGAAGTCCGCCAGGATGGCGGCACGGCCGTCCGCCAGCGCGGCGCGGAACCGGTCCACCACGGCGCGGCGGAAGGCGCCGTCGTCGGCGTGCTCGGCCCGCAGGGCGGCGATGTCGGCGTCGAGCACGGGCCGGTCGATGGCCGCCGTGTCGGGTTCGGGGAAGGTCGTGGGGCTTTGAAGGGCGAGGCTCATCGCCCCGAGTTGTATCCCGGCCCGGGGCGCTCCGCCAGCGCGGGGCCGGCGCCGCGGCCTGCCGCGCGATGGTCCCGCGGATCACCTCCGGGGGGCCCGGCGCGGGTGCCGGACAGCCTGCGGGCGGCGGCCGAAGGTTATCAACAGCCCGTTCACGATAACGGTGGAAAGAATTGTTAACCGTTCCAGCCGCGCAGGGGAAGCCGTCTTGAATCAAGCGGTTAACGGCCAAGGCCGGATTCGGCCCGCCAAGTTTGGCATTGACCGGCCGGAATCGGCGGCGAGGCCCCCTCCCGGACACGAGGATGAACGAATGTCGCATGTCAACAACAGCCCGGCGTTATCCCGTTGGAATCGCGGCTGTTAGGGACTGTGGCGAGAGCCGGGCTGTTTGCCGGAATCGGTCGTTTGCCCGGGGGCGCGACGCTTTCGTGACACGATTCGGTTGCCTGCCTCAGGGGCCGTGTGTAGCTTCAATCCACCGCCGCGGCGCCGCTCACCGGCCCGCCTACGGCAGATCTCTCAGCATCGGGATGCGGGCTCGCGCAGTCCATGGCTAGCGCCATGACTCGGGTCTTCTGCTATCGCGGGCGGCATTGTTGGAGGCTGGACGTCGTATTCGCGTTTGATTCGATGATTATTGATGCAGATGCATTGTTGAACTGGGGTCCGAGGCCGGACTCTCGACAGTGATTGAAGGGGGGCAGCGTGGCGATGGAACCCGAGGCAGTGCCAAAGCGATCCCCCTCCCAGGGTAGGCCTGCGAACTTCCGCGCCTGACGGCGGCATCGCGCATTCCCCTGGTTCCGGAAGGCCACCCGGAACCAGGGACATGATGCGCGAGCGCCCGAGGTCGCGAGAGCCCGGTTTGGGCTCCGATGCGAACGACATTTCCGGTTTGAGATGCGGCACACATCCCACGCCAGAAAGAACTCGATTCATCATGACAGCGCGAAACGATGCCCCCTGCTTCGTGGATCAGACCGAGACCCTCCGCGAAACCGTCGCGCCGCTCCAGCCTTCCCGTGACACGCAGGGGGGCTCGAGTGCCGCCGCCCTCGCGTCGAAGTGGTCCAACGCCTGCCGCCGGCTGCGCGCCGAGCTCGGCGAGGCCGTGTTCAGTGCCTGGTTCGCCCGCCTCGAGCTCGATCGCATCGAGGACGACACGGCGTTCCTCACCGTCCCGACCAACTTCCTGAAGACGTGGATCCAGTCCCACTACGTCGACAAGCTGCGTTCCACGCTGGCGGCCGAGGTCCCCGAGGTGATGCGCTGCGTCGTGAGCCTGCGCTCGTCCTCCCGCCCCGCCGCCACCCGGCCCGGCCCCGCGCCGGAGCCGCAGGACACGGGCGCCGAGGCGAAGGTCCTGTCGGCGCCCCGCGCCGCCGCCCAGGCCAAATGGGAGCCCAAGGCTCCGGCCGCCGCGTCGTCGGGCGCCGCGGGCGACGCGCTGTCGGGCTCGCCGCTCGACCGCCGGCTCACCTTCGCCAATTTCGTGGTGGGCCGCTCGAACCAGCTCGCCTGCGCGGCGGCACAGCGCGTCGCCGAGGCGGCCCCCGGTTCGGCGCCGGTCTATAGCCCGCTCTACATCCACGCCGCCGTCGGCCTCGGCAAGACGCACCTGCTCCAGGCGACGGCGCATGCCGTGACGGACGGCGGGCGCCGCGTGATCTATCTCACGGCCGAGCGGTTCATGTACGGCTTCGTGGCCGCCCTGAAGGCACAGACCTCCATCGCCTTCAAGGAGAAGCTGCGCGCCATCGACGTGCTGATCATCGACGACGTCCAGTTCCTCCAGGGCAAGTCCATCCAGACCGAGTTCTGCCACACGCTGAACGCGCTGATCGACGACGGCCGGCAGGTCATCGTGGCGGCCGACCGGCCGCCCTCCGACCTCGAATCGCTCGACGAGCGGGTGCGCTCGCGCCTCGCCGGCGGCCTCTGCGTCGAAATGGAGACGCTGGACGAGGCGCTGCGCATCAAGATCCTGGAGAACCGCGTCCAGGCGGCGCGCGCGCTCCACCCGGGCTTCGCGCTCACGCCCGCCGTCATGGTCTATGTGGCGCGTGCCATCCAGACCAACGGCCGCGACCTCGACGGCGCGGTGAACCGGCTGATGGCCCATGCCACGCTCTCGGGCACGGCCCACACGGTCGAGACCGCCGAAGCCGCGATCCGCGACCTCGTGCGGCTGCGCGAGCCCAAGCGCGTCAAGATCGAGGACATCCAGAAGCTCGTCGCCAACCACTACAACGTGAGCCGCGCCGACATCCTGTCGTCCCGCCGCACCGCCGTGGTGGTGCGGCCGCGCCAGATCGCCATGTACCTGTCCAAGGCCCTGACGCTGCGCTCGCTGCCCGAGATCGGCCGCCGCTTCGGCGGGCGCGACCACACGACCGTGCTGCACGCCGTGCGGAAGATCGAGGCGCTGAGCGGCAAGGAAGCGGCGCTGGCCGAGGAACTCGAACTGCTGAAGCGCCTCCTGCAGGACTGAACCGCCGCGGCGGGCCGACGCGACTGGGTCGCGCCGGCGGCCGCGCCAAGCTCATGCCGCGCCGCCGGATCGGCAGAAGGCGCGTGCAAAGGACCTTGCGGTTGTGTAGGGGGACGGGAGTGCCGGAGCGGAACCGAGGCTGTCGGTCCCGCATCCCCGTTCCGAACCGCGACCCCGGACCCCATCGGCCCGGCCGCGGCAGCCGAGGAAGTCCATGCGTCCTTACGTTTCGCTCACCCGCGCGGCCGCCGTGGCTGCCCTGCTGCTCGTCGCCGCGCCGTCCGCCTTCGCCCAGTCCTGCGGCAACGATGCCTCGGGCTTCCCGGCCTGGCTGGACGGGTTCAAGCAGGAAGCCGCGTCCCAGGGCATCTCCCAGCGCGTCGTGTCCCAGGCGCTCGACGACGTCACCTACGACCGCAACACGATCCAGCACGATCGCGGGCAGGGCGTGTTCCACCAGAGCTTCGAGCAGTTCTCGGGCCGCATGGTGCCGCCGCGCGTCAAGAAGGGCGCCAACCTCGTGCGCCAGTATGCCGGCCTGCTGCAGAGGATCGAGAGCCAGTACGGCGTCCAGGGTCCCGTGCTCGTCGCCATCTGGGGCCTCGAGACGGACTTCGGCTCCTTCATCGGCAAGTTCGACACGATCCGCTCGCTCGCCACGCTGGCCTACGATTGCCGCCGGTCCGACAAGTTCCGGGCCGAGCTGCTCGACGCCCTGCGCATCGTGCAGCGCGGCGACCTCAACCCCGCCACGATGCGCGGCGCCTGGGCGGGCGAGATCGGCCAGACGCAGTTCATGCCCTCGTCCTACATCAAATATGCGGTGGACTTCGACGGCAAGGGCCGGCGCGACCTGCTGCGCAGCGTGCCGGACGTGCTGGCCTCGACCGCGAAATACCTTCAGGCCTACGGGTGGCAGGCGGGGCAGGGCTGGGCGCCGGGCCAGCCGAACTTCGCCGTGATCCAGCAATGGAACGCCAGCTCGGTCTATTCCAAGACCATCGCGCTGCTGGCGACGCGGATCGACGAAGCCAGCCGCTGATCGGGCGGCTCCGGCCTGGCCGGGCCCGGTGGGCCGCGGTCAGGCCCGGTGATAGGGATGGCCGGTCAGGATCGTGAAAGCCCGGTACACCTGCTCGGCCAGGATCACCCGGACGAGCTGATGCGGCAGGGTGGCGGCGCCGAAGCCTATGACGTCGCGCGCCGCGGCCCGGACCGAATCGTCGAACCCGTCCGGCCCGCCGATGGCGAAGGCCAGCACCGGCGTCCCGGCATCGATGAGCTTGCCGACGCGCTCGGCGAAGACGGGGCTCGGGAGCGATCGGCCGCGCTCGTCGCAGGCCAGCATCACCGTGCCGGGCGGCAGGCGAGACAGGAGCGCTGAGGCCTCCTCGCGCTTGCGTTCCTCCGCCGAGCGGCCGCGCCCCTCCTCGATCTCCACGACGTCGAGGCCCGAAACGCCGAGGGCCCGCGCCGTGGCGCGAGCCCTCGTGACATAGCGGTCGAGCAGGTCCCGTTCGGGTCCGGCCTTCATGCGGCCGACGGCGGCGAGCAGGATCCTCACGGCGCCGGCGGCGTCAGCCGGCGTGGTGCTCCTCGGGCCGCAGGCCGCCCCACATCTTCTCGAGGTTGTAGAACTGGCGCACCTCGGGGCGGAAGATGTGGATGATGGCGTCGCCGGCGTCCACCAGCACCCAGTCGCAATTGCTGAGGCCCTCGACGCGGGTCGTGGTGCCGCTGTTCTTGCATTCCCGGAGCAGGCGGTCGGCGATGGCGCTGACGTGAGTGGTGGACCGGCCGCTGGCCACCACCATCGTATCGGCCAGAGATGTCTTGCCCCTGAGATCGATCGCGACGACATCCTCGGCTTTGGCATCGTCGAGACTGTCGAGTATCGTCCGGACCAGGGAGTCGGTCAGGCGGAGGTCGCCGTCCGCCGAGGGGAGCGGCTGCGCCGCTGTCGCGAAAGCTGTCGAGTTCAGTGGATCTGTCCCGTTTGAGCCGCACAAGCACGGCATCACCCCTGGAAGATGCGGTAATGTCCGTTCCGTTTCAATCCGCAGACGGCATCTCGTGACGAATCTTTCCGCCGGTGCGATCGTCGCAGGTCGGACGCGGGGAGGCCGGCCGTGCTGAGGTGGGCCCTGCGGCTCGCCGTCCTGCTCGCCGTCCTGGGGGGCGGGATGCTGCTGGTCCAGAGCGTGATCCACCCCGTCTCGACGCTGATGATCGGCCGCTGGCTCACCGGCCAGCCGGTCGACCGGCGGTGGGTGCCGCTCTCGGCCGTGTCGCGCCGGCTCGTGGCCTCGGTGATCCTGTCGGAGGACGGGCAGTTCTGCCACGAGCACGGCATCGATATCTCGGCGCTGCGCGACGTCATCGGCGACGGCGGCGCTCCGCCGAGCCGCGGTGCCTCGACGATCACCATGCAGGTCGTCAAGAACCTGTTCCTGTGGCCGGGCCGCTCCTACCTGCGCAAGGCGCTCGAGATCCCGCTCGCGGTGCTGCTCGACACGCTCTGGGGCAAGCGCCGGGTGCTCGAGGCCTATCTGAACGTCGCCGAATGGGGCGACGGCATCTACGGCATCGAGGCGGCGGCGCAGCGCCACTTCAAGGTCGCCGCCGCGGCGCTGACGGCCCGGCAGGCGGCCTTGCTGGCGACGGCGCTGCCGAACCCGATCCTGCGCAGCGTCACCCAGCCTTCGCGCGTCCATCGCCAGCTGGCGCAGCGCATCGTCGACATGCAGGGGATCGCCAGCCCCCACATCGCCTGCGTCGAGTGACGCCGCCCGCCCCGCCGGGGCGGCGCCGCAGGCGGCCTTAGATCCAGCCCATCAGTTCGCGCCGCACGATCGCCTCGATGACCCGCAACCCGCCGGGGCTGTCGTTCAGGCATGCGATGCGGGCGAACTTCTCGCCCCCGCCGTGCAGGAAATATTCGGCGTTCTCGCCGCCGATCTCCTCGATCGTCTCGAGGCAATCGGCCGAGAAGCCGGGCGTGACCACCGCCAGCCGCTTCACGCCGCGCGCCGCCAGCGCCTTGATGGTCTCGTCCGTGTAGGGCTGCAGCCATTCGGCGCTGCCGAACCGCGACTGGAAGGTCAGCATGAACCGGTCGGCCGACAGGCCGAGCGCCTCGCGCACCAGCCGCGCCGTCTTGGCGCATTGGCAGTGGTAGGGGTCGCCCTTGAGCAGGTAGTCCTTGGGCACGCCGTGGAAGGACGCGATGATGACCTCGGGCTCGAAATCGAGGCCGGCGAGGCCGTCGCGGATCGAGTCCGCCACGGCCTCGATATAGTCCGGGTCGTCGCCATAGGGCGGCGCGACGCGGAGCGCCGGTTGCCAGCGCATCGCCATCAGGGCCTCGAAGGTCTTGTCGCAGGCCGTGGCGCTCGTGGCGGCGGCATATTGCGGATAGAGCGGGACGAGGAGGATGCGGTCGCAGCCCTCGCCCTGCAGGCGCTCCAGCGCCGATTTCAGCGAGGGATTGCCGTAGCGCATGCCCCAATCGACGACCACTTCGGCGCT
Organism: uncultured Alphaproteobacteria bacterium; assembly: GCA_963847915.1. Classification (GTDB taxonomy): domain Bacteria; phylum Pseudomonadota; class Alphaproteobacteria; order Rhizobiales; family Beijerinckiaceae; genus Lichenihabitans. Next base: position 551,016 of record CAWKBT010000008.1, read on the forward strand.
GGAGGCGCCGAACAGCCCGGCGGCGATCGAGGCCTGGAGCTTGTCGGCCTGCGAGCGCGTGATGGTCTTCAGCGGGCTCTCGTCGCGCTCGTGGTTCCAGATCGTGTCGTAGTCCTTGCCCTTCTTGCCGGGCCGCACCGTGAGGATGATGCCGTTGAGGATCAGCCACCACAGGGCGCGGTTCACCTCGATGACGCGCCGGTCCCACAGGAATTCCTTGAGGTAGCGCCGCATCGACCAGTAGTCGGTGGCGTCGGGCGTGCCGAGGTTGCTCAGCAGCACGCCGATGCGGCGCGGCTTCACGGCCGGGTGCCCGGGCGGCAGCGGCCCCAGGGCGGCGGCGGCCGTCACGGCGGGCATGGGTCGGGACAGGACGTTCATCGGACCTCTGGGTCTCCGCCGGGCCAGACGGCGTGGAAATGATGGACCGGACCGTGTCCGCTGCCCACGTCCAGGCTCGCGCTCTCCGCGATCGCCGCCGAGAGATAGGATTTAGCGGCCGCCACCGCATCGGCCAGGGCGAGGCCTTTCGCCAGATAGCACGCGATCGCGGAGGACAGCGTGCAGCCCGTGCCGTGGGTGTTGCGGGTCTCGATGCGCGGCGCGGCGAAGAACTGGATGACGTCGCCCTCGGTGAGCAGGTCGACCGCTTCGCGCCCGCCGAGATGCCCGCCCTTGACCAGCACGGCGCGCGCGCCGCGCGCCTGGAGCGCCTCGGCGGCACCCCGCATCCCGTCCTCGTCGGTCGGCCGGGGGCAGGCCGCTCAGCCGGCCGGCTTCGGGCAGGTTCGGCGTCACCACGGAGGCGAGCGGCAGCAGGGCCGACAGCGCGTCGACGACGTCGGGGGAGCCGAGGCTGTCGCCGCTCGTCGCCACCAGGACGGGATCGAGCACCACCGGCACGTGCGGGTGCGCCGACAGCACCCGTGCGACGACCCGGACCAGCTCGCCGCTGGCCAGCATGCCGATCTTGACGGCATCGACGCGCACGTCGGCGAAGACGGCGTCGAGCTGGGCGGCCAGGAACTCCGGCGGCGGGACGTGGATGGCCGTGACGCCCCGCGTGTTCTGCGCCGTGAGGGCCGTCAGCGCCGCCATGCCGTAGCAGCCGAGCGCCGCGAAGGTCTTGAGGTCGGCCTGGATGCCGGCGCCGCCGCTGGGGTCGGAACCCGCGATGGACAGGATGTTGGGAATCATGGCTCCTGCGGGTCTCCAAGGCACCCGGTCCCTTAGCGCCTTCCGCGGGCCGATGCACGTTCCGCTCCGGGCCCGGCTCCGGGGCCGGGCACCGCCCGCGTCGTCGCCATGGTCGCGGGACGGCGGCGGGGCCGGTATGGTGCCGCTCCGGCCCCGGCGGGGGTCGGCCCTGTGGTCCCTGTCACGCGAGGACGCCTGCGATGTTCGAAGCCCGTCACCAGTCCTTCGCCGAGAGCGCCGATCCGACGCAGGGCGCGGCCCGGCTCGCCGCCCTGCGGGCCGAGCTGCAGCGGCGCGGGCTCGACGGGTTCGTGGTGCCGCGCGCCGACGAGCACCAGAACGAATACGTGCCGCCGGCGGCCGAGCGCCTGGCCTGGCTCACGGGCTTCACCGGGTCGGCCGGGATCGCGGCGGTCCTCATGGACGAGGCCGCGGTCTTCGTGGACGGGCGCTACACCGTGCAGGTGCGCCAGCAGATCGACACGGCGGCCTTCACGCCCGAGCCCTGGCTCGACCACCCGCCCGAAGCCTGGCTCGGCGAGCGGCTGCGCCCCGGCCAGTCCATCGGCTTCGATCCCTGGCTGCACACGCCCGCCGGGGTCGACCGGCTCGCCAAGGCCGTCACGGCCGCCGGTGCCCGGCTGGTGCCGGTCGACACCAACCCGGTCGACGCGGTCTGGCCCGACCGCCCCGCCATGCCGCGGGGCGCCGTCACGCTGCATCCCGAGCACCTCGCCGGCCTCGACCGGGCCGCCAAGGTGGCGGCGGTGCGCGACAAGCTGGGCGAGGGCGAGACGCTGCTGGTCAGCGACCCGCACGCCGTGGCGTGGCTGTTCAACATGCGGGGGGCGGACGTCAACCACACGCCGCTGCCGCTCGCCTATGCGCTGGTGCCGAAGGCGGGGCGGCCGATGCTCTACGTCGACGGCGCGAAACTCTCGAACAGCGTGCGCGATACGCTGGAGGGCGCCGCCGAGGTCGCCGATCCCGCCGGCCTCGTCGCCGACCTCGAACGGCTGGGCCGGGACGGGCGGCAGGTGCGGTTCGACGCCGCCACGGTGCCGACCCGGCTGGTGCGGGCGCTCGAAGGCGGGGGCGGCGTCGCGACCGTCGGCTCGGACCCGATCGCGCTGCTGAAGGCCTCGAAGAGCGAGGCCGAACGCCAGGGCTCGCGTGACGCGCACCGCCGCGACGCGGCGGCCGTGGCGCGCTTCCTCCACTGGTTCGCCGAGCGGGCGCCGCAGGGTGGCCTCACGGAGATCGGCTGCGTGGCGGCGCTGGAGCATTTCCGCCGCGAGACGGGCGCCCTGAAGGACGTGTCCTTCCCCACCATCGCGGGATTCGGTCCGCATGCCGCCATCCCGCACTACCGCGTGACCACGGCCTCGGACCTCGCGATCGGCCCGGGCGTGTTCCTGATCGACAGCGGCGGCCAGTATGAGGACGGCACGACCGACATCACCCGCACGCTCTGCGTCGGGCCGCCCGAGCCCGCCTTCGTCGACGGGTTCACCCGCGTGCTCAAGGGCCACATCGCCATCGCGCGCGCGGTGTTCCCGCCCGGCACCACGGGCGCGCAACTCGATCCCTTCGCGCGCCAGCACCTGTGGCGGGCGGGGCTCGATTTCGACCACGGCACGGGCCACGGCGTCGGCTCCTACCTGTCGGTCCACGAGGGGCCGCAGCGCATCGCCAAGACCGGCACGACGCCGCTCGCCGAAGGCATGATCCTGTCCAACGAGCCGGGCCTCTACCGGGCCGGCGCCTGGGGCATCCGCATCGAAAACCTGATCCTGGTCGAGCGGCGCGAGATCCCGGGCGGGGAGCGGCCCATGCTGGGCTTCGAGACGCTGACCTTCGCGCCGATCCAGCGCGACCTCATCGATCCGGGCATGCTGGAGGCCGACGAACGCGCCTGGCTCGACGATTACCACGCCAGGGTCCGCGAGGTCGTCTCGCCGCTGGTGCCGCCCGAGGTGCGCGTGTGGCTCGAACGCGCCACGCGCCCCTTGGGAGACCCCGTGAAGGGCGCTCAGTAGCCGAGCGCGATCCCGTCCTTGCGGTGGTCCGACCCGCCGAACAGGGCGCCCCGCTCCGCGTCGATCAGCACCGACTGGCAGCCGCCGATCGGCACGGTCTGGGGCGCGATGACGTGACCGCGCAGGCGCAGCGCGTCGAGTACGGCGGGCTTGACGGTCGTCTCGACCTGCAGGACGCCGCCGTAGGCGAAGGTGCGCGGCGTGTCGCTCGCATCCTGCGGGTCGAGGCCGCGGCCCAGCACGTTGTTGAGGAAGTCGACATGGCCGGTCGCCTGGTAGTGGCCGCCCATCACGCCGAACGGCATCACGGCGTGCCCGTCCCGGCACACGAGCCCGGGGATGATCGTGTGCATCGGCCGCTTGCCGGGCGCGATGCTGTTGGGATGGCCCGGGCTGAAGCGGAACGACAGGCCGCGGTTGTGCAGCAGGATACCGCTCTCCGGCACGTAGATGCCGCTGCCGAAGCTGTTGAAGATGGAATTGATGAAGGACACGCAGTTGCGGTCCCGGTCGACGACAGAGAGGCAGACCGTGTCGCGGTGCGGCACCCCGTCGGCCGCCGCCGGCGGCCCTGCGCGCTCGCGGTCGATGCGGGGCAGGATCGCCTCCACCCAGGCATCCGACAGCAGCTCCTCGACCGGCACGTCGACCTGGCGGGGGTCGGCGAGATAGGTGTCGCGGGCCAGGTAGGCCGCCTTGGTGATTTCGGCCAGGAGATGGATGCGCTCGGCCTCCGGCGCGTCCTGGAGGTCCAGCCGCTCGGCCAGGCGCAGCATCATCAGGGCGATCAGCCCCTGGCCGTTCGGCGGGCATTCGTAGACGTCGTGGCCCTGGAAGCGCGTCGCGATCGGGGCGACCACCTCGGCCCGCTGCGCGTCGAAGTCCGCCTCGGTCTGGAGACCTCCGAGCGCCCGCAGCTTGCCCACGATGCCGGCCGCGACCGTGCCCTCGTAGAAGCCGGCCCGACCCTGGCGGGCCACGGCCCGCAGCGTTCCGGCGAGGGCCGGCATGCGGAACAGGTCGCCCTCGCGGGGCGGGGCGCCGCCCGGCAGGAACATGTCGCGCGCGTCGGGGTCCACCCCCAGCCGGTCGCCGAACGTCGCCCAGTCGAAGGCGACGCGCGGCGTCACCCGGAAGCCCTCCTCGGCGATGCGGATGGCGGGCGCGAGAAGTTCGGCCAGGGGCTTCGAGCCGTGGTCGGCGTTGAGCCGGCACCAGGCGTCGACGCAACCCGGCACCGTGACGGCATGGGGCGAGGTCGGGGCGGGGTCGGCGAGCCCGCGCCCGGCGAACCAGTCGGCCGTCGCGGCGGCGGGCGCCCGTCCCGAGCCGTTGAGCGCCACGGGCTGGCCGCCGCGGGGGGCGTAGAGCGCGAAACAATCCCCGCCGAGCCCCGTCATGGCGGGTTCCACCACGCACTGCACCGCCACCGCGGCGATCGCGGCATCCATGGCGTTGCCGCCCGCCTTGAGCGTCTCGACCGCGGTCAGCGTCGCGAGCGGATGCGACGTGGCCGCCATGCCGTTGGAGCCGACGGCGAGGGATCGGTCGATGGGATTGAAGGCGCGCAAGGGCGGAGCTTTCCGGAAGCGGGAGGACGTCTGACCCGACTTTAGGCGCCCGGACCGCGCTGTCCAGCCAATCGCATGCAATCTCGACCGGCGCAGGCCTCGCGCGCGACGAGGATCGACGGCCGGGCCCATGGCGGTCGGCGCGCCATCATTCGCTTGACCCGCCCACCACGACGGGTGGAAATCCCGCCACCACCGGCGAGAGCCTCGACACGGTGGCTTCGGCCGGCGCCTCCGGGGCGACGATGAATGGAGGAGTGGACATGTCCGATCCGTCGCTCGCCGCCTTCGCGCCTCGCCGTGCCGCGTTCCGCGACCTGCACCGGTCGGGTTGTTTCGTACTCCCCAACCCGTGGGACGGCGGCAGCGCGGTCCGGCTGGCCCGGGCCGGGTTCAAGGCGCTGGCCTCGACGAGCGCCGGCGCCGCCTGGGCCCTGGGCCGCGAGGACGGCGACCTGTCGGTCGACACGGTGCTCGACCACCTGCGGTTCCTGTGCGGCGTGACCGACCTGCCCGTGAACGCCGATTTCGAGGCGGGGTTCGCCGACACGCCCGAGGGCGTCGCCGCCAATGTCGCGCGTTGCGTCGCGACGGGCGTGAGCGGGCTGTCGATCGAGGACCAGCAGGGCCAGCGGCTGTTCCCGGTCGACGAGGCCGTCGCCAGGATCGCGGCCGCACGGGCCGCCATCGACCGGTCCGGGACGGGGGCGGTGCTGGTCGGCCGCTGCGAGGCCTACCTGCTGGATCCTCTGGACCTCGACGAGGTGGTCCGCCGGCTGTCCGCCTACGGCGCGGCCGGCGCCGACTGCCTCTACGCCCCGGGCCTGAAGAGCCTCGACGCCATCGCCCAGGTGGTGCGGGCGGTCGACAAGCCCGTCAACGCCAACCTCACCGGCACGGGGCTGTCGGTCGCCGAGCTGGCGGCGGTCGGGGTCCGGCGCGTCAGCGTCGGCGCCGCGCTGGCCCGGGCCACTTACGCGGCCTTCGACGGCTTCGTCGACCGGCTCGCGCGGGACGGACGCCTGCCGGACTGACGCCGCCGCGCGCGGCCGTGGGTTCCACCGGGGGGCAGGCGATCGTCGCCCGGTCCTGCGCGCCATGGCGCGCAGCCTCAGGCGCGGCGTTCGCGCTCCAGCAGGGCGCGTTTGCGCTCGACACCCCAGCGATAGCCCGACAGGTCCCCTCCGGTCCGCACGACGCGATGGCATGGGATGGCGACCGCGAGGGCATTGGCGGCGCAGGCTCCCGCGACGGCACGCACGGCCTTGGGCGCTCCGAGGCGGGCCGCGACGTCGGCGTAGCTCAGCGTCTCGCCGGCCGGGATGGCGCGCAGCACCTGCCAGACCCGTTCCTGGAACGCCGTGCCGCGGATGTCGAGCGGCAGGTCGAGGGCGCGGCGGGGCGCCTCGACGAAGCCCACCACGGCCGCGACCGTCGTCTCGAAGCCCGGGTCGCCGCCCACGAGCTCGGCGGCCGGGAACCGGTCCTCGAGGTCGCGGACCAGGGCCTCGGGATCGTCGCCGAGCGTGATGGCGGCGATGCCCCTCGCCGTCGCCGCCACCAGCACGGCGCCGAGCGAGCACTGCCCCACGGCGAAGCGGATCCGCTCGCCCGCGCCGCCCCGCCGCCGCACCGATGGCGTCATGCCGAGCCGTGCCGGCGCCGCGGCGTAGAAGGGCCCGCTCGAGCCGAAGCCGCCGTCGTAGATCGCGTCCGTCACGCGGTCCGCCGCGGCGAGCGCCGCCTCGGTGCGGGCCGCGCGCCGCGCCGCCGCATAGGCCTTGGGCGTCAGCCCGAGCCGGGCCTTGAACAGCCGGTGGAAGTGGAACCGGCTGAGGCCCGCGGCGCGCGCCAGCGCCTGGAGGTCCGGCATCTCCTCCGCTTCCTCGATGAGCCGGCAGGCGCGGTCGATCACGGCGGCCCCGCGCTCGGCCGGGCTCTCGCCCTCGGGCCGGCAGCGCAGGCAGGGCCGGAACCCCGCGCGGCGGGCGGCGGCCGCATCCGCATGGAACGAGACGTTCTCGCGCCGTGCGCGGCGGGACGGGCAGGAGGGCCGGCAGAACACGCCCGTGGTCAGCACGCCGTAGACGAAGGTGCCGTCGGCGGCGGGGTCGCGCGCCGTGACGGCGGTCCAGCGGGCCGTATCGGGGTCGTCGGTCGTTGCGATGGCGTCCATGGCAGTCGCTCCCTCGTGCGGTTCGCTCCGGCCGGACAGCGGGAGCCGTGGCGTCGACGGCGCCGCCAGGGCGGCTCCGACCCCGCTGTCCTAGGCTCCGCCGGGCCGGGTCGCACTCCGCTCCTTGCGGTCGAATCCGCTGCCGCAGGGGTGCCTTCCGACGGTGGACAGGGCGGGTTCAGCTTTCCGCTCCGACCTGTTAGAGCATCGTCACGGGAGCGTCGCCCTCCGGCCCGCCACGGCGCGTGTGGCATCGCGCCGGCACCGGGCCGTGCTCCGCCCCCGACCTCGTGGAGGCCGCGATGATCAGACTGTCCAACGGCCACGTGCTCGACCATGTCGTCTCCAGCGGCTCCCTCGCCTTCGACGGCCGGGGATGGCCCTGGCAGCGGCCGCTGATGGCGGCGCGGCTGATCCGTCCCGACCTCTTCACCGTCGTGCTGAAGACGCTGACGCACCGGCCGCGCGAGGGCAACCTGAAGCTCTACCGGCCCTGGACCTGCGTGCGGCTCGTCCCGGGCGGCTCGGTCAACAAGGTCGGGCTCACCAATCCGGGTTTCGACTGGTGGCTCCGCGAGGTCGGCCCGCGGCTCGACTTCGCCCGCGTGAAGACCGCCGTGTCGATCTTCGGCGACGACGACGAACTCGCCGACATGGCGGCGCGGCTCGACCGGTTCCCGCTGGCCGCCCTCGAAGTCAATCCGTCCTGCCCCAACACGGGCCATGCGCTCGGCAATGCCGCGCAGGTCGTCGAGGGTGTCGCGGCGGTCAAGCGCGTCACGCGCCATCCCGTGATCGTCAAGGTCTCGACGAGCCAGGACTATGTCGCGATCGCGCGCGGCGTCGCGGGGCTCGCCGAGGCGATCTCGCTGAACAGCGTGCCCTGGGAGCAGGTGTTTCCCGATGCGCGCAGCCCCCTGTGGCGGCTCGAGCGGCGCGTCGGCGGCGGGGGCGGGGGCGTATCGGGCCGGCCCGCCCAGGCGCTCAACTGGCGGGCCGTGCGGGAGATCGCCGCCGACGGGGCGCTGCCGGTCGTGGCGCCGGGCATCATGAGCTTCGACGACCTCGACCGCGTCCGCGCCCTCGGGGCTCGCGCCGTGAGCTACGGCGCGATCCATTTCCGGACACCCTGGCTGCCGACCCGCATCGTCCAGCGCGACCTCGCCCGCCGGGCCCGCGGGGCCTCGACCGCCGAGGTCGCGGCGTGAGGGGGCCGGGCTTCCGCGACCTGCTGGACGGCCGGTGGGACCAGTCCCTCTTCGTCTGCATCGGCCTCGATCCCGATTGGGAGCGCCTGCCCGCGCCGGTGCGGACCGCCGCCGGTCCCGAGCCCTCCGACGAGGCGCGGGCCGTGGCGGTGCTGGGCTTCTGCACCGCGATCGTCGACGCCACGGCGGACCTCGCCTGCGCGTTCAAGCCCAATGCCGCCTTCTTCGAGCGGTTCGGTGCGCCGGGTGTGGCGGCGCTCGGAGCCGTGATGCGCCACATCCGGGCCGTCGCGCCCGCCGTCCCGGTGATCTACGACGCCAAGCGCGGCGATATCGGCTCGACCAACGCCGGCTACGTCGAGGACGCCTTCGACCGGCTCGGCGCGCATGCCATCACGGTCCATCCCTATCTCGGACGCGAATCGCTGGCGCCCGTCCTGGCCCGCACCGACCGCGGCACCATCGTGCTGGTGCGGACTTCCAACCCCGGCGGCGGCGAGTTCCAGGACCTGCGGATCGACGGCGAGCCGCTCTACCAGATCGTGGCGCGCCGCGTCGCGCAGGACTGGAACGCGGCCGGCAACTGCGCCGTCGTGGTCGGCGCCACCTATCCCGAGGAGCTCGCCGCCGTGCGCGCCATCGTGGGCGACATGCCGATCCTGATCCCCGGCATCGGCGCGCAGGGCGGCGACCTGCGCCGCACCGTCGCGGCGGGGCGCGACGCGCGCGGGCGCGGCATGATCGTCAGCGCCTCGCGCTCCATCCTCTACGCTTCGGCGGGCGACGACTTCGCGTCCGCGGCGCGCGCCGAAACGGAGCGGCTCACCCGCGAGATCCAGGACTACAACCGATGACGGATGCCGCCGATCCCCTCGACCTCATGCGCGACGCCGGGGCCTTCTACGAGGCGCCGCGCGGTGCCGACGGCCGGCGTTTGGGCCCGCTCGTGGGCTATGCCGGGAAGGACGCCTCGGGGCGGCAATATGTGGGGGACGTCTACGTCAATTTCGCCCGGGCCGAGCGCCGGCCGGCGCTGCTGCGGGTCTTCGCCCAGCGATTGATCGGGCTCGCGCGCGCGCGCGGGCTCGACCTCCACGACGGGGCGGGCTTCATCGGCGCGCCCGAGGGCGGCAAGGCCTTCGCCTACCAGCTCGCCCTCGAGGCGGAGGCGAGCTACATCTACCCCGAGAAGAAGATCACGGCCGTCGCCTCCGCCACCGCGCGGGAAGCCTCCGAGATGGTGTTCTCCCGCCACGAGCCCGAGCCGGGCGAGCGCTGGTTCATCGTCGAGGACGTGTGCAACAACTTCTCGACGACCGCCAAACTGGTGGCCGAGATCGAGGGCTTCGGCGCGACGGTGGCGGGCATCCTGTGCTTCCTCAACCGCTCCGAGACGGTCGGCGACGTCTACGAACCCCGGCCCGGCCTGGCGCTGCCGGTCGTCGCCGTGGTGACCAAACCCTTCGGCCAGTACCGCCAGGACGAGGCCGCGGTCGCGGCGGATGTCGCGGGGGGCAACGTCGCCTGGAGCCCCAAGAAGGACTGGCGGCGCCTCGCCGACGCCATGGCGGCCGCCCGGCGCTGAGGGCGCGCCCCGCGCGGGCGGGCGCGGGCGGGTGTCCTTTTCCGGTCCGCCGTGGCAGAGGGAGCGCCAGTCGAGACCGCGGGAGTTCGCATGTCGCTCAAGGGACGATCCATCCTCGATGCCGGGATCTTCACGCCCGACATCTTCGCCGAACTGGCCGACCGGACCACGCATCTCCTCGACACGCGACCGGAGCCGATCTTCCGCGACGAGACCGTGGTGATGCTGTTCTACCAGCCCTCCACGCGCACCCGCATGTCCTTCCAGCTCGCCGCCATCCGGCTCGGCGCGCAGGTGATCTATACCGAGGATGCCGGGCAGTTCTCCTCCGCCGCCAAGGGCGAGATCCTGGAGGACACGACGCGCATCGTGGCCGGCTACCGGCCGAAGGCGCTCGTGCTGCGCCACCACGACGAGGCCGCGCCCGTGGCGGTCGACCGCAACATGCAGCGGCTCGGCTTCGACATGCCGGTCTTCAATGCGGGCTCCGGCGCCGGCGAGCATCCCACGCAGGCGGTGCTCGACCTCTACACGATCGAGCGCGAGATCGGCCGCACCAGCGACGTCGAGATCGCCTTCGTGGGTGACTGCCGCTACAGCCGCACCGTCCGCTCGCTGGTGACGCTGCTGGCGCGCTGCCCGGGCGCGCGGGTGCATTTCGTGTCCGTCCCGGCGCTGCGCGTCGGCGCGGACGTGCGCGACACGCTGGATCGCGCCGGCGTCCCCTACACCGAGACCGAGGACTGGCACGATCTCGTGCCCAAGGTCGACATCCTCTACATGACCCGCCCCCAGAAGGAGTGGTTCACCGACGAGGCGATGTTCCAGAGCGTCAAGGACCGGTTCGTGCTCGACCTGCCGACGGCGAGGCGCATGCGGCCCGAGGCCCGCATCCTCCACCCGCTGCCCCGCAACGAGGAGATCGCCCTCGCCGTCGACCCGTTGCCGCAGGCCGCCTACTTCCGCCAGGCGGATTACGGCCCGCCCCTGCGCACGGCCTTGTTCCAGATGGTCTGCGGCTGAGCCGGCAGTCTCCGGCCTTCAAAAAGGGGCGCGCGGCGGCTCGGTCCCGCCGAGCCGCCCCGTTCCGCGCGACGACCGAGGAGCCCCGGGCATGACGACGAGCCTCGACCTGCGCGACCCCCGCGACCCGGAGAACCTCCCCCGCATCGTCGTGATCGGGGCCGGGTTCGGCGGCCTATCGGTCGTGCGGGGGCTGAAGCTCGCGCCGGCCTTCGTCACGCTCATCGACCGCACCAACCACACCCTGTTCCAGCCGCTGCTCTACCAGGTGGCGACCGCCGCCCTGGCCCCGTCCGACATCGCGGTGCCGGTCCGCAGCCTGTTCTCCGACATGCCGCGCGTCGCCACGCTGATGGGCGAGGTGACGGGTATCGATCCGCAAGGCAAACGCGTCCACGTCGCGGGCGTGCCGGACATCCCCTACGACTATCTCGTGCTCGCCACGGGCTCGGTCTATTCCTGGTTCGGCCACGATGCCTGGGCCGACCACGCCTTCACGCTGAAGACGCTGGACCATGCCCTGGCGCTGCGCGCCAACCTGCTGTCCGCCTTCGAATGGGCGGAAAGCCGCACGGATCCGGCGGAGATCCGCAAACTGCTGACCTTCGTGGTGGTGGGGGGCGGGCCGACGGGGGTCGAGATGGCGGGCGCCATCGCGGAACTGGCCCACTCGACCCTGGCGCGCGACTTCCGCCGCATCCGGCCCGCCGGAGCGCGGATCGTGCTGTGCGAGGGTGGGGCCGACCTGCTCGCGGGTTTCCCGCAGGCGCTATCGGACTATGCCCGCCGCCACCTCGCGGCCCTGGGCGTCGAGGTGCGGACGGGCGCGCAGGTCGAGACCGTGGACCGGGACGGCGTCGTGGCGGGCGGCGAGCGCATCGCCTCCGCCACCGTGCTGTGGGCGGCCGGCACCGCGGCGACGCCCGCGGCGGACTGGATCGGGGCCGCGAAGGGCAGGGGCAATGCCGTCAGGATCGACGAGCATTGCGGCGTCCTCGGCCATCCGGACGTCTATGCGGTCGGCGACTGCACCGACATGACGGACCGGCAGGGCAAGCGCCTGCCGGGCGTGGCGCCCGTCGCCAAGCAGCAGGGCGCGCATGTCGCCGCCGTGCTCATGCGCCGGCTGATCGGCGAGCCCCTGCCGCCCCCGTTCCGCTACGACGACCAGGGGCAACTCGCCATGGTGGGCCGCTCCGCCGCCGTGGCGGACCTCGGGCGCGTCAAGGTGACGGGCGTCGTCGGCTGGCTGCTGTGGAGCGTCGTCCACCTCTTCTTCCTGATCGGGGCGCGGAACCGGCTCGCCGTCTACCTCAACTGGGTCTGGGCCTGGCTGACCTACGGGCGCGGGGCGCGGCTGATCACCGCCATCACGCCGAAGACACGGCGGGAATTCAGCTATCTCGACGAGACCGCTGCGCCGCGCGCGGTCGCCGATCAGTGAGGGACGGCGGAGAAGGGCTGGAAACCGGCCGGCATGGCGGGAGCGCTGCCGGGGATCGCCGCCATGAGGGTGCGGGCCGGACCGGCCGCCGGGCGGACGGCCGTCCTCCGCCGCTCGGCCCGGGCCGTTTCGCCCCGGCGGGGCCGGGCCGTCGCGATCGCCTCGGGGGATGAGGCCGTGACCGGCGCCGCGGCGTCGACGGCCGGGGCCGGCGCCCGGACGGCCGCCACGGCGACATCGGCGTCCCGCTTGGCCGGGTGCGCCCCGCTCCGGGCCGTGCGACCCTCGGACCCGACCGGACGTGCGGTGTCGGCCGGCCGTGCGGGCAGCGGGGCGGCCTTGGCGTCCCGGCGACCAGCCTTCGGGCCCGGGGCCGACGCGGCGACGACCGTGCGGGACGGCGCCAGGGGGGCCGCGACCGCGACCGTCTTCGCCTTGGCCACGGGCTTCGCCGCCGCGACGGGCTTGGCGGGCCCGGCGACCTTCGCCGCCGCGAGGGGCTTGGCGGGCGCCGGGAGCTTGGCGGGCACCGCCGCTTCGGTCGCGGCGGTGGCGGGCGGCTTGGCCGCGGCCTTATGGGCCGCATGCGCCTTGTGCGCCTTGCCGGGTGCGGCGTGAGGCTCTCCGGCGTCGGACGCGGCCGTCATGTGGTCGGACGACAGGTAACCGTTGATCTGGCACAGGATCCCGCAATCCGCGCCGTCCTGTGCGGCGGCCGGGCCCGCGGCCGCCAGGCCGAGCACCGCGAGCCCGGCGAAGAATGGGAGGATCCTCATGGCGTCGCGGTCCATCGCTGCTGCCCGAACACGTTGGCGGGGATTGAACCGCGCAATGGTTAAGGAGGCGGAAACACCCGCACCGACCCCGGCCCGCCGGCGGCGGACCGTCGCGGCCTCCGGCCCCAGGTGCCCCGCCGCGGCACGATCCAGCTTCACAATAGAATAATTATAAAACGTAGTATCGGCTGGAACATCGATCCTGGCGCCCAGCAATTGACCGGCCCTGGTGGCCTCGCTATAGGCTCCATGCGTCCGGCGATACCGCGCCAACCCTCTGGACAGCTCGGACCCTCCAGGCGAGAAGCCGGTTTCGATCGGCCCGGTCGCGGAGTCCCGGCTCCGGGCTTCGGCGATTCGATGTCGAGGGCTCGCCGGTCGCATCGAAATGCTCGCGGGTGCCGTGACGAGATCCCGCGTGCCGCGGGCGGCTTTCTGCGCCGATCGAAAGGATGGAACCCATGACCCACCCGCGCTCTTGCCGCACGGCCGCGGCCGGTGCCCTGCTGGCCGCCACGCTGTGCTTGGCGGCCGGCGGGACGGCTCGCGCGGCGGGCGGCACCCTGACGATCTACAACAGCCAGGACGAAGGTCCCGTCGAGGCCCTGGCGGCCGCTTTCGAGAAGAAGACCGGGACCAAGGTGGCGTTCCGCGACAACGGTGCGCCCGCCCTGGCGCGGCAGATCATCGACGAGGGCGACCATACGCCCGCCGATGTCTTCTACGCCGAATATTCGACCGCCCTCGTGACCCTCGCCGACAAGGGCCTGCTGGCGCCGCTGCCGGCCGCCGTCACGGCCGCCGTGCCGGCGCAGTTCAGCGGCGCCAAGGGGGACTGGGTCGGCGTCACGGCGCGGTCCTTCGTGCTGCTCTACAACCGCAAGCTCATCGACGAGGCCAAGCTGCCGGCCTCCGTCCTCGATCTCGCCAAGCCCGAATGGGCCGGCAGGTTCGCCTATAACCCGCGCGCCGCGGCGTTCCTCGAAATGGTCGTGGCGGTCGAGAAGCGGGACGGCGCCGAGGCCGCCAAGGCATGGCTCACGGGTCTCAAGGCCAACGGCAAGGCCTTCCCGAAGAACACCGCCATGGTGCTGGCGGTGGACCGCGGCGAGGTCGAACTCGCCATCAACGCCGACAATTACTGGTTCGCCGTGGCCAAGGAGCGCGGCGCCGATACGCTCGACGCGCGCGTGCACTACATCGGCCACAAGGATCCCGGCGCGCTCCTCACCGTGTCGGGGGTCGGGATCCCGACACACGCGCCCCACAAGGCCGAGGCCGAGGCCTTCGCGGCCTTCGCGGTGAGCCAGGAGGGCCAGCAGGTGCTGGCGGAGGCGGGCGGCGACGTGCCCCTGCGGCCGGGAATCGTGTCGCCGACGGCGTTGAAGCCCTTCGCCGAGCTCGATCCCCCGCAGATCACCGCGGCGGAGATCGGCGACGCCGCCTCGGCGCTCGAACTCGAACGGGCCGTCGGCATCAACTGATGGCGCAGGCGGCTTCCAGCCTGTCGGCCCTGCGCCGCAGCGCCATCGCGGCGCCGTCCTGGCTCGTGCTGCCGCTCGCCGCCATCGTGCTGGTGGCGGGCCTGCCGCTCGCCTACGTGGCCTTCGAGGCGGCGTCGGTCGGCCGCGCCGCCGCCGCCGCGCTCCTGTTCCGCCCCTTCACGGCGAACCTGCTGGCGACCACGCTGGCCCTCGCCGCGGCCGTGACGGCCGGGTCGGTCGTGATCGGCACGGGCGCGGCCTGGCTCGTCGAGCGCAGCGACCTGCCGGGCCGCCGCCTGTGGCGCGTGCTGATGCCCCTGCCGCTCGCCATGCCGGCGCTGGTGTCGGCCTTCGCCTGGCTGTCGCTGACGCCGCGCGTGGAGGGCCTCGCCGGCGCCGTCGTGGTGCTGGTCCTGGCCGAATACCCGCTCGTCTACCTTCCGGTCGCGGCGGCGCTGCGCGGGATGGACCCGGCGCTCGAGGACGTCGCGCGCTCGGTCGGTCACGGCCCGTGGCGGATCCTGGGCCGGACGGTGCTGCCGCAGCTCTGGCCGGCCCTGTCGGGTGGGGTGCTGCTGGTCACGCTGCACATGCTGGTCGAGTTCGGCCCGCTGGCGCTGCTGCGTGTCGAGACCTTCACCACGGCCATCTACGAGGCCTACGAGCTCAGCTACGACGGGGCCGCGGCCGCCATGCTGTCGGCGGTCCTGATCGCGCTCTGCCTCGCCGTCATGGCGGCGGAACTGTTGCTGCGCGGCCGGCGCCGCTTCTCCCGTGCGGCGTCGGGCGCCACCGCGCCCCATCAACCGGCCCGGCTGGGCCTCGCGGCCGTACCCGCGCTGGTCGGCCTCGCCGCCCTCGTCGGGCTGGCGCTCGGGCTGCCCGCCGCCATGCTGGGCTACTGGCTGCTGCTCGCCCGCCGGGTGCCGATCGCCTGGGCGCCCGTCCTGTCGGCGGTGGGCGACTCGGTCTGGTACGCGGGGCTCGGCGCGCTCGTCACGACGGCGACCGGCCTGCTCCTCGTGCTGGCGGCCTACCGTCGCCGCGGCCGCGCCGCCGTGCTGGCGGAACGCCTGCCGTTCCTGGTCCATGCGCTGCCGGGGCTCGTCGTGGCGCTGTCGCTCGTGTTCTTCTGCCTGAGGCTGGTGCCCGCCCTCTACCAGACGACGGCCCTCCTGATGATCGGCTACGCCATCCTGTTCCTGCCGCTGGCCCAGACGGCCCTGCGCCCCGCCGTGGAGCAGGTGCCGCCCGCCATGGAGGAGGTGGCGCTGGCGCTCGGCCGGGCGCCGTGGCGCGTGCTGCTGAGCGTCACGCTGCCCAACATCCTGCCGGGCCTGGCTGCCGCGCTGCTGCTGGTGTTCATGCAGCTCATGAAGGAGCTGACCGCCACGCTCGTCCTGGCGCCGACCGGCGTCCGCACCCTGTCGATCGCGCTCTGGGCACAATCGTCGCAGATGAAATACGGCACGGCCGCGCCCTATGCGGCGCTGCTGGTCCTGGTCTCGGGCGTTCCGGCCTACTGGGCGACCGTCCGGCTCCAGAAGCGCCGGGATCGCCGCTGAGCCGCATCGCCGGCGAAGGCGCTCCTGCCTCGAACCGAGCACGATTCCATCGGGTCGGGATCGCCGCGGCGATTCCAACCGGTCCGATCCTGCTCTAGAAGCCCGGGGCGACGGCGCGGCGTGCCGGCCCGCGGGAGGCGGACCCTCCCGGCCCCTCTCAGGAGTGCCTTCCCCTGGACGCCCCCGCCCTGCTGGTCTCGGGTCTCGCCAAATCCTACGGCGACACTCCCGTTCTGCGCGCCGTCGACCTTCGCGTCGCCTCCGGCGACATCGTGGCGCTGCTCGGCCCTTCGGGTTGCGGCAAGACCACGCTGCTGCGCCTCGTCGCCGGCTTCGACCGCGCCGATGCCGGGTCGGTCGCATTGGCCGGCCGGCCGGTCGCCGACGGTCCGTCGGGCGGGCGCGGCTGCTGGGTGCCGCCGTTCCGGCGCGGCATCGGCTACGTGCCGCAGGACGGGGTGCTGTTCCCTCACCTCGACGTGGCCGCCAATGTCGGTTTCGGCCTGTCGCCCGCCGAGCGCCGCTCGGGGCGCGTCGATGCCATGCTGGACCTCGTCGGCATGGTGGGGTTCGGCCGGCGCATGCCGCACGAACTCTCGGGCGGCCAGCAGCAGCGAATCTCCATCGCCCGGGCGCTGGCGCCGGCGCCCGCCGTCGTCCTGCTCGACGAGCCGTTCAACGCGCTCGACGCGCAGCTGCGGCGCACGCTGTGCGCGGAGGTCAGGGCCATCCTGAAGCGCGGCGGCGCTTCGGCGCTGATCGTCACCCACGACCGCGACGAGGCCTTCTCGGTCGCCGACGAGATCGCCGTGATGCGCGCGGGCCGCATCGTGCAGCGCGGCACGACGGCGGATTTCTATCGCGTGCCGGTGGACCTCGACACGGCGCGCCTCGCCGGCTCGGCCCTGTTGCTCGACGGCGTCCTCGCGGAGGGCAGCGCCGAGACGGCGCTCGGGCGCGTCGCGGTGCGCAACCCCCATGGCGTGGCGGACGGCCCCGTCGCCCTGATGGTGCGGCCCGAACAGGTCGTCGCCGCCGAGCCCGGGCAGGGGACGCCGGCGACCGTGCGCCGCGCCGTGATGCTGGGGCCGCTGACCTGGCTCGACCTCGAGACCCTGCGGGGCAGCGTGGCGCTCCAGGCCTGCTGGGTGGCGGCCGTGCCGCCTCCGGCCGGGACGGAAGTGGCGGTGCGCCTCCTCGGAGATGCCCTGGCCTTCCCGCCGGACTGACCGGCTCGACGCCGCGGCGACGCGGGGCAGGGGGCGGGTCCGCACCCCCGCGTGTCCGCGGCGTGCATCCGTGCCACACTGGGGCGACGTTTGGCGATTCCGGAGCGGGTGCCGGCCGGCGATGAAACTTGAACGCTGCTGTTGACGTTGGGGACGCTAGTGGTCCGGACGCCCTCGGAGACCTCTCCATCGGGGCGTTTCGGACCACGAGGTTCGAGCCGGTGCACCGTGGACCGCCGGGCGGAAGATCCGTCTTCCCTCCGGTGCTCCCATGGGGCCGGCGCTATGGAGGATCGTTCATGAAGCTCGTCGCCACCACTATCGCCCTCGCGGGTCTCGCCGGCCTCTGCCTCGTCGGCGAGGCCGAGGCCATGCCGCTGGCCCCGTCGGCCGCCATCGTGGGCGCCGCCCAGGCCCCCGTCGTCGATGCCGCCATGGTGGTCACCCGGACGGTGCGCCGCGGCCCGTTCGGCGGCCGCGTGGTCACCCGGCGCGTTGTCCGCCGCGCGCCGATCGCCCGCACCGTGACGACCACCCGCACGGTCCGTTGACGTCCTGGCGCCGGGCCCTGCGCCCGGCGCCAGTCCCGCGCTGTCGTCCAGCGCGCGAGCCGCCCCGAGGGAGTCTGCCATGAACTCGACCGATCCGGCCCTGCGCCGGGATGCGCTGGCGGGCGATGGGGACGGCCGGGTGCCGGGCCTGCGCCAGCGCAACGCGCGGCTCGTGCTCGTCGGCGTGCTGGTCGCGCTGGGCCTGTGGACGATCCGGGACTTCCTGCCCGCGCTGGCCTGGGCCGCCGTCCTGGCCGTGGCTTTCTGGCCGCTCTACGAGAAGGCCCTGCGCCGCTTCCCGCCCGGCAAGCACAACGTGCTGATGCCCGGCCTGTTCACGCTGGGCGTGGGGCTGCTGTTCGGACTGCCGCTCGTCGTCGTGGTCATCGAGGGCATCCGCGAGTTCCATGCCGTCCTCGACGTCTATCGCCAGGCGACGACGTCGGGCATCCCCGTGCCGGAGTTCGTCTCCCACCTGCCCTTCGGCGCCGATGCCGTGACGCATTGGTGGCAGGACAACCTGTCGAACGGCGCCCAGGCGCACGGCATCGCCCAGCGCGTGGACCGCGCCAAGGCCGCCGAACTCGGCCGGACCCTGGGCGGGCAGGTGATCCACCGCGTGGTGCTGTTCTTCTTCGCCCTGATGACGCTGTTCTTCCTGTTCAAGGACGGCGACGACATCGTGCGCCAGGTCCTCGACGCCAGCCAGAAGGCCTTCGGCGCGAAGGGCGAGCGGGTGGCGCGGCAGATGGTGGCGTCGATCCACGGCACCGTCGACGGGCTCGTGCTCGTCGGCCTGGGCGAGGGTTTCATCATGGGCGTGGCTTACGCCTTCGCCGGCGTGCCCCACCCGATCCTCTTCGGCGCCCTGACGGCCGTGGCCGCCATGGTGCCCTTCGCCGTGACGGTCGTGTTCGTCGTGGTCGGCGCCATCCTGGCGGCCCAGGGCGGCGTCGTGGCGGCCATCCTGGTGGTGGGCGGCGGCAGCATCCTGGCCTTCCTGGCCGACCACCTGATCCGTCCCGTGCTCATCGGCGGGACGACGCGGCTCCCGTTCCTGTGGGTGCTGTTCGGCATCCTGGGCGGGGTCGAGACCTGGGGCCTCGTGGGGCTCTTCGTGGGCCCGGCCCTGATGGCGGCGCTGGTGCTGCTGTGGCGCGAGTTCACCGAGGGCGGTCCGGCCCAGCCGCGGGGCACGGCCCCCGAGGCCGGGACCGTGCCTGCCGCCGGGGTCGCCCGCCGAGGCTGACGCCGCGGCGACCGGCCCGCCTTCGCCGGAGCGTCAGACGCCCTCGACCAGCACCACCTCGCCGATCCCGGCCGGCGCCCGGACCGCGACCGCAGCCTGGTATTCGGGCGAGAAGTAATAGGCGCGGGCCGCCTCGTAGGACGGGAATTCGAGCACGACGTTGCGGGGACGCGCCTCGCCCTCGACCGCCTGCTGCTGGCCGCCGCGCACGAGCGGCTTGGCCCCGTGAAGGCGCATGGCCTCCGACGCCATCTCGGCGTAGCGCTTGTAGGTCTCGGGATCCGTCACGGTCATCCGGACGATCATGTAGCCTTTGGGCATGGGACGCTTTCCTCGCCGACGCGCCCCGTCTCGGCGGGGCAGCGCTTCATAGGCGACGCGGTCCGGCGGCGTCAAAGGCCGCGCGGGAGGGCGATGTCGGCCCTCCCCGGGCGGCGCGACTACATGACGACGACGCGGGTCCCGACGTGGACGCGCCCGTAGAGGTCGCTCACATCCTCGTTGAGCAGCCTGATGCAGCCCGACGATACGTTGGTGCCGATCGTGTTGGGCTCGTTGGTGCCGTGGATGCGGTAGAGCGTCGAGCCGAGATACATGGCGCGCGCGCCGAGCGGGTTCGCCATGCCGCCCTCCATGTGGCGCGGCAGGTCCGGGCGGCGGCCCAGCATCTCGGCCGGCGGCGTCCAGTCCGGCCACTCGCGCTTGGCCGTGATCGTGTGGGTGCCGGACCAGAGGAAGCCCGGCTTGGCGACCCCGATCCCGTAGCGCAGCGCGTGGCCGCCGCCCTCGACGAGGTAGAGGAACTTGGCCGCCGTATCGATGACGATCGTGCCGGGGCCCTGCCCGCCCGCATAGGCGACGTCCTGGCGGCGGAACACGGGGTCGATCTCGGCCCGGACGGGTTCGGCCGGCTCGGCCAGCGCCACCGGCACGAAGGCGGGCCGCGTGCCGTAGCCCGCCGCATGCGGCACCGGCGCGCCGAAGCCGAAGCCGCCGTAGCCGTCGCCGTCGCCGGCGGGCGCCGGGGCGCGATAGGCGGGCGGCACCACCCCGAAGGCGGCCCCGTAGGCCGCGCCGCGCGGGGGCCGGGCATGGGTGGCGAGGCTCGACCGGCCGTCCGGCCCGTCCACCGGCGCCACGCGGGCCGGGTAATAGGGCGGCGGCACGCGCGGGTGGGGCACCGGGCGTGTCTCGTTGCCGGTGATCAGGTACTGCAGCGTGCCGCCGCCGTAGTCGCCCTGGGGCGGGGGAGGCTCGGTGCCCTGCGACCAGGCCACCGGGGTCTGGGGGTCGGGGTTGGGGATGTAGACGTCGACGCCCGTGCCGGGCCCGATGCCGGGGATGCCGGACGCGTGGGGACGATAGCCGCCCGCCTTGGCGCCGCCCGCCGAAGCCGCCGACAGGGCCGCGAGTCCGAGCAGGGCCCAGCCGCTCGATGCAACAAAGCGCTTCATGTGATCGTCCGCGGAAAAGAAGGAAGGGTGTTCCAGCTGCAGACAATACACCTCAAATACGACGTAGAATTCGTTATCGTTAGCGATGGTTACGGATGCTATAAACTGAATCGAACCCTAAACGACGTGGTCAATGGTCGGTAAAGGTCGGCGGCCATCGGCGCCGGGGCGGCGCCAGCGGCGCGGCAGGTGGGCCAGGGCGAGGCTGCGCAGGCCCGCGAGGTCGAAAGCCGCCACGAAGGCGGCATAGACGGCGGTGCCGAGCCCCACCTGGAGCGCCAGGGCCAGCGGCCCCGGCGCCATGGCCCGCAGGGGCAGCAGCACCGCCACCATGGCGAGCGACCCGAGCAGCGTCACGCCGAGGTCCCGCGGGGCCGGCCAGAAGGCGCGCAGCATCGTGGCGGCGGCGATCAGCGCCAGCAGGCCCGAGCCGAGCGCGGCCGACAGCGCCACTCCGTAGCCGATCGCGCCCGCACCGGGCGGCATGGCGAAGCTGAGCCCGGCATTGGCGAGTGCCGCGACCAGCGCCGTGACGATGAGGGGCGTCGTGCGCTTGCGGATCTGGAAGACGGGATGAACCGCATAGTGGATCAGCGGATAGCAGAAGAACCCGGGCAGCAGGACGGCGAAGAACTGCGCGAAGGGGCCGCGGAACTCCGGCGGCACGACGATCTGCTGGAAGGAGGGCAGGACCAGCCAGGCGCCCACGCAGGTCGGCGCCAGGATGGCGACGACGACACCCATGTTGCGGCCGATCTGCCGGCTCGACTGGGCGGGGCCATGGACCTCGTCGGTCCTGACCGCGAGCTGGAACAGGAGGACGTCGAGCGTCGAGCCGATCGCCAGCACGATGCGGATGCCGAGGTCGTAGGCGAGCGAGAACTGGCCCGATTCGGCGAAGCCGTAGCGCTGCGCGATCAGGGCCCGGTCCACCAGCGGGATGACCTGGTAGAGCATGTTGGCCATGACGATCGGCATGGCGTAGCGCAGCGCCTGGGCGGCGAGGCCCCGCCGGGCGGCCCGGGGCGCCGAGCCCGCGTCGGTGAGCGAGCGGTGCGCGGCGAGCAGCGAGCCCGTCATCGACAGGCACAGCCCCATCAGCGCCATCACGGCCGAGCCGAACCACCACGCGCCCCCGACGGTGAGGACGAGCGAGAGGGCGTTCTTGCCCAGGATGATGCGGGCATAGAGCCCGTCCATGAAGCGGGCGCGCACCAGCGCCGTATGGTAGTCGAAGAGGCCGTTCGCCACGGCGGCGCCGACCGCGAGGCCGGCGAGCGGGCGCGACAGCGGCACCTCGATGCCGCTCAGCAGCGCCAGCACGGCCGCGCCGCAGAGGACCGCGATGAGCAGCGCGAAGCTCGCATCCAGCGTCGCCCGCAGTTCGGGACGCTCGCGCCGCGTCCGCTCCGAATAGAAGCGCGTCGCGGCGAGCCGCAGCCAGTCGAACACCAGCGTCTGGATCACCTGCCCGACCGCCAGTGCCAGCGCCATGCGGCCGTATTCCGCCGGGCCGAGGAAGCGGGCCAGCAGCAGACCGATGACGAAGTTCATCAGCGTGTTGCTGAGGAAGGGCAGGATGATCTTCATGCGTCAGTCGCGGCCGCTGTTCCGGGCACGGTGCCGCCCGCGGCCCGGACCAGGGCGGCCTGCGGACGACCTCCGAGCCTGCCGGGCAAGACTGAACAAAGCGTGTGCGGCGCGGGTCAGGAGCCCGGCGCGAGCGGCGAGGCGCTGCCGTCGCCCTGCATCAGGTGCGGCTCGACGGTGCCGTTCGGGCTGAGCCGGTCGACGAGCCCGGGCAGCACCTTGGCGAGCAGGCCGGAGACCTGGTCGGGCTGCATGCCGTATTGCGCGGCGATCTCGCCGATCTTGCCGTGGCCGAGCGCCTGGGCGACGCCCTCCGCCGTCACGGGCTGGTTCGGGCCGGCGCCGAGCCAGGACTGCACGGCGTCGCCGTAGCCCGCCTGCTGGAGCTTGCCCACGATGCCCTGGACGCCGCCCGCCTGGGTGAGCGCCTGCTGGAGCAGGGCTTCCGTGCCGCCGTGCTGCTCGATGAAGCCGCCCACCAGGCTGCCGAGATTGCCGAAGATGCTCATGCGCCCGCCCCGTCCGGTTGACGGCCGAGTTCTAAGGCCGAAGGACCGCCCGCGCAAACGCGCTCGCGCGCGAGACGGTGCGCCGGGATCCCGCGCCGGGTGCTGGCGCGGGCGCCCCGGTCCGCTTAAGCTCGCGCCATGCCGCTCTTCGAACTCCTCATCGCGCTGCTGCTCGGCGGCGCGATCCTGACCGTTCTGGCCGATCGCATCGGCGCGCCCTATCCGGTCCTGCTGGCGCTGGCCGGGACCGCGCTGGCCATCGCGCCCATCAACGTGCCCGGGATCCAGTTCGACCCCGACCTCGCCCTGACGCTGTTCGTCGCCCCGGTGATCCTCGACGCGGCCTTCAACGCGTCCCCGCGCGACCTGCGGGAGAACTGGATCCCGGTGTCGAGCCTGGTGCTGGTCGCCGTCGCCCTGACGATCGCGGCCGTGGCGGTGACGGCGCGCTGGCTCGTGCCCGACATGCCCTGGTCGGCCGCCATCGCGCTCGGTGCCGTCGTGTCGCCGCCCGACCCCGTCTCGGCCACCGCCATCCTGAGCCGCCTGTCGCCGCCGCGCCGCCTCGTCGTGATCCTCGAAGGGGAGGGGCTGCTCAACGACGTCAGCGCGCTCCTGGTCTATCGCCTCGCCGTCAGCGCGGCGCTCGGCACGACCCTGACGGCGGGGCATGCGGTGCCGCTGTTCCTCGCCAATTCCATCGGCTCGGTGGCGCTCGGCTGGGTGCTGGCGCGGCTGCACCTGCTGTTGACCTCCCGCATCACCGACCTGTCGATCTCGGTGGTGACGCAGTTCGTCGCGACCTTCGCGGTGTGGATCCTCGCCGAGAAGCTCGGCGTCTCGACGGTGCTGACCATCGTGGTCTTCGCCCTGGTCCTCGCCCGGCACGTGCCGGAGCGCCAGAACGCCGAGATCCGGCGCGGCTCGCTCGCCGTGTGGGAGGTCGCCGTCTATGTGCTGAACGCCCTCGCGTTCATCCTGATCGGCCTGCAGCTCCAGGACATCGGCGACGCCATCCCGGGCGGCGTGTCGCGCTACGCGTCGTTCGGCGTCGCCATCCTGGCCACGGTCATCGGGGTGCGGCTCGCCTGGACCTTCGCCTACAATGCCATCGCGAGGCTGGTCGAGCGTTTCACCCTTCCGGCCGAGCAGAGGACCTCGGTGCTGCGCAGCTACAAGAGCGCCCTCGTGGTGGGCTGGTCGGGCATGCGGGGCCTCCTGACCCTCGCGACCGCCCTGGCGCTGCCCTTCGAGGGCGCTTTCGCCAACCCGGCGCACCGCGACCTCGTCGTCGTGGCGGCCTTCGCGGTGGTGCTCGGCACCCTGGTGATCCAGGGCCTGACACTGGGGCCGCTGCTGCGCTGGCTCGACCTCGGCGACGACGGCCGCGCCACGCTCGAACGCGACTTCGCCCGCCAGGAGACGACCCGCGCCGCCCTCCGCTCGCTCGACGGCAACCCCGAGCCCGAGGCCGCGATCCTCCGCAAGGAATATGCCGTCGTGCTGCAGGACGACGCCATGCGCCACCTCCGACCCAAGGTGTTCGGCAAGCTGCGGATGGCCGCCATCGCGGCCGAGCGCGTCACCCTCGCCCGGTTGCGCCGGGACCACCGGATCGGCGACGATGCCTTCCGGCACGTCGAGGAGGAACTCGACTGGGCCGAAGGGAATGCCCGGCGCCGCGGCCGCGCGCTGCGGCCGGCGGACGGGGAAGAGGGAGTGCGGCCATGACCGTCTCGATCGTGGACGCCGCCGAGGAGCATCTCGCCGCCATCCTGCGCATCCACAACCACGTCATCGCCACCTCGACGGCCAATTTCTCCTACCATCCCGTCGACCTCGACAACCGGCGCGCCTTCGTGCGCGAGCGGCAGGCGCAGGGCTTCCCCTTCCTGGTCGCCGAGGAGGCCGGCACCCTGCTGGGCTACGCCTCCTTCGGCCCGTTCCGGCCGCACGACGGCTATGGGCGGACGGTCGAACACTCGATCTACGTTGCGCCCGAGCATCAGCGCCGCGGCGTCGCGGGCCGGCTCCTTCCGGCCCTGATCGACCGCGCCCGGGCCATGGGCAAGCACGTCATGGTCGGCGCGCTCGACAATGCCAATACGGCCTCGATCGCGCTGCACGAACGCTTCGGTTTCGTGCGCGCCGGGGTGATGCCCGAGGTCGGATACAAGTTCGACCGCTACCTCGACCTGCTCTGGATGCAGAAATTTATCGATACCTGACGACAAAGGCGCTCCGCGGCGGGTCGCGGTTGTTTTCGGCGGCGGCAGGAAGCCGTGTTGGCGAAGTCTTAGTGTGTCGACACCTAGGGTCACCTTCACGAGCGAGGGATCCGGGATGAGACTTCGAGGCCTGCGGACGATGTTGGCGGGACCGGGGTCCGACCCCGTGCTCGAACGCGCGCAGCTCGGGGCGATCCAGAAGCAACTACCGCTGCTCTACGTGCTGCTCGGGTCCAATGCTTTGGCGTTGGCGTTCACCCATTACGGCATCTCGCCGGGCATCCTGGCGGTGGGCATCCCGCTCATCCTCCTGCCCCTCTGCCTGCAGCGCTCCATCGCCTGGATGCGCCTCGACGTGACCCGGCTGACGGAGCGGGAGGTGGCGGCCAAGCTGCGCGGCACGGTCCGCCTCGTCGGCGTGCTCGGGGCGCTGTTCACGGCCTGGTCGCTGTCGCTGGCCCCCTACGGCGACGCCTATGCCCGGACGCATGTCGCCTTCTTCATGTCGATCACCGTCATCGGCTGCATCTTCTGCCTGATGCATCTGCGGGGCGCCGCCCTGGCCCTGACCGTCGTGGTGACGGTGCCGTTCATGGTGGTGTTCCTGCGGTCGGGCAACACCGTGCTCATCGCCATCGCGCTCAACTTCGGCATGGTGGCGCTCATCATGACGAAGCTGATGCTCAAGCATTTCGGCGAGTTCAGCGCCCTCATCCGCTCGCGGCGGGCGCTCGCCACCCTCAGCGAGGAGAACAGCCGGCTCGCGATGCTCGACAGCCTCACGGGCCTCGCCAACCGACGCTGCTTCTTCCTCGAACTCGCCTCGCTGACCCAAGCGGTGCCGCCCCAGCCCTTCGCGCTCGGCATGGTCGACCTCGACGGCTTCAAGCCGGTCAACGACGTCTACGGCCACGCCGCCGGCGACGTCGTGCTGGCCGAGGTGGGGCAGCGCCTCCTCGCCATCCTGGGCCCGGACGCCAGGCTCGCGCGGCTCGGGGGCGACGAATTCGCCTTCGTGCTCGCCGGACACGTCGGGCGGGAGGCGATGGTGGCGACCGGCCGCCGCATCTGCCACGCGCTCGAAGCGCCCATCACGCTGCCGACCGGCATCGCCCAGATCGCCGCCTCGATCGGCTATGCGGTGTTCCCCGACATGGCGCGCACGCGCGAGCAGCTGATCGAACGGGCCGACTACGCGCTGTACTTCGCCAAGGAACACAGCCGCGGCCGCGCCGTCATCTTCACGGCCGACCACGAGGACGCGATCCGTGCCCGCTCCCTGATCGAGCAGGAGCTGCGGCGCGCCGACCTCGATGCGGAACTGAGGCTCGAATACCAGCCCATCATCGATGTCGCGGGCCAGCGGATCGTCGCCTTCGAGGCCCTGGCGCGGTGGACCAGCCCACGGCTCGGCCCCGTGGCGCCGGACGTCTTCATCGTGGCGGCCGAGCGCATCGGGCTGATCGGCTCCATCACGGAGATCCTGCTCGGCAAGGCCATCGCCGCCATGCGGGCATGGCCGGAGGAGATCGGCCTGTCGTTCAACCTGTCGGCCCACGACATCGCTTCGCCGACCGCCGTCACGCGGCTCGCCAACGTGATCGAGAACAGCGGCGTCGTGCCCGAACGTATCGCACTCGAGATCACCGAGACGGCGCTGATGCACGACTTCGAGGCCGCACGCGATGCGCTCCTGGCCCTCAAGGCGATCGGGGTCGAGATCTCGCTGGACGATTTCGGCACCGGCTATTCCAGCCTGGGCTACGTGCGGCGGCTGCCGATCGACAAGATCAAGGTGGATCGCAGCTTCACCGCCGATGTCGTCGTCGACAAGGCCAGCCGCGACATCGTCAAGACCATCGTCGACCTCTGCCGCAACCTGAACCTGTCCTGCATCGTGGAAGGCGTCGAGTCGGCGGACCATGTCCTGATCCTGCGGTCCTTGGGATGCCGGGTGATGCAGGGCTACCACTTCAGCCGTCCCGTCCCCCTGCACGCCGTCGCCGGTCTGGTCTCCGACGACCGCGGCAGCGAGGTGGAGATCGGGATCGCGGTCTGAGGGACTCGGCCTCCGCGGCGCTAAGCCGGGCGCGGCCGGGCCGCGAAGATCTCGATCAGGGCGGCCGAGACGGCCTCGGGCTCCTCCACCAGAACCCAGTGCCCCGCGTCCCGGTCGATCACGCGGGCGGAGCGGCACCGGCGTGCCGCGGCCGCGGCGAGGCCCCGCTCCAGGAACCGGTCGGCGACGCCCCAGATGATGAGCGTCTCGGCTTCGATGCGGGGCAGGGGCCCGGGCGCGGGCCGGCGCAACGCCCGGTACCAGTTCAGCATCGCGGTCAGCGCACCCGGCGTCGACCAGGCGGCGACGTAGCGGTCGAGGTCGGCGGCGGAGAACGTGCCGGGCCGGCTCGACCCTTCGAGCGCCCGCCGCATCGCCCCGAAACGGTTCGCCCGCAGCAGGGCCTCCGGCAGGCCCGGCACCTGGAACAGGCCCACGTAGAGGCTCTTCACGATCTGGCCGGGATGACGCAGCGCGTAGGGCGCCCAGGTGTCCGGGTGGGGAGCGTTGACGACGGCGAGCCGCTCCACCCGCTCCGGATGCCGCGCCGCCGTGGCGAAGGCCACCACGCCGCCCCAGTCGTGGCCGGCGAGCGCGAATCGGCGCAGCCCGAGGGCGTCGGCCAGGCCTACGACGTCGCCGACGAGATGCGTCAATCGGTAGGCGTCGATGCCGGGCGGCTTGTCGCTGTGGGCGTAGCCGCGCTGATCGGGCGCCACGACCCGGAACCCGGCGTCCGCCAGGGCCGCGATCTGGTGGCGCCACCCCCACCAGAAGTCCGGGAAGCCGTGCAGCAGAACGACGGGCGGCCCGTCCGGCGGACCCGCTTCGACCACATCGAGCGACACGTCCCCCACGGCGAGGCGGGCGTGGCGCAGCCGGGTCTCCTCGATGGTCCTCATGCCGCTCCTCCGGGTGAAACTTCGCAGGTCCGCGGACGTCAACGATCATGCGGAGCCCGGGATCGGGCCCGCAAACGTCGGGGAGGTCGCGATGGCGGTGGACAGACGTGCGGTGCTGGCGCGTGGCGCCATGGTCCTGGCCGGGGCCGTCGTGCTGGCGCGCGGCGTGAGGGCGGCGGAGGGCCGGGCCCTCGTGGCGATGAGCGACGAGGCGTGGCGCGCGCGCCTCGACCCTGCCGCCTTCGACATCCTGCGGCGCGAGGGGACCGAGCGGCCCTTTTCGAGCCCGCTGAACCGGGAGCATCGGACGGGCCGTTTCGCCTGCGCGGGCTGCGCCACCGAGGTCTTCTCGTCCGCCACCAAGTTCGACAGCCACACCGGATGGCCGAGCTTCTGGAGCCCCCTCGCCGGTGCGGTCGGCGAGAGCCGGGACGAGAGCCTCGGGATGGCGCGGACGGCGGTCCATTGCGCCACCTGCGCGGGTCACCTCGGCCACGTCTTCGACGACGGTCCGCGCCCGACAGGGCTGCGCTACTGCATGAACGGCGCGGCGCTGCGCTTCCGCCCCGGCCCGGCCTAGGGCGGGAGCGGATCGGCCGGCGCCGCCCCGGCGCCTTTGACCCGACGGGAACCGCGGCCATCGCGGCACCTTGCGGTCCGCGCCGCCGCGGGGCAAAGCAGGCCCCATGCAATGCAACATCTGCGGCGGCACCGCCTTCACCGACATGCCCAAGCGCCCCGCCGTGCGCTGCGCGGATTGCGGATCGCTGGAGCGCACGCGCGTGGCGGCGCTGCACATCACCGAACGCCTGAAGCTCGCCCCCGGCAGCCACATCCTGCACTGCGCGCCGGAACGCGGGTTGAGCGTCCTGCTGCGGGAGATCGGCGGCGCCAATTACCGCGCCGTCGACATCGATCCCGCGCGTTACCCGGGCCTCGGGGTCGAGCGGTTCGACCTCTGCGAGGACGTGTTCGACCTGCCCCGCGACCACTACGACCTCATCGTCCACAACCACGTCCTCGAACACGTCGAGGGCAACTACGCCGCGGTGCTGCTGCGGCTCGCCCGCGCCCTCAAGGACACCGGGACCATGCTGTTCAGCGTGCCGATCCTGCCGGGCGGGTTCGAGGACGCCGTGGTGGTGGCCTCTCCCGAGGAGAAGCTGCGCCGCTTCGGTCCCGCCCTGCACGTGCGGCGGTTCGGCGTCGACACGCTGCAGCGCACGCTCGGCATGCTGTTCCCGATCCCCGAGGCCTACGACCTGCGGGACACGTTCGACGAGACTCGGCTGGCGGCCTGCAACATTCCGCCTCACCACTGGACCAATTTTTCGGGTGCCACTGTTTTCAGCCTGCGCCAGCAGGACCTTCGCTGCTGACGCGGGGCTCAAAGCCCCGTCGGGGACCCACAGGGTCCGGCAGCGAGCGGGACGGGTACGGCACGGCATGACGCATCACAGGGCCCTTTCGGCCGACGACTCCGTGGCGACGGCCGTCGACATCGCCGAGACGCTGTTCGCCGGGGCGGCCGAGCGCGACGCGGGGGCGGTGTTCCCGGCCGCCGCCATCGCCCTGCTGCACGATGCCGGGCTGATGCTGGCGCCCTTTCCGGCGCGGTTCGGGGGCACGGGCCTCGTCGAGCCCGGGGCGGTCGACCGGCTGGCGCAGGTGCTGCGGCTGATCGGCGGCGGCGACCTGTCCGTCGGGCGGCTCTACGAGGGCCATGTCAACGCGGTCGCGCTCGTGTCGCGCTACGGCAGGGCCGACCAGCTCGAAAGCTTCGCCGAGGAGGTCCGCGCCGGTGCCATGTCGGGCGTCTGGAACGCGGAAGGCGCCGAGCCCGCCCGGCTCGAGCGCGACGGCGCGGGATGGCGCCTCGCCGGCCGCAAGATCCTGGCCTCGGGCGTCGGCTCGATCACCCGGCCGATCGTGCCGGTGCTGCGCGAGGGCGCGACCGTCATGACGATGCCGCGCCTGGCGCCGGGCGAGCGGGCCGACCTGTCGCGGTGGACCGCCCAGGGCATGCGCTCCACGGCGACCGGCACGGTCGACCTCGAGGGGCTGCCGGTCGGTGAGGACGACATCGTCGGCGCGGATGACGATTACCGGCGACAGCCGGCGTTCTTCGGCGGGGCCTGGCGGTTCTGCGCCGTGCAGCTCGGCGCGGCCGAACGCCTGCTGGACCTCTATCGCGCCGACCTCGTCCGGCTGGGGCGCGGCGGCGACCCCTACCAGCGCGAGCGGGTCGCGGCCTGCGCCACGGCGGTCGAGACCGCGGTCCTGTGGGTGACGCAGGCGGCCCGCATGGTGGCGGCCGCCCAGCGTCCCGCGGCCGAGGTCCTGGCCTATGTGGGCCTGACGCGCGGGGTCGTGGAGCGGGCCGGGCTCGACGTCATGGAAGCCGTCCACCGCGGCCTCGGGCTGTCGTCCTTCGTGCGGCCCCACGCGGCGGAACGCGTCGGCCGCGACCTCGCCACCTACCTGCGCCAGCCCGCACCGGACGGCGCGATGGCGGATGCCGCCGGGACGGTGCTGGAGAAGGCGGGCCCCTCGCGCCTGCTGTGGAGAGACGCATGAGGGTCGCCGACTACCTGGCCGCGCTGGCCCGGCTGCCGTTCGGCGGGCTCGGCGACATCGTGGGCCGGGACCCGTTCCTGGTGATCGCCCCCCATCCCGACGACGAGACGCTCGGCTGCGGCGGGCTGCTGATCGCCGCCGAGCGGGCGGGCCTTGCGGGCCATGTCCTCATCCTGACGGACGGCTCCGGCTCGCACCCGCGGTCCGTCAAGGTGCCGCCCGCCCGGCTGATCGCGCTGCGACGCGACGAAGCGCGCCGCGCGCTGGCGCAGCTCGGGCTGCCGGACGGCCGGCTCAGCACGCTCGACCTGCGCGACACCGCGACCCCGAGCCAGGGCCCGGCGTTCGATGCCGCGGTCGACGCCATCGTGGAACGGGCCGAGGCGGTCGGCGCCCGCACGCTGCTGGTGACCTGGGGTCGCGACCCGCATTGCGACCACGAGACGGCCTTCGCCATGGCGCGGGCGGCGGCACGGCGGCGCGGCCTGCGGCTCTGGGCCTACCCGGTCTGGGGCCTGCACCTGCCACCCGGCGACGAGATCGACGAAGAGGCGCCGCGCGGGTTCCGGCTCGACATCGCGGCCGACCGGGCCACCAAACGCCGGGCGATCGACTGCTACGCGTCCCAGATGACGCGGCTGATCGACGACGATCCCGAGGCCTTCTGCTTCACCGAAGCCCAGCTCGCCCCCTTCCTCGGCGATGCCGAGACCTTCATCGCGGTGAACCCATGACGCAGCGGCCCACCGTCAAGCCTGCCAGGCCCTCGCTCGACCCCGGCTATTTCGAGGACATCTACGCCCGCTCGCCCGATCCCTGGGGGTTCCGCACCAGCGCCTACGAGCGCGGCAAATACCTCGCGACGCTCGATATCCTGCCCCGTGCCCGCTACGGCTCGGCGCTCGAGGTCGGGTGCTCGATCGGGGTCTTCACACGGCTCCTGGCGGCGCGCTGCGACGCCGTGCTGGCGCTCGACGCCTCCGCCAGGGCGCTCGCCGAGGCGCGCCGCGACGATGCCGACCTCGCCCACGTGTCGTTCCGCGAGGCGACCCTGCCGGGCGACTTCCCCGAGGGCCGCTACGACCTCATCGTGCTGTCCGAGGTGCTGTATTACCTGTCGACGGCCGATCTCGGCCGCCTCGCCGAGCGCTGCCTCGCGAGCCTCGCGCCCGACGGCCACATGGTGCTCTGCCACTGGCTGGGCGAGACCGACTATCCCTTGACGGGCGACGAGGCCGCCGACGGCTTCATAGCCGCGACGGCACCGCGATGGCGTCCTGTCGCGGCTCGGCGAGAGCCTGAATATCGATTGGACCTGCTGGCCGCGGCGGGGTGACGCGTCCGAGGCGGCCCAGCAGCCGCTCGATCGCGTCGATCTCGCGCGGCAGGTCCGAGGGACGCAGCGGCGGGCCCATGCGCAGCGCGGGGCTCTCCGCCGCGATCCGCCGCCACAGGGACGGGAAGGGTCGCTCCGCCAGGGAGGCGACGAGTTCGGCCGCGACCTCGCGGGCGAAGCCGAACCCTTGATGCCAACCGAGGTCGTCGCCGAGACGGCCGGCGGCGTGGAGGCGGCGCATCAGCCCACGCATGCGGGCCCGCCTGAACAGGCGCAGGGCGGGTTCGAGGTCATCGTCGCAGGGGGCGTCGAGGTCCGCGTGCCGGGCCCGCATCGTGTCGCCGGCCCCGCCCGGCGCTCGGCTGTCGAACCGGCACGAGGTCGTCACCACGGCACCGAGGCAGTGGCGGATCCGGAAGCCCGCATCCTCCAGGGCTTCCGCGAGAGCGCTGTCCTCGCCGAGCGGGCGCACCGGCAGGCCGCCGATGGCCCGGTAGGCCGATAGCGACACCGCCATGGCGGCGCCGGAATGGACCCGGTGGTTCGGCCAGGGATCGAGACGCTGGGGATCGAGCACGGCGTAGAGTTCGGCAACGCGCGCCAGGTACCGGTCCTCGGCGCGCCCGCGCGCCAGGAAGCCGGCCCCGAGGGCCAGGTATTCGGTCGCGTCGGCGTCGATATAGCCCGCCACGGCGTCGATCCCCGGCCCGAACCCCGACAGGCTGGCCGAGACCCAGGTCGGCGCCGCGCGGCTATCGGCATCGGTGGTCAGGATGACGCCGTCCGCCGACCCTTCGGCCTCGAGCAGGTCGGCCGCGCGGTCCATGGCGGCGCGCCGCGCGCCGCCGGCGTGGGCCTCCGAGGGCGGAAGGCGGCACTCGACGACGTGCAGCGGAAAGGGGGCGACCTCCGCGAAGGACCGGGCCGTCTCGGCGGTCGCGTCCCGGCAATTGTTCGCCAGCACCAGGACCGAGAACCGCCCGGAGGGCAGGGGTGCGCCGCGGTCGTCGCGCTGCATCGCCAGGGCGGCAAGGCAGGCACCGATCCGGTCCGCCTCGTCGTGGGCCGGGATGGCCACGACGGCCGCAGGGTGAACACTCGACGGAACGCGCAACGCTGTGTCCTTCTCAAACCGACCTCGACCGACCCCGCTCCCGACCGCGACGGGTCGGCCTCGGACTGACCGCTCCTGCCTCAGCGCATCGAAACCCGCTCGTGCTCGCCCACATTGCCCGGCTTGTGTCCCGTGAGGACCGCCTTGGCGAAGGCATAGAGCACGACGACCTTGCCGGACGGGGCGTCCCAATACTCGGCGTCCTCGATCTCGACCGAGATGAGCGCGATATCGGGATCCTCGACGCCTTTGGGGAACCAGGCCCGCGCCGACTCGGTCCAGTGGTCGCGGATCGTCGTCTTGTCGGTGGTCAGGCGGCCGCGGCCGCGCATCGCGACGTATTTCTGGGCCTTGTGGTCCGAGAAGGTGATGATGGTCTCGGGATCGGTCTCGAGGTCGTGGACCTTGCCGGAGCGCACATCGGTGAGGAAGTGCAGGGTTCCCTTGAACTCGGCATCGCTGACCGCCATCGGCCGGCTGTGGAACTTCCCATCGGTGCCCCGTGTCGACAGCATTGCGATGGCGAGATCCCTGACGATCTCGACGACCTTGGTGCGGGCCGCTTCCTCGTGCTGGTCCATGCGCGTCGAACTCCTTGAGTATCGTCCGAGCCGCAATGCGGCGGCGACCGAAGGGGTTCCTCGCCGGGGGTGCGACGTGAAGGCCGGTTCAGCGACGGACCGGGCCGGACACCGCGCGGCTTCTGCGCCGAAGCGCCGCCACGATGGTCAGTTGCGGTCGTCCGGCAGGGCCGGGATCGGCATGATGCCGACGCCATCCTCGACCAGCGAGCGGACCTCCTCGTCCGTCGCGGTGCCGTAGATGGCGCGCACGGGCGCCTCGCCCTCGTGGATCGCGCGGGCCTGCTCGGGGAAGGCCGGGCCGACGTCGACGGCGTCGCGCTTCAGCTTGGCATGGATCTCCCGCATCGCCGCCCGGACGGCCGCGAAGGCCTCGTCCGACACGGGCGCCGGGGCGGGCTCGGGCCGGACGGGCGCCGGCGGCGCCGGTGTCTCGGCCTCGGGAGCCGGCGCGGCGGCACGCCCCGTCTCGGCCGAGCGGCGCACGGCGGGCGCCATCACGGCCTTGCGCACCTCGGCCCTGCCGCAGTCCGGGCAGCAGACCAGGCCGGCTTCGCTCTGAACGTCGAAGGCCTCGCTGTCGCGGAACCAGGCCTCGAAGGCGTGGTTCCCGGAACACAGGAGCGCATAGCGGATCATGGTCGGGTCAGGCGGCCAGCAGCGGGTCGAGCTCGCCGGCCTCGTCGAGCGCGAACAGGTCGTCGCAGCCGCCGACATGCTTCTCGCCGACGAAGATCTGCGGGACGCTGGTCCGCCCCCCGGCCCGGGCCGTCATGGCCGACCGGCCGGCCTGGTTGCCCGAGACGTCGATCTCGTCGAAGGGGACGTTCTTGCGGCGCAGGAGGCCCTTGGCTTCGGTGCAGTAGGGGCAGAAACGCGTGGTGTAGATGGTGACGGGGGGCATCGGTCGCGGTCCTCGGGAACGCCTTTCCATGACATATGGCCTCGTCAACTTTCCGCGACAACCCGGGCGAAGACAAGGACATCGACGCCGGCGGCCCCGGCCCGCAACAGTGCGCGCGATGCGGCATTCAGAGTCGAACCCGTGGTCAGCACGTCGTCGACGAGCAGGATGCGCCGGCCCGTCACCGCACCCTCCCGGCCCGCCGCGACCGCGAAGGCGCCCTGCACGTTGAGGACCCGCTGCGGGCGCGACATGCCGACCTGGCTCGCCGTCTCCTTCACGCGGCGCAGCGCCAGCGGCTCCCAAGGCCGCCCGGAAGCGCGCGACACTTCCCGGGCCAGGACGGCGGCCTGATTGAACTGGCGGCGCCACAGCCGCCGCCGGTGGAGCGGGACCGGCACGACGAGGTCGGCCTCGGCGAGAAGTTCCGCGCCCGCCCGCGCCATCCAGGCGCCGAGGGGGCGGGCGAGGTCGAGGCGGTCGTTGTACTTCAGCCCGTGCATCAGGCGTCGCGCCGGCCCGTCGTCGAACCGTGCCACCGCCCGCGCGCGCCCGTAGACGGGCGGGTTCGCCATCGCCTCGGGCGACAGCAGGCCCGCGCCGAGATCCCGGTCGAAGGGCAAGCCGAGCCGCTCGCAGAAGGGCCGCTCGATCCAGCGCATGCCGCGCCAGCAGGCGGCGCACAGACCCGCATCGCCCGCGACGCTGCGGCGGCAGCTGAGGCAGGCCGGAGGGAACAGGATGTCGAGGACGCCCCGTCCGAGCCGCGAGGCTCCCGCGGCGATGCGGAGCCGTGGGGCAGGGATCTCGTCGGGGTCGCGGGCATCCGCCATCATGCGGCGAGACTACGGTCCGGAGCCGGCGGGAGGCCAGCGGCATCTCCAATCCGCCCCGCTCTCGCCGCAGCTTCGCCATCACGCGCGTGCCGGTGTGGCCCGGCGCCGACAGGGCCCGACGCGACTCTTCCCAACCGGGCGGACCCTGGCTAAACCGTTGGGAGGCTTTGGCAGCGAGGCGCCTCGGCCGACCCGTGCCGCCCGTTCGGAATGTCCCTCGATGAAGTTTTCGCAAGCGTGCTGGCCGTCGATCGTCTCGGTCCTGGCGCTCGCCATCGCGACCCTCGGCCCGGCCTCGGCGAACCCGACGGTGGTGGTGGACGTCGCCAGCGGCGAGGTCCTCTACAAGGACATGGCGACGGCGCCCTGGTTCCCGGCCTCCACCACCAAGCTGATGACCGTCTACGTGGCGCTCAGCAAGGTGCGCGAGGGCAAGGTGAGCCTCGACACGCCGATGCGGGTTTCGGCCTATGCGGCCAGCATGGTGCCCTCGAAGATGGGCTTCCGGCCCGGCACGCTGGTGACGCTCGACAACGCCCTCAAGATGCTGATGGTGAAGTCGCCCAACGACATCGCCGTCACGATCGCGGAAGGGATCTCGGGCTCGGTTCCGGCCTTCGCGGACGAGATGAACGCCTATGGCCAGCGCCTCGGCCTGCACGAATCGCATTTCGTCAATCCGAACGGCCTGCCCGATCCTAACCATTATTCCTCGGCCCGCGACATGGCCGTCATCGCGCGCGGGTTGATCCGCGAGTTCCCCGAAGAGCACGACCTGTTCGACATCGGCGCGCTGCAGTTCGGCGGCAAGCTGATCCCGAATCACAACGGCCTGCTCGGGCGCTATCCGGGCGTCGACGGCATGAAGACCGGCTATACCTGCTCGGCCGGCTACAACGTCGTCGAGAGCGCGACGCGCGGCGACCGCCGGCTGCTCGTCGTCATCATGGGCGCGCCCTCGACGAACGAGCGCAACCTGCGTGCCGTGACGCTGTTCGAGAAGTATTTCTCGAACCCCGGGCCGGGCCTCGGCAACGTCGCGGACCTGCCGCAGAGCGAGATCGTCTCGCCCCCCGACCTGCGCGGGCAGATCTGTGGCCCGGGCCGCCACAACGCCATCCAGGAGGCCGAGGCCGAGGATGCCGCGATCGGGCTGCCGCCCTCGGCGTCGGCGACGGCGAGCGTGGCGGCGCCGCTCTTCGGCCGCCCGCCCGAACGCGACGACGTGCTCAAGATGGCGGCCGCCTCCGCGACGCCGCTCGGCGGCCCGGCGTCCCTGCTCCACGCCCGTGATGCCTTCGTGCCCGTCCGGGTCTTCATCGGTCCGGCGCCCGGCACCAACATCGCCGCCGTGGGTGCCATCGAGGAAGCCGCGCCGGGGCCCGGCGCGGCCGCCAGGGCCAGCGCCGCGGCGGCCGCCGCGCAGGGCGCGGGCACTCCCGGTGCAGACGTGCCTTCAGCGCTCGCCCAGGCGCCCGATGCGGGCGATCCCACGACCGGACTGACGGCGCCGCTGGCGCTCGCCGGGGCACCGACCCCCGCCGCCCTCGCGGCCGCCAACACGATCGTCAGGGGCCGCGGCCGCCTGATGGCCCATCCCGGCCGGCGTGTCGGTGCGCCGGCGCTCGCCCGGCCGGCCGCGACCGCCAAGCCGGCTGCGACATCCGCCGCCAAGCCGGCCGCCAAATCCGCGACCAAGCCGGCCGCCAAGCCCGCGACCGCGGCGAAGGCGGCCGCCAAGCCCCATGCCGCCGCCAAGGCCGGCAAGAAGAAGACCGCCGCGCGGTGACGCGCCGGCTGCCGTGACGCGCGACGGGCCCGTTCCGGTCGGGGTGCTGACGGGCTTCCTCGGCGCCGGCAAGACGACGCTGCTGAACCGCCTCCTGGCGGCCCCGGGCTTCGCCGGCACGGCCGTGATCGTCAACGAGTTCGGCGACGTCGCGCTCGACCATCTCCTGGTCGAGGCGGCCCTGGGCGACATGCTGGTCCTCACGAC
This sequence comes from uncultured Alphaproteobacteria bacterium, assembly GCA_963847915.1. Classification (GTDB taxonomy): domain Bacteria; phylum Pseudomonadota; class Alphaproteobacteria; order Rhizobiales; family Beijerinckiaceae; genus Lichenihabitans. The sequence goes on from CAWKBT010000008.1 coordinate 588,199, forward strand.
CGGCTGCGTCTGCTGCGCGGCACGGGGCGATGTCCTCGCCGCGGTGGACGGCCTCATGGCCCGCCGCGCGGCGCTCGGGTTCGACAGGATCGTCATCGAGACCACCGGGCTCGCCGATCCCGGGCCGGTGCTCAACGCGCTGCTGCTCGGCCCCGGCCTGTCCGGCGCGGTCCGCGCGGCAGGCGTCGTGACGCTGGTGTCGGAGGTCGACGGCTTGCCGACGCTCGAGCGCCACGACGAGGCGCGTCGCCAAGTGGCGCTCGCCGACACGGTGCTGCTCACCAAGCGCGAGCTCGCGGGCGGGGACACGGCCGCCTTGCGGGCCCGCATCGCCGGCCTCAACCCCGCCGCGCCGGTCGGTGACGCCCGCGCGGCGGACCTCGCCCCGGACCTCTTCGCACCCGGACCCCTGGCCCGCCGCGCCGCGCCGGACCACGGCCATCGCCACCACGCCCCCGATGCCCGCATCCGCGCCGTGTCGCTCGAGGCCGGCATCGTGACGACGGACCGGCTCGGTGCCTTCGTCACGCTGCTCCAGCGGCGTTGCGGGCCGGCGCTGCTGCGGCTGAAGGGCCTCGCCGCCCTGGCCCACGCGCCCGACCGGCCGGTGGTCGTGCAGGCCGTCGGCCACCTGCTCCATCCCGCCACGACCCTGCAGGGCTGGGCGGGCGAGGAGCCGCGCACCCGCCTCGTCGCCATCCTCGACGGGGTCGACCCCGCCGCCATCGCGGCGCTGTGGGACACGGTGCTGGGGGTGCCGGCGATCGATCGGCCGGACGCCGCCGCCCTGCTGGGCGGGGGCGGCGCGGGCCTGTTCGACTGACGCTCCCGCCGGCGCGGGGCCTCGTCACTCCATCACGGGCGCCAGTTTCTGCACGCTCTCGACCTCGTCGCCGAGCCAGGCATTGGTCTTGGCGGTGCCGTCGAAGGTCGAACTCGTCTTGAACAGCTCGTACTTGCCCTCGATCGCGTAGGGGCGCGAGCGCGACAGGAGCTCGGCCACCTGCGCCTTCTCCATCGGCTGGAACGTCTCGACCGCCTTGAAGGCCTGGTCGAGGTCGGACTGCCGCTCGATCCCGGTGATCACCACCGAGGTCGGCAGGTTGAGGCTGTAGTGCAGGTACTCGATCGGCTGGATGGGCGCGCCGCTCTTCAGCAGCACCGAATCGGCGAAGGACTTCATGCCCAGCACGCCGATGCCGTGCTGCACGAGATAGGGCAGGACCAGATGGGCGAAGGAGCGGAAATGCGCGTCCATCACGTTGAGCGGCATCTGCACCGCGTCGAAGTGGAAGCCGCGTTCCGCCGCCACGTCGAGCATCTGCAGGTGGATGCGCGGGTCCTTGTGGCCGGTGAAGCCGATGTAGCGGATCTTGCCGGCCTGTCGGGCCTCCACGAAGGCCTCCATGGCGCCGCCCTCGCCGAAGATGCGGTCCGGATCGTCGTAGCGCAGGATCTCGTGGTGCTGCACGAGGTCGATCCGGTCCGTGCGCATGCGCTTCAGCGAGGTGTCGATCTGGCGGGCGGCCTCCTCCTTGCTCCGGCCGTCCATCTTGGACATCAGGAACACTTTGTCGCGATAGCCGCCCTGATCGAGGGCGACGCCCATGCGCAGCTCGGAGCGGCCGTCGTTGTAGTCCCAGCAATTGTCGAGGAAGGTGATGCCGCGGTCGACCGCTTGATGGATCAGCTTCGTCGCGTCGTCGTCGGACAGGACCTTCTTGCCGATGTGGAAGCCGCCGAGCCCGATGGCCGACACCGTCTCGCCCGTGCGGCCGAGCTTGCGGTACAGCATCTCGCCGCGCTTCTCGCCCGCGTCGACGACGAAGGGCAGATCGGCCGGGTCCGCCGGGCGGTTCAGTCCCTGCGGCAGGGCCGGCGACAGGGGGGCGGCGGGCTGAGGCGTGGTCGACATGGAAGGTCCTCTGGGGTCAGGGGGGTGAGGCGGCCGGGGCGCGGCGATGCGCCCGCCGGCACGAGACCTCGCCGTGGATCCGGCTCCATGGGTCAACGTTGTCGACGCGTGAAGGTTTGAAGCGTCGGAGCAGAGGTTGGACATTCATCTGGATCCGCTCGGCGGATGGGCGGGCGACATGTTCGTCGCCGCGCTGCTCGACGCGTTCCCGGAGCACTGGGCCGCCGTGGAACGGGCGGTCGGCTCGCTCGACCTCGGGCCCGAGGCGAGCCTGCGCCTCGTCCCGCACCGCGACGAGGCCGGATTGACCGGCCGGCGTTTCCTGGTCGGCGCCGGATCGCCGCAGGACGGCGGAGCACCGACGCGCGGCCCCGGCCATCACCACCGGCACCACCCTCACGACCATCACGACCATCACCACGACGACGGCGGCCGCCACCGTCACGAGCACCGCTCCTGGCGGTCGATCCGCGCGCTGCTGCTTGGGTCGCGGCTCGACACCCGGGTGCAGCGCGAGGCCGTGGCGATCTTCGGCGTGCTCGCCGAGGCGGAAGCGCAGGTCCACGGCGTCGCCGCCGAGGACGTGAGCTTCCATGAGGTCGGCGCGGTCGATTCCATCGTCGACATCGTGGCGGCGGCGCAGCTGATCGCGCTGGTCGACGCCCGGCACTGGACGGCGGCACCGCTGCCGCTCGGCTCCGGGCGGGTGACCACCGCGCATGGCATCCTGCCCGTGCCGGCACCCGCGACCGCCCTGCTGCTGCGCGGCCTTTCGACCATCGACGACGGCGTGCCGGGCGAGCGCGTCACGCCGACCGGAGCCGCGATCGCACGCCATCTCCTGGCGGGGACCGAGGCCGGCGAGCCCCGGCCGCGCCGGCTCATGCGCGGCGGGACGGGGTTCGGCACCCGCCGCCTGCCGGGCCTGTCGAACTGCCTGCGCGTCCTCGTCTTCGAGCCCGTCGCGGCGGCCGCGCCGGCCAGCGCCTTCTCGCATCGCGATCTCGGCGTCGTGACCTTCGAGGTCGACGACCTGTCGGCCGAGGACCTGTCCCATGGGCTCGACCACATCCGCGCTCTCGAGGGAGTCCACGACGTCGTGCAGGGGATCGTCTTCGGCAAGAAGGGGCGCGTGGCGACCCACGTGCAGGTCCTGGTCGCCCCGGAGCGGCTCGACGACGCCATCCGGCTCTGTTTCGAGGAAACCACCACGATCGGCCTGCGCTTCCACATGGTCCAGGGCGCCGCGCTGCCGCGGGGCTTCGACACCGTGGCGGTCGATGGCCGCAGCCTCAGGGTCAAGCACGTGGCGCGGCCCGGCGGCGGGCGGACCGCCAAGACGGAAGCCGCCGACGTCGCCGACCAGCCCGGCCATGCCGCGCGGGTCCGGCTGCGGCGCGAGGCCGAGGGCGAAGCCCTGGCCCGGCTCGCCCGGCGCCCCGGGACAGCCTCGTGAGTGCCGGGGCAGCCGACGCCGCGGGCCGGCGTCTGGCCGAGGTGCTGCTCGGCATCCCGCAAAGCGTCGCGGTCGCGGTGAGCGGGGGCATCGACAGCCTGACGCTGGCCGCCCTGGCGCACGCGACGCGGAGCGGCGTCGAGCTGTTCCACGCCGTCTCGGCCGCCGTGCCGGGCGATGCCACGGCGCGGGTCGAGCGGCTCGCCGCCGAGCGGGGCTGGCGCCTGCGGGTCGTCGAGGCCGGCGAGTTCGAGGACGCCGACTATGTGGCGAACCCGACCAACCGCTGCTTCTTCTGCAAGACCAACCTCTACGGCACGATCGCGCGGCACACGGACGCCCAGATCGTGTCGGGCGCCAACGTCGACGACCTCGGCGAGTATCGGCCCGGGCTCGACGCGGCCCGCCGCCACGCCGTCCGCCATCCCTACCTCGAAGCCGAGATCGACAAGCGCACCGTGCGGGCGCTCGCCCGCGCCGCCGGATTGGGCGACCTCAGCGAGTTGCCCGCCGCGCCCTGCCTGTCGAGCCGCGTCGAGACCGGGATCGCGATCCGACCCGACGTCCTCCGGGCCATCCATGCGGTCGAGCGCGGCCTCGCCGAGGCCTTCCCGCACGCCACGGTCCGCTGCCGGGTCCGCGCCGAGGGTGTCGTGGTGGAACTCGACCCGGCGACGCTGGAGGCGCTCGGGGCCGACCGCCGCAGAACGGTCGAGGACGAGGTCGAGCGCCGGTTCGGCCCGCTCCTGCCCGCCACGGCGCTCCGCTTCGCGCCCTACCGCAACGGGTCCGCCTTCCTGCAGGGGCACGACCACTGATGGCCGACTTCAAGCTCGATCTCGCGCGTCACGAGCGCATCGGCCTCGACGAGGCCATCTTCTGTGCCGGCAAGTCGGCCGACCAGATCGCCGCCATCCTGGACGCCGTCCCGGCCGATGCGGGCCTGCTGCTGACGCGGCTCGACTCGGCCAAGCTGGAGGCGCTGCCGATGCGGCTGCGCGGCGCGCTCGACTACGAGCCGCTCTCGCGGACCGCCGTCTACGGTCCCCCGCGGCGGCCCCGCGCCGGGCCCCCGGTCGCCGTGGTGATGGCCGGCACGTCGGACCTGCCGATGGGCCGGGAAGCCTGCCGGACGCTGGCGTTCAACGGCCAGCCGCATGCGACCTTCACGGACATCGGCGTCGCCGGCCTGTGGCGGCTGCTCGACCGGATCGAGGAGATCCGCCGCGCACCGGTCGTCATCGTCGCGGCCGGCATGGACGCGGCGCTCGTCAGCGTCGTGGGCGGCCTCGTCGCCGCTCCCGTCGTGGCGCTGCCGACCTCCGTCGGCTACGGCGTCGCCGAGGGTGGCACGCCCGCGCTCCATTCGGCCCTGGCGAGCTGCGCGCCCGGGGTCGCGGTGGTCAACATCGACAACGGCTACGGCGCCGCCTGCGCGGCCCTGCGCATCTGCAACCTCCTGGTCGGCCCGCCCCGGCCCGAGGGCGTGCCGCCCTCCGCTCCTGCCGTTACGTCCTGAGCGGCACCGCGCGTCGCGTGACCGCGAATCGCTTGAGATCCGCCGCGCGGTGGGTAACGGTGGTCGCCAATAAAGTCGCTGGTTGAATCCGGACGGCAGGCGAGACGGTCGTGGCCCCCGGGGCGCGTCACCGTCGGATCGCCGATTCGGAGGTGCGCCGCGACCCGCAGCCGGAAGCCGCCCGCATCGCGGAGGCGCGCGGCGCCCGGCAGGGAGGACAGGCACGATGGCGACGGGCCCCACAGCGTCAGGGTCGCGGCAGACCAGGACGGCGGCGGCGAGCGGCTGGATCGGTTCGGCGCTCGAATACTACGACTTCTTCATCTACGCGACGGCCTCGGCCCTGGTGTTCCCCCAGCTGTTCTTCCCGTCGAGCGACCCGACGGCGGCGATCGTGTCGTCGCTCGCCACCTACGGGGCCGGCTATGTGGCACGGCCGATCGGCGCCTTCGTGCTCGGCCATTGGGGCGACACCCACGGCCGCAAACACGTGCTGCTGCTGTGCATGTTCCTGATGGGCTTCTCCACCATGGCGGTCGGCCTGTTGCCGACCTACGCTCAAGTGGGGGTCCTGGCGCCCGTGCTGCTCGTGGTGCTGCGCCTGATCCAGGGCTTCGCGGTGGCGGGCGAGATCTCTGGCGCCTCGTCGATGATCCTGGAACACGCGCCGGTCGGCCGCCGCGGCTTCTATGCCAGCTTCACCCTGCAGGGCGTGCAGGCCGGCCAGATCCTCGCGGCGGCGGTGTTCCTGCCGCTGGCCCGTTTCATGCCGGCCGACGCCTTCAACGCCTGGGGCTGGCGCGTGCCGTTCCTGCTCTCGGCCCTGGTCATCGTGGCGGGCTACGTCATCCGCCGCGAAGTCGACGAGACCCCGGCCTTCGCGGAGGAGAGGCAGGACGGCAGCGTCCCGCGCGCCCCGATCCCGGACGCCTTCCGCCTGTCGTGGGACGACATGCTGCGCGTCGTCTGCATGGCGCTGATGAACGTCATCCCCACCGTCGCGACGATCTTCGGCGCCGCCTATGCGGTCCAGCCGGCCTACGGCATCGGCTTCGCCAAGGACGTCTATCTGTGGATCCCGGTGCTGGGCAACGTCGTCGCCGTGCTGGTCATCCCGTATGTGGGGAACCTGTCGGACCGGATCGGCCGGCGAATCCCCGTGGTGGTCGGCGCCCTGGGTTCGGGACTGCTCTCCTTCGCCTACCTCTACGCGATCTCGATCGGCAGCGTGCCGCTCGCCATCCTGCTCTCCGTGCTGATGTGGGGCGTGGTCTACCAGGGCTACAATGCCGTCTACCCGTCGTTCTACCCGGAGCTGTTCCAGACGCGGGTGCGCGTCACCGCCATGGCGATCGCCCAGAACACCGGCACGACGCTGACGGCGGCGCTGCCCGCGCTCTTCGCCCTCATCGCACCGCCCGGTTCGGCCAATATCCCCTGGGTGATCGGCGCCTTCGCCCTCGCCGTGACGGTCGTCGCCGCGGTGGCGGCGCTGTCGACCCGCGAAACGTTCCGGCTCCGCCTGCAGGATCTCGGGCACCGCGATGCCGTGCCGATCGAACGCGCCGAATACGAGCGCATGCGGGAGGTGGCGACCCGGGGCGGCGCGCCGGCCGGCCTCGCCGAGGCCTGACCGGTCCGGTGCCGGGCCTCGCCGAGGCCCGGGCCGCGGCTCGGGCGCGGCGCCGGCGTCTCGGGATCCAGGGCCCGCTCGGCCGCCGTCAGTTGACGACGGGCACGTCGGCGGCGTGGAGCACGAAGGAGGCCGGGATGTGCAGCGACCACTGCAGGCCCGAGGGCGGGAACGTGAGGCTCACCTCGCCATCGAGCGCGCGGGCCGCCAGCCGTTCCACGACCTTGTGGCCGAACCCCATCCGGCGCGGCTCGCTGACCTCCGGTCCGCCCGACTCGGACCAGCTGATGTGGAACCTGCGGACCTGCGCGCCGGCCTGATCGAGCGACCAGGCGATCTCGACCCGGCCCGCCTCTCCCGACAGGGCGCCGAACCGCATCGCGTTGCTGGCGAGTTCGTTGAAGGCGAGCCCGATGTTCTGGGCGGCCTCGGGGTTGAGGTAGAGGTCGGGCCCGGTGATGGAGATCCGCGGTCCGGCGGCATCGAGCGCCGGACCGAGCTGCCAGCGCACCAGCTCGCCGACCGCGGCGCCATGCCAGTCGCGCGCCGCCAGGAGGTCGTGCGAGGCGGCGAGGCCGCGCAGCCGCGCCGAGAACCGCTGCTCGAACTCGGAGGCCGTGACGCTGTCCTTCACGGTCTGGCGCGCCATCGCCTGGATGATGGCGAGGAGGTTCTTCGAGCGATGCGTCACCTCGCGCATCAGCAGGTGCATGTGGGTCTCGCGCTGCTTGCGCGTCGTGACGTCGCGCGCCATGCCGAGGAGTTCGGCGGCGCCGTCCTGGCCTTCGGCGGCGAAGCGCCGCCCCTGCAGGGCGATCCAGCGTTCCGCGCCGTCGCTCGCCCGGTGGATCCTGAATTCCAGCGCGCAGGAGTCCGGGCCGCCGGCGCCCGCCGCGCGGGCGAGCTCCGCGAAGGTCCGTTCGGCATCGTCGGGCGAGAGGGAGGAGGTGAAGACCTGGGTCGACAGGGCCTCCCCGTCACGCAGGCCCCAGAGCAGCGCGGCGCCGCGGTCCCCGAAGAACTGCCGGCTCCCGGCGTCCCAGCTCCAGATCCCGGTGCCCCCGACGTCCAGCGCGAAGCGGATGCGGTCGGGATGAAGGCGCGAGTCGTGCGACACGGGCTCACCCTCCACGATCCGCCGCGCGTCCGGCGCCGACTCGTTCATGCGTCACCCGCTGAGGGCAACGGGGTAGGGGTCTGCGGATTGACGAACGCGAGGCCGACCCGATCGTCTCGATCAATCATTCGCGGCACTCGCACTGTCATCCCGCTGGGGATGCGTTACGCGGCGAGCGCTCCAGATCCGCGCAGGGCATCGGCCGTCCTGGCTTTCGGGTCACCGGAACACTCGCTTCGCTTCGGTTCGAGTGAACGCCAGACCGAAGCGTAGGTTCCCGCCGTACTCCGCGCCCGCCGCTTCAGCCGGCCATGGGCAGAAACATGTTCTTGAGTTTCTTGACCCGCGTCGCGAAGGCGTGCCGGCGCTGCTCGTTCGCCACGACGTCGGCCCCCGTGACCCAGTTGAGCTGGATCGCCCGCCGCTGGCCCTTGAAGGTCTTGTGGCCGTGCCAGGAATTGTCGGAGCGGCGGAAGACCAGCAGCGTGCCGCCGTTGGGGGAGACTTCGGCCACCGGGTTGTCGAGGCTCTCGTTCGAGCGCAGCAGCCTGAGCCGGCCGCCTTCGTCCTCCCAGCCCTCGTTGAGGTAGAGCAGGACGGTGATGATCTTGGTCTTGGAATCGGTGTGGATGTGCCCGTCGCGGTCCGAGACGAAACCCCGGACCGTATACATGGTGGGGCGGCCGGCGAGGTCGAGGTCGAACTTCCGCTCCACGGCGGCGCGGAAGGCCGGCCCTTCCATCTCGTCCATCAGCGCCTTGAACCGACCCTTGATGGAGAGCTCCGCCGGCGGGTGCGAGCCCGGGCCGGGGATGCGGGGGAAGTCGGCGATCACGGGTTGGAATTCCGCCGGCCGGATGAAGTTCTCGACGATGATGAAGTCGAACGGGTCACGGGTCAGCGGTGTGGCGTCGAACGCAGCAAGGTCGAGGATGCTCACATGGGTCTCCGGAGCTGGACGCGGCCCCGCGGTCCGCGCGGCCGGCCACTGTGTCTGCGCCGACCATGGCCGAACCAGGGCGCGATGGCAACGCGGCGAGGTAGGCGGCGCCGGCGCGGCGCCAGCCCGGCAGGCGGACGGCCGTCGGACGGATCGGCCGCGATTCTGCTCTCAAAACAGGCTGTTGCCCGCCGGCGGCCGATCCGTCGTGGATGCCGCCGGCCGACTCTCTTGCCGTGATTGACAAGTCTCGGCTCGCGCTCGCAAAGTCGAGGAACAGCTTCGGATGAAAGCAAGCTGCGGCCGCGCGGGGGAACGCCACATGAACGCGACTGAAGCTCGGGTCCGCGACGGAACCCCCATCCTCGAGATGCGCAACATCTCGAAGACCTTCCCGGGCGTGAAGGCGCTGTCGAACGTCAACCTGACGATCTATCCGGGCGAAGTGCATGCGCTGATGGGCGAGAACGGGGCCGGCAAGTCGACCCTGATGAAGACCCTGTCGGGCGCCTATCAGGCCGACCCCGGCGGCGAGATCCGGGTGGCCGGCCAGACGCTGCGGGCCACGGGGCCGATCGAGGCCCGCGCCGCCGGCATCTCCATCATCTACCAGGAGCTCGCGCTCTCGCCCAACCTCACGGTGGCGGAGAACATCTATCTCAACCGCGAACCCCGCAGGGGCGGGCTGATCGACCGCGGCGCCATGCTGAAGGGCTCGGAAGGCGTGCTGAAGCGCCTGGGCGCCACCTTCACGCCCGCCACGCTCGTGGGTTCGCTGTCCATCGCCGAGCAGCAGATGGTCGAGATCGCGCGCGCGGTCCATGCCAATTCACGTATCCTCGTCATGGACGAGCCCACCACGGCCCTGTCGTCGCGCGAATCGGAAAAGCTGTTCGACATCGTCCGCCAGCTCCGGCGCGAGGGGCTGGCCATCATCTACATCTCGCATCGCATGGCGGAGGTGTACGAGCTCTCGGACCGCGTGTCGGTGCTGCGCGACGGGACCTATGTCGGGACCATCATGCGGGACGAGATGACGCCCGAGCTCGTCGTCAAGATGATGGTCGGGCGCGACCTGTCATCGTTCTATAAGAAGAGCCACCGTTTCAAGCCCAACGCGCCCCCGGTGCTCGAAGTGCGCGGCATCGGCGACGGCCGGCGCGTCCACGACGTGTCCTTCGACCTGCATCCGGGCGAGGTCCTGGGCCTCGCCGGCCTCGTCGGCGCGGGCCGGACCGAAATGGCGCGCATGCTGTTCGGCGCGGACCCGCGCACGTCGGGCGAGATCCGCCTCGCCGGCAAGCCCGTCCACATCCGCTCGCCCCAGGACGCGATCGACGTCGGCCTCGTCTACCTCACCGAGGACCGCAAGGCCGAGGGCGTGCTGCTCGACATGTCGGCCAAGGACAACATCAACCTCATGATCTGCAGCAAGGACGCCAAGGCCGGCGTCCTCGACCTGCGCAGGGCGCTCCAGCGCTGCAAGGACGCCATCGCGGCGATGAAGATCCGCGTGGCCGGGCCGGAGATCAGCGTCGGCTCGCTGTCGGGCGGCAACCAGCAGAAATGCCTGCTGTCGCGCCTGCTGGAGACGCGCCCCATGGTGCTGATCCTCGACGAGCCGACGCGCGGCGTCGACGTCGGCGCCAAATCCGAGATCTACCGGATCATCGACGACCTCGCGAAGTCGGGGGCCGGCGTGCTGGTCATCTCGTCCGAACTCGCCGAGGTGGTCGGCGTCGCCGATCGCGTCATCGTCATGCGCGAGGGGCACCTCGAGGGCGAGGTGACGGGCGACGACATCGACCAGGAGAGCATCATCGCCCTCGCCACGGCGGCCAAGCGCGTCGCGCCGGGCGAGGGCGTGCCAAACGGCTTCGGCCTCGGCGACAGGGCGGCGGCCGGCCAGGTCGCGGTCGGCCACAACCCCGGCGCGTCGCCGCCGACGGCTCATTGACCATTCGGACCGAGACAAGACCACCAGAGGGGTTACGAACCGTGAGCACCGCCACTCCCGTCAAGACAGAGGCACCGTCCTCGGCCCTCGCCAAGCAGCGCATGCGGTCCTTCGTGCAGACCGCCGGCATGCTGCCGGTTCTGGTTCTGCTCTGCATCCTGTTCAACTTCCTCAGCGCCTACGGCGACACCGGGACGTTCAACTGGTCGGCCGGCCGGTTCTTCACGCAGAACAACCTGCCCGTGGTGGCGCAGCTCGCATCCATCAATGCCGTGCTGGCCACCGGCATGACCTTCGTGATCCTGACGGGCGGCATCGACCTGTCGGTCGGCTCCATCCTGGCGGTCTCGGCCATGTCGGCCCTCATCGTGGCGACGAGCGTCAACTACAGCATCGTGACGATCCCGGTCGCCCTGTTGGTCGGCGCCGGCTTCGGCGTGCTCAACGGCACCCTCATCGCGGCCCTGAAGCTCCCACCCTTCATCGTGACGCTGGGCTCGCTCACGGCGGTGCGCGGCCTCGCGCGGCTGTTCGGCAACGACACGACCGTGTTCAACTCGGACCTGTCCTTCGCCGGCATGGCCAGCAACTTCAATACGCCGATCGGCGCCATCTCGTGGCTGAGCGTCATCGCGCTCCTGGTCGTGGCGATCGCCTGGTTCATCCTGCGCCGCACCGTGCTCGGCATCCACATCTACGCGGTCGGCGGCAACCCTTCCGCGGCCCGGCTCAGCGGCATCAAGGTCTGGTTCGTCCTGCTCTTCGTCTACGGCACGTCGGGCCTCCTGTCGGGCCTCGCCGGGCTGATGCAGGCCGCGCAGCTCCAGTCCGCCAACGGCCTGCAGCTCGGCACCGGTTACGAACTCGACGCCATCGCGGCCGTCATCCTGGGCGGCACCAGCTTCGTCGGCGGCGTGGGCTCGGTCATCGGCACCCTCATCGGCGCGCTCATCATCGCGGTCCTGGCCAACGGCTTGATCCTCGCCGGCGTGTCGGACGTGTGGCAGTTCATCATCAAGGGTCTCGTCATCATCGGCGCCGTGGCGCTCGACCGGCTGCGCAACCAGGGCGGTGCCCGGACGTGACCGCTTCCCGCCGCCCGGCGCGCGTGCCATCAGCAGGTTTCTCCCGGTCCACGACCGGGCAGGAAGGAACGGCGCCGGAAGGGCGCCGGCAACGACCCACCACAGGGAGACAACATGCTTAAGAAGATCCTTCTCGCCGGCGCCGCGCTCGCGCTGGCGGCCGGTGGCGCCCAGGCCAAGGACCTGAAGTCCATCGGCGTCTCGCTCGGCTCGCTCGGCAACCCGTTCTTCCAGGCGCTCGCCAAGGGCGCGGAATTCGAGGCCAAGAAGACCAACCCGAACGTCAAGCTGCTGGTGTTCGGCTACGACTACGACCTCGGCAAGCAGGTCCAGCAGATCGACAACTTCATCGCCGCGGGCGTCGACCTCATCCTGCTCAACCCGGGCGACCCGAAGGCCCTGAGGCCCGCCATCGAGAAGGCCCAGAAGGCCGGCATCAAGGTCGTGGCGGTCGACACGTTCGCCGAAGGCGCCGATGCCGCCGTGACGACCAACAACGTCCAGGCCGGCCAGATCGCCTGCCAGTTCTTCATCGAGAAGCTGGGGGGCAAGGGCAACGTCATCATCGAGAACGGGCCGCAGGTCTCGTCCGTCATCGACCGCGTCGTCGGCTGCAAGGACGCGCTCGCCAAGGCGCCCGACATGAAGCTGCTGTCCTCCGACCAGGACGGCAAGGGCCAGCGCGACGCGGGGCTCAACGTCATGAAGAGCCTGCTGACCCGCTTCCCCGACGTTCAGGCCATCTTCGCCATCAACGACCCGCAGGCGCTGGGCTCCGAGCTCGCCGCCAAGCAGCTCAACCGCACCAACATCGTGATCACCTCGGTCGACGGCGCGCCCGACATCGAGGCGGCGCTGAAGGACCCCAAGGATCCCATGATCCAGGCCTCGGCGAGCCAGGACCCCTATGCCTTGGCCCGCAAGGGCGTCGACATCGGCGTCGACCTGCTGAACGGCAAGCAGCCGGCCGAGAAGATCACCCTGGTGCCCTCGACGCTCGTCACCCGCGAGAACGTCAAGGACTACAAGGGCTGGCAGGCCGACCGCACCGGCGGCTGATCTCCGCCCGCCCGAACCACCCGGATCGCCGCGGCGCCGGGTGGCTCGGGTCCCTCCGACGAGCCCCGCGGCGCCGCGACGGCGCGCCGCGGGAGCCTTCCCGCCTCAGCCGCGCCGGACGTAGCTCCGGGCCACCGCGAGGCCGCGCCGCAGGTCGCCGGCCCCGACCTCGGTCCCGAGCGGCGAGAGGGCCGCCGCGAAGGCCCGGCCGACCTCCGATCCCGGGTCGAGCGCCACCTTGCCGCGCGCGAGGTCGTCGTCGAAAGCCGCGATCTCGGTCCCGGCACCCGTCCCGTCGAGGGCGAGGCTCATGGCCAGCATGGCGAAGCTGCCGGGCGCCGCACCGGCGAGGCGCGGGTCGGCGCGAGCCAGCCGATAGGCATTGACGAAACGCTTGACGCTGCGCGGCGTGCTCCCCGTGAAGGGCGCGAGCCGCTTGACCACGGCCGCCTCGACGGGGTGGAGGCTGCGGTCGAGGACCGACGTCGTGGCGTCGAGCGCGGGCGCGGGCCGCCGGTCCGCGGCCTTCGGGTCGAGCAGGCGCTCGGCGAGGCGCGCCGGATCGGTCTGCTGGGCGCCGAGGTCGTAGGAGAGTTGCACGATGCGGTCGAGCCGCGCCGCCGCGCCTGCCGGATCGAACTCCCCCAGGGCCGCCGCGACGGTGTCGCGCTCCAGCGCCGCCACGAACACGATCCCGGGCCGGGCGAGCAGCCGGTGCGCGGTCGCCAGCAGGGCCGCGACGTCGGCCGGCGGGAGCCTGTCGACGCCGTCGAGCGCCACGACCAGGCGCTCGGGCGCCGTGCCGTCGCCCACCGTGAGACCCTGGCCGAGGTGGGTGAAGAAGCGCTCGGCGGCGGCCTCGTGCGTGCCGCCGAGGCCGAACACGTCGGCCGCCAGTGCGGCGCCGTGATCCGTCAACCCGGTGCCGCGCCGGCCTTCCGCCCGGCGCCGCGCCGCCTCGGCACCGCGGCCCGCCGCCTCGGCCTCGGCCGCCAGCGTGTCGACCCGGTGGGTCTGGTGGGCCAGCAGGCCGTCGAGGTCGCGCCGGCGTGCCGAAAGATCGCCCTTGAACAGCGCGATGCCCTTGTAGAGCGGCCCGAGGAACCGCGCCGCCCGGACGATGTCGGCGAGCAGCGCCAGCGCCGCCAGCGCGAAGGCGATCCGGCTGACGGGCTGGAGCAGGTCGAGGTGGGCACGGGCCCAGTCCGTCGCGCCGGAGAACCGGTCGCCGAAGCCGGCGAGCCAGTCCGACGCGGCGGCCGGGTCCTCCGACGCCCATCCCGCCACCCAGCCGACGGCCGCGAACAGCACCGTCAGCGCCACGAGCAGGCCCTGGCCCTTGAAGCCGAAGAAGGCGCGCAGCGTCAGCCCGAGCCGCGAGCCGTTGCCGCCGGTCTCGGCCCCGTCGCGCACGAATTCCTTGAAGACCCGCAGGGGATCCGGTGACGTCAGCCCGAAGGCGCGCATCCGCGCCTCGATCCGGCCCCGGTTGGCCCGCGCGAAAGCGTCGAGCCGCGATCCCGCCCCGTCGAACAGCACCGTCTCGGTGAGGCGCGCCCGGCGGGCCCCGAGATCGTCGAGGGTCTGGCGTTCGCCGTCGAGCGCCCGGCGGAGCGCGTTGACGCGCTCGCCCGCCCGGCGGGCGGCCTCGTGCGGGTCGCCGCCCGCGTGCACCGCGTCTTCCGCGAAGCCGGCATGCCGCTCGGCCAGGGCATCGAGCACGCCACCCACCAGCAGCGCGGCGGGCTCGCGGCCGGGCACGGCCTCGATCCGCGCCGTCACGACCCGGCCGGCGAAGGGGCTCGCGGGGCCGGCGCTCTCGGCGGCGGCGGCGAGGCCGGCCACCCGTTCGAGGACCGTCCGCAGGACGAGGCTCTTGCCCGAACCGGCCGGGCCGAAGAGCCCCAGCGCCAGCGGCGTCTCGGCCCGCCGGTGCAGGATCACCTCGGCCAGCAGGCCCGCGGCGGCCTCCCGCTCCGGGGCATCGCGGTCCCGCGCATCGGCGGCGAAGATCGGCAGGGCATCCGCCGCGCCCGCGGGAGGGGGCGCGGCCGCCTCGGGCGGAGGCGGCTTGTGGGATGCGACGGCTGTCGATGTCACGAACGGCTCCTCCGGCGGTTTGGCTGCGGCGAGCCGATAGGGCCCGAGCTTGACGCATGTAAGGCGGCGCCCCCGACCCGGGGGGCGCCCGCGCGCTTGAACCCTCGCTGGCGGGCTGCTACCTGTCGCGCCAACCCCTGATCCTCACGCGCGCGACGGCCCATCTCCCATGGCAGCCAATCAATTCGTCTATCACATGCAGGGCCTGACCAAGGCCTACCCCGGCGGCAAGAAGGTGTTGGACAACGTCCACCTGTCTTTCTATCCGACCGCCAAGATCGGCGTGCTGGGCATCAACGGCTCGGGCAAGTCGACGCTGCTGCGCATCATGGCGGGCATCGACACCGACTTCGCCGGCGAGGGCTTCGTGGCCGAGGGCGCCCGGGTCGGCTACCTGCCGCAGGAGCCGCATCTCGAGCCGGCGCTCGGCGTGCGCGGCAACGTCATGCTCGGCGTCGCCAAGAAGCAGGCGATCCTCGACCGGTACAACGAACTCGCCATGAACTATTCGGACGAGACCGCCGACGAGATGACGACCCTGCAGGACGAGATCGAGGCGCAGAACCTGTGGGACCTCGACGCCCAGGTCGACCAGGCGATGGACGCGCTCGGCTGCCCGCCCGAGGATTCCGACATCGACAGCCTGTCGGGCGGCGAGCGCCGCCGCGTGGCGCTGTGCAAGCTCCTGCTCGAGAAGCCCGAGATGCTGCTCCTCGACGAGCCCACCAACCATCTCGATGCCGAGACCGTGTCGTGGCTCGAAGGTCACCTGCGCTCCTACCCGGGCGCCATCCTCATCGTGACCCATGACCGCTACTTCCTCGACAACGTCACGGGCTGGATCCTCGAACTCGACCGCGGCCGCGGCATCCCCTACGAGGGCAACTACTCGACCTGGCTGAAGCAGAAGCAGAAGCGCCTGCTGCAGGAAGGCCGCGAGGACGAGGCGCGCCAGCGCGCCCTGGAGCAGGAAAGCGAGTGGATCGCCTCCTCGCCCAAGGCCCGCCAGTCGAAGTCGAAGGCCCGCGTCCAGCGCTACGAGGATCTCGTCGCCAAGAGCGAGGAGCGCGTGCCCTCGATCACCCAGATCGTCATCCCGGTGGCGGAACGGCTGGGCCAGAACGTCATCGAGTTCGAGGGGCTGAAGAAGGCGTTCGGCGATCGCCTGCTCATCGACGACCTGTCGTTCAAGCTGCCGCCCGGCGGCATCGTCGGGCGTCATCGGGCCCAACGGCGCCGGCAAGACCACCCTGTTCAAGATGATCACCGGCCAGGAGAAGCCCGACGCCGGTTCCATGAAGATCGGCGAGTCGGTGCAGCTCGGCTACGTCGACCAGTCCCGCGACGCGCTCGACGGCAAGAAGAACGTGTGGGAGGAGATCTCCGACGGCAACGAGATCATCTATCTCGGCAAGAAGGAGATCAACTCCCGCGCCTATTGCTCGGCCTTCAACTTCAAGGGCTCGGACCAGCAGAAGAAGGTCGGCATGCTGTCGGGCGGCGAGCGCAACCGCGTGCACCTGGCCAAGATGCTGAAGAAGGGCGCCAACGTCCTGCTGCTCGACGAGCCGACCAACGACCTCGACGTCGACACGCTGCGGGTGCTCGAGGATGCGCTGCTGGCCTTCGCGGGCTGCGCCGTCATCATCAGCCACGATCGCTTCTTCCTCGACCGCATCGCCACCCACATGCTGGCCTTCGAGGGCGACAGCCACGTGGAATGGTTCGAGGGCAACTTCGCCGACTACGAGGAGGACAAGAAGCGCCGCCTCGGCGTCGACAAGCTCGTCCCCCACCGGATGAAGTACAAGAAGTTCTCCCGCTGACGATCGGCCCGCCTCCGGCGCGGGCCGCGGGCGGGGTCGGCAGGACACGCGTGACGGGTGTGTCGACCGTCACCCTCGTCGGCACGGGCGACGGCGGCCGCAGCGTCGCGCTGCAGCGCGCCGCCTGAACGCCGGCGTCGCGCTTGGAGTTCGCTTCGCGCCCCCTATAACTTGGCAGGGTCCGGAGCCGGGCCATACCACGGGAGGACGACATGCGTTCCACGAAGCTGCTGGCCGGGCTGGCCTTGGCGGGTTCACTCGCCGCCGGGATGCTGGCCGGGGCCCCCGCCCGGGCCGAGACCGTCCACTACAAGGCCATGGTGATGCCATCCACCGAAGTGCCGCCCGTCACCAACAGCCAGGCCATGGGCCAGCTCCAGGCGACCTACGACACCGACAGCAAGGTGCTGACCTACGACGTGACCTATTCGGGCCTGACCGGCCCCGCCACCATGGCGCATTTCCACGGACCGGCCCCGGTCGGCAAGAACGCCGGCGTCATGGTGCCGGTCTCCGGGGAGCTCGCGAGCCCGATCAAGGGCCAGGCGACGCTGACGGCCGAGCAGGCCAAGGCGCTGGCCGACGGCGACATGTATTTCAACATCCACACGGCCGCCAACAAGGCCGGCGAGATGCGCGGGCAGGTCGTCAAGGGCATGTGAGCCCCGGCGGCGCGCGCTCCGGCGGAGGGCCGGGAGGGGGTCGTTTCCGGATCAGAATCGACCGGCTTCCGCCCAGCCGGGGCCGCGCCGCGCTGTTGAACTCGCCGGGAACCGAACGGCGAGATCCATGGCCCAACACCAACCCAATATCCTCATCGTCATGGTGGACCAGCTCGCGCCGCGGTTCCTGCCGATCCACGGGCATCCCGTGGTCAAGGCGCCGAACCTCGAGCGCCTCGCCGCCCGCGGCACCGTCTTCGAGCGGGCCTATTGCAACAGCCCGCTCTGCTCGCCCTCGCGCACGGCCTTCATGACGGGCGCACTGCCCTCGCGCACCGGCGGCTACGACAATGCCGCCGAGTTCCGGGCCGACCTTCCGACCTTCGCGCACTACCTGAGGAGGCTGGGCTATCGCACCATCCTGTCCGGCAAGATGCATTTCTGCGGCCCCGATCAGATGCACGGGTTCGAAGAGCGGCTGACCACCGACATCTACCCGGCCGACTATGGCTGGACGCCGGATTGGGACCGCCCGGAGGAGCGGCCGAGCTGGTACCACAACATGTCGTCCGTCACGGATGCGGGGCTCTGCATCCGCACCAACCAGATGGACTTCGACGAGGAGGTGGCCTTCGCGGCCGAGCGGGCCATCTACGACCACGTGCGGTCCAAGGACCGCCGGCCGTTCCTCATGGTGGCGTCGCTGACGCATCCCCACGACCCCTTCGCCATCACGCGGCCGTTCTGGGACCTGTATCCGCACGACGCCGTCGCGCTGCCGTCGGTCGGTCGCGGCGATGTCGCCGAGGACCCCCACACCGCACGGCTCCGGCACGTCTGCGCCATGGATGCGGTGTCGATCTCCGACGCGCAGGTGCGCAACGCCCGCCACGCCTATTACGGTGCGATCTCCTTCTGCGACGCCCAACTCGGCCGCCTGCTCGACGCGCTCGCCGCGACGGGTCTCGACGACACCGTCGTGCTCTTCCTCGGCGATCACGGCGAGATGCTCGGGCGAGCGCGGCCTCTGGTACAAGATGAGCTTCTTCGAGGGCGCCTGCCGCGTGCCGCTCGTCGTGTCGGTTCCGGGCCGTTTCGCGCCCGGGCGCAGCGCCGCGGCGGTGTCGCTGATCGACGTCCTGCCCACGCTGGTCGACCTCGCGGGCGGCGATGGCGCCGATCTCGCCAGCCCCATCGACGGGCGGAGCCTGCTGCCACACCTCGCCGGGACGGGCGGGCACGACGAGGTGATCGGCGAATATCTCGCGGAGGGCGCGGTGGCGCCGCTCGTCATGCTGCGCCGGGACCGGTGGAAGTTCGTCCACAGCCCGGCCGATCCGGACCAGCTCTACGACCTCGACGCCGACCCGGAGGAGATCGTCAACCGGGCCGCCGACCCCGCCTGCACGGATCTCGTCGCGGCCTTCCGGTCCGAAGTGGCGCGGCGCTGGGACCTGCCGGCGCTCGACCGTGCGGTGCGGGAGAGCCAGCGCCGGCGCCGGCTCGTCGACGCCGCGCTGACGACGGGCACGACCCGAGCCTGGGACTTCCAGCCGTTCCGCGACGCCACCCGGCAATATATGCGCAACACCATGGACCTCGACGACCTCGAGGCCATGGCGCGGTTCCCGCGCGTGTCGCCGGGGCAGGGCGGCGCCGAGCCCTGAGGGCCGATCGGCGTCGCCGCCCACGGGGATCCCCGGGGGCGGCGACGGACCCGGAGACCCGGCGGGAGCCGGTCGTCAGGCCTTGCCGGACTTGCACTTGCGCATGAAGGCCGAGCGGGGCTTGCCGTGGATGTTGGCGGCATCGGCCTTCTTGGAACATTCGAGCGACTGGGCGGTGCGGGGCTTCTGCGCCTTCTTGGCCATGGGGGCCATGGGCGTCGCGGCGGCGGCGGGGGCCGCG
This sequence comes from uncultured Alphaproteobacteria bacterium, assembly GCA_963847915.1. Lineage (GTDB taxonomy): Bacteria > Pseudomonadota > Alphaproteobacteria > Rhizobiales > Beijerinckiaceae > Lichenihabitans. The sequence continues at coordinate 607,376 of CAWKBT010000008.1, forward strand.
GGTGCGGCAGCGGGCGCAGCCGTCTGCGCAAAGGCGCCGCCGGCCGTGAGCGAGAGCGCCAGAGCGATGAGCGGGAGTCTGCTGATCATGGCCATCCATCCGTGAAACGTCGACGCGGCGCCGTGCGCGAATCGCAGTTCGGCGTGCAGCGAGCGTAGAGGCGGACCTGTCGCCCGCAAGGCACGGGCCTCGACGAATGCGGGAGAGGATGCGCTTTCCCCGCCGTCGTGGCCCGCCCGCCACAGGAGGCGGGCGCGCGAAGCGTTAGGATGTCGCCTCCGACAATCGAGGGTCGTCATGTCTCGCCGCGCCATCTGGGGTGCCGCCCTGCTCGTCGCGGCGACGCCGGTCCTGGGCCGCCAGCTGCCGAAGAGCCAGCCCGCGGAAGCCGCCCGTCCCTGCCCCGAGTCGGGGGAGGGTTTCGTCCGCCTTGCGGGCTCCGATACCTGCGTGAAGCTGGGTGGCAGCGTCCGGGTGGAGGTGATGAAGCAGGGTGGCGGTGCCGCTTTCGGTGAACGCTGACCACCCGGTATTAACGCCTGCCGCTCCATGAGGGCGGCGACCCCGACGCTGCGGGCCTCGGCCCCCGGCCGGCGACGAGCGCCGGCCCTGACAGGACAACGCGATGCGCCATCCCCACGCCTGCCGCATTCTGGCGCTGCTGCTCGTCGCTTCCGCGCTCGCCGGATGCGACAAGTGCGCCGACAACTTCATCGTCAACCCGTTCGGCCCCAAACCCGCCGGCACATGCCCGTCCGGCGCCATCCCGTCGGCGCGCTGACGGCGGACCGGTTCGGGCGGGCGGGCTGATTCGACCCGGCGGGGCCTCGTCCTGGACCGTGTGGACAGCCAGCGACGCCATGGAGCGATGGCGGCGATGCGCGGGCCTGACGGTGGAGGAGATCGGTCGAGGGGGTGAATGAGGGATCCGAAGCGGTCCCCGCCCGCCAATCCCGTCATGGCCGGGCTTGTCTCGACGACCCACGCCGCGCCGAGCCGCACCGCGCCCCCGACGGCCCCGGCCCGATCCGAGGACCCGTTGCGGCGCGGGCCGGCGTGGGTGCCCGGGACAAGCCCGGGCATGACAATGGAGGGGGCGGAGGAGATCGGTCGAGGGGGTGAATGAGGGATCCGAAGCGGTCCCCGCCCGCCAATCCCGTCATGGCCGGGCTTGTCCCGGCCACCCACGCCGCGCCGAGCCGCACCGAGCCCCGAACGGCCCCGGCCCGATCCGAGGACCCATTGCGGCGCGGGCCGGCGTGGGTGCCCGGGACAAGCCCGGGCATGACAATGGAGGGGGTGGGGGAGATCGGTCGAGGGGGTGAATGAGGGATCCGAAGCGATCCACGCCCTCAAATCCCGTCATGGCCGGGCTTGTCCCGGCCACCCACGCCGACGCCGAGCCGCACCGAGCCCCGGACGGCCCCGGCCCGATCCGAGGACCCTGCGGCGGCGCGGGCCGGCGGGGGTGCCCGAGACAAGCCCGGGCATGACGGTGGAGAGGGTGGGGCACGGTGGCGGGGACGACGTGCGTCGCGCCAGTCGGCGGGCCCGCATCCATGTCGTCGTCCGGCTCACGCCGCTTCGGGCGTCCCGCTCCCACCGCGCGTCGTCGGGAGCCGGACGGGGTTTAAGTGCCCTAGAACGTGCATTCGCGGAAGGCCGGATCCACGCTGCCCTTCCAGGGGCCGTGGAACCGTTCCAGCAGCAGCTCGGCCTGGGTCTGGCCACGGTCGACCAGGACTTCGAGAGGCGCGAGGAATCGGGTCTCGTCGCGGCCTTCCGGGTCGCGGAAGGCGCGGCGGGCGAGGCCCTGGCGCGCGATGGTCAGCAGGTCGCGCGCGATGTCGCGGAAGCTGCGCCCCGCCGCCGTGGCGCGGAAGCCCAGTGCCGGGACCGAGTCGCGCATCGCCTGCCGGACCTCGGCGTCGCCGGGGCCCGACCAAGGGGCGGCGAGTTCGGCCGCGGCATCGAGGGCGACCCCGTCATAGAGCAGGCCCGCGAACAGTGCCCCGAGCGCGACGATCATCTCGGCCGGGCCCACGTCCTCGCCGCGCATCTCGAGGTAGCGCTTCAGGCGTACCTCGGGGAAGATGGTGGACAGGTGGTTGGCCCAATCCGACAGCGTGGCACGCTCGCCCGGCAGCGCCGCGAGCCTGCCCTCCAGGAGGTCTCGGAAGCTCGCGCCGCTGACGTCGTGGTAGCGGTCGCCGCGCTTGACGAAATACAGGGGCACGTCGAGCGCGTAGTCGACGTAGCGCTCGAACCCCATCCCGTGCTCGAAGGCGAAGGGCATCATGCCGGACCGGGCCCTGTCGGTGTCGAGCCAGATATGCGAGCGCTCGGACAGGAACCCGCTCGGCCGGCCGTCCTTGAAGGGCGAGTTGGCGAACAGCGCCGTCGCCACCGGCTGGAGCGCCAGAGACACGCGCAGCTTGCGCACCATGTCGGCTTCGCTGGCGAAATCGAGGTTGGCCTGCACGGTCGCGGTGCGGAACATCATGTCGAGGCCACGGGTCCCGACCTTGGGCATGTAGCCCGCCATGATCCGGTAGCGGCCCTTGGGCATGATGGGAGTCTCGGCGAGACTCCATTTCGGCCCGGAGCCCAGCGTCAGGAAGCCGATCCCGAGCGGCTCCGCCACGGCCTTCAGGCCGTCGAGGTGGGAGGCGAGTTCGTCGCGGGCCTCGTGCAGCGTCCTCAGCGGCGCGCCGGAGAGTTCGAACTGCCCGCCCGGTTCGAGCGACACGGCGCCGCCCGTCCCGTGGTCGTCGGCGAGGCCGATAGGCCGGCCCTCCTCGACGATACGGTCCCAACCCTGGCGCGCCGCCAGGCCGTCGAGCAGCGCCCGGATGCCGCCGCGTCCGGTCGCCGGATCACCCTCGTAGGAGACGGGTGCCAGCGTGTCGCGATAGAAAGGGATCTTCTCGTTCTCGATCCCGATGGACTGGCCCGGCTTGCAGCCGTCTTCGAACCAGCCGACGAGGTCGTCCCGCGTCTCGATCGCCGTTGAGTCGTTGGTGTCGCGGGCCATGCAGTGCTTTCACGCCTGGGTCCGGCCTTCGCGGGCCGACGGGAGCGGCCGGGCGGCCGTGGCCATCAGTTAGGCAAGAGCGGCCGAACTGGCAACGTGGTCCTGCGGCCACGCCGCGGCCGAAAAGCCGTGCGGCGGAACCTTATGGGAAACTAACGCAAGTGCCATGCGTTGCGAGCAGGTCGAACCGCGCCGCGCCCGAACGGGACCGTCGGCGCGGCGGACGATGAAAGGGAGACATCATGAACTCGCTCAAGAAGACCATCGCCCTGGCCTGCGCCGCATCGGTGCTCAGCTTCGGTGTCGCCGTCGCCCAGACCGCTCCCGCCGCCCCCGATGCCGGCGCGGCCGCTGCCCCGGCGGCGGGCGATACGGCTGCTCCGGCCGCCGACACGATGGCCAAGAAGCCCATGAAGAAGAAGTCCATGAAGAAGATGAGCCATAAGAAGGCAATGAAGAAGAAGGCGATGTAATTCAGCTCGGCTTTGCCCGAGAGCCCCGGCCTCCTCCGAGACCGGGGCTTTTCACGTTCTGACGAGCATCGATCCGACGAATCGTTAAGGGTCGCGTGGCAGAGTGCGACGATCTGGTTCGGGGGATGCGTGGCTGTGCTGATCCGCTTCTGGCTGAACGTCCGCGGTGCCACGGCGATCGAATATTGCCTGATCGCCGGGCTCCTCTCGATCGCCGTGATCGCGGGTGCCACCAGCATCGGCACCAAGCTCAACGGCCATTATTTCCAGCCGGTCGCGGCGGCGCTCACCTGAGCGACGGGTCCGTCCCCGGCTTGTCCCCGGCGGCCGACAGGTTGTCGAGGCTCGACACGATATGGCCCGCCAAGGCCTCGCACAGCGGCGACGTGTCGGCCCGGTTGCGGACCAGCGCGATCTTGCACGAGGGCAGGGTGGGGAAGTCGTCCGCCGGTCCCAGCACCCGCATGCCGGAGCGGAGCGCGCTTTCCGGCAGGACCGAAACCGCGAGGCCGGACAGGACCGCCGCCCCCACCGCCGTGGAGTTCCACGAGGAATAGAGCACCCGGTAGGGCTTCGAGCGGCCGTCGAGCGCCGCCGTCGCGGCCTGGCGCCAGGTGCAGAAGGTCCGCCCGAGCGCGAGCGGAAGCGGTGTCTGCTCATGCACGGCATGCCGGGCGGACGTCACCCAGAGCAGCCGCTCGCGCCGGATGACCGCGGCGGAGGAGCCGCGCGACGACACATGGGTGATGATGGCGAGGTCGAGGTCGGCATGGGCGATGCGCTCCATCAGCATCGGCGTCGGCTCGCATACCACCGTCACCTCCACACGGGGGTTCGACTGCGAGAAGCGGGCCAGGATCTCGGGCAGGTAGCGCTCGGCATAATCGTCCGGCAGGCCGAGCCGGACGCGCCCGGCGAGTTCGGTCTCGGCGAAGCTCGCCAGCGCCTCGTTGGACAGGCGCACGATGCGGCGGGCGTAGTCGAGCAGGCGCTCGCCCTCGTCGGTCAGGCGCGAGGCGCGGCCGTCCCGCTCGAACAGCGAGCGGCCGACGGTCTCCTCGAGCTTCTTGATCTGCATCGAGACCGCCGACTGGGTCTTGTGGATCGACTCGGCCGCCCGCGTGAACGTGCCGGTATCGGCGATGGCGATGAAGCTTCGCAGCTGATCGATGTCGAGAAGCGCCGTCATGGAGGCCCGTCGTCATTGACACGCGTCGCCCGCTTGCGGCGCGTCGGAAAGAGATATGACGGATCGTGATGGCAGGCATCAAGAACATTCGTTTTTCTGATTCGCGATTCTCCGCTATGGTGCGCTCACCAACAAGGAACCAAGACCATGCGCGCCCCCAACTTCGTGTCCTCCAATCCCGTGTCCGCCGTCGTGGGAGCCGTCGTCCGCTTCGCGGCATCGGTGCGTGAGGCCGGGGAGCGTCGCCGCGTGGTCCACAACCTCGCCGCCCTCGACGACCACATGCTCCGCGACATCGGGCTGACCCGGTTCGACGTCGAAGTCCGCCCTGGTGGAGCCCGTCCACGCGGACGCGACCCTCGTGCTCGCCGAGCGGGCCCGCGAACTGCGCCTCCACCAGCGCGCGCTCGCCCAGGAGGCCCAGGCCTGGGCGGAGCTGATGCCGGAGGGCGACCGCGGCACCGTGCACGCCTTCACCAAGCGCGTGGCCTGACCCGGCCGGGTCGGCCGACGATATATGAAGAAATGATGAATGAGCCCCGGTGCCGCCGTTCCTGGAATGGCTGCCGGGGCTTCGTCATGTCCGGAGGGAGGCGCGCGCCGGTCGCCGACCCTCACGTCCGGGCGCCGTGGACCCGCGTCGGCGCCTTCGGCCCGGGCTTCGCGCGGCGCTCCAGCCGCGCCACGACGCCATAGGCCGTCGCCACGGCCGCGGTGCCGAACAGGGCCGCGCCCGCCGCCATCCCGAGCATCCCGCCCTCGACACCTCCGAGATGGACGCCGAGAGCCACGCAGGGCACGGTGCCCAGCGTGGCCCGGCCCCAGTTGAACAGCATCGAGAGCAGCGGAAAGCCCAGGTTGTTGAAGGCCGCGTTGGCGACGAACAGCACGCTGATGAACAGCCACGCCGACACGCCCCAGGTGCAGAAGAAGCCGAAATAGGCGGCGGTGTCGGGCGAGGCCCGGAACAGCGCCGCGATGGCGGGCCAGCACAGGGCCAGCACGAGCCAGACCAGCAGCGCATGGGCCAGCGTGACGGCGAGGCAGCGCGTCAGCGTTTCCACGACGCGCCGGTAGAGGCCGGCGCCGAGGTTCTGGCCCAGGATCGGGCCGATCGCCCCGGTGAGGGCGAACACGACCGCGAAACCGACGTAGATGGTCCTGTCGATGATGGCCGATGCCGCGACCGCGCCGTCGCCGTATCGGGCATAGACCTTGAGCGCGTAACCGTTGCCGAACGGCGTCGCGAGGTTGGCCGCCACGGCCGGCAGCGCCACGGCGGCGAGAATGCGGGCGTCGAGCCCGAGGCATCGGCGGCGGGGCCATTGCAGCAGGCCGTGTACCCGCCCGACGCCGTGCAGCCCGACGCCGAGCAGGACGAAGCGCGACACCAGGGTCGAGAGCGCGGCGCCCTCGATGCCGAGGCCGAGGCCGAAGATCAGCACGGGATCGAGCGCCGCCACGACGAGGCCGCCCGCCAGCGTCACCATCATGGCACGGCGCGCATCGCCGGTGGCGCGCAGGATGCCGGACAGCGCCATGCCGAGCGCCAGCGGTACGTTGCCGGGCAGCGCGATGGCGAGGAAGCGGCGGGCGATGTCCAGCGTCTCGCCGCGCGCGCCGAGCAGCCGGAGCAGCGGTTCCGCCCCCAGCAGCGCCGCGCCGGCCACGAGCGCGCTGACGAGGGCCGAGATGAGCAGACCCGAGGCGGCGATGCGTCGCGCCCGCGCCCGGTGCCCGCCGCCGAGCGCCCGCGAGACCGCGGCCGTGACCGCGATGGTGAGGCCGATGTTGATGGCCACCGGGTAGACCAGGACCTGCGTGGCGAAGCCGGCCGCCGCCTTGAGCTCGGTCGAGCCGAGCCGCGACACGTAGACGAGCGACAAGAGGTCCACGGCGAAGATCGACAGCGTGCCGACGGTGCCTGTGGCCGTCATGACGAGGACGTGGCGCAGCACCGACCCGCGGGTGAAGCGCGGCGCCGGCGAGGGACCGGCCGGGCCGGGGCCGGCCTGGGCGGGCAGGGGATCGAGGCCGACGCTGGTCTGCTCGTCCGCAACATGTGTCATCGACAGGTTCACTCGCGGCCGCGGACTGGCCGGACATCGGCGGCGCGGACCGAAGTCCTTAACGCGAAATCGTGCCCGTCTCTCCGATGCGCGGCTGCGTTGCGCGTCGTCGCCCTTCTGCCCGGGCCGCGCAACGTCTATATGTCGAGCGCGGAAAGTCGGTGCCGCGTGGGCCCCTCGGCTTGACCCCCGAGGGCCGTTCCCGCAAAAACCTCGGCGAGACGTCGCCCGGATCGAGATCGATGACCAAACCGCCGCTGCAAGTCCTGCTCTGCGCCCCGCGTGGCTTCTGCGCGGGCGTGATCCGCGCCATCGACGCGGTGGAGCAGGCGCTGTCGATCTACGGTCCGCCGGTCTATGTCCGGCACGAGATCGTCCACAACAAATACGTCGTCGAATCCTTGAAGAAGAAGGGTGCCGTCTTCGTCGAGGAACTCGACGAGATCCCGCCCACGGACGCGCCCGTGATCTTCTCGGCCCATGGCGTGCCCAAGGCCGTGCCGATGGAGGCGAACGCCCGCAAGTTCTTCGCCATCGACGCCACCTGTCCCCTCGTCACCAAGGTGCATCGCGAGGCGGAACTGCATTACCGCCGCGGCCACACCATCATCCTGGTCGGCCATGCCGGCCATCCGGAAGTCGTCGGCACGCTGGGTCAGCTGCCCGAGGGTGCCGTCATCCTGGTCGAGAACATCGCCGACGTGCACCGCCTCGCCGACGAGGCCAGCCCCGAGTTCCTGGCGAAGAAGCTCGCCTTCGTGACCCAGACCACGCTCTCGGTCGACGACACGCAGGGCATCGTCGAGACGCTGAAGCAGCGATTCCCCGACATCGTGAGCCCCCACAAGGAAGACATCTGCTACGCCACGACGAACCGCCAGGAAGCCGTGAAGCAGATCGCCCATACGGTGGACGCGCTGCTCGTCGTGGGCTCGGCCAATTCGTCGAACTCGCAGCGCCTCAAGGAAGTCTCGGAACGGGCCGGCTGCAAGAACAGCCAGCTCGTGCTGCGCGCCTCCGACATCGACTGGGCGCCGCTGGGCGACATCCGCAAGATCGGCATCACGGCCGGCGCCTCGGCGCCGGAGGTGCTGGTCGAGGAGATCATCGACGCCTTCGCGGAGCGCTACACGATCGAGGTCGAGACCGTCGCGACCGTGACGGAGACCATGTTCTTCCCGCTGCCGCGCGAGCTGCGCGCCATCCAGGAACCCGTCGCGGCCTCCGTCGCCCACTGAGGGTCGGCTCCCGCCCGCGCCCGGATCCCGCGATGGCCGTCTACACAGACGTTTCCGATGCCGACCTCACGGCCTTCCTCGACCGATACGACGTCGGCGGGCTGCTGTCCTGCAAGGGAATCGCCGAGGGCGTCGAGAACTCGAACTATTTCGTCCACACCGAGGGCGGCAACTTCATCCTGACGCTCTACGAGAAGCGCGTCGCCGCGGCCGACCTGCCGTTCTTCATCGAGCTCATGGACCATCTCGCGTCGCGCGGGCTGAACTGTCCCCGGCCCGTGCGGGACCGCCGGGGCCAGGCACTCGGCACGCTGGTCGGGCGCCCCGCCGCCATGGTGACGTTTCTCGACGGCGTCTGGATCAAGCAGCCCGGGGTGGAGCATTGCGGCGCACTGGGGCGTGCCATGGCGGACCTGCACCTCGCCGGCGCCGACTTCGCGATGCGTCGCCCCAACAGCCTCTCGGTCGAGAGCTGGCCGGGTCTCTTCGCCGCCGCGGGGCCACGGGCCGACGGGGTGGCGCCGGACCTTTCGGCGCTGGTCGCCGACGAGCTGCGGTTCCTCGCCGCCCGCTGGCCGCGCGGGCTGCCCGCGGGCGTGATCCACGCCGACCTGTTCCCCGACAATGTCTTCTTCCTCGGCGACCGGCTGTCCGGCCTGATCGACTTCTACTTCGCCTGCACGGATGCGCTGGCCTACGACCTCGCGGTCTGCCTCAACGCCTGGTGCTTCGCGCCCGACGGGAGCTTCGATCCCGCCCGCGGCCGGGCCATGCTGGACGGCTATCGCGCCGTGCGGCCGCTCGAGCCCGACGAGGTCGAAGCCCTGCCGGTTCTGGCGCGCGGCGCGGCCCTGCGTTTCATGCTGACGCGCCTCGTCGACTGGCTCAACGTGCCGCCGGGAGCCTTGGTCAAACCCAAGGACCCGCGCGAGTACCTCGCCAAACTGCGCTTTCACCGGACGGTAAGCTCCGCCGCCGCATACGGCCTCTCATGACCGACACGATCACGATCTGGACCGACGGCGCCTGCTCGGGCAATCCGGGGCCGGGAGGCTGGGGCGCCATCCTGCGGCTCAACGGCGCCGACCGCGAGCTCGCCGGCGGCGCACCCGCCACGACCAACAACCGCATGGAGCTGCTGGCCGCCATCTCGGCGCTGGAATCGCTCGACGAGCCGAGCGACGTCGACCTCCATACCGATTCCCAATACGTGCGGGGCGGCATCACGGGCTGGATGGCGGGCTGGAAGCGCAACGGCTGGCGCACGGCCGACAAGAAGCCCGTGAAGAACATGGAGCTGTGGCAGCAGCTCGATGCCGCGACGGCCAGGCACAAGGTGCGCTGGCACTGGGTGAAGGGCCACGCCGGTCACCCCGAGAACGAGCGGGCCGACGAACTCGCCCGCCGAGGCATGGCACCCTTCCTGCGGCGATGACGGGCAAAGCCCCGCATGGCGGCGATGCCGCGGGCCGGCGTGCGTGTCCGGGCATCACGGTGGAGGGGCGGAGGAGATCGGCCGAGGGAACCCGCGGTGGCGCGATACCGGTCCCCGCCCTCCATCCCGACATGGCCGGGCTTGTCCCGGCCACCCACGGCGCGCCGATCCGCACCGGGCGCAGTTTCGTCGGGCCGGGGTCGCCGTGGCGATTCCAACCGGTCCGAGACTGCTCTAGGGTGGCGGCATGAGACCCACGCTCCTCTTCGACATGGACGGCACGCTCGTCGACACGGAACACCATCATTTCGAGGCGTTCCGGACCGTGCTGGGGCCGCATGGCGTGGAGCTGAGCTGGTCGGACTACCGGCGTTTCATCATCGGCCGTCCCAATCACGCCATCGCGGCCCAGTTCCTGCCGCATGTCCCCGAGGCGCAGCGGGCCGACGTGATGGACGCCAAGGAGGCGGCCTATCGCGCGCTCGTCACCGAGGTGACGCCCGCGGAGGGCCTGCTCGCCCTGCTCGACTGGGCGGACGCGCGGGACATCCCCTACGCGGTCGTCACCAACGCACCGCGCGCCAACGCCGAACTCGTGCTCGAAGCCCTAGGGATCCGGTCGCGGTTCAGGACGGTCGTGGCGGGCGACGAGATCGAGAACCAGAAACCGCATCCGATGCCCTACCTCACCGCCGCGGCCGCGATCGGCGGCGACCCCGCCCGCACCGTGGCCTTCGAGGATTCGGGATCGGGCGTCGCCTCGGCGGTGGCGGCCGGCCTCTGCGTCGTCGGCATCACGCCGGCGCTCGACGAGAACGACCTCAAGGGACGGGGCGCGGCGCTGCTGATCCAGGACTACCGCGATCCCATGCTGATGGGCTTCCTGCACCGGCGCCTGCGGCTCGACGAGGCGGCCGCCTGATCGCTCCCGCCCGCGCATGCCGGGGCGCAGGAGCAATGCGCGCCGTCGCGCTTCCTTTTCGGGCCGCATGGCATTACCTGTGGTCCGGCGTACCGACGCAAAGGCCTAGACGCTTCAGATGCGATTGTCCCAGGTTCTCGTGCTGCTGGCTTCCGAGCCCGAGGAGCGTATCAGCTTTCGCGACATCCTGGCTATTCTGAGCGAGCGCTCATTCGCTATCCTCGTCGTGCTGCTCGGCCTGCCGAACTGCCTGCCGATGCCGCCGCCGATCCCGACGATCTCGTCGCTTCTGCTCATCATGATCGCCGTCCAGATGCTGGTGCGGCGTCCGGAGCCGTGGTTCCCCGGCGTCGTCCTGCGCGGGTCGGTGGCGCGCAGCGACGTTCTGCGCGCCGTGAAGCGCGCCCTGCCGGTGGTCAGCGTCCTCGAGCGCTGGTCCCGCCCGCGGCTGTCCATCTTCGATCAGCGCACGGGGTCGCTGCTGAGCGCCATGCTGCTGCTGACCATGTCGATCGGCATGCTGCTGGCCGCCCCCCTGGTGGGGCAGGTGCCCTACGGCCTCGCCGTCTGCCTCTTCGGCCTCGGCCAGATCGAGCGCGACGGCGTGCTGGTGCTGAGCGGCGTCGTGGCGGGGGCGGTGGGCGTCGTGCTCAGCGCCAGCTTCGTCTACGGCGTGGTGCTCGGCCTGCGCAACCTCTTCTGAACCGCGGGCGCCCGCCGCGCCGCCCCGGATGGTCCGAGGCGGGCCCTTGCGCGTCAGACCCAGGCGGGACGGCGCAGGTCGAGCGTCATCGGGAATTCCCCGGGGCGCTCCTCGGGCGGCACCGCGAGCGTGCCGCTGGTGTGGCCGAGGCCGCTGAACCGGGCCCGGCGCCGTGCCTCGGCCTCGAAGGCGTTGACCGGGAACGTGTCGTAGCTGCGGCCGCCCGGATGCGACACGTGATAGACGCAGCCCCCGATCGAGCGGCGCGACCACAGGTCGACGATGTCGAAGGTCAGCGGCGCCTGGACGCGGATGAACGGCTGCATCGAGCGGGAGGGCTGCCACGCCTTGAACCGGACGCCGGCGACGGACTCGCCCGCCGTTCCGGTCGAGACCAGCGGCACGCGCCGGCCGTTGCACAGGACGATGTGGCGGCCCGGCGTGGCGCCCGCGAGCTTCACCTGCACGCGTTCGACGGAGGAATCGACGTAGCGGGCGGTGCCCCCGCTGATGCCCTCTTCGCCGAGCACGTGCCAGGGCTCGAGCGCCTGGCGCAGTTCCAGCGTGACACCGTCCCGCTCGACCGACGCCGTAATGCGGGAAGCGGAACTCGCGCTGGGCGTCGAACCAGGCGGGATCGAAGGCATAGCCGGCGCCCGCGAGGTCGCGCAGCACGTCGCGGAAATCGCGGTCCACGAAATGCGGCAGCATGAACTTGTCGTGCAGCGTCGTGCCCCAGCGCACCAGCGGGCCGTCGAGCGGCTCGCGCCAGAACCAGGCGACGAGCGCGCGCACCAGCAATTGCTGCGCGAGGCTCATCCGGGCGTCCGGCGGCATCTCGAAGGCGCGGAACTCGACGAGGCCGAGCCGGCCCGTGGCGCTGTCGGGCGACCAGAGCTTGTCGATGCAGATCTCGGCGCGATGCGTGTTGCCGGTGACGTCGACGAGCAGGTTGCGGAACAGCCGGTCCACCATCCAGGGCCGGATGTCGGGCTCGCCCGGGCCCGGCACCTGGCTCAGCGCGATCTCCATCTCGTAGAGCCCGTCATGCCGGGCCTCGTCGATGCGCGGCGCCTGGCTGGTCGGGCCGATATACATGCCGGAGAACATCATCGACAGGCAGGGATGGCGCTGCCAGTAGAGGATGATGCTCTTCAGGAGGTCCGGGCGGCGCACGAAGGGCGAGTCGTTCGGCGTCGGGCCGCCCAGCACCACATGGTTGCCGCCGCCGGTCCCCGTGTGCCGGCCGTCGGTCATGAACTTGTCGGCGCCGAGCCGCACGGCACGCGCGTCGTCGTAGAGGCCGCGGGTGATCTCGACCGCGTGGTCCCACCCGGTCGCGGGCTGGACGTTGACCTCGATGACCCCGGGGTCGGGCGTGACCTTGATGACGTTGAGGCGCGGATCGAAGGGCGGGTCGTAGCCCTCGATGTGCACCGTCAGGCCGAGGTCGGCCGCCGCGCCCTCGACCGCCGTCAGGAGTTCGAGATAGTCCTCCAGGCGGTCGACCGGCGGCATGAACACGCAGAGCTGCCCGTCGCGCGGCTCGACCGCGAAGGCGGTCCGGACCTCGGGGTCGGTGCGGCCGTCCGCCTCCGTCCGCGCCGCGTGCGGCCGCGCCGGCGCGCGATTCGGTGATGGTGGTCAGCTGGTCGGGGTCGGGCAGCGGCGCGCGCGGCTCGGTCGGGTCCTGCGGGCGCCGCATAGGGGAACCGGCTCGGCGGGATGTAGTCCAGCGTGTCGAGCGGCAGGCGGAAGCCGACCGGCGAGTCGCCCGGCGTCAGGAAGATGTGCTCGCGCCGCGTCTGCCACACTTCGCTGGCCCAGTCGCGGCCGAGCCGCGTGACCGGCAGGACGAAGCCGGCCGGCACCGTCAGGCCGCGCGCGAAGACCCGGGCGATGCGGGCGCGCTGCTCGGCGGTGCCGACGGGCGCCTGCAGCGCGTCGATCTCGCGCGGAAGAGCCGCCTCCTTGAGCAGCCAATGCGCCGGGTCCTCGTAGGCGCGCCTGCACGTAATGGTGTTCGAGGCCGAGCCGATGCGCGATGGCCTGCATGAGGCGGCGGGCATCCTCGACCCTGGCGGAGCGCGGCCCGGTCTCGCTGGCGATGAGGTCCGGATTGCGCCAGATCGGCTTGCCGTCCTTGCGCCAGTAACAGCGAGAAGGCCCAGCGCGGCAGGCTCTCGCCAGGATACCACTTGCCCTGGCCGTAGTGCAGGAAGCCGCCCGGCGCGAAGCGGGTGCGCAGCAGACGGATCAGGCTGTCGGCATAGCCGCGCTTGGTCGGGCCGACGGCCTCGGCGTTCCACTCGGGCGCCTCGAAATCGTCGATCGACGATGAAGGTCGGCTCGCCTCCGGTGGTGAGACGCACATCCTGGGCCTTCAGGTCGGCGTCGACCTGCCGGCCGAGCGCGTCGAGCGCCGCCCAGGCCTCGTCCGAGAAGGGCAGGGAGATGCGCGGCGCCTCGGCCACGCGCGTCACCGCCATCGTGTGGTCGAAGGTGATCTCGCAGGGGTCGAGCGCGCCCGAGATCGGCGCCGCGGCCCGATAGTGCGGCGTCGCGGCGAGCGGGATGTGGCCTTCGCCGCAGAGCAGGCCCGAGGTCGCGTCGAGGCCGATCCAGCCCGCGCCCGGCAGATAGACCTCGGCCCAGGCATGGAGGTCGGTGAAGTCGTGGCGCGTGCCGATCGGTCCCGAGACGGGATCGATGTCGGCCTTGAGCTGGATCAGGTAGCCCGACACGAAGCGCGCCGCGAGGCCGAGGCCGCGCAGGATCTGCACCATCAGCCAGGCGGAGTCCCGGCACGAGCCGGACTTCAGCGTCAGCGTTTCCTCGGGCTCCTGCACGCCCGGCTCCATGCGGATCACATAGGCGATCTCGCGCGACAGGCGCTGGTTGATGTCGATCAGCATGTCGATCGAGCGCTTGCGGCTCGTGCGCCAGGGCGTCGATGAAGGCCTTCACCTGCGGGGTGGGCGGCGTCGGCGTCGAGGTAGGCGGCGACTTCCGCACGCGTCTCGGCATCGTAGGCGAAGGGAAAGGTCTCGGCCGAGGGCTCGACGAAGAAGTCGAACGGGTTGATGACCGCCATCTCGGCCGTGAGATCGACCTCGATGCGCAGGTGTTGCGTCTTGTTCGGGAAGACGAGCCGCGCGAGCCAGTTGCCGTGAGGGTCCTGCTGCCAGTTGATGAAATGGTCGGCCGGAGTGATCGTCAGCGCATAGCTGGGGATCTCGGTGCGACAATGCGGTGCCGGGCGCAGGCGGATGACCTGCGGGCCGAGGGAGACGGGACGGTCGTAGCGATAATCGGTGACGTGATTGATCGCGGCGCGCACCGGCATCGCGGTCTCCTTCGGGGCTGACGTGGCGTGAGACATGCCGTGGAGGCTGCCGTCGGGCAGTACGGCCCGTGCCTCTATTCGTCAACCAGTCGTGCTGCTGAAATAATGGGCCGTCGAGACGCGGTGCCGCCGGGACCTTCGGCACGTTTGCAGCCTGCCGTGCCCGGCAGGCGAGCCATGCAGCCAAAGCAGCCCCGGAGGCGTTGGGGGCTGGCACGACGCGCAGGGACGCCGCCTCCATGACGACCGAACTCACCTACCTCGCCTGGACGCTGGTCCTGGCGCTCGTCTACATCGGCCTGCCCTCTCAGCTCCGCACCCTGGAGACCGGAACCGCCTACAACGCGAGCCCGCGGGACACGGCCGGGCCGCCGGTCGGGCTCTACACGGCGCGCCTGCAGCGCGCCCAGGCGAACCTCTTCGAGACGCTGCCGCTCTTCATCGGCGCCGTACTGATCGCCCATGTGGCAGGGCGCGACGGCTGGCTCACGGGGTGGGGCGTGGCGCTCTACTTCTGGGGGCGGGTGGTCTACCTGCCGCTCTACGCCCTCGGCATCCCCTACGTGCGCTCGCTGGTCTGGGTCGTGTCGCTGGCCGGGCTGGTCATGCTGATCGTGGCCGACCTGCACGGCTGACCGGGGGGTCGCACCCGCCCCGCCGGGGGGCGGGTGCGACGGTGCCTCACCGGTAGCGGGCGAGCCAGTGGGCGTAGGGGGCCGGCAGGGTCGCCCAGGCCGGGTTCTCGACCCCGAGCGCCTTGGCGGCCATGTAGGGCCAGTGCGGGTCGGCCAGCAGCGGGCGCCCCAGCATCACGAGGTCGACCTTGCCGTCCCGCACCAGCGCGTCGGCTTCGTCGGGCTTGGAG
The DNA here is from genome assembly GCA_963847915.1 of uncultured Alphaproteobacteria bacterium. Classification (GTDB taxonomy): domain Bacteria; phylum Pseudomonadota; class Alphaproteobacteria; order Rhizobiales; family Beijerinckiaceae; genus Lichenihabitans. The sequence continues at coordinate 622,650 of CAWKBT010000008.1, forward strand.
ATGTACCAGCTCGTCGTGCCCGGCAGTTCCGTCTCGCGCCGCACCCGGGCCGCGATGTCGCCCATGAAGTTCGGCCCCCAGGGGATCTTCGCCTCCGGGGTGTTGAAGCCGATGGACACGTCGACGAAGTCGAGACCGTCCGCCTTCATGCGCCGCAGCATCGCGATGGCTTCCTCCAGCATGGCGTCGTTGCCGTCGAACTCGACGACGCCGAGCCGCACCGTCAGGGGGCGATCCTCCGGCCACACCTTCCGCACCGCCGCCAGCGTCTCGACGAGGTAGCGGGCGCGGTTCTCGGCCGTGCCGCCATAGGCGTCGCGACGCTGGTTCGACAGGGGCGAGAAGAAGTTCTGCGCCAGGTAGCCGTGCGCCATGTGCAGTTCGAGCCAGGCGAAGCCGAGGTCCCGGGCCCGCGCGACCGCCGCCACGGTATCGGCCTGCACCCGCGCGATGTCGTCGCGGCTCATCTCCCGCGGCACCCGCGGCAGGCCCCCGCCGAAGGCGATCGGCGAGGCTGCGATCGTGGGCCAGGCATTGGCCTCGCCCTCGGCGATGTGGTCGTCCCCCTCCCAGGGACGGTTGGCCGACGCCTTGCGTCCGGCATGGGCGATCTGGATGCCCGGGACCGAGCCGGCCGCCCGGATGCTCTCGACCACGGGGCGCAGCGCCTCCGCCTGGGCGTCGTTCCACAGGCCGGTGTCGCCCCAGGTGATGCGGCCCTCGGGCGATACGGCGGTCGCCTCGACCACGACGAGGCCGGCGCCGCCCCTAGCCAGAGACGCGTAGTGGACGCGGTGCCAGTCGCCCACGACGCCGTCGCGCGCCATGTACTGGCACATGGGCGAGACCGCGATGCGGTTGCGCAAGGTGACGCCCTTCAGCGTATAGGGATCGAACAGGTTCGGCATGGAGCCCCCAGGGATGGATATGCCGCTCTTAGTTCGACATTTGTCGAACGAACGCAAGCGCGGCGAGACCGGAGGGATGCGCGTGGTCTCAAGGGAGCAGACGCCGCCGGACCCGCTGCGCCTCGAGAAGGTGCTCCAGGCCCTGGGCGATCCGGTGCGGCTCGGCATCGTGCGCCACCTGGCGCGCGAGGGCGAGACCAGCTGCGCGGCCCTCGACGGCGGGCGGCCGAAATCCACCATGTCGCATCACTTCAAGGTGCTGCGCGAGGCGGGGCTGGTGCGGACGCGCCACCAGGGCGTCACGCATATGAACGCGCTCTGCCGGGCCGCGGTCGACGCCGCCTTCCCGGGCCTGCTGGACGTCGTGATCGACGCTCGGGCCCACCGGGGCGAGCCTGCGCCGGGTCCGGCCTCGCCCCGGGCCGCGGGGCCTCGCCCGGAGTGAGCGAGGGGGGCGGGGCGGGGTGCCGGGACCGCCCTCCTACATGTTGGGGTAGTTCGGCCCGCCGCCGCCCTCGGGGGGCACCCAGGTGATGTTCTGCGACGGGTCCTTGATGTCGCACGTCTTGCAATGGACGCAGTTCTGGGCGTTGATCTGGAAGCGCGGCTCGCTCTTCGTCGCTTCGTCGCCGTAGACGACTTCGTACACGCCCGCCGGGCAGTAGAGCCGGGCCGGCTCGCCGTAGAGCGGCAGGTTTCGGGCGATCGGGATCGACGGGTCGGTCAGAACCAAGTGGGCCGGCTGGTTCTCCTCGTGGTTCGTCCCCGACAGGTAGACCGACGACAGCCTGTCGAACGACAGCACGCCGTCCGGCTTGGGATAGGCGATGGGTTTCACCTCGTCGAGCGTCTTCAGCGACGCGTGGTCGGGCTTGCCGTGGGACAGCGTGCCGAGCGGCGAGCGGCCGAAGAGCTGATGGGACCACATGTCGAGGGCACCGAGGGCGACGCCCGGCATGGTGCCGAAGCGCGACCACAGCGGCTTGACGTTGCGCACGCGGCGCAGGTCCGTGCCGATCGCCGAGGCGCGCCATGCCTCCTCGTAGGACGAGAGTTCGTCGTTGGCCCGGCCGGCATCGAGCGCCCGGGCGGCGTGCTCGGCCGCCATCATGCCGCTCAGGATGGCGTTGTGCGAACCCTTGATGCGCGGCACGTTGACGAAGCCCGCCGCGCAGCCCACGAGCGCCCCGCCCGGGAAGGTCAGCCGGGGGACCGACTGCCAGCCGCCCTCCACGATGGCGCGCGCCCCATAGGCGATGCGCTTGCCGCCCTTGAACGTGTCGGCGATCATCGGGTGGGTCTTGAAGCGCTGGAACTCGTCGAACGGCGAGAGCGTCGGGTTCTCGTAGTTGAGGTGGACCACGAAGCCCACGCTCACGAGGTTGTCCTCCATGCCGTAGAGGAAGGAGCCGCCGCCGGTGCGGTTGCCGAGCGGCCAGCCGAAGGAATGCTGCACGAGGCCGGGGCGGTGGGACTCGGCCGGCACTTCCCAGAGCTCCTTCAGGCCGATGCCGTATTTCTGCGGATCGCGCCCGTCGTCGAGCTTGAACCGGCGGATCAGGCCCTTGGCGAGCGAGCCGCGGGCGCCTTCGGCCACGAGCACGTATTTGGCCCGCAGTTCCATGCCCCGCGTGTAGCCGTCCGTGATCGCCCCGTCCTTGCCGACGCCCATGTCGCCCGACGCGACGCCGACGACCTCGCCCCCCGCGCCGTAGAGCACCTCGACGGCGGCGAAGCCCGGATAGATCTCGACGCCGAGGGCTTCGGCCTGGCGGCCGAGGAAGCGCGACACGTTGGCGAGCGAGCCCACGAAGTTGCCGTGGTTGCTCATCAGCTTGGGCATCAGCGCGTTGGGCAGCCGCATGCCGCCGGCCGGGCCGAGGTAGTAGAACCGGTCGTCCGTCACCGGCACGGTCAGCGGCCGGTCGTCGGCCTCACGCCACCCCGGCACCAGCGCGTCGAGCCCGACGGGATCCACCACCACGCCTGACAGGATGTGGCCGCCGACCTCGGAGCCTTTCTCCAGCACGACGACGGCGAGGTCGGAGTTCAGCTGTTTCAGCCGGATCGCCGCCGCGAGGCCTGCCGGGCCGGCGCCCACCACGACGACGTCGAACTCCATCGCCTCGCGTGCCGGCGGCTCGAACCCGCCCGCCGCGCCCTTCGCCTCCGCCATCGTCACACCGTGTCCTCATCTCTCATCAGCTGTCCCTGTGTAGAGATACCGCCTTGGCGGCGCAAATCGGTGGTGTTGTCGCAGCTGTTTCAGTTTCCGTCGCCGCAGCGCCATCCGGAACGAAGGTCTGGTGCGGTGCAGCCGTCACATTTAAGAATTTGTCCACCACTGAAGGCTGAAAGTAGCCAAAATAGCTCAGTTCGGTGAGGCTGCCGTGTTGACCTGGTATGTGAAGAACGCTCCCATCAAGCGCAAGCTCACCCTGGGCTTCGCAGCCTTGGGCCTCGTCGCCTGTGCCGGCATGGCGACGATCTGGTGGCAGGCCGCCACCATCGCGGCGACGCTGAAGGACCCGCAGCATCGGGCGTCGCTGGAAGCGCTGGCGGATTTCACGCTCTACGGCCTCGTCCTCGAGGCCCTGGCGATCTCTGGGCTCGCGGTCTTCCTCACCCGCTGCATCGCCACGCCCTATGTCACGACGGTGCTGCGCATGGAGGCGATGGCGCGCGGCGATCTCGACAGCCCCATCCTCTACAACGACTACCGGGACTGCGTGGGCCGCATCACCCGCGCCATGAGGATCTTCCGCGACGCCGCGCTCGAACGCGACGCGCTCCAGGCCGTCGCGGCGGGCCATCGGCAGGACCTCGACCAGCGGCTCAAGGCCAGCGAGAGCGCCTTCGAGGTCCGGGCCCGTGACCAGCGGGCAGTGGTCGACGCGCTGGCGCAAGCGCTGACGTCGCTCTCGTCGGGCGACCTCGCGGCGCGCGTCGAGGGCGAGGTGGCGGAGGACTACCGCCGCCTGCGCGAAGACTTCGACGGGGCGGTGGCCACCCTGCAGGACGCACTGAGCGCCGTCGCCGCGCATGTCGGCAGCATGGGCGGCGGTGCCGGGGAGATCGCCCGCGCCGCCGACGAGCTGTCGCGCCGCACCGAGAAGCAGGCTGCGGCGCTCGAGGAGACCGCGGCGGCGCTCGACGAGGTGTCCGCCACCGTGCGGCAGACGGCGGAAGGCGCCGGCCGCGCCCGCGGCATCGTCACCGAGGCCCGCGCCGCAGCGGAAACGTCGAGCGCCGTCATGCAGGACGCGGTCTCGGCCATGAACCGCATCCAGGCCTCGTCGAACGAGATCGGCCAGATCATCTCGGTGGTGGACGAGATCGCCTTCCAGACGAACCTCCTCGCCCTCAATGCCGGGGTCGAGGCGGCGCGGGCCGGCGACGCCGGCCGCGGCTTCGCCGTCGTGGCGTCCGAGGTGCGGGCGCTGGCGCAGCGGTCGGCCGATGCGGCGCGGGAGATCAAGGGCTTGATCTCGACCTCGTCCGCCGAGGTGAAGGGCGGCGTCGACCTCGTGACGCGAACCGGCGAGATGCTGGGCAGGATCGCCGTCCAGGTCGGCACCATCGACGGCCTCGTGGGCGAGATCGCCGCCTCGGCTCAGGAGCAGGCCTCGGCGCTGGCCGAGGTCAACACCGCCGTCAACGAGATGGACCGGGTCACCCAGCAGAACGCCGCCATGGTGGAGGAATCGACCGCCGCGAGCCACAACCTCGCGACCGAGGCCCGGGAGCTCGGCCGGCTCGTCGGCAATTTCCGCGGCCTCGGTCACGCGCCCCAGGCGGCGGCCGGTGCGACGCCCGCCACGCGCGGCCGGGCGATGCTGGCGGTCGTACGGGGCGGGGCGGCCCGCAAGCTCGAAGCCGTCGCCGACGGCGGCTTCTAAGCCGGGCCCGTCCGGCCCGTCGCGTCGCAGCGAAATGAACCATGGCCTGATCAGCCAAGGCTGCTTAGACAAGGCGCGATGATCAGCGATGCCGCCACCCGCGAGGACCTCGAAGCGCTCCTGCGCTGGTACGTCGACATGGGCGTCGACGTGGCGATCGATGCGGTCCCGCACGACCGGTTCGCCGAAGCGGCGGCAGCGCGGCCCGAGCCCCGCACGGCGGAGGTCGAGGCACCGCGCCGGCCGGCGCCGGGCGAGCCCGCCCTCGCGCCGCCCTCGCCGTCCGGCGCACCCGCCGTCCTGAGAGCGCCGACGATGCCGGGCGGCGCGGCGGCGCTCGGCGCCGAGGCGGCCGCCCGCTCGGCCCGCGAAGCCGCCGCCGCCGCCGGCACGCTCGACGAGCTGAGGATCGCGCTGGAGCGCTTCGAGGGCTGCAGCCTCAGGACCACGGCCACGCGGCTCGCCTTCTCGGACGGTGAGCCGACGGGGCGCGTCATGGCGGTCGGCGAAGCGCCGGGGGCCGAGGAGGACCGGCAGGGCCGCCCCTTCTCGGGGCGCTCGGGCCAGCTGCTCGACCGCATGCTGGCCGCCATCGGCCTCGACCGCGGGCAGGTCTACATCGCCAACATCGTGCCCTGGCGGCCGCCCGGCAACCGCACCCCGACCCCGCAGGAGGTGGCGATCTGCCGGCCCTTCATCGCCCGCCAGATCGAACTCGCCGATCCGGAGATCCTGGTCTGCCTCGGTGGCCCGGCCGCCCAGAGCCTGCTCGACACCCGGGAGGGAATCATGCGGCTGCGCGGCCGCTGGCACGCCTACGCGACCGGGCGACGCGTCGCGCGCGCCCTGCCGATGCTCCACCCCGCCTACCTGCTGCGCCAGCCGGCGCACAAGAAGCTCGCCTGGGCGGACCTGCGCGTGCTGCGCAGGGCGCTCGACGAACATCGCCCTGACGCGGGCGCCGATCCGACGTAGCATCGGCGAGCCCGGCCACCCGTCGCCGAGGGGCCCGGCAGCGCCCCGGACGCAGGCGCGCGCGCGGCCAGGGCTCACGCGAGGAGCGGCATGGCGGGGCAGGGATTTCCGGACGGCACGCGCGAGACGCTGCTGTTCCTCGGAACGGCGGGCATCGCGGTGCCGGTGTTCAGCAGGGTGCGGATCAGCCCGGTGCTGGGCTTCCTCATCGCCGGCGTGGCGCTCGGCCCCTTCGGCCTCGGCGCCCTCGCGCGGCTGGTGCCGGTGCTGGCGCCGCTGACCATCACGGACGATCACCGGCTCGACGACATCGCCGAATTCGGCGTCGTGTTCCTGCTCTTCATGGTGGGGCTGGAACTCTCGTTCGAGCGGCTGTCGCGCCTGCGCCGCCTCGTCTTCGGCTTCGGTGCGCTCCAGCTCGCCGGCTGCGCGGGCCTCGTCGCGGTGCCGGCCGCCCTCGCCGGCCTGCCGCCCGTCGGCGCGATCGTGCTGGGACTCGCCCTGGCGCTGTCGTCGACGGCCGTCACCGTGCCGGTGCTGGCCGAGCGGCGGCACCTCAATTCCACGGCGGGGCGGACGGTCTTCTCCGTGCTGCTGTTCCAGGACCTCGCCGTCGCGCCGCTCCTGTTCACCGTGACGGCGCTGTCCGGGCCGCACGACGCGGGTCTCGGCGTGGAACTGCTCGTGACGCTCGGCCCGGCCGCCCTGGCGCTGGGGCTCATCGTCCTGCTCGGCCGCCTCGTGCTGCGGCCGTTGTTCCACGTCGTGGCGGCGACGAAATCCACCGAGCTGTTCATGGCGGCGTGCCTGCTCGTGGTCATCGGCACCGGCGCGGTGGCGGTCGCCGGCGGGCTGTCGATGTCGCTCGGCGCCTTCCTGGCCGGCCTGCTCCTGGCCGAGACCGAGTTCCGCCGCGAGATCGAGGTGACGATCGAGCCCTTCAAGGGCCTGTTGCTCGGCCTGTTCTTCGTGTCGATCGGCGTCGGGCTCGACCTGTCCGCCATCGTGGCCGCCCCCGAGCTGATCCTGGTGCTGTGCTTCGGCGTCATCCTCGTCAAGGCGGTCCTCGTCTACGGCGTCGCGCGCCTGTTCCGCCTGCCGCGCGGGGTCTCGGGCGAGGTCGCGCTGCTGCTCGGCCCGAGCGGCGAGTTCGCCTTCGTGCTGGTCGGGCAGGCCGCGGCCGCCGGCCTCCTGCCCGGGCCCGTCGCCCACATCACGACCGTGGCGGTGACGCTGAGCATGATGCTGATCCCCCTCCTGGCGCGGGTCGGCGAAGGCCTCGGCCGCCGCCCCGCCGCGCTGGCGGTCCCGGACGAAGCGCCGCCGGACGACGGCGAGGCGCGCGTCATCATCGTGGGCTACGGCCGGGTCGGGCGGCTCGTCGGCGAGATGGTGACGCTGCACGGGCTCCCGTTCATCGCCGTCGACGGCGACGCCCGGCTGGTGCGGCGCGAGCGGGATGCGGGCGCGCCCGTGTTCTACGGCGACGCGACGCGCCACGAGTTCCTGCGGAAATGCGGCCTGTCGGCCGCCCGCGGCCTGGTCCTCACGCTGAACGACCCGCGCGTCGCCGAGGAGGTCGTCGCGACGGCGCGGGCCGAGCGCGCCGACCTCACCATCGTGGCCCGCGCCCGCGACGCCGAACAGGCGCGCCGCCTCTACGACCTCGGCGCCACCGATGCCGTGCCCGAAACCATCGAGGCCAGCCTGCAGCTCAGCGAGGCGGCCCTCGTCGACATGGGCGTCGCGGCCGGCCACGTGATCGCGTCGGTCCACGAGAAGCGCGACGAGTTCCGCAAGCTGCTGAACGAGAAGCGCCCGGACGGGCGCGAGCGCCGCGCCATCCGGCGTCCGATGAAGCGCTGACGGGACGCGTCCGAGCGCGGCTTTGTTCGTCATGGCCATGTCGTCGCTGCTGCGCCAAAAGGTGTCATGATCACGTTCTATGATTCCTGCGTCGCGGCCTGCGTCGCCCCCGGTTCTCCCGCGCCGCTGACCCTGCCCGAGGCGACGCGGTGGATCGACCTCATCGACCCTTCCGACGCCGAGGACGCCCAGGTGGAGCGCGCGACCGGCCTCGTCCTGCCGCGCGCCGATCAACTCGCCGAGATCGAGACGTCGAGCCGGCTCGTCGTCGAGGACGACGTGCTGATGATGTCGATGCCGGTGCTCTACAGGGAGGACGGTGAGCTGCACACGATCCCGGTCGGTTTCGTGCTCGGCAAGAACCTGCTGGTGACGATCCGCGCCCACGAGCTCAAGAGCTTCAGCGACTATATCGAGGCCCGGCACGGCACCGTCCCGGTCGACGCGCCCGTGGACATCCTGCTGGGTCTGCTCGACAGCGTCATCGCCCGCATGGCGGACGGCATGGAATCCGTCGGCACCGAGCTCGATGCCGTGTCGCGGGACATCTTCGGGATCACCAAGGGCGAGGACCGCCACAAGCCGGTCCGCATCGAGCGCCGGCTCAGCCTGACGCTCCAGACCGTGGGCCGCAGCGGCGACACGACCTCGCACGCCCGCGACAGCCTGCTCGGGCTGAACCGGCTCCTGACCTTTCTGGCCAACAAGGCCGGCGACCGCCTGACCCACCAGCACCGCGAGCGCATCGAGGTGCTCAAGCAGGACGTCGCGGCGCTGGACGACTACGAGACGCGGCTGACCGACAAGGTCCAGTTCCTGCTCGATTCGACGCTCGGCTACATCAACATCGAGCAGAACCGCACCTTCAAGCTGCTGACGATCGCTTCGGTGATCGGCATCCCGCCGACCTTCGTGGTCGGCCTCTACGGCATGAACTTCAAGAACATGCCCGAACTCGACTGGCAGTACGGCTACCAGTGGGGCCTGGGCCTGACGCTGATCAGCATCGTGGTCCCGGTCGTCTGGCTGAAGGCCAAGGGCTGGTTCTGATCGTGCCGGCCGGGCGCGGCCGGGGCCTCACAGCCTGGCCAGCGTGGCGGGGTCGGCCGTGCCGGCGCAGAAGCGGTCGAGCGCGTCCCGGAACAGCCGCTCCTCCCGGTCCGCCTCGTGGAACAGCGTCATGGAGGAGCGGAACTTCATGTCGTCGGGTGAACCCAGCATGTCGGCGAGCCTGCGCCCCTCGTGTCCCAGCACGAGGGCGGTGCAGCGCCGCAGCCGGTCGCCCAGCACCGGGTGGCCGAGATAGGCCCGGGCTTCGGCGAGCGATCCGATGGCATAGCGCTGCGCCATGGGGCTCGATCCCAGCCCGGCGATCTGCGGGAACACGAACCACATCCAGTGACTGCGCTTCCGCCCCGCCGACAGCTCGGACAGGACGGTGGCGATGACCGGCGCCTGCGCGTCGAGGAAGCGCCGGAGGTCGTGGGGATCGTCCATGCCGGGTCCTCCTCGTGGTCGGCGCACCAACGTCCGCGGTCCGTCGCGCGTTGCTTGACAAAGCCGCGCCCGGGCGCGATGGCGCCCGATCCGCGGCGCCGCTCCCGAGACCCCATGACCCCCTCGCTCGACCGTTTCCGCCGCATCGTCATCAAGGTCGGCTCGTCGCTCGTGGTCGATGCCGAGGCCGGCACGCCCAAGCGCGCCTGGCTCGAAGCGCTGGGCGACGACATCGCGGGGCTGCACCGGGGCGGTGCCGACGTCGCGGTGGTGTCCTCCGGCGCCATCGCGCTCGGCCGGCGGGTGCTCAAGCTGCCGCAGGGCCCCCTCAAGCTCGACGACAGCCAGGCCGCCGCCGCGGTCGGGCAGATCGCGCTCGCCCGCACCTGGGCCGAGGTGCTGGGGGTGCGCGGCATCACGGCCGGGCAGGTGCTGATCACGCCCGGCGACACCGAGGAGCGTCGCCGCTACCTCAACGCCCGGGCCACGATGGAGCGCCTGTTCGGCCTCCACGCCGTGCCGGTCATCAACGAGAACGATACGGTGGCGACGAGCGAGATCCGCTACGGCGACAACGACCGCCTGGCGGCCCGGGTCGCCACGATGGCGTCGGCCGACCTCCTCGTCCTCCTGTCCGACATCGACGGCCTCTATACCGCGCCGCCCGCCCAGGACCCGTCGGCGAGCCTGATCCCGATCGTCGAGCGGATCGATGCCGCGATCGAGGCCATGGCGGGCGGGGCGGCTTCCATCGATTCGCGCGGCGGCATGCGCACCAAGATCGAGGCCGGCAAGATCGCGACCGCCGGGGGCACCCACATGGTCATCGCCGACGGTCGCGTGTTCCAGCCGATCAGCCGGATCCGCGACGGCGGGCGCTGCACGTGGTTCACGACCCCGTCGAACCCCCGCGCGGCCCGCAAGGTGTGGATCGGGGGCACGCTCGAGCCGCGCGGCGCCGCGGTGGTGGACGCCGGCGCGGCGCGCGCGCTCGCCCAGGGCGCGAGCCTGCTGCCCGCCGGCGTCGTGGCCGTGATGGGGACCTTCGTGCGCGGCGACTGCCTCCGCATCCTCGACCATCTCGGCAACGAGCTCGGCCGCGGTCTTTCGGCCTACGACAGCGACACCGCCGTCCGCCTCGTCGGCCGCAACAGCCGCGACATCGAAGGCATCACGGGCGCCAGTGGTCGTGCCGAGATGATCCATCGGGACGACATGGCGCTCCATGGTTCTTGACGGCCCTCAGCTTTCGGACTGGAACCATCGCTAGGGCGACGATGCGCCGGTTCGACGAGCCTTGCCTGCGCGTTCCGCATCCAATCGAGCCCGCGCAGATCGAGCAGCTCCGCGAGGCGCACGATGTCCGTCGGCCTGTGGTCGCCCGCTCGCTCGACACGAGCGAAAGCATGGTCGAACGGTGGGAGACCGGTGCCAAGAAGCCGAGCGGTGCCGCGCTCGAGCGGCTCTCCCACGTGCAAAAGCACGGCCTACAGCATCTCGCGTGAGCGCAGGGCACGCCGCGGGGCCTCGGGCCGGGGCCGTCCGGGGCGAGGCGCGGCTCCGAACGGCGTAGGGGGCCGGGACGGGCCCGGTCCTGACGGGATGGAGAGACTGAAGACATGCCGCGCGAGCCGGATGCTCTCGACGGCCGCCCTCGGCATCACCCCGCGATCACGCGGACCGGCGTCCCGGCGCGCCAGGCCGCGATGGCTTCGACCATCTGGGGAAAGGCTGCCGCATAGGTGGCCCGGCTGACGTAGCCGATGTGGGGCGTCGCCAGCACGGTCGGCAGGGTGCGGAACGGATGGTCGAGGGGCAGCGGCTCGGTGTCGAAGACGTCGAGTCCCGCCCCGGCCAGCCGTCCGGAGCGCAGCGCCGCGATCAACGCCGCCTCGTCGACGATCGGCCCCCGCGACGTGTTGACCAGATAGGCGCCGGCCTTCATCAGCCCGAGTTCGCGCGCGCCGACGAGGCCGCGCGTGCGGTCGCCGAGCTTGAGATGAACGGTCAGGACGTCGGCTTCGGCGAAGAGCGCGTCCTTCTCGACGCGCTCGACGCCGACCGCGGCCGCGTCCTCGGCGGCGAGGTTCTGGCTCCAGGCGATGCAGCGCATGCCGAAGACGTGGCCGAACTCCGCCACGCGCCGGCCGATCCGGCCGAGGCCCAGGATGCCCAGCGTCGCGCCCCTGAGGTCGGTGCCGAGGCCGAGCTGCCAGCCCCCGGCGGCGACCGAGGCTGCCTGCCGGGCGATGCCGCGCGTCACGCCCAGCACGAGGCCCCAGGCGAGGGCCGGCGTGGCATCGGGGTCTCCGCCGGCGGTGCCGCAGACCGGGATGCCGCGCGCCCGGCAGGCCGCGACGTCGATGGCGGCGTTCCACAGGCCCATGGTGACGACGAGCTTCAGCCGGGGCAGGGCGGCGACGAGCGCGGCGTCGAGCGGCGTGCGCTCGCGAATCAGCACCAGTACGTCGAAGGGCGCGAGGCGCTCCGCCAGGCGTTGCCGGTCCGCCACATGGTCGTGAAAGGCGACCAGCGTCGCGTCGGGCAGTCCGCTCCAGTCGGCGAGCCCCCGGGCGACGTCCTGATAATCGTCGAGGATCGCGATTCGGAGCGGCATCGGGGCGTCGGTCATGGGGCACCGGGTCATGGTGAGGGAGCCGCGCGCGGCACGCGCGCAGGCCGCCAACGCGGTGCCGCGCCGGACGGATCGCCGCGGCAGCCGGCCGTCGGCGCGGGGCCGCAGAATTGCCCAAGCCTTTCCGAAGCTTGAGCCACCTCCGCTGCGTCAAAGAAAGCCGCAAAAAACGCTTGTGCGGCGGTCCGGTATTCCCTATCTCTGCCCTTGCCCAATTTCGCACGTGCCTGTGGTCGCGTGTCGGTTGGCGGGGTTCGGACAAGAGGCCGATAAACCGTCAGATCCAACCGGCAGCCGGAGGCGAACCGGCGAACCCCGTCTCAAACGGGGGACGCGACTTAAAGCAACGACGGACCGGGCTTTTTCGTCTCTGTCGACCCTCCAAAGGTCGGCGTACCGAAGAGGCTTGTCTTTCTTGCCGGGCGTGCGGAAGGGATTTCCCCTTCCAATCGATGGCTCTTCACGGAACGGCTCCGGCCGTGCCGCGTCGCGCCAACGGCGCAGCATCTGATCGGCGCGTCGCCGTTCCACGTGTCCCGTGGATCGACGGTCCGGCCGGTCGCGGTTGGCCATGTCTTATCGCCGTTCGCGTTCTCCACCGCGCGAGCGAACGACGATCCGTGTCCCCGCACCCTTTCTCAATCAGTTTCGGCGCCTCGCGGCGCCAAAAGGGATGCCGCCATGACCGACCGTATCGTCGACTTCCTCCGCCGCCGCACCGAAGACGGCCCCTGCATGGTGCTCGACCTCGATGTCGTGCGCGACAACTACACGTCCTTTGCCAAGGCGCTGCCCGATACGCGCGTCTTCTATGCCGTGAAGGCCAATCCGGCCCCCGAGGTGCTGGACCTTCTGGCCAAGCTCGGCTCGTGTTTCGACACGGCCTCGGTCGTCGAGATCGAGCAGGTCCTCGCCGCCGGTGCCGCGCCAGACCGTATCTCCTTCGGCAACACCATCAAGAAGGAGCGCGACATCGCCCGTGCCCACGCCTACGGCGTGTCGCTCTTCGCGGTGGATTGCGAGGCCGAGGTCGAGAAGGTCGCCCGCGCCGCCCCGGGCGCCAAGGTGTTCTGCCGCATCCTGTGCGACGGCTCGGGCGCCGAGTGGCCCCTGTCGCGCAAGTTCGGCTGCGCGCCCGACATGGCGGGCCGCGTGCTCGAACACGCGCACCGCCTCGGGCTCGTGGCCTACGGCCTGTCGTTCCACGTCGGCTCGCAGCAGCGCAATCCGCGCATGTGGGACGGCGCGCTCGCGGCCTCGGCGGCGATCTTCAGGGACCTCGCCGAGCGCGGCATCGCGCTCCAGATGGTCAACCTCGGCGGCGGCTTCCCGACCCGGTATCTGAAGAACGTCCCGGCCGTGAAACAATACGGCAAGGCGATCTTCGAGGCGCTGCGCAAGCACTTCGGCAACCGCATCCCCGAGACCATCATCGAGCCGGGTCGCGGCATGGTGGGCAATGCCGGCATGATCGAGGCCGAAGTCGTCCTCGTGTCGAAGAAGTCGGACGAGGACCGCATGCGCTGGGTCTACCTCGACATCGGCAAGTTCAACGGCCTCGCCGAGACCATGGACGAGATGATCCGCTACCCGATCCGCACGGAGTTCGACGGCGAGGCCACGGAACCCTGCATCATCGCCGGGCCGACCTGCGACAGCGTCGACGTGCTCTACGAGAAGGAGCCCTACGAGCTGCCGGTCTCGCTGGCGATCGGCTCCAAGGTGCTGATCGAGGGAACGGGAGCCTATACGACGACCTATTCGGCCGTCGGGTTCAACGGCTTCCCGCCGCTGAAGTCCTACGTCATCTGACGGGCCTCGCCGGCCCCCGCACGACGGGCGTCGTCGCAGGTCGACGCTCCGGCGCGACGGGTGTTCCGTCGCGGCCGGACTCGGCCCGCCCGCGCCTGTCGTCCTGACGAACCGTCCCGGCCGCCGCGTCCCGGCGGCCGGCCCCGACCGCATCGGTTGAGGACTGCCTCGTGATGGTCACCACATCTGTCCCCGCCCTCGCGGCGGTCGCCTCCGTCGTGAGTCTCGCCCAGGCGTCCCTCGGCGGGCGCGGGCGCTTCGTGCTCCGGGACGAGCGCCCGCGCGACGCCGTGGCGCGCGAAGCGTTGCTCGACGCCAGCTTCGGCCTCGCCCGATTCGCCAAGACCTGCGAGCGGCTGCGCCATGGTCGCGCGCCGGCCGACGGGCTGAGCTTCGTCGCCGTCGACGGCGCCCGCATCGTCGCCACCCTGCGGTTCTGGCACGTCGAATGCGGGCGCGCGCCGGCCCTGATGCTGGGACCGCTGGCGGTGGCCGACAGCCATCGCTCGGCCGGCATCGGCGGTGCCTTGATCCGCCACGGGCTGGCACGCGCCGCCCGGCTCGGCCACGGGGCCGTGATGCTGGTCGGCGACGCGCCCTATTACGCGCGCTTCGGCTTCACGGCGGCGCCGGTGGACAAGCTGACGCTGCCGGGCCCCGTCGACCGCGCGCGGTTCCTGGGCCTCGCGCTGCGGCCGGGCGGCTTCTCCGGGGCCGAGGGCCGGGTCGTCGCCACAGGGCTCATCGTGGAGCGCCGCGCCGAGGATCCCCTCCGCCGGGCCGCCTGAGGAAACCTGGAGACTCAAGGGCCCTGGAGAACCAAGGGACCCGGATCGGCCTCGCCGGCCTCGACGGCGATGCCGGCTCCGAAACAGGCGCCGATCGCCGGCCGAGGGTCGAAGTTCCACTTCGACAACGGCGTGGCAGGCTCTACTCTGGTAGCATCTCGGGCTACCGTGCCGTGTCGGCATCCTCGGCCGAGGTCGGGAGACTCGCCATGCGCCGCATCGCCTTCGCCATCGTCGCATCGGGGCTGGTCGCCGCGGCCCCGGCGGCACGCGCCGACGACGCGAGCCGACTCGCGGTCGCCCGCCAGGTGGTCGAGACGGCCCATGCCGCCGACAACATGCGCGTGGTCATGCCCGTCATGATGAACCAGATGCGCGGCCTGCTCGCCCAGCAGGCCCCCGGCGATCCCAAGGGCGTCGACACCTACCTGCAGCGGTTCCAGGCGAAGTTCGAGGCGGGCATCCCGGACTTCGTCGACCTCGTGGCGGCCGTCTACGCCCGGGAGTTCACCGAGCCCGACCTCGACGACCTCCTCGGCTTCTACAGGACGCCGGCCGGCCAGCACCTGCTGGCCAAGCAGCCCGAGATCGCCAAGAGCATGATGCTCGTCGGCCAGCACTGGGGCGAGGGCGTCGCCAAGGACGTGCTGGCCGAGATGCAGAAGGAAAAGAAGGCGGCTCCGGCGCCCAAGCTGTGACGTCGAGCGGTCGATGACGGTCCCGGCGCCTTGACCATGACGGCGCCCTTGGGTCTATGGCGGCGACGGCACTGCGGTGCACAACAGGAGCTCGCCCCATGACCGATTGGCCGGTCCACGCCCGTTTCGACGGTCCCATCGTGATGATCGGCTTCGGTTCGATCGGCCGGGGCACGCTGCCCCTGATCGAGCGGCACATCGCGCACGACCGGGCCAAGTTCACCGTCATCGCGCCGGACGACGCGGACCGCGGCCTGCTCGACGCGCGCGGCATCCGGTTCGAGAAGCTGGCGATCACGCGCGACAACTACGCCGAGGTCCTCACCCCGCTGCTGACCGCCGGCGGCGAGAGGGGGCTCGTCGTCAACCTGTCGGTCGACACGTCCTCGGTCGCCCTCATCGACCTCTGCAAGGACATCGGCGCGCTCTACATCGACACGGTCGTGGAGCCCTGGCCGGGCTTCTACACCGACACCCGCCTGTCCGTGTCGCAGCGCTCCAACTACGCTTTGCGCGAAACGCTGATGGACCTGCGCCGCCGCCGCCCCGGCGGCCCGACCGCGGTCTCCACCTGCGGGGCCAACCCCGGCATGGTGTCGTGGTTCGTCAAGCAGGCGCTGCTCGACGTCGCCGCGGCCGTCGGCCATGCGGCGCCCGAGCCGACCACCCGCGAGGGCTGGGGCCGGCTCGCCATGCAGCTCGGCGTCAAGGGCATCCACATCGCCGAGCGCGACACGCAGCGCGCCAGGTCGCCCAAGCCCATGGGCACCTTCGTCAACACCTGGTCGGTCGAAGGCTTCGTCTCGGAAGGCCTGCAGCCGGCGGAACTCGGCTGGGGCACGCACGAGAAGAAGCTGCCCGAGGAAGGCCGCCACCACGACTTCGGGCCGGATTGCGCCATCTACCTGATGCGCCCCGGCGCCGGCACCCGCGTGCGCTCCTGGACGCCGACGGCCGGTCCGCAGCACGGCTTCCTGGTCACCCACAACGAGGCGATCTCGATCGCCGACTACCTGACGGTGACGGAGGGCGGGAAACCCGTCTACCGCCCCACCTGCCACTATGCCTACCGCCCGGCCGACGATGCCGTGCTGTCGCTCGACGAGATGGCCGGCAATGCCTGGGAGCGCCAGGCCCACGTCCACATCCTGAACGAGGACGAGATCACCGACGGCATCGACGAACTCGGCGTGCTGCTCTACGGCCACGGCAAGAATGCCTATTGGTACGGCTCGCAGCTCTCGGTCGAGGAGACGCGCCGCCTCGCGCCCTACCAGAACGCCACCGGCCTGCAGGTGACCTCGGCGGTGCTGGCGGGCCTGGTCTGGGCGATCGAGAACCCGGACGCCGGCATCGTCGAGGCCGACGAGATCGACTTCCGCCGCTGCCTCGAGGTGCAGACGCCCTACCTCGGCCCCGTGGTCGGGGCCTATACGGACTGGACGCCCACCGAAGGGCGCGGCATCCTCTTCCCGGAGGATTTCGACCGCGACGACCCGTGGCAGTTCACCAACGTGATCGTGCGCTGAAGCGTCGGGACCGGGAGGGATCGCGCGTGAACCGGATCAAGCTCTACCATTCGCCCCAGACCCGCTCGAGCGGCGCCATGGTCCTCGTCGAGGAACTCGGGGCGGATGTCGACGTCGTGGTGCTGGACATGAAGGCCGGCGAGCAGCGCCAACCCGCCTTCCTGGCCGTCAACCCCATGGGCAAGGTCCCGGCGCTGCTGGACGGCGACGCCCTCGTCACCGAACAGGTCGCCGTGTTCCTGTTCCTGGCCGACCGCTTCCCCGAACGCGGGCTCGCGCCGCCGATCGGCGACCCGCTCCGCGGCCCCTATCTGCGCTGGATGGCCCTCTATGGCTCGTCCTTCGAGCCCGCCTGTGTCGACCGGGCGATGAAGCGCGAGCCGGCGGGCCGGGCCATGTCGCCCTATGGCGATTACGACACGGTCCTCAAGACCGTGACCGACCAGCTCGACCGCGCCCCGTACCTGCTCGGGACGCGCTTCACCGCCGTCGACGTGCTGTGGGGCGGCGCCTTCGGCTGGCTCACCCAATTCGGCATCGTCGACCGGACGCCGACCATCGGGGCCTATATCGAGCGCGTCACCTCCCGTCCCGCCTACCAGGCCGTCACGGCGCGCGACGCCGAGCTCGCGGCCGCTCAGGCCGCCGCGGCATCGTCCTCGGCGCACTGACTTCGGGCTCGAGCGGGAAGGGTCGGGTCCGAGCGGCCTCGCGGTCGCCCGGCGCTGGAAGCTCGCCGGCACCGGTTTCGCGGGCCGTTCCAGGCCTCGGAGGCCTTTGCGAAACACGGAGCGCGGTCTAGGCTGACGCCACAGAACGCGTGACGGGGCGGAAGCGATGGCGATGGAGATGAAGGGCGAGGTCACGCTTCCGGCGGACCGCGACACGGTCTGGGCCAAGCTCAACGACCCCGAGGTGCTCAAATCCTGCATCGCGGGCGTCCAGTCGATGGAGCGAACGTCCGACACGACGTTCACGGCCTCGCTCAAGATGAAGATCGGCCCGGTCAGCGCCACCTTCAAAGGCAACATCGAACTGTCGAACCTCGATCCCCCCAACGGCTATCGCATCAGCGGCGCCGGCGAGGGCGGCATCGCGGGGTTCGCCAAGGGCGGGGCCGACGTGGCGCTGGTGGCGGTCCCCGAGGGGACGCTGCTGCGCTACGACGTGCAGGCGACCGTCGGTGGCAAGATCGCCCAGATGGGCGCGCGCCTGATCGACGGCGTGGCCAAGAAGACCGCCGATCAGTTCTTCGCCAGTTTCGCCGCGGCCTGCGTCGGCGAGCCGGTCGCGACGCCGGCGCTGCCGGTGCCGTGACGCGGCGCCCCCGCGCGCGCCGGGCGCCGTCGCGGCCCCGCGCCGCAGCTTCAACATCGGCTTGACCGTCGGTTGGAGCCGTTCCAGACTGGCCGAAAGACAACCGGGATGCGGCCGCGACGCCGCACCGGATGACAGGGCGGGAGGGTTCATGCCGACGGTCTCCATGACGGTGAACGGCAAGGCGGTGCGGCGGGACGTCGATCCCCGCACCCTGCTGGTCAATTTCCTGCGCAACGACCTTCGCCTGACCGGGACCCATGTCGGCTGCGACACCAGCCAGTGCGGCGCCTGCGTGGTCCACGTCGACGGGAAGGCCATCAAGTCCTGCACCTCGCTGGCGCTCTCCTGCGACGGCATGGCGGTCACCACGATCGAGGGTCTCTCGCGGGGCGGCGAACTGCATCCCATGCAGGAGGCCTTCCGCCAGCACCACGGGCTCCAGTGCGGCTACTGCACGCCCGGCATGATCATGACGGCCATCGACCTCGTCGCCCGCAAGGGCAACCACCTCGACGAGCACACGATTCGCGAGGAGCTCGAGGGCAACATCTGCCGCTGCACCGGCTACCACAACATCGTGAAAGCGGTCGCGGCCGGCGCCGAGGCCATGGGGGCTCCGGCGGAGATCCCCGCCATCGCGGCCGAGTAAGCGTCGCCCGCATAAGCCCACGCCGGAGCGGCGGACCCCGGGCCATATGGGCCGCGGAGGTCCCATGAAGCCGCCCGGCGCCCCATGTTTCGGAGGAAACCATGAGTGCAACCGGCATCGGCGCCCCCGTCCTCCGTCGCGAGGACCAGCGCTACATCACCGGCAAGGGCCAGTACGTCGACGACGTGAACCGTCACGGCCAGGCCCATGCCTTCTTCCTGCGCTCGCCCCATGCCCATGCGCGGATCCTGTCGATCGACACGGCCGAGGCCGAGGCCGCGCCGGGCGTCGTCGCCGTCTACACGGGGCAGCACCTCGCCGACGACAAGGTCGGCGGGCTCATCTGCGGCTGGATGATCCACTCCAAGGACGGCTCGCCCATGAAGGCCGGCCCGCATCCGGCCCTGGCGCAGGGCAAGGTGCGCTACGTCGGCGATCATGTCGCCGTGGTCATCGCCGATACCTATTCCGAGGCCAAGGACGCGGCCGAGAAGATCGTCGTCGATTACGAGGTGCTGGACGCCGTCGTCGACACCGCCACGGCCCGCACGGCGGGCGGCGAGCCCGTCCACGAGGTGGCGCCCGACAACACGGTCTTCGAGTTCCACCTCGGCAACAAGGAGCCGACCGAGGCCGCCTTCGCGCGCGCCGCCCACGTGACCCGGATCGACCTCGTCAACAACCGGCTGATCCCCAACGCCATGGAGCCGCGCGCCGCGGTCGGCGACTGGGATGCCGGGACCGACACGTTCACGCTCTACACGACGAGCCAGAACCCCCACGTGGCCCGGCTGGTTCTGTCGGCCTTCATCGGCATCGCGCCCGAGCACAAGCTGCGCGTCATCGCGCCGGACGTCGGCGGCGGCTTCGGCTCCAAGATCTTCATCTACGCCGAAGAGACGGTCTGCGTCTGGGCGGCCAAGAAGGTCGGCCGGCCGGTGAAATGGACCGCCGAGCGGACCGAAGCGTTCCTGAGCGACGCGCACGGGCGCGACCACGTCACCCATGCGGAGCTCGCCACCGACGCGGACGGCAAGATCCTCGGGGTCCGCGTCCACACGGTCGCGAACCTCGGCGCCTATCTGTCGACCTTCGCGTCCTCGGTGCCGACCTACCTCTACGCGCCGCTGCTGTCGGGCCAGTACGACATCCCGGCCATCTACGTCGAGGTCGACGCCGTCTATTCCAACACCGCACCGGTCGATGCCTACCGCGGGGCAGGGCGCCCCGAGGCGACCTTCGTGATCGAGCGCCTGATGGAGGTGGCGGCGCGCGAGCTGAAGCAGGATCCGGCGGAGTTCCGCCGCCGCAACTTCATCACGAGCTTCCCGCACCAGACGCCCGTCATCATGTGCTACGACGTCGGCGACTACGCGGCCTCGCTCGACAAGGCGCTCGCCACGGTCGACTACAAGGGCTTCCCGGCCCGGCGGGCCGAGAGCGAGCGGCGCGGCATGCTGCGCGGCATCGGCTTCTCGGCCTATATCGAGGCCTGCGGCATCGCCCCCTCGGCCGCCGTCGGCTCGCTCGGGGCCGGCGTCGGCCTGTGGGAATCCGCCGAAGTCCGCGTCAACCCGGTCGGCACCGTCGAGGTGCTCACCGGTTCGCACAGCCATGGCCAGGGCCATGAGACGACCTTCGCCCAGCTCGTGTCCGACCGGCTCGGCATCCCGATCGACAACGTCTCCATCGTGCACGGCGACACCGACAAGGTGCAGATGGGCATGGGCACCTACGGGTCCCGCTCGGGCGCGGTCGGCATGTCGGCCATCGTGAAGGCGCTCGACAAGATCGAGACCAAGGCCCGCAAGGTCGCCGGCCACGTGCTCGAGGCGGCCGAGGGCGACATCGAGTTCAAGGACGGCAAGTTCACCGTCAAGGGCACCGACAAGTCGATCGATTTCGCCTCGGTGGCGCTGCAGGCCTATGTGGCGCACAAGTTCAACGGGCAGGAGCTCGAGCCGGGTCTGAAGGAAGGGGCTTTCTACGATCCCACCAACTTCACCTTCCCGTCCGGCGTCCACATCTGCGAGGTCGAGATCGACCCCGACACGGGCGTGACGCGCATCCAACGCTGGGTGGCGGTCGACGATTTCGGCGTGCTCATCAACCCCATGATCGTCGAGGGCCAGGTCCACGGCGGCATCGCCCAGGGCGTCGGCCAGGCGCTCTTCGAGGGCACCGTCTACGACAGCTCCGGCCAGCTGCTGACCGCCAGCTACATGGACTACCAGATGCCGCGCGCCTACGACTTCCCGCGCTTCTCGGTGGAGACGACCGAGACGCGCTGCCCGTCGAACCCGCTCGGCATCAAGGGGTGCGGCGAGGCCGGCGCCATCGCGGCGCCCCCCGCTGTCATCAACGCCATCACGGACGCGCTCGGCCACGAGGACATCGCCATGCCGGCGACGCCGCGTGCCGTCTGGCGCGCCATCCGGCGTACGCCGCAGAAGATGGCGGCCGAATAGTCGGACCGCCGTCGCCCGCCCGCACCGTTTCGCCGGAGATCGTCTCCATGTACGCCTTCAATTATCACCGGCCCGCCAGCGTGGCCGACGCCGCCGCGCTGCTGTCCGCCAACCCGGATGCGAAATTCATGGCCGGCGGCCAGACGCTGCTGCCCGCCATGAAGCTCCGCCTCGCCAACCCGTCGGACGTCGTCGACCTCGTGGCGCTGCGGTCCGACCTGTCCGGCATCCGCCGCGAGGGCGACCGGGTCGTCATCGGCGCTCTGGCGCGCCACGGCGAGATCGCCACGTCCGGCGTGCTGGAGGAGGCGATCCCGGCCCTCGCCGGCATGGCGGCCATCGTCGGCGACCCCGCCGTGCGGGCGCGCGGCACGATGGGCGGCTCGCTCGCCAACAACGATCCCGCCGCCGATTACCCGGCCGCGGCCCTGGCGCTCGGTGCCACGATCGTGACCGACCGCCGCGAGATCGCCGCCGACGACTACTTCCGCGGCCTGTTCGAGACGGCGCTGCAGGAGGGCGAGATCATCACCGCCATCGCGTGGCCGATTCCGAAGCGGGCCGGCTACGAGAAGTTCCGCAACCCCGCATCGCGCTACGCCATGGTGGGCGTCTTCGTCGCCGAGCGCGCCGACGGCGAGGTCCGGGTGGCGGTGACGGGAGCGGGGGCCTCCGGCGTGTTCCGCGCGCGGGATCTCGAGGCGGCGCTCAAGACCGACTTCTCCGAGGGCGCGCTGCACGGCGTCTCGGTGTCGCCCGACGGCCTCAACTCGGACATGCACGCCGACGCCGAGTACCGTGCCCATCTCGTCGGCGTCATGGCGCGCCGCGCCGTCAAGGCCGCCGTGGGCTGAGGCGCGCCCGCCACCGGGCGGGGGGACTGGCAAGCTCTCCGCTCCGCTGTAAGGTGGCGCCCGCCGCCCGCGACCGCACGACCGGAGTGCCATGACGCCGCTTCCCACGACGATCGACGAGACGCTGACCCTGCTGCAGCGGGCCCATTACATCGGTGACCGTGCGCTCGCGACCGTGCTGTTCCTGAGCCTGCGGCATCAACCGCCCCCTCATGCTCGAGGGCGAGGCCGGCGTCGGCAAGACGGAGATCGCCAAGGTCCTCGCCGCGTCCCTGGGCCGCCGGCTCATCCGCCTCCAGTGCTACGAGGGGCTCGACGTCGCGAGCGCCGTCTACGAGTGGAACTACGCCGGCCAGATGATGGCGATCCGCCTCGCCGAGGCCGGCGGCGACGACCGACCGTGACAGGCTGCAGGAGGACGTCTTTTCGTCGCGCTACCTCGTCAAGCGCCCGCTGCTGCAGGCGCTCGAACCCCAGCAGGGCGGCGCCCCGGTGCTGCTCATCGACGAACTCGACCGCACCGACGAGGCCTTCGAGGCCTACCTGCTCGAGATCCTCTCCGATTTCCAGGTGACGGTGCCCGAGCTCGGCACGATCGCGGCGCCCGAGCCGCCTATCGTCGATCATCACGTCGAACCGCACGCGCGAGATCCACGACGCCCTGAAGCGCCGCTGCCTTTATCACTGGATCGACTATCCCGATGCCGAGCGGGAGCGCCGGATCCTGGCCGAGAAGGCGCCCGGCGCCGCCGAGGCGCTGACGCGCGAGCTCGTGGCCTTCGTCCAGCGCCTGCGCGGCGAGGACCTGTTCAAGGCGCCGGGCGTCGCCGAGACGCTCGACTGGGCCACGGCGCTGACGGAACTCGATGCCGTCGCGCTCGACCCCGCGATGGTCGACGACACGCTCGGGGTGCTGCTCAAGTACCAGGACGACATCGCCCGGATCAGCGGTTCGCGGGCGAAGGCGATCCTCGGCCGAGGTCCAGGCCGAGGCGAGGCTGCCGGCGTGACCTCGCCCCGCGGCGGCGCTCAAGCCTCGTGCCCGGCCGGTCCTGCGAGACCTGTACGGTGTGCTGCAAGGCCTTCGGCATCCCCGAACTCGACAAGCCGCCATGGCCAATGGTGCCGCCACGTCGTCCAGGGGCGCGGCTGCGGCATCCATGACGCGCGGCCGCAGACCTGCCGGCTGTTCTTCTGTCACTGGATGCGCAACGCCGCCCTCGGGCCCGAGTGGCGGCCCGGACCGGGCCAGGTTCGTCATGTACACCGAGATCGAGGGACACCGCCTCGTGGTGGCGCCCGATGCCGGTGCCCCGTCCGCCTGGCGGCGCGCGCCCTTCTACGCGCAGTTCAAGCGCTGGGCCGCGCTCGGCGCCACCAGGGGCAACCAGATCCTGGTGTTCCACGGCGACCGGGCGACCGCGGTCCTGCCCGACCGCGACCAGGACCTCGGCATCGTGAACATCGGTGACCGGATCGTCTACCGGGTCGCTGGCGGCCGGATCGAGGTCGAAACTCTGCGCGCCGGCTGAGCGCCGCCATGACGGCTCCGATCGGCCCCGCCGACGACGGTCTCCCGCCCGGCCGTCTCCCCGAGAACCTGCTGTTCTTCGCCCGTGCGCTGCGGGCGGCCGGGCTGCCGGTCGGGCCCGGCGCGGTGCTCGACGCGGTCGCGGCCGTCACGGCGGCGCCGCTGACGAGCCGCGAGGATTTCCGCGTCACGCTGCAGGCCGTCTTCGTCAAGCGGCGCGAGCAAGCGGCCGTGTTCGACGGCGTCTTCGACGTCTTCTGGCGCCGCCGCGGCTTCCTCGAACAGCTCATCGGGGCGATGTCGCCGAAGGCACCGCCAAAGACCCGGGACCGACCCAAGGCCCAGGCCGGCGCGAGCCGCGTCGCCGACGCGCTCTACCAGCCGGCCCCAGGGCACGCCCGACCCGCAGCCGTCGCTCGATCTCGATGCGCGCTTCTCGGTCTCGGCCGAAGAGGTCCTGCGCGGCAAGGACTTCGCCCAGATGTCGGCCGCCGAGATCGCCGCCGCGACGGCGGCCATCCGCGCGCTGCGCCTGCCGGACGACCGGCGCCGCCTGCGCCGCCTCGCGCCGGACCCGCGCGGCGCTTCGCTCGATCCACGCCGCTCGTTCCGCCGCTCGCTGCGCGGCGGTGGGGCCTCCATCGACCTCGCGCGCTGCAGCCCGGTCGAGAAGCCGCCGCCGGTCGTGGCCATCTGCGACATCTCGGGATCGGTGGCGGACTACACGCGCGTCTTCCTCCACTTCCTGCACGCGCTGGCGGCGCGGCGCCGCGTCTCGACCTTCCTGTTCGGGACGCGGCTCACCGACGTTTCCCGCGCCATCCGGCACCGGGACGTCGACGATGCGCTGGCGGCGGTCAGCGCCGCCGTGCCGGATTGGTCCGGCGGCACGCGCATCGGCTCCGCCCTGCACCTGTTCAACCGGCACTGGCTGCGGCGGGTCGGGGCCGGGGCCGCGACCGTGATCCTGTTCACCGACGGTCTCGAACGGGACGTGTCGGACGACCTCGGCGACGAGATGGCCCGTCTCCAGCGCTCCTGCCGCCGGCTCATCTGGGTCAACCCGCTGCTGCGTTTCGACGGGTTCGAGGCCCGGGCCTCCGGCATCCGGGCCATGTTGCCCTTCGTTGACGAGTTCCGTCCCATCCACAATCTAAGGGCCGTGGGCGAGCTCTGCGCGGCGCTCTCGGTCTCGGGTTCGCCCGCCGCCGACCCGAAGCGCTGGATCGCCGCCGCGCGAGGACCTGAACCATGATGGCGACCGACGACGATATCCTGGCCGGGGCGGAAGCCTGGCGGCGCTCCGGCCGTGGGGTGGCGCTCGCCACCGTGGTGGAAACCTGGGGTTCGGCCCCACGCCCCGTGGGCAGCCATCTCGTGGTGGACGAGGCGGGCAACTTCGTCGGTTCCGTCTCGGGCGGCTGCGTCGAGGGCGACGTCGTGACGGAAGCCATGGACGTCATCGCCGACGGCACGCCGCGCACGCTTGAATTCGGTGTCGCCGACGAGACGGCCTGGCGCGTCGGCCTGTCCTGCGGGGGCAAGATCAAAGTCTACGTCGAGCGGATCGACTGATGCGGCTCGACCTCCTCCAGCGGCTCAATGCCGAGCGCCTGGCGCGGCGCGCCGCCGTGGTGGTGACGGACCTCGCCAGCCACGAGCAGCGGCTCGTGCGCGCCCAGGACGTCGCGGCCGACCCCCTGGCCGAGCCGCTGGCCGCGGCGCTGCGCCAGGGCAAGAGCGGCACGGTCCAGCACGACGGGCGGGCGGTCTTCCTGGCCGTTCAGGTTCCCCCCGTGCGGCTGCTCGTCGTCGGCGCCGTCCATGTCAGCCAGGCGCTGGCGCCCATGGCCAGGTTGGCGGGGTTCGACGTCACCATCGTCGATCCCCGGACGGCCTTCGCGACCCCCGAGCGGTTTCCCGACGTGCCGCTCCTCGCCGAATGGCCCGATGCCGCGCTCGCGCGCCTGGGGCTCGACCCCTTCACGGCGCTCGCGGTCCTGACCCACGACCCCAAGATCGACGATCCGGCCCTGGACGCCGCCCTGCGGGCCGATTGCTTCTACATCGGGGCTCTCGGCTCAAGGAAGACGCATGCGGCCCGCGTCGCCCGCTTCGCCGCGGCCGGCCACGGGGAGGACAGCCTGGCGCGGATCCACGCGCCGATCGGCCTCGACATCGGCGCCGTCAGCCCGGCCGAGATCGCCGTCTCGGTGCTGGGCGAGGTCATCGCGGCCCTGCGCAAGAAGCCGAGCCGCGCCGAGACGGCGGCTCGCGGCGCGTGAGGTTCGGACCCGTCCCGGTCGCCGAGGCGGTCGGCGCCATCGCGGCACACGGCGTCCAGGCGCGCAGTCCGGAGGGCGAGGCCGTGACCCTGCGCAAGGGCGACGTCGTCACCGCAACCCATGTGGCGGCGCTCGGCCGGGCAGGGGTCCGCTCGATCGTCGTGGCGCGGCTCGATCCCGGCGACGTCGAGGAGAATGTCGCGGCGCGCCGGCTCGCCGGAGCCGTGGCGGGGCGGCACCTGTGGATCGACCGTGCGTTCACGGGTCGCGCCAACATCTTCGCGGGCGGCCCGGGCGTCCTGCTCGTCGACGCCGCCGGCGTCGGCAGCGTCAACGCCGTCGACGAGCGGCTGACGGTCGCGACCGCGCCGCCTTTCCGCGCCGTCGAGGAGGGCGAGATGGTCGGCACCGTGAAGGTGATCCCCTTCGCGGTCGAGGGCGAGGTGCTGGAGCGGGCCGTCGCCGCGCTCGAGGACCCGCCCCTGCGTCTCGCGCCCTATCGGCCGCGCCGCATCGGCGTCGTGTCGACCCTGCTGCCCGGCCTGAAACCGTCCGTCGTCGCCAAGACCCTGCGGGTGCTGGAGCGGCGGCTCGCGCCGACGGGCTCGACCATCGCGTCGACGCGCGAGGTCGCCCACGATGCCGAGGCGCTCGCCGGGGTGCTGCGCGCTCTCGCGGCGGACCACGACATGCTGATCGTCTACGGGGCCTCGGCGATCGCCGACCGGCGCGACGTCATCCCGGCGGCGCTCGAACAGGCCGGCGGCGCGGTGGACCACCTCGGCATGCCGGTCGACCCCGGCAACCTCCTGATGATGGGCCACCTCGACGGCAGGCCGGTGCTGGGCGCGCCGGGCTGCGCCCGCAGCCCCAAGGAGAACGGATTCGACTGGGTGCTCCAGCGGCTCCTCGCCGACATACCGGTGACGCCGGCCGATATCCGTGCGCTCGGGGCGGGCGGGTTGCTGATGGAGATCGTGTCCCGCCCGCAGCCGAGGTCCGGCGAGGCTTCGGCCGACGAGCGGGAGGGCGAGGCGTGACGGCGGTGGCGGCCGTGCTGCTGGCGGCCGGAACGGCGAGCCGTTACCGGGCCGCCGACCCCCGGCTGCCCACGAAGCTGGTGGCCGAGTTCGACGGCGTGCCCCTGGTGCGGCGCGTCGCCGAAGCCGCGCTGGCGAGCCGGGCCGGGCCGGTCATCGTCGTCACCGGGCATGCGGCGGACGCGGTCCGCGCCGCGCTGGCGGGCCTGCCGGTCGCCTTCACGGCGAACCCCGCCTTCGCCTCGGGCCTCGCGTCCTCGCTGCGGGCCGGCCTCGGCGCCGTGCCGCCCGAGGCCACAGGCGCGCTGGTGCTGCTGGGCGACATGCCGGCCGTGACGCCGCCGCTGCTCGACGCGCTCGTCGCAGCCTTCGCGGCCGATCCCGGGACCGAGGCCGTCGTCCCGGTCCACGGCGGACGCCGTGGCAACCCCGCCCTGCTGGCCCGCAGCCTGTTCCCGGCCGCCATGGCCCTCGCGGGCGACGAAGGCGCGCGCCGCCTGCTGCACGGCGCGCGGGTCCGCGAGGTCGAGGTCCGCGACACGGCCGTGCTGCTCGACGTCGACGAGCCGTCGGCTCTCGGCTTGACGGGGTCGGGGCCGGCGTGAAAGCTCGCCCGGCGGAGCAGCATGAGGCGGACCACGATGCCGGGCGAGGGCGACAGGCCGAAGCTGAAGCGGCTCAGGATCGAGGGCTTTCGTTCGGTCGTTTCGGCGGAGATCGAGTTCTCGGATCTCGACGTGTTGATCGGCGCCAACGGCTCCGGCAAGTCGAACCTCATCGCGTTCCTGCGCTTGCTGAATGTCATGCTGTCGTCGGAGAGCGGGCTGTCCCTGTTCGTCGGACGGATGGGTGGCGCCGCGGCGCTGCTGCACGACGGACCGAAGGTGACCTCATCGATCAGAGGGGAGATCGCCATCGCGACGGCAGCGGGCCTGCACGAATACATCTTCGCGCTCGGCCCTGCGGCCGGGGATGGTGTGGTCTTCACCGAGGAGCGGATCCGCTTCTCTCCGGAGGGGCCGGGCGGAAGCCCGAGCCGGTCGGACTTCGGTGCGGGACATCGCAGCCCCGGTCTCCTGCGGGTCGGCGACGACCAGGGTCGGACGACGCAAGGAACGATCCTGCGGCTCCTGAGGGGCCTGAGCGTCTTCCAGTTCCACGACACCTCGGCGGAGTCGCCGCTCAAACGCAAAGTCAGGATCGACGACGGCCGCCACCTGCGGGGTGACGGCGGGAACCTTGCGGCCGTCCTGTTCCGGATGCGGGAAGCGGATCCGTCCCACTACGACCGTATCGTCAAGACGATCCGTCTGATGGCGCCCGTCTTCGACGACTTCGCGATCGAGGACGACCAGGGCTTCGCACTTCTGCAATGGCGGGAAACGGGGTCCGAGGCCGTTTTCGGCCCGGGGCAGGTCTCCGACGGGCTGCTGCGCGCCATGGCGCTCGTCACGCTCCTGCTCCAACCCTGGACGTCGCTGCCGGCCATCATTGTCGTGGACGAGCCGGAACTCGGCCTGCATCCCGCGGGATTGCGGATCGTCGTCGGGCTGTTCGAAGCCACCGCGCAGGCGCGGCAATGCATCGTCGCCACGCAATCCCCCGCCTTCCTGAGGGTGCTCAAGCCCGAGAACGTCCTCGTCGTCGACCGGCCCGCGCGCGCGTCCTCGTTCCGGCGTCTCGATCCTCTCCGGCTGCAAGGGTGGCTCGATGACTACGACCTCGATGAGCTCTGGGACATGAACCTGCTCGGCGGCCGCCCGGGCTCGGTTGCGGCGGAGTGAGGCATGCCCATCCGCCGCCTCTATGTCGTCTGCGAGGGGCAGACCGAAGAAGCCTTCGTGAACCTCGTCCTCGCCCCACATTTCCATGACGTCGCGACCACGACCGTCGTCCCGCTCCTTCTGCCGAACCGGAGAGGGTCCAGCAGCCGTCGCCATAAGGGTGGGTGGACGAGTTACGTGAAGTTGCGCGACGTCCTCCGGCGCGAGATGGAGGACAAACATGGCGACGACACGTGGTTCACCACCATGCTCGACCTTTATGCCATCCCCGACGATTTCCCGGGCCTGTCTGTCGCGCCGCCTCGCCCGGCGCCCGAGCGCATCACCGTACTCGAGCGAGCCTTCGCGGAGGACATCAAGACGTCGCGGCTCTGGCGATTCACGCCCTATCTGCAACTGCACGAATACGAGGCCCTGCTGCTCAGCGACGTGGATATGCTCGGCCGCGCGATGCCGGACGAGGCGCCGGTGGGTGTGGCGGCACTCAAGGCGGAGATCGCCGGGTTCGCACCGGAGGACGTCGACGGCGGGTCCGAGACGGCGCCCTCGAAGCGGATCATGCGTCATTTCCCATCTTACGCGGGGTTGAAGACCGTCGTCGGTCCCACCGTGGCGGCCGATATCGGCCTGCCGCGCCTCCGGGCGGCCTGCCCACGGTTCGCGGCCTGGCTGGACATCCTGGAGCGCTGCTGTCGTGATTGAGCCTTCCTGCCGCTGTGCCTGGGCCGGCCAGGACCCGCTCTATTGCGCCTATCACGACACGGAATGGGGCGTACCGGAGCGCGACTCCCGGGCCCTGTGGGAAAAGCTGGTGCTGGACGGGTTTCAGGCGGGCCTGGCCTGGATCACGATCCTGCGCAAGCGCGATGCCTTCCGCCGCGCCTTCCGGGATTTCGACCCCGGCGCCGTGGCGCGTTTCGGCGAGAGCGAGACCGCGGCACTGATGGCCGATGCCGGCATCGTCCGGTCGCGTGCCAAGATCGACGCCACGGTCGGCAATGCCCGGGCCTATCTGGCGATGGCGGACCGGGGCGAGGACTTCTCGGCCTTCGTGTGGGACGCGGTCGGCGGCACGCCGCGGCAGAACGCCTGGGCCACGAAGGGCGACGTGCCGGTCGAGACGGTCGAATCCCGCGCGCTGTCCAAGGCGCTGAAGGCCCGGGGCTTCAAGTTCGTCGGTCCGGTGATCGTCTATGCCTGGATGGAGGCGGTCGGCATGGTCAACGACCATGTCGTCACCTGCTTCCGCCATGCCGACCTCGGCGGCGCGTGACGCATCGCGCTCCCCGCCGTTCTGTGCTTTGATGCCGCGCGACGGTGGATGGGAGGGGCGCCCTGGACCGGATGCGGCACGACCAGGATGATCGATGGCCTACACGACGTTTCCCAACGACGCGATCTGCTACATCCTGGCCGACATACCGGGACAAGGGGAGTTCCAGGGGTCGGGCGTCATCATCGGGCCGCATACGATCCTGACGGCAGCGCATCTCCTCTACGATGCGGGGACGGACGCGACCGCCGACAAGGTGAGCGTCTATCCGGGCTTCACACCCGAGAACGGGACCTACAATCCACCCGGTGCCCTGCCGGGTCTCCAGTCGATCCACACCATCAAGGTCCAGGACGCCGGGGATAAGATCTCGCCCGCGGGGACCCAGTCCGACTTCGCCATCATCAATACGTCGACCGACCTGTCGCGCTACGGCAAGTTTGCGCTCGACCCGGACTTCATCACGGGTGACGTCGTGGCGAGCGGCTATCCGGCGTCGGGCGACGGCAACCAGAGCGGGCTCGAGGGCGTGGTGTCGCAGGATGGGGCCCGGTCCGACCTCCTCACCTCGAACATGGGCCTGTCTCCCGGCTACAGCGGCGGGCCGCTTCGCGACAACCTGTATCGCGGACGGTGCCGTCATCCCCGCCGTGGTCGGCCTGGTGTCGACCAACATCGACGCCATGAAGCTGAACCGGCCCAAGGCGCTGCTGATCCGCCACTGGATCGCGTCGGACCAATCGCTCTACGCGGGCGGCAGCTTCGCGCCGCGGGGGCTGGTCCCGCAGATCGACGGCACGGTGTCGGGCACCGGCGAGGCCGCGGCCGTGTCGGCCTCGGCCGACCTGTCGTCGCCGGCCGCCACGGGCGGCGATGCCCTGGACCCGCATGCGGCCGCCGTCGACCTCGTGACCGGCTCGGCCGCCGCCGAGCCCATCCGGGTGTTCCATCCGGGCCAGGGCTACGGCATCGACAGCTGACGCATCGGTCGACGCGGAGGCGCCGAAGGCGCGTCACACGCCGCGGATGCGGCGTTGCGCCTCGGCCACGATGTCCTCCGCCCGCTCGCGCGACCGAAGCGTCGGCCGGGCATCCTCCCCGCGGCGACGCGTCTCCACCTCGCCGCGGCTACGGACGCGGTTGTCGCCTTCGGCCGCCGATCTGCGCGGCGCCCGCCCGCCCGCCTGCGTCATGGCGGCGACGAGGCGGGCCGCGGTGCGCCGCGGCAGGCCATCGACGAGCGCCGTGAGGCTGCGCACCGCCATGACGGAATGGCCGATCGCCGGCCCGCTGAGGATGAAGACGCGGGCCGCGAGTTCGGGCGAGGCGCCGATGGCGGCCAGCGCCAGCGCCAGCGGCTCCCCCTTGGGATCGTCGATCAGTCGCCAGGCGTCGTCGAGCCGCACGTTCAGCGCCATCGCGAGCGCCGTGTCGAAGCCGTCGCGGTCCGGTGCCATGACGGCGCGTTCGACCCGCTCCAGGGCTGCGGTCTCGTCCGCGGTGAGGCGCGTCGGCGCCGGTTCGGGGCCGAGGTCCTCGCGCCGCGCCGCCAGGATGATGGCGGCGCGTTCGGCGCTGTCGGCCGCGAAGAACAGCGGTGCCCGGTCGGCCGCGCCCCCTTCGGGCCGGCGCAGCAGCAGGCGCCCCAGAGCATCGTCGTCGCGGGCGCGGCGGACCAGATAGCGGAAGGCCTCGGGCGCGAGCGGCGCCGCGGCGTTCCCGGCGACGGCGCGCAGCACCTCGGCCTCGGGCCGGCGGATCAGGTTCTCGACGGCCTCGGCGGACAGGTCCGGCCGTCCCGCCACCGCCATCGCCATGGCGGTCGTGCCCCAGTCGGCCGCATGGCTCAGCGCCGCTCCGTCGACGGCGGCGCGGGCCAGCACGGGGGCGGCGACATCGCCGCCTTCGGCCAGGAAGCGGACCAGCAGGCGCGGGGGCGTGGCCGGGTGGCCGGCGAGTTTCTCGGCCACCGAGCGGCGGACCTCGGTATCGGCGTCGTCGAGCAGCCGGCCGATCATGTCCTCGAACTGGACGAGGTCTCCCGGCGCGTGGTGGAGGCGGCGCGCGAACATGTCCACCAGCACGCGCAGCAGCACGGGCCGGATGTCGACATCGGGCGTGCGCCCGAGCCGGACGAGGCGCTCCAGTGATCCACGAAGGTCGTCGTCGTGGTCCATAGGACAAACCCCTGAATCGAAGATTGACGTGATCTTCCGGTTTTAGGGGCGGTTCGTTGATACTGTATTAACCTTCGTGACGCTTCATCGTCCTGCGAGGCCGGAGCACCACCTCGCCCGCCCGACTGAGAGCCTCATGCCGGACGGGATCGGTGCTCGACGTTCCGCGCCGGAGCATCGTCGACGCAGGCCGGCGGGATCCGGACAGCCTCGGCCCATGTGACCGCATCGCTCTCGTCGAGGACAGCCGCATGCAAAACGTCGTGAGCCTCCCGCCCGAACGCCGCCGCCCGCAGCGTGCCCTCGGCGTGCCGCGCAGCGGAGCCCGCATCCTGTTCTTCACCGGCGTGCGCTACTGCCGGGACGAGGATGCGGTCTCGTTCCCGGCCGCGGCGCGGCGCGGTCCGTCCTCCGGATCAGACCGGGTGCTCGACGCCGCAGCGTATTGAGGCGAGGTCGCGTCCGGCCCGGCCGTCGCCGGCGATGCGGGGCATCACCTCGAACAGGACGAAGCCGCGGCTTTCGGGCGCCACCACGCGCACGTCGCGCACGGGCGTATCGGGCGGATCGCGCGCCTCCGCGGCCTCCCGCTGCCCGGATGTCATGATGACGAGGTCGAGCTTTCCCTCGTTGGCGGCACGGTCGCTGAGGCCGTAGAACGCCACGCCCGAGCGGGCGTGCAGCGTCAGCGCCACGAAGTCCTCGTCGCCCAGCACGGCCGTCACGCGGAGCGGCCCGCCGCCGAGGTCGTAGCGGCACACGGCGGCCACCAGGGCCGGGTCTCGGCCCGGCAGAGGATCCCCGGCCGAGGCGGCCGGCGGAAGCGTCCTGACGACCCCCTCGGGCGCGAAGGCCGAGACCCGCGCGAAGGCGTCGTCCGGCGCGACCCGCGGCACCAGCAGCAGCGACACGATATGGACCATGCCCGCCACCATCAGGATGGCGAGCAGCATCAGGCCGGCGGTGATGCCCCTCTGGCTCATCGCGCCGCGTCCGTCGTCGCGCCCGCCGGCGCGCAGGACACGCGGGTGAGGGAGGGCATCGACGCCGTCGCGACTTCCGCCCCATTGCCCGCCAGCGGTGTGTCGTAGAGCCGGAGCGTCAGCGTCAACGGTCCCTCGCCCGAGAGCGGCAGCCAGTTCCCGGGCCGGGCCGCGGGCGCGACCTCGATCACGAAGCGTCCGCCGAGCGCCCGGACCACGTCGCGTGAGGTGAAGCCCGTCCGCTGCGCCGGGTTGTCGAGCGTGCGTCCATCGGTTCCGGTGGCGGTCAGCGTCCAGAACCGGGCCGCCGGCATGGCGCCCGCCACGCGGTAGCTGCAGCTGCGCAGCAGGCGGTAACCGGTGTCGTCCGTGGTGGCCCGGAACGCCAGCCCCTCGTTGGCCGCCATGGGGACGGCACCGCTGCGGGCGAGGTCCGCGGCCGCGTAGGGGTCGATCGACGGCGTGCCCACCTGCGGGCGCGCCACCCAGGGACCGATCGCGACGGCGCCGGGGTCCCAGCCGCGGGACAGCACGAGCGCCGTGGCGGACAGGCCGAAGGCCAGGCCCAGCACCGCGATGGCCAGCGCGCCCGCGCCCGGCAGGCCGCCACGCGCCGCAGCCGGCGCCGCGCCGCGCCGAGGCGGCTCCACGGCCGCCGGAGCCCGCGGCGGCAGGGCCGTCGCGGGTTCGGACACCCGCTCCAGCGCACGGCGGTGGAGGGCCGAAGCGCGGTCGGGGCGCATGCCGGGGTCCCGCGTCACCGCAGCGGCGGCGTGGCGGCGCCCGGGGCCGCGGCCTGCGTCGCATAGGCCTCGTCACCCGCCAGCCGCGGCCGGTCGGGATCGGCCACCAAGGCCGCGATGGCGCCCAGCGCGGCGGCGGACCGCGGCGACAGGGTGGAGCGGTTGTTGCCGGCCGGCTGCGTGCCGCCCGCGAGCGGGCCCGCGGCGGACGCGACCGCCTGGCCGGCCGGGCCGAGCCCGAAGGGCGGCCGCGCTTCGAGTCCCTGGTGGGCGAATTCCATCACGTCGTGCCAGGTCGAGGCCGGCAGCGTGCCGCCCGTCACCTTCTCCATGGGGGCGTAGTCGTCGTTGCCGTACCAGACGGCCGCCACGTAGTTGCCCGTGAAGCCGCAGAACCAGGCGTCCCGATAATTGTTGGTCGTGCCGGTCTTGCCGACCGCCAGCGCGTCGTCGAGCCGCGCGGCGCGGCCGGTGCCGTCGGTGACGACCCGGGCCAGCATGGTGTTCAGCGTCGCGACGTCGGCGGCCGGCGCCACCTGCTGGGGCTGCGGTCCATCGCGGTCGTGCCGGTAGACGAGGTCGCCGTGGCCGTCGCGGATGTCCACGGCCGCGAAGGGCTGGACGCGCTTGCCGCCGTTGGCGAAGGCCGCGTAGGCGGTCGCCATGTCGATCACCGTCACGACGTCGGCCCCCACCGGCAGCGACACCGTGTCTTCGAGCGGCGTCGTGATGCCGAGGCTGTGGGCCGTGGCGATGATCTTGGCGCGGCCGGCCTCGGGGCGAGCCGTTGCCGATGGCGATCGACAGTTTCACGGCCACGGTGTTCAGCGAATGCGCCAGCGCGGCCCACAGGGGCAGGGTGCCCATCTGCTCGCCCTCGTAGTTGCGCACGCACCAGTTGCCGATGCACACGGGCGAGTCGGTCACCAGGGTGCGTGGGCTTGAACTTCCCGGTCTCGAGCGCCGTGAGATAGACGAAGGGCTTGAAGGAGGAGCCCGGCTGGCGCTGCGCCACGGTGGCGCGGTTGAACTGGCTCGCGCCGTAGTCGCGGCCGCCCACGATGGTGCGGACGGCGCCGTCGGGCTCCATCAGCACCATGGCGCTCTGCTTGGCGTGGTAGCTCGGGCCCTTCTCGCGCAGCTGGTCCTCGATGACGGCCTCGCTGCGGGCCTGGATGGCGGAGTCGAGCGCCGTCCGCACGGTGAGCACCCGGCTGGAGCCCAGCTTTCCGGCCTCGGCCAGCTTGCGGATCTCGTCGTAGGCGAAATCGAGGTACCAGTCGGGCGCGACCTCCCGGGTGCGGTCCACGGGCGTGGCGGGGTTGCGCCGGGCGGGGTACACCTGCCCCTCCGTCATGTAGCCGGCGTCGACGAGGTTCGAGAGCACGTCGCCGGCGCGCGCGCGGGCGGCCGGCAGGTTGATGTGGGGCGCGTATTTGGTCGGCGCCTTGAACAGCCCCGCCAGCATGGCGGCCTCCGGCAGCGTGACGTCGCGGACCGACTTGCCGAAGTAGAACTCGGATGCCGCCTGGATGCCGAACGTGCCGCCGCCCATGTAGACCCGGTCGAGGTAGGTCTGGAGGATCTCGCGCTTCGTCATGTGGTGCTCGAGCCACAGGGCGAGGTAGGCCTCCTTGATCTTCCGCCCGAAGGTGCGCTCGTTCGACAGGAACAGGTTCTTGGCGAGCTGCTGGGTCAGCGTCGAGCCGCCCTGCACCACGCCCGACGAGTTGGCGTTGACGGTCAGCGCCCTGGCGGTGCCGATCGGGTCGATGCCGTAGTGATCGAAGAAGCGCCGGTCTTCCGTCGACAGCACCGCCTGGATCAGGTAGGGCGGCATCTGGTCGATGGGGACGCTGTCGTCGTGCAGGATGCCGCGGCGGCCGACTTCGGCGCCCGTGCGGTCGAGGAACGTGACGGCGAGGTCCTGCTTCTTCAGCCAGTCCTCGGACGTGTCATGGAAGGCCGGGATGGCCAGCGCCACGGCCAGGATGGCGCCGCCGAGCCCCAGCGTGAGGCCTTCGCAGCACAGTTCCACCGCCCATCGGCGCCAGCCCGACACCGAGAAGCGCTCCATGGCGATCGACAGGTCGGCATAGGCCTGCGCGAGGCGGCGTCCGCTCTCGAAGACGACGCTGTCGAGCCAGCCGTCGAACGCCAGCATGGCGCGCCGCGCCCGCGCTCCGACCCCATCGACGCCTCGCACCACGCAACGCTCCTGCCTTGATGGACGACACGCGCCCGACCCGCCGTCCGCCGGCACCCTTGACGGGGCGGATGCCGAAGCGCAACTCCGCTCCGGACTCATCGGATCCGGCGAGCGACGCCGTCTCCGGTCCTCCTCCCGATGCGAGTGCGATGACCGATCCCTTCTGGCGTAGACCCCTGTCGTCCTTAACCCCGACTGAATGGGAGAGCCTGTGCGACGGCTGCGGCCGTTGCTGCCTCGTCAAGCTCGAGGACGAAGACACCGCCCAGGTGCTCTACACCGATGTAGCCTGCACTCTATACGATGCCGGGGCTTGCCGCTGCGGCAATTATCCCGAACGCCAGTCCCGCGTGCCCGATTGCGTGCGGCTGACGCCCGAAGCCGTCAGCGAGATCACCTGGCTGCCGCCGACCTGCGCCTATCGTCTCGTCGCGGACGGGCAGGACCTGCCGTGGTGGCATCACCTGCGGTCGGGAAGCCGCGACACCGTGCACGAGGCCGGCGTCGGCGTGCGGGGCAGGATCGCGGCTTCGGAGGACGATGTCGCGGTCGAGGACCTGCCGGACCACATCGTGTCCTGGCCGGACCGGTGGCCCAAGCGGGCCCGGCGGCCGCGCTGACCGGGTCCTGCCGGCCGCCCGGAGCGGCCCGTCGCCGTGGTCCCGCGGGGCCGCGGAGGCGTCCGCCTCACGGCGGAGCCTGCGCCGCGATCCAGGCCCGGTAGGGGGCCAGCCACAGCGCCTGGGTCAGCGCACCGCACCGACGGGGGCCGGTGCCGGCCGACCACAACGTGACGGCCGCGACGGCACCGGCGCCATCGAGCACCGGCCCGCCCGAATCCCCCGTGCAGGCGCCCGCGCCCGCGCCGGCCGGGTCCTCGGCCCAGAGCAGCACGTCCGATAGCGGCGCGCGCGCCGCGAGCGTCGCGGCACGCAGGCGTCCCGACGTCGACGCCTCGCCTTCGCGAGCGAGGCCGAAACCCGCGACCGTGAACGCATCGCCGACCCGTGCGGACCCGAGGTCCGTCAGGGCCGCGGGGCGGAACCGGGCCGGGAGCGGGCTCTCCAGCGTCACCACGGCGAGGTCGATCGACCGCTCCCGCCGCGCGATCGCCTCGGCCCTGTAGCCGGGATGCCGCCGGACGCCCGCGACGGTTACGAGGACGGGCGCGCCGCTCTCGTCCTTGAAGTGGACCCGCAGGTCGGCGCCGGGCGGCACGCAATGGGCGGCGGTGAGCACGGCCAGGCGCGACAGCACGATGCCGGTGCAGAAGCCGGCCGCGGCGCCGCGGCGCTGCAGCACCATGACCAGGCTGTCGGCGATCTCGGGCGGTGCCGGACGCGAGGCGCCGACGACGGCGCGGGCCGGGGCGATCCCCAGTGCCAGTGCCGCCGCCGGCATCGCCGCCAGCAGCACGCCGGCCCTGATCCTCGTCGTCGGTCTCCCGCCTGTCCTCGGTCCCATGCCTGTCCTCCGGATCGCCCCGGACCATAGACCGGCACCGGCCGGCGCGGGAACCTCGGCGCCGCGCTCCGGGCGGCACCGGCCATGTCGGCAGTGCGGGTGGAAAGGCGAGGTTAACCGCGCTCGACGACAATTGGATTTCGCGTGGCCGACCGCCACGGAACCTGAACGCCGTCCCGGCCGTCGTCCGGGCGCCGGTCGCGACGGCCGATTGCAGCGGAGCCCGCCATGCGCCAGTCCACCGTCTTCGCTTCGGTCCTCGCCGCCGCCCTGCTGGCCGCCCCTCTGGCGCGGGCCTGCGAGCCGATCGTGGCGGAGTGCCTGCCGCGCGTCGTCGTCTTCCCGGCCTACACGGCGGAGGGCCTGCGCGTCGGTACGGTCGAGGCGCGCGTCCGCCCGGTCGAGCGGCTGCAGCGCAGCCGTTTCACCGGCCGGCCCGTGACGGTCGTGTTCAACAACCCCGGCAGCCGGCCGGGCCTGGTGGACCCCTACCTCGAACGCATCCCGCTGCCCCGCGTGCGGCCCTTCGATACCGAGGCGGTCTACCCGCGCGGCTACTGACCGGCGCCGCAACGCGCCGGCCTCAGCCGGCCCACTGGTCGATCTCCGCCAGCAGGTGGGCGGGGTCGCGGTAGACTCGCCCGGCTCCGGCCCGGCGGAGGTCCGCCTCGGCGAAGCCGCCGCACAGCACCCCGATCGCCGCGATCCCGGCGCGGGTCGCGGCCTCAGCGTCGTAGGGCGAGTCGCCGATCACCACGGCGCGCTCGGGCGGCAGGTCCAGCCGGGCGAGCGCGGCCTCGAAGATGTCGGGATGGGGTTTGGACCGTTCGGCGTCGTCGGACGAGGTTTCGGCGTCTGTCAGGCCGTCGATGCCCGCGATGGTCTTGTAGATGGCGAGTTCGGGCTTCTTCGAGGACGATGCGAGCGCCGTCTTGAGGCCGCGCCCGCGCAGGGCACGCATGAGATCGCCGCAGGCCGGGAACCCCTTCACCCGGTGCAGGTATTCGGCCGCGAAGATCTCGCCGCGCGTCCGCTCGATGTCGGCCCCGAACCGCTTCAGTTCGGCCTCGTCGAGGAAGACCGGCATCAACTGGTCGCCGCCCTTGCCGATCTGGGCCCGCAGGGTGGCGAAGGGGATGTCCTTGCCGAACCGCGCGAAGGCCCGCTCCCAGGCTTCGGCGTGGTAGTCGACGCTGTCGACCAATGTCCCATCGACGTCGAAGATGACGGCTTCCAGCATGGCGTTCCCCCGGTACGACGGGGGCGAACGCCCGGTGCCGTCAATCGAGTTCCGCCCGGATGCGCTCGGCCAGCGCCGCCAGGGTGTCCCGCGCCGCCATCGGCCCTTCGTGGGGGCGGATCGGCACGCCCTCGCGGCGGGGGAGCAGGTGGAAGTGCAGGTGGAACACCGTCTGGCCGCCCGCACTCTCGCTGAACTGCATCAGCGTCAGCCCATCGGCCCCGAGCGCCCGGACGGCGGCGCGCCCCACCTTCTGGACGCGCCGCATGAGGTCCGACAGCACGTCCGGATCGGTGTCGAGCAGGGTGCGCGAGGGCGTCTTGGCGATGACGAGAACATGCCCCTCGACCTGGGGCATGACGTCCATGAAGGCGAGGGCGACGTCGTCCTCGTAGACCTTGGCGCAGGGGATCTCGCCGCGCAGGATCCGGGCGAAGATGTTGCCGTCGTCGTAAGCCGTCATCGCGTCCGCCCCCTTGCCTGTCGCGCAACCCCGAAAGTGAGCGGCGCCGGCCCGCCCGCGGCCCCGCGGGACGGCCGGCCCCGACCTCAGCGCTCGCTGATCGGGCCGTAGTCCCGCTTGGGGTAGCCCGTGTAGAGCTGGCGCGGCCGGCCGATCCGCTGGCTCGGGTCCTCGATCATCTCCTTCCACTGGGCGATCCAGCCCACGGTGCGCGCCACGGCGAACAGGACCGTGAACATCGACACCGGGAAGCCCAGCGCCTTCAGCGTGATGCCCGAGTAGAAATCGACGTTGGGGTAGAGCTTCTTCTCGATGAAATACTCATCCGACAGGGCGATGCGCTCGAGTTCGACCGCGACGTCGAGCAGCGGGTCGTCCTTGATGCCCATCTCGCTCAAGACCTCGTGGCAGGTCTTCTGCATGATCTTGGCGCGGGGATCGTAGTTCTTATAGACGCGGTGGCCGAAGCCCATGAGGCGGAACGGGTCGGACTTGTCCTTGGCGCGCTTGACGAATTCGGGGATGCGATCGACCGTGCCGATCTCCGCCAGCATCTTGAGCGCCGCCTCGTTGGCGCCGCCATGCGCCGGCCCCCACAGGCAGGCGATGCCGGCCGCGATACAGGCGAAGGGATTGGCGCCCGACGAGCCCGCCAGCCGCACCGTGGAGGTCGACGCGTTCTGCTCGTGGTCGGCGTGCAGGATGAAGATACGGTCCAGTGCGCGCGACAGCACCGGGTTCACCTTGTATTCCTCGCACGGCACCGCGAAGCACATGCGCAGGAAGTTGGATGTGAAGTCGAGGTCGTTCTTCGGGTATACGAAAGGCTGGCCGATCGTGTACTTGTAGGCCATGGCGGCCAGCGTCGGCATCTTGGAGATCAGGCGGATCGAGGCGATCATCCGCTGGTTCGGGTCGGAGATGTCGGTGGAATCGTGGTAGAACGCCGACAGCGCTCCCACCACGCCCGTCATCACCGCCATGGGATGGGCGTCTCTTCGGAACCCGGCGAAGAACCGCGCCATCTGCTCGTGCACCATCGTGTGGCGCGTGACCGTATAGTCGAACTCGGCCTTCTGGGCCTTGGTGGGCAACTCTCCGTAGAGCAGGAGATAGCAACTTTCGAGAAAGTCGCCGTGCTCGGCCAGCTGCTCGATCGGATAGCCGCGGTACAGGAGCACGCCCTCATCGCCGTCGATATAGGTGATCTTGGACTCGCAGCTCGCCGTCGACGTGAAGCCGGGATCGTAGGTGAACAGGCCGGTCTGGGCATACATCTTGCCGATGTCGACCACCGAAGGCCCGATCGTACCCTCCTTCATGGGCAGGTCGACCGAAACGTTGTCGACCAGCAGTTTTCCAGGGTTCAGCGTCATGGGACGAGCCTCTGCGACAGGGAAGGGGCCGGGGGATGGGAATCGCCGAGGCCCCGGATGGCCTTGTGCGTTGCACCAAAGCTAATTCATCGGCAGGTGCCGTCAAGCTGTGCGCCGGTGCCGGTCATGGGCGGGGCAGGGCGGAACGGCGCGTCGTGCAGGCGCCCGAGGCTCTCCTCGCGCCCCAGCACTTCGAGAACGTCGAAGATGCCGGGCGACGTCGAGCGGCCCGTCAGGGCGGCGCGCAACGGCTGCGCCACCTGGCCGAGCTTGGCGCCGGTCTCCTCCGCGTAAGCCCGCACGGCGGCTTCGGCCGAGGCCGCCGACCAGTCGGGCAGGGCTTCGAGGCGCGGCAGCAGAGCGGGCAGGATGCCGTCGCTGCGGGCCAGGATCTCGGACGCTTTCGCGTCCATGGCGAGCGGGCGTTCGGCGAACAGGAACATGGCGCCGTCGAGCAGCTCGACCAGCGTCTTGGCGCGCTCCTTCAACCCCGGCATGGCGGCGAGCAGCTGGGCCCGCACCCCGTCGTCGAGACGGGCGGCGAGGGCGTCGCCGCCCGGCAGATACGGCAGGGTCGCCGAGCAGCGCGTCGACCAGCGCGCGTCGTCCGGCATGGCCCGCAGGTAGTGGCCGTTCATGTTCTCGAGCTTGGCGAAATCGAAGCGGGAGGGCGAGCGTCCGACCCCGCCGAGGTCGAAGGCCGCGATCATGTCCGGCGTGTCGAGAAGAACTCGCGGTCGCCCTGGCTCCAGCCGAGCCGCAGCAGGTAGTTGCGCAGCGCCTCCGGCAGGTAGCCCATGGCGCGGTACTGCTCGACGCCGAGCGCACCGTGCCGCTTCGACAGCTTGGCGCCGTCGGCCCCGTGGATCAGCGGGATATGCGCCATGGCGGGCACGGGCCAGCCGAGCGCCTCGTAGATCTGCATCTGCCGTGCGGCATTGGTCAGGTGGTCGTCGCCGCGGATGATCTGCGTCACGCCCATGTCGTGGTCGTCGACCACCACGGCCAGCATGTAGGTCGGCGTGCCGTCCGAGCGCAGCAGGACGAGGTCGTCGAGGTCCTTGTTGGCCCAGGTCACGGTGCCCTGCACGGCGTCGTGCAGCATCGTCGAGCCATCGAGCGGCGCCCGCAGGCGGATCACCGGCTTCACGCCGGCGGGCGCCTCGGCGGGGTCGCGGTCGCGCCAGCGGCCGTCGTAGCGCGGCGGCCGCTTCTCGGCCCGGGCGAGCTCGCGCATCTCCTCGAGTTCGGCCGGGGTCGCGTAGCAGCGATAGGCGCGGCCCTCCGCGAGCAGCTGCTCGACGGCCTCGCGGTGCCGGTCGGCCCGGCGCGCCTGGTAGACGACGTCGCCGTCCCAATCGAGCCCGAGCCAGCGCAGCCCGTCGAGGATGGCGTCGATCGCCGCCGTGGTGGAGCGCTCGCGATCGGTGTCC
The DNA here is from genome assembly GCA_963847915.1 of uncultured Alphaproteobacteria bacterium. Classification (GTDB taxonomy): domain Bacteria; phylum Pseudomonadota; class Alphaproteobacteria; order Rhizobiales; family Beijerinckiaceae; genus Lichenihabitans. The sequence goes on from CAWKBT010000008.1 coordinate 664,549, forward strand.
TCGATGCGCAGCAGCATGGTGCCGCCGTGGTGGCGCGCATAGAGCCAGTTGAACAGGGCCGTGCGGGCGCCCCCGATGTGGAGGAAGCCGGTCGGCGACGGCGCGAAGCGCGTGATCACGGGCTCGGGCATGGCGACTGACACTTTTAATCTGGAACGAAGGGGGAACCGGCGCGGCCGGGACCTTGCCGGGGCGGCGCCGCTCTAACATGAAGGGTCGCGATCCCACAAAGGGCGGGAGGCCGCCGTGTCCGCACGCGTCCGGCAAGAGCGGTCTGGCCGGCGCCCTCCGGGCGCCTGGCCGCGGCGCGCTTCCGCCCTGGCGGGCGGGCTCGGCGCGCTGTCCTGTCGCTGAGGCCTTCGCGCAGGAATGGGACGAGCGCCGCCCCTTCCTGTGGCTCCCGGTCGCGGCCGGCGCCGGCGTGTTCCTCTATCTCGCGGCCGACCGCGAACCCGTGCTGTGGCTGCCGCTGGTGCTGCTCGGCCTCGCGGCGACCGCGGCGGCGCTGCTGCGCGCGCCGGCCCGCGCCCCGCGCGGCGGCGCTCGCCGTCCTGGCCCTCGTCGGCGGCTTCGTCTCGGCCGAACTCCGGGCGCGGGCCGTCGCGACCCCGATCTCGACCGGATCCGCATCGTGCAGCTGGCCGGCACCGTCGAGGAGATCGACCTGCGGCCGGCCGGGGCGCGCCTGCTCGTCTCGGTCGAGAGCGCCGACGGGCTGGACGCGGCGGACAGGCCGCGCCGCGTCCGGGTCACGGCTGACGCCACCCGGGCGGCCTCGCGGCGGGCGACTCCGCGTCAGGTTCACGGCCCGGCTGCTGCCGCCCGCCCGGGCCGCCCTGCCGGGCGGCTACGATTTCGCCCGCGACGCCTATTTCTCGGGGATCGGCGCCGTGGGCTCGGCGCTCGGCCAGCGTCGTGCCGATCGCGGCGCGGCGAGGACCGGGCTGGGCGGCCGGACCTGCACCGGGCCATCGACCGGGCCCGCAACGCCCTCGCGCGCGGGTCGACGCGGTCGTGGGCGGCGGCGACACCGGCGCGATCGCGGCCGCCATGGTGACGGGCAAGCGCGACCTCCTGTCGGCCGACGGCCGCGAGGTGATCCGCGAGGCCGGCATCTTCCACATCATCACCATCGCGGGCGTCCAGATGACGCTGGTGGCGGGCCTGCTCTTCGGCCTCGCGCGCCGCCTCCTGGCGCTCAGCCCGGAGCTGGCGCTGCGCCGTCCCATCAAGGCCTGGGCGGCGCTCGTCGCCATCGCGGGCGCGGTCGCCTACGACATCGGCGACGGGGACGCGCGTCGGCACGCAGCGCGCCCTGTTCATGACGTTGATCATGCTGGCCGCCGTGCTGGTCGGCCGCCGCGCCCTGACGATGCGCAACCTCGCCTTCGCGGCCCTGGCCGTCATCGTCATCGAGCCCGAGCAGCTCGCGGGTGCGAGCTTCCAGCTGTCCTTCGCGGCCGTCGCGGCGCTGATCGCCGTCCAGGAGGCGCGGCTGCGCCGTGCGCCCGAGGATCCCTTCGCCGCGCCGGTGCCCCGCGGCGGCCGCGCCTGCCGCCCTGGCGCGGCCGCGCTGGGGCGGGCCGGGCGGGGCGTCCTGCATCTCCTGACCGCGACGGTCTTCGCCACGCTGGCGACGGCCTCCTTCATGGCGGCCGAGTTCCACGAGCTCAGCCCCTACGTCTTCGTCGGCAATCCGCTGACGCTGGCCATGATCGAGTTCTTCGCCGTGCCGGGCGCGCTGCTCGGGACGGTGCTTTATCCGCTCGGGCTCGACGCGCCGGTGTGGCACTGGGTCGGGTGGGGCATCCGCGTGCGTCATGGCGGTGGCGCGGCGTGCTCGGCGCCGCGCCCCTGTCGACGGTGCACGCTGCGCGACCTTCGCGCCCTGGGCCTTGCCCTGCCTGGCCCTGGCGCTGCTCAGCCTCGTGATCTGGCGCACCGCCGCTGCTGCGCGCCACGGCCGTGCCGTTGCTGGTCCTGGGCCTCGCCGGCGCCGTCTGCGGGCCGCGCGTCCGACATCCTCGTGGCACCGACCGGAGACGCCTTGGCGCTGCGGGCGCGCCGACGGGCGGCTCGGCACGCTCGGCCGCGCCGGCGCCTTCACGGCCGAGCAATGGCTGCGGGCCGACGGCGACGGCCGCGACGCCGAAAGGCTCGGCCGCGGCCGGCGCTCGCCGCGGAGGGGTCGCGCTGCGACAGGCTCGGCTGCGCGGCGCCGCTGCCCGGCGGAGGCGCCATGGCGCTCGTGACCGAGGCCGCGGCCTTCGCCGAGGACTGCCGCCGCGCCCGCATCCTCGTCACCCCGCTGGTCGCGCCCGAGCCCTGCGCGGCCGCGCTGGTGTTCGACCGCCTCGTCGCTCGCGGCGAGCGGCGCCGTGGCGCTGCGGCGGGACGGCCAGGACTGGCTCACGGCGGGACGGACGCGCCCCCGGCGAGGACCGGCCCTGGTCGCCAGCGCCCCCGGCCGGACGGGGTTTCGCCCCCCGCCCGCGCGCCGCGCCGGAGGCGGAGCCGGCGCCGGTCGAGGGCGATGCCGATCCGGCGGGGCAGCCATGACGCTCGGCACGCCGTCGCCCTTTTTTCGGCGGCCCCGAACCGCTACATTGGGAAGCGAGCCCCGGGCGTGTTGCGCCGGTGGGAGAGAATGCGATGGTTGCCAGGAAGCGTTATCAGGTCATGTCGCTGACGACGGCGGCGGCGGAGCGCGTGCAGCGAGATCATGGAGCTGCGGCGACGCCGCCCTTCGGGCTCCGCGTCGGCGTGAAGAACGGCGGCTGCGCCGGCATGTCCTACACGATGGAGATGGCCAGCGCCGCCGCGCCCGCCGACGAGATCATCGAGGACAAGGGCGTGCGGATCCTGATCGATCCCAAGGCGGTGCTGTTCCTGCTCGGGACCGAGATGGACTTCAGGATCGACAAGCTGTCGTCCGGCTTCGTCTTCCAGAACCCCAACCAGACCTCGGCCTGCGGCTGCGGCGAGAGCGTCGCCATCACGCCGGCCCAGCCGGAAGCCCTCGCGGCGGCGCTTTAGAGCAGATCGCGATCAGGCGGATTTACCTGATCGCGTCAGGATGCCCGTCGAACAAGGACCCGGAGCTGGCGACGCGAGCCGGGGCGAGCGGCAACGGCTCTCGGCGGCGTCCCGCGACGGTGGCGCGGGCCGGCGTGGAGCCCGGGCCAGGTTCGGGCATGACAATGGAGAGGGTGCCGCCAGTGCCGGGGCTCGGTCGGCGGCCTGGACCGTTCCGCCCTCACATCGCGAGCGGAGAGAGGCGATCCAGCTTCGGCGTGCGCGCGTGGCCCCGCCAGGACGGCGGAGAGGGACGGGCCGCGCGATGCGAGCCGGTCGGCCCGACAGCGTAGCCGGCCTTTGGTGAAGCCTACGAATCCACACGACCCGGGGCGGTCGGCCGGGACGGCCGCCCGCCCGAGCGCGCGGCTCAGGCGGCGAGCAGCCGCTGGACCTCGCCCACGAGGTCCTTGAGGTGGAACGGCTTCGACAGGATCTTGGCCTCCCGGGGGGCATTGTTGTCCGGGTTCAACGCCACGGCGGCGAAGCCCGTGATGAACATGACCTTGATGTCCGGGTCGAGTTCGGTGGCCCGGCGGGCGAGCTCGATCCCGTCCATCTCCGGCATCACGATATCGGTGAGGAGCAGTTCGAACGGTTCCTCGCGCAGCCGGTGGTAGGCGGCGAGGCCGTTGTCGAAGGAGGTCACCGTGAAGCCGGCGTTCTGGAGCGCCTTGACGAGGAAGCGACGCATGTCGTTGTCGTCCTCGGCGAGCAGGATCTTCGTGCTCTGGTCGGCGGCTGCGTCCATCATCCCTTCCTCGACTTCCTCAAAGGCCCGGTTTCCGGCGTTAACCATATGGCGGTACATTGGTTAAGGCGACGTAAATAACCAGCCTGGGCGTCGCCCGGGCTGCAGTTCGGCGGCGGGCAGCACGGCAGCCATCGCACCGGGACGTGAAGAAGCTGTCAATGGCTCGGCGTCGCGCCGGTCCCGCGGGCCGGGACGGTCCGGTCTGTCACGTGGACAGCGCCCGGCCCGTTCGGCAGGATGGACCCGCAAGGCGGATCGGGGTCAGGACGAGGTCGAGGGATGGCGCGCACCGGGGGTGACGAGGGTCAAGGGTCCGGTCGGACCGGAGTTCGACCCGCCCTTCGATGTGCTCGAACCGCCGGCCCTGACGAGCCCCGTGGTGCTGAGCTCGCCTCATTCGGGCCGGATCTACCCGCCGCGCTTCCTGCGCAGCGCGCGCCTCGACGCCGCCAGCCTGCGCCGCTCGGAGGACGCCTTCGTCGACGACCTCTTCGCCCCCGCGGTGGCGGTCGGCCTGCCGCTGCTGCGGGCGCATTTCCCCCGCGCCTACCTCGACCTCAACCGCGAGCCCTACGAGCTCGACCCCCGCATGTTCGAGGGCCGCCTGCCCGCTTACGTCAACACGCGCTCGGTCCGCGTGGCGGGCGGGCTCGGCACCATCGCGCGCGTCGTCGGCGACAGCCAGGAGATCTACGCCAAGCGCATGAGCGTGGAAGAGGGGTTGCGCCGCATCGACGAACTGCACAAGCCCTACCATGCCGCCCTGCAAGGCCTGCTGCACCGGGCGTTGCGCCGCTTCGGCCTCTCGGTTCTGGTGGACTGCCACTCGATGCCGTCGTCGTCCGTCACGGGCACCTCGGACCCGACGACCTGGCGCGACGAGAAGACCAAGGCGGATTTCGTGCTCGGGGACCGCTACGGCACGAGCTGCGGGCGTCGCTTCGTCGATGTCGCGGAAGGCGAGCTGCGACGCTTCGGCTATGCGGTGGAGCGCAACAAGCCCTATGCGGGCGGCTTCATCACCGAGCATTACGGCCGCCCCGCCGCGGGCTGCCATGCGCTTCAGATCGAGATCAACCGGGGCCTCTACATGGACGAGAGGGCCCTCGCCCGCGGCCCGGGCTTCGAGGCCGTGTCGCGGCATCTCTTCGCCGTCGTATCGGCGATCTCGGACCTCGCCCGCGCCGACGGCGGGTCGGAGCAGATCGCCGCCGAGTAGCGGCACCGCGGTCGGGACAAGAAAGAGGCCGCTCACGTTGCCGTGAGCGGCCCAAGTCTAGGGAGGAAACGCCCAAGAAGGGCATACGGCAGGATCGCTGCCGCACTGCAATAGATGACACGTGCGATGCACAAATTCAAGGGGCCGCACCGGTCCGCCTGCGCGACCGGCGCGGACGGGCGTCCGCTCCGGCGGCGATCGGCCTTTAGCCCGCCCCGGGCCGATGCTAAGGAAGCCCCTGCGCCGTGCCGCACCGGCCCGCGCCCGACCGTTCCGGGAGCCGCGATGACGATCGTCGATTTCGAACCCTTCGTCGCCGAACTCGCCCAGGTCGCGGGCGAGGCCATCCTGCCCTTCTTCCGCACGGCGCTCCAGGCCCAGGACAAGGGAGGGCGCGGTGCCTTCGACCCCGTGACCGAGGCCGACCGCGCCGCCGAGAACGCCATGCGGGGCCGCATCCTGGCGACCTTCCCGGCCCACGGCATCGTGGGCGAGGAGTTCGACGACCACCAGCCCGATGCCGAATACGTCTGGGTCCTCGACCCGATCGACGGCACCAAGAGCTTCATCTCGGGCTTCCCGACCTGGGGGACGCTGGTGGCGCTCGAGCACAGGGGCGTGCCCGTCTATGGCGTCATGCACCAGCCCTTCACGCGCGAGAAGTTCTTCGGCGACAACGCCCGCGCCACATGGTCGGGGCGCAACGCCCATGGCACCGAGATCTCGCATCACCTGCGGGCGCGCGCCTGCGCCACGCTGGCCGACGCCACCGTGATGACCACGAGTCCGCAGCTGCTGGGGGACGGCGAGCGGGCGCGCTTCGAGGCCGTCTCGGCCCAGGCGAAGCTCACCCGCTTCGGCGGCGACTGCTACAGCTACTGCATGGTGGCGGCGGGCCATGTCGACCTCGTGATCGAGAGCGGCCTCAAGCCCTACGACATCGCGGCCCTGATCCCGATCGTCAAGGGAGCGGGCGGGGTCGTGACCACCTGGACGGGCGAGGACGCGGCCGGCGGCGGCGCCGTGGTGGCGGCGAGCGACCCGCGCCTGCACGAGGCCGTGCTCAGGATCCTGGCCGGCTGACCGAGCGCGACGAAACGACATGGCGTATGATGGCTGACGAGACCGAAGGCGACGGCCGCCCGGCCGGGACGGATGCGGAGCGGTGGGAGGCCCGGCGCCTCGCCGAGCGCCTCGCCGAACTCGATGCCGAGAACCGCGAGCTGCGCGAGCGCATGGCGGCGATGCTGGGGTCGACCTCGTGGCGCGTGACCCGCCCGGTGCGCGGCGTCGTCGAGACGCTGCGGCGGCGGCGCAGCGGGACCGCGCGGCGGGACCCCGCCGCGCGCGACGGCGGCGGCCGCGGTTCGCCGGCCGGACTCGGAGGCCAGCTGCACCTCGGGGGCGAGACCGTCCGGGACCCGAAGAGCGTCTGGGTGCTCGAGACCGGTCTCTTCGACGCGGCGCGCTACCGCGCCGCCGCCGGCCTCGGCCCCGTCAGCGACCTCGCCGCGGCCGAGCACTACGTCACGGTCGGCGAGGCGCAGGGACTGGCGCCCAACGCCTATTTCGACCCGCTCGTCTACGGCGATCTCTATCGGGAGGTCGCGGCCAGCGGCATGGGCCTGCTGCTCCACTACGCCCGTTACGGCCGCACCGAGGGCCGCGTCGCCCGCTTCGACCCGGAGGCGGACCTGAAGCCGGGCCGGCGCGCGCCGGTGCCGGGTCGCTCGACGGTGCTGCTGGTGTGCCACGAGGCCAGCCGGACCGGGGCGCCGATCCTCGGCTGGAACCTCGCCCGCATGCTCGGCCGCGAGCACGATCTCGTGGTCGCCCTCATCAACCCCGCGGGCGAGTTGCGCGACCTGTTCGTCGCGGAAGCGGTCGCCGTCGCGGGGCCGTTCCGCAAGGGGCAGCTGACGCCGTTCTACATGGCGCGGTTCGCCCGCCACCTGTGCGAGCGCTTCGACTTCGCCTTCGCCATCGCCAACAGCATCGAATGCGTGCCGATGCTCGAAGGCCTCGCCGCCGTCGGCGTGCCGACCGTGACGCTGGTGCACGAATATCCCGCCACCCCGGCCGCCGAGGCGCGCATGCAGGCCGGCATGATGCTCTCGCAGCAGGTGGTCTTCGATGCCGCGTCCCAGCACGATGCGGCGCTGGCCTGCTGGCCGGGCATCTCGCCCCGCAACCAGCATGTCTTCCACCAGGGCGCCTCGGAGGTGCCGCCGGACCCCAGGGCGCCGGTGCTGTCGGCCGAGGAGCGCTCGGCCAAGCGCGCCCGCATCCACGCCGCCGTGCGGGGGGACGGCACGAAGCCCGTCGTGCTCGGGCTCGGCACCCTGTCGATGCGCAAGGGGCCGGACCTCTTCGTCGCCTGCGCGCAGGCCGCGGCGCGGCGCATCGCGCCCGCGAAGGCGCGCTTCGTCTGGATCGGCAACCTGCCGAACCCGCATCCCGAAGGCCTCTACATGGACTGGGTCACCGATCAGGTGAAACGGTCCGGTCTCGCCGGCGACGTGGTGTTCCTCGACCCCGTCGACGACCTCGACGGCGCCTATGCGGCCGCCGACGCCGTCATGATCTCGTCGCGCCTCGACCCCTTCCCCAACGTCGCCATGGATGCCGCGCTGGCGGGCGTGCCGGTGGTCTGCTTCGGCGAGGCGAACGGCTTCGCCGACTGGCTCGCCGAGGACCCGCGCACGGCCGCGCTGGCGGTCGGCTATCTCGACACGGACGCCGCCGGGGCCGCGCTCGCCCGTCTCCTGGCCGACCCCGAGGCGCGCCGCGCCGCCGGGGAGGCCGTGCGCGAGCGCAGCCACCGGGACTTCCCGATGGAACGCTACCGCGACCGCCTCGCGCCGGTGATCGCCGACGCCAAGGCCATCGCGGCGCAGGAGCAGGCCGACATCGCCGTCCTCATGGCCGACGACACGTTCTCGGCCGCGCTGTGGCAGAACCCGCACGAGGCCTACAGCCGCGAGGAGGCGATCCGCCTGCATGTCCGGAAGGCGGCCTCGGGCCAGGAGGCGCTGCAATATTGCCGCCGGCCCGCCCTGGGCTTCGTGCCCCAGACCTACGCCGACCACCACCCCGCGCTCGACCGGCTGCCCTATCCCAACCCGCTCGCGCACTGGATCGGAGCCGGCAAGCCCGAGGGTCCCTGGACGCACCCGGTCCTCGTCGCCCCGGAGGTGACGCCGACCGGGCAGGGCGCGGCGCTGCGGGCCGCGCTGCACATCCACCTCCACTATCCCGAACTCGCCGACGAGATGCTGGCGGCGCTCGCCGCCAATGCGGCGCGGCTCGACCTCTTCGTCTCGACCACCTCGCCCGAGAAGGCCGCGGAGCTGCGGAACCGCTTCGCCGCCTACGGCGGGGGCGCGGTCGTGATCGAGGCCTGCCCCAATCGCGGCCGCGACGTCGGGCCCATGCTCACCCATTTCGCCCGCGCGCTGCAGGGCTACGACGTCTTCGGCCACGTCCACGGCAAGCGCAGCCTGGCCCTGACCTCCGTGGGCCTCGACGTCGAGGTCGGGGTCCGCTGGCACGGGTTCCTGCTCCAGCACCTCCTCGGCGACCGGAACCCCATGGTGGACCTCGTGCTCGACCGGTTCGCCTCCGACCCGGCGCTGGGGCTGGTCTTTCCCGAGGACCCCAACCTCACCGGCTGGAGCCTCGACCGCGAGATCGCGCGCGCGCTCGCGGCGCGCATGGACCCCGGCATGTCGATCCCCCAGGCGATCGACTTCCCGATCGGCACGATGTTCTGGGCCCGGCCGGCGGCGCTGAAGCCGCTCTTCGACCTCGGCCTCGGCTGGGACGATTATCCGGAGGAGCCGGTGCCGATCGACGGCACGCTGCTCCACGCGATCGAACGGCTGCTGCCCGTCGTCGCCGCCCATGCGGGCTTCGGCATCGCCACGACCCACGTCCCCGGCATCTCGCGGTGACGCGGCGCCGTCCCGTCAGCCGCGGCCGGTCTCGCGCATGCTGATGACCGCCACGAGGCTGATCAGCGCCGCGGCCGTCACGTAATAGCCGACCCAGGGGAGACCGCCCGATGCGAGCAGCATCTGCGCCGCGGAGGGGGCCAGCGAGGCGCCCAGGATGCCGCCGAGGTTGTAGGCCGACGAGGCGCCGGTGTAGCGCACCCGGGTCGGGAACAGCTCGGGCAGGAGCGCGCCGAGCGGCGCGAAGGTGAGGCCCATGAGGCCGAGTTCGATGCACAGGAAGGCCAGGACCTCGCCGGTGCTCCCTTGGCCCAGCATGCCCGGCATGAGGAAGCCCGACAGGGCCGCGAGCACGCTGGCGGTGATCAGCACCGGCCGCCGGCCGAGCCGGTCCGCCAGGGCGGCCGAGATCGGTGTCGCGGCGGCCATGAACACCGCCGCGAGGCAGAGCATCTCGAGCACGTCCGAGCGCGGCAGGTGGCGCGTGCCGACCGCATAGCCGAGGGCGAAGACGGTGGAGATGTAGAACAGCGCGTAGCAGACGACGATCGAGAGCGACCCCTGCAGCAGCGGCACGGCATGGTGGCGCAGCACTTCGTCGAGGGGCACGCGCACGCGTTCCTCCCGCCGCATCGCCTCGAGGAATTCGGGCGTCTCCTGCATCGAGACGCGGAGGTAGAGGCCGATCGCCACCAGCGCCGCGCTGACCAGGAAGGGCACGCGCCACGCCCAGGCGACGAACGTGGCTTCGCCGAGGCCGAGGAGCAGCGCCAGGAAGAGGCCGTTGGCCAGGATGAAGCCGAGCGGCGGGCCGAGCTGCGGGAACATGCCGAACCAGGCGCGCCGGCCCTGGGGGGCGTTCTCGGTGGCCAGCAGGGCCGCGCCACCCCATTCGCCGCCGAGCCCGATGCCCTGGCCGAACCGCAGGAGGCACAGCAGCCAGGGCGCCAGCGCTCCCGCGGTGGCGTAGCCGGGCAGCAGGCCGATCAGCGTCGTCGACAGGCCCATCACCAGCATGGAGGCCACGAGGGTCGACTTGCGGCCGATGCGGTCGCCGAAATGGCCGAACAGCACCGAGCCCACGGGCCGGGCGATAAAGGCGATGCCGAAGGTCAGGAAGGCGTTGAGCGCCTGGGTGCCGGGAGCGGATTGCGGGAAGAAGGCCTGCCCGATGACCAGCGCCGCGGCGGTCCCGTAGATGTAGAAGTCGTAGAACTCGATGGTGGTGCCGACGAGGCTCGCCAGGACGATGCGGCCGAGCCCGCTGCCGGTCGTCGCGGCGCCGCGGGCGGCCATGCCCTGTCCGGGGGTGCCGACCCCTGCCTGTCCTGCCATGATGGTGTCGCTTCCCGCGTTTCCGTCCCACCCTGCCGCTACGGCGGAAGCGGCGGGCCGGTCAAGCGGCACGGGCGAGAAATGCACTGCCGCCGGCCGAGGCCGCTGCCCTACCCGTCCCTCCCTGCGCCGGACACCGAGCCGCACCCCGCAACCTTGCACCCGGCCGGGGCATTGCGCCTGACGATCGAGGGCGGGTGAGAGAGCCGATGGCGAGAACGGACAAGACGGCGCGGCCCGAGCCGGCGGCCCGGCCCGGTGGGCGCCTCCGGCTCGGCTTCCCTGTCAAGGTCATGGGGCGGCCCGACCTCAAGAGCAACGATACGCGGCGGTGGCAGGCCGGCCCGCACCTGCGGGTCAGCCTGGAACACCTCGACGCGATCTTCGCCCATCTCGGCCGGCACGGCATCGACATGTACCGCATGTCGTCCGACCTCGCCCCCTATGCCACCCATCCCGACATGCCGCAGTTCCACGCCATGGTGCGCGACAGCGCGGCGGAGCTCGCCGCCGTCGGCGCCCGCGCCAGGGCGCAAGGCCTGCGCCTGTCGTTCCACCCGTCGCAATACGTGGTGCTGAACAGTCCCGACCCGGCGCTCGTGCGCAAGAGCGCCGCCGACCTCCTGAGCCAGGCCGAGATGCTCGACCTCATGGAGCTCGGCCCGGAGGCCGTGATGGTGATCCACGTCGGCGGCACCTACGGCGACCGGGCGGCCAGCAACGCCCGCTGGGTCGAGACCTTCCTCGGCCTGCCCGAGCCCGTGCGCCGCCGCCTGGTGCTGGAACACGACGACATCCGCTTCAGCGCCTCGGACATCCTGTGGATCCACGAGCAGACGGGCGTGCGGCTGATCTTCGATCACCAGCACTTCCTGTGCCTCAACCCGGACCGGCTCGACATGGGCGAGACGGTGCGCAGGATCCTCGACACCTGGCCCGAGGGCGTGCGCCCGAAGATCCACTTCTCGTCGCCGCGGACGGAGCTGCGCGAGCTCAAGCGCAAGGACCGCAAGACCGGCAAGCTCAAGGCCGTCCATGTCGCGCCGGTGTGGACCGGACACGCCGACTACCTCCACCCGTTCGAGTTCATCGGCTTCATGCGGTCCATCCCCGACCGCGACTTCGACGTGATGATCGAGGCCAAGGCGAAGGACCTCGCCCTGATCCGGCTGCGGCCCGACATGCTGCGCTTCGCGCCGGACGTCGCGGCGCGCTTCGGCCTGGAGGAAGGCGAGACGGCGCGGCTCGACGCAGAGGAGGCCGCCGCCATCGCGGACAGCACCGCCGTCCCCGTCCCGGCCGAGGGCGACGCGCTCGCCGACGAGGCCGCCTGAGCCCGCCAGGTCTCTCGGCCGGCTCCGCCCTCAGGCCGCGAGGCAGCGCCCGCAGACGCCTTCGAGCTCCACCATCTGTTTGTCGATCTTGAAGCCCGAAGCGGCGGCGCGGCGCGACAGCGTCTCGTCGACATCGTGGTCGTCGACCTCGTCGGTCGCGCCGCAGCGGGTGCAGATGAGCAGGATGCCGTGGTGGTGGTGTCCGGGAGAATCGCAGACCGCGAAGGCGTTGCGGCTCTCGATCCGGATCACGAAGCCGTTCTCGACCAGGAAATCCAGCGTCCGGTACACGGTCGGAGGCGCGACCTGCCGCCCCTGGAGCCGGGCGAGCTCGTCGATGAGCGCGTAGGCGGTGAGCGGGGCGGGGCTTTCCGCGACGAGGCTCAGGACCTGGCGGCGCAGCGCCGTCAGCTGCACGCCGCGCTCGCCGCAGAGCGCCTCGATCCGCTCCAGCCACGCGCCACGCCTCGCCTGCACCTCCTCCGACTTCTGGCTCATCCCGACCTCCACGCCCTATGTGAGACGTCGCCGCGGCGGCATCAACCCTGCGACCGGGGGCTTGCAGGTCGTTAAGTTATAACATAACAATGGCAGGCCGGCCAGACAGGCGCAACCGAAGGGGTCCCCGATGTCGTTCGCCAAGATCGTCCTCCTCGCCGGCCTGATCGCCGCGCCCGCCCTGGCGACCCCGGCCTCCGCGGGGGGGATCGCGGTCGTGGCGGCCGAGAACGTCTACGGCGACCTCGCCCGCCAGGTCGGAGGTCCCTTCGTCTCCGTCACGTCGATCCTGTCGAACCCCGACCAGGACCCGCATCTCTTCGAGGCCGACCCGTCGACCGCGAGGGCTCTGAAAGCCGCCAGGGTGACGATCTCGAACGGCGCCGACTACGATCCCTGGATGGACAAGTTGCTCAAGGCCGATCCCGCGCCGGGCCGCACCGAGATCGTGGCCGCCGTGCTGGTCGGCACCAAGCCCGGCGACAATCCGCACCTGTGGTACGACCCGGCGGTGCTGCGCGCGCTCGCCGGGGACCTCGCCAGCAAGCTCGCGGTCGCCGATCCCCCGCATGCGGCCGCGTTCGCCACGAATGCCGCCGCCTTCGCGGCGTCCCTCGGCGCCGTGGACGCGAAGGTCGCCGCCATGAAGGCCAAGTTCGCGGGCCGGCCCGTCACGGCCTCCGAGCCGGTGTTCGGCTATATGGCGGGCCTTCTCGGGCTGGACATGCGCAATACGGCGTTCCAGATGGCGGTGATGAACGACACCGAGCCCTCGCCCTCCCAGGTCGCGGCGTTCGAGGACGACCTCAAGGGCCACAAGGTCGCGGCGATGATCTACAACAGCCAGGCGGACGATCGGGCCGTGAAGCGCCTCGTGCAGATCGCGCGGGACAGCCACGTCCCCGTCGTGGGCGTCACCGAGACCGAGCCCGCGGGACTGACGTACCAGGCCTGGATGCTGAAACAGCTCGACGCGCTCGATCGCGCCCTCTCCGGGACGGCCTCTTGAGTCTCGTCGCCTTCGATGGCGTGACGCTGGAGCTCGGCGGCCGGACGATCCTGTCGGGCGTCGACCTTCGGGTCGAGCCGGGCAGTTTCGTCGGCCTGCTGGGGCCGAACGGGGCCGGCAAGACCACGCTGATGCGCGCCATCCTGGGCCTCGTGCGGCCGCGCGCCGGCACCATCACGGTCGCGGGCCGGCCGGCGACGCGCGGCAGGCTCGACGTCGGCTACATGCCGCAGTCGCGCGGGCAGGCCGACCTGCGCTGGACGGGATGGGACCTCGTGGCCGGCGCGGCCGGGGGCCACCGCTGGGGCCTGCCGCGCCTGGACCGGGCGGCGCGGGACGAGGTGGCCTGGGCGCTCGACACCGTGGGCGCCACGGCGCTCGCGCGGCGCCCCTTGGGCGAGCTGTCGGGCGGCGAACGCCAGCGTCTCCTGTTGAGCCAGGCGCTCCTGGGCCGCCCGTCGCTGCTGCTCCTCGACGAACCCCTGATCTCGCTCGACCCAACCCATCAGCGCGGGGTCGTCGATCTCGTGGCGCGGCTGAGCCGCGAACTCGGCCTCGCGGTGCTGTTCTCGGCCCATGAGCTGAACCCGTTGATGGGCGCCATCGACCGGGTGCTCTACGTGGGCGGCGGCCAGGCGGTCCTCGGCCCCGTCGACGAGGTCATCACCGGGCCGGTCCTGTCGCGCCTCTACGGCTCGCCCATCGAGGTGCTGCGCCTCGGCCGCCGCATCTTCGTCATGGCGGGGGACGTCGAGATCGAGGGCGACGCCCACCGGCACGACCACCACGGCCACGGCCATCACGGGGGCCACCGCGATGCTCGCCTATGACTTCATGCGCACGGCCTTCCTGGCCAGCGGCATCGTGGCGCTGCTGTCGGGGCTCGTCGGCTTCTTCCTGGTGCTGCGCAACCAGACTTTCGCGGGCCATGCCCTCGCCCATGTGGGCTTCACGGGCGCGACCGGCGCCATCCTGGTCGGCGTGGCACCGCTGTGGGGTCTCGTCGGCGTCACGCTGGTGGCGGGCCTGGCGATGGGCGCCCTCGGCGAGAAACTGTCGGGCCGCGATGTCGCGATCGGCGTGACGCTGTCGCTGGCGCTCGGCTTCGGCCTGCTCTTCCTGCATTTCTACACGGCGTTCGCCACCCAGGCGACGGCGCTGCTCTTCGGCAACGTGCTCGGCGTCGACCGTGGGGCGCTGTGGTCGCTGGCGGGGCTCGCCGCCGTGTCGCTCGCCGTGCTGGCGGCGATCTCGCGTCCGCTGCTCTTCGCCAGCCTCCAGCCGGAGCTGGCCGAGGCCAGGGGCGTGCCCGTGCGGCTCGTCTCGGTCGCCTTCCTGGCCGTGGTGGCGGTGGCGGTGTCGGAATCGTCCGAGATCGTCGGCGTGCTCCTGGTCTTCACCCTCATGGTCGGCCCCGCGGCCGCGGCCCGCAACCTGTCGCCGCGCTTCGGCATGGGGCTGGCGCTCTCGACCGCGCTGGCGCTGGCGGAAGCCTGGGGCGGCGTGGCGCTCGCCTGGGAGACCGACTGGCCGGTGAGCTTCTGGATCACGGCGCTGTCGGCGCTGGCCTATGGGCTCAGCTTCGCGCTGCGCTCGTTCGCGGCATCGCGCGACGCGGCGCGGGCGGCTTCGCGACACGCGGACCGCCGCGGCCTGACACGAGCCGCCGGCGGCCTCTGTGCGGCGAGACCGCCCCGCGAGGCGCGGCACCGAAGGACGTCGCTCGGGACGGTCGCACGTGTCCGGATCCGAACACGAGCCACCGGCATGGGGCGGGTCGGCCGGCCTCAGCCGGCCCGGCGCCTCGGGCCGCGGGGCGGCTCGGGCGAGGGTGCGTCCGCGCCGCCCTTGCGCGGCTCCCGCCTGTGCAGCGCCACCACCTCCTCGCGCAACCAGAGTTCGATGGCGGCGTCGCGGTCGAAGAGCGCCCGCAAGCCCTCCTCGAGGAGGTCGGCGGCGGACGCGTAGGCGCCGGAGCGGAGCCGCAGCTCGACGAGGTCGGCGAGGTCGTTCGGCAGCGTAACGGTGAATTGTGTCTCGGGCCTCGTCATGCAACCGAAATTAACCCGACGAGGCGCCGCATGCACGCGAAATCCGAAGCTCCGGCGGACCGTCGTCGGGCGGGCCGTGGCCCGCCCTCGCTCGGGTCCGCCGGGGCGATCACTCCTCCTCGCGGGTCTCGGTGTAGCGGAGGTCGCGGCTGTAGACGAGGATCTCGCGCTTGCCGGCGTTGTTGGCCTGGCCGACGATGCCTTCCTTCTCCATCCGCTCGACCAGCGAGGCCGCCTTGTTGTAGCCGACGGCGAGGCGCCGCTGGATGTAGGAGGTCGAGCACTTCTTGTCGCGCAGCACGACCTTGACGGCCTGGTCGTAGAGGTCCGAGTCGTCGTCCCCGGCGACGGCTCCCATGGCGGACCTGTCGAAGACCGGCTTGTCGTCGGCGACCTCGGCCTTGGCGTCCTCGGCGCCTTCCTCCGCCACCACGACGTCGAGGTAGGCGGGATGGCCCTGGGCCTTCAGGTGGCCCACGACCTTCTCGACCTCGCCGTCGCTGACGAAGGGGCCGTGGACGCGGGAGATGCGCCCGCCGCCCGCCATGTAGAGCATGTCGCCCTGGCCGAGCAGCTGCTCGGCGCCCTGTTCGCCCAGGATGGTGCGCGAATCGATCTTGCTCGTCACCTGGAAGGAGATGCGGGTCGGGAAGTTGGCCTTGATGGTGCCGGTGATGACGTCGACCGAGGGGCGCTGCGTCGCCATGATGAGGTGGATGCCGGCGGCGCGCGCCATCTGGGCGAGCCGCTGGATGGCGCCCTCGATGTCCTTGCCCGCCACCATCATGAGGTCGGCCATCTCGTCGACGATGACGACGATGTAGGGCAGCGGGGACAACTCCATCTCTTCGGTCTCGAAGATCGGCTCGCCCGTCTCGCGGTTGAAGCCCGTCTGGATCGTCCGGGTGATGATCTCGCCCTTCTCGGCGGCCTCGACCACGCGGGCGTTGAAGCCGTCGATGTTGCGCACCCCGACCTTGGCCATCTTCTTGTAGCGGTCCTCCATCTCGCGCACCGCCCATTTCAGGGCCACGACGGCCTTCTTGGGGTCGGTGACGACGGGCGTCAGGAGGTGCGGGATGCCCTCGTAGATGGAGAGCTCCAGCATCTTGGGGTCGATCATGATGAGCCGGCATTCCTCCGGCCGCATCTGGTAGAGGATCGACAGGATCATGGTGTTGATGGCGACCGACTTGCCCGAGCCGGTGGTGCCGGCCACCAGCAGGTGCGGCATGCGGGCGAGGTCGACGATGACGCTCTCGCCGCCGATGGTCTTGCCGAGCGCGATGGCGAGCTTGTGCTTGGACTGGGTGAAGTCCTCCGAGGCCACGAGCTCGCGCAGGAACACCGTCTCGCGCCGCTGGTTCGGCAGCTCGATGCCGATGACGTTGCGGCCCTGCACCACCGCCACGCGGGCCGAGACGGCCGACATGGAGCGGGCGATGTCGTCGGCGAGGCCGATGACGCGGCTCGATTTCGTGCCCGGCGCGGGCTCGAGCTCGTAGAGCGTCACGACGGGGCCGGGGCGCACGTCGATGATCTCGCCCCGGATGCCGAACTCTTCGAGCACGCCTTCGAGCAGGCGGGCGTTCTGCTCGAGCGCGCCGCTCGACAGGACTTCGCCGGTGGGTTCGGGCGGCAGCACCAGGAGGTCGAGCGGCGGGTCCTCGTAGAGCTCCGGGCCGGCGGTGACGCGGTTGGTCAGCTCGAAGGGCGAAAGCCCATGCGGGGTGCCGAGGCTGCGGCGGATGCCGGACCGGACGGGACCCGCGAAGGCCCGGGCGTCGGCCGGCGACGCGATGCCGACCGGCATCGGGAGCGCCGCCGCGGGGGCGGGATCCGCCTCGGGTGCAGGCGCGATGGCCTCGGCGGCGGCTTCGGCGGCGGTGCCGAGGTCGGCCGGGATCTCGGCCCCGATCAGCGTCAGCCACAGGCTCGAGTCGCCGTATGGGCCGATCTCGGGCGCGGCCGCAGGCGCTTCGACCACGACCTCGGGCGCGGCCGCAGCGACGGGCGCGACCTCGCCCCACAGCCGCATGTCGCCGTAGGGCCCCAGGGTTTCGGCCATCGGGGGCGCGGGCTCGGGCGCGGGCTGCGGGCGCGGCGTCGGGCACGAGGGTCGGCGTGGGCCGCGACATCCACTCCGGCGCCGGCAGGGCCAGGACGTCGGGCAGGCCGGCCGCACCGGGCCGGGGCACAGCCGCGTGGGCCGCGGCGGCCGCGACCGCGAGGCCGGCGAGGCCGAAGGGATGGACCGACAGGTCGTCCTCGTGTTTCGGGGAGGCCGGTGGGATCGGGGCCGCCAGGGCGTCGACCTGGACGGCGAGGTCGCCGTAGGGGTGGAGCACCGGTTCGGCGACGGGCACCGCGGCCGTCTCGCCGTAGGGATGGATCGAGGCTGAGGGGTCCAACGCCACGGCTTCGACGGCCGCCAGCACCTCGTCGAGCGTCTGCTCGGGCGTGAGGCGCAGCGCCTTCTGGCCGACCGTCTGCGCGTGGGCCCGCAGCCAGGCCGCCGCCAGGTCGTCCTCGGGGGAGGGCAGGGGGGCCGCGACGGCTTCCGGGGCGGCAGGACGCGGCTCGGCCGGGCCGAACCAGGCCGGCAGGGCCGGGGCTTCGGCCGACGGACACGCGGTCGACACGGCCTCGGCCTCGGTCAGGGCCGCCGCCGCGAGGGCGCGCTCGGCCTGGACCTCGGCCAGCGCCACGACGGTGCCGTCCGCCTGGCCCAAAATGCCGTCGGCCTCGGGTTCGCCCGTGAAGGTCTGGGCGCCGACGGTCTCGTCCTCATGGGTGTCCCGCCCATGCGGCGGCTTGGGGTCGGGAGAGCGGTTGAAGCGTACGTTGGCCGGCAGGACGGCGGGTCTCTTCCAGCTCGGCACCGCCTCCGCGGCTTCGGCCACGGCGGGCTCCGCGACCTCGTCCGGCTGGGAGTCCGGGTCCTGGTCCGGCGCCGACCGGTGCAGCAGGGCATCCGGCGTGCGCGTGAAGCGCACCTGCTCGGGCAGCGTGAAGGGCTGCAGCCAGGGCGGCAGGACGACGCCGGCGAAAGGGCCCGCGGGGCCGGGATCGTGGCGCTGGGCGTCGGCGGCGGCGGCCGGGCGCGGTCCGGCCTGGGTCTCCTGCGCATAGGCGGCGGCATAGGTCTGGGCCGCGGCCCTGGCCCCCGCCTGGGCCCGGGCCGTGAAACTCTCGTCGATGCCGTGCTCGGCGAGGGCGCGGGCCACCGCCGCGTCGACATAGGTCATCAGCTGCGCCAGCATCGCCTTGTACATCAACTCCCAGTGGGAATTGTCGGTGTGGACCTCGCGCCGGAGCGTGGCCTCGGTGTAGCTGAAATTCGGTTCTTTGAAGGAGGTCATGGGACCCGCGGCTGCTGGACTCGGACACTGTGCGTCGCGAAGGACGACAGCCGCACCATGGTTTGTTCAGCTTAACAGGGGCTTTCGCGAGCGTTCCCGGGGCGGTTTGGCGCATATGCGGAACGGGGCGGAAACCCGGCGCGGCGCGGGCGGGCCGCGCGGTCGCGGGATGCGGGCCGGAGGTCACGCCGCGGTCACGCTCGCGTCATCGCGGCGGGCTATGGCCCGGTCGACCCCAGGGGAGGCCTGCACCATGACGGCGGACACGAACGGATTTTCACGGCGCGACCTGTTCCGCGGCGCCGCCGGCGGTGTGGCCCTGGCGCTGGCGCCGGGAGCGGCGGACGCCCAGGCCGTCGCGGCTCCGGCCGGCGCCCCGGCCACCGTCGCGGGCCGGGTCTTCGACGACGGCGAGGGTGCCGGACGGCGCGGCATCCCGGGCGTCCTGGTGTCGAACGGCCGCGATGTCGCCGTGACGGACGGGGACGGGCGCTACACGCTGCCGGTCTCGGACGAGACGATCGTCTTCGTGATCAAGCCGGCCGGCTACATGACGCCCGTCGAGCCCGGCACGCTCCTGCCGCGCTTCTTCTACATCCACCAGCCCAAGGGCACGCCCGCGACGCTCGACCTCGCCTATGCCGGCATCGCCCCGACCGGTCCCCTGCCGGCCTCGGTCGACTTCCCCCTGCGCCGGCAGGAGGAGCCCAAGCGCTTCGACGTGGTGGTCTTCACCGATCCGCAGCCCGAGACCGACGTCGAGCTCGACTTCATCCGCGACGACGTCGTGCCGGCGCTGCGGGGCACCGACGCCCGCTTCGGCCTGTCGCTCGGCGACGAGATGTTCGACGATCTGTCGCTCTACGAGCGCTACAACCGGATCGTCGGCACCATCGGCCTGCCCTGGTACAACATCGGCGGCAACCACGACCTCAACTACGAGGCACCGGACCGGAGCCACGCGCGCGAGACCTTCAAACGCGTGTTCGGGCCGGCCTATTACGCCTTCGCCTATGCCGACGCGGTCTTCGTCATGCTCGACGACGTCGATTACCTCGGGGCCGACAAGGCGGCACCCAAGGGCGCCGGCAAATACGAGGGCCGGCTCGATCAGGCGCAGCTCGACTTCGTGCGCAACCTGCTGGCCCATGTGCCCGACGACAAGCTCGTCGTCGTGACGCTGCACATCCCGCTCGGGACCTACCTCGACGACAAGCCGGACCAGAACCTCGTCAACCGGGCGGAGCTGCTGAAGCTGCTCGCGGGCCGCCGCCACACGTTCAGCATGTCGGGCCACACCCACACGACCGAGCACCATTACTTCGGCGCGGCCGACGGTTTCGAGGGGCCGGAGCCCCACCACCACCACGTCCTCACCGCCGTGTCGGGCTCCTGGTGGAGCGGGCCCTTCGACCACCGCGGCGTCGCGGTGGCGGACAGCCGCGACGGCTCGCCGAACGGCTTCCACATCCTGTCGGTCGACGGCAACCGCTACACGACCCGGTTCGTGCCCGCCAAGGAGCCCGACGGGCGTCAGATCCGCATCTCGGTGCTGAGCCAGTTCCACGACGAGATGCGGCGCGACTACCGCCCCGGCGCGTTGCTGCAGCCGCGCCTCGCCGCCCGCGAGGTCCATGCCGCGACGCTGGTGGCCAATGTCTTCGACGGTGGCCCGAGGACGGCCGTGACCCTGCGGGTCGGCGACGGCGATCCCGTGCCGATGGCGAAACACGTCGGCGCCGATCCCTTCGTGGCCGAGGTCTACGCCCGCAACGAGGCCACCAAGAAGGCTTGGGTGCAGGCCGTGCCCTGCTCCCACCTGTGGGCGGCCCGGCTGCCGGCGCTGCGGCCCGGCACCTATCCGGTGGTGGTCGAGGCCGTGAACGAATACGGCCGCACGGTCTCGGCCCGCCTGGCCCTCGAAGTCGAGGGCTGAACCGCCGCGCTCAGGCGGGCGCGTAGCGGGCCTTCAGGGTCGGCGGACCGTCCGCCGTGACCCGGCCCTCGGCGACGAGGTCGACGAGGTGCGACAGGACCGACATCCCGGCGGCGCCCCGCAGCGAGGGCGCGAGGTCGCGGTACAGGTTCGCCACCAGGGTCGGCACGGTCTCGTCCCCCGCCGAGACGCGCCGCAGGATCGCCGCCTCGCGCCACTGGCGATGCACCAGCAGGGCCTTGACGAAGGCCCGGGTGTTGCGCACCGGGCCTCCGTGCCCCGGCCAGTAGACGTCATCCTCCCGGTCCTGGAGCTTGCGCAGCGACGCCATGTAGCTCCGCATCGATCCGTCCGGCGGCGCCACCACGGTGGTGGACCAGGCCATGACGTGGTCGCCGGAGAACAGCGCCGCCTCCTCGGGCAGCGCGAAGGCGAGGTGATCCGCGGTGTGGCCCGGGGTCTCGACCGCGACGAGCCGGTAGTCCGACCCTTCCACGGCCTCGCCTTCGGCGAGCGCGCGGTCCGGGGCGTAGCGGAGATCGAAGGCGGCATCGAGCGTCGGCATGGCCGGGTCGGCGGCGCGCGGCGTGCGGCGGGGGCAGCCCACGACCTCGGCCCCGGTGGCGGCCTTGAGCAGCGCCGCGCCGGGCGCGTGGTCGCGATGCGTATGGGTCACCAGGATATGGCGCACGGTCTCGCCCGGCAGGGCCGCCACGAGCGCCGCGATATGGGTCGGGTCCGCCGGCCCGGGGTCGATCACCGCCACCGCGCCGCGGCCGACGATGTAGGTGCAGGTGCCGGTGAACGTGAAGGGACCGCCGTTGTTGGCGATGATGCGGCGGACCCGTGGCGAGAGGGTCTGGACCTGTTCCGGCTTGGCGGCCAACGTGCGGTCGAACGGGATGTCGTCGTCGGCCAAGGGGATCAACGCTGTTCGGCGGCCTCCGTGCCACGGCGCCGCTTGCCCGGACGGTAACGCCAACTTAAGACGTGGGGCAGCCTGCGGCCGCACGCGGCGGAAAGCAAGCGTGCGAGGGAGCGTCCATCATGAGCGACATCAGATTTCCGGCCCACCCCACCCTTGCCGGCGCGGTCTGGCCGGAGCAGGCCTCGACCGGGCCGCGTGTCGCCCGCGCGGTGCTCCTGGCCCTGGTGGGCAGTGCCCTGATGGCGCTCTCGGCCAAGATGGAAGTGCCCTTCTATCCCGTGCCCCTCACCATGGGGAGCCTCACGGTCCTGCTGATCGGCGCCGCCTTCGGGGCGCGGCTCGCGGCCGCCACCATGGTGCTCTATCTCGTCGAGGGCGCGCTCGGCCTCCCGGTCTTCGCCGGGACGCCGGCGCACGGCATCGGCCTGCCCTACATGCTGGGCCCGACGGGCGGCTACCTCGTCGGCTACGTCCTGGCCGCCTTCACGGTGGGGTTCCTCGCCGAGCGTGGCGCCGACAGGTCCGTGCCGCAGCTCCTCGGCGCCATGACGCTCGGCCACATCGTGCTGTTCGTCCCCGGCTATGTCTGGCTGGCCCACCTCGCCGGCGCCGAGGTGGCCTGGACGGGCGGCGTCATGCCCTTCCTCCTCGGCACGCTCGTGAAGACGCTGCTCGGCGCCCTGCTGGTGCCGGCGGTGTGGAACCTCGTCGGCAAGCGGCGCTGACCTCGGCCGGGCAGCGGTTCGGACCGGGCCCTTCGTCGAGCGCTCCGCAGCCCGTCACCGAACAAGCATGGCCGTGTCGGGATCGACGCCTCGTCGGCCGGGCCGGGGCTTGGGCGTGAGTCCCCTCACTGGAAGTTCCGTCCCTTCGGCATGGCGCGGCGCACGTCGCCGACCGCCAGCGGCAGGGGCGGCTCCGGCTGCGGCGTATGGCGGGAATCTTCCGCCAGCGGGAAGCCGATCTTGGCCCCGAGGGCGGCGCCCTGGCCCCGCGCCATCGAGGCGAAGGTCTGCGGCCGCTTCACCTCGTCGGCCCTGGCGAGGTCCGACAGCGCCGCACCCGCCTCGCCGAGCGCGTTGAGCTCCACCGTCAGGTCCTCCATCCGTTCGGCCACGAGATGCACCACGCCGGTCGCCTTCTGCACCGTGCCGCGGATGCACAGCAACCGCGCCGCGATCACCGCCGAACGGTTGGTCTCGAAGACCTTGGGCCAGATGATGACGTTGGCCGAACCCGTCTCGTCCTCCAGCGTGAGGAAGACCGTGCCGTGGGCCGAGCCCGGCCGCTGGCGCACCAGGACGAGGCCCGCCACGGCGGCGCGGCGCCCGTTGGCGACGCCTTCGAGGTCCTCGGCCCGCAGGATGTTCCGCCGTGCGAGGCTCTGGCGCAGGAAATGGACGGGATGGGCCTTCAGCGACAGGGTGAGCCTGCGGTAGTCCTCGACGACATGCTCGCCCAGCCGCAGCGGCGGCAGGTCCGCATCGGGCTCGCGGTCCCGCGCACCGTCGCGGGCGAAGAGCGGCAGGGCGTCCTTGTCGCCGACCCGGTCGAGGCCGCGCACGGCCCATAGGGCATCCCTCCGGTCGAGGCCGAGGGAGCGGAAGGCATCGGCCTCGGCCAGGATCTCCAGGACGGCCGGGCTGAGCTCGGCCCGCAGCCACAGGTCGCGGACCGAATCGTAGCCGCCGCCCCGCCGCGCGACGAGCCGCTGCATGTCGGCCTCGCGCAGCCCCTTGACCTGCCGGAGCCCGAGCCGGATGGCCCGGTCGCCCAGGATCTCGTCCCGCATGGAGGCATGGCGCGGGTGGAGCCACGCGCCCGTGCCGTCGGTCTGCGAGGACACCGGCACGAGGTCGTGGTCCCATCCCGACAGGTTGACGTCGACCTCGTGCACCGGCACGCCGTGCTCGCGGGCGTCGCGCACGAGCTGGGCGGGTGCGTAGAAGCCCATCGGCTGGGCGTTGAGCATGGCGCAGGCGAACACGTCCGGGTAGCGGCACTTCATCCAGGCCGAGGCATAGACCAGGAGCGCAAAGGAGGCGGCGTGGCTCTCGGGAAAGCCATAGGTGCCGAAGCCCTCGATCTGGCCGAAGCAATGTTCGGCGAAGTCGCGCTCGTAGCCGCGCGCCACCATGCCCTCCACCATCTTGTCGTGCAGCGTGCCGATCGTGCCGACGCGCTTGAAGGTCGCCATGGCGCGCCGCAGCCTGTCGGCCTCGGTGGGGGTGAAGCCGCCCGCCACGATGGCGATCTTCATCGCCTGCTCCTGGAACAGCGGCACGCCCAGCGTCTTGCCGAGCACGGCCTCGAGTTCGGGCGACGGATAGGTGATGGGCTCCGAGCCTTCCCGCCGGCGCAGGTACGGGTGGACCATGTCGCCCTGGATGGGGCCGGGCCGCACGATCGCGACCTCGACGACGAGGTCGTAGAACGCGCGCGGCCGCAACCGCGGCAGCATCGACATCTGCGCCCGGCTCTCGATCTGGAACACGCCGATCGTGTCGGCGCGGCAGATCATGTCGTAGACGGCGGGCTCCTCGGGCGGGAGCGAGGCCAAGGTGTAGCGCTCGCCGTAGTGCCGTTCCAGGAGATCGAAGCCGCCTCTCAGCGCCGACAGCATGCCGAGCGCCAGCACGTCGATCTTGAGGATGCCGAGCGCGTCGAGGTCGTCCTTGTCCCATTCCACCGTGGTGCGGTCCGCCATGGCGGCATTGGCCACCGGCACGACCTCGTCGAGCCGCGAGCGGGTGATGACGAAGCCGCCCGTATGCTGGGACAGGTGGCGCGGGAAGCCCGCCAGTTCCTCGG
This sequence comes from uncultured Alphaproteobacteria bacterium, assembly GCA_963847915.1. Lineage (GTDB taxonomy): Bacteria > Pseudomonadota > Alphaproteobacteria > Rhizobiales > Beijerinckiaceae > Lichenihabitans. The sequence goes on from CAWKBT010000008.1 coordinate 688,814, forward strand.
CGAGGCGCAGCACCAGGGCGAGCCGCCGTTCCGAGGGGTCGAGGCCGATGCGCCGCGTCTCGACGGGGTCGATGCCGTTCGACCAATAGCCCCAGACCGTGCCGTTCAGCGCCGAGATCGTGTCGTCCGACAGGCCGAAGGCGCGGCCGACCTCGCGGATGGCGGAGCGGGTCCGATAGGTGACGACGGTGGCGGCGAGGCCGGCGCGCTCGCGCCCGTAGCGCCGGTAGATGTGCTGCATCACCTCTTCGCGCCGTTCGTGCTCGAAATCGACGTCGATGTCGGGCGGCTCGCCCCGATCCTCCGAGATGAAGCGCTCGAACAGCAGGTCGTGCAGGGTCGGGTCCACCTCGGTGATGCCGAGCGCGTAGCACAGCACGGAATTGGCCGCCGAACCGCGGCCCTGGCACAGGATGCCCTTGTCCCGCGCGTAGCGGACGATGTCGTGCACGGTGAGGAAATAGGCCGCATAGCCGAGCCGCTGCACCAGGGCGAGCTCGTAGGCCAGCATCTCGCGGACCTTTGCCGTCGCGCCCAGGGGATAGCGCCGCGCGAGGCCGGCGTCGGCCAGGGAGGCCAGAGCGTCCTGCTCGGTCGCGAAGCCCTCGCGCAGTTCGTAGGGGTAATCGTAGCGGAGCTCGCCGAGCGAGAAGCCGAGGCCGTCGAGGAAGCGCAGGCTCTCGCCCACGGCCTCGGGCATCTCGGCGAAGATCCGCGTCATCTCGTCGGCGGGCTTGAGGTGGCGTTCGGCATTGGCGGCGAGGCGATGGCCGGCGGCGTCCAGGGTCGTATGCTCCCGGATGCAGGTCAGCACGTCGGCGAGCGGCCGCCTGTCGGGATGGTGCATCGTGACGTCGCCCGTGGCGAGCAGGCGCGCGCCGGTCTCGCGCGCCAGGGCGGCGCGGCCGGCGAGCCGCCGCCGCAGGTCCGGGCCGTAGAGGTGGGTGGCGGCGAGCCACAGCGGGCCCGGGCCGGCGTCCCGCAGGGCGCGGACCAGCGCGGGCCAATCGGGCGTCCCGGCCGGAACCGCCTCGCCGGTGGCGCGCTCGGTCAGGATCATCTGCAGGCCGGCGGCATGGTCGAGGAGGTCGGCGAGGGCGAGGTCGCAGTGGCCCTTGGCGGTGCGGCGGTTGCCGAGCGTCAGGAGCCGCGTCAGCCGTCCGTAGGCGGCCCGGTCCTGCGGATAGGCCAGGATGTCGGGCGTCCCGTCCGAGAAGACGAGCCGCGCCCCGACGGCGAGGCGGAACCCCGCCTCGGCGGGCACCCGTTCCTTGACGAAGCTGTAGGCCCGCACGACGCCGGCCAGGGAATTGCGGTCCGCGATGCCGATGCCGGCATGGCCGAGCGCATAGGCCTGCCCCACCAGTTCCTCGGGGTGGGAGGCACCGCGCAGGAACGAGAAGTTGGTCATGACGGCGAGGTCGGCGAAACGGGTCACGGCGCGTGATCCCCGCCCCGCGGGGTGAGTACCGGGAGGGTCATCCGAAGAGCCCGTGCAGGTACCAGCGCGGCCCATCCGTCTCGCGGCCGAACAGGCCCTCGCGGAACAGCCAGAAACGGCGGCCGTCGCGGTCCTCGGCGCGGAAGTAGTCGCGCGTGAGCGCGTCGGCGGCTGTCCACCATTCCGGCGCGATCCGCTCCGGTCCCTCGATGGCGGCCACCTCGTGCATGACGCGGCGCCAGCGGAACCTCACGGGCGGGCCGTCCGGCACCGACGCGATCGTGTCGATCCGCTCGGGCCTGTCGAACAGGCGGATGGGCCGGCACAGACCCTCCTCCCCCGCCTGCCCGGGAGGCGGGGCACCCCGCACCAGGGGCAGCGCCACGACGGCGCATTCGGGGATGTGGCTGCCCTGGGGGGCGAGGCGCAGCACGCGCTTCAGCCCCAGCCGTGCCCCGAGCCTGTCGGCGATGTCCGTCATGGCCTCGTCGAGGCGGCGGGCCGGATCCTCGTCCTCCAGGGCGTCCTGGCGGGTCTCGAGCCGTTCCGCCTCCGTCACGGCGAGGCGGATCAGGTCGAACCCGTAGCCCGTATCGAGCCCGTGCTCGCCGATGGCGGCGAGCCGCTCGCGGAACAGGGCCAGCAGCGCCTCGGGCTCGCGCGTGGGGCGGCTCGTGCCGAGCGCGAGGTGCTTCACGGCCCCGTCGACCCGGAAGAAGCTCGCCGCGATGCGCCGCGCCCCCTGGCCCTGGCGGGCCAGCGCGACGCAGAGGTGACGGCAGAGCGGTGGCAGCGCGGCCTCGATCTGCGCCATCTCGGCGAGGCCTCCGGCGAAGCGGCGCTCCGCCACGCAGCGCGGAGCCTCGAAGCGGGGCGCGATCGGGGTCTTGGCCCGTCCCATCAGCCCGTCGAGCCGGGCCAGGACCTCGGCGCCGAACCGGGCCGCGATCGGCCCGCGCGGACGGGCCAGGAGATCCCCGACGCGCACGAGGCCGGCGCGGCCGAGGCCCGCCACGGTCTCGGGGTCGAGCCGCAGGGCCGCGACCGGCAGGGCGGCGGCGAGCGGGGCGAAGCCGGGGTCGAGCGGGGGCGGGGCGCGTTTCTCCCCGCCGAACCGCGCCAGGGCCCAGGCGGCCTCGGGCGTCGACGCCACGGCGGCGCGGGCCGTCAGCCCCTGCCGGCCGAGGCCGGCCTCGACAGCCTCGAGGAGGCCTTCCTCGCCGCCGAAGAGATGGGCGGAGCCGCCGATGTCGAGCACCGCCCCGTCCCGCCCGTCGGGCGCCGACAGCGGCGTGAACCTCCGGCACCAGTCCACGACCCCCCGCATCAGCGCCGCATCGGCGTCGGGGTCGGCCTCGGCCACCAGCACGGTCGGGCACAGGGCCCGGGCGTCGGCCAGCGCGAGGCCGGGCCGCAGACCCCGGACCGCCGCGGCCGCGTCGACGGCCGCCAGCCGCTGGGCGCCCTTGACCTTGGCGACCGTGACCAGCGGTTCACCCGCCTCGGGCCTGCCCGAAGGCCCGGAGGGATGCCGGCTGGCGCGCCGGATGCGGTCGGTCGGCAGCAGCGGGAGGACGACCGAGAGGTAGCGGGTGAGCATCGAAGCACCTTCGATCGGGGTTCCAGACGAGGGGATGGCGATGATCGGGGTCGGCCTCCCCGCCCTCGCCGAGGCGGAGCTTCAGGAGCCGGACCGTGACGGCCGGGACGCCCGGGATGGGCATGCGCCCGCCCGCCGAGGCGAGGCGCGCAGACGGGTAGGCGCCGACCGCGAGCCGCGTCTCGGCGGCGCTCGACAGGCCGGCTCCTCGGCCCGCGAGGCCGGCGTGCAGCAGGATGGCGGTGCCGCGGCCGCCCTGTGCGGCGAGCAGCAGACGCCGCGACGACGCGAGCCCGTAGTGCCTGGCGCTCCAGAGTTCCGCCAGCACGGCGGGGGCGCCGAGCCGCAAGGCTTCCTCCAGCGCCCACAGCGTCGTCTGGCTGTCGGCGGTGCGCACCAGGACCAGCCGGTCCGCGTCGATGCCGTGGGCGGCGAGGCCCGGCCGATAGGGTAGGCCGGTCTCGGAGGCGGCATGGTCCTCGACGATCCAGACGAGGGGCGCCGGCCCGGCGCAGCGGCCCGCCACCGCGAGGGCGAAGCCCGCCGCCGCGGCCGAATCCGCCACGCCTTCGCCCACGACCTCGTGCAGCGTGCCGCGTTTGAGGCCGCCCGACAGCAGCCGGTCGAGCGGCAGGCTGCCGTCGCCCAGGCTGACCGGCGCGGCAGCGTCGCGCCGCCGGCGCGGGCCCGATCGGCCGCCCTCGATACGGGCGACGGCGTCGCGCAACGCGGCGACGTCGGATGGATGGTCATGCGGCACCGCTCGCCCTCGTCGACGCGACAACGGGACTCACCGGTCGTCCCTTCCGGCAGCCGGAAAGGATGACCATGTGTTCCTGTTTTGTTCTATATGGATTCCGAGTCCGCGCCCGGGAGTCAAGAGCGCGCGAATCACCAAGGGTTGAGCCGAACTCCCGCAAGTCGAGGGCTTCGGCGCGGTGCCGAGGTTGCAATCCGCCCGTTGTCCACAGGATGATCGCTGCGCCGCCCGCTGCGCCCGAAAGGCCACGCGGCTTCCGTCACGACGCCCGATGAAACCGCTATCAATAAGATAGCTGGAGCGGATTCGCCGACGGCTCTATAATTGTGCAGCTGAATTGAATTAATACTAAAAACGCTAAATGACTACGCTTCGCAAACGTCCGGAAGTGCTGTCGCCTCTGCGTTTTGACGGCATAAATGCATCATAGCGCCGTCGTCTTGTGGCTAAACGTTCGACCAGCGCCGAAACCGACATTCACCTGCGCGCCCGTCCGCAGGACAGGCAGCTCATCGACCAAGCGGCGGAGCTGGCTGGGGTGAACCGTTCGCAGTTCATGATGGCTTCGGCTCTCAAGGACGCGAAAAACGGTCTGCTCGATCGATCGGCCCTCTATCCTGAGGCCAGGACGTTCCAGAAGGTCATGGACCGGATGGACGCCGCGCCGACCCCGGCCGAGGCCGCCGGCATGAGGCGCGTCTTGCAAGCCGAAGCGTCATGGCAGGGTGGCTGACGGGAACTGCTCTCGATCCCACGCCTCGCCTCGACCGGGACGGCATGCGACCGCTCCGGCGCAGAACGCCGTCGGACATCGCGGCGACCGAGGCGCAGCCGCCCGGCCCGCCGCCATCAGGCTCGTCCGCTACCCGCATCACACCACGATGGTGGCGGGCTTGGGATCGGCCTTGGCCTCGAGGGCCGCGATGCGGCGACGGAGCTCCTCGTTCTCCTCGCGCGCCAGGGCCGCCATGTCGCGGACGGCCTCGAATTCCTCGCGCGTCACGACGTTCATCCCGCTGAGGATCCGCTCCACCTGGGTCCGGACGGCGGTCTCGGCCTCGCGCTTGACGCCGTTGGCGACGCCGGCCGCGTTGGTCATCAGGCTGGCGAAGTCGTCGAAGATGCGGCCACGGGTCTGGGGCATGGTGTCGATCCTTGTCTTGAGATCAGGAGGACGACATGGCTCCGGCCCCGCTTCGCCGCAAGGTGGCGGGGCGCCCTATTCGTCCTCGCCGAAGCGGTTGGCCACGAGGGCGGCGAGGGCTTCGACGACGGCCGCAGCATCCCGGCCCGTGGCCGAGACCGTGATGGTGGTGCCGCGCCCGGCCCCGAGCGTCAGGATGCCCATGATGGACTGGCCGCCGACGCTCTCGCCCCCGCGCGTCACCGTCACGTCGGCCTCGTAGGCCTCGACACATTGCACGAACTTGGCGGTCGCGCGCGCATGGAGGCCCTTGCGGTTCACGATGGGCAGGTCGCGCGTCACGACCTCGCCCGCCATCCCGTCCGCCGCAGGCCCGCCATCCTCCATCGGACTCACTTCCCGTTCAGCACGCGGCTGGCGATGTTGATGTATTTGCGCCCGGCCTCCTGGGCTTGCGTGACGGCGAGTTCGAGGCTCGACACGTCGCGCACGGAGGCGAGCTTGATCAGCATCGGCAGATTGATGCCGGCCACGACCTCGACCTTGGTCCGGTCCATCACGGAGATGGCGAGGTTGGAGGGCGTGCCGCCGAACATGTCGGTGAGCAGCACGACGCCGTGACCCGAATCGACCCGCGTCACGGCCGCGAGGATGTCCTGACGCCGCTGCTCCATGTCGTCTTCGGGACCGATCGTGATGGTCTCGATGGCCCTTTGCGGCCCCACGACGTGCTCGAGCGCGGCGCGGAACTCCGTCGCAAGGTGGCCGTGGGTCACGAGCACCATACCGATCATTGCAAGCTACCGATCATGCCTTCGCCGGACAGAGGCCCGCCCCGACCCTTCAGCCGCGGCGCTATCTTGTGCATCGCGGCAGGCTTGGCAAGCGAAATAGGGCATCATTATGCCTCCTCGGTCGTCGATGCCAGGAGTGCCAAGATCAGCGCCACCGTGTCGGGCGTCGATGACCCGGCGCCGACCGCGAGCCTGGGCAGGACGACGCGGGCGACCTCGCAGCGCCGGGCCGCCGCATCGGGCAGGCGGTCCGGCCAGCCCTCGACGATGTCCACCGCGAGGGCCAGGACGCAGGCGGGCTCGTGATCGACCGGCACGATCCCGAGCCCGCGCCGCTCGACGAGGCCGGCGAGCGCCGGGTGCGGGCGGGCCACCAGCCGGCCGGAGCGGTGCCGCACCAGCGTCCGGTCGTCCGCCACGATGCAGGCGAAGCCGCCGCCCCGCCGGGCCTCTGCCACGAGGGCGAGGGCGAGACGGCTCTTGCCGGCTCCGGATGCGCCCCGCACCAGGATGCCGGCCTCGCCGACGACGAGGGCCGAGGCATGGAGGTTCAGGTCGAGCGCCGCCTCGGGGACGGGGGTCATGGGCCCGGACGCATGGCGGGCAGCCACACGGTGAAGCGCGCGCCCAGCACGCGCGCGTCCTCGGGCTCGTCCTCGCCGCCGTCCCGGCGCTTTGCCGGGGCCATGCGGTTCGAGGCCCAGATGCGTCCGCCATGCGCTTCGATGATCTGGCGCGAGATCGACAGGCCGAGCCCCGAGTTCTGGCCGAAGCCCTGGTTGGGCCGGTCGGTGTAGAACCGCTCGAAGATCCGCTCGAAGGCGTGGGCCGGGATGCCGGGACCGTCGTCGTCGACCACGATCTCGACGCCTTCCTCGCCGTCCTCCTCGTCGAGCCGCGCCGGCCGCACCGCGACCCGCACGGTGCCGTCCTCGGCCGAGAAGGACCGGGCATTGTCGATCAGGTTGTTGACCACCTGGCCGAGGCGCGAATCGTGGCCGAGGACGCGGTAGCCCGGGCCTTCCTGGCCGGGCGGCGGCAGCGCGACGGAGAGCGCGAAGCGCACGCCGTCGTCGCGCTCGATCTCGCTCGCGACCGTGACGACGGTGCGCACCAGGGCCGCGACGTCGAGCCCCGCGGTGCGGTTGCGGGCCAGTTCGGCATCGAGGCGCGAGGCGTCCGAGATGTCGCTGATCAGCCGGTCGAGCCGGCGGATGTCGTGCTGGATGATGGCGGTGAGCCGCCCGCGCGATTCCTCGGACTTGATGCGCGGCAGCGTCTCGACGGCGCTGCGCAGCGAGGTCAGCGGGTTCTTGAGCTCGTGCGCCACGTCGGCGGCGAAGCTTTCCGTCGCCTCCATGCGCGAATAGAGCGCCTTGGTCATGTCGCGCAGCGCGCGCGACAGGTGGCCGATCTCGTCGGCCCGCATGGTGAAGTCCGGGATCTCCTCGCGCGATTCCACCCCGCGCCGCACCCGTTCGGCGGCTTCGGCGAGGCGGCGGATCGGGCCCGCGATCGTGCCGGCGAGGAACAGCGACAGGACGAACATCACCACGGCGGCCACGAGGAACACGCGGAACAGCGCCCAGCGGTCGGACGCGATGATCTTGTCGATGTCGCCGGGCTGGGTCGAGAGCAGCAGCGCCCCACGCGTCACCTTGTCGGTGCGCACCGGCACTGCCATCGACACGATCGTCTGGCCCCTGGCGTTGACCCGCACGATCCAGCGGGTCTGCCCCTTCAGGGCGTCGGCGACCTCGGGCAGTTCGCTTTCGCCGGCATTGTGCAGGTCGTCGATCGCCGGGGCGGCCGGCCGGGCGAAGCGGCGCTTGAACTCGCTCCAGGCGCGGTCGAGGACGGATTGCTCACCCACCGTCGCGGGGCCGCGGCGGTCGCTCGGCAGCGTCATGTCGCGCGTGTCCACCACCCGAACGCCGGCGCTGTCGTAGATGCGGGCGCGCGTGCCGGTCGGCGAGACGAGCCGCTTCAGCACGGGACCGATCCGGCTGGGATCGATCGAGAACTCGAAGGTCGAGGCGTCCTCGTCGGCCGGCGCCGGCGCGGCCTGGCCGGGCGCGGGCGTCGCCTGCAGGAGCTTCTCGGGGTCGACGGTGATGGAGGTGTCGTCGGCGCTGGCCGAGGCGCCGATGGCGGCCGCGATGATCTCGCCCTGCGTCTGCAGGCTCTGCACGCGCGCGTCGATCAGCCCCTCGCGGAACTGGTTGATGTAGAGGAACAGGACCAGCAGGGCGACGAGGCCGCCGAGGTTCAGCACCACGATGCGGCGCGTCAGCGAGGACGACAGGCGCATGGTGACGCTGCGCAGCGCCATCCGCAGGCGCAACCCGATCGAGCGGCGGATCCGGCGGGGCCGGCTGCGGCCCGGTGGCCGGCCGCTCACCCGTCCCGACCCGGCCGTGCGGCGCAGCGGCGACGCCGTCACGAAGCGCCGGTCCCGGCGCGGGAGCGGTCGGCCGCCGGGTGGCGGCGCAGACGGGCCGGCCTCGGCGTCCGAGCGTCATGGTCCACGATCGTCACGTCCCGTGGGTTCACCCGGCGCGGGCTCTCACGCTTCCTTGAAGCGGTAGCCGACGCCGTAAAGCGTCTCGATCATCTCGAAGTCGTCGTCGACGACCTTGAACTTCTTGCGCAAGCGCTTGATGTGGCTGTCGATCGTCCGGTCGTCGACGTAGACCTGGTCGTCATAGGCGGCGTCCATGAGGGCGTTGCGGCTCTTGACGACGCCGGGCCGGGTCGCGAGCGCCTGCAGGATCAGGAACTCCGTCACGGTGAGGACGACCTGCTCGTTCTTCCACGTGCAGGTGTGCCGTTCGGGATCCATCTTGAGGTTGCCGCGCTCGAGCAGCTTGGCTTCGGACTCCTTCTGGGCCGCCGCCTCCTTGGGGTTGGCGCGGCGCAGGATGGCCTTGACGCGCTCGACCAGCAGGCGCTGCGAGAACGGCTTCCTGATGAAGTCGTCGGCCCCCATCTTGAGGCCGAACAGCTCGTCGATCTCCTCGTCCTTGGAGGTCAGGAAGATGACCGGCAGGTCCGATTTCTGGCGGAGGCGCCGCAGCAGTTCCATCCCGTCCATGCGGGGCATCTTGATGTCGAAGATGGCGAGATCGGGTGGGTTGGTCTTCAGCCCGTCGAGAGCGGCGGCACCGTCGGTGTAGGTCTGCACCCGGTAGCCTTCCGCTTCGAGCGTGAGCGACACCGAGGTGAGGATGTTTCTGTCGTCGTCGACGAGGGCAATGGCCGGCATCACAAAACTTCCGGGACAGCAGGAACGAAACGCGCCGACCGGTCGGGGCCGAAGCAGGGGGTCGCGAGGCGACCGGTGACTTGCGGGCCATACTAGGCCGAAATGTGACGGGACGCGAGCTTCCTGATTGACAGTGACGTGCAGGACGCAATCGACCGTGCCGGTTTTCCAAGCCGAGTGCCGAGAAACCGTTCATCCGCCGTGCAGGAGCGGGAAACCAGACTGCGCTTCGTCGATTAGGACGTTACCATCCATCGTCGCATATCGGGGGATCTTCGCTTGAAGCGCATCATCATGTCGGCCGCCGCAGTCTCGGCCATGCTCGCCGCAACCGGCCCGGGCTTCGCCCAATACCGCGACCCCGGCGACGTCGCGGCCGGAGCGGTGGTGGGCGGCGTGGTGCAGGGGCTGCTGGTCGGCCCCGAGCTGCGCCGCGAGCGCCGCCTCGAAATGCTGCGGCGCGAGCGCTGGCACCGGCTGCACCCCTTCCGCCCCTATCCGGGCGGTCCGGGCTTCGGCCCCGGCCCGGGCATCGTCGGTCCCGGTCCCGGCGGACCGGGTCCCGGTTTCGGTGGCCCTCGGGGTCCCGGCGGCTTCGACGAGGGACGTCCCGTCGGCGAGGGCCAGCGCTTCCAGGGCGAGGGCGGGCGGCCCCAGGGCGAGGGCCGACGCCAGCGGCCGGACGGCCAGGCGGGCGAGCCGGGTCCGGGAGAAGGCCAGGGCCAGCGCGGCCAGGGCCAGGGTCAGCGCATGCAAGGCCAGGGACAGGGGCAGGGCCAGCGCATGCAGGGCCAGGGCGGCGAGGGCGGCCAGGGGCAGGGCCAAGGCCAGCGGATGCAGGGCCAGGGCCAGGGACAAGGCCAGCGGATGCAGCAGGGGCAGGGCCAGGGCCAAGGCCAGGGCCAGCGCATGCAGCAGGGTCAGGGGCAGGGCCAAGGACAAGGCCAGGGGCAGCGCAGGCCCCAGGGCCAGCGGCCCGGCGAGCCCTTCCCGGGTGCCGACGAGGGCGGTGTGCCGGCCAACGCGATGGGGACCGGCCGGCAGCCCTGACCGGCGCGCAGCCCCGACGGGTCGGGATCGCCAAAGCGATTCCAACCGACCCGATCCTGGTCTAGCGTCCGGCATCGCAGCCTCGGGCAACAGGGTCGGGCATGACGTCGGACAGTGAACTGCAACGGCTCCGGGACCGGTACGGGAGCGCGGCCGGCGGGGTCATCCACGACCCCGCCTTCGCCAGGGTCGGGGCGACGCAGTTCCAGGGCGACGCCCGTCTGTGGCCCTTCATGAACCCCGCGACCTTCGCCGGGGCGCCGTACCGGCCCGAGGTCGCCGGCCTGCCGGATTTCGGCGGGCTGCAGGCGGCCCTGATCGGCGTGCCGATGGATCTCGGCGTCACCAACCGGGCGGGGGCCCGGCTCGGGCCGCGCGCCGTCCGCGCCATCGAGCGGATCGGTCCCTACGAACACGTGCTGCGCCGGACGCCGCTCGCCGACATCAGGGTGGCCGACGTGGGGGACGTGCCGATGCGCTCGCGCTTCTCGCTCGACGCGTGCCATGCCGACATCGAGGCCTTCTTCCGCCGGGTGGTCCGGGCCGGCGTCGTGCCGCTTGGCGGTCGGCGGCGACCACTCCATCTCGGGCTCGATCCTCAAGGCCGTGGGCGACGGGCGCCCGGTCGGCCTCGTCCACATCGACGCCCATTGCGATACGTCCGGCCCCTACGAGGGCTCGAAGTTCCACCACGGCGGCCCGTTCCGCGAAGCCGTCCTGGCGGGCGTGCTCGATCCGCGGCGCACCATCCAGATCGGCATCCGGGGCGGCGCCGAATACCTGTGGGAGTTCTCCTACGACAGCGGCATGACGGTCGTGCATGCCGAGGAGGTGACGGGCCTCGGCATCCCGGCGATCGTCGCCATGGCGCGCCAGGTCGTCGGGGATGGGCCCGTCTACGTGTCCTTCGACGTCGACAGCCTCGATCCGGCCTTCGCGCCCGGCACCGGCACGCCGGAGGTCGGCGGCCTCACGCCGCGCGAGGTCCTGGAACTGCTGCGCGGGCTCGACGGGCTCGATATCGTGGGCGGCGACGTCGTCGAGGTCGCCCCGCAATACGACGGCACGACCAACACGGCCCACAACGCCGCCCAGGTGCTGTTCACGCTGCTCGCCCTCGCCTCCGGCGCGATCGGACGGCGAACGCTGACCGTGTGAGGACGGCGACGCGCCGGGAGGCCCGGCGTCAGCCGCCCTGCAGCAGCCTCGCGGCGGCGTCGCGCTCGAAGAGGTGGAGCAGCAGGCGCAGGGCCGGCCCGCGCGGGCCGAGCAGGTCCGGATCGTCGGCGACGAGCCCCGCCGCCTCGCGGCGCGCCTCTTCGAGCAGCTTGCCATGGACGTCGAGCAGCGCGAGCTTGAAGTCCGGCAGGCCGGATTGCTTGGTGCCGATGAGCTCGCCTTCGCCGCGCAGCCGCAGGTCCGCCTCCGCGATGGCGAAGCCGTCCTCGGTGTCGCGCATCATGTCGATGCGGGCCTCGGCGGTCTTGCCGAGCGGGGCCTTGTAGACCAGCACGCAGAAGGACCTGGCGGCGCCGCGCCCGACGCGGCCGCGCAGCTGGTGCAGCTGCGCGAGGCCGAAGCGCTCGGCATGTTCGATGACCATGACGCTGGCCTCGGGCACGTCGACCCCGACCTCGATCACGGTGGTGGCGACCAGCACCTGGGCGCGGCCGGCGGCGAAATCCGCCATGGCGGCGTCGCGCTCGGCGGCCTTCATCTGCCCGTGGATCAGCCGGACGCGCGTCCCGAAGACCTCCTCCAGCGCCCGGAACCGGTCCTCGGCGGCGACGAGGTCGGCGTGCTCGCTCTCCGTCACCAGCGGGCACACCCAGTAGACGCGGGCGCCGCCCGCGACGGCGCGGCCGACCGCCGCCACGACCTCCTCCATATGGTCGGCGGACTTCTTGATCGTCAGGATCGGCTGGCGCCCGGCGGGCTTCTCGTCGAGCACCGAGACGTCCATGTCGCCGAAGATGGTCAGCACCAGCGTCCGGGGGATGGGGGTCGCCGTCATCACCAGCAGCTCCGCCCCCCGGCCCTTCTCGGCCAGGGTCAGCCGCTGGGCGACGCCGAACCGGTGCTGCTCGTCGACGATCACGAGGCCGAGGTCGCGGAACGCCACGCCCTCGGAGAAGAGCGCGTGGGTGCCGACCACGACGTCGATGCTGCCCTCGGCGAGGCCGGCCTGGGTGGCGGCCCGCTCCGACGCCTTGTCGCGCCCCGTCAGCAGGGCGACGCGCAGGCCCGCCGCTTCCGCGAGCGGCGCGATGCGGGCGAAGTGCTGGCGCGCCAGGATCTCGGTCGGCACCATCAGGGCGGCCTGGCATCCGGCCTCGACGGCCGAGGCCGCCGCCAGCAGCGCCACCACGGTCTTGCCCGAGCCGACATCGCCCTGCAGCAGCCGCAGCATCCGCTTGGGCGAGGCCATGTCGGCACGGATCTCGCCGAGGGCCCTGCGCTGGCCATTGGTGAGCGAGAAGGGCAGGGCGGCCTCGATGCGGCCCGAGATCCGCCCGTCCGACCGATGCTCCACGCCGTCCGCCACCACGGCCCTGTTGCGCACCAGCGCCAGGGCGAGCTGGCTCGCCAGCAGTTCGTCGTAGGCGAGGCGCAGGCGGGCCGGGGTCTCGGCGCCGATGTCCGCCGCCTTCCGGGGATGGTGCACGGCGCGCAGGGCGTCGGCGAAGCCCGGCCAGCCGCGCAGCACGAAGCGGTTCGGGTCCTGCCACTCGGGCAGGGTGGGCAGGCGCTCGAGCGCCGCCTCGACCGCCTTGCCGAGCACGCGCGGGAACAGCCCCTCGGTCAGCGGGTAGACGGGCTCGATCAGCGGCATGGTGGCGAAGGCCTCGGCATCCATGACGCGGTCCGGATGGACCATCTGGAGCCGCCCGTCCCACAGCTCGAGGCGCCCGGACACGAAGCGCGTGGCGCCGAGGGGCAGGGCCTTCTCGACCCAGGCGGCGTTGTTGCGGAAGAACACCAGCGTGCAGTCGCCGGTCTCGTCCTCGATCACGACCCTGAACGGGGCCTTGACGCTGGCGGGCGCGAGGTGCTCCCGCACGCGCCCTTCCAGCGTCACGACCTGGTCGCGCGGGGCCTCGCGGATCTTCGCCCGCGTCGAGCGGTCGATCACCGAGATCGGCAGGTGGAGGACGAGGTCGATCACCCGCGCGGGCCGGGACGGCGCGCCGAGCAGGCGGTCGAGCGAGGCCGCCACCTTCGGCCCGACGCCGCGGAGCTTGCCGGCCTCGACGAAGAGCGGGTTGAGTTCGGAGGGGCGCATGCGGGCGCCATAGCATGGAACGCGGGCGGCGCGACGGGCTGAGCTTTGGGTTCGGGGGTTCGGTGCGGTTCGAGGAACCGGCACCTGTCGTCGCTCGGCAGGCGTGCACGGCGCGCTCCTCAAGCGTGGAGGCGTGCCATGCAGGAGACCGACTCCCGCCGGTCGCGGGTCGTGTCCCGGGTGGTGGTGTAGATCGCGGGTCGCGGCCGGTCCGCGCCTGGGCTTCGACCCGAACCCTCATGGGGATCGGGAAGCGAGGCGTTCATCGTCGCCATGAGCGGAACTCCTGTCCTGGGCCATGGTATCGGTTGGCAGACCTTGCCGTTCGCTCCGCTGGAGGCATCGCCTCGCGTCCGCGTCCGCAGGTCGGGCGATGCCAAGCAGGTGACCAAGCCTCGTAGCCCTCGGCCCGGACCGATGCGTCCATCGCCCGTGCCCGCAGGGCGCGATCGACGGCGGCGAGCTGGCTGTCGGTGCCGTGGCGTTCGACATCTCCGTCGCGGGCGCCGCGGATCAGCCTTTCCGCGTCGCGCCACCGTCCCGCCACGCGCAGCACCGCCCCTCGTTCGCGCGGCCGGGCGGCGATGGCGTGCGCTGGCAGCCCTCACACCCCGTCGCTATATGATGGCTCGAGCTTTCCATTCGCACGAGCGGGCGCAATCCATCATCATGACGACTGACGACGAGGACGCGGTCCGCCGCCGCAAGATCAGCTTCCGGGCCTGGCACCGCGGCACCCGCGAGATGGACCTGATCATGGGGCGCTTCGCCGACGCGGAACTCGCGACGCTGGACGCCGCGGCCCTCGACAGTTTCGAGGCCCTGATGGAACAGCCCGATCCCGACCTCTACAAGTGGGTGTCGGGCGAGGCGCCGGTGCCGCCGGACGTCGATGCCGCCTTCCTGGCGCGCATCCGGGATTTCCACGTCACCACGGGTGTGCTGCGTGCCTAAGATCAGCGCGGGGCGCGTCGTCGCGCCGCCGAAGACCCCCGCCCCGACCGTCAGGCCGCCGGCGCCCCTCGCCGAGATGGCGCGCGTCGTCAAGGCGCTGCAGGGCGATGCGCACGTCACCCTGAGCCACGTGCCGGACGGGTTCGACGGGTTCGTCGTCGCGGACCTCGCCCGTGCACTGGCCCGGGCCGGCGCCGAGCGGCCGGCCGCGCTGGTCCATGTGGCGCGCGAGGGCCAGCGCGCCCAGGCGTTCCGCGATGCCGTGGCCTTCGCGGCGCCCGACATCGAGATCCTGGACTTCCCCGCCTGGGACTGCCAGCCCTACGACCGCGTGTCGCCCAACGCCGCCATCGCGGCGCGCCGCATGCTGGTGCTCTCGCGCCTGGCCCGCTCGCGCTCCTCGGCCGACAGGCCCCGCATCCTGTCCACCACCGTCAGCGCCATCCTGCAGCGCGTGCCGCCGCGCGACAGCGTCGCCAAGGACAGTTTCTCGGCCGCGCCGGGCAATTCCGTCTCGACCGACGACCTCGCGGCCTGGCTCGAGACCAACGGCTTCCTGCGGTCGGACGTGGTGCGCGACACCGGCGAATATGCGGTGCGGGGCGGCATCGTCGATCTCTTCGCCCCCGGCATGCCGACGCCGGTGCGGCTCGACTTCTTCGGCGCCACGCTGGAATCGATCCGCTCCTTCGACCCCGAGACGCAGCGCTCGGTGGGCCAGCTCCGTTCGCTCGACCTCGTGCCGATGAGCGAGGTGCAGCTCACCACCGAGTCGATCCGTCGATTCCGCCAGAACTACGTCACGACCTTCGGCGCCGCCCACAACGACCCGCTCTACGAGGCCATCAGCGAGGGCCGGCGCCATCCCGGCATGGAGCACTGGCTGCCGCTCTTCTACCCCAAGCTCGGCACGCTGTTCGACTACCTCGGCCATTGCCCGATCGTGCTCGATCCGCTCGACGACCAGGCGGTCGGCGGAACGCTTCTCGGTCATCGCCGACCATCACGAGGCGCGCGTCGAGGCCCGCAAACAGCCGGGGCAGGCCAACGGCTTCAAGCCGCTGCCGGCCGAACGCCCTCTATCTCGACGTCGACGACTGGACGCTCGAGCTCGACCACGCCCCGGTGGCCCGCGTCGCGACCGACGCGGCCCCGCCCGGCGCGGCCGTGGTGGTGGACTGCGCCGGCCGGCCCGGCCGCTCCTTCGCGCCCGAACGCGCCGACGAGGGCGCCAACGTCTTCGATGCCGCCGTCGCCCATATCCGGGACCTGCAGGGGCAGGGCCGCCGCGTCGTCGTGGCGGCCTGGAGCGAGGGCTCGCGCGACCGGCTGCGCGGGGTGCTGTCCGAGCACGGCCTGAAGAAGATCGAGCCCGTGGCCTCGCTCGGCCAGGCGCTCGGCGTGCCGCAGGCGGCCGTGGCGCTGGCGGTGCTGGGCCTCGAACAGGGGTTCTCGGCCGGCGACGTCGACGTCATCGGCGAGCAGGACATCCTCGGCGACCGTCTGGTGCGGGCCCGCAAGAAGGCGCGCCGGCCGGCCGATTTCCTGCAGGAGGTGGCGAGCCTCGCGCCGGGCGACTACGTGGTCCACGTCGACCACGGCATCGGCCGGTTCATCGGGCTGCGGACGCTGGTGGCGGCCGGCGTGCCGCACGACCTGCTCGAGCTGCAATATGCCGGCGAGGGCAATTCCAAGCTCTTCCTTCCGGTCGAGAACCTCGAGCTGCTGTCGCGCTACGGCTCGGAGGATTCCGAGGCGATCCTCGACCGGCTCGGCGGCGGCGGCTGGCAGGGCCGCAAGGCCCGCATGAAGAACCGCATCCGCGAGATCGCCCACGGGCTGATCAAGATCGCGGCCGAACGCGCCCTGCGGCCCGCCGAGAAGCTGGTGCCGCCCGAGGGGCTCTACGACGAGTTCTGCGCCCGCTTCCCCTACGACGAGACCGAGGACCAGCTGAACTCGATCGAATCGGTGTTGGGGGACCTCGGCTCCGGCCACCCGATGGACCGGCTGGTCTGCGGCGACGTCGGCTTCGGCAAGACCGAAGTGGCGCTGCGCGCGGCCTTCGCGGCCGCCATCAACGGGCGGCAGGTCGCCGTCGTGGTGCCGACGACGCTTCTGGCGCGCCAGCATTTCAAGACGTTCTCGGAGCGCTTCGCGGGGCTGCCCATCCAGGTCGGGCAGGTGAGCCGCATGGTGCCGGCCGCCGAACAGAAGCGCGTCAAGACCGGCCTCGCCGACGGCACCGTCGACATCGTCGTGGGCACCCACGCCGTTCTGGGCAAGGCCATCCAGTTCAAGGAGCTCGGCCTCGTCGTGGTCGACGAGGAGCAGCGCTTCGGCGTCGCCCACAAGGAGCGGCTCAAGGACATGCGGGCCGAGGTCCACATCCTGACGCTCTCGGCGACGCCGATCCCCCGCACGCTGCAGCTCGCCATGACGGGCGTGCGGGACCTCAGCATCATCGCGACGCCGCCGGTCGACCGGCTGGCGGTGCGCACCTCCATCTTCCCCTTCGACGAGCTGATGGTGCGCGAGGCGCTGCTGCGCGAGCGCTACCGCGGCGGCCAGAGCTTCTATGTCTGCCCGCGCATCGAGGACCTCGCGGAATCGGCCGCCTTCCTGGCGCGCTCGGTGCCGGAGGTGAAGGTCGTCGTCGCCCATGGGCAGATGTCGGCGACCGAGCTCGAGGAGAAGATGTCGAACTTCTACGAGGGCCACTACGACGTGCTGCTCGCCACCGCCATCGTGGAGGCGGGGCTCGACATCCCGCGCGCCAACACGCTGATCGTGCATCGTGCCGACCTCTTCGGGCTGGCGCAGCTCTACCAGCTGCGCGGCCGCGTCGGGCGCTCGAAGACCCGCGCCTATGCGCTGTTCACCCTGCCGGCCAACAAGCCCCCGACGGCCCAGGCCGAGAAGCGCCTGAAGGTGCTCCAGTCGCTCGATACGCTCGGGGCCGGCTTCGAGCTCGCCAGCCACGACCTCGACATCCGCGGGGCCGGCAACCTGCTCGGCGACGAGCAGTCGGGCCACATCAGGGAGGTCGGGTTCGAGCTCTACCAGCAGATGCTGAAGGACGCCATCGAGGCGCTGAAGTCGGGCGACGACGGCGAACACGTCGAGGAGGCCTGGTCGCCGGCCATCTCGATCGGCGTGCCGGTGACGATCCCGGAGCATTACGTGCCCGACATCGCCCTGCGCATGTCCCTCTACCGTCGCCTGTCGGCGCTGGAGGACGAGGAGGAGATCGACAATTTCGGGGCCGAGATGGTGGACCGGTTCGGCGAGATGCCGGACGAGGTGCGCCAGCTCCTCAAGCTCATGGCCGTCAAGGGCCTGTGCCGGAGAGCCAACGTCGAGAAGGTCGATGCCGGCCCGAAGGGCGTCATCGTGGGGTTCCGCAACAACAGCTTCACCAACCCGACCGCGCTGGTGCGCCTCATCCAGGACCCGCGCTACTACGCCAAGGTGCGCCCCGACATGCGCGTCGCCTTCGCGCGGGAGTTCGACCGCCCCGAGGACCGACTCGAGGGCACGCGCGAGATCCTGCGCCGGCTCGTCGCCATCGGGGAGAAGAAGAAGGCGGCCTGAGGTCGTGCGGACGGTTCGCGGCGCCATGGAATGGTGGCGCCGGCGGCGCGGGCCGGCGTGAGTGGCGAGGACAAGCCCGGGCCTGACGGCGGAGGGGCGCAGGAGACCGGTCGAGGGAACGCGTGATGGATTCGGAGTGGTCCCCGCCCTCCGTCCCGTCATGGCCGGGCTTGTCCCGGCCACCCACGCCGTGCCGAGCCGCTCCGAGCCCCGGACGGCCCCGGCCCGGTCCGAGCACCCGCGATGGCGCGGGCCGGCGTGGGTGCCCGGGACAAGCCCGGGCATGACGGTGGAGAGGGTGCGGCAGATCAGCCGAGGGAGGGCCTGATGGATCCGAAGCGGTCCCCGCCCTCCATCCCGTCATGGCCGGGCTTGTCCCGGCCACCCACGCCGTGCCGAGCCGCACGGGACCCCGGACGGCCCTCGCCCGGTCCGAGGACCCCGCGATGGCGCGGGCCGGCGTGGGTGCCCGGGACAAGCCCGGGCATGACGGTGGAGGAGGCGGCAGGAGACCGGTCGAGGGAGGGCATGATGGATTCGGAGTGGTCCCCGCCCTCCGTCCCGTCATGGCCGGGCTTGTCCCGGCCACCCACGCCGTGCCGAGCCGCACCGGCCCCGGACGGCTCCGGCCCGGTCCGAGCACCCGCGATGGCGCGGGCCGGCGTGGGTGCCCGGGACAAGCCCGGGCATGACGGTTGAGGGGGTGCAGGGAGATCGGTCGAGGGACGGCGTGATGGAATCGGAGTGGTCCCCGCCCTCCGTCCCGTCATGGCCGGGCTTGTCCCGGCCACCCACGCCGTGCCGAGCCGCACGGGACCTGGACGGCCCCGCCCCCGTGCGCGGGCAGGCCGCCGCTTGACCGGCCTCGCGGCTTCGGGCCATGCATCCGCCATGTTGCTCCGCACCCGCGCTCCCGCCAAGATCAACCTCACCCTCCATGTGGTGCGCCGCCGGCAGGACGGGTTCCACGACCTCGAGAGCCTGGTGATCTTCGCGGGCGCCGCCGACGTGCTGACGCTCGATCCCGCGGGGCCGCTCGACCTCGTGGTCTCGGGCCCGACCGCGACGGCCGCCGGGGACACGAGCGACAACCTCGTGCTCCGCGCCGCCCGCGCGCTCGCCGGGCGCGTCCCGGGCCTGAAGACCGGGACGTTCCATCTCGTCAAGCGCCTGCCGGTCGGCGCCGGCATCGGCGGGGGCTCGTCGGATGCGGCCGCGGCGCTGCGTCTCCTCGCGGAGGTCAACGGGCTCGGGCTCGACGACGAGCGCGTGCTCGCCGCGGCTCGGGCCACCGGCTCGGACGTGCCCGTCTGTGTCCGTCCCCGCTCCCGCATGATGGCCGGCACCGGCGAACGCCTCGGCCGGCCGCTGATGGCGCGCCCGCTCTACGCCGTGCTGGCCAACCCCGGTATTCATGTCGCGACCCCCGCGGTCTTCGCCCGCATGGGCTTCCGACCCGGCGAGTCGCGCGACCTCGGCGAACATGCGGTGCCTCACGACGGGCTCTCCCACGCCGACTTCCTCGCCCTGGTGCGCGCCGGCCGCAACGACATGGAAGCCGCGGCCCTGTCGATCGCGCCGGAGATCGGCGATGCCATCGATGCCCTCACGGCGACGGCCGGGCAGCGCGTCGTCCGCATGTCGGGCTCGGGATCGACCTGTTTCGCCCTCTACGACGACCGGCGGGACGCCCGGCGCGCGGCGCGGCTGCTGGCCGGCGCCCGGCCGGACTGGTGGATCCGGGCGACCGCGCTGCGCTGAACGGCCTCCGGCGGACCGGCCCCGATCCCCGGGCGGAGCTGCCCACGATACGGCTCGCCCCGCGCTCGCCGCGACCGGCCTGCCGCTTCTTCGGGCGATCCCGCGCGCGGGCGGCCGGGCCGCTGCCGGGCCGCCACCCGCTGTTGCGTCCATGCCGCACCCCGGGAGGAACAGCGGGGCCGGACGCCGCCGGCGGGGCGGCGCGGGAGCCGCCGGCGAGGCCAAGAGCCGGGCCCTGGCCGGAGCGACGCCGTCAGCGCTCGTCCCGCGCCGGTCCGCGTGACCGCATTGCCGCAGCGTTACCGGGAGCAGAAAACCGAGCCTTTGTGCAATGTTACGCGCTCGACCTCAGGTGATGTCTGAATCCCGGGCCGCGATCCGGTTCACCTCGCCTTCAGCCGCACGGCCGCACTTTTTGACGCGCGACGCGTGGCCGTTCCCGCAAGCTTCGCGCTTGCCAGGACGCGGAGACTGTCCTTGCATAGCCGGCGTGACGGGGCGCACACTCTCTACAATGCCGAGAAACGGCGGGGAGGGCGCCACAGAACGGACATCCGTCGAGCATTGACTTATCGCCGCGTCGATCAGACGGGGCGGTCTGAAACTGGCACACGGTCTGCAGTTCGTATCTCTAAACTCTTCGACATCAGGCATTCGCCTGATGTCCGTGGATGAGAGGGCTCATTGATGGACGACCTGTTCACGAGCTTCGCGCGGTCCTACGACGCCCGACGGGCGGCCGACATGTCGCTCGCCGACTATCTGCAGGGTTGCCGTTCCGATCCCATGATGTACGCCAGCGCGCCCGAGCGCATCCTGGCCGCGATCGGCGCCCCCGAACTTGTCGATACCGCCAAGGATCCCCGCCTCGGCCGTATCTTCATGAACCGCACGGTGCGGCTCTATCCGGCCTTCTCCGAATTCTATGGGATGGAAGAGACGATCGAACGCATCGTCTCGTTCTTCCGGCACGCCGCCCAGGGCCTCGAGGAGCGCAAGCAGATCCTCTACCTGCTCGGTCCGGTCGGCGGGGGCAAGTCGTCCCTGGCCGAGCGGCTGAAGGCGCTGATCGAGCACCATCCCGTCTATGTGCTGAAGGCCGGAAGCGAGCTGTCGCCGGTCTTCGAGAGCCCGCTCGGACTGTTCGATCCCGAACTGATGGGCGCGCAGATCGAGGACCGCTACGGCATCCCGCGCCGCCGGCTGACCGGGCTGATGAGCCCCTGGGCGCTGAAGCGCCTCGACGAGTTCGGCGGCGACGTGTCGAAGTTCAAGGTGGTCAAGATCAACCCGTCCCGGCTGCGCCAGATCGCGCTCGCCAAGACCGAGCCGGGCGACGAGAACAACCAGGACATCTCGTCCCTGGTCGGCAAGGTCGACATCCGCAAGCTCGAGTCGCTCTCGCAGGCCGATCCGGACGCCTACAGCTACTCGGGAGGCCTCAACCGCGCCAACCAGGGGCTGCTCGAATTCGTCGAGATGTTCAAGGCGCCCATCAAGATGCTGCACCCCCTGCTGACCGCCACGCAGGAGGGCAATTACGTCGGCACCGAGAACATCGGCGCCATCCCGTTCACCGGCATCATCATGGCCCATTCCAATGAGGCGGAGTGGCAGACCTTCCGGCAGAACAAGAACAACGAAGCTTTCATCGACCGCATCTACGTCATCAAGGTCCCCTACTGCCTCCGGGTGACGGAGGAGAAGGCCATCTACGATAAGTTGATCCGCACGTCCGAACTGGCCGAAGCCCCCTGCGCGCCCGGCACGCTGGACATGCTGGCGCGCTTCTCGGTGCTGTCGCGGCTGCGCGAACACGAGAACTCGAACTCTTATTCGAAGATGCGCGTCTACGATGGCGAGAGCCTGCGCGAGGTCGATCCGCGTGCCCGCTCGATGCAGGAGTACAAGGACGCCGCGGGGGTCGACGAGGGGATGGACGGCATCTCGACGCGCTTCGCCTTCAAGGTCCTGGCGGCCACCTTCAACCACGACACGACCGAAGTCGTCGCCGACCCCGTCCACCTCATGTACGTGCTCGAACAGTCGATCCGTCGCGAGCAGCTCCCCGACGACGTGGAGAAGCGCTACCGCGAGTTCATCAAGGCCGACCTCGCCCCACGCTACGCGGAGTTCATCGGGCACGAGATCCAGAAGGCCTATCTCGAATCCTACCACGACTACGGCCAGAACCTGTTCGACCGCTACGTCGACTATGCCGACGCCTGGATCGAGGACCAGGACTTCAAGGATCCCGATACCGGCCAGCTGCTCAACCGTGAACTCCTGAACCAGGAGCTCACCAAGATCGAGAAGCCGGCCGGCATCGCCAACCCGAAGGATTTCCGCAACGAGGTGGTGAAGTTCTCGCTGCGGGCGCGCGCCAACAACGGCGGCCGCAACCCGTCCTGGACCTCCTACGAGAAGTTGCGCGACGTCATCGAGCGCCGCATGTTCTCGCAGGTCGAGGACCTGCTTCCCGTGATCAGCTTCACCTCCAAGCGCGACAGCGAGACGGAGAAGAAGCACGGGGAGTTCGTCGAGCGCATGGTCGAGCGCGGCTATACCGAACGCCAGGTCCGCCGCCTCGTCGAGTGGTACATGCGCTACAAGAAGGCCGGCTGAGCCGGGGCGCAGCGAGAGCGAGCGGGACGTCATGCACATCGTCGACCGACGGCTCAACGGAAGCGGCAAGAGCCACGCCAACCGGCAGCGTTTCCTGCGCCGGGCCAAGAACCTGGTGCGGCAGGCGGTGCGGAACTCCTCCAAGGACCGCTCCATCAAGGACCTCGACCAGGGCGGGGAAGTCTCGATCCCGCTCGACGGGGTGCGCGAGCCCCGCCTGCGCCGCTCCTCCAAGGGCGGCGTGCGGGAAGGGCTGTTCCCGGGCAACAAGAAGTTCGTCGAGGGCGACACCATCCCGCGCGATCCGTCGGGCGGGGGCGGGCGCGGCAACGAGGGTTCGGAGGACGGCTCGGGCGAGGACGACTTCCGCTTCGTGCTGTCGCGCGAGGAATATCTCGACCTGTTCTTCGACGACCTCGAACTGCCGGACCTCGCCAAGAAGAAGCTGGCGAGCACCGATTCGGTGTCGCTCGCCCGGGCCGGTTATTCGACGGCCGGCTCCCCCGCCAACATGTCGCTGAGCCGCACCATGCGGAACTCGCTGTCGCGCCGCATCGCGCTGCGCCGGCCCAAGGGCGAGGACGTGAGGGCGCTCGAGGCCGAGATCGAGGCCCTGGCGGAGACGGGCCGCGACCCCGCGCGCGTCGAGGCGCTGCGGGCGGAACTGGCCCACCTCCTCGAGCGGACGCGCCGGGTCAGCTTCGTCGACCCGATCGACATCCGCTACCGCCGCTTCAACCCGGTGCCCAAGCCCGTCGCCCAGGCGGTGATGTTCTGCCTCATGGACACCTCGGCCTCGATGACCGAGCACATGAAGGACCTCGCCAAGCGGTTCTTCTCGCTGCTCTACATCTTCCTGCGGCGGCGCTACAAGAACGTCGAGATCGTGTTCATCCGCCACACCCACGAGGCCCGGGAGGTCGACGAGGACACGTTCTTCTCCTCGCCCGAGACCGGCGGCACCGTGGTGTCCTCCGCGCTCGACGAGATGATGCGGGTCGTGGCGGCGCGCTATCCCGCGGCGGACTGGAACATCTACACCGCCCAGGCCTCGGACGGCGACAACTCCTCGGGCGACACCGAGCGCACCGCGACGACGCTGCGCGACGGCGTCCTGCCGCTGTGCCAGTATTTCGCCTATCTCGAGGTCGGTCGGGAGAACGAGACGCCCCACATGGGGTTCGTGCAGCGCCAGACGGAACTGTGGCGGACCTACGAGGCCGTCGCCAAGGCGGGCTCGGACTTCGCCATGTGCAAGGTGCGCCACCGCGCCGAGATCTATCCCGTGTTCCGCAAGCTCTTCGAGCGCAAGGAACCGGGAGCGCGGTCCGATGCAGCCAGGGGGGTCCCGGCATGAACGTCATCACGCCCGACCGCCTGCTCTTCGCCGGCTCCGACTGGACCTTCGAGACCATCCAGCGCATCAACGACGCCTGCGAGGCCATCGCGCATGGCGAGATGGGCCTCAACACCTACCCGAACCAGATCGAGATCATCACCACCGAGCAGATGCTCGATGCCTATTCGTCCGTCGGCATGCCGCTGTTCTACGGGCACTGGAGCTTCGGCAAGTCCTTCGCGCATCACGAGGCCGCCTATCGCAAGGGCCTGCGCGGGCTCGCCTACGAGATCGTCATCAACTCCAACCCCTGCGTCAGCTACATCATGGAGGAGAACTCCGCCACGATGCAGACGCTGGTGATCGCCCACGCGGCCTTCGGCCATAACCACTTCTTCCGCAACAACTACCTGTTCAAGCAGTGGACGCAGGCGGAAGGCATCCTGGGCTACCTCGACTTCGCCAAGACCTTCATCGCCGATTGCGAGGAGCGCTACGGCCATGTGGCGGTCGAGCGCGTGCTGGATGCCGCCCACGCCCTCCAGAGCCACGGCGTCCACCGCTACCCTCGCAAGCGCAAACCCGACCTCGCCTCCGAACAGCGCCGCGAACGCGACCGGCGTCAGCACCAGGAGCAGATGTTCAACGACCTGTGGCGGACCGTTCCCGAGAAGGAGAAGGGCGCGGCCACCAACCTGTCGGACGAGCGGCGCAAGGCGCTGCTCGAACTGCCGCAGGAGAACATCCTCTACTTCATCGAGAAGACCGCGCCGCGGCTGGCCCTGTGGCAGCGCGAGATCATCCGCATCGTCCGCCTCATCGCCCAGTACTTCTACCCCCAGGGCCAGACCAAGCTGATGAACGAGGGCTGCGCCACCTACTGCCACTACGGCATCATGGGGCGGCTGTTGGAGACGGGGCAGATCACCGAGGGCTCCTACCTCGAGTTCCTCGGCTCGCACACCAACGTGGTGATGCAGCCCGAATACGACGACAAGCGCTTCGGGGGCATCAACCCCTATGCGCTCGGCTTCGCCATGATGCAGGACATCGAGCGCATCGTCACCAAGCCGACGGACGAGGACCGCGAGTGGTTCCCGGACATCGCCGGGCGCGGCGATCACCACGCGGTCCTGGCGGACGTATGGGCCAATTACCGGGACGAGAGCTTCGTGTCCCAGTTCCTCAGCCCGCACCTGATGCGCCAGTGGAAGATGTTCCACGTCCACGACGACGGCGACCCGAAGAAGGACCTGCGCGTCGCCGCGATCCACGACGAGCGCGGCTACCGCGGCCTGCGCCGCGCCCTGTCGCGCCACTACGACGTGGCCTGGCAGGATCCCGACATCCAGGTCGTCGACGTCGACCTCGCGGGCGACCGGCGGCTGATGCTGCAGCACAACGTGCTGAACGGCGTGCTGATGTCGGAGCGCGAGACCCGCGAGGTGCTCCAGCACCTCGCCGACCTGTGGGGCTACGACGTCCACATGAAGGAGGTCGACCTCGCCGCCGGCAAGGTCCTCAAGGAACACAGCGCCAGCGCGAGGGCCAGTTTCCTGCAGGGCGGTCACTGACGGCGCCGGGTGGACCCTGGCCCGCCGGGCTCACCGCTCGTCGGGCGCGATCCACTTGCCGACCTGCGGCGGCGCATAGGCGCGGAACCGCGTCAGGAGGTCGCCCGGCGTGTCGGCGACCATCAGCATGTCGCGGTGGGGCGCCTTCATGAAGCCCTCGGCCGCGACCCCGTCGAGGAAGGCCGCGAGCTTGCCGTAGAACCCCGCGACGTCGAGCAGGCCGCAGGGCTTGGCATGGTGCCCGAGCTGCGCCCAGGTCCAGACCTCGAACAGTTCCTCCAGCGTCCCGGCGCCGCCCGGCAGGGCCACGAACCCGTCCGACAGGTCCGCCATCAGGGCCTTGCGGGCGTGCATGGAGGCGACCACGCGCAGGTCGCTCAGGCCCTTGTGGGCGACTTCCTTGGCGACCAGAGCCTCGGGGATGACCCCGATCACCTCGCCGCCGCTGGCGAGCGCCGCATCCGCCACGGCGCCCATCAGCCCGACGGCGGCGCCCCCATAGACCAGCCCGATACCCTCGCGGGCCAGGGCGCGGCCGAGGTCCTGCGCCGCCGCCCGGTAGCGCGGGTCCCGGCCCGCGTTGGAGCCGCAGAAGACGCAGATGCGCCCGAGGGCGCGCGGCTCCGCCATGGTCAGCTGGCTCGGCGGATGCAGAAGTCGACGACGTCGAGCAGGGCCGCCTTGTGGTCCGAGGCCGGGAACAGCTCCAGCGCATCGCGCGCCATCGCGCCGTAATGGCGGGCGCGCTCGATCGTGTCCTCGATGGCGCGGTGGCGCCGCATGGTCGCGATGGCGGTGTCGAGGTCCGGGTCGGCGATCTCGCCCTTCTCGAGCGTCCGCGACCAGAAGGCCCGCTCCTCGGCCGAGCCGCGCCGGAACGAGAGCACGACCGGGAGCGTGATCTTGCCCTCGCGGAAGTCGTCGCCGACGTTCTTGCCGAGCGCCGAGCTCGACCCGCCATAGTCGAGCGCGTCGTCGATGAGCTGGAACGCGATGCCGAGGTTGGTGCCGTAGGCGCGGCAGGCCGCCGCTTCCGCCTTGGGCCGCCCCGCCAGGATGGGGCCGACCTCGCAGGCGGCGGCGAACAGCGCCGCCGTCTTGGCGCGGATCACCGCGATATAATCGTCCTCGGTGGTGGCGGTGTCCTTGGCGGCGGAGATCTGCATGACCTCGCCCTCGGCGATCACGGCGGCGGCATCGGCCAGCACCGACAGGCAGGGCAGGGAGCCCACCTCGACCATCATGCGGAAGGCCTGGCCGAGCAGGAAGTCGCCCACCAGCACGGAGGCCTCGTTGCCCCACAGCATGCGCGCCGCGAGCTTGCCGCGCCGCATGTCGCTCTGGTCGACGACGTCGTCGTGCAGCAGGGTCGCGGTATGCATGAACTCGACCGACGCGGCGAGCTTCACATGGCCGTCGCCGGCATAGCCGCACAGGCCCGCCGCTGCGAGCGTCATCATCGGCCGCAGCCGCTTGCCGCCGGACTCGATGAGATGATTGGCGACATCCGGGATCATGGCGACGTCGGACCCCGTCCGGGCCACGATGGCCTGGTTGACCCGTTCCATATCGGCCCGCACGAGGGTCCAAAGCTTGCCGATGCCAGCGTCGGACGCCGTTTCACCGAGGGGGATCACCACGCCCAAAGGCACATTTCCTTGTCACTGATGCGCGCGCGGACCATAAGGCCGGGGTGGCGTGGCCGCAACATGCCTTATCGGCGCGCCGGGCCGGACCCGGCGGGATCCGCCGTCGGGCCGCCGACGCGGGCGGGCAGGGCGGGCCGCGCCGATGCGGCGCGGGGCCGGCGTCCGGTCCCGCCAACAGGATGCCAGAGCACCGATGATCGAGATCATGCGGACCAACGACATCGTGCTGATCTCGGTCGTGTCGTCCCTGCTCGAGGAGACCAACATCGCCTATTTCGTCGCCGACCAGCACATGAGCGTCGTCGAGGGTTCGTCCGGCTTCCTGGCGCGCCGCATCCTGGTCGAGCGGGATGCCGAATCCCGCGCGCGGCGGCTGCTGACGGACGCGGGGTTCGGCGAGGAATTGCGGCGTGTGTGAGCCGCGGGCGGACCGGCTGCTCGGCGGCAGGCTGACGCTGGTCCAAGGCACGACGGGCCACCGGGCCGGCACCGACGCGGTGCTGCTGGGGGCCGCGGCGGCGCCCGGCGCCGGGGACGGTTTCATCGATGTCGGAGCGGGGGTCGGCACGGCCGGCCTCGTGCTCGCGCGCCTGGCTCCGGCGGCCCGCGGCCAGCTGCTCGAGGCCGATCCCGCGACGGCCGAGCTGGCGCGGCGGAACTGCAGCGGCAACGGGCTCGCCGACCGGGTGACGGTGGTCGAGGGCGACCTCTTCGCCAGGGGGCCCGCCCGCCCGGCGGCCCTGAAAGCGGAGGCGGCGGCGCTGGTGCTGACCAACCCGCCGTTCTTCCTCGCCGACACGGTGCGGCCCTCGCCCGACCGCGGCCGTGCCGCCGCGCATGTGATGGGGGCGAGAGGCCACGGCGACTGGCTCGTCGCCGCCGTCGCCCTGCTGGCGCCGAAGGGCCGCTTCGTCACGATACACCGGCCCGAGGTCCTGCCGGCGCTCCTGTCGGCCTGCGAGGGCCGGCTGGGCGCGCTGGTGGTGCGGCCCGTCGTGCCGCGGGACGGCGCGGACGCCGGCCGGATCCTGCTCGCCGGCATCAAGGGCAGCCGCGCCCCCTTCCGGATCGCCCCACCCTTCGTGCTTCACCGCGACGACGGCGGCTTCACGGCGCAGGCGGAGGCGGTCCACCGCGGGGACGCGCCGATCCTCTTGTGACGCTCGGCCGGAGCCCGCGGTGGCCCGGCTCAGTGGTGGCGGAAGTGCACGCCGCCGTGCCCGAACCCGCCATGGTGGCCGAAGCCGCCCGGATGGCCGAAGCCCGCCTGCCGGAAGCCGTGGCCGTAGCCGCCGAAGGAACGGCCGTCGCCGCCGCCGAAGCCGCGGTGATCGAAGCCGCGGTGTTCGAAGCCACGGGGATCGAAGCCGCGGTGTTCGAAGCCACGGGGATAGAAGCCGCGATGGTCGAAGCCGCGATGGACGAACCCGACCCGGCCGATCCCCGGGCCGTATCCGTAGGTCCGCACGACCCGGTGCGGCCTGTAGGCGAAGGGTCGGTAGACCGGCACCAGCACCCGCGGCCGGTAGACGACGTTCAGGCGGCAGCCGACGCCGGGGACGAAGTGGCGGGCGTAACCGCAGCCGCGGAACCGGTAGGCCCCGTAGGGGACGCCGACGCCATAGGCGAAGCGGCGCACCCCGAAGCCGAACGGACGATAGCCGACGTCGCGGTGGTGGAAGCCGTAGCCGCCGATGAACCGGCCATGGCCGTAGCCGAAGCCGCGATGGCCGTAGCCGCCGAAACGCTCGCCGCCGAAGTGCTCGCCGCCGAAGCGATGGCCGCCGAAGCCGCCGTGGTGATAGAACTGCTCGCCATGGCCGAAGCGGCCCTCGGCCGAGGCCGGCTGCGCGGTGGCGACCGCGGCCCCCGCGATGGTCAGCGCGACGGCACCGGCCGTCATGGCGGTCCTGAAGGCGCCCCGAGTGACGAAGGACTGCATGGTGCTCTCCCTTGCATGGGCCCGACCACAGGGGCGGACCGCATCGTGCCTCCGTCGTAGAGCCGCGCGACTGAATGCAACGTGAGGCGGAGTTTCATCGGCCATTCACGCGCCTGGCATCTTTCGCGAGCGGAGGACGTTTGCGCACCGCAGACCGGCCGCCGGGTCACACCAGTCCCGCGGCCACAGCCGAGGCTCTTCCATGCGCTACCTCCACACGATGATCCGCGTCACGGATCTCGACAAGACGCTGCACTTCTTCGAGACGCTGCTCGGCATGACCGAGACCCGCCGCATCGAGAACGAGAAGGGGCGGTTCACCCTCGTGTTCCTGGCGGCCTCCGAGGACGTCGCGCGCGGCCGGGCCGAGCAGGCGCCGCTCGTCGAGCTCACCCACAACTGGGACCCCGAGGAGTATCGCGGCGGCCGCAACTTCGGCCACCTGGCCTACGAGGTCGACGACATCTACGGGCTCTGCCAGACGCTCATGGACGCGGGCGTCACCATCAACCGCCCGCCGCGCGACGGCCACATGGCCTTCGTGCGCACGCCGGACGGGATCTCGCTCGAACTGCTGCAGAAGGGCGGCCCCAAGCCGCCCGCCGAGCCCTGGGCCTCGATGAAGAACACCGGCGAATGGTGACCTGACGCGGCGGCGCGGGGACGGGCGGGCGCGGCGATTGCGCCCGGGCCCGTCCTTTGCGACGCTGGCGCCGAGGAGATCACCGGCATGGATCGAGACGACGAGGATCGGGCCTTCCTGGCCCAGGCCGTGGCGCTGTCGCGCTCGCGCATGGAGGCCGGCCACGGCGGGCCCTTCGGGGCGGTCATCGTGCGCGACGGCGTCGTGCTGGCCGAGGGCTGGAACGCCGTCACCTCCGCCAAGGACCCGACGGCCCATGCCGAAGTCACCGCGATCCGGCGGGCCTGCACGGCGCTCGACGCCTTCTCGCTCCAGGGCGCCACCATCTATTCGAGCTGCGAGCCCTGTCCCATGTGCCTGTCGGCCATCTACTGGGCCCGGCTCGACCGCCTCGTCTACGCCAACACGCGCCACGAGGCCGCCGCCATCGGGTTCGACGACGCCTTCCTCTACGACGAGGTGCCCAAGGCGCCCCTGGAGCGCCGTCTGCCGACCCGCCACCTGCCGATGGCCGAGGCCGAGGCCACGTTCCACGCCTGGGCCGACAAGACCGACAAGGTGAGCTATTGACCCCCTCCCGCGACCGCCTCTGGATCAAGGACCCGCTCGCCATCGCGGCCGAGGGCGCGGCGCGCGGCCTCGTGGTCGAGGGCAGGACCATCGCCGAACTGGTGCCCGCGGGTGCCGAGCCCTCCGCGCCCTGCCGGGTGTTCGACGCGTCCCGCCACGTCGTGCTGCCGGGCCTCGTCAACACCCACCACCATTTCTACCAGACGCTGACGCGCGCGCATCCGGCCGCCATCAACAAGCCGCTGTTTCCCTGGCTCCAGGCGCTCTACCCACTCTGGGCGCGGCTGACGCCGGACGATCTCCGGGCCGCCGTCAGGATCGCCCTCGTCGAACTGCTGATGTCGGGCTGCACCACGGCGGCCGATCACCACTACCTCTACCCCGCCGGGCTCGAATCCGCCGTCGACATCGAGGTCGCGGCGGCGCGGGAGATCGGCCTGCGCATGACGGTGACCCGCGGCTCGATGAACCTGTCCGAGAAGGACGGCGGCCTGCCGCCCGATGCGCGTCGTGCAGGACGAGGACACGATCCTGCGCGACAGCGAGCGCGTGCTGTCGCTGTTCCACGACCCCAAGCCCGGGGCCGAGATCCAGATCGGCCTCGCGCCCTGCTCGCCCTTCACCGTCACGGAGCGGCTGATGCGCGAGACGGCGGCGACTGGCGCGAACGCTTCGATTGCCCGCTGCACACGCATCTGGCCGAGACCGCGGACGAGACCGCGTTCTGCGAGGCCCGCTACGGCTGCCGCCCGGTCGACCTCCTGGCGCGCAACGGCTGGCTCGTGCCGCGCGCCTGGGTGGCGCATGGCATCCATTTCGACGACGCCGAAGTGGCGCGGCTCGGCCGGCACGGCGTCGGCGTCTGCCATTGCGCGGCGTCCAACATGGTCCTGGCGTCGGGCATCTGCCGCACGGTGGAGCTCGAAGCCGCCGGCGCCAAGGTCGGCCTCGGCGTCGACGGGTCCGCCTCCAACGACGCCTCCAACATGATGGAAGCGTTGCGCCAGGCCCTGATGATCGGCCGGCTGCGCTACGGCGCCGACAAGGTGACCCACCACGACGTCATCCGCTGGGGGACCGAGGGCTCGGCGCGCTGCCTCGGTCGCGACGACATCGGCCGCATCGCACCCGGCCTTGAGGCCGACCTGGCGCTGTTCACGCTCGACGAGACGCGTTTCGCCGGCGCCCACGACCCGCTGGCGGCCCTGATCCTGTGCAACGCACACCGGGCCGACCGCGTCATGGTGGGCGGCCGCTGGCGCGTCGAGGACGGGCAGCCCGTCGGCATCGACCTCGCCAAGCTGATCGCCGACCAGCGCCAGGCCGCGAGGCGTTTCGCGTGACGGCCGCCGAACCCCGGCAGCCCGCCCCCCGGGCGGAGTCACGCCCTCCTTCTCGGCCGAGGCCTGGGGGCGCAACGCCGCGCTCTACGCCCACACGCTCGCCTTGCCGTTCAACGCGGAACTCGCCGACGGGCGGCTCGGGCTCGACGCGTTCCGCCACTACATCGTCCAGGATGCGAAATATCTCATCGCCTTCGGCCAGGCGCTGGCGCTCGCCGCCGCCAAGGCCGACGCGCCGGACCACATCGTGCAGTTCGCCGGCGCGGCGCGGGAGGCCGTCGTGGTCGAGCGGGCTCTGCACGAGGACTATTTCGGCCGCTTCGGGCTGGATGCCGCGGCCGTCGCCGCCGAGGACATGTCGCCCGCCTGCCACCACTACACGTCCTTTCTCCTCGCCACCGCGTTCCGCGAGCCCTTGCCCGTGGTCGCCGCCGCCCTGCTGCCCTGTTTCTGGGTCTATCGCGAGGTCGGCCACCACATCCACGGCGTGGCGGCGCCCGGGAACCCGTATCGGGCCTGGATCGACACCTATGCGGGCGACGACTTCGCCGCCGCGGTCGACGCCATGATCGCCACCACCGACGGCCTCGCCCGCGCGGCGTCGGAAGGCGAGGTCCGGGCCATGCACGCCGCCTTCACCCGCGCCATGCAGCTCGAAGCGATGTTCTGGGTGTCGGCGTACCGCGGCGGCGGCTGGCCGGCCTGAACGCGACGCCCGGAATGGCGCGTTCGTCGCCCCGGCATGGTGGCAAGCCTTTTGCTCATTTGACATTCGTCGGGCCTGGGCCATCCTCGCGCGACAGAGTCGCGACGAGGATCCGGCCATGGCTCCGCGGTCCCGTCACGCTCCTTCTCAGGTCGCATGAACGGTCAGCGTCATGTCCATCAGCAAAGCAGAAGACGGCAACCTCGCGTTCAGGACGGCGCATGCGCGCTCTCCCGGGCCGATCCCGCCGCCGGCCCCCGCGCGGCGGCGCCGCGCCGGCGGGGATCACCCCGGCAAGGCCGGCGAGGTGCCGATGAGCCGCGCCATGGCGGACATCGTCTCGGTCGCGTTCCTCCTCGTCCCGTCCTTCTCGATGATCGCCTTCTCGTCGGCGATCGAACCCCTGCGCCTCGCCAACCGCATCGAGGGCCAGGACGCGTTCTCGTGGCGCGTCCTGTCGGCGGACGGCAAGCCGGTCATGGCCTCCAACGGCGTCGAGGTCGCGGTCCACGGCAGCTTCGCGGACCTCGGCGGGGCGACGGCCGCCATCGTCTGCTCGGGCGTCGACGTGCAGACCTTCGACCACCGGGAACTCACGGCGCGGCTGCGCGCGCTGGCCTCGCGCGGCGTGCCGGTCGGCGCCGTCTGCACCGGCACCTACGTGCTGGCCCGCGCCGGCCTGCTCGACGACCATCGCTGCACGATCCACTGGGAGAACCAGGATTCGCTGCGCGAGCAGTTCCCCGAGATCGACGTGACGGAGGAGCTCTTCGAGATCGACCGGACGCGGTTCACCTGCGCGGGCGGCACGGCCGCCATCGACATGATGCTGGCGCTGATCGCCCGCCAGCTCGGCCAGGAGGTGGCGTCCGGCGTCACCGACCAGCTGATCCACCACCGCATGCGCGACGGCGACGAGCGCCAGCGCATGGAACTGCGCTCGCGCCTGGGCGTCGCCCACCCCAAGCTGATCAGCGTCGTCGGCGAGATGGAGCGCTGCATCGAGCAGCCGCTGTCCTGCGTCGACCTCGCCGAGGGCGCGGGGCTCTCCACCCGGCAGCTCGAGCGGCTGTTCCGCAAGTACATCGGCCAGGTGCCGACCCGCTACTACCTCGGTCTGCGGCTCGCCCGGGCGCGCCAGCTGCTGCTGCAGACCTCGATGCCGATCCTGTCGATCGGCCTCGCCTGCGGCTTCGTCTCGGCGTCGCATTTCTCGAAGTGCTATTCGGAGCACTTCGACCGCACCCCGTCCCAGGAACGCCGCACCAGCCGGTGAGGCGAGCCGGCGAAGAACGTGTCGCGTCCGCAACAGAAGGTGCCGCGCCGCCGGCCTAGCGTGGGGCCCGCTGTCGCCGCCATGCGCCAGCTCTCACGAGGCGAGCCTGGTCACAGGCTCTGAGCCTGGGATGGACGGCCGGGCGCGTCAGGCCCGGTCCGTCCCCGAGCGGAGCCCCCATCGTGTCCACCGAATTCGATTACATCATCGTCGGCGCGGGTTCGGCCGGCTGCGTGCTGGCGAACCGGCTCAGCGAGGACGGGACCGCGACGGTGCTCGTCGTCGAGGCCGGCGGCGGGGACTGGTCGCCCTTCATCCATATGCCGAGCGCCTTGGCGATCGCCATGGAGACGAAGAGCACCAACTGGAACTACCTCACCGAGCCCGAGCCGGGCCTGGGCGGGCGGCGCATCACCTGCCCGCGCGGCAAGGTCGTCGGGGGCTCCTCCTCCATCAACGGCATGGTCTACATCCGCGGCAACGCGATGGACTTCGAGAGCTGGGAGCAGGCCGGCGCCCGTGGCTGGGCCTATGCGGACGTGCTGCCCTATTTCAAGCGCGCCGAGACGCGGGAGGAGGGTGCCGACGGCTACCGCGGTGGGGACGGCCCGCTGCACACGAGCTACGGCTCCCTGGAGAACCCGCTGTTCTCCGCCTTCGTCGAGGCCGGGCGGCAGGCCGGCTATCCCGTCACCGAGGACGTGAACGGCTTCCAGCAGGAAGGGTTCGGCCGCATGGACCGCACCATCCGCAAGGGCGTGCGCTGGAGCGCGGCCCGCGCCTACCTCGACGAGGCCCGCAAGCGACCCAACCTGACGCTATGGACCCAATGCGCGGTCGAGCGGATCACCTTTTCGGGGCGCCGGGCCACCGGCCTCGCCTGCCGGCGCAAGGGCCAGCCCGTGGCGGTGACGGCGCGACGCGAGGTGATCCTGGCGGGCGGCGCCATCAACTCGCCCCAACTCCTCATGCTGTCCGGCATCGGGCCGGCCGCGCACCTCGCCCAACACGGGATCCCCGTCGTGGCGGACCGTCCCGGCGTCGGCCAGAACCTGACCGACCACCTCGAGTTCTATTTCCAGGTCGCCTGCCGGGAACCGATCACGCTCTACGGCACGATGGGCCTCCTGCCCAAGGCGATGATCGGCGCGCGATGGCTGCTGACCCGCGAGGGCCTGGGCGCCACCAACCACTTCGAGAGCTGCGGCTTCATCCGCTCGCGCGCCGGCGTGCGCGTGGCCCGACCTCCAGTACCATTTCCTGCCGGCCGCCATCTCGTACAACGGCAAGGACCTCGCCGAGCAGCACGGGTTCCAGGCCCATATCGGCTCCATGCGGTCGAAGAGCCGCGGCCGCGTCGCGCTCCGCTCGCCCGATCCGGCCGACGCGCCCTCCATCCTGTTCAACTACATGAGCCACCCGGAGGACTGGGTGGAGATGCGGGCCGCCGTGCGGCTGACGCGCGAGATCTTCGCCCAGCCGGCCTTCGACCGCTATCGCGGAGAGGAGATCCAGCCCGGCGCCGCCGTGCAGTCCGACGAGGCGATCGACGCCTTCATCCGCGAACGCGTCGAGAGCGGCTACCATCCGTGCTCGACCTGCCGCATGGGCGCGGTCGACGACCCGCTGGCGGTCGTGGCACCCGACACGCGCGTGATCGGCGTCGAGGGTCTGAGGGTGGCCGATTCGTCCATCATGCCGACGATCACCACCGGCAACCTCAACGCCCCCACCATCATGCTGGCCGAGAAGGCGTCCGACCATATCCGCGGCCGCCAGCCGCTGCCGCCCTCGAACCAGCCGTTCTACCGCGCCCCGAACTGGGAGACGGCGCAGCGCTGACGCGTCTCCCGCGAACGGGAGACGCCACCCGTCAGGCCAGCACGCCGTGGCAGTGCTTGTACTTCTTGCCCGACCCGCAGGGGCAGGCCTCGTTGCGGGACACCTTGCCCCAGGACGCGGGATCCAGCGGGTCGCGCGTGGTGGGCTCGGCCCGCTCCAGCGTCTCAGCATGGCGCCACCCGAGGCCGCGGGGCCGAAGTCGCCGGCCGCCAGGCGCGCGTTCATGTCGGCGATCGCCATGTCGTCGTCGCCGGTCAGGGGATCCTGGTGGGTGGCGAACATCGGCGGCAGATCGCCGCCGACCATGGGCTGTTCGTAGGCCACCTCGACCCGCATCAGCTGGGCCGTCACGATCTCGCGCAGTTTGGTGATGAGGCCGTCGAAGAGGTCGAAGGCCTCGGACTTGTACTCGTTCAGCGGGTCGCGCTGGGCGATGCCGCGCCAGCCGATGACCTGGCGCAGGTGGTCCAGCACGACGAGGTGCTCGCGCCACAGGTGGTCGAGCACCTGCAGCACGATCTGCTTCTCGACGTAGCGGCTGAGTTCGACGCCGTTCTTGGCGACGCGGGCCGCGTAATGCTCCTCCACGGCCTTGTGGAGACGCTCGCGCATCTCCTCGTCGGCGATGCCCTCCTCCTTGGCCCAGTCCGCGACGGGCGGTCGAGCCCGAAGCCGTCGCGCAGCGCCGTCTTGAGCCCGTCGATGTCCCAGGCCTCGGGGTAGGCGTCATGCGGCATGTGCCGGGCCACGAGGTCGTCGATCACGCCCTGGCGCATCTCGGCGATGAGCTCCTCGAGCGAGTCCTGGCCCATCATCTCGCGCCGCTGCTCGAAGACGACGCGCCGCTGGTCGTTCATGACGTCGTCGTATTTCAGCACGTTCTTGCGCATGTCGAAGTTGCGGGCCTCGACCTTCTGCTGGGCCTTCTCCAGCGCCTTGTTGATCCAGGGATGGACGATGGCCTCGTCCTCCTGCAGGCCGAGGCGCTTCAGCACCATGTCCATGCGGTCCGAGCCGAAGATCCGCATGAGGTCGTCCTGCAGCGACAGGAAGAACTTGGAGCGGCCCTTGTCGCCCTGGCGGCCCGAGCGGCCGCGGAGCTGGTTGTCGATGCGGCGGCTCTCGTGGCGTTCCGTGCCGACGATGTAGAGGCCGCCGGCCGCGATCGCCTTCTCCTTGAAGCGCGCCACCTCGGCGCGGATCTCGGCCTCCCGCGCGTCGCGCTCGGGGCCGGGCTCGAGGCCGGCGCATTCCTGCGCGACCCGCATGTCCACCGAGCCGCCGAGCTGGATGTCGGTACCGCGGCCCGCCATGTTGGTGGCGATCGTGATGGCGCCCGGCACGCCGGCCTCGGCCACGATATAGGCTTCCTGCTCGTGGAAGCGCGCGTTGAGGATGGCGAAGAGCTTGGAGGGCTTGTTCTCGTCCGACCGGGCGGCGGCGTAGAGCCCCTTCAGGGCCGCGGTCGGGTCCGAGAAGTCGATCCGCTTGAACCCGGCCTCGGCCAGCATCTCGCCGAGCTGTTCGGACTTCTCGATCGAGGTCGTGCCGACCAGCAGCGGCTGCATGGTGGCGTTCGCGGCCTCGATCTCCTTGACGATGGCGCGCAGCTTCTCGGGGCCGGAGCGGTAGACCTCGTCGTGCTCGTCGACGCGCGACACCGGGCGGTTGGTCGGGATCTCGACCACCTCGAGCTTGTAGATCTCGGCGAACTCGTCCGCCTCGGTGGAGGCCGTGCCGGTCATGCCGGCGAGCTTCTTGTAGAGCCGGAAGTAGTTCTGGAAGGTGATCGACGCCAGCGTCACGTTCTCGGGCTGGACGGCGACATGCTCCTTGGCCTCGAGCGCCTGGTGGAGCCCCTCCGAATAGCGGCGGCCCGGCATCATGCGGCCGGAGAACTCGTCGATGATGACGACCTCGCCACCCCGCACGATATAGTCCTTGTCGCGCGTGAAGAGCTTGTGGGCCTTCAGGGCCTGCTGCACGTGGTGGACCAGCGTCGCGTTCTGCGCCTCGTAGAGCGAACCCTCGGTCAGCAGGCCCGGCCTCGGCCAGCAGCGCCTCGATGTGCTCGTTGCCGGCTTCCGTCAGGTTGGCGGTGCGCTGCTTCTCGTCGACCTCGAAATCCCCGGCGACGAGGCGCGGGCAGCAGCGTGTCGATGCTGTTGTAGAGGTCGGACTTGTCGTCCGACGGGCCCGAGATGATGAGCGGGGTGCGGGCTTCGTCGATGAGGATCGAAGTCGACCTCGTCGACGATCGCATAGGCGTGGCCGCGCTGGACCATCTGGTCCAGCTCGTACTTCATGTTGTCGCGGAGGTAGTCGAAGCCGTATTCGTTGTTGGTCCCGTAGGTGATGTCGGCCGCATAGGCCTGCTTGCGCTGGGCATCGTCGAGCCCGTGCACGATGATGCCGTAGCTGAGGCCGAGGAAGTTATAGACGCGGCCCATCCACTCGGCGTCGCGGCGGGCGAGGTAGTCGTTCACCGTGACGACGTGCACGCCCTTGCCGGGCAGGGCATTGAGGTAGGTGGCGAGCGTCGCCACCAGCGTCTTGCCCTCGCCGGTGCGCATCTCCGAGATGCCGCCCTCGTGCAGCACCATGCCGCCGATCAGCTGGACGTCGAAATGCCGCTGCCCGAGCACGCGTTTGGCGGCCTCGCGCACCGTGGCGAAGGCCGGGACCAGGAGGTCGTCGAGGCTCCGGCCGGCCGCGAGCTGCTCGCGGAACGTCACCGTGCGCGCCGCGAGTTCGGCGTCGCTCAGCGCCGCCACCTCGGTCTCCAGCGCGTTGATGGCGGCGACCTTGGGCGTGTAGGACTTCAACCGACGCCCGTTGGCCGTGCCGAAAATCTTGCTTGCGAGCGAGCCGAGCATCCGTCGAAAACCCTGTCTGGGCCGCGCGGCGGGGAGGTCGCGCGGCTGATGTTCCGTCCGTCGCGCCTGTCTAGCACGATCACGCGGCGCACCGCATGTAAGCCGAGGCCGCCGCGCCTGCAACGGCGCCGCGGGGCAGGGCATTGGAGAGAAACCGGTAGCCTTCGGGATCCGCGACCGATAAGAGCCGCCCCGGACCCTGTCAATTGGGGGTCGAGCGTTCGGGCCGGCCCTCTTCCCTCGGGCCGTCCGGCCGCCCGACGTCCACTGCGGCAGGCGTCGCCCGGGAGGGTGGCGCGCCTCATCTCCCCAGCCATCCGACGCCTTCGAGGATTTCCACAATGGTCAAACGTTACGACGCCCCGCTGCGTAGCCTCGCGGTCGCCGCCCTGGTGGGTCTCGCCGCCGTGGCGCCCGCCTCCGCCAAGGTCCTGGCGACCGTCAACGGCACCGACATCACCGACGACGACGTGCGGGTGGCCACCGCCGACCTCGGCCCCTCCCTGCCCGCCCAGCTGCAGGGCCCGGCCCGCGAGGCCTACGTGGTCGACTACCTGATCGACCTCAAGCTGGCAGCCCAGCAGGCCGCGCAGGACAAGCTCGGCGATGCGCCCGACTTCGCCCGCAAGATGGCCTATTACCACGACAAGGTGCTGATGGAGTCCCTGCTCGGCTCCATCGCCAAGGCCGCCGTGACGCCCGAGGCCGAGAAGAAGGTCTACGACGACGCCGCCAAGGCCCAGCCGCCCGAGACCGAAGTCCACGCGCGCCACATCCTGGTGCCGACCGAGGACGAGGCCAAGGCCGCGCTCGCCCGCGTCAAGAAGGGCGAGGACTTCGCCAAGGTCGCCGACGAGGTCTCGAAGGACCCGGGATCCCAGGGCGGCGACCTCGGCTGGTTCACCAAGGACAAGATGGTGCCGGAATTCGCCGCCGCCGCCTTCAAGCTCGATCCGGGCCAGATCTCCGATCCCGTGAAGAGCGAGTTCGGCTGGCACGTCATCAAGGTCGAGGGCAAGCGCGAGAAGGCCTTCCCGCCCTTCGACCAGGTGAAGGACCAGGTGGCCCGCTACGTCGCCCAGAAGGCGCAGAGCGACGACATCACCAAGCTGCGGGCCGCCGCCAAGATCGAGCGCATGACCCCGCCGCCGGTCGCTCCGGCCCCTGCCGGTGCGGCGCCCGCGGGCAACACCCCGGCCCCGGCCGGCGCCGCCCCCAAGCCCTGACCGCCGGAGGGCGAGAGGGGTCGCAGGAAGACCGGTGAGGGGGCGGGTGAGGGATCCGAACGATCCCCACCCCCTCTCCGGTCATGGCCGGGCCTGTCCCGGCCACCCACGCCGTGCAGAGCCGCGCCCGGGCCCCGGACAGCCCCGTCTCGGCCCGAGACCCCGCGATGGCGCGGCGCCGGCGTGGGTGCCCGGGACAAGCCCGGGCATGACGGTGGAGGGGGCGGAGGGAGACCGGCGAGGGGGCGGGTGAGGGATCCGAACGATCCCCACCCTCCATCCCGTCATGGCCGGGCCTGTCCCGGCCACCCACGCCGTGCGGAGCCGCGCCCGGGCCCCGGACGGCCCCGGCCCGGCCCGAGACCCCGCGATGGCGCGGCTCGGCGTGGGTGCCCGGGACGAGCCCGGGCATGACGGTGGAGGGGGCGGAGGGAGACCGGCGAGGGGGCGGGTGAGGGATCCGAAACGATCCCCACCCTCCATCCCGTCATGGCCGGGCCTGTCCCGGCCACCCACGCCGTGCAGAGCCGCGCCCGGGCCCCGGACAGCCCCGGCCCGGCCCGAGACCCCGCGGTGGCACGGCCCGGCGTGGGTGCCCGGGACGAGCCCGGGCATGACGGTGGAGGGGGCGGAGGGAGACCGGCGAGGGGGCGGGTGAGGGATCCGAAACGATCCCCACCCTCCATCCCGTCATGGCCGGGCCTGTCCCGGCCACCCACGCCGTGCAGAGCCGCGCCCGGGCCCCGGACGGCCCCGGCCCGGCCCGAGACCCCGCGATGGCGCGGACCGGCGTGGGTGCCCGGGACGAGCCCGGGCATGACGGATGGAGGGGGCGGAGCGAGACCGGTCGAGGGCGGGCGACGGCGGATCCGAAACGATCCCTACCCTCCATCCCGTCATGGCCGGGCCTGTCCCGGCCACCCACGCCGTGCAGAGCCGCGCCCGGGCCCCGGACGGCCCCGGCCCGGCCCGAGACTCCGCGGTGGCGCGGCGCGGCGTGGGTGCCCGGGACGAGCCCGGGCATGACGGATGAGAGGGAGGAGGAGACCGGTCGAGGGCGGGGAGGGCGGATCCGAAACGATCCCCACCCTCCATCCCGTCATGGCCGGGCCTGTCCCGGCCACCCACGCCGTGCGGAGCCGCGCCCGGGCCCCGGACGGCCCCGGCCCGGCCCGAGACCCCGCGATGGCGCGGACCGGCGTGGGTGCCCGGGACGAGCCCGGGCATGACGGCGAGAGGGGTCGGAGGAAGACCGGCGAGGGGGCGGGTGAGGGATCCGAAACGATCCCCACCCTCCATCCCGTCATGGCCGGGCCTGTCCCGGCCACCCACGCCGTGCAGAGCCGCGCCCGGGCCCCGGACGGCCCCGTCCCGGCCCGAGACCCCGCGGTGGCGCGCCCCGGCGTGGGTGCCCGGGACGAGCCCAGGCAGGACGGTGGAGGGGCGGAGGAGAGCGGTCGAGGGAGGGCATGATGGACCCTCGACGACGAATCCTCACCCATCCTCAAGGCCCGCGAGAACCCGCCCGGGCTAGGGCGCGTTCCCGTCCGTTCCGTTCAGGACGGCATTGACCTTGGCGATCGTGTCGGGCGGGAACGCGTCGTCCCAGTCGGTCGGCCACGTCATGGCGGCCGCTCCGGCGAGCCGTCCCTCGATGTCGTCGACGCGCGCGATGGCGGCGCGCAGACCCGCGACGATGCCCTCCAGCGTCGGCGCGACGCCAATCAGGTTCGCAGAGATGGCCGCCAGGGCGGCGGCGGTCTTGTTGGCGAAGGTGTTGGTGACGGTCGGCAGCCCGGCCGCCGCCATCTCGAGCGGGCACGAGGCTCGGATGCGGCGTCAGCATCAGCGACAGCCCCACGTCGAAGCCGGGCAGCATCTCGCTGTAGCCCTGCAGGCTGGTCTTCGGCACCATGCGCAGGAAGGTCCCCGGCACGAGCTCCAGACGGTCGGCCGTCGCGATCGAGCCGATGCCGTGGGCCGTCCAGCCCGCCGCCACGATGGCGGGGTCCGAGAACAGCGTCACCAGCGCGGCGAGGCCCATCTCGAACATGTTGCGGGCCGCATGGTCCTCCGGCCGGGCGTAGAACAGGATGCGCCGGCTGCGGCGCTGGAGCTGGTCGCGGGTCGGCGCGAAGCGCTGGATGGCGTTCGAGAACACGGCCGAGTGCGCGTCTCCGTCGGCCGTCTCGAAGAGGCCGATGCGGTTGGCGCGGAAGTAGTCGCGCAGGATGGCGGTGGAGAAGAGGCCGAACTGCGGGAAATCGTAAGCCTGGCGGAGCAGGGCCGTGTTGGTGTTCATCGGGCCGAAGAAGGGCTCGTATTCCTGGATCAGGAACAGGAAACGCTCCTGGCCCAGTGCCTTCGCGGCCTTGTGGGCCACATGGGCGCTCCAGCCGCTGGTGGCGACGAAGCGGTCGTCCGGCGACACGTCGAGCGGTCGCGACCGGTCGTAGCGGTAGGCGACCTCGACCGCGTCGAACAGGCCGCCGAGGCCCGGGTAGCGGGCGATCCGCTCGCGCCAGGCCGAAAGCTGCACGTCGGTCTCGTCGAGCAGCACGATCCGGACCGTGTGCCCCTCCCGCCGCAGTCTCAGGGCGAAGTTGAACATCCCGATATACCCCCCGAAGAGGTAATCGAAGTTGATCGTCGCCAGCAGCAGGTTGACGCGTTTCGGGTTGGCTTCGGAAGCCCGCAGCGTCAGCGGCGACACGTTGTGGAAGATCCAGCCGACGTGGCCGAAATCCATGGCGGCGATGTCGCGGCCGGTGCCGGAATGGCTGAAATCGATCGGGGCGGCGGGATCGCCGCCCGCCAGCAGCCGGCGCAGGCCGTGGATGTAGCGCCGGCGCCGGATCCGCCGCGCCTGGACGGCGCGCAGGACGCGATAGGCACCCTGGCGCGAGCGCGAGATCAGCACGGCGCGCAGGAAGTGGCCCTCGTGGTTCAGCGTCGGCCGCCTCTCCAGCGCGGCGAGCAGCCGCTCGCGCAGCGCCGGAGCGACGCGCGTGAGCCCGCTGAGCCGCTCCAGCACCCGCCGTGTCTCGGGCCTCGCCCGAGGGTGGCGCATCAGCAGCACCTGCGACAGGACGGCCTTCTGCGCCACCAGCGACTGGCGGTCCAGCGCCGCCCGGGCCGTCATGTCGCGCAGCGTGTGGCCGAGCGGACCCCGGTGGCGCAGCGCCGACAGCGTGGCCC
The DNA here is from genome assembly GCA_963847915.1 of uncultured Alphaproteobacteria bacterium. GTDB lineage: Bacteria > Pseudomonadota > Alphaproteobacteria > Rhizobiales > Beijerinckiaceae > Lichenihabitans. The sequence continues at coordinate 731,269 of CAWKBT010000008.1, forward strand.
GCGCCGCCGCGGCGAGGCCGGGCGCGTCGCCGTCCCGCTTGTGGCCGATGACATTGGCGCCGTGCTGCACATAGTCGTGCAGCGGCCGGTCGACGTAGCGGATGGAACCCGCCACGAGCGCGTTCAGCGCGATCCAGTGGTCGTGATAGGCGTCGCCGAGCCGCTCCGGGAAGGGCAGGATGCGGTCGAGCAGCCCGGCCCGGAACAGGCTCGCGGCGCCCATCACGGTATTGGCCGCCATGAGGCTCGGCAGCGAGGTGAAGTTGTTGCGGCGCGTGACCCAGAACGTGTCCGACCGCGGGGTGCCGTCGGCGTCGACGATGCGGACATCCGCATAGGCGAGCTGCACGGCGCCGTCCTTGGGCTCGCCGCCGAGAGCGCCGAGCAGCGTCTCGAGCTTGTCGGCGTGCCAGCGGTCGTCCTGGTCGCTCAGCGCGACGGCGTCGGCGTCGGCGGGCACGGCCCGCAGCGCACGCTCGAAATTGCCGTAGAAGCCGAGGCGTTCGCCATGGCGCAGGAGGACGAAGCGCGGGTCGCGGAGCAGCGCCGCCATCCGGTCCACGACGACGTCGGACGACGCGTCGTCCGACACGATGCAGATCCAGTTCCGGTGCGTCTGCGCCGCGATGGAGGCGACCTGCGCGGCGAAGAGGTCGAGCGGCGGCTGATGCGTGGCCATGCAGATGGCGACCCGCGGGCCCTCCGCCGGCCAGTCGGCCGCGAGCGGTGACCGCCCGGTCCCGGGCAGCAGGGTCAGCGCGCCGAAGGCCCGCTCCAGCACCGCGCCTCCATCGGTGACGAGCCGCAGCCGCACGGTCCCGGTCTCCGCCGCCGCGACGGCGGGCAGGGGCACCACGACCTCGAAGCCGCTGAAGAAGCTGTTGCCCTCGGGGTCCGATGCCATCTCGGCGTCGAGCACGTCGGGGCGCGGCTGCGAGTGGTCGACGATGGGGAAGCGGCGCTGGCCCACGAACAGGTCGAGAAAGCGGATCCGCCCATGCGTCGCATAGGCCCAGCCCTGGACCATCAGCGCCGCACCGAGGCCCGTGCGGACGGCCTCGGGCAGGGGGGCGAGCGCGCCATGCAGCAGGTCCGGCAATCGCGCATCCTGGGCCTCGGCCCGCGCCAGGAAGTGGGCCGCAGGGTCGGCCCCCGCGCTCCGGACCTCCGGGAAGAGCTCGCCGTAGCGCCGGGCGTCGAAATCCGGATGGGGATCGTGGCCCGCCGCCACGCCGTGGCGCAGGTAGTGCTCGGCCGCCGGCCCGGGGAGGCGCGGCCGGCCACGGCGGTACCAGCGCGGCGCCACGAGGCCGGCGGCGACGAGGCGGCGGGCCTGGAGCCGCAGCGCCCGGTCGGCCCGGCGGCGGGCGGGATCGAGGAGGGCGGCCCCCTCGCCCGATCCGCCGGCCAGCCGCAGCAACAGGCGGCCGAGCGGATGGCGGGACAGGATCCCGGACCTCGCCCCTCTCTCGTTGTCCTTCATCGCCCCTCGACGTGCCCCCACGGCGTCCTGACGGACCGGAAGGGGCAGAAAGCCGACGGGGCCCCGTGCGTCAAGCGAAGGAGAAGCGCTTGTGACCCTGGTAGCTGACCAGGACCGGACTGAGCACGCCGATGACGTGGGCGATGAGTTCGGCGTTCCAGGTGAGGTGCAGGGCGGGGAAGACCAGCTTGGCCAATGCCACGCTGACGACCAGCACCTGGACCAGCGACGCGATGTTGACCAGCGCGAAGCGCCCGAACTCGACGTGCAGGCGGCGGCCCGAGCCTGCGAAGACGAACAGCCGGGCCATGAGGAAGGCCGCCGTCATGCCGACCACATAGGCCAGCGCCACCGCGGCCTCGTAGGGCATGACGAGGCCGAATGCGAGGCGGCTCGCCACGTTGATGCCGGCCGCGAGGCCGCCCGTGAGCAGGAAGGCGAAGAAGCGCCGCGCCTCGGGGCGGCGCAGGCGCTTGGCCAGCGACTTCCGGTTCATGGGGCGTCTCCCGTCGTCATCCGATCCTGCCGTCGACGCTGTTGTAGGGTACTCGCATTGCCGAATGGTTGCACGCTGGCAACAACCACAGGTCTTTCGACCATGTCACGTCCGGGCCGCGCCGGCGAGCCCCGCGCCGGGCTCGCCCTCGCCGGCCGCGCCACGCTCGCCGCCCAGCGCCCGCGCGGTCTGCAGGTCGACGACCACGGCACCGGCCCGCTCCTTGAGCAGCTTGGCGAAGGACGGGATGGCCTCGGCGAAGACGCGGTCCGCCTCGGCGCGGCTGCCGGACGCGATGGCGCCCGCCAGCGTCTCGAGCCAGCGGGTGACGCGCGCCCGGTCGTAGCCGACGGTACGGGCCGCCGTGACGCCGTCGACGCCGATGTCGAGGACGGGTTCGTCGCCGGTGAACAGATATTCGTTGAGCCGCTCGCCCTTGCGCACGCCCGTGAACACGATCTCCATGTCGCGTCCGGGCTCGAAGCCCGCCATCCGGATCATGCGGTTGGCGAGGTCGACGATGCGGGCCGGCTGGCCCATCTTGAGGACGTAGACGGACGCGCGTTCGGCATTGGCGGTCTTGCGGCCGAGTGCGTGGGCCGAGGCGGTCAGCACGAGGTCGCAGGCTTCGCGCACCGTCATGAAGTAGCGCACCATGTCGGGATGCGTGACCGTCACGGGGCCGCCGCGCTCGATCTGCGCCTTGAAGCGCGGCACCACGGAGCCGACCGAGCCGAGCACGTTGCCGAAGCGGACCGACAGGAGCCGCACCGGCTTCAGCGCCGCCGCGGCCTCGGCGTCGAGCAGTTGCGCGTAGATCTCGCAGAACCGCTTGGTCGCGCCGAGGATCGAGACGGGATCGACGGCCTTGTCGGTCGAGATCAGCACGGCCGCGCTGGCCGTCTGGGCGGCGGCATCGGCGATGTTGACGGAGCCGAACACGTTGGTCTTGATCGCCTCGGTCCAGTCCACCTCGAGGAAGGGGACCTGCTTCAGGGCGGCGGCGTGAAAGACGAGGTCGGGCTTGAAGTCCCGGAACAGCGAGAAGATGCGGTCGCGGTCGCGCACGTCGGCGATCTTGCCCGCCAGCGTCACGCTGCCGGTGCACAGCGGCGCCAGCGTTTCGAGGATGTTGTAGAGCGCCGGCTCGGAGTGGTCGAGCACCAGGAGGTCCGAGATGCCGAAGGCGATGAGCCGGGCGCAGATCTCGGAGCCGATGGAGCCGCCCCCGCCCGTCACGATGGCACGCTTGCCCTGGAGCAGCTCGGCCAGCATGGCGCGGTCGACCTCCACGCTCGGGCGGAACAGCAGGTCCTCGATGTTGACGGGCTTCAGCGCCACCGCCACCGAGGCGCCTTCCTCCACGGTCTGCATGCGCGAGAGCGGGATGCCGAGCCGGTTGGCGGTGGCGAGCAGCATCTCGGATTCGGACTCGGGCACGAATTCGTTCGGCGCCACGATGATGCGGGAGATGGGCTGGTTGCCGTCCTGCGCTTCGGACACGACGCGTTCGAGTTCGCCGTAATGGCCGAGCACCGGCACGTTGCGGATCGAGGTGCCGTAATCGGTGCGCTGCGGCGACAGGATGGCGCGCGCCACGAAGCGGCGGCGCAGCCCCGTCTCGAGCGCCCGCAGCACGACCTCGGCTTCGGTGGCCCGGCCCAGGATCACGACGCCGCTGGCGCTGCCGCGGTCGCCGGCCCGGCGCGACTGGACGTATTTCAGGTACCGGTACGCGAGCCGCGGGCCGCCGAGCAGGAACATCTGCAGCAGCCAGTAGATCGCCACGGTCTTCTCGCCGAACATCAGCCACGGGGTGAGGCCCCGGGCGAGCAGCACGTAGTCGCCGACCAGCATGACGAGGGCGAGGACGCTCGCCGCCTTGAAGATGTTGAACAGGTCCGGCAGCGACGCGAAGCGCCACTTGGACGCGTAGAGCGGGAAGATGCGGTAGACGACGCCCGCCGTGGCGACGAAGAACGGCATGATCCAGACGATCTCGTCGGACATCGGCGCCAGCTGCCAGAACTGGTAGCGCAGGATGAGGCAGCCGCCGAAGCTGAGCGCCGTCGCCACGAGGTCGTGGGCGATGATGATGCCGCGCTTCAGGAACTGCGACAGGGCCGGCATGTCTCGTTGCGTCGTCATCGATCCCATTCGTCGCGTCCCGGGAGCCGCCCGCAGCGGGGGCGATCCGTCCCGGGCCGCGAGCGTCGAGCGCCGGTTTAGCGGATCTCCCGGTCGAAAGCATCCCGTGTTCGCCGAGGCTGGCCGGTCCGGCGAGGCGCCTCTATAAGGCCATGGGCGGCCGGGCGCCGCGGGCGGGATCCTGGCGAACATGACGGTACATCACGGCGAGAGTCCGGCGGGCGAAGCGGTGCCCCGCGGCCCCGTGGTGGTGCTCGGCGCCACGAACCCGATCGCGAGCTTCCTGCTGCCGCGCCTCGCCGCGGCCGGCATCGCCACGCTGGCGGTCTCGCGCAGCCCGCTCGCACCGCCGCCGGGGGTCGACGTCGTCAGGGTCGATCTCGAGGCCGAGACCGGTTTCACCATCCCGGCCGGCGCCGCCGTGGTGAGCATGCTGCCGCTGGCCCTGCTCGCCGAGATCCTGCCCCGGCTCGCCGGCGCGCGCGCTATCGTGGCGATCGGCTCGACCAGCCTCTTCTCCAAGGCGGACAGCGACGAGGCCCGGGACCGGGCGACGGCGAGGAAGCTCGAACTGGCCGAGGCGGCCCTGGCGGCCTGGGCGGCGCGCCAGGGGGTGGCCTGGACGGTGCTGCGCCCGACGCTGGTCTACGACGGCGTCGCGGACCGCAACATCGCCCGCATGATCCGGCTCGTGCGCCGCACCCGCGTCCTGCCCATCGCGCGCCCGTCCTCCGGCCTGCGTCAGCCCATCCACGCCGACGACATCGCCGCCGCCATCCTGGGCGCGCTCGACAATCCCCGTGCGGCCGGCCGGGCCTTCAACATCGCGGGTGGCGAGGTGCTGACCTACCGTGCCATGGCGGAGCGCGTCTTCCGCAGCCAGGGCCTCGCGCCGCGGTTCGTCGCCCTGCCGGTGCCCTGGCTGCGCGGCGCCTTCGGGCTCCTGGCGGGCCTCGGCGTCATCCGGGAGACGGGGTTCGGCAGCGCGGTCTTCGCCCGCATGAACCAGGACCTCGTCTTCGACGTGAGGGAGGGCCTCGACGTGCTGGGTTACGCGCCGCGCGGGTTCGAACCGCCGCTCCGGGGCGAGGCGCCGTGAAGGCCTGCCGCCCCCGCTCCGCCTCGCTCATCCGGCCCGGGCCGCGGCCTCGCTCTTGAGCTCCGGGACGTTGTAGCCGAGCGCGTCCGCCATCATCTTGCCGAAGCGCACGCTCTCGGAGATGCCCCTGTCCTCCGGATAGTAGAAGCAGGTGTCGGCGACCTGCAGGCCGAGGACCGGCGTCTGCACCGGGGGGATCATGGCGGCGAAGCCGGGCGGGCAGATCGGCTGGGCGTAGCGCAGGCGGGCCACGTGGACGCCGATGCGGTCGGATTCGGTCAGGGCCGGGTTCACCCGGCGGATCGCCGCGAAGGCCTCGTCGGCCAGCGCGTCGTCCGACCAGCCCCAGCGCGGCGTGCTGGTCGGCATGTAGTAGGGCACGTAGACGATCGTGTCGCCGGTGTCGCGCAGGTTCGAGAACTCGATGATGCCGGGGATCGGGATGTCGGGCTCGACGATGTTGACCCAGAAATGCGGCGTCACGGAGCGCCGCAGCTTGAACACCAGACAGACGACGCCGATGTTGGCGATCGCGTCGTACCGGGCCTTCGCCTCGGCCGGCAGGCCGGGGATCATGCGCGAGACGAGCGGTGTCGGCACCGTCGAGATGACGGCGTCCGCCGGCAGCGTTCCGGCGGCGGTCCTGACCCCGGTGGCGCGGCCGCGTTCCACCACCACCTCCTCGACGGGCTCGCCGAGCCGCACCGCGCCGCCGAGCGCCCGGATCCGGTCCACCAGGGCGGTGACCAGCGTTTCCGTGCCGCCCGCGATGTGGCCGAGTTCCTCCTGCATCATCGAGCGGCGCGAATTGCCGAGCCGGTGGATGCGGGTCCAGATCCAGGCCGCCGAGACGTCATCGGCATAATGGTAGAACTTGAGCGCGAAGAGCGGCTGCCAGAGCTTCTCGTAGACGGTGCGGCCGCACCAGCGGATGATCCAGTCCTTGGCCGAGACGCGCTCCAGCGCGTCCCAGCGCGGGCGCTTGGCCGACAGGAACATCAGCGCGCCGTAGCGGATCTTCGACACGAGATCGAGCTTGGGAAAGCGCAGCAGCGAGACGGGATCGCCCCATTTGTGGAGGGCGCCGTCGATGAAGTAGCCCATCGTGGTGGGCTTCCACACCATCCGGTCGCCGAGGCCGAGCTCGTCCAGCAGGGCGAAGGTGGGCGCGTCCGGGCGGCAGACGAAATGATAGTAGCGCTCCAGCGACAGGCCGCCGAAGTCGAAATGGGCCGCCATGCCGCCGGCCTCCGGCCCGGCCTCGACGACCGTGACGGCATGGCCCGCCTTGGCGGCATGATAGGCGGCGGCGAGGCCCATGGCCCCCGCGCCGACGACGACGACACGCATGAGCTCTAAAAGTCCAGGACGACCGACGAGAACCGCGGGTCGTTGAAGGTTTCGTGGAAGGCGGCATCGAGCGGCGTCGGCGTCACGCCGAAGATGCCCGGCCAGTCGATGACCTCGAAGATGTCGGGCGTCACCAGCGCGGCGAGCTGGTTGGCGGTGAAGGGGGGGTCCTTGTCGACGAGAGCGTAGGTCTGCAGCAGGCCCTTGAACAGGCCGTAGGGGATCGTGACGATCCGCGCCCGCGCGCCCGCCGCCCGCTTCACGGCCCGCATCATGTCGATGTAGTCGAGGGTCGTCAGGCCCGAGATGTTGTAGCTGCCCGTGATGCGGCGTTCGAGGCAGCTCATGATGATGTTGGAGAAGTCCCCGGCATAGAGCGGCTGGCGGCGGAACCTGCCGTCGCCCGGGACGGGGAAGACCGGCATCTTCTTCATGAAGCGGGCCAGCCAGCCGACGTGCTTGCGGTCGAACCAGCCGAACATCAGCGTCGGACGCAGCACCACATGGGGGATCGGGCAGGGGTCGACGAGCTTCTCCTGCGCCTTCTTGGTCTCGGTGTAGAGGTCGACCGCGGCGGAGTTCACCACCGAGGACGAGATATGGACGAGGTAGCCGATCTTCGCCGCCGTCGCGGCGTCGAGCACGCGCCGGGTCGAGGTCACGTTGTTGGCCTCGAAGACCGCCGGGTCGAGCCCGCCGATCTGGGCGTGGAGCTGGATCAGCGCATCGGCGCCCGCCAACGTGTCCTCCCAGCCGCCCGCGCGGCTGAGGTCCGCCTCGACCACGCGCACGTCGGGGTGCAGGCCGGCCAGGATGCGGGTGTTGGCCCGGTGCTTGTCGAGCGCCACGATGTCGGTGTAGCCCCGCGCCTTCAGCCGCGGGATGAGGTTCTGGCCTACGAGGCCGGCCGCGCCGGTGACCACGATACGGCCGCGCGGGGCCGTGCTGCCTGTTGGGTGCGTGTCGGTCAAATCGCGGCGCTCAAAGCTTGGTCTTGTAGAAGAGGGCGCGCGGCGCGAAGCGCACCGCCGTCATGATCGGGCGCCAGAACCAGGGGGCGTAGACGATCCGCTGGCCGCGCGCGACGGCCCGGTCGATGGCGTCCGCGATCGCCTCGGGCTTGGCCCAGAGCGGCCCGGACCGGTCGAGATGCGCCGTCATCGGCGTGTCGACGAAGCCGGGCTTCACGGTCACGACCCTGACGTTGGTGCGGTGCAGCCGGTGCGCCAGCCCTTCCGCGAAAGCGTCGAGCCCCGCCTTGGCGGCGCCGTAGACGTAGTTGGACTGGCGGCCGCGGTCGCCCGCCACCGAGCCGATGACCACCAGGGTGCGGGGCCGGGCGTCGGCCACGAGGTGCTTGGCGGCGAGCTGCAGCCACAGGGCCGCGCTGGTGAAGTTGACGTCGATGATGCGCCGCGTCTCCTCGGCGCTGCCTTCGGCGGCGGCCTGTTCGCCCAGGACCCCATAGGCGAGCAGCACCTCGTCGGGCGGACCCAGGGGGCGCATGAGGTCGGCGAAGCGGACCTCCGCATCCGTCATGTCGCCGAGGTCCGTCGCCACCACCGCCACGGCGGCGGCGCCGCGCGCCTTGAGGTCCTCGGCGATCGCGGCGAGGCGGCTCTCCTGCCGCCCCACCAGAACGAGCCGCGCACCGGCAGCCGCACGCGTGCGGCAGAAGGCCGAGGCGATGGCCGAGGTGGCGCCCAGCACCAGCACGGTCCTGGCCGGGCCGGACGCCGGGGCGGCCGCGGGATTGCTCATGCTGGATCTCCGGTGACGCGCCGCCAGAAGTCCGACGAGACGGCGGGATCGCGATAGGCCTCGACCTCGCGCCACCGCGGGAAGCCGGCGCGGAACTGCGCGGCCGTCATGGTGGCGTCCTTGGCGGGATAGAGGCGCCCGCCGGCCTCGAGCACCACTTCGGCCATGCGATGGAGCAGGCGCAGGGTGACGGGGCCCCGGTTGGGCAGGTCGAGCGCGAAGGTCGCGCCCTCGCGCGGGAAGGACAGGATCCCCGGCGAGGACCGGGGGCCGAAGAGCTTCAGCACCACGAGAAACGATCCCTGGCCCTCGCTCGACGTCAGCTCCAGCAGGGCCCGCAGCGCCTGCGGCGCCGCCGCCAGCGGGACGACGCTCTGGTGCTGGAAGAAGCCGCGGCCGCCGTAGAGCCGGTTCCAGTCGGTGATCCCGTCGAGCGGATACAGGAACTTGCCGTAGGGCAGGCGGCGCGTCTCGCCGGTGGCGGGCTGGCGCGAATAGGCGGCGTTGAACAGGCGCACCGTGGCGGGGCCGAGCAGGGCCGAGGGCGCATCCCGGGGCACCTTGAGCCGGGCCGCCTCGGCATGGGCGGCGAGCGGACCGCCGGCGGCATGGCGGCCGCGGCTGAACAGGCCCCGGCCGAGGCGGCGGCCCGCGGCGAGGCAATCCACCCAGGCCACCGTGTAGGGCCAGTCGTGGCTGTCGGCGGCCGTGCGGAAGAAGCCGTCGAGGTCGGCGAGACGCAGCGTCTGCACCTCGAAATCACTCGACGCGACGGGCTGGAGCTGCACCTCGACCCAAACGATCATGCCGGTGAGCCCGAGCCCGCCCACCGTCGCGGCGAAGAGCTGGGGGCGATGGTCCGGGCCGATCTCCAGCACCTCGCCGTCGCTGCGCAGCAGCCCGAGCGACCGGACGTGGCAGCCGAAGGTGCCGGCGCCGTGGTGGTTCTTGCCGTGCACGTCGTTGGCGACGGCGCCGCCCAGCGTCACGAACTTGGTCCCCGGCGTCACGGGAACGAACCAGCCGCGCGGTACGCCGACCGACAGCAGGCTCCCGATCGTCATGCCGGCCTCGGCCCGCACGACGCCCGTCGACCAATCGGCCGCCATGATGCGGTCGAGCCGGCCGGTGCGCAGCAGGCGGCCGCCATGGTTGAGGCAGACGTCGCCGTAGGACCGGCCGAGCCCGTGACCCAGGGCCGTGCCGTCGCCGGCCCGGAAGGCGCGCACGAGGTCGTCGATGTGCGACGGCTCGGCGACCGCGCTCGACGCGCGCGCCACGCGGCCCCAGGACGTCGTCGCGGTCCCCGGAACGGGCGTCACAGGTGCAGCATCTGGGCGCAGACCGCCAGGACGGCCGACACCGCGCCGAGCATCAGGCTGGTGCGGTCGCGGGCGGCGAACAGGATCGGGTCGTCGTTCATCAGCCCGCGGGTCGTCAGCATCCACATGCGCATCACCCAATAGCCCACGAGGCCCATCACGCCCCACAGCAGTTCCGGCGTGCGGTAGTTGAGCTGCGAGCGCTCGATCGTGGCGGTGATGAACAGCGAGAAGATCACCACCGAGGCGATGCCCGACGAGATGCCGCAGCACAGCACGTAGAGCCGGTCGGCGAGGTCGTAGCCGCGGCCCGAGAGGGTCGTGCGGCCAGCCTGGCTCATCACGTTGAACTCGACCTCGCGCTTCATGAACGCCAGGCTGAGGAAGAAGAAGATGGAGAACATCAGCAGCCAGTGCGACGGCTTCTCGCTGACGAGCAGCATGCCGGCCAGGATGCGGATGGTGAACAGCATGGCGATGACGAGAACGTCGACCATCGCCATGCGCTTCAGCCGGAACGAATAGGCGAGCGTGATGACGAGGTAGCTGAGCAGCGCCGCAGCGAACGCGTAGCGCAGCGTGCAGGCGAACAGGATGGCGCCCAGGATCAGGGCCGCGCTGACGCCGATCGCCGTCGCGACGGGCAGGTCGCCGCTGGCGATCGGCCGCGTGCGCTTGCGCGGGTGGCGGCGGTCGGCGTCGATGTCGAAGAGGTCGTTGACGAGGTAGGTGCCGCTCGTCAGGGCGCAGAGGCAGGCGAAGGCGAGCAGCGCCACGCCGAGGTCGCGCAGGTGGATCTCGCCCATCGACAGCGCGAAGGGCACCAGCACCAGCAGGTTCTTCAGCCATTGGTGCGGCCGCATGGAGCGCAGCACGGCCCTGCCCAGCGAGGGCGGGCGGGACAGCTCGACGATGCCCAGCCCCTCGGATTCGGCGCGCCGCCGCAGCGCCGGCGACAGATCGACGCCGAAGCGCTCGCGGGCCGCCCGCCAGATCGGCAGATCGGCGTCGGAGCGCCCCACATAGGCGAAGCCGTCGGGATGCCGGGCGGCGAGCGTCCTGGCTTCGGCCTCGGGCGAGGCTTCGGGCCGCCGGCTCTCGCTGCCGACGAGTTCGGCGAGGTCGGGGGCCTGGCGCAGGTCCTGGCGCGTCAGCCAGGTGACGGCGCGCCCGGACCGGCGCTCGCCGGCCGCGAGCTGCTCGACGGCGGGGCGGCGCGGGCAGGCGGCGAGGCGGAAGTCGCCGGCGTCCTGGAGGGCCGCCGCGTCCTCCAGGGCATCCCGGCCCCGCAGCGCCGCGCCGGCGAGCCCGACCAGCGCGAGCGGACGGGCCTTGAGCAGGGCGAACAGCCGTTCGTGCAGCGGCTCGGTCCGCAGCAGCGCTCTGTCGAGGTCGATGACCAGCGCATGGCTGACGACCGGTCCCGCCGGGCCGCGCACAAGGTCGGCCGCGTCGGGCCGATCGGAAGGTCTGCTGGTGTCGATCGCCTGCACGGGTCGCCGCAACTCCTCGAGCGGGCCAAGGCTCCGGCCGGCACTGTGCCGCAACGTCGACCCGGCTCTCTACGCTCACCGGCGCGCGCGCGCCTCCGGCGGCCGCGTCCATCCACGAGGGACCGGACGACGCGGTGCCGGCCGGGGCGATCCCGATCCGGTCGGAGGACCCGCCCGGCCGGACCTCGCGGCCCGGTCACGGTGGTGCCTCCGGCTCGGGTCACGACCCTTCACCGACGACATACACGATCGTTTCCACCACAGGAAGAGCCGAGCCACGGACGGGCGGCACGTCCGCGCTCTGCGTCGCCGTCCCGCCGGTCCGGCGAGGGCGCCCGGCCGACCGCCGGCGGTGCCGCCGTGCGGGCGGCGCGGTTCAGGGGCGGGGCAGCTTGTCCTGCGTGGCGCGCAGTTCGGAGATCGCAGCGTCGAGCGATTCGCGCTGGCGCTCCAGATGGGCGATCTGCAGGGCGATCTGGTCCCGGTCCAGGGCGAGCGCGCCCGAGCCGTTCTCGGCCACGAAGCCGATGATCTCGGTCAGCGTGAAGCCGAGGCGTTTGCCGCGCAGGATCAGCTCCAGCTTGCGGCGTTCCTGCGCGCCGTAGAGCCGGGACGATCCGTCCCGGCGCGGATGGAGCAGCCCGCGATCCTCGTAGAATCGCAAGGTGCGTTGGCTGACGTCGAAGGCTCGCGCCATCTCGCCGATCGTGAGCAGACCATCTGGAGACGGCGTGGATTGCGACGCCTTGGTACCGACTTCCCGGAATTCGCTGATGCTCATGATCGCAATCTGCAATGGTCTGGCCGACTCTGCGGCTGCGGCGCCAAGACGGAGTAACAGGGTGACAATCCAACTAACAGTTGCTTGTCGGTTTTGCAAGCCGTCTGATGCCACCGAAACCGGGATGGCGAGCCGGCCGGTGCGGCACCCGTGGCCTTAACCACCTGTTTACCCTGTCGACCGAAAGTCAGCCTGCATGTGCAGCCCGCGGCCGGTGAGGGGGGCGTCGAGCCCCAGCCGCCGCGTTGACTGTACGAAAAGGCGCCGTCCGGCGCCGAAGACACGCGCTTCGGCCGACGCGGGACCATGCAGCCGGACACACGTCCGGGTGCCGGGACCCATGTCGGGCCTCAGGCTTCATTGACGGGCTTCGGTCTGAGGGTGCGACCATGAATACGACGGTGCCTTGGAGCTTGGAGGGGGTCTCGGACGATCATCGCGAGGCGGCCGTGGCGGCGGCGCGGCGGTCGGGGCAGTCCCTCGGTGCCTGGCTCGACGGCGCGATCGCCCAGCAGGCGTCGAGTGCCCGGGGTTCGGCGGCGCCGGCCGAAGGTCCCTCGGCCGACCACGCCGCCGAGATGGAAGCCATCGCGGCCGAACTGGCGCGCCTGTCCGGATCGGACGACGATGACTCCGCGGTGCCGCGGCGCGAGCGGTCGCATGCCGCGGCGGCCGGCCCGGGGCTCAGGTCCGCGATTCGTGACGCCGTGGCCGAGATCGCCCGGCGCCAGGCCGACCTCGACGGCCGCGGCGACCTCCGGCACGACCAGCCTCGGCGCGAGCCGGTCCGCGCGCCGGCGGCCGCCGAAGCCGCGCCGCGTGCCGTCCCGGCCGATGCCCGCATCCAGGTCGGGCCCGCGCCCGAAGCGCCCGCGGGCCGGCCCGGACCCGCGGGGCTGCGGCGGGCCGGGATCGACCTCTCGTCCGAAGTCGCCGAAACCTTCGCGCGGTTCTCGCGCGACCTGCACGCCGCCATCCAGGAAACCGACGCCCGCCCGGAGGTCGCCGAACTCGGGCGCAACGTCGTCCGGATCGGCCAGGCGGTCGAGCGGCTGCCGAGCGCCGACGCGCTGGCGCAGATCGGCGAGCAGACGCGCGAGATGCACGACCTGCTCAAGGCCCCGCAGGGCCGGCCCGCGCCGCTCGACGGCGTGGAACGCCATGTCGCGGCGCTCGAAGCCCGCCTCGGCCGCCTCGCCGCGATGCCGGCCTCGGGCCCGGTGCCGCCGACCTTCGGCGACACGATGGCGGAAGTCCGCACCCTGCTCGAACGCCTCGACCCCTCGGGCCCCATGGCGGCGCTGGAAGGCCGGCTCGGCGACCTCACGGCGCGCATCGAACGCGGCATGGAGGCCGGTACCCCGACCGGCCTGATCGAGAGCCTCGGGCGCCGGGTCGACGAGATCCACGCCGCGCTGCGCTCGCAGCTCGCCGAATCGGCCGTCGACACCCGTCCGCTCGAAGGGCTCGTGCGCGGCCTGTCGGACCGCATCAGCCAGGCCCGGGCCGCTTCGGCCGATTTCGAACAGCTCGAAGTCGCCATGCGCGACGTGGCGGCCCGCATCGAGGCCGCCGGAGCGGATCCGCGCGGGCTTCAGGCTCTCGAGACCCAGTTCTCGCGGCTGGCCGAGCGCCTCGACCGATCGGAAACGAGCCTGAAGGCGCTCGACGGCGTGGAACACGCGCTGGGCGAGCTCTTCTCGCAGTTCGAAGTCACGCGCCAGGTCGCCATCGACGCGGCCGAGACGGCCGCCCGGACGGCCGCCCGCGACACGCTCCGGGCGGCGCTCCAGAATCCGAGCCTCGCGCAGCGCGGCGCCGAATTCGCCCCCAGCCTCGCCGACCAGGTGACCCGCGGCCTCGACGAGCTGCGCGCCCTGCAGGACTCGTCGGACCAGCGCACCCAGACGACGCTCGCCGACATCCGCGCCGCCGTGGAGCGCCTCGCCCAGGCGGTCCCGGCCTCGGCACCCGCCGCGCGCGCCGCGCTGGCGGTCGACGAGCCGCGCCGCCGCCGTGGTGGCCGCGAACCCGCCGTGGCGCTGGACCCGGCGCCCCCGGTGGTCGATCCCGCCGACCTGCTCATCGAGCCCGGCTTCGGCCGCGGCCAGGCCCACCGGGCCGAGCCCCGTCTCGGCGCGGACGCCGGCGGCGATCCGGCCCCCTCGGTCGCCCCGACGGCGGCCGTGATGGACGCCGACGGACCGGCGAGCTTCATCGCGGCGGCGCGCCGCGCCGCCCAGGCGGCGCAGGCCTCCGCCGCCTCGACCGCCGCCCAGAAGGAGACCGAGCGCCGCCCGGCGCCGCAGGCCAAGGCGGCATGGCGCAGCCGCGAGCCCGGCGAGCCCGCCCCCGCCGGCACCAAGGTCGACCCGCTCGCCACCGCCAAGACCTTTCTGGCCCGTCGGCGGCGGCCGCTCCTGCTCGGCCTGGCCGCCATCGTGCTCCTGGTCGGCGCGCTCGAAGTCGTGAGGCTGGGGGTCGCTCCGGGCGAGGCCCGCCGCGTGAGCACGTCCGAGACGACGTCGTCGCGCCCGCAGCAGACCATGGCGCTCGACGGACCCTCGGCGAGCCCGGCGGCCCTCGGCTCCGCGTCCGTCGCGTCCCTGGCCGCCGCGGCGCCGGTACCGGCGCCGGCTCCGGCCGTCGCGGCCGCGCCGCCGCTGCCGACCTTCATCGCGGGTGCGACCCGGAGCCCGATGCCGGCCGACGGCCTTCCCAACGGCTTGCGCGACCTCGCGGCCGCGGGCGACGCCGGTGCACAATACGAGGTCGGCCTGCGCTACGCCGACGGGCGCGGCGTCACGCGCGACCCCCGGCAGGCCGTGGCCTGGTACGGCAAGGCGGCGGCCCAGGGGTCCGCGCCGGCGCAGTACCGGCTCGGTTCGGCCTACGAGAAGGGCGTGGGCGCCGACCGCGACCCCGCGCTGGCCATGAGCTGGTACGGCAAGGCGGCCGATGCCGGCAACATCCGCGCCATGCACAACCTGGCCGTGATGGCGGCCGAAGGCGCGGCCGGCAAGCCGGACTACGCCAAGGCCGCGCAATGGTTCGGCAAAGCGTCGGCGTTCGGCGTGCGCGACAGCCAGTTCAACCTCGCCATCCTCTACGCGCGCGGTCTCGGCATCGAGCAGAGCCTCATCCAGTCCTACAAGTGGTTCGCGGTCGCGGCCGCCAGCGGCGACGAGGACTCGGCCAAGAAGCGTGACGAGGTCGCCGCCAAGCTCGACGCCCCCGCGCTGGCAGCCGCCAAAGCCGCCGTCGACGCCTTCAAGGCCGCGACCCCGGCCTCCGCCGCCAACGAGGTGCCGGTGCCGCCGGGCGGCTGGGATGCCGTGAGCCCCCGCCCCGGTGCGCCGGCGCCCTCCAAGGTCAGCCAGCTCTGACCCGGCCGACCCCGTCGTCGAGGCCGCTGGGCGCCCCCAGCGGCCGAGCCGGCACCGGGCGACGGACCCCCTTGCCATCCCGGAGTCCTTGTTCTAAGCCTCGGATCGCGCGGGTGTAGTTCAATGGTAGAACGGCAGCTTCCCAAGCTGCATACGAGGGTTCGATTCCCTTCACCCGCTCCAAGCCCCCCCGCCGCGCTGGATCGCCGGGGGTTCGGCTGGACAGAGCCGCCGCTGCAACGCCTTGCCCCTGATGATCGCGCTGCCGCTGTGAGCCTTGCGGCTATGCGGAAGCCCCCGGGCGTGACGCGGGCGGTCGGCCGTGCGGGACCCGCCCGCCGCTCGGGCAGCCGCGCGGAAGCTCGCGCGCCGGTCGTCTTCGTCCCGTTCCGGTCGCGCTGCGGCGCGACGAGCCGGACTTGAGGGAACCCTGTCGGTGCGGAGAGGGTTCGCCACGGCAGTGGTATCTTCGGGAATGACCTCGGTGACCGCCTCACGCCGAGGGACACGATGACGCGATCAACGCACCGCACCGCTATCGGCACATCGGGCAGCGCCGGGGCCCGGACGGCGGCCGGCCTGGCGATCCTGGCAGGAGCCAGCCTCGCAGGTGTGGCCGTCGCGAACGAGCGGCTCGCGCGGCGCGCCGAACGCGACAACCCTCCCAAGGGCCAGTTCGTCGACGTGGACGGTGTCAGGCTCCATTACGTGGACCGGGGTCACGGCGAGCCCGTCGTGCTGATCCACGGCAACGGAAGCATGGTGGAAGACCTCGACTGCAGCGGCCTCATCGCCATGGCGGCGGCCCGCCACCGTGTGATCGCTTTCGACCGCCCCGGCTTCGGCCACAGCGAGCGGCCCCGCACGACGGTCTGGACCCATCACGCCCAGGCCGACCTGATCTTCAAGGCCATGGCCAGGATCGGCGTCGTCCGCGCCACGGTGTTCGGCCACTCCTGGGGCTGTTCGGTCGCGCTCGCGATGGCCGAGCGACACCCGCGGGCCGTCAAGGCCCTGGTTCTCGCGTCGGGGTACTACTTCCCGAGCGTCCGGACGGACGTGGTGACGATGTCGCCTCCGGCCCTGCCGATCGTCGGCGACATCATGCGCTATACCCTGTCGCCCGTGCTCGGACGCCTGATGTGGCCGGCGCTCCTGCTCAAGATCTTCGGACCCGAGCGAGCCCCCGGGAAGTTCGATGCCTTTCCCAAGGAGATGGCCTTCCGTCCGTCGCAGATCAGGGCGAGCGCGGCGGACACCGCCCTGATGATCCCCGACGCCGCCGAGTCGAGTCCAGGCTACCCCGCGATCCGGACCCCGACCGTGATCATCGCCGGGACCGACGACAGGGTCGTCGACACCGAGGCGCAATCGGGAAGGCTGCACGGCGTCCTGCCGAACAGCCGCTTCAGGCGCGTGGCGGGCGCCGGGCACATGATCCATCAGACCGCGACAGAGGCCGTGATGGCGGCCATCGACGAGGCCTGCGACATGCACCTGGCACGTCCGGTCGAACCTGTCGCGACAGCCTGACACCGGCCGGGCGGACGAGGCCTCGGATGGGCCGGCCCGCGGGACGTGGCTTGTCGGCCTACCAGCGCCGACAGACCCGGTGCGGGATGAGGCCGACGATGCGGCACACCACCGGGCGAGGCACGACCACGAAGGGTCGGGCGAAGAAGCGGTTCGGGCGGCACCCCATGAAGGGGCCGCGGTGGAAGCCGGGGCCGCAACCCCCGGCGACGAGCGTGACCTCGGGCCTCTCGACCGCGCCAGACGGCGCAGCCACCGGGAACGCCCGGGCCTCGGGTGCCAGGGCCACGAGGAGCGAGCCCGCCAGAGCCCATGCGACGATTGTCTTCATCCTGTCGTCTCCATCCGTGATCCGGGGCCGGCCGCCGCGCCGCGGTGCCCCGCGCAAGCCAGGGCGAGCGGCCGGTTGTTCAAGTCAGCATGAGGGCTGAGCCACTCACGCGGCGACGGGTTCGGCCTGGCCGGCCGTCTCCCACCTGCGGCGGCGCGCCATTTCGAGCGCGAGGGGGAGGGCCGCGGCCGGGGAGGGCGGCGGGTCGTCGTCGTCGTCGTCCCGGCGGCGCAGGGAGACGATGAAGGTCTGGAGCGAGGAGGGGCGCCGGCGGCGTCCGAAGAGCGCCTTCTGAGCCTTGGCTCGACGCTCCACGTCCGGCGGGTCCAGCGCCCGCAGCGCGCGCAGGACCTCGTCGACGCCGACGATCGACCCGCTGTCGAGCAGGCGCAGGCCGGGCCGGTCGGGAACGGCATGCGCGTCGGACGCCCAGGCCGCGAGCACTTCGCGCTTCTGGTGCGCCGTCAGGCCGGGATGGGCGAGAACGTCGTCGGGGTGGGCGAGGACGCGGACGGCGTGGGCGAGGGTCTCGGGATCGGGGGACCCGGCAAGATGGTCGGGGGTCTTCATCTCCATTCTCCGCAATCAGGGCCCTCCGGCCGGATGCCGGAGGGCGGGACCGCGATGGTGGGTCAGGGGGGTCGGCGAGGGCCGTTCACGCCGCCGTGCGCTGGTGATCGATGGCCTCGACCGGTTTCGGGCTGTTGTTCTGCACGGTCGTGGCCGCGCTCGCCGAGCCGATCTCGATCCGGCGCGGCTTGAGCTGCTCGGGCACCTCGCGGACCAGGTCGACGGACAGGAGACCGTTCTCGAGCGTCGCGCCGGCGACCTTGACGTGATCGGCGAGGTTGAACGTCTGCTTGAAGCTGCGCTGGGCGATGCCCTGATGCAGCAGGTTCGAGCGGTCCTGCTGGGGCTGCTTGCGCCCGGTCACCAGCAGCTGGGCGCCGTGCTGGGTGACCTCGACATCCGCGGGCCCGAAGCCGGCGACCGCCATGGTGACGCGGTAGGCGTTGTCGCCCGTCTTCTCGATGTCGTAGGGCGGCCAGTCGGACCGCGCCGCTTGGTCGACCATCTCGAACAGGCGGTCGAAGCCGACGGTGGAGCGATAGAAGGGGGCAAAGTCGAAGGTCGTCATAGCCATATTCTCCCTTGAGCAACATGGATACGGAAGCGTCGCGTCGGCCGCCACGCCCCGGCAGATCCCGCTTGGGGCCTCAGCCGATCGGCGATTTGGGAGGGGCAAAATCCGGGTTCAAGGGGTCGCCCGAACTTTTTTTTGGCGCGCCGTCACGCCGCACCATCGTGAGGGGCGGCAAGGGGCGGGAGGTCGCGCGGGCGCCTCGGCTACCGTCCGCATCCGCACGGGGCCGACGCGCCCGAGGCGGCGTCTCGCCTCGGCAGGGCGACACCCGTCCGGGACTCGCGCCCGCTCGTCCGGGGCTCGGTGCGCCGAAGCCCCCGTGACGATCGGAGGGCACGGGCCCGATTGCGTCGGACCGCCATTTCGGTTCATTCCGCGGAAAGGTCGAGCTGGTTGGCTGACCGCTTCTCGAAGGGCCGATTGAAGATCCGAGATGGACGAGAACGAGTTCGAACTGCGCGATCGCCTCCGCCGCACCTGGGTCCAGCTGATCGGACGCCTGCACGGCTCCGAGTTCCCCGCCCACATGGTCTTCGAGACGCTGTCCGATGTGGCGACCCACGGCATGTCGCAGGAGTTCGGCGCGTCCGCGGCGGCCCAGATGCTGCGGCTGAACGCGGCCGCGATCGAGCGCAGCGAACGGGACCGCGTCACCGAACTCCTGACCGGGTCCGATCACGCGGGCGGGTCCTGACGCGTCTCGACGCGATGCCGCGCCGTTGCGGGCAGGGCGGGCCGGACAGGCCGGCCCGGACGCGACGGACGGCGCCGCGCGGACGGCCCGGCCGTCAGCCTGCGCCGTCGGCGGTCAGGAGCAGCCCGTCGTGGCCCCGCAGGTCTCGCACTTCAGGCAGGTGCCGTTGCGCACCATGGTGAAGTTGGCGCATTCCGGGCAGGCCTCGCCGACGTAGCCCTTCATGCGGGCCTCGGCCTTCTTGTCCGCCACGGCGGCCTTGGCGGCGGCGAAGCCCTGCGGCTCGCTCCAGGCGAGGGCGCTCAACTCGGTCGACGCCTGCTGCTCGGCTTCCCGCTTGAGCGCGGTCGCGCCCTCGACGCCGTAGGCCTTGGCGGGCGTGCTGCCGCCGGCCCGCGTCTCGGGCTGCGGCGCCGTCCGGGTGGTGCCGCCGACCAGCATGAAACGGTCCGTCTTGGAGCGCACGAGGCCCTTCGAGACGGGGCTGGCCGCCGGGGCGCCGCGCCCCTCGCCGCTGCCCGAGCGACCCTCCGCTTCCCCGGTGCCGAGCACGTCGAAGCCGATGTCGCTCGGCACCACGTGGGCGAGGTCCGTCCGGTCGAGGTAGGACACCGCCAGTTCGCGGAACACGTAATCGAGGATCGAGGTCGCGTTCTTGATGGCGTCGTTGCCCTGCACCGGCCCGGCGGGCTCGAAGCGGGTGAACGTGAAGGCGTCCACATATTCGTCCAGCGGCACGCCGTACTGGAGGCCGATGGAGATCGCGATGGCGAAACTGTTCATCAGCGACCGGAACGCGGCGCCCTCCTTGTGCATGTCGACGAAGATCTCGCCGAGCCGCCCGTCCGGGTATTCCCCGGTGCGCAGGTAGACCTTGTGGCCGCCGACGGTGGCCTTCTGGGTATAGCCCTTGCGACGGGCGGGCAGCTTCTCGCGCTCGCGCTGCCGCTCGATCCGCTCGACCACGCGTTCGACGATCCGCTCGGCCACCTCGGCCGCACGGGCCGGGACCGCGGCCGCGAGGTGCTCGTCGAGCGCCTCCTCCTCGTCGTCGTCGGCGATGAGCTGAGCGTTCAGCGGCTGCGACAGCTTCGAGCCGTCGCGGTAGAGCGCATTGGCCTTGAGGCCGAGCCGCCAGGACAGCATGTAGGCTTCCTTGCAGCCCTCCACCGTAGCGTCGTTCGGCATGTTGATGGTCTTCGAGATCGCGCCCGAGATGAAGGGCTGCGAGGCCGCCATCATGCGGATGTGGCTGTCGACCGACAGGTAGCGCCGGCCGGTGCGGCCGCAGGGATTGGCGCAGTCGAAGACGTGGTAGTGCTCGCGCTTGAGGTGCGGCGCGCCTTCCAGCGTCATGGCCCCGCAGACGTGGATGTTGGCGGCCTCGATGTCGGCCTTGGTGAAACCCAGGAACGGCAGGAGTTCGAAGCCGGGCTCGTCCAGCCGGTCGGCCGGCACCTTGAGGTCCGACACCAGGAAGTCGGAGCCCAGCGTCCACTTGTTGAAGGCGAACTTGATGTCGAAGGCGCTGGCGAGCGCCTTGTCGAGCGCTTCGAGCTTGTCGTCCGTGAAGCCGCGCGCCCTCAGCGCCGCCACGGTCACGCCCGGCGCCTGCCGCAGGTTGCCGTGCCCGACCGCGTAGACCTCGATCTCGGCGATGTCGCTCTCGCGATAGCCGAGCGCCCGCAGCGCCTCGGGCACGGCGCGGTTCACCACCTTGAAGTAGCCGCCGCCGGCGAGCTTCTTGAACTTGACCAGGGCGAAGTCCGGCTCGATGCCCGTCGTGTCGCAGTCCATGACGAGGCCGATGGTGCCGGTGGGCGCCACGACCGAGACCTGGGCGTTGCGGTAGCCGTGCTGCTCGCCGAGCGTGATGGCGAGGTCCCAGGCGCGGCGGGCGGCATCCACCATGTCGGGGTCGGGCGTGGCCGACCGGTCGAGCGGCACGGGCGCGACCGACAGGGCCTCGTAGCCCGACACGTCGCCGTTCGCGGCGCGGCGGTGGTTGCGCATCACCCGCAGCATGTGGGCGGCGTTGGGGGCATAGCCCGGGAAGGCCCCGCGCTCGCCCGCGATCTCGGCCGAGGTGGCGTAGCACACGCCCGTCATCAGCGCCGACAGCGCGCCGCAGATGGCGCGGCCCGCGTCCGAATCATAGGCGAGGCCCGACGACATCAGGAAGCCGCCGAGGTTGGCGAAGCCGAGGCCGAGCGTGCGGTAATCGTAGGACAGGCGCGCGATCTCGGCCGAGGGGAACTGGGCCATCAGCACGGAGGTCTCGAGCACCAGCGTCCAGAGGCGGACGGCGTGTTCGTAGGAGGCGACATCGAGCGTGCCGGCCCGCGCGCCGCGGAACTGCAACAGGTTCAGCGACGCGAGATTGCAGGCCGTGTCGTCGAGGAACATGTATTCCGAGCACGGGTTCGACGCCCGGATCGGGCCCGAGGCCGGGCAGGTGTGCCAATCGTTGATGGTGGTGTGGAACTGCAGGCCGGGATCCGCCGAGGCCCAGGCCGCATAGCCGATCTTGTCCCACAGCGCGCGGGCCTGCAGGGTCTTGGCGACCTTGCCGTCGGTGCGGCGGATCAGCGACCACGGCCCGTCGGTCTCGACCGCGTGGAGGAACTCGTCGGTGATGCGGACCGAATTGTTGGAGTTCTGGCCCGCCACGGTGAGGTAGGCTTCCGAGTCCCAATCGGCCGTGAACTCCTCGAAGTCGACGGCGGTGTGGCCCTGGCGGGCCAGCTGGATCACGCGCTTGATCATGTTGTCGGAGACCATGGCCCGGCGGGCGGCCTTGATCTCGCGCTTGAGCGCCGGGTTGCGCTCCGGTTCGAAGCAATCGTCCCCCGAGCCTTCGCAGTTGAGGCAGGCGCGCAGCACCGCCTTGAGGTGCCGGCGCGTCAGCTTGGAGCCGGTCACCAGCGCGGCGACCTTCTCCTCCTCCTTGACCTTCCAGTCGATGTAGCTCTCGACGTCGGGGTGGTCGGCATCCACCACCACCATCTTGGCGGCCCGGCGGGTCGTGCCGCCCGACTTGATGGCGCCGGCGGCGCGGTCGCCGATCTTGAGGAAGCTCATCAGGCCGGAGGACTTGCCGCCGCCCGACAGCTTCTCCTTCTCGCCCCGCAGGCGCGAGAAGTTGGTGCCCGTGCCCGAGCCGTATTTGAACAGGCGCGCCTCGCGCACCCAGAGGTCCATGATGCCGCCCTCGTTCACGAGGTCGTCCTCGACGCCCTGGATGAAGCAGGCATGGGGCTGGGGATGCTCGTAGGCCGAGCTCGACCGCACGAGCTCACCCGTGCGGTAGTCGACGTAGAAGTGGCCCTGGCCGGGGCCGTCGATGCCGTAGGCCCAGTGCAGCCCGGTGTTGAACCATTGCGGGGAGTTCGGCGCCGCCATCTGCTTGGCCAGCATGTAGCGGAGTTCGTCGTGGAACGCGTGGGCGTCCGCCTCGCCGTCGAAATAGCCGCCCTTCCAGGCCCAGTAGGTCCAGGTGCCGACGAGCCGGTCGAAGACCTGCCGCGCCGACGTCTCGGGGCCGAAACGTTCCGCCTCGGGCAGGGCGGACAGCGCCGCCTCGTCGGGCACCGAGCGCCACAGGAACGAGGGCACGTCGTTCTCCTCGACGCGCTTCAGCCGGGCCGGCACGCCCGCCTTGCGGAAATACTTCTGCGCCAGCACGTCGGCCGCCACCTGGCTCCAGGCAGCCGGCACGTCGAAGTTCTCGAGCGCGAAGACCACGGATCCGTCGGGGTTGCGGATCTCGCTCCGGGCCGAGCGGAAGGCGATCTCGGCATAGGGGAGACCGGCGGCCTTGGTGTAGCGGCGCTCGATGTGCATGGCGGACAATCCGTTCGGTGCGGGCGGCCGGGCCGGACGGGGCCGGGTGTCAGCCCGTCACCGCCGGCTCGATGGCTCTTCGCGGCGGATCGGGGACCCGGCGGCGCAGAGACGGCCATCTGCCGATCTATCGGCAACTCGGTTACCAATATGGTCATCCGGGGGACGCGAGTCAAATCCCCGGCGCCGCACGCCGCCAGGCCGGCGGTCCGCCTGTCGAAGCGTTAAGTGACGGCGGGATCGGCCCGATTCCCCACCGGCGTCGCAGGCCCCGCCGCAGCCGGCGGGCGGCGCGGCGACGAGTTATCAACCGTAAAAGATCGGTCGGCGCGCCGGCCCCGGCGGCGATGATCCGGGGTCGTCCGCCTTTACTCGTGGGCTCGTGCGCCCTATTGCGTCCGCAGCGACCCCGACAGCGAGCGATCCCCTTGTCTTATCCGGCACCGCCCGACGAGCGCATCACCTGGAAGACGCGGTTCCTCCGCTTCGCCACCTGGTGGACGGGCGCCACCGTCAACACCCGCTTCTGGACCAGCCGCAACGGCGAGGTGGTGGGCTACGACGAGTTCGGCAACACCTATTACCGGTCGATCGGCGGTCGGATCGATCCGGCACTCGGCTTCGACCGGCGCTGGGTCATCTACCGGGGCGAGAGCGAGGGCTCGGCGACGCCGCCCGGCTGGTACGGCTGGCTGCACCACCAAACCGACGAGTTGCCGACGCAGTCCGACTACGTCCCGCGCGCCTGGGAAAAGCCCTACCTGCCCAACATGACGGGAACGCCCGCCGCCTACCGCCCGCCGGGCTCCATGCTCAAGGACGGCACGCGGCCCCGCACGGGCGGCGACTACGACGCCTGGACCCCCGGCTAGGGCGCGTCCGCGCCGAGGGTCGCGACGTCGCCGGGCCCTCGTATCGCCACAAGCGCGGGCGACAGCAGCGGCGCGGCCGAGGGTCGCCGCGGCACCATGAACGGGCGAGCATCTTGGCGGCTTCACGCAACATCCCTCTCGGCGCCGGCCTGCTGGCTCTCGCGGCCCTGCTGTCCGCCGCCGCGCCCGCCCGGGCCGACAAGATCAAGAACGGGACGGCGGTCTTCTCCGGCCTCGACAAGATCACGGGCCGGATCATCTCCTTCAAGGCCGCCATGGGCGAGACGGTCCAGTTCGGCTCGCTGCAGGTGACGGCGCGCGCCTGCTACACCCGCCCCGCCAAGGAGGCGCCGCAGACCGACACGTTCGTCGAGATCGACGAAGTGTCGACCAAGCGCGAGTTCAAGCGCGTCTTCTCGGGCTGGATGTTCGCCGCGAGCCCGGGCCTGCACGGGCTCGAACACCCGATCTACGACATCTGGCTGACGAGTTGCGAGACACCCGGCGACACGATCGTGGACGCGCCGCAGACCGCCGACGCCGATGCCGTCGCGTCGGCGCCCGCCGACGGGGTACCGGCGGCGCCCGGCACGGCGGCGCCGGCCGGCAGCACCGTACCGGCGCCCCCGGCGACGGCGGCCGCGCCGAAGCCCAGGCCGAAGCGCGTCGCGCGCCCGGCGCCGCGGCCCGAGCCGGCCGAGGCACCGCGTCAGGAGCCGACGAGCGCTTCTTCCCGACGAGCCAATATCCCGCCGACCTGCCCCCGCACGATCCCGCCGGCAACGGGCGCTGACGGCGCGGTGCCAGCCTCGCCTCAGCCCGCCTGGTCGTCGGGCCGGCCCCGCGCCAGCACCTCCAGCACCGCGGCGCCGGACCACGGCCGTGTCGACCAGGCCTCGACCCGTCCCGGGCGCTTCACCGCCTCGGCAAGTCGCTTGCGGTAGCGGGCCCGGGGCACCTCGATGGCGCCGAGCGTCGCGAGGTGAGGGGTGACGAACTGCGTGTCGAGAAGATGGTAGCCGCTGTCCTTCAGGCGCGCCGCGAGATGCAGCAGGCAGACCTTGGATGCGTCGGTGCGGCGGTGGAACATCGATTCGCCGAAGAAGGCCGCCCCGAGCGCCACGCCGTAGAGGCCGCCGGCGAGCTCGCCGTCCGCATAGGCCTCGACCGTA
>CAWKBT010000009.1:0-448821 GCA_963847915.1 uncultured Alphaproteobacteria bacterium
CTACCGTCATTATCGTCGCGTGCGAAAGAGCTTTACAACCCTAAGGCCGTCATCACTCACGCGGCATGGCTGGATCAGGCTTGCGCCCATTGTCCAATATTCCCCACTGCTGCCTCCCGTAGGAGTTTGGGCCGTGTCTCAGTCCCAATGTGGCTGGCCATCCTCTCAGACCAGCTATCGATCGTCGCCTTGGTGAGCCGTTACCTCACCAACAAGCTAATCGAACGCGGGCCATTCCTCCGGCAGCAAAGCCTTTCCCCCAGAACCGAAATCCAAGGGCGTATCCGGTATTAGCTCCAGTTTCCCGGAGTTGTTCCGAACCAAAGGGTATGTTCCCACGTGTTACTCACCCGTCTGCCACTCCCATCCGAAGATGAGCGTTCGACTTGCATGTGTTAAGCCTGCCGCCAGCGTTCGTTCTGAGCCAGGATCAAACTCTCAAGTTGGTGCTCAAGATCTGAACCCGACTGATCACAGTTCAGGTCCGGCCAAAGCCAGACCACTCGACGAGTCCCAAACACATCCGCCCCGGCCAAAACCGGAGCGCGATGAATCTGGAAACGTGACCGTCGGAAAAGTCCCTCGCCGTGCCAAAGCACGTGTGCCCGCCCCTAAAGGGCGAACCGCAAGGACCCCGCCGTCCACGTTTCTCTTTCTTCCGATGCGATTGTCAAACAGCGCGGGGACAGGCCAAACCCACCCCCCAAAACGACAGACCCGGACAAAACCGGACCCATGAGAGACGACGATACACCCGGCAAACCCTGCCGGGCGGCTTCCTCCAGAGCGAACCCAAGAAGCGTCGAAACCCGCAGCGCGCTCACAAGCACCGCCGCCGTCGATGGCCGCGTTATAGGTCCCGCCCCCGCGGCCCGTCAACGCCGAAATTCACAAATCCGCAAAAAACCAGGGCCGGCCAGACGGGTGCGGCAGAGGCCCCTGCCCCGAACCGAAAAGGGCGCCGCCCGACGGCGGCGCCGGCCCGGTCAGCCGCCGCGGACGGCCGGGTTGTTGGGGTGGGTGGTCCAGTTGGCGTAGGGGCGGTCGTAGGGCAGTCCCGTCCGGGGATCGGCGCCGGTCACGCGATGCTCCAGCGTGATGCAGTTCTCGACCGGGCAGATCTCGACGCACAGGTTGCAGCCGACGCATTCATCGTCCTTGACCATGAACCGGCGCTGCCCGTCGACCCGGGCCGTGATGGCCTGGTGGGACGTGTCCTCGCAGGCGATGTGGCAGCGCCCGCAACTGATGCACAGGTCCTGGTCGATGCGCGCCTTGGCGACATAGTTGAGGTTGAGGTACTGCCAGTCCGTGACGTTGGGGACCGCCAGCCCGCGGAAGTCCTCGATCGTCCGGTAGCCTTTGGCGTCCATGAAGGACGACAGGCCCGAGACCATCTCGTCGACCACCTTGAAGCCATAGGTCATGGCGGCGGTGCAGACCTGCACGGTGCCGGCCCCGAGCGCGATGAACTCCGCCGCGTCGCGCCAGGTCGTGATGCCGCCGATGGCCGAGATCGGCAGCCCGCGCGTTTCGGGGTCGCGGGCGATCTCGCTCGTCATCGACAGCGCGATCGGCTTGACCGCCGGCCCGCAATAGCCGCCATGCGTGCCGCGGCCGTCGACATGAGGGGCGGGCGCCATGCGGTCGAGGTCGACCGAGACGATGGAGTTGATCGTGTTGATCAGCGATACGGCATCGGCCCCGCCGCGCTTCGCGGCGCGTGCCGGATGGCGGATATCGGCGATGTTGGGCGTGAGCTTCACGATGACGGGCAGGCGCGTGTAGGCCTTGCACCACCGCGCCACCATCTCGATGTACTCGGGCACCTGGCCGACCGCCGAGCCCATGCCGCGCTCGCTCATGCCGTGCGGGCAGCCGAAATTGAGCTCGACGCCGTCGCAGCCCGTGGCCTCCACCCGCGGCAGGATGCGCTTCCAGCTCTCCTCGTCGCAGGGCACCATGATGGAGACCACCAGCGCCCGGTCCGGGTAGAGGCGCTTGACCTCGGCGATCTCCCGGAGGTTGATCTCCAGGGGCCGGTCGGTGATCAGCTCGATGTTGTTGAAACCCATCAGGCGCCGGTCCGGCCCGTGGATCGCGCCGTAGCGCGGCCCCGACACGTTGACGACCGGCGGCCCCTCTTCCCCCAGGGTCTTCCACACGACGCCGCCCCAGCCCGCCGCGAAGGCGCGCAGCACGTTGGTCTTGCGGTCGGTCGGGGGCGCGGACGCGAGCCAGAACGGGTTCGGCGAGCGGATGCCGAGGAAGTCGCTGCGAAGATCGGCCATCAGGCGGCTCCCACGAGGATGGACCCGGGCGCGGGCGCCGCGCGCAGGGCGGCGTCGATGGCGATCGCGGCGCGTTTGCCATCCTCGACGGCGCTGACGGTGAGGTCCGGCCCGCCCGCCACGCAGTCGCCCCCGGCCCAGACATCGGCGAGGCTCGTGCGCCGGTCCGCATCGACGCGGATGCGGCCATCCTGCAGCGCGAGCGCCCCCCCGCCCAGGGCCGCGGACAGGAAGGTCTGGCCGATGGCGCAGAGGACGAGGTCGGCGGGGATCGTCACCGTCTCGCCGGAGCCGCTGCCCTCCGGCCCGCCCTGGACGAAGCGCGCCGCCGTCACGGCGCCGTCGCGGGCGTCGAAACCGGCCGGGTCGAGGAAGGGGCGGATCACGACGCCGTTGGTCTGGGCGAGGTCCTGTTCCCACTGGCTCGCCTTCATGTCGGCCCGGCCGCGGCGATAGGCGATCGTGACCTCCTCGGCGCCGAGGCGGCGGGCCTGGACGGCGGCATCGACGGCCGTCATGCCGCCGCCGATCACCACGACGCGGCGCCCGACCGGCACGGTGGCCTTGTCGGGTGCCTGCCGCAGCGCCTCGATGAAGCTCAGCGCGTCGACGACGTTGCGCTGGTCCCCCATGCCGGGCAGCGCGTTGACGCCGCCGAGGCCCAGGGCCAGGACCACGGCGTCATGGCTGGCGCGCAGGCCCGCAAGGTCGATCTCGGCGCCGAGCCGCAGGCCGGGCCTCACCGTGATGCCGCCGACGCCGAGGATGAAGTCCACCTCGGCCTGTGCGAAGCCGCCCGGCGTCTTGTAGGCGGCGATGCCGTATTCGTTGAGGCCGCCGAGCTTGGGCTTGGCGTCGTAGAGCGTCACCGCGTGGCCGCAGAGCGCCAGGCGGTGCGCGGCCGACAGGCCCGCCGGCCCCGCTCCGACGACGGCGACGCTGCGCCCCGTCGCGGGCCCGCGCGCGAAGGGGTGGCGGCCCGCCGCCGCCGAGGCCGCCATGATGGCGTCGGTGGCGTGGCGCTGCAGGGAGCCGATGCGCACCGGCTTGCCTTCGGCGTGCTCGCGCACGCAGGCTTCCTCGCAGAGCTCCTCGGTCGGGCAGACGCGGGCGCACATGCCGCCCATGATGTTGGCCGACAGGATCGTCTCGGCCGCGCCGATCACGTTGTCCTTGGCGATCTGCCGGATGAACAGCGGGATGTCGATCCCCGTCGGGCAGCGCTGGACGCAGGGGGCATCGTAGCAGAAGTAGCACCGCTCCGATTCGACGATGGCCTCGTGGCGCGTCAGCGGCGGCGACAGGTCGGCGAAGTTGCGCTCGTAGTCGTCGGGGGCGAGGCGCCCGCCCGCCACGCCGTCGGTGGTGATCGACGCCATCCTGACCTCCCGGATCCCGGCCCGAATGCAACTTGACCGGACGGTCAAGTCTCGTCTCCGGCGATTGGACTTGTCAAGGCGAAGAGATCGGCAGCACAAGGCGGGAAAACAGGCAGCGGAGAGGACTGACGAATGGCCGACATCATCGCGCTCGGCGAGCCCATGGTCGAACTGAACCGCCACAAGGGGACCGACCATTACGCGATCAGCTGCGGCGGCGACGTGTCGAACGCCATGGTGGCGGCGGCGCGGTCCGGCGCCTCGGCGGGCCTGGCGTCGGCGGTGGGGGACGACGAGTTCGGCCAGATCCTGCTCGCCATGTGGGCCCGCGAGGGCGTCGACGCCAGCACCGTGAAGGTGGAGGCGGGCGCGCCGACCGGGCTCTACTTCGTGTCCCATACCGAGGCCGGGCACGCGTTCTCCTACCGCCGGGCGGGTTCGGCGGCGAGCCTCTACGGGGCGGAGGACCTGCCGCGCGAGGCGCTGCGCGCCGCCAAGGTGCTGCATGTGTCGGGCATCAGCCAGGCGATCTCGACGCGCGCCGCCGATGCCGTGTTCGACGCGATGGCGGAGGCCCGGGCCGCGGGGGTGCTGCTGTCCTACGACACCAATATCCGGTTGAAGCTCTGGCCCATCGCCCGCGCCCGGGCGGTGATCCACGAGGCGATGAGGCACATCGACATCGCCCTGCCGGGGCTCGACGACGCGCGCCTGCTCGTCGGCGTCGAGGATCCCGACGCCATCGCCGACCGCTACCTGTCGTTCGGCGCCGGCCTCGTGGCCCTGAAGCTCGGCAGCCAGGGGTGCCTCATCGCGACGGCGGAGACCCGGCTGCGCATCCCGCCCCATCGCGTCGACGCGGTCGACGCGACCGGAGCCGGCGACACGTTCGATGGCGCGTTCCTGGCCGAATACCTGCGCGGCCGGGACCCTGTCCGGGCCGGGCATTACGCCAACACGGCCGCCGCGCTGGCGACGCGGGGTTACGGCGCGGTCGACCCCATGCCGCGCCGCGACGAGGTGCTGGCCGCGCTGGCGGCCTCGTGACGGCGATCGGTCCGGCCGCGTAACCGCGGCGGGGCCATGGCCGTAAGCCCAGCAACGCACCGCCGCACCGTTCGGCGGCACCGGAGACCGTCATGACCCGACCCCTCCTCAGCCGATCCCTCGCCGCGGTATCGTTCGCCGCCCTGCTCTGCGTCGGCGCCGCCGTCGTGCCGCGCGCCGCCGAGCGGCCGCTCCGGCTGCCCGCGCCCGCGGCCGACCTCCAGCCGGGCGCGAGCACTCGCAGCCTCGTGCTGGCGGGCGGCTGCTTCTGGGGGCTCCAGGGCATGTTCGAACACGTGCGCGGCGTGACGCGCGTCGTCGCCGGCTATGCCGGCGGCGAGGCCGCGACGGCGCATTACCGGCAGGTCGGCTCGGGCGAGACCGGCCATGCCGAAGCCGTGAAGATCGACTACGACCCCAGCGCGATCTCCTACGGCCAGCTGCTGCAGCTGTTCTTCTCGACCGCGCATGACGCGACCCAGGTGGGCGGACAGGGGCCCGACGAGGGGCCGCAATATCGCTCGGCCATCTTCGTCGCCGACGAGGCGGAGCGCCGGGTGGCCCAGGGCTACATCGCCCAGCTCGGGGCGAGCGGCCTGCTGCACGGCGCCGTCACCACCACGCTCGAGCCGCTGCGCGGCTTCTATCCCGCCGAGGACTACCACCAGGACTACCTGATCCACCACCCGGACAGTCTCTACATCGTGGTCAACGACGCGCCCAAGATCACGGCGCTGCACCGCCTCTACCCGGAGCTCTACCGCGACGCGCCCGTGCGGGTCGCCGCCGACTGACACGCCGCCGCCCCAACCATGGCGACGCCTGCTTTGGGCATCCCGCGGACCGGCGATGAGGTCGTCTGGACAGCCTGCGGAGCCAAGGACCGGTAGTGGCGGTGGCGCGGGCCGGCGTGGGTGCCCGGGACAAGCCCGGGCATGACAGTGGAGAGGACGGAGGAGAGCGGTCGGGGGAGGGCATGGTGGCTTCGAAGCGGTTCCCGCCTTGATCCGGTCAGGGCCGGGCTTGTCCCGGCCACGCACGCCGCGCCGAGCCGCACCGGCCCCTGGACGGCCCTGGACTGGTCCGAAACCCGTGATGGCGCGGGCCGGCGTGGGTGCCCGGGACAAGCCCGGGCATGACAGTGGAGAGGGTGGAGGAGAGCGGTCGGGGGAGAGAGCATAGTAGCTTCGAACCGGTGCCCGCCCTTAGTCCGGTCATGGCCGGGCTTGTCCCGGCCACCCACGCCGCGCCGAGCCGCACCGGCCCCTGGACGGCCCTGGACTGGTCCGAAACCCGTGATGGCGCTGGCCGGCGTGGGTGCCCGGGACAAGCCCGGGCATGACAGTGGAGAGGGTGGAGGAGAGCGGTCGAGGGAGGGCATGGTGGCTTCGAAGCGGTGCCCGCCCTTAGTCCGGTCATGGCCGGGCTCGTCCCGGCCACGCCCGCCGCGCCGAGCCGCACCGGCCCCGGATGACTGCGGCCGAGCTCCGAGGACTCGCGGTGGCGCGGGCCGCGCGGCCCGCGTCACATCGGCGGGACGAGACCGTCGCGGCCGACCGTCACGCGGTCGGCCGTCAGGGTGCCGCCCTCGCCCGCCCGGGCCTGGACGATCACGTGGGCGCCGGGCGCCAGCATGCCGCGGTCGCCGGGCGCGAAGGTGACGACGGGAACGCCGGCCGGCACCTCGATGGTCTTCTCGCCGCCTTTGTAGGCGACCGTCAGCGTATCGCCGGCCTTGCCCTTCACCTCGTTGCCCACCGTGCCATTGGTCATCGTGCTGTGCGGCCCGAGGTCGAAGGCGCGATGCCCTTCCCCCGCCCCGCGCATGGTCTCGGGGAAGATATGGACCTCGCGGGCGACGATCCGGCCGTCCGGCTGCGTCTCGGCCGCCGCGCCGATGAAGCTGCCGGGCGCGACATCGGCGAGCTTGGCCGGTACCAGGGCGGTGACGGCGGACGCCGGCGGCAGGACCACCGATACCGCCGTGCCGGCCGCGTCGGTCAGCCTGAGGGCCGTGCCGTCGAGCGACACGACCGTGCCCCGGATGCGGGTCGCGCTCTGCGCCATCGCACTCCCGCCGAGCAGGGCCAGGGCCACCGCCACCGTCGACAAGCGTTTCATCATGGTTCCGGTCCTCGTCCCCGCCATGCCGCCTCATGGCGACTGGCCCACTGGCGGCTAGCCCACTGGCGGCTTACCGAGATGTCGGTCTCCCGAGCCGTCCCGGCAAGGCGCCGCGGGCGGGCGTCGCAGGATCGGCACGGCGCTCTCAGATCTGCGGCACCAGCCCGTCGACGCCCACGATGACGTGGTCGGCCCGCAGCGTCCCGTCCGGACGCGCGTCGGGCTGGACGACCACATGGGCCCCAGGCATCAGCATGGCCCGGTTTCCGGGCGCCAGCACCGCGACGGGCGTGCCCGCCGGGACCAGGACGACGGCGACGCCGCCCGGATGCGACAGCGTGACCGTCCCGCCGAAACCGTCGGTGAGACCCTGCTCGACCGTGCCGGAGACGACGACGCTCCCGGTGCCGGGCTCGAAAGGCCGTTCGCCTGCGCCGGCACCCCGCAGATTGTCGGGGAAGATATGGATCTCGCGGGCCCTCAGCACGCCTCCGCCCGCGCGGGTCGCCACGGTGCCGATGTAGCGGCCGGGCGCGACGGCCTCGGGCCGCGCCGCGGCGAGCGCCGTGACGCCGTAATCGGGGGCGAGCGCGACGGAGACGGGCCGGCCGCCCGGACCGGCGACGACGAGGCGGCCGCCGTCGAGCACCAGCACGGTGCCGCGGATGCGGGCCGGGACGGCGGATTCGGCCGCTCCGCCGTGACAGGCAAGGCCCAGCACCACGGCCAGGACCGCCGAAAGCCGCTTGCGCATGGGTTCCTCCCCGCCCGGCCGCCGGGCGCGCCCCGGCTCCCCTGCCCGGCCGGCATGGTCTAGACTGGCGCCGGACGGGACGGCAAGGAGCTCCGGCATGCGTATCGACGGTCGCCAACACCGCACCATCTGGCTCGGCGAGGATGGCACGACGGTCGTCGTCATCGACCAGCGCGCCCTGCCCCACCGGTTCGCCGTGCGCATGCTCGGCGGCCCGGCCGAGGCCGCCGAGGCGATCGCCGACATGACGGTGCGGGGCGCGCCGCTGATCGGTGCCGCGGGCGCCTACGGGCTGGCGCTCGCCATGGCGGCGGACCCGTCGGACGCCGCCCTGGCGAGCGCCTTCGATCTGCTGCTGGCCGCCCGCCCCACGGCGGTGAACCTGCGCTGGGCGCTCGAGGACATGCGGGCGCGGCTGGCCCCGCTGAAGCCCGCGGACCGCCGGGCCGCCGCCTATGCGCAGGCGGCCCGCATCGCCGACGAGGACGTCGCGACCTGCGACGCCATCGGCCGGCACGGCGCGGGGCTGATCCGGGACGCCTGGGAACGGGGCGGACGCGCCCGCCCCGTCGCGGTTCTCACCCATTGCAACGCCGGATGGCTCGCCACGGTCGACTGGGGCACGGCGCTGGCGCCCGTCTACAAGGCGCACCGGGCCGGCGTGCCGGTGCATGTGTGGGTCGACGAGACGCGACCGCGCAACCAGGGCGCCAGCCTCACCGCCTACGAGCTCCTGGCCGAGGGCGTCCCCCACACGGTCGTGGTGGACAACGTCGGCGGGCACCTCATGCAGCACGGCAAGGTGGACCTCTGCATCGTCGGCACCGACCGCACGACGCGCTCGGGCGACGTGTGCAACAAGGTCGGGACCTATCTGAAGGCGCTCGCCGCGCGGGACAACGGCGTGCCCTTCTACGTCGCCCTGCCCTCCTCGACGGTGGACTGGCGCATCCGCGACGGCGTCCGCGAGATCCCCATCGAGGAGCGCTCGCCCGACGAAGTGGCGCTGATGACGGGCGAGACGGAGGCCGGCGCGATCGAGACGGTGCGGATCGTGCCGCGCGGCTCGCCGATCGCCAATTACGCCTTCGACGTGACGCCGGCCCGTCTGGTGACGGGGCTGATCACCGAGCGCGGCATCTGCCCGGCCTCGGAAGCGGGGCTGACCGGGCTGTTCCCCGAGGAAGAGAGCGACAGGGCGGCGTGAGCGGGCCGGCGCCGGGAGATCGGATCAGCCGGCGCGTGGTGCGGACGACGGGGGTCGAACCCGTAAGTCATGAGAGACGTTGGATTTTAAGTCCAATGCGTATGCCAGTTCCGCCACGTCCGCGGTCACGAGGGGCGTGCCCGGTGGAAGGTTAGCCTCGCTGGCCGGCGCTCACAAGCCGCCGGGCGCGCCGGCGAACCGGCGGCCGGGACTCGGCGCGCGCCGCCGCGGGCTCCAGGGCGGTCCCCACGCCTGCCCGGCTCAGCCGCGCTGGCCCTTGGCGAGCGGCTCCTGGAAGGTCAGGCCCATGTCCCAGGGGAAGTAGATCCAGGTGTCCTGGCTGACTTCGGTCACGAACGTGTCGACCAGGGGGCGGCCGAGCGGCTTGGCGTAGATCGTGGCGAAATGGGCCTTGGGCAGCATGTCGCGGACCTGGCGGGCCGTCTTGCCGGTGTCGACGAGGTCGTCGATGACCAGCACCTTGGCGTCCTGGTCGAGGCCCAGCACCGCGTCCGAGACGCCCTTCAGCACTTCGAGCCCGCCCTGCGTGTCGTAGTCGTGGTAGCTCGCGATGCACACGGTCTCGATCGTGCGGATGCCGAGTTCGCGCGCCACGATGGCGGCCGGCACGAGGCCGCCGCGGGTGATGGCCACCAGCGCCTGGAACGGACCCGCCTCCGACAGCCGCCAGGCGAGGGCCCGGCAGTCGCGGTGGAACTGGTCCCAGGAGACCGGGAATGCCTTGTTGCCGTGCTCGTTCATGCCCGCTCCACGCCTGTCCTGCCGAGGCCCTGCGCGCTACACCGGAACCGCGTCGCCCCGCAAGCCGGCCAGCAGGGCTTCGACCCCGGCCCGGGCCGCCGCGACCGCCGCGGCGTCGCGTCCGCGGACCACGATCTGGTTGCGGAAGCCTTCCGCCGAGAAGGACGGGTAGGAGCCGATCGACACGGCCGGATGGGCCTTCGCCAGATCCCCGAGCCCGGCCGCATAGGTGCCCTCGGGCAGGCCGGCGGCCTCGATCGTCTCGGACACCATGCGGGCGCCGCCCTCGAGCCGCGGCGCGACGTTGTCGAGCATGTTGCTGCATGATGCTCGGCACGCCCGCCATGACGACGACGTTGCCGAGCATGAAGCCGGGGGCTTTCGAGACGTCGTTGCGGATCAGGTCGGCCCCGTCGGGAATGCGTGCCATGCGGCGGCGGGCCTCGTTGAGGTCCTCGGGCTTGATGCGCTCGAGCAGCATGCGGATGGCCTCGGGATGTTCGGCGATGCCGACGCCGAAGGCGGCCTGGCGACCGCGTCGGCCGTGATGTCGTCGTGGGTCGGGCCGATGCCGCCCGTGGTGAAGAGGTAGGTGTAGCGCGTCCGCAGCGCGTTCACGGCGGCCACGATCTCGGCCTCGACGTCCGGCACGATCCGGACCTCGCGCAGGTCGATCCCCATGGCCATCAGCACGTCGGCGATGGTGCCGATGTTCTTGTCCTTGGTGCGGCCCGACAGGATCTCGTCGCCGATCACCAGGATGGCGGCGGTCACGGGGTCAGGCATCGGCTGGTCCTCCTGCGGTCAGGCCCGCTCGTAGACGATGTTGGTGCGGGTCTTCAAGCGCGACACGGTAGCCCTGCCGGCCGATGAGGCCGGGCAGGTCGATGGCCCAGCGGCCGGGCGCGTCCTCGACGATGAGCAGGCGCGGCCACAGCGCGGCTCTCAACGTCCCGGAAGAAGGCTTCGAGGATCAGGTCCTCGGCGCCCTCGACGTCGAGCTTCAGGGCGTCGATCCGCGTGAAGCCTTCCTCGGCCACGATCGTGCCGAGCGCCTTGGCGGGCACCCGCACGGCGCCCCCGGGACCCTGGGTGCCGACGAGGCGCATCGAGGTCTCGCCCTTGTTCCTGGCGTCCACGAAGAGCGTGACGTCGCCGTCGCGGTCCGCGACGGCGAGTTCCAGCGCCTTGATGCCGGGGAAGCTGTTCTGGCGGATGTTGAAGGACAGGCGCTCGAAGATGTCGGCCTGCGGCTCGATCGCCAGGACGCGGGCGCCGCGGGCCGGCCAGGGTCGCGGCGAAGAGCGCATAGCCCCCGACATTGGCGCCGATGTCGATGAAGACGAAATCCCGTCCCGAGGCGCTCGGCCAGGAAGCGGCGCTCCTGCGGGTCGAAATACTGGGGCGTGAAGAGCAGGTTCTTCTCGGCCACGTTGTGGCCTGGATAGAGCCGCATGCGGACGCCCATCGATTCGACGTCGAGCGGCCGCCCGCTGAGCGCGCGGATGCCGATGGCGCGCAGCGCGAAGGCGAGCCGCCGCCCGGCCCAATCGGCGCCGCACAGCCGCGCGGTGCGCACCAGCCCGGCGAGCCAGCCGCGCGGCGCGTGGCGGCCGAAGGCCGAAAGGTCGTTGGAAGCTCTGGAGGTCATCCGCCCTGTGTCACGCGCCTGAAGGGGCTTGGCAAGTCCCGGCGCCGGCGGCGCGTTTGAAGTCGCGGGGGCGATTGTCTATCTTGGCTTCATCCCGATTCCGGGTCCTCCACACTGTCTCTCGCACTCGGGCCTCCATGACTTTCGTCGCAGCGTCGACCTCGCCGAGCCGCAAGAACGGCCAGATCAAGATCCACGACCCGGCGGCCTTCGAGGGCATGCGGCGCGCCGGGCGGCTCTGCGCCGAGGCGCTCGACCTCCTCGTCGCGGAAGTGCGCCCGGGCGTGACCACGGCGGCGCTCGACAAGCTCGTCTTCGATTTCGCCATGGACCACGGCGCCTATCCGGCGCCCCTCGACTATCGCGGCTTCACCAAGAGCATCTGCACGTCGCTGAACCACGTGGTCTGCCACGGCATCCCGGACGACAAGCCGCTGCGCTCGGGCGACATCCTCAACATCGACGTCACCTTGATCCTCGACGGCTGGCACGGCGATTCCTCGCGCATGTACACGGTCGGCGAGATCCCGCGCCGCGCCGAGCGGCTGATCGAGGTCACCTACGAGGCGCTGATGATCGGCGTCGCGGCCGTCAAGCCGGGCGCCACGACGGGCGACATCGGCGCCGCGATCCAGGACTATGCCGAGGGCGAGCGCTGCACCATCGTGCGGGAGTTCTGCGGCCACGGCATCGGCCGGCTGTTCCACGACGAGCCCAACATCCTCCACTATGGGCGGCGCGGCGAAGGCGTGGTCCTCAAGCCCGGCATGTTCTTCACCGTCGAGCCCATGGTGAACCTCGGGCGCCCGCACGTGAAGGTGCTGGGCGACGGCTGGACGGCGGTGACGCGGGACCGGTCGCTGTCGGCCCAGTTCGAACACACCGTCGGGGTCACCGAGACGGGCCACGAGATCTTCACGCTGTCGCCCGCCGGGCTGCACCACCCGCCCTACGCCCCGGCCGGCACCCGCCGGCGCATGAGCGAAGCGCAGACGAGGGCGAGCGTTCCGGAGGACGGCTCGAGGACCCGCTGCACGCGGGCCACCGCGACAGGCTGCGCGAGCGCTTCAATGCCGTCGGCGATGCCGGCGTGGCGGACTACGAACTGCTCGAACTCGTGCTGTTCCGCGCCATCCCGCGGCGGGACGTGAAGCCGCTCGCCAAGGCCATGATCGCGCGGTTCGGCTCCTTCGCCGAGACGATCGCGGCGCGGCCGGAGCGCCTGCGCGAGATCCCGGGCCTCGGCGGATCCGCCATCACGGACCTCAAGATCATCGAGGCCGCGGCGCGGCGGCTGACCAAGGGCGTCGTCAAGTCCCGGCCGACGCTGGGCTCCTGGACCGAGGTCCTCGACTATTGCCGTGCCGCCATGGCGTTCAACGAACAGGAGGAGTTCCGCATCCTGTTCCTCGACAAGCGCAACATGCTGATCGGCGACGAGGTCCAGGGTCGCGGCACGGTCGACCACACGCCCGTCTACCCGCGCGAGGTGGTGCGGCGCGCGCTGGAGCTCGGCGCGACCGCCCTCGTTCTGGTCCACAACCACCCGTCCGGCGACCCGACACCCTCGACGGCGGATATCCGCATGACCCACGAGATCATCGGCATCGCCAAGCCGATGGGCATCGCCATCCACGATCACCTCATCGTCGGGCGCCACGGCCATGCCAGCCTGAAGGCGCTGAAGTTCATCTGACCGCCGCAGATCGCGCGCGCGGCATCACGCTCCGGCCATCTCCAGCACCACGGCCCATTCGGCGTCGGTGACGGGCTGGACCGACAGCCGCGAGTTCTTGACCAGCACCATGTCGGCAAGGCGGGGCTCGGCCTTGATGCGCTCCAGGGTGACGGGGGGCAGCGGCCGCACCGCCTTGAGGTCCACCATGCCGAACTTGCCGGTCTCGTCCGTGTGGTCGGGGTAGTAGGGCTTCACGACCTCGACGATGCCCACCACCGCCTTGCCGTCGTTGGAATGATAGAAGAAGCCCTGGTCGCCGACCTTCATGGCCATGAGGTGCTGCTTGGCGCCATGGTTGCGGACGCCGTTCCAGAACGTGCCCTTGTCGCCGGCCTCGACCTGATCGGCGAAGGACCATTTCGCGGGTTCACTCTTCACCAGCCAATGCGCCATGGGGGTTCGGGCTCCGGATCGGGGGACGGGATCCTGCGGCGTCACGCGAGGCCTTCGGGGCGCGACGGGCGCGCCAGCAGCGCGTCGAGCGCGGCGCGCGGGCTCGTCTCGCCGGCCACCAGGGCGGCCACTGCCTCGGTGACCGGCATGTCGACGCCGCGCTCGCGGGCGAGGCGGCACAGGATCGGTGCGGTGGCGGCGCCCTCGGCGAGGCCGCGCGCGCCGGCCTCGGCGAGCGAGGCCCCTGCCCCGAGCGCCCGGCCGAAGGCGAAGTTGCGGGACTGCACGGACGAGCAGGTGAGCACGAGGTCGCCGAGCCCCGAGAGCCCCATCAGCGTGTCCGGCCGTGCCCCGGAGGCCTGGGCGAAACGGCCGAGCTCGGCGAAGCCGCGCGCGATCAGCGCCGCCGCCGCGCTGGCGCCGAGGTCCATGCCGGCCGCGACTCCGCAGGCGATGGCCAGCACGTTCTTGGCGGCACCGCCGATCTCGACGCCGAGGAGGTCGTCCGTGTGGTAGAGGCGGAACCCCGGCCGGGCCAGGGCCTCGGCGAGAGCCCGGGCGAGTCCGGCGTCCCGCGCCGCCACCGTCACGGCCGTCGGCCGGCCGCGGCCGACATCGGCGGCGAAGCTCGGGCCCGACAGGGCCGCGGCCCGGAGCGCGGGTCGGCGCTCGGCCAGGATATCGCTCATGAGGAGCCCCGTCCCGGCCTCGATCCCCTTGGCGCAGAGCACGACGGGCAGGCCGGCGGGCAGCGCCGGCAGCGCGTCGAGCGCGCCGCGCAGGTGCTGGGCCGGCACCACCAGGAGCACGACGTCGGCCGAGGCCAGGGCGGCATGGTCCGCCGTCGGCCGGACGGCATCGTCGAGCCGGACGCCGGGCAACGAGCGCAGGTTCTCGCGCGTACGGGCCATGACACGCGCCTGCGCGGGGTCGCGCGACCACAGCGTCACGGTCCGGCCGGGGCGGGCGGCCACGTTGGCGAGCGCCGTGCCCCAGGCGCCCGCGCCGATCACGGCGATGCGGGCGACGTCCATCAGGCCCGCCCGCCGCCGATCCTCTCGGCGCTGGGGTCGAGCGGCCAGCGCGGGCGCGGCGGCACCGTCAGGTCGTCGACGAGGCCGAGTTGCAGCCGCTCGAGCCCGGCCCAGGCGATCATGGCGCCGTTGTCGGTGCACAGGTTGCCGGGCGGGAGCACCAGCCGGATGCCGCTCTCCCCCGCGAAGCGAACGAAGGCGCTGCGCACCGCGAGGTTCGAGGCGACGCCGCCCGCCACCACGATGGCGTTGGGCCGGCCGGCCACGTCGCGGAACAGCCGCAGTGCGGCGCGCGTCCGGTCGATCAGCACGTCGACGGCGGCGGCCTGGAAGGACGCGCAGAGGTCGGCCACGTCGCGCGGCTTCAACGGCGCGGCGCGCTCCGCCTCGAGCCGCACGGCGGTCTTCAGGCCCGAGAGCGAGAAGTCCGGCTTGGCGCGGCCCAGCATCGGGCGCGGCAGGGCGAAGCGGCCGGGATCGCCGTCGGCGGCGGCACGTTCGACCGCGGGGCCGCCCGGATAGGGCAGCCCGAGGAGCTTGGCGGTCTTGTCGAAGGCCTCGCCCACGGCATCGTCGACGGTGGTGCCGAGGCGCCGATAGTCGCCGATGCCGCGCACCGCGACGAGCTGGGTGTGGCCGCCCGACACGAGGAGCAGCAGGTAGGGGAAGGGCACGGCATCGGTCAGGCGCGCCGTCAGCGCATGGCCTTCGAGGTGGTTCACGGCAATGAGCGGCTTGCGCAGCGCCAGCGCCAGCGCCTTGCCGGTCGTGAGCCCGACCATGACGCCGCCGACGAGGCCCGGCCCGGCCGCCGCCGCGATACCGTCGAGGTCCGACAGGCGCAGCCCGGCCTTGTCGAGCGCGCGTTCCACCAGCCTGTCGATGACTTCGACATGGGCGCGCGCCGCGATCTCGGGCACGACGCCCCCGAAGGCCGCGTGGTCGGCGATCTGGCTCATGACCTCGTTGGACAGGATCTCGCCCCCGCCCTCCTCGCGCGTCGCGACCACGCTGGCGGCGGATTCGTCACAGGTGGTCTCGATCCCCAGAACGCGCATGAGATCCCTTGAAAGGTGCGGCCGGACGGTAGCCGAGCGGGTGGGGAGCGGCAAGGCGGCACCCGGGCACCGGCCCGGCGATCCTGGGTCTCCCGCCGAAACGACGACACCCCCGGGATCGCTCCCGGGGGTGCCGCAATCGTGCTGGCCGTTCGGCCGGACGGTGGACCTGATTAGAAGTCCATGCCGCCCATGCCGCCGCCGCCGCCGCCGCCCATGGGCATCGAGGAGGACTTGTCCTTCGGCACCTCGGCGACCATCGCCTCGGTGGTGATCAGGAGGCCGGCGACCGAAGCCGCGTCCTGCAGGGCGGTGCGGACGACCTTGGCGGGGTCCACGATGCCGGCCTGGATCATGTCGACGTATTCTTCGGTCTGGGCGTTGAAGCCGAAGGTCTCCGACGCGTTCTCGCCGATCTTGCCGACCACGATCGAGCCTTCGACGCCGGCGTTCTCGACGATCTGACGGATCGGGGCTTCGAGCGCCTTGGCGACGAGGTTGATGCCCGACTGGACGTCGGCCACGTCGCTCCTGAGGGCCAGGACGGCCTTCTTGGCGCGCAGGAGAGCGGTGCCGCCGCCCGGAACGATGCCTTCCTCCACGGCCGCACGGGTCGCGTTGAGGGCGTCGTCGACGCGGTCCTTCTTCTCCTTCACCTCGACCTCGGTCGAGCCGCCGACGCGGATCACCGCGACGCCGCCCGCGAGCTTGGCCAGGCGCTCCTGGAGCTTCTCACGGTCGTAGTCCGAGGTGGTCTCCTCGATCTGCGACTTGATCTGGGCGATCCGGGCGTCGATGTCGTCCTTCTTGCCGGCGCCGTCGATGATCGTGGTGTTCTCCTTGTCGATGCGGATGCGCTTGGCGCGGCCCAGCATCTGGAGCGTCACGGACTCGAGCTTGATGCCGAGTTCCTCGGAGATCATCTGGCCCTGGGTGAGGATCGCGATGTCCTCGAGCATGGCCTTGCGACGATCGCCGAAGCCCGGAGCCTTGACGGCCGCGACCTTGAGGCCGCCGCGCAGCTTGTTGACCACGAGGGTGGCCAGCGCCTCGCCCTCGACGTCCTCGGCCACGATCACCAGCGGCTTGCCGGTCTGCACCACGGCCTCGAGAACCGGCAGCATCGCCTGCAGCGACGACAGCTTCTTCTCGTGGATGAGGATGTAGGGATCGTCGAGCTCGGCGATCATCTTCTCGGCGTTGGTGATGAAGTAGGGGCTGAGATAGCCGCGGTCGAACTGCATGCCTTCGACGACGTCGAGCTCGGTCTCGGAGGTCTTGGCCTCTTCGACGGTGATGACGCCCTCGTTGCCGACCTTCTGCATCGCCTGGGCGATCATCTCGCCGATCGACTTGTCGCCGTTGGACGAGATGGTGCCGACCTGGGCCACTTCGTCGGACGAAGCGATCTTCTTGGCGCGGGCCTTGATGTCCTTGATGGCGGCCTCGACGGCGAGGTCGACGCCGCGCTTGAGGTCCATCGGGTTGATGCCGGCGGCGACGTATTTGGCGCCTTCGCGGACGATCGCCTGGGCCAGCACGGTCGCGGTCGTGGTGCCGTCACCGGCCTTGTCGTTGGTCTTCGAGGCCACTTCGCGCACCATCTGGGCGCCCATGTTCTCGAACTTGTCCTCGAGCTCGATCTCCTTGGCGACGGTGACGCCGTCCTTGGTGATGCGGGGCGCGCCGAAGCTCTTGTCGATCACGACGTTGCGGCCCTTGGGGCCGAGCGTCACCTTCACGGCGTCGGCGAGGATGTCCACGCCGCGCAGCATCCGGTTGCGGGCGTCGGAGGAGAAACGTACTTCCTTGGCAGCCATAGGACTGAACTCCTGGATGTGGGTGGGAAAGCGTCTGGGGCGAACCGGGCGCGTCTCGGGCCGAGCCCGATCCGCGCGGCTTCAGGAGCTTCGGCTCAGCCCACGACGCCCATGATGTCGCTCTCCTTCATGATGAGGAGATCCTGACCGTCGATCTTGACTTCGGTGCCCGACCACTTGCCGAACAGCACCTTGTCGCCCGCCTTCACGTCGAGGGGGGTGAGCTTGCCGCTCTCGTCGCGACCGCCGGGGCCCACGGCGATGATCTCGCCTTCCTGGGGCTTCTCCTTGGCGGTGTCGGGGATGATGATGCCGCCCTTGGTCTTCTCTTCGCCCTCGAGGCGCTTGACGACCACGCGGTCGTGGAGGGGACGGAAATTCATGGACACCTTCCTGTTCGTGAGTTCGGGCAGGCGTGCTATACGCCCCGCCATCCGCAGAACCTGATCCGGGCGCGGCTGTTAGCACTCACGTGAGAGGAGTGCCAGCCACGGGCCTCACCTAGGACCGGCCCCGGCCGGTGTCAAGGCGCCGCGATGGCGCCGCGGTGCAAAAGCACGCGCGGACCGGCGGTTTGGCCCCGGTCGGAAAGCTGCTATGGGACGCGCTCGCCCCGACCACCGGGAGCCGTCCCTTGCCGACATCCCCCGCCTTCCATCCCGCTCCGCCGCGATGCTGAAACGTTCCGACGACGGCGGGCCCTTCCGATGGCCGAAACCTTCCGTCAACCGCATCACGGCGGTGATGGGCGCCTGCGGCTTCGTGCTGATCGTCGGCACGTCGAGCTTCATCGCCCTCCACGAGCGCGACATCGCGGTGCGCGAGGCGCGGGTGTCGGCGAGGTCCGCCACCTTCTCGCTGGCCGACCACGCGTCGCGGCTGTTCGAGGTCGCCGACCTCGCGCTGCGGACCGTGATGCTGTCGGTCGGCGCCCGGCCGTGGGAGGAGGCGGCGCAATCGGAGGCGCTCTGGGCGGAGATGCGCATGACCTCCGACGCCCTGCCCTACATCCGCGACCTGCTCCTGGTCGACGCCGAAGGACAGCTGCGCCTCGGCACCATGGCGTTCCCCACGCCGGGCACCTCCCTGGCGGACCGGCCGGCC
Source organism: uncultured Alphaproteobacteria bacterium (assembly GCA_963847915.1). Taxonomy (GTDB): domain Bacteria; phylum Pseudomonadota; class Alphaproteobacteria; order Rhizobiales; family Beijerinckiaceae; genus Lichenihabitans. Next base: position 18,363 of record CAWKBT010000009.1, read on the forward strand.
TTCGTGGCCGCCCGCGCCGGGGCCTCCGGGCTGATCCTCGGCGGCCCGATCGTCGGGCGGATCACCGGCCTGCCCTCGTTCCTCGTCGCCCGCCGGCTGTCGGCCGGCGACGGCAGCTTCCGCGGCATGGTCTCGGCGACGGCCGACCTCAGCTATTTCGTGACCTATTGGCAGAGCCTCGCGCTGCAGCACGAGGCCCATGTCGCGCTGGTGCGCAGCGACGACGGCAAGGTGCTGGTCCGCCTGCCGGAATCGTCCACCCCGGCGGCGGCGGTCTCGAGCCTCCGGGAGGCGATCGCGGCCGATCCGAACGCCGGCCTCTACCGGCCGGCCCCGGGCCGGCTCGGCTTCTACCAGCGGGTCGGCGACCTGCCGCTGGTCCTCACGGTGTCGTACCGGGAGACGGCCGTCGAGGAGACCTGGCTGTCCTGGCTCTGGCTGTTCATCCTGTATCCGGCGCTGGCCACCGCGGCCCTGGTCGGCTTCATGGCGCTGGTGCGCCGGCAGAGCCGCATCGAGGCGCGGGCCAACCGCGAGGTCTACCGGGCGCGGGCGGCGCTCGCGGCCGCCAACGGGCAATTGGAGCGCCGCGTCGCGGAACGGACCGCGGAGCTGCGGGAAAGCAGCGCCGAGATCCAGCGCTTCGCCTACATCGTCAGCCACGACCTGCGGGCGCCCCTGGTCAACATCATGGGCTTCACCTCCGAACTCGAGCGGCTGAGGGGCGACATCTTCCCCGAATCCCGCCCCCTGCCCCCGGTGGTCCGCGAGGACTTCGACGAGGCGATCGGCTTCATCAAGTCGTCGATCGACAAGATGGACCGGCTGATCAAGGCGATCCTGCTGCTGGCGCGCCAGGGCACGCGGGTCTTCACCCCCGAGCCGGTCGACATGGCGGCCCTGATGCAGTCGATCGTCGACGGTGTCGCGCACCGCGCCCAATCGGCCGGCGCGACCGTGACGGTCGGGCCGATGCCCATCCTCGTCATCGACCGCATCGCGGTCGAACAGGTGTTCTCCAACCTGCTCGACAATGCCGTGAAGTACCTGCAGGCCGACGTTTCGGGCCGCATCGCCATCACGGCCGAGACCCGGCAGGGGCGTGTCGCCTTCTGCGTGGCCGACAACGGCCGCGGCATCGACCCCCGCGACCACGCGCGGGTGTTCGAACTGTTCCGCCGCTCGGGCGCGCAGGACCGGCCCGGCGAAGGCATCGGCCTCGCCCACGTCAAGACGCTGGTGCGCCAGCTCGGCGGCACCATCACCCTCGATTCGGAACCCGGCCGCGGCTGCACCTTCACGGTCGTCCTGCCGCTCGAGCCCTACGGAGCCGCAGCATGATGGCGCCCCTCCAGGCCGCGACCATCCTCCTCATCGAGGACGACGACGGCCACGCCCGCCTGATCGAGAAGAACATCCGCAGGGCCGGCGTCACCAACGCCATCCTGCATCTGCGGGACGGGACGAGTGCGGTGGACTTTCTGTTCGGCCCGGCCGCGCCGCCCCTGCCGGCGAGCCGCCCGCTCATGATCCTGCTCGACCTGAACCTGCCCGACATGAGCGGGATCGACATCCTGAAGCGCGTCAAGGCCGACGACCGGTTCCGCCGCGCCCCGGTCATCGTGCTCACCACCACGGACGACAAGGCGGAAATCGAGCGCTGCTACGATTTCGGCTGCAACGTTTACATCACCAAACCGCTCATTTATCACCACTTCGCTGAAGCGATCCGTCAGTTGGGGCTGTTCCTGTCCGTGATCCAGATACCCGAGCAGGCCGGGCCGTGACCGAGGCCGAGACGCCGATCGCACCGGACGACGCGCCCGGTCCGGCCGGCGACCAGACCTTCCTGGGTCGCCGGCTGCTCTATATCGACGACGATCCGGCCCTCAGCCGCTTCGTGCAGCGCCAGCTCGGGCGTCTCGGCTACGCGGTCGAGATCGCGGTCGACGGCGAAGCGGGGCTGGCGCGGCTGGCCGCGGGCGGCTTCGACGTGATCGCGCTCGACCACTTCATGCCGGGCCGGGACGGCCTCGACATCCTCGACACCATCCGGGCCCTGGCCGACCCTCCGCCGGTCATCTTCGTGACCGGCACCGCCGAGAGCCGCATCGCGGTCTCGGCCCTCAAGGCGGGGGCGACCGACTATGTCGTCAAGGACGTCGGCGGGGAGTTCGTCGAGCTGCTCGAGGCCGCCATCCGCTCCGCCGTGATGGGGGTGGTGCTGCGCCGCGAGAAGGAGGCGGCGGACCGCGCCATCATCGAGGCGCGGGACCGGTTCGAGGCGCTGGCGGCCGAGCGGCAGGTGCTGATGCGCGAGGTCAACCACCGCGTCGGCAACAGCCTGCAGCTCGTGGCGGCGTTCCTTCACCTCCAGGCGAGCGGTTCGGGCTCCGCCGAGACGCGGCAGGCCCTGCAGGAGGCCAACCGCCGCGTGCTCGCCGTGGCCCAGGTGCATCGGCGCCTCTACACGTCCGACGACGTCAAGACCGTGGCGCTCGACAGCTACCTCGCGGCCCTGGTCGAGGACCTGCGCGAATCGAGCGACGCCTCGGCGGCCGAGAACCAGCTGACGCTCGACGCCGCGCCCGTCACGGTCGACGCCGACAGCGCCATCACGATCGGCGTGATCGTCACCGAACTCGTCATCAATGCCATGAAATACGCCTATCCGGGCGGCAACGGCCCGGTCCGCGTGCGGCTGGAGCCGGGCGACGGCGCGGACCAGTACCGCCTCACCGTCGAGGACGACGGCGTGGGCAAGTCCGACCCCGGCGACCCGCAGGCCGTTGCGGCCTCGAGCGGCATCGGGCGCACGATCATCCGTGCCATGGCGTCGAAGCTCAACACGACCGTGGTCTACGAGGAGGCCGGGTCCGGGACGCGCGCCACCATGGACTTCTCCGTCGCCGAGCCCCGGCTGGCGGGGCCCTGACGCCGCGGCCCGCCGCTCGCCGGCGGCCCGGTCAGGCGCTCGCCGGCAGGTCGAGCGTGACGTCGAGCCCGCCGAGCCCCGCGCGCGACAGCGCGATGCTGCCGCCGTAGAGCTCCACGAGCTCGCGCGTGATCGGCAGGCCGAACCCGTGACCCGGCGCGCTCTCGTCGATCCGCCGCCCCGGCTTGAGCATGTCGGCCATCCGGTCGGCCGGCACGCCCGGCCCGTCGTCGGCGACCGAGAGGGCGATGCGCTGGCCCTGCAACCGGGCCGAGACCGCGACCTTGCCGCGCGCCCACTGGCTGGCATTGTCGAGCACGTTGCCCAGCATCTCGTCGAGGTCCTGCGCCTCGACGGCCGCCGCCAAGCCCGGATCGAGGTCGAGCGCGAAGCTCAGTCCCTTGTCGGCGTAGAGCTTGGTGAAGACCGCCACGTGGCCCTCGACCGCGGCCGCGACCGCGACGCGGGCCCGCCCCGCCCCGCCGAGCGCCGCCGCACGGGCCCGCGCCAGATGGTGACGGATCAGCCGGTCCATGCGGTCGACCAGCGGCCGCAGCTGCGGTTCGGGAACGCTGCCGGGCCTGTCGAGCGCCAGGGCCAGGGTGGCGAGCGGCGTCTTCAGCCCATGCGCCAGGTTGGCGACGTTGCGGCGCGCGCGCTCGAGGTTGGCGTGGTTCTCGGCGAGCAGCAGGTTCAGCTCCGTCACCAGCGGCCTCACTTCGCGCGGCTGCGGCCCTGCGATGCGGTCCTCACGCCCGGTCCGCACCCGGGCGAGGTCCGCCCTGAGGCGCCGCAACGGCCGCAGCCCGAGATTGACCTGGAGCAGCACGCCGAGGATCAGCACGCTGCCGAGCAGGACCAGGATCCCCACCACGGGCACCATGACGTCGCGCAGCGGACCCTCGATGGCCCGGAGCGGCGCCGCGGCCGCGACCGTGACGGGCCGGCCGCCGACCTCCAGGCGGCGCAGGCGGACGCGCGACCGGTCGCCGTCCGGCCCCTGCGCTTCCGCGCTCAGCGGCGCTCCGGCGGGGCCGTGCCGTTCGGGCTCGCCGAAGGCCAGTCCGTCCGGGCCGAGCGAGCGCGAGGCGGCCACCCGGGTCGGCGCCAGCACCACCCAGCTCCAGCCCGAGCCGGGCCGGTCGAACGGCGGCGCGTCGACGGACCGGTCGAGCGCGACGCCCCCGGGCACGGGCTTCAGCGCATCCGCCACCGTCATGAGCTGGCCGTCGAGGCGTCCATCGACCTGGGCCTGGACGAAGCGGTGCAGCGCCGCCTGCATGGCGAGGGTGGTCAGCGTCAGGGCGAGGACGACGACGACCGCCGCCCCGAGCAGCAGCCGGGCGCCGAGGGACGTCGGGATCCACCGCGCGCGGCGCCGGTGCGGCGGCTTCACGACGGCTCGGCCGAGAGGCTGTAGCCGCGGCCGCGGATCGTCTTGATCAGCGTCGGGCCGATCTTGCGCCGGAGCCGCGCGATGATGACCTCGACCGAGTTCGAATCGACCTCGGCATCGCCGTCGTAGACCCGCTCCAGGAGGTCGAGCCGCTCGACGACATGGCCGGCCCGCAGGGTCAGGCAGGCGAGGACGCGCCATTCGAGCGCCGTCAGCCGGAGCGGCAGCCCGTCGAGTTCGAAGGTCCCGACCTGCGCGTCGAAGGCGAGCGGGCCGCAATCGATGCGCGGGGAGGCGTGGCCGGCCGCGCGACGCACCATCGCGCGCACGCGCAGCACGAGTTCTTCCACCCGGAAGGGTTTGACGAGGTAGTCGTCCGCCCCGGCCTTGAAGCCCGCCACCTTGTCGGACCAGTTGTCCCGCGCCGTGAGGATCAGCACCGGAAAGGTCAGACCCGCGGCGCGCCATGCCTTCAGCACCGAGGCGCCGTCCTTCACCGGAAGGCCGAGGTCGAGCACCACGGCATCCAGCCGTTCGGTCTCGCCGAGGTGCTGCCCGTCCTCGCCGTTCTCGGCGACGTCGACGACGAAGTTCTCGGATTCGAGGTGACGGACGATGGCGGCCGACAGCGAACGGTCGTCTTCGACGAGGAGAACTCTCATGGGCAGGGCAGGCTCCGAAAGGGCCGCGGTACGCCCCTGCTCTAAACGCAGGCTGAACGACCCAGTTCAGCGTGGGTTCCCGGCGCCGCGGTAGAAAGGGTCGATCCGGAGCGACACGGAGGCCACCTTGGCCGACGACAACTCCGCGATGCAATCGGCTTTTCGGCCGGACCCCCGGCGAGGGGATCGGAAAACCGGTCCCACGCCACCATCGACCGGCATCCGCGATGCCGGCAACGGGAGACATGACATGAAATCCATCCTGGCCTCGGGCCTCGCCCTCGCCCTCATGACCGGCGCCGTCCTGGCGCAGACCGCGGTGCCGGCCCCGGCCGGCGCCCCCCGCGCCGCGCCCCCGCCGGCCGCCCAGCCGGGCGATGTCGCCGATGCCGGCGCGATGACCCCGCCCCCGCCCCCGCCGCCCGGCGGACCGCGTGCCGGCCGGCCGATGCCGGGCGGCCCGGGCGACGATGCCGGCCCGGAAGGCCCGCGCGGCCGCCGCCCGCCCCCGCCCCCGCCCGGCGCCCGCATCCACCTGCAGCGCGGCGACCTCGTCGTCGATGTCCAGTGTCGCGAGGCGGACCCCATGGCGTCCTGTTCCGACGCGGCGCTCCAGATGCTGGACCACCTGCAGGCCGCCGCCAAGGCTCAGTGACGCCCGGCCGGAACCCGATCCTCACGGTTGCTGGGCGACCGACACCGCCACATCGACGAACAATGCGGCGCCGAAGAGCATCAGCAACGCCACGAGGACGAGTTCCAGGCCGATCCCCGAGGCGTGTTCGGTGCCCTCGCGGTCGATGGCGGCGGCCGTGCGACGGAACCGCACCGCCGCCAGCGCCATGATGACGCCGGCGAGCACGATGATCAGCAGGCCCGTGACATGGGCGATGCCGTCCCCGAGACGCGAGGGGGCCGGCGCGCCGGTCGTTCGCGCCGCGACCGCCAGGAAGGGGTCGAACTTCTCGACGACGACGCCGAAGGCCGCTACCGCGACGGCGGTGCGGATCCAGGCCAGAAAGGTCCGTTCGTTGGCGGCATGGTCGCTGTAGTGCAGGATCATCGCGGCGCTGGTCTCCGTCGGTCCCTCGGCCTGCCGTCGCGGCGGAGCGCGCCAGATCGCATCATCTCCGGACGCTAAGTCAAGGCCACCGGCGCCGCTCGTGGGTCGCCGGCCTCGGGTCATCGTGGCGGGAGCGCCGCCCCCGCCGCACCCGGCGTGGCTCGGGCCGCCCTCACAGGCTAAGAGGAGGGGTTCGAGGAGACCGCGATGACCGACGACGCTGCAATCCACCGCCTCCGCGCGACGGCGGCCGAGGCTCTCGCCCGGCTCGACCTCACCGACCTGTCCGACGGCTGCGGCCCCGCGCAGATCGATGCGCTCTGCGCCCGTGCCCGCACGCCCTTCGGCGCTGCCGCCGCCGTGTGCCTGTGGCCGCGCTTCGTGGCCCAGGCGCGGGACCGGCTCGGCGCGGCGAGCCCGGTGCGGATCGCGACCGTGGTGAACTTCCCGGGCGGCACGGGCACGATCCCCGAGGTCGTGGCGCAGACGCGGGCCGCCATCGGCGAGGGGGCGGACGAGATCGATCTCGTCATCCCCTATCGCGCGCTGCTCGCCGGCGATGCCGAGGCGGTCGACACCATGGTGGCGGCGGTCCGGCACGCCGCCCCCGCGACGACGCTGAAGACGATCCTCGAAACCGGCATCCTCGGCGAGGAGCGGTCCATCGCCGAGGCATCGCGGCGCGCCATCGCGGCCGGGGCCGATCTCCTCAAGACATCGACCGGCAAGGCGCCCGTCAACGCCACGCTCGAGGCGGCCCGGACCATGCTGGGCACGATCCGGGACAGCGGACGGCCGGTCGGGTTCAAGGCCGCGGGCGGCATCGGCTCGGTCGCGACGGCCGGGCTCTACCTCGACCTCGCCCGGCGCGAGATGGGCCAGGACTGGCCGACGCCGGACCGGTTCAGGTTCGGGGCGTCGGGCCTGCTCGACGATATCCTGGCGGTGTTGGGCGGCGCGGCGCCGCGGCCCGCCGGCACCGGCTACTGACCTCGCCGGCCATGCCCCTGCCCTCGGTCACGACGGAGGGGCGGCGCCCTCTTCCAGCGGCTTGACCGGCATGCCGGGCCCGATCTTCTGGAGGTTGCCGGTGATCACGCGGTCCGTCGCGGAGACGCCCTTCAGCACCGCCACCAGGGCGCCCTCGGTCGACCCGAGCGTGACGGGGCGCTGCTCGACCTTGTCGCCCTCGCCGACGACGAGGACGTATTTGCCGAGCTGGCTCGCCCCGACCGCCACCTGCGGCACCAGCAGCGCGTCCGGCTGGTCGCGCAGGTGCACCCGGGCGCGCACGTACTGGCCCGGCAGCAGGCTGAGGTCGGCATTGGCGATCGTGGCGCGCGCCACGACCGTGCCGGTCGCCCGGTCGACGGTGTTGTCGAGGAAGGTCAGTTCGCCCTGGTGCGGCGCGACGTCCTCGCCCGGCACCGACACGGAGACCGCGATCGTGCCGGCCTTGCGCGCCTTCTGGAGCTCGACGAGGTCGGTCTCGCCGGGGTTGAAGGTGACGTAGACGGGATCGATCTGCACCAGCGTGTTCAGCACGGTCGAGCCGGCCCCCGCCAGGGTGCCGATGGCGGCCTGGTTGCGTCCGAGCCGGCCCGGGAAGGGTGCCCGGATCTCCGTATAGGCAAGGTTCAGCTCGGCCGCCCGCTGGGCGGCGCGGTCCGCCGTCAGGGCGGCTTCGGCCTGCCGCATGCCGCTGTTGCGCTGGTCGAGGCTGTCCTTGGCGAGGTAGCCGCTCTTCGACAGGGCGTCGCCGCGGGTGAAGCTCGCGGTCTGGTAATCGAGCGACGCCTGGTCGCGCTCGATCTGCGCCTTGGCCTGGTCGAGCGCGACCTGGAAGTCGCGCGGGTCGAGCCGGTAGAGGAGGTCGCCGGCCTTGACGTCGGTCCCGTCCGGCACGTGCTGCTCGACCACGTAGGCCGAGACCTTGGCCTGGAGCGCGATGCCGCGCACGGCCTCGGTCCGGGCCGCGTAGTCGAGCCCGATGGGGATCGACCGCTTGACGACGTGGGCGACCGGCACCGGCATCACGAAGGCGGCCGCCGGCGCGGCGGCCTGGGCGGGCGTCGCGGCGCCGTGGCCGCCGAGGGGCAGCCGATCGAAGAGGGACGGATCGGCGCGGTAGGCCAGGGCGGCGAGCGCGGCGAGCGCGATGGCGCCGAGGGGCAGGTTGCGAAAGCGCATCGTTTGTTCCTTCACTCGGCGGCTTCGGCGCGGCGCGGCGGGGCCACGGCCCGATGCACCTCCGGCGCGGCCTCGGGCACGCCCGCCCGCCCCTCGCGCATCCGCTCGATCACGGCATAGAAGACGGGCACGAAGACCAGGGTCAGCAGGGTGGCGGCCAGCATGCCGCCGAACACGGTGGTGCCGATGGACTGTCGGCTCGCCGCGCCCGCACCGGTCGCCACCACCAGCGGCAGCACGCCCAGGATGAAGGCGAAAGCCGTCATCAGGATGGGCCGCAGCCGCAGCCGCCCCGCCTCCATGGCGGCCTCGACGATCCCCGACCCCTCCTCGCGCAGGCGCCGGGCGAACTCCACGATCAGGATGGCGTTCTTGGCCGCGAGGCCGATCAGCATCACGAAGCCGATCTGCGAATAGACGTCGATCTGCATGCCGCGGACGAAGAGCGCCAGCAGCGCGCCGAACAGCGCCAGCGGGACCGCCAGCAGGACCATGAAGGGCATGGTCCAGCTCTCGTACTGGGCCGCCAGGATCAGGAAGACGAAGAGGATGGCGAGCCCGAAGATGAGGCTCGCGGCCGATCCGGCCTTGAGTTCCTGGAAGGTGATGCCGGTCCACTCGTAGGTGAAGTCCCGCGACAGCACCGTTTCGGCGGCACGCTGCATGGCTTCGACGGCCTGGCCGGAGCTGAAGCCGGGCGCGGCCGCGCCGTTGATCTTGGCGGCCGCGTAATTGTCGTAATGCGGGACGGTCTCGGGCCCGACCACCGGCTTCAGCGTACCGAGGGTCGAGAGCGGGACCATGCCGCCGCTGGCGTTGCGCACATAGAGCCGCGACAGGGCCGAGGCATCGGCGCGCGCGTCCTTGTCGGCCTGGATCGTGACCCGGAAGGTCCGGCCGAAGAGGTTGAAGTCGTTGACGTAGAGCGATCCGAGATAGACCTGCAGCGTGTTGAACACGTCCGGCAGGCTGAGGCCCAGCAGCTTGGCCTTGTTGCGGTCGAGGTCGTAGTCGAAGGCCGGCGTGCCGGTCGAGAACGAGGTGAACAGCTGGCGGGCATCGAGCTGCGGCTGCTTGCGCGCCTCCGCGATCACCGCCTGCGTGGCGTCGTTGAGGGCCGCCGAGCCGCGGCCCGTGAGATCCTCGACCTCGAACTCGAAGCCGCCCGTGGCGCCGAGGCCGGGGATCGAGGGCGGATCGAAGGAGAGCGCGAAGGCGCCGGGGATGCCCATCAGCTTCGGACGGACGGCGGCGACGATCTTGGACGCCTGCTGGGCGGGCGGCCGCTCGTCCCAGGGCTTCAGGATGGCGAACTCGACGGCCGAGTTCGACTGGGCGGCGCTGGTCAGGAAGTTGAGCCCGCTGATCGACCCGACGATCTCGACGCCGGGCTCGGCCTGGAGCACGTCGCGGACCTGCTGGGCGACCGCGTCGGTCCGCTCCAGCGACGCGCCGTCCGGCCCCTGGATGACGACGAAGAAGTACCCCTGGTCCTCGACGGGCAGGAAGGTCGAGGGGATCCTCTCCCAGAGGCTGTAGGTCCCGAACAACAGGACCGCGAACCCGGCCAGCAGGCCCCACCGCAGCTTGATGAAGAAGCGGACCATGCGGGCATAGCCGTGCGACAGGGCATCGAACCCGGTGTTGAACCAGCGGAACAGCACGAAGGGCTGGCCGTGGCGGTGGCGCAGGAACACCGCGCTCAGGGCCGGGCTGAGGGTCAGCGAGTTGAAGGCCGAGATGCCGACCGAGATCGCCACCGTGAGGGCGAACTGGTTGTAGAGACGGCCCGCGACGCCGGGGATGAACGCCACCGGCACGAAGACCGCCATGAGCACCGCGGTGGTGGCCACGATCGGGCCCGTCACCTCGCCCATGGCGCGCCGCGTCGCCTCCATGGGCGAATGGCCCATCTCGAGCTGCCGCTCGACGTTCTCCACCACCACGATGGCGTCGTCGACGACGAGGCCGATCGCCAGCACCATGCCGAGCAGGCTCAGCATGTTGAGCGAGAACCCGCAGACCTCCATCACGGCCAGCGTCGCCACGAGCGACACCGGGATGGCGATGGTGGGGATGATGGTGGTCCGCCAGCTCTGCAGGAACACGTAGACGACGAGCACCACCAGGATCAGCGCTTCCCCGAGGGTGATGACGACGTCGTGCATCGAGGCCGACACGAACTTGGTCGTGTCGTAGTGCATGGCGTAGTCGATGCCCTTGGGGAAGCGGGCCTTCAGCTTCTCCATCTGCGCCTTGACGGCGGCCTGCAGCGCCAGCGCGTTGGAGCCCGGCTGCTGGTAGACCGCCAGAACCACCGTCGGGTCCTTGCCGAAGAAGGCCGTCGACGCATATTGCAGCGCCCCGAGCTCGACGCGGGCGACGTCGCGCAGCCGGACCACGGAGCCTCCGTTCGGATCGGCCCTGACCACGATGTCGCCGAACTGCTCGGGCGTGGCGAGGCGCCCCACGGCATTCACCTGCATCTCGAAGGCCGTGCCGACGGGCGCCGGCGACTGGCCGATCTTGCCGGCCGCCACCTGCACGTTCTGTTCGGCGATGGCGCCCTGGACGTCGGTGGCCGTGATGCCGAGCTTGGCGAGCCGGTCCGGATCGAGCCAGATGCGCATCGAATAGCGGCGCTCGCCGAAGATCGACACGTCGCCGACGCCCGGCAGGCGTTTCAACGGATCCTCGATCTGGAGGTAGGCGTAGTTCGACAGGGCGACGGGATCGACCGAGCCGTCCGGCGAGGTCAGGTTGACGATGAGGACGAAGTTCGGGTTCTGCTTCTTGATCGTCACGCCGGCCTGGTTGACGATCGCGGGCAGCGAGGACGCGGCCTGCGACACGCGGTTCTGCACGTCGACGGCCGCGATGGCGAGCGGATAGCCGACGTCGAACGTCACCGTGATGGTGGACGAGCCGTCGTTCGAGCTCGACGACGACATGTAGGTCATGCCCTGCACGCCGTTGATCTGCTGCTCGAGCGGAGTCGTCACCGTATCGGCCACCACCTGGGCGCTGGCGCCAGGATAGACGGCGCTGACGACGACCTGGGGCGGCGTGATGTCGGGGAACTGGGCGACGGGCAGGAGCACGTAGCAGATGGCGCCCGCCATCACCATGACGAGGGCGACGGCCGAAGCGAAGATCGGCCGCCGGGTGAAGAAACCTACCATGCGGCGAGATCCGTCGAGGGGGTCGTGCGGGAGCGAGCCGCGAGATGGGCGGTGGGGCGGGCCGAGGGGCCGCGTCCCGGCGCGAGCCGCCGCGCCGTCGCCCGCAGCAGAGTCTCGAAGCCGCGCCGGTCGACGCGGTCGGCGGCGAGGACGGCGCCGATCATCGGATCAGCCAGGGCTTCGTCGAGGGTGAGGTCGCGTGCGATGCAGCTCATGATGCCTCCTCGCCGGGCCGATGAAAAGGCCCGGCATGCGACGGCCGCAACCGTCGCCCGCGTCTCCAGGGTCGTCGTTGACCCGGCATCGCGGTTCTGTTACCGGTCAGTAACAAGCCGGACGTTACCGGCCGGTAACAAAAGCGTCAAGACCATGGGCGAGAAATTCTCGGCGGTGCTGGAACGGGCGGGCAAGGCCTCCGGCACCATGGCGGCGGCGCCGGTCTGCTGCGAGGCGGGCGGCAAGACGAAGCCGCGTGACCGGATCGTGTCGACCGCCCGGGACCTGTTCCACCAGCACGGGATCCGCACCGTCGGCGTCGAAGCCATCGCGGAGGCGGCCGGCACCAACAAGATGACGCTGTACCGGCACTTCGGCTCGAAGGACGAGCTGATCGTCGAGTGCCTGAAGTCGGTGGCGGCCGAGGCGGAAGTCCAGTGGCGCGCGCTCGCCGCCCTGCATGCGGGCGACCCGCGCGCGCATCTCCTCGCCTGGGTGCGCCAGGGCGCCGATTGCGTCCTCGCGGACGGGCGCGGCTGTGCGCTCGCCAATGCCGCCATCGAGCTGACCGAGCACGACCACCCGGCCCGCAAGCTCATCGAACAGTGCAAGTCCGCCTACCGCGACCGGCTGGTGAGCCTGTGCGGCGCCGCCGGCATCGCACAGGCCGAGAACCTGGCGGACGCGCTGTCGCTGCTGCTCGAGGGCGCGCGGGTCAGCCGGCAGAGCGTCGGCGCCGAAGGTCCCAGTGCCAAGTTCGTCCGCACCGCCGAAGCCATGATCACGGCCTTCGCCAAGGACGAGGCAGGCTGAGCCGGGGGTGGAGCCAAGCGCCGGACGCGCCTCGGCCCTTCAGCTTCCGGTGGGCGCGAAGAAGCAGAACACCGAGGTGAAGATCCTGTCGCCGCCCGCCGCCTTGGTCTCGGAATAGAACGCCCAATACTCGCCGTCCTCGCTCGGCAGCACCTGTGCGTCGTAGACCGTGCCCGGATAGCCGTCGAAGCGATAGCCGTCCGGAACACGGCGGACCTGGTCGGCCCTCAGGTGATGCGCGTCGCTCGGCCCGCAGCAGGCCTTGCCGACCCAGTCGGGCACCGCGCGGCCGTCCGCCCAACTGGTATGCGCCCCGGCCGGCTGGGACAGGGCGACCAGGAGGGCGAGGCCCGCGAGGCCGCGGCCGGGCGGCGTTGAACAACGGTCTGGACGTCGCGGCATGGTCGCCCTTTCTGTTGGCGCGATCCGGCCAGCCCGGATCGCCGTGAGGGGTACGGAGCGGTCCGGCTGCGCCCGGACCACGACGGCTCTCAGGTCTGCGGGGTGGCGTTCAGGCGGGTGCGGCTGCGCGGCACACGGAGGGTCGAGGCCCGCCGCGCGTCGTAGACGAGGTGCCCGACCACGGCGCCGAACACGATGCCCCCGCCCCACAGCGTCCACCGGTCGACCGTCTCGCCCATGACGAGCCAGACCCACAGCGGCGACAGCACGATCTCGAGTGTCGCGATCAGCCCCGCGGTCGCCGCCGGGACCAGCCGGGCACCGCGCATGAACAGGACGTAGGCGAGCACGAGGTTGATGGCGCCGTAGACGCCCACCAGCGTGCCGTTCCTGAGGTCGAGGCCGTCCATGCGCGAGAAGGGCAGGAGCAGCACGAAGGTCAGCAGGGCGCTGATCATGATGGTCTCGGCCACGCGCAGGTCGGCGAAGGCCTTCGACAGGACGATGAGGGCCGCGAAGGCGACCGTCATGACCAGGGCCAGGGCGTCGCCCGACAAGCCTCCGCCTCCCCCGGACCCCGCCACGACGACCACGATGCCCGCCATCGAGACGAGGACGGCCGCGAGGGTCGCAGCCGACATGCGTTCCCCGAGCCACCACCAGGCGAGCAGGGCCGCGACGAACGGGGTGGCGGCGTAGATCACCGCCACATGGGCGACGCTGGTCAGGAACAGGCAGGCCGAGTAGGCGCCCTGGGCCACGATGCCCACCACGACGGCGGCCCAGTCGTACCACCTCAGCGTCGCGAGGTCCCGGAACACTCCGAACCGGCGCTGCGACAGCCGAACGGCGAGCAGGAGGAGGCCGCCGGCGCAGGACCGCCAGGCGACGGCGGTGCAGGCATCGAGCGTCAGGGAGCGCGTGAACAGCCCGGCGAAGCTCCAGGCGATGGTGGCGGCGAGCAGCATGGCCATGCCGCGCAGCTCCGGCCGGGTGGAGCGATCCACGGACGGCGCCGGCGGGGCGGAGTGGTTCGTCTGTGCTGGGCTGGGTCTCATGGGCGTCAGTGTCGGCGCCACCCCACCATCGGACAAGCCAATAGCGCTTGGCTCTGCTATGAGTGGCGCTCATCGCGGAGACCGGCACCGTGGCTCTCGACAGTGATCTCCTGCGCACCTTCGTGGCGGTCTCGGATGCCGGCAGCTTCACGCGCGCGGCCGAGATGGTCGGGCGCACGCAATCGGCGATCAGCCTGCAGATGAAGCGCCTCGAAGAGCGGGCCGGGGGCGCCCTGTTCGAGCGCGGGTCGCGCGGCATCGCGCCGACGCGGCTCGGCGTGGTGCTGCTCAGCCACGCCCGGCGGGTGGTGTCCCTGCTGGACGAGGCCGACCTGGCTCTGAAGGCGCCGCCGCTCTCCGGACCGGTCAGGCTCGGCCTGCCCGAGGAATATGGTGATGTCGTTCTCGCGCAGGCGCTCGGCGCCTTCGCGCGCCGCCACCCGCATGTCGAGGTCACGGTCCGTTACGGTCCCTCGGCCAAGAACCAGTCACGCCTCGGCGCCGGCGAGCTCGACCTCGCCGTCGTCTTCGACTGGCAGGACAGGCCCGGCGGCGACGTGCTGCGCCACGACCCGACCGTCTGGGTGACGTCGGAACTGCATGGGATCCACGAGCGCCGCCCCTTGCCGATCGCGCTCTACACCAGCTCGGACTGGTGCACGGATTACGCGATGAGGTCTCTCGACGAGCGCGGCCTCGCCTATCGGATCGCCTATACCAGCGACAGCAACGGCGGGCTCAGGCTGGCCGTCACCTCCGGCCTCGCCATCGCGCCGATCTCCCGCAGCAACATCCCCGCGGCCTGCCGCGAGCTGACGTCCGCCGAGGGCTTCGGTGCCATCGACGCCTCGCGTCTGGTGCTGCGCCGCAACCCGCGCTCGTCGAGCGAGGCCATCGGGACGATGGCCGCGGTGCTCAGCCAGGCCTTCAGGTCGAGCGCCGACCAGAGCGCGACGGACTGACGCCGGGCCGGATCACCGTTAAACTTTTAGTCATCTCCGCCCGCCACGGTACCCCCACGGATCAGCGCCGATCCTTGGGGACCCCACCGCTCATGGCCTTCACGGCATCCCGCCTCATCGGCGCCATCGCCGGTCTCGCCCTCGCCGGGGCCGCGACGCTCCCGGCGCAGGCCGCGGAGAACTACGTCATCCCGTCGAGCGACGGCTATGGCATCGGCGAATGCATGCATGCCGGCTCCGACTGCGGGCGGGTGATCGCGGACGGCTGGTGCGAATCGCACGGTCACGCCCACGTCATCGCGTTCGGCTCCGTCGAAGACGTCACGGGATCGATCCAGGCCAGTACCGCGCCGGCGCCCCTCAAGGCCGATCCGAACGACGTCGTGATCCGCTGCGGCGACTGAACCCGCCCGCGCCTCAGTTCCTGAAGGCCTCGGCGCAGCGCGGCGGCTCGCCGGCGGCGCCCCAGGGCATGATCGGCACCGCCGAGGTCGAGTTCTTGGGCGACCCGTCGATCAGCTTGTCGGAATAGACCATGTAGACCAGCGTGTTGCGCTTCGCGTCGCAGCCGCGCACGATCTGCATGTGCTTGAAGAAGAACGAGCGCCGTTCGGAGAACATGACGTCGCCCTGGCCGAGCTTGTCCTTGATCCGGATGGGTCCGACCTGGCGGCAGGCGAGCGACACATCCGAGACTTCTTCCGCGACCCCGAGCGCGCCGGCGATCCCGCCCTTCTCCGGTACGGTGTAGTAGCAGGACACGCCGTCGACCGAAGGATCGTCGACCGCGTAGGTGGCGAGCTTGTCGCTCGGCGTGAGCGCCCGCCACTTGGTGGATTGCTTGAAGATCAGGTCCGGACCCTCGGCGGCGCGGAGCGGCATGGTGCCCGCCGCGACCGAGATCAGCGAAGCCAGAAGCGCGTGTCCGAGATGAAGCCGCATGGTGCGTCCCCGAGGTGAACCCGGGCCGGTCCCTGCCGGCCCCTCGGCCCTGTCCTGCACCGAAGCGCCGCACGGGTGCAATGCGGCGGCACCGGTCCATGCCGCCGACCCGGCGGCATCTTGTTTCGGACAATAAAACCCGTGATCACTCGTGGCATGACACGTCACGCATCGCGGCGGCGCGCTGCCCCGCTTCTCGGCCTCCTGGCCGCGCTCGTTCTCCTGCCGGTCCGGGCCGGGGCGCAGGAGACCGATTGCGCCGGCCTGCGCGCCGACATCGAGGCCGCGGACGGGGCCGGCGGCGGATCGGGCCGCTATGCCGTCGCCCTGCGCCAGCAGCGCGACGAGATCGCCCGCACCCGGGCCTATGCCGACCAGAGCGGCTGCGGCGACGGCTTCTTCGACGACCCCGATTCGGTCCAGTGCCGTGCCCTGAACCGCCGGATCGACGTCCTGCAGATCGCGCTGCAGCGCCTGCAGGACCAGGCGGAGCGCGACGGGGCGGGCGAGGACGAGCGGCGCCGGGCGCTCCGGGAAGACTACAATGCGCGGTGCACGACGGCGAGCGCCGAGCCGGGCGTGCCGGATGCCACGATGCCGGTCGACCCCGGCAATCCCGAGGCACCGCCGGCCCCCGCGCCGGCGTCACCCGCGCGGTCGGCCGTGGTGCTCTGCGTGCGCCAGTGCGACGGCGCCTATTACCCGCTGGCCGTCGATGTCGCGAGCGACCGGCTCGGCGACATGGATCGGGTGTGCCGGGCGCAATGCCCAGCCGCCCAGGCCTCGGCCTATGCGGGCCGCAGTTCCGAGGACGTGGCCAATGCCGTCAACACGGAAGGGACGCGCTACGCCGACCTCGCGACCGCCTTCCAGTTCCGCAAGACCACGTCCAGCACCTGCTCCTGCCGCGCCCGGGACCAGAGTTGGGCCGAGGCCCTGGCCGGCGCCGAAGCCATGATCGAGCCGCACAAGGGCGACGTCACGGTCACGCCGGCGCTGGCGGCCGCCATGATGGCCCGCCCGGCGGCCGTGCCGTCCCGGACCGTGCGCCCCGCCAAGACACCGCCGCGCAAGGCCGGGACGCCCGCGACCGCGCCGGCCGCCGACGAGACCGTGCCCCCGGCGGATGCCTCGGGCCGCGACCTCACCCGGGAGTTCCGGAGATCCGTGCCGCCGCTCTGACGCGGCCGATGAGGGGCAGCAACTGACCGAGGTCCGGGCCCGCTTCGCGCGCCGTGAGGGCCAGCCGCAGCGGGTGGAACAGCGCCCGGCCCTTGCGGCCGGTCTCGGCCTTCAAGGCTCCCGTGAAGGCGGCCCAGGTTCCGCCGTCCCAGGGGTCCGGGGGCAGAAGAGCCGCGGCGCGCGCGAGCAGCGCCTCGTCGGCGACGACGGGCCGGACCACGCCGTCGACGACCCCCCACCATTCCGCCGCTTCGGCGAACCGTCCGAGGTTGCCCCGCACCGCCGTCCAGAACGGCTCGGCTTTTGGACCAGCGATCCCCAAGGCCGCGAGCCGGTCGGCCACGGCGGCGAAGGGCAGCCCATGCAGCACCTTGGCCGACAGCGCCTGCAATTCGGCCTCGTCGAAGCGGGCCGGCGTGCGCGACAGGTGCGAGAGCGCGAACCCCTCCATCAGCTCGTCCAGCGAGGCGATGGGCCGGGCCGGCTCCGAGGAGCCGGTCAGGACCGCCATGGCGGCGACGGCCAGCGCCTCCACCCCGGCGTCGCGCAGCGTGCCGATGGCGAGCGCGCCGGAGCGCTTCGAGAGGCCCTCGCCCGAGGCGGTGACGAGCAGGTTGTGGTGCGCGAAGGCCGGCGGCACCGCCCGGCCGAGAGCCTCGAAGAGCTGGATCTGGACCGCCGTGTTGGTGACGTGGTCCTCGCCCCGGATGACATGCGAGATGGCGAGGTCGATGTCGTCGACGACCGACGGCAGCGTGTAGAGATAGCTCCCGTCCTGGCGCACCAGCACCGGGTCGCTGAGCGAGCTGCAGTCGATGGCGCTCGGCCCCCGCACGAGGTCGTCCCAGGTGACGGTGCGGTGGTCGAGCCTGAAGCGCCAGTGCGGACGCCGGCCTTCGGCGGCCAGAGCCTCGTGCTGCGCCGGCGTGAGGGCCAGCGCCGCGCGGTCGTAGACGGGCGGCAGGCCCCGGGCCTGCAGGCGTTTGCGCCGGCGCTCGAGCTCGTCGGCGGTCTCGTAGGCGGGATAGAGCCGCCCGCTCCGCTGGAGGCGCAGCGTGGCGTCGGCATAGAGCGCCGTCCGGTCCGATTGGCGCACCACGAGGTCGGGCCGCACGCCCAGCCAGTGGAGGTCCGCCTCGATCGCGTCGGCATATTCGGCGCGGGAGCGCTCCACGTCCGTGTCGTCGAAGCGGAGCACGAAACGGCCGCCGGCCGTCCGGGCGAACAGGTAGTTCAGCAGCGCGGGCCGGACGTTGCCGATGTGGATGCGCCCGGTGGGCGAGGGCGCGAAACGGACGACGGGATGGGACATGCCCTTCCTATGGCGGAGCCCGGGAGGCGACGCAACGCGTGCGCCCGGGCCGCCCGCCTCAGTCGAGTTCCACCACCAGCCCGTCCTGCAGCGTCACGCGCCGGTCCATCCGGGCCGCGAGCTGCATGTTGTGGGTGGCGATCAGGGCCGCGAGGCCGGTGGCGCGGATCAGGGACGTCAGCGTGGCGAAGACGTGGTCGGCGGTGTGGGGATCGAGGTTGCCGGTGGGCTCGTCGGCCAGCAGCATGGCGGGCGCATTGGCGACGGCGCGCGCGATGGCGACGCGCTGCTGCTCGCCGCCCGACAGTTCGGCCGGGCGATGGTCGCAGCGCTGCCCGAGGCCCAGGAAGGTCAGGAGTTCCCTGCCCCGCTCGGCGGCCTCGCGCCGGCTCAGCCCGGCGATCATCTGCGGCACCACGACGTTCTCGAGCGCCGTGAACTCGGGCAGCAGGTGATGGGCCTGGTAGACGAAACCGATGGCGGTGCGGCGCAGCGCGGTCCGCGCCGGATCGCCCATGCCGGCCGTCGGGGCGGAGCCGACGTAGACCTCTCCGCCATCCGGCTTTTCGAGCAGGCCCGCGACGTGGAGCAGCGTCGACTTGCCGGCCCCCGACGGGGCCACAAGGGCGACGGACTGGCCGGGCCACAGCGTGAGGTCGATCCCGCGCAGGATGCCGAGCGTCGTTTCGCCCTGGCGATAGGAGCGGACGACGCCGCTGAGGGTCAGGGCGGGTGCGGAAGCCATCATTCGTAGCGCAGCGCTTCGACGGGGTCGAGGTTCGCGGCCCGCCAGGAGGGATAGACGGTGGCGAGCAGCGACAGGGCGAGCGCCATGCCGGTGACGGCCAGGACGTCGCCGGGCTCGATGACGGACGGCAGGTGCGACAGGAAGTACAGCTCGGACGGGAACAGGTCGGCGTGCATCAGGCTGTTCAGGAGGGCGCGGATCCGCTCGACGTTGCTGGCCACCAGCACGCCGAGCGCCAGGCCCGCGAAGGTGCCGCAGACGCCGATCGAGGCACCGGCGATGAGGAAGATGCGCAGGATCGAGCCGCGCGAGGCGCCCATGGTGCGCAGGATGGCGATGTCCGAGCTCTTGTCCTTCACCAGCATGATCAGGCCCGAGATGATGTTCAGCGCCGCCACCAGCACGATGAGCGTGAGGATGATGAACATCACGTTGCGTTCGACGTTCAGCGCATCGAAGAAGGTCTTGTTGCGCTGGCGCCAGTCCGTCATCACGGCCGGCCGCTCGAGCGCGCGGTCGAGCCGCAGGCGCACCGCGTCCATGTGGTCGGGGTCGTCGACGAAGACCTCGATGACCGACGCTTCTCCGTCCTTGTTGAAGTAGCTCTGCGCTTCCGTCATCGGCATGTAGACGAAGGACGAGTCGAATTCGGACATGCCGATCTGGAAGATGGCCACCACCGGGTAGCTCTTGATGCGGGGCGCGACGCCGAACGGCGTCTGGGCGCCCTTGGCGGTCAGCACCGAGACCTGGTCGCCGAGGCTGAGGCCCAGCGACTCGGCGAGGCGCTGGCCGACCGCGACGCCGCCCGACGTGTCGAAATTGTCGAGCGTGCCCTGCACCACATGGCCGTCGATGCCGGGCAGTCTCCGGAGGTTCGAGCCCGAGATGCCCCGGATCAGCGCGCCGGACTGGTTGAAGGGCGAGGAGACGCCGGCCGCGCCCTCGATCATCGGGATCACCAGCTTGACGCCCGGTACGGCTTCGAGCCGCTTCGCGACCGTGTCGTAGTCGGTGAAGGGCGTGTCGGTGGCCTGCACGAAGACGTGGCCGTTGATGCCGACGATCTTGCTCAGGAGCTCCTGGCGAAACCCGTTCATCACCGACATGACCACGATCAGCGTGGCGACCCCCAGCATGATGCCGGCGAAGGAGAAGCCCGCGATCACCGACACGAAGCTCTTGGCCCGCCTCGCCCGGAGATAGCGCAGCGCCACCAGCCATTCGAAGGACGAGAAGGCGCGCGTATCGCGCGCCCCGCCGCGCGCGGCGGCCGGGGCTTCGGCGTGGGCCATCGTCATTCCGGCTTTCCTCGCGGGCTTCAGCGGACGGCCTGGGCGGGCACGCCGCCGGGCGCCGCCACGCCCCTGAGCCGCGCCAGCGCCTCCTCGGGCGCCAGCAGTTCCTTCTCGCCGGTGCGGCGATGCTTGAGCTCCACCCGGCCCTCCGCCAGGCCCTTGGGGCCCACCAGCACCTGGTAGGGCACGCCGATGAGGTCCAGCGTGGCGAACTTGGCGCCCGGCCGCTCGTCGCGGTCGTCGTAGAGCGTGTCGACCCCGGCCGCCAGCAGGCCGCGGTAGAGCGTCTCGCAGGCCGCGTCGGTATCGGGGTTGCCGACCTTGAGGTTGGCGATGCCGACCGTGAAGGGCGCGACCGCGTCGGGCCAGATGATGCCGTTCTCGTCGTGGCCGGCCTCGATCAGCGCCGCCACGACGCGCGAGGGACCGATGCCGTAGGAACCCATGTGGACCGGCACGGTCTTGCCGTCCGGCCCGCTCACCACGGCGTTCATGGGCTCGGAATATTTGGTGCCGAAGTAGAAGATGTGCCCGACCTCGATGCCCCGGGCCGAGACGCGATCCCCCTCCGGCACGGCATCGAAGGCCGCCGCGTCGAACTTCTCGCTCGTGGCGGCGAAGCGCGACGTCCAATGGTCGACGACGCCCTGCAGGCCCGCCACGTCGTCGAAGTCGATGTCGGCCGGGGGCGGCGCGAAACCGAGGTAGTCCTTGTGGCAGAAGACCTCGCTCTCGCCGGTCGAGGCCAGGATGATGAACTCGTGGCTGAGGTCGCCCCCGATCGGGCCCGTGTCGGCCACCATGGGGATGGCGGTCATGCCGAGCCGCGCGAAGGTGCGCAGATAGGCGACGAACATCCGGTTGTAGCTGTGGCGGGCGCCGGCGGCGTCGAGGTCGAACGAGTAGGCGTCCTTCATCAGGAACTCGCGCGAGCGCATCACGCCGAAGCGGGGCCGCACCTCGTCGCGGAACTTCCACTGGATATGGTAGAGGTTCAGCGGCAGGTCCTTGTAGGACCGCACCGAGGCGCGGAAGATCTCCGTCACCATCTCTTCGTTGGTCGGCCCGTACAGCATCTCGCGCTCGTGCCGGTCCTTGATGCGCAGCATCTCCTTGCCGTAATCGTCGTAGCGGCCGGACTCGCGCCACAGGTCGGCCGATTGCACGGTGGGCATCTTGATCTCGATGGCGCCGGCGCGGTTCTGCTCCTCGCGCACGATGGCGTTGACCTTCTCCAGCACGCGCAGGCCGAGCGGCAACCAGGCGTAGATCCCCGCGCCCTCCTGGCGGATCATGCCGGCCCGCAGCATCAGCCGGTGCGACACGATCTCCGCTTCCTTCGGCGTCTCGCGCAGGATCGGCAGGAAGTATCGGCTGGAGCGCATCAGGATCGTCTCGGGACAACGGGCACGGCACGGCGCTGCCCTGGAACGGGCTACCAAACGCAAAGGCCGGCAAAACACAAGGCAGGACGGACCTCGCGCGGAGCTTGCCCCACGCGGGCGAGCGCCAGTATGGCGCTTCCGAGTCCTTCCGGTGGACGGCGCGCCGGACCGGTCAGGCGGCGGGCGCCGCCGCCGGCACTGCCAGGGCCGCCTGCACGCCGCCGAGCGCCACCCGCAGCGCCGAGCCGTCGTAGGGCTTGGACACGACCGGCACCATGCGGAAGCGCTCCGGCACCAGGATGCTCTCCCCGTAGCCGGTCGCGAAGACGAAGGGCAGGCCGAGCGAGACGAGCTGGTCGGCGACCCCGAAGCTGGTCTCGCCCGAAAGGTTCACGTCGAGCACCGCGACATCGAACGCGTCGACGTCCAGCAGGCGCCGGGCATCCGCGATCGTGCCCGCCACTTCGACGTCCAGCCCCTCCTCGGCCAGCATGGCCTGGGCGTCGAGCGCGATCATCATGCTGTCCTCGACGAGGAGCAGGCGTTTGGCGTTGAGCGCGGCGGGCGCCTCCATGGCGGCGACCGGCAGGCTCTCGTCGGCGGCGGCGTCGCCGATGTGGATGGCCGGGATCACGAAGGTGCCGTGGACGCCCTGGGCCAGGTACTCCACCCGGGCCTCGCCGCGGAGCTCGAAGGGCACCGTCTGCTCCACGATGACGCTGCCGAAGCCGCGCCGCTCGGGCGGCTTCACCAGCGGCCCGCCGAGCTCGCGCCAGTCGATGCGCAGGTCGCCGTTCGGCTCGCGCGTCCAGGACACGGTCAGGCGCCCCGGCGAACGGCTGAGCGCCCCGTATTTGGCGGCGTTGGTCATCATCTCGTGGAACACCAGCGCCAGCGTCTGGTAGGCGCGCGAGTCGAGCGTCACCCCCGGGCCGGCGAGCGCGACCCGGTCCGCCGAGCTGGTCCAGGCGCGAGCCTCGGCTTCGAGCAGCCGCCGGAGCGGCGCGCGGTGCCAGCCGGTCTGGGTGAGCTGGTCGTGCGCCAGCGCGAGGGCGCGGATGCGATGTTCGAGATCGCCCGCGAAGCCCTCCATGGTGATGGCGTTCTGCCGGCTCTGGCGCACCAGCGACCGGATCAGCGCCAGGATGTTCTTCACGCGATGGTTCAGCTCGGCGATGAGGATCGCCTGGCTCTCCTGCGCGACGCGGCGCTCGTTGTTGACGAGGTCGGCCCGCCGCAGGATCACCTCGAGCAGCGAGATGCGCAGCGTTTCGGCGATCTGCACCTCGGCCGGCCGCCAGGGAACGCACTGGCCGCGCACGATCTCCTTCCAGGCCTCGAAGCTCTTGCGCGGGCCGATGCGGGCGCCGCCCGGCTCGACGATGGCGGGCTTGGTGGGATCGCCGCCCCACGCCACGGTCTGCACCACCTCGCGGCGGAAGAAGAGGAGGTATTCGCGGCGGGTGCGCGAGAAGGGGATCGACAGAACGCCGCTCACGTCGGGCACGTAGGCCGCCGCCGAGGGCAGCTCGCGCGAGAGCGCGGCGGTGGCATAGGGCTGCTGGGGGTCCTTCTCGCCCAGATGGCGCAGGAGGTCGGGTATGGCCTCGGCCGGCGGAGTGACGCCGACGCCGACGAAACCCTTCTCCGACCAGGTGCCGAAGCCGTCGCAGGGGATCATGTCGACCACGGCGTCGCGGAACCGCGCGGGATCGTCGAAGACCGAGATCTCGGCCGACATGGCGCCGATCAGCCGGTCGTGCGCCTTGCGCAGCTCGTCGGCCAGCATGAGCTCGCGCGCTTGCTCCTTGGCCTCGATCTGCAGGGAGAAGATCTGGCCGAAGAGTTCCGTCGCCGCGCAGGTCGACGACGAGATGCGCCGCGGCGAGGCGTGGTGGCAGGCGATGAGGCCCCACAGCGCGTCTCCCACCATCAGCGAGACGGTCAGGGTCGCGTGCGAGTCCATGTTGCGCAGGTATTCGAGATGCACGGGCGACACGCTGCGCAGCGTCGCGAGGCTGAGGTCGGCTTCGGCCTCCGCCTCGGAGCGCGCCAGCAGGGGCACGGGCGTGTAGTCGACGTCGGGGATGAGGCGCAGCCACTGGCGGCGGTAGAGGGCGCGCGCCTGCGCGGGGATGTCGGAGGCCGGGTAGCGCAGGCCGAGGAACGGGGTGAGGCCGGTGCGCAGGGCCTCGGCCTTCACCTCGCCGGTCCCGTCGGGCAGGAACCTGTAGACCATGACGCGGTCGAAGCCCGTGACGGCGCGGACCTGATGGGCGGCGAGGTGCAGGAAGCGTTCAAGCGTCGGGGCCCGCCTGAGCCGCCCCACCATGCTCTTCACCAGGGTGATGGCATCGGTGGCGAGCGTGTCGGCGCCGCGCCGCGGCACGATCTCCACCACGGCGTTCGAGGCCGACATGTGCACGGTGAGGTCGTAGCGCTCCGGCCCGTCGTCGATCGGCTGGTCGAGCAGGCGCTCGGCCCCGCCCGACACCATGGAGGCCTGGAGGACGTTGCGCAGGTCGTGCAGCGTCTTGTCGGGCAGGATGGAGTCCAGCGTGGCATCGAGCAGCGACTCGGCGTCCCGCCCGAGGAACTGGCCGGCGTTGGCCGACACCGTGCGCACGATCCAGGACGGCAGGGTGCAGAACAGCAGGCAGCCGTGAGGCTGGATGGCGCCCGGCATATGGATCCGTTCCCGCTCGCAGGCCGACAGGTCCGGCACCGGAGGCGGCACGGTAGGCATTTCGATGGGAGCCATCTTTTCCGCGTCGATACGACGCCGCGCCGCGCGGCATCCGTCCACCCGTGATAGCGGAAAGCCGATCCCGTGCCAAAGCCGTGTGGCGCGCGGGCCGCGGCATGGCGCCTCGCCTTGACCTCGCGAGGCGCCCGCTCCAAAGCTGCCCGCACCCTTGGAAAGGCAGGTTCCCCGTGCCGAGAGTCACCCTCGTCGACAATTACGACAGCTTTACCTGGAACCTGTTCCACGACCTCGGCGCGCTCGGCGCCGACGTGACCGTGGTGCGCAACGACGCCGCCAGCGCCGACGAGATCCTGGCCGGGCAGCCCGACGCCATCGTGCTGTCGCCCGGGCCCTGCACGCCCAAGGAGGCCGGCGTGTGCCGCGAGCTGCTGCAGCGGGGCGGCGACACCGTACCGATGCTCGGCGTCTGCCTCGGCCACCAGGCGATCGGGGATGTCTACGGGGGCCAGGTCGTGCGGGCGAGCCTGCCCATGCACGGCAAGGTGTCGACCATCGCGCATGACGGGCGCGCGGTGTTCCGCGGCATCAACGGCGCCTTCCAGGCGACCCGCTACCATTCGCTGATCGTCGACGAGGCCACGCTGCCGGCCGAACTCGAAGTGACGGCGCGGTCGGACGACGGCACCATCATGGGCCTGTCGCACCGCAGCCATCCGGTGCATGGCGTACAGTTCCACCCGGAAAGCATCGCGTCCGAGAACGGCCGCGTCATCCTGAAGAACTTCCTCGACATCGCGGCGGCCTGGAACGAAGGCCGGGCGGCTGCGGCGGGTGCCCGCGCCGAGGGCGCGCGCTGATGGACGGGTTCAAGCCGCTGCTCGGCAAGCTCGCGACCGGCGCCGCGCTGACGCGGGCCGAGGCCGAGGCCGCCTTCGATCACCTGCTGTCCGGCGAGGTGACGCCCGCCCAGACGGGCGCCTTCCTGATGGGCCTGCGCGTGCGGGGCGAGACCGTGGAGGAGATCACGGGCGCCGTCGCCGCCATGCGGGCCCGCATGGCGCGCGTCTCGGCTCCGCCCGACGCCATCGACATCGTGGGTACGGGCGGGGATGGCGCGGGCTCCTACAACGTGTCGACCCTCGCCGCCATCGTGGTGGCGGCCTGCGGCGTGCCGGTCGCCAAACACGGCAACCGGGCGGCCTCCTCGCGGTCGGGCTCCAGCGACGTGCTCGCGGCGCTCGGCGTGCGGGTCGGCGGGTCCCCCGCCGCCGTCGAGCGCTGCCTCGCCGAAGCCGGCATCGGCTTCATGATGGCGGCGGCCCACCACGCCGCCATGCGCCACGTCGCGGCGGCCCGCGTCGAACTCGGCACGCGGACGATCTTCAACCTGCTCGGGCCGCTGTCGAACCCCGCGGGCGTGCGCGCCCAGCTGCTGGGCGTCTTCTCGCGCGCCTGGCTGGAGCCGCTGGCCGAAGTCATGCGCAACGCCGGCAGCCGGCGCGTCTGGGTCGTGCACGGGTCGGACGGGCTCGACGAGATGACGACGACCGGCCCGACCAGCGTGGCCGAACTCAGCGATGGCGCGATCCGCCTGTTCGACGTCGCGCCGGAGGACGCCGGCCTGGCGCGGGCCGCCGCCGCCGACCTCCGGGGCGGCGACCCGGCGCACAATGCCGCGGCGCTGCGCGCCGTGCTGGCCGGCGCCCGCACGCCCTATCGCGACATCGCGCTGCTCAACGCCGCCGGAGCGCTCGTGGTCGCGGGCCGGGCCGCCACGCTGCGCGAGGGCGCCGACATGGCGGCCCGCGCCATCGACGAGGGCCGCGCCGCCGACACGCTGGCCCGGCTCGTCGCGGCATCCACCGCCGACGAGCCCGCCTCCCGGAGCGCCTGACCGTGGCCGATATCCTCGACCGGATCGAAACCTACAAGCGCCGCGAGATCGCCGAGGCCAAGCTGCGCGTGCCGCTGGCCGAACTGCGCCGCCGTGCCGCCGACCAGCCGCCCCCGCGCGGCTTCGCCCGCGCGATCGCGGCGAAGCACGCGGACGGCCGCCTGGCGCTGATCGCCGAGATCAAGAAGGCGAGCCCGTCCAAAGGCCTGATCCGGCCCGACTTCGTGCCCGCCGACCTCGCCCGGGCCTATGCGGCGGGAGGCGCCGCCTGCCTGTCGGTGCTGACCGACGCGCCCTCGTTCCAGGGGGCGCCGGAGTTCCTCGGCGCGGCGCGCGACGCCTGCGGCCTGCCGGCCCTGCGCAAGGACTTCATGTTCGATCCCTACCAATGCGTCGAGGCGCGCGCCTGGGGCGCCGACTGCATCCTGGTCATCATGGCGGCGCTCGACGACGCCGCGGCGCGCGATGTCGCGGCGGCCGCCGAGGACCTCGGCATGGACGTTCTTGTGGAGGTCCATACCGAGGCGGAACTCGACCGGGCGCTGGCGCTGCCCTGCCGCCTCGTCGGCGTCAACAACCGCGACCTGCGGACCTTCGAGACCGATCTCGCGACCTCGGAGCGCCTCGCGCCCCGCATCCCGCCGGACCGGATCGCGGTCGGCGAAAGCGGCATCGTCACGCCGTCCGATTGCGCCCGGCTGGCGCGCGTCGGCATCCGCACGGTGCTGGTCGGGGAAAGCCTGATGCGCCAGCCCGACGTCGCGGCCGCCACGGAAGCCCTCCTGGCCGAGGCCCCGGCGCCATGAGCGGCCTCACCCATATCGACGCCGCCGGTGACGCCAGGATGGTGGATGTCGGCGCCAAGGTCGTGACGGACCGCATCGGCGTGGCGGAGGGCCTCGTCCTGATGGCGCCCGAGACGCTGGACCTCATCCGCACCGGCGACGCCAAGAAGGGCGACGTGCTGGGCACCGCGAGGATCGCCGGCATCATGGCGGCCAAGCGCACCCACGAGCTGATCCCCCTCTGCCACCCGCTGGCGCTCACCTCCGTCAAGCTCGACCTGACCGTCCTGGCCGACCCGCCGCGCGTGGCGGTGCGGGCCACGGTGAAGACCTCCGGCCGCACCGGCGTCGAGATGGAAGCGCTGACCGCCGTCTCGGTGGCCTGCCTGACGGTCTACGACATGGTGAAGGCGGTGGACCGCGGCATCCGCATCACCGACATCCGCCTGATCGAGAAGCGCGGCGGCAAGTCCGGCGACTTCGTGGCGGAGGCCGCCGCCCCATGACGCCTTCGCCGCTCACGCCCGTGGCGGAGGCCCTGCGCCTGATCCTCGAGAGCGCGGCGCCTCCCGCCGTGGTCGAGACCCTGCCGCTGCGCGGGGCCGCCCGTCGGGTGCTGGCGCGCGACCTCGCCGCCCGGCGCACCCAGCCGCCCTGCGACGTCTCGGCGATGGACGGCTATGCGCTGCGGGCCGGCGACGTCGCGGCCGTGCCGGCGGTGCTGGACGTCGTCGGCGAGAGCGCGGCCGGCCGCGCCTTCGCGGGCGAGGTCGGCCCCGGCCAGGCGGTGCGGATCTTCACCGGCGCGCCCGTGCCCGCCGGCGCCGACGCCGTGGTGATCCAGGAGAACACGCGCGCCGGCGACGGGCGCGTCGTCGTCGAACGGTCCGAGGCGCCCGGCCGGCACATCCGCCGCGCCGGTCAGGACTTCCGCGAGGGCGAGGTGCTGCTGACCGCCGGCCGCCGGCTCGGCAGCTCGGACCTCGCGTTGGCCGCCGCCATGAACCACGCGGCCCTCCCGGTGTTCCGCCGC
This sequence comes from uncultured Alphaproteobacteria bacterium, assembly GCA_963847915.1. GTDB lineage: Bacteria > Pseudomonadota > Alphaproteobacteria > Rhizobiales > Beijerinckiaceae > Lichenihabitans. Next base: position 46,528 of record CAWKBT010000009.1, read on the forward strand.
CCGCGGGTCGCCGTGCTGGCGACCGGCGACGAACTCGTCCTGCCCGGCGCCACGCCCGGCCCCGGCCAGATCGTCGCCTCGAACGGCTACGCCGTCATGGCGCTGGCCGAGGCCGCCGGAGCGGAGATCGTGGACCTCGGCCTCGCGGGCGACGACCTCGACGAACTCGCGGCGCGTTTCGGCGAGGCCCGCGCGGCCGGCGCCGACCTGCTGGTGACGCTGGGGGGCGCGTCGGTCGGCGACCACGACCTCGTGCAGCGGGCCCTGGTGGCCGGAGGCCTGGACCTCGGCTTCTGGCGCGTCGCCATGCGCCCCGGCAAGCCCCTGATGCACGGTCGCCTCGGCGCCATGCAGGTGCTCGGCCTGCCCGGCAACCCGGTCTCGGCCATCGTCTGCGGCATGCTGTTCGTCGTCCCGCTCGTGCGGGCGCTGGCGGGCGACCGCGCCGCCGCCGAGGACGTGACCGAAGCCGCGGTCCTGTCGGCGCCCATGCCGGCCAACGACGACCGGCAGGACTACGTGCGGGCCCGGCTCGTCGGGGCCGAGGATGGCCTGCCCCGCGTCGAGGCCGGACTGCGCCAGGACTCCTCGCTGCTGAAGGCCCTGTCGGATGCCGATTGCCTGGTGATCCGCCCCCCGCACGCGCCCGCCGCGGCCGCGGGAGCCCCCTGCCGCATCATCCGGCTCGACCGCCTCGGCGCCTAAGGGCAGGGACGCGGCAGAGCGGGTGCGGTGTGATCTGCGGGAAAACAGCCCAAGACCAGACCGGGCGGCGCTCTATGCTTGCGGAACGCACGGGGAACATATAGTTCTCGTTCATGGTTTGTTTTAGGCGAGTCGGGACAGGCGCAGATGGCGCCCGCCGGCCGTCTTCCGCGAGCGAGGCACCGCCATGCTGACCGAGAAACAGAGCGAGTTGCTCCGCTTCATCCACGCCCGCCTGCAGAAGACCGGCGTGCCGCCGTCCTTCGACGAGATGAAGGATGCGCTGGACTTGAAGTCCAAGTCCGGCATCCACCGCCTCATCATGGCACTCGAGGAACGCGGCTTCATCCGGCGCCTGCCGAACCGGGCCCGGGCGCTCGAAGTGCTGCGCCTGCCCGAACAGGCCGCCGCCGACGCCGCACGGCCCAAGGGCTTCTCGCCGACCGTCGTCAAGGGGGGCAAGCCGGCGCCCAAGCCCGCTGCCGCCGCCTTCCGGTCCGAGCCCGTGCGCGACCTGCCGGGCGCCTACGAGATCCCCGTCATGGGCCGGATCGCGGCCGGCACGCCGATCTCGGCGATCCAGACCCAGAGCCACACGATCGCGATCTCGGCCGACTTCCTCGCCTCCGGCGAACATTTCGCCCTGGAGGTCCGGGGGGACTCGATGGTCGAGGCCGGCATCCTCGACAACGACACCGTGATCATCCGCCGGCAGGACACGGCCAATACCGGCGACATCGTGGTGGCGCTGGTCGACGACGAGGAGGCGACGCTGAAGCGTCTGCGCCGGCGCGGCGCTTCGGTGGCGCTCGAGCCCGCCAACGCCGCCTACGAGACGCGCATCTTCGGGCCGGAGCGGGTCAAGGTGCAGGGCGTGCTGGTGAGCCTGTTCCGCCGCTACTGAGCGGCGGCCCGCCTCACCGCCAATGGTCCGCCACCCAGGGCACGGGCGGCAGGGACCGGTAGAACTTCTTGTACCACTTGGCGGGCCACCGCCCCTCCAGCGCCTCGTCCGGGCGCGGGTGGCCCGTGAACACCACGACCCGCGCCTCCGGCGGGAGCACCGGCGCGCGGACGAGGTAGAGCGGCCAGGGCGGCAGCAGCCCGTGCTTGAAGCTCGGGCACCAGGCTTCCGGCCAGAAGGCGATCGGGAGCCGCGACGCCTTGGTGACGTAGATCTGCTCGTTGTCGAACCGGTACGACAGGCGGACCGCGTCGGCCTCGAAATCCGTCACGAGATGCGGCGCCGATCCGGCCCGGAAGCGCATCACCGACGAATTGCCGATGCCATCCCGGCGCCCCTGGGTGGGGTTGCGCACGAGGACGAGTTTGCCCGGTTCATGGTCGAACAGCGGATCGAGCGATCCCGTCACCAGGATGTCGAGGTCGAGGAACAGGAGGTCGCCGGCGAGCCCGCCAAGCCCGCCATCCGGGCCCGCGGCCCACAGCGCCAGCTTGCGCCAGGGGCCGGGCTTCAGGCCCGGCGGCAACCGGATGGGTGGGATCGGGCGGGCGTCGATGCCGGGATCGAGCCCGTCGATCGGGTCCGTGAAGGCGACGAACCGCGTCGGGCGCGAAACGTTGCGCATGACGGCGCGATGGAGCCGGTTGACGTAGTCGGCCCCGTATTCCCGTCCCCAGCGGATGCAGACGACGGTCTGCACGGACCCGGCCCGCCCCTTCGCGACGCGTCAGGCCGAATGCGGCGAGACGAGCGGCGGCGTCGAGGGCGCCGCGGTGTCTGCCGCCGGCACGGCGGTGGAGCGGATGTGCAGCTCGCGCAGCTGCTTGGGCGTCGCCGGCGCCGGCGCGCCCATCAGGAGGTCCTCGGCGCGCTGGTTCATCGGGAACAGCACGACCTCGCGCAGGTTCTCCTCGCCGGCCAGCAGCATGACGATGCGGTCGACGCCGGGCGCGATGCCGCCGTGGGGCGGGGCGCCGTACTGGAAGGCGCGGTACATGCCGCCGAACCGTTCCTCCAGCACCTCCGCCGGATAGCCCGCGATGGCGAAGGCGCGGCGCATCACGTCCGGCCGATGGTTCCGGATGGCGCCCGAGGACAGTTCGATGCCGTTGCAGACGATGTCGTACTGGTAGGCCTTGATGTCGAGCGGATCCATCGTGTCGAGCGCTTCGAGCCCCCCCTGCGGCATCGAGAAGGGGTTATGGGAGAAGTCGATCTTCTTGTCGTCCTCGTTGTACTCGTACATCGGGAAGTCGACGATCCAGCAGAGTTCGAACCGGTCCTCGTCGATCAGCTTCAACTCGCGGCCGATCCGGGTGCGGGCGAGGCCGGCGAGGCGTGCCGCCTTGGCTTCCGTATCGGCGGCGAAGAAGACGGCGTCGCCGGGGCCGACACCGGCCTTCTCGGCGATGCGGGCCAGCACCTCGGGAGGGATGAACTTGGCGATCGGCCCCTTGCCGGCGATGGCGCCGGCCTCGCCCTCGAGCACGACATAGCCGAGGCCCGCCGCCCCCTCGCCCCGCGCCCAGTCGTTGAGCTTGTCGAAGAAGGAGCGCGGCTGCGCGGCCGCAGCCGGCGCGGGGATGGCCCGCACGACGCCGCCCGAGGCGACGACGGCCTTGAAGGCCTTGAAGGAGACGGCGTCGTCGGCGAATTCCGCGCTGACGTCGGCGATGATCAGCGGGTTGCGCAGGTCGGGCTTGTCGTTGCCGTATTTCAGCATCGAGGTCGCGTAGGGAATGCGGGTGAAGCGCTGCGTCACCGGCCGGCCGCCGCCGAACTCCTCGAAGACCCCGCGCAGCACCGGCTCGACCGTGTCGAACACGTCGTCCTGCGTGACGAAGCTCATCTCGATGTCGAGCTGGTAGAACTCGCCGGGCGAGCGGTCGGCCCGGGCGTCCTCGTCGCGGAAGCAGGGCGCGATCTGGAAATAGCGGTCGAAGCCCGCCACCATGATGAGCTGCTTGAACTGCTGGGGCGCCTGCGGCAGGGCGTAGAACTTGCCGGGGTGGACGCGCGAGGGCACGAGGTAGTCGCGCGCCCCCTCGGGCGAGGAGGCGGTGAGGATCGGCGTCTGGAACTCGGTGAAGCCCTGGCCCTTCATGCGGGTGCGCAGGCTGTCGATCACGCGCGAGCGCAGCATGATGTTCTTGTGCAGGCGCTCGCGGCGCAGGTCGAGGAAGCGGTACTTCAGCCGCGTCTCCTCAGGGTAGTCCTGCTCGCCCGCGACCGGCAGGGGCAGCTCGGCGGCGGGGCCCAGCACCTCGATGGCGGAGGCATAGAGCTCGACCTGGCCGGTCGCCATGTCGGCGTTCTCGGTCCCGCTCGGGCGACGGCGCACCGGGCCATCGACCCGCACCACCCATTCGGAGCGCAGGGTCTGGCCTTCGGCGAAGGCCGGCGAGTCGGGATCGATGACGACCTGCGTCACGCCATAGTGGTCGCGCAGGTCGATGAACAGAACGCCGCCGTGGTCGCGGATCCGGTTGCACCAGCCGGCCAGACGGACATCGCGGCCGATGTCGGCTTCGCTCAGGGCGCCGCAGGTGTGGGTGCGGTAGCGGTGCATGGGACACTCTCGGGACTTTGGATCGTGCGGGCGAGGGGTGCCCAGGGCGGAGCGGGCCGCCGGCGGGCACGACCGTCGCCAGGGGCTTTGTCACGTTTCCCGACGGCCTGTCAAAAGGTCTGACCCGGTCGCGGCGCCGTGGTCCGTGGCATCGCGGCCGATCGTCGGCCATCGGCCCCGCGCCGCTCGCAACGCGCGCGCGCTTGCGCTAAGGGAGCCGCATGACACTGATCACCACCACCGAAGAGCTCGCGGCCGTCTGCCGCCGCCTGGCCCAGCACCCGTTCGTGACCGTGGACACCGAGTTCCTGCGCGAGACGACCTTCTGGCCCAAGCTCTGCGTGCTTCAGCTCGCCTCGGACGAGGAAGCGGTGGTGGTGGACGCGCTGGCGCCCGATATCGACCTCATCCCCTTCCTCGACCTCATGGCGAACCCCGACGTCGTCAAAGTCTTCCACGCCGCGCGCCAGGACCTCGAGATCATCTGGAAGATGTCGGGCCGCCTGCCCCATCCGCTGTTCGACACCCAGGTGGCCGCCATGGTCTGCGGCTTCGGCGACCAGGTGTCCTACAGCGAGCTCGCCCAGACGCTGTGCCGGGTCACGATCGACAAGTCGTCCCGCTTCACCGACTGGGCGCGCCGGCCGCTGACCAGCGCCCAAGTCACCTATGCGTTGGCGGACGTCACGCATCTGCGCGACATCTACAGGGTCCTCGTCAAGCAGCTCGAAGCCTCGCGGCGCACCGGCTGGCTGGCCGACGAGATGCGGACCCTGCTCTCTCCCGCCACCTACGAGCAGCACCCCGACCAGGCCTGGGAGCGGTTCCGCTCCAAGCTGCGCAAGCCGCGCGACCTCGCCGTCATGATGGAACTCGCGGCTTGGCGCGAGGCCGAGGCGCAGACGCGCGACGTGCCGCGCTCGCGCATCCTGAAGGACGACGCGATGATCGAGGTCGCGACGGCGGCGCCGCGCACGCCGGACGCGCTCGGCGACCTGCGGGCCGTGCCCCGCGGCATGGACAAGTCCCGCCTCGGCCCCGAGATGCTGGCGGCCGTCGAACGCGGGCTCGCCCGCGATCCCAAGACGCTGCCGCGGCTCGACCGCGAGCGCCGCTCGAACGGCGGCGGCAACGGCGCCACCGTGGAACTGCTGAAGGTGCTGCTGCGCCAGGTCGCCGACGCCCACGGGGTGGCTGCCAAGCTGATCGCCAACGTCGACGACCTCGAGGCCATCGCGGCCAGCGACACCGCCGCCGTGCCGGCGCTCGACGGATGGCGCAGGACGATGTTCGGCGCCAAGGCCCTCGATCTCAAGAACGGCCGCCTCGCCCTCACGGTCGAGAACGGCAAGGTCGTGGCGCTCGAATGGCAGGACGGCGCTCCGCCGGAGGTCTGAACCGCCCTCGCCCGGGAGCCGGGTCGGGCCGTCAGTCCACCTTCACCTCGGCCTCGCGGCCGAGCAGCTTGGCAAGCTGGCGCAGGCGGGCGACGCAGCGCTCGCTGGCGAGGTCCGCGAGGTCGGCCGGCAGGCCCAGCACGACCTTGGTGCGGCTCGACCGCAGCGCCGTGCGCGGCAGCACCCCGCCCATCGCGGCCGACAGCATGTAGGCCACGCGCATCACGGCGCCGAGCAGGCGGGCGCGCTCCAGAGCCTGCGGGGTGAGCAGCGCCCGCAGGCCCGCCTGAGCCTCGTCGTCGCCCCCGCCATGCCGGAACGATACCGCCAGCGCCAGGAAGGCGCGGCCCGGATGATCCACGCCCGCGAAGGTCCCGTTGGCGATGGCGCTGAGCGCGTGGTCGCCGCGGTAGTCGGGATGCGCCCGCCAGGCGACGTCCGCCATGAGGCAGGCGACGTGCCGCAGCCGGACCTCCTCGGCGGTCTCGGGCAGCGCCGCCGAGGCGTAGAACCGGTCCGTCCAGTCGCAGAGGTCCGCGCCGTGACGCGGGCTGCGCGAGCGCTCGGCGTTCATCTCGTGGGCCGCCGCGAAGAGCGGGTCTTCGAGGCGCTCCTCGGCCGTCAGCCGTTCGAACAGCAGGCCCTCGCGCACCCCCATGGCCGAGATCACGACGTCCCGCGGCCGGCCGAGGCGGATGATCTCGTCCAGCACGGCGGCCCCGTAGGCGAGGAGCGGCCGCCGCGCCGCCGCCACCGCCGCGATGCCGCCGAGGTTCTCGGCATCGGCACGCTCGACCAGCGCGCCGAGTTCGACCGCCTCGGTGGCCGGGATGCTGTAGCCGTGCATCACGTTCAGGGGATAGTTGCGGCTCGCCATGTGGAGCTTGGCCAGCGCCCGCCAGGTGCCGCCCACGGCGTAGAAGGTCCGCCCCTCGAGCACCCGCATGGGCGCCCCCTTGGCGAGGTGGTCGCGCGCGATGCGGGCGGCGCGCTTGGGCGAGCCCTTGCTGGCATCGAGCAGCGCGAGGCCGCCCAGCGGCAGCGACACGCCGCGGCCGAGCGACAGGCGCCGCACGTCGATCAGTTCCAGCGAACCGCCGCCCATGTCGCCCACGACGCCATCGGCCCGGTGGAAACCGGAGGAGACGCCGAGCGCCGACAATTCGGCCTCGCGCGTGCCGCCGATGAGCTCGATCCCGGCGCCGACCGCCGCCGTGGCGGCTTCGAGGAAGGCGGGGCCGTTGCGGGCATCCCGGGCCGCCGCGGTGGCGAGCACATGGACCTCCGCGACGCCGAGGTTGCGGCACAGCAGCCGGAAGGAACGCAGCGCCGACAGCGCCCGCTCCATGGCTTCGGTGCCGAGGAGGCCCGTGGTGGCCACGCCCCGGCCCAGCCCGCAGAGCACCTTCTCGTTGAAGATCGGGGTCGGCGCGCGCGACAGGCGTTCGTAGGCGACGAGGCGGACCGAGTTCGAACCGATGTCCACGATGGCGACGGGCCGGCCGGTCGGCGCGCTCCCGCCCCGCGTCACGGCCGCGACGCCCAGGCGCTCAGCGGCGGGACTCGAGACGCCTGAGGAGAGTCTTGGGGCTTGATTCGCGAAGGGATTTGCCACGTCCGGAGAGACTCGGGTTCGTCATGAAATAATTATGAGCATTGAACGGCTCTTCCCCCTCCGCCGGGGACATCCGCTCACTGCCGCCGTCGGGCAATACACGGTAACTCTGCTGGTTGTCGATCAGGTTGGCGATCATGATCTGGTTCAGCACCTGGTCGTGCACAGTCGGATTGGTGATCGGCAGCAGCGCCTCGACGCGGCGGTCGAGGTTGCGGGCCATCAGGTCGGCCGAGGAGATGTACACGCGGGCCTTGTTGTGCGGCAGGCCGTAGCCCCCGCCGAAGGCGTAGACGCGGGCATGCTCCAGGAAGCGGCCGATGATGGATTTCACCTGGATGTTGTCGGACAGGCCCGGCACGCCCGGCCGCAGGCAGCAGATGCCGCGCACCACCAGCGTCACCTGCACGCCGGCGCGGCTCGCCGCGTAGAGCGCGTCGATGATCTCCGCGTCGACGAGGGAATTGCACTTCCCCCAGAAGGCGGCGGGCTTGCCGGCTTCCGCGAAGGCGATCTCCTCGGCGATGTGCTGGAGCAGGCGCGCCTTGAGCGTCAGCGGCGAGACCGCCATGCGTTCGAGCCCGGCGGGTTCGGCGTAGCCGGTGATGAAGTTGAACATGCGCGACACGTCGCGGGCGATCACCGGATCGGCCGTGAAGAACGAGATGTCGGTGTAGATGCGCGCCGTCTGCGGGTGATAGTTGCCGGTGCCGACGTGGCAGTAGGTGACGAGGTTGCCGGCCTCGCGCCGCACCACCATCGACAGCTTGGCATGCGTCTTGAGCTCGATGAAGCCGAAGACCACCTGGACGCCGGCGCGTTCGAGGTCCCGCGCCCAGCGGATGTTGGCCTCCTCGTCGAAACGCGCCTTGAGCTCGACGAGGGCGGTGACGGACTTGCCCGCCTCCGCGGCCTCGATCAGGGCGCGGACGATCGGGCTGTCCTTGGAGGTGCGGTAGAGCGTCTGCTTGATGGCGACGACGTTCTGGTCGTGCGCCGCCTGCGTGATGAACTGCACCACCACGTCGAAGGACTCGTAGGGGTGGTGGACGACGAGGTCCTTCTGGCGGATGGCGGCGAAACAATCGCCCGAATTGTCGCGGACGCGCTCCGGGAAGCGGGCATTGTAGGGCTTGAACTTCAGGTCCGGCCGGTCGATGCCCACGAGTTCCGACAGGTCGTTCAGGGCCAGCAGGCCGTCGATGGTGAAGCTCTGGTCGGCGGCGGTGTCGAGTTCGTCGGCGATGAGCAGCCTCAGCTTCTCGGGCATGCCGGCATCGATCTCGAGCCGGATCACCGAGCCGCGGCGGCGGCGCTTCAGCGCGCTCTCGAAGAACAGCATCAGGTCCTCCGCCTCCTCCTCGACTTCGAGGTCGGAGTCGCGGATCACGCGGAACACGCCCTGGCCGTGCACCTCGTAGCCGGGGAACAGCCGCGGGATATGCATGGCGACGAGCGTTTCGAGCGTCACCACATGGACGGCGCCGCCCGCCAGCCCGTCAGGCACGCGGATGAAGCGTTCGCCCTTGGCGGGCAGGCGCACCAGGGCGTGGAGTTCGCGGCTGTCCGCCTTGCGCTTGAGGTCGAGCGCCAGGGTGAAGCCGAGGTTGGGGATGAACGGGAAGGGATGGGCGGGGTCGACCGCGAGGGGCGTCAGCACGGGGAAGATGTGCTGGAGGAAATAGTCCTGCAGCCATTCCCGCTCGGGCCGCGACAGGTCGAACGGGTCGATGATGTGGATGCCCTCTGCGCCGAGTTCCGCCCGCAGCGCCAGCGTGCGGCGCTGCTGCTCGTCGACGAGCTGCTTGGCCTTCTCGCCGATGCGGGCCATCTGCTCGGCCGGCGACAGCCCGTCCTGCGACACGGTGGTGACGCCCGACCGGACCTGGCCGTAGAGACCGGCCACCCGGACCATGAAGAACTCGTCGAGGTTGTTGGCCGAGATCGACAGGAACCGCAGACGTTCGAGCAGCGGATGGTTGCGGTTCGACGCTTCCTCGAGCACCCGGCGATTGAACTCGAGCCAGGACAACTCGCGATTGATGAAACGCCCGGGCTGATCGAGGAGTGGCGGTCGGGCCGAGTCCTGCTCGTCCACCCGAGTCTGTGCCGGGGTTTCCTCGATCAGGGACATCGTTCCAACTCCTGCCGCGACGCGCGACTCTGTCGCCTTCGGCTGTGTCGGGAGGATGACATCGGCTCAATCGTCGTCAAGCTGCGGCTCGCCGAAGAGACCTGCGGCGAGCTGCCGGCTGATCCGGCGCCCGCTGTCGAGACTGGCGCGGTCGAGCGCCTCGACGGCACCGTGGGCGGCGGCGAGCGACCGCTCGAGACGCAGCGCCAGGTAGTGGATGAGGCTCTCGTCGACGGCGAGTTGCCGGTCGGCGAAGAGCTTGGCGAGCACGGCCCGCATCAGCGCCTCGTCGGGCGGCGCGATGGCGACCGCCGGGGCGAGCCGCAGGCGCGACACGAGGTCCGGGGTCGTGAGCGACCAGGCCGCCGGAAGCGCGCGGGCCGTGACCAGGACCGAGACGCCGCGCTCGCGCACGAGATTCAGGTAGTGGAACAGCGCCGCCTCGGGCAGCGCGGCGCGGTCCGCGTCCTCGATGACGCCGTTGCGGCGCGCCAAGGCATCGACATCGCGCTCGAAGTCGCGCCGTGCCAGCGCCACGGCATCGGCCCGCGCCGCCCAGATGCGCGCGAGATGGCTCTTGCCGGACCCCGGCGGGCCGACGAGGAGCAGCACCCGATCTGGCCATGCGGGCCAGCGCTCGACGGCGGCCAGCGCCGGCGCATTGGACCCCGAGGGCATGAAATCGGCGAGCCCGAAGCGCGGCACATGGTCGAAGGGGAGCGGCAGTTGGCTCAATCGCGCGCCGCCTCGACGATGCGGGGCTCGAACGTCACGGCTCCGGCGGCGGGCCGTTCGGGCTCGCCGGTGTAGAGCGGGCTCGCGAGATAGCGGCGCAGCGCGAAGCGCGCCAGCACGCCGCCCGCCGCCGACAGCGGCACCGCGACGAGGAGCCCCGCGAAGCCGAAGACCGACGAACAGACGACGAGCGCCAGCATGAGCCACACGGGATGCAGCCCGATCGAATTGCCCACGAGATAGGGGCCGAGGACATAGCCTTCGAGCACCTGCCCGAACATGACGGTGCCGGCCACGACGGCGATGAGGTGCCAGTCGGGCCAGCTCTGGACCGTGGCGACCGCCATGGCGACGATCAGCACCGTCAGCGAGCCGAAATAGGGCACGAAGCTGAAGAAGCCGCCCGCGATGCCGAGCAGGAAGCCGAAGTTCAGCCCCGCCAGCGTGAGCCCCGTGGCGTACCAGGCGCCGAGGATCAGCGACACGATGGTCTGGCCGCGGACGAAGCCGGCGAGCGCCCGGTCGATGTCGCGGGCGATGGCGCGCACGTCGGCGCGGTGGTGCGGCGGGATCCACCCGTCGATGGCCCGCACCATGCGCCGCCAGTCGAGGAGGATGTAGAAGGCGACGACGGGCGTGATCACCAGGAGCGAGAACAGGCCGAACAGGGCGCGGCTGCCCGACCAGATGCCGTTCACGAAGCCGATGGCGTAGTTGGTGGCCTGGCCCACGACGCTGCCGAGCGAGCCCTGCACGTCGGCGCTGGTGATGGGACCCGAGACGCCGAGCTTGCGCAGCGTCTCGCCGCCGTAGGTCTGGACGAGGGCCTCGGCCTGGGCGATCAGCAGGTCCTGCAGCTTCGCCGCGATGCCGGGGAGGTTGATCACGAAGGCGGCGAGCTGGTGCGCCAGGATGGGCAGCAGCAGCACCAGGGCGACCAGCACCACGGCGAGCGACAGCAGCATGATGAGCGCCGCGGCCCCGGCCCGGTTCAGCCCCAGGCGCTCGAGCTTGGAGGCGAGCGGGTCGAGGAAATACGCCACCGTGATGCCGGCCAGGAACGGCGCCAGCACGCCGGACAGCGCGTAGAGCACCAGCACCGACAGGACCAGCATGGCGGTCCAGGTCAAGACTTGGCGCTGGAGGCTCATGGGATCCGCATCTCCGATCGGCGCCTCGGGAGGCTTCCTCTCCTAAAGGACGAGGCGGGCAAAGACGAGTCGGAACGGCACGGCCGCTTTCTGTCGACGGGCCGGCCCACATCGCTTAAGTCACGCCTGACCGCAGACGAACCCGGCCGGAGCCATGGCGCATCCCCAGAACGGACTGACCTACGCCGACGCGGGCGTCGACATCGACGCCGGCAACCGGACCGTGGACCTCATCAAGGAGTCGGTGCGCTCGACCCGGCGCCCCGGTGCCGACGCCGAGATCGGCGGCTTCGGCGGGTTGTTCGACCTCAAGGCCGCGGGCTTCAGGGACCCCATCCTGGTGGCGGCCAACGACGGCGTCGGCACCAAGGTGAAGGTCGCCTACGAGAGCGGCCGGAACGACACCGTGGGCATCGACCTCGTCGCCATGTGCGTCAACGACCTCGTCGTGCAGGGCGCGGAGCCGCTCTTCTTCCTCGACTATTACGCCACCGGACAGCTCGACCCCGAGGTCGCGGCCGGCGTGGTGGCGGGCATCGCCGAGGGCTGCCGGCAAGCCGGCTGTGCGCTGATCGGCGGCGAGACGGCCGAGATGCCGGGCATCTACGCGGGCCGCGCCTACGACCTCGCGGGCTTCGCGGTGGGGGCCGCCGAGCGCGGCACGCTGCTGCCGCGCGGCGTCGCGACCGGCGACGTGGTGCTGGGGCTCGCCTCCTCGGGCCTGCATTCCAACGGGTTCTCGCTCGTGCGCAAGGTCGTGGCCCGCACCGGCCTCGGCTGGGGCGCCCCCTGCCCCTTCGCGCCCGAGCGCAGCCTGGCCGAGGCCCTGCTGGTGCCGACCCGCATCTACGTGAAGGCGCTGCTCGCGGCGTTGAAGCGCACGACGGGCATCAAGGCGCTGGCCCACATCACGGGCGGCGGCTTCGTCGACAACCTGCCCCGGGTCCTGCCCGAGGGACTCGGCTGCGCCCTCGACCTCGACGCCGTCGCGGTGCTGCCGGTGTTCCGCTGGCTGGCGGCCGAGGGCGGCATCGCGGCGGCCGAGATGGCGCGCACCTTCAACTGCGGCATCGGCATGGCGGTGGTGGTGGCGGCCGAGGACGCTGCCAGCGTCGCGGCGATCCTGACGGAGCTCGGCGAAACCGTCGTGCGGCTCGGCGACGTCGTGCCGGCCGCCGGCCCCGAGCGCGTGGCCATCCGGCGGGACCTGCGCCTTTGACGACGCAGAGGCGCCGGACCGCCATCCTGATCTCGGGTCGCGGGTCCAACATGGCGGCGCTGCTGGCGGCGGCGTCCGACCCGGCCTTCCCGGCCGAGATCGTGCTCGTGGTGTCGAACCGCGCCGATGCGGCCGGGCTCGGCACGGCGGACGCCGCGGGCGTCGCCACCGCGAGCATCAGCCACCGCGACTACCCGACCCGCGAGGCCTTCGACCGCGCGGTGGACGAACGGCTCGCCGCGCATGCGGTCGACCTCGTCTGCCTGGCGGGGTTCATGCGGGTCGTGAGCCCGTGGTTCTGCGAGCGGTGGCTCGGGCGCCTCATCAGCATCCACCCTGCCCTTCTGCCGGCCTTCAAGGGGCTCGACACGCATGCGCGGGCGCTCGAAGCCGGCATCCGGATCCACGGCGCCAGCGTCCACTACGTCGTCCCGGAACTCGATGCCGGGCCCATCATCGCCCAGGCGGCCGTGCCGGTGCTCGACGACGACACGCCCGACAGCCTCGCCGCGCGGGTGCTGCGCCAGGAACACGTGATCTACCCGCGCGCGCTCGCGCTGGTCGCCTCGGGGAAGATCCGGCTCGAGGGCGGCCGGACCGTCTGTCACGCGCCCGTGCGGCCCGACGCCGCCCTCACGGTCCCCGACTGAGGCGGCCGTCCCTGCGGCGGGACGGCCGGTCCGGCGTCAGCCGACGATCTCGTCGGGCTTGAAGAACTGGGCGATCTCCTGTTTGGCGGTCTCGGGAGCGTCCGACCCATGGGCCGAATTCTCGCCCATCGACAGCGCGAACATCTTGCGGATCGTGCCCTCGTCGGCCTTCTCGGGATTCGTGGCGCCCATGACCTCGCGATAGCGGCCGATGGCGTTCTCGGCCTCGAGCACCTGGACGACGACCGGGGCCGACGTCATCATCTCGACCAGCTCGCCGAAGAAGGGGCGCTCCTTGTGGACGCCGTAGAACTCCTCGGCCTGGGCGCGGGTCATCTTGATGCGCTTCTGCGCCACGATCCGCAGGCCGGCCTTCTCGATGACGGCGTTGACGGCTCCGGTGAGGTTGCGCCGCGTCACGTCCGGCTTCAGGATGGAGAAGGTATGCTCGACGGCCATGACGGGCTCACTCTGTGCTGGGAGACGGGCCTGCGGCCCGGGACGGGCCCCTCATAGCGAGGCCACCATCCGTCCACAAGGTCGTGGCGCGCCGCGCCGGCGGCATAGACCTTGCCTCGCGGGACCCGCCACGCCACAAGTGCCCCCATGCTGCACATCACCGATCTCACCTACCGGCTCGGGCCGCGCCTGCTGTTCGACGGCGCTTCGGCGGCGCTGCCGACGGGCGCCCGCACGGGCTTCGTCGGTCGCAACGGCACCGGCAAGACGACGCTCTTCCGCATGATCGCCGGCGACCTCCAGCCCGAATCCGGCACGCTGCAGATTCCGAGCCGCATGCGGCTCGGCCAGGTGGAACAGGAAGCCCCGGGCGGCCCGACGACGCTGATCGACTTCGTGCTCGAGGCCGACCGCGAACGCGCCGCCCTGCTGGCCGAGGCCGAGACCGCCACCGACCCCAACCGCATCGCCGAGATCCATACGCGCCTCGTCGACATCGAGGCGCATGCCGCCCCCTCGCGCGCCGCCACCATCCTCCAGGGTCTCGGCTTCGACGAGGCGGCCCAGAACCGCGCCCTGTCGGAGTTCTCGGGCGGCTGGAGGATGCGCGTCGCGCTCGCCGCCGTGCTGTTCACCCAGCCCGACCTGCTGCTGCTCGACGAGCCCACCAACTACCTCGACATGGAAGGCACGCTCTGGCTGATCGACTATCTCGCGACCTATCCCGCGACGGTCCTGATCATCAGCCACGACCGCGACCTGCTCGACGCCGTCTGCGACCACATCCTGCACCTCGACCAGGCCAAGCTGACGCTGTGGCGGGGCAATTACGACAGCTTCGAGACCCAGCGGCGCGAGCAGCAGGCGATCCAGCTCAAGCACATCAAGAAACAGGACGAGCAGCGCAAGCACCTGCAGAGCTTCGTCGACCGGTTCCGCGCCAGCGCCACCAAGGCGAGCCAGGCGCAGTCGCGGCTGAAGATGCTGGAGCGCATGAAGCCCATCGCCGCCATCGTGGACAGCCAGGTGCTGCCGTTCCACCTGCCCTCGCCCGCGCGGCCGCTGAGCCCGCCCATCGTGGCGATGGACGGGGCATCGACCGGCTACGACGATCGGCCCGTGCTGAGCCGGCTGAGCCTCAACATCTCCAACGACGACCGCATCGGCCTGCTCGGCTCCAACGGCAACGGCAAGTCGACCTTCGCCAAGCTGGTGGCGGGCCGCATGCCGGTGCTGGGCGGCGCGCTGCGCAAGTCCTCCAAGATGACGGTCGGGTTCTTCGCCCAGCATCAGGTCGACGAACTCGGCGAAGCGCTGACGCCCTACGGCGCCGTGGCGGCCCGCATGAAGGACGGCACGGAAAGCAAGATCCGGGGCAAGTGTGCCCAGCTCGGCTTCCCCGCCACCAAGGCCGATACGCCCGTGGCGCAGCTGTCCGGCGGCGAGAAGGCGCGGCTGATGATGGGCCTCGCGGCCTTCGATGGGCCGCACCTTCTGATCCTCGACGAGCCCACCAACCACCTCGACATCGACAGCCGCGCCGCGTTGATCGAAGCCATCAACGATTACGAGGGCGCCATCATCATCATCGCCCACGACCGCTACCTGATCGATGCCTGCGCGGACCGGCTCTGGCTCGTCGACGGCGGGACCGTCAAGGCGTTCGACGGCGACATGAGCGACTACAAGGCCCTGGTGCTGAGCCGCGCCGGCGGCGCCGCGCCGGGACGCAAGGCGGCCCGGGCCGAGCGACCCGCCGCCCCGGAGCGGCCGCCTTCGCCCGGCAGGGCGGCGCAGCAGGCCAAGAAGCAGATCGCCGCCCTCGACGAGAAGATCGGCAAGCTCAGCGGCCTCGTGACGCGCATCGACGCGGCGCTCGTCGACCCCAACGCCTATTCGCGGGACAAGAACAAGGCCGCGCAACTGGCCCAGCAGCGCAAGGAACTCCAGAGGGCGCTCGAGACCGCCGAGGACGAGTGGCTGGCGCTGACGACGCAGTACGAGGCCGCCGCGGAGTGAGACCCGGGACGGGCGACGACGCGCCCGCTCAGCGGCGGGGCCGCGTGGCGCGCTCGACGAGGTCGGCCGCACGCGCGACACCGCCGGCCGCCGCGATCTCGTCGCGCAGGGCCGCGGCCCGCTCCCGGTAGGCCGGCTCGCCGAGCACGGCCGCGAGGGCCCGGGTCATGCTGGCGGCGTCGAGGCGCCGGCGCGGCACGACGACGCCGGCCCCGCTGCGCGCCACGCGGGCCGCGATCGCGCCCTGCTCGAAGGCGAGCGGCACTACGACCAGCGGCACGCCGGCCGCGAGAGCGTCCAGCACCGTGTTGAGCCCGCCATGCGTCACCACGGCGGCGGCGGTCCTCAACACCGCGCGCTGGGGCACGAAGCTCTCGACGCGGGTCTCGCCCGGGAGCTTCGCGGCCTCGGCGGCCCCGAGCCGGCCCCCATGGGCGATGGTGAGCGCGAGGCCGAGCCGGTCGCTGGCCCGCGCCACGGCGTCGAACACCGTGGTGCGGGCGCCCTGCAGCGTGCCGAGGGAGCAGAACACGTTGGGCCGGCCCGGGACGGGCGACCAGGCCCGCCGCTCGGGCAGCCGCAGCGGCCCGCAGAAGCGCAGCGCGGGCGGGGGTGCCGCGCGCGGAAAATCGAAACCCGCCACGCATTGGCTGAGCTCCAGCGTCGGCGACAGGCAGTCCTCCAGCGTCTCGACCCCGGCCAGGCCCCAGGCGCGCGCGTGGCGTCCGATCACTTCGAGCACCGGCCGCATCATCCAATCCGCCACGCGGTAGCCGCCGAGGTTGCGCTGCAGGCCCCAGGGCGTCGGGTCATGGTTCCAACCCACGAAGGGCGGCGGCACGGCCGGCTCCCGGTCGATCAGGAGCGCGTTGGCGACGGAGACCAGCGGCAGGCCGACATGGCGGGCCACGAGGCCGCCGGCCGGCTCCGTCTGGTCCGCGATCACGGCGCCGGCATGGATGCGGCGCAGCACCTCCGGCACCTCGTGGCAGAGCATGTCGGTCGTCTCGGCCATGTCGCGGATGACGCCGCCGATGCCGAAGAGACCCGTCGTGCCGCCGAGCCGGGCGGTCATGCGGGCGAGCCGACCGGGCGGGTGGCTGAGCCGGCCGACCGGCACGAAGGCGAGACCGGGCCGGGCCACCTTCGGCCCGACCTCGGCCTGCGCCACGAAGGTGACCCGGTGACCCCGCTCCGCCAGGGTTCGGGCCAGGGCCAGCATGGGGTTCAGGTGACCGGCATAGGGCGGTGTCAGGACGGCGAAATGAGTCAAGGCACCGCGCGATTACGCCCTCACGGATCCGGCCGGCATCGGCCGCCGACTGATGGTCGGCTCAGTCTAGAGCAGGAGCGAAGCTGTTGGAATGACCCCGGTGATCGCACCCGCGCGGGCCCTCCCGGCTCACGACGGAGCGGATCCGCCGGACGCCACGGCGGCGCTCCGGCCGCGCTTCCGACGCGACGCCTCAGTGCAGGATCTGGCCGAGGAACAGCCGGGTGCGCTCGTGCTGCGGGTTCGAGAAGAACTGGTCGGGCGTGTTCATCTCGACGATCTCGCCCGCATCCATGAAGACGACGCGGTCGGCGACCTGCCGGGCGAACCCCATCTCGTGCGTGACGCAGAGCATGGTCATGCCCTCGTTGGCGAGCGACACCATCGTGTCGAGCACCTCCTTGACCATCTCGGGGTCGAGCGCCGAGGTCGGCTCGTCGAACAGCATGATCTTGGGGTTCATGCACAGCGAGCGCGCGATGGCGACGCGCTGCTGCTGGCCGCCCGACAGCTGGCCCGGATATTTGTTGGCCTGCTCGGGGATGCGGACGCGCTTGAGGTACTTCATGGCGACCTCTTCCGCGTCCTTCTTGGGCATCTTGCGGACCCAGATCGGCGCCAGGGTGCAGTTCTCCAGGATGGTGAGGTGCGGGAAGAGGTTGAAGTGCTGGAAGCACATCCCGACCTCGCGGCGCACCTCGTCGATGCGGCGCAGGTCGTTGGTCAGCTCCGTGCCGTTGACCACGATGTTGCCCTTCTGGTGCTCCTCCAGACGGTTGATGCAGCGGATCATGGTCGATTTGCCGGAGCCCGAGGGGCCGCAGATGACGATCTTCTCGCCCTTGCGGACCCGCAGGTTCACGTCGCGGAGCACATGGAACGCGCCGTACCACTTGTGCACGCCGACGAGTTCGACCGCGTAATCGTTGCCCGGGCGGGCCGAGGGGGAGGCGGGGACGGCGCTCATGGTGAAGGTCCGGTCTGGTTCAGTGGCGGCGGCCGGCGCGGAGGCGACGCTCCACCCGTTGCGAATAGCGGGACATGCCGAAGCAGAAGGTCCAGTAGAAAGCCGCCGCCACGACGTAGCCGGTGGCCGAGGTCGTGGGGGAGGCCCAGTTCGGGTCGTTGCGGGCCGTCTCGATGGTGCGCAGCAGGTCGTAGATGCCCACGATGGCGACCAGCGTCGTGTCCTTGAACAGGCTGATGAAGTTCGACACGATGCCGGGGATCACCAGCGTCAAGGCCTGCGGTAGGATGATCAGCCGCATGGTCTGCCAGTAGCCGAGGCCGACCGAGGCCGCGCCCTCGAACTGCCCCTTGGGCATGGCCTGCAGGCCGCCGCGCACGACTTCGGCCATGTAGGCGGCGGCGAACAGCGCCGTGCCGACCAGAGGGCGCAGCAGCCGGTCCGGCGTCCAGCCCTCGGGCAGGAACAGCGGCAGCATGAAGTTCGCCATGAACAGCACGGTGATGAAGGGCACGCCGCGCACGATCTCGATGAAGGCCGTGCAGAGCGCGTTGACGATCGGCAGGGGAGAGCGTCGTCCCAGCGCGAGCAGGACGCCGAGCGGCAGCGAGAAGACGATGCCGACGAGCGACACCAGGAGCGTGATCAGCACGCCGCCCCACAGGTCGGTCGTGACCACCGGCAGGCCGAGCCACCCGGCTCCGCTGAGCAGGAAGAAGGCCACGATCGGGTAGGCGACGAAAAACAGCAGGGCGCCGAGGTTGCGCCGGGGCGCCCCGGTCCACAACAGCCACACCAGCAGGACGGCGCCGATGGCCTCGACCAGGTTGACGCGCCAGTGTTCGGTCTCGGGATAGGCCCCATACCAGAAATAGGCGGCCTTGGCCCAGATGAAGGGCCAGCAGGCGCCGTCCTGGTTGATGCGGCAGGCCTCGCCGCTGTCGGCGTGCCACACGGCGTCGAGCACCAGGAAGCGCGCCAGCCCCGGCACCACCCAGACCAGGAAGAGGACCGCCAGGATCGTGAGCAGGCCGGAGATGGGCGAGGAGAAGAGGTTCTTGCGCGTCCAGGCGATGGGGCCCTGCACCAGCGCGGGCGGCGGCTCGGCGGGGCTCGGGGCGGTCCGCAGGAAGGCGGCCGAATTGGAATAAGCGGCGTCGGTCACGGGTCTCACCTTTCGACGAGCGCGACGCGCTTGTTGTAGATGTTCATCACGGTCGAGAGGGCGAGCGAGATGACGAGGTAGACCAGCATGGTCAATGCCATGCACTGGATGGCGGCGCCGGTCTGGTTGAGCACCGTGCCGGCGAAGACCTGGACGAGGTCCGGATAGCCGATGAACACCGCCAGCGACGAGTTCTTGATGAGGTTGAGATACTGGTTGGTGAGCGGCGGCACGATCACCCGCATGGCCTGCGGGATGACGACGAGCCGCATGGTCTGGTTCGGCCGGATGCCGAGCGCGCCCGCCGCCTCGTGCTGGCCGCGACCGACGGCCTGGATGCCGGAGCGCACGATCTCGGAGATGAAGGCGCCCGTGTAGATCGACAGGCCGAGCAGCAGCGCGGCGAATTCGGGGAAGACCTGCTTGCCGCCGGTGAAGTTGAACCCCCGCAGCTGCGGCAGTTCGAGCCCGATCGGCAGGCCGAGCGCCAGATAGGCGACCGCCGGCACGCCGAAGATCAGGGCGAGGCTGACGGCGAGGACCGGCGACTGCTGCCCGGTGGCGATCTGCCGCCGCCGCGCGACGACACCGAACACGATCGCGGCCACGATGCCGGCCAGCACGGCCCAGCCCACGACGCCGGCACCGTCGCGGAAGACGAGGTTCGGCAGGACCAGCCCGCGCGTGTTGAGGAAGACGGCGCCGAACACCGAGATCGACTGGCGCGGCTGCGGCAGCGATTTCAGCACCACCGTATACCAGAACAGCAGCTGGAGCAGCAGCGGGATGTTGCGGAACAGTTCGACGAAGACGGTGGCGAGCCGCGACACGATCCAGTTCGGCGACAGGCGCAGGACCGCGATCAGGAAGCCGATGATCGTCGCGAACACCACACCGAAGACGCTGACCAGCAGCGTATTGAACAACCCGACCCAGAAGGCCTGGCCATAGGTGGACAGGGCCGAGTAGGAGACCAGCGACTGGTTGATCTCGAACCCGGCGGTCTGGTTCCAGAAGGCGAAGTTCAGCGGGATGCCGAGCCGCGCCATGTTGGCCACGGCATAGCTCGACGCGGTCCAGACCAGGGCGATCAGGGCGACGAGCATCGCGGCCTGATAGACGATCCCACGCAACCGGGGATCGTAGAGGTTGAACCCCGTCTTCGGCGGGCTTGCTCCGCTGGTCTGCACCGTCATGAACGATCAGCCTCCCTCATCGGCCCGGCCGACGCGCGCCGGCCACGCCGACGCTCGATGATCAAGGAGCCTGGCCTGCAAACCGCGGGCCAGGCTCGGGGGTCGTCAGCGGATCGGCATGCCGTACTGCAGACCGCCTTTGGTCCACAGCGCGTTCAATCCGCGCTTGATCTTCAGCGGAGAGCCATCGCCGACGTTGCGGTCGAACACCTCGCCGTAATTGCCGACCTGCTTCACGATGTTGTAGGCCCAGTCGTTGGTGAGGCCGAAGGCCTTGCCCTGCTCGCCCTCGACGCCCAGCAGGCGGCGGATGTTGGGGTTGTCGGACTTCTTCATGTCGTCGACGTTCTTCGACGTCACGCCGAGTTCCTCGGCATTGACCATGGCATAGACCGCGTAGGTCATGACGTTATACCACTGGTCGTCGCCCTGGCGGACCGAGGGGGCGAGCGGCTCCTTCGAGATGATCTCGGGGAGCACGATGTTCTCGTCCGGATTGGAGAGGCGGAGCCGTTCGGCGTAGAGGCCGGAGGCATCGGTCGTGAACGCGTCGCAGCGGCCGGATTCGTAGGCCTTCAGCGTCTCGTCCTCGCTCTGGAACGCGACGGACTCGTATTTCATCCCGTTCGAGCGGAAGTAGTCGGCGAGGTTCAGCTCGGTCGTCGTGCCCTGCTGCACGCAGACCGAGGCGCCGTTGAGGTCCTTCGCCGAGGCGACGTTGAGCTTCTTCTTCACCATGAAGCCCTGGCCATCGAAGTAGGTGACCGGCCCGAAGATCAGCCCGAGCGTGCTGGCGCGCGAGGAGGTCTCGGTGGTGTTGCGCGACAGGACGTCGACCTCACCCGACTGAAGCGCCGTGAAGCGGTTCTTGGCGTCGAGCGCGACGAACTTGACCTTCTTGGAATCGCCCAGGACAGCGGCCGCCATGGCGCGGCAGACATCGACGTCGAGACCGGTCCACTGGCCCTTGTCGTCCGGGATGCCGAAGCCCGCGAGGCCGGTGTTGGCCCCGCAGGTCAGCATGCCCTTGCCCTTCACCGTATCGAGCGTGCCGGCGGAGGCGGCGGACGTCAGGAGGCCGACGGCGCAGGTCGCCAGGAGACCCGCCAGAGCCTTGCTTCGCAGTTTCATCTCTTCCCCGATCCGATCGTTGCGGGCATGATGAGGCGTGGTGCCCCGGCCCGGACATGCTGGGTCCCTGGGCATCACACAACGCTTTGGCGCGGCCGGTCAAGGCTCGCGCGCCGGCTCCACTGTTGACGGGCGCGCGTTGCACGTCTGCTCGCCAGACTGGCCGCCGGAACGGCAGCGAACGGAAACTGATGAGCAAACTTACCGCAGAAACGCGCGCCGGCCTTCGATCCCGGACGCGTCTCGTCCATGCCGGCCGCGACCCAGACCAGCAACACGGATTCGTCAATACGCCGATCTATCGCGGATCGACCGTGCTGGCCGACACGATGGACGATTACCAAGGCGGCCGGAACCGCTACACCTACGGCACCCATGGCACACCGACGACGGACGCGCTGACGACCGCATGGTCGGAGCTGGCCGGCGCCGCCGGCACGGTCCTCACGCCCTCCGGGCTCGCCGCCATCACGGTGGCGCTGCTGGCGGTGCTGCGGGCCGGCGACCACCTGCTGGTGACGGATTCCGCCTATTTCCCGACACGCCGCTTCTGCGACGGCACGCTGCGGCGCTTCGGCGTCGAGACCACCTATTACGATCCGACGATCGGCGCCGGCATCGCCGACCTGTTCCGGCCCAACACGCGCGCCGTCCTGGTCGAGGCGCCGGGCTCGCAGAGCTTCGAGATGCAGGACATCCCCGCCATCGCGGCGGCGGCCGGCCCCCGCGACATCTGCGTCATCATGGACAATACCTGGGCGACGCCGCTGTTCTTCCCGCCCCACGCGCGCGGCGTCGACATCGCGATCGAAGCCGGGACCAAATACCTGTCGGGGCACTCCGACCTGCTCCTGGGGCTGACCAGCGCCAACGAACGCTACTGGCCGGCCCTGCACCGGTGCTTCACCGAATTCGCCATCTGCGCCGGCCCGGAGGACGTGTTCCTGGCGCTGCGCGGGCTGCGCACGATGGAGCTCCGGCTGCGCGAGGCCGAGCGGCAGGGCCTCGCCATGGCGCAGTGGCTGGAACAGCGGCCCGAGGTCCTGCGGGTCCTGCACCCCGCCCTGCCCGACGCGCAGGGCCATGCGCTGTGGAAGCGCGACTTCCTCGGCTCGTCCGGCCTGTTCTCGATCGTCCTGAAGCCGGTGCCCCGCGCCGCCGTGGCCGCCATGGTGGACGGGCTCGAACTCTTCGGCATCGGCGCCTCCTGGGGCGGCTACGAGAGCCTCGTCATCCCGTTCGACTGCACCCCCTACCGGACCGCGACGGCCTGGGCGCCCGGCGGCCCGGCGCTGCGCCTCTCGATCGGCCTCGAGGACCTCGCCGACCTCCAGGCGGACCTCGACGCCGGCTTCGCCCGGCTGCGCGCCGCCGCGGCGCGGCGCGGCGCCTGAGGCCCGTCCTCAGCGACGGGCGCGCGATCGCGCGGGGGCGCGCAGCGGCTTCGCGACCGTGCGGCCGGCCTCGATCGTGAAGGCGATACCGCGACGCGCGAAGCTCCGGGCGAGGGCGAAGGACACGAGGCTGCCGAGGGCGGCGCCTCCGACGACGTCGCTCGGGTAATGCGCGCCGACCAGCACCCGCGAGAGCCCGATCAGCACCGCGCCGGCCAGGAGCCACGGACGGGCGCGCGGCCGCATGAAGCCGAGCGCCACCGCGGCCGCGAAGGCCGAGGTCGTGTGGCCGGAGGGAAAGCTCGCGAGCTCGTCGGGCAGCGACAGGGCCTGGAAGTGAAAGGCGCCGTCGACGGCGAAGAGCTTGGGACGGGCACGGCCGACGAGGTGCTTGATCACCTGCGCGGCGATGCCCGAGACCGCGATGGCGGTGAAGAAGTAGAGCGCGCGCTCGGCGATGAGCCTGACCGACCCGCCCTGCCACGAGGCCTGGCCGCGCCCGAGCGCCACGAGGGCCGCCACCGCCACCAGCGCCGAGATGAGGAACATGTAGCCGGACGTACCGAAGCCCGTGACGAAGAGGCCCGCCGCCACGAGAGCGTGCGGCGCATTGTGGGCATCGGTCGCGAGCGTGCCGTCGCTGAGCGCGGCGGCGCCGAGCGCCAGGACGAAGAGCGCTGAGGCGGTGGCGGCGCTGCCGCGGAAACGGGCGTGGACTTGTGTCATGCGACGGTTCACTGCCGCAGCCCGCCGCCGTTGTCGAGCGGGGCACCGGTGCCCTGCGACAGCTGGCGGCACCAAAGCCGCCGCGCGGCGTTCGACCGGACACGACCCGGAGGCCGCCATGACGCCGAACCCCCTCCCCGCCGCTCCCGGACAGGAGAGCGTGTGGGATTACCCGCGACCGCCGCGGCTCGAACGCGTGCCGGAGCGGATCCGCATCGACCTCGGCGGGGAGCGGCTGGCCGACACGCTGGCGGCCTGGCGGGTGCTCGAGACGAGCCATCCGCCGACCTACTACATCCCGCGGGCCGACATCGCCGCAGGCGCCCTGATCCCGGCCGGCGGCGGCTCGGTGTGCGAGTGGAAGGGCGCGGCCCTCTATTTCGACGTGGCGCTCGGCGGCCGGCGCGCCGCCCGCGCCGCCTGGAGCTACCCGGACCCGCTGCCGCCCTTCGGTCCCATCGCGGACCATGTGGCCTTCTATGCGGAACCGATGGACGCCTGCTTCGTGGGGGACGAACGGGCCACGCCGCAACCGGGTGGCTTTTACGGCGGTTGGATGACGAGCCGCATCGTCGGGCCCGTCAAGGGCGGACCGGGAAGCTGGGGCTGGTAGGCCGGGGGTGCCCATGAGCGACACGCAACGGCTGGCGCGCCTCGCCTATGTCCTGTGCTGGATCGGGATCGCCGTCGCGGCGGTGGCCGGCCTGCGGGCGGCGCTGACGGGCACCCTGCCCTTCACCACGCACATCGACCCCGAGACCGGGACGGCGGGGCTCCTCGTCGAGACCGACCGGGGCACGGGGTGCCAATATATCGTGACGCCCTGGGGTGGCATCGTGCCCCGCACGACCGCCGACGGGCGGCAGGCGTGCCAGGCCCGGCCCTGAACCGCGCCGCCCGAACGCCCGGCCCCTGCGCGCTTCGGCCCCGACCGCGGCTGCGAACCGCCGGGACGGGCGGGCGTTGCCCCGGCGTGCCCGCGGCCGACCGCCCCGAGGCCGCAACGGGGAAAGCGCCATGTCAGACGAGAGCACCGAAGCCGGCCGCCGCAAGGTGCTGTCGCTGATCGACGGGATCGACTACGCGCTGTTCACCACGCGGGGCAGCGACGGCGCCCCGCTTCACGCCCGGCCCATGGCCTACCGCAAGGTCGAGGACGACGGCGACCTGTGGTTCTTCACCAAACGCCAGTCGCGCAAGATCGAGGAACTCGGCGCCGAACCGCGGGTGCTCGTCAGCTTCGCGGATCCGCGCCGGCAGGTCTTCGTCTCCATCACGGGGCGCGCCGCGGTGGTGGGCGACCGGGCCAAGGTGAAGGCGCTCTGGAACGAGGTCTATCGGGCCTGGTTCCCGGGCGGGCCCGAGGACGCCGACGTCGTGCTCATCCGGGTCGAGGCCGAGAATGCCGAATACTGGGACACGCCGACGAGCGCGATGGTCTATGCCTTCGGCTACGTGAAGGCGCTCGTGACCGGCAAGCCGGCCCGCGCCGGAGAGATCGGCACCGTGGATCTCGCCTGACGGCCGGACGGCCGCGCCGGTCCGGCTCAGGGTCGGGAGCGCCCTCGGCGGGACGGTCCCGACCCTCCGGCGCCGGTCAGAGGGCGCCGCGGCCGCGGCCCGACAGGAGATAGATCACGAGGACGATGAGGATGATGCCGAGCAGGCTGATCCCGCCGAAGCCGGCGCCGCCATAGAGGCCGGAATTGAACCCGTAGAACCCGCCGCCGCCGAACAGCAGCAGGAGCACGATAATGATGGCGATCAGGGGCATGGGCTGAATCCTGTCCGTGACTTGCGGCGAAACACTCGCCTGTCGCGTCGACACGAAACTCGTCCGAGCTCCGTTGGATCCCGCAGGGTCCGAGCGTGGTGAACGCACGCCCGCGACCTCAGGTGAGGAGCAGCCAGATGATGATCCCGGTGGCGGCGCAGACGAGCGAGGTCCAGCAGACGATGAACCACGACATCCAGGTGATCTGGCGCTTCAGGCCGGCTTCGAGGGCGGCTTCGGCCGCCGCGCTGCCGTCCCGGCGACGGCGATAAGTCTCGTACCACTCGGCCCAGGGATCGCTGGACATGGCTCCTCCGCAGGCAGCTCGGCCTTCCCCGCTATAGCGCGGCGACGCCGTCGCGACATCCGCGACCGGACGGCGCAGCGAGACGGAGGGAGGCGGCGGCGAGGGTCCGGGCCCGACGCGCCGTGCGGCGACGGCGCGCCCTAAGGGGCGGCCCGCGTCAGCGGCTCATGGCCGAGGCCGGCGCACGGCGCCTGTGCCCCTGCTCGGCCGAACCCGGCTGGAGATCGGCGATGAACTTGAAGCTCCAGTCCTTCTTGCCGTTGTCGGCCACGTAGGAGAAGCGGAGGTCGTTGCAGCGGGCCGACAGGGCGCCCATCTCGGGCCGCCGCGGTTCGGTCATGTGCGGCAGGCGAATCGACCAGCTCGCCACGTAGGAGACGAGTTCGGCGAGGTGGAACAGGACGTCCAGGGCTCCGTCGGCATAGACCGGTTCGGGGACGATGCGTCGGGCCCGCAATCTGCCGTTCGTTGTCCTGGTGTGATAGTCCACGATGGATCGGGGATGGACGGCGGACGGGTATCTCGAAGTCCGCTGCAGAACCAGCATCCCCGCGCCGGCGCCCGGCCTGCCGTCGAGGAAGTGATGGAAGCGCTCGATGAGGAAGGCGTAGTCCTTGCGCAGCCTGTCGTCGAACCGCACCCGGAGCGCCTCGACGGGCAGGAACATCGCCAGCGCGCTCGCCCCGAAATCCCTCGCCAGGCTCAGCGCGTGGTCGCAATAGGCGATCTTGGCCTGGGCCAGGGCGGCGCTCACTTCCGAGTTGCTGAATGCGCGCTCGCCGGCGCCGCGATCGCCGTGGCACGGGGCGAGGCCCGGATCCAGCCTGGAGTGGAGGGCGGCGTCCTCGTAGACCTTGGCGTCGAGCAGCGCCGGGATGGCGGCGTAGCGTCCCGCGGCATCGGTCAACTGGCGCCCGAAGAACTGGTCCTGCGCGTCCCTGAGCTTGCGGGTGAGGGGCCAGACCTGCAGGTCTTCGACCGCGATCCCGGTCAGCACACCATAGGGGAATGACGATTGCCCCTCGCCGGGCTCGTCCAGGAACAGCAGCCAGCTCATTCTGGGGCCCTACGACCGCCGACGGTCTCGAGAGCGGGAACGCAGTTAGAGCGATTTCGACCGTCTTCGGACTCGCCCGTGCGAGTCCAAGCGGATGAAACAGCTCGCGGTTTGAAGCTGGAGCGCATTCGCCCGAGGCGAAAGCGCTCTCACGCGTGGACGGGCCCGGCGACGATGCGCCGGGCCCGCAATGCTTGATGCGACGTAACCTTAGAAGTCGCGCTCGACGCGGAGGCGAGCCTCGAAGGCGTCGGGGTTCTTGGAGATGCCGACCGGCAGCGCCGAGGCGGCCTGGCCCGGGTTGTGGGCAAGGGTCTGGTCGATGTGGGCGTAGAACACCTCGACGCCGAACTCGAGGTTCTTCACGGGATCCCACAGGAACTGGTTGCCGACGCGATACTGGCTCATGTCGCCGAGACCGCCGAGGGTCCAGTCGATGTTCTTCGCGCGGCCGTAGCTCGACTCTTCGTAGGAGGCGAAGAGCACGTCGTGGAAGTTCGGGGTGAAGTAATGGTTGATGGCGCCCAGCACCGAGAACCCGCGGCTCTTCTCGAGCGTGTAGGCGCCGGTGGTGCTGCCGGGAACGCCGATGGCGATCGCATCCTTGTCGAGATGCTGGAAGCCGCCGAGCAGGCGCGAGTTGAAGCCCTGGTTGGCGAAGCCAGCGGAGTCCTGGTAGAGGTACGCGCCGTTCTGATAGCCACCCTGAACCCAGAGCTCGTCGCCGGCGGCGAGCATCGGGAGCTTCAGGTTAAGGCCGGCCTGCACGGCGAAGGCGTCGTCGTCCTTGCTGGCGAAGCCCTGGCCATTGGTGCCCGCGAAGGCGCCTGCCACGGTGTTGATCTGGTGATAGGCCGCGCTCAGCTGAGCGGCGCCCCAGGCCTGGTCGACGCGGATCTGGCCGACGAGGTCGGGGATCGTCTCGCCGCCATACTGGGCCCCGGACACCACCGCGTAGCGGCCGCCCGTGATCCCGCCGATGCCATCGTTACGGGTGTTGTGGTCTTCGATCGAGAAGGTCGCCGAGAAGCCGCCGCTGCCGTTCCAGGTGTAGGCGAAGACTTCGTTGCTCAAGTCGGAGTTGGCGAGACCTTCGTAGTTGTAGTTGTCGGCGTAGAAGTCGAAGAACGACTGGACGCGGCCGGCCGTGAAGCCCGCGTACTGGATGAAGGCCTTGTCGAGGGAGACCGAGTTGCCGGCCTGGTTGGCGAAGGAGTTGGCGCCGCCGGCGAGGCCGCCGCCCTGGTAGAGGCCCGCGACGCGATCGGCCTGGATTGCGAAGAACGAGCGCAGGGTGCCATAGGCCGTCTGCGTGCGGACGTCAGCCGCGAGGCGGCCGCGGGCGAAGAAGCCCGACTGGTCTTCGTTACGGCCCGTGACGATCACGCCGGTGTCCGGCCGGAAGATGCGGCTCGCGCTGATGAAGGCGCCTTCGGCACGCACCGCGCCGCTGATCTTCAGGCAGGTGTCGGTGCCCGGGATATAGAAGTAGCCGGCACCGGTCCAATCGCACACCCGCACATAGTCGACAGGGGCGGCCTTTCTGACCGGCAGGTCGGCGGCGTGAGCGCCAACAACCGTCATCGTCGCCGCCGACATCAGGATGAGTCTCTTATAGTTCATCGAACAAACCACCAGTGTTATGGCGTCCTGGTATGTGGGGGACACCGCGGTTGAGGCAAAGTATTCATAACCTCGCCTTCCGGGACTGCCAACCGAGTCTATCCACAAAACCGACGCAATCGGCTTTCTAGACCGCCTATGCTGTAAAATTGTCACATAAGTATACTTTTCAGATGCTGGCAATACATTATCAAAATGCTTCGATGCTTACGTACGAGATATGTCGAGCTGCCGTAACGAGAACAGCCAATAACTGACGGCGATTTCAAATAATACGATGATGGGTCGTATCGATATCCACAGAGACAACGATGGATCATCAAGGGAATGAGGGGCCTGCCACCCTCCGGCCCTGCCCTTTCCGTTATAGAATTCGGCGAATTGGACTGCGGCGCGGGCGTTCAGAGGAGCCGAGACCTGCAATCCGGGTTGGCGAGTGTGGCGACAGCGTGCCGGTTCTTCGGCGACGAGCCTCGTGCGGCCGGGCGGGAGCGGACCGCCTAAGCGGCGCGCACGCCGCCGTCGGCCGCGACCGAAGCGCGGTCGAATCGCGGCCGAGCCACGTGCGAGGGTGCGGGTGGGTTTATGGCTTGCAAGGGTGACGCATCGAACCGGACCGCGCGGCCGGCGGACCCGCCGCTCGCCTCGAACGAGACCGAGAATGCGATCGTGAGACGACGTCGGACGCGCGCAAGCGCCTCGCGCCGGGTACGAAGGCGGACCATCTGTCGGAACGAGGAGCCGCCGCGCTGTCGGGACGCATCTGCGCCGCTTGAGCCAAGCAGCTGTGAAGACTGGCGACTCCGGAAGGGCTCGAACCTTCGACCTGCCGCTTAGAAGGCGGCTGCTCTATCCAACTGAGCTACGGAGCCTCGCGCCCCGCGGGGGGAGGCGCAAACTGAGTGTGCGGCGGTTCAGTGGGTCCACTGACCGACGCGGGTGGCACTGAAGTTGTCCGAATAGGACAGGCCCCGGCGGACCTGTTCGGGCGGGTGGTCCTCGACCTCGAAGGCGATCCCGCGCTTCTGCGCGAAGGCGATGGCCTCCTCACGCGTCTCGAAGGCGACCTTCACCTGCTGTTCGGTCTCGCCCGAGCCCGTCCAGCCCATCAGGGGCTCGATCTCGGCGGGCTCGGCGCGCTCGTATTCCAGCAGCCAGGCCTTGGTCCGGGCATGCCCCGATTGCGTGGCGCCGCGGGTCGGCCGATAGATGCGCGCGATGGTCAAGCTTCACCTCAGGGCGTGAAGGGCCGATGCCGGAGGCCGGCACACGACCCGGATAGTGACGATCATTGGTCGGGGCGGCAGGATTCGAACCTGCGACCCTCTGCTCCCAAAGCAGATGCGCTACCAGACTGCGCTACACCCCGATCGACAGACGATCCCCGACGCCAGAGCGCTATCATGGTGGTGCAGGGCCGGCAAGGTCAGGGCCTGAACATCGGATCGCGGACCCGGTCGCCGGCCTTGACGCCGATCCGCGCCGCCGTCCCGGCGTTCAGTTCGAGCACGCCCAGCACGGTGCCGCCCGAGAAGATGGTCGCCTCGGACAGGGGCTCGGCGTTCTGCTTCACCGACACCACGCGGCCGTCGGCGGCGATGAACACCATATCGAGCGGCAGATAGGTGTTCTTCATCCACATGGTGACGGGCTGGGGCGAGCCGAAGTCGAACAGCATGCCGTGGTCGGCCGCCATCTGCCGCCGGAACATAAGGCCGCGTTCGAGTTCCTCGCGCGTGCGCATCACCTCGACGGCGACATGGTGGGGGCCCGTCCCGGTCTCGATGGTGAGGTCGTCGAGCGGGGGGGCGGCCCCGGCCGGCAGGGCCGTCAGCGCGGTCGCGAGGGCGAGGGCCGCGGCCACGCTTCGGGCGAGGCCACGGCGGGCGGGGGAATGAGGCATGAGTTCGGTCCCTGGCGGCCGGACGCCGGACGCCGCATCGGCGGCTGACGCGCCGCCACGCGGGCTCAATGCGACGAGGGCGAGGCGGATTCAAGGGGGCGGACTTCGGCCGCCATCAGGCCCTTGGGCCCGTCCCCGAAGCGCACCAGCACGCTTTCGCCCGGCTTGAGCTCGGTGATGCCATAGCGCCGCATGATCTCGATATGGACGAAGATGTCCTCGGTCCCCTCTCCGCGCGACACGAAGCCGAAGCCGCGCACGCGGTTGAACCATTTCACCACGGCGATCTCGAAGCCGCCGGAGGGCACGACCTGCACGTGGGTGCGGGCGGGCGGTGTCTGGGACGGGTGGACGGCGGTCGACAGGTCCAGGGACAGCACGCGGAACACCTGGAGGCCCTTGGCGCGCTGGAGCACCTCGCAGACGATCCTCGCCCCTTCGCGCGCCGTCTGGAACCCGTCGCGGCGCAGCGTCGTCACATGGACCAGAACGTCCGGCAGGCCGTTGTCGGGCACGATGAACCCGTAACCCTTGGAGACGTCGAACCACTTGATCTCGCCGGCGACCTCGACGAGGTCGAGCGGCGCATCGGTCGCGTCGCCGAGATCGGTCTGCAGGTCCAAGGACTGATCTTTGATGCCCAACGCGACCACCCTGTCCAGATACGCCGGCGACCCCGACCCCCGGTCGGGATCGCCTCGGTGGCGATGCGAATCGACCCCGAAGCCGCGACTTCTGGACATTAACACCGGCTGAATCCGGCAAAAGGCGAAATCTCGCCTCATGGGGCAAGAATATGAAATGTGTGTTGCCGGCGCGGCGCACTCGGCCTTGACCCGGCCCTCACAACGGGTCGAGCACGTCCCCGATGTCGGCCCGAATCACGAGGTCGGCCTCACCGTCGAGCGGCGTCGGCTCCCGGTTGATCACGGCGAGGCGGGCGCCGTTGCGCAGCGCCAGTTCCGGGAAACGTGCGGCGGGCCGCACCAGCAGGGTCGATCCCAGGACCACGAAGAGGTCGCAGGCGAGGGACGCCTCCACGGCTCGCCTCAGCGCCGCTTCGTCGAGCTTCTGCCCGAAGGCGATGCTGGCCGATTTGACGATGCCGCCGCACCCGCACACCGGCAGCGCACCGTCCCGCTCGAACCCGAGCCGGATGGGGCGAAGTTCGTGCCGCCGCCCGCAATCGAGGCAGCGGGCGTAGCCGCCATTGCCGTGGAGTTCCACGATGTCGTCGCCGGGCCCGGCCGCGGCCGCGTGCAGCCCGTCGATGTTCTGCGTGATGATGGTGCGCAGCCGGCCCGCGGCGGCCCAGCGCGCCAGCGCCCGGTGGCCGCGCCCCGGCACGGCGCCGGCATAAAGATCGTCCATGGCGAACTTCCGCCGCCACGCCTCGGCGCGCAGCGCCGGATCCGAAAGGTAATCGCCGAAGCCGATCGGCGCGTGCACCCGCCAGGGGCTCCCCGGCGAGCGGTAGTCCGGCACGCCGCATTCGGTGGAGATGCCGGCGCCCGTGAAGGCGGTGACCACCCGGGCTTCGCCGAGCAGCCGCGCCAGCGCCGCGCGCCAGGTCTCCTGCGCCGTCAAGCCGATTGTTTCAACGGCACGACATTGTGCAGGCGCGTGTCCGCGGAATCGAACAACCGCTTGATGCCGCGGGCCGCCTGCCGGATGCGCTGCTCGTTCTCGAC
Organism: uncultured Alphaproteobacteria bacterium; assembly: GCA_963847915.1. GTDB lineage: Bacteria > Pseudomonadota > Alphaproteobacteria > Rhizobiales > Beijerinckiaceae > Lichenihabitans. Next base: position 78,352 of record CAWKBT010000009.1, read on the forward strand.
GAGCGCCAGCCGGACGTGGTCGTCCCCGTGCTCGCCGAAGCCGATGCCGGGCGCCACCGCGACGTCGGCCCGCTCGATCAGCAGCTTCGAGAACTCGAGGCTCCCCATGGCGCGGAACCGCTCGGGGACCGGGACCCAGGCGAACATGGAGGCGGCCGGCGCCGGCACGGTCCAGCCCGAGGCCGCGAAACTCTCCACCATCACGTCGCGCCGCGCCTTGTAGATGGAGCGCATCTCGACGATGCAATCCTCGGGACCGTTGAGCGCGGCCGCAGCCGCCACCTGGATCGGCGTATAGGCGCCGTAGTCGAGGTAGCTCTTCACCCGCGTCAGCGCCGCGAGCAGGCGCTCGTTGCCGACCGCGAACCCCATGCGCCAGCCCGGCATCGAGAAGGTCTTGGACATGGAGGTGAACTCGACGCACACGTCCATGGCGCCCGGGATCTGCAGCACGGACGGCGGCGGCTCGCCGTCGAAATAGACCTCGGAATAGGCGAGGTCCGACAGGATGAAGATCTCGTGTTTCTTGGCGAAGGCGACGAGGTCCCGGTAGAAGTCGAGCGACGCCACCATGGCGGTCGGGTTCGACGGATAGCAGACCACCACGGCGAGCGGCTTCGGGATGGAATGGACCACCGCACGCTCGAGCGCGGTGAAATAGTCCGGCGTCGGCTCGGCCGGCACCGACCGGATGACGCCGCCCGCCATCAGGAAGCCGAAGGCGTGGATCGGATAGGACGGGTTCGGCACCAGCACGACGTCGCCCGGCCCGGTGATGGCCTGGGCCATGTTGGCGAAGCCCTCCTTGGACCCCAGGGTCGCCACGACCTGCCGTTCGGGATCGAGCTTCACGCCGAAGCGGCGGCCGTAATAGCTCGCCTGGGCGCGCCGCAGGCCCGCGATCCCCTTGGAGGAGGAATAGCGGTCGACGCGCGGCTTGGTGGCGGTCTCGACGAGCTTGTCGACGACGTGTTTGGGGGCGGGCAGGTCGGGGTTGCCCATGCCGAGGTCGATGATGTCAGCACCGGCGTTGCGGGCCGCGGCCTTCAGGCGGTTGACCTGCTCGAAGACGTAGGGGGGCAGGCGGCGGACGCGGTGGAAGTCTGACATGGCGGAACGAGCCTGGGGGGTGAGAGGACGGGCGACACGGTCGGAGATGGCCGCTCCGGCCGACGGGCTCCCCGGCGGGGCGGCGGCGCACGGCCGGCGCCGGCGTCCCGACCCGCAAGCCTTAAGGGAAAATGCGGGATGTTGGTAAATCAATCCGCAACGGCGGCGGCGGATTTCGGCGCGGCGGGCGCCTTGCGCTTGCCGATCTGCACGGGGGCCGGGCCGCCGGGCTTGAGCTGGTTGTCGCGCGCGGCGTCGAGCGCCGCCGTCGCGGCCTGGACCTCGGCCGGCGACCTGACCGGACGGGGGCTGACCTTGTGGGGCAAGGCGGTCGGGATATAGCCGAGCCCGGCGGGATCGGGCCGGGTCCGCTCGACGAAAGCGGGGGCGGGGTCGGCCGGCGGCGCCTTCACGTCGAGCGTCTCGAGCACGTGGTCCCACACGCCCTCGCCGGCGCGGACCGGGCCCGCGGCCGCGATGGCGGCCAGGACGCCCACGACCACCGCGATGCCGGCGGCGGCGAGGGAACTCGGGTTGCGGACGGAGTCTTTCCCACTCATATATCGTCTCCCGCGTGGCCGGCGACGGGCAGGAACCGCGCACGGGGTTTCGGGCGCGACCGCTAACTGGATATTGTGTCCGCAGCGGGACGGCAAGGCGCGGTCCCCGGCGGGACGGGTCGGCTCCGGCCGGCATCGGACAGATGGGGCGGCCGCTCGACCGGCAGCCCTCCGCTACAGGGAGAGCGTCATGAAAGAGCAGCGTCCGCCGCGACAGCAGGACAACGCCGGCGCCAGGGCGGCCGATGGCCGGCGCCAGGACGCGAAGCGGGCCGAAAGCCGGGCACCCGAAGGAAAAACGCTCGCCACGCGGCTCTCCGCCCTTCACGACATCGCCGGGTCGCGGCCGGCCGGCGATGCGCCCTCTCCCGCCGATGCGCGCTCTTCCGCTGCCGCATCGGCGACCGCGGCTCCCGAAGACGCCGCCGCGCGGGCTTCCGACGCCGGGCCGGCCGCGTCGGGTCCGCCCCCCGGTCTCGACGACATCGAGAAACTGTCGCGCAACATGAGCCTCCTCGTCGAGGAGAGCCAAAAGGTGGCCGCCGCTTATATGGAGCCCCGGGCCCGCCTGGAGGTGCCCCAGCAGGGCGGCGAGGAAGCCAAGGACATGGTCCAGACGCTGGGCCAGGTCGCGGCCCATTGGTTCACCGATCCGGCCAGGATGATGGTCGCCCAGACGACGCTGTCGAGCCAGATGCTGGACCTGTGGGCCGGCACGATGCGCCGCATGGCCGGCGGCCCGGCCCCCGAGCCGGAACCGGCCAAGACCGTCGACAAGCGCTTCGCGGCACCGGAGTGGCGTGAACTGCCGGCCTTCGATTTCCTGCGGCAGGCCTATACGATCACCAGCGACTGGGCGAGCGGGCTCGTCGAACAGGCCGACCTCGACGAGGAGACGCGCGACCGGGCGCGGTTCTACCTGCGCCAGCTGACGGGGGCGCTGTCCCCCTCCAACTTCCTCGCCACCAACCCGGAACTGCTGAAGCACACGTTCGAGGAAGGCGGCGAGAACCTGGTGCGCGGCATGCGCATGCTCGCCGAGGACATCGCGGCCGGCAAAGGCGAGCTCAAGATCCGGCAGAGCGACAACACCGCCCACAAGCTCGGCGTCAACATGGCGCTGACGCCCGGCAAGGTCGTGTACCGCAACGAGCTCATGGAGCTCATCCAATATGCCCCGGCGACGCCCGAGGTGTTGCGGCGCCCGCTGCTGATCGTGCCGCCGTGGATCAACAAGTTCTACGTGCTCGACCTCAACCCGGCCAAGAGCTTCGTCAAATGGGCCGTCGACCAGGGCCTGACGGTCTTCGTCATCTCCTGGGTCAACCCGGACGAGCGGCACGCCGACAAGGACTTCGAGAGCTACATGCGCGAGGGGATCCTCGCCGCCCTCGACGCGATGGAACAGGCGACGGGCGAGCGCGACGCGACCGCGATCGGCTATTGCGTGGGAGGGACGCTCCTCGCCGTCACGCTCGCCTACATGGCGCGAAAGGGGGATCGCCGCATCTCCAGCGCCACCTTCTTCACGGCCCAGACCGATTTCCGCAATGCCGGCGACCTCAAGGTCTTCGCCAACGAGGAGCAGATCGCCGCCGTCGAGGCGCAGATGCGCGAGCAGGGCTACCTGCAGGGCTCCAAGATGGCCAATGCCTTCAACATGCTGCGGCCGAACGACCTCATCTGGTCCTACGTCGTCGACAACTACCTGAAGGGCAAGGCGCCCACGGCCTTCGACCTGCTGACCTGGAACTCCGATTCCACCCGCATGCCGGCCGCCAACCACGCCTTCTATCTGCGCAACTGCTACCTCGGCAACAAGCTCACGGCGGGCGAGATGGTGGTGGGCGGCGAGAGGCTCGATCTCGGCCAGGTGACCATCCCGGTCTACAACCTCGCCACCAAGGAGGACCATATCGCGCCGGCGAAATCGGTCTTCGTCGGCGCCCGGTTCTTCGGCGGACCCATGCGCTACGTGTTGGCGGGATCGGGCCATATCGCGGGCGTGGTCAACCCGCCCTACAAGACCAAGTATCAGTACTGGTCCGGCCCCGAGGTGGGCGACAGCTACGAGGACTGGCTCGCCGCCGCGACGGAGACGCCCGGCAGCTGGTGGCCGGACTGGTTGTCCTGGGTCGCCGCGCAGGCGCCCGAGACCGTCCCGGCGCGCGAACCCGGCGGCGGCGTGCTGGCGCCGCTCTGCGACGCGCCCGGCGAATACGTCCGCGTCCAGAGCTGACGCCGGCGCGCCGGTTCAGGGCGGCGGGCCCGCGGCCCCCGTGCCGGATGGCGCCAGGGCGTAGACCCGCACCGGCCCGTCCTGCGGACCCAAAGCGCGCAGCCAGTCCGGCGGCGCTCCGTCGAGCACGCGGGCCGCGACGCCGTCCGGCTGCCGCGCGGCGGACTCCACGACCTCGGGCGACGACAGGCACAGGACGACATAGCGGGCGCCCGCCGCCTCGACTATGCCCCGCGCCTCCTCGGCCCCGGCGTCGAAGAACCGGATGGCGGCCACGTTGCCGTAGGTATTGCGGTGGTAGGGCGCCGCCAGCACCGCGTGGTGGGTGTAGGCCAGGATCTGCGAGCCGGGATCGATGGTGGACAGGACGAGGCCCGCGGGAAGCTCGCCGAGGGCGGCGTAGGCCGTGGGCGCGAAACACGCGACGGCATCGGTGGGCCGCCCCGGCGCGCTCGCCGCCGGCGCCGCGCCAGAGCGCCGCCGGCTGCGCCGCGACCCAGCCGGCCTGCGTCAGGGCGAGCCCGGCGAGGAGGCAGAGCGGGGCCGCGAGCGGTTTGCGCGGCCGCGCCGGGTCGAAGACGCGGCAGAGCGCCCAGGCGGCACCGAGCGCCGCGAAGGGTTCGGCCGAAGCCGCGACCCGCACGGCCCAGCAGGTGCCGGCGACACCCGCCAGCAGGAACCCCATGGCCACGGCCCACCTCGCGCGCGCCGCGCCGGACGAGCGCACCAGGGCGGCGCCGGCCAGCACCGTCCCGAGGACCAGCATGGCGGCGATCGGCAGGCCACTGGCCGGGTCGCGGCGCAGGAGTTCGCCGAGCGGCATGGCCTCGCCGACCTCGGCCAGCCAGCGCGTCCGGAGCAGCGGATCGACGCCCGAGAAGGGGTCGCCGAGACAGTTCGGGTAGAGGGTGCCGAGGAGCCCCGCCCCGGCGAGGCCGAGCAGGGCCGCGGCGATGGCCCGGCGGGCCGGGGAGGCGAGCCGCGGCGTCGCGGCCGCGAGCGCCAGGGCGGCGAGGCCGCCGATCCAGCAGGCGGCGAGGTGAGGAGCCCCGAAGGCGTCGCAGCTCCGTTCGCCCCAGCGATCCGGCGGGATCTGCGCCAGGACCACGAGGCCGGTCGCCGCCAGGACCGCGACCGCATAGGCCCGCAGGGCTCCCGAAAACTCGCGCCCGCGCAGGATCCAGCCCAAGCCGACGGCGGCGGCCGGGACGAGGGCGAAGGGGAGGTTCTGCAGGTTGATCGCCAGCGTCAGGGCCGTGACGGCGCCCGCGCCGGCGAAGCACGTCGCCCTGCCCCGCGCGTCGCCGATCCCCGCCACGGCGGCGCAGGCCAGCACCGCCAGCAGCGTCACCTGCAGGGCGTGGTGGTGGATATGGCCGGGGATGAAGACGCTCGCGGTCTCGAGACCGCCGGCGGCGAGGAGGCAGGCGGCGAACGCCGCGCCCGGCGCGGCCAGGAGCCGTCGGCCGAGGCGCGCCTGACACGCCATGAAGACGACCAGCAGGGCCACGGGCTCGACGAGCCGGGCCAGGCGCTCGGCCGTGTCCGCCGTCGCGACCGTGCGGAAGAGGATCACCAGGGCCGCCACCGGCAGGTCGGCGAGGCGCGACCAGTGCATCGGCACGCCATGGCCGGGCGCGAGCCGGTGCTGCACGAGGTCGAACCACCCCTGCCCCGCCAGGAGGTCCCGCACCTCGACGGCCCGCATCGCGTCGTCGGGGTTGAAGAAGATGCCCGTCGACCAGACCGCGACCGCCTTGGAGGCCGCCAGGACCAGGACCGCCGCGACGCCCAGCAGCACGGCCGTGCCGTCCCCCCACGGCGACGGACGGGGCACGCGCCACGGCCGGGTCTCGGAGGCGCGGGTCAGGGGCGGTACGGTCGACATGGAGCGGCCCGGGCGGGGGAATGCGCGGCAGCATGGGCGAGAAAAGCGAAGCGGGCGTTACGGAAGCAGCGGTCGCGCAGCCTTGCCGAGCCGGAACGTGGGACGCATAGTCGCGCGGAGCCGGGCCGGGGTCGAAGGTGCCGGAAGTTGGGAGACGGATATGAAATTGGTGCGCTACGGTGAGCCCGGACGGGAGAAGCCGGCTCTGTTCCACGGCGGCGCGCTGCGCGACATCGGCCACATCGTGCCGGACATCGCCGGCGAACACCTCGGACGCGAGACGCTCGACCGGATCAGGGCCGTGGATGCGGAGAGCCTGCCGGTGGTGGCGGGCTCGCCGCGCATCGGGCCCTGCGTGGCCCGGCCCTGCAACTTCATCGCGGTCGGCCTCAACTTCGCCGACCACGCGGCCGAGACCGGCGCCCCGATCCCCAAGGAGCCGATCCTCTTCAACAAGGCGCCGAACTGCATCGTCGGGCCGCATGACGACGTGATGCTGCCGAAGGCCTCCGAGAAGAGCGATTGGGAGGTCGAACTCGCCATCGTGATCGGCTCGCGCACCTCCTACGTCAACGAGAAGGAGGCGATGGACCATGTCGCCGGCTTCTGCGTGTGCAACGACGTCTCCGAACGCGCCTTCCAGACCGAGCGCGGCGGGCAGTGGATGAAGGGCAAGGGCTGCGCGACCTTCGGGCCGCTCGGCCCCTGGCTGGTGACGCCGGACGAGATCGCCGACGTCCAGGCGCTCGACATGTGGCTCGACCTCAACGGCCGGCGCGTGCAGACGGGGTCGACCCGCACCATGATCTTCAACGTGGTGCAGATCGTGTCCTATATCTCGCACTTCATGGTGCTGGAGCCCGGCGACGTCATCACCACCGGCACGCCGCCCGGCGTCGGGCTCGGCATGAAGCCGCCGCTGTTCCTGAAGGCCGGCGACGTCATGAGCCTCGGGATCGCGGGCCTGGGCGAGCAGAAGCAGACCGTGGTGCCCTGGCGCAAGGCCTGATCGCCCCCTGCGCCGCCGCGGCGAGACGTGGCGGCGCCTCAGCGGTGGCGCCTCAGCGGTGGCGCAGGATCATCGGCATGCCGCCACGGGAACGGAGCGCGACGCGCTGGACCGGCATCACCGTGTGGCCCGGCGCCAGCGCGAACCGCACGTGCCGCATGGCCGTGGCCAGGAGGATCACGGCCTCCTGCACGGCGAAGGAGGCCGCGATGCAGATGCGCGGCCCGGCACCGAACGGCAGGTAGGCGAACCGGTCCACGGCGCCCCGCCGCTCGGGCAGGAACCGCTCCGGCACGAAATGGTCGGGCGCGTCCCACAGCAGCTTGTGCCGGTGGAGCACGTAGGGCGACACCACCACCATGGTGCGCGCCTTGATGCGGATGCCCCCCAGCGTATCGGGGCCGAGGGCTTCGCGCGTGATGGAGGCCGCCGGCGGGTAGAGCCGCATCGCTTCGTCGAGCACCGCCCGCGTCTGCACGAAGGCATCGACCCGGGCCGGATCGAAACGCCCGTCCGGCATCAGCGCATCCACCTCGCGCTCCACGGCATCGCGGGCATCCGGGTGTTCGGACAGCAGGAACACCGACCAGGTGAGCGCGTTCGACGTCGTCTCATGGCCGGCGATCAGGAAGGTGATGAGGTTGGCCTTCACGTCCTCGTCCGACAGCCCCTGCCCGGTCTCGGGGTCGCGCGCCTCGAGCAGCAGCGTCAGCAAATCGCGCGGCGCCGACCCGGCATCCTCGGCCAGGAGCGCGCGGCGCTTCGCCAGCATGGCGGTGACCTCGCCCTCGAAGAAGCGGATCAGCGGCTTCGTCTGGGCCGAGGCCAGCCGCGGCACCCAGGACGGCATGTCGAGGATGTCGAGCGGGTCCACCTTGCCGACCGCTTCGAGGTAGCGCGACACCACGCGGGCGAAATGGTCCTCGGGGCCGTTCATGGCTTCGGAGAACACCGTCCGGCCCAGAACCCGCAGCGTCACGCGGGCCATCTCGGCGGCGACGTCGATACGGCGGCCGTCGCGCAGCCGGGACCAGCGCTCGACCATCTCGTCGGCCACCGCCACCATGGCGTGTTTGAAGCCCTCGACGTGGCGCGGCGAGAACAGCGGCGCCAGGGCGCGCCGCTGCGCCTTCCATTCGGCGCCTTCGGCGAGCAGCAGCCCGGTCCCCAGGCCGCCGCCCAGCATGCGGCGCTGCAGGCCGCCCTTGTCGTAGTTGGCACTGTTCTCGACCAGCACGTGGCGGATCGCGGCGGGATCGCTGACCACGGCGACGCGCCCGAGCACGCTCTGCCCGTGGACGATCGGCCGCTCGAAATGCCAGCGCGTCCAGGTCGCGACCGGGTTGTCGCGCAGGCCCTTGAGAAGGCCGAGCGTGCTCGGCGGCGTCTCCAGCGGGATCGGGGCCGGCGGCCGGGGACCCCGTACGGCGACGTCGAGGACCGGGCGGCGCAACGGCGCGGGATCGAGGGTGAGGCTCATGGACTTTTCCGCGCTGACGGGCACGGAGCCAAGATGGGCAGCGCCGGGGCGACCGGCAACCGAGACACGATGACCGGGGCGGGAGCGGCCCCGGGCGGGCGCTCACCCCAGGCCGAGCATCAGGTCGAGGTTCTGCACGGCGGCGCCGGACGCGCCCTTGCCGAGGTTGTCCAGCGTCGCCACCAGCACGGCCTGGCGCCGAGGTTCGCTGCCGTGCACCCGCAGCGTCATGGCATTGGTGTCGTTGTGGAGGCGCGGGTCGACCCTGCCCTCCGCCGGCACCACGCGCACGTGCTCGCCGCCGGCATAATGCCGCGACAGCGCGGCCTCGAGGTCCGCCACACTGGGCCGGCCCGGAAGCGCGTCGAGGTGGAGCGGCACGCTCACCGCCATGCCCTGGCGGAAGTTGCCCACCGAGGGCACGAAGATCGGCCGCGCGGCGAGGCCCGCGTAGCGCTGGATCTCCGGCAGGTGCTTGTGTTCGAGCTCGAGCCCGTAGAGCTGGAAGGCGGGCGCCGAGCCGGCCTCGTAGTCCTCGATCATGGTCTTGCCGCCGCCGCTGTAGCCGCTGACGGCGTTGATGGTGAGCGGAGTGTCGGCCGGGACGAGGCCGGCGGCGACGAGCGGGTGGAGGAGCGCGATGGCGCCGGTCGCGTAGCAGCCGGGGTTCGAGACCCGCCGGGCCGCGCGGATGCGGTCGGCCTGGCCGGCATCGAGTTCGGGGAAGCCGTAGGTCCAGTCGGGGGCCACGCGATAGGCGGTCGACGCGTCGAGGATCTTGGGCGCCGCCGATCCAAGCTCGTCGGCGATCCGCACCGTCTCGCGCGACGCCGCATCCGGCAGGCACAGGACCACGACGTCCACCGCCCGCATGAGCTCGGCCTTGGCGGCGGGATCCTTGCGCCGCTCGGGCGCGATGGAGCGCAGGTCCACGCCGGCATGGCGGGCGAGGCGTTCACGGATGCCGAGCCCCGTCGTGCCGGCCTCGCCGTCGATGAAGATGGTCGCCATGTCGTGCCTCGTCGGAGGGTGCCGCCGCGCCTGCGTGGCACAGTCCCGTGACAAAAAAAAGCGGCCCGTAGGCCGCTTTGGGGTTCCGTCGCCGAAGGCTGGAGATCAGCGCTTCGAGAACTGGAAGGACCGGCGGGCCTTCTTGTGGCCGTACTTCTTGCGCTCGACCACGCGGCTGTCGCGGGTCAGGAAGCCTTCGCGCTTCAGCGGGCCGCGCAGTTCCGGCTCGAAGTAGGTGAGGGCCTTCGACAGGCCATGGCGCACCGCGCCGGCCTGGCCCGACAGGCCGCCGCCCGCCACCGTCACGGTGAGGTCGTACTGGTTGGTGCGGCTGACGATGCCGAGCGGCTGCTGCACGATCATGCGCAGCACCGGACGGGCGAAATAGGCGTCGAAGGCCCGCCCGTTGACGGTGATCTTGCCCGAACCGGGCTTGATCCAGACGCGGGCGACCGCGTCCTTGCGCTTGCCGGTCGCGTAGGCACGGCCCTGGGCGTCGAGCTTCTGGACATGGACGGGCGCATCCGGCTGGGCGGAGGCGTTGATGTTGGCGAGGTCCTGCAGGGACGACAGCGTCTCGGCCATCAGTTGCTCCTGGCGTTCTTGGGATTGAGGGCGGCGACATCGAGCGCCACGGGCGACTGGGCCGCGTGGGGATGTTCGGCGCCCTTGTAGACGCGCAGGTTGCCGAGCTGCTTGCGGCCGAGCGGACCGCGCGGGAGCATGCGCTCCACGGCCTTCTCGACGACGCGCTCGGGGAAGCGCCCCTCGAGGATGAACTTGGCGGTGCGCTCCTTGATGCCACCCGGATAGCCGGTGTGGTGGTAGTACACCTTCTGCTCTGTCTTGCGGCCCGTGAACACGACCTTGTCGGCATTGACCACGACGATGTTGTCGCCGTCGTCCATGTGGGGCGTGAAGGTGGGCTTGTGCTTGCCGCGCAGGCGGAGCGCGATGACGGACGCGAGGCGACCGACGACGAGGCCGGTGGCGTCGATGACGACCCACTGCTTCTCGACTTCGGCCGTCTTGGTCGAATGAGTCTTGCCAAACATGAGGATTCTGGTTCCGTAACGGGAGAAGCGGCCCCCTGGAGGGGCCTGCCGCTGACCGGACTTCTACGGAACGCGACCCTCTCCGTCAACGCGGAATGGGCGAATTTTGCAGAAAAACATAGACTTGGCCGATGTGGTACGGTGATACCGGTTCCCGGCCGCTGGGAGGGACATGGCGAGCCACCAGATTACGGATGCCGTCATCGGCACCATCCTGCGCGAGGTGAAGACGATCGCGCTCGTGGGCGCATCGGCCAATGCGGCGCGCCCCTCCTTCCTGGTGCTGCGCTACCTCGTGGCTCACGGCTACCGCGTGTTCCCCGTCAACCCGGGCCTCGCGGGCGGCGCCATCCAGGGGCTCGCCGTCCACGGCCGCCTCGCCGACCTGCCGGAGCCGGTCGACATGGTCGACATCTTCCGGAACTCCGAAGCGGCCGCCGGCGTCGTGGACGAGGCGCTGGCGCTGGTGCCGCCGCCCAGGGTGATCTGGATGCAGCTCGGGGTGCGCAACGATGCCGCGGCGGCGCGGGCCGAGGCGGCGGGACTGACCGTGGTGATGGACCGTTGCCCCAAGATCGAATACGGCCGGCTTTCGGGCGAGATCGGCTGGAGCGGGATCAACTCGCGCGTCCTTTCAGCCAAACGTCCGCGCCTCGCCGGCACGGGCGTCCAGAAGCGGCTCTTGAACCCATGAAAGATCAGACTGCGCGGTGGACCGAAACCGACGTTCCGGCCCGCCTCGACCGCCTGCCCTGGAGCCGGTGGCACTGGCTCGTGGTCGTGGCGCTCGGCATCACCTGGGTGCTCGACGGGCTCGAAGTGACGCTGGCGGGTTCGGTCGCGGGCGTCCTCAAGGACAAGGGGAGCCTCGGCCTGACCGATACCGAGGTGGGCCTCACGGCGGCCGCCTACCTCGCCGGCGCCGTGCTGGGCGCCCTGCTGTTCGGCTACCTGACCGACCGGCTCGGCCGCAAGAAGCTGTTCACCGTGACGCTGCTGCTCTACCTCGCCGCCACGCTGGCCACCGCCTTCTCGTGGAACCTCGAATCCTACCTCGTCTTCCGCTTCTTCACCGGCGCCGGGATCGGGGGCGAGTATTCGGCCATCAATTCCGCCATCGACGAGCTGATCCCGGCCCGGGTGCGCGGGCGCGTCGACCTCATCATCAACTCGACCTTCTGGCTCGGCGCCGCGCTCGGGGCGGCGGCCTCGATCCTGCTGCTCGACCCGGCCCGCTTCGCGGTCGACCGCGGCTGGCGCTACGCCTTCGGCATCGGCGCCGTGCTGGGCCTCGCCATCATGTTCCTGCGCCACTGGGTGCCCGAGAGCCCGCGCTGGCTGATGACGCACGGCCGCAACGACGAGGCCGAGACGATCGTCGGCGACATCGAACGCGACGTGTCGGACCATCCCGACATGCTGGCGCCGGTCACGGAGAAGACCCGCATCCGGGTGCGGGACACGACCCCCTGGCGTGAGATCTGGAACGCCGTCGTCCACGAGCATCGCTCGCGCTCGCTGCTCGGCCTCAGCCTGATGGTGGCGCAGGCCTTCTTCTACAACGCCATCTTCTTCACCTACGCGCTGGTGCTCGGCACCTTCTACGGCGTCGCGCCCGGGCAGACGGGCCTCTACCTGTTCCCCTTCGCCATCGGCAACTTCATGGGCCCGCTGGTGATCGGTCGCCTGTTCGACACGGTCGGCCGCAAGCCCATGATCGTCTTGACCTACGGGTCGGCCGGCATCCTGCTGGCGGTCAGCGGCTGGCTGTTCCGCGAGGGCATGCTCACCGCCACCACCCAGGTGATGGCCTGGACCGCCATCTTCTTCATCGCCTCCTCGGCGGCCAGCGCCGCCTATCTCACGGTGAGCGAGATCTTCCCGCTGGAGATCCGCGGCATGGCGATCGCGGTCTTCTACGCCGCCGGCACGCTGGTCGGCGGCGTCGGCGCTCCGGCGCTCTACGGCGCGTTGATCGGCGCGGGCTCGCGCGAGCCGCTGTTCTGGGGCTACGTGGCGGGCGGCGTGCTGATGGTCGCGGCCGCCGGCGTCGAGGCGCTGATCGGGGTGAAGGCCGAGGGGCAGTCGCTCGAGGCGATCACGAAGCCGCTGTCGGCGGCGGGATCGTGATGGCCGGTCCCCGGCGGGCCGCGGGACGACGCCCCTGAAGCCCGGCCGCGTCCCGGCCGCCGCGATCGCCGATCCTCGATTGCAATCTTTTCACTCTGTACCCGTTCTCCACCCCGCGATAGCATGACCGGGTTCTCGCCACGGCCGCGCCGGTCAGGACGCCGGGCATGGCGAGGCACGGTTCGACGGCTGAGCGCGCCCTCCGCGGAGCCTGCCGGCTGAGCCGCCCGCCATGGCGTCTCGCCAGCGCAGGAGGTGATGTCCGTGCCCGAAGCGACCATCATCGTCGACCCGTCGCGGATGGCGCGCATCGCCACGGTCCTGACCTGGGTCTGGTTCGGTTTCGACGTCCGCTACGGCCTGGCGTCCCTCGACAGGATCGCCGCCCTGGGAGGCCTCGGCGGTGCCGTTGCGCCCCTGCAGCGTCTGCACCTGTCGGACCACATCGTTCTGGCGGCGAGCCTGGCTCTCCTCGCCTCCAAGGTGAGCGCCGGGATCGCGATCCTGCGCTGGATCTACATCGTGAACCGGAACGCCCATGGACTGGGCGGCAGGATGACCACCTCGCCCGGCTGGACGGTGGCCTGGTTCTTCGTCCCGGTCCTGAACCTCTGGAAGCCCTACGGGGGCGTTCGCGAGAGCTGGCAGGCGACGGTCAACCCCTCGTCTCCGAGGTCCGCGCGCGTGCCGTCCGTCATGCGCCGCTGGTGGGGCGCGTGGCTCGTCAGCAGTGGCCTGTCGATCGTGTCGGGGCGCGTGGCGTACGGCGGCAAGGCCACCCACGTCGTCCAGGCCAACTGGCTGAGCGTGGCGACGCTGCCGCTCGACCTGATGCTCACGCTGAGCCTGATCGCCGTCGTGCGTCGCCTGTCACGACTCCAGACGGCGGCTCCACCCCGGTCCGACGCGGCCGCGAGGGCAGATGCCGTATCGGACGCCGCGCCGCAGGCAGCCCGGGTCCGCTCCGAGAGCCCTGTCTGAGCGACGCGACGGAGGCGGTGCACCATGGCAAACTGGGTCAACTTCGCAGGCGTCGGGATCGGGGATCGGGCCGTCCGGCGGCAGCGCGCACGGCGCCGGTGGTGGCGCGCACGGCGCCAGTGGCGGCTGCTGATCCGTCACGCCGGGCGGTTGCTGGCCATCATCGCGGTCGCCTGTCCTATCGCGTTCCTGCTGTTCCAGGATCCGCAGCAAGGAACCCAATCCGGGCCCCAGAGCGCCGACGGCGACCACAAGGGCGGCATCATCGGCCGCGACGACCGTAGGATCCTGTCAGACTTCACCATGCCTGGTGCCGCGGACCAGTCGGCCGTGCGGGCGGGGTTGCGCGCCACACAGTATCTCTCCTGCGGCTACGCTACGGCGAGTCTCGTATACCGGCCGGACGTCATCGTCTTCGCGGGCCACGAGATGCTCGCCGGCGCCAAGCCGGATCCCGCCATTGCCAACTGTGCCTTCGAGGTTCTCCGGGTCGAGAACGGGATAACGAGGATCGATCGCTATCCCCTGCTCCAGGACACGCTCGAGTTCGGGGACCTGGCGGGCAAGCCATGGGCGGAACGCCTGATGCAGGACTGGGGCGTCGCACGCCTCGCCAGGCCCGTGCCCGACATCGCGCCGTATGAGCTGCCCCAGCCGGGCGACGACGATCGGCCCGGGACGCCCGTCGTCGCCGTCAGCACCGGGACGGACAACTGGCCGGTCCCCCATGGCGAGCTGCCGCGCACGCGGCTCGCCGAATCCTGCAGGACCGTCCGTGCCGATCCTGCCCTCGCGGGCGCCTCCGGAGTCATGTACCTCGATTGCGACGTGGGGAAGGGGGCGTCGGGCGGGGCGCTCCTGATCGATGCCGCCTCCGGCCATCCCCGCTACCTCGGCACCATCACGGCCAGTTCCGGCTCGGGATGCAGCGATCCCGGCTACGAAACCTGTTTTCGATCGGCCGCAGGCTGGATCCCGATCTCGTGGCCCGCGTCCGCGGGACGACCGCCTTGGGCAAGCCGGAGGACGCCCCCTTCGCGACGGCCCAGCGGGCGCGCCTGCTGCGCCCGCGCGAGGCCGTCGCGGCGGCGGCATTGGCCGCCCTCGCGCGGCCGGTCCCGGCCCAGGACGATGCGACATGGCATGCCGTCGCGGATCTCTACGGCCGGATCCGGACCCTGCTGCAGGACGGCCACCCCGACGAAGCCAGCGACTTGCTGCTCCGAGCCTTCGCGACGGTGAATGAGCCGGAGCGGCGGCGTCCCGAATGGACCTGGCTGCTGATGGAGAGCGGTCGGCTGTTCGAGGACCGCGGGCGGCTGGCCGAGGCCTTCCAGAGCTTCCGCATGGCGGACCGCGTCGCGCCGGAGGCGCTCAAGCCCGCGCTTCAACTCCGCATGGCGCTCTGCACGGTCGACCGGGAGGCCCGGGCGAGAGCGCTCGCGCAGGCCTACCTCGCCAGCGGCGAGGGCCTTTTCCGGGCCTTCGGCGCGGATCGGGAACTCGCCACCGTGGAGAGCCGGGGCGTTCCAGCGGAGCTCGACAACAGCGACGGCGACTGACCCCGCCGCCGCGGGGCAGGAGCGCGCTCGGACGGTCAGGATCTCGGCCGTCTCGCGCACGGCCATGATCGCGCGCCAGGGGATCTCGTGCCGGTCGCCGACGGCCTCCACGCGGTAGCCGCTGTCGTCGAACCGGCACTGGACCTGTTCGCTCGGTCGCAGATCGTTCGCGTCGATGCCGACCCGCTGTTTCAGGTGCGCGCCGATCCGGGTGCGCAGGGTCGATCGCCACAGCAACGAGACGCGATCTGGCCGATGCCGATCGCGACCGCCACCGTGAGCCAGGGCGGGCCGAGACAGGTCCAGGGATCGGCAACCATGATCGTCCTCACGGTCTCGAGCCCCAGCACCTGCCCGTCACGCGACAGCAGCGTGACGATAGCGATGAGGACGCCCAACAACGGGAAGAGGGCCAGGCTGAGCACCGTGACGAACAAGCGACAGCGCCGCACCTCCGGCTGGCTCATCATCAGCTCGGAGAGGCTCACCTGGTCATCCAGGGTCACGACAGCAGAGAACCGGACCTCGTCCGTCCCGGACTCCGATGTGGTCGGCATGGCTGTCTCCGATCCTGCTGAACCCTCCGCGTTCTCGGACCAGCCGCCGGCGGGCCGGGCCTCAACATGACCCACGGACGGCTTCTCTTCTGCGGCCAGGCGGGAGGAGCGCGCCGCTCTGGCGGAGAGGCATCCCGAGGCGGCCCTTTCGGCGCCCCTGCGAGGCCATCGTCGCGACCTCGGTAGAATTTAACCGCCCCACATTTCAACCGAAGGGATCGCGTTGCAATTCGGCCCGGTCGGCTCCGCACCTGTGCGGACGTGAGACCGCCGGGAGCCCCCGTCGCGCAGTGGCGACGGCCGGCGGCGCGGCGAAGCGACGGTGATCGGAGGTGGAGCGGCATGGGGAGCGCCGGCTTGCCGGCGACCGATCGCGGCGCCTTCACCCCCGCGGCGAAACGCGCCAAGATGCCCCGAGGGAGGCGGGCGCCGGCGTCCGCCGATCAACGGATCGGAACCCACCATGACGCGAGACGTCGCCCACAGCGCCCTCGACCAGCATGTTCCCGGCTTCGCCACGCTGGCGGTCCATGCCGGCGCCCAGCCCGACCCTTCGACCGGCGCGCGTGCGACGCCGATCTACCAGACCTCGTCCTTCGTGTTCGACGATGTCGACCATGCCGCGGCCCTGTTCGGCCTGCAGGCCTTCGGCAACATCTATTCCCGCATCACCAACCCCACCTGCGCGGTGCTGGAGGAGCGCGTGGCGGCGCTCGAGGGCGGGACGGCGGCGCTCGCCGTCGCGTCCGGCCACGCCGCGCAGCAGATCGTGTTCCACACGCTGATGCAGCCGGGCGACGAGTTCATCGCCTCGACCAAGCTCTACGGCGGCTCGATCAACCAGTTCAATCACGCCTTCAAGCGCTTCGGCTGGCAGGTCAGATGGGCGGACCCGGCCGACCCGGCGGCCTTCGAGGCCCTGGTGACCGACAGGACGCGGGCCATCTTCATCGAGGCGCTGGCCAACCCCGGCGGCGTCGTCACGGACGTCGAAGCCATCGCGGCGGTCGCGAAACGCGCCCGGGTCCCGCTGATCGTCGACAACACGCTCGCGTCTCCCTACCTGATCCGCCCGTTCGAACACGGCGCCGACATCGTGGTGCATTCGGCCACGAAGTTCCTGTGCGGCCACGGCAATTCGATCGGCGGCATCATCGTCGACGGCGGCAGCTTCGATTGGATGGCGGACGACCGCTACCCGGCCCTGTCGCAGCCGCGGCCGGATTACAACGGCATGGTGCTGGGCGAGACCTTCGGCAATTTCGCCTTCGCCATCGCGGCCCGGGTGCTGGGCCTGCGCGACCTCGGGCCCTCGCTCTCGCCCTTCAACGCCTTCATGATCCTGACCGGCATCGAGACGCTGCCGCTGCGCATGCGGCGCCACTGCGACAACGCGCTCGAGGTCGCCACCTACCTGTCGAAGCACCCGGCGGTGTCGCGCGTCAGCTACCCGGGCCTGCCGGACGACCCCTATCACGCGCTGGCGCAGCGCTACTGCCCCAAGGGGGCCGGCGCGGTCTTCACCTTCGGGCTGAAGGGCGGCTACGATGCCGGCGTCGCCCTGGTGGGGCGGCTGAAGCTCTTCTCGCACCTCGCCAACGTCGGCGACACGCGCTCGCTCGTCATCCATCCCGCGTCGACGACCCACCGCCAGCTCACCGACGACCAGCGCGTGACGGCGGGCGCCGGCCCCGACATGGTGCGGCTGTCGATCGGCATCGAGGATACCGCCGACCTGATCGCCGACCTCGACCAGGCCCTGGCGGGCTGAGGCCCGGCGGTCAGGCCGGGACGACGTCCAGCGCCGGGGCATCGAGGCGCCGGCGATGCAGGACGGCCGTCCCCAGCACCACCATGGCGAAGGCCTGGTGGAGCAGCGCGGCCCAGAGCGGCACGACCAGCAGCAGCGTCGTGATGCCGACGGAGGCCTGGAGCAGGACGACGAGCAGCAGCAGCGCCGCCCGGCGCGCCGCGCCCGTGCCCGGAGCCTGGCTCCAGGCCTCGGCGGCATGGAACAGGGCGACGATCAGCACGACATAGGCCAGCGTGCGGTGGTCGAACTGCACCGTCGTGATGTTCTCGAAGAGGTTGGACCAGAGCGGCGACTGGCGCATGAGGTCGGCCAGGGGCGGCACCCAGTGCCCGTCCATCAGCGGCCAGGTGTTGTAGGTCAGCCCGGCATGGAGGCCGGCCACGAAGGCCCCGAGGCCGATCTGCAGCAGGACCAGCACCAGGAGGAGCGTCGCCCCCGGCCGCAGCCGCGCGACGGCGGGGTCGCGCCGCGCCGGCGGCACGCGCCGCAGGCCCTCGGCCAGCCAGATCGTCCACACCAGGGTCGAGCGAGGCCGTGACGAGGTGGAGCGCCAGGAAATACTGCGAGACGTCCGTCCGGGCGCTGAGGCCGGACTTGACCATGAACCAGCCGATCACGCCCTGCAGGCCGCCGAGCGCCAGCAGACCCACGAGCCGCGGCTTCAGCGCCGGCGTGAGCCGGCCGGTCAGCCAGAAGCCGACCAGAGGCACCGCCACCAGCGCCCCGACGACGCGGCCGAGGAGGCGATGCGCCCATTCCCAGTAGAAGATCGCCTTGAAGCCCGCGAGCGTCATGTCGGCGTTGAGCTCGGCATATTGCGGGATGAGCTTGTATTTCTCGAACTCGGCCTGCCAGGCCGCGTCGCCGAGGGGCGGCAGCACGCCCATCACGGGCTTCCATTCCGTGATGGACAGGCCGGACTGGGTGAGGCGCGTCGCGCCCCCCACCACCACCATGGCGAAGATGCAGGCCGCGACGGCCCACAGCCATCCCCGCACGAGGCTCGTCGATGCCCGGCGGCGCGCCGGGACGGACGGGGTATCGACCGGGAGCGAGGCCGGGACCGCACGGGCTTGGAAGATCGACATGGGACGACTTGAACCTGAGGATGACAGCCTCTAGACCGCCGGGGGACCGCGATCCAGGTGCACCCTGTCGCATCGCGCCGCGGCCGGCGGACTGATAGCTCATCGGGACCGGGACACAAGGGGATGGCGATGCGCCGACGCGTTCGCAAGTTCATCGGCGCGGCCGCGATGCTGCTCTTCGTCATGGTCTATGCGGTCTGCGCCATGGTGGCGGCCGAAGCCAATGCCATCCGCACGGCGCCGGGCGTCGTCCAGGCCGTCATCTATGCGGCGCTGGGGCTCGCCTGGGTGCTCCCCCTGCTGCCGCTGATCGCCTGGATGGAGCGGCCGGATCCGTCGCAGGGCTGATGCGGCGGCGCGCCGTCAGGCGACGTTGAGGCGCCGACCGCGGTTCCAGAGCGCGAAGCCGGCGCCCGACAGCAGCACCTCGACGTGGCGCAGGTCCTGCCAGAGTCCGTTCACCGAGACGCGCGGCAGCGCCGTCAGGTGGCCGGCATGGTCCGGATAGATCAGGCCGGGGCGCGTCGTCACGGCGCTGTCGTAGCCGAAGGCCGCCGCGGCCGCGAACTCCCGCGCCCCGGCCGAACCCGGGTCCCCGACCGGATAGGCGAGGTGGCGCACGGGGCGGCCGAGACGCTCCTCGATGATGCTCTTGGCGGCGCCGAGCTCGGTCCGCATCTCGGCGACGCCGATCCGCGCGAGGCGGGGATGGGACAGCGTATGGGCGCCGATCGTCGCCAGCGGATGGCGGGCCAGCGCTTCGATCTCCGTCCAGTCGAGGCAGGCCGCCTCGACGAGCCCGCGCCCGTCGACGCCCTGCCGTTGCGCGAGGTCCTGCACGACCGCGAGCAGATGCTCCTCGCCGCCGGCCCGCAGCGGCCAGTAGACGGCCTTGAAGGCGGCCCGCTTCTCGGCGGCGGTGCCGGCCGGGAGCGACAGGGCGGTGTCGCCGAGCCCGACCTCGACCCGCGCGGCGCGGCGGATCGCCTCTTCGAGCTCCACCCACCACAGTCGCGCCGTCCGGTCGGCGAAGCCCGTGGTGACATAGACGGTGAACGGCGCGCCGTGCCGCTCCAGCACCGGCAGGGCGTGGACGACGTTGTCGCGATAGCCGTCGTCGAAGGTGAGCACCGCGAAGGGCGGCGCCTCGGGATCGCCGCCGCCCTGCAGTTCGGCGACCGCGGCGTCGAGCGGCAGGATGCGATAGCCGAGCGCGGCAAGGCGCGTCAGCACGGCATCGAGGAACGCGGGCGTGATCTCCAGCATGGCATTCGGGGCGAAGTCCCGTGCCGCGGCGGGGCGCACGTGATGGAACATCAGCAGCGCGCCGAGGCCGCGCAGCCGCGGCGCGGCGAGGCGATGCAGGCGCGTGGAGCCGAGCGCCGCGAAGCCCGCCCCGATGATCCTGTCGCGCATGGCCCGTCCCCGGCAAGTCGTTTACCCCTCTCGCAGGATAGGGCCGAGCGCTTGCGACTTTCTTGCTAGAGTGCGGGTTCGCGCCGGCCGAGGATCGGCCGGCGATGGAGTGCCCGGTCCCATGCCAGATACCGCCGTGCGGACGGGCGCGCCGAGACCCGAACCCGGGCGCTCCGCGACGCAGCCTTCCGCCATCCAGCCCGGCGCCGCCCTGGCTTCGGTGTCGGTCCACACCGATCCCCGAACGGCCCTGCCGGCCTGGCGCGAGCTCCTGGCGACCGCGCCCGCGACACCCTACCAGACGCCGGCCTGGGTGACTGGCCTGGCTCGAGACGATCGGCGCCGGTCTCGGCGTCACGCCGCTGATCGTCGTGGCGCGCGATGCCGCGCAGCGCCCCACGGCACTGCTGCCGCTCGGCCTGCAGCGCCAGGGCGCGCTGCGGATCGCCGGCTTCGTCGGCGCCAAGGACAGCAACTTCAACATGGGCCTGTTCACGCCCGGGGTCTCGTGGTCGCGGCCCGTCCTCACGACCCTGCTGCGCCGGGCCGCCGCCGCGAGCGGGCCGGGGATCGACCTCTTCGCCCTGCGCAACCAGCCGCTGGCCTGGGAGGGCCACGCCAACCCGCTGGCGGCACTGCCACACCAGGCGAGTCCGAGCTTCGCCTACAAGACCACGCTGGTCCGGGACGGCGAAGCCTTCCTGCAGACGCACCTGTCGCGCGAGGCGCGCAAGAAGATCCGGCAGAAGCGGAACCGCCTCGCGGCGCTCGGCCCCGTGACGGTCGTCGAGGGCGGTGCAACGGCGGAGGCGGCCGACGTGATCGACGCCTTCATGGAGCAGAGGGCGGCCCGCAACCTTGCCATGGGGTTCGGCATCGACGACCTGCCGATGCTGCGGCGCTTCCTCGACCGGGCCGCGGGCCCCGACGGGCCCATCACGTTCTACGGCCTGCGCTGCGGCGACCGGATCGTGGCGACGCTGGGCGGCCTGCGCCACGCCGGCCGATTCTCCGGCATGCTCACGTCCTTCGCGGCCGAGAGCGACATCGCCCGCGCGAGCCCGGGCGAGCTGCTGCTCGCCGACGTCATCACGCGGCATTGCGCGGCGGGCTTCTCGACCTTCGACCTCGGCATCGGCGAGGCCCGCTACAAGGAGACCTACTGCCCCGAGGTGGAGGAGCTGTTCGACAGTCTCGTGCCGGTGACGGCGCGCGGCCACATCGCGGCGCAGGGGGAGGCGCTGCGCCTGCGCGCCAAGCGCGCCATCAAGCAATCGCGCTGGGCCTGGCCGCTGGCCCAGAAGCTGCGGCGCGCCCGCGGCGCTCTGACGGGCGGCGCGGCCGCCGCCCGGACCGCGTCAGGCAGCCTGCCGGACGAGGCCGCGCGGCAGGAGGAGTGAGGCCGGGACGGCGTGGACGGCGTCGGGCCCCTTGGCCCGGCGCATCGCGGCCCGCGCCGTATCGAGGTCCGCGGCACTGCGCTCGCCGGCCTGGACGAGGATCGCCACGTCGGCATCGGGGGCGAGCCGCTGGGTGACGGCATCGTCCGGCTCCGGCGCGTGCAGCACCACGTAGTCGTAGGTCTCGCCCAGCGCTTCGAGCACGAGGTCGATCGCATCGAGGGCCGCCCCCCGCACCGGCTCGGCACCGACCGGGACCACGTGCAGCCGGGACTGGCTGTCCCGATGGATGATCTCGGCGAAGCTGGCCCGCCCGGCGAGCAGTTCGCCGAGGCCCAGGGGCTCGGCATCGCCGGGCCCGTAGCTGTCGAGCGCGAGGTTGCGCGATTCGACCGCCGGGCTGTCCCGGTTGAGGTCGACCAGGATGGTCCGGCCCTCGCCCGACAGGAGCCGCGCGAGGCCGATGGTGGCGAGAGGTGCGGCGGTGCCGCGCGGCGGCGAGAGGACGAGCGCCCGGGCGGCGTGGTTCTGCACCCGGCACTCCCGCAGGGCGTCGAGGGCCGCGAGCAGGGCCGTGTCGCCGTCGCCCGCATCGGCGGGCACCGCCGCGGGCGTCTGCGCGGCGCGACCGGCGCCGCCGCGACGGCTCGCGGCACGGCCGGAGCGATCTCGACCGGAGCCACGTTCTCCGGCCCCGCGAAGGCGCGGCCGGACAGGAGCTCGCGCGCCAGTTGGATGCCCAGCGACAGGACCAGGCCCGCGATGGTGACGATGGCGATGATCGGCACCTTCTTGGGGAAGGACGGCAGCTGGGGCGCCACGGCGCGCGAGATCACGCGCGCGTCGGCCGGCGTCGAGGCCGCGTTCTCGCGCGCCACGGCCTCCTGGTACTTCTGCGTGTTGAACTCCAGCTGGTCCTTGAGCAGGCGGGCCTGGGTCTCGAGCGTGTTGAGCCGCACCTGGTCGACGCCGGCGTCGCCCACGGTCTTCTTCTGCGCATCGAGCGCCGCGAGGAGGTTCTCGACCCGGCCGGCCGCGATGTGGCCGTCGTTCTCCAGCGTCCGCGCCATCTTCTCGCCGGCCGCGCGCAGCTGGACGTCGACGTCCCCGAGCTGGGCGTTCAGCTCCTGCATGTGGGGGTGGCCCGGCAGCAGGGTGCGGCTCTGGAGCGCGATCTCGGCCTTCAGGGTCGAGCGCTGCTCGGAGATGCGGCGGATCAGCTCGTTGTTGGCGACGTCGGGGATCTCGCCCACGCGGTTCTGGGCGATCATGGCCTTGATGATCTTGGCCTTGGCCTGGGCATCGGCCTGCGCGGTGCGTGCCTGGGCGAGCTGCGTGTTCAGGTCGCCGAGCTGCTGGTTCGAGATATTGGCGTTGTTGGCCCCCTGCAGCAGGCCGGTCTGGGTCCGGTAAGCGTCCGCCTTCGATTCGGCCTCCGCCACGCGGGTGCGCAGGTCGGTGACGAGCGAGGCCAGGGAGCCGGCCGCCTGGCTGGCGCTCAGACGCTTGGCGGTCTGCTGCGCCTCGATGAAGAGCTCCGCGATGGTGTTGGAGGCGCGGGCCGCGAGGTCCGGATCGGTGGCGGTGAACTCGATGGCGATGACGCGCGACTTCGGCACCGAGTAGACCGTGAGCCGCTCGTAGTAGTTGGCGAGGATGCGGTCCTCGGGCGACACGCTGGTCGGGTCGCGCTCGAGCCCGAGCAGGATCAGCAGGCGCGACACCGGGCCGATCCCGTCGGCCAGCGGGTCGAACTCCGCATTGCCCTTGAGGTCGAGGCGCCGGATGGCGGCCCGGGCGATGTCGCGCGACTGGATGAGCTGGATCTGGCTCTGCACGGCTTCGTCGTCCGGCAGGGTCGTGGCGAGCTGGTCGGAGCGATCCGGCCGCGTGAAGTAGTTCTCGCCGTTCTCGACCAGCACCTTGGATTCGGCCGTGAACCGCGGCTGGACCAGCGTGACGAAGAGCAGCGCACCGACGAAGCCGAGGAGCGCCGGCCCGATCACCCACCAGCGCCGCATCGCGATCGTGCGGCCGAGCGTGCCGAGGTCGAGATCGCGACCCGCGGCGACCCGCCCCGTCCGCTCGTACTCCAGTTCGCTCCGCATCGACATCGCCGACCCTCGATCACGCACAGGGTCCCACGCGACCCCGGACGCCGGACCGGCCGACACTGGGATCTTGAACCCGCAGGCCGCAGTAAAGGGGATCAGAGTTCACAGAGCCTTAAATCGGCCGGCGCGCCGTTAAGCTCCGCCGCGGGACCGGGCGGCGGCGAGGACGAGGCGGGCGGCCTCCCGGCTCGGCGTGGAGCCGGGCGCGATCCGCATCAGGCGGTCCAGGCGCGCGAAGGCGTCGCGCTGGGCGCGGCGGGCCTCGGTGTCGCCCAGCAGCGGCACGAGGGCCGCCGCCAGGGCTTCGGCGGTGCAGGCGTCCTGCAGGAACTCGGGGACGGCGTTGTCGCCGAGGACGAGGTTCGGCAGCACGATCGACGGCACCTTGACGACGAAGCGCAGCCAGGTCTCGAAGGGCGAGACCCGGTAGGCCACCGCCATGGGGACGCCCGCGAGCGCCAGTTCCAGCGTCACGGTGCCGGAGGCCGCCAGCGCCGCGCGGGCGCTGCGGAAGGCGGCGAGCTTGGCCGGCCTCGCCCGTCACGATGCGGGGCGCCACCGGCCAGCCCGCGACCCGGGCGCCGATCTCGTCGGCGAGGTCGGAGACCGCCGGCAGGACGACGTCGAGGTCCGGCACGCGCCGCGCCACCTGCCCCACGGCCTCGCCGAACACGTCCGTCAGGCGTCGGATCTCGGAGCGGCGCGAGCCCGGCAGCACCAGGAGGCACGGCCGCCCGCCCGCGCCCGCCGTCGTCGGGCCCCGGGCGGAGCTCGTCGAGCCGCTCGATCAGCGGATGGCCGACGTAGGTGCAGGGCGGCCCGCCGAGCCGCCCGTGCGCCTCGGGCTCGAAGGGCAGCAGGGCCAGGAGGTGGTCGACATAGGCCCGCATGGCCGGGGCGCGGCCGGGGCGCCACGCCCAGACGGTGGGGCTGACGTAGTCGACGATGGGGATGCCGGGGCGCGAGCCGGCGCACGCGCCGCGCGACGCGGTGGGTGAAGTCCGGACTGTCGATGATGACGAGCACGTCGGGTCGGGCCGCCACGGCGGCCTCGGCGGTCTGCCGGATGCGACGCAAGAGGTCGCGGCAGGCGCGCCAGGACCGGGACGAAGCCCATCACCGCGATGTCGGACAGCGGGAAGAGCGACACGAGGCCCTCGGCGGGCCATCGCGTCGCCGCCGACGCCCGCGACTCCGAGCCCCGGCGCGCGCTCGCGCAAGGCGTCGCATGCAGCCCGGCGCCGAGCTGGTCGCCCGAATGCTCGCCCGCCACGATGAAGACGCGCAGCGGACGGCGGCGCGCCGTCGCTCGGCTCACGGCAGGTCGCGGCCGTCGCGCGGCACGCAGATGGCACGGTCGCCGCCGTCGCGCATGAAGGCGAGGATCTCGTGCGGCCTGCGGCGTGGCGCCCGAACTCGGCCGCGACGGCCTCCGATCCGCTCCTGCAGCGTACCCGCGGCGGCGAACAGCGCCGGTAGGCGCGGCGCAGGTCGTGGATCACCTCCCGCGAGAAGCCCCGCCGCTTCAGCCCGACGACGTTCAGCCCGGCGAGATGGGCCCGGTTGCCGAGCGCGATCCCGTAGGGAATGACGTCGTGCTCGACGCCGGCGAGCCCGCCGATGAAGCAGTGGCGGCCGATCCGCACGAACTGGTGCACGGCGGCGCCGCCGCCGAGGATCGCATGGTCGCCGACCGTGCAATGGCCGGCCAGCATGACGTTGTTGGAGAAGATGACGTCGTCGCCGACCCGGCAATCGTGGGCGACATGCGACTGGGCCAGGAAGACGCTGCGGTCGCCCACGCTCGTCAGCAGGCCGCCGGCGGCGGTGCCGGGGTTCATGGTCACGCCTTCGCGGATGAGGCAGTCGCGCCCGATCCGCAGTTCGGAGACTTCGCCGCGGAACTTGAGGTCCTGCGGCTCGTGGCCGAGCGACGCGAAGGGGAAGACGCGGGTGCCGGCGCCGATCGTCGTGTGGCCCGCGACGGCGACATGCGACACCAGCCGGACACCCTCGCCGAGCACGACATCCGGCCCCACCACGCAGAAGGGCCCGATCTGCACGCCGCGCCCGAGTTGGGCCGCATGGGCCACCACGGCCGACGGATGGATCTGTGGACCGGCGTCGCGGTCGCGCATGTCCAGGTCAGACATCGGTGTCTCCCGGCCGGCCCGCGGCGTTCAATCCATCACCAGCATGGCGCTGACCTCGGCCTCGCACACCAGCGCGCCGTCCACCTTGGCCTCGCCCTTGTACCACCACATGTTGCGGCGCTGGTTGAGCTTGCGCATGTGGAACTCGACGCGGTCGCCCGGCACCACGGGCTTGCGGAACTTGGCCTTGTCGATCGTCATGAAGTAGACGAGCCGCGGCTTGTCGAGCTTCTGCGCATGGACGCAGAGCGCGCCCGCCGTCTGCGCCATGCCCTCGATCAGCAGGACGCCCGGCATCACGGGCTGGCCGGGGAAATGTCCCTGGAACTGCGGCTCGTTGAAGGTGACGTTCTTGATGCCGATGCAGGACTCGTCGCCCTGCATCGCGACGATGCGGTCGACCAGCAGGAAGGGATAGCGATGCGGCAGGTATTCCAGGAGTTTCAGGATATCGATCGCATCGAGCTCCGTCCCCGCCGCCTCGTCCATACCGCGTCCCCGGTCCGTCGCGCCGCATCGGCGCGGCCACAGTCAGGGCGATGTCGCATGTCTGCGACGCTCCGCCAAGGGTCCCGGCGCGATTCAGCTCATCGGCCTCGGGTGGCGGGCTCAGTCGCCGGCGTCGGGCACGCGCCGGGCGAGGCGCTTCAGCGTGGCATGCAGCCGGAACTGTTCGCGCGCCGGCTGGGCCGGGATGCCGAACCAGCGCTCGCCGGCCGGGATGTCGTTCATGACGCCCGACTTGGCGCCGATCTGGGCGCCGGCGCCGATCTTGAGATGGCCGGCAAGGCCCGCCTGGCCGGCCGTCACCACGTAGTCGCCGAGCTCGGTCGAGCCCGAGATCCCGGTCTGCGAGATGATCACGCAGTGGCGCCCGATGACGACGTTGTGGCCGATCTGGACGAGGTTATCGATCTTGGTGCCCTCGCCGATCACCGTGTCGCGGTTGGAGCCGCGGTCGATCGTGGTGTTGGCGCCGATCTCGACGTCGTCCTGGATCACGACGCGGCCGATCTGCGGCACCTTGAGGTGCCCGCCGGGCCCCATGGCGAAGCCGAAGCCGTCCTGGCCGATCCGCGCGCCGGCATGGAGGATCACGCGGTCGCCGACGAGCGCGTGGATCACGGTGGCGTTGGCGCCGATGGAGCAGTGGCGGCCGATCCGCACGTCGGGCCCGATCACGGCATGCGGCGCCGATCACCGTGCCGGTGCCGATCTCGGCGCGCGGCCCGATGACGGCGCCCGGGATCGACCGTGACGCCGGGCTCGAGCCGCGCCTCGGGATGGACGTGGCGCTCGGCGAGATGCCGACCGTGCCGAAGAGCGAGCCCGGCCGCAGCGCCTCCGGATAGAGCATGGCCGGCGACGACCGCCACGGCCCGGTAGGGCTCGCGCGCCACGAGCGCGACCGTGCCGGCCGGGACCTTGTCGGCATAGCGGGCCGGCACCAGGCAGGCCGGGGCACGCGGTCCCGGCCAGGGCGGCGGCATAGCGCGGGTTGTCGAGGAAGGTCAGCGTCGCCGGGCCCGGCGAGATCGAGCGGCGCGACCGTCGATGCACCGGGCCGACAGGTCGGCGCCCTCCGGAGGCACGGCGCCCGTCCAGGCCACGATGTCGGCGAGGGTCGGCTGGAGCGCCGGCCGGAAGAACACTGGAGAGCTCATGGCATCCTGCCGGCTGGGTCTGTTGCGCCGGACCGCCGCGGCGAGCCCGGCCGCGAGGCTTGCCATTCCCCGGCAGGCCGCGCAACCCCGGGCCGGACCTGGAGGGTCCTCGAACGCAAACTGCGGGCCCGAGGCCCGCAGTCGCCGTTGTCGATCGTGGTCCGATCAGAAGGAGGTGCCGCCCGAGAAGCGGAACGCCTGGGTGACGTCGTACTTGTCCTTGCTGAGCGCGTAGGCGTAGTCGAAGCGGATCGGGCCGAGCGGCGAGGCCCAGAGGATCGATGGCACCGACCGACGAGCGGATCGCCGCCGAGTCGCGGACCTGCACGCAGGTGCCCTGGGTGTAGGCCGGGGCCACCTGGCTCGGCACGCAGGCGCCGCCGCCCGGCGTGAAGTTCGTCTTGCCCTGGTAGCCGAACAGCGTACCGGCGTCGGAGAACAGAGCGCCGCGCAGGCCGAGGTCCCGCGGCAGGTACGGGATCGGGAACTGCACCTCGGCCGAGGCGCCGAAGTAGGTGGAACCGCCGAGCGGGTTGTACTTGTAGGCGGCGAGGTTCGAGATGTCGCGCGGGCCGATGCCGCTCGGCGCGAAGCCGCGCACCAGCGTCGGGCCGAGCTGGAACTCGTCGGCGATCCGGAGCTGGCTCTCGCTGCCGAAGCCGGTGACCTCGCCGCCCTGCAGGTGGACGATGCCGACGATGTCCTCGAAGAGCCCGTGGTAGTAGCGCAGGTCGCCGCTGGTGCGGACGAACTGGGAATCGCCGCCCAGGCCCGCCACGTCGTTCCGCAGTTCGATGAACAGGCCCGAGGTCGGGTCCTTGCGGTTGTCGAGCGTGTTGTAGTCCAGCGTGAAGCCGGCCAGCGAGGTGAGGGTCGAGCCCTGCGCCTGCTTGATGGCCAGCGAGGCTTCGCCGTTGGTCAAGCAGTTGTTGATCAGCGTCGGAGGCGTGCCGCCGAGAACGCCGACGCCGGGCGTCACGCCGTTCACCGGGAAGGTACAATCGTTGTACGGGTAGTCGGTCGTGTCCGGGATGGTGATCCGGGTGTTGTAGATCGAGTAGTGCGGCGAGATCGAGAACTCGTCCGTGATCGGCACGCCGAGCCGCAGGGTGCCGCCGGTCACGAAGGTCCGGTAGTCCGTGTACTGCGTGTTGTCGTTCTGCTTGGCGAACAGGTCGAAGCCGGCCGCGATCCGCGTGTCGAAGATGTAGGGCTCGGTGAAGGAGAAATCGATGCCGCGGGCGTTCTGGCCCTCCTGGATGGCGACCTTCACGAACTGGCCGCGGCCGAGGAAGTTCGATTCCGACACCGACAGTTCGGCGATGAACCCGTCCGAGGTCGAGTAGCCGCCCGACACGCCGAACGAACCCGTGGGCTGGTCCTCGACGTCCACGTCGACGACGACGCGGTCCGGCGACGAGCCCGGCTCGTTGGTGATCTTGACCTTCTTGAAGAAGCCCAGCGAGTTCAGGCGCCGTTCGGCCTTGTCGATCAGCACCTTGTTGTAGGGGTCGCCTTCGCCGATATCGAACTCGCGGCGGATGACGTATTCGCGCGTGCGGGTGTTGCCGCGCACGTTGATGCGCTCGATGTAGACGCGCGGGCCCTCGTCGATCACGAAGGCGATCGACACCGTATGGGCCTGGCTGTTGCGGTCGCCGCGCGGCTTGACCTCGGCGAAGGCGAAGCCGCGGCGG
The DNA here is from genome assembly GCA_963847915.1 of uncultured Alphaproteobacteria bacterium. GTDB lineage: Bacteria > Pseudomonadota > Alphaproteobacteria > Rhizobiales > Beijerinckiaceae > Lichenihabitans. Next base: position 107,279 of record CAWKBT010000009.1, read on the forward strand.
GCCACCTCGCGGGTCAGGGCTTCGACGGATTTCTGCACGGCGTCGCCGTCGTAGGTGTCGCCGGACGACAGCGTGAGGAAGGGCAGCAGCGAGTCGCTGGTCACGCCGGGGATCTGCGTGTCGACCTTGACCGAGCTCACCGTGTACTGGGCGCCCTCCTCGATCGTGATGACGACGTTGTAGCCGCCCTCCTCGCCGTCGAACTTCACGTCCGTGCCGACGATGCGGAAATCCGCATAGCCGTTCTTCAGGTAGAAGCGGCGGATGAGGTCCTCGTCCGACGAGATCTTGTCGGGGTCGTAGACGTCGGTGGTCTTGAGGAAGGAGATGAGGTTCATCTCGGTCGTGGTCATGATGCCGCGCAGCTTGCGCGACGAGTAGGCGTGGTTGCCCGAGAACTCGATCGACTTGACGCCGGTCTTGGAGCCCTCGTCGATGGTGAAGACGACGTCGACGCGGCCGTTCGGCAGGTCGACGATGCGGCTGGTCACCTTGGCGTTGCCGTTGCCGGAGCGCCGGTAGATGTCCTGGATGCGCTGCACGTCGGCGGCCACGAGGGCCTGGGAATAGGGCCCGCGGGTCTTGGAGGTGAGCTCGGTCTCGAGCTGCTCGCTCTTGACCTTCTTGTTGCCCTCGAAGGCGACGCGGTTGATCACGCCGTTCTCGGCGACATGCACCACGAGGCGGCCGCCGTCACGGCTGACGCGCACGTCCGAGAACAGGCCGGTGGCATAGAGCGCCCGCACGGCCGCGCTCACCTTGCCCTCGTCGGTGCCCTGGAAATAGGTCCGGATCGTGCTGGCGTCGACGCGGTGGTTGCCCTCGACGACGATGCTGGACTCGGGAACGGCGGCCTGAGCGACGGCGTTTGGCCCCAGGACGCAGGCCGCCAAGCACAGGGCGAAAGCCAACCTGGTCAGACAGCCTCGAAGAAAACGCATCGGCAATCGATCCCTGCACAGCCATGGACGGCGCCGCCGTCCCGGTCGACTCACCCCGCGGGGCTCGCCTTCGTCACTACTCGAACCTGCGAGCAGGCTCCAGCCTCCCCTTTTCCGGGAATTTCGCTTCTACAAGGTTTACGCAGCCCGGCCTACAGCGCGACCGCTGCCATTCTGGCGATTATCTCGGGACGTTGCAGGCAGGCCACGGCCGGCCGGCCGTAGCGAGACACGATTCGGGCGCCCACCAGGACGCCCGATCAGTATTGTGGCAGAATTGAAGCGCGATTGCGGAGATGAGCCGTCTAACCGCGGGCGAAATGCGCGATGTCGTTGTAGGTGGCGAAGATCATCAACATCGACACGAGTGCGAGGCCCACCTTGAAGCCGAACTCCTGGGCGCCGAGGCTGATGGGTTTGCCGCGCAGGGCCTCGCAGGCGAAATACAGGAGGTGTCCGCCATCGAGCAGCGGCACCGGAACGAGGTTGAGGAGGCCGATCGAGATCGACAGGATGGCGATCAGATTGAAGAGCGGGCCCACGCCGATCCTGGCGACCTGCCCGGCGACGCCCGCGACGCCGATCGGACCCGACAATTGATCCGGCTTCTCGCGGCCCAGCACGAGGCCGCCGACATAGGCCGCCGTACGGTCGATCACGAACCAGGTGTCGTGCGCGGCTTCCGCGACGGCGTCACCGAAGCTCAGGCGCTCGTTGCTGATGTCCGAAGGCGCCGTCGAGGCACCGACACCGAGGACGCCGATGCTGGCGGTGCCGAGCGGACCCTTGACGTCGCGGCGCTCCGGCGTCGCCGTCAGGGCGACATCCTGGCCGTCGCGCTCGATCCCGAAGGTCAGCGGCACGCCGCTCGAGGCGCTCACCACCTTCTGCATGTCGAGGAAGCTGCGGACCGGCTGGCCGTCGATCGAGCGGACGATGTCCCCGGGCGCGAAGCCGGCCTTCGCGGCGGCGCTGTCGGCCTGCACCGAGGCGACGCGCGGCAACAGGATGGAGCGGCCTTCCACGTAGAACAGCCCCGTCAGGATCACCAGGGCCAGGATGAAGTTGGCGATGGGACCGGCCGCCACGATGGCGGCGCGCTCGTAGACGGGCTGGGCCGCGAAGGTGACGGCCCGCTCCACCGGCGGCAGGGTGGCGACGGTCTCCTCGGAGCCGGCGCTGGCGGCGTTCGCGTCGCCGTGGAACTTGACGTAGCCGCCGAGCGGGATGGCGGCGAGCCGCCAGCGCGTGCCGTGCCGGTCCGTGCGGGCGATGAGCTCCGGGCCGAACCCGATCGAGAAGGCGTCCACCCTCACGCCGCACCAGCGGCCGACGAGGAAATGGCCGAGTTCGTGGAAGAACACCACCACCGTCATCACGAAGACGAACGGCACGATCGTCGACAGGACCGTCGTCAAGGGGGCGAAGACCGACATGGAGCACTCCTGGCATTCCGCCCCGTGGCGCCGCGCGGCAGGCGCGGCGGCGCCGTGGGACGCAATGGTTACCGAAGCGTTACTGTCTCACTTCGCATCTTTCAATGTAAGAGAGCCGTCGCCCTTTCTCTGGCAACATGGTCAATGGCGAGGGCGTCGTCGATCCCGGCCGGCGCCGGGGCATCGCCCCGGGCCCCGGCCTCGTCGCAGACCCGCTCGACGACGCGCACGATGTCCGAGAACCCGATGCGCCGCGCCACGAAGGCCTCGACCGCGACCTCGTTGGCGGCGTTGAACACGGTCGGCAGTCCGCCGCCCGCCTGGAGCGACGCCATCGCGACCCGCAGGCCCGGAAAGCGGACGAGGTCGGGCTTTTGAAAGGTCAGCGTACCGACGGTGGCGAGGTCGAGCTTGCGGGCGCCGCTCTCGATCCGCCGCGGATAGGTCAGGCAATGGGCGATCGGCACCCGCATGTCGGGCAAGGCCAGGCCGGCCGTGACCGAGCCGTCCGCGAAGGACACGAGGCCGTGGACCACCGACTGGGGATGGACCACGACGTCCAGCCGGTCGGCCGGCACCCCGAAGAGGTGGTGCGCCTCGATCAGTTCCAGCCCCTTGTTGATGAGGCCCGCGCTGTCGATCGTGACCTTGGGGCCCATGGCCCAGTTGGGATGCGCCAGAGCCTCGTCGAGCGTCGCGGCCGCGATCCGGTCCGCGCTCCAGTCGCGGAACGGGCCGCCGGAGGCCGTCAGCGTCATGCGCTCGATCGACGACCAGTCCGCGTCGCCCAGGGCCTGGAAGATGGCGTTGTGCTCGCTGTCGAGCGGCAGCAGCGTGGCGGAGTGGCGCGCCGCCGCCGCCATCACGGCGGCCCCGGCGCAGACCAGCGTCTCCTTGTTGGCGAGTGCGATCGTGCGCCCCGCCTCGACGGCCGACATGGTCGGCCGGATGCCGGCGGTGCCCGCGATGGCGCCGATCACGACATCGCAGGGCCGGCGCGCGGCTTCCGCGACGGCGTCGGGTCCCGCCGCACAGGCGATGCCGGTGCCGGACAGGGCGTCCCTCAGCGCCTCGTAGCCGGCCGGGGTCGGCCAGCGCCGCGAAGCCGGCCTTCACCGCCACGGCGACCCGCGCCAGCGCCAGGGCGTCGCGCCCGCCCGCCACGGCCGAGACCGAGAAGGCCTCGGGATGGAGCTTCAGGATCTCGACCGTCGAGCGGCCGATGGAGCCGGTCGCCCCGAGGATCACGACGCTCCGGGGCGCCGAGCCGGGAAAACGTTCGAGCGGCACGTCACGGCCCGATGTCATGCTTGTCCTCACCATTTGAGCAGCCCCGCCCCGGCCCCGTCGGGACCGAAACGCCATAGGCCGACGACCGCCGCCAGGACGGACGCTGCGATGAACCCGTCCAGGCGGTCCATGACGCCGCCATGACCGGGGATCAGCGCCCCGGCGTCCTTGACGCCGAAGCGGCGTTTCAGGGACGATTCGAAGAGGTCGCCCGCCTGGGCGAGGGCGCCGCCCGCGAGCCCCGCCACCACCACGCAGGCCGGGCAGCCCGAGGACGGCGCGACGAGGAGGCCCAGGGCGGCACCGCACACGATGCCGACCGCGAAGCCCGACCAGGTCTTGGACGGCGACAGCCGCGGCGCGAGCCTGGGCCCGCCGATGGCGCGCCCGCCGAAGAAGGCCATCGTGTCGGTGCCCCAGACCACCGCGAAGAGCCACACGATGGCGATGAAGCCGTCCGGCTGGGCGTGGCGCAGCAGCGGCAGCGCCACCGCGAGGACGCCCGCGTAGAGCGGCCCCGCGGCGGCGATCCAGCGCCGGGGCGCATCGTTCAGCAGCGCCGTCACGGCGGCGCCGAGCACCAGCGCCATCACGGCGCGGCCGGGCTCGCCGTCGCCGGCGAGGATCGCCGCAGCCGCGAGGGCAGCAGCGCCCAGCACCGTGGCCGGCCCGCGCCGGGCCGCGCCGACGAGGCCGTGCCATTCCCACAGCACGACGACCGCGGCGAGCCACCAGAAGATGTCGAAGAGCGGGCCGCCCGCCCAGGCGGCGCCGATGGCGAGGGCGGCCATGACCAGGGCCGACAGGATGCGCGGCAGGAGGTCGGCCCACCCGCCGGTGCGGGCCGCGCCCGGCGCCGTCCGGTCGACCCCGGGCTGGGACTTCGTCATTGCGCCGACGTGACCTTGCGCTCCAGCTCGGCAGGAGTGATGCCGCCGAAGCGCCGCTCGCGCGACATGTAGGCGTCGAGCGCCGTCTCGAGCGCATGGCGGTCGAAATCGGGCCAGTGGCAGGGCAGGAAGACGAATTCCGCGTAGGCCGCCTGCCACATCAGGAAGTTGGACAGCCGCTGCTCGCCCGAGGTGCGGATGATGAGGTCCGGGTCGGGGATGCCGGCGGTGTCGAGGTGCGCCGATACCGTCTCGGGGCCGATCGACGCCGGATCGATGGTTCCGGCCCGCACGCCGTCGGCGATGCGCCGCATGGCGGCGGCGATCTCCTGCCGGCTGCCGTAGTTGAAGGCCACCACCAGGACGAGGCCTCCGTTGTCGCGTGTCAGGTTCTCGGCATCCGACAGGAGGGCGCGGATATCGGGCGTCAGGCGGTCGCGTTCGCCGATGATGCGCACCCGCACCCCGTTGCGGTGCAGGTCGGCGAGGTCCTTGCGGATGAACCGCTTGAGCAGGCCCATGAGGTCCGAGACTTCCTCGATCGGCCGCGTCCAGTTCTCGGAGGAGAAGCTGTAGACCGTGAGGTAGCGCACGCCGACGTCCGATGCCGATTTCACGGCGGCCCGGAGCGCCTCGACGCCCCGGCGGTGGCCTTCGAGCCGCGGCATGCCGCGCGCCGCGGCCCAGCGGCCGTTGCCGTCCATGATGATGGCGACATGGGCGGGAACGCGGCCCGGGCGGCAGGCGGGACCATGCGCGGTCTCCTCCCTCGCCTCGTGCTCCCTCAGGGCGTCGTGGTCCCGGCGGGGCTCGGGTCCGCCGCAGCCTTCATCACCTGAGGTGGTCTGCATCTTGGCTGTCCGCAGCATCCGGCCGGCGTCCATCAGGCCCATGTCGGCAGGCCTAAACCTGCATGATCTCTTTTTCCTTGGCGTCGACCGTGGATTCGACCTCGGCGACGAACTGGTCCGTCACTTTCTGCACCTCGGCGGCGAGGCGCTTCTCGTCGTCCTCGGAGATCGTCTTGTCCTTCAGCAGCTTCTTCAGCCGGTCGATGCCGTCGCGGCGGACGTGGCGCACCGCGACCTTGCCTTCCTCACCGTATTTGTGAGCGTATTTGACCATCTCCTTGCGGCGCTGCTCGTTCAGCTCCGGGATGCGGATGCGCAGGAGCTGGCCCTCGACGGTCGGGCTGAGGCCGAGGTTGGCGTCCCTGATGGCCTTCTCGACGGCGCTGACCATGCCCTTGTCCCACACCTGGACGGCGAGGGCGCGAGGCTCCGGCACCGTGATGCTGGCGACCTGGTTCAGCGGCATGGTCTGGCCGTAGGCATGCACCATCACGGGCTCGACGAGGGCCGCGCTGGCGCGCCCCGTCCGCAAGCCGGCCAGCTCGTGCTTGAGCGACTGGATGGCGCTCTGCATGCGGCGTTTCAGGTCGGCAACGTCGAATTCTGCGCTCACGATGTTACGTCCGTTCTCGAATCCGCTGGCCGCCCCGGGACTGCACCCAGGGTGGCGAGGCGCACTCCCTTAACACGCGCGGTGTTTTTTCCGCACGCTCAATCGCGCCTCTACGGCACAGAATGCGCCCGGGAGGCGTGCGCCGTCGAGCCCCTCGGGCGCGGACCGCCGCCATGCCGCACGCGGCGCGCCGAAGCAGGCGGGCCGCCCTGCCCTGCCCTCAGGGCGTCACCAGGGTGAACGTGCCGGTGCCTTCGAGGGCGGAGCGGATCGCGCCTTCGACCCCGATGGAGAACACGATGATGGGGATGCGGTTCTCGCGCGCCAGCGCGAAGGCGGCCGTATCCATCACGGCGAGGTTGCGCGAGATGGCCTCGTCGTGGGTCAGTTGGGCGAAGCGGGTCGCCTGGGGGTCCCGCTTGGGATCGGCCGAGTAGACGCCGTCGACCTGCGTGGCCTTCATCACGGCATCGCAGGACAGTTCCGCGGCGCGCAGCACCGCGCCCGTGTCGGTGGTGAAGAACGGGTTGCCGGTGCCGCCCGCGAGGACGCAGATGCGCCCTTTGGCGAGGTGGTGGAGCGCGGCCTGCCGCGAATAGGGCTGGCACACCGAGGGCATCGGCACGGCCGAGAGGGCGCGGGCCGGGTAGCCCTCGATCTCGATGGCGGCCTCGATCGCGAGGGCGTTCATCACCGTCGCCAGCATGCCGATCGAATCCGCCCGGGCGCGCTCGATCCCCTTCGTGGCGCCCTGGATGCCGCGGAAGAAGTTGCCGCCCCCCACCACGACGGCGATCTCGGTGCCGCTCTCCGAGGCGGCGACGAGGTCGGCCGCGATCCGCTGCACGGTCTCGGCATTGAGCCCGTGGGTGTCGCCGCCCGTCAGGGCCTCGCCCGACAGCTTGACGACGACTCGCCTGAACATCCCCGCGCTCATCGGCTCATCCTTCCATGCTGCATGCCGCGGATCGGCCCAGGCGCCGGCCTCCCGTCGATTGTGCGGTGGGCGGACAGGTCCGTCCACATGCGAAGGGCGGCACCGGAGGCCGCCCTTCACCGTCGTCGATCGTGACCCGGGGGCCGATCAGCCGTTGCCCGACATGCTCGCGACCTCGGCCGCGAAATCCGGCTCGTCCGGCTTCTCGATCCCCTCGCCGAGGGCGAACCGGGCGAAGCCCTTGAGCGTCACCGGGGCGCCGGCAGCCTTCTCGGCCTCCTTGACGGCCTGGGCGACCGTCTTGGACCCGTCGTGGATGTAGCTCTGATCGAGCAGGCTGACCTCCTTGTAGTAGGACTTCAGCCCGCTATCGACGATCTTCTCCAGGATATGGGCGGGCTTGCCGGCATTCTTGTCGGCCAGCACGGCCTTTTCACGCTCGACGATCGCGGGGTCGATCGAGGCGGCGTCGAGGCCGAGCGGGCTCGCGGCCGCCACATGCATGGCGATCTGGCGACCCAGCAGGCGCAGTTCCTCGGGATTGCCGGTCGATTCGAGCGCCACGATCACGGCGATCTTGCCGAGGCCGTCGCCCGCCGCGCCGTGCACGTAATGGCCGATCACGCCTTCGCCGACCTCGAGGCTCGCCACGCGGCGCAGCGTCATGTTCTCGCCGATGGTCGCGATGGCGTTGGAGATCGCCTCCTGCACGGTGCCGCCGGCCGAGGCCTTGGCGCCGAGGACGTCCTCGACGCTGCCGCCCTGCTGGAGCGCCACGCGGGCGACGTCCTTGACCAGCGCCTGGAAGTCGGCGTTGCGGGCGACGAAATCGGTCTCGGAATTCACCTCGACGACGACGCCCCGCTTGCCCTCGACGAGCGCCGCGACGAGACCCTCGGCGGCGACGCGTCCGGACTTCTTGGCGGCCTTGGTGATGCCCTTCTTGCGCAGCCAGTCCACGGCCGCCTCGATGTCGCCCGCGGTCTCGTTGAGGGCGTTCTTGCAGTCCATCATGCCGGCGCCGGTCTTCTCGCGAAGATCCTTCACCATCGCGGCCGAAATCGTGGCCATGGGTCACCTGTGAGTTGGTTGTCGGACGGCGATCAGGGCGACCACGGAAACGACCGCTTCATGACAGGGGACCTGCGCACCGGGCGAAAGTCGCTGAAACGAAGCGGCCGTTTCCGTCGGGACCGAGGCGGAACGGGGTCTTGTCCCCGACCGCGGCGCTGTTCACCGCCGGCCGACCCGCAGCACGGGCCGACCTGGGAAGAGAGGCGAGAGGACGATCAGGCGCCGGCGACGAGCTCGCGGGCCTGGATGATCCAGCCTTCGCGATCGAGGCGGCCGTTCAGCTTGAGGTCGCGGTCGATCGCGGCGGCATCGTCCGGCGTCATGGCGGCGAGCTGCCAGAAGTGGAAGATGCCGGCGTCGTTGAGCTTCTGGGCGAGCTGCGGGCTGCCGCCGTTCAGCTTGGACATGTCGTCCGGCGCGCCGCGGGGGGCGCTCAGCAGCTCGAACTGCTCGGCCGGAGCCTCGGACTCGACCGGAGCGGTCGGGGCCACGTCGAGGACTTCCTCCTCGATCGGCTGCTCGATCTCGCCGACGTCGATGCCGAGCGCACCCTGGCTGCGCGAGATGCCGTCGATGGCGGCGCGGGCCACGAGGTCGCAATAGAGCAGGATGGCGCGGCTGGCGTCGTCATTGCCCGGGATCGGGAAGGTGATGCCGTCCGGGTTGCAGTTGGTGTCGACGATGGCCGCCACCGGGATGCCGAGCCGGTTGGCCTCCTTGATGGCGAGCTGTTCCTTGTTGGTGTCGATCACGAAGATCAGGTCGGGCACGCCGCCCATGTCCTTGATGCCGCCGAGCGCCTTCTCGAGCTTCTCGCGCTCGCGGGACATCATCAGGCGCTCCTTCTTGGTGAGGCCGACGGCGCCGCCGTTCAGCGTCTCGTCCACCTTGCGGAGCCGCTGGATCGAGGCCGAGATCGTCTTCCAGTTGGTCAGCATGCCGCCGAGCCAGCGGGAGTTGATGTAGTACTGGGCCGAGCGCGTCGCGGCGTCGGCGATCGGGTCGGCCGCCTGGCGCTTGGTGCCGACGAAGAGCACGCGGCCGCCGTTGGCCACCGTGTCGGAGATCGCCTGCAGGGCACGGTGCATCAGCGGCACCGTCTGGGCGAGGTCGATGATGTGGATGTTGTTGCGGGCGCCGAAGATGAAGGGCGCCATCTTCGGGTTCCAGCGGTGGGACTGGTGGCCGAAATGCGCGCCGGCTTCGAGCAGCGAACGCATGGTATAGTCGGGCAGGGCCATGATGATTGATCTCCGGTTGAACCTCCGCGGACAATCGACCGGCTACGGCGAGCTTGCCGTACCGGCCACCGGTGCAGCCCTTGGTTCAGGGCCGCCTACAGTCCGCGTGTGGGATGGGGCGGCTTATAGGCGGGACCTCCCGGGCGTGCAAGAGGGTTGCGACGGGACCGTGACACGGCCCCGGCCCCACGGCCCCGGGCGACGCGCCGCGCTGTTAACCGGCGCTTGGTGGCGTTAAATGTAGGCCGGACGGCGCCGGCCGCCCCGCGGGGCGGCCCGGTCCGACGAGAGCCGAGAGGGTGGCCCATGAGCAATGTCGAGACGATCGCGCGGTGGGCCGCCGTGCCGGCCCCCGAATCCGCCGACACGTTCCGCCAGCCGCCCCACAACGTCGAGGCCGAGCAGGCGCTGCTCGGCGCCATCCTGGTCAACAACGACGCCTTCGAGCGCGTCTCGGACTTCCTGCTCGCCGAGCACTTCTCGCAGGAGATCCACCAGCGCATCTTCGAGGTGACCGCCAAGCTGGTCCGCGGCGGCAAGATCGCGACGCCCATCACGCTGAAGACCTTCCTGGGCGACCACGACCTCGGGGGCATCACGGTCCCGCAATACCTCGCGCGCCTCGCCTCCGAGGCCACGACGATCATCAACGCGGCCGATTACGGCCGCATGATCTACGACCTCGCGGTACGGCGCGGGCTGATCAGCATCGGCGAGGAGATCGTCAACGTCGCCTTCGACGCGCCGGTCGACCATTCCCCGCGCGAACAGATCGAGGCGGCCGAGCGCCACCTCTATGCCATCGCCGAATCGGGCCGCTCGGAGGGCGGCTTCCAGAGCTTCTCCATGGCGCTCACCACCGCCATCGACGTGGCTGCCAAGGCCTACGAGCGCGACGGCAAGCTGAGCGGCATCTCGTCGGGCATGATCGACCTCGACAAGTCGCTGGGCGGTCTGCAGAAGTCCGACCTCGTGGTGCTGGCCGGCCGTCCCGCCATGGGCAAGACGTCGCTCGCCACCAACATCGCCTTCAACATCGCCAAGGCCTATCGCGCGGAGACGCGCCCGGACGGCACGCTCGAGACGGTGAACGGCGGCATCGTGGGGTTCTTCTCGCTCGAAATGTCGGCCGAGCAGCTCGCCACCCGCATCATCGCCGAACAGTCCGGCGTGGCCTCCTACAAGATCCGGCGCGGCGACGTCACGGACGACGACTTCCACCGCGTGACGGAGGCGGCGCGCCAGATGCAGCATGTCCCCTTCTACATCGACCAGACCGGCGGGATCTCCATCGCCCAGCTGACGGCGCGCGCCCGCCGGCTCAAGCGCCAGCGCGGGCTCGACCTGCTGGTCATCGACTATCTGCAGCTGCTGTCGGGCTCGAAGTCGGGCGGGCAGACGAACCGCGTGCAGGAGCTGACCGAGATCACGACGGGGCTCAAGGCCCTGGCCAAGGAGCTCGCGGTGCCGGTCGTCGCCCTCTCGCAGCTGTCTCGCCAGGTCGAGAACCGCGAGGACAAGCGACCGCAGCTCTCCGACCTGCGCGAATCGGGCTCGATCGAGCAGGACGCCGACGTGGTCATGTTCGTCTATCGCGAGGAATACTACTTGAAGGGCAAGCAACCGCGCGAGGGCACCGAGGAGTTCACGGCCTGGCTCGCCGACATGGAGCGGGCGCACGGCAAGGCCGAGGTCATCATCGGCAAGCAGCGCCACGGGCCGACCGGCACCGTCGAACTGCAGTTCGACGCCGAGGTGACGCGCTTCTCGGACCTCGTCCGCTTCGATCGCCTGCCGGAGCAGATGTGAGCGCCTCCCTGCCCGTCGCCGTCTCCGGCGAGGAGGATCGGGACGCCCAGGCGATCCTCACGATCGACCTCGACGCGCTCGGCGAGAACTGGCGGCGCCTGGCGCGCCGCGCCGCGCCGGCCGAATGCGGTGCGGCCGTCAAGGCGGATGCCTACGGCTGCGGCATCGCGGTCGCCGTGCCGGCCCTGGCCCGGGCCGGCTGCCGCACCTTCTTCGTCGCCCACGTCTCGGAAGGGCGCCGCGCCCGGGCCGCGCTCGACGCCGCGGGCCTTCCGGGCCGCATCTTCGTGCTGAACGGCTTTCACCCCGCGGCGGCGCCCTTCGACGCCTACCGCGCGCACGGCCTCGAAGCCGTGATCGGCTCGGCCGAGGAGCTGGCGGCCTGGCGCGAGGCCCGCGCCGGCGCGGGCGGGGAGGCCCTGCCCGGCTGCGCACTCCACGTCGACACCGGCATGAACCGCCTGGGCGTTCCGGTCGAGGATGCGCGTCTGATGTCGCAGGGCGAGCTCCAGGCCGCGGGCGTGACGCTGGTCATGAGCCACCTCGTCTCGGCCGAGCTGCCGCAGGACGCCGTCAACGCCCGGCAGATCGCGGCCTTCGACCATGCGCGCGAGCGGGCTTTGAAGAGCATCCCGGCCTCGCTCGCCAACTCGTCCGGCATCTTCCTGCCGCAGCGCCCCTTCCACGACCTCGTCCGTCCCGGCTACGCGCTCTACGGCGGCAACCCGACGCCCGGCGCCCCGAACCCCATGCTGCCCGTCGTCACGCTGCAGGCGCGCGTGCTCCAGCTGCGCCACGTGCCGGCGGGCGCGACGGCGGGCTACAACGCCCGCTGGACGGCACCGCGCCCCTCCCGGCTCGCCACGATCGCGCTCGGCTACGCCGACGGCGTGCCGGTGTCGGGCAGCGGCATCGACGGCGGCGGGGCCGAGGTCTTCGCCGGCGGCGTGCCCTGCCGGCTCGCGGGTCGCATCTCGATGGACCTGTCCATCGCCGACGTCACCCACCTGCCCGAGGGCGCGCTGCGCGCCGGCGACATGGTGGAATGGCTCGGGCCCGCCGTCGACGTCGATGCCCTGGCGGCGCGCTGCGGCACGATCGGCTACGAGATCCTGGTCAACCTTGGGCGGCGGCACCGCCGTCATTATATCGGCGACGGTTCGGCACGCTAGCGCACCGGTGCGGGTGGGCCGACCGATGCGAGCGGGTGGATCGTCCGTCCGCGTCGCTCCACCAGGCGCCCCATGACCAAATCGCGAAACACGTTCGTCTGCCAATCCTGCGGCGCCACCACCAACCGCTGGCAAGGCAAGTGCGACGCCTGCGGCGCCTGGAACTCCATCGTGGAGGAGCAGGCCGCGACAGGGATCGGCGCCGGCACGGCCCGCAAGGGACCGCCCAAGGGACGCCAGATCGCGTTCCAGAGCCTCGCCGCCACGGGCCAGGAGCCGCCCCGCACCGCCGTCGGCATCGCGGAACTCGACCGCGTGACCGGAGGCGGGCTCGTGCCGGGTTCGGTGATCCTGCTCGGCGGCGAACCCGGGATCGGCAAGTCGACACTGCTGATCCAGGCCTGCGCCCGGCTCGCCGATGCCGGCGGGCGCGTCGCCTACATCTCCGGGGAGGAAGCCACCGCGCAGGTGCGCATGCGGGCCGAGCGGCTCGGCCTGTCGGGTGCGCCCGTGCGGCTCGCCGCCGCCACCAACGTCGAGGACATCGCCGGGACGCTCGGGTCGGACCGCTACGACCTCGTGGTGATCGACTCGATCCAGACCATGTGGACGGAGACGATCGACGCGGCGCCCGGCACGGTGAGCCAGGTCCGCGGTGCCGCCCAGGCGCTGATCCGCTACGCCAAGAACCACGACGCCTGCGTCATCCTGGTCGGCCACGTCACCAAGGACGGGCAGATCGCCGGCCCGCGCGTCGTCGAGCACATGGTGGATGCCGTCATGTCCTTCGACGGCGATGCCGGCCACCATTTCCGCATCCTGCGCGCCATGAAGAACCGTTTCGGCCCGACCGACGAGATCGGCGTCTTCGAGATGACCGGCAAGGGACTGGCGGAGGTCGGCAACCCTTCGGCCTTCTTCCTGTCGGGCCGCGACGCGACCGCGGCCGGCACCTCGGTCTTCGCCGGCATGGAGGGCACCCGCCCGCTCCTCGTCGAGATCCAGGCCCTGGTGGCGCCGACCGCGCTCGGCACTCCGCGGCGCGCCGTCGTGGGCTGGGACCAGAACCGCCTCGCCATGGTGATCGCCGTCCTCGAAACCCATGCGGGGGTGCGGCTCGGCCAGTACGACGTCTACCTCAACGTGGCGGGCGGCATGAAGATCGTCGAACCGGCGGCGGACCTCGCCGCCGCCGCCGCGCTCGTCTCCTCCATCACGGGCAAGATCCTGCCGGTGGACGCCGTGTTCTTCGGCGAGATCGGCCTGTCCGGGTCGGTCCGCCCCGTGGTCCACGGCGGCGCGCGGATGAAGGAGGCGGCGAAGCTCGGCTTCGCGGCCGCGGTCGCGCCCCCGGGCGGCAACGACGAATCCTCGGGTCTGCGCGTCGAGCGCACCGACCATATCGCCGACGTGGTGGCGCGGATCGCCGCCCTGCCCGGAGGCCGCAAGGCGGAGCGTCGTCCCGCCGAGGAGCGCCGCGCCGCGCCGCCCCAGAGGCGGCTGCCGCAGCCCGCCGAGGAGGATGACGCGATGGAGGGCGCCCCGTTCTGAGCCCGCGCGCCGGTGCCGACGGCGGTCCGCCCGGCCTTCTCTTGCCATCCGGCGGGCGAAAGCTGCTAAGGAGACCGCTGAAATGGGCCATCGCGCCCGCGAGGTTCAAGAACATACGATGACCGATTTCATCCGCGAGGTCGACGAGGAGTACCGTCAGGACCAGGTCCGCCGTTTCCTGGCGCGCTACTGGGTCCTGCTGCTGCTCGTCGTCATCCTGACGCTGGGCGCCGCGGGCGGCTGGCGCGGCTATCTGTATTATCGCCAGCAGCAGGCGGAGGCCGCGGGGGCCCGCTATTTCGATGCGGTCGACGGCGCGGCGGCCGATCCGAAGGCAGCGTCCGCCGCGCTCGACGCCATCGCGGCCGACGGACCGGCGGGCTACCGCATGCTGGCGCGCTTCCGGGCCGCCGCGACGCTCGGCCGGACGGACGGGCCCGCCGGCGCGAAGGCGTTCGACGCCATCGCGGCGGACGCGTCCGTTCCCCAGGAGTTCCGCGACGTGGCGGCGCTGCGGGCCGGCATCCTGGTCGTCGACACCGCCGATGCCGCCGACCTGCGCCGGCGCCTCGAGCCGCTCGCCGACGCCAATTCCACCTATCGCTCGGTGGCCCGCGAGATGCTGGCGGTCGCGGCGCTGAAGCGCGGCGACGAGACCGATGCCGGCAAGTGGCTCGACGCCATCGTGGCCGACCGCCTGGCCTCGCCGGACAGCCGCCAGCGCGCGGGGTCCTTCCTGTCGCTGGTCCGCGCCGGCAAACCCGCGCCGGCCACCCCCGCGGAGCCGGCTCCGGCCCCCGCGGCACCGGCCCCCGCGGCGCCGACGCCATGAGCAAGGTCGCCATCATCGGCCGGCCCAACGTCGGCAAGTCGACGCTGTTCAACCGGCTCGTCGGCAAGAAACTCGCCCTCGTCGACGACCAGCCGGGCGTGACGCGCGACCGGCGCGAGGGCGACGCCTCGCTGTTCGACGCCGACTTCACCCTGATCGATACCGCCGGTCTCGACGACGCCGCAGACGAAACGCTGGCCGGCCGCATGCGCCAGCAGACCGAGGTCGCGGTGGCGGATGCCGACGTGATCCTGTTCGTCATCGACAGCCGCGTCGGCGTGACGCCCATGGACAGCCATTTCGCCGGGCTCGTCCGGCGCGCCGACAAGCCGATCATCGTGGTGGCCAACAAGGCGGAAGGCCGGGCCGGCGAGGCGGGCGCCATGGAGGCCCACGAGCTCGGGCTCGGCACGCCCGTCGCCATCTCGGCCGAGCACAACGAGGGCATGATCGACCTCTACGACGCGCTGGCGGCCGTGCTGCCGAAGGCCGCCGAGCCCGAGCCCGAGGAGGAGGCCGCGCCGCTCGTCCTCGGCGAGGACGAAGACGGCACCGAGTTCGATCCCACGAAGCCGCTGCGCATCGCCGTGGTGGGTCGGCCCAATGCCGGCAAGTCCACGCTGCTCAACGCCATCCTGGGCGAGGACCGACTACTGACCGGGCCCGAGCCGGGCATCACCCGCGATTCCATCGGCATCGAGCTCAAGTGGCGCGACCGCGACCTCAAGGTCTTCGACACGGCGGGGCTGCGCAAGCGCGCCCGCATCGAGGACAAGGTCGAGAAGCTCGCCGCCGCCGACGCGATCCGCGCCGTGCAGTTCGCCGAGGTCGTGATCGTGCTGCTCGACGCCACGATCCCGTTCGAGAAGCAGGACCTCACCATCGCGTCGCTGGCCGAGCGCGAGGGCCGCGCCATCGTGATCGGCGTCAACAAATGGGACCTCATCGAGGCGCGGGGTTCCAAGCTCAGCGAGATGCGCGAGTCGGCGGAGCGCCTGCTGCCGCAGATCCGCGGCGTGCCGGTCGTGCCCGTCTCGGGCCGGACCGGTTTCGGGCTCGACAAGCTGCTCGAGGCGGCGTTCCGGGTCGCCGAGACCTGGAACCGGCGCCTCTCGACCTCGCGGCTCAACCGCTGGCTCTCCACCACCATCGACGCCAACCCGCCCCCGGCGGTGAGCGGCCGGCGCATCAAGATCCGCTACATGACGCAGGCCAAGGCGCGCCCGCCGACGTTCGTGCTCTTCGGCAACCAGCTCAACGGCCTGCCGAAATCCTACCAGCGCTACCTCGTCAACGGCCTGCGTGAGACCATGGACCTGCCGGGCGTTCCCATCCGCATGGTCACGCGCCAGGGCGACAACCCCTACGACAAGAACCGGAAGCGCTGAGGCGGAGGCCTCAATCGACCACGCGCAGCCAGGGCCAGCGGGCGCGGTAATCGGCAGCCTTGGCCCGGAACCGGCCGCCGAATTCGACCGCGGTGCCGCACGACGTGCAGGGGCGTACCGGACATCGCCTCGGGGCACGAATCTCCGCGCGCCTGGTCGCGGAGCGCCAGCCGGACTCCTTCGCCGTCATGGCATCCATCGCGGGCTCCGCCGGCGCCGGGCCTTGCCGATCCGACGTCGGGCTCCGTATGGATCCTGACCGATTCCGGAGATGCCCGCCATGACCTTCGACCTCAAGAGCCGCGCCGTCACGGTGGTGCCGCCCGCCGGCCCGCTGCGCGGGCGGGTGGCGCCGCCCGGATCGAAGAGCATCACCAACCGTGCCCTGCTGCTGGCCGGGCTGGCCCGCGGCACGAGCCACCTCACCGGCGCGCTGAAGAGCGACGACACGCGGCTCATGGCCGAGGCCCTGCGCGCCATGGGGGTGCGGGTCGACGAGCCGGGCGAGACGGAATTCGTGGTCGAGGGGGACGGCCGGCTGAAAGCCCCGTCCGAACCGTTGTTCCTCGGCAATGCCGGCACGGCCACCCGCTTCCTCACCGCTGCGGTGGCGAGCGTCGAGGGGACCGTCGTGGTCGACGGCGACGCCCACATGCGCAAGCGGCCGATCCGGCCCCTGGTCGAGGCCCTGGGCCAGCTCGGCGTCGCGGTCGAGGCCGCCACCGGCTGCCCGCCCGTCACGGTGCGGGGCACCGGGCGGATCGCCGGCGGCCGGGTTTCGGTCGATGCGGGCCTGTCGAGCCAGTATGTCTCGGCCCTGCTCATGATGGCGCCGCTCGCCGCGGGGGAGATCGAAATCGGCCTGGCGGGCGCCGACATCGGCGCCCGCGGCTATGTCGACCTGACGCTCGCCGCCATGCGGGGCTTCGGCGCGGAGGTCGTCCAGCACGATGCCGCGACCTGGCGCGTCCGGCCGACCCGCTACCAGGCGACCGCGTTCCACGTCGAGCCCGATGCCTCCGCCGCCACCTATCTGTGGGCCGCCGCGACGCTGACGGGCGGCGCGATCGACCTCGGCGTCCCGGACCACGCCTTCACTCAGCCCGATGCCCGCGCCAAGGTGCCGATCGACGCCTTCCCGCATATGCCGGCGGTGATCGACGGGGCGCAGATGCAGGATGCCGTCCCGACGCTGGCGGTGTTGGCGGCCTTCAACGCCACGCCGGTCCGGTTCACCGGCATCGCCAACCTGCGCGTCAAGGAATGCGACCGCGTGCGGGCGCTCTCGACCGAACTCGACCGTATCCGCCCCGGCCTCGCCCGCGAGGACGGGGACGACCTCCTCGTGGCCTCGGACCCGGGCCTCGCCGGCCAACGCCTGCCGGCCGCGATCGAGACCTACGCGGACCACCGCATCGCCATGAGCTTCGCGCTCGCCGGGCTGAAGATCCACGGCATCACGATCCTCGACCCAGGCTGCGTGGCCAAGACCTACCCCGCCTACTGGGACATGCTGGCCGGGCTCGGGGTGGGCCTCGACGTCGCCTGAGGCCGCAGCGGCCGTCACCGCGAGCATGGACGGCACCCATCACCATCCATCGGGCCGGATCGACTCGGGCTCGCCCACGCGATAGCGTTTCCGTGCGGCCGGCGCGCCGTGCCGCGGACCTGACATGACCTCGCGTATCCTCGCCATCTCGGGCAGCCTGCGGGACGCGTCGACCAATACGGCCGTGGTGCGGGCCGCCGCGCGGCTCGCCCGGCCGGGGCAGGTCGTGGTGCGCTACGCGGGTCTCGGGGCCCTGCCCCATTTCAATCCCGACCTCGACGGCGACGCGCCACCCGGGCCCGTGCTCCACCTGCGCCACGAGATCGGGCGCTGCGACGCGCTGCTGATCTGCAGCCCCGAATACGCCCGGGGCGTGCCCGGTGTCCTCAAGAACGCCCTCGACTGGCTGGTGGCGAGTTCCGAGTTCCCCGGCAAGCCGGTCGCCGTCATCAACGCTTCGCAGCGCGCGACACACGCCGATGCGAGCCTGCGCCTGACGCTGGAGACCATGTCGGCGCGCGTCGTCGCGGCGGCTTCGCCCACCTTGCCGCTGCTCGGGCGCGGGCTCGATGCGGACGGCATCGTGGCCGACGTCGACCTGTCGCGCGCGATCTTACGGGCTCTCGACGCCCTGGTGGCCGAGGCGACGGGTCCGGGCCGGGCCTGACCGCGAGGCGCCGCGCCGGGCAAGCACCCGGTTCCCGGCCTTGCTTCCGCCTGCCGCACCGGGCAAAGCTTGGCGACATTCGCGGATCCGGAGACATCGAGGCATGAGGCGCGCGCTGTTCCTGTCGGCCCTCCTCGCCATCGCCCCGGCGGCGGGCCGCGCCGCCGAGCCCCTGCCCCTGCTGATCGCGGCGCCGCCGCCCGCATCGGCGCCGGCCGCGCCCGGGGCGTCCGCGCCCCTGCCCAGCATGGCGCTGGATCCGCAGGTGCCGGAATCGCTCTACCACGGGCTCTACGTCGGCACCGAGGTCTTCGGCATCGCGGGCCATGGCATCAAGGGCGGGGTCGGCGGAGACGTCTATGCCGGCTATGACCGGGTCCTATCCAACGGCCTGCTGCTCGGCTTGCAGGGGACGACGGGCTACACCCCCGCGATCCTGGGCCGGCCCGGCCTCAAGGGCTTCGATTTCGGCGAGGCCAGTGCCCAGGTCGGCTTCCCGATGGGCCGGCTGACGCCCTTCGTCACGGCGGGGCTCCTCGTCGCGAGGCCCGTCCTCGGGCCGGGTCTCGCCAACACCACGACCGACAGCTTCAACGACCTCATGAACGGCTCCGCCAGCCTGTCGGCGGCGCCGCGCGTGGGTGCCGGCTTCGCCTATGCGCTGACCGGCAACACCACGGTGGTGTTCGACGTCTCGGTCGGCCGCGGGATCGCCGCCGGCCTGCCGTGACGCTCAGAAATGGCTGAACGAGCCGCGCGCGAAGCTTCTGGCCTCGCCGTCGCGGCCGCGGAACAGCACCGGACCCATGCCGGCGACGACGCGGCCGACGGCGGCGACCGGTACGCCGGCGGTGGCGGCGGCCCGCTCGAACGCCGCCGCCGAGGCCTGGGGCACGCTCGCCAGGATCTCGTAATCGTCGCCGCCCGTCACCGCATTGTCGAGGGCCTCGGGCCGGTCCGCGATGGCGAGCCGCGCCGCGCCGGACAGGGGTACGGCGGCGAGGTCCACCTCGGCCGAGGCCCCCGACGCGCGCATCATCTTGCACAGGTCGCCGACGAAACCGTCCGAGACGTCCATGGCGCCGGACGCGTGGCTGAGCAGGGCGTCCCGCAGGGCGAGGCGCGGCTGCGGGTGGAGGTAGCGGTCGAGGAGATCGTCCTGGCCGGCGGGGGCCGGCGCGCCTGCGAGGCGTAGCTGCAGGCCCAGCGCGGCATCCCCGATCGTGCCCGAGACGTAGAGGCGGTCACCCGGGCGGGCGCCGGTGCGCGGCACCATGCGGCCGGCCGGGACGGCGCCGAAGGCGGTGATCGAGAGCGTGAGGGCGCCGGCCGCCTTCACGGTGTCGCCGCCGAGCAGCGGGCAGGCGAAGCGCGAGGCGTCCTCGCCGAGGCCCCGCGCGAAGGCTTCGAGCCAGTCGGCGGTCCAGTCCCGCGGCAGGGCCAGCGCCAGCGTGAAGCCGAGCGGCTCCGCGCCTTTCGCCGCGAGGTCGGACAGGTTCACCCGCAAGGCCTTGCGGGCGATGCTGTCCGGCGGGTCCTCGGCGAAGAAATGCCCGCCCGCCACCAGCGCGTCGACCGTGACGACCATGTCGTGGCCCGGCGGCGGCGCGACCAGGGCAGCGTCGTCCTTCAGCCCGAGCCCGCCCGGCCCCGCGATGGGCGCGAAGAAGCGGGCGATGAGGCCGTCTTCATCGAGTGGCGGCATGGATCGTGTCTCCCGAGGCTGACCGGAAGGCGTGGCCCGGCACCCCCGGAAGGACAACGCGCTGCCCGGGCGAGGTCGCCGGAGGTGCTCTACAGGTTCTCCACCTGGGTGACACCGGCCAGCACCCGGAGCGCGTTGGCGACCTCCGGCGAGACGGCGTAGCGCTCGGGGAGCTTGACCTCCACCTCGCGCCGGCCGCCGTCCGAGGGCACGAGGAAGAACACCTCGCCATCGCCGCGGCGTGTGAGCGCCGAGGAGATCGACGCGATCGGCCCGGCGTCGCGCAGGTGGATGCGCAGGCCCTTGCCGATGCGGCAGGCCGCCTGCTCCAGCGGCTCGGCCTTGACGATCCGCACCCGGACCTCGTCGCCCTCCGCGCTGGCCTGCACGTCGAGCAGCACGGCATTGCCCTTCTCGAAGAGGTCGCGATAGGTGTTCAGCGTCTCCTGGAACATGATGGCCTCGTACTGGCCCGTCGGGTCGGACAGGTTGACGATGCCGATCTTGTTGCCGGACTTGGTGCGCCGCTCGTTGCGGTCGAGCACCGTCGCGGCGAGGCGCGCGCCCGAGGCGCCCGCCTTCACGGCGCGGGCGAAATGCGCCCACTTCTCCACCCGCAGCCGGTCCAGCACGCGGCCGTAATCGTCGAGCGGGTGGCCGGACAGGAAGAAGCCGATCGCGTCGAACTCGCGCTTCAGGCGCTGCGCGGCCGGCCAGGACCGCGAGCGGTCGAGCCGCAGCGTCGGCACCTCGTCGCCGCCGCCGAAGAGCGCGCTCTGCCCGGCCTGGCGCTCGCCGTAGATGCGGTTGGCCTCGGCCAGCACGACGTCGATGCTGCCGAACACCACGGCGCGGTCGGGTTCGAGCGCGTCGAAGGCGCCGGCGGCCGCCAAGCTCTCCAGCACCTTCTTGTTCACCTCGCGCGGGTTGATGCGGGCGGTGAAGTCGCCGAGGCTGGCGAAGGGCACGTCGCCGCGGCTCCGCACGAGCGCCGCCACCTGGCCCTCGCCCGCGCCCTTCACGGCCGACAGCGCGTAGCGGATCGTGCGCTTGTCGGCATCGACCTCGAAGTCGACGCCGGACAGGTTCACCGAAGGGGGCTCGACCGTGATCTTGAGCCGCTGCGCCTCCTGGCGGAATTCCGAGAGCTTGTCGGTGTTGGCCTTGTCCAGCGTCATCGAGGCGGCGAGGAACTCGACGGGGTAGTTCGCCTTGAGGTAGGCGGTCTGGTAGGAGATCAGCGCATAGGCGGCGGCGTGGCTCTTGTTGAAGCCGTAGTCGGCGAACTTCGCCAGGAGGTCGAAGATCTCGTCGGCCTTGGCGCGCGGGACGTCGCGTTCGACCGCGCCGTCGACGAAGCGGACGCGCTGGGCGTCCATCTCGGCCTTGATCTTCTTGCCCATGGCGCGGCGCAGCATGTCGGCCTCGCCGAGCGAATAGCCCGACAGGACCTGGGCGGCCTGCATCACCTGCTCCTGGTAGATGATGACGCCGAAGGTCTCCTTCAGCACCGGTTCGAGCTTCGGGTGCGGGTATTCCGCCACCTCCTCGCCGAGCTTGCGGGCGCAGTAGACGGGAATGTTGGCCATGGGGCCGGGCCGGTAGAGCGCCACGAGGGCGATGATGTCCTCGAGCCGGTCCGCCTTCATCTCGGCCAGCGCCTTGCGCATGCCGACCGATTCCACCTGGAACACGCCCACTGTCTCGCCGCGGCCCAGCATGGCGTAGGAGGGCTGGTCGTCGAGCGGGATCTTCGAAATGTCGAGGTGGATGCCGCGCCGGGCGATCAGCTTGAGGCAGGTATCGATGACGGTCAGCGTCTTGAGGCCCAGGAAATCGAACTTCACCAGGCCGGCCGGCTCCACCCACTTCATGTTGAACTGGGTGGCCGGCATGTCGGACTTGGGGTCCTTGTAGAGCGGCACGAGTTCGTGCAGCGGGCGGTCGCCGATGACGATGCCGGCCGCGTGGGTCGAGGCGTTGGAATAGAGCCCTTCGAGCGTGCGCGAGATGGCGAGCAGCTTCTCGACCTTCTCGTCCTCGGCGGCCGCCTCCTGCAGCCGCGGCTCGCCCTCGATGGCCTGGGCCAGCGTCACGGGGTTGGCGGGGTTCTGGGGGACCAGCTTGGCCAGCCGGTCGACCTGCCCGAGCGGCATTTCCAGCACGCGGCCGACGTTGCGCAGCACGCCCCGCGCCAGGAACGAGCCGAAGGTGACGATCTGCGCCACCCGGTCGAGACCGTAGCGGTGGCGGACGTATTGGATCACCTCCTCGCGCCGCGTCTGGCAGAAGTCGATGTCGAAGTCCGGCATCGAGATACGTTCGGGGTTGAGGAAGCGTTCGAACAGCAGCCCGAAGCGCATCGGGTCGAGGTCCGTCACCGTCAGCGCATAGGCCACCAGCGAACCCGCGCCGGACCCGCGGCCCGGTCCCACCGGGATGTCGTGCGCCTTGGCCCATTTGATGAAGTCCGACACGATCAGGAAGTAGCCGGGGAACTTCATTTTGGCGATGACGTCGAGCTCGAACGCCAGGCGCTTGTCGTAATCCTCCTCGGCGAAGCCCGGTGCCGGCCCGTGGACCGCGAGCCGCGCCGCGAGGCCGGCGGCCGATTGCTCCCGCAGCGTCGTCTCGGCGTCCAGCACCGTGCCGTCCGGCGCCGTGTAGTTGGGCAGGATGGGCTTGCGGGTGCGCGGCCGGTAGGAGCAGCGCCGCGCGATCGCGACCGTGTTGGCGGTGGCCTCGGGCAGGTCGGCGAAGAGCTCCAGCATCTCGGCCCGGGTGCGGAACCGGTGCTCGGGCGACAGCTGACGACGATCGGGCGTGCCCAGCACCTGCCCCTCGGCGATGCAGATCAGCGCGTCATGGGCTTCGTGGTCCGTCTCGGCGGCGAAGAAGGGTTCGTTGGTGGCGACGAGCGCGAGGCCCTTGTCGTAGGCGAGGCCGATGAGCTGCGCTTCGAGGCGTCGCTCCTCCGGCAGGCCGTGGCGCTGGAGCTCGACATACACGTTGCCGGCGCCGAACTCGGCCGTCAGCCGGGCGAGCCGGGCCGCCGCGACGTCCGGCTTGCCGTGGGCGAGGACCCGATCGATGGCGCCGTTGGGTCCCCCGGTCAGCAGCACCAGCCCCTCGGTGCCGAGCGACAGGCGCTCCACGGCGACATGCGGCTCGTCGCCCGCCGCGGGGCGCGTATAGGCCTCCGAGGCCAGCCGCATCAGGTTGACGTAGCCCGCCTCCGTCGTGGCCAGGATCACGACCGAGCCGCGGGCCTGGCGGGCGATGTCCCGCCCGAACAGGGCGCCGTCGCCGAAATCCACCGTCAGCTGGATGCCGGTGATCGGCTGCACGCCGTCCTTCGACAGCTTCTCGGAGAATTCCAGGGCGCCGAAGAGGTTGTTGGTGTCCGTGATGGCGAGGGCCGGCATGGCGTCCGCCACCGCCAGCTTGGTCAGCTTGGCGATGGTCAGCGCGCCCTCGCGCAGCGAGAAGGAGGTGTGGACATGGAGGTGAACGAAGCCGGGCCCGGTCGTCGTCGTTGCCATGCGCTGTCCCCACCCGTTGAGCGACACTCCTTGCTCCGAGCGGTGCCGCGAGTCGAGGGGCGGCGCGGGGCCGTGCACAGCGGCGTCGCCGCACCGCTCCCGCATCACTGCCAGTGCGCCAGCATGGCGACCGAGCACAGGAACGCCGCCAGGGCCATGAGTTCGCACGCGTCGGCTGCCAAGCGTCGCAACATGGTAGGTCCCTCCCGCCATCATCGGCAGGAGCATTGTTGTTCTTGTTTTGTTCTATAGCAAGGGGCGGCGCGCACCCAGGAGGCGCGCGCCGCATGGCATGGTGAACGGAACCTTGCTCAGCGGCAGATGCGGTGCGGCACCGGCAGCAGGACCGTGCGGCAGATCGGGCCACGCACCAGCGGCCGCACGAAGGGGCGCCGGAAGAACCTGTTCGGCCGGCAGCCGAGCAGCGGGCCGCGGTGGAAGCCGGGGCCGCAGCCGCCCGCCACCAGCGTCACACCCGCATCGGTGCCGGCGACGGCGCCGTTGGCGACCGGAAAGGCCTCGGCCGACAGCGGCAGGGCGGCGACGATGAACGCGGCGGCGGCCGCGAGCTTGATGGTCTTGCGCATGTGCTCACCTTCTCGAATCGTGGCTCCGCGGCGGCGAGAGGCCGCCGGGATCCGGCGTCACTATCTCAAGCTGCCTGCACCGTTCATGAACGGTTGGTGCCGCGGCGCCGCCGCCTTTTGGCCACCAGCATTCGACGGATCGTCGCAGTTCTCGTGATTCTGCGGCAACACCTGGGCGTCGCCGCGCCTGCTGGTTGCCCACATGCTAGACTCGCCGCCTCGATTCGGGCAGGCAACCTGTTACGGGACGCGGGGTTTGGGGACTGGGCCGGGTACGGGCCCAACGGGGCCGCCGCCGCGGTCGAGGTCCGGAAAGGTCGATCATGACGGTAGCCGAATGCGCGGCGGGATTCTCGGTTCTGATGACGGGCGCGCAGCTGTTCAGCACCGGAGTGGCGGCCTACCGATGCCGCAAGATCCCGCAGGCCTTTCCGGTTCCCGACGACGCTCCCGCCGTCAGCCTGATGCGCCCCGTGCGCGGCATGGACAATTTCGAGGAAGAGACGCTGGGCTCGAGTTTCCACCTCGATTACCCGCGCTACGAGCTCCTGTTCTGCTGCGAGGAGGCGGACGACCCCGTCGTGCCCCTCGTCCGCCGGCTGATCGCCGCGAACCCCCAGGTGCCGAGCCGCATCCTGATCGGCCGCGACGACATCAGCGCCAACCCCAAGCTCAACAATTGCGTCAAGGGCTGGCACGGCGCCGCCCATGACTGGATCATCATGGCGGATTCGAACGTCCTGATGCCGCGCGACTACATCCAGCGCCTGCTGAAGCGCTACAGGCCCGACACGGGGCTGGTCTGCTCGACGCCGATCGGCTCGCGCCCCGAAAGCTTCTGGGCCGAGGTCGAATGCGGCTTCCTCAACACCCTGCAGGCCCGCTGGCAATATGCCGCCGAAGCGATCGGCTTCGGCTTCGCGCAGGGCAAGTCGATGCTCTGGCACAAGCCCGTGCTCGAGGAGCACGGCTCCATCGAGGCGCTGGGCGCCGAGATCGCCGAGGACGCGGCCGCCACCAAGCTGGTGCGGCGCCAGGGCCTCAAGGTCGGGCTCGCCGACAATCCCTTCGAGCAGCCGCTCGGCCGCCGCAGCTTCGCGGAGGTCTGGGGCCGGCAGCTGCGCTGGGCCCGGCTGCGGCGCGTGACGTTCCTGCCCTTCTTCCTGCTCGAAGTCTTCGTCGGCTGCCTGTTCCCCTCGCTGGCCGGCGCCTATGCGGCTGCCGCCTACGATTACGACCCCTTGCTGGTCGGCTGCCTCGTGGCGGCGGTCTGGATGGCGGCCGAGGCCGTGCTGGCACGCTCCGCCGGCTGGCGCCTCACCCCGGCCTCGCCCTTCATCTGGCTCCTGCGCGACTGCCTGCTGCCGTTCCTCTTCACCACCGCACTGCTCACCGACGACTTCGTGTGGCGCGGCAACGCCATGACGGTGAAGGAGGAGGAAGAGGCCAAGGTCGGCTGACCGGCCCGGCCGAGACCCGCGCTCTCCCGCCGTCCGGCCCTCCGGCGGCGAGCACGCCGGCGGTCGCCGCCGCGCGGCGGCCACCGGATCCGTGGCGACCGTCGCGCGGAAGAAGGCCCGGGCCCTATTCGGCCGCGTCGGCGCGCGGCAGCGTCGTGCGGCCGCTGCGTCCGGCCTTCAGCAGTTCGGCCACCAGGAACGCCACTTCGATCGCCTGCTCGGCATTCAGCCGCGGGTCGCAGTAGGTGTGGTAGCGGTCGTGCAGGTCGGTGTCCGAGATGGCGCGCGCTCCGCCGGTGCATTCGGTGACGTTCTTGCCCGTCATCTCGAGATGCACGCCGCCCGGGTAGGTGCCCTCCGCCGCGTGAACGGCGAAGAAGTCCCGGATCTCGCTCATGATCCGGTCGAAGGGCCGGGTCTTGTAGCCGCTCGAGGCCTTGATGGTGTTGCCGTGCATGGGGTCGCAGGACCACACGACGGTGCGGCCCTCGCGCTCGACCGCCCGGATCAGGGCCGGCAGGTGGTCGCCCACCTTGTCGGCGCCGAAGCGGCAGATCAGCGTGAGGCGGCCCGCCTCGTCGGTCGGGTTCAGCACGTCGATCAGCCTCAGCAGCCCGTCCGCGGTCAGCGAGGGGCCGCATTTCAGGCCGATGGGGTTCTTCACGCCGCGGAAGAACTCGACATGGGCCCCGCCCGGCTGGCGCGTCCGGTCGCCGACCCAGATCATGTGACCCGAGGTGGCGTAGCTGTCGCCCGACGTCGAGTCGACCCGCGTCAGGGCCTCCTCGTAGCCGAGCAGCAGCGCCTCGTGCGAGGTGTAGAAGTCCGTCTGGCGCAGCTCCGGATGGTGCTCGGCATCGAGCCCGATGGCGCGCATGAACTCGAGCGATTCGGTCAGCCGGTCGGCGACCGCGGTGTAGCGCGACGACTGGGGGCTGTCGGCCACGAAGCCCAGCATCCAGCGATGGGCGTTCTCGAGATTGGCGTAGCCGCCGCTCGCGAAGGCACGCAGCAGGTTCAGCGTCGCGGCCGACTGCCGATAGGCGTCGAGCTGGCGCTGGGGGTCCGGCACGCGAGCGGCCGCGTCGAACTCGATGCCGTTGATGATGTCGCCGCGGTAGCTCGGCAGCTCGACGCCGTTCACGGTCTCGGTCGCGGCCGAGCGCGGCTTGGCGAACTGTCCCGCGATGCGGCCGACCTTGATCACCGGCACGGCGCCCGCGAAGGTCATCACCAGCGCCATCTGCAGGAAGACGCGGAACGAAGTCGCGGATCGTGTCGGCGGCATGTTCGGCGAAGGCTTCGGCGCAGTCGCCGCCCTGGAGCAGGAAGGCTTCGCCGCGCGCCACCGCGCCGAGCGAGCGCTTGAGCTTGCGGGCCTCGCCGGCGAAGACCAGGGGCGGGAAGCCGGCGAGCTGCCGCTCGACCGCCGACAGCGCGGCAGGGTCCGGATAGACCGGCGACTGCTCGACCGGCTTCGAGCGCCAGCTCGACGGCGACCAGTCCGAGCGGGCTCCGCCATCGGACGGCTTGCGATCCTGAACCATGAGACTACCCTCCGCGGCACCCTGATGGCAGCGCCGCGGCCTTTCGCTTGCATTGGGAGGTGGCGCTTATACACCAGAGCACGCGCGGGTCCACAACCGCCTGGGACCCTGGCGTGGAGGCGGTGCACCGCATCCGGCGGGGAGATGCGCCGCGACGCGCGATGCCGGCGCGTGGCGCCGATCCGGGCGGGCGATGGAGCTTGGCATGACGACCTTCGCGGCCCCTGCGGGAACCGACCTGTCCCCCGACCAGGCCCTCGCGCTCCTCAAGGAGGGCAACAGGCAGTTCGTCGGCGGCAACGCCGTCCGGCCGCACCTTGTGGGCGCCGAGCGCCGCGCCGCGCTGGCGCAGCAGCAGAAGCCCTTCTGCGTCCTCGTCGGTTGTTCGGACAGCCGCGTGTCGCCCGAACTCCTGTTCGGGCGCGGCCTCGGCGACCTGTTCATCGTGCGCAATGCCGGCAACGTGGTCGACCTCGCCGCCATGGGCAGCATCGAATACGGCGTCGCCGTGCTGGGGGCGCCGCTCGTCGTGGTGTTGGGGCACGAGCGCTGCGGCGCCGTCCAGGCGGCCGTGAGCGTGGTCGAGCAGGACACCGAATATCCGGGCAGCATCGGCCAGATGATCGAGCCCATCCTGCCGGCGGTCCTGCGCGCCAAGCGCGAGGGCGGTGGGGACCTGCTCGACCGCGCCGTCCGCCATAACGTGGCGCGGATCGTCGAGCGGCTGCGGACGACGGAACAGATGCTGCAGGAGCCGCAGCGCCAGGGGCGGCTCAAGATCGTGGGTGCCCACTACGACCTCGACGACGGCGTGGTCGCGTTCTTCGATTGAGGTGGCTCGGCCACCGGTGACGACCGGCCGGCTCCGGACCGGGAGCACGCCGTCGCGGCGGCCCCCCGCAGCCCGACAGCGGCCCAAAACCCACAGGCGGACGAAATCGCGCCGGGGCACCCGGGCGCTTCGCCTATCAACATGTTTCCGCCGCCTTGGGGGGCGCAAGACGGGTCGACCGCGGGCGACGATCGCCCGTCCGCCGGCCTTCCGCGCCCGCGCCTTTCCCGACCTCAGCAGGCCGATGTCCGCCGCCGTCTCCTCCATTGCCGCCCTCCTGTCATCCGTGCTGGTCCTGATCGCCGGCAACGGGCTCATCAACACGCTGGTGCCGCTGCGCGCCAAGCTGGAAGGCTTCCCGGATCTGGCGCTGGGTCTGCTCGGCTCGGCCTATTTCGCCGGCATGCTGGCCGGCACCCTGGCGGCGCCCGGGCTCATCGCGCGGGCCGGCTACATCCGCGCCTTCGCGGCCTTCGTGGCCGGCGCCGTGGTGCTGACGCTGATCTATCCGCTGGCCGTGCACCCCGCCGTCTGGGTCGGGCTGCGCTACGGGCTCGGGTTCCTGTTCTCGGGCTTCTACGCCGTCATCGAGGCCTGGCTCAGCGACAAGTCCAACAACGCCAACCGCGGCCGCATCTACGCCACCTACCAGATCGTCACCTATGGGGCGACGGCGGCCGGCCAGGAGATCCTGGCCACGATCGATCCGCGATCGGCGACGCTGTTCTCCATCACGGCCGGTCTCTTCGCGCTCGCCATGCTGCCCATGGCCTTCACCCAGGCCGAACCGCCGCCCAAGCCCCGCACGGTCAGCCTGCGCCTGCCCTGGCTGTCGCGGACCGCGCCGGTCGCCGCCGTGGCCTCCTTCGCGATCGGCTGCGCCAACGGCTCGTTCTGGGCGCTGGCCCCGGTCTATGGCCTGAGCCTGGGTTTCGATTCCGCCAAGGTCGCGGGCTTCATCACGGCCGTGATCCTCGGGACGGCCCTGGCCCTCTACCCCGTCGGCCGCCTGTCGGACCGGGCCGACCGCCGGCTCGTGCTGATCGGCTTCTCGGCCGTGGGCGCGGTGGCCGAGGTCGCGCTGGCGATGGGCTCGTCCCTGTCCTACGGCATCGTGTGCGGGCTCGGCTTCGCGGTCGGCTCCACCACCATGGTGCTCTACACGCTGGCCGTCTCGCACGCCAACGACCGGGCCGGGCCCGCCCATGCCGTCACGGTCTCGTCGGGCATCCTGTTCCTCTACTGCGGCGGTGCCATCGTGGCGCCCGTCGTGGCCTCGGGCCTGATGGCCCGCTACGGCGCCTCGGCGCTGTTCTGGCAGAACGCCGCCACCCATGCCGCCCTGGCGAGCTTCGCGCTCTGGCGCGTCGGCGTGCGGGGCCGGGGCGCCGTGCTGAGGCGCGAGCCCTCGCTGAGCGACATCAAGCCCGGCCGCGGCTGAGGGTCCGGCGCGGGAGCCCGGCTCCGGCAAGCGCGCGCGCGGTTTCACCGGACCGGATCGCCAAAGCGATTCCACCCGGTCCGATCCTGCTCTAGGCTCGCCGCCGCGCGATCCGCCGGCGCGTCCGTGCTCGGGCACGCCCCGGCAATGCGCGGGAGCGGCCCCATGCATTCACCGACCTGGACTTTCTTCGACGGAGCCTGGCACGAGGGCAACGTGCCCATCATGGGCGTCAGGACGCACGGGGCCTGGATGGCGTCCTCGGTGTTCGACGGCGCCCGGGCCTTCGAGGGCGTGACGCCCGACCTCGACCTTCACTGCGCGCGCATCAACGCGTCGGCCGAGGCCTTCGGGCTCGACCCCGTCGTGGCGCCGCAGCGCTGGGCCGAGCTGGCCCGCGAGGGGGTCGCCAAGTTCGGCCGGGCGCCCGAACTCTATATCCGCCCGATGTACTGGGCCGAGGGCGGCTACGGCGGCGGCGTGCTGTTCGACCCCGCCACGACGCGCTGGTGCCTCAGCATCTACGAGGCGCCGATGGCCAAGGCGACGGGCGTGTCGACGACGCTCTCGCCCTTCCGGCGCCCGACGCCCGAGACCGCGACGGTCGACGCCAAGGCGGGATGCCTCTACCCCAATGCGGGACGCGCCCTCGCCGAGGCCAAGAGCCGGGGCTTCGACAATTGCCTGATGCGCGACGCCCTCGGCCATGTGGCGGAACTCGCCAACGCCAACGTCTTCCTGGTGAAGGACGGCGTCGTCCGCACCCCGGCCGCCAACGGCACGTTCCTGGCCGGCATCACCCGGGCGCGCGTCATCGGGCTGCTGCGCGGCGCCGGCCTCGTGGTCGAGGAAGCCGTGCTGGACTATGGCGCCTTCGCCGAAGCCGACGAGATCTTCTCGTCGGGCAACTACAACAAGGTGATGCCGATCACCCGCATCGACCAACGCGACCTCCAGCCCGGCCCGGTGGGGACGCTGGCCCGCAAGCTCTACTGGGAGTTCGCGCACGCCTGACCCCGCCCGGCCGGGCTTTCAGGGCTTGTCGAGAAAGCGCCGGATCCAGCCGGCGACGCGCGGCGCGTCGCTCGGCTCGGCGAGGCTCGCCAGCATGCGGTCGGCCTCGGCGGGATCGGGCAATCGAGCGCGCCGCAGTTCGACCAGCGCCTCCGCCATGCCGCGCTCGAACTCCGGGTGGAACTGGAACGACACGGCGTCGCCGCCCGCATAGGCGAGGCCCGCATAGGGCGTGAAGGCGCTGGAGCAGAGCACCGCGGCGCCGGGCGGCGGCACCACGACCTGGTCCTGGTGCGACGCCGCGACCGCGATCTCCGGCACGTCGTCCATCCAGGCCTGCCGGTCCGTCACGGCATAGCGGTGCAGCCCGAGGCCCCAGCCCTTGTCGCTCTTCTCGACATGGCCGCCGAGCGCCTCCGCCATGACCTGGTGGCCGAAGCACAGGCCGACCAGTCTCGCCCGGCCCCGGGAAGCGCGGATGAAGTCCATCAGGGGCGGGATCCAGGGCAGGTCGTCGTAGACGCCGGCGGACGAGCCCGTGATCACGTAGGCGTCGTGGTCCTCGGGCCGCCCGGGCAGGACACCGTCGCGGACCGCGTAGGACCGGTAGCGGCCGTGGTCGCCCAGCATGCGCCTCACCATGGCGTCGTAGCGGCCGAAGCGCTCGGCGAGCCCGGTGGGCGGGATCCCGGTTTCGAGGATGCCGATCTCAAGCATGGTGGATCCTGTGCGTCGCTGCGTGCCCGGCGCCGCGCTCACGGCCCGAAGATCACGCGTTCGGTGTAGCTGAGGTCGCCGAGGCGAGGCGGATGCGGGCCCTTGCAGTATTTGCGCACGGCGCGGCGCCGCCCCAGCACCGGCGGGCCGCCCGGGAGCGGGCCGCCGTCGACCACGAGGCCGATCACGCCGCGCCCGAGCAGCCAGCGCCCGACCGGCGCGCCGAAGCGCGCCACGGCCGAGACGTCGCCGACGTAGATCACCTGCATGACGGGCAGGCGCAACCGCCCGGCGCGCGGGCGGAACGGCAGGACCACGAAGGGATGGAGCCCGTCGGCGGCCTCGACGACGAAGCACGTGCAGCCGAAGCCGCGGTGGTCGTCGAGCAGGCGCGCCTCGGGCAGGTCGCGCCAGGCCTGGGGATCGTCGACGACGCGGGCGGGCTCGCGCGCCGGCGCCAGGGCCGGCGCCAGCAGCACCTGCCCGGACGCGTAGGCGCGGAAGCCCTGGGCCTCGATCGTCGCCCAGGTGTGGGGGGCCGGGGACGTGTTGGTGAAGGTGACGTCGCGGCGCTTGAGCACCGAGGCGACGAGCAGCGGAGCCTGGGCGCGATAGGCGGGGTCCACAGCCCAGCTCGACAGGTTGCAGCGGATGCCCCGCCCCGCGGCGGCCGGCACGGTCCCGAACAGCATGAGCGAGACGCCGACAGGGCCGGCCTCACCCTCCAGCAGGAAGCCGAAACGTGGACAGCCCTCAACGGCGGGCCGCTCCCCCATGCGCCGCAGGCCGTGCTCCCAGTAGCGGCGGCGCCGGGCCGGGAAGCCCCGCACCAGCAGGTCCACCACGGCACCGAGGTCGCGTTCCGCGATCTCCCGGCGCCTCAAACGCGTTCGCTGTGCATTCACCATGCAGGCTCGTTCAAGTTGTCACATCCGGTACCCGTGGTAGCGTCTGCCTGGATCATACCAAGGAAGCCTATCCGATGGACATGCGATCGGTCATCACAACGGCGGTCGAAGCCGTCGCAGCCGAGCAGGGCAAGACGCTGAAGCCGCTGACCGACGACCTTGTGCTGCTGGAGTCGGGGCTCGATTCGCTGTGCTTCGCGATCCTGGTGACCCGCCTCGAGGACGAGGTCGGTTTCGACCCGTTCACGCTGTCGGACGACGTCTATTTCCCCGTCACGCTCGGCGACTTCATCCGGTTCTATGACGATGCAGCACGCAGCCAAGCCTCTCCGACGCTGGCTGCTTGAGGCCGGGCCCCGGCCGGAGCGCGCCCTCCACGCGCCCGGCCTGAGCTTCCGCCTCGATGACCTGCGCGGCGCCACGACGCTGCCGGCGTTGCGCGGCGCGCTCGCCGGCCGCGCCGTGCTGGTCCGCACCGAGACGCAGCTCGCCGCCGCGCTGGCCCTCGTCGAGCTCGACGGCCTCGCGCGCCGGATCGTGCTGGCGCCGCCGGACCTGAAGCCGTCGGACCTGCCCGCCGTCCTGGCGGGAGCCGAGATCGACGCCGTCCTGTGCGACGGCAATGCGCCGGAGCTCGACGGCGACAGGCTGCTGGTCGTGCCCGGCCCCCTCGCGCCGCTGGCGGATCCCGCCGGAGATTCCGAGGTCGCCCGCGACACCGAATGGGTGATGCTGACCTCCGGGACCACCGGGACCCCCAAGATGGTGGTCCACAGCCAGGCCGGCCTGACGGGCGCCATCGATCCGCTGGCCCATGCCCCGGTGTGGGGCACCTTCTACGACATCCGCCGCTACGGCGGCCTGCAGATCCTGCTGCGCGCCATCATCGGGGGCGGCTCGCTCGTCCTGTCCCAGGCCGGCGAGGCCCCGGCCGACCATCTCGCCAGGCTGGGGGCGGCCGGCGTCACCCACCTGTCGGGCACGCCCTCGCACTGGCGCCGGGCCCTGATGAGCCCGGAGGCGGCGCTGATCGCGCCGCGCGTCGTGCGGCTGTCGGGCGAGATCGCCGACCAGGCCGTGCTCGATTCGCTGCGCCGCGCCTATCCCGATGCCGCGATCGGGCACGCCTACGCGTCGACCGAGGCCGGGGTGGGCTTCGAGGTGACCGACGGGCAGGAGGGCTTCCCGGCCACCTTGCTGGAGGCCGGCCGCGCGGTCGCCATGAAGATCGAGGACGGCTCCCTGCGCATCCGCTCGACCCGCACGGCGAGCCGCTATCTCGGCGCGGCTTCGGCCGCCGACCTCACCGATGCCGACGGCTTCGTCGATACCGACGACCTCGTCGAGCGGCGGGGCGAGCGCGTCCACTTCGTCGGCCGGCGCAGCGGCATCATCAACGTCGGCGGCCTCAAGGTGAACCCCGAGGAGGTCGAGGCGGTGATCAACCGGCATGCCGGCGTGCGCATGTCGCTGGTGAAGGCCCGCGCCAACCCCATCACGGGCTCGATCGTGGTGGCCGACGTCGTGCCCGAGGCCGCCTTCCCGGCCGCCGACGCCGCCCGGCTGCAGGCCGATCTCAAGGCCGAGATCCTGCACCTGTGCCGCTCCACGCTGCCGACCCATAAAGTGCCCGTGCTGCTGCGCTTCGCCGACGGGCTGGCCGTGACGCCGGCCGGAAAGCTCGCCCGCCATCATGCGTAACGTCATCGTCACGGGTGGCAGTCGCGGCCTCGGCCTCGGGATCGCGCGCGAGCTCGCCCGCAGCGACTACCGCGTCCTCGCGGTCGCGCGCCGGCCCAGCGACGCCTTGACCGAGGCCGCCGAGGCGGCCGCGCGGGAGGGGCACGGCGAGATCCACTTCGTGCCGCTCGACCTCGCCGAGATCGACGCCATCCCGGCCCTGGTGCAGGAGCTCCGGCGTCGCCACGGCGCCCTCTACGGTCTCGTCAACAACGCCGGCATCGGAACCGAGGGCATGCTCGCCATGATGCATCTCTCGCAGATCGAGGCGCTGATCCGCCTCAACACGCTGTCCCCCATCGTGCTGACCAAATACGCCGTGCGCGGCATGATGGCGGAGGGCGCCGGGCGCGTCGTCAACATGGCGTCGATCATCGCCTCGACGGGCTACAGCGGCCTGTCGGTCTATGGCGCCACCAAGGCGTCGCTGGTCGGCTTCACCAAGTCGCTGGCGCGCGAGGTGGGCCGGACGGGGATCACGGTGAATGCGGTGGCGCCGGGCTTCGTCGAGACGGAGCTGACCGGCTCCATGGACGAGGCGCAGCGCGAGCAGATCGCCAAGCGCAGCGCGCTGAAGCGCCTCGTGGCCGTCGAGGACGTGGCCAAGGCGGTCGGCTTCCTGATGAGCGACGCCGCCCGCAACATCACCGGAACGGTGCTGACGGTGGACGCCGGCAACACGGCCTGACGCCGAACCGGCCTTCCTCGAGAACCGACGCCGTGAGCGCATCGCCTCGCATGCGCCAGTGCCGGCTCGCCCTTCCCCCTCGGGAGGAGAAGGGCCGCCACGCCGAACGGATCAGAGCTTCAGTGCGGCCCTGACGCCCGCCGGCCAGCCGGCCGGATCGGTGCCATGGGTGGCGAACATGGCGACGGCGAGCCGGTCCATGCCGAAGGCCACGCAGCCGGTGTGGGCGACGCCGCCCTCCGCGTCGCGCAGGCCCCACACGTCGCCGAAATGTTCCTTGTGGTTGTTGAAGCTCATGCAGGCCGTCGGCTTCTCGGCCGAGCGCACCGGCACCAAGAGCTCGAACTTCAGCGCATCCCGCTTCTGCATCACCGCCATCATGACGCCGACCTTGCCGAAGAAGGGGTCGTTGGCCTCGTCGACCACGTAGGTGAGCCCGAGCCTGTCCGCCATGCCCTTGGCGCGGGTAATCCAGCGCTCGCGGAAGGTCGCGACATCGGACGGCGAGCCGATGCAGACGTATTCGCGCATGCGGAACGACTGGAACCGGTCCGCGTGAGGCGACGGCTCGCGGCGGAAACAGTCGCTGGCGACGTCGAAGCGCAGGCCGCCGGGCGGCAGCGGGCCGCGGCGGGCGGCGATCGGGTAGACGGGATAGCAGGCGGCGGGCGTGAGGACGAGGTCGCCGGCTTCGAGGGACTCGGTCCAGTCCCCTCCGGCCTCGAACGTGTCGACCGCGGCGCGGATGTCGTCGTCGGTCCCGCCGAGGGCGCACATGCAGCCGAGGAGGTTCGGGAAGCTCTTGAGGTAGCCCGAGCGCTCGAGCGTGCGCCGGCTCATCACCGGCGGAAAGCGCAGGACCTCGGTGCCGTCCTCGCGGGCCTCGGTGATGAACCTCGCGAGGCGCTCCACCACGTCCTCGTAGACGCCCCGCCGCCCATAGACGCCCGGCACCCCGGTCGGGTGGAACAAGGCCTCCATCAGGCTGGTCAGGCGATCGTCGACCTCTCGGAAGGTCTCGTCGGTCCGGAACGGCGCGTTCATACCTCTGGTGCTCCGCAGGCGGGAAGGGGGTTGGGCCGGGCCGCGTCGGGACGGCCGGACGAAGGACGGCGGACCGTCAGTCCGCCAGGCCGGTCGGCACCGCGCTCATCAGGGCGGGGCTGGCGAGGCTCGCCAGGATCCGGTCGTTGTTGATCATCAGCGGCGAGGACAGGACGTCGCGCAGGTGCCGGCCGATGCTGCTCTCGCCGTCATTGCGGTAGCCCGACAGGCCGCAGGCGCGGAGCGCGCTCATGACGGTCGCGACCGCGGCCTCGGAGGCCTCGACCTTGAGGAGGTTCAGGGCGACGTTGAAGTCGAGCGAAGCGAACGCGGCCTCGTCGGCGAGGGCCGCCTCGTAGCGCGCGGCGCCGTCGCGCACCATGATGCGCAGGCTGCGCAGCGTGGACTGCGCCCGCGTGTAATGGACGGCGCCCGGCGGAAGCTGGCCCTTGGCCCGGCGCGCCGCCATGCGGATGAAGCTCTGGGCGCGTTCCACCGCCGCCGCCGCGATGCCGCTCCACACCGCGCCCCACAGCACGTGGGCGACGGGCGTCATGGTGCGGGCGTGGATGACGTCGTAGCCGACGGGCAACACCTGGTCGGCTCCGCCGCGGGCATGCAGCTTGAAGCCGCGGCTGCAGGTGCCCCGCATGCCGAGCGTGTCCCAGGCCTGCCCGGGATCGAGCCTGTAATGGTCGCGCAACAGCACCACGAGCACCTGGTCCGAGCCGACCGCCTCGGCCGACCGGCGCGCCGTGGTGACGATGGCGTCCGCCTGGGCACCATAGGAGATGACGGTCGAGTCGCGGTCGAGCGCGATCGTGCCGTCGTCGGCCGCCTCGACGGCGGCGGCGCTGTTGCGCACGTTGCCGCCGTTCAGCCCCTCGGTGGTCGATGAGGCCAGCAGCCACTGTTGCGCCGCGATGCTGCGCAGCACCTCCTCGTGGAACGCCGAGCCGAGGCCGTGGCGCGCCACGCAGGCCACCTTGATCTGGTGCATGGCGAAGATGAGCGCGGTCGAGGAACAGCTGCGCCCGAGCTTGTAACAGACGTCCGCCACCTCGGCGATGCCGGCGCCCTCGCCCCCGAAGGCCCGCGGTACCGCCATGCCCATGAGCCGCTGCGCCTTCAGGGCCGCGAAGGCTTCGGCCGGGAACCTGGCCTCCCGGTCCACCGCGGCCGCGTGTTCGCAGGCCACCGCCGCGACCGCCTCGGCCCGGAGAGCGAGCGACTGGAGGCCGCCGGCCGCGATGCCGAATGCCGAAGGCTCCAGCGACAGGGCAGGCTCGATCTTGGCATCCAGCATCGTCATGGCTCGCGTTCCGTTGCACCGTCCGGATGGTCGACGTTCTACGCTTCCTTTGAACGTTTCGCATTGACGACACCGACTTACCCTTAAGAAAGCCTCAGCATGAAATCATGATTAACGGTCTATTAACACGAAGTTGAAAACGTCGCCAGATCATGAACAGCATTTTCAACCAAGAACCGAGGCCTATGTACCATTTGAGCTTTAGAATTGGACAAAATGCCGGACGATGATCATGTTGCATTTCAGGAGATACGTGACATGTACATTGATCAGCGCAATCGGAGCGAGGCGACGACCATGGGATTCGACATGGACGAAGGCGTCACGACACGCATCGGCACGGTCGTGGCCGAAGTCCTGAGCAAGCACGGCGTCGCCGGTGCCGTCGCGGTGGACGCGGACCTCGGCCACATGGGCATGACGTCGATCGACATGGTCGAGCTCATGCTGGGCATCGAGGCCGAGTTCGACATCGCGGTCCCGGCGAAGGAGATCACGCTGAAGAACTTCAGCTCGGTCGCCTCGATCGCGGTGCTCGTGTCGCGCCTCACGTCGGGCGACGCCGCCCGCCACCCCTCCGCCGCGGGACAGGGGCGCGCAGCCGACGCTCTCGGCCAGCCCACCACCCGGTCCGCCGCGCGCGCGTAGAGCCGTGCCCGGCGAGACGGGTCGGCCGGACCGTCCCGCTCCGACGCTTTCGCTCACGCCCTCATTGAAACTCTGCTGAGCCATGGCCGACGGCGGCGATGTCGCGGGCCTGCGTAGGTGCCGGGGCATGACGGTGGAGAGGGCGGAGAGAGAGATCGGTGAGGGAGGCCACGGCGGATCCGACTCGATTCCCACCCTCCGTCTCGTCATGGCCGGGCTCGTCCCGGCCACCCACGCCGCGCGGAGCCGCGCGGCGCCCCGGCCGGTCCCCTATCCGAGACCCCGCGCTGGCGCGGGCCGGCGTGGGTGCCCGGGACAAGCCCGGGCATGACCATGGAGGGGGCGGAAAGAGCGGTGAGGGAGGCCACGGCGGATCCGAAGCGGTCCATGCCCTCCGTCCCGTCATGGCCGGGCTTGTCCCGGCCACCCACGCCGCGCGGCGCCGCACCGCGCCCCGGACGGTCCCGGCCCGGTCCGAGGACCCGCGCTGGCGCGGGCCGGCGTTGGTGCCCGGGACAAGCCCGGGCATGACCATGGAGGGGGCGAAGAGAGAGCGGTGAGGGAGGCCACGGCGGATCCGAATCGATCCCCGCCCTCCGTCTCGTCATGGCCGGGCTTGTCCCGGCCACCCACGCCGCGCGGCGCCGCACCGCGCCCCGGACGGTCCCGGCCCGGTCCGAGGACCCGCGCTGGCGCGGGCCGGCGTGGGTGCCCGGGACAAGCCCGGGCATGACCGTGGAGAGGGTGGAGGAGATCGGTGAGGGAGGCCACGGCGGATCCGCATCGCTTCCCACCCTCCATTTCGTCATGGCCGGGCTTGTCCCGGCCACCCACGCCGCGCCGAGCCGCACCGCGCCCCGGACGGTCCCGGCCCGATCCGAGACCCCGCAATGGCGCGGGCCGGCGTGGGTGCCCGGGACAAGCCCGGGCATGACCATGGAGGGGGCGGGGCGAGGTGCGCCGCGCCGCGCCGGCGTCACGGATCCCGAAAGGGTCCGCCCCTCACAGGAGGTCGGCGAGGCGCTGGGCATCCGCCCCGAGCGGGCGGTCGACATCGAGCGGCGCGACGCTGCGGCGGACCCGGGCATGGATCTCGGCCGTCCCGGTCCCGAGCCGGTGACCCACGCGGCAATCGACCGCTTCGGCGGCCGCCATGGTCTCGAGGGCGACGAGGCGGCGCCACAGGTCGAGGATCGTGGCGGTCTTGGCGACCGCGAGCGGGGCCTGGGTGGCGTGGTCCTCGACGCCTTCGGAGACCGGCACCACGTCGAGCACCACGGGATGGGCGGCGTGGCGCAGCGCCGCCAGGAGCGCGGCCGCGGTCTTCTGCAGCGAGACGAAACCCGCCGAGGCGCCGCCGCGGCGGGACAGGTTGCGGGGCAGGCCGTTGCGCCCGGGCCCGGTGAGCTGCGTGAAGCGGGCCGCGCAGGCGACCGCCGACTGGCCGACCGCGAGGCCCAGGGCCTCGAAGGCGAGGGCCAGCGCCGGTGCGTGGAAATTGCCCGTCGAGGCCACGAAACCGTCCTGCGCCACGACCAGGGGATTGTCGGCCGCGGCCGCGAGTTCCATCTCGACGACCTCCGCCGCCGCCGCGACGGCGGCCGCGAGCGCCCCGTGGATCGACGGCACGCAGCGCAGGCTCAGCGGGTCCTGCAACGGCACTGTCCCGCTGTGGAGACCGCTGCCGTCGAGCAGGGCCCGCAGGCCGGCCGCGGCCTCGCGCTGCCCCGGCGCGGGCCGGGCCGCCTGGATGCGGGGATCGAGCACGGTCGGGTTGGCGCCCAGTCCCTCGAAGGTCAGGGCGGCGGCTTCGAGTTGGCGCCGCGCCAGCCGCGCGGCATCGGCGGCGACGAGCGCCCCCTGCCCGATCGCCACCGAACCGGCGCTGATCAGCGACAGCCCGTCCTTGGGCCCGAGGACCACGGGCGCGAGTCCCGCGGCGGCGAGCGCCTCCGCGGCCGGCATCACGCGGGAGAGGTACTCCGCCTCGCCGCGCCCGACCAGGACCTGGCCCAGCGCCGCCATGAGGCCGAGGTCCGCGGCACCGATGGAGCCGAGCCCCGGCATGACGGGATGGACGCCGGCATTCAGCGCCGCCACCAGGCCCTCGAACACCGGCGGCGACACGCCCGAGCCTCCGGCCGCCATCCCGGCCGCACGCGCCAGCATGGCGGCCCTCACGACGTCTCGCCGCAGCGGCTCGCCCATGGCGATCGAGCGGCCGTCGAGGAACATCAGCTGGAAGGCGGCGGCGTCGCCCTCGATCGCGGTGCCGCTCTTCGCGCCGAGGCCGGTGTTGTAGCCGTAGATGGCCTGGCCGCGGGCGGCGGCCGCGTCGAGCGCCGCCCGCGCGGCGGCGAGGCGAGGCCAGACCTCGGGCGCCACCGCGACCGCCACGCCCTCGCGCGCCACACGGCAGAGGTCCGCGATCGTGAGCGGGCTCGCGCCGCCGAGCGTGACGGCGCTCATGCGAAACGCCGGCGCTGGCCGATGCCCGGCCGGTGCGCCTCTCCGATCATGGCGTGGCCGAGCGCGATCTCGCCGAGCGACGGGCCGCGATGCCAGAACAGGATCGTTCCGCCGGGCGCTTTCAGGTCGTCGATGGAGATCAAACGCATGGCGGTCTCGGACGGCAACGAGGGCTCATCATGGGCTTATCGCAAGGCTCCGGTCGCCGAAAAGCGCTGCTCGTCGTCGC
Source organism: uncultured Alphaproteobacteria bacterium (assembly GCA_963847915.1). Taxonomy (GTDB): domain Bacteria; phylum Pseudomonadota; class Alphaproteobacteria; order Rhizobiales; family Beijerinckiaceae; genus Lichenihabitans. The sequence continues at coordinate 147,403 of CAWKBT010000009.1, forward strand.
GCAGGCGTCCTCGACGCGGCCCGGCGGCGTATCAGTCGTCGAGCGCGCGAGACGCCGCGAGGGCGCCGTCCTGGTAGAGCAGCGGCGCGATGGCGTCCGACAGGCGCACCGACGTCACCTCGCCGATCAGCACCGAGTGAGAGCCGTAGGCGACCGCCTGGCGGACGGCACAGAAGAGGCTGGCCTGGGCGTCGTCGAGGTAGGGCATGCCGCCCTCGCGATGGCTCCAGGCGCCGTGACCGAAACGGGCTTCGTTCTCGACCCCGCCCCCGAAGGGTCCGACCAGCCCGGCGTGGTGCGTGCCGAGGATGTTGATGCAGTAATGGCCGGTCTCGACGATGATGTCGTGGATGCTGGCGCTCCGGTTGATGCAGATCAGCAGCGTCGGCGGGGCGGCGGTGACGGAGGTGACGGCGGTCGCCGTCATGCCGAAGCGCCAGTCCTCCCGCCCGGCGGTCACGATCGTCACGGTGGCGGCGAGCCGCCGCATGGCGAGTTTGAAGGCCGCCGTGAGATCGGGTCGGCTCGCCCCGGAATCCGTTGTCATCTGATCCCACCCGGTGCCGGCCGGCCCTGAGGCCGAGAGGCTGAAGAGTCCCGTCCGCCATACCACGGCGGCCGGTGAGCCGTCTTCCGCCGTGCGAGTCACGGTTTCCAGACCCGGAACGGCTCAGACGACACCGGCGTAGCGGTCGGTCGCGCGCAGGAGTTCGGCGAGGATGCCGGGTTCGTCGAAGGCGTGGCCGGCGCCCTCCACCATGCGGAACTCCGCCTCCGGCCAGGCGCGGTGCAGGTCGTAGGCCGACCGCGCCGGGGTCGCCATGTCGTAGCGCCCCTGGATGATGGTCCCCGGGATGCCGCGCAGGCGGCCGGCATCGCGCAGCAGCTGTCCTTCCTCGACGAAGCAGCCGTTGACGAAGTAATGGTTCTCGATCCGGGCGAAAGCGAGCGCGAAGCGATCCTCCGCGTAGCGGGCGCTGTAGTCGCGGCTGGGCAGCAGCGTGATGGTCTCGCCCTCCCACAGCGTCCAGGCCCGGGCGGCGGCGATGCGCTCCGTTTCGGATCGGCCGGTGAGGCGGCGGTGGTAGGCGGCGATGAGGTCGCCGCGTTCGGCGTCCGGGATCGGGGCCAGGAAGCCTTCCCACTTCTCCGGAAACAGCCAGGAGGCCCCCTCCTGGTAGTACCACAGCAGTTCGGCGCGCCGCAGGGTGAAGATCCCGCGCAGGACGAGCGCCGACACCCGCTCGGGATGCGTCTCGGCATAGGCGAGCGCCAGGCTCGATCCCCAGGAGCCGCCGAACACCAGCCAGCGGTCGACGCCGGCCAGGACGCGCAGCCGCTCGATGTCGGCGACGAGGTGCTGGGTCGTGTTGGCCTCGAGCCCGGCGTGAGGCGTCGAGCGCCCGCAGCCCCGCTGGTCGAACAGCATGACGTTGTAGCGGGCCGGGTCGAAGAGGCCGCGATGGCTGGCGGAATAGCCGGCCCCCGGGCCGCCGTGCAGGAACACCGCCGGGGTGCCGCGCGGATCGCCGCAGAGCTCCCAGGCGATGCTGTGCCCGTCCCCGACATCCAGCATCCCGGTGCGGCGGGGTTCGGTCACGGGATAGGGCCCGCGCGGCGCGTCCACGGCCTGGTTCATCGATCGCCTCGTCTCCGGCGGGGTCTCCCGCACCCCTGGCATGCTACCCTCCGAAGAGCCTGTCCAGCAGGTTGCGGTCGTCGCCGGAGGCGGCGCGCCGGGTCGGCGGAGGCTCGTCGGGCACCACGGCGGGCGGCAGGGGCTCGTCGCTGTAGCGCGGGTCGTCGACGCCCGCCGGCGGCGCCGGGGGCGGTGCCGCGGCGGCGATCGAGCCCGTGGTGGCGGGTGCCGGGCCGGGCTGCTGGGCCGGGGCGGACGCACGAGGGCGCGGGAGAGCCGCCGCCCAGGAAGGCGTTGGTGCGGTCGAGCAGCGCGGCGAGCGGGCTCCCCTCCTCGGCCGGAGCCGCCGGGGCATGCCAGGTGCCGGGGAGCGGCGCCGGCGAGGCGCCCTTCAGCGCGGCCTTCATGTAGCGGCTCCAGGCCTCGACCGGGAGGTTGCCGCCGGACGCCTTGCGCGTCGGGGTGCCGTCGTCGTTGCCGAACCAGACGCCCGTGACGAGCCGGCTCGTGTAGCCGACGAACCAGGCGTCGCGCCAATCCTGGCTCGTGCCCGTCTTGCCGGCCGCCTGCCAGCCGGGCAGTTCGGCCTTGCGGGCCGTGCCGGTCAGCAGCGTCTCCTCCATCATGGCGTTCATCATGCCCACGTAGGCGGGATCGACGGCGCGCCCGAGGTTGGCGTTGCGGCGCTGGTAGAGGAGCTTGCCGGCGCTGGTCTTCACCCGAGCGATGATGTGGGGCTGCACCGCGATGCCGCCGTTGGCGAAGGGCGCGTAGGCGGCCGTGAGTTCGAGCGGCGAGACTTCGGAGGTGCCGAGCGCGATCGAGGCATTGGGCTGAAGGTCGGAGGTGATGCCGAGCCGATGCGCGGTCGCCACCACGGTCCTGGGCCCGACCTCGACGCCGAGCCGGACCGCCACGGTGTTGAGCGACAGCGACAGCGCCTTGGTGAGCGTCACGGGGCCGAAATAGTCCCGGCTGTAGTTCTCGGGATGCCAGCCCTTGATGGTGATGGGACCGTCCTCGCGCACCGTGTCGGGCGTCAGGCCCGCTTCCAGCGCCGACAGGTAGACGAAGGGCTTGAACGACGAGCCGGGCTGGCGTTTGGCCGAGACGGCGCGGTCGAACTGGCTGTCGGCATAGTCGCGGCCGCCGATCAGGGCCTTGATGGCGCCATCGGGCGCCAGCGACACGAGCGCGCCCTGGCTGACGCCGTAGCGCGCGCCGCCCTTGTTCAGCGTATCCACCATGGCGCGCTCGCCCGCGGCCTCCAGCGCCGGGCTGATCGTGGTGGTGACGACGATGTCCTCGTCGACGGCGCCGATCGTGTCGTCGAGCATGTCCATCACGTAGTCGGCCGCATAGTTCACGTCGCCGTTGCCGCGCTCCTTGACGGCATGGGCGGGATGGGCCAGCGCGTCGCGGGCGGCCGCGTCGGTGATGTAGCCCTCGTCCCGCATGGCGGCGACCACCTGGGCGGCGCGGTCGACGGCGCCCTGCGGGTTGCGGTTGGGGGCGAGCTTGGTCGGCGCCTTCATCAGCCCGGCCAGCATGGCGGCCTCCGCCACCGTCACCTTGGCGGCGCCGTGGCCGAAATAGTGCAGCGCCGCCGCTTCGACGCCGTAGGACCCGGACCCGAAGTAGACCCGGTTGAGGTAGAGTTCGAGGATCTGGTCCTTGGTGTATTTATGCTCGAGCCAGATGGCCAGGATGGCCTCCTGGATCTTGCGCGCCATGGTGCGTTCCTGGGTGAGGAACACGTTCTTGGCGAGCTGCTGGGTGAGGGTGGAGCCGCCCTGGACGCCGCCGCCCCGGTGCAGGACGTTGGCCACGAGCGCGCGCGCGATGCCGGCCGGATCGATGCCGTAATGGACGTAGAAGCGCCGGTCCTCGATCGCCACGAAGGCCTTGGGCAGGAAGGGCGGCAGGTCGGCGAGACGGATCGCGGCCCCGCCCGTGTCGCCCCGGTTGGCCAGCATGGTGCCGTCGTCGCCCTGGATGGCGATGTTGGGGGGACGCTTGGGCACGGCGAGCTGGTCGATCGGCGGCAGGCGGCTCGCCTGATAGGCCACCGTGCCGGCGGCTCCGAGCGCGACCCAGATGCCGAGAATGAAGCTCCAGTAGGCGAGGAAGCCCCACAGGCCCCGCCGCCGCCGCCGCCCGCCGCCGCGTCCGCCGGACCCGCCGCGGAGGTTCCGCCCGCCCGATCCCCGTCCCTCGCGGCTCACATCGATGTCGCCGCGCCGCGAGCGGCGCTCGTCGCGCGGCTCGAAGGTCGGCTCGCGCCGGTCCTCGCGCGCGGCCCGCGGCGGCTTGCGCGTCACGCGCCCCCCGGCACGGTCCTCGGGACGGGCCCGCAGGTCGCCATCGCGATCATCGGAGAGACGCGGTTCCCGGCGCTGGGCCCCTCCGCCATCCCTGTCCCGAACCCTCGCCATCGCGCGCCTTGCATCCTTCTCGGCCCCCGACCCTCTCGACGGTAACGGCGGCGAATTAAGGGCCGGTGAAAGCCGCACCCGGGGACCGCGCCGACGCCTTTCCAATCCGCCGGGATCCGTGGCAGAAGCCGGTCGTCCCAGCGCAGGAACCTCATCCCAGTGGCCGACAGCATCGACGTCCTCATCCTCGGCGCGGGCGGCCGCGAACACGCGCTGGCGGCCGCCATCGCGCCGAGTCCCCGCCTCGGCCGTCTCTTCGTCGCGCCCGGCAATCCCGGCACGGCGTCGCTCGCCACCAATGTCGCGCTCGACCCCCTCGACCCCGGCGCCGTGCTGGCCCTCGTGCGGCGCGAGGGCATCGGCCTCGTGGTGGTGGGACCCGAAGCGCCGCTCGTGGCCGGCGTCGCCGACGCGCTGGAGGCCGCCGGCATCGCGGTCTTCGGCCCGTCGCGGGCCGCGGCGGCGCTCGAAGGCTCCAAGGGGTTCACCAAGGACCTCGCCCGCGATGTCGCCATCCCGACGGCCGCCTACGGGCGCTTCGACGATCGCGAGGCCGCGATGGCCCACCTCGCCGACCTTCCCTACCCCACCGTCATCAAGGCGGACGGGCTCGCGGCCGGCAAGGGCGTGGTCATCGCGGCCGACCGGGCCGAGGCGGAGCGCACGGTGGATTTCATGTTCGACGGCGGCTTCGGCGCGGCCGGCGCCGCGGTGGTGATCGAGGATTTCATGGAGGGCGAGGAACTGTCCTTCTTCGCGCTCTGCGACGGCACGCGCGCCCTGCCCCTCGCCTCCGCCCAGGACCACAAGCGCGTCGGGGACGGCGACACCGGGCCCAATACCGGCGGCATGGGGGCGATCTCGCCCGCTCCCGTCCTCGATGCGGCGCTGGAAGCGCGCATCATGGCGGAGATCGTCGAGCCGACGCTGCGCGGCATGGCGGCCCGCGGCACACCCTTCCGGGGCGTCCTGTTCGCCGGGCTGATGCTCACGGCGGACGGCCCGAAGCTGATCGAATTCAACGTCCGTTTCGGCGACCCCGAGACCCAGGCCTTCCTGCCCCGCCTCGACCAGGACCTGCTGCCGCTCCTCGAGGCCGTGGCGCGCGGCACGCTGCCCGAAGGACCGGTACGGTTCCGGCCCGAGGTCGGCGTGTCGGTGGTGATGGCGGCGCGGGGCTATCCCGACGCGCCGCTCCGGGGCACCGAGATCCGCGGCCTCGACGCCGCGGCCGCCAGCGAGGGCGTGGCGCTGTTCCACGCCGGCACGCGCGAGGCGGGCGGCCGCATCCTCGCCGACGGCGGGCGGGTGCTGACCCTCACGGGCCTCGGCGCCGATGCCGCGCGGGCCCGCGCCCGCGCCTATGCGGCGGTGGACCGGCTCGATTGGCCCGAGGGCTTCTGCCGGCGCGACATCGGCCAGCGCAGGACCGCGGCGGACTGAGGGGGGCGGAGCGCCGCGCCCCGCGCCGCGGGCGCCTTCACGCCTCGTCGCGGCCGAAGCGCCGCTGCTCCGCCCGGCCCCGGAGCACGACGCGCCGGCCGGGAAAGCTGTCGACCAAGGCCAGGCTCTTGGTCCGGCTGCGCCGGTTCCACGTCAGGCGAACAGCAGGAACGGCAGGTCCAGCCGCTCCGGACAGCCGGCGGCGGCGTCGGGGCGGACCTGGCCGTGGCTGAGGGCGATGCGCTTCAGGATGCGCGGCACGGTCACGCGGGCCGGCATGTCGAGGTAGATGAGCGTGTCGGCGGCCTGCAGGCGGGATGCGATCGTCCCCTTGTAGTTGCCGTCGATGACCCAGGCGGGGAGAGCCGCGATCCGCTCGACCTCGGCGACGAACTCGGCCTCGGGCGCCGGCCGCCAGCCCGGCCGGTGGAAGGCCTGGTCGAGGTGGAAGACGGGCAGGCCGTGCCGCGCCCCGATGCGCCGCGCCAGCGTGGACTTGCCGCTGCCGCAGGGGCCCATGATCATGACGCGCTGCATCCTCGAGCCCTCCGCCGCGCCGCCAGCCGTCCCCCGTCCAGCGATCATCGCCGCCCCGCGCCAAAGGACCCGCTCAGCGCGGCAGGTCCAACGCTTCGCGGCGGAAGGCCCGCTGCACCGCGGGGCGCGCTGCCATCCGCCGCGCCTGTGCGGTCCATCGCGGGCACATCCGCGGCATGTCGAAGCCGAGCGCCGGGCCGTTGCCCCAGGTCCAGAACACCATGAGATAGGCGTCGACCACCGAGTAGGCGTCGCCCAGGGCCCAGGGCCCCTCGCCGAAGGCATGTTCGATCGTGGGCCAGAGCGCGCCGCAGCTCTCCTGGCCCTTGGCCCGGACGTCCTGCAAGGCCGAATCCGTGCTGGCGTAGCGCTCGGCGCGGCGGACGTGGGCATAGGCGACATGGATCGTGGACGACAGCCACGCCATCCATTCCGTTGCTCTCGCGCCGCCGCGCGGATCCTCCGGCCACAGCCGCGCGTCCGGGAACGTCCGGCCGATGAACTGCAGGATCGCCGGGTTCTCGGTCAGCACCCAGCCGTCGACGAGAAGGGCCGGGACGCGCGCCTTCGGGTTGATCTTCAGATAGGCCGGCCGTCGATGTTCGCCGTCCTTCGTGTCGATGGCGACCGCCTGGAAGGGGTTCCCGGTCTCCTCGAGCGCGATATGCGGCGCGAGCGAGCAGGCACCGGGAGCGTAGAACAATGTGATGTCGGCTTGCATCGGCGGCGATCCTTGGCGTTCGCACCCTGTCGACGATCCGGGCAGAACGCCCACGATCATGATGGGTTGCATGGCGGGTCCGTCCACTCCGGCCTTCGCGCCTTCGTCGGCTCCAGGTCCGATGAGGGCCGGCCGCCATCGCGCTGCACCGAGGCTCCGCGTGAACGCTCGGCTCGAAGGCTCGGCCATGCCGGACGGCGCGCCGTCATGGTCACGCGGCCGTCACGTCGAGCGCTTAGCCGTCCCCTCACCGCCTCCCGGGACTGACCGACCATGATCCAGTTCGGCCGCATGGCCGCGGGCGCCCTCGCCCTCCTCTCCACCACCGCGGCCCTCGCGGGCCCGGCGCCCTATGCCCATGTGCTGCTGATCAGCATCGACGGCATGCATGCCCTCGACCTCGCCACCCTGGTGGCGCGTCATCCGGACGGGCCGCTGGCCCGGCTGTCCCGCTCCGGCATCACCTATCGCCAGGCCATGACGCCGCTGATCTCGGATTCCTTTCCCGGGCTCGCCGCCCAGGTGACGGGCGGAGGGCCGGCGACCACCGGGGTCTACTACGACGACAGCTACGACCGCGCGCTGTTCCCGCCGGGCTCCTCCTGCCAGGGCGAGCCCGGCACCGAGGTCCCCTTCGCGTCCGAGATCGACGTCGATCCCAAGCGCCCCGATGCCGGCGGCACGATCGGCAGGCCCATGACCCAGATCGACACCAAGGCGCTGCCGCTGCGCCGGACCGGGGCCGGCTGCACGCCCGTCTACCCGCACGACTACCTGCGCGTGAACACGGTCTTCGAAGTGGTGCACGCGCACGGCGGGCGCACCGCCTGGGCCGACAAGCATCCCGCCTACGAATGGCTGTCCGGCCCCTCGGGCCAGGGCCTCGACGAGCTCTATGCCGTCGAGCAGGACGCGCTGATCCCAGGCACCAAGGTCAAGACCACGGGCTCGTTCGCGGCCGAGCGGGACTTCGACGCGCAGCATGTCCGCGCCCTGCTCAACATGATGCGCGGCCTCGACGGGACCGGGAGCACCGCGGTCGGGGTGCCGGCCCTGTTCGGCATGAATTTCCAGGCCGTCAGCGTCGGCCAGAAGCTGCCGAAGGCGGGCCCCGGCGACCCGCCGGACGCCAGGGGCGGCTATGCCGACGCCGCCGGCAGGTTCAACGACGGGCTCGCGGCGCAGTTCGACTACGTCGACGGCGCGCTCGGCACGCTGCTCGACGGCCTCAAGGACAACGGCCTCGACGCCACGACGCTGGTGATCCTGTCGGCCAAGCACGGCCAGGCGCCGATCGACCCCGCCGGGCTGAAAGCGACCGACGACAAGCCCTACGACCTGCTGCCCGGGCACGCCTTCCACGACGCCGACGACGGGGCGCTGATCTGGCTCAAGCCTGCGGAGCGGACCGCCCGGCTCCCCGAGGCGCTGGCCGCGCTGGAGAAGGACAGGACCGCCCTCGGGATCGGCACGATCTACCCGCCGGCCGCCGTGGCGGCGCTCTTCGCCGATCCCGCGAGCGACAGCCGCGCACCGGACATCATCGTGGGCGTGAACCCCGGCGTCGTCTACACGTCCGGCAAGAAGATCGCCGAACACGGCGGCCTCAACGTCGAGGACCGCAACGTGCCGCTCGTGGTCTCCGGCGGCCCGCTCCGGCCCGCCAGCCTCGCCACCCCGGTCGGCACCGCGCAGATCGCGCCGACCATCCTCAAGGCGCTCGGCTACGCACCCGATGCGTTGCAGGCCGTCCAGGCGGAGGGCACGCAGCCGCTGCCCGGGCTGCCGTTCTGAAGTCGGCGCGCGGCCGCACGGGCCGCCGCGCTCAGCGACCGTCCTGCAGCGCCTTCAGCACGCTGGCGCTGGCGCGACCGTCCGCCTTCACGCCCAGCGACTGCTGGTAGGACGCGATGGCGGCCCGCGTCTTGGTGCCCATCACGCCGTCCTTGTTGCCGATGTCGAAGCCCTTGCCGGCCAGTCGCTCCTGCAATTCGCGCCGCTCGACGCGGGCGAGGCCGGGATCGTCGGTCGGCCAGGGCGTGGCCAGCGGGGCGCCGCCGCGCAGCCGGTCCGACAGGTGGCCGATGGCGAGCGCGTAGATCTCGGCGGCATTGTAGGCGAAGACCGCCTCGAAGTTCTGCGTCACCAGGAACGCCGGCCCGTTGCGCCCCGCCGGCAGCAGGAGGCCGGCGGTGCCGCTTCCGAGCGGCGCGCCATCGACCCGCCGCAGGCCGCGCGCGGCCCAGAAGGCCATGGGGTGCCGGCCCTTGCGCCCGGCCGGGCCGCCGTAGCCGGCCGGCAGCTTGACCTCGAAGCCCCAGGGCTGCCCGCTGACCCAACCCGACTTGCGGAGGTAGTTGGCCGTCGAGGCGAGCGCGTCCGGCACGGAGTCGACGATGTCGCGGCGGCCGTCGCCTTCCATGTCGATCGCGTTGCGGGCGAAGGTCGACGGCATGAACTGCGTCTGCCCGAAGGCGCCGGCCCAGGAGCCCACGAAACGGTCCGGCGGGACATCGCCGCGCTGCAGGATCGCCAGCGCGGACAGCAGTTCGCCTTGGTAGTAGCCCGGCTTGTGGCCGTAGCAGCTCAGCGTCGCGAGCGACTGCACCACGGGTCGGTAGCCGAGGTTCTTGCCGTAATCGGACTCGACGCCCCAGAGCGCCACCAGGATGGTGCGGCTGACCCCGAAGCGCGCTTCGATGCGGGCCAGCGCATCGGAATAGCGCGCCAGCATCGCCTTGCCGTCGTCGACCCGCTCCTGGTCGACCAGACCCGCCATGTAGTCCCACACCGGCGTCGTGAACTCGGGCTGCTCATCCTGGAAGTGCAGCACGTCGTTGGGCTGCAGGTTGGCGGTCGCGGCCTCGAACGTCGCGTCCGAGATCCCGCGCGCCGCCGCGGCCGATCTGAGGCCCGCCAGGCAGGACGGAAAATCGGTCTCGGCCGCCGCGGCGGGGTGGCAGGCGGCGGCCAGCAGCGCGGCCAGCAGCCCGGCCCCGACCCGTCCGCCGCGCGATGCCACCGCGCTGCGGCGCGGATCCGGACGCTGGGGCGGGAACTGTGTCATGCAGGGCCTCCGGTGCCGACGCGCGGACGGCAGGAGGTTAACCCAACGTCGGGAAGCTGGGAAGGCGAGCCCGTCGCCGAGCGGACGGGGCGCCGCCGCGCCTCGGCCGGCCAGGCCGTCGACCTCGCGGCGGCCGCCATGGCGCGCCCTTCCGGTTCAGGGGCGGACCAGCGAGCGGCGCGGGGTCAGGCCCAAGGCCTCTCGTCGTGCAGGGCGGCTTCGAACCGTTCGATCTCCGGGGTCTTGGCCATGGTCAGCCCCACGTCGTCCAGCCCTTCGAGCAGGCAGTGCTTGCGGAACGGGTCGATGTCGAAGTGGACCACGCCCCCGTCCGGGCCGCGGATCTCCTGCGCGGCGAGGTCGACCGACACGCGGGCGTTGGCGCCGCGCTCCGCATCGTCGAACAGCATGTCGAGCTCGTCGGGCGTGACCACGATGGGCAGGATGCCGTTCTTGAAGCAGTTGTTGTAGAAGATGTCCGCGAAGCTGGTCGAGATGATGCAGCGGATGCCGAAATCCAGCAGCGCCCAGGGCGCGTGCTCGCGCGAGGACCCGCAGCCGAAATTGTCCCCCGCGACCAGGATGGTGGCGCCGCGATAGGCGGGCTGGTTGAGGACGAAATCGGGATTGTCGGACCCGTCGTCCCGGTAGCGCATCTCGGCGAAGAGCGCGCGGCCGAGGCCGGTTCGCTTGATGGTCTTCAGGTACTGCGCCGGGATGATCTTGTCGGTATCGACATTGGCGATTCTGAGGGGCGCCGCGATGCCGCTGAGGTGGTCGAACTTCTGCATCGCGGTCTGCCCCCTTCTCGCCGGTCTGGCGCGCGGCACCGGTCGGGCGTCGCGCGTCGGAGGCGTTCAATGCGGCTTTCGCCGGCGCCGGTCAACCGGTCGACCGGACCCCGCCGTCAGTCGTCGGCGGTCGCGGCGGCGGGGCGCCGGTGCAGCGTCGCGGTGCTGACCCGGTCCTGTGCCGTCACGGCGGCGCCCGAGAACCGGTCCGTCGCGAGGTCGGTCGCCCGGCTGGCGAAACCGCGATGGACCGCGGCGCCGGCATCGCCGGCGAGCGTGCCCGCACTGGCCTGCGCGGCGGGCCGCAGCGGCGCGACGGCGGAGCCCATGCCGGCGCGCGGCAGTAGCCGGTCGGCGGGGGTCGCGCCCGTGAGGTTGCGGAAGTTCGTCCGGTCCAGCCGGGCGGCGACCAGCTGGGGACGCGACACCGGCAGCGGGACGGCGGGGGGCGCGGCCGGTGGCGCGAAGGCCAGCACGCGCGGGGGCGGCGCCTGGCCGAAGCCCTGCGTGATGGCGGACGGGAGCCCGGGGCGCGCGGTGAGCGGCACCGCGGCCAGCACGGGGCCAGCGCCGCGCGGGGCGCCCGGTGCCGGGGCACGGTCGTTGCGCAGGGCCTCGGCGGGCCGCTGCGGCGGAACGGGCGCGCCCGGGCCGGCGAATGCGAATTCGACGGGGCGGCGCGGCGGCAGCGGCGCGTCGAACTGGACGGCGGCGCCGGCGAGGCGCAGCGCCGAGGCCGCGTCGGGCTGTCCGGCCGGGAGGGGCCGGACCACCGGGGCGACGTCGGGCGAGGTCGCGGCGGACGGGGCGGCGGCGGATTGTGCCGCGGCAGCTCTGGCCTGCACCTCGGCCGCCTGGGCCTGAGCCTGAGCTTGGGCCTGGGCGGCCTGCGCCGACCGCGCCGCCTCCTGCCGCTGCATCTCGGCCGCGAGCGCCTGCTGGGCTTCGGCGCTGGTCGGCTGGGCGGGCGGCAAGGCCGCCACCTGCGTCCGGCCCCGGGCGCCGCGCCGGCCACCCTGCACGGGCGCCGGGGCGGGTGCGGCGGCGGGCGCGGCGTCGGGCTTCGATTCCAGGAAGGAGAAGAGGTGGATTCCGGCGTCCTTGTTGTTGGCGATCACGCCGTCGTTGCCGGTGCTGCCGACCGGCACGGGATCGACGGAGGCCACCTGGGTCGCGCCGCGGCGGCGCGGTGCCGGAGCGGCATCGCGCGGCACGCCGCCCTCGCGGGCCGCCTCGCCGTCGCCCTCGTCGTCGCCGCCTCCGAACAGCCAGGCGAAGAAGCCCTTCGACTTCACTTCCCCGGCCGTCGGGTAGTTGAAGCTGTCGCCGCGCGACTCGAGTTCGGCGCGGGCCATCTCGTAGCCGGGCAGCGGCTGCCCGTTGGACGGGATGTGGACGGTCTTGCCGTCCGGGAACAGGCGCGACAGCTGGTCGTAGCTCATGCGCGGCCAGTGCCGCACGCCGCCGACGTCCATGTGGACGAAGGGCGTGCCGGCGGTGGGGTAGAAGCCGACGCCGCCGCGCTGCAGCCGCATGGCGATCTCGCGGATCTTGGACATCGGCACGTCGACGTAATGCTGGTCCATCGCCTTGCCCAGGATGTGCTGGGAATGTTCGGCGACGGAGCGCGAGGCGCGGCGCAGCATCGAATTGGTCTCGGGCGAGCGATAGGCCGACATGACCTCGATGGGCTGCTGCGAGCCCGACTCGCGATAGACCTCCCAGATCGTGTCGAAGAGCTTGGGGTCCATGTGGGTCGGCTCGTCGCGCCGCCAGTCCCGCAGGAACCAGTTCAGCTTCTCGAGCACGATCGGGTCGTAGCGCCCGTCCACCATGTAGGTGGCGTCGATCGCCTCATGCGTGTGGGCGTGGTGGAGGTGGATGGTGCGGGTGTCGCCGTTGGCGTCGGCGGTCTCGGTGGCGCCCGGAGCGAGGAGGATGGCGGCGCCCGTCACGGCGGCGAAGAGGGTGGGCAGGAGGCGCAACGCCGTCGGCCAGGATCGCTCGCGCCATGCTTTCAATGCGGAACTCGCTCGTTTGGCGGCGCGACACCGGGAGGCCACGCGCAAGGACGGAACCGATCTATTGTCGGATGACGTTAACGTACCGTGTGCCGACGGGCCAGAGCATGCCCCGACCGACCGCCTCCATAGCCCTCCATCGCCGAAAAATGAAGCCCGGAATGCCGCAGGGCTCCGCCGGGCCCGCTCCCGCCGTCCGCGCCGCTCAGCCGGCGAGGCCGAGCGCCGCCCGCACCTTGGCGGAATAGCCGTAGACGTCGTCGCGCAGGCGCAGTGCGCCCGTGTCGTCCACGAAGGCCGTGAAGTAGTTGATGTGGACCTGGACGGGGCGCGGCAGGTTCACGGTGCGCTCGGCGCCCCCGATCATCGCCTCGACCCGGCCCTCGGTCCACCCGCGGTCGCGCCCCAGCACCATCTCGGCGAGCTTGAAGGGCTGGTCGACACGCACGCAGCCGTGGCTCAGCGCGCGGTCGTCGCGGGCGAAATACGAGCGGGCGTTGGTGTCGTGCAGGTAGACGGAGAACCTGTTGGGGAACATGAACTTGATGCGGCCCAGGGCATTGCTGTCGCCGGGCGGCTGGCGCACGTAGGTCTCGCCGTCGCGCTCCACCACCTCGTAGCCATGGTCCTCGAAGTAGTTCGGGTTGGCGGCGAGCTTGGGCATCATCTCCTTCTTGACGATGGAGAGCGGCACGTTCCAGTAGGGGTTGACGATGATGAACTTCATCGTCTCGGAGAACACCGGCGTCTCGTGGTCTGGCTTGCCCACGACCACGCGGGCGTGGTGGACGGACCGGTCGCCGTCGAAGACGTCGAGCGAGTAATCGGGGATGTTCACCGCGACGTAGCGGGCGCCGAGGTCGCGCGGCAGCCAGCGCCAGCGCTCCATGTTGGCGACGATCTCGTCCTCCAGCCGCTTCGGATGACCGCCCGACAGGCTCGCCACCGTCCGTGCCGTGAGGACGCCGGAAGCCGGGAGCCCATGGGCACGCTGGTAGTCGGCGACCGCGCTCGCCACGCGCGTGTCGTAGACGAGCCCGTCGCCGCCCCCGGCCGCGATGTCGAGGCCGAACCGCGCCCGCACCAGCGGCACGCGGGCATCCGTCATGCCGGGTTTCAGCGCGGGGCCGGCCGGGATGGGGCCGCGGTCCGCCACGTCGGCGCCACGGCGCATCTCGGCCAGCTTGGCGCGCAGCAGGAGGTAGCCGCGGTGGGGCGGGTTGAAGCCGCGCAGCGCCTCGCCGGCGTCGGCGGCGTCGCGCAATGCCGCGAGAACGCGGCGGGGGCCGGCGACATCGGGCTTGGCCGCCACGGAGGCGCCGATCCGGGACGGGTCGATCCGTCCGCCGCTGGCCTGGCGCGCATAATCGACGACGGCCTCGGTCATGGCGAGTTCGGCGGCCGCCAGGGCGGCGGGGTCGCTCCCCTGCGGCACCGTCACGGCGGCGGCGTGGAGCTCGAGCCCGTCCTCGGCGGCACGGTCGATCCGCGCCAGGGCCGAACGGGCCGGCGCATCGAAGGCGCCGTCCACCACCCAGAGCGGGGCGAAGCCGCGGCCGGCGTAGAAGTCCCGCACCGCGGTGCGCGCGTCGTAGCGCTTCTCGTCCGCCACCGCGGCGGGGATCGAGCGCAGGCCGCGCAGCGGCTCGGGCCCGACCCAGGCGTCGAGCGCATGCTGAAGCGTCGTGGCGTCGAGGACCGGACCCTCGCCGGATACGGGCGCGTAGGCCAGCGGATCAGGCCCCGGCGGGGATGCGACGGGCGCCGCCGCCGGCGCCACCGGAGCGGCCGAGGCGCGTGCCGAAGCCGGCATGGACCCGGTCGACAGCGCATCGCCGGTCGCGGCCGCGACGGCCCTGGGCGCCTCCTCGGGCCAAAGCCCGCCGTCCCCGTCATGCGTGGGGGCGTAAGCCTTGAGCACGCTGCCCGGCTCGGCGACGAGGCGCGACAGCGATGCCCGCGCATCGTCCCCCGGCGCGATGTCGGACGGGCTCGGCAGCATCGTGCCGCCCTGGAGGGCGGCCTCCCGATGCCGGCGCGTCGCCGACGCGGCGCCGGCCACCGTCGGCACCAGCAGGGCGCCGACGAGCAGCAGCGCCGTGGATCTCAAGAGAGCGGCTCGGCCGCGCTGCGCTTTCATCCGGCACCTACCTTCTCTCGCGGAACCGTGAACCCGAACCCGACCCGTCCCGGTCCCGTCGGGCGCCAGAGCCCCGCCGACAGGTGCAGCGGCCATGCGCCGAAAGCAACAAACATGGGCCCGAAAGGTGTCGCATGCCGTGCATTGCCGCGGCACCGTGGTGCCGCGATGACAGGGGCCGGGGCGGAACCGATCAGGCGGCGGCTTCGTCGCCCTCGTTCAGGCCGAAGTCCTTCATCTTGCGGTACAGGGTCGAGCGGCCGATGCCGAGCTTGCGCGCCATCTCGGACATCTGTCCATGATAGTGGGACAGCGCGAAGCGGATGAGTTCCGCCTCCATCTCCTCCATGCGCCGCACGTCGCCGCACTCGTCGAGCAGCCGCAGCACGTTGGGGTCGCGGATCTCGACCCGCACGATCTCGCGTTCGAGGCCGGCGGGCGCCATGGCGGGCGCGGGCGGCACCCGCACGTCGAACCCGTCCACCTGGGCGGCGATCTGCGGGAACTCGGCGATGCCGAGTTCGCCGCCGTCCGCCAGCACCACGGCGCGGAACATCACGTTCTCGAGCTGGCGGACGTTGCCGGGCCAGTCGTAGCGCGCCAGCAAGGCGAGCGCTTCGGCCGAGATGCCGGTGATCTTCTTGCCCTCCTCGGCGGCGAAGCGGGCCGCGAAGCGCCGGGCGAGGTCCGGCACGTCGTCGCGGCGTGCCCGCAAGGGAGGGATCGTGATCGGGAAGACGTTGAGCCGGTAGAACAGGTCCTCGCGGAAGCGGCCCTGCTTCACGAGCTCGATGAGGTTCTGGTTGGTGGCGGACACGAGCCTCACGTCGACCTTGGTGGCGCGCTTGGCCCCGACGGGGTCCACCTCGCCCTCCTGGAGGGCCCGCAGCAGCTTGACCTGGGCGTCGAGCGGCAGTTCGCCGATCTCGTCGAGGAACAGCGTGCCGCCGTGCGCCTCGACGAACTTGCCGAGATGCTTCTCCGTGGCGCCCGTGAAGGCGCCCTTCTCGTGGCCGAAGAGGATCGACTCGATGAGGTTCTCCGGCAGCGCGCCGCAGTTCACCGGGACGAAGGGCTTGCCCTTGCGCTCCGACGATCCCTGGATGGCGCGCGCCATCAGTTCCTTGCCGACGCCCGACTCGCCCTCGATCAGCACCGGGATATTGGAGCGGGCCGCGCGCTCGCCGAGGCGGATCGCCCGGCCCATGTCGTCGCTCTTCGTCACGATGTCGCGGAACGTGAGGGCGCCGGAGGCGCGGCGCGTCATGCGGCGCACTTCGTCCTCGAGCGCGTCGAAGCGCAGGGCGTTCTTGATCGAGACCGAGAGGCGCTCGGCCCCGACCGGCTTGACGACGAAATCGACCGCGCCGGCCCGCATGGCGGCGATCACCGTGTCGATCGTGCCATGGGCGGTCTGGACGATGGCCGGGACGGCGATCTTGCGCTCGCGCATGTGGCGGAGCACCGCCATGCCGTCGACTTCCGGCATGGCGAGGTCGCAGATGAGGAGGTCGATGGGTCTCTGGTCGGGGGCGTCGAGCCGCGCCAGGGCCGCCACGCCGCCGTCGGCGACCTCGGGTTCGTAGCCGAACCGGCGCACCGTGGCTTCGAGCAGCCGGCGCTGGACGGGGTCGTCGTCGACGATGAGAATGGTGGCGGTCATGCGTCCCCGATGCCACGGCGTGGGCAACCTCGCGCGGCGGTCGCCGCCCGGGAGCCGCGCCTCCTGCGACGCACGCCCGACGATGCCCCGGCGTTTCAGCCTGCGGCAGGATCGGACGACCCCACCGAGGCGCTTTCGGCGAGGGCCACCATCGGTCACCACGGTAAACCGGGACTTAACGCGGGGGGAGGCTCACCCCGGTGACGAGGCGGCGCGATGAGCGTATGGGGGCGGAGCCGCGTGAGTGCTTGAGGAGACGCCAGACCGATGACCGCCACCCGTCGCCGTCCAGCCTTCCACCAGGCGCGGTCCGCCACCGAGGCCCAGGCTCTGGGCCCGGTGCCGCGCTGGAACCTCGCCGACCTCTATGCCGGCATGGATGCGCCGGCCTTCGCGGCCGACCTCGACCGGGCCGGGCAGGAGGCGGAACGCTTCGCGGCCGATTACCGCAGCCGCCTCGCCGGCCTCGCCGGGGGACCGGACGGGAGCGCCCGCCTCGCCGAGGCGGTTGAGCGCTACGAGGCGCTCGACGAGGCGCTCGGCCGCGCCGCGTCCTACGCGCAGCTGCTCTACACCGAGGACACGTCCGATCCGGCGCGCGCCAAGTTCATGGCCGACGCGCAGGACCGGGTGACGACCGTGTCGTCGAACCTCCTGTTCTTCACGCTGGAGCTCAACGCCCTCCCGGACGAGACGCTGGACCGGCTCGCCGCCGCTGCCGCCGCTGGCGCGCTACCGGCCCTGGCTCGACGACATCCGGAAGGACCGGCCGCACCAGCTCGAGACCAAGCTCGAACAGCTGTTCCACGAGAAGGCCGTGACGGGCCGAGGCGCCTGGACGCGGCTCTTCGACGAGACCATCACGGCGCTGCGCTTCCGCGTGAACGGCGATGAGCTGTCGCTGGAGCCGACGCTGAACCTGCTCCAGGACCCCGACGGGGACACGCGCGAGCGGGCCGCCCGCGCCATCGGCGACACGCTCGGCGCCCACACGCGCACCTTCGCGCTGATCACCAACACCCTGTCCAAGGACCTCGAGATCGCCAACCGCTGGCGCGGCTTCGAGGACGTGGCCGATTCCCGCCACCTCGCCAACCGCGTCGAGCGCGCCGTGGTGGACGCGCTCGTCGCCGCGGTCCAGGCCGCCTACCCGCGCCTGTCGCACCGCTACTATCGCATGAAGGCGAGGTGGTTCGGGCGCGAGCAGCTGGATCACTGGGACCGCAACGCGCCCCTGCCCTTCGCGCCCCCCGCGACCGTGCCCTGGGCCGAGGCGCGCGACACGGTACTCGACGCCTATCGGGGATTCTCGCCCGAACTCGCCGCCATCGCGACACGGTTCTTCGACGAGCGGTGGATCGATGCCGAGATCCGGCCCGGCAAGGCGCCCGGGGCCTTCTCGCATCCGACCGTGCCGGCCGTGCATCCCTACGTGCTGATGAACTACCAGGGCCGCCCGCGCGACGTGATGGTGCTGGCCCACGAACTCGGCCACGGCGTGCATCAGACGCTGGCGGCACCCCAGGGCGCGCTCATGGCGCAGACCCCGCTGACGCTGGCCGAGACGGCCTCGGTCTTCGGCGAGATGCTGACCTTCCGCGCCATGGTGGCCCGCGCCGCGACGCCGGAGGCGCGCTTCGCCCTGCTGGCCGCGAAGGTCGAGGACATGCTGAACACCGTGGTGCGCCAGGTGGCGTTCTACACGTTCGAGCGCCGGGTCCACGAAGAGCGGCGCGCCGGCGAGCTCACGGCGGAGCGGATCGGCGCCCTGTGGCTGTCGGTCCAGGCCGAGAGCCTCGGTCCGGCGATCCGGCTCGGACCCGGCTACGAGACCTTCTGGGCCTACGTGCCGCATTTCGTGCATTCGCCGTTCTACGTCTACGCCTATGCCTTCGGCGACTGCCTGGTGAACTCGCTCTACGGCGTGTTCCGCACGACCCCCGAGGGCTTCGCCGAGCGCTACCTCGCGCTGCTGTCGGCCGGCGGCACGCTGCACCATTCCAAACTGCTGGAACCCTTCGGCCTCGACGCCGCCGACCCGGACTTCTGGAGCATCGGCCTCAACGTCATCGAGGGGCTGATCGACGATCTCGAGCGCCTGCCGACGCCCCGGGCTCCGTGAGCGGAACGGCGGCGGCAGGGTTCGCCGGCCGCCCTCGCGTTCAGCGCGGCAGGCCCATGGCGGCCGCGGCGGCGGCGAGCCCCCAGGCGACGAGACGCTCGGCTTCGGCGGGCTCGGAGGCCTCGGCATAGCAGCGCAACTCCGGCGCGTTCCCGGAGGCGCGGAAGTGGATCACGCGTCCGTCCTCGAGCCCGATGCGCGTCCCGTCGATCTCGTTGACCGCGGCGGGGCGGCCGAGCGGCGCCACGAAGTCCGCGCGCGTCGCCGCATCCCCGAGCCCGTAGAGGAACGCGGCGGCCCTGTCCTGCGGCACGTCCTGCAGCCTGTGGCTGGCGGTGGGCCTGAAACCGAGCCCGGCCACGACCGCGGCGAGCGGCCGGCCGGCGGCGCGGACCTCCGCCAGCGTGGCGAGGATCGGCAGGACCGCATCGCGCGTCGGCAGCGCCGCAATGGTGCGTCCGCCGACCTGCAGGGCCGAACCCAGCAGGAAGCCGCCGTTCGAACTCGAAGCCGGCGACGGGCTCGGGCCCGGCCTCGGCGGCCTCCTGCATGCCGGCGATGACGAAGGGGGAGCCGACGCGCGTGCGCAGCGTCCGGGCGAAACCGCCGCTCGCCTCGACGGCGGAGCCGGCCGTCACCGGCACCACGACGGTGGCGATGCCGAGGTGGCGGGCCGTGATGACGCCGACGACGTCGCCGGGCAGGACGCGGCCCGCGGCGTCCGCGACGAGCGGCCGGTCGCCGTCGCCGTCCGTCGTCACGATGGCGTCGAGCCTGTCGTCCTTCGCGGCCTGGCGCAGCACCGCGAGGTCTTCCGGCCGATGCGCCTCCGTGTCGACGGGGACGAAGCCGGAGGCGCGGCCGAAGGCGACCGGCTCGCCGCCGAGCGCCGCCACGAGTTCGACCAGGAGGTCGCGGGCGACGGAACTCTGCTGGTAGACGCCGACCCGCAGCCCCGTCAGCGCATCATGCGGGAAAGCCGCGATGCTGCGGGCGCGGTAGCGCCCCAGGGCGTCGGGATGGGCTTCGACCGGCCCCGGCTCGGGCGGGACGCCGCTCGTCGAGACGGCGGCGCTGATGGCGAGCTCGTCGGTCTTCGTGATCTCGCCGCGGGCCGTGTAGAACTTGAGGCCGTTGCGGTCGTCGGGGATGTGGCTGCCGGTCACCATGATGGCCGGCCAGCTCCGCCGCATGGCTTCGAGCGCCAGAGCCGGGGTCGGCACCGGGCCGCAATCCAGCGGGCGCAGGCCCGCGGCCCGGACGGCGGCGGCGACCGCGACCGCGATCTCGGGGCTGCTGGCGCGCAGGTCGCGCCCGAGCAGGACCGGAGCCCCCCTGGCGCTGCCCGACGCCAGCGCCCGCAGGAACGCCGCCGTATAATCGAAGGAGGGGCCGCCGACGAGGTCCGAGACGAGCCCGCGCAGGCCGCTGGTGCCAAACTTCAGACTGCTCATCGCACTCGCTCTCCGGCCGGTCCCGCGCCCGAACAGGCGATATGCGATTTCCCGAGCGATGGGAAACCGCAAACAGCCCCGCCACCTCTCACGGCGACCGATCGGTCTTCAACCGCGCGCGCGCTGCCGGATCATGAAATTGTCGAACGTATATTCGCTGACCTGCCACCACAGATACTGATCGGCACGGAAGGCGATCGCGGCTTCGAGCATCGTCTTGAACCGCGGGTTGGCGTCGGAAATTTCCTTGTAGACGTCGTTGGCGGCCTTGAAGGCGGCCTCGAGCAGGTCCTGCGGGAAGGCCCGGAGCTCGGCGCCCGCGATGACGAGCTTCTTCAGCGCCCCCGGGTTGGCGGCATCGTAGGAGGCCTGGACCTGCGTCAGGGTCGAGAGCGCCGCCGTGCGCAGCGCCGCCCGGAACGCCTCCGGCAGGGCGTCGTGCTTGGCCTTGTTGAAGACCACATGCACCATCGACCCGCCGCGCCACCATCCCGGATAATAATAGAAGGGCGCGGCCTTCTGCAGCTTGCCGGCATCGTCGATCCTGGCATCGTCGTAGGGCCCCACCCAGGTCACGCCGTCGAGCGTGCCGGCCTGGAGCGCGGCCACGAGATCGCCGCGGGCGGTCTGCTGCGGGACGGCGCCGAGCTTCTGGAGCACGCGCCCGGCGAGGCCGCCGGCGCGGATCTTGAGCCCCGCGAGGTCTCCCGCCGCCTTGATCTCCTTGCGGAAGAACCCGCCCATCTGGGCGCCGGTGTTGCCGGCCGGGTAGCCGATCGCGCCGTAGTCGGCGAGCAGCGTGTTGGTGAGGTCGATGCCGCCCCCGTCGAGCGCGTAGGCGACCTGTTCGCGCGCATTCATGCCGAACGGGAAGGCGGTCGGGATCGCGAAGGCGGGATCCTTGCCGTATTCGTAGTCGAGCGAGGTGTGGCAGGCCTCGACGGTGCCGGCCTGCACGGCGTCGAGCGCGCCGAGCGCCGGCACGACCTCGCCGGGCGGGAACACGTCGATCCGGAAGCGGCCGCCGGTGATGTCGCGCACCTGCCGGGCGAAGAGCTCCGCGCCGCCGTAGAGCAGGTCGAGCGACTTCGGGAAGCTCGAGGTCAGGCGCCACGTCACCTCGGGCGCATCCGCAGCCTGCGCCGGTGCCATGCCGGCCGCCACGCCGGCGGCGGACAGGGCCGCCGATGCCACGAATTGCCGCCGCCCGATCCGCCCGCTCATGACGCGACTCCCCTGGCCCGGGCCAGCCCGACGCGCCACAACCCGCGCGGCGGCTGCCGAGGGCGGAAACAATGCATCGGCCCGAGACCGAACGCCAGCCGTGAGCTCATTCTATTCAGTTACGATCCGCGGTGCGGGGCGGCTGCGGGCATGCTGCAGCGTCGCCACGAGCCGCCGCCCGATCTCGGCATAGGCCTGGGCATGGGGACTCTGCGGGTCGGCCACCACGATCGGGCGGCCCGCATCCGACGTCTCGCGGATCGGCAGCGCCAGCGGCACCTCGCCGAGATAGGGTACGCCGAGCCGTTCCGCCTCGTGCCGGGCGCCCCCGTGCGAGAAGATGTCCGTCGCGGTCCCGCAATGAGGGCACACGAAGGTGCTCATGTTCTCGACGATGCCGAGGATCGGCACCTCGGTCCGGCGGAACATCGCGATGCCGCGCCGCGCATCGATGAGGGCGAGGTCCTGAGGGGTCGACACGATGACGGCGCCGGCGAGCGGCACCGATTGCGCCATGGTGAGCTGCGCGTCGCCCGTGCCGGGCGGCATGTCCACCACCATGATGTCGATGTCGCCCCAGGCGACCTCGCGCAGCATCTGGGTGATGGCCGACATCACCATCGGGCCACGCCAGATCATGGGCGTCTCCTCCTCGACGAGGAAGCCGATCGACATGATCTTGAGGCCGAAGGCCTCCAGCGGCCGCATCGTCCTGCCCTCGATGACCTCGGGCTTCTGCTTCAGGCCGAAGAGGCGGGGCATCGAGGGACCGTAGATGTCGGCGTCGAGCACGGCGACGCGCTGGCCGAGGTCGCGCAGCGCGAGCGCGAGGTTGGCCGACGTCGTCGACTTGCCGACGCCGCCCTTGCCCGACGCGACCGCGATGATGGTCTTGACGCCCGGGATGCCCTGGGCGGTCCTCGCCGCCTGGGCCTTCGGGCCCGGCGCCGGCCCGCCCGCCGCGGGCGCGTGGCCATGGCCGGGGGCATGATGCTGATGCGAGTGCGGGTGCTGGTGCGCGGCCTGCGCCGCCGTGGCGGGCTTGGCGCCCGCCGGGGAGGTGAGGGTCACGAAGGCGCGGGCGACGCCGGGCAGAGCCGCCACGGTCCGCTCCACCGCGGCCCGCAGCGGTTCGGCCTCGGCAGCGCGGGCGGCGGCCACTTCGAGCGACACGAAGACCCGGTCCTCGCGGACCACGACCCCGCCGAGCACGCCCGATTGCGGCAGCGGCGTGCGCCCGTCCGGTCCCATGACCCCGGCCAGAGCCGCGACGACATCCTGTTGAGACGGCATATTGATCCAACCCAGAGAAGACCCGCCCGGGCGGCGCCCGGGCGGGTGGTTTCGGCTCTCGTCCTGCAGGGGACCGGCCCGGCCGCGCGGCCGGGCCGGTGCCTCAGAGCTTCAGCGGCACCTTCGGGACCGACCCGCCGCCCGATGGTTCGGAGGACGGCGCCTCGGGCTCGTCGTCCCGGTCCTCGCCGTCGGGCGCCGCCTTGCCCTTGGCGCGCTTGCCGTCCGGGTCGCGCTTCTTGCCGGCTTCGACGATGTCCCGCTCGGGCCGCGGCAGCACCGGGCCTTCGGGGTAGACGAAATCGAGCGTCCGGGCACCGTCCTCGCCCGTGACCATCACGACCTTCACGGCGCCGCCGTTCTTGAGCTTGCCGAACAGCACCTCGTCGGCCAGCGGCGTCTTGATGGACTTCTGGATGACGCGGGCCATCGGCCGCGCCCCCATGGCCTCGTCATAGCCGTGTTCCACCAGCCAGGCGCGCGCCTCGTCGGTGAGCTCGACCGTCACGTTGCGGTCGGCGAGCTGCGCTTCGAGCTGGAGCACGAACTTGTCGACGACCTTGGCGATGACCTCCTCGGGCAGGCGCCCGAAGGGCACGATCGCGTCGAGGCGGTTGCGGAACTCGGGCGTGAACATCTTGTTGATCGCCTCGATGTCGTCGCCCTCCCGCCTGGCCCGGGTGAAGCCGAAGGCTTCGCGGGCCATGTCGGCGGCGCCGGCATTGGTCGTCATGATCAGGATCACGTTGCGGAAGTCGACGGCCTTGCCGTTGTGGTCCGTCAGCTTCCCGTGGTCCATCACCTGCAGCAGGATGTTGTAGAGGTCCGGATGGGCCTTCTCGATCTCGTCGAGCAGCAGGACGCAATGGGGATGCTGGTCGATGGAATCGGTCAGCAGTCCGCCCTGGTCGAAGCCGACGTAGCCGGGCGGGGCACCGATCAGGCGGCTGATCGTGTGGCGCTCCATATATTCCGACATGTCGAACCGGATGAGTTCGACGCCGAGGCTGGCGGCGAGCTGCTTGGCGGCCTCCGTCTTGCCGACGCCGGTCGGGCCCGAGAACAGGTAGGACCCGATCGGCTTCTCGCCGTCGCGCAGGCCCGCGCGGGCCAGCTTGATGGCCGAGGTCAGGGCATCGATCGCCTTGTCCTGCCCGTAGACGACGCGCTTCAGGTTCTCGTGGAGGTGCGCCAGCACCTCCGCGTCGTCCTTCGACACGGTCTTGGGCGGGATGCGGGCCATCGAGGCGATCGTGGCTTCGATCTCCTTGATGCCGATCGTCTTCTTGCGGTTGCGCTCGGGCAGCAGCATCTGGCTCGCGCCCGTCTCGTCGATCACGTCGATCGCCTTGTCGGGCAGCTTGCGGTCGTTGATGTAGCGCGCCGACAGTTCCACGGCGGCCTGGACGGCCTCGGTCGTGTACTTGACCTTGTGGAACTCCTCGAAATACGGCTTCAGCCCCTTCATGATCTCGACGGCGTCGGGGATCGACGGCTCGTTGACGTCGATCTTCTGGAAGCGGCGGACGAGGGCGCGGTCCTTCTCGAAATACTGGCGGTATTCCTTGTAGGTGGTCGAGCCGATGCAGCGCAGCGCGCCCTGCGCCAGGGCGGGCTTGAGCAGGTTCGAGGCATCCATGGCGCCGCCGGAGGTCGCGCCAGCGCCGATCACGGTGTGGATCTCGTCGATGAAGAGGATCGCGTTCTTGTGCTGCTCGATCTCCTTCATGACCTGCTTGAGGCGCTCCTCGAAGTCGCCCCGGTAGCGGGTGCCGGCCAGCAGCGTGCCCATGTCGAGCGAGAACACCGTCGCGTCCGCCAGGACCTCGGGCACCTCGTTCTTGATGATCTTGCGGGCGAGGCCCTCGGCGATCGCGGTCTTGCCGACGCCGGGGTCGCCCACCAGCAGCGGGTTGTTCTTCTGGCGCCGGCACAGCACCTGGATGGTGCGGTCCACCTCGGACGAGCGCCCGATCAGCGGATCGATGCGGCCGTCCTTCGCCTTCTTGTTGAGGTTGACGCAGTAAGCCTCGAGTGCGCCGTCCTTTTTCTTCGGATCGGCGCCGTCCTTGCCCTCCTTGCCGTCGCGGTGGTCGTCCTCGTCGGCGCCGCGCGGCGACTTCGCCGTGTCGGACATGCCGGGCCGCTTGGCGATGCCGTGGCTGATGTAGTTCACGGCGTCGTAGCGCGTCATGTCCTGCTCCTGCAGGAAATAGGCGGCATGGGACTCGCGCTCGGCGAAGATGGCGACGAGCACGTTGGCGCCCGTCACCTCCTCGCGCCCGGAGGACTGAACGTGGATATGGGCGCGCTGGATGACGCGCTGGAACCCGGCGGTCGGCTTGGCGTCGTCACGGCCGTCCGACACGAGGTTCTCGAGCTCGTGCTCGATGTAGTCGACCACCTGCTTCTTAAGCAGGTCGACGTCCACCGAGCACGCCTTCAGCACCGCGGCGGCGTCGGTGTCGTCGGTGAGCGACAGGAGCAGGTGTTCGAGCGTGGCGTATTCGTGATGCCGGTCGTTGGCCAGGGCCAGGGCGCGGTGCAGGGACTGTTCGAGTGAGCGGGAAAACGCTGGCATGATGGCGACCGCCTTTCACTTCTTTTCCATGATGCATTGCAAGGGATGCTGATGCTTCCGCGCGAAATCCATCACTTGCGTGACCTTGGTCTCGGCGACCTCGTAGGTGAACACCCCGCATTCGCCGACGCCGTGGTGATGGACGTGCAGCATGATGCGGTTGGCGTCATCCGACCCCTTGTTGAAATAGATGCGGAGCACCTCGATGACGAACTCCATGGGCGTATAGTCGTCGTTGAGAAGCAGCACCCGGTACATGCTGGGCCGCTTGGTCTGTGTCTTCGGCCGGGCGATGACCGCGGTCCCGGTTCCGTCGCCACCACGGCGCGGCTCCTTGGGGCCGGCCGGCCCACCGACGCTCGGCTGAGCGGCGGATCGGGCACGGAGATCATCGGTCGATCGAGCAGGCACGGTCCAGGTATCCTCGTCGGCGACGGGCGAAGCGGGTGAGCGACGCTGCTTCGCTCCACAATGTACGGCTCGGATTCCCGCTTCGCTAGAGGCCTCGCAGAGACGCTTCGTCATCCTTGAAAAACCCGCCACGGCCACGAAGAGGAGGCCGCTCCGCCCAGTCTTCGGGCCGATCGTGGCCTGACTGAGGCCCCATGCGGCGCTGCCGGACAGCCATGCAGCCTCCGTGCCGCTGCCCGAAACGGGACGAGGGCGTCGGCCGGGACGGGCGCACGCCGTGCCACACGGCCGCGGCGCCGGCCGTCGCGGCGCCGCGGGCGCAGGTCCGGACCTGTTGTGCGGCGCAGCAACTCCGTTGCATGCGCGGGGATCCGGCGACCACACGTTAACCGGCACGTAACTGCGATCCCCTAGCCTCCCCGACTGTGCCCTTTCGATCACGCACGCGCCGCCCTCCGGGCGCCCGTGCCTCTGAGCGGCGATCGCGAGAACCTGAGCGGCCTCCCGGCGATGTGTGCGCCGGGTGACGTCGGGCCAGCGGGGAAGAGTTTCATGGTCGTGCGTGGCGTCGGTCAGTTCTGCGTTGGACGTCTCGTTCCGGTGGCCGCGATGGCTCTGGGCCTGGTCGCGATGGGGGCCGGCCCGGGCGAGGCCCGCGGGCGGCACGCCTTCCATCGCTTCGCACACAACCCCCACGTGGCCCATGCGGCCCGCGCGGCGTTCGGCAGCAGCGCACCCAACTTCTCCGCCATCGTGCTCGACGCCAACACGGGCCGCGAACTCTACGGCGTCAACGAGGATGCACCGCGCCATCCGGCCTCGATCACCAAGGTCATGACGCTCTATCTGCTGTTCGAGCAGCTGGAGAAGGGGCGGATCTCGCTCGACACGGCCCTGCTGGTCTCGGGCCATGCGGCGGGCCAGTCGCCCACCAAGCTCGGCGTTCCGGCCGGCTCGACCGTTTCGGTCGAGACCGCCATCAAGGCGATCGTCACCCGGTCGGCCAACGACATGGCGGTCACGGTGGCCGAGAACCTCGCCGGCGACGAACTGACCTTCGCCCGCCTGATGACCCAGAAGGCCCATGCGCTGGGCATGAACCACACGTTCTACCACAACGCGTCCGGCCTCCCGGACATGCGGCAGATCACGACGGCGCGCGACCTGACGGTGCTGGGCCGCGCCATCCACGACCGGTTCCCGCATTATTACAAGTACTTCTCGACGCCGAGCTTCGTCTATCGCGGCGAGACGATCACCAGTCACAACCACCTCATGGCCCGCATGCAGGGCATGGACGGCATCAAGACGGGCTACACCAACGCGTCCGGCTTCAACCTGCTGAGCTCTATCCAGCGCGGCGGGCGCCACGTGGTGGCGGTGGTCATGGGCGGCAAGTCCGCGGCGAGCCGCGACAACGTCATGCAGGGGCTGCTCGAGTCCCACTTCGAGCAGGCCCAGGCCGGCCCCGCCACGCATGTGGC
Organism: uncultured Alphaproteobacteria bacterium; assembly: GCA_963847915.1. Classification (GTDB taxonomy): domain Bacteria; phylum Pseudomonadota; class Alphaproteobacteria; order Rhizobiales; family Beijerinckiaceae; genus Lichenihabitans. The sequence continues at coordinate 174,429 of CAWKBT010000009.1, forward strand.
GGAGAGCAGCCCCGTCGAGGAGGCCGCGGAGCCGCCGCGCCGCGATCCGCCCGCCCCGTTGCCGGTCGAGCGCGCCGCGCCGGTGCCGATGGAACGCGCGGTGCCGCGCAGGCCCACCGTCATCGCCGACGGCGACGACGAGGCGGCCGAGAACGTCGCCGACGACGAACCCGCCCCGGTCCCGGTCGAGCGCCGGCCGCCCCGCGGCCCCAGCCTGATCGCGCCCGAGATGGCGGTCCCGGTTCCGGAACGGTCGCCCGAACGCCTGCGGCTGGCCCGCGAGACGGCCGACAAGCCGCGCCCCGCCTTCATCGCCGGCGCGCCCCGGCCGGCCGACCCGGCGCGCGCTGCGGGCCGTGCCGTACCGGACGGGTCCACCAACCGGCGCACGGTCGTGGCCTCGGCGACCAGCACCGCCGTCGCCACCGCGACCCCCTCCAGCCTGCGCTGGGTCACCGGCCCGCAGCCCGTGCGGCTCGGCCCGAGTGCCCCGGAGGCGAAACTGAGCGCCGGCAGCCGGGCGGTCCCGATCAGCTTCGGCACCGCGTCGGACGACCGCACCGACACCCTTCCCGAGCCGCGCGGCAAGGCCGCCGCCGCCCCCGAGGAGACGCGCGCGGCATTGCCCAGGGGCGGCGTCGTGATCCAGATCGGCGCGACGGACAACGCCGGCGCCGCGACCGAACTCCTCAACCGTGCCCGCAGCGAGGGCCGCTCGGCCCTCGCCTCGGCCACGCCCTTCACGGAAAAGGTGCAGAAGGGCGACGCGACGCTCTACCGCGCCCGGTTCGCCGGCCTCGAACCCGCCGCGGCCGAAGTCGCCTGCAGGACGCTCAAACGGTCCGGCTTCGCCTGTTTCGCGACGCACGACTGAGCGGGTTTTCCCTGCGCCACCGAAGCTGAAGGCCCGAGCGGCTTCGGCGTCGTCCGTCCGGCACGCCGGACGTGATCGGGTCGCGTCCCCGGCCGCGTCCCGCCGAGCCTGAGCCCGAAGACCAGACCCGCCGCGCGGGGTTCGCGCGCGGCGACCTCGCCCTTCCCGTCCACCCCTCAGCGGAACATCATAGATGTCGACGCATCAGGACATCTTTGGCTTCATTCACCCGGGCCGCCAGATCGGTGGAGCCGCCGTGATCGGGATGGGCGGTCTTCATCACGCTCCGATGAGCGCGCGCGACCTCCTCCCGGCTCGCGCCCTTCGCGAGGCCGAGAAGCTCGCAGGCTTCGTCCTCCGACATCGTGCCCGGGCGCGGGCCGCCGCGCGCGCCCGAGCCCGCATCGGCGCGCCCCGCGTGACCCTGGTCCTGTGCTGTTCCACGCCAGCCGGGGAACCGGCGGTCGAAATAAGCTTCTAGGAGCCGGGCGCCCTCGCCGTCCGCCGCCTGGCAGAAGGCGTGGAGCGATCCCAGGCTGTCGCGGTCGAGCTGCGCCAGCGCGGCGCCCTCGAAGGGTCCCGCCAAGACCAGCCCGCTCATCACGCCCGTCGCGTGGTCGAGCTCCATCTCGATCGTGGCGGACCGCACGCGCGACACGCGGCCGCGGCGCGGCGCGGCGCGGCGCTGCCGCAGGCCACGGGCGGCGTCCCAGAGCGAGGCACGCCGGCCGGTCAGCAGCCAGAAGCCCAGCGCCCCGAAGCCGAGCGCGGTCCCGACCTGTCCCTTGAGCAGCAGCAGGACGGCGAAGACCACCAGGACCGTGCCGCCGCCCTGCTTCATGCGCCGCGCCACCACGGCGGGTGTCGCCCGCAGGAACTCGCGGACCAGCATGGAGCCGATCCAAAACAGGACCACGCCGGCCAGGAGGGGGATCAGCGGCATCGGCGAAACTCAGCGGATCTGCGACAGGAGGAGTTGGGCGGCATCCGGATCGCCTGCCCGGCCGTGGGCTTCGAGCGCCGGCGCCCCGCCGGCCGCATAGGCGGCGGCGGCGGCCAGGAGCCGTCCGAGCCGCTCCGGCGCCGACGCGTCGAAGGCCGCGTAGGCGCCGCCCGTCAGGCGCGCGATCTCGCGAAAGCAGCGTTCGGCGCCCTTGTCGCGGCCCTCGTGGAACATGAAGCATTTGAGGCCCAGCAGGGCGAGTTCGCCCGCCTTGGCACAGAGCGGGTCGATGCGCTCCTCGGCGGCATCGCCCACATAGACGAGCGCGCCGACCGGCGCCCGGCGGGCCTCGTCCCGCGCGTGGGACAGCACGCGCCCGATCTGGGTATTGCCGCCCTCGACCCGGATGCCGCTCATCAGCCGATCGAGACCGGCCCCGCCCGACACGAAGGCCGAGGCCTTGCACTCGCGCAACCCCCTGAAATAGACGAGCTGGACGTCGAGCCCGCCGAGCTTGGCCGTGGTGTCGAACATGCGGCCCTGCAGCGCGATCGCGGCGTCCCAGGTCGGCTGGCGGCTCATGGTCGCATCGAGCGCGAAGATGAGCCGGCCGCGGCCGCCGGCCGAGGCCACGATCGGAGCCTTGCGGGTCTGGTCCAGGAAGGCGTCGACGGCCGCGGAGCCCGACGAAGCGGAACGGTTGATCGCACGGCGATCGTCGGTCGGCGGCACGGGCGATCCTCGTTCGGCACGGCGGCGGGATCCGCTCAACATCGTGCACCCCCGGGCCCATCGCAAGCCGCCGCGCCGCCGCGAACCGTCACAGCAGGCCGAGGTCGCGGAGCTCGCGCCGCAGCGCGTCCGGCATGGCGACGATGTCGGGGTTTCCCCGTCCCGCGTCGGCGGGGGCCGAACCGGGATCGAGGTAACGCCAGCCCTGGAACGGGCGGCAGGGCCGCGTCTCGACCGCCACGACAGCGGGATCGAGGACGAGATGGCAGCGCCCGACGCCGTCGGCATCGGTGAAGGGCCGGATCTCGAGGAGGCGCTGGCGCGCCGAGACCTGCCCCTTGATGACCCAGAACAGGGACCCGCCGTCGAGCAGTTCCGCGACCCGCTTGGGGACCATGCGGGTCGTGTGCCGATGTTCCGGGGGCCGGCCGGCACGGCGGTGCTCCGTCAGCCGCGCCGCGATCCAGCCCTCGAGATCGGCGATCGTGTCGGCGCCGACGCAGAGTTTCAGAAGGTGAAGCGGCATGGGCGGTGCAGTGGCATGGCGGACTTCTCGCCGCAAGACCGGCGCGCGGCAAGCCGCCTCCGGCCGATATCCCGGCCACAGGTGGCGGGGAAATAAGCGCCGAGCGGCAAGCAACCTTGACCCTTGCCTTGGCATTGTGAAAGTTAAGTCGTGCTCACACGGGGCGAGAGCCGCGGCCGCGTCCCGTGGGGCATCAGGAGAGAAGTCGATGCTGAAACACAGTCGCCGGTCCATGCTCATGGGGGGTGTGGCCCTGGCCGGCTTCGCCGCCCTTCCGTTCCGCGCCGCACTGGCGCAGGAGGTCGAGGCCGAGGAGATCTACGGCCCGGTGACGGGCGAGCCCTATCCGGTCAAAGGCATCGACGTGAACCGGGTCAACCCGCGGTTCCTCCGCACGCTGGTCGACTATCCGACCGACCAGCCCCCCGGCACGATCGTGATCGATCCCGCCAAGCACTTCCTCTACCTCGTCATCGAGAACGGTCAGGCCATCCGCTACGGGGTCGGCGTCGGCCGCGAGGGCTTCCTGTGGTCGGGCGACGCCCAGATCGGCGCCAAGCGCGAATGGCCGGACTGGTATCCGCCCAAGGAGATGTTCGCGCGCCAGCCCGAGATCATGAGCGCGATGTCGAAGCTGCAGAGCGGCATGGGCATGCACGGCGGCCCCGGCAACCCGCTCGGCGCCCGCGCCATGTACCTGTACCGGGACGGCAAGGACACGCTCTACCGCATCCACGGCACCATCGAGCCCTATACGATCGGCACCAGCGTGTCGTCCGGCTGCATCCGCATGATGAACCAGGACGTTCTCGACCTGTTCTCGCGGGTCGAGGTCGGCACCAAGGTCATCGTGCTCGGCAATGCCCAGCCGACGAACCAGCAGGTGGCCGACGAGCGCCGTGTCTCCTCGACGCGCCAGCGCACGCGGCGCATCGCTCGGCCCGAGCCGATGGACGCAGGCGATGCCGGCGTGCCCGACCGCGGGAGCCCGGCCTACGGCGGGGTCCCGGCCGACCAGGACTACTGAACTCCGCACCTGCGAGACAAGGCATCGGCCGCCCTTCGAGGCGGCCGATCGCGTTCGGAGCCCCTGACCGCTCTCCTATTCGGCGGCCTGCGGCAGATCGGGCCGGAAGGGCTGCGCGGCGCTCGGGCGCGGCTGCTCGTCGGGCTCGTCCTTGTCGCCGACGAAGCGGCCCAGCAGGCGGCCGAGCAGCCGCCCGGCGTCGTCGAGCACGGTGAAGACCGCCGGCACGAAGACGAGCGACAGAACCGTCGACACGATCAGGCCGCCGATCACGGCGATCGCCATGGGCGAGCGGAACTCGCCGCCGTCGCCGAACGCGAAGGCGGAGGGCACCATGCCGGCCACCATGGCGATGGTGGTCATGACGATGGGCCGCGCCCGCTTGCGGCCCGCTTCGACGAGCGCTTCGAGGCGCGACGTGCCGCGACGGATCTCCTCCACGGCGAAGTCCACCAGCATGATGGCGTTCTTGGTCACGATCCCCATCAGCATCAGGATGCCGATGACCACGGGCATCGAGATCGGCCGTCCGGTGATCAGCAGGGCCAGGATGGCGCCGCCGATCGACAGCGGCAGCGAGAACAGGATGGTGATCGGCTGGGTGAAGCTGCCGAACAGCAGGATGAGCACGCCGTAGACCATCATCAGCCCGGCCCCGATGGCGATGGCGAAGCCGGAGAAGACCTCGGCCATGATCTCGGCGTCGCCCGATTGGCGGAACGCCACGCCCTTGGGCAGCGCCTTGGCGGTGGGCAGCGCCATCACGGCGGCGAGGCCCTCGCCGAGCGGGTGGTCGCCGGCGAGGTCGGCCTCGACGGTCACGCGGCGCGAACGGTCGTAGCGGCTGATGGCCGTCGGCCCCTGCCCCACCTTGAAGTCCGCGACCGACGCCAGCGGGACGCTGCCCGACGTCGTCGGCACGCGCAGGCCCTTCAGCACGTCGAGGCGCGAGCGCGCGCTCCTGTCGAGCTCGACCCGGATGGGGATCAGCCGGTCGCCGGCGTTGAACTTGGCGAGGTTGGCGTCGATGTCGCCGAGCGTCGCCACGCGGATCGTCTCGGACAGCGCCTCCGTCGAGAGGCCGAGGTCGGCCGCGAGGCCGGGCTTGGGCACGATCTCGAGTTCCGGCCGGTCGAGGTCGGCGGTCGAGCGCGGGTTGACCAGGATCGGCAGGCCGCGCATCTCGCTCGCCAGCTGGTCCGCGGTGTCGTCGATAAGCTTGGTGTCGGTCCCCGCCAGGGTGAGCTGCATGTCGCGCTGGCCGTTGTCCTTCAGGAACCAGAACCGGATGTCCGGCACCGCCTCCATGTCGCGGCTGATCGCGCCCTGGATCTGCTTCTGGGTGAGAGTGCGCTGGCTCTTGTGGACGAGGTTGATGACGAGCGTCGCCTTGCGCACCTCGGCCGAGTCGCCCAGCACCTGCCCGCCGTAGACCAGGACGGACTTGATCTCGGGGATCGTGTGCAGCCTGTCGGTGATGCGGCGCGTCACGGCCTCGGTGTCGTCGAGCCGCGAGCCGGGCGGGAGTTCGACGGCCAGCAGCGAGCGCCCGTTGTCCTCGGCCGGCAGGAGGCCGGAGGGCAGCAGCGTCGTCGACCAGAGCGACAGGGCGAAGAGCCCGATCCCGGCCGAGACCGTGACCCAGCGGTGCTTGACCGACCAGCGCACGAGGCTCGAGTAACCGCGGATGAGGCGACCCTCTCCGGCGTGGTCGTCGGCGTGCGGCCGCAGGAAATAGGCCGCGATCACGGGCGTGACGAAGCGCGCCACGATGAGCGAGAAGAACACGGCGATCGCCACCGTCAGGCCGAACTGCCTGAAGTACTGGCCCGGGATGCCGCCCATGAAGGACACGGGCGCGAACACCGCCACGATGGTCATCGAGATGGCGATGACGGCGAGGCCGATCTCGTCCGCGGCTTCGAGCGAGGCGCGGTAGGCCGATTTCCCCATCCGCATGTGGCGGACGATGTTCTCGATCTCCACGATGGCGTCGTCGACCAGGATGCCGGTCACGAGCGTGATGGCGAGCAGGCTCACGGCATTAAGCGAGAAGCCCAGCATGCCCATGATCCAGAAGGTCGGGATGGCGGAGAGCGGCAGGGCGATCCCGGACACGACCGTGGCGCGGATGTCGCGCAGGAACAGGAACACGACGACGATCGCCAGCACCGCGCCTTCCACCAGGGTCTCCATGGCGGACCGGTAATTGCCGATGGTGAAGTCCACCTGGTTGTCGACGCGCGCGATCGAGAAGGCGGGGTTGGCGGCGACGAGGGCCTCGACCTTGGCGGCGACCTTGGCGGCCACCTCGGCGTCGCTGGCGCCCTTGGCGCGGGTGACGCCGAAGGCCACGACCGGCCGCCCGTCGAGCGAGGCGAAGCTGCGCGGCTCCGCGGCCGAATCCGACACGGTGCCGAGTTCGTCGAGCCGCGCCTTGCGGCCGCCGCCGAGTACGATGGGGAGGGCGGCGAGGTCCGCGACCGTGCGGGTCCCGGCGAGCGTCCGGATGGCCTGCTCCTGGCCGGCGATCTCGCCCCGGCCGCCCGCGAGGTCGACGTTGGTGGCGCGCAGCTGCGCCGACACGCTCGCCGCCGTGACGCCGAGCGCCAGCAGCTTGCGCGGGTCGAGCGCGACGCGGATCTCGCGGTCGACGCCCCCCGAGCGCGACACCTGGCCGACGCCCCGGATGGTCTGGATCTCGCGCGCGACCGTGTCGTCGACGAACCACGAGACCGCCTCGGTCGACCGGTCGTGGGACGAGACCGCATAGGTCACGATGGGCAGGCCCTCGACGTCGAAGCGCTTGACGATGGGCTCGTCGATGGTGCGCGGCAGCTCGACCCGGATCTTGGAGATCTGGTCCTTCACGTCGTTGAGGGCGCGATCGACGTTGGTGCCGATGTCGAACTGGATCGTCGTCGTCGAGGCGCCGTCCGACACGGCCGACAGGATGTGCCAGATGCCGGGGACGCCCGCGACGGCGTCCTCGACCTTCTTGGTGACCTGGGTCTCGAGTTCGGACGGCGCCGCGCCCGACTGCGTGATGGCGACCTGGACGATGGGGATGTCGATGTTCGGCAGCCGCGTCACCGGCAGCGACCGGAAGCTGACGAGGCCGAGGATCACCAGCACCGCGAAGGCCACCAGCGCCGGCATGGGCCGGCGGATGGACCAGGCCGAGATGGGCAGGCTCATCGGCTGGCCTCGCGCTCGGCCGAGGGCTGGTCGGCCTGGTTCATCGGCCGGACGAGGTCGCCCGCCCGCAGGAAGGCGGCCGCCCGCGCCACCACGACGTCGCCGGGCTGGAGGCCCTCGCGGACCTCGACGGCGTCGCCCTCGGCGAGGCCGCGCCGGACGGGTCGGCGCAGGATGCGGTCGCCGTCCCCGACGAGTTCCACCGACCAGTCGCCCTCCTGGCCCGCCAGGGCCGAGGCGGGCACCGAGACGCCCTCGCGGCTGGAGATGTCGACGACCGCGGTGGCGAAGGCGCCGATGCGGGCGGAGGACGAGGGCGCGAGGGCGATGCGGACGTGGCCGAGCCGGCTCGCCCGGTCGATCTCGCTCGAGATGAGCCGGACGTCGCCGGCGACGGGCTGCACCGCGCCCGAGACCGTGATGGCGGCCCGCATGCCGAGCCGCACCCGCGTCAGCGCGTCCTCGGGCGCCTCGGCGTCGAGGTCGATGGCCCCGTCCTGGGTCACGCGGAACAGGGCCTCTCCGGCGTTCATGGCCAGCGCGCCGAGCCGGGCCGTGCGGCGGCTGACGATGCCGGCCACGGGAGCCCGCACCTCCGTCCGGGCGATGCGCACGTCGAGTTCGCGCCGCTGCGCCTGCTGGCTGCGCCGGTCGGCCTCGGCCACGGCCAGCGCCGATCGGGCCCCCGCGAGCTGGGCCGCGGCGGCACGCGCGGCGGCGGCGCGGCTGTCGAGCGTCGATTGCGCCATCACGCCGGTCTCGAGCCGCGTGGCGCGGGAATAATCCGCCTGGGCCTGGGCGTTGGTGGCGTCGTATTGCGCGATGGCGTTCTGCGCCTGCGCGACGGCGGCATCGGCGCGGGCGAGGGCGGCGTCGCTTTCCGCCGAGAGAGCGTCGAGCTGCGCCCGGTCGAGGCGGGCCAGGACCTGGCCCCGGGCCACCTTGTCGCCGTCGTCGGCGAGGAGTTCCGTGATGCGCAGCCCGTCGATCTGCGGGCCCACCATGGCCTCCTCGCGCGCCACCAGCGTGCCCGAGACGTAGAGGCGGTCGCGGAAGGTCCGCAGGCCGGCCCGCACCACCGTGACGGCGGGCGGCAGCGGCGTCGTCGCGGCCGCGGCCTCGCCCGGTGCCCGCGCGCGGTCGGTCGGGCGCTCGGCCAGCGCGGGACCGTCGAACAACCGCGCCGAGAGCGGGCCCAGGCCCGCATGGTCGAGCCCGGCCCGCAGGACCGGCCGCGACGCCGGGACCGTGGCGCCGAGCAGCGCCGCGCCGGCGGCGAGAAGGGCGAGAACGCCCGCGGTGGTGAGGAGGCGTCTCACCGCCGCCCCCCGGGCGCCGGGGTCGCGGCGATCGCCGGGATCGGGATGGCGCCGGCGAACAGGGCCCTGAAGATCCCGAGCGCGAGGGCGACTTCGGCCTCGCCGTCGAAGCTGGCCTCCGTGGCCCGGCGCTTGAAGAGGCCCGCCGTCACGGTCTGGACGACGCGGACCGCGACATCCGGCGACACACCGGCGGACCGCGCCGGCTCGGCCACGATGGCGAGCAGCCGCGCGCGCACCGCCGCCTCGATGCCGTGGCAGATCCGGGCCACGTCGGGGTTCCGGCCCGCTTCGGCCCAGATCTCGAGCGCCAGCTGGCTGCGCCCCGCCGGCGCCTCGACGAGGTGCTTTCGCAGCATGGCGGTCATCGCGTCGAGCATGTCGGCGGCGGCTTCGAGCCGGGCGAAGTCTTCGGCCAGCGCCGCCTGGTCGCGCTCGGCGAGGCCCGACACCAGCGCTTCCTTGGAGCTGAAGTAGCGATACAGGTTGCCGGCGCTCATCCGCGCCTCGGCGGCCACGAGCTGCATCGTGGCGCCGTGGAAGCCGTGGCGCGCGAAGGCCCGCTCCGCCGCATCGAGGATGCGGATGCGACGGGACTCTTCGGGTTCGACAACGAGCGCCGCAATGGACATCGATCAGCCTTGGGAATGAACGTTCATTCGGCAATACAGGCCGATCGTGCCCGCATCAAGGCGCCTCCGCGCCGCGCCCCGCAGCCTCGCGCGCGATCGCGCGGGCAGCGGCGCCGCGATCGTGCGATAGTCTGGAGCGAGCTGCATCGCCTGTCCGGATATCCGCACGATGAGAGACGTCGACCTCGGGGACCTGCAGAGTTTTTCGGCCGTGGCCCAAGCCCGCTCGTTCCGGGGTGCCGCGGCGCTGCGGGGCGTCTCGGCCTCGGGTCTCAGCGAGGCCGTGCGCCGGCTCGAAGCCTGCGTCGGCGTCCGCCTCCTCAACAGGACCACAAGGAGCGTCACCCCGACGGAAGCCGGCGAGCAGCTTCTGGACCGGCTGAGGCCCGCGCTCGATGCCGTAGCGGGTGCCGTCGAGGCCGTCGAAGGGTTCAAACACGCGGCCGCCGGGACATTGCGGCTCAACGTCCCCTCGGCGGTGGCGCGGCTGGTCATGCCGCCCATCCTGGCCCGATTCCTCCTGCGCCACCCCGGCGTGCGGGTGGAGCTCACGGTCGACGATACGTTCATCGACGTACTGGCGGCGGGGTTCGACGCCGGCATCCGCTACGAGGAGCGGATCGAGCGCGACATGGTGGCGGTGCCGATCGGCCCGCGGGTGCAGCGCTTCGCGACCGGCGCCTCGCCCGACTACGTGGCGCGCCGCGGCCGCCCCGGCCACCCGCGCGACCTGCTCCAGCACGATTGCATCCGCCACAGGTTCGCGAGCGGCATCATGCCGGCCTGGGAGTTCGAGCGGGGCCGGGAAAGCCTGCGGCTCGCCGTCTCGGGCCCGCTCGTCGCCACGGCGGTCGACCTCGAACTCGAGGCCGCCCTGCACGGCGTCGGCGTCATCTCGATCTTCGAGGCGTTCCTGTCGCCCGCCTTCGCGGACGGGCGCCTGGTGCCGCTGCTCGAGGACTGGTGGCCCAGCTTCTCGGGCCCGTTCCTGTATTATCCGGGCAACCGCCACATGCCGCCCGCCTTGCGGGCCTTCCTGGACCACCTCAAGCGCGAGGGCCGTCAGAGCGCGTCGTAATGGGCGACATGCCAGGGCTCGGCCTCGCCTCCGGCGATCCAGGCCTGCCAGCCCGGCAACGCCATCACGGCGTCCATGTAGGCCCGGCTCTCGGGGCGGACCGGAATGGCATAGGCGTGGAAGCGGTTGACGACGGGCGCATACATGGCGTCGGCGGCCGAGAAGGCGCCGAACAGGAAGGGTCCGCCCTGCCCGAAGCGCGCCCGCGCGTCCGCCCACAGGGCCTCGATGCGGTCGACGTCCGCCCGCACCTCGGGCGGGATCGCGATCGCCTTCGGGGCCCGCCGGAAGTTGGTGGGGCAGGTCTGGCGCAGCGCCTGGAACCCGCCGTGCATCTCCGACGAGACGGCGCGCGCCAGAGCGCGTGCCGCCCGGTCCCGCGGCCAGATCGGCAGGTCCGGATGGGCCTCGGCCACGTATTCCACGATGGCGAGCGATTCGCTGACGACGATGTCGCCGTCGTGCAGCGCCGGCACCCGGCCGTTGGGGCTGACGGCGAGGATCTCGGCCCGCGTTTCCGGCCGGTGGAGCGGGATCACGGTCTCGGCGAAGGGAATGCCGAACTCGGTCAGGAGCAGCCAGGGGCGGAGCGACCAGGACGAATAGGCCTTGTTGGCGATGTAGAGGTGCAGCGTCACGCAGCGAGTCTCCGGGCAGGATGGCGCCGTCCATGTGGCGGCCTGCGCCGGGCCGGGACAAGCGAAGAATGTTGATGCCATCCATCCGCGTCGCCGATGGATGGCGCGCCGCCGCACGGCCGCCTATAAGTCCGCGACTCCGCCGCGGACCGAGATGCCATGCTGCTGTCATCCCTCGACATCGCCGCGATGGCGATCTTCCTCGGCGGCTGGGCCGGCTACCACATCCTCGTCGAACGCTCGCCCTTCGGCCGGATGGCGCTCAACAACCGCATGAACGAGTACCGCCTGCGGTGGATGTTGGAGATGCAGGCCCGCGACGCCCGCATCGTCGATGCCTCCATCATGGTGACGCTGCAGAGCGGCACGTCCTTCTTCGCCTCCACCTCGCTGCTCGCGCTCGGCGGCTCGTTGACGCTGCTGCGCGGGGCCGACGACGCGCTGCGCATCCTCAACGACTTCCCGCTCGCCACGGTGGCGAGCCGCACCGTCTGGGACATGAAGGTCGTCGGCCTCACGGCCATCTTCGGCTACGCGTTCTTCAAGTTCGCCTGGTCCTACCGCCTGTTCAACTATGCCTCGATCCTCATCGGCGCGACGCCCGCCGCCCGGTCCGGCCGCCCGGACCAGCGGCGGCTGACGGCGCTGCGGGCGGCCGAGATGAACATCGTGGCGGGGCGCCATTTCAACCGCGGCCAGCGGGCCTTCTTCTTCGCCCTCGCCTACCTCGGCTGGTTCATCGGCCCCTGGGTGTTGATCGGCACGACGGTCGTGGTCGTCGCCGCCATCCTGGTGCGCCAGTTCGCCTCGGATGCCCTCCGGGCCGTCTCGCTCGACGCGCCGCTCGACGACGCGGTGCCGGAGCTTCAGGGCGCCGGGACGGTGTCGGAGATCCTGCCGGACAGCCGGTAGGCCACGAGGCCGATCCACTCGCGGCAGGCGAGGTCGAGCCGCGAGAGGCCGGACGCGAGGTCGGAGGTCGGCAGCAGGTCGCGCCAGTCTCCCGTGCTGCGGTAGTCGACCGGGACGGGTAGCACATCGAAGCCCGCGGCCCGGAACAGGCCGACGGAGCGGGGCATGTGAAAGGCGGAGGTGACGAGCAGCCAGCGCTGGCCCGGGCGGGGGTGGAGGAGGTCGCGCGTCAGGACCGCGTTCTCCTCGGTGTTGCGGGACCGGTCCTCGATCACGATGCGGGACGGGTCGACGCCGAGCGCGATCCACAGGCGCCGGGCGTCCTCGGCCTCACCGCCGACCTGCGCCACCAGCGCGTTCGAGCCGCCGGTGTAGACGAGCTCGGCGCCGGGGAACCGCCGCGCCAGGGCGGCGCCCATGGTGAGCCGCGCCGCGGCCTCCCGCAGGCTCACCTCGCCGCGCGCGGCACCGACCACCTGGTCGATGGCACCGCCCAGCACGACGATGCCGGCGGGGGCCGGCCCGCCGTCGAGCGAGGGCGGCGGGAACCGGTCTTCCAGCGGCCTCAGCATCAGCCGTCCGACCGGCAGCGCGCCGCAGGCCAGCAGCGCCACCAAGGCGCCGGCGGCGAGCCGGGCGCCCCACCGCCGGCCCCGCACGGCCGCGGCGGCGCCGAGCAGCGCGAGGCCGATCAGGACGTTGGTGGGCGCGGCGGCGATCCACAGCACCTTGGACAGGACGAAGAACACGGGACCACCTCCGGCACGCGCACCGCGACGCGGACGCCGCGCTCCCCCTTGACGCTGGCGGGCTTTCCGGTCAACGCCGGGGCTTCGACGCTGCGGGGGACGGCATGGGGCGAGCCAGGGGGACAAGGGCCCGATACGTCGGCGCCCTGGTGGCGGCGCTGGTCCTCGCGCCCGCCGGCACCCGCGCCGACGATGCAGCGCCGGGCGGAGCGGCGGTGACCGGCGACGCCGCCTGGGCACGCGTGGTCGGCAACACCCTCTCGGGCACGACGCCCGACGGACCCTTCGCCGAATATGTCGCCGCCGACGGACGCCTCACGATCGCCGATAACGACGGCAAGGCCGTCGGGCGGTGGAGGCTGCGCGACGGCGCGGTCTGCACCCTGATCGAGGGCGAGGACGACGAGGAATGCCGCGCCGTCTCGGTCTCGGGAACGGGCGGAAGCTTCACGGACGCGGCCGGGAGCCGCTATCCGTTCGAGATCCTGCCGGGCAACCCGAAGGGCCTATAGGGGCAGTTCGACCCCCTGCAGGAAGTCGGCGAACTGGTCGGGCGAGCCGAAGAAGGCGTTGCGGTCGACCCGCCCCCGGATGCCCGCCACATGGGCGTCGGACTGGTACTGCCAGAAGTGCCAGCGGCGGCCCGGGTAGCGCACGCTCGGGTGATACTTGGTCGAGCGGACCCAGATGGGGAAGTCGTTGAGCGCGCCGCCCGCCAGGATGCCGGCGTAGAAGTCGACCGTCGCATAGATGACCGGCTTGCGCCCGTAGAACCGCTCCATCTCCTCCAGCATGACCCGCATCTCGCGCACCGTCTGCTCGCGGTAGAGCGTGCGCTTGCAGGTGGGCGAGGTCGGGGTCAGCTCGACGTCGAGCACGGGCGGCAGCATGCCGGGCTCGTTCGGGACGTTCTGTTCGAACCAGCGCATCTGCTCCAGGGGAGAGCGGCACCAGTAGACGAAGTGGTAGGCGCCGCGCGGCACCCCGGCGGCCCGGGCGTTCTCCCAGTTCTGCTGGAAGCGGTCGTCGACGCGGTCGCCGCCCTCGGTGGACTTGATCCAGGCGAACTGGACGCCGGCGTCGCGCACCGCGCTCCAGTCGATGGAGCCCTGGTATTTCGAGACGTCGATGCCGTGGATGGCGAACGCGTCCGGCAGAGGTCCCCCGAAACTCGTCGTCGGAGGAGGAGAGCCCGCGCAGCCCGCCAGCGCCAGGGCCACGGCCAGAATCCCGAGAACTCGCTTGAACGCCATGGACAGGACCGCAACTCGCATAAGCCGACGTCCCGAGGATTAGAGTCGATCCCGTAACGGCTCCTTAATGGCGCGGCAAGGCTTAAGGCGGTGTCATAGGATTGCCACGGCGGGCCCGCAAACCCTCGGCATGGTTTCCCTTTTGCAAACGGGCCTCGCCGCTCTGGCGCTCCTCGGCCTCGCCTCCGCCGCCGCGGCGTCCACCACACCCCCGGCCCAAATCTGTCACAATCCAGACGCACTCGGCACGTCTCGGGTGATCGCGGTCGGCGGCACTCCGGAACTCGGCCTCAAGACCTATCCGGAGACGCTGGACCTCAAGGACCACGAGGTCGTGCTGACCTTCGACGACGGGCCCTGGGGGCCGACCACGCCCGCCGTGCTGGAGGCCTTGAGGGCCCAATGCGTGCAGGCGACGTTCTTCCTCATCGGGCGCAATGCCCAGGCCCATCCCGAACTCGTCCGGCGGGAGATCGCCGAGGGCCACAGCGTCGGCCACCACACGTTCGACCATCCGGCGATGACGCTGCACTTCATGGAGGACGGGGCCGCGATCCGCGACATCGTCCGGGGCATGGAGGCGGACGACAAGGCGGCGGGCTACGGGCCCTGGACCGGGACGCCGCACACGCCGTTCTTCCGCTTCCCGGGCTTCGGCTATTCGCCGGCCACGCGCGCCTTCCTCCAGGCGCACGGCATCGCGACCTTCGGGGCCGACCTGTGGGCCTCCGACTGGATCCCCATGACGCCGGAGGCGGAGCTCGACCGGCTGATGAGCCGTGTCCGGGCCGAGGGCCGCGGCATCATCCTGCTGCACGACATCAAGCGCCAGACCGCCGACATGCTGCCGCGCTTCCTGGCGGCACTGAAGGCCGAGGGCTTCCGGGTGGTCCACATCGTGCCGGGCGGCACCGCGACGGCAACGCGGCCCGCGCCCGCCGGGTGGACCTCCGAAACGGAGCGGACGCTGAGCCACATGTGGCCGAAGGCACGGGCCCTCGTCGCCGAGCCGGCACCGACGATCCGCCCGCGGACGGACGGCGGGCCCGTGAGGGCCTCGGCCTCGCCGGACGACGGGCTGACGCTGAGGCCCGGCCAGGACTGACGGCGGGCCTCGGCTACTCGGCCGCGACCGCGGTCGAATGGGCCGACAGCGCGGCGCAGACCTCGTCGACCACGGCCTCGACCAGCGCGCGGTCGTCGCCCTCGCCCATGACCCGGATCACCGGTTCGGTGCCGGAGGGCCGGATCAGCAGCCGGCCGGAGGCGCCGAGGCGCTCGCGGCCGCCGTCGATGGCGTGGACGACGCTCTCCTGCGCCAGCGTGCGCCGGTCGACGAAGCGGACGTTCTTCAGGACCTGGGGCAGCGGCTCGAACCGGTGGCAGACCTCGCTCACCGGACGGTCGCGGCGCTTGACCACCGCCATCACCTGGAGCGCCGCGACGAGACCGTCGCCCGTGGTCGAGAAGTCCGACAGGATGACGTGGCCGGACTGCTCGCCCCCGATGTTGAAGCCGTGCTCGCGCATGTGTTCCAGCACGTAGCGGTCGCCGACCGCGGTGCGGACCATCGAGAGGCCGAGCGACTCGATGTAGCGCTCGAGCCCGAGGTTCGACATGACGGTCGTGACGAGACCGGGCTTGGCGAGGCGGCCGTCCTCCATCCAGCTCTGGGCGATCACCGCCATGATCTGGTCGCCGTCGACGATCGTGCCCTTCTCGTCCACCATCAGGAGGCGGTCGGCGTCGCCGTCGAGCGCGATGCCGACGTCGGCGCGCATCTCGCGGACCTTGGCGACGAGGGCCTCGGGCGAGGTGGAGCCGACATTGTGGTTGATGTTGAAGCCGTCGGGCGAGACGCCGATCGAGAAGACCTCGGCGCCGAGCTCCCAGAGCGCGTCGGGCGCCACCTTGTAGGCGGCGCCGTTGGCGCAATCGAGCACGATGCGCAGGCCTTCGAGCGAGAGCTGACGCGGCAGGGTGCGCTTGGCGAATTCGATGTAGCGCGACTGGGCACTGTCGACCCGCATGGCCCGCCCGAGCGCCGGTGCCTTCGACAGGCGCCGGCCGAGGTCGTCGGCGAGCAGGTCCTCGATCTCGCCCTCGACCTCGTCGGACAGCTTGAAACCATCCGGGCCGAAGAGCTTGATGCCGTTGTCCTCATAGGCGTTGTGCGACGCCGAGATCATGACGCCGATGTCGGCCCGCATGGAGCGCGTCAGCATGGCGATGGCCGGCGTCGGCATGGGACCGAGCAGCATCACGTCCATGCCGACCGAGGTGAAGCCCGCCACCATGGCGTTCTCGATCATGTAGCCGGACAGCCGCGTGTCCTTGCCGATCACCACGCGATGGCGATGGCTGCCGCGCTGGAACAGGAGGCCCGTCGCCTGACCGACCCGCATGGCGAGGTCGGGCGTGATGATGCCGTTGGCACGCCCGCGGATGCCGTCGGTCCCGAAATATCTACGGCCCATGAGGCTCCCCCGCTGACGAAAGCCGCGCCACTCCCCCGGCTCTGGTCTGGATAATTGGGCCAATCTCCTGCCGCAAGGGTAGAGATTCGATGAAGAGGGTGTACGGTCTCGCGCCGCCCTTGTGCGGCCGGCAGGGCCCGCTCACATGTGGCGCAGCGCCGGGACGGTCCCGGTCAGCATCGGGACCATCCCGGGCCGGAGCCGCATCATGACCGACAGCGTCGCCACGCGTTTCCTCGGCGGCTCGCCGCTGACCGTCCTCGTCCGCCTCGTCGTGGTGTCGCTGCTGGTCGGCGCGCTCATGTCCTGGCTGGGGGTCGATGCGCTGGACCTCCTCGACGACCTCCAGCGCGGCCTCGTGCATCTCTACGGGACGGGCTTCGCGGCCCTGAACGACCTCGGCCGCACCGCGCTCGCGGGCGCCGCGGTGGTGATCCCGGTCTGGCTCGTGCTGCGCCTGCTGAGCTACCGCGGCCCGAACCCGCGCGCCGGCCGAGGCGCCGGACCGGGCCTGAACCCCCTGTCGCGCTGGTCGAACCCGGGGCGGGCGGGAGACGAGCGCCGGCCCTGAACGGCCGGCGGCCCTCATTCGGCCGGCAGGCCGGCCCCGAGCGCCTGGCCGCGCCGCACCCGCCCTTCGAGCAGGACCGCCGCGAGCCCGATCGCGGCGGCGGCGGAGAGCCACACGCCCGGCATGGCATCGTTGCCGGTGAGCTTGATGAGCCCGGTCGCGATGAACGGCGTGAAGCCGCCGAGGGTCGTGGCGAGGCTGTAGGCCATGGAGAAGCCGGTGCCGCGCACCTTGGCGGGCATGATCTCGGTCAGGTAGACCACCATGGCGCCGTTGTAGACGCCGTAGATGAAGCTCAGCCACAGCTCGACCGCCAGCAGCCCGCCGAAGCTCGGCGCCGCCGTGAGCGCCGCCATGGCGGGATAGGCGGTGAGCAGCGCCAGCACGGTGCAGCCGATGAGCAGCGGCCGGCGCCCGATCCGGTCCGACACCGCGCCGGAGACCGGCAGCCAGACGAGGTTGGAGAGGCCGACGCAGAGCGTCACGACGAGGCTGTCGGTGGCGCCGAGCTTCAGCACTTCGCGACCGAACGTCGGCGTGTAGGCGGTGATGAGGTAGAACGACACGGTGGTCATGATGACCAGCATCATCCCCACCCCCACGATGCGCCAGTTGGCGGCGAGCGAGGTCCAGACCTCGCCCAGCGACGCGGTCTTCTGCTTGCGGTGGGTGAACTCCTCCGTTTCGACGAGCGTCCGCCGCAGGAGGTAGAGCAGCGGCACGATGAGGCAGCCGACGAGGAGCGGAACGCGCCAGCCCCACGCGTCCATCTCTCCGGTCGTGAGCACGTTCTGCAGCAGCACGCCGAGCAGGGCCGCGAAGATCACCGCCACCTGTTGGCTGCCGGACTGCCAGGACACGTAGAAGCCCTTGTTGCCCGGCGTCGCGATCTCGGCGAGGTAGACCGATACGCCGCCGAGTTCGGCGCCGGCCGAGAAGCCCTGCAGCAGCCGGCCCGCCACGACGATCAGCGGCGCCAGCAGGCCGATCACGAGATAGCTCGGCGTCAGCGCCACCGAGAGCGTGCCGAGCGACATCAAGCCCAGCGTCAGGATCAGGCCGGCACGGCGGCCGTGGTGGTCCATGTAGCCGCCGAGCACCAGCGCGCCGACCGGCCGGATCAGGAAGCTCACCCCGAAGGTCGCGAAGGCCAGCATCAGCTGGGCGAAGTCGCTCCCCGACGGGAAGAACGCCTTGCCGATCTGCTTGGCGTAGTAGCCGAAGACGAAGAAATCGTACATTTCGAGGAAGTTGCCGCTGGCGACCTGCACCACCGGCTTGATCCTGGCCCAGCGGCCGCCGTCCGTGCCCGTCGCCATCGCCTTCCCCTCCCTGAGCATTTCCTCATCGTTAGCGGATCAGAGGGTTTGACGCTCGCGTTTTCGATCCGCGGCGCCGGCGGGTCCCCGTCAGGCGCGCGGCGGGACACCGGGCGGGAAGACATGGCGGCCATCGGGCCCGAGAGGCAGCGGCACGACGGCGCGCACCGCGTCGAGGCCGAGCGTGCCGTAAAGGTGGGGGAACAGGGCGCCCCCACGCGAGGGCTCGAAGCGGAGGGCGTCGCCGAGCGAAGCCGCATCGACGGCGACGAGGACGAGGTCGGCCGCGCCGGCGAAGTGCCTCGCGGCCGTCTCGGCCACCTGCGCGGCCGTGGAGAAGTGAATGAAACCGTCGGCGAGGTCGACCGGGGCACCCCGGAAGGCGCCGGCGGCCTCGGCCTCGCGCCACAGCGCGGCAGGCGCGATCTTGTAGATGAGGCTCGTCACAGGCGATGCTCCGGCGCGCGGGTCGGGGGTTCGTCGTCCTATCACGCCGGGGACGGCCGGAAAGGCAAGGCACCATGCTGGATCGTGATATCGTGGCCATCTCGGCCTGGCTCGTCGAGCGCGGGCTGGCGGACGCCTCGGAAACCGACCTGATGCACGGGTTCTGCACGCGATGCGAGGCGGCCGGCCTCGCCATCTCGCGCGGCCTCGCGCTCGTCGACACGCTCCATCCCGTCTACGAGGGACGGGCGTTCCACTGGCGCAACGACGGCACCGCCGAGACCAGCATGGGCGAATACGGCCGCACCGACGTCGGCGAGGCCGCCGAGACCTGGCGGCGGTCGGTCTTCCATCACATCGTCTCGACGGACTGCGGCCATCTGCGCCGCCGGATCGGGCTCGGCGCGCCCTGCGACTTCCCCAACCTCGAAGGGTTCCGCGACGACGGCCACATGGACTATCTCGCCCTGGTGACGCCCTTCGCCCGCGAGAGCGCCATCGGCGAGATGGACTGCGTCTACTCGCACTGGATGACGCGTCACCCGGACGGGTTCACCGACGCCCAGGTGACGGCGCTGCGCCGGCTCGTGCCGGTGCTGGCCCTCGCGCTGAAGAGCGCCTCGCTGGCCCGCATCGCCCAGACGCTGGTCGAGGTCTATCTCGGACGCGACGCGGGCTCGCGCGTGCTCAGCGGCCGGATCTCGCGGGGCGTCGCCGACAAGATCACCGCCGTGCTGTGGTTCTCGGACCTGCGGGGCTACACCACCATCTCGGATACGGCGCCGCCCGGCGAGATCATCCCGCTGCTCAACGACTATGCCGACGCGACGGTCTCGGCCATCGACGAGGCGGGCGGGGACGTGCTCAAGCTGATCGGCGACGGAACCCTGGCGATCTTCAAGGCGGAGGACCCGGCCGTGGCCTGCCGCTGCGCGCTCCGGGCCGAGGCCGGCCTGCGCCGCCGCATCGCCGAGCTCAACGCCAGGCGCGCCGCCGAGAACCGGCCCACCACGACGGTCTATCTCGGCCTCCACATCGGCGCCGTGTTCTACGGCAACATCGGTTCCGAGAACCGGCTCGACTTCACCGTGGTGGGGCCGGCCGTCAACGAGGTCAGCCGCATCGCCGCCCTGTGCCGCTCCGCCGACCGCGGCGTGCTGCTCTCCTCCGACTTCCGTGCCGCGGCACCGGAGGACACCCGGGAGCACATCGTCTCGGTCGGGCGCTACGCGATGCGCGGGATCGGCAAGGCCCAGGAGCTGTTCACCCTCGACGAGACCGCGTGAGGCGATCCGGCGCTCTCGCGGCGCCATGGTTAACGCTTCGCTCAATCTCTCCGTCGATACTCCGTCCCGTCATCGCGCGTGCCACTCCGGCCGCGCGGGCCGTCGCGGGGGTCGGACATGCGCATCATAGCCCTGGTCACTCAGAAGGGCGGGTCGGGCAAGAGCACGCTGTCGGCCTCCCTGGCGGTCGAGATGCAGGAACTGGGCGAGACCGTGTTCCTCGTCGACATGGACCCGCAGCGCTCGCTGGCGACCTGGGCCCAGGGCCGGACCGACCGGCGCCTCGCCGGCGCCGCCGTGGGGCCCGGCCAGTTGCAGGAGGTGCTGGCCTCGCTCGAGGCGCGCGGCGTCACGCTCGCCGTCATCGATACGCCGGCGAGCCTGTCGGCCGCCTCCGAGGCCGCCATGCTGGCGGCGGACCTCGTCGTCATGCCGGTGCGCCCGACGGTATTCGACATCTGGTCCTGCGAGACGACGTGGCGGCACGTGAGGGCGCTCGGCAAGGACTGCGCCTTCGTGCTCAACCAATGTTCGAGCCTCCAGGGCAGCCGCCGCGTGCGCGAGGGCGCAGCCGCGCTCGAAGCCATGGGCGGCCTGCTCCAGCCCCTCGTCACCGCCCGGGTGGAATACCAGGACGCCATGCAGCGCGGGCTCGGCCCGACGGAGCTCGACCCCACGGGGCCGGCCGCGGAAGAGATCCGTCAGCTCTGCCGCAGCATCCGCCGCCGCATGGCGCGGGACCGCTTCCACCAGCGTGGCGAGGACATCGCGGCCTGATCGCCGCCTCTCACGCGAGGTCGGCGCGCGAACAGCGCGTGACATAGGGCATGGGCACGCGCCCCCCACCCGCGAACCCCGGCGCCCGCGCGGCGATGGCCCGGACCTGATCCAGCACCCTGCCCCGCGCGTCCGGCGGCAGCACGATGACGTAGGACCGCGACGCCACGAGATCGACGAGGCCGTCCACCGTGATGGGGTTCGACCAGGACACGTCGTGGCGTTCGACCGGGCCGAACGGCGGCCCGACCGGCGGGGCGTCGCTGTCGTCCTCCATCGAGCCCAAGCTCGCCATGAGGCGGCCGAGCTCGCGCGTCCAGCCCTCCCGCTCGTCGCGGCAGTTCCACAGGAGGCCGAGCCGTCCGCCGGGCCTCAGCACCCGCGCGACGTCGGGCACCGCGACCGCAGGATCGACCCAGTGCCAGGCCTGCGCCACCAGGACGACGTCGACCGACCCCGCCTCGAGCGGGATGGCTTCGGCCGACCCGGCCAGCGCCGTCACCTCCGGGCAGGCGGCACGCAGCTGGTCGAGCATGCCGGCCGACGGGTCGACGGCCACGACATCGAGCCCGCGCGCGGCGAGCTGGCGGGTCAGCTTGCCGGTCCCGGCACCGAGGTCGAGCACCCGAAGCCGTGCCGCGGGCGCCCGCGGCAGCAGCCAGTCGAGGGCCGCCTCGGGATAGGCGGGCCGTCCCCGCTCGTAGGCCTCGGCGGCGGCCCCGAAGGCGCCGGCATGGCGCCGGCGGGCTTCGTCCGCCTGCATCAGGGCGCGGCCGCCGGCACGTCCCCGCACCGCCTGTACCAGGCGTGGTCGTGGACGAAGTCCGGCCCGACGACGCGCAGGTCGACCACGATCTCGGCGCTGCGGCCGCCCTCGGTGCTGCATTGGTTCGATTGCAGGCGATCGGCCGCGATGACCGGGTCGCTGCAGACCTGGCCGTCGATCGTCACCTGGTCGCGGGCGACGTCGACGACGATCCGGGCGTCGCCCGGGCCGCAGTAGAGCCCGGCCGCGAGCGGGATGGGCTGGACCGCCAGGGCCGGGCCGGCGCAGAGCGCGACGAGGACGGTGGCGGGGCGCAGCAGGCGATGCCGCGCCCTCACGGCGTGGCTCCGCCGGCCGGAACCGTCGTCGAGGCCGGGGCCGCCACGGTCGGCGGCGCGACGCCGGTCTGCGGCACGTCGGGCGTCGCCACGGCGGGGCCGATGGGAGCGCCCGGCACGGCCGAGGCCGTGTCGCCGCCCGGCGCGGGATAGGCCGGGATGTCGACCGCCACCGTCCTGGCCGTCGGGTCGTAGGCCGGCCCGACGATCTCGGTCGGCCGCATGATGTCGCGCACGGCCTGGTCGGGCCCCGCCGAGACCCCCTTGGGGGCCAGAACCGGGTAATGCGAGATGATGTCGTAGCCGCCGAGCGGCTTCTGCTGGCCGACATGGCAGGTGCCGCACTCGACCTTGGCGGTGTCGCCCATGAGGCCGAGTTGGGCGGCCGGGAACAGCGAGGCGGCCGGGATCAGGAAGGTCTTGTTGATGTCCTGCGTGAGGTACTGGCCCCAGAGCCCGTCGAGCCGGTAGGGCGTGCTCTGCTTCCAATCGTTGAGCGCGCGGGAATTGTGGCACAGGTTGCAGTTGGCGCCGAGCGCGTCCGACCAGAGCATCATCATGACGTAGAGCGACTCGGCCTTGGCTTCGCTGCCGACGCCGCTGCCACGCTCACCCGGCAGGGCGGCGTTGGATTCGAGGTTGCTGTCCTCGTCGTTGACCATCCAGGCGCGGTTGCCGTCCGTCGGGAAGAACTGGCGGATCGTCGGCGCGTTGGTCTGCCAGGGCCTCGGCTTGCCGAGCAGGCCGGCATGGGCCGGCGCCGGCTGGTCGTACCACACGCGCGGCGGCACGTTCTCGCCGCGGTGGCAGGTGTAGCAGACGACGCCCGAGGGCGCGACGTGGTTGCCCCAGTCGGTGTTGATCTTCAGCGTCATCTGCAGCATGCGCCGGGCCACCTTGTCGGTGTAGAGCGCGTCGTCGGCGTAATTGACCTGCCCGCCGGCCGCGGGCGTCAGGTTGTGGCAGAAGCCGCAGCCCTGCTGGGGTGCCACCCATTGGGTGATGGCCACCATCAGGCGGTCGAACTCGGCCTTGGGCACGTCGCCCAGGACCTGCACGTTCTTGTACACGTCGCGGGCCAGCGGTCCTCCGGCCGCCGCGGCGGGCAGCGGCTCGGGGACGGTGTTGTAGGGCGGGGGGCGGCGCGGGTTCGTCAGCGTGACGAGGTTGAGCGCCGAAGGACCGAAGTCCTGGGCCACGAGCGGCGGCCGGTCCCAGGTCGGCACCAGCAGCAGGAACACGCCGGCCGCCGCCGCGCCCGCGATCGCCACATAGGGCAGATATCTCATTGGACACCGTCCTTGAAGGCGCTCGGCGGGATCGGGAAGGCGGGATAGGCCGTGGGATATTGGCGGGCGATGCCGTGCTTCACGCCCCACAGGTACCAATTGTCCACCACCGTGCCGGTGAGGAGCACGCCGATGCCGCCGCAGAACGTCGTCAGGATGGCGAACCACCAGGCCCAGCGGTGGATCGACTCGTAGGTGGCGTTGAAACCCATCGTCCAGCGCCAGAACAGGCCGGCGCGCTCGGCCGCCGTGCCGCGGTCGACGATCTCCTCGGCCTCGCGCTCGCCCCCGAACCGGGCCACCGCCAGGATGGTCGAGCCGTGCATGGCGAAGAGCATCGTCGAGCCGTAGAGGAACACGATCGAGAGCATGTGGAACGGGTTGTAGTACCAGTTCCCGTACAGGACCGAGATCGTGGCGGTCCAGTTGAGGTGCGTGATGATGCCGAAGGGCGGCGCCTCCGAGAAGTTGCCCATGATCATCGGCCGGATATAGCCGAGGCTGAGATAGAGGAAGATCGCCGACGCGAAGGCATAGGAGACGTGCATGCCCATGCCGAGCGCCCGGGCGCGGCGGAAGCCGCGATACCACCAGAGCAGGATCGAGGCCGTGAGGCAGGCGCCGGTGATGATCCACCAGCCGCCCTCCTGCAGCGGCACGATGGGCGAGCGGCCGTATTTGGCGGCCGGCGGATCGAGCGTGAGGAAGGGCAGCAGCCGGAGGAAGGCGATCGGGTCCCAGTTCACCGAGGCCCACATGTTGAGGCCGATGATCTCGAAGGCCGTGATGCCCAGCACCAGCGACACGACGCCCTCCCAGCCGAGGTAGAAGGGCCCGACCTGCGGGTCGCCGATGGCCCCCAACCAGTAGGAGAAGAAGGTCCGCCCGACGCGGTCCTCGGTGCGGCGGACCGGCGACACGCCGGGATCGAAGGGCCCACGCACCTGGACCTTGGTGTAGATGGTCTCGAAGTTCGCCATGGTCGCGCCTCCCGTCTCAGAATCCGGCCGGGCCTTTGATGGGGATGCTCAGGAACCAGTTGTACCAGAACGGCCAACCCTCGGTCCAAAACGGGCCGCTCAGGATGATGCAGATCGCGCTCCAGAAACCGGCCGACAGCGCGAAGAACGCGCCCAGACGATGCAGGCCATAGGCGCCGATCGAGTAGTAGATATAGTCCCGGAAATAGGTGTTCTCGTGTTCGGTGGCCTTGACGGGCTCGTCCTTCTGCGACGGATTGACGGTCGACAGGATCAGGCCGGCGTGGAGGCCGAGGAACATCGTCGTCGTGAAGAAGAACGTCACGGCCAGCATGTGGGCCGGGTTGTAATGGAAGTGCAGGAACTGGTAGCCGATGTTGGACACCCAATCGAGGTGGCTGGTGATGCCGTAGGGAAAGCCGTGGCCCCAGGCGCCGAGCAGCATCGGGCGGATGACCACCAGCGCCACATAGGCGAAGACCGCCGTCAGATAGGCGATGGGCGTATGCCAGCCGATGGCGAGCTTGCGGCAGATCTCGATCTCGCGCAGCGCCCAGGACAGGAAGGCGCCGAGCGCGCAGATGGTGACGAGCTGCCAGAGGCCGCCCTCCCGCAGGGGCGCGAAGCCGAGCCCGTAGCGCAGCGGCGGCGGATCGATGCTGATCTGGAACGGCTCCCAGGTCGGCCCGATGGCGGCCGACCAGAAGATCAGCAGCGTCCCGAGCAGGGCGAAGAAGATCGCCGTCACGCCGAAGAAGCCGACGTAGAACGGCCCGACCCAGAAGTCGAAGAGCTGGCCGCCGACCAGCGTGCCGCCGGCGACGCGGTATTTCCGCTCGAATGACAACAATGCCATGGGTTCAGGCCTTTCCGGCGATCGGAGGCACGATGACGGGAGGGTCGCGCTGGCGCGCGGCCGGACGGGGCGGCCTTCGGGGAAAGCCGCCGGCACCTTGGGCGGACACCGGCCGGTCGTCCCGGCGCGGTGTCCAAGGCCCGGCCGCGCTCGCCCCGGTGGGACCGGAGCGAGTCGATCGGGCGGGACGCCTATCGCCTCACGGCTTGGGGGCCGTGTTGGTGGTGGAGGTCGGCGCCGCCGGGGGGGCCGTCATCTTGGTGCCGATGACGGAGGGTGCGGGTCCCTCGATCCAGTTGTACCGGCTCGTCGAGAGCAGGATGAAGTGGATCAGCAGCGCCAGCACCAGGAGAAAGGTGAAGAGGCCGATGAGGGCGCGGCGGGGATCGAAGAGCAACCAGACTTGATACATGGCCAGCTCCTCAGCCCAGCATCGACAGGAAGGGTCTCACCGCGTCGATCATCGACGTGTTGACGGGCGCGCCCCCCTGCAGCCACGGCCGCCACTGCCAGACGAGGAAGTGCGCCACGATGGCGATGAGGGTGAAGACCACGAAGGAGATCAGGAAGAATCTGTTGAATTCCTGCGCCTCGGGTCTCGTCAGGCCGGACAGGGAGATCCTGTCTCGGTCGACGTATGGGACGGGTTGTTCTGGCATCGTCTGGGGTTCCTCATGCGGGTGTGGATGCCGCGGCCAGGCTCCAGGGCGCAGCGGGTCGCGGCGGGGTCAGCCCATGAAGGCAAACGGGATCACGGCGGCGGCGCGGCTGCGCACGGCGGCGATGAAGGAGGATGGCCGGCGGCCGGCGCCGGGGACGAGGCGGCGCAGCGCCACGCCGGCGACGAACAGCGGATAGGTGGCGCCGAGCAGCAGCAGGTAGTCGCGGCGGGCGGCCGAACGGCTCGTGCCGGCGGCGCGGGAGCCGCGATGGTCGAAGGTGAGGACGCTCATCACACGGTCTCCGCTTGAAGGTGATCGGCAGGCGCGGCGCGGCCGCCGGCCCGTCGCAGGTGATCGAGCCCGACCCGGGGCGAGCCCGTGCGGCGGGCATCGCGTTCGGCGGCGTCGCGCAGGGCCTTGGCGGCCGAGATGCGCACGATGACGGGCTGGGTCGCGACCGTATGGTCGAGCGCCGCGCGCGCCTCCTCGTCCCAGGGCAGCTCGGCGTGGCGCTGGGCGGCGGGCGTCGCCGCCACGGCATCCATCTGCCCGGCGAGCGGGATGATGTGGAACAGGGCGTCGAACAGCGCGTTGCAGACCTCCTGAACCAGGTAGGTCGCGCCCGAGAAGCCCATGTAGGGCGTGCCGGTGTGGCGGCGGATGGCGGTCCCGGGGAACGAGGCCGGGATGAACGAGGCCCGGCCGCCGCCCTCGGCGAGATACATGCGCTCGTTCACCGAGCCGAAGACGACGAGCGGCGGCGTCCCGGTCAGCGCCGCCTTGATGGCGGCATTGTCGGTCTTGCCCCCGGCGCGCCGCGGCACCGACAGCGTGCAGGGCAGGCCCATCTCGTCCTCGAGGAAGGCCCGCAATCCCCGGCTGTAGGTCTCGTTCGCCACCACGG
This sequence comes from uncultured Alphaproteobacteria bacterium, assembly GCA_963847915.1. Classification (GTDB taxonomy): domain Bacteria; phylum Pseudomonadota; class Alphaproteobacteria; order Rhizobiales; family Beijerinckiaceae; genus Lichenihabitans. The sequence goes on from CAWKBT010000009.1 coordinate 200,982, forward strand.
CGAAGGAGGCGGTGGCGAAGAAGTCCTGCGTCACGGAGCGCCACAGGTCCCAGAGCGGCTTCACGGTCGTGTGCTTCTCGCGTGCGATGAAGGGCTCGGGATCGAGCCCCAGCGTCGCGCCGAGCGCCCGCAGGAAGGCGGTCGTGGCATGGAGGCCGATGGGAGCCTGGAGATAGGGGCGGTCCAGCGCCTCGCAGAGGCCGCGGCCGAACTCGCGATAGAGGCATACGCTGGCCTCGGCTTCGGCCAGCGCCGGCACGTCGTCGAGATGCGCCCCGAGCGGGAAGGTGAGGTTGACCTCGGCGCCGATGCCCTCGACGAGGCGGCGGATCTCGGCGAGGTCGCTCGGCATGTTGAACATGCCGTAGCTCGGCCCGATGATGTTGACCCGCGGCTTCGTACCCTCGGGCCGCGGCGGCGGCGCGGCGGCGGCCCGCTTCGGGCCGAACTCGCGCCACAGCCAGGTCAGCGCGCGGTCGGCCGCCTGCCACTGGTCCTCGTCGATGGTCCGGGGCAGGAACCTCCGAAGCTTGGTGCCTTCCGGCGTGACGCCGCCCCCGATCATCTCGGCGATCGAACCCGTCACCACCACGGCCGGCTTGGCGGGGTCGAGGACCGCATGGGCGCGTTTCATGGCGCCTTCGGTGCCGGTGCGGCCGAGGTTCTCCTCGGAGAGGCCGGTCACCACGATGGGCAGTTCGTGCGGCGGCAACCCGTCCGAGTAATGCAGCACCGAGGTGACGGGCAGGTTCTCGCAGCCGACCGGGCCGTCGATGACGACCTGAAGCCCCTTGATGGCGGCGAAGCAATAGACCGCCCCCCAGTAACCGCCCGCCCGGTCGTGGTCCATCGTGAGCATCAGCCGACCCTCCCGGCGGCACGGCCCGCCACGGCCTTGACGCTGACGCGCGGGGGCGCGGCGCGGCGCGGGCGGCTGCCCGGCGCGTCGGGCCAGATTCCGGCGGCGGCCCCCTCCCCCACGCCGGCGAAGAAGGCCGACATCGCGTCGAACCGCGGCTTCGACGCGAGGGCGGCATTGACGACCTGCGCCAGCGCTCCGGGCCCTGCCGGGCCCATGAGCGGCCGGGCCGAGATGAGGTTCGTGAAATAGAGGGCGGGCGTGCCGCCGGTCTTGGCGTGCTGCACCACCGGCGTCGTGCCGATGGCGAGGTCCGGCTTGAATTCCCGGACGGCGGCGAGGTCGTGTTCGAGCGAGGCGCGGTAGCGCACGAGGACGCCGCGCGCCTCGAGCCAGTCCCGGTCGGCCTCGGAGGCCGCGGTGCGCGGGCAGGCGGTGCCGACGTAGCGCAGGTCCGCCCCGCATTCGACCAGCAGACGCCCGACGAGGAGCTCGGAGCCCTCGTAGCCCGACAGGGTGATCCGGCCCGAAATGCGGGCCGCCGCGAGCGCGCCCCGGATGGCGGGCAGGACGGCGTCCCGGGCCCGGTCGACGGCGGCCGGGGAGACGCCGCAGGCGGCGCCGATGGCGCCGAGCCAGGCGGCCGTGCCGTCGTGCCCGACCGGGGCCGAGCCCACCACGGGCCGGCCGGCCGCCTCGAACTGGCGCGTCGCCGAGGCATAGAAGGGGTGGAGGGCCGCCGCCGCACGGCAATCGAGCGCCGCGTAGAGTTCCCGCCACTCGCGGGTCGGCACCGTGGGGCCGGCCGCGAGCCCCATCGGCTCCAGCATGCGGCCGATCACGACGGGGTCGGCCGGAAAGATCTCGCCCAGCAGCGCCACCGTGGGGCGCTCGGAGCGCCCGTCGCGCGGCGGCTGCACCGGGCCGGCCTCGGCCTCGCGGCGGGCATAGGCCAGCATGGCGCCGGCCAGCACGTCCTTGGCCTCGGCATGGGTCGGCACGCCGAAGCCGGGCACGTCGATGCCGATGATGCGCACCCCGTTGATCTCGTCGGGCAGCAGACGCAGCGGCACGCCGGAGGCGGTCGGCACGCACAGGTTCGTCACCACGATCGTGTCGTAGAGGGCTGGGTCCGCCATGGCGTGGACGGCGTCGCGGATGTCCTCGAACAGCTTGCCGGTGACCAGCGTCTCCGAGGAGAACGGCACGTAGCCCACCGAGCGGCGCGCGCCGTAGAAGTGCGACGTGAAGGTCAGCCCGTAGACGCAGCAGGCCGAGCCCGACAGGATCGTGGCGGTGCGGCGCATCCTCAGGCCGACCCGCAGGCTGCCGAAGGCGGGGCACATGCTCTGGGGCTGGTCGTGCGGACCCATGGGGTAATCGGCAGCGAGCCGGTCCATCACGTCCGAGGCGCCGGCGCGGGCGGCGGCGCGGCGCATCTCGTCCCGGCCGCCGTGGCAGGAGGCCGTCTCGCCTTCGGGCGCGGCACCGATGTCCTGCACGAAGCCGTCGTCCGCCTCGCGCAGCGTGGCATCGCGGTCGTCGAGGGGGCCTGCGCTGCGGTCCGTCATGGGGGCGGCCTCAGGCGGCGTCGTAGATGATTTCGAGCGACGGGCGCTCGATCGCCGCGATGCCGCGCATGTCCGCCGCGGTGGCGGGCTGCAGCGTCACGCCGCGCCCCACGCTCTCGCCCTTGAAGAGGCCGAGCAGTTCGTCCTGGCCGAGCGGCGAGGGCTGCACCGGCGGGGCCGCCCCCACGGCCTCGGCGAGGTCCTCGAACAGCGGCGCCCAGCGCCCGCCGGGGCGGCCGATGATCTCGTAATTGGCGCTCTTGCGACGGATGTCTTCGTCGGCCGGGATGGCGGCGAGGACCGGGATGCCGGCCGCCGCCGCGAAGGCCTGCGCCTCGCCGGTGCCGTCGTCCTTGTTGATGACGAGGCCCGCCACGCCGACGTTGCCGCCGAGCTTGCGGAAATACTCGACCGCCGAGCACACGTTGTTGGCGACGTAGAGCGACTGCAGGTCGTTCGACCCCACCACGATGACCTTCTGGCACATGTCGCGGGCGATCGGCAGGCCGAAGCCGCCGCACACCACGTCGCCCAGGAAGTCCAGCAGGACGTAGTCGAAACCCCAGTCGTGGAAACCGAGCTTCTCCAGCAGCTCGAAGCCGTGGATGATGCCGCGGCCGCCGCAGCCGCGGCCGACTTCCGGCCCGCCGAGTTCCATGGCGAAGACGCCGTCGCGCTTGAAGCAGACGTCGCCGATGGCGACCTCCTCGCCCGCCGCCCGCTTGGCCGACGAGGTCTGGATGATGGTCGGGCAGGCCCGGCCGCCGAAGAGCAGCGAGGTCGTGTCGCTCTTCGGGTCGCAGCCGATCAGCAGCACGCGCTTGCCGCCCTGGGCCATCGAGTAGCTGAGGTTGGCGAGCGTGAAGCTCTTGCCGATGCCGCCCTTGCCGTAGATGGCGATGATCTGGGTGCCGGAGGCCGCGGCCGCCGAGGGCACCGCGGCCGGGGCCGATGCGGGCCGCGGCGCGAGAGCGAGGTCGGTCATCGCAGGTCCTTCCAGTCGAGGATCATCTTCAGGCAGTCGAGGTCACCGAAGGCCGTGCGACAGGCGTCGGCAGCCCGTGCGGCGGGTTCGCGATGGGTGAGGAGGCCGCCGAGCGGCAGCGCGCCCGCGGCGACCAGCGCCAGCACGGCGGCCATGTCGGCGGGCTTCCATTGCGCGGCGACCCGCAGGCGGGCTTCGCGCATGAAGGCGGGCGCGAAGGCGAAGGCGAGCGGGTCCTTGTAGAAGCCCGCGAGGACGATCTCGCCGCCCGGCGCGAGCCGCTGCACCAGCGTGTCGAGGACGGCGGCGTCGCCCGACACGTCGTAGATCACCCGGTAGTCGCGGCGGGGGTCGCGGGCGGGATCCAGGACCGGATAGGAGAGCGCTCCGCCGCGGCGGGCCTCGGCCCGCTCCCACACTGTCGGGGCCGGCGCACCGGAGGCGATGGCGAGGCGGGCCAGCAGCCGGCCCAGCACGCCGTGGCCCACGATGAGGTCGGGCGCGGCGCCTCCCGCGAGGGCGTGCTGCGCGGTCGCGGCCAGCGCCAGCAGGGTCGCCTCCTCGCCCAGCGTCTCGGGCAGTGGGACGACGCGCCCGAACGGCACCACCAGGGTCGCCGCCGAGGCGCCGAACAGCCCGCGCGCATCCTTGTAGCAGGATGCCCCGGGCACGAAGACGCGCGTGCCGACCGCGGGCGCCGCCGGGTCCCGCGCCGCCACTACGCGGCCCACGGCCTCGTAGCCGGGCACCAGGGGATAGCCGAGGCCGGGGAAGTCGGGCATCTCGCCCGACCACAGCAGGCGCTCGGTGCCGGTCGACACGCCCGACGTCTCGACCTCGACCACGACGTCGCCGGGGCCGGGATCGATCAGCGCGACCGTGGCGAGGGACAGGTCGCCGGGTCTCCGGAGGAGCATCGCCGATGTTCTCACGCCGCCCCTCCCTGCGCCCGGTTCATGAAGCTATGTTTGTATAGAAGGGTGGACGATCCCCGGTGTCAAGTTGCCTTTACACATGCGTGAGCTCGACCGGTGTGCGGGCCGTGATGACGCTGGTGACCAGGGGCAGTGCGGTCCTGTGCCCGGCGATGCCGACGAAGCCCGCCGCCCGCAGCATGCCGGCGATCTCGGGCCGGCTGCGCGCCCGACCCTGGCCCATGGCGAGCAGATAGAACCCGAAGTAGGCATCCCCCACGCGTTCGGCGCCGGCCGTCTCGGCGAGCGGCTCGGCCACCAGCAGCGTGCCGCCGGGCACGAGGGCGCGGCGAACGGCCGCGAGCAGGTTCTTCACCGTGTCGTCGTCGTGGTCATGGAGCACGCGCACGAGGGAGATCAGGTCCGCGCCGGCGGGAATCGCATCGTGGCGGAAGTCGCCGCCGACGGCCTGGGCGCGGGCCGACAGGCCGGCCCGGGCGAATCGGGCCGCCGCGGCATCGGCCACGGAGGGCAGGTCGAAGAGAACGAGATCGAGCGCCGGCGCGGCCCGGGCGACGGCTTCGAGGAAGGCCCCCTCGCCGCCGCCGACGTCGACGAGGCGCCGATAGCGGTGGAACGGCACGGCCGCCACCACCTCGCGCGACACCATCGCCTGCGAGGCCGCCATCAGCCGCGTGTAGCCGCCGGTGCGGGCGCCGTCGTGGTCGGCCGCCTGCCGGGTGCCGCTGTAGGACCAGAACGCCCCGAGGGCACCGCCCTCGCCGCCGCGCAGCAGCGCCACGGGGTCGGAAAGGTCGGCGTAGAGGAGCCCGTGGTGCTCGACCATGGCGGCGATGCCGGGGTCGACCAGCACGGCCCGTCCGAGCGGCCCGAGGCGATACTGGTCCGGTCCGGCGCGCTTCAGCAGTGCCAGCGCGGCCGCGGCATCGAGCAGGCGGCGTGCCGCCGCCTGGTCGAGCCCGAGGCGCGCCGCGAGGTCGGGGAGCCGGCGCGGCCCGGCGCGCAACAGCGCGAAGAGGTCGAGCCTGACGCAGGCGACCAGCACCTGCGAATAGACGAAGCCCGCGCAGAGGTCGAAGAGCGCACCCGCCCGCCGCCGGGCCACGGCGCGGCTGCCGGGGAAACGCAGGGCGGCGCCGATCAATCCCGGATTGAGCAGGGCACGATCGGCCCAATCGTCCATGCGGTCGCGCAGCGCCGACCGGAGGCGTGCCGCGGCGGCTCGGATCTTGACCGTACCGGGGCGATTCGAAAGAGAGAACGTCAATCGCATGGTGGTTTTTGACAGCGACCGAGTGTCATGTAAATTGGACACTCGGTCGCCACCGGGGCGATCGGGGGAGCGGACGCCCGCCCATGCCCGAACTGCAAGTCGTCGTGGTCGGGGCCGGGATCGGGGGTCTCGTGGCGGCGTTGGACCTCGCCCGCCAGGGGGCACGCGTCACCGTGCTGGAGCGTGCGGGCACGCCCGGCGGCAAGCTGCGCCAGGTCAAGGTCGGGGATCATCTCGTCGACGCGGGACCCACGGTCTTCACCCTGCGCCACGTGTTCGACGCGGTCTTCGCGGATGCCGGCGAGACGCTCGATCACCACGTCGCGCTGACGCGCCAGAGCCTCCTCGCCCGGCATCATTGGCCCGACGGCGCGAGCCTCGACCTCTACGACGACCCGGCCCGCTCGGCCGCGGCCGTCGGCGCCTTCGCGGGCGCCGGCGCGGCGCGGGCCTTCGAGGCCTTCTCGCGGCAGGCCGCCGCCGTCTACGAGGCGCTCGACAAGCCCTTCATCCACGCCGACCGGCCCGCCAACCCCATGGTGCTGATGAGCCGCGCGGGTCTCGGCGGCTTCGGCGGCATGCTGCGCATCCAGCCCTACACGCTGCTGTGGCGGGCGCTCGGCGACCTCTTCGAGGACCCGCGGCTGCGGCAGCTGTTCGGCCGCTACGCGACCTATTGCGGCTCCTCGCCCTTCGCGGCGCCCGCGACGCTGATGCTCGTCGCCCATGTCGAGGCCCGCGGCGTGTGGTCCGTCGCGGGAGGGCTCGGCGCGCTGGCGCGGGCGCTGGCCGGGCTCTGCGAGGCGCGGGGCGTGCGGTTCCGCACCCATTGCGACGTCGCCGAAATCCTCGTGGCGGGCGGGCGCGCCGCCGGGGTGGCGCTGCGCGGCGGCGAGCGGATCACCGCCGACGCGGTCCTGTGGAACGGCGACGCCGCCGCCCTCGCCTCCGGCCGGGCCGGGCGCTCCGCCATGGCGGCGGTGCCGGCGACGGCGCCCGCCGCGCGCTCGCTGTCCGCCTTCACGGTGGCGATGGCGGCCCGCATGGCGGGGCGCGACCTCGTCCGCCACAACGTCTTCTTCTCGGACGACTATCCGGCCGAGTTCGACGCGCTGCGCCAGGGCCGCATCCCCGACGAGCCCACCGTCTACCTCTGCGCCCAGGACCGCGGCGAGGGCGCCCTGCCGCCCGCGCCCGGCCACGTCGAGCGGGCGCTCGCCATCGTCAACGCGCCGGCCGACGGCGATCGTCACCGCTACACACCCGAGGAGAGCCGGACATGCGAGGAGCGGACCTTCCGCCAGCTGGAGCGCTGCGGTCTTTCGGTGGCGCGGCCGCCCGGCTCGACGCTGGCCACGACGCCGAGCGACTTCTCGGACCTGTTCCCGGGAACGGGCGGAGCGCTCTACGGGCCGGCCTCGCATGGGTGGATGGCTTCGTTCCGTCGCCCCGGGTCGCGCAGCCGGCTGCCAGGGCTCTTCCTCGCGGGCGGGAGCGTGCATCCGGGCTCGGGCGTGCCGATGGCCGCGCTGTCGGGCCGGCTGGCGGCGGAGAGCCTCATGCGGGACTGCGCTTCGACATCGAAGTCGACGCGAACGGCTATGCGTGGTGGTACGTCGATGCGCTGAGCGAGGACGGGCGCGAGGGCCTGACCCTCATCGCCTTCATCGGCAGCGTCTTCTCGCCCTATTACGCCTGGACGGGCCGGCGCGCACCGGCGGACCATTGCGCGCTCAACGTCGCGCTCTACGGCTCCGAGCGCCGCTGGGCCATGACGGAGCGAAGCCGCAAGGACCTGTCGCGGGACGAGGGCACGTTGCGCATCGGCCCGAGCGCGCTGCGCTGGGACGGTACCTGCCTCACGGTGGACATCGACGAGGTGACGGCCCCGCTTCCGCGGCGGGTGCGCGGGCGGGTGCGGCTCTACCCGGAGGCCGTGGTGAACCACCCGATCGTGCTCGACGAGACCGGCAACCACTGCTGGTGGCCGATCGCGCCCTGCGCCCGCGTCGAGGTCGAGATGGACCGACCGGACCTGCGCTGGTCGGGCACCGGCTACTTCGACCACAACCGCGGCGACGCCGCCCTCGAGGCGACCTTCCGGCGCTGGGACTGGTCGCGGGCCGCGACGCCGGACGGGACGGCCGTGCTCTACGACCTCGAGACGCGGGGCGGCGACACCTGCACGCTGGCGATCCTGTTCGACCCGGAGCGGGGCGTGCTGGACTTCGCCCCGCCCCCGCCCGCCCGACTGCCGCGGACGCTCTGGGGCGTCTCGCGCGGCACCCGGGCCGAGGCCGGCGCGGCCCGCGTGGTGAAGACGCTCGAGGACGGGCCCTTCTACGCCCGCTCCATCCTGGAGACCGGGCTGCTCGGCCATCGCGCGGAGGCGATCCACGAGAGCCTGTCGCTGGACCGGTTCCGCAACCCCATCATCAAGACCTTCCTGCCCTGGCGGATGCCCCGCAAGGCGTGGTGAGGCCCGCGCGTCAGCGCACCGGCGGCTCGCTGCCGCCCGCCGCGATCACGCCGATGATGATGAGGCCCGTCAGCAGCATGCGCGAGCCGGGCGAGACGCCCGACGCGTTGAGCATGGTGACGATCAGGAACATGAACAGGGCCGCGCCCCAGATGCCGGGCACGCTGGCGCGCCCGCCCGAGACCGAGGTCCCGCCCACCACCACGACCGCGATGGTGAGCAGGAGGTATTCGGCACCCTGGTCGAGCGAGTTGCCGCCCGCGAAGCCCGCGATGAGCGCGCCCGTGAGGCCCGCGAGGGCGCCCGACAGCATGTAGGTGACGAGGCTGGCGCGCTCGACGTCGAGCCCCGCGAGCCGTGCGATGCGGCGGCTCTGGCCGATCGCCGAGACCGTCCGGCCATAGAGCGTGCGCTCCAGCACGAAGGAGATCGCGACCGCGGCGAGGAGTGCCAGCACGGCCAGGAGCGGGATCCCGGCGAGCTTGGCCGTCACGGCATCGGCATAGGCCTGCGGCGGCTTGATCTTGAGGCCGCGGCCGAGGACGATGGCGATCGACATGACGACGAGGCTCGACGACAGCGTCGCGATGATGGGCGGGATGCGCAGCAGGCGGATGAGGCCGTAATTGCCGAGCCCCACCGCGAGGCCGGCCGCGACGGCGGCCAGCAGCCCCGGGACGATGAGGGCGCCCTGTTCGTTCATCACCAGCATGGCCACGGCGCTCGACAGCGCGATGACCGAGGGGATCGACAGGTCGACGTTGCCGGGCCCGGTCGTGATGACCATCATCTGGCCGAGCGACACCAGCACGGTGAAGGACGAGAAGGTGAGGGCGGCCGACAGGATCTGGTCCCCGCCCCGCCCGCCGGAGATCCAGAGCGTGACGAGCCAGGTGAGGCCCGTGCCGAGGAACGACCAGATCCACGGCGCGGCGCCGATCCTGCGGCGGAGCACGGCGAGCATCAGACGGCCTCCTTGGCGCGGGTCAGCAGCGCCCGCAGCGCCAGGACGGCGATCAGGATCAGCCCCTGCGCGCCGATCTGCCAATCGGGATTGATCCGCATGAAGGTGAGGAACGAGGCCGCGAGCGTCAGCGTCAGGGCGCCCAGCACGGCGCCGATGGGAAAGACCCGACCGCCCGTGAAGGACGCGCCGCCGAGGATCACCGACGCGATCGACACCAGCGTGTAGCGGGACGCGATGTTGGCGTCGCCCGACGTCGTGAGGCCGAGCAGCGACAGGCCCGACAGCGTTCCCAGCACGCCCGCGGTGGCATAGACGACGACGCGGATCCCAAGCATCGACCAGCCCGCGCGGGCGACCGAGCGCGGGTTGCCGCCGGCCCCGCGCAGCACGACGCCGAAGGAGGAGCGCGACACCGCGAGCCATCCGATCCCCGCCACGACGGCGGCGACGTAGACGGCCAGTGGCGCCAGCGGCGGCTTCGCCTTCATCACCGTGGACAGGACACCCGGCGCATGACCGCCGGGCGTCGGCAGGACGATGACGGCGAGGCCGAGCCACACGAAGGACAGGCCGAGCGTCACCACGATCGACGGCAGGCGCCGCCATTCGATGAGCGCGCCGATGAGCGCGTAGGCGCCGATGCCGCCGAGGAGCGCGAGCCAGCCCAGGAGGGGCTGGGTGGTCAGCAGCGTCGAGCCGATGCAGGCGACGAGCGACACGAAGGAGCCGATCGACAGGTCGAGGTCGTTGATGGCGATGATCATCATCTGGGCGAGCGTCGCGAAGATGATGGGGACCGACAGGTTGAGGAGCAGGTCGAGGCCGAAATACGACATGGCCCGCGGCTGCTGGTGGAAGATGCCCGCCAGCAGGGCCGCCAGCGTGATGGCGGGGAGGAGCCGTTCGGCGATGGACGATACGAGGGCCGCGGACGGCCGGGCGACTCCCATCAGGCATGGTCCTGGAAGGAGGCCTGCACGACGGCGTTCTCCGACATCTCGGCTGCCGCGAGTTCCTTCACGATCAGGCCGTCGTGGAAGACATAGGTCCGGTCGCAGTAGAAGAGTTCGTCCATTTCGGTCGTGTACCAGAGGAAGGTGCGCCCCGCCTCGGCTTCCCGGGCGATCATGGCATAGACGTCCTGTTTGGTGCCGATATCGACGCCGCGCATGGGATCGTCCATCAGGATGATGCCGGCGGGCGAGCCGAGGGCGCGGGCGAAGAGCGCCTTCTGCTGGTTTCCGCCCGACAGGGACAGGATGGGGTTCGACAGGTCGGGCGTCTTCAGCGCCAGGCGCTCGCGCCAGCCTGCGGCCGCCTCGCGCTCGCGCCCGAGGTCGATGAGCCCGCGCCGGCGCAGATGCGGCAGCCAGCGGGCCGACATGTTGCGCGCGATGGACCAGAGCGGGAAGACCCCGTCCGTGGTGCGGTCGCCGGGAACGAGGGCGACGTCGCCCGAGACCGCGATGCCGCGGCGCCGCGCCTGGATGGCGAGCAGCATCTCGGTCTGGCCATGCCCGGCGAGCCCGGCGAGGCCGACGATCTCGCCCCGCGCCGCCCTGAAGGCGAGGCTGCCGCTCCGCGCGGCCGGCCCCTCGACGAGGATCTCGGGCGTCGCCGTCGAGGCCCGGAGGCTGCGGATGCGCTCGACCGCGTGGCCCATGGCGTCGACGATGCCGCCCCGCGTCCAGGCCGGGCGAGGCCTGTCGTCCACCACGGTTCCGTCCTTCATCACCACGATGCGGTCGGCGACCGCCAGGATCTCGTTGATCTTGTGGGAGATCACGATGGCGCTGCCGCCCGCCGCCGAGAACCGCCGGGCGGCCGCCACGAGCTGCTCCGCCGCCGAGGCGTCGAGCGAGGAGGTCGGCTCGTCGAGGATGACCAGCCGGGCCTTCTCGGTCGTCTCGGTGAAGGCCCGCGCGATCTCGACCATCTGGCGGCGCCCGATCGACAGGTCGCCGACGAGGTCCGACATGGCGAGCCCGTGCCCCGGGAAGATGCCGTCGAGGGCGTCCTGCATCAGCGCCGCCGCCCGTCGCCGCCAGCCGAAGCCCCGCAGCGTTGGATGGGCGATGCGGGCGTTCTCGGCGATGCTGAGGTTCGGGCACAGCGACAGTTCCTGGAACACGCAGCGCACGCCGGCGTGGTGGGCCGCACGGACGTCATAGCGCCCCGTGAGGTCCTCGCCCCCGATCGCCAGTGTCCCGGCGCTCGCCGCGAGGGCGCCCGAGAGCACGTTCATGAGCGTCGACTTGCCGGCGCCGTTATGGCCCACGAGGCCGAGGCATTCGCCCCGGCGGACCTCGAAATCGACCGGCCGCAGCGCCCGCACGGCGCCGAAGCTCTTGGCGACGCCGCGCAGCTCGACGAAGACCGGCCCGACGCCGGTCCCCTCGGCGGAGGCGGCGGACCCGTCCCCGCCCCCGCCGAGGCGCGTCACTTGGCCTGGCCGCCCAGCAGGGCGGACACGTCGGCTTCCTTGTACTCGACGTTGGTGACGCTGCCCTTCTCGGTGTTCTTGAGCTGCTGTTCGAGGTTGTCCTGCGTCACGACCGTGATGGGCAGCGTCATGTCCTTGGGCAGCGTCTCTCCGGCGAGGATCTTCTTGGCGACCCAGAAGGCGAAGGTGGAGGACCCCGGCGCGATCGAGGCCGACATGGTCTGGTAGCCGTTGGCGTCCTTCTGCTGCTTCCACCAGGTGAGTTCGTCCTCGCGGTTGCCGAGGAAGATCACCGGCGTCTTGCGGCCGCCATCCTTGAAGGCCTCGGCCGTGCCGAAGCCGTCGCCGCCCTGTGTCGCCACGGCGACCACCTCGGGCAGGGTCGGCAGGATGCCGGCGACTTCCTTCTGGGCGACCGTCTGGGTCCAGTTCCCGTGCACGCTGCCGACGATCTTGAGGTCGGGGTCGGCCTTCACGCCGGCCTCGATGCCGGCATGGATCTCGTCGTCGACGAAGACGCCCGCGAGGCCGCGCACTTCGAGCACGTTGCCCTTGATGCCGCGGCTCTTGAAGTAGTCGATCTGCATGGCGCCGAGCTTCTTGAAGTCGACCGCGATCCGGTAGGCGCAGGGCTCGGTGGCGATGCCGTCGAAGGTCACCACCACGATGCCGGCGTCGCAGGCCTGCTTGATGGCGCCGTTGAGCGCCGTCGGCGAGGCGGCATCGATCACGATGGCGTTGTAACCCTGCAGGATCATGTTCTGGATCTGCGCGGCCTGCTCGGTCGCCTGGTTCTCCGAGGTCGTGAAGGCGGGGGCCTCGGCCACGGCGCCGTCCGCCACGGCCTTCTTGGTCACGGTCTCCCAGCTCTTGAGCATCGCCTGGCGCCAGCTGTTGCCGGCGTAGTTGTTGGAGAGCGCGATCTTCATGTCCTTGGTGTCGGCCGCGACGGCCGGGACAGCGGAGATGGCGAGCAGAGCGGTGGTGACGAGCGCTTTCATGGGAGTTTCCTCGACGAAGGGACGGACGGTTGTGACCTGCGCTCTGCGGCGCTTTGGTGAGACGGGCCTCACGGGATGGAAGGAGCGGTGCGGGGCGGGCCGTCAGGGCCGGACGACGCGGACCGCCAGCCTCGGCAGTGTGCCGACTGGCTGCCCGGGCAAGACGTCGCGGCCGGGCCGGGCGCGCCGGCCGCCGTCTCCGGATGACCGTGTTGCCCCAGGTGCGGGTGAAAGGGTCAGCATCGGCAGTCGGTCCCAGCCCTCGTCAACGCCCGCATCCCCGGCCTTTGATCTTGTTCGGGGACTATCCTGGCGGCGACCAAACCTGTCAAGCCAATCGCCGATTGGCCAGACAGTGTTCACAGCCTTCTCGGAGCGGTCGACGCCATGGCCGGCGCGGGGTCAGGCCACGGGCGCGATCAGGCCGTCGCGGCGCGCGAGGTCGAGCAGCACTTCGGCGACGAGGGCTGGCTTCTCCTCGTGGGCGAGATGCCCGACGCCGCGCAGCGGGCGGATCTCGGCGCCGGGCAGCCGCGCCGCCACGCTCTCGGCCGATGCGGGCGGCACCGCACGGTCCCCCGCCGCCACCACGAGCGTGAGCGGCACGGCGAGACGCGGCAGGTCGCCGGCGAGGCCGTCGAGGTCCCAGTCCGCCATCATCCGCAGGGCGCCGGTGACGTGGGCCGCGTTGCCCATCAGACGGCGGTAGAGACGGATGCCGTCGCGGTCGATCCGCGAGCCCATGTTGCCGACGAGGCGCTTGACCGATTCATCGCCGGCGAAGAAGGCGAAGACGCGCGGCGCGACAGGATTGAGGAACAGCAGCTGCGCGAGGCCGGGCGCGAATTTGCCGGTGAGGCCGGCGAAGGGCAGCAGGGCGCCGTTGAGGGCGACGAGCCGACGAGGCCGGAAGCCCGGCAGGTCCAGCGCGGCCCGGACCAGCACGGCGGCACCGGCCGAATGGCCGGCCGCGAGCGCCGGCACGAAGCCCGTCTCGACGAGCAGGGCCGCGAGCATGTCGCGCATGATCGGCAGCGACACGCGGCCACGCGCCGGCGCCTCGGTGAAGGCGTGGCCCGGCAGGTCCGGGATCAGCAGCGAGAAGTGCGGCGCCAGCAGGCGCGCCAGGCCCGCGAAGGAATGGGTCGAGGCGGCCGTGCCGTGCAGCAGCAGCAACCGCGGCCCCTGCCCCATCTCCTGGACGTGCCAGGTGATGCCGCCGGCGGCGACGAACCGGCTGTGCTCCCGGTTGGGCCAGTCGCGCCCCTCGCGGCGCCAGTCGAGCGGGGCCGTCACGGCCGTCTCCTGTCCGGCTCGGTGACGGTCCGCACCGCGCCCGCGATGCCGCGCGCATCGGCCAGCGGCAGGGGCAGGTAGGTGGCTCCCATCTCGGAGGCCAGCCGCGCGGCGGCGGGCCCCGGGCGGGGCGACACGTCGATCACGACGGCCGCGATCCCGGCGGACCGCACCGCCCGGCCGGCCGCGAGCCCGTCCTCGGTGGCGCGGGCGCGATCCAGCGTGCCGTCGCGCGCGACGTTGCCGCGGCCGTCCGTGAGCAGCGCCAGGACGGGACGGCGCCCGGCGCGAACGGCGGCGAGCGCGAGGCCGAGTGCGGCCGCGACTCCGCTGGCGAGCGGCGTCGCCCCGCCGCCCGGCAAGGCCGCGAGTTCGCGCTTGGCCCGGGCGGGCGCGCGGGTCGGCGGCAGCAGGACCTCGGCTTCGCTGCCGCGAAAGCTCACCAGCGCCACCTCGTCCCGCCGGACGTAGCAGGCGGCGAGCAGGAGTTCGACCGCGCCTTTCGCTTCGGCGAGCCGCCCCAGCGCGGCGGAGCCCGACGCGTCCACGGCGAAGATGGTGAGGCCGCGCTGGCGGTCGCGCCGGCGCCGCACATGCAGGTCTTCGGCCCGCAGGCGGATGGCGGCGCCCGGCCTTCGGCCCCGCATCGCCTGCCAGGGCGCGGCGGCCCGCAACGTCGCCAGGACATCGAGGGTGCGGCCCCGGGCCGGCGCGCCGCGCCGCGCCGCGACCGGCCGACCCCGCCGGCCGCTGCCGGTTTCGGCCCCTGCCCGCCCGCCCGTCGCGACCCCGTGCGGCGTCGCAGCCGCGGCCGAGGCGAGGGCGGCGAGGACATCGCCGGGCAGCGCCGCCGTCGCGGCCGCGACCGCCATGGCCTCGAGGCGTCCCGCGCCGGTGGAGGGCTCGTCGTCACGCGGGGGCTCGGGATCGGCCGAATTCTCGGCCGGATCCGGGCCTGGGTCCTGCTCCGGCGGGGTTTGGTCGGGTCCGTCGGGCTCGGGGGCAGGCCGGTCGTCGCCGGCGTCCCGGTCCGGCGCCGGCAGCCGCGTGGCGCGCGGGCCGAGCACGAGCCGGGCCGCCGCCGCGAGGTCGTCGGTCGACACGCTGGGGCGATCGGCGAGCGCCGCGCAGGCCCGGGCCACCCTGAGAGCCAGCAGGGGCCCGCGCAGCCCCGCCAGGCCGAGCACGTCGGCGGCCGCGCAGAGGGCTTCGGCCATGTCGGGACCGGCCGAAACGGCGGGAAGGCGGAGCCGCGCCGCCGCGATGGCGTCCGCTTCGACCGGGATCGGGCCGCAGTCCCGGTGGCCGAGGGCCCGGAGGTCGAGCCGCAGCGCGAGCCGGTCGCGCAGGGCCGGCGGCGTGCCCTCGGTCGCCTCCCGCCCCTCGTCCAGCGCCACGACGCCGAACCGGGCGGGTGTCGCGGCCGACAGGCCGTCGCGCTCGAGCCTCACCTGCCCCGTGTCGAGGGCGCGGCAGAGCTGGGCGGCGAGGCCAGGATCGAGCCGTTCGGCCGAGGCGACGACCAGCAGCCCGCCGTCGCAATCCGCCAGGAGCCCCCGCAGGACCACGGGCCGCCCCGCCGCCAGCGTGCCGGCGAGGTCGAGCCCGCCGATCAGCCGTGCCTCGGGCACTCCGGCCGGCAGGCGGCGCCAGGGCACGCCCGGCTGGTTCCCGCGCAGCCCGGCCACGACATGGTCGCGCGCCGCACCGGGGGGCGCGCAGAGGTCGAGGCCGAGCGCCGGATCGACCGCCAGAACCCGCACCGCCAGGCAGGCATCGGCCCAGCCGTGGCCGGACGCGGATGGCTGGCCCGGTGCCGCCGTCACGCCGGAACCGGCCCGTGCAGCGCTTCGGGCAGCGTTTCGGCGAGCGCGCGGTCGACCCGGGCGCCCGATCCCACCGAATCGAGCGGGTCGCGGCGGAGGCGGTGGCGCAGCGCCGCCGGCGCGACGCGGCGCAGATGCTCGTCCTCGACCACGTCCCGGTCTTCGAGCGCCGCGAGGGCCCGGGCGGCCCGCAACAGGGTGAGCTCGCCGCGCAGCCCGTCGGTGCCGAGCCTCAGGCAGAGCCGGGCCGCGGCTTCGAGGATCGCGCGCGGTGCCTCGACCCCGACGAGACGGTCCCGCGCGGCCGCGATGGCGTCGCGCACCGCGACGTCGGCGGCGGCCCAGTCGGCGGCGAAACGCGCCGGCGCGCGATCGAACCGGTCGCGGCGCAGCACGATCTCGACGCGGGTGGCGATGTCGGACGGCGTGCGGATCTCGACCGCGAGGCCGAACCGGTCGAGCAGCTGGGGGCGCAGGTCCCCCTCCTCCGGGTTGCAGCTGCCGACGAGGACGAACCGCGCGGGGTGGCGCAGGCTGAGGTTCTCGCGCTCGACGACGTTCTCGCCCGAGGCCGCCACGTCGAGCAGCAGGTCGACGATGTGGTCTTCGAGCAGGTTGACCTCGTCGACATAGAGGAAACCGCGATGGGCCCGGGCCAGGAGGCCGGGCTGGAAGCGGGCCTCGCCGGCCACGAGCGCGCGCTCGATGTCGAGCGCCCCCGCGACGCGGTCCTCCGTGGCGCCGAGCGGCAGGTCCACCACCGCGACCGGCACGGTGCGGCGCGCCAGCGGGCCCTCGCGCAGGGCGGCGGCGCAGTCCTCACAATGGGCGGCCTCCGGTTCGGGATCGCAGCCGTAGCGGCATGCGGCCGAGACGTCGATGGGCGGCAGGACCGCGGCGAGCGCCCTCACGGCGGTGGATTTGCCGGTGCCGCGATCGCCGAGCACGAGCACGCCGCCGAGGCTCGGATCGATGGCCGCCAGCGTCAGCGCCAGCTTCATCTCGTCCTGGCCCACGATGGCGCCGAAGGGAAAGGAAAGGGTCATGGGACGGGAGCTTAGAAGCTCCCTCCCCGGCACGCCAGCGGCGGGCGCGTTCCGCGTTGCGACCTTTGGGGGCTTCGGTCGTTACGGGTGGGACCCGCCATTTCGGAGTGCTTCCATGACCGACGACAGCTTCTCTCCGCCCCAAGATGGCGGAGGGCACGACCGCGCGACGCGCGAGACCGCCGAGACCGCCAAGACCAAGTCGCTGAAGCGCGACACGATGGCGCCGCGCGCCATCATGACGTCGAACCAGGGCCTCAAGATCAGCGACGACCAGAATTCCGAGAAGGCGGGCGTGCGCGGCGGCTCTCTGCTCGAGGACTTCCTCCTGCGCGAGAAGATCACCGCCTTCGACCACGAGCGGATCCCCGAGCGGGTGGTGCATGCGCGTGGCGCCGCGGCCCACGGCGTGTTCCGGTCCTACGAGGACCTGGGCGCCCTCACCATGGCGTCGCCCTTCGCCGCCGCCGGCAAGGAGACGCCGGTCTTCGTCCGGTTCTCGACCGTCGCGGGCTCGCGCGGATCGGCCGACACGCCGCGCGACGTGCGCGGCTTCGCGGTGAAGTTCTACACCGACACGGGCGTGTGGGACCTCGTCGGCAACGACATGCCGGTGTTCTTCATCAACGACGCGATCAAGTTCCCGGACCTGATCCACGCGGTGAAGCCCGAGCCCCATGTCGAGATCCCGCAGGCGGCGTCGGCCCACGACACGTTCTGGGACTTCGCCTCGCTCAGCCCCGAGACCGCCCACATGCTGATGTGGACCATGAGCGACCGCGCCCTGCCCCGCTCCTTCGCCCATATGGAGGGCTTCGGCGTCCACACCTGGCGCTTCGTCAATGCCGAGGGCGAGAGCTGCTTCGTGAAGTTCCACTGGAAGCCGTGGAAGGGCGTGCACA
Organism: uncultured Alphaproteobacteria bacterium; assembly: GCA_963847915.1. Classification (GTDB taxonomy): domain Bacteria; phylum Pseudomonadota; class Alphaproteobacteria; order Rhizobiales; family Beijerinckiaceae; genus Lichenihabitans. The sequence continues at coordinate 218,565 of CAWKBT010000009.1, forward strand.
GCCAGGTCTGGGACGAGGCGCAGAAGACCGCCGGCAAGGACGCCGATTACCAGCGCCGCGACATGTTCGAGGCCATCGAGCGCGGCGACGTCCTCGAATGGGAGCTCGGCATCCAGGTCGTGCGCCGAGGAGGACGAGTTCGCCTTCGACTTCGACCTGCTCGATGCGACCAAGCTCATCCCCGAGGAGTTGGTGCCGGTGCGGCATCATCGGCAAGCTGACGCTCAACCGCAACCCGGACAACTACTTCGCCGAGACCGAGCAGGTGGCCTTCTGCGTCAGCCACGTCGTGCCGGGCATCGACTTCACCAACGACCCGCTGCTGCAGGGCCGCCTGCACTCCTACCTCGACACGCAGCTGCGCCGCATCGGGCCGAACTTCGCCGAACTGCCGATCAACCGGCCCCTGAACCCGGTGTCGAACAACCGCCGCGACGGATTCGCCAGGGCCACGATCAACCCGGGCCGGGTCTCCTACTTCCCCAGCGCGCTCGGCGGCACCCACCCGGCCCACCAGCCCGAGGCCGCCGACGCCTTCCGCTCTCACGCCGAGAAGGTCGACGGGCACAAGATCCGGGCGCGGTCGACGAGCTTCACGGACTACTTCAGCCAGGCGACCCTGTTCTGGAACTCCATGGCCGCCTGGGAGCAGGACCACATCGTGGCGGGCTTCGCCTTCGAGCTCAACCAGTGCGAGACCAAGGCGGTGCCGCGGGCCGTGATGGCCAACATCCTGGTCAACATCCACCCGAACCTGGCCGGTCGGGTCGCGGAGGCAGACCGGGCTCGACATCGCGGACTGCAGGCGCGTCGCGCCGAAGCCGGTCGTGACCGAGATCGCCGAGCCGGCGCAGATGCCGCGCGGCCGCCGCAAGGTGGCGTCCTCGCCGGCGCTGTCGATGGACAGGCCCACGCCGGGCATCAAGGGCCGCCGCATCGCGGTCCTGGCCGGCGAGGGCGTCGACGGCGGCGACGCTCGGCGCGCTGCGCACCGACCTCGAAGGCCGCGGCGGGGTGATCGAGGTCATCGCGGACCGGGGCGGCACGATCACGTGCAGCCTCGGCCGGACGGTCGCGGTCGACCGGCCGGCGGCCAACGCGCCTCGGTGATCTACGATGCTGTGGTGGTGCCGGACGGCGCTTCGGCGGCGAAGCTCGGCCGGACGGGGCTGGCCCTCGCGTTCCTGGCCGAGGCCTTCAGGCATGGCAAGCCGCTGGCTTTTGTGGGCGAGGGCGCGGCGCTGATCGCCAAGGCGCACCTGCCGGTGCCGGCCTCCGGCGCGCCGGACCAGGGCGTGACCGCCGGCACGGCGCGTGAGGCCGCGGCGGCGCTGGTGGCAGGACTTGAACGCCACCGGTTCCACAACCGCGACGTCGACGCCGTCGCGGCCTGCGGCGGGTGCCCGCCGGCGGCGCCCGCGAGGGCCGCCGCCGGGACGGACCTCAGGCTTTCTTGAGTTCTTCAGGCTTGTGAACGGCTTCCTTGCCGGACTTCGCGCTCTTGACGAGGACCTGGGGCTCGTCCTTGGTGGCCTTGGCGACGTGGCCCTTCACGCGGGTCGTCGCGGTCACGACCTTCTCGACCGTGCCGTGGGTTTCCCCGCCGGAGGTGCCCCACTTCACCTTGTCGCCCGTCTTCGGCAGCTTCGTCATCGCGCACTCTCCATCGGCTGGCGCTCAACGCCGGCCGGGCGCGGTTCGCCGGGGTCTCAGGGCGCGACGCGACGCCGCGCTCCCGTCTCCTCGCCCTCGCCGTAGAGCTCGATCCCGGCCGCCTCGATGGCGCGGCGGATCTGGCGGGCGCGATCGAGCGTCACGGGGCTTTCCCCGTCGGTGGTCTCGGCGAGCTTGACGATGAGGTGCGGCACACCGGCCTTCTCGGCGAACTTGGACCTTTGTAGACCCATGAGGGCGCGGGCTTCGCGGACCTGCTTGCCGGTGATCATACGGCCGCCATTCGGGTTGGGAGCGACCGCACGCGGCACGACCTCGCAGCTACGCGCAAGCTGCGCCAAGGTTTCAACCGCGGCGGTGCCGACGCGCCTTGCGGGCGCTCCCCGGCGGGCCCGAGCCGGCCCGAAGGTCAGCTCGTCGAGGTCGCCACGTAGGCGGCGTTGCCATAGGCCCCGAACACTACCGGCCGGGCCGTGACGCCCAGCACGGAGCGGATCTCCGCGAGCGCGCGGTGTTCGGCCGGGTGGATCACGCCGTCGGCCGGGATGATGGCGCGGCAGATCCGCACCAGCGCCGAGCAGACCCGCGTGCGACCCGCGATGCGCCCGAGCTTCTCGCGCGCCATCTCGGCCCCGACCTCGGGATCGAATCGGTAGTTGGCCTCGTGCACGGCGAGTTCCTTCAGCACGGTCTCGCGGCCGAAGGTGGCCAGCGCCGGATCCTCGTCGATCAGCGACAGGAACCGGCTGCGCTCGGCCGCCGCCAGGGCGCCGTCGGCGTGGGTGACGAGCGCGACGCCGGCGATGAGCGCGTCCCGGAACGCGGGCTCGCGGAACTCCGCCGCATCGGCAGCGAGGTCGGACGGGGGGCGGGGGGAGCGATAGGCCAAGGGAACCTCCAACGATCGACGGGGGACTGGCGAGCGCCCCGTCGCGGGAGAGGTGGACCTCGGACCCCGGCGGAGCGGCGACGCCCGATCCTCGATCAGGCGCCTCGCGCAGACTGATCCGACATCACGCCGCCGAGGGATCGGACGGCGCCAGAGGGGCCCGGCTCAGTATCCTGAACATGTTTCGCGGCCGTCTGCCGATCAAGCCGGACGCGGATTAAATAGCGTTCATCCGGGGTCGGTTCACAACCGTCGCCGGGAGGCGCGGCGCGGCGGCGCCAGCCGGCACGGGTGCGGTCGTCCCCGAGCGCGGTGCACCCGCGGTCGGATCCCGCCACGGCGCGGAGGGTCGCGGGTCAGTGGGGGAGCGTGAGTGCCGCCTCGCCCCTGGCCGGCGCCGAGTCCCGGTCCGGCGCGGGCTCGGGCGGCAGGCCGTCGAAGCGCCGCTGCGCCGCCGCGATCGCGGGGTGATGCCGGTGGGCCCAGGCCCCCAGAGCCTCGACGGGCTCCCACAGCGAACGCCCGAGGTCGGTGAGGTCGTAGTCGACCCGGGGCGGCACGGTGGGGAACACCGTCCGGGTCACGAGCCCGTCGCGCTCCAGCCCGCGCAGCGTGAGACTCAGCATGCGCTGGGAGATGCCGCCCACGTCGCGCTTGAGCTCGTTGAAGCGTCGCGGCCCCGCCCCCAGGGCCCGCACGATCAGGACGCTCCATTTGTCGCCGACGCGCGCCAGCACGGGCGCCACCGCCGAACAACACGGATTGTCCCGCCGCGACCGGCCCGGAGCGGTATCACGCCTGTCATCAGGTCCCACGGATGTGCCTCCTTGCGCGCCTTTTCACCCGCCAGCATAAGACTGCGGTTACGATCTGTAACCATGAGAGACACCATGAAGCTCCTTCATATCGACAGTTCGATCCTCGGCGACGCGTCCGTCAGCCGGGCCATCTCGGCCGCCGTCGTGGCCCGCCTCAAGCAGGCCCATCCCGACCTCGACGTGACGCACCGCGACCTCGGCGCCGCGCCGATCGCGCACCTGTCGGGCGCCTACCTGGCGGGCCAGAGCGCCGACGTGAAGCACGATCAGGCGCTGCAGGAAGACCTGGCGCTCGGCGGTCGGACGCTCGACGAGTTCCTGGCGGCCGACATCGTGGTGGTCGGCGCACCGATGTACAATTTCGGCGTGCCGAGCCAGCTCAAGGCCTGGATCGACCGCATCCTCGTGGCCGGCAAGACGTTCCGCTACACGGCCAGCGGGGCCGAAGGTCTGGTGCACGGCAAGCGCGTCATCCTCGCCGTCTCGCGCGGCGGCGTGTACGAAGGCACGGCGGCGGCGGCGGTCGAGCACCAGGAATCCTGGCTCAAGGCCGTGCTGGGGTTCATCGGCGTCACCGACGTCGAGGTGATCCGCGCCGAGGGCATCGCCTATGGGCCCGAGCACCGGGAGACGGCGCTGAAAGCCGCCCAGGACCAGGCCGCGGGCCTCAAGGCCGCCTGAGCCGGGCCCTCGCCGAAGCCGCGGCCGGGGCCTACAAGATCGTCCAACGAATCGCGCCGGCCGCGACGGCCGCCGCGTCACAGGAGGATCTCCCCATGGCTCCCTACCGCATCGCCGTGATCGGCATCGGCAAGATCGCGCGGGACGAGCACCTGCCCTCCATTGCGCGGGACCCGCGCTTCGCGCTCGCCGCCGTGGTGAGCGGCAGCGGCGCCACGGTCGAGGGCGTGCCGACCTTCCGCGATGCCGCCGCGCTCTACGCCGCCCAGCCAGAGCTCGACGCCGTCGCGGTCTGCACGCCGCCGGGCGCCCGCACCGCGCTGGTGCGCCAGGCGCTGGCGGCGGGCGTCCATGTCCTGATGGAGAAGCCGCCGACCCCGACGGTCGGCGAGCTGCGCGACCTCGCGCGCGCGGCTGAAAAGGCCGGCCGGGTCATCTTCACGACCTGGCACTCGCAGTACAATGCCGCCGTCGAAGCGATGCGCGAGCGCCTGGCGGGCCGGCGCATCGCCCGGCTCGCCATCACCTGGAAAGAGGACGTGCGCCGCTGGCATCCCGGCCAGGCCTGGATCTGGGAGGCGAGCGGCTTCGGCGTCTTCGATCCCGGCATCAACGCCCTGTCGATCCTGACGCGGATCATGCCCGAGCCCGTCTTCGTGAGCTCGGCCCGGCTGCTGACGCCGGTCAACCGCGCCATGCCGATCGCGGCCTCGATCGCCTTCGACAGCGCGGCCCTGGCGCCGGGCGGCACGCTGACGGCCGAGTTCGACTGGCGCCAGACGGGCGACCAGACCTGGGAGATCGCCGCCGACCTCGCCGACGGGACGGCCCTGCGTCTCACCGGCGGCGGCACGACGCTGACCGTCGACGGCGCCTTGATCGAGGACGCGCCGCGGCACGAATACGACCGGATCTACGCCCGCTTCGCCGGCCTGCTGGAGGCCCGCACGAGCCTCGTCGACATGGCGCCCTTCGAGCTCGTGGCCGACGCCTTCCTGGTCGGGCGGCGCGAGGAGGTCGAACCCTTCCACGACTGACGCGACGCGCCCGCGCGAGGCCCGCCCGCGGGCCGCTTGCCTGCGGAATCCGTCAGCGGCTTGGCGGAAGGCGCGGAAGCGCGTAACCCGGCGGGCGGGCCCCTCTTCCGCTCCTGGACCGCCATCATGACTGCCATCGCGGGCTTCGCGCCGGGTCTCCTCGCGGCCCATCAGATCCAGACCCTGCGCGAGCGCGGCGCGATCGTGTCGAGCCTGCCGCCCGATGCCGGCGCGCCGGTGCTCCAGCCCGCGAGCCTCGACCTGCGGCTCGGCCGGCGTGCCTGGCGGGTGCGGGCCAGCTTCCTGCCGGGGCGCGAGCGCAGCGTGCGCGACGGCATCCGGGCCCAGTCGGCCGACGCGCTCGACCTCGACACCGGGGTGATCCTCGAACCCGGAACCGTGACGGTGGTGGAGCTCGACGACCAGCTCGCCCTGCCCCCCGATGTGCGCGCCGCCACCAACCCCAAATCCTCGACCGGCCGCATCGACGTCTTCACCCGGGTGATCGCCGACCGGGCCCGGCGCTTCGACACGATCGATGCAGGCTATGCCGGCCCCCTCTATGCCGAAGTCTCGCCCCGCACCTTCCCGGTCCGGGTGCGGGCCGGCTCGCGGCTGTCGCAGATCCGCTTCGCCAGTGGCGAGGCCCGCCTCGACGACGCCGCCCACCGCGCCCTCCACGCCGCGACGCCGCTCGTCGCCGGGGCCGAGCCGCTGATCGCCGGCGGCGTCGCGGTGTCGATCGACCTCAGCGGCTTCGATGCCGAAGGCCTCGCGGGCTACCGCGCCAAGCGCCACACGGGCATCATCGACGTCGACCTCGTCGACGCGCTCGATCCCCGCGATTATTGGGAGGCCATCCACCTGCGGGCGCGGCGCGAACTGATCCTCGACCCGGGCGAGTTCTACCTCCTGGCCTCCAAGGAGGCCGTGCGGGTGCCCCCGAGCCACGCCGCCGAGATGACGCCCTTCGATCCGCTCGTGGGCGAGTTCCGCGTCCATTACGCGGGCTTCTTCGACCCCGGCTTCGGGGCCGCGGAGGCGGGAGGCGCCGGCTCCCGCGCCGTGCTGGAAGTGCGCTCGCGCGACGTGCCCTTCGTGCTGGAGGACGGCCAGATCGTCGGGCGCCTCGTCTACGAGCGGATGTCCGAACCCCCGCACACGCTCTACGGTGCCGTGGCGGGCTCCAACTACCAGGCGCAAGGCCTCAAGCTGTCCAAGCACTTCCGCAAGGCGTGAGGCGCGGGCCGGGTCGTCCGGGGCCCAGTGCGGCTCCGCACGGCGTGGGTGGCCGGAACACGCCCGGCCATGACGGGATGGAGGGCGGGGACCGCTTCGAATCCCTCATGTGCTCCGTCGACCGGTCTCCTCCACCCCTCTCCACCGTCATGCCCGGGCTTGTCCCGGGCACCCACGCCGGCCCGCGCCATCGCGGGTCCTCGGGCCGGACCGGGGCCGTCCGGGGCCTAGTGCAGCTCCGCACGGCGTGGGTGGCCGGGACAAGCCCGGCCATGACGGCATGGAGGGCATGGACCGCTTTGAACCCACCATGCCTGCCCCCAACCGGTCTCCTCCACCCCCTCCACCGTCATGCCCGGGCTTGTCCCGGGCACCCACGCCGGCCCGCGCCACCGCGGGTGCTCGGGCCGGGCCGGGCCGTCCGGGGCCCAGTGCAGCTCCGCACGGCGTGGGTGGTCGGGACAAGCCCGGCCATGACGGCATGGAGGGCATGGACCGCTTTGGATCCATCATGCTGCGCCGTCGACCGGTCTCCTCCGCCCCTCTCCACCGTCATGGCCGGGCACCCACGCCGGCCCGCGCCATCATTCCGTGGCTGCGCTGGCCGTCCGGACGACCTAGCCCAGCCGGGCCGCCAGAGCGTCGTAGAGCGGGTCGCGGGCGGAGAAGACGTAGTCGAGCGGCAGCACGGCGACATCGTCGGCACCGAGCCCGATCAACCAGTCGGCGATGTCCGGCACCCGCGTCTTGGGGCCGTGGAGCGCGACGCGGCCGTCCGCGACGCCCACGACCTCGGCACTGAACCCGTCGAGCGCGGCCGGCTCCAGCGCCGGCGCCGGGCCGGGGAAGCGGGCCCGCAGCTCCCGCGTGGTCCGGGCGCGCTCCTCGGCGCCGATTCGGCCGAGGATCGAGCGCGCGATGCGCCGGTGCGGCTCGGTCCACTCCGCCCGGAGCGACGCCACGAGGTTCGCCTCGGACCGGAGCATCACGCCGTCGTCGAGCACCTTCAGCGCATTGGCCTGCAATGTGGCCCCGGTCGTCGTGATGTCGACGATGAGTTCCGCCCCGCCGGCCGCCGGCGCGCCCTCGGTGGCCCCGAGGCTCTCGACGATCCGGTAATCGGTGACGCCGCGTTCGGCGAAGAAGCGGCGCGTGAGGTTCACGTATTTGGTCGCGACCCGCATGCGCCGGCCCCGCCGCGCGTGGAAGACAGCCGCGACGTCCTCGAGGTCCGCCATGGTGCGGACGTCGATCCAGGCGCGCGGCACCGCCACGACGACGTCGGCGTTGCCGAAGCCCAGGCGGGACAGGAAGACGACGACGCGGTCCGTCTCGGGGACGGACTCGCGCAGCACGTCCTCGCCGGCGACGCCGAGGTGGACCGAGCCGTCGGCGAGGCTGGCGACGATCTCGGAGACGGGCAGAAAGGCGATCTCGAGCCCGTCGAACCCCGCCAGCCGGCCGCGGTAGTCGCGGCTGCCGCCGCCCTGGATCAGCTTGAGGCCCGCGCGGGCGAAGAACGTGAAGGCGTTCTCCTGCAGCCGCCCCTTGGAGGGGACCGCGAGGACGAAGGGTTTGTCGGCGCTCACGGGTTGACCTCCGGGGCGAGGCGGTCGAGCCAGATCGAGGCGCCGACGGCGGGGATCGGCTCGGCGCTGCCGAGCGCCTGGGCGAGCCGGTCGTAGCGTCCGCCGCCGATCACCGGCCCCTCGCGGCTCGCCCCGAAGGCCTCGAACACGAAGCCCGTGTAATAGTCGAGGTTGCGCGCGAAGGCGGTCCGGAAGGCGAGGCGGGCGAGGTCGACGCCCTGCGCGGCGATGAACCCGGTGCGCTCGTCGAACAGGTCGAGGGCTCGGCCGATGTCGAGCTGCGCCTCCTCGGCGAGCGCGCGCAGCTGACCGGCCGCGCGGTCCGGCTCGCCCGAGACCGCGAAGAAGGCCTCCAGCAGCCGGCGCCGCTCGTCGCCGAAGTCGGGCGCGGCGCCCTGCGTGACCTGCGACAGGAAGCGATCGGCGATCTCGCCGACCGAGCGGCCGCCGACCGTCGCGATGCCGGCGATCGACAGGAGGTCGGAGACGAGCGCATGCGCGTCCTGGCCGTCGGCCCCCGCCAGGGCCGCCAGCAGGCCGGAATGTTCGGCGCGCCGCGCCGGCGCGCCGCGCAGCACCTCGGCGAGTTCCTGCCCCTTCTCGAGCCCGCGCTTGAGACGCCGCTGCCAGAGCGGCGGCAGCGCGATGGCGTCGAGCACCGCCGAGACGAGGCCGGCATCGCCGAGCGCCACCCGGTCGAGCCGCGTGCCGGCGCGCTCCACGGCTTCGAGCGCGAGCGCCAGCACCTCGGCGTCGGCGGCCGCGCGGTCCTGGCGGCCGAAGCTTTCGAGCCCGGCCTGGCCGAACTCGCCCGGGCCGCCGGCCCGCATGCGGAACACGGGGCCGCAATAGCTGAAGGCGGCGGGGCGACCGGCCGCCGCGGAGGCCAGATAGGCCCGCGCCGCCGGGATGGTGAACTCGGGCCGCAGGCAGAGTTCGGCGCCCGCGGCGTCGGTGGTGAGGTAGAGCCGGGCGCGGATGTCCTCGCCGCCGAGGTCGAGGAACGTGCCCGCATCGTGCAGCAGCGGCGGCTCGACGCGCTCGTAACCGGCCTCGGCGAAGTGGTGGAGGAGGGCGGATTCCGCGCTCCCGCGCGCCACCCCGGGCTCTGCTGTGTTCACGTGCGCTCTCGCGGTTCCTGCCCGGCGCCCGCGCGCGGCGGGCGGCCCGCGCCGTGCGGGACTGCGCGACGTGTAGCAACGCCGGCCTGCCGAGGCGACCCGTTTCGCGCGCGAGAGTGAATGGGGCGGCCGCGGCCGCACGGAGCGGCTTGCCTTGGCGGGGCCATCCGGGCTTCTGTGCGGCCGAGACCACAGCCGGGGACGGGACAACTGAACGCAGACGGGACAGCCGCGGACGCGGGCGGGCGGACGAGCGCCGAAAAGCTCGTCGACCTGCTCGACTACGTCGAACAGGTGGTGCGGCTCGACGAGCGCGTCGCCTTCCGCCTCGCCGACTATCGCCTGCCGGACGGCAGCACGATGGCGATCCGCTCGCGCGACATCGCGGGTCTGCCCGGCCTCGCGACCGATGTCGGCGAGGGCGAGGCCGCGGCCTGGCTCACCGTGGAACGGCTGGCCCGCCGCCCGCCGCCCGCGCCGCCCGCCGCGCTGCTGCCCTGGCTGCCCGACATCGCCGACCCCGCGACCCCGCCCGTTCCCCTGCCCGAGATCCTGCACACCGTCACGGCCGCCGAGCGCGCCGCGCTGATCGCGGCCGACCGGGCCGCCGAGGAGGACTTCGCGCCCGTGCCGGCGCGCGAGGGCACGCCGGGCCATGGCGATCACGACCTGCGCCTGCGCTTCGCCGAGCAGGCCGGCCTCGCCGACGCCTTCGCCGCCTGGCGGGACGGGCCCTGGGCGACCTGGGCCGCCGCGGAAGGGCCCCGGCGCCGCGCCGCCTCGCTCTACGGTCAGCTCTACCGCCTGCAGCAGATGCTGGAGCTCGGCGGCGGCGAGGGTGCCGTCGAGGCCGTCTGGGGCATCGGCACGGTCCGATGGCGGCAGGACACCCGCAGCCTCGACCGGCCCCTCATCGAATGCGCGGTCGAGATCGAGCTCGCCGACGACGGCACGCTCTCGGTCCGGCCCACCGGGGCCGAGCCCCGGGTCGACCTCAAACCCTTGGAAGAGATGGGCGCCGAAGGGCTCGGCCAGCTCGATGCCGCGGCCCGCGCCCATTTCGCCCGCCTCGACATGGAGGAGGGCGTCTCGCCGTTCCGGCCCGAAAGCTTCGCGCCGCTGCTGCGCCTCGCCGCCGCGCGGCTCGCCGCCGACGGCCACTATGCGGCGGACGACAGCGCCGCGGCGACCGGCGACGGTCCGGTGATCGCCGGCGACTGGGTGCTGTACGGGCGGCCACGGTCCCAGCACGTGGTGCTCGACGACATCGCCCGGTTCCGCGCCGCCGCCGTGGCGGGCTCGGCCATCGACGGGCTCGCGGCGCGCCTCGTCACCCCGCCGGGCGACACGCCGCGCCACGACTGGGCGGCACTGGGAGACGGCTTCGGCGACGGAGGGGACGGCGAGCCGGCCGGACCGGGCGAGCCGGGGTTCGGCGAGATCTTCTTCCCCAAGCCGTTCAACGAGGACCAGATCGCCATCGTGCGCCGCCTCGACCAGGCCGACGGCCTGGTGGTCCAGGGCCCGCCCGGCACGGGCAAGACGCACACGATCGCCAACATCATCTGCCACGCCATGGCGCTGGGCCAGCGCGTCCTCGTCGTCTCCCGCGGCGAAGCGGCCCTCAGCGTGCTGCGCGACCAGCTCCCCGAGAAGGTCCGGCCGCTCACCATCTCGATCCTGTCGAGCGAACGCCAGGGGCTGCGGCAGGTCGAAGGCGCGATCCGCCAGATCCAGGCCGTCGTCGAGGAGAGCAGACCCGAGATCCGCCGGGCCGCCATCCGGCGCTGCGAGGCCGAGATCGTCAAGATCCGCGCCCGGCTGGCGGCCATCGACGGCGAGGTCGAAGCCATCGCGGCCCTGCAGGACCAGCCTCTCGGACCCGACGGCGAACTGCCGGCCGACCTCGCGCGGCATGTCGCGGACGGGCGGGAGGCCGGCGCCTGGTTCACCGACGCTCCCGAGGGTTACGCCGGCGAGCTCGGCCTGGACGAGGCCTGGGCGACGCGGCTCCGGGAGGCCCGTGCCCTGGCCGGGGACGCGCTCGACCACCTCGAGGCCGAGCTGCCGGCGACGGGCGACCTCCCGTCTCCCGAGACCGTCGCGGCGTGGCACGACGACCTCCTGGCGGGCGAGCCCGCGCCCGCCGCCGGGTCCGCCGACCGGGTCCCGCCCGAGGCCGCCGAAGCCGCGGCCCGCGCTGCCGGCCTGCTGCGTGATCTGGCGGCCACGGCCGAGGCCCTCGCGGCGGATGGCTGGCTGTTGCCCCACCTCGGCGCCCTCGCGGCAGGCGAGCGCTCCGCCTGGACGGCCCTGCTCCAGGACTGCTGCGACGCGTGGCGGCGGAACGAGGCCGAGCGGGCCCGGCTGGCCGCATGGGCCGTCGACCTGCCACCCGGGATCGAGGCCGACCCCGAGGCGCGCGACGCCGTGGCGCGGGCGAGCCGGGGCGAGCGGCTCTGGCCGCGGCTGGCGCTCGGCCATGCGCGCGCCAAGGAACGCGTCGCCGCGATCCGCCTGAGCGGCCGGCCGCCGGGCCGCGAGGCCGAGGACTGGCAGGCCGTCGCGGCGGCCCTGGCGCTCGCGGCGGACCGCGCCGCGCAGGCGGCCCGCTGGCGCCACCTCGCCCAGGAAAGCGGCCTGCCGGCCGGCACCGACCCCGGCACGCCCGCCGCGGCGGCGCGCTTCCTGTCCCTCGCGGCGGCGGCCCGCGCGGCTCTCACAGCCTTGAACACCGGCGGGCACGCCGGACCGGACCCCGACCGGGTCCTCGCGGCGGCGCTGGAGCCTCGGTCCATGCGGGGCCTCGCGGCTGAACTCGACGCCGCGGCGGGGGCGGCACGGCGCGCCGGCGTTCGCCAGGCCCTGGCGGCGGCGGCGGCGCGGTTCCCGGGACCGGACCGCACCTCCACGATGGCGCGCCAGATCCTGGGCGAGCTGGTGGGGCGCGGCGACCTCGACGCCGCGCGGCTCGCGGCGCTGTGGCGGGCGCTGCGGCACGGCATCGACGAGCTGCGGGCGCGACGCGAGGCCTTCGCGGCGATCCGTGACCTGACGGCGACGCTCGCCGCCGCGGGCGCCCCCGCCTGGGCGGCGCGGCTGCGCGCGGATCCCGCGCCGGACGCGCTGCCCGAAAGCTGGCGGACGGACTTCGACCGTGCCGCGGCCGAGCGCCGCCTCGCCGGCATCGACCGGCGCGACGCCCTCTCGGCGCTGGCCCGGGAGCGCGACGCCGCCGACCGGCGCGGCCGCAAGCTCTTCGTCGAGCTCGTGCGAGAGCGCGCCTTCCTGGCGCTCGAGCGGCGCCTGTCGCCCAGGGTGAAGTCGGCGCTCGTCGAATATGTCCGGGCGCTGGGGCGCCTCGGCAAGGGGACCGGCAAGGGCGCGGGTCGGCACCGCCGCATCGCGCGCGACGCCATGGCGCGCTGCTACGACGCCGTGCCCTGCTGGATCATGCCGACATGGCGCGTCGCCGAGCAGCTCCCCTCCGACATGACGAGCTTCGACCTCGTGATCCTCGACGAGGCCTCGCAGTCGGACGTGACCGAACTGCCGGCGCTGCTCCGCGGGCGCAAGATCCTGGCGGTGGGCGACGACCGTCAGGTGAGCCCGACGCCGCCCTTCGTCAGCCAGGGCAAGGTCGCGCAGCTCCGCCGGCGCTACCTGCGCGGCCTGCCCTACGGGGCGCTGCTGGAGCCGGGGGAAAGCCTCTACGACCTGATGCGGGCGGTGTTCCCCGACAGCCGGCTGATGCTGCGCGAGCACTTCCGCTGCGTCGAGCCCATCATCCGCTTCTCGATGGGGTTCTATCCCGAGACGCTGATCCCGCTGCGGGTTCCCGCCGCCGGGGAGCGGCTCGACCCGCCGCTCGTCGACATCTACGTGCCGCACGGGACGCGCGAGGGCGGGCGCAAGATCAACCGGGCCGAGGCCGACGTCGTCGTGGCGGAAGTCGCGGCCCTGATCGCGAGCCCGGAGGGCGCGGGGCGCTCGATCGGCGTCATCTCGCTGATCGGCGCCGAACAGGCCGAACTCGTGCGGGTCCTCCTGACGGAGCGGATCGGCGAGGAGGCCATGCAGCGCCACCGCGTCCTGTGCGCCAACAGCGCGGGCTTCCAGGGCAACGAGCGCGACGTCGTGTTCCTGTCGATGGTGGCGGACCGCGGCCGTCGCGCCTCCCTGACGACCCTGCCCTACGAGCAGCGCTTCAACGTCGCGGCCTCGCGCGCGCGGGACCGGCTGGTGCTGGTGCGCTCCGTCGAGCCCGCCGACCTGTCGGAACAGGACCTCAAGTTCCGCCTCATCGCGCATTTCGAGCGCCCGATGCCGGCCGGGCCCGCGCCCGGCACCGACCTGTCGGAGCGCTGCGAATCGGGGTTCGAGCGCGACGTGCTGGATCGCCTGCTGGCCCTCGGCTACCGCGTCGAGCCCCAGGTCGGGTCGGAGGGGTTCCGCATCGATCTCGTGGTCGAAGACCTCCAGGGTCGGCGCCTCGCGGTCGAGTGCGACGGCGACCGCTTCCATGGCCCGGACCGCTGGCGCGACGACATGCGGCGCCAGCGCATCCTGGAGCGCGTCGGCTGGCGGTTCTGGCGCTGCTTCGCGTCGAGCTTCTATCGCGACCCGGACGGCGTCATGGCCGACCTCGTGGCGACGCTGGAACGTCAAGGCATCGCGCCCGTCGCGGGGGAGGCCGGGCAGGCCGCGGCGGCGCGCATCGTCGAGCACCGGGTGGCCGAGGCGCCGCGCGGCCCCGCGCCCGTGCCGCCCGCGCCGGAGCCGCGCCCGGACGGGATCGGCGTCGGCGACCGCGTGGCCCTGCTGTTCCCGGACCGCCGCCGGCTGACGTTGCGCCTGACCGACGGCGCCGACGATCATCCCGGCGGTCTCCTGTCCATCGCGACGCCGCTCGGCGCCGCGGTGGCGCGCGCCGAGGAGGGCGACGAGGTCGAGGTGACGGAAGCGGGCCGCGCGCCGACGCGGGTGCTGGTCGAGGCGGTGGTGCGGGCGGCTTGAGCGGGGCGGTCCGGCGGCACCCCCTCCCCCGTCATGACCAGGGTTGTCCCGGGCAGCCACGCCGCGCAGATGCCATCGCCGCCATCGCTTCGCCGACGGTCTACACGACCTGGTGTTCGATCAGATGAAGCGGATCACCTGCGAGATGAGGAACATGACGACCGCGATCCCTTCCAGGACGAAGGTCACCTTGATCACGCTGTTCTGAGCCGAGCTGACGCTTTGGTCGGTGACGTCCTCCGATGCTTCGGCGCCGGGACGACGAGACTCTCTCATGACATGATCCCCTTCCCGTTCGAGACGGTGCTGCTGTCGTTGTGCGTTTCGATCGCGGAGGAGCGCAGGTCAGTCGCGGTGGCGATGGACGTGTGGAGGTTCGTCAGGATCGCCGCGGCGATGAGGGTGAGAACGAGGGACGCCACGAAGACGCGATAGTGCTTCGCCCATCCGCAGAAGCGTTCGACGGAGCGGCGCCTCACGACGGCATCGGGGCCGCGCGTATGGATCAGAGGCGTACTGAACACCGCGCCACCTGCTGCAAGCAGCATCGCGGGCAGCATGACGAATATCGCTGCAGTCAAGGCGATCCCTGCCCAACTCGGCATCGGCTTGTGAGACTCGACCGCGTCCCACAGCTCATAAATGGTCGAGGCGCTCATCGCCACGACCGCCCAGCATAACTGACCATCCTTCAGGGTCGCCATCAGTCTGACATTGGCAAGGGGAGCAGCCCCCATCGGCAGAAGGGCCAAAGGCAGGATTCCAAAGACAGGTAGCGCGACTGGTCCCAGGATGTTGACGAGAAACCAACCTGTGAACATCGTGACATCCAACGGTCATGACAGAGGCGGCTCGGCCCTCGATTCTCAATTCTTGATAGGGACTCGGAGCGCCCGATGCAACGCGATCCTGAGCGATCGTCGACGGCCCGGCGCCCGAAGACCTCACCCAGCGTCTTCGACCGCGAACCCCTGCGCCTGCGCCAGCGCGGCGAAGCGGCCCCCGAGGCGCAGCAGCGCGTCGAACGTGCCCGCTTCGACGATGCGTCCGTCGTGGAACACCAGGATGCGGTCCGCCCGCCGCACGGTGGCGAGGCGGTGGGCGATGATGAAGGTCGTCCGGTCCTCGGCCGCCGCGTCGATGGCGTCCTGCACCAGGCGTTCCGTTACGGCATCGAGGGCGCTCGTCGCCTCGTCGAGCAACAGGATGGGCGGGTCCTTCAGCAGCACCCGGGCGATGGCGAGCCGCTGGCGCTCGCCGCCCGACAGCGAGCGGCCGCGCTCGCCCAGCACCGTGGCGAGCCCGTCCGGCTGGCGGGCGACGAAGTCGGCGGCGCGGGCGCGCCGCAGCGCCGCCTCGACCTCGGCGGCCGACGCCTCGGGTGCCCCGACCCGCAGGTTCTCGTCGATCGAGCGGGCGAACAGCATGGGCTCCTGGAACACGACGCCGATGTTGCGGCGCAGGCCCGCCAGCGCGAGGTCGCGCAGGTCCAGCCCGTCGATCGTGACGCGGCCCCGCGTCGGGTCGAAGACGCGGTGGAGCAGCCCCAGGGTGGTGGACTTGCCCGACCCGGTCTCGCCGACCAGCGCCACGGTCTCGCCGGCCCGGACCGTGAAGCTGACGCCCGCCACCGCGTCGCGCCGGCCGTCGTAGCTGTAGGCGACGTCCTCGAAGGCGACCGAGCCGGCGAGCCGGCCGGGATCGCGGGCGCCGGGCCGGTCCGCCACGGCCGGGACGGTGTCGAGCACGCCGAAGAAGTCGGCGAGCTTGGGCACCTGCAGGAAGAGCGCGTTGGCGAAGGCGACGAGCTGGTCGAGCCGGGCGATGAAGCCTGAGGCGAGGCTCATGAAGGCCACGACCTCGCCGACCGTCGCGAGGCCCCGGAAATGCAGCGCGAGGCCCAGCACGAAGATCGACAGCAGGGTCAGCGTCGCGGCCGCCCGCGTGGCGACCGCCGCGAGCGCCCACCACGACAGGACGGGCATCTGCGCGGCGAGGACGTCCTGCGTCACGCGACGGAGCCCGCGGGTCTCGGTGGCGATGCGGGTGAAGCTCTGGATGACGGGCACGTTGGCGAAACTGTCGGCGACGCGCTCGGCGAGGCCGCTGTTGTGGCGCTCGACGCGGCTCTGCAGGGCTTCGGTGCGGCGCAGGACCAGCAGCGTCGCGGAGCCGGAGGCCAGCACCAGTCCGACGAGCAGCAGGCCGAGCCGCCAGTTCACGGTGAGCGACAGCGGCATCATCACCGCCAGGGCGACGAAGGACGCGCAATTGTCGCGGAAGAACGACAGCCACAGCCCCGCCATGCCATTGACGCCCTCGAGCATCACCTTCAGCAGCCGCCCGGAATGGTTGGCGCCGTGGAAGCTCGTCGGCAGGTGCAGGACGTGTTCGAAGAACCCCGCCGTGAGGTCCAGCCGGCGGCGATGGGCGAGGCGGTCGGCGTTGAACGCCAGCGCGACGCCGCACAGGATGTTGAAGAGCCCCAGGGCCCCCCAGGCGAGAAGCGGCGGCAGCACGACCGCCCAGCCCGCGGCGCCGCCCGTCACCCGGTCGATGATGCGGCCGAACAGCACCGGCTCGGCGAACTGAGAGGCGGCCAGGAGCGCGTTGGCGAGGACCAGTGCGGCGGCGAGGCGCCGCTCGGCACCGAGCGCCTTCAGCACGCGCAGGTAGATGCGAACCATCGAACGGCCTTCTCCCCGACCGACGGCTCCGACAGACGGACGCGGCGATCCCTCGCGGGCGGCTCCGGCTCAGGACCGGGCTCGGATCTCGGGGACCCGCTCCGGCGGGTCCGACCCGGAGCGGCCCTCGATCCGAGGCAGGCGCGGATTCGCCGGAGGCGGAAGCGCTCTAGCACGGCGGGCGGAGCGGCGCGACGGCTCGGGCCCGGGATCCGCGGTGGCCACCCGACGCAGCGTCCCACCGACGCGGCGCTTGCGCCCGCTCCCGTCTTTGCGCAACCTGACGGCCCGGGGTGAGGCACCGCGGGCCGGCGCGCCGGCCACGCTCCCCGTCGCCGATTCGGAAAGACGCGCCATGGCTCATGCCCGAAAGATCCTCATCGTCGACGACGACGATGATCTTCGGGGCACCCTCGCGGAACAGATCGCCTGCCACGCCGAATTCGTGGTCGACGCGGCGGCCTCGGCGGCCGAGGCGGAGGCGATGCTGCGGCAGGCCCGGCCGGACCTCGTCATCATGGCGGTGGACCTCCGCGGCGGGGACAGCCTCGCCATGGTGCGGATGATGCGCGCCGAGGGATTCTCGAGCCCCATCATCATGCTGGCCGCCACCAACGGCACCGAGGACGAGATCGTGATGGCGCTCGATGCCGGCGCCAACGACTGCGTGTCCAAGCCCTTCCGCTTCGCCGGCCTGCTGGCGCGCATGCGGGCCCACCTGCGCCAGCACGACGGCAGCGAGGACGCCTCGCTGCAGATCGGCACGTTCACGTTCAAGCCCAGCGCCAAGCTGCTCGTGACCGAGAAAGGCACGCGCCTGCGCCTGACCGAGAAGGAGACCGCGATCCTGCGGTTCCTGTACCGGGCCGGCCCCCAGGTGGTGAGCCGCGACGTGCTCCTGCGCGAGGTCTGGGGCTACAATTCCAACATCACGACCCATACGCTGGAGACCCACATCTACCGGCTGCGCCAGAAGATCGAGGACGACCCGGCCCATGCGCGCGTGCTGGTGACGGATGCCGGGGGCTACCGGCTCAACGCCTGACACTTGGGGCAGCGCCGCGCGAGGCGCCGGTGGGTCCGCAGCCGCCGCGGCCCGGCACAGTCAGTCTCCCGGGTACGGCGTCGGCGGGAGGCTTTCGCTCGGCGCGCCGCCGGTCCATCCTGGGCTCTGGCGAGGAGGAACCCGGATGGCGCTCGGCGGACGACATGGAACGCTTGCGGCGTCTGCCGGTGTTCGGCTGCCTCGATCCGGAGGCGCTGCGGCTGCTGGCCTTCTCGGCCGAGGCACGACGCCTGCCGGCCGGTCACGTCCTGTTCCGGCGCGGGGAACCGGCCGAAGCCGCGGTGCTGCTCGCCGCCGGCACGCTGGCGCTCGACGCCGAACGCGACGAGACGCTCTCGGTGCGCTGGGCCCGAGCCGTGACGCTGCTCAACGAGACGGCGCTCTTCGCCCCCGGCCTGCAGGTCGCGACCGCCACCGCGCACGAGGACTGCACGGTGGTGAGCGTCCCGCACGCGCTGATGATGCGGATGCTCGACGTCTACCCCGCCAATGCCGCGCGACTGCGACGCTACTGGGCGGACCGCCTCGGCGGCCGGCTGGCGGCCTTCAGAGCCGCAGTTCCGTCATGACGGGCACGTGGTCCGACGGCTTGTCCCACCCGCGCGCCTCGCGGAACACGCGGACGGAGCCGAGGCCCTGCCGGAGATCGGGGCTCAGCCAGACGTGGTCGAGCCTGCGGCCCTTGTCGGCCGCAGCCCAGTCGGGCGAACGGTAGCTCCACCACGTATAGAGCTTCTCGGACGGCGGGATGCGCTCGCGCATGGCGTCGACCCAGCCGCCGGCCGCCTGCATGCGCCCGAAGGCCTCGACCTCGACCGGCGTATGGCTGACGACCTTGAGCAGCGCCTTGTGGCTCCACACGTCGGTCTCGAGCGGCGCGATGTTGAGGTCGCCGACCAGCACGGCGCGCTCGGGCACGAGGTGGCGCTCGGCGGGGCCCCGCGTCATGGCGTCGACGAAATGAAGCTTGTGGTCGAACTTCGGGTTGATCGCCGGGTCGGGTTCGTCGCCGCCCGCCGGCACGTAGAAGTTGTGGATCCGCAGCCCTGCCGCGGTGCCGGCGCCCGGCCCCAGGCTGGCCGAGAGATGCCGCGAATGGCCTTCCCGGCAGAAGGGCCCCCGCACCACGTCCTCGAGCGGCAGGCGGGACAGGATCGCGACCCCGTGATAGCCCTTCTGTCCGCTGATCTCGATATGGTCGAAGCCGAGGTCGCGCAGGTCCGAGAACGGGAAATCGTCGTCCCGGACCTTGGTCTCCTGCAGGCACAGGATGTCCGGGCGCGCCGTCTCGACGAAGCGCTTCACGATGGGCATGCGCAGCCGCACCGAGTTGATGTTCCAGGACGCGACGGTGAGGGTCACGCCCGGCGGGCTCCGGCGGCGGGAACCCGGGCTGCCGAAGCCGCCGCCGCGGCGTCGCGCCCGGTCACTTGCGCGAATCCATCATGCGCTCGGTGTTGATCTTGAACTGGTTGTCGTCCGGCTTGGTCGAGAGGTCGACATCCGACAGCGACACCACCGTCTCGTAGCCCTGAGGGTCCACCACGGTCCATTGCTTCAGGCCGAAGGGCTGGCGCTCGAAGGTGAGGCGGATCTTGGACGTGCCGCCGAAGGTGGCGTGGTCCTCGATGTCGATCGAGGCCGTGCTGGAATCGCCCGAAACGCCGGTGATCTTGGTGTCGCTGGCAAGGTCGACATGGTCGTTGAGCAGGAACTTCAGCGGCGTCTGGCCGATGAAGTAGAGATCCTGCGTGTGCAGCTTCCGGTCGATGACGGCGACCGAACTGCCGTCCGCCACGATCTCCAGCGTGGCCGGGGGCGAATAGGCGAACCGCATGCGGCCCGGCCGCTCGACCAGGAGCTGTCCGTCGCTGCGGCGCCCGTCTCCGCCGATCTGCGTGAAGCTGGCGATCATCGTGGCGTCGTCGTTGAAATAGGCGTTGGCCTTGGCGATGATGGCGTCGGCGTCGATCGGCTCGACCTTGCCGACCGGCTTCTGGGACGCCGGCCTGGCCGACTGCAGGTTGAGCGGCTTGTTGTCGGCGAGCGCCCTGCCCCCGATCAGGGCGAGAAACGAGACTGCGATCGGGAGCGAACGATTCATGCTGAACTTCCGGCTGGCCAGGGACTGGCGCGATAGGGCTCCGGTGTGGCGTTTGTGAGACGGTGGGCTCCGGCCTCCGAGGGCTCCTCGTCGAGGTCGAAGGCGCCACGGTCGACCCCGCCGCCGACCAGGATCTCGCGCTTGCCGGTCTGGTTGGCGGGCGCCACGAGGCCCTCCTTCTCCATCCGCTCGACCAGCGATGCGGCCTTGTTGTAGCCGACGCCGAGGCGGCGCTGGATGTAGGAGGTCGAGCACTTCTTGTCGCGCAGCACGACGCTGACGGCGCGGTCGTAGAGGTCGCCGGATTCCTCCGCGTCGAGCGTGCCGGGTGCCGCCGCTTCGCCGGCGGCCTCGCCCTCGTCGGTGTCCTGGGTGACGGCGTCGAGGTAGTCGGGCTGGCCCTGGGCCTTGAGGTGGGCCACGACGCCCTCGACCTCGCCGTCGCTGACGAAGGGGCCGTGGACGCGGGAGATGCGGCCGCCGCCCGCCATGTAGAGCATGTCGCCCTGGCCGAGCAGCTGCTCGGCGCCCTGTTCGCCCAGGATGGTGCGCGAATCGATCTTGCTCGTCACCTGGAAGGAGATGCGGGTCGGGAAGTTGGCCTTGATGGTGCCGGTGATGACGTCGACCGAGGGGCGCTGCGTCGCCGTGATGAGGTGGATGCCGGCGGCGCGCGCCATCTGGGCGAGCCGCTGGATGGCGCCCTCGATGTCCTTGCCCGCCACCATCATGAGGTCGGCCATCTCGTCGACGATGACGACGATATAGGGCAGGACCGAGAGGCTCATCTCCTCCTGTTCGTAGACGGCCTCGCCGGTCTCCTTGTCGTAGCCGGTCTGCACCGTGCGGGTGATGCTCTCGTCGCGCGCCAGGGCCTCGGCGACGCGGGCGTTGAAGCCGTCGATGTTGCGCACGCCGACCTTGGACATCTTCTTGTAGCGGTCCTCCATCTCGCGCACCGCCCATTTCAGCGCCACGACGGCCTTCTTGGGGTCGGTGACGACGGGCGTCAGGAGGTGCGGGATGCCGTCGTAGACGCTGAGCTCCAGCATCTTGGGGTCGATCATGATGAGCCGGCACTCCTCCGGCTTCAGCCGGTAGAGGATCGACAGGATCATGGTGTTGATGGCGACCGACTTGCCCGAGCCGGTGGTGCCGGCGACGAGCAGGTGCGGCATGCGGGCGAGGTCGACGATGACGCTCTCGCCGCCGATCGTCTTGCCGAGCGCGATGGCGAGCTTGTGCTTGGACTCGGTGAAGTCCTCCGAGGCCACGAGCTCGCGCAGGTAGACGGTCTCGCGCCGCTGGTTCGGCAGCTCGATGCCGATGGCGTTGCGGCCCTGCACCACCGCGACGCGGGCCGAGACGGCCGACATGGAGCGGGCGATGTCGTCGGCGAGGCCGATGACGCGGCACGACTTGATGCCCGGCGCGGGCTCGAGCTCGTAGAGCGTCACGACGGGGCCGGGGCGCACGTTGATGATCTCGCCGCGCACGCCGAAGTCTTCCAGCACGCTTTCGAGCAGGCGGGCGTTCTGGCTCAGCGCGTCCTCGGACACGACGTCGGGCGGACTGCCGCTGGGGCTCGGCCAGGATGGCGGGTGCCGGCAGGTCGTAGGCGTCGCGACCGCAGGTCGCGGGTCGCGGCGGGCCGGCGTCGCGCAGCGGCGCCGCGGCGGCCGCCATCCGGGACAGGACGGACGCCGCCTCGGGCCGGCCGGCCGGGCCGGCGCCGCGCGGGGCCGGGCGCTCGGCGACATCGGCCGCCGGTCGAAGGACGGCTCGCGCCGGCCGCCGGTCGTCGCGCGGGCGCGCGGGGCGCGGAGAAGCTCGGCTCGACGCGCCCGCCGCGCGCCACCGCGCCGGCGAGGTCCGCGAGTGCGCTGCCCGGGTCGCGGTCCCGCGCCGCGCCGTCGAGCGGCCACGGCTCGGGCTCGCCGCCGCCGCCGCAGGAACCGGGCCAGCGCCGCCTTGGCGCTGAGGCCGGCATGGATGGCGGCGCCGAGCGACACGATGCCCATGCCGGGCTCGCCGTCGGCATCGTCCTCGAAGGGCCGGGCGGCTCGGCTTGGGCACCGGCACCCACTCGTAGGCGCTGGCGATGTCGTCCTCGTCGTCCTCGCCCGGCGCGGGCTTGAGGCCGAAGCCCGCCGACGCCGTGAGCGACAGGATGGCGACGCCGGCGAAGACCAGCGCGACGATCATCATCACGGGCTCGGAATGGCCGAACAGCCGGCGCGGCAGCGCCAGGAGGCCGTCGCCCAGGATGCCGCCGAGGCCGCTCGGCAGCGGCCAGCGGTCGGTGGCGGGCAGCGAGGAGGCGAGCGCGGTGGCGCCGCAGGCGCCGACGGCCAGCAGGACGACCCGCAGCCGGGCCTGGTCGAGGCGGCGGCGCGACAGCAGCGTGAGGCCCCAGCAGAAGACCGGCGGCAGGATCGCCACGACGGCGATGCCGACCATCTGCATGACGAGGTCGGCCACGACGGCGCCGGCCGGGCCGGCGAGGTTGCGCACCGCGCCGCCGGCGGCGTGGTTCCAGCTCGGGTCATGGACCGACCAGGTGGCGAGCGCCAGGCTCACGGCCCCGACCCCGGCCAGCAGCGCGAGCCCGGCCGAGTTCGGCCAGGCGCCGGCCCAGGAACTCGCGCGCGGGCTCGGGCATGAGGTCGATCGGCGAAAGCGTGGAGATGCGCACGGGCGGCCCGGGTTCAGTCCCATGGATCGGACCGGCGACCGCGGGGACCCGCGCCGGCGGCTTTCGCCGGACCGCGCAAGCCCCGGGCTCCGTCCAGGCTTGACGTTAGGTCGATATGCTTAAGGGACCGTCACCGGAGCGGGCACGCGAGCGGCACCTCCGCGTCGCCCCGGCACGCCGGGACGCGGCGCGACGGGCTTCGGGCACGAAAAAGGCGGCTCCCGGGGGGAGCCGCCTCGGTCGCGATCGCGATGCGCGGTCGCGGCTCAGTAGTTGTAGGCGCGCTCGCCGTGCTCGGCGATGTCGAGGCCCTCGCGCTCCTTCTCGGGCGAGACGCGCAGGCCGACGATCATGTCGACGACCCAGTAGAGGATCGCCGAACCGGCGCCGGAATAGACCAGCGTGGCGATGACGGCCTTGAGCTGGATCAGCACCTGCTGGCCCATGTCGTAGTCGCCGACGTTGTCGTGGGCGAAGTTGGTGTAGTCGGTGATGCCGGTGCCGCCGAGCGAGGGGGCCACCAGGATGCCGGTCATGATGGCGCCGAAGATGCCGCCGATGCAGTGCACGCCGAAGACGTCGAGCGCGTCGTCGTAGTGGAACTTCTCGCGCACGATGGCGACGAAGAACCAGCAGAGCGGGCTGACCAGCAGGCCGAGCACGACCGAGCCCATCGGGCCGGCGTAGCCCGAGGCCGGCGTGACGGCGACGAGGCCCGCCACCGCGCCCGACGCCATGCCGAGCAGCGAGGGACTGCCCTTGATGGCCCATTCGACGAAGAGCCAGGACAAGGCCGCGGCCGCGGTCGCCACCATGGTGTTGACGAAGGCGAGCGCCGTCGTGCCGTTGGCCTCGAGGTTCGAGCCGGCGTTGAAGCCGAACCAGCCGACCCACAGGAGCGAGGCGCCGATCATCGTCATGGTCAGCGAGTGGGGCGGCATGGGCTCGCGGGGATAGCCGATGCGCTTGCCCATCAGCAGGCAGCCCACGAGGCCCGCGATGCCGGCATCGATGTGCACGACGGTGCCGCCCGCGAAGTCGAGGGCGCCCGCCTGGGCCAGCCAGCCGGCGCTGCCGGTGACCGAGTCGAGCTTGGCCTGGGCGACCTTCTTGGCGGCGTCGTCGGTCGCGGCGGCCAGCGCCTTGGCGGCAGCGGCGACATCGTCCGGGGCGGCCGTGCACCACACCCAATGCGCGATCGGGAAGTAGATGAGCGTGACCCAGAGCGTGATGAACAGCAGCACCGCCGAGAACTTCATCCGCTCCGCGAAGGAGCCGATGATCAGCGCCGGGGTGATCATCGCGAAGGTCATCTGGAAGACCATGTAGGCGAATTCCGGAATGACGATGCCGTTCGAGAAGGTCGGCACGGTGCTGTCCGGCGTGATGCCGGCCAGGAAGGCCTTGCCGAAGCCGCCGATATAGGGCGACCACGCGCCGCCGTCGCCGAAGGCCAGCGAGTAGCCGTAGACGACCCAGAGCACGCCGACCAGCGACACGATCATGAAGACCTGCGTCAGCACCGACAGCATGTTCTTGGTGCGGACGAGGCCGCCGTAGAACAGCGCGAGGCCGGGCACCGACATCATCAGCACGAGGGCCGAGGAGATCAGCATCCAGGCGGTGTCGCCCGGGTTCGCCTTGATGACCGCCGCGGCGGCGGGGGCGGCAGCCGCGGCGGCGGCCGGAGCCTCGGGGGCGGGGTCTGTGCCAGGGCTGAGCCGGCCATGACCAGAAGGGACACGGCGGCGAGACCGAGCGCCGATCGCATTCGAGGCGACTTCGCCAGAGGCAACGTCGCGGAAAGCGACTGGTTCGTGAACGTCATCGATGAACTCCGGTGAGCGGGTTCGCGGGGGTGATCAGAGGGCGTCGGCGTCGGTCTCGCCCGTGCGGATGCGGACGGCCTGTTCGAGCGTCGTGACGAAGATCTTGCCGTCGCCGATCTGGCCCGTGCGGGCCGTGGCCGTGATGGCGTCGACCACCTGGTCGAGCAGTTCGGCCGGGACCGCGACTTCGATCTTCAGCTTGGGCAGGAAGCTCACGGCATATTCGGCGCCGCGGTAGATCTCGGTATGGCCCTTCTGGCGGCCATAGCCCTTGACCTCGGTGACGGTGAGACCGTGGACCCCGACGGCCGTCAGCGCGTCGCGGACCTCCTCGAGTTTGAACGGTTTGATGATGGCCGTAACGATCTTCATGGCGATGTTCCTCGGTGACCGGCGCCGCCCGGCAGACCACGCGGCACGCGGCGCTTGAGCCCGCCGCGCGAGACCGTGCGACGGTGTGGACGCGCTCTTTCAAGGCTCGTGCCAAACGTTAGTCATCGCAAAGCCCCAGGCGGGGCGGCACCGCCTGTGTGGCGCAGGGGCCGAATTGCGGCAGATCGAAGGCGATTCGCCTAAATATTAGGCAGTCTCGCGCGGCGCGATCAGCCGCGCCGGCGGATCAGGCCTTCCTGAGCGGTCGAGGCGACGAGACGGCCCGCGCGGTCATGGACCGAGCCCCGCGCGAAGCCGCGGGCGCCGGACGCGCTGGGGCTGTCGGCCGAGAAGAGCAGCCAGGCGTCGGCGCGGGCCGGCCGGTGGAACCAGAGGGCGTGGTCGAGGCTGGCGGCCTGGATGGCGGTGTCGAAGACGGACCGGTCATGCGTCACGAGCGCGGTGTCGAGCAGCGTCATGTCCGACATGTAGGCCAGCAGGGCGGCATGCAGCCCGGGATCGTCCGGCAGCGGCCCAGCCGCCCGCATCCAGACCGCCTGGCGCGGAGGCCGGCCGGCCCCGGCAGGTCCGGTGAAGCGGGCGAGGTCGACGGGGCGCAGTTCGATCGCCGATTCCCGCCCGAAATAGGCCTGCACCGCCGGCGGCAGCGGGCCGGCGCGGCCGGAGCGGATGTCGTCCGGCGTCGGCAGGCTGTCGGGGTCGGGTCCGTCCGGCATCGGTGCCCCGTGGTCGAAAGCGTCGGCCTCGGCCGCGTGGAAGGAGGCCGACATGGCGAAGATCGCGCGGCCGTGCTGGCTCGCCACGCAGCGCCGCGTCGAGAAGCTGCCGCCCTCGCGCAGCCGTTCCACCGCATAGGCGATCGGTTCCTCGGGGTCGCCGGGCAGCATGAAATAGGCATGGAGCGAATGCGCCGGCCGCGGGCCGGCGGTCCGCGCCATGGCGACCAGCGCCTGCGCTACAACCAGCCCACCGAAGACCCGCCGCCAGCCGACCGCCGGGCTGCGGCCCGTGAACCGGTCCGGCCCGTCGGCGGCAAGGTCGAGGAGGGCGACGAGGTCCTGCAGCGCGAAGGCCGGGCGGCTCACCTCAGTCGCGCTTGACGTGGGCCACGGCGGCGGCGAGCAGCTCGTCCATGCGGCGCCGGACCTGGTGCTCGGTGAAGGGCAGTCCCTGGGCGTTGAGGTCTCCTAGAACCTTGGTCAGCACCGCCTCGGTGCCGCCCTTCTCGACCGAGGCCATCAGCACCTGCCCGGCGTAGAGGTCCGCGGCCTCGCCGGTGCGGCCCAGCTGCTGCGCGGCCCAGAGCCCGATGTCGCGGTTGCGGCGCGCCTGCGCCCTGAACGCCAGCTCCTGGTCGTGGGCGAACAGGTTCTCGAAAGCGCGTTCCCGATCGTCGAAGGTGGTCATGCGGCTGTGTCCTCGTCCAGGGCTCGCGGCGCCGTCGGCTCCGGACCCACCCTTCCGAACGCACATCTTGCGATCCGGATGCGCGTGCCCCACTTCCACAGGGCGGATCGGGTCGGCGTCCGTCCGGCAGGCGTGCCCCACGCGCCCCCGGCACCGGCGTTGTGCGGGTCGGTGCAATCCGCTAAGTTCGCGCGTGGTCGGCTTGACAGGGCGATCGATGCCCTCTGCCGTTCGCGGCTTTGATGTTGCAATGCGTCGCCGGACGTCGATCGGGCGAGCGTGAGTAAGGAGCCCGGCCGACCCATGGATTTCCTCAAGCCCCGGTTGACTCCCATGAACCGCCGCCGTCGCATCTATGAGGGCAAGGCCAAGGTCCTCTACGAGGGGCCCGAGCCCGGCACCCTGATCCAGCATTTCAAGGACGACGCTACCGCGTTCAACGCCAAGAAGCATCAGGTCATCGACGGCAAGGGTGTCCTCAACAACCGCATCTCGGAATATATCTTCCAGCACCTGAACAACATCGGCGTGCCGACGCATTTCATCCGCCGGCTGAACATGCGCGAGCAGCTGATCAAGGAAGTCGAGATCATCCCGCTCGAGGTCGTGGTGCGCAACGTCGCGGCGGGTTCGCTGTCGACCCGGCTCGGCATCGAGGAAGGCACGCAGCTCCCGCGCTCCATCATCGAGTTCTACTACAAGAACGACGGCCTCAACGACCCGATGGTGTCGGAGGAGCACATCACGGCGTTCGGCTGGGCATCGCCCCAGGAGATCGACGACATCATGGCGCTGGCGATCCGGGTCAACGACTTCCTGTCCGGCCTGTTCCTCGGCGTCGGCATCCGCCTCGTCGACTTCAAGATGGAGACGGGGCGCCTGTGGGAGGGCGACCTGATGCGGATCGTCGTGGCGGACGAGATCTCGCCCGATTCCTGCCGGCTCTGGGACGTCAAGTCGAGCGACAAGATGGACAAGGACCGGTTCCGCCGCGACCTCGGCGGCCTCGTCGAAGCCTATACCGAAGTGGCGCGCCGCCTCGGCATCATGCAGGAGAACGACGCCGCCCGCACCGCGGGCCCGCAGCTCGTGCAGTGACGGCACCGCGGCAGGCCGGGTCTGCCGCGGACATCGGCTCCGCCGCGAAAAAATGCGGCGGCTCGCCTGCATTTTCGACATAGCTGCCTTGCCTTTTCGTCCGGCTTGGGCTTTAAGACGGTTCAACGACGCCTCACGGCGCACCCGCCAAGCGCGGCAGTCGAGAAGACCATCCAGGGATGGCCCAGGTCTGGGGAGGAAACGCCCAAAAGGGCGAGGATACGCGAAGTATCCAGCGATCGGGATCGATCAGGCCGGTGTCGTGCGCGGAGCACCACCGGCTTTTTTCGTGGCGACGCGGCCCGCCGCACCGGCCTCCACCCTCCCCGGCATCCGAAGGCGCGGCTCGCACCGCGAGGCCGGGACTGCTAGTCTCGGTCCGCCGCGCGGCTCCCGGGCGGGACCTCGACGTCCTGCGGCGGCCAGAGATGGGCCAGACGACGCATCCCGCGCCGTCGCAGCGCAAACCGGTTCCGCCATGACGACGACCGATCTCGCCAAGCGCGTCTACGACCACACCTGGAAGCTGGACCCGATCGTCCGCAGCCTGCTCGACACCGACTTCTACAAGCTGCTCATGCTGCAGATGATCTGGGGTCTCTACCGCGACCAGCAGGTCACCTTCTCGCTCGTCAACCGGACCACGAAGGTCCGCGTCGCCGACGAGATCGACGTCGCCGAACTGCGCGACCAGCTCGATCACGCGCGCTCGCTCCGGCTCAGCAAGAAGGAGATGATCTGGCTGGCCGGCAACAGCTTCTACGGGCGCGCCCACATCTTCGAGCCGAGCTTCCTCGCCTGGCTGGCGGACTACCGCCTGCCCGACTACGACCTCGCGGTGCGCGACGGACAGTTCGAACTGAGCTTCTCGGGATGCCTGGGTCGACGTCACGCTGTGGGAGATCCCGGCCCTCGCCATCATCAACGAGTTGCGCTCGCGCGCCGCGCTGAAGGGGCTCGGCCGGTTCCAGCTCGATGTCGTCTACGCCCGCGCCAAGGCCAAGCTGTGGAGCAAGGTCGAGCGCCTGCGCGACCTGCCCGACCTGCGCATCTCGGACTTCGGCACGCGCCGCCGTCACAGCTTCCTGTGGCAGCGCTGGTGCGTCGAGGCTCTGAAGGAGGGCCTGGGCGACGCCTTCACGGGCACCAGCAACGTCTTGCTCGCCATGGACAACGACCTCGAGGCGCTCGGCACCAACGCCCACGAGCTGCCGATGGTGCTGGCCGCGCTGGCGAGGGACGACGAAGCCCTGCGCCGCGCGCCCTACCAGGTGCTGGCCGACTGGCGGAAATACTATGGCGGCAACCTGCTCATCGTGCTGCCGGACACGTTCGGCACGGCGCCGTTCCTGCGCGACGCGCCCGACTGGGTGGCGGACTGGACCGGCTTCCGCCCCGACTCGGCGCCGCCGATCGCCGGCGGCGAGGCCGTCATCGGCGTGGTGGCGGTCTCGCGGCCGCGATCCGCGCGACAAGCTGCTGGTCTTCTCGGACGCGCTCGACGTCGACACGATCGAGGAGGCCTACCGCCATTTCCACGGGCGGGTGCGGATGAGCTTCGGCTGGGGCACCAACCTCACCAACGACTTCGCCGGCTGCGCCCCGACGCCCAACGGCGGCCTGAAGGCCATCTCGCTGGTCTGCAAGGTGACGGACGTCGGCGGGCGCCCGGCCGTGAAGCTCAGCGACAATCCCATGAAGGCGCTCGGCCGGCCCGACGAGGTCGGCCCGCTATCTCGACGTGTTCGGCACGGCCGGCCACGTGAGCCAGCCCGTGCTGGTGTGACGCCCGGCCCGCGCCGCGAGGACGCCGCCGCCCTTCCCTTCCCGGTCCCCGTGGTCTATCCACGCCGGGCCAGCCGGCCGGACGACCGCCGCGCGCATCCCTCGGGATGCCGCGGAGGAAAGTCCGGGCTCCACGGAAACACGGTGCCGGATAACGTCCGGCGGGGGCGACCCTAGGGAAAGCGCCACAGAAAGCAGACCGCCCGGCGTCGGAGCGATCCAGCGTCCGGGTCAGGGTGAAAGGGTGCGGTAAGAGCGCACCGCGGCGGCGGCAACGTCGGCGGCACGGCAAGCCCCACCGGGAGCAAGATCGAATAGGGGCGACGGGACACGGGCCGGCTTTGCCGGCACGCGGTCCAACCCGTTTCCGGGCTGTCGCCCGGGTTGATCGCTCGAGGCGGCCGGCAACGGCCGTCCCAGAGGAATGGTCGTCACGTGCGGCGGGTTCGCCCGTCGCGCCATACAGAACCCGGCTTACAGGCCGGCTGGCACCCTCTCCCCATCGCCTCCGCCCGGCTCGCCGGGCCCGGCATGGGATTGCGCCCCACCCGCCCTGGGACGGCGCCCCACCCGAGCCCGTTCGAGCTCGGACGCACCGCCGTTCCCCCGCGGCGACCATGCCGGGGCGGGCGGATTCGCAAAGCTGTGGATAACGACGGCCCGGTGCCGGCCCTGTCGCCGCGCCGCTCCGCCGCGGCGGAGCGGCTTTGGGCGTCCGGCGCGGCGCGATCCTCGGCGGCTCTGCGGCGCCTGAAATCTCTCGACAAATAGCGGCTGGATCGGACCGCGCGACCGCACTTTGGTGTGAGCGCCCGGTGATTCGCGCTCCGGTTTTGCAGCCCCGTCGGCAACGGGTTCTTAACCCTAAGGATGGCCTACTCGACCCTGGCCCTCCCCTCGGCGCGCGGGGGCTTTCGTTGACGCCCATGGGGTCCCATGTTATCCCAAATCATCCCGTCAGAGACGAACGGCCGTGGCCGACATCGGGAGACCCGTCGCAGGACGGATCGACCGTACCTCGTCGCGTCGCTCGGACCGGACGGGCACGACCGGGACAGGGGGGATTTTGGATCGCTTCGTCTCGCACTTCACCAACCGGTTGGATGCCAAGGGTCGCGTATCGATCCCGGCATCGTTCCGGGCCGTGCTGGCGCGGGACGGTTTCGAAGGACTCTACGTCTACCCCTCGCTCTATGCCGAAGCGCTGGATTGCGGCGGCCATGCCCTGCTTCGAGAGATCGACGCTCTGATGGCTCCGCTGTCGCCCTACTCCGAGGAATGGGACGCCTATGCGTCCACGCTCCACGGGGAGAGCGAAGTGCTGAAGCTGGACGGGGAAGGACGTGTGATCCTCACCGAGACCATGAAGGTCCATACCGGCATCACCACCGAGGTGACGCTGGTCGGCCAGGGGCACAAGTTTCAGATCTGGGAGCCGGGACGGTTTCGCGCGCATTTGGAAGAGGCCAGACGCCGAGTGCGCGATCACCGAAACCAGCTCAGCTCCGGACATGCGGCGCAGCTCACCGCACCGCAGCCTCCAGGAGCACGGGACTGATGGCGGATCGCGGCCCAGGGCACCGCTCGCAAGAGGAGGACCTGGCCGCCGGCGGACCGATCCGGCATCGCCCCGTGCTCCGCGAGGAGGCTCTGGCCGCCCTCGCCCTCCGCGCCGGAGGCGGCTCTACGTCGACGGCACGTTCGGCGCCGGCGGCTATACGCCGCGCCATCCTGGCCCATCCCGGAACCCGCGTCGTCGCGCTCGACCGCGATCCCGACCGCCATCGCGGGCGGGGCGCCGCTCGCCGCCGCCGAACCGCGCCTGACGCTCGTCGAGGCCCGCTTCGCCACGCTCGACGCTGTCGTCGACCGGCTCGGCGCTGCCGCCGCTCGACGGCGTCGTGCTCGACATCGGCGTCTCCTCCATGCAGTTCGACGAGGCCGAGCGGGGCTTCTCGTTCCGCTTCGACGGCCCGCTCGACATGCGCATGGGCGGCGATGGGCCGAGCGCGGCCGACATCGTCAACGGCGCCGACGAGGGCGACCTCGCCGACATCCTGTACCGCTACGGCGAGGAGCGCGCCTCGCGGCGCATCGCGCGCGCGATCTGCCTCGACCGGAAGACCGCGCCCTTCACCTCGACGAAGCAGCTCGCCGACATGATCGCGCCGCGTCGTGCCGGGCAAGCCCGGCGACATCCATCCCGGCGACGCGCAGCTTCCAGGCGCTGCGCATCGCCGTGAACGACGAACTCGGCGAGCTGCACGACGCGCTCGAGGCGGCCGAGCGCGTGCCTCGCGCCCGGCGGCCGGCTGGCCGTCGTCACGCTTCCATTCGCTCGAGGACCGCATCGTCAAGCGCTTCCTCCAGCGGCGCTCCGGCCGCGGCGAGGGCGGCTCGCGCCACCTGCCGGCCGGCGCGGCGCGCGCCCGCCGCCGAGCTTCGCGCTGCCCGGCAAGCAGCCCGTCGTGCCGTCGGCCGAGGAAGTCGCCGCCAACCCGCGCGCCCGCTCGGCCAAGCTGCGGGTGCGGGACCCGCACCGATGCACCGGCCTGGGCGCCCGATCCCGCGGCGCGGGCCGCCGTCACGGTACCCTGGACGGATCGCGCCGCCCTCGCGGCCGGCAGGAGGGCCTGAGCCGTGCTGCGCCTGCTCAATGTCCTGGCGGTCTCGGTCCTGATCGGCTCGGCGGTCTACGCCTATTCGGTGAAATACGAGACGATCCTCTACGCCGAACAGATCCTCAAGACGCGCCACCACATCGCCGCCGAACAGGACGGCATCGAGAGGCTCAAGGCCGAATGGGCCATCCTGACCCGGCCCGACCGGCTGGCGGGCCTGGCCGACAAGGGGCTCGGCCTGCAGAAACTGTCGCTGGACCAGATCGTCCAGGCCGACGGATCTGCCCGATCCGCCGCCCAAGGTCGATTCGATCGGCCGCAAGCTCGACTCGCTCGGCCTCGGCGAGCCCACCGCCACCCCCGGCGACAGAACGCGCCGGCGGCTCCGCCGCGACCCCGTCTTCCGCGAGATAGCGCCCGCATGACCGGTTTCCCCGATCCCACGGCCGAGCCCGCCGACAGGCCGGCGCCGCGCCCTCCCGCACCGGGCCGCATCGCCCGCGCCCGCGCCTTCGTGCGCGACGTCTGCTCGACGCGGCTCGACAAGAGCGGCTTCCGGCTGCGCCTGATCGGCCTCGCCTTCCTGTGCGTCTACGGCCTCATCGACGGCAAGCTGGTCAGGCTCGGCCTGTCCCGGGAGGCTCCGGCGGGCCTCAAGGCCGCCGCCTCCGACGCCGTGTCGGGCGCCCGGCCCGACCTGCTCGACCGCAACGGCGAGGTGATGGCGCCAGGACATCAAGACCATGTCGGTCTTCGCCGAGCCGCGCCGCCTCATCGACAAGGACGAGGCGGTCGAACTGCTCACCGCCGTCCTGCCCGACGTCGACGCCACCGAGCTGCGCAAGCGCCTCGGCTCGCGCAAGGGCTTCGTCTGGGTCAAGCGCGGCGTCACCGACAAGCAGCAGGAGGAGGTGTTCCGCCTCGGCCTGCCGGGCGTCGGCTTCCTGCCCGAGAACAAGCGCATCTACCCGAACGGCCCCGTCGGCGCCCATGTGCTGGGCTTCACCAACCTCGACAACCAGGGCATCGCCGGCATCGAGAAATGGGTCGACAACCAGGGCCTCGGCGACCTCAAGGGCGCGGGCTTCGACGTCACGCCCGCAGGACCTGAAGCCGATCTCGCTGTCGCTCGACATCAAGGCCACCTACGCGGTGCGCGACGAACTCGCCGAAGGGCATCGACGCACTTCAAGGCCGCAGGCCGGCTCCGGCCGCCATCATGGACGTCAACACCGGCGAGATGATCGCCTATGCGTCGCTGCCCGACTACGACCCCAACAACCCCGTCGACGCGCTGAAGCCCGACCACATCAACCGGCTCAACGTCGGCATCTACGAGATGGGCTCGACCTTCAAGGCCATCTCGATCGCCATGGCGCTCGAGCTCAACAAGGTGACGCTGCGCTCGCACCGTCGACGCGCGCGACAACCTGCGCTACGGCCGCTTCACCATCCACGACTTCCACGCCGACGCACCGCATGCTGACGGTGCCGGAGGTCTTCATCCACTCGTCGAACATCGGCACGGCCCGCATGGTGATGATGGTGGGGGTCGAAGGCCACAAGGCCTTCCTGCGCAAGATGGGCCAGCTCGACCGGCTGCAGCACCGAACTGCCCGAAACCGCCGAGCCGCATGATCCCGCCGCACTGGAGCGAGCTGAACACCATGACCATCGCGTTCGGCCAGGGCCTCAACGTCGCGCCGCTCCAGGCCATGATGGCGGTCGGGGCGCTGGCCAACGGCGGCTATCATGATCAAGCCGACCTTCCTCAAGCGCGACAGGCCGACGATCGCGCGCGACGAGAGCCCGCGCGTCGATCCGCCCGGAAGTGTCGGAAGCGCTGCGCTACCTCATGCGGCTCAACGCCACGCTCGGGCTCGGCCAAGAAGGTCGACATCCCCGGCTATTTCGCCGGCGGCAAGACCGGCACGGCCGACAAGATCATCCACGGCCACTATTCCAAGGACCGGGTCTTCACGACCTTCATGTCGATCGTGCCGGCCGACAAGCCCAAATACCTGTTCTTCGTGCATGATGGACGACCCGCAGGCCGCCGAAGGCACCTACGGCTACCACACGGCCGCCTGGAACTCGGGCGAGGTCTGCGGCAAGATCATGGAGCGCGTCGCGCCGCTCCTGAACCTGCCGCCGAGCCTCGACCTGCCGACCGCAGCCCTTCCCGGCCGTGGCCAAGCTCGGGATCGGCATGGACACCGTCCTGCGATGAGGCTGGGCGAGCTGCTGCCACGGCGCCGGCGTCGAAGCGCCGCCTGGCGCGACGCCGAGGTCGCGGGCCTCACGGCCGACAGCCGCGCCGTGCAGCCCGGCTTCGTGTTCTTCGCCGTGCCGGGCAGCCAGGGGCGACGGGCTGGCCTTCGCTGCCGCGGCCCGCGCCGCGCGGGGCCGTCGCGGTCGTGGCGGAGCGCCGTCGGGCGATCGCCCGGTGCGTCCTGCGTCGTCCCGAACGTCCGCGCTGGCCCTGGCGCGCGGCCGCCGCACGCTTCTACCCGCGCCAGCCCGCGACCGATCGTGGCCGTGACGGGCACCAGCGGCAAGACCTCGGTCGCGGCCTTCGTGCGGCAGATCTGGGCCGCCGCCGGCGCACCGGGCGGCCTCGCTCGGCACGCTCGGCGTCGTGGCGCCGGACGGGCGCGATCTACGGCTCGCTCACGACGCCCGATCCCGTGACGCTGCATCGCGACCCTCGACCGGCTGGCCGCGCGACGGCGTCACGCATCTCGCGCTCGAAGCCTCGTCGCACGGGCTCGACCAGCACCGGCTCGACGGCGTCCGGCTCGCCGCCGGCGCCTTCACCAACCTGTCGCGCGACCATCTCGACTACCACCCCACGCTCGACGCCTATCTCGCCGCCAAGCTGCGGCTGTTCGACGAGCTGCTCGCGGCCGGGCCAGCCGGCCGTGATCGACGCCGACGGCGAGGCTGCCGGCCGCGTGATCGGCGGCCGCGGCCGCCGCGCGGCCTCGCGCGTCGTTCACGGTCGGGCGGGCCGGGCGACGGCATCTCCGCCTGCTGTCGGCCGAGCCGCGACGGCTTCGCGACCCGGCTGCGCGCTCGCGCCACGCCGGGCGGGACCACGACGCTCGACCTGCCGCTGGCCGGCCGCTTCCAGGTCTCCGAACGCGCTCGTGGCGGCGGGCCTCTGCATCGCCACCGGCACCGCGCCCGAGGCCGTCTTCGCGGCGCTGGAGCGGCTCGTCGGCGCGCCGGGCCGGCTCGAGCGCGTCGGCGAGCGCGACGGCGCCCCGATCTTCGTCGACTACGCCCACAAGCCCGACGCGCTCGACAAGGTGCTGCGAACCCTGCGCCCCTATGCCGCGCGGCCGCCTCGTCGTGGTGTTCGGCTGCGGCGGCGACCGCGACGCCGGCAAGCGGCCCCTCATGGGCGCGATCGCCAGCCCGCCTCGCCGACGTCGTGATCGTGACGGACGACAACCCGCGTTCGGAAGCCGCCGGCCGCGATCCGCGCCGCCATCCTGGCGGCGGCACCCGGCGCGATCGAGATCGGCGACCGCGCCGAGGCCATCGCGCATGCGGTCTCGCTGCTGCGGCCCGGCGATGTGCTGGTGGTGGCCGGCAAGGGCCACGAGACCGGCCAGATCGTCGGCGCCGCCACCCTGCCCTTCTCCGACGCCGAGGCCGTCGCGGCCGCCCTCGCCAGGATCACCGCATGACCGACGCCGCCCCTCTGGTCCGGGCTCGGCCTGGTCGACGCCGCTCGCAGGCGCGCGTCAGCGGCACGCCGCCGCTCGACGGCGTCGTCGGGCATCTCGATCGACACCCGCACGGTCAAGGCGCGGCGAACTGTTCTTCGCCATCAAGGGCGAGGTCCACGACGGGCACGACTTCGTCGCGCGCCGCCTTCGCGGAGGGCGCCGCCGCCGCCGTGGTGGACGAGGCCCATGCGCCGCGACCTCGCGGGCCTCCCCTGCCTCTACGTCGTCGACGACGTGCTCGCGGCGCCCTGGAGCGGCTCGGCCGCCGCCGCGCGGGCACGCGTCGACGGCCCGCGATCGTCGCCGTGACGGGCTCGGTCGGCAAGACCTCAGCCAAGGAGGCGCTGCGCCTCGTGCTGGCCGACGCCGGCGCGACCCATGCCTCGGCGGCCTCCTTCAACAACCATTGGGGCGTGCCGCTGACGCTGGCGCGCGCTGCCCGCCGAGGCCCGCTTCGGCGTCTTCGAGATCGGCATGAACCATGCCGGCGAGATCACGCCGCTGGTCGGCCTGGTGCGGCCCGCATATCGCGCTGGTCACCACCGTGGCGGCCGGCGCACCTCGAGCATTTCGCCTCGGTCGACGGCGATCGCCGACGCCAAGGCGCGAGATCTTCTCCGGCCTCGTGCCGGGCGGCGTCGCGATCATCAACCGCGACATCGACACCTACGATCGCCTGCGCGCCCATGCCGAAGCCTCGCCGGCGCGCCACGTCCTGACCTTCGGCGAGCATGCGGAGGCGGATGCGCGGCTGGTCGACTGCACGCCGCTGCGCGGACGGCTCGCGACGTGTCGGCCCGGATCCTCGGCCGGCGCGTCGACTTCCGGCTCGGCGCGCCCGGCCGGCACCTCGCCCTCAATGCGCTCGGCGTGCTGCTGGCCGCCCGCGCCGCCGGCATCGACGTCGATTCGGCCGCGGCGTCGCTCGGCCGCTACACGCGCCGGCCAGGGCCGCGGCGCCCGCTCCACGCCTGCAGGTCGGCGGGGGCACCGTCACGCTGATCGACGAGAGCTACAACGCCAACCCGACCTCGATGCGGGCCGCCCTGGCGCTGCTCGGCGCGACGCGAGCCCGGCGAGGGCGGCCGCCGCATCGCGGTGCTGGGCGACATGCGGGAACTCGGCCGCGAGGCCGAGCGCCTCCACGCGGAGCTCGCCGACGATGTCGCTGCCGCCGGGGTCGACCTGGTCTATGCCGCGGGGCCGCTCAGTCACGCGCTGTTCATGACGCCTGCCGGCCGAACTGCGAGGCTTGTGGGGCGAGGCCGCCGCGGCTATCGAGGGCGCCCTCGCGGACGGCATCCGGGCCGGCGACGTCGTGATGGTGAAGGGCTCCAACGGCAGCCGGATGGGGCCGCTCGTCGCCGCCCTGAAGGACCGGTTCCGCCCGAAGCCGGCGGGCCGCTGAGGACAGACATGCTCACCTGGCTCACCGAACTCTCCGGCTACTTCAGCCCGCTGAACCTGTTCCGCTACCTGACCTTCCGGACCATCGGGGCGACCGCGCACGGCGGCGCTGTTCGTGTTCTTCTTCGGGCCCGCGCATCATCGCGGCGCTGCGCCTCAAGCAGGGCAAGGGCCAGCCGATCCGCACCGACGGCCCGGACCACCTGAAGAAGCGCGGCACCCCCACCATGGGCGGCCTGATGATCCTGTCGGGCCTCGTCGTGTCGACCCTGCTCTGGGCCAACCTGCGCAGCCCCTATGTGTGGATCGTGCTGCTGGTCACGCTCGGCTTCGGCATGATCGGCTTCTACGACGACTACCTCAAGGTGACGAAGCAGACCCACGAGGGCTTTTCGGGCCAGGCGCGCCTCGCCTCGAGGCGCTGATCGCGCTCGTCGCCTGCTGGGCCATGACGGCGGTCGGCCCGGCCAACACCACGGGGCTCGCCCTGCCCTTCATCAACGGCTACGTCTTCGATCTCGGCATCTTCTTCATCGCCTTCGGCGCCTTCATCATCGTGCGGCTTCGGCAATGCCGTGAACCTGACGGACGGGCTCGACGGGCTCGCCATCGTGCCGGTGATGGTGGCCACGGGCACCTTCGGGGTCATCGCCTATTTCTCCGGCAACCTGCTCTTCGCGACCTATCTCGGCATCAACCACGTGCCGCAGACCGGCGAACTCGCTGGTGGTCGCGGGCGCCGTGGTCGGGCGCCGGCATCGGCTTTCTCTGGTTCAACGCGCCCGCCGGCCCAGATCTTCATGGGCGACACCGGCTCGCTGGCGCTCGGCGGCCTGATCGGCACCATCGCGGTCGCCATCAAGCACGAGATCGTGCTGCTGCATCGTCGGCGGCCTCTTCGTCGTCGAGGCGCTGTCGGTCATCGTCCAGGTCGACGTCCTTCAAGCTGACCGGCAAGCGGGTCTTCCGCATGGCGCCGATCCACCATCATTTCGAGCAGCTCGGCTGGTCGGAGCCGCAGATCGTCATGCGCTTCTGGATCATCTCCTTCGTGCTGGCGCTGCTCGGCCTCTCGACCCTCAAGGTGCGGTGACGCCATGACGCCCGTCACGCATTGCAGCGGGCGCACCCTGGCGCTCTTCGGCCTCGGCGGCTCGGGCCTCGCCACGGCCGAGGCGCTGCGGGCGGGCGGCGGCCGAGGTGGTCTGCTGGGACGACGCCGAGCCCGCGCGCGCCAAGGCCGCGGCGGGCGGCCATGCGGTCGCGCGATCTGCGCGACGCTCGACTGGTCGGGCTTCTCGGCCCTGGTCCTCACGCCCGGCGTGCCCCTCACCCACCCCGAGCCGCACTGGGCCGCGAAGCGCGCGCGGGCCGCCGGCGTCGAGATCATCGGCGACATCGAGCTCTTCTGCCGCGAGCGCGCCGCCATCGCGCCCGACGCGCCCCTCGTCGCCATCACGGGCACCAACGGCAAGTCCACCACCACGGCGCTGACGGCCCATCTGTTCCGCTCCGCCGGGCGGGAGGTGCAGATGGGCGGCAACATCGGCACGGCCGTTCTGGCGCTCGAGCCGCCGGCGGCCGGGCGCCTGCACGTGCTCGAAGTCTCGTCCTACCAGATCGACCTCGCGCCGAGCCTCGCCCCGACCGTCGGCATGCTGCTGAACCTCAGCCCCGACCACATCGACCGCCACGGCAGCTTCGAGGCCTATGCGGCCGTCAAGGAGCGCCTGATCGAGCGCTCGGCCTGGTCGCTCGTCGGCGTCGACGATCCGCCTCGGCCGACATCTTCGAGCGCGCCGTCGAACGCGAGATGCGGCTCCACGCCCGCCACCTCGGTCCGGCGGGGCGCCACCTGCCCGTCTCGGTCCGCGCCGACCTGCCGACCGGCGTGTCGCTGTCGGGCGGCCACATGATCCTGATGCGGCCCTACGAGGGGCGCGAACGCCTCCTCGGCGGCGTCGACGGCATCGCCGACCCTGCGCGGCCGCCACAACGCCCAGAACGCCTGTTTCGCGGCCGCCTGCGCCGACCTGCTCGGTCTTCGCGGCCCCGACGCCCACACGATCCAGAAGGGTTTGAACAGCTTCCCGGGCCTTCCTCACCGCATGGAAGAGGTCGGCCGCGTGGGCGACACGCTGTTCGTCAACGATTCCAAGGCCACCAACGCCGATTCCGCCGAGAAGGCGCTGCTCAGTTTCGACCGGGTCCACTGGATCCTCGGCGGCGTGCCCAAGGCGGGCGGCATCGAGAGCCTGGCGCCGCTTTTCGACCGTGTCGCCCACGCCTACCTGATCGGCGAGGCCGCCGACGCTTTCGCCGCGACGCTGCGCGGGCGGGTGCCCAGCCGACGCTGCGGCACGCTGGAGAAGGCCGTCGCGGCTGCCGCAAGCGGACGCCGGGCAAGCTCCGGAGCCAAGACCGTCGTGCTGTTCTCGCCCGCCTGCGCCTCCTTCGACCAGTTCCGGAACTTCGAGGCGCGGGGCGACGCCTTCCGCGCCCTCGTCGCATCGTTGACGGCCTGAAGCGACGCGGCGGACCCGATGCCCGCCGTCCCCGTGACGCGTTCCTTCCCGAGGAGTCCCGCATGATCTCGCGCGCCGAACGCTCGGTCTTCGCCGATTGGTGGTGGACCGTCGACCGCTGGCTGCTCGCCGCCATCGGCGCTCCTGGTCGTGCTCGGCATCGTGCTCACCATGGCGGGCAGCCCGCCGGTGGCGGAGCGCCTCGGCCTGTCGACCTTCTACTTCGTGCACCACCAGGTGATGTTCCTGGTGCCGTCGCTGATGCCTGCTGCTCGCGACCTCGTTCCTGTCGCCGCGCGACGTGCGGCGCGCCGGCCTGCTGGTGTTCGTCGGCGGCATGGCGCTGATCGGCATGGCGCTGGTGTTCGGCCACGAGGTGAAGGGCGCGCGGCGCTGGATCTTCGGCATCCAGCCGTAGCGAGTTCGTCAAGCCCGCCTTCGTGATCCTGGCCGCCTGGGCCTTCTCGGAGGGCGCGCGGCGCCGCGACGTGCCGGGCAACCTCATCGCGCTGCTGCTGCTGCCGCTCACCATCGTGCCGCTGATCCTGCAGCCCGATTTCGGCCAGACCATGCTGATCTCGCTCGTCTGGGCGGCGCTGTTCTTCATGGCGGGCCTGCACTGGTTCTGGGTGGCGGGCATCGGCGGCATCGGCGCCGTCAGCGTCTTCGTCGCCTACAAGCTCGTGCCGCACGTGCGCGACCGCATCCTGCACTTCCTCGATCCGTCGAACGGCCCCGGCGCCACCGACACGTTCCAGGTCGACACCGCGGTCGAGAGCTTCGTGTCCGGCGGCTGGTTCGGCAAGGGCCCGGGCGAGGGCACGGTCAAGCGCGTGCTGCCCGACGCCCACACCGACTTCATCTTCGCCGTCACGGGCGAGGAGTTCGGCCTCGCTGTTCTGCATGGCGCTCGCCGGCATCTTCGCCTTCATCGTGCTGCGCGGCCTGCTGCTGGCGTCGCGCAACGAGGATCCGTTCTGCCGCTTCGCCACGGCCGGCCTCGTCATCCTGTTCGGCATCCAGAGCTGCATCAACATGTCGGTGAACCTGCACCTCATGCCCGCCAAGGGCATGACGCTGCCCTTCATCTCCTACGGCGGCTCGTCGATGATCTCGCTGGCGCTCGCCATGGGCTTCCTCATCGCCGTGACGCGCAAGCGGCCCCGCGCCGCCGTGCTCGACCCGTGCCTACCGGCGCGGCGAGGAGCCGGACGGCGCGCTGGGGCCGAGCGCCGTGACGCGCGCAGCGGACGACGCGGCCGGTCCTGCTCGCGGCCGGCGGCACGGGCGGCCACCTGTTTCCCGCCGAGGCGCTGGCCCGCGCGCTCGCGGCGCGCGGCATCGCGGTCGAACTCATGACCGACGACCGCGCGCTGAAATACGGCGCCGACTTCCCGGCCCGCGCGCTCCATGCCGTGCCCGTCCGCGACGCCGCGCGGCGGCTCGCCGGTCGCCAAGGCGGCCGCCGCCGGACAGCTGTCGCGCGGGCGTCCTGGCGGCGCTGGCGCATGATCGGCCGGATCAGGCCGAGCGTGGTGGTGGGCTTCGGCGGCTACCCCACGGTGCCGCCCATCGCTGGCGGCGTCGATCCGCGCGGCGCCGGTCGTGCTGCACGAGCAGAATGCCGTGATGGGCAGGGCCAACCGCTTCGTGGCGCAACCGCGCGACGCGCATCGCCACGGGCTTTCCGGCGCTCGGCAAGGCCTGCCCGCCGCCCTCGCCGCCAAGGCGACCTACACCGGCAATCCCGTCCGGCCCGCCGTGCATCGCGGCGGCCGGGCGCGCCATGCCGGACCTCGCGCGCCGGCGGCACGCATCTCGCTGCTCGTCACCGGCGGCTCGCAGGGCGCCCGCGTCATGTCCGACATCGTGCCGGCCGCCGTGGCGCGGCTCGAGCCGAGCGGCGCGCGACCGCCTGCGCATCGTCCAGCAGGCGCGCGGCGAGGACGAGGCGCGCGTGCGCGACGCCTATGCGGCGGCTCGGCGTCGCGCGCCGAGGTGCAGCCCTTCTTCGCCGACCTGCCGGACCGCATGGCCGCCGCCCATCTCGTGGTCGCCCGCGCCGGCGCCTCCACGGTCAGCGAACTCGCCGTCATCGGCCGCGCCGCCGTGCTGGTGCCGTTTCCCCACGCGCTCGACCAGGACCAGGCCGCCAATGCCGCCATGCTGGCGCGCAGCGGCGCCGCCATCGTGCGCGATCAGGCGCTGTTCACGCCCGAATGGCTTGCGGAAGAGCTGCTCGCGCGTGTTGAACGACCCCGCGGAACTGCTCGTGCGCGCCGATGCGGCGCGCCAGCGGCGGCCGCCCGGACGCCGCCGAGCGCCTGGCCGACCTCGTCCTCGCCGTCGCGGAGGGCACCGTCTTAGGAATTCGTCACGCATGAAACTGCCGCGCGAGCTCGGCCCCATCCATTTCGTCGGCATCGGCGGCATCGGCATGTCGGGCATCGCCGAGGTGCTGAACACGCTCGGCTACAAGGTCCAGGGCTCGGACGCCGCCGAAGGCGCCAACGTCCAGCGCCTGCGCGACAAGGGCATCGCGGTCGTCGATCGGGCAGCGCGCCGAGAACCTCGGCGAGGCCGAGGTGGTGGTCGTGTCGACCGCGATCCGCCGCGACAATCCCGGAGCTCGCCGCCGCGCGCGAGCGCCGCATCCCGGTCGTGCGCCGCGCCGAGATGCTGGCCGAACTGATGCGCCTGCAAGCCAATGCGTGGCGATCGCGGGCACGCACGGCAAGACCACCACGACCTCGCTCGTCGCGACCCTGCTCGACGCGGGCGGCTTCGACCCGACCGTGATCAACGGCGGCATCATCAACGCCTACGGCACCAACGCGCGCCTCGGCGAGGGCGACTGGATGGTGGTCGAGGCCGACGAGAGCGACGGCACCTTCCTGAAGCTGCCCGCCGACGTCGCCATCATCACCAACATCGATCCCGAGCACCTCGA
This sequence comes from uncultured Alphaproteobacteria bacterium, assembly GCA_963847915.1. Taxonomy (GTDB): domain Bacteria; phylum Pseudomonadota; class Alphaproteobacteria; order Rhizobiales; family Beijerinckiaceae; genus Lichenihabitans. The sequence goes on from CAWKBT010000009.1 coordinate 260,933, forward strand.
CCACTTCAAGACCTTCGACGCCATCAAGGACGCGTTCCGCACGCTGGTCGAGAACCTGCCCTTCTACGGCTTCGCCGTCATGTGCCTCGACCATCCCGACCGTGCAGGAGCTCGTCGGCCGCATCGAGGACCGCCGCGTCGTCACCTACGGCGAGAACCCGCAGGCCGACGTGCGCCTGCTCGACGTCGACCTCAAGGGCGGCGTGTCGCGCTTCAACGTGCTGATCCGCGACCGCAAGACCGCGCTCGGCGACCTACATCGAGGACGTGGTCATGCCGATGCCGGGCCACCACAACGCGCTCAACGCCACGGCCGCCATCGCGGTCGCGTATCGAGCTCGGCGTGCCGATCGACACGATCCGCGAGGCGCTGCGCGAGCTTCGGCGGCGTCAAGCGCCGCTTCACCCGCGTCGGGCGAGTGGAACGGCGCCGCCGATCTTCGACGACTACGGCCACCATCCGGTCGAGATCGCCGCCGTGCTGCGCGCCGCCCGCGCCTCGACCCGCGACCAGGTCATCGCCGTCGTGCAGCCGCACCGCTACACGCGCCTGCAGTCGCTGTTCAACGACTTCGCCACCTGCTTCAACGACGCCGACGCCGTGATCGTGGCCGACGTCTACGCGGCCGGCGAAGCAGCCGATCGCCGGGCATCGACCGCGACCGGCTCGTCGCCGCCATCAAGGCGCACGGCCACCGCAACGTGCATGGCGCTGCGAGGCGCCGGCGGCCCTGCGCCGGCATGGTGCGCGACGCTCGCCAAGCCCGGCGACTACGTCGTCTGCCTCGGCGCCGGCAACATCACGCAATGGGCCTATGCGCTGCCGGGCGAACTCGCCGCGGGAGACGTCGCGTGAGCCTCGCTCGACGACCTCGCGCACCGCGCCTGCCCGCGCTTCCGCGGCCGGTCTCAGCGCCGGCGACAGCCTGGCGGCCCTGACCTGGTTCCGCGTCGGCGGCCCGGCCGAGGTGCTGCTGGTGCCGGCCGACGAGGACGACCTCGCCTATGCGCTGGCCCGCATCCCGGCCGAGGTGCCGGTCATGGCGCTCGGCCTCGGCTCCAACGTCATCGTGCGCGACGGCGGCGTGCCGGGCGTGGTGGTCAAGCTCGGGCGCGGCTTCGGCGGCATCGCGGTCGAGCCCGGCCACCGGGTGCGGGCCGGCGCCGCCGTGCCGGACGTGAAGGTGGCGCGCGCCGCGGCCGAGGCCGCCATCGACGGCCTCGCCTTCTTCCGCGGCATCCCGGGCTCGATCGGCGGCGCGCTTGCGCATGAACGCCGGCGCCCATGGCGGCGAGACCACGGACGTGCTGGTCGAGGCGCGCGGCGTCGACCGCGACGGCACGCGTGCGGGTCTTCGACCACGCCGACATGGGCTTCACCTATCGGCATTCCTCGGCGCCGGCCTCGACGTGATCTTCACCGAAGCGCTGTTCCAGGGCCGGCCCGGCGAGCCTGCCGCGATCCTCGCCGAGATGGACCGCATCACGGCGGCGCGCGAGGCCTCGCAGCCGATCCGCGAGAAGACCGGCGGCTCGACCTTCAAGAACCCGCCCGGCGGCAAGGCCTGGCAGCTGATCGACGCCGCCGGCTGCCGCGGCCTCGCGATCGGCGACGCGCAGATGTCCGAGATGCACTGCAACTTCCTCATCAACCGCGGCAGCGCGACCGCGCGGCCGACATCGAGGCGCTCGGCGAGGAGGTGCGCGCCCGCGTGCTCGACGACAGCGGCGTCAGCCTCGAATGGGAGATCAAGCGGATCGGGGTCGAGGCGCACGTCTGACCGCGCTCCTGCGCGGCCGGCGCGATTAAGCGAACGTAAACCATGACGGCGCCATCCTGCGGGCCGCCGGGTGAGGCACCTGGCGGCACCGGCCCGCGCCTCCATCGGGGACGGGCGTGCTCGACCGCCGCCGTCCCTGTTCGACACCGCGAGCCCAGCGCAATCCGCCATCCGGATCGGAGCCGATGACCCGACACGTCGCAGTCCTCATGGGCGGCTGGTCCGCCGAGCGCGAGGTCTCGCTGCGCTCCGGCGCCGCCTGCGCCCGCGCGCTCGAAGAGCGAGGGCTACCGGGTCACGCCGCGTCGACGTCGACCGCGACATCGCCGACGTGCTGGTGCGCGCTGAAGCCGGACGTCGCCTTCAACGCGCTGCACGGGCGCGTCGGCGAGGACGGCACGATCCAGGGCATCCTCGAGGTCCTGCGCATCCCCTACACCCATTCGGGCGTGCTGGCCTCCGCCCTCGCCATGCAGAAGGACAAGGCCAAGGTCGTCATGGCGGCGGCCGGCATCCCGGTCGCGCACGGGCACTGACGGTGGACCGCCACGAGGCGGCGCAAGCGCCACGTGCTGCCGCCGCCCTACGTGCTCAAGCCCGTCAACGAGGGCTCGTCGGTCGGCGTCGTCATCGTCCAGGAGGACCGCAGCCATCCGCCGCAGGAGATCGGCCGCGCCGGACTGGGCCTACGGCGACCTGCTGCTGGCCGAGAACTTCATCGCCGGCCGGGAGCTGACCTGCGCGGTCATCGGCGACAAGCCGACTCGGCGTCATCGACATCCTGTCGCGCGACCACGCCTTCTACGACTACGACGCCAAATACGCGCAAGGCGGCTCGATCCACGTGCTTCCGGCAAATATTAAAGAGAATATTTACCAACATGTCCAAGAGTTGGCGCTGAGGGCCCATCGGGCGCTCGGCTGCCGCGGCGTGAGCCGTGCGGACTTCCGCTACGACGACCGTCCCGACGGAACCGGGGCGCTCGTCGTCCTGGAGGTCAACACGCAGCCCGGCATGACCGAGACGTCCCTGGTCCCCGAGATGGCGGCCCACGCCGGGTACTCGTTTGGTGGGCTTGTCCGATGGATGGTGGAGGACGCCTCCTGCGATCGATGAGCGAGGCCGGCGCTCGGCCTCTCGCCGGGCGCCAGGCCCCGCATCGTCAGCCCCTTCGCGCTCCTCGCCGGAACCGCGCGTCCCGCCCCGGGCCCGGCCAAGTCGCGCCGCCGCCTCAAGGCCGCAGGCGCCGAGGCGCCGCCGGCCGCTGCCCGGCCTCGGGATCGGTCCTGGTCGTGGCGCTGCTCGTCCGCCACCGGCCTGCTACGGCGCCGTGCGCGGCGGCGAATATGCCGACCTTCGTGGCGGCCAACGGCACGCCCGGCGACATCGTCGCCAAGGCGCTCGGCTTCTCGATCGATGCCGTCACGATCTCGGGCCTCGAAGTCAGCTGACGCCGGTCGAGATCCTGCACGACGGCGGCGTCGGCGCCGAAGCAACTCGCTCGCCCTGCTCGACGCCGGCGCCGCTGCGCGACCGGCTGAAGGCCGTGCCGCTGGTCCAGGACGTGACGGTGCGCAAGCTGTTCCCCAACGACCTCCACATCGACGTCACCGAGCGCGACGCCGCCGCGGTGTGGCAGAAGGACGGCCAGCTCAGCCTGATCGTCGACCGACGGCACCGCCATCGACGCCGTGCACGACGACCGGTTCAACGCCCTGCCCTTCGTGGTCGGCGACGGCGCCAACACGCGGATCGGCGAGTTCCAGGCGCTCCTCGGCGCGGCCGGCGACCTGCGCGACAAGGTCGCGCGCCGGCATCCTCGTCGGCCAGCGCCGCTGGACGCTGCAGATGGACACCGGCGTCGAGGTCCAGCTGCCCGAAACCGACGCCGATCGGCACGCTGACGCGCCTCGCCGAGCTCGAGCGACAGTCGCACATCCTCGAGAAGGACGTGCTGTCGGTCGACCTGCGCATCCCGGGCCGCATCACGGCGCGGCTCAGCGAGGATGCCGCGGCCGCAGCGCGCCGAGATGCTGGCCAAGAAGTCCCAAGCACAAGGCTGACCCGGCATGAGCAACCGCCTGATGCCACGGCGCATGCGCCCCCTTTCGGCGCGCCGCAGCGCCATCCTGTGCGTGCTCGACATCGGCACGTCGAAGATCGCCTGCCTCATCGCCAAGCTGAACCCGGCCGAAGCCTCCGACATGCTGCGCGGGCCGCACCCATCGCTGCCGCATCCTCGGCATCGGCCACCAGCGCTCGCGCGGCATCAAGGGCGGCGCCGTCGTCGACATGGAGGAGGCCGAGAGCGCGATCCGCCTCGCGGTCGACGCGGCCGAGCGCATGGCCGGCGTCGAGGTCGGCAGCGTGATCGTCAACATCACGGGCGGCCGGCTCGTCGTCGCAGCACTACAACGCCAAGGTCGCGGTCGGCGGCAAGGCCGTGTCGGACTACGACGTCCACCGCGTGCTCGAGGCCTCCTGCGCCACCATGGCGCGCCAGGGCCGCGCCGTGCTGCACTCGCTGCCGACCGGCTTCTCGCTCGACCGCACGCGCGGCATCCGCGACCCGAAGGGCATGATCGGCGACGAACTCGGCGCCGACATGCACGTCGTCGGCTGCGACGCCGCCGCGGCCCGCAACCTGATGCTGGCGATCGAGCGCTGCCACCTGCACGATCGAGGCGCTGGTGGCGACGCCCTACGCGGCCGGCCTGTCGGCGCTGGTCGACGACGAGGCCGAACTCGGCGTGGCGCTGATCGACATGGGCGGCGGCACGACCTCGGTCGGCGTCTTCGCCGGCGGCCACCTCGCCCACGTCGACGCCGTCGCGGTCGGCGGCAACCACGTGACGATGGACATCGCGCGCGGCCTGACGACGCGGCTCACCGACGCCGAGCGGCTGAAGACGCTGTACGGCACCTGCATCGTCGTCGGCCTCCGACGAGCGCGAGACCATCGCGGTGCCGCAGGTCGGCGACGACGCGCGACCACCCGAACCACCTGCCGAAGTCGCACCTCGTGCGCATCATCCGCCCGCGCGTCGAGGAGATCCTCGAACTCGTGCGCGACCGGCTGAAGGCCGCCGGCTTCGCCGGCCGCATGCCGGCCGCCGGCTCGTGCTGACCGGCGGCGCCTGCCAGCTCACCGGCATGGCCGAGGCGGCGCGGCGCATCCTGTCCCCGCAGGTCCGCATCGGACGCCCGCTCGGCATCCAGGGCCTGCCCGAATCGGCCAAGAGCCCCGCCTTCGCGGCGGCGGTCGGGCTGCTGATCTACCCGCAGGTCGCCGGCATCGAGCATTTCGAGCCCCGCCGGCGACGTGCCCCGTGCAGGCGACCGGCACGGACGGCTACATGGCGCGCGTCGGCCGCTGGCTGAAGGACAGTTTTTAACGATCGGCGTCCGCGCGTCTGGCGAGGCTGCAGCCGCCGGTCACGAAGCGTACCAGGGACTTGTTACGGGTCGACGACAATCGCAGCGGACCGAGCGGCGACTGGCCACGGCCGACGAGCGCACAGTCAGAGAGGCCACACGATGACGATCAATCTGAAGGCGCCGGAACTGCGCGAACTGAAGCCCCGCATCATGGTGTGCGGCGTCGGCGGCGCCGGCGGCAACGCGGTCAACAACATGATCGTGTCGGGTCTCGTCGGCGTCGACTTCATCGTCGCCAACACCGACGCCCAGGCGCTCACCTCGTCGAAGGCCGAGCGCATCATCCAGATGGGCCTGCAGGTCACCGAGGGCCTCGGCGCCGGCTCGCAGCCGGAGGTCGGCCGCGCCGCCGCCGAAGAGGCCATCGAGGAGATCCGCGATCACCTCGCCGGCGCCCACATGTGCTTCGTCACCGCCGGCATGGGCGGCGGCACCGGCACCGGCGCCGCGCCCGTCATCGCCCGCACGGCGCGCGACATGGGCATCCTCACGGTCGGCGTCGTCACCAAGCCGTTCCAGTTCGAGGGCGCAGCGCCGCATGCGCGTCGCCGAGGCCGGCATCAACGAACTGCAGAAGGCCGTCGACACGCTGATCTGCATCCCGAACCAGAACCTGTTCCGCGTCGCCAACGAGAAGACCACCTTCGCCGACGCCTTCTCGATGGCCGACCAGGTGCTCTATTCGGGCGTCGCCTGCATCACCGACCTGATGGTCAAGGAAGGCCTGATCAACCTCGACTTCGCCGACGTCCGCGCCATCATGCGCGAGATGGGCAAGGCCATGATGGGCACCGGCGAGGCCTCCGGCGACAAGCGCGCCATCCTGGCCGCCGAAGCCGCCATCGCCAATCCGCTGCTCGACGAAGTCTCGATGAAGGGCGCCCGCGGCCTGCTGATCTCGATCACCGGCGGCAACGACCTGACGCTCTACGAGGTCGACGAGGCCGCGAGCCGCATCCGCCAGGAAGTCGACGAGGACGCCAACATCATCCTCGGGCGCGACCTTCGATTCGAACCTCGACGGCATCGTGCGCGTCTCGGTCGTGGCGACCGGCATCGACCAGCCGCTCGGCGCCAAGGACCTGAACTGCGAGCGAAGCGCGCATCGCCGAAGTCGCCCAGCGGCTGCGCGCCCAGACGCGCGGCCCGCCAGCGAGAGCCGTCGTCCCGGCCCGTGACGACCTGCCGAGCCCGCCGCCTACGAGCCGCGCCGGCTCCGGCCCCGGCGCCGCACAGCTTCGCGTCCCGCAGACTCGTCGCCCCGCAGCGCCGGCTACGCGCCGCAGGCGCAGGTCGCGAGCGACGTCGAGATCAAGCCCGTTCGGCCCCGAAGGGCACGAGCCTACGCGCCCCCGCCGCCGCCCGAACCCGCCCGCCACGACTACCACGACGCCGGCCCCTTCATCCCGCCGGCCGCCCAGCAGCCGCAGCGCGCCCAGCGCATGCCGCAGATCGAGGACCTGCCGCTGCCCGTGCAGAACCAGATCCGCGCCCAGCGCGGCGAGCAGCCCGGCGCCGAGCCCCAGGGCGGCTCGGACACCAAGCGCCGCACGCTGCTCGAGCGCCTCGCCTCCTTCGGCATGAGCCGACAGGACGAAGTCGCCGCCGCCGCGCCCCAGCGCCAGCCCATGCAGCCGCAGCCGCAGCCGCCCCGTCTGCCGCCCGCCCCCATGCCCTACGCGCCGCCGCAGGGCCACGCGCCGCGCGCCCCCAGCCGCCCCAGGGCAGCGAATATGCCAAGCGGCCGGGCCTGCCGCCCGCCCCGCGGCACGCCGGCGGCCCGACCGACCAGCACGGCCGCGCCCTGCCCCCGGCCCGCGCCTTCGAGGACGACCAGCTCGAGATCCCGGCCTTCCTGCGCCGCCAGTCGAACTGAAACGACCTTCGAACCGCCGGACCGCGCGCCGCCCTTTTCGGGCGGCGGCGTCATCATTGCTCGACATCCTTGATGTTTCGCGGTCCGTCGCGATGTTACGGGCTTTGTAACAGACCGTAAGAAAGAGTGATTTGGCCTGCCCAGGCGCCCCGCGTAGGGTCGTTTTCGACAAAGGCGAGACTGGACCGCGGCGGGGCAACCCAGACGCGCAAGGTTCGCCCGGAGCCCGAGCGGCAGCCCCAGGGGGAGCCGAGCGCGGGACGGACCGGTGCAGTCGGAGCGGCCTCGCAGCCTCTCCTCCGATGGCACGAGGGTCGAGTGGAGCGGAGTGGCATGAAGTTTCCGAAGCAGACGACCCTGCGCAAACGGTGCGTCCTCACCGGCAACGGCGTTCATTCGAATGCTCCCGTCACCCTGATCCTGCATCCCGCCGAACCCGACAGCGGCATCGTCTTCCTCCGGACCAGCCTGCCCGACGGCGCGACCCGACGCATCGAGGCCAAGTGGTCCCGCGTTTCCGCCACCGAACTCTGCACCGTCCTCGGCGACGTCTCGCTCGGCTCGGTCTCGACCGTCGAGCATCTCCTGGCGGCGCTCGCCGGCCTCGGCGTCGACAACGTCCTCGATCGAGATCGACGGCCCCGAAGTGCCGATCATGGACGGGTCGGCGGCCGCCTTCGTGGCCGCGATCGACAAGGTCGGGCCTGCGCGACGCTCTCGGCGTCGCGCCGCTACCTCAAGATCCTGAAGCCGGTCCGCGTCGAGCACGGCCGCTCCTTCTCCGAACTGCGCCCGGCCGAGCAGCGGCTTCTCGCTCGACGTCGAGATCGATTATCCCGTCGCCGGCGATCGGCCGCCAGCGCAAGACGCTGGACCTCAGCCCCGCCGCGTTCCGCCGCGAGATCTCGCGCGCCCGCACCTTCGGCCTGCTGCGCGACGTCGAGCGGCTCTGGAAGCTCGGCTTCGCGCTCGGCTCCTCGCTCGAAAACTCCGTCGCGGTGGACGGCGACCGCATCCTCAACCCCGAGGGCCTGCGCTCCAGCGACGAGTTCGTGTCGCCACAAGATGCTCGACGCGGTGGGCGACCTCGCCCTGGCGGGCGCGCCGATCATCGGCCGCTACCGCGCCTTCTGCCCCGGCCACAAGATGAACTTCCTGGTGCTCCAGGCGCTGTTCGCGGACCGCACGGCCTACAGCTTCGTCGAGGCCCCGGCCCGCGGTCGCCTCGGGCTTCGCCGATTTCGGCGGTTTCGCGCCGCTGCCGTCCTTCGCCGCCGAGATCAACTGATCCGACGCACCGCATGCGCGCCGAGCACGGCACGCTCCGCTCGTCCTCGCGCGCCGCGATCGTTGCAGACCTGCAACAGCTGGGGTTTTTCGGCGAATGGCGCCGCGGAGCCGGGAACAAGGCCTTATTCCCACCTCCCGACGGCCCTATTGCCTCAACGCCACGGACCGCGTTCCCGGGGCGCCGCGCCGCCATGCCCTCCTCAGCAGATCGAGCCTTCACGATGGTGTCTGACCGCTTCCGAATGGCCATCCGAACGGCGCCGCCTGGCGGCCCTGCTGGCCGTTCCCCTGGCGGGCTGCTCGGCGTTCGATTCGATCAACCCCTTCGGTGCCGGCGAGAAATACGAGACCAAGATCCTGGCCGAGACGCCGGCCGGCGACATCTACAACCAGGGCCTCGCCCGCCTGCAGAAGAAGGACGGCGCCGGCGCCGCCAAGAAGTTCGCCGAACTCGACAAGCAGTACCCGTTCTCGGACTGGTCGCGGAAGGGTCTCATGATGCAGACCTACGCCAATACCAGGCCGGCGACTACGACGACCGCGATCGCGACCGGCAAGCGCTATCTACCAGCTGTACCCGAACGCGCCGGACGCGCCCTATGCCCTGTATCTGCAGGCGATGTCCTACTACCAGCAGATCCCCGACATGTCGCGCGACCAGGCCAATGCCGCCAAGGCGCTCGATCTGTTCCAGCAGATCGTGACCAAGTTCCCGACCTCGGAATACGTCGACGATGCCAAGTACAAGATCCAGGTCACGCGCGACCAGCTGGCCGGCAAGGAGATGTCGATCGGGCGCTTCTACCTGAACCGGCGCAACTACACCGCCGCCATCAACCGGTTCCGCGAGGTGCTGGCCAAGTACCAGACGACGCGGCATACCGAGGAAGCGCTGGAGCGGCTGACCGAGGCCTATCTGGCGCTCGGCATCACCAGCGAGGCGCAGACGGCGGCGGCCGTGCTCGGTCACAATTTCCCCGACAGCCCCTGGTACAAGGATGCCTTCGCCAAGCTCCAGGCCGACGGTCTCGAGCCCAACGAGGACCAGGGTTCTTGGATCTCGCGGACGTACCACAAGGTCGTGGGCTGACGGCAGCCTCCGGGCCGCGGCCCGGGCGCCGGGACCGCGACGGCCTCCCCGCCGTTCGTGTTTTGTTTTCAGATCCCGGCGGCTGCGTGCTACAGCGTCACCCTCCCGTCGACCTGATGCGCGTCGTCCATGCTCGCCCAGCTTAATATCCGCGACATCGTCCTGATCGATCGGCTGGACCTCCAGTTCGGCACGGGGCTGACGGTGCTCACCGGCGAGACCGGCGCCGGCAAGTCCATCCTGCTCGACGCGCTGGCCCTGGCGCTCGGCGGCCGGGGCGACGGTTCGATGGTGCGCCAGGGCGAGAAGCAGGGCCAGGTGACGGCCGTGTTCGACCTCGCCCTCGACCATCCCGCCTGGGACGTCGTCCGGGCCCAGGACATCGAAGCCGACGGCACCCTGATCCTGCGGCGCGTGCAGATGCCGGACGGGCGGACCCGCGCCTTCCTCAACGACGCGCCGGTCAGCGCCCAGACCCTGCGCGACGTCAGCCGGCAGCTGGTCGAGATCCACGGCCAGCACGACGACCGCGCCCTCGTCGATCCCGCCGCGCACCGCGCCCTGCTCGATGCCTACGGCGGCCTCGAGAACCGGGTCGAAGCGGTGCGGGCGGCCTTCGCGGCCCGAAAGGCGGCCGAGCGCCTCCACGACGAGGAGCAGGCCCGGATCGCCAAGGCTCAGGCCGATGCCGAATACCTGCATCACGTCCACGGCGAGCTCGCCAAGCTGAAGCCCGTGGCGGGCGAGGAAGAGACGCTCGGCGAGCGGCGTGCCACGATGCAGCAGTCCGAGAAGGTCGCGGGCGACCTGCGCGACGCCTACGAGAGTGTCGGGGGCGAAGGATCGCCGGGCGCCACGCTGTCGGCGCTGCTGCGCCGGCTCGAACGCCGCGCCGCCCAGGCGCCGGAGCTGATGGAGCCCTGCCTCAAGGCGCTCGACGGCGTCCTGGTGGCGCTCGACGCCGCGACCGCGACCGTCGAGGACGCGCTCGCAGGCCGCCGATTTCGATCCGCGCGAGCTCGAAGCCGTCGAGGAACGCCTCTTCGCCCTGCGCGCCGCCGCCCGCAAGCACGGGGTTGCGGTGGACGGGCTGCCGGAGCTGCTGGACCGGTTCACGCGCGATATCGCGGCGCTCGACGCGGGCGAGACGCGGGTCGCCGCCCTCGCCAAGGCCGTCGAAGCGGCCCGCGGCGCCTACCGGAGTGCCGCCGAGGCGCTGGCGAAGGCGCGGGCCGCGACGGCCGCGAAGCTCGACGCGGCCGTCAACCGCGAACTCGGACCGCTGAAGCTGGAGCGGGCGCGCTTCACCACCGAGATCCAGTCCGACCCGGCGACCGCCGGCCCGGACGGGATCGACCGCGTCGAGTTCTGGGTCTCGACCAATCCGGGGAGCCGGCCGGGCCCGCTCACCAAGGTGGCTTCGGGCGGCGAGCTCGCGCGGTTCATGCTGGCCCTCAAGGTGTCGCTCGCCGACCGGGGCTCGGCCCCGACCCTGGTCTTCGACGAGATCGACACCGGCGTCGGCGGCGCCGTGGCCGACGCCATCGGCTCGCGCCTCGCCCGCCTGTCGGGCAAGATCCAGGTGCTCGCCGTGACCCATGCCCCGCAGGTGGCGGCACGCGTCGGCCAGCCACCTGCGCATCTCCAAGAGCGCGCTCAAGGGCGAGGGGCGGGTGGCCACGCGCGTCACGACGCTCGCCGAGGATTCGCGCCGCGAGGAGATCGCCCGCATGCTGGCCGGGGCGACCATCACCGAGGAAGCCCGCGCCGCCGCGCGCCGCCTGATCGAGACCGCGACATGATTCACGATCGTAACGGAACGGGGCTGGACGGCGCGCCGTGATGGGACGATCTGATGCAGAGGCGCCGGACCAGGACGGTCATCGGCGCCGAGCGGGACGGACCGGCATGAGACGCGTCAAGGTCGTCTTCGAAGTCGTCATGGATGCCTACTGGCGCCTCGCCGAAGACGACGGCTGGGCCATCGCCAGCCATCTCGCCATGTCGACGCTGACCTCGCTGTTCCCGTTCCTCATCTTCGTCACGGCGCTGGCCGGCTTCTTCGGCTCGGCGGAGCTCAGCGAGAGCGCCGCCAACCTGCTGTTCGACGTGTGGCCGCGGCAGGTCGCGGCGCCGATCGCCCACGAGATCCATGCCGTGCTGACCACCGCGCATGGCGGGCTGCTGACCATCGGCGCCTTCCTGGCGATCTACTTCTCGTCGAGCGGCGTCGAGGCCTTCCGGGTGGGGCTGAACCGCGCCTACGGGGTGCGGGAGCGGCGCACCTGGTGGCTGCTGCGCCTCGAATCCATCGCCTACGTCCTGGTCGGGGCCGTGGCGCTGCTGGCCCTCGCCTTCCTGGTGGTGCTGACGCCGCTGTTCTGGGGCGCGCTGGTCGCGGTGGCGCCCGAGCTCGAGCGGCTCGGCCGCATCGTCACCGTCTTCCGCTACGGCGTGGTCTCGCTGATCCTCATCGCCGCGCTGGTCATCGCCCACAAGTGGCTGCCGGCCGAGCGGCGCACCTTCGGCCAGATCGCGCCGGGCATCATCCTCACCGTGGTGCTGTCGCTGGCGTTCAGCATGGCGTTCGGCGCCTACCTGTCCGAATATGCGCGCAACTACGTCACCACCTACGGAGGCCTCGCCTCGGTAATGATCGCCCTGCTGTTCCTCTATGCGCTGGCGAGCATCTTCGTCTACGGCGGCGAGCTCAACGCCGCCATCATCCGCCGCCGCACCGCCGTGGCGGAGCCGCGCACGATCAGCAACGTGACGATGCTGTCCACCCGGCGCTCGCGCTTCCCCAAGCCTTGAGGCCGCCTCGGGCCGCCCGTCGGACCGCGGTCTTGGCGGCACGGCCGCGGAAGCAGGGCCATAACGGTGGCACGCCGCCGTGCAGATCTGCCAGGCCGCGCACCGATCCTCGCCGCCGGCATGGACCGGGGCGCCGCGACGGGGCACACTCGCGGCATGCTCCGATCCTGCCTCGCCGCCCTGCTGCTCCTCGCCACGCTGGCGGGCTGCGCCTCGAACTCAGGCCACCCGTTGGTCGACAGGTCCAACGGCCAGCCGGGCTGGCTGCCCTGCATGGCGGGCGACAGGCTGTGCGGGCCGCAGTGACATCCGGCCAGCGCCGCGTTCAGCGGGCCGGACGGGCGCCGACCTCCGGCAGGAAGTAGGTCAGGAGGCCGAGCACCGGCATGAAGGAACAGACCTCGTAGACGAAGCCGATCCCCATGTGGTCGGCGAGCATGCCCAGCACCGCGGCGCCGAGCCCCGCCATGCCGAAGGCGAAGCCGAAGAACAGGCCCGAGATCATGCCGACCTTGCCGGGGACGAGCTCCTGGGCGAAGACCAGAATGGCCGAGAAGGCCGAGGCGAGGATGACGCCGATGATCACCGACAGCACGGTGGTCCAGAACAGGTCGGCGTGCGGCAACAGCAGCGTGAAGGGCAGCACGCCCAGGATCGACCCCCAGATGACGAGCTTGCGGCCGAACCGGTCGCCCACCGGGCCGCCCACGATCGTCCCCACCGCGACCGCCCCGAGAAAGATGAACAGGTGCACCAGCGCGTCCTGCTTGCCGATGCCGAACTTCGTCATGAGGTAGAACGGATAGTAGCTCGTCAGGCTCGACAGGTAGATGTACTTCGAGAAGACCAGCATCATCAGCACGAAGACGGCGACCAGCACCTTGTTGCGCGGCAGCGCGGCGCCGGCCGGGCCGGCGGCCTTGCGGCGCAGGGTGCCGATGCGCCCCGCATACCAGCGCCCGACGCCGGACAGCACCAGGATGGCGGCCAGCGCCACGAGGCCGAACCAGGCGATGCTGCCCTGCCCCCGCGGCACCACGATGAAGGCGGCCAGCAGCGGCCCCAACGCCGTGCCGCCGTTGCCGCCGACCTGGAACAGCGACTGGGCGAAGCCGTAGCGCCCGCCGGACGCGAGGCGCGCCACCCGGGAGGCCTCGGGATGGAACACCGAGGAGCCGACGCCGACCAGCGCGGCCGCCACGAGGATCACCTCGAAGCTCGGCGCCGCGGCAAGCAGCAGCAGGCCCGTCAGCGTCACCGTCATGCCGATCGGCAGCGAATAGGGCATGGGGCGGTGGTCGGTGTAGAGGCCCACGAAGGGCTGCAGCAGCGACGCCGTCAGCTGGAACACGAGCGTGATGAGGCCGATCTGGCCGAAGCTCAGCGTGAATTCCTGCTTGAGCAGCGGATAGACGGCCGGGATGAGGCTCTGCAGCAGGTCGTTCATCCCGTGCGACAGGGCGGCGGCGCCGAGCACCGTCATCACGGGGCGCATGCGGGCCGCGGGGCCTCCGAGGGCGGCGGTCGCGCCCGCTCGATCGTCCATCTGCCGGTCCTCCCCGCCCTTCCGCTCCGTCGATTGCAGCGATACGGGCGAGTTCTTCTTAGCGCAGCCTCACGCGGGCGCCACACGCGATCGTCCCTGCACAAGGCAGCCATGCGACTTTGGCGGGTCGGCGGCGGCGGTCCGGGCCGGAAGGGTTCGGGGCGATCGCCGCCATTGTTACCTTTACGACACGCGGGCGATGCTTCCGCGGCGCGGGTCGGGTTTACGGCTTGTCGCTCCAGGGGCGACGTGAAAAGTCTGGTCGACGCCCCGTGGGATCCCACATCGAGTTCAGATCCGTTATGTCGCTCGCCGTCGTCGCCGCCCAGCAGCCCGCTTCCGTCCCGGCATCGGTCATCGACGATCTCGACCTCGCCATCGACCGTGCGGCCGCGGCGCTCCGCCGCGAGCAGCGGGGCGACGGCCACTTCGCCTTCGATCTCGAGGCCGACGCGACGATCCCGGCCGAATACGTGATGCTGAGGCACTTCCTCGGCGAGCCCGACGACGCCATCGAAGCCAAGATCGGCGCCTATCTGCGCCGCACCCAGGAAGCCCATGGCGGCTGGCCGCTGCTGCGCGGCGGTGCACTCAACGTGTCGGCCAGCGTCAAGGCCTATGTGGCGCTGCGCATGGTCGGCGATCCCGCAGACGCCCCCCACATGGTGCGGGCCCGCGACGCCATCCTGGCGGCCGGCGGAGCGGCGCATTCCAACGTCTTCACCCGAATCACGCTGGCCCTGTTCGGCATGGTGCCGTGGCGCGCCGTGCCGGTGATGCCGATCGAGATCATGGACGCGCCCTCGTGGTTCCCGTTCCACATCTACCGGATCTCCTATTGGGCCCGCGACACGCTGGTGCCGCTGCTGGTGCTGATGGCTTTGAAGCCGCGGGGCGTGAATCCGCGCGGGATCGACATCCCCGAACTCTTCGTCACCCCGCCGGCGCGCGTGCGCATCTGGCCCAAGGGCACCAACCAGGTCGGAGGCTGGGGGATCATCTTCGGCGCGCTCGACAAGGTGCTCCAGGCGGCGGAACCCTATTTCCCCAAGGGTCGGCGCCAGGGCGCCATCGACAAGGCCGTGGCCTTCGTCCGGGCCCGCCTCAACGGCGAGGACGGGCTCGGCGCCATCTACCCCGCCATGGCCAACACCGTGATGATGTTCCGGGTGCTCGGCGTGCCGGACGACCATCCCGATGCCGTGCTGGCCCGGGCGGCCGTGGACAAGCTCCTCGCCATCAAGGAGGAGGAAGCCTTCTGCCAGCCCGCGCTGTCGCCGGTCTGGGACACCGCGCTGTCGGCCCATGCGCTGATCGAGGCCGGCGGCCCGAGTGCCCGCGCGGCGGAACGCAGCCTCGCCTGGCTGAAGCCGCTCCAGGTGCTCGACGTCAAGGGTGACTGGGCCGAGCGCAGGCCGGACGTGCGGCCGGGCGGCTGGGCCTTCCAGTACCGCAACGACCATTATCCGGATCTCGACGACACCGCCGTCGTGGTCATGGCCATGGACCGGGCCCGCAACAGCTCGGGCGACGACGGCTTCGACGTCTCGATCGCCCGCGCGCGCGAGTGGGTCGTCGGCCTGCAGTCGCGCAACGGCGGCTGGGCCGCCTTCGACGCCGACAACACCTCCACCTACCTCAACCACATCCCCTTCGCCGACCACGGCGCGCTGCTCGACCCCCCGACGTCCGACGTGACGGCGCGCGTGGTGTCGATGCTGGCCCAGCTCGGCGAGACGCCGGCCACGAGCCCCGCCATGAAGCGCGGCGTCGACTTCCTGCTGGCCGAACAGCATCCCGAGGGCGGCTGGTACGGCCGCTGGGGCTTCAACTACGTCTACGGCACATGGTCGGTGCTCTGCGCCCTCAACGCCGCCGGCCTGCCGGCCGATGCCGTGCCGGTGCGCCGCGCCGTCGCCTGGCTCCTGTCCATCCAGAACCCGGATGGCGGCTGGGGCGAGGACGACAAGGGCTACGAGCTCGACTACAAGCGCTACAGCCCCGCCCCCAGCACGGCCTCGCAGACCGCCTGGGCCACCATCGCCCTGATGGCGGCGGGCGAGGTCGACCATCCCGCCGTGGCACGCGGCATCGCCTATCTGCGCGCGACCCAGATGGCGGACGGCTTCTGGCCGGAGGAATCGTTCACCGGCACGGGCTTCCCCCGGGTGTTCTATCTGCGCTACCACGGCTACCCGAAGTTCTTCCCGCTCTGGGCCCTCGCGCGGTACCGCAACCTGAAACATTCCAATTCCCGCACCGTCATGGTGGGCATGTGAGCGCTCCGCCCATCCTGGCCGTCACCGGCCTCCTCGCCGAAGCGCGCATCGCCGCCGGCTCCGGCGTCGTCACGGTGGCGGGCGGCGGCGACCCCGCGCGCCTGGCTCTCCTGCTCCAGGGCGCGCTGGCGCGTGGGCCCCGGGCCGTCCTGAGCTTCGGCATCGCGGGCGGGCTCGAACCCGGCCTCGCGCCCGGGACCGTGCTGATCGCGCGCGGCATCCACGACGGCGACAGCCGCATCGAGACCGCTTCGGCCTGGGTGGTGCGGCTCGCCGCGGCGCTGCCGGGCGCCCGCATCGTCGACCTCGCGGGCGTCGACTCCGCCGTGGTAGCGGCACGGCACAAGAGCGCGCTGCACCGGCGCACCGGGGCGGCGGCGGTCGACATGGAATCCCACGTCGCGGCCCGGCTCGCGGCGCTGCACCGCCTGCCGTTCGCGGCGCTGCGCGTCGTCGCCGATCCGGCGGAACGCACGCTGCCGCCCGCCGCTCTCGTGGGCATGCGGCCGGACGGGACGACCGACATCGTCGCCGTCCTGCGATCGCTCGGCCGCGCCCCCCGCCAGCTGCCCGGCCTCGTGCGCACCGGGCTCGATGCGCAGGCCGCCTTCGCGGCGCTGAAGGCGAGCCGGCGCGACCTCGCGGCGCTGTTCGACCTCGGCGGCGAGACCCGCGGGTCGGGTCTCGATCTCGCGGCCGACCTCGATTTCGGGATCGATCCCGGCGTCGGTCGCGACCCCGTCGAGGTCCAGCCGGGCTGAAGGCCCGCGACGATCAGTATTCGACGTCGGTCAGGTAGAGCCCGTCCGCGGGCGCGACCTGGCCGCAGCGGCACCTGTCGCGGGCGTCGAGAGCCGAGCGCAGGTCGGCCGACGTCCAGCGGCCGAGCCCCACCAGGACCAGCGAGCCCACCATCGAGCGGACCTGGCGGTGCAGGAAGGACCGGGCCCAGACGCGGATCGCGATCTCGTCGCCGCTGCGCTCGGCCGTGAAGCCGTCGAGCGTCCGCACGGGGCTCGCCGCCTGGCACTCGCTGTCGCGGAACGTCGTGAAGTCGTGGTGGCCGAGGAGCACCCGCGCGGCTTCGTGCATGGCGACGGCGTCGAGGGTGGGCTTGACGAGCCAGGCCTGCCCGGCGTCGAGCGCCAGCGGCGCCCGGCGGTTGACGATCCGGTACAGGTAGCGCCGCAGCACCGCGGAATGGCGCGCGTCGAAATCGTCGGCCGCGGCGGCGACCGCCCGGACGGCGATGCGGTGCGGTTTCAGCCGGCTGTTGACGGCGTCGCGGACGCTGTCGACGCGATAGGGCCTGGCGAGGTCGAGATGGGCCACCTGGCCGGTGGCATGGACCCCCGCATCGGTGCGTCCCGCGCCGCGGAGCCCGCCGGTCGGGCAGCCGAGCGGCGCCGCCGCGGTCTCGATGGCTTCCTGGATCGACAGGCCGTTGGCCTGCCGCTGCCAGCCGACGAACCCGGTCCCGTCATATTCGATCGTCAGCTTGTAGCGGGGCATCGGCGTTCCGGGGGCGGCGAAGCATCGAGCGGCGGGTTCACCCGAGCCGCGTGCCGGCCGGCACGGGCCTGCCGCGCAGCATCTCGGCCGTGGCGACCGGGCCCTTGCCGGCGCGCTGCACCAGCGTCGGCGCGATGGCGCCCGCCCCACAGGCGATCGTCAGCGCGTCGTCCAGCACCGTGCCGGCCGGACCGGAACCGGGCGCGAGGCCGGCCCGCAGCAGTTTCACCCGCTCGACGCCGTGGCCGAGGTCCGCCTCGAAGAAGGCGCCGGGGAACGGCGACAGGCCCATGATCTGCCGCAGCACCTCCACGGCGGGGCGGGACCAGTCGATTCGCGCCTCGGCCTTGTCGATCTTGTGCGCGTAGGTGACGCCCGCCTGGGGCTGCGGGCGGAACTGCAGCGTGCCCCGCTCCAGTGCGCCGACCGCCCGCCCCATGAGATCGGCCCCGATCGGCGCCAGGCGGTCATGCAGGTCGCCGGCCGTCATGTCCGGCGTGAGGCGGATGCGCTCCTCCATGCCGACCGGCCCCGTGTCGAGCCCGGCCTCCATCCGCATCACGGCGACGCCGGCCTCGGCGTCACCGGCCATGACGGCGCGCTGGATCGGCGCCGCGCCGCGCCAGCGCGGCAGCAGCGAGGCGTGGAGGTTGACGCAGCCGAGGGCCGGCGCGTCGAGGATCGCCTGGGGCAGGATCATGCCGTAGGCCACCACCACGGCGAGGTCGGCCCCATGGGCGCGCACCTCGGCGGCGGCGGCCTCGCCCTTCAGGCTCGCCGGGTGGAGCACCGCGAGGCCGAGGCGCGACGCGAGGGCGTGGACCGGGGACGGCGTCTCGCTCATGCCGCGGCCCGCGCGTGCCGGCGCGCGCGTGTAGACGGCGGCGACCTCGTGCCCCTGGCCGACGAGTTCGCTCAGGGTGGGCACCGCGAAGGCGGGCGTGCCCATGAAGAGGATGCGCATGGGCGGGTGCGGTCAGGGGGCCGACTCGGCCGGGCGCGGCGGCCTGCGGGCTCCGGGGGTCCGCGGCTCGCGCGGCTCGGACCGGGCATCGTAGACGCGCCCTTCCTCCTGGGCGAGGCGGGCGGCCTTGGCGAACTTCTTGACGACGCGCTCGCGCTTCAGCCGCGAGATGTGGTCGATGAACAGCACGCCGTCGAGATGGTCGATCTCGTGCTGGATCGCGATCGCCAGGAGCCCGTCGGCTTCGATCTCGCATTCGGCGCCGTGCCGGTCGAGGAAGCGGACCCGCACCCGCTCCGGCCGCTCGACGTCCTCGTAATAATCGGGGATCGACAGGCAGCCTTCCTCGTAGACGAGGCGCTCGGCCGAGGCCTGCACGATGACGGGATTGATGAGGAAGAGCGGCTGGGGCGCCTCGTCCTTGCGGGCCGACGTCCACCACCACGAGGCGCTGCATGACGCCGACCTGCACGCCCGCGAGTCCGATGCCCGGCGCGTCGTACATGGTCTCGATCATGTCGTCGAGCGCCGCCCGGACGGGACCGTCGACCTTGGCCACCGGAGCGGACGTCTGACGCAGCAGGCTATCGGGCAGCGTGAGGATGGGGCGGACGGCCATGGCGGACTCTGAGAGCTGAAAGGCTCACATAGGCAGCCGGGCCCCCGCGGTCAATTCGGGGGCTCAGACCATCGCGGCGCGGCGGCGGCGGCGGAACGGCGAGAGCGCCAGGCGCACGCCGCCGTAGCCGAGCACCAGGCCCGCGGCACCGGCGGCGAAACCGGACGGATGAATGGGGACGGCGGGCTGGAAGATCGCGTAGGTGCGGCTCGCGAGTTCGGGATCGAACCGCTCGGCGAAGGCCCAGTAGCGCCCGATCGGCCCGGACGCCGCGAAGGCGCGGTCCTGCGCCTCGAGCCTGTCCTCGCGCGCGGCCGCCTCCTCGACGTCTCGGCCGCGCGCCTGCGCCAGCGGGTCGGGGTTGCTCTTCAGCCGCGCGATCCCGGCCGCGCGGTCGAGGGCCTCGGCGGCGACCTCGGCGTCGAACTGGGCCAGGTTGCGCCGGAGTTCGTCGGCCGCGCCGCCCAGGCGCTGCCGGTACTGCTGGATGAATTCCGGCACCTGGGACAGCACAACCGCCAGCAGCAGGCCGACCGCCATCGCAAACCGCCTCGCCAGCATCGCGTCGATCCCCTCGCGAACCCTGAAGCGCCCCGCACGCCCGGCCGCTCCAGCTTCCATGCGGCCTCGCCGGCGCGCGCGCAAGCGGAGCGGTCGCGGCGCACGGGATCCCGTGTGGTCGCCGCCCCGCGTCCCGAGCGAAAGCGGAAGCGTGGGATGAACCAATCCCGACGCCCGACGGTTCTGAACAGTGCGGGAATCGGACCGGATCGGCTGTGCGCCACGCGTGGACGTGCGGTCAAGCTTGAGCTAGCACAGGCTCGGGACCGGTGGGCCGCCACGGCGGCGGGAGAGGAAGCCATGAGCGACATCGATCAATTGTGCATCAATACGATCCGCACGCTCTCGATCGACGCGATCCAGAAAGCCAATTCCGGCCACCCGGGTGCCCCGATGGGCATGGCGGCCCCGACCTATGAGCTGTGGACCGAACGGCTCCGCTACGACCCCAAGAACCCGCTCTGGCCGAACCGCGACCGCTTCGTGCTGTCCGCCGGTCACGCCTCGATGCTGCTCTACTCGATGCTGCACCTGACCAAGGTCGAGGCCGTCGACCACGACGGGCAAGAAGCTGAACCGTCTCGCGGTCTCGATGGACGACGTGAAGAGCTTCCGCCAGGCGGGCTCCTACACGCCCGGCCACCCCGAATACGGCATGACGACGGGCGTCGAGGCCACGACGGGCCCGCTCGGCCAGGGCATCGCCATGAGCGTCGGCATGGCGGTCGCGGAAAAGTGGCTCGCCGCCCACTACAACAAGCCGGAGTTCCAGCTCTTCGACTACAACGTCTACGCCATCACGCTCCGATGGCGAGATGATGGAGGGTATCGGCTCGGAAGCGGCGTCCCTGGCCGCGCATTGGAAGCTCGACAACCTGTGCTGGATCTACGATTCCAACAACGTCACGCTCGACGGGCCGGCCGGCTGGGCGTTCAGCGAGGACGTGGGCGCCCGCTTCCTCGCCTACGGCTGGAATGTCGTCCATGTCCGCGACGCCAACGACCTGAAGCAGGTCGCGGCCGCCTACGCGGCCTTCCGCGAGGAGAAGTCCCGCCCCACGATGATCATCGTGGAGAGCCACATCGGCTACGGCTCGCCCCAATAAGCAGGATTCCAACAAGTCGCACGGCTCGCCGCTGGGCGCCGACGAGGTCAAGCTGACCAAGAAGTTCTACGGCTGGCCGGAGGATGCCGAGTTCCTGGTGCCGGACGGCGTCTACGAGCGCTTCGCCGACACGGTGGGGCGCCGCGGCGGCGAACTCCACGCCGCATGGGCCGACCTCTTCGCCGCCTACAAGGCGAAATACCCGGAGGAAGGCAAGGCGCTCGACGCGATCATCTCCAAGAACGTGCCCCAGGCCGCGTTCGACGCCATCCCGGTCTTCCCGGCCGACGAGAAGGGCATGGCGACCCGCGAATCGGCCTCCAAGGTCGAGAACGCCCTCGCGCCGCACTATCCCTGGCTGATCGGCGGTTCGGCCGACCTCGACGAATCGACCAAGACCAACCAGACCGCCCGGAGGCCGGCACCTTCAAGCCCGAGAGCCGCGGCGGCCGGAACATCCATTTCGGCGTGCGCGAACACGCCATGGGCGCCATCTGCAACGGCCTCGCTCTGTCGGGCCTGCGCCCCTACGGCGCGACCTTCCTGATCTTCTCCGACTACATGCGGCCGGCGATCCGCCTGTCGTCGCTGATGGAAGTGCCCTCGATCTGGATCTTCACCCACGATTCGATCGGCGTCGGCGAGGACGGGCCGACCCATCAGCCGGTCGAGCAGGTGCCGAGCCTGCGCGCCATCCCGGGCCTCTTCGTGGTGCGGCCGGGCGACGCCAACGAGGCGGCCGAGGCCTGGAAGTTTCGCCATCGGGCTGAAGCACAATCCGGCGGCACTGATCCTGTCGCGCCAGCCCATGCCGACGCTCGACCGCACCGTCTTCAAGCCCGCGTCCGGCGTGCAGAAGGGCGGCTACGTGCTGGCCGACCCGAAGGACGGCAAGGCGCCCGAGGTGATCCTCATGGGCACGGGCTCGGAACTCTATCTCTGCGTCCAGGCCTACGAGGCTCTGGCCAAGGAGGGCATCGCGGCCCGGGTCGTCTCCATGCCCTGCTGGGAACAGTTCGAACTGCAGGACCAGGCCTACCAGGACGAGGTGCTGCCGCCCGCCATCGCGGCGCGCGTCGCGGTCGAACAGGCCGCCACGATGGGCTGGGAGAAGTACACGGGCCGGCTCGGCGCCGTGGTGGGCATGCACACGTTCGGCGCTTCGGCGCCGCTCAAGTCGCTGCTCACCAAGTTCGGCTTCACGCCCGAGAAGATCGTCGAACACGCCAAGCAGCAGATCGCGAAGCAGAAGCCGCCGGCAGTCAAACACGCCGCGGAATGAGGACCGGGGCGCCGGACCCGAGGGTCCGGCGCCCTTCGCATCCCGCCCGCCGAAGGAGATCCGCCATGAACCCGATGAAAGACCTCGAAGCCTGCGGCCAGTCCCCCTGGCTCGACGACCTGCACAGGACGCTGATGTCGTCCGGCGAACTCGCCGGATCTGATCGAGAAGGACGGGCTCAAGGGCCTGACCTCCAATCCGTCGATCTTCGAGAAGGCGATCGGCTCGACGCACGATTACGACGACGTGCTGAAGGACGATGCTCGGCGAGGGCAAGGCCGACGACATGACGGTCTACGAGACCATCGCGATCGCCGACATCCAGGCCGCCGCCGACGCCTTCCGCCCGGTCTACGAGAAGGCCAACGGCGGCGGACGGCTTCGTGAGCCTCGAAGTGGCGCCCAACATCGCCAACGACACCGAAGCCACCAAGGCCGACGCCAAGCGGCTGTGGAAGGCCGTCGACCGCCCGAACCTGATGATCAAGATCCCCGGCACCGATGCCGGCACGCCCGCCATCCAGGCCACGATCGCCGAAGGCATCAACGTCAACGTCACGCTGCTCTTCGGCGTGAAGGCCTACGAGGACGTGGCGCAGGCCTATATCGCGGGCCTCGAAGACCTCGCCGCCAAGGGCGGGGACGTGTCTCGCGTCGGCTTCGGTGGCGAGCTTCTTCCTGAGCCGCATCGATTCGGCCGCCGACGCCAAGATCACGGCGCTGAAGGGCGCCGATCCGGCGCTGGTCGACAAGGTGCTGCACAAGATCGCCATCGCCAACGCCAAGCGCGCCTACCAGCGCTACAAGGAGATCTTCTCCGGCCCGCGGTGGGAGAAGCTGGCCGCCAAGGGCGCGCATCCGCAGCGCCTGCTCTGGGCATCGACCGGCACCAAGGACAAGTCCCTGCCCGATACCTATTACGTCGACAACATCATCGGGCGCGGACACGGTCAATACCATGCCGCCCGCCACCATGAAGGCCTTCCGCGACCACGGCCGGGCCGTCGCCGACACGATCGAGAGCGACGTCCCGGGCGCCGAGGCCACCCTCGCGGCGCTGGAGAAGCTCGGCATCTCGCTCGACGAGATCACGCACGACCTCGTGCTCGACGGCATCAAGAAGTTCGAGGAGGCCTTCGACAACCTGATCGGCGGCGTGAAGAAGCGGCGCAGCGAGTTCAGCAAGGCCGCCTGAGCCGGCGAGCGGCGCGGCGCGGTCCGGCAGGGCCGCGCTCGCGCCGGGCCCCGTCCGCGGCCCGGCGCGATGGCTCCGGGCGGCCGTGTCGCACGCCCGCAACACAAACTCTCGAACCTGTCTCCGGATGGGGCGCCATCCTCGCCTCTCCAGTCGAGCCGGCGGCTTCGCAACTCACGACAAGGGCTGTCAGCCATGCAAATCGGCGTGATCGGTCTCGGCCGCATGGGCGGCAACATCGTTCGCAGGCTCCAGCGGCACGGGCATCATCTGCATCGCCTACGACCGCAATGCGCGCGCCGTCGGCGACCTCGTGTCGAGAAGGCGCGGTGGGCGCCGAAGGGCTCGAGGACCTCGTCTCCCGGTTCACCGAGAGCCCGCGCGTGGTGTGGGTGATGCTGCCCGCCGGCAAGATCACCGGCGACACGGTCGAGGCGCTGGGCCAGTTGCTCTCGGCCGGCGACATCCTGATCGACGGCGGCAATTCCTTCTACAAGGACGATATCCACCGCGGCCAGGCGCTGCGCGAGAAGGGCATCCACTATGTCGACGTCGGAACCTCCGGCGGCGTGTGGGGTCTCGAGCGCGGCTATTGCATGATGGTGGGCGGCACCAAGGAGGCGCGTCGCCACCATCGACCCGATCCTCGACGCCCTGGCGCCCGGGATCGGCGACATCCCCCGCACGCCCGGTCGCGAGAAGCTGGAGGACACCCGGGCCGAGCGCGGCTACATCCACGCGGGGCCGACCGGCGCCGGCCATTTCGTCAAGATGGTCCACAACGGCATCGAATACGGCCTGATGCAGGCCTATGCCGAGGGCTTCGACATCCTGCAGCGGAAGAACTCGCCCGACCTGACCGAGAGCGAGCGTTTCGACCTCAACCTCACCGACATTGCCGAGGTGTGGCGCCGCGGCAGCGTGATCTCCTCCTGGCTGCTCGACCTCACGGCCTCGGCGCTGACGGCGAGCCCGAAGCTCGAACATTTCTCGGGCGTGGTGGACGATTCGGGCGAGGGCCGGTGGACCATCGAGGCCGCCATCGAGGAGGCCGTGCCGGCCAACGTCCTGTCCGCCGCCCTCTACGCCCGCTTCCGTTCGCGCGAAGAGCACACGTTCGGCGAGAAGGCACTGTCGGCCATGCGGTTCGGCTTCGGCGGCCACGTGGAGCACCGCGACGCGCCGGCGCCCGAGGGCGCCAGCACCGAACCGACGCCGCGCTGAGGAGGACCGCACCATGGACCAGACCGTGAGCACCTCCGGGGCTCCAAGCCAGTCGGTGCCAAAGGCCGGCCCCTGCGCCATGGTGATCTTCGGGGGCGGTGGCGACCTGACCAAGCGGCTCGTCACGCCCGCGCTCTACAACCTCGCCACGACCCGCCTCCTGCCCGACGACTTCGCCATCCTGGGCATCGACCACTCGGACGGGACGGACGAGTCGCTGGCGCGACAGCCTGACCGAGATGATGCAGAGCTTCATCGGCGGCAGCGGCGAGTTCGATCCGTCCAAAATCGACATGGCCGCATGGGACTGGCTGAAGCAGCGGATGTTCTACCTCAAGGGCGACTTCGAGGACCCAAAGACCTACGCGGCCGTGAAGGACAAGCTCGCGGGCCTGGCCGACACCCACAAGACCGGCGGCAACGTGCTGTTCTACCTCGCCGTCGCGGACCGGTTCTTCGGCACGGTGGTGGACAAGCTCGGCGAGGCCCGCCTCGTTCAGCCCGACACGGACGGCGAGGACCGCACGTCGCCCTGGCGCCGCGTCGTCATCGAGAAGCCGTTCGGCCACGACCTGGCTTCGGCGCAGGCGCTCAATGCCCGCATCCTCAAGGTGCTGCGGCGAGGACCAGATCTACCGGATCGACCATTTCCTCGGGAAGGAGACGGTCCAGAACATCATGACGTTCCGCTTCGCCAACGGCCTCTTCGAGCCGCTGTGGAACCGGGACCGCATCGACCACGTGCAGATCACCGTCGCCGAGACCGTCGGCGTCGAGCAGCGCGGCGCCTTCTACGAGGTGACCGGCGCGCTGCGCGACATGGTGCCCAACCACGTCTTCCAGCTCGTCGCCATGACGGCGATGGAGCCGCCGGTCTCGTTCGACGCCGACGACGTCCGGTCGAAGAAGGTCGACGTGTTCAAGTCGATCAAGACGATCGAGCCCGTCCACGCGGTCCGGGGCCAGTACGACGGCGGCGTCGTGCTGGGCAAGCAGGTGCAGGGCTATCGCGAGTCGCCCAAGGTCGACCCGCGGTCCAACACCGAGACCTTCGCGGCCCTGAAGCTCACCATCGACAACTGGCGCTGGGCGGGCGTGCCGTTCTACCTGCGCACCGGCAAGTACATGACGACGCGCACCAGCGAGATCGCCATCCGGTTCAAGACGGCCCCGATGGCGCTGTTCCACGACACGCCCTCGGCCGACATCGCCGCCAACTGGCTGGTGATCCGCATCCAGCCCGACGAGGGCATCTCGCTCCAGTTCGAGATCAAGCGGCCCGGTCCCGCCGTCGAGCTCAAGAGCGTGAAGATGAATTTCGCCTACAAGGACTGGTTCCCGCCCCAGCAGAACGTCGGCTACGAGACGCTGATCTACGACGTGATGACCGGCGACCAGACGCTGTTCCAGCGTGCCGACCAGGTCGAGGAAGGCTGGCGCATCGTCGGCGACGTGCTCGAATACTGGGGCAAGGTGCCGCCCGAGGACTTCCCGAACTACATCGCCGGCACGTCCGGGCCCCTCGCCGCGGACCTGATGCTGGCGCGCGACGGCGGCCGCACCTGGCGCCCCGTGAAGCGCGACCCCGGCCCGCGCAAGTCGGACGAGCCGTCCCGGTGAGCGGGGACGCGCGCCCCCCCGAGCCGGTCCGTCTCGTCGTGTCGGACATCGACGGCACGCTGGTGAACCACGCCAAGGAGATGACGCCCCGCACGCGCGCCGCCATCGCGGCGCTCACCCGCAAGGGCATCGGCTTCACCGTGACGACGGCGCGCCCGCCCGTGGGGCTGCGCCCGGTCTACGACATGCTGGGCCTCGCCGTGACGACGGCCGCCATCAACGGCGGCGCGATCGTCGACGGATCGCTGCGGATCGTGTCGGAAAAGCTGCTCGACCCGGCCGTGGCCCGGCGCGCCGTGGCGTCGCTGCGCCGGCAGGGCGTCGACCAATGGCTGTTCACCGACCGCCAGTGGTACATCCGCGATCGGGACGGCGACAATGTCGGGCTCGAGACCCGGACGATCGGGCAGGAGCCGGTCGTGGTCGAGGATTTCGCGCCCGAACTCTACGACCACGTCCTCAAGATCATCGGCTCCTGCAACGACCACGCCCTCCTGGCGCGATGCGAGACGGAGCTGCAGCGCGAACTCGGCGGCGACGCGCTCGCGACCCGGTCGCAGGCCTATTACCTCGACGTGACCCATCCGGGCGCCCACAAGGGCGAGGCGCTGAGGAGCCTCGCCGCCGCCTTCGACGTTCCGGTCTCGGCCGTGCTGACGATCGGCGACGGCACCAACGACATCCCCATGCTCGAAGCCGCCGGCTTCGGCGTCGCGATGGGCAACGGGTCCGACCTCGTGAAGGCCGCCGCCAAGGCCGTGACGGACGATTGCGAGCACGACGGCTTTGCCAAGGCCATCGAGCGCTACGTCCTCGACCTGTGACCCGAGAAGGAGAGCCGAGATGTCGGACCGCCCCAAAGGCAAGATCTCGCTGCTGCTCGCCGACGTCGACGGCACGGTCGTCACCAAGGACAAGGTGCTGACCGATCGGGCCATCGCGGCCGTGGCGGCGCTGGAGGCGGCCGGCATCAAGTTCGCCGTCACGAGCGGCCGTCCGCCGCGCGGCATGGCGATGCTGATCGGCCCGCTGCGGATCACCACCATGGTGGCGGGCTTCAACGGCGGCGCCATGGTCAAGCCGGATCTCAGCGTCATCGAGGAGAAGACCCTGCCGCCCGACGTGACGCGCGAGGCGATCGCGCTCATCCGCAAGCACGGGCTCGACGCCTGGCTCTACACCGCCGAGGACTGGTTCATCACCCGCAAGGACGCCCCGCACGTCGACCGCGAAGCCTGGACGGTGAAGTTCGATCCGCGCGTGGTTTCAGAGTTCTCGGACCAGGAGCTCGACCGCGCCGTGAAGGTCGTCGGCGTGTCGGACGACCTCGCCGCGGTCGAGAAGGCCGAGAAGGACATGCAGGCGGCGCTGGGCGACAGGGCCTCGGCGGCCCGCTCGCAGCCCTACTACCTCGACGTGACGCATCCCCACGCCAACAAGGGCGACGTCGTCGAGGCGCTGTCAAAAACCCTCGGCATCCCGACGGCCGAGATCGCCACCATCGGCGACATGCCCAACGACGTGGCTATGTTCAAGCGCAGCGGCTTCTCGATCGCGATGGGCAACGCCAGCGACGCCGTGAAGGCGCAGGCCTCGGCCGTGACAGCCGGCTACGACGACGAGGGCTTCGCCAAGGCCATCGAGACCTTTCTGCTGCCCGAGAAGCCGGTCTGACGCATGCCTGAGCCCAAATCCGACATCCTGATCGCCCCGTCCGTGCTGTCGGCGGATTTCGGCCGCCTCGCCGAGGACTGCCGCGCCGTCGACGCGGCCGGGGCGGACTGGCTCCACCTCGACATCATGGACGGGCGTTTCGTCCCCAACATCACCTTCGGGGCGGGGGTGGTGTCGGCCATCCGGCGGGCGACGGCCAAACACCTCAACCTGCATCTGATGATCGTCGAGCCCGAGCATTTCATCGGCGATTTCGTCAAGGCCGGCGCCGATTCCATCGTGGTCCAGGCGGAAGCCTCGTCGACCATCCACCTCCACCGCGTCCTCGGGCAGATCCGGGCGCTCGGACGGCAGGCCGGCGTCGCCTTGAACCCGGCGAGCCCGCCCGAACTCGTCGATTACGTGCTGCACCTGTGTGACGTCGTGATCGTCATGACGGTGAACCCCGGCTTCGGCGGGCAGAGTTTCCTGCCCGAGATGCTGCCCAAGGTGCGGGCCATCCGCCGGCGGATCGGGGAACGCGGTCTGTCGACCCGCGTCATGCTGGACGGCGGCATCAACGCCGAGACGATCCGGCCGGGCGTCGCCGCGGGGGCGGACGTGGTCGTGGCGGGGTCCTACGTGTTCGACGCGCCCGATTACGCCGAGCGGATCGCGGCGTTGCGGTCGGCGGCCGCCACCCCGGGGGAGGACGAGTGATGACGGAACCGAAAGTCAGCGCCGGCACCCTGTCGGTCCATGCGGACCCCGATGCGGTGGCGCAGGCCGCCGCCTCCTGGCTCCTCGCCCAGGCCGCCGGCAAGGAGCGTTTCACCGTCAGCCTGTCGGGCGGCTCCACCCCGAAACGGCTCTACCAGATCCTGGCTGGCGACGGCTTCAAGGACCGCTTTCCGTGGGACAGGACGGAGTGGTTCTTCGGCGACGAGCGCTTCGTGCCCAAGGACGACAAGGACAGCAATTTCCGCATGGTCGAGGACGCCATGCTGTCCCACGTGCCGGTGCCCGAGGGGAGCGTCCACGCCTTCGACACCGCGCTCTCTTCCCCCGAGGAGGCCGCGCTCGCCTACGAGGAGGAGCTGAAGTGCTTCTACGGCGCCGACGCGCTCGACCCGGCCCGGCCCCTCTTCGACGTCACGCTGCTGGGTCTCGGGCCGGACGGCCATACGGCGTCCCTCATCCCCGGCCAGCCCGTGCTCGACGAGCGGGAGCGGTGGGCCGCCGCCGTCACGCAGGGGCGCCCCGAGGCCCGGCTGACCCTCACATACCCGGTCATCGCATCGTCGCGCGCCATCGCGTTCCTGGTCACGGGCCGGGACAAGGCCGCGATGCTGGCCCACGTCCGCTCGGGGGCCGAGGACGTGCCGGCCGGCCGGCTGCGGTCGCGCGCACAGGCGCTGTGGTTCGTCGACCGCGCGGCGGCCGGCCAGGATTGAGACCCGGCCCTCCGGCGCCAAGGCGGCACGGGCGGGGTCGGAGCATGACGGGATCGAGGCGCCGGGCCAGGCCCGGCGCGCTCGGCATCAGACGAGAGAGAAGGCGATGGCGAACGAGACCATGATGGCGCAGATGACCGGCAAGGGCGGGTTCATCGCCGCGCTGGACCAGAGCGGCGGATCGACGCCGAAGGCCCTGGCGCAATACGGCGTGCCCGAGACCGCCTACCACGGCGAAGCCGAGATGTTCGGCGAGATCCACAAGATGCGCGTGCGCATCGTGACGGCGCCGGCCTTCACGGGCGACAAGGTGATCGGCGCCATCCTGTTCGAGGGCACGATGGACGGCGAGGCCGAGGGCCAGGCCATGCCGCGCTACCTCTGGGAAAAGCGGGGCGTCGTTCCCTTCGTCAAGGTCGACAAGGGTCTCGAGGAGGAGCGCGACGGTGTCCAGCTCATGCGGCCGATCCCGGGGCTCGACGGGCTCCTGGCCCGCGCCGTGACGCTCGGCGTCTTCGGCACCAAGATGCGCTCCGTCATCGCCCGCGCCTCCCGGTCCGGCATCGCCGCCATCGTCGAGCAGCAGTTCAAGGTCGCCGGGCAGATCGCCGCGCAGGGTCTGATGCCCATCATCGAACCCGAAGTCTCCATCAAGGCACCCGACAAGGCGGCCGCCGAGGAGATCCTGCGGGACGAGATCCTGAAGCATCTCGCGGCCCTGCCGGCGGACCGCAAGGTGATGCTGAAGCTGACCATCCCGACGCAGGCCGACCTCTACGAGGGCCTGACACGCCACGACAAGGTCGTGCGCGTCGTCGCCCTGTCGGGCGGCTATCCGCGCGACGAGGCCTGCGAGAAACTGGCGCACAACCACGGCATGATCGCGAGCTTCTCGCGGGCACTGATCGACGATTTGAAGCACGACATGAGCGATGCGGAGTTCGACGCCACGCTGGCCCGCTCCATCGAGCAGATCTACCGCGCCTCGACCGTCAAGGTCTGACCGGCGGGGCGGGACAGCCGGCCGGCGCCGTCTCGCCCCGTTCGGCCCGGATCGCGATCCGGGCCTTTCTATTTGACGGCCGGCGTTCTATCGAGGCGCGAACAGGGCGACGCCGGGGGCAGGTCGGCGCTCCTGGCGTCCGCCGGCAAGCTGGCGTCCACACTCCGGGGCATGTCGGCCTGATCGGCTCCGGACGCGACCTGACGGAGCAGCGGCCTGATCTCCATCGACACGTCCGGGCCGACCGCCGCCGACGTGCCACCCGAGGCGCGCCTCGGGGACGCTCCCCATCTGCAGGCCATCCTCGACCCCGCGCCGCGCCTCGACGTCACGCCGCGTCACGTGCTGCAGCAGGAGGGGACGGCGACGCGCGCCGAGCGCCTGCGGCGGCTCGCCCGGCCCGCGGCGGCGGCCGTGGCGGTCCACGTCGGCTTCGCCGCGGCCTTCGTGCTCCTGCTCTCGTTCCGCGACCCCTCGCCCCCGCACGAGACCGAGACGCCCGTCGAGGTCGTGGCCCTGCCGCCCGATCCGCCGAAAGCCGCGGCCGCGCCCGGAGGGACGGCGTCCTCCGCGGGTTCCGGCACCGGGGTGCCGACATCCGCCGCCACGCGGGCCCTGCAGCAGGCCCTCGCGGCCCCGGCCACCGCGACGCCCGGCCCGCCGCCCGTCGCACCGGATCCCAACCCGCCGCGCCCCCCGCAGGTACAGCCTGCGGCCGCGCCCCTGCCCCCGCCCGAGCCGAAGCCGAAGCCGGATCTGAAACCCGAGCGCGAGGCGGACCCCAAACGGGAGCCTGCGCCAGACGCGAAGGCCGCGCCCGCGCCTCGGCCGCCGCCGGGCGAAGCGGCCGTGACGGGACCGAAACTCGTCCCCGCGCCGCCCGCCCCCATGCCGGCCGCCGCCCAGGCCAAGGCCGACAAGCCCGCCAACCTCGTTCCCGACGAGCACCAGGCCGACCAGGCGACGCACGAGGCCCGCCCGGCCGAAGTGCCGCGGGTGCTGACCACGAGCGACGCGAAGGCCGGCTTCGCCGTGCCGGCGCCGCTGCCGCCCAAACCCGACCCGATCGACCGGCCCGCTCCCCAGGTCGCCGCCAAGGTGCCGAGCGCGACGGACAAGCTCGCGGCCGTGCTGCCGACCGATCTCAGCATGATGCCGTCGAGCTTCCGCAACGTCCTGTCGGGCAACGGCGCGCAGGTCAGCGCCGCCTACAAGGGCCTCGTCTACGGCCGCTTCAGGAGCAACCCCGACATCGTCGACCGCGCCCAGCGCCAGCACCTCCGGGGGCAGGTGATCGTGGCCTTCTCGATCGACGAGACCGGTCAGCTGACCGGCCTCTCGATCGTGCAATCCAGCGGCAGTGCCGCGCTCGACGCGCTGGGCCTCGAGATGATCCGCTCCGCCGCGCCCTTCCCGCCGCCGCCCCCCGAAGCGCAGCGCAACTTCACCCCGGCGCTGAGCTTCGGCGAGTGACGGGCCGCGGGCCGCGCGTCAGTCCCTCCAGCCGATGGCGTCGCGCATGAAGGCGACGCCCAGCGCCACGAAGGCGGCGCGCTCGGCATTGTCCTTGCCGTAGCCATGCCCGCCCGCGGCGGGCTCGTAGAGATGGGCCGGGTAGCCCATCGCCTGCAGCTTCGCCACCATCTTGCGGGCATGCCCGGGGTGGACGCGGTCGTCCCGGCGCGTCGTGGCGACGAGGATCGGCGGATAGGGCCGGCCGGGCGCGGCGACGTGATAGGCGGAGATGTGCTGCAGGAAGGCCCAGTCCTCCGGCACGTCGGGGTCGCCGTATTCGGCGATCCAGCTCGCGCCGGCGAGCAGCCGGGAATAGCGGCGCATGTCGATGAGCGGGATGGTACAGAACAGGGCGCCGAACCGCTCGGGATAGCGCGTCAGCATGTTGGCGATGAGCAACCCGCCGTTGGAGCCTCCCTCGGCGGCGATCCGCCCCGGGCGCGTCACGCCGCGGCGCACGAGGTCGGCGGCGACGGCCGCGAAGTCGTCGTGGGCGAGGC
The DNA here is from genome assembly GCA_963847915.1 of uncultured Alphaproteobacteria bacterium. Lineage (GTDB taxonomy): Bacteria > Pseudomonadota > Alphaproteobacteria > Rhizobiales > Beijerinckiaceae > Lichenihabitans. The sequence goes on from CAWKBT010000009.1 coordinate 293,256, forward strand.
GCTTGCCCTCGCGCCGTCCGGCCTCGTGCCAGCGGGTCCCGAACTCGCCGCCGCCGCGGATGTTGGCCGTGACGGAGGTCCCGCCCCGCTCGAGCCACAGCTTGCCCGTGGCCAGGCGGTAGTAGGGCAGCTCCGAGACCGCGAAACCGCCGTAGCCGGTGAGGTGGACCGGCGCTTCGCCCGTCTCGCGGGCCGGCCCGGTCTGGATGTAGGGGATGCGTTCGCCGTCGACCGAGACGGCCTCGTGCCGCGTCACCACGAGGCCGGAGGCGTCGAAGCCCGCGGGAGACGCTTTCAGCAGGGCCGGAGCCGGGAACGGCGGCGCACCCGAAACGTCGAGCAGCGCGAGCGTCGCGGGCGTCACCGGGTCCTGCGCCGAGACGACGAGCGTACCGTCGCTGTCCTCGGCTTGGGCGTCGAGGGTGCGCAGGCTCACGACCCCCAGGCGGGGCAGCCCGTCGAGCGCCCGGCTTTGCCAGCGCCCCTCCCGATGCGTCAGCAGCGTGAAGGACGGCACGAGGTCGTCGAGCACCGACAGGATCAGGCTGTCGCCGGTCCAGAAGAAGTCCTCGAGCGAGCGGCGCGGGCCGGGCGTGAACAGCGCCTCGAAGTCCCGCCCGCCGGCGAGGACGTCGGACAGGCGCGCGGCCAGGAGTTCGTCGGGTGCGTAGGTGCGGCCGGCCAGGGTCCAGGCCGTGCGCAGCTTCACCAGCAACGTGTCACGGTAGAGGAACCATCCGGCATCCGTCGGCAGGTCGAGCCGTTGCCGTGGGCCTGAACGGTCGCCCACCCAGCCGATCGAGTCGAAGAACGCCACGCGGTCCATGAACACGGTCCGGTGCGGCGTGACCGAACGGTCGACGGCGCCCCAGGCCGCCATGGAGGCGTCGCCGACCTCGAACAATACGGCGGCGTCGCCGACCGCCTGTCCGCGCGTCCAGAGCCGGACGGTCCTGGCGTAGCCGGAGCGCGTCGAGAGGGCGGTGCCTCCCGTGCCCTCCGGCCCCGCGGTGCTGGACAGCAGCAGCGTATCGGGATCGAGCCAGTCGACGCCGCCCTTGGCCTCGGGTGCGGAAAAGCCGCCGGGCACGAAGTCGCGCGTGTCGAGGTCGAACTCGCGCAGCACCACGGCATCGCTGCCGCCCCGCGACAGGCGCAGGATGGCGCGGCGGCGGCGGGTGGGCTCCAGGGTGGCGCCGGCGAAGACCCAGTCGGCACCGTCCCGGCGCGCCAGGTCGTCGAGGTCGAGCAGCACGTCCCAGTCCGGGTCGGCCAGGCGGTAGGAGGCGAGCGTCGTCCGCCGCCACAGCCCGCGCGGATGCAACCCATCCTGCCAGAAATTGTAGAGGTGCTGACCCCGACGCGTGACGCCGGGGATCCGATCCGGGCGGTCGAGCAGCGCCGTCAGGGCGCGGGTGTCGGCCTCGTAGCCGGCGCCGCCGAAGCGCCCCAGCGTCGCGGCGCTCTCGGCATCCACCCAGGCGGTCGCCCGGTCGCCCTCGATCTCTTCGAGCCAGAGGAACGGGTCCGCGTCGGGCGTGGCGAGGTCGGGCAGGTCGGTGCGAAGACTCATGGGCATCCCTGGCGCCTATCCTTGCCGCGGTCGCGCAGGGCATGGCGAGACCCGGCCCCGATGCAATGCCCGCCGCCGGCCTGGAGATCCCCGTCAGGGCCGGCAGGTCGGCAACCCGGGGCTGCCGCAGGCCGGGTGCCGCGCGGGCACCGGCATCGCCGGAACGGTCGGCGGCCGGGGTCCCGCGAGACTGCCGCCCAAAGCCGGACCGGGCACGGCCGGGCCCTTCGGCATCGGGACGACCGGCAGGACGGGTGCCGGCGTGACGGGTCCGGCGGCGCCCGGACCGTCCCCGCCGCGCGGGGCCGCGCCCACGGGATCGCCGGCACCGGCCAGGACGGCCAAGGCCAAGACTGCGGGGGCCAGGCGCGCCCGCAGCACGGCCGTTCCGCGCCCGCTCCCCCGCGCCGCCCCACCGGACCTCATTGCATCCTCCCGTGTGACAGCACCGAAGATCGCCGGCACGTCGTCACGTCAGCCGCCGCACTTCGGCCCGCAGGACGGGCAGCAGCTCCGCGGCGAACCAGGGGTTCCGGTTCAGCCAGGCGCTGTTGCGCCAGGATGGATGGGGCAGCGGCAGCATCCGGGGCGCGGGGCGCTCGAAGTAGCGGCGCCAGTCCGCCACGGTCTCGCCCAGGCCCTGCCCGGGCGGGCGCGGCACGCCGAGGCGCGGCGCGTGATAACGGATGGCGTGGAGGCCGATGGCCAGGATCGTCTCGACGCCGGGCAGGGCGGCGAAGACCCGGTCGTGCCAGGCGTCGCGGCACTCGGGCCGCGGCGGCAGGTCGCCCTTGTGGGCGTCGTGGCCCGGGAAGCAGAAGCCCATCGGCAGGATGGCGACCCGGCCGGGATCGTAGAACCGGTCTTCGTCGAGCGCCATCCAGTCTCGCAGGCGCAGGCCCGACGGGTCCTGGAACGGGATGCCGCTGAGATGCGCCCGGATCCCCGGAGCCTGGCTGGCGATCACCAGCCGGACGCCGGCGCGGCCCTGGAAGATGGGACGCGGCGGGTGCGGCAGCGCCGCGCCGCGAGGCCGCTCGGCGCAGACACGACAGGCCCGCATGGCCGGCGCGAGGGCGTCGAACAGGGGGATCGCGTCGGACCGGCAATCCGCGGATGTTAAAGTGAGATCAGAGAGTTGCATCGGCGACGTGATGATCCACCGCAGCCGCCGGGCCGGCCGGGACGCCGGAGTGACGCCCGGTTAAGCAGAATTGCGAGATCGGCGTGAGCCCTCCATTAAGGTTTCCGGACCATCGTGTCGACGTGGCGTACAGCGTCGGTGGGTGTGTCGTTCGATGGACGAGGTGACCGCGGAGATGATCGAGCGCGGTCGCGGCTCCGGCGGCGACAGGTCCGATCAGCGCCGGCGGACGGCCTCCAAGCTGAAGGAAGCGCGCGAGCGCCTCACCTCGTCGGGCACCGGCAACCACACGTTCGACGTCCAACTGCTGCGCCTGTTCGCCAGTGGCCGGCTCGGCGCGGCGCCGGCCGAATCCGTGCTGGCGATCATCACGGCCGGCATCCTGGCGCTCTGGGTGCCGCGGCTGGAGGCGGGCGTGTGGCTCGCCTCGACCCTCGTGGCGATCGTGGGGGAAGCCTTCCTGGCCCGGGCCTTCCTGCGGCCGGCGTCGAACCTCGGCGGCGTCGCGGGCTGGACCCGCATCTTCGCCATCGCCGAGGCCGTGCAGGGTGGCGCCTGGGCGTCGAGCGTGCTGCCCGTCATCGATGCCCACGACGCCGCCGCCCAGACCTTCGTGCTCTTCGTCCTGCTGCTCGTCGGCGCCATGACGGCGATGATCTCGGCTCCGCTGCCGGCCGGCGTCTATGCCGGGCTCCTGCCCATGATGGCCGCCATCGCGGCCTTCGCCCGTCCGGCCGTCGGCTATCAGTTCCTGCCGGTCCTCGCGGTCGCGGGCGGCGCGCAGCTCTATTTCGTGGCCCTGGCCCGCCGCCTCTACGCGACGACGCTCGCCTCGCTGTCGTTCCAGGCCGAGAAGGACGCGCTGATCGCGGAGCTCGAACAGTCCAAGCTGAATTCCGACGAGGCCCGGCGGCGGGCCGAGGAGGCGAGCCTCGCCAAGAGCCGCTTCCTCGCCACCATGAGCCACGAGCTCCGCACGCCGCTGAACGCCATCCTGGGATTCTCGGAGGTGATGAAGGGCGAGCTCTTCGGTCAGCACAGCGTCGCCGTCTACCGCGACTATTCCGCCGACATCCATTCGAGCGGCCAGCACCTGCTGATGCTGATCAACGAGATCCTCGACCTGTCCCGCGTCGAGGCGGGGCGCTACGAGCTCAAGGAGGAGCCGACCTCGCTCGCCCTCATCGCGGAGGACTGCCAGCACCTCCTGATGCTGCGCGCCTCCAAGCGCGAGATCACCGTCACCGAGATGATCGAGCCGAGCCTGCCGCCCATCTGGGCGGACGAGCGCGCCATGCGGCAGGTCGTGCTGAACCTCCTGTCCAACGCCATCAAGTTCACCCCCCAGGGCGGCACCGTGACGGTGAAGGTGGGCTGGACCGCGCAGGGCGGCCAGTACCTGTCGATCCGCGACACGGGACCCGGCATCCCGGAGGCCGAGATCCCGATCGTGATGACGTCGTTCGGCCGCGGGACCCTGGCGCAGAAGAACGCCGAGGAAGGGTCCGGACTCGGCTTGCCCATCGTCAAGGGCCTCGTCGAGCTGCACGGCGGCTCGTTCACCATCCGGTCCCGGGTGCGGGCGGGCACCGAGGTGATCGTGATCCTGCCGCCGGAACGCGTCATCGACGCCCTGCCGGCCCTCGATCCCGAACGCCCCGGCCGAGAAGGGCCACAGGCCGGGCCGCAAGGCGCATCGCCCGGCGGCCTGAACCCGCGGGCGCCCGGGCCCGGGCGCTCAGGCCTTGTCGGCCACGCCGGCCTGTTCGAAAGTCGCCATGCCGGTGTGGCAGGCGAGGGCGGCGCGCACGAGGCCGGCCGCGAGCGCCGCCCCGGTCCCCTCCCCGAGCCTCAGCCCGAGATCGAGCAGGGGCTCCTTGCCGAGGCGCCGCAGCACGTCGCCGTGCGCGCCCTCCGCCGAGCGGTGCCCCGCCACGCAATGGTCGAGCGCCGCGGGATCGAGCGCGTGAACCAAAGCCGCGGCGGCGCAGACCACGTAGCCGTCGAGGATCACCGGGATGCGCTCGATGCGCGCCGCCAGGATGGCGCCCACCATGGCGGCCACTTCGCGGCCGCCGAGGCGCCGCAGCACTTCGAGCGGGTCGTCGAGATGGTCGCGGTGCAGCGCCACCGCGGTCTCGACGGCCGCCACCTTGCGGGCGTAGCCGGCATCGTCGACGCCCGTGCCGCGCCCCACCCAGTGTCGCGCGTCGCCGCCGTAGATCGCCGTGTAGATGGCGGCCGCGATCGTGGTGTTGCCGATGCCCATCTCGCCGAGCGCCAGCAGGTCGGTGCCGTGGATCGCCTCCATGCCGAACGCGATCGTGGCGGCGCAGCCGGCCTCGTCCATGGCGGGAGCCGCGGCGATGTCGGCGGTCGGGATCTCGAGGGCGAGTTCGAACACCTTGAGGCCGAGCCCGAGATGCCCGCAGATCTGGTTGATGGCGGCCCCTCCGGCGCCGAAATTGGCCACCATGGCGGCCGTCACCGACACCGGATAGGGCGAGACGCCGCGGGCCGCGACGCCGTGATTGGCGGCGAAGACCGCCACCAGCGGCCGCGCGGCGGTGGGGACGGTCTTGGCCTGCACGGTCCCGAGCCAGCGCACGAGGTCCTCGAGGCGCCCCAGCGAGCCCAGCGGCTTCGTCAGCTGGGCGTCGCGGGCCGCGATGGCATCGGCGGCGTCCCGGTCGAGCGCCGGCAGATGCGCCAGGAGCGCGCGGATGTCGTCGAAGGGAAGGCCGCTGTTGGGCATGGCAGGCTCGTCGAAGCGGTGCGGCGTCGGCACATGCCGTCGCGGGTCGGCCCCTCTTATGGCAGAACGGTCCCACCATGCCAGCGTCCCAGCCCCTGCCCGCGCTCATCGCCGAGGCCGCCACCTGCCTGAGGTTCTACACGCGGCTGCCGCTGCCCCCGCTGCGGGCCGAGGCCGCCCTGCCCCCGCCTGCCTTCGCGCGCTGCCTGCGGTGGGCGCCGCTGGCGGGCGTCGCGGTCGGGCTCTGCGGCGGCGCCCTCCTGGTCTGCGCCGCCGCGCTGGGCCTGCCGCCGCTCGTCGCCGCGACACTGGCGCTGGGCGCCACGATCGTGGCGAGCGGCGGCCTGCACGAGGACGGGCTCGCCGATGTCGCCGACGGGTTCGGGGGCGGACGGACCACAGGCCGCAAGCTCGAGATCATGCGCGACAGCCGTCTCGGCACCTACGGGGCGCTGGCGGTCGGGCTGTCGCTGCTGCTGCGGGCGGGATGCCTGGAAGCCTTGTGGGACCGCGGCGGCGTCGGTCTGGCGCTCGTCGGGCTGGTCGGGGCCGGGGCGGTGTCGCGCGGGTTCGGACTGCTGCCGATGCGGCTGCCGCCGGCCCGCCGCGACGGGCTCGGCCACGGCGCCGGCCGCCTGCCGCTCGACGTGCTGGCGACCGCGCTGGCCCTCGCCGCCGTGGCCGGCGTCGCGCTGCCGCTCCTGGGCGGCGCCGGAGCGGCGTCGGGCCTCGCCGGCCTGGCCCTGGCCGCGGCGGCCGCCTTGTGGACGACCGGCCTCGCCCGGCGCCAGATCGGCGGGTTCACGGGCGACGTCGCCGGCGCCTGTCAACAGCTTTGCGAGATCGGCATGCTGGTCGGCCTTCTCATCGGCGAGGCCCCGGGTTAGACAGCGCGCCCGCCCCGTGCCCCAGGCCCACCCTCCCGCGCCATGCCGACCGTCTCATCGCCCTGCATCGGGATCTGCACGCTCGACGAGGCGCACCGCCTGTGCCTCGGCTGCGGGCGGACGCTCGACGAGATCGCCGCCTGGGCGACCCTGGCGGAGTCCGTCAGGCGCCGCATCATGGCGGGGCTGCCCGGTCGTCTCGCCGCGCCGGACGCGTCTCGGCCCGGCGGACGCGATCCCGCACTGGACGTCAGCCCCGCGGCCCCATAGCTCTGGGACGGCCGGCCCGGGCGAGGCGCGGCGGATGGACCGGCTGCCCGTGGACTGGAGCGAACTGACCCCCGCGGACTGGACCAGGATCGTCGTCTACGGCGTGTTGGCGACTTGTCTCGCCACCGCCATCCCGGGCCTGTTCCGCGGCCGCATCATGACGGGCCTCGCGAGCCTCGGCGTCTGGGCCGCCCTGCTCTGCGCCGTGCTGGCCGGCTATGCCTACAGGTTCGAACTCGGCACCGTGGCGGAGCGCGTCATGGCGGTGCTGGTGCCCGGCACGGTGGTGGAGAGCGGCCCCAGGGAGGTGACGGTGTTCCGGCGCCCGGACGGCGGCTTCACGCTCGATGCCAGCGTGGGCAAGACCCGCGTGGCCTTCACGCTCGACACCGGCGCCTCGGCGGTGGTGCTGCGCTGGGAAGACGCCCAGCGACTGAAGATCCCCGTCCGCCAGCTCGACTACGACGTGGAGGTGATGACCGCCAACGGCCGCGGCCTCGCCGCCGAAGTGGTGCTGCCCGCCCTCTCGATCGGCCCGCTCACGCAGGTGAACGTGAAGGCCCTCGTCGAGAAACCCGGTGCGCTGCACGAAAACCTGCTCGGCATGAGCTACCTGAACCGCCTCGACAGTTTCACGGTGTCGAACGACAAGCTGGTGCTGCGGGGGCGCTGAGATCCCCGGCCTTCACTGTCCCGAGGCCTCCGCCCGGGCGCCGCCGGGCTGGCCCGCGCCCTCGCCGCCCTTGCCGCCCTTGCCGTCGGGGCTCTTGCCGCCACCGCCTCCGCTCGCGTCGCCGTCGGTCGCGACCTCCACCTTGGCGCCCTCGCGCAGCGACGCCGGCGGACCGAGCACCACGGCATCCCCGCTCGCCGGGCCCTGGTCGACCTCGAAGGACGTCCCGAAGTCCTGCCTGATCGTGACCGGCACCATCCTGACCCTGTCGCCCTCGCCCACGACGGCGACATGCGTCCCGCTCTGGTCGAAGATCAGGGTCTCGGCCGGCAGCACGACATCCGGGTGGGTGCGGGGGATGGCGAGGGAAATATAGGCGTAGAGCCCGGCGCGCAGCGTGCCGGCCGCGTTGGGGATGTCGACCTCGACCGTCAGGGTGCGGGCCGAGGACTGCAGGGCCGAGGACGAGCGCGACACCGTGCCCACGAAGGTGCGGCCCGGCATCTGCGGCACGGCGATCCTGGCCTGCAGGCCGTCGCGCACGCCGAGCGCGGCGTTCTGCGGCACCTGGACGAGCACGCGGAGCACGTCGTCCTCGTCGACCGTGAACATCGGCTGGCCGGTCGCCGAATCGGCGTTGACCAGCGTGCCGACGTCGACGTTGCGCACCGTCACGATGCCGTCGAAGGGGGCCCTCACGTCCTCGAAGGCCGTCAGGGCACGCAGCCGCTCGATGGTGGCCTGCTGCGCCTTCACATTGGCTTCGGCCACCTTCACGCCGGCGCGCGAAGCATCCAGCGTGGCGCCCTGCGCGGTCTGGTTGGCCTGGAGCTGGTCCCGGTTCTGCAGCGTCTCGAAGCCCTGCCCCACCAGCGCCTGGGCGCGCTGCAGGTTCACCTTGGCGAGGTTAAGGTTGGCTTCCGACTGGCTGACGTTGGCCTGGGCCTGGACCAGCGCGGCGTTCACCTGCCCGAGCGTCGCGACCGCCTGTTCGAGCTGCTGGTCGAGGTCGGGGGCGGAGATGTGGACCAGGAGGTCGCCCTTCTTCACCCTCGTGCCGATGTCGACCCGCCGCTCGGTGATGTAGCCGGTCGCCCGCGCGTAGACGTTGGCGGTCGCGAAGGGCTGGGTCTCGCCCGGCAGCGTCAGGTCGATGGGTCCGTCCTCGGCCTTGGCGGCGACGGTGCGCAGGCGCGGCACCGCCTCGGACCGGCGCTGCTGCGTGGCGGCGGCGGCGGCGTCCTGCTGCCAGTGGCGGTAGACGCCGAAGGCCAGCGCCAGCGCCAGCACCAGGACGACACCGGCGAAGATCCACCGCGACGGCATGCGGGGTTTCGCGTCCGGGCCCTCGGCCTCTCCCGGGCCGTCCGCCTCCGCCTCCTGCGGCGCGACGGTCAGGATGTCGTGCCGGGGCGGCGCCGCGGGCCGGCGCTCGTCCGGCTCGGCCTCGGGCCGGTCGTCGCGGTCCTGCGGCGGGGTGGCGATCTGGTCCATCATCGGTAGTCCTCGACGGGATGGAACTTGCCGCGCCGGAGCAGCGCGTACAGGAAGGGGACGAAGACCAGCGTCGCGCAGGTCCCGAAGGCGACGCCGCCCAGCACTGCCCGCGCCAGGGCGGCGTTCTGCTCGGAGCCCTCGCCGATGCCGATCGCCATGGGGATCAGGCCGACGAACATCGCGCCGGCCGTCATCAGCACGGGACGCAGCCGCGTCTCGCCCGCCGCGATGGCGGCCTCCTCCGCCGAGCACCCCGTCTCCTCGCGGTGTTCGCGCGCGAAGGTGACGAGCAGGATGGAATTGGCGCTCGCCACGCCGACCGCCATGATGGCGCCGAACAGCGAGGGGATCGACAGCGTGGTGCCGGTGATGAACAGGCTGAACACGATCCCGCAGAAGGCGATCGGCAGCGCGCAGATCACCACGAAGGGATCGCCCCAGCTCTGGAAATTGACCGCCATCAGCAGGTAGACGGCGATGACCGCGATGGCGAGGCCGATCTCGATGTGGACGAAGGCCGAGTTCATGCTCTCGACCTGGCCCCGCACGGTGATCTTGTCGGGCGCGGGCAGCGACTTCTGCTCCTCGTCGACGATGCGGGCGATGTCCTTCTGCACCGAGCCGAGGTCCCGGTCCTGCACGGACGCGTAGACGTCGTAGGTCGGCTGCGTGTTGACGTGGTTGACCACCGTCTGCTCGGAGGTGCGCCGCAGCGTGGCGACGCTGGTCAGCATGGCGAGCGCGTCGCCGGTCGCGGAGCCGGCCGGGTTGGCGGCGGCCTGGACGAAGAGCGGCGTGGTCTTGAGCGCCGTCAGGCTGTCGTTGCGGTATTCCGGCGTCTGCACCCAGAGCTGGTAGGGGATGCCGGACTTCGGGTCGGCCCAGAAGTTGGGCGTCACCTGATAGGAACCGGACAGCGAGATGTTCATCGCATTGGCGATCTGCTGCTCGGTCAGGCCCATCTCGGCCGCCATGCGGCGATCGACGTCGGCCACGAACTCGGGCGTATCCAGCACCTGCTGGATGTGGACGTCGACGGCACCCTGCACCAGCTTCAGCTTGGCCTCGATGGCATGCGCCGCCGCGAGGTCCTTTGCCTGATTGCGGCCGTTCACCTGCACGTCGATCGCCGTGATGGTGCCGAAATCCAGCGTCTGGGTGATGATGTCGCTCGGCTGGAAGTAGAAGGTGGTGTCGGGGAACCGGGCCGGCAGCACCTCGCGCAGCGTCTTCATGTAGCCGGCCGTCGGGGCATGGCCCTCCTTCAGCGAGATCAGCATCTGGCCGTCGTTGTAGGCCACGAACGAACCGTCGCCGAAGGCGAAGTTGTAGTTGATCGAGGGCAGGCCGATGTTGTCGAGGATCAGCTCGAGGTCCTGCGGCGGGACGACCTCCTTGACCACGGCCTCCACCTCGGCGAAGCGCTGCTCGGCGGTCTCGATCCGCTGGCCGGGCCGGGTGCGGATGTGCAGCGTCATGGCGCCGGCATCGACCTGCGGGAAGTAGTCCCGGCCGACGAACGCCAGCAGCGTGCCGCCCATCGCCAGCACGCAGGCTACGACCACGAACGTCACGAGCTTGTGGTCGAGCGCGCCGCGCAGCAGCCCGATGTAGCCGCGGTGGAAGCGGGCGAAACGCGCCTCGAAGCCGGCATGGAAGCGCGCGAAGAATCCCCTCGGCGCCTCCCCGCCCTGGTGTGACCGGCGCTGCTCGTGTTCCGTCCTGACCAGCACGTCGATGAGGATCGGCACCAGCGTGCGCGACAGGAGATAGGAGGCCAGCATGGCGAAGACGACCGCCATGGCCTGGGGTACGAAGAGGTAGCGCGGCGTGTCGGTCAGGAAGAAGACCGACACGAAGGCCGAGCAGATCGACAGCGTCGAGATCAGCGCCGGCTTGGCGATGCCGGCACCGCCCTCGACGACCGAGTCCTTGAAGCTGCGCCCCTCCTCCATCAGCCTGTAGGTGTTCTCGATCGCCACGGTGGCGTCGTCGACCAGGATGCCGACCGCGAGCGCGAGCCCTCCCAGCGTCATGATGTTGATGGTCTCGCCGAGGAAGTAGAGCACCGTCAGCGACGTCAGGATGGCGAGCGGGATCGACACCAGCACGATCAGCGTCGATCGCCACGACCCCAGGAACATGAGGATCATGGCCCCGGTGAGCCCCGCCGCGATGACGCCCTCGCGGATCACGTCCGAGATGGCGCCCGACACGAAGACCGACTGGTCGAACAGCGGGGTGATCTTCATGTCGGCGGGGGCGGCGGCCCGGATCGTCGGCAGGAAGCTCTTCACGGCATTGACGACCGACAGCGTCGAGGCGTTGCCGTTCTTGAGCACGGTGACCAGCACCGAGTGGCGCCCGTCCGACCGGACGATGTTGAGCTGCGGCGGCGCGCCGTCGCGCACATGCGCGACGTCGCCGATCAGGATCGGCGAGCCGTTGACCACCTTGACGGGCACGCGGTTGAGGTCGTCGACCACCTCCGGGCTCATGTTGAGGCGGATCGGATATTGCTGCTCGCCGATCTTCGACAGGCCGGAGGGCACGACGATGTTCTGCGCCGTGATGGCGCTGGTCACGTCCGTGGGCGTCAGGCCATGCGCCTGGAGTGCGTTGAGGTCGAGGTCGACCATGATCTGCCGCGGCGCGCCGCCGTAGGGGGCCGGCAGCGTGGAGCCGGGGACCTGGGTCAGCGTCTGGCGGATGCGGTACTGGCCATAGTCGTAGAGCTTGGGACCGCTCTCGGTATCGGAGGACAGCGCGAGCTGGATCACCGGGACGGAGGATGCCGAGAAGCGCATGACCACGGGCGGCTGGACACCGGTGGGCATGACGGCCCGGATGGAGTTCATCGCCGAGACGACCTGCGCGATGGCGAGGTCGATCGATACGTTCTGCTGGAAGAAGATGCGCTCGACCGCGACGCCGGGCAGCGTCTGGCTTTCCATCTGCTTGATGTCGTTGACGTTGTTGGAGAGCGAGAACTCGCTGTAGGTGGTGATGCGCTGGGCCATGTCGGTCGTGTCGAGACCCGTGTAGGTCCAGACGATGACGACGACCGGGATGTCGACGGCGGGCAGCACGTCCTTCGGCGCGATCGCCGACGTGCCGATGCCGGCGAGCAGGATCAGCACGCCCATCACGTAGAAGGTGATGCGGTTCTTGAGGGCGTAGAGGACGAGACCCATGGGCGAACTCCCGGAGCGGCTCCGCCCCGCGCGGCCCCGCCCGAGCGCGGGCGGACGCGCGGCACCGTCCGCTCGTCACCCCCGGGGGCGACGAGCGGGTCCGATGCCACGTCGGCTCCCCAACGCCGCAATACGTCGAACCGTTGCCGCCAGGGGCACCGTGTCGCGGCGCCCCGACAAGTCGAAGGTGCAGTCGAGGCGAGCTCGGGTGGTTTATTGGCGGCGATCCGGACGCCACGACGGTCCAAGAGGCAGCGACCGCTCCGTCATGCCCAAAGTGCAGACGCGATGCCTAGAAGGTCATCAGAAGCATCGGCCGGATCAAGCGGCCTGGCTGGCGGCACCCGGGTCGCGGCTGACCTTGGCGAGCGCGTCGCGCAGCACGCCGATGCCGGCACCCGGCTTGACGGCTTCGGTGGCGAGGTGGCGGCGCCAGGCGCGCGCGCCGGGCAGGCCGGTGAACAGCCCGAGGAGATGCCGCGTCATGTCGTGGAGCCGCACGCCGCATTCGAGCTTGCGCGCCATGTAGGGCTCGAAGGCCTCCACGGCGGCGAAGGCGTCGGCCACGGGCCGCGGGGAGCCGAAGAAGCCTGTGTCGACGTCGAGCAGCATCTCGGGCGCCTGGTAGGCGGCGCGCCCGACCATGACGCCGTCGAGCACCGCGAGATGGGCCGCCGCGGCCTCGTTGTCGACGATGCCGCCGTTGATGGACACGAAGAGTCCCGGGCGCTCGCGCTTGAGCGCGTAGACGAGCCCGTAGTCGAGCGGCGGCACGTCCCGGTTCTCCTTCGGCGAGAGGCCCTGCAGCCAGGCCTTGCGGGCATGGACGATGACGCCATCCACCCCGGCCTCGACCACGGCGGCCACGAGAGCGGGGAGCGCCTCGTGCGGATCCTGGTCGTCGACGCCGATGCGGCACTTGACCGTGACGGGCAGCGCGGTCGCGCCCTTGAGCGCCCCGATGCAGCGCCCGACGAGGGCGGGCTCGCGCATCAGGCAGGCCCCGAAGCGGCCATTCTGCACGCGATCGGACGGGCAGCCGCAGTTGAGGTTGATCTCATCGTAGCCGAAGTCCGCCGCGATCCGGGCGGCTTCGGCGAGCTCGGCCGGATCGCTGCCCCCGAGCTGCAGCGCGACCGGATGTTCGGACGCATCATGGGCGAGCAGCCGGGCGCGCGGGCCATGGATGATGGCGCCCGTGGTCACCATCTCGGTGTAGAGCAGCGCCCGGCGCGACAGGATGCGATGGAACGTCCGGCAATGCGTGTCCGTCCAGTCCATCATGGGGGCGACGGAATAGCGGGCCGCCTCGAGATAGCTGGACGATCCGGCCGCTGCAGCGGGTTGGGTCTCAATCGTCAACGTTCCATTCCCGTACGTTTCGCGGTTCCGAACGGCCTGGTCGCGGGTTGGAATCCTGCACGGGCCACCCGGTCGTTCACACACCGATAGGACGGCTCGGGGCCTCGCGTGCGCCTCCGGTCGTCGAACCGTATCGCAACCGCTCGGCTTTGGCGTCAAGGATCACAGGCTGCCGTGCCCCGTCGCTGCCAAGATGCGTCGTGGAAGCGCTTTCCGACCCCAGCGTTCGCGCGATGGTGTCGGGGACTCGTCGCAGCCTGCCGTTGCGATAGGCTCGCCGGACGATCGAGAGCGCCTGCACGGCGGCGGCAGATCCGCGGGCGGCCTGGGCCCGGCGGGTTATCCCGGCGGCGGTGTTGCCGGTGCTGCCGGGGGCCCTGCCGGTGCTGCCGGCGGAGGCGATGGGCACGGCCGCGATACCTAGGCCTTCATGGCGAACGGGACCGACGGCTTCCTGTTCACCAGCGGCGGCACCGGGACCACCATCACGGATGCGGTGAAGCTGGCCGGCGCCGGGACGGCAGGCGCGGTGGACGACACCGACATCACCGACGGCGCGCTGGCCTGAGATCGACGGAGGGGAGGCTCCCGAGCCGCCCCTCCTTCGCCTGGTCGCCCGCCCCCTGAGGTGCAACCCTCCCCGCGCGACGCGTCGTCGGCGCGTGTCTTTGGCCATCCACCGCGACCCCTGTGCCGCCTGACACGATGGCGCTGACCGGCGCCCGGACCCGCGCAACATGACCCGCGCTGCGGCGAGCGCCTCCGGGATCCTGCTTTGGTCTCGGTCGCGAGACACGCGAACGTCGAGTTCTAGAAGTTGTAGACAACGCAGGACTCCGGACGTCGTTCATGTAAAGTACCGCGGATTGCCACTTGGCGACGAGCGTGCCTTCGGAAAAGGTTTGCCCGCCAGATTAGAGGTCCTCTAAATACATTGGAGACACCACTATGAAAGCTCTCGACAAAGCGCTGAGTTACGTCGGACTTTTAAGCCTGTTGGGTTTCTACAACGGATTTATCCTGATCTTTAAAAAGCTCGCTGGGTTGATTTTCAGCCGGAACAACGATCATCAGATTACAAGGATCGGTATGAAAGGCTTCGACCGCCCAGTCCACATCAGGTTAGAAAGTAGCGATTTCTCTGTTTTTCGTGATATATATGTGAATGAGGAATATAGGGAACAGTCCGATACGCACGCTCACGCTCTCAGAAAACGCTACGAGAATATCGTCTCATCTGGCAGACGGCCCTTGATCCTCGACCTGGGCGCAAACATCGGCTTGTCGTCTCTGTGGTATAACAAACAATTTCCAGAAGCCACGATCCTATCAGTCGAACCGGAGTCCAAGAACTTCGAACTGTTACGGCAGAATACAGCGCATTGCAACCAGATCATTTCGATAAATTCGGCAGTGTCGAATAGAGCCTCCAGCTTCTCGCTCGTGAATGAGACGAGCGCGCCATGGTCCTGGCAGGTCGTCGAGAAGGAAAGTGGCGATGTGCAATCAGTCACCATCGACGGTTTGGTTTCCATGGTGCCCAACAGCGTCCCACTGGTGGCAAAGATCGACATCGAGGGCCACGAAAAAACTCTGTTCGAGCATTGTCCCGACTCTTTGCTCGCCTTTCCGCTCATCGTTTGTGAACACCACGACTGGCTCTACGCGTGGACGGCAACAGCGCATGCTGTTTACAATGCAATCTCGACCAAGGAGGTTCGCGATTACATTCAGCGTAGCGAAAATACGTTCTGCTACTCACATGCATTATTGCGAGATTGCACCACATAGAGCGGTCGCGGGCGACGACAAAGAAACGCTCGACGGCCTCCCGCACGTCGGTCGGGCAAGGCGCCGTGCCTACGCCCGTCTACTTCAACGCAGCCACGGTCTCGCAGCCCGCCAGCTTCACCGCATCCATGATGGCCGTCCCGTACCCCCTGTCGTGAACAGGAAACCGTCCGTCCCGTCGGCGACGAAAACGTCGGTGGCGTCGCTGCCGCCCATGAGCGGCCAGGCAAGGGCTTGGATCGAAGCGGCGTCGGTCGGCGTGGGCGAAATACGCCACAGGTCGGTCGCACGAAGCGGGCCGCGCCCGGGCCGCCGGCCGGACCCGGGCACCGACGCCGGCCAGCGCCACCGTCCACCCGGCGACCCGAGAATCAGGGTCGCGAGCGGACGAGATGGGCCAGCGCGGGCCACGCGATGCGTCCCGCGGCCCGGACCGGCGCGCGGGCGAGGCGCAGGCGGCGCGCGATGTCGTCGGCGGATCGGGGATGGCGGGCCGTCAGCAGCGCGCCGTAGTGGGCGACGACATCGGGCTCGTCCCATGGGATGTCGTGATGGATCCCCGCATCGGGCGCGAGGTCGGGGCTGTCCGGGTCGCGCATCATCTCCTTGGGAAAGAGCGCGACCGCCCGTCCCGCCAGCGGCGCGCGGAGCGGCGGGGCGGCGTCGTCGAAGCCCGGGAACTGGGCCAGCCATGCCCCGTAGACGTCGCAGCCGAACAGCGCGCCCAGGTGACCGCTGCCGACCGGCCGGGCATTCATCTCGATGAGAAAGGCCGTGCCGTCGGGCTTGAGGATGAAGTCGAAGGACACGAACCCCGAACACCGCAGGGCCGCCACGAGGCACGAAGCCGCCGCCGCGATGTCGGGATGGTCGAGCGGCCGCACCACGGTGCTCGATCCGGTGACGGGCGGGTTCAGCCGTTCGGCCTTGAGGGTGA
Organism: uncultured Alphaproteobacteria bacterium; assembly: GCA_963847915.1. Classification (GTDB taxonomy): domain Bacteria; phylum Pseudomonadota; class Alphaproteobacteria; order Rhizobiales; family Beijerinckiaceae; genus Lichenihabitans. The sequence continues at coordinate 309,339 of CAWKBT010000009.1, forward strand.
GGCCGGCGAGCGTGCGGCCGTCCTGGCACGCCACCGTGCGCAGCACGAGCTGGCCCGCGACATGCGCCTGAAGCGTGATGGGAGAGCTCCGGCCCACCGGCGGGGCGCCGAAGAGCCGCCGGGCGGAGCGTTTCGCCCTGGCGCGACGCGCCTCCCGGCCGAACGCCTCGACGAGCGCGGCCTCGGTGCCGACGAGCGAGACCCCGGCGCCCCCGCAGGTCGCCTCGCGCTTGAGCATCAGCGGGTAGCCCAGCGCGGCGGCGGCGGCGCGGGCCTCGGCGACGTCCTCCGCCCGCCCCTGCGCCGGCACCCGGATGCCGAGCGCCCGGGCGGTCTCGATGAGGAGGTCGCGGCAGCCCGCGGTGCGGTAATGGGCGGGGTCGCCGAGCGACCGCCTGAGCAGCGCCCGCAGGCGGCTCGACGTGTGCGGCTCGAGGGCGATGTCGCGCAGCGTGGCGGCGGCGGATTCGTCGAGCGGCACGACCGCATCGGCGCCGAAGACCTCCGCCGCGTCGCCGAGGCGGCGCGCGAGCCCGAAGGCCGCCATCAGCGGACCGCCGCGGGCGGGAAGGTCGAACCGGTACGCCAGGCCGGCCGGACGCATCGCGATGCTGCCGGGTCTCGCCATCACGGCACAGCGCGCGCCGCGCCGGGCCATCTCGGACGGGACACGCTCCGAGCCGATGTCGCCGGACAGGCCGAGGAACAGGATGCGGGGCTGGCCGTCGGTCATGGATCGCTCGCTCGCGACGTGGAAGCCGAGCCGTGCCGCCTCACGGGAACTGCAGGTCGGGGACGCCCGGGCGCGCCGCGCCCGACGGCGACCGGCCGGCGCGCGCCGTCGCGGCGAGGCGGGCCGTCAGCCGGCGTGCCGTGTAGCCCGCGCCGCAGGCGAAGCGGAACATGGGACCGAAGCTGTAGGCGGACGGCGTCCCCACCACATAGAGCCCCGGCACGCTCGTTTCGAAGTGCCGCGACAGCGTCGGGGACCCGTCCACGGTCGCGACCGCGGCGGCGAGCGCCGGATCGAGCAGGGCGAGACGCGCGATATCGACCTTGTACCCCGTGGCGGCCACGACGCGGTCGACGGTCAGCTCCCGCACGCCCACGCCGGCCGTCTCGACCGTCAGCGCGACGCGGCCTTCCGGCGTGAGGGCCGCGCCCGCCACCCGGCTGCGGAGCCAATAAGGCACGCGCCCCTCGATCACGTCCCGCACGGCATGGGCCGGCGCCGGACCGAGGTAGCGTTGCACGATGCGGATGCGGATGCGCTGCGGCAGAGCATGGAACACGAGCGGCAGTTCGCAGCACAGCCACTTCTTCCAGCCGGGACCGAGCGGCGTCATCGGCGCCAGGAGGGCGTCCAGCCGGCCTCGGGGCTTGCCGCCCCCGTAGAACCGGACCTCGGCGCGGCGGCTGACCAGCGTCGGCGCGGCCCCGCAGCGCCGGAGCGCCGCCGCGGCATCGAGCGCGGACGCGCCCGCGCCGATCACCGCGACGTCCAGGCCCGCGAAGGCCGCATAGTCGGCGTGCTGGCTCGAATGGGTCAGGACGGAGGCCGGCAGGCCCGACACGTCGTCCGGCACCCGGGCGAAGGCCGAGAGGCCGGTGGCGAGGACGACGCTGTCGGCCGTCATGACGGCTCCGTCCTGGGTCTCGACGCGGAACCCGCCCTCGGCCCGGGACACGCGCGCCACCCGGCGCCCGTCGCGGTGCGGCACGAAACGGCGCGCGAAGGCCTCGCCGTAGGCGGCGAAGACCTCGACGGGGACGGGCCAGCCGAGGTCGCCGTAGGGCAGGCCGCGCTCGCCGCAATAGTCGCCCAGCGTATAACCGGCGCCCGGCGCGAACAGGCTCGACGCGAAGCCTTCCGATTTCAGGACCATGCCGCGGGGCATGCCGTCACGCCAGGTCTGCATGGCGGCGCCGAACACGCGCGTGTCGACCCCCGCGGCGGCGAGATGGGCGGCGATCGACAAGCCGTACGGACCCGCACCGACGATGGCAACCGAACTGCGCCTGGTCATCATCCCGCTCCAATTTACGTAAGGGAAGTCCACCGATCGGCCAGAGACAAGACGCACGACCAAACAACGTTAAGCGAGCGCTAGCCGAAACCTCCGCAACGGATGAACGAACATCGACGAACGGGACCGTCCGGGGACGGTGGCGGCCCCTCGCGCCGCGCGACGTTCCGCACGGCTTCCTCCGCTCACCGGCGGCAGCCATAGCCAATCGCCCAGATGCTGAGTCATTTCGGTCGTGGGAAACTTTTCCACACTTTCGACTTAGCTTCGACTCAGCTAAAGTCGCGCCCGGTTCGGGGCAGGGTCGCCTCGAGGCCGTGGAGTGAGTTCATGCGTGGTGCCGCGGCGGGGTGTCTGATGCTGGCGATGGGTCTCGGGGGTTGCGCCACCCTGGCGCGCGGCACGCAGGACGAGGTGGCGGTCCTGTCCGAACCCGCCGGGGCGGCCGTCACGTCGAGCCTCGGCGTCGGCTGCGATGCCACGCCCTGCACCCTCACGGTCTCGCGCGATGCGGCGTTCAGCGTCACGGTGGCGAAGCCCGGCTATGTCAGCCAGACCGTGGCGGTGGCGACGCGGCTGTCGGGCCCGGGTGCCGCGCTCGCGACCGAGAACCTCGCCACGGCGGGTATGGGCCTCGCCGTCGATGCCGCGACCGGCGCGGCGCTCGAACATGCACCGAACCCCGTCAGCGTCACGCTGGCGAGCCTCGCCCCGCCCGCCGCCGCCCAGCCGCGGCCGCCCGCCGCCCATCCCCGGCGGCATCGCCGGCCCGCCGCGTGAGCACCGCACCCGTGCGCCGCGCCTCCCATCTCGCGCTCGTGCTGATCCTGCCCGCGGCGCTCGCCGGATGCGCCACCCTCGAACACGGCACGCAGGACGAGGTGCCGGTCGTCACCGATCCGCCCGGTGCCACGGTCGTGTCGACCAGCGGCACGATCTGCATCTCGCCCTGTGTCGTGTCCGGGCCGCGGCGCGACACGTTCGGCATCACGATCAGCAAGCCCGGCTTCGCGACGCAGATCCTGAACAGCGAGGCCAAGGCGAACGACGCCGCCATCGCGGACGCGTCGCGACTGACGGCGAGCGCGGACTTTCTCGGCCGCGTCGCCGACGTGCAGGACGGGGCCTATTACACGCACGACCCCAAGGCGCTGGTGGTCAAGCTCGAACCCGGATCCTGAACCGGCCCGCCCCGCCGCGGCTCATTTGCGCCGCGCATCCCACCAGGCCATGCGCCGGGTCAGGTCGCGCTCGAACCCGCGCTCGGTCGGGCGGTAGAGGCTCTGTCGCCCGATCGCCTCCGGCCAGTAGTTCTGGCCCGAGAAGGCATCGGGCTCGTCGTGATCGTAGCGGTAGTTCTCGCCATAACCTTCGCGCTTCATCACCTTTGTGGGCGCGTTGAGGATGGTCTTGGGGGGCAGGACGGAGCCGTGCTGCTGGGCGAGCGCGGTCGCGGCCTTGTAGGCCAGATAGACGGCATTGCTCTTGGGCGCCGTCGCCAGGTAGACGACCGCCTGGGCGATCGCGAGTTCGCCCTCGGGGCTGCCCAGGAAATCGAAGGCCTCCTTGGCGGCGTTGGCGATGACCAGCGCCTGGGGGTCGGCGAGGCCGATGTCCTCGGAGGCCATGCGCACGATGCGGCGCGCCAGGAACAGCCGGTCCTCGCCGGCGTCGAGCATGCGGGCGAGATAGTAGAGCGCGGCATCCGGGTCCGAGCCCCGCACCGCCTTGTGCAGGGCGGAGATGAGGTTGTAGTGCCCGTCCTGGCTCTTGTCGTAGAGCGGCGCCCGCCGCTGCACGACCTCGACGAGGCGGGACGGATCGAGCGTCTCGCCGGGCCGGGCCGCGCGCCACACGTCCTCGGCGAGGTTGAGCAGCGCGCGACCGTCCCCGTCCGCCATGCCGACGAGCGTGGCGCGCGCCTCGCCCGACAGCGGCAGCGGCCGGCCTTCCGCGGCCTCGGCACGGTCGAGCAATTCGCCGAGCGCCTCGGCGTCGAGCGCGCGGAACACCAGCACCCGGGCGCGCGACAGGAGCGCGCCGTTGAGCTCGAAGGACGGGTTCTCGGTCGTGGCGCCGACCAGCGTCACCGTCCCGTCCTCCATCACGGGCAGGAAACCGTCCTGCTGGGCCCGGTTGAACCGGTGGATCTCGTCGACGAAGAGCAGCGTGCCCCGCCCCGCGCGCCGGCGGCTCCGCGCCTCCTCGAAGAGCTTCTTGAGGTCCGCCACCCCCGTGAAGATCGCCGAAGCCGCGACGAAGTCGAGCTTGGTGGCGCCGGCCAGCAGCCGGGCCACGGTGGTCTTGCCCGTGCCCGGCGGCCCCCAGAAGACCAGAGATCCGGGCGTGCCGCCGGCGAGGAGCCGCGTCAGCGCGCCGTCCGGTCCCACGAGATGACTCTGCCCGGCGACCTCGTCGAGCCGGCGCGGGCGGAGGCGGTCGGCGAGCGGCCGTGCCGCCTCGGCGGTCGGCCGGCACTGCCTCGGCGGCCCCATCGCCCGCGGGCGCCACGCCGGCCCGTGAAAACAGATCGTTCATGGCCGCGCCCCCTCGGGTCTGGGTCGGCCGGCTCAGCCTCCGAGTTCGGAGTCGATGATCTGGCCGCCCCGGTCGATCGTCACGTGCCAGAAGTCCTGATGAGCCGCCGTGGCCTTCTCGAACTGGCGCGTGCTGGTGATCTTGGACCGGCCGAGGCCCAGGATCACGTCCCCTTTCTGGATCCCCGTCATGGCGGCCGGCGAGGTCTCGCCGACGGCCGTGACCACCACGCCCTGACGGACGCCGGTGAGCTGCAGGTCGTCGGCCACGGCGGGAGAATAGTTCACCACCGTGGCCCCCGAGAAGGGCGAGTCGTTGTTCAGCGTCACGGGATCGCGCGGCGGCGTCTCGGGCGCGGCGATCAGCTTGACCGACACGTGCTGGCTGTCGGTCCCGCGCCGCACCGTGAGGTCGGCGGTGGCGCCGAGCGTCTTCGTGGCGATGCGGTAGCCGAAGGCATCCGGGTCGTCGACATTGGCCCCGTCGACCGCCGTGATGACGTCCCCGCGCTTGAGACCCGCGGCCTCGGCCGGGCTGGCGTCGGTGAAGTCGGAGACCAGCACGCCGGCCGGCCGCTCGAGGCCGAGCGCCTCGCCCATGTCGCGCGTGACGCCCTGGAGGCTGGCGCCGAGCCAGGGCCGGCGCACCCGCTCGGCACCCGAGCGCGCCGCCGTGATGACGCTCTTGACCATGTTGACCGGGATGGCGAAGCCGATGCCGACGCTGCCGCCCGACTGCGAGTAGATGGCCGAGTTGATGCCGATGAGGCGACCCTGCAGGTCGACGAGCGCCCCGCCCGAATTGCCCGGGTTGATGGCGGCATCCGTCTGCACGAAATACTGGTAGTCGCTCTTGCCGATCTGGCTGCGCGCCAGCCCCGACACGATGCCCTGCGTCACGGTCTGGCCGACGCCGTAGGGGTCGCCGAGCGCCAGGACGATGTCGCCGACTTCGAGCGCGTCCGAATCGCCGACGTCCATCACCGGCAGGTCCTTGGCGCCCTTGAGCTTCAGCACCGCGAGGTCGGTCCGTGCGTCCCGCAGCACGACGTCGGCCGGATATTCGCGCTTGTCCGACATGGCCACGCGCACGTCCGTCATGCCGTCGATCACATGATAATTGGTGATGACGAGGCCGGACGCGTCGACGATGACGCCCGAGCCGAGCGACTGGGCGCTGGGGTTGCCGGGCCGGTCGTGGCCGCCGAAGAACTGACGGAAGATGGGATCGTCGAGCAGGCTGTTGCGCGGCCGCTTCTCGACGCGCGACGCGTAGACGTTGACGACCGCAGGCGCGCACGCGCTTGACGACGGGTGCGAAGGACAGGACGACGTCGCCCCGCCCGGCCGGCACCTGCCGGTCCTCGGCACCGGATGGGACCGCGGCGGCGAGGACCAGCGACAGGGCCAGGACGCCGGGCGCCAGCATGGCGGGAGCGCGGACGGCACGGAAACGGAACGGCATCGGGGCGGGCTTCCTCGTCGAAAGGGTCACGCGGGGTCGAGCCTCAGGTATGGCGGCAGAGGCCGCTCCGAAAGGCCGACCCCAGACGACGAAAGGGCCGAAGCGCGAGCTCCGGCCCTGTCATCGTGGCTGATGGCGGCGCCGTCTCAGGCGGCGTCGGTCTCGGGGGCCGCCGTGTACTTGCCGAGCGAGGATCCCTTGGCGTCGACATCGCGGTCGACGAATTCGATCACGGCGAGCGGGGCATTGTCGCCGTAGCGGAAGCCGGCCTTGAGCACGCGGGTGTAGCCGCCCTGCCGGTCCTTGTAGCGCGGGCCGATGACGTCGAAGAGCTTCTTGACGATGGCGGCCTGGCGCACCTCGGCCATGGCCATGCGGCGGGCATGGAGGTCGCCGCGCTTGCCGAGCGTGACGAGCTTCTCGACGACCGGGCGCAGGTCCTTGGCCTTCGGCAGCGTCGTGATGATCTGCTCGTGGTGGATGAGGTTGGCGCACATATTGGCGAACATCGCCTTGCGGTGCTCGGCGGTGCGGCCGAAGCGGCGCTTCTTGTGACCGTGATACATGGTGGCTCCTTCGGGTTGTTATGCGGCCGCCGTGCCAAGGTACGGCCGCTCTCTTGACCCGGCCCCGTGACGGGGCCGGCCTGCACCGGGCGGGCCGATCGGCCCGCCGCGTGGCTCAGTAGTGTTCTTCGAACCGCTTGGCGAGTTCGTCGATGTTCTCCGGCGGCCAGCCGGAGATCTCCATGCCGAGGTGCAGGCCCATCTGGGCGAGCACTTCCTTGATCTCGTTCAGCGACTTGCGGCCGAAGTTCGGCGTCCGCAGCATCTCGGCCTCGGACTTCTGGATGAGGTCGCCGATATAGACGATGTTGTCGTTCTTCAGGCAGTTGGCCGACCGCACCGACAGTTCGAGCTCGTCGACCTTCTTGAGCAGGGCCGGGTTGAAGGCGAGCTCCGGGATCGAGGCCGAGACTTCCTCGCGGCGCGGCTCCTCGAAGTTGACGAAGACGTTGAGCTGGTCCTGCAGGATGCGGGCCGAATAGGCGATCGCGTCCTCGGGGCTGATGCCGCCGTTGGTCTCGAGCGTCATGGTCAGCTTGTCGTAGTCGAGGATCTGGCCCGCGCGGGTGTTCTCGACGCGGTAGCGACACCTTCTTGACCGGCGAATAGAGGCTGTCGACCGGGATGAGGCCGATCGGCGCGTCCTCGTTGCGGTTGCGGTCCGCCGGCACATAGCCCTTGCCGGTGTTGACGGTGAACTCCATGCGGATCTCGGCGCCCTCGTCGAGCGTGCAGATCACGAGGTCGGGGTTCAGCACCGTCACGTCGTTGACGACCTGGATGTCGCCGGCCTTCACGACGCCCGGGCCGGCTTCTTGAGGACCATGCGCTTCGGGCCCTCGCCCTGCCATCTTGATCGACGACGTCCTTGATGTTGAGGACGATGTCGGTCACGTCCTCGCGGACGCCGGGGATGGACGAGAACTCGTGCAGCACGCCGTCGATCTGCACGGCCGTGACGGCCGCGCCCTGGAGCGACGACAGCAGGATGCGGCGCAGGGCATTGCCCATGGTCAGGCCGAAGCCGCGCTCGAGCGGCTCGGCCACCACGGTGGCGACGCGCTTGCCGTCGTCGCCCAACTGCACCTCGAGCTTGTTGGGCTTGATGAGGTCTTGCCAGTTCTTCGAGATCACGGTGGTGCGACCTTCCAGTTGCGGAGCCGGCGAGGCGGCGGCCTCGACTTCGTGGCACCTGGCGGCGGACTCGCGAAACGTCCGTTCGGCAGCCGAACGCGCCGCGGCGCGCACAGCTCGCGTGCCGCTCCCTCGAGATGATCGGTCAGACGCGACGGCGCTTGCGCGGACGGCAGCCGTTGTGCGGGATCGGCGTCACGTCGCGGATCGACGTGACGGTGAAGCCCGACGCCTGGATGGCCCGCAGGGCCGATTCACGCCCCGAACCCGGGCCCGACACTTCGACCTCGAGCAGGCGCATGCCGTGCTCGGCGGCCTTCCGGGCCGCATCCTCGGCGGCCATCTGGGCCGCATAGGGGGTCGACTTGCGCGACCCCTTGAACCCCATGGTGCCGGCGGACGACCACGAGATGGTATTGCCCTGCGCGTCCGTGATGGTGATCATCGTGTTGTTGAACGTCGAGTTCACGTGGGCGATGCCCGACGCGATGTTCTTGCGTTCGCGACGGCGGACGCGAGTTTGCTTCTTTAGCCATAAATCAGTCCTGGTCCTTCAAGCGCGCCCGTGATGCCAGGCGCTCGGGAGAATCACGCGGAGCCCTCGGGCCCTTACTTCTTCTTGCCGGCGATCGGCTTCGCCTTGCCCTTGCGGGTGCGGGCGTTGGTGTGGGTGCGCTGGCCGCGGACGGGCAGGCTGCGGCGATGGCGCAGGCCGCGGTAGCAGCCGAGGTCCATCAGGCGCTTGATGTTGATCGAGTTCTCGCGGCGCAGGTCGCCTTCGACGAGGTAGTCGCGGTCGATCGTCTCGCGGATCTGCAGCACTTCGGCGTCGGTCAGCTGGGCGACGCGGCGCTCGGCCGGGATGTTGACCTTCTCGCAGATCTCCTCGGCCTTCTTGCCCGCCGATGCCGTGGATGTACTGAAGCGCGATGACCACGCGCTTGTTGGTCGGGATATTGACGCCAGCGATACGGGCCACGTGTAGTCTCCATGCGCCGGGCACCGCCGTGCCGAACCGACGCTGTTCCTGGAATGGTGAGCAAACGATGAAAGGCCGGGTCCCCGCGTGGGACGACCCGGCACCGCAATGTCGAAGGCTCGCGAAGCTCGCCTATAACGGCTTCCCGAGGCGATCGTCAAGGATCGGTTATTGCGCCGCCACCGCCACGGCCGGATCGCCGGTCCCGAGGGCGCGGTCGATGGCGGCGGAGACGTCGTCGATCGGCGCCATGCCGTCGATCCGCTTCAGCCGCCCCGCGTCGGCGTAATAGGCCGACACCGGCGCGGTCTGCTCCGCATAGGCTTCGAGGCGCTTGCAGGACATCCGGCCGGTCGTCGGCGCGGACGGTGCCGCCGGCCGCCACGTCTCGGCCGCGCGCTTCTCGATCCGGCTCACCAGCGCGGCCTCGTCGACCTCCAGTTCAAGCACGGCGTCGAGCTTCAGGCCGCGGTGCTCGAGCGCCATGTCGAGCGCCTCGGCCTGCGCCACCGTGCGGGGGAACCCGTCGAGGATGAAGCCCCTGGCGGCGTCCGGCTCCATCGATCCGCTCCGCCACGATGCCGACCACGATCTCGTCCGAGACGAGGCCGCCGGCCTCCATCACGGCCTTGGCCTTCAGCCCCACCGGCGTGCCGGCCTTGACGGCCGCGCGCAGCATGTCGCCCGTCGACAGTTGCGGGATCCCGTGGCGCTGCATCAGCCGCGCCGCCTGCGTGCCCTTGCCGGCGCCGGGCGGCCCGAGAAACACAATCCTCATCGCTTCTTCCCCTCTGAGCCGCGACTTCTTGATCAGGCTCTCATATTGTTGCGCCTGCAGATGGCCGTGGACCTGGGCGACGGTATCCATGGTCACGCTGACGACGATCAGCAGCGACGTGCCGCCGAAGTAGAACGGCAGCGCCGCGTAGGAGATCAGAAGCTCGGGCAGAAGGCAAATGATGGCGAGGTAGGCGGCGCCCAGCACCGTGATGCGGGTCAGGATCGCGTCGATGAACTGCGCGGTCCGCTCGCCCGGGCGCATGCCCGGCACGAAGCCGCCGTGCTTGCGCAGGTTGTCGGCGGTCTCGACCGGGTTGAACACCACGGCCGTGTAGAAGAAGGCGAAGAAGACGATCAGCACGACATAGAGGACCATGTAGAGCGGCCGGCCGTGGCCGAGGAAGCTCGTCACCGTGGCGAGGCAGCCCGGTCGCCGCCGTTCATCTGGGTGAAGTTGGCGACCGTGGTGGGCAGCAGCAGCAGCGAGGAGGCGAAGATCGGCGGGATGACGCCCGACGTGTTGAGCTTCAGCGGCAGGAACGACGTCTGCCCCTCGAACATGCGGTTGCCGACCTGCCGCTTCGGATAGGTGATGAGCACGCCGGCGCTGCGCCCGCTCCATGAAGACGATGAAGGCGATCACGGCGATGGCCATCACCACGATGGCGAGGATGAGGACGGTCGAAATGCGCGCCCTGCCGGCCGAGTTCGAGCGTGTTGGCCGATGGCGGCCGGGAAGGCCGCGATGATGCCGGCGAAGATGATGAGCGACGAGCCGTTGCCGATGCCGCGCGAGGTGATCTGCTCGCCGAGCCACATCAGGAACATCGTGCCGCCCATCAGCGTGATCACGGTCGAGATGCGGAAGAACAGGCCCGGGTCGGTCACGACGCCCGCCTGCCCCTCGAGGCCCACCGAGATGCCATAGGCCTGGAACAGCCGCCAGGACCACGGTGAGGTAGCGCGTGTACTGGTTGATGACCTTGCGCCCGGCCTCGCCCTCCTTCTTCAGGGTCTCGAGCGAGGGGACGACCGAGGTCATCAGCTGGATGATGATGGAGGCCGAGATGTAGGGCATGATGTTCAGGGCGAAGATCGCCATGCGCTGCACGGCGCCGCCCGAGAACATGTTGAAGAGCTCGAGCACGCCCTGCTTCTGCCCGGAGAAGTTGGCCTCGAAGGCGGCGGGATCGATGCCGGGCAGCGGGATGTAGGTCCCGAGCCGGTAGACGATCAGGGCGCCCAGCGTGAACCAGATGCGCTTCTTGAGTTCCTCGGCCTTGCCGATCGAGGCGAAATTGATGTTCGCTGCGAGCTGTTCCGCTGCCGACGCCATACATCTGCTCCAAGGCACTGCCGCCCGAGCGCCGCCGGACCCGGCGAACGCGCTCCAACCTATCACGACGAGCCGCGACCGCCGCCCGCCGGCACCGTTCTCGCGCCGACCCTTAGCGCGCTTCCCGGGCCTTGCGGAAGGCCTTTCGCGGCAGGCGGCGCGCCGACCCCGCCGGATCGGGACGGTGCGGTCTCACCATGGCGCCCGCAAGGCGCCCCGGCTCCCCAAAATGACAACAGGGTGGTCGGCCCGCGCCGCCACCCTGCTGCTGTCTCGTCACGGGTCCGGCCCGCGCCGTGCGACCGGACGTCGACCGATCAGGCCTCGGCCGTCGCCTGGGCCTTGGGCTCGCGCAGCACCTTGACGCTGCCGCCGGCCGCCTCGATGGCGGCGATCGCGGACTTCGAGGCAGCGTGACCTCGAGATCGAGCTTCGCCGTGATCTTGCCGGCCCCGAGGATCTTCACGCCGTCGCGCGCCTTGTTGCAGATGCCCGAGGCGACCAGCGTGTCGATCGTGACGGCGCCCGCCTGCAGCTTGCCCTCGTCGATCGCCTTCTGGATGCGGCCGACGTTCACCTCGTTGTAGTCGAGGCGGAAGATGTTGGTGAAGCCGCGCTTGGGCAGGCGCCGATGCAGCGGCATCTGACCGCCCTCGAAACCCTTGATGCGCACGCCCGTGCGGGCCTTCTGGCCCTTCACGCCGCGGCCGCCGGTCTTGCCCTTGCCCGAGCCGATACCGCGGCCGACGCGCATGCGGGCCTTGGTGGCGCCTTCGTTGTCTCTGATCTCGTTGAGCTTCATGGCGCGGATCCTCACTCGCCTTCGACGATGCGGACCAGGTGGGCGACGCTCGCCACCATGCCACGCGTCGAAGGGTTGTCGATCAGCGACGAGCGACGGCCGATCTTGTTGAGGCCGAGCGCCACCAGCGTCTGGCGCTGGGTCGGCGGGACGGCCGATGGGGCTCTCGGTCTGCTCGACGACGAAGCTTGCTCTGGTTGGGAGAGGTCATGTCAATCCTCCCGCTCAAGCGTCGACGGCGTCCGCGTCCACGCCCTGGCGGCGGGACTGCAGCGTGGAGACCTTGATGTTGCGGCGGGCCGCGACCTGCCGGGGCGAATCCTCGTGGGCCAGCGCATCGAACGTCGCACGGACCATGTTGTAGGGATTCGACGAGCCCTGGCTCTTGGCCACGACGTCATGGACGCCGAGCGTCTCGAAGACGGCGCGCATCGGCCCGCCCGCGATGATGCCGGTTCCGGCCGGGGCGGCGCGCAGGATCACGCGGCCGGCGCCGTGGCGGCCGTTCACGTCGTGATGCAGCGTGCGGCCCTCGCGCAGCGGCACGCGGATGAGGCCGCGCTTGGCGGCTTCCGTCGCCTTGCGGATGGCTTCCGGCACTTCGCGCGCCTTGCCGTGGCCGAAGCCGACGCGGCCCTTCTGGTCGCCCACGACGACGAGCGCCGCGAAGCCGAAGCGCCGGCCGCCCTTCACCACCTTGGCGACGCGGTTGATGTGGACCAGCTTGTCCACGAATTCATTGTCGCGATCTTCGCGATCGCGCTCTCTTTCACGAGCCATCTGTCCGTCCGTCACTGACGCGGCGATCCCTGATCGGGACCCACCGCTCGCTGGGATATGCGGGATGAGCGAAACGCGGGGATGCGGATGGATCCGCCCCGCGCCGTCGCCACCTGCAAGGGAATGGACCGGTTCTTAGACGACGCCAGCGTCGCCCGCAAGCCGGGCCGGTTGCCGTCGGCCCGCCGCCTGAGGCGGCCCGCGGCGTGCGCGACCGGGGCCGGAGCCCGATCAGAACTTCAGGCCACCCTCGCGGGCACCCTCGGCCAGCGCCTTGACGCGGCCGTGGTACATGTAGGCGCCACGGTCGAACACCACCTCGCTCACGCCGGCCTCGACGGCCCGCTTGGCGATCAGCTCGCCGATGTGCTTGGCGGCCGCCGTATCGGCGCCGGTCTTCAGGCTCTCCCGGTTCTCTTTCTCCAGCGAGGAGGCCGAGGCCAGGGTCACGCCGCGCGCGTCGTCGATGACCTGCGCGTAGATCTGCTTGGACGACCGGAAGACCGAAAGGCGCGGACGACCGCCGGCGTTCTTGCGAATCGCCAGACGGACGCGAGCCTTGCGGCGGTCGGAAAGATCGCTCTTGCTCATGGCGCCGTTACTTCTTCTTGCCTTCCTTGCGGAAGATGAACTCACCCGCGTATTTCACACCCTTGCCCTTGTAGGGCTCGGGCGGACGGAACGCACGGATCTCGGAGGCCACCTGGCCGACTTCGCGCTTGTCGATGCCGCTGATGACCAGCTCGGTCGGCCGCGGCGCCACGATCGCGATCCCGTCCGGGATCGGGAAATCGACGTCGTGGCTGTAGCCGAGCGACAGGACGAGCTTCTTGCCCTGCACGGCGGCCTTGTAGCCGACGCCCGTGATCTCGAGCTTGCGCTCGAACCCCGCCGACACGCCGGTCACGAGGTTGTTGATCATGGCGCGGGACATGCCCCACATGGCCTGCGCGCGCTTCGTCTCCGAGCGCGGCTTGACCGAGACTTCGTTGTCGTTCAGCGCGACGTCGCAATCGTCCGGGACCACGAAGGAGAGAGTCCCCTTCGCGCCCTTCACCGACACCGACTGGCCTTCGACCGTGGCGGTCACGCCCTTGGGGAGCGCGACCGGCTTCTTACCGACCCTGGACATAATGTGGACCCTTCATGGCCTGAGGTCAGAAGACCTTGCACAGGACCTCACCGCCCACGTTGTTCTCGCGTGCGGAATGGTCAGCCATGACGCCCTTGGGCGTCGATACGATGGTGATGCCGAGACCGTTGGCGACGCGCGGCAGGGCGTCGACAGCCGCGTAGACGCGGCGGCCGGGGCGCGACACGCGCTCGATCATCTTGATGACCGGGGCGTTGTCGAAATACTTCAGCTCGATGTCGAACTCGGTCCGGCCATTGCCGTGATCGGTCGTCGAGTAGCCGCGGATGTAGCCTTCCTGCTCCAGCACGTCGAGCACGGTGGCGCGCAGGCGCGAGCCGGGGGTCGACACCTTGCCCTTCTTGCGGAGCTGGGCGTTGCGGATGCGGGTGAGCATGTCACCCAGGGGATCGGTCATGGACATGATGCGCCTCCCCTCACCAGCTCGACTTCACGAGGCCCGGGATCAGGCCCTTGTTGCCCAGCTCGCGGAGCGCGATGCGGGACATCTTCATCTTGCGGTACACCGAACGGGCGCGTCCGCTGACCTCGCAGCGGTTGCGGATGCGCGCCGCCGCCGAATTGCGCGGCAGCTCCGACAGCTTCAGCCGGGCCTCGAAACGCTCCTCCATGGGGAGGTTGGCATCGTCGGCGATGCCCTTCAGCCGGGCCCGCTTCGCCGCATATTGTTTCACCAGCGCTCGCCGGTGTTCGTTCTTCTCGACAGAACTCTTCTTAGCCATTGAGGTGTCCTCGCCTTTCCGCGTCTGAAGTCCTGCTGACCTGCAGGACGGGCCCCGGGGTCAAACCCGGTGCCCGCTGACCTCACTGCCGGAACGGGAAATTGAATGCCCGAAGAAGCGCACGCGCCTCGTCGTCGGTCTTCGCCGTGGTGCAGACGATGATGTCCATGCCGAGCATCGTCTCGGCCTTGTCATAGTCGATCTCGGGGAAGATGATGTGTTCCTTGATGCCCATGGCGAAGTTGCCGCGGCCATCGAAGGACTTGGGGCTGAGGCCGCGGAAATCGCGGACGCGCGGGAGCGCGATCGTGATCAGGCGGTCCAGGAACTCGTACATGCGGGTGCCACGCAGGGTCACCTTGGCGCCGAGCGGCATGTTCTCGCGGACCTTGAAGGTCGAGATCGCGTTGCGGGCATGCGTGATGACGGGCTTCTGGCCCGCGATCAGCGACAGGTCGGCCGCCGCGTTCGTCACCTTCTTGGTGTCGTTGACGGCTTCGCCGACGCCCATGTTCAGCACGATCTTGTCGAGCCGCGGGATCGCCATGGCGTTCTTGTAGCCGAACTGCTCGACCATCGCCTGACGCACCGTGTCGGCGTAGACCTGCTTCATGCGCGGCACGTAGCCGGCCGGAGTGGCCGGCGAGGCGCCCATGTTGATCTCGGAACCGGACTTGCGGTTCTCCTTGGCGCCCTTGGCCTTAGCCTTGGCGCCGGAAGCTGCCTGAGCCTCAGCCATCGATCTGATCTCCCGAACCCTTGGCGATGCGCACCTTGCGGCCGTCCTCGAGCACCTTGAAGCCGACGCGGACCGGCTTGCCGGTGGTCGGATGCTGCAGGGCGAGGTTCGACAGGTGGATCGTCGCTTCCTTGCTGATGATGCCGCCTTCCTGGCGGGCCGACTGCGCCTGGTGGCGCTTGACGAGGTTCACGCCCTGCACGATGGCGCGCTCGTCCTTGGGCATCACGTGCAGGACTTCGCCGCTCGCGCCGCGATCACGGCCGGCGAGCACGACGACCTTGTCGCCCTTCTTGATCTTGGCCGCCATCACAGCACCTCCGGGGCGAGAGAGATGATCTTCATGTGGTTCTTGGCGCGAAGCTCGCGCGGCACCGGCCCGAAGATGCGGGTGCCCACCGGCTCGGACTGGTTGTTGACGATCACGGCGGCGTTGGTGTCGAAGCGGATCACCGACCCGTCCGCCCGCTTGATGTCCTTGGCGGTCCGGACCACCACGGCCTTCATGACGTCGCCCTTCTTCACGCGACCGCGCGGAATGGCCTCCTTGATGGACACGACGATGATGTCGCCCACACCGGCGTACTTCCGCTTGGAACCGCCGAGGACCTTGATGCACATGACCCGGCGGGCGCCGGAATTGTCAGCGACATCGAGGTTAGTCTGCATCTGAATCATGGACTATGCTTTCTGTCAGAACGGTTTCCGGCCCGGTTTCCCGGCCAGCCGGACTGCGCCTGGCGGAGGTTGTGCGCCGATGAGGGCGCGCCGGCCTCCGGATCAACAGCCGTGGACGCCGCGCGAGACCCGATGGCCTCGCAAACGGCCTCTAGGCCTCGCTCGTCGTCTCGGCGCCGACAACGGTCCAGCGCTTCAGCTTGGAGATCGGACGGGTCTCCTCGATCGAGACCACGTCGCCGACCTTGTAGGCCTTGCCTTCGTCATGCGCATGATAATTCTTCGACCGGCGCACGGTTTTTTTCAGCAGCGGATGCGTGAAGCGGCGCTCCACCTTCACCACCACGGTCTTCTCCTGCTTGTCGCTGACGACCACGCCCTGGAGGATTCGCTTCGGCATCGTGTTTCTCTCACCCGTTCGCTGCGGCGCGCTTCATCGCCGCCAGGGTCTTGACCCGGGCGATGTCGCGACGGACCGCGCGGACCGTGGAGGTGTTCTCCAACTGCCCGGTGGCGCGCCGGAAGCGCAGGTTGAACTGTTCACGCTTCAAGCGAAGAACTTCGTCGTTGAGCTGGTCGTCCGACATGACCCAGAGGTCGGACAGGCGCTGCTTGGTCTTCATGGTCGTCCGTCCTTACTCGGCGATGCGCTCGACGAAGCGCGTCTTGATCGGCAGCTTGGCGGCCGCCAGGCGGAGCGCCTCGCGGGCCAGTTCCTGCGGGACGCCGTCGAGTTCGAACATGATGCGCCCGGGATGGACGCGGGCGGCCCAGAACTCGGGCGCGCCCTTGCCCTTGCCCATGCGGACCTCGGTCGGCTTCTTCGAGACCGGCACGTCCGGGAAGATGCGGATCCAGACGCGGCCGGCACGCTTCATGTGGCGGGTCAGCGCGCGGCGGGCGGCCTCGATCTGGCGCGCGGTGACGCGCTCCGGCTCGAGAGCCTTGAGGCCGAACTGGCCGAAATTGAGCTCGAAGCCGCCTTTGGCTTCGCCGCTGATGCGGCCCTTGAAGGCCTTGCGAAAGCGGGTTCGCTTGGGTTGCAACATGGGAATTAGCGTCCTGAAAGGTCGTTCGGAGCACGTCCGGACCGCTCGGGGGCTCGTCGGAGCCCTCGAGGTCGGTCGATGGGTCTTGCTATTTCATGCCGGAGCACGTCACGCAACTGTCAACGTGCACCGAACGTGCGGGCCCCCCTCCCCGGAAGGCCCGCACGGCTTAAACGACAGACCGGTCAGGCCCGTTCGCGCCGACGGTCGCGGTCGCGACCGCCGCGGTCGTCATCGCGGCGGCGACGCTCGCCGCCCGGCGCATGTTCCTGGCTGGCGGCGCGCTTGTCCTGCGCCATGGGATCGTGCTCCAGGATCTCGCCCTTGAAGATCCAGACCTTGATGCCGCAGGTGCCGTAGGCCGTGTTGGCCGTGGCGACGCCGTAGTCGACGTCGGCGCGCAGCGTATGCAGCGGCACGCGGCCCTCGCGGTACCATTCCTGGCGGGCGATCTCGGCACCGCCGAGACGCCCCGAACAGTTGATCCGGATCCCCTCGGCACCCAGGCGCATCGCCGACTGCACGGCCCGCTTCATGGCCCGGCGGAACGCCACGCGGCGCTCGAGCTGCTGGGCGATCGAATCCGCCACGAGCGTGGCGTCGACCTCGGGCTTGCGCACCTCGACGATGTTGATCACGACCTCGGAGGTCGTGATCTTGCCCACCAGCTTGCGCAGCTTGTCGATGTCCGCGCCCTTCTTGCCGATCACCACGCCCGGACGGGCCGAGTGGATGGTGACGCGGCACTTCCGGTGCGGACGCTCGATGACGATCTTGGAGATCGCCGCCTGCTTCAGCGCCGCCATGAGGACCTCGCGGATCTTCATGTCTTCGTGCAGCAGCTTGCCGTATTCGCCCTTGTTGGCGAACCAGCGCGAATCCCAGGTGCGGTTGATGCCGAGCCGCAACCCGATCGGATTGACCTTCTGACCCATCGTCTTAATCCTCAGGCCGTGGCCGCGACTTCCCGCACGATGATCGTGAGGTTCGAAAACGGCTTCTCGATCCGGCCGGCCCGGCCGCGGGCGCGGGGGCTGAACCGCTTCATCACCAACGCCTTGCCGACATAGGCCTCGGACACGATGAGGTCGTCGACGTCGAGTTCGTGGTTGTTCTCGGCATTGGCGATGGCGCTCTCGAGCGCCTTCTTGACCTCGACCGAGATGCGCTTGCGCGAGAATTCGAGATCGGCCAGCGCCGTCTCGACCTTCTTGCCGCGGATGAGCTGAGCCAGGAGGTTCAGCTTCTGCGGAGAGACGCGCAGCATGCGCGCGACGCACTTCGCCTCGTTTTCGGGGAGCGCGCGGGGCTTGGCCTGCTTGCTCATCGCTTACCTCTTGGACTTCTTGTCCGCGGCATGGCCGTGGAACGTGCGGGTCGGCGAGAACTCGCCGAACTTGTGGCCGATCATGTCCTCGGTGACGGTCACCGGGATATGCTTGTGGCCATTGTGGACCCCGAAGGTGAGGCCCACGAACTGCGGCAGGACGGTGGAGCGACGGCTCCACATCTTGATGACTTCGGAACGCCCGCCGCCGCGCACGGTATCTGCCTTCTTGAGCAGGTAGCCGTCGACGAAGGGACCCTTCCAGATCGAACGTGACATGGATCAGCCCTCACTTCTTCCGGGCGTGGCGGGAGGCGACGATGAACTTGCCCGTCGTCTTGTTGGTACGCGTCTTCTTGCCCTTGGTGGGCTTGCCCCACGGGGTGACCGGGTGACGGCCGCCCGAGGTGCGGCCTTCGCCGCCGCCGTGCGGATGGTCGACCGGGTTCATCGTGACGCCGCGGTTGTGCGGACGCCGACCGAGCCAGCGGCGACGGCCGGCCTTGCCGTAGGAGATGTTCATGTGGTCGGGGTTCGACACCGATCCGACGGTGGCGAAGCAGCCCCCGTGCAGCAGGCGCTGCTCGCCGGACGACAGGCGCAGCGACACGTAGCCGGCGTCGCGGCCCACGATCTGGGCGTAGGACCCGGCCGAGCGCGCGATCGCCCCGCCCTTGCCGATCTTCATCTCGATGTTGTGCACGATCGTGCCCACCGGGATGGAGGCCAGCGGCATGGCGTTGCCGGGCTTCACGTCGACCTGCTGGCCCGACACGACGACATCGCCGACGCTGAGCTTCTGGGGCGCGATGATGTAGGCCGGCTCGCCGTCGGCATAGCGGATCAGCGCGATGAAGGACGTGCGGTTCGGGTCGTATTCGATCCGCTCCACCGTGGCGGGCTGATCGAGCTTGCGACGCTTGAAGTCGATGATGCGGTAGGTCTGCTTGTGACCGCCGCCCCGGAACCGCACCGTGATACGGCCCGTGTTGGAGCGGCCGCCCGACTTCGACAGTCCCTCGGTCAGGATCTTGAGCGGCTTGCCCTTGTAGAGCCCGCTGCGATCGACGATCACGAGCTGGCGAAGGCTCGGCGTGATCGGTTTGAATGTCTTCAGTGCCATGGCACGTCTTTCCTTATGCCTGCGCTCAGAGACCCGTGGTGACGTCGATCTTGTGGCCGGCCGCGAGCGTCACGATGGCCTTCTTGAGGTCGGCCTGCCGCCCCTTGAAGCCGCGGAACGTCTTGGCCTTGCCCTTGCGGGTCGTCGTGTTCACGGCCTCGACCTTCACGTCGAACAGCTGCTCGACGGCGGCCTTGATCTGAGGCTTGGTGGCCGTCTTGGCGACCTTGAAGACCACCTGGTTGAAGTCGGATGCGGCCGTGGCCTTCTCGGTGATGACCGGCGAAAGGATCACGTCGTAGTGGCGGGGGTCCTGGCTCATTTGAATCGCAGCTCCAGCGCGTCGAGCGCGGCCTTGGTCAGAACCAGCTTGTTGCGACGCAGAATGTCATAGACGTTGAGGCCCTGGATCGGCAGGACGTCGATCTTCGGGATGTTGCGGGCGGCGCGGGCGAAGTTCTCCTCGACGGCGGCCCCGTCGATGATGAGCGCGCTCTCGAGCCCGAGCGCCGCGAAGCGCTGCTTCAGGGCCTTGGTCTTGGGCTCCGTCACGGCGGCGCCGGTCCAGATGATGAGGTCGCCGTCGGCGGCCTTGGACGACAGGGCATGGCGCAGGGCCAGAGCGCGGACCTTCTTGGGCAGGTCATGCGCGTGGGAGCGCGTCACCGGGCCGAAGGCGCGTCCGCCGCCGCGGAACTGCGGCACGCGCGCCGAGCCGTGGCGGGCCGAACCGGTCCCCTTCTGCTTGTAGAGCTTCTTGCCGGTGCGGGCGATGTCGGCCCGGCCCTTGGTCTGATGCGTGCCGGCGCGCCGCTTGGCGAGCTGGTAGCGGATCATGCGGGCGATCAGGTCCTGGCGCGGCGTCAGGCCGAAGATGGCGTCGTCGAGCTCGACCGAACCGTCGGTCTGCCCTTCGAGGGAGGTGATGTCGATCTTCATTGGTTCAATCAACCCTCAACGGCGGCTTCGGCGGCCGGGGCGGCGTCGGCGGAGACGAGGCGGAACTTGCCCGGCATCGGGGCATCCTTGTGGCGCGCCTTCTTGATGGCGTCGCGCACGAAGATGTAGCCCCCGACGACGCCCGGAACGGCACCCTCGACCAGGATGAGGCCGCGCTCGACATCGGTGCGGACCACCTTGAGGTTCAGGGTGGTGACGCGGTCGACGCCCATGTGGCCGGCCATCTTCTTGTTCTTGAAGGTCTTGCCCGGGTCCTGGCGGCCGCCGGTCGAACCGTGCGAGCGGTGCGACACCGACACGCCGTGGGTGGCGCGCAGGCCGCCGAAGTTCCAGCGCTTCATCGGGCCGGCGAAGCCCTTGCCCGTGGAGGTGCCGGTCACGTCGACGAACTGCCCCGGCACGAAGTGGTCGGCCTGGAACTCGGCGCCGACCGGGATCATGTGATCCGCCTCGACCCGGAATTCGGCGAGCTTCATCTTCGGCTCGACCTTGGCGATCGCGAAACGCTCGCGCTCGGCCTTGGAGACGTTCTTGACCTTGGCCTTGCCGATCCCGATCTGCAACGCGCTGTAGCCGTTCACCTCGGCCGTGCGATGCGCCACGACCTGGCAACCGTCGAGTTTGAGCACCGTCACCGGCACATGTTCGCCCGATTCCGTGAAAACACGGGTCATTCCGACCTTCTGGGCGATGACACCTGACCGCATGTCAGATTTCCTTCAAGATACTTCGCTACAGCGTATCGCAGGGGGCGGACGTCAGATCTTGATCTCGACGTCGACACCGGCGGCCAGATCGAGCTTCATCAGCGCGTCAACCGTCTGCGGAGTGGGATCCACGATGTCGAGGACACGCTTGTGCGTGCGGATCTCGAACTGCTCGCGGGATTTCTTGTCCACGTGGGGCGAACGGTTCACGGTGAACTTCTCGATCCTCGTGGGGAGCGGGATCGGCCCTCGCACCTGCGCGCCGGTGCGGCGCGCGGTGGAGACGATCTCCTTGGTCGAGGCATCGAGCACGCGGTGATCGAAGGCCTTGAGGCGGATGCGGATGTTTTGGCCGTTCATCGTCATGTCCCCTAGTCGGTAGGTGCGGGGGCAGAAAGCCCCCGCCCCCCGACCTGTTGGCTTCTTATTCGATGATCGAGGCGACGACGCCGGCGCCGACGGTGCGGCCGCCTTCACGGATGGCGAAGCGGAGCTTCTCCTCCATGGCGATCGGCACGATCAGGGCCACCGTCATCGTGACGTTGTCGCCCGGCATGACCATCTCGGTGCCCTCGGGGAGGGTCACGATGCCGGTCACGTCCGTGGTGCGGAAGTAGAACTGCGGACGGTAGTTGGTGAAGAACGGCGTGTGACGGCCACCCTCGTCCTTGGTGAGGATGTAGGCCTCGGCCTTGAACTTGGTGTGGGGCTTCACGGAGCCGGGCTTGCACAGGATCTGGCCGCGCTCGACGTCCTCGCGCTTGGTGCCGCGGAGCAGGCAGCCGACGTTGTCACCGGCCTCGCCCTGATCGAGCAGCTTGCGGAACATCTCGACGCCCGTGACGGTCGTCTTGACCGTGGCCTTGAGGCCGACGATCTCGATTTCCTCGCCGACCTTGACGATGCCGCGCTCGATGCGGCCCGTCACCACGGTGCCGCGGCCCGAGATCGAGAACACGTCCTCGACCGGCATCAGGAAGGGCTGGTCCTTCGGACGCTCGGGCTGCGGGATGTAGGCGTCGACCGTCTCCATCAGCTTCAGGACGGCGTCGTGGCCGATCTCGGGACGCTTGTTCTCGAGCGCGCAGAGGGCCGAACCATGCGTGATCGGGATGTCGTCGCCGGGGAAGTCGTACTTCGACAGCAGCTCGCGGATCTCGAGCTCGACGAGCTCGAGCAGCTCGGCGTCGTCGACCATGTCGACCTTGTTCATGAAGACCACGAGGGCCGGGACGCCGACCTGGCGGGCGAGCAGGATGTGCTCGCGCGTCTGCGGCATCGGGCCGTCGGCGGCCGACACGACCAGGATCGCGCCGTCCATCTGGGCGGCGCCCGTGATCATGTTCTTCACGTAGTCGGCGTGGCCGGGGCAGTCGACGTGCGCGTAGTGGCGGTTCTTGGTCTCGTACTCGACATGCGCGGTCGAGATCGTGATGCCGCGCGCCTTCTCTTCCGGCGCCTTGTCGATCTGGTCATAGGCCGTGAAGGTGGCGCCGCCGGACTCGGCGAGGACCTTGGTGATGGCCGCCGTCAGCGAGGTCTTGCCATGGTCGACGTGGCCGATCGTGCCGATGTTGCAGTGCGGCTTGTTCCGCGAGAACTTTTCCTTAGCCATGTCAGGCTCCTCTCAAGATTCGTTCAACGTAAGGGGAGGTCAGGCGTATTTCGCCTGGACCTTGGCAGCCTCGCCGGCCGGGACCTGCTCGTAATGGTCGAACTGCATGGTGAAGGTGGCGCGGCCCTGGGAGAAGGACCGCAGCTGGTTCACGTAGCCGAACATGTTGGCCAGCGGCACCATGGCGTTGATGACGTTCGCGTTGCCGCGCACGTCCTGCCCCTGGATCTGCCCCCGGCGGGAGTTCAGGTCGCCGATGCAGGAGCCGGTATATTCTTCCGGCGTCACCACCTCGACCTTCATGATCGGCTCGAGCAGAACCGACCCGCCCTTCTGCAGGGCCTCCCGGAAGGCCGCCCTGGACGCGATTTCGAACGCCAGGACGGAGGAGTCGACGTCGTGGTAGGCGCCGTCGACGAGGGTCGCCTTGACGTCCACCACCGGGAAGCCCGCCAGGATACCGGCGCCCATGACCGAGTTGATGCCCTTCTCGACGCCCGGGATGTATTCCTTGGGAACCGAACCGCCGATGATCTTCGACTCGAAGCTGTTGCCGGCCCCGGCTTCGTTCGGCTCGAAGACGATCTTGACGCGGGCGAACTGGCCCGTGCCGCCGGTCTGCTTCTTGTGCGTGTAGTCCTGCTCGACCCGGCGCGTGAGCTTCTCGCGATAGGCCACCTGCGGGGCGCCGATGTTGGCGTCCACCTTGTAGGTGCGGCGCAGGATATCGACCTTGATGTCGAGGTGGAGCTCGCCCATCCCCTTGAGGATGGTCTGGCCCGACTCCTGATCGGTCGACACGCGGAAGGACGGGTCCTCGGCGGCCAGCTTCTGCAGGGCGACGCCGAGCTTCTCCTGGTCGGCCTTGGACTTCGGCTCGATGGCGATCTCGATGACCGGCTCGGGGAACTCCATCTTCTCCAGGATCACGGGCTTCAGGAGATCGCACAGGGTGTCGCCCGTGCGCGTGTCCTTGAGGCCCGCCATGGCGACGATGTCGCCCGCATAGGCTTCCTTGATGTCCTCGCGGTTGTTCGCGTGCATCAGGAGCATGCGGCCGATGCGCTCCTTCTTGTCCTTGGTCGAGTTGAGCACCGTGGTGCCGCTCTCGATATGGCCCGAGTAGATGCGGCAGAAGGTGATCGTGCCGACGAAGGGGTCGTCCATGATCTTGAAGGCGAGCAGCGAGAAGGGCTCGCTGTCGCTGGCCGGCCGCGTGACTTCCGCCTCGGTGTTGACGTCGATGCCCTTGATCGACTCGCGGTCGACCGGCGACGGCAGGTAGTCGACCACGGCGTCGAGCAGCGGCTGCACGCCCTTGTTCTTGAAGGCCGTGCCGCACAGCACCGGATGGAACGAGATCTGGCGCACGGCCTTGCGGATGAGGCTGCGCAGGGTCGCCTCGGTCGGCTCGGTGCCGTCGAGATAGGCCGACATGGCGTCGTCGTCGAGCTCGACGGCGGCCTCGATCAGCGCCAGGCGATATTCCTTCGCCCGCTCCAGCAGGTCGGCCGGGATCTCCTCGTCGTGGTAGTTGGCGCCGAGGTTCTCGTTCTCCCAGACGACCGCCTTCATGCGGACGAGGTCGATGATGCCCTTGAAGTCCGACTCGGACCCGATCGGCAGCTGGATGCACACCGGACGGCCGCCCACGCGGGTCTTGATGTCGTCGACGCACTTGTAGAAGTCGGCGCCGATCTTATCCATCTTGTTGACGAAGACGATGCGGGGCACGTTGTACTTGTCGGCCTGGCGCCAGACGGTCTCGGTCTGGGGCTCGACGCCCTGGTTGCCGTCGAGAACGCAGACGGCGCCGTCGAGCACGCGGAGCGAGCGCTCCACCTCGATGGTGAAATCCACGTGGCCGGGGGTGTCGATGATGTTCAGACGCTTGCCGTTCCACGCCGTGGTGGTGGCGGCAGACGTGATCGTGATCCCGCGCTCCTGCTCCTGCTCCATCCAGTCCATGGTGGCGGCGCCGTCATGGACTTCGCCGATCTTATGGGACTTGCCGGAGTAGAAGAGGATCCGCTCGGTCGTGGTGGTCTTGCCCGCATCGATGTGGGCCATGATGCCGAAGTTGCGATAGTCTTCGATGGGATGGCTGCGCGGCATGGATCGATCCTCGAAAAGCGCTGAACCGCCGGATTACCAGCGGTAATGCGAGAAGGCGCGGTTGGCTTCCGCCATCCGGTGCGTGTCTTCGCGCTTCTTGACGGCATTGCCACGGTTGTTAGCAGCGTCCATCAGTTCGGCCGACAGGCGGTCGACCATCGTCTTGTCGTTGCGGCCGCGGGCGGCCGTGATGAGCCAGCGGATCGCCAGCGCCTGGCGGCGCTCGGGGCGGACCTCGACCGGCACCTGGTAGGTGGCGCCGCCGACGCGCCGCGACCGGACCTCGATGGCCGGCGCCACATTGTCGAGCGCCTGCATGAAGATGGGCAGCGGCTCGGTGCGCAGGCGCTGCTCGATGTTCTCGAAGGCGCCGTAGACGATCGCCTCCGCGACCGACTTCTTGCCGTCGTACATGATCGAGTTCATGAACTTGGTGAGCGTGACGTCGCCGTACTTGGCGTCCGGAATGATCTCACGCTTTTCTGCGCTATGACGACGCGACATCGGGTTCTTCCTTACTGCGGACGCCAGGCGCCGGGCTTCGACCGGCGTGGCGTGCGGTCCTTCACGCCCTGGACGTGGCGCCCGCCCTCCAGTCCGCCCACCGCGGCCTGATCACCGGCTTGCCCCTCACGTCGAGGTCTTTTCACGATCGCCCCGGGTCCCCGCCTTGCGGCGCGCCCCCGAGACGCATGCAAAACAAAGCGCACTCTCGATCCTCACGGATCTCAAGCGCACCCAACGCAGAGGACCGCGACGCTCACGCGCCACGCTCGTGCTTCTTTCGATGACCACGACCGCGGCTGCGATCGGGGTTGGTCTCAGGTGAGGCCGGCAGCGTTTAGGCTCTTGTGGGTCCAGGACGCGTCGTCCCGGAACAAAGGTGCCTACGGCCTGCCGAAAGTTGGCCTTCTTTAACCGCCGACTCGGACGGCGTCAATCGCTTTGGGCCGCGGCCCGGCGAGAAAGCGACGGGCGGCATGGCACCCGTGCCGAAGGCTCAGACCTCGTCGATCACGATCACGGCGTGAAGCCGCTGGGCCACGCCCTCGTCGCTGTGGAACGGCAGGGCCCGGAGCGCCAGGACGGGACCCGCGGCCACCTGGCCGAGGCGGATGCCGCCCGGCGCGGGACGACCCGCGATGGCCCCTCCGATGAGGTCCGACAGCAGGCGGTCGTCGCCCGCATGCTCGGCCACGAGGTGGTCCTCCACGATCCGCAGCCAGCCCGCGATGAGCCGCCGCCCCCGCCCGCCGATATGCAGCACGCGCCCCGTGTCGTCGATCAGAACGGCCCCGACGCCCAGGAGTTCGAGCCCGTCCGCCACGCCGCGGGCGCGCGCCCCCGCCAGCACGGGTCTGAGCATGGCGGCGAGGTCCTGGTCGGCCCCGGCGGGAAGGCTCTGGCCCTCGGGAGCGGCATCATCGGCGGGACGGAACGGGAAGGCCATGGCGGGACCTGGCGGCGCGGCGTGAGGGAGCAACCCACAGTCCCGCGAATCCGGCGCGGATTCCAGCCCGGCGTCGCATCGGAGTGAATGCCGCGCCGCCCGGAGCCGGCGCCCCACAGAAAAGGGCGCCGAAGCGCCCTTTTCCGTCTCGTCATGGTGGAGAGCTCACTCGGCCGCGGCGGGCGCCGGCAGCTGGGGCAGGTTCTCCTGCGAGGCCTGCGCCTTCTGCGCCAGGATCATGTCGTCGCGCGAGGCGGCGACGCGCTGGAGCTTCGACATGGCGGCGCCCGTGCCGGCCGGGATGAGCCGGCCCACGATCACGTTCTCCTTGAGCCCCTCCAGCGTGTCCTTCTTGCCGTTGACGGCGGCTTCGGTCAGCACGCGGGTGGTCTCCTGGAACGAAGCGGCCGAGATGAACGACCGCGTCTGGAGCGACGCCTTGGTGATGCCGAGAAGGACCGGCGTGCCGCTGGCGGGCTTCTTGCCCTCTGCCAGCGCGACGGCGTTCGCCTCGTCGAGCTCGGTGTGGTCGACCTGCTCGCCCGGCAGGAAGTCCGTCTCACCCGGATCGACGATGTCGACCTTCTGCAGCATCTGGCGGACGATCACCTCGATGTGCTTGTCGTTGATCGACACGCCCTGCAGCCGGTAGACCTCCTGGATCTCGTTGACGAGATAGGCCGCCAGCTCCTCGACGCCCTTGATGGCCAGGATGTCGTGCGGCGCCGGGTTGCCGTCGACGATGTACTCACCCTTCTCGATGACGTCGCCGTCCTGGAGATGGATGTGCTTGCCCTTCGGGATCAGGTACTCGACAGCCTCGGCCCCCTCCTCGTGCGGCACGATGGAGAGTCGCTGCTTGTTCTTGTAATCCTTACCGAACTGGATGATGCCGGAGATCTCCGCGATGATGGCGTGGTCCTTCGGCCGACGAGCCTCGAAGAGCTCGGCGACGCGCGGCAGACCACCCGTGATGTCGCGGGTCTTGGCGCCTTCCATCGAGATACGGGCGACGACGTCGCCCGCCTTCACCTGGGCACCGGGGTCGAAGGCGATGATGGACTCGACCGGCAGCATGTAGCGGGCATCGCCGCCACGGGCCACCTTGGAGATCTTGCCGTCCGCCCCCTTGATCACGATGGCGGGCTTGAGGCTCGCCGAGCGCTGGTTCAGGCGCCAGTCCATGACCATGCGCTTGGCGATACCGGTCGCCTCGTCGATCGATTCCGACATCGAGGAGCCCTCGACGAGGTCCTCGAACCCGACGGTGCCGTCCACCTCGGTCATGATCGGCCGGGTGTAGGGGTCCCACTCGGCGATGCGCTGCCCGCGCTTCACCTTGTCGCCCTCGTCGACCTTCATGCGGGCGCCGTATTGGACACGGTGCACGGCGCGCTCCGTCCCGTCCGGGCCCAGGATCACGACCGCGACGTTGCGGGCCATGACCATGAGGTCGCCTTCGGCGTTCCGCGCCAGAGCCTTGTTGCGGAACGTGACGGTGCCGTCGAAGTTCGACTCGATGAAGGAGGAGTCGGCGATCTGCGCCGCGCCGCCGATGTGGAACGTGCGCATCGTGAGCTGCGTGCCCGGCTCGCCGATCGACTGCGCCGCGATGACGCCGACCGCTTCACCCATGTTGACGGGCGTGCCGCGGGCGAGGTCGCGCCCGTAGCAGGTCGCGCAGACGCCGTTCTTCGACTCGCAGGTCAGCACGGACCGGATCTTCACCTCCTGGATACCGGCGGCGTTGATGCGGTCGATGTGCCACTCCTGGATCATCTCGCCGGTGCCGACGATGAGAGTGCCTTCGGGGTCGCGCAGGTCCTCGGCCGCGGTCCGGCCGAGGATGCGGATCGCCAGCGACGCCACGACCTGGCCGGCGTCGAGGATGGCCCGCATCTTGATGCCGCCCTGCGACCCGCAGTCCACCGTCGAGATGATGGCGTCCTGCGCCACGTCGACGAGGCGGCGCGTCAGATAGCCGGAGTTGGCCGTCTTCAGCGCCGTGTCGGCGAGGCCCTTGCGGGCGCCGTGCGTCGAGGAGAAGTACTCGAGGACGGTCAGACCTTCCTTGAAGTTCGAGATGATCGGCGATTCGATGATCTCGCCGCTCGGCTTCGCCATCAGCCCGCGCATGGCGGCGAGCTGCTTCATCTGCGTGGGCGACCCACGGGCACCGGAGTGGCTCATCATGTAGATGGAGTTGATCGGCTTGTCCTTGCCGGCCTCGTCCTTCTTCACGGAGGAGATGCGGATCATCATCTCCTCGGCGAGCTTGTCCGAGCACTTGGCCCAGGCATCCACGACCTTGTTGTACTTCTCGCCCTGGGTGATCAGGCCGTCGTTGTACTGCTGCTCGTATTCCTTCGCGAGCGCCGAGGTGCTCTCGATGATGGCCGGCTTGGTTTCCGGCACCACCATGTCGTCCTTGCCGAACGAGATGCCGGCGCGGAACGCCTCGCGGAAGCCGAGCGCCATGATCCGGTCGCAGAAGATCACCGTCTCCTTCTGCCCGCAGTTGCGGTAGACGGTGTCGATCATGTTGGAGATCTCCTTCTTCGTCATCAGCTTGTTGGCGACGTCGAAGGGGATCTTGGCATGGTCGGGCAGCAGCTGGCCGAGGATCATGCGGCCGGGCGTGGTGTCGAAGATCTTGGACTTGCGGACCCCGTCCTCGTAGGTCCAGGCCCGGCCCTTGATCTTGGTGTGCAGCGTGATCGACTTGGCCGCGAGGGCGTGTTCGATCTCGCCCATGTTCGAGAACGCCATGCCCTGGCCCACGTCACCGTCGCGCATCAGCGTGACGTAGTAGAGGCCGAGCACGATGTCCTGCGAGGGCACGATGATGGGCAGGCCGTTGGCGGGGTGCAGGATGTTGTTGGTCGACATCATCAGCACGCGCGCCTCGAGCTGAGCCTCGAGCGACAGCGGCACGTGGACCGCCATCTGGTCGCCGTCGAAATCCGCGTTGAAGGCGGCGCAGACCAGCGGATGCAGCTGGATCGCCTTGCCCTCGATCAGCGTCGGCTCGAAGGCCTGGATGCCGAGGCGGTGCAGCGTCGGGGCGCGGTTCAGCATCACCGGATGTTCGCGGATCACCTCGTCGAGGATGTCCCAGACTTCCGGCTTCTCCTTCTCGACCAGCTTCTTGGCCTGCTTCACCGTCGTCGACAGGCCCTTGGCGTCGAGGCGCGAGTAGATGAACGGCTTGAAGAGTTCGAGCGCCATCTTCTTGGGCAGGCCGCACTGGTGCAGCTTGAGCTCGGGACCCACCACGATGACCGAGCGGCCCGAGTAGTCGACGCGCTTGCCGAGCAGGTTCTGGCGGAACCGGCCCTGCTTGCCCTTCAGCATGTCGGCGAGCGACTTCAGCGGCCGCTTGTTGGCGCCCGTGATGACCCGGCCGCGCCGGCCGTTGTCGAACAGCGCGTCGACCGCCTCCTGAAGCATGCGCTTCTCGTTGCGGATGATGATGTCGGGCGCGCGCAGCTCGATCAGCCGCCGCAGACGGTTGTTGCGGTTGATGACGCGGCGGTAGAGGTCGTTCAGGTCCGAGGTCGCGAAGCGGCCGCCGTCGAGCGGCACCAGCGGGCGCAGGTCCGGCGGGATGACGGGCACTTCGGTGAGGATCATCCACTCGGGCTTGTTGCCCGAATGCATGAAGGCTTCGATGATCTTCAGGCGCTTGGCGAGCTTCTTGGGCTTGAGCTCGGAGGTCGATTCGGCGATCTCGACCTTCAGGTCCTCGGAGATCTTCTGGAGATCCATGTTGCGCAGGATCTCGCGGATGGCTTCGGCGCCGATCATGGCGGTGAAGCTGTCCTGGCCGTACTCGTCCTGGGCGCGCAGGTACTCGTCCTCCGAGAGGAGCTGACGCTCCTTCATCGGCGTGAGCCCGGGCTCGATGACGATATAGGACTCGAAGTAGAGGATGCGCTCGAGGTCGCGCAGCGTCATGTCGAGCAGCAGGCCGATGCGCGAGGGCAGCGACTTCAGGAACCAGATATGGGCGACCGGGGCCGCCAGCGAGATGTGGCCCATGCGCTCGCGCCGGACGCGCGACAGCGTCACCTCGACGCCGCACTTCTCACAGATCACGCCCTTGTACTTCATGCGCTTGTACTTGCCGCACAGGCACTCGTAGTCCTTGATGGGCCCGAAGATGCGCGCGCAGAACAGGCCGTCGCGCTCCGGCTTGAACGTCCTGTAGTTGATGGTCTCCGGCTTCTTGATCTCGCCGAAGGACCAGGACAGGATCTTCTCAGGGGAAGCGATGCCGATCTGGATCTGGTCGAAAGCCTGGGGCTGAACCGCCGGGCTGAAAAGGTTCATGACCTCTTGATTCATGCTCTTCTCCTGAACCGAGGCAGGCGCGTCCGAGACGGCCACGCCCTCGGAGAATATCTCTCGTCGGCGGCGGGCGTGCCGGGCCCGGTCGAGGGCGCGGCACGCGGGTCTTCATGGGGTCGTCCGGGGCGCGATGGCGCCCCGGCCCGGGGGACGGGTCCCCTGACTATTCGGCCGCCTCGGGCAGTGCCGCGGCGTCGGGCTTCACCTTGGAGGTGAGCTCGACGTTGAGGCCCAGCGACCGCATCTCCTTGACGAGGACGTTGAACGACTCGGGAATGCCGGACTCGAACGTGTCGTCGCCGCGCACGATGGCCTCGTAGACCTTGGTGCGCCCCGCGACGTCGTCGGACTTCACGGTCAGCATCTCCTGCAGCGTGTAGGCGGCGCCGTAGGCTTCGAGCGCCCAGACCTCCATCTCGCCGAAGCGCTGGCCACCGAACTGCGCCTTGCCGCCCAGCGGCTGCTGGGTGACGAGCGAGTAGGGACCGATCGACCGCGCGTGGATCTTGTCGTCCACCAGGTGATGCAGCTTCAGCATATAGATGTAGCCCACCGTCACCTTGCGGTCGAAGGCATCGCCGGTGCGCCCGTCGTAGAGCGTCGACTGGCCGGACCCGTCGAGACCGGCCTGTTCGAGCAGCGTCACGATGTCGGGCTCGTGGGCGCCGTCGAAGACCGGGGTGGCGATCGGCACGCCGCGGCGCAGGTTCTGGCCGAGTTCGACCAGGCCTTCGTCGTCGAGCCCCGCAACGTCGGGGTTGGCGCCGTAGATCGTGTCCATCTTCTCCCGCAGCGGGGCGATGTCGGCATGACCTTCGAGCGCCGCCTGGCGCTGGTAGGCGTTGACGAGCTCGCCGACCTGGCGACCCAGGCCCGCGCAGGCCCAGCCGAGATGCGTCTCCAGGATCTGGCCGACGTTCATGCGGCTCGGCACGCCGAGCGGGTTCAGCACGATCTCGACCGGCGTGCCGTCGGCCAGGAAGGGCATGTCCTCCTGGGGCACGATCTTGGACACCACGCCCTTGTTGCCGTGGCGGCCCGCCATCTTGTCGCCGGGCTGGATCTTGCGCTTCACCGCGACATAGACCTTGACCATCTTCATGACGCCGGGCGGCAGCTCGTCGCCGCGCTGCAGCTTCTCGACCTTGTCGAGGAAGCGGCTCTCGAGGCCCTTCTTGGCCTCGTCGTACTGCTTCCGCATGGCCTCGATCTCGCCCATGACGGCGTCGTCGGTGACGGCGAAGTTCCACCACTGCGACCGCGGATAGCCCTCGATCGTCTCGCGGTCGAGCACGGTCTCCTTCTTGAAGCCGCGCGGGCCGCCGATGCCGGTGTGGCCGTCGAGCACCTGGATCAGGCGCGCGTAGACGTTGCGGTCGAGGATCGCGAGCTCGTCGTCACGGTCCTTGGCGAGCCGCTCGATCTCCTCGCGCTCGATCGCCTGGGCACGCTCGTCCTTGTCGACGCCGTGGCGGTTGAACACCCGGACCTCGACGATCGTGCCGGTCACGCCGGGGGGCACGCGCAACGAGGTGTCGCGCACGTCAGAGGCCTTCTCGCCGAAGATGGCGCGCAGCAGCTTCTCTTCCGGCGTCATCGGGCTCTCGCCCTTCGGGGTGATCTTGCCGACCAGAATGTCGCCGGCCTGCACCTCGGCACCGATGTAGACGATGCCCGCCTCGTCGAGGTTCTTGAGCGCCTCTTCCGAAACGTTCGGGATGTCGCGCGTGATCTCCTCGGGCCCGAGCTTGGTGTCGCGGGCCATCACCTCGAACTCCTCGAGGTGGATCGAGGTGAACACGTCCTCCTTGACGATCTTCTCGGACAGGAGGATCGAGTCCTCGAAGTTGTAGCCGTTCCACGGCATGAAGGCGACGAGGACGTTGCGGCCGAGCGCGAGGTCGCCGAGGTCCGTCGAGGGTCCGTCCGCGATGATGTCGCCCTTGGTGACCCGGTCCCCGACGCGCACCAGCGGCTTCTGGTTGATGCAGGTCGACTGGTTCGAGCGCTGGAACTTCATCAGCCGGTAGATGTCGACGCCGGGCTTGCCGCCGTCCACCTCCTCGGTGGCGCGGATCACGACGCGGGTGGCGTCGATCTGGTCGACGATGCCGGTCCGGCGCGCCGCGATGGCGGCGCCCGAATCGCGCGCCACCACGGCCTCCATCCCGGTGCCGACCAGCGGCGCGTCGGCCTTCACCAGCGGCACGGCCTGGCGCTGCATGTTGGAGCCCATGAGGGCGCGGTTCGCGTCGTCGTTCTCGAGGAACGGGATCAGCGCGGCCGCCACCGAGACGAGCTGCTTCGGCGACACGTCCATGAAGTCGACGCGGTCCACCGGCACCAGCATCACGTCGCCGGCGTGGCGGCACAGCACGAGGTCCTCGGTGAGGCCGCCCTCGCCGTTGGTGGCGGCATCCGCCTGCGCCACGTAGTGCTTGGTCTCCTCCATGGCCGACAGGTAGACGACGTCGTCGGTGACCTGGCCGTTGCGCACGCGGCGGTAGGGAGCCTCGATGAAGCCGTACTTGTTGACGCGCGCGAAGGTCGCCAGCGAGTTGATCAGGCCGATGTTCGGGCCTTCCGGCGTCTCGATCGGGCAGATGCGGCCGTAATGGGTCGGGTGGACGTCGCGCACCTCGAAGCCGGCACGCTCGCGCGTCAGGCCGCCCGGGCCGAGCGCCGACAGGCGGCGCTTGTGGGTGATCTCGGACAGCGGGTTCGTCTGGTCCATGAACTGCGAGAGCTGCGACGAGCCGAAGAACTCGCGCACCGCGGCGGCCGCGGGCTTCGCGTTGATGAGGTCCTGCGGCATGACCGTGTCGATGTCGACCGAGGACATGCGCTCCTTGATGGCGCGCTCCATGCGCAGGAGGCCCAGGCGGTACTGGTTCTCCATGAGCTCGCCGACCGAGCGGACGCGCCGGTTGCCGAGATGGTCGATGTCGTCGATCTCGCCGCGGCCGTCGCGCAGGTCGACGAGCGCGCGGGCGACAGCGATGATGTCGTCCTTGCGCAGCACCCGTACGGTGTCCTCGGCGTCGAGGTCGAGGCGCATGTTCATCTTGACCCGGCCCACGGCCGACAGGTCGTAGCGCTCGGGGTCGAAGAACAGGGAGTGGAACATCGCCTGGGCGGTGTCGAGCGTCGGCGGCTCGCCGGGGCGCATCACCCGGTAGATGTCGAACAGCGCGTCCTCGCGCGAGGAGTTCTTGTCGACCGCCAGCGTGGTGCGGATGTAGGGGCCGATGTTGACGTGGTCGATGTCGAGCACGGGCAACTCGGTGAAGCCGTGGTCGAGCAGGCCCGGCAGCGTCTTGGCCGTGATCTCGTCGCCGGCCTCGGCGTAGATCTCGCCCGTCTCGGCATTGAACAGGTCCTCGGCCAGGTACTGGCCGTAGAGGTCCTCGTCCGAGGCGCGCAGCGCCTTCACGCCCTTGTCGGCGAGCAGGCGCGCCGTGCGGGCCGTGACCTTCTTGCCGGCCTCGACCACGATCTCGCCCGAGTCGGCGTCGATCAGGTCGACGGCGGCCTTCATGCCCTTCATGCGGTCGGCATTGAAGGGCACGCGCCAGCCGTCGGCCGCATGCTCGTAGCGCACGGTGCCGTAGAAGGTCGACAGGATCTCCTCGCCGTCCATGCCGAGGGCGTAGA
The DNA here is from genome assembly GCA_963847915.1 of uncultured Alphaproteobacteria bacterium. GTDB lineage: Bacteria > Pseudomonadota > Alphaproteobacteria > Rhizobiales > Beijerinckiaceae > Lichenihabitans. The sequence goes on from CAWKBT010000009.1 coordinate 343,387, forward strand.
ACAGCGACGTCACCGGGATCTTCCGGCGCCGGTCGATGCGGGCGTAGACGATGTCCTTGGCGTCGAACTCGATGTCGAGCCACGAGCCGCGGTAGGGGATGATGCGGGCGGCGAAGAGCAGCTTGCCCGAGGAATGGCTCTTGCCCTTGTCGTGGTCGAAGAACACGCCGGGCGAGCGGTGCATCTGGGACACGATCACGCGCTCGGTGCCGTTCACGATGAACGTACCGTTCGACGTCATGAAGGGCATGTCGCCCATGTAGACGTCCTGCTCCTTGATGTCCTTGACGGACTTGGCGCCGGTGTCGGGATCGACATCGAACACGATCAGGCGCAGCGTGACCTTGAGCGGCGCCGCGAAGGTCATGCCGCGGGCGCGGCACTCGTCGACGTCGAACTTCGGCTGCTCGAACTCGTATTTCACGAATTCGAGCAGGGCCGTGCCGGCGAAGTCCGACACCGGGAACACCGACTTGAAGACCGACTGCAGGCCCTCGTCGGGGCGCCCGCCCTCGGCTTCGTCGACCAGCAGGAACTGATCGTAGGAGGCCTTCTGGACCTCGATCAGGTTGGGCATCTCGGCGACTTCGCGGATGTGACCGAAAAACTTACGGACCCGCTTCCGGCTGGTGAACGTTTGCGCCATGTCGCTCCTCGTACCCTTTCGTGCGGCGGACCCGCCGGCCGGCTCGTCGCCCGGTCGCCGCCTCGAGGGTGCCGCATCGGCTGCAGCCCCTCGCCCCTATGCCTGAACCCCGGCGCCGCCGGCGCCCGGTCGACCCTCGCGGGGCCCGGAACGCAGCAGCCTTGCCGTTCTGTCGCCGCCGGCGCGGGCTCACGCCCCGGCAGGTCCTGTCTCGCAGTGGCGGCGCATCCGGACAGGCGGACGGAAAACGCCGGAAAGGTCCCGGGGAAAATCCCCGGGACCGTTCATCGCATCCAGCTGAGGGGCGCGGTCTTGGCCGCGCGCGCTCTCACCTGATTACTTGAGTTCGACCTTGGCGCCGACCTTCTCGAGCTGAGCCTTGAGCTTAGCGGCGTCATCCTTCGACACGGCTTCCTTGACGGGCTTCGGGGCACCCTCGACGAGGTCCTTGGCCTCCTTGAGGCCGAGGCCCGTGATGGCGCGGACTTCCTTGATGACTTCGATCTTCTTGTCGCCGATGGCGGCGAGGATGACCGTGAACTCGGTCTGCTCCTCGACCGGGGCAGCGGCGGCGGCGGCGCCGCCGGAGGCGACCGCCACGGTCGCGGCAGCGGCCGAGACGCCCCACTTCTCTTCGAGCATCTTGGCGAGCTCGGCGGCTTCGAGCACGGTGAGGGCCGACAGGTCGTCGACGATCTGGGAAAGGTTGGCCATAGTCAGGATCCGTATATCTGGTTCGGGAAGGGTGAAATCAAGGGTGCAGGACGAGCGGCCGGTTCAGGCCGCGTCCTTCTCGGCACCATCCTTGTCGGCATAGGCCTGGAAGACGCGCGCCAGCTTGGCCTGGGGGGCCTTGGTGAGCTGGGCGAGCTTCGTGGCCGGCGCCTGGATGAGGCCGACGATCCTGCCGCGCAGCTCGTCGAGCGACGGCATGGTGGCGAGCGCCCGAACGCCGTTCGGGTCGAGGGCGGTCTTGCCCATGGCTCCGCCCAGGATCACGAACTTCTCGAAATCCTTGGCGAAGGCCGCCGCCGCCTTGGGAGCCGCGACCGGATCGTCCGAATAGGCCAGGATCGTCGGCCCCGTCAGCAGCGAGCCGATGGAAGCGACGTCCGTGCCCTCGAGCGCGATCTTGGTCAGGCGGTTCTTGGTGACCTGCACCTTGGCTCCGGCCTCTCTCATCTGCTTGCGCAAGCGCTGAAGCTGCGCGACAGTGAGGCCGGAATAGTGAGCCACGACGACGACGGAGGTCTTCTGGAAGACTCCGTTGAGCTCGTCGATCAGCTCCTTCTTTTCCGTTCTGTCCAAAGTTGAAACTCCGAATAGCAGAAGTCTAGCCCCGCGACTGCACATGACGTCCACCGTAGCCGAGCGCCGGAGCGCCCGATCAAGGCGGTCTGTGCCTGCCCCCGGCGACCTCGCGGCCTCCGGACAGAAGGATCGAACCAAATCTGAAGGCCCGCTCGCGCGAGCCTCTGTCTCAAACCGGCTTCACCGTCTATGCGGGCTCCCCGGTGAACTTCGGCGCGCGACCGACGTTCTGGGATTCAAGCCACTGCTCCCGAAAGGCCCGGAGGGCCGACCCGGACCGGCCGAAGCCGGGCGGGAGGAGCGGTGAGGCACCTGCAGTCTTGGACAGGACACGGCCGGAAAGGGTGCGGGATCGCTCCAACACCTTCCGGCCTTCAGGTCGCGCCGCACACCTCCCGAAGGCGATCCGCGGCACGGTCTTCGAGGCCTCTCGCGAGGCCCTGACCGCCCTCATAAAGACTTCACATCTCTATGCCAAGCGATTTCCCCCGCCCGTCCGCGCCTTTCCGCCGGAGCGGACCGGCGCGCAGGCCTCAGGCGTTGCCGAGGGTCGCGGGATCGACCTTCACGCCGGGGCCCATCGTCGACGAGATGGCGACGCGCTGCAGGTAGGTGCCCTTGGCGCCGGTCGGCTTGGCGCGGGTGACGGCGTCCACGAAGGCCTTGATGTTCTCGACGAGCTTGTCGTCGTCGAAGGACGCCTTGCCGACGCTGCCCTGGACGATGCCGGCCTTCTCGACGCGGAACTCCACGGCGCCGCCCTTCGACGCCTTGACGGCGCCGGCGACATCCATGGTGACGGTGCCGACGCGCGGGTTCGGCATCAGGCCGCGCGGGCCCAGAACCTTGCCGAGGCGTCCCACGAGGCCCATCATGTCGGGCGTGGCGATGCAGCGGTCGAAGTCGATCTGGCCGCCCTGGACGGCCGTCACGAGGTCCTCGGCCCCGATCACGTCGGCACCGGCGTTGCGGGCCTCGTCGGCCTTGGCGCCGCGCGCGAAGACCGCGACGCGGACCGTGCGGCCGGTCCCGTTCGGCAGGTTGACCACGCCGCGGACCATCTGGTCGGCGTGCTTGGGGTCGACGCCGAGGTTCATGGCGATCTCGACGGTCTCGTCGAACTTCGTCTTGGCGCGGCTCTTCACGAGGCCGACGGCCTCGCCGACGCCGTAGAGCTTGATGCGGTCGATGCCCTCGCGGGCGGCGGCGATGCGCTTTCCGATCTTAGCCATTGCTGTTAGCCCACCACCTCGAGGCCCATGGAACGGGCGGAACCTTCGACCATCGACATCGCGGCCTCGACCGACGAGCAGTTGAGGTCGACGATCTTCTTCTCGGCGATCTCGCGCACCTGGTCGCGCGTGACGCGGCCGACCGCGCCGCGGCCCGGCGTCTTGGACCCGGACTTGATGCCGGCGGCCTTCTTGAGGAAGAACGACACGGGCGAGAGCTTGAGCTCGAAGGTGAAGGACCGGTCCTGGAACGCCGTGATGACGACCGGGATCGGCGAGCCCTTCTCCATCTGCGCCGTGCGGGCGTTGAAGGCCTTGCAGAATTCCATGATGTTCAGGCCGCGCTGACCGAGCGCGGGGCCGATCGGGGGGGACGGGTTCGCGCTTCCGGCCGGAACCTGAAGCTTGATGTAGCCCGTGATCTTCTTTGCCATGAGGGACTCCGGATGACGCCTCGTGCCCGGGAGGGACGAGGCCGTTCAGGATCGTGGTGCGTCGGCAGACCGGCTCGGCGGGCCGGACGCGACTCCCACGGGTGATGCCGGGGCCCTTGCGGGACCCGGCGCGATCCTGGCGGCGAGCCGCCAGGCCGGCGACCGCAGTCGGACGACTGCGGCGACGGTCAGAGCTTCTCGACCTGACCGAATTCGAGATCGACGGGCGTCGCGCGCCCGAAGATGGAGACCGCGACCTTGACGCGGGAGCGGCCCTCGTCGACCTCCTCGACCGTGCCGTTGAAGGACGCGAAGGGACCGTCCGACACGCGGACCTGCTCGCCGACCTCGAAGGTGACGGAGGACTTCGGCCGCTCGACGCCCTCGGCCACCTGGCCCTTGATCCGGTCCGCCTCGGCGTCGCTGATCGGGTGGGGCTTGTTGTCGGCGCCGAGGAAGCCCGTCACCTTCGGGGTGTTCTTGATGAGGTGGTAGATCTCGTCGGTCAGGTCGGTCCGGACCAGCACGTAGCCCGGGAAGAACTTGCGCTCGGAATTGACCTTCCGCCCGCGCTTCACCTCGACGAAGTTCTCGGTCGGGACGAGGATCTCCTCGAACCGGTCGCCGAGACCCCGCTGGGCGGCCTGCTCACGGATGGACTCGGCCACCTTCTTCTCGAAGTTCGAATAAGCGTGAACGATGTACCAACGCATGCTCATGGACGGTGACTCGAGAGGATGGGGCCGGAAGCCGCGGCGATCAGGCCGCGCCGTAGCCGAGGACGAGCGAGACGACGAAGTGAATGATCCCGTCGACCGAAACGAAGAACGTGGCCGCCAGAACCACCATGATGAGCACCATCAGGGTGGTGATGACGGTCTCGCGCCGCGTCGGCCACGTCACCTTGCCGGCTTCGGTGCGGACGTCCTGGATGAATTCGAAGGGATTGGCCATGAGGTGTCCGGACGGCTGGCGGGAGCGGGTCCCGCGTCGCCGAAATGAAGAGCGGCGCGCGACCTGCCGGCCGCGCGCCCCTGCGCCGTCCTATAAAGGGCCGCGCAGCGAGAACCAAGCGAAAAGATCAGGGCGTCGGGGAGGGATCGGCGGGCCAGGAAAGTGGCAGGAGAGGTGGGACTCGAACCCACAACCCCCGGTTTTGGAGACCGGTACTCTAGCCGATTGAGCTACACTCCTGCAGGGCGAGGTCGGTTTGCCGGCCGGCCGACCGACGTCGCGCGCCGAGATTTCTGCCCCATTCCCGGCCCGAAGGCAAGAGCGGATGCACCGTCCCGCGAGGCGCCGGGCTCGGGAGACGGTGCCGCTTCGCGCGTCTTCCGGCCGGCCGCGGCACGGGGACGGTCCCACGCCCGTGTTGACGGAACAGTGACACCCGGACATCCTCGAAAGACCCGCGAAGGCCAGGAGCATGCAAGCGAGCCCCCGCGGGGCGCGACCCGAAAGGCGGCTCAGGAGTTTCCGTCGCGTCCCGCCGGACCCGCACGGCGACAAGAACCGGAGACGACGATGAAAGCGCTCTGCGCAAAGTTCAGCATCGGACAGGTGGTCCGCCACCGCAAGTACCCCTTCCGGGGGCTGATCTACGACGTCGATCCGGTGTTCGCCAATACCGAGGAATGGTGGCTGTCGATCCCCGAGGACGTGCGGCCGAGCAAGGAACAGCCGTTCTACCACCTGTTCGCCGAGAACACCGAGACAGAGTATATCGCCTACGTTTCCGAGCAGAACCTGCTGCCGGACGAATCGGGAGAGCCGCTGCGCCATCCGCAGATCGGCGAGAGCTTCGTGCGCACCGCGGCGGGCGCCTACAGGTCGAAGGACACGGCACGGAACTGACGCGCGGCCGCTGTCGGGAGCGGCCTCGAACGACGACGCCCGCGTCATGGACGCGGGCGGGGTCGGTCGGATGGACGGGTGGGCGCACGGCGATGCGCGCCCACCCGAAAGCGATCAGGGCTTGGCGGGTGCCGGGGTGCCGGCCGCCGGGCGCCGCCGGCGCCGCCTTCTGGGCCGCTTCGAGCGCCTTGCGCTGGGCCTCGGCGCGGTCCTGCAGCTGCTTCTGCAGCTCGGCCTGCTGTTCCTGCTGCTGCTTCTGGATCACCTCGGGCGGGACCGCGGGGCCGTCGTAGGCCTTGCCGAAGTTGGCGAGCGGCAGCGCGAACGTGACCTCGTTGTTGGCGAGGCCCTTGGCGACGACGTTGAAGGTGGTGCCCTTCTTCATCTGGTCGAGGACCTTGCCGTTGACCTTGGTCTCGGCGAAGCAGCCGTTGGGCATGCAGAACTCGAAGGCGCCCTCCGAGGTCGCGCCCTTGTCGACCGAGAAGCGCACGCCGGGCTTCAGCAGCAGGCCGATGGGCAGAAGCACACGGACGATGCGGCCCTCGTCGCCCTTGACCTCGTAGACGGCGAGCGCCACCGGCGGCGGCTGGTCGGGCGCGGTCGTGAAGTCGCGGGTGGTGAAGCACAGCTCCTTCTGGCCGGTCTGCGGCTTCGAACACACCTTGGTCCAATCGGTCTTCGGCAGCGTCTGCATGTCGATCTTGACCGGGGCGTTGGGGTTCTGCGGCTGGCCCTGGGGCGCCTGGCCGGCGACCGGAGGCGGGGCGGCGGCGGTCTGGGCCTGCGCCTGGCCGGCGAGCAGAGCCCCCGCCAAGAGGGCTGCGGCCCCGAGTTTCGTCGGCTGGATCGGCATGGGGAGGTCCTCGTCGTGGATGGTCGGAACGGAGAGCAGGCGTCGTCGATCGAAATCTGCCGCGGGAAGCCTCAGCGGGTCGGGCCGCGGCACAGACGGCGCACGGGCGCCCGGCACGGCGGCCCGACACCGCCTCGGCCTGGGGCTTGGCCCCGACGCGCGGCGGCCGGTCATCGCGGCGGAATGCGGCGACACGTTGTCGGGCCACCGCAACCGCCGCCTCTGTCGATGATCTCGGGCCCGATTGCAAGCGGCCTGGGCCGGGCGGCCGCCGTCGCGTCACACCCGCACCAGCATCGCCGGGCAGGATGCCGGGCATGACCGTGCCCCGTTCGCCCCTCCCGTCCCCCCGCGCCGCGACCCCGGCCCGGATCGCCTGCCTGGCGGCCGCGTTGCTCGCCGGCGGCCTCGCCGCCCTGCCGGGTGCCCGTGCCGCCTCCGCCATCGCCATGCACGGCGCTCCCGCCCTGCCCGACGGCTTCACCCACCTGCCCTACGCCGACCCCGAGGCGCCGAAGGGCGGGCGCCTGCGCCTCTGCCTGCCCGGCACCTTCGACAGCCTGAACCCGTTCAACCTCAAGGCCGGCTCCACCGCCCAGGGCCTCAACACCATGGTGTTCGAGACCCTGATGGCCCGCTCGCAGGACGAGCCCTTCACGCTCTACGGCCTCGTCGCGCAGGCGATGGACACCGACGACGCGCGGTCCTTCGCGACCTTCCACATCGACCCCAGGGCGCGGTTCTCGGACGGCACGCCGATCACCGCCGACGATGTCCGCTTCACCTTCGACCTCCTCAAGGCCAAGGGCCGCCCCCAGCAGCGCCAGGCCTTCGGCGCGGTGCGCGGCGTCGAGACGCCCGATGCGCGCACGATCCGCTTCGACCTCGCCGGGATCGGCGACCGAGAACTGCCGCTGTTCCTCGGCCTGATGCCGGTGCTGCCCCGCCATGGCGTCGACGCGGCCCATTTCGACGAGACCAGCCTCAAGCCGCCGGTCGCGAGCGGTCCCTACCGGGTCGCGGCGGTCGAGGCCGGCACCAAGCTCGTGCTCCAGCGCAACCCGGACTATTGGGGACGCGACCTCCCGACGCGGCGCGGCATGTTCAACTTCGATCGCGTCGACATCGACTATTACCGCGACGCCAACAGCCTGTTCGAAGTGTTCAAGGCGGGGCTCTGCGATTTCCGCATCGAGACCGACCCCGCGCGCTGGCTGACCGGCTACGACTTCCCGCGGCTGCGCGAGGGCCGGGTCGTCAAGGCCGCCGTCCCGATGCGCCTGCCCAAGGGCATGGAGGGCTTCGCCTTCAACACGCGCCGGTCCCTCTTCGCCGACGTGCGGGTGCGCGAGGCGCTGGGCGCCATGTTCGATTTCGGCTGGGTCAATCACAACCTCTACGGCGACCTTTACCGCCGCACGCCGAGCTTCTTCGCCGAAAGCCCCCTGGCATCGACCGGCCGGCCCGCCGACGCGGCCGAAACGGCGCTGCTCGCGCCCTACCCCGGCGCTGTCCGTGCCGACATGCTGGACGGGTCATGGCGGCCGCCGGCCGGCGATGCCTCCGGCCGCGACCGCTCCGAGGCGCGTCGCGCCCTGGCGCTGCTCGCCGCGGCGGGCGACCGCCTCCAGGGCAACGTCCTGCGCCAGCCGGACGGATCGCCCTTCCGCTTCGAGATCATGGTGGTGGACCGCCGCCAGGAACGGCTGGCGCTGGCCTTCGCCGACAGTCTGAAGGACATCGGCGTCGAGGCCACGGTGCGCCTCGTCGACGAGGTCCAGTACCAGCGGCGGCGCCAGGCCTTCGATTTCGACATGATGCTCGGACAGTGGACGGCGTCCCCCTCGCCGGGCGCCGAGCAGCGCTCGCGCTGGACCTCGGCGGCCGCCGCCCAGCCCGCCTCGTTCAACCTGCCCGGCGCCCGCTCGCCGGCCATCGACGCCGCCGTCGCCGCCATCGTCGAGGCCCGGACCGAGACGGACTTCGCCGCCGCCGTCCGGGTGCTCGACCGCCTGCTGCTGTCGGGCTTCTACATCGTCCCGCTGTTCCACACGGAGGACCAGTGGATCGCCTATGCGGCCCGGCTCGGGCGCCCCGCCGAGGTCCCGCTGTTCGGGCTGACCAACGTCACGCCGATCGAGCTCTGGTGGACCAAGCCGGGCGGGTGACGCGGAGGAGCTCAGGCCGTCGCGCGTCCGATCCCGTCGAGCCGGGTCATGGCGTCGTCGGGCAGGTGGAGCTCGGCGGCCGCGAGGTTCTGGCGCAGGTGCGCCAGCGAGGACGTGCCCGGAATCAGCAGGACGTTGGGCGACCGGCGCAGCAGCCAGGCGAGGGCGACCTGCATCGGCGTCGCGCCGAGGCGCTCCGCGACCTCGGACAGCGCCGTCGACTGCAGCGGCGTGAACCCGCCGAGCGGGAAGAAGGGCACGTAGGCGGTGCCGGCCGCGGCGAGCTCGTCGATCAGTTCGTCGTCGCCGCGATGGGCGAGGTTGTACTGGTTCTGGACGCAGACGATGTCGGCGATGGCGCGCCCCTCCGCCACCTGCCGGCGCGTGGCGTTGCTGAGGCCGATGTGACGGACGAGCCCCCGGCGCTGGAGGTCGGCCAGGGTCGCGAGGGGTGCCTCGATCGGCCCCTCGGCGGGCCCGTGGACGTCGAACATGAACCGCAGGTTCACGACGTCGAGCACCTCGCGCCCGAGATTGCGCAGGTTGTCGTGCACGGCGCTCGTCAGCTCCTGGGCCGAGAAGGCCGGGTCCCACGAGCCTTCCGGACCCCGGCGCGCCCCGATCTTGGTGACGATCACGAGGTCGTCGCGATAGGGATGCAGCGCCTCCCGGATGATCTCGTTCGTGACATGCGGGCCGTAGAAGTCGCTGGTGTCGATGTGGTCGACGCCGCTCTCGACGGCCTCGCGCAGCACCGCGACGGCGCCGTTCCGGTCCTTGGGCGGCCCGAACACCTTCGGCCCGGCGAGCTGCATGGCGCCGAAGCCCATGCGTGTCACGGTACGGTCGCCGAGCGTGAAGCGGCCGGCCTTGCTGATATCGGTCATGGTTCAGTCTCCCTGTGCCACGGGGAACAGGTAGGACGATCCGGGCTGCGCGATAACGGGTCCCAATCGATACGGGCCGTGCGGCAGGCCGCACGATCGTATCGAGCGTCGCGGCGGGGCCTCAAGGTCTCAGACGCCGCCCTCGGCCGCCGCCAGCTGGGCCGCCTGGTGCTCGGTCGTCAGGGCGTCCACCACCTCGTCGAGCGCCTCGCCGGCGATGACCTTGTCGAGCTTGTAGAGGGTCAGGTTGATGCGGTGATCGGTCAGCCGCCCTTGCGGGAAGTTATAGGTGCGGATCCGCTCCGAACGGTCGCCCGAACCGACCTGCGCCTTGCGGTCGGCCGAGCGCTCGTCGTCGAGCTTCTGGCGCTGCAGGTCGAAGATGCGCGAGCGCAGCACCGCGAAGGCCTTCTGCCGGTTGCGATGCTGCGAGCGCTCCTCCTGCATGAAGACCACGATGCCGGTCGGCAGATGCGTGAGGCGGATGGCCGATTCGGTCTTGTTGACGTGCTGGCCGCCGGCGCCCTGGGCCCGCATCGTGTCGATCTTGACGTCCGCGTCGCTGATCGCGACGTCGACCTCCTCGGCTTCGGGCAGCACCGCCACGGTGGCGGCGGAGGTGTGGATGCGGCCCTGCGTCTCGGTGTGGGGCACGCGCTGCACGCGATGCACGCCGCTCTCGAACTTCAGCTTGGCGAAGACGCCGGCGCCCTGCACCTCGGCCACGATCTCCTTGAAGCCGCCCGCCGTCCCTTCGCTGGCCGACAGGACCTCGACCTTCCAGCGATGCAGGTCCGCGTAGCGGCTGTACATGCGGAACAGGTCGCCGGCGAAGAGCGCGGCCTCGTCGCCGCCCGTGCCGGCCCGGATCTCCAGGATGGCGCTCCTGGCGTCCGCCGCGTCCTTGGGCAGCAGCGCCAGGCGGATCTGCGTCGCGAGCGCCGCGAGCGCCTCCGAGGCCTCCGCCCGCTCGACCTCGGCGAGGCTCCGCATCTCGTCGTCGAGCGCCGGCTCGGCCAGCATCGCGTCGACGCCGTCGAGCTCGGCCCGCTTGGAACGGTAGGCCCTGATGGCCGAGACGAGGGGCTCGGTGTCGCTGAGTTCGCGGGACAGGGCCACGAAGGTGGCGGCGTCGGGACCTTCGGACAGGCGTGCCGCGACTTCCTCGTGGCGGCGTAGGATCAGATCGAGCTTGGCGTGCGGGAGCATCGAGACCGTTGCATGAGGGGGCGGCATCAGACGGGGAGGCTGTGTCGCTCCGCATAGGCCACCAGCGCCGGCCGCAGCGACGCTTCCCCGTTCTCGGACGCCAACAGGTCCTCCACATAGGCCGCCGCGTCGGCGGCGTCGAGGCCGAGCAGCATCGCCTTCACGGGCCCCAGCGAGGAGGCCGACATGGACAGGTTGCGGAACCCGACCGCCACCAGCGCCAGCGCGCCGATCGGCTTGCCGCCGAACTCGCCGCACAGCGTCACCGGGATGTCGTGGCGGCGGCCCGCCTCGGCGATGCTGCGGAGCGCCCGCAGCATGGCGGGGGACATGGGATCGAAGCGCGTCGCCACGCGCTTGTTGTCCCGGTCGATGGCGAAGAGATACTGCATGAGGTCGTTGGAGCCGACCGACAGGAAATCGGCGCGGCGGGCCAGGGCGTCGAGCTCCCACAGCAGCGAGGGCACCTCCACCATGGCGCCGAGCTTGAGGTCGGACGGCGGCTGGTGCCCGTGCCGGACCATGAGGTCGAGCTCCCGGCCGACCAGCAGCTTGGCGGCATCGAACTCGGCCGCGCTGGCGATCATGGGGAACATGATCCGCATGGCGCGCCCGCCGCCGGCCCGCAGCATGGCGCGGAGCTGGGAGCGCAGCAGGCCGGGCCGGTCGAGGCCGATGCGGATGGCGCGCCAGCCGAGGGCCGGGTTGGGCTCGTCGGGCCGGGCCATGTAGGGCAGCACCTTGTCGCCGCCGATGTCGAGCGTACGGAAGGTCACGGGCCGTTCCCCGACCGCGTCGAGCACGGACCGGTAGAGCTCGGTCTGCTGCTCGATGCGCGGGAAGCGCGACGTCACCATGAACAGCAGTTCGGTGCGGAACAGGCCGATCGAGGCGGCGCCGGTCTCGGCGACGTGCGGCAGGTCGAGCAGCAGGCCGGCGTTCATGTGCAGCCCGACCGCGACGCCGTCCGCCGTGACGGGCGGCACGTCGCGCAGCTTGCGGTACTGCTCCTGGCGGCGCGCGCCGAACCGCGCCTTCTCGGCATAGGCGGCCTCGACGTCGGACGGCGGGCGGACCTCGACGAGGCCGAGCGAGCCGTCGAGGATGAGGCCGTCGCCCGGCTCGACGAGGCTCGACACGTTGGCGACGTCGCCCACCAGCGGAATGCCGAGCGCGCGGGCCACGATGGCGACGTGGCTCGATGCGCCCCCGTCCTCGAGCACGAGGCCGCGCAGCTTGGCGCGGTCGTAGTCGAGCAGCGCCGCCGGGCCCATGGAGCGCGCCACGATGACGGCGTTCTCGGGCAGCGCGTGGAGCGGCGCCACCATGCTCTCGCCGGTCAGCTGGTGGAGCAGGCGGTTGGCGAGTTCGTCGAGGTCGTGCAGGCGGTCGCGCAGGTAAGGGTCGGTCTGGCGCACCAGCTTGGCGCGCGTGTCGCTCTGCACGCGCTCGACGGCCGCCTCGGCGGTGAGGCCCGTCATCACCGCCTCGCGCAGCCGGCGCAGCCAGCCCCGGTCGTTGGCGAACATCCGAAAGGTCTGCAGCACCTCGCGGTGCTCGCCCGGCCCCGCCACGTCCCCCTGGTCGACCAGGCGGTCGATCGCCTCGCGCAGCGCCGCGATGGCGTCCTCCAGCCGGGCGAGCTCGCTGTCGACGTTCTCGGCGACGAGACGGGTGACGACGACGCGCGGCTCGTGCAGCACCGCGTGGCCGAGGCCGACGCCTTCCACCACCGGCGTGCCCTTGAGGCTCAGCGGCTGGCGCAGCACGGCGGGGCCGGGCAGCATCGCCTGCAGCTCGCCCGCGGCGATCATCTCGGCCAGCAGCATCGAGGTGGTCTGCAGCGCCTCGACCTCCTCCTCGGAATATTGCCGGCGCGCCTTGTTCTGCACCACCAGCACGCCGAGCGTGTTGCCGCCGCGCAGGATCGGCACACCCAGGAAGGACAGGTAGATCTCCTCGCCGGTCTCGGGCTTGTACGAGAAGGCGGGATGGTTCTGGGCATCGGGCAGCGCCAGCGCCTCGGCCGAGGCGGCGATCAGGCCGACGAGGCCTTCGCCCTTGCGCATGGTGGTCTGGTGCACCGCTTCGCGGTTGAGGCCCTCGGTGGCGTAGAGTTCGAGCCGGCCGTCCGCGTGCAGCACGTAGACCGAGCACACCTCGGCCACCATGTTGAAGGCGATCTGGACGACGATCTTGTCGAGGCGCTCCTGCGCGGAGATCGGCTCCGCCATGACCTCACGCAGCCGGCGCAGCAGCAGTCGCGGACCGGCCAGAGCGCCACGCATCGCCTGCTTCCCTCAACGCCCGGTCGGCCGAGGCGCCGGCACCGTGCCGGCCGTGGCGGCCACCGTCCTTCGACCCTATAGCCGGAGCGTCGCCCGGCCGGCAAGGGGAGCGATGGGGCGGACCGGCCCGCGCGGGCCGGCGCCTAAGGGGGCGGGGGTTCAGGCCTTGTCGAGCCCGTAGAGCGTGTGGAGCGTGCGCACGGCGAGCTCGGTATAGGCCGAATCGATCAGCACCGAGAACTTGATCTCGGAGGTCGTGATGGCGCGGATGTTGATGCCCTTCTCGGACAGGGCGCGGAAGGCCCGGGCCGCCACGCCGGCGTGCGAGCGCATGCCGATGCCGATGGCCGACACCTTCACGACATCGTCGGTGCCCTGCAGCACCGTGTAGCCGATCTCCTCGCGGTGCTCGGCCAGCAGCGCCTTGGCGCGCTCGAAGTCCGCGCCCGGCACCGTGAAGGTCATGTCGGTCGTGGTCGTGTCGTCGCTGACCACCTGGATGATCATGTCGACGTTGATGCCGGCCTCGGCCAGCGGCATGAAGATGGCCGCCGCGACGCCGGGCTTGTCGGCGATGCGCCGCAGCGTGATCTGCGCCTCGTCCTTGGCGAAGGCGATGCCGGTGACGACCTGTTGTTCCATGATGTCTTCCTCGGCGCAGATCAGCGTGCCGGGCTTGGGTTGGGCGGGATCGTCGAAGGACGAGCGGACGAAGACCTTGACGTTGTGGTTGAGGGCGACCTCGACCGAGCGCACCTGGAGGACCTTGGCGCCGAGCGACGCCATCTCCAGCATCTCCTCGAAGGTGACGCGGTCGAGCCGGCGCGCCTTGGGCACGACGCGCGGGTCGGTGGTGTAGACCCCGTCGACATCCGTGTAGATGTCGCAGCGGTCCGCGCCGATCGCCGCCGCCACCGCCACCGCGCTGGTGTCCGAGCCGCCGCGGCCGAGGGTGGTGACCCGGCCGCTCGCCTCGTGGATGCCCTGGAAGCCGGCGATCACCGCCACTTCGCTGCGCTCGGAGAAGCGGCGCACGATCTCGCCGCCCTCGATCGAGGCGATGCGGGCCGCGCCATGGGCGTCGGAGGTCCGGATCGGAAGCTGCCAGCCCTGCCAGGACCGGGCCTGGACGCCCATCTCCTGGAGCACGATGGCCATGAGGCCGGCCGTGACGAGTTCGCCCGACGCCACGATCGCGTCGTATTCGCGGGCATCGTGGAGCGGCGCCGCATCGGCGCACCAGGCGACGAGTTCGTTGGTCTTGCCCGACATCGCCGAAACGATGACGGCGACCTCGTGGCCTGCGTCGACCTCGCGCTTGACGTGGCGCGCGGAGTTGCGGATCCGCTCGATGTTGGCGACGGACGTGCCGCCGAATTTCAGGACAAGACGGCTCATCGGCTCTGGACAGGAGAAACGGGACGGTGGCGGGCTGCGAGGCTCGCGCCGGGGCTCGCCCCCGGGCCGGAGGGCGCGTATGGATGGCGGCACCGGCCGGCATTGTCAACGCGGGCCGACGCAAGCCCCGAGCCGCCCATGTCCCCTGCTGCGTCCCCCACAGATTACGGCCCGGCCGACCGCGTCGACGGCGCCGATGTCGCCCGTTACGACGCGCTCGGCGAGGCCTGGTGGGACCTGAAGGGCGCCATGGCGCCGCTGCATCGCCTGAACCCGACGCGCCTGCGCTACATCCGCGACCTCGCCATCCGCCATTTCGCCGTCGGGCCCGACGCCCCCCTGCCCCTCGCCGGCCTATCGCTCCTCGACATCGGCTCGGGCGGGGGCCTGCTGTCGGAGCCGCTGGCGCGGATGGGCGGGCGCGTCACGGGGATCGACCCGGCTCCCAACAACGTCGCCGTGGCGGCGCGGCACGCGGCCGAGGGCGGGGTCGCGGTCGACTACCGGGCGACGACCGCCGAGACGCTGGCCGAGGCCGGCGAAAGCTTCGACATGGTCCTGGCCCTGGAAGTCGTCGAACACGTGCCCGAGCCCGATGCCTTCGTGGCGACCGCCTGCGCGCTGGTCCGGCCGGGCGGCCTCCTGGTCCTGTCGACGCTGAACCGGACCGCGAAGAGCTTCGCGCTGGCGATCGTCGGGGCCGAATACGTGCTGCGCTGGCTGCCGCGCGGCACGCATGACTGGACGCAGTTCAGGACGCCGGAGGAACTCGCCGCGCCCGTCCGCGCCGCGGGCCTCAAGGTGCTCGACCGCACCGGCATGGTGTTCGACCCCTTGCGCAACAGCTGGGGCCTGTCGCGCGACACGGACGTGAACTACCTGCTGGCGGCGCGGAAGCCGGACGGGCCGGCCCGGAGCAGCATCGGACCGGCCGGAACCGCCCCGCCGACCCCGACCAGCTGACACGGCCCGCGTGCGAGGGGCGCGGGACTGAACGATTCCGGCAGCGTCACCGCCACCGCTCCAGCGCGAGGAGGACGCCGCCCGCCACCAAAGCCCAGAACGGCGCGCCGACACCGAAGACCACGATGCCCGAGGCCGCGACCGCGAAGGTGACGATGGCGGGCAGGCGTTCGCGCTCGTCGCCGAGGGCGGCCGTGAGGGCGCCCCCGAGGCTGCCGAGCAGCGCCAGGCCCGCCACGGCCTGGATCAGCAGGGGCGGCGAGGCCGTGACCAGCACCGCCGCGATCCCGGCGCCGAGGCCGAGCGCCACATAGGCGAGGCCGCCCACCACCGTCGACCAGTAGCGCCGGCTCGGATCGGGATGGGCGTCGGGCCCCGCGCAGAGCGCCGCCGTGATGGCGGCGAGGTTCATCAGCGGTCCGCCGGCCAGCGCCGTGAGCGCCGAGCCGAGGCCGGTGCCGACGAAGATCGGGCCGATCCGCGGCCGGTAGCCATTGGCCTGCAGCACCGCGAGGCCGGGGACGTTCTGGGACGCCATGGTGACGATGAACAGCGGCAGGCCGAGGCTGCCGAGCGTCGCCCAGACGAGGGCCGGCGGCGTGAAGGCCGGATGCGGCCAGCTCCCCGCCAGGGCCCCCGGCGGCAGTTTCGTGACGAAGACCACCACCGCCACGGTGACGACGAGCGCCACCGGGACCGCATAGGCGCGGGCGAACCGCCAGGCGAGCGCCCAGGCGAGCACGATCGGGGCGGCGAGTGCGGGCACCTCCGCCATGGCCTTCACGGGGGCGAGGCAGAGGCCGAACAGGATGCCGCCCAGCATGGCGCTGGCGAGGCTCCTGGGGATCGCGCCGACGAGGCGCCCGAAGGGCGACCAGACCCCCGCCGCGACGATCAGCGCCGCCGCGAATAGGAAGGCGCCGACCGCCGCGGGATAGCCGCCCGCCGGCAGGCCCGTGGCGATCATCAGGGCGGAACCCGGCGTCGACCAGACGATCGAGATCGGCTCGCGCCGCCACAGGCTGAACCCGATCGACAGCAGGCCCTGGGCCACGCAGATGGCGAGCAGGCCCGACGCCGCCTCGGCCGGCGTCGCACCGACCCGGGTCAGCCCCTGGAGCACGATCGTGAAGGTCGATGCGAAGCCCACGAGGGCGGCGAGGAGCCCGGTCGAGACCGGCTGCAGCCAGGAGCCGCGGGGCGGCTCCGCCCGGAACGCATCTCCGGACGGCGGCGGGGCGGCGAGGGCCGAGGACATCAGGACTCCCGAAACGGTTGCGAACCGTTCCTGACGTCATCGGCGCCGCGCCGCAAGCGTTACGAGGCCGGTCAGGCGGCCAGCGTCGGGCGCCGGGCGGTGTCCGTCGCGTCGGGCCCGAACGCCTCGCCGCGCTCCTCGCCGTCCGGGCCGAGCGTGAGGACGCTGCCGTGCGGGATGGCGGTCCAGCCGGCGCCGGCGTCAAAGGGTTCGGAGGCCACGACCCGGCCCGTGACCTCGCGCCGCCAGTAGAGCGTCGGCGAGCGGCCGTCGCTCGCCCAGCGGAAGCAGCGCAGCCGGGAGCCGTCGGCGTGGACAGCGGCGAACCGCAGCGGCCTGTCGATCCCCGCCGCCCGCATGATGGCCAGGATCTCGGCCAGCGTCGCCGCCATGGCGCCTGCGGGGTCGTCCGCGAGGCCGCGGGCCAGCGCGGCGAGGAAGATGACCTCGCTGTCGCCGTTGCCGCGGCGCTGTCCGTAAAGGTCGTCGGGGATCAGGGCATCGACGCGCCGCCGGATGCGCTCGTAACCGCCGATCTGGCCGTTGTGCATGAAGAGGTGGCGGCCGGACGCGAAGGGATGGCAGTTCGACGGCGACACGTCGCCCGACGTCGCCGACCGCACATGCGCCAGGAAGAGCCCGCTGCGGATCTGCCGGCACAGCGACGACAGGTTGCCGTCCGACCAGGCCGGAAGCACACCGTGGTAGATCCCGGGCTCGTTGCGTTCGCCGTACCAGCCGATGCCGCATCCGTCCGCATTGACGACCGTCTTGGCTTCCCGCGCGGCCAGCGACTGCGCGACCAGCGAGGCCGGCGGCTCGACCAGAAGCCGGTCGAGGAACGTCGGCGCGCCGAGATAGGCGAGGAAGCGGCACATGGCGTCAGGCGGCGTCGCGCAGCAGCGGGCTCTCGGCGCCGAGCGCGAAGTCGAGCGCCGCGCGGGCGTGGATCGTCGTGGAATCGAAGCCGGGCAGCGGCAGGCCGTCGGGATCGATCAGCAGACAGATCTCGGTGCAGCCGAGGATCACGCAATCGGCCCCGGCCGCCATGCCGCGGGCGATGACCTCCATCATGCGCGCGCGTGAAGACTTCTCGCACAAGCCCCTGGCAGAGCTCGTCGAAGATGATGCCGTGCACGAGCCCGCGGTCGTCCGCGCCCGGCACCATCACGGAGACGCCGCAACCGGCCAGCATGCGTTCGGCATAAAAGCCGTGCTCCATCGTGTAGCGGGTGGCGAGGAGCAGCGGGCGGCGGCAGCCCGCGGCCGCGATCTCCCGCCCGGTCTCGGCGATGATGTCGATCAGCGGCACGCCCGCGGCGCGCGCGACGGGCCCCGAGACGAGGTGCATCGTGTTGGTGCAGATCAGCACGCAATCGGCGCCCGCCCGGGCGAGGCCGGCCCCGGCCGCACCCAGCATGGCGCCGGCCTCGTCCCATCGGCCGGCCTTCTGCAGGCGGACGACGGATTCGAAATCGAGCGAGTGCAGCAGCACCGCGGCGGAGTGCAGCGCGCCGCGCCGGGACCGCACGCCCTCGTTGAGCATGCGGTAGTAGACCAGGGTGCTCTCCCAGGACATGCCGCCGATGAGGCCGATCGTCTTCACGCTGCGCTCCTTCGCTGAACCCATCGTCATCATGGCGCAGGACCGCGACAAAGGGCGCGCGTTCGGGAACTGATAGGTGTTCTTTCGCGCAACGACGAAGCGTCGATGGACAGCGCAGCGCCGATCGCTTGCGCGGCATCGCACGACGGCGCAGAATGACGGGATGCTCGACGACCGCGACCGCCGGCTCCTCACCCATCTCCAGCGCGATGCCGAGACTTCGGTGACCGACCTCGCCGAGCGCGTGTCGCTCAGCGTCTCGGCCTGCTCGCGGCGCATCGCGCGGCTGCGGGAGGCGGGCTACATCGCCCGCCAGGTGGCGATCCTCGACAGGCGCGCCATGCGGGTCCCGACCACGGTCTTCGTGATGGTACGGACCACGCGCCACGCCGCCGACTGGCTCGAAGCCTTCCGCCGCGCCCTCGCCGACATCCCCGAGATCGTCGAGGTGCATCGGCTCACCGGCCATTACGACTACGTGCTCAAGATGGTGCTGCCCAACGTCGAGCACTACGACACCGTCTACAAGGCCCTGGTCGGCCGCGTCGAACTCTTCGACGTCTCGGCCTCGATCTCGATGGAGACGCTGAAGGACGACACCGCGCTGCCGACGGGGTTCGCGTGACGTGCGATATCTGTCGACCAAACCGATGATATTGCAGAGAGGTGGTCGTGAGCCGCCACGGCGGCCGGGAGCAGCCGGGCCGTTGCCGTGCCCGCACCGGGTCGGCGTGTCGCGCTCACGGATGGGGTTTAAGGAAACGGCATGCGGGCGATCGACCTCGTCACCCTCGTGGTGGCCGATTACGACGAAGCGATCGCGTTCTACGTGGACCGGCTCGGGTTCGCGCTGATCGCCGACGAGCCGCAGGACGGCGGCAAACGCTGGGTCGTGGTCCGCCCGGAGCGTGGCGGCGGTGCCGGCCTGCTCCTGGCGCAGGCCGGGGACCCGCACCAGGCGGACGCCGTAGGACGCCAGACGGGCGGGCGCGTGGCCTTCTTCCTGTCGACGGACGACTTCACGCGCGACTACCGCGCCTTCACGGCGCAGGGCGTGCGGTTCCTCGAAGCGCCGCGCCGCGAGCCCTATGGGACCGTGGCGGTCTTCGAGGACCTTTACGGGAACCGTTGGGACCTGATCGAGCCGCGGCAGGAACGGCCGGCGAGCGCGGCGGAGGGGTCCGGTCAGGCTCCCGCGCGCCTCCCGCCGGCCCCGACCAGCGTCAGGGTCGCGAGCCCGCAGCAGGCCGCGCCGGCCAGGAACACCGACGCGTAGCCGAACCCGGTGGCGAGCAGCCCCGCCAGGGGTCCCGTCAGGCCGAGCGCGAGGTCGAGGAAGGCCACGAAGCCGCCCACGGCGAGGCCGCGGCTCTGGGGCGGCACGCGCCGGGTCGCCTCGACGCCGAGGGCCGGGAAGACCAGCGAGAAGCCGATGCCGGTGAGCGTGGCGCCCGCCAGCGCCGTTCCAGCGCCCTGGGCCGCCCACAGCACCAGCTGGCCCAGCGCCTCGACGGCGAGTGACCCCGCCGCGACCCGGGCGCCCCCGAACCTGTCGGGCCAATGGGCGAAGAAGACCCGCATCGCGATATAGCCGAGGCCGAAGCCGGACAGCGCCAGGCCGGCCCCGGTCCAGCCCCGGGCCGCGTAGTGGAGGCTGATGAAGGCCGCCAGCGCCGCGAAGGGCACCCCCGCCAGCATGAGCCCGCAGCCCTGGCGCCAGATCAGGGCCAGCACGCGCGAGAACGGCAGGCGCGCCCCGGGGATGCCCGGCTCGGGCGGCACCGCGACCGCGACGGCCAGCGCCAGCAACGGCACCGCCAGGGCCACGACGGCCACGCCGGCGAAGCCGAAACGCGCCATGATGGCGAGGCCGAGAGGCGCCCCGATGGCCAGCGCGCCGAAGATCCCGATCCCCTGCCAGGCCATGACGCGCCCGGTCCGGGTGGGGCCGAGCCGGGCGATGCCCCAGGCCATGGTGCCGGTGAGGAACAGGCTCTCGGCGGGCCCGAGCAGGATGCGCCCGGCGAGGAGCGCGGCGAGGCTGAGGCCGGGCCGGTCGGCGAGCCCGTCCGAGACGAGGTAGAGCAGGCCCGCCAGCGCGGCGAGGGGCAGGCCGAACAGGACGGCGCGCTTCGGCCCGCGCGTGTCGGTGAGGCGGCCCGCCGTCTGGCGCGTCAGCACCGTCGACAACGCCTGGATGCCGACGACCCAGCCGACCGTCACGGCATCGAAGCCGAGGCGGTCATGGACCTGCAGGGCCAGCACGGGCAGGGGAAGCCCGAGCGCGAGATAGCCGCCGAACACGACGGGGAACAGCGGACCGATGCCGGCGAAGGCGGTCCGGTCGGTGGTGGAGTGATGTGCGGTCGTCGTCATGGGAGCGCCTGGTCCTGGTCCCCGGACAGCCGGGGGCCGATGGCGCGTTGGTTGACGTGAACGCTTACGGCGGGCGCGGGCCCGCGGCGCCCCGTCGATACGGGCAGCCGCGGCGGAGTGTCAAGCCGCGCGGGGCCGCGCCGCGGCGGCGCGCACTGGACGCCGCCGCCCCGCGCCCGATGTCGTGCGGAGCACCCCACGGAGGCCGCCTTGCGTCAGACCCGATCGCCGACCCTCAGCCCCGGGCTTCACGCGTGAGCCCCGGCTACCTTCCCTTCGCGGGCGCGCTCGATCTGCCACCCTTCTTCTGCGACAATTGCGGTTTCTGGCAGCGGCATTTCGAGGTGCCGCCGGCCTGCCCGCTCTGCCTCGATGCCCGGCACGTCGTGCCGCAGGCGGGGTGGAGCTTCCGCACCCTCGCCGAGGCGCAGGCCCTCTATCCCTGCCATTGGCAGGAGCTCGAGCCCGGCGTCTGGCGCTTCTGGAACGCGCCGGTGAGCGGCATCGGCGCCATGAGCTACCTTCTGCAGCATCCGGCCGGCAACCTCATGTTCGAGGGCTGCGCGGCCTTCAGCCCCGAAGCTTTGGCCTTCATCGCATCGCTCGGCGGCGTGCAGGTGCTCTCCGCCTCCCACCCCCACAGCTACGGCGCGCTCTGGCAGATCCAGGACCGGTTCGACCCGGAGCTGGCGCTCCATCCCGGCGACCTCGCCTGGTCGGCCGCGGTCTGCGTCACCTGGCCGTTCGACGGCCTGCTCGAACCCCTGCCCGGCCTCGAACTGCACCACACGGCCGGCCACTTCGACGGCCACACGGTCCTGTTCGACCGGGGTCGCGGCATCCTGTTCTGCGGCGACGCGCTGAAGTTCGAGCTCGACCCCGACGACCGCCGACGGGCCACCACCATCTCGACCCACAAGGCCTTCGTGCGCGGCGTGCCGCTGACCCCGGGGGAGCTCCGGCGCTACCGCGACGTCTTCGCCGCGCTCGCCTTCCGGCAGACCTTCACGCCGTTCGAACAGGTCCGCAACAGCGGGCGGCGGGAAGCGCTGGCCCTCATCGATTCCATGCTGGCGACGCGGCCGCATGCCCGGCCCGTCGCGCTCGCCGACCTCGCGCCTCCCGCCTGAGCCGCGAGGCTCAGGACCAGAAGTCGGGCAGCGCCGGCGACAGGCAGCCGCCGATGCGCACGGGCGCGACCTTCACGGCGAGGCCGGTCGCGTCGTCGGTCTCGACCGCCACGCCGCACAGCGTCGCGGGGCCGCCCGCGGGCTCGTAGCGGCTGCCCGGCGTGCGCTGGAGGAAGCGGCGGATGGGCTCCTCCTTGTCGACGCCGATCACGCTGTCGTAGTCGCCCGTCATGCCGGCGTCCGACATATAGGCGGTGCCGCCCGGCAGCACGCGGTGGTCCGCCGTCGGCATGTGGGTGTGGGTGCCCACGACAAGGCTGGCCCGCCCGTCGAGCACGTGGCCGATGGCGTTCTTTTCGCTCGTCGCCTCGGCGTGGACGTCGACCACCACGGCGTCGCAGGCGAGGCCGAGCGGGCAGGCCTCGATCTCGCGCTCGAGTCCCGCGAAGGGGTCGTCGAGCGGGTCCATGAAGACCCGGCCCATGACGTTGAGCACGAGCGCGCGCCGCCCGTCGTGGAGGTCGACCAGCGCGGCGCCGCGCCCCGGCGTCCCGGGCGGGTAGTTGAGCGGCCGCACGAGGCGCGGCTGCCGGCCGATGAACACCAGCGCCTCGCGCTGGTCGAAGGCATGGTTGCCCAGCGTCACGGCGTCGGCGCCCGCCGACAGGATGTCGTTGCAGATGGATTCGGTGATGCCGGTGCCGCCCGCCGCGTTCTCGCCGTTGACCACCACGAGGTCGAGCGCCCAGCGCGACCGCAGGTTCGGCAGTTCGGCCGCGATGGCGGCACGGCCCGACCGGCCCATGACGTCGCCGACGAAGAGGATGCGCATCAGGGAGATCCGAACGTCATGAGGCCCTCGTCGGTCAGCACGGCATCGAGCCGCTGGTCGTGCGGCTCCGTCGGCACGCACGCGACCTCCTGGACCGCATAGGCGAGCCCGATCGCGACGACCGGCTGCTTCTGCCGCAGCCGCAGCAGCGCCCCGTCGTAATAGCCCGCCCCATAGCCCAGGCGGAACCCGCGCCGGTCGAAGGCGGCGAGCGGCACGAACAGCAGGTCCGGCGCCGCGTCGGGCGCCTGCGCCAGGGGTTCGGCCGTCCCGAACCGCCCCGGCACGAGCGCATCGCCGTCCCGCCAGCCGCGGAAGCGCAGCGGTTGCCCGCGCGGCGGCGTCGCCGGCAGGGCGGTGGCGATGCCGGCGCGGGCCAGTGCCGCCAGCAGCGGCCGGGTGTCCGGCTCGTCGCGGATGGGGAGGAAGGCCGAGACGAGAGGCGCCGGCCGGGGCGCGAGGCGGAGCGCCGCCGCGAGCCCATCCCGGGCGAACGAGGCCGCGGCGGCGGTGCGCCGGGCGGGATCGACCGCGGCCCGGCGCGCCAGCGCCGCGGAGCGGACGTCGTCCTTGACCTGCCGGAGGCTCATGCGCGACCCGTTCGACCGCACGAAGGGGAGGCCGCGCGAAGAAGAGATAAAGTGCGGGGCCGCAGTGGCCGTGGGATATCGATCCCGGGAACCTACAACGTAGGTGGGCGCCGTGTGCTCAAGACCACGGTCGAGAACAGGGACAGCTCCCGTTGGAATCGATAAGGCCCCGGGAATACAGTCCTCACGCACCCCGCAGCTCCGCCCGAAGAACATAGGCCCGCGGCCCGGAAAAATCCAGAGCCGCGCGTCGCGATTTCGCTTGGCCCCGGCGCGCCGGGGCGCCGTTGCGGACCGCGCCGGGTCGTCTGTCCCCGCCCGCGACGCACCGTCCCGAAGTTTCCGCTTCTGCTCACGCCAAAATCGGCGAGATTAGCGTCAGAGAGAGAAACGTCGAGCGTCGGATATCCGCCATGTCGCAATCCGCCTATCGCCCCTGCGTGGGCATCACCCTGTTCAACCCGGAGGGCCTCGTCTTCATCGGCCGCCGCCGGTCCAAGCGCGTCGCCGATCCCGGCAACCTCGGCTACGAGTGGCAGATGCCGCAGGGCGGCATCGATTCAGGCGAGTTGCCGCGCGCCGCGGCCTTGCGCGAACTGCGCGAGGAGACCGGCGTGTCCTCGGTGTCGTTCCTGGCCGAAGTGCCGCAATGGCTCACCTACGACCTCCCGTCCGACCTGTCGCGGCGGAGCTGGAAGGGGCGCTACCGCGGCCAGAAGCAGAAGTGGTTCGCCTTCAGGTTCGAGGGCGACGAGCGCGAGATCAACATCGACCGGCCCGAGCACGGGCTCAAGCCCGAGTTCGACGCGTGGCGCTGGGAGCGGATCGAGCGCCTGCCGGAGCTCATCATCCCGTTCAAGCGGCAGGTCTACGAGAGCGTCGTCGAGAGCTTCGGGCCGCTCGGGGCCCATGAGCCCGAGCGGACGTGAGGCGAGACGGGAGCCGGTCGAGCATGCATGTCGTCACTCGCCGGGCCGCGGTCGCGGTGTCCCTCGCGGCCGGGCTGGCCCTCGTGGCTCTCGGCCTCCTCGCCGCGGGTCCCGCCCTCGCCCAGGACCGCGGGACGCTCGATCCCCAGCCCCTGCCCCCGATCGCCGATCCGGCCGACCCCGGGCTGCCCGCCAAGCAGCTGTTCGGCCGCGCCCTCGCACCGGCGGACCTCGAGGCCCGCTCGATCGGCTTCTACGCCAAGGGCTGCCTCGCCGGGGCCGAAGCGCTGCCGATCAACGGCGAGGCCTGGCAGGTGATGCGGCTGTCGCGCAACCGCAATTGGGGGAACCCCCGGCTGATCGCCTTCCTGGAGCGATTCGCCAAGGACGTGCCGGCCGTCAACGGCTGGCCGGGGCTGCTGGTCGGCGACATCTCGCAGCCGCGCGGCGGGCCCATGCTGACCGGCCATGCCTCCCACCAGGTCGGCCTCGACGCCGACATCTGGCTCTCGCCGATGCCCCATCGCGAACTGTCGCGCCAGGAGCGGGAGTTCATGTCGGCCACCAACGTGGTGCGCCCCGACGGGCTCGACGTCGACCCCGAGAAGTGGACGCCCCAGCACCTGGCGCTCATCAAGGCCGCGGCGGAGCAGCCGGAGGTCGAGCGCATCTTCGTCAACCCGGCGATCAAGAAGGCCATCTGCCGGCAGGCCACCGGCGACCGCGGCTGGCTCGCCAAGGTCAGGCCCATGTGGGGCCACAACTACCATTTCCACGTGCGCATCGCCTGCCCGGAGGGCGATGCGAGCTGCACCCCGCAGCCGCCCGTGAGCGGGAGCGAGGGCTGCGACGCGTCGCTGGCGTGGTGGTTCAAGCCCGAGGTGCTCCACCCGCGCCCGAACCCGAACGCCCGGCCGAAGCCGCCGCTGACCCTGGCCCAGATGCCGGCGGCCTGCCGCCAGGTGCTGGTCACCCCCTGAACCGGCGGGGACCGGAGCCGGTGCCCGGTCCCCGCGCGACGCGCCCTATTCCGCCGCGATGCCGAGCCCGACCGGGCAGGACACGCCCGTGCCGGCGAGGTTGCAATAGCCGCCCGGGTTCCTCTGCAGATACTGCTGATGGTAGGTCTCGGCGAAGAAGAAGTCCGGCGCGGGCCGGATCTCGGTCGTGATCGGTCCCTTGCCCGAGGCCTTGAGGGCCTCGCCGTAGGCCGCCCGGGACGCCTCGGCCTCGGCGAGCTGCGCGGGGGTCGTGGTGTAGAGGGTCGACCGGTAGGTCGTGCCGACGTCGTTGCCCTGGCGCATGCCCTGGGTCGGGTCGTGGCTCTCCCAGAACAGTTTCAGGAGGTCCGCGTAGGAGACGACCTCCGGGTCGAACGCCACCATCACGACCTCGGCATGGCCCGTCATGCCGGTGCAGGTCTCCTCGTAGGTGGGGTTCGGCGTCTGCCCGCCCTGGTAGCCCACCGCCGTGGTGACGATGCCCCGGCCGAGCTGCCAGAACAGCCGCTCCGCCCCCCAGAAGCAGCCCATGCCGAAATAGGCGATCTCGGTGCCCGGCGGATAGGGACCCTTGAGCGGCGTGCCGAGGACGAGGTGCCGCTCCTGCGTGGGCAGCGGGTCCGGGCGTCCCGGCAGGGCTTCGGAGGCCTTGGGCAGGGTGGCGGGCTTGCGGAACAGCATGGTGCGGGTCCTCTTCGTGTTCGTCTCGGGTCCCATATGGGCACCGGCGGGCCGGATGTCAGGCGCGGCGACCCGAAAGCCCGGGCGGCGCGAGCCGCGGCCGGCCCGCATGGAGCAGCGCGAGCCCGACGAGGCCGGCGACGACCCAGCCCGGCGCCCCGAGCAGGCCGGCGCCGAGGCGCTGCAGCACCGCCGGCGCCTCGGGCAGGCCCGCCGCCGCGGCGAGGCGCGCGGCACCGAGCCAGGTCCCCGTGTCGGCGAGGGAGTAGAGCAACAGGCGTCCTCCCGCGATGGACCGCGTGCCGTCCACCACGAGGGCCGCGAAGGCTGAGGCCAGCAGCAGGAAGCCGAGGCTGCGGAACAGGAACCGGATCATCGCCATGCTCGCCCTGCCGGGGCCGCTCCGGCCCCGCGCAGCCGCCACCATACTCTGCCGCGCCGCCGCCGCCTCCTCCCAAAACCGCGGCCCGCGAAAGCCGCCGCGCCCTGTTGCGCTCCGTCCTCTTCCGCGGTAGATCCCGCCCGTGCCCTTCCACACGGGGGCCGACCGGTGCCACGCGCACCGGACCGGCGTGCGAGCGCCGGACGGAGAGGTGGCCGAGTGGTTGAAGGCGCACGCCTGGAAAGTGTGTATACGGGAAACCGTATCGCGGGTTCGAATCCCGCTCTCTCCGCCAGGGCACTGGACCTATTCTAGAAATTTGATCGCGTTACGGCCCCGCTGGTCCCGAGGACCTTCATCCGGCCTGCGTGGCGCGGTCGCGCGGCTGACGATTTTGCATGGCGACGATGGCGCGAGCCGGCGTGGGTGCCCGGGACAAGCCCGGGCATGATGGAGGAGGGACGACAGGCAAACCGGTCGAGGGACGGCATGGTGGCGCGACATCGGTCCACGCCCTCCATCCCGTCATGGCCAGGCGTCCCGGTCGGCCTTCGCTTGCCACTGGAACGGTCCGCAGCGCAGCCGCGCATGTCGCAGGCGGGAGCGGCGGATCACTCCTCCATATCCGAGCCGCCACGCCCTTGCCCTGGCGTGCGCCCCGGATCCGCGCCCGCACCCCGCAGGCCGCCTCCTCGCCCGTCAGTCGGGTGACCGGGGCCCCTGGATGGCGCGGTGGAGGGCCCGGCTGATCTGCTCGGCGGAATAGGGCTTGTGGACGAGGTCGAAGCCGTGCGGCCCTTCCTCGGCGAGGACGTGACTGTAGCCCGAGGTCAGCACCACGGGCAGGTCCGGATGACGCCGCCGGACCTCGTGGGCGAAGTCGATGCCGCTCATGCCGGGCATCACGACGTCCGAGAACACGACGTTGAACCGCGTCGCCGCGGCCGCGAGGTGGGACAGGGCGTCGCTGGCGTTCGGCACCCACATGGTCCGGTAGCCGAGGTCGTTGAGGATCTGCGTGGCGAAGCGGCCGATCTCGACGTTGTCCTCGACCACGAGGACGCGCCGCCCCCCGCCGGACGGCACCGTCCCGGTCTCGGCGGGGCTGTCCGGCTCGGAGGCGCCGTCGGGCGCCGGGACGCGCGGCAGGTAGAGCGTGAACGTCGTGCCCTGGCCCACGACGCTCGCGACATCGATGTCGCCGCCCGACTGCTTGGCGAAGCCGAACACCTGGGACAGGCCCAGCCCCGTGCCCTTGCCGACCTCCTTGGTGGTGAAGAAGGGCTCGAAGATGCGGGCCAGCCTCTCGGGCGGGATGCCTTCGCCGGTATCGGACAGCGCCACGGCCACGAACGGGGCCTCGTTGCCGCCGTGGCCCCGGATGGGCGGCAGGCCGGTGTCCCGATGCAGGCGGAGCGTGAGGCATCCCTCGCCCCGCATGGCGTCGCGCGCATTGACCGCGATGTTG
Organism: uncultured Alphaproteobacteria bacterium; assembly: GCA_963847915.1. GTDB lineage: Bacteria > Pseudomonadota > Alphaproteobacteria > Rhizobiales > Beijerinckiaceae > Lichenihabitans. The sequence continues at coordinate 370,886 of CAWKBT010000009.1, forward strand.
ACCAGCGCGGTCTCGAACTGGCTCACGTCCGCCCGCACGTAGCAGGGCTCGTCGGGCATCTCGAGGGCGATGCGGATCCGCGCGCCCGTCACGGTGTCGAGCAGGTCCGCCACGGCCGCCAGCCTCGCCCCGATGTCGAAGACCTCCGGCAGCAGGGCCGAGCGGCGCGCGAAGGCGAGCAGCTGCCCGGTCAGCTTGGCGGCGCGGTCCACCGTCTCCGACACGGCGTCGAGATAGCGGCGGCGGCGGTCCTCGGCGAGCGAGGGTCGACGCAGCAGGTCGACCGACGAGCGGATGATGGTGAGCAGGTTGTTGAAGTCGTGCGCGATGCCGCCCGTCAGCTGGCCCACGGCCTCCATCTTCTGCGACTGGCGGAGCGCTTCCTCCTGGACCATCAGCTGGTCGGTGCGCTCGCGCACCTGCTGCTCCAGGGTGGTGTTGAGCTCACGCAGGGCGGCCTCCGCCGTCCGCCGGTCGGTGATGTCGAGCGCGATGCCGTCGAGCCGCAACGGCGAACCGTCCGGTCCCAGGGACGGCCGTCCGCGGATGCCGATCCAGCGCGTTCCACCCGGCGTCACGAGCCGGTACTCGAGGTCGTAGTCCTCGCCCGTCTGGAGCGCGCGGCGGAACGCTTCGTCCATGCGGGCCCGATCCTCGGGCGCGATCGTGGCCCGAAGGTCGTCGTAGCCGAAGGGCTCCTCCGTGCTGCGGCCGAAGATCGATCGGAACACGTCCGAGGTCGTCAGCGCCATGCTGGAGATGTCGACGCTCCAGGTGCCGAAGCGGCCCGCCTCGAGCGCGAAGCGGAGTTCCCGGTCGCGCCGCTCCAGCGTCTCCCGGCTGAGCGCGAGCTCGGCGAGCCGGTCCCGCATCTCGAACTGGCGCTGGCGTGACCGCAGCGCGGAAGCGACCGCGCTGATGAGCGAACTCGAACTCAGCGGACGCTCCAGCACCATGGCGTTGGTCGCCGACGCCGGCAGGGACCGGCGCCAGATGTCGGGCGCCGCGCGTCGGCCGTCCTGCCGGGGGGCCAGCAGCACCACCGGGACGTCGGACCACGTGGGCTGCGCCGCCAGGGCCTCGTCGAAGGCCGCGATGTCGTCGCGCAGCGCCTCGGCCGTCAACAGGATCGCCCCGACGTCGTCGTTGAACGTCCGCGCCAGGATGCCCAGGCGCGCGCAGACCTGGACGTCGTAGCCGGCCTGGCCGAGCTGGGCCGCGACGTTCCGGGCATCGTGTCCGAAGGGTGCCGTGACGAGGACGCGGAAGCCCTGTGCGGCACGCCTATGGGGCATGGTGGCGGTCTTCCATCAGCGACGTCTCGCCGCCCGTATATTCCGGAGTGCCGGCGAGGACGCCCCTGAAACTCGTGAGCGGCGCGCCGACGCGGAGCCCGCCTGCGTCGACGCGCAGCTCCCGCACCGTGTCCTCGTGCACGCCCGACCGGTTCTTGATGACCGAGATCGCCTTTCGGACCCGGCCGCCGGCCTCGAAGAACCGCAGCAGCAGCACCGTGTCGGCGATGTAGCTGACATTCAGCGTGCCGGCCGCCATGTTGCCGAGCAACCCTGGTTGCGGGTTGATCAGCAGGGTCGTCACGCCCTTGTGGTTGAGGTACGAGAGCAGCTCGTGCAGTTGCAGGGTGAGCTGCTTCTCCTGCGGCATCGCGGCGAGGTAGCCGTTCAGGCTGTCGATCACGATGAGGCGGGCGCCGCCGCCTTCAACGTGCCGCTGGACGCGGGCGGTGAACTCGCCCGGCGACAGTTCGGCAGGGTCGATCTGGTCGACGCTGAGGTGCCCGCGGGCGACATGGGCGGCGAGGTCGATGCCGAAGGCCTTGGCGCGCGAGAACATCGTGCCGATGCGCTCGTCGAAGACGAAGATGGCGCAGGTCTCGCCGCGGGCACATGCGGCGTCGAGGTAATGCAGGGCGATGTTGGTCTTGCCCGCACCGGCCGGCCCGGCCAGCAGCATGGTCGTGCCGTGCAGGGGTCCGCCGCCCAGCATGGCGTCGAGTTCCGCATTGCCGCTCGACACCGCGTCGCCGATGAAGACCTCGTGGTGGTTCCCGGCGATCAGGCGCGGGAAGATGTCGAGCCCACCGCGCCGGATCGTGAAATCGTGGTAGCCGGCGATGAAGTCGACGCCTCGCAGCTTCTGGACCTGCAGGCGGCGGCGCGCGGCACCGAAGTCGAGGGTCAAGCGCTCCAACGTGACGACGCCGTGGCAGATGCTGTGCAGGTGCATGTCGCCGGCGCCCCCGTTCCCCGCCATGTCGTCGACGAGGATCACGGTGGCGCCGCGCGGGTCGAAATATTGCTTGAGGGCCAGGACCTGGCGCCGGAAGCGCAACGGATCCTGGGACAGGAGCCGCAGCTCCGACAGGCTGTCGAGGACGACGCGCGTGGGCCGGACACGCTCCACCTCGGCCTGGATCAGGGCGACGGTCTGGCCGAGTTCGGTCTCCCAGGGATGGAAGACCGACTGTTCCGTGCCTTGCCCGATGGCCTCGTCGGCCGAGGCGAGTTCGAAGATCGGCATGCCTTCGAGGGACAGGTCGTGGGAGGCCGCGACGGCCAGCAGCTCCTCGCGGCTCTCCGACAGGGTGACGTAGAGCACCGCTTCGCCGCGGCGCAGCCCATCGAGCAGGAACGCCATGGCGAGGGTGGTCTTGCCGGACCCCGGCGACCCTTCGAGCAGATACATGCGGTCGGCCGGCAGTCCACCGCCGAGGATCGCATCAAGTCCGGCATTGCCGGTCGACACGCTGGATTGGTCCGCCATATCGTGGTCCCTGTCGCTCAGGCACCCGCGTATAGGGAATGGCGGCACGCCGCAACGCACGGAAGCGGCGCTTGCGACGTGGATTTCGGGCCGCGCGACCTGTCCGACCCCGGCATGGTCCGCCAGCGCACCGAGGCGGCGCGCGGCACCTCGTGGACGACCGGATCGAGGTCAGTCGGCCGAGGCCTCGCCGTCGAAGAACTCGAGGGGATGCAGCTCGCGCAGACTGCCCAGGGCGGGCGTCATCGGCAGATGGATGGTGCAGCGCAGGCCGTCGGGCGTGAACTCGAGCACCCCCCGGCCGTCGAGCTCGCAGGGCACGGCATGCTCGATCACCTCGGCCCCGAAGCCGCGCCGGACCGGCGCGGCCGGCAGGCTCACGCCGCTCTCGATCCAGTCCAGCGCCAGCCACGGCTCGCCGTCGTCGCCCGCCCGGACGGACCAGGTCACGGCAAGGCGCCCCTCCGGCACGCTCAGGGCCCCGAACTTCATCGCGTTGGTGGCGAGTTCATGGAACGCGAGGGCGCAGGCGCTCGCCGCGGACGGCTGCAGGAGGATGTCCGGACCGTCGATGGACAGCCGTTCACGACCGCTGATGGCATGGACCATCAGCTCGTCCGTCAGCAGCGTGTGCAGGCCGACGCCGCCGAGCAGGCGGTTGGCGATGGTGGTCTGGATCCTGAACACGGCGTCGAGCCGGCCCTCGAGGTGCGCCGCATAGTCCTCGACGCTGCCGCTCGTTTCGGCCGACCGCCGCACCACGTCGCGCACCATCGCCAGGGTCTTGCGGGTCTGGTTCCGGAGCCCGGGCGGGGACCCGCGCAGGTCGAGCAGGCGCCTCAGCCGGGCATTGTCGTTTTCGAGGGCCTTGACCCGGTAAAGCAGATTGTCAACGGACATGTGCGAACATCGACCCTGTGAGCCCAGGCGGACGAACATGATCCACGTTCGGCCGCAGCGCCGTCAGACGAGGCGGCGTTGAAGGTAGGTGGGGTCGAACATCGCAAGGTCCATGAGTCCCGATTTATCGAGCAGCGTGAGCCGCCGGTTGCGCACTTCGACGAGCCCGCTCGCCCGCAGCTCCTGCAAGCTGCGGTTGACGTGTACGGTGGACAGTCCGGTGGCGTCGGCGAGGTCGCCCTGCGTGATCGGCAGGTCGCAGGACGGACCGTTGGTGAGCCCGAGGCTGCCCAGGCGCACCGACAGTTCGCAGAACAGGTGGGCCAGCCGCTCGACCGCCGTGCGACGGCCGAGGCTGACGGTCCACTCGCGCTGGATCTCGACCGCTTCGAGCATCTGCCACCACAGCGCCTCGGCGAGGTGGGGGCTGCTGGCCGTGAGGTCGCGGATCACATGGGCCGGAACCTTGGCCAGGGTGACGGGCGTGAGCGTGCCGAGCGCGTGGTCCATGGTCCGCAGCAGGAACGCGTAAGGGTCGCACATGTCGCCGGGCAGCATCAGCGCGCTGATCTGACGGCGCCCGTCCGGCAGCAGCTTGTAGCGGCAGGCCCAGCCGCTGAGGACGATGTTGACGAGGTCGGGCTCGTCGCCCTCGTCCATGATGTTCTCGCGGGATCCGAGGTGGTGGACCCGGTCGGTGAGCTTTTCGAGCGCGTGACGCTGCTCATCCGACAGGCCAGTGAGAGTTTCGAGCTTGCGGATGAACGGATTGATCATCTGACAGCGCACCTCCGGCCTCAGACTTACGCGGCGGCTCCGCCGGGAGCACTAACATATGCTACATTCTGTCGCATAGCTACGATTGTCGGGCCCTGCCGCTTGATTTCTGGACAAAAAAGGATCGTGGAACCTCTCCAGCGGCTCTGGACGGTGCCCATGGACCCGATCACGATGCGAAAATGACGGGTCGGCGACCCGGCCGGGCGACACGCCCGCGTCCCGCCCGACAGCCCTGCGGGTCGGGACAGTCCGACGATCCGCCCCGGAACCCTCCTCGAGGCCGCCCCGGCCGCCTGCTCTCCATCGACGCGTGCACGGCCGAGGTCATGGCGCGGGCACCCGAGCGCCCGCGAGGCGGCGCGCGCCGGGCATTGGGGTGGCTCGACGGGGGCGTGCCAACTTTTCAGCCAAAAGGTCGGCTCTGCTGCCCGGATATCGGCGTCGGATCGGGACATGCTGCGAACAGCGATCAGCCTTTCACTTCTCGCCCTCGCGGCGACGCTCGCCTTAGGCCGCGCCGTGCACGCCGACGAGGCTCCGGCCGACGCCCCTGCCCCGGCCGCGGCCCAGCCCGCCCCGGGTCCGCTCCGGCGTGCCGCGTCGCCGACCTATTATGCCGCCCGGCCTTCGGTCGCCGTCCGGTCGGGACCCGCCGCCGCGTTCCCGGTGGTCTCCACCATCACGACGAGCAAGCCGCTCCAGGCGCTCGGAATGGTGTTCGAGGGTGACCCCGACGCCTTCCGGTCGGTGCCGGAGGTACAGGCCGTCCTGCGGACCTGGATCAAGGTGAGGCTGCCCGCCGGGGGCAGCGGTTTCATCGGCCTCGTCGATCTCCTGACACCGCAGCAGATCGGCGCCCGCGGGGGCGCGGCCAAGAAGGTGGGCCTCCTCGAATCCGCGGTCGCGGCGGCGGGGCGGACCAAGGGCGCGGAGATCCCGTCGGGTCTCTACGCCCACGGCGGGTCCTGCGATGCCTCCGATGTCGCCCCGGCCAGCTTTCTGCAGGGCAAGGTGCTGATCTGGCAGGAGGGGCCGAAGCTGCATTTCGTCAACGTCCTGCAGCCCGACGACCCCACCCTCTACGACGCCCAGAACGACGCCCAGGTCCGCGAGTTGCAGGGCTTCGGCTACGTGCCGATGCGGACCTTCCGGTCCAGCAAGGATGCCGTGCTGATGGGGTTCAAGGACCGGCTGCTGTGGTTCACGACGGACGGGAACCGCTACGACAGCTACGAGGCCTGCAACGCCGATGGCCTGGGCACGGTCGTGTCCATGCTGAAGGCCTATGCGAGCCAGAGGCCGCCGGAGAACAGGTGAGCCGGTTGCCGGGGTGCGGGCGCTCGTCCCATCGCGGGCGCGCCGCTCCCTTGGCTGCCGCCGTGCGTAGATCGACAGAACGAACCTGAATGTTCTCGGATCGAATTTGCCGATCACTGGTACAAACGCTCGGAACGATCATAAGATGCGTCTTGTTGCAGAATAGATCGTAAGAAATTTTTTAAATATATTATTATTTAGTTGCTTGACACTGCCTCAGAGCCTACCGAGGCGCTTCAAACTACGCTTTTCGCGGGAGGCTCGAATGAACAGGATCATTGCAACCTTGTCTGTTTCGGCGATCGCCGTATCCCTGGCCGGCGGGCTGCAGCCGGCCTCTGCCGCCACGGCTCACAACAGCCAGGCCGGCGGTCTCGGGGCGTCCGCCAACGCGAACGACTCGACCGTGAGTTCGCGCCGGGTCAAGCACGCCGCCAAACATGCGGCCGTCACGCCGGCGGCCGACGCGGACCGTGACGCCGGCATGTATGTGGTCAAGCCCCAGACCGTCCCCGAATATTTCGGACACGGCGCGGGCTCGGATGGGGCCATGCCGCAGGAGTGACCGAGGCGACGGCGCGATCGGCCGTCGCGCCGCCTGCGCTGGGCTGGCGTGTGTCATGCGGTTGATGAGACCCGCCGGCTCTCGTCATGCGGACAGTCAGCGAAGCCATGGTTCGATAGCGGCGATGCCACGGGCCCGCGTGGGTGCCCGGGCATGACCGTGGAGGCGGCGGAGGAGACCGGTCGAGGGAGCGCACGAGGGACCCGATGCGGTCCACGCCCTCGTCCCGTCATGGCCGGACCTGTCCCGGCCACCCACGCCGCGCCGCGCGGCTCCGAGCGCCGGACGACCCCGGCCCTATTCGATCCCCGCGATGGCGCGGGCCGGCGTGGGTGCCCGGGACAAGCCCGGGCATGACTGTGGAGGGGGTGGAGGAGACCGGTCGAGGGAGAGCACGGCGCATCCGGAGCGGTCTCCGCCCTCCATCCCGTCATGGCCGGGCCTGTCCCGGCCACCCACGCCGCGCCGAGCCGCAGCGGGCGCCGGACGGCCCCGGCCCGATCCGAGCCCCGCGGTGGCGCGGGCCGGCGTGGGTGCCCGGGACAAGCCCGGGCATGACTGTGGAGGGGGTGGAGGGGACCGGTCGAGGGAGAGCACGGCGGATCCGAAGCGGTCCCCGCCCTCCATCCCGTCATGGCCGGGCTTGTCCCGGCCACCCACGCCGCGCCGAGCCGCTCCCAGCGCCGGACGGCTCCGGCCCTATTCGATCCCCGCGATGGCGCGGGCCGGCGTGGGTGCCCGGGACAAGCCCAGGGCTGACGTTGGTTAGTGAGAGGTGCAGGATTGATTATCGGTAGAGGGTTGCGCTCATCTGGACACGAAGCGGAGGTCGATGCCGTGCGCGATCAGAATACGGTGTTTCATGACGCCATCAAGCTGATCCCCTGGGAAATTTAGATCAATTGGTAGAGCAGCATGGGACGGACGTCTAGTGCGCAAGTTCAGCTCGCGACATCAGTTGATCGCCTGCTGTTCGGGCAATTTTAGGGTGCCATTCGCTGAGCGAGATCGAGTAGAGCCTGGAGAGCCACAAGGCGTGGCTCTACCATGTGGGAGGCAAGGTCCCCGCCGATAGATTTAGAGGACGATAACGGGCAGCGAGACGCTTAGGTGTTTTAGGGGTTGTTCGCTCAATGATGGCGCAGGAGAGATGTCAGATGAAACGATGGATAGATAGTCAGAGGGAGATGTAGTGCGGCTGATCGATCGACGGGTCTTCATCTGGCCGGCATAGGCACGGATTGGGCCTGGTTTTCGACCAACGTCTGTGGCGCCAAGGCCCACGTCGTGTGCGAGCCGGATGCCGGCATCCCGGTCTACCATGTCGTGACCCGCGAAGGTAAACGATATCACGGTCGCCAAGGCCATGCCGATCGAGCGGGGCGCCCTACGTGTTCGACTCGGCTACTATGATTTTGCCTGGTGGGCGGCGCTTGACGCGGCCCAATGCCGGATCGCCAGATGGTTCAAGACCAACACGCCGCTCGTCCGGGGACGGGACCTGCCGCTCGATCCGACGCCGAGCCTCCTCTCCGATCGCATCGGCTTCTGCCGCAGCGCCAAACGAACAACCGCCACAACCCCATGAAGGACGCGGTTCGCGAGATCAGGGTCAAGACCGAGACCGGGAAGGTGCTGCGCATCCTCAGCAGCGACCTCGATGCGCCGGCCCAGGAGCTGGCCGATCTCTACAGGCATCGCTGGATGATCGAGCTGTTCTTTCGTTCGATGAAGCAGACGCTTCGCATCAGACACTTCATCGGCCGTTCGGAGAACGCGATCCGCGCCCAGATCGCCGTCGCCCTGATCGCTTTTCTCATCCTTCACACGATCGCCAAGACCGCAGAGGGCATCAAAGGCTTCCTCGACTTGGTCGCCTCGTCCGCACCAACCTCATGCATCGCAAGGACATCAACCGCTTGCGACAGATCCATCCGCCTCCTCCAATGAACCGCAATCGAATGCAACTCCACTTTGGCCCGACATGAACCGGACAGCCGTGGGACAAGCCCGGGCATGACGATGGAGAGGGTGGAGGAGCACGGTCGAGGGAGCGGCACGGCGCACCCGGATCGGTCACCGCCCTCCGTCCCGTCATGGCCGGGCCTGTCCCGGCCACCCACGCCGCGCCGCGCCCAGCGCCGGACGACCCCGTCCCGATCCGAGCACCCGCAGCGGCACGGGCCGGCGTGGGTGCCCGGGACAAGCCCGGGCATGACCGTGGAGAAGGTGCCGCTGGTGCCCGGGCCGGCCGGCTGCCGCGGACGCGCCTCAGCCCTGGGTCTCGACCGCGACCGGCCGGCGGCGCCTGTCCCGCCCGCGCGCCGCCCGGGCCGCCACCGCGGCGCCGAAGGCCGCGAACAGCGCGTGGTTCACCGGGTTGGTCCGGGGATCGTATTCCGCATGCCACTGGACGCCGAGCGCGAAGGCGGGCGCGTCGTCGATCCGGATGGCTTCCATCGTGCCGTCCTCGGCGACGCCTTCCACGACGACCCGCTGCCCGACGCGGTCGAGGCCCTGGCCGTGCAGCGAGTTGACCCGGATGAGGTCCCGGCCGAACAGGCGGGCGAAGGCGCCGTCCGGCACGAGCCGGACGTCGTGCCGGTCTGCGAAGATGACGTCGAGGTCCGGATGGATCTCGCCGTTGGCGAGGCGCGGCATGCGGTGGTTCATGCGGCCCGGGAGGTCCCGGATCTCGGGGTGCAGCGAGCCGCCGAAGGCGACGTTCATCTCCTGGAAGCCGCGGCAGATGCCGAAGACCGGCGTGCCGGTCTCGATGCAGGCCTGGATCAGCGGCAGCGAGACCGCGTCCCGCTCCTCGTCGAACGGTTCGAAGCCGGGCCGGGCGGCGGTGCCGTAGCGCCGGGGATGCACGTTGGCGCGCGCGCCGGTCAGCAGGATGCCGTCGACGGCACCGAGCAGGTCCGCGATGCAGGTCGCGGCCCGCAGGCCCGCGAACATCAGGGGCAGCGCGTCCGCCACCTCGGCGACCGCCAGCATGTTGGCCTGCCCGACGAGCTGCGCGGCATACCGGTTCTCGACGATGTAGGAATTCCCGATCACGCCGACGACCGCCTTGGTCATCCCCACGCCTCCCGATAGCCGACCGGCCGGGTGCGGTCCGCACCGCCCACCCGCGAAGCCGACACCATCGCGCCGCGCGCCGCCGGAATCCAGCGCCAAAGGCCCAGGCCGACGCTTTCGCCCGTTCGGGCATCGGCCTCGCCGCGTCGGGACTCCGGGACCGTCCGCACACCGGCCCCGCGGTCCTCGCGTCCGCCGCGTCACTGCGCCGGGGCGTCGTCCTTGTGCATCGTGTCCTTCTTCATCATGCCCTTGTGCATCTTGCCGTGGCCCATCTTGTCCTTGTGCATGGCGCCGGCGTGCATCGCGTCCGTCTTCATCGCGTCCGCCGCGAAGGCTGCGGGAGAGAAGGACAGCACGGCGAGGACGAGCATGGCCGTGAGGCGTGAGGTGCGTGTCATGAACGGGGTTCCCTGTTGCGCGCCGCAGGGCCCGGTTGGACGCGGCGACGCCCCCCTTACGTGACCGGAGACCTCGGCGTTACGCCGCCGGGACCGAAAGACCAAAGATCGGCGGCCGTTTTCGTCCCCGATCTCGTCGCGGAAAAATAAAACAGTAATCCGTAACCGCGGCCGGCCGGGTCCCGTATGCCACCTGAACCACCGTGAAGGCGGCGACGACATGGCGATCGGCAAGAGTTACTGACCCGGTCCGGACCGGGCGGGTGACTTCTCTGTTGCCGGAGCGTCGATCCTTGCCCGATCGTGGTCCCGGGACCGTGGATCGGCCGCGAAGCGCCGCGGTGGCACGACATCGGTCCATGCCCTCCGTCGCGTCATGGCAGAGGGTGTCCCGGCCACCCGCGCCGAACCGGCCCGGACGGACCGGCCCGTGACCCGGCGGCTGAGCCGCGGCCCAAGGGTCGCGATCGCTCCCAACCCTCGCACGAAAGGCATCGCCATGCTGCGCATCCTCCTCGCCGGAACCGTCCTGGCCGGCTTCATCGGCGCCGCCAGCGCGCGGCCCGTGGTGGTCGAACTCTTCACCTCCGAGGGCTGCTCCTCCTGCCCGCCGGCCGACGCCTACCTGACCGAACTCTCGCGGGGCGGCGGCGACGTGCTCCCGCTGGCGTTCCACGTCACCTACTGGGACCGGCTCGGCTGGCGCGATCCCTACGGCCTCGCCGCCGCCACCGAGCGCCAGGCCGCCTATGGCCGACGGTTCGGCGACGGGTCCTACACGCCCGAAATGGTCGTCGACGGCACGCGGGGGCTCGTCGGCTCGGAGCGCGGCGAGGCCGGGCAGGCCATCGCGGCCGCGGCACGCCAGGGCAGGACCGCCTCCGAGGTCATGCTGTCGCGCCATGGGAGCCGCGTCGCCGTCTCGCTCGGGGCCGGGAGCGGCAGCGGACGCGTGGTGCTGGTCGGCTTCGACCCGCAGCACACGACCGCGGTCGGCCGTGGCGAGAACACTGGACGGACGCTGACCGAGTCGAACATCGTGCGTTCGGTCCGCACGATCGCCGCCTGGACGGGCGCGCCGGTCGCGCTGGAGGTCGATGCCCCGGCCGGCCAGGAGACCGCCGTGCTGCTCGAAGCGCCGGACGGCGCCATCGTGGGCGCCGGCCGCCTGTGAGCCCCGCCCAGCGCCGACAGCGGCGAGACGCCGCCCGCCCGTCGAGGCTCGGCGGGGCACTCCTCTGCGCCGCGCTCGCCCTCGCCGCGGCCCTGCCCGCCGCCGCCGCCACGACGGCCTGGGTCGGCGACGGCCACGCCGCCGTGCGGCTCGTGACGGCGACCGACGGGCGGGGCACGGCGCCGCTCGCGGCCGGGCTGGCGTTCCGCTTCGCCCCCGGCTGGCACGGCTACTGGCGGACGCCGGGCGATGCCGGCCTGCCGCCTGCGGTCGACTGGTCAGGCACGCCGGGCCTCGACATGGCCGATGTCGCCTGGCCCGCCCCCACGCGCCTCGTCGTCGCGGGGTTCCAGAACGCCGTCTATGCCGGGAGCGTGCTGCTGCCGGTGACGCTGTCCTTCTCGCACCCGGCGACGCCGGCCGCTGCGACGGTGCTGCGGGCCGCGGTGGACTACGCGGCCTGCTCGAACGTCTGCGTGCCGCTCCATGCCGACCTCGTCCTGCCGTTGCCGGGGGCGGGCGCGACCCCCGCGCCCGAAGCCTCCCTCATCGTGGCGGCCCGGGCCGCGCTCCCCGCCGACCCCGCCGCGGCGGGGTTCCTGGTGCGGCGCGAAAACCTCGTCGGCGCGGGCGACCAGCGCCGGCTCGTCGTCGAGGTCGCGAGCCCGTCGGTGCGGCTGGTCGGGCCGGACCTCTTCGTCGAGGGCTTCGGCGACGGCCTGCCCGCCGCCCCCGCGGTCGCGCTCGCCGAGGACGGTCACGCGGCGACGCTGACGGTCGCGCTGCCGGAGCCGGCCGCGGGCCGCCCGCTCGGCCCGACCCCGCTCGGCCTGACCCTGGTCGACGGCCCGCGCTCGGCCGCCTTCGCCGGGCCGGCCGCGGCCGCGGCGGCTCCGATTCCGGAGGCGGAACCCGCGGGAGGTGGCTTCGGGCGGGCGCTGCTCGCCGCCCTCCTCGGCGGCCTGATCCTCAACCTGATGCCCTGCGTGCTGCCGGTGCTGGCGCTGAAGGTGGTCGGCGTCGCGTCGCGGGCCGGCCTCGTGGCGACCGGCCTCGGCATCGTCGCCTCCTTCCTGCTCCTCGCCGCGGTACTGGTCGGGCTGAAGCTGTCGGGAGCCGCGGTGGGCTGGGGCATTCAGTTCCAGCAGCCTCTCTTCCTCGCCGTCATGGCGATCGTGACGGTGCTCTTCGCCGCCAGCCTGTTCGATTGGGTCCATGTCGGCGTGCCGGCCGGGCTCGCGCGCCTCGGCGAGCGCCGGCCGCGCCACGCCCTGATGCAGTCCTTCCTGGCCGGCGCCTTCGCGACACTGCTGGCGACGCCCTGCTCGGCCCCGTTCGTGGGCACCGCGGTCGGCTTCGCCCTGGCGCGCGGCCCGGCCGAGGTCCTGGCGATCTTCCTGGGCCTCGGGCTCGGCATGGCGCTGCCGCTCTTCGCCGTGGCGTCGGCGCCGCGCCTGGCGGGCTGGCTGCCGCGGCCGGGCCCCTGGATGATCGGCCTGCGGCGCGTGCTCGGGCTCCTGCTGCTCGCGACGGCGGCGTGGCTCGTCGCCGTCCTGGCGGGCGTCGCCGGTGCGGGCGCGGCCGGCACCGCGGCGGGGACGCTCGCGCTGATGTTGGGCCTCCTCGGCTGGGCGGCACGGTCCGCGCCCGGGCGGCGCTGGCCCGCCGCGGTGGCGCTGGGCCTGGGCGCCGCCGCGCTCGCCACCGTGGCGGTGCTGCCCCGCCCGGCGGCGGCGCCGGACGGCGACACCGCCTTCGATCCCGACGCCATCGCCACCATCGTGGGTCGGGGCGGCACCGTGCTGGTCGACGTTTCGGCCGCGTGGTGCCTCACCTGCAAGGTCAACGACGCCGCGGCGCTCGGCAGCGCCGCGGTGCGCGCCCGCCTGGCCCGGCCCGGCACGGTGGTGATGCGGGCCGACTGGACGCGGCCCGATCCCGGGATCGCCCGCTACATCCAGGGCTTCGGGCGCTTCGGCATCCCGCTCGACGTCGTCTACGGGCCGGGGCGCACGGCCGGCGAGCTCCTGCCGGAACTCCTGACGCCCGCGACCGTCCTCGCCGCGCTGGATCGCGCCGCCGGCGGGTCATGAGCGGCACGGCGATCGTCCGGGCTGCCGACGCGACGGGACGCCACCCTCAGCCGGAGGAGCAGAACGTCCTCTGCTCGGTCCCGGGACCCTGGAGCGCCGAGACCGGCAGGCCGAGGTTGGCGGCGAGCAGGGCACGCGGCGCGTGGGACAGCCACTGCGACGGCGAACTCTCCTTGTAGTCCACGGCGTCGAGCGCACCGACGAACTCGCACGGCTCGCTGCCGATGTTCCGCACCATGCGGGCCGCCGCGCGCGGCAGCTCGGCGCAGTCGCAGGGCTGCAGTTCGTGACCCTGCGAGGCTTGCGGAAGGACGCTTGAACGGGCGACGATCCGGGCCTCGCGTCAGAGAGTTGGTCGTGTCGAGAGTGGATCGGCGGAGTCCTCATCCGAACGGATGAGAGACTGCCACAAGCTTGGCCGGCCGGAGCGGCTCGGCATCGATCGTCGTCACCGGAGGGCGCCGGGATGGGTGCAACCGAAGTCGAACAGCTCTCGCAGCTCGTCGCCACCATCTACGATGCGGCCCTCGATGCCGAAACGTGGCCGGCCGCGCTGGAAGCGGCCTGCACGTTCCTCAACGGAGCGGCCGCCAACATCTTCTGGCAGGACCCGGTCTCGCAGAGCGCCCTGGTCCTGCACGCGTGGAACGACGACCCGGATTTCGTCGCCCTCTACGTCGAACGCTACGCGAAGCTGAACCCCTTCTTTCCCGCCGCGACCTTCGTCGAGCCCGGGGTAGTGTTCGCCGGCGAGGACATCATCCCCCACGACGAGTTCCGGCGCACCGTGTTCTACAAGGACTGGGTCGAGCCCCAGGGCCTCATCGACGTCGTGGGCGTGAACCTCCACCGGTTCTCGACCAGTGCGGCCTGCTTTTCGGTCCGCCGCAGCCGCGCGCAAGGCGTCGTCGACGGCGAACTACGTCGCCGCATGGAACTCGTCGCCCCGCACGTGCGGCGGGCCGTGATGATCGGCCGCGAGATCGACCGCCAGCGGTCGCGATCGAGCCAGCTGGCGGCGGTCCTCGATTCGGTCACGGCCGGCGCCTTCCTGGTCGACGCCGACGGGCGGCTCGATTTCGTCAACGAGGCGGGCGCCGCCCTGCTCGAAGCCGGCCACCTCCTCAGGCTCCGGGACGGCCTCCTGGCCGCCGTGGACCGGCAGGCGGACCGTGCGCTGCGGACCGCCTTCGCGGCGTCGGGCCGGGTGGGCGAGCCGCTCGCCGGCGCACAGGCGCCCTCGATCGTCCTGACGGACGGCGGCGGCGAACGCTTCCTCGCCCATGTGCTGCCCTTGTCGTCGGGGGCCAGACGCAAGGCGAGCCTCGGCTACTCGGCCACGGCCGCCCTCTTCGTCCGCCGCGCCGAGATCCCGGTCGTGTCGGGCGTCGAGGCGGCGGCCAGGCTCTACAGGCTGACGCCCAGCGAAGTCAGGGTCTTCCAGGCGGCGGGGACGGCGGGCAGCATCCGCGACATGGCGGAGGCGCTCGGCATCTCGTCGGCGACCGTCAAGACGCACCTCGCCTCGGTGTTCCGCAAGACGGGCGCCCGCCGCCGCTCCGACCTCATCAAGGAGATCGCGCTCCACGCCAGCCCGCTCCGCAGCGCCTGAGCCTGGCGCCCGCCGGCACGGCCGCCAATGGGAGCGCCGCCGGAGTCGCTGCCGGGTCGCCGGGCGTCGCGCCGCGGGCTTTCACGCAGCTGTCGCATAACGGGTGCAGAGGGGGACACATGCGGCTTGGCACCGCACCCTTGGCCCCAGCAGGACGCTTGCTCCATGACCACGTTCCGCGCCTCGAACTCTTCCGGGCCGTCGCGCCGCGACCTCCTCGCCGGCTCCGGGCTCGTCGGTCTCGCGGTCGCCCTCGGCGTGTCGCCGCTGGCGCTGCGCGAAGCGCTCGCCGCCGACATGGGCGCCTGGCCGCAGCCGCCCGACCTCGACGCCGCCAAGGCCGAGGGCACGCAGTTCCAGTCCTACGGCATGCCCGACAGCTGGGCGAACTACGGCGAGGTGCTCCAGAAGCTCGGCCAGCACTACGGCTTTCCGGTGAACCACACCGATACGGACATGAACTCGCTCGAAGAGATCACCAAGTTCGAGGCCGAGAAGAACAACGCCGTCGCCATCTGCGCCGACATCGGCATCCTGTACGGCAAGGTGGCGGACCAGAAGAACGTGGTGCCGCCCTACATGCCGCCGAGCGCCGCCAGGCTCCCGGCCGGCCTCAAGGGCGAGAAGGGCGGCTGGGTCGCGACCTTCACCGGCGTGCCCGCGATGGTGGTCAACACCGACGTGGTCAAGACCGTGCCCAGGACCTGGGCCGACCTCGCCAAGCCCGAATACAAGGGCAAGATCGAGACGATCGACGCCGCGGGCGGCGCCGGCACCTCGGTGTCGACCTTCATCGCCTGGGCCTATGCCTTCGGGGGCGACGAGACCAACCTCAAGCCCGCCATCGACTTCGCCAAGACGATGGTCGGTCAATATGCCTCGGCCTCGCCCAACAACCAGACGCTGGAGAAGGGCGAGGTCCCGATCCTCATCCGCTACGACTTCAACTGCATCGCGGCCGCCAAGGCCGTGAAGGCCAAGGGCGTCAACACGCAGGTGGTGATCCCGGCGGACGGCTCGATCTACGCTCCCTCGGCGCTGATGCTGAACAAGTTCAACACCGGCAAGATGAACGTCGCCAAGCTGATGCTCGACTTCGTCCTGTCGGACGAGGGCCAGGCCGCCTTCGCCAAGTTCGGCGCCCGGCCGATCCGCTGGGTGCTGGGCGACCTCAAGCTGCCCGATGACGCCAAGGCCAACTGGCTGCCCGATTCGGATTACGCCAAGGTCCATTCCATCAAGGACTGGTCCAAGGTCGACCTCCAGAAGATCGTCGCGACCTACCGCGACGAGGTCTCGGGCTGAGCCGGGTGGCGGGACGGCCCGCGTCCCAGCGGGCCGGAGCCCGATATCCTCGGCTGGCTCGCGGACTGGTCCCTGGCGCTGCCGCTGATCGCCCTGGCGGGCGTCGTCCTCGTCACCCCCATGCTGGCCATGATCCTGGCGAGCGTCACGGACGAGGCCGGCGCTTTCACGCTCGCCAACTGGACGCAGACCTACAAGGCCCTCTCGGCGCAGCGCGCGGTCCTCAACACGCTCGGCCTCGCCGCCGCGGTGGCGACGATCGCGCTGCTGGTCGGCGCGCCCCTGTCCTGGATCGTGTCGCGGCTGGCGCGGCTCAACCGCTCGCTCCACCTCGGCATCCTCAACGTCGCGACGAACTTCTCGGGCATCGGGCTCGGCTTCGCCTATGTGGCGACGCTGGGCGCCTTCGGCATGGTGACGCTGGCCCTGAAGCGCGCCGGCCTCGACGCCGCGCCCCCGCCCCAGGCGTCGTTCTGGGGTCTGGTCCTGGCCTACGAATATTCCAACGTGCCGCTCTTCGTGCTGCTCTCGCTGCCCGCCATGGCGCTGCTGCGCGACGAGTGGTGGGAGGCCGCGCAGACATCGGCGGCGACGCGGCTGCAGTTCTGGCGCTACGTCGGCTGGCCGGTGCTGCGGCCCTTCCTGCTGGCCGACTGGCTGCTGATCTTCACCTGGTCGGCGGGGATGTACGGCGTGCCCGTGGCGCTCGAGGGCGACCGGCCCGCCGCCTTCCGGCTCGTGACGGTGGAGATGTACCGCTCGCTGTTCGGCTCGCTCTTCGGGGAGCGCCGCATGCCGGTCTTCGCCGTCTCGCTGATGGCCATGGCGGTCGTCAGCCTGCTCGCCTACCGGTTCATCACCCGGAGCGGCAACCGATGGCTGACCTGACCCGGACGGCCTACGCGGCCGCGGAGGCGCCGCTCGCCGCGCCGGGGTGGCTGCGCGCGCTCCGCTCCGCCCGGCCGCGCGGCGGCCTCTTCGCCGGCCTGCTGCTCGCCGCCGCAACGCTCTACATCCTGATCCCGATGCTGGCGGTGCTGCTCTACAGCGTCGCGACGCGCTGGACCGCCAACGTGCTGCCGGACGGCTACACGCTCGCCCATTGGGCCGACGGCTTCACGGACGCGCGCTTCCGCACCGTGCTCGGCCGCAGCCTCGGGCTCGCGGTGGCGACCGCCGTGCTCGACCTCGTCCTCGTGGCACCCGCCTGCTACTGGCAACGCGTGCGCAATCCGCGCATCCGGCCCGTGCTGGAGGTGCTGGCCGCCATCCCCTTCGCGGTGCCGATCGCCGTCATCGCCTTCGGCCTGCTGCAGGTCAGCGGCCAGTATACGCCGGCACTGCAGGGCACGCTGTGGCTGCTGTTGCCGGCCCATGCGGCGGTGGCCTTCTCGTTCGTCTACTGGTCGGTCGACGCCTCCATGGCGGCGGCGGGCGTCGTCGGCCTGACCGAGGCGGCGCGCACCTGCGGGGCGGGCCTCGGCGCCACGATCTTCAGGGTGATCCTGCCCAACGTCGGTCCGGGCCTGGCGAGCGGCGCCATCCTGGCCTTCGGGGTCAGCTTCAACGAGATCGCGCTGGTGCAGATCCTCGCCGGCGACCGGTTCGAGACCGTGCCGCTCTACACGCTGAACCTGCTCAAGAGCACCGACGCGGACTTCAACGTGCTCGCCGTGATGACCACGGTGAGCTTCGCCGTCACGTTGCTGTTGTCGGTCGGCGTGGTCTATCTCAACCGCAGCGCCGCCGACCGGCGCCGGGCCGGCGCGTGACGGGAGTCCGACCGTGAGCACCATCTCGATCGAGAACGTATCCAAGCGCTTCGGCGACAAGCTGGCGCTCGACGATGTCAGCCTCGACGTGAAGTCGGGCGAGATGATCGCGCTCCTGGGCTCGTCCGGCTGCGGCAAGACCACGCTGCTGCGGGCCATCGCGGGCCTCAACCCGCCGAGCGCCGGGCGCGTCCTGTTCGACGACCGCGACGTGACCCACCTGCCGACGCGCCTGCGCCCGATCGGCATGGTGTTCCAGAGCTATTCGCTGTTCCCCAACATGACGGTGCGCGACAACATCGCCTTTCCGCTGAAGGTGCGCGGGCAGGACGCGCGGTCGGCGGCCCGCCGGGTCGACGACCTCCTGGCGCTGATCGGCCTCGATGCCTACGCCGACCGCCACCCCAACCAGCTCTCGGGCGGCCAGCAGCAGCGCACGGCGCTGGCCCGCGCCCTCGCGCCCGACCCCGCCGTGCTGCTGCTCGACGAGCCGCTGTCGGCGCTCGATGCCGTCGTGCGGCTGCACCTGCGCGACGAGATCCGCCGCATCCAGCAAGCCATCCGCACCACCGCCCTCCTCGTCACCCACGACCAGTCCGAGGCGCTCGCCGTCGCCGACCGCGTCGTCGTCATGCGGGCGGGCCGCATCGAGCAGGTCGCGGCCCCGAACGTGCTCTACGAACAGCCGACGAGCGAGTTCAGCGCCGGCTTCATCGGCCAGCGCAATGCCCTCGACCTGCCGGTGCGGGACGGCCGCGTCGACCTGTGCGGCATCAGCGTGCCCGCCCCCGGCGTCGACACGCCCCGTGCCCTCGTGTTTCTGCGGCCCGAGGACGTGCACCGCACCGAGGCCGGCGCCGGCCGCCGCGCCCGGATCGAGACCCGCATCTTCGAGGGACGCACGACGCGCTTCTACCTCAAGGTCGAGGACCGGGACGGCGCACTCGACCTCAAGGCCGACTGGCCGAGCCGCGACGCCGCCGGCCTCGCGGCGGGCGATACGGTCCATGTCGGGGTGGACCCGCGCGACGTCCACGTCTTCCCGGCGGCCAGCCGCCCCGCGCCGTGACGGGACCGCGCCCCAGCATCCTGCTCGTCACCGCCGACCAGTGGCGCGGCGATCTCCTCGGCTGCGCCGGTCATCCCTTCGCCGTGACGCCGAACCTCGACGCGCTGGCGCGCGAGGGCACGCGCTTCGCCCGCCACTACGGGCAGGCCTATCCCTGCGGGCCCGCCCGGGCGGGCCTGGTGACGGGCCTCTACGCCCACAAGCACCGCGTCGTGTCGAACGGCACGCCGCTCGATGCCCGCCACCCGACGCTGTTCACGGCGCTGCGCGAGGCCGGCTACCGGCCGACGCTGTTCGGCTACACCGACACGACGCTCGACCCGCGCGGACGCGGCGCGGGAGACCCCGACCTCGGCGACTACGAGAACGTGTGCCCCGGCCTCGCCGTCGACACGCTGCTGACCGAACGGGCGACGCCCTGGCTGGCCCACCTCAAGGCGCGCGGCTATCCCGTGGCGGACCCCGACGCCGGCCGCGAGGGCATCTTCGCGGGCCGCGGCTTCGGCGAACCCGCCGCCTTCGCGGCGGCGGAGTCCGAGACGGCGTTCCTGACCGACCGCTTCCTGTCCTGGCTGTCGGTGGCCGGGGCGGAGCCCTTCTGCGCCCACCTGTCCTTCATCGCGCCCCACCCACCCTTCGCGGCCGCGGCGCCCTGGGCGAGCCTCGTCGACCCCGACGCCGTCTCCGGGCCGCTGCGCGGCGCGACGCCGGAGGTCGAGGCGGCGCAGCATCCGCTGCTCGCCGCCCTGGTCGCCGGGACAGACATGCGGGGCTTCGCGCCCGGCCTCGCGGGGCCGGCCGCCGCCGCCGACGACGGGACGGTGCGGCGCGTGCGGGCGACCTATGCCGGCCTCGCCGCCGAGGTCGACCACCACTTCGGCCGTGTAGTGGCGGCGCTCAAGGCCGCGGGCCGGTGGGACAATACGGTCGTGGTCTTCACCGGCGACCACGGCGAGCAGCTCTTCGACCACTGGCTCCTCGGCAAGACCGGCTATTTCGACGCCTCCGCGCATGTGCCCCTCATCGTCCGCGACCCGCGGCCCGCGTCCGATCCCGGCCGGGGCCGGGTCGTCGAGGCCTTCACCGAGAGCATCGACGTGATGCCGACGCTGCTGGCGCTCGCCGGCCGCGCGCCGCCCGACAACGCGGACGGCGCGAGCCTGCTCGCCTTCTGCGCCGGCGAGACCCCGCCCGACTGGCGCGACGAGGTCCATTGGAGCTTCGATTTCCGCGATCCGCGCGGGCGGCGCTTCGAGCGGCTGTTCGGCCTGCCCTCGGACCGCTGCAACCTCCAGGTCCTGCGCACCGACCGGCTGAAATACGTGCATTTCGCCGGCCAGCCGCCCGTCCTCTTCGACCTCGCCGAAGACCCGGGCGAGACCGTCAACCGCGCCGGCGACGCGGGCGCCCGGAGCCTGCTCGTCGAGGGGCTCGACCGCATGGTGACGTGGCGCCTGCGCCACGAGGACCGGGGGTTGACGCGCTTCCTGTGCCGGGACGGCACCTTCACGGAGCACGGGCGATGAGCCACACCGTCTACGACCTCGCCGTGGTGGGAGCCGGCATCTGCGGCCTCGCCCACGCGCTGGCGGCGGTCCGGCGCGGCAAGAGCGTCGTGGTGATCGACCGGGACGCGCAGAGCAACGGCGCCTCGGTGCGCAATTTCGGCTTCATCACCGTCACGGGCCAGCAGGACGGGGCGTGCTGGCGGCGCGCCATGCGGTCCCGCGACGTGTGGCAGGAGATCGCGCCGCTCGCCGGCATCCCCATCCTGCAGCGCGGGCTGCTCACCGTGGCGCGCCGGCCCGAGGCCCGTGCCGTGCTGGAGGAGTTCTGCACGACCGGGATGGGCGCCGACTGCCGGATGCTGGAGCCCGCCGAAGTGGCGGCCCGCTACGACGGGCTGCGGACCGGGACGATCGCGGGCGCCCTGCTGTCGCCGCACGAGTTGCGCGTCGAGTTCCGCGACGCCATCCCGCGGCTCGCCGCCTATCTCGAGCACCGGCGCGACGTCACGTTCCTGCGCGACACCGCCGTCCACGCCGCCGCCCCGCCGCGGGTGGAGACGAGCCGCGGCACCGTGCTGGCCGAGACCGTCGTGGTCTGCCCGGGCGACGACCTGCGCACGCTCCATGCCGAGCGCCTGGCCGCTTACGGGGTGACGCGCTGCAAGCTCCACATGATGCGGCTGCGGCCGGAGCACCACGATGCCCGCCTCCCGGCCGTGATGTCGGACCTCGGCCTCGTGCGCTACCTCGGTTACGCCGAGCGCCCCGGCGCCGCCGCGCTGAAAGCACGGCTCGCGGCCGAGCAGCCGGACCACCTCGCCAACGGCGTCCACCTCATCGTGGTGCGCTCGGCCGACGGATCCCTCGTCGTCGGCGATTCGCACCATTACGCCGCGACCCCCGACCCCTTCGCCCCCACGGCGGTCGACGACCTGATCCTCGACGAATACGCCCATGTCTTCGACGGGCCGCCCCCGGCGGTCCTCGAGCGCTGGACCGGCACCTACGCGTCCGCGCCCGACCGCCTGATGCTGGTCGACCGGCCCTCGGACGCGCTGCGGATCGTCGTCATCACCAGCGGCACAGGCGCCAGCACGTCCTTCGCCATCGCCGAAGAGGTGGTGGCGGACCTGTTCGGCTGAAGGATCGAGCCATGAAGCACGTGCGCGCCGCCATCTTCGACTGGGCCGGCACCGTGGTGGACCACGGATCGCTGGCCCCGATGGGAGCCTTCGTCGAGACCTTCGAGGCGTTCGGCGTCACGATCGACATCGCGGAAGCGCGCGGCCCCATGGGCATGGCCAAGCGCCCCCATATCGCGGCCCTCATGGCCCTGCCCCGCATCGCGCGGGCCTGGAGCGACCGCCACGGCCATGCGCCGACCGAAGCCGACATCGACGCCGTCTACGACGTCTTCGTGCCGAAGAACGTCGCCGTCGCGGCGCGCCTGTCCCAGATCATCCCGGGCGTCGCCGAGACCGTGGCGGCGCTCCGCGCGGAGGGGCTGAAGATCGGGTCGACGACGGGCTACACGCGCGGCATCATGGCCGAGATCCTGCCCCAGGCGGAGCGCCAGGGCTTCGCCCCCGACAGCCTGGTCTGCACGGGCGACACGGCCGAAGGGCGCCCGACGCCGCTGATGATCTACCGGACGCTGCTCGACCTCGGCGTCTGGCCGGCCTGGAGCGCCGTCAAGATCGACGATACCGAGGTCGGCATCGCCGAAGGGCTGAATGCCGGCTGCTGGACGGTCGGCGTCGCCGTGACGGGCAACGTCTTCGGACTGTCCGAGGCCGAGACCGCGGCGTTGCCGGCCGCGGACTTCGCCCGCCGCCGCGCCGCCGCGGTGGCGGCGCTGACGGCGGCCGGTGCCCATTACGTGATCGACGGCGTCGCCGACCTCCTTCCGGTCGTGGCCGCCATCGAGGGCCGGCTCGCGCGGGGCGAGCGGCCGTGAGCGGGGGCATGGCGGCGAGCGAAGGCGACACCAACGGCTCGCCGCTGCGGGCCGCATGGCGGGCGGGCCTCGACGCCGAAACGCGCGCCCTGCTGGACGCCGACGAACGCCACTTCATCCGCCAGTCCCTGTCGACCCCCTGCCTCGACGCGATCGAGCGCGCCGAGGGCGCCTGGCTCATCGACGTCGAGGGCCGCCGCATCCTGGATTTCCACGGCAACAGCGTGCACCAGCTCGGCCACGGCCATCCGCGCGTCGTCGCCGCCATCAAGGACCAGATCGACCGGCTGCCGTTCAGCCCGCGCCGCTACACCAACCGCCCCGCCATCGACCTCGCGCGCCGCCTCGGCGACCTCGCCCCGGGGCCGCTCTCCAAGGTCCTGTTCGCGCCGAGCGGCGCCGCCGCGGTCGGCATGGCGCTGAAGCTCGCCCGCTACGCGACGGGGCGGCACAAGACGCTGTCGATGTGGGACAGTTTCCACGGCGCCAACCTCGACACGATCGCGGTCGGCGGCGAGGCGCTGTTCCGGCGCGGGCTCGGCCCGATGATGCCGGGCGCCGAGCACCTGCCGCCGCTCCACCTGGCCGAGCGCTTCTTCGGACCGGACCGTCCCTACGAGCGCTATGCCGACTACGTCGACTACCTGCTCGAAATACAGGGCGACGTCGCCGCGCTCGTCGCCGAGCCGGTGCGCTGGACCACGGTCGAGCCCGCGCCGCCCGGCTTCTGGGCGCGGGTCCGCGACAGCTGCACGCGCCACGGCACATTGCTCGTCTTCGACGAGATCCCGAGCGGCCTCGCCAGGACCGGCACGATGTGGGCCTGCGAGGGCGCCGGCGCCGTGCCCGATATCCTGGTGATCGGCAAGGGGCTCGGGGGCGGCATCATGCCGATGGCGGCGATCCTGGCGGACGCGCGGCTGGATTGCGTGCCCGAGGCGGCGCTCGGCCACTACACGCACGAGAAGAGCCCCGTCGGCTGCGCGGCCGGCCTCGCGGTGCTCGACGTCATCCGCGACGAGGGCCTCGTGGAACGCGCGCGCAGGCTCGGCACCCAGGGCCTCGCGGCGCTGGAGCGCCTGGGGGACCGCCATGCGGCGATCCGTTCCGTGCGGTGCGTCGGAGCCTTCTTCGGCGTCGAGGTCGGGGGCCGCGACCGGGCGGATGCGGAAGCGGTCGCGGACCGGCTGCTCTACGCCTGTCTCGCCCGGGGCCTGAGCTTCAAGGTCGGCGCCGGCACGGTCGCGACGCTGTGCCCGCCCCTGACCATCGCGGGGCCGGACCTCGACGCGGCGGTCGACATCCTCGACCAGGCCTTCTCGGACGTGGCCGCCGGCTGACGGCGTCGCGCGGGAGCTACCGGCCCGTCCCGGCGGGCGGCACGGTCCCCACCATGAAGTCCACCCCGGCCTGGGCGTGGATCGCCGTGGTGTCGAAGACGGGCAGGTCCATGTCGGCCTGGCCGAGCAGCAGCGTGATCTCCGTGCAGCCCAGGATCACCCCGTCGGCCCCCGCCCGGCGCAGGCGCTCGACGACGCCGAGATAGGCCGCCTTCGAAGCCGGCGCCACGATGCCGCGACAGAGCTCCTCGTAGATCACCCGGTGGACGAGGCCACGGTCGGCCTCGTCGGGCACGAGCGCCTCGACCCCGCAGCGCTCCGCGAGGCGCTCGCGATAGAACGCCCCCTCCATGGTGAACCGCGTCGCCAGCAGGGCGGGGCGGCGGCAGCCCGCGGCCCGCAGCGCCGCGCCGGTCGCGTCCGCGATGTGGATGGCGGGCAGCCCGGAGCGGGCCTCCACCTCGCCGTGGAGGCGGTGCATGGTGTTGGTGCAGATGAGGAGCGCTTGCGCCCCGGCCGCGGCGAGGCGCCGGCCGGCCTCGCCGAGCTCCAGGCCGAGCGCCTCCCAGTCACCCGCGGCCTGCCGCTCCGCGATGGGTGCGAAATCGAACGAGGCGAGGAGGAGCGGAGCCGAATGGAGTCCGCCGAGCCGCGCCTTCACGCCCTCGTTCAGCAGGCGGTAGTAGAGGAGGGTGCTTTCCCAGCTCATGCCCCCCAGCAGCCCCAAGGTCCGCATTCCCCGCCTCTCCCCTCGTCGATGCCCGGCGGCGGTTCAGGCCGCCAGCAGGCCGTGCGGGTCCAGCACGAACTTCTTGGCCGCCCCGTCGTCGAAGGACTTGTAGCCCTCGGCGGCCTGGTCGAGCGGGATCACGGTCGCATTGACGATCTCGGCGATCGGCAGCCGGCCGTGCAGGATCGCCTGCATGAGCTGGCGATTGTAGCGCAGCGTGGGCGTCTGGCCGGTGTGGAAGTCGTGGCTCTTGGCCCAGCCCTGGCCGAACCGCAGGCTGAGGTTGCCGGTCCTGGCACTGTCCTCGACGGCGCCGGGATCCTCGGTGACGTAGAGCCCCGGGATGCCGATCGCGCCGGCGGGACGCGTCACCTGCATGGCCTGGTTCAGCACCACGGCGGGCTGTTCGCCACCCGCGTGGCCGCGCGCCTCGAAGCCCACACAGTCGATGAAGCTGTCGACCTCGGGCTGGCCCACCACGGCGGCGATCATCTCGCCGAGCCGGTCGTGCCGGGACAGGTCGACGGGCGTGAAGCCGACCTTGGCGGCATGGGCCAGCCGCTCGGCGTTGAAGTCGCCGATCATCACCACGGCCGCGCCCAGGATGCGGGCCGAGGCCGCCGCCGCGAGGCCGACCGGGCCGGCGCCCGCCACGTAGACGGTCGAGCCGACCCCGACCCTGGCCTTGACGGCGCCGTGAAAGCCCGTCGGCAGGATGTCGCTCAGCATGGTGAGGTCGCGGATCTTCGCCATGGCCTGGTCCCGGTCGGGGAACCGCAGCAGGTTGAAGTCGGCATAGGGCACCATGACGTAGCGGGCCTGCCCGCCGATCCAGCCGCCCATGTCGACGTAGCCGTAGGCACCGCCCGGGCGCGACGGGTTCACCGTGAGGCACACGCCCGTGTCCTGCTCCCGGCAGCAGCGGCAGCGGCCGCAGGCGACGTTGAACGGCACCGAGACGAGGTCGCCCTTGCGCACCATCTCGACGTCCGCTCCCACCTCCATCACTTCGCCGGTGATCTCGTGGCCGAGGACGAGGCCGTGCTGCGCGGTGGTGCGGCCCCGCACCATGTGCTGGTCCGAGCCGCAGATGTTGGTGGAGACGACCTTGAGGATCACGCCATGCGTGATGGCGCGCCCATCGGGCATCTGCATCTTGGGATCGTCGATCGACTGCACCTCGACACGGTCCTTGCCGAGATAGACGACGCCGCGATTGTCACCCATGAGCGTTCTCCCTTGTGATCTTGGTATGGCGGGCATCATGGTCCCGTCGCGGGGCGCGCCCTATGCCAGATCCGACCTCGGATGACGCAGCCCCGAGCGGGACGCGGAGCCGCGCGCCGCGCCGCGGGTCGAAGCGGCGCCGCGGAAAGCCGGCCCGGCGTCCGGCTCGTCGGCGCGCTCCGGACGCGGGTCCGCGTGAGCGTCGCGGCGGGCTTGCGACAGCGCCCGTCTCCGGGGCGAGGCCGCTGTCAGGCGACCACGACGCCCTCCGCGTCATCGACGAAGGTGCCGATCACGGCCGCGTGGGCGAAGCCCCGCGCCGCGGCGCGGGCCATGACGGCCGGCACCGCCCCGGGCTCGGCGGCGACGAGCAGGCCGCCGCTGGTCTGCGGGTCGCACAGGAGGTCCTGCGCCCAGGCCGGCAGTCCGGGCGCCAGCGCCGCCTCATGCCCGAAGCTCGCCCAGTTGCGGCCCGACGCGCCCGTCCTGATGCCGCGGGCCGCGAGATCGGCGACGCCGGGCAGGATCGGCAGGGCCGAGAAGTCGATGCGGCAGCCGAGACCGGCGGGGCGGGTCATCTCGAGGCAATGACCGACGAGGCCGAAGCCCGTCACGTCGGTCATGGCATGGACGCCCGCGATGCCCGGCATGTCGGCCCCGAGCGTGTTGAGACGCGTCGTCGAGGCGATCATCTCGCTGTAGCAGGCCGCCGGCAGTTCGCCGCGCTTCAGGGCGGCGCCGTAGATGCCGACCCCGAGCCCCTTGGCGAGGATCAGGCGGTCGCCCGCCCGGGCGCCGGCGTTGCGCAGCACGCGCGCGGGGTCGACGAGCCCGATCGCCACGAGGCCGTAGATGGGCTCGGGGCTGTCGATCGAATGGCCGCCGGCGATCGGGATGCCGGCCTCGCCGCAGGCGGCCGCGCCGCCCGCCAGGATCGCCTGGACGATCTCGACCGGGATCTTGTCGACCGGCATGCCGACGATCGCCAGCGCGAAGAGCGGCGTGCCGCCCATGGCGTAGACGTCCGACAAGGCGTTGGTGGCGGCGATGCGGCCGAAGTCGCCGGGGTCGTCGACGATGGGGGTGAAGAAGTCCGTCGTGGCGATCACGGCCTGGCGGTCGTTGAGCCGGTAGACGGCGGCATCGTCGCCGGTCTCGATGCCGACCATCAGGGCCTCGGCGGGCCAGGCCGGCGGCATCGTGGCGAGGATCTCGCGCAGGACGGACGGGGCCAGCTTGCACCCGCACCCGCCCCCGTGGGCGAGCGACGTCAGACGGAACGGTGCGGTCATGGAAGGCTCCGGAGCGGGCAGGAGTCCGGACTTCGGCGCCGCCGCACCGGACGTCGCGACGCTGTAGCACGAAAGGCGGCGGGTGACCGGCCCGCGGCCGCCCTTCCGTCGTCCGTCGCGCGGCGGCGACACCGTGACGTCCGCCCCGGACATCCGATACGATCGTCGCGGCTCGCGACAGGAGAGAACCGTTGCCGGACGCCGCGCCCCGCCACCCTCGCGACGCCCGGCCCACCGCGGCCGCCAACATCCGACATCCCGCCCTCCCGCCCCGCACCCCCGGAGCCCGCCCGTGACGAGCATCGTCGACCGCCCCGAAGACTTCGCCGCGACCGCGCTGGCGGGGTTCTGCATGCTCCATCCCGGCCTCGTGCGGCCGGTGCACGGGGGTGCGGTCCGGGCCGCCCCGGGCCCGGCCGGCAAGGTCGCGGTGGTGACGGGCGGCGGCTCCGGCCATTTCCCGGCCTTCGCCGGCTATGTCGGGCCCGGCCTCGCCGATGCCGCCGTGGCGGGCGACGTCTTCGCCTCGCCCTCGACGCGGTCGGTCGCCCACGTGGCCCGCGCCGCCGACCGCGGCGGCGGCGTGCTGCTGTGCTTCGGCAATTACGCCGGCGACGTCCTGAACTTCGCCGGCGCCGCGGAGCGTCTGCGGGCCGAGGGGATCGACACGCGGGTGCTCGCCGTGACCGACGATGTCGCCAGCGCGCCCGCCGATACGCCGCAGCTCCGCCGCGGCGTCGCCGGAGACCTCGTGGTCCTGAAGGTCGCCGGCGCCGCGGCCGAGGCCGGCCTGCCGCTCGACGAGGTGGAGCGCCTCGCCCGGCGCGCCAACGCCCGGACGGTGACGCTCGGCGTCGCCTTCTCGGGCTGCACGCTGCCGGGCGCCGCGGGGCCTCTCTTCACGGTGCCGGAGGGCCGCATGGCGGTCGGCCTCGGCATCCATGGCGAGCCCGGCATCGCCGAGACGGACCGCCCCACCGCGACGGCGCTCGCCGATCTGCTCGTCGGGCGCCTGCTCGCCGAGCGGCCGGACGGCGCGGCGCGGGCCGCCGTGGCGCTGAACGGCCTCGGCTGCACCAAGCACGAGGAGCTCTTCGTCCTGTGGCACCGGGTCGCCGCCGCCCTGACGCGGGCCGGGATCGAGGCCGTCGACCCCGCGGTGGGCGAGCTCGTCACCAGCCTCGACATGGCGGGCTGTTCGCTCACGCTGACCTGGCTCGACGCGGAGCTGGAGCCCCTGTGGCGTGCCCCGGCCGACAGCTACGTGCTGCGGCGCGGCGGCCTCGCGCGGCCCTCGGCCGAAGCACCGACCGGGGTCGCGGAGGATATCGCCACCGCCGAGCCGGCCGGGTCCGGCGATGTCGCGCCCGCCGGCTCCGAGGCGGGCCGCGAGGCCGGCCGCACCATCGCGGCGCTGCTCGACGCCATGGCGGCCGCCATGCGGGACGCCGAGGACGAACTCGGGCGACTCGACGCCCATGCCGGGGACGGCGACCACGGCATGGGCATGGCCCGGGGTGCGGCCGCCGCCGCTGCCGCCGCCCGGGACGCCTGCGGCCGCGGCGCCGGCGCCGCCACCGTCCTGGCCCGGGCCGGCGACGCCTGGGCCGACCGGGCGGGCGGCACCTCCGGGGCGCTCTGGGGCCTCATGTTGCGGGCCTGGAGCGGCGCGCTCGACGACGACGGCGCCGTCACGGCCGCGGCCGCCGTCGCCGGAGCCCGGGCGGGGCTGCAGGCCGTGACCCGGGTCGGCGGGGCGGCGCCCGGCGACAAGACGCTGGTCGACGCGCTCGCGCCCTTCGTCGACGTGCTGGCAGACGGGGTCGCGGCCGGCCATCCCTTGGCCGAGGCCTGGCGCGCCGCCGCCGCGGCCGCGGAGCGGAGCGCCGCCGCCACGGCCGACATGGCCCCCCGCCTCGGCCGGGCGCGGCCGCTGGCGGAGAAGAGCCTCGGGCATCCCGATCCCGGCGCGGTGTCGCTGGCGCGCTGCGCTGCGGTCGTGGCGGACCGGCTGGAGCGGCCCGGCCCCGCCGGGTGACGGCGCCGCGGACGGGCGCCGCGGCCCGCACCGTCGCTCACGCGGGTGGGGGACGGCGCCCCGTCATCAGGCCGAAGCCGGCCGCCAGTAGTGCCGCGAGGGCGGCGGCGAGGGCGGCCCCGTGCCCGGCCGCCACCAGCGCCTCCCCGCGAGCCTCCAGCGCCCCGCCCAGGCAGGCCGTGGCGACGAGCCCACCGGTCCGGGCGACCGCGCTGTTGAGACCCGAGGCCGTGCCGGTGAGGCCCGGCGCCACCGCCGCCAGCACCGCGGCCGTGAGCGGCGCGACGGCGAGCGCGAGGCCGAGCCCAATCGCCACGATGCCGGGCAGCAGCGCCGTCCAGTAGTTCGATGCGGCATCGAGACGCGCGAGCAGGAGGAAGCCGATCGCGATGATGGCGGGTCCCGCGACGAGCAGCGGGCGGTCGCCGAACCGCGCCGCGAGGCCCCCGAAGCGGCGCGACAGGAGCGCCAGGCAGGCCGTCACCGGCACGAGCGCCGCCCCGGCCGCCAGCGCCGAGGTGCCGCCGACCTGCATCAGCCCGTAGGGGAGCAGCACAACCAGCACCCCGAGAGCGCCGTAGAGCAGCAGCGTCAGGAGCGTCAGGCCGAGGAAGGACCGGGACGCGAAGAGTGCGAGCGGCACCATGGCGCGAGGCCCGCGGCGGTGTTCCCACAGGCCGAAGAGCGCCAGCAGGGCGCCGCCGGAGCCGATGCCGGCCGCCGCCGCACTCCCCCATCCGCCCCGGCCGGAACCGTCGATCAGTCCGAAGGTCAGGGCCCCGAGGCCGCAGGTCGCCAGCAGGGCGCCCAGGGCGTCGAGCGGCCGGTCGCTCCGCGTGCCGTCCCGCGGGATGGCCCGCCGGGCGAGGATCAGCGCCGCGGCGGCGACCGGCAGGTTGACGGCGAAGATCGTGCGCCAGCCCACCGCGTCGATCAGCCAGCCGCCGACGAGCGGCCCGGCCCCCGACGTCGCCGCCCCGACGGCCGCCCAGGTGCCGATGGCGCGGCCCCGCTCCTCGCCCGAGAAGGCCGCGCCCAGGACCGCGAGGCTGTTCGGCATGAGCAGGGCGGCGCCGGTGCCCTGCAGGACCCGCCCCAGGATCAGCAGCGGCAGGCTCGGCGCGACGGCGCAGGCGGCCGACGCCAGGGCGAAGAGCCAGATCCCGGCGGCCAGCACGCGGCCGCGGCCGAACCGGTCCCCGAGCGCCCCGCCGAAGAGCAGCAGCGCACTCAGCGGCAGCAGGTAGCCGTCGATCACCCACGGCAGCCCGGCCGTGTCGCCCGGAAAGGCGCGGGCGAGTGCCGGAAGGCCGACATTGACCACCGAGCCGTCGATGAAGGACAGGCTGGAGGCGAGGATCGTGGCCGCCAGGACCTGCCTGGACCGCCCGGTGTCCGTCATCGCCGCCGCCGCACCTGTCGTGGCGCGTCCGGTCACGAGAGCGCCGGGCTCGGGGGAGGACTGGTTCAAGCATGTCTCCGACGGCATCGCCTTCGCCCTGCCTATCACGTCGCGGCGTGACGCGGCGACCCGGCGGGGCGCGCTCGAGCGAATCCGTTCCGGCCTCGGATCGACGGCAGTGTCGTCGGGTCGAGATCGCGGAGGCGATTCCAACTGGTCCGATACGGCTCTATGCTGGCGGGACGGGCCTGGGCCGGGCTTCGTGAAAGCCGGCCGATCGGGCGTGATGCCGCGCGACACACGCCGCGGCGAGCGGGGAGGAGGCGGGCATGGACCCGATCACGGGCGGTTGCCTCTGCGGCGACGTCAGGATCACGGCCGAGGGGCGGCCCGACCGGGTCGGCATCTGCCACTGCCTCGACTGCCGGAAACACCATGGCGCGCTGTTCTACGCGGCCGCCATCTTCCCCGCCGGGGCGGTGACGGTCACGGGCGAGACGAGAGCCTACGGCACGCGGCACTTCTGCCCGCGCTGCGGCTCGTCGGTCTTCGCGACGGCGGCGGGCGAAATCGAGGTCCACCTCGGGACGCTCGATGCTCCCGACCTCCTCACGCCCAGCTACGAGTGCTGGACGCTGCGCCGCGAATCCTGGCTGCCGCCGTTCCCCGGCCTGAGGCGCCACGACCGCGACCGGGACGAGGCGGCGGGTAGCGAAGCCCCGAGCCCTGCCCGGCCTTGAGAGGCCGGCAGAGGCCTTCCTACGAGGCAGACATCGCCCCATGAGCCACGCGGACCCCGTGCCCATGCCCGAGCCCAGCCTGGCGCGGTCCCTCACCACGGTTCCGGTCCCGGCGCGGCCCGCGCGGGCGGCGGAACGCGTCGCGGCCTGGCGGGCGGGGCTCGACGCGGAGGCGGCGGTGCTGCCGCTGCTCGCCCTGCCCCACGTGCTGCCGCTGCTCGCGGCGGTCGCCGACCATTCCCCGTTCCTGTGGCGGCTCGTCGAGACGGATGGGGCGCGCATCGGCCGGCTCCTCGGCACGCCCCCGGCGGCGGCGCTGGAGGGGGTGCTGGCTGGCCTGTCGGCGGCCTGCGCGGGAGCGGCGACGCCGGCCGACGCCATGGCGCCGCTGCGCCGCGCCCGCGCCGAGGTCGCGCTGCTGGTGGCGCTCGCCGACCTCGGCGGCGCCTGGGGCTTCGAGGCCGTCGTCGAGGCGCTGACGCGCTTCGCCGACGCGGCCGTGAGCTCGGCCCTCGACGTGCTGCTTCGGGAGGCCGAGGCGGGCGGACGGCTGCTGGCGGCGGAGGGCGCGCCCGGGGAGGGCTGCGGCATGGCGGTGCTGGCCATGGGCAAGGGCGGGGCGGGCGAACTCAACTATTCGAGCGACATCGACCTCGTGGTCTTCTACGACCCCGCGGCGCCCCGCCTCGCGCCCGCGACCGTGCCGTCCAGCTTCTACGTGCGGCTGACCCGCGGCCTCGTGAAGCTCCTCGGGGAGCGGACCGGCGAGGGCTACGTGCTCCGGGTCGACCTGCGCCTGCGGCCCGACCCCGGATCGACCGGCGTCGCGGTGTCGCTGCCGGCCGCCTTCACCTATTACGAGGCCTTCGGGCAGAACTGGGAGCGCGCCGCCTACATCAAGGCCCGGCCCGTGGCAGGCGACATCGCGCTCGGCCGGCGCTTCCTCGCCGACCTCGCGCCCTTCATCTGGCGGCGATACTTCGACTATGCCGCCATCGCCGACATCCACGCCATGAAGCGGCAGATCCACGCCTTCCGGGGCCACGCCGCCGTCGCGGTGGCGGGCCACGACCTCAAGGTCGGGCGCGGCGGGATCCGCGAGATCGAGTTCTTCGTCCAGACCCAGCAGCTGATCTTCGGCGGCCGCCGCGGCGGCCTGCGCGGGCCGCGCACGCTCGACATGCTGGCGGCGCTGGCGGCCGACGGCTGGATCGACGCCGCCGCGGCCCAGGACCTCGCTCGCGCCTACCGGCTGCTGCGCCGGGTCGAGCACCGGCTGCAGATGGTCGACGACGAGCAGACCCAACGCCTGCCGGCCGACGCGGACGCGCTGCGCCACATCGGCCTCTTCAGCGGCTATCCCGACCTCGCCGCCTTCGAGGCGGCACTGACGGCCGAGCTCCTCACCGTCGAGGCCCATTACGCACGCCTGTTCGAACACGCACCGGGTCTCGATGCGACGGCCGGCAACCTGGTCTTCTCGGGCGACGCCATCGATCCCGCCACGGTCGAGACGCTGCGCGCCCTCGGCTTCGCGCGGCCCGAGGCCGCGGTCGAGACCGTGAGGGGCTGGCATTTCGGCCGGCGGCCCGCCGTGCGGGGCCCGCGCGCCCGCGAGGTGCTGACGGAGCTCGTGCCGGCGCTGCTCCAGGCCTTCTCGCAGTCCGGCGATGCCGACGGCGCGCTCGCGGGCTTCGATGCCGCCCTGGGCCGCCTGCCCGCCGCCACCGAGCTCTTCAGCATCCTGAAATCCAACGAGGCGCTGCTCCAGCTCTACGCCGACATGCTGGGCATCGCGCCCCGGCTGGCCGCCACCGTCGCGGTCCGCCCGCACCTGCTCGATGCCGCGATCGACCCCGCGCTGCAGGGCGAGGCGCCCCCGCACGAGGTCGCGGCGCGGATCACCGCCGGGGCGCAGACCACCGAGGATGCGCTCGACCGGGCGCGCGACGTGGCGCGCGAGGAATCCTTCCTCATCGGGCTGCGGCTCCTGTCGGGCAGCGTCGCGCCGAGCCGTGCGGGCGAGTGCTACGCCGACCTCGCGGGCGCGATCCTGCGGGCCCTGCTCGACCGCGTCGAGGCGGATTTCGCCCTCGACCATGGGCGCGTGCCGGGCGGCGCGCTGGCGGTCGTCGCCATGGGCAAGCTCGGCTCGCGCGAGATGACGGCCGCCTCCGATCTCGACCTGCTGGTCGTCTACGACGCCGACCCCGCCGGGCCCGACAGCGACGGCCCGCGCCCGCTCGCGGCCCCTCGCTACTACACGCGGCTGACGCAACGGCTCATCGCGGCGCTGACGGCGGCGACGCGGCGGGGCTCGCTCTACAAGGTCGACATGCGCCTGCGCCCTTCGGGCAACCAGGGCCCGCTCGCCACCCAGTTCCGCGGCTTCGTCCAGTACCAGGCCGAAGAGGCGGAGACCTGGGAGCGCATGGCGCTCACACGGGCGCGCGTCGTGGCGGGCGACGCGACGCTGACGGCGCGCATCGAGGCCGCGATCGCGGCCTGCCTGGTGCATCCGCGGACCGGGGCGCTCGGGCCCGAGATCGCGGCGCTGCGCGACTTCGTCGAGCGCGGCAAGCCGCATGCGGGGGCCTGGGACCTCAAGCTCGCGCCGGGCGGCCAGCTCGACCTCGAGTTCCTGGCGCAATTCCTGGTGCTCCGCCACGGGAGCCGCCATGCGGCGCTGTTCGGCCGCT
Source organism: uncultured Alphaproteobacteria bacterium (assembly GCA_963847915.1). Classification (GTDB taxonomy): domain Bacteria; phylum Pseudomonadota; class Alphaproteobacteria; order Rhizobiales; family Beijerinckiaceae; genus Lichenihabitans. The sequence continues at coordinate 404,675 of CAWKBT010000009.1, forward strand.
CGACCGCCGCGGTCTTCGCGGCGGTGCGGGACGCCGGCCTGCTGCCGCGCGACGATGCCGACCGGCTCGCCGAGGCGGCCGTGCTGACCACCAACGTGACCCAGATCATGCGGCTCGCGGTGGACGGGCCCTTCGATCCGGCCCGGGCCGGCGAGGGATTGCGGCGCCGCATCGCGGCGGCGGCGGGCCTGCCGGACTTCGCCACGCTGGAGCGGCATCTCGGCGAGACCCGCGCCGCCGTGCGGGCCGCGTTCGACCGCATCCTCGCCGCCGGGCCCTGAAGACCCCCTGCCCTTTCCGGGCGGGGGCGCGACCCGGTCAGCGCTTGGGCGGCATCGGCGCGGCACCGTCGTCGATGGCGGCCTGGTGGTACCAGCCGCTGCCGTAGTCGACGGTCGGCAGCCGCGCGGGACGCACCGGGAACTTGAGAATCCGGCAGGCCTCGGGCGCATTGCCGGCGGGCCGACGCACCCCGGTCTCGGTCTTGTCCAACCTGTCCATGACCCGCGATCCCCTGTTGCAGCCGCGGGAGGGATGGCGCCGCTCCCGCGGTTTCAGGAGTTTCGCATGGTCGATATACAATCACAATGCCTTAATTATGAGCATTTGCGCTTGTATTTTGGGCAAAATAGGATCCTGTGGTGAGCAGGACCACTGGATGTCCGGCGCTGGCATCGACGGCACCGGACCGGCGCACCGCGGGAGGCCGATGCGGCCCGCGCCTGTCGCGACGGCATCAATACTGGTCGATTCTTTCTCATTGACGCCGGCCGCTCAGTCGACCGACATTTCACCCACGGCTTCCATCCGTCGCGCTACGATGTGGGCAACGTCCTGCCGCCTTCGGACCCCCGCTCCGGGGGCGCTGCTCTATTCACTCTATACTTCGATCCTGCGCACCGTGCCTTTGAGTGCCGACCGCCGCGTAAAAAGAACCGTGTACAAGCGGCCAATATGCGGCATGATGCTTGCAGAATTCCGTCTGTGCGGCGACGGTCGGCGCTGCGGGACGCGCGTCCGATCTCGATGAGGAAAGCGAAGCTTTCATGACCCATGTTCGTTCGACACCGCCCGGCACCTCGGGCCTGATCCTCGACCGCCGCGACCTGATGACGGGCGCGGCAGCGCTCGGCCTGTCCTTCGGCGCGCTCGGCGGACCCGCCCGCGCCGCCGACACGCCCAAGAAGGGCGGCACGCTCCGCCTCGGGATGGAAGGCGGCAGCGCGTCCGACAGCCTCGACCCGCGCACCTACGCGGATTCCGATCCCCATCGACTACGGCTACCAGATCTTCAACGGCATGGTCGAGATCGGCGCCAACGGCGAGGCCGTCGGCGAACTGCTGGAATCGTGGGAGACCAAGCCCGGCGCCACCGAGTGGGTGTTCAACGTCCGCAAGGGCGTCACCTTCCATTCGGGCAAGATGCTCGACGCCGACGACATCATCTATTCGCTGAACCTCCACCGCGGCGAGACCAAATCGGCCGCCAAGGACCTGCTCAGCGCCATCGCGGACATCAAGAAGCTGGGTCCGACACCAGATCGGCATCACGCTCTCGACCGGCAACGCCGACCTGCCCTACAACCTGTCCGACTATCACGTCCTCGTGGTGCCGAACGGCTTCACGGACTGGTCGAAGCCCGACGGCACCGGCGCCTATGCGCTCGAAAGCTTCGAGCCCGGCGTGCGCGTCCTGACCAAGAACACCGGCCATTACTGGAAGCCGAACCGCGCCTGGTTCGACAGCGTCGAACTGCGCTACATCCCGGACGCGGCGGCCCGCACGCAGGCGCTGATCTCCGGCCAGGTCGACGCCGTCAACCGCCTCGATCCCAAGACCGTCGGCTTCGTGCATGAAGTCGCCCAAGGTCAACGTGGTGCAGACCAAGGGCACCGGCAACCGCTTCGCCTTCGTGGCGCTCTGCGACGACCCGAGCTTCACCTCCAACGACGCCCGCATGGCGCTGAAATACGGCATCGACCGGCAGAAGATCATCGACACGGTGTTACAAGGGCTACGCCCGATCGGCAACGACACGACGATCGGCCCGGCGAACCGCTATTACGCCCAGAACAACCCGCCGCACATGTACGATCCCGACAAGGCGGCCTCCTTCTACAAGAAGGCGGGCAGCCCCAAGCCATCCGAGCTGCAGGTCTCCGAGGGCGCCTTCTCGGGCGCCACGGATGCCGGCGTGCTCTACCAGGAAGCCATGAAGAAGGCCGGCATCGACCTCGAAGTGAAGCGCGTGTCGGGCGACGGCTACTGGGAGCAACGTGTGGCTGAAGGCGCCGTTCTGCGCCGTCTACTGGGGCGGACGGCCGACGGTCGACCTGCAGCTGTCGCAGACCTTCATCTCGACCGCCAACTGGAACGACACGCACTGGCGCGACCCGAAGTTCGACAAGATCGTCACCGACGGCGCGCGTCGAACTCGACGATGCCAAGCGCAAGGCCATGTACGCGGAGGCCCAGCACCTGATCGCCGACAATGCCGGCATGGTGTGTTTCGCGGTCGGCGACTACCTCGACGGCTATTCCAAGAAGGTGAAGGGCGCCGCGCCCCACCCGCGCTACGACATGTGCGACCAGCGCGTGGCCGAGAAGGCCTGGTTCGCCTGATGCCCGGGGCGGGAGTCGGTCCTGCACCCGCCCGCCTCCGGCATCATCGATCGCGGCGGTCGGACGCTTCCGTCCGCCGACCACCCCGCCACCGGGGCCGCCGGGCGCATGACCCGCGTGCGCCGCCGAAAGGACGCTGTCGTGATCCGCCTGATCCTGTCGCGCATCGGTCTCGGGCTCCTCACGCTGCTCGTCGTCTCGGTGGTGATCTTCGTCCTGACCCAGATCCTGCCGGGCGACGTCGCCTCCTCGGTGCTGGGCCAGTCGGCGACGCCCGAGACGCTGGCGGTCTTCCGCCACGAACTCGGCCTCGACCGGCCCGCCGTGGTCCGCTACGTCGCTCTGGCTCGTGGGCGTCGTGCATGGCGACTTCGGCGTCGCGCTGACCAACAAGCAGAACATCATCGAGGTGCTGGGCCCGCGCCTGCAGCAACACGCTGTTCCTCGCCGGCTACGCCGCCCTGCTGGCGCTGCCGCTCGCGGTCGGCTTCGGCATCCTGTCGGCCATCCGGGAAGGACGCCTGACGGACCGGCTGGCCAATATCGTGGCGCTGCTCGCCATCTCGATGCCGGAGTTCTTCGTCGGCTACCTCCTCATCCTGAACCTGTCGGTGAACCACGAGTGGTTCCCCTCGCTCGCCACCGTCGGGGCCGACACGCCCTTCGGCGAGCGCATCTGGGCCGTCACGCTGCCGGCCATCACGCTCACCTTCCTGGTCACCGCCCACATGCTGCGCATGACGCGCAATTCGGTGCTCTCGACCATGTCGACCGCCTATGTCGAGATGGCCTTCCTCAAGGGCCTGAGCCGCGCCCGCGTGGTGACCCGCCACGCGCTGCCGAACGCGGCGGCGCCCATCATCTCGGTCATCGCGCTGAACCTCGCCTACCTCGTCGTCGGCGTCGTCGTGGTGGAGAACGTCTTCACCTATCCGGGCGTCGGCCAGTACATGATCGACGCCGTGACCAAGCGCGACGTCCCGGTCATCGAGGCCTGCGGCATCGTCTTCGCCGCCGTCTTCATCACGCTCAACACCTTCGCCGACGTGATGGCCATCATCCTCAACCCGCGCCTGCGCCATCCCCGCTGAGGAGCAGACCATGACGCTCTTCGGCCACAAGGCGCCGCCGACCGCCCTCCTGGGCCTCTTCATCATCCTCCTCAACATCGCCGTGGCGCTGGCCGGCCCCTATCTGGCCCCCTACGGCGAGACCCAGGTGGTGGGCGGGGGCTGGGACCCCGCCTCCGCGGCCGCCTGGTTCGGCACCGACCAGATCGGCCGGGACATGTTCACCCGCCTCATCTACGGCGCCCGCATGACCATCGGCATCGCCTTCGTCACGACGCATGCTGTCCTTCGCCATCGGCATCACGATGGGCCTCGTCGCGGCCGTGACGGGGCGCTGGGTCGACGCGCTGCTGTCGCGCGCCGTCGACATCGTGCTGTCGATCCCGCTGCTGATCTGGGCGCTGATGATCCTCAACGTGCTCGGCCAGTCGCTGTTCTCGCTGGTGCTGACCATCGGCTGCCTCGACTCCACCCGCGTGTTCCGCCTGGCGCGGGCGCTCGGCGTCGGGCTCGTGTCGCTCGACTTCGTCGAGGTGGCCCGCATGCGCGGCGAGGGCCTGCGGTGGGTGATGCTGCCGCGAGATCCTGCCCAACGCCGCCGCGCCGCTGATGAGCGAGTTCGGCCTGCGGTTCTGCTTCAACTTCCTGTTCATCGCGGCGCTGAGCTTCCTCGGGCTCGGCGTGCCCCTGCCCTATGCGGACTGGGGCGGCATGGTGAAGGACAACGTGGGCGGCATCTCCTTCGGCCTGCCCGCGGCCCTCTATCCGGCCGGCGCCATCGCGCTGCTGACGGTCGGCATCAACCTCGTGGTCGACTGGTTCCTGTCGATCGACGCGCGCCCGTCCGGCGCCCAGGCCGAAATGTGAGGGGACCGCGCATGTCCGACGACAAGATCCTCTGCCTGGAGAAGCTCCGCGTCGAGACCATCACGGGGCGGGTGCTGGTCGACAGATGTCGACGTCGACGCTGAAGCGCGGCGAGATCCTGGGGCTGATCGGCGAATCGGGCGCCGGCAAGTCGACCATCGGCCTCGCCTCCATGGCCTATGCCCGGGCCGGCATGCGCATCACCGGCGGCACCATCACGCTGGCCGGCACCGAGTTGCGCGCCTCCACCGCCATCTACCGCCGCAACATCCGCGGCAAGAGCATCGCCTATATCGCGCAGAGCGCCGCCGCCTCGTTCAACCCCGGCATGACGCTGATGGACCAGGTCTGCGAGGCGCCGGTGGTGCATGGCGTGATGACCCGGGCGGAGGCCGAGGCCTACGCCCGCAAGCTGTTCCGCACCCTGCAGCTGCCGAACCCGGACACGATCGGCGAGCGCTACCCCCACCAGGTGTCGGGCGGGCAGCTCCAGCGCGTCATGGCCGCCATGGCGATGAGCTGCCGCCCGGACGTCATCGTGCTCGACGAGCCCACGACGGCGCTCGACGTGACGACGCAGATCGAGGTGCTGGCGCTGCTGCGCGACCTGATCTCCGAGTTCGGCACGGCGGGGCTCTACATCACCCACGACCTCGCCGTCGTGGCGCAGATCGCCCATCGCATCATGGTGCTGCGCCACGGCAAGCTCGTGGAATGCGGCGAGACGCGCCAGATCCTCGAAGCGCCGCGCACCGAATATTGCCGCGCCCTGGTCAACGAGCGGCGCGAGGCCGAGCACCTCGCCCTGTCGGTGCCCGACAAGGCGGCGCAGCCGATCCTGCGCGTGTCGGGCGTGACGGCGGGCTACGGTGCGGGGCCCAACGCCAAGGGCGCGGTGGCGGTCGTCAAGAACGCCTCCTTCGACCTCGCCCAGGGCGAGACGCTGGCCATCGTCGGCGAATCGGGCTCGGGCAAGAGCACGATGGCCCGCATCGTGACGGGGCTGCTGCCGCGCTGGAGCGGCACGATCGAGCTCGAGGGCAAGGTGCTGCCGCCGGCACTGGCGCAACGCTCCGAAGGACATCCTGCGCCGCCTCCAGATGGTGCACCAGATGCCCGACACGGCGCTGAACCCGCGCCAGATCGCTGGCGGAGATCATCGGCCGGCCGGTCACGTTCTTCTTCGGCAAGGGGCGGACCGAGGTGCGGGCGCGCGTCATGGAGCTGCTGAGGCTCGTCGGCCTGCCGGAGGAATTCGCGGACCGTCGGCCGGGGCAGCTCTCGGGCGGCCAGAAGCAGCGCGTCTGCATCGCCCGTGCGCTGGCGGCCGAGCCGGAGGTGATCATCTGCGACGAGCCCACCTCGGCGCTCGACCCGCTGGTGGCCGAGGAGGTCCTGAAGCTGCTCAAAGGCCTGCAGGACCGGCTCGGCCTCGCCTACGTGTTCATCACGCACGACCTCGGCACCGTGAAGCGCATCGCGCATCGCACCGCCGTGATGCTGAAGGGCGAGATCATCGCGCAGGGCGCCGACGGCCGAGATCTTCTCCCCGCCGTTCCATCCCTACACCGAGAAGCTGATCACCTCCGTGCCCGAGATGCACACGACCTGGCTCGACGAGATCCTGGCGCGGCGCGGCGGGACCGCGGGGCTCGTGGCCGCCGCCGCCGAGACCTCGGCCGAACCGGACGAGGCCGCGCGGCTCGCCGCCGGGGATCCGGCGGCCGTCGCCGAAGCGGAGCGGCTCGCCGCCCTCGAGGCATTGTCCCACGGCGGTCGGCCCGATGTCGCCGGGCTCGACACCGAACTCCGCAACGTCAAGGGCATGCTGGAGCTGTGACGCCGCCCGCCGCTTCGCCGGCGGAGGCCGGGGGGCAGGCCCGAGCCGGCGACGGTATCCTCACGCGTGGAAGGTGAACACGTTCGGGTGGGTGATGAGGTCGGCCTTGGTGACGCCGTCGAGCTTGATCGAATCGGTCGGGCCGAGATGGATCACGGCGTCGCCGTCGAGCGCCATCGACGTATGGCGCATCACCTGGGACACGGTGTGGAACACGGACTGGGGCAGGCTCAACGCATCGTGCTCGATGCCCGTCACGCTCTTCACCGCGTTGACGTAGTTGAAGTTGGTGATCTCGTCGTGGCCGAAGCCGGGCTTGAACGAGAACGTCGTACTGCCGGTGCCGTCACCGGTCATGATGTCCTGCTGGCTGCTGTGGATCACCTTGCCCTTGGAGCTGCCGCCGTTGATGGTGGCGCCACCGTCGACGTTGCGGTTCGACACCGACCCGTCGGCGGCATACGAGGTGACCGCGACCGTGCCGCCCGAGGCCGCGTGATCGATCTCCTGGAAGACGCTGGAGCCGCCCACGATGCCGGTCACGAGCGTAAAGGCGCTCTGGGCCTCCGCCACCGCCCCGTCGCTGGCGGTCGCCACCGCCGTGAACGTATGGGTGCCGGCAGCCACATGCGCGTCGAAGGTCCAGCTGCCGTCGCCGTTGATCGTGGCATAGCCCAAGGGCTTGGCGCCGGCCATGAGGGCACCGGTCTTCGGGTCCACGACGCTGGTCAGCGTCCCGTCGAAGATCGCGATCGAGGCCGTGGTGGCGACGGACGAACCGGTGCCGCCGAGGATCGCCTCCGTGGCGCTCACGAACGTTGCGGTCGGGTTGATGGCCACGCCGAAGGGAACCCTGGAGTTCCCGCTCGCCGTCACCGCCGTCTGTCCGACCAGGGTGCCCGACCCGTCGTAATTGCTGACGCGGTAGACCGCCCCGGTCGCGTCTTCGTCGAGTTCCTGGAAGACGTAGGGCTGGTTCTGGATGCCGGTGACGAGTTCGTAGGGAGTATTGAAGCTGTATTGCGCGCCGGACAGTTCGGTCACCGTCCCGGCCAGGATGTGCTTGCCGGGCGCGAGTTCGGCGATGACGCCCCAGGACGACGTCGCCGACTGGAAGCCGCCGGTGGTCGTCAGCGCCGTGCCGTTGTCGGTGACGCTGATGCTCTGGATCTGGGTGGCGTTGTACGCGTCTCCGCTGATCAGGACGGCGTTGGGCCCGATCGTCGGCTGATAGACGGCGTGCTGGGTGAAGTCGGCATTGGTTACCGGCGCTACACTGGAAGTGCTCATGTCCCTTGACCCGCCCTGTCGAACCGCGAGGCGACCGTAGGGGACGTTGGTTAAGAACGGCTTCCCGTCATGGGAGAGGGCGAGTGATCACCGGCACGGTCCCTCGGGCCTGAAGATCGGCGATCGCCTGTTCGGCTTCGCCCTCCCGGCGTGTCGACGTCAGGACAGGCTGCGGGGGCGGACGGGCCTCGCCGTTACTGCGGCGCCCCGACCGAGAGCTGGGCTTCGAGGCGTTTCAGCGCCGCGGCATTGCTCAGCTTCTTCGCGGCGACCTGCGAGGCGAGGTCGTCCCCGAGCTTGATGACCAGCTTGCGGCGCTGCAGGTCGGTGCCGAGGAGGTCGCTCAGGTCCTTGTCCTGCACGCATCCCCACGCGTCGACGAACTGCTTGTTGTGCGCGAGGCACGCCCGGACGGTGGTCGCCAGGACATCGGGCTCGGGCTCGCGCTGCAGCATCGCACAGCCGGAGAGGACGCCGACGAGCAGGACGGACAGGACGAAGCGCCCGGTCATGGTCGGGCCGCCTCGCCGGTCCCCCGTCGTCGCCGCGAACGGGCCGCCGCCACCGGTCGATGGTCGGCTCCGCCCGTTCGCCGTCATTCGCATGGCCGCAGTCATGAGCCCCTGATGCCATACTGGCGGCCCGAGCGGAAGGGCCTGGGCGTCTGCGGCGCGCAGCCGGGTCGCCGACACCCGGCGCCCGCGCTCGACAAGACGGCGCGGCAGGTGCGGACCATCGCCCTCACGACGGGTCGGCGAGAGCCGGCATGGCCCGGGGCTCGTAGCCCGGCGGGCGCGGTCCGCGCTGCATCCGCTTCTGCGCCAGCGCGTCGCGCGCCGACAGGCACTCGTCCGATCCCGCCTCGAACGTGCGGCAGATCCGCGGCCGCCGGGCATAGATGCCGCATCCGACCGTTTCCCCCACGGTTCCCAGCAGTGCCGCGCATCGAAAGCTCGTCCCCTCGGTCGCCATGCAGGACAGGTTGGCGACGTGCTGGACCAGTGACGCCGGAACGTCGTCGTCCTGATCGAGGATGACGGCCCCGGCCTCGATGCAGCAGGCGCCGCAGGACTGGCAATCGAACGCGTCGCCGAGCGGCGCGGGTGGGTCGGTTCTGGCCATGCGGTCTCCGGTGAGCCTCGGGCGCCGTCTTACGACCGGCGCTTCGCCTTGGCGACCGTCTTCTGGTGGACCCTGCCCGCTCCGCGGTGCCGCGCGCGCCGGCGAAGCCCGGCAACGCGCCTGGCGAGGACCGCCGACCGCGGCGCGGCCGAAGTCGGATCGAGAGCGCGAACGGGAACCCGCGGCGGGGCTGCCCGCAGCCTGGCGCGCAAACCCGTGGCCGGCCGCCTCTAAGAAGACCGGCCACGGTGCGGTCGCTCACAATCTCCCCGCGATGAGCCTTGAAAACCGGAGCTCATCACGAGCAATCTGCCGAGGGGCCGGCCCCGACACATCATCCGTTTGGATGATGTGTCCTCTCGAACGTCACCGCGGCGGGATCGCTGGCGGACCTCGCCGCCGACGCTACGTCATGGCGGCGCTCGCAGGGCAAGCGGCCACGTGACGGGCGTGCGCCCCGACATCTCCGACGACCCCGTCCGAAGAAGCGACCGCGACGCTCACGTGGGCACGGTTTCGCGCCGCGGTCACCTGGGCCGACTGAAAGGGAAAGGTCGACCCGAGGGAAGGTACGGCGCGATGGGGTCGAGGTTTCGCACGCGTCTCGCGTCGAACCGAACCATCGGTGCGCCGGACGATGCCGACCGCGCCGCGGCCTTCCGCGCGCGAGAGCGCGGGGCGGCTCGGCACCCTCGTGAGCGAGCGAGCGCGGGGGCGGGGGCGGGGGCGATCGCGCTCAGACGGCCGCAGGCTGGCTCATGACGTCCGCATCACGCCGCCGTTTCAGCCAGGCATCGAATCGCCGCCCGAGCGCTACTCCATTCAGCTCGATCAGGTAATACGAAGCGGTGGAGACCAGCACTACGATGAAGTAGGATGCGCAGAACGTCGCCCAGAACCGCAGGCCATGACTGAACATGTTGGTGTTGTAGCGCGGAATGCTGGCCAGGATGCTGATGATGAGGCCGTGCAGGAGATAGATGCTGTAACTAATGTTGCCGAGGCGCTTGGCGCCGACGCTCGTCAGAATGCCGAACATGCTGTTGCCGCAGGTGACGACGAGGAAGGCGATGCCGCAGAGCGCCGTGGTCTCGAACGTATACGGCTGACCGAACCGAGCGATCGCGACCAGGATGGTCAGGGCCGCGATGATCGACAGCAGGGGCGAGCGCATGTCGGTGCGGGGACGTGCCGCCAGCAGGTGAGCGACCATCATCCCGATCAGAAGATCCGCGGCGAGGTCGTTCGCCGGCCAGGCAAGAAAGCCCTGATGGAGAAAGGCCAGGACAAGTGCAGTCGCGACGACGGCGGCGCATGAGCCCTGTCGCGCCAAACCAGCGAGGAGCGGCAGCGAGAGATAGAACATCCACTCGTACGAGAGCGTCCATGTCTGCCCAACGAGGCCGAGAAAACCCGGCTGGCCCAGGAAGGGCCGCGGCTGGTCGACGGCGCCGAACGCCAGCCACTGCAAGGCCTGAGCGATGGTCTCGGCCGAGCTTTGTGCGGGTGTCTGGTCGCGATGGTGAAACGCGTAGAGAAAATAATAGATGATCACAGCAAGGTAAAGCGGATAGATCCGAAACAGTCGGTTGGCGAAGAGCTGCATCCAATCCAGTACGCCTTGACGCGATATGACCTTGGTCCAGAAAAGATATCCTGTGATCATGAAGAAGACGGAGACTGCGGCAGGGCCGAGAAAGGCATAGAACTGCACGGGCGGCGGATCGGGAATGCCGGCCTTTACGCCGTAGGTCAATAGGAAATAGTGGTGAAAGAAGACGCCGGACGCCAGAACGCCCCTCAAGCCGTCGAGAGCGTTGAGCCTGTGTTGATGAACCACGGGTGCGGCATCGACGAACCGGAAAACGCGTGAAATCGACAGTAAGGCCATCGCCAAGCCGATGAAGATGGGTACAGGCCAAGCAAGCGTGTCGTTCATGACCCATCCCGATCGTTCGGCGGAGGCGCACCAGCCCTAGCGCCCGCCACAGATCGTGTCCAGGTTCGGCCGGCCGCTCGGGCAGAGTGGTGCCGCACCTTGACGATGCGCTTCGGTCAGGTGCCAAAACACTCACCCGTACGGCGACGCGCAGGGGTCTACTCCCCCGCAGACCGGCCAGAGTTCGGAATCGGCCGAAGGACGCCGGGCATCAGCGCAGGCCAAGGCCGCTGCGCGTCATCGCTCGTCTCGGAGACCGCGACGACGGAAACGGCGGTGGACGCCTCGAGGCAGTTCAGCTTCTTCGCGCGACGCGACCCTACCCTGTCGCGTCGATGATCCGGACTGTCCGACGTTCCGGCACCAGCCTTCGGATCGCAATCCGGTCCTGTCGCCCGCCTTCGAACCCAGACCTGTCATCCGCTACGGGTAGGCCTCGCGCGCCGATGTCGACGGGCGGGGCCGGGCGCCGGATCTTCCTTGCTATGATCGATGGTGTCACCTCTCGCGCCGGAGAAAAAATTGCTGTGTCATGAGGTCTTGCTCGGAGACCGACCATTTAAACTGCATGGCCTGTTGTTCTTTTTCATCGATCATCCCTCAAGCTCCTCACAAGAAGCCGTGGATGCTTCCTGGCGCGGGTCCGCTGACGGCGGGCAGCGATCTCCATCTCCATGACGAGTCCGGAGACCATCACACGGCTAAAATGGTGCGCCAGGGCGTATCGAGCGCCATCGCCTCGAACATCCGCGCGCGACCCGGCCTGCTGGCGGAGCGTCGACGTCGAACGGGATTCGATGAGCCTTGGGGGCTTGCCTGCAATCGATGCGGTCGAGCTGTGATGAACCGGGCACCCGGTGCGTCGGGCTCCACCATCCGTATCGCGAGGACGTAAGGTGAAGTCCCATCGGGGCAGTGCATCGGCGAAAGGATCTTGTGCTTGACCCCGTGATGCGGCGCGTCGACCTGTTCGCCGGGCCAGTTCGCGAAAGCGTGCTGCGCAAGGTTGAGCGCTAGAAGCTCCAGTGCTCCGACCTGATACCCTCTCGACACAAACCATTGCGCCTAGGGTCCACCCTCGACGTGGTCGACGTTAAGCAGGTACTCGGAAAGCGTCTCGGGCAGGATGCTGGGTGTGGGCAGCTCCGCCGTCCTGCCATGGAGATCTGAGCGGGCAGCGCCGTGACCAGGCCCCCCTCGACCTCCACTTCGTATGCGTTGCCGGGTCCCCAGACGGCGACCACGGTTCCCCGCGTGCCGGCCGGCACCGCTTCACCTTCGTCCGTCTCGACATCCACGACGAAGCGCACCACGTCGAGACCGGCGAGGACCGAGTCCGGGACAACTGCGAACTGGTAGGCGAGAGACGGCGCGTTCATCGACGAGGCTTCCTTGCCTGTGTGTCGGTAACGCTACCGGGACAGCATGGGCAGCCTCCCATTGTGCCGTCAACATGGTTCTCGGATCACGCCGAGTGGACCGTATGTTCTCATCAAGTGGCGTGCATGGCGTCGCTCTGAAGCGGCACAGAGGCGAAGGTGGCGTGGCGATCGGCCAGCCGCCAAGCCATTTGCACACGCTGGCGCGAAATGATCGTGGGATGATGCCGCATCTGCCAAAGGCCCGCTTCCGGAGTCCGGGATGGGACAGATGCTCACGCTCTTATGGCGACACGCTGACGCCCCGCGTTGGGCGGCAAACCTTCGGACGTGAATGGCTGAAATGTCTGGTGCCGCAAGAGGGATTCGAACCCCCGACCCCCTCATTACGAATGAGGTGCTCTACCAGCTGAGCTATTGCGGCGCCGGATCCGCCCGGGGCAGTCGCCGCGGAGGGATGGGGGGTGTGTAGCAGATCGCGGCGGCTTGGCAAGCGAAAGGGAAGCGGCACGGCTGACCGCGGGCCGGAGCCGTGGTAGTTTCGCCGCCATGGATCAGGACAAGCCACGCCAGCATCACGATATCGGGGGCGTCTCGCGCTTCCTGTGCCGGGAGGTCGATACCGAGCCGCATGCCCTCAGCGATTTCGATCGCGAGGTCGACGCCCTGCGCCAGATCCTCGGCAGCAAGCGCGTCATGTCGGTCGACGAGTTGCGCCGGGGCATCGAGGCCATCCCCGAGGCCGACTACCACCGGCTGACCTATTACGAACGGTGGATCCGCGCCATCGCGGCCCACCTGCTGGGCAACGGCACGGTCGGGGAAGACGAGCTGCGCCAGGCGCTGGAGCGGACATGAGGCCCGGGTTCGCGCCCGGAGACGCCGTGCGGGTGAAGGACGCCTGGCCGGAGCGCAACGGGCCCGTGCATATCCGCACGCCGCACTATGTCCGGGGCGTGCGGGGCCGCATCCTGCGCGGGCTCGGCGCTTTCCCCAACCCCGAGGACCTCGCCTTCGGGCGCCCGGCCGCCACCGTGCCGCTCTACCACGTGGCCTTCGCGGCGAGCGCGCTCTGGCCCGAAGCCAAGGACGACGGCGACCTCCTGGTCGAGATCTTCGAACATTGGCTGGAGCCCGCGCCATGAGTCCCTCAGCCCTCGTCGAGACCAGCGGAGAGCGCCTGCTCGCCGCCCTCCGCCTGGTGCTGGCCGAGAAGGCCATCGCCACGCCGGACGAGATCGCCGACCGGATCGCCACGACGGAACAGGCCTCGCCGCGCCGCGGCGCCGCCATGGTGGCCCGGGCCTGGTGCGACCCGGACTACCGCGCCCTGCTGATCGAGGACGGCACCGCGGCGGCCGAGCGCCTCGGCATCTCGCTGCAGGGCCTGCCCCCGCTCGGCGTGCTCGAGAACACCGCCGCGGTGCATCACCTCGTCGTCTGCACGCTCTGCTCCTGCTATCCGCGCGCCGTGCTGGGCTACCCGCCGTTCTGGTTCAAATCGGCCGCCTACCGGGCCCGGGCGGTGCGGGACCCGCGCGGCCTCCTCGCCGAGTGGAACACCGTGCTGCCCGAGGGCCAGCGCATCCGCGTCGTCGATTCGACGGCCGATTACCGCTGGATGGTACTGCCGCGCCGCCCGGCCGGGACGGACGGCTGGAGCGAGGAGCGCCTCGCGGCCCTGCTCGACGCCGGAGACCTCATCGGCGTCACGGTGCCGACCGCGGCCGGATCACGCCCATGACGGGAGAGGCCGAAGCCGAAGCCGCGGCGCCTCGGGGCGAGCTGATGGTCCGCACCGTCGCCATGCCGGCCGACACCAATGCCAACGGCGACATCTTCGGCGGCTGGGTCATGTCCCAGATGGACATCGCGGGCGGGATCGCAGCGGTCGACCGCAGCCGCGGCCGGGCCGTCACGGTCGCGGTCGACGGCATGACCTTCATTCGCCCCGTCAAGGTCGGCGACGTGCTCTGCGTCTATGCCAACGTCGAGCGCGTCGGGCGCACGTCGATGCGGATCGGCGTCGAGGCCTGGGCGCGCCGGTTCCGCACGCAGTCGCGCGACAAGGTCACGGCCGCCACCTTCACGTTCGTGGCGATCGACGACGAGGGCCGGCCGCGGCCCGTGCCGGAGGCCTGACGGACCGCCGGCGCCCGCGGCCTCAGGCGGCGGGCTTCAGGGGGCTCGCCACCGCCCAGGTCTGGCCGAAGGGGTCGCGGAGCTGGCCGTAGCGGTCGCCCCAGAACTGGTCCGCGATCGCGTGCGCCACGCTGGCGCCGGCCGCCAGGGCCCGCGCCCAGGCGGCGTCGGCATCCTCGACCGGAAGGTGCAGCACGACGCCGGCGGCCTGCACGGACGACCGGCCCGACCATTCGGGGAACTCGTCGGCCAGCATGATCCAGGCGCCGTTGATCTTCATGCTGGCCTGCATCAGCCGGCGCCCGTCCGGGGCGACGTTGCGCTCCACCTCCTCGGCCCCGAAGGCCGCGGCATAGAAGGCCAGCGCCTCCACGGCACGCCCGTCGGGGATGGACAGGAAGGGGATCAGGCCGGTCCGGGGCCGCTCGGGTGAAGTCACGTCATCCTCCCTGACTGGCCCTCACCCCCGGTCGGGGTCGATCGAGCCGCGGCAGGGTGCCGCACGGGATGCGGTGGCGTCAAGGGCGGCCGGCGCGGGCCTCCGGCCGGGGCAAGGGCCTCCGGTCACGAGATCTCCTGGACGAGCTTGCGCACGAGGGCGCGCCCGAAGCTGTCGAACCCCTCCGCCACCGCCACGAAGCTGTTCGCCCCGCCGGCGACGTTCTGCCGGTAATAGGCGGCGAGTCCGCCGGGCGGGTGGGTGTGGGCGACGAGGTAGGCCGGCCCCGACATGTCGCTGAGGATCACGATGCCGTTGATCGTCGTCACGCCCCCGGCGAGCGCGGCGTCGCGCGCCTCCTGGATGTCGCGCCCGCCGTTGCTGTCGCCGTCGCCCGACACGTCGATGATGCGGCGCTCGGCCTCGTAGGGCGCCTCCGTGAACAGCGCCGCCGAGAAGCCGATGGCGGAGCCGATCGCGGTGCGATCGGTGAAGGAGCGCGGCGCCGTCGCGACGGCGGCGCCGAAGCGCCGCGCCTCGGCCTCCCCGCCGATCGCCGTCCAGGGGATCACCAGCTTCTGCGAGCCCGCCCCCGACCATTCGACGAAGGCCACCGCGATGCGCCGGTGCGGTCCCGCCGCGATGGCGCGCAGGACCTCCGGGTCCGACATGGCGGCGGCGTAACCCTTGCGCTGCAGCTCGTATTTCTCGTCCGTGATGGAGCGCGAGACGTCGGCGGCGAGAACCAGCATCACGTCGACGGCGGGAGCCTCGGCCGGGCGGGCGGGCTCGACCGCCATCAGGGCGAACAGGATCGTTCCGACACCGAACCAGCGCATGGCCGCCTCCCCGGGCTCACCGATCCGGCCTCTCGCGAGCCGTCCCGATGGCGGACGAGCAGAGGGCGCGCGGAGCCCGGCGTCAACGAGGCATCTTCACCCCGGGAAGAGCCGCGCCTCGATCGCCTCCCAATCGTTCTCGACGTAGAGCGCGCCGGCCTCGGCGAGCGCACGCGCATGGTGGGGCTCGATGTGGCTGCCGCCGGTGAAGCCGATCGCCGTCATGCCGGCCGCGATCGCGCCCGCGACGCCGAAGCGCGAGTCCTCGATGACGACGCATCGCCCGGGGTCGGCGCCCATGCTGGCGGCGGCGAAGAGGAACAGGTCCGGCTCCGGCTTGCCGCGCGCCACCTGGCTCGACGAGAAGATGTTCTCGCCGAAGAAGGCGGCGAGCCCCGTCAGGCGCAGCGAATTGCGGATGCGGTCCGGCCCCGACGAGGACGCGACGCAGCGCGGCACGTCGGGGTGGCGGCGCAGGAAGTCGGCGAGGCCCGGCATGGGCTTGAGCTCCGCCTCGAACCGGTCGCGGATGGCCGGCCAGATGCGGGCCGAGACCGCGATCGGGATGTCGTGGCCGGTCTCCTCCGACACCTTGAGCATGATGTCGGCCTGCTTCATGCCGAAGTAGCGGGCGATCATCGCGTAGGTGGCGGGCACGCCGGCCTCGTTCAGCACCGCCACCACGCCGCCGATCGACAGCACTTCGCTGTCGACCAGCACGCCGTCGCAGTCGAACACGATCAGGTCTGGGTGCATTCCGGGTCCTTGTCGAAGGCGCGCCGGCGCGGGGAAGCGGGGCGCGGCCAAGCCGAGACACCCCCTCTTGGCAGTTTCGGCGGCGGCGGGGAAGCGCGCCGGAGGCCGGGAAGGGATGCGGCAGGCGCAGGGGTCATATGCGCGATGGGGCGCCGGGCGCGGCTCCGGGGCGCCGCCGGCGCACGCGGCATTTCCATCCCGCCCGAGAAAGCTCTAAGCAACGGCGGACCCTTGCCCCGACTCACCGGAAGTCTCCCCATGCAGGCCCGCGTCTCCGTCACCCTGAAACCCGGCGTCCTCGATCCGCAAGGCAAGGCCATCGAGGGCGCGCTGCACTCGCTCGGCCATGCCGGGGTGGCGAGCGTGCGCCAGGGCAAGATCTTCGACGTCGTGATCGAGGGCAGCGACCGCGCCGCCGCCGAGGCCGAACTGCGTCGCATCTGCGAAGCCCTGCTGGCCAATACGGTGATCGAGGACTACGCCGTCGCGATCGCGGGAGACCCGGCGTGAAGGCGGCCGTCATCCTCTTTCCGGGGGTGAACCGCGACCGCGACATCGCCCGGGCGCTGCGCCGCGCCGCCGGGGTCGAGCCCGCCAGCGTCTGGCACACCGAGACGCGCCTGCCGGAGGGCACCGACCTCGTCGTCTTGCCCGGCGGGTTCTCCTACGGGGACTACCTGCGCTGCGGCGCCATCGCGGCCCGCTCGCCCGTGATGGGTGCGGTGCGGGCCCATGCGGCCCGGGGCGGGCGCATCCTCGCGGTGTGCAACGGCTTCCAGGTCGCCTGCGAGGCCGGGCTGCTCCCCGGCGTGCTGATGCGCAACGCCGACCTCCACTTCGTGTGCCGGATGCAGCACCTGCGGGTCGAGCGCAACGACACGCCCTTCACCCGGGCCTATGCGTCCGGCCAGGTCATCGCCGTGCCGGTCGCCCATGGCGAAGGCAATTACGCCGCCGACGACGCCACGATCGACCGCCTCGAAGGCGAGGGCCGGGTGGCCTTCCGCTACTGCGGGCCCGAGGGCGACCCCGGCCATGCCGCGAGCCCCAACGGGTCGCGCAACCACATCGCCGGCATCTATTCGGACGGATTCAACGTGCTGGGGATGATGCCGCATCCGGAGAACGCCATCGAGGCGCTGGCCGGGGGCGAGGACGGGCGCGGGCTCTTCGACAGCCTGATGGGCTGAAGCGCGGAACCGGGCCGCCGGCACGCGGCGCGGCTCACCTCGCCAGCGCGCCTACCCTCTCGACCTTCATGCCCGGGCCTGGTCCGGGCACCCACGCCGGCCCGTGCCGTCGCGGGGCCTCGGGCCGGGCCGGAGCCGTCCGAGCCCGGTGCGGCTCGGCGCGGCGTGGCTGGCCGGGACGAGCCCGGCCATGACGGGCACGGAGGGTGGGACCGATGTCGCGCCCCCGTGCCCTGCCTCGACCGTTCTCCTCCGCCCCCTCCATCGTCATGCCCGGGCTCGTCCCGGTCACCCACGCCGGCCCGCGCTGCCGGCGTTCCATGGCTCCCCCCGACGGCCCAGGCGACCTAGGATCTGCCGCTCCGGGGCTTGCCGCCGCGAGGCTTGCCGCTCCGGGAGCCGCCGCCCCGCCCGCATCTGCGATGCGCCGTTGCAACGACATGTCGCCGAAACCCTCCCGGCACCGCGCCGGGCCGCGACAACGTGCGCGACCGGGCTCGGGTTTTAAGGTTGCATCAACGCAAGACCGTTAGATTTGCAAACAAGGTGAAGGCCGCGCCTCACCGATGCCGCAGAACGGAACGGCCTGGGCCGGGCACCACGCCGCCGTCGACGGGAGAGGACACGAGACGTGGTAAAACGGATCAGCAGGTCGCCTCCCCGGGGGAAACCCACGCCGGCAGCGACCGCCAGCTTGAAACTCGACGAGACCCTGGACCTCAACGCGGCCGGGCGGCTGCGGAGCGCGCTCCTGCCCCTGCGCGGCGGCAGCGTGACGATCGACGCCTCCGGGGTGCAGCACTTCGGCGCGCAATGCGCCCAGGTGCTCGCTTCCGCTGCCTCCACCTGGGCGGCCGACGGCGCGGTCTTCACCATCGCGTCCCCCTCGGAGCCCTTCGGCCAGGGCGCCCGCCTGCTCGGCCTCCACTCTCTCCTGTTCCCCGAAAGCAACTTCGCATGAGCAAGACGGTCCTCACAGTCGACGACAGCCGCACCATGCGGGACATGCTCCGCGTGGCGCTGTCCTCTGCGGGCTATTCGGTGATCCAGGCCGAGGACGGGCAGCACGGGCTCGACGTGCTCGCCGGTGCGAACCCCGACGTCATCATCACCGACATCAACATGCCGCGCCTCGACGGCTTCGGCTTCATCGAAGGCGTGCGCGGCGACAGCCGCATGCGGGCGGTGCCGATCCTGGTCCTGTCGACCGAGAGCGACACGGAGAAGAAGCAGCGGGCTCGCGCCGCCGGTGCCACGGGCTGGATCGTCAAGCCCTTCGACCCCGTGAAGCTCGTGGACGCCGTCCGCCGCGTCGCGGCCTGAAACGCCAGCCGGCAAGATCGGGGGACCCCGCGTGGACGCTTTGGCCGAGATCAAGCAGACCTTCTTCCAGGAATGCGAGGAACAGCTCGTCGAGCTCGAGGCGGGTCTTCTCGCCATCGAGGCCGGCGATCACGATGTCGAGGTGGTCAACGCGGTGTTCCGCGCGGTCCACTCGGTCAAGGGCGGGGCCGGGGCGTTCAACCTCACGGACCTCGTCCACTTCGCCCATACGTTCGAGAACGCGATGGACCTCGTGCGGGTCGGTCGGCTCGCGCCCTCGCCGGCACTGGTGCGGGTGATGCTGCGTGCGGCCGACATCCTGGCCGACCTCGTGCGGGCCGCCCGCGCCGACACGCCCCACGACGCCGCGCGGGCCGCCGCCGTGGCGGCCGAGCTGACGGCCTGCTGCGGCGATGCCGTGCCCAAGGGCCAGACCGCCCCGCCGGTGTCGGCCGCGCCGACGGCTCCTGCCGCCGCGCCCCCCGCCGCCCCGGCCCCCGCCGCGCCGGCCGCCGACGAGGAGTTCGCCTTCGTCCCGACCGCGATCGACCTGTCCGCCTTCGCCGACCTCGTCGGGCGACCCGCTGCCGAACCGGTTCCGCATCGGCTTCCGGCCCAGGCCCGAGCTCTACACCAAGGGCAACGACACCGTCATCCTGATGCGCGAGCTGTCGCTGCTCGGCGACATCGAGGTGACCTGCGACCTCGAGGGCCTGCCCGGCCTCGCCGACATCGACCCCGAGGGCGCCTATCTCGGCTGGACCGTGATGATCTCGACCGACCGGGACGAGTCCTCGCTCCGCGAGATCTTCGACTTCGTCGAATGGGACAGCGCGCTCACCATCGAGGCCGTGACGCCCGACGCCGCGACCGGCGCGCAGGCGCCCGCGGCCGAGGAGGAAGAGGAGTTCGTCTTCCAGCCGATCCCGCTGACGGAACTGCCCGACCTCGACCTGCCGGGGGCCGAGCCGGCCCAGGCCGAGGCCGTGGTGGTGCCGTTGCGGGCGGCACGGGCCGAGGCGCCCGAACCCGCGCCCGCGGCCGCCCCGGCCGCCGAGGCCGCCGCCGATCACCGGCCCACCGCCCAGGCCTCGCCGACCATCCGGGTCGATCTCGACCGCGTCGACCGCCTGATCGACCTCGTGGGCGAACTCGTGATCAACCAGGCCATGCTGGCCGAGCGCGTCAACGAGGCGGGCCTGGCCCGCATGTCGCCAGGTCGCGGTCGGGCTCGACGAACTCGAGCAGCTGACGCGCGAGATCCAGGACAGCGTGATGGCGATCCGCGCCCAGCCGGTGAAGTCGGTGTTCCAGCGCATGCCGCGGCTCGTCCGCGAAGTCGCCATGCAGGTCGGCAAGAGCGTGCGCCTCGTCACCGACGGCGAGGACACCGAGGTCGACAAGACCGTGATCGAGCGGCTCTCCGACCCGCTGACCCACATGATCCGCAACGCCATCGACCACGGCCTCGAACGGCCGGAGGTGCGCCGCGCCGCCGGCAAGCCCGAGGAAGGCCAGGTGCGCCTGTCGGCGCTGCACCGCTCGGGCCGCATCGTCATCGAGATCTCGGACGACGGCGCCGGCATCAACCGCGAGCGCGTCCGCGCCATCGCGATCGAGAAGGGGCTGATCCCGCCCGACAGCAAGCTGACCGACGAGGAGACCGACAACCTCATCTTCCTGCCCGGCTTCTCGACCGCCGCCACCATCTCGGACATTTCGGGCCGCGGCGTCGGCATGGACGTCGTCAAGCGCTCCATCCAGGCGCTCGGCGGCCGCATCTCCATCGCCTCGGTGCCGGGCAAGGGCTCGACCTTCACGATGAGCCTGCCGCTGACGCTGGCGGTGCTCGACGGCATGGTGGTGACGGTGGCGGGCCAGACGCTGGTCATCCCGCTGACCGCCATCGTCGAGATCCTGCTGCCCAAGGCGACCGAGGTGCACGGGTTCGGCGGCAGCGCCCGGGTCATCGGCGTGCGCAACGGCTTCATCCCGCTCGTCGACGTCGGCGAGGTGATGGGCTTCCGCGGCTCGCTCGACGATGCCCGCGCCGGCGTCGCCCTGCTGGTCGAGATCGAGGGCGGGGCCCGCAGCGCCCTGCTGGTCGACGCCATCCAGGGCCAGCGCCAGGTCGTCATCAAGAGCCTGGAATCCAACTACGGCCACGTGCCGGGCATCGCCGCCGCCACCATCCTGGGCGACGGCCGCGTCGCCCTCATCCTCGACGTCGACACCGTCGCGGCCTCCGGCTCCCGCGTCGGCGGCCCCGACCTCACCCTCGCACTCGCAGGCTGACCTCCGATGACCGAAGCCCAGAAGACCGACGGCGCGGCCTCGCGCGAACTCATCTCCTTCCTGATCGGCACCCAGGAATTCTGCGTCGACATCATGTCGGTGCGCGAGATCCGCGGCTGGACGCCCGCGACGCCCCTGCCCCACTCGCCCGGCTACGTGCGCGGCGTCATCAACCTGCGCGGCGCGGTCCTGTCGATCGTCGACCTCGCGGCCCGGCTGGGCTTCGCCGCCACCGAGCCTTCCGCCCGCGCACGTCATCATCGTGGCGCAGGTCGGCCACCAGGTGGTGGGCCTCCTGGTCGACGCCGTGACGGGCATCCTCACCGTCACCGCCGACACCGTGCAGCCGACGCCCGACGTCGCCTCCGACATGGCGCGCAGCTTCGTCACGCGGCGTGCTCGCCGTCGACGGCCGCATGATCAGCCTCATCACGCTCGACCACGTCCTGCCCGCCGCCGAACGGCAGGCCGCATGAGCACCGCCCTGCCGTCCCCGCGCGCCAGGGCCGAGGGCTCGCGGGCGAAAGCATCGTCGAGGGGGAATTCGCCTTCCGGGCGGAGGACTTCCGCCGCATCGCCGCGATGCTGCACTCGGATGCCGGCATCTTCCTGTCCGGAAGCCAAGTCGACCCTGGTCTATTCGCGGCTGGTCAAGCGCCTGCGGGTGCTCGGCATGGAATCGTTCCGCGACTACTGCGCCTTCCTCGACCAGGCGGGCGGCGCCGACGAGCGCCAGCAGATGATGGCGGCGCTGACCACCAACGTGACGCGCTTCTTCCGGGAGCCGCATCACTTCGAACACCTGAAGACCCAGGTGCTGCCGCCGCTCCTCGAAGCGCTCGCGGCGCGGCGGGCGCGTGCAGGATCTGGTCGGCGGGCTGCTCCAAGGGGCACGAGCCCTATTCCATCGCCATGACGGTGCTGTCGCTGATGCCCGATGCGGCGGACCGCGACGTGCGCATCCTGGCCACCGACATCGACCCCAACGTCGTCGAGGAAGGACGCGGCGGCATCTACGACCGCTGCCGCTCTCGACGGCGTGCCGCCGGCGGAACTCAAGCGGTTCTTCCGGCCGGACGGAGGGCGGACCGTCTCAGCGTGACGCGACGACCTGCGCCGCCTCGTGTCCTTCCGCGAGCTGAACCTGATCGGCCAGTGGCCGATGGCGGGCCAGTTCGACGTCATCTTCTGCCGCAACGTCGTGATCTACTTCGACGAGGCGACGCAGGCCAAGATCTGGGAGCGGTTCTCGCAGAAGCTCGTGCCGGGCGGCACGCTCTGCATCGGCCATTCCGAGCGCCTGTCGGGCCGCGCCCAGTCGCGCTTCACCAACGTCGGCATCACCATCTATCGCCACACCGGGGGAGGACGCGCATGAGGAAGTCCCGCGTCCTCGTGGTCGACGATTCGGCCAGCATGCGCCAGCTGATCTCGGCCGTGCTCAACGGCGCGCCCGACCTCGAGGTGGTCGGCCATGCCGCCGATCCGCTCGAGGCGCGCCAGGCCATCAAGGAGCTCAGCCCCGACGTCATGACGCTCGATGTCGAGATGCCCAACATGAACGGCATCGAGTTCCTCGAGCGGCTCATGCGGCTGCGGCCGACGCCCGTCATCATGGTGTCGAGCCTCACGCCGCGCGGCGGCGAGATCACGACGCGGGCGCTCGAGATCGGCGCCATCGATTGCGTCACCAAGCCCTCGCTCGGCGACGTGCGGCCGTTCGGCGACCTCGCCGACAAGGTCCGCATGGCGGCCGGCGTGCGCATGCAGCCGGGCGGCCCCACCTCCGCCCGCGGCGGCGCTCCGGCCGCGGGACCGGCGACCGCCTATGCGCCGAACGGCCGGATCGTCGCCATCGGCTCGTCGACGGGCGGCGTCGAGGCGCTGACGGCGGTGCTGACCGGGCTTGCCGGCCGATTGCGCCCCGGTGGTGGTGACGCAGCACATGCCGCCGATGTTCACGCGCAGCTTCGCCGAGCGGCTCGACAAGCTCTGCGCCGCCACGGTGGCGGAGGCCAGCGACGGCGCCCCGCTGGTGCCGGGACGGATCTACATCGCGCCGGGCGGCAGCCAGCACCTCGAAGTGGCGGGCGGCTCGGCGATGCGCGGAAGCGCCAACCCGCCGCGATGCCGCCTGCGCGAGGGGCCGGCCGTGAACGGCCATTGCCCGTCGGTCGACGTCCTGTTCCGGTCTGTCGTCAAGGCCGCGGGGGCGGATGCCGTCGGCGTCATCCTCACCGGCATGGGGCGAGACGGCGCCGAGGGCCTCCTCGCCATGCGGCAGGCGGGCGCCGCAACGCTGGGGCAGGATGCGGCGAGCTCACTCATCTACGGCATGCCCAAGGCCGCCTTCGAACTGGGGGCGGTGGAACGGCAGCTTCCGCTTCGCAGGATCGGCGGCCGAGATCACCACCATGACGAACAAACTGGACAGGACCTGACACAATGCCGCTCGCCTCAGTTTTGAAGGTCATGATCGCCGATGACCAGCAGACGAGCCGTCTGCTGATCCGGTCCGCGCTGTCCGATATCGGCATCACCAATGTCGCCATGGCCAAGGACGGCGACGAGGCTCTTCAGATGCTGATGAAGAGCCCGGTCCACCTCGTCGTCTCCGACTACCATATGCCGAAGATGAACGGCGTCGAGCTGCTGCGGGCCGTGCGCTCGCATGGTCCGACGCAGAAGAGCGCCTTCTTCCTGCTGACCGGCGTCGAGGACAAGGAGTTCCTGCAGCTGGCGATGAGCCTCAAGGTCAACAACTACCTGAAGAAGCCCGTCTCGGTCCCGGAACTCAAGAAGAAGATCGAAGCGGTCTTCGGCGTGCTGCAGTGAAGGCCGGAGCCGAAGGTTCCGGCTCGTCGCCGCGACCCGTCATGTGATCCAGGGCGAGCAATGCGTCAGCGAGGACCCGCATGACGTGCTCGCGACGCTGCTCGGGTCCTGCGTGGCGGCCTGCCTGCACGACCCGGTGGCGGGCGTCGGCGGCATGAACCATTTCCTGCTGCCGGGCGATCGGCGGCGAGTGCGGGCCGAGCGCTTCGGCGTCCACGCCATGGAGCTCCTGGTCAACGCGCTCCTGTCGCAGGGTGCCAGCCGCAGCCGGCTCGAAGCCAAGCTCTTCGGCGGCGCCAACACGATCCAGGGCCTGTCCGACATCGGGACCATGAACGCCGCCTTCGCCAAGCGCTTCCTCCAGCGCGAGGGCATCCGGATCACCTCCGAGTGCCTGGGCGGCACGCGTGGCCGCCGCATCCAGTTCTGGCCCGTGGCCGGGCGGGCCCGCCGCATCTTCATGAGCACGGCCGAGCCCGTGCCGCCGCCGCGCGCTCCGCGGCCGGTGCCGGTCGACCGGCGCGCTCGAGCTCTTCTGAAGACCCGGGCGGGTGCGCGTGATGTCCCTGCCATCGACCCTTCTCGACCGTGAGCCTGCCATGAGCCCTCCGCCGCAAGCCCGCCCCTCCGTTCCAGAACAGGCCTGCGATCGCGGCGAAGCCGATGCCGCGCTGCTCGTCGAGCGCGTGGGACGCGAGCTCGACGGCCTGTCGCTGGCCGTCGACGAGCTCCAGGTGACGCTCGGCCCCGCGCTGGCGGGCGCCGCCGAGTTCGACCCCGACCTGATGCAGCAGGCGCAGAAGCTCGACCTCGTGGCGCAGTCCCTCCAGGGCCTGTCGCACTTCCTCGCCGCCGTGGGGCGGCTGCGCATCGGGCGCGAACCCCTCGACCTCGACGGGGTGGCGGCAACGCTCAAGCTGGCCAGCCTCGGCGCCCGGCTCGCGGGCCGTGCTCCCGGTGCCGGCAGCGGCGACTTCGACCTCTTCTAGAAGATGCCATGAACCCAGGAGGGCGGCAAAACGGCCCCGCCCCCTGTCCGTGGCGGCGCGTGCGCGCTACTTGCCGGGAACGAGCCCGACCGGCGCGCCCGGTCGTCCGCTGCGCGGTGTTGACACGGGGACACAGCCGATGATCCCAGGAAAGTCCGTGCTCGTCGTCGAGGACGACCCTCTGCTGCGCACCGATGCCGTGATGATGTTCGAGGAAGCCGGGCTCTCGGTGGTCGAGATGGAGAGCGCCGACGAGGCGCTGGCCTATATCTTCGAACAGGCGAACGACATCGGCGCCATCTTCACGGACGTGCAGTTCCCCGGCGAGGCGGACGGCTTCGACCTCGCCGGCACCGTCGCGGCGCACTGGCCGCACATCACCGTCCTCGTCACCTCGGGCCGCGCCCGCCCCCCGGCCGACCTGCCCAAATCCGTGCGCTTCCTGCCCAAGCCCTGGCGCCCGCTCGACGTCCTCACCGCGATGCAGAACAGCGTGACGGTGCACTGAAGCGGGATGGCCTTGCGCCGGCTTCGACCGCCCCCGGACCCTGCCCGGCACCCGCTGCCCGGCCCGCGCGGCGGCGGCGCTTCGGCCCCGGTCGTGGCGCTCGACGCCAATGCGTTCGACCGCGACGGGTCGGCACGGGACCGCATGGTCGACGCCCTGCGCGAGGCCGCCGCCGCGGGCCGCTTGCACCTCTTCGTGCCGGGCGGCGTCACCGCCGAACTGCGCCACGCCAATGCCCCGGCGGCGGTGCGCCACTCGCCCGAGGCCGCGGCGCCCGAGCGCCCGCCGGCGCCGCTGACGCCGCGCCAGCATATCGACCGCATCCGGGTGCGGGCGGTGATGCGCGGCGACGGACGCCCGGGCAAGCACGACGCCGACGCGTCCCACCTGTCGGAGGCCGCCGAGGCCGGCGCCGGCTTCTTCCTCACGCGTGACGGCAAGATCCTGCGCAAGCGCGACACCCTGCGCACCGCCCTGCCCCCCGGCTTCCGCATCGTCACGATCGAGGAGCTCCTGATGGCGCTGCGAGCCGGGGACGTCGGCGACGCGATGGACCCGCCGCCCAGCGCGTGACGGGACGGGGGACAGACGGCCCGCCACCTCTTTCAGGTTGCGTCGGCCTGGCCTATCGTGTTTCGGTTTCGTTCTCCACCCACCGGTGGTTCGCATGACGCTGTCGGAGCACGGCCCGGAGGCCGCGGGCGATCGCCGCAAGATCATCCACGTCGACATGGACGCCTTCTACGCGTCCGTGGAGCAGCGCGACGACCCGACCCTGCGCGGCCGGCCCGTGGCGGTCGGTGGATCGCGCCAGCGGGGCGTCGTGGCGGCGGCGAGCTACGAGGCGCGGCGCTTCGGCGTGCGCTCGGCCATGTCCTCCATGGCGGCGGCGCGGCGGTGCCCCGACCTCGTGTTCGTCCGCCCGCGCTTCGAGGTCTACAAGGAGGTGTCGCGCCAGATCCGCGCCATCTTCGGCCGGCACACGGCGCTGATCGAACCCCTGTCGCTCGACGAAGCCTACCTCGACGTGACGGAGGCCGCCGCCCTGGGCTCGGCCACCGCCATCGCCGAAGCGATCCGCGCCGCCATTCGGGCCGAGACGGGGCTCACCGCCTCGGCGGGCGTGAGCTACAACAAGTTCCTGGCCAAGCTCGCCTCGGACCACCGCAAGCCCGACGGCCTGACCGTGATCCCGCCGGGGCGGGGCGAGGCCTTCGTGGCGGAGCTCGACATCGGCCGCTTCCATGGCGTGGGACCGGTCACGGCCGAGCGCATGCGCGGGCTCGGAATCGCGACCGGGGCGGACCTGCGGGCGCGCTCGGCCGAGGCGCTCGAGACCGCCTTCGGCAAGGCGGGCGGCTATTACTTCTGGGCGGCGCGCGGCGTCGATCACCGGCCGGTGACGCCCGACCGCGTGCGCAAGTCGAGCGGGTCCGAGACGACCTTCTCCGAGGACCTGACCACCGGGCCCGAGTTGCTGGTCGCGCTGCAGCCGATCGTCGAGACCGTGTGGCGCCACTGCGAGGGTACGGGCCTCAGGGGCAGGACCGTGACGCTGAAGCTGAAATACGCCGACTTCCGGCAGATCACCCGTCGCCGCACGTTTGCCGAGCCCGTGGACGGCCGCGACGCGATCGACGCCGTCGCTCGCGACCTTCTCGCCGGCATCCTGCCGCTGCGCACCGGCGTCCGCCTGATCGGGCTCGCGGTGTCGAGCTTCGAACCGGTCTTCGCCGGCCCCGACCGCCAGCTCGCCCTCCCGCTCTGAGCGTCCCGGCCCGCCCTCGCGGGGAGCCTTCGGACTTGCGCCCACCCGCCGACTGTGGCACATCCTCGCCAACGACGGACGGCCCCTGGCCGCCGCGGGCTGCCGTAGCTCAGTGGTAGAGCACTCCATTGGTAATGGAGAGGTCGAGAGTTCAATCCTCTCTGGCAGCACCATAAATCTCTCAGATCATTCGGTTTTCCGGCTCACCATTCTGCTTGGACGATGCTCGATCGGCGTGGGACGCACCCGGGCAGCACCGTCAGATGCCGCTTTCCCCGCTGTCCACACCCGTCCACACCTGTCCGTTAACGCTCCTCGCACTAGAACAAACGAGGAACGCTATTGGAGGGCTTGGCGATGAAGGTTGGAGACGTGGTCAGGCTGAAGCCGACGAGCCCGTTGCGCGACCTGCTCGAGCAGTGGGCCGGCATCAGCGGCCGGGTAGCCTACACCTACCAGGACGATGACGACGACGGCTTGCGGATCTCGGTGGCTTTTGACGACCCGGAACCGGGCTACACCTCGCCGCTCGCCGCCGAGGAGTTCGAGCCGGACAACATGCGGCCGGGCGAGCCATTCTGATCAGACCGGAGACACAGCAAAGAGCGCCCCGCCGGGACGATTGCGATCACTGCACCGCGTACCACTCGCCCGCGCTGTTTTTCATCTCGCGCGTCCTGACGCTCGTATCCCAATCAAGGCAGGTTCGGACGTCGCCGAAACTATTGAAGGTGCAAACGTCCCGCTTCACCATCTTGCCGTCGAGGTCCTCGGCCAGTCGAACCATCGCACTGGTCCCCTGATCGTCGACGTAGAAAACAGCCATGTTGCACAGCTTGAGCTCTGGCTGGCAGGAGCGCTTGAACGAGGCTGTTCCGTTGTTTTGCTTCGCCGACTGAGCGATTGCCCGATCGGTCATCGTCTTCCAGAGCGAATTCAGATCCTGAGCGGGAGCAGCAGCAGCAGCCAGACCGGCAGTCGCAGCTAAGCCCGGCCCGGGCGGGCCACCGGCCGGCATTTGAGCCGCAACCGGAGGCGAGGCGACTTGCCCCGGTGTTCCGGTCATGGTGACGCCCATAGCTTGCAGGTCCGCCGGCTGTAGCCACACCATTTCGCCCGGGGGTGTCACAACCATCTGCCCGATGATGCCGGGCGGCACCCCGAGCTCTTTGACGACCTTAGCCATGGCCACTGTCGCCGCCCGTGAGCCCTCGGTCTCCTGCCCATTGGCAGAGGCGCCGTGCACTCCGACTGCGGCGCCGTAGCTTGCATACTTCTCGTTACCTGCCGCGAATGCCACGAAACATGCCGAAGCGCAGGTCGCGCCGTTGACGACCACGGTAGCGACTTTCGCGTATCGGATCGTGTCAGCGATTTTGACGCCTTCGACCAAGTTGCCGCCCGGGGAACTCAGCCGAATACCGGAGACGAGGCGGCCCGCAGCATTGGCCGCCTGGATCGCGGTCACGATCTGTGCGGCGTCGCCCGGCTGAATTTCCCCGGACAACGTGATGACCTCCCGACCTTCCTTGGAGGTGAAACGCGACAAAGTAGCGGCCTTGGCAGAAGCTCCGAGGGTCGCCACCACCGCCAGCGCCATGCACGCCGCTTTCATGTTCACTTATCCCGCGGTCCCGTCATCATCGATCGGTTCAGCTTGTCGCTCCTCGCTTCGGGGTTCAAGTGCGGCTAAATGGTAAGCGTCGAATATGCTCAACGCCGCAGCGCGAGCGTCTCGCGCGACCCATCGTCGACCCAGAGTGTAGCGGTCGCAGCGCCGCCCTGTCCGCGCGATATCGGGTCAGGCTCGCCGCAGGAATCTCCAGAAGGCGCGGTGCGAAGCGCGCATGACCGCGACGTCGGCTGGTTCGGATCCGGCCTGGAGCCGGGCAACGGCCAGACGGCCGAGAACGATGCGAGCGGCCCTGATGGCGTCGGTCCGAATGGTAGTGACGTCGACCTCCGCGACCGAGATTTCGGACCATGAGCAGGTGATTCGCGCCATCGGGTCGCCGCTCCTCGGATTCACATAGATGAATCGAAGGCTGGTCATCATACAAGCTGAAGCGCTGCAATTCGCGCGAGAAAAACGGCTTGAGTCTTTCCGGTCACAAAGCCGTATGTCGCAGGCAGGAACTACGGGTCGCCCCTCGTCATTTTCGACCCGAGCCGGCGCCTCGCGCCGACCGGTACAAATCCGGGGCGGCGCTTCCACGGATGTACTGGAAGCGCCGCGGCTCGTTCCGACCAGGGCTGTCGAGGGGTTTGCCAATTTGGCGAACCCCTGCTCACCGCCGCCCGGTCGTATCAGCATCGAGCCGTTGCAGCGCGCGCATGGCCGCCTCCGGGTGTCCCGTCACCCGGAGAAGCTGCACCCAGAGCAGGCGCAGACGCCACCACGCCAACTTCAAGAGGAGGCGCCCGACCGTGACCATGATCGACGGCGCCCACCAGAGGCCCGCGGCGACGGTGAGGAGGAAGCGCGCCGGTCGCATCAGAACCGCAGCTCCTTTCCCCAGCGCCAGGGAAGTCCTCGACGCGGCCTCCTTGGCCTCTCTGGCGACGTCCAACGCCTTGTGCAGGACCGTCGAGATCTGGCCGAAAATCTCGTCCTCCGTCAGCTGCGAATCGATCGCTAGATAGAGCACGGTCAGGATGTCGACGACGTCGCACAACCCGTTGACCGCCACGGCCGCGGCGTCGTGGGTTCCGTTGATGACGGCCTGGAGGTCACGCATGAGCGCTCTCCTCCGATAGGGGCACGCCGACGGTCGCAAGGATCACGGCCGCCCGGGTGGACGGCTGCGGCTGGTCCTGCCAGGAGCCTTCGCGCGGAAAGTGGAACCGATCGGCGGCCGTGTTGACCGGTACAATCTTTTCCATGGCTCGCGCCACGCCACTGCCCTCATTCGCATACAGCTCCCGCAACAGGCACCGGCGCTCGTAGAAAAGCCACTGGTCGTAGCTGGCCAGGAGGTCGGTCGTAACCGGCACGGCCGCAGCCGTCGGGTTGCCGACGAGGGTCACACCGCCGCCGATGAGCGGCAGGCTGGCGAGGCCGCGGAGGAAGGTGCGGCGATCAGCCATCGACCTCCTCCCCGCCGAACGCGCCGAACAGCTCCCGGCGAGTCGCGAAGGCCGAGGTGAGGCTCGGGAGCGGGGCCATGTCCGCAACGGTTGGGCATTTGGCGGCGTCACGGGCCTGAGCTTCAATCTGGTCAAGTTGACCAGATTGAAGGGCGTCACGGGCCGCGATGCGGGCCCGGAAATAGGCGATCAGGAGCTCGAGCTTGTCGTGCACCTCCTGGAGCAGGTCTTCATAGCTCTGGGGGGTCGCGCTTCGGGTCGATCCCGCTTCCCGCATGAGCAGGGCCCGAAGCAGCATGCGGTGGCGCGCCTCGGCGGACAGTACCTCGTCGGCGACGTCGGAGTGCTGCCGACGCAGGCCCAGCGCGATCCTCGATCCCAGCCTGCGTTGTGTGTACGACCTGCTCATTGTGTCTCTTGTTGCAGCCTCTTGGGCTCACCCCAGGGTCCGCGCAACCCGTGCATGCGGCAGTGATTTGCGGCGCGACCGGCACGCCTCGCACCGCCCGGTAACTTTAACCTCTCGTTTCCACGATGCGTGGCATTCATCTCATCGCGGAGGCGCCGACGCGATGAGCAGTTTACTGACGAACACCTCTGCGATGTCCGCCCTGGCGTCGCTCACGGCGACCCAGCGGCAGTTGTCGACGACGCAGGCGCAGGTATCCTCGGGCCTCGCGGTCGCCAACGCCTCGGACAATGCGGCGTACTGGTCGATCGCGACGAAGATGAGATCCGAGGTCGCCGGCCTGTCGGCGGTGCAGCAGAGCCTGAGCATGACAGGCGCGCTCATGGCCGTGACCTCGACAGCGATCGGGCAGATCATCGGCCTCGTGCAGGGGATCGGGGCGGACCTCGTCACCGCGCAGGAGGCGGGGGTCGACAGAGGGAGCGTGCAGTCCTACATCGCGGCGAGGCAGGCGTCTCTGCGGGCCATTGTCAACTCCGCCAGTTTCAACGGCGTCAACCTGCTCAAATCCGCATCTTCAAGTGCCGGTATGTTTCGGCAGGACTCGTTTCCGACGATCACGCCGGCGCAATATTATGCGGGATTTACCGGAGATGTCGAGCATCAGGTCGTTGTGGCACCGGTCGAGAATGGAAACGTCATATTCGACCCAAGTAGGGAGACGACGTATTCGGATACCGCGCACTCCGCAGGCCCGGGGACGTTCAGGGACAATGCCTCGTCCATAACATACGATATCGACAACTTCACATACCCGAGGGGTGGTGACGCCACGATCTTCTTCCCTTCATCGTTCGACGGCAGTGCGCGATCGAAATCGGTCGATCTCTCCTCGATTTCGATGGTTGCGCCGATCAGCTTGGACGTCATCCATACACTTGCTTTCTCTAATGGTCCGAACGCAATGATCTACACTAACGGTGGATTATCTTCCGTGACCGAGGGGAGTGGGATTTTAGATCGCCCGCTGGGTTCGCAGGGGATGGACGGGACCTTCGGGGACAGCGTCCTGAACCTGGACGTGACGTCGATGTCGCCCAGTGATCTGGCCGCCATTGCGCCCGGGCTGCAGGTCGCTTTGGTCGCGATTCAATCCGCTGCATCAACCGTTGGCTCAGTCCAGACCCAGGTGTCGACGATGCAGTCGTACAACTCGTCTCTCTCCGACGCCCTGACCTCGGGCATCGGCTCCCTGGTCGACGCCGACATGAACGTGGCCTCGACGCGCCTGCAGGCGTTGCAGACCCAGCAGCAGCTCGGCATCCAGGCCCTGTCGATGGCGAACCAGAACAGCAGCCTCATCCTGAAGCTGTTCCAGGCGGCGTAGGCTCGAACAGCGCGCAGCACCAGTCGCTGTAGTCCTGCCGCTGCATGCGCGGGCAGGACGACGTCAGCGCGGCCCGCAGGTCCGTGAGCCTGGCATTTCCGTCGATCGCGAGCAGTGCCGCGACCTCCCAAGTCTCCCGCCGACCGCACTTGTCGCCGGCGAGCGTGATGGTGTCTGCCTCCCAGGTCGACAGGCGGGGGCCCTGTCCGGGGATGGGGTGCCTTCGGCCGACGCCGGGGCAAGCGCTCGCGCGAAGGCGCGCTTTCTCGGGCGATGGCCTGGCAGGGCATGTCGACGGGCCGCAGGACGCTCTCTCCGACGAGGCCACCGTGGAGCCGGCGACGGCGCTCGCAGGCGCATTGGCGGCGGCGGAGCCGTCCGCCTTACGCCACGCGCTTGGCCATTTGATCGTGGCGGCGCGCTTTCCGTTCAAAAGCGGTCCAGCAGCACGGTCCCGAGGGGTTTCGGGGATCGTCAACCCGGGTCAGTCGCCGTGCGTTGCGTGCGCGGAGGAACCCGAGATGCCAAAGTTCGAGGTCTCAGTGACGGACGACACCGGCCACATGCTCTACGACGAGAGGATCAAGGCGAAGGCCCCCATGGAGGCCTGCGCCAAGGCGGTCTCGGATGCCGGAACGGCTGACGTGGCCGAGAGCGAGGAGCAGCTGGAGCCGATGCGGCTGACCGGCGGCAATGACAACCTGCCGTTCTCTGCCTCGTTCTGGCGCGTGCGTCAGGAACTTTGAATGCCGGTCGATGGACCTGACACCGCGACGCCGTTGACGCGGCATCATACTCCTAAGTAGGTATTGCGGCTTTATCAAATATTAAGATTTGAGTATTGTACGCGATCGCTAGTTTGATAAGCTTGGTCTTCTCGACCGGTAGGTCAGGGAGGAAACAATGTCTGTTTTAAATGGAACATCAGGCCGCGACTACATCGTTGGGACGTCGGACGCTGACACCATTGATGGCATGTCCGGGAGGGATTTCCTGTCCGGATTGGGCGGCGACGACTCGATTGAAGGAGGATCGGGCCAAGATACCTTATATGGTGGCAAGGGCAATGACACGCTCAACGGCGGACACGGGAACGACCTGATCTATGGTGGCAGCGGCGCTGATTTGATCAGTGGAGGTCATGGAGCGGACTTTATCTGCGGTGGCTCCGGTGCAGATACTCTGACTGGTGGAAAGGGCGCCGATACGTTCGCGTACAACAGCATAAATGACTCCACTCCTAGAAAACAAGACACCATCACGGATTTCAGCCAATCCCAACAGGATCAGATCGATCTGCACCTCATCACGGGCTTGTCGTTCATTGGCGACAATTCATTTGACGGACAAGCGGGAGAACTTCGGTCTCATGTGAGTGGTGGTAACACGTTTGTCTCGGCGGACATCAACGGGGACGGGAAGGCAGACTTCCAGATCAAGCTCAAGGGTGTCCATGATCTGCAGAGTGGTGATTTCATTCTGTAGATGCACATCTCGGACAGGCACCCGACCCGTTCCCTATGCAGGCCGGCGAACGGGTCCGACGTCGCATCCGCCGCGCTCGGCCCAGGGCGTGGCCCTCACCGCATCCTGACCTGCCGCGGCGGCACACTGCCGGTCCATGGTTGTGCGGACCACGCCGGGCTTCACGCCCCGCGCAGGGGCGCCAGGTCCTCGGTTCGCCATGCCACGTCATCGTTTTGGTCGCCGTCTCGGGCCCGGGTCGCTTCGGCCGGCGGCGCGCCGCGGCCATCGTTCGATCCGCCTCGACCCATGCCGGTCCGGCTTGCGGACCCCGTCCGCCGCGGAAGCCAGTGTCGGACAACGTGTTCCACCCGCACTCGCCGCACCTGATCAGCCCGTTTGCGCAGCGGGATTCAGATTTGTGATTGTCACACCGCGATTCACGCGCGAAATTGTGTGCAACAGCCGGGGAGGCACGACCGGCCAAGATGCGGCGGACGAGTAAGACGCGAAGCCTGCGCTTCGCGGTGAGTGGGTCCGCATGTCCGAGAAGACGAGCGCCGGTTCCGACGGCGCCATCAAGTATGCCCTGACGTCCAGGCTCTCGCCGGAAGGACGCGTCACCATCTCGCTGCAGCTCTTCAAGGGCAGCGACGTCGCCCACAGCCGGTCGCTGGGCGTGGTCGAGCGTCACCAGCTCGTCGACGTCATGTTCAAGTGCCGCATGCACCTGAACCGCCTCGGCGTCGAGCGGCTGTCCGCACCCGAGGCTGGACCGGGCCGGCTGCCGCCGGCGCAGACACTGCGGGTCAAGCGGTAGGGCTGTCGGCCTCTTGCCCGGTGCCCACCCCCGTCCGCCGGCCATCGCTCCCGCTCCCCTGCCTGGCCTGAAGTCGTCGCACGCCAGGCCGCCGCCACGCATGCGCATCAGGTTCGCCTTCGGTGGCGAGGACGGTGGGTGTGTCGGACAAGCGCTGCCGCTGCAGGTAAACGTCGACTCTCACCGCCGTGGCGGTGCCCGCGTTCGCAGGAATGCAGGCAAACTGAGCCGTGCCACGGCGCGGATGCTGCGGCGTGAGTGGACGTCCTCCCCTCATTCTCCGCTCAACCCGATCGCTCACGATCCGCGAAGCGTGACGCCGCCGACGACAACGGGGAGGAAACCTTGGGATATGGCTATGACGCTTACGGCAGTTCCTATGCCGATGCCTACGGCAGCGACAGCTACGGATATGGCGCGTATGGCGGCGACGGGAGCTCCGATGGCGCCGGGTACGGAGGATCTGGCGGCTACTTCGACTACGTCGGCGGCGGCCGGTACCTGAACGATCCGGCCTTCTACGATCCGGGCTTCTATATGTATGTTCCCGGTGGATACGGCCCCGGCTACTATGCTCCGCTGGACCCGAGCACCGATGTCATCGGTGGCGATGCCGGGTACTACGGCTATGGCGGGTCCTCCGGGCCGTACGGCGCCTGTTAGAGCGACGCGCCGAGCGCGTCTCCACGATCCCGTTCATCGGCCCTGTCACTGCCGCATCGGCCGCTCCGCCTGCGCGAGCGGCACCCGGGGCCGTGGTGCCGGGGCGGCGGCGGCCCTCGGCGTCGACCGCCTCGCCCACGGCCTTCACTGGGATGGGCTCGAAGCCCCCGTGACCCCATGCGGCTCCCCGCTCACGGCCATCCTCTTTGATTTCCGGCCGGAACAGGCCAAGGTTACCCAGCGGCGTCAGCCACCGTGACCTGCGCGTTCTGTTTTCGGGGGCCTCAGCTTGAACGATCGAGCAAGACTTTTGATGGATGGACTGCCGGCCGCCGCCAAGGTGATCGAAATCGGCCCCAGCCTGCGCCCCCTGGCCCCGAAACGCGACGGATGGAACGTCACCATCGTGGATCACGCGACCCGCGAGGGACTGATCCAGAAGTATCACGGAGACGCTGCTGTCGATCCGGAGGTGATCGAGGAGGTGGATCTCGTGTGGCAGGGCGGGTCTCTCACGGATCTCGTCGGGCAGGAGGGACTCGGCACCTATGATGCCTTCATCGCCAGCCACGTGATCGAGCACACCACCGACGTGCTGACCTTCCTCCGTTCGGCGCGTGCGCTGCTGAAGGACGAAGGCGTGGTGATCCTGGCCCTTCCGGACAAGCGGAAATGCTTCGACGTCTTTCGGCCGATCTCGACCACCGGTGAAGCGGTCGCGGCCTTTCTGGAGAAACGCGACCGCCATACGGCCAAAACTCACTTCGACTTCTGCATGTACCACGCGCGGCGCAACGATAATCCGGGGTGGAGTATCGGGGAACAGGCTCCGGTCTCGATGCCCTATCGCATCAAGGACGGTCTGGCGGTGATGAAGTTCGCCGAAAAGGCGGAATACGTGGATGCACACGCCTGGACATTCACGCCGGCGAGTTTCGAATTGATGGTGCTGGAACTGCGGGCCATGGGTCTGCTCGATCTCTCCATCGAGAGAGTCAGCGAGGCGACGTATACGGAGTTCTTTGCCTGGCTACGCCCGTGCGAGGAGATAGAGGACGACGACACGGTGCATCGCTACAGAATGGGACTGCTCAATCGAATGATGCTCGAGCAGGCCGAATGCGCGAGACAGGTCGCCGGGAGTCCGATGGCGAAGATCGAGGCGGTGAGGACCAGTCTCAGGGACCTGCTTCGAGACGTCTGAGGCCGCGGCCGACAGCGAGAGCAGACCGCGCTCAGGTTGGCTCACCCGATCGCGTGTGGATGCTCGCTAAACGGAGCACTCGGAGCGGGTGACGCGAGCCAAGGCGGGCGGCAACGGCTCTGGCGCTGGCGAACGGCCGGTTCATGGCCGTTTGCACCGTGCCGGCTTCTCATCGCCGCATCGCCCGCTCCGCCCTCGCGAGCGACGCCCGGATGCACCTCTCCATCACGTCGAAGCGGACCGCGTCGAGGCCGCTGGCCGGCCGTTTGATCCCGACGATCGGGCTCGCCCATGGCCTTCGCCGATCACATCGGCGATCCGCTGCGGAACAGTCCAGATCACGCTCTCGGGCCAGGTCCCGTGCCGGCCCGTGCTCCTGGCGATGCTGCAGAACAGGAACTTACGGCACGCCCGTGCGTCTCACACCCAAATCCGTCCACGGCGGATGAAGCCGAAAGACTCCGATGCGACGCCTCGCTGCCCTGTCCTTGTTCCTTTTCGCGTCGGCTTCGGCGGGACCGGCTGTCGCGGACGTCCTCGTCACGATCGACAAGACGACCCAGCGGATGACCGTCGCGGTCGATGGACAGGACCGCTATTCCTGGCCCGTCTCGACCGGCGTCGCCGGTCACGACACGCCCAGCGGCTCCTACACGCCGTTCCGGATGGATCGCGACCACTTCTCCCGGGAATGGGACGACGCGCCCATGCCCAACTCGATCTTCTTCACCGGGATGGGTCATGCCATCCACGGCACGGGACACGTCGCGGCGCTCGGCCGGCCAGCATCGCACGGCTGCGTGCGCCTGTCGCGGGCCCATGCGGCGGAGCTGTTCGCGCTGGTGAAGGCCGAGGGCATGGCCCATACCCAGGTCGTGGTCGAGGGCGACGACCTCGGCGGGGCGGGCCTCCTCGCCTCCGACCTCGTCGCCACCCCGCACCGGGCGCGTCACCGGCTGCGCGACTTCGAGGACGACGGCAGCCTCTACCCGGACGAGGTCGCCCCGTCCTCTTCGGCCGACGACGCCTATTGAGGCTCCGACCGGACAGCCCCGCCGAAACCGCTGACGTCGGGCGCCGCGACCGAGCGGCCGCCCGTTCGCCTTCGCGCTGGGCGGCGAGCTGCCGGGCGTACCGCCACCGTCACGACGGTCCACGAACATTCGGCGTCAAGCATCGGGCATCCGATGGGACTATACAGCTACGTCCGACGAGGGACCGGCGCAATACGATGGGAGTAGCGTACCCCTTCTCATGAAATCTTCCCGGGTTATGGCCCTGCGCTAGACTGCGGCGGACGGCGACGCGCTGGGGCGCGCGCAGTTGCGGAGGACGGCATGAGCCACGGTGATCCAGTCTGCGACCGTGGGGTCGCTGTCTCTGAAGAGGGTCGGGATGGAGGGGCCGGGCACCCGGCCGCTCCGTCCATCGACAGCTGGATGGCCGGTGGCGCCGATCTCGCGGGTCGCGGTGCCATGGTGCAGCCGCGCCCGTCTGTGACGGCTCCCGCAGGATCCCGGACGGGGGCGAGGTCATGACAGACCCCATCACCAGCCTCCACTACGCCTCGAACGGCAACCTCGCCACGGTGAACGGCGTCTACACCTATGCGCCCGGTGCCGATGGCTTCAACCTGGCCGATGTCAGCTCCCTCGGCAACCTCAACGCGCTGCCGGCAGGCGTCAAGGGCCTCGTCTATCTCGGAATGACCGACGGCGTGACGGATGCGTTCAAGGCTGCCGTGGCTCAATATGTCGGCAACCCGAACCTCTACGGCTTCTATGTCGCCGATCAGCCCACGACGATCCCGGCGGCGAACATCAAGGCCGAAGCCGATTACATCCACGCCAACGTACCGGGCGCCATCACGTTCCTGTGGGTGCAGAACACCAGCGCACCCAACACCCCGGTCTACAATCTCTACAATCCGCAGAATACCGACATCGACCTGTTCGGCATCAGTCCACAGCCGGTCCGGCCCCAGTTCAGCGGCGGCATGGACTTGAGCGTCATCACGGACGCCGTCAACGCAGCCGTGGCCGGGGGAGTGCCGCTCGCCGACATCGTTCCGATCTACCAGGCGTTCGGCGGGGGCGGACTGGCCTCCACCTACTCGATGCCGACTGCGGCGCAGGAGCAGCAGATCCTGTCGACGTGGGGAGCCTCGGTGCCTGCCCCGGCCTTCGATTTCGCCTACAGCTGGGGCGTCCAGGACAGCGCCAACGCCATCAGTACCGCGCCCGACCTGCAACAGGTCTTCGCCGCGCATAACGCGCAAGCCGCGTCCAGCCCGCCGCCGGCGCCGGTATTCACCGGCCCTGCGGATGGCACCATCGACACCACTTCGGCCACGCCGACGATCTCGGGAACCGGCGTCCCAGGCGACAGCGTCACGCTCGTCGTCGACGGGACGACGGTCGGTTCCGCCATGGTCGTCGCGGGCGACAGCACGTGGAGCTATACGCCGATGACAGCGCTCTCCAACGGCAACCACACCCTTGTCGCGACCCAGGCCGCCGCGGGCGGCACGAGCTCGACGGCGGCCACCACGACGTTCACCGTCGCTCTCGCCGCCGCTCCGGCGTCGCCCACCAACCCGGCTCCTGCCGGCGGCGGCGCCGCGGCGAGCAGCGGCGGTGGTCAGACGATCAGCACAGCAGTCGTCGGGCAAGTCTATCTGACGCCGGCCAGCAACCCGCTGACGATCACCAGCACGGGCAGCGTCACCAACGCGGCCGGAGGCGACGCCATCAACGCGCCTGCCGGGACGGCCTGGACCATCAACAACGACGGCTCGGTTTCCGGCGCCGCCACCGCGTCGTCGGCCGGCATCTATTCGCCCGCGGCCGGCATCTCGGTGCAGAATACGGGCAAGCTCTCCGGCTCTGTCGCGGGCCTGTGGCTGGCGGCCGGCGGCGTGGTCTCCAACAGCGCGACCGGCGTGATCTCGGCGACGGGCTCCTATGGGGTCTACATGTCCGGCGCGCCCGGCACCGTCACCAACCTGGGCAAGATCAGCGGCGCCACCTATGCCGTCGATCTGTCCTTCAGCAGCGCCGCCAACCGCGTCGTGGTCGGGCCCGGCGCCGTCTTCACCGGTGCGGTCTCGGGCGGCAACGGGACCCTGGAACTCACGGCCGGCGCCGGCAGCGGCGCCGTCACGGGCTTGAACACGGGTGGCACCTACACGGCCTTCACGGGGCTGGTCGTCGACGCGGGCGCGACCTGGACGCTCGGCGGCACGAACACGATCACCAGCGTGACGGACGCCGGTTCGCTCGTCATCACCGGCACCCTGCCCGCCGCGACCTACCAGATCGGGGCCGCCGGCGGCGGCGGCACGCTGGAGGTCGCGACGGCCTCGGGGACCGCCTCGCCCATCAGCTTCGTCGGCGCCAGCACGCTGATCGTCGACAACGCCTCCGCGTTCGGCTCCGGCGTCGGCGGCACAGGCTACACGGGACCGCTGCTCGAAGGCTTCGGCGCGGGCGATACGGTCGACATCAAGACCATATCGGCGAGCAACGCCACCTTCGCCTACAATGCCGCGACCGGCCTGTTGCAGATCACCAGCGGCGGTAACACCGCCACACTCGCCTTCCAGCCCTCGTCGTTGGGCTCCGGATCCTTCAACCTCGCATCGGACGGCGCGGCCGGTGTGGCGGTCACGTTGTCCCAGGCGCCGCCCCCGGCGGCGCCGACCATCACCAGCCCGGCCAACGGCAGCGTCGACACGACCACCACCACGCCGGTCATCGCCGGCACCGGCGTCAGCGGCGACACCGTCAGCGTCAGCATCGACGGCGCGGTCGTGGGAACCGCGCCGGTCGGCAACGGCGCCTGGACCTTCACGCCGACGAACGCGCTGACCAACGCCGGCCACACCGTCACGGCGACCCAGGCGGCCGCCGGCGGACCGAGTTCGGCGCCCTCCGCCGCCGACACGTTCACCGTCAACGTTCCGCCGGCCCCGCCGCTGGCGCCGACCGTCACCAGCCCGGCCAGCGGCAGCATCGACACGACAACGACCACGCCGGTCATCGCCGGCACCGGCGTCAGCGGCGATACCGTGAGCGTCAGCATCGACGGCGCGGTCGTGGGAACCACGCCGGTCAGCAACGGCACCTGGACCTTCACGCCGACGGCCCCGCTGACCAACGCCGGCCACACCGTCACGGCGACCCAGGCGGCGGCCGGCGGACCGAGCTCGGCGCCCTCCGCCGCCGACACGTTCACCGTCAGCGTCGCGTCGCCCCCGGCGGCGCCGACCATCACCAGCCCGGCCAACGGCAGCGTCGACACGACCACCACCACGCCGGTCATCGCCGGCACCGGCATCAGCGGCGACACCGTGAGCGTCAGCATCGACGGCACGGTCGTGGGAACCGCGCCGGTCACCAACGGCGCCTGGACCTTCACGCCGACGAGCGCGCTGACCAACGCCGGCCACACCGTCACGGCGACCCAGGCGGCCGCCGGCGGACCGAGTTCGGCGCCGTCCGCGAGCGACACGTTCACCGTCAACGTTCCGCCGGCCCCGCCGCCGGCGCCGACCATCACCAGCCCGGCCAACGGCAGCATCGACACGACCACGACGCGGCCGGCGATCGCCGGCACCGGCGTCAGCGGCGACACCGTCAGCGTCAGCATCGACGGCACGGTCGTGGGAACCGCGCCGGTCACCAACGGCGCCTGGACCTTCACGCCGACGACCGCGCTGACCAACGCCGGCCACACCGTGACGGCGACCCAGGCGGCGGCCGGAGGACCAAGTTCGGCACCCTCCGCGGGCGACACGTTCACCGTCAGTGTGACCGGCGGCCTGACCATCGACACCGCGACCACCGGCCCCCTGACCCTGGCGCCGGCGAACAACCCCGTCACCATCACCAGCGCGGGCAGCGTGAAGGCGACGGCCAGCGGGGCCAACGCCATCGACGGACCCGCCGGCACGAATTGGTCGATCGCCAATGCCGGCACCGTCTCGTCGACCCAGCACTACGGCATCTCGCTCAAGGGCTCGGGCGGCAGCATCGTCAACTCCGGCACGATCTCGGGCAACGGCTCCTCCTCCGGCTATGGGGTGGACCTCGAGAAAGGGGGCGCGCTCACCAACACAGCCACCGGCACCATCACGGGCGGAGAGGACGCGGTCTTCGTCTACGCGGCCCCGGCGACCATCACCAACAGCGGCACGATCTCGTCGTCGTTCGACGACGGCCTCGGCCTGTTCGCCGGCGGCAACGTCGTCAACAATGTCGGAGGGGTCATCAAGGCGCCGACCAGCGGAGGCTTCGGCCCAGCCGCGATCTATGTCGCCTCGGGCCCCGCCAGCGTGTTGAACCGCGGCTCCATCAGCGGACAATATGGCGTCTATTACGGTGTCGCCGGCACCGTCGAGAACGCCGGAACGATCTCGGGCACGAGCTACGCCGTCGATTTCACCGCCAGCAGCAGCACCAACCGGTTGATCGTCGACCCCGGCGCCACCTTCGTGGGCAAGGTCACGGGGGGCGGCGGCGTGCTGGAACTGGCCGCGGGATCGGGATCGATCGGCCAGATCGGTTCGAGCGCCTTCAACAACTTCGCGACTCTGACCGACGACCCCGGCGGCGCCTGGACGCTGACCGGCACCAATACGATCGCCAATGTGCTCGACAACGGCAGCCTCACCATCGGCGGATCGCTCAACGTCACCTCGGCGGTCAGCGCCGCCAGCACCGGCCAGTTCATCTTCCAATCCGGCGGTTCGCTGGACGTCGCCGCGGACGTCGCCGCGAACTCCAAGGTCGATTTCCTCGGCGCGGGCCAGCTGACCATCGACAATGCGGCGTCGTTCGGCACGGCGTCGGCGGCACCTCCTATGCCGGCCCCTGCTGCAGGACTTCGGCGCCGGGGACAGGATCGACCTGCACAATTTCGCGGTCTCGGCCCTGTCGATGCTCTATGACGCCAACTCCGGTCTGCTGCAGATCAGCAACGGTTCGAACAAGGTCGCGACGCTCGACTTCCAGACCTCCACGCTGGGAAGCGGAACGGGCTTCACCGCCGCTTCGGACGGGAACGGTGGTCTCTGGCTCACGCACGGTAGCAGGACCCCTGCGCAACGCGCGCGCCGGCCGACCCTCGGCTGTATCCCGCCGGCGCCGGGCGAGGCTCTTGACGCGGCAACGCGCGGCGGTCTCCGAGGACCGCACAGAGCGGCATCGCACGAGGCCGGTCCGGTCGAGGCGCCGGACCACGGCGAGGACCGGCAGGGCCGGACGCCTGCCGAGGCGTCCACAGCCGCATGGCGGGCTGGAAAGCAATTGACCCTCGTGACACGCCGGGCCAGAGTTCCTTTAGGGGCGGTCACTCCGGAAAGGGGGACGATGCCCGATTTGGAGGGGCGCCATGAAGAAGCTGATGACCGCACTGCTGTGTTCCGCGGCACTCGGATGGCCGGCCGTTCAGGCACAGGAGATCAAGTCGGCGACCAAGTACGGCGATATGTCGACTGTTTCACAGGATATGCTCAACCGCGCGGCTACGGACAGCGAGAACTTCCTGCAGACGAACGGTGATTACGCCAGCAGCGTTACTATCCCAACCGGCAGATCAACACCACCAACGTGTCGAGGCTGCGGCGGCCTGGATCTTCCAGACCGAAGTGAAGAGTCGCTCGAGACGTCGCCGATCGTCGTCAACGGCACGATGTCGTGACCACCGCCTTCAGCCAGGTCTACGCGCTGAATGCCCGCACGGGCGAGGAACTGTGGCATTCGTGCCCAAAATGGGGCCGATCACCACGTTCTGCTGCGGCCCGAACAACCGCCGCGTCGCGGTGTCGGACGACATGGTCTACCTCGGCACGCTCGATTCGCAGCTCGTCGCGCTCGACGCCGCACCGGCAAGATGGTGTGGAAGACCGAGATCGCCGACCCGGAGCAGGTCAGCGGACCATGGCGCCGACCGTCGTGGACAACAAGGTGCTGATCGGCACCAACGGCAGGGAATACGGCATCCGCGGCTTCATGAAGGCGTCGACGCCAAGACCGGCAAGCTGCTCTGGACCTTCAACACCATTCCGGAGAACTCGGTCGGGGCCTGGGCCGAGAAGGACGCCACGGGCAAGGACCTCCACCGCGACATCGCGGCCGAGAAGGCGACGCTCGCCGCCATGATGCAGCCCGCACCCGGCGACCAGGAGCAGAAGAGCGGCGCGGCCGAGAGCGCCGCCAAGGTGGTACCGTGGTGGACAAGCCCGGAGCGGCCCCCTCCACGTCGGCGGCTCCGGCCCCCAAGACGGCCGAATTCTACAAGACGCTCGGCGGCGGCATCTGGCAGAACCCGTCCGTCGACCTCGAAGCGCGCCGCATCTACTTCGTGGTCGGCAAGCCGTCGCCGGACCTCGACGGCTCGCAGCGCCCGGGCGACAACCTCTACACCGACTCGCTG
This sequence comes from uncultured Alphaproteobacteria bacterium, assembly GCA_963847915.1. GTDB lineage: Bacteria > Pseudomonadota > Alphaproteobacteria > Rhizobiales > Beijerinckiaceae > Lichenihabitans. The sequence continues at coordinate 448,360 of CAWKBT010000009.1, forward strand.
GTCTCCCTCGACCTCGACACCGGCAAATACGTCTGCCACTGCAGTACATCCGCACGACGTCTGGGACTTCGATGCGGTATCGTCGACCGTCCTCACCAAGGTCGCCGACAAGGACGGCAAGATGATCAAGGGCGTGCTGCGCGACGGCAAGACCGGCTACGTCTACGTCCACGACGCCAAGGACTGCAGCCGATCCGCTACTCCGAGCCGATGGTGCCGCAGGAGAACATGTGGACGCTGCCAACCAACAAGGGAGCCCACATGTACCGGGCGCCAACGGCGGCATCGAATGGTCGCCCCTGGCGACGGAAACCGCGGCCTCGCCTATGCCATCGACCTGCCCCGGCCCATGACCTACCGGTGCAGAACTCGGCCTATCCGGACGGCAAGCTGTGCTCGGCGGCGCCTTCAAGGTCATCCCGTCCGGGAGCAGTCGGGCAACATCACCACCGTCGACTACAA
>CAWKBT010000010.1:0-851554 GCA_963847915.1 uncultured Alphaproteobacteria bacterium
GCGCTCCAAAGGCGGGTCAGCGTTCGGCACCCGTGCGAACCCGACCGCTTCCGTCCGGCGGTCGCAGCAGAGGGCTTTTCACCAATAAAATATCCAATTATCGAACCTAATAGTCCAGTAAATACAGGAAGTAAGAGGTGTCTTTGTTGAATGCGAGAGCTACACTAGCGATGGATAGTCCGATAACTAAGCATATTAACGTATATAGTTTAAGCAAAACTGGATCAGTCCATACGGGGCCATCTGCTGAACTGCCAGAAAGGACATCCTCAATAGAAAAATAGGCTTTTGCTTCTCTATCACCATCGCTTTTTGCAATCACATAAGACATATAGTGACCATCATCTTGCCCAATGTAAGATACAGGATATATCAATCGTCTTCCAATAGATGATCTTGTAAGTTTTGAAAATTCTCTGTTTCTTGGATAGGCAATAGTCAGTTCCTGCACTGCACGCACAATTGGGTCTGAGGAAAGAATTATCGCTTTTTGCGGAACAGAATTGTCAATGTTGGTCATGATGCCAGCCTCAGTGCGTTGTACAATACAGCTTCCGTAATCTCACACCAGTTCCGCCGTACTCTGAGATGAACTCGACGCGGACATTCTACCAAAACAACGCTTCACCGCGGCGCTCCCTTCGGCAAGGTCGCGTCGACGCGGACGCATTGGAACCGCATGGGGGCGAGCATGCCCTGGTGCATCCGCCCGATGAACTGGACGGCCGAGTTCCGGCACTCCGCCTCCGACTTGAACCGCTGCTCCATCAAGCGTGACTCCCCGAGGGTCCACGGGCCGTCCCAGTTCACGGCGTTGGACGGGGCGGCATAGATGCTGAACACGAGTAGCCAGATCACGTTTCGCCGTCCTTCTGTTCCGTCTTCCGCAGCCGCACGCCCGCGCCGCCACCGTTCTCAGTGTCCGTCCGATAAGGGTATGAGCGGTTGTCTAATCTGATCGCCTCCAAGAGGGAGGCCGAGCTTCGGTTTTCAACGTGCCGTACCCTTATCGGACGGAATCTCGGAATCGACGCCGGCGGCCGACCCGGGGTCCCGCTGATCTCGTCGGATCCGATACAACGCTGAGGGTCGGGGAGTGCTTCCTGGTCGCGGCAGGTCGAAATCGCCCGCCATATCCCGCGTCATGCCGATGCGCTCCATCACCCGGAAAGACGCCGTGTTGCCGACAGCGGCATAGGCAACGATCTCCGGCAGGCCGACCTGTTCGAAGCCATAGGCTGATCCGCTTTCCGAGAAGGATTGTGATCGGAAGCGGGTCAGGCCGAGAGCGCGTCCGGCAGGATAGCCCGCAGGAGGCCGCCTGCAGCCAGCACCGCGTCGACCACGCCGGCCGGAGCGTAGGGCGGTCGCGGCACCAGGGAAGGGGCCTGTGGTGGCGCGGGTCTTCGACCCCCAACCCGGGTCAATGTAATCACCGGATGACGGGCGGGCGTTTCCACCGGTACGGCGTTTTCCGCTTTTCTGTCGCCTCGCTACGACAACTGCGGCACAGGCAGCATTTGTGGGATGACGCCGGTTCTTTCGTTCAGTCAGGTCCATCGCATAGATCACCATCGGTCAGGTCGTATGTTCAGCATAGGGCACCGCCGACCACGCGCCACCACGACCAGCGCCTTGCACGACGTCCTGTCCAGTGCTCGGAGTGCACCCGGCGCCGGCCGATACCTGTGGCACCACGGCCTCGCACTACCTCTCCGGGCGGCACGGGGCCGTGGTCAGCCCTCGACGCGCTTGGCCGCGCATGCAAGCGTGTGGCCGGCGCGGTTCAACCGCCCCGCGCCCCGCGGCCCCGCACTGCCCCTACAGCAGACGACGGCGGGGCCGCGGTCAGGCCCCCGCATCGTCCCATGTGGCAGGACGCGCTCCGCACGAACCGGATCGTTTCTGAGGCGGTAGACGGACTGGCGTGAAAGCCCCGTGGCCTTCACCACGGCGGCGGCGGTAGCGCCGGTTCCGAGCATGTCCCGCACCGTTTCAAACTGCTCGCGGGTGAACTCGGGCTTGCGACCCCGATAGGATGCCGGCTCCATCTCGCGCGCATGGGCGATCCCGGCCTTCTGTGCCTCCTTGGTGGCCTCACCCTGGGCCTGAGCGGTGGCTGCCATGAAGCTGATTAGGGCGTCCCGCACGGCCGCCTGCATCGGGTCGGTCGTAGCACCGTCGAAGGTCAGGCTGTTGATCACGGTGCGGATCACGACGCCCACCTTGGGGTCAGCCGCGGCTTCCGCCATGAGCGCTTTATAGCCTTTCGTGTCGTGGGACTCTCCGGGCGTCACGGCGAAGCCGATGGGGAGACCGGCCGCGTTAGTGCGGACGTGGATCTTGGTCGTATGGCCACCGCGCGAGCGTCCGAGACCTTGATGGCGAGCGCTGTCGCATCGCCCCCTTTATGGATGGCCCGCCCCTCCCTCTGCAGCAGCTGATAGCATGCTGGTGCAACCCAGGTGAGGACGGAGCAAAGCCATGCAGCTTTCCATCATCGGCATTGATCTCGGCAAGACGTCGTGCAGCCTCGTCGGCGTGGACACGGCCGGCAAGGTCCTGGTGCGCCGGCGCATGCGCCGCGACAGCGTGGTCGCTTTCTGCTCCAAGTATCCAGGCAGCATCATCGCCATGGAAGCCTGCTGTGGAGCCCACCACATCGGCCGTACTCTGGCCGCCAAAGGATTTGAGATCAGGCTCATGTCGCCCGAATACGTGCGGCCCTACGTCAAGGCGCAGAAGAACGACGACCGGGATGCTGAGGCCATCGCCGAGGCAGCAAGCCGGCCGACCATGCGCTTTGTCACCTTGAAGTCGGAGGAGCAGCTCGACATGCAGACGCTCCACCGCGTGCGCGACAGGCTCGTCGGCGACCGGACGTCGCTGATGAACCAGATCCGAAGCCTGCTGCTGGAGCGCGGCCACATCGTAGCGCAGGGGCGCGCCAGGCTGGCCGTCACCCTTGCCGAACTGCTCGACGGGGAGGAACGCGTCCTGGCCGCGCGGATCCACGAGCTGATTGGCGACATGCGCCGCCAATGGGTCGCGCTCGACGAGCGCATCAAGGCCTTCGACGCGGAGTTCGCCGCCGCTGCCAAGGCGCAGGACGGGGCGAAGCGCCTCCTGTCCATCCCCGGCATCGGCGCGCTGAACGCCACGGCCCTGGTGGCCGCCATTGGCGACGCGGGCACCTTCGCCCGAGGACGGGACCTCGCGGCCTGGCTCGGCCTCGTGCCGCGACAGGTGACGACGGGCGGCCGGCCGAAGCTCCTCGGCATCACCAAGCGCGGGAGCAAGTACCTCCGCAAGATGCTGATCCAGGGCGCGCGATCCGCGCTGCCGACGCTGAAGGCGGGGGACACGCCTGTGGGCGTCTGGCTTCGCGGGCTGCTCGCGCGGGCGCATCTGAACACGGCCGTGGTAGCTCTGGCGGCCAAGATGGCTCGCACCGTGTGGGCGCTGCTGCGGCACGGCGATGTCTACAAGGCCGCGCCCGTGGCACCAGTGGCGGCCTGAACCGGATCGGCTGTCGCGGACGGGCGTCGGCCCTCGATGTCTGTGGGTGGCGACAAGGAGATGGCCTGACTGTCAACCGGTGTCTTGGAACCCTCCGGCTAAAAATGGCACTCGATGCCGGCCCCTTTATGAGGACCAGGACGCGCGGCTCTCCATCTTGGCCAACGGCTCGCCGGAAGGCCGGATACGTTTGTGCAGACAGATCAAGCTGGACCCGAGAAACCACTTGCCGACGGGGCGGGCCATACGTTTTTGGCTCCGGCCGCGCAGTGATGCGCGCGCACGACGGTCGAGTCGACCATCTGCACGCTGTCGGGCACCGCCCCGCTCTCAGCCAAGGCTTCGAGCAGCACGTCCCAGAGGCCGGACCGCGTCCAGCGTAGGAACTGCTTGTAGACGGATGACCAGAGTCCCAGCTCGCTCGGCAGGTCCCGCCACGGCGATCCGGTGCGGGCAATCCAGAACACCGCGTCCAGCACGCGCCGGTGATCCGCGGGAGGGCGGCCGCGCTTCGGTCCCTGCTCGATCACCAGGGGCGAGAAGAACGCCCATTCCTCGTCGCTGAGCAGCCCACGAACCACCGCCACCTCCCTCCAGGAGGTAGCCTTGAATCAGAGGCTCCGCTCGACCACAACCACTTCGTCAACATGGCCTAGTGGACATGGTTTCGGAGCGGTCCTGCGCTGCCCGTAGGGTTATACCTTTGCGGACGTCAAAAGCGATGTGCATCGGAATGTAGCCAAGTGCACACCGCGGGCGCCGCCGTAGCTTACTGTGATCATTGCGAGTACCGTTCCGTCACTCGCGTCCGCACGACATAAGTCACAGTGACCCCGTCCTTACCCATAACGCGGTGACGGTCCGTGATCCTGGTGTCGGTGTCGACGATCCGCCGGACCGCACCCGGAGCCTCCCCGAGGGCGACTGTCGGATCTCGTTGCACAGTCAAACGCCTCGATCCTCGAAAAGGGGCATAGCTCTGATCGGTCTTATCCCGGTAAGGCGATCCTTGGCAGACCCTAAGCGATGGACGCCAATACTGGCCGTTCGGGCAATGAAAGCCCGGCAGCACGCCGCTCGAGGCAGAGATTTCATGAGTCGAGTAGGTCAGGTGGCGTCTCCAGCGGTGCCATGCTTGGGCCTCGGCCAGGCTACCTAAAATATCAGTACCGCGAGGCCGAATACCATTGCTGCACGCATCTTATAAACCTCCTCGAAGCCGATCACGACTCTGATCCGCCGAATGGCGCGCACAAGGTGGTGCTAAGCACCCAATCGAGCTTTGGTTTGTCTCCTGATCGGTGTGTTCGCATCTTGCAAGACACCATGAAACAAGCAAGGGGGAACGGGCCTGTCGCAATCTTCCAGTGTTGAAGGTCCGTCAGGCACGCCAACCGAGTTTGTCGCCTCCTGTCCGGAGACCGCCATAATCCCCTCCGCCATCGCCGCCAAGCTGAAGCGCCGGTCGAAGGACAACTTTGAGAGCGCCACGTCGAGGCGGGGCTGATCGTCCAGCCAGTGTCTTGGTAGCTTCGCTACCCGCTGAGCTATCACAATATCGAGGAGGGGCTGCTGAACGCTGCATCGCGGTCGACGACAGCACGGTGAACCGCTGAGTGCTGGCCTATGCGCCGCTGATGGAGCGCCGGCTACGGCTGTTCCGCAAGCCTCATTGCGGGTCGCTCCGCGTCGACGAGATCTACGTCCCGGTCCGGGGCGAGTGGCGCGGCGGGGCCGCTAGAGCCGGTGCCGTTCAAGCTGGGTCGTATACATCGTAGCCGGCAGCCGCGATGTAGTTGCGGCACTCATCGGGTTTGAAGCGAGAGAATGCGTTTCGGATCGCCGTCCACAGGTCCGGGACGGTGCGAGCCGCCGTCGTGCGCAGCAAGGCTTTCAGCTTCGCGAAGGCTTGCTCGATCGGGTTGAAGTCTGGGCTGTAGGCCGGAAGGTAGCGCAGGTGCGCTCCCGCCGCCTCGATCGCCTGGCGGACGCCGGCCACCTTGTGGGCGGCGAGGTTGTCCATCACCACCGTGTCGCCCGGTGTGAGCGCCGGCACCAGCATGTCGGTGACGTAGGACAGGAAGCGTGCACCGTTTGTGGCGCCGTCCATGAGATGGACCGCAAAGGGTCCGCTCGCCCGCAGGGCGGCTGTGACCGTGGTGGTCTTGTAGTGGCCGTGCGGCACCGCGATGCGGCACCGCTCGCCGCGCGGCGCCCGCCCGTAGCGCCGCTCCATGTTGGTGGCCGTCGCGGTCTCGTCGAGAACGACAACACGCTCGGGATCGAGGTCGAGTTGGCCCTCGAACCACGCCTCGCGCGCCTCCATCACGTCCGAGCGGCCTTGCTCGGCGGCGTGCAGATCCCCTTTTATGGATGGCCCGCCCCTCCCTTTGCAGCAGCTGATAGCATGCTGGTGCAACTCAGGTGAGGACGGAGCAGAACCATGCAGCTTTCCATCATCGGTATCGATCTCGGCAAGACATCGTGCAGCCTTGTCGGCGTGGACACGGCCGGCAAGGTCCTGGTGCGCAGGCGCATGCGCCGCGACACCGTCGTCGCTTTCTGCTCCAAGTATCCCGGCAGCATTGTCGCCATGGAAGCCTGCTGTGGCGCCCACCACATCGGCCGTGCTTTGGCCGCCAAGGGACATGAGATCAGGCTCATGTCGCCCGAATACGTGCGGCCCTACGTCAAGGCACAGAAGAACGACGATCGGGATGCCGAGGCCATCGCTGAAGCGGCGAGCCGGCCCACCATGCGCTTCGTGACGCTGAAGTCGGAGCAGCAACTCGATATGCAGACGCTCCACCGCGTGCGCGACAGGCTCGTCTGCGAACGGACGTCGTTGATGAATCAGATCCGAAGCCTGCTCGTTGAGCGCGGCCACGTGGTGGCTCAAGGGCGTGCCAGGCTGGCCGTCGCCCTCGCCGAGATGCTCGACGGGGAGGAACGCGTCCTCGCCGTGCGGATTCACGAGCTGATCGTCGACATGCGCCGCCAATGGGTCGCGCTCGACGAGCGCATCAAAGCTTTCGACGCGGAGTTCGCCGCCGCCGCCAAGGCGCAGGACGGTGCGAAGCGTCTCCTGTCCATCCCCGGCATCGGCGCGCTGAACGCGACCGCCCTTGTGGCGGCCATCGGCGACGCTGGCACCTTCGCCCGCGGACGGGACCTCGCGGCCTGGCTGGGCCTCGTGCCGCGACAGGTGACGACGGGGGGACGGCCGAAGCTGCTGGGCATCACCAAGCGCGGGAGCAAGTACCTTCGCAAGATGCTGATCCAGGGCGCTCGGTCCGCCCTGCCGACGTTGAAGGCGGGGGACACACCGGTGGGCGCGTGGCTGCGCGGACTGCTCGCCCGGGCGCATCTCAACACGGCCGTCGTGGCCTTGGCGGCCAAGATGGCTCGAACCGTGTGGGCACTGCTGCGCCATGGGGACACCTACAAGGGGGCGCCCATGGCGGCCTGAACCGGATCGGCTGACGCGAAACGAGCGTCGGCCCTCGATGTCTGTGGGTGGCGACAACGAGATGGCCTGACTGTCAACCGGCGTTCTGGAAACCTACACGCAAAATGGCACTCGATGCCGTCCCTTTTATCGGGACCAGAACGCGCGGCTCTCCATCTTGGCCAACGGCTCGCCGGAAGGCCGGATACGTTTGTGCAGACAGTTCAAGCTGGACCCGAGGAGCCGCTTGCCGACGGGGCGGGCCATACGTTTGCGGCTGATGCCGTGGCGCCGAAAGAAGCGCGACAGCCCGCTCAGGCTCGCCGTGGCCCCGTTTTCTTCCAGCGCATCCTTCACCTCGCGCAGGTAGATCTGCGGTCGCGCCGCGTAGGCCTGCAGGATGGCAGCCGCATGCGCTTCGATCCGGTGCGAGTGCCGGTCGCCGCCCATCGGCCTGGCGGCAATCTCGCCCTCGCTCCGAAACCTCGCATGCCAGCGGATCGCGCTCGCCTTGGCGACCCCGAACCGCTCCGCCGCTTGTCCGCATGAGGCACCCGCTTCGATGGCGGCGATCACCCGCTCGCGCAGGTCCAGCGACAAGGCTCGTGCCATCATGTCCTCCGTGATCAGGACACCATGGAATTACAGCTGCAGCCTGACCGCTACCTCACCCGACTCAGCTCGAAAGGCACCGGCTCTAGCCGCTTACGAACCAGCCGTCAGGATGCCGTGAACCGAACCAACGCTGATCTCCAGCGCCGGATCGTTCTCGAACACAGCATCCCAGACCTGATCAGGATCAGAGACTTGGTTCGGATTGATTCCTCAAGAGAAACGTCATTTTTTGGAGCTCTCGCTTGAGCGCCTGAATGGGCTCCTCTGATCCGCCCAGGGCACAGCCGATCTTTTCCCGCGCGATCCTGACAGGTTCGCGCAGATTTCGTCCCTCCTCTGTAAGCGCAATCCGGAGCTGACGCTCGTCGGTTGGATCACGCTGGCGGCGCAAGAAGCCGGAAGTTTCCAGACGTTTCAGCAGCGGGGTCAGCGTGCCTGAATCGAGGTGCAGCCGCCTGCCGATCTCCTTCACGTTCAAGCCGTCCCTTTCCCAAAGAACGAGAAGAACCAGGTACTGCGGATAGGTCAGCCCAAGCGGATCGAGCAGCGGCTTATACGCGGCACTGAAGGCGTGGCCTGCCGCATAAACCGCGAAACAGAGCTGCTGATCCAGGAGCAGGTTGTCGTCAGCCGCTGGCATCGTCCGCCTCCAAGGGTGTGATCCTCGTTCCGAGATAACGCATTTTCCTGCTTGCGCCCAATCAAATTGTGAGCTAACAAATTGCGTATGATCGAGTAAGGGAACCTTATGAGACACCTGAGCGCTTCCGGTTGCACCCTGTCCGCCCTGGCGACCGTGGCGGGCGGGTTGACCGCGGGCGCCCTCCTCATGGGTCATCATAGCGTCGCTGCGACAATGGCCCGTGCGCCTGCTCTCGGCCCGGCCCTGGAACAAGCGGCCTGGCTAGCCTGCGGCAGCGCAGGGCTTAGACCGGTCCCAGCGGAAGGTGCGCATCGTTTATCCAGTCCCTCCCGCAACCCGGTAGGTTTAGCCGTGGCCCATCTCCATCAAAGGTCCAAGTCCACGCTCGACCAGGAAAATGGCGGGAGTTTTTCGTTCAGTGCGAATACGGATGGCCTGCGTCGGCAATGGCGCATGTCTGTGGGCGTAGTTGCCGTGCTTGCGGTCGCTGTCGTGTCCGCTGCCGCGACAGTTCCTGCTGTTCCCACCGTGGCTCACCTCGCCGGTACGGTGGTCCCACACGTCTACCCTCTCGCCGTGACGACAGTGTCGGGCGGATCGCGAAGCTGATGATTAGCCGAGCCACTGTCACAATCTATTGGACAGAAGAGTAGCTCGGACGTTGTGGCTCCACTGAGGCATCGATTAATCACCTTACAATTCGAATGGACACCAGCGCTCATGCCGATCCCCGCCATACCATGCCGCGCTATCACTCTGGCGCTCGTCGGAATCGCCATCTTGGCGACTGTTCAAGAGGCTTCGGCTGACGATGGGATCGGTGGCTTTTTCTCGTCCATCTTCGGTGCTGGAGGCTCTGACCAGCAGGCCGCAGCACCTGTGCCGGCACCTAGCTCCTACGCTCCAACATCAGTTTATGACCGTCCCATTGTTCGAATCCCGCACTCGTTCCATCGGGGACCTCTGACACTTCGCTTGCACAAGGCTGTTCCGAGGGTCGGCGTGGCGCAGCAGGTGACTACGAAGTACGAGAAGGTCTCCCTCCTCGAGGACCGCACGCTCAAGCGGGGGGACGTCGTAATGACGGCCAATGGCATCCGCGTGTTCGCAGGATCCGCCTCGTTTCCGTACACCAAGGCCAACTTCATCGAACTGGCAGCAGCCAAGGACCTCAATAAGGACACCGCGAAGGTCCTGGCAGAGGTGGATCGCCTGCCACGGGGATGAACATCATCCTGCGAGCGACCCGCGCCGCATTATTGGGGTTGCTGTCGTGCTCCATGTGCAAGAGTCCTGTTTGTCCTCCCTCTTTCACCAGGTTTGCTGGACTGCACGCACGGGCGATGGCCCGTCCCTGCGCCCGAAGGTGATTGCGGGCGTTGTAGTACAAGGCTAGAGCCGCGCATAAACGCATGGGTTCGCCTGGCACTGTCCGATGCACCGCGATCTGATGCCGCGCATTCCCCTCGTGGTCATTCTCTGTGATCAATTCCTGGGAAGCCGCGTCGTGCCGCTTCCTTTTTTCGTTCCAGGCGGCTCTCGATGGCTACGGGTCGTTAACGGTCGCGCGCCATCCTTGACCTGTCAGCAGCGCAGCCGGCGTCTTCATAACCCTTCGCGCGGCAGACTGAGGGGGGGACCGTGCCGCGAGCCGGTCCCCTTCGCCACTTGGGCACCCCGGCCGATCACAAGAATGTGAACCGTAGGCTCAAGCGCGTGATTGTCGGATCCATCTTGGCGCCAGCACCATGCCGTGATGATGAAGCCGACCTCGTCCACCACTAAGCAGCTGGCTCAAACGATAGGGGCAACGCAGAGGACGACGAGGCGTTGATACGCCGGGAGAGGCCAGCCGCATCGTCATCACCTCCAGGCCATGCAGGCGTTGGCCGCCGCGCTCCCGTCCGCCGGTTAAGCGTTCCCGCGCTCCGGGCGGGGCGCCGTCGACAAGACGCAACCAAAGGACTCTCCAAGCTGTTGCCGGATCTGAACGGGCTACGCGCGGCAGCGCGAGCCCGCTGCACATTCGGGGGCCGATCCGTGACCATGCGAGTTGAATTCAGGACCGCTCAACTTCTCGCAGCAGTTGTGCTGATGGGGTCTGTGGCCACGGTCAGCACGCAAGGTGCGATGGCTTATGACGATACAGGCATGCATCAGTTCTTCCTGACAGGGTCAGGAGCGAATGTGAACTCCTCGCCGCCGGCTGCTGCGGCAAGCGCACCGCAGGCTCCGGCGCGAGGCTGGTCTGGCGATACTGCGACAGGGGCTCGATCTGCCGGTCGCGAGGCATCCTATTATCGGAGGGGAAGGCCGTTCAGCACTCGATCCATCACCGTACGGCTGCACGACAAAGCCCCTCCGAAATCCAGTGTGGCTCAGGTGCCAACCAAGCCTGCGACGGTCTCAATTTTCGAGGACCGCACCTTGCGGCGGGGTGATGCCATCATGACAGCGAATGGCGTTCGGATTTTTGCAGGGTCGTCAGCATGGCCCTACACCGCTGCGGACTTTGTGCCTTTGGCGAACGCCAAGAACATCAGTAAGGACGACGCTGCGGTTCTGGCATCCCTGGACCGTCTCCCGCGTACGTAACCCGATCCCATGTCATCGCCCATGAGCAGTTCGCGATCGCCTAGAGATTCACACCGTCCAGACCTGCGGTGAGCTACTTCACGATGCCTTCCCACGCAACCGAGCATCAGCGCGACCTGATGCGCGCCCTCTACCGGCTGCATCAAGGCGACCATACGGCCACTTGCGCCGCCTATGCCAAGGCTGAGGCGGACGGTCTGGCTTTTCGGAAGTGCGGCTCCCTGCAACTGTCACCCGAGGAATACGCGAAAGGGCTTCTTGCTGATGGATTATCAAAGGGTTGGATCACCAGCACCGAGCCGTAGAGTGACCGTCCTTATTCCCCAGCTTCACGCTTTGCGATTAGCGTTGCGAGGTTCCTCACGACAGCGTCCATGTCCGCCGGCTTCGGGTGAGCAGTGACATCGGGGTAACGCTGGGCGACATCGCGTTGGCTACCCGTGACGAAGACGAAGGGAATGCCGCGTTGTCGCAATTCGTCTGCGACCGGAAAAGACAACTCACCATGTAGCCAGACGTTCAGGATCGCAGCATTGAACCGTTCGCCGCTGCGGATCGTGTCTAGCGCATGCGGGACGTCATGGGATGATGCGATAGGCAGGGCGCCAGCGGCCTCCAGTTCCTCCACGAGTTCGAAGGCAAGCAGCGCCTCGTCTTCCAGGACGAGGATGCGCTTGCCCGCGAGGATCGAAGAGGGTGTGGCCTGGTCCATGGAGATCCTCCACGTTCAGACGCGATTCACACCTCGGTTAAGGCGCTCTCTCCAGCCGAACGGGCTTCAAACGACGAAGGATATGCCACACCGCTACGTCGGATGACCAGGGCACCGAAGCGCCGAATTTCCCAACTGAACCGGCCATCCTCGTGACGGACAACGAACACAGCAAGGGTCCCTTTGGGAACCGCGCTCTCTCTCATTCGTCGCCTTGCCTCAAGCGCAGCAGCGCGGGCTGCGTCGGTGAAATGCCGACGTTTCTTTGGCTCGCTCGCATCCAAGGCATAGCTCGCTGTCGATGGTGAACTCTGATCGAGCCTAGGTCACTGACGACCAGAGTGAGGAACGCCGAAGGGCCTTGCCGGTTCCGATCCGATGCTCGAATGCATATGGCGCTGGGCCTCCATGACCAACGCCGCCACGGCCCCGCACTAACTCCTCCAGAGCGACGACACGGGGCCGTGCTCCTCTGTCAAGCCGCAGCCTGCTTCGCCAACTTGGCGATGGTCGACCGGCTGCATCCCGTGGCGGCCTGAATATCCGACCACGATGTCTTAGCGGCCAGCATCTTCGCGATGGCAGCGTTCCGCTTGGTGTCCTCGGGGCGGCCCCGGAACTTCCCTTCGGCCTTCGCCTTCGCCCGGCCTTCGGCGACGCGACGCTTCCGGTCATCTAGATCCTTCCGGGCGACAGCAGCCAGCATATCCAGCAGCATCCCGTTGATGGCGCCGAGCATGCGATTGGTGAAGGCGTCGGCTGACGTCGCGAGGCTCCAAGACGTGGGGAGATCCAAAGCGACGATGCGGATCTCCCGCTGGTCGATCTCGGCCCGAAGCTTCTTCCAATCGGTCTCCGTAAGGCGGGACAGGCGGTCGACCTGTTCGATGAGCAGCACGTCACCAGGGCGGCAGTCCGACAACAGCCGGAACAGCTCGGGACGCGCCAGGGTGGCGCCACTCTCGTTCTCCACGTAGCTCGCCGCGATGGTGAGACCACGCTCGGCCGCGAAGGCGTCGAGGGAGGAGCGGGCGCGGGTGGCGTCCTGATCGGAGGTCGAAGCGCGGAGATAAGCCCGGACGAACATACGAACCACCATCGGTGCGATTTGGACAGTTCGCAATATGTCGGTTCGTTTTGGTCAGTGCAAGAGCTATTTTCGGGGCGGTTTCAGGCTCTCCGGAGCTGGTTTGCGCCAGCATGACCAAATCGAACCAGCGCCGACGCATGGCTCAGCTCTGCGGACATCCGAAAGGCCTCTCAGAATGCAAAAGGCGGCCCTTAGGACCGCCTCTGAGATCGTGGACCGCTTTGCTCGTCAGCCGCAACCAATCGCAGGCATGGGCCGGTGACGGTGCTACGACGTGGAGACCGTGGCGGCACCGAACAGCGCCGCGACGACGAGAAAGGTCGAGAGAGCACGTCTCATCGTCTCCCCTCCTCAATCGCACGAGCCCGTGCAGGCCAGTTAGCCGAGCTGAGAGCTACGACGGTGGCGAGGGTCGACGCCCCGAGAAGGGCAGCGACGACAAGGAGCGTGGAGAGAAGGCGTCTCATCGTCTCCCTCCTCAACCGCAACACTGCATGGCCTGCGCCGGCTGCGGTGCGATGACGGTTCCGACGGTGGCGGCCCCGAGTAGGGCGATAGTCAGGAACAATGTGGTGACGAGTCGTCTGGACATGCGCATGCCCTCCGCGCGGCGGGATAGCCGCACACCATGACGTGACATGAACTCGGTGATCCGCATCACCCGTTCAGATGATGACGTTCAACTAGGGTCAGAGACGACGCCTCGGTTGCGTTCAGAAACTCGAAAACCACCCTGTTGAACCAGCACGAGCGTTCAATCCCGGATGTTCAGCACGGGCAAGGTCTATCTGAACGGCCGGCATCAGCGTGCAGCGCAGCACCGGCCCCCGACTGCGACACTGACTGATGCGACCTGACGCGCGCTCTGGAGGTTGATTGTGCGACAGATAGGAACCAGCATGATCATCGGCGGCATAGGCGAGCGTCGCTTACAGGCGATCCAGCGTAACCGACAGGACTGCGACGGGTGGCTCTATGCGATCCATGCGGCCGGCGCCGCTGTCATGGTCGCGGTGGTCTGGCTCGCTGGTCATCATCCTTGGCACTGATCGCCGGCAATGGATCGTCAACGATCTTCGGCCATCCTCGACCCGTCAGAGCCGCGCGAATGGCCCATCCATCGCGCACCCTGAGCGACGGGGGACCGGTCTCAGCCGCTGGTCCCCCGTGCCGCTCCGAAGTGGCGATAGCCGGCGCTTGTCGAACACGTCATACCGAAGGCGCCGCATTCGAGGCCATGCGAAGGGTTATCGCGGCCTAGGTAGGTTGAGCGACCGTGACGCCGCGCGCCTTCCGCATGGCCTGGACGCCCTCCTCATCCGTCAGCAAGCGGCGGGTTTTGAAAGAGGCCATGTGCCCGCTCGTGCTCACGATCAGCGACACCGCTGCCGCATCGACATCGTCCGGCACCTCGTAAAGGGCGATCATATCGCACTCGCCGAGCACGAAGAACTGATGGTGAAGCTTGCCGCCCACCTTGGCCAGCATGTCGATAACCGGCTGGAGCCGGCTTTGCGGATTGCTGACCAGGCGCTTGAGCGCATCGCGAGTGTAAGTGCCCTCGACAAGATAGAACGGCATGGTGGCGCCTCCCCGCCCGATGGGCCGAGCGGCACAGTCATCATGGCCGGCAGCACTACGCGCGTCTATACGCCTATCCGCGCTATGAGGCTCATCCTCGGGCGCCCGAAACCGCCCGAAATCGACCCATCCGCTACCCTGGCGTTACCCCGAGCGGCTTCCAAGCCGTCGTGTAGTCGTCAGAGCACCTGATAGCATATCAGGGGACCGGTTCTGCGGGAGCGAGCGGCTCAGTGGACCGACTGCCGACGACGGCTCAGCGCCTCCCGGCATTGGACGATCAACTGCTGGCATTCGGCGAGCCTGTCGCGCAGAAGCTGCTCGTCACCTTGGCCCTGGAAGCGCAACGAATAGACTTCGTCGGCCGCACGCCAGAGATCGGCCACCAAGCGGCGGCACTCAGCATCGTCGTCGTCGAGCATCCTGGACATCCAAGCCATGAACCGCGACCTCGCCGACAGGTGTGCATGTGCTTCGGCGAGGTCGCGGCGCGCGGGACCTTTGCACATCCGCGCCTGGGGACGGAAATGGTATGGCCCGTACGTGGCGGGCGAGGCCGTGAGACGGCAGGTCGCGGGGGTGCAAGTGGTCGACCGCAGCCCCGCCGACGGGGTTCAGGTGCCGGCGAGGCCGCGAGGCACAAGGAGACGGTGTGCCGGTGTCTCAACTACATCGACTACACGCGATGCCCAGACCGTGAGACGGCACGTCGCGGGAGCTATGTGATCGGCGTCGCCCCTCGCCCGGCCACCTCTTCGACGACGTGCCTGGACCACGACCCCTGCCAGCCCTGCCGCGTGCTTCCGGGCGCCAGATAGGCATGCCGTTGCCGATCAGAGATAGCGCCAGAGGCTTTCCGTTTTTTTGTCAGCTACTGCGGGTGTAGGGGCCAGTGAGCTTTTTCGCGCGCTGAACAAAAGGCCAAATATTGCACCCATCTCCTTTGCACGATTGCAGGCTTTATCCATCCTGAATGCTTGCATGACAAAAAAACAGGGCATTTTTGTGTTGTTAAGCCAGAAGTCGACTACTAGCCTGTGCCAGCGATTTTGCAAAAGATGATATTTCGCATATGTGCATCAAGGAGCAATCGTCGCAGCGGATGCTATCGACTGAGCAGATCTGTGAGATAGGCTGCGCGCTGCCGTATCTCGCGCGGCTCCACGACACCCGGGGGGACACCGCCCGGGCGTCGCCGAGATCGTCTGGCTACTATCTGCCGGGTCAGGATGCTAGTGCGCAGATCGTCGACCGGCTGCTTCACGGCGCGGATCTTGCTGCAGGAACAAGGGCGTGATACGGTAACGGATTTGTTCTGGATCTAGGTCCAGCGCGAATAGCCCCTCCTTGGCGGGAGGGGGTTCGCGACCGTTAGATCGATATACGGACCTGAGACCCCGAATATCGTCTACCGGTCAGTCAGCGTCAAGGCCTTTTCGAGGCTTTGGACACGCTGGCGAGCCATGTCCGCTCGCCATCATGTGACGGTACGAGACGATTTCCACGCATTCCCACGCCGTTGACCCGGCACCAGCCAACCCCCCGACCGGGATCCTGTCGACCCTGATCGCGGCCGACGTCCTGGCTGACACTCACCTTATTCCACATGAGTTTGATGTGGAATTTGACCCCCTCCCGACCTCAGGCTCGGAGCCGCTCGACGGGTATTTTCCGCGAAATGCGTATCGCAAGTTCCAGCCCGAAACCCCGGCTTCACCCTCCTCTGAGGCCCCCTGTCCTCTAAGGGAGAGCCCCTCAGAGACCGGTGCGACCATCGTCGAGCCGTCCTCTGTAGTAGTCCCACGCGATAATTCCGTCGCCAGCGAGCCCATTCCCGAACCCGAGGCCACGTCTCGACAGAGGCGTGGACGACCCGCCCGAGCCAAGCGTGGAAGGCCACCACTCCCTAAGCCCGATGGCCGTACCCGCACATGGTCGCCGGTCATCACCCAGAAGGAGTACGTCGACCTCCGGGATGCTCAGCTCTATGCGCGTGCTCTCGATCGACCTCTGACGGTCGCGGTCACGATCCATCCCAAGCGTCTGGCGACCTACCCCGTGAGTCACCCTGACAAGATCGGCAATTGGTTCCGCAGCAAACCCATCCGGGCACTGAGCGAGTGGTTCAAGGATCGGAAAAGACCCGATGGCAGCCCCGTCGGCTGGTACGCGATCGGCACCCGCGAAGTCATATGAAGGGACCCGTGAAGAACACCTGCACCTGCTGGTCCACTGCCCGGTGGAACACCGCCGGCCCATGCTCGCCATGCTCCGTCGCAGGTATCCCGGCTCTACGACCGCCAAGCGGGCCGCGATCGATGTTGCGTACCTGGATGGGGGCGAGGCTCCCGACGAGGACGTGACGGCCCTGGGCTACATCAGCAAGCAAAGTTCGGGCAACGCGCGGGGTAAGCACAACCAGCCCGAGAGATGCAACCGCTACACCAAAGCCCCGGTTGCGCCCGTCCTGGGCAAGCGCACCTATGTTTAGCCAGTCGATCGACCTCAGGGCGAGGCGGCACGCGGGATGGCAACCCGAGCGTGATGCAGCCAAGGCCAGAGCAAGGTTCACCTA
Organism: uncultured Alphaproteobacteria bacterium; assembly: GCA_963847915.1. GTDB lineage: Bacteria > Pseudomonadota > Alphaproteobacteria > Rhizobiales > Beijerinckiaceae > Lichenihabitans. The sequence continues at coordinate 16,779 of CAWKBT010000010.1, forward strand.
CAAGATCCGTGAGCGCGAGCGGGCGGACCGCGCATTCCGTTTCGACGCCACCCTGCCGCCTCCGCGACCTGAGCCGACCGCGATCGACATCAACCTCGACCTCATGCGCGACCCCGAGTCGTGGATCAAATTCGACCCCGACTTCCCCGAGTTCGCTCTCAGTCCTCCGAGCGAACCCGACTTCAGTGACATTGAAGCTAGTTATATCAATGCGTTAGCTCCGGAAACCCCCGTGTCGTCAATCTCGGATGTCAACGCCATGCCGGTGTCGTCGGTCAGTTCCACCCCGGTCCTCACGCCGATGCCGTCGTGATCGATCGAGGCTGGCGGCCCGACCCGGAAACGTGGCGCCATGCCCTGGACTACGCGCCCCATCACCGGATCGAAACCGAACTGGCCGTCTTCCTGGCGAGTCACACCGGGCGCCCGATGATCCGTCCCGACGACGATTTCTTAGGGCGGTTGATCGAGCTGTAACACCTCCCCGCAATCCATTTGAATTTTGTTACAGAAATCATGAGAGAAACGGTGAAACTATGGGGGTAAAGGATCTCCACCGCCTTCGTCAGATCGTTGGCATGTACAGGCAAGGGATGACGCACCAAGAGATTGGCCGTCATTTCCAGATATCGAAGCAGCGCGTGCAGAAGCTCCTGGCGACCTACACCGGGATAACGGCGAAGGAAGGTGGTCGGTCCATCATGAGTTCAAGCTGGCAAGGGAACGCGTACAAGCAGAACTGGCCGACGAATGGGATCGACAACACCAAAGTCCATAGCAAATTTGACTTTCGAGATTTCAGATCGTAATATCATGCTACACTTCTGTTTCTGCGTTAGACAGCACTGACAGTGATATCGAACCCTGGCCGAGCGCCGGGGTTTGTCGTTCTGATGCCCTGTAGAGACCAGGGCGAGGACGAAACTGGATTGCGCGGGATGAGGCCTGGGGCCTGACCGCCGCACTTCCCCGATCAACAAAAGAAATTGTCCGACAATTACCGCGACCGGGACACCTCGGCCGCACGCATCCGCATGACCAGACCAACCACCCAAAGGTGCAATATGACCAAACTTGACCCCAGATACGACGAGCCGACGAAGCTGATCAGCATCCGTGTACCCACAACCATCGAAGAGGGCCTTCGACTCCTCTGCCGGCGCCAAGTTCGAACCCGCAGTGACATTGTGCGCACGTCGATCCTGGCGGCCCTTCGCGCCGAAGGCATCGTCGCCAGCGAGGCCGAGATCGCCTCGTGACCCGCAAGGCCGCCAGACACCGCGCCCCGAACCGCGCCGCCCTAGCCGCACAGCACCGCGCCCGCGAGTTGGCCGTCGCAGACAAAACGATCGCCAAGGCCCGAGCCGATATCGAGGCCGCCGAGCAGGTGCTTGCGGCTTCCATCGCTGATCCTGCCGCCCCTGATCTTGCCGCCTCCATCGGTCGCTTCAAGGTCATCCTCGCCGAGTTCACCGCCGCCGTCAGTCGCGCCAGCCCCGCCGGCCTGACCGCCACGCCCGACCATGTAGCCGTCGACAGCGCAATTGCGGCCCATCTCGATTTAATCGGCCTGACCGAACTAAGGAAGAACTAACAATGCCTCCACGTACCATCAGTCACCCCGCCGAGGGTGTGATCGGCTGGCGCGGCAGATCGGCTAACGCCGCCGCCCGGAACGCAGCGAAGGCCGACCCCGAACGCGCTGCCATCCGCGCCGCGCGCGACGCCATCATCGCCAAAGATCGCCTCATCGCTGAAGCCCAAGCGGCAACCGAACGTGCTGAGCGATGCCACGACGAGGTCCTGCGCGCACGAGGTGTCCTCGCCGCGCATGAAGCATGGTCAGCATCGATGGGCCGGGTCCATTCGAGATTGATCGAGAGCCGCGAGATTGTCGTCGCCGCTGAAGGTATCGCCCGCCTCGCCGCCGCCGATGCGACCGCAGCCCGCCAGCGTGCCGGTCTGGATGTCGACGCCGAGCCTACCGAGCCCCCTGCAAAGCGCGGCCCCGGTCGCCCACCGAAGTCGACCCACTGATGACCGCCCCGTCCCCCGCAGCCCTCGCCGAACGCCTCATCGTAGACGGCGCCCGGCCCGAGACCGCCGTCGACCTCGCCAGCATGATCCTCGCCCGGATGGCCTACGGCCCCGAGGGCGTTCCCACCGTACTCGACGCCGCTGGCCGCCCTGCTCTCGACAGCGACGGCAAGCCGGTGCCAGTCGCAGGCCTCATCTCCGAGTTTCGGGCAACGCTGCCGGATCTCTTCACCTCGACGCCGAAGGCATCCACGACTAAGGCGCCGGCCGTCGAAACCATGACCGCCAAGGCACTCCGACAGGCCCGAGAGCGAGCCAACGCGCCCCGGCCCACGCCGCCGAACCCCTGGAAGGCGGGCACGATCAACGTGACAAAACAGGTTGCGATCGCAGCTAACGACCCGGCACTCGCAGCTCGCCTCCAACGTGAGGCCGGCAGAAAGTGACCGAGAAGTTAATTCAGACCCTCGAAATCCTCGGCCAGGATCATGCCTCGGCCGAGATCCGGGCCGTCATCTCGACGATGAAGGCCCTGGAGCGACAGGCACAGAAGACGAGCGAGACGCTCAAGCGGTCCTTCGGCACCGACTTGGCGAAGGCGATGACCAGCCTACGAACGGATGCCAAGGCTTTCGGCACCGGAATGGTCGAGGCCGCCGAGCGAGCCGCACAAGCCCTTCGTACTGATACCACGGCCGCCACCGAGCTACGCGCCGTTCTGACTGGTGTCGTCGCCGAGATCCGCGAGACCGCTCAGGCCGCAAAAGCCAGCCAGCGCGCCGTCGTTGAAGCGATCCACGCCGAGATGTCGGCAGTCCGCGAACTGTCCAGCGCGCGACAGACCGCCGCCCGCGAGGATGCCGCCGCCGAGAGCCGCATCGCCAGGACCCGAACCCGGAATGCAGCCGGCGAGATCGATCAGGTACGCCGTATCCGTCGAGAACGTACCTCGGCCGCCCGCGAGGCTGCACGCTACACCAGAGACGCCGGCAGACACAGTTACCATGCCCTACGCAGGGTCAATCACCATTTCACGAAAGTGTCGGATTTGCCCTGACGGCCGGTGCAGCAGCATCAGCAGCCGCAGCCGAGCGTATCGTATCAGCTACCGTGGGGATCGATACTGCGACAACCCGGCTCCGAATGTTCGCACCCGGCCTCGATGCTGGCGCAATCCGCAAGCAGGCCCTCGGCGACAGCATTGCACTTGGTGTCGATGCGTCGAAACTGGTGGATTCCATTGCGAAGCTGTCAGGGATGGCGTCCCACCCGAGATCGCGAAGACGCTGCCCCGCGCCATCTCTGCGGCGGCAACGGTTATGGGCGGCGATGTCGAGAAGCTGACCGATTCCCTTGCTGAAGGGCTTCAGGAGGCTTTCGGGATGGGTATGGTCGAAACGCTGGTGACGCCCGCAAGCTTTCTCAACATCGAGGCCGGTCTCAGCAACTTCGCTGGTAACTCGGCCGAGAAGACAGAGCAGTTTATCAACTCTGGCGGCCTTGGTCACGGTCGCGAGATGGGTCTGGATCTCACTCGGACGCTGGCCTATGGCGCTCTTCTCAACAGCAGCGGCATGAGAACCGGTCAAGCATCGGCTCGTTTCATGGGTCAACTGTCTCAGTAGATCCCGGAAATGTATGATCCCTATCGGACGGCACAGAGAAATCACAGCAACAGCGAGGAAAGCCGGGCTGTTCGGACTGCACCGGCTCGCCTTGGCTATGGATCTATTCGCCAAATGGCGGCTAGTCTGCAAGCCGGCCCTGAAGGTCTGATCGACTTTGCCGAAAGACTGGACATACTCGATGACAAGGCGCGCAAGCTCATCCTGCGCGGTTATCATTTCTCCGAGCAGGGCGGGGCGGCTATCGCCGAGATCGGGGCATCGCCGGCTAAGGCCAAGTCGTTTCTCGCGCGCGCAAAGCAGCTTGCCGAAGAAAAAGAAGCCGACGACTATCTCTCGACCAAGTTCCGCGACTGGCAAACCAGCCTTTCCAACATGCTCCGTCAGATTGAAGCCGGTTGTCGTGCAATAGAGAGTGAGATTGGCGACGTCATCAAGGCCGACGTTATTGCCCCGTTCCGCGATTGGTGGGTTACAGGTCTCTCGCGAGATCATCAACAGCAACCTCAAGGATCGCGTTCACGGCGCCATCATGGGGTTTGTTCACGGGTTAGGCTTCGAAGATGTCGCCCACATGCTCGACGCCCTGTCGCGACACGCCGTGGTTTCGACATCGCCGGCTTTGCCACCGGCATCGGAGAAGGTATCAGGGCAGTATATGACACACTCCATAGGCTTTCGACGCTCTTTGGCGGCGGTCCTGATGGTTTCAGCGCAGAAACGATCGGCCGTGTTGCTGCTGAACTTCTCGGCCTTAGCCTCGCTCTTCGGATCATCGCGCCGGTCGTATCTGTCATCAGCGCGATCAAGGAAAGCCTCCTCGCCCTTCGCGCCGTGGCGATGCTTGGCGGATTGGCGGCGACGACTGGTGCGCTCGTTCCGGTGACGATCGCGGCCCTTGCGGTCGGTGCGCTCGCCGTGAGCGTCATCAACTTCGGCGAAATCATCGATGCCATGCGGGATATCTGGTCGAGCGTCACGGGGGCAGTTGCCGAAGTGAGGTTTCGCCGATCAGCGTTCGACAGCACGCCAGGATGGCGGTCGGTGACAACGTCGACGCTCAGCGCCGATGGACTTTAAAACACCGGCCGCGATGACTATGATGCGCGTCTGGGCGCATCATGGCCGCGACGCCGATGGGATCGCCGGACCACCAGCGACGCCGGAAGATCGTCTTCGCCACCTCATGCCAGCCGGCGCATCAGCGGCGTCGATCAGGGCCGCGATCGATTTTGATCGCCGCCTACTCTCGACCGCGACCGGCGATAAGGTTGCGAAGATCCAATCCGAGATTGAAGCCATGCGGAAGCGGCTCGACACCCTCGGACTGGCGGCATTTCGCCCATGTCATTCGATGGTTCGGGTTTCGGCGATCTTCTCCAGAAAACGAGCTACTCGCCGTCCGACAGCGGAGACATCGTTACGGCCGCCATCGTCGACACGGCGTTGGGCGTCGAGGGGGTACGGACCGCGATCGACCGTCTCGCCAAATCATGGCGCGAGCGACACCGGCTTACGGCGTCAACCCTGATGGATCGATCGGCAGTTACGGCGGCGGCGGCACGGGTGGACCGAACATGCGATACGGCCAGTCGGCTCAAGCCTCGGAGGCGGTCCTCGGCACGGCCTCGGGGCGCGCGGTCTCCTGGCTCCGGCTCCGATCGCGGTATCGGCGGGGGTCACCTGACGCGCCCACAAGGGCAAGACCATCGATGGCCTCACGGCAGAGGGGACGAAGCAGTATCGCATCGATCTCGGCCACCGTGAGAGCGGCAACCGCTACGGCATCACCAACCCCTCGGCTACGTCGGCCGCTGGCAGATGGGTGCCGCTGCGTTGCAGGAGAACGGCTACGTCACCACCGGGAACAACCGCGCTCTGGAGGACTCCGGCGTCTGGACTGGCAAGGGCGGCATCCACTCCCTGGCCGAGTTCCTCGCGAACAAGAACGGGGTGCAGGATCAGGAGCTCGGCGAGTACACGAACCGGCACTATGCCCAGCTGAAGAAGGCCGGCGTCATCAAGGACGTCATGAGACCCGGCCGACATCGCCGGATGGCTCGCCGCTGCGCACCTCAAGGGGTGGGTGGTGCGATCTCGCTGGCACGCGGTCACGAAACGTCGACGCGAACGGCACCAGCGCGTCCTCCTACAAGCGGATGATGCAGGGCGTCGGCTCCAAGCCCCTTGGGACGGCCGGCAACCCTGTCGTGGTCAAGCCGGCATCCCCGGCGGAACTAGCCAAGGGCGTCCCGTCCTTCGCGCGACCCCGCCCCGGAGCAGACGACGCCCCGGCCAGCAACGCCAGCGGTGGAGATGCGACGGTTCACGCCCCCATCCACATCCACGGCGTGAGCGACCCGCACCGGGCCGCCCAGATCGCGGCGTCACATGTCGGATCTCTGACCAGCCGCACGCATGACATCGACGCCTTCGCATAGTATCAACGCCCCCGGCCAAGTGTCGGGGGCACCATCCCTCCAGCAACAGCAGACATATGGCCTACACCACGGCGCTCGGACTCACGCCTATATTCACCGTCAGCCAATCCGGCGAGTACATTACCTCACATCTGGCGGACCGCCTCGTGATGATCAAGATCGAGAGCCGGGAGGGCGGCGGCGATGCTGACACCCTCGACTTGACACTAGACGATCGCGATTGGAACATTGCATCGCCCAGCATTGGAGAGGGATCCGTAACGCTTTCAGTCAGCATGGGATACGCTGAAGGCGTCCTATACGAGATGGGCACCTATGAGATAGACGAGCTATCGTACTCATGGACGCCGAAAAGCATCCGCATGCATGGCAATTCGTTGGGAATGTCGACGAATGCCAAGGCACCTATCCTCGCAAGCTATGACAATACTACACTTGGTACCATCGTGGGCAAGATTGCCATCACGGCGGGTGTCGGCGCGGTGGTTGATCCAGCGCTGAGCAGTATCGACGTGCCGTTCCTAAACCAGAACTCGTCATCCATGCACTTGCTCCAAGAGCTTGAGAGGCGCTTCAATGGCCTAGCCAAGTTTCAGGACGGTAAGTTATCGTTCACAAAGCGCGGAACTGGCGACAGTGCTTCCGGGCAATCGCTTGGAACGGTGACGTTGACGCCGGAATATTTTGGAACCGGATCGGTTTCGACCACGAACCGGTTTGCCTACTCGACTGTTCAGGCCAGCTGGTGGGACAAGACCGCGAACCAGCTTCAATGGCTCAAATCCTCAACCAGCGGCAATGCCAATTCCAGCGTGCCCTACATGATCTCGCGGGCCTACAACAGCCAGCAAGAAGCACAGGATGCGGCAAACTCGACGATGTCGCAGTTAAACCGCCGCAGCAAGGACGGAACGGTGACACTCGCCAAGGGTGATCCGAGCATTCGCGGCGGCCAGGTGGTTGCGATTACAGGGTGTCGCGAGGGCATTAATGGCAGCTACATTGTCAGGCGTGCGGTTCACAGCCTGAGCAAGGATAGCGGATTGGTCACGACACTGGACATCTACGACGACGGCGACGGCGAAAACCTGCCAGCTGAGTCGACGACCGGATCGGTGGATTACTCTGGGGCGCCAGCCTCGACGATCCCAGGCAGCGGGGTCGGCCACATGTAGCTGAAACACCACACGCAGGGAAATGCGCCTTGACCCCCTGGATCCCTCCGCGGATCGGCGTATTATCGCAGTGCAGCATTTGCTGCACGTCCTTACGTGGGCGTTTCCTCCCTAAACTTGGGCCGCTCGCCGGCAGGCTGGCGGTCTTTTTTTCGTCTAGGCATTTGATTTCGCATGCTCCTATGCAGATTGCAAGGGAGATATGCGGTGTGCGCACGGCTTAAGCGGGTGCGCTCGACTACTCCGGGGTCCCGGCGACGACCCTTCCGGGCAGCGGCGTCGGCAATATGTAGGCTACTTGGCAGCTGTGCCCGGCTGAACGCCTGGAGCGGGTGCCATCTCATGCACGCCGAACAGGAAAACCCCAATCGCGATTGCAAGGGCGATTACGACGTAAATAGCACCGCTGCCGGGAAGTCTACCCATGTCATAATCCAATTAAGTATCAGTATGTTGGAAAAAGAATGTACGACGAATAGAGCATTACGCTCGTCGACATAGCTAGTGCGAACAGGGCGTACTTGAAGCCGGTGGCATGCTGATCAATAACTCGCAATTCAAACATCGTGATCTCCGGTTAGCCCCAGCGAAGATCTCGCTCAGCCCCTGCTAACGTCACGACGAGCCGGAGGTTGCGTCCTGCGACATCAGCCCTCGCCTCACCGTCGAAAAACCGCGTCGCACCTCGGAAGGTACAATTCCTCGACCGACCCCGGTTTGGCCGTCTACGGCGAAATAGGCTCTTTGAACTAGGGGCGCTCTGAGCGTTTCGCGGCAATCCCTCGCCCCGGTCTGCGGCCGTCGAGGCCGACCCGCCAGCGCCCGTCAATATTCCCCAAACACCGCCGATTGCCGGCGACCTCACAATCCCTCAACGCGACCCGAAATCGCCGCCCTTGGCGAAATTGGCTCATCGAACTAGCGGACCTAATCGCAATGGACATCTTTCCGCCGAGCATGCAGCGCCCGGCTTTGATCACGCTCGCCCACGCCATCTCGACCTCACCCGACCGGATACGTCGTGCCTCCTGCGGCGATTGGGTGCTGCGGGGCGACGCGGGCAAAGTCTACGGCGGCCCGAATGGCACATACCTGATCGTGATCTATGGAACCTCCGGCGCACGGTGGGGCGCCACGAAGCGCCACCTACGGACGATCGTCGGTGCCAGGGTTCGACAGGACGGCGATGACGAGGGCACCATCGAACTTGACCGGCTCCCGACTGCCGACGAAGCCGCAATCATCCGGGGGCATGTGGGACTCAGGAAATCACCAGCCCTGACCATGGACCAGCGCAACGCTGCGACGGCCCGAACTCAGCGCCCCCTCGACCGCGCCAGACCTCGGCGACCTGCTGACGGCCGAACCAATCGGGACCGCCTAACAAAGGCTGCTCGAAGCTGCATGCACGGCGAAACCCTACATGGATCGGACGAGTACGCTCAATGCAGCTTCCCTTTTGCAAATCCGTCACTCGCCTCAACCTGAGACCGAATCGTCTTTTTGCCGTAATGGTCGAGAGAGTGGCAGCAGCTCAATCGCTTCCGCCATCGTTCTTACATCTACATGTCGATAAGCTGACGCGACCGTATTGCCCGCGTGTCCCTGTATGTAATCAACAGTTGAGTCTTGAACACCGACACGGTGCAGTGAACTTTTTACCCAATGCCGTAAACCATGCAGAGGAGCAACATTGGCACTACCGAAACCTTTCGCGCTAACCCATTCTCCGACCCTCTTGGTAGCATTGTTCGACGGGTGCATGCCGTTGGCTCCTATTGAGCCAGCCTTATAGAATAACGGTCCCGACCCTTTGGACCGGACCCAATCGATAAAACCTATTTCGATTAAGTGCGAGTGGATGGGAACGACACGTTCGCTCCCTACTGTTTTCAATCGCCCACCGTCCGGAGCGGGTTTCACCAAGAGACAATGCACACCGTCTTTTTCGACCACATGTTCGGCCCACGCCTGAAAAACCTCCCCAGCGCGCGCTCCCGTCAATGCGAGCAAGGGCACGCCGAAGCGGCGCTCATCCTTTTGCTCAGCAGTCGCAAGCGCCAGGAGACGCGATACTTCAGCGTCATCGTATCCGCGCCGACCTTGTCCGGCCCGCAGTCTTACCAGAACTTTGACACCAAGTGCCGGATTCGTCAGCAGAAGTCGGTTATCGACGCCGAAACCGAAAAGTCTACTGAGGGCTATGAGGTGAACCCGCATTATGGTAATCGGCGCTATCCCTTCACTGATTAGATGATCTTTGTAGGAGATAACTACCTCTGTCGTGACCCGACGCGCATCGTTGTGACCTAAAAACGAGCGGAAGCGCCGCAGGACCGATTGCCAATTTATGAATGTTTTCGGAGCCGGGTCGGTCTCCATGCTCCACCGCTCCAGAAGGCTCGTCAACGTGACCGACGGCTGTTCTGGCCTAAGCGGTTCCGGTGACGCAACGAACGGAGGGAATTGCAATTCGATCTCCGTCGCAGGCGTGAAATCCATCCGAGCATGGCGCTTAAGCACAATAGCCGCGTCCGTCGTGGCCTTCTCAATCGCAAAAAGAAGTTTTACGCGATCGTCGGGATCGATTTCGATGCCGCGACGGAGCAAGGTCCAGTTGGCCAAAAGGCCGAAATCGTGCCTCAAGGGCCGCGATCTCAGGTGTACCAGACCGGTGAGCGTTGATTCCGGCAGTCAGGTCGACCCCAAACATTTCGCGCGCGATCATCACGTCGTTGGCGTAATCGGGATCTGGCCGTAGCGCCGGCGCCACCACAATCCGGCCCTCTCGAACCGCGCGATTAAAGGCTTTGAGGGCAATCCAGTTGTTGACCTCTCCAGGGTTGTCCCCACACTCATCGAGAAACAACCTGTACACGTCGCCGGAAAGCGCCACGATCTGACGAAGCGTCAAGGGCCTACATCCGCTTCGGATAGCGTCCCAGACCGTGCTGAGGTACATCAGAGCGGAGCTTTGCCGCGCCGTAGCGGTGACGGGATCGCGCGTTCGCGGGGAAAACTTTACGTGCGTGCCGACTCGGGCCGTCACCGTTACAGCCTGCTCGCTTCTCCCAGCAGGCAGCTCGACGGCGATCATCCGTCCCTTCGCACGTTCCCGAACGTCGATGGGGACTTTGACTCGAAACTGGAGGTGCGACGAGTCGTCGCGCATTGCGATTTTCGGCATAGTGAGACGCATGTGCTGGTGTACCGATCCGGTGTACCGGTCCCAGCGAGCTCCATCAAGGACTTGTGCAAAATCAGTGGTTTCACCCCTGATTCGGCGCCTTCCACGGGAAGGTCCAGGTCTCGGTCAGGGCCTTGTTGCCGGATTTCAGGAAGGCCCGCAGGTCGGTGCTCTGGCCCGGGGGGAGTTCCACGTCGATGGCGGCGCGGAAGCCGTTGATATGGGGGTTGGGCACCAGGAAGCTGCGGGTGATGCGGCCGGCCGTGGAGGTCGGCACCACCTGCACCAGGGCGGGGTCCGTCGCGTAATAGGCGAGGTCGCCGCCCGAGAAATCGATGATGAACCGGCGGGAGCCGGGCGAGGCGACCTCCTTCGAGCCCAGCGCGCGCGCCTGCGTCTGGTAGGTCTTGATCACCCGGCCACCCGGCGACAGCCGCCCGAGGTTGAGGCTCGCCGTGACCGTATAGGCCACCGAGAGCGGCTTGCCGGGCTCGATGGCGGCGTTCGGCACCCAGGACGCCACGATGTTGTCGTTGGTCTCGTCCTGGGTGGGCAGCTCGACGAGTTCGACGCGTCCCTCGCCCCAGTCGCCCTTGGGCTCGATCCAGTAGGACGGGCGGAGCTCGTAGCCGAGGTCGAGGTCCTGGTAATCCTCGAAGACGCGGTCGCGCTGGAGCAGGCCGAAGCCCTGGATGTTGCGGTCGAGGAAGGCCGAGACTTCCGTCTGCATCGGGTTGCGCAGCGGCCGCCAGATCCACTCGCCGGTGCCCGAATGGAGCAGCAGCCCGTCCGAATCGTGCAGTTCGGGCCGGAAGTCGTCCGAGAAGCGCCGGTCGTTCTGGCTGGTGAAGAACATGGAGGTCAGCGGCGCGAGGCCCAGCTTGAAGTCGGCCCGGCGCGGGAACAGCGTCGCCGAGACTTCGAGCACGGTCTCGGCCCCGGGATAGAGGTCGAACCGGTAGGCGCCCGTCACGGAGGCGCCGTCGAGCAGCCCGTAGATCGTCACCCGCTCGGCGAGCGGCCCCGGCGTCTCGACCCAGAACTCGCGGAAGAAGGGGAACTCCTCGCCGGGCGCGCCGGCCCCGACCGCGAGGCCGCGGGCCGAAAGGCCGTAGCGCTGGCGCCGGCCGAGGAAGCGGAAATAGCGAGGCGCCCAGGAAGGCCGAGACCTCGTCGAGAACGTCGGGGCGGTTCAGCGGGTAGAGCAGCCGGAAGCCCGCGAAGCCGAGGTTCAAGGGCAGCGGCTTCTCGATCTTGTTGCGGCCGTAGTCGAACAGGTTGGCGGCATAGGGCACCGGGGTCGCGATGCCGTCGCGGATCACGTTCACCGTCACGGGGCGCGGGTAGATGTGGCCGAGGTGGAACATCTCCATGCGGAACGGGCCGCCCTCGGTGCCGAGCAGCGCCTTGTCGCGCCGGAAGCGGATGTCGCGCCAGGAATCGAAGTCGAGCTTGGCCAGCGCGTCGGGCAGCGGCGGCGGATTGGCCTCGAACGGGGCCGTGCCGATCTCGCGGGCGCGCTTGAGCACGTCCTCGAAGCCGAAGTGCGGGGCGGGTTCGGAGGGCGTCTGGGACACGGTCTGCGCCATCAGCGGGTTCGCCGCGACCTCAGCCAATGCGGCCGCGATGCCGGCCACGACGGCGCGACGGTCCAGGGGTACCATGCGGGGCTCCGGCTGAAACGCCGGCGGGAGGCCGGCGGCGGGTGAAATCTCGGGCGGGGATGCCGGCGGGGTCCGGATCGCTTCGTGCCGCGGCGCGAGCGCCGCGCCCGAGGTAGCGGGAGCGGTGCCGTGGGGCAAGCGCGGAGGCGGTCGGCCTTCACCCCGCCGGCTTCTCGGCTTAGATGCGTGCCATGAGTCCGACCAGCCTCCGATCCGACGCGCCCCCGCCCGAGGACGACCTCGACGACGATCCCGTCGGGGAACGCGAATCCGGCATCGATCTCGGCTTCGACGCCGAGGAGGCCGCGCCCGCCTCCGTGCGCCAGGGCGCGGCGGTCATCCGCCGTCACTGGGCGACGCTGCCGATGGGCCCCGGCGTCTACCGCATGCTCGGGGCGGACGGCGAGGTGCTCTACGTCGGCAAGGCCAAGAGCCTGAAGAAGCGCGTCGCCTCCTACATCCGCGCGGCGGGCCATTCGCGCCGCATCGCCCAGATGATCTCGCTCACCGCCTCCATGGTGTTCGTGTCGACCGCGACCGAGACCGAGGCGCTGCTGCTCGAAGCCAACTACATCAAGCAGATGAAGCCCCGCTTCAACGTCGTGATGCGGGACGACAAATCCTTTCCCTACATCCTCGTCACGGCGGACCCGAAGGCCCCGCAGATCACCAAGCACCGGGGTGCGCGCAACCGCAAGGGCGACTACTTCGGGCCCTTCGCCAGCGTCTGGGCGGTCAACCGCACGCTGAACGCGCTGCAGCGCGCCTTCCTGCTGCGGTCCTGCTCGGACAGCTACTACGACAACCGCACGCGGCCGTGCCTGCTGTTCCAGATCAAGCGATGCTCGGGCCCCTGCACGGGCGAGGTGACGCAGGACGGCTACCGCGAGCTCGTCGACGAGGCGCGCGACTTCCTCGCCGGCAAGAGCCGCGCCGTGAAGGACCGGCTCGCCGCCGAGATGATGCAGGCCGCCGACACGATGGAGTTCGAGCGCGCCGCCCGGCTGCGCGACCGCATCGCGGCGCTCTCCGCCGTGCAGGGCCAGCAGGGCATCAACCCGAAGAGCGTCGCGGAAGCCGACGTCTTCGCCGTGGTGGACGAGGCCGGGCAGTTCGCCATCGAGGTCTTCTTCTTCCGCACCTACCAGAACTGGGGCAACCGCACCTACTACCCACGGGCCGACCGCTCGCTCCAGGCCGGCGAGGTGCTGGACAGCTTCCTGGTGCAGTTCTACGCCGACAAGCCGCCGCCGCGGCTCGTGCTGCTGTCGCACGAGGTGGAGAACCGGGCGCTCCTGGCCCAGTTGCTGACCGAGCGCGCGGGCGCCTCGGTCGAGGTCGTCGTGCCGCAGCGGGGCGAGAAGCGCGACCTCGTCGAGGGCGCCGCCGCCAACGGCAAGCAGGCCCTCGCCCGCAAGCTGGCCGAGACCGCGAGCCAGGAGAAGCTGCTGGCCGGCCTCGCCGCCGCCTTCGGCATGGACCGCACGCCGCGGCGCGTCGAGGTCTACGACAACTCCCACATCATGGGCACCAATGCGGTCGGCGCCATGATCGTGGCGGGGCCGTCGGGCTTCATGAAGAGCCAGTACCGCACGTTCAACATGAAGGACATCACGCCCGGCGACGACTACGGCATGATGCGCCAGATGCTGCGGCGGCGCTTCGCCCGGCTGCTGCGGGAAAGCCGGGGCGCCGCGGCCGACGACGCGCTGCTGTCGGCGGCGCTCGACGAGGACGGACCGGAGACGGATGCCGCGGCTTTCGCCGGCCAGGACGCATCCGCCGCCACGGACCTGCCGCCCGAAGCCGAAGGCCCGATGGCGGCCGGCGGGGACGCGCCGGAGGATCTCGCGGCCGAGGATCCCGCCTCGGAGGAGGCTCCGGGCTTCGCGGATTTCGACGACGGCTCGCCCTGGCCCGACCTGCTGCTGATCGACGGCGGCAAGGGCCAGCTCGCGGCCGTGCGCGAGATCATGGCGGAGCTCGGCGTGCCGGTGCTGTTCGGGCCGGGCGCCGTGCCGAACGGCCTCGCCGTGGTGGGCATCGCCAAGGGGCCGGACCGCGACGCCGGGCGCGAAACCTTCTTCGTGGCGGGGCGCGAGCCCTTCAAGCTGCACGAGCGCGACCCCGCGCTCTATTTCGTGCAGCGGCTCCGCGACGAGGCGCACCGCTTCGCCATCGGCACCCACCGCGCCAAGCGCAAGAAGGACATCACGCGCTCGCCGCTCGACGAGGTGGCGGGCATCGGCCCGGCGCGCAAGCGGGCGCTGCTCCATGCCTTCGGGACCGCCAAGGCCATCGCGCGGGCGAGCCTGTCGGACCTCGAGAAGGTGCCGGGCGTGAACGCCGCGACGGCGAAGCGGGTCTACGAGTTCTTCAACGAGGGCCGTGGATGACGGTGCGATCCGTGCGCGCCGGCGCGCCTCACCCCCGGCCGGCCTCGGCCAGGACCTCCTGGAGGTCGAGCCCGCGCTCGATGGCGCGCAGCACCTCGTCGTGGATCTGGCCGGAGCGGTGCAGCTTGAGGATCTCGGCACGGCCCGCAGCCGCGGCCGCCAGCATCACCTCGAAATGCGCGCGCCGCTCCGCCGTGGCATCCTGCTGCGAAGCGCTGAGCCGCGCCATGATGTCCGCCCGGTAGGTGAATTGTTCGAGCAGGCGCGGGTGGCGCAGGCTGCCGTCCGGCAGGCGCGCCAGCGGCTCGATGGCGGCGAGCTGTGCCGCCGTCATCCGCGCCATGGCCTGGACCTGGGTCAGCTGGGCGGCGTCGCGCTCGTCCTCGAGGCCGAGCCCGAGCCTGCGGATCAGCCAGCCGATGGTCGTGCCCTGGACCAGCACCGTCACCAGGATCACGGCGAAGGCCGCCGCCAGGATGAGGTCGCGGCCCGGCATCTCCTCGGGCAGCGACAGCGCGATGGCGAGCGTCACCACGCCGCGCATGCCGGCCCAGCTCAGGACGGCCGAACCCGCGGCCGAGAAGGGGACGCGCCGGCGCCCTCGCCACCGGGCCGCGAGGCTCACCAGGCCATCGGTGGCGAAGACCCAGGCGAAGCGCGACAGCGTGACGCCGAGCAGCACCGCCGCGATCGGCCCGCCGAGGACGCCGAAGGCCGCGCCGAAGCCGCCGAGCCGCTCGACGACGCCGCGCAGCGACAGGCCGATCAGGATGAACACGAAGGCTTCGAGCAGGAAGATCACGACCTGGAAGAAGGCCGTGCCCTTCATCCGCACCTCGGCGGAGAAGATCTCGTGCTGGTACCAGCCGAAGACGAGCCCGGCCGTCACGGTGGAGATGACGCCCGATACGTGCAGCGCCTCGCCCGCCACATAGGAGGCCCAGGGGAGCAGGAAGGCGGCCGCGATCATCAGCGACGTGTCGCCGAGGCGGCCGAGGAGCTTGACCCAGGCGAGGCCGAAGCCGAGCCCCAGGGCCACGCCGCCCGCCGCCAGCACCGTGAAGGTGCCGAGCGCCTGTCCGGTGCTGAACGTGCCCGTGAGGGCGGCCGCGACGGCGAAGCGGAACAGCACGAGGCCGGCCGCGTCGTTGACGAGGCTCTCGCCTTCGAGCAGCACGCGCAGGCGCCGGGGCAGCTTGACGCTCTCCAGCACCGCCTTGGCGGCGACGGCGTCGGGGGGCGACACGACGGCACCGAGGGCGAAACAGGCCGCCCAGGGCAACGACGGGACGGCCCAATGCGCCGCCACCCCCACGGCGAAAGTGGTGAAGGCGACGGCGCCGACGGCGAGCGACAGGATGCCGCCGATGTGGCGGCGGAAGTCGGACAGCACCGTGAGATAGGCGCCGTCCATCAGCAGGGGCGGCAGGAACAGCACCAGCACGAGGTCCGGATCGAGTTCGACCACCGGGACGCCGGGCACGAAGGCCAGCGCCATGCCGCCCGCCACCAGCGCGGCGGCCGGCGGCAGCTTCAGGCGCCGCGCCAGGAGTTCCAGCCCCAGCACGACGACGAGCAGCAGGAGCAGGAACTCGAACCGGGCGACGGGCGACATGGGCAACTCCGGCGGACACGCGCCCCCAGCATGCCGCGCCGCACCATCCCCGTCGAGGCCGCCCGGCGGGCCGTCGGGCTCCCTTGACGCCGAACCCCCTGGCATGTTCCCTCTGCCCTCATGGCACTTTCCACCCTCGAGCGCGAACGGCAGTGGAACCTGCCGAACCTCCTGACCTACGGCCGCATGGTGGCGGTGCCGGCCGTGGCCGGGTGCCTCTTCGCGCCGGACGACATCCGCGTGCGCTGGCTGGCGCTGGCGATCTTCACGGTCGCGGGGATCACGGATTTCTTCGACGGCTATCTGGCCCGCGCCTGGAACCAGCAATCCTCGCTCGGCCGCATGCTGGACCCGATCGCCGACAAGCTGCTGGTCGCGGCCTCGCTGCTGATGCTGGTGGCGGACGGCTCCGTCACGGGCTGGTCGATCTGGGCCGCCATCGTGATCCTGTGCCGCGAGATCCTGGTGTCGGGGCTGCGCGAATTCTTGGCCGAACTGCGCGTCTCGGTGCCGGTGACCAAGGTGGCCAAGTGGAAGACCACGGCGCAGCTCGCCGCCGTCGGGTTCCTGGTCGCGGGGCCGGCCGGCGAGCGGGTGCTGCCCGGCACGGTCGCGATCGGCCTCGTGCTGCTCTGGGTCGCGGCGGTACTGACGCTCTACACCGGCTGGGACTACATGAAGGCCGGCTTCCGGCCGGTGGCGGAGTGAGTGTCGTGAAAGCGCTGTATTTCGCCTGGGTGCGCGAGCGGATCGGCAAGACCGAGGAGGAGCTGTCGCCGCCGGCCTCCGTCGGCACGCCCGGCCAACTCATGGCCTGGCTGGCCGGACAGGGCGACAACTACGCCCACGCCTTCGACAACCCGGCCGTCATCCGCACCGCGCTCGACCGCGTCCATGCGAGGCACGACGCCCCGCTGGCGGGCGCCCGCGAGGTCGCGTTCTTCCCGCCCATGACGGGGGGATGAGGGCGTGGCGCGCGTCTCGGTGCAGGCCGAAGACTACGACACGGCGGCCGAGATCGCCGCCCTCACGGCCGGGCGGACCGACATCGGCGCGGTCGTGACCTTCTCGGGCCTGTGCCGCGACGACGGCGGCACGCTCGAAGCGCTCGAGATCGAGCACTACCCCGGCATGGCGGAGGGCGAGATCGCGCGCGTCTGCGCCGAGGCCGAAGCGCGCTGGCCGCTCCAGGGCTGCCGCGTCATCCACCGCCACGGCGCCATCCGGCCGGGCGAGTCCATCGTCCTCGTCGTGACGGCCTCGGCCCACCGCGTCGCGGCCTTCGCGGCCGCCGATTTCCTGATGGACTACCTCAAGAGCGAAGCGCCCTTCTGGAAGCGCAACCGCCGCCGGGGCGAGGTGGGCGCCGATCCCGATTGGGTCGCCCCGAAGGCGGACGACACGGCGGCGCTCGACCGCTGGCGGTGACGTGTTCCGCGCCGGCCGCGGGTCCGCTCCTCCATCTCGCACCGCAGCGATATTGTCGCCCTCAATGCTGCATTGCGTATTCGCCGCGAATCCGCTGGACGGGCAGAACCCCAGCCGCCAAGAAGCGTTCACGCTCATAAGCGGCCTCTGGTGCCGCGGCAGGGAGGATCCAACATGGCACGCATCGCACTGGTGACAGGGGGCACGCGCGGCATCGGAGCCGCCATCAGCCGGGCCCTCACCGAGGCCGGCGTCAAGGTGGCGGCCAGCTACGCCGGCAACGACGAGGCGGCCCGCCGGTTCAAGGACGAGACCGGCATCCCGGTGTTCAAGTGGGACGTGGGCAGCTTCGAGGCCTCGGCCGACGGCGTGAAGGCGGTCGAATCCGAGGTCGGCCCCATCGACATCCTGGTCAACAACGCCGGCATCACGCGCGACGGCTTCTTCCACAAGATGACCCAGGAGCAGTGGCGGGCGGTGCTGACCACCAACCTCGACTCGCTGTTCAACGTGACCCGCCCGGTGATCGACGGCATGCGGGCGCGCAACTGGGGCCGGGTGGTGGTGATCTCGTCCATCAACGGCCAGAAGGGCCAGATGGGCCAGGTGAACTATTCGGCCGCCAAGGCCGGCGACATCGGCTTCGTCAAGGCGCTGGCGCAGGAGAGCGCCAACAAGGGCATCACGGTCAACGCCATCTGCCCGGGCTATATCGGCACCGAGATGGTCCAGGCGATCGCGCCCGAGGTGCTCCAGACCAAGATCCTGCCGCAGATCCCCGTCGGGCGCCTCGGCCTGCCCGAGGAGGTCGGCAAGGCCGTGGCCTACCTCGCCAGCGACGACGCGTCCTTCGTCACCGGCTCGGTCCTGTCGATCAACGGCGGCCAGCACATGTGAGGCACCGGCGCGCCGCGACGCCCGCCCGCCCCGGAGCGCCCGGCTCCGGGGCGGGCGGGCAGAGACGCGGCGTCAGACCTGCGGATCGAGCTTGTCGATCGTCGCGGCCGGCACGCCGGCGAGGTTGTTGGACAGGAGGTAGCGCGGGGCCGTCTCCATCCAGTGCTTCAGCGTGATCTCCTCGAACTTCCCGGCGTTCCAGGTCTGGACCATCTGGAGGTCCTCCGTGCCGGTGTTCACCATGGCGTGGCCGTAGCCCTGCGGGATATAGGCCGAGTCGCCCGCCTTGACGTCCATCACCTTGCCCCGGCCGCCCGAGCCGAACACGGCCACCTGCCCCTTGCCCTTGAGGTAGAAGTGGAACTCGTCGGCATTGGGGTTCCAGTGCAGTTCCTTCATCTGGCCGGGTTTGATCACCATCAGGCCGCCCGACATGGTCTTCGAGATCGGCCATTCGTCCACCGTGGCGAGGTGGAACACGCCCCCGTCGAACTCGCGGCGCGAACGCGGGTCCCGCATGAGCGAGAACTTGTGGGTCGACTCCTTCGGCCAGGGCGCGTCCACCGCCTCGGCGGCCGGGATCACCGGCCCCGACTGGATGTAGGTCTCGCCCTTGGGGAAGGCGTCGAACATCGCCGGCGTGAGGCCGAAGTTGCGGGCCAGCACGTCGTGCGGCGTCACGTCCACCCAATCGGTGATCGAGAAGGTGCCGTGCTCCGAGAAGGCCCCGTTGTCGAAGGACAGGATGAAGTGGCAGGGCTTGTCGCCGATCGTCTGGATCGAATGGCCGTGGCCCTTCGGGAAGAACCAGAGGTCGCCCGGTCTGTAGTTGTTGATCTCGGTCTGGCCGGAGGGGTCGAGCACCACCGTCTGGCACTGTCCGTCGATGACATAGGCCCATTCGGCCGCGATGGCGTGCCAGTGCAGCTCGCGTGAGCCGCCGGGGTTGAGGAACATATGGACGCCCGCCAGTCCCTTCATGATGGGCAACTGGTGCTCGGTCGACTCCTTGGCCCAGCCGCCCGAGGTGATCTTGGGCTTCGAGCCGTCCAGCGAACGGACGAACTCGGGCATCTCGCCGACGTCCTTGGGGTCGTGGTAGGCGACGGTCGCGCCGGGCTGGAGCTGCTGTGCGTCGCTGCCGAAGCCGCCCTGCCCGGGCTGGCCCTTGTCGTCGCCCGTCACCCCGGCGGCGGAAGCCGCCTGGCCGAGGGCCACGAGACCGCCCGCGCCGAGCGCCGCCGTGCCGAGGAAATTGCGCCTGCTGGTGTCCATCCGGTGTCCTCCCCCTGCGGGTCCGGCGCCGCCGGCCCTGTTATGAGCCCATATTGCATGCAATATCGGAGGGAGGAACCCAGGGTGGTGGTCGCCGGGCCCTAAAACATTTCTTAAGGTGTGGCGCGGGCGCCGCTCAGCCGGCCTGGACGGCGGCCTCGGCGATGTAGCGGCCGAGCGCGCCGGCCGCGTTGAGCATGTGGGCGCGCATGCGCCGCGCCGCGAGGTCGCCGTCGCCCTCGGCCACGGCCGCGAGGACGAGGCCGTGTTCGGCGCGGGACGCCGCGATCCGGTCGCCGTGGCGCAGCTGCGTGCGGCGGAAGGCATCGAGGCGGGCGCGGATCGCCAGCGCCTGCTCGGCCATGAAGCCGTTGTGGGTGGCGCGGTAGAGCCTCTCGTGGAAGTCGCGGTTGAACGCGTCGTAGCCGTCGAGGTCGCGGGCCGCGACCAGCGCCTCGGAGGCGTCGTGGAGGTCGTGCAGCCGGCTGCGTTCGAGCGGCGTCATCCGGAACGTCGCGAGCCGGACGCACATGGCCTCGACCTCGGCCGTGGTCTCGAACATGTCCATGATGCGCTCGGGCGTCAGCCGCGTGACGACGCCGCCGCGCCGGGGCCGCAGCTCGACGAGGCCCGCGACCGACAATTGCCGCAGCGCCTCGCGCACGGGCGTACGCGAGGCGCCGAACCGGTCGGCCAGCTGCTGCTCGTCGAGGCTCGTCCCGGCCGCGAGCCCGCCCGACGCGATCTCGTCGGCGAGCGCGCTGCGGATCCGGTCCGACAGCAGGGTCCCCTCGCCGGCATCGCTCATCGTCACACCCGGTTCAGCGCGGCAGGGATTGCCCACGCGTCTCGACCGCGAAGGGTATCACAAGCAGGCCGACGCCGAACGCGATGGCGGTGAGCGCCACGGGCGTGCCGAGCGTGCCCATGCCGTGGACGGCGGCGCCGAGCGCGAAATTGACGCCCGCGCCGATGAAGCGGCCGACCGAGGTGCAGAACGCGAAGGCCGTCGCCCGCACCTCGGTGCCGAAGAGTTCGGGCAGCCAGAGCGAGAAGAGCGCGAAGTTGGCGCCCGCGAAGCCGAGAAAGAACAGCAGCACCAGGAACACCGGCAGCGCCTGTCCGGCCGGCAGGTAGAACGACCAGCCGAAGGTCAGCGCGATGCAGACCAGCATGCCGGCGAAGAACAGCGCCAGCGTGGCGCGCCGCCCGATCCGCTCGGCGATCAGCGGCAGTGCGAGGCAGCCCAGCACGGTGCCGATCGACAGGATGCCGGTGCCGTAGGAGGCGAAGCGCACCGCCTCGGCGGGCGCGTAGCCGGCCCCCTTGGCGAGCGTGATGGCGGCGGCGGGCTCGTAGACCGAGCCGGCCCACAGGCCGATGATGGCGACGGTCAGCAGCGCCGACATGACGATGGTGCGCCTGCGGTAGCGCGGCCCGAAGATCTGCCGGAGCGGGCTGACCCGCACCGCCGTCGCCTGGACCTGCGCCCAGCGCTCCGGCTCCTTGACCTTGAGGAGCGTGACGATCGACACCACCACGGGGAACAGCCCGCACAGGAACATGGCGCGCCAGCCGTAGAGGGCGCCCACGGTGGCGTTGAGGGCGGCGGCGGCGAAGAAGCCGAAGTAATAGCCGCTCTGCAGGTAGCCGGCGCCCATCTTGCGCCGGTCCTCCGGCCAGGCCTCGGCCACGTAGGTGCCGGCCATGGCCCACTCGCCGCCGATGCCGATGCCGGCGAGGAAGCGGAAGAGCCCGAGTTCGTAGACGTTCTGCGACAGGGCCGCGGCCCCGGTGAACACCGAATAGATCAGCACCGTCGCGGCCAGGGTCCGGGTGCGGCCGTAGCGGTCGCCGATCGGTCCCCACACGAAGGACAGGCCCCACCCGATCAGGAACAGCGCGAAGAGGATCGAGCCGATCGTCCCGGTGTTGGCGGGCGTGGCCTCGATGCCGGAGCGCGGCAGGAGTTCGGTCAGGGCGGGGACGAGCACGAGCGCGTAGATGACGCTGTCCATCCCGTCGAGCAGCCAGCCCGCCCAGGCGGCCCAGAACCCGATGATCTGGTTCCTGTCGAGCGGCGTTCGTCCTCGGGCTGCCGCCACGCTCGGTTCTGCTACGATCCTCGACATGGCTCGTCCTCCCTTCCCGGCCGGTGACCCGGCGGCTTCGATCGGGGGAGGACTGCCGACGGATGCGGCCCGTCGTGGTCGGTTCCGTCCCCGCGCGGGCCTGTTGCCCGCCGCAGGTCTGATGCCCGCCGGCAATAAGTATGCACAAGATGATCATTTCCGCAATACGGTATGCGCAATGTCTAAAATCGAGCTGCTTGGGATACCGGGCTTGAATTTCGCCGGCAGCCCTGTAGCTTCTGCTGCGCCGGGACCACGCCACGGATCCGTGGACCGGGTCGGGACGGTGTCATGACGGATTGGGGGCGGGACAGGGCCGACAGGGACGAGCGCGTCGCGGCCGGCCGCGCCTTCGCCAGGGGCAAGGCCGTGCATCGCGACGATTGCGTCCGGCTGCTCGAAGCGCTGCTGAGGCCCGGCGACCGGGTCTGCCTCGAGGGCGACAACCAGAAACAGGCCGACCTCCTCGCCGCCGCCCTGACCGAGGTCGATCCCGCGCGGGTCCACGACCTCCACATGGTGCAGTCGGGCGTGGTGCTGCCCGAACATCTCGACATCTTCGAGAGCGGGATCGCCAAGCGGCTCGACTATGCCTATTCGGGCCCGCAATCGGCCCGCATCGCCCGCATGCTGTTCGGCGGGCAGATCGCCCTCGGGGCGGTGCACACCTATCTCGAGCTCTTCGCCCGCTACTTCGTCGACCTCACGCCGCGCGTGGCCCTCATCGCGGCGGTGTCGGCCGACCGCGACGGCAACCTCTACACGGGCCCCAACACCGAGGACACGCCGACGGTGGTCGAGGCCACGGCCTTCAAGAACGGGATCGTGGTGGCCCAGGTGTCCGAGATCGTGGACCGCGTGCCGCGCGTCGACATCCCGGGCGACCGCGTCCACTTCGTCGTCGAGGCCGGCCGCCCCTTCTACGTCGAGCCGCTGTTCACGCGCGATCCCGCCGCCGTGACGGAGACCCAGATCCTCACCGCCATGCTGGCCATCAAGGGCATCTACGAGCCCTATGCGATCCGCAGGCTCAACCACGGCATCGGCTTCAACACGGCCGCGATCGAGCTGCTGCTGCCGACATACGGAGAGAAGCTGGGCCTCAAGGGCCGGATCGCCAGCCACTGGGCGCTGAACCCGCATCCGACGCTGATCCCCGCCATCGAGGCGGGCTGGGTCGAGCAGGTCCACTGCTTCGGGTCCGAGGTCGGGATGGACGATTACATCCGGGCGCGACCGGACGTGTTCTTCACCGGCGCGGACGGCTCGCTCCGCTCCAACCGCGCCTTCTGCCAGACCGCCGGCCTCTACGCCTGCGACCTCTTCATCGGTTCGACGCTGCAGATCGACCTCGCGGGCCATTCGTCGACCATCACGGCGAACCGCGTCGCGGGGTTCGGCGGCGCCCCCAACATGGGCTCGGACCCGCGCGGCCGCCGCCATCCCTCCGACACCTGGCTCAAGGCCGGCGCGGAGGCGGATCCCGAGGCGCCCGCCCCGCTCCGCCGCGGCCGCAAGCTCGTGGTGCAGATCGGCGAGACCTTCGGGGAGAACAATGCGCCGCTCTTCGTCGAGCGGCTCGACGCCCTGACGCTGGCCGAGAAGCTCGACCTGCCGCTCGCGCCCGTCATGGTCTATGCCGACGACACCACCCACATCGTCACCGAGGAAGGCATCGCCAACCTCCTGCTCTGCCGCACCGCCGACGAGCGCGAACAGGCGATCCGCGGCGTCGCGGGCTATACCGAGATTGGGCGCAGGCGCGACCCCGCGATGGTCCGCTCCTTACGGGAGCGCGGCATCATCCGCCGCCCCGAGGACCTCGGCATCGACCCGCTCGACGCCGACCGAAGCCTCCTCGCGGCACGGTCCGTCAAGGACCTCGTCCACTGGTCGGGCGGGCTCTACGCGCCGCCCGCCAAGTTTCGGAACTGGTGAGGCCGGCATGGAAAAGCTGATGTACCGCCACACCGCCGGGGCGCCCGCCGCCGGCACCAAGCCGCTGGCGCTCGTCGGCGTCGTGGCCTCCGGCAACCTCGAAGTCCTGGCCGAACGCGTGTTGCCGGGCACGGACTGCGAAGTCGCCATCGCGACCTCGGCGCGGGGCTTCGGCGAGGTCTGGGCGGCCGTGGTGGCGGATTTCGTCGCCCGGCGCTCGCCCGGGGGCGTTAGGCTGTCGATCAACGACGGCGGGGCGCGACCCGACACGGTGGCGCTGCGCCTCGCCCAGGCGCTGCGGGCGCTGGAGGACGAGGGATGAGCCACGAGGGGTCCATCACGCCCGGCGGCGCCTCGGAGCGCGGGCGCGGGGGCGTCAGCTGGTCCGAGGCCTCGGCCCGCCAGCGCCTGCGTCTCCTGCTCGATCCGGCCTCCTTCACGGAATTCGTCGGCCCGGCCGAGCGCGAGACGAGCCCGCACCTGCAGATCTTCGACCTTCCCGAACAGTTCGACGACGGCATCGTGGTGGGCCGCGGCGCGCTCGGCGGCCGGCCCGTGCTGGTCGCCGCCCAGGAGGGCCGCTTCATGGGCGGAGCGTTCGGCGAGGTCCACGGCGCCAAGCTCACCGGCCTCCTGCGGGCCGCGCGCGCCCTCCGCACGCTGCCGGTGCTGATCCTCTTCGACACGGGCGGTGTCCGCCTGCAGGAAGCGAACGCGGGCGAGATCGGCATCGCGGAAATCATGCGCGCGCTCCTCGAGGCACGGGCCGCGGGCGTGCCGGTCGTGGGGCTCGTGGGCGGCCGCGCCGGTTGCTTCGGCGGCGGCGGGCTCGTGGCGGGCTGCTGCTCGGCGCTCGCCGTATCGGAACAGGGACGTATCGGCGTCACCGGGCCCGAGGTGATCGAGACCAACCGCGGCGTCGAGGAATTCGATTCGCGGGACCGGCCGCTCGTGTGGCGCACGGTCGGGGGCAAGCACCGCCGGCTGATCGGGAGCGCCGATGCCTTCGTTGACGACACCGTGGAGGCGTTCCGGGCCGCCGCGCAGGACCTCCTCGGCCGCGCGCCGGTCTTCGGCCTCGCGGCGCTCCGGCGCGAACAGGCGCGGCTCTCGGCGCGGCTCGCCCGCTTCGGCGACTGCGCCGACGCGCGCGATGTCTGGACGAAGCTCGGCGTCGCCGACGCCGCCAAGGTGCCGGACCTCGCGGCAGACGCCTTCCTGGCCCTGGCCGACGCCTGCGCGGAGACGCCCCATGAGGCGCGATAGCCTGACGCTCGACGCCGTCCTGGCCTCGCTGTTCCCGGGCGGCCACGCCGTGACGCTTGCCGACGGGCTGGTGACGGGGACCGCGCCCCTGCCCGGCGGCGGACACGCCGAGGTGATCGGCGTCGCGGGCCGCACGCCGCTCGGCATCGAGGGGGCGCTGGCGCTCGCCGGCCACGTCCTCGATGCCTTGGAGCGGGGCGGCACGGGGCCGATCCTGGTGCTGATCGACAGCGACAGCCAGCGGATGAGCCGGCGCGACGAGACGCTGGGCCTCAACGAATACCTGGCCCATCTTGCCAAGTGCCTGGTCCAGGCCGACCTTTCCGGGCGGCCGACGGTCGGGATCCTGTACGGCCACACGGCGGCGGGCGCCTTCATCGCCACCGCGCTGGCCACCCGGATCCTGGTGGCTCTGCCGGGCGCCGAGCCCGAAGTGATGGACCTGCCCTCCATGGCACGGGTGACCAAGCTCTCGGTCGAGGTCCTGCGCGAGAAGGCGCGCGCGACCCCGGTCTTCGCGCCCGGCCTCGACAATCTCGTCAGCACCGGCGGCGTCCACGCGGTCTGGGACCCCGGCCTCGCCCTGTCGGACCAGCTCGCGGCCCTGCTGGCCGGAGCGCCGCCGGACGTCGACCGGCGCGACGCGCTCGGCCGGGAGCGCGGCGGCCGGCCCAAGGCGGCCGCCATCGCGGAGCGGGTGCGTGACCTCGCGATCCGCGCGGGCTGAACCCGCCACCGCGGCCGGGGCCTGGAGCGGCGCGGCCGTCGCGGCCCGCGCCGTCGCCTGCCTGACGCGTGAGGTCGAGACCTGGCCCAAGCCCGGCCTCGTCAGCCACATCGATCCCGGCAGCCACGCCGACATGGATGCCGGCACGTTTCGCCGCAGCGCCGCGGCGCTGCGGCGGCATTTCGCGGCCCTCGCCGAAGCCGGCCGGGCCGGGGCCGGCATGGGCCGGCTCCGCGCCATCGGCCTCGCCGCCGAAGCCGACATGCTGGCGGCGACGGAGGGCGTGAACACCCACCGCGGCGCGATCTTCGGCCTCGGGCTCCTGTGCGCCGCCGCGGGACGGTCCACCGCCCTCCCTTCGGGCGGACCGGTCGGCCGCCGAAGGCCGGCGCTCGGCGCCCTCGTGGCGTCCCTGTGGGGTCCCGCCATCCTGGCCGGCCCGGTCCTCCTCCGCTCGCACGGCACCGAGGCGCGCCGCCGGCACGGCGCCGGCGGAGCGCGGGCCGAGGCGGCGGCGGGGTTCCCGACGCTCGCCGGCGTCGGCCTGCCGGCCCTCGCCGAAGGGCGGCGGCTCGCGCCCGGCGACGACGAGGCCGCCCGCGTCCAGTGCTGCTTCGCCCTGATCGCCGCGCTGGAGGACACCAACCTGCTCCACCGCGGCGGGCCCGGCGGACTCGCCTTCGCGCGCGAGGCCGCGGCGTGGTTCCTGGCCGGGGGCGGGGTCGGGGCGCCGGACTGGCGCGCGCGGGCCGCCACGGTCCACCGCGCCTTCGTCGAGCGCCGGCTCAGCCCCGGCGGCTCCGCCGACCTCCTCGCCATGGTGCTCTTCGTCGAGGGCTGGGAGGGGCGGCCGTGACGCTCGCGCTGCTCTGCTCGGGCCAGGGGCCGCAACATCCCGGCATGTTCGCCCTCACGGGCGCGGCGCCGGCGGCCGGCCCGCTCTTCTCCCAGGCGGCGGCGCTGCTCGGCGGACGGGACCCGCGACGGCTCGCCGTGGAGCTCGACGACGCGGCGCTGCACGGCAACCGCGTCGGCCAGCTGCTCTGCACGCTCCAGGCGGTGGCGGCGCTGGCGGCGCTGCCCGAGCTCGGGACGGCCCGGCGCATCGTGGCGGGTTACAGCGTCGGCGAAGTCGGCGCCTGGGCCGCCGCCGGCCTGATCGCCCCCGACGTCGCACTCGACCTCGCGGCGGCGCGCGCCGACGCCATGGACGGGGCGAGCCTGCCGGGCGACGGCCTGGTCTTCGTCCGCGGCCTCGCGCGCGACGCCGTCGACCGCCTCTGCGCCCGGCACGGCGCCGCGCTCGCCATCGTCAACCCCGGGGACGCCTGGGTGCTGGGCGGCTCCGGCGCGGCGCTGGCGGCGCTCGCCGCGGCGGCGCAGGAGGCCGGGGCCGAGAGGGTCGTGCGGATCGGCGTCGCGGTGGCGTCCCACACGCCGTGCCTCGTCCCCGCCGTGGCGCCGTTCCGGGCCGCGCTCGCCGGCGCGGCCGTGCGGCCCCGCGTGCCGCCGGGCGTGCGGCTGATCGGCGGGATCGACGCCGCGCCGGTCAGGGACGTGGTCCGTGGCCTCGACGGGCTGGCCCGGCAGGTCGCCACGACGATCCTGTGGGCCGACTGCCTCGCGGCCGCCGCCGAGGCCGGCGCGACCGCCGTCCTCGAACTCGGCCCGGGCCGGGCCCTCGCCGAGATGGCCGGCAGCGCCCATCCGGGCCTGCCGGCGCGCAGCCTCGAGGACTTCCGCAGCCTCGACGGCGTGCGGGACTGGCTGGCGCGCGTCGCGGGGTGAGGGGCCGGCGCCGCCCGCCCGGGGTTCGCACCGCCCCCGGCCCGTGCTAAGCGCCGCTGCATTCGGGTTTCGGGGATGTCAACGGCATGGCAAGCGATCTGCGGAGCATCCAGCGCGCACTGCTCTCGGTCTCGGACAAGACCGGGCTCGTCGATTTCGCGCGCTACCTGCACGAGCGCGGCGTCGCCCTCGTCTCGACGGGCGGCACGCGCGACGCGCTGGCGGCGGCCGGCCTGCCGGTGACCGAGGTCGCCGACCTCACGGGCTTCCCCGAAATGATGGACGGGCGGCTGAAGACGCTGCATCCGCTGGTCCACGGCGGTCTCCTCGCCATCCGGGAGAACCCGAGCCACGAGGCCGCCATGCTGGCCCACGACATCGCGCCGATCGACCTCCTGGTCGTCAACCTCTATCCCTTCGAGGCCACGGTGGCGCGGGGCGCCACGCCGGAGGAATGCATCGAGAACATCGACATCGGCGGCCCTGCCATGATCCGCGGGGCCGCCAAGAACCACGACGACGTCGCCGTGGTGGTGGATGTCGCCGATTACGCGCGGGTGCGGGACGAGATGGAGGCCCATGGCGGCGCCACCACGCTGGCGCTGCGGCGCGGGCTCGCCCAGAAGGCCTACGCCCGCACGGCCGCCTATGACGCCACCATCGCCAACCACCTCGCCGCGATGAGCCTCGAGGAGACGCCGACCTACCGGGCGCTCGGCGGCACCCTGCAGGAGGCGCTGCGCTACGGCGAGAACCCGCACCAGCGCGCCGCCTTCTACCGCACGCTGGACCGGCGGCCCGGCGTCGGGTCGGCGAGGCTCATGCAGGGCAAGGCGCTGTCCTACAACAACATCGGCGATGCCGACGCCGCCTTCGAACTCGTGGCCGAGTTCGACCCCGCCGGTCCGGCCGCGGTGGCGATCATCAAACACGCCAACCCCTGCGGGGTCGGCACGGGCGCGACGGCCGCCGAGGCCTATCGGCGGGCCCTGCGCTGCGACCCCGTGTCGGCCTTCGGCGGCGTCGTCGCGGTGAACCGCCCCGTCGACGCGGCGCTCGCCACCGAACTCGCCCAGATCTTCACCGAGGCCATCATCGCGCCCGATGCCGACGACGCCGCGCAGGCGATCCTGGCCGCCAAGAAGAACCTGCGCCTGCTGCTCACCGGCACGGTCCCGGACCGGCGCGCGGCCGGCCTCCTGTGGCGCAGCGTCGCCGGCGGGTTCCTGGTCCAGGAGCGCGACGCCGCCACGATCGACGACATCGCGTTGAAGGTCGTGACGCGCCGCGCCCCCACCGACCAGGAGATGGAGGACCTCAAGCTCGCCTTCCGGGTCGTCAAGCACGTCAAGTCCAACGCCATCGTGTTCGCCAAGGGCGGCGCCACGGTGGGCATCGGCGCGGGCCAGATGAGCCGCGTCGATTCGGTCCGCACCGCGGCGTGGAAGGCCGGGGAGGCCGCCAAGGCGGCGGGCGAGACGGCCTCGCTGGCGCAAGGCGCCGCCATGGCGTCGGACGCCTTCTTCCCCTTCGCGGACGGGCTCGAGGCGGCGGTGGCGGCCGGCATCACGGCGGTGATCCAGCCGGGTGGCTCGCTGCGCGACGGCGAGGTCGTCGAGGCTGCCGACAAGGCGGGCATCGCCATGGTGCTGACCGGCCTCAGGCATTTCAGACATTGATGCGCGAGGGCCGCACGCGGGGCCGCGGCGCGCGAGCGCGCGGGCCGGGTTGCGTCCCGGCCGGCGGGGCGGGACAGTACGACCCTGAGCAAGACCGGAGCAGCCCGACCATGCCGTTCACGATACGCGCCCGCCGTGGCAGAGGCACTCGCCTGGCAGCGCTCCTCGCGGCCCTCCTGGCCTGCGGCCTGGCGGGATCCGGCCGGCCGGCCGCCGCGCAGGAAGCGGACGACGGGCCCAAGACCTTCGTCCTCATGGACAACGACTTCGCCGGGCCCGGCGGCACCGACATGCAGGCCATCCTGCCGTTGCTCGCCGACCCCAAGGTGGCGATCCTGGGCTTCACCGTGGTGACGGGGGACGGCTGGGAGAACGAGGAGGCGGCGCGCCTCCTGCGGTTCCTCGAGGTCGCGGGCCGGCCCGACATCCCGGTTGTCAACGGCGCCACCTATCCGCTGATGCGGTCGGTGCCGGAGATGAAGCTCTGGGAGCAGCGCTACGGCAAGATCCCCTGGAAGGGGGCCTGGGGGGGGCTCGGCCCCATCGACAAGGTCCCCGCCCAGCAGCCGGCCCTGCCCCACCTCGACGAGGGCCTGCCGACCACGCCGCCCGCCCAGGGGCTCGCGGCCAACTTCCTGATCAAGCAGGTCCACGCCCATCCCCACCAGGTGACGGTGATCGCGGCCGGCCCCCTGACCGACATCGCGCTGGCGATCCGCATGGACCCGAGCTTTGCCGCCGACGCCAAGCAGCTGGTCTTCATGGGCGGGCTGCTCGACACGTCCATGATGTCGGTGACGGGCAATGCCGACTTCGCCTCGGACTTCAACCTCATCTTCGATCCCGAGGCCGCCCACATCGCGCTGACGGCGCCCTGGCCACGGATCACGGCGGTCGGCGACGTGTCGAACTCGGTCATGATGACCCGTGCGCTGATGGACCGGATCGCCGGCGCCAAGACGCCGCTCACCGCCTACCTGTCCAAGTACTTCAACCCGCTGCCCCTGTGGGACGAGATGGCGGCCGCCGTCGCGCTCGACCCGACGCTGGTCACGAAGTCGGTCGATGCCTTCATGGACGTCGACGTGTCGGGCGGGGCCGACTATGGCCGTGCCCACGTGTGGCCGGAGGCGCTGGCCCCCAAGGACATGGGCGTGCGCTCGGTCACGATCGTCCAGGCCATCGACACCGCGCGGTTCGTCGAGAACTTCGTCAAGGCCGCGCAATGGACGCCCCCGAAATGACGGGCGCGCGGCGCGCCGGCCTCAGGCCCGGTGCCGCGCGTCGGCCGCGGTTGGCGGAAGGGTCCCGCTGCGCGCGAACTCGGCCCTGAGATCGTCGAGGGTCGCGGCGACATGGGCGGCGCTCAGCGCCGCTGCCCGGGCGGCGTCGCCGGACGCCCAGGCGTCGAAGAGCGCGGCATGTTCGTCGAAAGCCCGGGCGGCCCGCCCGGCGGGCGCGAGGTGGCGGACGACGTAGCGCTCCGAGATCGTGTGCAGCCGCTCCGCCATCTGCAGCGTCACCGGCCGTCCGCCAGGGCGGATCAGCGCCATGTGGAAGGCGCGGTTGAGCGCGCCGGCCCGCCCGTCCCGCGCCGCGGCGCGCTCGTTCAGGGCCGAGAGCGCGGACCGGCCGGCCGCGATGTCGGCCGGCCCGAGACGGACCGCCGCCGCCGCCACCGCATCCGGCTCGATCTTGAGGCGCAGGTCGAAGACGTCGTAGGCCTCCTCGGCGGTCAGCGGCCGCACCACGTAGCCGCGGTTGCGCTCGGAGACGACGAGCCCGTCCTGTTCGAGGCGCACCAGGGCTTCGCGCAGCGGGATCTTGCTGATGCCGAGCTCGGCCGCCAGCGCATCCTGCCGGATCGGCGCGTCGGCGGCGAGTTCCCCCGCGACGATGCGGTCGCGGATCACGGCGACGATCTGGTCGGCGAGCACGGTCTTGACGATCAGGGCCATGGCTTCGCTGTATCAGACGCGCGGCATCTCACACCACCTGGAACCCGTCCCAGAACCTGTCGGCCCGGTCGATCCAGAGCGTATTGAAGCCGGTCGCCACCGCCGACCCCTCGATCGCCGGCACGATCGCGGGTTCGGAGCCCACCTCGGCCCGGCGCTCCACGGTGCCGGTGAAGCGGCTGCCGATGTAGCTCTCGTGGACGAAGCTGTCCCCGACCGCGAGGCGGCCCGTCAGGGCGAGATGGGCGAGGCGCGCCGAGGTCCCGGTGCCGCAGGGCGAGCGGTCGATCGCCTTGTCGCCGTAGAACACCGCATTGCGCCCGTCCGCGCCCGCGCCGCGCGGCACGTCGGCCCAGAGCACGTGGGACACGCCGCGGATCGTCGGGTCCTGCGGGTGGACGGGCTCGAAACGCTCCCGCACGCGGCGGCGCACCTCGCCGCTGAGGGCGACCAGCCGGGCGGCCCCGAGCGCGTCGAGGCCGCTGTAGGGTCCCTGGGGTTCGACGATGGCGTAGAAGTTGCCCCCGTAGGCGACATCCACGCTGAGCGCGCCGAAGCCCGGCACCTCGATGGCGATGCCCTGCGCGGCGAGGTAGGAGGCCACGTTGGTGATCCTGACGGCGGCGACGCGCCCCGCCTCGACCCGGTAGGTGACATCGACGGTGCCCGCCGGCACCTCGATGCGCAGGAAGCCCGGTTCGCGCGGCTGGATCAGCCCGTGTTCGAGCCCGAAGGTCACGATGCCGATCGTGCCGTGCCCGCACATGGGCAGGCAGCCGCTCGTCTCGATGAACAGGATGCCGACGTCGCTATCGGGCCGCGTCGGCGGGTAGAGGAAGCCGCCCGACATCATGTCGTGGCCGCGCGGCTCGAAACACAGGCCCCGGCGAATCCAGTCGAACCGCGCCAGGAAATCCTGGCGCCGCTCCGACATCGAGCTGCCGCTCAGCAGCGGCGCGCCGCCGACGACGAGCCGAACGGGATTGCCCGCCGTATGGCCGTCGATGCAGAAGAACGTATGGCGCACGGCGGCCGTCACGCGGCCCGGGACAGGGCGAGGCTCGGCCGAGTCGCCGCCGCCCGCTCCACGAGAGCGGTCACTTCGGCGCGGCGCGCACCCGTCAGCGGCAGGCGCGGCAGGCGCACCCGCTCGGACCCGCGGCCCATGATCTGCTCGGCGAGCTTGATCGACTGGACGAGGTCGTGCTCGGCATCGAGGTGCAGCAGCGGCATGAACCAGCGATAGATCGCGCGGGCCGTCGCCCAGTCGCCCCGGTCCGCCGCGGCGACGAGCTGGACGGATTCCTGCGGGAAGGCGCTGGTCAGGCCCGAGACCCAGCCCTGCGCGCCCAGCATCAGGCCTTCGAGCGCGAGGTCGTCGAGGCCGGCGAAGAGTTCGAAACGGTCGCCGAACGTGTTGACGAGGTCGGTGAAGCGGCGCGGATCGGGCGCGCTCTCCTTCACGGCCACGATGTTGGGCAGGTCGGCGAGGGCGCTCAGCACGTCGGCCCCGATGTTCACGCGATAGGCGGCCGGGTTGTTGTAGAGCATGATGGGCAGGCTGGTCGCCTCGGCCACGGCCCGGAAATGCGCCACGAGTTCCGCGGGCTTCGGCACGTAGACCATGGCGGGCAGCACCATCAGCCCGTCGGCGCCCAGGCGCTCGGCGTCGGCGGCATAGGCCACGGCGCGGCGCGTATCCAGCTCCGAGACGCCGGTGACGACCGGCACGCGCCCGCCCACCACCTCGACGGCCGCGGCCAGGACGCGACGTTTCTCCTCGGGGTCGAGCGAGTTGTTCTCGCCGCAGGTCCCCATGACGATCAGCCCGTTCACGCCGTCGCGCACCAGGGCGTCCTGCACGCCCTGCGTGGCCGCGATATCGATCGACAGGTCTGCCGCGAACTGCGTCGTCACCGCCGGAAACACACCTCGCCAACCCGTCGCCATGATCCGCTCGCTCCTAAATCGTATACTATATACGTATCCATGGCGGGTGAGGTCTGTCAAGCGGTGGACCAGGAGGGCACGGGGAACGGTGGACGCCGGGCCCGACACGGTGCACTAGAACCGGACCGGATCGGCCGGGATCGCCGCCGCGATCCCAACCCGATGAACCTGCTCGCGATTCCGATCCGGAGCGAGATCGCCGAAGGCGAGGGGCGCTCCGGACGCGCCCGTCTTTCGGCGGCGCGCTGTCGCGCCCCACCCTGGAGTTGATGCATGAGACCCTCGAACCGTGACGCTGCCGCGCTCCGTCCCGTCACCATCGAGCGCGGTGTCGCCCGCTACGCCGAGGGCTCGTGTCTGGTGAAGTTCGGCAACACCCACGTGCTCTGCGCCGCCTCGCTGGAAGACAAGCCGCCGCCGTGGCTGCGCGGCCAGGGCCGGGGCTGGATCACGGCCGAATACGCCATGCTGCCCCGCGCCACCGCGACCCGGACGCGGCGCGAATCGTCCTCCGGCCGCCCGTCGGGCCGCACCCACGAGATCCAGCGGCTGATCGGGCGAAGCCTGCGCGCGGTCGTCGACCTCGGGGCGATGGGCGAGCGGCAGGTCGTGGTGGACTGCGACGTCATCCAGGCCGACGGCGGCACCCGCACAGCGGCCATCACGGGCGCCTGGGTGGCGCTCCACGATTGCCTGTCGTGGATGCACCACCGGTCCATGATCAAGCACATGCCGCTGCGCGACCACGTGGCCGCGGTCTCCTGCGGCGTCGTGCAGGGCGAGACCGTGCTCGATCTCGATTACGCTGAGGATTCCACCGCCGAGACGGACGCCAACTTCGTTATGACGGGCAAGGGCGGGATCGTCGAAGTGCAGGCCACGGCCGAGGCCGCGCCCTTCACGGAAGAGCAGCTGGGGTCCATGCTGGCGCTGGCGCGGGCCGGCATCGGCCAGCTCGTGGCGCTGCAGACCGACGCGGTGGCCCGCAAGGCCTGACGACCTGGCCGGGACGGGGCAGCGCCGCCGGACGCGCGCCATCGGCCCGGCCGATACGAGGGGGAGGATGAGACGATGCTCAAGGGGATCGATCCGCTGCTGACACCGGAGCTGCTGTCGGCGCTGCGCGCCATGGGGCACGGCGACGAGATCGCGATCGTCGACGCCAATTACCCGGCGGCGTCGGCGGGCCCGCCTGTCATCCGGCTCGGCG
This sequence comes from uncultured Alphaproteobacteria bacterium, assembly GCA_963847915.1. Taxonomy (GTDB): domain Bacteria; phylum Pseudomonadota; class Alphaproteobacteria; order Rhizobiales; family Beijerinckiaceae; genus Lichenihabitans. The sequence continues at coordinate 51,167 of CAWKBT010000010.1, forward strand.
GCGTCCCGGCCGACGCCGTCACCAACGCGGTCCTGTCGGTCCTGCCGCTCGACGATTTCGTGCCCGAGGCCGCCTGGTGCATGGCGGTGGTGGGCGACCCGGACGCGAACCCGCCGATCTTCGACGCCTTCCGCGACGCGCTCGGTCGCCACGAGAGCGCGGAATTCACGCTCAACAAGATCGAGCGCTTCGAGTTCTACAAGCGGGTCGCGTCCTGCTTCGCCGTCGTGGCCACGGGGGAGCGACGGCTCTACGGCAACATCATTCTCAAGAAGGGCGTGGTAAGGACCAATTAACCCTGTCCATCGATCATCGCGGCGCGCCTGCCCGCCTGGGGCAGACGTGAATCGACGGGGTGACGAAGCGTGAGGGACGACACCGTCTCGGACCGCGCCCGGCTGGCGACCCTCGCTCTCGGGCAACGCCTCCGGACGCTCGGCTTCGCGGCGCGCCGGCCGCTGCGCGGGCTGGCGATGCGGCGCAGACGCGTGCCCGAACGCCTGTTGATCGCCCCGCAGGACATCCGGACCAGCGATCCGACCGTCGCGGCCGACATCTACTCCGGCTATTTCATCTTCGACGGCAAGGGCGTGAACACCCATGGCGCGTCGCCCTTCGACGTCGACCCGCCGACGGAGGAGTGGGCGGCGGCCCTGACGGGCTTCGGCTGGCTGCGCCACCTGCGTGCTGCCGACACGGCACTCGCCCGCGTCAATGCCCGCGCCCTCGTGGGCGACTTCATCGCGGGCAGCGGCCGGGTCACGACCGCGGCGGGGGCCCGTCCCGAGGTCGCGGCCCGCCGCCTCCTCAGCTGGCTCAGCCAGTCGCCGCTGATCCTCGAAGGCGCGGACGTCGTCTTCTATCGCCGCTTCGTCCGCAGCCTCGCCCGCGAAGCCGACGCGCTCTCGAGCGCCGTCGACCACGGCCTGGGCGGGGCGGCGCGGCTGACCGCCCTCGTGGCGCTCTGCGAGATGGCGCTCTGCGCCGAAGGGCTGGTCCGGCTGCAGCGCAGGGCCTCGCGGCTCCTGGCCGACGAACTCGGCCGCCAGATCCTGCCCGACGGCGGCCATGTCAGCCGCGACCCTCAGGTCCTCCTCGACCTGCTGCTCGACCTGCTGCCGCTGCGCCAGGCCTATGCGGCGCGCGAGGTGCCGCCGCCCTCGCCGCTGCTCAACGCCATCGACCGCATGATGCCGATGGTGCGCTGCCTGCGCCACAACGACGGCGCGCTCGCGCTGTTCAACGGCATGGGCAGCACCCGCCCCGACGTGCTGGCGACGGTGCTGGCCTACGACGACGGCGGCGGAGCCGCGCTGAACAACGCCCGCTACTCGGGCTACCAGCGCGTGGACGCCGGCGCCGCCATGCTGATCGCCGATGCCGGCGCCCCGCCCGCCATGCCCTTCTCGGGGCGCGCCCATGCGGGCACGCTGGCGTTCGAGTTCTCGCACGGCGCGCAACGCCTCATCGTCAACTGCGGCGCCGCGGCCGAGCACCAGCCCGCGGCGCGGGACGCGTCCCGCGCCACCGCGGCGCATTCGACCCTCGTGCTCGACGACCGTTCGTCGAGCCGCTTCGCCCAGCGCGGCGCCCTGCGCGGCCTCGTCTACGCCGGGCCGAAGGTCGTGACGGCGGTGCGGAGCGAGGCGCCGGACGGAACGCGGCTCGACCTGTCGCACGACGGCTACCGGCACCGCGCCGGCCTCGTCCACGCGCGGTCCCTGTGGCTCGCCGGGGACGGGACCCGCCTCGCCGGCGAGGACCGGCTGGTACCGGCCGAAACCCGCAAGGCCGCCTCCGCCCCCTTCGCCGTGAGGTTCCACCTCCATCCGGCCCTGCGCACCGTCGCGGCACGCCACGGCACGGCGGCGCTCGTCGCGGCGCCCGACGGCACGCATTGGACCTTCGAGGCGGGCGGCCTGCCGGTCACGATCGAGGAGAGCATCTTCTTCGCCAACCCCGACGGCCCGCGCCGGTCCGAGCAGCTCGTCGTCCATGCGAGGCTGCCGGAGGTCGCCGTCGTGCGCTGGTCGCTGACGCTGGACGGCGGTCAGGCGCCAAAGCCTCAGGCGTCGGTCTCGACCAGCGCCTTGGCGAAATAGTCCCGCCGGTCCCGCACGCCCGGCAGGGCGAAGAAATAGCCGCCGCCGACGGGCTTGATGTATTCCTCGAGCGGCTCGCCGTTCAGCCGCGTCTGCACCGCCACGAAGCCGCGATCGAGGTCCGACTGGAAGGACGAGAACAACAGGCCCATGTCGAGCTGCCCCGCCTTGGTCAGCCCGTTGGAGTAATTGTAGGCGCGGCGCAGGATGAGGCTGTCGGCCGAAGCCGCGGTGCGGGGGTTGGCGAGGCGGATATGGGCGTCGAGCCGGACCCGGTGCCCCTCGGGATCCTGGGCGTAGTCGGGCACGTCGCGCTCGTGCGCGAGGCCGAGCGGCGCGCCCTCGCCCTTGTCGCGGCCGATGATGCTTTCCTGCTCCTGGAGCGGCGTGCGGTCCCACCGCTCGACCAGCATGCGGATGACCCGCACCACCTGGTAGGTGCCGCCGCGCGCCCAGGCCGGCTCGTCGGCGGCGTCGCCGACCCACACGACGCGGTCCATCAGCGGCGCGTCGTGGGCGTCGAGGTTGGCGGTGCCGTCCTTGAAGCCGAGCAGGTTGCGGGCGGTGTCGCGACCCTGCGTCTTGATGGTGTGGGGCGGCAGGAACCCGTCCTGCTTCCAGCGCAGCGCCAGGCTGTCGGGGAAGTCCTTCAGCAGCGCCCGCAGGGCGTGGATGTTGGTCTCGGCCGTGTTGGCGTTGAACTGGACCAGCAGGTCGCCGTGGCAGCCGGCGTGGTCGAGCGCATCGTTGGGGAAGGCCGCCATGGCGCGCAGGCGCTTCGGCCGGTGAGGCGCGAGGCCGAAGCGAGCGTCGAACATCGAGGCCCCGAACGCCACCGTCATGGACAGGTTGTCGGTCATGCCCCGCGGGCCCAGGACACCGTTGTCGGGCGGGGGCAGCCGGTCGTCGACCGCGGCGGGCATGTCGCCCGCCATCAGCGCCGCGGTCCGCGCCGTGAGGCGCTTCAGGAAAGCCGCGAGGTCGCCGCGGTTCTCGGCGAGGACGTCGAAGGCGGCGACCAGCGCGGCGGCGGGCTGCGCCGTGACGATGCCGGCCTGGTGGGTGCCGAAGAAGTCGTGCCGGTCGGCCGTGCCGTCAGCGGGCTGGCGCTGCCGCTCCTCCTCGGCCGCGGCGGCCCGCACCGGCGCGGGCGAGAGGCCGAGGGCGCCGCCGGCCCCCGCCGCACCGGCGAGGCCGAAGCCGACGAGCAGGCTGCGCCGGCCCGGACAGGCGGGCGCCTCCCGGTCGGGCGGCACCCGGCCGGGCAGAGTCCGTTCGGATACGGCAGCGCGCGCCTGGCCGCCGAACGGGCAAAGCGCCAGGACCGATATCTTGCGACCCGTCATGTATCGCTCCCGCCGGCTCAGTCGATGCCGAGCGTACCCCGCAACGTGGACAGGTCCTCGGCCAAGGCCGTCACCGGTCCCTTGAGGCGGTTGCGGTCCTCGGGGGCGAGCTTGTCGTAGGACTCGAAGCCCTGGCCGGACCGGTACTTGGCCAGCACGGCGTCGACCTTGGCGAAGTTGCCCTTGACGCGTGCCACCAGCGCGGGGTCGCGCTTCTGAACCAGGGGGTCGAGCAGCGCCACGATCTTCTGCGCGCCGTCGACGTTGGCCTGGAAGTCGAAGAGGTCGGTGCGGCTGTAGCGGTCTTCCTCGCCCGAGATCTTCTTCGACGCGACTTCCTCGATCAACCCGGCCGCACCGCCCACCATGCTCTTCGGCGTGATGGTGAGGATCGAGACGCGCTTGTGCAGTTCCTCGGTATCGGCGACCAGCTTGTCGGCGACGGGGGCGAGCCCCGCCGTCGACTTGTCGCCGAACAGGCCCTTCTCGATCCGGTGGAAGCCCGTGAAGCCGGGATCGTCGGCCTTCTTCTCGAAATCGTCCTCGCGGCTATCCATGGCGCCGTCGAGGTCGTTGAAGAGCTCGGCGATGGGCTCGATGCGCTCGTAATGCTGGCGCGTCGGGGCGTAGAGCTTCTGCGCCTCGGCGAGCTTGCCGGCCTTCACGGCGTCGGTGAAGGCCTTCGTCTCGGCGAGCAGGGCATCGACCTCCTTGGCGACATAAACCTTGTACTCGGCCAGCGGGCCGACGAGGTCCATCGGCGAGATCGCCGCCTTGGCGTCGCCGCCGGCCTGGGTGGAAGCCGCCACCTTGAGGACGCCCTTGGGGTTCGACAGCAGCCCGCAGGTCATCTGGTAGTCGCCGGCATCCAGCGTCGCCGTGATGGTCTGGGTGAAGCCCGGGATGATGTTCTCGCGCTCCTCGACGACGTCGACGCCCTTCAGGATCTCCCATTCCACGGCCCGCCGGGAGGCGTTCTTGATCTTGAAGACGGACTTGCCGGGCGTGACGGCGACGTCGGCCGGCTCGCAGCCCTTGTCGGAGATCGTCACGCCGACCGGCGCGACCTCGGCGGCACGGGCGTTGCTCAGGGCGCCGAGGGCGCAGAGCGCCGCCAGGCTGACGGTGAGACGGGCGGTCGTCATCGGGCAATGATCCTGGTGTGTCGAGGAGAAGGAAAGGTCAGGCGGTACGGACCGTCGGCGCCCGGGTCCGGCTCGGCGCGACGAGCAGCCACAGGGCGGGTACCAGGAAGGCGACGTAGACGACGAGCTCGCCCACCGTCGGGGCGTCCTTGTAGCCGAAGATGCCCGACAGCAGCGTACCGAGCGTCCCGTCGGCCGGCAGCACGTCCGACAGGTCGTAGGCCCGTTCCTGCAGGCCGTTCCACAGGCCGGCCTCGTGGAACGACCGCAGCGCGCCGGCGAGCAGGCCCGCCGCCACCAGGACGATGAGGCCGCTGGTCCAGGCGAAGAAGCGGCGCAGGTCGAGCTTGTAGCCGCCGTAGGTCACGGCCGCGCCGAAGCCGACCGCCGTCAGGACCCCGAGCAGCGCGCCGACCGGCGGGCCCCAGCCGAGGTCCTGCTGGAAGGTGGCGAGCAGGAAGAAGACGGATTCGAGCCCTTCCCGGCCGACCGCGAAGAAGGCCATGAGCACGAGCGCCATGGCGCCGCCCGAGCGCCGTGCCAGCGCGGTCTCGACGGAATCGTGCAGCTCGGCCTTGATGCTCCGCGCCGCCTTGCGCATCCAGAACACCATCGAGGTGAGGACGCCGACCGCCACCAGGGCGACGAGGCCCTCGAACAGTTCCTGCTGCTTCTGCGGGAACTCCGCCTCGGCGGCGTTCATCGCCGCGCCGAGGCCGAGGCAGATCGCCATGGCGAGCACCACCCCGGTCCACACCGCCGGCATGAACCGCGACCGTCCGGTCTGCTTGAGGTAGCCCGCCACGATGCCGACGATCAACGCGGCCTCGATGCCCTCGCGCAGCATGATGAGATAGGCGACCAGCACGGCGGCGCACTCCTAAAGGATGAGACGAGCGTCCGGTTAGGACCGCGGGACGCCCGGTTCAAGTCGAATCGACCGAAAGGGCCTCAACTTAGAACGGATGGAAACTGCCAGGCCGCCAGTTGAGAACGGGTCCAATCTGCAATGCCCAAAGTATCGGGATCCGCCGCGTCCAGGGCGGCGGCGAGGTCGCGCTTCGCCGCCGCGACCTCGGGGGCGGCGGCGGCGGTCGGCCGGACCCGCCCGTCGAGGCACGCCAGGAGTTCGGCCTCGGCGCGCGACAGCGAGCGACAGGCCGGCGGCAGCAGCGCGATCGTCGTGCCGGCGCGGTCCGCGGCGCGCAGCAACGCGACGCAGCGGGCGACGACCAGCGCACCCGCGCGCGGCCCGAAGGCCGCCTCGGCCTCGGCGAAGGCCGCGTCGAAACACGCGGCGTCGTCCGTCTCGCCGGCGGCCGCGACGAAGCGCAGCGCCAGCATCAGGGCTCGCGCCCCGCCCGCCCGCGGCATGGGGCAGTCAGGCGTGGCCCGGCAGGTCCGGTCGGGACAGGCCGCCCCGGCGGGCGCGGCCGCGAAGGGGCAGCGGGAAGCGGCGGAGCTCACGGCCGGCCTCAATGGAGCGTCGCGGCGGCGAGACCGGCCCACCCGGCCGGCACCGGCGCCGGCCGCTCGGGTCCCGGCTGCGGCAGCAGGACGCCGACGGTGGCGAGCGCGGCGCCGAGCTCCATCAGGCTCCGGCCCACCAGGGCCGAGGCGGGCGCCGGCAGGATCTCGGAGAACAGGCGGGCGAGTTCGTCGCGGTCGTGGCGCTGGGCGGCCCCCGCGGCGGCGACCAGCCGGCTCTCGTCCTCCGACAGGTCCGGGACGGGCGGGCAGTGGACCGCGAGCGGACGGCGCGCCGCCAGGACGAGGCGCGTCATGGCATCGTCGATCGCCACCGCGGCCGCCGGCGCCCCGATGTTGGCGAAAGCCGTCACCACCGGCTCGGCCGGCAGGCGCCGCGCCCGGCAGCAGCAGGCCCACGCCCGGTAGTTCCACAGCACGAAGCGTTCCGACAGGGCCAGGGCTTCGAGCGGGCTCGCGGGAGCCCGGGGCGCGACGTGGATCATGGCTGTGCCTTTCGCCGGACGGCGGCACCGCGGGTCGAACCCGCATGGCACGCCGGAAAAGATCAATACAGCGCTTTTCCGTTGTTGCTCCGCGAGCGTCAATACGGTCTGCGGCGATTATAATCCTTCGAAACAGCCGCTCTACATTGCAGATGTTCCAAATTGGGTCAGCGGTTACGGCCCGGCACCCAGAGCACGTCGCCGTCCCGGAGGTGGTTGCAGTGGCGCGACGCGACGAAGAGGAAGTCCGACAGCCGGTTCGCATAGCCGAGCGCCGCGGCCCCGACCCGTTCGCCGTCCTCGTTGGCGAGTTCCACCATCAGCCGCTCGGCGCGGCGGCAGACCGTCCGGGCGAGGTGGAGCGCGGCGGCGGCGGGCGTGCCGCCCGGCAGGACGAAGGACCGCAACGGCGCGAGGTCGGCGTTGAGGGTGTCGATCTCGTGTTCGAGCCGGTCCACCTGGGCCTGGACGATCCGCAGCCGCTCGCCGTCGGCCTCGGTCTCGGCCGGCGGCGTCGCGAGGTCGGCGCCGAGATCGAAGAGGTCGTTCTGGATCCATCCCAGCATCGCGTCGAGCGCCGGCGACTCGGTGGAGGCCGAGAGCCGCGCCAGGCCGATGGCGGCGTTGCACTCGTCCACGGTGCCGTAGGCGGCGACGCGCAGGTCCGACTTGCGGCGCCGTTCGCCCGAGCCGAGCGCGGTCGTGCCGCCATCGCCCGTCCGCGTATAGATGCGATTGAGGACCACCACGCGCGTCACCCCCTGAAATACAGCACGGTCATGACCACCAGGATGGCCAGGAACTGGAGCCCCACGCGCCAGCGCATCAGGCGCTGGGACGTGTTGGGACTGCCGCCCCGCACCATGTTGATCAGGCCGGCCACCAGGACCAGGAAGACGAGGCCGATCGCGATCAGGATGAAGGCATTGGCGGTGGTGGCGGACATGGACTGGACACCGGGACGGAGCGACCGCGCGACCCTACGCGATTGCCGCCCCCGCGATAACCCGGGGTGGTGGCGCCAGGATGCCGCGACCCGCGGCACGCTGTCCGGATGCCGGCCTGCCGCCTCACTCCCGGGGGGCGCGGTCGAGCGCCTGGGCGACGCGTTCGATGCGGAGCGCGGCGTCTCCGAGCGCCTGGGCGACGGCCTCGCCCAAGGCGGCGGCGCGGGCGTCGAAGGCGGCCTCGGCACCCCGCAGACGCTCGTTCTCGGCCTCGAGCGCGGCGATCCGGCGCTCGGCCTCGCCGAGGTCGTCGGCCATGGTCAGGGCCGCCATCACGGTGATGCGGGTGTCGCCGATCTCGCCGAACGAGCCCCGCAGCTCGCCGATCCTGCCGTCCAGCCGGGACGCGAGGCCGACGAGCCGGTCCTCCTCGCCGTCGCCGCAGGCCATCCGGTAGACGCGTCCGGCGATCTTGACGTTCACCTGAGCCATGCCGTCAGGGCGCCTTCACGCCGGGTCGGGAGCGGCATCGGCCGCGAGGCCGGCCGCGATGGCGCGCAGGGCCGCGCCGGCCCGGTCGAGCCGCGCCGACACGTCCTCGACGGCGCGGTCGAGCGCGCGCGAGCGGGCCAGCGCGGCATCGAGTTCCACCGCGAGACGCGAGCGGTCGTCCTGCATCACGGCGAATTCCGCCTCGGCATCCGCCTGCGCGGCCTCGGCCTCGGCGCGCCGCTCGGCGGCGGCATCGAGCGCGTCGATGGCCCCGTTCAGGCGCTGCAGGGCGCGCTGGATGCGGTCGGGCAGGTCCATGGTGCTCCGCGAGTCGGGCGCCGGCGGGCGCTGGCCGCAACCCTGGCGGGGAACGTCGGCGAGGTCAACGCGCCCCGCCCGCGCGCCCGCGCGCGCCGGTTTCATCGGCAAGGCGGCGCAAGGGCGTTCCCTCCGCCCCGATCCTGCTTTAGGTGTGTGGCGCAACCACCAGAGGGGAGATCGCCGCCATGGCCGTGAAGGTCGCCATCAACGGGTTCGGACGGATCGGCCGCAACATCCTGCGCGCCATCGTCGAATCGGGACGCGACGACATCGAGGTCGTCGCCATCAACGACCTCGGCCCGGTCGAGACCAACGCCCACCTGCTGCGCTTCGACAGCGTCCACGGCAGGTTCCCGCACGAGGTGAAGGTCGAGGGCGACACGATCGACGTCGGCCGCGGGCCGATCCGGGTCACCGCCATCAAGGACCCCTCGCAGCTGCCGCACGGCGAGCTCGGGGTCGACATCGCGATGGAATGCACCGGCATCTTCACCGCCCGCGACAAGGCCGCCCTGCACCTCAAGGCCGGCGCCAAGCGCGTCCTGGTCTCGGCCCCGGCGGACGGCGCCGACCTCACGGTCGTGTACGGCGTCAACCACGACAAGCTGTCGTCCGAGCACCACGTCGTGTCGAACGGCTCGTGCACGACCAACTGCCTCGCGCCGGTCGCCAAGGTGCTCAACGACGCGATCGGCATCGAGCACGGCTTCATGACGACGATCCACTCCTACACGGGCGACCAGCCGACGCTGGATACGATGCACAAGGACCTCTACCGCGCCCGCGCCGCGGCGCTGAGCTCGATCCCGACGTCGACCGGCGCCGCCAAGGCGATCGGCCTCGTGCTGCCCGAGCTCAAGGGCAAGCTCGACGGGTCGGCCATCCGGGTGCCGACGCCCAACGTGTCGCTCGTGGACCTCAAGGTGAAGACCAAGCGCGCCACCACGGTCGACGAGATCAACGACGCCATCCGCCGCGCCGCCGCGCAGGAGCTCAAGGGCGTGCTCGGCTTCACCGACCTGCCCAACGTGTCGTCCGACTTCAACCACGACCCGCATTCGTCGATCTTCCACACCGACCAGACCAAGGTCATCGACGGCGACTTCGTGCGGGTGATGTCCTGGTACGACAATGAGTGGGGCTTCTCGAACCGCATGGCCGACACGGCCGTGGCGATGGCCAAGCTGATCTGACCGGCGGCGCGGGACCGCGGGCCGCCCGGTCCCTCGGCCCCGCGCCCGACCGGCCCCGCGGGGCCGGTCGGGACGGGCCTTCGCTTCGCCCTTGAGGGTCCGGGGGCCGCGTGCGATGGAGGGCCGATCGACGATCCGGCCCCGGAGGCAGCGCCCGTGACACAGTTCCGCACCCTCGACGACGCCGACCTGCGGGGCAAGCGGGTCCTCGTGCGCGTCGACCTCAACGTCCCCACCGAGAACGGCCGGGTGACGGACCGCACCCGCATCGCCCGGATCCTCCCGACCATCCGCGAGATCGCCGACAAGGGCGGCCGGACCGTGCTGCTGGCCCATTTCGGCCGACCGAAAGGCGGGCCGGACACGAAGAACTCGCTGAAGCCCGTCGCGGTGGCGCTCGCCGAGGAGCTCGGCCGGCCGGTCGCCTTCGTGCCCGCCACGGTGGGGGACATCGCCCATTCGGCCATCGGGGCGATGCAGGACGGCGAGGTTGTGCTGCTCGAGAACACGCGGTTCCACGCCGGCGAGGAAGCGAACGAGGCCGCTTTCGTCGAGCAGCTGGCGCTGCTGGGCGACATCTTCGTCAACGACGCCTTCTCGGCCGCCCATCGCGCCCATGCCTCGACCGAGGGACTGGCGCGGCGCCTGCCGGCCCATGCCGGACGCACCATGCAGGCCGAACTCGCCGCCCTGGCGCGCGCGCTGGAGCGCCCCGAGCGCCCCGTCGTCGCCATCGTGGGCGGCGCCAAGGTGTCGACCAAGCTCGAACTGCTCGGCAACCTCGTGAAGCGCGTCGACGTGCTGGTGATCGGCGGCGGCATGGCCAACACGTTCCTGGCCGCTCAGGGCAAGGCGGTGGGCCGGTCGCTGTGCGAGCACGACCTGCTCGACACCGCGCGCGCCATCCTGGCGGGCGCCGGCGATTGCCGGATCGTCCTGCCGGTCGACGCGGTGGTGGCCTCCGAATTCAGGGCCCATGCGCCCTCGCGCATCGTATCGGTCGACGCGATCGGGCCGGACGACATGATGCTGGACATCGGCCCCCGCTCGGTCGGCGAGGTCAAGGCCGTGCTGGAGAGCGCCCGGACCCTGGTCTGGAACGGGCCGTTCGGCGCCTTCGAGCTTCAGCCCTTCGACGCCGGCACCGTCGCGGTGGCACAGGAGGTCGCCGCCATGACGCTGGCGGGCCATCTCGTCAGCGTCGCGGGCGGCGGCGACACGGTGGCGGCCCTCAACGCCGCCGGCGCCGCCGAGGGCCTGACCTACGTGTCGACGGCGGGCGGGGCCTTCCTGGAATGGATGGAAGGCAAGGTGCTGCCCGGGGTCGAAGCCCTGCGGCTGTAAGGACCGACGCGGGCCGCCGGTCAGCCCCGGATCGCCGCCTGGGGCGATGGCCGGCCCCGCTCGGCCCAGGCGTCCTGCATGTTCTCGAGGTCCCGCCCCCGGGTCTCGGGCACGAGCCGCAGCGTGAACAGGAAGCCGAAGGCCGTCAGCACGGCATAGAGAAAGAAGGTGGCGGGCCGCCCGAAGACCTCGACGAGGTCGAGGAAGGTCAGGGCCACGACGAGGTTGAAGGTCCAGTTGGCCACCGTGGCGACGCTCATGCACCGGCCGCGCGCCGCCGTGGGGAAGATCTCCGAGATGAGCAGCCAGAAGACGGGGCCGAGGCCCACGGCGAAGAAACCCACGTAGGTGGTCAGGCTCGCGGCCGTGACCCAGCCGAGCGCGCCGCCCGCGCCCAGCATGAAGGCGCCTCCCAGCACGGCGAGGCTTGCCGCCATGCCGGCGAGACCGACGAGCAGCAGGATCCGCCGCCCGACCCGGTCGATCAGCCGGATCGCCACCAGCGTCATGACGACGTTGACGGCGCCGATCCCCGCGGTGGCCAGGATGGAGGCCGAGGCGGAGGACAGGCCGGCGGCCTGGAAGATCGTCGGCGCGAAGTAGATCACGGTGTTGATGCCGGTGACCTGCTGGAAGATCGCCAGGCCGACGCCGACGACGAGGGGCAGCCGCAGCGCCGGATCGGCGAGCGACACGGGGGCGGCCCGCTGCTCCTCGCGCGCGAGGTCGGCCTCGATCCGGTCGAGCTCCGCCTCGATCTGGGGGACGGTCTCGCTCGATCCGCGCAGCGCCGCGAGCGCGCGCCGGGCATCGGCGAGGTGGCCATGGCCGGCGAGCCAGCGCGGCGATTCGGGCAGCGCCAGCATGCCGCCGGCGAGGATCAGCCCCGGCAGGGCGCCGAGCCCGAGCATCCACCGCCATTCGCCCCCCGCGGCGAAACCGTAGCCGATGAGATAGGAGACCAGGATGCCGGTGGTGATCATCAGCTGGTTCAGCGACACCATGGCGCCGCGGTTCTCGGCGGGTGCCGTCTCGGCGAGGTAGAGAGGCGCCAGCATCGAGGAGACGCCGATGCCGAGCCCGACGAGCAGACGACCGGCGAGCAGGACCCAGAGCGCGCCGGCGAGGGCCGAGAGCAGCGAGCCGACGACGAAGACGATGGCGGTGGCGAGGATGATCGGGCGCCGCCCGAACCGGTCCGACAAGCCGCCCGCGAAGGCGGCCCCGACCGCGGCGCCCAGCAGTGCGATCGAGGTGACGACGCCCTGCATGAAGGGCGACAGGTGGAATGCGTCCCGCAGGAAGAGCAGCGCCCCTGAGATCACGCCCGTGTCGTAGCCGAACAGCAGGCCGCCGAGCGCGGCGGTGGCGGCGATGAGTGCGGCGTGCATGGGGCCCTCCCGGACGGAACCCCAACTTCCGGTCCGGACCGTAAGATCCGGGCGCGCCCGCCTCGTGCCCAGGGTGCCGCTGGGTTTGGCCGGGCGTCGGCCCCGGCGGAGACCGCGGTGTAAAGCCAGAATCGCGAGTCGGCGTGACGCGGGACGGGTCGCGGGTCTTTACTGGGCCTTCGCGGCCGGCGTGGCAGTCTCGTCCGATCCGCCCTTTCGCGCGTTGCCGAACCCATGACCGACCCCGCCCCCGCGTCCGCCGCCCCGCCGACCACGCTGCGCCAGGCGCGCAGCCAACACGCGCGCCTCGCCGCCGCCATCGCGGCCCATGACCTCGCCTACCACGGCGAGGATGCGCCCACGATCTCGGACGCCGACTACGACGCCCTGCGCCGCGCGCTCGTCGCCCTCGAAGAGGCCTTTCCGGTGCTGGCGACGCCGACGGGGCCGAGCGCCAACGTCGGCGCCAAGCCCTCCGAGAAGTTCCGCCAGGTCCGTCACGCCGTGCCGATGCTCTCGCTCGGCAACGTCTTCGCCGATGCCGAGGTGGCGGAGTTCGAGGCCCGGGTGCGCCGCTTCCTCGGCCTCGGCGCCGAGGCACCGCTCGCCATCACGGCCGAGCCCAAGATCGACGGCCTGTCGTGCTCGCTCCGCTACGAGGCGGGCCGACTCGTCCAGGCGGCGACGCGCGGCGACGGCTCCACCGGCGAGGACGTGACCGGCAACGTCCGCACCGTGTCGACCATCCCCGACACGCTCACCGGCGCGGACGTGCCGGCGGTGCTCGAGGTGCGGGGCGAGGTCTTCATGACCAAGCCCGATTTCGCCGCCCTCAACGCCCGCCAGGTCGAGGCCGGCCGGCCGCCCTTCGCCAACCCGCGCAACGCGGCGGCGGGCTCGCTTCGCCAGCTCGACCCGGCCGTGACGGCCTCCCGTCCGCTCCACTTCTTCGCCTATGCCTGGGGCGAGCATTCCGCCCTGCCGGCGCAGACCCAGTCCGGCATGATCGCGGCCTTCGCGCGCTTCGGCCTGCCCACCAACCCGCTCACCACCGTGTGCCGTTCCGCCGCGGACCTGCTGGCCCACTACCGCGCCATCGAGGCCCAGCGCGCGACGCTGCCCTACGACATCGACGGCGTCGTCTACAAGGTCGACGACCTCAGGCTGCAGGAGCGGCTCGGCTTCGTGTCGCGCGCGCCGCGCTGGGCCGTGGCGCACAAGTTCCCGGCCGAGCGCGCCACGACGACGCTGCTCGGCATCGACATCCAGGTCGGCCGCACGGGGGCGCTGACACCCGTGGCCAAGCTGGCGCCCGTCACGGTCGGGGGCGTCGTGGTCGAGAACGCCACGCTGCACAACGAGGACGAGATCGCCCGCAAGGACGTGCGCATCGGCGACACGGTGCGGGTCCAGCGCGCCGGCGACGTGATCCCGCAGATCGTCGAGGTGGTGCTCGAACGCCGCCCCGCCGATGCACAGCCGTTCCGCTTCCCCGACACCTGCCCGGCCTGTGGTTCGGCGGCGGTGCGCGAGGTCGACGAGAAGACCGGCACGGCCGATGTCGTGCGGCGCTGCACGGGCGGGCTCGTCTGCCCGGCGCAGGCCGTGGAACGGCTGCGCCACTTCGCGTCCCGCAACGCCTTCGACATCGAAGGCCTCGGCGACAAGCAGATCGCGCTGTTCTACGGCGAGGGCCTGATCAGGACCCCGTCGGACATCTTCAGCCTGGAGGCGCGGGACGCGCAGAGCCTGACGCGCCTCGCCAACCGCGACGGATTCGGCGCGACATCGGTGCGCAACCTCTTCGCCGCCATCGCGGCGCGCCGCACCGTGCCGCTGAACCGGTTCCTCTTCGCGCTCGGCATCCGCCGCGTCGGCGAGACCAATTCGCGCCGCCTCGCGCGCCATTTCGGCACGCTGGAGGCGGTGCGTGCCGCGGCCCGCGCCGCCGCCGACCCCGCGAGCGAGGGCCGGGCCGAGCTCCAGGCCATCGACGGCCTGGGCGGCACGGTGGCGGACGCTCTGGTGGACTTCTTCGCCGAGCCCCACAACGAAGCGGAGCTCGACAAGCTCCTGGCGCAGGTCACGGTGGAACCCATGGAGGCCGCCGCCGCGGCGAGCACCATCAGCGGCAAGACCATCGTCTTCACGGGATCGCTGGACCGCATGACGCGCGATGAGGCCAAGGCCCGGGCCGAGGCCCTCGGCGCCAAGGTTTCGGGATCGGTCTCCAAGAAGACCGACATCGTGGTGGCCGGGCCGGGCGCCGGTTCCAAGGAGAAAAAGGCGCGTGAACTCGGCATCATGCTGATCAGCGAAGACAGTTGGATGGCTCTCGCCAGCGGCGAGACGACGCTGGCGAACATCGCGGCGTCCGCGACTGACGATGCCGGACCGCCCGATACCGAATGAGCCCCTGTTCGACTTGGACATGAAGCCGCAGGCGAGATGAACCACCAGGAACGGACGCTACAGGGCGGACGATGTCCTGATCGCCGGGCAGGCATGAGGAACCGGGGGCGGTCCGCCGGCATTCGGTCTGTCAAGGCGCTGTTTCAGGACGACTCACCATGACCCATGTTTCATTCGGCTCCTACGGCGCGACACTCAGGAAGACGGTCGTCGCGGGCCTCGCCGCCCTGTCCCTCGGCGCCATGGTGGCGGCGACGACGGAACAGGCCGAAGCCCGGGGCTTCGGCGGCGGCGGCGTGTTCCGGGCCGGCGGCTTCCGGGGCGGCTTCGGCGGTTTCCGGGGCGGCTTCGGCGGTTTCCGGGGCGGCTATGGACGGTTCGGCGGCTTCCGCGGCGGCTACGGCGGCTTCGGCCGGGTCGGCTTCGGCTATCGTGGCTTCGGTTATCGTGGCTTCGGTTATCGCGGATTCGGCTACCGGGGCTTCGGTTATCGCGGGTTCGGCTACCGCCGGTTCGGCTACGGCTTCCCGCTGGCGGTCGGTCTCGGCCTCGGATACGGGGCCGCCTACGGCTATGGCTATCCCTACGGCGGCTACGGCTATGGGGATTACGGCTATGCCGACGGCTACGGAGGGTATCCGGCGGGCTACGGAGAGGGCTACGGGTCCGGCGGCTATGCGCCGGGGTACCAGTCCACCGGATATGCGCCGGGCTACGACGAGGGCCGCGGAGCCTACGGGCACTATCGCCGCGGCCTCTACAGCTGCAGCCCCTACGAGAGCCACACGCGTCTCGAGCGCAAGGCTTGCCGCTGACGCCAGGGTAAGGCTCGTCCGGCGCGACGGGCCCGCCTTCTCCCTGTTCGGGGAGAGGCTGGCAGGCAGCGCCGGATGACGGTTCGGGTGCGCGTCCGACCCTCATGCATCCGGCCGGAATGGCGGCCCGCCTCGCGCGCGGCATCAAGGGCCCGAGCATGCCGGCGCGGCGTTCCAACGGCCGGCGATTTCGGTTAAAGGTCCGCGCGGCCCCGTGTGACCGGGCCGGCCCCGACACGGGCGCGGAGTCCGACATGCGGAGAAGCGGCGCCGGTCTGATCCTGGTGCTCCTGGGTGCGACTCTGGGCGGGACCGGTGCCTTGGCTCAGGACCGCGCTCCGGCGGCGCCCATCGGCGCCGGAAACCTCCCGGACCTCGGCGGCACGCCGCAGACGTCGGACCAGACCGCCGCGCAGGGCACGCCCGACCAGGGCAACCCCAGCATCCAATCCTCGCTCGGACCCTACGGCGATCCCGGCGGGCTGCGCGCCGCGTTGAAGCAGCGCGGCGTCACCTACAGCCTGATCTTCATCGGGGAAACGCTCGGCAACCCGTCCGGCGGGGCGCGCCAGGGCGCGATCGCGGCCGGGCGGCTCGACCTCGAAGTCGACGTCGATCTCAAGACCGCGCTCGGCCTCGAAGGCGCGGCCCTCCACGCCAACGGCTATAGGATCATGGGTGCGGGGCTCGGCCGCGGTTACCTGTTCGACCTCGCCGTGCCGAGCGGCATCGAAGCCCTTCCGGCGACACGGCTCTACGAGGCCTGGTTCGAACAGTCCCTTCTCGACGGCAAGGCCGCCCTGAAGGTCGGGCAGATCGGAGCCGACACCGAGTTCCTGGTCAGCCAATATGCGGGCCTGTTCGTCAACGCCACCTACGGCTGGCCCAACCTCACGAGCTACGACCTGCCGAGCGGCGGGCCCGCCTATCCGCTCGCCGCCCCCGGCCTGCGGCTCAAGCTCGCCCCCGACCCGCACTGGGCCGCCCTGGCGGCGGTCTTCGACGGCGACCCCTCGGGTGCCTCGCGTCGCGGCGTCACGGCGCAGCCCCAGGTGCTCGACCCCAACGGCACGGCCTTCCGCGTGAGCGACCGACCCTTCACGATCGCCGAGGCCGCCTACCTCTACGGCGCGACGGATGGAGGCGCTGCTGCCCGGCATCGTCAAGCTCGGCGGCTGGCGGCATTTCGGCAGTTTCGCCGCCGCCATCCCGACCGCGACCGGCTTCACGCTGGGATCGAACGCCGGGCGGCTGGACGGGAACGAGGGGATCTACGCCCTGGTGGACCAGATGGTCTATCGCGTGACCGAACCCCAGGAAGGGTCCATCGGGGCCTTCGCGCGGCTGGCGGGTGCGCCGGGCGACCGCAACCTCGTGTCCCTCTACCTCGACGCCGGCCTGACCGGAAAGGGTCTGGTGCCGGACAGGCCCGACGACACCGCCGGCCTCTCCTTCGCGTATTCGCAGATCTCCGCGGCGGCGCGGCGCACCGACCGGGACGAGGCCGCGATGCTCGGGACCGCCTATCCGATACGGTCCAGCGAGATGCTGGTCGAGGCCACGTACCAGGCCCAGCTCGTGCCCGGCCTGACGCTGCAGCCCGATCTACAATATGTCGTTCGGCCCGGCGGCGGCATCCCGAACCCGCTCCGGGCGGACCTGAAACCGATCCCCGACGCGCTCGTCGTCGGGCTGCGGGCCACGGTCCAGTACTGAGGCGAGCGGGTCGCCGGCAGGCGCCCGGCTGGAGGCTGCGCGGCATGGCCGTATCGGCCGGGAACAACGCCGCCGCGCCCCGATTGTCCGAAGCATCCTGGCCCGCCGGCGGCGAGGGGCGCACCTGCGACCGCGGAAGCAGGAGGGTGGACCCTTGCCGAGCGCGCCTTCTCCCATCGCCTCAGGAGCCCCCCGATGCCGACCCAGACCCTCACGGCCATGTTCGACCGCTACGAGGACGCCGTCGAGACGCTCCGCCGGCTCGAGGCCGCGGGGATCCCGCACGACGCCGTCAGCCTCGTGTCGAACGACGCCGCCCACAGCCAGTATTACGGCGCCGTCCCGGGCGATGCCGAGCCGATGCCCGATACGCCCGTGAGCGGCACCGGCACGGGTGCCTCGCTCGGCACGCTGCTCGGCGGTGGCGCGGGCCTCCTCGCCGGCCTGGGCCTCCTGGCCGTCCCGGGCCTCGGACCGGTGGTGGCGGCCGGCTGGCTCACCGCGACCCTCGTCGGCGCGGGCGTCGGAGCGGCGGCGGGCGGGCTCGTGGGCTCGCTGACCGAGATCGGCGTGAGCGAGGACGACGCCCATGCCTATGCCGAGGGCCTGCATCGCGGCGGCACGCTCCTGACCGTGAAGACCGATCCCGCCCAGGCCGAGCAGGTGAGCGCGCTGCTCGACCACGAGCACGCCGTCGACATGGCGTCGCGCGAAGGCACGTGGCGCGGCGAGGGGTGGGCGGGCCGCTACCTCGGCCGCGGCGTCGTGACCGGGACCCCCGTCTTCACCGACCCGACCATGCTGGCCCCTGGCGTCGCGGCCGGGGATGCGGCACCCGACGCGCCCGCCCTCGCCCCGGAGCAGACCGGCGCCACGGTGCCGCCGGTCGATCTCGGCCTGAGCCCGCAGCCGCTGCAGGCCGCGAGCGACCCGTCGCTGGCTCCGGCGAGCCCCGGGGCGCCGGTCCGCGTGCGCAGCTACCGCCTGCCCTGAGCGGGGCCGCGGTCGGTCGCCCGCCGCCGGCGAACCCGCGCTCGACCGACGCTCGCGGCTTGTGCCGGGCTGATGCGGTCGGCAGGACCGTGTCACAATGTCGCAAATTTTCCTGGGAACCAACGGCCTGCCGCTACCGAAGCGGTGGGAATGAACATTCGTTCATGCACGAGAGTCCCGGTTCCGGCCTGCCGGACGGGGACCGGCGGGCCCGGCTGCGGCGCGATTCCGCGGCTTGCCCATTTCTTGCGCTATGCCTGGGGGGCTCCTCGTCGCGGCTGTCCTCTTTTTGCAACAGCTAGGTCCGGCCAGTTCCGCCAAGTCGCTTTCAGTATAGAGCGGTTAAAGCATCGTTAAGGCCTTATCGGCCCAATCGACCCCCCTGCAACAGCTCAGGTCGGAAGATCAAGCCCCTTTGGACGGTTGTACAAGGCGCTGGGTTCCCCGCGTTTTCAGCCCCACATTCTCGCCCCAAACCGACCTATGTTGCCGGACCGTTCGCAATGGAACGGGAAAACCTGATAGTGAATTTTAAGGACCTCGTGTTGCCCGCCCTCGTCTTGACGGCGTCGTGCGTCACTTCGGCAGCCGAAGCCCGCGGCCTGCATGCCTCGTCGGGCGCAGGCCTGGCCTCGTGGTATGGACCTGGTTTCAGCGGCCATCGCACCGCCAGTGGCGAGCGTTTCAACACCGGAGCCCTTACGGCGGCTCATCGCTCCCTCCCCTTCGGTTGTCGCGTCCTCGTCACCAGCCGCCGGACCGGGCGCTCGGTGGTGGTCCGCATCAACGACCGTGGTCCCTATGTGGGCGGCCGCGTGATCGACCTGTCCCCGGCCGCCTCGCGCGTGCTCGGCATGAACGGCACGGAACCCGTGACCCTGGCGCGCCTCTAACATCATCGCGGGTTTCGGACGGTGGCGTCCGAAAGGCCGTGTCGGGTCGGCCGCGATCGCTTCGGCGATCCCGACTCCCTCTCGACGCAATCCTCGTCGACGGCACTGCCCCTGACCGGAGGCCGGAGCGAAAGCGCTCCGGCCCTACGGGCGTCGCGCCGGCCGTATCGCCGCCGGGAAGCCGCGGCCGCAGGGCATGACGACAGCGTCAACAAAGCCCCGCGGCTCCGGAATGGCTGGTCTGCTGCGCCGCAAAAACAGCCAGTGTGCGATGCAATATCAACCAGTCGGCTTATGTGAAGGGAACACGAAACCGGAAGGCTCCGTGGATGGCGTCGACCTTGATCGGTAGGCGGCGCTTTCGTTGATCCACGAGCGGCGGACCGCTCCCGCACGGGAGCCTGGGACGGCGCGAGACCGACAAGAAGAAAACCATGACCAGGATTGCCAAACTTGCCCATCTGGGCACCACCGGCGGGCGCGCCCCGCTGTCCGACATGCTGGATAACGTCCGCCGCGCCCTCAGCGGCGCCGTCGAGCGCCGCGCGCCGCGCCCGCTCCAGGACCTCGATGGCTGGTCCGACCAGGCCGAAGTCGCCTATTACGAGACGTGCCGGGCCGGCCGCTGCTCGTGAGCTGATACGGCTCAACGCTTGCGCAGGTGGAGGGTCGCCCAGCCTTCCAGCTCCGCGCGGCGCACCAGGGCGAACCCCTGGGTGCCGTAGCTGGACAGGATGCCGCGCACGTCGCGCGGCAGCAGGCCCGACAGGATGAGGTCGGCCGAAGGCGCCGCGTGCCGGCCGATCGCGGGCGCCAGCGCCCGCAACGGCTTTGCCAGGATGTTGGCCAGGATCAGATCGTAGGGCGCGTGCGCCCGCAGCGTCGCATGAGCGAGGCCCGCCGCCACCACGGGCCGGACGAAGCGCGCGACCCCGTTCAGCGCCGCATTCTCGCGCGCCGCCGCCACCGCGACGGGATCGAGGTCGCCGCAGAACACCGTCTGCTTCAGGGCCAGGGCGGCCGCCATGGCGAGCACGCCCGTCCCGGTGCCGAGATCGGCGACCCGGCGCGGACGGCGCCGCTTCAAGACGGCATCGAGCGCCAGAAGACAGCCCCGCGTCGTCCCGTGATGCCCGGTGCCGAAGGCCAGCGCGGCCTCGATCTCGAGCGCGAGGTCGTTCGGCCGCACGCCCGACCGGTCGTGACGGCCGTGGACCAGGAAACGCCCGGCTCGCACGGGCGCGAGGCCGGACAGGGACCGCTGCACCCAGTCCTGCTGGGCGATGGCCTCGGTCACGATCGTGGCGGCGAGGTCCTCCCCCATCGTATCGGCGATGAGTGCCCGGATCCTCGCCTCGTCGACGCCCGGCCCGAAGTAGATCTCGACGAACCAGGGTTTGGGGTCGCGCGGGCTCGCCTCGTCCTCGAACGAAGCCGCGGCCGTCTCGGCGGGGTCGAAGACCTCCATCACGATGTCGGCGGCGGCGCGGGCCCGGGCCTCGTCGCAGGAGAAGCGCAGCAGCTGCGCGGCGTCGTTCGGGGGCAGGCCTTCGAGCATGCCCGCGGCTAGCATGGGGCGGAGGCGATGTCACCCGGCGCGGCGGCCCGTCCCGCGAGCCGGGCCGTAACAGAAGGAGCCACGCCGCGGGCGTCGCGGCATGGCTCTCGTCTCAGAGCGTCATCGGGCCCGGGACGGGCCCGGCACCCTCACTTCTTCTTCTTGGACATGTGGTGGCCGACCGCGCAGCCGGCGGCCGCGCCGAGCATGCCGTGGTTCCCCGCCATGTGACCCGCGATGCCGCCGGCCGCCGCCCCCGTGAGGCAACCCGCCGAGGCGACGCTGACCGAACCCAGGAAAGCGAGAGCCGCCGCCGAAAGAATGATGCCGCGCATGAACCAACTCCCTGATGTGATGAGTCTTCAACGCCCGGCGCGGCATTCCGTTCGCCTGCGGCCCGATAAAGATGAGACGGAGCGCGGGCCACGGCCGCAGCTGCGCCCCGGCTGCGGGGCGCCGTGCCAGGGCGAATGGCACGCGACGTGAGGCCGGCGACGATGCAGCGCAGCGTCCCGAGCAAGGCTCGGCTGTCGGGATCCCCGGTTGATGACTGCCGCGGCGGACCCTCGGGGTTCAACCGGCGAGGCTCGTTCGCGGTGCGCGCCCGGGCGTCCGCGGGCCGGTGCTCTGGACATTCTGACAAGAGTTGTCACATTGAGCGGGAGATCTCGCGCCGCAAGCGAGCCTCGGGTCCGCAGGGAGAGATGGCTCGGCGGATCGCCGCCGTCTCCTCCAGCCAGTAGACCCCGACCCATGTCTCCTGCCGCTCCGCTGTCCCCGTCCGCCCTGGGTCTCAACCTCACCCCCGCCGAAGGCACCGCCGGCACCGGGCCGAACGTCGCGACCGGCCGCCTCGACAACGGCCTCGAGATCGTCGTCATCCCGGACCACCGCGCCCCCGTGGTGACCCACATGATCTGGTACCGCAACGGCTCGGCGGACGATCCGGTCGGCAAGTCCGGCATCGCGCATTTCCTCGAACACCTGATGTTCAAGGGCACCGCCACCCATCCGCGGGGCCAGTTCTCCGAGGCCGTGGCGGAGCTCGGCGGCCAGGAGAACGCCTTCACGTCCAACGACTACACCGCCTATTTCCAGCGCATCGCCAAGGAGCACCTCGGGACGCTGATGGGCTTCGAGGCCGATCGGATGACGAACCTCGTCCTGTCGGACGAGGTCGTGGATCCCGAGCGCGACGTCGTGCTGGAGGAGCGCCGCATGCGCACCGATACCGATCCCGTCGCAGCTGCTGTCCGAGGCCGTCCAGGCGGCTCTGTTCTCGTCCCATCCCTACGGCAAGCCGATCATCGGCTGGAAGCACGAGATCGAGACGCTCGATCGCGCCGACGCCCTCGACCTATTACAGCCGCTTCTACACGCCGGAGAACGCCATCCTGATCGTCGCCGGCGACGTCGCCTTCGACGAGGTGCGTCGCCTCGCCCAGGACAGCTACGGCAGGATCCCGGCGCGCGGCGAGGCGCCGGCGCGCCGCCGCCCGCAGGAGCCGCCGCCGCACGCCCACCGGCTGGTCACGCTGGCGGACCCCAAGGTGGAGCAGCCGAGCGCCCAGCGCGTCTACCTCGTGCCCTCCTACCGCACCGGCGGGCAGGAGGCGATGGCGCTCGAAGTCCTGGCGCACCACCTCGGTGGCGGCCAGACCTCCATGCTCTACCGCGCCCTCGTGCTGGAGCAGCGGATCGCGGTGGCGGCCGGGGCCTATTACATGGGCACCTCGCTCGACGATACGCGGTTCTACATCTGGGCCATGCCGGTCGAGGGCGTGACGCTGGAGACGCTCGAGGCGGCGATCGACAAGGTCGATCGCCGACGGCGGCAGCGACGCCCGCCGACCCGAGCGACCTCGCCCGGGCCAAGACGCGGCTCATCGCCGACGCCGTCTATGCCCAGGACAGCCAGGCGACGCTGGCGCGCTGGTACGGCGCGGCCCTCACCACGGGGCTGACGGCCGAGGATGTGGCGCGCTGGCCCGACGGGATCGAGGCCGTCACGGCCGAGGACGTCCGAGTCGCCACCCTCACCTGGCTGTCGAAGAAACGCGCCGTGACGGGGTTCCTGCTCCCCGCCGAGGGCACGGGCGCTTCCCCGGCCTGAGGCTTCCCCAGTCCCGCGCCTCGGGCCGGCTCCGCCGGTCCGGCGCCGTTCGACCGCTCTACAGCGCCCCGGATCCGTCATGACCGCCTTTATCGACACCAAGCCCGTCTCCCGCGCCGCGACCGTCCAGAAGGTCCTCTCGCCCGGCGGGATCGAAGCCTGGCTGGTCGAGGACTATGCCGTGCCGCTCGTGGCGGTGGACTTCTCCTTCAAGGGCGGCGCCGCGCAGGACCCCGCCGGCAAGGCCGGCGTCACCGCCATGATGGCGAGCCTGCTCGACGAAGGGGCCGGCGAGCTCGACTCCGAGCGCTTCCACCGCGCCCTCGACGACCGCGCGATCGAGATCTCCTTCGGCGCCGACCGGGACGCCGTCTCGGGCCGGCTGAAGACGCTGAGCCGTTCCGTCGCCGAAGCCTTCGACCTCCTGCGCCTCGCCGTGAACGCGCCGCGCTTCGACGCCGACGCGGTCGAGCGCGTGCGGGCGCAGGTGACGGCGGGGTTCCGGCGGGAAGCCAAGGACCCGGACGCGCTCGCGGGACGGGGATGGCGGGAATCCGCCTTCCCCGGCCATCCCTACGGCCTCCCGGTGCGGGGAACGGCCGAGAGCCTCGCCGCCGTGACGCGCGACGACCTCGTCGAGGCCTACCGCCGCATGGTGGTGCGCCGCGACCTCAAGATCGCGGCCGTGGGCGCCATCGACGCCGCGAGGCTCGGGGAGATGCTGGACCGGGCCTTCGGCGGTCTGCCGGCCGAGGGCCGGCTCGTCGCCGTGCCGCCGGTCATCGTCGCGGCCGGCGGCAGGCCGCAGGTCATCGACCTCGACATCCCGCAATCGACGATCCGCTTCGGCCTGCCCGGCATCGCGCGCCGCGACCCCGACCATATGGCCGCCGTGGTGGTGAACCACATCCTGGGCGGCGGCGTCTTCTCCGCCCGCCTGTTCCGCGAAGTGCGCGAGAAGCGCGGCCTCGCCTATTCGGTCTACTCGCACCTGTCGACCTTCGACCGCTCGTCGATCCTGGGCGGCGGCACCTCGACCAAGAACGAGCGGGCCAAGGAATCGCTCGATGTCATCGCCCAGCAGGTCGACGCGCTCGCCGCCGAGGGCCCGACGGCCGAGGAACTCGACAAGGCCAAGAAGTTCCTGACCGGGTCCTATGCGCTGCGCTTCGATACGTCGCTGAAGATCGCGAGCCAGCTCGTCAACCTGCAGACCGAGGGGTTCGACGTCTCCTACCTCGACGAGCGCAACGGCCTGATCGAGGCCGTGACGCTGGAGGACGCGAAGCGTGTCGGCGCCCGCATGCTCGGCGCGGGTCCGCTGCTGGTCACCGTCGTGGGCCGTCCCGAGGGGCTGTGAGGCGGGCTCGACGCGGGCCGGTGCGGGGAGCTCGGCCGAACCGCCGCGTCGGCCGGCTGCGCGCGCCGGTGCCCGGGACGCAGCCGGTGCCCGGCGTCGGAAACGGTTAAGCTTTCCATGGGCTGATGCGGCGAGTATCCGCGTTCCGAAGGCCCCCGCCGATGTCGAGAGTTCCCGCGATCCGGCCCGGCCTGGTCCTCGCGGCCGCGGTGCCCTGGCTCGCCGGCTGTGCAGGGTCGGCCCTGACCGACCGGGACTGCCTGACCCGCGTCATGTATTTCGAATCCAACCGATCGAGCCCCGACGGCATGCTGGCGGTCGGCACGACCGTGATGAACCGGCTGCAATCGCCGCGATATCCGAAATCGGTCTGCGAGGTCGTGGGCCAGCCGCACCAGTTCGCGCCGGGCGCCCTCGACAAGCCCATGGTGCCGCGGCTCGCGGCGCGCGCGGCCTCGGTGGCGGACCGCGTGCTGGCGGGCGAGCGTCACCCGGCCCTCGGGCCCGACGCGCTGTTCTTCCACACGGCCGGCTACACGTTCCCCTACAACAACATGCATTACGTGCTGGTGGCGGGCGGCAATGCCTTCTACGAGAAGCGCAGCCCGGCGGAGCTCGCCGCCATGGCGCGCTACACGCCGCGGCCGGCCGCGGCCGAGACGCCGCGCCAGGACCTGGGCGCGCCGGCGTTCCAGCCCGCGGACGGGCCGGCGGCACCCGAGGGCGAAGGCCAGGTCTCCGCCGAGGGCGACGGCCAGCCCGCCGGGGACGGCGGCGGACAGGCGGCGGCGGACGAGTGACGGCGGCGCGCCACGCTCTCGCCCCCGCTCGTGCACGGGCGGCCGCTGACCCCCGATTGTTGCGACCCCGCTTCGGCGTTATATCGGACCCATGCGCTTCACCCCTGAGTTCCTCGACGAGATCAAGACGCGCGTGAACGTGTCCGATGTCGTCGGTCGGCGCGTGCGGTTGAAGAAGCAGGGGCGCGAGTGGCGCGGGCTGTCGCCCTTCAATGCCGAGAAGACGCCGTCCTTCTACGTGAACGACGCCAAGATGGCGTGGTTCGATTTCTCCTCGGGGCGCAACGGCAACATCTTCGATTTCGTCATGGCGACGGACGGGCTGTCGTTTCCCGAAGCCGTCGAGGCGCTGGCGGGCGAGGCGGGGCTCGACCTGCCCAAGGCCACGGCCGAGTCGGTCGAGCGCGAGAAGAAGCGGGCCGGCCTCGTCGAGGTGCTCGACATGGCGGCGCAGTTCTTCGAGGCGACGCTGAAGGGCTCGCGCGGGCGCCCGGGGGCGCGACTACGTCGCCTCGCGCGGCATCGCGCCGGCCCTGCAGGCCGAGTTCCGCCTCGGCTACGCGCCGGCGGAGCGCTACGCCCTGCGCGACCACCTGGCGGCGCGCGGCGCCGGCGTCGACGTGATGATGGAGGCCGGCCTCCTGAACCACGGCGAAGGCATCGCGGTCCCCTACGACAAGTTCCGCGACCGGGTGATCTTCCCCATCCAGGACCGGTCGGGCCGCGTCATCGCCTTCGGCGGACGGGCGCTCGACCCCGCCGTGCCGGCGAAATACCTCAACTCGCCCGAGACGCCGCTCTTCCACAAGGGCCAGCTGCTCTACAACCACCACCGCGCCCGCAAGGCCGCGCAGGACCGCGGCGGCGTCATCGCGGTCGAGGGCTATATCGACGTGATCGCCATGACGGCGGCGGGCTTCCCCAACGTGGTGGCGGGGCTCGGCACGGCGCTGACCCTGGAACAATGCGAACTGCTCTGGCGCCTGTCGCCCGAGCCGGTGCTGTGTTTCGACGGCGACGGGGCGGGGCGCCGCGCCGCCTTCAAGGCGCTGGACACCGCCCTGCCCGCCATCGCGCCCGACAAGACGCTGCGGTTCGCCTTCCTGCCGGACGGGCAGGATCCGGACGACCTGGCCCGGACCGGCGGCGGGCCCGCCGTCGCGGGCGTGCTGGCCGACGCCAAGCCGCTGGTCGAGGTGCTGTGGGCGCGCGAGGCCGAGGCGGCGCCGCTCGACACGCCGGAGCGCCGCGCCGGCCTCAAGCACAGGCTCGGCGAGCTGTCCCGCCAGATCGGCGACGAGACGCTGCGGCGCTTCTACCAGCAGGAGCTCTACGGCCGGCTGGACGCGCTGATGGGCGGCCCGCGCCGCGCCGCGGCCGCGACGGCGCGGGGATCGCGCCCGCCCGCGCCGGGCCAGCCGGGGGCGAGACCGCGCTTCGGCGCCCCCCCGCTGCTGCGCGGCTACCGCGGCTCGGCCCCGGCGCCGCTCGGGGCCGGCATGCTGCGCTCAGCCGAGGCCGGCTCGGCCGGCTTCGCACGGCGCGACGCCGAGATCCTCACCATCGTGATGAACCACCCGGCCCTGCTCGACCGCTACGCCGAGGACCTCGCGCATCTCGGCCTCGACCACCCCGAGACGGCGCGGCTGCGCGACATGATGGTGGCGCTGCTCAGCGAACACGTGTTCGACCACGAGGCTTTCAAGGCGGCGCTCGACGCCCGCGGGGCGGGCGATCTCCGGCGCCGCGTCCAGGCCTTCGCCGAACGCGCGCCCCTCTGGTCGACCGGCCCCGCGGCGGCACTGGAGGACGCGGAACTGAGTTTGCGCCAAGCCATGGCCTTGCACCGGAGAGCTCGGGAATTACATAGGGACTTGCAGGAAGCTCGCGATGCGCTGGCGCGCGACCCTTCGGAGGGGCGCCTGGCGGAACTTCGTGACATCCAGGCCCACCTGACGACGCTGGAGGGCACGGAAGCGATGATCGAGGGTTATGGAACCCTTTCGGGACATAACCCTTCTAGGAACTGAGGGTTCGGGCGCGTTTTCCTGCGTCATGGTTAATTCGGAATTCACAGCCTTGGCCGATGGTCCTCGGCGGGACGTGGCGAGGCCGGGGTCGAGGCATGAGCACAGGGTTTCAGGCGGGCGCGTCCAACGCGGCGCGCGGCCGGTCGGAGCGGACGATGGCGAAAAAGGACAGCGAGAAGGTCGAGGGCGAAGGCGCCGCGGCTGAGCCGGTGGCCGACAGCCCTCTGCTCGATCTGTCCGACGCCGCCGTCAAGCGCATGATCAAGGCTGCCAAGCGGCGCGGGTTCGTCACGCATGACGAGCTCAACGCCGTGCTGCCCTCGGAAGAGGTGACGTCGGACCAGATCGAGGACATCTACGCGATGCTGTCCGAGATGGGGATCAGCGTCGTCGAGAGCGAGGAGACCGAGGAAGGCGCCGAGAAGACGGACGACAAGGCCGAGGAGGAGGAGGAGTCCGAAGGCGGCGACCTCGTCGAGGCGCCGCGCGCCACCGCGGTCGCGACACGCGCCTCCGAGCCGGCGGACCGGACCGACGACCCCGTGCGCATGTACCTGCGCGAGATGGGCTCGGTCGAGCTCCTGTCGCGCGAGGGCGAGATCGCCATCGCCAAGCGGATCGAGGCCGGGCGCGAGGCCATGATCGCGGGCCTTTGCGAGAGCCCCCTTACGTTCCAGGCCATCATCATCTGGCGCGACGAGCTCAACGACGCCAAGGTGCTGCTGCGCGAGATCATCGATCTCGAAGCCACCTATGCGGGGCCGGACGGCAAGAACACGCCCAAGATCGACATGACGGCACCGGGCGCCCAGGAAGCGCTGGCGGCCCGCGCCGCCGCGGCCCCGGCCACGGCGCCCCGCAACCCGCCGCCCGGCATCGGCGGCGAGATGCCGATCCCCGACGAGGCCTTCGAGGACGACGACGACATGGAGAATTCCGTGTCGCTCTCCGCCATGGAGACGGAGCTGAAGCCGAAGGTGCTCGAAACCTTCGATCGCATCGCCGACGCCTACAAGAAGCTGCGCCGCCTCCAGGACCAGAACGTCGAGAACCGCCTCGGCGGCGAGACGCTCTCGCCGGCCCAGGAGCGCAAGTACAAGGACCTCAAGAAGGCCGTCGTGGCCGACGTGAAGTCGCTGTCGCTGAACCAGAACCGCATCGACGCGCTGGTCGAGCAGCTCTACGACATCAACAAGAAGCTGATCGGCACCGAGCTGAAGCTCCTGCGTCTGGCGGAGAGCTGCGGCGTCGCGCGCGAGGACTTCCTGCGCAACTACCAGAACTCGGAACTCGACCCGAAGTGGGTGCTGCGGGTGTCCAAGCTCGGCAGTCGCGGCTGGAAGGAGTTCGTGGCCCGCGAGAAGGACGGCATCCACACGCTGCGCGGCGACATCCACACGCTGTCGACCGAAACGGGTCTCGAGATCACCGAGTTCCGCAAGATCGTCCACATCGTCCAGAAGGGCGAGCGCGAGGCCCGGCAGGCCAAGAAGGAAATGGTCGAGGCGAACCTGCGCCTCGTCATCTCCATCGCCAAGAAGTACACGAACCGCGGGCTGCAGTTCCTGGACCTCATTCAGGAAGGCAACATCGGCCTGATGAAGGCCGTCGACAAGTTCGAGTACCGCCGCGGCTACAAGTTCTCGACCTACGCGACCTGGTGGATCCGGCAGGCGATCACCCGCTCGATCGCCGATCAGGCGCGCACGATCCGCATCCCGGTCCACATGATCGAGACGATCAACAAGATCGTGCGGACCTCGCGCCAGATGCTGCACGAGATCGGCCGGGAGCCGACCCCGGAGGAGCTGGCCGAGAAGCTCGCCATGCCGCTCGAGAAGGTCCGCAAGGTCCTCAAGATCGCCAAGGAGCCGATCTCGCTCGAGACGCCGGTGGGCGACGAGGAGGACACGCATCTCGGCGACTTCATCGAGGACAAGAACGCGATCCTGCCGATCGACGCCGCGATCCAGTCGAACCTGCGCGAGACGACGACGCGCGTGCTCGCCTCGCTGACGCCGCGCGAGGAGCGGGTGCTGCGCATGCGCTTCGGCATCGGCATGAACACCGATCACACGCTCGAGGAAGTGGGCCAGCAGTTCTCGGTGACGCGCGAGCGCATCCGCCAGATCGAGGCCAAGGCGCTGCGCAAGCTCAAGCACCCGTCGCGGTCGCGCAAGCTGCGGAGCTTCCTCGACAACTGATCCGACAGCGGAGGGCCGTGTCGCGACGGCCCTCCTGATCCGGGCCCGACCTCCCGCGGCGGGCCCGTCTGCCCGCATGCGCGGAAAGGCGGCGTTCAGCACGTCGGCGATCGGCGGCTTTTCCGGCCTATTCCGCGCAGGGCCCGTTAAGCCCGGCCGGCCAGTGTGCCGCGAGGCGCCCGGCAGACCGCGGGCGCGTCGTCCCCCGAAGGCCCGGACCGACGCTGCATGACGACTGCCGACGCCCCGCCGGACGATCATCGACCCGAAGGATCGTCGCGCAGCCCGATCAGCATCGCGATCCTGGCGGCCGTCGCCTTGATGCCAGTCGTGATCGCGGCGGGCTTCCTCACCGGCGGCGCCGGAAGCGGGGTCCCGGGCGACGTCGCGGGCCTGCGGCTGCGCGGCATGCTGGATGCCGCCGACACGCGCCCCACCATCGTGCTGCGCTCGGGCTACTGAGAGCCGGGAGCCTTACGGCGTCTCGGCGACGAGTTCGCGGCCGATCAGCATGCGCCGGATCTCGCTCGTGCCGGCGCCGATCTCGTAGAGCTTGGCGTCCCGCAGCAACCGTCCCGTCGGGTAGTCGGCCGTGTAGCCGTTGCCGCCGAGGCACTGGATCGCCTCGAGCGCCATCCAGGTCGCCCGCTCAGCCGCATGCAGGATGGCGCCGGCCGCGTCCTTGCGCGTGATCCGGCCCCGATCGCAGGCCCCGGCGACGGCATAGACGTAGGCCTTAGCGGCGTTCATCGTCGTGTGCATGTCGGCGAGCTTGCCCTGCATCAGCTGGAATTCGCCGATGGCCTGGCCGAACTGCCGCCGCTCGCGCACGTAGGGCAGCACGACGTCCATGCAGGCCTGCATGATGCCGAGCGGACCGCCGGCCAGCACGGCGCGCTCGTAGTCGAGCCCCGACATCAGCACGCCCACGCCGCGACCGACCTCTCCGAGCACGTTCTCGGCGGGCACTTCGCAGTCCTGGAAGACGAGTTCGCAGGTGTTGGAGCCCCGCATGCCGAGCTTGTCGAGCTTGGGGGAGGTCGAGAAGCCCGCGAAGCCGCGCTCGATCAGGAAGGCCGTGATGCCGCGGGAGCCCGCCGCGGGGTCCGTCTTGGCATAGACGACGAGCACGTCGGCGTCGGGACCGTTGGTGATCCACATCTTCGAGCCGTTGACGACGTAGCGGTCGCCGCGGCGCTCCGCCCGGGTGCGCATCGACACGACGTCCGATCCCGCCCCGGTCTCGCTCATGGCCAGCGCGCCGACGTGGTCGCCCGACACGAGCCGGCCGAGGTAGCGGTCCTTCTGGTCCTGCGTGCCGTTGCGGTGGATCTGGTTGACGCAGAGGTTCGAATGCGCCCCGTAGCTCAGCCCGACCGAGGCGGAGGCACGGGAAATCTCCTCCATGGCGACGACGTGTTCGAGATAGCCGAGGCCGGCGCCCCCGTAGCGGTCCTCGACCGTGATGCCGAGCACGCCGAGGTCGCCCATCTTGGCCCACAGGTCGGGCGGGAAGGCGTTGTCGCGGTCGATCGCGGCGGCGCGCGGCGCGATCTCGTGTTCGGCGAAGCTGCGCACCTGGTCGCGGATCATGTCGGCATCGTCGCCGAGGTTGAAGTCGAGCGCCGCCTCGCCCCCGCAGCCCTGAACCATCGTGGCATCCCCCCGGTCCCGCGCCTTCGAGAGCCCGCGCTGTTGCGGGCGGGCGACCGTCCCATGCACAATAGCCTAGATCGCTTCGATGCTTCCCGCCAGGACGGGTGCGCGACGATCGGGAGGCACTGCCCGATGCCGGGACTCTATTTCGACCAGCTCGCCGTCGGCCAGGTGTTCCGCCACGTGCTGCGCCGAACCATCACCGAGACCGACAATGTGTGGTTCAGCGCCATCACCCACAACCCGGCTCTGCTGCACCTCGACGAGGACTATTGCCGCAACCACACCGAGTTCGGCCAGCGCATCGTCAACAGCGCCTTCACGCTGGCGCTGATGGTGGGGATCTCGGTCGGCGACACGACGCTCGGCACCGCGGTGGCCAATCTCGGCTGGGACGAGGTGCGGTTCCCCAAGCCCCTCTTCCACGGCGACACCGTCCGGGTCGAGACCGAGGTGGCGGAGCTGCGCGACAGCCGCTCGCGGCCCAACGCCGGCATCGTCACCTTCATCCACCGGGCCTACAATCAGAAGGACGAACTCGTGGCGAGCTGCCGCCGCACCGGCCTGCAGCTGAAGAGCCCGGCCGACGCGGCCGGGAGCTGACCCCATCGGACGGGTACGGGAGGACGCGCGATGCAGGATGGAAGCGAGGACGACACGGCCGCGATCCGCGCCATGGCGCTGGCCTTCGCGATGGAGCGCATCGCCCCTCACGCGCTCGACTGGGACCGCGACAGGCACTTCCCCGTCGACGTGATCCGGGCCGCCGCGGCGCTCGGCATGGCGGGCATCACGGTGTCGGAGGAGGTGGGCGGCTCCGGCCTGTCGCGGCGCGACGCGGCCGTGATCTTCGAGGCGCTGGCGCAGGGCTGCCCGACGGTGGCGGCCTTCATCTCGATCCACAACATGTGCACCGCCATGATCGACAGCTTCGGCTCGCCCGAGCAGCGCCGGCGCTGGGTGCCGATGCTGTGCCGCATGGAGAAGCTCGCCTCCTATTGCCTGACGGAGCCGGGCTCGGGATCCGACGCCGCGGCGCTGCGCACCCGCGCGGTGCGGGACGGCGACGCTTACGTGCTCGACGGCCAGAAGCAGTTCATCTCGGGCGCCGGCAACGCCGACGACTTCTACGTCGTGATGGCCCGGACCGGCGGCGACGGGCCCTCGGGCATCTCTGCCATCGTGGTCGAGGGCGGCACGCCCGGCCTGTCCTTCGGCGCCAACGAGCGCAAGATGGGCTGGAACGCCCAGCCGACGCGCGCGGTGATCTTCGAGACCTGCCGCGTCCCGGTGGAGAACCGTCTCGGGTCCGAGGGCGAGGGTTTCAAATACGCCATGCGGGGGCTCGACGGGGGCCGGCTCAACATCGCGGCCTGCTCGCTCGGAGGGGCCCAGGCGGCCTTCGACAAGGCGCTGGCCTACATGGCGGAGCGCCAGACCTTCGGCCGGCGGCTCGACGCCTACCAGGCCCTGCAGTTCCGTTTGGCCGACATGGCGACCGACCTCGAAGCTTCCCGCGCCTTGCTCCACCGCGCGGCCGCGGCGCTCGACGCGAAGGCGCCGGACGCGACCCGCCTCTGCGCCATGGCCAAGCGTTTCGTCACCGACGCGGGCTCCCGCGTCGCCGACGAGGCGCTCCAGCTCCATGGCGGCTACGGCTACCTCAGCGAGTACGGCGTCGAGAAGATCGTCCGCGACCTGCGCGTGCACCGCATCCTCGAAGGCACCAACGAGATCATGCGCCTCATCGTGGCGCGCTCGATCCTCGAGGAGCGCGCGTGAGGGGCGGGCGGGCCGGCTTCGGCCCGTGACCCCGGTGAAGCCGTGAACCACACGCTGGTCTGAAAACGTCCCGTCTCGTCCGGTTTTCAGCTTCCTGCTGCGCGAGCCGGCCTGTCGGATAACTTGGACGCGGATCCGCGGCGCGCACGGTCACCCGCTTGACCCTGCCGTCATGCTCGCCGCCTCCGGCCGGTCGAGCCGGCCCAGCACGGCCGCGAGCCGCAGGTCGCGGATGCCCATGGCGTGGAGGTGCGCCTCAGTGTTGCGCACGTAGTCGACGTTGGCGCCGCCGGTGCCGTGGCCCTGGGCGACGAGCCGTGCCACCGCGGCGGGGTCCAGCGCACCCGCATATTGCACGTGGTCCCGGCGCGCCACATAGGCCAGGGCCGCCAGCCTGCGGCCGTCCGCGAGGCGCACCGGCGCCGCAATCTCCGCATAGACCCCGGAAATCAGCTCGCGGCGCCGCACGGCATCCAGGGTTGCGGCCCGCGCCGGGGCTGCGATACGGAAGCACAGGCCGACGCAGGAGCCGCCACGGTCGAGCCCCAGCACCAGGCCGGGGCGCTCCGCCGTGCCGCGGTGATGGTGCGAATAGATGCAGAGGGCCCGATGGTAGCCGAACAGCCGCGCCCTGACGCACTCCACATGATCGAAGTCCGGCCGCCACATCAGCGACCCGTAGGCGAAGATCCAAAGGTCGTCGGTTCCGTCCGTCATCGCCGCTCTCCACCCGTGTCCGTCCTCCTAGAGCAGGATCGGATCGGTCGGAATCGCCCCGGCGGTTCCAGCCCGATGAAATCGCTCCCGATCGCGGGCCGGAGGGGCGTCGTGCGAGGCGAACGCGCGCCGGGCCGGGTCGCGGCCCGGGGGGAGGCGTCGTGACGGACGGCATCGTCCTGCGCGGCGGCCGGCGGCGGCGGCGGCCGGGCGCCCTCGTCATGGTGCCCCTGCTCTCGCTCTTCATCCTCGTGCTGGGCTGGAGCGTGCTGTGGGGCGTGGCGCGCCAGCAGGCCGGGGCCGCGCTCGACGGCTGGATCGTCGGCGAGGCCGCCCACGGCCGCATCTGGACCTGCCCGGACCGGGCGATCGACGGCTACCCGTTCCGCATCGCGGTCGCGTGCCGCGACGTCGCGTTCCGCGGCACGGTGGACGGCGCCGCGAGCGAGGGCCACCTCGCGGGGCTGACGGCCCGGGCCTGGCTCTACGAGCCGAGCGCCGTCTACCTGGTCCTCGACGGGCCGATGAGCCTCCGGACGGCGGATGGCCGCGCCGACTTCACGCTGGCCTGGGACCGGTTCGGCGCCAAGCTGCGCGGCATCTTCAGCGACCGGCGGCGGGCCGAGATCGTGGGCGAGGGTTTCGCGCTGACGCGCCCGGCCGCGCCCGGCGCCACGGCCCGCCGGATCGAGCTCCACGCCGGCCCCGCCTTGGGAACCACCGCGGCCTCGCCCGCGACGCCGGCCGACGCCGTCGACGTCGCCGTGACGGAGCTCGCGGCGCCGCTGCTCGACGGCTTGACGGGCGAGGCGGCCCCGCTCGAGGGGACCTTTTCGGGCACCGTCACGCGAGCCTATGGCGACCTGCCGGACTTCGGTCCCGCCACCGTCGAGCGCTGGCGCCGGGCGGGCGGGCGGGTCGAGATCGCGAGCCTCTCGCTCGCCAAGGGGCCGCTGTCGCTGGCGGGGGCCGGCACGCTGGGCCTCGACGACCTCCACCGGGTGGCGGGGCGGCTCGACGCCCGCTTCGGCGGGTTCGAGGCCCTGGCCAAGCGCTTCGGCATCTCGCTCGGCGCCGTCCAGGTCGGCGGCCTCCTCGCCGACCTCCTCGGCACCAAGGCGCAGGCGCCCGCGGCACCTGCCGGCTCGCTGGCGCTGCCCGTGAGCTTCGCGGGCGGCACCGTGTCGATCGGACCGTTCAAGACGGGGCTGCGCCTCCCCCCGCTCTACTGACGCGCCGCCCGCCAGACCAGGAGGTCCTCTGTTGCCGTCTCGCTTCTTCACCGTGCTCCCGCTCGTCCTGTGCCTGCTCGTCGGCCCGGCGCTCGCCCAGGCCCCCGGCAAGGCGGCGGGCGACATCGAGGCGGCCAAGCAGACCATCGACGCGGTGGACCAGCGGCTGGCACGCGGCGAGCTGACCGACGCGGTTCTGGTCCAGCTGCGCCAGCAGATCGACCCCGTGGCGACCCAGATGAACACCGTGGCGGGGGACCTGTCGCCCCGCATCGCGGCCGTGAAGGACCGGCTCGCCCAACTCGGCCCCAAGCCGGACGAGAAGGGCGGCACCACCGAGGCGCCCGCCATCACCGAGGAGCGGGCCGCCCAGCAGAAGCTCTACGACGACCTCGACGCCACGCAGAAACGCGCCCGGGTGCTGGCCGTCCAGGCGTCCCAGGTCAGCGACACGATCGTGGGCCGGCGACGCGCCCTCTTCGCCCGCGACCTGTTCGCGCTCACGTCGAGCCTCCTCAGCCCGGGCCTGTGGACCGCCGTGGCCGCCGAGGCGCCGGGCGATGCGGCCCGCATCGCCACCCTGGCGGGCAACTGGAGCCAGGCCGCCTACGACGGCCAGTCTCCCACCCGCCGCGTCGCCTTCGGGGTGCTCCTGGCCCTGATCGCGATCCTCTATGTCCCGGCCTGGCGCGCCGTGGTGCGCCTGCGCGCGCGCGATCCCGCCGCCAAGCCGGGGCGGTTCCGCAAGGCGCTCTGGGCCCTGCGGGTCACCGGCGCCACCGCCGCCGTACCGAGCGCCGCGATCCTGCTCGTCGGGCTGCTGGTCACGCTGTTCGACCTGCCGACCCTGCTGCAATCCATCGGGATCGCCCTCACGGTCGCGGTGATCGGCGTCTCGGTGCTGATCGGTCTCGCACGCGGGCTCTTCGCGCCCAAGAGCCCGAACTGGCGCCTGCCGCCCATCGACGACGCCACGGCCAAGAACCTCTACCACCTCACCATCACGGCGACCGTGATCGTCGCGGCCGTGCATTTCGTCGAGGTGGTCAACGAGTTCGTCGGGGTCGGCGTCCCGGTCGCCATCGCGACGCGCGGGCTCGGTGCCGCGGCCGTCACGGCGGCGCTGCTGCTGGCGCTGCGCAGGAGCTGGCTGCGCCGGCACGAGGCGGGACCGCGGGGCCAAGCCGGCCAACGCTGGGCCACCCTGCTGCGGACCGCCGGCCGGGTCGTGGCGCTGACCCTGCTGGTCTCGGTGCTGGTCGGCTTCGTCGCCTTCGCGGCCTTCCTGATCGAGCAGCTCATCGCGGTCGCGGGCACGCTGGAGCTCCTCTACGTCTTCCTGATCCTCACCGAGGAGGGCTTCGGCGCGCTGACGCGGCCCCAGACGCCGGCCGCGCTCGGCCTGTCGAGCGTGCTGGGCCTGCGCCAGGACCGGATCGACCAGGCCGCCATCCTGCTCTCGGGCGCCACCAAGGTGGCGCTCTACGTCGTCGCCGTGCTGCTGGTCCTGGCGCCCTGGCGCATCGAGTCCGGCGACATGCTGGCGACGGTGGAGGCCGCCTTCTTCGGCTTCTCGATCGGCGGCGCCACGATCTCGATCTCGTCGCTGCTCCTGTCCGTGCTGCTGTTCGGCGCCGCGATGGCGGGCAAGCGCGCCGTCCAGCGCTGGCTCGAGACGCAGTACCTGCCCCACACCAAGCTCGACACGGGCCTGCAGAACTCGCTGGTGACGAGCTTCGGCTACGTCGGCTTCATCGTGGCGCTGGGCCTCGCGCTCGCCTATCTCGGCCTGTCGTTCGAGCGCCTGAGCCTCATCGCCGGCGGCCTGTCGGTCGGCATCGGCCTCGGCCTCCAGACCGTGACCAACAACTTCGTGTCGGGCCTGATCATCCTGTGGGAACGGGCCGTGAGGGTCGGCGACTGGGTCGAGGTCGGGGCCGAGCAGGGCTACGTGCGCCGCATCAACGTGCGCTCGACCGAGATCGAGACCTT
Source organism: uncultured Alphaproteobacteria bacterium (assembly GCA_963847915.1). GTDB lineage: Bacteria > Pseudomonadota > Alphaproteobacteria > Rhizobiales > Beijerinckiaceae > Lichenihabitans. The sequence continues at coordinate 87,694 of CAWKBT010000010.1, forward strand.
CGACCGCGCCCTCGTCATCATGCCGAACGCGTCGCTGATGTCGGGCGTCGTGAAGAACTGGGTGCGCAACGACCGGGTGGGCCGCATCAAGCTCGGCTTCACGGTGCCGCTCTCGGCCGACCCCGAGGAGGTGCGCACCGCCCTGGTCTCGACCGCCAAGGCGCACGACCGCGTGCTCACGATCCCGACCCCGATGGTGCTGTTCACCGCCCTCAGCGAAGCCAACATGAGCTTCGACCTCATCTGCTTCGTCGAGGACGTCGAGAGCCGCGCCCGCATCTCCTCGGACCTGCTCTACGACATCCACGCCAAGCTCAAGGCCGCCGGCTACGCCAACCCGCCCGCCGCCCCGACCGTGTCGAGTCCCGCCCTCGACAAGCTGGACGCCTGGCTGACCCGGAAGCTCGCCGAGGACGGCGCCGCCAACCGTGCGGCCGCGGCGCAGTGAGGGGCGCGGGGTCGACACGTTCGACCTGTCGACAGGACGTGGGAACAGGGTTGGACGACAGCGCTCTGTCGTGAGGGTGCGGGCACCCGACGTCTCCGCATCCGCCGACTTCGCCGAGGGCCGACCCGCTTTGCGAAGATCAAAGGCCCGCGACGCAACGCGCACGTCTGATACGGGAGCCACCATCACGCTGGGGTTGCCGGAGAAGCGATGCTCGCCGCTATCCCTCCGCCTCCGCCCGCCCTATCCTGCCCGGCCTCGCACCCGAACGACGAGCCCGACACAATGAACGACACGACAAGCGGCCGACCCAAGCGCCGCACCATCACGGATCAGGAAGCGCTCCAGTTTCACGCCCAGGGCCGGGCCGGCAAGCTCGAAGTCATCGCCACGAAACCCATGGCGACTCAGCGCGACCTGTCGCTGGCCTATTCGCCCGGCGTCGCCGTGCCGGTGAAGGCCATCGCCGAGGATCCCTCGCGGGCCTACGACTACACCACCAAGGGCAACATGGTGGCGGTCATCTCCAACGGCACCGCCATCCTGGGGCTCGGCAACCTCGGCGCGCTGGCGTCCAAGCCCGTGATGGAGGGCAAGGCGGTGCTGTTCAAGCGCTTCGCCGACATCGATTCCATCGATCTCGAAATCGACACCGAGGACCCGGACGCCTTCATCGCGGCAGTGCGCTACCTCGGCCCCTCGTTCGGCGGCATCAATCTCGAGGACATCAAGGCGCCCGAGTGCTTCATCATCGAGGAGCGCCTGCGCGAACTCATGGACATCCCGGTCTTCCATGACGATCAGCACGGCACCGCCATCATCGCGGCCGCCGGCATGCTCAACGCCATGAAGCTCACCGGGCGCGACATCCGCGAGACCAAGCTGGTGTGCAACGGCGCGGGCGCGGCCGGCATCGCCTGTCTCGACCTCATCAAGGCCATGGGCTTCCAGCCCCAGAACGTCCTGCTCTGCGACACCAAGGGCGTGGTCCACCAGGGCCGCGAGAGCGGCATGAACCAGTGGAAGTCGGCCCATGCGGCCGATACCGACAAACGCACGCTGGCCGAGGCCTGCGAGGGCGCCGACATCTTCTTCGGCCTGTCCGCCAAGGGCGCGCTGACGGCCGAGATGGTGAAGAGCATGGCGCCCAAGCCCATCATCTTCGCCATGGCCAACCCCGACCCCGAGATCACGCCCGAGGAAGCCCATGCGGTCCGCGGCGACGCCATCGTGGCGACGGGGCGGTCGGACTACCCGAACCAGGTCAACAACGTCCTCGGCTTCCCCTACATCTTCCGCGGCGCGCTCGACGTCCGCGCCACGACCATCAACATGGAGATGAAGATCGCGGCCGTGCACGCGCTGGCGGACCTCGCGCGCGAGGACGTGCCCGACGAGGTGGCGGCGGCCTACGGCGGCTCGCGGCCGCGCTTCGGGCGCGACTACATCATCCCGGTGCCCTTCGACCCGCGGCTGATCCACACGATCCCGCCGGCCGTGGCGCGCGCCGCCATGGACACGGGCGTGGCGCGGCGGCCCATCGTCGACATGAAGGACTATGCCGCGCAGCTCTCGGCCCGGCGCGACCCCGTGGCGGGGGCGCTCCAGCGCATCGTCGAGCGCGCGCGGCGCTTCCCCAAACGCGTCATCTTCGCCGAGGGCGAGGAGGAGCAGGTGATCCGCGCCGCCGTGTCCTTCACCAACCAGGGCCTCGGCACGGCCCTGCTGGTGGGCCGCGAGGAGCGCATCAAGGCGACCGCCCTCGCGGCCGGCGTCGACCTCGAGGAGCAGCGCGGCATCGAGATCCACAACGCCCGCCTGTCGCACCGCAACGCCACCTACGCGCAGTTCCTCTACCAGCGCCTGCAGCGCAAGGGGTTGCTGTTCCGCGACTGCCAGCGGCTCATCAACACCGACCGCAACCACTTCGCCGCCGCCATGCTGGCCAACGGCGACGCCGACGCCATGGTGACGGGCGTCACGCGCAACTTCTCGGTGGCGCTGAGCGAGATCCAGCGCGTCATCGACCCCAAACCCGGCCACCGGCTGATGGGCGTGTCGCTGGTGCTCTCGCGCGGCCGCACCGTGCTGGTGGCCGACACCGCCATCACCGAGATGCCCAACGCCGAGGACCTCGCCGCCATCGCGGTCGAGGCCGCCCGGGTGGCGCGGCGGCTCGGCACGGAGCCGCGCGTCGCGCTGCTGGCCTTCTCGACCTTCGGCCACCCGCCGGGCGAACGCTCGCAGCGGGTGCAGGACGCCGTGAAGCTGCTCGACGCCCAGCACGTCGATTTCGAATATGACGGCGAGATCGCCGCCGACGTGGCGCTGAACCGCGAGCGCATGGCCGCCTATCCGTTCTGCCGGCTGTCGGACGTGGCCAACGTGCTGGTGATGCCGGCCTTCCACTCGGCCTCGATCTCGACCCACATGCTCCAGGAGATGGGCGGCGCCACGCTGATCGGGCCGATGATCGTGGGGCTCGACCGGCCCGTGCAGATCGTGCCGCTCGGCGCGCGCGATTCCGACATCGTCAACATGGCGGCACTCGCGGCCTTCAACATCGGCGGCTGAGCGCCGCCGCGGCCCGCCCCGGCCAGGTGGCCGGAGCGGGCATTTGCGTTTTTATGCGTCGATCTGCGGTTTCATGCTTGACGACTGCGGCGCCCTGCTGTGTCCTGCGGCGAAGATGGAGTGCGCGGCGTCGGCTGCCGCCGGCGCGGGAGGCGACCGATGATCAGGAAGGATGCCCGGCGCCTGCGCGTCGGCGTGCTCGGCGCGGGACCCATCGCGCAGTTCGCCCACCTCGAAGCCTGCACCAAGGCGCGCAACGCGGAGCTCTACGCGATCTGCGATGCCGCGCCCGACCTCCTCGCCCGCATGGCCGCCTTCTACGCGCCCGAGAGGACCTTCACGGACTACGACGCCATGCTGGCCGATCCCGCGGTCGAGGCCGTGATCGTGGCGACGTCGGACGCCTGGCACGTTCCCGCCGCCATGGCGGCGCTGGAGGCCGGCAAGGCCGTGCTCTGCGAGAAGCCGCTCGGCACCGTGGTCGAGGACGTCGAAGCCCTGCGCGCCACGGTCCGCCGCACCGGCAGGGTGCTCCAGGTCGGCCACATGAAGCGTTTCGATCCGGGGCTCGAAGCCGCCAAGGCCTTCATCGACGGCGAGATGGGCCAGCGGCTGGCGCTCAAGGCCTGGTACTGCGATTCGACCCACCGCTACACGATGACGGATGCCGTGCAGCCCCTGCCGGTGTCGAGCGCGCTGCAGAAGAAGCCCGCCGGAGACCCGAAGGCGGACCTGCGCCGCTACTTCATGCTGGCCCACGGCAGCCACCTCGTCGATACGGCGCGGTTCCTGTGCGGCGACATCACCGAGGTGCGGGCCCGCCTGTCCGAGCGGTTCGGCGCCTATCTGCTGGTTCGTCGAGACCGGCTTCGCCGACGGCACGCTCGGCCACCTCGACCTCACCGTGGCGGTGCGGATGGACTGGTTCGAAGGCTTCCAACTCTACGGCGAGCACGGCAGCATCCTGGCCCGGACCTACAATCCCTGGTACTATAAGTCCAGCGACGTCGAGATCTTCCACGAGGCCGATGCCACGACGCGCCGCGTGCTCGGCGCGGATGGCCATTTCTTCCGCCGGCAGCTCGAGGGTTTCGCCGCCAGCGTGCTCGACGGCGTGCCCCAGCGGGGCGCCGATATCGAGGACGGCCTCGCCTCGGTGCGCGCCATGGCGGCCATCGCCGAATCCGTCCGCAGCGGGCGGGCGGTCCCGGTCGCCGGCATGACGGGAGCGGTCTGATGCGGCTCGGCATCTTCGCCAAGACCTTCCCGGGCACCGATCCTGCCGCGGTGCTGCGGCGCCGTCGCGCCGGGCCGGCTACGGCTGCACGCAGTTCAACATGGCCTGCTGCGGCCTGCCGCCCTTGCCGGACGCGGTACCGCCGGAGGTGATCGCCCGCGTGCGGGCCGGCGCGGCGGCGAGCGGGGTCGCGCTCTCGGCCCTGTCGGCCACCTACAACATGATCCACCCCGATCCCGCGGTGCGCCGGGACGGGTTGTCCCGCCTCGCCGTCCTGGTCGAGGCCGCGGCGGCGCTCGGCATCCCGCTCGTCACGCTGTGCACCGGCACCCGCGACCCCGACGACCAGTGGCGCCACCACCCCGACAATGCCCGCCCCGAGGCCTGGGCCGACCTCGCGCACGAGATGGAACGCGCGCTGGCCCTGGCCGAAAGCGCCGGGGTCGACCTCGGCATCGAGCCCGAGCAGGCCAATGTCGTCGATCTCGGCCGCCGATGCGCGGCGCCTCATCGGCGAGATGGGGTCGCGCCGCCTGCGGATCGTGCTCGACCCCGCCAACCTGTTCGAGCGTGCGGGCCGGGCGGACGCGCGGCGCATCGTGGCCGAAGCCGTCGAGACGGCGGGCGACGCCATCGCCATGGCGCATGCCAAGGACCGCGACGCCGCCGGCGCCTTCGTCACGGCGGGGACGGGCGTCGTCGACTTCCCGGATTTCATCGCCCGCCTACGCGCCGTGGGCTTCGACGGGCCGCTCGTCACCCATGGGCTGGCGGCCGGCGAGGCGCCCGGCGTCGCGGCCTTCCTGCGCGACGCGGTCGCCCGGTGAGCCGCATCCCTTTCTCGACGGGACGGCGCCGCCCTGCAGGGCTTCCCCTTTCGCGGGACGGCGCCGCCCTGCAGGGCTTTGCCGTGGGCGAGGGCCTGCCGTTCCTGTATCAGCACGGGCTCGGAGGATCGCAGGCGCAGGTCGCCGAGACCGTGCCCGACCATCCCGGCATCCGCCGCCTGACACTGGAATGCCGCGGCCACGGCGGTTCGGACGCCGGCACGCGGCGGCCCTTCTCGATCGGCCTCTTCGCCGCCGACGCGCTGGCCTTCTGCGACGCCGGCGGCGCGCGGGACTTCGTCCTCGGCGGCACCTCGATGGGAGCCGCCGTGGCGCTGCACCTCGCGGTGCGCCACCCCGGCCGGGTCCGCGGCCTCGTCCTGGCGCGCCCGGCCTGGCTCTTCGACGCCGCGCCGGCCAACATGCAGCCCTATGCCGAGGCCGCCGCGATGATGCGGGCGGGCCCGCCCGCCGATGCCAAGGCGCGCTTCGCCGCATCGCCGACGGGGCGGCGCCTCGCCCGCGACGCCCCCGACAATTATGCCTCGCTGATCGGCTTCTTCGACGCGCCGGCCCCCGACGTCCTGGCCGACGTCCTCTACGACATCGCCCGGGACGGCCCGGGCGTCGACCGGGCCGAGGCGGCCGCCCTCGCGGTGCCGACCCTGGTGATCGGCCACACCGAGGACCTCGTCCATCCCCTGGAGTTCGCGGAGGAGCTCGCCGGCACGATCCCCGGCGCCACGCTGGCCCGCATCCCGCCCAAGCAGAGCGAACGCGCCGCCCATACGGCGGCCTTCCGCGCCGCCATCGCGGCCTTCCTCGACCGCCTCACCTGACGGAGCCGCCATGACCCAGAGACCCGACGCCGGCTGGCTCTCCGCCCTGCCCCGCGGCCGCCTGCTCGGCGAATATTCGCTGTGGTCCGCCGACCTCGCCAACATCGAGCGCGACCTCGCCCGCACCGAGGCCCATGCCGACCTCTACCATATCGACGTCGCGGACGGCCGGTTCGCGCCCGCCTTCCTGTTCTTTCCCGACCAGGTGGCGCGCATCCGCGCCCTGACGCGGACGCCGCTCCACCTCCACCTCATGGTCGAAGGCGACATCGTGCTCGAACAGGTCCGCCAGTTCGCCGAAGCGGGAGCCGACCTCATCACGGTGCATGCCGAGAACGGCCCGGTCGTGGACGAGGCGCTGGCGCTGATCCGCGATCTCGGGTGCGCGGCCGGCCTCGTGCTGCGCCTCGAGACCCCGGTCGAGGTCGCCCGCCCCTGGCTCGACCGGGTCGCCTTCGTCACGCTGCTCGGCACCGCCATCGGGGTCAAGGGCCAGGGCCTTTCGGACGAGGCCTGTCCGCGGCTCGACGCCATGCGGGGCCTGATGCGGGCGGCCGGACGCGAGGACGCGGTCCGGCTCGCCGCGGACGGCGGCATCCGCGACACGACCGTTCCGCGGCTCCGCGCGGCGGGCGCCGAGACCGTCGTGCTGGGATCGCTCGCCTTCGGGGCGCCGGACCTCGCCGCCCGCACGGCCTGGCTCCACGGCCTGCCGGCGCCCGGAGCTTCCGCCCGCTGATGCGCCGGGCGCTGGCGGTCGACCTCGGCGGCACGGAGCTCAGGGCCGCGCTGGTCGACGAGGCCGGCGGCGTCGCGGGCTTCGTCGCCGCCGCGACGGACAGCGGCGGCGGCCCGGAGGCCGTCGTGGCGCAGATCGCCGGCATCGCGGGCGGCGTGCTGCGGGACGGCGGAGCCGGCGAAATCGTCGGCCTCGGCATCGCGGCTCCCGGCCCGCTCGACCCCGTGGCGGGCCTCGCCCTCGCGCCCCCGACCCTGGCGGGCTGGCGGAACGTGCCGCTCGCGGCTCTGGTGGAGCGACGCCTCGGCCTGCCGGTCCGCCTCGCCAACGACGCCAATGCGGCGGCGCTCGGCGAATGGCGCTTCGGTGCGGGCCGCGGCACGCGCGACATGGTCTTCGTCACCGTCAGCACGGGCATCGGCGGCGGCATCGTGGCGGGAGGGCGCCTGCTGCTCGGCGCGCGTGGCCTCGCGGGCGAGATCGGCCACATGACGGTCGACGCCACCTCCGCCGAGACGCTGTTCGGCGGCGCGCCCGGCACCTGGGAGGCGCTGGCGTCGGGCACCGCGCTGGGACGCGACGCCACGCGCCGGGCGGTCGGACCGGAAGGGGCCGTGCTGCGCGAGCACGCCGGCGGCGGTCCCGTCACGGCCCGCCACGTGGTCGAGGCCGCGCGGACCGGCGACGCGCTGGCGCTGGACCTCCTCGCCGGCGAGGCCCGCTGGCTCGGCCTCGGCTTCGCCAACCTGCTCCACCTTTACGCGCCCGAGCGCATCGTGGTGGGCGGCGGGGTCGCGGCCGGCCTCGACCTCATGGCCCCGCTGGTCGCGGCGACGATCCGCGGCCGCGCCCTGCCGCCCTACCGCGACGTGCCGGTCGTCGCGGCGGCCCTCGGCCGCGCCGCCGGGCTGGTGGGAGCCGCGAGCCTGTTCTTCTGAGCACCGGCCCTGCCGCGCTCAGCCGCAGACCAGCACCTGGACCCCGGCGCGCTCCAGCGCCTCCGCGATCGCGGCCGGCGGCGGGGCGTCGGTCACGAGATGCTGGATCCGGCCGAGCGAGGCGACGCGCGCGAAGGCCGAGACGTCGAACTTGCTGGCATCGGCGAGCACGATCGTGCGCTTGGCCGCCGCCATCATGGCGGCGGTCCCGACGGCCTCTTCGAGCCGCCCCATGGTGAGGCCGTCCGCCGACACGCCCGTGATGCCGACCACCGCCGAATCGGCGTCGAACCCCGAGATGCCCGGCAGGCCCAGCGGCCCGATGGTGACCTGCGACACGGCCCAGTAGGTGCCGCCGATCACGTAGACGGCGCGCACGGCACCCTCGGGCACGGCGGGGGGGATGCGCAGGTTGTTGGTCACGACCGTGAGGTCGCGCCGCTCCGCCAGCGCCAGCGCGAAGGCGACCGTCGACGAGCCGCCGTTGAGCAGCAGCGTCTCGCCGTCGCGCACGAGGCCGGCGGCCGCGATGCCGATGCGGCGCTTGGCCTCGGCATGGGCGTCCATGCGCAGGCCGAGGGTCGTGTCGACACGCACCATGCGGTCCCGGTGCACCGCCCCGCCATGGGTGCGCACCAGCAGGCCGCGCGCATCGAGCGCATCGAGGTCGCGCCGCACGGTGTCGCGCGACACGTCGAGCAGCACGACGAGTTCGGCGACGGTGGCCTGGCCACGCGTCTGCAGCAGGTCGAGCAGGCGCTCCTGGCGCAGGGCGGGCAGCGCGTTGGCGCCAGCGTCGGGCGCGGGCGGGGAAGCGGACGGAGGATCGCCGGAATGCATGCCCGGGACCCTAACAGACGCGACCCCGCGGGGCGACGCGCCGCCTCACGCGGAGGCGCGCATCACCAGCCGTGCCGCGATCCGCGCCTGGCCGGCGGCGCGGTCCGCCCCGGGCTCGCCGTCGATCCGGGCCAGCAGGATGTCGAGCGCCGTGCCGGCGAGGGCTTCGTAGTCCTGCGCCACCGTGGTCAGCGGCGGGCAGGCGAAGCGGCTCAAGGGCTGGTCGTCGTGGCCGGCGACGCGCAGCGCGCAGTCCGGATCGCGCCCCACCTTGAGCCCGCGCTGGAACGCCGCCGCCATGACGCCGGTGGCGATCCGGTCGTTGGCGCAGAGCAAGGTCCGGGTCGGGAACCCGGTGCGCCCGTCGATCACGCCCAGCGCCGCCGCGAACCCCACCTCCTCGAAGTTCCAGTCGCGCGCGGCCGGCACCGGAACGATCTCGGGCTGCAGGTCGAGCTCCTCCATCGCCGCCACATAGGCGGCGCGCCGCTCGGCCGCGTTGTGGTTGACGGCGGGCATCTCGACGAAGGTCGGGCGTTCGCCCGTCCTGCACAGGTAATGGGTGATGAGGCCGACGCTCTGGCGGTTGTCGGTGCCCACGAAGGCGGCGGCCGCGTCGAGCCGCGAATCGACGAAGACGACCGGGATGCGCGCCTGGAGGTTCTGGATCAGGCCGGCCTTGGAGGTGCGGCCGAGCGGCGCCAGGATGGCGCCGGCGATCTTGAAGGACAGCAGCGTCTCGATGGCCCGGGCCTCGAGGCTCGCCTCCCCGCCCGAGCTCAGCACCATCAGGAACAGGCCCAGCGCCGTGCAGCGCCGCTCGATGAGGCGCACCAGCTGGGCGAAGAACGGGTCGGCGAGGTCCGGCACCACCATGCCGACGATCTTGGGCTTGCGCTTGTTGAGGTTCACGGCGAACAGGTTCGGCCGGTAGTCGTAGCGCTTGAGCGCCTGCTCGATCTGGGCACGCGTCGAGGCCCGCACGCTCGCCGGGTCGTTGAAATATTTCGACAGGGTCGGCCGCGAGATGCCGCTGAGGAGCGAGAACTCCTCCATGTTCCTGATCGGGTGGTCGTGCATTCCTCATCCTGGACGTCGCGGCGACGTCGGCCGGCTCCGCCGAGAGGACCCGGAAATTTTCCGCGCGTCAACTTTTTCGTTGACGCGCTTCGGAGCCAGACCTAGCCTCCCCGAGACGACGGAACAAGCCGAAACGGCGGCGTCGCCATCCATGAAGCAAGCATCGGGAGGACACTTTGAAGAAGACTTTGACGGGTCTCGCCGCCCTGGCCGTGTCGACGCTGGTGAGCGTGACGGCGGCTCAGGCCGAGAAGAAGTTCACCATCGCTCTGGTGCCGGGCCTGACGACGGACGCCTTCTACATCACCATGCGCAAGGGGGCCGAAGCGGCCGCCAAGGCCGTGGGCGCCGACCTCGTCTTCCAGGGCGCGCCGGATTTCAACCCGGTGACGCAGACTCCCGTGCTCGACGCCGTGATCGCGCGCCACCCCGACGCCATCCTGGTGGCACCGACCGACAAGACCCAGCTGGTCCAGCCGCTCAAGAAGGCGGCCGACGCCGGCATCCCGGTCATCACGGTGGATACGTTCATCGGCACCGGCGCCTACCAGACCGGGAGCGGCAACGCCGACTTCCCGCTCGCCTACATCGCGTCCGACAACCTGCTCGGCGGCAAGATGGCGGCCCGCGCCCTCGCCAAGGCCATCGGCGACAAGGGCAAGGTCTATGTCGCCAACGTCAAGCCCGGCATCTCGACGACCGACCAGCGCGAGGAAGGCTTCGAGGCCGAGATGAAGACCCATCCCGGCATCCAGATCCTGCAGACGCAGTTCAACGACGACGACGCCAACAAGGCGGCCTCGCAGGTGCAGTCGGTCTACGCCCGCAACCCGGATCTCGCGGGCGTGTTCGGCGCGAACCTGTTCTCGGCGCTCGGCGCCGCCAACGGCGTGAAGCAGGGCGGCCTGGCCGGCAAGGTCAAGGTCGTGGGCTTCGACGCGCCGACCTCGATGGTGGGCGACATCAAGTCGGGCCTCATCGACGCCGTCATCGCCCAGCACCCGGCCGAGATCGGCTACTACGGCGTCATCTCGGCCTATGCGCACCTCACCGGCCAGTCGATCCCGGTGCTGATCGGCACCGGCTTCACCGAGATGGACAAGTCCAACATCGACCAGCCCGACGTCGCCAAGTTCGTCTACAAGGACTGAGCCGTCCCCGATGCGGGCCGCCCTGCGCGGCGGCCCGACCCATCAGCGCTCGTCGGAGCCGCGCATGTCCATCGCCCAACCCTCGCGCCTGCGGGCCAACCGCCGCCCCGGCCGCCGCACCGGCGCTGGGTCGTCGTCGCTGGCCTCGTTCCGGGCCTGGCTGTTCCTGGCCCTGCTGCTCGTCGTCTTCGAGACCTGGGCGCGCCTGAGCTACGGCACGAGCTTCGTCTTCTCGGCCTACAACGCGCAATCCATCGCGGTCTTCGCCGTGGCGCCGCTGCTGCTGGCGCTGGGCGAGACCTTCGTGATCATCGCGGGCGGCATCGACCTGTCGGTCGGCTTCATCATGGGCCTCTCGGCCGTGATCGCGGCCCAGGCCACCAACGTGGCCGGCACCGCCATGCCGGCCTTCCCCGCCATGCTGGTCGGCATCGCGGCCGGCCTCGTCGTGGCGCTGGTCCCCGGCGCCGTCAACGGCTGGCTGATCTCCAAGCTCAAGGTGCCCCCCTTCATCGGCACGCTCGGCATGTTCGGCGTGGCGCGCGGTGCGGCCTTCCTGCTCGCCAACGGCACGACGGTGCCGGTCGCCAACGACTGGTTCGCGGCGCTCGGCAACGGCCGCGTGCTCGGCTTCCCGGTGGTGGTCGTCGTCACGGCGCTGTTCGTGCTGGTGATGCACTACCTGCTCGGCCAGACGCGCTTCGGCCAGCACACCTATGCGATCGGGGCCAGCGAACAGGCGGCGCTGCGGGCCGGCATCGGCGTCGGGCGCCACACGCGCAAGCTCTACCTCCTGTCGGCGCTCTGCGCCGGCATCGGCGGCGTGCTCTACGCGGCCCGCTTCACGGCCGGCGCCGCCCAGGCGGGCGAGCCGCTGCTGCTCGATTCCATCGCCGCCGTGGTGATCGGCGGCGCGAGCCTGTTCGGCGGCTCGGGCACGATCCTGGGCACGGTGGCGGGCTCGCTGCGTCATCGCGGTCATCCAGTACGGCCTCGTCTTCATCGACGTCGAGCCCTTCTGGCAGTTCGTCTCGGTGGGCGTCGTCATCATCATCTCGGTCCTGGTGGACCAGACGCAACGCAAGCTCGGCGGAGAGCGCTGATGAGTGCCGTGGAGGCTCCCGCGCCCCATCCTCGACGTCCGCGCGGTGTCGAAGCGGTTCGGCGGCGTCGAAGCCCTGAAGGGCGTCTCGCTGGCGCTCCATCCCGGGCGAGGTCGTGGCGCTCGCGGGCGACAACGGCGCCGGCAAGTCGACCCTCACCAAGATGATCTCCGGCGTCTACCGCGCCGACGACGGCGAGATCCGGCTCGACGGCAAGCGCGCGTCGACTTCGCCACCCCGGAGGCGGCGCGGCGCGAGGGCATCGAGACCATCTACCAGGACCTCGCCCTGGCCGACAACCTGTCGATCGGCGCCAACATCTTCCTCGGGCGCGAGCCCATGCGGCGCGCCTTCGGCCTCCTGCCGGTGATCGACCGCCGCGCCATGGCCGAGGCCGCCAAGGCCACGATGGCGCAGCTCGACTTCCACGTCGACCGGCTCGACGCGCCCGTCGGGCGGTTCTCGGGCGGCCAGCGGCAGGCGGTGGCGATCGGCCGGGCGATCTACTGGAACGCCCGCGTCATCCTGATGGACGAGCCCACGGCGGCGCTCGGCGTGCCCGAGCAGCGCAAGGTGCTCGGCGCTGATCCAGGCCCTCAAGGCGCAGGGGCGCGGGGTGATCTTCATCTCGCACAACCTGCAGGACATTTTCGCCGTCTCGGACCGGATCGTCGTGCTGCGGCGCGGCAGCCTCGCGGGCGAACGGCGCATCGCAAGACACGACCCCCGACGAGGTCGTGAAGCTGATGATCGGCGGCTGAGGCGCTCGCGCCTCGACGCCTCACCCGCGGCACATCACGGGAACCACCGGGGCCCGAGTTCCCGGACCCCGCGGCACGCCGCCGCTCCGGAGCCAGACGATGACCAGGATGACCACCGCGGAATTCCGCGGCTACCAGCAGATCTGCGGCCGCGACGGCGCCATGATGGTGATCGCCGCCGACCAGCGCGGCGGCATGCGCCAGATCATGGCGGCGACCCCGGCCGACGAGGCCGCCATCTCCGAGGCCATGCTCGGCGAGACCAAGGCCGACCTCACCCGCTACCTCGCCAGCCAGGCCTCCTGCATCCTGCTCGACCCCGTCTGCGCGGTGCCCCAGGTGGTGGAGGACGGGGTCCTGGCGCGCGACACGGCGCTGCTGATCGGCCTCGATGCCTCCGGCTTCGACACGACGCCCGAGGGCTACCGCCTGTCGCGGCTCGTGCCCGGCATCGATGCCCGGCGGGTGCGTGCGCTCGGCGGCACGGGCGGCAAGATCATGGTCTATCTCCGGCCCGACCAGCCCGCCGCCAATCCCCACAACATCGCCATCCTCGACGCTGCATCGCGGATTTCGCCCGCGAGGACCTGCTGCTCGTCGTCGAGTTCCTCACCTACGAATTGCCGGGCGAGACCAAGGCCGACTACAAGGCGCGGTTTCCCGCGCTCATCGAGGCGGGCACGCGCATCTGCCTCGACCTCGGCTCCAAGGTGCTGAAACTGCCCTATCCCGGCACGGCGGACAGCTGCGCCGCCATCACGGCGATGTGCGGCGACGTGCCCTGGGCGGTGCTGTCGGCCGGCGTCGACCACGAGACCTTCATCGGCCAGGTCGAGACCGCCATGCGCAACGGCGCCTCGGGCGTGATCGCCGGCCGGGCCCTGTGGAAGGACTGCATCTCGCTCGACCGCGCCGTGACGCGCGACCGGCTGACCCGCATCGCGGTGCCGCGCCTGCGCCAGATCCAGGACGTCGTGGCGCGCAGCCGCGCCGCCCGAGCCGCCTGAACCGCCCCGGGAAAGGCCCTGCCATGCCAAACCCCGCGGCGACCGCCATCGGCATCGACATCGGCGGCACCAACCTGCGCGCCGCCCGCGTGTCCGGCATCGGCGAGATCCTGGACTTCCGCTCCGAGCCCATCACGCGCGATCCCGAGCGCGTGCTGGAGCGGATCGCCGCGCTGTGCCGCAGCCTCGACGAGCCCGGCGTCGCCGGTCTCGGGATCGGCGTCCCGGGGCGGGTCGACGCGCGCAGCCGCACCGTGCTGTCGGGCGGCTACCTCGACCTCGCCGGCATGGACTTCGCCGAGCGCCTCGAGGCCGCGCTCGGCAAGCCGGTGGCGGCCGACAACGACTGCAACATGGCGCTCGTCGGCGAGATGGCGGCCGGGGCCGCCCAGGGCTACGACAATGTCGTGATGTTCACGATCGGCACCGGCATCGGGGGCGCCATCGCGGTCGACGGCAAGGTGCTGCGCGGCCGCGCCACCGGCGGCCAGCTCGGCCACGTCACCGTCGAGGTCGCGGGCCGGCCCTGCGTCTGCGGGCGCACCGGCTGCGTCGAGACGACGAGTTCGGGCACCGCGCTCGGCCGGCTGATCGCCGAGGCGGGCCTCCCGCCGGGGACGCGGGCCGAGGCGCTGCTGGAGCGCGAGGCTGCACGGCGAGGCCGTGGCCCGGCGGGTGCTCGACGCCTGGGCCCTGCCGCTACGGGCCGCCATCGACAGCCTGGTGGCGGCCGTCGACCCCGATATCGTGCTGCTCGGGCGGCGGCCTCGGCACGGCGGCGCATCGCGCCCTCGCCCGCGCGCCCTCGCGGTCCGCCTGGTATCAATGCGCCGTCGCGCCCGCGACGCTGGGCGACGATGCCGGCGTGATCGGTGCCGCCATCTCGGCCCTGATCGACCACCTCGTCGAGGCCGAAGCGCCGTCGATCGGGGCGGACCTGGCCCGGCCGGGGTCGGCCGGATGAAGCGCGCGATCCTCGTCAACGGCATCCCGGCCAGCGGCAAGAGCACGGTGGCGCGGGGCATCGCGGCCCGGCTCGGCTGCCCGCTGATGGTGCTCGACACCGTGAAGGACCCGCTCTTCGACCATTTCGGCATCGGCGACCGCGAGCACAATCGCAAGCTCGGCCGCGCCAGCTACGCGGTGATCTTCAACGCCATCGGGGACTGGCCGGACCCCGCCTGCGTGGTGATCGACGCCTGGTTCGGCTTTCAGCCGCTCGACGTGCTCGACCGCCATCTCGCCACCGCCGGGCTGGGACGAGGTGGCCGAAGTCTGGTGCCACGCGCCCGGGGCCGTCCTGGCCGAACGCTACCGGGCCCGGCTCGGGCAGCGCAGCGCCGGCCACCCGGGCGAAGACTACATCCCCGAGCTCATCGCCCTCGCGGACCGCGCGCGGCCGACGGGGCGCGCCCCGGTCTTCACCGTCGATACGACGGCCGAGCCGCCCTGGCCGGCGCTGATGGCTTGGCTGGCGGACCGGCATGCCGAGGCGGGCTAGGTCGCGTGGACGGTCAGCCGGCGTCGATGCCCGGGCATGACGGTGGAGAGGGTGGAGGAAACCGGTCGAGGGACGATCCGATGGCGCGCCATCGGTCCACGCCCTCCCTCCCGTCATGGCCGGGCTCGTCCCGGCCACCCACGCCGCGCCGAGCTGCGCCGTCCCCCGGACGGCCCCGGCCCGGCCCGAGGACCCGCGATGGCGCGGGCCGGCGTGGGTGCCCGGGACAAGCCCGGGCATGACTGTGGAGGGGGCGAAGAGAGAGAGCGGTGAGGGAGGGCAAGGTGGCGCGACATCGATCCCCACCCTCCCTCCCGTCATGGCCGGGCTTGTCCCGGCCACCCACGCCGCGCCGAGCTGCGCCGTCCCCGGACGGCCCCGGCCCGGCCCGAGGCACCCGCGATGGCGCGGGCCGGCGTGGGTGCCCGGGACAAGCCCGGGCATGACTGTGGAGAGGGTGTGGAAAGGCCGGTGAGGAGGCGAATGCGGGATCCGAAACGATCCCCACCCTCTCTCCCGTCATGGCCGGGCTTGTCCCGGCCACCCACGCCGCGCCGAGCTGCGCCGTCCCCCGGATGGCCCCGGCCCGGCCCGAGCACCCGCGATGGCGCGGGTCGGCGTGGGTGCCCGGGACAAGCCCGGGCATGACCATGGAGGGGGCGAAGAGAGAGCGGTGAGGGAGGGCAAGGTGGCGCGACATCGATCCCCGCCCTCCCTCCCGTCATGGCCGGGCTTGTCCCGGCCACCCACGCCGCGCCGAGCTGCGCCGTCCCCCGAACGGCCCCGGCCCGGCCCGAGGACCCGCGATGGCGCGGGCCGGCGTGGGTGCCCGGGATAAGTACGGGCATGGCCGAGGAGGGGGCGCCGCGCGACGCGGTCCGGTGGAACCCGAGACGATCCCTGAGACGCGAAACCACGCCGGCGGCGCGCCCCCTTCCATTGCGGCCATTCCCCGCTATGGTTTCGCTCGAGCCGGGCGGGCGCCTCGGCTCGGGTGGCCGCGGCAGAGTCCCTCAGAGCGATCCGGGCCGCGGCCATCTCGCCCGCCCCCGCCCCGCGGCGGGGACCGCCGGTCTCAGCCGGCGGTGCCGATCAGGATCCCCGTCGCCAGCACGAGGCCGCCGCCGAGCATCACCTTGGCGGCCGCCGAAACCGGGGGCGTGTCCATGAACCGCCACTGGATCCAGGCGATCGCCGCGAGCTCGAACAGCACCACGATGGCCGCCACCACGGTCGCGGTGTAGAAGTCGGGGAGGAGGTAGGGGATGGTGTGGCCGATGCCGCCCGCCACCGTCATCAGCCCGCACACGAGCCCGCGCAGCAGCGGCGTGCCCCGGCCCGACAGCTTGCCGTCGTCGGCCAGCGCTTCGGCGAAGCCCATCGAGATCCCGGCACCCAGCGAGGCGGCGAGGCCCACCAGGAAGGCGTTCCAGGAATTGTGGGTGGCGAAGGCGGCGGCGAAGACGGGCGCCAGCGTCGAGACCGACCCGTCCATGAGGCCGACGAGCCCTGGCTGGACGACCTGCAGCACGAACCGCCGCCGCGCGTCGTCGTCCTCGCGGCCGCGCGTCTCGCCCGGCAGGCGTTTCTCCTCGGAAGCGCCGGCGGCCCGCTCGTGGCCCGCCTCCGCCTCGGCGAGGTCGCCCAGCAGCTTGCGCGTCCCCGCGTCGCTCGTGCGGGCCGCCCCCTGCCGGTAGAAGCGTTCGGCGTCGCGCTCCATCTCGGCCGCCTGCCGGCGCATGGCCGCCACCCCGCGCGCCCGGACCTGCCACACCGGCTTGCGGGCGATGTTGCCGTGCACGTCCTGGCGGCGCACCAGCGGGATGTGCTCGCCGAACCGGGTGCGGAACAGCTCGATCAACTGGCGCCGATGCTCGTTCTCCTCCACCGCCATGTCGTCGAACACCAGCGCCGTGTCGGGATAGTCTTCCCGGAGCGCGTGGGCGAAGTCGGCGTAGATGCGCCCGTCCTCTTCCTCGTTGGAGATGGCGAGCGCCAGGACTTCGGGCTCGGTCAGTTGGTCGAAGCGCTTCACGGCGGCCCCATAGTTTGGAACGTTTCTAATGTCGTCGGGAGATAGGGTTCCACCCCACCGCGAGTCAAGCGGAGCCGGCCGGCATCGGCCATCACCGGCCAGGCTTCGGCTTTGCGCGCCGCGCAAGAACCCGTAGCGTGGCGGTCCCACACAGGAGCATCCATGCGTCCCTCGCTCGCCATCGCCTCCCTGCTCGGCCTCCTGGCCGTCGCTGCATGTTCGAAGCCGGAACCCGGTCAGTCCGGCCCGACCGGCCCCGCCGGTCCCGCCGGCGCCCAGGGTCCCGTCGGGCCCGCGGGAGCCATGGGCCAGGCCGGTCCCGCCGGCCCGGCAGGGCCTCAGGGGCCGCAGGGCGCGCCCGGGCCGAAGGGCGACATCGGTCCGGCGGGCCAGGCCGGGGCCAAGGGCGATCCAGGCGCCGACGGCCAGGCGGGCACTCCGGGGATCCCCGGGCCGAAGGGTGATGTGGGCCCGGCCGGTCCCGCGGGCCCGGCGGGTCCCGTCGGCGCGGTCGGCCCTGCCGGTCCCGCCGGCGAGGCCGCAGCCGCCGCGCAGAAGCTCACCTTCACGCTGCACAGGACCTTGGGACAGCCGGGCCAGTCCGTGTCGGCCACATGCGGGAGCGAGGGGCAGACGGTCGCCGCCACCTGTTCGACGGGCGCCAGCCTCGCCGAGGACGGCACGGCCACCTGCCCGGCACCTGCCGATGCCACGGCGGCCGCCAGCCTGACCCTGACCTGCGCCAAATAGGCGCCGGCGCCGGAGCCTCGCCACCGCACCGTCGAGGTGCGGCGGCCGCCGGCCTCAGGGGCCGGGCGCGGCTCCGGCGTCGACCCGCTCGGCTTCGGCGCGGGCCGCGGCGAGCAGGCCCAGGAGCGCGGTGAGGCCCGCGGCATCGGCGGCCGCCATCATGGCGGGGAGCGCGCGCAGCGTCACGCGGGCGGCCTGGCGGTCACCACCCTCCGGCTGCTGGTAGGCCTCGCGCCTCGCGCGGGGCACGGACCGTTCGTAGACGTGCGGGCGGCGCATGCGATCCTCCGGGCTCGGGATCGTGTCCGCGATGCCGGGGCCGCCCACCGCCGGCATCGTGGGGCGACCCGTGGCCCTGGGCCCGGGTTGCGCCGGGGCCACAGGACCACGAAAGCCGAGGCGGCGCAACGCCGCAGGCGCGCGCGTGCCGCGATGGCCCTCGCCCCCTCGGGGCAAGTCTCCCGGATGGCAGGTCTCGCGGGCGGCCCAACAGGGTCGTTCGGCCTTGCTGACGTCATGGTCGGGCGCCACCACGGGGCCGGAACGACCTCGAGGCCTCTCGAGACTGGAAAGGACACCCATGAACGTCCGTCACGGGCTGGCGCTCCTCGCCCTCGTCCCGCTGCTGTCCGCCGCGCTGCCGGCGCTGGCGCAGGAGGCCGCGCAGGCGGGCAGGCCCTCGGCCGGCACGGCCCCCGCCGGCGCCGCGCCGGCACGGGCCACCGCCGTGAAGCGCGCCAAGGCGGCGCGGCGCAAGCCCGCGGCCGCGACGGCGGGCGGCGTGCCGGCCGCATCCTCCTACGACCTCGTGCCCACCCGCTCGGGTTCGGCGCTGTCGCGGGCGCGCCAGAACAGTTTCGGCACGCCCGGCGAGGACGACGCGCCCTCCGGCGATCCCCGCCATATCGGCATCGGGCTCGGCGGCGGCAACGGCACGACACCCGGGGTGACGCTCGGCTTCTGACCGGGCGCGACCGTTCCGGCCGTATCGGCACCGGTGGCGTCGCGGCCGGCGCCGTCCTATACACCGCCGACGAGGCGCGACGGGTGGCGAGGCAGGGACGCATGAGCAGGTTGGATCCCGACCGCACCTTCGTGCCGCTCGGCATCGCGGTCGTCACCGTGTCGGACACGCGCGACCTCGCGGGCGACCGTTCGGGCGATACGCTGGTCGAGCGTCTCACGGCCGCGGGCCACAGGCTCGCCGGCCGCAGCCTCGTGCGGGACGACGTCGCGGCCATCCGCGCGGCCGTGTCGGGCTTCGTCGCCGATCCCGCCGTCGACGTGGTCCTGACCACGGGGGGGACCGGCTTCACCGGGCGCGACGTCACCCCGGAAGCCGTCGAGGCGCTGTTCACGAAACGGATGGACGGTTTCTCGGCCGTGTTCCACCGGATCTCCTTCGACAAGATCGGCGTCTCGACCATCCAGTCCCGCGCGACCGCAGGGCTCGTCGACACGACCTTCGTGTTCGCCCTGCCGGGATCGCCCGGCGCCTGCCGCGACGCCTGGGACGGCATCCTGGCGCACCAGCTCGACTACCGGGCCCGCCCCTGCAATTTCGTCGAGATCATGCCCCGCCTCGCCGAGCACCTGCGCCGCGCGCCCTCCTGACGGCGTTGGCGCGGGCCGGCGTGGGTGCCCCGGGACAAGCCCGGGCATGACTTTGGAGCGGGTGGCGCGTCAGATCGTGAAGTCGAGGCCCGGATCCGGGCGCAGTCCCAGGCTCTCGGCACAGGCGCAGAGGTCCGCCACGGTGGTGCGGTCGAGTTCGGCCAGGAAGGCGTCGCTGGCGGGCTGCAGCACCGGCGTCACGACGGCGTCCACGAAGGCGGGCCGCGGCCGGGGCTTGGTGTCGCCCTCCCCGACCCGGGCCGCGATCCGGACGATCTCGCCGACCGTGATGCGCCGCCGCTCGCGCGCCAGCGCGTAGCCGCCGCGCGGCCCACGGGTGCCCCGCAGCACGTCGGCGCGGACCAGTTCCTGCAGCAGCGTCTCGAGGTGGCGCGGCATCAGCCCGTGGCGCGCCGCGAGCGCTTTGGCGGGGACCGGCGCCAGCCTCGCATTGAGGGCGACATCCACCACGGTCGCGACGGCGAGGAGGCTCCGCTCCGGCAGAAGGTTCAAGGCCCGTGGCCCGTCGAGCCGAAGCCGCCGGTGCCGCGCGCCGTGGCGTCGAGCGGCGCTTCCACCCAGGCGAGCCGCTCGACCCGGGCCAGCACCAATTGGGCGATGCGGGTGCCGCGCAGCACCGTGAAGGGTTCGGCGCCGTGGTTGATGAGGATGACGCCGATCTCGCCCCGGTAATCGGCATCCACCGTGCCGGGCGCGTTCAGCACCGTCACGCCGTGGCGGGCGGCGAGGCCGGAGCGCGGGCGCACCTGGGCCTCGTAGCCCGGCGCGAGCGCGATCGACAGGCCCGTGGGGACGAGGACGCGGGCGCCGGGCGCCATCACCACGGCCTCGTCGGTCGCCAGCGCCGCCACGAGGTCGAGACCGGCCGCGCCGTCCGTCTGGTAGGCGGGGAGGTCGAGCCCCGCCGCATGCGGCAGGCGCGTCACCCGGACCGGGACCGGCTCCCTCACGCGCCGCTCTCGCCCAGCAGCGCCGCGAACCGCGCGACGAGGCGCCGCGCCACCTCGTCCTTGGCGAGCCGCGGCCAGGTCTCGACACGGGGCGCCGAATCGCGACCGGCCCGGGTCATGACATGCACCGTGTTGTCGGACCCGCCCATGACGCCGGTGCCGGCGCCGACATCGTTGGCCACGATGACGTCGCAGCCCTTGCGGGCGAGCTTGGCGGCGGCATGGTCGAGGAGGTTGTCGGTCTCGGCCGCGAAACCGACCACGAGACGCGGCCGGCCGGACGCGAGGCCCGCCACCGTGGCGAGGATGTCGGGGTTGCGGTCGAGGCTCAGCACCGGGTCGGGCTCGTCCTCGCGCTTCTTGATCTTCAGCCGCGCGGCGGCGACCGGACGCCAGTCGGCGACGGCGGCGGCGGCGACGAAGAGATCGGCCGGCAGGGCGGCGGACACGGCCTCCAGCATCTCGCGGGCCGTCTCGACATGCACGCTCGTGACGCCGGGCGGATCCGGGATGGCGACCGGCCCGGAGACCAGGACCACCTCGGCGCCCGCCGCCGCCGCCGCCCGCGCGATGGCGTGGCCCTGCCGGCCCGAGGACCGGTTGGCGATGTAGCGGACGGGATCGATGGGCTCGTGGGTCGGCCCCGACGTGACGACGACGCGGCGGCCGCGCAGCACCTGCGGGAGGGGGGCGGGCAGCGGGATGGCGGTCTCGCCCGCGAGGGCGCGCGAGGCCGCCGCCACGATGTCGAGCGGCTCCGCCATGCGGCCGGGCCCGTATTCGCCGCAGGCCATCACGCCCTCTCCCGGCCCGACCAGCAGCACGCCGTCGGCCTCCAGGCGGTCGAGGTTGCGGCGGGTCGCGGGGTGCAGCCACATGCGCACGTTCATCGACGGCGCCAGGAGCACGCGTTTGTCGGTCGCCAGCAGCAGCGTCGTGGCGAGGTCGTCGGCGAGGCCCTGGGCCATGCGGGCCATGAGATGGGCCGTGGCGGGCGCCACCACGACGAGGTCGGCGCTGCGCGACAGCTCGATGTGGCCCATCTCGACCTCGTCGGTCAGCGAGAACAGGTCGTCGTGGACGCGCTCGCCCGTGAGGCTCGCGACGGCGAGCGGCGTGACGAACTGCTTGGCCGCGGCCGTCATCACGGCCCGGACGGCGGCCCCGCGTTCGCGCAGGCGGCGGATGAGGTCGAGCGCCTTGTAGGCCGCGATGCCGCCGCCGACGATGAGCAGGATCCGGCGGCCGGCCAGCGCGGCTTCGGGCCCCTCGGTGCGGGCCGCCGCGCCTTCGTCTGCCGCCATGGCTGTGTCCTCGCGTTCGGCCGTCCCGGCTGCCGCGCAATGTAGCGCCGCGCCTGCCCGGCGCCAACAGTGGCAGCCGCGACGTCGCGCCAGCCGCCCAACGCATAGCGGGCCGCCCGCCCGCTCAAGAAAGAGCTTGCGGCGACCGGCGGAGCGTGCCATAGCTAATGGGCAACGTTCGCGTTGCATGCCCTTCTTGGGCGTTTCCTCCCTAGACTTGGGCCGCCTTTCGGGGCGGTCTTTTTTTGTCGACCAGGGTCTGCCTCCCATGGAGGGACCACCGGTGACCGAGACTGCATCGGCTCTGGTTTCATGGTTTCACCACATTGCTTCGGGCTTGGCAAGCAGCGTGTGGCGGAGAATCACGATTTTCTAGGCAATCGACAGATGCCGCAGGCAGACGCTGCTTTGTTCTTAAGCAAATGAGTTTCTGCTCTTGGTCTGAAGAATCGCTCATCGAGTGATGCGTTTCGGCTCAGGGCGGCGTGACGGGCCCTGGGCGCATCACCGGACCTGGCGTTTCTCCAGTTTCCGCGCCAGGGTCCGCCGGTGCATGCCGAGGCGCCGGGCCGTCTCGGAAATGTTGAACTCCGTCTCGGCCAGGACCTCGTGGATGCGCTCCCATTCCAGCGTCTTGATCGAGGTGGCGCGTTCGCCGAGGGGCACGGCGGCATCGCCGGCGCCCCGCCCGAAAGCCGCCTCGATGTCGTCGGTGTTGGCGGGCTTGGCGAGGTAGTGGCAGGCCCCGAGCTTGATGCTCTCGACCGCCGTGGCGATCGAGGCGAAGCCGGTCAGCACCACGATCAGCATGTCGGGGTCGTGGGCATGCAGGGCCTCGAGGCAGGCGAGGCCCGAGGCGCCCGGCGAGCTTGAGGTCGACCACGGCATAGCCCGGACTGCGCGTCTCGAGCAGCGTCCGAACGTCGGCCAGCGTCGGCGCCACGGCGACCTCGTAGCCGCGCCGCTCGAAGGAGCGTTTCAGCGTGCGGGCGAAGCTCTCGTCGTCGTCCACCACCACGAGCAGGCGTTCAGACGGCATCGGTCCTCTCCTTCTGCCTCACCGCCAGGGCCGCCAGCGGCAGCGACAGGGTGACCACGGCACCGCCGCCGAGCCGGTTCGCGGCGGCGACGCGTCCGCCGAGCTTGCGCACCACGTTGGCGACGAGGAACAGGCCGAGCCCCCCGCCCTGCCGGCCCTTGCTCGACCTGTAGGGCGTGCCGATGCCGCCCAGGATCTCGGGCGCGAAGCCGGGCCCCCGGTCCGTGATGGACAGGAGCAGCAGCCCGGCATCCCGCCCGACCTCGAAGCGGACCCAATCCGGCGAGGCCTCGAAGGCGTTGTCGAGCACGTTGACGATCGCCTGCTTCAGCGCCGTGTCGGACACGATCGGCGGGTCCTCGCCGGACGATGTTCTCGTAGATGAGGTGGGCGGCCGGGCGCGCCGCGCGCCAGTCCGCCACGAGGCCGTCGAGGAACCGTGTGCAGCGTGGTCACGGCGGCGGACTCGCCGCGGGTCTCCCCCGCCGAGACCAGGATGCCGGTGAGGATCGCCTTGCAGCGCCGCACCTCGCCCTCCATGGCGTCGAGCTCGACCATGCAGCTCGGGATCGGCCGCGAGGGCCGGCATGCGCCGCCAATCGCCCAGGATCACCGACAGCGTGGCGAGGGGCGTGCCGAGTTCGTGCGCCGCCCCGGAGGCGAGGAGGCCCATGCGGACGATGAGGCCTTCCTCGACGGCGCGCTGGCGCAGCGCGGCGAGGCGCGCGTCGCGCTCCCGCAGGTTGCGGGTGACGCGTCCGACGAAGACGACGAGCAGCGCGGCATCGAGCACGAAGCAGACCAGCAGGCCGAGCGATGCGGAGCGCCGCCAGGCTGCCGTCCGGCAGGCCCGACAGGTCCAGCGGGCGGTGGACCAGCGTCAGCCCGGCGAAGCTGAGCCCCGTCGACTCCCGCCAGCGTCCAGGCGGCGCGCCCGTCGAGCAGCACGGCGCCGAGCGTCACCTGGAGCAGGTACAGGAACACGAAAGGGTTGGTGGCGCCGCCCGTCAGGAAGAGCTGCAGCGTCAGCGCCGCGATGTCGAGCGACAGCGCCACCGCGAGTTCGCCGGGCGTGACGGAGGCGGGCCGCGACAGGCGCCACAGGCTGCCGAGGTTCAGGGCCACGAGACCCGCCAGCACCGCCCCCATGGGCCCGAGCGGCAGCGCGACGCCGAGCCCGGCGCCGACGCCCGCGATGGTGACGAACTGGCCCACCACGGCGATCCAGCGCAACTGGACGAGCAGCAGGAGGTTCTGCCGCCGTGCCCCGTCGTCGCCGGCCGCGTCGGCACCGGCAGACTCGACGCCGGCGGGCTCGACGCCGGACCGCGGGAGCGGAGGGGAGGTCGGCACCCCGGTGCCGGGCCCCGCCATCAGGCGCCCGGGCCCGTCGGCGCCGGGGCGGCCGGCGCCGTCCGGCCGTCCCGCACGGCCATGACCAGCGCGCCCGCCAGCATCAGGGCCAGCGCGTACCAGGTGACGGCATAGACGAGGTGGTTGTTGGGGAAGGACACGACGGTGAGCCCGCCGAGCGGCCAGCCGCCGGGGTTCGGCGTCGCGTCGGCATCGATGAAATAGGGCGCGACCGGCCCCGCGAGGCCGCGCTTGCGCCGCGATGGCGTCGACGTCGCGGGAGAACCAGCGGTCGTCGGCGGGGTCGTTGTGGCGCAGGAAGGCGCCGCCGGGCTCGCTCACGCGCAAAAGGCCCGTAACCACCGTGTCGCCCGCCACCTGGCGGCGTGCGCGCGTCGCGGGATCGCGCCGCCCGGCCGGCACGAAGCCGCGGTCGACCAGCACGGTGAAGCCGGCATCGGTGGCGAGCGGGGTCAGCACCCAGAAGCCCGGGCCGGCGTCGGTGACCGCCTGGACGAAGGTTTCGCCGCGCGTGGTCGAAGGTGCCGCGGACCGTGACGTGCCGGTATGGCATCGGCCTCGGCCGTGATGCCCGACCAGGCCGCCGGGCCAGGGGGCGGCACCGGCGCGGCATGGACGCGGGCCTCGACGCGGGCGATGAGGTCGAGCTTCCAGCGCAGGCGGTGGACCTGCCAGGTGCCGAGGCCGAGGAGCGACCAGAACTTCCGAGCAGGCCGGCCGAGACCGCGCGCGCACGGCCCGGCCGCGCGGCCGCCCGCGGCCCCGTCGGCGGACGGGCATCCATGTCACATCTTCATGTTGCTCATGTCGGCCGGTGCCATCGGCATCATGTTGGCGTTCATGTGGTACATGACCCAGATCGAGCCCGCGAGCGTGATGACCACCATCACGACCGTGAAGATCAGCGCCAGCATCGTCCATCCGCCCTCCGACTTGGTGTTCATGTGGAGGAAGTAGACCATGTGGACGATGATCTGCAGGAAGCCGATGCCCATGACCAGCAGCGCCGCGACGCGGCTGTCGGCGATGACATGGGCCATCACCAGCCAGAACGGGATGGCGGTCAGCAGGACCGACAGGCCGAAGCCCGTCAGATAGCCCTTGAACGAGCCGTGAGCCGCTTCGTCGTGGTCGTGCAGGACCTCGACGTGGGCATGTCGGCCGCGACGTTTCCACCGCTCATGGGAGCACGCTCACGAGATAGACGAAGGAGAAGACGCCGATCCACACGACGTCGAGGAAATGCCAGAACATGCTGAGGCACATCAGGCGGCGCTTGTTCTCGGGGCCGAGCCCCTTCCACAGGACCTGCACCATGAGGACGAACATCCACAGGATGCCGACCGACACGTGCAGGCCGTGGGTGCCGACCAGGGTGAAGAAGGACGACAGGAAGGCCGAGCGCTGCGGGCCCGCCCCCTCGTGGATGAGGTGGGCGAATTCGTTGAGCTCGAGGTAGACGAAGCCCATGCCGAAACAGCGCCGTCACCAGCATCCAGAACAGCGTGTTGCCCTTCCAGCCCTTCTCCATGCACAGCATGGCGAAGCCGTAGGTGATGGAGGAGAAGAGCAGCAGCGCCGTGTTCAGCGCCACCGTCGACAGTTCGAAGAGGTCGGCCGGCGACGGGCCGGCCGCGTAGGCGTGCCCGTAGACGGCGTAGCAGGCGAACAGGGCCGCGAAGATGAGGCAATCGCTCATCAGGTACAGCCAGAAGCCGATCATGGTGCCGCCTTCGGCGTGACCATGACCGTCCTCGCCGGCGACGTAGAACTTCAGCGTGTCGTCGTCCGCGAGGGCCTCGGGAGCGCGCGTCATGGGTCGACCTTCCGTCAGACGCGGGTGCCGAGCAGGCGCGAGCGCTGCTCTTCGGTGCGGGTCACCTCCTCGGCCGAGATGTAGAAGTCCCGGTTGTAGTTGAAGGTGTGGACGATGGTGCCGAGCACGATGGCGACGAAGCTCAGGGCCGCGAGCCACCAGATGTACCAGATCATGGCGAAGCCGAAGGCCAGGGCGAGCCCCGACAGGATGACGCCCGCCGCCGGTGTTCTTGGGCATGTGGATCGGCTTGTAGCCGGTCAGCGGCCGCACGTAGCCGCGCTTCTTCATGTCGGTCCAGGCGTCGAGGTCATGCACCATGGGGGTGAAGGCGAAGTTGTAGGCGGGGGGCGGCGAGGAGGTCGACCATTCGAGCGTCCGGCCGTCCCACGGGTCGCCGGTCACGTCGGCGAGCACGTCGCGCTCCCGGATCGACACGTAGATCTGGATAGAAGAACGACCGCGATGCCGCAGGCGACCAGCAGCGCCCCGAAGGCCGCGATGATGAACCAGATCTGCAGCGACGGGTCGTCGAAGTGGTTCAGGCGCCGCGTCACGCCCATCAGGCCGAGCACGTAGAGCGGCATGAAGGCGAAGTAGAAGCCCGACACCCAGCACCAGAACGACACCTTGCCCCAGAAGACGTCGAGCTTGAAGCCGAAGGCCTTGGGCCACCAATAGGCGACGCCCGGCCATGATGCCGAAGAACGTGCCGCCGATGATGACGTTGTGGAAGTGCGCCACCAGGAACAGGCTGTTGTGCAGCTGGAAGTCGGCCGGGGGCACGGCCAGCAGCACGCCCGTCATGCCGCCGATCACGAAGGTGATCATGAAGGCGACGGTCCACATCATGGGCAGCTCGAAGCGGATGCGGCCCTTGTACATGGTGAACAGCCAGTTGAAGATCTTCGCCCCGGTCGGGATGGAGATGATCATCGTGGTGATGCCGAAGAACGAGTTGACGCTCGCCCCGTTCCCCATGGTGAAGAAGTGGTGCAGCCAGACGAGGTAGGCCAGGATGGTGATCACCACCGTGGCGTAGATCATCGAGGCGTAGCCGAACAGGCGCTTGCCGCAGAAGGTCGAGGTGACCTCCGAGAAGACGCCGAACAGCGGCAGGATGAGGATGTAGACCTCCGGGTGACCCCAGATCCAGAGCAGGTTCACGTACATCATCGGGTTGCCCCCGAGGTCGTTCGTGAAGAAGTTGAAGCCGAGGTAGCGGTCGAGCGACAGCAGCGCCAGGACGGCGGTGAGGATCGGGAAGGCCGCCACGATGAGCACGTTGGTGCACAGCGCCGTCCAGGTGAAGATCGGCATCTTCATGAAGGACATGCCCGGCGCCCGCATCTTGACGATGGTGGCGATGAGGTTGACGCCCGACAGCAGCGTGCCGATACCGGCGATCTGCAGCGACCAGATATAGTAATCGACCCCGACGCCCGGGCTGTAGGACGATTCCGACAGCGGCGTGAAGTTGGTCCAGCCGGTGCGGGCGAACTCGCCGACGAACAGCGACAGCATCACCGTGACGGCGCCCGACACCGTCATCCAGAACGAGAAGTTGTTGAGGAACGGGAAGGCGACGTCGCGGGCGCCGATCTGCAGCGGCACGACGAAGTTCATCAGGCCCGGTGACGAAGGGCATCGCCATGAAGAAGATCATGATGACGCCGTGGGCGGTGAACACCTGGTCGTAATGGTGCGGCGGCAGGTAGCCCTGGCTGCCGTTGAAGGCGATGGCCTGCTGGGAGCGCATCAGCAGCGCGTCCGAGAAGCCGCGCACCAGCATGACCAGCGCCAGCACGCAGTACATGATGCCGATCTTCTTGTGGTCGATCGAGGTGAACCACTCCTTCCACAGGTAGCCCCACAGCCTGAAATAGGTCAGGGCGCCGAGGAGCGCGACGCCGCCGACGGCGACGCCGAGGAACGTCACGACGAGGATCGGCTCGTGATAGGGAATGGCCTCGAGCGTCAGCCGCCCGAAGATCAGTTGCTGGAGGTTGATGTTCGAGAACATGGGAGGGTCTCGTTCGGTCTAAGTCGGGGCGGGCGATCTCGGGGCCTCGCGGTCCCCGGCATCGGCCGGGTCTGCGCGGGGCGTTGGTGGCCTGAGGTGCCCTCAGTGCGGATTGATCTGGGCCGGGGCAGGATTGCTCTTGCCGTCGCCGTTCATGGGCATGCCGTCCATCTTGGGCTTGCCGCGGCCCTGCGTGTCGTCGTGCTGCGTTCGGCGCGTTGACGACGGGCGCCTGGGACGTCGGCTCCATGCCCTGGGGGGCGGTCATCAACGTGTTGGGCGGCCGGCCCGAAGCCGGGAAGGTCGCCCCCGGGGCCTCGTTGCCCTCGCCGAGCCTCGCGCCGTCGTAGATGAGCTTCTCGCGGTTCTCGGCCCCCTTCTCGCCTGCGACGCCGCCGGTGGCGTCGATGGCCATCATCTGGTCCTCGCACATCTTGCCGGGATCGACGCACATGTTGACGACCTTGCTGTAGAGTTCCGGCTCCACGCTGCCGTAGAACTGCGGCCGGACCTTCTCGCTCGGTTTCGACAGCTGCATGAAGCGGGCCGAATCGAGCGTCATCTCGGCTGCCTTGGCCTTGGCCACCCAGGCGTCGAAATCGCCGTCCGTCATGCCGTGAAACTTGAAGTTCATGTCCGAGAAGCCGGCGCCGCTGTACATGCCCGAGTAGCCGTCGAACGTGCCGACCTTGTTGATCACGGCATTGAGCCGCGTCTCCATGCCGGCCATGGCATAGATCTGGCCCGCCAGGGCCGGGACGAAGAACGTGTTCATCACGGTGCCGGAGGTGATGTGGAAGTCGAGCGGCCGGTCGATCGGCGCCGCGAGTTCGTTGACGGTGGCGATCCCCTGCTCGGGGTAGATGAACATCCACTTCCAGTCGAGCGACACGACGTCCACTTCGAGCGGCTTGGTGCCGGTGACGACCGGCCGGCCGGCGTCGATACGGCCGACCGGACGGAAGGGATCGAGAACATGCGTGCTGATCCAGGTCAGCGCCCCGAGCGCGATGATGATCAGCAGCGGGGCCGTCCAGATCAGCACTTCGAGCTGGGTCGAATGGTGCCAGTCGGGCGCGTAGGCGGCCTTGGTGTTCGAGGCGCGGTAGCGCCAGGCGAACAGCGCGGTGGCCGCCATCACGGGCAGGATGATGAGCAGCATCAGCCCCGTCGACGCGATGATGAGGTTTCGCTCCTGCAGAGCGACATCGCCCGAAGGGTTCATCAGGACCATGTCGCAGCCGCCCAGAAGGACAAAGACCGGGAGCAGGCCGAGGATGCGCGGGAATCTCACGTGCGGGCCACCTGTTGCAGGGATCGAGGCTGATGTACGGTCGATGGCGCCCTCTTAGCATTGGACGTTTTGTCCAGGCCAGGGCGTTGGACGTCCGAGGGGCCCCGCAGTATGCGTGCCCTGCGGGCCGGTCCGCAGGATCGGGCACCGCGGGGCCGCACCGGGGTCACGACATCGCGGCGGCGCCGCGCCGCCCAGTGAGGATGATGGAGATGGTCAACAGCGTCCCAGGAGTGGCATCGTCGCGGGCGCTCGAACGCGACGCCCGGCTGGTGTCGACCGACTCGAGCCACGTGTCGCCCGGCGAGATCGCCCTCGGCGTGGTGATCGGCCGCACGTCGGAAGCCTTCGACTTCTTCGTGTTCGGCATCGCCAGCGTCATGGTGTTCCCGGCCCTGGTCTTCCCCTTCGCCGACGCGCTGACCGGCACGCTCTACGCCTTCGCCGTGTTCAGCCTCGCCTTCGTGGCACGGCCGATCGGCTCGATCGTCTTCCTCGAGATCGACCGCCGTCACGGCCGTGGCGTCAAGCTCACGATCGCGCTGTTCCTGCTCGGCGGCTCGACGGCGTCGATCGCCTTCCTGCCCGGCTTCGCCGACTGGGGCTGGGCCTCGATCGCGCTGCTCTGCATCATGCGCATCGGCCAGGGCCTGGCGCTCGGCGGCGCCTGGGACGGGCTCGCCTCGCTGCTGGCGCTCAACGCCCCCCACAACCGCCGCGGCTGGTACGCCATGGTGCCCCAGCTCGGCGCGCCCTTCGGCTTCATCGTGGCGGCCGGCATCTTCGCCTTCTTCCTGCTCAACATCTCGACCGAGGACTTCATCGGCTGGGGCTGGCGCTATCCCTTCTTCGTGGCCTTCACCATCAACGTCGTGGCGCTGTTCGCTCGCCTGCGCCTCGTCGCGACGGAGGAGTTCCAGGAGCTGCTGGAGCGCCGCGACCTCGTCCCCGCCCCGATCTCCGAGCTGCTGCAGAAGCAGGGGTCCGACATCCTCATCGGCGCTTTCGTGCCGCTCGCCTCTTTCGCGCTGTTCCACATCGTCACCATCTTTCCCCTGTCCTACGCGGGCCTCTTCACCGACCGGACGCCGGCGGCCTTCCTCGAGCTCGAGATCGTCGGCGCCGTGGTCCTCGCCATCACCGTCATGCTGTCCGGCGTCCTCGCCGACATCGTCGGGCGCCGCAACCTGCTCGGCATCTGCGCGGTGCTGATCGGGGTCTTCGCGCTCTTCACTCCCCTGCTGCTCGGCGGCGACCAGACGGGCCACACGGTGTTCATCCTGGTGGGCTTCGGCCTGCTCGGCCTGTCCTTCGGCCAGGCCGCCGGCGCCGTGGCGTCGAACTTTTCCAGCCAGAACCGCTACACCGGCTCGGCCCTGACGTCCGATCTCGCCTGGCTCATCGGCGCCGGCTTCGCGCCGCTCGTGGCGCTCGGCGGCTATACGCGGTTCGGCCTCTGGGCCGTGGCGGTCTACCTCCTGTCGGGCGCCGTCTGCACGCTCGGCGCCCTCGCCATCAACAAGCGGCTCGACCTCCGGGACAATTGATGGCGTCGCCGGGCGGCCGGCGCCGGCCTCCGCCTGCCCAAGGCCGGCGCAGGCTGAGGAACGCGGTGGTTCGAGACCGGGATCCCGATCTCCGCCCGGCTTCGGCCGCGGCACCCCGCCGGCACGACCTCGTGCTCCTGTCGCGGGCCGAGTGGGCCGCCGCGCTGGCGAGTTCGCCCGCCCCCTCCCGCCTCGGCGCCGAAGCGCGCGCCCTCCTCGCCGGCTGGGCCGGGCGGGGCTGGCCCGCGGTCGTGCGGCGCCCCGCCGGCGAGGACCCGCCCGGCGCGTTGCCGCTCGGCGTGCCGCTGCCGCCCGGGCTCGGGGGGGCCCGCGTGGCGCTCCACCTCGCGGCGGGCCCGCCCTTCGCGCCCTGCCCCGCCCCGGACCTCGCCGAAGCCCGGGCCGCGGCGCCGACCGGCTGGGGCGGGACGCTGGACGCGCTCGACCGGCTGGCCGCGACCGTCGGCGTCGTGCCCCGTCCCTTCGGCGCGCTGCTGTGGGCTGCGGTGACGGGCCTCGCCTATCTCCGCGCGTCATCCGATCTCGACCTCCTCTGGCCCGTCACGGCGGCGACGGACCTCGACCGGCTGCTCGACGGGCTCGACGCGATCGACGCCGCCGGGCCCGTCCCGCTCGACGGCGAGGTGCTGCTGCCCGACGGCGCCGGCGCGCACTGGCGCGAGCTGCGGCGCGCGCGCCGGACCGGCGGCGAGGTGCTGTTCAAGACGGCGGACGGCCTGTCGCTGCGCCGCGCCGACGGGCTGTTCCCGGGTTGAACCTCGCCGCGGCCCCCGGAATGGGCGCGTTTGCCCGGGCTCGCCTTGACTCCCGTCCTTGATTTGTTAGGCACCCCGGGGAGGCGTCCCACCGCCTTCGGTGCCGTCCCGGCCTCGGGCCTCCGTGCCCGGGCGCTTCTCGAGAGCCTTTTGGGACCTTTGGCGCGGTGGGTGCGTCGGACGGCGGGGACGTCGGCCGCCCCGTGCGGCCGGCGCGGGCTCGCGGAGCGTTGGAGACGAGATGCTGAGACTTGTGCGGGGCGTCCCGGCACCGGCCGCGCGGCGCCGGCGCGGACCC
Source organism: uncultured Alphaproteobacteria bacterium (assembly GCA_963847915.1). Classification (GTDB taxonomy): domain Bacteria; phylum Pseudomonadota; class Alphaproteobacteria; order Rhizobiales; family Beijerinckiaceae; genus Lichenihabitans. Next base: position 119,580 of record CAWKBT010000010.1, read on the forward strand.
GTCCTCCTGGCGGCGGCGGCCGTCGCGTGCTGCGCCGCCCTGGCGAGCCCGGCCGCCCGGGCGCAGGGCGTCGTGAAGGGCAAGTACGGCGACTGGGAGATGCGCTGCGAGACACCGTCGGGCGCGCCGCACGAGCAATGCGCCCTGATCCAGCGGATCGAGGACAAGGACCGGCCGAACGTCAACCTCGTCGTGATCGTTCTGCGCACCGCCGACGCCAAGAACCGGCTGCTGCGCGTCGTGGCCCCGCTCGGCGTACTGCTGCCCTCGGGGCTCGGGCTCACGATCGACAACGCCAATGTCGGGCGGGCCGGCTTCGTCCGCTGCCTGCCGACGGGCTGCGTGGCCGAGGTGGCGATGAAATCGGACCTCATCAACCAGCTGCGCAACGGCGCCAACGCGACCTTCATCATCTTCCAGACGCCCGAGGAGGGCATCGGCATCCCGCTGGCCCTCACGGGGTTCAAGGACGGCTTCGACAAGCTGCCCTGCGGGGACGGCTCGCTGCCGGTGCTGCGGCCGAACGGCCCGCAGCTGCCGATGTGCCCCGGTGAGACGGACGAAGCGGACGATACCGGCCAGGCCGGAAAGAAATGACCGCCAGGATGGGACGCGTCGGCCGCGCCGCGGCCGGCCATGGGGGGACGACCGGGATGAGACGATTGGCAACGCGTGCCGCGGCCTGGCGCTGGGCCGGCCTGGCGTTGGGGGGCTTGGCACTGGGGGGCTGCGCGGCGACCGAGAAGCTGGTGCCCTCCGCGAGCGGCGGCGGCTCGGTCTTCGGCAACCTCCTCGCCTTCCACACCACGACGCCCGGCCCTGCCCCGGCGGCCGGCCAGCAGGAAGACCCGCTCGAATGTCCGACGGTCGAGATCCTCGACGGGACCTCCTCCTACCGCACCTATGCGGGCACCGACCAGAGCAACGAGACGGTCCGCTACCAGTTCTCGATGGGCGAGGTGGCGCGCGAGTGCACGAAGAGCGGCAAGGACATCCTGCTCAAGGTCGGCGTCGACGGCCGCGTGCTGCTCGGCCCGGCCGGCGTGCCCGGCGCCTTCACGGTGCCGATCCGCGTCGCGGTGCGGCACGACGGCGACGGCAAGGTGGTGGCGACCCGTTTCTTCCAGGTCCCGGCGACGATCTCGGGCGGCGATTCGACGGCCTTTCAGGTGGTCACCGACCCGATCGCGGTGCCGTTCGTCTCGGCTCACGCCGACGGTGACTACACGATCCTCGTGGGTTTCGACACGAGCGCCCGCCCTCCCGCGGCCGCGGCTCCGGGCAGGAAGCCACGCCGCGGCGCCCGCCCGGCCCCTCCCGCCGGCGGCTAGCCGCCCCCACAGAAACCCCTTGCGCCCCAGCGGCCGGCACCGTATACGCCCCTCACCAGCGCCGTCGGGCACAGCCCAAGCTTCCGACGCCGCCTTGGGGGATAGTTCAACGGTAGAACAGCGGACTCTGACTCCGTCAATCTTGGTTCGAATCCAGGTCCCCCAGCCAAACGTCGGCGGATCCCAGGCTTCTCAAAGCCCTAGCTGAAATCGCTGCTCCTGAGCTTCGGCAGTGGTCCACATCGCTGGTCCACGGGGATGATCCTGCTCGTCTGCAGCTACTTCCGCCTTCGTGGCGGCACCTATCATTTCCGCGTCCGGATTCCCGGCCCCTTGCGCAAAGCAGCGGGGTAGAGCGAGGTGACGGTCTCACTCGGGACCGGCCGCTTCGAGGCGGCCGTTCGGGCTGCAAGGACCATCAGGACAGGGCTCGCCCGTGATCGCCCACGCCATTGGGCGATCCTCGTCGAGCTCGGGCCGTAGCGGGCGGCAAGGGCGCCGGGACGGCGGTCGGTCTTCAGCGGCGTTCGGCCCGTTCCGCCGCTACCCTGAACCGACGCACGAGAAAGACGGTCCGCTCGGCGACTCTCCATCACGAACGCCGGCGTCACGGATGCTCGCTGGCATCGTGCGCGTCCGGATGCCAAGGATGCTGCTGCCGGATCGGGTCAGCCAGGAGCCTGCATGTTCGGTCGGTCGGTCAGCGATCAAAGCGCGGTCGTCGCGGGGTCCAGGCTCGAGGTGATCCGCAAGGCGCCCGCCGGCACCGTCGGCAGGCCGTCGCTGCTCCTCGTCCACGGGGCCTGGCACGGCGCCTGGTGCTGGGACCGAGGTTTCATGGACCGGCTCGTCGCGGCGGGTCACGAGGTCGCCGCCGTGAGCCTGCGGGGCCACGGCGCGAGCTCTGGACAAGGCCCGGTCTCCCGCAGGACGCACGGCCTCTCCGGATACGTCGCCGATGTCGCGGCGGCGGCCGACGCTCTAACGTCGGCACCCGTGGTGGTCGGCCACTCCCTGGGCGGCCTCGTCGTCGCACGCTACCTCGCTGAACGACGCCGCGCCGTTGCCGGCGTGCTGATGGCACCGCTTCCGATCCACGGTGTGCTGGGCCTGACCCTGCGGCGCCTCGCCGATGACCCGCTCGCGGTGGCGCGGGTCTTCGCGACACTGTCGTGCCGGCCGGTCGTCGGCGATCAGGCGCGCGCGCGGTCGCTGCTGTTCGGGCCCGCGATGGCGACGGTGGACGCCGACGCCGTGTTCCCGCTGCTCGGCGACGAGTCCTTCCTGGCCTTCCTTCAGCTCCTGAGGCCGAACCTCGACCCGTCACGGGTGGCGGTGCCGCTCGCGGTGCTGTCGGCCGCCGATGACGCGGTCTTCACCGCGGCCGAGACCGAGGCGACGGCGCGGGCCTTCGGCACGCGCCCTGTCGTCTTCGAGGGCATGGGACACGACATGATGCTCGAACCCGGCTGGCCCGGCGTGGCGGACTGGGTCGTCGCATGGTGCGACCGCCTCGGCCTCACCACGGGTGGCTGAAAGGGCGTCGCGCGCGCCGGCACCGAGGGCGCCCGGGTCGCCGCTACGCGCGGGACGCACCGTCCCGGTCCGCCGCCCTGACCCTTGCGGATGACGGCTCCTCCTCGAAGAGCTTCGCCACCGGGAAGCCCATCGCGGCCGCGATCGTGCCGATCGCGTCGAGACTCGGGTTGCGCTTCCCAGCCTCCACGCCCGACACGTAGCTCTGCGTGAGACCGCTCTCGACGCCCAGCGCCTCCTGACTCATGCCGATCTCGCGGCGCAGCCGGCGGAGGTTGCGTGCGAAGAGGTCACGGGCCGCTTGGGCGCGGTCGTCGAGGACGGTCATGGGACCACCATGGACGCCGAATGCGACCTGCTTTCTATATACTGATCGTGATATTTTAAGACTTGGGGTGCTAACCCAGGGCGTCCCCTGACGCGCGGGTCCACTCCGCCGAGGCCATGACGGGCCAGGTCACGACGCCACGTTCCTCGTCCCGCGAGGGACCGGCCGAAGGTCCGCAGACCATCGCCGCCAGGACCGGAGCCCGAAACCCTCCGCACAGCGAGGAAGCCATGACCATTTCCCTGATCACCAGCATGACGGCCAACCAGATCGCCTCGATGAGCGACGCCATGACGGCCAGGCTCACGGCCGACGACATCGCGGCCCTCGGGACCGACAAGGTGGCGTCCCTGAAGCTCAACAAGCTCTCCGCCGGCCAGGTCGCCAACCTCTCGGCCGACCAGGTACAGCACCTGTCGACGAGCGCCCTCTCGGGTCTCACGGCCGCCGCCATCTCCATGCTCTCCACCGCGAAGGATGCCGCCGGCAACGCCTTCGTGGGCGATCTCGCAGCCACACAGATCGGGGCGTTGACGGCTTCGAATCTCGCGGCCCTCGGCTCGACGGTCCTGTCCGGCCTGACCGACGCGCAAGTCGGCGGCCTGACCTCGAAGCAGCTCGCCGGCCTGACGGGCTCCCTGCTCGACGCCATCGGCAAAGACAAGCTCGTCAAGCTCTCCGCGCAGCAGGTCGGTGGGATCTCCTCCGGCGCGCTCGCCAGCATGTCGGCGGACTCGCTGAACGCCGTCGCGGGGTCGCTCACCGCCGTCCAGATGGGCCTGCTGTCACCGACCACCGTCGGCAAGCTCACCCAGGCCACCGTGGGTACGCTGTCCCCCGGCCAGCTCGGAGGCCTCACCACGGCGGGGCTCACCGCGCTCGGGTCGACGTTCCTTTCCGGCCTGGATGGCCCGCACCTTGGCGGCGTCACCGCGGCCCAGGTGAGGGGCATGACGGGTCCGCAGGTGGACCTCTTCGGGGCCCAGCTCGGAAACCTGAGCCAGTCCCAGACCGGCGCCCTCTCCATGGCGGCGCTCAACACCATGTCGGCGGCATCCCTGAACGCGGTCGCGGTCGCGGGCAAGCTGACCCCGAGCCAGATGGGCCAGCTCTCGGCCTCGAGCGTCGCCAAGCTGACGCCGGCCGGCGTCGGCGCCCTCAGCGCCGCGCAGATCGGCGGCCTGTCGTCCTCCGGTCTCGCCGCGCTCGGCTCCACGGTCCTGGCCGGGCTCGACGCCCCGCACCTCGCCGGCGTCACCGCCGCCCAGATCTCGGGCATGACCGGAGCCCAGGTCGACCTGTTCGGGAGCACAAAGCTCCACCAACTCGACCCGAAGCAGGTCACGAGTCTCTCGACCGTGGCCCTCAACACCATGTCGGCCGGCTCGTTGAACGCGCTCGCGGGGAGCCTCACCGGCAGCGAGATGGGGCGACTCTCGGCCGCGACCGTCGCCACGCTGACGCCGGCGAGCGTGAGCGGCCTGAGAGCCGACCAGATCGGAGGGCTCTCGTCCTCCGGCCTCGCGGCGCTCGGCTCCACGGTCCTGGCGGGGCTCGACGCCCCGCACCTCGCCGGTGTCACCGCGGCACAGATCGGGGGCCTGACAGGCGCGCAGCTCGACACCTTCGGCGCGACGAAACTCGGGGCGCTCTCGTCCGCCCAGACCTCGCGTCTCTCCGAGACCGCACTCAACGGGATGGCGGCCGCCTCCCTCAACGCCCTCGTCGGCAAGCTGACGCCGTCGCAAATGGGCCAGCTTTCGGCGACTGCGGTGGCCGCGCTCACGCCGGCGAGCGTCACCGCTCTGACCCTCGGGCAGCTCGGAGGCCTGTCCTCCTCGGGCCTCGCGGCGCTCGGCGGGACCGTCCTGTCGGGCTTCGACGCCGCCCACCTCGCCGGCGTCACCGCCGCCCAGTTGGGAGGGATGACGGGTGCCCAGATCGACCTCTTCGGCGCGTCGCAACTCGGGAAGCTCTCGGCGGCGCAGACGTCGCGCGTCTCGGCCAGCGCCCTCAACACCATGGCGGCGGCGTCGCTCAACGGGGTCGCCAAGTCTCTCACCCGCGCCCAGATGGGCCAGATGGTGGCGGGGACGACCGCGACGCTCACGGCAGCGACCGTCGGGACGCTGACGGCCGGCCAGGTCGGCGGGTTGTCGTCGGCCGGCCTCGCGGGCCTCGGCGCCACGACGCTGGCGGGCCTCGACCCGACGCGGCTCTCCGGGGTCACGGTGGCTCAGTTGAGTGGCCTCACGGCCGCGCAGGCGGCGACCTTCGGCAAGACGCAGCTCGCCAACCTGACCGGCGCACAGGTCGCGGGGATCGGCGCGACGGCGCTCAACGCCCTCGACAGCGACAGCCTGAACGCGGTGGCGGGCAAGCTGAGCGGCGCCCAGCTCGGCCAGCTGTCGGAAACGGCCGTCGGCCTCCTGACCCTCGCGACGGTGACGGGCCTCGGCCCCAAGCAACTCGGGTCCCTGTCCCCCTCGGGCCTCGCGGCCCTCGGCACGGGGACCCTCTCCACGCTCAGCCCGACTCGCCTGGCCGGGATCACCGCCGCCCAGTTCAGCGGGATGACGGCGGCGCAGGTGAACAGCTTCGGAGACACCCAGGCCATCAACTTCAGCGGTAAACAGGTTAACGCGATGCAGGCTGCGACATTGAACGACCTGTCCTCCGCGGTACTCGGCGCCGTGCTGCCCAAGCTCTCCAACGTACAGATCGCCGGTCTCACGGCGGCGACCGTCGCTGGGCTCGCCGCCGCCAAGGTCGCCGGCCTGACGGCGTCGCAGATGGGCGCGATGAGCGGCGATGCGTTCGCGGCGGTCGACGCGACGACGCTCGGCGGGCTCGACACGGCCCACGTCGCGGCCCTGTCGAAGGCGGAACTCGCCTCGTTGTCGACGGCGCAGTTCGCGACGCTGATCGGCAGCACCGGTGCGAAGGCCGTCAGCCTGTCGGCGGCATCGATCGGCGGCATGTCGACGGACGACATCGGTTCGCTCAGCCAAACCCAGGCGCATGCCTTCGGCAACGTCCAGATCGCCGGCATGTCGAGCACGCAGGTCGAGGCGCTGTACGGCCGCTATTGACGGAGCTCGAGGAGAGGGGCCGGTGGAGCTTTCCTCCGGCACCATGGAACTGCCCAACAAGACCGAACGGCCTGCGGGCCACGCCGCGACCAGTGCTCGGTGCCAGAGACTGTTCAGCCGTGTAGGTCCTGACGGGTCCAGCCATTGGGTTGACAGGCTTCGGCGATGCCCAGCGCCTGTGGAGGCGGAGGGGACAGCCCGAAGGAACGCCGGTCGAGCGCAACGAACGGGCCGGGGTCGATGGCGGGTTATGGCACGGGCGAACCGGTCGGGCTCAGGTCCTCGTCCGAATCGAGTCCGCCTGCGACCCGATCCACGACCATCCGCCACCGTCGATGCGTGGCATCCGCAAGCTCTCTGGCCTGCTTGGCCACATATCGCAGGCCGACCATGTCGTCCCGCTCAATGCCCGCCGCCCCGGACGCGATGAGATCCAGGGCGGCGAGCGCGGACCGCAGGTCTGCCAAAGGTTCCTCGAGGTCGAGGACCGCGTCCCGTAACTCCGACCCGACGGAGCGATGCGCCCCGCCGTCGTAGCCCCGATTGACCGGCCGGGCTCGATCGTCGAACCCCGCGTCGTCCGGCTCCCCGTCCGGCGGTCCGCCGCTCATGGCACGGCTCCCGCGCCGAGCCGCGCGCACCGCGGCGCCCGCTCCACCCATGGCTGAGGTCCTGTTGCCATCTTGCCTTCCGTCGCTTCGGCCCCTCCGGGGGACTTGGCGCCAGGATGACAGGCACGGGACCCGGGCGTCCTCTCCCAAACGGGATAGGCGGCAGCCGTGGCGTGCGGTCGCCAGACCCTGCGTCAGAGGCCTGGCCGGCCGCCGCGCCCGCGGTCTGGGCGAGACGTCAGTGACCCGAGTAGCGGTTGAGGAGCGCGGCGAGATCCGCTTGGCTGTGGACGCCAGCCTTGGCGTACACGGCCTTGAGGTGAAGGCGGATCGTGTCGTAGCCGATGCCGAGCCGAGCCGCCGCCGCGCGGGGCGCATGACCAGAGGCGACCAGCCGGGCGACCGCCGTCTCCCGAGGCGTCAGTCCCGCGGCGGTGACGAGGAGATCGAGCGCCCCCTCGTCGATGGGGGGCCGCCGCGACACGTCCAGCACGACGAGGAGGACGGCGGTCGCGTGGAACACGTCGAGGGCCTGTCCCACGACCGGGACGAAGAGGAGACGGAGGGACGACCTCTGGTCCCTGCCGAGGATCGTGACGAGGCCAGGGCGGCGCCTGGCGAGCGCGGTCGCCAGGGCCTGGTCGATCCGCTTCTGGTCCCAAGCCGACGAGGCGCGGATGCGGCTCCTGGTGACGCCCACCTCCGGACCCAGGAGGTTGAGAGCCTCTGCCGGACAGTCGAGCACCCCGCCGTCGTGAGACAGGCGTATGGCAGGATCGCCGCGGTTGCTGAACGGGGCAGCCGCGTGTTCGGCCTCGCGTGCCAGTGCGACGCGCGACGCCATCGCGGCCGCCCGGATGTAGGGCAGGAGGCCGGCGAAGGCCACAAGATCCGATGGCTCGAAGCCGCCGCTTCCCGGCCCTCGGAACAGCATGAAGTTGACGGCACCGTCTTTCGTTTCGTCGACATAGGCCGACGCCTGGTAGGCCACGCCCATGGGCCTGAGGTACTCCAGGCAGAACTGATCCTTGGCCCGCGCACGTCTGTAGACGTCCATCTGGTCGCAGACGAACCCGTCGCGCGGGGAAGGATCGATGCGCGTCAGCCGAGTCAGCGGCGGCGTCTTGCGGGCTCGGATCGCATGCACGACCTCTGCGACACCGCAAGACGGCAGGCCGAAGAGGTCCGGCGGCGTGACGCGGGCGAGTCCGCCACCGAAGGTGCCGAGGACCGGCATGAGTCTCTCGAGCGGTTCGGTCCACGACGCGCCGCCGACGATGGAGCCCATGAGAGCATGCGCGACCCGTTCGAGTTGCGCGACCTCGATGTCGCGCCTGCCATGTGTCATCATTGCGAGGCGCTGTTCCGATTCTCCGCTGCTCGACCTATATAGTAGCACAGGAGGGCGAGTGCGTTTCCGCTCGACTTGACGTTTGATAATCACAGTTGGAATCGGCCGGACCAAGTGGCCGAATTGCGACACATCGAGCCTGGGATCCTCGTGCGTTCCTGTATCATTCGACCGCAATAAACCACCACTACCTAAGTTGGCATTGTAGATTTTGAGATGTCTCGTGAGCTCAAAGCTACTGAGCAGATACATCTCAGCATCAGCAAGCCTCATTGCGGCCTTTCTTCCTATGCATCTGACGAGATCACAGGAAGGTCAGAGTGGTCAAACATCATGCCGAAGCACCCTAGTCGCCATGCACGATGGAAATTCGCGAGCGATAATTAAAAGCGAACTCCAGGGCAGAGTAGTTAGCGATGCTGAAGAGAAAATCTCCTTCAAACAGCTCGGCGCGGTCTAGCGATCATAATCAAAGCTGGCGAAGTAGGGTGAGCCTCCGGTCTGCCTACCGGTCCCTTTGCGGTCTACTCTCAGCGAACCGACCATACGAGCGGGTTTGAGGTGTCTTGTTTGATCGATGGGGTACTGCTACAAAGCTCACTCATGGCAGCGCGCATCATCATCCTGAATGGGACGTCTGCGGTGGGCAAGACGACGCTCGTCGGCGCGTTGCGCCCCGTCCTTCCTGACACCTTCTGCTACTACGCATCCGACCAACTCGCCGACGAAAGCTTTCGACCCACCGCGCCCGATGCGAGGTGGCACGGGCGCGAGGCATTTTTCGACGGCTTCCATCGGTCGATCGCGGCTTTCGCGTCGGCCGGCCTTGACATGCTGGTGGAGCACATCGTCGAGAGGGCGTCATGGCGGGCCGACCTCGATCGCCTACTCCTACCTTTTGACGTGTTTTGGGTCGGCCTGTTCGCGCCAATGGAGGAGGTGGAGCAACGCGAGCGGGCCAGAGGCAACCGCACAATCGGCGAGGCACGAGAGCACTTCGGCACGCACGAGCACTGCTCCTACGATTTCACCATCTCGACGACGCAGCCCGCGGGCATCGTCGCCGAGCAGGTTGCACGGGCATGGCACGCGCGACCGTCTCGGCCAAGACGACTCAGTTCGTTGTAGGTAAACCCAATCGAAGCAAGATGATTGATCGCCGTGGGTGGGGGTGCGGCCCTGCGAGATTCCGACATGATGCGTCGCGTCAGAAATGATCCTCCCCCTTTGAAGTGGTCCGCCCTGAGGTATGGGTTTCGAGCCCTGGAGGACGGACGATATGGCTAAGCGGCATAAGCCCGAGGAGATCATCACCAAGCTGCGTCAGGTCGACGTGTTGGTGTCCCAAGGATCGAGCGTGGCGGACGCGATCCGCAGCATCGAGGTCACGGAGGTCACGTACTATCGTTGGCGGCAGGAATACGGTGGGCTGAAGTCGGACCAGGTCAAGCGGATGAAGGACCTGGAGACTGAGAACAGCCGGCTTCGCAAGGCGATCGCGGACCTCACGCTCGACAAGCTGATTCTGCAGGAGGCATCCCGGGGAAACTTCTGAGCCCCGCTCGCCGACGTGTTTGCATCGACCATGTCCGTGATGTGCTGAAGATTTCCGAGCGCCGCGCCTGCCGGGCGCTCGGTCAGCATCGGTCGACGCAACGCAAGGCGCCGCGGGGCCGCGACGACGAGGAAGAGCTGACGGCCGACCTGATCGAGCTGGCACGCCAGTACGGCCGCTACGGCTATCGCAAGATCAGCGCTCTGCTGCGGGACGCCGGCTGGGTGGTCAACGACAAGCGCGTCGAGCGGATCTGGCGCCAGGAGGCGCTGAAGGTGCCGGCCCGGCAACCGAAACGCGGGCGGCTGTGGCTCGGCGATGGTTCCTGCATTCGGCTCCGGCCCGAGCGCCGGGATCATGTCTGGGCCTACGACTTCGTCGAGGAGCGGACCCACGATGGCCGCAAGTTCCGCACCCTCAATGTCGTGGATGAGTTCACCCACGAGTGCTTGGCCATCCGGGTCGCCCGCAAGCTGAAATCGACCGACGTGATCGACGCCCTCTCCGACCTGTTCATCCTGCGGGGCATGCCGGAGCACATCCGCTCCGACAACGGTCCAGAGTTCATCGCCAAGGCCGTGCAGACATGGATTTCGGCCGTCGGCGCCAGAACCGCCTACATCGCGCCCGGTTCACCTTGGGAAAACGGCTATGTCGAAAGCTTCAACGCCCGCTTCCGGGACGAGCTGCTCAACGGAGAGATCTTCTACTCGCTCCGCGAGGCCGAGATCATCATCGAGAGCTGGCGACGCCATTACAACGCGATCAGGCCTCATGCCTCGCTCGGGTATCGGCCGCCGGCCCCGGAGGTGGTGGTGCCAACCTACGCCGCTTGGCCGGCTGCGCTGACCCGACCTGCTTCGCCGGCCAAGCTACCCGTGGCGCAACGGCCTACGGCGCACTAACATTCACACCGGACCACCCAATGGGGGCCGATCAGTGTCGGCCGTCAGGCTGCCGAGGGGCGCGTTGCCGTTGCCGCCGTTGAAGTTGGCCAGGGTCGTGATGGCGCCGTAGCCCCCGCTCGTCTTGGGCAGCTCGAACACCGTGCCGTCGCCGTTCGCGCCCCCGCTCTGCGTCGTGCCGTACAGGTTGCCGGCGGTGTCGGCCGTCAGGCTGCCTCGGGGATTGGCGCCGTTGCCGACAGTGAAGGTCGCCACGGTCGCGAGGGCGCCGTAGCCCCCGCTCGTCTTGGGCAGCTCGAACACTGTGCCGGCGCCGTTCGCGCCCCCGCCGAAGGTCGTGCCGTACAGGTTGCCGGCGGAGTCGGCCGTCAGGCTGCCTTGGGGATAGGTGCCGTTGACGTAGGTGAAGCTCGCCAGGGTCGTGAGGGCGCCGTAGCCCCCGCTCGTCTTGGGCAGTTCGAACACCGTGCCGTCGCCGTTCGCGCCCCCGGCGTCCGTCGTGCCGTACAGGTTGCCGGCGGCGTCGGCCGTCAGGCTGCCTTGGGGAAAGGTGCCGATAGCCCTGATGAAGTTCGCCAGGGTCGTGACGGCGCCGTAGCCCCCGCTCGTCTTGGGCAGTTCGAACACCGTGCCGGCGTTGTTGGCGCCCCCGGCGTACGTCGTACCGTACAGGTTGCCGGCGGCGTCGGCCGTCAGGCTGCCTTCGGGATTGGCGCCGTTGGTGCCGGTGAAGGTCGCCAGCGTGGTCAGCGTGTAGGTCATCACGATATCCTTCGACGATGTTCGACCGCGATCGCCTGAGGCGCAGCGCGTCGATGGGCCCGAGGTGTGTTGGCGATGGTGCTCCGTTCGACCACCGTCAGCTCGCCGCTGCCGGTCCAAGCGACGCCGTCATCGGCTTGCGCGATGGTCCGCGGCGCCCGCATTCAGCGCGGTTCCGCCCGATGCGTTCACGTTGGCAGGCGGTGTCGTGCCGATGGATCAACCCTCGCTTTCGAGCTCTAGCGCATGCGCCGGAGGCGAGAGCGCTCCAGCGACGGGACGGTGAACTTCAAACTGGCCATCATCCAGGTCCGCTCCGGGTCGAGGTACGCCGATGGGCAGTCGCGGCGTGATCGCGTCATGAAGACGGTCCCGGGACGCGTCGGCCACGCCGCGATTTATCGGCGTCAAGCGGCTCGGGCGCCATGACCAGGCGTCCAATCGGCTTGACGCGGCGTCCAGGTCGGCACGCGAAGGTCCGGTCGCTGTGGGTCCCGGGCACGGACGCATACCGGTTCACCAGCGCCGGCAACGGCGGGGGCACCGGCATCGCGCTCTGGTAAAGCTGACCGGCGTCAGGCAGAGGCAGGCCAACGATATCGTTTGAGACGAATGGGAGCCGCGGCACGACAGGGGGCGACGGACTGAAACAGGACGGACGGGCCGAGCCCTCGCCCCTGCCTCGGGCCGTGTGACACCTCGAACGCGGCGAGGCACAGGCGCATCGCGACGATGGCGAGACCCGGCTGGCCCGGGCGAAGCCCGGCCTCGCCAAGCCGCCCGGCCCGACCGGGCCGATGCCGGGGTCAATTGCAGGGTGGCGCGCGACCGCAGCGATGGGACCGAGGACACCGGGGCCGCGATGCCCCAGGCGCTGTTTCGCGGGCCGGACCGGGCCGCGGCGGTGTCGCCGCAGCCGCTGCCGTCACGCGATGGTGTCCCACCACGCCGCCCACCCGTCCAGTCGCACGCGGCTCGTCGGCAACGCATCGCCGAAGCGGGCCTGGCGGCGGACGTCGCTGGGCGACAGGCCGAAGGCGGCCTTGAAGGCGCGGCTGCAGTGGCTTTCGGCAGTGAAGCCCAGCGCGAACGCCAGGGCGCCGATCGTCCGCGTTTCACGCGGGTCTTCGAGCCTCGCGCGCAGCCGAGTGAGGCGGCGCGTGAGGATGCGGCGCGCCACGCCGTTGACGGGCGCGAAGGCGGCGTAGAGCGTGCTGCGCGACAGATCGAGGGCCGCCGCCACCCTCTCGGCGTCGAGCAAGGGGTCGCCGAGATGCGCGTCGATGTGGGCCTCGGCGCGCCAACGATGCAGCATCAGCGTTTCCGGATGCGGGTCGTGCTCCCCGAACCCGTCCGCGCGGTCGCCCACGACGCTGGCCAGGAACTCGCCTGTCAGACCGGCGCTGCGGCTGGCCAGGGCGGGCGACAGCGACGCGGCGTTCCGGCCCAGTGCGAGCACGAAGTCCCCGAGCATTCCGGCCGCCGCGGCCGGCAGCACGGCGCCATGCAGGCGCTCGACGTCCGGCATCGCCGCCGCGATCTCGTCGCGGTTGATCGCCACCGAGACGTAATCGGCCCGTTCGACCAGGGTGCGTTGCGGCTGCGCCGTGTCGAACACGACGACGTCGCCGGGCGCCATTGCCCGCTCCTGGCCCGGGATGCCGGCCGCCATGGCGCCGGACCGGAGGACCTGGAGATTGATGTGAGCGAAACCGTCGCCGCGGACCCGGCCGAGGTCGCGGTGATGTGCGGCACCGGCGACGCGCCGATCGAAGACCAGGAGGCGCGCGAAGCGATGGGCCGCGACAGAGGCGAAGAACTGATCGCCGACCCGCGCCACAGTCGTGCCGCTGCTGTAAAGGTCGTGGTAGCGACCGAAGCCGCCGGAGTCGTCCGCAGAGAACACGATCCGATGCGGCAGAGTCGTGGACGTCAACGTTGCAATCCGTTCATCAGCATCCGTCTGCGTGCATGCGCGCGCCCTTCTATTCATTGTTATAGGGCGCTTGGCGACTCCCGGCCAGGGGCACGCCTCTGTCAGGTCCGCAGCGTTGTTGCTCGGGCGGCAGGTCGGCGAGCGGGCCGAGCCACGGACGGGAGCGGAGCCGCGGCGCGCAGAAGGAACGGACTGCTCCACCCCGCGCGGCTGCGCCGGCCGGCGCGGCCGATCCTGCCCTGGAGCGACCGACAGGGGCAAGCGTCCGACGCGGAACGGGTCGGCTCCACCGCACGTCCTGATGGTCTTGCCGCTGCTGCTCTGCCACGGCGGTCGATCTGGACGCACCGTCAACCCGGCTGGACGCCCAGTCATGGCGCCGAGGCCTCACGGGCGCGAAGAGTTGCGGCACGGCCGACGCGCCCCAAGACCGCCCTCGCCGATCGCCAGCACCTGGGCCCCTGATCGACGCGACCCGACACCGGCTCCAGCCCAGGTGCATGCCTCATGGCTGCACTTCTCCAGACTGCGACGACGTTCGCCGAGCTGAACGCCGATATCCAGGCGGCCGATCATACTGCCGCCAACACCAGCGGCACCCCCAACGTCATCGAGATCGACATCTCGGGCGCCATCACCGACGCCGCGGACCTCACGGCCATCAACCTCCAAACCGGCAACACGCTGCTCATCAAGGGCGTGCCGGACGCCAACGGCGTCGCGGGCACGCTGGACGGCGGAGGCGCCTAACCGCGGCCTGTTCGTCTACTCCGGCACCGTCACCATCCAGGATCTGACGATCCGGAACGTCCACGCGGTGGGCGGCGCGGGCGGCGGCGACGGAGGCGGCGGTGAAAGGGGGAGGAGCATGGTTCGATCCCATATCGAAGGAGGAAGCGGCGGTGACGCCCGCCTCGTGGTCCGGCCGTCCGCGCAGGGTGGCAGGAGCGGTGCTTCGGGACGTGCGGGCCGGCCAGCGCGCCGAGGCGTCCGATGAGCCGCTCCATGACCATCCGTTCTGCCGTCCGCGGGCGGCGCCCGCCCGCTCACGTGGTCCGTCGCGCCATCGTCCCGGCCGACGTCGAGGCCATTCCAACGCTTTTGTCTATAATGTTTATAGACAAACCATGCGAAGATGGTCAGATTGACGGGATGAACCTTTCAGAGACCCTGCCCATGCGTCCCCGCCCGTCCCGCCTCGTCCTCGTCCTGAGCGCCCTCCTGGGCGCGGCAACCGCCGAGGCCGCACCTGCCAAGATCGTCGTCGCCTACCAGACCGGGCCGGATCCGATCGAGGTCGCCATCGCCGGCGGCGAGATCGCGAAGGTGACCGGCCGCGACGTCGAGTTCCGGAGGTTCAACTCCGGCGCCGACATCTTCGCCGCCATCGCGTCCGGCGACGTGCAGGTCGGCTACGTCGGGTCGAGCCCCTTCGCGGCGGCGGCGAGCCGCGGCCTCGACGTCAAGGCCTTCTACGTGTCGTCGATCTCCGGCACCGACGAGGCGCTGGTGGTGCGCGACGGCGCCGGCATCGCAACCCCGGCGGACCTCAGGGGCAAGCGCCTCTCAGCGGCGCCCGTCTCGACCGACCATTACCAGCTGCTCGCCACGCTCAAACAGAACGGCATCGCCGAGAAGGACGCCACCGTGCTGGCCCTGCCGCAGCCGGAGATCGTCGCGGCCTGGAAGCGCGGCGACATCGACGGCGCCTTCGTGTGGGATCCGGCGCTGTCGGAGCTGAAGAAGAACGGCAAGGTCCTGCTCACCTCGCGGCAAGTGGCGGAGCGCGGAGCGCCGACCTTCAACGCCTGGGTGGCGACCGGCAGCCTCGTCAAGGACGATCCCGCTTTCCTGAAGAGTTTCGCGGGCGAGGTCGCCAGGTGGAATGCTTCCTTCCTGACCGACAAGGCGGCCTGGACGGCGGACACCGACAACGTGAAGGCCATCGCCCGGCTGCTCGGCGGCACGCCGCAGGACCAGGCGGCGGGCTTGAAGGACCTCAATCTCCTGCCCGCCTCCGCGCAGGCGACGACGGACTGGCTCGGCGGCGGGCAGGAGGGCGGCGTCGCCCGGATCCTCAAGGACACGGCCGGCTTCCTCAAGGAGCAGCACAAGATCACCGCGGTGCGCGACAGCTACGGCGGCTTCGTCACGGCCGCGTTCGTCGCACCGCTGTCGAACTGACCTCGGCGCGGACCGATGCTTCAGATCCAGAATGCCAGCGTCGTCTTCGAGGGCAGCGGCGGGCGCTTCGTGCACGCGCTCGACCGCGTGTCGGTCGACGTGGCGCCCCGCAGCATCGTGGTGGCGCTCGGCGCCAGCGGTTGCGGGAAGTCGACGCTGCTGAACGCGGTCGCGGGGTTCATGCCGCTAAGCGAGGGCACCATACGGCTCGACGGCGCCCCGGTGGCGGGACCGGGCGCCGACCGCGGCGTCGTGTTCCAGCGCGACGCACTGCTGCCCTGGCGCAACGTCGCCGACAACGTGGCGCTGGGGCTGGAGTTCGCCGGCGTGTCCCGCGGCGAGCGGCGCCGGCGCGCCGGGGAGCTGCTGCGCCTCGTGGGGCTCGAGGCCTTCGCGGCGGCGCAGCCGCACGAGCTGTCGGGCGGCATGCGCCAGCGCGTCGGCCTCGCCCGCGCGCTCGCCACCGACCCCAAGGTGCTGCTGATGGACGAGCCCTTCGGCGCGCTCGACAGCCTGACGCGCGAGACCATGCAGCTGCTCCTGCTGCGGATCTGGGCCGAGACCGGCAAGCGCATCCTGTTCATCACGCATTCGATCGAGGAGGCGCTGCTGCTCGGCACCACGGTGCTGGTCATGTCGCCGCGCCCGGGGCGGGTCGTGGCGCGGCGCGAGCTCGCTTACGCTCACCGCCTCGCCGCGGGCGAGACGGTGGACAGCGTGCGGGCCGAGCCCGGCTTCGCGGCCCTGCACGAGGAGCTGCGCCGCGTGCTCCACGCGGGCGAGACGGGGACGCTGCAATGAGCGTCGTCGCCCACGAGGACGCGAGCACGCGCCCCGAACCGCCCCGCGCCCTCCGCCCGGTGCGGCCCCGCGCCTACGGCACCGCCGGACGGCCGACGCTCGGCATCAGCCTCGCGGGGCTCGGCGCGATCCTCGCCGCCTGGGCGGTCGTGTCCCGCCTTGGGCTGGTGACGCCGCTGTTCCTGCCCTCGCCCGTCGACGTGTGGGACCAGTTCGTCGCCTGCTCGGTCGACGGCTACGCCAATGCGACGCTCGGCCAGCACCTCGCCGCCAGCCTGTTCCGCATCTTCACGGCCGCGGTGATCGCCGCTGCCGTGGCGATTCCGCTCGGCCTCGCCATGGGGCTCAGCCGCTGGGCCAAGGGCCTCGCCGACCCCGTCATCGAGTTCTACTGGCCGCTGCCGCCCCTCGCCTACCTGCCGCTGATGATCATCTGGCTCGGCATCGGCGAGACCAGCAAGATCACGCTGCTCGCCCTCGCCATGTTCGCGCCGATCTGCCTCTCGGCCCAGGCGGGGGTGCGCGGCCTGCCGGCCGAGCGGGTCAACGCCGCCCTGGCGCTCGGGGGCACGCGCTGGCAGATCTTCCAGAGCGTGGTGCTGCCGAGTGCGCTGCCCGAGATCCTCACGGGCCTGCGCATCGCCGTCGGGGTCGGCTGGTCGACGCTGGTCGCGGCGGAGCTCATCGCCGCCACCCGCGGCATCGGCTTCATGATCATGTCGGCCGCGCAGTTCCTCGCCACCGACGTCGTCTTCGTCGGGATCGGCGTCATCGCGGCCTTCGCCTTCCTGTTCTCGCTCGGCATGCGCCTCCTCGAGCGCTGGCTCGTGCCTTGGCGCGGGCGGGGCTGAGCCACCCTCCGCACCATCGAAAGGACCACCCATGTCCCACGCCGTCACGCGCCGCGCGGCGCTGGTGTCCGGGCTTGCGCTGCCCGCCCTCGCCCTGCCGGCCCGCCGGGCTCGCGCCGCCGGGTCCCTCAAGGTCGGCGTCACGCCGGGCGCCTACGCCGACTCGGTCATCGCCGCGGCGGCGGACGCCAAGGCGCGCGGGCTCGACGTCCAGGCGATCGAGTTCAGCGACTGGACCACGCCCAACCTCGCCCTGGATAGCGGCGACATCGACGTGAACTACTTCCAGCACCGCCCCTTCCTCGACAATGCCATCAAGGCGCGCGGCTACCGCTTCACCGACGTCGGGGTCGGCACGCTGGCCAATATCGGGCTCTACTCGCTGAAGCATAAGAGCTTCGCCGAGATCCCGGACCGCGGCAGCGTCGCCATCGCCGACGACCCCGTCAACGAGGGGCGCCGAGGACGGTCCCGACCGGCATTGGCGCGACGTGCGGTCCCACGGGCTGCACGGCCCGGCGCGCTGGCATTGCCAGGCGGTGGGGCGCTATCACCAGACGGGCGATCGCCCGCCGCGCCACGGCGCGATCTGACGGAGACCCGCCCATGCCGCCTCGCCGCGAGATGGTCCTCAACGCCTTCACGATGAACTGCGTCGGCCATATCAACCACGGCCTGTGGACGCATCCGCGCGACCGCTCGGCCGACTACACCCGCCTCGACCACTGGACGACGCTCGCCCGCACGCTGGAGCGCGGGCTGTTCGACGCCGTCTTCATCGCCGATATCGCGGGCGTCTACGACGTCTACGGCGGCTCGATCGACCTCACGGCGCGGGAATCGATCCAGCTGCCCGTGAACGAGCCGACGCTGCTCGTGCCCGCCATGGCGGCCGTGACGGAGCACCTCGGCTTCGGCGTCACCGTCAACATCGCCGGCGAGCACCCCTACACGTTCGCGCGCCGCCTTTCGACGCTGGACCACCTGACCGCCGGACGCATCGGCTGGAACGTCGTCACCGGCTATCTCGACAGCGCCGCCCGCGCCGTCGGCCAGGACGGCCTCGCGCAGCACGACAGCCGCTACGACCGGGCGGACGACTACCTCGACCTCCTCTACAAGCTGCTCGAAGGCAGCTGGGACGACGATGCGGTGCGCCGCGACCGCGCGGCTCGCGTCTATGCCGACCCGGCGAAGATCCACGCCGTGCGTCACGAGGGGCCCTTCTACCGCTCGGAGGGCTATCACCTCGCCGAGCCTTCGCCCCAGCGCACCCCCGTCCTGTTCCAGGCCGGCGCCTCCGGGCGCGGGCAGCGCTTCGCGGCGCGCCACGCCGAATGCGTGTTCATCTCGGCACCCGACAAGGAGACGGCGCGGCGCACGGCGCGGGCCCTGCGGGCCGAGGTGGCGGCGGCCGGGCGGCGGCCCGAGGACGTCAAGGTGCTGATGGGGATCAGTGTCGTGGCAGGCGACACGGACGCCCAGGCGCGCGACAAGCTCGCCGACTATGTCGCTCATGCCAGCCCCGAGGCGGGCCTCGCCCATTTCGCGGCCGGATCGGGGATCGACTTCTCGCGCTACGGCCTCGACGACGAGATCAGCTACGGCACCAGCAACGCCATCCAGTCGACCACGCAGGTCGCCAAGAGCCGGGGCTTCACGGTCCGCCAGCTCCTCGCCCAGGTGGCGCTCGGAGGCCGCTACCCGCTGGTAGTGGGCGACGGCGCGACGATCGCGCGGGACCTCGAAGCCTGGATGGACGACGGCGAGGTGGACGGCTTCAACCTCACCCGCACGGTGGTGCCCGAATGCTGGGACGACTTCGTGCGGATCGTCGTGCCGGCGTTGCAGGAGCGCGGCCTGCACAAGCGCGCCTACCAGGACGGCACGCTGCGCGGAAAGCTGTTCGGCCGCGGCGACCGGCTCGCCGGAGCCCACGCCGGTGCCCGACAACCCGCCCGGTGACCGCCCTCGGACCGTCCGCATCGCGGGCCTCATGCGCGCCGGTGACCGAGGTGACGTCGGGACGGTGCCCCCAGCGGACATCTCGGTCAGATGGCCTGTCTGGAGCACGAGCGCCGGTCCGTGCCGTGGAGACGAGAGTCCGCGGTGGAAGCGCGCCGCGTCGACCGGGCAGGAGAACAGCGGCCGGGTGAGGACAGCACCGGTGATGGAGCGGCTTCGCTCGTCCCGTCACCCCGGGCGTCACGGCCCCTCGCGGCGGAGCGCCTCCGGCACGAGGACTCCCGACCCTGCCCCTTCAGAGACGCCCGTCCCGGACCCTCGAGAAATACGCGTCGTCGCCGATCTGCCCGCCCTTGAAGGCGATCTCGATCCCGTCGAAGGCGGCCGCGGCGCTGGCGCCGCGGCACAGGGGGGAGCCGGGCGACACGGGGATGGGGCGGCGGGTCGTCAGGGCGAAGAGTTCGAGTTCGCGCAGGGCGTGGCTCGACGTGTCGCCGCCCGCCACGACGGCGCGCGACAAGCGAGCCTGCTCCACGAGGGCGCGCAGGATCCGTCCGAGCCCGCCGCCGATCGCGTGTCGACCCTGCCCCGTCTCCCCCAGCCCGGGGCCGAGGTCGGTGGCGGGGCCCAGCGCCGTGTAGACGAGCGCGCTCCGCCCGCGCGCCAGAATGGCGAGGCCCTCGGCCACGGCGCGGCCGACGGCCGCCTCGCTCCCCGCGCCGAGAAGCTCGCGGGGGTCCACCGCCACGCCTTCGAAGCCATCCGCCAGCGCGGCGCGGATCTGCGACTCGGTGGTCGGCGAACAGCTGCCCGAGACGGCCGCGACGCGCTCGACCGGACCCAAGGCGGCGAAGCTCGCCGTGCCGGGCGCGAGACCGAGCCGCACCCATTCGCGCAGGAGAGAGTATTCGACGCCCGACGAGCCGACCACGAAGCGACGGCCGCCGGTCGCCAGCCGCCACAGCTGCCGGCCGGCCGCCGCCTGGGTGACGGCATCGACGACGTCGAGGAGCAGCAGCCCCCCGTCCCGGGCCGCGCGGTCGACCGCCTCGTCCGGCGCGGGACCCGCGAGGGTCGCGAGGTCGACGAGCCCGACCCGCGAGGACGTCTGCGCCGCGAGGTGGAGCCGGAGGTCGGCTTCCGCCATGGGCGTGACCGGATGACGGCTCATCACCGGGTGACGGTCGATCCGGAAGGTTTCGCCGCGAAAGGCCGCGAAGAGGTGGCCGAAGGCCGTGTAGCGCCGCAGTTCCGGAGCGCCGACCAGCACCGGCACGAGGTCCTGCGCGAAGGCCGCGGCCCCGAGGTCGGCGGCGTGGCCGATGCTGCCGACCGTCGGGCTGGAATCGAAGGTCGAGCAGACCTTGTAGTGGCAGACCGTGGCGCCGAGGGCGCGCAGCGCCGCGAAGGCGGGCGCGAGCTCCCGGTCCATCCAAGGCGGTGTCTGGCTGCGGCTGGTGCCCGCCACCCCGACGGCCCGCGCCTCGGGGAAGCGGGCCAGGTCGGCCGGGGACGGCGGAGCGGTGAAGAGCACTGTCGGCACGCCGCGCGAGGCCAGGGCTTCCATGGCATCGGTCGAGCCCGTCAGGTCGTCGCCGTAGAAGGACAGGAGCAGGCTCATGCGCCCCTACCTCCCGAGAAGGTCGCGAGCGACTGGGCGAGTTCGCGGTGCTGGCGCGCGTAGACGTCGAGCGGCAGGCCGGCCACGGCCGCCTCCCAGGCCTGGCGCACGGCGCGCACGCCCGCGCCCGGCCCGCCGGGATGGCTGACGATGCCGCCGCCGCAAAGGTAGAGGTGGTCGACCGTTCCGCCCGTGCGGGCATAGGTCTCGGGCGCCTGGCCGCCCCACTGTCCGGAGCAGACCACCGGCATGGCACGGTCCGACGGCGAGAACAGCGGCGTCGTCACGGCCGTGAAGGAGCGCACGAAGCTCTCGTCCGGCTCCCAGTATTTCGCGCCGATGCCGTTGATCTGGAACTGGTCGATCCCGAGCAGGCGCCAGAACTGCTGGTAGACGGAGAAATCCAGGCCGAGGCCGGGATGGCGGGTGAGGATGTCCCAGCCGGCCCGGTGGGCGTGCAGCACCAGCTTCGAGCGGCGGCGCAGGAACGACAGCGCGCCGAACCCCACGGCATTGATGCAGATCACCGCGGCGTTGCCGCCCGCCTCGACCACGGTGTCGTGGTCGCGCAGCATGCGGTCGGGATCGTCGGACGAGATGTTGAAGGCATACATCACTTTCTTGCCGGTCCGCTGCTCGTGGTCGTGGATCACCGGCATGATGGCCCGTACGCGCTCGGCCAGGCTGGAATAGGCCGGGCTCATCAGCTTCTCGTCGTCCTTGATGAAGTCCACCCCGGCCTCGACGAGCTCGCGCACCAGCGCCGCCGTCTCGTGCGGCCGCAGGCCGAGCGCCGGCTTGACGATCGAGCCGATGACGGGCCGCCCCTCGACCCCGGTCAGGCGCCGCGTGCCGGGGGTGCCGAACTGCGGGCCGGGATGGGCGGCACCGAAGGCGGGCGGCAGCTCGAGGCCGACGACCCGGATGCCGCACAGGTCCTTGATCGAGAAGGCGCCGCCGACCGCGATCGTCATCAGGGCGGCGAGGTCCGTGCCGACCGCGTCGAGCGGGAAGTCGATCACCGCATCGGCGCGGCGGTAGCGCGACTGGCCCGCGACGGCGTCCTGCGGGAAGGAGGGCGCGGTGGCGGGTTCGAGCTCCCGCACCGCCACGACGCGGGCGGCGACGCGGGCCTTCAGTTCGGGCGTCTCGCCCGGGACCGGCACGAAGGTGCCGGTGGACTGGTCGCTGGCGATCTTGGCGGCGAGCCGCTCGGGATCGCCCGTGGTCTCGATCCGGTAGGTGAGCCTGATCACGTCGTCGGGGGCGCGGTCCGGGGCGAGGGTCACGGGTCAGGTCTCCGGGCGCGCGACGGCGTGAGGCCGCGGCGCGAGGGCCGATGGGCAGAAGGTCGCCCTGCCGAGCAGGGCCGGATGGGGTCGGGCGGCGCGGAGCGCCGCTCGTGAACCGCCGGCCGCCCTACCCTTCGCCGCTCCGCGGCGCCGCCTCCCCTCGCAGGGAGAAAGACCGCGACGCATGTTCGAACCAGAAGAGGAGCGGGTGCGACCGCTCGGGTGCGATCCCAAGCCCTGCAGGCCTCAGGTGATGCGGCGGATGCTGGCCGCGATCTCGTCGGGCTCGAACACCCGCTTCCAGTCGGGCCGCATCAGCATGGGCTTTCCGAACTCGATCGCCTTGTTGCAGGCGTCCGAGAACACGCCCTCGCGCTCCTTGAAGATCACGGCGCCGAGGATGTTGAGATGCCCGAGCAGGAAGTCGCGGGCCGCCTCGGCGGGGACGCCCCGCGCCACGACCTCGTCCATGGCCTCGCGCATCACCACGAGCAGCGACGCGCAGACGGTCTCGGACAGGCCGGGCTCGAGCAGCGCCATCTGCTCCACCGTCACGCGGTGCGACCGCATGACCGGCTTCCAGATGACCTTGGCGACCTCCTCGCCGAGCGCGTAGGCGCTTTCCGGGCCCTGCATCAGCGCATTGACGATGTGCTGCTTGGCCGCGATGCCGCCGAAATGGTCCCGCTTGGCCTCGAGGTCTGTCTCGTCGTTGAAGATCGGCGGATGGCAAGGGTGGGTGACGAAGTAGGTGAGGTCGGGCCGCTCCGGAAGGTGGCCCGCGAACGGGGCCGCGGCGTCGAGGATCACCAGCATAGTGCCGGCGCGGAGGGAGGGGCCGATCGACGTCGCGACCTTGCCGACATGCGTGTCGGGGACGGCGAGGACCACGACCTCGGCGCCATCGAGCGCCCGGTCCTGATCGAGGGTGTCGACGCCGAGGCCGTCCCTGAGCCTGGTGCGTCCGGCGTCGCTGACCTCGACGTGGCGGACCTCGAAGCGCGATCCCTTCAGGTTCGAGGAGAGGCGATAACCCATCTTGCCGCCGGCGCCGAACAGGGCGATGGCCGTCATGTTGTCCTCCCACATCCGTTCAGCATTTCGGTAGATCATCTGGTATGATGAGTCGATCACAAAAAGGCGATCGCGCTTTAGGCCGGCGACGGCAAGCCGCATCGGGCAGGTTGACTCATCATACCAGTTGGGCGATGATCCGGTCACCGCCAGGCGACCATGAACGGCGCCTCGGAACGGACCCCCGGTCGCAAGGATCAGCCCGTGAACGAGGCTGGCCGGCGCCCGCGCTGGAGAGGAAGCCCGAGATGAACCGCATGCTGACGTCGATGCTGCTGGCCGGTGTCGTGCTCGCCGGACCGGCCCAGGCCAAGGACCTCCTGGCCATCATCACGCCGTCCTTCGACAACCCCTTCTTCAAGGCGGAGGCCGACGGCGCCAAGGCGCGTGCCGAGCAGCTCGGCTACGACACGATCGTGCTGAGCCACGACGACGACAACACCAAGCAGAACCAGATCGTCGACTCGGTCGTGGCGCGCGGCGCCAAGGCCATCATCCTCGACAACGCCGGCTCGGACGCCAGCGTGGCGCCGGTGGCCAACGCCAAGAAGGCGGGCGTCCCCTCTTTCCTCATCGACCGCGAGATCAACGCCACCGGCGTCGCGATCGCGCAGATCGTGTCCAACAACTACCAGGGCGCGCAGCTCGGCGCCCAGGAATTCGTCAAGCAGATGGGCGAGAAGGGCAATTACGTCGAGCTCACGGGCCGGGACGCCGACGTCAACGCCCACATCCGCTCCAAAGGCTACCACGACGTCATCGACGATTATCCCGACCTCAAGATGCTGGCGAGCCAGTCGGCGAACTGGAGCCAGCCCGAGGCCTTCACCAAGATGGAGGCGATGCTGCAGGCCCATCCCGACCTCAAGGGCGTGATCGCCGGCAACGACACGATGGCGATGGGCGCCCAGGCGGCGCTGAAGGCCGCGAACCGCCCCGACGTCGTCGTGGTGGGCTTCGACGGCTCCAACGACGTGCGCGACCAGATCGAGGCCGGCACCATCAAGGCCACGGTGCTGCAGCCGGCCTTCCGGCAGGCCCAGATGGCCGTCGAACAGGCCGACCGGTACCTCAAGACGAAGTCGACCGGGCAAGCCGAGAAGCAGCTGATGGATTGCGTGCTGATCACCAAGGCCAACGCGCCGAAGCTCGAAACCTTTCAGCTGAAACCGTGAGGGGTCCGCCGATGGGCGGCGCCTCCGGCCTCCGGCTGCGCCTGGTCCTCGTGGCCCTCGCGGTGCCGCTCGCCGCCTGCCGCATCGAGAAGACGCCGGAGGCGGACGCATCCCGCTCGGCGACCTCGGTCTTCGTCAGCGACGACAGCTTCAATCCCGACGGCATGGTGGCGGCCGACTGGGACGCCCGCGTGGTCCCTGGCCTGCGCGCCAAGGCCGGTGCCTATGACGCGGTCGCCGAGGCGATCGCCAAGGACGCCGACGCCGCCGGCGACCGCTACGGTTACCGCGAGAAGCAGGCCGGGGCGTCCTGGACCTACGCCGCCAAGGTCGACGGCGTGGTCACGCGTGCCGACACCCAGTCGCGCGCCGGGACGCTCGACGTCCGCACCGACGGCGGCCGCTCCGTCACGCTGCAGATCGGCCCGGTGGTGCGCGGCACGGCCATCCGCGACAGTGTCACCGACCGGCCCTTCGGCTCGTTCAAGAACCAGGTCGACTACGCGCAATACGGCAAAGCGCTCAACGTCAGGGCCAACGCGGTCGCGCTCTCGACGCTGCCGCGCGACGGGCTCGTCGGCCGCAGGGTCGAGGCGGTCGGCGCCTTCCAAGCCGGCGCCGACGGCACGCCGCCGCTGGTGACGCCGGTGGAGATCCGCCTGGAGCCGAAGGCATGAGCGCGCAGGGCAGGAATGCGGACGCCACCGGCGATGTCGTGCTCACGCTCGACGACGTGTCGAAGGCCTACGCGGGCACGCTGGCGGTGAAGCACGCCACCTTCCACGTCCGGCGCGGGGCCGTGAACGTCCTCGTCGGCGAGAACGGCGCCGGCAAGTCGACGCTGATGAAGATCATCGCGGGCGTCGAGCGGCCGACGCTGGGGCGCATCCTGCTCGACGGCGAGCCCGTGCAGTTCGCCGACACCTCCGCGGCCGTGGCGCACGGCATCGGCATGGTCTACCAGGAGCTCAACCTGTTCGGCAATCTGTCGGTGGCCGAGAACATCTTCGCGACGCGCGAGGTGGTCCGCGGCCTCCGCGGCATCGATCACCGCGAGCAGGAACGGCGCGCCGCCGCCTTGATGAAGCGGCTCGGCACCACCATCGACCCGCGGACGGCCGTCGAGGATCTGCGCATCGGCGAGCAGCAGCTCGTCGAGATCGCCAAGGCGGTGTCGCAGAACGCCCGCATCCTGATCATGGACGAACCCACCTCGGCGCTCAGCGCCAGCGAGGTCGAGGTGCTGTTCCGCGTCATCGCCGACCTCAAGCGCCAGGGCGTCGCCATCGTGTACATCAGCCACCGACTGGAGGAGCTGGTCCGCATCGGCGACTACATCACGGTGCTGCGCGACGGCCGCGTGACCGGCGAGGCCGCGGTGCGGGACGTCGACACGCATTGGATCGTCCGGCAGATGATCGGGCGCGACGCCAAGGATTTCGCGCGGCCCGTCGGGCATCGCATCGGCGAGGTCGTGCTCAGCGCCGAGGGGGTGAGCCTGCCGCGCCCGACCGGCGGCCTCGCCGTGGACGACGTGAGCCTCGACGTGCGGGCCGGCGAGATCCTGGGCCTCTACGGATTGATGGGCGCCGGCCGCAGCGAGTTCCTCGACTGCATCATGGGCCGCCAGCGCCTCGCCCGCGGCCGCGTCGCCGTCGCGGGCCGAACCGTCGACCGGCTCGACACGACGGGGCGCATCGCCAGCGGCCTCGCCCTGATCCCCGAGGATCGCCAGCGCGAAGGCCACGTCGGCCTGCTGTCGATCGCCGAGAATCTCACCATGGCGAGCGTCTGGCGCTATGTCCGCGGGATCCACATCAGCGGCGCGGCCGAGAAGGCCGCCGCGCGGAGCGCCATCTCGGAGCTCGGCATCAAGGTGGTCGATCCCGCCCTGCCGGTGTCGTCGCTCAGCGGCGGCAACCAGCAGAAGGTGGTGATCGGCAAGGCGCTGCTGACCCGGCCCAAGGTCCTGCTCATGGACGAGCCGAGCCGCGGCATCGATGTCGGCGCCAAGGCCGACGTGTTCCTCACCATGCGCAGGCTGGCCGCCGAAGGGCTGGGCATCCTCTTCGTCACCTCCGACCTCGAGGAGGTCATGGCGCTGTCCGACCGCATCGCCGTGATGAGCAACGGCCGGCTCACCGCTCTGTTCGACCGTGCCGACGCCACCGAGGCCAGGGTCGTGGCGGCCTCCGCGGCGGGCCACGGCCCCGCCCCCACCCCCGACAAGACCGCCGAACAGGTACCCGCATGACCGCCGTCCCCCACACCAGCCTCCGCGGAGGGCTCGGCGGCGGCGCCCTGCTGCTCCAGCTGATGAAGCTCAGGACCTTCATCGCGCTCTTCGCCGTGCTGATCGTCTTCGCGGCGCTGGCCCCGAACTTCATGTCGACCGCGAACATGATCCTGATGGCCAAGCACGTGGCCCTGAACGCCTTTCTGGCGATCGGCATGACCTTCGTGATCGTCACCGGCGGCATCGACCTGTCGGTCGGCTCCATCGTGGGGCTCTGCGCCATGGTGGCGGGCGGGCTGCTGATGAACGGCCTCGCCCTGCCGATCGGCTATACGGTCTGGTTCAGCGTGCCCGAGACCGTGCTGGTGACGCTGGCGCTCGGAGTGCTGGTCGGCGTCGTCAACGGGCTGCTGATCACCCGTCTCAACGTCGCGCCCTTCATCGCGACGCTCGGCACGCTCTATGTCGCGCGCGGCGCCGCGCTGCTGATGTCGGAAGGGCGCACCTTCCCCAACCTCGCCGGCACGGCCGAGCACGCCAACCAGGGCTTCGACGCCATCGGCGGCGGGCGCTTCCTCGACGTGCCCTTCTCGGTCTGGGCGCTGCTGGTGCTGGCGCTCGCGGCCGCCTATCTGGCGCGCTTCACCCCGCTCGGCCGGCAGATCTTCGCGGTCGGAGGCAACGAGCGGGCGGCAGGCCTGTCGGGCATCCGGGTCGGCCGGGTCAAGATGTTCGTCTATATGTTCTCGGGTTTCTGCGCCGCGATCGTCGGCCTCGTGATCGCCTCGGAGCTGATGGCCTCGCATCCCGCCACCGGCGAAACCTTCGAGCTCAACGCCATCGCGGCCGCCGTTCTCGGCGGCACCTCCATGTCGGGCGGCCGCGGCACGGTGGGCGGCACGGTGATCGGCGCCTTCGTGATCGGCATCCTGTCGGACGGGCTCGTGATGGTGGGCGTCAGCTCCTTCTGGCAGACGGTCATCAAGGGCCTCGTCATCATCGCGGCGGTGGTGGTCGATCAGGCGCAGCGCAAGCTCCAGCAGCGGGTGACGCTGATGCAAGTCGCGAGGGCCTCGTGAGCGCAACCTTACGCGGCGGCCTCGTCGGCTGCGGGTTCTTCGCCCTGAACCAGCTCCACGCCTGGCGCACCCTCGCGGGCGCGGAGATCGTCGCGATCTGCGACCGCGACCCCGCCCGCCTGGCGCTGGTCGGCGACCAGTTCGGCATCGCGCGCCGCTACAGCGATGCGGACGCGATGCTCCTCGCCGAGTCGCTCCACTTCCTCGACGTCGCCACCACCCTGCCGAGCCACCGGCCGCTCGTCGAACTCGCGGCCCGCCGCCGCGTCCCCGTGATCTGCCAGAAACCCTTCGCCCCCTCGCTCGCCGATGCGAGGGCCATGGTGGCGGCCTGCGCCGAAGCCGGCGTGCCCCTGATGGTGCACGAAAACTTCCGCTGGCAGAGCGCCATCCGCGCCGTCCGAGCCGTGGTCGACGCCGGGGAGATCGGCCGACCCTTCTGGGGGCGCGTGTCGTTCCGCTCGGCCTACGACGTGTTCTCCGGCCAGCCCTACCTCGCGCAAGGCGAGCGCTTCATCGTCGAGGACCTCGGCATCCACGCGCTCGACGTGGCCCGCTATCTCTTCGGCGACGCGACCTCGCTCGTCGCCCGCACGCGCCGGGTCAACCCGGCGATCCGCGGCGAGGACGTGGCGACGATCATGCTGGGCCACGCGGGAGACGTGACCAGCGTGGTCGACTGTTCCTACGCGACGGTGCTGGCCGAGGAGCCCTTCCCCGAGACGCTGGTGGAGGTCGACGGGAGCGAGGGCACGATCAGGCTCGGGGCCGGCTACGGTCTCACGGTCGCCACCCGCGGCGGATCGCGCCACGAGGACGTGTCCCCGCCACTGCTGCCCTGGGCCTCGCGCCCCTGGCACAACATCCAGGACAGCGTCGCCGCCATCCAGGCGCACTGGGTGGACTGCCTGCGCTCGGGCCGGGAGCCCGACACGTCCGGGCGCGACAACCTCAAGACGCTGGCCCTGGTCGAGGCGACCTATGCCAGCGCGGCCTCAGGTGCGGTGGTCGACCCCTCTCTCCTGTGAAGCCGCCTCTCGGCGATGGTGAGCGTCGCGCGCGGCGGAGCGTTTCAGGTGGTGCTCCATCGCGCGTTCGGCCGCATCGGCGTCGCGGGCCTCGTGCACCGCGGCAGCCAGACCGCTGCCGAACGGTTCACGTCGTTCAGGGCCGGTCGTCGCGTGCTCCGGCGCACAGATGTCGCCGGCACCCGCGGCAAGCAGAGGCAGTTGTCCGGGGTTTCCGGTCGACCGGCCGCAGCCGGACGAAGAGCGACCACCTGCAACACACTCAAATCACTCTCCTCAAATCTGAGGACAGCATTCGCAAAGGGGCGCGCCACGGTGGCGCACGGGTCGGAGAGGGTGTGTCTAAGTTTGGGCATACCCACCAGGACGAGCGCGCTTCCCGGGTCGGAGGGGGTGGGTTCAAATCCCCGAGCACCCTTCGGATTACAGATTCTCGCTCTACCGGCAGGATCAATCGCGGAAGGCACCGTCAGGAAGTCGGAAAAGAAGGGGGAAGGGCATGATCCAGCACGTCGCCGACGGCTTTACGATCATCGCCGTCCTGACCGGCTTCGTGGCCGCGCTTTTGTGGTGGTACGCCTCGAAGATCCCGCTTGATCCTGACTACAGCACGCCCGAACTGATCTATGACCGCCTTCCTCCGGGGCCCGGCATTCTGGCGCGCACCCTTGAAGCAACGACAGCCAACGTCATCAAAGCATCGCGGCTGAACCGTCGAGCGGCGACATGGACCGCCGTCTCAGTCGCCGCCCAGGCCGTCGCCACTGTTCTCGGCAGGCTAGCGATGCCATGAGATGCTCCGCGCGCACGCGCGACAACCGCTGGCAGCGTTTTTGGCCTTTCTGCGCCGCAAGCGGCCGGTTGGCGATTTCGCCCCCCAAGGGGGGCTCTTACGCAATGCGGATCGAACGCCAGGAGCAGATATAACGTAGCTACAAATAATCGTTGACGCCAAGGTATAGTGTAGCTACAAAAAGCATGCGGATCATCATCGACGACCCGAAACGAGCGGCGAACCTCCTCAAGCACCGCATCGATCTCGCGGATTTCGAGGACGGCTTCGACATCGAAACGGCTGTGGTCCTCCCTACGAAGCCGAGCCTCACAGGGCGCAGGCGCCTCAAACTCATCGGCGAGATGTCGGGCCATGGCGTTGTGGCCGTCATCGTCTCCCCGCTCGGATCCGAGGCGATGTCCGTCGTCAGCATCCGCCCCGCCTCCGAGAAGGAAAGGACAGACAATGGCTTCTAACGATCACGCCCCCGGCTTCGAGCCAGGCCACGGCTTCACCCAAGAGGATTGGGACGAGGTGTCCGACAATCCTGAGACCACGGACGAGGAACAGGCGCAGGCTCGACCGATGGCCGAAGCGCTGCCGGAGCTCGTCGCCGCGATGCGCCGGAAGCGCGGAACCCCCAAAGTGGCGACCAAGGATCTCGTCTCGCTCCGCCTCGACAAGGACGTGCTGGCGACGCTGCGGGCCAGCGGCTCGGGCTGGCAGAGCCGGGCCAATGAGATGCTGCGGAAAGGCCTGGGGCTGGACGCGGCGGGTTGATGGGCTTCACAGCCCTTCAGTGCGTGTGGTGTGGCACCCCTTCTCTTGTGGTCCTTTGGTGGTCTTTCGCTAGGCCTTTGTGGTCCTCACTAGGGATCGCTAGGCCTGGACCACGTAGTCCTGCAGCAGCACGCGGCGCTGGCCCTCTCCCGTGAGCCGGATCCCGTGTAGAGCGGCCCGCCTGGGGTCCGGTTCGCCTTCGCTGTGAGGAGGGCCGGGACGTGCAGACAACGGTCAAGCATGGCCGGAAGCACATCTCGCACGATGGTGACCGGCATTGAGGCAATGTGGGCCACGGCATCGTCAGAGCAGCCCCTGCCCTCTACCGCGACGGCCAGCAGCACCCGCCCGGCATGCCGAGGGTGTGGTAGCTCGTCGAGGTCAACGACGGCGGTCAAAAAGGCGCGCAGGAGCCGGGCGGAGTCATCATCGATCATGTGCCAGCCCTACGTATGGTGGTCTGGCAACGCTAGTCGGCAACGGGAGCCGGTCCACCAGCCCCTGACTGCGGGGCAACTTGTGATGGGGACGGCCCAAATGGTCCTGTTCTTCTACGCGGCGCTGGCGATAGTGAGGTGGCTCAGGAAATCTGGACAGGTCGGCTGAGTGGATTTCCTGCCTGATGGCGGCCAGAGTGGCGGCGGATCGGGAGAGACGATGAGCGAGCGAACGCGCCGCAATCACGCTCCGGCCTTCAAGGCGAAGGTGGCCCTGGCTGCCTTGAAGGGAGAGAAGACGTTGGCCGAGTTGGCCCAGCACTTCGATGTGCACCCGAACCAGATCACGACGTGGAAAGCCCAGCTTGTGGGTGGCGCCGCCGAGGTCTTCGGATCGGAGCCGAAGGCAGGCCTTGCGGCGCCGGCCATCGATGTGAAGACGCTCCACGCCAGGATCGGCGAACTGACGTCGACCAACGATTTTTGTCCGGCGCGCTCGGCAAGGCCGGCCTTCTGAGCGCAAAGCGATGATTGATCGCCATCATGGGCTGCCGATCACCAAGCAGGCGAAGGCGCTCGGGATCAGCCGCGGCAGCGTTTATGACCTTCCCCGTCCGGTGTCGCGGACGGACCTCTCCGTCATGCGGCGGATGGACGAACTCCATCTTGAGTTCCCTGTCGCGGGGAGCCGGATGTTGCGTGATCTCCTGAACCGGGAGGGCTTCGAAGTCGGGCGCCGGCACGTTGCGACGCTGATGAAGCGCATGCGGATCGAGGCGCTGTACCGGAAGCCAAGCACGTCGAAGCCGGCACCGGGTCACAAGATCTATCCCTACCTGCTGCGCGGCGTGACGGTGGACCGCCCCGACCAGGCCTGGGCGATGGACATCACCTCCGTGCCCACGGCCCGCGGCTTCGTCTATCTGGCGGCGGTGGTCGACTGGTACGCGCGCCGGGTCCTCGCCTGGAGGCTCTCCATCACCATGGAGGCGGACTTCTGCGTCGAAGCGTTGGAGGAGGCGCTCGCCCGGCCTGGCAGGCCGAGCATGTTCAACACGGATCAGCGCTCGCAGTTCACCAGCCAGGAGTTCACCGCCGTGCTGCTCGGGGCTGGGATCGCCATCAGCATGGACGGCAAGGGCGCCTGGAGGGACAACGTCTTCGTCGAACGGCTCTGGCGCTCGATCGAATACGAGGAGATCTACCTCCGGGCCTATGAATCAGTCGGCGAAGCCCGGGCCTCGATCGGCCGCGACCTGACCCTCCACAACGGCCGCAGGCCGCACTCGAGCCTTGACCGGAGGACGCCGGACCAAGTCTACTTCGACAGGCTGCCGCAAACCGCGGCAGCCTGAACCCGGCAGGATTTCACCCAACAAAGCGACGCACACTGTTCAAACAGGCGGAGCCACCTCGGCGGCGACCGAGGCCGGCGAGAAGGTCATTGCGCTAGTTGTATGGTCCCGGGATGAGGTGGTGCGGGTTGATCCTGAATCGGTCTGGGTCTTTGGTCCAGACCTGACAGATGGTCTGCGCAGAAAGGCGAGCTTTCTGTTCGCCCAGCGCTCGATCTCGACGAAGTTCTCGGCCCCCGCCATCGTGCCGCACAGGACCACGAGCAGGACTTCCGGCAAACGGTAGCCGACCTTCCCGGCCTGCCGGGGGCCTCGCAGAGCGGAAAAGTGTTCCAGGAGGGACGTGCCGGGCATCGCAAACCTCGTCGGGTCGAGGTCACCGATAAATCACGGCACGACGCGCCAAGATAGAGCGGATCGTCAGCCCCGAATGGCGGACCTGGCTGCAGATGCGCGATCGGAAAAGGGCAAGGGGCGACCAACACAGCTCGGAATGCAACGCCAGGAGCTTAAAGCAGATCGCGATCAGGTCGGGTCACGTCATCGCGTGAAGTTCCGCGTCGAACCACGGACTGAGAGCTGGGTCGCGAGCCAAGGCGAGCGGCCACGGCTTTAGCGGAAGCGCTGCGGGCGCGCCGGCTCGGTCGAGCGTCCTGGCAGCGCACCGTCACCACGAGCCTCCGGTCGCGGGATGCCGCTCGCCGCCCAGATCCGTTGCGCTCCGCAGCCCGGCAGGCGAATGGTCCCGACGTCCCGCAGGCGCTCGACGATGGCGTCGGGGCGAGGTCGTCGGATCGCCCGCATGCTCTCGTCGCTCACGACGAGCGGGGTGCGAAGGCGACGCGTCGCGTTCTCGAGGCGGCTCGCGACGTTGACGGTGTCGCCCAGCAAGGCCCTGGAGCCGCCCGCGTCGCCGAACGCCACGAGCCCGTAGTGGACGCCGATGCCCACGTCGAGCAGAGACTTTCCGGACGAAGCGAGCGACGTCGCCGCGTCCATCAGCGCCACGCCGCACCGAACGGCCTGGAGCGCGTCGCCGGCTCGGGACGCATCGTCTCCGAAGACCGCCATGAAACCGTCGCCGAGGTTCTTGTGGACCACGCCGTCGTGCGCGCCGACCAGGCGACCCGTCCAGGCGTGGAACTCGCCCAACCGGGTCATCACCTCGTCCGGCCGAAGGTGCTTCGCCATTTTGCTCGATCCGACGACGTCCGCGAACAGAATCGCCGCCGGCCTCACGCTGCAGGATGCGCTGGTCATCGGTCGCCCGACGAGGTTCGGCCGGCAGACCTTGCAGGCCCGGAATCCCGCCGCCTCCGCGTCGGATCGGTCCGCATGAAAGGCGACGTTTCCCCGCTTCGGCTTGCGCGCGGGGCAGGTCGGCCTGCAGAAGATGCCGGTCGTGCGAACGGCGTAGTAGAACAGGCCGTCCGCCCTGACGTCCCGCTCCAGCGTCGCGCGCCACTTGGTGTCGTCGTCCGCGAAGAGGCGAAACAGGTCGGGGACGTGGTCGAGGGGTGTCATGGCACACCTACGTCGCGTCGTGGAAGATGATCCCCACCGTGTGCCGGCGACCCGAGCGCACCGCGCTGACCCCGTGTCGCATCATCACGCGGTAGTCGCCCTTGGAGCCACGATGAGGCCGGCTGTTGACGGCAAACACCACCGCGTCACCCTTGGTGAGCGGCACGACGGCGGCACGCGACTGCATGCGCGGGCGCTGCTCCGTCAGCACGAACTCGCCGCCCTCGAAGGCCTCGTTCGGTTCGGACAGCAGCGTGGCGACCTGGAGCGGGAACACATGGTCACCGTAGAGGTCCTGGTGAAGGCAGTTGTAGTCGCCCGGATCGTATTGCAGCAGCAGAGGTGTCGGCCGGCGCTGTCCGGCGGCGTGGCAACGCTCCAAAAATTCTGAATGGGTCGCGGGAAAGCGGACGTCCAGGCCCATACGGCCGTGCCACGCGTTGGCGATGGGAGCGAGCCTCGCATAGAGGCGCATGCGGAGGTCCTGCACGAGCTCGGGCAGCGGATAGGAGAAGTAGCGGTACTCGCCCTTCCCGAACCCGTGCCGCGCCATGACGACGTGGCTGCGGAACGCCGGGGTGTCCCCGTACATCCCGGAAATCGCTCCACACTGGTCGGATGCCAGGAGCTTCGGCAGCACGCTCCAGCCTTGCCGGTCGAGGTCGTCGGCGATCGCCTTCCAGTCGAGGCTCTCGATGCGGGTCGCCGTCATGCCACGCATCTCCAGAGTGAGCAGCTTGCGCTTGCGATGCACGCCCCAGCGGTAGCCCGAGATCGATCCGTCTGCCTTCAGCACGCGGTGGCAGGGCACGACGACGGCGAGGCGGTTGGCGGCGCAGGCCGCGCCGACCTCCTGCGGCGTCATGCCGAGACCGGTCGCCCTGGCGACGGCGCCGTAGGAGCGCGATTGGCCGACCGGTATGGCGCGCAGCGCCGCCCACACGGCGAGTTGAGCGGCGTCGCCTCGGAGATCGAGGTCGAACCCGGGCTCGCCGTACGGCGCATCGATATGGCGAGCGACGGCGTCGAGCACCGGGTCGAGGACGCCCTCGTCTTCGACGAGGACAGCGCCCGGCATCGCGTCGCGAAGCTTCCGTGCGAGTTCGTCACGGCCGTTCCCAAGCAGCACGGCAGCGACACCGCGACCGCCGACGGCGATCACGGCCAGACCGGTCACGGTCGGGCGAAACCCATAGCGGAAGGTCTCGAACGCGAAGATCGAAGTGTTTTCGGTCATGTCGGCTTCTCCATCGGACATGGACGACGATGGATGACGGAGCGTCGGTCGGCGCTCCGAACCTTGCTCTCCAATCGGAAAAGGTCGGCGTGCCGGCTCGGACGGTCGCCTGCTCGCGGGTGGGGGTCGCGCGCGACGAGCCGGGCGCCAAGATGAGTTGGAGTTGCTCGTCGGTGTCCTCATCGCGCAGTATGCGTTCGGTGATCTGGAGCATTCGGCCGACCTCGATCAGGGCGGGTACACCGGCGTCAATCGACGCTTGGACTTGTTCTTCGCCGATCCAGCGGAAGCGAAGCGCGCCGCGTCGGGTCTCGCCGGCGACGCCAAGCAGATAGTCGCGTTCGGCCAGACTGCGCACGGCGCGGCCATCACGCCCGGCACTGCGCCGTTCTAAGTGCCGCATCAGGCGACGGCCCCAGGGGTCGGGTGCGGGATCACCGATGGAGCCGAAGGTCGCCAGCCCGGCAGGCCGTGCGAAGGCGCCGCGGGTCAGCGCAAGAGCTGGCTCCAGCGAGACGCGGTGAGAGTCCTCACGCCGGGGCGTGCCTGTACGGATAAACAGGTATGCGGCGGACACCATGACGACCGCACGCGCTGCCCTCGCCCCATCTCGGGCGCAACGCCGCGCCGGGGCGCCTGCCTCGCAGCGGACGCCGATCGAACGCCCCATCGCGCGGGAGTCCAGGGCGAGACGCGGCAGCCACGCACGGCTGATCCGGACGACGCGGCCGGCAGGCCGCGTCGGTGGGTCAGGCCACCTCGGGCAAGCGTTCGATCAGCTTGTCGAGCGTGACGGGGTAGTCCCGGACCCGCACGCCCGTCGCGTTGTAGACGGCATTGGCGACGGCGGCGCCGACACCGCACAGACCCAGCTCACCGACGCCCTTGGCCTTCATGGGATTGGCCTTGTCGTCGGTGTCGTCCAGGAAGACGACGTCCTGGTGCGGGATGTCGAGGTGCACCGGCACCTCGTAGCTCGCGAGGTCGTGGTTGACGAAGAGCCCCAAGCGCCTGTCGACCGCCAGTTCCTCCATCAGTGCCGCTCCCACGCCCATCGTCATGGCGCCGATGAGCTGGCTGCGCGCCGCCTTGGGATTGAGGATGCGGCCGGCATGGCACACCGCCAGCATCCGGCGCACGCGTATGACGCCCGTGTAGGCATCCACCCCGACCTCGACGAAATGGGCGCCGAAGGTGGACAGCTGGTAGGTCTTCTCGAGGTCGGCGAACTCGATCTTGTCCTCGCCCGTCAGTTCGCCGGCCGTCGAGGCGTCGCCGAGCGCGGCCGAGCGGTTGCCGCTCGTGACACGCCCGTCCGCGAACACCGCGTCGGACGAGTTGAAGCCGAGCCGCTGGGTCACCGCCTCACGCAGCTTCACGCAGGCCGCGTAGACACCCGAGGTGGAGTTGGCCGCCCCGAACTGGCCGCCCGAGCCGCATGAGACCGGATAGGCGGAGTCGCCGAGCCTCACGACGACCTTCTCGAGGGGCAGCCCCATCATCTCGGCGGCGGTCTGCGCCAGGATGGTGTAGCTGCCCGTGCCGATGTCGGTCATGTCGGTCTCGACCGTCACCCTGCCGTCCGTGCCGAGGCGCACCCGCGCGCCGGACGCGAAGTTCATGTGGTTGCGGAAGGCGGACGCGACGCCCATGCCGACCAGCCAGCGGCCGTCACGGACTTGCCCGGGAGCAGGGTTGCGCCGGGACCAACCGAACAGGTCGGCGCCGTCCGTAAGGCAGCGGACGAGGTGCCGTCCCGAGAACCGCCGCTCCGGATGTTCCGGGTCGACCTGGGTGTCGTTCTTCGCCCGGAACGCGATCGGGTCCATGCGGAGCTTCTCCGCCATCTCGTCCATGGCGACTTCGAGCGCCATCAGACCGGGCGCCTCGCCCGGCGCCCGCATGGCGTTGCCCTCGGGCAGGTCCAGCACTGCGAGCCGCATCGACACCAGGCGGTTGGCACCGGCGTAGAGCAGCTTGGTCTGGCTGACCGCCGTCTCGGGCTGGCCCCCGGGCTGGTCGCCCGACCCGCTCTCGTGCGCGATGGCGACGATCGTCCCGTCGTTCTCGGCTCCGAGGCGGATGCGCTGGCGCGTCGCCGGTCTGTGCGTCGCGTTGTTGGACATCATCGGCCGTGTCATCGCGACCTTGACGACGCGGCCCGCGGCCTTCGCACCCAGCGCCGCCATGACGGCGTCGGCGCGAAGGAACAGCTTGCCACCGAACCCGCCGCCGACGAAGGGCGACATGAAGCGGATCTTCTCCTTCGGCATGTCGAGCGTCGTCGCGAGGTCGGTCCGGCCCCAGTCGATCATCTGGTTCGAGGTCCAGAGGGTCAGTTCGTCCCCGTCCCAGGCCGCGATGGAGGCGAAGGGCTCCATCATCATGTGGCTCTGGTCGGGCGTCGTGTAGAGCGCGTCGAGCGTCACGGGCGCAGCGGCGAAGGCCTTCTCGAACTCACCCACGCGGTCCTCGGCCGGGGCCGAACTGCCTTCCCCGCTCGATCCGCTGACCAACGGCGCCGACTTCAGGGCTTCGGTCAGATCGAACCGGCCCTCCTCCCGCACGTAGTCGACCTTGATCAGGGCCGAGGCGGCCCGCGCCTGCTCGAACGTCTCCGCCACCACGATGGCGATCGCCTGGTGATAGTGACTGACCTCGGGCCCGCCGAGCAGTGCGGCGGTGTTGAACTTCCCCTTGCCGAGCTTGCCGGCGTCCGTCGCCGTGACGATCGCCAGGACGCCCGGGGCGGCCTTGGCGGCCGACAGGTCCATGGCGGCGATGCGCCCCTTGGCGACCGCGG
This sequence comes from uncultured Alphaproteobacteria bacterium, assembly GCA_963847915.1. Lineage (GTDB taxonomy): Bacteria > Pseudomonadota > Alphaproteobacteria > Rhizobiales > Beijerinckiaceae > Lichenihabitans. Next base: position 157,204 of record CAWKBT010000010.1, read on the forward strand.
AGCCGAGGATGAACCCGTAGGACGGGTTGGCCATCTCGCGGGAGTGTTCGTAGGCATAGGGCGCGGTGCCGGTCGTCTTGAGCCGACCGTCGATGCGGTCCGTCGCCTTGCCGACCACCGTCATCCGGTCGATCGGGTTCGCGGTGGCGGGAGTATCGAACTTCATGGGGTCAGGCCTTGGCTTGAGCGATGACCGACGCCAGCGCACGGGTGGCGAGCGGAAGCTTGAACTTGTTGTCCTCCGTGGGCGTGGCGCCCGCGAAGGCACGGGCCGTCACGGCGGCGGCCCCCTGCGGCAGCAGCTGCTCCGCCGCCTCGACGCGCCAGGGCTTCGGGGCCAGCGCACCGAAGGCGACGCGACCGGTCCCGTCCGGCTGGATCACGGCCGCCACCGAGACCAGGGCATAGGCGTAGGAGGCCCGATCGCGCACCTTTTCGTAGAAGTGCTTGCCGCCGAGGGGCTTGGGGAGCGTGACCGCCGTCACCAGTTCGCCCGGTTCGAGCACCGTGTCCTGTTCCGGCCTGTCGCCCCACAGGCGGTGGAAGTCGGCGATCGGGATGGAGCGGCGCCGACCCTCGGCGTCGACCGTCTCGACGACGGCGTCGAGCACGCGCATGGCCACCGCCATGTCGCCCGGGAAGGTGGCGATGCACTTGTCGGAGACGCCGATCACCCCGAGCTGTCGCGAGTAGCCGCCGAGCGCGGAGCAACCGGAGCCGGGGCTGCGCTTGTTGCAGGGTGTATTGGTGTCGTAGAAATAGGAACAGCGCGTGCGCTGGAGCAGGTTGCCGGCCGTCGATGCCTTGTTGCGCAGCTGGCCGCTCGCGCCGGCCACGATGGAGCGGGTCAGCACGGCGTAGTCACGCCTGACGCGCGCATCCGTGGCGAGGTCGGTATTCGTGACCAGGGCGCCGATCCGGAGGCCCCCTTCGGGGGTCGCCTCGATCTTGTCGAGCCCGAGGTCCTGAACGTCGACGAGATGGGCGGGCGTCTCGACCTCGATCTTCATCAGGTCGAGCAGGTTGGTCCCGCCGGCGATGAACTTGGCGTTCGGCCGGCCCGCGACGGCGCGCGCTGCCGCGACCGGGTCGCTGGCGCGCTCGTAGGTGAAGGCCCTCATGCAGTCTCTCCGGCGACCTCGGCCATGGCCTCGGCGATGTTGGAATAGGCGCCGCAGCGGCAGATGTTGCCGCTCATGCGTTCGCGCATCTCGACGTTGGTGGCCTTCGGAGGGTCGTCGAGGTCGCTCTGGACGTGGCTCGGGACGCCTCGTTTGATCTCTTCGAGGACCGCCACCGCCGAACAGATCTGCCCGGGCGTGCAGTAGCCGCACTGGTAGCCATCGTGCTTGATGAAGGCGGCCTGCATCGGATGCAGGTCGTCGGCGCTGCCCAGCCCCTCGATGGTGGTCACCTTGTGGCCTTTGTGCATGACCGCGAGGCTGAGGCAGGCGTTGATGCGCACTCCGTTCACCATCACGGTGCAGGCCCCGCACTGGCCGTGGTCGCAGCCCTTCTTGGTGCCCGTGAGGTTCAGGTGCTCCCGCAGGGCGTCGAGCAGGGTGGTCCGGGTGTCGAGCACGAGATCGTGCGTTCGCCCGTTCACGTCGAAGGAGACGCTCGCCATGGCCGGCCCGTCCGCGCCGGGCCCGGCCTGAGCCGCCAGGGTCGTCGGCAGGGATGCCGCCATTGCCGTCACCGCGGATCCAGCCATCACGTCTCGCCTCGTCGGTTCAGTGAGAGTCAGCATGTCGCCTTCCGATCCGTTGTCTGCTCACGCGGTCGGGCACGGTCACGAGCGCCGCTCACCCCCGGGCAATTCGCGCTCGTGGGAAATGTGTCCAGTGCCGGACGGCGCAAATTGGCACTCGGCCCGATGTCACGACGAGCGAAGCTCCTCGCCGGGAGCGGGCCCGCTCATGAGGGCCGTCGGTTGCCGACATGACGTTCCTCAGGTCGGGAGGGGCAGGCCGGACAGGTCGGCACAGGCTCGGAGCAGCCTGTCCTGCGCCGCTTCGTCGCGCGTGGCCGGGTCGGGAGCGCGCGGAGCCTCGTGGAAGAAATAACCGCCGGTGACACGCGCCGCGGGATCGTCGCTGGTGGCGAGCCAGGCCTGCGTGAGATGGCCCTGGGCCAGGTCGTCGGTCGCGTGGCGCCCGCCCATGCGGGTCGCGACCCATCCGGGCTCGAGCGCATTCGACAGGACATCGGGCCAGTGTCGGGCGACCCCGAAGGCGAGCAGGACGTCGAGGAACTTGCTCTCCGCATAGGCCTGGGTGCCCTGCCAGCGGCGCCGCGTCCAGAGCAGGTCGTCGAAGTCCGGGACGGCGCCACGGTGCAGGCCCGAGCTGAGGTAGACCAGCCGATCCGGGCGGTGCATGAGCGCGGTGAGCACGTAAGGGGCGAGCACGTTCACGGCGAAGACATGCGGCAGCCCGTCCTCGGTGGCGATCCGCTTCGGCTCCTGGTAACCGACCCCGACATTGTGGATCACCGCTTCGAAGCGGCCGTAACGCCCCGCCTGATCGGCGAGGGCACGCATGCCGGCGAGGCGAGACAGGTCGCCTTCGACGGCTCCGACGGCGCCGGGCGCCTCCGCCAGCGCAGCCTCGGCCCGCGCCCGGTCGCGGCCATGCAGCACGACCTCGTGTCCCTGCGCGATCAGCCGCCGCCCGGCCATGAGGCCCAGCCCCTGCGACGAACCCGTGATGAAAATGCGCGCCATGCTCCTGACCCTCCGATTGCGACAGGCCGTCAACGCCGGATGATGCAGTCGCGCAGCACCGTCGCGAGGTCGATCGTGCCGCGACGGGGTTCGCCCTCGAACGGGATCCAGCCCTCGTCAAAGCCGTCGCGCATGCGCGGCCCGCTCTCGCCGCTTTGCGCCAGGAAGCGATGCCGACGGACCGGCAGCGACCGGACATCCGTCCTGTCCGCCGGACCGGGCCGGGTCGACCCTGCCCGGCCTCGACAGCCGCAGTCGCTAAGCAGACGTCATCACGCGCCGCGCTGCTGAGCCCTCTCGACCAAAGGATAGTGACAGGCCACCGCGTGGCCTGCGAGGAGGATACGCGTCGCAGGATCCTCCTCGCTGCAGCGCTTCTCCGCGCGGGGGCACCGGGTGTGGAAGCGGCAGCCTGAGGGCGGGGCCGCAGGGTCCGGCGTCTCTCCTCTCAGAACGACACGCTTGCGGGACCGCTCGATGGCGGGATCCGGGATCGGGATCGCTGACAGCAGCGCCGCCGTGTAGGGATGCAGGGGCTGCGCGAAGAGCGCCTCGCGCGGCGCCTGTTCGACGATACGGCCGAGATACATGACGGCCACCTCGCGGCACATATGGGCCACCACGCTGAGGTCGTGACTGATGAACAGCATGGTGAGTCCGCTGCGCCGCTGCAGGTCGCGCAGGAGGTTCATGATCTGGGCCCGCGTCGATACGTCGAGCGCCGAGACGGGCTCATCGGCCACGATGAACGCTGGGTCGGTACTGATGGCGCGGGCGATCACGGCGCGCTGGCGCTGGCCACCAGAAATCTCGTGCGGGTAGCGGCCCAGCAAGGCTTCCGAGAGACCGGCCTGCGAGAGCACCTCGGCGCCGCGGCGCCGTGCCTGCGCGCGCGGCCAGCCCTGCACCCGTAGGTGCTCGATCACGGTGTCGCCGACGGTCATGCGCGGGTTGAGGGCGCCGGAGGGGTCCTGGAAGACGATCTGCCGGTTCTGCCGCAGGCGCTTCAGCTCCAGGCGGGCCGCCCGGGCGACGTCCTGCCCTTCGAAGCGGACCGTGCCGTGGGTCGGCGTCTGAAGGCCGACCAGCGTGCGCCCCAAGGTGCTCTTGCCGCTGCCGCTCTCGCCGACGAGCCCGAGCGTCGCACCGCGGTCGACCGATAGGTCCACGCGGTCGAGCGCCCGCAGGACACGCCGATCCGCGAGACGGTAGTGCCGCGAAAGGCCGACGGCTTCGATGATCGGGTCGCTCATGCGGCCTTCCAGCAGGCAACGCGGTGGGCCTCGCCCACGAGGTCGAGCGGCGGTTCGCGGCGGCAGACCTCGCCCGCGAGCGGGCAACGGGGCGCGAAGCGGCAACCCTCGAGCCGCTGCGCGCTGGACACACTGCCGGGAATGGTCAGCATGTCCTCGTCCCAGCCGCCGTCGAGCCGCGGGATCGAACGCAGGAGCCCCTGGGTGTAGGGATGCCTCGGAGCGGCGAAGAGGCGCTCCGTCGCCGCCGTCTCGACGATGGCGCCCGCATACATCACGGCGACGCGGTCGGCCATCCCGGCCACGACGCCGAGATCGTGCGTGATGAGGACCAAGCCCATCCCGGCCTCCCGGGCGATGCTTCGCAACAGGTCCAGGATCTGCGACTGAACGGTCACGTCGAGCGCGGTCGTGGGTTCGTCGGCGAGCAGCAGGCGCGGCGAACAGGCGATGGCCATGGCGATCATCACGCGCTGGCACATGCCGCCCGACATCTCGTGCGGGTAGACGCGCAGCCGCTCCTCCGGCGCCGCGATGCCCACCTTGCGGAACAGCTCGATCGCCCGGCTGCGCGCCGCCGCGGCATCGAGCCCGAGATGAGCGCGGAGCGCCTCGATCACCTGGTCGCCCACGCGGATCATCGGGTGGAGGGCCGTGGCCGGGTCCTGGAAGATCATCGCGACCGTCGGGCCGCGCAGACCCCGCATCCGGGCTTCGTCGACCGCGACGACGTCGGTACCGGCCAGGCGCGCCGATCCCTCGACGGTCGCGCCATGGAGGAGGCGCATCAGCGCCATCGCGGTGGTGCTCTTGCCGCAACCGCTCTCGCCGACGAGGCCAAGCGTCTCGCCGGCTGCGACCGTGAAGGAGATGCGGTCGACCGCCCGGTGCCGGCCGAAGGCGACCGACAGGCCGTCGACCTCGAGCAGGGGCGGACCGGGATCCAGGGTGCCGGTCATCGGGGCCGCATCTTCGGGTCGAGGGCGTCGCGCAGACCGTCGCCGATGAAGTTGAAGCTCGTCACCGCCAGCGTGATGGCCAGGCCCGGCATGACGGCGAGCCACGGGTCGAGCTGGAAGTCGCCCTGCGCGTTGGTGAGCATGTTTCCCCAGCTCGCGTCGGGCGGCTGGATCCCGTAGCCGAGGAAGCTGATATAGCTTTCCAACAGGATGGCGTTAGCGGTGTTGAGGGTCGCGGCGACCAGGATCGGCGCCAGCACGTTGGGCAGGATCTGCCGCAGGATGATGCGCCAAGCCGGCGCCCCGACCATGCGGGCCGCCGCGACGAAATCGGCCGCCATCAACACCCGCACCTGGCCGTGGACGATCCGGGCGATCTCCATCCAGCAGGTCAGCCCGATCATCAGCGCGATGGACGTCAGGCTCGGCGTCACGAAGGCCGCGACGAAGAGCAGGAGGAACACGCTCGGGAAGCACAACATGATGTCGGTGAGCCGCATCAGCAGCGTATCGGCGAGCCCGCCGAGATAGGCCGCGAAGGCGCCGACCGCGAAGCCGACCACCACCGTCACCAGCATGGCGGCAAAGCCGACCGAGAGCGAGATCTGGCCCGCATACATGAGGCGGCTCAGCACGTCGCGGCCGAGGTCGTCGCTGCCCAGGAGGTGCCCGGGCGAAAATGGGGCCGCATAGCGCTGGCTGACGTCGAGGTCGGTCGGACTGGCCGGGGCGAGCCAGGGGGCCCCCGCCGAGCCGATGACCAGGATCAGGATGACGGCCATTCCGAGCACAGCGAGCGGGTGCGCGAGGAACCGGCGCAGGGGATGACGGCGCGGCGGCGCGACCGGGAGGACGGCGAGAGCGACGTCAGACATGCGCGATCTTGATCCGCGGATCGACCAGGGCCACCACGACATCGGCCAGGAGGTTGCCGAGCACCACGACGAACGCCCCCACCATGAGGATGCCCATCAGCACCGGATAGTCGCGCGTGCCGAGGGCGTTGACGAAGAGCAGGCCCATGCCTGGCCAGCTGAAGACCGTCTCGGTGACGAGCGCACCCCCGACGAGCAGCGGCAGTTGCAGTCCCGCCAGGGTGACGAGGGGGACGAGGGCAGCCCGTATGGCATGGTTGACGAGGACGCGGGCCGGCACAAGGCCCTTGGCCCGTGCCGTCCGGATGAAATCCTGGTTCAGGATATCGAGCATCGCCGAGCGCGTGTAGCGGCTCCACTGGGCGACCAGCACCAGCGCCAGGACGGCCACGGGCAGCACGAGATGGCGGAGCGCGTCGAGCGCGCCCCCGCTTCCCCCGGTGTCGGCCCTGCCGCCGGCCGGCAGCCACCCGAGCGTCTGGGCGAAGATGAAGATGGAGAGCAGCCCGAACCAGAAGGTCGGCAGAGAGAGCGCCACCATGGCGAGGACCGTGGTGGCGTGATCAACCAGGGAGCCGCGCCTCACCGCTCCGAGGACGCCGACCGCCACGCCGATGATCATCGACAGGCAGAGCGCGAGGCCCATGAGTTCGAAGGTGGCCGGCAGGCGGGTGAACACGACCTCGCGCACCTGCTGCCCGCCGAAGAAGCTGTAGCCCCAGTTGCCGGTGAACATGCCTGCGGCCCATTTCAGATACTGGATGTAGACCGGCTGATCCAGGCCGAACTGAACCTTGACGCGCTCGATGTCCTGCGCCGTCACGGTGGGGTTCAGCGTATACATGGCGAGCGGGCCGCCGGGCGCGAGGTGCATCAGCGCGAAGCCGATCACCGACACGCCGAGGAGCAGGATCGCCGACTGCGCGAGTCGGCGAAGGATGAAGCGGCCCATCCCGCCGGGGCTCCCGTGCTCAGGCCGTCGTCCAGTCCGCCGTGTTCCAGCTATTGGACGTGACGTAGGGGTTCGCCACGTAGCCGTGCAGCCGGTCCTTCACGCCTGCGATCATCTGGTAGGAGAAGAACGGCGCGAAGGGCATGTCGTCGAGCAGAATCTCCTGGATCCGATCGTAGATGGCCTTGCGCTCCTCCTGACTCGTGGTCGCCACGCCCTTGGCGCAGAGCTCGTCGATCTCCTTGTTCTCGTACTGGACGTAGTTCGAGCCGCTGCCGCCCTTGGCCGGGATGGCGGTCGAGCGAATGCGGTCGCCGTAGTCGGGATCGGGGTAGAGCAGCGCGTCCCAGGCCACCATCAGCGTGTCGAACTCGCTCTTGATGCAATAATCCCCCCAGACCACCGACGCCGGCATGTTCTTGATGGTCATGTCCACGTTGATCTTCTTGAAGTTCTGCTGGACGAGCTGCTGCGCCTGCTCACGAGCCTTGTTGCCGGCCGTGGTCGACATCGAGAAGGCGAGGCGAACCCCGTCCTTGGCGCGCACACCGTCGCTGCCGACCTTCCAGCCGGCCTCGTCGAGGAGAGCTGCCGCCTTCTTGGGGTCGTAGCCGGGATCGACGAGCTTCTTGTTGTAGGCCCAGTGGCTCGGCGGCAGAAAGCTGAGGGTCGGCACCGGTACGCCGTAATAGACGGCATCGATCCAGCCCTTGCGGTCCACCGCCATATACAGCGCCTTGCGGACCCGCTTGTCCTGGAACTGCGGCTTGCCGCAATTGAAGTAGATGAATTCGACGAAGGGGTTCGGGCACAGCAGGATCTTGCTGTTCGGCAGAGTCTTGGCACGTTGATACAGCAGCGGCGGGATCCCCTGGTTGTCGTAGACGTCGACTTCGCCGGTCTGGAACTGGGCGTAGAGCGTCTGCTGGTCCGGCACGTACTTCTGGATCAACGAGGTCAGCTTGGGGGCTCCACCGTGGTACTTGTCGTTGGGCTCGAAGGCGATGTAGCTGCCGGCCACCCGTTCCTTGAACTTGAACGGCCCGGTGCCGACCGGCTGCGTGTTGAAAGCCGCTGTATTGATGTCCGGAACGCTGGCCAGCAGGTGTTTGGGGACGACGCTCGTCTTCTGCCAGGAGACGAGATAGGGCGCGAAAGTCTCCTTCAGCTTGATCTCGATCGTATGCGGGTCCTTGGCGGCGTAATGGTCGACGTGCTCGTGACCCTCGCGGCTGCGCACCGCGACCTTTGGGTTCATCAGCACGTCGAGCGTGAAGGCCACGTCCTCGGCCGTGAACGGCGTTCCGTCGTGCCAGATCACGTCGGGGCGCAGCTTGATGGTCCAGGTCAGCCCGTCCTTGGAGATGCCGCCGTTTTCGGCCGTCGGGATTTCCGCGGCGAGGTTGGGGACGAACTTGCCCTCGGAATCGATGCGCCACAGGGAGTCGAAGACGATGAACTCGACCGAGGTTTCGACGCCGGTGTTGACGTAGAGCAGCGGGTTGAAGTTCACCGCCTCCTGAGTGACGCCGACCACGCATTGGCCGGCGCCGGCCGCTGCGGCAGTGCCGCCGGAGAGGATCAGAGACGCGAGGCCCGCCGCCCCGCCCGTGGCGGGCAGCGCGAGGCCGGCCAGCCCGCCGAGGCGCAGCAGGTCGCGTCGGCTGAACTCTCCGTCCGTGCCAGCATTGTCAGAGCACTCGGTCTTGACCAGGTCCTTCGTCATCGCGTTTCCCTCCTCGTGCGCCCTTGGCGGATCAGTCGTCCAGCGCCTGCCTCAGATCGTCCATCAGATCGTCTGCATCTTCCAGGCCAATCGACAGGCGCATCAGGTCCATCGTGACGCCGGTGCCGAGCTCTGTATTCGGATAGATCTTGCGACGGGCCTGGATCAGGCCGCCCGGATGCATGATGAGCGATTCGACGTCGCCCAGGCTCACGGCGCGGGCAATCAGCTTGAGCCGGTCCATCATGCGCACGGCGCCGTCGTAGCCGGACACGAGCTCGAACGACATCATGCCCGAACCGTTCGCCATCTGACGCCGGGCGATGGCGTAGCCCGGGTCGCTCGGCAGGTATGGATAACGGACCAGGCGCACGGCCGGGTGGCCTTGCAGCATTTGAGCCACGGCCAACGCCGACTCCCCATGCTGGCGCATGCGGATCTGCAGGGTCTTGAGCCCCCGCAGCACGAGGAAACACGCCATGGGCGAGAGCGTCGCACCCGTCAGATAGCGTAGCCCGAGCCCGCGCACCTTCTGCATCGTAGCGGCGTCGCCCAGCACGATCCCGCCGAGCAGGTCGCCGTGGCCGTTGATGTATTTGGTCAGCGAGTGGACCACGATGTCGGCGCCGTGCTCCAGCGGGCGCTGTACGGCCGGCGACGCGAAGGTCGAGTCGACCACGATCCTGACCCCGGCCGCATGGCCGATCTCGGCCAGCGCGGCGATGTCCAGCACCTCGGCGGTCGGGTTCACGGGCGTCTCGAAGTAGACGAAGCGGCTCTTCGGCGTGATCGCCCGCCTGAGGTTGTCGGGGTCGGACAGATCGACCTTGACCAGCTTGAAACCGAACCGGGGCAGGCCCTCCTCGGTCAGTGCCGTCGCGTTGTTGTAGAGCGTGTGATGGACGATGAGCTCGTCGCCCGCCTCCATCAACGACAGGAACAGCGAGCTGATCGCCGCCATGCCGGACGCCGCCGCGACGCCGGCCTCGGCACCCTCGAGGTGGGCGATCCGCCGCTCCAGCAGGTCCTGCGTGGGATTGTGCTCACGCCCGTAGAGGAAGGCTTCGCTCTCCTCCGCCAGCACCGCGTCCGAGGCGGCGACGTTCGGGAAGGCGTAGGTCGAGGTCATGTAGATCGGCGGCACGACCGCACCGCGCTCCTCCTGCGGGTCGTAGCCGTGGTGGATCGCGCGGGTCTGGAAGCCGGGCGGCCGATTGGGCCGATGCGTGGTCATCAGGCGGGTCCTCCGGCCGGCAGGACGGGATGGTGCCGCGGCGTAGCCGGCGCCACCTCGGCTCCGATGGCCGACGAGGCCTCGGCCAGTTCCTCGAGCAGCCAGTCTGCATAGGTCGAGCCGACGAGGAGATCGAAGCCGTCGGCGAGGGCGCGCAGCGTGCAGGGCACGTGGGCGACGAGCGTCGTGGCGGCCATGCCGGGCGCGACGACGCGCGGGTGGAGATCGAGACGGCAGCAGCTGGCCAGCACGGCCCGGGCGGCTCCGCCCCCGACATGCACCAGGGTGCGCCCGTAGCTCTGCTCCACCACCGACGCGGTGTCCTGCACGGCCGCGACGACGCGCTGATAGAGCGCGCCCGGCGCCTCGGGCCCACTGTCGAGCAGCCAGACGTCGGGCTGGATCCAGGTGGCGCCCAGGACCGCGCCGCGCGTGAACCGCCCCGGCGCCGGTATATCGAGGCCGAAACTCGCCTTCACCGCGCCCGCCAGGGCATCGGCCTGTCCCCTGCGGGCCGAGACGCTGACGATGCTGCGCGGCCGTTCGGCGATCACGAGTTCGGGAGTGCGGCCGGTCGGATCAGGCGCGGACACGGGCATTCTCCGGATCGACGAAATGCGGGCTCTCGACCGTGACCTCGACGCTCTCGCCGTGGAGCGGCGACACGGCCCAGAGTCGCTGTCCGCGACGCGCTTCGGCATCCGCCAGCAGCGCGAGGCCGATCCACCGGTGGAGCACGACCGAGCGCGTCACGCTGGTCACGTAGCCGAGGCTCTCGCTGGCGCCGGCCTCGGCGACGAGATGGGCGCCGCCGCGCAGGCGCTGGGCCGGATCGACCGGCCGGATGCCGGTGAGCCGGGGACGGTGCGGGTCGGCCATCGCGGGCCGCCCGGCCAGGACGCGGCCGATCACGTCGCCGGTGGGCTTGACCATGCGGCCCAGGCCGAGATCGGCCGCCGTCGTGAAGCCGGCGAGCTCCGGCCCGGCGGGATGGCCCTTTTCGACCCGCATGACCCCCATGGCTTCGAGCCCGTAGGGCAGGATGCCGAAGGGTCGGCCGGCCGCGAGGATCGCCTCCCACACCACCTCGGCGAAGCCCGACGGGACCGCGACCTCGTAGGCCAGCTCGCCAGAGAAGCTGATGCGGAAGACGCGGACCGGAACGCCAGCGATCCGGCCCTCGCCGGCCGCCATGAACGGGAAGGCCGCGTTCGACAGGTCCAGGCCCTCGACGACCGTCGCCAGCGTGTCCCGGCTGCGCGGGCCCGCGACGGACATCTGCGCCCATTGGTCCGTCACCGAGCAGAACTGGACGTCGAACTCGGGCCAGACCGTCTGGGCATGGAACTCCATGTGCTCCAGCACGGCGGCGGCATTGCCGGTCGTGGTGGTCACCAGGAAGTGCTCCGGCCCGAGCCTTGTCGTGGTGCCGTCGTCGAAGACGATGCCGTCCTCGCGCAGCATCAGCCCGTAGCGGGCGCGGCCGACCTTGAGGGTCGAGAAGGTATTGGCATAGAGGCGGTCGAGGAAGGCGGCGGCGTCCGGTCCCTGGACGTCGATCTTGCCGAGCGTCGAGACGTCGCAGAGGCCGACGCCGCCCCGCACGGCCTCGGCTTCCCGCAGGATCGGCGCCCAGACGTCGTCGCCCACCGCGCCGTAGAAGAAGGGGCGGAGCCAGGCACCGGCCGGCTGCATGGCGGCGCCGTGGCGCACGTGCCAGTCGTGCAGGGCCGTGCGGCGGATCGGCTGAAAACGGTCTCCGGTGGCGCGCGCCGCAAAGGCTCCGAAGGAGACGGGCAGCGTATAGGGCCGGAAGGTCGGCAGCCCCACGCGCTCGACGGGCTCGCCGCGCGCCTCGGCCAGGACCGCGGCGCCGACGAGGCCGCCGAGCTTGCCCTGGTCGGTGGCCATGTTGTGGGTCGTGTAGCGCTTGGCGTGCTCGATGTGGCTGAAGCCCTCGCGATGAGCCAGGCGGATGTCCTCGGCGGTGACGTCGTGCTGCAGGTCGACGAAGCTCTTGCCCCTCGCCTTGACCTCCCAGAACGGCTCGAGCGCGAACCCGTCCGGTTCGGCCTCGGGCAGCGCGAAAGCCGCCGCGGCTGCGAAGCCCGCGGCGCTCGCGGCGGCCTGCCCGGCCGCCGCACCGTCGCGCGCCGCGGCCCCGATCCCGAGGAGGCCGCGGGCCGCACCGACGGAGCGCTCGTCCTGGACCGGCGGGCCCGGCACGACGCTGGCGATCGTCGCGTCCCAGCCCGTCTTCGCGCCGGACTGGCTGGCGAGGTGGACGTTCGGGTTCCAGCCGCCGGACACGCAGAGCAGGTCGGCCGGGATGGTTTCGGCCGGTCCGCCCCTGCGCGGGCGGAGGTGGACGCGGCCTTCGTCGAAGCGCTCGACCTCGCAGGCATGCCGGACGTCGAGCCCCGCCGTGTCGGGGCCCTGCGCCCTGACGTCGACGACCGTCACGCGGTCGAGTCCGGCGGCCGCGAGGGCGCGCGCCGCCTCGTAGGCACTGTCGTTGTTGGTGAAGACGACGGCCCGGCGGCCCGGCACCACGCCGAACCGGCGCAGGTAGGTCAGGGCGGCACCCGCCATCATGACGCCCGGCCGATCGTTGCCCGGGAAAGCGATGAGGCGCTCGGTGGCGCCGGTCGCGAGCACAACGCGATGCGCCCTGATCGTGTGCCGGCGCTGGCGCGGCCGGTGCGGGCGGGGATCGCCGTCGGACGGCGTCTCCACCGCGCCGAGATGGTTGTGGTCGTAATAGCCGAAGACGTTGGTGCGGACGAGGATCTCGACCTCGGGCATCGCCTCGAGCGCCGCGATCATCTCGCCCCGCCATGCTTCGCGCGCCGGATCGAGCAGCAGGCCGCCGCCCAGAAGGCAATCGCGGTCGCACAGGATCACCCGCGCGCCGGACGCGCCCGCCGCGCGGGCCGCCGCGAGCCCGGCTGCTCCCGCCCCGACCACCAGCACGTCGCAATGGTCGTTCACGGCCTCGTAGCTGTCCGGATCGGGGTCGTAGGTGGCCCGGCCAAGGCCCGCGGCGCGGCGGATCAGCGGTTCGTAGAGCTTTTCCCAGAAAGCAGCCGGCCACATGAATGTCTTGTAGTAGAAGCCCGCCGAGAAAACCTGGCCGGCGAGGCCGGTGACGGCCATGAGATCGAAGGCGAGCGACGGCCAGCGGTTCTGGCTGCGCGCCTCGAGCCCGTCGAACAGCGCGACCTCGGTGGCCTTGGTGTTCGGCGCGGCGCGGGCGCCCGTTCCGAGCGTGACCAGCGCATTGGGCTCCTCCGGCCCGGCCGTCATGATGCCGCGCGGCCGGTGGTACTTGAAGCTTCGCCCGACGCGTTTCACGCCATTGGCGACGAGCGCGGAGGCGAGCGTGTCGCCCGGATGGCCGGTAAAGGTCCTGCCGTCGAAGCGGAACGCCAGCCTGCGGCTTCGGTCGATGTGACCGCCCGCGGGGAGCCGGGAGCCGCTCACGCGTCCGCCTCCGGGATCGTGCCCCGCGGTCCCACCGCGCTCCTGATGGCGTGACTCAGCGTGTGGCGTTCGACCTTCACCCATTGCCGGCAGCCGGCATAGTGGTGCCACCATTCGACGTGCCAGCCGCGAGGGTTCGCGCGGGCGTAAACGTAGTCGTAGAACGCCGCCTCGCCGGCGTCCGGCGCCGGCCGCGTCACGGTGGCGTCGCCCCGATAGCTGAACTCGTCCTCGGAGCGTGGGCCGCAGAAGGGACAGGGGATGATCTGCATGAGGTCTACTGCGCCCAGGGTTGCGGGCCCGAGCCCCGCTCGTCGATGAGCCGGCCGTCGCGGAAGCGCTCGACCGACAGGTCGGCGTTGATGGGATGGGGCTCGTCCCGGGCGATCGTATGGGCGAAACACCAGCCCGACCCGGGCGTCGCCTTGAAGCCGCCGTAGCACCAGCCGCCGTTGAGGTAGAGCCCCTCGACCGGCGTCCGGCAGATGAAGGGCGAGCCATCCATGGTCATGTCCATGATGCCGGACCATTGGCGCAGCACGCGCAGGCGCGACAGCGACGGCATCATCGCCACCGCGGCGCCGAAAAGATGCTCGACGAGGGGCAGGTTGCCGCGCTGCGAATAGGAATTGTAGCCGTCGAGGTCGCCGCCGAAGACGAGGCCGCCCTTGTCGGACTGGCTGATGTAGAAGTGGCCGGCCCCGAAGGTCACGACGGTATCGATGTAGGGCTTGAGCGCCTCCGACACGAAGGCCTGCAGCAGGTGCGACTCGACCGGCAGCGTCAGTCCCGCCATGGCGGCCACCCGCGACGTGTTGCCGGCCACCGCCAGGCCGACCTTCCCGGCGCCGACGAACCCGCGGGTCGTCTCGACGCCCGTGACCCGGCCGCCCTCGCGGCGGATGCCCGTCACCTCGCAATGCTCGACGATATCGACGCCGCGCCGGTCCGCCGCGCGGGCGAATCCCCAGACCACGGCGTCGTGGCGCGCCGACCCTCCGCGCGGCTGCAGCAGGCCACCGAGGACAGGGAACATCGGATTGTCCAGCGCCACCATGGGCAGCATGGCGCGCACGCCCTCGCGGTCGAGCAGCACGGCATCGACCCCCTGCAGCCGCATGGAATTGCCGCGCCGGACCGCGAAGTCGCGCTGCCCATCCGTGTGGAAGACGTTGAGCACGCCACGCTGGCTCATCATGACGTTGTAGTTGAGGTCCTGTTCGAGACCCTCCCAGAGCTGCAGCGACTTCTCATAGAACCGCGTGTTGCTCGGCAGCATGTAATTGGAGCGGACGATCGTGGTATTGCGCCCGGCATTGCCGAGGCCGATCGGTCCCTTCTCCAGCACCGCCACGTTGGTGATGCCGTGTTCCTTGGCGAGGTAATGCGCGGTCGCGAGGCCGTGGCCGCCCCCGCCGACGATGACGACGTCGTAATGGGCCTTGGGTGCGGCCTTGCGCCAGGCCGGTGTCCAGCCCCCATTGCCGCGCAGCGCCTCGGCAAGAAGGCGCCAGCCCGAGTAGGTGCCGGACATGGATCTAAGCCGCGTCGGCATGGGACGATCCCGGTTCGGGCGGCAGCCAGCCCTTCTCCTCCCGCCAGCGCGGCGCGAGGTTGCCGAAGCGCGACAGCCGGAAGGTCGACAGGTCGGCGAAGCCGCAATGGCCCTGGCTGACGATCTCCGCTATGGCACGGCCACTCGCCGGGGACAGGCCGAAGCCTACGCTGGACATGGTGGCGACGACCGCATTGCCGGCGGTCGGCAGGCGGTCGATCACGGGGCGACCGTCGGGCGTGTTCTCGACGATCCCGGCCCAGGTCCGGATGACCCGGACGTGCCGCGCCTTGGGAAACATCTCGCCGAGACGCTTGGCGATGTTGCGGGCGATGGGACTCGAGGGTCGCGCGGCCTCCGATCCCACGCCGCCGACGGGCAACCATTCATGCGGCCCGCCGCCATAGGCCAGGTTGCCGCGCAGGGTCTGCCGCCCGTAGAGCCCGTTCCCGTCGACGCCGCCGATCGGCATCAGCGGCAGCGCCTCGGTCACGATCATCTCGGCGCGGGCCGGCGTAACGGGCACTTCCGTGCCGAGCATCGCCGACAGGATCCCTGTCTGCGGTCCCGCCGCCAGCACGACCTGGTCGCAGGCGACATCGCCCGCGCCGGTCTTCACCGCCGTGACCCTTCCGCCCGCGATGTCGAAGCCCGTCACGGGCGTGTTCTGCAGGATGCGACCGCCAAGGTCGCGCAGCGCCCAGGCATAGGCCTGCGCGGTCCGTTGCGGATTGGCGTGGCCGCCGCAATCGTAGAGGACGCCGCCGACCGCGTTGTCGCCGGCGAGCGGCACGAGATCGCGGACCTGTTTAGCGTCGAGCCATTCGGCCGAGAAGCCCTCGTGGCGGATGTTGTCGACCCAGGCGCCGAACTGCTCCATCTGGCGGTCTGTCAGCGCGACCCGGATGCGCTTCGGCCGGAACTCGGTCGCGTAGCCGAGCAGTTGGTCCATCTGCGGCCACAGCCGCTGCTCTTCGACGAAGAGCGGCGATTGCGGATGGGTGCAGCCGCCGCCGTTGCGCCCCGAGGCCTCCCAGCCGACGATCCCTTTGTCGATCACCAGCACGTCGGTGCCGGCCCGTGCGAGCCACCAGGCGGCGCTGAGGCCGGTCACGCCGGCTCCCACCACGACGACGGATGCACTCGTCGGCGGGCCGCTCCTGGGCAGGTCGCTCCTGGGCAGGTCGATCCCGCTCACCGGACGTCCCCGCTCCCGGCTTCGTCCGGCAGGGGACGCCAATACGGGATCCATTGGCTCTCGATGCCGAACCAGCCTTCCCAGTTTTCGGCGATGGCGGGCGCCTCCTCGGCATCTCCGAAAGCCGAGAGGGGCAGCGGCCGGACCGGCGCCCGGTAGCTCGGCAGCGGGATCGCGCCGGCCGGCGTGCCGGTGGCGGCGGCCAAGACGGCGCCAACCTGTTCGCGGCAGCGGCGGCCCTGGCAGGCGCCCATGCCGGCGCGGGTCAGCCGCTTGACGTGATCCTGGTTGAGCTGGCCTTCGGCCGCGAAGGCCAGGAGGTCGCGAGCCGCGCCCGCGACCTGCCCGCAGCCGAGATAGCGCGGTGGCTTCAGGCCGAGGAGATCGGCGACCCCGACCTCCTCGCATTGGCAGATCAAAGTCTCTGTGCCGGCCACGGCCAGGCTGGCCCGGGCCCAGACTTCGCGGCGCGTCGCCCCGCCCTGTCCTTCCGGTTGCGCGGTGGGCACAGGCCTTGCCGACGGGGCAGCCTTGTCAAGCGCACGGGCCACGGCCGCGGCGGCCCGCACGCCCTCGGCCGCGGCGATCGCGGGGTCGCGGAAGCGCTCGTCCGACACGCCGGTGCAGTCGCCGGCGCCGAACAGCATCGGCACGGTCGTCTCCCCATCGGGGCCGATCAGGGGCACGTGGCCGCCGCGCTCGGGAGCGAAGACCGTCGCCGCGCCCGCCACGTCGAACAGCTCCACGACCGGCACGGCACCCGTCGCCAGCACCACGGTGTCGCAGGCGATTTCGGCCAGCAGGGCACCGTCGTCGAGCGACACGACGGTGACCCGCTCGACGTCGCTGCGCCCGGTCGCGCTGCCGATCATGGCACCCGAGACGGTCGTGACGCCGGACGCCGCGAGACGGGCGCAAGCTTCTGCGTCGACGGGCTCGGGGGAGGCCTCGACCATGGCGGCGATCGTCAGCCCCGCAGCCCGCGCCGCTTCCGCGAAGCTCGTCGCCTCGGCGCCCGAGCCGAGCACCGCGATGCTACGGCTGTCGAGCGCCTGGTAGCGTGTGAGCAGATGAGTGGCGGCCGTCACCCCCATGACGCCGGGCAGATCCCAGCCGGGGAAGGCGATGCCGGCGTCCCGGCGGCCCGTCGCCAGGATCGCGGCATCGAAGCTGAAGAACCAGCTCGTCTCGCCGTCGGTCAGGCCGGCCGAGGGTCTGCCGATCCAGCCGATGCCGGGCCGCGGCACGAACAAGCCCCAGGCCGCCACTCCGAGCTGCACGTCGACGCCGGCCTCGAAGGCTTCACCGATGGCCGGAGAAGCGTCGATCAGGCGCTCGATCATGGCACCGCGGTTGCGAAGGGCGCCACCGGCACGGCCCCCGAAGTGGAACGGCACGTCTAGACCGATGGAGGCCGGATCGACGGGGTTCTCGTCGATCAGGACCACGCCGAGCCCGTGCCTGGCAGCCTCGCAGGCCGCGGCACAGCCGGCCGGTCCGGCCCCGATCACCAGGACCTCGACGTGCCGCCGGACCGCCAGCGTCTTGCCGGCCGTCGAGCCCGCGTCGATCACGTCCGTCACCGGCAGCTCCATCGGCCCGCATCTGCGTGACGATCTTGCGACGATCGCTGCCGGCCTCGCTTATCGGATCCCGACACCACCTATCGGTTTGCGACGGTCTCTCGAGATGCCGATCATCGTTTCTGGTTCCGCAACTGGCGCGGCGAGCTTCCGAAGGCGCGTTTGAACGCGGCGGAAAACCGCGTCGCCGACAGGTAACCGCAGCGGAAGGCGATCTCGGTCACGGCGAGCTCGGTTTCCGTGATCAGTTTGCGCGCCCGGCGGAGCCGGATCAGGTCGTAATGCCGTTTCGGCGGAACGCCGAAGGCCTGGCCGAAGAGGCGTTCGAGCTGGCGGGGCGACTGCCCGAGACGCGCCGCGATGGTTTCCACGGCCAGGACGGGCTCGACATGGTCCTCCATCAATGCCACGGCCCGCCGGACGACCCCGCTTCCCGGGTTGTCGGTACGCTCCCGCGGGCGCTGGCGCTCGACCGCGGTCCGGACCGAGGCGTGGATCATGAGGTCGGCGACGGCGTCGGCGAGCGCCGGTCCATTCTGGGTGGCGATGAGGTGGAGCATCATGTCGACGACGGCGACCCCGCCGGAGCAGGTCATGCGTCTGCCATCGTGGGTAAAGATCTCGTCCCGCACCTCGGTGCGTGGGAAGCGGGCGGTGAAGGACGGCTTCTCGTCCCAGTGGACGGCGCAGCGTTTCCCATCGAGCAGCCCGGCATGGGCGAGCATCCACACGCCCGTCGACACCGCCCCCGTGATCGCCCCGTGCGAGTCGACCACGCGCAACCAGGCCTGGACGCGACGGTCGACGCAGCGATGGGCGTCGAGCCCGCCGCAGATAATCACGACCTCGGGCGTGCCTGCGGCGTCGATGAGACGATCGGCGTTGAGCGTCACGCCGGCCGACGACACGATGGTCGGTTCGAGCCCGACGAGGCTCCAGCCGTAGAGGTCACGCCCTGCGGCGCGGTTGGCCAGACGTAGGGCATCGACGATGCAGCCCACCACCATCAGGGTGCAGCGAGGCAGCGCCACGATGGCGACATTCAGGACCGACTCGGGCATCGCCGTCCGGAACGAGAGTCGACCCGAACGAGCGGTCGGTCCGACCGGCACCGGGTGGGCGTCGGCGCGAGCCTCACGTTTCGGTGCCGAGGAAGCGGACCACGATCTCGTCGAGCAGCAATGGCAGGTGGTGGAAGGCGTAGGGCGCGTATACGCGTTCCAGACGCTGGTGATAGTCACGGCCCCAGGGTCCGATATTGACGACGGGAAACCGAGGCTCGGACCCGGTCGGGGTGTCGACGAGATCGGATGCCGGCGTGTTGGCGGCGATGAGCGCCGTCTCCGCCGGGTCGGGCCTGGAGCCGAGAAAACTCATGTCGGAGATGCCGACGAAGAACTCGCGATAGGACAGACCGATCCCGAGCCGCCGTTCGGTCGCCGATCGTGCCGCCTCGACGGCATCGAGCAGCGCGCGATCCGGGGCCGCCTGACGGTCGACATGGCTGTGGGGATAATGGAGGCTGGAGAAGCCGATCACCACGGCCGGCCCGCCGAGCCGCGCTTCGAGCGCGCAGGCCTCGACGAGACGGCGTGTCTTCTCCAGCGGATTGTCCACGGGGCGCAGGGTCTCGACGAGATCTGCCAGGCGCCGTTCCCCTGCCGCGCCGCCGGCCTCCCGCGCCAGCGCGACGAGTTCGGCGAAGGGCATGACTCGCGGTCGCCTCACGCGTCCCTGCGGCCGATAGCTCGTCATCGCGGCATAGAGCTCCGCCTGGACCTCGAAGCGGGCGATGGCGGAGGACAAGGCCGCCGACACCTCCGCCCGGAAGCGCTCGAGCAGTTCCGCGGGGCGCCAGGAGTGATAGAGCCAGTTGAAGGCCAGGAAGGCGCGCTCCGGCGTCGTCACCTCGTAGGCGCCCCGCAGGTCACGGGCTTCGAGGCAGATGGGCGGCGGCGAGACGTCACCGCCGCCCCGGTCGCAGAGTTCCGTATTCGCCTCGAGGCGTTGCAGGACCGCCGAGGCGATGAGGTGGGTCGACACGCCCTCGAACGGGTAGGCGGCATGCGAGGGTTCGCCGAGGACGAAGGCGAAAGGCAGCAGCTTGCCGATCGTGCCGAGGTAGATGGCACGCCCCTCGGCTCCGTCGCCCTGGTCGCTGGTCGCGTCGAGGTTGATCCCGGCCGCGATGTCGATCCCCCACCGTCCGGCGAGTTCGGGCAGCATGCCGCGCAAGGAGCGCATGCCCTCCGAGTTGCGCTCCTCGTCGGGAGTTACCACCAGGACGAGGCTGCCGTCCCGGTCCGCGCGGGCGATGTGCCGCTCGAGCAGCGCGATGGCGGCCGCGATCCCGCTCTTCATGTCGAGCATGGCCCGGCCCGGCACGAAATCCCCGCCGAGGAGATCGGCATAGGCCCGATCCTCCTGCTCGGTGCGCGGGCGAGAGGCAAGGTCGGCGACCAGCGCCCTCGCCAGTTCGTCCGGCCGGCACGCCAGCGCGGCGAGGTCGTGAT
The DNA here is from genome assembly GCA_963847915.1 of uncultured Alphaproteobacteria bacterium. Lineage (GTDB taxonomy): Bacteria > Pseudomonadota > Alphaproteobacteria > Rhizobiales > Beijerinckiaceae > Lichenihabitans. Next base: position 177,260 of record CAWKBT010000010.1, read on the forward strand.
AATTATCGACCGATGCCGTGTCGAAATGGCCGGCGAGCGCCAGTGCTCGCCGGCCCCGCCCCTTGACCAGGGCCACGAGGTTGCGGCGCGGCGGCTGCCCATGGCTGTCACGCACCGCGATGTGGTCCGGATGGGCGCGGAAATAGGGTATTTCGCGCAAAAGCTCTTCAAGCCGAGGAGCGAACTCGGCCTCGCCGGCCGTGCCGGTCTCGCTCCGCCAAGACACGAGCTGCTCCGAGAGGTCGCGAACCCGTGCGCTCGGGTTCCACTCCGACCCACTGAGGCGAGTTTCGGAAGTCATCACCGTTACGAGCTCCGGTTCGGGCAACCTCACCCAGTGAGACACCTGCATCGATCGAACGTCCGTGCGGAGCGTCGATCCGCTCGGGCCTGTTCTGCTCCTCGCCCCTCCACCTTTGCAACGGCCGCGATGGGTCGTGCCGGCCGGCCTGCCGTCGCCGATGCGGATCGGACATCACCCGAAGGGCGTGACGGCCTCCGGTCGGCCGAGCGAACGCCGCTCCGGGATGTCGCGGTAAAGCCGGCTCAATTTGCCCTGGAACGCCGGTGCCGCCTTCAGGGCCGTGCCCGCCACCGGGTCGGCGCCGGCCAGCATCGTGTCGGTGGCGTCGCGGGAGAAGCCGACGACGAAGTGGGCGCGCTCGGCCCGGCGCTCCGCGACTCGGGCCGGCACGAGTGCGAGGGGCTCGCCGGCCGAGAGCGCAGCCGAGATCTCGTCGACCGCCACGCAGGCGTCCTCGCAGGCCATGGTGGCGCCCTGCCCGAGCGTCGGCACCATCGGATGGGCGGCGTCGCCCATCAGCAGCACGCCGGGGGTGCCGCTGAAGGTGACGGAGCCCTCCTGCAACCGGGCCCAGTGGATGGATCCGACGTTCCGCACCACGGCGTCGGTGAGGTAGGCGGCCTCGCGCGAGAGCGCGCCGCGGGACGGTCGGTACAGGGCGGCCAGGGCTTCGGGCCGCTTCATGTGCTCGGGCGTCGCGCCGCCGGGCGGGATCGGGAACGATCCCGCGCAATAGACGAGGTCGCCCGGCACCCGGAACGCCAGGAGGCGGTTCGGGCCGTTGAACCATTGGCCGTAATCATCGATCGGGCAGTCCGGGCCGGCCGGAAACAGGATGCGATAGAGGCAGACGTCGAGCAGGTGCGGCGTCTCCGGGCCGCCGAGTACGGCTTGGCGCACCAGCGAGTAGCGCCCGTCGCCCGCCACGAGCAGATCGATGTCGCGGATGTCGCGCGTCTCACCGGTGGCCCGGTCGCGGCAGTGCACCGCAAGGTCGCCGGCCGCCGTCGAACAGCCCGTCACCTCGGCGCCGTAGGTCACCAGCGGCGCGATCGGCTCCCGCAGCAGGGCATAGAGCTCCGCCCAGCGGATCCGGATGCCGGGCGTGTCGGAGACGCGGTCGAGCGGAAGGTCCATCAACACCTCGCCTGAGGTCAGCGCCACGGTCCAGCGTCGCCACGGCAGGCTCGCGGCGCGGATCGCGGCGGCTTCGCGCGGCAGGTGGAGGTCGAGGCACGCCATGGCGTTGGGGCCGATGTTGAGCCCCGTGCCGGCTTCGGCCTGGTCGGCGGCGCCCGCGCGCTCAAGGCAGACGATCTCGCAATCGTCGCGCTCGCGCAGCCCCGACACGAGGAGGCTGCCGGCAACGCCGGCTCCGACGACCACGATCCTGGGTCTGGTGCGGGTCATCTCACGCCTCCGCGAAGGCAGGCCAGGACGGGGCGGCGAGCTGCGGCGCGACGGCGAGGGCGAAGGCCAGGAGGTCGGCGTCGCGGCCCGCGGCGCCGACGAACTGCCCGCCGATCGGCAAGCCACCGCGCGACAGGCCGAGCGGCAGCGCGATGGCGGGCAGGCCCGCGGCATTGACCCAGCCTGTGTAGATGGCGTGGCCGCGCGGGCCCACCGCCTGCCCGTCGATCATGGCCGGGTAGGCCTCCTCGGCCCGCCATGGCAGCGCTGCGGCGCTCGGCAGGAAGACGAGGTCGTGCCGGTCGAAGACCCGGGCGACGGCACGGCGGAAGACGGTCAGCGCCGCCAAGGCGTCGGCGTAGTCGGCCCCCGACAGCCTGGCTCCTTCCTCCGCCATCGCCCTGATGGTCGGCCCGCCCTCGGCCAGGAGACGCCCGCCCGTGAGCCGTGCGACTCGCGCCGCCCCCGCCCGCCCCACCACGCGCCAGATCTCGTCCACGGCGGCGCGATCGAAGAAGACCGGACCGGTCTCGACGACGTGGCCGGCCGCCGCCAGCATCGCCGCAGCCCGATCGCAGGCCGCCGCCACGTCGGGGTCGAGCGGCGCATCGTCGAAGCGCGGCACGTGAAGGATGCGCAGCGGCCGCGGCGCGGGCGCGGGCGCCGTGTCGCCCGACAGGACCGCGTCGAGCAGCGCCGCATCGGCGACCGAACGCGTCAGCGTGCCGACGACCTCGAAGTCATGCAGCGTTTCGGGGAAGCCGCCCGCGCGCGGGATGCGTCCGATCGAGGGCTTGAACCCCACGAGGCCGGTGTGGCAGGCGGGGCGGCGGATCGAGCCACCGCCGTCCGTGCCGATGGCGGCCGGCACGAATCCGGCCGCGACGCCGGCCGCCGCCCCGCCGCTCGACCCGCCCGGCGTCAGCGCCGGATCCCACGGGTTGCGCGTCGTGCCGAACAGGAGGTTCGACGTATAGCCTTCGAGCGTCAGTTCGGGGACGTTGGTCTTGCCGACCAGCACGACGCCGGCCGCGCGCAGCCGCGCCACGGGCACCTCGTCCTCGGCCGGCCGGAAATCCGCAAAGACGCGGCTGCCCCAGGTGGCGGGCAGACCCGCCATCAGCAGGTTGTCCTTGATCGTCACCGGCACGCCGTCGACGGGCGAGCGCGGCGTGCCGGCCCGCCACCGGGCGGCGCTGTCCCGCGCCGCCGCGCGGGCGCCCTCGGCGTCGATCGCCACCATGGTGTTGAGGGCGGGATCGCGCCGCGCGATGCGATCGAGCAGCACGTCGAGCAGGATTTCGGGGTCGAGGATGCCGGCCCGGTAGGCCGCCGCGATCTCCGCGACACCGAGCCGCCAGGGTTCCGAAAGGACGGGTTCGGCGTCCCTCATGCGTCGGCCCGCACGATGGCGGCGATGGGGGCGGCGCCGGGCGCGCATTGGTGCTCGGTGCCACCCGACACGAAGATGGCCGGATCCCCGGTGATGCTGGCGATGACGGCGCCGAGCGCCGCGCGGGCGTGGCGCTCGTAGTTGATGTCGGCGTCCGACAGCATGGTGTTGCGCCGGCCCCGGATCATCCCGGTGGGGCTTGCCTCCGCCTTGGCGAAGACCGCCGCGATGCGGCTCGTGTCGGGGCGGCTCGCCGCATCCGGCAAACCCGCGTCGGCGAGCGCCGCCCGCACGCCCTCGGCGTCGATCGCGTCCTCCAGCACGGCATGGCCGATGCGGAAGGCGCCGCCCGCGCCTTCCGCATTGCCGAAGAGCAGGACCTCGCACGCCTTGAGTTCGCCGCCCGCCGAGGTCGAGGCGACGCGGGAGAAGAGGTCCATGCGCCGGGCGATGGCCTCCTGGGTGACGGCCGAGGCTGGGACCTCGTCGAGGCCCAGGGCGACGCCGAGTGCGGTCGAGCCCCGCGCGTAGGCTTTCGACCCGTTCGGGTCGCGCGTCACGAGCGCCGCGCCGCGCCGGTCGGCGTCCGCCATGCCGGCCGGGGTGAGGAGCGGGCCCTTGACCTGTACGTAATGGACGTCGCGCGGGTCGGCGATGCCGGCCTCCGACAGCGCGCGGCGCACGGCCTCGGCCACGGCCTCCACCATGGCCAGGGTACCGATCTCCTCGGGCGCGAAGGCGCGGGTCCCGGCGAGGCCGAGCGCGAGGCGCTTGCCGGTGCCGGGCGACGGCCCGCCTGGCACGCGCGTGAAGACGGTGGCGTGGGGCGAGAGCACGCCCTCGCAGCCGCCCGACCACACGAAAGCGATGCGGCGCCCAACCTCCTCGGGAGTGCAGCCAAGATGGTGCGCCAGCATCAGCTGGTAGGACAGGGTCGCGAAACCGCGGGTGAAATCGTTGGCGCCGCCGTTGCCCTCGGTCTTGCCGATGAGGGCCACGATGGTGGCGGGGTCGACCACACCCGCCTTGATCAGCCGCTCCAGTTCCGAGACGTCGCTCGGCGCCGCCATGGCGACCTTGTGGACACCGATCCCCATCCCGTCACTCCTCTTCAGAATCGCCGACCGCCGCTTCCGGCCCGAAGGCGGCGGCGATCACCGGCGTCTTGCCGCGCAGGTGGGTCCGCATCAGGCGCGCGAGGCGCGGGCCCTGGCGCCGGCGCAGCAGGTCCAGCATGCGTTCGTGCTCGTCCACGGCCTTGGCCCATTGCGCCGGGGTCTTGTGGGCGGTGAAGCGGGCGCGGGCGATCCGGCCCGACAGGTTGGCGTAGGTCCCCGACAGCACCGGGTTGCGCGCCGCCGCCATGATGGCGTCGTGAATGGCGCGGTTGCGGGCGAAATAGGCCGCCTCCTCGCCGGCCCGCCAATGCGCCAGCATGGCGCGGTGGTGCGTCGCGATGGCTTCGATCTCCGGTTCGGTGATCCGCTCGCAGGCGAGTTCCGCCGCCAAAGCTTCGAGGCCGCCGATCACCAGCAGCATGTCGTCGATCTCCTCGGCCGAGAGCACCGCCACGCGGGCGCCGCGGTTTGGCAGGAGTTCGAGCAGCCCTTCGGTCGCCAGGATCTTGATGGCCTCGCGCAAGGGGGTCCGTGAGATGCCGAACCGTTCCGCAAGTGCGAGTTCGTTGACGCGCGAGCGCGGTGCCAGTTCGCCCGACAGGATCAAGGTCCGGAGGCGGTCCGCCACCTCGTCGTGGATGTAGCGTCGGTTGAGGTTCAGATCCGCCACGATGCGCGTCACGCGCCCTCCTCCGCCCGGGTTGCCGCGGGCAATTTTATAATACAATATGCAGTCTTGCCGCAAGTCACCGGGGCGAGAGGGACGCGAACCATGAGCAGGTCGGCCGGGCACCACGCCCTCCAGATCCCCGGACCCACCAACGTGCCGGCGGCGGTCCTGGAGGCCATCGCGCGTCCCACCATCGACCATCGTGGCCCCGCCTTCCGGGCGCTGGCGCTCGATGTGCTCGATGGGCTCCGGACCGTATTCAAGACGTCCGCCCCGGTGGTGATCTACCCCGCGTCGGGAACGGGCGCCTGGGAAGCGGCCCTGGTCAACACCCTGTCGCCCGGCGACCGGGTGCTGATGGTCGAAACGGGGTGGTTCGCTTCGCTGTGGCGCCGCATGGCGGAACGGCTCGGCTTCGTCGTGGTCGGGCTGCCGGGAGATTGGCGCTCGCCCGTCCGGGCGGAGGCCGTGGCCGAAGCGCTGGCGGACGACCGCGCCCGCGCCATCAGGGCGGTAGCGGTCGTCCACAACGAGACCTCGACGGGCGTCGTGTCGGACGTCGCGGCGCTGCGCCGCGCCATCGACGCCACGGGCCATCCGGCGCTGCTGCTGGTGGACACGATCTCGTCCCTGGCCTCGATGGACTATCGCCACGAGGAATGGGGCGTCGACGTCACGGTCGGAGGCTCGCAGAAGGGGCTGATGCTGCCGCCCGGCCTCAGCTTCAACGCCCTGTCGCTGAAGGCGCTGGCGGCCTCCGAGACGTCCCGCAGCCCGCGCGCCTTCTGGGCCTGGGACGAGATGCTGGCCGTGAACCGCAACGGCTTCTTTCCCTATACACCCTCGACCAACCTGCTGCAGGGGCTGAAAGTGTCGCTCGACTTGCTCGCCGCCGAGGGTCTCGACGCGGTCTTCGCCCGCCACGCGCGGGCGGCCGCGGCGACCCGGGCCGCCGTTACCGCCTGGGGCCTCGCGCTGCAATGCGCCGACCCTTCCGCCTATTCGGCCTCGCTCACGGCGGTGCGGATGCCGGAGGGACACTCGGCCGACGCGCTGCGCGCCGAGATCCTGGCCAAGTCCGACATGTCGCTCGGGAACGGGCTCGGTCCGCTCGCCGACCGGGTGTTCCGCATCGGCCATCTCGGGGACTTCAACGACCTCGCCGTGCTGGCGACGCTGTCGGGCGTCGAGATGGGGCTGAAGGCCTCGCGTGTCCCGATCGGCCCGGGCGGCCTCGACGCCGCCATGGCGGTGCTGGGCGGCAACGGTGGGCCGGTGCCGGGGTGAGGCCGCCCGCTCCTCGGCCTGGAGTGCGCCCACCTCAACCGCCCCCGCGCCAAAAGGCCGTGCCGGCCGCGGCGGGAAGGCGGGCCGAGCGGCCGAGGCCCGCGAGAACCGCGAGGGCGAGACCGTAGGGCAGCATCTGCACCACGTAGGAGCTGACCGGCAAGGAGAACACCTGGACGCGCAGCGTCAGCGCGTCGGCGGCGGCGAAGAGCAGGCAGGCTCCGACCGTGGGCCACGGCATCCAGCGCCCCACGATGATGGCGGCGAGGGCAAGGTAGCCGCGCCCAGCCGTCATGTTGTCGGTGAAGGTCCCCACCTGTCCCAGCACCAGCACGGCACCGCCGATCCCCGCCACGGCCCCGCAGGCCACGACGGCGCGGAAGCGGATCGCCAGCGGGTCCCCGCCGACCGCGAAGACCGCGAGCGGGTTCTCGCCCGCGGCCCGGAGCGTCAGGCCCCAGCGGCTTCGCGTGAGGAACAGCGTCAGGGGCAGAGGGATCATCGCCGCCAGATCGGTCAGCAAGGGCTGGTCGAAGAGCAGCGAGCCCACGCCGGGCAGGTCGGCGAGGAGCGGGACCCGGACGGGACCGAGCAGTTCGATATGGATGCGGGGCGCGGCGCCGTGGCCGAGCAGCGCCCGCACCAGGAAGTTCGTCAGGCCGATGGCGAGGATGTTGGCGGCGATGCCCGTCACCATGTTGTCGGCGCCGAACCGCACCGTCACGACGGCGACGACGGCGCCCATGGCGGCGCCGCTGAGCGCCGCCCCGAGCACGCCGGCGAGGGGGCCCAGCAGCACGGCACCGATCGCGGCCCCGCAGGCTCCCGACAGCATCATGCCTTCGAGCCCCACGGCGAAGACGCCGGCGCGTTCGGACAGGATGCCGCCCAGGGCGGCGAAGGCGAGCGGCGTCGCGATGCGGATGGCCGCTGCCAGGAGGTCGAGGAGGTGGGCGCCATCCATCGTCAAACCCTCGCCCTGCGGGCGCTGGAGGCCGCGCCGGCCAGCACCGTCAGCATCACCAGCCCTTCGATCACGCCCACCAGCGCCGAGGGCACGCCGACCTGCCGCTGCATCACCGCCATGCCGGTCTCGAGGAAGCCGAAGAACACGCTCGCCGGGATCAGCAGCAGCGGGTCGAGGCCGCCCAGCAGCGCGATGGCGACCGAGACGAAACCGAAGCCGGTCGAGTAGCCCTCGATCAGGCGATACTGGACGCCCATCACCTGGACGGCACCGGCGAGCCCCGCGGTGGCGCCCCCGCAGCACATCACGCCGAAGACGACGCCCGGCACCGAGAACCCCGCATAGGCGGCGGCGCGGCGGCTGGCGCCCGTGGTCCGGATGGCGAAGCCGAAGGTTGTGCGCCACAGCAGCAGGGCGGCCAGCAGCGCCACCGCAACGGCGATGAGGACGCCGACGTTGAGGCCGGTCGGTGGCATCAGCCGCGTCAGCCAGACGGTCCGGGGCAGAAGCGGTGACTGGGGAAAGCCGGCCCCGGCCTCGCCGAGTCCCTCGCGCAGGGCCTCGCCCACCATGAGCAGGGCGATGAAGTTCATCAGCAGCGTGACCAGCACCTCGTGGACACCCCGGGCGAGGTGGAGCGCCGCCGCGAGGGCCGCCCAGGCGAGCCCGCCGAGCGCGCCGGCGGCGAGCGCCAGAGCGGTGGCGGCAAGGGGATCGGCGAGGGGCCAGGCGAGGGCGGCCGCGGTGGCGGCGAGGCCGCCGAGGGCGATCTGCCCCTCGCCGCCGATGTTGATCACGCCCGCCCGGAAGCACAGCGCCACGCCGGTCGAGCAGAGGAGGTAGGGCGTCGCCTTGGTGAGGGCGGTGGCGACCTGGCCCGGTGAGCCGAAGGCGCCCGACAGCGCCGCCGCGAAGGCCGTGAGCGGGTTCGCGCCCGCGACCGCGATCAGTGCCGCCGCGATCGCGACGGCGAGACCGGGCGGGACCAACAAGCGCCAGGCGCGGGGCGTCAGCGCCGCGAGGCGTTCAAGGGCTAGCGGGGGGCGAGTCGCGTCCGTCATGCCGTCGCCGCACGGGCGGGTTGGCCCGCCATCATCAGCCCGATCTCGCGCAGGTCGGCCGAGGCTCGCGGCACGATCGCCACCATGCGGCCGCCGCAGAGCACGCCGATGCGGTCGCCGAGCGCCAGCACCTCGTCGAGTTCGGAGGCCACGTAGAGCACGGCGTGCCCGGCGTTGCGCATCGCCATCACCCGGTCCTGGACGAAGCGGGCCGCGCCGGGATCGAGCCCCCAGGTCGCCTGGAAGGCGACCAGCACGCGGGCACCGCGGTCCATCTCGCGAGCGATGACGATCTTCTGCTGGTTGCCGCCGGACAAGTCGCGCGCCGCGGTGCCCGGCCCGGCGGCGCGGATGGCGAAGTCCCGGATTCGGCGGCGCGCATCCCGGGCGGTCCTGCCCGGCAGGAGCCAGGACAGTCGCGAATGCGGCGGACGCCCGATGTCGCGCAGGGCGAGGTTCTCGGCGATGCTCATGCCCTGGACGAGGCTCGTCATGCCGCGGTCGGCCGGGACATAGGCGAGCCCGGCCCGCACGCGCGCCGCGACGCTGGCCCGCGTCACGTCGCGGCCGAGCAGGGCGATGCGCCCGGCCTCCGGGCGGCGCAGCCCCGCGATCGCCTCGACGAGGGCGGACTGGCCGTTGCCGTCGATCCCCGCCACGGCCAGAACCTCGCCCGGGCTCGAGGTCGAAGGACACGTCCTGCAGCCCGGCTCCGTCGCGGCCCGCCACCGCGAGACCGCGCACGGAGAGCAGCGGCGTCCCCCCCTGCCGCGTGGCGACGCGCGGCAGCGCCGCCGAGACGTCACGCTCCACCATCATGCGGGCGAGGTCGCGCGCGCTCGCGTCGCGGGTGGACCGCCGCCCGCTCACCATGCCGTCGCGCAGCACCACGACGACGTCGGTCACGTCCAGGATCTCGTGGAGCTTGTGGGAGATCAGCACCACGCCCTTGCCTGCCGCCTTCAACTGGCGGAGCACGCCGAACAGACCCGCGACCTCGCCGGGCGTGAGGTTGGAGGTCGGCTCGTCGAGGATCAGGAGGTCGACGCCGCGGATCAGCACCTTCAGGATCTCGACCCGCTGCCGACGGCCGAGCGACAGGTCCCCGACGCGGGCCTCGGGGTCGAGATCGAGCCCGAAGCGGGCGCTGGTGTCGCGCACCGCCCCCGCCATGGCGTCGCGTTTCAGCCAGCGCCCCGCCGCGGCCCAGCCCAGCATGACGTTCTCCGTCACCGTCATGGCCTCCACCAGCATGAAGTGCTGGTGGATCATGCCGATGCCGGCCGCGAGGGCGGTGCTGGGGTCGTGGTCCGACAGTTCCCGCCCCTTGTAGACGATGCCGCCCGCGTCCGGCTTCACCATGCCGAACAGCACCTTCATGAGGGTGCTCTTGCCCGAGCCGTTCTCGCCGAGCAGGCCGACGATCTGGCCGGCCTCGACGTCGAGGTCGATGCCGGCATTGGCGCGCACCGCTCCATAGCTCTTGGCGATGCCGCGCATCTCCAGGATCCGGGTCGCGCGTGCGGGTGCGGCGTCGGCCATCGGGGTTACCGGCCGCCCTTGGCGTCGTCCGGGGTCGGCGCGATCTTGAGGGCGCCGGAGGCGAACTTCGCCCCCATGCCGTCCACCTCGGCGGCGACGGCGGCCGGCACCACCGGATTGAACGTCGAGCCCGTGTCGTAGGCCAGCCTCGCCCCGACCGTCTGGTCCGCGGTGTCGTAGCCGTAGCGCACGAAGCCCGACACGAGGTGGCCGGCCTTCGCCTGCGCGGCCGTCTTGGCGTACATCTGGTCCCAGAACTCCAGGACGTTGGTGAGCACCGCCTTGGGGGCGGTCTCGACGCTGGATGGGTCGCGGCCCGTCACGAAGACGCCCTTGTCCTTGGCGGCCTGCACGAGGCCGTTCTGGGCGGCGTTGAGCTTGCCGGTCAGGACGTCGGCGCCGTCGGCGATCAGCGACAGGGCGGCCTCCTTGGCGGCCGCCGCATCCTCCATGTCCTTGACGTAGACGATCGTCACCTGGATGGCGGGGTTCGCCGTCTTGGCGCAGAGGCGGAACCCGCCCGCCTGGGCGACGATGTTGGGCAGGCCCTCGAGGCCGTAGACGCCGCCCACCTTGCCGGTCTTCGACATGCGCGCCGCCAGCACGCCGAGTTGGCAGCCGAAGGCGGCATTGTCGTAGTCGATCGACGCCACGTTGGGGCTCTGGCCCGCGGCACCGCCGCCGACGATGAACTGCACTTTCGGGTAATCCGGCCCGACCCGCTGCGCCGCCGAGAGGAAGCGGCCGGAATGGCCGAGCACGACGGAATAGCCGTGCTGGGCATAGTCCTCCATGGCGGTGGCGTCATCGGAGTCCGGGGTGTTCTCGGTATAGGCGATGTCGAAGCCGAGCGCCTTGATGGCCGTCAAGCCCGAATAGCCGATGGCATTCCAGCTCTGGTCGTTGATGCTGCCCGGCAGCAGCATGGCGGCCTTGGGAGCCTCGGCGGCGGTGGCGCCGACCGCGAGCGCGCAGGCCGATGCCGCGACAATGATCAGGCTCCGCGCCGACGAAGGGCATTTTGAATACATAATAATGTTCTCCCGCGAGACTGGCCGGCATGGCAGCACAGGCAGCAATCGGCATGCCAGCTCTCCCGCTTGGGAGTCCGTCAGCGCCGGGCGAGGTGCCGTTCGAGGCCGACATCGACGGAGTCGAGGCGGCGCAGCGCTTCGCGCAGGGCCGGCGCGGCGGCGGCGCTGGTCTGGCGCAGGCCCTCGAAGTCCCGCCTGAAGGCCGGCATGACGGCGGCGATCTCGGCGCGGAACGCCGCCTCGTCCACGGTGGTCAGGCGGCGGTTCCGCACCACCACGCGCCCCCCGACCAGGACGGTGTCGATCCCGGCGCCGGTCTCGCTGAACACGAGTTGCCGGACGGCACTGTTGAGAGGTGTGAAGGCGAGGCCCGACAGGTCGACGAGGCTGAGGTCCGCCTTGCGCCCGGGCGCCACGGCCCCGAGCGCCCGCCCGAGGCCGACGGCCCGCGCCCCGCCGAGCGTCGCGGCTTCGAGCGCATGGACCGCGTGGACGGCGGTCGGCTCGGGATCGGCAACCCCGGCGAGCAGGCAGAACATCTTCATGCCCTGGAACATGTTCTGGCAATCGCCGCAGGAACAGTTGTCGCAGCCGATGGCGAGGTTGACGCCTTCAGCCTTCAATGCCCGGATCGGGGCGACACCGCTTTTCAGCTTCATGTTGCTCAGCGGATTATGCGCCACGGTCGCGCCGGAGGACGCGATGGCGGCGATCTCGTCGGGCGCGATCCAGACGCCGTGCGCCATGGTGGTGCGGGGACCCAGCAGGCCCACCTCCGCCATGTGGCGGATCATCGAGCCGCCCTGCGGGCCGTAGATGCGGCGCGCCTTGGCGACCTGGGCGCGCGTCTCGTAGACGTGGGTGAAGATGGGCAGGCCGTGCCGTTCGGCCATCGCCGCCACGCCCTCCAGCAGCGCGTCCGACGAACGCTGTGGCCCGGAGGCGCTGACCCCCCAGTGCCAAAGGCCCCCGGCGGGCCGACGGCGGATCTGGCTTTCGGCGAAGGCGAGGTCCTCGGCGGCGTCCCGCGGCGCGCCCGTCACGGCCCGCCGGACCGCCTCTTCGTGGATCTCGGGCAGGAAGGGCGCGATGTCGAGGTCCCCGAGGTCGCGCAGCGCCAGCGCGAAGACGACCCTGATGCCGACCTCGGCATAGGCGTCGGCGATGACGTCCAGCGTGTCCTCGTCCTGCGGCACCAGCGTGCACATGTCCTGCACGGTGGTGATGCCGCTCTTCAAACATTCCATGGCGCCGAGCAGCGTGCGCAACCGCAGCTCCTCGCGCGAGCGCCGGCCGTAGAAGGCCGGCTGCGTCTGCAGGGCCCAGAGATCGAAGGGCGCGTCCTCGATCAGCCCTTTCGCCAGTGTGTCGTAGGAATGGTAATGGGCGTTGACGAAGCCCGGCACGACGAGCCGGTCGCGCGCATCGATCACCTCGGCGCGGCCCTGCGCGGCCGCGACCTCGACGCGGCGCGTCGCCTCGCTGTCCTCGCCGGGCGCCGACACGGCCAGGATCGTGTCGCCCTCGATCACGACGTCGCGCAAAGCGGGGCGATCGGTGTCGCCCGCCGGGTCGTAGACGCGGCCGCCGCGGATCAGGATCATGCAGGTCTCCCGTGAGGCGGTCATGCGGCGAGCAGACGCTCGGCGTCGCCCGCCAGCGCCAGGACGCGACGGTCGGCGAAACGGGGGCCGGCGATCTGCAGGCCGATCGGTAGGCCCCGGCGATCCGTGCCGCAGGGGATCGAGATGGCCGACGCCAGGGCGTGGTTGAAGAAGGGCGTGAACGCCGCGTGGGCGCGATCGTCGACCGGACGCCCGTCGATCTCGGCGGGGCCGAGCCTGCCGTTGGGCCAGGCCACGCAGGGCGTGGTGGGACCGACGACGAGATCGTGGCGCGCGAAGAACAGGTCCGCGGCCCGCGCGATCGCCGCCGCCATGGCGCGCGCCGCCGCGACATCGGCATGGGGCTGGGCGAGCCCCCGGGCGATCTGGTCGGCGATGAAGGGGTCGAACAGCGCGGGGTCGCGGCGCCAGGCGTCGCCGTGGAGGCGCGCGAGGCCATCCCACTGCAGCGGCATGAGGGCGCGTTCCGAAGCGCCGTCCGGCCAGGCGGGTTCGGCGCGGACGATACGAAATCCCGCCTCCGCGAGGCGCGCGGCGGCCCCGGCGACCGCGGCCGCCACTTCCGCGTCGACCGGGACGTCGAGCCCGAATCGGGGCGCGAAGGCGATGCGCGGCGCACTGCCGTCTCCGCCGCGCGGCAGCGCCACCGACAGCGGGTCGGCTGCATCCTCGCCGAGCAGGGCCGCGAAGAGCGCCGCGGCATCGGCGACGGACCGGGCCATCGGGGCGAGGACGGAAGTCAGCGAACCCCCGCCCGCGAAGCCCGGCCCGTTGGCCAGGATGCCGCCCGAAGGCTTGAGCCCGACGACCCCGGCATGGGCGGCGGGGCGGCGCGCCGAGCCGCCGCCATCCGTGCCGAGCGCCAGCGGCACGAGACCCGCGCCCAGTGCCGAGGCGCAGCCGCCGCTGGAGCCCCCGGGGGTCAGATGTGGGTCCAGAGGATGGCGCGTCGTGCCGTGCAAGGGATTGGAGGTCACGCCCTTGCAGCCGAACTCCGACATGTTCGCCATGCCGACCACGACCGCGCCGGCGGCGCGCAGCCGCATGACCGCGACATTGTCCCGGGGCGCGACGAAGTCGGCGAACAGCCGCGAGCCCTGCGTGACGCGCCAGCCCGCGACCCACACGGCATCCTTCACCACGATCGGCACGCCCGAGAGGGCGGGGCGCTCGCCGGCGGCGAGGCGGCGCTCCACGACTGCGGCCTGGCGGAGGCTGTCGCCCGGTTCGGTGGTGACGACGGCATTGACTGCGGGATTGCCGGCCGCGATTCGCGCGATAGCCTCGCCGACGACGTCGGAGGCCCGCCGGTGACCCCGGCAGACCTCGTCGGCGAGCGCGAGGGCGGAGCCCCGTGCGATGCTCATGCGAAGAGATCCACCCGACGGTCGTCGTAGTAGCGCAGCCTGCGCCGAACCTGCGCGATGGCGGCGGCGTCGAGGTCGGCCATGACGAGGCCGGGTCCGTCCGCGCGCGGGCGCAGCGCCAGCACGGCCCCATCGGCGCCGATCACGGCCGAGTAGCCGTAATTGTCGACGACACCCCCGCCCACGTGTTCGTCGCCGACCTTGTTGGCGCAGAGCACCGCGAGGCCGTTTTCGCGGGCGTGGGTGCGCAACTCGCCGACGAAGAACTCCATGTCGTCGCCCCCGCTGCCCGCCACCGGCACGACGACGAGATCGGCCCCGAGGCGGCGCAGCGCCCGCCAGGCTTCGGGAAAGCGGCGGTCGTAGCAGACGAGCACGCCGATCCGCAGCCCGCAGGCCGCCACGACGTGCAGAGCATCCCCGGGCACGAAATGGGCTCGCTCGTCGAAGCCCGGCGGCGGGTCGTCGCCGACCGGCAGGTGAAGCTTGCGTGCCACGGGGCCGTGCCGCAGCGCCGCCCCGTCCGGCCCGAAACCCAGGACCGCGTTGTGGTGCCGGCCCGTCACGGCATCGCGCTCGTAGAAGGGCAGGAACACGGCCGTGCCGGTCTCGGCCGCGAGGGTCGAGAAGCGGCGGGCCAACGGCCCGTCGGCGGCCTCCGCCCAGGCCCGGTAGGGCTCCGGCACGTCACCGCAGAAATAGGGCAGCGTCGCCATTTCGGGCAGGGCCACGATGCGGGCACCGCGGCGCGCGGCGTGTCGGACCGCGGCCTCGGCGGTCCCGACATTGGCGGCGAGGTCCATCGTGCAGCCCGGCAGCTGGGCGGCGGCGATCGCGAGGGTCACGCCACGCGCTCCTGCTCGGCGAAGGCACGATCGACTTCGTCGCGCAGGAGATCGGTCAGGTGGTCGGACAAGGCGTGGAACGCGGGGCTGCGGGGGTCGCGCGGGCGCGGAAGGTCCACCGGCACGATACTCTTGATGCGCCCCGGGCGCGCCGTGAAGACCACGACCCGGTCCGCCAGCCCCACGGCCTCGTCGATGTGGTGAGTTACGAAGAGCATCGAGGCGCCGCTCTCGCGCCATACCTCGATGAGGAAGTCCTGCATCTTGGAGCGGGTCTGGACGTCGAGTGCCGCGAAGGGTTCGTCGAGCAGCAGCACCTCGGGCCGCAGCGCCAGGGCACGCGCCATCGCGGCGCGCTGGCGCATGCCGCCGGAGAGCTGATCGGGGCGCTTGTCGGCCGCATCGGCGAGGCCGACCTTGCGCAGAAGCTCGGCCGCGATGCCGCGGCGCTCCTCCGAGCCCATGCCGCGCAGCTTCAGCCCGAAAGTGACGTTCTCGCCCACCGACATCCAGGGGAACAACGACGATTCCTGGAAGATCAGGCCGCGATCGGTCCCCGGCCCGGTCACCTCGGCGCCACCGCTCGTGATGGTGCCGCTGCTCAGCTGCTCAAGGCCCGCGATGAGGTAGAGCAGCGTGCTCTTTCCGCAGCCGCTCGGGCCGAGAAAGACCACGAACTCGCGCCGGTCGACCATGAGGTCGATGCCGTCGAGCGCCGTGACAGTACCCCCCGCCGTCTCCCATCGCTTGCCGACGCCGCGGCAGGCGATGAGTGGGGGCTTGGCGGACAGCGGGCGGTTCATCAAAGGCGCCCCACGGCGCTCGGCGGAACCCAGAACAGTACCCGGTTCTGGATCTGGCGCAGCGCGACGTCGAACAGGAAGCCCACGAGGCCGATCAGCGTCATGGTGAAGAAGGAGAGGCTGGAGTTGAAGGTGTTGCGTGCCAGCATGACGATCTGGCCGAGGCCGCTGCCGACGCCCGTCGCCTCCGCCACCAGCACCACCATCCAGGCGCCGAAGAGGTTCATGCGCAGCGTCATGAACAGCGACGGCAGGATGGCTGGAACGATGACGTGGAGGAAGAGCTGCCGCCGGCTCGCCCCCATGATGGCGCCGACGTTGAGGTAGGTCCGGCTCACGGCATCGACTTGACTGATCGTCGACAGCGTCATGACGAAGAACAGAGAGATGAACACCATGAAGATCGCCGGCGGATTGCCGATGCCGAAGATGAAGATCGCCACAGGCAGCCAGGCGATGGGCGAGATCGGCGCCAGAAGCGTGATGGTGGGCAGGGTGATGTTGCCGAACGGCTTGAAGTAGCGGATCAGCAGGCCCATGCCGACGCTGCAGGTGAAGCCGAGCGACAGGCCCGCGATGACGCGCAGGCTCGAGGCCACGATGGTGGTCAGCAGCGCCAAATAGGCACTGTCCGCCGATACTTCACCGATGACGTCGCTCGATGAGAAAGCCTGCGCCTGCTCGGAGAAGTGGGCCAGGAAGATGTGGGGTGGGGGCAGCAACAGCGGGTCGGCCCAGCCGAGGGCCCAGGCCGCCTCCCACAGGCCTGCGAAGCAGCCGACCGACAGCACCCACCAGACGGCGACGGCGAGGCCCCTGATCGTGCGCACGCGCCGCACGGTCGTCGAGGCGACGGCGGGCAGCGCGCCCACCGACAGGGGGAGCGCCTTCATGCGGACTTCAGCTTCAGCTGGCCGTAGAGGTCCGCGTTCTCGGCGATCACCTCGTTGAGCATGGACCAGTCGAAGATGTCGGCGCTCGGCAGCGCCTTGATGTAGCGCAGGTCCTTGAGGTTCTGGGCGCGGCCCAGGATGAAGTCCTGGTTCTTGCGCTGGTCGACCATGCCGGGCTGCTTGGTGGAGGCGTCGAGCGCCGCGTCGAACGTGGTCTTGAAGTATTTGGGGGTGGTCAGCTTGATCGCGGCCTCGCGGTCTGTCTCCTCGAAATGCTGGCCCATCATCATGGCCTTGATGAGCGCCTTCACGGCCGGGCGGTTCTCCTGGATGAGCTTCGAGCGGACCGCCAGGACGCAGTCGGTGTAGAGCGGGCCGTAGACGTCGGTGCCGTCCGACAGCTTGACGGAGCCCTTGCGGGACGCCAGCGCCTGCGACGCATAAGGCTCGATGTGGCACATGGCGTCGATATTGCCGCCGATGAAGGCCTGGGCCAGTTCCGGCGAGGTGCCGAAGTAGCGGACCTTCACGTCGGCGAAGCTCATGCCGGCCTTCTTCAGGTAGTCGAGCGGCAGCATCTCCAGCGTATCGGCCTGGAAGGTGCCGATCGTCTTGCCCTTGAGGTCCTGGGCCGAGGCGATGCCGGGCTGGGCCACGATCACGCAGCCTTGGACGCCCGAGCCCGCCACGATCTTTACGGGCGCGCCCGCGTCGTAGAGGGTCATGAAGTTCGTGTAGGGCACGACCGAGACGTCCACGACGCCGGCGCCGAACAGGGCCGCGATGTCGGCGTTGGTCGGCGTGGTGACGAAGTCGAGCGCGACGCCGTCGGCCTTTCCGAAATCCTTCTCCTTGACCATGAAGAACGGGCAATTGCAGAGCCCCGTGCCGTGGGTGGCCTTGAGCGTTGTGAGCGTCGCGGCCTCCGCGGGGCTCGAACACAGGAACCGGCTCGCCGCGAGGCCGCCGCCCAGGCAGGCCGCGCGGGCCAGGAGGGTGCGGCGGTCGAGGCCGGCGCCCAGAACGACGCCGGCGGCGCGAGACTTCGGGTCAATGGACATGCGAGATCCTTTCAGGGGCGGAGGCCCGGTCCGCACGGCGTAGCGCGTCGGCCAGGCAGGTGAGGTCGATGAGCCCGGATGGCGGAGGACCGGCGGGACGGTCGGCGAGCCGCCGGACCGTGCTCCAGCGGCCGAGCACGGCCGCCTCGAGGCCGCCGAGGTCGACCCGGGGCGGCTGGCCGGCGAGGCCCGCCCGCAGTTCGGCGGGCGAGAACGTCGGGAAGCGGTGGGCCACGGCGGCAAGTGCCCCGTCCGGGTCCCCGGCGATCAGAGCCTCGGCATCGAGCATGGCGGCGATGACGGCCGCGACGGCTTCGGGGTGGGCCGCGACGGTGCTGCGCCGCCCGACCAGCACCGTGTCGGGAAAGTCGCGGCCCCACAGGTCCGTGCCGTCGCTGAGGAGCGTGAACCCCTGGTCGAGGAGCCGGCCGATCCAGGGCTCGACCGTGGTCACGGCGGCGAGCGTGCCGGCCGCCAGCGCTCCGGCCGCTTCGGCGAGCGAGGACAGGAACCGGACCTCGACCCGGCCGGCGAGGCCGTGCCGGGCGACCGCATCAGCGAGCAGCACCTGCATGGGATCGTCGGCGAAGGTGCCGACCGGACCCGACAGGCGGTCGAGCGCGGTCCCGGGCCGCCCCACGATCCCCATGCCGCGCAACCCGCTCCCCGCCACGATCACCAGGGGATCGGCATCATCGGCATCGGCCAGCGCTTGGGTGAAGCCCGTCGTCCCGAGATCCGCCGTGCCGTCGCGGAGGCGGGACGCCGTCGACCCAAAGCCCTCCAGCGGGGGCACCGTCACATCGAGGCCCCGAGCCGCCAGCAACCCCGCGTCGATCGCGAGGAACAGCGGGAGGTTCGAGAGGGCGCCGCCGTGGGTGAGAATCAAGGCCGCAGTTCCGCGTGGTGGGGCCGACACAGCGGGACCGCAGCGCGGCCCCGGTTTGCCTGCCGTTTCGCAAGGCCCGTGCCAAAGGCGCGCGCCACGCGGCAGGCGGCGCCCGGGCCCTTGGACAGGCTCGCGGGGTCGAGGTGGCAAGCGTCGGCGACGGCAGGACACAGGCTGGACAAGCCGGGCCCGGCTCTGGCACGCCTCGCTGCAGCGGAATGTTGACAAAGCGGCTTTTAAATCGTGCACAAAATAGAACTTGGATTGTTAACAATCTGGGCAGGACGCTCATCCGGAGGGCGCAATGCCGGGCGGCCCTGACGCGGCGGGCGAGGCCGGGAGCGGGGCCGTGAAGCATCGCGTCTTCGCGGCGACGCGCGAGGCCATCGTGGGCCGGCGTCTGCCGCCCGGCACCAAGCTGACCGAGGACGTCATCGCCGACACCTTCGGGTGTGGGCGCGGCCCTGTCCGCTGGGCCTTGGCGCGGCTCGGCGACGAGGGGCTCGTGACGCTGGTGCCCCACCGCGGCGCCTTCGTGGCCCAGCCGCCGCTCGACGAAGCCAAGCACCTGTTCGGCGCCCGTCGCATGCTGGAGGGCGGCATCGTGCGCTGCCTCTGCGGCACGAGGCGCGAGGACGGTTTCGCGGCGCTCCGCGCCTGCGCCGATGCCGAGGACCGGGCCCGTCGAGAGGCGGACGAGGCGGCGGCCCTGCGCTTCTCGGGCGACTTCCACCTCATCATGGCGGATCTCACCGGCAACCCCATCGTGGCCGCGATGCTGCGTGAGCTCGTGTCCCGCACCATCCTGGCGATCTCGGTCCACCAGCGCCCGGATTCGTCGGGCTGCCGGACCCACGAGCATCGACGTCTGATCGACCTCATGGCGGCGGGCGATGCCGAAGGCGCCGCTCGGGAGATGGAGGCCCATCTCGGGGCGCTCGAACAGGGCCTCGACCTGTCGCCGCAGCCGCGCGGCGGCATCAGCCTCCGGGCGGTCCTGCAGGCCGCCATGGCGCCGGCCGGGGCGTGACGACCCGGCCCCGGACGCCGCGGTATGCGGTTTGCAGAACCCCGACGACCGGGGCCGCCGCGCGGCGGCCCGCCGCAACCAGGGTTCAGCGATGTCGGAGAGTTTGCTTGTCGGTGGCTGGGTAGTCACCGGGGTGGAGAACAGGGACCGCGCCACCGTGTTGCGGGACGCCGCCGTGGTCCACCGCGACGGCCTTGTGGTGGAGGTCGGCGATGCCGAAGCGATGCGGCGGACATATCCCGGCGCACCGGTATACGGCTCGTCGAAACACGTCGTGCTGCCCGGCTTCGTCAACAGCCATCACCACGTCGGCCTGACGCCGCTGCAGCTCGGCTCTCCCGACTACGCCCTGGAGCTCTGGTTCGCGAGCCGCATCTCGGGACGCGCCGTCGACCTCACGCTCGACACGCTCTACTCGGCCTTCGAGATGCTGGCCTCGGGCATCACCACGGTCCAGCACATCCATGGCTGGATCCCTGGCCCCCTGCCCTACATCCACGCCTGCTCCACCAAGGTTCTCGAGGCCTATCGCACGCTCGGCATGCGGGCCTCCTACTGCTTCGCGGTCCGGGAACAGAACCGCCTCGTCTACGAGGCCGACGAGGACTTCCTGAAGCGTCTGCCGGCCGAGACGGCGGCCCTGCTGGCGCCCCACCTCGCGCGCCAGCGTCTGCCCTTCGCCGACTACCTTACCCTGTTCGATCAGCTGACGGCCGAGAACCACGGCCAGAGCCTCACCCGGATCCAGCTCGCGCCCGCCAACCTGCACTGGGTCACGGACGACGGGCTCCTGGCCCTCAAGGAGAAGGCCGATGCCGCGCGGGTACCGATGCACATGCATCTGCTCGAGACCGTCTACCAGAAGGAATATGCCCGCCGGCGCACCGGGACGACGGCGGTCAAGCACCTTCACCGCCTCGGGCTGCTGGGCCCGGGCATGACGCTCGGCCACGGGGTATGGCTGACCGAGGAGGACATCGAGGTGGCGGCCGCGACCGGCACCTGTATCTGCCACAACTGCTCCTCGAACCTCCGGCTGCGCAGCGGCGTCGCGCCGCTCAACGCCTTCGAGGCCCAGGGGGTGACGGTCGGCATGGGCCTCGACGAGGCAGGCATCAACGAGGATCGCGACATGCTCCAGGAGATGCGGCTGGCGCTCCGGGTGCATCGCGTTCCGGGCATGCGGGACGAGGAGGTGCCCTCCTGCCCGCAGGTGCTGAAAATGGCCACCGAGGGCGGCGCCATGACGACGGCCTTCGGCGCCAGCATCGGCAGGCTCGAGCCGGGACGCATGGCGGATGCCGTGCTGATCGATGTCGAACGCGCCTTCTACCCCTACCAGGACGACGACGTGCCGATGCTCGACGCGCTGATCCAGCGCGCCAAGACCGAACACGTCGACGCCACGGTGGTGGGCGGCAAGCTCGTCTACGAGAAGGGCCGGTTCCTCAACGTCGACCGCGACCGGGTGCTGGCCGAGATCGCCGAGGCGCTGGCCCGGCCGCGCACCGAGGCCGAGGAGACCAGCCGCGTGCTGCGACGCCAAGTCTTCCCGCACGTCCAGGCCTTCTATGCCGACTACCTCAAGGACATGCCGGCCCGCGAGCCCTTCTACGCGCCTTCATCGCGACGTTAGGTGCCTGGATCACTTGTGGTGCCATGGACCATGGCGATGGCGCGGGCCGGCGTGCGTGCCCGGGACACGCCCGGACATGACGGTGGACGACCGGCCCCGGATCGCCACGGCGCCCGCGCTCAGGCATCGGCATGCGAGATCCGGTCCGTGAGGGCGCGCGGCAGGCCGGTCGCGGGCTTCGGCGACGGGCGGCGGAAAGTGCCGGCGCTCGCTTTGCGGGGCGCCAGCGCCACCAGCGCCTCAGCCATCTTGAGGGCGGCCGCGATCGGGTCGACGACCGGGACGGGAATGCGGTCCGCCACCCGGCCGGCGAGGCCCGCCAGGGGCGCGCCCGCCAGGACGACGACGTCGGCCTCGTCCTCGGCGGCGGCCCGGCAGGCGAGGTCGACGAGGAGGTCCTCCTTTTCGGCCGCGACCTCCCCGACCTGCCGGACGGGCCCGTCCAGCATGCGGATCGCGGCGCAGCGGCCCGCAAGTCCGTGCAGCGCCACGCAGTCCTCGAACCAGGGCCCGAGGGCGCGCGCGAATGTGACGAGGGCGAAGCGCCGCCCCAGCATGCAGGCCGCCAGCATGGCGGCTTCCGCCATGCCGACCACCGGGATGTCGAAGAGCTCTCGCGCGCCGAGGAGCCCGGGGTCGCCGAAGGCCGCCACGATGGCGGCATCGACCGTGCGGTGACGCTCCGCCAGCATCTCGAGAGCGATGGCGCCCCCGATCTGGGCCTCGGCCCGAGTCGCGATATAGGGCACGCCGCGCGGCGCCGTCATGGGAAGCACGCGGGTGCCGGGCGCCGCCACGACCTCGGCGGCCGCCAGCATGCGGACCGTCATGTCGGCCGAGGTGTTGGGGTTGAGAAGCAGGATGTCGGTCAAGCGGGCGCTCCCGCGGAGCGGCACGCGAAGAGCTTGCCCCAGCGCGCCAGCGGGGCCGTGTCGACGGAGAGGAGGCGCAACGCGCCCCAGAGCGTGACGGCGATGGAATCCAGCACCGGAATGCCGAGTTCGCGCTCCAGCCCTGGCGCCGCCGCGGTGCCGCGCAGGTTGGTGCAGACCACCGCGGCGGCGTCGCAGCCCTCGGCCGCGACGTCCCGGACGAGCCCCGAGACGCTCTCCTCGGCAACGGCCGCGAAGGCGAAATTGTGCGACAGGCCGAGGTGACGCTCGGCCGTGCAGGGGAGGCCGGCCTCGCCCCACACGGCGCGGATCCGGTCTTGCACATCCGTCGTGTAGGGGGTCACGAGGCCGATCCGTGAGGAACCGAGGGCACGGAAAGCGTCCCTGAACGCCAGCGTCGCGCTCGTGGCCGGGATGCCGGTCTCGGCCGTGATGCGCCCGCACAGGTCCTCGTCGCGCGAGAAGCCGAGCCACGATGCCGACGTGCCGTTCCACGCGATGGCGTCGACCTCCGCGTCGGCGAGGAGTTCGGCGGCCGCCATCATCGGGGCAGCGGCGAACTGGTCGAGCCCGGACAGAGAGAGCGAGATCTCGGTGACCCTGAAGCGACTGATGTGGATCCCGAGCCCGGGCATATCGGCCGACAGCACGGCGAGTGTGGGCTCCAGCACCGTGTTGGACGACGGCGTCAGCATGCCGATGCGGATCCGGTTCACGTTCGTCCCAACCACGGCAACCTGACCGGCGGCCGTCGATGATGATGCCGGCATCAAGGTCGGATGGGACCGTGCGGTGGCGTGCAGCGCCGGCGTCACGCTTCGGATCCTCGATGGGGATCGGGTCTCGGGGCTTTCATCGGCGTGTCGATCCCGAATGCGGTCGCGAGGGCCCGGACGGCGCCGATCAGGTGGGCGTCGCCGTTGCGCCAGCCGATCAAGGACAAGCCGACCGGGACGCCGTCGGCGCTGCCCAGCGGCAGGTTGACCTGCGGCAGGCCCGCGAGGCCGGCGATCGCCGTGAGGTCCACGATCCGGTGAACGGCGGCGCGGATCGCCGAAAGCCGCGCGTCGCGGCGGATCGGCAGGATGGGGCTCGTGGGCAGGCAGAGCAGGCGTCGACCTTCGAGCAACGCTTCGATCCTGGCCGTCGCCTCGGCTCGGAACAGCTTGGCTTTCGACAGGTCGGCTGCGTCCAGGCGGCCGTCACTGGCAAAGGCGCCGGCGACTTCGGCGGAAAAGCGCGGGTTCGAGCGATCGATCCAGTCGCGGAAGGTCTCGTGGAATTCGGCCTGCTGCAGCAATCGCTGATGACGGGACCATTCCAGGAGGTCGCGTTGGGCGAGCGCGGCGTCGGTCACGGGTCCGAGATCGCGAAGCTGCCCGACCCAGGGTTCGAGGGCTTGAGCTACGGGAAGGTCGGCGAGCGCGAAGGCATCGGTGGCGACAACGATGTCCGGCACGGGAGTTTCGGGAATGGGTTCGCCGAGCAGCACGCTGCCGACCCGTCCGAACGTCTCGGCGTGGCGGGTGAAATAGCCCACGGTGTCGAAGGTCGGGGCCTGGGTCATGAGACCCGACACGGGGATCCGGCCGTGGGTCGGCCGCAGGCCGTAAAGGCCGCAGAAGCTGGACGGGACGCGGACCGATCCCCCTGAATCGGTTCCAAGGGCGAAGTCGGTGACGGCGCCCGCCACGGCAGAGGCGGATCCACTCGACGAACCACCGGGCACGCAGGCGGGTACGCGCGGGTTGATCGGCGTCCCATAGTGGCGGTTGATCCCGAGCAGCCCGAGCGAGATCTCGTCGGTGATCGTCTTGCCGCGGAGCGACGCGCCGGCTTGCCGTAGGACATGGACGGCCCAGGCGTCGGCCGTGGCCGGCGCATGACTGGCGGCCCAGTCCGGGTTGCCGCAGCCCGTCACATCGTCTGCGACATCGAACAGGTCCTTGACGGCGAAGGTCAGGCCCGACAACGGCCCCGCAGCCAATGCAGGCCGTTCGACCAGGGGGCCGGGAAGGAAAGCACCGAGCCTATCACTCATGTCAACCATCCCGACCCTCTCGCATCAATCCTTGTACAGTTTGCGGAAATCGGGGTGCGAATGGAACCAGTATTCGAATCCCTGGACGTTCTTCTGCATCGCGTAATCTGCGAAGCGGTTGTAGAGCGGGATACGGGGCATGTCGGTCATCACCATATCGACCATCTTGCTCAGCGTCGTCTTGTAGACGGCCGGGTCGCGCGTCGAGCTGTCGAGGTCGATCAGCTTGTCGAGTTCCGGATTGACGTAATTGGCCGTGTTGAATACTGAATTGTTCTTACCATCGTAGGTCCAGAAGAAGAAATAATCTGGATAATCGAGCCAACCGTAGAACTCGTCGATGACCATCGGCATGGTCTTGCTTGCCATCTGAGCGAACCAGTTGGCGCCCGGCACCTTCTCCAGCGTGACCTCGACGCCGATCTTCTTCAGCGACTCCTGGATCAGGATGGCTGTCGGCTCGCGTACGGTGCCCTCGCTGAGGTCGAACGACAGGCTGGACTTGAAGCCGTTGGGGAAGCCCGCCTCGACCAGGAGCTGTTTCGCCTTGTCGAGGTCCTGGCCGTGATTGATCGGCACGGGCCAGGTCGCCGCATAAGGCTTCGATGCATCTCCGCCGAACATCGGGATGGCGCGGCCGTAGAGCGCGGAGCTGAGGATGTCCTTGTAGGGGATCGCGTAGGAGATGGCTTCACGCACCTTGACATTGTCGAAGGGCGGTATCTTCACGTTCATGTCGACGAAGACGAGGTCGTTCTGTACCGGTACGCCGATGACCTTGACCTTCGGATCCTTGGCCAGTTCCGCGTAGTCCTTGGGCGGCAGGCCGACCGACATGTCGACGTCGCCTTTTTCGAGCAGCGCGCGGCGGGTGCCAGCCGAGGCGATCTGGCGATAGACGACCTTCTTCAGCTTGGGAAGCGGACCGGACTTCCAATTGTCGAACCGGACGAAGACGGTCTGCTGGCCGGGCGTCCAGGATTCGATCCTGAAGGCGCCGCCGCCGCAATCGTTGCGCGACACCCAATCGAAGGCCCAGGGATCCTTGTCGGTCGCGTGTTTCTTGGCCAGTTCTGAATTGACGACGATCGGCACCGGCACCACGAGATCCGGCATGGTCAGCTTATTGAAGGCGTCGAATGTCATCTTGAATGTGTGGTCGTCGACGACCGAAAACTGCTCGGGCTTGACCATGCCGCCTGCGGCCATCTGCACGGCCGGGAAACCTCCCGCCGCGACGGCGCGGTCGAACGACCACTTGACGTCCTTGGCCGTCACGGGCGTGCCGTCGTGAAAGGTCGCGTCCGTGCGGAGGTGGAAGACATAGGTCCTGCCGTCGTCGGCCGCCTCCCACCGCTCGGCGAGTTCCGGCGTGATCGTGTCCTTGTCGTAGGACTTCGACCCGTCCGGCAGGGTCTTCTCGCCGTGGCTGACGAGTCGGTCATAGGCCTGCCAGTCGACCATGCGGCTGTGATCGTTGGCGGTCGGAACCATCGTGTCGAGACCGTTCGGCCCCTGTTCGGAGACCACGACAAGCGTGTCCTTCGGCAGTTCCGCGGCTTGGGCGTTGCGGGAGGATGGCAGGCTCAGAGCGCTCAGTAGCGTCGTCGTTAAAAGCAGGTGTCGATCGAAGCGCATGGTGATGTCCCGTCGGTGATCTGTCGGTGGAGCTTGGGTCAGAGGCCGAGGTCGTCGAGCAGTTTCGGCCAGACATGCGCCCAGGGGCGCGCCTGCTCGAAGGCGCCCGATGCGGCCAGCACGGTGCCGTCGGCGAGATGGCGGCCGATGATCTGCAGGCCGACCGGCAGGCCGTCCTTGGTGAATCCCGCGGGAATGCTGGCGGCCGGCTGTCCGGTGAGGTTGCAGATGAAGGTGAAACAGAGCCAGTCGCCCGTGCTCACCATCTTGCCTTCGATGATCTCGGGGCCCTGCATGTAGAGCGGGAAGGGCGGCACTGCGAGCGTCGGCGTCAAGAGCAGGTCGTAGGTCTGCATGAACCGCCACATGCGATTGCACACGCGCTGCCGCATCATCTTGGCGTCGGTGAATTCCGACGCTTTCCAGTCGCGCTGCAACAGCCCGACGAGATGCGGCGACATCTCCTTCTCTCGACCCTGCATCATGCGGCGCATGCCGGTCAGATCGGAGTCACCGGCCACAAGGGTCCAGAACTGCGGGAACGGATCCTCCCAGCCGGGATCGGCGCGCTCCACCGTGCAGCCGAGGTCGGTCTCGAACACCCGCACGGCTTCGGAGACGACGCGCCGCACCTCGGGATCGACGGGCGCGTAGCCCCAGTCCTCGCTGTAGGCGACACGCAGGCCCTTGATGCCCTCTGCCGGAGCCCTGCGATAGTCGACGTCTCCGGCTGGGATCGAGTAGCGATCGCGCGGATCGGGCCCGGTGATGACGCTGAGCATCAGGGCCGAATCCGCGACCGTGCGGCTCATCGGGTCCGATATGTTCGATCGATTCCCAACTCGATACGCCGGGATAGCGCTCATCGCGACAGCCCGGATAGAGGGCCACCCGGCCCATCGATGCCTTCATGCCGAAAAGGCCGCAATGCGCCGACGGGATGCGAACGGAGCCGCCGCCGTCGGACCCGATGGCGAAGGGCGCCACGCCGGCCGCCACCGAGGCGCCCGAGCCCGCGCTCGACCCACCCGACGTCATGTCGAGGTTCCACGGATTGCGGGTCGCCGGAAAGACGGGGTTGTGGCCGACGCCGCTGTAGCCGAATTCCGGCACGTTGGTCTTGCCGATGATGACGGCGCCGGCGGCCTTGAGCCGCTCGACGCAGATGTCGTCCTCGTCCGGCACGAAGTCCCGGTACCAGGGCGACCCCATCACGGTGAGGATGTCCTTGGTGGCGACGAGGTCCTTGATGCCGATCGGCACGCCGGCCAGCACGCCAGGATCCTCGCCGGCCGCGATCTTGGCGTCGACGGCCTTGGCGGCTGCGCGCGCCACATCGGGCGTCGGGGTGCAGAATGCGTGGATGTGCGGTTCGAGCACGTCCATGCGGCGCAGCACGGCTTCCGTCACTTCGGCGGCGGAGACCTGCTTCGCCTTGACTTTTCCCGCCACGGTCACGGCGTCCATGCGGCAGATGTCGTTGTCGGTGCTCACGCGGCTCCTCCTCCCGTCATGCGAAATGGCACGCGGCCCAGTGATCGGGACCTACGCTCTTCAGCGGCGGCATGATTTTCGTGCAGATCTCGGCGCCTGACGGGCAGCGCCCATAGAAGCGGCAGACGGCGGGATCCGGATCGATGGGGCTTTTCGGGCTGCCGTCGAGACGCGGGCGCTGTTCTCCCCGTCGGGCAGGGTCGGGGATCGCGGCCACCAAGGCCTGCGTGTAGGGGTGGCGCGAGGCGGTGAAGAGCGTCTCAGCCGGCGCCACCTCGATGACCTTGCCGAGGTACATGACGACGACGCGCGAGCAGAGCAGCCGCACCACGTTGAGGTCGTGCGATACGAAAAGGTAGCTCATGCCCAGCCTCTCGCGCAGCTCGGCCAGGAGCCGCAGGATCACGGCCTGGACCGAGACGTCGAGAGCGGAGGTCGGCTCGTCGAGGATCAGCAGCGCGGGATCGACCACGATGGCGCGGGCGATGCCGACGCGGGCGCGCTGCCCGCCGGAGAGCTGGTGGGGATAGCGCTGGAGAAGCTCCTCGGGCAGTCCGACTAGGGCCGCGGTCTCACGGACGCGTTCGGCGATGGCGGCGCCGTCGCTCAGGCCGAGCAGCCGTCGCAGCGGATCGGAGATCGAGCGCGAGACCCGGAACGTCGGGTTGAGGCTGTCGGTCGGGTCCTGGAACACGACCTGAATCCGGCGCCGGCCCGGCGTCGCGACGAAACGGGTCGTCGACACCGCCGTCAGGTCCTCTCCATCGAAGAGGATGGTACCGGCCGTCGGGTCGATCAGGCGGGCTAGCAGCCTCACCATCGTCGACTTGCCGCAGCCCGACTCTCCGACAAGGCCGACGCTCTCGCCCCGGCCGATCACGAGGTCGACCGTGTCGACGGCATGCAGCATGGCGCCGCGCGACGCGCCCTTCACGGGATAGCGCTTGGCCAGCGCCCGCGCTTCCAGCAACGGCGCCGTCACAGGGGAAACCTGCAGCGCACGAAGTGGCCGGGCGCCCGTTCGTTCCACGGCAGGGGTGGCGCGTCGCAGAGCGGCCGGTGGCCCTCGCAGCGCGCGCTGAAGCGGCAGGGCGGCAGGGGCCGGCGCAGATCCGGCAGCTGGCCGGGGATCGCGGTGAGATCGTCCATCCGCGACTCCGGTGTCGGGGTCGCGGCCAGCAGGCGGCGGGTGTAGGGGTGGGCCGGCTCGCGCAGGAGCGTCTCGGTCGGGGCGATCTCGACCACGTGGCCCGCATGCATGACGGCGATCCGGTCGCAATATTCGCCGGCCAGGCCGAGGTCGTGGGTGATCAGCAGCGTCGACATGCGGGCCGTGCGGCTCGCCTCCCGGATGAGGTCCATGATCACGGCCTGGGTCGTGACATCGAGGCCCGTAGTGGGCTCATCGGCGATCAGCACGGCGGGCGAGCAGGCCAGCGCCATCGCGATCATGACGCGCTGGCACATGCCGCCCGAGAGCTCGAACGGGTAGGCCTCGGCCCGGCGCTCGGGATCGGGGATGCGGACGCGGGCCAGGGCCGCGATGGCGGCCGCCCGGAGATCGCGGCGCGACAGATCGGCATGTTCGCGAAGCACGTCCTCGATCTGCCGGCCGACCTTGCGGATCGGGTTGAGGGCGGTGCGCGGGCTCTGGAAGATCATCGCGATCTCCCGGCCGCGCAGGGCCCGCAGACTGTCGGCCGAGGCCGCCAGGATATCGACCCCGCCCATCACGATACGGCCCTGCGTGACCTCGGCCGCGGCGTCGTTGAGGCCCATGACCGTGAAGGCGGTGACCGATTTACCCGAGCCGCTCTCCCCGACGACGCCGACGATTTCGCCCCGCGCGACGGAGACCGACACGCCTTCGAGCGCTTGAACCCTCCCATGGCGGGTCCGAAAGTCGAGCGACAGGTTCTCGATCTCGAGCTGCGCCATCAGACTCGCTTCCTCGGATCGAGAAGGTCGCGCAGGCCGTCGCCGAGCATGTTGAAGCAGAAGACGGCCAGCACGAGAGCCGCGCCGGGGAACATGAAGGCCCACCACTCGCCCGAGATGATGAAGGTCGCGCCCTCCGAGACCATGATGCCCCATTCGGGCGTCGGCGGCCGTACGCCGAGGCCGATAAACGACAGGCCGGCCGCGTTGAGGATGGCCCAGCCCATGTTCAGCGAAGCCTGCACCATCATAGGGGGCAGAATGTTGGGAACGACGTGGTTGACCAGGACAGGCAAGGTGCCGTTACCGCCCATGCGGGCCGCCTCGACATAGCCGGCCTCGCGGCGCACGTTCACCTCGGCCCGCGCGAAGCGGCAGTAGAACGGCAGATTGATGATCATCGTGGCGATGATGATGTTGACGACGCTGTTGCCGAGTGCCGCAACGATGCCCATCGCCAGGACGAAGAGCGGAAAGGCCATGATGGTGTCCATCAGCCGTCCCACGATCCTGTCGGTCCAGCCGCCGAAGTAGCCGGCCGCCGATCCCATAGCGAGCCCGACCGCGAAGGACAGGACCACGGCGGCGACCGCCATGCCGAGGTCGAGACGGGCCGCCACCATGACGCGGCTGAGGATGTCGCGGCCGAGCGCATCGGTGCCGAAGGGATGAGAGAGCGTCGGGGGCACCAGCTTGGCGGTGGCGTCGGTCGCCAGCGGGTCGAAGGGCGCGAGCGTCGCACCGAACAGGGCGCAGAGGATCAGGAGGGCCAGGATCAGGACCGCGGCGAGCGTCAGACGATTTTCGCCGAAGGCATATCCGGTGTTGCGCGCGAGGGCGACGAAGCTCACGCGGTCAGCCCTCGAACCGGACGCGGGGATCGATCAGCGTGGCGGTGACGTCGACCGCCAGGTTGAGCAGGATGTAGAGGATGGCCATCATCAGGACGAAGCCCTGGACGGCCGCGTAATCCGAGGCGATCACGGCCGAGACCGCATAGGCGCCGACGCCCTGCCAGCCGAAGACCTGCTCGATGAGCACGTTGGACCCCAGCAGGAACGAGAACACCATGCCGAGTACGCTGCTGATCGGCAGCAACGCGTTCCGGAAGGCATAGGTGAAAAGAATTTTCGTCGTCGGCAGCCCGTTCGCACGGGCAGTCCGGACGAAATCGCTGCCAAGCGCCTCCAGCATCGCCGCCCGGGTGATACGGGCGATGGGGGCGAGCGCGAAAAGCCCGAGCGATATCGCCGGAAGCACGAGCTGGGCGAGGGAAGCCCTCAGCACCGCCCAGTCTCCGGCGATCAGCGCGTCGAGCGTATAGGCGCCGGTGACGTGCGGCGGCGGCGAGTAGGAGATTTCGTTCAACCGCCCGAGCGGCTCTGGCGCCCAGCCCAGGAGGAAGTAGAAAACGTAGACCAGCAGGAGTCCGACGAAGAAGGTCGGGAAGGCGGCGCAGATCGTCACCAGCGCGCGATTGGCATGATCGACGGGTCCATCGACCCGGGTGGCGGCCCAAACGCCCATCGGCACCGCGAGCCCGACGGCGAAGAGCAGCGCGTAGGCCGAGAGTTCCAGCGAGGCCGGAAGACGCTCGGCAAGGTCGACCAGAACCGGTTGACCGGTCGTCAGGGAACGGCCGAGGTCGCCCTGCAAAAGGTCACCGACATAGTGCAGGAACTGCACCGGCAACGGACGGTCGAGCCCAAGCGTCTGTCGCACGTTTGCGATGGAGTCGGCATTGGCGGCAGGCCCGGCGAAATAGGCCGCGGGGTCGCCCGGCAAGGCATGCGAGAGCAAAAACGTGATGATCACCACGCCAGCGAGACTCGGCAGAGTACCGAGCAGGCGCTTCCAGATGAAACTCATCGCCAGACCCGATGCGCGATCTCGAGCGTGTCTGCGACCGGGATGTCCCCGCAGGGTCCTCGATCACGACAGCCCTGCTTCCGATCGCCTGAGGCGTGCATGCAAATCATGACGAAGCTGTCGCAAGGACCGTGCCAAGGCCAAGCTGACCACGCCTCGCCTTCGATGGCTTGAGACCGACGTTCGTGTCTGTTGATGGCGGGCGCCTCAGAGGCAAGCGGTGCCCTGCGCCGACGATTGGCGGCTGCCGCAGGGTGCGCCGGCTGCTCGCCGCGCGATTGGTCATCAGCCCAGCGCCGAGTTTCGCTTCGATCAGAGCCGCGCCCGAAAGCAGCCGGTCCGCTCCCCAGCCCGATCCGACGTTCCGCGGCCAACCGGAGTCGACCCAAAAATGACGTTGGTGATAGCGTGCCAGATGCTCCAAAGTAGTCGTGCGTAGCGCTGCGGTCCCGGTGGCTGATCGCGCGTGCTTCCATAGCGGGCCGCTCGAAGCGCGAGCTAAGCTGAAGAAAACGAGGGAGGTCTGCCATGAAAGATCAAGAGATCAAACACGCTCTCGATCGGCATTGGGCCGCCTCGGACGCTGACGATTTCGAGGAAGAGCACCAGATCTATAGCGACGACGCGGTGCTGGAATATCCTCAATCCGGCGAGCGCATCGGCGGGCGGCGACAGATCCAGGCATCTCGTACGGCGCAACCCAACAAGAAACGGTTCGCTGTGCGACGCATAGTTGGCGTGGGAGACCTGTGGGTCACGGAGTACGTGCTCACGTATGACGGCAAACCGTCCTACACGGTGAGCATCATGGAATTTCGTGACGGGAAAGTCGTTCGGGAAACGCAATATTTCGGGGATCCATTCGCCCCGGGAAGTTCACGTTCGCAATGGGTCGAGCCAATCGTCTGAGTTCGAGCGCCGGGCGGGCAGCGGGAACGTCGAGAGGCGGGTCCGTTTTCTGGATCCGGCAGTCGATGGCAGACCAGCAGATATCCACCCTCATGCGACGTCCGCGGCGGGCCGTTCTCGCCCCGGCTCAAGCGCTGGTCCGGCTCGCTCCTGTTCGGACAGCGGACGTTCCTCCAGTCAGGGCTGGACCGCCCTCATTCCATGGCGCTTATCATGGCGATCGTCGTTTCCGCGCTGTCTCCCCTGCCACCGACGTCCGCTCGGCAACGGGAGTCGGCTCAACGCCGGCCGGCGCTCACCATCTCTGGTGGACGTGAGGAGAGATGCGCTCGCGATAGATCTCGCGGGCGCGCCCGAGAGCGTCGGGCGTCAGGGGCGGTAGGGCGCTGGCGGCGGCGTTGGCTTCGGCCTGGGCGCGGTCCTTCGCGCCGGGGATGACGACCGAAACCGCCTCGTCCATGAGGATCCAGCGCAGGGCGAACTGCGCCATCGTGGCGCCGCCCGGCACCAAGCGTCTCAGGTCCTCCACCGCGTCCAGCGCGACCTCGTAGGGCACGCCCGAGAAGGTTTCCCCGACGTCGAACGCCTCGCCGTGCCGGTTGAAGCTGCGGTGGTCGTCGGCCGCGAAGGTCGAGGCGGCCGTCATCTTGCCGGTGAGCATCCCGCTGGCCAGCGGGACCCGAACGATGACGGCGACGTCCTTGGCGGCAGCCTCGCGGAAGAACAGCTCCGCGGGCCGCTGCCGGAACAGGTTGTAGATGATCTGGACGGAGGCGACGTTCGGATAGGCGATCGCCTTCAGGGCTTCCTCGACCTTCTCCACCGACACGCCGTAGTGGCGCAGCTTGCCGGCCGCCACCATGCGGTCGAGGGCGTCGAAGACCTCGGGGCGATAGTAGACCTCCGTCGGCGGGCAGTGGAGCTGCACGAGGTCGAGCGCGTCCACGCCGAGGTTGGCGAGGCTGCGGTCGACGAAGGCTTCGAGGTTGGCGCGCGTGTATCCGTCGGCCACGTGCGGGGCGAGCCGCCGCCCCGCCTTGGTGGCCACCACGGGGCGCGTCCCGCCGCGCTCGCGCAGGACATCGCGGATGATCCGCTCGGACCGGCCGTCGCCGTAGACGTCCGCGGTGTCCAGGAAATCGACCCCGGCGTCGAGGGCTGCGTTCAGCGCCGCCTTCGCCCCCGCCTCCGACACCTCGCCCCAGGATCCGCCGATGGCCCAGGCGCCGAAGCCCACCTCCGACAGCTCCCAGCCCGTCCGCCCGAAACGCCTCTTGTCGATGCCCATGTCCCGCGAAACTCCGTTGTCGATGTCGTGAAGCGCGATCAGCTGCCGCTCAGGGCATGAGCTGGCCGCCGTTCACCTCGATGATCTGGCCGGTGACGTAGCCGGACAGCGCCTCCGAGGCGAGGAACAGGTAGGCGCCGACGCAATGTTCCGACGTGCCGACGAAGCCCATCGGGATCGTCTTCCGCTGCGTCTCGAGCTGTTCGGCGCTCGTGTAGCGCTCGTGGAACGGGGTCGCGATCACGCCGGGCGCCACCGCGTTCACGCGGATGTGGTCGGCGACGAATTCCTTGGCGTGGCCGCGGGTGATGGTGGAGACGAAGCCCTTCGCCGCGGCGTAGAGGATGGCCCCGTTGCCGCCGCCGTTGCGGGCCGCGATGGAGGTCGTGTTGATGATGAAGCCGCCCTGGCGCTTCAGCCAGGGGTGGGCGGCACGCGTGGCGGCCAGCACCGAGCGGGCGTTGAGATCCATCACGCGGCGATAGTGCTCGTCGGTCATCTCGACCGTCGGCACGCGCCCCAACATGCCACCGGCGTTGTTGACGAGCCCGTCCAGGCGGCCGAGGGCCGTCGCGGCCTCCTCGACGACGCGCTCGCTCACCCCGTCCATCGCCATGTCGCCCTGGACCAGGATCGCCTCGCCGCCGCTCGCCGCGATGCCCTCCTTCAGGCGCGTGGCCTCGTCGCGGCTGGCGTTGTAGTGGATCGCGACGCGGGCACCCTGGGCCGCGAAGGCGCGGGCGACGGCGGCGCCGATGCCCGTCGAGGCCCCGGTGACCAGCACGGCCTTGGTGGCGAGGTCCGGCACCCTCACGCCGTCCATCATCGCTGTCGCGTCCATTCCGGTCTCCCCCTCTTCGCTTCGCCGGGACAGGATAGCCCTTGCCGGCGCGGGCACACGCCATCAGAGATGAGCGTGGTTCAGTGCCGCCGTGATACGGGTTCAACAATGCCGGCCTTCGATCGTTCCGACCTGGCCGACCTCATGACCTTCACCACGCTGGTCCGGCGCTGCAGCTTCAAAGCCACGGCCGTCGAGCTCCGGGTCACCACCTCGGCGGTGAGCCACGCCATCCGGCGCCTCGAAGACCGGCTCGGGACGCGCCTCCTCAACCGCACGAGCCGCAGCGTCGTGCCGAGCGCGGCCGGGCTCGCCCTGGCGGCGGACCTCGGGCGCGGGTTCGAGGCGATCGGCACAGCCCTGGCCCGCCTCGACGACACCTCCGCGTCGCGCTTCGGCGCGGTTCGGCTCAACGTGCCCCGCGACGCCGCCCGTCTCCTGATCGGCCCCGCCCTGCCCGACTACGCGGCCCGGTTTCCCAAGGTCGATCTGACCGTCGTGGTCGAGGACAGGCCGATCGACGTCGTGGCGGAGGGCTACGACGCCGGGATCAGGTTCGGCGACACCGTGCCGGAGGACATGGTGGCGGTGGCGCTGACGCCGCCGCTGCGCTGGGTCGTCGTCGGGGCGCCCAGCTACCTCGACCGGGAGGGCGAGCCGCGGACGCCGGACGACCTCGCGACGCACCGCTGCCTCCGCCTGCTGCTGGGCGACAACACGGCCTATCGCTGGGAACTCGGGGACGGCGACCGTCTGATCAGGATCGAGGCCACCGGCCCCTACACGATCAACGACACGCAGACCACGATCGATGCCGCGGTCGGCGGGCTCGGGCTGGCCTATGTGTTGGAGCGGCGCGTGGCGCGCGAGGTCGAAGCCGGAGTCCTGCGTGTCGTGCTGCCCGATTGGGCGTCGACCGGTGCGGGGCTGCACATGTACTACCCGAGCCGGCGTCACAGCCATCCGGCGCTGCGCGGATTGATCGACATCGTCCGGCGCAACAACGGCCTCGGCCCGATCGTCGGATGAGCGCGGCGCACCCGTCGGGCGGACAAGCCGGACCGGACGCGGATCGTAGAGGACAGCAACCCCGCCACGGCACCGAGCCGCTACACTTTCTCTCAAAAGTTACAATTCGACGGTCTATCGCCTCGGAGCGGTCGACGGGACCGATGAAAAGGGACGCGTCGGAAAAAGCCAGTTTTTTCCCAAGTTTCACCACAATTCCGGTCTGCCCTGTGCGTAGGGCCTGAGGGCACGGCGCTGACCGACGGCATGCCCATGGTCCGTGGAGGAGATCCTGAGCTCGGCCGATCCCTTCCGGTCACCCGGCAGGGCAGTCGACGGCGGCTGGCCGCGATCCTCTCGGCGGATATCGTAGGCTACAGCGCGCTGATGAGCGATGCCGAGGAGGCGACGCACCGCCGCGTCGGCGTCGACATGCACCGGTTGCGCCAGCAGATCGAGCGGTCCTCCGGCCGGATCTTCAACGTCGCCGGAGACGGCCTCATCGCGGAATTCCCGAGCGCCGTCGAAGCCGTGAGATGCGCCTTGCGCTTCCAGGCGGAGAGTGGACGCCGCAACAGCAACGTTTCGCGCGGCCATCGGCTTGTCTACCGCATCGGCATCAACGCAGGCGAGATCATCGTCGACGGCGACAGGATCGGGGGGACGGCGGTCAATGTCGCGGCGCGTCTGGAGCCGCTGGCCGATGCGGGTGGTGTTCTGGTGTCGGCGGCCGTCTACGAGCAGGTCCGGCCGAACCTGCCGGTCACGTTCGAGCCGCGGGGCGAGCAGCGGCTGAAGAACATCCGTGATCCCGTCTCGCTTTACGCCATCCGTCCGGAGGCATGCCTGGCTGGAAGCAATCTTCCCGTCATGCCGCCGCGAACGCCGCAACGGACCGACGAGAGCGCCAAGGACCACCGGCCGTCCCTGGCGGTCCTGCCGTTCCGGATGCTGCAGGCCGGGGAGCACGACGCCTATTTCGCCGAGGGCGTGATCGACGACATCATCCGCATGCTCGGCGGCTTGAAGGACCTGCTCGTCATCTCGCGGAACTCTACGGCGAGCTTCGCACGGGCACCGATCGACCTGCGTCGCGCCATCCATGACCTCGACGCCGATTACGTCCTGCACGGCAGCGTGAGGCGGAACGGCGAGGACCTGCGCATCGCCGTCGAACTTGCCGACCGTGACCGCGTCCTCTGGGCGGACCGGTTCGACGGCACGCTCGACAGCGTCTTCGACCTCCAGGACCGGATCGCCCTCCAGGTCGCATCGATCGTCACGCCCCACCTCAGGACGCGTGAACTCGCACGCGCGAGCCGCAAGCGCCCCGAGAACCTGACAGCCTTCGACCTGACGCTTCAGGCGACCAGCCTGCTCGACAGCATGGAGCGCCAAGCGCTGGCGCGGGCCAGGACCCTGCTCGAATCCGCTTCCGGTTCCGACCCGAACTACGCGCCCTCCTACTCCCACCTCGCCTCGCTCAGCATGCGCTGGATCGCCCAAGGCTGGTCAGACGACGAAGACGCCGACCGGGAGGTGGCGGCCCGCGCCGCCCGGATGGCGATCGAGCGCGATCCCAGCGACGCGCTCGGCCTCGCCATCTATGGCCATCTGCAGGCCTACATGCTCCACGACTACGCGACCGCTCAGGAATACCTGTTCCGGGCGATCGCGGCCGGTCCTAGTTGCGCCTGGGCTTGGGCCTACAGCAGCTTGACCCTCGGCTACGTCGGAGACACGAAACGCTCGGTCGAGCATGCCGAACGCGCTCTGCGCCTGTCGCCTCTGGGCACCGATACGTTCTGGCTCGAGCACTACCTGTCGCAGGCCTACTACCTTTCGGACCGCTTTCGCGAGGCGGTCTCCTGGGCGCAGATGTCGCGGGGCAAGGTCGCGGACAATACGTCCAACCTGCGCTGCCTCATCGCGAGTCTGGTGGCGTCAGGCGACACGGCAGCGGCCCGCGAGGTCGTGCAACACCTCACCCGGCTCATGCCCAGTTTCCGGCTGCGGGCCTTTCGCGACCGGACCCCGCTCCGCGACCAGGCTCGCGACCTGTTCCTGCATCGACTGCAATCGGCCGGAGTACCCGACTGACAGCAAAGAGGGAGAACACCATGCCGGCCAGCTTCAACGGAAACAATGGGAACAACGGCAATACAGGCAGCGACGGCTCGCGCGGCAACGGACCCAACAACACCGCCGGCTGGTTCTTCCCGGACAGGATCGCGCTGCCTTTCGTCTTCGCGCCCGCCGCCACCCCGCCCGGAGACGCGCCACTGCCGGCCGGGACCGCCATCGGAGAACTTCCGCTGGTGCCGCAACCGAGGTTCCCCGACCGTCACTGGTCCGCAGACTGGTACGCCTGGCAGTGTCTGGTCGAGTTCGCCGCCACGGGATGGCAAGCCCTGGCCCCGGCTTGGCCGGCTGGCATCGCCCAGTTGCCGCAACCGCCGGCCCAGCCGCCAGCGTTTCCCGATCCCGCCCCGGTCGACTGGACGGACGCCAATCCCGCACTCGACGTCGAAGGCGAGATCCGCGATCTCGTCAGAGCCGCGGAAGAGGAGCGGGCGGACGCGCTGGGCGAGATCCTCGCCCAGTCGGACGAGTTCATCAGCGTCTTCTTGAATGCGATGACCTCCCGACCGTCTTCCTATCCCAACACCGCCAAAGTCCTGACCATCGCGAGCCTGATCGGCACGTTCGTGGCCATGTACTTCAAGGGACGCTACTGCCGTCCGCGCCCGTCCCAGCTCCTGCCCGCGCTGCTGCCGCCGATCGAAGTGCCGGGCCATGCCTCGTTTCCGAGCGGCCACGCGACCCAGGCCCATCTCATGGCGCTCTGCATGGGCGATGTCTTCCAGGGCCAAGCCAGATACGACACCCTGCAGCGGGTGCTGTGGACACTGGCCGACAGGATCGCCCGCAACCGTGAGATCGCCGGGCTGCACTACAGGAGTGACAGCCAGGGCGGGGTCGCGCTCGCGATCGGCACGCTGCCGCTCCTGAACCAGCCGACACCACAGGGGACGAGCCTATACAGGATCGCCGTCGAGGCAGCGCAGGAGGAATGGCCATGACGGAGGCCTCACCCTCCCCTTCCCGCGAACCCGACGTCGATCTGGCGGACATCGGCAGGCGCTTCACAGGGTTCGACGTTCCGGATCGGCCCCTGCGCCCTGCGGGCCTCGCGCCCGAGGACCTGTCGCGCTTCGGTCTGCCGCCCCGCCCGAGCCCGACCGCGCATCCACTCATCCGAAGAGTCTGGGAGTTCGGATTCGGGCAGGACCTCTCCCTGATCGGCTTCGTCCTCGACACGGCGATGCGCCGAGCCATCAGGAACACGGCATTTCGCATCGCCGCCCGGCGCACCGCGGCCCTGAGGCCGGCGCTGAGCGCCATCGAGAGCAGCCGCAACTGGGCCGGCGCCTATGTGACGGCGAGCCACGACCGTCAGCTCTCACAGGTCTGGGGTGTCTGGACCGTGCCGTCGGGCTTGGCGGAACCTCCCGCGGGCGGGGACAACGACCTCCCCTTCGCGTGCTCGAACTGGATCGGGCTCGACGGTCAACGCCTCTATCTCGACTCCTCCCTGCCGCAGGCCGGCACCGTCTCCCTGCTCCACCCGGACGGCACGACGACAGCCCAGGCCTGGGTCCAGTGGTGGGGGCGAACGGCGCAACAGAATGCTCCGACGATGCTGCCGTTGCCGCTGTCTCCCGGCGACAGGGTCTTCGCGGTCCTCACGGCCGTCACCGATACCGCCGTCGTCGCGGTTCTCGTCAATCTCTCGCGGGCACCGCGGCTCGGGATCGCGGTATCCTTCACCGCGCCGCTGGTCGATGCCGGCGGGGTCCTGGTCACGCCGAAGATCGCGGGGGCGACGGCCGAGTGGATCCTCGAGCGGCCGAGTCTCCCCGGCAGCCCGGAGGTCTTCAACTTCCCGGACTATGGCAGTTCCGAGTTCGACTTTTGCGTCGCGGTCGAAAACTCGGCGTCCACACTGGGTTCTCCGCAGGACGGCGTGGGTCGGGTCCTGCACGGCGCACGTCTGATCAGGATGGTCGAGATCGACAGCGATGCCGCGAGGATCGAGATCCTCTCGCTCCCCGAGCGCCGCAACCCGACGACGGCGCGGGTCACGTATGGCGGTTTCTCGTGAGACCTCGAAGGTCGCAGAGAAGACCAGGTGCGGACCGGCGGTGAGACGACGTCGGTCGAGGTCCATGCCGCCCGAGGCGGCGTCCTCGGACGCCCCGTCGTATCGACAGGTTCGGCGACTTGCGAAGGGTCCGCTTCCGCCCGAACGCGCCCTGAAGGCGGCCCGTCCGCACGCCGCCTCGGCGCAAGGCCATCGCATCGGGTCCCGGCGGAGCGCGACGGCGAGACATGGCGGCGAGGCGCTCCCGATCGGGGAGGCGCCGGAGGCCGAGGCGGAGTATGCGGGAGGTCGGCTCTCGACGTCACCGTCGGGCAGCCGGGGGACGCCGGGCGTCGGCGAAGGTTCAAGGAGACAGGCATGATCCTCGATCGGTTCAGGCTCGACGGCAAGGTCGCGGTGGTCACGGGAGCCGCGCGCGGCATAGGGCAGGCCATCGCCCGGGCGCTGTGCGAGGCGGGTGCCAAGGTCATCCTGTCCGACGTCGACCGGGACGGCGTGGCGGCGGCGGCCGGAGAGCTCGAGCGCGCGGGGTTCAAGGCCGTCGCCATCACCATGGACGTGACCGACTCCACGGCGGTCGAGGCTGCCGCGATGGACGCGTCGCGGATCCATGGCGGCGTCGACATCCTCGTCAACAACGCGGGCATCGGTTCGCTCGCAACCGCGATCGAGATGAGCGACGACGAGTGGCGTCGCGTCCTCGACGTGAACACCGATGCGGTGTTCTGGTGCTCCCGCGCCTTCGGCCGCCACATGGTGGCGAGGCGCTCGGGGGCGATCGTCAACATCGGCTCGATGTCGGGCCAGATCGTCAACCGAGGCTTCGCGGCCGCCCATTACATGGTCAGCAAGGCCGCGGTGCACCAGCTCACCCGGGCTCTCGCGGTGGAGTGGGCCGAGGTCGGCGTCCGGGTCAACGCCGTCGCGCCGGGCTACACGGCGACGAGCCAGACCGAACTGCTGCGCAGCCGGCCCGACCTCCGCGCCTCCTGTCTCTCGACGACCCCCATGGGCCGCTTCGCCGATCCCGTCGAGATCGCCTCGGCGGTGCTGTTCCTGGCGAGCGGCGCTGCGAGCTATTGCACCGGCACGATCCTCACGGTCGACGGCGGCCACACCTGCTGGTGAGCCCGGCCCCATGACGGCGGCGCGTGCGGCCGCCCGCCGGACCGCGATCAGGCGAGCGGTCTCCACGGATCCGCCCGCGGTCCCGCGCCTGTCGCCTGCGGGCGTTCTGGGTTCGTGCTGACCTTGAGTCATTCCAAGGCGGTCGGCGCGGACGGACGGGTCTGCGCCGCCGAAGCACCGATCGTTCTTGAGCAATGTCCGGCCCACAGGCGAGGCCGATCCCGCGTCCGCTTCCCGTCACCACCGCAACGCGTCCATCGAGCCGCGGTCTCTCGGCGGAGATCCGTGCCCTCCCCCGCCGGGACTCGACCGGTCGCCCGGTCAGCCTTCGCCCAGCACGTTGACGCGCAGCGCATCGACCGCCACCGCGATGAAGATCAGCACGCCGCCGATCATGGTCACGTAGAACGACGGCACGTAGACGATGGCGAGGCCAACGTGAATGACGGTGAGCAGCAGCACGCCGCCCAGGATGCCGAGCGTGCCGCCGCGGCCGCCGAAGACGCTGACGCCGCCGATGATGGGCGCCGCGATGGCGTAGAGCAGGAACCCGTCGCCCTGGTTCGACGTGATGGCCATCTGCCAGGCGGCGAGGAGCCAGCCCGCCACGCCGGAGATGAAGCCCGACAGGGTGAAGGCGATGATCTTGATGCGCGGCACCCGGATGCCCGCCACATAGGCGGCCGCGGCATTGCCGCCGGTGGCGTAGAGGCTGCGGCCGAGAACGGTCCGCCGCAGCGTGAAGCCCATGAGCAGGAAGCCCAGGAGCAGCACGAGCGGCATGACGGGCCAGCCCTCGACCGTCGCCTGACCGATCCAGTAGTAGCTGTCCGGCAGGTCCGTGATGGTGTTGCCGCGGGTGATGGCCAGCAGGCCGCCCTGCAGCGTGATCATCATGCCGAGGCTCTCGATCAGCGACACCATGCGGAGCTTCGTCACGCAGAGGCCGTTGATGAAGCCGATCAGCGTCGCGATCGCGATGCCGAGCACCACGCCGACCGCGACCGGCAGGCCGGCCTGCTGGATGGCCAGGGCCCCGAGCGCCGACGAGATGCCGGTGACGGCGGCGATCGACAGGTCGATCTCGGCCACCAGGAGCACCAGCGATTGGGCGAGGCCGAGCAGGCCCAGCACGGTCGCCTGCACGAGCACGTTCTGGAGATTGGGGACCGAGAAGAAGAACGGATTGAGGATGCCGAAGATGACGATCAGGCCGGCGAGCCAGATCCACACCACATGGGCGAGGACGCTCTGGAGCCGCTGGCCGACGGTCGGGCCGCGTCGGGCCGGTTCCGGCGGGACGGAAGCGGTCGTGGCGACGGCTGTCGCGACGTGGTCGGTATGGGCGCTCATGAGGCGAGGACTCCAGGCCGTTGTTGCGAGGGGGAGAGGCGGGCGGCAGCCGGAGCCGTCGGCTCCGCCTCCCCCGTCGAGAAGGCGATGCGGAGGACATCGTCCTTGGTCAGCGTCGCGGCGGCTCTGTCGCCCACGATGCGCCCGCCGGAGAACAGCACCACGCGATCGACCGACCGCAGCATCTCGTCGAGGTCCGAGGTGACGATGATCACGGCCACGCCCTCGCGGGTCAGGCCGTCGACGATGCGGTGCACCTCTTCCTTGACGCCGACGTCGATGCCGCGCGTCGGCTCGTTGAGGATCAGGAGCTTCGGCTCGGTGGCGAGGAGCCGGGACAGCAGCACCTTCTGCTGGTTGCCGCCGCTCAGCTGGCCCACGGGCTGTCCGGCGCCCCGCGCCTTGATGGAGAGCCGCTGGAAGAAGTCGCGGACCATCGCGCGCTCCCGCCCCGGCCACACGACGCCGCGTTGCGCCAGGCGGCCGAGGCTCGACAGGCTGATGTTGCTGGCGATGGAGTGGATGCCCACGATACCGTCCTTCAGCCTGTCCTCGGACAGGAAGGCGACGCCGGAGGCGAGGCCCGCCGCGGGGTCGGACGGCAGCCGCCGCGTCCGGCCGCCCTGGGTGACGGTGCCGGTCGCGGGGACGAGCCCGTAGATGGCCCGCGCCAGTTCGCTCGCGCCCGAACCCGGCAGCCCCGCGAAGCCCACGATCTCGCCGGGCGCGATCGCGAGCGCGTCGACCCCGAAGCCACGGCCCTTCACGTTCGAGAACGCCCATGCCGAGGCACCGGCCTTCCGAGCCGGGGCCCGCTGGCGCGCGAAGAGGTTCAAGCCGCGGCCCAGCACCATCTCGCTCAGCGCGCTCGACGTCACGTCGGCGACCGGCTGATTGCCCGCCACCAGCAGGCCGTCGCGCAACACCGAAACGGCGTCGCAGATTTCCAGGATCTCCTCGTTGTAGTGGGAGATGAACATGAAGGTCACGCCATCGCGCTTCAGGCGGCGCATGAAGTCGAACAGCACGCGGCGGTCCGCCATGGTGAGGGCCGTCGTGGGCTCGTCGAGGATGATGAGCCGGCCGCCGCTGTGCAGCGCCCGCAGGATGTTGAGCTTGCGCCGGTCGACCGCCGACAGGCGACCCGCCGGCGCACGCGGGTCGAGCCCGGTGCCGTCGAGGTAGTCCGCGGCGAGCCTGTAGAGCGCGGCGACATCCACCAGAGCGCCCCGGCGCGGCCAGCGGCCCAGCATCAGGTTCTCGGCGACCGACAGCGGATTGACGATCGCCGGCTCCTGGGTGACCAGGAACACGCCGTGGCGCTCCATGGCCTTCACGTCCACGGCGCCGAGCGGCTTGCCCTCGAGCAGGACCTCGCCCTCGGTCGGGACATGCTGTCCGGCCACGATCTTGACGAGCGTCGACTTGCCGGCCCCGTTCTCGCCGAGCAGCCCATGCACGGTGCCGGTCTCGACGGAGAGCGAGACGCCTTTGAGCGCCGTCACGCCTCCGAAGCGTTTGATGACGTTGCGGGTCGCCAGAAGCGGCGTCGTCTGCGTCATGGTCGTCTCCCAAGCTCGGTGGCCGGGTCCGGCCTCCGCTCGTGTCGATCCCGCCTCGTCCCCCCTCGCCATGCCGCGCCGCCATGAAACGGCTCGCCAGGGCGTGGCGGCGAGGTCGCCGCCGGCGCTTCGCGCCTACTTGTACTTCAGGCCCCAGTCGTTGAAGGCGATGTTGCCCCACATCCGCTTGTCGTCGGCGTTGGCGACACTGATCTCGAACGGCGGGATGACCAGGCTCGGGCCCGAATCCGAGGACTTGATCTCGCCCTTCTCCCAGAAATACTGTTTGTTCTCGTATGGGCCGAGCGGCACGTCCTTGCCCTGCATGGCGTATTTGTCGATCATGTCGATCGTGATCTGCGCATAGGCGACGGGATCCTGGGAGATGACCGCGTCCATGTAGCCCTCCTTGATCCATTGCAGCGCGATGGGCTCGCCGTCGATATTGGCGAAGATGACGTGCCCGTCCTCTCCGATCTTCTTCCAGCGGCCTTTCTGCTGCAGGGCCGTGACGATGCCGCGCGACGGCGTGTCGGAGGGCGCGTGCACGGCGTCGAGATCAGGGAATTCGGACAGTGTCGCGGCGGTGACGCTCAGCATCTGCTTGAGCTCGCCTTCCGTCGGGCGCGCCAGATACTTGATGTCGGGATATTTCTTGAAGGTCGCGTCCATGCCTTCCTTGCGCTGGCGCC
Source organism: uncultured Alphaproteobacteria bacterium (assembly GCA_963847915.1). Lineage (GTDB taxonomy): Bacteria > Pseudomonadota > Alphaproteobacteria > Rhizobiales > Beijerinckiaceae > Lichenihabitans. The sequence continues at coordinate 221,014 of CAWKBT010000010.1, forward strand.
AGGCCACGCTCTGCAGCGCGCCATAGCAGTTCAGCACGATGCCCTTGGCCTGCCCGTTGTACTTCTTCTTCAGGCGATCGACGATCGCCTCGGCCGCCATGACGCCGCCCTGGTAATTGTCGAAGTCGACCGTGATCGCCACCTTGCCGCCGGTGGCGGGCGTATCGATGATGCCGACCGGAATCTTCTTGTAATTGTACTTCTTGATGACGCTGACGATGGCCTGGCTGTCGATCGGGTCGCTGACGATGGCGGAGGGGCCGTTCAGCAGGATCGATTCCCACTGCTGCAGTTGCGTGGTGTTGTCGAAGCTCGCATTGACGGCCTGGAAGCGCCAGCCCTTCGCCTCCACGGCCCGCTTCACCGCCTCTTCCTGGGCGACGAAGAAGTAATAGTCCAGGCTCTTGTTGGAATAGGGTACGAACTTCTGCTCGGCCGCGACGACACGGCCCGGGCCGATCAGCGCGCCGCTGGCGGCGGCTGCCGCTCCTCCGAGCAGAGTGCGGCGAGTGAGCATCTTTTCGTTCATATTCATCCTCCCTTTCTCGTTCTATGTTCGGTCAATCGCGCGTATCGAGGTCGATCAGCTCGATCTTGTAGCCGTCGGGATCCTCCACGAAGGCGATCACGGTCGTGCCGTGCTGCATGGGTCCGGGCGGCCGCGGGATCTTGGCCCCGTTGGCCGCGAGCTCCTTGCAGATCCCGTCGATGTCGCGGACGCCGAGGGCGATGTGGCCATAGCCGTTCCCGAGATCGTAGGGCGCCTGCTGGTCCCAGTTATGGGTCAGTTCGACGACGGCATGCGTCTCCTCGGGGCCGTAGCCCACGAAGGCGAGCGTGAACCGTCCGGACGGGAAATCCATCTTGCGCAGCAGCTCCATGCCGAGCAGCCGCGTATAGAAGTCGAGCGAGCGATCGAGATCCTTGACCCGGACCATCGTGTGCATGACGCGGAACTTCGCTTCACTCATCGTCGTCGTCCTTGCGGTTCTCGGGCTCGCAACCCGGCGCGGGATGGCTGATGCGAGCCTCGAGATAGAGCCGGCACATCTCGGCATTGGCCTCGGCGGCGCCCTTGACGCGCCTCAGCCTGCGCAGATGCGTCGGGTAGTCGGGTGCCGCGACCGGTGCGCCATCGAGGGTGATGAAGGCCGCAGCCGCGTCGTCGGTGCCGCCGGCCTCGTGCCGGCGCAGCGCGAGGTAGCGCAGGGCCGCGGTGGCGATGTCGGGGTCCGGGTCGCCGGTCAGTGCGGCGAGGGCGGCGACGGTCGTGGCCAGGGCCGGTTCGACGCCCTCGCGCCGGACCAGTGCGCGCAGCAGCGTCTCCTGTCGGCCCAGGAAGGCGCGCTCGCGGAAGGCGCGGCGGATCTCCGTCAGGTCCGTGTCGGCCTCGCCGGCGAAGACCTCGGCGAAGCCGCGGCCTTCGGCGACGCCGCGATTGATCTTGCCCGACGCGAAATGATCGACGAGCCGGACCCGCGCCGCATCGATCGAGGGCAGTCGCTCCACGGCCAGGCGCATGTCGGTCGCCATCAGGAAGGCGAAATTCGCCGAGCACCAGAAGGTCGGCAGGCGAAAGGTGATGTCCGCCTGCCGTCCCTCGATCGCGACGCGCTCGATGAAGCCCATCGCGGCGACCGACTCGTCGAGCTCCGGGTCCATGACGGTGTCGAGAGCCGTCATGACCTCTCGTTCGATCGGCGATGGGGCCGCCGGCCGCTCGCACGCGCAGGCGTCAGGCCGCGACATCGGCCTCGTCCTCGGCCCGGGCCAGCAGGATCTCGCCCTCCTGGGCCGGGCCCGGCAGCCGGCATTCGGCCGGAACGTCGATGTCGTAGAGCCGGGCCATGTTGAGGCCGAGGATCTTGCGCTTCACGTCGAGGGTCAGCTCGGTCGCGGCCTCCTTGGCGAGGTCGTCGGGGAACTGATAGGCCATGAATTCCTCGATGATCCACTTCGGGCTGGTGATCCCGTAGTCGGAGCCGAAGGTGAGCCTGTCCGGCCCGAGGAAGAACAACAGGTCCGACAGCATCTGCCCGAAATACTTCGGTCGCGCGTGGATGAAGGACGGGATCAGCGCCAGCCCGCCGATGACGTTGGGCTCCTGGCCGGCGATCCAGCAGAAATCGTCGATGCGCGGCATGCCGCAATGGTCGACCACGAAGGTCAGATCGGGAAAGGCCGTCGCGACATGATCGACGTCGCGGACGTCGAAGGCATCGAGGTTCAAGGGGTGGATCGTCGGCCCCTTGTGGATGTGGATGTTCTTCACCCCGAGCTCGCGGCACTTCTCCATATAGGGCCCGACGATGTCGTCCTTGAGAGAATAGCCCTTGGAGGCGCCGTTCCACTCGGCCGTGTAGAGCTTCAGGCCCTTGAACTTGTGCTTGGCGAAGTCGGCCTCGAGCCGATCGAGCCCGCGCGCGCCGTCGCGCGGATCGCAGCGGCCGTTCAGGATCACCTTGTCGGGATAGGCGCGCTTGAAGGCGGCGCATTGCTCGGTGGTGTTGAACCCGTCCACGAAGAAATCGTGCAGGTTCGTCGGCAGCATCACGGCCGTGTCGACGTAGCCGTCCTCGAACAGGTCCTTCGCCGCACCCTCGACGCCGTAGTGGCAGAAACGGTCGAAATCCCAGCGCTGCTCCTTGGGCGTCATCCCGACGTGGGAGCCCCAGAAGCTCTCGATGAAGGTGAGGCCGTAGCGGTTGCGCCGGTTCTCGGGTCGCGCGTCCCAAAGGTGGATGTGGCCGTCGACGATGAAGACCTTGTCCCCTTGCGGCGTGACAAACATGGAGCTCTCCCGCGCTCGAACCTCTGGTGCGCCTTGATCGGCGTCTTCTCCGGCGAATTCACTATGCCACGATGTCCAGATGTCCTACAACTTAAAAAACCGACAGGGAGGCGATCGTGTTGGACGTCGACGTGAGCTTCTTCGACGGCTTCGGCGCCGTGCCCCCCGAAGCGCAGGACCGCTATGCGACCGACTGGTCGCGCGACATCACGGGCCGTGCCGGCGTCGTGGTGCGGCCGCGATCGACAGCCGAGGTCGCGGCCGTGGTGCGCCATTGCGCGGCGCGGGGGCTCGCCGTCGTGCCTCAGGGGGGCCATACGGGGCTCGTCGGCGGCGCCACCCCCTCGCCGGAGGGGCGGGAGGTGGTGATCAGCCTCGAGCGGCTCGACCGCGTGCGCGAGATCGACGCCGAGAACTTCACCATGACGGTCGAGGCCGGATGTATCCTCGAAAAGGTGCACGCGGCCGCCGCGGCCCGCGACCGGCTCTTCCCGCTGCAGCTCAGCGCGCAAGGGAGCTGCCAGATCGGCGGCAACATCGCCACCAATGCGGGCGGGCTGAACGTCGTCCGCTACGGCATGACGCGCGACCTTGTGCTCGGCCTCGAAGTCGTGCTGCCCGACGGGCAGGTCTGGAACGGGTTGCGAAAGCTGCGCAAGAACAACACCGGCTATGATCTGAAGCAGCTCTTCCTCGGCTCGGAAGGCACGCTCGGCATCGTCACGGCGGCCTGCCTGAAGCTCTTCCCGAACCCGACGCAGATCGAGACGGCCTTCCTGGCGGTGGGATCGCCCGCCGCCGCCGTGGCACTCTTCGGTCGCGCGCGGCGCGACCTCAGCGACCTGCTGTCGGCGTTCGAGATCCTGCCGCGCCGCGGCGTCGAACTCGGGCTCACGGCCGCGCCGCAGGCCCGCGATCCGCTCGACGTCCCTTCGCCCTTCTACGTGCTGATGGAGGTCGCGGCGAGCGGCCTCGTCGACGTGAAAGCGCTGGTCGAGCGGTTTCTGGAGGGCATCGTCGAGGACGGGCTCGTGTCGGACGGCGCGCTGGCATCGAGCGCCGCGCAGGCCGCCGCCTTCTGGCAGATCCGCGAGGGACTGATCGAGGCGCAGGCCCGTCAGGGCCGGCACCTCCGCACCGACGTCTCGATCCCGATCTCCAGCATCGCGCCGTTCCTCGACCGGACCTACGCGGCCCTGGCGGACGCGGTGCCGGACTGCGTGCCGTTGGCCTACGGCCATCTCGGCGACGGCAACATCCACTTCAACGTCCTGCCTCCGGCCGGCCTTGACGATGCGTCACGCGTGGACTTGCTGTACCGGTGCGAAGCCGTCATCTTCGCACAGGTCGATGCCCTCGGGGGCTCGATCAGCGCCGAACATGGCATCGGCCGCGTCAAGCGTAAGGCCTTCCTGGACCGTACGCCGCCGCTCGATCTCGACCTCCTTCGCAAGGTGAAGGCGGCTCTCGATCCCGGCGGACTGATGAGCCCGGGGCGCATTTTCGACTGATGGCCGGGAGGATGCGACCATGAGTCTGAACACGCTCGACAGGGCGCCGCAGCTTCCGACCCGGATCGTCGACGCGTTGCGGCGCGAGATCGCGGAAGGCCGGCTGAAGCCGGGCGACCGGCTGCCGGGCGAGCAGGTGCTGGCCGAAACCTTCAAGGTCAGCCGCAACGTCGTGCGCGAGGCGATCGCGCGCCTCCGCTCCGACGGCGTCGTGCTCTCGCGCCAGGGGATCGGTGCCTTCGTGGTGCGCGAGGCGCCGCTTCCCGTCCTGCGCGTCGAGCCGGATGCGTCGCGTGACCGCGAGGCCTACACGAACCTGTTCGAGCTCCGCGCCATGCTCGAGGTGCGCGCCGCGGGGCTCGCCGCCGGTCGCGGGTCGGTGATCCAGCACGCCGCGATCAGCTCGGCGCTCGAGCGGATGCGCGGCATCGAGAAATGGGCCGACACGGGCGTCGACGCGGATCTCGAGTTCCATCGCGCCGTCGCGCTCGCGACCGGCAACGACTACGTGGCCCGCGTGGTCGGCTTCGTCTCCGAACATATGCGGGACAGCATCATGGCGACGCGCCGGCGGCCCAACGCGAGCCTGAACGAGATCGTCGAGATCACCATCGCGGAGCACGAGGCGATCCACGACGCCATCCTGGCCCGCGATGCCGCTGCGGCGCGGCGGACGATGGAGACCCACATCATCAACGCGGCCCATCGGGTCGGGATCGAGCTGCAGGCGGGGTTCTGAACCGAGGTGCACCGGTGCCGCGGCGCCCCGGCGGCGTCTGACCACCATGGCCTCCCCAGCGGACATCCGCGCGCGCCGGCGTGGCGCTTCTCAGCCCAGAGGCAACCCGGCCGCGCTCAGCGCGTCGGAGTAGGCGCGCGCCATCCGCTCCAGCGGGATTGGAATGCGGCGCAGGAAGCCCGAGACCGTGAGCTGCGGCTCGATGGCGAGCAATTCGCGCACGACGTGCCGCGCGCGGTCCAGGCGGTCGAGCCGGACGAGCGCCACCGCCAGCACACGAAGCGCCACCGCGAAGCGCCGGTTCTGCGCCAAGGCCTCCTCGGCCCACCGCACCGCCCCGGTGAAGTCCTCCTCGATGACGGCATCGAGCGCCATGACGCCCGACATCAGCCAGCCCCGTGGATCGCGCGGATTGAGGCGGCGCGCGCGCTCCACCATGGCCCGCCCCTCGCCGCCGTTGCCGCACATCGTCTCGATCCAGCCCGAGAGCGTCAGCGCCATGGCGGAGTTCGGGTTCACCACCAGGGAGCGGCGGAAGAGGTCCCGCGCCCGCTCGCGCTCCTCGGCATCGAAGCTCCAGATCGCGAAGGCGGCCATCCAGAGCACCTGGGCGTCCTCCGGCGCGATCTCGACGGCCCGCCAGGCGCGGGAGGCCGCCGTGCGCCCGTCGGCCTCCTCCTGCTGCGCCCATCCCTGGAAGTGGCACTGCGCCCGCACATAGGCCGCGGTGGCCAAAGCGGGGGCGTCATCGGGTGAGATCGCCAGCGCCGCGTCGAGGTGCCCGAGCGCCGCCGCCAGGCTGGCCGGGGTGAACGCGCCGAGGCTCGCATTGGCGCGGAGCAGATGATCGTAGGCATCGAGTTCGGCCGGCGGGGCTCGCCGTAGCCGCCCGATCTCGGCCGATTGCAACGTCGGCTCGATGGCGGCGGCGACGCCCTGCGCCACCTGGTCCTGGAGCGCGAAGACGTCGTGCGCGTCGCCCTCGAACCGGTCTGCCCACAGGCAGGCCCCCGACGAGGCCTCGACGAGCTGGCCCATGATACGCAGGCGCCCGGCGCCACGCTGCACGCTGCCCGCCAGCACGTAGCCGACACCGAGCTCCTGCCCGACCTGCCGCACGTCGACGGCCCCTCCCGCGTAGGCGAAGGACGAGTTCCTGGCGATGACGAGGAGGCCGCGGCTCCGCGACAGAGCCGTGATGATCTCCTCGGCGATGCCGCTGGCGAAATAATCCTGCCCGGGGGCGCCCCCGAGGTCGGCGAAGGGCAGGACCGCGACGGCCGGCAGGCGGACCTCGCGTTGCGAGGCCGATGTCTGGACGGAGGCGGCCGAGAGCCCGGGCGGCCGATCGCCGACCGTTCTGACGTCCCCGACGAAGCGCACGCCGCGGCGGGGCAGCGTCCGGATCATGCGCTGCTCGGCCCCGGTGTCGCCCACGGCGGTGCGCGCAGCGTTGAGGCGGCTCGCCAGCGTCGCCTCCGACACGATGCGGCCGCGCCACACGGCGTCGAGCAACGCGTCGCGGCTGACGACGCGGTCGCGGCTTTCGATCAGGACGGTGAGCAGGTCGAAGACCTGCGGCTCGATCGCGACGAGGCTCCCGTCCCGCCTGAGCTCACGTCGTCGGGTGTCGAGGTCGAAGGTTCCGAACTGGTAGATCACGCGACGCGGCCTGGTGAAGGGCGATGGCGGACCACGGTTCTGACACGAAAATCATGACGATCCGAAGCCTTTCTGAACGGCGTCTCAAAGCGGCCGTGCGGATCCTGGCGCACAAGGGGGTGTCACAGACGCAGGGGAGCCGAGCATGCGAGACGAGACCATGGACCACGACCGACGCCGTTTCCTGGCGGCGAGCCTCTCGACGCTGGTGGTGGCCGAGTTCGGCCTGCCCGGCCGTGCGGGGGCCGAGACGGCGCCCGTGCCGGGCGGAGACGCGAGCTTCGGCCCGGTGAAGCAGATCCGCGCCGGTGACCTCGATGTCGGCTATGTCGAGGCCGGGCCGAGCGACGGTCCGGTCGCGATCCTCCTCCACGGCTGGCCCTACGACATCCACAGCTTCGTCGAGGTCGTGCCGCTGCTGGTCGCGTCGAAGTTCAGGGTGATCGTGCCTCACCTGCGCGGCTACGGGTCGACCCAGTTCCTGAGCAAGGACACCTTGCGCAACGGGCAGCCGGCCGCGCTCGCGACCGACCTCGTCGCCCTCATGGACGCGCTCCGGATCGACAAGGCCGTACTGGCCGGTTTCGATTGGGGTGCCCGCACCGCCGACATCGTCGCCGCGATCTGGCCGGAGCGGTGCAAGGCGCTGGTCGCCGTCAGCGGGTATCTGATCGGCAGCCAGGAGGCCGGCAAGATCCCGCTCCCCCCACGTGCCGAATTGGCGTGGTGGTACCAGTTCTACTTCGCCACCAGCCGGGGCCGGGCCGGCTACGAGGCCAACCGCAAGGACTTCGCCAAGCTGATCTGGCAGCTCGCCTCGCCCCAATGGCACTTCGACGACCTCACCTTCGCGCGGAGCGCCGCATCCCTCGACAACCCGGACCACGTCAACGTCACGATCCACAATTATCGCTGGCGCCTCGGCCTGGCGGAGGGTGAGCGGCGCTTCGACGCCATCGAGGCCCGCCTGGCCCAGGCGCCGGCGATCGGCGTGCCGACCATCACGCTGGAAGGAGATGCGAACGGGGCTCCCCATCCCGAGCCCGCCTCCTACGCGCGGAAGTTCACCGGCCGTTACGCGCATCGGCTCATCGCCGGGGGGATCGGCCACAACCTGCCGCAAGAAGCGCCCCGCGACTTCGCCAGGCGGTCATCGACGTCGCGGCCTTCTGACGAGGTCTGGCGCTCGCTCTGGAGAGGTGGGGCCCCGGGGACCGCCGGACCGCCCCGCCGAGGGTCGTGGGGTTCGACGCTCGGCTGAACGCAGGCTTCGGCTCGAGCGACCGGGCGCTGTCACGATGAGGGATCCGTCGGCGCTCTGTTCCAAGCCGCAGGAGGTGATGGCGGATGACAGCTCTTTCCTTAGCGGCCATCCCGGCGAGGCCGAGGCATGTCATGTCGCGTCCAGGATCTTGGTCACGGTCCTGAATACGTCACGGAGGAACAGTTCAACGACATCCGGGATACCATCGCGGATACACCTCGTCACACCGATCCTGCCGGCCAGGACTGAGGCGAAGCCGATGGCTCGTCGAACTCTGCAGACCTCACCTCTGACGCTTCGGAGCGACGCCTCCTGTTCGAGCAGACGTCCACAGGACGAAACCAGCGATCCAGCTCAGTCACACGTTGTTGGCGCTGTCGCCGCCGGTGACGTCGTAGGTCGCCCCTGTCACCATGCGGGCTGCATCCGAGGCCAGGAACACCACCACCGGCGCCACGTCCTCGGGCGCGATCCACGGCACGCCCAGCGGCGTCTTGGCGGTGAGCTTCGCCTTCGCCTCCGCTTCGAGGTCGGCGGTCGGCGCCTCCGAGCCAAGGTCGTCGACCGCCTGCAGGTAGCGCTGGCGGTGCCGCGTCAGCGGCGTGTCGATCAAGCCCGGTATCACGGCGTTGACGGTGATGCGATGGGATCCGAGTTCGAGAGCGGCGGACTTGACCAGCCCGATCAGACCCCATTTCGAGGCCGAATAGGCCGAGCCGAACTTGGTGCCGTGCCGTCCCTGGGTCGACGAGGTCACGATGATGCGGCCCCCGCCCCGCTGCACGAGGTGCGGCGCGAAGGCACGGATGGCGTAGAACGTGCCCGTCAGGTTGACGTCGATCGTATCGGCCCAATCCGCGTCCTCCATGGCGAGGATCGGCTTGAACATCTGGATGCCGGCATTGGCGAAGAGGACGTCGATCCCGCCGAAGCGATCCGCCACCCTCGAAGCCGCATCCCGCAAGGCCTGCGGGTCGCGCTGGTCGAGCGACAGCGCGAGCCATTCCGCACCCTCTCCCGAGACGAGCCGGCCCGTCTCGTCGAGGTCGCCGGTCGTCGCCGGCGTGACCTCGATCGTGGCACTCACGGTGCCGTCGATATCGATGCCGACGACGGCCGCCGCTCCCTCGCGGGCGAAGGCCACCGCCGTGGCCCGGCCGATCCCCCGCGCCGCACCCGTCACGACGAGGACCTTGCCGGCGACCTGACCGGGCCGCCCGGGCGCGGCTTCGCCCCGGGGCCTGGGCGTGGACGGGGTGTCTGTCATGTCGAAACTCCACGCGTGCGGGCTTGAGGGACACGCCTGGATACGGTCGCGATGACGTTCCGGTTCAAAGTTCGGCGGGCTCGATTGCGTTGGCTCAGTCCGGCTGGACCATGCGCGCGCCTGCGCCAGGGCGGCCATCGGCCACGTGCGGGACAACTAAGCCGTGGTCGACCGCGGAGATCGACGCCGGTCCGGCCCGTTCGGCCCTGCCGCCCGCGCGGGCGTGATCTTCGGCGACGGTCTCGCTCAGCCGAGGGTCGCCCCGCCCGCCGCGTCCGGCTCCGGGGGAGCGCGGCGATGGAAGGCGGTCGCGTCCTGGAACGCCAGGTCGGCGGCGAGGCACAGGTCGTCGGCAAAGGGCCGCCCGACGATCTGCATGGCGACCGGGAGCCCGTCCGCCGCGGTCCCGGTGGGCAGCATCAGGGCGGGACATCCGGTGTAGTCGAAGATCATGGTGTTGCGGGACACGATGTCCTGGAAGGCGAACGTACGGTCGTCGACCGCCACGGTGCGCGTGTCGAGGCGGCCCGCCGTGCCGCCGACGCCGGGCGTCAGCATGAGGTCGACATCGGCCATGGCGGCCAGCAGCGCATCCTGGGCCGCCACCCGGCCCTGCAGCGCGGCGATGTACTCGGCCGCGCCGATCGCGAGGCCCCGGTCGAGGCGGTCGAGCAGGGCGTCGTCGAATGCCGCGCGCCGGTGCAGGAAGGGGCGGTAGAGAGCCGCGAGCTCGGCGAACAGGATCGTCCATGCCATGGCGTGGAACGGCGCGATGTCGGGCAGGGCCAGGCGCCGGATCGTGGCGCCCCGCTGCTCCAGCACGTCGAGGGCGCCGGCAAAGGCCGTCGCCACGTCCCGCGACACAGCCTCGGCGAACCAGCCCGCCGCGATGCCGATGCGCAGGCCGGCGAGAGATCGCGGCACGAGGGGTGCCGCATCCGCCATGCCGGGGAAACACAAGGCGAGGTCGGCGACGGAGCGCGCCATGGGCCCGACATGGTCGAGCGTGAAGGACAGGCAGGCGACGCCGCGGCGCGAGACGCGCTCGCGGGTCGGCTTCAAGCCGCTCGTGCCGCACCAGGCCGAGGGAACGCGGATCGAGCCGCCGGTGTCGGTGCCGATCGCGAAGGGCAGGAGACGCGCGGCGAGCGCCGCCCCGGACCCCGTCGACGAGCCGCCCGTCCATCGCCGCCGGTCGTAGGGGTTGCAGACGCGGCCATGGCGCGGGTTGTCCGGCGAGCCGGTGGCGAACTCCGTCGTGGCCAGCATGGCGAACGGGATGGCGCCGCTCTCGCGCAGCCGCGCCACGACGGCGGCATCCGCGGGCGCGATGCGGGCGTCGGTCAGATGCGAGCCGCAGGTCACGGCCGCGCCCGCGACATCGACGATGGCCTTGACGCCCACGGGGATGCCTTCGAGCGCCCGCGCGGTCCCGGCGGCATAGCGGCGGCCGCTCTCCTCCGCGGCGGCCGCGACCGGCAGCAGCGACAGCACGGCTTCCGGCCCGGACGGGTGCCGGCCGATCCGGGCCGTCAACGCCGCGCAGACGTCGGCGGGGGTCGTCGCACCCCTGCGGAACGCCGCGAGGAGATCCGCCACGCCCATCTCGTGCAGGGCGCGACGCTCGCCCGCGGCGGCGGCGGCCGCGGGGGCGGCGGCCGCCGGAAGCTCGTGCGCCGGCGCGGCGGGGGGCCGCAGCAGCCGCCTGTCGGCCTCGGCGGGCTCGATCAGGTCGAGCGGCTCGATCGTCGCCGCCCCGGGACGCGACGCGGTCGGCACCCCTACTCGGCCGCCATGCGCTGCCGCGCGGCACGGCACTGCATCATCGGCTGGATGTGGCGGCCGAACTGGTCGAGTCCCTCCAGGAAGTCGTCGAAGGTCATCATGATGCCCTTGGTCCCCGGCACGGCCGCCGCCTCGTCGAGCATCCGGGCGACCGTCGCGTAGGACCCGACGAGCGTGCCCATGTTGAAGTTCACCGCGCCTTCGGGAAGGTTGATGTGGCGCGCGGTCGACGTCGCGTCGAGCGTCGTGTCCTTCGAGCCCTGGTCCGCCATCCAGGCGAGGGCCTCGGTGTCGACGCCGGCGCGGTAGCTCTCCCAGCGCGCCATCGCGGCCTCGTCGGTCTCGGCCGCGATGATCATGAACAGCACGTAGGACCCGACGTCACGGCCCGTCGTCGCGGCGGCTTCGAGCAGGGCGTCGTTGCCGAGTAGGCGAGGATGTTTCCATCCCCGCCCCTCACAGACCCGGACGTGCAGATTTCCCGCATCCGGTTCTTCGCGCGCACGGTTCGCTCACGGAGCGGCGTACTTGTGGACGATCAGGGCCGCGGGCAGAGGGTAGCGCGCGAGCATGGCACGGAAGCGCTGCCACGGCAGATTGCTATGGCGGCCGCGCCGCGCGAGCCATTTCCTCCAGGCCCGTACGATCTGGTGGTGATACCACCGGATCCGCCGGCCGTTGCCGGTGATGCCGTAGTAGGCGCAGTGTCCTCGGATCACCCGTGACAGACGCGCGTGCTGCTCCCGGAACGGGCGGTGCAGGTTTCGCCTGAGCCACTCGTTCACGGACGCGAGCGCCCGCGCGTAACGGTCCTTGGCCGTCACCTGGGCAACGACGTTCTTGCCCTTGCGCGATTTCCCCCACACGTGGGTGAAGCCGAGGAAGTCGAACGTCGTTCCCGCTGCCATCGGATGGCACCCTTGCGGGCGCCGGAACCGGAAATCCACGAAGCGGGTCTTGGTCGGATGGAGCGTGAGCCCATACCGGCCGAGCCGCTTGCCCAACACGGCCAGCATCTTCATGCCGGCCGCGTGGTCCTCGAACGCCATCACCGCATCGTCGGCGTAGCGGACCAGCAGGCAACGCCCCCGCAGGTGCGGCCGCGCCACAGTCTCGAACCATCCGTCCAGCACGTGGTGCAGGTAGATGTTCGAGAGCAGCGGCGAGATCACACCACCCTGGGGCGTGCCTCCCGTCGTACGGCGCAGGACGCCCTTGTCGAGCACCCCCGCCTTCAGCCATTTGTCGATCATCCTCCGGACGACGCCGTCCGTGACTCGCTGGTCGAGGAAGCCTCGCAGGTGCCCGTGGTCAATGGTGTCGAAGTATTTCGATATATCGACGTCCACCACCCAGCGGAGCCCCTGCTCCATGAACCCCGTGCGCAGAGCACGCAGGGCATCGTGGGCCGAGCGTCCCGGCCGGAAGCCGTACGAGCACGGCAGGAAGTCCGCCTCGTAGATCGGCTCCAGCAGCAGGAGGATCGCCCGCTGCGCCACCTTGTCTTCCAACGTCGGGATGCCGAGCGGCCGCATCGACCCGTCCGCCTTCGGGATGAGGTGCCGGCGCACCGGCGGCGCGACGTAGCGTCCGGACTTGATGCGCACCATGAGGTCCGAAAGATTGGCCTCCAGGTTCGCCTCGTAGTCCTTGGCCGTCACACCGTCGATGCCCGGCGCGCCATCCTTGCGCGTCAGGCGATAGGCCTCGGCCATCCAGTCGAGGTCGATCAGGTGGTGCAGCGAGGTCAGCACCCGCTCGGGATGCGTCCTCGCCAGATCGGCTATCCATTGTCGTTTCGTGGACAGGTTTGTGAGACGCAGGGTTCTCTCCCGTGTTTCCCGTCAATGGTTCATCGCGCGCGGCGGCCCCCTTCCCTCCGGCGGGTCCCGGTGAGCCCGGTTCCCCGCCCTCGGCGGTACTATGAAGCCGCTACGACGTCCCGCCGCACTCGACCTTCGGCTTATGTCTTCGCCTCGGGCTTCCGCATGGTCCTGGCTTTTCGTGCTCGCCGAAGCGCTCCCGGTCGTCGCCAAGCCGGCGACCGGGCCTGGAGCCTTGCTGAGCCGGCGCTCCCTTTCCGGCGGTTTCCACGCGGGTGTCGGCGGGACCTCTCAGGTTCCCAGGTGACCCATCCCGTACCTTTGCCCTGCTCCAAGACCCCGGTCGAACCGGAAGGCCTGACCATGACGGCCGTCCCGGTGCTGCCCCCGCACCCAACACGGCGAAGGCTTCGACGCTTTCATGATCTCGAGGCTCACGGCAGGGCTTCAGTACCCGCTGTCTACGCTTCACGAGCGGCGTTGCCGCCGCCCATGCAAGACTCGCTTCCGGCTGGCGGGCTCCGCCTTTACCGGGAGGGTGTCGAACCCTCTGGGTCACGATGAAAGGTTTCAGGTCAAATCCGTCCTCCTTTCCAGGGCTTATCCTGACGCAAGTTGGGCGCATAGGCGGCGGGCGTGTTCACCCCGCGTCCCGTCACGAAGTTGAAGTCGGCGAATTCGGCCGCGAAGGCCATGCCCTTGGCGCTCTGGCAGGCGGCGACGATCTTCACGTCGCCGGTCGGCCGCGGCGACATGCGGCAATCGTCCATCGTGAAATGGGCGCCCTTGAAATCGGACTGTCCGGTCGCCCAGAGGTCCTTCATGACGCTCACGTATTCGGTCGCGTAATCGTAGCGGTAGCCGAAATAGCCATCGCCCGGCCACAGCCCCATCTGGGTGTATTCGGCCTTCTGCCAGCCGGTGACGATGTTGATGCCGAAGCGGCCCGGCGCGATGGAGTCGATCGTGGTGGCCATGCGGGCGACGAGCGCCGGCGGCAGCGTCAGGATCGCGGTCGACGCGTAGAGCTTGATGCGCCGCGTGACGGCGGCGAGGCCGGCCATCAGCGTGAAGGATTCGAGGTTGTGGTCCCAGAACTCGGTCTTGCCGCCGAAGCCGCGCAGCTTGATCATCGAGAGGGCAAAATCGAGCCCGTAGTCCTCGGCCTTCTGCACCACGGCCTTGTTGAGGGCGAAGCTGGGCATGTATTGCGGCGCGGCTTCCGAGATCAGCCAGCCGTTGTTCCCGATGGGGATGAAGACGCCCATTTCCATGATCGCTGGACCTCCTGACGGGCGAACCCGATGGTCGCCTCCGGCATATGTACGAACATAGGCGGCGTACCGTGGGGCCTGTCCAGGGGAAAAACAGCGAAGGAGAACACTATGTGCAGAGCGCACAAGCCGTGGGCGGCCGAGCGCCCGGAAGGCGGGCGGAGTGCCGCCGCGGACGCCAGCCGGCCGGATCAGTCGGAGGATTTGAGCGTCACGCGATAGACGAACGAGTCGGCCGGATGGCTCTGGATCGCATATTCAAGCAGACGGTGGCCGGACCCGTAATAGCGCCGGGAGATCTGCAGGCCGAGCGCCCCCGGCGCGATGCCGATCGCCTCGGCCTTACTGGCCTCGAAGGTGATGGCCCGCATCTCCTGCACGATCTCGGCGATCCGCTCGCCCGAACTCTCCTCGACCAACGTGAACAGTGCGGACCGCAACACGGTCACGTCGGTCAACACCGGCGCCAGCCGCGGTTCGAGGAACACCTCGTTGTAGCAGAAGGGGCGCGGTTCACCGGCGAAGAAACGCGGACCGGCGAAATAGTTCCACTTCTTTCCGGCCCGGCAGCCGATCTCGGCGGCCTGCCTGCCGCGGGCCGTCGTGGTGCATCGCACGGCGATGTGCAGTTCCGTCTCGCGCGCGAAGTCGAACAGTTCGGCGCGCGACTGCGCCTGGAAGCGGTTGCGCCAATCGCCCCGTCCCGCCTCGACCCAGGTCCCGACGCCCTTGCGCGCCGAGAGTTGACCGCGCTGGCGGAGTTGGGCGATGGCGAGGCGCACGGTCTGCCGGCTCACGCTCAACTCCCGGGCCAGTTCGTTCTCGGTCGGCAGCAGGCTGCCCACCGGATAGGTGTCGTTGTGGACGCGCCGCTCGATGAGCTGGGCGACCTGCTGGTAGAGCGGGGCCGACGAGCCGTTCAGGGGCGGGCCGGCTGCCTTCTCGACGTTCATGCTCTTCACCCCGGGCCCCTCCCGATCGCGTCTGCCGCCGGCACGGGCATTGCCGATGGACTCTATCGCATGTCCGCACATCCCGGTCGCCCCCTCGCGCTTGACGGCGATCATAAGTACGGACATGAGGTGTGAGGTCTTCGCCGCAGCGGCGGGCGGGAGAACGGTCCGTCATGATCGATGCCATAGGACAGGCCGGCGCGGCACGGCGCCCGACGGGCCTTGCCGCGACCTTGACCCTGGCGACGCTCATTCAGGTCGTCGCGACCGCGAGCGTCCTCGGTCTCACGGCGCTCGCCCCGGACGTCGCGGCCGACCTCGGCATCGGCGCGCACTGGATCGGCTACCAGATCAGCCTCGTCTATGCCGCCGGCGTCGTCTCCTCGGCGCTCGCGGGCTCCTTCATCCTGCGCCAAGGCCCCGAGCGGGTCGAGCGACTGGCGCTGCTCCTGTTCGGCTTCGGCCTGCCGGCCCTGGCGACGGCACAGCTGCCGGCGATGCTGCTGGCCTCGGTGGCCATCGGCATCGGCTACGGCCTCAACAACCCGGCCGCGTCCGAGATGCTCTCGCGCGTCACGCCGAAGCAGCAGCGCAACATCGTCTTCTCGGTCAAGCAGAGCGGCGTGCCGCTCGGCGGCATTCTGGCGGCGCTGGCCTTCCCGTGTCTCGCGCAGGGACTCGGGTGGCGCATGGCCCTGGGCGTCAGCGGCGGCGTGCCGCTCCTCTTCGCGATCGGGTTGACGCCTCACTGTTCCCGGCCTTCGTCCGCCCGCCCGCGCGCCGCGCTCTGGCGAGGCTCTCTCGCCGACCAGCGCCTTGTGTTTCGCTCGGCACGGCTGACCGCCCTCGCCGCCCTCGGCTTCCTGTACTCGGCCCTGCAACTCTGCGTATCGGCCTTCGCGGTCGTGTCGCTCGTCGAGGGCGGGCGATGGTCGCTCTTCGGCGCGGGTGCGGTGGCGGCCACGACCCAGTTCGCCGGGGCGTTCGGCCGGATCTTCTGGGGATGGGTGGCGGACCGGATCGGCGGCTTCCGCGTCCTGGCGCTGATCGGCTTCGCCTCCGGGCTGCTCTGCCTCGGCCTCCTGTGGCTGGACACGATGCCGGCGCCCCTTCAGGCGCTCGACTTCGTCCTGCTCGGCTCGGTGTCGATCGGCTGGAACGGCGTGCTGCTGGCCGAGACCGCGCGCCACGCCCCGCCCGGCGAGGTGGGCGCCACCACGGGGGCGGTGCTGGTCTATACCTTCATTGGCGTCGTCGTCGGACCGTCGAGCTTCGCCCTCCTCTATGGTGTACTGCATCATTACGGCCCGGTCTTCGCCATCTTCGCCGTCACGGGATTCGCCGGGGGCCTCTACAGCTGGAGCCGGCTCCGCCCTGCCGAGGGCCCTCACCCCGGCCCCTGACGCCGTCCTCCGGGCAGATCCCCGGGCAAAGAGCCGTCGCGCCGACGCGCCCGCCGCCCCGAAGGCCCCACAACGGCGCGCGCCCGATCCGGCCCGCAAGTCTGCACAGCTGCGACGGGCGGACGGCGAAGCCATGACGCCGGCGCGGCTCCGATCAGGGGCTATGATGGCCTGCACAGCGGCATGCCGCTCAAATGTTTGGCATGAAGCGGCCTCTGAATTCAGCATCGACCAAAGTACAGGCGGCACAACAGATTGCTCTTGACGCCCTCTCTGCATATGTATGTACTTATACATGAGATCTGAACCCGGCCATCTCCGAAGCGCCGCCGCCGCGACAGCCGGGACGGGCGCTCGGCCGCTGCTTTTTCCGTATAGAGGATCGTCGATGCGAAGTTTGATACTGGGCCTGATCATCGCCGCGACACCGGTCGCCGCCTGGGCGGCCGATCCGATGAGCGACGCCAAGGCGATCCTGGCGGCGCATGCCACGGTCCCGCCCTTCGAGGCGCCGGGTGCGGCCTTCGACGCTAAGGCCTGCATGGCGGGTAAGACCGTCGTGTCGATCCCCATCACCACGGCGGTGCCGTTCGTGGTCCAACTCGAAAAGGCGATGAAGAAGGCGGCCACGGAGGTCGGCTTCACCTACGAGGTCTGGGAAACCCAGGGCAAGAGCGACCAGTGGATCCAGGGCATCTCCAACGCCATCGGCAAGAAGGCGGCCCTCATCGACCTCACCGGCGGCCTCAACGCGGCGGTTCTCGCGCCCCAGCTTCTCGAAGCCCGCCAGGCGGGCATCAAGGTCTCGACCTCGCACCTCTACGACGTCACGCAGGAGCAAGCCCCGGGCCTCGACGGCTCGGCCAAGGTCGACTTCACCGAAGCGGGCCGGGTCCTCGCCGCGCGAGCCTTCGTCGATACGGGCGGCAAGCCCGACGTGGTCATCGTGGGCAGCAACGACGTCCTACCCTCGATCCCGTTCGTCAAGTCGATCCAGGCGACGCTGAAATCCCTGTGCCCGACCTGCAAGCAGACCTACGTCAACGTGCCGGTCACCGAATGGGCGACCAAGATCCAGTCGGGCGTGCAGTCGGCGATGCTGGCGGACCCGGGCGTCAACTACGTCCTGCCGATCTACGATTCGATGGCGCAATTCGTGGTTCCGGCGCTGCGCATCGTCGGCGGCGGGGCGGACGTCGGCGTGGCGAGCTTCAACGGCACGCCCTTCGTGCTCGACATGATCCGCGACGGGACCGTCAAGATGGATCTCGGCGAAAGCCTCGGCTGGGCCGGCTATGCCGCGATCGACGCGCAGATGCGCATCCTGTGCGGCCTGCCCGTCCCGGCCAAGCTCAACGTGCCTCTGCTGATCTTCGACAAGACCAATGTCGCGACCGCCGGCATCCCGGCGAACTTCGACGACGGCTACGGCGACCAGCACCTGAAGGGCTTTCGCAAGCTGTGGAAGCTGAGCGACTTCTGACGGGCGCCTTCGCCGGCCGCCCATCCCTGGAGAGCCTGGTCCATGAAAGGTCTGGCATGACCACACCGGCGTCCGTCGCGCGGATCTCCGCCAGAGCCGGCGAGCAGCCCGGCGCCGGCATCCTGCAGATGCGCGACATCCGCATGCGCTTCGGCGACATCGAGGTCCTGAAGGGCATCTCGCTCGAACTGCGGCGCGCCGAGGTGTTCGGCCTGCTCGGCCAGAACGGATCGGGCAAGTCGACGCTGATCAAGGTGCTGGCCGGTTTCAATGCTCCGGTCCGGGGCAGCACCATCCGGCTGTGGGGCCGCGATCTCGCTCTGCCGGCCGATGCGGCCGAGATGAAGCGGCGCGGCGTCGCCTTCGTGCACCAGCACCTCGGTCTCGTCCCGAGCCTCACCGTGATCGAGAACATGGTCATCGGCTCGGCGCGGATGGGCCGGGGCCTCGCGGTCAACTGGCGGCGCGAGGGCCGGCGCATCGCGGCGCTGTTTTCGGATTTCGGCCTCGAGATCGATCCCTTCGCCGACGTCGCCGTGCTGTCCCCGGTGGAGCGCGCCTTCGTGGCCATTATCCGCGCCTTCGACGACCTGCGCGCCTCGGAGGCGGGGCATGGCGGCGAGGGCATCCTCGTCCTCGACGAGCCGACGCCGTTCCTGCCGGCGGGCGACGTCGACAAGCTGTTCGCGCTGATCCGGTCCATCAAGCAAAAGGGCGCCTCGGTCATCATCGTCACCCACGACATCGACGAGGTGCGGGCGATCTGCGACCGGGTCGCGATCCTGCGCGACGGCGAACTCGTCCGCATCCTCGACATCGCGACGGCGGGCCGGCAGGAGATCCTCGACACGATCGTGGGCCGCGCCATCGCGCCCTACCGCCGCGCGCCCCGGGCGCTGGACCGCGCGGCCCCGGCGGTGCGGGTGCAGGGCCTCGCCGGCGGCGCGCTCGCGCGGTTGGATATCGACGTCGCGCCGGGCGAGACCGTCGGCCTCACGGGCCTGATCGGCTCCGGCTTCGCGGACGTCCCCTACCTCCTCTACGGCGCACGGAAGGGACGCGGGCGTCTCGCGATGCGCGACCGCATCGTCGATGTCGGCACCCTGGATCCCGCCACCGCCCAATCCATGGGCGTGGCGCTCCTGCCGGGGGACCGGCTCGGACAGGCCGGCATCGGCTCGCTGCCGGTCTCCGACAACATCACCTTTCCCAGCCTCGGCGATGCCGCGAGGCTCCTCGGTCTCGACAATGCCGCCCTGCGGCGGCTCGCGGGAGACCTCGTCCGGCGCCACGACGTGCGCCCCGCCGATGCTTCGGTCGACCTCGGCACATTGTCCGGCGGCAACCAGCAGAAGGTCCTGCTCGCCAAGTGGCTGCAGCGCAGACCGAGGCTGCTGATCCTCGACGAGCCGACCCAGGGCGTCGATTTCGGCGCCCGGCAGCAGATCTTCGCCGCCCTCGACGAGGCGGCCCGCGACGGCACCGCGGTGCTCTGCGCCAGCACCGATGCCGACCAGCTCGCCCAGATCTGCGATCGCGTCGTCGTCTTCTCCCGGGGCGTCGCGGTCGCGGTCCTGTCGGGTGCCCGGCTCACCAAGGAGGCCATCACGGAGGCCTGCTTCCACGCGCAGGGGAGCGGTCCGGAGGCCCGCCAGGAGGCTTCGGATCCAGCCGCGCTTCAGACGAGTGCCTTACCATGACCGTCGCCGCAGCCCGCCCCACGAGGTCCGCCATGCCCGCTCTGCGCAGACGGCGGGAGATCGAGCGTTTCGCGCTGCTCGGCGCCTGGGTCTTCCTGATCCTGCTCTTCGGCGCCCTCGCACCCGACAGCTTCCTCACGTGGCGCAACTTCACCGCCATGTTCGGCTCCCAGGCGGTGCTCGTGGTGCTGACGCTCGGCCTGCTCGTCCCGCTGACGGCCGGGGACTTCGACCTGTCCGGCGCCTCGATCCTGGTGCTGGCGTCGATGCTCGTGGCCGTGCTCAACGTGTCCCACGGCTGGCCCATCGGCGCCGCGATCCTGGCGGCGGTGCTGGTCGGCATGTCGATCGGCGTCGTCAACGCCTTCTTCATCCTCTACTTCCGCATCCCGTCCCTCATCGTGACGCTCGGCGTCAGCACCTTCGTGAACGGCGGCGTCCTGTGGCTGAGCGACAGCCAGACGGTCTCCGGAGTGTCGATGGGCCTCGTGGAATGGGTGGTGATCCGGCGCCTGTTCGGCATCCCGCTCGCCTTCTTCTACGCGATCGCGCTGGCCCTGATCCTCTGGTACGTGCTGGAATTCACCATCGCGGGGCGCAAGCTGCTGTTCACCGGACGCGGCCAGGAGGTCGCGCGCCTGAACGGCGTCAACGTCGTCAAGGTGCGGGTCGTCGCCTTCGTGACCTCCGGCGCGGTCGCGGCGCTGGGCGGGGTCCTCTATGCGGGCATGACGGGGTCGGCCGATCCGCTGTCCGGCCTGAGCTTCCTGCTGCCCGCGTTCGCCGCCGCCTTTCTCGGCGCGACGACGATCCGGCCCGGGCGGTTCAACCCGATCGGCACCTTGATCTCGGTCTACTTCCTCGTCACCGGCATCACCGGGCTGACCATCCTGGGCGCCCAGGCCTATGTGCAGAACCTCTTCTACGGCGGGGCGCTGGTCGTCGCCGTGGCGCTCAGCCAGATCGTGCGCGGCCGTCAGGCCCAAAGCTTCAACTAGGGAAGGCCCGGCCATGGACGACAGCCTCTTCTCCGCGCAGGAGCGCCTCCTCGGCCGACCCTTCACGGCGGGCGAGACACAGGCGATGGCGGAGCAGGTCGGGCGACTGGCCGTCCACGTCGTCGCCACCGCGCTCGCGCCGGTGGGCAGCCTCTTCGGCGTCGAGCCCGTCGCGCATGCGGCGCTCGTCGCCCGCCTCGGCCAGGAGGCGCCCCGGTGAGCGATCCCTCGACCTGGTCGCTGATCGAGGCCGCCGGCCGCATCGCCCGTCGGGAGATCTCGGCGCGCGAACTGGCCTGCGACCGGCTCGACGTCGCCGAGGCGGCGCAGGAGCGGCTCAACGCCTTCATCGCCATCGCGCGCGAGGCCGCCCTCGCGGCCGCGGACCGCGCCGACGCCGCCCTGGCCGCCGGCCGCCCGCCCGGGCCGCTCCACGGCGTGCCCCTCGCCCACAAGGACATGTACGACCGCGCCGGTGCCGTCACCGGCTGCGGCTCGGCGATCCGCCGCGACACCGTCGCGTCCGGCACCGCGACCGTTATGGACCGGCTCGACACCGCCGGGCAGGTCGATCTCGGGCGTCTCAACATGAGCGAATTCGCCATGGGGCCGACCGGCTTCAACCACCATCACGGGCGCGCGAAGAACCCCATCGACCCCGCCCGCATCGCCGGGGGCTCGTCGAGCGGCACGGGCGTCGCCGTCGCGGCGGGGCTGGTCTTCGGGGGGCTCGGCTCGGACACCGGGGGCTCGATCCGCATCCCGGCGGCCTGCTGCGGCATCGTCGGCTTCAAGCCGACGCAGGGGCGCGTCAGCCGCCATGGCGTCATGCCGCTGTCCTTCAGCCAGGACTGCGTCGGCCCGCTCGCCCGCACGGTGGCGGATGCGCGCCTGCTGCTCGACCTCATCGCGGGGCCGGACGGCCGCGATCCGACCTGTGTCCCCGGTCCGTCCGTGTCCCAGCCGCGGCGCGCGCTGTCCGACCTCCGCATCGGTCTCGCGTCGCGCGTCTTCGGCGTCCCCATCGCGGGCTGCGTCCTCGACGGCATCGACACGGCGCGGAGGGCGTTGGAAGCCGGCGGGGCGTCGTTCCGCGACGCGCCGCTCGTCGACCTGACCGATGTCGGCGAGATGGCGAGCGTCGTCGCCATGTCGGAGGCCGCGGCCGTGCATCTCGACTGGCTCCGCACCCGGCCGGAGGACTACGGCCCGCAAGTGCGGGCCCGCCTGTCGCAGGCCCTGGTCATCCCGGCGCCCGCCTATATCCGCGCCCTGCAGATGCGCGGCGTTCTGCTGGCGCGGGTCCTCGACGAGGTCTTCAGCCGGGTGGACGCGCTCCTCCTCCCGGTGATGCCCGACGTGCCGCCGCTGTCGCGCGACGTCGACATCGGCGACGGCAAGGGCCTGAACGGCGTGATCGCCGGCCTCTCGGGCCTGTCGCGTCCCATCTCCTACCTCGGCCTGCCCGCGCTGGCCCTGCCCGTGGCGCGCGGGCCCGGCGGGCTGCCGGTCTCGGTCCAAATCGTCGGCGCGCCCTGGAGCGAGAGCCTATTGGCCGATATCGGCGAAGCCCTGGAAGAGCGGCTCGCCTTGGGACCTTTCACCCCCGTCGACGGCCACCCCGGTCCCGCCGCATCGCCGGGACAGCGTCATTGACCCGCGCCGGACCCGCCGAGGCGATGGACGGTGCGGTCGAGGGCCGGCACTCCGCCGGGCGGACGAGGCGGGAGCAGCCCTTGTCACCGCGAGTCTGGAGCGCGTCATGAATCTTTCGGCAGCCCTCGGTGTGGCCGACGCCGGCCCCCCGCGGCCGACCGTGGCCCAAAGCGATTTCCGCAACGCGATGGCCCGTCTCGGCGCCGCCGTGAGCATCATCACCACGGCGGGTCCCGCCGGCCGAGCGGGCTTCACGGCATCCGCGGTCTGTTCGGTCACCGACGCGCCACCGACCCTGCTGGTCTGCGTCAACCGGACGAGCTCGGTGATCGGGGCCTTCGAGGGCAACGGCGTGCTCTGCGTGAACCTGTGTACGCCGGAGCACCAGGACCTCGCGATGCTGTTCGATGGCAAGACCCCGAGCGACGAGCGCTTCGCGGCCGCGCGCTGGAGCGGCCTTGCCTCGGGCGCGCCGGTGCTGGAGGACGCACCCGTCGCGTTCGACTGCCGGATCGCCAGCGGCGTCGACGTCGGCTCTCACCGCGTCTTCTTCTGCGGCGTGGAAGCGATCGTCTCGCAGGATGGGGCCGGCAGCCTGATCTACTGCAACCGTCGTTTCCATGCCCTGCCGAGCTGACGGCCGAGGCCCGTCCAGGACCCGCCTGACGGCGAGGTCAGGCGTGGAGGACGCCGCGCGCCCGCGTCAAGGCTGCGGCAGGCTCGCCATGAACGTCGCCAGCGCGGGCTCCCAGACTTCGGGGTGGCCGAGCGTCTGGTGGCCGAAGGTGTTGGGCCCGGCGGGGATCAGCACGGCCGTCCCGCCCTTGATATGCGCCATCGCGGCTTCGGTCAGGCCGAGCTCGGCCGGGTTGAGGAGGTCGTCGCCGAAGTTGATGGCGAGCAGCGGCTTGTTGATCCTGTCGAGCTGGCCCGAAGGGTCGTAGTCGCGCGAGCTGTCGAAGGAGTAGAGGTAGTCGTCGGCGTCGATCTTGGCGCCGGCCGCGACCAGCTTGGCGTCGAAGGCCGTCGCCGAATCGCGCGTCGGGCCCTCGGCCTGGAGATGGCGGGCGTCGCCCGTCATGATGGTGAACAGCGGCAGCACGGCGCGCCAGCGCTGCGGCTGCGCCGCGTAGTCGCCGTCGTGGAAGTCCGGATCGGACTTGATGGCGCCCATCACCAAGTCGCGCCACATCATGTTCCGGCCGGTGACGGGCGCGGGCGTCGCCGCGATCGCCACGGTGCCGTCCATCATGTCGGGATGGCGCTCGGCCCACAGCCAGGCCTGCATGCCGCCCATGGAGGTGCCGAAGACGAGCGCGAGGTGGTGCACCCCGAGCCCCTCCTCGAGCAGCCGGCGATGCGCCTCCACCTGGTCGCCGTAGCCGTAGTGGGGGAAGCGCCCCTTCAGGCCATCGCTGGGCTTGGACGACCCGCCCGCCCCGATGCCGTCCGGCAGGATCAGGTAGAAGCGCGAGGTGTCGAGCGGCTTGCCGGGGCCGTAGAGGTCGCGCACGTCGGCCGGGGCGAGGAACTGCCGGCCCGTGCCGGTCGTGCCGTGCAGCAGGACCACGGCATTGACGATGGCGCCGGAGCCGTCCCGGCGCGGCGTGCCCATGGCCTCGTAATGGAGCCGCAGCTCCGGCAGCGTGCTGCCGTCGGCGAAGTGGAAGTCGCGCACGACGACGTCGCCCTCCGTCAGAGGGGGAACGTCGGCGGCCCGTGCACCGGCGGCGAACGCCAGCGCTCCCAGGAGACAGCCCACGACGGCGCTAGATCTCGTCATCCCCATCCTCCCCGTTTTTGACCCGGCTCGGCTGCGTGGCACAAGCGGGCGAGACAGCTCGTGGCTTACGGCCGGCACGGATGCCGGACCGTGGCAGGATCGCCGACATCGAGGGCCGTTCCGCCGCTGCCGCGGCGGGGGCGTCGGCCGTCGTGCGGGTCTACGAGGCCGGCGCGAAGACGTGGATCGTGCCGTCGCCGCCGCCCACCGTGCCGACCGGGACGTAGACGTGCCCGTTCGCCTCGCTCGAGGCGACCGAATGCGGCGTGCCGCCCTTGAGCGGGATGGTCTGCACCAGCGTGTTGGTCCTGGCGTCGATCACCCCCAGCGCCGGACCGCCCGGGTTGTCGCGCGAGGCCGTGTAATACTGCCCGTTCCGCTGGTTGTAGTTCACCATGTCGGATCCCCCGATGCCCGGCACGGTGGCGACGACGCTGCCGCTCTTGGCGTTCATCACGACGGTCTGGGCCGGCATCTCCTTGCCGTTCGCCGTGCAGCCCAGCACGAAGTTGCCGGCCGGCCCGAAGGCCAGCCCCGCCGGATGGCAGCCCTCGACGGGCAGCATCTTGACGAGCTTGCCGGTCCTGGGATCGATGATTGCCACCGCCCCCTTCCTGGGGTCCGTCCCGGCCTGCGGGATCGACATGTAGAACATCCCGTCGTCGGGGTTGTAGGCCGGCTGCTCGGCGCCGTCCCCGGCGCCCTCGAAGACGACCTTGCCGATCACGGCGTGATCGGGCTTGGTCGACATGACGGTGGCGAAGGGCGGGTCCTCGGCGTTGTTGACGGCGATGAAGGCCTGGTCCTTGGGGTCGTAGGCCATCTCGTCGACGCGCGTCTTGCCGCCGGACGCCATGGTGGCGGTGGTCTTGCCGGTCGCGGCATCGATCACCTTGACGGTGCTGTCGCCGTCGCCCGCCCACACGTCCTGGCCGACCGCGACGACGCCGTCCGGCCCCGACGTGTCGTTGTCGACCTTGCCGTCCTTCATCATCGTGCCGACGAAGCTGCCCAGGCGCCCCACATAGGCATCCTTCGCGGTGTCGAACACGTCGATGGCCTTGTTGCTGCGGTCGGCCAGGTAATAGCGCCCCGTGGCCGGATCGACGTAGCTGATGTCGAAGTTGGCGAGCTTCTCGCCCGGCACCGCGATGCTGCCGATCTGTTTCAGCTCGGCGGCATGGGCGGCGCCGACGAGACCCAGTGCCGCGCCGGCCAGCAAGGTGAGCCGCAGTGTCGGAAGTGTCATCTCTCTCCTCCTCGAAACGTTATTGGGCCTCTTCGTCGTGACGTTGCGTCACGCTCTGGGCCGAAGTCGCGGCAGACGGCAGGACGGGACTGGCCGCGCGCCGGAGACGGCGGGCCAGGGACCGGACCGACCCGAAGGCCAGGACGGCAACGGAAACTCATATGACGCAAGGTCACGCCGCGTTCGCCCGCAGACGACGCCGAAGCTCGACCCGATCCAAAGCTGTTGCGAGCGGCTTACGCTGCTGTCTCCCAAGTGAGGCTTAGGCCATTGCTAAGTGCGAGCATGCGATACCTTTCAGTGTCGCGCAACAGCTTTTGTGTGGACGGCCGGCAACCATCGACCTTTCTGTATACACAGTTGTGCCGTTCGGCGTTGCGTGCATAATCAGAACAACTGACGGGGATCGACGGCGGTGGCGGCCTGGCGCCGACCCGCCGCGCGCTCCGGCGTCGCCGACCCATGAGAGCGCCTCGTCCTCCGATGCCGACCGAGGCGCGACGGGCTTCCGCCCGGGAGACCAGACCCGTGATGGTCGAAGGAACGATCGCAGGGCCGATACGGACCTGCACTTGTCGAGGACGAGCGCCATGAAGTCGCATCTCACCATGCTGGTCTTGGGAACCGCGCTGCTCGCCTCGGGGAGCGCTGTCGCGGACGGCCCCTTCGCTCTGGTGACGGGACGCCGCGATCCGCGGGTCATCGTCATCGACATCGCGAAAGCCATGGACCCGGCCAACGCCGGAACCCAGAAGGCCATCGTCAGCCGCGTCCGCATCACACCGGACGTTCCCGCGATCGACCCCTCCCGGACCGATGCGAAATACATCGGGGTCAACCATGTCCCCGGCGACGCATTGTCCAACAATATCGTCATCGGTCCGGACGGGAAGGCCTACGTCGTCGACCATGCCGGACTGTCCCGCCCGGTCGATGTCGAGTCCGGCATGCCGCACGGCTATCCCGGAGCCGTGACGATCCTCGACCTCAAGAAGGCGCTGGACCCGGCCAACGCCGACACGACGAACGCCATCGACGGGATCTACTCATCCGGAGGCGGCGGTCCGGCCGGCCTCGTGGTGACGCCGAACGGACACTACGCCATCGTGGCCAATTCCGAAGGGATCGGCACCGAGGACGGCGCCGACCAGATCGGCGTGATCAATCTCAAGACCAAGGCGCTCGAGAGGATCGCCTATCTGGCGCGCGGGACAGGGGGCCACGTCGCCCAGACGCAAGGGCACGGCTGTCCGCAGATCTTCTCCAATCCCTCGCTGATCCCGCATACGTCGCCCGACCCGAACTGGGGCTGTTTCCCCGACCCGAACGGCCTGACCTACTCGCCGCGCGGCGGCGGGACGCTGTTCTCGGCCAACGAAGGCACGCATGACGTGTCCGTGATCGATCTCGACAAGCTGGTGAACGGCGCACCGGATTTCGAAACGTTCCGCATCCCGGTCGAACGGGGGCCTTGGGACATCAAGACCAGTCCGGACGGCACGCTCATCGCGGTCACCGACCGCGACGACGACGAGACGGACGAAGCGGGTCGCTACATTTCCCTGATCGACGTCGACAAGGCCATCGCCAAGTCGCCGGATGCCGAGATCCGGCGGGTGCTGGTCGGCACCGACGATCCCCAAGCGGAGGTGCACCCGTTCGGCCTCGCCTTCACGCCGGATGGAACGCGGATCGTGGTGGCCAACGATCTCGTCGCCAACCTGTCGGTCGTGGACGTCAAGCAGGCCCTCGCCGGCGCGAAGCAACCCGAAATCGCGCGCATCGCGCTGCCGCTCCCCAAGGGCTCGGGCACGCGCTCGCGGCCCCGCACCGTCTCGGTCACGCCCGACAGTCGCTACGCCGTCGTCGCGGGCGGTGAAGCCAACAACAAGGCGGGCGGAACGGTCTGGATCGTGGACCTGGCGCGGAACGCCGTCGTCGGCACGGTGACGGGCGTCGGCAACGAGCCTTACCTTTCGTCGATCACCGACCGACCCTGAGGAGGGTCCGGGCCCGTTCGCGGCGAAGCCCGGCGTCGACCGGAGGGCGGTCCGGACGACGGCAGGGACCCCGGGCCCGCCGAGCGCCGCGGCGGACCTCGCCCCCGCCGCCGTCACGCCCGGGCTTGTCCCGGGCACCCACGCCGGCCCGCGCCGCCGCGGGTCCCCGGGCCGGACCGGGGGCATCCGGGGCCCGGTTCGCCGCCGCACGGCGTGGGTGGCCGGGACAAGCCCGGCCATGACGGGATGGAGGGCGGGGACCGATGTCGTGCCACCGAGTCCGCCCTCGACCGGTCTCCTCCGCCCCCTCCATCGTCATGCCCGGGCCTGTCCCGGGCACCCACGCCGGCCCGCGCCGCCGCGGGTTCTCGGACCGGTCCGGAGCCGTCCGGGGCGCGGTGCGGCTCGACGCGGCGTGGGTGGCCGGGACAAGCCCGGCCATGACGGGATGGAGGGCGGGGATTGATGTCGCAGAAGCGCGTGTCCGCCCTCGACCGGTCTCCCCGCGACCGGTCTCCCCGCGACCCCTCCGCCGTCATGCCCGGGCAGCCGCGCCGGACGCGCCTCGACCGGCTGTCGTCGCGGTCCCTGCCGATCAGATCGAGACCTGACGCCCGAGTTCCACGGTCGCGTCCGGGGGAAGGCGCAGGACGTCTCCGACGTGGCTGGCGTTCCGCTCCATCGCGGCATAGATGGCCTCGAGCCACCGCGGCATCCCCTGCCCGTCGTCCCGATGCATGACCGTCGCATGCCCGACGTAGTAGGTCGCGTCCTCGACGCCGAGGTCGCAGCCATGCTCCGCGGCCCCGCGCAGGAGGGCCGGGATGTCGGGATGTTCCATGAACCCGTATTTCGCCCGGGCCCGCCAGAAGTTCGGGGCGATCTCGCTGATGCCGAGATGGTCGGCCTCGGGAATCGAGGGCACCTGCGCGGTCTCGACCGTCAGCACCACGATCTTCTCGTGGAGCGCCTTGTTGTGCTCCAGGTGCCAGACGAGCGAGGGCGGGACGTCCATATCGGTCCGCGTGAAGAAAACGGCCGTCCCCGCCACGCGGGGGGTCTGGCGCGCCACCGCCTGCGCCGTGAAGTCGCCGACCTTGACCGGGCTCTCGATGAGGCGCGCCGCCACCGCCTCTGTCCCGTGGTGCCAGATCCACATCGAGCCGTAGACCGCGCAGGCGATCAGCAGGGGGACGTAGCCGCCCTCCAGTAGCTTCAACAGGTTCGACGTGAAGAACGCCGCGTCGACGAGGAAGAAGAAGCCCGCCAGGGCGCCGGCGAACGGCACGCTCCAGTGCCAGACCTGGCGCATGGCGATGTAGAGCAGCACGGTGGTCATCAGCATCGTCAGCGAAACCGCGATCCCGTAGGCGCTGGCCAGACCGTCCGATTTGCGGAAGCCCAGCGCCAGCCCGACGGTGACGACCATGAGGAGCCAGTTCACCGCGCCGACATAGATCTGCCCATAGCCCTCGGCCGAGGTCTGCTTGACCTTGAGGTGCGGCAGCCAGCCGAGATGGATCGCCTGTCGCGTCATGGAGAAGGCGCCCGTGATGATGGCCTGGCTGGCGATGATGGTGGCGAGTGTCGAGAGGATCACGAGCGGCACCAGCAGGGCGCCGGGGCACAGCCGGAAGAAGATGTTGCCGTCCGTCGGAGCACCCTCGAGCACGATGGCGGCCTGGCCCGCGTAGTTCAGGACGAGGCACGGGAAGACGATCGCGAGCCAGGAGATCCGGATCGGCTTGGGGCCGAAATGCCCCATGTCGGCGTAGAGCGCCTCGGCCCCCGTCACGCACAGGAAGATCCCACCCAGGATGACGAAGGCCTTGGATCCACCGGATGCGAGGAAGCTCAGGGCGTAGACGGGGTTCACGGCCGCCAGCACGGCGGGATGGTGCAGGATGCCGGCGACACCCGTCACGGCGAGCACCAGGAACCACAGCGCCATGATGGGCCCGAAGGTCTTGCCGATCTTCGCCGTTCCGAAGGGCTGGGCCAGGAACAGCGCCACCAGGATCGCCACCGCGCCGGGCAACACCCAGGGCTGGAAGGAGGGCGCCACCATGTTCAGCCCTTCGAGCGCCGAGAGGACCGAGATCGCCGGGGTCACGGCACCGTCGCCATAGATCAGGGCGGCGCCGAACAGGCCGATGGCGGCGATGACGGCCCGGTTCCGGACCTTGTCGACGACGAGCGCCATGAGGGCGAGGATGCCGCCCTCGTTGTCGTTGTCGAGGCTCATGGCGACACTGACGTATTTGACCGTCGTGATGATGAGCAGCGTCCAGATCACCAGGCTCAGGATGCCGAGGACGGTCGGCGCGTCGGCCTTGCCGGCGGCATCGAGCACGGTCTTCAGCGTGTAGAGCGGGCTCGTGCCGATGTCGCCGAACACGATGCCGAGGGCCGCGAGGCCGAGGCCGACCACGCTCGACTTGGCATGCCCGTGGATGGCACCGGGCTCGCGTCCTTCGCTCGCGGGTGCTGGCGATTGCCGCCCTATGGTCGTTGCATCGGACAAGGGAGGACTCGAGGTTCGATGGAGGTGTCGGCTGAGCTAACGCTCAGGAGCGCCGATCGGTCCTCGTCGCTGCCTGCCGCTCGTTCCCCGGGGCCCTCCCGACTGGGGCTGGCCGCTGGACCCGGCGGGACGATCTCGACCCTGGAGGTCTCGACCCTCCGAATCGGGGTCGTGTCGGCCGGGACCGCCTGCGTCGCAGCACGGCCGCGACCGATCCGGCGACGATGTGGATGCCCCCGGCCTCCCGCGCTGAACATTCCGCAATACAGCACAGGCCGTCCGGGACCGACATGATCGGTTCGAACGGCGGTTCGACCGTCTCTCGACGACTGTCTTACCGCCTCTCTGACCTAGCGGAGATCAGGGCGCCGTTGCGTCGGTGGCCACAGTTCGACAGCACTCGCGCGGTCCGCCGCGACCGGTTGCTTGCGGAGCAGCGCGCGGTGTTGCGCTCGTCAGCCGCGCACACGGCGGACGACGCGAGGCCTTAACGGCAACTTCATCGCTGTGGGACGACACTGGTTGCATGTGCTTGGAACACGGCGCGAGCCGCGACGGCACGAGGCGAGGCAAGAACACGCGCGATGCTGAACGTCCTGTCTCGCTTCCAGTTCGCGACCGTCACCGTCACGGCGGCCATGGTCGTCGCGACGGGCTTGTCGGCCGTCGACATGTCCAAGCGGCATCGTCTGCTGGACGGCGTCGTCTCGGGCACGACGATCGCCGACGTCGGCGACATGATGTCGACCATCAACCAGTTCCAGACCGCGCTGGTCACCGACGAGCGCGACGGAAGCGGCGCCGCACGGATGCGGATGCTGGATGCGATCCGGACCAGGTTGACGACGATGCGGATCGGCGAGGCCGCGGCGGTCCAGCAGAGCCGGGAGGAGCAATCCGCGCGTGACGCGCTGAGCGGGGCGATGTTCGACCTCCAGCTCGCCGCCATCGACGAGGACGGCCCCGGCATGCGGGCCCGGATGCAGACCATCCTGCGCGAGATGCAGGACGCGCTGCAGACCCTGGCCCTGGCGGCGACGGCGAGCCTGAAACGATCCGTCGCCGAGAACCTGTCCCTCAGCGACGCCGCCCTGCGCCGGCACCTGGGGCTCCTCGGCGTCACCGTCCTGTGCGGCATCGTCCTGCTGGTCGCCGCGGTCCGCCGGGGATGGATCCAGCACAGCCTGGCGAGGCGGGACGCCCTCACCGGGCTCATGAACAGGTTCAGCTTTTCAGAAACGCTCGCCAGGCTCGTGGCGGACCCCGGCCCCGGCAACGACGTCGGCCTGATCCTGCTCGACCTCGACCATTTCAAAAGCGTCAACGACACGCTCGGCCATGCTGCCGGGGATCTCCTCCTGAAGGCGGTCGCCGCGAGGCTCGCGACGCTGGCGGGCGCCAACGTCCATGTCGCGAGGCTGGGCGGGGACGAGTTCGCTCTCGTGCTGGCCGCCCGGCGAGCCCATAGCGAGGCCGCCGACAAGGTGGAGAGGATCAGGCGCCTGCTCGTCGAACCGGTGGACATCGGCGTCAGGCAGGTCACCGCCGGCATGAGCATCGGCGTCGCCGTGACGCCGTTCGGCTGGTACGATGCCCAGTCGCTGCTCAAGAACGCCGACATCGCGCTCTACGCCGCCAAGGCCGCCGGGCGGGGCAGGTCGCGGTCCTACACATCCCGCATGGACCGCCAGCTGCGCGAGCGCCGGGCCCTCGAGGACGACCTGCGGCAGGCCGTCGCCGAGGACCGGATCGAAGCCTATTTCCAGCCCATCGTGGACCTGCGCACGGGCCGCATCGCGAGCTGCGAGGCGCTGGCCCGCTGGGACCGGCCCGGGCACGGGTTCGTCCCCCCGGTCCGGTTCATCGCCGTCGCCGAGGAGGTCGGCCTGATCGGCGCGATCGGGGGATCGATGATGCGGCAGGCCTGCGTCGCCGCCCGGGACTGGCCGGAGGACGTCCGCGTCTGCGTGAACCTGTCCGCCAGCCAGTGCGACGACGACTTGGCAAGGCTGGTCGCGGCCGCGCTCGGGGCGGCGGGTCTCGCGCCCTCCCGCCTGGAGCTCGAGATCACCGAATCGGTCCTCGTGAGGGACGGCCCTTCGGTCGCCCGCGTGCTGAACGAGCTTCGCGCCATCGGGGTGCGGATCGCCCTCGACGACTTCGGGACCGGCTTCTCCTCCCTGTCCTACCTGCACAGGTTCTCGATCGACCGCATCAAGATCGATCGCTCCTTCGTGCGCGACATGGCGGAGAGCGCGGAGTCGGCGGCCATCGTCGAATCCGTCTGCCTCCTCGCCCGGAAACTGGGCCTCGCCACGACGGCGGAGGGGATCGAGACCGAGGAACACGCTTCGCTGCTCCGCATGTTCGGCTGCCTGGAAGGCCAGGGCTACCTGTTCCACAGGCCGATGCCGCTCGCCCCCTGTACGGCGGCGATTCTGGGCGGGACATCCGCCGCCCGGGCCGCTTGAACGGGGGTCGGATGCCTTGAAGGGCCGTGTCTCCGCGGTCAGGGTGGCCCGGGAGCCAGTCTTTGACTTCACCGACCCTTTCGTGACGGTGCCGATGACTGTCGAACCCGTCCGACATGACAACGACGTGACGTTTCCGACTGTTGAGGATGGGCGGCACCGCTCGAGTGGGCGATAGTGCGGCAGGCGGCCGCTCGATCGATTGGATATTTTGGCGCACAGATCTGAAAAAGCCCAATTTAAACCGATGATCCGTGACGTCCGAGGCCACGCGCGGTGCGATCCTTCGCTTGCGGCCTGTCGCCTCTTCAGGCACTACGAGGTCATGACGGCAGCGACAGGGCGCTCGCCGACACCCCTCGCGCCTCGGGCGAGCCGCCGGACCCACGACCGCGGGAGATCCGATGAACCAGCTTCCGGACGTCACGTTCACCGTCCACCCGCGGCCGCCCGACGACGCTGCCCGGCTGAGCGAGGCCGTGCTCGACCTGTCGCCGCCGGCCGGACCTCCGCCGCCGACGGAGGACGGCGAGCCCCAGGCGGACCGGGACACGTTCCTGGCCAACCTCGCGTTTCTCGTCCGCTTCGCCTTCGGCCGGTACTGACGCGGCCCGACCCGCGGTCCCCGAGACAGCGGTCCGTCCGCGCGGCCGGCGCCCGGGAACCGAAGGTTCAGGCCTGTGCGAGCGCCGCCGACCAGGGCGACATGACGTCGGTGATGCCGATGCGCGCGCCGCCGCGCCGGACGATCATGCTGGGACAGGCGAAGTTCATGGGCAGCACCGCGTGCTCCACGACGTCGAGCGGCCCGTCGGCGGCGAGCGCCGCCAGCACGTCGGCACCCAGGCGCCGGTCGGCCGTGACGCCGTCGGGGCCCGACACGTCGATGCGCGGATGGTGGGCGGCGGCCTCGGGGTCCATGCCGAAGCCCTCGACGAAGAGCAGGCTCTGGACGACGGAAGCCAGGATGCGGCGTCCGCCCGAGGCGCCGAGCGCCGCGACGGGGGCGTCGCCGTCCCGCAGGATCACCGGGCACATGTTGGTCAGCGGTCGCGCGCCGGGGGCCACCGCGTTCGGCCCGCCCGGCGACGGATCGAACCACATCACGCCGTTGTTCATCAGCACGCCGCTGCCCGGCAGCACCACGCGGCTGCCCATCGAGGACAGCAGCGTCGTGGTCACCGCCACCATGGCGCCGTCCGCGTCGCAGACGGCGAGGTGCGTGGTGCAGCTGTCGGCGCCGCGCGGCTCGCCATCGCCGAGGCCCGCCAGCCGTTCCGCATAGGCGGCCCGCAGGGCGCGGGCCAGGGCCGTGAACCAGCGCGCGTCGGGCGCGGTGGCCTCGATCGGATCCATGGCCGACAGGACGCGCGCCAGCGTCGGCGCCGCCGTCAGCCCGCCGGGCGTCTGCACCACGCGGCCGCGCCACGCGATCTCGTCGGCGGGGCGCAGACGCGCCGCGCAGCCGGCGAGGTCCGCACGCGACACCACGCCCCCGAGGGCGGTGATGTCCTGCGCCAGGGCGACGGCCACCTCGCCCTCGTAGAACGAGCGCAGGCCGCCACGGGCGAGGGCCTCCAGCGTGTCGGGGAGGCGGCCGAGCGGCATGAAGCCCGGCGTGCCCTGGTAGGGCGCCACCGGCGGCAGCCCGTCCGGCAGGTAGATGCGGGCGCTTTCGGGGTAGAGACGCAGCGTGGCGGCGGCGTTGGCGACCTTCAGCGTCGTGAACCAGTCGGCCGCGAGACCGCGCCGGGCCAAGGCGAGCGCGGGCGCGATCACCTCCGCCAGCGGCAGGCGCCCCCAGCGCGCCTGCATGGCGTCGTAGCCGGCGACCGCCGAGGGGATCACGAAGGACAGGGGACCGTGGATGTTGGCGTCGTTCTCGACCTCCGGCCAGGCGAAGAGGTCGCGCTTGATGCGTCCCGTCAGCGGGAACCGGGACGGGTCGAGCGCCGCGGGCGCCACGGGGCCGAAGTCCACCGCGGTGGCGCGCGCCTCGCCGGCGGGGTGGACCAGCGCGAAGCCGATACCGCCCAGGCCGGAGTTCCAGGGTTCGACCACCGCCAGGGCCAGCGCCGTCGCCACCGCGGCATCGACGGCGTTGCCGCCCGCGTCGAGCACGGCGACGCCCGCCTCGGCGGCATCGCGCGCCTGGGCCACCACCATGCCGCGCCGCCCGGTCGCGGCGGGCTTGGCGACCCGCCAGTGCTGCGTGACATGGGGTGGCGGATCATAGGACATCGGGGGGCTCCTCTCGGCGGGGCGGGCGGCATCGCGGACGCGGCGGCCCGGGCCATCCGTGCTCCTCCGGCAGGGGGCGGCGCGGCAAGGGCGGTGCTGCAGGCGCGGCGCGGCCGGCGCAGCCATAGCACGGCGGACCGGCCGGGCACGAGCGGCCGGGGCGCGCGGCGTCGCATCGGCGGCCTTGCCACCTCCGGGCCGTCTCGGCACAAGACGGGATCAAGTCCTCGCCCGGCGAGGACGCGTGGTCCCATTTCGAGCCCAGGTCAGGACGGAAGCATCATGCCATCCCTTGGATCAGCCGGCGACGGCGCAGCCTTCACGGTCAAGCCCCACGCCTCGCCTGTTCCGGCCGACCGGCGGGCCGAACTGCTGAGCGACCCCGGCTTCGGCCGCGTGTTCACCGACCACATGGTGGTGATCAACTATGCCGAGGGCCGCGGGTGGTTCGACGCCCGGGTCGAGGCCCGCGCCCCCGTGACGATGGATCCGGCCGCGGCGGTCCTGCACTATGCGCAGGAGATCTTCGAAGGGCTCAAGGCCTATGCCACGCCCGACGGCGGCGCGACCCTGTTCCGGCCGGACCAGAACGCCGCCCGCTTCGCGCGCTCGGCGGAGCGCATGGCCATGCCGGCCCTGCCCGAGGCGCTGTTCCTCGGCTCGCTGGAGCACCTGATCCGGGCCGATCGGGCGTGGATCCCCACCATGGCGGGCGGGAGCCTCTACATCCGGCCTTTCATGTTCGCCAGCGAAGTGTTCCTGGGGGTGCGGCCCTCGAAGGAATACCTCTACATGGTCATCGCGTCCCCGGTCGGCTCCTACTTCAAGGGGGGCGCCAAGCCCGTCACGGTCTGGGCGTCGCAGGACTATACGCGGGCCGCGCCGGGCGGCACCGGCGCGGCGAAATGCGGCGGCAATTATGCCGCGAGCCTCGCCGCCCAGGCCGAAGCCTACCGGCATGGCTGCGAGCAGGTCGTCTTCCTCGATGCCGCGGAGCGCCGCTGGGTGGAGGAACTCGGCGGCATGAACGTGTTCTTCGTCATGGACGACGGTTCGCTCGAGACCCCGCCGCTCGGCACCATCCTGCCCGGCATCACGCGAGCCTCGGTGATCGCCATGGCCCAGCGCGAGGGCATCCCGGTCCGCGAGACGCCCTATGCGATCGACCAGTGGCGCGCCGATGCGGCGAGCGGCCGCCTGCGCGAAGTCTTCGCCTGCGGCACCGCCGCCGTCATCACGCCGATCGGCACCGTGCGGACGCCCGAGGGCGAGTTCAACATCCCGGGGTCGGGCGATGCCGCGGGCCTCACCGAGAAGCTCCGCCGAACCCTGACCGACATGCAGCGCGGCCTCGCGCCGGACCCGTTCGGCTGGGTCCATACGGTGACCTGACCGGAAGGCGGCGATCCGGCTCCCGGTCGATCGACGCCGTCGCGTTCCGCCGGCTTTGCCTGTAGGATCGCCCGTGGTCGCCTTCCGGACGCTCGTGACACGTTCCTCGCCCCGATCCCCATCGACGAGCGGCACCGTGCGGAGCCTGCGCGTGCTGCTCGCGGCCTCGTTCATCCTGCCGGCCGCCCTCTTCGCGGGCGCCGCCTGGCAGGAGCGCCGGCTCGTGCTGCACGAGGCCAGCCAGCGCGCGGAGCGGACCGCGGAGGTGCTCGAACAGCATGCCGCCGCGGCGTTCCAGGCCTACGAACTCATCTTCGCGCGGATCGACGAGCATCTGCGCTCCGCCCCGGACGAGACCGAGGCCGCCCGCCACGCCTACCTGGCCAGCATCGACCACGAGCTCAGGGAGGTCGGGTCGCTCTTCCTCATCGACGCGCAGGGGCGGGTCACGGCCCACAGCCGCTATGCCCCGGTGCCGGCCACCAACGTCTACGACCGCGACTATTTCCGCATGCTGCTGCCGGCCGGCGGCGCCGGCCCCGGGGCCGCACCGGCCGAAGCCCAGCAACCGGTGCTCGACGCGGGCGGGCTCGCGGTCGGCGGCCCCGTCACGGGCCGCTTCAGCGCCAGCCCGAAGCTCAACATCGCCCGGGCCGTGAAGGGTCCGGACGGGCGTTTCGCCGGCGCGACCGCCATCTCGGTGTCGCAGGACTATTTCGAAGCCTTCCAGCGCACGCTGTCGGCGTCGCCGGACGACAGCATGGCGCTGGTGCGGGCCGATGGTGTGATCCTGACGCGGGTTCCCGCCCTGTCCGGCCGGGAGCTGGAGCAGACGCTCGCCCCCTGGAACGCCAGCGCCGTCCTGGCCCGGGTCGGCGAGGCGCCGGTGCGGATCACCTCGCCCATCGACGGGATCGAGCGGATCTCGATCTTCCGCAAGCTCGCCGCCTATCCGATCTACGTCGGCTACGGCCTCAGCACGGCCGCGGTCCTGCGGCCCTGGCGCGTCCACCTCTTCGCCTACGGGACGGTGGCGCTGGCGGTGGCGCTGACGCTGTCGGGCGTGACGCTGCTGGCGATGCGCACCGCGCGGGAGGAGGCCCGGGCGCGGCAGGACCTCCTCACCGAGATGGGCCGCCGGGAAGCGGCCGAGGCGGCGTTGCGCCAGTCCCAGAAGATGGAGGTCGTGGGCCAGCTCGCGGGCGGCATCGCCCACGACTTCAACAACCTGATCTCGGCGGTGCTGGGCAACCTCGAGCTGCTCGCCAAGCGCCTGCCCGACGATCCCCGGCTGCGCCGCTACGTCGAGGGGGCCGCCGAAGGCGCCCGCCGCGGCGCCGCCCTGACCCAGCGCCTGCTGGCGTTCTCGCGCCGCCAGGACCTCGACGTCGAGGCCGTCGACGTGTCGCGTCTGGTGCTCGGCATGAAGGACCTGCTGGTGCGCTCGCTCGGCTCGACGGTGAGCGTCGAGACGCGGTTCCCGGCTCGGCTTCCTCCGGCCCGCGTCGACGCCAACCAGCTCGAGATGGCGCTGCTGAACCTCGCCGTGAACGCCAGGGACGCCATGCCGAAGGGCGGCACGATCACCATCGAGGGCCGGACCGAGGCGGTCGGGCCGGGCGAGGTCGAGGGCTTGGCGCAGGCCCGGTACGTCGTGGTGTCGGTCTCGGACACGGGCGAGGGCATGGATGCCGGAACGCTGGCGCGGGCCAGCGAGCCCTTCTTCACCACGAAGCCGGTCGGCAAGGGCACGGGGCTCGGGCTCGCGATGGTGCACGGCTTCGCCCTGCAGTCGGACGGGACGATGCGCATCGAGAGCACGCCCGGCGCCGGGACCTGCGTCCGGCTCTGGCTCCCGGTCGCCGATACGCCGGCGGCCTCGGCCCCCCGGCCGGCGCCGGCCGCCGCCGCCCTGCCGGAAAGGTCCGTGCAGGTGCTGCTCGTCGACGACGATGCCCTCGTCCTGTCCGGCATGGCGGCGATGATCGAGGACCTCGGCCATCGGGTGACGGCGTCGCCCACCGCGGAGGAGGCGCTCCGGGTCCTCCGGTCCGACGCCGCGATCGACCTCCTCGTCACCGATCAGGTCATGCCCGGGATGACGGGCCTCCAGCTCGCCGAGGCCGCCGAGCGCCTGCGCCCCGGGCTGCCGATGCTGCTCGCCAGCGCCTTCGCCGAGCCGTCCGGTCCCGAGGCGGGGCGGCTGCCGCGCCTGCGCAAGCCGTTCACCCAGGCGGCCCTGGCCCAGGCGATCTCGGATGTCCTGCGGGCCGCGTCGGACCCGGCGACGCTCCACCCTGCCGCGCGCGGCCACGGCGGCGCCGCTGCTGAGGCGGCAGGGGAGCGTCCCTCGCCATAGACGGCCGGGACCGGTGGGCGTATCGCAACGGTCCGACGGGCCCGTGCGGCGGTCCGACCCAGGAGG
Organism: uncultured Alphaproteobacteria bacterium; assembly: GCA_963847915.1. Lineage (GTDB taxonomy): Bacteria > Pseudomonadota > Alphaproteobacteria > Rhizobiales > Beijerinckiaceae > Lichenihabitans. The sequence goes on from CAWKBT010000010.1 coordinate 259,408, forward strand.
CGACCCCGCGTGACGCTGACGCAGCTGACCCATCACGATCTCGACGGATACGGGGCATCCACCGTCGCCCATGTCCGCGCCGGGCCCGAACGCGTCGTCCACGTGTCCCGCTACGCGGATGTGGGACCGGTCGTGGCCCAGGAACTGGCCCGGCTGTCGCGCGCCGACGCGCCCGAGACGCTGCTCATGACCGACCTCGGGCTCGAGGCGCCCGCGGTCGAGTTCATACGCAACGTCGTGGCGCTCAACGCGCGGCGGGGGGACGGACGGCACCATCGCCTCGTCGTCCTCGACCATCACGCATCCTCGCTCGACCAGCTGAAGGCGGGCGGCTTCGGCCAGGAGGCGCCCCGCTCCCCCGCCTGGCCCGGTCTGCGGAGCATCGCCACGGGCGACCCCGACGTGCTCGTCCTGATCGACGACACGCGCTGCGCCACGCGGCTCGCCTACGATCACGCGGACCTGTACGGCGCCGGCGCACCGGACGGCGCATCCGACCAGGACCTCGCCCTCCTCGTCGAAGCCATCGACGCCGTCGACCTGTGGCGCAAGGACAGGCCCGTCTTCAGGCTGGGGCAGGCCCTCGACGACGTCTTCTGGGACAGCGTCTCGGCCTACGTGCCCGTGGCGCATCCCTGGCACGACCGCTTCATGGGCGCGCTGCTGCTGGGCATGGCGGCGCTGCTGCGGCAGGGCGCGACGCCGGCCGCCATCGAGCGGGAGGCGGGCTCCCTGCGGGCGCGCGTCGTCGACGGCCTGCTGGCCGGCACTCCCGGCGACGATCCCGACGCGACGACGCGCATGCGCCTCGCGCCGCGCCTCGCCGAGTCGCCGGCGCTCTTCGCCAGGCTGAAGACCGGCGCGAGGCTGTCCTTCGGCCTCGATCCCGGCATGTTCCAGCGCGTCTCGGACGCCCTGATGGCGCGCGGCGAGACGACGCTGGTCATCAACGTCGGGCGGTCCGGCTCGATGTCGTTCCGCTCCAACGACGGGACGGCGCTCGATGCGGCGCGCCGCTTCCGGGGCGGCGGACACCGGGACGCCGCCGGGGGACGGCTGGCAAGCGGCGGCGCGTCCTCGCTGGCGGATGCGGTCGACCAGGTCTCGGCGGTCCTCGATGCCGCGGAGGCGGCCATCAAGGACGGTCCGTTCGCGGCGCTGCGCGGCTTCAAGGCCTGAAAGCGGGCGCGCGACGACCGGATCTCGACCCGAGGCCGGCGCCCCCGGTGCCGGCCCGTTGTCTGGCGCGGCCGGATGATCTACACGGGAGTCCCGTTCCGGCGGCGTCAGGGCGGCTGTGCCGCGCGCGATCGTGGAGGAGGACACCGTGACCCGAGTCGCCGCGATCACGCCCGCCCACCGCGAACACCTGCGCAATCTCAAGGCGGACTTCGACCGGGCCTATGCCGTGATCGAGGACGTGACCGACCGCGGCAGCGACAGTTTCCGCGCCGCCGAGGCGCTCTACCGTGTCTGGATCAAGGCCATCGACGCGCGGGCGATGGCGCTGCTCGACGACCTCGATGCGCTGGACATCGGCGGCGGCGGCCCTCGCCCCGAACCCCAACCCCAGGACCAGGCGCGCCCGCACTACTCGCCCGTCTCGCCGATCCGCGCCGGCGAGGTCGACCACGTCTTCGCCGAGATGGACGACATCCTCCACGCACGCGACCTCCTCGGCGAGGAGGACGAGGACGCGTTGGAGCTCATCAGCCCGGCGGGATACCGCCCGCGCAGCGCGCGCTGACGGGTCCGCAGCGAGCGCGCCTCAGGAGGCGCGCCGCCCGGTCTCCGGCCCGCGCTCCTGCAGCAGGTGGTCCAGGATCGCGCTCTCCAGCGCCGCCGCCTCGGGCGAGCCCCGCCGGCGCGGGCGCGGCAGGTCGACGGACAGGTCGAGCGCCACCGTCCCCTCGGCCAGGAGCACGATCCGGTCGGCGAGCATCACCGCCTCGGCGACGTCGTGCGTCACCAGCAGCGCCGTGAACCCGTCCTCCCGCCATGTCGCCTCGACCAGCCCCTGCATCTGGATGCGGGTCAGCGCGTCGAGGGCGCCGAGCGGCTCGTCGAGCAGCAGGAGACCCGGCCGGCTCACGAGGGCCCGCGCCAGCGCGACGCGGCTCTTCTGGCCGCCCGACAGGCCCGCCGGCCATTCGGCGGCGCGGTCGGCGAGCCCGACGCGCCCGAGCGCCGCGCGGGCCCGGGCCGCGCCGGCCGGCCCCGGGCGCGGACCCAGGCCCACCATCACGTTGTCGAGCACGCTCGCCCACGGCAGGAGCCGCGGCTCCTGGAACATCACGCGGGTGATCGCCGCGGCGTCGCCCGCGCCCCCGACCGCCACCCGGCCGCTGTCCGGACCGTCGAGGCCACCGAGCAGCCGCAGCAGCGTGCTCTTGCCCGAACCGCTCCGGCCCACGACCGCGATGAACTGCCCGGCCGGCACGTGCAGGTCGAGGCCGCGCAGCACCGGCGCGCCGCCGAAGCCGCGCGACAGGCCGCGGGCCGTGACCGAGAGGCCGCCGCCCCGCTCCGCCGCGCCGGTCATGCCCGGAACGCCGGATGCCAGGCGAGGCAGCGCCGCTCGAGCGCCCGCGTCACCCCGTCGGCGAGCTTGCCGAGCGCCGCATAGATGGCGATGGCCAGGACGATAACGTCGGTCTGGAGGAAGTCGCGCGCCTGCATGGCCATGTAGCCGATGCCCGACTGGGCCGCGATGGTTTCGGCGACGATCAGCGTCAGCCACATCACCCCGAGCGCGAAGCGCAGCCCCACGAAGACCGACGGCAGCGCGCCCGGCAGGATCACGCGGCGGAACAGCACCGTCGGCGTCATGCCGTAGCAGCGGCCCATCTCGACCAGCTGCGGGTCCACGGTGCGGATGCCGTGCAGCGTGTTGACGTAGACCGGAAAGAACACCCCGAGCGCCACGAGGAACAGCTTGGCCTCCTCGCCGATGCCGAACCAGAGGATCACCAGCGGGATGAGGGCGAGATGCGGCACGTTGCGGGCCATCTGCAGCGTCGTGTCGGTCAGCCGGTCGCTCAATCGCGAGAGCCCGTTGGCGAGCCCGAGCGCGAAGCCGATGCCGCCCCCGACGACGAGGCCCGCCATGGCGCGCAGGAAGCTGACGCCCATGTGGTGGGGCAGGTCGCCCGAGCGCGTGAGCTGCCAGGCCGCCGCCACCACGGCGGTCGGCGCCGGCAGGACGGCATCCGAGACGAGCCGCAGCGAACTCGCGACCTGCCAAACCGCGACGAGGAGGACGGGCAGGAGCCAGCCCCCATGGCGCGCTCGCCCGAGGCGCCCGGCCGCCGAGGCGGCCTCGCGCCACGGCACCGTGTTGCGCGGCGCGATCCGCCGCCCGATCTCCGACAGGCTGCCCTGCATGCTTGAACCTCCGGCCCCCAACCGCGGGATGCCTCGTCGCGACCAACGTTGACTATATTGGTAGACGAAGTCAAATTACACCCCGAACGACCCGCGGCGCTTCCGCTGCGGATCCCAGCGCGAGTGCAAGATCCCATGCGACGTCCGCGTTCAGCCCTGGTGGCCTGCCTGCTGCTCGCCGCACCGCCTCTCGCGGTCGCGGCCGACCACACGGTGCGGATCGGCTACCAGAAATACGGCAATCTCCTCCTCTTGAAGCAGCATGGCGGGCTCGACGCGCGACTGAAGCCGCTGGGCTTTACGGCCGAATGGAGCGAGTTCCCCTCCGGCCCGCCGATCCTCGAAGCGATCCGGGCCGGCGCGATCGATGTCGGCCAGACCGGCGATGCGCCGCCCGTCTTCGCCCAGGCCGGCCGCACCGACCTCGTCTATGTCGCCAGCGAGCCGCCCGCTCCGGCCGGCGAAGCGATCCTCGTGCCCAAGGACAGCGGCATCGCGTCGCTCGCCGACCTCAAGGGCAAGCGCGTGGCGCTGAACAAGGGATCCAACGTCCACTTCCTGCTCGTCAAGGCACTGGAGAAGGCGGGCGTCGCCTATGGCGACATCACGCCGGTGTTCCTCGCCCCCGCCGACGCCCGCGCCGCCTTTGAGCGCGGCGCGGTCGACGCCTGGGCGATCTGGGACCCCTATCTCGCGGCCGCCCAGGCGGCGACCGGCGCCCGCACGCTGGCGACCGGAGAGGGTCTCGCCGGCAACCTGCAATTCTATCTCGCCAGCCGCGCCTTCGCCCAGACCGAGCCCAAGGTCGTGGCCGCCATCATCGATGCCGTGCGCGACGTCGACGACTGGGAGGCGGCCCATCCCGACGAGGCCGCGGCCGAACTCGCCGAGGGCGTCAAGCTGCCCAAACCCGTCGTGGCGGTGGCGCTGGCCCGCCAGGCGCATGGCGTGGCGCCGCTCACCCCGGCCGTGACGGCCGGCCAGCAGGCCGTCGCGGATGCCTTCCTGGCGCTCCACCTCATCCCGGCCAGGCTCGACATCGCTGCCGTGGTCTGGAAGCCCGGCAGCTAGCCCCGGTCCGCGACCCCGCTCGCCCGCCGCCCCGATCTCCCGAGAGACACGCCATGACCACCCCGCTCGACCTCCCCGCCCCCGCCACCGAGACCGATGTCCTGTGGTTCCTGCCCACCCACGGGGACGGGCGCCATCTCGCGAGCGAGACCGGCGCCCGGCACGTGACGCACGCCTACCTCGGCCAGATCGCCCGCGCGGCGGACGAGCTCGGCTATTTCGGCGTGCTGCTGCCCACCGGCCAGTCCTGCGAGGATTCCTGGGTGGTGGCGTCCTCGCTTGTGCCGCTGACCCAACGCCTGCGCTTCCTCGTCGCGGTCCGGCCGGGCCTGCAGGAGCCCGCCGTCGCGGCCCGCATGACGGCGACGCTCGACCGCATCTCGAACGGACGGCTGCTCATCAACGTCGTCACGGGCGGCGATCCCGTCGAGGCGCGGGGCGACGGCGTGTTCCTGCCGCACGACGCCCGTTATGCCGTGACGGACGAGTTCCTCGACATCTACCGCCGGCTGCTCCGCCTCGAGACGGTGTCGAAGGAGGGCGAGCACCTGCGCATCGAGAACGGCCGGCTGCTGTTCCCGCCCGTCCAGTCGCCCCACCCCCCGCTCTATTTCGGCGGCTCCTCCGAGGCCGGCATGCGGGTCGCCGCCGAGCATGTCGACACCTACCTCACCTGGGGCGAGCCGCCGGCCGACGTCGCCAGGAAGCTCGCCGACGCCAAGCTCGCCGCCGCGGCCCGCGGCCGCGATTTCTCCTACGGCATCCGCCTCCACGTCATCGTGCGCGAGACGTCGCGCGAAGCCTGGGCGGCGGCCGAGGACCTGATCCGCTACGTCGACGACGACGCCGTCGCCAAGGCGCAGCAGGTCTTCGCGCGCTACGATTCGGTGGGCCAGCAGCGTATGGCGGCGCTGCACGGGGGCCGGCGCGACAAGCTCGAGATCGCGCCGAACCTGTGGGCCGGCGTCGGCCTCGTGCGCGGCGGGGCCGGGACGGCGCTGGTCGGCGACCCGGACGAGGTGGCGGCGCGCATGAAGGAGTACATGGCACTCGGCATCGACCGCTTCATCCTGTCGGGCTATCCCCATCTGGAGGAATGCTACCGCTTCGCCGAGCTGGTCTTCCCCAAGCTGCCGCTGCGCGCGACGACGGGGATCGACCGGGGCCGTGCCCGCAATGCGGGTCCTTTCGGCGAGACCGTGGCCAACACGCTGACGGTCGGCGATTTGCGCACCGCGCCCGATCCCCGCAAGGTGGCGGCCGGCTGAGGCTTCCCCGCGATGGAGCGCGTCGCGATCCTGGGCGGGGGCGCCAGTGGCGTGCTGCTGGCCCTCCAGCTGCTCCGCGACGGCCGGCGCGGCCTTGAGATCGTCGTGGTGGAGCGTCGCGCCGTGCTCGGCGCCGGCATCGCCTATGCGACGCGCCACCCCGACCACCTGCTTAATGTCCGGGCCGCCAACATGAGCGCGGTGCCGGACCGGCCCGACCATTTCGTCGCCTGGCTCGCCGCCGGAGGGCACGGCGCCTGCGGACCCGACGGCTTCGCGCCGCGGCGCCTCTACGCGGCCTATCTCGCCGACCTCGTGGCGCCCCACCGCGCCGCGGGCCGGCTCCGCCACGTGCAGGCCGAGGCCCTCTCGGCCGTGCCGCGCGGGCCGGGCGTGATGGTGACGTGCGCAGACCCGGAGGGCGGCGCCCTGCCGCCGATCCTCGCCGGGGCCGCCGTGGTGGCGACCGGCAACGAGGCGCCGCCGCTGCCGCCCGAGCCCTGGCGCCACACCGGCTGGGGCGACCCCGGGCCGTGCCGGCTCGCGCCCGACGCCCCTGTCGTGGTGGTGGGTACGGGCCTCACCATGGTGGACCGCGTGCTCTGGCTGCTGCACGGCGGCCACCGCGGCCCCATCACGGCCGTGTCGCGCCACGGCCTCCTGCCCCTGCCCCATCGGGCCGGCATCGTGCCGGACGCCCTCGCCGAGGCCGACCTGCCGGCCGCCCCGACCACGGCGGCGCTGATGCACTGGCTGCGCGGCCGGGCCGCCGCGGCGGAGCGGCAGGGGGCCGACTGGCGCTGCGCGTTCGACGGCCTGCGGCCCCACACGCAGGCCCTGTGGCGCGCCCTGCCGCCGGCCGAGCGCCGCCGCTTCCTGCGCCACGCGGGCCCCTACTGGAACGTGCACCGGCACCGGATCGCCCCGGTGGCGGCCGAGCGCCTGGCCGACGCCGGGGCGCGCGGCCAGTTCCGGCTGCTCGCCGGGCATGTCACGGGTTTCGCGCCGCGGCCGGACGGCGTCGACGTCGCCGTGACCCGGCGCGGCGGGGCCGGCACGACCCGCCTCGAGGCCGCGGCGGTCTTCGAATGCCGCGGGCGGGCGCCCGACATCGGCGGCTCCGGCAACCCGCTCCTGCGCGCCCTGATCGAGGGCGGCTTCGCCCGCCCGGACCCGCTCGGCCTCGGCCTCGACGTGTCCGAGACCGGCGCCCTGATCGGCGCCGACGGGGGCGCCTCGGACCGCCTCTTCGCGCTCGGCCCCGTGACGGCCGGCACCTTCTGGGAGATCACCGCCGTGCCGGACATCCGCACCCAGGCGGCCCGTCTCGCCGCGACACTGCCGCCGCGTGCGGCGGGCCGCCCGGGGCGCGCCCGCCGGGCCGCGGCCGTTTAGGCGCCCGCGGGACCGGAGCCGTCCTCATCATCCGTTGCGGGGATCACGCGGCGGCTCCGCCCCGAGAGGCGTCACGGGGGAGCGCCCCCGGTCCGCCGCCACGGGTCCCGCCGGCGCGCGCCGGGGCGCCGGCGCCGGACTCGCGCCGGCCACCATCCCGGCGACCTCCTCGCGCAGCGCGCGGCCGAGCGCCTTCCGGTCGAAGCCGTGCGGTACGGCGCGGATGGGGCCGTAGGCCAGCACCGCCGTGACAGGCGGGTTCCTGAGCACGTCCCACAGGTGCGGGACAAGCGCCGCGTCGCCCACCCAGGCGGCACGGGGGTCGGAGTACCGGATCGCGAGGGGCTGGACGGCGTGGCCGGTGCCGGGCCGGGTGGCGCCGCGGCCCTGCGCCAGGCAGGCGAGATGCGACGTGCGGAAGGGGCCGACGACGCTCCCGTCGTAGGTGGTCCCCTCGGGAAACAGCAGGAGGCTGCCGCCGGCCGCAAGGCGCGCCGACATCGCGCGATTGACCGCCGGGATGCAGCGGGGCCGGCCGCGCTCGACGAAGACCGTCCCCCGTTCGGCGGCGATACGCGAGATCAGCGGCCAGGACGCGACCTCGGATTTCGCCAGGAACGCCACGGGCTCGACGCTCGACACGGCCAGGATGTCGAGCCAGGAGACGTGGTTGGCGGCGATCAGGCGCGGTGCGGCCGGCACGGCGGCACCCTGTGCCACGACCCGGACCCTGAGCAGCGCCAGGGCGACGCGGCACACCGGGCGCGGCCAGCGCCCCCACCCCCGCCGGCCGAAGGCCGCCGCGGCGCTCTGCAGCGGCGCCAGCACCAGCCCGGTGGCGAGCACGAGCGCCACGAGGGCGAGACCGCGGACCGCCGCACCCACGGCTGGCCCGGGCCTCAGCCGGCCGCCGCCCGCTCCTCGCGCAGGAAGACCGCCATCCTGCGCAGGCCCTCGCGCAGCGCGGCCTCGGCATTGGTGAAGCCGATGCGGAGATAGCCGTCCATGTCGAGGGCGCTGCCCGGGGTCAACAGCACGCCGGTGCGCTCCAGCAGCTTGAGGCAGAGGTCTTCCGAGGGGACGGGAAGGTGGTATTTCAGCAGCGCCGTCGTGCCCGAGCGCGGCTTCACCCACGAGACCACGCCCTCGCGCGTCACCCACTCGTCGAGGATCGCGAGGTTGCGGCGCGTGATGGCGCGGCTGCGCGCCAGGATACGCTCGCGGCTCTCGAGCGCGATGGCGGCGAACAGGTCGTCGAGCATGCCGACGCTGATGGTATTGTAGTCGCGGTGAATGCTGACGGCGCGGATCAGCGCCGTCGGTGCCGCGATCCAGCCGAGGCGGAGGCCCGCCAGCGAGAAAGTCTTCGACATGCTGGCGGTGCTGATCCCCCGCTCGTAGAGGTCGGCGATCGATGCCGTCGTGCCCTCGCCCTCCTGGTCGGTGCCGCGGTACACCTCGTCGCACAGGAGCCAGGCCCCGCAGCCGCGGGCGATGTCGACCACCTCTCGCAGGACGGGGGCGTCCATCAGCGCCCCGGTGGGGTTGTTGGGGTTGTTCATCGCGATGAGCTTGGTGCCGGGCGTCGCCAGGCGGCGGAGCGCGCCGAGGTCGGGGAGAAAGCCGTCCTCCTCGCGGAGCCTGAGCACCTGGAGGTCCGCCCCGAGGCTTTCGGGGATCGACGAATGCTGCTGGTAGGTCGGCAGCACCGAAACCACGCGGTCCCCGGGTTCGACCAGCGTACTGTAGACGAGCGCGTTGGCGCCGATCGCCCCATGCGTGACGACGACGTTGTCGGGCCCCTGCCGGTCGTAGAGGCCGGCGATCAGCCCGCGCAGGCGCGCGCTGCCCTCGATGGCGCCATAGGTCAGCTTGAGAGGCAGGAGTTCGTCGAGGATGGTGTCCGTGCGGCCCGCCATCGCCAGCAGTTCCGCGACGGTCAGCGATTCGACGCAGGTCTCGGCGAGGTTCAGCTCGCAGGCGTTCTCGTACCGGTTCATCCAGATCTCGACGCCGAACTCGCGGATCTTCATGTCTCTCGCCCCCTTGCCACCGATGCGGCGCCGCCTGCCCGCGCATCTAGAGTGTTTCGGGCCATCCCGACAATCGCGGGGGCCGCGCTGCCGTCCCCCGCGCCTCTCGGGCACGGGTGCCGCGGACAAGCCCGGGCATGACGGTGGAGGAGACCGGTCGAGGAGGCACGGCGGACCAGAAGCGATCTCCGCCCTCCATTCCGTCATGGCCGGGCTTGTCCCGGCCACCCACGCCACGCCGAGCCGCGCCGGTCCCCGGACGGCCCCGGCCCGGCCCGAGGCCCCGCGGCGGCGCGGGCCGGCGTGGGTGCCCGGGACAAGCCCGGGCATGACAGTGGAGGGGGTGCGGAAGGGCCGGTGAGGAGGCGAATGAGGGATCCGAAACGGTCCCCGCCCTGCTCTCCGTCATGGCCGGGCTTGTCCCGGCCACCCACGTCGCGCCGAGCCGCGCCGGCCCCTGGACGGCCCCGGCCCGGCCCGAGGACCCGCGGCGGCACGGGCCGGCGTGGGTGCCCGGGACAAGCCCGGGCATGACAGTGGAGGGGGTGCGGAAGGGCCGGTGAGGAGGCGAATGAGGGATCCGAAACGGCCCCCACCCTCCTCCAGTCATGGCCGGGCTTGTCCCGGCCACCCACGCCGCGCCGAGCCGCGCCTAGCCCCGAACGGTCCCGGCCTGGTCCGAGACCCCGCGGCGGCACGGGCCGGCGTGGGTGCCCGGGACAAGCCCGGGCATGACAGTGGAGGGGGTGCGGAAGGGCCGGTGAGGAGGCGAATGAGGGATCCGAAACGGCCCCCACCCTCTCTCCAGTCATGGCCGGGCTTGTCCCGGGCATGACGGCGGAGGGGGTGCGGAAGGGCCGGTGAGGAGGCGAATGAGGGATCCGAAACGGCCCCCACCCTCTCTCCAGTCATGGCCGGGCTTGTCCCGGCCACCCACGTCGCGCCGAGCCGCGCCTAGCACCCGAACGGTCCCGGCCTGGTCCGAGACCCCGCGGCGGCGCGGGCCGGCGTGGGTGCCCGGGACAAGCCCGGGCATGACTGCGGAGGGGGTGGGGCGAGGAGCGCCGCGCGGCTGGGCGGGCCCCGATGCCTGTACGCGTCCCGACCGCCCTCCGCATGAGGCCGCTCGCGCATCGCCCTTCCGAACCCCAAGGGTCCGCACCGTCTAACCCGTCGCCAGCCGATCGACCTTGGCGGCCAGCGCCGCCAGATAGGGGCCGGCGTCGAGGCCGGAGCCCGTGGCGCCGGCGAGGATCTCGGACGGGGTCCGGCTGCGGCCGTGGCGGTGGACCTGGTGGGCGAGCCAGCCCGCGAGGGGCGCGTAGTCGCCCGTGGCGAGCCCCGCCGCCACGCCGCCGTCCCGCTCCGCGGCCTCGAAGATCTGCGCCGCCATGACGTTGCCGAGCGTGTAGGTCGGGAAGGAGCCCATCATGCCGGACGCCCAGTGCACGTCCTGCAGGGCGCCGTCGCGGTGGTTCGGCACCGCGAGGCCGAGCGCAGAGCCCATGGCCTCCGACCAGGCGCCCGGGACGTCGCGCGCCGCGAGGTCGCCGGAGATCAGCGCCGCCTCGATCTCGGTGCGCACCATGATGTGGGCGTCGTAGGTCAGCTCGTCCGCCTCGACCCGGATGAGGCTCGGCCGCGCCCGGTTGACGGCGCGCCAGAAGCCCGCCCCGTCGACGTCGCGCAGCTGGTCGGGGAAACAGGCCCGGAGCGCGTCGAAATGGAGCCGCCAGAAGGCGAAGGACCGCCCGACGCGGTTCTCGAGCAGCCGTGACTGCGATTCGTGCAGGCCGAAGCTCGCCCCGGCGACGGCGTAGAGGTTGAGGAGATCGGTCGTCGCCAGGCTGCGCGACAGGCCGGGATCGACGTTCTGCTCGTAGAGGCCGTGCCCGGCCTCGTGCCAGACCGCGAAGAGCCCGGCCGGCAGCCAATCCTCGCGGAAGCGCGCCGTGATGCGGACGTCGTCGCGCCCCATCGACACCTCGAAGGGATGGACCGTGTCGTCCAGCCGGCCGCGCGCGAGGTCGTAGCCGAAACGGCCCGCGATGCCGAGAGCGAAGTCGCGCTGCGCCGCGACGGCAAACCGGCGCCCCAGAAAGGCCGGCTCGGGGCCGGCCAGCGCCAGGGCGCGGGAGAGGAGCGGGCGGATCCCGTCCCGCAGCGTGTCGAAGAGCGGTCGCAGCGCGGCCAGCGTCAGGCCGGGTTCGTACTGGCCGAGCAGCGCGTCGTAGGGGTGCTGGGCATAGCCGAGCGCCTCGGCCCATTCGCGCTGGAGCGCCACGGTGCGCTCAAGCCAGGGACGGAAGGCGGCGAAATCCCCGGCGGCACGCGCCTCGACCCAGGCCGCCTGCGCCTCGCCCTTGAGTTCGGCCGCCGCCTCGACCAGCCGCCCCGGCACGCGGCGCAGCGACGCGACCGCCGCCGCCGCCTCGTCGAGCGCGCGCCGACGCGGCTCACCCTCGGGCAGCGCCTCGCGGGCGGCGTCGATGGCGGCCCGCATGGCGTCGCCGGCCACGAGGTCCCGGGCGATCCGCGTCAGGGTCGCGGCCTGGCGGCCCCGCGCCGCCGCGGCCGCCCGCGGCATGCCGGTGCGGGCATCCCAGCCGAGCAGGTTGACGGCGCACAGGAGGTCGTTGACCTCGCCCATCAGGGCGTCGAACCGCTGCGTACCCGGCATGGCGTCCTCCCTCACCGCGCTGCGCCGAAACCGTCCAGGTGGCAGGCCGCGCGCCGCGGCCCGGCCGCGCGGGCGTCAGCACCGGGCGCTCGATGCGGCAGCGGTCGAAGGCGAACGGGCAGCGCGTGTGGAAGGGGCAGCCCGGCGGCAGCGCGAGGGGGCTCGGCAGCTCGCCCCGCGCCGCCGCCACGGCGGTGCGGCGCGCCGGGTCGAGGTCCGGCGCGGCATCGAGCAGCGCCCGCGTATAGGGGTGGCGCGGGGCGCGAGAACAGCGCCTCGGTCTCGCCGATCTCCACGACCGCGCCGAGATACATCACGGCGACGCGGTGCGAGATGTGGCGCACGAGCCGCAGGTCGTGGGCGACGAAGAGCACCGTCAGGCCGCAGCCGCTCCTGCAGGTCGAGCAGCAGGTTGACCACCTGCGCCTGCACCGAGACGTCGAGCGCCGAGACGAGTTCGTCGGCGACGAGCAGCGTCGGGCTCGACCGCCAGCGCCCGGGCGATGCCGATGCGCTGGCGCTGCCCGCCCGAGAACTGCGTGCGGCAGGCGGTCGGCGGCATCGGGCGGCAGGCGCACGAGGTCGAGGAGTTCGGCGATGCGGCCGGGGATCTCGGCCCGGGGCCGCATGCGGTGCACCGACAGGGCCTCGGCCAGCACCTGGCGCACGGTCATGCGCGGGTTGAGCGACCCGTAGGGGTCCTGGAAGACCATCTGGACGCGGCGGTTGAAGGCGCGCCGGGTCGGCGCCGGCGCAGCGCCGCGATGTCGCTGCCCCTCGAAGCGGACGCGGCCGTCGTCGGGCTCGATGCAGGCCGCACGACGCGTGCGCGCCAGGGTGGACTTGCCGCAGCCGGACTCGCCGACGAGGCCCAGCGTCTCGCCGCGGCGCGACGTCGAGGCGCACGCCGTTCAGCGCATGGACGGCGCGGGCCGGCCGGCCGCGCCAGCCGGTCCAGCCACGCGTGCGGGGCGACGGGGAAGCGCACCACGACGTCTTCGAGCGACAGGAGCGGCGCAGCGGTCATGCGCGGCTCACCGGGACGGCGGGCCGCGATGCCGGCCGCCGCCACGGCCTCGTGGTGCCAGCAGGCCGCCGCGCGGCCGGCGGCGGCGCGCTCGCGGCGCGATGTCGGCGAGCGGCGGCGTGTCGCGGCGGCAAGCGGTCGGTGGCGAAGCCGCAGCGCGGATGGAAGGCGCAGCCCGGCGGGCGCGCGCCGAGGCCGGGCGGCGTGCCGTCGATGGAGAGCAGCGGCCGGCGCTCGCCGCCGGCCCGCGGCACCGAACCGAGGAGGCCGCGCGTATAGGCGTGGTGCGGCTCCGCGAAGAGCGCCGCGACCGGGCCGGTCTCGACGATGCGCCCCGCATACATGACGGCGACGCGGTCGCAGCTCTGCGCCACGACGCCGAGGTCGTGGGTGACGAGGATCACGCCCATGCCGAGCCGCGTCGCGCAGCGCCGAGGATCAGCTTCAGGATCTGGTCCTGGATGGTGACGTCGAGCGCCGTCGTGGGCTCGTCGGCGAGCAGCAGCTTGGGTTCGCCCGCGAGCGCGATGGCGATCATGGCGCGCTGGCGCATGCCGCCCGAGAACTGGTGCGGATAGTCGTCGAGCCGCGTCGGCCGGCGCCGGGATGCCGACGAGGTCGAGCAGTTCGACCGCGCGGGCGCGCCGGGCGCGCGCGTCGAGCGCCGTGTGGGCCCGCAGGCTCTCGTCGATCTGCCGGCCGACGGTGAGCACCGGGTTCAGCGCCGTCATGGGCTCCTGGAAGATCATCGCGATCTCGCGGCCCCGCACGCTGCGCGCAGCGCCCGCCTCGCGGAGCGCGAGCAGGTCGCGCCCGCCCCACAGCACCTGCGCCGGCGACCCGGCCCGGCGGATGGACGAGCCGCAGCAGCGAGCGCAGCGTGACGCTCTTGCCCGAGCCCGATTCGCCCACGAGGCCCAGGATCTCGCCCGGCGCGAGGTCGAGGTCGACGCCGTCGACCGCCGTCAACGGTCCGCTGCGCGAGGCGAAGACGGTCGTGAGGCGCCGGACCTGCGAGCGTGCCCGGCGGTGCTCGATTCGCGGGGCCGTCACGGCTTCGGCCTCAGCAGGTCGGCGAGGCCGTCGCCGAGCAGGCTGAAGCCGAGCCCGGTCGATCACGATGGCGATGCCGGGGAAGATCGAGATCCACCAGGCGGTGTTCATGTAGTTCTTGCCGTCCGGCGATCAGCACGCCCCATTCGGCCGCCGGCGGCTGCGCGCCGAGGCCGAGATAGCCGAGGCTCGAGCCGAGCAGGATGCAGAGCGCCATGTCGGTCATCCAATAGACGAGCGCGGCCGAGATGGCGTTGGGCAGCAGGTGGCGCAGCACGATGCGGCGTCGTGGAATAGCCCATGACGCGGGCCGCGGCCGCGTAGTCGAGCCGGCGCTGGAGCGCGACCTCGGCCGCCACGATGCGGGCGTAGAACACCCAGCCGACGATGCTGACGGCGATGTAGAGGTTGACGAGGCCGGGCCCCAGCACCGCCACGATGGCGATGACCAGCACCAGGAAGCGGGAAGGTCACGACGGCGTCGACGACGCGGCCGAACACGGCCTCCGCCCAGCCGCCCGCGATAGCCCACGACGGCGCCGACCAGCGTGCCGAACACGAACGGGAAACAGCGTGCCGAAGAGCGCGATCTGCAGGTCGATGCGCGTAGGCCCAGATGGTGCGGGACAGGATGTCCCGGCCGAAATTGTCGGTGCCGAAAGGGTGGGCCGAGCGAGGGCGGCTTCAGGATGGCGCGGTAGTCGAAGGTCGTGGGGCCGTAGGGCGCGACGAGGCCCGGCACGACGGCCAACGCCAGGGCGAACGACGCAGGATGGCGATCCCGCCGCCAGCGCCGGCGAGACGCCGGGCGCGGCGCGGCCGCAGGCTGCGCCGCGGCGGCGACCGGGGCCGCGACAGCAGGTCCTCGGCCGCCGTCACCGCGCCACCCGCGGGTCGAGCGAGGCCTGGACGAGGTCGGTGACCAGGAAGGTCAGCGACACCGTCACGGCGAGCGCCAGCGTCAGCCCCTGGATCACCGGATAGTCGCGGCCGTAGATGCTGTCGATCATCAGCCGGCCGACGCCCGGGATGGCGAAGACCGATTCGGTGATGACGGCGCCGCCGAGCAGCGTGCCGACCGTGCGGGCCGAGCAGCGCCAGCGTCGAGATCAGCGCGTTGCGCAGCACGTGGCGCAGCAGGATCACGCGGCTGGACAGCCCCTTGGCGCGGGCGAAGTCGACGTATTCGGCGCCGAGCACGTCGACGATGGCGGCGCGCAGGTTGCGCATCAGCACGGCGGCGAGGCTGACCCCGAGGGTCAGCGCCGGCAGGAACAGGTGGTAGACGCGGTCGACCCAGCCGTCGCCGTAGCCGCCGACCGGAAACCAGCGCAGATGCGCCGCGAAGACCGTGAGCAGCACGAGCCCGATGTAGAAGACCGGCATCGACAGGCCCGACCTGGGCGCCGGCCCGGATGGCGAGGTCGGCCGGGCCGCCGCGCCGCAGCGCCGAGACGAAGGCCAGCGGCACCGCGAGGCCGACGCCGATCAGCGACCGCCATGCCGGACAGCAGCAGCGTCGGCGGCAGGCGCTCGCCGACGAGGCGTCCAGACCGGCACCTGCACCACGATGGAGCGGCCGAGGTCGCCCGTGACGACCCGGCGGACGTAGAACAGGAACTGCGTCAGGATCGGCTTGTCGAGCCCGTAGGCTTCGCGCGCGCTGCGCCACCTGGGCGTCCGGTCACCCGGTCGCCCGCGATGGCGCTCAGCGGATCGCCCGGCAGCAGGCGCACCAGCACGAAGGTCACGACCAGGATGAAGACCAGCGTCGGCACCATCTGCAGGATGCGGCGGACGACGTAGCCGGAGCTCAGCACGGCGCCGGGACCCCGGCGGCGCGGGGCGGTCCCGGGCCGTGCGGATGCGGGACGAGGGCGCATCGGGCGCGGCGATCACTTCTCGAGCGAGGCGCCCGAGAAGATGTTGTTGCCGAGCGGGATCTGCAGGAAGCCCTTGCACGCTCTTCTTCAGCACCACGGGATAGGGCGATTCGTAGAGCGGCACGGTCGGGCCGTCGCGATAGAGCGCCTGCATCTTGGCGTATTGGTCGGCGCGCTTGGCGCCGTCGAGCTCCTGCTGCGAGGCTTCGAACAGGCTGTTGAAGGTCGGCGTCGTTCCAGCCCGAATGCTGCGCCTGGATGTTGGGATAATAGCCGAAGTAGGAGGTGATCTCGTTCGGGTCGGCGATGTCGTCGGTCCAGTAGCCGAGCCGCATCGAGAAGTCGCCGTCGCGGTAGCGCGAGGTCAGCGTGGCGTTGTCGACCTGCTCGATGTCGAGCGTGACGCCGATCTCGGCCCACATCTGCTGGAGCGCGGTGGCGATGCCGATCTCGTCGACGTTGCCGGCGAGGACCAGGCAGGAGAAGCGGAAGCCCTTGTCGAACCCGGCCTCCTTCATGCAGCGCCTTGGCCTTGGCGGGATCGGTCGGGAAGACGGGGCCGCTGCCGGTGTGGAGCGGCGTCGCGCTCGACATGAAGCTCGACATCGGCGTGCCGACGCCGTGGGTCACGATGGCGATGATGGCGTCCTTGTCGGCGGCGTAGTTCAGCGCCTGGCGCACCTTGACGTTGGCGAGCGGGTTGTCGGCGCCGCTCTTCAGCTTGGGCCGGACGTTGAAGTTGCCGTAGGCCACCTTGGTGGAGGGGAACAGCTCCATGTCGAGCTTGGCGTCGGCCTTGAGCTCCTCGACGCGGCTGAAGGGCACGAATTCGGCGCCGTCGAGTTCGCCCGACTGCACCTTGAGCATGCGGGTCGCGTCGTCGGGCAGGATCTCGAAGGTGACGCCGTCGAGGTAGGGCAGCGGCTTGCCGTCCGCGCCCTGGCGCCAGTAGTGCGGGTTCTTGACGAGCTTCATCTCCTGGCCCCGGCTCCAGGACACGAAGGCGAAGGGGCCGGAGCCGACGGGGTGTTCGGCGAAGGCCTTGGCCTTGTCGTCCAGCGTCGCGCCCGGCATGGCCTCGACGAGCTTCTTGCGGCATGATGCCGTTGTTGAAGACGCTGAGGCCCGCCACGATGGCCGGGATCGGGATGCTTCAGCGTGAGCACCACCGTCTTGGGGTCCTTGATGTCGACCGAGCCGATCGACTCGTCGATGAAGTTCCAGATGCCCTCCTTGGGGTCGCGGGCGCGGTCGAGCGACCATTTCACGTCCTCGGCCGTGATGGGCGATCCGTCCGAGAACATGGTGCCGTCGCGCAGCGTCAGGGTCACGCTCATGCCGTCCGGCGCCACCGCATAGGCCGAGGCGAGGCCCGGCTGCACGCCCTTGCCGTCGTCGGTCGGCAGCAGCAGCGTGTCGTAGAGGTTCGACAGGATCCAGATGTCGACGTTGGCGTCGTTGAGCACCGGGTCGAGGAACAGGCTGTCGGCGTAGCGCCCGTAGACCATGGTGCCGCCGCGCGTGACGGCCGCGGCCGGAGCGGCGGCGGCCAGCGACGCCCCCAGGCAGGCCGTGACGGCGAGGACCGTGCTGAACCGGGGACGGGTCGATCATCGGCGGTCATCCTGCGGACAATGTTCTAGACGGCTAGGACGCTACTCGCGGCATCTTCCCTGTGTCAACGCCCGCATCACGCCCAGATTTCAGGCAAGACAGCCGCAATTTCGAGCACGGATCGCGATTGTAGCGCTGGCCGCCACCGTGCTACCCGTCTAGCACAGATGAGCATCGCCCCGATCCGCCTCACCCTCGATCGCACACTGCCGGTCCCGCTCGGCCTGCAGTTGCGCGGCCTCATCGCCTACGGCATCGCCTGCGGGGACCTGAGGGCCGGCGACCGGCTGCCCTCGGTGCGCGACCTCGCCGAGGACGCGGGCGTCGCCCCCATGACGGTGAGCCAGGTCTACCGCGACCTCAAGGAAACGGGACTGATCGAAGGCCGGGCGGGCTCGGGGACCTTCGTGGCCCGGCGCACCGGCACGGGCGGCGCCGACGACCGGCTCGCGGCCTTCCATCGGCGGCGTCGATGCGCTGATCGACGAGGGGCTGGCCCTCGGCCTCGCGGCGGCCGACATCGCGGGCCTCGTGGCGGCGCGCCTGTCGCGGGGCGGGTCGCGGGTCCGCGCCCGCCAGGCGGTCCTGGTCGGCATCTTCCCCGCCGCCACCGCCGCCTATGCGCGGGCCGTGGCGGAGGCCCTCGGGCCCGGCGTCGGCGTCGAGGGCGTCACGTTCGAGGCCCTCGCCGGCGACGACGCCACGCTGCGCCGCGCCGCGGCGGCGGACCTCGTCCTCGTCATGGCCCATCGCCGCCGCGACGTCGCCGCCCTGCTGCCGCGGTCCCGGCTCGCCACGATCAGCTTCATTCCCTCCGAGGACACCCGCCGCGCCCTCGCCACGCTGGATCCGCGCGCCCGCGTCCTCGCGGTGTCGCGCTTCCCCGACTTCCTGCCGCTGATGCGCCCCGGCGTCGGGCGCTTCGCGCCTCACGTCGCGGGCGTCGAGGCCGCGCTCCTCGACGATCCCGACCTCGATGCCCGGCTCGCGCGCGCCGATGTGCGTGGTCTACGCGACCGGCGCCGAAGCCGTGCTCGACCGGCTGCCGCGCGGCCGTCGCCGCCATCGAATATCGCCACAGCCCGGACCCCGGCGACATCGACCGCATCGTGCGGCCGCTGCTCGTCGGCACGGCCGGTCCGGCGCCACCAGGAGGAGGTCGCATGACGATCAGCGCCATGAACTGGTCCAAGGTCGAAGACTATCTCGCGACGGACGACCGCGCCGTGCTGCCGCTCGGCTCGACCGAGCAGCATGCCGGGCTCAGCCTGTCGGTCGACTCGATCCTGTCGGAGCGCGTCGCCACCGAGGCGGCGGCACCGCTCGGCGTGCCGGTGTTTCCCGGCGCAGCCCTACGGCATCACGCCCTATTTCCTGGCCTATCCCGGCTCGGTCAGCCTGCGGGTCTCGACCTATCTCGCCCTCGTGCGCGACGTGCTCGACAGCCTGCACGGCCAGGGCTTCCGCCGCATCCTCATGGTCAACGGCCACGGCGGCAACGCGCCGGCCGGGGCGCTCGCCATCGAGTGGATGGCCGACCACCCCGGAACGGCGGTGAAGTTCCACAATTGGTGGAACGCGCCCGAGACCCTCGCCAAGGTCCAGGCCATCGACCCCGTCGCCAGCCACGCGTCCTGGATGGAGAACTTCCCCTGGACGCGCCTGCCGGGCGTCACCCAGCCCGACACGCAGAAGCCGATGGTGGATTTCGACCGCATGCGGGTCATGGCGCCGGCGGGCGTGCGGGCGCTGCTGGGCGACGGCAACTTCGGCGGGCTCTACGAGCGGCCGGATGCCGACATGCTGGCGATCTGGGAGGTGGCGGTGGCGGAGACGCGCGCCGTGCTGGAAGGGCCCTGGGCATGATTGATGTCGGGAGCGCCGGGGCGGGCGGCGGCGGCCGGGATCCGATCCTCGTCTGGGGCGCCGGCGCCATCGGCGGGGCGCTCGGCGCCGCCTTCCTGCGCGCCGGCGAGGCGGTCGTCTTCGTCGACACGGCGGCGGACCACGTCGCCGCCATCGCGTCGCAGGGGCTCGAGATCACCGGTCCCGTGGCGCCGGGGCGCGTGCGGGCGCCGGCCGTCACGCCCGACGCGCTCCAAGGCGCGTTCCGGCGCTGCATCCTCGCCGTGAAGGCCCACCACACGGGCGAGGCCATGGCGGCCCTGGAGCCCCATGTGGCGGAGGATGGCTTCGTGGTGTCGGCGCAGAACGGGCTCAACGAGACCGTAATCGCCGGGCGGGTCGGCGCCGCCCGGACCATGGGCTGCTTCGTCAACTTCGGCGCCGACTACCTGTCGCCCGGCACCGTGCTGTACGGCGGCCGGGGCGCCGTGGTGCTGGGCGAACTCGACGGCGCCGACACGCCGCGGCTGCGCGAGATGCACGCTCTGTTCCAGCGGTTCGACCCCGCCGCGGTCGCCACCCCCAACATCTGGGGCTTCCTGTGGGCCAAGCTGATCTACGGCGCGATGCTGTTCGCGACCGCGCTGACCGACGAGTCCATCGCGGACGTGCTCGCCAGGCCGGAGCTACCGGCCCCTGCTGACCCGCCTCGCCCACGAGGTCGTGGCGGTGGCCCGGGCCGAGGGCGTCGCGCTCGAAGCCTTCGACGGCTTCGATCCGCAGGCCTTCGTGCCCGAGGCGCCGCCCGCCCACACCGCCCGCTCCTTCGACGCCATGGTGGCGCACAACCGGCGCTCGCTGAAGTCCCATTCGGGGATCTGGCGCGACCTCGCGGTGCGCAAACGCCGGACCGAGGTCGACGCGCAGCTCGGGCCGATCGTGACGATCGGCCGGCGGCACGGCGTAGCGACGCCTGTCACCGCCGCGATCGTGGCGCGCATCCACGCCATCGAGGAGGGCCGCCGGCCCTTGGCGCTCGCCAACCTCGACGGGCTCGCCGAGGCAGGTGCGCCATGAGGGTCGATCTCGCCGGGCGCACCGCCCTCGTCACCGGCGCGGCCCAGGGCTTCGGCCGCGCCATCGCGCTGGCGCTCGTGGACGCCGGCGCCGCGGTCGTGGCCTGTGACGTGCTCGAGGCCGGCCTCGCCGAAACCGCCGCACTGGCGGGCGAGGCCTGCATGGCGCGCCTGCTCGACGTCACCGACGAGGCGGCCGTGGCGGCGCTGTTCGCGGAGCTGGCGGGCGCGGGCCGGCAGGTCGACGTCCTCGTCAACAACGCCGGCGGCGTGCTCGGCCAGGTGGGACGGCCGATCGAGGAGATCACCCACCGGGACTGGCAGGCGATCGTCGACGTCAACCTCACGGGCGCTTTCCTGATGGCCCGGGCGGCCGCGCCCGGCATGAAGGCCGCCGGCCGGGGGCGCATCGTCAACATCTCGTCGGGCGCCGGGCTCGGCATCAGCCTCACCGGCATCCAGGCCTATGCCAGCGCCAAGGCGGGACAGATCGGCCTGACGCGCCAGCTCGCCCACGAGCTCGGCCCGTTCGGCATCACCGTCAACACCGTCGCGCCGGGCTTCGTGCGGTCGAACCCCACGACGGAGCGGCAGTGGGAGGCGATGGGGCCGGAGGGCCAGCAGAGGCTCCTGCAGGGCATCGCGCTCCGGCGCCTCGGGACGCCGCAGGACATCGCCGCCGCGGTGCTGTTCTTCGTCTCGGACGCCGCCGCATGGATCAGCGGCCAGGTCCTGTCGGTCGACGGCGGCAAATGACGGGGCAGCCGTGACCGGCGCGGCGCCAATCGTCGATACGGCTTCGATTTGCCACCGCGAGTCTACGATCGATTAGGCATTCCAGGGCAAGAGTCCCGCAGAAGGAGAGATGGTGATCGCACCCGCCGGCAGCCGCGCGCCGCCCCGGGTGGCAGGAGTTCCCATGCGTGTTGCTGTTGCGTTAGCGGTCGTGATGTCGACGTGGCCGGCCGAGGCGGGCTGCCGGCTGGCGTTCAAGGAGTGCAACGCACTCTATCGCGAGATGTCGAGCGAGGCCTATGCCTCGGTGGACGACGAGAAGCACTTCCGGCCCGCCGGCCTGACGCGCGACGAGCGCAGGGTGGCGCTGGAGAACCGCCACCTCGACCGGATCGACGAGCGCAGCATCCTGCTGTCGGGTCGCGTCGCCAACGAGTGGATGCGGCTCGAAGCCTGCCTCGACCCGAAGGGTCCCGCGGCGCCGAGCTGCTACTGACGGGGCCGCGGCAGTCCGCTCAGGACGGCCGAACGGCGGCCCGGTCGAGGCGCACCGCAGCGTTGAGCGCGGTCGGCGGGATCTCGCCCGCCAGGGCGGCCAGCACGGTCCGGGCCGAGGCGACCGCCATGCGTTTCAGCGCTTCCCGCGTGGCACCCCCGAGGTGGGGTGTGAAGACGACGCGGTTCGTCGCGCCGAGGCGCCCCTGCGGGGCACCCGGCGTGTAGACGTCGAGGCCCGCCGCCGCGATGCGGCCGGTCTCCAGCGCCTCGGCCAGGGCCGCTTCGTCGACGAGGCCGGCCCGCGCGGTGTTGACCAGGATGGCGCCAGGCTTCACCTGCGCCAGCGCGGCGGGACCGATCAGCCCCCGCGTCTCCTCGCGCATCGGCGTGTGCAGCGAGACGACGTCCGCCTGCCGCAGTCCCTCGGCCAGCGTGTCGACGCGGGCGAAGCCGCCGGTCTCTGCAGCCCGCGGCGAGTAGACCAGGACCCGCATGCCGAGTGCCGCCGACAGCATGCGGCCGAGCCCCGCCCCGGTCGCGCCCCAGCCCACCACGAGCGCCGTCTTGCCGGAGAGTTCAGTGAAGGCGTGGCGCTCGCGGAAGCCGGGCCGGCCGTCCCTTGCGTCGCGGTCCGCCGCCGGGATCAACCGCGCCGCCGCGAGCGCCAGCCCCAGCGCCAGTTCCGAGACCGACTGGGCATTATGGCCAGGCGCGTTGCAGACCAGCACGCCGGCGCGCGTCGCCGCTTCCTTGTCGACGGCGTCGTGTCCGGCCCCGTGCACCACCAGCACGCGCAATCCGTCGGCGGCGGCGAAACAGGCGGCCGGAAAACCGAAATCCCGTGTGATCGCCGCGGCGCAGCCCGGCAGCAGCCGCGCCACGGTCCCGACGGACGCCTCCGGACAGACGACGGGCGCGATGCCGGCGGCCCGCAGGATGTCGAGGCCGTCGGCGTGGACGGGTTGGACGATGAGACATTTCATGCTGCGCGCTGCATCCTGTTGCCCCCTTGAGCCTCGGCCGCGGCGGCCCTGCGCCGGCGGCGCACCATCATAGCGGGGGCGACAGGGGGCGGCGAGCCAGCGCGAGCGGTGCGCGAGCCCCGCGCTTCACCTCCTGGCCCCGGCCGGACGCCACGGTCCCGGGTGCCCGGGAGCGCCGGTCCTCGTCGGCGCAGGCCCAGGCTCTCGCATATCAAAGGATGGTTTTGACCGAACATTCACCCTAAATTATCCGATCAGTGGTTGCATTCACCCCATCGAAAGCTGCCATGCGGGAATCCAGCTCCAATGCGTCTCGACGATCTCAAACTGCGCACGAAACTGCTGTTTCCCATCGTCATCACCTCGGCGGCGATCGCCGTCATCGTGGGCTTCGGCTCGGTGCAGCTCAAGGCGACGGCCGACGAGGCGGAAGCGATCATCCGCCATCGCGACGCCGCCGCGGCCAGCATCGCCCAGGCGGCACGGCTCATGGTGCAGGCCAAGGTCTTCACCTATGTGCAGGTGGCGAACGACGCCACATCGTCGGTCGGCCAATATGCCGCGGGACAGTTCCCGGGAGCGCTCGCCGGTGCCGGGAAACTGCTCGACGAGGCCGCCGCGGTCCTGCCCGAGAAGGCCCAGGAGATCGTCGCCTACCGGGATCGCTTCCGATCGCTGTCGCAGAGCCTCACCGAAGCCTTCAGGCTGGGGCGGCTCACCCCGAGCCTCGAACACGGCACGGGGCTGACTGCCGCCGACCTCGCCACGATGAACAAGGCCGCCAAGCTCCTCTCCGATACCGGGCCCGACCTCGACAAGTTCGTCGCCGACATGGTGCAGACGAACAGCGCCATCATCGCCGACAACACACTGCGGGCCGATGCGCTCCAGACCCGGTCGGCCGAGTCCTTCTTCGAGCTGCTCGTCGGAGGCCTCCTCGCCATCGGCGTCGCGGTGGGTTTCACCTACTGGCTGTCGACCCGGAAAGTGTCGACGCCACTCGGCCGCCTCTCGGACACGATGCGGCGCCTCGCGGCGGGCGACCTCGCCGCCGACGTGGCGGGAGGGGACAAGCGTGACGAGATCGGCGCCATGGCGCAGGCCGTGGCGGTGTTCAAACAGGCCGCCATCGACAAGGTGGCGGTGGAGCGGGAGGCCGAGGCGGCGACCCGGCAGGCCGAGGCCGAGCGGGCGCGTTCCGAGGTCGCCAAGGCCGAGGCGGCGCGCCAGCTCGCCGACGTCGTCGACGGCATCGGCCGCGGCCTCGACCAGCTCGCCGCCGGCGCCCTGACCTTCCGGCTGAAGGAGAGTTTCGCGGCCGAATACGAGAAGCTGCGCACCGATTTCAACGGCGCCATGGCGAAGCTCGCCGACACGCTGACGGTGGTGGCCACCAACACCTCCGCCATCCGCTCGGGCACGGGCGAGATCTCGACCGCGGCCGACGACCTGTCCCGCCGCACCGAGCAGCAGGCGGCCTCGCTCGAGGAGACCGCGGCGGCGCTCGACGAGGTGACCGCCACCGTGAAGAAGACGAGCCAGAGCGCCAACCACGCCCGCGACGTCGTCGGCGACGGCCAAGACCGGCGCCGAGCAGTCGGGCCAGGTGGTGCGCCAGGCCGTCGAGGCCATGACGGCGATCGAACGCTCCTCGACCGAGATCGGCCAGATCATCGGCGTCATCGACGAGATCGCCTTCCAGACGAACCTCCTCGCGCTCAACGCCGGCGTCGAGGCGGCGCGGGCCGGCGAGGCCGGCCGGGGCTTCGCGGTCGTGGCCTCCGAGGTGCGGGCGCTGGCGCAGCGCTCCGCCGAAGCCGCGAAGGAGATCAAGGCGCTGATCACGACCTCGCGCCAGCAGGTCGAGCAGGGGGTGGGGCTCGTCGGCGACACCGGCCAGGCGCTGGAGCGCATCCTCGGCCAGGTGGCCGAGCTCGCCACGATCGTGACCGAGATCGCCGCCTCGGCCCAGGAACAGGCCGCCGGGCTCGACCAGATCAACACGGCCATCAACCAGATGGACCAGGTCACGCAGCAGAACGCCGCCATGGTGGAGCAATCGACCGCCGCCAGCCACGCGCTGTCACGCGAGACCGAGGAGCTGTCGAGCCTCGTCGGCCGTTTCCAGCTCGGCACGGGGTCCGCCGCCATGCCCGCCGCGCGCCGCCCCGCTCACCGGCCCGTCGCCCAGATGCGCACGGCCGGCCGCGGCGGCGCGGCCCTGCGCCAGCCCGCGCCCGCCGGCGACGACTGGCAGGCGTTCTGAGGCCCGATCACCGGCGAGACCGGCCCTCGCCCGCGACGGGCGTCCCGATGCGGTCCAGGCTCCGAAGCAGGATCGGCACGGTGCCGGGACGGATTCGCGCGAGGCGAAAGCGCTCTAGTGTGGTGGTCCGGCCCGTCCTATATGATGCGCCAAAGCGGTGCGGCGGGGCCGCGCCGCGACGCGAAAGGATGCAACGATGCCGAGCGCACACGAGACGATCGACAACGAGGTCAAGACCAACGACGTGGTGCTCTTCATGAAGGGCACGCCGCAGTTCCCGATGTGCGGGTTCTCGGGCCAGTGCGTCCAGATCCTCGACTATCTCGGCGTGCCCTACAAGGGCGTGAACGTGCTGGAGGACGCCGAGCTGCGCCAGGGCATCAAGGAATACACCAACTGGCCGACGATCCCGCAGCTCTACGTCAAGGGCGAGTTCGTGGGCGGCTGCGACATCATCCGCGAGATGTTCCAGTCGGGCGAGCTCGCCACCCACTTCGCCGAGGCCGGCGTGCCGGTGAAGCAGACCGCGGCGGGCTGACGCCGGGCCGGCACCGCGACAAAAGGCGTGAAGCGCGGCCTCGACAAGGACGGGGCCGCGCAACACATCAGGGGTCCGTCTCCTTCCGCCAGCGACCTCCATGACCGACCAGGAACAGAACCGCTTCTCGGCCCGTGCGGCGCGCTACGCCCGCGTCGGCGCCAACGTCGGCGGCGTGGCGGCCAGGATGGCGGGGACGCGGCTCTTCGGGGGCGATGGCGACAGCGCAAACGCGGTCGCGCTGACCAAGGCGCTCGGGGGCCTCAAGGGCCCGCTGATGAAGGTCGCGCAGCTCCTGTCCACCATCCCGGACGCGATCCCGGCCGAATATGCCGAGGAGCTCGCCAAGCTGCAGAGCGAGGCGCCCCCCATGGGGGCCGCCTTCGTGCGGCGCCGCATGGCGGCCGAACTCGGCCTCGATTGGCAGAACCGCTTCGCCAGCTTCGACTTCAAGCCCGCCGCCGCGGCCTCGCTGGGCCAGGTGCACCGCGCCGTGTCGCATCGACGGGCCTGCCGCTCGCCTGCAAGCTCCAGTATCCCGACATGGCCTCGGCGGTGGAGGCCGACCTCAGGCAGCTCGACGTGCTGCTCGCCATCCAGCGCCGCATGAGCCCGGCCATCGACGCGCGCGAGGCCATCAAGGAGATCGGCGCGCGCCTGCGCGAGGAGCTCGACTACCGCCGCGAAGCCAGGCACGCGGCCCTCTACGCCCTCATGCTCGACGGAGTCGCCGAGGTGCGGGTGCCGAAGGTCGAGACGGAGCTGTCGACCGACCGCCTGCTCACGATGGAATGGCTCGACGGCGGACAAGCTCCTCAGCTTCAAGGACGCGTCGCTCGAGGTCCGCAACAGCATCGCGGTCGCGATGTTCAAGGCCTGGTGGGTGCCCTTCAGCCATTACGGCGTCATCCACGGCGACCCGCACCTCGGCAATTACTCGGTCCGCGCCGGCGACGGGCGGAGATCGCCGGGCATCAACCTGCTCGATTACGGCTGCATCCGGGTGTTCCCGCCGAAATTCGTCGGCGGCGTCGTCGATCTCTACGAGGGACTGCGTCACGGCGACCAGGACCGGATCGTGCACGCCTACGAGACCTGGGGTTTCAAGAACCTCAGCCGGCCGCTGATCGAGACGCTGAACATCTGGGCCGGGTTCATCTACGGCCCCATCCTGGACGACCGGGTCCGCACCGTCGCCAACGGCGTCGAGCCCGGCCAGTACGGCCGCAAGGAAGCCTTCCAGGTGCATCAGGCGCTGAAGAAACACGGCGGCATCACGGTGCCGCGCGAGTTCGTCTTCATGGACCGGGCCGCCGTCGGGCTCGGGGCGGTCTTCCTGCATCTCAAGGCCGAGCTGAACTTCTTCGCTCAGTTCAATGCCGCCATCGCGGGCTTCGACCAGGAGGTCCTGGCCGGCAAGCAGGCGGCGGCGTTGCGCAGCGTCGGCCTCGCGCGCTGAGGGCCGCCGGCCGGGGACGGCCGACGGCGGCGCAGGGGCGGAATGACGGCCCGGGTCCGTCGTCCTTAATGGAAGGTTCAGCAGCGCTCCCCCATGTGACGGTGCCGGGCCGTCAGCCGTCGCGGAGTCCATGCCGAGCCTCATCCGATTCCTGACCGTCGTGGCGGTGCTCGCGGCCCTGGTCTACGGCGCCATGCTGGCGCTGGTGACCTACGTCCAGCCCGTGCCCCGCCCCATGGAGCAGGCGGTCCCGGCGGCCAGGCTGAACCCGCCCAAGCCATGAGCGCGCCGCCCCTCGCCCAGGCCCCTGCCCCGGCCGCCCTGCGGGACCTGTTCCTCGACATGATCGCGGCCGAGCGGGGTGCCGCGCGCAACACGCTCGACGCCTACGGCCGCGACCTCGCCGACTACCTGGGCTTCCTCGCCGCGTCGGCCGACCATCCGGTACGGGTCGAGACCGCCCGCATCAGGGACTATCTCGCGGGGCTCGAACGCGATGGCCTGAAGCCCGCCTCGGCGGCGCGGCGGCTCTCGGCCGTGCGCCAGTTCCACCGTTTCCTCTTCGCCGAGGGCTACCGGTCGTCGGACCCCACCACGGTGCTCGACGGGCCCCGGCGCGGCCGGCCCCTGCCCAAGGTGCTCGGCACCGACGAAGTCGAGCGGCTGCTGGCGGCGGCGCGACGCGGCCTCGACGATCCCGACAGCGCTCCGGTCGCCCGCTGGCGCAGCGCCCGCATGAACTGCCTGCTCGAACTGCTCTACGCCACCGGCCTGCGCGTGTCCGAACTCGTCGCCCTGCCGCGCTCGGCGGCCCGCGCCGCCGCCGGCCGGGGCGAGACACTGACGATCCGGGGCAAGGGCGGGCGGGAGCGCCTGGTCCCCCTGTCCGATCCTGCCCGCCGCGCCGTGGCGCTCTACCGCGAGGCCGCCAAGGCCGCCGGTTTCGGGGCGGCGCTCGATGCCGGTCCCTGGCTGTTCCCGGCCGACAGCGAACAGGGCTACATGACGCGCCAGGCCTTCGCGCGCGACCTCAAAGCCGTCGCGGCGGGGGCGGGGATCGCCGAGGCGCGCGTCAGCCCGCATGTGCTGCGCCACGCCTTCGCCAGTCACCTCCTCCAGAACGGCGCCGACCTGCGGGTCGTGCAGGAGCTCCTCGGCCACGCCGACATCTCGACGACGCAGATCTACACCCACGTGCTCGACGAGCGCATGAAGGCCATGGTGCGCGACCTCCATCCGCTGAGCGGCGGGAAATCCGGAGCCTGATCCCAAGACGAAAGGCCGGGCGGAAGCCGCCCGGCCCTTCTTCGACGATGGTCGCCAGAGACGACCCCGGGCCGCGCGATCCTGCGCCCCGGGGCCGCCTTGCGTCGTTAGTGCGAGCGGGCGAACAGCGCGTTCGACTGGTCGCTGGTCATCACGCCGATCTGCGTCGACGTGAAGGCATTGGCCTGGTCGCTCGACAGCGCGCCGATGTCGGCGAGGCTGATGCCGGCGATCGCCGACCGGCTGAGCGCCGGCAGGTCGGCCGTCGTCAGCGCCGCGAAGGACGCCGTCGACAGAGACCCGATCTGCGCCGCCGTCAGATTCGCCACCTGGGCGGTCTTGAGCTGCTGCAGCTGAGCTGTCGACAGGCTGGACACCTGGGCGGTCGTCAGCGCCTTGATGTCCGCCGCCGAGAACGTCTGCAGCTGGCTGGCCTGCAGCTTGGAGACCTGCAGCGTCGTCAGCGCCGCGGCCTGGGCGGTCGAGAGCGCCGCGATCTGCGTGGTCCCGAGTGCCTGCGTCTGCGCCGTCGTCAGGGCCGAGACCTGCAGCGTGCTGAGCGCGCCGACCTGACTGTTCGACAGCACCTGGAGGTCGGCGGTGCTGAGGCTGCTCACCTCGTCCGTGGTCAGCGCCGAGACCTGGGTCGTCGACAGCGCGGAGGCCTGCGCGGTCGTCAGGGCCGCGACCTGACCGGTGGTCAGGGACGCGATCTGGCTGCTCGTCAGGGCGGCGACCTGGCCGGTCGTCAGTCCCTGCAGGCCGGAGGTCGACAGCGACGTCAGCTGACCGGCCGAGAGGGCCGAGAGCTGGCTCGTCGACAGTCCCTGCAGGGCGGAGGACGACAGGCTGTTGAGGTCGGCCGTGCTCAGGGCGGAGAGCTGGTCCGACGACAGGGCTCCGGCCTGGCTGGCGGTCAGAGCCGCGGACTGCGCCGTGGTGAGGGACGCCACCTGGTCCGACGTCAGCGAGGCGACCTGGGCCGTCGCCAGGGCCTGAAGGGCCGTGGTCGAGAGGCTGGCCACATCGGCCGTCGTCAGCGCCGAGACCTGCGCGGTCGAGAGGGCCGCTGCCTGACCGGCCGTCAGCGCCGCGGACTGCACCGTCGTCAGCGCGGCGATCTGGTCGGTCGTCAGGGCCGCGACCTGGCCGGTCGACAGGAGCTGCGTCTGCGACGAGGTCAAGGACCCGAGCTGCCCGGCCGTCAGGCCCTGCACGGCCGCCGTCGAGAGCCGGCTGACACCGCCCGTCGTAAGGCTCGACAGGTTGGCGAGCTGCGTGGTCGTCAGAGCCGCCACCTGGTCGGAGTTCAGCGCCGCGACCTGGCCGGTCGACAGGAGCTGCGTCTGCGACGAGGTCAAGGACCCGAGCTGCCCCGCCGTCAGACCCTGCATGGCCGAGGTCGAGAGCCGGCTGATACCGCCGGTCGCGAGGCTCGACAGGTTGGCCAGTTCGGAGGTCGACAGGGCCGAGACCTGATCGGAAGACAGAGCGCCCACCTGAGCCTGCGAGAGGGTCTGGGTCTGCGCCGAGCCGAGCTGCAGGAGCTGGCCCGCCGTCAGGCCCGGCACCGCCGCGGTCGACAGGTTGGTGATGCCGCCGGTCGACAGGTTGATCAGCTGCGAGGTCGACAGGTTCGACACCTGGTCCGACGTCAGGGCCGAGACCTGTGCCGTCGTGAGCAGCTGCGTCTGGTCCGAGGAGAGCGACAGGAGGTCCGCCGCCGTCATGCCCTGGAGGGCGGACGCCGACAGCTTCGTGAAGCCGGTCGTGGCGAGGCTCGACAGCTTGGAGAACTGCGCCGTCGAGAGCGCCGCCACCTGGGTCGACGTCAGCGCCGCCACCTGCGCGGTGGAGAGCGCGGTCGTCTGCGCCGTCGAGAGCGACGACATGTCGGCCGCCGTCAGGCCCTTCACGGCCGCCGCCGACAGGTTGGCGATGCCGCCGGTCGCGAGGCTCGACAGGTTGGCCAGCTGCGCCGTCGAGAGCGCCGCCACCTGGGCCGAGTTCAGGGCCGCCACCTGCGCGGTGGAGAGCGCGGTCGTCTGCGCCGTCGAGAGCGACGACATGTCGGCCGCCGTCAGGCCCTTCACGGCCGCCGCCGACAGGTTGGCGATGCCGCCGGTCGCGAGGCTCGACAGGTTGGCCAGCTGTGCCGTCGAGAGCGACGCGACCTGGGCCGAGTTCAGGGCAGCCACCTGGCCGGTGGACAGCGCCGTCGTCTGCGCGGTGGAGAGCACCGCCACCTGGGCCGGCCGCAGGGCCCCGATCTGCGCGTTGCCGAGCTTCTGGAGGTCGGCCGTGGACAGGGCCGAGACCTGGGCCGTCGTGAGCGACGCCACCTGGGCGGTCGACAGGACCGCGGCCTGATCGGTCGTGAGCACGCTGACCTGGGCGGTCGAGAGCGCGGCGACCTGGGCGGTCGAGAGGGCGGAAACCTGCACGCTGTTGAGGGCCTGCAGGCTCGCGGTCGCCAGCGCGGCGACCTGCGCGGTCGACAGACGGCTCACGTCGGTGGCCGTCAGCCCCGGCACCTGAGCCGTGGACAGGGAGGCCACCTGAGCGGTGGTGAGCGCCCCGACCTGGGCCGTCGACAGGGCGGAGAGCTGCCCCGAACTCAACCCGGCCGAGGCCGAGACCGACAGGGCCGCGATCTGGCTCGGCGAGAGCGCCGCCCCCTGATCGGTCGACAGCACGGCGACCTGCGCACTCGTCAGGGCCGATATCTGCTGGCTCGTCAGGGCCTTCACGTCGGCCGTCGACAGGGCCGTCGCCTGCTGGGTCGTCAGCGCGGCGACCTGCATGGTCGACAGGCTCGCCACCTGGCCGGCCGACAGGGCCGAGAACTGGCCCACCGACATCGCGCTGACGAAGCCGGTCGACAGGGCGGCGACCTGGCTGCCGGTCAGTGCCGAGACCTGCTGCGTCGTGAGGCCGGAGACCTGATCGGTGGTCAGCGCCGCCATCTGCCCGGTCGTCAGGCCCTGCACGGCCGAGACCGCGAGGGAGGACAGCTGCGAGGTGGTGAGACCCTGCACGGCCGAGGTGGACAGGGCCGCGACCTGGCGGGTGGTCAGCGTCGAGAGCTGCGCCGTGGAGAGCGTGTGCAGGGCGGCGGTCGTGAGGCCACCCAGGGCCGCGGTCGACAGCACCTTGATCTCGGCCGTGGTCAGGCCGGCGACGGCCGCGGTCGACAGCACCGAGGCCTGGGCCGAGGTCAGCACGGACGTATGCTTGAGCAGCAGCGTCGAGATCCCGTCGGAGGACAGGTTGGAGAGCTGCGCCGTGGTGAGGCCGGCCGCGGCCGTGAGCGACAGGCTATTGAGCTGCGCGGTCGAGAGCGCCGAGGCCTGGGCGGTCGAGAGCGCCGAGACCTGCGTGCTCGTCAGCCCGGCGACCTGGGCGATCGACAGGGCGCCGATCTTGTCGGTCGACAGCGCCCGCACGGCATCGGTGGACAGGGCCGCCAGGGTCGTGCCCGACACGCTTTTCAACTGGGCGGTCGACAGCTGCGAGACCTGGGCGGTCGTCAGGACGGCGGCCTGCTTGGCGCTCAAGGCCGCGAGCTGCTGGCTGCCCAGCGCGCCGACGTCGGCGTTCGACAGCTTGGACACCTGCAGCGTGGTCAGGCCCTGCACGCCGGAAGCCGTCATGACGGAGACCTGCGTCGTGGTGAGCGCGGCCGTCTGGTCGGTCGTCAGGGCGGAGACCTGGCGGGCCGACAGTCCCGAGACCTGCCGCGTGGTGAGCGCCGCGATCTTGTCGGTCGACAGCGATGCCACCTGGGCCGTCGTGAGGCCCTGGACCCCGCCGAGCGAGAGGCCCTGGATCTGGGTGGTGGTCAGGCCGCTCAGCACGGAGGTCGACAGCACCGAGACGGCGGTGGCCGACAGACCGGCCAACTGGACCGACGTCATGCCGGACGCCAGCGCCGCGGCCTGGTTCGTCGTGAGCGAGGCCGCCTGGGCGCTGGTCAGGCCCTGGGTCTGGGTCGTCGTCAGGGCCGCGGTCTGGGCCGTCGACAGGCCGCTCACGGTCGAGCCCGCCAGCGCGCCGAACTGGGCCGACGACAGCTTCTGGATGTTATCGGTGCTGAGCTTGGAGAGCTGCGAGGCCGACAGCGCCGAGGCCTGGGCCGTGGTGAGGGCGCCGGCCTCGTCCGTGGTGAGGGCCGCCACTTGGTCGGTCGAGAGGTTCTGGACGGCCGATTTGGCCAGCGCCTGGAACTGGCTGGTGGTGAGGGCGCGGAGCGTGCCGGTCGACAGCCCCTTGATCGAGGCCGGCGCCAGGTTGGCGATCTGCGACGTCGACAGCGCCACGATGTTGGCCTGGCTGATGGCCCCGATCTGGGCCGAGCTCAGCGCCTTGAAGTCCACCGCCGACAGGCCGTTCAGCTGGTCCGACGTCAGGCTGGACACCTGCGCGGTCGACAGGCCCGAGACTTCGGCGCCCGACAGATTGGCGACGGCGCCGACCTGCAGCTTCGAGATGGCGCTGCCCGTCAGGCCGCGGATGGCCGAGACCGAGAAGGCCCGCACCTGCGTCGAGGACAGGGCACTGGCGCTGCTCGTCGAGAGCGCCGCCACCTGGGTGGACGTCAGCGCCCCGACCTGGGCCGCGCTCAGCGCCTGGATGTCCGAGGTCGCCAGAGAGCTGATCTTGTCCGTTGTGAGGGACGAAATCTGTGCGGCTGTGTAGCTCGAGAGGATCGACGTCATGTGAAAAGCCTGCAATTGGACGACGGACGGTACCGATGGATCGCATGGACGCCGTTTCGGCCCGCCCGGCACGGCTTCTCGGCCGCCGAAGCTGCTTCACGTCCCAACGCCACCCTGCTCAAGACACCGTGTAACGGTATGGTCCGGTCGCGGCCGCGGATCCTGGTCCCGCGGTTCCTGCCGATCGCCAACGCAAGCAGATGATCTGCCCACCTCCGATACAATCGCCACTCCATCTCTGGAGCATGCACGGGAACCCTGACACGGAGCTTTTAAGAAAGGCTGAAACGAGAGGCGTCGCGGGGAACCGGGTGTGGTCGGCGCGCATCATCATGAGTTGTTTTTGATCGGCGGCGGCGCGACCCATGAGTTGAGCGCCCGCCGCGGCCGCGACGCTGGGTCGGCCAGACCGGCGCCACAACGGCCCCCCGCCGAAGCCACGCCATGCCTTGACAGCGGCGCGCGCCTGCCCCTGCATGACGCCATGCTGGCTCCGGCGACCTGCGGTTTGCGGCGCGCCCTCGCGATGGCGCTGATCCTGGTCCTGACCCTGTCGGGCGTCGGGCGTGCGGCCGCATTCGCCGCCCGGCCGGCCGAGGCCGGCCCGATCATCGGCGGCGTCGCGGTGCCGATCTGCCACACGGGCAGCCCGCGCGATCCCGCCGGACCGGGCGACCCCGCGGCGCACGCCTGCTGCGACGCCTGCGCGCTGCTGGCGCCCGCCGTCCTGCCGGTCGCGCCGGCCGCGATTCGCCACGCCCCGTCCGGCGATCCGGTGGAGCGGGTCCAGGCCGCGGCCGGGAACCCGATCCTCGCGCGGCCGCGCAGCCCCCGCCAGTCCCGCGGTCCCCCGGCGGCGTGATCTGAATCACGGTACCGGCGGGCCGCAGGCTCTCGATCGTGGCGCGGCCGCGGCCGCCGCGCGATCCCGAGCCGCCGCCCTCCCCATCGATGCCGTCGCCGGTCCCGGACCTTCCGGGGCGGAGCCACACGCGCCCAGCCCGGCGCCCCCTCCTCGATCGGACATGCCCATGACCAGACCCATTCGCTTCACCCTCGCCATCTGCGCGGCGAGCCTCGGCTGCGCCGGCGAGGCTTCGGCCCACGCCCACCTCCAGACCGCGACGCCCGCCATGGGCGGCACCGTCGCGGCCGCCCCCGCGGCGCTCGGCCTCGTCTTCTCGGAGGGCGTCAATCCCAGGTTCAGCGGCATCGCGGTGACGGGACCGGCCAGCACCACGGTGCCGACAGGGCCCGCCAGGCTGGCGCCGTCCGGCGACCGGATGCTGGTGGTGCCGCTCGAAGGTCCTCTCGGTCCTGGCCTCTACCGGGTCGACTGGCACGCGCTGGCGACGGACGGCCACAAGACCCAAGGCAGCTACACGTTCACGATCGCGCCGTGACCTCCGCGGCGGTCGTCCTGGCGCTGTGCCGTTTCGGCCAGGACGCGGCCGCGCTCGGGCTCTGGGGCGCCTGGGGGTTCCTGGCCTGGCTGGTCCCGCGCGACCTCGCCGGCCCCGTGGCGTCGCGGCTGCGGCGGTGGGACGCCGCCGCCGTCGCCGTGCTGGTGCTGGCCACCGCCGTCAAGCTGCCGGCCGTCGTGGCCTCCATCGGCGAGGGATGGCGCGAGGCGATCGATCCCGTCATGGTGGCGGGCGTGCTCGGCGGGACGAGCGACGGGCAGGCCTGGTCGGTCGAGGCCGCGGCGGCGGTGCTGGTGCTCATAGGCCTGGGTGCGCCGGCCCGCATGCGCGGTCCCGCGACCGCGCTGGCGGCGGCCGGCCTTCTGGCCGGCCTGGCGCTGACGGGCCATGCCGTGATGGGAGACGGCCTGCCGGGCGCGCTGCACCGGGCGGTCGACGTCCTGCACGTTCTCTCGGCCGGCGCGTGGCTCGGCGCGCTCGGGCCCGTCCTGGCCATCCTGGCGCTCCTCGACGAGGCCGGATGGCGCGCCGAGGCCATGACGGCGCTGCGGCGGTTCTCGCGAGCCGGCCACGTCGCGGTGGCGCTGGTCCTGTCGTCGGGGGCGGCCGAAGCGCTCCTGGTCCTCGGCCGCTGGCCCGTCGACCTCGCCTCGCCCTATGAGGCTCTGCTCGACGCCAAGGTCCTGGCCGTCGCCGGCATGACCGGCCTCGCGGTGTTCAACCGCTACGTCCTCGTGCCGCGGCTGCCCGGCGATCCCGAAGCGGCGCTGGCGGCACTGCGCCGAACGACCCTGGCCGAAGTGCCGCTCGGGCTCTGCGCCGTCGCGCTGGTCGCCGTCTTCGGCCTGCTCGATCCGGGGGAGGCGGCGGTCTCGGGACGGCCGGTCGGGCAAAACGACCAGCCCGTCACGCTTCCGCCCGGCACGGCAGCCCGCGCGCCCTGAGCGCCGCGCCGATCTCGTCGAGGGTCGTGGGGTCCTCGATCGTGGCAGGCAGGGTCCAGTCCGTGCCGTCGGCGATCTTCTTCATCGTACCGCGCAGGATCTTGCCCGACCGCGTCTTGGGCAGCCGGTCGACCGCGATCGCCAGCTTGAAGGCCGCCACGGGCCCGATCCGGTCGCGCACCAGGGCGACAGCGTCGGCCTCGACGCCGGCCCGGTCGCGCGCGGCCCCGGCCTTGAGCACCAGGAAGCCGAGCGGCGCCTCGCCCTTCAGCGGGTCCGCCATGCCGATGACGGCACATTCGGCGACGTCGGGATGGGACGCCAGCACCTCCTCGATTCCGCCGGTCGACAGGCGATGGCCCGCCACGTTGATGATGTCGTCGGTGCGGCCCATCACCCACACGTAGCCGTCGGCATCGATCACGCCGGCATCGCCGGTCTCGTAGCGGCCCGGAAAGGTCGACAGGTAGGAGTCGCGCATGCGCCCGTCCTGGCGCCACAGCGTCGGCAGGGCACCGGGCGGCAGCGGCAATTCGGCCACCAGCGCCCCCATGGTGCCGCGGGGCACGTCGGCGCCGGCCTCGTCGACGGCTCTGAGTGCGAAGCCCGGCATGGGCACGGTCGGCGAGCCGCGCTTGACGGGCAGCAGCCCCAGCCCGGCCGGGTTGCCGGCGATGCACCAGCCCGTCTCGGTCTGCCACCAATGGTCGACGACCGGCAGGCCGAACCCGTCCTCGGCCCAGAGCACCGTCGTGGGGTCGGCCCGCTCGCCCGCCAGGAACAGGGTGCGCAGCCGCGACAGGTCGTGCCGCCGCCGCAGCGTGCCGTCCGGGTCCTCCTTGCGGATGGCGCGAAAGGCCGTCGGCGCGGTGAAGAAGGCCACGACCCCATGGTCGGCGCACACGCGCCAGAAGGCACCGGCATCGGGCGTGCCCACCGGCTTGCCCTCGTAGAGCACCGTGGTGGCGCCATGGATGAGCGGCCCGTAGACGATGTAGCTGTGGCCCACCACCCAGCCGATGTCCGAGGCCGTCCAGAAGGTCTCGCCCGGCGCCACGCCGTAGAGGTTCGCCATGGACCAGGCCAGCGCCACCGCGTAACCGCCGGTGTCGCGGACGACGCCCTTGGGCAGGCCCGTGGTGCCCGACGTATAGAGAATGTAGAGCGGGTCGGTGGCGGCGAGGGCGACGCATGCGGCCCGCAGGCCGGCGGCCTCGGCGCGGGCCACCGCCTCGGCCCA
The DNA here is from genome assembly GCA_963847915.1 of uncultured Alphaproteobacteria bacterium. Taxonomy (GTDB): domain Bacteria; phylum Pseudomonadota; class Alphaproteobacteria; order Rhizobiales; family Beijerinckiaceae; genus Lichenihabitans. Next base: position 295,808 of record CAWKBT010000010.1, read on the forward strand.
GTCGCGGTCGCGCGCGGGGTCGAGCGATGCCGCGGCCTCGGGGCGCTGCAGCACCAGGCAGCGCGCCGGCGGATCCGCGGCGAGGCGCAGCGCCGCGTCGAGCAGCGGCTTGTAGGGCACGACGCGGGTGCCCTCGATCCCGCAGGAGGCCGTCATGACGAGCCTCGGCGCCGCGTCGTCGATGCGCTTGGCGAGTTCGGGCGGCGCGAAGCCGCCGAAGACCACGGAATGGACGGCCCCGATCCTGGCGCAGGCCAGCATGGCGAAGATCGCCTCGGGGATCATCGGCATATAGATGACGACCCGGTCGCCGACGCCGATCCCTTCCGCGAGCAGCACGGCGGCGAGCGTCGCCACGGCGTCGCGCATCGCCGCATAGGTGTAGCGCCGGACCGTGCCGGTGACGGGGCTGTCGTAGACGAGGGCGACCTGGCCGCCGCGGGCGCCGTCGGCGTGGCGATCGAGCGCGTTGTGGCAGATGTTGAGCCTGGCGTCCGGGAACCAGCGGCCGTAGGGGCCGGCGGCGGGGTCGAAGATCCGGTCGGGCGGCCGGACCCAGTCGATGGCGCGGGCGGCCTCGCGCCAGAAACCCTCCGGGTCCCGGCGCCAATCGTCGTAGACCTGCGCGTAGCGGCTCGCCATGGTGCGCTCCCCCGGGGATCGCGGCCGTCGCTGCGGCCTTGCCGGCGAGAGTGCGGGAGGCCGGGGGCTTTGGCAATCGCCGCCGGAGGGCAGAGGCCCGCGTCGCGAACCCGCGGCCACCGGCCCCTGCCGGGCGGCGCGCTTTGTGCTAACCCTCGGCGCCGGGACCGTGAATCGGGAGGAACGACATGGCCGGGGAACTGCTCGCCGCTTACCTGAAGGATTGGGCCGGCACGGACGCGCAGCGGCGCGACGTGGCCGCCACCGTCGAGGCCCTGGCCGACACCTGCCGGACCATCTCGGTGCTGGTGGCCCAGGGCAACCTCGAACAGGACCTCGGCGCCGCCGTGACGCAGAACGTCCAGGGCGAGACCCAGAAGGCGCTCGACGACCTGACCGACCGCATGCTGATCGAGGCCTGCCGCCGAGCCCCCGTGGCCGCCGTCGCCTCCGAGGAAGACGAGCACCCGGTCGCCGGCAACCCGGACGGCCGCCTGCTCGTCGCCTTCGACCCGCTCGACGGCTCCTCCAACATCGACATTAACGTGTCGATCGGCACGATCTTCTCGGTGCTGCCCCGCAGACCCGGCGTCGACCCGGTGTCGGACGAGGCGTTCCTGCAACCCGGCCGCAACCAGCTCGCCGCCGGCTACGTGCTCTACGGGCCGCAGACCACGCTGGTGATGACGGTGGGGGAAGGTTCGGTCTGCTTCACGCTCGACCGCAGGCGCGACGCCTTCGTCATGACGCACGACAGGCTGTCGATCCCCCATGCCACCAAGGAATTCGCCATCAACATGGCCAACCAGCGCCACTGGCCCAAGCCCGTGCAGCGTTACGTCGACGAATGCCTCGCGGGTGCCGACGGCGGCCGGGGCGAGAACACCAACATGCGCTGGGTGGCGTCCCTCGTGGCCGACTGCAACCGCGTCCTCGTCCGCGGCGGCGTCTACCTGTACCCCGGGGACGCGCGCCCCGGTTATGCGGAGGGGCGCATCCGGGTGCTCTACGAGGCGGCGCCCATCGCCTTCGTGGTCGAGCAGGCGGGGGGCCGCGCCGTCACGGGCTTCGGCGGCACCATCATGGATATCGTGCCGACGAAGCTGCACCAGCGGGCATCGCTGATCTTCGGCTCACGCGACGAAATCGCCCGCATCGAAGGCCATCACGCCGCCGCGTGAGCGCGGCGCCCGTCAGCCGGCGGTGGCGGCGACGAGGCGGCCGATCTCGCTCTCGCCGTTGACGCCGTTCGGGAAGAAGCCGCCCTTCTGCGCACCGGGGGCGCCATAGACGACGTTCAGCACCTGGCGCGGCGTGCGGGCGAAGGCGAGGCTGTTGGGGTCCGTGTCGGTGATGTTGGCGGGGGACGGGAAGCCGCCCCCGAGCGTGCTCTGGTTCGCGCCGATGCCCTCGTCGTCGAGCCGGCCGGACAGCCTCGCGCGCGCTGCCGAGATCAGGGCCGTGGCATTGTCGTAGAAGGCATTCTGCTGGGCGAAGAGCAGCGTGCGGATCGTGCCGAGATGGTAGGCCTCGGCGGCGAAGATGCTCGAAGCCGCCGCCAGCGTGGCCTTGCTGGTGATGAAGGGCGCGGCGCCGTTATAGGCCGTCACGCCCACCTCGGTCAGCGTGTAGGCGCCGAGCAGGAAGCTGAAATCGTCCGCGTAGGGGCTGAAGTTGCCCGGCAGGCCGGCCGCCGCCGCGAAGGCCGTGAAGGCCGTATCGAGCGAGAGGACGGGTTCGGCCACCGCGGCCTTGCCGAGCGCCGACCGGATGAAGATGATGTGGTTCTTCTCGTCGTTGGCGACTTCCGCCATGGCGTCGAGCACCACCGCGTTCTGGAAGTTCGCCTTGCTGCCGCCGCGCACCCCGCCGCCCTGCGTTCCGGTGCCGCTGGTCAGTTCGGGGGGCAGGCCCTGTCCGTAGACGCCGCGGTTATAATACTCGCCCTCGAGGTATTCGAGGTTCAACGCGAAGTTCAGGATCGCGGTATCGAGGTCGGCCTGCTGGGCTTTGGCGTCATCCGCCATCGCGCCCGCGAAGGCCGCCAGCACGCCGCCGAAGCCGGCCGCCTTCATGAAGGCGCGCCGGCCCGCCTCGAGATCGATCGGCCGCGCGCCGCCGCCCTGCCCCGGATGTCCATCGGTCATGTCGCTCGTCCCCGGTGTCGGCCCAGCCGGAACAGTGCCGTCCCAGGATGCCTCAATCTCGACACGCGAGCGACCAGATCACAGTTCCGTCCGCTGCTTGTGGTCGGAGTGCGACATCTTGAACGCGACAGCAACGCGCGGCGGTGAACACGATCGTCACCGAAGAGCGTCCGCCGCTCCGGCAACGGGCGGCCCGGTGGCGGAACCCGGGCGAGCGGCAGGCGCCCGCGCCGGTTCAGGGCGGCGCGGCCCCCTCGCCCTTCAGCGCCAGCGGCAATCCGGCCGCCACCAGGATCACGCGGGCGCAGCTCCCCGCCAGCGCCTGGTTCAGTCGCCCCTGCGCGTCGCGGAAGTCGCGGGCGAGCCGGTTGTCGGGGACGATGCCCCAGCCCACCTCGTTCGAGACGAAGATCACGGGTCCGGCGAGGTCCGGCAGGGCGGCGACGAGGCCCGCACAGGCCACGGCGGCGGCGGCGGCGGCCTGCCCGGGCGGCGCCTCGACCATGACGTTGCTCAACCACAACGTCAGGCAGTCGACAAGGACGATGCGCCCCGGCGCGGCCCCCTGGCGGAGCGCGCCTTCGAGGTCCAGCGGCGCCTCGATGGTGTGCCAGCCATCGGCGGCCCGCGCGGCCCGGTGCTGCGCGATGCGCGCGCGCATCTCGTCGTCGAAGGGCGTGGCGGTGGCGATGTAGCGGCGCTCGCCGCCGGAGCGGCGGGCCAGGGCCTCGGCGTGCCGGCTCTTGCCCGACCGCGCGCCGCCGATCACCAGGACGTGCGACGTCACCGCGACAGCCAGCGCAGCAGCCTGCGCCACGAGAAGGTCGTGCGATTGTAGACGCGGTTGTAGGCGGCCCGGCGCGGGTCGGTCAGCCAGCCCCAACCTGGCGGGGCCTTGAGGCCGAGGTTGTGACGCAGGTAGCGCCGCCACGACAGGCGCGCCGCGAGGCTCTTGGCGGGCGATGGGCGACGCAGGCCGAACTTCATGGTGGCGGGAGCCTAGCCGGCGGGGGCGGCCTCGTCCAGCGCCAGCCGGGCGAGGTGGTGACGATTAGGCCCGGGCCTGTCCCGGGCACGCACGCCGGCCCGTGCCACCGCGGGTCGTCGAACCGGGCCGGGGCGAATCGCGGCCCGATGCGGTCCTGGCGCTCGCGGGAAAACCTGCTAAGTCGGGGCATCGCTCCAGAAGATTGCATGCAACGATGCCGCTCCCCCGCCTCCTGTCCCGCGTCAAGGTCGACCTCTACCTCCTGGCGCTCGTCGCCACGGTGGCGGTCGCGGCGGTGCTGCCGGCCCGCGGGGTGGCGGAGCCGATCGCCAAGGAGGCCGTCTATGTGGCGGTGTTCCTGCTGTTCTTCCTCTACGGTGCCCGCCTGTCGACGCGGGCCGTCGTGGAAGGCATCGCGCATTGGCGGCTGCAGAGCCTGGTGCTGTTCTCGACCTTCGCGCTGTTCCCGCTGATCGGCCTCGCCCTGACGGCGGCGCTGGCGCGCTGGCTGCCGGGCGAACTCGCGGCCGGGCTGATGTTCGTGTGCGTCCTGCCCTCGACGGTCCAGTCCTCCATCGCCTTCACCTCCATCGCGCGCGGCAACGTGCCGGCGGCGCTGTGCAGCGCGTCCGTGTCGAACCTGCTCGGCATGGCGCTGACCCCGCTCCTCGTCGCGGTGCTGCTGACCACGCAGGGGCCGGGCTTCTCGCTTCAGGCGCTGGGCGACATCGCGGTGGAACTGCTGCTGCCCTTCGGCCTCGGGCAAGCGCTGCGGCCCTGGGTCGGGCCGTGGATCACCCGGCAGAAGCACATCCTGTCCTACGTCGACCGCGGCTCGATCCTGCTCGTCGTCTATTCGGCCTTCAGCGAGAGCGTCGTGGCGGGCGTGTGGTCCCACATGGACCCGTGGAGCCTCGTCCTGGTCCTGGCGCTGGACGCGCTGCTGCTGGCGGTCGTGCTGGCCGCCACGACGCTGACGAGCCGCGCGCTCGGCTTCTCCAAGGAGGACGAGATCACCATCGTGTTCTGCGGCTCCAAGAAGAGCCTGGCCTCGGGCATCCCCATGGCCAACATCCTGTTCCCGGGCGCGGCCGTGGGCGCCGTGGTGCTGCCGCTGATGATCTTCCACCAGATCCAGCTCTTCGCCTGCGCCACGCTGGCCCAGCGCTACGCGCGGCGGCCGCTCGCCCCGACCCCGGCGCCCTAGCCCGCCGGCGGCTCCGGCCCGGACGGACCGGCCACCCTCCGGGACACGGACCGCGAGCCCCGACGGATCCCGTCGTCGACGGCGCGCCTGGGCGCCTCAGTAGACCGACGGGTAGACGTATTTCACGATGACGTCCTGGATGAACAGGATGATCAGCAGCAGGATCACCGGCGACACGTCGATGCCGCCGAGGTTCGGCAGGATGCGCCGGATCGGCCGCAGCGCGGGTTCGGTGATGGCTTCCAGGAACCGCCAGATCTGCCGCACGAAGTCGTTGCGGAAATTGATGACATCGAAGGCCACCAGCCAGGACAGGATGGCCATGGCGATGATGACGTAGCTGTAATAATTGAGCAGCAACAGGACGATGTCGAGGATCGCGCGCATGGTGGCTCCGGCCGGGACATCGCCGCGTGATCGCCCGAGTCCGAACGGCCCCGATGTAGCGATCCCGCTCCCGGCCCGCAACCCGCGGCGGCAAACGGGACCTCGTCATGGTGAAGCCCGAGGTGGGGCGTCGGACCGGGCCGGGCTTTCGCACCGGCGCGCGATCGTGCATCCAGGGCTCGGGGACGGCGGCATGGAGCCGGCCGCCGGGGAGGGAGCCCGACCGTGAGCGACGAAGCCCGGACGATGACGGCGGGCACGCCGACGCCGCAGGGAGGGGGCCGCGCCGGCACGGCGCCCCGCCTCACCGGCGCGCAATGGCGCACCATCGTGCTCGCCAGCCTCGGAGGCGCGCTGGAATTCTACGACTTCATCATCTACGGCGTCTTCGCGCCCTCGATCGCGGCGGCGTTCTTCCCCACCTCGGACCCGCTGGCGGGGCTGGTGCTGACCTTCTCGGTCTTCGCCGGCGGCTACCTGGCGCGACCCTTCGGCGGCCTGCTGCTCGGCGCCCTGGGGGACCGGTTCGGCCGGCGCGGCGTGTTCCTCTTCTCGCTCGCCGCCATCTCGGCCTCGACGGTCGCCATGGGGCTGCTGCCCGGCTATGCGGCCTGGGGCTTCGGCGCCACGGTGCTGATGGTGGCGCTGCGCCTCGTGCAGGGCCTGTGCCTCGGGGGAGAACTCCCCTGCTCCATCGTCTACGCGGTCGAGACCGCGCCGGCGCGGGGCGGCTTCGCCTGCGGGGTGCTGTTCTTCTGCGTGAACTCCGGCGTCAGCCTCGCCGCGCTGGTCAGCCTCGGCATCAACACACTGATGCCGCCCGAGGCCGCCGCCGCGACGGGCTGGCGCATCGCCTTCGTGCTCGGCGGCGTGACGGGCCTCTTGAGCTTCGCCATCCGGCGCCGCCTGCACGAATCGCCCGAATTCGCGGCCCTGCGGGACGTCGCGTCGCGCACGCCGCTGCGCGACCTCATGGGTGGCCACGCCATGCCGGTGCTGATCGGCATCGGGACCTCGGCCGCCACCTCGGCCTTCAACGGCCTGATGTTCGCCTATCTGCCGGCCTATCTCGTCAAGGTGCTGCACTACGCGCCGGCCGAAGCGTCGCTGGCGCAGAACGCCGGGCTCGCCACGACCTCGGTGGGGCTGTTGGCGGTGGCCTGGGCGGGAGACCGCCTGCCGCGGCGCTACCTGCTGGGCCTCGGCGCCGCGCTGCTGGCGGTCCTGAGCTATCCGTTCTTCGCCGCGCTGGCGGCACGCAGCCTCGGCCTCGTGCCGCTGTTCCTGATGGCCGGCCTGGTGGCATCCCTGATCAACGGCACGTTCGCCATGGTGCTGGCCGACCTGTTCCCGACGCGGGTGCGCTTCTCGGGCGTCGCGGTCTCCTACAACATCAGCCAGACGCTGTTCGGCGGCACCATGCCGCTCCTCGCCGCGACGCTCGTGGCCGACACGGGCTCGCCGGCCTCCCCCGCCCTGGCGATGGCGGCCTTGGCCCTCGTCACGGCCGTGGCGAGCCTCGGCCTCAAGCGCTACGGCGGCCGCGTGGCGGCGGCGGACCTGCCCGGCCGCCGCGCGGCCGAGGCCGTCACGGCGTCATGACGTCGTAGCGGCCGTTCTTCCAGACGTCGATCTCGTAGGTGATGCCCTCGGCATCGCCCTTGGCGTCGAACCGCAGGGGGCCGATCACGGTGTCGATGGGGGCGCCCCCGCGCAGCGCCGCCGTGACCTTGCGGCCCTCGGTCGACCCGGCGCGGTGCACGCCCTCGGCGAGGGCCTGGATGGCCGCGTAGGAGAAGAGCGTGAAGCCGTCCGGCACGACGCTTTCCGCCTTGAAGGCGTCGAGCACAGAGGCGGCCGCGGGCTTCTTCGACGGGTCCGGCGGGAAGGGAAAGATGGTGCCGTCGGCGGCGGGGCCCGCGATGGAGGCGAATTCCGGCGCCGCGAACCCCGAGGTCGTGACGAAGACGGGGTGGAAATGCTGGTCGGCGGCCTGGCGCAGGATCAGCCCACCCTCGGGCGGATAGCCGCCGTAATAGACCGCCTCGGCGCCGAGGGCCTTGAGCTTGCTGACGACGGCGGAATAGTCCTTCTCGCCGGGGTTGATGCCCTCGCGGAACGCCACCTTGCCGCCATGCGCCTCGAAGGCGGCCCGCACGCTGTCGGCGAGGCCCTTGCCGTAGGTGCCCTTGTCGTCGACGAAGGCCACGACCTTGCCCTTGAAGCGCCCGGCCATGTAGGCGCCCATCAGCTCGCCCTGGATGTCGTCGCGCGTGTAGACGCGGAAGATGTCGTGCCAGCCCTTGGCGGCGGCGATGTCGGTCAGCTTGGCGCTCACCGAGGCCGGCGACATCATCACGGTGCCGGCCTCGGCATAGATGGGCGAGGTCGCGATGGAGGCGGCGGAGCAGACATGGCCGTCGACGAGCGTGATGCCCTCGCCGACGATGCGGTTGGCGACCGAGATGGCCTGTTTGGGGTCGCAGGCGTCGTCTTCGATGTCGAGCACGATGCGGCGCCCGTCGACCCCGCCGCGGGCGTTGATGGCTTTTGCGGCCTGCTGGGCGCCGGCCACCACCTGGTCGCCCGCGGTCGCGACCGTGCCGGTGCGGGGCACCGCCACGGCGATGCGGATGTCGTCGGCAGCCCGGGCCGCGGCCGGAGCGAGGAGGGCCGAGGCGAGAAGAAGCGATATCAGTTTGGTCATGGGGCGGACGCTAGAGCAGGAAGGGACCCGTTGGAACCGCTTTCGGCGATCGGACCCGATGGAAGCCGCGGCGATCCGAAGCGCGGGCCGCGCAGGCGCCGCGGTCGGCCGGGACCGCGCGGGCGCCGTCGGGACGCCCGGGCGGGGGCGGCCTCCGCCTCAGTTCCGGCGCTGGGCCGTGAAGCGCGCCGCCGCGGCGAGGTTGGCGGCGCGGGCCTCCGGAAAGATCGACAGCGCCGCCACGGCCTCTTCGGCGAGCGCGTCACGGCGGCGCTTGGCGGCGTCGAGGCCCAGGGCCGCCACCAGGGTCGCCTTGTTGCGGTCGGCGTCCTTGCCGGCGGCCTTGCCGAGCGTCGCCGCGTCGGATTCCGTGTCGAGGATGTCGTCCGCCACCTGGAACGCGGCGCCGAGCGCCACGCCGTAGCGCTTGAGGGCCTCGCGCTCGTCCGCCGAGGCCTGGCCCAGGATGGCGCCCGCCTCGGCGCCGAAGAGCAGCAGCGCACCGGTCTTCATGGACTGCATGCGCATCACGGCATCCGCCTCGTGCGGCGCCACGGCGCGCTCCGCCTCGAGGTCGAGCGCCTGCCCGCCCACCATGCCGCCGAGGCCCGCCGCCCGGGCGAGGCCGAGCACCAGCGCGGCCCGCACGCCGGGATCGGCATGGGTCGCCTCGCCCGCCATCACGTCGAACGCATAGGTGAGCAGCGCGTCGCCCGACAGGATGGCGGTGGCCTCGTCATAGGCCTTGTGGGCCGTCGGGCGGCCGCGGCGCAGGTCGTCGTCGTCCATGGCCGGCAGGTCGTCGTGGACCAGCGAGTAACAGTGGATCATCTCCAGCGCGGCGCCCGCCCTGAGCGGGCCCTCGCCCTCGACGCCGAACAGCCGCGCCGTCTCGACCACCAAAAAGGGGCGCAGCCGTTTGCCGCCGCCGAGCGTCGAGTAGCGCATCGCATCGAGCAGCCGCGCGGGGCGGACGATCTCGCCCGGCAGCGCCGCGGGCGCGAGCAGGCACTCGAGCGTCGTCTCGACCGCGTCGGCGACCGACTTCAGGCGGCTGTCGAAGGTCCCCGAAGTCGCTTCGGTCGGCATGGCGTCACTCCTGAAGGCCGGCCGCGGCGCCGGTTCCGATGAGCGGGCTTTTGGCCGCTCGCCGTGCGAGGGTCAAGCGTGGCGCCGGATCAGGGTTGAACGCGCAGGATCAGGAGTTGGGCGATGCCGGCCTCGCGCCGCTCCAGGAGGCCGTAGCCCTCCGGCACCTCCACGGCCGCGTCGGCGGCCTCCTCCAGGACGCAGAGCGCGCCCGGCACCAGCCAGCCCCCGGCGCGCAGGCCGGTGAGTGCGGCTTCGCCCAGGCCCTGGCCATAGGGCGGGTCCAGGAAGGCGAGGTCGAAGGGGGCGCCCTGCACGTCCCCGAGCCGCGTGGCATCGCGGCGGAAGATCCGGCACAGGCCCGCCACGCCCAGGGCCTCGACATTGGCGCGGATCAACGCCCGCGCCTCCGGGCCCTCCTCGACGAAGACCGCCTGGGCGCCGCCGCGCGACAGCGCCTCGAGGCCCAGCGCACCCGTGCCGGCGAAGAGATCGATCACCCGGGCCCCCGTCACGGGGTCGTGGTAGCGGTGGGCCAGCACGTCGAACAGGGTCTCGCGCAACCGGTCCGAGGTCGGGCGGATGGCGTCGCTGGCGGGCGCCCGCAGCGCCCGGCCGCGGAACCGCCCGCCGACGATCCTCACGGACGGCGACCCGCCGGCTTGCCGCCCCGCGGGGCGCCGCCGCGCGGCTTGCCGTCGGGGCCCTGGCCGCCGAAGGGCTTGCCGCCAGACGGCCTGTCGCCGGAGGGTCTGCCCCTGAAGGGTTTGGCGCCGAAGGGTTTGCCGCCCGAGGGCCTGTCCCCGCTCGGGCGGCCGGACTCCCCCTTGTTGCGGCCGGTCACCGGACGCTCCGAGCTGAAGCCGCCCGGCCGCCCGTTGGGCTTGCCCGAACGCGGCCGGTCGCCGAAGCCGCGGCTTTCGGAGCCCCTGTCGGCGGCGCCCCTCCCCGCAAAGCCCCTGTCGCCCGAAGCCCTGTCGCCGGAAGCCCTGTCGCCCGAAGCTCTGTCGCCGCGGCTCCGCTCCGGCGCGCGCTCCGCCGGCGCGGGGCCGAACCTGTCGGCGCGCGGCGCGCGCTCCGCCCGCTCGCCGGTCGGCGCGCGACCGGCCCGGCCCGCGGCCGCGGCGCTCTTGGGCACGAACCGCTTGGGCGCGAAGCCCTGTTCGCCGCCGCCCCGCGCCGGCCGGGTGTCGTCGCCGCGACGGGTCTCCTCGCCGCGACGGGTGTCGTCGCCGCGACGGGTCTCCTCGCCGCGACGGGGGTCGTCGCCACGACGGGCGGGACCGGCGGCGCCGAACCGCTTCGGCCGGCCGGTCTCGCCGCGGGTCTTCTGGCCGTCGCGCTCCTGCCTCTCGGCCGCGAAGCGCCGGGCGTTGCGGTTCGGGGCGTCCCGCTCCGCACCGGTGCGGACCGGTACGACCCGCTCCACCGCCACGGCACGGCCCTTGCGGTCCGCCGTGGCGCCGCGCTGGATGCGATGGCGGCCCTCACCGGCGGCCTCCTCACGGGCGGCCCGCAGGGCGCCGACATGGGGCCGGGGCGCGCTGGGATCGGCGCGGCTCGGGCGCTGCCGGCGGACCGGTGCCTCCTCGCGCGGTTCGAGGTCGGCGCCCGCCTGTGCGGCGAGGCCGGGCCCGAGTTGCTCGCGCAGCACCCGGGTCGGCACGGCCTCGACGGCGCCCTCCGGCAATTCCCCGAGCTGGAACGGGCCGAAGGAAAGTCGGATCAGCCGCGTCACGGCCAGGCCCAGCGCTTCCAATACGCGCTTGATCTCGCGGTTCTTGCCTTCGCGCAGGCCCATGGTGAGCCACACGTTGGCACCCTGGACCCGGTCCAGCGTCGCCTCGATCCCGGCATAGTCGATCCCGTCGATCGTGACGCCGGCCTTCAGGGCGTCGAGCCGTGCCGGATCGACCGTGCCGTTGGCGCGCACGCGGTAGCGGCGCATCCATCCCGTCGCCGGCAGTTCGAGCACCCGGGCCAGCCCGCCGTCGTTGGTGAGCAGCATCAGGCCTTCGGTATTGATGTCGAGCCGGCCCACCGAGACCACGCGGGGCAGGCCTTCGGGCAGGTTGTCGAAGATCGTCGGCCGCCCTTCCGGATCGCGCGCCGTCGTGACGAGGCCGCGCGGTTTGTGGAACAGGAACAGGCGCGTCTGCTCGCGGTCCGGCAGCGGCACGCCGTCCACCGTGATGGTGTCGCCCGGGGCGACGTTGAGCGCCGGGCTGTCGATCACGGCCCCGTTGACGGCGACGCGGCCGGCCGCGATCCATCCTTCCGCGTCGCGGCGCGAGCAGAGCCCGGCGCGGGCCATCACCTTGGCGATCCGGGCGTCGTCCTTGGGCGGCACGGGCTCGTCGCCGCGGGCCTTGGCGGTCGGGTCGCGGCGGGCGTCGTCGCGGCGGGTGTCGCCGGAGCCGCGGTCGGGTTTGCCGGCGCGGCCGGACGGGCGCGGCCTCGACGGATGGGGCCGGTTCGGCGGCCTGGTGGTGTCGGTCATGAGGGCGTGATAGCAGGGCGCGCCGGGAAACGGGAGTGTGGATTGTCGGCCACGCGGGACGACCCCTTCGACCGCGCCTTCTCGGAGGCCCGGGAGGCCGCGGCGCGCGGCGAGGTGCCGGTGGGCGCCGTCCTGGTGCGCGACGGCCTGGTGCTGGCGGCGGCCGGCAACAGGACCCTCGCCGACCATGATCCCACGGCCCATGCCGAAATGCTCGTCATCCGGGCCGCCTGCGCGGCGCTCGGCACCGAGCGGCTCGTGGGCTGCGACCTCTACGTGACGCTGGAGCCCTGCGCCATGTGCGCCGCCGCGATCTCGTTCGCGCGGCTGCGGCGCCTCTACTACGCGGCCGAGGACCCCAAGGGCGGCGCCGTCGACCACGGCGCGCGGTTCTACGGCCAGCCGACGTGCCACCATTCTCCCGAGGTCTACGGCGGCATCCGCGAGACGGAAGCGGCCGAGATGCTGCGCGACTTCTTCCGCATGCGCCGGGGGCGGTGAAGCCCGGGGCCGGCGCCACCGTGGCGCGATCTTCGCGGCCCCGGTTCATCGAAAATGAACCAAAGCGCGAGAGTGTGCAGGCGGAGACCCAATCCATGAACCGAAACCGGCGCGACTGATCGATGCGACTGCCGTCCATTTCCATGGCCTTCGACGGCCCGGCGGAGCAGCACTTTCGCACGGTCCGCAACACGCGCGCCAGGACGACGAACATCGTCAGCCTGCTGGTCTGCGGCGTCATCTACAACCTGTTCCTGGTGACCGACACCAACATCATCCCGGACGTGATGACCCTGGCTGTGGTGCTGCGGCTCGGGATCGTCACGCCGACGATCCTGCTGTTCCTCGCGATCCAGCACGCCATCGTCCGCCACCGCCCCGACAGCCGGATCCCGGGCCGCCTCGCCATCGGCATCACGATCCTGATCTTCGCCTCGATCCTGATCCTCCAGGCCGCCACCGGGCTCCACACGGCGGCCGAATACTTCACCGGCACGTTCCTGGTGCTGGTCGCCTTCAACTGCATCCGGTACGGCAGTTTCGCCGACCAGATGATCGGATCGCTGATCATGTGCGCGCTGTTCATCGCCACGATGAGGTTCGTCGACGTGGTCGATCCCGCCACCAAGGCCGACGCGACCCTGACGTTCTGCTGCTGTGCCGTGATCACGCTGCTCGGGGCCTATCGCGGCGAGTTCCTCGAACGGTCGAGCTTCGAGGCGCAGCTGCGGGAACAGGAACTGCGCGCCACCCTGGACGAGCGCAACGCACAGCTGTTCCGCCTCTCCCATACCGACCCGCTGACCGGGGTCGCCAACCGCCGCGCCTTCGACCAGAGACTGTGCGACGCCGAGACCGAGCCCGTCGACCACGGCATCCTCATGGTCGACGTGGATTTCTTCAAAGCCTACAACGACCATTACGGCCATGCCGGAGGCGACCAGTGCCTCAGGCAGGTGGCGCAGGCGATGGCCGACGAAGTCCGTCCCGGCGATCTCGTGGCGCGTTACGGCGGCGAAGAGTTCGCCGTGGTCCTGTCCGACGTGTCGGCCGAGGAGATATTGCGCATCGGCGAGCGGATCCGGGCCTGCGTGGAGAGCCTCGCCATCCCGCATGCGATGCGTCCCGACAGCGCGAGGAGCGTGACCGTCAGCGTCGGCGGCACGCTGAGGCGCAGGGGCCAGGCGCTCCCCCTCCTGGCCTGCGTGGCGCAGGCCGACGAGGCGCTCTACGACACCAAGCGCAGCGGCCGCAACCGGGTCTCGCTCGGGATCAGCCGGGCTGCCTGACGGCCGGCGGCGTCAGGCGGCCGCGCGCTCGCTGTCCGGCTTGAGCCCCAGCAGCCGGCAGATGGCGTAGACGAGTTCGGCACGGTTCATCGTGTAGAAGTGGAAGTCGCGCACGCCCTGGTCCACGAGGTCGAGCACCTGTTCGGCGGCGACGCCGGCCGCCACGAGCTGATGCGTGGCGGGATCGTCCTCGAGCCCGGCGAAGCGGTCGGCGAGCCAGTCGGGCACGGACGCGCCGGTCTTGCGGGCGAAATTGGCCGTCTGGCGGAAGTTCTGGATCACCGCGATGCCGGGCACGATCGGGATGGCGATGCCGCGGGCGCGCACCCGCTCGACGTAGCGGGCATAGAGGCTGTTGTCGAAGAAGAACTGCGTGATGGCGCGGGTCGCGCCAGCGTCGACCTTGGCCTGCAGCCCGTCGAGATCGGCCTCGAAACTCGACGATTCCGGGTGCTTCTCGGGATAGGCCGAGACCGACACCTCGAAATCCCCGAGCGCCTTGATGCCGCGCACGAGATCGGCGGAGCTGTCGTAGCCGCCCGGATGGGCCTCGAAGGCCGTGCCGGGGCCGCCCGCGGGATCGCCGCGCAGCGCCACGACATGGCGCACCCCGGCATCCCGGTAGCCGCGGACCACGGCGTCGATCTCCTGGCGCGTCGCCCCCACGCAGGTGAGGTGCGCGGCGGGCTTCAGGCGCGTGTCGCGCACGATGCGCTCAACCGTGGTGTGGGTCCGCTCGCGCGTCGAGCCGCCCGCCCCGTAGGTGACGGACACGAAGTCGGGGTCGAGCGGCGCCAGGCGCTCGATGCAGCGCCACAGCGAGGCCTCGGCCTCGGCCGATTTCGGCGGGAAGAACTCGAAGGAGACCCGGATGGGCGCGCCCGGCAGGCGGCTGGGACGCAAGGTGTCGGGCGCGGTCATGCGGGGTCCTGCGGAAGCGGGAAAGGCCGGGGTTCGGCGCCGCGGCGCGGCGGCACCGGGCGAGGCGGGACTGGCGGTGTCACGCCACGTCCTGCCGGAGCGCGACGGGGGCATCGGCGAGGACGCGCCGGTCGCGCCCCTGCCACAGCGACACGGTGAGCTTGCCGGCCTCGTCGGGCGCGGGCGCGAGGTCGCGCCCCGGCAGGACCTCGAGACCCGCGTCGCGCATGAAGCCGTCGATCTCGCCGCGCGCGAAGCCGAGCCGGCGATGCGCATGGGCGTCGCGCAGGCTCTCGTCGGCATGCGGCGCGAAATCCACCACGAGCAGCCGGCCGCCGGGCCGCAGCGCCCGCACCGCTTCGCGCAGCGCCCGGGCGGGCTCGTCGAGGTAGTGCAGCACCTGATGCACCACGACGAGGTCGTAGCCGTCGCGCTCCACCGGCAGCGCGTAGATGTCGCCCTGCCGGAGCTGGACGTTGCGCAGCCCGCTGCGCTCGATGCGGAGCCGGGCGAGGTTCAGCATGGCGTGGCTGGCGTCCATGCCGACCGCGCGGTCGGCGCGGGACGCCAGGATCTCCAGCATCCGGCCCGTGCCGGTGCCGAGGTCGAGCAGCGCGCGGATCCGCGCCGTCCCCACGGTCTCCAGCACGGCGGCCTCGACGCGCTCCTCGGACACGTGCAGCGCCCGCACCCGGTCCCAGTTCGGGGCCTGGGCGGCGAAATAGCCCTCCGCCGCGGCGGACCGGCTCCGGCGCGCCTCGGCCAGGCGCCCGTGGTCGGCCCGCAACACCGGGTCCTCGGGATCGAGCCGCCCCAGGATGTCGCGCACCAGCGCGGCCCCGGTGCCCCGGTCCGCCGCCGTGAAGAACGCCCAGGCACCCTCGCGGTGACGCTCCACGAGCCCGCCCTCGACGAGGAGCTTCAGGTGGCGCGAGACGCGCGGCTGCGACTGGCCCAGGATGGTGACGAGCTCGCTCACCGTGAGTTCCGCGCCCGACAGGAGCGACAGCAGCCGCAGGCGCGTGCTCTCGCCGGCGGCCTCGAGGGCCGCCAGCGCGGAGGAGAAGGAGAACAGGGCCTTGGTCATGCGAGCAGCCTAAAGATATAAAGATATCTTTATGCCATTGTCTCGCGTTGCGCAATCACCAAAAGGCCCGGGCTCCGGGGCACGGCGTCACGCCCGGTAGCGCGCCCCCGGCTTCGACTGGCGGAAGCCCGGCAGCATCGCCATGCGGGCGGCCGAGAAGGCGTCCCACTGCGTCTCGTCCTGGAGCGGCGGGATCGTCACGCCCTCGCGCCTGTCGAAGCCGACGAGCGCCGCGTCCACGAGGTCGCCGACTTCCATCAGGCCCGGGATGGCGTCGGCCGACATGCCGGTCTTGTCCCAGATCTCGGTGCGGGTGGCGGCCGGCAGCACGGCCTGCACGTAGACGCCATGCGGTCCCGCCTCGATGGCGAGCGACTGCGACAGGGTGAGCATGAAGCTCTTGGTCGCCGGATAGATGCCCGGCATCACTTCGGGCGCGACGGCGAGCACGGACGCGATATTGACGATGGCACCGGCCCGCGCGGCGAGGAAGCGCGGCAGCACGGCCGCGGCCAGCCGCGCCGGCGCCGTGACGTTGAGCCGGATCAGGCTCTCGACGGCATCCGGCCCCTGGTCGGCGATGCCGCCCGGCAGCGCCGACCCGGCATTGTTGACGAGGAGCGAGATGGCGGCGTCCTGGCGCAGGCGCGCCTCGACGGCCGCGAGGGCGGAGGCATCGGCGAGGTCGGCGACCAGGACGTCGACCTTGGCGCCCGTCTCGTCGCGCAGGCGCGCCGCGAGCGCGTCGAGCCTGTCGCGGCTCCGGGCCACGAGCACGAGGTCGTGGCCGCGGCGGGC
Organism: uncultured Alphaproteobacteria bacterium; assembly: GCA_963847915.1. Lineage (GTDB taxonomy): Bacteria > Pseudomonadota > Alphaproteobacteria > Rhizobiales > Beijerinckiaceae > Lichenihabitans. The sequence continues at coordinate 312,071 of CAWKBT010000010.1, forward strand.
GAGCCTGTCGGCATAGGTGGCACCGATCCCGGCGGAGGCGCCGGTCACGAGGGCGGTGGGACGCGAGGGAGTGGACATGATCGGCTCCATATAGATGACGGTCGTCATCGTCAGGATAGATGACGAACGTCATTTGGTTTGGCAAGAGGGTTAGCGGGAGGATCGACGGATGCGCGTGACGAGGGCCAAGGCGGCGGAGACCCGCGGCAGGATCGTGGAGGCGGCCGCGCGCCTGTTCCGCCAACGCGGGCTCGACGGCGTGGGGATCGACGCCCTCACGGCCGCCGCCGGCCTGACGCACGGCGGCTTCTACCGGCACTTCGCCTCCAAGGACGACCTCGCCGCCGAGGCCCTGGCCAAGGGCCTGTCGGCCGAGGCGGCGCCGGCCGGCATGCCGGCGGACCGCGACGGCTACCTCATCTGGTATCTGTCGGCCCGGCACCGGGACGACCCCGGTCACGGCTGCGTCATGGCGGCGCTCGGCTGCGATGCGGCGCGCGGTGGACCGGGCGTGCGCCGCAGCTTCACGCAGGCCGTGGCGGCGCAGGTCGGCCGGTTCACGCGCTGGTCGGCCGCCGCCGGGGTGCCGGACCCGCGCGCCCGGGCCATCGCCGACGTCAGCGCGATGGTGGGCGCCATGATGCTGGCCCGGGCCGTCGACGATCCGGCCCTCTCGGACGAGATCCTCGCCGCCGTGCGGGCCCGCCTGTCGGACCCGGACTGAATCCGCCCCGGGCCGGGACGCCGCCGCTCAGCAGCCGATGCAGATATGCAGGTCGTGTTCGAGCTTGCGCTGCTCGGCGCGGTCGGCCGCGCTCGGCTTGGGCAGCGGGCGCACCTCGGAGGGCGGGAGCGCCGCGGCGCCGCGGCGGCCGCCGACGCTGGGCGGCGTGCGGGAGATCGGGGACGGCGTCCCCACGAGTCCCGGGCTCGCCGGCGCGGTCGGGCTGCCGTTGGCGGTCTGGGCCGGGGCGGGCCCCGGCAGGCCGGCGGCGAGGCACAGCGCCAGGGCCGGAACGATGCGCAGCGGCGACATGGAAGCCTCCTTGAGGGACGCCCGGCACAATGCCACGGCTGGCCCATACGAAAAAGGCCGTCCCGGGGGACGGCCTGAAAGTCAGGGAGGAAACGCCCCGAAGGACGGTGCGGCCTCGGCCGCAGGGACTGAACCGGCGGTCACGTGCGGAAGTTGCACGACACTCAGGACTTTTCCGTCACGGACGGAAGCTCGGACCAGAGCGCGAACCGCGCCGGGCCGTCCTCCTCGATGGCGGAGAACCGGCCGACCGGTTCGAGGAAGACGTTGTCGTTGTGATCGTCGTTGGTCTGGCTGACCTCGCCCACCACCAGCGTGCCGCGCCCGTAGAACCGGTGCATCTGTCCGGGCACCAGCGTGACGCTCTCGCCCGGTGCCAGCACCAGCGGGTTGCGCGGCGGCAGGTGCCGCAGGTCGCCGTCGACCAGGACCGCCACGGGATCGGTCGTCTCGCGCCCGTCGTCGAACCGGGTGATCTCGACCACGAGCTCGCCACCCCCGCGGTTGATGATGTCCTCGGCCTTGACGATGTGGCGATGGAAGGGCGTCTCCTGCCCGTCGCGCACCACCATGAGCTTCTCGGCATAGGGCCGCTCGCCCGCGCGTCCCTGGATGCCGTTGCGGGTGCACAGCAGCAGCAGCCCGCGGGCCGCGAAGTCGCCGCTGCCGAAATCCGTCACGTCCCAGCCCATCTGGCGCTCGGCGCAGAACCGCGCCTGGGCGGGGCGCGCCGCCCAGTCGGCAGGCGTGAAATGAGCCCAGGGCGGCAGGACGAGGCCCTGCGCGGCGAAGAGCGACCGGGCCTCGTCGATGAGGCGATCGACCCGCGAGCGGAGCATCAGGCGTCCGCCGCGTGGGCCGAGCCGGGGTAGAGCGCGCGGAAGCGCTCGTAGCGGTCGGCATAGGCGCGGGCGAGCGCGGGATCGGGGGCGACGGTGCGCTGCACGGGCGGCGGCGGCATCAGGCTCGCGGGGTCTCGCGCCCCCGTCGCGGCGGCCTGCCCGAGCCGCGCGGCGCCATAGGCGGCGCCGACGTCGGCGGCGGCCGAGACGTCGAGCGGCCTGTCGAGCACGCTCGCCATGATGGACAGCCACACCGGCGCGTTGGCCCCGCCCCCGACCGCGAAGGCCCGGTCGACCTCCGTGCCGGCATCGTGGAGCACGCGCAGACAGTCGCGGAACGCGAAGGCCACCCCCTCCAGCACCGCCTGGGTGAGGTCCTGGCGCGAGGTCGTCTGGTCGAGCCCCAGGAAGCCGCCGCGCGCGCCGGCGTCGTTGTGGGGCGTGCGCTCGCCCGACAGGTAGGGCATGAACAAGGCCCGCGAGGGCGCCGCCACGCGGTCGCCGAGCGCCGCCGTGAGCTCCGGGGCCGGCGTGCCGACGAGGCGGGCCAGCCAGTTGAGGCTGTCGGTCGCCGACAGGATGACGCCCATCTGGTGCCAGGTGTCCGGCAGGGCGTGGCAGAAGGCATGCACGGCGCCGTCGGTGTTGGGCGAGAACCTGGCATTGGACACGAAGAGCACGCCCGACGTGCCGAGCGACAGGAAGGCCGAGCCCGGCGTCACGGCGCCGATGCCGCAGGCCGAGGCGGCATTGTCGCCGGCGCCACCCGCGACGACCGGGGCGCGATCCATGCCGAACCGGGCCCGCAGCCCGTCGCGCAGCCGCCCCGTCGCCTCGGTGCCCTCGAACAGGTCCGGCATGTGGCTGCGGTCGAGGCCCGTGGCGGCGAGCAGCTCGTCGGACCAGCGCCGCGCGCCGACGTCGAGCCAGTAGGTGCCGGCCGCGTCCGACATGTCGGACGCGTAATCGCCCGTGAGGCGCAGCCGCACGTAGTCCTTGGGCAGCAGCACCTTGCGGACACGGGCGAAGAGCGCCGGCTCGTGCTTGCGCACCCAGGCGAGCTTGGGCGCCGTGAAGCCCGGCATCACGATGTTGCCGCTGATGGCGCGGGCCGCCGGGCACGGGGCCTCGATCTCGGCGCATTCGGCCGCCGCACGGCCGTCGTTCCACAGGATGGCGGGCCTGAGCACGGCGTCGCCTTCGCCGAGCAGCGTCGCGCCGTGCATGTGGCCCGACAGGCCGATGCCGGTGACGGCGGCCATGAGGCGCGGCTCGGCGGCGGCGAGGGCGTCCAGCGTGTCGCAGACCGCCGACCACCAGTGCTCCGGGTCCTGTTCGGACCAGCCGGCCTGCGGCCGCGACACCGGGACCGGGAAAGCGGCCGAGGCGTGCAGCGTCCCGTCCTCCGCCATGAGCACGGATTTGACCGACGTCGTGCCGATGTCGATGCCGACGTACATGGATCCTCCCGCCATCACTCTTCCGGTGCGGCGGCAATCTGCCCCAAAGCCGCGCGGGGCGGAAGGCCCCAGGCGGGGCCTCAGCCGTGCGGGAGCTTGTTCAGGTCGATCACGGTCTTGCGGAGGCCGGGCGCCACCGTCCGGGCAGCCGAGACGGCGACGAAGTCCGTCTCGCCATAGGGGTGGTCGGGCGTGAAGCGGCCGCCGGCGAAGACCTTCATGCCGCTCTTGGTCATCACCGCGTCGCCCTCGCGCAGCGTCGGGTCCTCGTAGATCGACACCGGACCCGATTTCGTGGGGATCCTGGCCATGCGGGCGCGCCCGGTCCCGGCGGCGCGTTTCGGCGCGCGGCGCACCGTGAGGGGACGGCTCGGCTCGCCCTCGCCGGCCGCGGGGGCCGGCGCCAGGGCGGGCGCCGGCGCGGCGCCGCCGCCGAAGGCCGACGACAGGAAGCCGAACAGGCCGCCCTCCTCGGCACGGACCGGCCCTGCCGCCAGCGCCACGCCCGCCGACACCACCAGGGCGACGCCGCACCGCCCGAATCGCGTCCGTGTCCCGAGGCCCCGCATGTCGTCCCACCTTGAGTTGATCCGGCGATGCCGGGCCTGCCCGCAGCCCGGTCCGCGCGGGTGCGGCGCCCCGCCCGCGAGCGCCGTCTCGTGCCCGCCGAAACCTGCTGAATCCTGTCGCAGCGCGTCCCATCGGACGCAAGAGTCCGGAGGCCACAATCGGGTGCTGCGGGCAAAGCGCTCGCCCGCTGTGGCGCCGCGATCACGTTCCGGGCCGCCCCGATCGCGATCCGCGGCGCCGCGACCGCCCGGGCGCCGCGCGAGGGGCCGGGAGCGCCGGGCGGAACCGCCCGTTGCGGCCGCGGTTGGCCTCCGAGGCACGCGTTTCGAGAGGTTCCCCGCATGCGCCAGGCCCTGCACCGTTTCACCGTCGCGACCACCCGGAGGGGCCTTTACGCGATCACCCGCGAGGTCGCCGGATGGGTCGCCGGCCAGGGCATCGACACGGGCCTGCTCACCGTCTTCTGCCGCCATACGTCGGCGTCCCTGGTGATCCAGGAGAACGCCGACCCCACGGTGCGGGCCGACATGGAACGCTTCTTCGAGCGGATCGCGCCCGAAGGTCCCCATTACGCGCACGACAGCGAGGGGCCGGACGACATGCCGGCGCATCTGCGGGCGGCCCTGACCCAGACGAGCCTCGCCGTGCCGGTGGAGGGCGGGCGGCCGCTGCTGGGCACCTGGCAGGGGCTCTACCTCTTCGAGCATCGGGCGCGGCCGCACCGGCGCGAGATCGTGCTTCACCTGATGGGAGACTGACCCCGCCGGGACGCCTCGGCCGGCCAGGACGGCACCGGCGCAACCATCCGGTGACGCTCGTCGTTCAACCGCCGAAGCCCCGAGGCCGTCCGCGGTGGAGCGCCCATGTCCAGCCCCGCGGTCCCCGCCGATGCCCCCCGGTCCGGCGGGTCGCGTCTCCTCGCCGGCGTGGTGCCCGCGCTCCTCTACGGCATCCGGCTGGCGGCCGCGGTGTCGCTGGCCCTGTTCGTCGCCTTCTGGCTGGAGCTCGACAACCCGTCCTGGGCCGGAACCTCGGCCGCGATCGTCTGCCAGCCGGTCCTCGGCGCCTCGCTGCGCAAGGGCTTCTTCCGCATGATCGGCACCGTCGTGGGCGCCGTCATGAGCGTCGTCCTGACGGGGATCTTCCCCCAGAACCGCGTCGGGTTCCTGGTCGGCATGGCGCTGTGGGCGGCCGCCTGTTCGTTCGCCAACACGCTGACGCGCAACTTCGCCGCCTACGGCATCGCGCTCGCCGGCTACACGCTCGCCATCATCGCGGGCGACTCGATCCCGGCGCCCGACGACGTGTTCCACCTCGCCGTCACGCGGGCCAGCGAGATCATCATCGGCATCGCCTGCGCCATGGCGGTGACGGGCCTGTCCGACCTCGGCCGCTCGCGCGCGAACCTCGCGGCCGCGATGGACGGGCTCGGACGCGAGATCCACCGGCGCTTCGCGGACCTCATGGCGTTCCCCGACGCGCAGGTGCATGATGGTCCCGATGCGCGGCGCGCCCTGATCAGGCGGGTCGCGGCGCTCGATCCGCTGATCGACCAGGCGATCGGGGAGGAACCGGAACTGCGCCACCGGGCGAGGATCCTGCGCGACGCCGTCTCGGGCCTGTTCACGGCCCTGTCGGGCTGGCGCATCGCGGAAAGCCACCTCGTCCATAGGCCCGAGGTCGATACCGACGCCGCCGCCCGGGAAGTCGCGTCCCTCCTGCCCGAGCCGTGGCACGCGCTCGGCGGCGAGGCGGACGACCCCGGCGTCCCGTCCGATCCCGGGCGCCGCGCCGCGCTCGTCGCCGACCGGCACCACGACCTCGCGGCGGCCCGCGCGCTCGTCGCCGCGCGGTCCGATGCCAGCGTCTCGCGGCGGCTCCTGTGCGAGGCCGCCGCCCAGGTGGCGCTGGGCCTCGGCGCCGCCGCCAACGGCCTCGCCCTCCTGCGCGAGCCGGCCGTGGCCCGCGATCCCGCCCAGCCACCCGTCGGCTTCGTGGTGGCGGACTACCTGCCGGCGGTCGTCAACGCCATCCGGACCTTCGTCGCCATCATGGCGGGCATCGTGTTCTGGATCGTCACCGAATGGCCGAACGGCCTCGGCGCCATCACGTTCCTCGCCGTCACGGTGCTGCTGCTGGCGCCCCAGCAGGAGCATGCCGCGCGGGCGGCGCTCGGCTTCGGCATCGGCACGATCCTCACGGCCGCGCTCGCCGGGGTGGTGACCTTCGCGCTTCTGCCGAACCACGAGGGCTTCCCGGCCCTGGCGCTGATCATGTCGACCGTGCTGGTGCCCCTCGCCGCGCTCTCGACCGTGCCGGCGCTGGCGCCCTACCTCGTCGCCGCGACCATGAACTTCGTGCCCCTGGTGGGGCCCGCCAACGAGATCAGCTTCAACACGCTGGGCTTCTACAACAGCGCCCTCGGCATCGTGGGCGGGTCGCTCGCGGGCGCGCTGTTCCTGGTGCTGATCCCGCCCGTGCCCCAGCCCTTGCGGGCCGAGCGCCTGGTGGACCTCACCTTGCGCGAGATGCGCGCCATCGCGGCCGGCCGGGCCACCCCGAGTTCCGTGGCCTGGCAGCATCGCGTCTACGCACGGCTGATCGCCATGCCGCAGGGGGTCGACCCGGTCTACGGCTCGCGGCTGGTGGCGGCCCTGTCGATCGGGCTTCAGGCGCTGCGCCTGCACGCTCTCGCGGGCCGCGATCCGCTGGGCGACCGCCTGAAGGACAGTCTCGCGCGGCTCGCCGTCCGCGACGTCGACGGCATGCTGGCGGGGCTCGACGCCGTCGACCGCGCCGCCGGGGCAGCGGCCGAGCCGGGCGCGGCGCCGCGGATCTCGACCGCCATCCAGGTGATCCGCGACGTGGTCCGGCAGCATCGGCACGAGTTCGAGGAGGCGGGGGCGTGAGTTTCGTCGAAATCGACGTCTTCGGAGTTTACGTAGCGCCCATCGTGCCCATGATGCTGGTCGCCCTCGTCCTGACGTTGGCGTTGCGCTGGATCGCCGTGGCGGCAGGCCTGTTCCGATGGGTCTGGCACCCGGCCCTCTTCGAGTTTTCCGTCTACATCATCGTCCTCGCCGCCGTGGTGGCGGCGGCCGGGACCTTCAAGCTGAGCCTGTGAATCGAGGTCCGCATGCCTGACGTCAGCGCCCGCGCCGCGCCGCGCGAGGACCAGCCTGGCGAAGCGCCGTCCGGTCCCGCGGCCCGGCAGGGCGAGCCGGACCGGGCGCCCGCCCCGCGCCGGGACGTGCCGGGCGACGCCGGCCGGGAGACCCCTCCCCGGCCCCGTGCGCCCCGCGGCCGGCGCCTCCTGCCGATCCTCGTGACGCTCTGCGTCGCCGCCGTGGCCGCCTATGCGGGCTGGCTCATCTGGAACGCCTACATGGCGGCGCCCTGGACGCGCGACGGGACCGTCCGGGTCTATGTCGTCACGGTGGCGCCGGAGGTCGCGGGGCAGATCGTGGAACTGCCGGTGCACGACAACCAGTTCGTCCACAAGGGCGACCTCCTGATGCGGATCGACCCGCGCGACTACCGGGTGGCGGTGGACCTCGCCCAGGCGGCGCTCGACCAGGCGGAGGCCGACTATTCCAACAAGCAATCCCAGGCGGCGCGCCGCCTGCAATTGACCGACCTCGCCACGACGCCCGAGCAGAAGGAGCAATATGTCTCGTCCGCCAGGATGGCGCAGGCCGACGTCGAGCAGCAGAAGGCCAACCTCGACCGGGCCCGGATCAACCTGGAGCGGACCGAGATCCGCTCGCCGGTCAACGGCTGGGTGACGAACCTGCTGAGCCAGCAGGGCAACTACGTCACCACGGGCCAGACCGCGCTGTCGGTCGTCGACGCCGATTCCTACTGGGTCGACGGCTATTTCGAGGAGACCACGATCGCGCCGATCCGCGAGGGCGACCCCGCCAAGGTCTACCTGCTCGGCTATCGCCAGGTCGTGCTGGGCCATGTCGATTCGATCGCGCGCGGCATCGTGGTGTCCAATGCCCAGCCCGGGCAGAGCGGCCTCGCGACCGTCAACCCGATCTTCACCTGGGTGCGGCTGGCCCAGCGCGTTCCCGTGCGGATCCACATCGACAGCGTGCCGCCCGGCGTGCGGCTGGTGGCCGGCATGACGGCGACCGTCGAGATCGACCCGCCGGCGGGACCGCGGCCGGCCGTGGCCGACACCGGCAACGCGCCGGGCGCCTCTGCGCCCAGCGGCGGCGCGGCCGGGACCAGGCCGGACGGGCGGCCCGCGGGCCCCGGCGGCGGTGCACCCCGGGACCCGATCACCTTCACGGCCCCGCCCCCGGCCGCGGCCCGGCCGGCCGGCGACGCGCCCCCGGCCCGCACCATGCCCTGACGTGGCGCGGATCCCAGACCCGGATGCGCCCCGGGACACGTGACGCGGAGGCGGCACCCCGGGCCGCGGAGGCCGGCCGGGCCGACATGCGAGGACAGGTCCATTGAACGACGAGACCCTCGGAGAGCGCGCCCATGCAGGACGGCTGAGCCCGTCGGCGATCGCGGCGGGAGCGCTGCTGCTCGTGGCCGCCGTCTGCGGCCTTTGGTCGGTGGTGGCGTTCCACCGATCGAGCGCCGCCATCGATCGTTCGAAGGAGACGGTGGTCCGCCTGGAGCGCGTCCTGTCCTCGGTCAAGGACCTCGAAACGAGCCAGCGCGGCTTCCTGCTGACGGGGGACGACGCCTATCTGGCCCCCTACCGCGACGCCCTCACGCGGCTCGAGCCCGAGATCGCCGCCATGGCGGGCCTCGATGTCGACCTGCCGACCCTGACGGCCCTCGTGGCGGACCGGCGCGACGCCGCCGCCCGCACGATCGCCCAGTTCAGGGCAGCGGGCGAGCAGAGTGCCATCGCCAGCATGCGGACCGGCGCCGGCAAGGCCGCCATGGATCGGTTGCGGGCTTTCGTGGCCGACACCCAGGCGGCGGCGGCCGACACGATGGCGGCCGAGATCCGCCGCGACCGCCTGCGCCTCCTGCCCTTCGAGGTCCTGACGGTGCTCTCGACCCTCGCCGCCATCGTGCTCATCGCCTGGCTGGCGATCAAGCGCCGCGCCGAACAGCGGGCCGCCAGCGCGCTGCTCGAAGGCGTGCTCGAACATGCGCCGGTGGGCCTCGGCCTCCTCGACGCCAGCCTGCACGTCCGCCACATGAACCGCTCGCTCTCCACCATGAGCGACCGGGCGCTGAGCGCCTCGGTGGGGGCCAGCATATGGGATGTCCTGCCCCAGCTGCGCGAGCCGCTCGACGCGCGCCTGCGCCAGGTCGTCGAGGGCGGGCGGCCGATCCCCAACATCGAAGTCAGGGCCGGCGAGGGGAAGCCGCGCGACTACCAGGTGACGTTCTACCCCATCCGCTCCTCCGGCAGCGGCGACCGGGTGGAGGGGGCCGGCATGGTGGTGTCGGACATCACGGTGCGCAAGCGGACGGAAGCGCGCCTGCGCGACAGCGAGGAGCGGTTCCGCACCCTGACGGAGGCCAGCGCCGCCATCGTGTGGACGGCCGACCGCACCGGCGCCTTCACCGAGCCGCAGACCGAATGGGCCCAGTTCACCGGCCAGACGGCGGACCAGTACCGCGGCTCGGGCTGGCTCGATGCCGTCCATCCCGAGGACCGTGCCTTCACGCTCGAGAGCTGGAGCGCCGCCGTGGCGTCCCGCGCGCGCCATGCCGTGGAGCACCGCTTGAGGCGCGCCGACGGGCTGTGGCGCCACATGGACGTGTCGGCCGTCCCGATCCTCGACGAGGCCGGCGACGTCAAGGAATGGGTCGGCCAGCACGCCGACATCACCGAGCGCAAGCTCGCCGAGCTCGAACTGTCGGCCGCCAAGGACGCCGCCGAAGCCGCCAACCGCGCCAAGAGCGCCTTCCTGGCCAACATGAGCCACGAGCTGCGCACGCCGCTCTCGGCCGTGATCGGCTACAGCGAGATGATGGAGGAAGAGCTCGAGGACGCCGGCCAGGCCGCCCTGCTGGTCGACCTCGGCAAGATCAAGTCCAACGCCCGCCACCTGCTGAGCCTCATCAACGACGTGCTCGACCTGTCGAAGATCGAGGCCAACAGGATGGACACCTACGCCGAGACGGTGGACGTGGCGGCGCTGATGCACGAGGTGGCGGGCACCGTGGACGCCCTCGTCAAGGGCAAGAACAACGTGCTCGACCTCGACGTCGCCGACGGGCTCGGCACGATGCGGACCGACGCCGTCAAGCTCCGCCAGTGCCTCTTCAACCTGCTCGGCAATGCCGCGAAGTTCACCGAGAACGGCCATATCGCGCTGTCGGCGCGGCGCGAGGGCGAGGGGCCGGACGGGACGCTGGTCTTCGCGGTGCGCGACACCGGCATCGGCATGACGCCCGAGCAGCTCGGCCGCCTGTTCCAGCGCTTCTCGCAGGCGGACGAGACGACGACGCGCAAGTTCGGCGGCACGGGGCTCGGCCTCGCCATCACGCGGGCCTTCGCGCGGCTGCTCGGGGGCGACGTCACGGTCGCCAGCACGGCCGGCGAAGGCACGGTCTTCACCGTCACGCTGCCCGCCACCATGCCGGAGAGCGTGCGCGAGGACGTGCCGGTCCCGGCTCATGCCGCCCCGGCGGGCGACCACTCGGGCGTGCTGGTCATCGACGACGACGCCGCGCAGCGCGAGCTCATGGCGCGTTTCCTCGAGCGGCAGGGCTTCACCGCCGTCACGGCGGCGGACGGCCCCTCGGGCCTCGAGATGGCGCGCCGGCACCTCCCGCGCGCCATCCTGCTCGACGTGATGATGCCCAAGATGGATGGCTGGTCCGTGCTGACGGCGCTGAAGGCCGACCCCAGGCTGGCCGCCATCCCGGTCGTGATGGTGACCTTCGTGGACGAGCGGACGCTGAGCGCCACGCTCGGCGCCGTCGACCTCGTCAACAAGCCGGTCGACTGGGACCGGCTGAAGAGCGTGCTCGACCGGCTGCGCGAGGCCGAGGGCGAGATCCTGGTGGTCGACGACGACCCGGGCGTGCGCGAGCGGCTGCGGACCGTGCTGGAGCGCTCCGGCTACAGCGTCGGCGAGGCGGGCGACGGCGCCGAAGCGCTGCACCGCGTGATGCACGGGCCGCCGCGCGCCATCCTGCTCGACCTCACCATGCCGGTCATGGACGGCTTCGCCTTCCTCCATGCCCTGCGCGAACGCCCGGGCTGCCAGGACATCCCCGTCATCGTATTCAGCGCGCGCGACATTTCGGCGGCGGACCGCGAGCAGTTGCGGGAGGCCGACCGCATCATCTCCAAGACCGCGAGCCTGAAGGACCTGGCGGGCGAGCTGCGCACCCTGGCGCCGCCCGAAGGGACGGGGGGATGATGGCGCCGCGCCGACGCCATCCGGAAAGACGGGCACCGAGGACCATCCGGACGTGGCCCGCTCCATTTGCTCCGCTCCCGCCTTTGCGCTAGAGGGGACCAACAAGGGATCGCCCCCGGCGGCGATCGGAGCGCGGTGCCGCGGCCCTGGCGGGCGCGGTCGTACGAGGGAGCGGGCGCGCGATGGCGGTGAACGACGACGTTCCGATGAACCCCGAATACATGGACTACGCGGAACACGAGCGGACCTACAGCGGCTTCATCTTCTTCACGAAGTGGGGCGTGGTGGCGGTCGCCCTCATCGTGATCTTCCTGGCGGTCTTCGTCATGTGACGCGCCGCCCCGCGCTGGCCGCGCGGGGCGCTGCAGGTTCGATGGCGGCCGCGGCCCGGCCGTCCCGCGCCGGCCTCAAAAAATCCAAGGGTGAGGAAACACCGATGCGCATCGCCGTGCCTGCAGAGACGGAGGACGAACCGCGGGTCGCCGCGACGCCCGAGACGGTCAAGAAGCTCGTCGCCCTCTGCGGAACCGTGGCGGTCCAGAGCGGGGCCGGGCTGGCGTCCGGCATCACCGACGCGGCCTTCACGGCCGCCGGCGCCACCGTGGAGCCCGACCTCGCCGCGACGCTGCGCGACGCCGACCTCGTGCTGAAGGTGCGCCGGCCCGAACCCGACGACCTCCGGCACTACCGGCGCGGCGCCGCCGTCATCGCCATCATGGACCCCTACGGGCAGGACGCGGCGCTGCGCGGGCTCGCCGAGGCAGGGCTCGACGCCTTCGCCATGGAGCTCATGCCGCGCATCACCCGCGCCCAGGTGATGGACGTCCTCTCGAGCCAGGCCAACCTCGCCGGCTATCGCGCCGTGATCGACGCCGCCGCGCAGTATGGGCGGGCCTTCCCCATGATGATGACGGCGGCCGGCACCGTGCCGGCCACCAAGGTCTTCGTCATGGGCGTCGGCGTCGCGGGGCTGCAGGCCATCGCCACCGCGCGGCGGCTCGGCGCCGTGGTGACGGCGACCGACGTCCGGCCCGCCACCAAGGAGCAGGTCGAATCGCTCGGCGCGAAGTTCGTGGCCGTCGAGAACGAGGAATTCCGCAACGCCGAAACGGCCGGGGGCTACGCCAAGCCCATGTCGGAAGACTACCAGCGCCAGCAGAACGAGCTCGTGGCGAGCCACATCGCCAAGCAGGACATCGTCATCACCACGGCCCTGATCCCCGGGCGACCGGCGCCGCGGCTCGTCACGGCCGACATGGTGCGCGCCATGCGCCCGGGCTCGGTGGTGTTCGACATGGCGGTCGAGCGCGGCGGCAATTGCGAGCTGTCCAAGGCCGGCGAGGTCGTCGAGGAGGGCGGCGTCAAGGTCGTGGGCTACCGCAACGTGCCCGGCCGCCTGGCCGCGACCGCGTCGGCGCTCTACGCCCGCAACCTCATGGCCTTCCTGGAGACGCTGGTCTCCAAGGACAGCCACAGCCTGGCGATCGACTGGAGCGACGACCTCGTGAAAGCCACGAACCTCACCCGCGACGGCGCCGTGGTCCACCCGGACTTCGCCCGGCCGGCCGGAGCGCTGCCCGCCGCCTGAGGCCCGGCCGGCGCGCCGCCGCCGGCCCTCGATCCGACGCCGCGCTTCCGGTCGAGGCAGGGCGTCCCTCACCTTCCCCGACCCCTTCGACACCCACGAGGACGCGATCATGGCGGCCGACAACCAGCAGATGCTCTACGAGAAGGCGCAGGCCGCCGCCGACCTGGCCCACCAGGCGGCGCTGGCGGCCCAGGGCTACGCCGACCAGCTCGCCTTGACCGGCGCGGCCGCCACCCATGCGGCGACGGGCGGCGTGGTCGACCCTTTCGTGTTCCGCCTCGCCATCTTCGCGCTGGCGTGTTTCGTCGGTTACTACGTGGTCTGGGCCGTGACGCCGGCCCTCCACACGCCGCTGATGTCGGTGACCAACGCCATCTCCTCGGTCATCGTGGTGGCGGCGCTCCTGTCGATCGGCGTCGCCGTGACGCCCGACAACACCGGCGGCGCCATCGCGGCCCGCATCTTCGGCTTCATCGCGCTGATCCTGGCGGGGGTGAACATCTTCGGCGGGTTCCTGGTCACCGAGCGCATGCTGAGCATGTACAAGAAGAAGGGCTGAGCCGATGAGCGACAACCTCGCGGCCCTGCTCTACCTCGTCTCGGGCGTCCTCTTCATCCTGGCGCTGCGCGGCCTGTCCTCGCCCGCCTCCTCGCGGCAGGGCAACCGCTTCGGCATCGCCGGCATGGCGATCGCGGTCCTCACCACGCTGCTGGTCCGCCCGCCCGCCGACGCCTTCGCGTGGCTCATGGTGATCGTCGGGCTCGCGGCGGGCGCCGGCATCGGTGCCTGGAAGGCCCGTTCGGTCAAGATGACCGATATGCCCCAGCTCGTGGCGCTGTTCCACGCGCTGGTCGGCCTCGCGGCCGTGACGGCGGCGGCCGGCGCCCTCTATGCGCCCCAGGCGTTCGGCATCGGCGTGCCGGGCGCCATCCACGGCCAGAGCCTCGTCGAGATGTCGATCGGCGCCGCCATCGGGGCGCTCACCTTCACGGGCTCGATCATCGCCTTCGCCAAGCTCGACGGCCGCATGTCGGGCAAGCCCATCCTGCTGCCGAACCGCCACGCCATCAACATCGGCCTCGCGGTCCTGCTGGTGCTGCTGATCGTCTACTTCGTGGCGACGACGTCGAGCTTCGCCTTCTGGCTGATCACGCTCGTGGCCCTGGCGCTCGGCGTGCTCCTGATCGTGCCGATCGGCGGCGCCGACATGCCGGTCGTGGTGTCGATGCTCAACAGCTACTCGGGCTGGGCGGCGGCCGGCATCGGCTTCACGCTCGGCAACCTCGCCCTCATCATCACGGGCGCGCTGGTGGGCTCGTCGGGCGCGATCCTCAGCTACATCATGTGCAAGGGCATGAACCGCTCCTTCGTGAGCGTGATTCTGGGCGGCTTCGGCGGCGAGACGAGCGCCGCCGCCGGCGCCGTCGAGACCCGGCCCGTGAAGCAGGGTTCGGCCGAGGATGCCGCCTACATCATGAAGAACGCCTCCAAGGTCATCATCGTGCCGGGCTACGGCATGGCGGTGGCCCAGGCCCAGCACGCCCTGCGCGAGATGGCCGACGTTCTCAAGAAGGAGGGCGTCGAGGTCAAATACGCCATTCATCCCGTGGCGGGCCGCATGCCGGGCCACATGAACGTGCTGCTGGCCGAAGCCTCCGTGCCCTACGACGAGGTGTTCGAGCTCGAGGACATCAACTCGGAATTCGCCCAGGCCGACGTCGCCTTCGTGATCGGCGCCAACGACGTCACCAACCCGTCGGCCAAGACCGACAAGACCTCGCCCATCTACGGCATGCCGGTGCTCGACGTCGAGAAGGCCAAGACCGTGCTGTTCATCAAGCGCGGCATGGGCTCGGGATATGCCGGGGTGGAGAACGAACTGTTCTTCCGCGACAATACCATGATGCTGTTCGCCGACGCCAAGAAGATGGTCGACACGATCATCAAGAACCTCGACTGAGGCCGCGGCGCCGCCGCCGGCCCCGCGCCGATCAGGGGAGCAGCGCCCGAGCGCCGGCCAGGATGTGCAGGCCGAGCGCGACGAGGATGAACGGCAGGGCGGTGCGGCCGTAGCGACGGACATGCCCGCCCATCACCCGATGGTTCACCAGGGCATGGCCGAGGAGGCACCAGACGGCCGTCATCGCGGCGAAGACCGCGGCATAGGCCGAGATGGCGGACGGCGACTTGGCGAAGAGCGGGATATAGACCCCGAGGTTGTCGCCCCCGCTCGCCACGACGAGGCCCGCCACGGCGGGCACCTGCGCGCGCCGCCGGGCTCCGCCGCGGTGCTTGTGCGGGCCATCGTCCGCGGCGGGATCGTCCGCCGAGCGCCCGCGGAGGCGGACCAGCCCCTGCAGCCCGAGCCCGAGCGGCACGAGGCCGAGCAGGGCGGTCCACCCCTCCGGCACCGCCAGCGTGGCGAGGGCCGCGGCCGCGCTCGCCCCGACCAGGAGCCCGATCCCCAGGAACTGCCCCGCGACGACGTCGCGCGCCCCAAGGCGCGGGTCGGCGAACAGCGCCGACAGCAGGAGGATGTCGTCGACATTGGTGGCGGCGAAGATCGCCACGGCCGCCATCAGGAACGAGAGAGACGCCATGGCCCAGCCATAGCAGATGCCACCGCGCGGCGATGCCTGCATGCGCCTGACCGTCGTCTCTTCATGAGGCTCGACACGGGTCCGCTCCGTTCGACCTCGCTCCACTTCGCCTCGGGTGTGCTCATGACGGAGTGGCGTCCGCGATGTCGCTGTCTGGCGCGCCGGCAGCCGATTGTCGGATCAGCTCCTCCACGAACAGCCGCACGTGGGGACCGAGCGCACGGAGATCGCGGGCCACCACGACGAGACGACGGTCTGCCCAGGCGTCGACCAGCCGCACGTCGGCGAGGCCCGCCGTCCGACACCGCTCGACCGCGGCCAACGGCAGGACCGCCACGCCGACGCCGGCCTCAACCAGCCGCGCCACCGCGTCGAAGCCGTTGAGGCGCACCCGGTAGCCGACGCGCCGGCCGAGCCGGGCCGCTTCGCGGGCGAGGTGGTCGTGCAGCGCTCCGGCGCCGAGCCCGACGAAGGGGTAGTCGAGCAGGTCCGCGAAGGCGGCACGACCCCGCACCGCCAGAGGATGGTCCGCCGCGGCCAGGCCGGTGAGCCGGTCGGCCGCGAGCGCGCAGGTGTCGAGGCCTTCGGTCTCGGCCGTGGAGGCTACGATGCCGAAGGTCGCACGTCCCCCACGCACCGCCTCCACGATGCCGGAACTGATGCGCTCCTCGACGTGGACGTCCACACCCGGATGGGCGAGCAGGAAGGCCCGCAGCGTCCGCGGCACGAGGTTCACCAGCGCGGCCGTATTGGACAGGAGCTGCACCTCGCCTTTGAGCCCGCCGGAGAAGGCGCGGAGATCGCCACGCAACGCTTCCATCTGCGCGCCGATGATCTTCGCGTGGTGGAGCAGCGCCCGCCCGGCGGCCGTCGGCACGACGCCGCGCCGCCCGCGGTCCAGGAGCGGCACGCCCAGGACCGCCTCCATGCCGGCGATGCGGGCGCTGGCGGAGGCCAGCGCGAGATGAGCCGCCTCGGCGCCGCGCGTGATGCTGCCGCTGTCGACCGCGGCGACGAAGAGGCGAAGGTCGACGAGGTCGAAGCGCATCGGGTCAGCCTTCGGTCATGACGAAATCAGGCACAAGATATCCCGCATTGTGGATCTGCGCGCGCGCGGCGACGCTCCCGCCATGCATGACGCTCCAATCCTACTCGGTGCCGGCCTGCTCGCCGGCGGCATGAACGCCCTCGCGGGCGGCGGCTCCTTCGTGACGCTGACGGCGCTCGTCGCCGCCGGCTTGCCTTCGGTGACGGCGAATGCATCGAGCACCGTGGCGCTGTTCCCCGCTGGTGCGGCGAGCGCCTGGGTGTACCGGGGCGGTCTCGCGCCGGTCGGTGGCCTGCCGCTCGGGCCGACACTGGTGGCGACGCTTCTCGGCGGCTTCGCCGGTGCGCTCCTGCTGCTCGCCACGCCCTCGGCGGCCTTCGACCACGTGGTGCCGTGGCTGTTACTCGCCGCGACGGTGACGCTCGCCGCCGGCCCGCGGCTCGGCGCGAGGTTGCGGGAGCGAATGCGCGTCGGGCCCGTCGTGCTCATGGCCGTGCAGTTCGGGCTCGGGGTCTACGGCGGCTACTTCGGGGGCGCCGTGGGGTTGATGATGATGGCGGCCTGGAGCCTGATCGATGGCGCCGACGTGAAAGCGCTGAACCCTCCCCGCACCGTGATGGTGACGGTGGCCAACACCGTGGCGGTGGTGTGTTTCGCCCTCGCGGGTGCGGTCGACTGGCATGCGGCGCTGCTCGTCGGCGCGGGGGCGCTCGCCGGAGGGTACGGTGGTGCTCACCTCGGGCGACGTCTGCCGTCCGGGACGGTCCGGGCCGCTACGGTCGCCCTCGCTGCCGCCCTGACGGTGATCTTCTTCGCCCGAGCCTACGGCTGAGAACCCTGGGTCCGGTCCCTCATGCCGGGGCCTCGAGCCGACCAGCACATCGGAGCGCCGCGCTCTCGCGAGGATCCTCGTGTCGGGGAACGCCCGGCATCCGCGCTCGCCCCTTCCATCCCGTCCTGGCCGGGCTTGTCCCGGCCTTCCGTCCGAGCCGGGCGAAGCGCGGTCGCGCCATGGCTTGGCGTGGATGCCTGGGACAAGCCGGGCATGACAGCGGTGCGGGTGATCCGGTCGGACGACCCGGCCACCGCGCTCCCAAACCGCGCGCCCTAGGCCCCGCCCGTCGCCACCGCGGTCTCGGCGGCCGCGATGCCGGCCTGACGCTCCGCGATGGCGCCCCCGACCGGCGGGCCCTTGAAGCGGCGCCGCTCCAGCCCGAACCACAGGGCGAGCAGCAGCACCACGAGCCCGACCGCGTAGTTGATCAGGATGTCGAAGGGCGGCTGGATGCCGGCATACATCAGCACCACGACGCCCAGCACCGTGATGACCGCGAACGGCTTCGACAGGGCGCCGAGGCGGAACGGCCCGAACGATGTCCAACTGCGGCCCTCGGCCAGCAGCCCGGCCGCCACCGGCATGGCATAGGACACGTAGAGGAACAGCGCGCAGCCCGCCGCCAGCGCGGCGAAGGCCGGCGAATAGAGCGTCGCGGCGACCGACAGGACCGCGCCGAGCCAGATCGCCGGCACGGGCGTGCGCCACCGCGGGCTGACCCGCTTCCACACCGAGGAGGCGGGCAGGCCGCCGTCGCGCGAGAAGGCGAAGATCATCCGCGAGGTCGAGGTCAGGCAGGCGAGGGCACAGAGATAATTGGCCAGCACGATGCCGATCGCCAGGAGGTCCTTCAGCCAGAGCGGCGCCGGCAGCCCGTTGAACAGGTTGAACCAGCTGTCGCCTCCCGCCTTGGCCGAGGCCGCGAGGTCGGGGCTCGCCAGCACGAAGGAGGCCGCCATGACGAAGCCGAAGACCAGGGACCAGCCGACCGCGTGCAGCATGCCCCTCGGGACCGCCACACGGGCGTTGACGGTCTCCTCGGCGGTGTGGGCCGAGGCATCGAAACCCGTGATCGTGTAGAGCGGATAGAGCAGCCCGACCAGGAAGGCGACGGTCGCGCTCCGCGCCTCGGGCACGTAGCCTCCGCCGGCCTCGCCCGTGGTGTTGACGAAATCGGTGAGGCGCGACAGGTCGAAGCTGGCGCCCCAGACCAGGAAGGTCAGGGTCAGCACCACGGAGACGACCAGGATAAGCGTGCCCGAGAAATCCGTGAGCATGGTGGTGAGCCGGATGCCGAAGTGGTTGAACAGCGCCTGCGTGACCGTGATGGCCACCACCGCCAACGTCTGCTCCCGGAAGCCCCAGGCCGAGACTTCGAAGTGCAGGATCGGCCCCGCCACCAGGGACTGGAAGAGCGTGTAGACGCCGACATTGACCGAGGCCACGACGAAGACGAGGCCGAGCAGGTTGATCCAGGCCGTCGCCCAGCCCCAGCCCCGCCCGCCCAGGATCGAGGACCAGTGGTAGAGCCCGCCCGCCGTCGGGTAGGCCGAGCCGATCTGGCCGAGCGAGGCCGCGACCACCAGGGCGAAGGCTCCGCCCACCAGCCATCCGCAGCCGACCTCGAAGCCGCGCCCCGTCGACAGCGCCAGCGGAAAGGATGTGATGCCGCCCGCCAGGATGCAGATGATCGAGAAGGAAATGGCGAAATTGGAGAAGCCGCTCATGCGGCGGGCCAGTTCCTGGGCATAGCCCATGGAATGCAGGGTCCGGGTGTCGTCGTCGTCGTGCAGGGCAGTCATGGTCGGGCTCATCTCCTCGGTGAGAGTGACACAACACGCGCTTGCAAGGTCGGGGCCGCGCCGCTGTCGCACGGTCCGCAGCCTATCGCGGCGCGCCGGCCGACGGCAGCCGGCGATCGTGGGGCCGAGTTCGCTTTTCCTGCACCCGCGGACCAGGCCCGGCGGAACGCCCGCATTCGCCGCCCGTCGTCACGCGACCGCGCGCTTGGGGATCACGAGCGCGGCGGCGGCGCCGACGAGCCCTGCCCCCACGATGAGCCACGCGGGCGACCGGTGATCGCCGGTGAACCTCAGGAGCGCCGCCGCGGCCGGCTGCGTCACCCCGCCGAACAGACTGATGCCGAGGGCGTAGACGATCGACAGCCCGGCGACCCGCGACCGCGCCGGCATCGCCTCCACGACGAGGCAGAGCGCCGACGGCGTGCCGACCGTGCTCATCGCGGCGAGCGCGAACGACACGATCAGCAGGGCGGATGCCCCATCCGACACCTCCATCCATCGGAACGCCGGCCACGCGAAGGCCGCGAGCGCGAGACGCGACGCCACGACGGCCCGGCGTTGCCCGACACGATCGGCCAGCCAGCCGCCCAACGGGGCCGTCACGACCGTCGCGGCCCCGAGCACGACCGCGGCGAAGAACGCAATGTCCGGGCGAAGGTGCAGGGCCGCGATCCCGTAGCTCGTCATGAAGCCACCCATGGAAAACGACACGGTGCCGCTGGCGAGGACGAGCGTCGCCGCCACGAGATGGCCCGCCCGCGCGCTCAACGGCCGCGCATCGGCGCTCCCGACCGGTCGCGGCGAAGGTCCGGCGTCGGGAAGGCCGGCACGGATCGCGAGCCCCAGGGGCACGATGCAGAGGCCGAGCAGCATGGCGCACCGCCATCCCCAGGCATCGAGGAGCGGGGGCGGCAGCCAGGTGGAGAGGATGAATCCGGCAGCCCCGGCGGCGAACAGCGCGGCCCCGTTGGTGGCGACGGGCCAGACGACGGCCCGGCCGCGCCGGTCGTCCGCCGCGGCTTCGACCAGGACCGCGATGACGGGTCCGGTCTCGCCCCCGAGCGCGAAGCCCTGGAGGAGCCGCAGCGCGACGAGGAGAACCGGGGCTGCGATGCCCAGCGTGCCGTAGCCCGGCAGGACGGCGATGCCCAACGTAGCGACCGCGATCAGCAGCATCGTGGCCAGCATGGCGGGCTTGCTGCCGCGACGGTCCGCATAGGTGCCGATCGCCAGAGCCCCGAGCGGCCGTGCCAGGTAGCCGACGCCGAAACTCGCGACCGACAGCAGCAGCGACGTCCACGGGTCCGACGCCGGGAAGAACACCCGGCCGATCGGGACCGCGAAGAAGCCGGAGACGGAGAAGTCGTAGAACTCCAGGCCGTTCCCGAGGCCGATCGCGGCGCGCTGCCGCCGGGTGAGGGTCGGTGCGGCAGGTGGGGACCGGAACACACGGGCCGTCGCGCGACGGCTCAAGACATATCGCCCCGCCACGCCGCCCGGCCGCCCGCCTTGCGGGCCAGGCGGGTCGCAGCCCGGACAGGTCGACCTTCAGGCCCGCGCCTCGCCGGGGCGGGCGATGGATCGCGTCCGATCCCGCGGCACAGGACCTGGCCCGCCCTGCCGGCGCTCTCGCCCGCGACTGCGGGCGAGAGCGCCGTGTCGAACACGACGACGTTTCCGGCACGCATCGTCCGTTCGGCGCCCGGCGGGCCGGACCTCGCGACCCGCGGATTCATGTGGCCGAAACCGTCGCGGCGGACGCGGTCTTCGCTCCGGCGATGGGTCGCGCCCGCGACCCTGCGAGTGAACGGCAGCAGTCGTCGACACCCTTGGGCCGTCACCGAGGCCCGAAGAGCCCTATCGGTCCGCCAAACCGTCGTCCCGCTGCTGTAAAGATCGTGGGAGGCGCCGAAACCATCGCCGCCTTCGGCGTCAAACGCGAGCCGTCCGGCGGTCGTTGTCGAGGCTTCGGTCAAATCTCAGGTCCCACTCGCGCGACTCGACCTTCGGCGACCAATCGAGACGCCCTGGCTGGAGGCGACAACGCGCAGCCTCGGGCGTTCTCTAGGGTTAGGAGACGAATCTGAGTTCGAAAGGGTGCGACATTCGGCTGCGCCTCTGCATCCGCCTCTGCCCGACGTCACCGCCTGACCTCGCGGATTCTTCTCCGCGCGGCATGGGGTCCGTGAAGACGGTGATGATCCGGATGCCGAAGCCCTTGGAACCCGGAGCGGACGGCGTGCGGTCGTCTACGAGGGCGTCCCGTGCCGGATCATGACGTGGCGAGCGACCGTGTAGTCTTCGAGCGACAGCATGGACATGTCCTTGCCGTAGCCCGACGAGCGGACGCCGCCGTGCGGCATCTCGTTGACCAGCATGAAATGCGTGTTGATCCAGGTGCAGCCGTAGGAGAGGCGGGCGGCCGTCTCCATGGCCCGGCCGACGTCGCGGGTCCACACCGACGAGGCGAGGCCGTAGTCGGAATCGTTGGCCCAGGCGACCGCCTGATCCACGTCGGCGAAGCGCGTCACCGAGACGACGGGGCCGAAGACCTCGCGCTGTACGATCTCGTCCGCCTGGAGCGCGCCGGCGATGACGGTCGGGGCGTAGAAGAACCCGGCCCCCTCCCCGGCCCGACCCCCGGCCACGACCTCCATGTGGCTCTGCGCCCGCGCCCGCTCGACGAAACCCGCGACGCGGCCGCGCTGGCGCTCGCTGATCAGCGCGCCCATCTCGGCACCGGCGAGGTCCGGCCCGCCGAAGCTGATGGTGCCGACGGCCGCGGCGAGGTCCGCCACGAGCCGCTCGTAGATCTTCGGCCCGGCATAGACCCGGCAGGCGGCCGTGCAGTCCTGCCCGGCGTTGTAATAGCCGAAGGTGCGCAGGCCCTCGACGACGGCATCGAGGTCGGCGTCGTCGTAGACGATGACGGGAGCCTTGCCGCCGAGTTCGAGATGCGTGCGCTTGATGCCGGTCCGCGCCGCCTCCAGCACCTTGGTGCCCGTGCGGATGTCGCCCGTCAGCGACACCATCCGCACCGCCGGATGGGCGATCAGCGCGGCCCCGACCGTGTCGCCCCGACCGACCACGATGTTGAACACGCCCGGCGGCAGCACGTCGGCCGCGATCGCGGCGAATTTGAGCGCCGTCAGCGGCGTGTGCTCGGAAGGCTTCAGCACGATGGTGTTGCCCGCCGCGATGGCGGGCGCGACCTTCCAGGCCAGCATCAGCAGCGGATAGTTCCAGGGCGCGACCGAGCCCACGACGCCCACGGGGTCGCGGCGGATCATGCTCGTATGGCCCGCCACATATTCGCCCGCCACGGCCCCCTGCAGGCAGCGCACCGCGCCGGCGAAGAAGCGGAAGCAGTCGACGATGGCGGGGATCTCGTCCGCCAGGACGCGGGCGAGCGGCTTGCCGCAATTCAGGCTCTCGAGTTCGGCGAAGGCCTGGGCGTCGGCCTCGATGGCGGCGGCGATCCCGAGCAGGAGCGCCGAGCGCTCGCCGGGCGTGGTGCGCGACCAAACCTGGAATGCGGCCTCGGCGGCCCGCACGGCACGGTCGACCTGGCCGGCATCGGCATCGGCCAGCGATACGATCACCTCGCCGGTGGCGGGGTTGACGATCGGCTCCGACGGCCCCTGCCCGGGCTCGAAGCCGCCACCGATCAACAGGTCCGTCATCATGACACAGTCCTCGTTCGTTCAGAATCGATGAACGAAAGTGTAGAAACTTCCCGAGCCAAAGCGAAATCCGAAATGTCCCGTTCGACGTCATCGGATCAGCAGATCGCGGCCGCCCTGTGGACGGGTCTCGACACCATTCCATGAGTCCTGCGAGACATGCGGCTCGCGGTCGAGGACCGAGCATCCTGCTCGTCTCGGCGGCCAGGGCGGCATTTTCGAATGTGCGGCAGGCACGCTTCGGTCGCGTTCGACCTGTTTTCGACGAGCACGCTCGACGGGACTGGACGCGATCGCAGAGCGGGCGGCACGGCATGGCTCACCCGCCTGAATGGCTGCGGCTGTTCATCAGCCGTGCCGGCCATCGTGCTAGACCTCATTTGTCTGGCCCATCCGCCGGACGACGGTGGACTGCAGGTCCGTCGGGCAATCTCGACGTTGGGCCGCGCCGGCAGGCGGTCCTCGCTGGGCGACCAGGGCTAGTCGGGCAGGGTCGCGAGGCTGAGCCCCCGCGGCATGCCCCCGTCAGCCGAGGCGCGCCAGCCCCGGGAAGGTCTCGATCAGCCAGAACGAGAAGGACTGCAGGCCGCCCGACAGGAAGGCGATGCCGGTCAGCACCAGCGCGGCCCCGGCGACGCGCTCGACCGTCGCGAAGTGGCGCTTGAAGCCGCGCAGGAAGGCCGAGAAGGCGCCGAGCGCCACGGCGGCGAGCACGAAGGGGATGCCGAGGCCGGCCGAATAGGCGCACAGCAGCGCGGCCCCGCTGCCGACGGTCGCCTGCGACCCCGCCACGGCCAGGATGGCGGCGAGGATCGGCCCGATGCAGGGCGTCCAGCCGAACGCGAAGGCGAGGCCCATCGCATAGGCGCTCCACAGGCCCGGCGGCCGCTGCACGTCCATGCGGGCCTGGCGGTAGAGCAGGTTGAGGCGGAACAGGCCGAGGAAGTGCAGGCCCATGACGATGATGCCGAGCCCGGCCACCAGCGAGAGCGCCTCGCCGTACTGCCGGAGCAGCGTCCCGAAGGCCGAGGCCGTGGCGCCGAGCGCCACGAAGACGGTCGAGAACCCCGCCACGAAGAGCAGGCTCGACAGGACCGCGCCACGCCGCGGCCGCCCGGCACCGCCGCCCTGCAGCTGCTCCAGCGTGGCGCCCGCCATGAAGCACAGGTAGGGCGGCACGAGCGGCAGCACGCAGGGGCTGAGGAAGGAGATGAGGCCGGCCAGGATGGCCGCCGGGAACGAGACGGGCGTGGACATGGACTGTCCTTACCGCCTCGCCGCGCCGCGCGAAACGGCGTCGGCGCGGCCGCGACCGTTGCGGCGGCGCGACAGGTCGCGGGTTTCACGCCCGCGCCGCCCGAATCGATGCGGCGCACCGGCCGGCTTCGGCGTTAAATGACGTGAAACGGCCGGACAGCCGCCGGGGAGAACAGCTTGCGTCACTGGTTTTCGGCCCTCGCGGCCACCACGCTCCTCGTCGCCGCGTCGCCGGCCTCGGCCACCTCGCCGCTGCTCGCCAACGGCGACTATCCCTATTGGAAGCTGAACTACGCGCATTACGACACGACCTACGCGGAGATCGACCGCAAGGCGCGCCGCCAAGCCTCGTTCCGCTGGGATGCGGCCGTGTACTGCCGCTACCGCACCGGCTGGCAGGGTGCGGGCGCCTACCGGATCGGCGACCGGTTCAGGACGCGCTATGGCTGGGACGGCGGCTATCCCTGGCAGGGCCCCGGCGTCGAGGCCGACCATGACGGCGAGGAGCCGATGGCGGTCTATCGCGCCGAATACGCGCGCGCCTTCGGCCGTGCGCCCGTGTGCGGCACGGTCCGCCACCGCCGGGTGATCCGCCGCGAGGTCGTGCTCCGGCGCAAGGACTGACCGGATCGCGGGCCGGTGCCGGCGCCGCGCAACCTCATCACCGACGTGCCGGGCCTGCGGGTCGGCCACGCCGGTGACGGGCGGCTCGCTTCCGGCCTGACCGCGATCGTCTTCGACCGGCCGGCCGCCGCCTCGATCGCCATCCACGGCGGTGCGCCCGGCGTGCGCGACACGGCCCTGCTCGAACCCGAGATGACGGTCGAGGCCGTCGACGCCCTCGTGCTGTCGGGCGGCTCCGCCTTCGGGCTCGACGGCATGGGCGGTGCCATGGCGGCCCTGGCCGGCCTGGGGCGCGGCTTCGCCGTCGGGGCGGCGCGGGTGCCCATCGTGCCCGGCGCGGTGCTGTTCGACCTCAACAACGGCGGCGACAAGGCCTGGGGCCGCCGCCCGCCCTACTGGGACCTCGGCCATGCGGCCGTGGAGGCGGCGGGTCCGGAGGTCGCGCTCGGCAGCGCCGGTGCGGGGCTCGGCGCCACGACCGCCGACCTCAAGGGTGGACTCGGCTCGGCGAGCGCTCTCACGCGCGCGGGCTACTGGGTCGGGGCGCTCGCCGTCGTCAACGCGCTCGGGCAGGCGACGGTCGGGGACGGCCCGCAGTTCTGGGCCGCGCCCTACGAGCGCGACGGGGAGTTCGGTGGCCTCGGCCTGCCGGCCTTCGGCCCGGCGGGCGCACCGCCGCTCCGCACCAAGGGAGACCTGCCGGTGAACACCACGATCTGCGCGGTGGCGACCGACGCGCCGCTCACCAAGGCCGAGTGCAAGCGCCTCGCCGTCGTGGCGCAGGGCGGCCTCGCCCTGGCGCTGCGGCCGGCCCACGCCGCCCTCGACGGCGACGTCGTCTTCGCGGCCGCGACGGGGCTGAACCCCCGCCCCGTCACCACCCGCGACCTGACCGCGATCGGCGCGCTCGCGGCCGAGACGCTCGCCCGCGCGGTGGCGCGCGGCGTGTTCGAGGCCGCGGCCCTCCCGTTCCCCGGAGCGCTGCCGAGCTGGCGCGACAGGTTCGGCCATCTCTGCTAAGTTCGATGAACGGCTGAACGCGGACCCGCCATGTCGACTCGCGAACCGGTCCTTCAAACGGTCCCCCTCGCCGAGCTTCGGCCGACGCAGGTCACCGTCGGCTACCGTGAAGTGGCGGAGAAGCGGCGCGAATGGGCCGAACGGGCCGACGCCGACCGTGCCGAATGGCTCGGGCGCCACATGATCCCGGTCCTGCTCGGCCCGAAAAAGCGATCCTACGTGATCGACCATCACCATCTCGCGCGGGCGCTGCTGGACGAGGGCTGCGAGGGCGTGCTGGTCAACGTCGTGGCCGATCTCAGCATGCTCGACCGGGACGCCTTCTGGGTCTTCGTCGACAATCGCGGCTGGTGCCACCCCTATGATGCCGAGGGGCGGCGGGCGGGGTTCGACGCCATCCCGAAGTCCCTTGCCGACCTCGCCGACGACCCCTTCCGCAGCCTCGCGGGGGCTCTGCGCCGCGCCGGCGGATACGCCAAGGAGACGGTGCCCTTCACGGAATTCATGTGGGCCGACGCCCTGCGCCGGCGCATCAGGCGCCGCGACGTCGACGCCTCCTTCTCGGCCGCCCTGCTGCAGGCTCTGGACTTCGCCAGGAGCCGCGACGCCCGTTACCTGCCGGGCTGGTGCGGACCCAACGACGGCACCTGACGCAACCCGCGGCGCGGCGTCAGCCGAACCGCTCCATCCGGTAGGGCGCGGGATCGGTGAACGGCGTCTCGCCGGTCATCATCTCGGCGAGGAGCCGGCCCGACACGGGGCCGAGCGTCAGGCCATGGTGCTGGTGGCCGAAGTCGAACCACAGGCCCGCGTGGTTGGGTGCCCGGCCGATGACGGGCAGCATGTCGGGCAGGCAGGGGCGCGAGCCCATCCAGGGCATGTCCTCGAGCGGTTCGGCGAGCGGGAACGCGTCGCGCGCCTTGGGGATGGCGCGCTCCATCTGGACGGGCGTCATGGGGGCGTCGCGACGGGCGAACTCGGCGCCCGTGGTGAGCCGGATGCCGCGCTCCATCGGGGCGAGGAGGTAGCCCCCGTCCGTATCGAGCACGGGGTTGTTCAGGACGGCATTGCCGCGGGCCCGGAAATGCAGGTGGTAGCCGCGCTTGATGCCGAAGGGCAGCCGGTAGCCGAGCTTGCCGAAGACGACATCCGACCAGGGTCCCAGCGCCACCACGGCCTCGCGCGCCGCGAGCCAGCCGTCCCGCGTCCGGACGCGCCAGCCCTCCGGCGCGGCCTCGAGCGTCGCGGCGTCGCCCTTCATGAAGCGGCCGCCGCGGTTCAGGAACAAGGTATTGTAGTGCTCGACGAGCCGACCGGGGTCCGACACCGCCCCGGGGTCGCGGAAATGCAGGGCGCCGATCATGCCCGCGGCGAGGTGCGGCTCGCGTTCGGCGAGACCGGCGGCGTCGAGTTCGTCGATCTCCAGCGCGAAGCCGCGGAGCCGCGCCGCGTCCGCGCGGCCCTTGTCGAAGCTGCGCCGGCTGCGGAACCCCTTGATCCAGCCGGTCTTGCGCATCAGCCCGGTGCTGCCCGACGCCGCCATCAGCCGCTCGTGCTCGACCAGGGACCGCTCGATGAGCGGCCGGGACGCGCGGGCGATCCGCTCGATTCCCTTGGGGGAGGAGTTGAGGAAGTAGCGCACCAGGAACGGGGCGAGGCCCGGCAGCGCCGAGGCGTGGTAATGCGCGTCCGTGGTGCGGTTCAGCGCGTAGCGGGCGAGCGAGGAGAGGTCGCGCGGGAAGGCATAGGGGTAGATGGACGAGCGTTCGATCAGCCCGGCATTGCCGTAGCTCGTGCCCATGCCGGCCTTCGGCGCCCGCTCGACCAGCACGACGTCGCGGCCGCGCTCCTGCAGGTGCAGTGCCGCCGACACGCCCACGATCCCGGCGCCCAGCACCACGACATCGGCCTTCATGCTCATGCCGTCACTCCGCTCAGCCTGCCCATCATAGGTAATGCAAACCGGGCGCCATGCGAGACGGCGCGCCGCCGGTCGTCCACAGGTCGACTCGCGCTGCCCGGCCGTTCTTAAAAAGCTTTTTACACGCGGAGGCGAGGGAGATCCTGCAAACGCCGCGGTCGAGCGCTAAACCGAGAACCATGTCCGACAAATCTCGAACCAACCGTCCCCTGGTCCTGGCCTCCGTCATGGCCGCCATGTTCATGATCGCCATCGAGGCCACGATCGTATCGACCGCGATGCCGCAGATCGCCGGCCAGCTCGGCGACCTCCATCTCTACGCCTGGGTGTTCTCCGCCTTCCTGCTGACGCAGACCGCAACGACCGTCGTGTTCGGCAAGCTCAGCGACCTCTACGGCCGCCGCCCGGTTCTGCTTGTCGGCATCGCCATCTTCCTGGTCGGCTCGCTGCTCTGCGGTTTCGCCTGGTCGATGGCCTCGCTGATCGTCTTCCGCCTGATCCAGGGCGTGGGGGCCGGCGCCATCCAGCCCATCGGCATCACGGTCGTGGGCGACCTCTATTCGGCCCACGAGCGCGGCAAGATCCAGGGCTACCTCGCCTCCGTCTGGGGCATCTCCTCGGTGGTCGGGCCCCTGGCGGGCGGGCTCATTATCCAGCACGCCTCGTGGGCCTGGATCTTCTGGATCAACCTGCCGATCGGCGCCGTCGCGGCCCTGGGCTTCGTCCTCTTCCTGCACGAGGACGTCGCCCGGCAGGCCCGGTCCGTCGACGTCGCCGGGGCGGCGCTGTTCACGCTGGCCATCGCGTCGCTGATGATGGCGCTGACGCAGGCCGGCACCTCCGGGGCCGACGCCCTGTGGCCGGGCCTCGTCTTCGTCGTCGCCTCCGTGCTCTTCGTGCTGCAGGAGCGGCGAGCCGCCGACCCCATGCTGGACTTCGGCCTCTGGGCGCAGCGCCCCATCGCCACCGCCAATGCCGCGACGCTGCTGTCCGGCATGGCCATCATCGGCCTCACCACCTTTCTGCCGATGTTCGTCCAGGGCGTGATGCGCCAATCGCCCCTGGTCGCGGGCTTCGCCCTGACCATGATGGTCTTCGGCTGGCCGATCGGCGCCACGCTGGCGGCCAGGAACTTCGTGCGCTTCGGCCTGCGCCCGACCTTGCTGCTCGGAGCCGTGCTGCTGCCGCTCGGGGCCGCCGCCTTCGTGGTCCTCGGCGCGACCTCCTCGCCCGTGCTGGCGGGCGTGGGATCGACCGTGATGGGGTTCGGCATGGGGTTCCTGTCGACCGCCGCCATCGTGATCATCCAGGATTCCGTCGCCTGGGCGCAGCGTGGGTCGGCGACGGCCTCGAACATCTTCTCCCGCAACCTCGGCTCGACGCTCGGCGCCACCGTGCTGGGGACGGTGCTGAACTACGGCCTCGCCCATCCGGTCAGCGGTCCGGCCGTCAGCTCGGACCAGCTGCGCCGCCTGCTCGATGCCCCGGACAGCCTCGGGGCGCTGGCCGACGCGGTGCGCACCGCCCTCGGCCAGTCGCTGCACATCACCTTCTGGGGCATCTTCGCCATCGCGGTGCTGACGCTGCTGCTGTCCCTGCTGGTGCCCCGCGTCGCGCTCACCGAGGGGCCGCGGGACCTCGCCGTCGAGTGACCCTCCGGCTCCCGCGGCGGGACCGGACCGGGGGGCGTCAGTCCAGCGCCAGCGCCACGTAGCGCACGTCCCCCGCGGCGTTCGAGACCAGCAGCAGGGCCGTCTTCTTGCCGGCATCCCGCACGGCCTTCATCTTGGCGGCGACGTCGGCCGGGTCGCCGACCGCGACCTGGTTGACCTCGACCACGACATCGCCGGGCTTGACCTTGTCGGAGGCCGGCGAGCCGGGCTCCACCGCCGTCACGGCGACGCCCTTCACGCCTTCCTTGACGCCGTATTGCTTGCGGAACGCGTCGTCGAGCGCCACGAGGCCGAGGCCGAAAGCCTGCTGCACGGCCGGCCGTGGCGCGTCGGCGGCCCCTTGGGCCTTGTCGAGGCTGGCGGTCTGCACCGGCGCGTCGAGGCGGCCGAGCGTCACGCTGAGGTCCTGGGGCTTGCCGTCGCGCAGGATCGACACCGTCACGGTCCTGCCGACGGGCGTCGCGGCGACGAACTTCGGCAGGTCGCGCGAGTCGTGCACGGCGTGCCCGTCGAAGGTGACGATGACGTCGCCCTTCCGCAGGCCGGCCGGCGCCGCCGGCCCCTTGTCGTCGATGCCGGCGACGAGCGCGCCATGCGGCGTGCCGAGCCCGAGCGCCTCCGCGATGTCGTCGGTGACGGGCTGGATGCGCACCCCGAGCCAGCCGCGGCGCACCTCGTGGAACTCGCGCAGTTGCGCGATGATCGGCACCACCGTGTCGGAGGGCGTGGCGAACCCGATGCCGATCGAGCCGCCCGAGGGCGACAGGATGGCGGTGTTGATGCCGATCACCTCGCCCTTCATGTCGAAGAGCGGGCCGCCCGAATTGCCCTTGTTGATGGAGGCGTCGGTCTGGATGTAGTTGTCGTAGGGGCCGGAATCGATGTTGCGGTTGCGGGCCGAGACGATGCCGGCCGTGACGGTGCCGCCGAGCCCGAAGGGATTGCCCACCGCCATCACGGCGTCGCCGACCCGCATGGCGTCGCTGTCGCCGAACGGCACCGACTTCAGCGGGTGCTGGGGCGTGACCTTGAGCACCGCGACGTCGATCTTGCTGTCCTTGCCCACGACCTCGGCCTTGAGCTTCGTGCCGTCGGTGAGGATCACGGTGATGTCGTTGGCGCCGTCGATCACGTGGTTGTTGGTGATGACGATGCCGGCGGGATCGACGATGAAGCCCGAGCCGAGCGAATTGGCGCGCCGGCCATGGGGCGCGTCCTCGTCGCCCTCACCCCCGCCCCCGCCCTTCTTGCCGAGCTGGCGCTTGAAGAACTCGTCGAAGAGATCGTCGAGCGGCGTGCCGGGTGCCGCCTTGGGGGCGGTGCCGGCCTGCTTCTCCTGGGTGACCTGGGCGGCCGAGATGTTCACCACGGCGTCCGTCACGGAGGCGGCGAGGTCGGCGAGCGAGTCCATGCTGCCCTTGGCGGCGGCCGGCGCCGCGCCGAGGCCGATGCGCCAGGACCAGCGCGGCGGCGTGGCGGGGAAGGGGTGAGGCGATGGTCATGGCACGGTCCCGCGGCTGAAGAAGCCCGCGGAGACCGGTCGTGGATCGCCCCTCCGCGGCTCCGTCACCATACAGGAGCCTGCCGGAGCGGCAATTCGATCGCCCGCGGCACGAACGCCGCGGAGCGCGCTCAAGGGGCGGCCGGAGCCGCCGCCGTGGCGGGGAGCAGCCGGAGCGGAGGGCGCCGCGCCCGCCTGCCCCGCCGGGTCGTTGAAGAAGCGGAAGAAGTTGGAATCCGGGCTCAGCACCAGCTTGGTCCGGTCCGGCCGCAGGCTCGACACATAGGCCTGCATGGTCCGGTAGAAGGCGAAGAACTGCGGATCGCGGCCATAGGCCTCGGCGAAGATCCGGTTGCGCTCGGCATCGCCGGTGCCGCGCAGCGTGTCGGCCTGGCGCTGGGCATCGGCCCGGAGCACCACCACCTGGCGGTCGGCATCGGCCCGGATCGTCTGGGCCTCCTCGGCGCCCTTGGCCCGGTATTCCGCCGCCTCGCGGGCGCGCTCGCTCTGCATGCGGCCGAAGATCTTGTCGCTGAGTTCGGCCGGCAGGTCGGCGCGGCGGATCCGCACGTCGTTGACGGCGACGCCCAGGCGCGCGCCCTCGGTGTTCACGAGGTCGCGGATCCGGACCATGAGGGCGGCGCGCTGATCCCTGACGATCTGGGGCAGCGTCGCCTCGCCCAGGACCCGGCGGAGCGCCGAATTCAGGATCGAACCGAGCTGGTTGTTGGCCCGGGACACGGTCCCGACCGCCTGGTAGAACTTCAGCGGATCGGAGATGTGGTAGCGCACGAAGGCGTCGACGAGGATGCGCTGGTTGTCGGAGGCCAGCACCTCCTGCTTGTCCGATTCGAGGTCGAGGATGCGGTTGTCGAGATCGACGACGCTCTCGAAGAACGGAATCTTGGCATGCAGGCCCGGCGCCTCGATCAGCCGCACCGGCTGGCCGAAATACAGGACCAGCGCCTGCTTGGTCTGGTCGACGGTGAAGAGCGCGCCGCTCAGCACCACGAGAGCCGCCACCACCAGGGCGGCGGCGGCGTAACCGCCGACCCTCATGGCTTCGCTCCCGCCGGCGACAGCGCCTGGCCGGCGCCGAGCGGCAGCACCGGCAGCACGCCCGCGCCGCTCTTGTCGATGATGGTCTTGTCGGCACCGGCCAGGACGGCCTCCATGGTCTCGATATAGATGCGCTGGCGCGTGATGTCGGGCGCGTTCTTGTACTGGGCATAGACCTGCTCGAAGCGGGACGCCTGGCCTTCGGCCTCCTGCACGGTCTGGGTCTTGTAGCCTTCCGCCTCCTGGATGATGGCGGCGGCGGCACCGCGCGCCTCGGGCACCACCTTGTTGCGGTAGCCCTGTGCCTCGTTGCTGAGGCGCTGCTGATCCTGCTGGGCCGCAGTGACGTCGCGGAACGCCGAGATCACCTGCTGCGGCGGGTCGACCGAGAGCAGTTGCACCTGCAGCACCAGCACGCCGGCCTTGTACTGGTTCAGCACGCCCTGGATCAGGTTCTGCACCTCGGGCTCGATGGTCTTGCGGCCGGAGGTCAGGATGTTCTGGATCTGCGAGCGGCCGATCACTTCGCGCATCGCCGATTCGGACACGGCCTTCACGGTCTCGTCCGGCCGACGGAGGTTGAAGGCGTAGTATTCGGGGTGTTCCGGATCGATCTGCCAGATCACGCGGAACTTCACGTCGGCGATGTTGTCGTCGCCGGTGAGCATGAGGCTTTCCTGCGCGACGTCGCTGGTGACGATCTGCCCGGACGTCCGACGCGGATCGGTGGCCACGAAGCCGACGTCGATGGAGTTGCGGTCGGTCACGGCGAGCTTGACGACATCGCCGACCGGATAGGGCAGGTTGTAGTTCAGGCCCGCCGCGGTCTTGCCGGTGTAGCGGCCGAAGATGAGGTTGATGCCCACCTCGTTGGGCGCCACCGTGTAAAAGCCGCTCGCCAGCCACAGGAGGGCGACCACCAGCACGATGGCGGCGATGCCGAGGCCACCGCCGACGCTCCCGCCCGGGAACAGGCCCTTGAGCCGCGTCTGGCTGCGGCGGATGAACTCCTCGAGGTCGGGCGGTGTCTGCCCGCTGCTCCCGCCGGAGCCGGGCCCCTGCCCCCACGGGCCGGAATTGCCGGGCTTCCACGGTCCGCCGCCGCCACTATTGCTCCAGGACATCCGGTTCCTCGTCAACGGCGCATCGCCGCTGCTGGCATATAGGTGAGCGTAGCCGCGGCAGCAATCGGCCGAAGCCGCCGGCCGCACGGTCACTGCCGCTGGCCGCCGGACGACCTCCGGTCGTTGCACGACATCGATGGGCCGGCGCTCGGCCGGGATCGCCAGGAGTCGCGTGGCGCGTCAGTCCCGGCGCCGGACGTGTTCGACGAGCGTGAACCCGGCCTCGTCCTTCGGTCCCCGGCGGCCCGGGACGCGGGACACCTCGCGCCACAACGCGGGGTCGATCGCCGGGAACAGCGCATCGGCCTCCGGGCGCGAGGTCGACCTCCGTCAGGCGGAGCGCGTCGGCGAGCGGCATGGCGGCCCGGTAGATCTCGGCCCCGCCCGCCACCATCACTTCGCCGGCGGCGCGCTCGGCCGCGATCGCCTGCGCGCGCGTCGAGTGCGGCCCCGAGCGTGGCGGCACGCTCGACGCCGTCCGGCAGCGTCGAGAGCGGGATCGCGCGACACCACGACGAGGTGGCGCCCCGGCAGGGGCCGCCCCAGCGAGACGAACGTCTTGCGCCCCATGATCACCGGCTTGCCCAGGGTCTCGGCCTTGAAGTGGCCGCAGGTCGCTCGGCACCCGCCACGGCAGGCCGTCACGCAGCCCGATGGCGCCGTTGCGCCCGACCGCCGCGATCAGCACGACCGGCACGGTCACGACCGCGTCTCCGCGGAGCCGCCGGCGGCCAGCCGTGCCAGGGCTTCGCCGTCGAGGCGGCATCCGGTCCAATCGTCCTGCAGTTCGGCGCCGAGCCCGCGGTAGAAGCCGATCGCGGGCGCGTTCCAGTCGAGCACGCTCCATTGCAGCCGCGTCAGGCCCTCGTCGCGGCAGCGCCGCGCGAGCCCGGCCAGCAGGGCCCGGCCGACACCCCGGCCCCGCTGCTCCGGGCGGACATAGAGGTCCTCGAGGTAGAGGCCGTGGCGGCCCTCGAAGGTCGAGAAATTGTAGAACCACAGCGCCAGGCCGACGGGCTCGCCGTGCCATTCGGCGATGTCGCAGAAGGCGCGCGGGCGCGGGGCCGAACAGGGCCTCGGCGAAGGAGGCCGGCGTCGATCGCACCGCGTGGGCGAGCCGCTCGTATTCGGCCAGTTCGACCACGAAGGCGTGGATCAGCGGCGCATCGGCCGGGGCGGCGGGACGGATCGCGACAGTCATGCTGCCTGAACAGCAGGCCCGCCCAGGCCCGTCAAGCCCGCCTACACGGCCACCGGGGCCTTGATGGCCGGCCAGGGCGCGTAGTCCTCGATCGCGATGTCGTCGAAGGTGACGGCGAACAGGTCGCGCGACCTCCGGCGCCAGCCGCAGCCGCGGCAGGGGCCGGGGCGTGCGGGACAGCTGCTCGCGCACCTGCTCGACGTGGTTGAGGTAGATATGGGCGTCGCCGAAGGCATGCACGAAGGTGCCGGGCACGTAGCCGCAGTGGCGGGCCACGAGGGCGAGCAGCAGCGCATAGGAGGCGATGTTGAACGGCACGCCGAGGAACAGGTCGGCGGAGCGCTGGTAGAGCTGCAGCGACAGGCGCCGCCCGCCGTCCGCCAGCGGCTCGGTGTAGAACTGGAACAGGCAGTGGCAGGGCGCGAGCGCCATGCGGTCGAGGTCGGCGACGTTCCAGGCCGACACGATGAGCCGGCGACTGTCCGGGTTGCGGACGAGTTCGGCGAGCACGTCGCGGAGCTGGTCGTGGGTGCGCCCGTCCGCGCCCTCCCAGGAGCGCCACTGGCGCCCGTAGACGGGCCCGAGGTCTCCCCGATCGTCGGCCCACTCGTCCCAGATCGTGACGCCCCGGTCGCGCAGGTAGGCGACGTTGGTGTCGCCGCGGAGGAACCAGAGCAGCTCGTGCACGATGGATTTCAGGTGCAGCTTCTTGGTCGTCACCAGCGGGAAGCCGTCGGCGAGGTCGAAGCGCAGCTGCGGGCCGAAGACCGACAGCGTGCCGGTGCCGGTCCGGTCCGCTCTTGCGGACGCCGGTCTCGAGGACGCTGGCCAGGAGGTCGAGATAGCTCTGCATGACGCGAGCCTACCATGCGGGCCGGCGCTCGCCGAGTCGGCGGGGCCGCAAGGCCGAACATCGCAGGGGATGAAGTGGAGGCTTCTGTTGCCAGGTGCCTCCGAACCCCGCCTAGAAGTGCTACCCCCTAGGACTTGATTCCCAGTACCTGCACTGCGTTACGCAGCGACGGCCACCGGAGCATAGTTGTCATTGGCAACTATAGGTTTAGCCCGATAACGGCGGTACAATGCCGAGCAAAAGAGATCCCTTTACACCCACGTCAATCCTATTTCGGGCCCACCGAAACGCTCGCCTCGAAGGCGCGTCGCGCCGCAAGATCTTGGGTGGACCCGCCCGGTACCGCCCCGGGGTCCGTATGGTTTATTCCGGATTCCATTTATCGCCATAGAGGCCGAAGCCACGTCGAGATAATAGTCCCGCGACGCCCCGATTTCAAGCGGCCGGGCGCGGCGGCTTCGGGCGGGCGGTCCTCCGCGCCCGCAGAACGAGCGAGGCGACAGCGATGACGACCGGGACGGCCGACCCTGCCCCCGCACCACGGCGGTTCGGTGCTGGCGGCCCTGCGCCGCGGCGACCTCGCGGGCGTGCGCGAGCTGCGGTTCGACACGCGGCTCGACGCCGTCCCGGCCGAGGTCTTCGGCCTCGCCGACACGCTGGAGGTGCTGGACCTCGGCGCGGGGTCGCTCGACGACCCTGCCCGCCGATTTCGGCCGCCTGCGCCGCCTGCGCGTGCTGTTCTGCTCCGGCCATCGCTTCGCGCGGCTGCCGCCCGTGCTCGGCGACTGCGAGGCCCTGGAACAGATCGGCTGCC
Source organism: uncultured Alphaproteobacteria bacterium (assembly GCA_963847915.1). Classification (GTDB taxonomy): domain Bacteria; phylum Pseudomonadota; class Alphaproteobacteria; order Rhizobiales; family Beijerinckiaceae; genus Lichenihabitans. Next base: position 347,938 of record CAWKBT010000010.1, read on the forward strand.
GGGGCACGGGGCGTCGTCGACGTGCCGGGCGAGGCGCTGCCGGCGCGGCTGCGCTGGCTGACCCTCACCGACAACCGCATCGCGGTGCTGCCGGCACGCCCTGGGCGAGCGGCCGGCGCTGCAGAAGCTGATGCTCGCCGGCAACGCGCCTGCGGGCCCTGCCCGGCACGCTGGCCGGCGCCGCGCGGCTCGAACTGGTCCGCCTCGCCGCCAACGGGTTCGAGGCGCTTCCGCACTGGCTGGCCGACCTGCCGGCCCTGGCCTGGGCGGGCTGGGGCGGCAATCCGGCGGAGCCGGCCCTGCCGGCGGCCGGTGCCGCCGCGATCCCCTGGTCCGAGCTCCGCCCCGGCGCGCTGCTCGGCGAAGGGCGCGTCCGGCCGGGTCCACGACGCGCTCTGGGACGCGCCGGCGCGGCCGGCCCCCTGCCCCGTGGCGGTGAAGCTGTTCAAGGGCGCGATGACGAGCGACGGCCTGCCCGACCGCGAGATCGCGGCCTGCCTCGCCGCCGGTCTTCACCCCCACCTCACCGGTGCGCTCGGCCGCGTCGCGCACCATCCGGAGGGCCGCGAGGGGCTGGTGATGCCGAAGCTGCCCGCTGCCTGGCGCGTGCTCGCCGGGCCGCCGAGCCTCGCGAGCTGCACGCGCGACGTCTACGATCCCGCCACGACGGTCACGCCCGCGGCAGCGCTGCGGCTCGCCGCCGGCATCGCGCGGGCCGCCGCGCACCTCCATGCGCGCGGCCTGATGCACGGCGACCTCTATGCCCACAATATCCTGTGGGACGGGACGGAGGGCGAGGCCGTGCTCGGCGACTTCGGGGCCGCATCGGCGCTGCCCGGGGGGCAGGAGGGCGCGGCGTGGCGGCGCGTCGAGGTCAGGGCCTTCGGCGTCCTGCTGGGCGAACTCCTGGACCGCTGCACGGCGCCGCCGGGCTGGGCGCGGGCCCTCGCGGCGGCCTGCCTCGGCCCCCCGGCCGGGCGGCCCACCATGGCGGAGGCGGCGGAGGGCCTCGCGCGCGGCAGCGTCACGGCGCGGTGATGCGGTCCGCCCGCCGGCGGATCAGAGCCGGCAGGAGGCGCCGAAGGCTTCGAGCGGCAGCAGTCTCGCGAACTGCATCGCGAACCCGTCGTCGAGGATGCGGACCACCCGGCCGCGCGTCGAGCCGAGCGTCACGGCCTCGCCGATCACGGGGACGAGGTCGGTCTGCACGGCGGCTCCCGAGCGCGACACGTCCTTCACCCGCACCATGACGTTCTCGTCGCCGGGCAGGGCCAGGTTGACGTCGGGCGCGTCGAGCCGGATGCGGCGGTGGCCGCGCAGGTTCTCACGGTCCTGGGGCGGCATCCCGGCCAGCAGCGCGAACTGCTGGCGCAGCCGCACGAGCTTGGCGGCCGGCGCCGCGATGCGGACGCTGAGCTGGTTGTGCCCGAGCCAGGTCGCCGCCCCTTCGAGGCGGCCGATGAGGTCGAGGTAGAGCACGATACGGTCCGTACGCGGCGTACCGCGGATCTCTCCGGTCGACACGATGGCGTCTTGCCCCGCGACCGAGATCAGCAGGCACTGCGCTTCCTCGAGACCCTGGATGAGGAAGCGGCCGGGAAGGCGCACCAGCAGCATGTCGTCGTCCGGAACCGCGGCGGCCTTGTCCGCCTCGACGCCCGGCTCCGAGGGCCGGGGGAGCGTGTCCGTCAGGACCGGTACCGGAGTGCGATGGGACATGGCTCTATCGGGGCTGGACCGCTTTCCACGGTGGTACAACCGCAAGCCTTCAGAAAGGGTGAAACCGATCGTCGACACTCAAGGGAGAATCCGCCTGCGGCCCATGGCGCCCGAGGTTTTCCACGCTATCCCGCGCCGGCTGGCTCAGGGCGTGACCGTGATGGCGACCGTATGGGCCTGCGAGCCGCCGCCCGCGGCATCGATCACCTCGAAGCTCACCCGGTCCACCCCGGTGAAGCCCGGGTTGGGCCGGTAGGTGACGATGCGGGCCGGCGACGTCACGGTCGCGCAGCCGGGCACGCGCGCGGTGGACAGCGTCCCCGACGACACGGCGAGGACACCGCCCCGCTGGTCCCCGGCGGGGCGCACCTCGGCGGCGGTGCCGCCCGAACAGTCCCGCTTGAAGGCCGCATAGGCGCCGAGGCGGACCTCGTGGCCGGCGGTGGTCTTGAGCGGCGCGTCCTCGACGGGCTGCGCCTGGACCGGCGCTGCCCCGAGGCAGACGCCCGCCAGGATGATGATCGACGCTGCGCGCATGCGCTTCTCCTCGATGTCCGTTGCCTCATCGTCGCCCGGCACCATGGCGATGCGATGGCCGCGGGCGGGGCCCGGCCGCCCGGACCATGCTATGGCGGAGATGCGGGGACGGCGGAGGACGGAGAGCGATGCGGGGGAACGTGATGGCGCAGGGGAGCGTCCGGGCGACGCTGGTCGGGGTCGGCGCCATCCTGCTCTGGGCCGCGCTGGCGCTGTTCACGGTGGCGGCACAGGGCCTGCCGCCCTTCGAGCTGCTGGCGCTGAGCTTCGGGGTCGCCTGCCTGGGAGGGCTCGCGGTGCTGGCGCTGCGGGGCCGCGCCGCCCTGGCCGAGCTTCGGCAGCCGGCCGCGCCCTGGCTCGTCGCCTTCGGCGGGCTGTTCCTCTACCACGCGCTCTACTTCTATGCCCTGTCGGCCGCGCCTCCGGCCCAGGCGAGCCTCGTGGCCTATCTGTGGCCGCTGATGATCGTGCTGCTTTCCGCCACCCTGCCGGGCGAGCGGCTGCGGGCGCGCCACGTCGCCGGTGCCGCGCTGGGGCTCGGCGGCACCGCCCTGATCGTGCTCGGGCGCGACGGCGGCACGGCGACCTCCGACGCGGCCATCCCGGGCTTCGCGGCCGCCTTCGGCTGCGCGCTGGTCTGGTCGGGCTATTCGGTGGTGAACCGGCGCTTCGCGGCCGTGCCGAGCGCCATGCTGGTCGGCGTGTGCGGCGCCGTTGCGGCGGCGGGAGCGCTGTGCCACCTCATGGTCGAGACCGGGGTGGCGCCGAGCCGCGGCCAGTGGCTGGCCGTGCTGCTGCTCGGCCTCGGCCCGACCGGCCTCGCCTTTCTGGCCTGGGACCATGCCACGAAACACGGACGGCTGCCGGTGCTGGGCGCCCTGTCCTACCTCGCGCCGCTGGCCTCGACGCTGCTGCTGATCCTCGCCGGACGCGCCACCGGCGGGGCGGCGCTGTTCGCCGCCGCGGCCCTCATCGTCGGCGGCGCCGTCCTGGCCACCGGCATCCCGGTCAGACGCTCTCCGCGCTGAACTCGCCCGTGGTCTCGTCGAGGTCGATGAGCCGCATCGTGAGCTGCGGGGCCGCCTCGTAGACCGAGCCCTCCAGCATGGCGTCGCCGGCCTCGTTGGCCCGGCCGATCACGACCTTGAACAGGCCCCCGCACCGCTGGCGCGCCAGCGCGAGGTCGCGGATCCGTTCGCGGTTGCCGCGCTTGCTCCGCCAGGCTTCGAGGTCGGGCGCCTCGAACAGGTCGTAGCGGAAACCGCCGCCCGGCACCTCGCGCAGCTTGTCGGCCCACAGCGTCACCACCACGGTGGTCTCGTCCGCGCTGCGGCCCGACCATGCCCAGCGCTCGTTCTTCAGGGCGGCGCCCAGCGCCGCATAGGCTTCGACTTTTCCGACCATGACGTGTTTCGTGTCTCGCCTCTCGCGCCCAGGGGATCGCCGGCGCCGGTTCAGGCGGTGCCGAGACAGACCAGGGCTGCCATGCCGCCGCGCATGACAGGCAGCGACGCCGCAGGCAAGGCCCTTGTGGGCCGAAGCGGGAGGAACGGTATGGCCCGGGCGGCCGGGCGCTTCAGAGCAGCCTGAGTCTCAGCCCGCCGAGAACCGCGTCGAAGGTCAGGAAATTCATCCTGTAGCTGCCGAACGAGACATTTCCCGTCCTCCATCGGACCCGGCCCAGATCATCCGCCGTAAGGTCATCATCGCGTCCGGCGATCAGCAGGAAATGGACGATCGGATGATCCTGCTCGAAAATCCTCCTGAAAGCGGGACCCGCTTTAGCCTCGCAATCGAGCCTCCATGCCCAGTCCAACAGCTGCGAAGCACCACGCTCGAACCGAAAGGACCACGGTTTGATTTTTCCAGGATCGGCAGAAACAAGGACTGTGTTGGGAGTGGCGTCTTCGAACTCTATCAAGAGAAACGCATTCGATGCCGAGTCGCCCGATGCCGCATCACAGATGAAGTCACCCATGATGCTCAGTTCCGTCGAGACCCGATCAGGTCGCGCGATGTTGCTATGAAAGAACCCCAATGCGGCGACCAATTGGCGATGCGATTTGAAGAAGGGAGCTACATCCTTCCGCTCCCTAAGGTGAGAGGCCGATGCGAGAAAAATCTCGAAATCATCGAGTTCTGCGGTCAACTTGGCCCTATCGAGCTTGATAGGATCGAACCCTCTCACGTGGCGCTCTCCGGCAGCGCTCTGATACTCTCGATCTGACTTCTTCGGATGATCTCGACGACATCGATCTTGTCGTCCCTCAGATGGAAGAACACCCTGATGTCCCGAGCAGCTCTGTAGGACAACAACGGATGGCCGTCTGGACCTTTGGCTTCGGAAAGTCGATGAACGTGAGATCTCGACACAGCATCGTAGTTCCGAGACAGGCGTTCCAACGCTCTCTCGATCCGTTGCGCTTCGGCACGCGAGATCTGGTTCAAGAAGGATATTGCATTGAGACTCAAGGCGATCGGCATCGCATGCAGGTCTGATCCAAGGTCATGGTGCAGCATGTCTCGTCCCTTTCGCCTGGCCTCACCCGCTCGCCCCGTCACGCCATCACGGCCTCGATCAGGAACGGGCCCTCGCGGCCGAGCGCATAGTCCAGCACTGCGTGGAACCCCTCGGCGCTCTCGACCGCCGCCCCTTCGACGCCCATGCCGTTGGCGAGCGACACCCAGTCGAGGGCGGGATCGTCGAGCTGCATCATGCGGCGGGCGTTCTCGCCGAACTGGTTGACCCCGACATTGCGCATCTCGCGCTGCAGGATCGCGTAGGCGCGGTTGGAGAAGACGATCGTCACGACGTCGAGCTTCTCGCGCGCCTGCGTCCAGAGCCCCTGCAGCGTGTACATGCCCGAGCCGTCCGCCTGCAGGGCCACGACCTTGCGGCCCGGCGCCGCCAGGGCCGCCCCGGCCGCCGCGCCCGGCCCCATGCCGATCGCGCCGCCGGTGAGCATCAGGTAGTCGTGGGGGGCGGACCGCTTGAAGAGGTCGAAGGCCGATCGCGCCGTCGTCAGCCCCTCGTCGACCACGACGGTGTTCTCGGGCAGGAGCATGGCGATGGAATGCGACAGGGCGGCGTCGGTGAGGTCGCCGTCGGGCACGCCGTCGAGGAGCGCGGGCGCGTCGAGCCGCAGCGGCGCCCGGGCGCCGAACCGATCGGCCAGTGCCTCCAGGGCGTCGCCCAGCGCCTCGCCGGGCTCCGCCAGCAGCAGCGCCGGGGCGCCCTCGGGCAGGAGCCGGCTCGGCTTGCCCGGATAGGCGAAGAAGGCCACCGGCTCGGGCGCCCCCACCATCACCAGCACGTCGACCTCGGCGAGGCATTTGAGCGCGAGGTCGATCGCATAGGGGATCTTGGTCACCGGCACGCGGCCGCGGCCGCCTTCGAGGCGCGGGATCTGCACGGGCGAGAAGAGCCTGGCGCCGGTCGCCGCCGCGATGCGGCCGGCCGTCTCGAGCGCGGCGCCGCGCAGCGCGGCATTGCCGAGCAGCAGGCCGGCGCGCGGCCCCGCCCGCCGGATGGCGTCGGCGGCGGCCGCGATCCGCGCCTCGGGCACGGCGCGCGGGCCCGGGATGACGGCCGGCACGATGTCGGCCGCGCCCGAAACCTCGCCCCAGGCGCTGTCGGCCGGCAGGATCAGGGTCGCGATCCCGGGATGGGTCCTGGCCGCCACGATCGCGGCCGCGGCGGCGGGGCCGACGTCTTCGGGGCCGGTGCAGCGGCGCAGCCAGTGCGACATGGGCCGGGCCAGGCTGTCGATGTCGGTGGTGAGCGGCGCATCGTAGGCGAGGTGATAGGCCGCGTGGTCGCCCACGATGTTGACCATGGGGGTGCGGGCCCGGCGGGCGTTGTGCAGGTTGGCGAGCCCGTTGGCGAGGCCCGGGCCGGTGTGGAGCAGCGTCGCGGCGGGCTTCTCCGCCATGCGGGCGTAGCCGTCGGCGGCGGCCGTCACGACGCCCTCGAACAGGCCCAGCACGCAGCGCATCTGCGGACGCCGGTCCAGCGCCGCCACGAAATGCATCTCCGACGTGCCTGGATTGGCGAAACACACGTCGACCCCGTTGCCCAGCAACGTGTCGCACAGGCGGTCCGCTCCGTTCATGGCTTCTCTCCACTCCGGCAACGCCCGTTGCCACACCCCCTTTTAGCGCCGATGGTCGGGGCTAGGGCAAGCGGGAGCGGCGAACGTGGTGATCCTGGGGCTGACGGGGTCGATCGGCATGGGGAAATCGACGACGGCGGCGATGTTCCGCGACGCCGGCGTGCCGGTCTTCGATGCCGACGCAGCCGTCCACGACCTTTATCGCGGCGCCGCCGTCGCGCCCGTCGAGGAAGCCTTTCCGGGCGTCACGGCGGGTGGCGTCGTCGACCGCGAGCTGCTGCGCCAGCGCGTGCTCGACGATGCCGCCGTGCTGGGACGGCTCGAGGGCATCGTCCACCCGCTGGTCCAGGCCGAACGCGCGGCCTTTCTGGCGGCCGCGGCGGCGAGCGGCGCCCCGCTGGCGGTCCTCGACATTCCCCTGCTGTTCGAGACCGGCGCGGATGCCGCCGTCGATGCCGTCGCGGTCGTCACGGCCCCCGCGGCTGTGCAGAAGGCCCGCGTCCTGGCGCGACCCGGCATGACGGAGGCGCGCTTCTCGGCTATCCTGGCGCAGCAGGTTCCGGATGCGGAGAAACGCGCCCGGGCGCGGTTCGTGATCGACACCGGCGCCGGGCTCGATGCGGCCCGGGCGCAGGTGCGCGCCGTGATGGCGGCCCTGGACCCGACCACCGGCGAGGATGAGACAGGCTGATGCGCGAGATCGTGCTCGATACCGAGACCACGGGCCTGGACCCCAGGACCGGCGACCGGCTCTGCGAGATCGCCGGGCTCGAACTCGTCAACTACATCCCGACGGGCAGGACCTATCACGTCTTCATCAACCCCGAGCGCGACATGCCCGAGGGCGCCTTCAAGGTGCACGGCCTGTCGGCCGAGTTCCTGGCCGGCCACCCGGTCTTCGCCCAGCAGGTCGACGGCTTCCTGGACTTCGTGCGCGGCGCCAAGCTGGTGATCCACAACGCCGAGTTCGACATGCGTTTCATCAATCACGAGCTCGGCCTGCTCAAGCGCCCGCCCTTCCCCCTCGAGGACGTGATCGACACGCTCGCCATGGCACGGCGGCGCCACCCCGGGGCACCGAACTCGCTCGACGCGCTCTGCGCCCGCTACAAGATCGACACGTCCAAGCGCGTCAAACACGGCGCCATGATCGACGTGGAGCTCCTGGCCGAAGTCTATGCCGAGCTGCTCGGCGGACGCCAGACGAGCTTCGGCCTCGGGCCGCGGACGGCCCAGCGCGCGGTCGGTGCCGCGGCGGCGGCACCCCTGCGGCGGCCCACTCCGCTGCCGGCCGCCATCACGGCCGCCGAGGAAGCTGCCCATGCGGCCTTCGTGGCGGACCTGGGACCGAAGGCGATCTGGCTCCAGTACGGACCCGTGGACGAGCCGCGCCGCGCCGCCGGCTGAAGCCCACCGCGGCACGCCCGCGGTGCGCCCGCGGTGCGCACGCCCGCGGTGCGGCGGAGCCCTCCCGCGGTCCCCGTCCCGCGCTTGCCCGCCGCGGCCCGAGCCTTTACGACTCGGCCCCGCAACGAGGGATGCCGCATCATGGTCGACGACGTCTTCGCACAGGCCTGCCGCTACGGCGTGCTGCCGGTCATCGCCATCGAGGACGCCGCGCATGCGATCCCACTGGCGGACGCGCTGGCCGAAGGCGGCCTGCCGGTCGCCGAAGTGACGTTCCGAACCCGGGCGGCGGCCGACGTGATGGCCAAGATGACGGCCGAGCGGCCGGACTTCACCGTCGGGGCCGGGACCGTGCTGGACCTCGACTCGCTCGCCGCCGCGCGCCAGAGCGGGGCCCGCTTCGGGCTCGCGCCGGGCTTCGACCCGGTGATCGTGGCGGAGGCCATGGCGGCGGGCTGGGCCTTCGCGCCCGGCATCATGACGCCGTCCGAACTGTCGGCCGCGATGCGGCTCGGCTGTACGCTGTGCAAGTTCTTCCCCGCCGGCACGGCCGGCGGCCCCAAGGCGCTGGCCGGCATCTCGGCGCCCTTCGCCCATCTCGGCACGCGTTTCATCCCCACCGGCGGCGTCACGGTCGACAACCTCGGCGACTGGCTCAAGATGGACGTCATCGCGGCGGTCGGCGGCACCTGGATCGCCAAGACCGAGGACATCCGCGAGGGCCGCTGGGCCGACATCACCCGCAACGCCAAGGCGGCCGATCGAGGCCGTCAAGCGGGTCCGGCCCTGACCGGCTCGCCGACCGCGCCGACGAGCTTCTTCGGCGTCGATCCCGACCGTTTCCGCTTCCGGGCGACCGATGCCGTCCGCGCCGGCGTCGACCGCGTGCTGGCGCTCGGCCTCGCCGAAGCGTCGACCATCTTCACCCGCTTCGACGCCGACCGCGCCTTCGCGGTGGCGCGTGCCGTGGACCGGCGGCACCGCGAGGGCGAGACCCTGCCGCTGCGCGGGCTGAGGGTCTCGATCAAGGACCTCTTCGACGAGGCCGGCCTCGTCACGACGGCGGGCTCGGCGCTGCTGCGCGAGCGCGCGCCGGCCCCCGCGGACGCGCCCGCGGTGGCGCGCCTGCTGGCCGCCGGCGCCGTCCCGTTCGGCCGCACCACCATGAGCGAGTTCGCCTATTCGGGCGTGGGGCTCAACCCGCATCACGGCACGCCCGGCAACGTGCGCGACCGGACCCGCATCCCCGGCGGCTCGACCTCGGGCGGCGGGGTCTCGGTCGGGCTCGGGCTCTGCGACGCGGCGCTCGGCTCCGATACCGGCGGCTCCATCCGGATCCCGGCGGCCCTCAACGGGCTCGCGGGCTTCAAGCCGAGCCAGGGCAGCGTGCCGCTGGCGGGCGGCTTCCCGCTCTCGGGCAGCTTCGACAGTTTCGGCCCGATCGCGCCGACGGTGGCGGTCTGCGCCGCCCTCCATGCCGTCCTGGCGGGGGAGGCCCGGCCCGCGGCGCGCCTGCGTTCGGTGGCGGGCCTGCGGGTCGGGGTCGTCTCGACGGTGCTGGCGGACGGGCTCGACGAGACGGTGGGCAACCACTACGGCCGAGCCCTCGCGGCACTGTCGCGGGGCGGCGCGGTGCTGCGCGACGTCGCGATGCCGTGTTTCGCCCAAGGAAGCGACATCAACGCCACCATCGTGGCGGCCGAGGCCCATGCCATCCATGCCGGCCATCTCGACCGGCTGGACGGGCTCGGCGATCCCCGTGTCCTGCGCCGCATCCGGTCCGGCGCGGCCGTCACGCCGGAGGCGCTGGCCGACGCCCACCGCCGGCGCGCCGGCGCCCGGGTCGCCTACGAGGCGGCGACGCGCGACTTCGACATCCTGGTCGGCCCCACGCTGCCGGTGGTGGCTCCCACGATCGCCGCCGTGGAGCGCGATTTCGACCGGCTCAACGCGCTGGTCCTGCGCAACCCGTCCCGCGTGAACCTCGTCGACGGCTGTGCCGCCACCGTCCCGACGAGCGGCCCCGAGGGCCTCGCCACGGGCCTGATGCTGATGGGCCGCAACGGCGACGACTGGAGCGTGCTGGCCATCGCGGAAGCCGTCGAGGCGCTGCTGCGCCGGGATTGAACCCCGACCCGGGCGCGCCCTGAAACGACGAGAGCCCCGGATCGCTCCGGGGCTCTCGCATTTCGGTCGTGTCGGCCGATCAGTTGTTGCGGTTGCCCGTCAGCTGGATCAGCGCCGTGAAGATGTTGATGAAGTCGAGGTAGAGCATCAGGGCGCCGTTCACGGCCTTCTTGGTGGCGACCTCGCGGCTGTCGCTCTCCCAATACATCTCCTTGATGCGCTGGGTGTCCCAGGCGGTCAGGCCGGCGAAGATGCCGACGGCCAGGAGCGAGATGGCGAACTGCAGGCCCGAGCTGTGGATGAACAGGTTCACCACCATCACCACCATGAGGCCGATCAGCCCCATCACCAGGAACGACCCCATCGCGGTCAGGTCACGCTTGGTCGTGTAGCCGTAGAGGCTGAGGCCGGCGAAGGCCGCTGCCGTCTCGAAGAAGGCCAGGAACACGGACTGGCCGGTATAGACCAGCAGGATCGACGACAGCGACAGGCCCATCACGGCCGAGAAGGCCAGGAACATGTTGCGCGCCGACGCCGCCGACATGCGGTCGATCCGGAACGAGAAGAAGAAGATGAAGGCCAGCGGGGCCAGCATCACCACGTAGCGCAGCGGGCTGCCGTAGAGCGCCACGCCGAAGCTCGTCAGATAGAAGCTGTGGAAGCGGGCCGCGGCTTCGGCCGGGTCGCGCGTCACGGCGAGCAGGTTGGTGCCCAGCGCCACGAGGCCCGTGATGGCGAGGCCCAGCACCATGTTGTTGTAGACGCCCAGCATGTAGGCGCGGAGCCCCTGGTCGACGTCTGCGCCGGCCCGGGCCGCGGTGCCGCCCCAGCGGTACGACGGATTGCGGTAGTCGGACATGAGATCCCCTCTCGTGACGGCATTCCGGCGTTGCGGTGTGCCGAACTCTGACCGGAATATGGCTCCGGCCCGAACGGCGGGCAAGGCCGCGGACCCCTCCGGACGGCCCCGGAAGGCCCCGGGGGGCATTAAATCTCAGTAAGCTTGACGGGCGGCGGCGCGGCCAGAAGCCCGCCGAGACTCAACCGCGCCAGGGTGGCGACGAGCCCGTCGAGCCCCGACCCGTCGAGCGGGATGGCGAAGGGCGGACGCGACCAGTAGTCGGCATCCCGGATGAAGGTGACGGCCTGGCCCATGAGCCAGGCCGTGGCGATGGCGACGGCCGGCTCGTCGTCGTCGGGCCGCAGGCGGCGCACGATGAGGCCCGCCAGCACGGTGGGGGCGAAGGGCTTCTCGTCCTGCAGGCTGCGCCCCACCGCGGTCGGCCGCAACTGCTCCCAGGCGAAGACGCGCAGATGGCGGCGGTCCGCCGGCCCATCGGCCAGCGGCGCCAGCATCTGGCGCAGGAACAGCCGCAGCATCGTTTCGGGGTCGTGGCGGTCGAGCCGCCCGGCATCGATGAGCGGCGTCGCGGCGACCCGGTCGCGCACCGCTTCGAGAACGGCGCGATAGAGCCCGTCCTTTCCGCCGAAATGATAGGTGATGGCGCCGAGGTTGATCTCGGCCTTGGCGGTGATGTCGCGCACCGACGCGGCCTCGTAGCCGTGTTCGGCGAAGGCCTCGATGCCGGCCGCCAGCAGCGCGCGCCGCGTCGCATCGGCCTGGCGCGAGGGCGTGCGGCCGCGGGGCTCGTCGAGGGCCGGATGGGGATCCGTCACGGGATCTGCGGCACGACCCGGTCGACGAGCGACACGCCGGCCGCGGCCGTGACGGTCCAGGCCGCCTTGGCGGTGGAGACGACCTTCGGCAGCACGGACGGCAGGACCCGCGGCAGGAGCCTGGGCACGAAGCCCTCCTCGTCCCGCGCCTCCTCGACGCGGGCCTCCGCCACCACCGCAGCGACCGCCGTGACCGGGCGCGGGGCCGGCTCGGCCAGCGGAGCCGCGCGGCGCGCCTCGGCCCGCAGAGGCGCCCGCCCGGTCTTCACGGCTCGCGCCGCACGCTCCGGCATCGGCGCGAAGGGCGCGGCGCCGTCCCAGGCGACGCGGCGGATCGCGGCCGCTCCCTCGACCGGCGCGCCGGCGGGCGCGACCGGCGCGCTCGCGGCCTGCACCGGCATGGGCGCGAGGCGGGGCAGCGGCATCGTGTCGAGCCCGTCGTTGGCCATGAGGTCGCCGGCCTCGGGCAGGACGGCACGGGCCGCGAACTTGCCACCGCTGGTGAGTTCGGGCCGGGGTGCCGCGGCCTCGGTCGCGGCGGGCCGGGGCACGGCGGAATAGATCAGCGAAGCGACCAGCGTCGCCCCGACCGAGGCCGCCACCTGGGCCACCCACTTCGCCAGCGACCGCGGCAGGCCGGATTTCATGCGCAGCATCGTCGACCTCTCCTCGATGTCCTACGACCGTATGAACATCATACGGTCGTTTGAGGCGAATGCGAGGCTCTCGCCTTTCAGGACGGCGGCGGGTTCGCCGTCAGTCCCCGTCCCGAGGCGCCGCATCGGCAAGGGGAGGCGGCCGGAGGTTCGGCGCACGGCGCGTCACCTGGGCGATGCGGGCGGCGAGCCGCTGCGCGTCGGTGGGCGCCAGAGCCGCCCTGCGGACCTCGGCGAGCGACACGATCACGGCACCGCGCGGCGGCGGATCGTCGGTCCTCGCCGCGCCGGCCGAGAAGGCCACGCCCACCGAGCGGGCACCGCGCCAGACCACGCGGGCCGGCCGCGCCAGGCGTCCCGTCACGGCGAGCGCGAAGCGCTCCGGCACCTCGGCGGGTTGGTCGACGAGCAGCAGCGCCCCGTCTTCCGACGTGTCGCGCAGCACGCAATCGGTGCCGCGCCGTGCCGCGGCCGACACGATCGAGCCTGCCAGGAAGGCCCTGATCCTTCCACGGGTCCTGCGGTCCTGCATGGTCGATCCCCACCCTCCGAGCCGTCATGGTGAACGAAAGGTGAGCAAGGGACGGGCCAGGGCGACCCGTGCCGTTCCGGCGCAGCGTCCGCGGGCCCGGCGAGGCCTTTGCGTCTCCGCCGCGCCCCCGATACAAGGCAGCAGCGCCGCCGCCGACCCCTCTCCGCCAAGACCGCCCATGACCAGCACGCCCACCGCAGCAGACACGACCGGCCGGGCCGAGACGCTGGGCGACCTCCGCGTGGAGATCGACCGCATCGACGCCGCCATGCACGAGAACCTGATCGCGCGCGGCGCCATCATCGACCGGCTGATCGCCGTCAAGGCGCGTGCCGGCGGCGGCTCGGCGTTCCGGCCCGACCGCGAGGCCTCGATGATGCGCCACATCGCCGAGCGCCATCGCGGCCGGCTGCCGCTCGACACGGTCGAGGGCATCTGGCGCATCATCATCTCGACCTTCACCTTCATCCAGGCCGCCTATGCGGTCCATGCCGACACGTCCGGGGGCGACGCTGCGATGCGCGACTCGGCACGGTTCCATTTCGGCTTCACGGTGCCGCTGCACGTCCACGGCGACGCCGCGGCGGTGATCGGCGCGGTGCGGCAGGCCGGCTCGGACCTCGGGCTCGTGCGGCTGCACGGCGGGGTGGCGGCCGGGCCCTGGTGGCGGCTTCTCGCCGGCCCGGACGCCCCCAAGGTCATCGCCCGCCTGCCCTTCGTCGAACGGCCGGACCATCCGGCCGGCATGCCGGTCGTGGTGGTGGCCATGCCCTCCGTCGCGACGCCCGCCACCGAGGTGCTGCTGCACGGCGTCTGGGTGGATCGCTGGCGCGACGGCATCCCGGCCGCGGTGGCGAGCCTCGGCGGCGAGGTGCTGGAGCAGGCCGCCGCCGCCGGCGGCCTCGCCCTGCTGGTGGCGGTGCCGGGCGACGCCGCCCCGCCGGCGGCCGACGGGGACGCCGGCGAGGCCTCGGCGCTGCGCCTGCACGCGGCGCTCGCGGCGGTGGCGGGCGACGTGCGCGTCACGCCCGTCGGCAGCCATGCCGCCCGCTACGACTTCGCCCCCGCTGTCCCGACCTGACACACCGACCCGAGAAGCCGCCTCAATGTCGAGCGAAACCGCAACCCGTCCCGTGCCGCGCGCCGGCGTCCTCGGCATCGAGGCCTACGTGCCCGGCAAGAGCGCGGTGGCGCCGGGCGTGAAGCTGCACAAGCTGTCGTCCAACGAGAACCCGCTCGGCCCCTCGCCCCGGGCCATCGAGGCCTTCCGGGCGGCCGCCGGCAAGCTCGAACTCTACCCGGACGGCGGCGCGACGCGCCTGCGCGAGGCCATCGGCAAGCGCTACGGCATCGATCCGGCGCGGATCATCTGCGGCTGCGGGTCGGACGACCTCCTGTCGCTGCTCGCCTACAGCTACATCGGGCCGGGCGACGAGGCGATCTACACGGAACACGGCTTCCTGGTCTATCCGATCGCCATCCAGGCGGCCGGGGGCGTGCCGGTGGTGGCGCCCGAGCGCGCCTTCACGACCGACGTCGACGCCATCCTGGAGCGCGTCACCCCGCTCACCCGCATCGTGTTCCTCGCCAATCCCAACAACCCGACCGGCACCTACCTGCCCTTCTCCGAGGTGAAGCGCCTCCACGCCGGCCTGCCGTCGCGGGTGCTGCTCGTGCTCGACGCCGCCTATGCGGAATACGTCCGCACCAACGATTACTCGTCGGGGCTGGAGCTCGCCGCGACGGCCGACAACGTCGTGATGACCCGCACCTTCTCGAAGATCCACGGCCTCGCGGCGCTGCGGGTGGGTTGGGCCTATGCCCCCGCCGAGGTCTGCGACGCCATGAACCGCATCCGCGGCGCCTTCAACGTCAACCTGCCCGCCATCGAGGCCGGCATCGCGGCCCTGCAGGACCGCGACCACGAGGACGCCGCCGTCGCCCACAACGCCCATTGGAGCGCCTGGATGACCGAGGCCCTCGCGGCGCTCGGGCTGGAGGTGGTGCCGAGCGTCGGCAACTTCCTGCTGATCGGCTTTCCCGGCGAGGGAGGCCGCACCGCCGCGGCGGCCGACGCCTTCCTGGCGTCGCACGGCCTCGTGCTGCGGTCCGTCGCCTCCTACGGGCTGCCGAACCACCTGCGCCTGACGATCGGCACCGAGGAGGCGAACCGCCTCGTGGCCGAAACGCTGGCGCGCTTCATGGCGGAGCGCCAGCGTGGCTGAGCCCGGCGCGGGACCGGACCGCGTCTTCGATCGCCTCTGCGTCGTCGGGCTGGGCCTGATCGGCGCCTCGGTGGCGCTCGCGGCCCGGCGCAGCGGCCGGGTCGGCACGATCGTGGCCTACGATGCCTCGGCGGCGGTGCGGGCGCGCGTCGCCGAACTCGGCCTCGTCGACGTCGTCGCCGAGACGGCGGCCGAGGCTGTGCGGGGCGCCGATCACGTGGTGCTCTGCGTGCCGGTCGGCGCCATCGGGGCGGTGGCGGCCGAGATCGCCCCGCATCTCGCACCGGGCGCGGTGGTGAGCGACGTCGGGTCGGTGAAGGCCGCGGTCGTCGAGGCGGTGACGCCGCACCTGCCGCAGGGCGTCGCCTTCGTGCCCGCCCATCCGGTGGCCGGCACCGAACTGTCGGGTCCCGACGCCGGCTTCGCGGCCCTGTTCGAGAACCGCTGGTGCATCCTCACGCCCTGCGCGGCCTCGACCGAGGATGCGGTCGAGCGCGTCCGCGCGCTGTGGGTCGGGTTCGGCGCCCGGGTCGACACGATGACGCCGGCCCACCACGACCTCGTCCTCGCCATCACCAGCCACGTGCCGCACCTCATCGCCTACAATATCGTCGGGACGGCCGCGCAGCTCGAGAGCGTCACCGACAGCGAGGTCATCAAGTTCTCGGCCGGCGGCTTCCGCGACTTCACCCGCATCGCGGCCTCGGACCCCACCATGTGGCGGGACGTCTTCCTCAACAACCGCGACGCCGTCCTCGAGATGCTGGGACGCTTCCTCGAGGACCTGTCGGTGCTGCAGCGCATGGTGCGGTTCGGCGACGGCGACGGCCTGTTCGAGCTGTTCACCAAGACCCGCGCCATCCGGCGCTCCATCGTGGCGGTCGGCCAGGAGACGGCGGCGGCCGACTTCGGCCGGCGAGACGGCACGCCTTCCAAGGGGCCGGACGGCCGCTGACGGTCGTCCGGCTGTCGCCCGCGCTGGTCGGCGCGGGTCCTCAGCCGCCGCGGGGCAGGTCCAGCAGGGCCGACAGGACAGCGACCGAGCTCGTCGCCGCCGCGGGGTCGCCGCTCGGTACGTCGCGCCGGTCGCCGAGGTCGAAGCGGCCCTGCATGTCCCGGCGGCCCCGGCCGGCGCGGTCCTTGTCGGTCTTGGCCTGGCGGACGGCGCGTTGCAGCGGCGCGACGGCCGGAACGGGCGTGACCGGAAAGGCGACTACGGGCACCAGCATGACGGGACGACCTCCGAGACGGAAGCCCAGCCTAGCCGCGGGCCCGTCGGCAGGTGGTTGCGGACGGGACCGACGGCGGGCCGTTTTCGCCATCATGGTTTCCAAGCCGTTTCCGCTCCCGCGGGGCGGCCGTTCGCGCCGGCGCCGCGACGCGGGGTGGGGCGCCGGCGATGCGGGCCCGGCAGGGATCCCGGGCCGGGGATCAGGGCGGGACGAGCCGCAGCAGATGCGCCATGTCCTTCACCATCACCCGCAGATGCGCCAGGGGATCGGCGCGCCTGAGGCGCTTGTTCATGTAGCTGTCCCAGGTCAGGCGCTGCACGTCGGGGTCACGGCACAGGGCGACGAATCGCTCCCGCATCCCGTCGCTGCGGTACCACACGGCCTGGAGCAGGCCGAGGATCCAGAACACGCGGCCGTGCTCCTTCATGAAGCGCCGGCGGGCGCCCGCCAGCGCGGCGGCCCGTCCCGTGGCGAGGAAGTCCGCCACCGCGTCGGCGGCGAGGCGTCCGCCCAGCATGGCGTAGTAGATGCCTTCGCCCGAGGCCGGCGCCACCACCCCCGCGGCATCGCCGGCGAGGACGAGGTCGCGGCCGTTGTCCCAGCGGCGGAGCGGCTTCATCGGGATCGGCGCGCCCTCGCGGCGCAGCGTCTCGACCCCGGCGAGCCCGACGTCCCGGCGCAGCTGCTCGACGGCGCCCCGCAGCGCGAAGCCCTTGCGGGCGCTGCCGGTGCCGACGCTCGTCGTCTCGCCGTGCGGAAAGATCCAGCCGTAGAAGTCCGGCGAGACGGTGCCCCGGTAGTGCACGTCGCAGCGCGCGGCATCGAAGCTGCCCGCCTCGGCGGCGGCCGGCGAGCGGACGATCTCGTGATAGGCGTAGACGCAGCGGACGGAGGCGCCGCCCTTCACTTCCCGCCGGGCGAGGGCGGACCGTGCCCCGTCGGCGGCGATGACGCTGCGGGTGCGCAGTTCCGCCATGGCGCCGGGCTGCGGTTCCCCGGCTTCGGGCGACGCCTTGGAGGCGTAGCGCACCACCACCGTGCCGTCGGGGTCGCGGTCGATCGCCGCGCAGGTGCCGGTCACGCGGTGGGCGCCGTTGGCGGCCGCCCGGGCCCGCAGCCATTCGTCGAAATGCTCTCGGTCGACCATGCCGACGAAGCCGCCGTCGATCGGCATGTCGACGTCGCGGCGCAGGGGCGACACCATGCGGGCCGCGCGGATCCGGGCCACGATGAGGTCGGGCGGGATCTCGAAATCGGCGATGCAGCGCGGCGGGATGGCGCCGCCACAGGGCTTGATGCGCCCGGCCCTGTCGAGCAGCGCGACCTTGAGGCCGCGCCGGGCGAGGTCGTCGGCCGCGGTGGCGCCCGCCGGGCCGCCCCCGACCACGACGGCGTCGAAGAGGGCGGGCTCGATCGTCATGCCGGCACCGTGGCGAGGGGCGGGTCCGCGGGCCGGGGCGCCGAGGCCCCCGCCACGAGCCGCGCCGCGAGGAGAAAGAGGATGGCCTGGGCCACGAAGACCGCCGCATAGGCGGGGGCCGGCGAGCCGAGCAGCGCCGCGCCGGCCTCGACCAGGGCCGGGGCCGCGATGGCGCCGAGCCCGAAGGCGAGCGCCTGGGCGGCGCCGAACAGCCCCATGCGCAGCCCGGCCCGCTCGGGCCCGTCCGCCCCCGCGAGCGTCATCATGGCGCCGATGGCCGACACGGCGAAGACGCCGTTCCCGACGCCGAGCAGCGCCACCAGGGCCCGCAGCGGGACGTCGGCCCCCGACACGCCCGCCGCCGCGAGGCCGCAGAGCACCAGGGCCGACAGGCCGCAGCCGGCCCGCGCGCTCCCGGCGAGAAAGCCGGGCCGGTGCCGGCCGCGCAGGGCGCCGAACCCCGCCACCGCCAGCATGCCGGCGAGCGCGCCGCCGTGCTGCAGGCCGCTGAGCCGCGTCGTATCGGCCGGCGACAGGCCGAGGACGCGGCCCGCGAAGGGATCGAGCACCAGGTCCTGCGAGCCGTAGGCCAGGGTGGCGGCGAAGACGAAGAGCGCGAAGCGCCGGGCCGCGGGCTCGGCCCAGACGGCGCGCAGCGCCGGCGCGAATGCGGGCCGGGCGCCGCGGCGTGGCCGGGCCTCGGCCACGGTGGCCGGCGGCGCCGCGCCTTCGAGGCCCGCGAGCGCCAGCGCGCTCACCCCGAAGGCGATGAGGCATACGCTCCCCACCACGGCGACGAGGCGGCCGAGCGTGAAGGGCGCCAGGAAGCCGCCGGCCGCCCCCGCCGTGACGGCGAAGCCGGCGATCATCATGATCCAGATCAGGGCGGCGGCGGCGGGGCGGCGCGCCGGGGCCACGCGGGTGGCGGCGAGCGTGAGCACCGCGGTGCCGGCCGCCCCGACCCCGGCGCCGATGGCGAGATAGGAGAGAGCCGCGAGCGCGAGGCCGGGCACCATCGCGTCCCGCATCAGCCAGACCGCGACGGCGGCGCCGAAGCCCCCGAGCGCAAGCGCCGCCATGCCGCCGAGGATCCAGGGCGTGCGGCGCCCGCTGCCGTCCGAACCGTGGCCCCAGCGCGGACGGAGCATCTGCACGGCGTAATGGGCCGCCACCAGCGCGCCCGGCACGACGGCCGGCATGGCGAGTTCCACCACCATGACGCGGTTCAGCACCGTCGTGCTGGTCACGACGACGGCGCCGAGCGCCGCCTGCACGAGCCCCAGCCGGACGATGCCGGACCAGCCGAGCGGGGCGAGAGCGCGGGCGGTCATCCCAGCACCAGGGAGCGCAGCGCGACGGCGCTGACCAGCATGCCGAGCACGTAGAGGCTGGTGCCCGAGGCGTTGTAGCGCGGCGCCTCCCTGCGGGGGTCGGCGAGCAGGCGCGGCATCAGCGCCAGCTGCGCCAGTGCCAGCGCCGCGACCGCGAGGCCGAAGGGACCGCGGCCCCAGGCCACCAGCAGCGCCACGACCACGACCTGCGGCACCAGCATCATGGCGCAGGCGACCCGGGCGGCGCGCCCGACGCCGAGCCGCACCGGCAGCGAGCCCACGCCCATGCGGCTGTCCCCCTCGACGGACTTGAAGTCGTTGAGCGTCATGATGCCGTGGGCGCCGGCGCTGTAGAGGAGAGCGATCGCCAGGATGCGGCCGTCCGGCCGCGCGTTGGCCACCACGGCGGCGCCGGCCAGCCAGGCCAGGCCCTCGTAGGACAGCGCCACGGCGGCATTGCCGAACCAGCCGTTGGCCTTGAGCCGCAGCGGCGGCGCGCTGTAGGCCCAGGCGAGGACGGAGCCGAACGCGGCCGGCACCAGCACCCAGCGCCCGAAGGCGGCGGCGGCGGCGAGCGAGGCGGCCGTCATGAGAAGCGCGATGGCGAGGCCCCAGCGGCCGGGGACGCGGCCGGAGGGAATCGGCCGGAGAGGCTCGTTGACGGCATCGACGTGGCGGTCGAACCAGTCGTTCACGGCCTGGCTGGCGCCGCAGAGCAGCGGACCCGCCAGCACCACGCCACCGAGCGCGAGGCCGATCTGGCCCGGCAGGGCCAGCCCGCCCGACACCAGCCCGCAGCCGAAGGCCCACATGGGTGCGAACCAGGTGATCGGCTTCAGGAGCTCGACCACGGCTGCCGCGGTCGGACGATCGTTCGCCGCGAGGGCCAGAACCGGGGGTCTCTGCATCCGGGCATGCTGGTTCAGCCCCTGCCGAATGTCAACTTGACTTGACACTTGTGGGCCGGCGGCCCGACACCCGGCGCCGGGGTGGCGCCTTTCACGATCGTGTGATCGAGGTCGCGGTTCGGGCGTCAGGCAGGCGAGGGCGGATCCGACGGGAGGTCGCCGATGCCGTAGCGGCGCAGCTTGGAATAGAGGCTCTGCCGGCTCAGCCCCAGCATCTCGGCGGCGGAGGCGCGGTTGTCCTGCGTCACGCTCAGGGCCGCCTCGATGCAGAGTTCCTCGATGATATCGGTCGCCTCGCGGACGATGTCGCGCAGCGGCACGCGACCGACGAGGTCCGTCATCTCCCCGACGGGGCGCAGCGGCCGCCGGACCTCCGGCGGCACGGGGCGTTCGGCCGCCACGGGCCGGAACAGGAAGGCGTAGATGCGGCGGTCTTCCCGGTCCACCACGGCGGCCGTGAGCTCGACGTCGCGCACCGCGCCGTACTGGCCGCGCAGCACGGTGGCGTAGCGCCGGATGGCGCCGTTGTCCTGCAACCGCGACGTGAGGACGTTGATGTCGACCCCGTGCCGCCCGACGAAGCGGGCGAGCGACTCGGACCGGATCTGGCTGGCGGTGGCGACATCGACGAGGTCGAGGAAGGCCTCGTTGGCGTCGATGATGGCGAGGTCCGCCCCGGCCGTCACCATGGCCTCCGGCAACCGACTCACGGCGCTCCAGACGTCCTCCGCGGCGGGTGCGCCGGGCCGCTGGCGCGGGCCGGGATCGAGGCGCGCGAGGAGCTGCGAGGCACCCCCGCCGCGCAGCAGCCGCAGCGACAGCGCTGCCGGCGCGGAGGTCAGGCGCAGGCGCAGGTCCGGGCTGGCGGCCTCGCCGAGGGCCCTCGCGGCCGCGATCGCATCCGCCACCGCATTGGCGTTATCCTCCGCGAAGAGGTCGTCGATCGCCGTGCCGATCAGGCTGCGCGCCACGCGATGCACGAGGTCCTCGGCCGCCGGGTTGACCTCCGTGATCTTGCGCGTCGCCGCATCGGCGATGATCATCGCCTCGGACGAGGTCTGGAACAGGATGCGGAACTGGGTCTCCGCGCTGCGGTAGAGGGCGTAGTCCCATTCCACCGTGAGATTGACGTCGATGAGCTGCTGCTGGAGTCGCGCGAGACCGCGCAGGTCCCGCCCCAGGGCCGCGAGGTGGCCGGTCTTCGGCAGTCTCACGGCGGCGTATCGGACCGGCAGGTCCTCGCCGGCGAGCCCGTGATTGATCTCCTGCCAGTGCGGCCCCTCGTCGGGGGCCGCCAGCATGGCCCGGACCTTGCCGCGGCTCTCGGCCGTCACGGTGTCGATCAAAGGGCGCCCGATCCAGCCGCGCCCGACGCGCGAGGCGAGGTCTGGATCCACGATCGACAGGTCGCGCACGATGCCGTCGGCATCGACGACCAGCACGATGTCGCTGGCGGCCGCCACCAACTGGGCGACGGTCGAGCCTTCGAGATCCCCGAACAGGGTCTCGGGCACCTGGAAGCCGCCCCGGGACGGCTGGAGCACAGGGTCTGCCATCACGGGCGGGTCGCGTCTTGTACGGTGAGGGTCAAGGGACGGCGCGGACGGCCGCTCCCTCGCCCGACAGGGCTTCGGCCAGTTGGACGGCTTCGGTCGCGTCGGCGGCGACGGCATCGACGCCGATTCGGCGGTGGAGGTCGGCGTCGTACAGGAAGGCCGGGCCGCCGGCCAGCAGCGTGACGGCGCCGTTCAGCGAGGCGCCACGCAGGGCCTCGACCTGCCCCGGCAGGCCGTCCAGGAAACGGTCGTTGGCGACCGTGAGGCCGATCGCGGTGAAACGCTCGGCGCGGACGAGCACCAAGAGGTCGGCGAAGGCGATGCGCGGCTCGAACGTCACCGCCCAGCCGGCGCGGCGGAAGAAGGCCGCCACGACCGACAGGCCGAACACGTGCTGCTCGCCCTCGACGGTCGCCAGCAGCACTTTCTTGCCGCGCACCAGACCCGGCGCATCGCCGTCGAGATCGGACCCCAGGGCCCGCAGCAGACCCTGCAGCCGGCCCAGCGCCGCGGTGACGTCGAAGAAGCTCAACCGGTCCGCGAGCCACAGGTCGCCCAGGCGCCGCGCCACCGGGACCATGAGCTGGGCCACCACGGCCTCCACCGGGACGCCGTCGGAGCATAAAGCCTCGACGGAGCGCAGCAGGCTCGGCACGGAAGCGGCGAGCACGAGGTCCGAGAAGCGCACGACGAGCGCCTCGGTGACGACCGCCGCCGGGCTCGGCGGTGCGGACGCGTCCCCCTCGGTCCCGATGGCGGACAGCCGCGGCACGACACGGTTCAGGATGGTGCGCCGCAGTTCACGTCGCCAGTCCGAGTGGCCCACGATGGGAAGGTGATGGTCCGTGCCGCCGAACGGCTGGGGCGGCGGGCCGAACGGCTTCTTGTAGCCCTGCTGTTCCATCACCGGACCTCAACGTCGAACGCGGCGACCTCGTGTCACGCTAATCGGCAAACGGCGACATGGGAAGCCGGCCACGACCTTTGTGCGCGTGGCGGGCCACGGGCCGGTCAGGCCGCGTGCTCCCGTCCTCGGCCGGATGAAACGCGACCGGCGCGGTCTGTGTCAACCCCGCGGGTCCACTCCGGTGGGGAAGTGTCAAGTTTGCTTGACATCACCCGAGGTGGACCGCAATCTCGGCCGCAAGGACCGGGGGCAAGGACCGCGGGATGGAGGTCGGCATGGGTCACGACGGCGAGACGCGGGCCCTCTACACCGACGCCGAACGCCGCCGTCGCGACGCTTCGCCCTGGACGCTGGTGCAGGGCATCCTGGCCCCAGTGCAATTCGCGGTCTGCCTCGTCAGCCTCGTGCTCGTGATCCGCTACTTGACGACCGGCGAAGGCCTCGAGGCCGCCTCCGCGTCGGTCCTCGTCAAGACGGCCGCGCTCTACGCCATCATGGTGACGGGCTCGATCTGGGAGAAGGCCGTGTTCGGCCGCTGGCTCTTCGCGCCCGCCTTCTACTGGGAGGACATGGTGAGCCTGCTGGTGCTGGCGCTCCACACCGCGTCCGCCACCCTGCTGGTGCTCGGGCGCGGAGGCGCCGAGGCCCAGTTCGCCCTCGCCCTCGCGGGCTACGCCGCCTACGCGGTCAACGCCACGCAGTTCGTCCTGAAACTCCGGGCGGCGCGGCGCGGCGGCGCGGCACGTGCGGCCGCCGGGGGATTCGCCTGATGAACGCGCCGAGCCCCGTCGTCGTGGCGGGCTGTTCCGATGCCCCGGTCCTGCGCGAGCGGGGACAGCGCGAAGTCTTCTGCGGCCTTACCGGGATCGTGTGGCTGCATCGCAAGATCCAGGACGCCTTCTTCCTCGTCGTGGGCTCGCGCACCTGCGCCCACCTCATGCAATCGGCCGCCGGGGTGATGATCTTCGCGGAGCCGCGGTTCGCCACCGCCATTCTGGAGGAACGCGACCTCGCCGGACTGGCGGACGCCAACCAGGAACTCGACCGTGTCGTGGCGCGCCTCCTCGCCCGCCGCCCCGACATCAGGCTGCTGTTCCTCGTCGGCTCCTGCCCGTCCGAGGTCATCAAGCTCGACCTGTCGCGCGCCGCGATGCGCCTCAACCGCACCTACGGGCCGGAGCTTCGGGTCCTGAACTATTCGGGGTCCGGCATCGAGACCACCTTCACCGAGGGCGAGGACGCCTGCCTCGCCGCGCTGGTGCCCGAGATGCCGGCGGCGCCCGAGAGCGAGGCGCCCCGCCTGCTCGTGGTGGGCGCCCTCGCCGACATCGTCGAGGACCAGTTCCGGCGCCTCTTCGCCGACCTCGGCATCGCGCGGGTCGATACGCTGCCCCCGCGCCGGGCCGCGGAGCTGCCGCCCGTCGGGCCCGGCACCGCCCTCCTGCTGGCGCAGCCTTTCCTCGGCGCGACCGCCCGGGCCCTCGAGGCGCGCGGCGCGACGCGGATCGACGCGCCCTTCCCGCTCGGGGCCGAGGGCACGCGCCTGTGGCTCGCCGCCGCGGCGGCCCGGTTCGGCGTCGATCCGGCCCGGGTCGAGGCCGTCATGGCGGCGCCCTATGCCCGGGCCCGCCGCGCCATGGCGCAGCACCGGGAGGCGCTCGCGGGCCGCACGGTCTTCTTCTTTCCCGATTCCCAGCTCGAGATCCCGCTGGCCCGCACCCTGGCGCGCGAGCTCGGCATGCGCCCGCTCGAGGTCGGCACGCCCTTCCTACACCGCCAGCATCTCGCCCACGAGCTCGCCTTGCTGCCGGCCGGCACGGTCCTGAGCGAGGGCCAGGACGTCGACCGGCAGCTCGACCGGTGCCGTGCCGCCCGACCCGACCTCGTGGTCTGCGGCCTCGGCCTCGCCAATCCGCTCGAAGCCGAAGGCTTCGCGACCAAATGGTCGATCGAGCTGCTGTTCACCCCCATCCAGGGGTTCGAGCAGGCCGGCGACCTCGCGGCCCTCTTCGCCCGTCCCCTGGCGCGCCGCGCCGCCCTGAGGGTCTAGCCCATGCAGCTCACGGTCTGGACCTACGAAGGACCGCCCCACGTGGGGGCCATGCGGATCGCCACCGCCATGGAGGGCGTGCATTTCGTGCTGCACGCGCCCCAGGGCGACACCTACGCCGACCTGCTCTTCACCATGATCGAACGCCGGGACCGGCGCCCCCCCGTCACCTACACGACCTTTCAGGCGCGCGACCTCGGGCGCGACACCGCGGCGCTGTTCCAGGCGACGCTCGCCGACGCTCATGCCCGCTTCGCCCCCGACGCGATCCTGGTCGGCGCTTCCTGCACGGCCGAGCTCATCCAGGACGATCCGGGCGGCCTCGCCCGCGCCCTCGGCCTGCCCGTGCCCGTCATCCCGCTCGAGCTCCACGCCTACCAGCGCAAGGAGAACTGGGGCGCGGCCGAAACCTTCTACGCCCTCGTGCGCAGCTTCGCGGCGCGCTCCGACGCCCCGCGGACGGACCCGCGCCCGCGCTGCAACATCCTCGGCCCGACCGCGCTCGGCTTCCGCCACCGCGACGACACCGTCGAGGTGACGCGCCTGCTCGAGAGCCTCGGCATCGCGGTCGGGGTCGTGGCGCCGCTCGCCGCCACGACGGCCGACCTCGCGCGCCTGGGCGACGCCGACTTCAACGTCGTGCTCTATCCCGAGATCGCCGGCACGGCGGCGCGCTGGCTTCAGCGCAGCTTCGGCCAGCCGGCCGTCGAGACCGTGCCGATTGGCGTCGGCGCGACGCGGCGCTTCGTCGCCGAGGTGGCGGCGCTCGCCGGCGTCGACCCCGGCCCGGTGCTGGCCGCCGGGGAGGCCCGCCTGCCCTGGTTCTCGCGCTCGGTCAATTCCACCTACCTCACCGGCAAGCGCGTCTTCGTCTTCGGCGACGCCACCCATGCGGTCGCGGCGGCCCGCGCGGCGCGCGACGAGTTCGGCTTCGCGGTCGTCGGGCTCGGGTCCTACTCGCGCGAGCAGGCCCGCGAGGTGCGCGCCGCCGCGGCCGAGTTCGGCCTCGACGCGCTGATCACCGACAATTCGCTCGACGTCGAGGCCGCCATCGCGGCACTGCAGCCCGAGCTCGTGCTCGGCACCCAAATGGAGCGGCACGTCGCCAAGCGCCTGCGCATCGCCTGCGCGGTCATCTCGGCCCCCGTCCATGTCCAGGACTTCCCGGCCCGCTATTCGCCCCAGATGGGGTTCGAGGGCGCCAACGTGCTCTGGGACACCTGGGTCCACCCGCTGATGATGGGGCTCGAGGAGCACCTGCTCGGCATGTTCCGCGAGGACAGCGAGTTCCACGACGGCGCGGGCGCCTCCCACCTCGGTGCCGCCGAGGCGGCGCCGGCCGCACCCGACGCGCCGGCGGTGCCCGAGCCCGACGCGCCGCCGGCCATCGCCTGGAGCGGCGAGGCCGAACGCGAGCTGCGCAAAGTCCCCTTCTTCGTGCGCGGCAAGGCGCGCCGCAACACCGAAGCCTTCGCGGAGCTCGGCGGGATCGCCGAGATCACCCTGGAGACGCTCTATGACGCCAAAGCGCATTTCGGAGGCCGCTGAGATGGCCTCCGTCCGCTTCGTCATCATCTCGCTCAACGGCCACGTGGCCCAGGCCGTCGCGGCGGCGCAGCATCGCCTGCGGGCCGAGGCCCCCGGCCTCAGCCTCGCCTTCCACGCCGCCACCGACTGGGACCGCGATCCTGCCGCACTGGCGCGCTGCCGCGCCGACATCGCGGTGGGCGACGTCATCCTGGTCAACATGATGTTCCTCGAGCCCCACATCGAGGCCGTGCTGCCGGACCTGCAGGCGCGGCGCCCGTTCTGCGACGCCATGGTGTGCTTCATGTCGGGCGCCGAGATCGTGCGCCTGACGCGGCTCGGCAAGTTCGCCATGGACGGGTCGAACAACTCCGGCATGCTGTCGTTCCTGCGGCGCCTGCGCGGCAAGTCCGGCAAGGGCGGCGCCCCCGGCGGCGCCGATGCCGGCGCGCGCCAGATGGCCATGCTGCGGCGCCTGCCCAAGATCCTGCGCTTCGTCCCCGGCACGGCCCAGGACGTGCGGGCCTATTTCCTCGCCATGCAGTTCTGGCTCGCCGGCTCGGACGAGAACGTGGCCGGCATGGTGCGGCTGCTCGTCGGGCGCTACGCGGCGGGGCCCCGCGCCGCCCTGGCGGGCCGGCTCGCCGCCGGCGATCCCGTCGACTATCCCGATGTCGGGCTCTACCACCCGGCGCTGCCGGGCCGCATCGGCACGCGCCTCGCCGACCTCCCGGCGGGGCCGGCGGGCGCCGCGACGGTCGGCCTCCTCGTCATGCGCTCCTATGTGCTCGCCGGCGACACGGGCCACTACGACGGCGTGATCGCCGCGCTGGAGAGCCGGGGCCTGCGCGTCGTGCCGGCCTTCGCCAGCGGGCTCGACAGCCGCGGCGCCGTCAACGCCTTCTTCCTGCAGGGCGGGCGGCCCGCCATCGACGCGCTGGTGTGCCTCACCGGGTTCTCGCTCGTGGGCGGGCCGGCCTACAACGACGCCGCGGCGGCCGAAGCCATGCTGGCCGAACTCGACGTGCCCTGCATCCAGGCCCAGGCGGTCGAGTTCCAGACGCTGGAAGACTGGCGCGCCTCCGACACCGGCCTCTCGCCCGTGGAAGCCACCATGATGGTGGCGATCCCCGAGATCGACGGCTCGACGGCGCCCATCGTCTACGGCGGCCGCAGCCGCGCCCCGGCGCCCGGCACTCCCGCGCCGATGCGCGCCGACCCCGAGCGCTGCGCCACCCTGGCGCGCCGCGTCGCCAAGCAGGTCGCGCTGCGCCGCGTCGCCGTGTCGGAGCGGCGCGTCGCCGTCGTCCTGTTCAACTTCCCGCCGAATGCCGGCGCCGCCGGCACCGCCGCCTACCTGTCGGTGTTCCGCTCGCTGCTGAACACGCTCCGCGCCATGGCGGCCGAGGGCTACACGGTCGACGTGCCGGACTCGGTCGAGGCGCTGCGCGCCCGCGTGCTCGAAGGCGAAGCCGCCCTCACCGGCATGCCGGCGCATGTGGCGGCGCGCATCCCGGCCGAGGACCACGTCGCCCGCGAGCCGTATCTCGCCGAGATCGAGGCCCAGTGGGGGCCGGCGCCGGGGCGCCACCAATCGGACGGGCGCAGCCTCTTCGTGCTCGGGGCGCGGTTCGGCAACGTGCTGGTCGGGCTCCAGCCCGCCTTCGGCTACGAGGGCGACCCCATGCGGCTGCTCTTCGAACGCGGCTTCGCGCCGACCCACGCCTTCTCGGCCTTCTACCGCTACATCCGCGAGGATTTCGCCGCCCATGCGGTGCTGCATTTCGGCACCCACGGAGCGCTCGAATTCATGCCCGGCAAGCAGGTCGGCCTCACCGACGCCTGCTGGCCGGACCGGCTGATCGGCGATCTGCCCAACGTCTACCTCTACGCCGCCAACAACCCGTCCGAGGGCGCCATCGCCAAGCGGCGCTCGGCCGCGACGCTGGTCAGCTATCTCACGCCCCCCGTCGTCCAGGCCGGCCTCTACCGCGGCCTTGTCGAGCTGAAGGCCCTGCTGGCGCGCTGGCGCGGCCTGCCGGCGGAAGCGTCCGACGAGCGCGCGACGCTCGCCCCCGCCCTTCAGGCCGCGGCGGCGGCACTCGACCTCGCGCCCGACGCCCCTTGCTGGACGGGGGCCGCGCTGCCCGAGGTCGAGCGCCTCCGTCAGGCCGTCGAGGAACTGGAGCTGACGCTGATCCCTCACGGGCTCCATGTCGTGGGCGAAGTCCCGAGCGCCGCCGCCCGGGCCGACATCCTCGCCACGATGGCGGAGCTCGCCGGGCCCGGTGCCCCGGACCGCGAGGCCGTCACGGCGCTGGCGGCCGCCGCGGCGCCCTGCGGCGACGTGGCCGAGCCGCTGCGCGCCTTCGCCCGGACCGACGCACTGTTGCGCCGCGACGCCGAACTACCGGCCCTGATGCGGGCCCTGGCGGGGCGCTTCATTCCCCCGGCGCCGGGGGGCGACCTCGTGCGCAACCCCGCCGTGCTGCCGACGGGCCGCAACCTGCACGGGTTCGACCCGTTCCGCATCCCCAGCGCCTTCGCGGTGGACCAGGGCCGCCGGCAGGCCGAGCAAGTGCTGGCCCGCTACGTGGCGGAAAGCAACCGCGTGCCCGAGACCGTGGCGCTGGTGCTGTGGGGCACCGACAACCTGAAGAGCGAGGGCGGGCCCATCGCCCAGGCGCTGGCGCTGCTCGGCGCCGTGCCGCGCTTCGACGGTTTCGGGCGCCTGTGCGGCGCCGCCCTGGTGCCGCTCTCCGAGATGGCGCGGCCCCGCATCGACGTGCTGCTGACGCTGTCGGGCATCTTCCGGGACCTCCTGCCGCTGCAGACGACGCTGCTGGCCGAGGCCGCCTGGCTGGCCGCCACCGCCGACGAGCCCGAGGAGGCCAACTTCGTCCGCAAACACGCGCTGCGCTATCGCGAGGCCGTCGGCTGCGACATGGAGACGGCGGCGCTGCGGGTCTTCTCCAACGCCGACGGGGCCTACGGCTCCAACGTCAATCTCCTCGTCGATTCCGGCGCCTGGACGGGGGAAGCCGAGCTCGGCGCCGCCTTCGCGGCCCGCAAGTCCTTCGCCTATGACCGCAAGGGCCGGTCGGCCCGGCAGGCGGACCTGCTGCGCCACGCGCTGGCGGATGTCGACCTCGCCTACCAGAATCTCGAATCGATCGAGCTCGGCGTCACCACGGTCGACCATTACTTCGACTCGCTCGGCGGGATCAGCCGCGCCGCGGCCTCGGCCCGGGGCGGCGCGCCGGTGCCGGTCTTCATCGCGGATGCCACCCACGGCACCAGCAAGGTGCGCTCGCTCGCCGAACAGGTGGCGCTCGAGACCCGCAGCCGGTCGCTGAACCCGAAATGGTACGAGGCCATGCTGGAACACGGCTCGGAAGGCGTGCGCCAGATCGAGAGCCAGGTGACCAACACGATGGGCTGGTCCGCCACCACCGGCCAGGTCGACCCCTGGGTCTACCGCCGCCTCGCCGAAACCTTCGTGCTCGACGACGCCATGCGCGAACGCCTCGCCAGCCTCAACCCCGTCGCCTCGGCCCGCGTCGCCGGGCGGCTGATCGAGGCGCAGGAGCGGCACTACTGGACCCCGACCGACGCGGAACTCGACGCGCTGCGGGCGGCCGGGGACGCGCTCGAGGACCGGCTCGAAGGCATCGTGCCGCAGAAGCTCAGCCTGGGAGTCGCCGCATGACCGTACAGGATCCCGCCACCCTGGCCATGGCGGCCGCCGCCGCACGCGTCGACCTCACGGCCCGGGCGGGCGTCACGGCACCGGCGATCCGCCGGCCGCCGGTGCCGCGCCGGCCGGACGGCGAGGGCAGCGTCCAGGTCCGCATGGACGGGCGCATCGAGGGCGCCAAGGTGTTCGCCGTCTACGGCAAGGGCGGCATCGGCAAGTCCACCACCTCGTCCAACCTGTCCGTCGCCTTCTCCAAGCTCGGCAAGCGCGTCCTGCAGATCGGCTGCGACCCCAAGCACGATTCCACCTTCACGCTGACCAAGAGCCTCATCCCGACCGTCATCGACGTGCTCGAATCCGTCGAGTTCCATGCCGAGGAGCTGCGGCCCGAGGACTTCGTCGTCGCGGGCTACAACGGCGTCATGTGCGTGGAAGCGGGCGGGCCGCCGGCCGGGACGGGCTGCGGCGGCTACGTGGTGGGCCAGACCGTGAAGCTCCTCAAGGAGCACCACCTGCTCGAGGACACCGACGTCGTGATCTTCGACGTGCTGGGGGACGTCGTGTGCGGCGGCTTCGCGGCGCCGCTCCAGCATGCCGAGCGCGCCGTGGTGGTCACCGCCAACGACTTCGACTCCATCTTCGCCATGAACCGCATCGTGGCGGCGATCGGCGCCAAGGCCAAGAACTACGACGTGCGCCTCGCCGGCGTCATCGCCAACCGCTCCGCCGCGACCGACGAGATCGACCGGTTCAACGCCGCCACGGGACTGACGCGCCTCGCCCATTTCCCCGACCTCGACGTGATCCGACGCTCGCGGCTGAAGAAGTCGACGCTGTTCGAGATGCCCCCCTCCCCGGAACTCGACGCCGTCAAGGACGAGTACCTGCGCCTCGCCGCGACGCTCTGGGCCGGCACGGTGCCCTGCGAGGGCCGGGCCATGCGCGACCGCGACATCTTCGACTTCCTGGGGTTCGACTGATGTCCATGACCGCCGACGACGGGTCCTACGCGGCGCGCCGCTCCGAGATCGAGACCTATTTCGACCGGACCGCGGCCGAGACCTGGCGGCGCCTCACCTCGGACGCGCCCGTCTCGGCCATCCGCGCCACCGTACGGGCCGGGCGCGAGCGCATGCGCGCGGCGCTGCTCGACCGTCTGCCCGCGGACCTGTCCGGCCGGCGCCTCTACGACGCCGGCTGCGGCACCGGGGCGCTCGCCATCGCGGCGGCGCGGCGCGGCGCCGAGGTCGTGGCCGTCGACCTGTCCCCGACGCTGGTCGGGATCGCCCGCGAGCGCCTGCCGGCCGAGCTCCGCGGCGCCGTGACCTTCGGGTCCGGCGACATGCTGGGGGGCGGCCACGGGCGCTTCGACCACGTCGTCGCCATGGATTCGCTGATCCACTACGACCTCGCCGACATGGTGACGATGGCGGGACGGCTGGCGGCGCTCGCCGACCGGAGCCTGCTGTTCACCTTCGCGCCGCGCACGCGCCTGCTCGCGCTGATGCACGGCGCCGGCCGCCTGTTCCCGCGCCGCAACCGCTCGCCCGCCCTCGTGCCGGTCCGCGAGCGGGCGCTGCGCCGCCGCCTCGCCGCCGAGCCGGCCCTCGCGGCCTGGGAGGCCGGCTGGAGCGGGCGCGTGGCGAGCGGCTTCTACACCAGCCAGGCGCTGGAGCTCGTCCGCCGATGAGCTCCGCCGCCCCGCTCCGCCGCCTCTCCGGTGCCGCCGCTCCGCTCCGCCGCCTGATGCGGGCCGCCCTGCCCTTCGCCGACGTGGGCACGCCGGACCTGCCGATCGGGCGGCTGATGCGTCTGTCCCTGTTCCAGGTGTCGGTCGGCATGGCGATCGTGCTGATCCACGGCACCGTGAACCGCGTCATGGTGGTGGAGCTCGGCCTGCCGACCGGGCTGGTGGCGCTGCTGATCGCGCTGCCGCTCTGCTTCGCGCCGCTGCGCGCCCTGATCGGGTTCCGGTCCGACAACCACCGCTCCGCCATCGGCTGGCGCCGCATCCCCTATATCTGGATGGGCACGCTGCTGCAGTTCGGCGGCCTCGCCCTGCTGCCGTTCGGGCTCCTGGTGCTGAGCGAGGGCAACCCCGCCTCGGCCACGGCCGGCAAGATCGGCGTCGGCCTCGCCTTCCTGCTGGTCGGCGCCGGCCTCCACACCGTGCAGACGGCGGGCCTGGCGCTCGCCACCGACCTCGCCCCGCCCGAGAGCCGCCCGCGCGTCGTGGCCCTTCTCTACGCCATGCTGCTCGTCGGCACCGTGGCGAGCGCGCTCCTGTTCGGCTGGCTGCTGCGCGACTTTTCGCCGACGCGGCTGATCCGCTGCATCCACGGCGCCGCGGTGGCGACCTTTCTCCTCAACACGATCGGGGTCTGGCACCAGGAGCGCCGCACCGCCCTGCGCCCGGGCGCGGCCACGCCGGTGCCGACGCTGGCCCAGGCCTGGCGTGGTCTCGACCGGACGCGGCGGCCCGGGCGCCTCCTCACCGCGCTGGCGCTCGGCACCGCCGCCTTCGGCATGCAGGACATCCTGCTCGAACCCTACGGCGGGCAGGTCTTCGGCCTGTCGGTCAGCGGCACCACCTTCCTGACGGCCGTGATGGCGGCCGGCATGCTGGGCGGCTTCCTGCTGGCGGCGCGCCTGCTGCTGCGCGGCGCCGACCCGCACGCGCTGGCGGCCCTGGGGCTCCTGTGCGGCATCCCGGCGGCCGCCACCATCGTGTTCGCCGGGCCGCTCGACAGCCCCGCCCTGTTCGATGCCGGCACGCTCGGCATCGGCTTCGCGGCCGGGCTCTTCGCGGTCGGCACGCTGACGGCCGCCATGGCGCTCGGCGGAGACCGGCGCAACGGCCTCGCGCTCGGCCTGTGGGGTGCCGTCCAGGCCACCGCGGGCGGGGTTGCCATCGCGGCCGGCGGTGCCCTGCGCGACGTCGTCGGGCACTGGGCGGCGTCGGGCGCCTTCGGCCCCGCCTTGTCGGAGGCCTCGGCCGGCTACGGCCTCGTCTACCACGTCGAGATCGCGCTGCTCTTCGCCGGCCTCGCCGTCATCGGTCCCCTGGTCCGCTTCCCGTCCGCGACGGGCGCCCGGGCCGCCCTCGCCCACCGTCCCGGCTGAGCCGCGGAGGATCACGCCATGCCGCACGTCTCCTTCACCCAGCAGCTCGATGTTCCCGAGGTCCTGTTCATCCTCTTCGTGCTGTTCTTCCTCGGGCTGGTCTATCACCTGCGCCAGGAAGACAAACGCGAGGGCTACCCGCTCGAATCCGACCGGACCGACATCAGCCAGGGCCGCGTCCAGGTGGTGGGCTTCCCGCCCATGCCCGAGCCCAAGGTGTTCCTGCGCAAGTTCGGCGAGCCGGTCCTGGCACCCGGGCCCCGCCGCGAGCGCGACCTCACCGGCCTTGCGGTGCCGCTGCACCGCTTCCCCGGCTCCCCCATCGTGCCGACTGGCGACCCCCTGGTCGACGGCATCGGCCCGGCCTCCTACGTCCTCAAGGAGGAGGTGCCGGACACGATGTGGCACGGCCAGCCCAACATCGCCCCGCTGCGCAACCTGCCGGCCCATGCGCTCGAGGGCTCCGAGACGAGCCCGATCGGCATGGATGTCGTGACGCGGGACGGCATCAGGGTCGGCACCATCGCCGATATCTGGATCAACGTCTCCGAACTCTTCGGCCGCTACTTCGAAGTGCAGGCCCTGCCCTCGTTCGGCAACGACCGCGTCATCCTGCCCGTGGCCTTCGCGGACCTGCGCCCGAGCAACAAGATGGCGATCATCGGCATGCTGACGGCGCCCCAGTTCGCCAGGGTGCCGCGGCTCGCCGGGCCGGACCTCATCACCTTCCGTGAGGAGGACCGGATCAACGCCTATTACGCGGGCGGGCACCTCTACAGCAAACCCCTGGAATGGGAGGACACGCCATGAGCGAGTTCAGCGACATCCCGCGCGAGATCACCGCCGCCGACCTGCCCACGGGCGAGACCGTGCTGTGGCGCGGCAAGCCCGACTGGCGCCACCTCGCGCTCGATGCCTTCCACGCCCCCTGGGTGGCACTGTACTTCATCGGCATCGGCACCTGGCACCTCGCCGTGACGCTGCACGACGGAGGCACGCGCGCTGAGGCGCTGGCGGCGGCCTCGGCGGTGCTGATCCCCCTCGCCCTCTCGCTCGCGCTGGTGGCGCTGCTCGCCTGGCTGTCGGCGCGCGCCACCACCTTCACGCTGACGGACCGGCGCGTCGTCCTGTGCTACGGCGTGGCCCTGCCGGCCCTCATCAACGTGCCGCTCGGCGCCATCGAGACGCTTCGCGTCCGTCGCGGCCTCGCGGGCCGGGGCGACCTCACCTTCTCGCTGCCCCGCAAGGGCCGCCTGTCGTTCCACCAGCTCTGGCCCTACGCGCGGCCCTGGCACCTCTTCCCCGCCTCGCCCATGCTGCGGGCCGTGCCGGACGTCGCCGGCCTGGCGCGCCTCTTCACCGCCGCCACCGCGGCGGCGGCCGAGCGCGACGCCAGGGTGGCCGAGGCCCCGCTGCGCGTCCCGCAGGCGGCCGCATGAGGAGGCTGCCATGAACACCCTCAAGGCCCTGGCCGCCAGTCCCTACCCGGACCCCAGCCACCCGCTGCCGCGGCCCATCATCGTGGGCGGCGGCGCCCTCATGGTCACGGCCGTGGTGCTCTGCGCCCTGGCCCACGCTACCGGCATCGGCACCACCACGAGCCCCGCCCCGGTCGCGGTGGCGAGCCGGGACCTCGTCTTCACCGAGACCGACGACGGGCTGCTGCGCGTCGCGGAAGCCGGGCCGAACGGCCGCGAGGTTTTGAGCTTCGACGCCGGCGACGGCGGCTTCATCCGCGCCATGGTGCGGGGCCTCACCCGCAACCGGACCCGCTACGGCGAACCCGCGGTCGGCGCCTTCCGGGTGACGCGCAGCGCCGACGGCGAGATCTGGCTGCAGGACGTCGGCACCCGCCAGAGCGTCGATCTCCAGGCCTTCGGCCCCACCCAGGTCCAGGCTTTCGCGCAGTTCGTCACCCCCGGGAGGACGGCACCATGACGTTCCGTACGTTGTTCGGCGCCAGGAGCGTCGAGGTCACCTGCACGCTGGAGGTGCAGAACACGTTCGAGGCGCTGCACGCCCACCTGCGGCTCGACGGGGGCGTGGTGGTGCATCCGGGCGACGAGGTGCTGGTCCACGGCGAGCCGGTTGCGGTGCCGTTCGGCGAGTCCCGCATCCTGCGCCGCACCGCCACGATCCGCCGCGCCGGCCCGATCGAGCGGCTGTGGACGCGCCTGACCGGCGATTTCGAGTTCATGGAACTGTGCGAGTTCAGCTTCTCCGGGGAGCCGGTCCGATGAGCGCCCTCGTGTCGGACCGGACCGTTCCGGACGCGCCCCCGGTGGGGGACACGACCCGCCTCGCCCAGCAGGACACGCTGCTGGCGCCGCGCTTCTACACGACCGATTTCGCCAAGCTCGACCGCACGGACGTGTCGAGCGTGCGCGGCGAGTGGGACGCGCTGATCGCGGAGCTGAAGTCGGACCCCAACCGCAACCACTTCAAGCGCACCGAGGCCTGGGACGACGTCGACCTCGCGGCGCTGCCGGACGACCTGCGCCAGGAGTTCGTCGATTTCCTGGTCAGCTCGCTCACCGCCGAGTTCTCGGGCTGCATCCTCTACAAGGAGATGAAGCGCCGCGGCCGCAACCCGGACATCAAGGAGCTCTTCACCTACATGAGCCGCGACGAGGCCCGCCACGCCGGCTTCATCAACGACACGCTGAAGGACTTCAACATCGGCGTGAACCTCGGCTTCCTCACCAAGGCGAAGAAGTACACGTTCTTCCAGCCCAAGTTCATCTTCTACGCCACCTACCTGTCCGAGAAGATCGGCTACGCGCGCTACATCACGATCTTCCGTCACCTGGAGCGGCACCCGGAGCGGCGGTTCCACCCGATCTTCAAGTGGTTCGAGAAGTGGTGCAACGACGAGTTCCGCCACGGCGAAGCCTTCGCCATCCTGATGCGCTCGGACCCCCGGCTGCTGTCGGGCGTCAACAAGCTGTGGATCCGGTTCTTCCTGCTCGCCGTCTATGCCACGATGTACGTGCGCGACCACCAGCGCCCGGCCTTCCACGCCGCGCTCGGCATCGACCCGACCGACTACGATCACCGCGTCTTCGCCATCACCTCCGAGATCACCCGCCAGGTCTTCCCCCTGGTGCTCGACACGGACGATCCCCGCTTCCGCGCCGGGCTGGAGCGCTTCCGCCGCTCGACCGAGGGCATCGCGGCGGCGCGGGCTCAGGGCGGCATGCTCGGAGCCCTGAAACGCGCGGGCGGCATCGCCGCCAATGCGGCGACGTTCCTCCGACTCTTCTGCCTGCCGGCGCGGCCCAACGCCCGGCCGGCGTCGAGCCACCTCGATCCGGTCTGGTAGGAGTTCCCGATGACCGCCTATCTGTGGCCGGCGCTCTTCGCCCTCCTGGTCTGGTGGGCCTCGACGGTCGCCATCATCTACCTCGACGGCCTGCCGCGCCGCACCTTCAAATATTCCATGGCGGGGGCCACGCTGGTCTTCGCCGTGGCGCTCTACGGTCTCGCCGCCTCGGCGCGCGACACGTCGACGGCCGGGGCCTATTGGGCCTTCACCTGGGGCCTGCTGGCCTGGGGCTGGCAGGAGATGAGCTTCTACATGGGCTTCGTGACGGGCTCGCGGAAGGCGCCGTGCCGCGAGGATTGCGGCGGCTTCCGCCACTTCGTCCATGCCGTCCAGACCAGCCTCTACCACGAGCTCGCCATCATCGCGGCCGCCGCGGCGGTCGTGTGGCTCACGGCCGGCGGTCCCAACCAGGTCGGGACCTGGACCTTCATGGTGCTGTGGTGGATGCACCAGAGCGCCAAGCTCAACGTGTTCTTCGGCGTGCGCAACCTCAACGAGGAGTTCCTGCCCGAGCATCTCGAGTTCCTGAAGAGCTTCCTGCGCAAGCGCTCGATGAACCTGCTCTTCCCGGTCTCCGTCACGGTCTCGACGGTCGTGACCGTGCTGCTCGCCAAGGCGGCGCTGGCCGAGGGCGCGAGCGTCGCCGAACGGGCCGGCTTCACGTTCCTGACGGTGCTGATGGCGCTCGCCATCCTGGAGCACTGGATGCTGGTCCTGCCCATGCCGGCCGGCGCCATCTGGGCTCCGGGCCTGAAGTCCCGGGGGGAGCGCAAGCCCTTCGAGGTCGAGATCGTCGTGGGCTTTCTCGGGGCCGGGAAGACGACGTTCCTGCAGCGCAAGCTCAAGGAGGCCGATCCCGCGCTCCGCACCGTCGTGCTGGTCAACGACTTCGGGGCGCTCGGCCTCGACGGCGCCCTGCTGGAGGGGCGCGGCGCCGATGTGGTGGAACTCGCCAACGGCTGCATCTGCTGCTCGCTGCGCTCCGACCTCGCCGCGCAGCTGAAAGAGGTGGTGGGCACGATGAAGCCCGACCGCGTCCTGATCGAGCCCTCGGGCGTGGCCGACGTTGCGGCGCTGCTGCGCGCGCTGCACACGCCGGACATCGCCCCGCTGATCAAGGCGCGCCGCCTCTATACGGTCATCGACGCCAAGGCCTTCCAGGCCGATTACGCCCGCATGCCGGACTATTTCGACGTGCAGACGCGCCTCGCGCCGGTCTTCCTGCTCAACAAGACCGATCTCGTCTCGGCGGGCGAACTCGCCATGGTGCGCGAAACGCTGCAGGCGCAGAACCCGGCGGCCCTCGTGGTCCCGGCGCGCTACGGCGTCCCGCTCGAAGCCGTCGACCTCGTTGGCCCGGCCCCGGTGGCGGCGCCGGCGCCCGAACCCGCATCCGCGGCGCGCGACGTCCCGGCGGAGCTCGGCCTCGAATCCTGGAGCACGCCGCTGCGCGGCGGCGTCGACCTCGACCGTCTGCAGGTTGCGCTCGACGGCATGGCGCAGGGGACCTGCGGCGGTGTCCTGCGCGTCAAGGGCATCGCCGCGGCGGGGGCGGGCTGGATCAGGTTCGACATCGCGGGCGGGCGGGCCAGCGTCTCGGCCCACGTGCCCCGCGGCGAGGAGACGCCCCGGGCCCTGGCGATCGGCCGCGACCTCGATCGGGACGCGCTCGCCGAAGCTTTCCGGGCCTGCACGCCGGGGGCCGAGCCTGCCATCGACAGCCTGTGGTCGTCCGCGCATCCGCCGGGTTGCGGCTGCGCCGCCCACAGGCCCGGCTTCAGCTGCGAGGACGTGGTGCCGGCCGTCGCGGCCGAGTGACGGCGCGCCCGCCGGCGGGGGCCGGCGGGCCGCGCGCGTCAGGGCTTGCGCACCGCCACGAGGTCGAGATCGACCATGACGGGAAGCGCGACGGAGTCGCCCGACGCCCAGGCCCCCTGCCCGACGCCGAAATCGGTCCGCACCAGCCTGGCGTGGCCGACCGCATGGGCCTCGCTGCCGGCGATGGTCAGGGTGAAGGGCAGCACCACGTCCTTGGTGATGCCGCGCAGCGTCAGCTTGCCGGCGGCCTCGTAGGCATCGCCGCCCTTCGGCGCGAAGCCGGTGGCCTCGAAGCTCGCCTTGGCGAAATCGGCGGCGTCGAACCAGTCGGCGCTCGGCATGGCCTCGTCCTTCTGCGGGTCGCCCGTGGTGGCGCTGGCAATGTCGACCGTGGCGCTGACGCGGGCAGCCTCGGGATGGGCCGGATCGAAGTCGATCGCCGCCGTCCACGCCTTGAACCGGCCCGTGAAGGGCGCGCCGGTCTGCTCGCCCGAGAAGCCCAGCGTGCTCCTGGCGGGGTCCACCGTCCAGGTGGCGGCCGAGGCCGCGCCCGACAGGGCGAGCAGGAGCGCTGACGCGGCGATCGTCGATCTCATCGGGGGAGCCTTTCAGGTGTGCGGCGGCCGAGCCACGGCAGGCCGGGGATCATGCGGCGCAGCACGTCGTCGCGCAGCACGAGATGGTGGCGGAGCGCCGCGCCGGCGTGGAGCGCGACGAGCGCGATGAGGGCATAGCCGCCGTCGGCATGGATCCAGGCCAGGACCGGGGAGGCCTGCGCCTTGCTCCAGCCGAACCAGGCCGTGAGCGGGATGTGGGGCCAGGACACCACGCCGAAGAGGATTGTCGGGATATTGAGCGGCGAAGCCGAGACCAGCGCCCAGCCGACCAGCGGCATGCCGATCATCAGCCCGTAGAGCAGCACATGCGTGCCCTCGGCGGCGACCCGCTCCCAGCGCGGCATGTGGCGGGGCAGCGCCGGCGGATGGTGGGCGAGGCGCCACAGGAGGCGCAGCACGGCCGCGACCAGGATGGTGAGCCCCACGGACTTGTGCAGCT
This sequence comes from uncultured Alphaproteobacteria bacterium, assembly GCA_963847915.1. GTDB lineage: Bacteria > Pseudomonadota > Alphaproteobacteria > Rhizobiales > Beijerinckiaceae > Lichenihabitans. The sequence goes on from CAWKBT010000010.1 coordinate 386,880, forward strand.
GGAACAGCTTGAACTGCATCAGCGGCGTGAGTTTGACGTGCGTCATGACGAGACCCATCGCCAGCATCGCCAGGATGGAGAGCCCGATCGTCCAGTGCAGGACGATCGCCACCCACCCGTAGCGGGACGGCACGGCGGCGGGGCGGACGGCGAAAGCGGTCATGCGGGCCTCTCCGAGGGTCCCCGGCCGCGGCCGGCCGGGGCGTGCCGTCGCGGCGGTGCTACTTGCTCTTCTCGAAAGCGGCGTCGATGTCGAGGGTCACGTCGTCGCCGATGATCGGCGCGTAGGTGCTCACGCCGAATTCGGTGCGCTTGAGCGTGCCGGTGGCCTCGAAGCCGCTGGTATAGTGCTTGTTGACCGGATTGCCGCCCGCGCCGACGAACCGCACCTTGAGGGTCAGGGGCTTGGTCACGCCGTGCAGCGTGAAGTCGCCCGTCACGTCGGCCGTATCGGCGCCGGTGGCCACCACCTTGGTGGACTTGAAGGTGATCTGCGGGAACTTCGCGGCATCGAGCCACTTGGCGCCGTCGAGCTCCTCCTTGAGCTTGGCATTCGGCACCGCGACGCTGTCGGTCGCGATGGTGATGTCGACCTTGGCGCTGTCCGGCTTGGCGGGGTCGAGCACCAGCGTGCCCGACACCTTGCGGAACTCGCCGTCGTATTTGGTGAAGCCGAAATGCGACACGGCGAACCGGACGCGGGTGTGCTCGGGCTCGATCGCGTAGCTGCCGGCCTCGACCTTGGCGGCGTCCGTGGTGAGGGCCTGGGCGAAGGCCGGCACGGGGGCCGAGGCCAGGAGGGCGGCGGCGAGGACGATGTTCTTCATGGTCGACAACTCTTCTCGACGATCGCTGCGGCCTTCGCAGCGCCTGCCGGTGCTGTACCTGCCGGATGCCACGCGGAAAACCCGCAAAATACCAGCGTGATCCATCGAGAAAATCGATAGGTCAGGCCGCGTCGAGGCAGGCCAGCGTACCGCCGTCCGGCGCGAGCCCACAGACGTGCCGCCGGTGCCACAGGGCGAAGAACAGCAGCCGCCACGCCAGGAGGCGGTGCGCCTTGTCGGGGCTGGCGAAGACCTGCCGCACCGTTTCGGCCCGGCACAGCTCGGCGACGCCGGGCTGGCGCGCCACCAGCGCGCCGAGCCGCGCCCCGTCGCGCGCGATCCATTCGCCCACCGGCACCGTGAAGCCGAGCTTCCTGGCGAAGGGCCGGGCGGCCGGGTTGGCGTCGGCCAGCCAGCGGCGCAGCAGGTACTTGCCCTGGCGGCCGCGCAGCTTCAACCCGTTCGGCAGGGCGAAACCGAAGTCCGCCACCGCCCGGTCGAGCAACGGCGTGCGGCCCTCGATGCCGAACCGCATGAGGCAGCGGTCGAGCGCCGTCAGGACCGAATGCGGAAGCCAGTCGGCGAAATCGAGCGCCTGGGCGCGCTGCAGGCCGTTGAAGGCGTGGGCGGCGGCCTCGGCCTCGGCGGCCGCGAGGCCGTCGCGCCACCCCGTCAGCCGCGCGTTGAACAGGTCCAGCCCGTCGCAGGGGCCCTTGCGGCGGCGCGGGCGGCCGCCGAGCCAGCGCGGCAGGGCCTGGCGCCGGTAGCGGCTGTAGCCGGCGAAGACCTCGTCGCCCCCGATCCCGCAGAGCACGACCTTGACGTCCTGCGCGGCCCGTTCGGCGAGGAGGAAGTTGGGCACCACGGCGTAATCCGCCACGGGGTCGTCGAGGCACGCGGCGATCTCGGGCAGGCGGGCGAAGAACGTGTCGGCGGTGACGGGCAGTTCGGTGTGGCGCGCGCCCGCCGCGCGCGCCAGGGCGGCGGCGGTCTCGCGCTCGTCGTGCACCCCCGTCTCCGGGAAGGCCGCCGTGTAGGACCGGACCGGTTCGGCGTCGCGGCGCGCCATGGCGGTCAGGATGGCGGAGGAATCGATGCCGCTCGACAGGAACAGGCCGTAGGGCACGTCCGAGCGTTCGTGGAGGGCGACGCTGTCCATCACGACACGGTCGAGCGCCGCGAGGGCGGCCGGCTCGGCCTGGCGGCGCAGGGTCTCGGGCAGGACAGGCGGGCAGTGCCGCCGGTCCACCACCGCCCCGTCCTCGACGACGAGGATCTCGCCCGGCAGCAGCCGCGCGATGCCCTGGAAGATCGTGTCGCGCCCCGTCGTGAACTGCAGCTGCAGGAGTTCGTAGGCGGCCTCGGGGCGGATGTCCTGGCGGTTCGCGCCCGCGGCCGCCTGCCGTGCCGCCACGATGGCCTGGGGCTCGGAGGCGAAGACGACGCCGTCGGGCTCGACCGCATAGTAGAGGGGTTTGATGCCGAAGGGATCGCGCGCCAGCACCACGCGGCCCCGGCCGGGATCGTGCAGCGCGAGCGCGAACATGCCGCGCACGCCCGCCAGGAAGTCGAGCCCGTGCCGCTCGTAGAGCGCCAGCAGCGGCTCGCAGTCGCCCTGCGTGCGCCAGGCGACGCCGGGCAGCGCGGCGCGGAGCTCGACGTAATTGTAGATCTCCCCGTTGACCACCAGGGCCCGCCCCGCGTCGTCGTGGAGCGGCTGGTCGCCGGTCTCGAGGTCGATGATGGCGAGGCGGGCGTGGCGGAAGCCGACGCTCCCGGCCACGTAGTCGTGCTGGCCGTCGGGGCCGCGATGCGCGAGGGCGCGTCCCATCACGTCGAGCCGCCCCGGCGGCACGCCGGCGCCGCCCCGCATCACCATTCCCGCTATGCCGCACATGGGAGACCCCCGGGGGACGCTGTCCCGAAGCCCGAGGGGTTAACCGAGCCGGGACGGCAGGGAAAGTCCGGCGCTCCGCGAGCGCAGGTCCGCCCGCTCCCCCCGCCGTGCTACCTTGCCGCCATGACCAAGCCCGCCCCCCTCGCCGACCCCGCCGCCCGTGCGTCCTCGCCCGGTTCCGGCCGGATCCCGGCGGGCGGGTTCGCCGCCCTGGTCCCGGAACTCGGCGTCAGCGACCTCCAGGCGAGCCTGCGCTTCTGGTGCGATCTGCTGGGTTTCGCCGTCGCCTACGACCGGCCCGCGGCGCGCTTCGCCTATCTGGCGCGTGGTGGCGCGCAGATCATGCTCTGCGAGCTCAATGGGCGGTGGGACACCGGCCGGCTCGAACGCCCCTTCGGCCGCGGGATGAACGTCCAAGTCATGCTCGACCGTCTCGACCCTGTCCTCGCGGCGCTCGCGCGAGCGTCCTGGCCGTTGTTCGAAGCACCCTCCACGGCCTGGTATCGCGCCGGGCCGATCGAGGCTGGCCAGCTGGAATGCCTCGTCCAGGACCCGGACGGCTACCTCGTCCGCCTCGCCGAGCCCTTGGGCGAACGCCTGCCTCCGGTCTCGTGACAGGCCATGGCCCCCGGGGACGAGGTCAGCGGGCGCGCAGGAGGCCGCCGAGCGGGCTGTCGGGGCCGAACGACGCCCAGGCCTGGTCGCAGGCCGCGGCGGTGTCGCTCTCCTAGCGCTGGGTGTCGGCCGCCATGTCGTCCTGGAGCAACGGCGAGAAGCGCCCGGACGTCATGTCGGCGCGCGAGAGGCCCTTGCGGGACAGGAAGCCCTGCATCTTCGCCTCGTCCACCCGATAGGGGCAATGCTGCGCCGCCAGGACGGCGGAATGCAGCGTCAGGAGCATCAGTTCCTGCCCCTTGATGTAGCCCGCATCGGCCGGCGCCGGCGCCAGTGCTCCGCCCAGTGCCGCCGCCATCAGCATCCGCCGCATCGTCAAGGTCCTTCCGTCGATCGCCGCCCCGGCAAAGCACGCCGGCGGCCGGAGCGGAAGAGGCGCCGTGCGTCGGTTCGGGTCACTCCCGCGGCCGCAGCCGCATGCGGATCGGCCGCGCCGGCCGCAGCGTCACCCGCATGGCGGCGCGGGCGTCTCCCGCGTCGGCCGCCTCGAGGCCGAAGGCACGGAGCAGCACCGCCAGGATGGCGACGGCTTCGAGCGCCGCGAAGCCCGCTCCGATGCAGATCCGCGGTCCCGCCCCGAAGGGCAGATAGGCGTAGCGATGGCGCGCCTTGGCCTCGCCCGGGGCGAACCGGTCCGGATCGAAACGCTCGGGGTCCGGCCACAGGCGCCGGTGCCGGTGCAGCGCGTAGATGGGGACGATGAGCTGGGTTCCGACGTCGAGCCGCACGCCGCCGAGGTCGAAGGGCCGCACCGCCCGGCGGGCGATGAGCGGAGCCGGCGGGTAAAGGCGCATGGCCTCCTCGAAGACCGCCCGGGTGAAGGCCAGCCGCGGGACATGGTCGGGCCGCACCGGCCCGTCGCCGACGACCGAACGCAGTTCCGCGACGAGCCGGGCCTCCGCGTCCGGGTGGCGCGACAGGAGGTGGAGCGTCCAGGCGAGGCCGTTGGCGGTGGTCTCGTGGCCGGCCGCGATGAAGGTCGCGATATTGTCGGCGAGGTCGCCGTCCGTCATGGCGCGACCCGTCTCCGGGTCGGGGCTCGCGAGCAGCATGGAGACGAGGTCGTCCTCGCCCGCCGGGGCGGCCCGGCGGCGCGCGACGGCGTCGCGGATCGCGGCCCGGAAATAGCGGTTCGCCGCCGCCGCGCGGCGCTGGCCGGGATAGGGCGTCCAACGCGGCAGGCCGAGGAGGCCGTAGGCGAAGACCCAGCCGGTCGGGCCGAGATAGTCGGCGACGCTGCGCTCGACCCGGGCGACGTCGAGCCCCGCGCCCCCCGACAGCATGGTGGCCACGATGATGTCGAACGTCGTCACGGTGGTCTCGTGGCCGATGTCGACGAGGCCGCCGGGCCCCAGCGCCGCCCAGCGCCGCGCCGCCGTCTCGGCCGCCGCGATCATGGCCGGCAGGAAGGCGCCGAGCCGCGCCGCCGCGAAGGCCGGGGCCGCGGCCCGGCGCTGCCAGCGCCAATGCGGCCCCTCGGCGGTCAGAAGGCCTGCGCCGAGCACCGGGGCGAGCACGCGCTGGAGGTCCTCGGTCTTCTCGAGGTCCTCGGCGTGGCGAACGAGCGCGTCCTGGATCAGCGCGGGGTCGGCGAGGTAGAGGCGCCGGTGGCCCGCCAGCCGCGCCTCGACGAAGGGCGCGTCGTAGATCTCCGGCGGCAGGGCGGCCAGCGGGTCCCGCAGCAGGGCGGCCAGAACGGCCGCGGTCGAACGTCGGCTGACCGTCAGGGAGCCGGCGGAGGGTTCGGGACTGGGGTCGCCCATGGTGCTCCTCGCTGTCCCGCGGCGCGGGGCGGCGCCCTGTTCGCCCCGCCGACGGTGGCGTAGAAACCGCGTCCGGCGCCGCTTGCCAAGCCCGGCCGCGGCCCGTAGCGTATTTTCAACCGCGGTGCAGCATTGGCCCGCAGGCGCACCCCCGCGGGTGCGCGGCTTTCGCTCGGAGGCGGACCTTGGATCGTCGCACGTTCTTGATCGGGGCCGGGAGCCTGGCATCCGCGGCGCTGCTGTGGCGTCCCGGCTTCGCGCTGGCCGATGTGCCCAAGCCCTACGATGCCGCCATGACGCCGCCCGTCACGGGCCGGGACGATTATATCAAGTGGATGGTGGCCAACCGCGGCGAGGACCCGAAGTTCCTCGGCGAGCACTGGGACCGCTACGAGGCCCTGCTGCACAACAAGGACATCTGGGACGCCAAGGACGGCCGCGCCTTCCTGCTGACCCCGCGCGAGTTCTTCGTGCGCACGCCCGAACCTGCCGCGCGCCTACGACCATGCCTTCCTGGACATCGGCTACGGCGTGACCATCTCGGGGCCCCACGCCGTGGCCCGCATGACCTCGTCGCTCGACGTCAAGCCGGGCGAGAAGGTGCTCGAGATCGGTACGGGCTCGGGCTACCAGTCGGCCTATCTCAGCCATCTCACCGACAAGGTCTGGTCGATCGAGATCATCAAGCCCCTGGCCGAGCGCACCCGCGCCACCTACGACGAGCTCGCCGGCAAGGGTTATGCCGAGTTCAAGGCGATCACGTCCAAGAACGCCGACGGCTATTACGGCTGGGCCGAGAACGGCCCGTTCGACAAGATCGTGGTCACCTGCGGCATCGACCATATCCCGCCGCCGCTGCTCCAGCAGCTCAAGCCCGGCGGCATCATGGTGATCCCGGTCGGCCCGCCCGGCGCGCAGCGCGTGCTCAAGGTGGACAAGACCGTCGCGGCGGACGGCACCATCACGGTGGCGCGCTCCGACATCTTCAACAAGATCGTGCCCTTCGTGCCGTTCACCAAGCTCGAGGGCGACGCCATCCAGGGCAACCACAACAAGTGAGCCAGCAGCGCGGGCCCGGAGCGGCCGCATGAAGGACAGGGCCGCCCCTCCGCCGCTCGCCCCGAGCCTGCCGCTCTATCTCGGCGTGGGCCTCGTGGCGGGCGCCGTGATCGCGCTGCAGATCTGCATCATGCGGATCTTCTCGGTCGGGCTCCTGGGCGCATTTCGGCTCGCTCGTGGTCAGCCTCGCCATGCTGGCCTTCGGCCTCGTCAGCGCCGTCATGTGCATCGGCAAGGGCTTCTTCGCCCGGCACTGGCGCGCCGTCGCCGGCATCGCGCTGGTGCTCTTCGCGCCGCTGCTCGTCGGCGCGAACCTCGCTCGCCCAGCAGGTGCCGTTCAACGCCATCTTCCTGCTGTCGGACCCGATGCAGAAGTGGCGTCTCGCCGCCAACTTCGCCCTCTATCTCGTGCCGTTCCTGGCCGGCGCGCTGTTCCTCGGCACCGTCTTCCTCAAGGCGGACCGGTTCTTCGCCCGCGTCTATTTCGCCGACCTCGTGGGGGCGGGACTCGGCGGCCTCGCTGTTCCTCGGCGACGCTGTTCCTGCTGCCGCCCGAGAACCTCGTCGTCACGCCGATGGTGCTGGCGCTGGCCGGCGGGCCTCTGCTGGTTCGCGGCGGCTCGCGCCGGCCGTGCCCGGCGTCGCCGATGCCGCCCTGCTGGCCGTCGGCGGCCTCGCGGTCGCGCGCCCATTTCGTCCTGCCGCCCGTGCTCGGCATCACCACGCTGGCGGTGTCCGACTACAAGGGCATGTCCTATGCCCGCAAGTTCCCGGACAGCCATCTCGTCTACCGCGACTACTCGCCCTTCGGCGACATCGCGGTCTACGGCTCGTCCTACCTGCATTTCGCGCCGGGCCTCAGCGACAACGCCGCCTTCAACCTGCCCCAGGTGCCCGAGAACGCCTATCTCGGGCTCTATATCGACGGCGAGGGGCCGAGCGGCATCATCCGCGACCTGAAGCCCGAGGAGACGGCCTATTTCCGCTTCCTGCCGATGGTCTACCCCTACCTCGTCGCGCAGAACCCCGACACGTTCGTGATCCAGTTCGGCGGCGGCATCTCGACCGATGTCGCGCTGCGCGACGGCTCGAAGAGCGTCACGGTGGCGGAATCCAACCCCGCCATCCTCAAGGCCTTCCGCACCGACCCGACGCTGCGCGACTTCACCGGCGACGTGCTGAACGATCCGCGCGTCCACGTCGTGGACTACGACGGGCGCCTCTACCTCGCGGCCCACCCCGACTCCTACGACGTCGTCGACCTCAGCCTCGCCGATTCGGCCGGCCTGTCGGCGCCCGGGCGGCTTCGCCATCGTGGAGAAATACGCCTACACGCGGCAGGCGATGGAAACCTACATGCGGGCGCTGAAGCCCGGCGGGATCCTGTCGGTGACCTTGTGGAACAAGGAGGAGCCGCCGAAATCGGTGCTGAAGCTCTACAGCCACCATGGTGGAGGCCGCCCGCGCCGTCGCCCCGGACGCGGCGACGCGCGACACCCCGGCGGCGGTCGAGAACAGCTTCTTCGCGGTCTCGTCCTACCTGTCGACCGCGACCGTGCTCTACAAGAAGGGCGGCTTCACCCCGGCCGAGATCGCCACGCTGCGCGACCACACCCATGCGATGTCCTTCGACGACATCTATTGGCCCGGCATCCCCTTCGACGATGCCGGCCACCGACACGCTGCTCGCACGATTACCGCAGCCCGATCTTCTCCGACGCGCCGGCGCCCGCCGGCCGGCAAGGCCGGGCAGGCCGACGCGGCGGCCGCGGCGAGCCAGGACGGCGACGACGGCGGCGGCGCCGGCCCGGCCCCCAAGGTGCTGCCCTCGACCCAGATGGGCCGGCTCGCCTGGCACGCGCTCGTTTACGGCGGCTGGCCCGAGATCGCCGACCGCTACGTCTTCGACGCCCGGCCCCTCACCAACGACCGGCCGTATTTCGCCGCCTACGTGAAGCCGCGCGACCTGCCGAACCTGCTCGACCGGCTCGAGATCGTGCAGGACGAGTGGGGCTACCTGCTGCTGTGGGCGACGCTCGGCATCGCCGCCATCGCGGCGGCGTCGCTGGTCGTCATCCCGGTGGTGTTCGGCTGGCGCAGCGTGTTCAGCACGGCGCCCGGCAAGGGCCGCACCATCCTCTATTTCGCCTGCCTGGGGCTCGGCTACATCGTCGTCGAGGTCGGGCCTCATCGCCGACTACACGCTGGCGCTGAACAACGCGACCGTCTCGGCCTCGATCCTCATCACCGCCATGCTGGTCTTCTCGGGCCTCGGCAGCCTCGCCGCCGAGCGTACGCTGGACCGGGCCCGGACGGCGCTGCCGCTGATCCTTCTCGCCATCGGGGCGCATCCTGATCGGCTACGGTCTCTTCCTCGACCGCGCGCTGGTGCTGATCGGCACCCTGCCCTACGCGCTGGCGCCTGCTGATCTGCTTCCTCACCGTGGCACCGCCGGCCTTCCTGATGGGCTTCCCGATGCCGACCGCCATGACCTGGCTGGCGCGGCTCGGCAAGGAGCACATGTTCCTCTGGGCCTGGGGCATCAACGGCTGTTTCTCGGTGGTGGGCGCCGCCGCCGTGCCGCTGATCGCCACGGCCTTCGGCCTCTCGACCGTGCTGGCGGTCGGCGGCGTCGCCTATCTCGTGGCCATCCCGGCCTTCTTCGCCGTGGTGCTGCCGGTCGTCGGCCGCGGGCGGGCCCCGGAGCGTGCGCTCGCCCCCGCGGTTCCGTTAAAGGTTTAGACACCAAGGCGTCCGCATGGTCGAGGTCCGTTCACGAAAGCGAAACGGTCTCGACGCCTTGCGCAGCCTGTCCCGCCGCTCGATCCTGCTCCTCGCCGCCGGCCTGCCGGTGCTGGTCGGCGGCCTGCACGCCGAGCCCCCCGACGCTGGCGGCGAGCGCCGCGCGCCGCGCCGCCGGGCTGGCGCCATCGCCCGGCGCGACCGCCCTCGTGGCCTTCGACACGACCCCCTTCCCGTTCCACGGCACCGTTCCGGGCCGGACCACGCCCTTCATGGACGTCGACGACAACGGCCGGCTCGGCCATTCCTCGCTGCGCAACGGCGTCCTCTGGGAGGACCAGACCTACAGCGACAAGCGCGTGCTCCTGTCGATCCCCAAGGGGTTCGACCCGCGCCGGCCCGCCGCCCTGGTGGTGTTCCTGCACGGCAACGAGGCACGGCTCGAGCGCGACGTCCGCGACCGGCAGGGCGTGGCGCGCCAACTCGCCGCCTCCAACATCAACGCCGTCCTGGTGGCGCCGCAGTTCGCCCTCGACGCCAAGGATTCGAGCGCCGGGCGCTTCTGGGAGCCGGGCGTCTTCGCGCAGTTCCTGAAGGAGGCGGGGCATCGCCTCGCCGACCTCTACGGCACCCCCGCGGCCGCCTTCGTGTTCGACGAGGCGCCGGTGATCCTCGTGGGCTATTCGGGAGGCTACCTGCCGGCCGCGGCCGCGCTGCGCTACGGCGGCTCCGGGCGGCGCATCCGCGGCGTCGTGTTGCTCGACGCGCTCTACGGCGAGGCCGATACGTTCGAGGCTTTCGCGGCGCATCGCGGGTCGGGCTTCTTCGTCAGCCTCTACGGGCGCTCGTCGCGCGCCGGCAACGAAGCCCTGCGGCGCAGGCTCGCGGCCCGCGGCGCGCCGATCGGCGACGACAGCCTGGGCGACGCGATCCCTGCGGGCGGCGTCGTCTTCGTCGATGCCGGCGACGCGGTGGCGCACGGCGACTTCGTCACCCAGGCGCTCGGGGGCGATCCGCTCACGGCCGTGCTGGCCCGCCTGCGCGGCTTCCCCCGCAGCCCCGCCGCCGGCCTCGTGGCGAGCGAGTAGCGGATCCGGCCCTTTTCCTGTTTCAATGAGGAATTGCATCGCGTAGCATTCGGACGCACCAGTGCCGGATGCCCCCATGCTCGTCGCGCACCGTCCTCCGGCGTTGGACCGGCCACCCGATGCGGCGGCGGTCGATGCCGCGCCCCAGGGCCTGCGACGCCTCTTCGGCCTCGCCCCGCGGCCCGATGCCGACGCGCTCCCGCCCGAACTCGCCTTTCTCGCCGCGCAGAGTGTCGCGCCGGACCTGCTCAGGATCGCGGCCCGCGCCGCCGCGGCGGCCGCCGTGTCGGGCGAGGCGGCGCTGTTCGGCCTCGGCTTCGCCGACGACCGCTTCTATCGCCTGCTCGCCCGCCACCTCGGCATCCCCTATCTCGAGCACCCGCTGCCCCTGGCGCGGTCCGGGTTCGACACCGTGACCTGTGCATTGGCGGGCTACGCATCCCTGGCGCCGAACGCGCAGAACCTCTGCACCGTGCTGGCGCCCCGTGGGGACGCGCTGCGCAGCATCCTCGCCGACCACGCCCGCGAGGCCGGGCTCCCCGGCACCGCCCTCACGACGCCGCGCCGGCTCGGCGCGCTGTTGCGGCGCCACGACGAGGCGGACCTGTGCGAGCGCAGCGCCTCGGGCCTCGCCGGATGGGACGCCGCCCTGTCGGCCCGGGGCGGCGCCACGGTGCTGCAGCGCCGGGCCGTCGCGGCCGGCATCGGCGGGGCCTGCGCGCTGCTGGCCGCGGCGCCGGCCCTCGCCTGGAGCCTCGCCGTCGTCCTGCTCTTCGTGATCTTCGCCGGCGCCGTGGCCCAGCGCCTCCTCGTCGTCGCCGTCAGCCCCGTCCCGCAGCTTCGATCGCCGGCCCCGCGGGCGCCCGACAGCACCCTCCCGGCCTATACGATCGTCGTGCCGCTGTTCCGCGAGGCGCGCGTCCTCCGCCAGATCGTCCGCAACCTCGATGCGCTCGACTATCCGGCGGCCAAGCTCGACATCAAAATCATGCTGGAGGCCTGCGATGCCGGCACCGTCGCGGCGGCCGCGGCGCTCGACCTGCCGCCTCGCTACGACGTCATCGTGCTGCCCGACGGCCGCCCGCGGACCAAGCCGCGTGCCCTCAACGCCGCGCTCGAGGCCGCCCGGGGCGAGCTCCTCGTCGTCTACGATGCCGAGGACCGGCCCGACCCCGGCCAGCTGCGCGCCGCGGCGGCACGCTTCGCCGCGGCACCGGCGGCCCTCGCCTGCCTCCAGGCGCGCCTCACGATCGACCACGCCGACGACGCCTGGATCACCCGCATGTTCGCGCTCGACTACGCGGCCCTGTTCCAGGTGATCAAGCCCGGCCTCGCCGCGCTGGGCCTGCCGGTGCCGCTCGGCGGCACGTCCAACCACTTCCGCGTCGGCGCCGTGCGCCGGGTCGGCGGGTGGGACGCGTGGAACGTCACCGAGGACGTCGACCTCGGCTATCGCCTGGCCCGGTTCGGCTTTGCCGTCGGCTCGCTCGATTCCGACACGTTCGAGGAGGCGCCGCTCACCGTCGGCCGCTGGATGCCGCAGCGGGCCCGCTGGCTCAAGGGCTGGATGGTGACGCTCCTCGTCGTCAGCCGCGCGCCGTGCCGGCTCGTCGGCGAACTCGGCTGGCCGAAGGCGCTCTGGGTCGCGGTGTCGCTCGCCGGCACGGTGCTGAGCTGCCTGCTCGGCCCGCCGCTCCTCGCCCTCGCGGCCGTGGAGGGCTGGCTCGGGATGCTGTTCCGGCGCGACACGCCGGTGTGGTGGTTCTTCGTGGCGGCGAGCGCCGCGCTGCTGGCGGGCGGGGCGGCGGCCGCGCTCTGGCCGGGCATCATGGGGGCGCGCCGCATGGGCCGGCTCGACCTCGCACCTTGGCTCGCGACCTTGCCGCTCTACTTCCTCCTCGTCTCGATCGCGGCCTGGCGGGGCCTGTTCGAACTCAGGCGCGATCCCCAGGCCTGGAACAAGACCGAACACGGCCTCGCCCGACGCCGTTGACGGGATGGGCGCGGGAGGGCGCGGCGCGTCCCGCCACGGGCCTTCGAACCCTTCCGGCGCGTCGCCCCGCGCCGCCCGCCGCACACCGGGACGCCATGCCGAAGCCGCCATCTTCCTCCGACACCCCGCAAGGCCCCGCCCCTCGGGACGACGCGCCCGGCGCCGCGCAGCTCGCCTTCGAGTTCGTCCGCTTCGGGCCGCGCGACAAGGCGCTCGACCTCAGGGTCGACCTCGGGGCCGACACGATCTGGGCCACGGGAGCCGAGATGGCGCATCTCTTCGGCGTCGGCGCCGCGGCGGTGTCGCGGGAACTTGCCGCGCTGAAGACGGAGGGCGGGCTCGGCGCGGTGCGACAGGGCACGGCCGCCACGGGCGACCTTCACGACCTCGATACGATCCTGTGTGTCGGCTACCGGCTCAGCTCGGCCAAGGCCGCGGCCTTCCGGCGCTGGGCCAGCCAGACGCTGCGCGCCACGGCGGTCGACGGCTATGCCCTGAACGAGCCGCGGCTGCGCGACGACCCCGAGACCGCCGACCGGCTGGCGGCGCGCCTGCGCGCCCTCCGGGCCAGCGAGACCAACATCTACGAGACCGTGCGAAGCTTCTTCCGCCAGGCGGCGGCGGACCACGACGACGGCGCCCCCGCGGCCCGCCGCTTCAACGCCACCCTGCAGGACCGGTTCGTCTACGCCGTCACGGGTCGGATGCCCTCGGACCTGATCCTGGCGCGGGCCGACCACGATGCCCCCAACATGGGGCTGCAGCGCGTGGCGGGAGACCAGCCCAGCATCGACGAGGCGCGCATCGCCGCCAACTACCTCGACCGCGACGAACTCTACGCCCTTCACGTGCTGTGCGAGCAGTTCCTGCTCTTCGTGCAGGGCCAGGCGGCGCGCGGGCGGGTGATGACCATGCGGACCCTGTCGGACAAGCTCGACGACCTCTTGCGGCTGGAGGACTATCCCGTGCTGCCGGGCCACAAGGACCTCCACCGCGACCGCGCCGTCCGCCACGCCGGCGCCGAATATGCCCGGTTCGTCCTGCGCGACGACCCGGCCCGCAGCCTCGCGCGGCGCCGCAAGGGCCCCGCATGGACGGGCTGACGCTGTTCGGCCTCCTCGCCGTCACCGCCATGCTGGTCACCTACGCGCTCGAGGCGCGCAGCCCCTGGTTCACGCTGCTCTTCGCGGGCGCCTGCGGGCTCGGCTCGACCTACGGTTTCCTCCAGGGCGCCTGGCCCTTCGGCCTCGTCGAGGCGGTCTGGGCCGTGGTGGCGCTGGTGAAGTGGCGCCGGCGCGCCGGCGGGGCGGCCTGAGCCCTCGTCTTGTCGCTCCGCCGCGGAACCGCTAAGCACCCGCGAGCCGGAAGACCGGCGCCACGGCGCCGCGGTGCCGCGCGCCGCCAGGACGGGAACGGATCAGCATGCGCATCGCCATCATCGGCTCGGGCTACGTCGGCCTGGTTTCCGGCGCCTGTTTCGCGGATTTCGGTCACGCCGTGACGTCCGTCGACAACGACCCCCGCAAGATCGACATGCTGCGGCGGGGCGAGATGCCCATCTACGAACCCGGCCTCGCCGGCCTCGTCGCATCCAACGTGCGGGCCGGGCGCCTGTCCTTCACCAACGACCTTCCGGCCGCGGTGCGGACCGCCGACGTGGTGCTGATCGCGGTCGGCACGCCGTCGCGCCGCGGCGACGGGCACGCGGACCTGTCCTACGTCTACGGTGCCGCCCGCGAGATCGCCGAGGCCGTGGTGGGCCCCACCGTGGTGGTGACCAAGTCCACGGTGCCGGTCGGCACCGGCGACGAGGTCGAGCGCATCATGCGGGAGGCGCGGCCGGACGTCGACGTTTCCGTGGCGTCGAACCCCGAGTTCCTGCGCGAGGGCGCCGCCATCCAGGACTTCAAGCGACCGGACCGGATCGTGCTCGGCGTCGAGGACGAGCGGGCCCGCAGCGTCATGCAGGAGCTGTATCGGCCGCTCTACCTCAACCAGGCCCCCATCGTGTGGACCTCGCGCCGCACCGCGGAGCTCACCAAATATGCCGCAAACGCCTTCCTGGCCACCAAGGTGACCTTCATCAACGAGATCGCCGACCTTTGCGAGAAGGTCGGCGCCGACGTCCAGCAGGTGGCGCGCGGCATCGGGCTCGACAACCGCATCGGGGCCAAGTTCCTGCACGCGGGCCCCGGCTACGGCGGGTCGTGCTTCCCCAAGGACACGATGGCGCTGATCAAGACCGGGCAGGACCACGGCGCCTCCGTCCGCATCGTCGAGACCGTGGCGGCCGTGAACGAACAGCGCAAGCGCTCCATGGCCAAGAAGGTGATGGCGGCCTGCGGCGGCAACCTGCGCGGCAAGACCATCGCGTTGCTGGGCCTGACCTTCAAGCCCAACACCGACGACATGCGCGACGCGCCCTCGCTGAGCCTCATCTCGGCGCTGCAGGATGCCGGCGCGCATGTCCGGGCCTTCGATCCCGAGGGCATGGGGATGGCGCAGACCATGCTGGACGGCATCGCCTTCGCGGCCGACCCCTACGATTGCGCCGACGGGGCCGACGCCCTGGTGATCGTAACGGAATGGGATGCGTTCCGGGCCCTCGACCTCGGCCGGATCAAGGGCCTGCTGCGCGCCGCCGTGCTGGTCGACCTGCGCAACATCTATCCGCCCGAGGAGGCGGCGCGGCACGGCTTCGTCCACGTCGGGATCGGCCGGCCGAACTGAGCGCCGGCCCGGGCGTCAGGCCCGGGCCAGTCGCCGTCGCAGGACCGGACCGACCACGGCAGGGACGCGGGGGAGCGCCCTGCCCGTTCTGGCTCAGCTCGCCGCCTTGGCGCGGCCGCGGCGGGGCTTCTTGGCGGGTTCGGCCGCGGGCTCCTCGGGCGGCGCGGCAGGCTCGGGCGCCGCCGCGACCGCTTCGGGCTCGGCCTCGGCCGCCTCGACGGCCGGCCCGGCCTTGCGGCCGAGGCCCATGGTCTTGGCGAGGTTGGAGCGCGCATCCGCATAGGCGGGCGCCACCATGGGGTAATCCTTCGCCAGACCCCACTTGTCGCGATAGTCCTGAGGCGACAGCCCATGCTCCGAATGCAGGTGACGCTTCAGCGACTTGAAGCGCTTCCCGTCTTCGAGGCAGACGATGTACTCGTTGGTGACGGATTTCTTCACCGGCACCTTCGGCTGCGGCGGCTCCTTCACGGCCTCGGGCTTCGAGCCATTGAGGATGCTGCTGAGCGAGTCATGAACCGACTGCAGCAGCGTCGGCAATTCGCCGACCGGCACGGAGTTGTTCCGCACATAGGCCGAAACGATCTCCGCGGCCATCTCGACCACGCTCAGATCTGGCTGGACGTCTGACATAAACTTGATCTCTCCTCGTCTGTCCTCGCAAGTAGAGCGGTTCTTGCCTCAAGGCAAGACGTGTCGAAGCCCACCACCGCAAACCCAAGAAAAAACTGGTGCAAATGCGCTCCCGAGGCCGCCGGCGACGCCCTATGCCAAGCCGCGAGCCCGCATATAGCGGCCGAAAGGCGCCTCGCCGGGCCCGCAACAGTATCGACGACCCGCCCGGGGCGGGCCTTCCGGACCGTCCGCGAATCAACCCTGGCCCGACAGGGGGCGACTCGCCCGCCGCCGATGCAACCCTCGGGCCCGGGCGTCTCCTCGCCGCGGCGCACGGGATCGGACAGCGGCGCGCGAACGCGCTATAGGTGCTCTGCACTGCGGGCGGGATGGGCCGGATATTGACACTTGCACGTTACGGCACGGCGGCACGGCGGGCGCTCGGCCTGGCGCTCTGCCTCCTGGTTCACCGGGCCGAGGCGGCCGGCCCGCTGGCCCCGCCCCCGGCGAGCCTCGACCATCATGCCGTGGTGGACGCCGACACCTATCCCTGGTCGGCGGTCGGCAAGCTGTTCAATTCCATCGGCGGGGCCTGCACGGCCGCCGCCATCGCGCCCGACAAGGTCCTCACCGCCGCGCATTGCCTCTATGCCTTCCGGACGCACCGGTTCCTGCAGCCGGACTCCATCCACTTCCTGCTCGGCTACGCCCGGGGCGACTACCGCATCCACGCCCGCGTATCGGCCATCGCGGTCGGACCCGGCTACGACCCGGCCGACGAGACCCGCACGGCCGCGGCGGATTGGGCCGTGCTGACGCTGGCGGAACCGCTGCCGGAGGCGGTGCGGCCCATCGCACTCGCCGCGGCCCTGCCGGCCCCCGGCACCGGCATCGAGATCGGCGGCTTCGCCCAGGACCGCGCCTACCTCATGACGGCCGACCGCCACTGCCGCCTGCTCGGCCCCTCGGGCGCCGCGGTGCTGGTGCACGACTGCGTCATCGCCCACGGCGACAGCGGCGCGCCGCTGCTGGTGCGCCGGCCCGACGGCGCCGTCGAGGCCTTCGCCGTCACGGTGGGGTTCTGGAAGGTCGACGGCCGGCAGGCCAGCATCGCGGCGCCGGTCACGGCCGACATCCTGCCGACCGCCCGCAGCAGCCCCGCCCAGGCGACGCGCTGAACCGGCCCGCGCGGCGGCCCGCCTCGACGGCGCGCCACCGCGGTGGCATGCTGACCCGGGGGCCCGTCGGGCTTGGGGCGGAGCGGAGCTTCGACCTAAGCCCGTGAACAGGCTCGCACTTCAGCCGGCGTGTGTCGGGAGCGGCCCGACACGCGCCGGAGCCGGCCAGCGGAGGCGAGCGCCATGACGGGAGCGGCCCGATGAACGACGCAGGCGCCCGGCCCGAGATCGTGGCGCGCCGCGAAGGCTCGCTCGGCCACATCACGCTCAACCGGCCCGCCGCCTACAACGCCCTGACGCTCGGCATGGTGCGCGCCATCGCGGCGGCGCTCGACACCTGGGAGCGCGACCCCCAGGTCGCCGTCCTGCTGCTCGACGGCGCGGGCGACCGGGCGTTCTGCGCCGGGGGCGACATCCGGGCGCTCTACGAGGCCGCCCGCGCCGGGCGGCACGCGGTGCTGGCGGCCTTCTTCGGCGAGGAATACCGGCTGAACGCCCGCCTCGCCCGGTTCGCCAAGCCGATCGTGACCGTGATGGACGGCATGACCATGGGCGGCGGCATCGGCCTCGGCGCTCACGCGTCGCACCGCATCGTCACCGAACGGTCGGCCCTGGCCATGCCGGAGGTGAAGATCGGCTTCGCGCCCGACGTCGGCGGCACCTATCTGCTGTCCCGCGCGCCGGGCGGGCTCGGCCTCCACGTCGCCCTCACGGGCGGCCGGCTCGATGCCGCGGACGCGCTGTCCTGCGGCCTCGCCGATGCCCGGGTGCCGACGGAAGCGCTCCACGACCTGCGCATCGCCCTCGCGCGCTGCCGCGGCGCCGCGGACGTGTCGGCCTGCGTGGGCGCGCTGGCGACGGCGCCCGGGGCCGGGCGGCTCGCCGCGTCGCGCGGCTGGATCGACCGCTGCTACGCACCCGACACCGTCGAGGCGATCCTCGAAGCGCTCGAGAGCGCGCCGGAGCCCGACGCCCGGGCGGCCGCGGCCGAGATCGCCGGCAATGCGCCGACCTCGCTCAAGGTGACGCTGCGGGCGCTGCGCGACGCCCGCAGCCTATCGCTCGAAGACTGTCTCGACCGGGAGTTCCGCGTCTCGTGCTCCATCACCCGCCGGCCGGACTTCGTCGAGGGCGTGCGGGCGGCCGTGGTCGACAAGGATCGGAACCCGCGCTGGCAGCCGGCCCGCCTCGCGGACGTGAGCCGGCAGGACGTGCTGCGCCACTTCAGGGGGCCGGAGGACGACGGGCCGGGAGCCTGGGCGTGACGGCGGCGCCCGGGTCGCGCGGTTGACGCTGGCATGCGGCTCCGCTCAACTCCGGGCGGGAGGAGACACCATGGCGGCGATCGCGTTCATCGGGCTCGGCAACATGGGCGCCCCCATGGCGGCGAACCTCGTCCGGGCCGGCCATGCCGTCTCGGGCTATGACCTCAGCCCCGAGGCCTGCGCGAGGGCGCGGCAGGCGGGCGTGGCGATCGCGCCGGGCGCCGGCGAGGCGGCGGCCGGGGCCGAGGTCGTCATCACCATGCTGCCGGCCGGCCGGCATCTCCTCGAAGCCTACGAGGGCGGGCTCGTGGCGGCAGCGCGGCCGGGCGCGCTGTTCGTCGATTCCTCCACCGTCGACGTCGCCTCGGCGCGCCGCGCCCACGCCCTCGCGGCCGCGGCCGGCATGGCCTCGGTCGACGCTCCCGTGTCGGGCGGGGTCGGGGGCGCCGAAGCCGGCACTCTGACCTTCATGGCGGGCGGCGCGCCCGATGCGCTGGCCCGGGCCGAGCCCGTGCTGCGCGCCATGGGGCGGCGCGTCGTCGCCTGCGGCGGCCCGGGCGCCGGCCAGGCCGCCAAGGTCTGCAACAACATGATCCTCGGCATCACGATGATCGGCATCAGCGAGGCCTTCGTGCTGGCCGAGAAGCTCGGGCTCGACCACCAGGCCCTGTTCGACGTGGCCTCGACCTCCTCGGGCCAATGCTGGGCGCTGACCAACCACTGCCCGGTCCCCGGCCCGGTGCCGGCGAGCGCCGCCAACCACGGCTACAGGCCCGGCTTCGCCGCGGCCCTCATGGTGAAGGACCTGACGCTCGCCCGCGACGCCGCCGAGGCGGTGGGCGCCGACACGGCGCTCGGCCGCCATGCGCGGGACATCTTCGCCCGCTTCGCCGAGGCCGGGGGCGCGGGGCTCGACTATTCCGCCGTGATCGAAGCCGTGCGCGGCGGCTGAGCCTCGCGCGACGCGCGCATCGCGGGCCGCGGGCCCGGCACAAAGCGACCGGCCCGGGAATTGGTACGACGGCGGGCCGTCCTCCCAGAGGTCCGCACCGCCCGCGACAGGATCCCATGCCCCCCTCCGATGCCGCACCAGCCCGCCGCGCCCTGCTGATCGTCAACGAACACAGCCGGTCGGGCCGTGAGGCGGCCGAGGAGGCCGAGGCGCGCCTGCGCGGCGCCGGCCTGGCGGTGGAGCGCGGCCGCACCCGGTCGCGCGCGGACGTCTCGGGGCGCATCCGCGAGCGCGCCGCCGCGCTCGACCTCGTCGTCGTCGGCGGGGGCGACGGCAGCGTCAATGCGGCGGCGCCCGGCATCATCGCCACGGGCCTGCCGCTCGGCATCCTGCCGCTCGGCACCGCCAACGACCTCGCCCGCACGCTCGGCCTGCCGCTCGACCTCGCCGGCGCGGTCGACGTGATCGCGGCGGGACGCACCCGGACGATCGACCTCGGCGAGGTCAACGGCCAGCCCTATTTCAACGTGGCGAGCCTCGGCTTCGGGGTGGACCTCACCCACGCGCTGACCAGCGACGCCAAGAAGCGCTGGGGGCCGCTCGGCTACGCGGTGGCGGGCCTGCGGGTGCTGCGGCGCATGCGGCCGTTCCACGTCGAGATCACGATCGGCGACCTCCGCACCCGGTCGCGCACCATCCACCTCGCCGTCGGCAACGGGCGCCACTACGGGGGCGGCATGACGGTGAGCGAGGATGCCGCCATCGACGACGGGCGGCTCGACGTCTACAGCCTCGAAGTCGCCAGCGCCTGGAAGCTGCTGATGCTCTTGCCGGCGCTGCGCAGCGGCCGCACCCGGAACTGGACGGAGATCCGCACGCTGGTCGGCCAGGAGATCCGCGTCGCGACGCGCCGCCCGCGGTCCGTCAACGCGGACGGCGAGATCGTGACCCGGACCCCGGCGACCTTCCGCGTCCTGCACGACGCGGCGACGCTCTTCGTGCCGGGCTGACGCCCGGCGCCCGGCAGCCGCAGGGCCCCGGAGCGCGGCCCCTGGGGCGTCGCGGCACCAAGCCCTTCATGGTTGCATTTTTGCTGCGAGACCGTTTTTTAACGTCCCATTGCGCGAAACAGGCTTGCTGGCGGGCGGATTCTGCGGTCCACCTGTGCTGCCCGACACAACTGGGCATCGCATTCGGATAGGGGTGGATCGTATGCATATTCTCGTCAAGACCGTGCTGCCAATCGCCATCGCGGCATCCCTGGCCGCCGCTCCGGCGCGGGCCGAGGTCAAGTATCAGTGGGTGATCACCGACAACTTCAATCTCAGCGGCAAGCCCGTCCTCCAACTCGACCCACCGATCTGCTCGGGCATGGACTGCCCGGTGCTGACGCCGACCTCCTTCGGCTATGGCAGCAGCGCGATCGCATCGGCCAAAGTTCCGCCGACCACGACCGGGTCGAGCCCCAGCGCCACGGTCTATGTCGGCTATGCCTGGCCCAACGGGACCAGCCGCAACGAATGCGGCTTCACCATCGCGGGCGGAACGGTCAACGCCGATGGTACGTCGACGGCGCCGACGGCCTATGGGTTTATTTAAAGTTCACCTTGGCAGGTACTCGAGTGCAGCCCGGATGCAAGATGATTTCCATCTACAGCTACTCCGTCTAATTGCGGCAGACCTATCTAGCTGCACTTACACAGGATATTTCACGATAGAAACTTACAATAACTAAACTAACTTGACCTCATGGTAATGCGTCTTATTGATGCATTGCCATTAAACATCTACCTTATCATTACTTATTATGTTTCTACCACGTTTGCCATTATAGCGTTAAGTCATCATTTATTTTCATCAGAGATGCGTCTGTCCACGTTACGAACAGTCCTACTCCGCCGAAACCCATATTGACCCGTGTTTGCCCTGCGTGACATTACTAGTAGATCCTTCATGACCTGCACATCGTAGGTCGCCGACTGATGGAGCTAGATGTCGGTGCAGAGTCAGGTATCCACCGTATGAACGGCAGTTCCGTGTAGTTCAGACCTGGAATGTCCGACAGCTTCTGAAACCTGATCTGCGTGAGCATCAAAGGCCGTTTGCATGGACAGATCTTTGGCAATTGCGGCTTCTCCGTGCCTGTCTGTGAAGCAGCCTGATCACCGCTGGCTCCGTCCGGATGCGCATGCTTGATCTATCGTAATCCGATTGAGAGAAATGTCCTGAGTATCTGCAGGTATCAAAGATGTCGTTGGCTTGCTGATTGCGATTCTCGGCTCGTGAATACCGACACCGCTGTAAAGCGCGCGCACTGATCTGGGCTGACGTCATGGCGTTATTCGTGGACGATGGTTTCTCTGGGCCACAGTCAGCTCATTGCGGTCGGACGTCTCCCCGTCCGGTGGGGCGACGCCTCCGGCCTGCAGGCTCGCGATCGCCTGTCCGGTCGCTCCGGCGACGCTGCTCCGCGCGCTCGAACCGACCGCGACCGAGGGCACGGCCGCCGGCGGCGCGGCAGCCTCGGCTTCGCCCGGGGGGCTGAACAGCAAGTCGACCATCCAGGACTCGATCTTGGGCAAACCCACGGCGCCAATCGCGTCCATCCCCGTCTCCCTCCAAACCGGATCACCGGCCGAGCGCCGGATTGTCCACCCGCGCTGCGAGCATCACGATGGCACGGGCGGGTTAAACTCGGTTGAATGGCCTGGGTGACAGCGCTCGTTCTCGCGAAATCATTGCATGGATGTGCGATCGTGACATGAGGCCGATCCGGTTTTGCTTTCGATCGATCCGAGCGACCTACCGATCTGCCCGGCCATGGACTGCCCGGTCTTGGTGCAGACCACGACCGGGTCGAGCCCCAGCGTCACGGTCCGTGTCGGCTATGCCTGGCCGAACGGAACCAGCCGCAACGAGTGCGGCTTCGCTATCGCGGGCGGAACGGTCAACGCCGATGGTACGTCAACGGCGCCGACGGCATATCCTTTCATTTGCAAGTTCACGTTGGCAGGGTATCGCCTGCAACCCGGCTGCAAGATGTACCCGCTCCAAGAGTCGTACCAAACTGCATCCGCGAGGACCTTCAAATTGCGACTTACACAGCTTATTTCAGACATCGAAACCTATGATAATTGAGCAACCAGGCAGAGCGCTCATCGAGCGCTCTGTTCCGATCTAGATGCATTAGAAGTCAGTGTCTAAGTCATCTAATCAAGATTTTTGTCCGACCATGTTGCCATCATCCCCACCCCACCGACAATCGTCGAATGCCATATGTTTCCCGTTGACACGGGTTGACCATAGATCTTTCATGGCCTGCTCATCGTAACCGCCGGATGCCAAGCAGAATGTCGGCTGTGAAATCATGCGCTCCTCTTGCAGCGGCCTACCGTATAGTTCAGACCTGGAATGTCCGAAATTTTTTGAAACGTGACTGGCGTATTATCAAATGCATCCTGAAGTCGAGACTGCGTTTTTCAATTGCTTGTTCTCCGTATCGTCCTAATCAATTCTGCACCTCCGCTGCTTTCTATCCGTCTCGTGCCGCGTTCAAATAAAAATTCGCCATTGAACAACTCTGTATGTTTATGGTATTCGTCGAACGTCTGAGTAGGTCCTACCAATTCCGTTGGTAATTGGAATTCCGACACCAAATATGAGCGCCGCTTGATTTGGACGATGTCATGGCATTGTTGGCTGTCGACGAGGGCATTACATTCGGCCACAGTCATGTCCTGGCGGGCGGACGATGACTGTCCCGCCGGCGGGATGGCGCCTCCGGCCTGCAGGCTCGCGATCGCCTGTCCGGTCGCTCCGGCGACGCTGCTCCGCGCGCTCGAACCGACCGCGACCGAGGGCACGGTCGCCGGCGGCGCGGCAGCCTCGGCCTCGCCCGGGGGGCTGAACAGCAAGTCGACCATCCAGGGCTCGATCTTGGGCGAACCCACCGCACCGATCCCGTCCATCCCCGTCTCCTTCGGCGTCACCGGTCAGGCCCATGGAGCGGGAGCATGGCGCAACGGTGTTAATCACGCCTGAAAAGTTGCAATTCGCGGCATCTTTCGAACAGCTCGTTGTATCGGCATGCGCCATCCGGCGATCCACGAAAAAGGGCGGAGGCTTGCGCCCCCGCCCTGTCCGGTGATTCCGCGGTGACGGCGATCAGTAGGTGGCGATCGTCGTGCCGCCGAAGGGCGCGCCGATGATGCGGAACGGCAGCTGGACGATGTCGCCGACGGCGCGGATCGGTGCGCCGACCAGCACGAGCGGGTTCGAGGCGATGTCGCCCGTGGCGGGGAAGATCCCGCCGATGGCCCGGAAGGGCAGGCTCACGACGTTGCTGGCGAAACCGAGCGGACCCGTCACGATCGTGCCGGGGCCCGCATTGACGACGGGGGCCGGGACGACGACGACGGGCCGGTCGGCGACCGCCACGGTGCGGCGCACCGTCAGCGGGCGGCGGGCCATATAGGCGCCGCGCGGCGCCGCGGAGACCTCGTGGTGCATGGCCTTCCGGCGGATCATGCCGCGGCTCGGCTTGTTGCCGCTGGTTCCCGCCGGGCTGTCGGACGCGAGGGTGTTGGGCTGCATGCCGGTGGGGCCGTTGGTCAGCGTGCTCTGGGCCGAGGCCGCCAGATCGGAGGCGGCCAGGGCCAGGGTGGCGACCGCCGCGACGGCGGCGAGCTTCTTGATGTTGGACATTGGGGTACTCCAAAACGACGTCGCCGGTTGAATGCACGGCTACGGCGATCGGTTCATTTGGCCGCGGCAGGGCTGCCCCGACCTCGCCGCTCTGACGCCCCGGCCGTGTCAGCACCAAGGCATGCGCTTGTCCGAAGCGCGGCCCGAGGGCCGATGGAGTGCCCCCCGTGGCGCGGATGTGACAGGCGGGCGCCGCCCTCCCGGCCGGCGGCGAGCCGCGCCGGCGCGGCGGGCCGCGTTGATCGGATTGACGAAATTCGCCCGCCGGGCCGCCGCCCGCCAGGGCCCGGCCGCGACGCCCCGGCGGCGGCGGCGACGGGCGGCGAAAAAATCGCTTCGGACGCAGCGGCCGCCTCTTGCGGCCTTTGCGGCCATCACCACATCAGCGCCACGCGGGCCACAACGGACGCGTGATCCAAGCGGTTCCGGACAGCAACGCCGGAGTCCCATGTCGCTCCACAGAGGATGTGTTTCCATGCGCCAGTACGACCTTTCCCCCCTGTACCGTTCCACCGTCGGCTTCGACCGCCTCTTCACCATTCTGGACCAGATGTCGGGTGTCGACGCGTCGGCCCAGACCTATCCGCCCTACAATATCGAGCGGACGGGCGAGAACGCCTACAGGATCTCGGTCGCCGTGGCGGGCTTCTCCGAAGACGATCTCTCGATCGAGACGCGCGAGAACGTGCTGCTCATTCGCGGCGCCCGCAAGACCGAGCCGGCCGAGGCCCCCAAGACCGAAGTGCTCTACCAGGGCATCGCCGCCCGGGCCTTCGAGCGCCGCTTCCAGCTCGCCGACCACGTCCAGGTGACGGGCGCGGCCCTGGAGCACGGCCTGCTCCATGTCGACCTCGTACGCGAGATCCCCGAAGCCCAGAAGCCTCGGCAGATCGCCATCGGCACCAATGCCCGCGCCCCGAAGGTCGTGGAATCGAAGGCCGCCTGAGCGGCCGACCCGGTCTCCGACGCAGCTCATCCGCCGGATCGGCAGGGGCGCCCCGCTCGGGGCGCCCTTCGTCGTTCCCGCCTCAGTCCCGCCGGTCCGCCGCGCGTCGTTCCGTGTCTTGGACCTCGCCGGGGTGCCAAGCCGTTGAGGGGCGTGCCGGCCGGGTCGTGACCCGGCGGCGGGCGCGCGACCGAACCCTCCCGCGCCGGATCCCAGGAAGGCGACCCCCCATGCGCATGAACAAGCTCGGCCGCACCGGCCTCTTCGTGTCGGAGCTGTGCCTCGGCACCATGACCTTCGGCGGCACCGGCGAGGTCTGGAGCAAGATCGGCAACCTCCAGCAGGACGAGGCCGACGGGCTCGTCAGGACCGCCCTCGACGCGGGCATCAACTTCATCGACACCGCGGACGTGTATTCGCAGGGCGCCTCCGAGGAGATCACCGGCCAGGCGCTCCGCAACCTCGGCATCGCCCGGCGCGACGTCGTGCTGGCCACCAAGGCCTTCGGCGAGATGGGCCCCGGCCCGAACGCGCGCGGCTCGTCGCGCGTGCATCTCATCGAGGCCTGCAAGGCCAGCCTGCAGCGCCTCAACACCGACTATATCGACCTCTACCAGCTCCACAGCTTCGACCCCGCGACGCCGATCGAGGAGACGCTGCGCGCCCTCGACACCCTGGTGCAGCACGGCCATGTCCGCTACATCGGCGTGTCGAACTGGGCGGCCTGGCAGATCACCAAGGCGCTCGGCCAGTCGGAGCGGCTGAACCTCGCGCGGTTCGAGACGCTGCAGGCCTATTACACCGTGGCGGGCCGCGACCTCGAGCGCGAGCTCGTGCCGATGATGCTGTCGGAGGGTGTCGGCCTCCTGGTCTGGAGCCCGCTGGCCGGCGGCCTGCTGTCCGGCAAGTACACGCGCGATCGGCAGGGCGAGCAGGGCAGCCGCCGCGTGGCCTTCGACTTCCCGCCCGTCGACAAGGCCCGCGCCTGGGACGTCGTCGACGCGCTCCGGTCCCTGGCGGAGGCCCGCGGGGTCTCGGTGGCGCAGGTGGCGCTCGCCTGGCTGCTGCACCAGAAGGTCGTCACCAGCGTCATCGTGGGCGCCAAGCGGCTCGAGCAGCTCGAGGACAACATCGCCGCCACGGCGGTCGAGCTCACCGAGGCCGACCTCGCCGCCATCGACGCGGTGAGCGCGCTTCCGCCCGAATATCCGGGCTGGATGCATGCCCGGCAGGGCGAGGTCCGCCGCAAGCAGATGGCCGGGCAGCCGCGCCCGGCATCCCGCTGAGGCGGAACCGCGGGCTCAGCGCCCGCCGTCGACGGCCAGCCGCAGCGCGAGGCCGGTGAAAACCGTGCCGAGCGCGATCTGCGGCGCGCGCCTGAACCGCCCGCGCGCCGCCACGAGGCGGCGCAGGCGGCTCGCCCCCAGCACCAGGGCGCCGTTGACCACGAGGCCGACGAGGTTCAGCACCGTCGCCAGGACGAGGATCTGCAGCGCCACCGGGCCGGCATCGGGCGTGACGAACTGCGGGAACAGCGCCAGGGCGAAGAGCGCCACCTTGGGGTTCAGCACGTTGGTGAGGAGGCCCTGGCGCGCCACGGCGAGGAGCGGCAGCGGCGCCACGGGCGCGGGGGCGGAGGCGTCCCCGCCCGGCGCCCGGAACGCCTGCCACGCCAGGACGATCAGGTAGGCGGCGCCGGCGTAGCGCACCGCGTCATAGGCGAAGGGCACGGCGCGGAACAGTTCCGACAGGCCGAGCGCCACCGCGACGGCATGGCAGTAGATCCCGGCCTGGGCGCCGGCCAGCGAGGCGAAGCCCGCCCCGCGGCCCTGCGTGACGCTGCGCGACAGGATCAGCAGCATGTCGGGCCCCGGCGTGCAGGCGAGGGCCAGGGCCGCGACGGCGAAGACCGCCAGGGTGGACAGGTGGGGCATGGCTGGGTCCCGCGCCGGAGATGGCGCCAGCCTAGCATCGCGGCGGCCCCGGCGCGAGCCGCCCTCAGGGCTTCCGGTGCAGGCTCAGCGCGATGTCGTTGAGCTGCATCGTGGCCGAATTCACCTCGGTGGCGGTGTCGGACAGGCGCTTGTCGAGGGCCGTCATGGCCTTCGCCACGTCGGCGTGGAAGCTCGCCGTCTCGCTCTTCACCCCGGCGATGTCGCTCTTCAGCGCGGCGGCGTCGCTGGCGGCGACCTGCTGGTAGACGAGCCCGAGCAGCACCGCGATGGCGGCCAGCGCCGCGGTCGAGAGCGTGAGCAGCGTCACCACGATCCAGCGGAACGCCCGCCCGGCGGGCGGAGGCACCGCCGCGGCGGCACGCTCCACCGGTCCTCGCCTCGTCTCGTCGCGGTCGCTCGCCATCTCGGCTCCACCTTCGCCTTCGTGCCCGATGCCACGACGCGCGAGCCATGGATTTCGATGCGCCCCGCGCGGATCGGTCCCGGTCCCGGTTGATTTTGCGGCGCAACACGGGCATATGAGGTCCAGCCGGACACATGGTGCGCAGACCAGCGCCCATGCCCTCCCACCACCGGAGTGGGAGCTCCCGTTACCGGCCTTTTCGCGCCCTGCTCCGGACGATGGCGGCTTCCTCTCTTCGAAGCCCGCCTGGAGGCTTGCGGCGCAGTTCGAACGAAAAGTCAGGACCCTTTGACGACATTTTCCGACCTCGGCCTCCCCGCGCCGATCCTCAAGGCGCTGGCCGCCGAAGGCTACGAGACCCCGACCCCGATCCAGGCCGGCGCCATCCCGCACGTCCTCGCGGGCCGCGACCTGCTCGGCATCGCCCAGACCGGCACCGGCAAGACGGCCGCCTTCGCGCTGCCGATCATCGGCCGCCTGTCGGTCAGCGACGCGCAGCCCAAGCCCCGCGCTTGCCGGGTGCTGATCCTGTCGCCGACGCGCGAACTCGCCAGCCAGATCGAGGCGAACATCATCGCCTATGCCAAGTTCCTGCGCCTCTCGACCGCGCTGGTGTTCGGCGGCGTGCCGGTCGGCCGGCAGATCCGCGCCTGCGCGCGCGGCGTCGACATCGTCGTGGCCACGCCCGGCCGCCTCATCGACCTTCTGAACCAGCGCGCGCTGACGCTCGAAGACGTGGGCGTCTTCGTCCTCGACGAGGCCGACCGCATGCTCGACCTCGGCTTCATGCGCGACATCCAGAAGATCGTCAGCCTGCTGCCCAAGAAGCGGCAGAGCCTGTTCTTCTCCGCCACCATGCCGCCCGCCATCGCCAAGCTCGCCGCCTCGCTGCTGACCAACCCGGTCGAAGTCGCGGTGGCGCCGGTGTCGGCGACGGCCGACCGCATCCGCCAGAGCGTGATTTTCTGCCCGACGCGCGACAAGCAGGGCATGCTGCACGGGCTGCTGGCCGATTCCACGATCAGCCGCGCGCTCGTCTTCACCCGCACCAAGCACGGCGCCGACAAGGTGGTGAAGTACCTCAACGCGTCCGGCTTCAAGGCGGACGCGATCCACGGCAACAAGTCCCAGAACCAGCGCGAGCGGGCCCTGGCGGCCTTCAAGGCGGGCCAGTCGCGCCTGCTCGTCGCGACCGATATCGCGGCGCGGGGCATCGACGTCGACGGCGTGAGCCACGTCATCAACTTCGACATCCCCAACATCTCCGAAACCTACGTGCACCGCATCGGCCGCACGGCGCGGGCGGGGGCGGACGGGTCGGCCATCTCGCTCTGCGGCGAGGACGAGCGGTCCTTCCTGCGCGACATCGAGCGGCTGATCCGCCAGAAGGTGCCGGTGCAGGAGGGCAAGCTCGGCACCGTGTCGGCCCCGGCCCAGGCCGAGACGCCGTACCGCGACCCCCGCGCGGTGCGCGGGCGGCCCGGCGCCAAGCCCCAGGGCGACGGTCGCGGCGAGGCCCGGTTCGGCAACGGCAACACCCGCTCCGGCCAGCCGCGCCACGGCGCCGAGGGCGCGCCGCGGGCCAATGCCGGCCCGTCCCGCCCGCGGGACGGCGCGCGGGCGCCCGACCAGGGCGCGAACCGGCCGCGCGGGAACGGCGATCGCCGCGCCCAACAGCCGCGGTAAAAGAACCGCATTTCGGCCTTTTGCGGCTCTTGCGCGATGAGAGGGCTCAGCCCTACCATCGCGCTCATGGCCGAGACTCTGATCACGATCCGGGGGGCGCGGACGGGCGATGCCGAAGCCATCGCGGCGGTCCACGACGCGGCGTGGCTCGATGCCTACCGCGGCATCATCCCGGGTCGCGAGCTCGACAAGATGGTGGCGCGCCGCGGCCCCGCCTGGTGGCTGAAGGCCATCCGCAACGGCAGCCGCCTGTCGGTCCTCGATTTCGACGACTGCATCGGCGGCTACACCAGCTACGGCCGCAACCGCGTGCCCGCCCTGCCCTATCGCGGCGAGATCTTCGAACTCTATCTCGCGCCGCAGTTCCAGGGCCTCGGCTTCGGCCGCCGCCTGTTCGAGGCGGCCCGCAAGGACCTCGCCGAACACGGCTACGACAGCTGCCTCGTCTGGGCCCTGGCCGACAACGAGCGCGCCATCTCCTTCTATCTCCGCCTGGGCGGCCGCATCGTGCGGCGGGCCGAGGAGCGCTTCGGCCAAGAGTTGCGCGGCCGGATCGCGTTCGGCTTCGACTGACGCCCGACGGTGGCGTTCAACAGCGTTTCCATCGCGCCCGCACTCGTCTAAGAGCGGGCGCTAGTCCGGCGCCCGGCGCCGGAACTCATCGAAGACGCCACCGGAGACGCCCCCGTGAATCTCGACGCCATCGCGATCGGCAGCAACCCGCCCGATGAGGTCAACGTCATCATCGAAGTGCCGATCGGCGGCGAGCCCATCAAATACGAGCTCGACAAGGAAGCCGGCATCCTCAAGGTGGACCGTTTCCTCCACACGGCCATGCGCTACCCGGGGAACTACGGCTTCATCCCCCATACGCTGTCGGACGACGGCGACCCCTGCGACGTCATCATCGCCAACACGCGCGAGATCGTGCCCGGCGCCATGATGGCCTGCCGCCCGGTCGGCGCGCTGATGATGGAAGACGAGAGCGGCGGCGACGAGAAGATCATCGCCGTACCGGTGACCAAGCTCACCAAGCGCTACGAGAAGATCCAGGAATACACCGACCTGCCGCAGATCACGCTGGAGCAGATCGAACACTTCTTCGCCCACTACAAGGACCTCGAGCCCGGCAAGTGGGTCAAGATCGTGAAGTGGGTCGGCGCCGACGAAGCCAAGGCGCTGATCCGCCAGGCGATCGAGCGCGCCAGGACGGCCTGACCCGGCACCCGGCGGATGGTCCGGGCGAGGCCCGGCCCTCAGTCCGGCTCGGGCGGCCGGCTGGCGTCGGTCGACCCGAGCGTCAGGGCCTCCTGGTCCATGTCGTCGTCGCCCTGCACGGTCGCGCAGAAGCCGGCGCGCCATTCGCGCCGCTGCTCGCTGCCGGCGCTATAGGGATTGTCGTGGAGGGTCAGCCCGTCGCGGCGGGCCCGGAGCCCTTCCTGGAAGAAGCGGTCGAGCGGCGTCGGCTCGTCTGGCTGCATCGCGCGGACTTTCGGGTTGCGGGCCGCCGGGCCCGTGTGGAGCAGAGGCGCGTCGGCCCATCATGCCCGGCTTTCGTGACGCCTCATACCACCATCTCGAAGCGCCGGAGCCGCCCTTCGCCCGGTCCGGCGCCGGCCGTCCCCGGCCCGCCTGTGTCTTGACCTCGTCGCCTTTCCCAACCATTGAAAGGGCCATGACGATCAGCGGAGACGCGCCTCCCATGTCCGAGGCCCCCTCGACCATTCCCGACGACCGCGCCGGCCCGGCGCCGCGGCGGCGCACGGTCGCCGTCAAGGTCGGCCACGTCACGGTGGGCGGGGGTGCCCCCGTGGTGGTCCAGTCGATGACCAACACCGACACGGCCGACATCGACGGGACGGTGCGCCAGGTGGCGGCCCTGGCCCGTGCCGGCTCGGAACTCGTGCGCATCACGGTGGACCGGGACGAGGCCGCCGCCGCGGTGCCGCGCATCCGCGAGCGGCTCGACCGGATCGGCTGCGACGTGCCGCTCGTCGGGGACTTCCACTACATCGGCCACAAGCTCCTGGCCGAGCATCCGGCCTGCGCCGAAGCCCTTGCCAAGTACCGGATCAACCCCGGCAACGTCGGCTTCAAGGACAAGAAGGACCGGCAGTTCTCGGCCATCGTCGAGACCGCCATCCGCTACGGCAAGGCGGTACGCATCGGGGCGAACTGGGGCTCGCTCGACGGCGAACTGCTCACCAGCCTCATGGACGAGAACGCCCGCTCGGCGCACCCCGTCGAGGCCCGCGCCGTCACCCGCGAGGCCATGGTGCGCTCGGCCCTCTACTCGGCCGAACGCGCCGAGGAGATCGGCCTGCCGCGGGACCGCATCATCCTGTCCGCCAAAGTGTCGGCCGTGCAGGACCTCATCGCGGTCTACAGGACGCTCGCGTCCCGGTCCGACTACGCCATCCACCTCGGCCTGACCGAGGCCGGCATGGGCTCGAAGGGCATCGTGGCCTCCTCGGCGGCGCTCGGCATCCTGCTGCAGGACGGCATCGGCGACACGATCCGGGTGTCGCTGACGCCCGAGCCCGGCGGCGACCGCTCGCTCGAAGTGAAGGTCGCGCAGGAGATCCTGCAGACCATGGGGTTCCGCACCTTCGTGCCGCTCGTCGCCGCCTGCCCGGGCTGCGGCCGCACGACCTCGACGACGTTCCAGGAACTGGCGCGCGACATCCAGACCTACATCGTGCAATCCATGCCAGAGTGGAAGACGAAGTTCCCGGGCGTCGAGAACCTCAACGTCGCCGTCATGGGCTGCATCGTCAACGGCCCGGGCGAGTCCAAACATGCCGACATCGGCATCTCGCTGCCCGGCACCGGCGAGACGCCGGCCGCCCCGGTGTTCATCGACGGCCAGAAGGCCATGACGCTGCGCGGCGCCAATATCGCTGCCGAGTTCAAGCAACTGGTCGACGACTACATCGTCAACCGCTTCGGCGCCGGCACGCGCGACGCCGCGGAATAGCCGCCGCTTCGGGGAAGAGAAACGCTCCCCGGTGGGACGTCCGGACTTCAAATCCGGGAAGGGCCGCGAGCCGGTCCTTGGTGGGTTCGACCCCCACTCTCTTCCGCCAGCCCCGGCGGCCTTCGCCATCCTCCCATGCTGGTGATCGAGGGCCTGCGCCGGCCCGGCTTCGGGCCCTTCGACCTCGCCGTCGCGCCCGGCTGCTGCTGCGCCGTCACCGGCCGCTCCGGTGCCGGCAAGAGCGTCCTCTTGCGCATGGTGGCCGACCTCGATCCCTGCCAGGGCCGCGTGACGCTCGACGGCGCCGACCGGGACACCCTGTCGGCACCGGCCTGGCGGCGGCGCGTGACCTATCTGGCCGCCGAGTCGGGGTGGTGGGCCGACACCGTCGGGGCCCACATGCCGGCGCCCGGTCCGGGCTTCGCGGCGGACCGCGACGCGCTGGGCCTGCCGGCCGACGTGCTCGACTGGCCGGTCGCCCGCCTGTCCTCGGGCGAGCGGCAGCGGTTGGCCTTTCTGCGGGGTTTCGCCGCCGCGCCGCGCGTTCTGCTGCTCGACGAGCCCACGGCGGCGCTGGATCCGGCCGCGACGGCCGCCGTGGAGGCGATCCTGCGTCGCCATCTGGCGGGGGGCACGGCGGCCCTTCTCGTGTCGCACAGCGCCGAGCAGGTGGCCCGGCTGGCCGATGCCGTCTATCCCGTGGCCGAAGGACGGCCGGCGCATGACCGAAACCCCGCTTGATGCCACAGACCTCGCCGCCGCGGCGGTGCTGCTCCTGGCGAGTTCCGGCCTGACGCTGGTGCTGGGGCTCGGCCTCGCCCGCACCTTCGCGGTGGCGGCGGTCAGGACGGTGCTGCAGCTGACCCTGGTGGGCGTCGTGCTGCGCTGGATCTTCGCCGCGGCCTCGCCGTGGGTCGTGCTCGGCGCCCTCGCCGTGATGATGGGTGCCGCCACCGTCGAGATCGCGGCCCGGCAGGAACGGTCGCTGCGCGGCCTCTGGCGCTTCGGCCTCGGCGGCGGCACGATGGCGGCCGCCACGACGCTCGTGGTGAGTTGCGCTTTCCTGACCCACCTGCGCCCGGTCCCCTGGTTTGACCCGCGCGTGCTGGTCCCGCTGGTCGGTATCGTGCTGGGTTCGGTGATGAGTGCGATCAGCGTCGGGTTGAACGGGCTGGGGCTCGCGGTGACACGCGAGCGCGCCGCCATCGAAGCCCGGCTGGCGCTCGGTGCCACGCGATTCGAGGCCCTCGGCGGGCCGATGCGGGCCGCGATCCGGGCCGGGCTGATCCCCATCCTCAACCAGATGGCGGCCGCCGGGCTCGTCACCCTTCCGGGCATGATGACGGGCCAGATCCTGGCCGGGGCCGATCCGCAGGGCGCCGCCAATTACCAGATCCTGACGTTGTTCCTGCTGGCCGCGGCCGGCACGCTCGGCACGGTCGCGGCGGTCTACGGCGCGGCCTGGCGGCTGACCGATGCACGCCACCGGCTGCGGCTCGACCGGCTCGCGCCGCCCCGGCGCTAGACGCGCTTCCGCCTCCGGCGAATGCGCTCCAGCTCGCAATGGAGCGCGAGGAGCCGCCGGCGGCCTACCTCCAGTGCTCCAGCACCTCGTCGGTCCGCACCGTCTCGACCTGCTGGCCGTAGCGGCTGGCGTAGAGCAGCACCATGGCGTCGTGGGTCTCGTCCGAGGCCGAGCAGAGCGCGTCGATGACCACGACGACGCGGTAGCCGCGGTCCACCGCGCCCAGCACGGTGCCGAGCACGCAGACGTCCGTCTCCCCGCCCGTCACGACCAGCGTGTCGACGCCGCGGCGGCGCAGGCGGCCGTCGAGGTCGCCGTGGATCCAGGGCGCATAGGTGGTCTTGTCGAAGAGCTCGGCGGGCGGCACGAAGTCGCCGAGCGGCGGCATCAGCTCCACCATGGCGGGATCGAGGTCGGCGAGCGTCATGCTGCGCCAGCGCTCGTAATAGCGCCGCCAGGTGCCCGTCGCGGCCTCGGCGTCCCGGGCCGGCACGAAGCGGGTGAACAGCGTGCGCGCCGGGTTGTGCCGCACGATCCGCTCGACGTTGGGCAGCACCCGTTCCATCCAGGGGGTGTGCCAGTCGGTGTCCCCTGAGAACATGTTCTGCATGTCGACGCAGAGGTGCAGCGCGCTGTCCCCCAGGGGACCGAACCGCAGGCCATGGTCCTCCGCTGTGCCGCTCATCTCCACCTCCCTCGCGTGCTTGATCGCGACACCCAACGGTCTGCGATCCGTCGCGGTTGGAGCCGTGCGGCCGTCCGCCTCAGGCCTCCGGCACGTTACGGTCGAGGTCCTCCAGCCAGGCCCGGGCATTGCCGTCCGACGGGGCCCGCCAGTCGCCGCGCGGCGAGAGGGCGCCGCCGGCCGACACCTTGGGCCCGTTGGGCAGGGCCGAGCGCTTGAACTGGCTGAAGCCGAAGAACCGGTGCGCGAAGACGTGCAGCCATTTGCGCACATGGGCGAGGTCGTAGGCGCGCCGGCGCTCCTCCGGGAATCCCTCGGGCCAGTCGCCGCGCGCCGCGTCCTCCCAGGCCATGAGGCTCAGGAAGGCGATCTTGGACGGCTTGAAGCCGTAGCGCAGCGTGTAGAACAGGTTGAAGTCCTGCAGCTCGTAGGGGCCGACGCGCTCCTCGGTGCTCTGCGGCTTGGAGCCGGCCTCGACGGGGACGAGCTCGGGCGAGATCTCGGTGTCGAGGATCGACAGCAGCGTCTCGCCGGCGCCCTCGTCCAGCTGCCGGGTCGACACGACCCAGCGGATGAGGTGCTGGATCAGCGTCTTCGGCACGCCGGCGTTGACGTTGTAGTGGCTCATCTGGTCGCCGACGCCGTAGGTGCACCAGCCGAGCGCCAGTTCGGACAGGTCGCCGGTGCCGAGCACGATGGCGCCCTGGTGGTTGGCGAGGCGGAACAGGTAATCGGTGCGCAGGCCCGCCTGCACGTTCTCGAAGGTGACGTCGTATTCGGCCCGGCCCTCCGCGAAGGGATGGTTCAGGTCGGCCAGCATCTGCCGGGCGGCCGGCCGGATGTCGAGTTCGTGGGCCGAAACGCCCAGCGACGCCATGAGCCGGTGGGCATTGGTCTTGGTGTCGGCCCCCGTGGCGAAGCCCGGCATCGTGTAGGCGAGGATGTTGCTTCGCGGCAGGCCGAGGAGGTCGAAGGCCTTGGCGGCCACGATGAGCGCATGGGTGGAATCGAGCCCCCCCGACACCCCGATGGTGATGCGCTCGATGCCGATGGCGGAGAGCCGCTGCTTCAGCCCGGCGACCTGGATGTTGTAGGCCTCGTAGCAGTCCTGGGCGAGACGCTCGCGGTCCGACGGCACGAAGGGGAAGCGTTCGATCGGCCGCCGGAAGCCGATGTCCCGCACGGGCGGGTCGAGGCGGAACGGCACGGTGCGGAAGAGAGCGCCCGCGCGGGCATTGTCGTCGAAGGACCCGGTCGCGACGCGCTCCTGGCGCAGGAGGTCGAGATCGATGTCCGCCACGATGGTCCGGCCGCCGGGAGCGAAGCGCTCGCCCTCGGCTAGCAGCACGGCGTTCTCGTAGATGACGGTCTGGCCGTCCCAGCTGAGGTCGGTGGTCGAACTCTCCGGAGCCGGCCGCGGCATAGACGTAGGCGGCGAGGCAGCGGGCCGAGGTCGCCTGGCAGAGCAGGTTGCGGCTGCGCGCCCGGCCGATCGTGATGGGGCTGCCGCTGAGGTTGGCCAGCACGGTGGCGCCCGCGGTGGCGAGCGCGCCCGCGGGCGGCTCCGGCACCCACATGTCCTCGCAGATCTCGACGCCCAGCGTGAAGCCGGGCAGGTCCGCCGCGGCGAAGAGGAGGTCCGTGCCGAAGGGCACGGCATGGTCGCCGATCTGCAGCGTCTCGCCCCGGAGACCGGCGCCTGGCGCGAAGTGGCGTTTCTCGTAGAACTCGCGGTAGTTCGGCAGGTAGCTCTTGGGCACGACGCCCAGCACGGCGCCGCGGTGGATCACCACGGCCGTGTTGTAGAGCCGGTTGCGCCAGCGCAGCGGCGCCCCCACGACCAGCACCGGCAGGAGGTCGCGCGTGCCCTCGGCGATCGACAGGACGGCGGCCACCGTCGCCTCCGCGAGCGTCTGCTGCAGGAAGAGGTCTTCCAGCGCGTAGCCCGACACGCAGAGTTCGGGAAAGACCGCGAGGCCGGCGCCCTGCCCATGGGCGTCGTGGGCCGCCGCCAGGATCGCCTCGGCGTTGCGGGCGGGTTCGGCGATGGCGGTCCACACCGTGCAGGCGGCAGCGCGCAGGAACCCGTGAGCATAGATCGACCTGAACGCCATCGCGCCCTCCTGTCCGGCGGTCCGTGCCGAACGCGCATCCCAAGACTTGCTGCGCCGTGTGCCGGCGAGGGTCAAGCCGGCGATGCGGCCGACCGGCAGGCAACCGGTTCCGCCCGGTTGGGGTTGCGGCGTCTCGCGTGTGTCATGCTGTTGCCGACATACGGCAGCTCCTGGGTGCGAGCCTGTTCACAGGCTCAAGGTGAAGCGTTCTGGATCGTCCGGGGCTAGGAGCGGCTCGGCGCGGCGTGGGTGGCCGGGACGAGCCCGGCCATGACGGGATGGAGGGCGGGGACCGCTTCGGATCCATCGTGCCCTCCCTCGACCGCTCTCCTCCGCCCCCTCCACTGTCATGCCCGGGCTCGTCCCGGGCACCCACGCCGGCCCGCCCCACCGCGGGTCCTCGGAGCGGGCCGGGGCCGCCCGGGGCGCGGTGCGGCTCGGCGCGGCGTGGGTGGCCGGGACAAGCCCGGCCATGACGGGATGGTGGGCGGGGACCGCTTCGGATCCATCGTGCCCTCCCTCGACCGCTCTCCTCCGCCCTCTCCACTGTCATGCCCGGGCTCGTCCCGGGCACCCACGCCGGCCCGCCCCACCGCGGGTCCTCGGGCCAGGCCGGGGCCGTCCGGGGCCTGGTGCGGCTCGGCGCGGCGTGGGTGGCCGGGACGAGCCCGGCCATGACGGGATGGAGGGCGGGGACCGCTTCGGATCCATCGTGCCCTCCCTCGACCGCTCTCCTCCGCCCCCTCCACCGTCATGCCCGGGCTCGTCCCGGGCACCCACGCCGGCCCGCGCCGCCGCGGGTCCTCGGACCGGTCCGGCACGCGGCCTCATCAGGTGCTGGGCCAGCCGGCCCCTGGCCTCAGGCGATGCGGCCCAGCACCCCGATGCAGCCCGCTTCGGCCTCCTCGACCGAGATCGCCGCCATGTCGTCCCCGCCGCGCAGGATCCAGCCTGCGGCCCGGCCGGCGGGCTCGACGCGGGCGGCCTGGTCGGCGAAATGCGCCCGCAGCCCCAGCGTGGGGATGCCCGAGGCCGCCGCGAGGTGCATGAGGCCGGAATCGTTGCTGACCGCGAGGGCGCAGCGGGCGAGGCTGGCCGAGACCTCGGGCAGCGTCAGGGCGCCGACGAGGTCGATGGCGCCCGGCAGGGCGGCGAGGAGGGGCGCCGCGCCGTCGCGCTCGCGCGCGCCGGGCCCACCGAACACGGCCGCGCGAGCGCCCGGCAGCGGCCCCGCGGCGAGGCGGCGGAACAGGGCCGCGAAGCGCTCCGCCGGCCACATCTTGGGTGTCCAGCTCGCCGTGGGGCAGAGCGCCACGACCGGGGGGCCGGCCGGGATCAGGGTCGCGGCCCGGGCGCGGTCGGCCACGCCCGTCCAGGCGACCGGCAGCGGCGCGGGCTCGAGGCCCAGCAGGGCCGCGTGCTGCTCGTAGAGCCGCAGTCCCGGCATGGGCCGGCGCATGAAGCGCCGGCGCGCCGCCACCGCATAGGGCAGGCCCGAGCCCTTGAGGTCGATCGCCATGTCCCAGCGCGTGCCCACCACGGCGGCCCACAGCCGCAGCCAGTGGGTGTGGGTCTGGCGCTTGCGTACCACGACGACGCGCTCGAGCCCCGGCATGCGGGCGAAGAGCCCCGCCGCCTCGGGGGCCGCCGCGACCGTGATGCGGGCTCCGGGGCGCGTGCGGGCGAGGTGGTCGAGCACGCCGCAGGCCATGACGGCGTCGCCGATCATGCGGGGCGCCACGAACAGGATCTTCTCCGACACGCATCACCCTCGGGAACGGCCTGGAGCAGGATCGGCTCGGGGATCCCGGGCCGGTCGACGCCCTCCGGCGCGCTTGTAGGGCAGAACCGGAGCCCGGGGAAACCCGGGCCCTCTCCCTCACGCCTCGGCCCGCCATCCCGCGATCGGCAGCGGGCGCGCGTCCGGGTCCATCCGCCAGTGCGCGCAGAGCCGGTGCAGCCCTTCGCGCAACCGCTCCAGCGCCAGCGCCTCGGCGGTGCGGGCATGGGCGCTCTCCGCCACGAGGGCGCGCAGGCTCGCCACCGGCCGTCCCTCCAGCACGACGCCCGCCACATAGGGCATGAGCCGCGGCCCGATGGCCCGGACGGCACGGCGCAGCTCGTCGCGGTGGCGGCGCGCCGCGTCGCAGGGCGCGGCGTCACCCGCGGTACCGCCATCGACATGCGGCCGCGTGAGGTCGACGGCGGAGAGCCCGTCCAGCCGGGCGTGGTACCAGTGCTTCCGCAGGCGGTCCCCGGCGTGCCAGAGCGTTTCGTTGGCGGCGATGTCGAGCCGGTCGAGGAGGTTGCGGCTGCGCAGGGCATCGAAGGGATCGCCGATGCGGCGCACCCCCGCCCCGTCCAACCGGGCCTCCCCGTGCCGCCGGGCCTCCCGCAGCCGCTCGGCGGTGGCGTCCTGGTGCCCGCGCGGCACGCGGTCTTGGCCGGCCAGCGATACAGCCGGGCGTGTGCGATGCGCCATTGTCAGACCTTTCCGAAGACCGTCGCCAGCGTGGGAGCGCCCTGCCCCGCCCGGTCCGGCGCGGGTTCGACCCCGAACCTGCGGAGCGCCGCCCGGCCCTGATCGAGGCTCGAGATCGTCGCGACCGGAATCCGCAGGGCGGCACAGCGCGCCGCCGTGGCGCGGGCCGCGGGGCCGGGCCGGTCGCGGTCGCTCTCAATGCTGAGCACCGCGACGGCGCCCCGCGGCAGGAAGAGGGCGAGCGTGCGGCCCTCGCCGGCGACGCGCGACAGGTCCACGGGCCAGACATCCGGCATGCGACGGGCCAGGAAGGCGAGCAACGCGTCCTCGACCCGGGCGGGATCCGGCCGCCTGCGCTCGTCGAGCCCGAAGGCGCCCCGCCGCCGCTCGGCCCGCGCCACCTCGGCCCTCATGACCGCGCCCCCGCCGCCGGGCCGCACCGGTGGGACAGGCCCGCGTGGCTCTGGCAATAGGTGCCCGGCCGCAGGCGCGGCGCACCGCAGAAGGCGAAGCCGGCCGTGTCGGGCCGGCCGATCGGCCATCGGCACTGCCCCGACCGCAGCGCCGCGACGGCTGCAGCCCCGGGTGGCATATAGGACGCGGCAGGCGCGACGGGGCCTTCCCCGGGATGGACCGGCGGTGACGTGAGCATGAACGTGTCCGCGTGCTGGAGGACAGCGCCAGGCCCTGGACGGCACCGGCGCGACCAGGGTAGTATGCCCTGATTGGGCACATCTGTCAAGATTGTGTGCCCATTATGGGCACTTTCCGGAGCGCGTCGTGGCCAACAACCTACGTTTGCTGAGGGACGGCCGCGGCTGGACCCAGGACGAAGCCGCGGAAGCCCTCGGCACGACCCGCAATCAGTACGCGAAGCTCGAAGGGGGCAGCCGCCGCCTGTCGGACAAGTGGATCAAGCTCGCCAGCGAGGCCTATGGGGTCGATCCCGGCGAGGTGGTGACGGAGCGCGTCGGCTCCGTGCCGGTCGCCGGTTACGTGGGGGCCGGCACCGAGATGCACTTCTACGCGGAGAGCCAGGGCGCGCTCGACGAAGCGCCGGCGCCCGAGGACGCGACACCCCAGACGGTGGCGGCCGAGGTGAGGGGGCAGAGTCTCGGGCCGTTGTTCAACGGTTGGCGGGTCTATTTCGACGATCGGCGCGAGCCCGTCACCGACGACCTCATCGGACGGCTCTGCGTGGTGGGGCTGGCCGACGGCCGCGTGCTGGTCAAGCAGGTGCTGCGCGGCCGCGCGGACGGCCGGTTCGAGCTCCATGGCCAGTTCGGCGACCCCGTGCTCGACGCCGACGTGCTCTGGGCGGCCCGGGTCAAGAACATGATGCCGGGCTGAGGCGCCCCGATCAGAGGCCGGAGCGCTCGGATCGCTCGATGGCGCGGTGCAGCTGGATGTCAACCTCCTCGATGTCGCTGGTCGACAGGCCTTCCGACCAGGCGATGCAGCGATCCGCCGCGATGGACAGGGCCTTCTCGCGTTCGGTACCGCGCCGCATGAGCGGGATCGTCTCGCCGAACATGCATCCGGCATAGCGCTCGGCGCGCGTATAGGTGTGGGACGCGGCCTCCACCCCATCGGCGAGGCCCGCCAGGGCGAGAAGGGACAGGACAAGGACGGGCCGCATGCTGTGCTGACCTAGCGCCATGGCGGGCGGCGTCCAGCCCCGCCGGGCGCGGCGGGCGCGGCGCATGATGCCGCGCATCGCGCCCCTCGATTTCTGCGCGCCGGTCTGTTTAGTGTCGTCCCACGCTCTGTCCGGAACCGGCTCGGCCGGTCGCTGCCTTCGTGCTGGTCCATGATCGACGATCTTGATGTCCGGCTCGGCCACCATCTGCGCGACTTCAGGCTGCGCGTCGACCTGAGCATCGCCGCCTTGGCGC
This sequence comes from uncultured Alphaproteobacteria bacterium, assembly GCA_963847915.1. GTDB lineage: Bacteria > Pseudomonadota > Alphaproteobacteria > Rhizobiales > Beijerinckiaceae > Lichenihabitans. The sequence continues at coordinate 427,037 of CAWKBT010000010.1, forward strand.
GTCTCGCGCGCCTGCCGCCCGAGACGATCGGGCATTACGAGGCGGGCCGCCGCCGCATCCCGGTCGAGACGCTCGAGCGGCTGGCCGAGATCCTGCGCGTCTCCGTCCCGCAGTTCTTCGCGTGAAGGCGGTCGGGCGGGGCCCATTCGCCTCGCGCCCCGAAGGCGGTCAGGGCGCGTATTCGAGCGAGAGCGCCCCCACGCCCGCCGCGACGTTCAGCCCGGACTGCGCCTCGACCGAGAGCGGCTGGAGCGTGATGCCGCCGGCGGCGCCTCCGATCAGCGCGTTGGCGCCGACACCGACGCCCACCGTCGCCGACGCCGTCGCCCCGGTGTAGTCGCCCGCCAGCGCCCCGTTGCCGACAGCGCCGCCCAGCGAGACCACGTCCCAGGTCAGCTTGCCGGGACCCTGGGGACCGATGTCGAGCCCGAAGCGGCTGATCGTGCCGATGTAGTGCTGGCGGGGCGCGCCGTTGGCGGGCGTATATTCGCAATTGAGCGCGCGCCGCGACGTGATGATGAAGCCGACGCCGCCCGACACGTTGCAATAGAGCTGGCCCACCGGGCCCGCCAGGGCGGCCGTCGGGGCGAGGGATAGGCCGGCGACGAGCGCCGCCGAACCGAAGGCCGAGGCGGCGAGCGCCTTGATGGGATGGGCCATGGAACCGTCCTCCTCCGTGCGCTGCGCCGCCGCGGGACTCGCGGCGGCGGGGGCGTGAGACTGGGACAATGTGGCACCCCTCCGCTGGGGTCCACGCCGGGTCCGTTTCCGGCCCGCCTGTGGCGGCGAAGCCTCAGAGCGGGCCGGGCCGGCGCTCAGCGCAGCGAGGCCGTGAAGCTCTGGATCTTGGAACAGGCCCTCTCGAGCAGGTCGTTCGAGGTCGCGTAGGAGATGCGGAAGTTGGGAGCCGTGCCGAAGGCCGAGCCGTGCACCGCCGCCACGCCTTCGGCTTCGAGGAGTTCGGTCACGAAGTCCTCGTCGGTCTCGATGACCTTGCCCGACGGCGCGGTGCGGCCGATGAGCTCGGCGCAGGACGGGAAGACATAGAAGGCGCCTTCCGGCACCGGGCATTTCAGGCCCTTGGCCTGGTTCAGCATGGAGACGACGAGGTCGCGCCGGCCCTCGAACACCGCGCGGCTCCGCGGGATGAAGTCCTGAGGACCGTCGAGCGCCTCGACCGAGGCCCATTGGGCGATCGAGCAGGCACCGGAGGTCTGCTGGCCCTGCAGCATGTCCATGGCCTTGATGAGACGGTCCGGGCCGGCCGCGTAGCCGATGCGCCAGCCCGTCATGGCATAGCTCTTGGAGACGCCGTTCATGGTCAGCGTGCGGTCCATGAGGCCGGGCTCGACCTCGGCGGGCGTGCAGAAGCTGAAGTCGCCGTAGACCAGGTGCTCGTAGATGTCGTCCGTCAGCACCCACACGTCCGGGTGGCGCAGGATCACGTCGGTCAGGCGCTTCATCTCCTGGCGCGAGTAGGCGGCGCCCGACGGGTTGGAGGGCGAGTTCAGCAGCACCCATTTGGTCTTGGGGGTGATGGCGCGCTCGAGGTCCTCCGGCTGGAGCTTGAAATTGTGCTCGAGCGTGGTCTCTACCACGACGGGCGTGCCGCCGGCGATCAGCACCATGTCGGGGTAGCTGACCCAGAAGGGCGCCGGGATCACCACCTCGTCGCCGGGGTTGCAGGTCGCCAGGAAGGCGTTGAACAGGATCTGCTTGCCACCGGTGCCGACGATGGTCTGGGTCGGCTTGTAGTCGAGGTTGTTCTCGCGCTTGAACTTGCGGGCGATGGCTTCGCGCAGCGGCACGATGCCGGACACGGGCGTGTATTTGGTCTCGCCCCGGCGGATCGCCGCGATGCCGGCCTCCTTGACGTTGTCGGGCGTGTCGAAGTCCGGCTCGCCCACCGACAGGCTGATGACGTCCCGCCCCTTGGCCTTGAGCTCCCGCGCCTTCTGCGTCACCGCGATCGTGGCGGAGGGTTTGACGCGGGCCAGCGTGTCGGAGATGAAGGCCATGGGATCGCTCCGTTTATCGTGAGGCGGCGCAGCTATAGAACACGCCGGCCGCGGCCGGAAGCGCGGCCCGCCTGAAAAACGGCGCGGGGAGCGGCCAGATCGCGAGGGGATCCATGACACGCCAGGAAGCCACGCCGCGCCCGGTCCGGTCGGCCGCGCGGACCATCGGCCTCGTCAGCGCGGGGGCGCTCATGGCCGTCGCGCTCGGCGGCATCGTGCTGCTCTTTGACCTGCGGTTCACCGGCGGCCGCCTGGTCCATGCCGCCCTGGGCGGCGACGCTCTGGCCGAGATCTGCCGCCCGCCCCTGGAGCAGCGCCTCTCCGAACGCGGGTTCCAGCCCGCCGACCTCGAATTCGGCCCGGAACCGACGCTGGGCTCGCCCTGGGCGCACGAGCGCAAGTTCGGCGACAGCTTCTCGTTCCGCGACGGTGCCGCTGCGACGCGGGTCGACGGCGTGGTGGCCTGCGTGGTGTCGGGACCCGACGTCACGGTGGATTTCCGCGTCGCCGCCAACCCGCACCGCGCCGCCTGATGCCGCGCGCCGCCGCTCGGGGAACTCGACCGGGACGGGAGGCACCCGGACGCATGAAGGGCGCGTCACCGGAGCGACGCGCCCTTCAGGGATCGACGCCTTTCGGCGTCGGTGATCGTGTCATCGTTCGAGGGCCCGCGGTCGCCGGGGCCCCGATCCTCGCGGCCGTCATCGCCGCCTCACATCATTGCGGCGGCACCGATCATCAGCCAGGCCGTGAGAGCTCCTGCCGCGATCCACATCGACTTGTCCATGATCATCTCTCCTCGTCACTGATCCCTTAACGACACGGAGCGCGAAAAAGTTCGCGACCCGGCATTATCAGGATTGACGAAGGGAGCGAGGTCTGGGTGCGAGACCGGGCATCGACGCATCCGGCCCCCGCAGGTCCGCGCCGGGCCTGGGCGACCGGGTGTCGAGGTCGCACGGCGTCACGCCGGCGCCCGCGCCCGCCGCCGCCGGCTCGCCAACACCTCCTGAAGGGTGACGGGCCGGAACGCCTGGGCGTCGACGCCGACATCGTATTGCCGGGGCATCGGCGTCAGCTTGCCGTGGGAATGACCGTGCAGGTTCACGGCGCCGCGCCCGATGCCGTTCCAGCTGCGGAACGCATAGTGGCACAGCACCAGCGCGCGATCCTCGACCGTGGTCTCGGCATAGGCCGCGACCGACGCCCAGCCCGGCAGCGCCAGCGTGTCGGGCCCGTCGTTGTTGCCGACGATGAGGTGCTTGCGGCCCTGCAGCGCATCCAGGATGGCGGCGGTCCGCGCCGGACTCGGCCCGAGCGCGAAGTCGCCGAGGTGCCACACCGTGTCGTGCGGGGCGACGCGGGCGTTCCAGTGTTCGATCAGCGCGGCGTCGTGGGCGTCGAGCGTCGGGAAGGGTCGGTGGTCGAAGCGCAGGACGCGCGGGTCGCCGAAATGCGTGTCGCTCGTGAAATAGGTCGTCATGGGACGCGAACGCCCGAGACGGCCGTTCGGCGCGGCACCGATGTGCCGTGCCGGCACTGGTCGTCGGACCCCGGCCGTGCCACCTCATCGGGTGAGGCGCGGAGGCGAGCTTTGGCGATCAAATTCCAGGACGTGACGCCGCCGGCCGGCGCCGAGCCGCCGCCCGCGCCCGGGCGGGCGGGCGACGATGCCGCCGCACGGGCGTCGCGGCCGGAGCGGACCCCCGAGGACCCTGCCCTGGCCGAAGCCCCGGCGCCGGAGGACCCGTCCGCCAGCCCCGAAGACCCGGCGCCGGACCCCGCCGACGCGGCCCCGGCCGGCGCCCCGGCGCTCCCGGGCTTCGAACCCGGCGCCAAGCCGAAACCGCGCCGCCGCGCCGCCCGCCCCTTCTGGGGCTTCGGCTGACGGGGCCCGCCGGCGGATTGTCCCGCGGCCGGCACCGTGCCACAGACGGGCGGCCGCCCCTCCAGCCGACCGAGTGCACGATGAGCCGGATCCTGCGGATCGCCGCCGCCCAGATGGGCCCCACGTCGCGGGCGGACAGCCGGGAGCGCACGCTTCGACGCCTCATCGCCCTGCTCGATGCCGCGGCGGCGCGCGGCGCCACGCTGGCGGTCTTCCCCGAACTCGCCTTCACGACCTTCTTCCCCCGCTGGCTGGTGACCGAGACCGAGCGCGACGGTTACTTCGAGCGCGCCATGCCGAACCCGGAGGTTCAGCCGCTGTTCGACCGGGCGAAGGCGCTCGGCATCGGTTTCGAGATCGGCTATGCCGAGCTGACGCCCGACGGACGCCGATTCAACGCCGCCCTCCTGGTCGAACCGGACGGGCGCGTGCTCGGCCGCTATCGCAAGGTCCACCTGCCGGGCTCGGTGGAGCCGCGCCCGGGCGCGCGGTTCCAGCAGCTCGAGAAGCGCTACTTCGATTACGGCGACCTCGGCTTCCCCGCCTTCCGCGCCGGCCCGGCCTGGCACGGCGCCATCGCCGGGATGATGATCTGCAACGACCGGCGCTGGGCCGAGTCCTGGCGGATGCTGGGGCTGCAGGGGGTGGAACTGGTGTTGCTCGGCTACAATTCGGCCGCCTATGACCCCAATGGGGGCACCGGCGAGGATGCGGCGCTCCGGACCTTCCATTCCAAGCTCGTGGTCCAGGCCAACGCCTACATGAACGCCACTTGGGCGGTGGCGGTCGCCAAGGCGGGCGAGGAGGACGGCTCCGGCCTCATCGGCGGCTCCTGCATCGTCGGCCCCGACGGCCGCATCGTCGCCGAGGCCGCGACGCTCGGCGACGAGGTGCTGGTGGCCGACTGCGACCTCGACCTGTGCCGCCAGGGCAAGGACAAGATGTTCGACTTCGCGGCCCACCGCCGGCCCGACCAGTACGGCGCCATCACGGAGCGCGCCGGCATCGTCGAGCCCGCTCCGGCGCGCTGAGGCCGACGCGCGCCGGCCGACCCGAACCCGGACGAGGACGCCATGCAACCGATCTCCCGGCCCGGCCGCATCCTGGTCGTCAATCCCAACAGCTCGGAGGCCGTCACGGCCGCGATCGACGCCGCGCTCGCGCCCCTGCGCCTGCCGGGCGGGCCCGAGATCGCCGTCGATCGCCTGCGGTCGGGGCCGCCCGGGATCGCCAGCCACCGCGACGCGGCCTCGGTCGTCGTCCCGCTCTGCGAGCGGGTCGCCGGCGATCCCTCCGACGCCTTCGTGCTCGCCTGTTTCAGCGATCCCGGCCTCGAAGCGGTGCGCGAGGCCGCGGGCGGGCGGCCCGTGATGGGCATCGCCGAATGGGGTCTGCTGCGGGCGCTGACGCTCGGCCAAAGCTTCGGTATCGTGGCGCTCTCGGAGGCGTCGGTGGCGCGCCAGGCGCGTTACGTCGGCGGGATGGGTCTCGCGGGCCGCTACGCCGGGTCCTGGCCCATCGCGGCCTCGGCCGAAGCGACGGCGGACGAGGCGGTCCGGCCCCGCCTCGTCGCGGCGGCTCGGGGGCTCGTCGCCGACCGGGGCGCCGACGTCGTGGTGCTGGGCTGCGCCGGCATGGCGGGCCACCGCCGTGCCGTCGCGGAGGCCATCGGGCGCCCGGTGGTCGAGCCCACGCAATGGGCCGTGGTGGCGGCGCTCGGCGCGGTGCGGCTGGCTGCGGGCTGAGGATCAACGGGAACGGAGACACGATGCACCACGACCTGATCATCCGCGGCGGCACGCTGGTGCTGCCCTGGGGCGAGGCGTGCGCCGACGTCGGCGTCGCGGGCGGACGCATCACGGCGATCGGCGCGCTCGCCGGCGACACGGCCGAGACCACGATCGCGGCGGCCGGCCTGCACGTGCTGCCGGGCCTGATCGACAGCCACGTCCACCTGCGCGACCCGGGCGACCCCGCCGTCGAGACCTTCGAGACGGGCACCAGGGGCGCCGTGCTGGGCGGGATCACCACCGTCTTCGACATGCCCAACACCACGCCCCCGGTGGTCGACCACGAGCGGGTCGCCTGGAAGAGCCGCTACGTCGAGACGCGGAGCTGGTGCGACGTCGGCCTCTACGTCGGGGGGACGAAGACCAACATCGCGGAGCTGGCAGGCCTCGAACAGGAACCGGGCGTCTGCGCCATCAAGGTCTTCGCCGGCTCGTCGACCGGCACGCTGATGGTCGAGGACGACGAACACATCGAGCGCGTGATGCGGGCCGGCCGGCGCCGCATCGCCTTCCACAGCGAGGACGAGTACCGCCTGCAGGCCCGCAAGCCCCTGTTCCGGACCGGCATGCCGCACCGCAGCCACATGGAATGGCGGGACGAGGAATGCGCCTTCCTGGGCACGCGCCGCCTCATGGCCCTGGCGCGCCGCACGGGCCGGCCCGCCCATATCCTGCACGTCTCCACGGCCGAAGAGCTCGGCTACCTGCGCGACTTCCGCGATATCGCGACCGTCGAGGTCCTGGTGAACCACCTCACCCAGGTGGCGCCCGACTGCTACGACCGGCTCGAAGGCTATGGCGTGATGAACCCGCCGATCCGCGGCGAGCGGCACCGGGCCGCCAGCTGGGCGGCGGTGGCGGATGGCACGGTCGACACGATCGGGTCCGACCACGCCCCCCATTCGCGCGCCGCCAAGGCGCGGCCCTGGCCCGAATGCCCGGCCGGGCTCACGGGCGTGCAGACGCTGGTGCCCATCATGCTCGACCACGTCAGCGCCGGGCGCCTGTCGCTGGCGCGCCTCGCCGACCTGATGGCGGCCGGGCCGGCCCGCGTCTACGGCCTCGTCGGCAAGGGCCGGCTCGCGGCCGGCTACGACGGCGATTTCACCCTCGTCGACATGAAGCGCCGCCGCACCATCGAGGACAGCTGGATCGCCTCGCCCTGCGGGTGGACGCCCTTCGCGGGCACGACGGTCCAGGGCTGGCCCGTCGCCACCGTGGTGCGCGGCGTGCCGGTCATGCGCGACGACGAGGTCCTGGGCGCCCCGGCGGGCCGGCTCGCCCGGTTCCGCGGCTGAGGCCGGCCATGGACCGCATCGTCTTCCTCGACGGCGCCTTCGTGCCGGCCGCCGACGCCCGCGTGTCGGTGATGGACCGCGGCTTCCTGTTCGCCGACGGCATCTACGAAGTGTCGGCCGTCCTCGATGGCCGCCTCGTCGACAACGACGCCCATCTGGCGCGCCTCGACCGCTCGCTCGCCGCCATCGGTATCGCCAACCCCTACCCGCCCGCCACTTGGGCGCGGCTTCAGATGGCGCTGGTGGAGCGGAACGGCCTGTCGGACGGCACCGTCTACATCCAGGTGACGCGCGGTGCCGCGGAGCGCGACTTCGCCTACCCGGCCGACCTCGCTCCCACGGTGGTGATGTTCACGCAGGCGAAGGTCCTGGTCGGCACGGCCCTGCAGCGCCGCGGGGCCGCCGTGGTGACGCGGCCGGACCTGCGCTGGGCGCGGCGCGACATCAAGTCGATCGGGCTGCTGGCCCAGGTCATGGCCAAGCGCGAGGCCGCCGCGGCGGGCGCGTCCGAGGTCCTCTTGGTCGAGGACGGGTTCGTGACCGAAGGCGGCTCCTCGTCGGTGTTCATCGTGACGCCCCGGGGCCGGATCGTCACGCGGCCGCTGTCGGAAGCCCTCCTGCCCGGCATTACCCGCCTCGCCGCGATCCGGCTCGCCGCCGAGCAGGGACTGGTGCTCGACGAGCGCGCGATCGCGGTCTCGGAACTCTCCGACGCCGCGGAAGCGTTCTTCACCAGCGCGTCGAACTTCGTCGTGCCGATCGTCTCGATCGATGGCCGTCCCGTCGGGGACGGCACCCCCGGCCCGCACGCCCGCCGGCTGCTGGACCTCTATGTCGCGGCGGCGCGCGCCAACATGTGAGCACCCGGCGCGCCGGCCGGATGCCTGGAGCCGTGCCACGATGCCTCAGCCGACCGAGCCCGCCGACATGTCGGCCCATGCCCTCGCGGCGGCCTTCGCGGCGCGGAGCCTGTCTCCCGCCGAATGCTGGGCCTCGGTGGAGCGGCGCATCGGCGCCTGGGAGCCGCGGATCGCGGCGCTCTACGCCTACGATCCCGAGGGCGCCCGGCGCGATGCCGCGGCCGCGACGGCGCGCTGGGTCCGGGGGGTGCCGCTCGGCCGCCTCGACGGCGTGCCCGTCACCGTGAAGGAGCTCATCGCCACGCGCGGCGTCCCGGTGCCGCGCGGCTGCGCCGCGACCCCGCTGGTGCCGGCGGAGGCCGACGCGCCGCCCGCGGCCCGCCTGCGGGAGGCCGGCGCCGTGATCTTCGCCAAGACGACGAGCCCGGACCACGGCATGCTGACGTCCGGCCTGTCGTCGTTCCACCGCCTCACCCGCAACCCGTGGGACGTCGCGCTCAACCCCGGCGGCTCGAGCGCCGGGGCCGGCGCGGCGGCGGCGGCCGGCTACGGCCCCCTTCATGTCGGGACCGACATCGGCGGGTCGATCCGCCTCCCCGCCGCCCTCACCGGCACGGTCGGGTTCAAGCCCAGCAACGGCCGCGTGCCGATCGATCCCTATTATCTCGGCCGCTGTGCCGGGCCCATGACGCGCAGCGTGGCCGATGCGGCCCTTTCCATGGCGACGCTGGCGCGGCCCGACGGGCGCGACGACACCGCCCTGCCCCCGGCCGACATCGCCTGGGACGCGCTCGGCTGCGACCCGCGCGGCTTGCGCATCGGCCTCATGCGGGACGCCGGCTGCGGCCTGCCGGCCGATCCCGAGATCTCGGCCGCGGTCGAGCGGGCGGCCGGCGTCTTCGCGGCGGCCGGCGCGGTGGTCGAGGAGGTCGGCCCCGTGCTGACGCGCGCCATGCTGGACGGGCTCGACGCCTTCTGGCGGGCCCGCGCCTGGGCCGAGATCGGCGCCATGGCGCCGCGCGACCGCGACCGCGTCCTGCCCTATATCGCCACCTGGGCGGAGGGCGGCGCGCGCCTGTCCGGCGTCGCGGCCGTGCTCGGCCACGACGCCACCTACGCGATGCGGCGGGCCTGCGGCCGGCTGTTCGCGCGGGTCGACGCCGTGCTGTCCCCGACGATCCCGGTCCTGTCCTATCCGGCCGACTGGGCCTCGCCGCTCGACGACCCGGCCCAGCCCTTCGAGCACATCGCCTTCACGGTGCCCTGGAACATGTCCGAACAGCCCGCGCTGTCGCTGCCCTGCGGGCTCTCGGCCGCCGGCCTGCCGATCGGGCTGCAGATCGTCGGCCCCCGCTTCGCCGACCTGGCGGTGCTGCGCCTCGGCGCCCTCTTCGAGGCGGCGGGTCCCTGGATTCCGGGCTGGCCCGCCGCCTGAGGGCGGCCGGCATCGCGTGGCGCCCCGATGGCGAGGCTGCGTCCGCGCCCTGACGGGACCGTTCATCTCCGGTTCGGGTGCGGCGCACCACAACCGTCTCCCGCTGCCCCCGGCGGCGGCGCGACGACCTGGCGAGTCCCGCCAGGCGAGATGCACCGCACGGAGCCGCGCGCGCCGTCCCCCCGGGCGGGACGGGTCCGCTGGAGAACGCCATGAGCCGAAGCACCGTCGTGATCGTCGAGGACGAGCCCCTCGTGCGCCTCACCGCCACCTCGCTCTTCGCCGACGCCGGGATCAATGTCGTTGAATTCGCCGACGGCGACGCCGCCATCGACTACGTGCGCGACCACAAGGGCGATGTCGCCGCCATCTTCACCGACGTCTACCTTCCGGGCGAGACGACGGGGCTGGAACTCGCCGGCATCGTGGCCGAAGTCTGCCCCGACATCGCCGTGCTGGTCACCTCCGGCCTCCACCCCGTGACGCCCTCGAACCTCGGGCCGCGGGTGCGCTACGTCGCCAAGCCCTGGCACCCCAACGATGTGCTGAGGACGCTGCGCGACGCGGTCCGCGCCGCGGCCTGACCGGCTCGCCGCGCCCGCCGGCGGGCGCGGCGTTCCCTCCGGCGCCATGCTGAGCTAGATGCTCGGGGGATGCGGCCGCGCGCGAGACCGCGCCCGCCGCCGGAAGGCCTCCCTTGTCCGCACGCCTCCCCGCCACGCTCCCGCTCCGCACCGTCATCGCACTCGCCTTCACGCTGATCCTGCTCGCGTCGGGCGGCAGCCTGATCTGGCTCGACCAGCGGGCGACGCTGCAGCTCCTGCAGGACCAGGTGGACGGCCAGTTCGACGGGCTCGTGTCGGGCGTGACGTCGCGCATCGCGCTGCAGTTCGCCGGCGCCGATGCGGTGCTGGACACGCTCGCCACCGCGCCCCCGGCCATGGCGGACCCTGAGGCGGCAGGCCTCATGCTGACCCGCGTCCTCGCCAACCTCGCCGAGGCGGCCCCCTCGGTCCGCGCCATCGTGACGGTGGACGGCGGGGGCGGCTCCATCCTGGCCGAACGGGCCCTGCAGGCGCCGGACGGCCGCCGCTCCAACGCCGCCTACACGGTGCGGATCGGAACCGAACAGGACGGCGCCACCACGGAGCGGGAGTTGCGGATCGACGCGGGCTTCGCGGTCCTGTCGCGCGGCGCGCCCCAGCGCCTCGCCGGCGACGCCCCGCCGAGGCCCTGGTACACGATGGCGGCCGCCGTCTCGCGCGTCGTCACGACGCCCCTCGCCCCCGGCCCCGGCGGGCGCCATTACGGCTTCACCCTGAGCCGGCGGGCCGAGACCGACCCGACGCGCGTGTTCGCCGTCGACATCCGGCTCGACAGCCTCTCGGCCAGCCTCGAGAGCACCCTCTCGGTCCCGGGCGAGCACGTGGCGATCTTCTCGCCGGACGGCGCCCTCCTGGGCGATTCGGACCAGCTGCGGGTGGACGAGCCCCTCGACGCGGGCGCGCCGTCCGGGACGGCGGGTGCCCCGGCCTGGGCCATCGATACCGCCGTCTACGCCGCCTACCGGCGCGACCCGACCTCGCGCGACGTCACGGTGCAGGCGGCCGGCCTCGCGCTCCACGCCAATATCGCCCGCATCTCGGTGAACGGCGCCGACATGGTGGTGGCCAGCACGGTGCCGGCCGAGCGCTTCGAGGCGCCCGCGACGCGGCTGCTGCTCTGGTCCCTGGGCGTCCAGGCCGCCGTCGTCGTGCTGGCCTTCGTCTTCGTCGCCATGGCGTCGCGCTCGATCGCGCGTCCCATCGGGGTGCTGGCGTCGGACGTCGAACACATCATCCAGTTCCGCTTTCCCGAGCGGGACGGGGCGCCGAGCCGCATCCGCGAGATCCGCCGTCTCGCCGGCGCGGTCGACACGCTGTCGCTGACCCTGCGCGCCTTCTCGACCTACCTGCCGCAGGGCTTCGTGCGCACCATCGTGGCGGGCGGCCGGACGCCGGGGCTGGGCGGCCGCCGCGAGCCCCTGGCGGTGATGTTCACCGACATCGACGGCTTCAGCGGCCTCTCCGAGGCGCTGGCACCCGACGAACTCCTGTCGCAGCTGTCGCGCTACTTCGTCGAGATCAGCGACGAGATCCTGGCGTCCGGCGGCACGCTCGACAAGTTCATCGGCGACAGCGTCATGGCCTTCTGGCCCCTGCCCCCGGACGATGCCGGGCAGGCGGACGCGATCTGCCGCGCCGTGACGGGCGCCTGCCGCAGGATCGAGGCGCTGAACGCCGCCTTCGCGGCCGAGGGCCGTCCGGTGCTGTCGACGCGCTTCGGCCTCCATGCCGGCGAAGCGCTGGTCGGCAGCGTCGGCACGCCGGACCGCATGAACTACACCGTGGTGGGCCACGCCGTGAACGTCGCCTCACGCATCGAACAGCTGAACAAGGACTACGGCACCCGCATCCTGGTCAGCGGTGCGCTGCGGAGCGCGGCGAGCCCCGCCTTCCGCTTCCGCCATGTGGCGTCGCGCTCCGTCCGCGGCACGCAGGACCGTATCGACCTCTACGAACTCCTGGTCGACGACGACGACGTGCCGCGGCCCGGCGAGGCCGTGCGCCCGGAGGCGCCCGGTCACTCCCGGGGCAGCGCTCCGCCCGGACGGTCGTCGCCCAGGTAGGAGCGCACGCGGGTGCGTCCGTGGCTGAGGTCGCGGGTCGGGACCGCGAGGGTCGGGGCGGGCTGGACCTCGCCCGGCGTCGCGGTCGAGTCCCGCGCGGTGCCGGCGGGCGAGGCGAGGCCGGGCGCGGCGGCCGCATAGGCGGTGTCGGGCGCCCCGGCACCCACCCGCGACGGCGGCGGCGCCTCGTCCGGCACCACGGATCCGGGCTCGATCGCGGCCGTGTCCATCGGGCCGTCGAACAGGGCCTGGTCCGCGCGGCTCGCCGTGAAGCCTCCCGTGCCGTCCCCGGGGGGCGCATAGGCCATCTCGCGTTCGCCCAGGGCCCCCGCGCCCTCGAAGCCGCTCCAGCCCTCGTCGCGCCAGCCGGCGGCCCGCTCCTCCATGTCGACCGCGCCGTCGCGGTCGAGGATCTCGAGGACGCGCTGGTAGGCGGCGCTGTCGGTCTGCACCGACACCGCGAAGCCGCCGCGGCGCAGGCCTTCGGCATAGACGTGGCGGTCCTCGTCCGGGAGGAAGAACTCCTTCAGCGATTCCCAGAAGCCGTGCGGATGGGGCGGCTCGGCCGCGGTGGCTTCGCCGCCGGCGACGCGGACGTCGGCCTCCGGCACGCCGGCGCGGACGAGATCGAGGCGCGCCGCCTCGGCGGTGTCCTGCGTGTCGAAGAAGGCCGTCACCGACCGGGGCGAAGCGTCCCGCCCGAGGTCGAGATCGTCGATAGCCATGGCGTCGCTCCCTTGCCGGGCCCACGGCCCGCCGCGGACCTCGCGCCCGCCACCAGAAAACGGGTGCTCGGGCGTCGGGTTCCCGCGACCGCTCAGCCGCGCGGTCCGGCGGGGACCGGCCGGGTCCAGAGGCCGTCGCGCGGCGGCTCGCCGACGACGCGGTAGAGCGTCGGCTGTGCGGCCCCGATGGCGACGTGCCACAGCTTGCGATAGGTCGGAACCGACAGGCGCCGCCCCCAGGGATCGTCCGAGAAGCGGACGCGCTTGCCGATCTCGCGGTAGACGCGCAGCGCCGTCGCGACCGCCCAGGCGGACCGCCACGGCAGGCGCGCGATGCCGACTCGGGCGGAGGCGTAGAAGCGCTCGGCGAGTTCCAGCAGCGCGTGGGTTGCCTCGACGACGGCGCGGTGGTTGGAGGGATCGAGCACGAAGGCGGGCGTCACGCGGTCGCGCCGGAACAGCTCGGCCGGCAGGTAGACCCGGCCGAGCCGCGCGTCGTCCATCACGTCGCGGGCGATGTTGGTCAGTTGGAAGGCGAGGCCGAGGTCGCAGGCCCGGTCCAGCACGGCGCGGTCCCCCGGGTCGACCCCCATGATGATCGCCATGCTGACGCCGACCGCACCCGCGACGCCGTAGCAATAGGCGAGGAGGTCGTCGAGCGTGGCGTAGGTGCGCTCCTCGACGTCCATGCGGAAGCCGTCGAGGATGTCGAGCGGCAGGGCCTGCGGGATGCGGTGCCGGGCCGCGACACGGGCGAAGGCCGCGAAGGCGGCGTCGTCCTGCGGCACGCCGGCCAGGGCCTCGCGCGTGCGCCGCTCCAGCATGTCCAGCCTTTGGGCGGGCGTGCCGTCGCGCTCCACCCGGCCGAGGCCGCCGGCCTGGCCGTCGATCACGTCGTCGCAATGCCGGCACCAGGCGTAGAACAGCCGCGCGCTGTCGCGCGTCTCGGGATCGAACAGGCGCGCCGCGGCGGCGAAGCTCTTGGAACCCGCCTCGATCGATCGGCGGCTGGCTTCGGAAACCTGGTCCGTCATGCGGGCGCGATGCCGGCGGTCTCGAGCGCCTCGGCCGGGCCGACCGGCGCCGCGAGGCCGGCGTCGGCCAGCATCAGCGAGGCGGTCGCCTTGGCCGAGCCGACGACGCCCGGCACGCCGGCCCCGGGATGTGTGCCGGCACCGGCGAGGTAGAGGCCCGCGATCGCGCCGTCGCGGTTGTGAGGTCGGAACCAGGCGCTCTGCGTCAGGATCGGCTCCAGCGAGAAGGCGGAGCCGTGGTGGCTGTTCAGCTCGTCGCGGAACTCGAACGGGGTGAGCATGCGCGAGGTCACGAGGTCGCGCTTCAGGTTCGGCAGGTAGCGCTCCTCCAGGTAGTCGAAGATCCGGTCGCGGTATTTCGGACCTTCGACCGCCCAGTCGATGGCGGCGGTGCCGAGGTGGGGTACGGGCGAGAGCACATAATACGCGCTGTGGCCGGGCGGGGCGAGCGACGGGTCCGTGGCGTTGGGGGCATGGAGGTAGAGGGAGAAGTCGTCCGCCAGCCGGTCGGCCCCGAAGATCTCGGCGATCAGCTCGCGGTAGCGCGGCCCGAAGCACACCGTGTGGTGGGCGAGCCCGCGGTGGTCGCCCTTCAGGCCGAAGTAGACGACGAACAGCGACATGGAATAGCGCTTCTTGGCGAGGCGCTTCGCCTCGTCCTGGCCGCGCGGATCGTGGCGCAGGAGGTCGCGATAGGTGTGCATCACGTCGGCGTTGGAGGCGACGTAATCGGCCGCGAGGCGGCTGCCGTCCTCCAGGACGACGCCGGTGGTGCGCCCGCCCTCGGTGCGGATGTCGCGCACGGCGGCGCTCAGCCGGATCGTGCCCCCGATGCTCTCGAACAGCCGCACCATGCCGGCGATGAGCGCGCCGGTGCCGCCCTTGGGGAACCAGACGCCCCACTTGCGCTCGAGCGCGTGGATCAGCGCGTAGATGGCAGAGGTGCGGAAGGGGCTGCCACCGACCAGCAGCGTGTGGAACGAGAAGGCCTGGCGCAGGTGCTCGTCCGTGATGAACCGCGCCACGAGGTCATAGACGTTGCGGTAGGATTCGAGCTTCACCAGCGCGGGCGCCACCCGCAGCATCGATCGGAAGTCGAGGAACGGCACGGCGCCGAGCCCGACATAGCCCTTCTCGAAGACCGCCTCCGAGAAGGCCAGGAACTTGCGGTAGCCCGCGACGTCGGCGGGCGAGAGCTGTCCGATCTGCCGGTCGAGCGCGGCCTGGTCGTTGGCGTAGTCGAAGGTGACGCCGTCTTCCCAGCACAGGCGATAGAACGGGTTCACCGGCAGCAGCGTGACGTCGTCGGCCATGCGCCGGCCCGCGCAGGTCCAGAGTTCCTCGAGACAGGTCGGGTCGGTGATGACGGTCGGGCCGCCGTCGAAGGTGAACCCCTGGTCCTCGTAGACGTAGGCCCGCCCGCCGGGCTTGTCGCGCTTCTCCAGCACCGTGACGTCGAAGCCCCCGGCCTGCAGCCGGATGGCCAGGGCGAGGCCGCCGAAGCCCGAGCCCACCACGACGGCCTTCGGGCGGGAGCGGTCGGGGCCGGGCCCGGGGGTGAAAGGAGCGTTCATGGAGCGGTCACGCGGTTGGAGGGCTCCCGCAGGCAGCGGAGCGCGCGCAGGATCGGGACCGGCGGCTTGCCGGTGAGGACGCGCGCTTTGTCATAGAGGGTGGACCGGCCCGCATAGAAGCGTGACACGAGGTCCGGGGAGAAGTGATAGAAGCGCTCGATGAGACTGTAGCGCCGGTCGGGCTCGGCGGCCTTGAACAGCAGCCTGTCGAGCAGCCTGTAGAAGCCTGCGGCCTTCCAGCAGGCGATCGAGTGGGCGCGCGTCTCAGCATGGAGCGCCGAGGCCGACAGCGCGCCGAGCGCGGCGATCCTGTCGGCGAGACGCACGGCATCGGGCAGCGAATAGCCCGTCGTGGCGTGGAACAGGGCGGCCCGCAGGCCCGCGCGCGCCACCCCGCCCGAATCCGCCCAGAAGGCCTCGATGTCGCCCCCGAGCGCGATCGGCAGCACGCCCTCCTCCTCGCGCAGCACCTCGGCGACGCTCCAGCCCCGGCGGCCGGCATAGTCCATCACCTGGAGGCGCAGCGCGTCGCGGTCGAGATCGCGCCCGTCCGAGTAGTACGTGTCCTCGACCAGCACGCGGTCGGGCGAGAAGGGCAGCGTGTAGACGAAGCGGAAGCCGTCGCGCTGGGGCACGGTGGCGTCCATGATGATCGGGTCGGCCTGGCCGTGCGGGGCGGAGGTGCGCAGCTCGGCCCCGAAGAACTTCTGGAAGGCGATCTGCAGGTGCGGGCTCGGCCGGTAGCCGCGCCCGTCGATCACGGCATCGGCGCGGAGCTCCTCGCCGGACGCGAGCGCGACGCGGTCGGGCCGCAGCGTCGTCACCGCCGTGCCGGTGCGGATCCGGCCGGCATGCGGCGCCATGACGGCGCGGAGCTGCCCGGACGTCACCGAGCGGTAGCCGAGCGCCAGGCGGCGGTCGAGGCCCGGGAAGGCGACCGCATAGCCGGGCCAGCGGGCGACGACGAGCGGGTCCATCCAGCCCTGCTGGTCGGGTGTGAGGTCGCCCGCATGGAACGACCACGTGTGGTCGCCGCCCAGCGCCGCGCCGGCCTCGAGGATCGTCCAGTCGACATCGGGCCGGGTCTTGGCGAGGCGCAGGGCGATGAGGCTGTTGGCGAGCCCGCCGCCGACCAGGATCAGGCGCATGAAATCTTCTGTCGCAGATGGAGGCCGAGGAATGCCGGGACACGCTCTTCGTAGTCCGATCCCGCGGCCAGCGCCAAGTCGACGTGGCCGGCTCCCGGGACGAGCCAGAGCGTCGCCGGGCCGGGCGCGGCCGCCGCCATGGCTCGCGTCTCAGAGGGCGGCGTCGCCCGGTCCTCCAGCCCTCCGGCCACCAGGACCGGGCCGGGATAGGCCGCCAGGGCTTCGATCGGCCGCAGCCGGGCGGGATCGAGCCCGGTGAGACCCATGCCGATCGCGGTGAACAGCGGCGTGAGCCACCGGCCCGCGGCCGGGCCCAGCGCCGCCGCCATGCGGTTGGCGATGGCGGCGCGGATGTCGGGGAACACCGCTTCGAGCACCATGGCGTCGACCGCGACGGTGCGGCTCGCCAGCAGCAGCGCGGCGCCGCCGAGCGAGACGCCGACCGCGCCGGTGCGCTCGCCGGGCGCGGCGGCCCGCAGCCAGGCCATGGCGCCCGCGACGTCGCCCGCCTCGAGGGCGCCGAACGTGATGGCGGGGCCGGCGCTCTCGCCATGGGCCCGCAGGTCGATCGCCAGCACCGCCATGCCGTGCCGGGCCAGCATCGCCATGCGGGAGGCGAGCACGCGCCGGTCCGCCCGGATGCCGTGCAGCAGCAGCACGGCGCCCCGCCCGGGCCGGCCGGCCACGAACCAGCCCGCGAGGGCGTGGCCGGTCGCGGAGGGGACCGACACGGTCTCGGCGCCGAGCCCGGCCGGCGGCGGCCCCACGACGGCCGGGGCCGGCCGCGCCATGCCGCGCACCGCCACCACGCAGGCGGTGAGCACCGACAGGAGGGCCGCGACCAGGACGGCGGCGAGGAGCAGGAGGAGCATCATGCCGGGCGGCCCGGCCTCAGGCGAACAGGTCCGGCCGGCGCAGGCGCAGCGTCTGGACCAGGACCAGCGTCTTCATGTCGGCCAGCGCGTTGCGGTCCGCGAGGTCGCGGAGGTCGGCGAGCGGCATCTCCACGACGATGATGTTCTCATGCTCGCTGGCGAGGCCGCCGCCCGCGCCGGTGCGCTGCCCGGGCGTGTACGGCGCGAGGAACAGGTGCATGCGCTCGGTCGAGATGCCGCACATGGACCAGACATGGCCGGCCTCCTCCAGCGTGTCGAGCGTGACGCCCACCTCCTCCTCGGCCTCGCGGCGCGCGCAGTCCCCGGGGTCCTCGCCCGGCTCGCGCAGGCCGGCCGGCGCTTCGAGGACGTCGCAGGCCTCCCCCATGAACAGCACCGGCGCGCGCGGCAGCCGGACCAGCAGGGCCGTGCGGCGGCCGGGATCGTAGGGCAGCACCGCGACGGCCGGGCCGTGGTCCTCGATCTCGCGGTCGAAGGCCACGCCGTCGTCGCCCGCCAGGGTGGCGACGCGGAGCTTGAGCCAGCCGTCGTGGGCGAGCCTGGTGGAGCGGATGGCGACCATCGTGTCCTCGTTTGGCGGGCGTTCGGCCCGACGATAGTGCGGCGGAGCGTCGGGGGCGACCCCGGGCCGCCGTTCAGGGCGCCGGCACCCGCAGCGCCGATCGCCGGACGGCGCTGCGCAGCACCAGCGCCAGCAGCATCGCGGCGGCGAACAGCACCGCGACGAAGCCCGCCACGCCCGGCCAGCGCCCGGCCGTCCAGAAGACGCCACCCAGCGTCCCGAGCACGCTCGATCCCGCGTAATAGCTGAGCAGGTAGAGCGAGGCCGCCTGCGCCTTGTTGGCACCCGCCAGTCCTCCCACGGTGCCGCTCGCGACACCATGCGCGGCGAAGAAGCCGAGCGTCACGAGGGCGATGCCGAGCACCACGGCGAGGAGGGGCGAGAACAGCGTCGCCCCGACGCCGGACAGCGCCACCGCGAGGGCCAGCGCCATCACGGGGGCGCGGCCGAGCCGGTCTGCCAGCGTGCCGGCGAGCGTCGCGGAGGCGGTCCCCAAAAGGTAGAGCGTGAAGATGAGACCTTCCTGGGCCTGATCGAGCCCGTAGGGCGGCGCTTCCAGGCGGAAGCCGGCGTAATTGTAGACGGCCACGAAGCCGCCCATCGCCAGGAACGCGAAAGCGTAGACAGCGAGGAGGCGGGCGTCGGCCAGGGCGGCGCGGAAGGCCCGGACCTGCGTCCGGACGTCGATGGCGCGGGCGTGGAAGTGGCGGGAGGCCGGCAGCAGGAGCAGGACGCCGAGCGCGTTGAGCAGGCCCAGCGCCCCGATCGCCGCCACGGCGGTGCGCCAGTCGAAGGCTTCGGCGAGGAGGCCCGTGATGACGCGCCCGCCCATGCCGCCGACCGCCGTCGCCCCCACGTAGATGCCCATGGCGAGGCCGAGGCCGCTCGCCTCCGTTTCCTCGGCGAGATACGTCATGGCGACGGCCGGCACGCCGCCGAGCGCCACGCCTTCGAGCGCCCGGGCGGCGAGGAACAGGGCCCAGCCGGGTGCCGCCGCGGCGGCGACGTTCAGCGCCGAGGCGGCGAGCAGCGAGACCATGATGACGGACTTGCGGCCCTTGAGGTCCGACAGGGTCGCGGCCGCCACGATCGACAGCGCCAGGCAGGCGGTCGAGACCGAGATCGAGAGCGAGGCCGCCGCGGCATCGACCCCGAAACCGCGCGACAGGGTCGGCAGCAGGGGCTGGGGGCAGTAGAGCAGCGAGAAGGTGGCGAAACCGGCCAGGAACAGCGCCAGGCTGGTGCGGATGTAGCGGGCCGAGCCGACGCGGTTGTGGGGCGGAGACGGGCGAGCCCCGGCGTGCGCGGCACCGCCCGAAAGGGCCTCGGCATCGGGCAGCGAACCCGTTTCGAGGCCCGGGACGGCGGCATCAGCGGGGCGCGGCACGGGCAGTCTCCGGTTCGGGCACGCGGGGGGAAGCCGCGCCGTTCGGGTGGGCCGCCCCGCGCCGCCCTATGTGGTCGGGATGCCGGTCGACCGGCACCAGCGCGGGACCGCCATGTCAGCACCGTCTTCTACGCCTTTCGCCACCCCGGAGTTCGATCCGTTGATCATGACGGCCCTGTTCGACGCGCAGAGCTTCTCGGCGCTCGACGGCCTGCGGCAGCGCTACTTCCCGCCGGCGCTGAACCGGGTGCCGGCCCATGCGACGCTGTTCCACCACCTGCCGGGCGCCGACCTGCGCCGGATCGTCGAGCGGATGCGCGCCGTCTGCGCCGCCACGGCACCGGTGGACTTCGTCATGGCGGAGGCCCGCTTCCTCGGCCGCGGCGTCGCCCTGGCGATCGACTGCCCGGCGCTGGTCCAGCTGCGGGCCGGCCTCGCCGCCGGGTGGGCGGACCGGCTCACCGCGCAGGACCGGCAAGGCTACCGGCCGCACGCCACGATCCAGAACAAGGTCGGCGCCGACGAGGCCCGTGCGACGCTGCGGCAGGTCGAGGCCCGGCTGCCCATCGCGGGACGGATCGAGGGCCTCGCGCTCTGGCACTACCGCGGCGGCCCCTGGGAGGCGGCGGGCCGCTTCGCCTTCACGGCGTGACAAGGGACGGTGCCGGGGGCGCCGTGCGGCCGCGGCGGTTCAGAGCATCGCCACCGCGGTCATCTCGACGCGCAGGTCGGGATGGGCGAGGCGGGCCTCGATGCAGGCGCGGGCCGGCGGGTTGGCGCGGTCGAGCCAGGCATCATAGACGCTGTTCATGGCGGTGAAGTCGGCGATGTTGGCGAGGAACACGTTGACGGCGACGAGTTTGGCCTTCTCCGAACCGGCCTCGGCCAGGAGCGCGTCCATCTTGGCGAGGACCTGCCGGGTCTGGTCCTCGATCGAGGCGCGCCCGTCGTCGGCGACCTGCCCGGCGAGGTAGAGCGTGCCGCCGGCCGCGACGGCCTGCGCCATGCGGGGTCCGGTCTTGTAGCGCTTGATCATGGTCGGGTGCTCCTGGCGGCGAGGGGATCCGCCGCATCGGGGCCTCAATGCCGCCTCGGGGAGGACGAGGCAAGCGCCCGACCCCGGCCGCGTCACGACCAGGGCCGCCCCGCCGCCGTGGGGGCGAGGCCGAGGTGGCGCGCCAGCGTCGCCCCGACGTCGGCGAGACCGTCCCGCCGCCCGAACGGCGTCCCGGCACGGCCCCGAACCTGCGCCAGCAGCGGCACGCATTCGCGGGTGTGGTCCGAGCCCCGGAAGGTCGGGTCGTTGCCGTGGTCGGCGGTGATCACCAGGAGATCGTCCGGCATCAGCGCGGCGAGCAGCTCCGGCAGACGCCGGTCGAACCGTTCGAGGCAGGCGGCGTAGCCGGCGGGGTCGCGGCGGTGGCCGTAGTCGGAATCGAAGTCGACGAGGTTGGCGAAGGCGAGACCGCCGGGCGGCAGATGGCGCAGCGCCGCGATCAGGTGGTCGAGGTTGGCGTCGTTGCCGTCCCCGTGCAGCACCGTGCCGGTGTTGCGCCCGGCGAAGATGTCGGCCGTCTTGCCGACCGTGACCACGGCCCGTCCCGCCGCGGCCGCGCGGTCCAGCACGGTGCCGTCGGGCGGCGGCATGGCGAAGTCGCGCCGGTGGGCGGTGCGGCGGAAGCCGGTCGCCCCCTCGCCCGCGAAGGGGCGCGCGATCACCCGGCCGATGCGCAACGGGTCGCAGAGCCGGCGCGCGAGGGCGCAGAGCCCGTAGAGCCGGTCGAGCCCGAAACTCTCCTCGTGGGCCGCGATCTGCAGCACCGAATCGACCGATGTGTAGAGGATCGGCCGGCCCGTGCGGCGCGAGTCCTCGCCGAGGTCGTCGATGATCAGCGTGCCCGAGGCATGGCGATCGCCCAGGATGCCCGGCAGGCCGGCGCCGGCGCAGATCGCCGACACCAGGGCCGGCGGGAAGCAGGGGTCGGTGGCGGGGAAATAACCCCAGGGGGCGACCACCGGCGTGCCGGCGAGCTCCCAATGGCCCGAGGGCGTGTCCTTGCCGGCCGAGACCTCGACGCCGAAGCCCCAGGCAGCGCCGGGCGCCGGCCGGCCGGACAGGCCGGACGGCACCCGGCCCGTCGCGGCGGCGGCGGCGGCGCCGAGCCCCATGGCGTCGAGGTTCGGCAGGCGGAGCGGGCCGGCACGCAGGCCGGCGCGGTCGCCCCGCCCCGCCGCGCAGGCCTCGGCGATGTGGCCGAGCGTGTCGGCCCCGGCATCGCCGTAGGCCTGGGCATCGGGGGCGCCGCCGATCCCGACGGAATCCAGCACCAGGAGGACGGCGCGCGCCACGGCGCTACTGGGCCAGGATGGCGGGGTCGCCGACCGCCTCGACGTCGAAGGCCGCGGCGAAGAGCGCGCGCGTATAGGCGCTCTGCGGCGCCCGGAACACGTCCGCCGCCGTGCCGGCCTCGACGACGCGCCCCGCCTTCATGACCACGATCTCGGTGGCGAGGGCCCGCACGACCTTGAGGTCGTGGCTGATGAACAGGTAGGCGAGGCCGCGCCGCCGCTGCAGGTCGCGCAGCAGGTCGACGATCTGGGCCTGCACCGACATGTCGAGGGCCGAGGTCGGCTCGTCGAGCACGACGAACTTCGGCTCCAGCACCATGGCCCGCGCGATGGCGATGCGCTGGCGCTGGCCGCCCGAGAACTCATGCGGGTAGCGGTCCATGCTGGCGGGGTCGAGGCCGGTGTCGGCGAGCGCCTGCGCCACGACCTCGCGGCGGCGCGCGTAGGGCAGCCGCCGCCCGATCGTCAGCCCTTCCTCGACGATGCCGAACACCGACAGACGGGGCGAGAGCGAGCCGTAGGGGTCCTGGAACACGACCTGGAGGTCGCGCCGCAGCGGCCGCAGGGCCCGCGTGTCGAGCCCGTCGATGCGGCGCCCGAGGTAGCTGACCGGCCCCTCGGAACGGATGAGCCGCAGGATGGCGAGGCCGAGCGTCGTCTTGCCCGAACCCGATTCCCCCACGACGCCGACCGTCTGGCCTTCGCGCACGTCGAGCGAGATGCCGTCGACCGCCTTCACGTGGCCGACCGTGCGCCGCAGGAAGCCGCGGCGGATCGGGAACCAGACCTTGAGGTCCTCGGCCTTGAGGATCGAGGCCGCGGACGGGTCGGCGGCCGGGGGCAGGCCCTTGGGCTCGGCCGCCAGCAGCATCCGCGTATAGGCGTGACGGGGATCGCCGAACACGGCGGCGGCGGCGCCGGCCTCGACGATGCGCCCCTTCTGCATGACGCAGACGTCGTCGGCGATGCGGCGCACGATGCCGAGGTCGTGGGTGATGAACAGCATCGCCATGCCGAGCCGGGCCTGCAGGTCCTTGAGCAGGCGCAGGATCTGGGCCTGGACCGTCACGTCGAGCGCCGTCGTGGGCTCGTCGGCGATGAGGAGGTCGGGACGGTTGGCGAGCGCCATGGCGATCATGACGCGCTGGCGCTGGCCGCCGGACAGCTGGTGCGGGAAGGCGCCGAGCCGCGAGGCGGGCTCGGGGATGCCGACCTCGGCCAGGAGTTCGACGACGCGCGGCCTGAGCTTGGCGCCGCCCGACAGGCCGTGCAGCTCCAGGATCTCGCCGACCTGCGTCTCGATCGTGTGGAGCGGGTTCAGCGACGTCATGGGTTCCTGGAACACCATGGTGATGGCCTTGCCGCGGATCCGGCGCATCTCGGCTTCGGGCGTCCTCAGGAGGTCACGGCCCGCGAACAGGATGCGGCCGCCCAGCACCTCGGCCCCGGACGCCTCCAGCAGGCGGGCGATCGACATCGCCGTCACGGACTTGCCGGAGCCCGACTCGCCCACGAGCGCCAGCGTGCCGCCGCGCTTCAACGCGAACGAGACCCCGTCCACGGCCCGCGTCGTCTGCCCGCCCTGCGTGAAGCCGACCGCGAGGTCCTCGACCGAGAGCAGGGGCTGGGTTGAAGTGGCATCGATCAACAGGCGGGCGCTTTCCTCGGCATCGGTCCGTCACCCTCCCCCAATCGCCCGGCGGACCGCAAGGGGGAAGTGCGGCCGCGCGCGATGCGGCTTTTCGGCGGAGGCGGCGCGGCCTATGTGAGCCGGCACGCCCGCCGCCCGCTGGACCCGCCCGCCATGACCGACGCTCCCGCCAAGCCCGCCCTCGACGAGGACACGATCGCCTTCGCGGGCCGGGTGTTCCAGCTCGCGAGGCTCGGCCACGCGGACGAACTCGCCGGACTGCTGGCGGCCGGCCTGCCGGCCAACCTCATGAACGACAAGGGCGACAGCCTCCTGATGCTGGCCGCCTACCACGGCCACCTCGACGCCGTGCGGGCCCTGATGCGCCACGGCGGCGACCCGGCGACCGCCAACGACCGCGGCCAGGTGCCCCTCGCGGCGGCGGCCTTCAAGGGTCACGGCGCCGTGGTGGAGGCGATGATCGAGGCCGGCGCGGCGGTCGACGGCTGCGGGCCGGACGGCAAGACGGCCCTGATGATGGCGGCGATGTTCGACCGCACCCAGATGCTGGACCTGCTGCTGGCGCGCGGCGCCGATCCCGGCCGGCGCGACGCGGCCGGGCTGACGGCGCTGGAGCTCGCCGACCGCATGGGCGCCCTCGCCACCGCCGCACGATTGCGGCAAACCTGACGGACACGACGGCCGGCTCGCGCGTTCCCGCCCCGATGCCGCAGCCGCGGCCCGAGCGACAGGACGCACCGCCATGGAACCGATGAAACCCATGACGCCCATGGAGCCGATGAAGCCCATGGAACCGATGAAGCCCATGGAGCCGATGAGCGGAGGCGACCCCTGGTGGCCGAAGGCGCTCGGCACCCCGGCCGCGAGCGGCGCACAGGACGGGATGCGCTACGCGTTCTTTCCCGACGCCAGGCGCCTCCTCGTCGAGACCGACGGCAAGGTGAAGGCCTACGACAGCGGCGGGCACCGGATCACCGGCGTCCAGCAGGCGAACGGCGGCCCGGTCACCTTCTCGGGCGCCGATGGCACGGTGGACCTCGGCGACCTCGCACCCGCCGACTGACGCCGGCGGCGGCCCGCGCCGGGCGGTTCTCCGCCCGGGCCGGCCTCGCCCCTCTCCCCTCGGCGGGGAGAAGGGCGCCGGGCTCAGCTGCGCGGGAAGCTGACCACGCGGCCATCGTCGGCGTCACCGGCCGCGTCATGCTCGGTGCCCTCGTGGTCGCCGATACGCAGCCCGTCGCGCCCGGCCGTGATCGGCACGACGCTCCCGTCCCGGACCTCGCCCGACAGGATCATCTCGGCCAACGGGTCCTGCACGGCCTTCTGCATCACGCGCTTGAGCGGTCGCGCGCCATAGGCCGGGTCGTAGCCCTTGTCGGCCAGCCAGGCCCGCGCCGCGCCATCGAGCTCCAGGCGGATCTTGCGGTCGGCCAGCAGCTTCAGCAGCCTGGCGAACTGGATGTCGACGATGGCCGCCATGTTGTCCCGGCGCAGCCGGTGGAACAGGATGATCTCGTCGACCCGGTTCAGGAACTCCGGCCGGAAGTGGCTGCGCACCACGCCCATCACCTCCGCGCGCACCTTGGCGGTGTCCTCGCCGTCCTTCTGGGCCGCGAGGTAGTCCGAGCCGAGGTTCGACGTCATGATGATGAGCACGTTGCGGAAGTCGACCGTCCGTCCCTGGCCGTCCGTCAGCCGCCCGTCGTCGAGCACCTGCAGCAGGACGTTGAACACGTCCGGATGCGCCTTCTCGATCTCGTCGAACAGCACGACCTGGTAGGGCCGCCGCCGCACCGCCTCGGTCAGGGCACCGCCTTCCTCGTAGCCGACATAGCCGGGAGGCGCGCCGATCAGCCGGCTCACGGAGTGCTTCTCCATGTATTCCGACATGTCGATGCGCACCATCGCGGTGTCGTCGTCGAAGAGGAACGACGCCAGGGCCTTGGTGAGCTCCGTCTTGCCGACGCCCGTCGGCCCGAGGAACATGAAGGAGCCGATCGGCCGGTTCGGGTCCTGCAACCCGGCCCGGGCACGGCGCACCGCGGTCGACACCGATTTCACGGCATCGGCCTGGCCGACGACCCGCTGGCCGAGCGCCTGCTCCATGGCGAGGAGCTTGTCGCGCTCGCCCTGCAGCATCTTGTCGACCGGCACGCCGGTCCAGCGCGACACGACCTGGGCGATGTTGTCCGCCGTGACGGCTTCCGACACCAGGACCTCGGCGCTCTTGGCCTCGACTTCGGCGAGCTTGCGCTCGAGGTCGGGGATGATGCCGTAGGTGAGTTCGCCGGCGCGCTGGTACTCGCCGCGGCGCTGGGCCTGGACGAGTTCGTTGCGGGCCGCCTCGAGCTGCTCCTTCAGCTTCTGCGCGGTGCCGAGCTTGTCCTTCTCGGTGCGCCAGCGCAGCGTCAGGACGTCGGACTTCTCCTGCAACGAGTCGAGCTCGGACTCGAGCTTGACGAGGCGCTCCTGCGAGGCGGGGTCGGGCTCCTTCTTCAGGGCCTCGGCCTCGATCTTGAGCTGCACGATGCGGCGGTCGAGTTCGTCGAGCTCCTCGGGCTTCGAATCCACCTGCATGCGCAGCCGCGAGGCCGCCTCGTCGACGAGGTCGATGGCCTTGTCGGGCAGGAAGCGGTCGGCGATGTAGCGGTTCGACAGCGTCGCCGCCGCCACGATCGCGGCATCCGTGATGCGGACGCCGTGGTGCAGCTCGTACTTCTCCTTGAGGCCGCGCAGGATCGAGACCGTGTCCTCGACGGTCGGTTCGGACACGAACACGGGCTGGAAGCGGCGCGCCAGCGCGGCGTCCTTCTCGACATGCTTGCGGTACTCGTTCAGCGTGGTGGCGCCGACGCAGTGGAGCTCGCCGCGCGCGAGGGCGGGCTTCAGCAGGTTCGAGGCATCCATGGCGCCGTCCGCCTTGCCGGCCCCGACCAGCGTATGCATCTCGTCGATGAACAGGATGATCGAGCCGGCGGCGGCCGTCACCTCGTTCAGCACGGCCTTCAGCCGCTCCTCGAACTCGCCGCGGTACTTCGCGCCGGCGATCAGCGAGCCCATGTCGAGCGACAGGAGGCGCTTGTCCTCCAGGCTCTCGGGCACGTCGCCGTTGACGATGCGCAGCGCCAGGCCCTCGACGATCGCGGTCTTGCCGACGCCGGGCTCGCCGATGAGCACGGGGTTGTTCTTGGTGCGGCGCGACAGGACCTGGATCGAGCGGCGGATCTCCTCGTCGCGGCCGATCACCGGGTCGAGCTTGCCGGCGCGCGCCGCCTCGGTGAGGTCGCGCGCGTATTTCTTGAGCGCGTCGTAGCCGTTCTCGGCCGAGGCGGAATCCGCCTTGCGGCCCTTGCGCAGGTCCTCGATGGCGCTGTTGAGCACCTGGGGCGTCACGCCGGCGGCTTCCAGGATGCGGCCGGCCTCGGTCCCCTTGTCCATGGCGAGGGCCAGCAGCAGCCGCTCGACCGTGACGAAGCTGTCGCCGGCCTTGGTGGCGATCGCCTCGGCCTCGCCGAACAGCCGCGCCGTGGCGGGCGCGAGGTAGAGCTGGCCGGCGCCGCTGCCGCCGACCTTGGGCATCTTGGCGAGCGCGGCCTCGGTCGCCTGCAGGGCGTCGCGCGAGCGGCCGCCGGCCTTGTCGATGAGGCCGGCCGCGAGGCCCTCGCTGTCGTCGAGCAGGACCTTGAGGACGTGTTCGGGGGTGAACTGCTGGTGGCCCTCGCGCACCGCCAGCGACTGGGCGGACTGGACGAATCCTCGCGCGCGTTCGGTGAATTTCTCGAAGTTCATGGTCAGGATCTCCATGGCGACCCGGCCCCGGAGCGGCGCGGATCGTCCGATAAAGTGCGGCCCCGGTGCGGCGGCCGTCCCTTCCCGATGTGGGTGGCTGTGCCCCGCGAATCCAGGCCCGCCGGCGCCGCGACGGCCCGAAAAAAGGATGCTCCGGTCGAGCCCGGCCCGCGGTGTCGCGGGCCTGTCACGAGAGCTGGCTAGCGCTGCCCGTCGTCGATGCCGTCGTCCCGGCATCGGACGATGTCCGCTCCGGGAGGCCCAGTGACCCCATCCCACAGCCCGGCTCTGGCGCGGGACGCCGCCCTGCCGCAGGCCGCCCTGCCCCGCGCCTCCGTCAAGCGCGCCGTCGAACACGGCCGCCTGCTTTCGGCCCGGGGCCTGCAGGACCGGCTGTTCACCCTGGCGTTCAGCGGCCTCGTCTACGCCCAGATCTGGGAGGACCCCGCCATCGACATGGAGGCGCTGGCGCTCCGTCCGACGGACCGGATGGTGACGATCGCGTCGGGCGGCTGCAACGTGCTGAGCTACCTCGTCGCCGACCCCGCCGCCATCACGGCCGTCGACCTCAACCGGCACCACGTCGCTCTGAACCGGCTCAAGCTCGCCGCCGCGGGGGCGCTCACCGATGCGGCGAGCTTCTACGCGCTCTTCGGCCGGGGCCGCGGACGGACCAACCGGGACCTCTACCGCATGCGCCTGCGCCCGGCGCTCGACGCGAAGACCCGCGCCTACTGGGACGGGCGCGACGCTTGGGGCTTCCCGCGCCATGGCTATCTCGCCCGCGGGCTGCACCGCCACGGCCTCCTCGGCCGGTTCATCGCCGCCGGCCACGTCGTGGCGCGGCTGCACGGCACGGACCTGTCGGCGGTGCTGCGCGCCCGGGGGCTGGCCGAGCAGCGCGCCGCCTTCGAGCGGCACGTGGCGCCGCTCTTCGACAGTCCCCTGGTGCGCTGGCTGAGCCGGCGCCGCGCCGCGCTCTACGGCCTCGGCATCCCGCCGGCCCAATACGACGCGCTCGCGGCCGACGGCGGGCCGGCCGGCATCGTCGGGGTGCTGCGCGCCCGGATGGAGCGGCTGGCCTGCGGCTTCGACGTGCGCGACAACTATTTCGCCTGGGCGGCCTTCGCGCGCGGCTACAAGCCCGAGGGCGACGGGCCGGTGCCGCCCTACCTCGAAGCCTCGGCCTTCCCGCTGCTGCGGGACCGCGCCGGCCGCGTGACGGTGCGCCACGCCAACCTCATCGACCACCTGCGGGGCGAGCCGGCCGCGAGCCTCGACGCCTACGTGCTGCTCGACGCCCAGGACTGGATGGACGACGCGACGCTGACGACGCTCTGGCAGGAGATCACCCGCACGGCCCGGCCCGGCGCCCGCGTGATCTTCCGCACCGCCGCCGAGGAGAGCCTGCTGCCGGGCCGCGTGCCCGAGGCACTGCTGGCCCGCTGGGCCTACGACCGGGCACGCTGCCGCGCCCTCACGGCGCGGGACCGGTCCGCCATCTACGGCGGCTTCCACCTCTACGTCCTGGCAGGATCCGCGTGAGTGGCGTCGCGCCCTCCGGCGCCACCGATCCCGCCGCCGCCATGGACCGGATGTACCGTCGGCAGCGCTTCGTCTACGACGCGACCCGCCGCTACTACCTCCTCGGCCGCGACCGGCTGCTGGCCGACCTGTCGCCGGGCGCCGGCACCGTGCTGGAGGTCGGCTGCGGGACGGGACGCAACCTCGTCGCGGCGGCCCGCCGCCACGGGCAGGCGCGGTTCTGCGGCTTCGACGTCTCCGCCGCCATGCTGGCGACGGCCGCGACCGCGCTGGCGCGCGCGGGTCTCGCCGGGCGGGTCGTCACCGCGCAGGCCGACGCCACGACGGCCGATGCCGCGGCCCTGTTCGGCGCGCAGCGGCTTCGACCGGGTGTACATCGCCTACGTGCTGTCGATGATCCCCGACTGGCGCGCCGCGCTGGAGCGGGCCGCCGGGGCGCTGGCGCCCGGCGGGCGGCTGCTCGTCGTGGACTTCGGCCGGCAGGAGGGCCTGCCCGGCGCCTTCCGCCGCCTGCTGTTCGGCTGGCTGGCGCTGTTCCACGTCCGGCCCGTCGACGACCTGCCGGTGGCCGTCGCCGAACTCGCGGCCCGTCGCGGCTGGCGCGCCGAATGCCGGAGCCTGTTCGGCGGCTATGCCGTCTACGCCACGGTCGAACGCCCCGCGTGAGGCGCGGGGCGGCGGCCCCGGTACCGGGCTTGTCACCCGTCCCCGCCCGGCCCTATGGATCCGTGCGCGACTCGACGGAGCGGACATGGCCGAGGACTTCCACGTTTACGAGCCCGCCCAGGGCCACGGCCTCGCCCACGACCCCTTCAACGCCATCGTGGGTCCGCGCCCCATCGGCTGGATCTCGTCGCTGGACGGCGAGGGGCGGCGCAACCTCGCGCCCTACAGCTTCTTCAACGCCTTCAACTATCGCCCGCCCATCGTCGGCTTCTGCTCCACGGGCGCCAAGGACAGCCTGCGCAACGCCGAGGCCACGGGCGAGTTCGCCTGGAACCTCGCCACGATGCCGCTCGCGCGAGCCATGAACGCGTCCTGCGCGACCGTCGGGCCGGAGGTGGACGAGTTCCTGCTCGCCGGCCTCACGCCGGTCCCCTCGCGCCACATCGGGGCGCCGCGCGTCGGCGAGAGCCCCGTCTCGTTCGAATGCAAGGTGACGCAGATCGTCCGCCTCAGGACCGCGGCGGGGCGGGAGGTCGACAGCTGGGTGACGTTCGGCGAAGTGGTGGCTGTCTACATCGCCCGCCACCTGCTGGTCGACGGCATCTACCAGACGGCCGCCGCCGAGCCGATCCTGCGCGGCGGCGGGCCGGGCGACTACTTCAGGATCACGGAGGCCGACAAGTTCGTGATGGAGCGGCCGCGCTGACCGGAGGCCCGGCCCGGGCGATCGCGCGGCTGCGGGCCGCCCGGCCCGGTCCTCCGGCCGTAGTGGCGGCCGGCCTGGTCCTCGCCGCGATCGTGCTGGCGCTGCAGACGGTCGTCACGAGCTTCACCACGCACAGCGCCCTGCAGCAGGGCGACGAGTGGACCAGCCTCGCCCTGTTCCGCTCCGTCCTGGCGGGCGGCGCCGTGGTGTCGGACATGCTGAGCCAGCACAACGAGCACCGCATCGTCCTGCCCCGGCTGGTCCTGTTCACCGACTACCTCGTGGCGGGCGGCCGCGGATGGCTCGACCTCGCCGTCATCTTCGCCACCCAGGCGCTCACCTGCGCGCTGTTCCTCTACCTCCTCGGCCAGGTCGAGGGGCGGCGGCCGGAGCGGGCGGCGGTCGGCGCCGTCGTGGTGCTGCTGATGGTCTCGCTGCGGCAGTCCGAGAACTTCACCTGGGGGTTCCAGGTGCAGTTCGTCGGCGTCTTCGCGGCCGGCTGCCTCGCCCCGGCGCTGCTCGCCGGCGCGATCGCGCGGGGGCGGGCGGGGCGTCCCGCTCCGGGCCTGACGCTCGGTGCTCTCGCGGCCGCGGGCGTGGCCACCTTCTCGATGAGCAACGGCCTCCTGGCCGGCCCGACCCTGACGGCGGTCGCGGTGCTGGGCCGGGCTCCGCGCTCCGTCGTGCTCGCCACCGTGGCGGCGACCGCGGCGCTGACGGCAGCCTTCTTCATGGGCTACGAGGTCTACGGGGACGGCGCGCCGCACCACGCCATGGTCGAGGCGCCGCTCCGGGCGGCCGCCTATGTGGCGGCTTATCTCGGCGGCCTGCTCGACCCGAACCTCGGCGCCACGGTGGCGCTCGGGGCCTGCGGCCTCGCCTGGGTGTGCGTCGCCGCCGTCGAGACCGCCAGAGGCCGCGACAGGGATCCGGTCCGCCTGGCGCTGCTCGGCATCATGCTGTTCACGGCGGGCTCAGCGGCCCTGACGTCGGTCGGCCGCTCGGCCGAGGGCCTCGGCAGCGCCATGGCGAGCCGCTACGCCACCGGAGCGGCCTGTTTCTGGTCGGCGGCCCTGATCCACGCGTGGTCCTACGCCGGCGCCGGGAGGCTGCTGCGGCTGGTGCCGGCCCTGGCCGCGCTGGTGCTGGTCCTCGGCGTCCTGCGGGCGCAGGCGCCCGCCATCGCGGCCCAGCGGCGCCTCGCCTTCGCCCGCACCGTCGCCGGCCAGGGGCTGGTGCTGGGCCTGGTCGACGACGCGGCACTGTCCGCCGTCGACGACGATCCCGACCAGGTCCGCGCCCTGCTGCCGTTCCTGCGCGAGCGGCGCCTGTCGGTCTTCGCCGACGCGGACGCCGACCGGCTCGGCGGTCCGCTCGCCGCCGTCGACCCGCGGATCGACGCGCCGTGTCCGGGCGTGTTCGACACCGCGCGCGCCGATCCCACGCTCGGGCCTGCGGGCGTGCGGGTCGGCGGAACGTCGACGACCCCGGGCCGGCTGCCGGCGCTGCGCCCGCTCTACCTCGTCGACAGCGGCGGCCGCGTCGCGGGGCTCGGCCTCACCGATGCCGACGGCGCGGGATGGCGGGGCTATGCCACGGCCGCGCCCGATGCCACGCTCGACGCCTACCTGCGCCCTGTCTCGGGCCGGCTGTGCCGCCTGGGAGGCGCGCGCGTGACGCCGCCGGACCGCGGCTGACCGGATCGGGAGCTCATCGCAGCGGTTGGGCGTCGTTCCAATAGGCCCAGCCCCAGGCGCAGCTGCCCCGGCACTCAGTGTCCAGCGTCACGGAAGCGAGGTCGGCGGGGAGCGGGACGTCGGCGACCTGGGCGCCGCGGTCGGCCGGCGTGTCGCGCGGGTCGAGGCACCGCCGCCACAGTTCGGCGCCGGCCGGCGCCGCGTCGCGGACGGCGAAACACACACCCGACACCCGGCCCTCCGTCCAGGCGCCGTCCTCGATGCCGAAGCCGAGCCGCAGGTGGCGGGCGCCCGCGACCGGCAGGCCGAGGCGGGTCGGCGCACCGGCGGCGAGGTGGTCGCCGCGCAGCGCGCCGGGCGGGCCGATGCGGCGCGCGAGGCTGCGCCAGGACTGGCCTTGGGACAGGCCGTCGCGCAGCGCCCGCGCCTCCGGACTGGGTGCCGTGACGGGGACGGACAGCGCCGCGAGATCGAGGCCGATCTCCGGCGCGTAGAACCAGCGGGCGAGGGCCGAGCCGCCGACCTCGGCCCCGACGACCGCGCTGCCGTCGCGGTCCGCGGCCTCGCCGACCGCGAGGCGGGCGAACCCATCGATGCCGTCGACGAGCGGCGACAGCAGGAAGCCCCCCGCCGCGAGGGCCGGCACGAAGCGGAAGCCCTGCGCGGTGCCGTCGGCCAGCGTGACGCGGAGCATGAGGGCGGGCGGCCGGAACACCAGCGCGGCGAGGCGGCCCAGCGGCGTCTCGCGCACCGTGAGGCGCGCAAACTGCGGGCCGGGCGGGACGTCGAACCGCTGCCCGAGCCGGGCCGTCGCGTGCCGCCAGGGGCCGAGCCCCTCCGCCAGCGGCACGGCGCGCCGGTGCAGCAGCAGGAGGTCGCCCGCCCGGCGCACCGGTTCGTAGCGGGCGATCAGCACGGGCCAGAGCGCCCCCTCGGTCGCGGCCGGGTAGCGGTCGTCGAGGCCGCCGATGCCGAACAGCACCCAATCGGGCGCTTCGGGCCCCGTGTAGAAGGCGACGTTGGCGGCGATGAGCCCGGCTGTGTAGGTCGAATAGTCCTGAAAGCTCGGGCGCGGGCGGTAGTCGAGCCCCGCCGCGAGGACCGAGGTCTGCGCCGAGGGGATGATGTCGACCGTGCCCTCGAGCGCCGGCAACGGATGGGCCTGCCGGATGGTGGCGAAGGCTTCCGCCTTGGCGTCGCGCAGCCGCGCCGCGAAACCGGCCGGGTCGCGCAGCAATGCGCCCCAGCTTCGGACCTCGCTGGACGCCTCGGCCATGTCGCCGGCGGCGGCGGCGGCCACCGCCGGGGCCGCCACGGGCTCGCCGGTCTCGACCGCGAGGAACAGGGGCGCGGCGATCCAGATCAGCGCCAGCGACGCCAGCGCGAGAGTGGCCGCCGCCGCGGGCGAGCGCCGCGGGACGACGGTCACGGCGCTCGACAGGCCGGCGAGGCCGAGCAGCGACCAGGCGATCTGCGGATGCGTGTCCTGGCGCAGGAAACCCGCCTTGAAGCCCAGGAGGAGCACCAGCGCGAGGCCCGCCGCGGCCGTCGTGCCGCGCAGCCGGTCGTCCCCGCGCGTCAGCGCGAGCACGACCGTCGCCAGGGCCGCCAGGCCGAAACAGGCCAGCTCCCACCGGCTGCCGACCGCGTACATGGCCTCGCCGTAGCCCGCCGCGACCTCGCCCTGAAGCCGGAGATAGGCGGGCAGGTCGGACAGGTGTTGGCCGAAGGCCAGGAACACCACGAGAAAGCCGAGCGCGAAGCTCGCGCACAGGACCGGGACGCGGCGCAGCACCGCGGCGGAATGCAGGTCGGACAGGACGAAGAGCGCGAGCGCCAGGGCGCCGTAGCTGCTCTTCGACAGCGCCACGCCGCCGACGGCGGCGGCCGCCAGGGCCGGCAACAGCCTGTGGCGCCGCCCGCCGTAGAGGTCGAGCAGGAAGACGTTGAACGGCAGCACGAAGAAGAATGCGTCCGGGATCTGCGGCGCCAGCGGCAGGAGGGCGGCGCTCTCGGCCAGGGCGGCGGCGAGGACCCAGGCGCCGCGGCGCGGGCCGGACGGCGCGCCCGCCGTGGCGAGCCTCGCGAAGGCGAGACCGAACAGCGCCGCGAGGCCCAGCGCCGACGGCACCGCGACGGCGAGGTAGGGTTCGGTCAGGTAGCGCGTTACCAGCGCCGAGGCCGGCCCATAGGTGAAGGCGAGGTCGACCCCCCAGCGCGCCGGCCGCAGGGCGGCCTCGCCGAGCACCACCATCCAGGACCCGTCGAGATCGGACTCCGGCAGCGCGATGCCGAGCGGGCGCAGGCCGAAGAGCAGGGCCGCGAGCGCCACCAGGAGTGCCGCGCCGGCCCCGGCGAGGCCGAACCCGTCCGCGCCCCCGCTCCCGTCCCGCTCCTGCGTCATCGCCGTCCGCCCGCTCCGACACTGCCGGCCCGCGGCGCGACGCCCCCTTTACGCGTCCGCTTTAAGGACGGTCAAACGCTCCCCGACGTCACGGCCCGCGCGCTGTTGCGAAAGGCCCCCGCCGCGCGTTAAGCCCTGGAAGGCCGACCGTTCCGGTCCACGCCACAAGGATCCGCCGCCATGATCTTCGTGATCGCGACCCTGCGCATTCACCCCGAGAAACGGGCCGATTTCCTCGAGAACGCCCGCACCGTCATCGCCCATACGGTGAAGGAACAGGGCTGCCTGTCCTACGACCTCACGAGCAGCATCACGGAGCCCAACGAGTTCGTCTTCGTCGAGCGCTGGGCGTCGCGCGACGCGCTGACGGCCCATTTCGACACGCCCCACCTGCAGGAGTGGCGCCGCCTATCCGCCGAGTACCTCGCCGACCGCAAGGTCGAGGTGGTCCATCCCGACAAGGTCGAGGTGCTGTAGGGCCTCGACGCCCGCGACCCCGACGCCCGCGCCGCGGACCGGCCCTTCCGCACCCGAACCGTCCCGAGGACATGCCCTTGATCCGCGCTACCAGAGTTCTCCCCAAAGGCCACTGGCCCGACGGCCACGCCGCCGCGAGCCCCGCCGATACCGTCGTGCTC
The DNA here is from genome assembly GCA_963847915.1 of uncultured Alphaproteobacteria bacterium. Taxonomy (GTDB): domain Bacteria; phylum Pseudomonadota; class Alphaproteobacteria; order Rhizobiales; family Beijerinckiaceae; genus Lichenihabitans. The sequence continues at coordinate 461,765 of CAWKBT010000010.1, forward strand.
GATTTCGACGACCGGCATCGCCGCCGCATCGCCATGACGGGGACGGGCGGGCTCGCGTTCCTGCTCGACCTCGACGAGGCCGTCGCGCTGCGCGGCGGGGACGCGCTGGAGCTCGAGGACGGGCGGCTGGTCGAGGTCGTGGCGGCCGCCGAGCCCCTGATCGAGGTGCGCGGCCGCACGCCGGGCGACCTCGTGCGACTCGCCTGGCACATCGGCAACCGGCACCTGTCGGCCCAGGTCACCGCCAATGCGCTGCGGCTGCGCGGCGACCACGTCATCGAGGAGATGCTGCGCGGCCTCGGTGCCGCGGTCGTGGCGATCGAGGCGCCCTTCGATCCGGAAGGTGGCGCCTATGCGGGCGCGGCCCATGCCACCGTGGACCAACACAAGCACGGCGACGGCCCCAAGGGCCACAAGCACGACAAGGACCACGACGGCCACAAACACGCCAAGGACCACAAGCACGACAAGGGTCACAAGCACGACAAGGACCACAAGCACGGCAAGGGCCACAAGCACGACAAGGATCACAAGCACGACGAGGCCGCCACGCCCGCCGAGGCCGGCGACGGGCACCGGCACGACGACGGGCATGGCCACGAGCACGGTCACGAGCACGGCCACAAGCACGACCATTGACCGCGTCCGAGGCCCGGCCCTCGCTGCTGCCGCTCTTCGCCTGGCTCTCGCCGGCCTTCCCGGTCGGAGCCTTCGCGTATTCGCACGGGCTCGAGAGCGCGGTCGATTCGGGGCTGGTCCGCGACGCCGCCGGCCTGGAAGGCTGGCTCGGCGACCTCCTGCGCCGCGGCTCGGCGCGCCAGGATGCCGTGCTGGCGGCGGATGCCTGGCGCCGCGCCGTGGCCCGCCACGCGCTCGACGACCTCAACGACCTTGCCCTGGCGCTGGCGCCCGGGCGCGAGCGGCGCCTCGAGACGGGCGCCACGGGCCGGGCCTTCGCCGAGGCGATCCTTGCCGCCTGGCCGCAGGCCGCGTGCCCGGGCCTGCCGCGGGGTGAGGACATCGCCTATCCGGTGGCGTTCGGGGCGACGGCCGGAGCCGCGGGCCTGCCCTGCGCGCCGAGCCTCGAAGCGCTGGCCCTGGCCTTCGTGGGCAACCTCGTCTCCGCCGCGGTGCGGCTCGGGCCCATCGGCCAGACCGACGGCCAGCGCGTCACGGCGGCGCTGCTCCCCGAAGCGCAGGCCCTCGGCGCCGCCGCGGCCCGCTCGACGCTCGACGACCTCGGCGCCTGTGCCCTAAGGTCCGACATCGCCGCCCTGCAACACGAGACGCTGTATTCGAGGCTGTTCCGCTCATGACGTCATCTCACGGCCCGCTGCGGGTCGGCATCGGCGGGCCCGTGGGGTCCGGCAAGACCGCCCTCATGGAACAGCTCTGCAAGCGGCTGCGCGACACCCACGAGATCGCCGCCATCACCAACGACATCTATACGAAGGAGGATGCCGAGATCCTGGCGCGGGCCGATGCCCTGCCGCTCGACCGCATCCTCGGCGTCGAGACCGGGGGCTGCCCCCACACCGCCATCCGGGAGGACGCGTCGATCAACCTCGCCGCGGTGGACGACCTCAACCGCCGCTTCCCGGCGCTGGACCTGATCCTCATCGAATCGGGCGGCGACAACCTCGCCGCGACCTTCTCGCCCGAGCTCGCCGACCTCACCGTCTATGTCATCGACGTCTCGGGCGGCGAGAAGATCCCGCGCAAGGGCGGCCCCGGCATCACGCGCTCGGACCTGCTCGTCATCAACAAGACCGACCTCGCCCCCCACGTGGGCGCCTCGCTCGACGTCATGGAGCGCGACACGGTGCGGATGCGGCGCGGCAAGCCCTTCGTGTTCTCCAACATGAAGTCGGGCGAGGGCGTCGAGGCCGTCATCGCCTTCATCCGCACCAAGGGCGGCCTCGACGCCTGACGGGCGCGCCCGCCCCGGCGGACTTGACCCGCCCGGCCCGAGGCCCCATGTGCAGTCCGTTCCACGGAGATCCCCGGCAAGGGGCTGAGACACCGCTGGGCTCGCCGGATCGGGCGGGCGGCGCGGGTATCCATAGAACCTGATCCGGTTCGCACCGGCGTAGGGACTGGAACCGGCTCCGTCTCTTCCGCATCGGCCGGTCCATCGTCCACCGCCATCGCGACCCTGTCGACACCGGAGCGGGCATCCCGGCCCGTCCGAGCGGAGTGGATGCCATGGCGGGCGTGCCCGTCCTGTTCAACGGCCTCGGGGCGCTGCCCCGCCCTGCGACGGACACCCATCCCGCGGTGCCGCGCAGCGTCGACGTTGCGGTCGTCGGGGCCGGCGTCATCGGCCTCTCGGTCGGCTGGCGGCTGGCCCGGCGCGGCCTGTCGGTCGCGGTCTTCGACGCGGGCGCGGCGGGCGCCGGCACGAGTTCGGCCGCCACCGGCATGCTGGCGGCCGCGGCCGAGCACGAGGCGGGCGGCGAGGCGCTGCTGGCCCTGGCGCGGGACAGCCTGGCCGACTGGCCGGCGTTCCGCGACGACCTCGAAGCCGACGCCGGGTCATCCATCGACTATGGGAACCAGGGCACGCTCGTCGTCGCGGTCTCGCGCGACGAAGTCGACCGCCTGCGGGCCAGGCACGACCTCCAGCGCCGCGCCGGGCTCGACACGCGCTGGCTCGGCACCTCGGCCCTGCGCGACATCGAACCCGGGCTCCGGCCGAACGTCGCCGGCGGGCTCCTGTGCCCGGCCGACCACCAGGTCGACCCGCGATTGACCGTTCCGGCGCTGCGGGCGGCCTTCCTCAAGCGGGGCGGGCGGCTCGTCGAGGGCGCGACCGTGACGGCGCTCGACCGGGACGGCGGCAGGGTGACGGGCCTCGTCGCCGACGGGCAGCTCTGCCGGGCCGCCACCACGGTGCTGGCGAGCGGCGCCGCGGCGGTCTCGGGCGGACTGCTGCCCGAGGGCCTTCACCTTCCCCTGCGCCCCCTCAAGGGTCAGTCGATGGCGCTGCGGACGCGGCCCGCCTTCGGCCGCAACCAGGCCCTGCCGGTCGACCACGTCGTGTGGACCGGCGAGGTCCATATCGCGCCGAAGTCGGACGGCCGCATGATCGTCGGCGCCACGGTCGAGGAGGCCGGCTTCGACCCCCATGTGACGGCAGGCGGGCTCTACGCGCTGCTCGAAGGCGTGCGGCGGGTGCTGCCCGGCGTCGAGGAGATGACGGTGGAGAGCGTGTGGGCGGGATACCGCCCCACGACGGAGGACGACGCGCCCGCGCTCGGCGGCTGCACCGTGCCGGGGCTCGCCTTCGCGGTCGGCCACCATCGCAACGGCTACCTTCTGGCCCCCGCCACCGCGCGGGCGCTTGAAACCTTCATCCTCGACGGCGCCGTGGCGGGCCCGGCAGCCGGGTTCGGTATCGGCCGTTTTCGACGCAATGCGGGAGAGTGAGGCATGAGACTCCTGGTCAACGGCGAGCCCCGGGACACCCAGGCCCGGACGCTGGCGGCGCTGTGGACGGCCGAGACGGAACCGCTGCAGCCGCCCTCGCGCCGCGGGTTCGCGATCGCGCTCAACGGCGAGGTGGTGCGGGCCGCGCGATGGGACGAGACGGTGGTGAACGAGGGCGACCGGGTGGAGATCATCCGCGCCGTGGCGGGAGGCTGAACCCATGACGCAACCGGACCAGGACCCGCTCGTCATCGCGGGCCAGACCTTCACGTCGCGGCTGATCCTCGGCACCGCCGGCTATCCCACGCAGCGCATCATGGCGGATGCCGTCGCGGCCTCGGGCTGCGACATGGTCACGGTGTCGATGCGGCGCATCTCGCTCGCGGGCCATGGTTCCGACACCGTGAGCCTGCTGAAGGGCCTGCGCTTCCTGCCCAACACGGCCGGATGCGAGACGGCACGCGACGCCATCCTCACCGCCGAACTCGGCCGCGAGGCGCTCGGGACCGACTGGATCAAGCTCGAGATCATCGGCGACCGCGAGACGCTGTATCCGGATGCCTCCGAACTGCTCCTCGCCACCGAAGCACTCGTCGAGCGCGGCTTCACGGTCCTGCCCTACTGCTTCTCCGACCCGGTGCTCTGCGCACGCCTGGCGGACCGCGGCGCCGCGGCCGTGATGCCGCTCGGCTCGCTGATCGGCTCGGGCCTCGGCGTGTCCGACCCCGCGCTGCTCGAACTCCTGTGCAGGCGCTCGCCCGTGCCGGTGATCGTCGATGCCGGGCTCGGCACCGCCTCGGACGCCGCCATCGCGATGGAGCTCGGCGCCGCGGCCGTGCTGCTCAACACGGCGGTGTCGAAGGCCGACGACCCCGTGATGATGGCCCGTGCCTTCCGGCATGCCGTCGAGGCGGGCCGTCTCGCCCATCGCGCCGGTCGCATCCCCGCCCGCCGCAGGGCCGAGCCGTCGAGCCCGCAGATGGGCCTCGTCGGCTCGTGAGGCTTCCGTCCCGGCTGCTGGTCGTGACCGACCGGCACCAGGCGGCGCGCCCGCTGCCGGAGCTGGCCGAGACGCTCTTCGTCGCCGGCCTCCGCTGGCTCTGGCTGCGCGACAGGGACCTGCCCGACGGGGAGCGGCAGGCGCTCGCGCGCGACCTCGCGGCCCGCGCGGCGCGGCACGGAGCGACGCTGACGGTCGGCGGCGACCCCCGCCTCGCCGCCTCCTGCGGCGCCGGCGTCCAGCTCGGATCCCGCGACGACGTCGCGGCGGCCCGGCGCGTGATCGGGCCGGACCGGCCGATCGGGGTCTCGGCGCATGGGCTCGACGAGATCCGCGCCGCGCGCGACGCCGGCGCCGATTACGCGACGCTCTCTCCCGTGTTCCCCTCTCCCAGCAAGCCCGGCTACGGCCCGGCGCTGGGGTTCGACGGCCTGCGCGCCGCGGCGGGACTCGGCTTTCCGGTGCTGGCGCTGGGCGGCGTGACGCCCTCCACCGCCCGCCGATGCCTCGAGGCCGGTGCCCAGGGCGTCGCCATCATGGGCCCCGCCATGACGGGCGCCCTCACGGCGATGCAGCTCGCGGACCTCGCCGGCGCTCGGTGACGGCCCCGATGACGGGGTGCGGGACGCCGCGGCCATGATCTGTGCCGGCGCGCCCGACCCCGGCCGCGCCTGTGCGCCTCATCGGTCCCGTCGGCCGCGGCGGGCCGACTGGCACACGGTGATGACGGTGTGGCGCAGCCAGCGGTGGACCGGGTCGTTGTCCATGCGCGGGTGCCACGTCGCCGCGACGGCGATCTCCGGCGTGCGGACCGGGAGCGCGAAGGTCGCGACGCCCCGGGTCGCATCGTCGTCGGCGCTGGGGCCGAGGCAGGACGAGGGCACGAGCCCCACGAGGTCCGAGCCGCGCGCCATCCGGATCGCGTCGGGATAGCCCGGCACCACGACGGCGATCCTGCGCCGCAGCCCGAGTGCGGCGAGCCCGTCGTCGACGGGGCCGGCGACGCGGCCCGTGCGCGACGCGACGACGTGGCGGCAGGCCGCATAGGCGTCGGGCGTGACGACGGGCGCGTCGAGAAGCGGATGGCCGACCCTGGCGACGCCCACGAAACCGTCGCGGAACAGCGTTTTGGTGCGCATCTCGGGGGCCGACGTGCCGAGCACGCCGATGTCGAGGTCGATCGTGCCGTCCCGGATCGGGCCCGCACCCTTGTCGGGCTTCGGGGCGAAGCGCAGGCGCAGCAGGGGCGCGGCCGCCGCGACGGCGGCGACCAAGGGCGCCGCGAGACTCTCCATGAAGCCCTGGCTCACGCGGATCACCAGCGTCTGGTCGAGGGAGGCGAGGTCGAGCGTCCCGGTCACCGGGCGCAGCACCGCCCGCGCCTCGCGGGCGAGCGCCTGGACGGGGTCGCGCAGCGCGGCCGCCCGGGGCGTCGGGACGAGGCCTCGCCCGGCCCGCACCAGCAACGGGTCGCCCGTCGCCGCTCGCAGCCGCGCCAGGGTGCGGCTCATCGCCGAGGCACTGAGCCCGAGGCGGCGGGCGGCACCCGTCACGCTGGTCTCGGCCAGCAGGGCGTCGAGCGCGACGATGAGGTTGAGGTCGACGTCGTCCATGGCGGCGGAGCCTAACACGCCCGCGACGGCTCATGAGGCGCCGGGCGCAATCATCCTGTGCGGCCCATGCGTCTGGCGCCTCGCCGCCGGACCGGTCATCTCGATCGGCGTGCCATCCACGAAGGACTTGCGCCCATGACCCAGACACTCCCTCCCCGCGACGCCCCCACCATCCTCATCGTGGGCGCTTCCCGCGGGCTCGGCCACGCCATGGCGGCCGAATACCTGAAAGCCGGATGGGACGTCGTCGGGACGGTCCGGCCCGGTCGCGCCGGCACGCCGCTGCACGACCTCGCGGAGGTTTCCGAAGGCCGGCTCGTCATCGAGACGGTCGACGTCCGCGAGCCCGCCGACGTGGCGGCCCTGCGCGACCGGCTGTCGGGGCGGAGGCTGGACACGCTGTTCGTCAACGCCGGGGTCACCAACGACGTGCGCGACACGATCGGCGCGGTGACGACGGAGGAGTTCGTGCGCGTCATGGTGACCAACGCCCTCGGCCCCATGCGGGTGCTCGAACGCTGCGAGGACCTCGTGCCCCGGACGGGCCTGATCGGCGTGATGTCGTCGGGACAGGGAAGCATCGCCAACAACGAGAGCGGCATGCGCGAAGTGTACCGCGGCAGCAAGGCGGCGCTGAACATGTTCATGCGGAGCTTCGCCGCCCGCCACGCGGCCGGCGGGCGTGCCATGGTGGCGATGGCGCCCGGCTGGGTGCGCACCGACATGGGCGGCGCGGATGCACCGCTCTCCATCGCCGACAGCGTCCCCAGCCTCGTCGCCGTGCTGCTGTCCCAGCTCGGGCGGCCGGGGCTGCGCTACCTCGACTACCGTGGCCGGACGGTGCCTTGGTGACCCGCCCGGCCGGAGGGTGTGATCCCCGACCGGACGTGGCGATCCGCGTTCCGCGGCGCTGTTGACGGGCGGGCCGTGGCGCTCCATCCATGCCGCAGTGCGCGGTTCTCCCGCGGCAGGAGGCGGGATGCGCGAGCGGTGGGCCGGCAGCCGGCCGGGCGGGGAACGGACGCGTCCCGCCACGGGCAGCGTTCTGGCGCTGCTCGCCACCGCCATGCTGCTGGTGGCGGGCTGGCGCATCGTGGCAGCGTCGGGCCATTGGCTGTGGCTCGACGAGCTCTACACCCTCACCCTCGTCGAGGCGCCGAGCCTCGGCCACATGGTGAGCGGCGCGGTGCGGGGCGTCGACGGCAACCCGCCGCTCTACATGGCGCTGGCCTGGGCTCTCACCCATGCGGTCCCGGCGGCACCGGAACTGGTCCTGCGGCTGTTCAACCTCGCCGCCCTGGCCGGCACCGCCGTCCTCCTCTACCGCCTCGGCCGGCGCGTCGCGGACCCGCTCGGTGTCGCGGCGGGGCTGGCGATCCTGTGCGCCACGGACGACACCGTGGGCTACGCCCTGCTCGAGACCCGCACCTACGCGCTCTACCTCCTCGCCACGGCCGCGACGCTCGCCGCCGCGGTCCACCTGATCGACGAGCCGACGCGCCGCCGGACCGCGGCGCTGGCAGCCCTCGGGGTGGTGGCGGCCCTCAGCCATACGTTCGGCGGCCTCTACGTCGCCGTCACGCTGGCCGCCGCCGGTGCCGTGAGCCGCCACGACCGGGCGCGGCGACGGGCGCTGATCGCGGCGGCGCTCCCGCCGTTCGCCGCGACCGCGGGCTGGATCGCGGTGTCGCTGCCGGCGCAGCTCGCCGTCGCGTCGCCCTATGGCTGGATCCGCGCGCCCGACCTCGCCGCGCTGTTTCAGGCGCTCACGGGCTCGCCGCTGCTCACGCCGCTGCTCGGCCTCGGCCTCGCGGCGGCGGCGATGCGGCGGCCGGCGGGGCTTCTCCGCCTCTCGACGCTGGGCCGCGCCCGCCCCGACCTCGCGGCGCTCTACGGCGCGCTCGCCGGCTTCGCGGCGCTGACGGTCGCGGTCTGGGCGGCGTCGCAGGTGACGACGCCGGTGTTCGTGCCGCGCTACTTCATCCCGAACCTCGTCATCCCGGCGCTGCTGATCGTCCCGGCCGTGGGCTTCGCGCAGCGCCGCGCACGCCCCGCCCTCGCCGCCTCGGCCCTGGGAATCGCGACGCTGGCGGGCCTCGTCGGCATCGCCTCCGCGCCCGAGACGAGCTTCATCCCCTGCCTGCGCGCCGACGGGCGGTTCCTCGAGGAGGAGGCCGCGCGGGGCGGCCTGCCCGTCGTGGCGGTTTCGCCGCATGCCTGGCTCCCGCGGAGCCGCTACGCCCCGGCGCAGACGACGCTTTACCCTCTCGACTGGCAGGTCGTGCTCCGCCAGCCCGACCGGGCGCGCAACAACGCCATGGACTTCCACATCATGGAGATCCTCCGCGACTGGTCGCCGCCGGGGAGCGCGCTCGCCACCGAGGTACTGAGCACCGAGGCCATCCTGGCCCGCTACCGGCACGTCCTCGTCCTCGACGAGGCCTCGCGCGGCTGGTTCGCGGAGCTCCGCGCCAGGGTGCCGCTGACGGCCGACCTCGTAACGGAGGGCCCGGGATGCCGTCTGTGGGACGTGCGGACCCCGGCCGTGCCGGGCGGTGCCGACTGAGCCAGAGCCCGGAGCCCTCCCCGGCCGGCTTGCCAAAGCGGGCCCGAACACCGACACCCTTCGGGGCCGCCCTTCTCCCGCCCGCGAGGCCGCGCCCCGTGAACCCCGTCTTCGCCGACCTGCCCACCACCGTCTTCGAGACCATGTCGCGCCTCGCGCGTCAGCACGGGGCCGTCAACCTCGGACAGGGCTTCCCCGAGGACCCCGGCCCTCTCGATGTCCGGCAGACGGCCGCGCGGGCGGTGTTGGACGGATCGAACCAGTATCCGCCCATGATGGGGCTGCCCGACCTGCGCGAGGCGGTGGCGGCCCACTACAACCGGGTGCAGCGCCTCGCGCTCTCGGCCGAGGACGTCATGGTGACGTCGGGAGCGACCGAGGCTCTGGCCGGGGCGCTCCTGGCGCTCGTCGCGCCCGGCGACGAGGTGGTGCTGTTCCAGCCCATGTACGACGCCTACCTGCCCCTGGTGCGCCGCGCCGGCGGCGTGCCGCGCTTCGTGACGCTGAGGCCGCCGCACTGGGACTTCACCGACGACGACCTCGCGGCGGCCTTCTCGCCGCGGACCCGCGTGGTGCTGTTCAACTCGCCGCTGAACCCGTCCGGCACGGTCTTCCCCCGTGCCGCGCTGGAGCGGCTGGCCGGGTTCTGCATCCGCCACGATGCCGTGGCGCTCTGTGACGAGGTGTGGGAGCACATCATCTTCGACGGGGCGGAGCATGTCCCCATGGCGACGATCCCCGGCATGGCGGAGCGGACCGTGAAGGTCGGCTCGGCGGGCAAGATCTTCGGCCTGACCGGCTGGAAGGTGGGCTTCGTGGTGGCGCCGCCCCCGCTCATGCGGGTGCTGGGCAAGGCCCACCAGTTCCTCACCTTCACGACGCCGCCGAACCTCCAGAGCGCCGTCGCCTTCGGGCTCGGCAAGCCCGACGGCTATTTCGACGGCATGCGGGCGGACCTGCAGCGCTCCCGCGACCGCCTCGCCGGCGGCCTCGCCGAGCGCGGCTTCGCGGTCCTGCCGACGGCCGGCACCTATTTCCTCAACGTCGACCTCGCGCCGCTCGGCATCGCCGACGACGCGGCCTTCTGCGAGGACCTCGTCACCCGGCACGGGGTCGCGGCCGTGCCGGTCTCGGCCTTCTACGCCGAGGCTCCGGTGCGCAGCGTGGTGCGCTTCTGCTTCGCCAAGAGCGACACGACCCTCGATGCCGCGCTGGAGCGGATGGAGGGGGTGGCGAGCCGCGCGAAGTGAGAGGAGCACAAGCGTCCTGCCCGGGCTCGTCCCGGGGCGCCTACGCCGGCCCGCGCCGCCGCGGGGCCTCGGACCGCGCCGGGCCGTCCGGGGCCATTAGTGGCTCGACGCGGCGTGGGTGGCCGGGACAAGCCCGGCCATGACGGGATAAGAGGCGGGGACCACTTCAGGTCCACCATGCCCTCCCTCGACCGGTCTCCTCCGCCCTCTCCACCGTCATGCCCGGGCTTGTCCCGGGCACCCACGCCGGACCGCGCCGCCGCGGGGTTTCGGACCGGGCCGGGGCCGTCCGGGGCCACTGACGGCTCCGCGCGGCGTGGGTGGCCGGGACGAGCCCGGCCATGACGGGATGGAGGGCGGGGACAGCTTGGGATCCCTCATGCCCGCCCTCGACGGATCTCCCTGCGCCCTCTCCACCGTCATGCCCGGGCTTGTCCCGGGCACCCACGCCGGCCCGCGCTGCCGCGGGTGTTCGGACCGGGCCGGGGCCGTCCGGGGCTAGCAGTGGCTCGGCGCGGCGCGGGTGGCCGGGACAAGCCCGGCCATGACGGGATGGAGGGCGGGGACAGCTTGGGATCCATGGTGCCTTCCCTCGACCGGTCTCCTCCGCCCCCTCCGCCGTCATGCCCGGGCTTGTCCCGGGCACCCACGCCGGCCCGCGCCGCCGCGGGGTTACGGACCGGGCCGGGGCCGTCCGGGGCTAGCAGTGGCTCGGCGCGGCGTGGGTGGCCGGGACTAGCCCGGCCATGACGGGATGAAAGGCGGGGACAGCTTGGGATCCCTCATGCCCTCCCTCGACTGATCTCCCTGCACTCCCCCGCCGTCATGCCGGGGCTAGTCCCCGTACTCACGCCGGCCCGCGCCACCGGCGCGACTCCGGCCCCGGCGCATTGCCGGCCGGCAGCGGCGCTGAGCTCGACCTTCTCGGGTCGGGGATGAGTGCCGCATCGCGGTCCGCTCCCCGCGTGCTCTGAACGGCCCGAGCAGGGGCGTGGCCCGCGCCGGGAGGCCGGCCTCTCGCGCCACGCGTGTCTCGGCCCACGCGGGATTAGCAACGCCCGGTCTCCGTGCTAAAGGTCGCTGCATGAGGGCGACGGCGCGGTTCGGGGACCAGGACGGGGTGGAACACGGCAGGGGGAGCCACGGCGGCGGGCCTCGGGCCGAGCCTGTCCTGCGTCCCGATGCGGTCGCCCGTGCCGCCGCCATCGTCCGGAACCTCGGGGCACGGCCGATCGTGCTGACCGGGATGATGGGTGCCGGCAAGACCGTCATGGGCCGTCGCCTCGCCGCCCACCTCGGGCTCGACTTCGTCGACAGCGACATCGAGATCGAGACGGCCGCCGGCATGACGATCCCCGACATCTTCGCCCGCCACGGCGAGCCCTTCTTCCGCGACCGGGAGAACCGCGTCGTCGGCCGCCTGATCGGGGGCGGTCCCCGCATCGTCGCGACCGGCGGGGGCGCCTTCATCCATCCGGCGACGCGCGCCGCCATCAAGGCGGGCAGCTTCTCGGTTTGGATCAAGGCCGATTTCGACGTATTGATGCGCCGCGTGCGCAAGCGGTCCAACCGTCCGCTGCTGCGGACGCCCGACCCCGAAGGGACCCTGAAGCGCCTCATGGCCGAACGCTACCCCGTCTACGCCGAGGCCGACCTCACGGTCGAGTCGCGCGATTGCTCGCACGACGTGATGGTCGACCAGATGGCGGCCGCCATCGCGGGGCGCCTCGTCCCGTGACCCCGCCGGACCCCCTGACAGCCACCGAGCCGACCCGCATCGCGGTGGGCCTGGCCGAGCGTTCCTACGACATCCTCATCGGGCCGGGCCTCCTCGCCGGGGCGGGCGCGCGCATCGCCGCCGTGGCGCCCGGAGCCGCCTGCGTGGTCATCACGGACAGGAACCTCGCGGAGCGCCACCTGCCCGTTCTCGCGGCCTCGCTCGAGCGCGCCGGGCTGCGTCATGCCGCGGCCGTGGTCGAGCCCGGCGAAGGCTCGAAGAGCTTCGCCACCTATGCCGAGGTCTGCGGCGCCGTGCTCGATGCGCGGGCCGAGCGGGGCGACCTCGTCGTGGCGCTCGGCGGGGGCGTCGTGGGCGACCTCGCGGGATTCGTCGCGGCGACGCTGAAGCGCGGCATGCGCTTCGTCCAGGTCCCGACGAGCCTCCTGGCGCAGGTCGATTCCTCGGTCGGCGGCAAGACCGGCATCAACGCCCCGCAGGGCAAGAACCTCGTGGGGGCATTCCACCAGCCCGTCCTGGTGCTGGCCGATACCGGCTGCCTCGACACGCTGAGCCCGCGCGAGTTCCGCGCCGGCTATGCCGAGGTGGCGAAATACGGCCTCATCGACGATGCCGCCTTCTTCGACTGGCTCGACCTCAACCGGCCCGAGGTCTTCGCGCAGAACGGCGCCGCCCGCCGCCACGCCATCGCGCAGTCCTGCCGCGCCAAGGCGGCGGTCGTGGCGCGCGACGAACACGAGCGCGGCGACCGGGCCCTCCTGAACCTCGGCCACACCTTCGGCCACGCGCTGGAACGGCTGACGCGCTACGACGGCGCCCGGCTGGTGCACGGCGAGGCCGTGGCGATCGGCATCGCGCTGGCGTTCCGCTTCTCGGCCGCGCAGGGCCTCTGCCCGCCGGACGACGCGGCGCGCGTCGCGGCCCATCTCGACGCCGCCGGCCTGCCGACCCGCATCCGGGCCGTGCCGGGATGGTCGGACGGCGCGGACGCGATCCTCGACGCCATGATGCAGGACAAGAAGGTGACGCGCGGCCGCTTGAACCTCATCCTGGCCCGCGGCATCGGCCGCAGCTTCGTGGCCCCGGATGTGCAAGCCGAGGCCGTGCGACGCTTCCTCAACGACGAGCTGGCGAAGGACTGAACCGATGCATGGCGCTCCGGCCGAAGTCGCCGCCCAGGGGGCGGACCTTTGGCTCGACATCGCGATTGTGGTGCTCTGCATCACGCTGTCGGCCTTCTTCGCCGCCGCCGAGACGGCCCTCACGGCAGCGTCCCGCGCCCGCATGCACGCGATCGAGAAGGCGGGCGACCGGCGCGCCGGCATCGTGACGCGCCTGCTCGAGGACCGCGAGCGCTTCATCGGCGCCATGCTGCTCGGCAACAACGTCGCCAACATCGGCGCCTCGGCGCTCATCACCAGCGTGCTGCTGGCGCTGGCGGGCGAGAAGGGCGTCATCTACGCGACGGTGCTGATGACCGTCATCATCCTGGTCTTCGCCGAGGTGCTGCCCAAGACCGTCGCGATCAACTTCCCCGACAAGGCCTCGCTGGTCCTGGCCCGCATGGTGGCCGTGATGGTGGCGGCCTTCGGCCCGGTGCTCAGCGCGGTCGAGATCTTCGTGCGCTTCATCCTGCGCCTCGTCGGTGTCGACCTCGACGAGAACCGCTCCATGCTGAGCGGCGTCGAGGAGCTGAAGAGCGCCGTCGACCTGCTCCACCAGGAGGGCGGCGTCGAGCGCAGCGACCGCGACATGGTGGGCGGCCTGCTCGACCTGCACGAGCTCGAAGTGCAGGACGTCATGGTCCACCGCACCAAGATGCAGAGCATCAACGCGGCCCTGCCCGCCACCGAAGTGCTGCGCGAGGTGCTGGCCTCGCCCCACACCCGCCTGCCGCTGTGGCGGGGCGAGCCCGACGAGATCGTGGGCGTGCTCCATGCCAAGGAGGTGCTGCGGGCGCTGAGCGAGCTCGGCGGCGACGCCTCGCGCCTCGACGTCGATGCCGTCATGTTCGAGCCCTGGTTCGTGCCGGCGACCACCAGCCTCCAGGACCAGCTGCAGGAATTCCTCCGGCGCAAGCAGCATTTCGCGCTCGTCGTCGACGAATACGGCGAGGTCGAGGGCCTCGTGACGCTGGAAGACATCCTCGAGGAGATCGTCGGCGACATCCGCGACGAACACGACCTCGCCGTCCAGGGCCTCAGGCTCAACGCCGACGGCAGCGTGACGGTCGACGGCTCGGTGCCGATCCGCGACCTCAACCGCGTGATGAACTGGGACCTGCCCGACGAGGAGGCCAACACGATCGCCGGCCTCGTCATCCACGAGGCGCAGACGATCCCGGACGTCGGCCAGGTGTTCAGCTTCCACGGGTTCCGCTTCGAGGTCCTGCGCAAGGTGCGCAATCTCCTGACGCTGATGCGCGTCGTGCCGGACGGGCCCGAGGCCGACGCCGGGAGCGGTGGGCCGGGCACCCGGGCGCCTGTCGCGAGGCCCGCGCCGCCCAGGACCTCGGCGCCTGCCGGACGCCGCCGCCAGGCCCCACCCTCGCAGCGCCTGCGGGCTGCGACGAAATAAATGGTCGCGAGCCGGAACTTTCCGTCGTTTCACGTCCGGCCGTCCATCATAGGTGAATGCCCGGTCGTCTCGCGCGCTTATCTTGGCCGGGTTCACCTGGTCGAGGCCGCCCGATGGACTGCGACACGGAACACCGCACCTGGAACATCTTTCATCGTCGCCACGACGAAGGGTTGTGTTGCGCCGTGTCGGCCGAGACCCCGGTCCCGCCCTTCCTCATGTCGGGCGAATGGAACTTCGGCTTCGCCTTCGCACAGGGCGACCCGCCGGCCGCGGGCTTCTGCCCGACGGCGGCCGAGCAGGGCGCGCGGTCCGACGGCTTCTACCTGTTCCTCGCCTGCGCGGTGCCGCCCCGGGACCGGCATTGAGCACGGGAATCGGACGCCCGCGGGAGCCGAAACGCCGCCTCGCGCATTCCTCCTGTCCAGAGCGCCAGCCCGTGCTGCGCCACACGCGACAGGAAGACCGATGTCCGAGCATACCTACCGGCTGATCGAGGTCGTGGGATCGTCACCGACCAGCATCGACGAGGCCATCAAGGAGGCTATCGTGGACGCGTCGAAGACCATCCGGCACATTCGCTGGTTCCAGGTGGTCGAGACCCGCGGCCATGTCGAGGACGGCAAGGTCGCGCATTTCCAGGTCACGCTGAAGATCGGCTTCACGCTCGACGACCGCTGACGGCGGCGACCGGCCCGCGCGGCGCGCGGCCCCGCCCGCCCGGGTGGGACCTCGCCCGCGGGTCCGGACCCGGCTATGGAGACCGCCGGGACCGCCGGCGCGGCGGGTTCCGGAGCGGGAGGACGGCTGAATGACAACGGCGGGCAACCAGCGGCGCATCGCCGTCATCCCGGGGGACGGCATCGGCAAGGAGACCGTGCCGGAGGGCATCAAGGTCCTCGAAGCGGTGGCGCGGCGCCGGGGGCTCGGCCTGTCCTTCGACGACTTCGATTTCGCCTCCTACGACTACTACGCCAGGCACGGCCGCATGATGCCCGAGGATTGGCAGGCGCGCATCGGCGGGCACGACGCCATCTTCTTCGGCGCCGTCGGACTGCCCGCCAAGATGCCGGACCACGTCTCGCTGTGGGGTTCGCTGCTGCAGTTCCGCCGCGTCTTCGACCAATACGTCAACCTGCGCCCCGTGCGGCTGATGCCCGGCGTCAAGGCGCCGCTGGCCGGCCGCGAGCCCGGCGACATCGACTTCTACGTCGTGCGCGAGAACACCGAGGGCGAATATTCCGCGATCGGCGGCCGCATCTTCGAGGGCACGGAGCGCGAGACCGTGATGCAGGAGACGGTGATGACGCGCCACGGCGTCGACCGCGTGCTGCGCTACGCCTTCGACCTCGCGCAACGGCGGCCCAAGCGCCACCTGACCTCGGCCACGAAGTCCAACGGCATCGCCATCACCATGCCGTACTGGGACGAGCGCGTGGAGGCCATGGCGCAGGGCTACCCCGACGTGCGCTTGGACAAGTACCACATCGACATCCTGGCGGCGCATTTCGTGCTGAACCCGGACCGGTTCGACGTGGTGGTGGCGTCGAACCTCTTCGGCGACATCCTGTCGGACCTCGGGCCGGCCTGCACGGGCACGATCGGCATCGCGCCCTCCGGCAACATCAACCCCGAGGGCACGTTCCCGTCCCTGTTCGAACCCGTGCACGGCTCGGCGCCCGACATCGCCGGCCAGGGCGTCGCCAACCCGATCGGCCAGATCTGGTCGGCCGCCATGATGCTGGAGCACCTGGGCGAGGCCGCGGCCGCGGCCGACATCATGGCGGCGATCGAGCGGAGCCTGTCGGACCCGCGCACCCGCACGCATGACCTCGGGGGCACGGCCGACACGGCCGCCTGCGGCGACGCCGTCGTGGCACTGCTGGGTTAGCGCGGACATGACAGGGCAGCCGCGATGACCCACCGGGACGTGGAGCACGCCGCGCCGGCGGCGGGCGCGGCGCGCCGGCCGGACGACGCCGGGCCGCGGGCCCTGCGCGGCTTTCTGGCGCTCGACGATTTCGAGCCCGCCGCCCGCCGCCGCCTGCCGCGCCAGATCTACGGCTATTACGCGGGAGCGGCGGAGACCAACCAGTCGCGCGACGACAACCGCCGCGCCTTCCGTGACATCGCCTTCGTGCCGCGCGTGCTGGCCGACGTGTCGCGCCGCTCGACCGCCGCGACCCTGTTCGGCCAGCCCTACCGCTTCCCCTTCGGCATCTCGCCCATGGGCCTGTCGGGCCTCGCCACCTTCGAGGGCGACCTCGTGCTGGCGCGGGCGGCGCGGGCCGAGGGCGTGCCCATGGTGGTGAGCGCGACGTCGATCATGCGGCTCGAGCGGCTGGCCGCGGAGGGCGGCGCGCGCTGGTTCCAGGCCTACCTGCCGGGCGAGCCCGAGCGCATCGCCGCCATGGTGGACCGCGTGGCGGCGGCGGGGTTCGACACGTTCGTGCTCACCCTCGACGTGCCGGTGCCGGCCAACCGCGAGAACAACACCCGTACGGGCTTCTCCATCCCGCTGCGCCCGAGCCTGCGGCTGCTCGTCGACGGCCTCGCGCATCCCGCCTGGTCGCTCGGCACCTTCGCCCGCACGCTGCGGGCCGGCATGCCCCACATGGAGAACATGGACGCCTACCGGGGCCCGCCCATCCTGTCGCGCGACCTCGTCCGGGCCGTCGGCAAGCGCGACGGGCTCGCGTGGGAGCACGTCGACCTCATCCGGCGGCGCTGGCGGGGCCGCTTCGTGCTCAAGGGCGTGCTCTCGGCCGCCGACGCCGCCGAGGCCGGCCGGCGCGGCGTCGACGCCGTCTGGGTGTCCAACCACGGCGGCCGGCAGCTCGACGGCGCCGTGGCGCCGCTCCACGCGCTGCCCGCCGTCAAGGCCGCGGCCGGCGACATGGCGGTGCTCTTCGACAGCGGCGTGCGGCGCGGCACGGACGTGCTGAAAGCCCTGGCGCTCGGCGCCGATTTCGTCTTCCTCGGCCGGCCGTTCCTGTTCGCCGCCGCCGCGGCCGGTCTGCCGGGCGTGCGCCACGCGATCGGCCTGCTCGGCGCCGAGGTCGACCGCGACATGGCGCTGCTCGGCGTGACGGGCTTCGGCGACCTCGGCCCCCGGCACCTCTGCGATGCGCATCCGGGGCTCGGGACCGTCCCGGCCGCGGCCCGGGCGCTCGACGCGCGCTGACCCCGCGGGCGGGCCCGAGCGCGACCTCTCCCGCAGACCGATCGCGAGCATCCGCCCAGCAGCGATGCCTCGCGCGTCGCCTCCGGGCCCGCGACGCCGTCCGCCGTCCCCGTACAAGGGCGGTCCTGGCAAATATGGAACGACCGCGGCTCTTTCCGAGCCCATAAAGGCCAGCCTCCAGGACCGGTCTCGATTTCAAGGCGACACGATATCGTCGATGTCGGTAACACTCTCATCCACCATGCGCGGATTTGATCGATGGATCGATGCTACAGATCAAATTCGATCATGATAATTCGATTGCCAACCGTTGCACGGCAGGTCTATCTTTTCGTCCGCGAACAATGCTTCAGATATCGGTCATCCCGAGTATATGCCTCTGCCAGCTCCGCACCCCTCCGAGGCTCCGGAGACTGCGGTGCAGCGGAGTGGGCCGGAGACGTTCATGCAAGAGTTACTGACGACGGTCGCCGGCGCATCACGCCGGCCGTTCTCGATCGCCCGCATGGTCAGGCCGCTGGCCGATCGCGGGGTCGGGATGCCGGCGAGCTTTCTCCGGCAGAGCGTCGTGCTCGACCGCGCCGAACCGCATGCCGTCCTGTCGATCAGCGCGCTCGGCCTGTATCGCTGCTTCATCAACGGCCGGCGCGTGGGGCGCGACGTGCTGACGCCAGGCTGGACATGTTACGACCGGCGCCTGTCGTTCCAGACCTATCCCGTGGGTGACCTGCTCGAAATCGGCCAGAACCACGTCGAGATCTGGCTGGGGGATGGCTGGTATCGCTCGCAACTGATGTGGGCCGCCTGCGCCATGACGGAGGTCTGGGGCGACAAGGTCGCCGCCATCGCCGAACTCCGCGCGGGGGACGGCGCCCCGCTGCTCGCCACGGACGCGCACTGGACGAGCGGCGAGCTCCCCATCCTGAGCGCCGGCCTCTATGCGGGCGAAGTCTACGACGCGCGCCGCGAGACCCTCGCCGACACGGCGGGCTGCGCCGAAGTCGCCTTCGACGCCTCCGTTCTCGTCGCACACGAGGCGGAGCCCGTGCGCGAACTCGCCGACCTCCCGGTGCATGCCCAGTGGAACCTGCCGGACGGCGCCACGGTCTACGACTTCGGCCAGAACAGCGCGGGATACGTCGCCTTGACCGTCCGCGGCGAGGCCGGGGCCGAGATCGTCGTCGACCATGCCGAAGTGCTCGACGGCGCGAGGGATCTCGACAACGCCAACTTCAGGTCTGCCGCCGCCCGGATCGTCTATATCCTGAAGGGCGAGGGTGAGGAATCCTATCGGCCGACCTTCTCGTTCCAGGGTTTCCGCTACGCCCGCGTGGCGGTCTCCGGCCGTGCGGCGGTGCTGTCGATCGTCTCGGTGCCGATCTCGTCGGTCGGCACGCCCACCGCGAGCTTCGTCACCGGCCATCCGCTGATCAACCGGCTCGTCACCAACACGCTGTGGTCCCAGCGCTCCAACTTCATCGAGATCCCGACCGATTGCCCGCAGCGCGACGAGCGCCTGGGCTGGACCGGCGACGCCCAGGTCTTCGCCCCGACGGCCTGCTACCTGCACGACTGCCAGGCCTTCTTCACCAAATGGCTGCGCGACGTCGTTGCCGACCAGCGCCCGGACGGCGCGATCGCCCATGTCGTCCCCGACCCGACCCGGATGCGCCCCGGTGTGCTGCCGAACTTCGTCGGCAGCACCGGCTGGGGCGACGCCATCTGCGTCATCCCCTGGACCTTGTGGACGCACTACGGCGACCGCGCGGTGCTCGCCGACATGCTGCCCGCCATGGTGCGGTGGGTCGACTACGTCTTCAGCATCTCCGAGGGGCCGATCGTGCGGCCGCCGCGCGCCATGACGGAGCGCGGCTTCACCTTCGGCGACTGGCTCCAGCCCAAGGGCAGCAGCGAGAAACCCCTGCCGACGATCGGGGACGACGCGGCGGCGACCTTCTACCTGTTCATCTCGGCGACGCTGGCCGCCAAGGCGGCCGCGGTGCTGGGAGACGGCGACATCGAGCAACGGATGGCGGCGCTGGCGGCGCGCGTGAAGGCCGCCTTCGCCGAGGAGTTCATCGCGCCCTCGGGCCGGCTCGTCTACGACGACCAGACCTCCTACGCCCTCGCCATCCTCCACGATCTCGTCCCGGCGGACCTGCTGCCGCGCACGATCGAGTATTTCAAGGCCAGCGTGGCGCGATCGGGCGGCCGGATCGGCACGGGCTTCATCGGCACGCCCGCGCTGCTCCCGGCCCTGGTCAAGGCCGGCGAGGCGGGGCTCGCGGCGCGGCTGCTGCTCCAGCAGGACGTGCCCGGCTGGCTCTACCAGGTGCGCATGGGCGCCACCACGATCTGGGAGCGCTGGGACGCCGTCGGGCCGGACGGCAAGCCGTTCGACCCCGCCATGAACTCCTACAACCATTACGCCTATGGCGCCGTGTGCCAGTGGTTGTTCGAATCCGTCGCCGGGTTCCGGCCCGATCCCGAGAAGCCCGCGTTCGCGCATGTCCTGCTGGAGCCGGTGATCATCCCGGAGCTGTCGCCCCTGTCGGCGCATCACGACACCGGCTTCGGGCCGATCGGCGTCACCTGGCGCGTCGAGGAGGATCGCGTGCACTACGCGGTCGACCTGCCGCCGGGCACGACCGCGACCCTGATCCTCGCCGCGTCCTACCGGGACATCGCCGTCGATGCCGCCCCCGCACCGGCGCGAAACGCTGACGAGCGCCTGCGTCTGCCCCTGTCCGCCGGACGGCACGAGGCGACGTTCCGCCTCGCGCCCACCGGCCGGGCCTGACCCGATCGACGACGACCGCGCCGGCGCACGGACGCCGCGCCGCAACCCGGGAGGACACGCCATGACCCTGAAGCTCGCAAACCTGCCGATCGTCGTCCTGTCGCTCGTCCTGGCGGCCACGGGCTCGGCCCGCGGCGCCGAGCGCACGACGCTGAGCTTCCTGTACTTCAACAGCCCCGCCACCATCGCCATTGCCGAGAAGCTGGTGGCGGCCTTCGAGGCCCGGAACCCCGGCATCCATATCGAGACCGAGCTGATGCCGAACGGTTCGGAAGCCGACAACCTCGTCAAGACCCGGCTCGCGACCGGCGACATGGACGACATCTTCCTCTACAATTCGGGTGCGCTGTTCCAGGCGCTCAATCCCGCGCAGAACCTCCTGCCCGTCAGCGACCCCGCCGTGACGGCGTCGCTCGATCCGAGCTTCCTGACCGCGGTGAGCGCCAAGGGCAGGCTCTACGGCGTGCCGGCGCAGGCCGCGATGGGCGGCGGCATCCTCTACAACCGCAAGATCTACGCCGAGCTCGGCCTGTCGGTGCCGACCACGTGGGAGCAGTTCCAGGCCAACAACGCCAGGATCAAGGCGGCCGGCAAGGTCCCCGTCATCCAGACCTTCAAGGACACTTGGACCTCCCAGATCTTCGTGCTCGCCGACTTCTTCAACGTGCAGGCGGCCGACCCCGGATTCGCGACGGACTATACCGAGAACAGGGCGAAGTTCGCGACCGTGCCGGCGGCGCTCGAAGGCTTCGCGCGCCAGGCGGAGGTCCTCAAGGCAGGCTACCTCAACGGCGATTTCGCCTCGGCCGGGTTCGAGGACGGGTTGCGCATGCTGGCCGAGGGGAAGGGCGCCCACTACCCCATGCTGAGCTCGGTGGTCTCGACCATCGCCGACACCTACCCCGACAAGGTCGACGACGTCGGGTTCTTCGCGCTGCCCGGCGATCACGCGTCGAGCAACGGCGTGACCGTCTGGCTGCCGAATGCCGTCTACGCCAGCAAGGCCACCAAACATCCCGAGGAAAGCCTGCGCTTCCTCGCGTTCGTGGCGAGTCCCGACGGCTGCTCCGCCATGACGGCCGCCGTCGGCGCCGCCGGTCCTTATCTCGTCAAGTCCTGCAGCCCGCCCGCCGATCTCCATCCCGCGGTCGCCGACCTCAGCGCCTACTTCAAGTCGCCGAACACCATGGCGCCGGCGCTCGAATTCCTGTCGCCCGTCAAGGGTCCGTCGCTGGAACAGATCACGGTCGAGGTGGGCTCCGGCTTCCGGACGCCGGCCGAGGGCGCGGCGCTCTATGACCAGGACGTCCGCAAGCAGGCCCTGCAACTCGGCCTGCCGCACTGGTGACGCCGGCGCCGGTCCGATCGCCGGGTGCCGACGGCCCCGGCGCCCGCCCGACGCCCACACACCCCGACCGTCCAGGACGCGTCATGCCTCAGCGACCGCCACGAGCCCGACCCTCGCGCAGCCGCAGGCTGGCGCGCCCCTATCCCCTGTGGTTCTACGCGCCGTCCGGCGTGCTGTTCGGCACCCTGTTCCTGCTGCCGAGCGCGGCCGCCTTCTACTTCAGCATGACCCGGTGGACGCTGTTCGACTCGACCTTCATCGGTTTCGCCAACTTCGTCGACTTCACGCGAGAACCGTTCCTGATCCGGGGCCTGCTCAACACCTTCGTCTACGCCGTGCTCACATCGAGCCTCAAGGTGGTCCTGGGCCTCGCGCTGGCCCTGCTCCTCACCTCCGACATCGTCGGCCGCGCCTACCTGCGCTCCGTGGTGTTCTTCCCCGTCCTGGTCAGTACCGTCGGCGTGGGCCTGACCTTCTCGGCCCTGATGGACCCGGGCCACGGCCTCTTCGACGTGCTCCTGCTCAAGCTCGGCCTGCCCGGCGTCGCGTGGCTGACCGACCCCGGCCTCGCGCTGACCTCCGTCGCCCTCGTCGACGTGTGGAAGGGCGTCGGCCTCGCCACGGTCATCTACATGGCGGGACTCGCCGCCATCCCGGAGGACTATTACGAGGCGGCCAGGATCGACGGCGCCGGAGCCGTCCAGCGCTTCGTGCACATCACCCTGCCCCTGGTGCGTCCGGCGGCCTTCACGGTGATCACCCTCAGCCTGATCGGCGGGCTGCGCTCCTTCGACCTCATCTGGGCCATGACGCGCGGCGGCCCGGGCTTTGCGTCCGACGTCATCGCTTCGGTGATCTACAAACAGTACCAGGCCGGCTTCTACGGCCTCTCGACGGCCGGCAACGTGATCCTGTTCCTGTTCATCGCCGCCCTCATCGTCCCGCTCACGCTGGTGCTCAACCGGGCCGAGGTGCCGGCATGAGGCGGCCGGCCCGCGCCCTCGTCAGCGCCGCCGCCATCGTGGTCTCGGGGGCGGTGTTCCTGGTGCCGTTCGCCTTCATCGCCCTCACGGCCGTGAAATCGCGGCCGGAAGCCGCGCGGCTCGACTTCTCCTGGCCGAGCGAGACGCATCTGTGGGACAACCTGCGCCAGGTGGTCACGTCGCACGACTTCATGGTGGTGCGGGCGATGGTCAACAGCGTCGTCCTGACGGTGGCGTCGGTCACGCTGCTCGTCCTCTTGAGCGCGATGGCGGCCTTCGTCCTCCAGCGCCGCCCGAGCCGGTCGACCCCGCTCGTGCAGGCCTTCGTCCTGTGCGGCCTCATGTTCCCGCCCGCCGTGGTGCCGACCATCTGGGTGCTGCAGGGCCTCGGCCTGTTCAAGACCCTGTCCGGCCTGGTGTTGATCGAGGTGGCCTACGGGCTCTCGTTCAGCATCCTGCTGACCCGGGCCTTCATCGCCACCATCCCGCGGGACCTCGACGAGGCCGCGCTGCTCGACGGCGCCGGCCCGTGCAGCCTGTTCTTCCGCGTCATCCTGCCCCTGCTCAAGCCCGTCGTGGTCACCAACGTCGTGGTGCAGTCGGTCGCCATCTTCAACGACTTCACCAACCCGCTCTACTATCTGCCGGGGCGGGACAACGTGACGGTGCAGCTGACCCTCTACAACTTTCAGAGTATGTTCAGCACATCCTATAACCTGCTGTTCATGAACATCGCCATCATCACCGTGCCGCCGCTGCTGCTGTTCATCGGCTTCAACCGGCACATCGTGGCGGGGATGACGGCAGGCGCGGTGAAGGGCTGAGGCGGCCCGGATCCGAACCGGGACGCAGCCCGTTCCGAACCCGCCGGGGCTCGCGTCCCCCGCGATGTGCAGGAGCCCGCATGATCCGCAACCCCCTCCTCCGGACGCTGACCCGCGTCAGCCTCGTCTGCCTGTTCCCCCCGAGCGCGCTCGACAAGGTCGTGAACCGCCGGCAGGCGCTGCAGCAGGCGGCCTCCGGTCCGCTGCCCGACCCCGGCCTGCTGCTCGATCTCGGCATCGCGGTCGAGACCATCGCGCCGCTCATGATCGTGCTGGAGAAGCGCGACCGCGAGGCCGCCGTGGTGCTGGCCGGCTTCTGCGCCGCGACGGCGCTGCTCTACCACCAGTTCTGGACCTACGACGACCTCATGGTGCAGGACCGCAAAAGCGAGGGCCGCGAGCACCTGTGGGAGTTCCTGAAGAACTTCGGCCTCGTCGGCGGGCTGATGACGGTCGCGCTCGAGCATCGGCCGCCGCCGCCCAAGCCCGCCCCGCCCGTCGTGCGGCGCCCGGCGCGCCTCCCCCCGGCGCCGCCGCGCCCGCGCTACACGGCCTTCCGGTGAAGGAGCGGCGACCTCTGTCCGCAGGGGTGACGGCCGCCGCGTCCCGGCCCTATAAGCGGCCGGGGCGAAACCCCATATCCGTCGTCTGAGGCCGGCTTTGAACCGGTCGGAGGATCCAACATGTTCATCGAAACCGAGCCGACCCCCAATCCCGCGACATTGAAGTTCCTGCCCGGCCGCCCCGTCCTGGCCGAGGAGACGCTGGACATCCGCGACGCCGCCGGCGCCGAATGCTCGCCGCTCGCCCAGGCCATCTTCTCGGTCGAGGGCGTGTCGGGCGTGTTCTTCGGCTCCGACTTCGTGTCCGTCACCAAGGCGGGCGGCGACTGGGCGCAGATGAAGCCCGCCATCCTGGGCGCCATCATGGAGCACTTCACCTCCGGGGCGCCCCTCATCGTGGCCGGGCACGCGACGCCCGCCCCCCACGGCGCGGACGGGGACGAGTTCTTCGACGAGGCCGACGTCGACACCGTCGACACGATCAAGGACCTGATCGAGACCCGCGTGCGTCCCGCCGTGGCGGGCGACGGGGGCGACATCACCTTCAAGGGCTTCAAGGACGGTGTCGTGTACCTCAAGATGAAGGGCGCCTGCGCGGGCTGCCCGTCGTCGACCGCCACGCTGAAGAGCGGCATTCAGAATCTGCTGAGGCACTTCGTGCCGGAAGTTCACGCCGTCGAACAGATCTGATAGGGCGGACGAGGACGCTCCGTCACACGGGCGTCACCACTCGGCCGCATCGCCGCCACGTCCCGTGGCCGCAGCCCGGCCGCCACGGGATGAACGGTTGTGATCCTGGCGATCGACACGGCGTTGGCGGCGACCTCGGCCTGCCTCCTGGCTCCGGGCCAGACGGTGCCCTTCGCGGCCGAGACGCTGTTCATGCAGGCGGGTCATGCCGAGGCGCTGCTGCCCCTCGTCGACCGGATCGTGGCGCGGGCGCCGGGCGGTTTCGCGGCCGTCACCCGCGTCGCGGTGACCATCGGCCCGGGGTCGTTCACGGGCATCCGCATCGGCGTCGCGGCGGCGCGCGCCTTCGGGCTCGCCTGCCGGGTGCCTGTCGTGGGCGTCTCGACGCTGGCCGCCCTCGCGGCCCCCGCCATCGCGGTCGGCGCCCGCCCGCCCATCGTGGCAGCCATCGACGCACGCCACAACAACGTCTTCGTCCAGAGCTTCGGGCCGCGCGGCGAGACGCTGCTCGGCCCGGCGCTGCTGTCCGTGGCCGAAGCCGCGCGGGCGCTCGGCGCAGGCCCCTGGCGGCTCATCGGCTCGGGCGGGCCCGCGCTGGCGCGCGCCGCCTTCGCGCTCGGCGTCACGGCCGACAGCGAGGGCTTCCACGCCCTGCCGGACATCGATTTCGTGGCGCGGCTCGGTGCCCTGGCCGATCCCGAACGCGCCATCGCGCGCCCGCTCTACCTCAAGGCGCCCGACGCGACCCCGCCGCGCCCGAGCGGCCTCCTGGCTCCGGGGGACGCCCCGGGCGCCCGGGTCGGCTGAGGAGGACGCCATGTTCGGACGGACGAGGCCGAGCCACGTGACCGTGCTGCACGGCGACCATGCGGTGGATTGCGCGCGGCTCCACGCCACCGGATTTCCCCATGCGTGGGACGCGCTCGACTTCGAGCGGCTGATCGGCGCCGAGACCTCCTTCGGCCATGCCGCCGTCGACACCCGCGATCCCCGGCGGGTGCTGGGTTTCGTCCTGTCGCGCCGCGCCGCCGACGAGGCCGAGGTGCTGACCATCGTGGTCGACCCGGCGAGCCGCAAGCTCGGCCTCGCGGGGCGCCTCATGCGGGCCAACATGGATACCCTGTCGCGCCACGGGGTGAAGTCCTGGTTCCTCGAAGTGGCGGAGAGCAACACCGCGGCCCGCCGGCTCTACGCGGGCCTCGGCTTCGCCGAAGTGGCGCGACGCGAGGGTTATTACCGCGTCAAGGACGGCGCCCCCGCCACCGCGCTGGTCCTGCGCCGCCGCCTCGGCTAGCGCGAACCGTGCTGGTGCCGGCAGGGCACGCGCTTCCGCCACATCGGTCCTCGCCCTCCCTCCCGTCATGGCCGGGCTTGTCCCTGGAAGGGGCGGAGAAGACCGGTCGAGGGAGGGCATGGTGGTTCCGGAGCGGTTCCCGCACTCCGTCCCGTCATGGCCGGGCTTGTCCCGGCCACCCACGCCGCGGCGAGCCGCTCCTCGCCCCGGACGGCCCCGGACGGCCCCGGCCCGGTCCGAAAACCCGCGGCAGCACGGGTCGGCGTGGGTGCCCGGGACAAGCCCGGGTATGACCCTGGAGGGGGCGGAGAAGACCGGTCGAGGGAGGGCATGGTGGTTCCGGATCGGTTCCCGTACTCCATCCCGTCATGGCCGGGCTTGTCCCGGCCACCCACGCCGCGCCGAGCCGCTCCCAGCCCCGGACGGCCCCGGCCCGGTCCGAACACCTGCGGCAGCACGGGTCGGCGTGGGTGCCCGGGACAAGCCCGGGCATGACCCTGGAGGGGGCGGAGAAGACCGGTCGAGGGAGGGCATGGTGGTTCCGGAGCGGTTCCCGCCCTCCCTCCCGTCATGGCCGGGCTTGTCCCGGCCACCCACGCCGCGCCGAGCCACTGCTAGCCCCGGACGGCCCCGGACGGCCCCGGCCCGGTCCGAAAACCCGCGGCGGCACGGGCCGGCGTGGGTACCCGGGACAAGCCCGGGCATGACCCTGGAGGGGGCGGAGAACACCGGTCGAGGGAGGGCATGGCGGTTCCGGAGCGGTTCCCGCACTCCATCCCGTCATGGCCGGGCCTGTCCCGGCCACCCACGCCGCGCCGAGCCGCTCCTCGCCCCGGACGGCCCTGGCCCGGTCCGAAGACCCGCGGCAGCACGGGTCGGCGTGGGTACCCGGGACAAGCCCGGGCATGACAGTGGAGGGGGCGGCGGGAGACCGGACAGCGTATTTCGCATCCTGTGAACCCCGAGCGCCCCCGCGGAGAGGGCGCCGGCGCCGGCGTGCCCGGGCCTCGCGGCCGTCCGGCGGCGCGGGCGCCGCGCTTTTTCGACCCGCCTGCCGGGATTTCGGTCGTCACGGCGTCGAAAATCCCTAAGATACGGAACGGCGCGACCGCCCGGGCCCCATCCACGAGATCATGACGGAACCACCTCTTCAGCCGTTCGCCCGCCCCGACGCCACGCCCGACGCTGCCGCGGCAGAGAGCCAGGCGCGGCCGCTGAAGCTCTTCATCAAGTCCTTCGGCTGCCAGATGAACGCCTACGACGCGGCCCGCATGGCCGACGTGATGGCGCCGGAAGGCTATGCCGAGACGGGCGACATGGACGAGGCCGACCTCGTGGTGCTCAACACCTGCCACATCCGCGAGCGCGCCGCCGAGAAGATCTATTCCGAGCTCGGCAAGCTGCGGGAGATGAAGGAGGCTTCCAGCCGCGACGTCACGCTCGCGGTCGCGGGCTGCGTGGCGCAGGCCGAGGGGGCGGAGATCATCCGGCGCCAGCGCGCCGTCGACCTCGTGGTCGGGCCGCAGAGCTACCACCGCCTGCCCGACCTCGTGCGCCGCGCCCGCCGCGCCCCCGGCGTGGTCGACACGGATTTCCCGGTCGAGAGCAAGTTCGACCATCTCGCGGCCCCCTCCCGCGCGAGGACGCGCGCCCGCGGCGTCTCGGCCTTCGTCACCGTGCAGGAGGGCTGCGACAAGTTCTGCTCCTTCTGCGTCGTGCCCTATACGCGCGGCGCCGAAACGTCCCGCCCGCCGGCCGCCATCCTGGCCGAGGTCGGGACGCTGCTCGACGCGGGCGTGCGCGAGGTCACGCTGCTGGGCCAGAACGTCAACGCCTATCACGGGGTCGACGCCGCCGGCGCGGGCTGGACGCTGGCGCGGCTCGTGCGGCGCCTGGCCGAGCTGCCGGGCCTCGCCCGCATCCGCTACACGACGAGCCACCCCGACGACATGGCGGCGGACCTCGTGGCGGCCCACCGCGACCTGCCGGCGCTGATGCCCTTCCTGCACCTGCCGGTGCAATCGGGCTCGGACCGCATCCTGCACGCCATGAACCGCCGGCACGACGTCGCCGCCTATCTCGACCGCGTCGCCGCGATCCGGGCCGCGCGGCCCGACATCGCGCTCTCGTCGGACTTCATCGTCGGCTTCCCCGGCGAGACGGACCGCGACTTCGAGGACACGCTGGCGCTGGTGCGGCAGGTCGGCTTCGCGTCGGCCTTCTCGTTCAAATACTCGCCCCGGCCCGGCACCCCGGGCGCCGACCTGCCCGGCCAGGTCCAGGACGGCGTGATGCGCGAGCGGCTCCACCGGCTCCAGGCGCTCATCGAGGCGCAGCGGCAGGCCTTCAACGCCGCCACGGTCGGCCGCCGCCTCGACGTGCTGTTCGAGAAGCCCGGCCGTCATCCCGGCCAGGTCGGCGGCCGGACGCCCTATCTCCAGGCCGTGCATGTCGAGGGGGACGCGAGCCTCATCGGCACGGTGCGCGCCGTCGATATCCTGTCGGTCGGCCCGAACTCGCTCGCCGGCCGCTTGGCCGATCCGGCGTGGACGGCCGGCGCAACCTCCAATCCCGCAGCGGAGCGGCTGGCATCATGAAGTCGCCCGATCGGATCCCCCTGCGCCGCGCGGTCCGCGACGCGGCGCTGCCGACAATGAGCCCGGACGGGCTGCCGGCCGACGGGCTCGGCGGCGCCACCGAGCGGGCCGAGGTGACGCTGGCCTTCGGCGACAACCGGCTGACCTCGCTCGTGCTCGGCCAGTACGACCAGAACATCGCCAAGCTCGAGCGCCGCCTCAACGTCGTGGCCAATGCCAACGGCAACCACATCGTGGTGAAGGGCGCGCCCGAGGCCTGCGAACATGCCCGGCGGGTGCTGGAAGCGCTCTACGGCCGCGTGCAGTCCGGCCAGTCGATCACGCCCGGCGACGTCGACGGCGCCATCGAGGAAGGCGCGCTCCAGGCCTCGCTCTTCCCCAAGGAAGCCGTCAACGAACGCCTCGTCTTCGACGAGATCCGCACCCGCAAGCGCGGTGCCGTCAAGGCCCGCACGGTAGCGCAGGACCTCTATCTCCGGGCCCTGAAGAAGTACGAGCTCGTCTTCGCCGAAGGGCCGGCCGGCACGGGCAAGACGTGGCTCGCCGTCGGCCACGCCGTCTCGCTGCTCGAGCGCGGCGCCGTCGAGCGGCTGATCCTGTCGCGGCCGGCCGTCGAGGCCGGCGAGCGGCTGGGCTTCCTGCCGGGCGACATGCGCGAGAAGATCGACCCCTACCTGCGGCCGATCTACGACGCGCTGAACGAGTTCATGGACGCCCGCACGGTCGAGCGCGGCATGCAGACCGGCATCATCGAAGTCGCGCCGCTCGCCTTCATGCGCGGCCGCACCCTGTCGAACGCCGTGATCCTGCTCGACGAGGCCCAGAACACCACCTCCATGCAGATGAAGATGATGCTGACCCGCCTCGGCGAAGGCTCGCGCATGATCATCAACGGCGACCCGAGCCAGACCGACCTGCCGGCGGGGCAGAAGTCGGGCCTGACCGAGGCCGTGAACCTGCTGTCCGGGGTCGAGGGCATCGGCCACGTCAAGTTCCGCGACGGGGACGTGGTGCGCCATGATCTCGTGCGCCGCATCGTCCAGGCCTACGACAAGGCCACGCGCGACGCGCAAGAGGCCGCCAGGGAGGGCCAGAAGCCGAGCCGATGAGCCTCACCGTCGATCTCGCGGTCGAAGACCCGTCCTGGACGGCGATCGGCGACCTGCAAAGCCTCGTCGACCAGGCCGTCGCGGCGGCGCTCGCCGAAGCCGGCGTCGTGACCGGCGAGGCCACGGAACTGTCCTGCCTGTTCTGCGACGACGACACGATCCAGGGCCTGAACCGGCAGTGGCGCGGCAAGGACCGGCCCACCAACGTCCTGTCGTTCCCCACCGAGGGGCCGGGCGCCGCCGCCCTGCTGGGCGACATCGCCATCGCATACGGCACGGTGGTGCGGGAAGCGGAGGCCGAGGGCAAGCCGCTCCGCCACCACGTCGCCCACCTCGTCATCCACGGCACGCTGCATCTCCTGGGCGAGGACCACGAGACTCCGGCCGAGGCCGAGGCCATGGAGGCGCTCGAGACGCGCGCCATGGCGCGGCTCGGCCTGCCCGACCCCTATGCGGGTTCGGAACCGGTAGGCGCCGCGCCATGAGGGACAACGACCGCGACGCCGCCGCCCGCCGGGCCAAGGCTCCGCCGCCCTCCGGCCCGAGCCTGTTCGACCGGGTGCGGAGCGTCTTCGGCCTCGGCTCGGCCTCGATCCGCGACGACATCGAGGACGCGCTGGAGGACACGGGCGCCGATTCGGTGTTCTCGGTGCAGGAACGCGCCATGATGCGCAACGTGCTGGGCCTGCACGAACTGCGGGTCGAGGACATCATGGTGCCGCGGGCCGACGTCATCGCCATCGGTTCGCAGATGACGCTCGGCGAGGTGCTGGGCGTGTTCCGCGAGGCGGGCCATTCCCGCCTGCCGGTGCACGGCGACACGCTCGACGACCCGCGCGGCATGATCCACATCCGCGACTTCGTCGAGATCCTGGCCGCCGGCGAGCCCGGTGCGCTCGACCGGCCCGTCGAGGGCGCCGACGTCACCCGTTCGGTCCTGTTCGTGCCGCCCTCCATGCAGGCGCTGGACCTCCTCGTGAAGATGCAGGCGTCGCGCACCCACATGGCGCTGGTGATCGACGAATACGGCGGCACCGACGGCCTCGTCACCATCGAGGACATCGTCGAGATGATCGTGGGCGACATCGAGGACGAGCACGACGAGGACGAGGACCCGCTGATCGCGGCCGAACCGGACGGCACCTTCCTGGCCGACGGCCGGGCCGCGCTCGAGGACGTCTCGGCCGCCCTCGGGGCCGACCTCGCGGCCGGCGACGACGCCGAGGAGATCGACACGATCGGCGGCCTCGTCACGAGCCTGTGCGGCCGCCTGCCGATCCGCGGCGAAGTGGTGAGCGGCCAGCCCGACATCGACTACGATTTCGAGATCCTCGACGCCGACCCGCGCCGCGTGAAGCGCCTGCGCATCCGGCCCCTGGCACCCTCGCCCGCCGAGCCGCCGGCCGAGCCGGGCCCGGACGCGGCGGCCCCGCCGGCCACCGAGGGCGCGCCGGACTGACGCGCCGCCCGGCACAGGGCTTGCGCGGGCCCTGCCGGACCCCCGCCGCCGGACCGTGAGCCGGGGCGCGGCGGCGCGCCAAGGGCGGCGCGTCCTGCTATAAGGGCGCCATGTCGATGAACCGTGCCGCCCTGCCCCGCTCCGGAAGCGCCCGCGCCGCCGCGCCGGTGAGCCATCGGGTCGTCCTCTCCACCGGTTGGGCGCGCCGCGCGATCGCGCTCGGCGCCGGCGCCGCCGGGGCGCTCGCCATGGCGCCCGTGGGCTTCTTCCCCGCCATGGCGCTGTCGCTGACGGTCGCGGTCTGGCTGATCGACGGCGCCGAGCGCACCACACTGTCGCGCTCGGGGCGGCGGCGCCACCTGTGGCCCACGCTGCGCGCCGCCTTCGGGGCCGGGTGGTGGTGGGGTCTCGGCTATTTCCTCGCCGGGCTCTACTGGCTCGGCGCCGCCTTCCTGGTCGAGCCCGACAAGACCGCCTGGCTGATGCCGTTCGGCGTCATCGGCCTGCCGGCCGTCGTGGCGCTCTACATGGGCGTCGCATTCGCGCTGGCCCGCGCCCTGTGGATGCCGGGGGCCGGGCGCATCGTCTCGCTCGCCTTCGCGGTCCTGACCACCGAATGGCTGCGCGGCCTGCTGTTCACGGGCTTCCCCTGGAACGACATCGGCATGACGCTCGGCACCCAGTTGGTGCTCGCCCAGCCAGCCGCGATCCTCGGCCTCCATGGCCTGACGGCGCTGACGGTGCTGATCTTCGCCACGCCGGCGACGCTGGCGGACCGCCGCCCCCCCGCGCCCGACGGCACGCCGGGGCGCGCCGTGCTGCTGCCGACCGTCCTCGCCGCCGCCGCGCTGGCGGGACTCGCGGGCTTCGGCGCGCTGCGCCTGCATGGCGGCCACGTCGGCACCGTGCCCGGCGTGAGGCTGCGCATCATGCAGCCCGACGTGTTCGGCGACGGCGAGTTCACCTACGAGAACAAGGACGCGCTGCTCAAGAAGTACCTCGCCCTGTCGGACCAGGCGACGTCCGAGGAGACCGGCGGGATCGGCGACGTCACCCACCTGATCTGGCCCGAATCACCCTTCCCGTTCATCCTGACGCGCGACCCCGAGGCCCTCGATGCGATCGCCCGCGCCCTGCCTAGAAACGGCGTTCTGGTCACCGGCGCGGCGCGGGTCGAGGGCACGCCGGGCTCGCTCGCGCATCCGCCCCATTACTACAATTCCATCCAGGTGATCCGCCCGGGTGGGGGCGAAGACGCCGTGGGCGACGTCTACGACAAGGTGCACCTCGTGCCGTTCGGCGAGTACACGCCCTTCGAGGCGCTGCTTCAGCGGCTCGGCATCTCGCAGTTCGTGCCCATCCCCGGCGGCTTCACGCCCGGCCCGCGCCGCAAGCTGCTGCATGTGCCCGGCCTGCCCCCGGTGGTCCCGGCGGTCTGCTACGAGGCCATCTTCTCGGGTGCCCTGGTGCCGGCCGGGGGCGAGCCCCTGGGGGACGGCGTGATCCTCAACGTCTCGGACGACGGCTGGTTCGGGCGCACGGCCGGCCCCTATCAGCACCTCGCCCAGGCCCGCCTGCGCGCCATCGAACAAGGTTTGCCGCTGATCCGCGCCGCCAATACCGGGATTTCGGCGATTATCGATCCCTACGGACGCGTTCTGGAAGAGTTACCGCTGAGTGAAGCCGCAGTTTTGGATGGTTTTTTGCCCAAATCGATCGCCCCTACTCCGTTTTCTGAGATGAATCGGCTCATTCTTGCGTGTATCGCCGGTCTGTTGTTGACCGGGATTTTCTTCATGCGATACGGGGTCGGACGGCGGCACAAGCGGAGCTTGTGATGGCGATGATGGGCCGCCTCAATCCCGGCCGGCCGACGTCCCCGTCACGCCTCGGCGGCGCCGCGCAAGCACAAGGTGGCTGACGTGTCTGGAGAGCAATCCGTGAAGAAGGTCCCCAATCCCATCGACAGGCATGTCGGGAGCCGGGTGCGGATGCGGCGGGTCCTGATCGGAATGAGCCAGGAGCGGCTCGGCGGTGCCCTGGGCCTGACGTTCCAGCAGGTCCAGAAATACGAGAAGGGCACGAACCGCATCGGGGCGAGCCGCCTGCAGCAGATCGCCGGTGTCCTCAGCGTGCCGCCCGCCTTCTTCTTCGAGGACATGCCGGCCTCGGAAGGTGGCGCGCGCGAGACCAGTTTCGCGGAGGACGGTGCCGGCTTCGTGGTGGATTTCCTGTCGACCGCCGAAGGCCTGCTGCTCAACAAGGCCTTCGTCCGCATCAAGGAAGGCCGCGTCCGCAAGAAGATCATCGACCTCGTCACCGCGCTGGCCGAGGACAGCCTCCCGGCGCTGCGCGACCCCCAGACGCCCACGGGCGGCGCGGCCGACAAGGCGCCGTGACACGCGGATCTGTCCGGCCGGCGCCGTGACGGTCACGCCACTGTCGTTCTGTTTATCGAACGAAATGGCCTCCAACGCTTGACGAAACGAACGCTGCGCGCTTAACACGCTCCCATCGAAGCATTTCGAGCGCCTGATTGGGCCGCGGCAGCGGCCGGCCCGGGCCCGTTCGACCGACGAGGAGGCGCGGCGTGGCCCGTCAGAACTACCTTTTCACCAGCGAATCCGTCTCCGAGGGACATCCCGACAAGGTCTGCGACCGGATCTCGGACGAAGTCGTCGACCTCTTCTTCCGCGAGGGCGCGCAGGCCGGGCTCGACCCCTACCAGATCCGGGTCGCCTGCGAGACGCTGGCCACCACCAACCGGGTCGTCATCGCCGGCGAGGTCCGCGGCCCTTCGCTCGACACCGCCGTGATCGAGGCCGCCGCCCGCGCCGCCATCCGGGACATCGGCTACGAGCAGGACGGGTTCCACCACGAGACCGCGGCGGTCGAGGTGCTGCTGCACGCGCAGTCGGCCGACATCGCGGTCGGCGTGGACCAGGCCGGCAACAAGGAAGAGGGTGCCGGCGACCAGGGCATCATGTTCGGCTACGCCTGCCGCGAGACGCCGGAACTGATGCCGGCGCCGATCTACTACGCGCACCGCATCCTGCACGGCCTGTCGGACGCGCGGCGCTCCGGCCGGGAGAAGGGCCTCGGTCCGGATGCCAAGAGCCAGGTCACGGTCCGCTACGAGGGCGGCAAGCCGGTCGGCGTCACCCAGATCGTGCTCTCGCACCAGCACACCGAGGAGCACCTGACCTCGGGCGACATCCGGGCCCTCGCCGAACCCTACATCCGGGAGGCCCTGCCGGACGGTTTCGTCGGCCGCGACACGGTCTGGCACGTCAACCCGACGGGCAAGTTCTTCATCGGCGGGCCGGACGGGGACTGCGGCCTCACGGGCCGCAAGATCATCGTCGACACCTACGGCGGCGCGGCCCCGCACGGGGGCGGCGCCTTCTCGGGCAAGGACCCCACCAAGGTCGACCGTTCGGCCGCCTATGCGGCGCGCTACCTCGCCAAGAACGTCGTCGCGGCGGGGCTCGCCGAGCGCTGCACGCTCCAGCTCTCCTATGCGATCGGCGTCGCCGATCCGCTGTCGATCTACGCCGACCTGCACGGCACCGGCGAAGTCGACGAATCGAAGCTCGAGCAGGTGCTCATGCAGGTCATGCGGCTGTCGCCGCGCGGCATCCGCGAGCACCTGAAGCTCAACAAGCCGATCTACGCCCGCACGTCCTCCTACGGCCATTTCGGCCGGGCTCCGGACGCCGACGGCGGCTTCTCCTGGGAAGCCACCGACCTCGCCGAGACCCTGCGTGGCCATTTCGCCTGATTCGCCGACCCTCGCCACGCCGGACGCCGCGGAGCGCCTGAATCCGCTCGGAGGCCGCTACCGCTCCGGCGTGCTGCACGGCCGCCGCGCCGGGCGGCCGCTGCGCAAGGACCAGCGCACACGCATGGCGCGAGACCTGCCGCGGCTCGAGATCGACCTCGATGCGGCGGCCGATCCGGCGGCGCTGTTCCCCACCGCGCCCGCGGGCCTGCGGCTCGAAGTGGGCTTCGGCGGCGGCGAGCACCTGGCCCATGAGGCCGGGCGGTTCCCCGACGTCGGCTTCATCGGCTGCGAGCCCTTCCTCAACGGCGTCGCAAAGATGGTCGAGCGCATCGAGGCGCTGGGCCTCGCGAACGTGCGCCTCCACCCCGGCGATGCGGGCGAACTCCTCGACGTGCTGCCCCCGGCCTGCCTCGACGGCGCGGACGTGTTCTATCCCGACCCCTGGCCGAAGCGACGCCAGCGTAAGCGCCGGTTCCTGTCCGACGAGAACCTCGGCCGCCTGGCGCGCGCCCTGAAGCCCGGCGCGGCGCTGCGCTTCGCGACCGACATCGACGACTACGCCGGCTGGGTCCTGGCCCGCATCCTGCGGTCCCGCGACTTCGCCTGGGAGGCGGCCGACGCCGCGGCGTGGCGCCACCCCTTCCCGGGCTGGCCCTCGACCCGCTACGAGCAGAAGGCGATCCGCGAAGGCCGGCCGCCGGCCTATTTCACCTTCCGGCGGCGCTGAAGCGGGCCGCTCACGGCGCCGAGGCGCTCACCTCGACCCGAAAGGTCGTGATGCCGGCGAAGGCCCGCCGGACCGCGTCGCGGTCGGCGGCATCGGCCCGGATCGTCGCCACGAGGCCCCGGCGCGGCTCCTGGACCAGGGTCGTGGTCCCGGCGAGCCCCGCCGCCGCCAGGGTCTCGGCGATGTAGTGGAGCACTTCGGCCTCGCGCAGCGCGGGCTTGAAGATCTTGCCCACGGCGGTCAGCGGCAACTGCTCCCGGATGCGGACGGCCTTGGGCTGGGCGGCGCGCTCGCCGACCTCGCGGTCGGCGAAGGCGAGGAGGTCGGCCTCCGTGGCCGCCGCCCCGCCGTGGAGTTGCACGTAGACGACCGGCAATTCGCCCGCATGCGGGTCGGGACGGCCGACCGCGGCCGCGAGCTCGACCGCCGGGTGGCGGCAGAGCGCGTCCTCGATGGCGCGCGGGTCGATGTTGTGGCCGCCGCGGATGATGAGGTCCTTGGCGCGGCCCGTCAGCCAGATGTAGCCGTCCCGGTCGATCCGCCCGATGTCGCCGGTGTTGAACCAGCGCCGTCCGTCGCCGCGGTCGATCCAGACGCCGCGCTCGTCCTCGGCCGACAGGTAGCCCGAGAAGACGTTGGGCCCGCTGATGGCCAGCACGCCGGGCTCTCCCGCGGGAGCGTCCCCGAGATAGGCCCCCTCCGCGTCGAGCAGCACGGGCTGGACCGCCTGGAACGGCAGCGCCAGCCCGATCGAACCCGCGTGGCGTTGGCCCCCGAGTGGGTTGAGCGAGACCACGCAGGTGCTCTCCGTGAGACCGTAGCCTTCGAGCAGCACCACATGGGTCATGGCCTCGAAGGCCCGGATCTGGTCGGCCGACATCGGGGCGGCGCCGCAGTAGCAGTAGCGCAGGCACGACAGGTCCCGGCCCGCCACGGGCCGCTGCAGCAGGGCGGCATAGAGGGTCGGCACGCCGCTGAAATTGGTGACGGCGTGGTGCTCGACGATCTCCCAGAACCGGTCGAGCATGCCCGGCGCCCTGTAGCCCTGGGGCGTGCCGAGCAGCACGCGGTGGCCCCGCAGGAAGGGCGCGAGGCCCGTCACCATGGCGGCGTTGACGTGGAACAGCGGCAGCCCGCAGAAGGTCGTGTCGCCCGGCCGCGCGGCGTCGCCCGCCATGCGGCCGCTCATCCAGGCATTGGCGACCTCGTTGGCATGGGTGCGGACCGCGATCTTGGGCCGGCCGGTCGTGCCGCCGGTGCAGAAATACGAGGCCGCGTCGCCGGGCGCGATGGGCCGCTCGCGCAGCAGCCGGTCGCCCGGCACCGCGGCGGCGAGGCGCCGATAGCGGTGCAGGACCGGGGCCCGGCCGGGCGCCGCCACCGCCCGCCGCGCGGCCTGCCGCCCGGCCCGCCACGCCATGAGCCGCGCGGGGATGCGCCGCCAGCCCGTCACCGCGTCGGCGAGGTCGACGAGCACCACGTCGCGGATCTCGGCGGCCCGGGCAGCCGCCATGGCCCTGTCGTGGAGGTCGGTGCCTGGGAAGGCCGCCAGGGTCACCAGCACCCGCGGCCGCGCGGCGCGCAGGATGTCGGCCATCGGCTCGACCTCCAGCAAGGGATTGACCGCCAGCGCGATGCCGGCCGCCTCGCCGCCCCAGAGCACGAAATGCGTTTCGGGCAGATTGGGCAGCACGTAGGCGACGACGTCGCTCGGCCCGACGCCCAGCCGGGTGAGGAGGTTGGCGGCCCGCGTGATCTCGACGAAGAGGGCACGGTAGCTCCAGTCCCGTGTCCTGCGGTGCTCCGCGACGGTGAGGAAGAACGACAGCGCGGTCGCGTCCCCGAAACGCTCGGCCGAGCGGCGGAACAGGTCGTAGGTGTCGGTCGGCAGACCCGCGGGCCATCCCGCCGCCCCGATGGCGGCGATGTCGGCGGCACCCGTGACGGCCGGCTCCTTCGGCCCTGCTGCCGCGGTGCCGGTCGTGATGGCGTTCATCCTGCCGCTCCGTATCGGTGCAGCGCCGGCCCGTGGCGCTTCAGCCAGTCCTCGGCCTCGTCCATCGCAGGCGCGAGGCCGCGCGCCACCTGCCAGAAGCGGTCGGAATGGTCCATGTGGACGAGGTGGGCCACTTCGTGGGCGGCGAGATAGTCGAGGACCGGCGGGGGCGCCAGGATCAGCCGCCACGAGAAGTTCAGCGCCCCCCGCGACGTGCAGGACCCCCAGCGCGAGCGCGTGTCGCGCAGCGTGATGCGGGCGACGGACCGGCCGACGCGCGCGGCGTGGCGGGCGACCGCCTCGCCGAGGTCGCGCCGCGCCTCGCCCATCAGGAACTGCACCACCGCCGCCTCGGGGTCGGGCAGGCGCGAGGCGACGCGCAGCAGCGGCGCGCCGCCGGCATCGTGGCCCGCCTGGCAGCGCCGCAGCACCTCGGGGTCGAGCGCGATGCGGTGGTCGAGCCCGCGCAGCGGCACGACGGTGCCGGGCAGCAGCGGGATGCGGCCCGGCAGGGCCGCGAGGCGCGTCCCGATCCAAGCGGCGTTGCGGTTCGCGAAGGCCTGGGCGCTCTTCAGCGAGGCGTGGGGCGGCATGGTCAGCACGGCCTCGCCGTCGGCGGAGCGGACGCGCAGCGTGAAGCGGCGGGCCGTCGCGACGCGCTTGACGCGCACGCGATGGGTCGCGCCCGCGTGGATCACGTCGAGCACCGGAGCCGGGCGCCGCGCCGGCTCCTGCGGCCCGGCGCGCACGGGGGAACGGGTCCAGAACATCGCCCAAGCTTAAGCGAGGCTAACGCGAGCGTCCATGCGGATCGGGCGATCCGCGGGCGGCTCAGGCGGCGTCGGCGCGGTCGGCCGCCTCGACCCTGTGGGCGAACTCGACCATGCGGGGCACGATCTCGTTGCGGTAGCGCGAGCCGTTGAACACCCCGTAATGGCCGACGCCGGGCTGGAGGTAGTGGAGCTTCAACGCCTCCGGCAGGTTGCGGCAGAGCCGCTGCGCCGCATTGGTCTGGCCGACGCCCGAGATGTCGTCCCGCTCGCCCTCGACCGTCATGAGGCCGGTGCGGCGGATGTCGCCGAGATCGATCGTCTCGCCGGCATAGACGAACTCGCCTTTCGGCAGCGACTGCCGCACGAAGACCTGCTCGATCGTCTGCATGTAGTATTCGGCCGTGAGGTCCAGCACCGCGAGGTATTCGTCATAGAAGTCGCGGTGCTTCTCGGCGGAATCGCCATCGCCGTTGACGAGGTGGTGGAACATGTCGGTATGGGCGTTGACGTGCCGGTCCATGTTCATGGCCATGAAGCCCGACAGCTGCAGGTATCCGGGATAGACCCGCCGGCCCATGCCCGGATAGGGGAACGGCACGGTCTCGAGGCAATTGTCGCGGAACCATTCCGTCCCGCGCGCCTCCGCGAGCTTGTTCACCGCGGTGGGGCTGCAGCGCGTGTCGATGGGGCCGCCCATCAGCGTCATCGAGGCCGGATGCAGCGGGTCGCCGTTGCGCTCCATGTGGGCCACCGCCACGATCAGCGGCACCGCCGGCTGGCACACGCCCAGCGTATGGACGGGAACGCCCTCCTGGCCGAGGACGTGCAGGATCTCGACCAGGTAGGAGATGTAGTCGTCGAGGTCGAACTTGCCCAGCGCGACCGGCACCATGCGGGCATCCGCCCAATCGGTGACATAGACGTCGAAATGCGGCAGCAGCGCCTCGACGGTGCCGCGCAGCAACGTGGCGTAATGGCCCGACAAGGGGGCGACGACCAGCATCTTCGACGTCGGGACCGGGGCGCCGTCGTCGTGCTTGCGGAAGTGCAGCAGCTTGCAGAAGGGCCGCTCCCACACCGGCATCTCGGTCACGGCGAGCTCGCGCCCGTCGACCGTCGTATGGTCGAGGCCGAACACCGGCTTGCCATAACGGCGAGTCATGCGCTCGAACAGTTCGGCCGAGGCGGCGATGTTGCGGCCGACGGGAGTATAGGTCCAAGGATTGAGCGGGTTCTTGAACAGGAGACGCGTCGCATCCGACAGAGCGCGCGCCGGGGCCAGGGCGAGATGAGTCATCTCGAACATGGGGTAGCTGATCTTCATCTGGCCCAAGTCACACCCGGGGGTTGGAGTTCGTCACCGGAGCGGCCTCGGCCGCGCCAACACTTCAGAGATAGACCCTGGGCGGATGGGCGACAACGTCCCATGTCACGTTTCGTCCCGCAAAAGGGGGGCGGGAAGCCGGATCATTCCCCCATCTGCAGCAGCGTCCCCGCCACCCGCGAGCGGCGCACGAACCAGAGGAACGCCGCGGTGGCGAGGGCGAAGAGCCCGACGTTGATGGCCAGCGCCTCGGCCATGAGGTCGCCGCGCACGACCCCCTGGTTGAGAACGGCCCGCAGCCCCTCGAACACATAGGTGGGTGGCAGGGCCCAGGACACGGCCTGGAGCCATCCCGGCAGGACGTCCACGGGATAGTAGACGCAGCACAGCGGCAGCAGCAGGAACATGAAGCTCCAGGCCAGTTCCTCTGCCCCGAGCCCGTGGCGGAGCAGGAACCCCGACACGACGAGGCCGACGCTCCAGCTGGTCAGCATCAGATTGGCGAAGAAGAAGCCCAGGGCAACCCCCAGGGACCAGAGGTTGAACCCGAAGAACAGCACGCCGAGGCCCGTCACGGGCACGACGCCGAGCGCCAGGCGCACGAGGCTCATGACCATCAGCGCCGCCACGAACTCCAGCGGGCGCAGCGGCGACATGAACAGGTTGCCGATGTTGCGCGAATGCATCTCTTCGAGGAACGACAGCGAGAAGCCGAGCTGGCCGCGGAACAGCACGTCCCACAGCATGACGGCGCCGATCAGCGTGCCGGCGCCGACCGCGAGCCGTCCCTGGGCGCCGCCCTGGGCGGCGGCCTGGCCGACGAAACGCTGGATGAAGCCCCAGGTCACGAGCTGCACCGTGGGCCAGTACATGAGATCGAGCAGCCGCGGCCAGGACCCGCGCAGCAGGTAGGAGTAGCGGGTCACCAGCGCCGAGACGCGTGCCGGCGAGAAGACGAGGTGGTCGGACAGGGCCCTCACGCCGAGACCCTCGCGGCGTCGCGGAACGGCTCCGGAACGGGGTCGCCCGTGCCGCGCGCCACATCGAGGAACACGGCCTCCAGCGTGTCGCGGCCGAAACGGGCCTTCAACGCGTCGCTGGTCCCGTCCGCCTCGATGCGGC
The DNA here is from genome assembly GCA_963847915.1 of uncultured Alphaproteobacteria bacterium. Classification (GTDB taxonomy): domain Bacteria; phylum Pseudomonadota; class Alphaproteobacteria; order Rhizobiales; family Beijerinckiaceae; genus Lichenihabitans. The sequence continues at coordinate 502,515 of CAWKBT010000010.1, forward strand.
CGGCCTTCATCACCACCACGCGGTCGCAGAGCCGCTCGACCTCGGCCATGTTGTGCGAGGCGAGCAGGATCGTGGTGCCCCGCGCCTGCCGGTCCGCCACAATGAGGCTCCTCACCCAATCGGCCGTATCGGGATCGAGCGAGGCCGTCGGCTCGTCCAGCAGCAGCACGTCGGGGCGGTTCAGCAGGGCCTTGGCGAGCGCCACGCGGGTCTTCTGCCCGGCCGACAGGGCGCCGGCGGGCCGGTCCATGAAGGCCTCGAGCGCGAGGTCGGCCGCGAGTTCGGCGATGCGGGCGCGCCGGTCGCGCAGCCCGTAGAGGCGGGCGAAGACGTCGAGGTTCTGGCGCACCGTGAGGCGGTGGGGCATGTCGACGTAGGGGCTCTCGAAGTTCATGCGGCCGAGCACGCGGTGGCGGTCCCGCACCATGTCGACGCCCAGCACGCGGACTTCGCCCGAGGTCGGCAGGATGAGCCCCATGATCATGCCGATCGTCGTGGTCTTGCCGGCGCCGTTGCCGCCCAGCAGCCCGCAGACGGAACCGCGGGGAATCTCCAGCGTCAGCCCGTCGACGGCGGGCCGCCCCTTGTAGATCTTGGTGAGGGCGCGGAGCGCGATGGCGGGCGGAGCAGCGGTCATGCCATAGCTATAAAGGATCGGAGCGGCCGTGCCGAACCCGGATGGGCCGACAAAACCGCGCGGCGACGCGGCAGGACGAATTCGCCGCGTTGATTTCGCGTCGAAAATCGCGACATCACGCCCGCTGAGCCTTCCTGCCCCGGTAGCCCGTCCGCGGCGGCAGGGCGGGCTCCGGCCGCCCGGCACCGCAACCGCACGAGGACCGAACTCCGACCCATGCCGAAACTGAGCAACATCGACCTCGGACAGCCGGCGCGTCGACTGCGCGTCAACACGTTGTTCCGCCTGCGCTGGCTCGCCTTGACGGGGCAGGCCGCGGCCGTCCTGTTCACCCATCTCGTGCTCGGCTTCCCGCTGCCGCTCGTGCCCTGTCTCCTGGTGATCGGGGTGTCGGTCGCCTGCAACGTGTGGCTCGGGTTCCGCTATCCCCGGTCCCACCGGCTGAACGACCGGGCCGCCACGGCCCTGCTGGCCTACGACCTGCTGCAGCTGTCGGCGCTGCTGTTCTTCACGGGCGGGCTCGAGAACCCCTTCTCGATGCTGTTCCTCGCCCCGGTGATGATCTCGGCCGCGTCGCTGCCGCCGGGCCGCACGGTGCTGCTCGGCAGCCTCGCCGTCGCGGCCGCGACGCTGCTGGTGGGCTGGCACCAGCCGCTGCCCTGGCACCCCGGCGAGGAGATGCATCTTCCCGTCCTGTTCTCGGCCGGCATCTGGTGCGCCGTGGTGCTGGGCGTCGGCTTCATCGGCATCTACGTCTCGCGCGTCGCCGAGGAAGCGCGCCAGCTCGCCGACGCCCTCGCGGCGACGGAGCTCGTGCTGGCCCGCGAGCAGCACCTGACGCAGCTCGACGGCCTCGCGGCCGCGGCGGCCCACGAGCTCGGCACGCCGCTCGCCACCATCACGCTCGTGGTGCGCGAGATGCTGGGCCTCGTCGCCAAGGCGGGGGCGACGATCGACGTCGCGCAGATCGCCGACGACATCCGCCTCCTCGACCAGGAGGCCCAGCGCTGCCGCGCCATCCTCGGCAAGCTCACCTCGCTCGGCACCGAGGCCGCCGGGCCGCTCGAGGAAATGACGCTGAGCCACCTCGTCGAGGAGGTGGTGGGGCCGCAGCGCAACTTCGACGTCAACGTCACCGTCACGCCGATCGGCTTCGACGAGGAACCGGTCTGCGCCCGCAACCCCGCCATCCTGTACGGGCTCGGCAACCTCGTCGAGAACGCCGTCGATTTCGCCCACGAAGGCGTCAAGATCGATGCGCATTGGACGCACGACACCGTCGGGGTCACGGTGCGCGACGACGGTCCCGGCTTCGCGGCCGAGATCCTGTCGCGCCTGGGCGAGCCCTACGTCACGACGCGCGGCGCCGGGGGCCGGGCCAAGTCGGAGACCAATTCGGGCCTCGGCCTCGGTCTCTTCATCGCCAAGACGCTGCTGGAGCGGTCCGGCGCCACGGTGGCGACCGCCAACGCCTTCGCGCCCCAGACCGGGGCCGTCGTGGCGGTGAGCTGGCCGCGCGACGTCTTCGAGCGGGGCGTCGCCCATCCGACGCGCACCAAAGCACGGCGTGCCCCTGTTCTGTTCTGATCGGCACCCTATTTCAGCTCAAACAGGCCTTCGAGGTCCGGCTCGGACGGGTGCTGCCCTGACCGGGGCCAGGCCGACCGGACCGCGACCGGTGCGGGGGCTTCCCATTCCGGGCACGGCACGCCGGCCCGCGACCACCATACGACGGGACGGTTCCCATGAGCCTGCAACCTACTTCGGCCGACGCCGGCACGCCCCAGGTCCTCCACGGCGACGGCTCCCTGCTGATCGTCGACGACGACAAGCCCTTCCTCACCCGCCTCACGCGCGCCATGGCGAGCCGCGGCTTCCAGGTCGAGGCGGCCGGGTCCGTCGCCGAAGGGCTCAGCGCCATCGAGCGCAGCGCTCCCGCCTATGCGGTGATCGACATGCGCCTCGCCGACGGCAACGGCCTCGACATCATGTCGGAGCTGAAGGCCAAGCGGCCCGATGCCCGCGCCATCATCCTCACCGGCTACGGCAACATCGTCACGGCCGTGACGGCGGTGAAGCTCGGCGCCTTCGACTATCTCGCCAAGCCGGCCGACGCCGACGAGATCTACGGCGCCCTCATGGCGCTGCGCCACGACAAGGCCGAGGTGCCCGAGAACCCGATGTCGGCCGACCGGGTGCGCTGGGAGCACATCCAGCGGATCTACGAGCTGTGCGGCCGCAACGTCAGCGAGACCGCCCGCCGCCTCAACATGCACCGCCGCACGCTGCAGCGCATCCTGGCCAAGCGCGCCCCGCGCTGAGCCGTCGCCCGCCACAGGGCGGCGCGCGGCCTCAGCTCGTGGCCTGCGGGAAACGGCCGTCGCGCAGGAAGCCGAGCGTCGCGCGGATCGCCTCGGGGTGGCGGACCAGCCGCGTGTGGGAGGCGGGCACGACGAGATGGTCCGCCATGCCGGGAACCCGGGTGCTCGCGACCGACACCTTGCCGTCGTTGGGTCCCGCGATGAACCGCGACGACAGCCCCCTGCTGAGCGGACGGTTCCCCGCGATGACCCCGAGCGGGTAGTCGACCACGCCGAGCGACGCCGCGAAGCCGGCATCCCGGCGCGTTCCGAGTTGCTGTCCCGCCGGACCGAACACCAGGCGGTAGAGCGGCCAGGCTCCGAGGGCATCGGCGATCTCGCTGCCCCCGTTCGGCGTGCCGATCATCACGACGCGGCCGAGCCGGGCCGGACGCCGCCGGGCCAGATGGACCCGGGTCAGCAACCCGCCCATGGAATGGGCCACGATGTGGATGGCGCCCGGCACCGCCTGCTCGAACCGCGCGACGGCGGCCCGGATGGAATCGGCGAGCGCGTCGAGCGGCAGGTGGCGGCTCGGATAGTCGAGGTTCAGCACGGCGTAGCCTGCCCTCTCCAGCGCCCGCTGCAGCGCGCGCATGGAGGCCGAACGGCGGGCGATGCCGTGCAGCAGCACGACGCCATCGGTCATATCGTCCTCTCAGGCGCGCCACGGCGGCATCCGGCTCGACGCCGGTAAGGGGAAGCTATAACCCCCGATGCGGGCGTGAGGGAGGTCCGAATGGTCTATGCCGGTCGATGGTTGGCGGTGCCGATCGCGGTGCTCGTCCCACTCCTCCCGGTTCGCGCCGCCGAACCCGCCCCGAAGCCGCCCTCCCCGGCCGAACTGTCCCGCTTCGTCGCCGAGCTGCGCCCCGCCGCCGAGGCGCGCGGCGTGGCGGCGACGACCTTCGAGGCCGCCTTCGCGGGCGTCACGCCCGATCCCGCAGTGGCGGCGCTGACGCGGCGCCAGCCCGAGCTCAACAAGCCGACCGGCGCCTACCTCGCCGACGCCGTCACGCCCGCGCGGGTCGCCCAGGGCCGGGCGCTGCTCGACCGGTGGCACGACGACCTCGACCGCATCTCCGCCGCGTCCGGCGTGCCCGGCCCCATCCTGCTGGCGATCTGGGGGCTCGAGACCAATTACGGTGCGGCGCCGGGCAGCAAGGACGTGATCCGCTCCATGGCGACGCTGGGCGCCATGGGCTATCGGGCGGACCTCTACCGGGACGAGCTCCTGGCGGCGCTCGACATCCTGCAGCGCGGCGACGCAGCGCGCGACCAGCTCCGCGGCTCCTGGGCGGGCGCCATGGGCCAGCCGCAGTTCATGCCGTCGAGCTATGCCCGGTTCGCCGCGGACGGCGACGGCGACGGCCGCCGGGACATCTGGACCGACGTGCCCGATACGCTCGCCTCCATCGCGGGCTTCCTGCGCGGCCAGGGCTGGACGCCGGGCCTGCCCTGGGGATTCGAGGTGACGCTGCCGGCGGGGTTCGACCTCGGCGCCGCCGGCCGCGCGGCCTTCGCGGCCTGGGCCGGGCGGGGCGTGGTGCGGACCGATGGAGCGGCGATGCCGCCCGAGGGCGAGGGGATCCTGTATTTCCCGGCCGGCGCGCCGGGGCCGGCCTTCCTGGTCACGACCAATTTCACCGTGATCAAGACCTACAATTCCTCGGACAGCTACGTGCTTGCGGTCGGGACGCTGGCGGACAGGATGGCGGGCGGTCGCCCGATCGCCGCCGCCTGGCCCGGCGCCGCCCCGATCGGGCGGGACGACCGCATCGCCCTCGCGGGACGGCTCGCCGCGCTGAACTATCCGGTCGACGACCGCACGGGCCGCATCAGCCTCACCCTGCGCGACGTGATCCGGGCCGCGCAGGCCAGGAACCGCCTCCTGCCCGACGGCAATCCGACGCGGGACCTGCTGCACGCGCTGGAGAAGCCGGGCGCGCGGTGACGCGGTGGGGACGTCACCCGGCCGCCTCTCCCGCCATCGCCGGCGGGATCAGGCGGCGCGGCGGCTGCGCGCCGGTTCGGACCGCGCGGGGTCGCCGACCCTGAACCGTCCGATGAGGTCCGACAGGCCGCCGGCGGCCTGGGCGAGCCGGTCGCTCGCGCCGCTGGTCTCCTGGACCAGGGCGGCATTCTGCTGCGTCACGCGGTCGATGTCGCCCACGGCCGTGTTGACCTCCTGCAGGCTTCCCGCCTGTTCCTGTGCGGCGCCCGTGATCCGGTCCACGGCACCGTGCAGCGCCGCCACATGGCCGAGGATGCGCTCGAGGGCGGCCCCCGTCCGGCCGACGAGATCGACGCCCGTGCCGACTTCGGCGGCGGAAGCGGAGATCAGCGCCTTGATCTCCTTCGCGGCCTCGGCCGAGCGCTGTGCCAGGGCCCGCACTTCGGAGGCCACCACCGCGAAGCCCCGGCCGGCGTCGCCGGCCCGCGCCGCCTCGACGCCGGCGTTGAGCGCGAGGAGGTTCGTCTGGAAGGCGATCTCGTCGATGACGCCGATGATCTGGCCGATCTCGCGCGACGAGCGGGCGATGCCGTCCATCGCCGTCATGGCGCCGGCGACGACGGTGGTAGAGCCTTCGGCTTCGACCTTGGCGGCCGCCGCCGTGGTGCGGGCCTCGACGGCGGCCGCGGCGGTGCCGCGCATGGCGCCCGTGATGCCGTCCAGCGCCGCGGCGGTCTCCTCGAGCCCCGCCGCCTGCTGTTCGATCCGGCGGCTCAGGTCGTCCGAGGTCCGGCTGACCTCGCCCGCCATCGCCAGGATGCCCTGGGCATCCTGGCCGATCACCGCCATGGCGTCCTGCAACTGGCCCACGGCGGCGTTGAAGTCTTCCTGGAGCTTGCGGTAGTCGGACGCGAAGGTTTCGGACAGGCGATAGGTGAGGTCGCCCTGGGACAGGTGGTCGAGGCCGGCGCCGAGCGCCGCGACGGCGGCACTCAGGGCGCTCGCGGCCTCGACCCGGAAGGTCTCGCCCCGGCGCCGCTCCGCCTCGGCCGTGTCGCGCAGCGCCGCCGAGGACGTTTCGAGTTGCCGGCGTTCGCGGGCGCTCTCCTGGAACAGGACGACGGCGCGCGCCATGCCGCCGACGTCGTCGTTCCGCTCCGCGCCGGCGACGACCGCGGCGTCGTCGCCGCGGGCCAGGCGCTCCATGGCGCGGCGCAGGCCGTCGAGCGGCGAGAACAGGCGCCGCGTCGCAACGAGCACGAGGCCGGCGACCGCCAGCGCCACCACGATGCCGACGGTGCCGGCCCGCCAGATGAAGGCGTCGACGGGCGCGAAGAACTCGGCCTTCGGGACGCCGACGAACAGCACTCCGACGACGTTTCCGCCCGGCGCCACGATCGGGTCATAGGCGACGAAATAGGGCACGCCCAGCACCTCCGCCTCGCCCCGGTAGGGCCGCCCGTCCCGCAGCACGGCCTCGTGGACGGGCCCCTGCGCCAGCCGGGTGCCGACACCGCGCGAGCCGTCCGGCTTGACGACGTTGGTGGCGACGCGCAGGTCGCCGCGGAACACCGTCGCGGCGCCGCCCACCAGCGCCTTGATGCGGTCGACCAGGGCCGTGTCGCCGTCGAGCACGTGGTCCCCCGCCCGGAGTTGCCCGTCGACCTCGCGGATGTCGGAGCCCGAGGCGTGGATCTGGTTCCAGGCGACCCGCATGTCGGTCTCCTGCTGGGCGGCGGCCTGCCGGATGGCCTCCGCCCGCATGGCGATCCCGGTCCCCACGATGTCGAGCACCGAAACGAAGACGATGCCCGCCATGGTCATGGCGACGACGCGTGCGGACAGCGAGCGCAGGAGGGTGAAGGGCAACGTAGTATCCTCTCGAAGTGCGACGTTACGTAACCTTTCGTACCGTTAGGGTTGCATCATTTGATGATCGGAATCTTAACCCTGCGTAAGGCGGCGTCCCTGGGCGTCCGGCGTTGAACCGGTTCGGCTTATCGCCGATAGGTCGCGTCCCCGCTTCGGCCCGCGAGCCCCCCGCATGATCCCTTCCGCCGCCGAAGCCCAAACCCTCGCCTTCGGCCTGCCGTTCGCGGGACTGCTGGCGTCGATCGCCTTGCTGCCGCTCGTGCGGCCCCACGTCTGGGAGCGGCACTTTCCGCTCGTCACGGCGGCCTGGGCGCTGCTCTTCGTCCTGCCCTTCGCCCTCGTGGTGGGGCCCGGCGAGGCCGCGCGGGCACTGGCCGGGACGGTGGCGCACGAATACCTGCCCTTCATCCTGCTGCTGCTGGCGCTCTTCGTCGTGGCGGGGGGGATCCGGGTGTCGGGCAACCTGATCGGCACGCCCGGCACCAACCTCGCCCTGTTGAGCCTCGGCACGCTCGGGGCCAGCCTGCTCGGCACGACGGGCGCCGCCATGCTGCTGATCCGGCCGCTGATCCGGGCCAACGGCGACCGCCGGCACCGGACCCACGTCTTCGTCTTCTTCATCTTCCTCGTCGGCAACATCGGCGGTTCGCTGACGCCGCTCGGCGATCCCCCGCTGTTCCTGGGGTTCCTGCGCGGCGTCGCCTTCGGCTGGACGCTGGGCGCCATGGCGCCCCCGATGCTGCTGTCCTCGGGGCTGCTGCTGGCGCTCTTCACCGCGATCGATCGCTGGTACTGGCGCCGGGAGCCGGTGCAGCCACCGAGCCACCTGCCGCGCAGCATCGGCATCGAGGGCCTGCACAACGTGGTCTTCCTCGCCGTCGTGGTGGGGGCGGTGCTGATGAGCGGCACGTGGCGTTCGGGGCGGAGCCTGCCGGTCGGGCTCGGCGTGACGCTGCGCTACGAGGACGTGGCCCGCAACCTCGCGCTCGTCGCCGCGGCCGTGCTGTCCCACGTGACGACGCCGGCGCGCCTCCGCATCGAGAACGCCTTCACCTGGGTGCCGATCCGCGAAGTGGCGATCCTGTTCGCCGGCATCTTCATCACCATCATCCCGGTGCTGGAGGCCCTGAAGCAAGGGACCGCCGGGCCCTTCGCCCCCCTCCTCCACCTCGTCAACCGGCCCGACGGCTCGCCCGCCGTGGCGAGCTACTTCTGGCTCACCGGCGCCCTGTCGTCCGTGCTCGACAACGCCCCGACCTATCTGGTCTTCTTCGACGCCGCGGGCGGCGACCCGGTGCGGCTCATGGGCGAGGGTGCGTCGACGCTGCTCGCCATCTCGTGCGGCGCCGTCTTCATGGGGGCCAACACCTATCTGGGCAACGCGCCGAACTTCATGGTGAAGTCGATCTGCGAGGAGCAGGGCATCCGCATGCCCGGCTTCTTCGGCTACCTCGCCTGGTCGGGGCTGATCCTGCTGCCGCTGTTCGGCCTGCTGACGCTGATGTTCTTCCGGTGATGCCGGCCCTTCACTCAGCCGCGGCCGGCAGCGCCTCGCCGGCCTGGAAGACGCCGGAAGGACCACGCGTCATCTCGACCCGGCGGTTGTGGAAGACGTCGATCGTGTCGCGATGCGTGATGGAGACGATGCCGGCCGCCGGCAGCCGCTCGATCAGCGTCGCATAGACGGCCCGTTCGGCTTCGCTGTCGAGCGCCGCGGTCGCCTCGTCGAGGAACAGCCAGTCGGGCTTCGACAGGATGGCGCGCGCCACGCCCAGCCGCTGCTGCTCGCCCCCGGACAGGCGCTGCGGCCAGTTGTCGGCGCGGTCGAGTTCGGGACCGAGATGGCCGAGGCCCACCGCCTCCAGCACGTCGCGCACCTCGGCATCCGCGTAGGTGTCGAGCGTGTGGGGATAGGTGATGGCCTGCCGAAGCGTGCCGAGCGGCAGGTAGGAGCGCTGCGGCAGCACCAGGGTCCGCGTCCCGGCCGGCACGTCGATGCGGCCCTCGCCGTAGGGCCACACGCCCGAGAAGGCCCGCAGCAGCGTCGTCTTGCCCGACCCCGAGCGGCCGGACAGCAGGACGCGGTCGCCCGAACGCAGGCTGAAGGCGGGCGCGCCGGTCAGCGGCGTCCGGTCCGGCAGGCTCACCACGACGCCCTCGGCCGCGAAGGCCTCGGCCGTTCCGGGACGCGTGACGATGTTGGGCTTGGCCGCCGCCGCGGCATCGCTCTGATCCATCACGGCCTCGAAGCTCGTCAGGCGCTGCACGATGGCGCGGTAGTTGGCGAGCTGCGCGAAGCTGTCGGCGAACCAGGTCAGCCCGTCCTGCACGCGGCTGAAGGTCGAGACGCTGCGCATCAATGTGCCGTAGGTGGCGGTGCCGAAGAAAAAGGCCGGGCCGAGCAGCAGATAAGGGAAGATCGACGAGAACTGACTGAAGAAGAACGAGAAGAAGTTCAGCCGCAGGGTCAGCCGCACGATGCCGTAGACGTTGCCGAGGATCGACCCGTAGCGTTCGGTGAGGACGGCCCGCTCCGCTGTTTCGCCACCGAGCATGGCGACCTGTTCGGAGTTTTCGCGGATGCGCGCCATGCCGAAGCGGAAATTGGCCTCGAACCGCTCTTGATTGAACTTGAGGCTGACCAGCTGCCGGCCGATCACGTAGGTGATCGCCGTGCCGGCTGCGGCGTAGAGCACCGCGAGCCAGACGAGGTATCCCGGGATGTTGAAGCCGAGGCCGAAGCTCGTCATCGGAAAGGCGGTCGACAGGACCCAGAGCACCTGAAGGAAGATGATCAGCCGCAGCAGGTTGCCGAAGAAGCCGACCCCCAACACCATCGTGTTGCCGACGAAACTGTGGATGTCCTCGGAGATGCGCTGGTCGGGGTTGTCGGCCGGCCCGGCGATCAGCCGCATGCGGAAATGCTGGGCGGGCGAGAGCCAGCGCTCGACGAAGTCGTCCGTCATGGACTTGCGCCAGCGTACCTGCAGCACCTGATTCAGGTAATTGTTGAATGAATATACAACGATATAAATCGATACGATCCAGGCAAAATCACCAAGCGATACTAGAAATGCGTGCCAATTCTTGTCCTGGATGGCATCACCGAAGCCCTGAGACCAATTGTTCAGCAGCTTCGACATATATGAGGCGCCGACCTCGAGCCCGATCACGCAGGCCAGAAGGCCGATGCCGATCCAATTCTCGGGCATCCGGACCTGACCGAAGCGCCACAGACGGATCTCACCCGGCGTCCTGCGCCTGAAGTAGGGAATGGCGAGACGCCAGATGTCCTTCACGTCCTGGACGAAGTGCGTCATGGGTCGACCTTTGGCGGGCCGGGGCGCGTCCGGCCGTGGATGAGAGTGTCGACGACGCGGCATGCCACGGTTGCCGAGCAAGACTTGCGTCTGTCGACGCGGATCTAAGCGGAAAGATGACCGGCCCGCACGTGAACCTTCGGAAAGGCTAAGCCTGATCGGCGGCGTGCTGCCGCAGCCAGCCGGCCGCGCCCGACAGGTCGAGGCCGATCTGCCGGCTGAGCGGCGCGAGGTCCGCCACCGCCATGCGCCCGTCCAGCACCTCGCCGATGGCCCACAGGTTGGCCGAGCGCGTCCCGGACCGGCAATGCACCAGCACCGGGCCATCGGCGCCTTTCACCACGGCCTGGAAGTGGCGCACGTCGCTCTCGGTCAGCGGGCCGCGGCCCATGGGGATGTGGGCGTAGGCGAGGCCCGCCTCCTCGGCGGCGGCCTCCTCGGCCTCCGAGCCGGGCTGCGTCGGGTCCTCGCCGTCGGGCCGGTTGTTGATCAGCGCGACGTAACCTTCGGCCGCGATGTCGCGAAACCGATCGAGGTCGGGCTGGCTCGCGACGGTGACGTCGGAAGAAAGCTTGACGGTGTGCATGGCATCCTCGGTGAGGCGGGTGGCGGCGAGCGTAGCGCAGGAACGCGCTGCACCAAAATCCGCGACAAACCGGCACCGGGCGGGCCCTGGCGCCGAGGAGGCCCCATATGGGCTGAGACAGGTGCCGCGGCGCGCCGATGCCGGGCGCGCCGCACCATGAGGAGTGAGATCCATGCTGATCCGCAACCGCCGGTCCTGGGAGATCCCGGAGCGCGACGCCACCCCCGAACGCGTTTTCCTCGATCGCCGTGCCTTCATGGCGGGCGGCGCCGCCCTCGGGGCCGGCGCGTTGGCGAGCGGCCCGGCGCGAGCCTGGCCCTTCGGCGGCAGCGACGCGCCGGCGGTCCCGGACGCGCCCGATCCCTCCGCGGCGCTCTATCCGGCGAAGCGCAACGCCGCCTACGCGGTCTCCGGCGCCGTGACGCCCGAGACCGTCAACACCAGCTACAACAACTTCTACGAATACGGCACCTCCAAGCATGTCGCGGACGCGGCCCAGATGCTCAAGGTGCGGCCCTGGACGGTGAAGTTCAGCGGCATGGTCGAGAAGCCGCGCGAAGTCGACATCGACGACCTCCTCAAGGCCATGACGCTGGAGGAGCGGCTCTACCGTCACCGCTGCGTCGAGGCCTGGAGCATGCAGGTCCCCTGGACGGGGTTCCCCGTGAAGGCGCTCGTCGATTTCGCCAAGCCTCTCGGCTCGGCGAAATACATGGTCCTCAAGACCTTCAAGGACGCCAAGATGGCGCCCGGCCAGCGCAGCTTCATCCTGCAATGGCCCTATGTCGAGGGCCTCACCTTGGCGGAAGCCACCAACGACCTCGCCTTCATGGTGACAGGCGCCTACGGCAAGCCCCTGCCCAAGGTGATGGGGGCGCCGCTGCGCCTCGCCGTTCCGTGGAAATACGGGTTCAAATCGGTGAAGTCGATCGTCGAGGTCACCTTCACCGACCAGCAGCCCGTGACCACCTGGGCCGCGCTCGCGCCGGACGAATACGGCTTCTGGGCCAACGTGAACCCGGAGGTGCCGCATCCGCGCTGGAGCCAGGCCTCCGAAGAGGTGATCGGCACCGGCGACCGGCGCCCGACCGTGATCTACAACGGCTACGGCGAGCAGGTCGCCTCGCTCTACAGCGGCATGGCGAAGGACAAGATCTTCATGTGAGGTCGAGGGGTGCGGGCGGGCCGAGGCACCCCCCGCGTCCCCGCCCGCCGCCCCTCAGCCCAGCATCGCGCTCCAGCCCGTCCCGGGCGTCGCGACCGGGACCGTGCGGGTGATCTGGCCATAGCCGACGTCGCCGATCATGGCGGCGCCCGTCCCGGCGTTCTCGTAGAGGATCCCCTCGCGCCCCGAGCCGGTGAAGGCACCCAGCCCCGCCACGTGCCAATCGGCGCCGGGGTCGGACGTGACGGCCGTGCGCGACGTGACGCCGGTGCCGCTCATGCCCAGCAGGTCGAGGGCGCCGGTCACCTGGTCCTGGAGCAGGATGTCGGCCCGCCCGTCGCCCGTGAGGTCGCCCGTCCCCACCACCGACCAGCCGGCGCCGGGCGTGCCGGACAGTTGCAGGTCGGAGGCCACCGACGTGCCGTGCATGATCCAGGCCGCGAGATCGCCGTTCGTGTCGCCCCACAGGATGTCGGACTGGCCGTCGCCGTTGAAGTCGCCGATCCCGGCGACGCTCCAGCCGGCGCCGGGTCCCGCGACGGCGGTCGTCGAGCCCACGCTCGTGCCCGCCATGGTGAGGATCTCGGCCGACCCGGCCGCGTCCTGCAGCAGGATGTCGGACCGGCCGTCGCCGTTGAAGTCGCCGGTCCCGGCGACGGACCATTGCGCGCCCGGATCGGCGACCGGCACGTGGGACGTGACGGCGCCGCCGCGCGTCAGGCCGACCGAGAGCCGGCCGTCCGCGTTCCGCCACAGGACGTCGGAATGGCCGGCCGCGGTCGAGAAGTCGCCCGTCGCGACGGCGCTCCAGCCCGCGCCGGCCGGCCCCGAAAGGGTCGTGGAGCCGATGACGGCATCGGCCGAGACCTGGTCCAGCGTCGTGGCGCCGGCGGCGCCCTGCCACAGGATGGCCGACTGGCCGGTGCCGAAGAGGTTGCCGTGGATCGTGGTGTTGCTTTCCTGGGCCAGAGCCAGGGCGGCGGGCGCCTGCACGAGGCCGGCGCCGGCCTGGGCCGTGGTGCCGAAGGCGACGGCGGAGGATTTGAGGAAGGCCTTGGCCTCGCCGGCCGTGAGGGACGGGTTGGCCTGTTTCATCAGGGCACCCACGGCCGCGACCGCCGGGGTGGCGCAGGACGTGCCGAAGAAGGGGTTGAGGTCGGAACTCGGCAGCGTGGTCCGGACGCCGTCGGGACCGCTGACGTCGACGGCGTGGAGCGCCTTGGGCGTCGTGAGCGGCGTCCCGGTGCTGCCGTAGAGTTCCATGCCGGGACCGGCGGCGCTGAAGGACTCGGACGTCGGCGTGCCGCCGTAGGCCGGCGTATCGGCCGCGTCGACGGCGCCGACCGTGATGGCGTTCGGGTCCATGCCATGGCCGAAGACCGACCCGCTGCCGCTCGCCCCCGCGAAGGTCGCCGTCGCCGTCGCGTCGTTGTTGGCGACGATCTTGAACGTGCCGCCCGGATCGACGCCGCCGTTCTCGAAGACCGAGACCGTGTAGGCGCCGCTGACGGCCGGCGTGAAGTCGAGCATCTGCACCGGGTCGCGGCCCGTGACGTCTTCGGTGCCGCTCTTCACGAGGTTGCCGCTCGGATCGTAGATCGCGATGCCGAGGCTGTAGGCCGAGCCGCTGCCGTCGATCGAGGCCCAGGGCTGCGCCCATTGCAGCGTCAAGGCGGTCGTGCGACCGGCCGTGAGCGTGAGAGCCTCGGCGGTCTGCGGGCTGGCGGCGGTGCCGAAGTTCATGGCCGTCACGGCGCCGATGCCGGTGAGGGTCGCGGCCGTGCCGGTGAAAGCGGCCTCGTAGGCGCTCTTCGGCCCGGCATTGGAGGCGGCGGTGAAGTAGATGCCGCCCGCCGCCGTGAAGGCCGCGATGGCGGTCTCGGCCGGGTCGCCCGTCTGGTAGAAGGGCTCGTTGGCGAAGCAGACGTCGTCGCAGATGACCGTGCAGCCCGCGGCCTGCAGCGCCGCGATGCTGGACGAGAGGCCGGAGACGCTGCCCCCGGCGGCGCTGAAGACGATCTGGGCGCCGCCCGCGACGCTGTGGGCCACCTGCGCCATCGCCCGGCCTTCGTCGCGCCCCGTGCCGCTGTCCTTCAGGACCTGCACGGACGCCGGCAGCGCGCCGCTGGCCTCGTCGGCCGCGGCGGTGCCGAGCGCGTCGAAACTGTCCGAAATGATGCCGATCTTGACGCCCGTGCCCGTCAGCGTGGTGTTGGACGTCAGGCCGAGCGCCGCCGCGGCGGTGCGCTGCGGCGGTGTCGCGGGAGCGCCGCTCGTCGCGGTCGCGCTTTCGGTCTGCTTTCCAGGCATGTCGGAACCATCGGGGGAGACGGCGCCTCGAAGGTTGCCTGCCTCTGGTTCCCCCACCGCAGCGCTGGCGATCGTTCCGTTCGTGCTGAAAAGAGCTCGAATGCGACGGGTTATGCCCTGTCTGACCGCCATTCCCATGACCTTACGCTACGACGCGCCTGGCGCCTTCGCCCGAGCGTCGCTGGAGGCGAGCGCCGTCCCGCTCGCCGGTTGCGGCGATCGAGGCCGTCTCCGAGGAGGGCCGCGGACCACGCGTGCGAGCCGCACCGATGGAGACGGCGCGTGTCGTCGATGTGTCGCCGATGTGGATTGCCCGGACCTTGCTGAGGCAAAGCCAAGGCGGCGGCTCCGTCCGGGGACGCCGCGCCGGCGGGCGGATCAGCGCCGCCGGCGCAGCCCCCGCCCCTCGGCCACCCAGGCCAGCACCGTCGAGCCGAGCAGTGCCAGGAGCCCGATGAGGCCGACCGCGAGCGGCATGAGGCCGATGCCCGCGACGGTGCTGCTGCCGGTGCGGCGGATCCCGACATAATCGCCGCCGCTGTAGTTCGGCGCGTCGTGCAGCGCGACGATGCGGGGCATCGCGATCTCGTCGCCCGTGCCGGTCCCGATGCGCCGCGCGCTTCCGCCGGTGGCCTCGGCCAGCGGCCGCAGCCGATCCGTCGTCGAGACGACCTCCTGGAACTCGCGCGGGTTCTCGGGGCCGACGTTCAGCAGCACCGTATGGGTGCCGTCGGTCAGGCGGTAGAGCCCGAGTTCGTCGGCCCGCACGCTGCCGCGCGACAGGCCGGGGCCCTCGGCGGCGAGCGCCACCGCGGTCGCGGCGCCCGACGGCGCCGTCACTGTCACGGGCGCCGTCACGCCCTTCACGCTCTGGCGCTCGATGGCGATGTCGCGCCCGCGCGCGCTGGCGCGCAGCGCCTCCTCCTCGAGGTCGGGCTCCTTCATCAGCCAATGGGCGAGGCGCCGCGTCAGGTCGAGATAGGGGCCACCATCCTGGTAGCCGCGCGCCCAGAGCCAGATCTGGTCGCTCAGCATCTGGGCCACGCGGCCCTTGCCCTCGCGCGACAGCACGACCAGCGGCCGCCCTTCGGCCCCCGACATCACCGGCATGCCCTTCGTGGCGTCGCCGTCCACCTGGCGGAACCACAGGCTCCAGGCGGGCGGGTCCTGCTCGGCGCCCGCGAGGCCGCGCGTCACCGGGTGCTTCTCGCCGTCCGGCGTCACCTTGGGGCGGAACGGCGTCTCGATCACCCGCCCGTCCGGCCGCACGGGTGCGATCGCGCCGAGCGGCGAGTAGAACAGCCCGTCCGGCCCGGAATAGTCCGGCCCCACCGCCATCAGCAGCGCCCCGCCGTTGCGCACGTAGCGGGCGATATTCTCGAAATAGGCGTAGGGCAGGATCGACTGGTTGGAATAGCGGTCGAAGATGATGAGGTCGAAGTCGCCGATCTTCGAGCCGAACAGCTCGCCGGTGGGGAAGGCGATGAGGGCGAGTTCGTTGATGGGCGTGCCGTCCTGCTTCTCGGGCGGGCGCAGGATGGTGAAATGGACGAGGTCGACGTTGGCGTCCGACTTCAGGATGTTGCGCCACATGCGCTCGCCCGCGTGCGGCTCGCCCGAGACGAGCAGCACCTTCAGCTTGTCGCGCACGCCGTCGATCGTCACCACGGCCTTGTTGTTGAGCGCCGTCAGTTCACCCGGGAGGGTCGGCACGTCGACCTCGACGACGTTGGGCCCGGCATGGTCGACCCGCACCGGAATGTCGAGGCGCGCGCCGACGCGCGCCTGGCGGCGGGCCACTTCGACGCCGTCGCGCCGCACCGTGACGGCGACGGGCTCGCCGCGGTCGTCGGTGTCGAGCACCCGCAGGCTGATCGTCTGGTCCTTGCCGACGATGCCGAACCGCGGCGCCTCGACGAGTTCGACGCGCCGGTCGCGCTCGCCCGGGTGGCCCGTGACCAGCACCTGGAGCGGCGCCTTGAAGCCGAGCGCGCCGACATCCGCCGGGATGTCGTGCACGATGCCGTCCGTCACCATCAGCACGCCGGCGACCCGGTCCGGCGGCACGTCGGCGAGGCCGTTCGACAGGGCCGCGAAGAGCCGTGTCCCGTCGTTCTCGGCGTCCGAGCGGCCGCTGTCGATGAAGCGCGGCTCGACGTCGCCGAGGGCCGCGAGACTCTTGGCAATGGCGTCGCGGGCCTTGGCGGTCTGGGCGGCGCGCTCGCCGATGGTCTGGCTGCCGCTCTGGTCGATCACCACCGCGACGACGTCCTTCTCGGGCCTGCGGTCCTCCCGCACGAGGCTGGGGTCGGCGAGGGCGAGGAGCAGCAGCGCGAGGCCGAGGGCGCGCAGGACGGTGCCGCGGCGCCGGCCGAGGATCCCCAGCACCACCACCAGGACGGCGGCGGCGGCCAGGGACCAGATCAGGGCCTCGGGCAGCAGCGGCGTGAAGGACAGGGTGAAGCGCGTCATGGCATGTCCCGCGACCGCGGATCGGAGGGCGCCGGCTTGGACATCAATGAGCCAGCCGTTCCAGCAGGTCCTTCACGTGGACCTGGTCGGCCTTGTAGTTGCCGGTGAGCGTGTAGATGACGAGGTTGATGCCGCCGCGCAGCGCCATCTCGCGCTGGCGCATGCCGCCCGGCACCAGCGGATAGAGCGGGTCGCCGTCGGCGTCGCTGGCCCAGGCAGCCGCGAGGTCGTTGCCCGTGATGACGATGGGCGACACGCTGTCGCCCGACCGCGCCGGCCGGTTGACGGCGTCGGGCGGCGCCGGCGGCAGGGCCTCGACCCAGGTCGGCGCCGTGGCGTAGCGGCCGACGAAAGTGTCGATGAGGTAGAACGTCTTGGTAATGACGTGGTCGCGCGGCACCGGCTCGAGTTCCGGCACGTCGACCCCCGCCAGCAGCGTGGCGAGCCAGCGCGACTCCGGCGTCGCCGGCCCGTCGGGGCGCGCCGACAGGGCGTCGCGGGTGTCGAACAGCACCGTGCCGCCGTTCTTCATGAAGGCCGACACCTTGGCGACGGCGGCCGCGTCCGGCTGTGCGGCGCTCGCCACCACGGGCCAGTAGAGCATGGGGTAGAAGGCGAGTTCGTCGCGGGCGGGGTCGACCGCCACGGGCTCGCCGGGATCGAGCGAGGTGCGGGCCGCGAGCGCGCGGGACAGGCCCTTGAGCCCCTCGCGGCTGGCGTCGTCGACGGCGGCGTCGCCCGACGCCACATAGGCGAGGCGCGTGCGCAGGGCCGCGTCCATGTCGCGCCTGGACACGCCGTCCTGCGCCAGGGTGGCGGCGGCGCGGCCCGCGGGAGGTTCGGCGGCCCGCGCGGGGCCGGGTAACAGGCCCGCCGAAGCGGCGAAGAGCAGGGCGGCGGCGACCACCGCCGCGGCGGTCGGCCCGGTCCGGCCCCATCCGCCGGACAGGCGATGGCGGATCGCCGCCCGCCCTCCCCCCATGAGGGCGGCCGCGACGGCGTCGGCGAGGAAGCCCAGGAGCGCGAGCGCGATCAGGCCGGCGCGCAGGTCGACCGGCGCCGCCGCCTTCAGGGCCTGCAGGTCGAAGCCGAGGCCGGCGAGATCCGCCGGCACGAGCGTCGCACCGGGATTGAGCGCGTTGACGGCGAGCACCGCGTCGCCCGGGCCGTAGAAGCCGGGCGGATGATCGGCCGTGCCGGGCCCGGCGAAGCTCGCCGGCACGGGCTTGGCCGAGGACGGCGGGGCCCCGAACACGCCGAAGCCGTCGAGGATGCGGGTCGGCGCCAGAGCCGTGGAGGGATTGGCGGCGGGGGCCGTGGAGGCATCCGCGGCGGGGGTGACGGCGGCTGGCGCCCCGGCCGCGGCGCCCGCCGGGGCCGCGTCGGCGCCGAGGGCCACGATGCGCCGCAGCATGTCGACGAAGAGGCCGGACAACGGCAGGTTGGACCAGGTCGTGTCGCCGGTGACGTGGAACAGCACGATCGTGCCCTTGCCGCGCCGGTCGGCCGTCACCAGCGGCGTGCCGTCGTCGAGCTGCGCCCAGGTATGGGCGGGCAACCCGGCGTCGGGCTCGGCCAGGACCTGCCGCGACACCGAAACGTCGCGCCCGTCCGCCAGCCCGAAGAACGGGCTCGTGCGGTCGAACGGCGCCAGCGCCTTGGGTTTGTCCCACGACAGCGCCCCCCCGAAGGTGCGGCCGCCGCGCCGCAGGTTCACGGGCTCGAGATCGTCCGCCGGCGCCCCGGCGAGGCGCGAGCCGGCGAAGCGCACGAGCACGCCGCCCTCGTCGACGAAGCGCGCCAGCCTGGCATGGTCGGGTCCCGCCACCTGGCCGACATCGGCGAGGACGAGCACGGAGGGGTGTTCGTCGAGCGCCGCCGCGATCGGGTCGGCGGTGTTCAGCGGCACGTCGCGCACGTCGGCGAAGGGCGCCAGCGCCTTGCCGATGAAATAGCCCGGGCTCAGCAGCGGCTGCTCGACGTCGGCACTCGCGCCCGACACGATGTCGACGCGCCGCCGCTTCCAGCGCCCGTCGAGCAGCGTGACGGCTCCGGCCGAGGCCTCCCCCACTACTTCGACGCGGGCGATGTCGTTGCGCAGCTCGACGGGCAGCGGAAAGGTGGCGGTCGTCGTCGTGGCGGGTCCCTCGAAGGCGAACCGCGCGTCGCCGATCGGCAGGCCCTTGAGGTCGCTGGCCCGCAGCGTGCCGGCCGCGGCCGCACCGGGGCCGGCGCGCAGCACCGTGACGGCGAGGGCGTCGGGCCGGTTCTCGGCCCCGGCGAGGGCCAGCGGCGCCACCGCGGGGGCCAGCACGATGGGAGAATGGGCGAGGTGCAGCGCGCCCAGGCCCTGCGCGAAGGCACGGGCACCGCCGTTCTCCAGCCCGTCGGCGATCCAGAGGAGGTCGGCGTCCGGATGGGCGGCCGCGAAGTCCCGCACGGCCGTCAGCGCGGCGGCGCGCTCGATCAGGACCGGGGCGGGCCTGAGCGCCCGCAGGCGGTCGAGCGCCACCGCCGCGGTCCCCGGCACCAGCGCGCGCGGCCCCTCCGACAGCGGCGCCAGCGCCACGGGCCGGCCGGCCCGGCCGGCTTCGCCCAGCCGCTCGGCCGCGGCCGCGATGCGCATGTCCCAGTCGGGCGCGGCCGCGAACCCGTCGTCGAGCAGCAGCGCCAGCGGTCCGGCGCCGCCGGGGCTCGGCGGCGCCGGGTTCCAGATCGGCCCCGCCATGGCGAGGACGATCAGCGCCGCCACGGCGAGGCGCAGCAGCAGCAGCCAGAGCGGCGTGCGGGCCGGCGTCTCGTCTAAGGGCCGCTCGTCGAGGATGAGGCGCAGCGGCGGGAAGCGTTGCTGGCGCGGCCGCGGCGGCGTCACGCGCAGCAGGAACCACAGGGCCGGCAGGAGCACCAGGGCGCCCAGGATGGCGGGGACCGTGAAGGCGAGCGGGAGACCCAGCATGGCGGCCCCTATCGTGTCGGCGCGGCGGTGCCGCCGTCGGCCAGCAGGGTCGCGAGCCGCAGCAAGGCTTCCGTGGCGGGCCTGTCGGTGCGGTGCAGCGCGAAGGACCAGCCCTGACGGCCGCAGGCGTCGGCGATCCGCGCGCGATGCGCGGCGAGCTTGCCGAGGTAGGTGTCCCGCAGCGTCGCCGCCTGGCCAAGGCGCAGCTTGGCCGGGCCGTCGGTGTCGGCGAATTCGACATGGCCCGCGAAGGGGAACGTATCCTCGACGGGATCGCTGACCGCGATGACGTGGCCGAGCGCACCGGCCGCGCCGAGCGACGCGATGCGGCCCACCACGTCGGCGGTGTTCGACAGGAAGTCCCCGACCAGCAGGGCGCGGGAGCGGGCCGGCAGGGGCTCGGGCGGGGGCAGGTCGGCGGCGGCGGCGCGCGCGCCGTCGGGGCCCGCCAGGGCCTCGGCGAAACGGTCGACGATGTTGCGCGCCGCGAGCGGCCGGCCGAGCCCCAGGAGGGCGACGCGCTCGCCGCCTCGCACCAGGAGGTCGGCGGTCGCGAGGCCGAGCACCAGGGCGCGGTCGGCCTTGGTGGCGAGGGCGAGGTCCGAGGCGAAGTCCATCGACGGCGAGCGGTCGACCCACAGCCACACGGTCTGGGCCGCCTCCCACTCGCGCTCGCGCACGTAGGTCCGGTCGTCCCGCGCCGAGCGCCGCCAGTCGATGCGCGAGGCGGATTCGCCCGTGGTGAAGGGCCGGAACTGCCAGAAGGCCTCGCCGACGCCCGACCGGCGGCGCCCGTGGACGCCGTGCATCACGCTGGCGGCGGCTTCCCGCGCCGAGACGGCGAGGTCGGGAAGGCGGCGGGCGAGGTCGAGCGCGGCGCGGGCCTGCGGCGAACCGGGAGCGGAGGGCTGCTGCGGGCGGGCCTGCGCCATCCGCTCAGCCGAGCCGGTCGACGAGGCGCTTCACGATGGCGGGGACCGTCTCGCCCTCGGCGCGGGCCGCGAAATGCAGCGACATGCGGTGCTTGAGCACCGGCAGCGCCAGCGCGGCGACGTCGTCGAGCGAGGGCGCGAGGCGGCCCTGGATGAGGGCGCGCGCCCGGCAGGCCAGCATCAGGGCCTGGGCGGCGCGCGGCCCCGGGCCCCAGGCGATGAGCCGCGACAGCGCCGCATCCTCGCCCGGACGGGCGGCCCGCACGAGATCCAGGATCGCCTCGACGATGCTGTCGCCGACCGGCAGGCGCCGCACCAGGCGCTGGATGCCCATCAGCTCCTCGGCCGTCATGGCGGCGGCGGGCGCGACCTCGCGGTCGCCCGTCGTCTCGATCAGAACCCGCTTCTCGGAGGCACGGTCCGGGTAGAGGACGTCGATCTGCATCAGGAACCGGTCGAGCTGCGCTTCGGGCAGCGGATAGGTGCCCTCCTGCTCGATGGGGTTCTGGGTCGCCAGAACGTGGAAGGGGCGCGGCAGGTCGTGCCGCTCGCCCGCCACGGTGACGTGGAGCTCCTGCATGGCCTGGAGCAGCGCCGATTGGGTGCGCGGGCTGGCGCGGTTGATCTCGTCCGCCATGAGCAGCTGGGCGAAGATCGGGCCGCGCACGAAGCGGAAGGCGCGGCGCCCGCCCTCGGTCTCCTCCAGCACCTCCGAGCCCAGGATGTCGGCCGGCATCAGGTCCGGGGTGAACTGGACGCGGCGCGCATCGAGCCCCAGCACCGTGCCGAGCGCGTCGACGAGCTTGGTCTTGGCGAGGCCCGGCAGCCCCACCAGCAGGCCGTGGCCGCCCGACAGGATCGAGACCAGCACCTCCTCGACCACGGTTTCCTGGCCGAAGATGACCGTGCCGATGGCGGCGCGGGCGGCCGCGATGGACGCCAGGGCGGCTTCCGCGGCGCGGGCCGCGCCTTCCTCGACCGATACGACGCCGTGGTCCTGAGCCAGCATGAAACCATCTTCCTCGGGGCCCGCGCAGGGCCGCGCACGCCTGAGATTACGCCTGTCCCGCCCCTTGTCGATATGCGGCCCTGTCGCATAATCGGAGGGGAGCGGGACCCGGGAGCCTGCCGGAATGGCGTGCGAAGATGGCGAAAGCAAGTGACGGGCCGATCGGCGACTCGGCCCCGCTCGGCGCGCTGATCGCCGATGCCGCGACCCGCAAGGGCCCGCCGCCCCTCCATTTGTGGAACCCGCCCTTCTGCGGCGACATCGACATGCGCATCGCCCGCGACGGCACCTGGCACTACGGCGGCACGCCGATCGGCCGGCCGGCGCTGGTCAGGCTCTTCGCCTCGGTGCTGCGGCGCGAGGCGGACCGTTTCGTGCTGGTGACGCCGGTCGAGAAGGTCGGCATCACGGTCGAGGACGCGCCCTTCCTGGCGGTGGAGATGGGGGTGGGGGAGGACGGGACCGTCCGCCTGCGCACCAACCTCGACGAGTGGTTCACGCTCGGGCCCGATCATCCGCTGCGATTCGCGCCGGGCCCCGCGGAGGCGCTGAAGCCCTACGGGCTCGTGCGCGCCGACCTTTGGGCGCTGGCCACGCGGCCCGTCTTCTACGACCTCATGGCGCGGGGCGAAGTGCGCGACTGCGAGGGGAGCGCGCGGTTCGGCATCGCGTCGGGCGACAGCTTCTTCCCGATGATGGACGCCGCCGCGCTCGACGGCTCCGGACCGGACGCGGCGCTTGGCTGAGACCGGGACGGGGACGCCCGCGCCCATCACGGCGGCGGATTTCGAGGCCCGGGCGCGGGCACGCCTGAGCTTCGACCTGCCCGAACGCTGGGCCGAGATGGACGTCGCGGCGGGGGGCGACCACCGGCTCGACGGCCTCCCGTTCTTCACCGGCGTGCCGCGGCGCGCGGCCGTTCTGGTGGGCATCGTGACGCACCACCCCGTGCCGACCGTGCTGCTGACGACGCGGCTCGCGACCCTGCGCCAGCATTCCGGGCAGGTCGCCTTCCCGGGCGGCAAGATCGACCCCACCGATGCCTCGCCGCTCGCCGCGGCCCTGCGCGAAGCCGACGAGGAGGTCGGCCTGCCGCCCGGCGCCGTGACGCCGCTCGGCTACCTCGACCCCTATCTGACCGGCACCGGCTTCATGGTGGTGCCGGCCGTGGGTCTGCTCGCGCCCCCGCTCCGGCTCACCGTCAACCCGCGCGAGGTCGCCGACGCCTTCGAAATGCCGTTGCCCTTCCTGATGGATCCCGCCAACCACCGCCGCGAAGCCCGGCAGGTGGCGGGCCGGGCGCGCCACTTCTATGCCATGACGCACCGCGACCGTGTCGTCTGGGGCGCCACGGCCGGGATGCTGCGCAACCTCTACGAGAGGCTCTACGGCTGATGGGCCGCGCACTGCTCGACATCCTCGTCCCGTTCCTGCTGCCCTTCGCCGGCTACGCGCTGTTCCTGGCGCTGCGGCGCCGCTACCCCTTCGTGGCCTCGGCCTGGACGCGCGGGCCCGTCGCCGCCCTGGTGGTGGCGGGCCTGGCGCTCGCGGTACTGTCCCTGCTGGCGGCCGGGCTGCTGTGGCCGCGCGGCCGCGGCGACTACGTTCCGGCCCACATCGAGAACGGGGTGCTGGTCCCCGGCCGCATGGAATGAGGCTTTCCGTGGGCGGGTGGCGATGCGGTCGCGCGCCCTTTCACCGGCCCGCGGGCCGCCGCGCGCCGACGTCGCCGTACATGCCGGTGCTGCGGAACGCGGTCGGGCTGACGCCGTAGGAGGCCCGGAACGCCTTGGCGAAATAATTGGGGTCCTCGTAGCCGCAGGAGCGGGCGATGGCCTTGACCTGGAGGTTGGGTACGCCGAGCAGCGCGGCCGCCCGGGCCATGCGCTGCGCGGTCACGAATTCCGCCGGCGAGACGCCCTCGACGGAGGTGAAGAGGCGCGTGAAATGGGCGCGACTGCAGCCCGCCACGCGGGCCAGCGTCTCGACATCCAGGGTGGTGTCGAGATGGGCGCGGACATGCGCCACCACCCGGGCGATGGCCGAATGCGACCGGGCGGATTGCTGCGGCTCGGGCCGGCCCAGCACGTCGTCGTAGAGCGTCATCACGGCGGCATAGCCGATGCTCGAGGCCCGCCCCACGGCCTCCCCGGGCAAGTCCGCGAGATCGAGGCAGGCCCCGGCCAGCCGCTCGACCGCGTCCGGCCTGAGGTGGAGGACGGGACCGGTGGCGACCAGGATCGCCCGGAGCAGGCGCAGGGCTTCCTGGCCGCAGATGGCGATCCAGAAGAACTGCCACCGCTCGCCCGCCTCCAGCCAGTAGCAGTGTCGGTGCGGGACGGTCACCAGCATGGTTTCCCCGGTCCGGACCCGGTGCGTGGCGTTCTCGTAGACGAGCCGGCCCTCCCCCGCCACCGTGTGCTGGACCACGGCGAACGGCATGGTGCCGCGGCGCCGGCCGTCCCAGCAATAGTCCGGTCCTTCGGCATGCTCCAGCCCGGCGCTGGTGGGCATGACGTGCAGCCGGTGGCGCCGGCGCGGCAGCGACATCACGTGCCGGAACGGTTCGCGGGCCAGGATGGGGTGGAGCACGAATCTACCCTCAAGAGCACAGTCGTCGTCTTTTCACGCTATCACGGCTGCCCTCCTAATGCAGGCAGCGGATCGGCAAGGCGCCGCGACCCGGCACAACACGCTTCGGCGCACCAACACTTCGGTGCCCGGCCGAGGCCAAGGGAGTGGAAACGGATGACGTCGATCAAGATCGCCATCATCGGGGCCGGCAGCGTGGGATTCACGCGGACATTGGTGAAAGACGTCCTCAGCGTCCCGGAGTTGCAGGACATCGACATCGCGCTGATGGACATCAACGAGCACAATCTCGCGATGGTGCAGGCGATTGTCGAGCGGATGGTGGAGGTCAGCCGTCTGCCGACGCGGATCCTTGCCACGACCGACCGGCAGCGGGCGCTGGAGGGGGCCCATTACATCATCTGCTGCGTCAGGGTGGGAGGTCTCGAAGCCTTCGCCGAGGATATCCGCATCCCGTTACGCTACGGCGTCGACCAGTGCGTGGGGGACACGATCTGCGCCGGCGGGATCATGTACGGTCAGCGCTCGATCGCCGCCATCCTGGACGTGTGCGCCGACATCAGGCGGTTCGCGGCCCCCGGCGCGCGGCTGCTCAACTATGCCAACCCCATGGCGATGAACACCTGGGCGGCGATCGACCACGGCGGCGTCGACACGATCGGCCTGTGCCACGGAATCCAGCACGGGTGGCGGCAGATCGCCGAAGTCCTCGGCGCGAAGGACCCGCGCGAGGTCGACTACGTCTGCACGGGCATCAACCACCAGACCTGGTACGTCGACATCCGCCATCGCGGCCGGCGCGTCGGTTCGCAGGAGCTGATCGAGGGGTTCGAGCGCCACCCGCGCTTCTCCCGCGAGGAGAAGGTCCGCATCGACGTTCTCAAGCGGTTCGGCGTCTATTCGACCGAATCGAACGGGCACCTGTCGGAATACCTGCCCTGGTACCGCAAGCGCCCCGACGAGATCGACCGCTGGATCGACATGTCGAAGTGGATCCACGGCGAGACCGGCGGATACCTGCGCGTGTGCACGGAAGGGCGGCGCTGGTTCGAGGAGGAATACCCGCGCTTCCTCGCGGAAGCCGATACGCCGATCGACCCGCGGGACCGCACCGACGAGCACGCGAGCCACATCATCGAGGCCCTGGAGACCGGGCGGGTCTACCGCGGGCATTTCAACGTCAGGAATGCCGGGCTCGTCACCAACCTGGCGCCGGACGCCATCGTCGAATCGCCGGGCTTCGTCGACCGCTTCGGCCTCAACATGGTGGCGGGCCTGACGCTGCCGGTCGCCTGCGCGGCCTCCTGCATGGCCTCGATCGCCGTGCAGCGCATGTCGGTCCAGGCGGCCGTGACGGGGGACATCGACCTCCTCAAGCTCGCCATGCTGCACGACCCGCTGGTCGGCGCGATCTGCACGCCCGAGGAGGTCTGGCAGATGGTGGACGAGATGGTGGTGGCCCAGGCCCAGTGGCTCCCCCAATACGCCGAGGCCGTGCCGGGCGCGCGGGAGCGGCTGGCGGTCTCGCGGGTCCCGACCCGCGATTGGCAGGGCGCCGCCCGCCTGAAGGTCCGCTCCGTCGAGGAGATCCGGGATGCGCGCAAAGGCCAGGACGGCGGCGTGATGCCCGACCGGGAAGTGGTGGCCTGAGGGCGCTGCCCGGGCCGCGACCGACAGCGAGACGAGACCGGCCCGGCAAGGGCCGGCGGCATATGGGGAGACGGCGATGAGACCGAAGATCAGGGCCGCGGTGGCGGCGGTATTGGCGTCGGCGGCGCTGGGGGCCGGCCTCGGCCGCGCCGCGGCCGAACCCGTGACGCTTCATTTCTGGGCCGCCTGGGACACCGGCCTGGCCGAGACGATCGAAGCCCGCAAGCTGATCGCGACCTTCGAACACGACCATCCCGACATCAGGATCGACGTCCAGACCATCGCCTTGCAGGCGCTCCACGACAAGCTCGTCACGTCGATCTCGGGCGGCGACGCGCCGGACGTGAGCTGGGGCCTGATCGAGTGGCTGGGGGAACTCAAGGCCATGGGAGCCCTCGAAGACCTGACCGCCCGGATGGCGAGTTGGCCCGACCGCGGCGAGCTCTATCCCAGGGCGCTCGACGCGGTCACCGCCGACGGACACGTCATGGCGCTGCCGCACTACCTCGGCCTGCGGGCGCTGCTCTACCACCAGAAGCAGCTCGCGGCCGCCGGCGTCGCCGCGCCTCCGGCGACGTGGCAGGACCTGCTCGCGGCATCCGCCAAGGTCCGGGCCGCCACCGGCAAGGCCGGTTTCGGCATCGCGGCGACCGGGGTCCGCTGCCCGCAGGAGCTGCTCACCTTCCTCGCCCAGAACGACGTGAGCCTCGCGACGAAGACGCCGGACGGGAAATACCGCAACACCTGGTCGGAGCGGCCCAAGGAGATGGAGCGGGCCACGGAGGTCTTCGCCTTCTACCGCGACCTCGCCGCGCAGGGCGCCATCGCGCCGGATTCCAAGGCGTGGGGCTGGGAAGAAGAGGACACCAACTTCGCGCTCGGCCGCTACGCCATGGTGGTGGACGGCGCCTGGATGCGGGGACGCATCGCCCAGAACCCGGAGACCATGTCGGACGTCGAGGTGGCACCGCCACCCTACCGCCTGAAGCCGGCGACCTTCTTCGAGGTGAACCCCTTCTACGTCTTCAAGGGCCCGCACGCGGAGGCTGCCTGGCAGTTCGCCTCGTTCATGGTGAGCCACGCCTTCCAGGCGGCGGTGCGTCCGGACAACTCGCCGCGCATGGATGTCGTGGGCGACCCCAAATGGGGCAAGGGCTTCACCGACCTCGCCTCGATCGGCGTCAACTATCCGCCCGTGGCGCTCGGCGGCATCACCCGGATCATGGAGGAGTCCGTCGGCCGCGTGGTGCTGAAGGGAGAGCCTCCGGCCGAGGTCGCCGCCTGGCTCGCCAAGGGCATCAACCGGGCGCTGAAGCAGTCCGGCGATCTCGGCACCGACTGAGGTCACGGAGGGTTTCGGTCGATGCAGACCGCCAAGGCAAGTCTCGCGCCGCGCGATGCCCTCGGGGACAGCGCCCCGCTCGCCGCCGCGCGGCGGCGGGGCACCCGAACCGCGGCGGCGCGGCGCTGCGCCGTCCTCTTCCTGCTCCCGGCCTTCGCCTTCGTGGTGGTGCTGATCGCCTATCCCCTGGCCAACGTGCTGTGGAATAGCGTCCATGCCGTCAGCCTGATCAACCCCAAGGTCGGCGGCTTCACCGGCCTTTCCAACCTCCGGACGGTGCTGGAAGACGAGACCTTCGTCCCGGCGCTGTGGAACACGCTGATCTGGACGGCGCTGTCGGTCGCCGGGGAATACGTGCTCGGCCTCGCGTCGGCCCTGGCCCTGGCGCAACCGGTGCGTGGGCGGGCCGTCTTCCGCGCCATCGTCATCGTGCCCTGGGTGATCCCCATCGTCGTGGCCGGGCTCGACTGGACCTGGATGCTGACGCCCGACTACGGCGTCATCAACCTGTGGCTCGTCCGCACGGGCCTGCTCACCCATCCCGTCGCCTGGCTCGGGCAGACCGAGACGGCGCTGCTCACCGTCACGCTGGTCAACATCTGGCGCAGCTTCCCGTTCTACACGATCAGCCTGCTCGCCGCCCTGCAGGCGGTGCCGGCCGAGCTCGGGGAAGCGGCGGCGCTCGACGGGGCCGGCCCGCTGCGGCGCTTCTGGGTCATCACCCTGCCGCACCTGCGCACCGTGTCGCTGACGCTGATCTTCATCCACATCGTGTGGACGGCGATCAACTTCGACTTCATCTGGGTGATGACCAGCGGAGGACCGCTCGACAGTTCGACGACCCTGCCGATCCTCATCTATCGCTATGCCATGCAGGACTATGACGTCGGCGCCGCCTGTGCCCTGGCCGGCCTGTCGATGGGTGGCCTCGCGGCCCTCTTCTTCACCTTCCACTTCGCCGTTCAGCGGCGCCGGAGGGACGCCTGATGGCCATGGCCGGCTCGCGCGCCCCGCTCAGGACCCTGGCGGTCTATGCGGTCCTGATCGGGTTCTCCCTGTTCTGCCTGTTCCCGTTCCTGTGGATGGTGGATACGGCGCTCAAACCGACGGCCGAGATCTTCAGCAGCACGCCGACGCTGTCGATCAAGGCGCCGACGCTGTCGCACTTCGCCGACGTGCTGTTCCGCAGTCCGTTCCTGGTCTATTTCCGCAACAGCGCCATCGTGGCGGTCGCCTCGACGATCCTGACGCTGGTGGTGTCGATCTTCGCCAGCTACGCGCTCAGCCGCTGGTCCCATCTCGGTTTCGCCCGCCTGGTCGGCAGCGCGCTCGTGGTGTCGCAGATGATCCCGGGCGTCCTGCTGCTGGTCCCGCTCTACGTGCTGATGCAGCGTCTCGGCCTGCTCAGCACCTATGCATCGCTGATCATCGTCTACTGCACCTTCATGGTGCCGCTCGTCGTCTTCATGCTCAAGGGCTTCTTCGATTCCATCCCGCGCGAGCTGCAGGACGCAGCCGAAATGGACGGATGCAGGCCGGTCGGCTTCATCTGGCGGATCCTGCTGCCGCTCTCCGCACCCGGCCTGCTGGCGACGGGCGTCTTCGCCTTCGTGACCGCCTGGAACGAGTTCATGTTCGGCTACGTGCTGGTCAACGACGACGCCCGGCGCACGCTGACGCCCGGCATCATGCTGTTCAAGGGCTCGCACCTTACCGACTGGGGCAGCCTGATGGCGGCTTCGGTGCTCGCCGTCGTGCCGGTGGGCCTCTGCTTCGTGTACCTGCAGCGGTTCATGGTGGAGGGTCTGGCGTCGGGCGCGGTGAAGGGCTGAACGGCAGCGCCGCCGCGCCCGCATCCGGTCGCGCGAAGCGCATCGGGAGGAGGTCGGCGATGGCGGCGACGAGGCCGTGCCCGTCCGCCCCCGGCAGGATGACCCGGGCCAGTGGCGCGTAATCGCAGATCATCTCGCGGCACATGCCGCAGGGCGCCACGATGGCGGGCACGCCCGGCGACGCGCCGGCGTGATAGACCGCCACGATCGTGCCGACATCGGTGTCGCCCGCCTCGGTGGCGGCGCGGCCGAGCGCGACCGCTTCGGCGCAAACGGCGATCCGGCCGACGCTGGCTTCGAGGTGCACCCCCGTGAAGACCCGCCCCCGCCGCGTCCTCAGCGCCGCCCCGACGACGTGCCAGCCGGGGCGATAGCGCGCCACGATGGCGGCCCGGGCGGCGTCGACGAGGTCCTGGTCGTCACGGTCCAGCATGGCATGGCCTCGATCCTCGCGGGGGGTGGACCGGCCTTTACGGCGGCACGGGGCCGTGGTTCAGACGCGGGAATCGGCCGCGACCGATCCCGCGAGAGGACCCTACCAGTGGCGCATCACGACCTCACGCCGCATGTCGTCCCGGCGGAGCGGCTCGCCGCGCATCTGCCCGCGTGCGTCCTCGCCGCGCTGCCGCCCGCCGGCGTCACGGTCTTCGCCGTCGCCGACGAGGCCTCCGACACCGCCGCCTTCAGTGCCCGATACGGCTTCGACCTCGAGGACTGCGCCAATACGATCGTGCTGCGCTACCGCCGGGACGGCGTCGAGCGTCACGCCGGCGTCGTCAGCCTCGGAGCGCGGCGGCTCGACGTGAACGGCGCCGTCAAGGCGCATCTCGGCGCCCGCAAGGTGTCGTTCGCCGATCGCGAGGCCGCCACCGCCCTCACCGGCATGGCCTTCGGCGGCATCACGGCCTTCGGCCTGCCCATGGGATGGCGCATCCTGGTGGATGAGGCCGTGATGACCCGCGGCGAGGTCGTGATGGGGGCCGGCGTCCGCCCCGTCAAACTGCTCCTGCCGCCGCGCCTGCTGGCGAGCCTGCCGGGCGTCGAGGTCGCGGCCCTGACGCTGCCGGCCGAGGCACCGGGCGCGCCGGACTGGCACGGGACGTGAAAGGGGCCAGGGGCCGGTCGCGCGTCCCGGCCCGAAGGCCCCTGCGAGGATCCATGCCAGACCTGTTCAGCCCCTTCACGCTCAAGGGCGTCACGCTCCGCAACCGCATCGCCATGTCGCCCATGACGATGTACAATTCGGTGGACGGCAAGCTCGACGATTACCACGTGAGCTACCTCGGTGCCCGCGCGGCCGGCGGTTTCGGCCTCGTCTTCGGCGAGCAGATGGCGATCACGCCGGACGGCCGCACCACGACCTCCTGCGCCGGGATCTGGGACGACGACCAGATCGAGGGCCATGCCCGCGTCTGCGCCATCATCGAGCGGATGGGCGGCGTCCCCGCCATCCAGCTCGGCCATACGGGCCGCAAGGGCAGCGAACTGCCGCCCCACAAGGGGACCAACGACGAGGGCACCTGGAAGCAGCTGCCGCCCGACCATCCGGACGGCTGGACCTGCGTGGCGCCGTCCGCGATCCCCTACGGCGGGGGCGGCCACACCTATCCGGTGCGCGAGCTGACCGTCGCGGACATCAAGGCCCTGCACCAGGCCTATGCGGACGCCGCCAGGCGCGCGCTCGCGGCCGGCTACAAGTGGCTGGAGCTGCACTATGCCCACGGTTACCTCGGGGCCTCCTTCTTTTCGCCGCTCGCCAACCAGCGCACGGACGCGTACGGCGGCTCGCTCGAGAACCGCATCCGCTTCCATCTCGAGGCTCTCGACGCCGTGCGGGCCGTCTGGCCGGAGGCGTACCCGCTCACCATGCGGCTCGGGTCGGACGACCTGAACCCGCACGGTGTGCAGTTCGAGGACGCGATCGTCGGGGTCGGCAAGATGAAGGAGCATGGGCTCGACCTCGCGGACCTGTCCCTCGGCTTCAACACCGACGCCATGGTCGATCCGCCCTTCAACGAGGTCGGATTCATGCTCGGGCGGGCCAGCCGCGTGCGCCGTGAGGTCGGCATCCCGGTCGCGACGAGCTGGAACCTCGGCGTGCCGCAGAACGCCGACCGCGCCGTCCGGGACGAGCTGATCGACCTCGTCTTCCTGGGCCGGCCGGCCCTCGCCAACCCGCACTGGCCCCTCTGGGCGGCGCGGGAGCTGCAGCACAACGACCCGTTCCACCTCGTGCCGCAGGACTGGGCGTGGTGGCTGCGCAACTTCCGCGGCCACGGGCCCAGCATCGGCCTGCCACCCGCCCGCGAGCCCGCGCCGGACGGCAAGGCCGCCTGATACGCGCGTCCGCCGCCGCCCGTCAGGCCGCGCGGGCCACCAGCGTCGCGGTGTCGAGGTCGAAGCTGCCGTCCGGCCCGATCGCGAAATGCGTCCGCACCGCCGCGGAGGCACCGTCCTGGAGGGCGCGGATCGCCGCCGCGGTCTCGGGCGGCACGCCCGTGCGGGCCGTCCAGGTGGGGAACACCATGCGGAGCTTGCGCCGCGTCGCGCTCTCGACCGCGAACCCCGCGCGCGACAGCATGGCGAACCATTCCGCCACGCTGTAGTCGCGCACATGCGAAGCGTCGCGCAGCAGTTCCACCGCCTGCAGGTGGCTGTCGGCGGCCCGGTCGGGCGGTGCCACGGCGTCCATGAAGATGGCGAGGCCGCCCGGCCGGGTCACGCGCCGCGCCTCGCGCAGCCCCGCCTCCACCTCGGCCCAGTGGTGGGCGGTGAAGCGGCACAGCACGGCGTCGAAACGGCCCGTCTCGAACGGCAGGCGCTCGGCCGCGGCCTGCCGGGTGGTGATGTTGGCGAGGCCGCGCTCGGCGGCCGTGCGGGCCACGGCGTCGAGCATCGCGGCCGTGACGTCGCAGGCCACGACCTCGCCGACATGGGCCGCCGCCCGATAGGACACGTGGCCGCCGCCGCAGCCGAGGTCGATCACCCGCCAGCTCCCCGCGCCCGCGTCCCGCAGGATCGCCTCCATCTGGTCGAGGTCGGCACCCTGGCTGTGGTCGCGGCTCTCGACATAGGCCTGGGCGCGGGGCGCGTAATGGTCTGCCGTGAATGCGTTCTGGGTGTCGGTCATGCGCTGGTTCCTCGGTGTGGCGTCCCCTTCTGCCGGCCGCGGCCCGGCGCTATAAGGCCAATCCTTATCCTGGTACCGGCACTCACCGCCATGCTGCTCCCGGCCGAACGGCGCGACCTGCTCGGCGCTTTCGTGCGCTCCCGCCGCGAGGCCCTGCCGCCGGCCGCGGCGGGGCGCCGCCGCACGCCGGGCCTGCGCCGCGAGGAAGTAGCGATGCGCTGCGGCATCTCCACCGCCTGGTACAGCTGGATCGAGCAGGGCCGCGACATCGCACTCTCGCCCGGCGCCCTGGGCCGGCTCGCCGAAGCCCTCGAACTGTCCGCGGCCGAGCGCGCCTACCTGTTCGAACTGGCGCTCCAGCGCGATCCTGCCGCACCGGCGCCCGTGCCGGCGCCGGAGGCGACGCCGCGCGAGCTCGAAGCCGCGGTGCGCGCCATGGCGGTGCCCGCCTACCTGCTCGACCGGCTGTGGCGGGCCCGCGCCTGGAACGACGCGGCGGCGCGGCTGTTCGGCGCCTGGCTCGATGGGCCGGCGCCAAGCCTCCTCGCCTATGTGTTCCTGGATCCGGCGGCGCGCAGCCTCATCATCGACTGGGAGGACCGCGCCCGCCGCGTCATCGCCGAGTTCCGCGCCGACACGGCTCGCGCGCCGGACGACCCCGCGCTGTCGGCGCTGGTCGCGGGCCTGCGCCGCGACAGCGCGGACTTCGACCGGCTGTGGGGCGCCCACGCGGTCGCGACGCGCGAGGGCGGCGCCCGGCATTTCCGTCATCCCCGCGACGGCTGCCTCGCCTACGATCAGATCACGCTCGTGCCCGCCGCCCATCCGGACCACAAGATCGTCATGCTGCTTCCCTCGACCACGACGGCCCCCGCGTGACGGACCGCCGCCTCCGCCTCGCGCCCGACGGTCGGCTCGACGCCGAATCCCTGCTCGCCGACCCGCGCCTGCGCCGCGTGCTCGACCTCCTCAACCGCGACGGGGAGGAGACGCGTCTCGTGGGCGGCGCCGTCCGCAACGCGCTGCTCGGCCTGCCGCCCGGCGACATCGACCTCGCCACCACGGCCAGCCCCGAGACCGTGCTCCGCCGGGCCCGGGCGGCGAAGCTGCGGGCCATCCCGACCGGGATCGACCACGGCACCGTGACGCTGCTCAGCGGCGGCCTGCCGGTCGAGGTCACGACGCTGCGCGAGGACGTCGAGACCGACGGCCGCCATGCCGTCGTGCGCTTCGGGCGGGATTTCGCGCGGGATGCGGAGCGCCGCGACTTCACCGTCAATGCCCTGTCGGCCGAGCCCGGCGGGCGGGTGCACGACACCACGGGGGGCATCGCCGACCTCGCGGCCGGGCGGGTCCGCTTCATCGGCGACGCGGCGACGCGGATCCGGGAGGACCACCTCCGCATCCTGCGGTTCTTCCGCTTCCATGCCACCTACGGGACGGGCGCGCTCGACCCCGAGGGCCTCGCGGCCGCGATCGCGGGCCGCGCGGGGCTCGACCGGCTCTCGCGCGAGCGGGTGCGGGCCGAGACGCTGAAGCTCCTGGCGGCACCCGGCGTGCTCGGCGTCGTCGACACGCTGGACCGTACGGGGCTGCTCGCCCAGATCCTCGGCGGCCCCGCCGACCCGGCCCGCCTGGGGCGGCTCGTCACGGGCGGGGACGGCGACCCGGTCCTGCGCCTCGCCGCCCTGGCGGCACGCGACGCGGCGGACGTCGAGCGGCTGCGCGAGCGCCTGCGGCTGTCGAACGCCGAGCGGGACCGGATGCTGGCCGCGCTCGCGGCGGCGGAGGCGATCGTCGCGGGAGCGCCGGACCTGCGCGCCTGCCGCGACCTTCTGTTCGTGCACGGACGCGCCGCGGCGCGGGACGGGGCCCGGCTGGCCGAGGCCGCCGCGACAGGGCCCCGGGAGGGCTGGGCCGCGGCGCTGCGGCGCCTCGACGAGGAGCCGGTGCCCGACATGCCGGTGACGGGCCGGGACCTCCTGGCCCGCGGCCTCAAGGGCCCGGCCATCGGCGAGGCCCTCGACCGGTTCCGCGCCGCCTACCGGGCGGCGGGTTTCCCCGCCGATCCCGCGGCGCGCGACGCCCTGCTGGGCGCGAGCCTCGCCCCGCCGCCCGCCGCGTCCTGACGCGCGTCAGACCGCGTGGGAGGCGAGCAGCTTCTCGATCTCGGGGATCGGGTGGTTGGTGTAGTCGCGCGCGATCTCGCATACGACGCGCCGCTGCGCTTCGGCCGACAGGTCGCGGCGGATCTCGGCCAGGCTCTTGGGAGGCGCCACGATGACGATCTCCTTGAAGCCGTTGCCCTGCGCGGCCGCGTTGATGCGCTGCGCCACATGGGCGGCGAACCGGTCCTCCTCGACCTGGTGGAAGTCCGTGCCGCCCATCGCGCCGCCGCGCGCGCCGGTGGGCGAATGACCGCGGCCCGGCGCGTCCGAGCCCTGGTCGCGCGTCGCGGGATTGTCCTTTTCCTCGACGTCGAGGCGACGCAGGTTGAGGATCTCCTCGTCCCCCTCGTTGTGGAGGAACAGCGCCTTCTTGCCGTCGCCGACCAGGACCCAGGCACCGTAGTGAACCTTCAGCGTCGCCATCTCCGACATCTCCGTCGTGGTTGGGGTCGAGGCCTGCCCGGCGAACCCGCGGGCTCCCGTCGGGCGCGGCCTCCGGCCGTTGCGGGTAGGGCCTCAACGGCCGGCCCTGGCGATTGTTCACGACGGGCGCCCGGGCATGACGGTGGAGGGGGCGGTGGAAGCACGGTGAGGGAGGGCACGGCGGCGCGACATCGATCCACACCCACCGTCCGGTCATGGCCAGGCTTGTCCCGGCCATCCACGCCGCGCCGAGCCGCATCGGGCCCCGCACGGGCCCAGCCCGGCCGAGACCCCGCGATGGCGCGGGCCGGCGTGGGTGCCCGGGACAAGCCCGGGCATGACGATGGAGGGGTCGCGGGAGGGCCGGCGAGGGGACGATGAGGGATCCGAAACGATCCCCGCCCTCTCTCCCGTCATGGCCGGGCTTGTCCCGGCCACCCACGCCGCGCCGAGCCGCATCGGGCCCCGCACGGGCCCAGCCCGGCCGAGACCCCGCGATGGCGCGGGCCGGCGTGGGTGCCCGGGACAAGCCCGGGCATGACGATGGAGGGGTCGCGGGAGGGCCGGCGAGGGGACGATGAGGGATCCGAAACGATCCCCGCCCTCTCTCCCGTCATGGCCGGGCTTGTCCCGGCCACCCACGCCGCGCCGAGCCGCATCGGGCCCCGCACGGGCCCAGCCCGGCCGAGACCCCGCGATGGCGCGGGCCGGCGTGGGTGCCCGGGACAAGCCCGGGCATGACGATGGAGGGGTCGCGGAAGGGCCGGCGAGGGGACGATGAGGGATCCGAAACGATCCCCGCCCTCTCTCCCGTCATGGCCGGGCTTGTCCCGGCCACCCACGCCGCGCCGAGCCGCATCGGGCCCCGAAAGGGCTTAGCCCGGCCCGAGACCCCGCGATGGCGCGGGCCGGCGTGGGTGCCCCTAGGGAGCGCGGCGTGGCCCGACGGGGCCGCCGGCACCCTCCGTCGCCCCGGGCACGAGCTCGCACCAGAGCACACGGGCGGCATCCACGGGACCGGGCATCTGCAGCCGGCCGGCGGGCACGCGGGCGAAGCCGAAGCGGCGGTAATAGGGTTCGTCGCCGACGAGCAGGACCAGCCGGTGGCCCGCGGTGCGCGCGGCATCGAGCGAGCGCGTCACGAGCCCGGCCGCGATGCCGCGCCCCCGGAAGGCCGGGTCCACGGTCAGGGGCCCGAGCATCAGGGCCGGCGTGTCGCCGACCAGGAGCGGCGTCATGCGGTTGGCGCCGACGAGGAGCGTCGAGACGCGGGCCACGAAGCACAGGTCCCAATCGGGCTCGGCCATCTCGCGCAGCCGGTAGGCGGTGCGGGCGAAGCGCCCCGGCCCGAAAGCACGATCGGCGAGGCGCTCGACCGCGGGTGCATCGGCAGCGGTTTCCCGCACGGTGACGACGGAGAGGCTGAGGGACGGCTCGGTCATGAGCCCGCTTATACAGGCCGGAGCCGCCCCGTCGAGCCGGCCGGCCCCGGACCGCGGCGCGTCACCACCGCGTCGCCCGAGGCGCGCCGCCGAGCATCTCGGCGAGGCGGGCGCGGGTCGCCGCCGACGTGGCCTCCGGCAGGCGCGCCACCGGATGGAACCCGGCCTCGACGATCTCGAAATCGGGTGCGCGCGCGCCCGCCATCCGGAACTCCCGCACGCGGAACAGCGCCACGTGGTCCCGCCGCGACCCCGACCGGTTGAAGTAGAGGCCGAAGAGGTCCGGCGTGCCCAAGACGTCGATGGCGCATTCTTCGCGCACCTCGCGCGTCACCGCATCGACCACCGCCTCGCCGACCTCGACGGCCCCGCCCGGCAGGTGCCAGCCCGGCACGTAGGAATGGCGCACCAGGAACACCTCGGGCGCCGCCGCGTCCTCCCGGAGGATGACGGCGCGCACCCCGAGCGTCAGCGGCCGCGTGAAGCGCGCCGTGCCGTGGATCAGCCGCGGCATCATCCGCTGCACCAGACGCGGCAGCCGCAGGCTCGAGCCCATCGTCCAAGTCTCCTCGTGGTCGGGTCCGCAATCGTGGACCATCGTGGCGGCGATCGCCAGCGGGCCGCGGCGGCGCCTTGACGCCGGGCGGGGCGCGGGCGACAGGGTGGCCCCGTGAGCTACATCCTCGCCCATCTCTCCGACGCCCATATCGGCCCGCTGCCCCGGCCGCGTGCCCGCGACCTGATGGGCAAGCGGATCACCGGCTTCGTGAACTGGCGCAAGCGCGGCCGCCTGCACGACATGGCGGTGCTGGCCGCCATCGTGGCCGACCTCAAGGCCCAGGCGCCGGACCATGTCGCGATGACGGGCGACATCCTCAACCTCGGCCTGCCGAGCGAGTTTCCCTTCGCCCGCGCCTGGCTGGAAACGCTCGGGACGGTGGCGGACGTGAGCTTCGTGCCCGGCAACCACGACGCTTATGTGCGGTCTTCCCTGCCCCACCTCGCCACGACCTTCGCGCCCTGGGTCGCCGAGGTCGGCACGGTGGACGGCATGCCCTTCGCCTTCCCCTACCTGCGCCGCCGCGGACCCCTGGCGCTGATCGGCCTCACCTCGGCCATCCCGACGGCTCCGCTCCTCGCCTCGGGGGCGCTCGGCCAGGCGCAGCGCGACGGCCTCGCCCGCCTGCTCGACGACGCCGCGGCGGCGGGGCTGATCCGCGTCGTGATGATCCACCATCCACCGCATGTCAGCGGCGCCAAGCGCGGCCGCGGCTTGCGCGACGCCGCGGCCTTCGAGGCCGTGATCGCCCGCCACGGCGCGGAGCTCGTCATCCACGGCCACAACCACCGGACCTCGGTGGCGCATCTCAAGGGGCGGCACGGCCCTGTCCCGGTGGTCGGCGTCCCGTCCTGCTCCGCGGTGCCGGGCAGCCACGGCCATCGCGCCGCCTATCACCTGTACCGGTTCGAGCCGCGCCCGGCCGGTGGGGTCACGATCACGGCGGAGCGCCGCGGGCTCGCGCCGGAACACCGCGGCGTCGCCACGCTCGGGGCCTTGACGCTGTAGGACCGGCGGGCGCCGGGCTCAGAGGAAGTCGAAGTCGAGCGCTTCGAACCGCGACACGGCGAGCGGCCCCGCCTCGGACAGGTCGCGCGCCTGCAGCACCATCGGCGAGGGGCGGAGCCGCGCCGGCAGCAACAGGCCCGGGCGCGGCAGGGCGGCATTGAGGCCGAGATAGACGAAGAGCGGCCTGCGGTGCAGCCGGCAGGCGGCCGCCACGACGGCGCCGACGTCGGCGGCACCCGGCGCCGTGCCGGGCCGGGCCAGCAGGGCGCAGATCATCGTGTGGGGGGCGCGGCCCTGGCGGCGCGGCGCCGAGACGGCGAGCACGTCGCGGCCGGCGTGGACGGCATAGCCGGCCCCGGGCCTCTGCAGCCGGGCCCACAGCCGTTCGCCCGTCCACAGCAGCCCGTCGCCCGCCGCGCCGCAGTAGCGGGCCAGGATCTCGGCCCCTCGCGCGGCTGCGAGGTCGGCGACGCGGTGGCTGGCGACGCGGTGGCTGGCGACGCGGTTCCAGGGCCGCGGCAGGCCCGACAGCCCGACGCGGATGTCGAGCGTCGCGGCATCGGCGAGCTTGAGGTAGCGGGTGTTGACCCCGGCCGCCTTCTCGTTCGGCACCGCCAGGATGAAGCGGATCCCCTGATCGCGGCAGAAGGCCTCGACCGCGCCGTAGAGCGCCGCCATGGCGCTGCGCGAGCGGAAGGCCTTGAGGATGAAGAGGTCGATCAGCGCCACCGCGCGCTCGAGCCGCCCCGCGACCGACACCGTCTGGTGCACGAGGGCGATGTGGCCGACCTTGGCGCCATCGGCATGGGCGGCCAGCACGGTCGTGCCGTCGCTGAACGCGGTCTCGTAGAGCCAGCGCAGCGCCTCGGCCGTGAACGTGCCCGGCGCGGCCCCGAACCCGTCGGTCGCCAGCTGGGCGGTGAGGGCGTAGTCGAGCACCGGCTCGACGGCGACCGCGAGCCCGGCCTTGCGGGCCCGGCGCGCGGGCGCGGGCGGCTCGTCGCCGGCCGGCGCCGGCGCTACGGGCCGGGCCGGTTCCGCCGGTGGGGCCGCCGCCGCCGGTGGGGCGGGTTCGGCCGAGGCGAAGCCCGCCCTCAGCGCGTCCTGCAGGGCATGGACGTCGCGCGGGGGCCCGGCGGGTTCCTCGGGCGCGGCGGGTTCGGACGCGGGCTGACAGGTCTCGACGGCGCGTCTCATCCCACTCTCCGCTCGCGCCGTCGATCACGGTCGGGGCGGGCGCGCGTCCTGCCGACCGCCGACCGTGGCACGGCGGCCCTGAAAGAAGATTGAACGGCGTGCCGCGTCGGTTCACCAGACCGGCATGCGCGCCAGCGCGGCCTGGAGGCCGATCCAGGCGAGGCTGCCGAGCGTCGCGAGGCCGAAGCCGTCGAGGAGGAGGCGCGCGGCGCCCAGGAGGCGCGGCGCCCCGGCGGGGCGGCGGGGCGGCGGGGCGGCAGGCAGCGCCGGGGAGCGGGGCGGTTCCGGGACCGCCTCCGGCCCGGCCCGGCCCAGCGAGGCGAGGAGCTGCTCGCGCTCGACGAGGCGGCGCGCGATATAGGCCGTGACGGCCGCGACCGCCCCATTGACGCCCTCGCCCTCGTGCAGCACCGCCCGCATGTGACGACGGTCCTGCACCAGGCGGTAGGTGCGCCGGTCCCGGGCCATCTCGACGAAGGCCACCATGTCGATGAACAGGCGCGGATGTTCGCCCGGCACGAGGCCCGCGTCGAAGAGATCGACCTCGGGCGGCACCTCGGCCAGCACCGGCTCCAGGAGCTCGCGCAGTAGTTCCAGGCGGGCAAGTTCGGCATCGCGCAGGTCGCCCAGGGCCTGCGCGCGGTCGGCGACTTCCAGCCGGGCGGCCCGGATCGCGGCCGACAGGCTCGCCGGCCGCGCCGCACGCCCGGCCGGCTCCGCCGTCCTGTCCCGCTCGGCGGGAAGCTCGTCCATGCCGGTCCCCTGGCGATACCCCGCCCCATGGTTAACAAACCGTGGCGCCGGGGTCCATGAGGCTCGGCAGGCGGCCCGTGGGCCGCCGCCGCCGGCCGGCCGATGTTCACCCCGCCGCGACGGCGTCCAGCAGGCCCCGGAGCGTCGGGCCCGCGCCGGTCGCCCGGATCGAGGCGCGATAGGCGGCATAGTCGGCGACGAAGGCCGCATTCTCCTGGACGCCCCAGCCCTTGAAGGCGCCGAGGCCGAGGCCGCGGCCGAGGTCGGGCTCCTGGGCCAGGGCCATGTCGGCCGCCGACACCATCGGCTCGACCACCGGGAAGCTCTCACCCTTGTCGTCGACCCCGCGCAGGTATTCGGTGAAGCAGGCCAGCAGGAAGGCGATGCGGCGGTGGTCGCCGCCGCGCTCCACGACGGCGCGGGCCGTGTCCTGGATGAACTGCGGGAGCTTGGAGGCGCCGTCGGAGGCGATGCGCAGGAGCTGGTCGCCGATGGCGGGGTTGCGGTAGCGGCTGAGCAGCATGTCCTTGTACTGGCCGACCGACATCGAGGGCGGGGCGTCGAGCAGCGGCCCGGCGTCGCGCGACAGGAACTGGTCCAGCAGCGCGTCGACGGAGGGGTCCTTCATGGCCAGGTGGACGATGCGGTGGCCGAGCAGGATGCCCGGGAAGGTCATCATGGAATGGGATGCGTTGAGCATCCGGAGCTTCACCTGCTCGTAGGCGTCGACGGCGTCGGTGAACTCGACGCCGACCTTCTCCAGCGCCGGCCGGCCGTTGCAGAACCGGTCCTCCACGACCCACTGGATGAAGTCCTCGGCGAAGATGGGCGCGGCGTCGTCGATGCCCGTCTCGGCATTGAGCCGCGCCCTGTCGGCCGGGCCGACCGCGGGCGTGATGCGGTCGACCATGCAGGACGGGAACGTGACCTCGGCCTCGATCCAGGCCGCGAGGGCGGGGTCCTTGGCGCGGGCGAAGCTCAGGAGCGCCGTCTTCACGACGCCGCCGTTGTGGCGGAGGTTGTCGCACGAGAGGACCGTGAAGGGCGGCGTGCCGGCGTCGCGCCGGCGGCGCAGCGCTTCGGTCATGACGCCGAAGGCGGTGGCGGGCGGGCCGCCCGCCAGGTCGGCGGCGACCGCCGGGTCGTCGAGCTTGAAGCGGCCCGTCTCGTCGATGTTGTAGCCGCCCTCCGTCACCGTGAGGGTCACGATGCGGATGGCGGGATCGGCGAGGCGCCGCAGCACCGCCTCGGGATCGGCCGGGGCGTGGAGGTATTCGACGATCGAGCCGATCACCGCCACCTCCGGCGTCCCTTCCGGCGGATAGGCCACCAGCGTGTAGAGCCCCTTCTGGCCCTGGAGCGCGGCCGCCTTGGCGCGCTCGCTCTCGACGTCCATGAGGCCGATGCCGAGGATGCCCCACGCCTGCTGGCCCGGCAGCGCCAGGACCTTGTCGATGTAGACGGCCTGGTGGGCGCGGTGGAAGTTGCCGACGCTGAGGTGGGCGATGCCGGCCGTGACGGCCGACCGGTCGTAGGCGGGGCGCTGCACGGAGGCCGGCAGGGACGACAGGGTGGCGGGATCGATCACGGAAGCCTCACTCGGCAGCGGGCACGGAGACGCGGCGCGACGGGCAATCCAAGGTCCTCGCCGATCCCGCCGCTTCCCCGCGCGGGTTGGGGCGCGAGAGTGCAACGGGGTGAGGCGGCGCGCAAGGGCGGGGCCGCACCGCTTCGGTCCGCTGCCGGTTGTCCGAACTCAGCGCCTTCAGCCGGGCCTTCCGCGCGTGGACCGGCCTCTCGCCCCAGGCCTATCGTCAGCGGACCTCGGCGTCGTGACGCGCGGAGGCGGTCGCCACGGGGGGCCGGACGGGGTAGAGGGGGCCACGTCCCGCGCCACCCCGGAGCCCGACCTGACCCGCCCCGTCCTGCGCGACACCGTCCCGCTCCTGCCGCTGCCCGATGCCGCCCTGCTGGCCGAAGCCCTGACCGGGGAGGCGACCCCCCGGCACCACGACGCCCTCGCGGCGCGGGTCGCGGCTCTGCGGCTCGTCGAGACCCGTCAGCCGCCCGCGCCCGCGGCGGAAGCGCCGGCGCGGCTGAGACTCGCGGCCTGGAACCTCGAGCGCTGCACCGCCGTCGAGGCCTCGGCGGCGCTGCTGGCGCGGCTGGGCGTCGGGGTCGCGCTGCTGAGCGAGATGGACCTCGGCATGGCGCGATCCGGCAACCGCCACACGACACGCGATCTCGCGGACGCGCTGGGCGCGGGCCACGGCTACGGGGTGGAGTTCGTCGAACTCGGGCCCGGGATCGGCCGGGAACACGACCGGTTCGCCGGGCAGGACAACCGGGGCGCCCTGCACGGCAACGGCATCGTCTCGCGGCTGCCGTTCCGCGACGCCTTCGTGGTGCCGCTCGACGCGGGCGGCGCCTGGTTCGGGCTCGACTGGCACCACCGACGGCTCGGCGGCCGCATGGCGATCGGCGCCACGGTGGCGCTGGCGAGCGGCCCCGTGGTGGTGGTGAGCCTCCACCTCGAGAACCGCTCGACGCCCGAGGAGCGCCGCGTCGCCATGATGCGCCTGCTCGCCGCCCTGCCGCCCGGCGCCCCGGCGGTGGTGGCGGGCGACCTCAACACCGCCACCATGCCGGACCCGGCCACGGCCGGCGATCTCGACTGGTTCGCCCGGCCGGAGGCGCGCGAGCCCCTCTTTGCCGCCATGGGGGAGGCGGGCTTCGACTGGCAGCGCTGCAACACGCCCGACCAGACGCGCCGCCTCATCCCGGACGGGCGCCGGGCGCCCTGGGTGCAGCGCATCGACTGGTTCTTCACGCGCGGCGTCTCGGCGTCCGAGCCCCGGACCTGGCCCGCCGTCGACGCCGCCGGCGCACCCCTGTCCGACCACGAACTCATCACGGTCGACATCGCCTGACCGCGCCCGGCGGCGGCGGGAGCCCCGGAAAGGCCGCCGACCGACACGCGCCGGAAACAGCTCAGTCAAAGCCGGCCCATGCCGCGCCGCTACACCGCCCGGGTCGGGGCGATGTGCCCATCGCACCGGCGCCGCGGCCTCCCCGCCACGCCCCCACGGGCGGTGGGGCCGCGGTTCCCCGGAGAGCCGCGACGCTGGAGGGTGCCATGTCGGCAGTGCTGGGCTTCGGCCTGTCCATCCTGATCACGATCGCGCTGCTCGGCTGGCTCATCGCCCAGGACGGCTGATCCGCCGCTCCCCCGACGGCCGTGCCGTGCGAGGGCGTGGCTCGGCGCGGCGTGGGTGGCCGGGACAAGCCCGGCCATGACGGGAGAGAGGGCGGGGATCGTTTCGGATCCCTCATCGTCCCCTCACCGGCCCTTCCGCGACCCTCTCCACCGTCGTGCCCGGGCTTGTCCCGGCCACCCACGCCGGCCCGCGCCGCCGCCGTCGTTCAGTGGCCCGGCTGACTGTCCCCGGCTTTGGTGCGGCTGCGCCCCGGGATTGACGCGGCGCGCCGCGGCGGACCAGCATGGCGCTCGCTGCTCCGCTTCGCTCGAGGTGACGCCCGTGCCAGACCTCGACGCCGTCGTCCAGGAGATCGCCGACGAGATGAAGGGGCGGAGCGACCGGGGCGAGGTGGCGCATTACATCCCGGAGCTCGCCAGGGTCGATCCCGGCCAGTTCGGCATCGCGGTCGTGGGCACCGATGGCAGCGTCGCGGCGGCGGGGGACGCCGATGCCGCCTTCTCGATCCAGAGCATCTCCAAGGTCTTCACCCTGACGCTGGCGCTCGGCATGATCGGCGACCGATTGTGGCGGCGCGTCGGCCGCGAGCCCTCCGGCAACCCGTTCAACTCCATCGTGCAGCTCGAACGCGAGCGCGGCGTCCCCCGCAATCCCTTCATCAATGCCGGCGCCATCGCGGTCACCGACGTCATCGTGTCGGGCCACCAGCCGCGCGAATCGCTGGGCGAGATCGTGCGGTTCATGCAGTCGCTCGCCAAGGACAGCTCGATCACGATCGACGCCGCCGTCGCGGCCTCGGAGAAGCGGACCGGCTTCCGCAACACGGCGCTCGCCAATTACATGAAGTCGTTCGGCGTCATCGAGAACCCGGTGGACTTCACGCTGGGCGTCTACTTCCACCATTGCGCCATCGCGATGTCGTGCCGCGCAGCTCGCCACGGCAGGGCTGTTCCTGGCCGATTCCGGCCGCGACCCCGCGACCGGCTATTCCGTGGTGTCGGCCGAGCGGGCCCGGCGCATCAACGCGCTGATGCTCACCTGCGGCCATTACGACGGCTCGGGCGAGTTCGCCTACCGGGTCGGCCTGCCGGGCAAGAGCGGGGTCGGCGGCGGCATCCTGGCCGTGGCGCCGGGTCGGGCCTCGGTGGCGGTCTGGTCGCCGGGCCTCGATGCCGCCGGCAATTCGCACCTCGGCCGCATCGCGCTCGAACGGCTGGCCCGGCGCATGGGATGGTCGATCTTCGGGCAGTGACG
This sequence comes from uncultured Alphaproteobacteria bacterium, assembly GCA_963847915.1. Classification (GTDB taxonomy): domain Bacteria; phylum Pseudomonadota; class Alphaproteobacteria; order Rhizobiales; family Beijerinckiaceae; genus Lichenihabitans. The sequence continues at coordinate 546,656 of CAWKBT010000010.1, forward strand.
CCCATCTTGCCTTCTTTTTCATCGAGCAACGCCCGCGGGATGCGCCGTCCGATCGCGGTCTTCGGGCAGGCCGGACGGCATTGCACGCCTCCGGCGGCGCCGTCCCGGACTGGCATAGGAGATGCTTAGGCGCTGGCGCCCAGAAGAAGCCGAGCCGTCCGGCGGACCGCCGCAGGCCGCCGCGTCGCACCGATGAGAGGAATGCTGATGACGAAATACAAGCTGGAATACCTCTGGCTGGACGGCTACACGCCGGTCCCCAACCTCCGCGGCAAGACGCAGCTCAAGGACTTCGACACCTTCCCGACGCTGGAGCAGCTCCCGATGTGGGGCTTCGACGGCTCGTCGACCAAGCAGGCCGAGGGCGGCAGCTCCGACTGCATGCTGAAGCCGGTCCGCCACTTCCCCGACAGCACCCGCAAGAACGGCATCCTGGTGATGTGCGAGGTGATGATGCCGGACGGCAAGACCCCGCACGAATCCAACAAGCGCGCCACGATCCTCGACGACGAGGGCGCCTGGTTCGGCTTCGAGCAGGAATATTTCTTCTACAAGAACGGCCGCCCGCTCGGCTTCCCCGAGAGCGGCTACCCCGCCCCCCAGGGCCCCTATTACACCGGCGTCGGCTATTCCAACGTCGGCACGCGTGGCGCGCAAGATCGTCGAGAAGCATCTCGACCTGTGCCTCGACGCCGGCATCAACCACGAGGGCATCAACGCCGAAGTGGCCAAGGGCCAGTGGGAGTTCCAGATCTTCGGCAAGGGCTCCAAGCGCGCCGCCGACGAGATGTGGGTCGCCCGCTATCTCCTGCAGCGGCTCTGCGAGGCCTACGAGATCGACGTCGAATATCACTGCAAGCCGCTCGGCGACACCGATTGGAACGGCTCGGGCATGCATGCCAACTTCTCGACCGAGTATATGCGCACGGTCGGCGGCAAGGACTATTTCGAGCGCCTGATGAAGGGCTTCGAGAAGAACCGCGAGGACCATATCGCGGTCTACGGTCCGGACAACCACATGCGCCTGACCGGCAAGCACGAGACGGCCTCGATCCACCAGTTCTCCTACGGCGTGGCGGACCGGGGCGCGTCGATCCGCGTCCCGCACAGTTTCGTCAACAACGGCTACAAGGGCTACCTCGAGGATCGCCGCCCGAACTCGCCAAGGGGACCCCTACCAGATCGCCTCGCAGATCCTGAAGACGATCTCCGAGGTGAGCACCCAGGGCGACGCCGTGCGGCAGGCGGCCGAGTAGACTCCGGCCCGGCCCGGCCCGCCCGGACCCCACACAGTCGCGACGAAGGACCGATGCCGGCGAGCGATCGCCGGCATCGTCGTTTGCGGGCCTTGCGCTCCGCCCGGGAAGGACGGCAGGTCGGCGGCGCGCCGCGAGTCGCGGTTTCGCCGGAATCCGTGCCGATAAGCGTCCCGCCCCTCTCGCATCCGAAGTCCTCATGTCCGATCCCCGCACCCGGCTGTTCCTCGTCACGGCGCCCGTCTCCGCAGCGGCCGAGACCCTGCCGGCGCTGAAGGCGGCGCTCGGCGCCGGCGACGTCGCCTGCCTGCTGCTGCGCCTCGCCCCTGGGGCCGAGCGCGACCGCAAGGACGTGGTCAAGGGGCTCGCCGCCGCCGTGCAGGACAGCGGCGCGGCCCTGCTGCTCGAGGACGCCCGGCTCGTCGGCCACACGGGGGCGGACGGCGTCCATGTGCCGGGGTGCCGGAGAGGCCCTGGCGGAGGCGCTCGACGCCATGAAGCCCGACCGGATCGCGGGCGCGGGCGGCCTCGGTTCGCGCGACGAGGCGATGCGGGCCGGCGAGGCGGGTGCCGACTACGTCATGTTCGGCGATGACGGCGACGGAGGGCTCCGCGCCCGGCGCGGTGGCCGACACCGCCGCCTGGTGGGCCGAGATCTTCAACGTGCCCTGCGTGGCCTTCGCGGCCACGCTCGACGACGTCGAGGGACTGGCGCTGACGGGAGCGGAATTCGTGGCGCTCGGGGCCGCCGTCTGGCGCGATCCCCGCGGACCGGCGGCGGCCGTGGCCGAGGCTCAGGCCGCGCTGGCCCGCGCCGAGGCGATCCTCGCCGCGGAGGAGGCCGGCGCGTGAAGCGGTCGGCACGCCTGTCCGCCGCGCTCGCGGCCTCCTTGGCCGCTCTCCGCCCTCGCGCCGGCCCTGGCCGCGCCCCCGGCCGCCCCCGACCCGGCCGCCGCCATGCCGTTCGCCTTCGGAGCGCCGGGCGCGCCGGCGCCTCTCGGGCTCGGCCGCGCGTCCGCGCCGCCGCCGCCGCCGCCGCCCGGCGGCTTCCTGCCCTCCGCCGACGAGCCCCGGGGCCTCGGTCGCCACCGCCCGGCCGGGCATCGACGAGGCGAGCCGGGCGTTCGGAGCCTTCCAGCGCGGCTACTTCGCCACCGCCCTCGCCGAAGCCACCGCCCGGCTCGCCAAGGCGCCGCGGGACGGCGCCGCCATGGCGCTGATCGGCGAGACCTACAGCCAGGGTCTCGCGGTGCGCGAGGACGCCGCCGAGGCGGACCGCTGGTTCAAGCTCGCCAGCGAGCACGGCAACCGCGAAGGCAGCTTCGCCTATGGGCTGGCACTGTTGCGCGGCACGGGCGTGCCCCGGGACGTGCCGGCGGCCGTGCCCTATCTCGAGAAGGCCGCCGCCCAGGGCCACGCCGGGGCGCTCTACAACCTCGGCGTCGTCGCGCTGGAGGCGGACGTGAAGACGCGCGATTACGCCAAGGCGGCGGACGATTTCCGCCGCGCGGCCGAACTCGGCGACATCGACGCCGAATACGCGCTGGGCAACCTCTACAAGGTCGGCCAGGGCGTGCCGCGCGACCTCGCCCGGGCCGCGGACCTGTTCAAGCGCGCCGCCGAGGCCCGCCACCCCGCGGCTCAGCTCGACTATGCCATCATGCTGTTCAACGGCGAGGGCATCCCCAAGGACGAGGCGGCGGCGGCCCACTACTTCCGCATGGCGGCCTACGAGGGCAACCCCGTCGCCGCCAACCGCCTGGCGCGGCTCTACGCGGCCGGCCGCGGGCTGCCCAAGGACGGCGTCGAGGCCGCGCGCTGGCACCTGCTGGCCCGCGCCGCCGGCATCGCCGACCCTTGGCTCGACGGCGTGCTGGCGAGCCTCACGGCCGGCGACAGGGCCAAGGTCGAGGACCAGTTGCGCAGGACCTTGCAGAACTGACGATGCCGGGGCGGCCCCGGCAGGCAGGGCCGCTCTGCGCCCCCGAGGCTTGCCCCCCGGCCGGTTTCGGTCCACTTGCGGGGCAAGGCGCCAGGCGCCACCCCGTCTCCCGCAGGCTTTCCGATGATCCGCTCCGCCCTGATGAACGTCATGACCGCCGCCGTGCTCAAGGCCGGGCGGGGGCTGAAGCGCGACTTCGGCGAGGTCGAGAACCTGCAGGTCTCCGTGAAGGGCCCGGGCGACTTCGTCACGGCGGCCGACAAGCGCTCGGAGAAGACGCTGTTCGAGGAACTCTCCAAGGCGCGGCCCGGCTACGGCTTCGTCATGGAGGAAGGCGGCACGATCGAGGGCACGGACCAGAGCCACACCTGGCACATCGACCCGCTCGACGGCACGACCAACTTCCTGCACGGCCTGCCGATCTTCGCCATCTCGGTCGGGCTGGAGCGCGAGGGTCATCTCGTGGCGGGCGTGGTCTACAACCCCGCCACCGACGACATGTATTTCGCCGAGCGGGGCCAGGGCGCCTACCTCAACAACCGCCGCCTGCGCGTCGCGGCCCGGCGCGACATCGCCGAGGCGCTGGTCGAGCTGCGGCATCCCGGCGCTCGGCCGCGCCGCGCTCCATCCGCGCTTCAAGGCCGAGATGGCGGAGGTCATGGCGCGGGCCGGCGTGCTGCGCCGCTTCGGCGCGGCGGCGCTCGACCTCGCCTATGTGGCGGCCGGCGCCTGCGACGGCTATTGGGAGCGCGGCGTGAAGTCCTGGGACGTCGCGGCCGGGCGCCCTGCTGGTGCGCGAGGCCGGCGGCTTCGTGTCGACGGCCGACGGGGACGACGACATGCTCGGGGCGGGATCCATCCTGGCCGGCAACGAGCACATGCACCGCGCCCTGCTGGACATCCTGCGCCGCGTGCGCTGAGGCGGCGCGCGCGGACGGCCGGATACCATGCCGCGAGAGGCCCCGCGCGGGCAACTCGCCGGGCGGCGCGAAACCTGCTAAGGCGGTAGGCCTCCCGTCGCGCCCGTGCGACCCCGATGCTCGCGGCCCACCCTCCATGGCGACCCGAACCGATCCGTTCCGCCTGTCCTCGCCCCGGATCTTCCTGGTGCGGATGGTGGTGTTCCTGATCCTGGCGGGCTTCGTGGCCCTGATCCTCAACGGCAGATCGCCCGGGCCTTCATGGCCAATCCGCCGCCTGAACGGCCTGATCCTCGGCGTGCTGCTGGTCGGCATCGTGCTCGGCCTGCGGCAGGTGTTCCGGCTGTTCCCCGAGATCCGCTGGGCCAACAGCGCTGAACGACCCCGCGGCGCCGGCCGCCGAGACCGCCGGTGCTGCTCGCCCCGATGGCGACGTTCCTGGCCGACCGGGGCGCCGGCGCCGCGCCACCATCTCGACGGTGACGCTGCGCGCCATCCTGGATTCGGTCGGCACGCGGCTCGACGAATCGCGCGAGATCGCCCGCTATCTGACCGGCCTGCTGATCTTCCTCGGCCTGCTCGGCACCTTCTGGGGTCTGCTCGAGACCGTCGGGTCGATCGCCGGCGTGATCAAGTCCATGCAGACCGGCGGCGACTCCGCCGTGATGTTCGACGACCTGAAGAACGGCCTCGCGGCGCCGATCGCCGGCATGAGCGTGTCGCTTCACCTCGTCGCTGTTCGGCCTCGCCGGGCTCGCTGGTGCTGGGCTTCCTCGACCTGCAGGCCGGCCAGGCGCAGAACCGCTTCTACAACCGAGCTCGAGGACAAGCTGTCGGCCTTCGCGGCCGATCCCGTGGTCGAGACGCTCGGCCGCGCACCGGCACGCCGGGCTGCCGGCCGACCTGCGCGCTGGCGCTCGACAGGATCGCGCTCGGCACCGACCAGTCCGAGCAACCGCGCCGCCACGGCCGCCATGGCCAATCTCGCCGAGGGCATCCAGGGCCTCGTGCAGCACATGCGCGGCGAGCAGCAGATGATCCGCGACTGGGTCGAGGCCAGGCCGACCAGAACACGCGAGATGCGCCGACCTGCTCGAGCGCCTCGCCCGCGAGCCGCGAGGTCCGCTGACGTGGCGCTCGGCCGCACGCGGCGCGCCGCAGCGCACGCATCGACTACTGGCCGGGCTTCGTCGACGCGCTGTCGACGATGCTGCTGGTCATCATCTTCCTGCTGTCGGTGTTCATGCTGTCGCAGTTCTTCATGTCGCGCGACGTGTCGGGCAAGGACACGGCCCTGACGCGGCTCAACCGGCAGATCGAGGAACTGACCTCGCTGCTGGCGCTGGAGCGCGCCGGCAAGGCCGACGCGCAATCCAGCCTCGCCGCCCTGCAGGCGACGCTCGACGCCGCCGACAAGGAGAAGGCGACGCCTGCAGGGCAGATCGCAGGGCAGCGCCGCGGCGGCCGCGGCCGCGGGCGCGACGGCCGACGAGGCCGCCCGCAAGCTCGACGCCCAGAAGCGAGGTCGTCGTCGCGCGCGCTGGCGCAGGTCGACATCCTGAACCAGCAGATCTCGGCGCTGCGCCGGCAGCTCGCCGCCATCGAGGACGCGCTCAACGCCTCCGAGTCGCGCGACAAGGAGGCGCAGGCCAAGATCGCCGATCTCGGCTCGCGGCTGAACGTCGCGCTGGCCCAGAAGGTGCAGGAACTGAACGCGCTACCGCTCGGACTTCTTCGGCCGCCTGCGCGAGATCCTCGGCAACCGGCCCGGCATCCGCGTCGTCGGCGACCGGTTCGTGTTCGAATCCGCGGTGCTGTTCGACACCGGCCAGGCCGTGGTCAAGCCCGCCGGCGACGCCGAGCTCGACAAGCTGGCCGTCCGCCGTCATCGATCTCGAACGCGAGATCCCGCCCGAGATCCCCTGGGTGCTGCGCGTCGACGGCCACACCGACAAGCGGCCGATCGTCTCGCCGCAGTTCAAGTCGAACTGGGACCTGTCGGCCGCAGCGCGCCATCGCGGTGGTGCAATATCTCGTCGTCCAAGGGCGTCGCCCCGCAGCGGCTCGTCGCGGCCGGCTTCGGCGAGTTCCAGCCGATCGATCCCGGCGACAGGCGAGGAGGCGATGAGCCGCAACCGCCGCATCGAGCTGAAGCTGACCGAGCGGTGAGGCCGACGTGAGACCGCGGGACGCCGGGGCGGCATCCCTGTCGACCCGCCTGCCCCCCGGCCTGCGCGACGCCGCGGCGGCGGACCGGCCCGCCCTGATCGACCTCTGGGTCGCGGCCTGGTGCCGGGCCATGCCGGAGATCGACTTCGAGGCGCGGCGGCCCTGGCTCGCCCGCCACCTCGACGGTCTCGCGGCGGCGGCGGCGCGCATCGTCGTCGCCGACGTGGCGGGCGCGCCGGGCGGCTTCGTCACCGTGGACGTCGCCCGGCAGCATCTCGACCAGTTGGCCGTGCACCCGGACCACCAGGGCCGCGGCCTCGCCGACCGGCTGATGGCGGGCGCCAAGGCTGCTGTCGCCCGAAGGGCTCGGACTCGAGGTCAACACCGCCAACGCCCGCGCCCGCGGCTTCTACGCGCGCCACGGCTTCGCCGTGACGGGGACCGGACTCAATGCCGGCTCCGGCCTGCCGACCCTTTTGTTGCACTGGCGCCACAGTTAACGGGAAATCGACAGGAGCTCTCCCGCTTTAACCGCTCGATAACTTAAGTTCGTGGACCAGAACCGAATCAGCGGTTTCGCAGTCTCGCCACACATCGCTATTATCTGCCACGGATTACGTTCGAGTTCCCTTGACGGGCCGCCCGAACGCCATGGGGCGGGCCCGAGGCTGGGGCGCACCGCATGGACAGCGTGTGGACCGGGCGGTAGCGGGAGAATGGTGCATGGTAACGAGATCGATCGTCGGTCGCTTCCTCATCCTGGCGGTGCTGATGGTGTCGCTGGGCGTGATCGCCCAGGCGGCCATCATCATCTCCCGCGGCCCCGGCCGTGGGATGGCGAAGCAGGACGCGGCCGTCGCGACCGGCATGGCGGCGCTGGGCACCTCGCCCGCCAATGCCGCGACGGCGCCCGCGACGGCGCCGGCCGAGGTCGCCGCGGCGTCACCGGCCGCCGCTGCTCCGGCGGCCACGGCCGACACGGCCGATAGCTGCGCCGGTGCGGGTCGTCTATCCGGGCCCGCTCGGCGACGCCCCGGCGCCGCACAAGATCACCGATCCGGCACCGGCCTCGCCCCTGCCCTCGCCGGCCCAGACGGCTGCCGCGCAGGTCACGGCGGCCCAGCCCGCCGCGCCCCCGGCCGCGCCGATGCAGGTCGCGGCGCTCCAGCCGGCCGCCGCGCCGCCCGCCTCCCCGGTCGCCGCCATGGCTCCGGCGGCCGATCCGGCTCCCGTCGAGGTCGCGGCCGCAGAGGCCGACACGCAGCCGACCGCGGCTTCGGCTTCGGGCCATGGCATCGAACCTCAACAGCGCTTCGAGCACGGCGCTGGATCACCTCGGCGGCGGCCACATCGGCCAGTCGATCATCAAGCACCGCCCCTATCACTCGGTCGAGGACCTCGTGAAGAAGCGCGTGGTGCGCCGCAGCGTCTTCGAGCAGATCAAGAACCAGGTCGCGGCCCAATAGGGTCGCGCCGGGGGGCGGCCTCCGTCCGGCCCGCCGCGCGCCCGCTCCAAAGCCGCTCCAGCACGGCGTCGGCCTCCGCCGGGGCCGCGGATGCGAAGCCGCCCAACTGGTGGCGCGCGAACGTGTCCTGCCGCTTCGCATAGGCGCGCGTGTCGGCCTTGCTGCGCGGATCACCGCCTCGATCGAGCGCGAGCCCGCCAGCGAGGTGGTCCATCAGCGGCGGCACGCCGAGCGCCCGCAGCGCCGGGCAGCGCCGGATCGAGGTCCCGTCGCCGCAGCTCGCCGGACCTCGTCGAGGGCGCCCGCCTCCATCATGGCGTCGAACCGCGCGTCGATGGCGCCGCGCAGCGCCGCGCGGTCCGGCGTCAGCACGAGCCCGACGCGAGCGCGCCGAGCGGCTGCAACGGCGGCGAGCGGCGGGCCTGGAACGTCGACCAACGGCCGGCCCGTGGCGGCGAAGACCTCGAGCGCGCGGACGATCGCGCTGCGGGTCGCTCGGCCGCAGACGCGCGGCCGTCAGCGGGTCGAGCGCGGCGAGGCGGGCGTGCAGAGCCTCCGGCGCGACACCCTCGGCCTCGGCCCGGATCCGCGCCCGCACCGCCTCGGGCACGGGCGGGATGTCGGACAGGCCCTGCGTCAGCGCCTTGAAGAACAGCCCCGTGCCGCCCACCACGACCGGGACGAGCCCGGCGCTTCGCGCCCGCGCCAGTTCGGCCTCGACCTCGGCGAGCCAGACCCCGACCGAATAGGCCTCGGCGGCGTCACGGTGGCCGTAGAGCCGGTGCGGCACCCGGGCGAGGTCGGAGGCTCCGGGCCGCCCCGTCAGGACCGCGAGGTCGCGGTAGACCGCCATGGAATCGGCGTTGATGACGACGCCGCCCCAGCGCTCGGCGATCCGCATGGCGAGGGCGGACTTGCCGCTCGCCGTCGGGCCTGCGATGAGGATCGCGCCGTCCTCTTCCATCCCGAACCTCTCTCCCCGATGCCGCAGCCCCCGCAGCCTTGTGTCGCGACCGTCCTGGCCCGTAAAGGGGCGGCCGAGATCGGGTCGGCGCGCGTTGCGCGCCTCGCGGCCGCGCTGCCCGGCGCCGGCGCGCCGGCGTGGCTCGACCCCGGCCAGGCGGTCGACATCCCGTTCTCGGCCGCGCCCGACGGACCTTGCGGGCCTGCGCGCCGCGCTCGACGCCGCCTCTTCGAGGACGCGCCGCTCGACGCCGTGCTGCAGCCGGCGGCCGGGCGCCGCAAGCGCCTGCTGCTGGCCGACATGGACTCCACGATCATCGACCAGGAATGTATCGACGAGCTGGCGGATTTCGCCGGGCTCAGGGCCGAGGTCGCCGCCATCACCGAGCGCGCCATGCGGGGCGAACTGCCCTTCGAGCCCGCCCTGCGGGAGCGCGTGGCGCTGCTGCGGGGCCTTCCGGTCGAGACGGTCGACGCGTGTGCTGGCGGACCGGATCACGCTGGTGCCGGGCGGCACCGCGCTGGTGCGCACCATGCGGCGCGACGGCGGTTACTGCGCGCTGGTGTCGGGCGGCTTCACGCTGTTCACGGAAGCCGTGGCGGCGCGGGTCGGCTTCGACGAGCACCGCGCCAACACGCTCGAGCTCGACGGCGACAGGTTCGCCGGCACGGTGGCGGAGCCGATCCTCGGGCGCGAGGCGAAGCGCGAGCGGCTGCGGGCGCTGCGGGACGCGCGCGGCCTCGAGCGCGCCGCCGTGATGGCGGTGGGGGACGGCGCCAACGATCTCGCCATGCTGGGCGAGGCGGGGCTCGGCGTCGCATTCCGCGCCAAGCCGGCGGTCGCCGCCGCCGCCCACGCCAGGGTCGACCACAACGACCTCGACGCCCTCCTCTTCATCCAGGGCTATGCCCGCCAGGAGTTCGTCGATTGACCGACGATGCCGACGGCCCGGAGATCACCGCCTTCACGGTCGGACCCGGAGGAGGCCGGCCAGCGGCTCGACAAGCTGCTGGCGCTGCACGCGGCGCGCGAGGACCTCGGCCTGTCGCGCACGCGGCTCCAGGAGCTGATCGGCGGCGGGCTTCGTGCGGGTCGACGGCGCCGTGCCGTCCACGCCCAACGCCAAGCCGAAGGAAGGCGCCCGCATCCTCTTCGAGGTGCCCCCGCCCGTCGACGCCACGCCGCTGCCGGAGGACATCCCGCTCGTCATCGTGCTTCGAGGACGAGGATCTCATCGTCATCGACAAGCCGGCCGGGCTCGTGGTGCATCCGGCGCCCGGCCACGCCAGCGGCACGCTGGTCAACGCGCTGCTCCACCATTGCGGCGAGGGACTGTCGGGCATCGGCGGCATCCGCCGTCCCGGCATCGTGCACCGGCTCGACAAGGACACGACGGGGCTGATGGTGGCGGCCAAGACCGAGCGCGCCCACCGCGGCCTCGCCGACATCTTCGCCGACCACGGGCGCTCGGGCTCGCTGGTGCGCGAGTACCTCGCCGGCGTCTGGACCGATGCCGGACCGCAGCTTCGGCACCGTCGATGCGCCGCTCGGCCGCCATCCCGCACCAGCGCGAGCGCATGGCGCGTGGTGTCGTCAGGACAAGGGCCGTCACGCCGTCACGCATTGGGCGGTGGAGGAGAAGTTCCCGCCCGCTCGCGACGCTGATGCGCTGCCGGCTCGAGACGGGCCGCACGCATCAGATCCGCGTCCATATGGCCGAGATCGGCCATCCGCTGATCGGCGACATGGTCTATGGCGCGCGGCTTCAAGACCAAGGCTTCGGCGCTCGACGAGGCCTGCCGCGACGCCATCGCGGCGCTGGGCCGGCAGGCGCTGCATGCCGCCATGCTGGGCTTCGAGCATCCCGTCACGGGCGAGGACGCTGCTGTTCGAGAGCCCGCTGCCGGCCGACATGGCGGCGCTGATGCGGCACTGCGCCTGCGCCGCACCGGCCGCGCCTCGACCGGCCGGCAGCGCGTCGCACCGAGGCGCCGGCTCCGTCGAAGCGGGCGTCGTGTCGGCCGCTGTCAGGCGTCCTCGCTCCTCCTCGCGTGGCGGCCGCCGCGCAGGTTGGAGAAGACCGAGGTGAGGTCGACGTCGTCCTCGTCGTCCTGGTGGGTCTTGGTCGAGGACCGAAGACTTCCTCCTCGCGTGGCGGGCCGGGCGCGGGCCGTCGTGGTTTCGGCCGGCGCCAGCGTCTGGCCGCGGTCCTCGGCCGTGGCGGGCCGGTCCTTGGCGGCCTTGTTGACCTCGAAGTCGAGGTCGATCTGCGTGCACAGCGCCAGCGTCACGGGATCCATCGGGGTCAGCGTCGAGGAGTTCCAGTGCGTGCGGTCGCGGATCGCCTGCAGGGTCGTCTTGGTGGTGCCGACGAGGCGCATGATCTGCGCGTCCTTCAGCTCCGGGTGGTTGCGGACCAGCCACAGGATGGCGTTGGGCCGGTCCTGCCGACGCGACAGCGGCGTGTAGCGGGCGCCGCGGGTCTTCTTCGGGCGGGGGCAGCCGCACCTTCGGCGGCGCGATGCGCAGGTGGTAATCCTTGTTCTTCTCGCCGCGCTCGATCTCCTCGCGCAGCAGCTGGCCCGACGTGATCGGGTCGTGGCCCTTGATGCCGGCCGCGACCTCGCCGTCGGCGATGCCCTTCACTTCGAGCGGGTGCAGCTTGCAGAACTCGGCCACCTGGTCGAACGTCAGCGACGTGTTCTCGACCAGCCACACGGCGGTGGCCTTGGGCATCAAGGGTGCTTCGCTCATGATCGCGATCTCCTGGCGCTCGCTGTGGAGCGCAATGACGGCCCGGCGAGGCGCGCGAAGGGCGCGCCGCTTCGCCGGGCTGGAAAGCCCGATGACGGCCGGAGCCCGGCGTGTTCCTGCAGTCATGATGGGGATTGACTACAATATAAGCGACCGCCGATCGGATCGCAACGACCATGCGACGGACCGAAGGGGATCCGCTCATCCGCATCGTGCACGGGCCAGGGCTCCGGCCCTGCGTGGCGAGCCCTGCGGCTCCGCGGCTTGACGCCCCGCTCAAAACATGTGGTGAACTGCCCCATCTTGGATCCAACCCAGCCCGGCCGCCGCGGCGGCTCACGGGACCTCACACGTGAACTATCATCTCGACGCGCGGCACGGCCCCCCGTCTCGGTTTCGATGGCGTGCTGCTGGCCGGCCTCGCGCGCGACGGCGGCCTCTACCTGCCCGAGACGCTGCCGCGGCTCGCCCCGGAGGCCATCGCGGCGCTGGCGGGGCGGCCCTATGCCGAGGTCGCCGAGACGGCTGATCGCGCCCTTCACGGGCGATTGCTTCGCGCCCGGCACGCTGCGCGCCATGACGGAGGAGGCCTACGCCACCTTCCGCCACCCGGCCGTGGTGCCGGTGAGCCAGCTCGACGCCAACCTGTTCCTGCTCGAGATCTTCCACGGACCGACGCTCGCCTTCAAGGACGTCGCCATGCAGCTCCTCGGCCGCATGATGCAGGAGGTGCTGGGCCGCAGCGGCCGGCGCACCACGATCGTGGGCGCCACGTCGGGCGACACCGGCGCGGCCGCCATCGAGGCCTTCCGCGGGCTGCCCGGCCGTCGACGTCTTCATCCTGTATCCGCACGGTCGCGTGTCGGACGTGCAGCGCCGCCAGATGACGGGCGTCGACGCGCCCAACATCCACGCCATCGCCATCGAGGGCACCTTCGACGACTGCCAGGCCATCGTGAAGGCCATGTTCAACCACCACGCCTTCCGCGACGAGATGAACCTGTCGGGCGTGAATTCCATCAACTGGGCGCGGGTGCTGGCCCAGCTCGTCTACTTCTTCACCGGCGCGGTGGCGCTCGGCGCCCCGCACCGCAGGCTCTCCTTCGCGGTGCCGACCGGGCAATTTCGGCGACGTGCTGGCGGGCTGGATCGCCAAGCGCATGGGCCTGCCGATCGAGCGGCTCGTCGTCGCCACCAACGAGAACGACATCCTGACGCGCTGCCTCGCGACCGGCACCTACGAGGTGCAGGGCGTGCGGCCGACCCAGTCGCCCTCGATGGACATCCAGGTGTCGTCGAATTTCGAGCGCCTGCTGTTCGAAGCCTACGGGCGCGACGATGCCGCCGCTGCGCGGCCTGATGGCGAGCCTCGCCCAATCGGGCAGCTTCACGGTCGCGCCCGGCCCCATGGAGCGGATCCGCGCAGGAGTTCGACGCCGTGCGGGTCGACGAGGCCGAGCACCCAGGCCGAGATGACGGCGGACCTTCGCCGAGGCCGGCGTGGTGCTCGATCCCCATACGGCGGTCGGCGTGGCGGCGGCGCGCGAGCGCGCTGCGCGCGACCCCGGGACGCCGGTCGTGGTGCTGGGCACCGCCCATCCGGCGAAGTTCCCCGATGCCGTCGAGCGCGCCACCGGCCAGCGCCCGGCCCTGCCGCGCCATCTCGCCGACCTGCTCGAGCGGCCCGAGCGCTTCACCGTCCTGCCCAACGCCGTCGCGGCCGTCGAAGGCTTCATCCGCGAGCGCGCGGGCGCCGAGACCGGCGGAGGGCGCCATGTGACGACCCGCATCACCACCCTGCCCTCGGGCCTGCGCGTCATCACCGACGCCATCCCGCACATGCACACGACCTCGCTCGGCCTGTGGGTCGGCATCGGCTCGCGCCACGAGACCGCAGGCCGAGCACGGCCTGTCGCATTTCCTCGAACACATGGCCTTCAAGGGGACGCGCACCGCTCGGCGCGGCGCATCGCCGAGGAGATCGAGGGCGCGGGCGGCGACATCAACGCCGCCACCTCGACCGAGCAGACCGCCTATTACGCCCGCGTGCTGCCGGGCGACGCGCCGCTCGCCCTCGACATCCTGTCCGACATCCTCACCGACAGCGCCTTCGATCCGGCCGAGATCGAGCGCGAGAAGGAGGTCGTGCTCCAGGAGCTCGGCGCCGTCGAGGACACGCCGGACGACCTCGTCTTCGAGCTCTTCACCGAACACGCCTATCCGGGCCAGCCGATCGGCCGGCCGATCCTCGGCACGCCCGCCGGGGTGAAGCGCTTCGACCGCGATGCCGTGAAGGGCTTCCTCGAGCGCCGCTACCGCGCCGACGAGACCGTCATCGCGGCGGCCGGGCGCGGTCGACCACGAGACCGTGGTGGCCGAGGTCGAGCGCCGCTTCGCCGGACTGCAGAACCTGCCCGGCCCCGCCGTGCCGGCGGCCGCGCTACCGGGGCGGCGACATCCGGCTCAAGCGCCGCCTCGAACAGGCCCACATCGTGATCGGCTTCGAGGGCCTGTCGTTCCACGACCCGCGCCGCTACGCCGCCCATGTCTTCTCCCACGCGGTGGGCGGCGGCATGTCGTCCCGGCTGTTCCAGGACGTCCGCGAGGAGCGGGGCCTCGCCTATACGATCAACAGTTTCGACTGGACCTATGCCGACACCGGCCTCTTCGGCTTCTACGCCGCGACGGGCGCCGCCAACGTCGCCGACCTCGTCCCGGTGGCGCTCGACTGCATCGCCGAGACGACCCTCACGCTGACGCAGCGACGAAGTGGAGCGCGCCAAGGCGCAGCTCAAGGTGTCGCTGCTGGTGGCGATGGAATCCTCCTCGGCACGGGCCGAGCAGATCGCCCGCCAGCACATGGCCTATGGCCGCCTGATCGACGGCCGACGAGATCCTGCGCGAGGTGGACGCCGTCACGGTCGAGAGCGCGCGCGCGGCCGGGGCCGTCGATGATCCGCTCGGCCCCGACCGTCTCGGCCATCGGCCCGGTCGGCAAGGTGCCGGGGCCGGACGCGATCGCGGCGCGCCTCGGCGCCGCGGCGACGGGACGCGAACCACCGGGCGCGCCCGATGCGTTCGGTGTTCGAAGGCGGATCGAGGCACTGACGCCATGGCGCTGTTCCGGCTGGGACCGAGCTTCGATGCCGCCACGCTGGTGCGGGGCGAGGGCGTCTATCTCCGGCCGGCCGAGATGCGCGATTTCGACGAATGGGCGAGCCTGCGCGAGCGCTCGCGCCAGTTCCTGACGGCCTGGGAACCCATCTGGCCGACGGACGACCTGACGCGGGCCGCCTTCCGCCGCCGCATCCGCCTGCACGGCGAGGAGATGAGCCGCGACGAGGCCTTCCCGTTCCTGGTGTTTCGCGACGACGACACGCTGGTGGGGGGGCTGACGGTCGGCCAGATCCGGCGCGGCGTCGCCCAGACGGCGACGCTCGGCTACTGGATGGGCCATGCCTATGCGGGCCGGGGCTACATGAGCCGGGCCGTGCGGGCCTCCGCCGGCTTCGTCTTCGGCACGCTGCGCCTGCACCGCCTCGAAGCGGCCTGCCTGCCCCACAACGAAGCCTCGATGCGCCTTCTGCAGAGCGTGGGGTTCCAAAAGGAGGGCTATGCCCGCGCCTACCTGCGCATCAACGGACGCTGGCAGGACCACGTGCTCTTCGCCCTGCTCGATTCGGACCCCGTGGCGCCGCCGCAGCGCCGCATGGGGTGAGCCCGAGCCCGGGCAAGGGCCGGTCTGGAACGGGTTCACCGTCGACGCCGTCGCTTCGGCCGAGAAGCGAGAGCGGTTCCGGAGCGCGACACGATCCGGGCTGATCGGACCGGCTCCAGACGAGCGTGTATCACGCTGCTGATGACACGCCCGAGATTGACAGCGCGAGGCTACGCAGCGGCTTCAGTTGAAGCTCCGAGTGAACGGCAGCCTGCCGGACCCTAGTGCAGGAACAGCTTCAGCAGGACGGCGGTGAGCATCGTGAGAAGCACGCCGCCCATCCATTTCAGCACCGACAGCTCGCCCCTGATGGCGACGTTGTCGAGTTTGATGGTAGTGACGTCACTCTTGAGTCCGGACATGTCGATCTTGAGAACGGACACGTCGGCCGTGAGAACGGACACGTCGGTCTTGAGGACGGTGATGTCCGTCGAGATGACGTCGATCTTGGCGTCCTGCTCGGGGTCGCCCCGGCCGAACGCCGTGCTCAGAGCCGCCGCGGCCTTGGCGGCCTTGTCCTCCGGGATGTCGATCGACCGGAAGGCTTCGAGCACCTCGAGTTGTAGCATCGTCATGCGGATCCTCACCCCAAAGACAATCTAGTGTGTCTTGCGGCGGGATGCGAACGGGATCTCGTGAATCGTTGCAGGATCAGGGACACGCCGGCGCGGGCGGCATCGCCCGGGCCGGGCGGCGTCGGCGGTCTTGGGCAGCCCGGGGCGGTCTCGGACGGGCAGGTTCTTCATGGGCCGCATGCCGGGGCAGCGGATCCGGCCCCAGACGCGGGTTTCAGGAGCGGACCGACGGATTGGTCGTTCCCGAGCGCCCCTGTCCGCAAGACCCCGCCGCCGAGACACGGGTTTGCCGCGAGCGCCGCGTCCTGCGGGTCGGTCGTGCTGCGTCCGACCGAGGGCAGGCGCGCGCGATCACTCCACCTGTTCGCCCGGGTAGACCCCCCACAAGTTGCTCTGCTGCTCGTAGCCGTCGAAACCGTCGCCATAGATGCGGCACCATTGACCGTCGCATTTCTTGACGCTGCCGATGACCCCGGACTGGAGGTTGGCCACGACGTCGGCGTCGGGGCGGGGCTGGCGGTAGAGCGGCAGGGTCTGCTCCTTCTTCCAGGGTGCCACCAGCGCGGTGCGGCGGCCGGACAGGAGCGAGTGCAGAACCCAGCCTTCCGAACCTTCGGAGTCGCGGATCTTGCGCCACGTATCGAACTCGGCCGTCACCTCCACGGGCAGGCCGGCGCGCTCGAACACCCAGGACGAGCGATGGTCCTTCGAGGGACCCTCGCGCAGGTTGACGCGGTCCGACTTCAGGCTGACGTAGCGCGGCACCGGCAGGCCCGTCATGGGACCTTTCTGGTCGTTGACGGCCGCGTCGGCCGGCCCCGCCAGGAGCAAGGCCGCGACCAGGACCGCCGCCGCGACGGGAACCGCCGCGGCGCAGCGCCCGGCGGCAGGTGGGACCCGGAAGTGCAGCATGGGAGGACGTCCTCGAACGGGATCGGGCCCGAGATCCCCAGGGTGTCGGCGGGGCCGCGATGCGTTAGGATGAAAGGCCGGCAGGGTTAAGGCGGGGTGAACCATCGCGCCGCCCGGCGGGCGCCGGCCGCCCGGGGAGAAGCGTCAACGCCATGGCCAAGAAGCCCTTCGTGGTCGTCACCCGCAAGCTGCCCGAGCGGATCGAGACCCGCATGCGGGAGCTGTTCGACGCGCGGCTCAACCTCGACGACACGCCGCTGACGCCCGCCGACCTCGCCGCCGCCATGGCCGAGGCCGGGATCCTGGTCCCGACCGTGACGGACCGGATCGACGCCGGCCTGATCGAGGCGGCCGGCCCGGGGCTCAAGCTCATCGCCAATTTCGGCACCGGGACCGACAATATCGACGTCGACGCCGCCCATCGGCGCGGCATCGTGGTCACCAACACGCCGGGGGTGCTCACCGAGGACACGGCCGACATGACCATGGCGCTGATCCTCGCCGTGGCGCGCCGCCTCGTGCCGGGCGCCGCCGTGATCCCGTCGGGCGAGTGGAACGGCTGGGCGCCGACCTTCATGCTCGGCAGCCGGCTCACCGGCAAGCGGCTCGGCATCGTCGGCATGGGCCGCATCGGCCAGGCGGTGGCGCGCCGGGCCAAGGCCTTCGGCCTGTCGATCCACTACCACAACCGGCGCCGCATCGCGGGCGACATCGAGGAAAGTCTGGAGGCGACCTACTGGGACTCGCTCGACCAGATGCTGGCCCGCATGGACGTCGTGTCGGTCAATTGCCCGCATACGCCCGCCACCTACCACCTCCTGTCGGCGCGGCGCCTGAAGCTGCTGCGGCCCCAGGCCATCCTGGTCAACACCGCCCGCGGCGAGATCATCGACGAAGCCGTGCTGACCCGCATGCTGGAGGCGGGCGAGATCGCGGGCGCGGGGCTCGACGTGTTCGAGCACGAGCCGGCCGTGCCCAACAAGCTCGTCCGCCTCGCCCGCGCCGGCAAGGTGACGCTGCTGCCCCACCTCGGGTCCGCCACCGAGGAGGGCCGGATCGAGATGGGCGAGAAGGTCCTGGTCAACATCCGGGCCTTCGTGGACGGCCACAGGCCGCCCGACCGCGTGCTGCCGTCGCTGCCGTGAGGGCGAGCGGGCGGCGACGTGGCCCGGCGATTGCGTTAGGGATTTCGGATTAGGCTCGATCGCCATGGTGCCAAAGCCCACCCTCGCCGCATCGCCTGCGCAGACGGCCGCCGTCCGGCGGAAGCGCGCGTGAGCGGCGCGTCCGGGCGCGGGGCGCGTCACATCGGCCTGCGGGCCGGCTTCGTGCTCCACCTGCACGGGCTGGAGCGGGCCGGCGACGCCGGCGCCGCTCTCGACAATTACCCGCCCTACGACCTGCTGCGCTGTCGCGGGCCCGAAGGCGACAGCCTGCGCCTGGTGCTGGCGGTCGCGGGCTTCGCCCCCGAACGGCTTGAAATCACGGTCGCCGGCGACCAACTTTCCATCAGCGGCGAGGGGACCGGCGACGGCGACCCCGGTCGTTTCCTGCACCGTGGGATCGCGGCGCGCCGTTTCCGCCGGGCATTCCGCCTGGCCCCCGGTCTCGAAGTCATCGGGGCCGAACTCGACCGTGGCCTGCTGTCGGTCACCATGGCGCTCCGCGCCGCGGACCGCATCAGCCGCACGATCGCCATCGGGTCGAGGCGTTCATGAGGAAGTGTGATGTCTGAGTCAGATCTGCCCCTGTCGACCGACGAGTTCGCCCATCTCGGCCAGGGCGCCATCGCCTATGTGAAGGCCATCCGCTCGGACGAAGTCCCCGCGCTGTTCCCGCAGGCGCCCTCCATCCAGCCCGGGCTCGAGCTCTTCATGCTGCTGGGGGCGGACGGGATCCCGATCCTCCTGACCGACAGCTTCGAGACGGCGCTCGCCAACGCCTCCGAAAACCAGCTCGAGACCGTCAGCCTGCACTGACGCGCGCCGGGCGTCGTGCGACACGCGGTCCGTCGGATGCGGCGGGGCGAACCCCGACCGCACCGCTGCGTTGGGGACTCCGCCGAGGCTTGACCTCGGCTGTCGGCGTCACCCGAGTATCGCTATGTCAAAGCTTCCCGTTGCCCTGGCCGCCGTGCGGCTGCTTCCCATCGTGGAGCGCGGGACCGGCCTGATCTACGTGGCGTCGGGCGACCACCGGGCCGAGGGCGTGGCCCATCTCCTGGGAGAGCTCGCCCCCGAGGCCGCCGTGGCCTTCCTGCCGGCCTGGGACTGCCTGCCCTACGACAGGGCCTCCCCGTCCCCCGACATCCTCGGCCAGACCATGGCGGCGCTGCGGGCGCTCGACGGGCGAACCGGAGCCGTGCTGGTCACGACGCTCGAAGCCGCCGTCCAGCGGCTCCCGCCGGCCGAGGCCGCCGCCGAAGTGCTCGACCTCGCGGTCGGGGACGCCCTCGATCCCGCCGCGCTCGGGGCGACGCTGGAGCGCTTCGGCTACCGCCACGACGGCCGCGTCGACGATCACGGCGAGTTCGCGCTGCGTGGCGAGGTCGTCGACCTCTATCCCGCGGGACCGAAGCCCTTCCGCCTGATGCTGGAGGATGGACGGATCTCCGCCATCCACCCCTTCGATCCCGCGACCCAGCGGACCTGCGGCTCCGAAGACCGGCTCGCGATCGGCCCCGTCTCCACCATCATCGCCCCGGCGGGCGCGGAGCCGGTGCGCCGCGGCCCCGGGCTGGAGCATCGCCTGCCCGAACACTACCGCCACCTGCGCACGGTCTTCGACCTGCTGCCCGATGCCGCGCTGATCCTCGAGCCGACGGCGGCGTCGCGCCTCGACGAGGTACTGGGCCAGGCGGCCGCGCATTTCGAGGATTGTGGCGGGCCCGCCGCGGCGGGGCGTGGCGGCGCGGAAGCGCCGCTGCCGCCCGAGGCGCTCTACCTCACGCCGGCCGAATGGCACGCCGCGGCCGAGCGCCGCTCGGCGCCCCTGCCGGGTCGCGAACCTTCGCGCCCGGTACCGGCGTTCCACGGCCGGCCGGGCGGCCGGGCGCGACTGGCGGAGTTCATGGCCGAACGTGTCGCCGCCGGTCACCGCGTGGTGCTGGCCGGTGCGACGGCGCGCGACCGCGGAGCGCTCGCCAAGGCCGCCCTGCCGGCCGGGACGGCGACACCGGCAGACCGGTGGTCCGACGTCGTGGCGGCCGCTCCCGGGACCGTGCTGACCCTGCCCTTGTCGGCCGAACACGGCTTCGTCGACGACGAGGCTGCCGTCACCCTGGTCTGCGCCGCCGACGTCCTGGGGCACCGGGCGCATCGCGCCCATCATCACCATCATCACGCCGCGGCGGTGCCCTGGCACGGTGGCGACGGCGACTTCGCGCTCGGCGACACCGTCATCCACGTCGACCACGGCGTGGGCGTGCTGCGGGCGATCGAGACGCTGCACTCCGAGGCCGCCGGCTCGCGCGACACCGTGCGGCTCGATTACGCCAAGGACGCCGACCTGCTGGCCCCGGTGGAAGGGCTGGACCTGCTGTGGCGCTACGGGGCCGCCGAGGACGCCATCCGGCTCGACCGGCTCGACGACGACGGCTGGCCCAAGCGCCGCCAGCGCATCTGGGGCGAGATCGCGGTGGCGGCGCGGGCGCTGGTGGACCTCGCCCGGCAGCGGAACGAGACGCGGGCACCGGTTCTCGAAGCGCCCGCCGCGGCCTGCCGTGCCTTCGCGGCCCGCTTTCCCTTCGCGCTGACGCCCGACCAGGCCGAAGCCGTCTCGGCCGTGACGGCGGACCTCGCCTCCGGACGTCCGATGGATCGGCTGGTCGTGGGCGACGTCGGCTTCGGCAAGACCGAGGTGGCGCTGCGGGCCGCCGCCGTCGCCGTCCTGGCGGGCCATCAGGTCGCCCTGGTGGCCCCAACCACGGTGCTGGTGCGCCAGCATGTGCAGACCTTCACCCGGCGCTTCGCCGCCCTCGGCATCGCCGTGGCGCAGCTGTCGCGGCTGACCCCGCCGGAGGAGGCCCGGGCCGTCAAGGCCGGGCTGGCGGACGGCTCGGTCCGTCTGGTGATCGGCACCCATGCGGTGGCGGCGCAGGACGTCGCCTTCCGCGACCTCGGCCTCCTGATGATCGACGAGGAGCAGCGGTTCGGGACGGCGGAGAAGGACCGGCTGCGCGCCCTGGGCGAGGGGCTGCACGTCCTGACGCTCACGGCGACGCCGATCCCGCGCACGCTGCAGACGGCCCTGGTCGGCCTGCAGGACCTCAGCGTCATCGCGACGCCGCCGGCCCGCCGGCGCCCGATCCGGACCCTCGTGGCGCCCTTCGACCTCACGACCATCCGCGGCGCGCTGCTGCGCGAGAAGGCGCGCGGCGGCCAGAGCTTCGTGGTGGTGCCGCGCATCGAGGGTCTGGACCGCATGGCGGAGTCCCTGGCCGAGGCCTGCCCCGAACTCACGGTCCTGGCCGCCCACGGCCGGATGGCGCCCGATGCCGTCGACGCCGCCATGGTGCATTTCGCCGAAGGTCACGGCGACGTCCTCGTCGCGACCTCCATCATCGAGAGCGGGCTCGACGTGCCCCGGGCCAACACGATGGTGGTGGCGGGCGCGGAGCTCTTCGGCCTGTCCCAGCTCCACCAGCTCCGCGGACGCGTCGGCCGCGGGCGGCTGCAGGGCCTCTGCTACCTCATGACCGAGGAGGCCGAGGTGGCGGAGAGCGCGCGCCGGCGCCTGCAGAGCCTCGTCGCCTTCGACCAGCTCGGCAGCGGCATGGCGCTGTCGGCCCGCGACCTCGACCTGCGCGGCGCCGGCGACCTCGTCGGCGAGGAACAGGCCGGCCACCTCAAGCTGATCGGGCTCGGCCTCTACCAGCACCTGATGAGCCTCGCCATCCGCGAGGCCAAGGGCGAGACCGTGGAAGACTGGTCGCCCGAGATCCACATCGACCGCGCGGGGTCGCTGCCCGCCGGCTACATCCCCGAACCCGAGCTCAGGCTGAACCTCTACGCCCGGCTGGCGCGCGTCTGCGAGCCCGGCGAAGCGGAAGCCATCGCGGAGGAGATGACCGACCGCTTCGGCCCGCCGCCGGCCGAGGTGGCCGACCTGCTCGAACGGGTGCGGTTGCGCGCCCTGTGCCGGGCGCTCGGCGTCGCCCGGGTCGACGCCGGGCCCAAGGCGATCGCGCTCGACCTCAGGCCGAATGTGGCCGCGCGGGATCTCGTCGCGCGGGCGCCGGTGCCGCTGCGGGAGCAGCTGACGCTGAAAGGGGATCGGCTGATCTATGCCCGGCCATCGGGCACGTCCCACGAGCGTCTGGCGCTGGCGACGCAACTGCTGGCGGCGTTCGGCTGAACCCCGCCGGCGGCGGGGCGGCCTCGTCCGCCACGTCGCCGTCGAGCGGGGTGACGAGGCAGGAGCCCTCGCCGAACCCCACGTCGGCGGCGTCCGGGCCGAGCCGGACCGGGAGCGCCACGACACCCCGCAGGCCGGTTGCCTGGCGCCAGCGCACCGCGTCGCGCGGGACCGCGAGCGCGAGGTTCGGGAAGCGGCGCAGCAGCGCGTCGAGGGCGATGCGGGTCTCGAGCCTGGCGAGCGACGCGCCGAGGCAGTAATGGAGCCCGAAGCCGAGGGCGAGGTGCCGGTTGTTGTCGCGGCGCCGGATGTCGAACCGGTCGGGATCGGCGAAGACGCTCTCGTCGCGATTGGCGGCGGCGAGGAGCGGGATCACCATCTCGCCCTTGCGGATGCGCGTGCCGGCGATCTCGACCTCGTCGAGGGCGAAGCGCGGCGTTCCGTGCTCGACCGGGTTGGTGAAGCGGAAGAACTCCTCGACGGCACCGTCCATGAGACCGGGGTCGCGGCGCAGCGCCTCCATCTGGTCGGGGTGGTCGATCAGCGCCATCAGCCCGTTGCCGATGAGGTTCACCGACGTCTCGTGGCCGGCGAAGAGCAGCAGGAAGATCATGCCGATCAGCTCGTCGCGGCTGAGGTGGTCGCCCTCCTCCTCGACGGCGATCAGCCGCGTGATCAGCTTGTCGTCGGGCTCGCGCCGCTTGAGCTCGATGAGGTCCTCGAAGAAGCGCAGAAGCTTCGGCATGGCCGGCAGCCAGCGCACGGCCCGGCGCACGGGCTTGTCGTTGACCTCGATGAGCCGCACCACCTGGTCGTGGAAGGCGAGCCGCCAGTCCTCCGGGATGCCGAGCATCTCCGAGATGACGCTGAGCGGGAGCGGCAGGGCGAAATCGGCCATCAGGTCGACCTCGCCCTTCCTGGCGGCGGCGTCGAGCAGCGTCCCCACCATGCCGTCGATCCAGGGCGCCATGTCGGCGACCGAGCGCGGCGTGAACACCTTGGAGACCAGCCGGCGCAGCCGTGCATGGGCGGGATCGTCGACGCTCACCATGGAGGCGCCCACCAGCTTGATGAGCTTGGGCGCATAGGGCCCGCCGAAGCCGAACAGCGGCGTCCTGCGGGCGTTGCGGGGGTCGGTCGAGAAGCGTGGGTCCTTGTGGACCTTGAGGACGTCGTCGTAGCGGGTCACCACCCAGCCCGTGCCGCGCGTGGGGATCCGGGCCCGGATGACCGGTGAATGACGCCTCAGCTCGGCATAATAAGCATAGGCGTCACCCCGGCTCGCGGGATCCCAACGGACAGCTTTCAAGGATGGACCCTTCTCGGCAGCGTCCCGGCCACGGACCCTCGGACGCTCTGCTTCAGTCGGCGCTCACCATGGGGGTCTTTGCGGCGGAAGCAAGACTGAACCTCGCGCCGCCCGGCCCCGACCCACCCGGCCGCCGTCCGCGCGGCGGCTGCGGGACCTCACATCCCGTGCAGCACCGTCGACGTATTGCCCTGTTTCAGGTTGCGGTAGCGCGCCAGGGCCCAGAGCGGGAAGAACTTGGCGTAGCCATTGTACCGCAGGTAGAACACGCGCGGGAAGCCCGTGCCGGTATAATGGGGCTCGTCCCAGGCGCCGTGCGCGGCCTGGTTCCCTTCGAGATAGGCGATGCCGCGCCTGACGGCCGGATGGTTCACCTCGCCCGCCGCCATGAGGCCGATCACCGCCCAGGCGGTCTGCGACGCCGTGGTCTGCGCGGGCAGGTATTCGCGGTAATCGAGCGCGTAGCCGGCATCGGCCTCGCCCCAGCCGCCGTCCGGGTTCTGGATCTTGACCAGCCAGTCGACGGCGCGCCGCACCGACGGATGGGCGGGATCGAGGCCGATGGCGTTGAAGGCGCAGAGCACCGACCACGTCCCGTAGATGTAGTTGATGCCCCAGCGGCCGAACCAGCTGCCCTCGGGGTGCTGCTCGCGCAGCAGGTAGTCGACGGCGCGCCGGGCGGCCGGGCTGCTGTCCACCGTCTCGCCGAGCTGGCCCAGCATCGACAGGCACCGGGCCGTGACGTCGGCGGTCGGCGGGTCGAGCAGCGCGCCGTGGTCGGCGAACGGGATGGCGTTGAGGTAGTAGGACGTGTTGTCGACGTCGAACGCGCCCCAGCCGCCGTTCGAGCTCTGCATGCCCACGACCCACTCGACGGCCCGCGAGATGGCCTCGTCGTAACGGCGCGTCCCGGACTTGTTGCGGGCACGGTCCATCGCCATCACGACCACGGCCGTGTCGTCGAGGTCGACGTAGTAGTCGTTCTTGTACTGGAAGGCCCAGCCGCCCGGGCGCAGCTCCGGCCGCCGGTAGGCCCAGTCGCCCTTCACGTCGAGCACCTGGAGCGGCAGCAGCCAATCGAGCGCCCGCTCGGCTCGGGCCTGGTCGTCGGGGGTCGATTCGAGGAGGGCATGGGCGGCCAGCACCGTGTCCCACACGGGCGACAGGCAGGGCTGGCAGAAGGCCTCCTCGCCGTTCTGCGCGACGAGCTTCTCCAGCGCCGCGCGCGCGATGATCATGTCGGGATGGTCCTCGGGCACGCCGAGCACGTGGAACATCATCACCGTATAGGCGATCGACGGGTAGATGGCGCCGACGCCGTCCTCCCCGTTCAGCCGTTCGCGCAGGAAATCGACGGCCTTCCGGATCGCCGATTCGCGGCTCTTCCGGGGGAAGAACGGTTCGGCGACGCGCAGCACCTTGTCGAGCCCGACGAAGAAGGCGCCCCAGAAGCCGACCTGGTTGACGGTCTTGGGCCAGCGCTTCACGGCATGGGGCGGCACGTGGAACAGCTCGTCGATGCCGACGCGGCGCGGGTTCGCGGCGCGCGGCTTCTTGGCCATCAGCACGAGCAGCGGCACGATCGTGTCGCGGGCCCAGTAGCTGAAGCGCCAGATGTTGATCGGGAACCAGCCCGGCGCATGCATGAGCTCGACGGGCATCACCGGCACGGCACGCCAGGGCACGATGCCGAAGAAGGCCAGCATCATGCGGGTGAACACGTTCATGTTCACGGCTCCGCCATGCGCCAGGATCGCCTCGCGGGCCTTGACCATGTGGGGGGCGTCGATCGGGTCGCCGGCGATCTTGAGCGCGAAATAGGCCTTCACGCTGGCCGACATGTTGAGCTCGCCCTTCGCCAGCATGGGCCAGCCGCCGTGCGGTTCCTGCAGGCGCCGGAGATAGTTGGCGGTGCGCCGCTCCATCTCAGGGTCCATCTCCCCGAGGAAGTGCTTGACCATGATGTATTCGGCCGGGATCGCGGCATCGGCTTCGAGGTCGAAGGCGTAGTGGCCGTCCGCCTTCTGGTCCTGAAGCAGGGCGGAGGTCGCCCTCGCGATGGCGGCATCGAGCCCTGTCGCGCCCGACAGGGTGGGCCGCAGGACGGGTTCGGCGACATGGGCGGCGAGTGACATCAGCTATCGGTTCTCAGGTTCTTTCCAGCATGGAGAGTGCGGCGCCATATAGGCCTTGCTGCACTGCGGGACGATGCCATTTAGAATGGCCGAAACATGGCTTTGTTTCATATTCGGCGGTTCGCGTCGCCCGGCCATGGCGGTTAAGGTGAACCTGTGGCCGCCGTGGAACACCTGACGGGCCGCCCGCACGGCGGCCGGCGACCGGCGGCTCACAAAGCTGTTGCCAAGCCTCGGGAGACGCTTTAGGGAAGCGCTCAGCGGCGCCGCCAAGCGCCGCTCGTTGCCGGCCCGCCTCGTTCGGGCAAGGGCGATTGCGCGGTCGTAGCTCAGCTGGATAGAGCACCAGACTACGAATCTGGGGGTCAGGAGTTCGAATCTCTTCGACCGCGCCATTCAAATCAGACACTTAGCTCTCCTTTTCGGTGTTTGCTGCTTCCGGTCAAACGCGATTTGGAAGCAAATCGGAAGCAGGTCGGACCGAGGGGCAGATCGGCCACACCGACCGGGATCTCCGCGTCACGCTCAGCCGTTCACGAACTTTCCGCCGATCGCTGAGGCCTCGAAACCCTCGGCCACGCCGTCCGTACCTTTTCCGAGCCGGCCCCCACAGGATGGCTCGGGTGACCGCGGCACGTTCTCGTGCCCACGTGAGTGCCGCGGTCGCTTCTTCAGCTTCGGACGAGCCAGTGGGTCAGCGACAGCGTGGAGCGAGTTGTCGTGGCTGACGGATGTCGACGCCAGCCGCAGCTAAAACGACAGCAGCGCGAGAGGCCGCGTTCGTGTGATCGAAGCCCGAGAAGCTGGTGGCGTAGGTCGACGTCCAGCACTTTCCGGTCTGGCGGTCCCGCCACACGACTTCTGGGTGCCGGCTATCCTCGACGACGCGACGGGATCGCGGTCCAAACCGCTCGAACTGGAGCCAGGACCGCTCAAGGTCGAGCCACTCGTTGTAGGCCTCCAAGAGGCAGTCCGTGACCGGTACGGCGGCTGCGGTGGGGTTGCCGAGGAGGGTCACGCCTCCGCCGACCATGGGCAGGCTGGCGAGCCCGCGGAGGAACGTACGACGGTCAGCCAACGTAGCCTCCCGCGCTGTAATTGAGCCTTGGGCAGCGATCCCAGCCGGCGAGTTGCTCAGCCAGTCCGTCCTCGTCGCCTATGCCGCTGTCTTCGTCGCCCGCGCCGTCGTCGTCTTCGGCAGGGTCATCTTGCTCAGCATCGTCGGCCCCGGTGCGGATGAAGCCGTGACCGTTGCGCTCCAGCGCCGTCAACTCCAAATCGTCGGAGGGGTCGCCGAGGCGCGATTGCGTGAACAGCCACTCGCACCAGCCGAGGGAAAGTTCGGCGTCACCGCCATCCTCATCGTCTGGCTCCTCCTCGGCGGTTCCATCGTCCTCCAAGTCCTCGGCCGGTGCGTCCAGGGCGTCGAGGTGGGCGATGACCACGTCAAGGGCATCACCAATCGCGGCGGGGTCATCCGTCACGATATCGTGACGCACCAGCTGCGGCAGGCCGAGAGCCGCAAGGAGAGCAACGCCGTGGTCTGCGGCTCGCTCCAGGGCGCGGCGGCTGTGGAGGGCGCTGGCCCGAGCTGGTAATAAGTCACCCGCGCCGCTGTAGGGCACGTCAGGTGTTGGGATGTCCCAACACCTTGGAAATTTCGAGTTCGCGCCACAGCGGCGCGAACTCGCCTCGGCCGCCTCAGAGCGCTTTTCGTTCAGTGCGAGGGATTGCGGGTCAGATTGAACCGAAATCGCTCCGGCCGCCTCGATCTCGTCGACGACGTCGGCGCTGGTCAGAACGCGACAGGGGACGGTGCCGCCGCCCCGTAATAAGCGCGGCTGAACGGCGCGCACGGGTGTGCTATGGGCGTGGATAGCCATTGCGAGAAGCTCCAGGTTTTCGCTTGGTCAGGGCTGCTCCAAGGATCCGACCCCTTGTTGCAGCCCGTCTTTTATGTCACCATAAAAAGATGACGTCAAGCCGTGACACCACAAAATTGCGAGGCCGTCCTGCGACCGGCAAAGGGACGCCGGTGACGGTGCGTCTGCAGCCGGAGCCGCTGGCTGCACTAGATGCCTGGATCTCAGATCTCGGCAGCCCTCCTCCCTCGCGTCCCGAAGCCCTCCGCCGGGCTCTCGCCGATCACCTCCGCGCCAAAGGCTACCTACCGGCTGATCAACGGTGAGTTAGTATATGAAGCGAATGTTCGTTTCCGCAGCGGCGCTTCTTTTGGCCTTCACTCTTAGCCCTGCCATTGCCGGAGGCGGTGCATTGTCTCGAGACCACTTCATCGTGGTGGATGGGGTCTTAACCGCGGAGCCACCGCCTCATAGCCTAGCCCCCGGCGAAGTGGCTTTAGTCGACGACAAGTCTTGTCCTCGCGGCCAAATTAAGCAGGTGATCGGCGGAGACACAATGCGAAACCGAGGACGGGAAAAGTCGTGCATCACGCGGCCATAAAGCCCGGCCTCTCGCGGACACACGCGATCGGTTTTGCCCTGCGCGGCTGGCTCCCCAGCCTTGGCTACCTCGCCTACCTTGATGATCCTGAGGGGATGAACTGACATGGACCTGCCCGGCTTCGAGAATGACCCGCCGATCGAGTACTCCCCTCTCGGCCGGGAGGTGACCCAAGAAGGAGTGACCGTTCGGGTTCTGATCTACCGGGTGCGTTCGGTTGAGATGCGCTGGACGCTTGAAGTTGAGGATCTCCTCGGCGGGTCGACGTGCTGGGATGAAACATTCGCCAGCGCACAGGAAGCGTTCGATGTTTTCCACCAGCACGTGAAGGTGGAGGGGATCCGGTCCTTCACTGAGTCCGCGACGAGGCACTGAACTGAGATGCTAACCGGCCGCCAGCTCCGCGATGCCCGCATTCTCTTGAGGCTGACGCGCTCCGATTTGGCGATCATCGTTGGGATTGTAAGACCGGGTACGGTCAGGCGAGCGGAGATGGATGGGTCGATCGAGGAGTGTCACCTGACAGCGATCGAGGAGAAGCTGCGGGCGCTCGGTGTCGAGTTCGGGCCTGACGGGGTGAGGCTGCGGGCGGACGCTGGTTGGACGTCAAAGGTGAGGCCGTGACCGGCGAAGCTCTCCGCGACCTGCTCACCGGCCTCGGCTACCTCCCGCACCGTGAGGATCCTGAGGGGATGAACTAACATGGAACTGACCGGCTTCGAAGACGATCCGCCGATTGAGTATCCCGCCCTGGGTCGTCTGGTGACGCGAGACGGTTCACCGTCCGCGTGCTCATCTACCGGGAGCCGTCGATCGATATACGATGGACGCTGGGATCGAGGACGGTGAGGGCGCTTCAACGTGCTGGGAGGGCACCTTCGCTTCGGCGCAGGAAGCCTTCGATGCCTTCCAGCAGACCGTGCGGGATGAAGGCATCCGCAGCTTCGTCGATTCCGCTATGAGGCACTGACGTGCTAACCGGCCGCCAGCTCCGCGAAGCTCGTACCCTCTTAAGGCTTAAACGCAGCAGATTGGCGGAGAAGGTCGCGATTGTCACCACGCGGGAGATCACTCTCGCCGAGGCGGTTGATGGACAGCCGCCGATCACGATGGCACAAGCGGCAGCCATCCAGTCGTTCCTCCAAGCCGCTGGCGTCGAGTTCATCTCCGAGAATAGTGGCGGACCCGGCGTGCGGTTGCGGAAGGTCACCTCCTGATCGCGTTTGCTCAGGTCAACAAGGCACGCCGGCCATGGCTCCGCTCGACCGCTGGCTCTTGATCGCCGCCGTACGCGGTGATCGTGGCCATCGTGGTAGGCTATGTGGCCTTCATGGACGAGATGCTGAGGGGATAAAAAAAAGATCGAATAAAGCCGAATGCCGACGAGATGCCTGTAAACGAGCGGCTACGCGGTCGCCCAGAAAAAGAAATAAAAGAAATAAAAATTTTAGAGAAAGGCATAAAATTCGCGGTAGCGCAGCACGAAGAAGAGGTAAGCAACGACACCGCCATTCACGATCAACCCCGCCTCGAGAAAATGCACGGCCTGTTGAAGCAACGATCCTTCGAAACACGGCAGAAAGGGGTTTCAAGCTAAAATGGACGAAAGAACGATAGCGGACAGAGACAACGGTGAGGACCTCCGGATAGAGAAGAGCGCTAAAGAAGAAAGTCGGCCGGCGTGGCTGACGAACCGTCAACGCCGGAAGTTTGCGACGCGCCCAAACGCACCGACGCGCGTATAGCTTTTCTGCCGCGGCAACGCTGGCAACGGCCGCGGCACTGAACAGAACGTCAGCAAACCTTAATGCTCATGGTCTGCCGTCATCCACGAGTTAATTTGAGCAATATCATTGCTGGAGAGCTTGGTAAAGTAACCATGTCCAGAATTGCCACTTGATGCGATAGCGACAACAGTTGGTAGGCCGTTCACTATATCCCACACTGGGCCACCGCTGGATCCTCGACCATCAGCAGCGCCTAGAGTATGACCGGTTAGAACATTCGTATCTGGAATTTGCGAAAAATGTTCCGTCATTCCTTCCTGGGAGCCACCAGCCGAAGTGGGATATCCCGTTATATTAGCAACGCCACTAGAAAACCCGCTGCCAATCTGCATAGGTTCGACATCGGCGATAGGGGTCGTCAAGTGAAGTAATGCGAAGTCCATTTCGGAACCTTGCGGCTGCCCGACATCACTGAAGTTTGCGATATGTACATTTGAAATTTCAGACGTCTCTGCAAAATCACTGCTCGAACTTCCGATTCCAACAAACCCATGATGAGGCTGGTTTGTATCATACCCAGCAAAAATATGAGCAGCAGTCAATACCTCATCAGGAGCAATCAATACACCAGAAGCTTGTTCATATTGATTGGCGAAATGCGTTAAAAAGCCATGATTGTGAGGAATATGTGTTATATTAGATGATTCCAAAATGTGAACATAAACCGTAGATGCGTTGTCACTCGAAAACACCGGATGCATCCTCATGATGATGATTATTCATCATAGCACGTACACGTCACAGAGCACTGATTCACGAAACTTAAGGTAGCGTGTGTTGTATTTGTGCAACTATTTATGCCATGCCCAGTGCGCCGAAAGACTGGCGATGTTAGATGGTGAGAGTCCATCTCGGCAAAGGAGTAGCGAACGGGCCTGTCTGCCTCCGCCTTGGTAGCACGAGCGAGTGCCGCCAGTCGGGCGTCGTGCGCGTCCTCCGGCACAGAGGAAACAAACGTCAGGAGAAGCAAATTAGTTCGCCATAATTTTGCCTTGCGCCAACATGCGTGCCCGCTATCCTTGTAAGGAAGCTCCCAATAGGAGCGGCGTGTAAGGGAGGTTGTGATGGCGAACACGAACGGCCTGCTGACCGAGTGGGACGAAGGCCCACAGTCACTGACGCCCGTGGAAGCGCACTGGTTTTCACCGATCATTACCAACGGCGATGGCAACACCGTCGTCACGGACCCGTTCACAACGAATTACAACAGCGGCAATGCACCTTGGAATGTCACACTTACGAATACCAACATAAATAACGGTGTCGCTAGTAGCACCGTGCCGATTGCGTCGTATTCGACAGGATATAATTTCCATATTGCCTCAGCTACACTGGCGAACGGCGACAAGGCTATCTTCTATGATACGGCGAACGGGATATATCCCCAATCGAACGCTGTAGACATCAACGTCCAGACTGTTGACTCGCAAGGCAATTCGGTAGGGTCACCTGTGACGCTTCAGAGTGGTCTTGCAGATGTCAGGCAGTTCCGAGTTGGCAGTGCGGCACTAGGCGGGAACAGTTATGTTCTTACCTGGGCTCAGGCGATTCCGGATAGCGCAGGAGGGAGTACAGAAACGGTCTACTATCAAGGTTACACGGCAACTGGCCTGCCTATCTCGGGTGACAGCGGCACATTGGATTTTTTCCACGACAATACTACTCAGGGGGAGAGCTATGGTTTCGGCACACTCCAGAGTTCCGGCCAAGGCAACCCAGGATTTGCTTACCTGAGAGGGTCGACGAATAACGGTCAATACCCGAATAATATCGGTGTTAAATACGAGACTGTCAGTCCCAGCGGACAACTATCAAGTGGTCTCACACTGATAACGCCACCGTACCCGAGCGACGCAACGTCGCCGGACCTTCTGAACTTTAATGACGAGCGGTTGACGCCGACGACTTCCAGCAGCAACGATCTTGCTGTTATCATGCGCTACTCCTACGCGGATGCGACGGGCACAACTCAACAAGCTATTGACGTCAAAACGCTCAATGCCGAGACCGGCGTAGGGGCCGACCATGTTGTATCGCTGTCCAATGGAGATACCGAACTCCAACCTAACTACTACAGTACTGGCTAACGGCGATTTAGCTGTGGGTTTTGGCAACGGTTCCGACGATCCGTATCAGGTGCAAGTCTTCGACCCTACCGGAAATAAGGTCGGCTCACCGTTAATTTTGCCGAGCGACGAGGCAGGCTTTCAATTAAGCACAAACGATGCAGGCCAGCTTGTCGTTGAGTGGACCGCCGACACTGGATCGGGACAGCAGCTTAAATACGATCTGTATAACGTGAGCGGCTCTGGAACGACGCCTTCGTTGCTGTCTGTCGGCTTTGATCCTAGTACGGCCGGATTTATAAACGGCAGAACGCCCATTTTGACCGGTACTATCGCAGATCCAACAGGGACCGCCTCACTGGAGCTTTACGACGGCGATCCGGCTAACGGCGGAACGGACCTTGGTGCTGCGACCATCAATGGCGATGGCACTTGGACTTTCCAGGGCAATATCGGGACCGGCGATTTTGCCGCGATCAACGCTGTAGCGACGGATGCACAAGGGTCGACTGCAACCGCTACTGCGCCTTACGAACTTGTCACTGGAGTTACGGGTCAGCCTTATCGAGCAATCGAGTATGACTACACAGCAGACGGCAGCTACTCCTATACTGAGTACGCGCGAAACGGCGGTGAGTTGGCTAGTTCGATCGACACCGGGAAATAATACGCATACGGCGGAAGCCTTTGTTAGTGGTCAGTCAATCTCTAGCATTTTTGATGACAAGATGACGGGTGACGGTTACTCGGAAAGGTTCGTGTTCAATCCGCATTTTGGGCACGACGAGATTACAAATTTTGTGGTTGGGGGTGCAGGACATGACACTGTAGACCTTACCAACACACGTCTAAATTCGATATCGGAGGTCCTTAACCACACAACTATGGTTGATGGAAGCGCGACGATCCACCTTAATCACCAGGACTGAATCACCCTTGATGGGGTTAGCAAAGCGCAGATAAAGGCGCACGCCAATGATTTTGCGCTCGCGTAATCGGGACCCGCTCTTGGTACCATGATGGCAAAAAGCAGTTACGAGCGGTAGACTTTACTGCGGGCGATTGTCGACTTATTCAGCTCGACAATCCCAACGCATGGTCTTATCACTTGAAGTTCGCACCGATCTTCCAAGGGATCCAGGCGAACTCGGCGGCGGGCAAGTTCGGAGATGCCCGCCGCTACCGCCATTCCGGGTATCGTCAGCTCCACGCGTTCCATCACCCCGCCCGTCCTACGTACGGGCACCCGAAAGCGCTTAAAAAAACCTCATTCGGGCTTGGCAAACGCGCGGTCACGCCGCGCCAATCCCTAGATTGGAAGTCGAGTTCAAGCTTTAGCTGAGCGGCGTTGAGGATGTTGCCGACGCCGAGGGTCAGCTCGGTCTCCCACGGGCCACCGCGCGTGTCGCCGTTCGTCTGCATGTGCAGCACCCGGAAAACCGGCCCAGCACCCTTATAGATCTCGTAGTCAGACACGGTCGAGGGGCTCAGCGTCCCCGTCTGATCGTTGCCAAAGTTGAAGCTCGGTGAGACGATTTTGGCGTCGACCCGCACGTTTGTGCTGAGCTGGATGGCCGGGTTGATACGACACCGGACGATGATGCCGTCTTGGCGGAGTATGGGCTGACCGATGAGGCCAGTCTTGGGGCCGATCGCGATGGTGGCGCCGGGCTGGAGCGTGTTCGCCGCCACGATGTTCACCTTGCCGCCGTCGAGATTCCACGTCGCTCCGGCCGATAGCGCTACCTCTCTCAGGTAGTCACGCGCCATGCCGGCTAGAACCACGCCCCTCGGAAACTTGGGTTGGCTCAGGTCCACGCCAACCGCGTTGCTCCCGGTGATGCCATAGGGCGCCATGGACGCCACGCACGCATTGACGATGTCCTGCGGGGTGCATCCAGCCGCAAGGGAGGTCGAGATTTTGCCCTGGTTGTAGGGACGATCCCAGGCCGCGGCGAAGATCCTCAGCAATGTGTCGGTGAAGTCGTTGACCTTCTCGCCGTACTGCGTCTCGATGATCGAGCCATAAAAGATCGTGCTGACGTTGCCCTCGTAGCCGGCCGCGAGGGTGATGTTCGTGAATTCCTTCTGGACCTTGGTCACGGTCGTCATGGACGGGTTCGTGATCACGATTTGACATTGATCGGGCGCCTGGGTTGTACGGCTCTCGACGGCGAACTGGATCTTCAAATCGGTCGGACCACCGCCTTTGACGACGAGGGCATCGGCGCCACCGCCGGAGAGGGAAAGGGTGCAGGAACGCAGAAACTGTTGGCTCATGGGCGTGCCAGGCCTCGAACCGTGATGAGCCGGTCGGCCCGGATGCGGCCGGCGCCTTCGGCCATCGCGAAAGCCTGCGCCTCGTCGAAGCCTTCTTCGCGGCAGGCCTCCGCCGTGCCGCGCAGCACCGCCAGGATCATGTCGATCGGGTCGCCCATGGCGGCCGGAGCCGGTGGGACGTCGGCGGCGAGCACGTGGGCCAGGGCCACCAGGCGGGCGTTGAGGCCGGCAGGAAGGGGTTCGGCGATCATGTGCGGGGTCTCGTGGTGAGCTTGGTGACCAGCGCTTCCACGGCGGTGCGGGACACCGTCCTGATGGGGATGGGCCGCGAGGCCGGTGCGGGTGGTTGGGGCGTGGTAGTCATCGGGGCATCCTTCTGAGAAAGCGCCCGCCCGGGCCGACACTGGACGGGCGGGCGCTTTGCGGCGTCACCATCGTTTCCCCGAATGGCCGTCGCGGCCGGTGTTGCCCACCGCCGGCTGGGGTTCGCGCCCGCTGTTCCAGAGGCGCGAAACTCGGTGATGCGACGGCCCTTGTCATGCGGGGCTCGTCGTCCTCCGCCGGGGGTCGCATTTGTTCAACAAGGCGCAGCACAGGCCTCATCGGGCGGGGCTGCCCTTCACCCTCGCCGGGGTCGCCCTCGACACCGAAGGCGGCGCGGATGGCCTGCCGAAAGGTGTCGCCCTGTCCGGCCAGGATGCCGTCGCCCTCCGTCGTGATGCTCACCGACCACACCGGCCCGAGGGTCGACACATTGAACGCGAAGTCGATCGCGTGCTCGCCGCGGAGCAGCCCGATGACGACTTCCTCGGCGGGCGACAGATCCATCACGGCGCCTCGGGCAACGGTGCGGCAGGATCAGAGCTCAGAGCTTGCAGCGCCGAGGTCCACTGATGGCTGATACCGCGATCCGGCTCGCCGGGACGATGGCCGACAGCACGGTCAGGAAGCGCCCCCTCACGCCCCAGCGTATCGACAGCCAGCCGCAGCGCCGTGTAACGACGCTCTGCAGCCACGTAGGCCGTGAACAGGGCGTCGGCGGCCGGGCTGGCCTTCACCGACCTGCCCCACGGCTTCCTTCACGGTGTCGCGCCGCCAGCTCGCTCGATTGGCGGCGAGCTTGGTTCCGCTTCCAGGGCGTCCCGTGCGACCCGGATGTCGTCGCGCTTCCGGCGGATCGCAGCCACCGCAGCTTCGGCCTGCTCCACGGTAGGCCCCGGTTCTAGTGCAACGCCGCGGAACTCGGCCGCAAGACGGGCGGGTGAGTCGGCCTTTGCCTTCTCCAGCGCGCGCTCGGCTTCGGACTCGGGACCGTAGCTCTCGACCACGGCGGTCTCGGCACGCTGGTGCGCTTCGGCGCTGTCGCGATGCAGACGCTCAGCCTCCAGGGCGACCGCAATGGCTTCGAGAAGCGCGGCTCGGCCATCGTCGCCCAGCGGCGTCGCGCCTGCCTCAACAACACGTTGGTCGCGGTGCTTGGTCATCAGGACACCCGCAGCCGGTCAGCGTGCGGGAACATGCGCTTGCGGCGCTCCTCGGCGGTCTCGGACTTGCAGTACGGCGCAAGGCTGACCTGTCCTTCAGCGTTAGCGCCGCTCTGCGCTTCAGCCGGTTGGGGCAGCGGTCCAAAGCAAAGCCGCTCTTCGTGAGGGCGTCCTGCCCCAGATCGGGCAGATCACCGCCGAGGATTTCCTTGATATCGTCCTGAGACTGCGGGTCCATCTTTTCAATCATGTAGGAGAGGACTATCTCCATTTCTTTCGTGTTCATAGTGCTTTCCTTCAATAGAGGCCACGGCGAGCGGCCATGCGGGGGGCGGGGCGGGAGAAGCGGGCTAGCATCTCGGGGCTGATGACCATGAGCTGCCGGGCTTCCGTCACGAGCGCCATGGCGACAGCATAGGACGCATCGTCCGAACCGTTCACGCCGTGGTCTATCCGGTCCTTGCCGCTCGACGAGGTACGGCGTTCAAGGGAGGCGAACTGGTTCACCAGCCGCGGATTGTAGAGCAATCGCACTAGGCCTGAGGTAAACAGAGGCAGAGCCTCAGGCATAGACGGAGGAACGGTCGCGCTCACTGTGCTTGTATTTGATACCGCACTTCTCAAAAGCGTCGACCACCCATCCGGCCGCGTACTTGTCGCCGGTAGTCTCTTTCAGACCATACGCCTTCAACGTCTCGGCCATCTTCTCGGTGGCGGAGGTCGGGTTGAAGAGGGCCTTGATTTCAACCAGGCAGTCGACGACTGCGACACCATCCTCGTCGTGGCAGATCCCCAGCGTGAAGCTGTCCTTCGATCCGCCCGAGGGATCGGCCCCGGACCGATACCGTACACCCTTGACCGGCGGCCGAACGGTGACGCCGTGGTCGACCAGACCCTCGACGAGGTCGCGGTCGAGGTAGGAGGCAATGTCGTCCCGATATTGGCCCAGCCACTCGCTCCGACCAGCCGCAGGGTCTGCCGCGATGAGCTTGTCGATCTCCTTCGGCTTCAGGGTCGGGTTGAAGGCGATGGACGGGCCACCCACCACCAGCACGTCGTCGCTGTCGCGGCCGTAGTGCTCCCGATCCTTGGAATAGAGCAGGCCAGATTTTCGATAGGGCGACGAGATGCCGATCAACATCGCGTCGGGGATCGTGATCATGCCCGGCACGATAGCGTTGTAGGTCTCGACGTCGGGGCTGGCCGAGCCCTCGTCGCGGTAGAAGGCGACCTCGTCCAGCACCGCGCAAACAATCGTGCGGCCTCGCACAGCTCGGTAGCTGTTCGTGCTGATGGCGATCTCCACCCCGTTGGTGAGCATCAGCCCATCGGCCGTCTCGCTCTCGACCATGCGCTTCAACATCGGCACGTCGCGGAAGAAGGCGCGGGTGTAGCGGAGCAGCACCTTGGCCTGAGACCGATCCACCGCGAGACAGGCGACGGTGGCGCTCTCACCCGGCCGCAGGAATGCCCCGTAATCGCCGAAAGCAGCCGCGTGGGCGACGATCGCGCTCGCCACGCTGTCTTTACCCGCTCGCCGGCCGGCCCTCACCCACAACTCTCTCACGCGCTTCGCTGGCGGGTCACGCTCGGCGACCGTGCGGAAGACGGCGGCCTCGTCGGCCGTCATCGGCAGGGCGTGAGCCGCCTTCAGAACAGCGCGCCAGGTCTCCCATGACGGCCCCTTGAACCAAGGTTGAAACAGCCGCTTGTCGTCCATGGCCTGAAGGAGGTTCACGTGGCGGTCTCCCGCTCGGCGTGGGCCGCGATATAGGCCTTGAGGTCCAGGGCTTCCCTGGCGACCCGCTTCAGGCCAATACGCTCGTAAACCCGCCCAAGGCCGCCCACGAGGCGGTTCAAGAGATCGAGGTCGACGGGCTTCCCTTCGGCCAGATCGCCTTCCAGCCGCTCCAGCTCGATCGCCATCGCGGCAGCTCGCCGGCAAAGTTGGGTCTGCGCCTCGCTGAGCACGCTGTGGCCACCGAGGTCTGAGACGTGCGCCTCGTAGATGTCGCGAAACCGCCTCGCCCAGAGGGACCGGCCGTCAGCCGCTAGGAAGATCGCGTTCCCATTCGAGACGCGGCTTCGAGTGCGGGCGGCGGGCTTGGACGAAGTGAGCACGAGCGGCTGAGACCTCAAAAGCAGTGTGGTATCCAGTTACCACAATATAGGCACGATCCGCCTTCAAGTGCAAGGTGTCCAGATACCACAAAGGACGAGCTAGGCCGAGATCGTCGCCAACAATCGCGAGACCTGCATAGGGGACCACGTCGAAGAACCACGAGCAGTCGGGATACCGGCTGCTGTTAGGGCCCTGGCGAGCGCGCCTAGGCTGGTGATGCCCTTGGCCTGCAGCTCCTGCACAATAGGGGCGAGATCGGCGCCACGGGCCTTCGCGCGAGCTTTGCGTGCAGCCAATGCCGCCGCATGGCCCGCATCCGTGAAGACCTTGCCCCGGAACCCACCAAGCACCTTGCCCCTCGCTTTCGCCTGCGCGAGCGCGTCCTTGGTTCGCTTCGAGATCATCGCGGCTTCGTGCTCGGCCACCGCGGCGAGGATGTGGATGGTCAGCCGGTTGGCCTGAGGGAAGTCGCAGGCCGTGAACTCGACACCTGCTTCCATCAGGCTCGACACGAAGGCGACGTTACGGGCGAGACGGTCGAGCTTGCCGATGATGAGCGTGGCGCCGTGGACTTTGCAGAGCCGCAGGGCATCGGCGAGCTTCGGCCTGTCGTTCCGCTTGCCGCTTTCGATTTCAACAACCTCGGCGACGAGCGTCCATCGCCCGCCGTTCAGATAGGCCGCGATTGCGTCGCGCTGCGCATCGAGGCCGAGACCGCTCGTGCCCTGCTTCGCCGTCGAGACGCGGACGTAGCTGACGAACTTCCCGTTGGCCATAACGCGATGCTCCACCTTCGTTGAGCATAACGTTACGACTAGGCTGCGGTTCGTGCAAGGGCGCCCTTTTCCCCAAAATCGGGGAGAGATGCCTCCGCAGTTTTTGCGAACGCATCGGCAGGATTTTTCCGGCGCCGTCGTGCGTGTGTCGCGCTGGTCTTTTCTTGACAGTCCGAACGCCGGGTGGCGTGAGGTGGCGTGTTCCCCGCTTAGTTCGCCGCAGGGGCGTGCGCGCGCGCGTGGGGGATTAACGGGATATCGCGCCACTTCGCGCCACCCGCCACCCGGCTTGGGTCAGGCGGCATCGGCGTGGGCTTCCAAACGGGCGTGGGGACGGAGCTTGATCCCACGGTACAGTCGCACGCCCTTCGACCCCTTGTGGAATTCAGCTCCGGTGCGCTGCATACGTTCCGCGAAGGCCTTGCGCGCCATAGGAGCCTCGCCCGCAGCCTTGGCGTAGCGCCCCCAAGCGGCGAACAGGTCGGCCGATGTCTCGGTCCTGTATTCATTGCCAAGGTGAAGCTCGCAATCCTCCTCCAGCCATGCCGAGAAGGTGTCCTGCTCCTCGAAGTACGTCTTGGTGGCGTCCTTCACGCTCTGAGGTGGGCGAAGCCCGTCCCGCTGCCATGCAAGACAGCCGTCGATCATCCAGCGCAGGATCGACAGGCCACTCAGCTTTCAGCTTCGTCTCAAGCTGACGGTCGGGAACGGCGGGCTTACGAGTGAACGGGACTAGATTGAAGCGGCGCCGCGCCGCGTCGTCGACATTCCTCAGGCCGGGCTTGTGATTACCGATTATCGTCAGCTTGAATGCGGGGACGAAGCTGAAGAAATCCTGCCGCATGAACCGGGCGGTCACACGATCACCGCCCGTCAACTGCTTGATACGGCTTTCGGCCCACTGCCGGCCTTCTTCGGTCTCCGACGCCGTGACCATTCTAGCGCCGCGCAGCATGGCCACGTCGGTCGGATGCTTGTCGCCATGCGACGAGATGAACGTGTCCATGCTCGCCGTCACGGCATAGTCGCCAGCTATCCCAACGTGAGCGTTGACGAAGACGCTTTTACCGTTGCCGCCCTCGCCGAACCCGAAGACGAGGGCGTGCTCCCGCGTGTCGCCGGTCAACGAGTAGCCTGCCCATCGCTGGGCAAACGCGATCATCTCAGGGTCGCCGCCGAACGTGTCATCAAGGAACTTGAACCAGAGGGGGCACTCCGCCGTATCGGCCGGCGCCACCGCTGTGCTCTTCGTGATGGCATCTTCCGGCTTCGCGGGTCGTAGCTCGCCCGTGCGGAGGTCCACGGTTCCCGCCGGGGTGCCGAGCAGCAGGGGGTCGCGGTCCCAGACTTCGGCCGTAACCGCGAAGACACGGTCAGCCCTGGCAAAACGCTCGACGGCGCTGCTGAAGGCCGCCTTGCCGGCCGCGATGCGGACCTTCTCCGGCTCGTCCTCGGCCATGCGCCGCACCATTTCCCGGCAGAGGTGAAACGCGAGACCGTTCTTGTTCTGGCGCCAGATATGGCCGTCCCATCGGAACCAAGTCCCGTGGTCGGCACAGAACTTGAGCCTTCCCCGGTACTGCTCCGCGAACAGGAGACCCGCCTCGTCCTCCGAGATCAGCGGAACGTTGTTGCCGGAGCCGCTGGGATCGCCGTCGCCGTCGCCCGCCTCGTGGCGCTGCTTGACGGTGCCGGGCTCGTACCGCAACCATGTCGCTACCGCCTTGGCGACCTGCTCGCCGAAAAGCTCCCTCAGCGCCGGAAAGCCGCGTGCCCTGCCACCCTTGCCGAGGTTCGCCGCCGCAGTCCTCCGCAGCCTTGACCCGATCCCTGGCATCGGTGTCGCCAGCCGCCCGGGCCACGGCCTCGACGAAAGTTTTGATCGTCGAGGTCGGCCAGCCGGTGCGCGCCAGCATGCCGCCGAGGGTCAGAGCCGCATCGTGGCGCTTTCCGTCTGACCAGTTGCGGGCGAGGAGCGCCGCCGCGGCTAAACGCTCGACATCCCGCCGCAGGTTCGCGCCGTCGACCCTCGCCGGTTCACCGCGTTCCTCCCATGTGATCGACTCGCCGGACTCGTGCGTCGAGCCCGGCATGACGGTCTGAGCACCTTTGCCACCGCCGCCGATGCGGATCTCGACGAGCATGCTGCCGGCGACGTTGCGCCCGAGGGTCGGGTCGCGGAACTCGATCGCCTTCTCGTCGACCTCTTTCGCCAGATTGGTGACGTAGAGCCGATGCGAGAAGCGCCGGGACTGCCGTCCGAACATGGCCGTCGTTTTCGGAAGCAGGTAGTGGGAGGCTGTGACAGCCTCGGCGCAGTCGAGATCGACGTCGGTCAAGCTAGCTGATGCCTCGCCAAGGATCACGCCCACGTTCTGGGGCTGGCCATTGAAGTGGCGAGGCGCTTCCGTATCGCCGATGCGCAGCGACGGCCATTCCTTCAGCAACGGCTTTTTCGTCTTGTGAGGCACCGGGATGGGGGCCCAACCTCGGCCGATATAGTCGAGGGCGATGGAGAGCGGGGTGTGAGCGTTCAAGAGCGCCTCTCCTCGCGCTTGGCGATGGCCGCCGCGACGTTCCGTTCGAGGATGGCCAGTTCGCTGCCGGGGCAAACAATCTGGCTGTAGAGCGCCCGGGCGAACTCCTCGGGCACATCAGTGTCCTGGTCGGCCTCGCCCTGGGCGAAAACCCGCATGCGGACGCCGGGCACGATCTGGCGGACGACGGCGTACCAGCGGTAGCCGGGGCGCGTGAGGATGAACTCGGCGCCCTCAAGCGCCGTGTTCTGCTCCAGCTCCACCAGGGCGGCGAGCCGGACACGGTACTCACGGTCGGGGCGGCGCTCGAAAAACCGAGCATCGCCCTCGGTGATCCGGCCGACCGCCTCGTCGATCTTCTCGCGGCGGCGCCGATCGGCGCGGGTGTAGGAAGCGTCACCCATGCGCGCCTCCGATCCGCCAGGCGGCGAGCTGCGCCCTCACCGTCGCCGGAGCGACGCGGGAGCGGGCGGCCAGGATGACGACGGGGTCGATGATGTCTTGGCTAAAGACAGCAGATGCGCTAAATTTAGAATTGCGTTCCGGTGAGGAAAGCGAAATTCCGAGGCCGGCACCTTCGCGAGAGGTGACCGGCCTCAACTTCATCTGGGCCATGATCTATGCGGCCTCCTTGTCGGTGGAGCCCGTCAGAGCGGCGGCGACATGAGCCGGCCAGCCAACCTTCCGGCCTCCAATGCGGACGGGCGCCGGCAGCTTGCCGGTGCGATACATGCGGCGAATGTGGGCGACAGAGAAGCCGAGGAGATCGGCCATCTGAAACACGTCGAGCAGGCGGTTGCGCTCCAGAGCCGGTGGCAACGTCACCGGCTTGTGGAGTGCAGTGTCAGTGCTGAGAGACATGACGCTTCTCCACCACTGCGGCATGCAGTGGCTTACAGTCGTCATGATGAGCGGGAGTAAGCAGACTGTCGCGCGTCAAAGGTCACCAGGTGACGCTTGATGACCTTTGATTACTTTGCTGATGGCCAGGCGTCACTCCAAGCCCGATCCAGAGTTCGAGCCGGGAAACCTCAAAGCCGAGATGCCTTTTCAGTTCCGCCAGCAGGAACACACGATTCTTGGATGATGGCCTTGTCGCGTACCTCTGCCGCAAGGCTTCGATGACCGGCCCAACTTTCGGCCCTGCACCGCCCCGTTTTGCCGGCTCGGTGATCCTCGGCGACTCCGCCGCTGGTGGTCTCTCACCTTTGCTGGGCCAAATACTCAGTACCTCCGCGCTTTTCACGGTCACGCATCTGAATGCTGGATCTGGATGGCCGAAGTAACGCACAGAGAGCTTTTTCTTATCCGGCATCCATTCAAGATTGCTCCAATCCAAGGCGTCGATCCGCACTGGCTTTGGCCCCTGCCCCTGTAGTCCAACCGCCTCTATGCGCCCAGCCTCAAGCGCTTCCCAGATCTGGATTTCAGATCTCTCGAGAGTTTCGACTTGATGCTCGCTCG
Source organism: uncultured Alphaproteobacteria bacterium (assembly GCA_963847915.1). Classification (GTDB taxonomy): domain Bacteria; phylum Pseudomonadota; class Alphaproteobacteria; order Rhizobiales; family Beijerinckiaceae; genus Lichenihabitans. The sequence goes on from CAWKBT010000010.1 coordinate 589,110, forward strand.
GAGGATCTCGCCATAGGCTTCCAGACCAATCGTGAAGGCGACCCCACTGTTTATGAATGCGATCCGGGTCACGCCATGCGATCCAAACCACAGCTTGAGCCAGGGACCATTTGCTGGAGTACAGCATCCCCGGCTGGTTCGAAGCCGCAAGGTCTATACCGTTCGCCGCCGCCCTTGCCTCAGCGTCGGACGGCAACATCTCGTCATTCCACACACTGTCGATGAGAAATTGTCGGTGCTGCTCGCGCGACTGCCGCTGAGCTGCTTCCACGTCGCGCCACGGAAACGTACGCTCTGGCGGGATGTCCTCGTCAGCCATCTTTGACCCCCGCCAACTCCGCCACGCGATCGGCCCACAGCGCCAGCGCCGCCCGCTTCTCGTCACGGTAGGCCGCGCGATTGTAGATCCCGGCGACGCCGGCCTTCGAACCGGAGATGTGGTTCAGCACCGCCTCGACGACATGCGGCTGCACCCCGAGGTCGCCCATGCGGGTCGCTGCCGTCCGACGAAGGTCATGCAGCCGCCAAGGCTCCAGCACGGCTTTTGTGCCGCGTTCCGCCTTCAGCGCCGCCGACATGCGCGCGTCGAGTTCGGCCTTGGCTTTCGACCAGCCCGAGAACGGCCCCGCGCGAGATCCGAACACGAGGTCACGGCCGTCGCGGGCTGGGTGATTCGCCAGGAGCGCGACGGCGGCTGACGGCAGCGCCAGTTCATGCGGTCGTCCGTTCTTCGTCCTCGCGGCCGGGATCGTCCACGCCCCGTCTTGCAACTCGCTCCAGGCCATCCCGCCGACCTCGTCGCGCCTCGCGGCCGTGAGGAGGAGGAGCCGGACGATGATGCTATAGTCCCCTGCCCCGGCATGCCGCCAGATCAATGCGACCTCGTCGTCCGTCAGGACGCGGTCGCGTTTCACCTCTTCCGTGGGAAGATGCGTGCCGGCGACCGGGTTGCCATCGACGAAGCCCTCGCCGATCGACCAATTAAAGAGAGCCGACAAGCGGCCCGGGCCCGATTCGCGGCAAATGGGCCGTTGTCGCGAGCGATCTCCGCCAGCCTCTTCGCGACGAGCGCGCGCGTGATCGACGCGAGCGGGCGCTGGCCCAGCGGCTTCCAATGCCGCCGGAGATGCCGCTCGACCTCGGCCAGGCTGCCGGGCTTCAGTCGCTTGGAGGCGTACCGTGCCAGGTAGTCCTCGACCGTAAGGGTCAGCGTGATGGCGGCCTGCGCCTTTGCCTCCTCGGTCTCCAGCGCAGGGTCCGCGCCCAGATGCACCTTGGCGAGCGCGACCTTCGCCTTCTGCCGAGCCTCCTCGGCGTCGATCTGATCGGCGGTGCCGATCTTCAGGCGGCGCTGCTTCTGGCCAACTCGGTACTGGACGAACCACGTCCGCCGGCCGCCTGGGTGCATGCGCAGGCCAAACCCGGCGAGGTCGTCATCATAGATGACGTGCTCGGCTTTTCCGGCCGGATACGTGAACCGCGCGAGGTTGGCCTTGGTCAGCTTCATCGCAAACCGGAAGCAAATCGGAAGCAACAGAATGCCGCTCTCCGCTCCGATATGCTCACGAAAAACTGAGGGTGTCACGAAAAAAGCGAAGTATTTCAGACCTCTCGCGCCGTCCTGCTTTCTCGTGCTCACTCGACGTACCAGACTACGAATCTGGGGGTCAGGAGTTCGAATCTCTTCGACCGCGCCACCATTATTGGCCATGTCCGATCAATCTTGCTTCGGTCGCGTGCGGTTCTCCGTCCACGGCATTGCGGCGGCGGATGCCAGCCCGGCCGTCGGCGCCTGGTTGCGCCCGGGTTCGTGCGATGGCGCACCGAGGCACCCTGCCGCGCCGTGCCGGCCGAACCGAAACGGTCGTGTCGGCGTCTATCCTTGAACCGGTACAGCCGGATTTCGGAGGAGGACGCCACGATGGCTCAGGGCATCGAATATTGGAACGGCATCCCGACGGTGCGTGCTCAGCCCGTCCTGTCCGACCTGCAACGCTGGCAGGCGCAGCGCAGGACGCAGGACCAGACGCGCGACCCCTCGACCTGGACCGGTGCCGGGCCGCAGCCGGCGGCGCAACGCGCAGGGTCCGCCGGCCCGGAGCCGCGCTCTCCCGTCTGAACTCCCGCATCCCGCACCGGCGCTCCTTCCCCGACCGACCCGGTCTGGTCTAGCTTGGCCTGGGCCGCATCTGCGCTGAGGGAGCGCCGGCCCGTGTCGGACGAGCAAGGTCATCGCGAATGCAAGGTCTCGGAATGGTGAAGCTAAGGGGAGCCCTGATCGGGCTCGCAGCGATGGTGGCGGCCGGAGCGGCGGCGGCCCAGGATGCGCCGGGCACCGGCGATGCGGCCCTGGGCGAAAAGGTCTTCGTCAAGTGCAAGGCCTGCCATCAGGTCGGCGAAGGGGCGCACAACGCGGTCGGACCCGAACTCAACGGCCTCATCGGGCGCCACTCGGCCTCCGTCGAGGGCTACAACTACTCGGAGGCCATGAAGGGGTCGGGGCTCGTCTGGGACGAGGCGACCTTCAAGGACTATATCAAGGACCCCAAAGCCAAGGTGCCGGGCACCAAGATGGCGTTTGCGGGCCTGTCGAAGCAGAGCGACATCGACAACGTGACGGCCTACCTCAAGAGCTTCGACGCGCAGGGCAAGAAGGCGCCCTGAGCCGGCACGGCGCGCCGGCCCTACCAGGCGAGGTCGGGCATGGCGAAGGTCGGGCGATGGGCGGCACCGGCCAGGAAGCGCGCGAGCGCCTCCGGGTCGAGCGTGCCGTCCCCCGGTCCCGTGTCGTCCCGGTGGATGCCGTTGGTGATGAAGAGGCAGTCGAGGCCCTGGCCGACCGCGCCGGCGACATCCGTGCGCATGCCGTCCCCGACCGCGAGCACGCGCCCGGCCTGCACGTCGCCGCCCCGCGCCCGGGCCGCGAGCGAGAGCGCGAGGTCGTAGATCGGCGCATGCGGCTTGCCGGCATAGCGCACGGTGCCGCCCAGCGCCTCATAACGCTCCGCCAGCGCGCCGGCGCAGAAGATCAGCTCGTCCCCCACATGCACCACGACATCCGGGTTGGCGCAGATCATCTCGATCCCCCGCTCCCGCATGGCGGCATAGGTCGCCTCGTAATGGTCCGGTGTCTCGGTCCGGTCGTCGAAGAGGCCCGAGCAGATGACATGCGCCGCCTCGTCGAGGGCGCCGAGTTCGGGCCTGCGCCCGGTCTTGGCCTGCACCTCGTCCATCAGGGCCCGGTCGCGCGCCGGGCCGATATGGTAGAACGGTCCCTCGCCCCGCGCCGCGATCAGCGCGACCGTGCTGTCGCCGGAGGTGACGATATCGTCGTAGGCGTCGCGCGGGACGCCGAGCGTGTCGAGTTGCGCGCGGATCGGCGCGTTGGGCCGGGGCGCGTTGGTGATCAGCACCACCGTCCCGCCGCCGGCCCGGAACCGGGCCAGCGCGTCGGCGGGCCCCGGAAAGGCGCGCTGGCCGTCGTGCAGCACGCCCCAGACGTCGGACAGGACGACGTCGTAGCGGCCCGCGACCTCGCGGAGGCCGGTCAGGATGGGTGTGGAGGCTTGAGTCATGCGCCGGGGCTTAAACCCGGGGTGGCGTGTGTCAAGGCGGGACGCGCCACGACGCGGCATCTCGCTGACGCGTCTTCGATGCGGATCCAGAGGATCGTTTCAGCCTTCGGGCCGTCCCGCACCGCGACGAGATCCTCTCCCGGCCTGCAACCACCGCCGTCCCGCCGTCGAATTTGCTGAAGGCAGCGACACTGTCGGCTGGTCCGCGCCCGGACCCGGCCCTATAAGCCCCTCGATCGCTCCTGTTCGATCGACGTCCCACGTCAGAAAGGGTTCTCCATGACTATCTCGCCGATCAAGCCCCTGTTCACCGCCACGTCCGTTTCGACCGGCGGTCGCAACGGCACCAGCAAGGCCGAGGACGGCACGGTTTCGGTGACGCTGTCGGTCCCCAAGGAGATGGGCGGCCCGGGCAAGCCCGGCACCACGACCCCCGAGCATCTCTTCGCCACCGGCTATGCGGCCTGTTTCGGCGGCGCGCTCGACTTCATCGCCAAGCAGCACAAGAAGGACGCCACGGGGGCCGAGATCACCTGCGCGGTGTCGGTCGGCCCGCGCGACGCCGGCGGCTTCGGCATCGCGGTCAAGATGACCGTGACCGACAAGGCCTTGCCGACCGCCGAACTCGAGGCGCTCGTGCACGAGGCCCACGAGAAGATCTGCCCCTACTCGCACGCGACGCGCGACAACGTGCAGGTCGACTTCCACGTGCAGGGCGCCTGACCTCACGCCAGCGGATCGGGCGCGGGACGGCGACGTCCCGCGCCGTCCCGCGCGACGGGGCTCCAGCTTCCGGCCCGACATCGCGGGCGGGTTCGTCGGACCGGGAGCGCCGATTCGATTCCAACCGATCCGATCCTGCTTTAGAGTCCCGGCACCGCGCGGCCCCGGCAGGGCGGCGCGGTCCCGTCCCTCGCAGCGAGTCTCGTCCATGCCGTCATCCGCCGCAGCCGCCCTGGGTTCCCCGTCCGCCCAGGCCGAGATCCCCAACGATCTCGAAGCCTTCTGGATGCCGTTCACGCCGAACCGCTCGTTCAAGAAAAACCCGCGCATGATCACGCGGGCCAAGGACATGTTCTACTACACGCCCGAGGGCCGCGCCGTGATGGACGGGACCGCCGGCCTCTGGTGCACCAATGCGGGCCACAACCGCGAGCCCATCATCGCCGCCATCCAGGCCCAGGCGGCGGAGCTCGACTACGCGCCGGCCTTCCAGTTCGGCCATCCCAAGGCCTTCTCGGTCGCCTCGCGCATCGCCGCGCTGGCACCCGGCGACCTCGACCACGTGTTCTTCGCCAATTCGGGGTCCGAGGCCGTCGACACCGCCCTCAAGATCGCCATCGCGTACAACAACGTGCGCGGCCAGGGCACCCGCACGCGGCTGATCGGCCGCGAGCGGGGCTACCACGGCGTCGGCTTCGGCGGCATCTCGGTCGGCGGGATCGTGTCGAACCGCAAGCAGTTCGGCACGCTGCTGAACGGCGTCGACCACCTGCCCCACACCTACAACCGCGAGCACCAGGCCTTCACCAAGGGCGAGCCCGACTGGGGCGCGCACCTCGCCGACGAGCTCGAACGGATCGTCACGCTGCACGATGCCTCGACGGTCGCGGCCGTCATCGTCGAGCCCATGGCGGGTTCGACGGGCGTGCTGCCCCCGCCGAAGGGCTACCTGCAGCGCCTGCGCGCCATCTGCGACAAGCACGGCATCCTGCTGATCTTCGACGAAGTGATTTCGGGCTTCGGCCGGCTCGGCTTCGCCTTCGCGGCCGAGCGCTACGGCGTCGTCCCCGACATGATCTGCTTCGCCAAGGGCGTGACCTCCGGCGCCGTGCCGATGGGCGGCGTCGTGGTGCGCAAGCCCGTCTACGACGCGTTCATGCGCGGCCCCGAGCACGTGATCGAGCTCTTCCACGGCTACACCTATTCGGCGCATCCGCTGGCCTGCGCGGCCTCTCTGGCGGCGCTCGACATCTACCGCGACGAGGACCTGTTCGGCCACGTGCGGCGCCTCGAACCCGTCTGGGCCGAGGCGATCCACGGGCTGCGCGGCCTGCCCCACGTGCTCGACATCCGCACGGTCGGGCTCGTGGCGGCGATCGATCTCGCCTCGCGGCCCGATGCCGTCGGCGCCCGGGCCTACGAGGCGATGGACCGCGCCTTCCGCGAGGCCGACCTCATGGTCCGCATCACGGGCGACACGATCGCGCTGACGCCGCCGCTGATCATCTCCGAAGCGCAGATCGGCGAGATGGCCGACAAACTGCGCAAGCTGCTCTCGACCCTGCACTGAACCCGCCTCGCGCCTGCGGGAGCGGACCCGGCGTGCCCCTCCCGCTTGCGGGAGGCGGTCGCCCGGCGTAGCCAGGGGGACGAGGGGACCGCCCCTCCCGTCCCTCCCGAGTTCCATGACCGATCCCGCCAAACCCGATCTCACCCGGCCCCGCCTGCCCCGCGGCATCGCCGACCGCGGCCCCGCCGACATCGCCGCGACGGACCGCATCATGCGGTCGATCCGCGAGACCTACGAGCGTTACGGCTTCGAGGCGGTCGAGACGCCGCTGATCGAATATACGGACGCGCTCGGCAAGTTCCTGCCCGACCTCGACCGCCCGAATGCCGGCGTCTTCTCGTTCAAGGACGACGACGACCAGTGGCTGTCGCTGCGCTACGACCTCACGGCGCCGCTCGCCCGCTCCTTCGCGGAGCGGTTCGACAGCCTGCCCAAGCCCTACCGGTCCTACCGGGCCGGCCCGGTGTTCCGCAACGAGAAGCCGGGCCCGGGCCGCTTCCGCCAGTTCATCCAGTTCGACGCCGACACCGTCGGGGCGAAGTCCGTCGCCGCCGATGCCGAGATCTGCATGATGGCGGCCGACGCGCTCGAGGACCTCGGCATCGGGCGCGGCGACTACGTCGTGCGGGTCAACAACCGCAAGGTCCTCGATGGCGTGCTGGAGTCGATCGGCCTTTCGGGCGACGAGAACGCGGGGCGGCGCCTCACGGTGCTGCGCGCCATGGACAAATTCGACAAGTTCGGCACCGAGGGCGTGCGGCAACTGCTCGGCCGCGGCCGGCGCGACGAATCCGGGGACTTCACCAAGGGCGCGGAGCTCGGCGAGGCCGAGGCCGAGCGCGTGCTGAGCATCCTCGACGCCAAGGCGGCCGACAATCTCGCGACCTGTGCGCGGCTCGCCGCGGAATTCGCCGCGACGCCCCGCGGTGCCGAGGGCGCCGAGGAGCTGCGCGAGATCGCCGCGCTGGTGGCGGCGGCGGGCTATGCCGACCGCGTCGTCATCGATCCTTCGGTGGTGCGGGGGCTCGAATATTACACCGGCCCGGTCTTCGAGGCGGAGCTGACCTTCACGGTGACGGGCGAGGACGGCGCGCCGGTCCGCTTCGGCTCCGTCGGGGGCGGAGGGCGCTACGACGGCCTCGTGGCGCGGTTTCGTGGCGAGGCCGTGCCCGCCACCGGCTTTTCGGTCGGCGTGTCGCGGCTCGTGGCGGCGCTGCGCGCCATCGGCAGCCCGATCCTGGGCGCCGAGAAGCCGCGCGGTCCCGTCGTGGTGCTGGTGCTCGACCGCGGCCCGGACGACCTGGCCCGCGTCATGAGGCTCGTCGCCAGCCTGCGCTCGGCCGGCATCGCGGCCGAGCTCTACCTCGGCGACGCCGGCATGAACGCCCAGCTGAAATACGCCGACCGCCGCAACGCCGCCTGTGCGGTGATCCAGGGCTCGAACGAGCGCGATGCCGCGGGCGGCCCGGTCGTGATGATCCGCGACCTCGTGCTCGGCGCCGAACTCGCCAAGGGGTCGAAGGACCGCTCCGACTATCTGGAGCTGCGCCAGAAGGCGCAGTTCCCGGTTCCCGAGGCCGACCTCGTGTCGGCCGTGCGCGAGGTGCTGGCGCGCCACTGAGGCGGGCTCGCAGCCGTCCGATCGCTGGCGGCCACGCGCGTCAGTGTCGGCCGGAGGGGGAGCGCGGCCCGTGCCTCCGGCCGAGGGTGGTCAGCCGAGGTGGAACACCACCTTGGTGCAGCCGTCCGTCTTGTCCTTGAAGGTCTTGTAGAGGGAGGGGCCGTCCTCGAGACTGCCGCTGCGATGGCTGATCAGGGAGGTGGTGTCGATCTTCTTGTCCTGGATCAGCTTGGTCAGCGGCTCGAGGTAGCGCTTCACATGGGTCTGGCCGGACCGCACCGTGAGGCCCTTCTGCACCACGCTGCCCATGTCGACCGAGACGGGCCCGCCGTAGACGCCCGGCACCGAGACGACGCCGCAGCCCCGCACGGCGCGGATCGCCTGGGCCAGCGCGGTGGTGCGCTCGGCCGGCAGCAGCTTCTCCTTCACGGCATCGACCATCCCGGCGAGGCCGTGGCCGCCGCTCGCCTCCATGCCGACGCAGTCGATCACGCTGTCGGCGCCCTTGCCCTTCGAGATCTCCTTGATGCGGTCGTAGACGTCTTCCTTGGCGAAATCGATGATGTCGGTGGCGCCCGCCTTCCTGGCGAGGGCGATGCGCTCCGGCACGGTCTCGATGGCGATGATGCGCTCGGCGCCCATCACCTTGGCGGACTGGATGGCGAAATAGCCGACCGGTCCCACGCCCCAGATGGCGGTGATGTCGCCCGGGCCCACCTCGGCATGTTCGGCGCCCTGGTAGCCGGTCGGGAGGACGTCGGTGAGGAACAGCACCTCCTCGTCGGTCATGCCTTCGGGCACCTTCATGGGAGCCACGTCGGCCATCGGCACGCGCACGTATTCGGCCTGCCCGCCCGCGTAGCCGCCGGTCAGGTGCGAATAGCCGAAGAGGCCGGCCGTCGTGTAGCCGAACTGCGCGGCCGCGAGGGCGGCGTTGCGGTTCGACCGCTCGCAGACCGACCAGTTGCCGCGCCGGCACTGGTCGCAGCTGCCGCAGTTGATGTTGAAGGGCACCACGATGCGGTCGCCCGTCTTGAACTTCGTGAAGCCCTTGCCGACCGCCACCACCTCGCCCATGAACTCATGGCCGAGCACGTCGCCGCTCTTCATGGTGGGCATCATGCCGTCCATGAGGTGGAGGTCCGAGCCGCAGATGGCGCAGCTCGTCACCTTGATGATGACGTCGCGCGGATCCTCGATCGTCGGATCGGGCACGGTATCGCACCGGATATCGTTCTTGCCGTGCCAGCAAAGCGCCTTCATGAGCCGTCTCCCGAAACGTCGCCGGGAGGGCGACATCGCGGCGCTCAACGGTGAGGTCCGAGGCTCCGTTCCCGGTCGGGCCCGCGCCGGAGCGGCGCTGCGGCGCGATGGCGCGGCGCCCCCGCGGCGCGCGAGCGGCTCAGACCTGCATGCCCAGGGCCTGGAGATAGAGCTCCAGGATCTCCTCCTCCTCGCGCCGCTTGTCCTGGTCCTGCTTGCGGATCGAAACGATCTTGCGGATGATCTTGATGTCGTAGCCGGTGCCCTTGGCCTCGGAGTAGACGTCCTTGATCTCGTCCGAGACGGTCTTCTTGTCCTCCTCGAGGCGCTCGATCCGCTCGATGAAGGCCATCAGGTGGCCGGCCTCGATGGCGCTGGTGCTCATCCGTACATCCGTGGGTCTTCGTCCTGGGGCGCCGGCGACGCGGCGCGGCGAAGGCCTTATCGGCCCTTCGCGTTCGAATAGCCTTAACGGAGCACGAAGGCGACCGACAACCCCGCACGGACCCTCGAAGGGCTGGCGTCAGCGACTGATCCAGGTGGTGCCGTCGATGACGCGGAACGCGATGCCGCCGGTCTGCAGCGCCCGCCGCACCGCCGAGGACTTGCTGGCGCGGGTCGTGCCCTCGCTGCCGTCCTCCATGCGCTTGATGGTCGAGACGGAGACGCCCGAGGCGGCCGCGAGCTGGGCCAGCGACCAATCGAGCAGGCCGCGGGCGCCGCGGATCTGCGCACCGGTCAGCGGCGGCGTTTCCGCGGGGTCGCCTTCGCCGGGTTCGGACCGCTCGTCCCCGTCGATCGGCAGCAGCACGCCCTGCCACTCCCGGATCGCGCCGGACGGGTCGCGGACGGGCGCGCTGCGGGCATTGAACCAGCGGTACACGCCCTCCTTGGTCAGGATGCGGTATTCGACGTCGTAGGTGCCGCCCTTGGCCAGGGCCGCCCGATAGGCGGTGCGGACCCGGTCCCGGTCGTTGGGGTGGACGGCGTCGAGCCAGCCCTCCCGATCGCAGTTCTCGGGCGACATGCCGGTCAGCGCGCACCACGCGCTGTAGTCGATCGGCCGACCCGACAGGTCGGCGATCCAGGTCAGGGCCGCGGTGGCCTCCAGCAGCGCCGCCCGGCGGCCGTGGTTGAACTCCACGGCCCGCTGCGCTTCCCGGCGCTCGGTGATGTCCGCCATGATGCCGATGAAGCGCACCGGGCGCCCGTCGTTGCCGAGCACCACGTCGATCCGCGACGACACCCAGCGGATCGTCCCGTCGGGCCGGACGATGCGGAACTCGCGCCGCAGCGGGTGGCCGTTGTCGGTCAGGCCGATCTGGTCGGCCTGGAAGGGACGGTCCTGCGGATGGATCTGGGCGATCATGCTCTGGCGCGTCCGCTCCACCGAGACGGGCGTGCCGCTGATGCGGGCGAGGCCGGCCGACACCGTGATCCGGTCCGCCGCGAGATCGTGCCACCAGAACCCGATCTGGCCCTGCTCCTCCATCAGGCGCAGGACGGCCTGCAGCGGCATGCCGGGGGCCTCCGTGGCGTCGCCCGCGTAACGGTCCCGAGACGCTGCATGGGCCGCACGCCCATCGGATTGCGCGGACGCCGCCGCAGATGCCGCCGAAAAGTCTGACCCGTTCATCGCTGTCGTTCTTTGCTTCTTCACCGCTACCCTGGGCCTCGCTTCGGTGATCGTGCGGACGATCAATCGACGCCACAGCATATCGGCCAATCCGTGACGAATGACATATCAAGTATTGAGCAAAGACCGTATCACTGCAACCAATAATTTTTCCGCCTTGCACCCCCGCACGCATCGCTATCGAAGCAGATCGCTTGAACGCTTTGTGTCCTGTAGGGTATAGACCAAGAGTTGCCGGTCGGCAGACCGCTTCGGGATTCACGATGAACTAACGCCGGGGATGTCCAGTGTATTCTACGCACCTCAGGTTGCTTTTATCTAAAATCGATCAATTTTTTCTACCTGGATGCGACATCGGCCGACGGCCGACTGCTCGGAGGTCTTGTCAGGCCCCATTATTCGGCGCGGGAATGCACGTATGACGCGTGTCATCGCAGAACAGGAGAGCGAATAGTGCTCGACTGACGGCGCCGGTTCGGACCCGTCCGCCGTCGACCGGGCAGGCCGGGTCCGACATGGGCGGCCGAGTCGAGCGGCAAGGCGTCGCAGGCCGCCCGGCTCACCGCAGCGGCGGGTGAGGGAACGCCAGGACCTCGCCACGATAGGTCTCGACCAGCGCGCTGAAAGGCGTGCCGTCGGGAAGTTCCAGAACGGCGCGATGGCGCAGCACCTCGGCGGGGACGACGAGCGACCCCGTCCCCGCCGTCGGCAGCGCGGCGGCCGCCTCCCAGCCGGACGGGAGCGGATCCCACAGGAGGTCGGCCGACAGCGTGCGGCGCCGGAACCCGAGCGCCGCCACGGCGCGGCCGAAGGCGATGTCGGTCGTGTCGAGCGCCCGGTTCATCTCCGGCGTCAGCCGCGACGGCAGGTACCAGTTGTCGGCCTCGGACAGGACCACTGCCCCGCAGGCGAGACGGACATGGCGATGGCGCACCGGTTCGTCCGGGCCGACGCCGAGCCGGCTCCTCACCTCGGCGCCGGCCGGGCCCTCGGCGTCGCGGACCCGGACCGCCGTCACCCGCGCCGGGGCCGCGATGGCATGGGCTTCGCACCAGCGGTCCAGCGTCAGCGTGGCGCTGTCGTGGCTGAGCAGGTCCGCGTTCAGCGTCTGGATCAGCGCCAGGGCCTCGAGACGGGTCACCGGGTCGTCGGGCCAGGCAGGGGCGGCCGCGGCCGGGCGCGCCGCCGCGATGACGAGGGCCAGTGCGGACCACGGGACCAGAGGGTGTCTCGACACGGCGATGCTCCTCGGCGGGGCGGCCCCGGTTCAGACCACGTCGGGCGCCGGTTCTCAAGCCGCCCCGGTCTCCGCCAGCGTTGACGGCATCGCGGGCCACGACCATCTTCGGCCCGGTGAGGCAACGGCCCGCCGTCGCCGGACCGCAGGATACGAGGAAGGAAACCCCATGTCGCTCGCATCGCCCAGCGCTGTCCCCGCCGACGGCGGACCACAGGACACGTCCTCCGCGTTCAAGCAGGGGCGCGGCCGCATCTACGATTCGATCACCGACACGATCGGCCACACGCCCCTGGTCCGCCTGAAGCGGCTCGGGGCCGAGAAGGGCTGCAAGGCCGAGATCCTCGCCAAGCTCGAGTTCTTCAACCCGCTGTCCAGCGTCAAGGACCGCATCGGCGTCAACATGATCGACAGCATGGAGAAGGCGGGGCGGATCACGCCCGGCCGCACCACGCTGGTCGAGCCCACCTCGGGCAACACGGGCATCGGACTCGCCTTCGTGGCGGCGGCCCGCGGCTACAAGCTCATGCTGGTCATGCCCGAATCGATGTCGGTCGAGCGCCGCAAGATGCTGATGCTGCTCGGCGCCGAACTGATCCTCACCCCGGCCGCGCAGGGCATGAAGGGCGCCATCGCCAAGGCGGTCGAGATCGTCGAGACGACGCCCGGCGCCGTCATGCCCCAGCAGTTCGACAATCCCGCCAACCCGGAGATCCACCGCAACACGACGGCGGAGGAGATCTGGAACGACACGCACGGCCAGATCGACGTCTTCGTGGCGGGCGTCGGCACGGGCGGCACCATCACGGGCGTGAGCCAGGTGCTGAAGCCGCGGCGCCCGGGCCTCCGGGTCGTGGCGGTCGAGCCGGAGGACTCGCCGGTCCTGTCGGGCGGCCAGCCGGGTCCCCACAAGCTGCAGGGCATCGGCGCGGGCTTCGTGCCGAGCATCCTCGCGCGCGACCTCATCGACGAGGTCGTCACGGTCGGCAACCAGGCCTCCTTCGACATGGCCCGTCTCGTCGCCCGCCTGGAAGGCATCCCGATCGGCATCTCGTCGGGCAGCGCGGTCGCGGCGGCCGTCGAGGTCGCCTCGCGCCCCGGCATGGAGGGCCAGACGGTCGTGGTGATCATCCCCTCCTTCGCCGAACGCTACCTGTCGACGGCGCTGTTCGACGGGCTGTGAGGGGCCGGGCCGGCGGGGGGCCCGCCGGTCACCCGGCGTCGGCCATGACGACGGATGCGGCCCCCTCGCGGGCCGTCGCGTTCCAGCGGGCCAGCAGCGCCTTAGCGCAGGACAGCGCCTGCCCCACCACCTGGTCCATGTTGTAGTACCGGTAGGTGGCGAGCCGCCCGACGAAGCTCACGTCGTGGCGGGCCCGCGCCAGGGCCTCGTACTGCTTGAACAGCGCCAGGTTCTCGGCCCGCGGGATCGGGTAGTAGGGGTCGCCCTCGGCCTGCGGATATTCGTAGGTGAGCGACGTCTTGGGATGGCTCTGCCCCGTCAGGTGCTTGTACTCGGTGATCCGGGTATAGGGCACGGATTCGTCGGGATAGTTCACGGTGCCGACGGGCTGGAAGCGCTCCTGGTCGAGCGTCACGTGCCGGAAGTCCAGGCTGCGGTAGGGCAGGCGGCCGAAGCGGTGGTCGAAGAACTCGTCGATGGCGCCGGTGAAGACGATGTGGTCGAACTCCGCCTCGCGGATCACGTCGGCGTAGCTGACGCCGGTCTCGACCGTGATGCCGGGATGGTCGAGCATCCGCTCGAACATGGCCGTGTAGCCGTCGCGCGGCATGGCCTGGAACGTGTCGGTGAAGTAGCGGTCGTCGGTGTCGGTGCGGGCCGGCACGCGGGCCGCCACGGACCGGTCCAGTGCGGAGGGGTCGAGGCCCCATTGCTTGCGGGTGTAGCCGCGGAAGAACCGTTCGTAGAGGTCCCGGCCGACGCTCGCCACCACGACGTCCTCCGAGGTGCGGACCGGTGAGACCGGTTCGGCGACGCCCGCCAGATAGGCGGCGGCCTCCGCCTCCGACGCGAGGTCGAGCCCGTAGAGCCGGTTCAGCGTCGTGCGGTTGATCGGCATCGGCACGTCGAGCGCACCGCCGCCCCCCGGCGCCTCGACCCGCGCCAGCACGCGGTGCTCGTAGGGGCGCCAGGCCGTGAACCGCGACAGGTAGTCGGCCACCGTCGTCGCATTGGTGTGGAAGATATGCGGCCCGTAACGGTGGATCAGCAGGCCGGCCGCGTCGCGGACGTCATGGGCGTTGCCCGCCACATGGGGCCGCCGGTCGACCACCAGGACGCGGCGGCGGCCGCGCGAGGCGATCTGCTCGGCCATCACCGATCCCGCGAAGCCCGCCCCCACCACGAGCACGTCGGCGGCCCGCGCCCCGCGCCGGAGCGCCGGGCGGGCGATGGCCCGCGCGGGGGCACGGCGGGCGGCGGCGGCCTCGACGAGGCGGGCCATGGACTCGAACGTCGTCTGCCAGGAGCCGGCGGCGAGGCGCGCCGCGACCGGGCCGGCGTCGCGGCCGGGATCTGCCGCCAGGGCGAGCGCGGCCGCGCAGGCCGCCACGAAGGCGTCGGGCGTGGCGGCGATCCGCACCGCATCCAGGCCGGCATAGTGGCGCACGACGTCGGTGACCGGGGTCGACACCACCACGCGTCCGCCCGCCAGATATTCCAGCGTCTTGGTGGGCGAGATGAAGCGCGTCGCGGCATTGATGGCGAAGGGCATCAGCGCCACGTCCCAGCCCGACAGGTAGGCCGGCAGCTCGGCGTAGGTGCGGCAGCCGAGCCAGTGGATGTTGGGCCGGCGCGGCAGGTCGTCGGCGTCGATCTTCGCCACCGGGCCGATCATGACGATGTGCCAATCCGGCCGGGCGGCCGCCACCGCATCGAGCAGCGAAAGGTCGAGGCGCTCGTCGACGACGCCGTAAAAGCCGAGGCGGGGATGCTGGATGTCGCGCTGGTCCGCGGGATCGGCCAGCGCGCCCGTCGCGGCGGGGGCGAAATGCGCGGCGTCGACACCCGACGGGAACGGGTGGATGTCGGCGTGGCAATCCCGCTTCGCCTCGTAGAGGGCATGGCCGCCCGTGAAGACCACGTCGGCACGGGCCATCAGCTCGGCCTCGCGCCGCGGCAGGTCGGGCGGCGCGAACAGGAAGGCCGACAGGTCGTCCATGCAGTCGTACACGACCGTCGCGTCGGGGACATGCGAGGCGAAAGCCAGCATCATCGGCGTGTAGAACCACAGCACCGGGCGGCGCGCCCCGTGCTCGGCCAGCAGCCGGTCCAGCATGGTCCTCAGGGCCGCCTCGCGCTCCTCCTCCGGAAGGCGCCATGGCAGATGCGGCGTCGCCACCGTGACGCCGCTGTCGGGGTCGACGCGGCGCACGAGGCGCGGGCCGGCCTCGTCGGTGAAGGTCGGCTCCTCGAAGACCACCACCGGGGCGCGGCCGGCGAACCGCGTCATCAGGTGTTGAGGCCGCTGGAACACGAAATCCCACCTGAGGTGACTGAAGCAGACGAGCAGATCCATCGAAGGACGTGTGGACGAGGACGCTGAGCCGGGCGCGATGCGGGGATCGGAGAGAGAGTCCAACGGGTCTGCTTTCGTGGCGGGATGAAGGGCCGTGCCCGGCCGTTCCGCCGGGACCTCGGCTCGGAACAGGCAGCGACAATGCCCTGTTCCGCGCGGGCTCGCCTGCCGCACGCGTCGCGGGCCGCGCCGGAGGCTCGAACGCCGACCATGGCAGTGCCCCGTGCCGGTCGGGAAGTCATCGGGGTGACGCGCGCCCCGATGTCGCGCCGCGCGCGTTCGACCGCGCGTGGGCTCTCAAAGGTCGAGCACGATGGGCTCGACGCCGAGCGCCGCCAGGATCGTCCGGAACTCGGCCTGGGTGAACGACAGCGTGGCGGTGTTGCGCAAGGGATGGGAGGTGACGCGCTCCGCCTCCCAGATCGCCCGCTCGACGGCGAATCGCACCGCGCGCGCCTCGTCCTTGACGAGGCTGAGGAACCCGACCGCGCCGGGGCGGGTGCCGAGGTGCTCGAGGAGCCGCTCGGGGCTTCCGAACGAGAGCCGCTTGGCACCGAGCTGGGGGGCCAGGGCCTTCATGTCGACGCGGGTCTCGGCCGCCAGCGTCACGAGGTACAGGCGCGGACCGTCCTTCAGGAACAGGTTCTTGGTCCCGCCGCCGGGCAACGCCGCCCAGTGCGGCCGCGCCTCCTCCACGGTATTGACCGCCGGGTGTTCGATGCGCAGCGGCGCGAGGCCGAGCCGGTCCAGGAGCGCCGTGACCGCCGCGTCGTCCTCGTCCATCGGATCCTCCGTCCCGCTGCCGCCTGTCGGGCGGAGTTAGACCGGATCCCGCGCGAGGGGAATGGCCGGCCGCGCAGGCGGGCGCCGGCCCGCCCCTCGCCTGACCGGACCGCCTGTGCCACCATGGCGCGACCGCGGGGCGGCCGGACCGGCCGGCCGGTGCCCGCGTGCCGGGATCGCGCCATGACGGCCGACATGAGTGCCACCTTCTGGGGCGTCCGCGGCGGCATCGCGTGCCCCGGCTCGGAGTTCGCCCGCTACGGCGGCAACACGTCCTGCGTCGAGCTGCGTTGCGGTGCCCGCACCCTCATCTTCGATGCCGGCACGGGCATCCGGCGCCTCGGGCACCGGCTCGCCGCGGAAGGGCGCGACGGCGACCTCGACCTCATGGTCAGCCACAGCCACGTCGACCACCTCATCGGGCTGCCGTTCTTCGCCCCGGCCTTCCGCCCCACGACGACGATCCGGCTTTGGACAGGCCATCGCCAGCCCGGCGGGCACCTGCGGGCCGCCCTGGCCCAGCTGATGACGCCGCCGCTGTTCCCCGTCACGCCCGAAGTGTTTTCGGCCACGATCGTCTACCGGGACTTCCGGGCCGGGGAGCGTTTCGACCTCGGCGACGGGATCGCGCTGCGGACCGGGGCGCTGAACCACCCCGGCGGCGCCACCGGCTACCGGATCGACTACGCGGGACATTCCTTCGGCTATTTCACCGACCACGAGGCCGACCCCGTCGCGCCCGACCCCGCCCTGGTGGCGCTGGCCCAGGGCCTCGACCTTCTGGTCGTCGACGCGAGTTACACGCCGGACGAGTCCACCGCGCGGCGGGGCTGGGGCCATTCCAGCTACGCCGCCGCCGTGGCGCTGGCCGATGCGGCGGGCGTCGGGACGCTGGCGCTGTTCCACCACGACCCCGCGCACGACGACGCCACCGTGGCGGCGATTGAAGCCGCCGCCCGGCTCCTGCGCCCCGAAACCTTCGCGGCCCGCGACGGCCAGCGGATCGCCCTGTCGGCAGCCCCGTAGCCGACCCCGTGACGGGGTCGCGCCGGGGACGCGCATTGCCCGGCATTCGAGCGACCGGGTTTACGGCGCTTTCAGCACAGGGGCCGAATCCCGCCGCTCCCGGCGCCTTTTCCGGGCTGGCCGTCTTTCCTGGAAGGAAAGCCGCAAGGCCGGGGCCGCCATGGTCCGGCGACCGCGGGACGGAACCGCCGGTCCGAACGGGTGGGATCAGATGCTCGACGTCGACATCATCGGAGCGCCGGCCTTCGCCGTGGACGTCGCGGGGGACGCTTTCGTCTACCGGGGTGTCAACCGCCGGATGGCGGAGCTCATCGGGGTGCAGCCCGGCGACATCGTGGGGCGCCGCCCGGACGACTGCTGGCCCGCCGAGGTCGCCGAGGCCCTGGTGGCGCGCTACCGGCAGTGCGTGTCGGCGCGCCATGCGGTCGACTCGGATTCCTACTACGACCCGGCCGGCGGCGGCCGCTGGTGGCACGTGACCCTGACGCCGGTGTTCGACGGCGACGGCGGGGTGGCGGCGCTGGTGGGGCTCGCCACGGACGTCAGCGACCGGCAGCGGGCCGAACGGGACCGCCGCGAGGCCGAGATCCGGATGGGGCTCGCCATGGACGCGCTCGACGGTGGCTTCTGGCACCTCGACATCGCGTCCGATGCCGTCGAGGTCAGCCCCAAGCTGTCGGCGCTGCTGGTGGGACGGATCGCCGACCGGATGAGCTGGGACGCGTTCACCGCCGGCATCCATGCGGACGACCGCGCCGGGATCGACATCCGGCCGATGGTCGGGGGAGCCTGCGAGGCCGCCACGGTCGAGTATCGCGCGCTCGACGGCGCGACCGGCGAGACCCGCTGGTTCCGGTCCCGCCGGCGGCTGGTGCGCTCCGAGACCGGGGCGCCCGAGGGCATCATCGGCGTCGTGCTCGACATCACGGACCAGAAGCGGCTCCAGACCGTCTACGAGCGCCAGGCGCGCACCGACCCGCTGACCGGCCTCGCCAACCGCCGCGGCTTCGAGGGCAGCGCCGGCCGGTTCCTCCACGCCGAGCGGTCCGGCGGGCAGCGGTTCGGCCTCGTCCTGCTCGACCTCGACCGCTTCAAGCCGATCAACGACCGGTTCGGCCATGCGACCGGCGACACGGTGCTGTGCGAGATCGCCGACCGGCTGACCGGCCTCGTGCGGCCCGACGATGTCGTGGCGCGCCTGGGGGGCGACGAATTCGCGATCCTGGTCGCCGACATCGCGCATGGCGCCCTCGCCCAACTGGCGCAACGCCTGGTGCTGGCCGCCCAGCGCCCCGTGCCGACGCCGGTCGGCGACCTGTCGGTCGGCGTCAGCGTCGGGATCGCGACCTCGGTCGACGGGGACGATCTCGGCGCCCTGTCGGGTCGCGCCGACCGGGCGCTCTACGAGGTGAAGCTGTCGGGACGCGGCACCTGGAAGCTCGCGGCCTGACGCCGGCCCGGTTCGGGCGCGTCAGTCCTGCGGCAGGGCGGCGTTCAGGCGGTCGAAGTTCTTGACCACCACGTCGACGTTGCCCTGGTATTGCAGCTTGGGGATCGTCGCCATGGCGGCATCGAGCTGCGCCACCGTGTCCTTCTTGTCCTTGGCCGGGATCTGCTTGTCGGCCTGGACCTCGGCGATCTGCTTCCTGATGACGGCTTCGGGGCCGATATAGGCCTTGGTGGCGGGATCGACGCCGGCCATGACGATGCCGATGTTGTTCTCGGTCGCGTCATATTGGTTGTAGCCGTCGAACTTGTACTTCTTGGCCACGGTGTCGAGCTTGGCCAGCGTGGCGGGGTCCGGCTGGTCGGTGCCGTCGGGCAGCGTGTCGAGCACGGCGTCGACCTCCTTCTTGGCGGCGATGAACTGGTCGACGAGCGCGGGCGTCAGCGGGATCTGCCGCACCTGCGCGGCATCGCTCGCCGCGCCCGCGGCGGGTGGCTGAGGCGCCGGCGTGGTGGTCCCCGCGGCCGGCGCCGGGCTGGTCGTCGTCTGGGCGAAAGCGCCCGAAATCGCGGGACCGCCGGCCACGAGGCCGAGGGCCAGCAGGGCCGACTTGGTGATGGCGCGCATGGCGAATCCTTGCTTTCGGTGCGGACCCGGCGCTCAGCGCCCGGGACACGGGACGGCCGCGTCGTCCCCGGCCCTCAACGCGCCCGGCGCGACGGGGATCCTCCGGTGCCGCCGGGCGGACGGCAATAGACGGAGCTCGAAAGGTCCGACCGCACCATGCCGGCACCGTCTTCGCACGGTCCTCGCGTGTGAAAACAACACCTTGACATGTCATGGCAAAAGGCTTCTGCTGACAAAGGTTCCGCTGAACCGGCGGACATCGACATTCAAGCTCCGATGGGGAGCCGATCGACGGCGCCGGACCGTCCCGACATCTTCGACGGGCGGGTCCGGGCGGCGGTGAAATGGGCGCAGGGTCCGTCCGTCTTCCGTGTCACGGGCCCGCGACCGGCGCTGTACTCGATCCAGGGAGGACGCGCATGAGTTCCAGTTCCACTGCACCCGCCGACGCCCGCGCCAGGGCGGAATCGAAGTTCCACCTCGCCGAACGCCGCAAGAGCGAGGCCGATCAGGCCGTGATGGAAGCCCGGGCCGCCAAGACGGCCGAATCCAGAAGACCGCACGGCTGAAGGCCCTGCGCCTCGCCAAGGAGGAGGCCGACCGGGCCGCCGCCGCGGCCGCGCCGCCGCCCGTCAAGGCACCCGCCAAGCGCAAGGCGCGGCTCGTCGCGACCGCCTGAGCGCGGGTCGCAGCCCGTCGTCGGCACCGGCCGGGGCTCAGGACTCCGGCGCGGCCGGGGTCGTGCGCCGGCCCAGGATCCAGCCTTCCCAGAGCCGCCCGGCCGGCGTGAGCGCCGGCCCGGCGGAGCGTTCCCCCGCGGCGACCGCGATGGCGGCGAGGAGCCCCACGGCGGCGTCGAAGCCGTCGTCGCCGCCCGCCGCGGGCGGGAAGCCGCCCAGGATGGCGGCCCGCAGGGCTGCGTCGAGCGCCACGCGCCGTGACGTCGTCCAGGCCAAGAGGTGGCCGCGCCACAGCGGCCCGCCGCGACGCGGTCTCCCTTGCCGCGCAACTTGAAGCCGAGCTGTCCGTAGGCGTCGCCCGGGTAGGACTCGGCCAGCGTCAGCCCGCCGGCCCCGGCCAGCGCGGCGAGGTCGCCGTCGAAAGGCCAGAGCCGCGCACCGCGCCGCGCGCGCCGGGACCATCACCTCGCGCCACCCCGACAGCGCGGCCTTGCCGGCCTGCTTCGCCCCGAGCGTCCAGAACATGCAGCCCGCCGCGCCCCCGTCCGGGCCCGGCTCGCTCGCAGGCCCGCACCAGAGCCTCGACGCCGGCGACCCCGTGCCCGTCGAGGAGATGGCGCAGGCGCGCCCCGCCGGGCCGTCGCCGGATAGAAGGGCCGGCGCGGCCCGATCTCGCCCGGCGTCCGCCGCGACGGCAAGAGCTCCGGCCACGCGCCGCGGCCGAGCGCGTCGAGCACGGCCGTGAAGCCGGGCAGCCCCGTCCCGACCCCGAAGCCGGCCGGGAAGCCGATCGGGAAATCGAAGGCCGCCAGCGTCGCGCCGTCCTCGAGCCCGCGCGAAGAGGTGCGTCGAGGAACAGCGGCCGGCGCCGGGACCGGGGCCGGGCCCGAGGCCCGCCACGACCCGTCGGCGCGCGCGTTCGGCCGAGGCCATCCAGCGCCCGGCCGCGCGCATGCTCCAGTCGCAGTGGACGATGTGGCGGAACACGCGCGACGGTTATGCCGCTCAGCCGGCCGTCTTGGCGGTGGCCGGGAACATGTGACGCCGGGCCTCCTCGTCCATCTCGGCCTTGAAGCTGTGGCGCTCCTTCAGCGCCTCGGCCCGCTGCGCCGCCGGCCGGGCGTTGATGGCGTCGAGCAGCCGCTTGACGTTGGGCAGCCTGGTCCAGGCCGTCTCGCCCATGAGGAAGGGCAGCATGCGCGCCCAGCCCCAGACCGCCATGTCGACGATCGTATAGTCCTCGCCCAGCATGTAGTCCTGCCTGCGCCAGGCGCGCGTCGACGATCGACCAGTGGCGCAGCGCCTCGAAGTCGTAGCGCTCGATGGCATAGTCCTGCGGCTTCGGGGCGAAATGCTTGAAATGCACGGCCTGGCCCGAATAGGGGCCGATGCCGGTCGCGACGAACATCAGCCAGGAATAGAGCTCGCCGCGCGCCGCGTCGCCGGCCGGCGGCAGGAACCGGCCGGTCTTCTCGGCGAGGTAGAGCAGGATGGCGTTGGAGTCGAAGACCGTCGCGTCGCCGTCGACGATGACGGGGAGCTTGCCGTTGGGGTTCAGCGCCCTGAAGCGCGCGGCATGCTGCTCGCCCTTGCGCGAATCGACCGGCACGGTCTCGTAGTCGAGCCCCGCCTCCTCGAGGAACAGCGCGACCTTCATCGGGTTGGGGGCGAGGTTGTAGTAGAAGGTGATCATGGCGCAGGGCTCCCTCGAGACGGCCGAATCGGCAGCGCCGCAGCCTTAGCGCCACACCGTGGCGAAGCCGAGGACGGGCGCGAGCACGCCTCCCCCTTTCGATCCTCGAGGACCGGCACCGGCGTCTGCCGTTCGTCACCCTCCCGGCTCAGGGCACCGTCGTGCCATGACACCTTTCCACGCCGACGTAGCGTTCCGAGCGGAACGCGCCTCACCTTTCGACCTCTTCGAGGCCTTATGGACCCCAAGACGATAGATCGGAGGCAACGACCTCCAACCTTGGCGTGCAATATCGCTCCAAAATACTGCGAGTGCTGTTCTTCCGTAGAAAATTAAGGAGCGGCGCTTCACCCTCGGACGCGAAATCATAAAGGTTACGATCCATGTTGTTTCGCCGTTCGCAGACGACTTTCGGCCGCTCGCCCGACGCATTGAACATCATGATCTGCAAGGTCGAGGCGGCCGAGCGCGCCCAGGCGGTCATCGAGTTCGAGCCGGACGGCAGGATCGTGACGGCGAACGGAACTTCCTCAGCGTCATGGGGTACAAACTCGACGAAGTCGTCGGCCGGCACCACAGCATGTTCGTGGAGCCCGCCTATCGCGACAGCGCCGACTACGAGGCCTTCTGGTCGCGCCTGCGCCGCAAGGAGTTCATCCGGGAAAGTTCAGGCGCATCGGCCGGGACGGCCGGGTCGTGTGGATCCAGGGGTCCTACAGCCCGCTGACCGATGCCTCGGGCGGCACGTCTTCCGCGTCGTGAAATTCGCCACCGATATCACGGCCGCCGAAGCCGAGCGCGTCGGCGCGGGACCTGCAGGCGGCCGAGGCGGCACGCGTCCAGATGCATGTGGTGACCGCGCTGGCGGCCGGGCTGAAGCGCCTCGCCGCCGGCGATCTCGTGGCGCGCATCGACGAGCCGTTCGGCGCGGAGTTCGACACGCTGCGCCTGGACTTCAACGCCACCGCCGGGACGCTGGAGGGCACCCTGCTGAAGGTCGCCGACAGTTCGTCCGCCATCACCCGCGGGGCGACCGAGATCGGAGCCGCGGCCGACGACCTGTCCCGCCGCACCGAGCAGCAGGCGGCAGCCTGGAGGAGACCGCGGCGGCGCTCGACACAGATCACCGCGACGGTGCGCAAGTCGGCGGAGGGCGCCACCCACGCCCAGTCGGGTCGTGGCGGCCGCCAAAGCCGGCGCCGAGCAATCGGGCCGTGTCGTCGCGCCAGGCCGTCGAAGCCATGGGCAGCATCGAGCGTTCGTCGCGCGAGATCGGCCAGATCATCGGGGTGATCGACGAGATCGCCTTCCAGACCAACCTCTTGGCGCTCAACGCCGGCGTCGAGGCGGCGCGGGCCGGCGACGCCGGCCGGGGCTTCGCGGTCGTGGCGTCCGAGGTGCGGGCGCTGGCGCAGCGCTCGGCCGATGCCGCGAAAGAGATCAAGGGCCTGATCTCGACCTCGAGCGCGCAGGTCGAACAGGGCGTCGCCTTCGTGGGCCAGACCGGCGCGGCGCTCGGCGACGCTCGGCGGCCAGGTGGCCGAGATCGACACGATCGTGGGCGAGATCGCGGCCTCGGCGCGCGAACAGGCGACCGCGCTCGGCCAGGTCAACACCGCCGTCAACCAGATGGACCAGGTGACGCAGCAGAACGCCGCCATGGTCGAGGAGATCGACGGCGGCGAGCCACGCGCTCGCCGGCGAGGCCCGCGGCCTGAAGCAGCTGCTCGGCGCCTTCGCGCTCGGCGGGTCGGCGAGCCCGTCCCGCGCCTCACCCTCGGTCCCACCGGCCAGGCCGGTGCGGTCCGGCGGGCCGGCCGCGGCCGCGCGGCCCTCAGGACGACGGGGCGCGGAGGCGCCGCCCGCAAGCCCGCGCCCGTCGCCGCAGCGGACGAGTGGCAGGCGTTCTGAGCCGCCCGGGCCGACGCACCGCCCCGGTCCCATCGACGCTGCCCCCCAAAACCGACATAATGGACGGGTGTTGATGGCGCCCGATCGCCGGGCCCGCGCCGGGAGCCGTTCATCGATGCCGAACCTTCACCCGCCGCTCGGCTCTGGCCCTGGGCTCCAAGCTCGCGGCCGTCGCCGCGGGAGCGGCCGCCGCACGGTCCTGGCCGGCCCTGGCCGGCGATGCCCGCGGCGCGGTGGCCGGAGCCGCTGCCCGAGGGCTGGACCGAGAGCCACGGCCTGTCGGCCTTCGGTGAACTCGGCCTGCCCGCCGATTTCGAGCGCCTGCGCCTACGTCGATCCCGCGGCCCCGAAGGGCGGCTCGATCGTGGTCGAGCCGACCAGCGACGGCGTTCAACCAGAACTTCACGACCTTCGACACGCTGAACATCTACATCCTGCGCGGCGACGGCGCGGCCGGCATGGGGCTCATCTTCGACACGTTGATGACCGGCACGCTCGACGAGCCCGACGCCCTCTACGGGCTCGTGGCCCGGGCGGTGCGGTTCTCGCCCGACCGGCTCACCTACCGCTTCCTGCTGCGGCCCGAAGCCCGGTTCCACGACGGCTCCCGGCTCACGGCGGCGGATGCCGCCTTCAGCCTCGACCTGCTCAAGACCAAGGGCCATCCCAACCTGCGCACGGCGCTGCGCCACGTCGCTCGGCGCGAAGGCTCTCGCCGACGACCTCCTCGAAGTGAAGCTCGACCCGGAGCGCACGCGCGAGACGCATCTCACCGTCGGCGGGCCTGCCGATCTTCTCCAAGGCCTATTACACCGCCCATCCCTTCGACCAGACGACGCTGGAGCCGCCGCTCGGCTCCTCGGCCTACCGGGTCGGCAAGCGTCGACCAGGGCCGCACGATCGCCTTCGACCGCGTCGCGGACTATTGGGCCAAGGACCTGCCGATCAACCGCGGCCAGGCCAACTTCGACACGATCCGCTACGAATACTACCGCGAGCGGCAGGTCGGGTTCGAGGCCTTCAAGTCCGGCGCGACGACGTTCCACGAGGACGCGACCTCGATCAACTGGGCCAAGGGCTACGACTTCCCCGCCGCCCAGGACGGCCGCGTGCAGCGCCGGACGGTGCCGAGCGATGCGCCCTCGGCCATCCAGGGCTGGTGGCTGAACACGCGGCGCGAGCAGTTCAAGGATCCCGCGGGTGCGCCAGGCGCTCGGCTTGCTGTTTCGACTTCCAGTGGACCAACAAGAACATCATGTTCGGCCTCTACAGCCGGACCGTGTCGTACTTCCAGAACACGCCCGATGGTGGCCGAGGGCAAGCCCGGCGCCGGAGGAGCTCGCCCTCCTCGAACCCTTCCGCGGGCAGCGTGCCGGACGCCGTCTTCGGCGATGCCGTGCTGCCGCCGGTGTCGGACGGTTCGGGACAGGACCGCGCGCTGCTGGCCCAGGCCTACAAGCTGCTGCAGGCCGCGGGGTGCAGGCGCGACGGCAACACGCTGAAACTCGCCTCGGGCGAGCCCTTCCGCATCGAGTTCCTCGATTTCGGCGGCTCGCTGGAGCGGCACACGCAGCCCTTCATCAAGAACCTGCAGCTGCTCGGCATCGACGCGCGCTTCCGCGTCGTCGATGCCGCGCAATACCAGTCCCGGCTCAACGACTTCGACTTCGACGTCGATCACGCTGAACCGCGGCGGCGACCCCACGCCCGGGCGAGGGTCTGCGCGATCTCCTACGGCTCGGAGGCCGCGCGCCAGCCCGGCTCGCAGAACTTCACCGGCACGGCCGATCCGGTCGTCGACGCGCTGATCGAGAAGGCCCTGCATGCCTCGACCCGGGCCGAGCTGACGACCGTGTGCCGTGCCCTCGACCGCGTGCTGCGCGCCTCCTATTACTGGGTGCCGATGTGGAACAAGCCCAACCACTGGC
This sequence comes from uncultured Alphaproteobacteria bacterium, assembly GCA_963847915.1. Classification (GTDB taxonomy): domain Bacteria; phylum Pseudomonadota; class Alphaproteobacteria; order Rhizobiales; family Beijerinckiaceae; genus Lichenihabitans. The sequence continues at coordinate 614,369 of CAWKBT010000010.1, forward strand.
TCGCCTATTGGGACCAGTTCGGCTGGCCGGCGCAGCCCCCGAAGCTCGACCCCGGCGTGCTGTCGACCTGGTGGTACGACGCCGAGAAGGCGAAGCAGACCAAGGCCAAGGGCTGACATGGCGGCCTATATCCTCCGCCGCATCCTCCTCATGGTGCCGACGGTGCTCGGCATCATGTTCGTCTCCTTCGTGATCGTGCAGTTCGCACCGGGCGGCCCGGTCGAACGCGTCGTCGCGCAGCTCCAGGGCCTGTCCAACGGCGGTTCCGGCCTCGGCGGCGGGGGCGCCGACATCGGCGCCTCGGGCTGCCGCCCAGGCCGGCCTGGGGGGCGAAGGCTCGAGATACCGGGGCGCCCAGGGCCTCGACCCGAAGTTCATCAAGGAGCTCGAAGCGCAGTTCGGCTTCGACAAGCCGGCCTACGAGCGCTTCCTCCTCATGGTGAAGAACTACGCGACCTTCGACTTCGGCCAGAGCTACTACCGCGACGTGCCGGTGCTGACGCTCATCGGCGAGCGACTGCCGGTGTCGATCTCGCTCGGGCTCTGGATGACGCTGCTGTCCTACGCGATCTCGATCCCGCTCGGCATCGCCAAGGCGGTGAAGGACGGTTCGCGCTTCGACATCTGGACGTCGAGCGTGGTCACGATCGGCTACGCGGTGCCCCTCGTTCCTCTTCGCCATCCTGCTCATCATCCTGTTCGCCGGCGGCTCGTTCTACCAGGTCTTCCCGCTGCGCGGCCTCGTGTCGCGAGAACTGGGCGGAGCTCGACCCGTTCCACAAGGCGACCGACTACCTGTGGCACATCACCCTGCCGGTCCTCGCCATGTCGGTCGGCGCTTTCGCGACATCGACCTTCCTGACGAAGAACTCCTTCCTCGACGAGATCAAGAAGCAATACGTGCAGACCGCGCGCATGAAGGGCCTGTCGGAGCGACGCGTCCTCTACGGCCACGTGTTCCGCAACGCCATGATGATCGTGGTGGCGGGCTTTCCCGGCGCCTTCATCTCGGCCTTCTTCACCGGCGCCATCCTGATCGAGCAGATCTTCAACCTGCCGGGGCTCGGCCTGCTGTCCTACGATTCCATCATGAACCGCGACTATCCGGTCGTCTTCGCCAACCTCTATATCTTCGCGCTGCTGGGCCTCGTGGTGAACCTCATCTCCGACCTGACCTACACCTGGATCGATCCCCGGATCGATTTCGAGACGCGGGGCGTGTGAGATGGACGCGCGCGTCACTCCCGGGCTCCTCGCCCCGCCGCCCGGGCGCGGCGGCTGGCTGCGCCTGACACCGCTGAACCGGCGCCGGCTCGACGGCTTCAAGCGCAACCGGCGCGGCTACTGGTCCTTCCTGATCTTCGGCCTGCTGTTCGCCGTCTCGCTCGGGGCCGAGTTCGTGTCGAACGAGCGGCCGCTCGTCGTCTCCTACAAGGGCGACATCCTGTTCCCGGTGTTCAACGACTACCCGGAGGAGCGGTTCGGCGGCTTCCTGGCCCATACCGACTACCGCAATCCCGAGACCGCCAAGGAGATCGACGACCACGGCTGGATGATCTGGGCGCCGAACCGCTATTCCAACGGCACCCGCAACCTGTCTCCGCCCACCACCCTGCCCTCCCCGCCGACCTGGCTCCTGTCGGACGCGCAATGCGACAAGGCCGTCCGCGAGGCGGGCGGCACGCCGCCGGCGGGCCGGCCCTGCTCGGCGCTGGAGACCAACTGGCTCGGCACCGACGACCACGGCCGCGACGTGTTGGCCCGGCTCATCTACGGCTTCCGCCTCAGCGTCGTCTTCGCGCTCCTGCTCGCCGGCATCTCATCGGCCGTCGGCATCGCGGCCGGCGCCGTGCAGGGCTATTTCGGCGGCTGGACCGACCTCGTCATGCAGCGCGTGATCGAGATCTGGTCCTCGCTGCCCCACCTCTACATCCTCATCATCGTGGCGGCCGTCATCACGCCTTCCTTCGGGGTGCTGCTCGGGATCCTGCTGCTGTTCTCCTGGGTGAACCTCGTCCACCTCGTGCGCGCCGAGTTCCTGCGGGCCCGCAACTTCGAATACGTCAACGCCGCCCGGGCCCTCGGCCTGTCGAACGTCAGCATCATGTGGAAACACGTGCTCCCCAACGCCATGGTGGCGACGCTGACCTTTCTGCCCTTCATCCTGTCGGGCTCGATCACCACGCTGACGTCGCTCGACTTCCTCGGCCTGGGTCTGCCGCCGGGCTCGCCCTCGCTGGGGGAGATGCTGCTGCAGGGCACGTCCAACCTGCAGGCACCCTGGCTCGGCCTGACGGCGTTCCTGACCATCGCCATCATGCTGTCGCTGCTGATCTTCATCGGGGAGGCGGTGCGCGACGCCTTCGACCCGCGCAAGACCTTCCGATGAGCCGCGCCGCCCCGGGGCCGGAATCCGCGGCTGCGTCTTGCGGTTCTGTAAAGGATCTTAGGTTAGATCCAGGTGAGCGGGAGCCCTGAGCGCACTCCCGACCTTGGCTGAGACAGGGCAGCGTCGACCATGATCGGGCTCGGAAAAATGTGGAAGGCCGTGGCGGCCCGCGAGCGGACCGCACCGGCGGAACGGCCCGTGTCGACCATCCCGCGTGACATCATGGCGCCGAAACAGGCCGTCGTCCCGGCCTGGGAGGACGACGATGCCGCCGCCGGCGAGAGCGATACACGGGGTGCGGAACGCTTCGTGCCGAGCCGCACCCACACGGTGCTGACCACGGCGTCGGGCAAGCGGGTCGCGGCCCGCATCATCAACATTTCCCAGACGGGTGTCGCGCTCGAGGCCGAGCTGTCGGGGTTCGGGCCCGAGGACGTCACGACGGTCGGCAGCCGCCCCGTGGTGCCGGGGCGCCGCATCTCGCTCGGCATGGTGTTCCTCTTCAGGAAGCCGCTCGACCCCAAGCTCTGCAACCCCGACATCGTGCTGTAAGGCCGGCGCCGGAGAACGGCCCCTCCGGGCCGCCACTCCGAGCACGGCGCACAGGCTTGTCCCTGCCGGCCCCCCGCACGGGTGGCCGTCGACCCTGACCTCTGGGTCCGAGGCGTCGCGGCGCGTGGCCGCCCGATCGGGATCGCGGCGGCCGGCCGGTCACTCCGCGGCCGCGGCCGTGTTCGCCGTCATGGCGGCTTCGACGGCGGCGAGCGCCGCCTCGGCCTGGGCGCCGTCCGGACCGCCGGCCTGGGCCATGTCGGGGCGGCCACCGCCACCCTTGCCGCCGAGGGGCGCCGCACCGGCCCGCACGAGGTCGACGGCGTTGAAGCGCGCCGTCAGGTCCTGCGTCACCGCCACCACCAACCCGGCCTTGCCGTCCTCGCCGACGCCCACGAGCGCCACGACGCCCGAGCCCATCGCGGTCTTGGCCTCGTCGGCGAGACCCTTGAGGTCGCGCATGTCGATGCCCGTCACGGTGCGGGCCATGAGCCGCGTTCCCGCGACCTCGCGCGCCGCCTCCGTCTTGGGGCCGGCACCCCCGCCCCCGAGCGCCAGCTTCTTGCGGGCGTCGGTCAGCTCGCGCTCCAGCCGGCGCCTGTCCTCGACCAGCGCCGCCAGGCGTTCGGCGGCGAGGTCGGGCGAAGCCTTGAGGATCTGGGCGAGGTCGCGGAGCTTCGCGCCATCGGCATTCAACGCGCGCCGCGCCGCCTGGCCGGTCCGGGCCTCGATGCGGCGCACGCCCGAGCCGACCGCGCTCTCGCCCAGGATCGACACGAGGCCGATGTCTCCGGTGCGGGCGGCGTGGGTGCCGCCGCAGAGCTCGATCGAATAGACGGTGTCGGTCGCCCCCTGCCCGGCGACCGTGCGGCCCATCGAGACGACGCGCACCTCGTCGCCGTATTTCTCGCCGAACAGCGCCCGCGCGCCGCTGGCCCGTGCATCGTCGAGCGCCATGATGCGCGTCACGACGGGTTCGTTCTGCAGCACCATGCGGTTGGCGATGTCCTCGATCTCGGCGAGTTCGCCGGGCGAGATCGGTTTCGCATGCGAGAAGTCGAAGCGCAGCCGGTCGCCGTCGACGAGCGAGCCCTTCTGGGCGATATGCGGGCCCAGCACCTGGCGCAGCGCCTCGTGCAGGAGATGGGTCGCCGAATGGTTGGCCCGGATGGCGCGGCGCCGGTCGTGATCGACCTCGGCGACCAGCGCGGTGCCGGCCTTGACCGTGCCGTCCAGGACCTCGACCTCGTGGACGACGAGGTCGCCGAGCTTCTTCGTCGTGTCGAGCACGCGCAGGCGCACGCCCGGGCCCGACAGCGTGCCGGTGTCGCCGACCTGGCCGCCCGATTCGGCGTAGAACGGCGTCTGGTTGAGCAGGACCTGCCCCCGGCTGCCGGCCGCGAGGCTCTCGACGCTCTGCCCGCCGGACAGCATCGCCGTCACGGTCGCCTCCGCCCGCTCGGCCGTGTAGCCCAGGAACTCGGTCGCGCCGACGCGGTCGCGGATGCCGAACCACACCGCATCGGTCGCAGCCTCGCCCGAACCCGCCCAGGCCTTGCGGGCGTCCGCCTTCTGCTGGGCCATGGCGGCCGCGAAGCCCGCCTCGTCGACCGCGATGTCGCGGGCCCGCAGCGCTTCCTGGGTGAGGTCGAGCGGGAAGCCGTAGGTGTCGTAGAGCTTGAACGCCACCTCGCCCTTGAGCCGGTCGCCGGAGGAGAGGTCGCGCGTCTCGTCCTCGAGGATCGACAGGCCGCGCGCGAGGGTCGTGCGGAACCGCGTCTCCTCGGAGCGCAGGATGTCGCTGATGCGCGTCTGCGCCTCGACGAGCTCGGGATAGGCCTGGCCCATGAGCTGCACCAGGGTCGGGACGAGCCGCCACATCAGCGGCTCGGCGGCACCGAGCATCTGGGTGTGGCGCATGGCGCGCCGCATGATGCGGCGCAGAACGTAGCCGCGCCCCTCGTTCGACGGATCGACACCGTCGGCGACCAGGAAGGCCGAGGCGCGCAGGTGGTCGGCGATGATGCGGTGGCTGGCGGCCTGCGGACCGTCCGGATCGACGCCGGTGAGGTTGGCGACCGCCTGGATGATGGTGCGCATGAGGTCGACGTCGTAGTTCGACGTCACGCCCTGCAGGATGGCGGAGATCCGCTCGAGGCCCATGCCGGTGTCGATCGAGGGCCGCGGCAGGGGCACGCGGTTGCCCGGGCCGAGCTGGTCGTATTGCATGAAGACGAGGTTCCAGAACTCCAGGAACCGGTCGCCGTCCTCCTCCGCGCTGCCGGGCGGCCCGCCCCACACCGACTCGCCCTGGTCGTAGAAGATCTCCGAACAGGGACCGCAGGGGCCGGTATCGCCGGCGGCCCAGAAGTTGTCCGAGGTCGCGATGCGGATGATGCGGCTCTCCGACAGGCCGGCGATCTTGCGCCACAGGTCGAAGGCCTCGTCGTCGTCGTGGTAGACGGTGACGAGCAGCCGCGCCTTGTCGAGGCCGAAGGTGCCGGTGACCAGCTTCCAGGCGTTCTCGATCGCGGTCGCCTTGAAGTAGTCGCCGAACGAGAAGTTGCCGAGCATCTCGAAGAACGTGTGGTGGCGCGCCGTGTAGCCGACGTTGTCGAGGTCGTTGTGCTTGCCGCCGGCGCGCAGGCATTTCTGTGCCGTGGTGGCGCGGGTGTAGGAGCGCTTCTCGACGCCGGTGAAGAGGTTCTTGAACTGCACCATGCCGGCGCTGGTGAACATCAGCGTCGGGTCGTTGCGAGGAACGAGGGGCCCCGAGGGCACGATCTCGTGCCCGGCCTGGCGGAAGAAGTCGAGGAAGGCCGAGCGGGTCTCGTTGACGCTGGTCATGGCACTGGAACTCGGGATGGCTTGCGTGACCTCGCCCTCGGGCGTGCGGAACGCGGCACGCGAGGGATGCAGCACGCGAAAAAGGGCGCTGGCCTCATGTAGCCGCGCCCTTCCGAGCTGTCGAGCGGAGGGGCCGCGGCCCCTTCACTTTGCCTTAACCTGTGGCGGGGCGCGGTCGCGCTCAGGCCTCGGGCGGCGTCGTCGTCGTCGTCGCCCTCGGGGCCGCCCGTCTCCAGGATGCGCTCGGCGATGAGGCCCGAGTTCTCGCGGATCGCGGCCTCGACCTTGCGGGCGACATCAGGGTTGGCCTTGAAGAAGGCCTTGGCGTTCTCGCGGCCCTGGCCGAGGCGCTGGCTGTCGTAGGAGAACCAGGCGCCGGACTTCTCGACGATGCCGGCCTTGACGCCGAGATCGATGAGCTCGCCGACCTTGGAGATGCCCTCGCCGTACATGATGTCGAACTCGACCTGCTTGAACGGGCGGGGCCACCTTGTTCTTGACCACCTTCACGCGCGTCGAGTTGCCCGTCACCTCGTCACGGTCCTTGATCGCCCCGGTGCGCCGGATGTCGAGCCGGACGGAGGCGTAGAACTTCAGCGCGTTGCCGCCCGTCGTGGTCTCGGGCGAGCCATACATCACGCCGATCTTCATGCGGATCTGGTTGATGAAGATCACCATGGTGTTCGACTTCGAGATCGAAGCCGTGAGCTTGCGCAGCGCCTGGCTCATCAGGCGGGCCTGGAGGCCGGGCTGCACGTCGCCCATCTCGCCCTCGATCTCGGCCCGGGGCGTCAGCGCCGCCACCGAATCGACCACCAGCACGTCGATGGCGCCCGAGCGCACCAGCGTATCGGTGATCTCGAGCGCCTGCTCGCCGGTATCGGGCTGCGAGATCAGGAGATCGTCGAGCTGGACGCCGAGCTTGCGGGCGTAGACGGGGTCGAGCGCGTGTTCGGCGTCCACGAAGGCGCATACGCCGCCGTTCTTCTGGGCCTCGGCGATGCAATGCAGCGTCAGCGTCGTCTTGCCGGACGATTCCGGCCCGTAGATCTCGATGACGCGGCCGCGCGGCAACCCGCCGACGCCGAGCGCGATGTCGAGGCCCAGCGACCCGGTCGAGATCGTCTCGATCTCGACGGCCTTCTGGTTCTTGCCGAGCCGCATGATCGAGCCCTTGCCGAAGGCCCGTTCGATCTGCGACAGCGCTGCGTCGAGCGCCTTGGTCTTGTCCACGGAAGTTCCTTCAACGAGGCGGAGTGCGCTCTGACTCACGGCGTGACGTCCTTCTGACACGGGCTGGACCGCCCTGCAACAGACGCCAATGTACTTGTTTTGTTCTCATCCGCAAGGGGGCGGGACCGCGCCGCGCGAAAAAGAAATCGTGGCGTGGACCGTGATACCGAGGCCGGAACGGGCGGCGTCTCGTGCGCTCCATCGCGGCATCCCTGGCCGGCGTCGCCGACCTCACGTCAGAGGCAGGTGGGCGATCACCTCCGCGTCGAGCACGAGATCGTCGCGCGCCCCGAGCAGCCAGAGTCGGCTCACCACGGTGCGCAGCACGACACGCGACCACCACCGGTCGACGAGCGCGCTTAGCGCTGCCGTCTCGACGCTGTCGAGGTAGCGCGAGCCCCCCGGCCGGACGAAGCCGACCCCGGCCGGTCCCGGCATGATAGACTGCCGCGGTCGCCCTGTCCTCCCGGAGCCCGCATGCCCCCGTCCTCGACCCGCCTGCGCATCGGCGTGCTCTTCGGCGGCCGCTCGTCCGAGCACGACGTCTCGGTCCTGTCCGCCACCAACGTCCTCAAGGCCCTCGACCCGGCGCGCTACGAGCCCGTCCCGATCTTCGTCACCCGCGAGGGGCAGTGGCTCCTCAGCGACATCGACGGCGGGGTCCCGGCCACGCCGCGGCAGGGCACGGAACTGTGCCTCGTGCCGGGCGGGCGAGGCCGCATGCTGGCGGTGCCGGCCGAGGGCGCGGTCCATCCCCTGCCCGCGCTCGACATCCTGTTTCCCGTGCTGCACGGCCTCCATGGCGAGGACGGCGCCGTGCAGGGGGTGGCCGAGGTGGCGCGCGTGCCGCTCGCGGGATGCGGCATCCCGGGCTCGGCGCTCGCCCTCGACAAGGCCCTGGCCAAGCGGCTGCTGAACGAGGCGGGCATCGCGACGGCACCCTCGCTGACGATCACGCCCGGCAGCACGCCGCGCTTCGCCGACGTCGTGGCCGCGCTCGGGCGGCCGGTGTTCGTCAAGCCGGCGCGGCAGGGCTCGTCGGTCGGGGTCAGCAAAGTCTCGGACGAGGCGGATTACGAGACGGCGCTCGCCGAAGGCTTCCGGCACGACGACAAGCTGCTGGCGGAGGCCTTCATCCGCGGCCGCGAGATCGAGTGCAGCGTGCTCGAGGACCCGCAAGGCGGCCTCTTCGTGTCCCGCCCCGGCGAGATCGTGCCGGCGGACCGTCACGGCTTCTACAGCTACGACGCCAAATACGTCGACCAGCACGGCGCGGCGCTCGCCGTCCCGGCCGACCTGCCGCAGGGGATCGAGGAGGCGGTCCGAACGCTGGCGGCGCAGGCGTTCCGGGCGCTCGGCTGCGACGGGATGGCGAGGGTCGACGTCTTCGTGACGGATGCGATGGACATCCTCGTCAACGAGGTCAACACGATCCCGGGCTTCACCGACATCAGCATGTATCCCCGCGCCATGGCGGCGAGCGGCGTCGCCTCCGGCGAGCTGATCGACCGTCTCGTCGCGCACGGTCTCGCCCGCGCGGCCCGCGCCGGCTGAGGACCGGGCCCGGTCGCACCGCCCATGAAAAAGGCCGCCCGGGGGCGGCCTTCCGTCATCCGATCCGGAGATCGGGGGTCAGCGCGAGTAGAACTCGATGACGAGGTTCGGTTCCATCTGGACCGGATAGGGAACCTCGGTCAGGCCCGGCACGCGGGTCATCACGGCCGACTTCTTGCCGTCGTCGTGCTCGAAATAGTCCGGCACGTCGCGCTCGCCGAGCTGGCCGGCCTCGATCACGATGGCGAGCTCGCGGGACGCTTCCTTGACCTCGATCTTGTCGCCGACCTTGACGAGGTAGGAGGCGATGTTGACGCGCTTGCCGTTCACCCGGACATGGCCGTGGTTCACGAACTGGCGGGCCGCGAAGATCGTGGCGACGAACTTGCAGCGGTACACCACCATGTCGAGGCGGCGCTCGAGCAGGCCGACGAGGTTCTGGGACGAGTCGCCCTTGAGGCGGATCGCCTCGGCATAATACTTCCGGAACTGCTTCTCGGAGATGTTGCCGTAATAACCCTTGAGCTTCTGCTTCGCCTTGAGCTGCGTGCCGAAGTCGGTCGGCTTGCCCTTGCGGCGCTGACCGTGCTGGCCGGGGCCGTATTCGCGGCGGTTGACCGGGCTCTTCGGGCGGCCCCAGATGTTCTGGCCGAGGCGGCGGTCGATCTTGTACTTGGCTTGAATGCGCTTGGTCATCGCGTCCTCTCTGATCACAAGGTGAGGAACGCGCCCTCCTTCGCCGGACCGTGACGGTCCAGCCGACAGGCAGCTCACCGATGGGGTGGGAACGGCCGCGGGTGCGTCGCCGGGACCCTTGCGGTCCCAGGCAGGATCACCCCGCGGTCCCGATCGGGTCCGCGTGGATGAGCGGGCTGGTTAGCGGCCGGCCGGCGCGCTGTCAACCGCGATACGGCGCGGCCGGGCCGTCGACAGGTCAGGCGAAGCGCATGCTCGGCGCCACCCCGGCGGGCTCGCCCGGCGCCTCGAGGTTCAGGGACCAGGGGTTGAGGTCGGCGACGCGGCAGAGCGCGGGCAGGTCCGCGATGGTGAGCTGCGAGCCCTTGAAGGCGATCAACCCGTCGCGCCGGAGTTGCTGGAGGACGCGGTTCACATGCACGGTCGACAGGCCCATGAGGTCGCCGAGGTCCATCTGGGTGAGCGGCAGGTCGCAGGTCTGGCCCGACACCTGGCCGACCGCCCGCAGGCGCAGAAACGTTTCGCAGAAGAGATGCGCCATGCGCCCGTAGGCGGTCCGGCGCCCCAGGCTCACGACCCGTTCGCGCAGCATCACCTCGTCGGCCGCCGAATTGGCCCAGATCGCGCGTGCCACGCGCGGATGCTGGTCCATGACCTCCAGCAGCGCCGCCGCCGGGACGGTCGCCACGATGGACGGTGTCAGCGTACGCAGGCCCTCGTCGCCCTGTTCGAGCAGGAAGCCGTAGATGTGGCGGCAGATGTCGCCGGAGACGAAGAGCGACTGGATCTGCCGGCGCCCGTCGGACAGCATCTTGAAACGGTATGCGAAGCCGACGAGCAGGATCGGCACGGTGCCGGCCGGCCCGATCTGATCGTCAGAACGGTGATGAACCATGCCGGTACAGAGTTGCTCGACGGCCTCCCTGTCGATCCGATCCAGCGCCTCGAACCGCTCCAACCTGCGGAGCAAGGCGTTCGTCATCGGCTCCCCCGTGTGTCAACCGAACCGGACACTAACCTGAGGGTGAGCTAAGACGCAACCCATGCGAGTGGGCCAAAAGACCACGGCCTGCCCCGCGTGTCCCGCCCGCTGCTGCACCGCGGTTCCGGCTTAGTCTGCTAGACCGGCCCTGCAGGAGACACAGGAGCACCCCGACATGAGTGACGACGTCGACCGGATCGACCGGCTGGAGATGCGCCTCGCCGAGCAGGAGCGGGTGATCGACGACCTCAACGGCGCCGTCACGGCCCAGTGGACCGCGCTCGCGGAGCTGAAGCGCCAGATCGCCCATTCGCTCGACCGGCTGGCCGACGCCGAGCGGCGCCTGCCGGCCGAGCCGGAGCCGCCGCCCCCGCATTATTAGCCCAGGATGAGGTCCGGCCGCGTTTTCGCCCCGAAGGCGCTCTATCGCACCGCACTGCAGAGGACCGGGTGCGTCGCAGTTGCGAAGCGGCCCCGCTGCCGCGCTGGGCCGGACGGAGGTCCGGTCGCGAGCGGCACGCGCGAGGCCCTCGGGCCGACGAGGAGATCATCATGACGCGCTTCAACATCCTTCCCGCCGCGCTGGCGGCAACGCTGGTGGTGGCGATGGCGGCCCCGGCCTTCGCGGTGTCGATCAAGCATTCCAACCGGGCCGGCGGCGATCCGGAGAGCCAGTCGCTGCCGACCGGCCATGCGCCGCCGCCGGTCGACGACGCCCCGGCCCGTCCGCTCGACAAGTCGCACGAGACCGGCGGGGTGCGCTGACGAGCGACGCAAGGGGCGCCACGCGTCCGACACGATGCCGCCCTATGCGGGACGCCGAATCGCGGCTTATGAAGAGCCGGCGACCGCGGTCCGCGATGGGCGGCCGCCGAGGACGCGGGGCGATTGATCCATGGTCCAGTGTTCGCGCAGATCCCTCCTGGCGGGTATCGCCGCCGCCGCGCTGCCGCAATGTGGCGCCGCCTGGGCGCAGACGGCACCCGAGCGCTTCTCCACCGACGCCCTCATCGACAAGGGCCATCATTTCTTCGGCTCGGTGTCGCGCGGCATCGCGCTCACGATCGAGGAGGCGGCGCGGCGCTTCGGCCAGCCGAACGGCTACGTGCTCGGCCAGGAGGCGGGCGGCGCCTTCATCGGCGGGCTGCGCTACGGCGAGGGCCTGATGTACACGCGCAACGCCGGAGACCAGAAGGTCTATTGGGAAGGCCCCTCGATCGGCTTCGATGCCGGCGCCAACGGGGACCGCACCATGATGCTGGTCTACGGGCTTCCCTCCACGCAGGCGATCTTCCAGCGCTTCGGCGGGGTCGACGGCTCGGCCTATGTCGTGGGCGGCTTCGGCTTCACGGCGCTCACCAACGAACGGGTCGTCGTGGTGCCGATCCGCTCCGGCCTCGGCGCCCGGCTCGGCGTCGCCCTGTCCTATCTCAAGTTCACGCCCCGCCCCACATGGAACCCGTTCTGACGCCCGGCACACGCGTCCAAGGGGGCGCCGGCGCGTGATCCTCCAGGTCCTGATCTTCACGCTGGGCGCCCTGGCGGCGGGGCTCCTCGCCCTCGCGGCCCTGCCCGCCGTCTGGCGGCGCGCGCTGCGCCTGTCCGAGGAGCGGCTGTCGCGGCTCGTGCCGCTCTCGCCCGAGGAAGTCGCGGCCGAGCGCGACCACCTGCGGGCCGCCCACGCGGTCGCGCTGCGCCGCACCGAGCAGAAGCTCGAACGCACCGAGACGGTGGCGTCGACCCTGAAGGTCGAGGCCGCCCGGCGCGAAAGCCGCATCCTGCAGCTCGACGACGAGGTGGCCCGCGCCCGCGCGGCCATCGCGGCGCTCGAAGGCGATCGGGCGGCGCTGCGCCGCGAGGTCGACCATCTCTGGGCCGAGTCCGGCGCCGAGGCCATCGCGCTGCACGACCTGTCCGGCCTGGCGGAGCGCCGCCTCGCCGAGATCGCGGCCCTGCAGGCGGAACGCGACGACAGGACCGACGAGGCGAACCGGTGCCGGGGCAGCCTCGCCGCATTGGAAACGCGGCTCGTCGGGGCCGAGACGCTGAACGAGGACCTCGGGCGCGACCTCGTCGAGGCCCGCCGGCAGGTCGAAACCGCCCGCAGCGAAGCCGAGGCGGCACGGCGCGAGGCGCGCGAGGCGCAGGACGGGGCCGAAGCGGCGCGGCGCGAGGCCCGCGCCGCGCAGGACGAGGCCGAGGCGGCGCGGCGCGGCATGCAGGCGGCGCGGACCGAAGGCGAGGCGGCGTCTCATGGGCAGGAGGTCGAGAGCCTCAGGACCGAGCTCGCCTTCATGGTCGAACAGGCCGCCTCGGCCGAGCGGCGCGCCACCGAATCCGCCAAGGAGGCCGCCAAGGCCCAGGAGGCGCTGCGGGCGCGCGATGCCGGCCGAGCCGCGGAGGCGCTTCCGGCCGCGGCACCGCCGTCGGAGACGGGAGACGAGGCGGCCCGCCTCAGGTCCGCCATCGCGGCGCTGGCCGACGACGTGCTGCGGGTCGGCCGCCGCCTCACGCCCGACGCGGCCGCACCCGCGGCTCCGCAGGGCGCGGCCGCCCGACGAGACCCGCTCGACGCCGAGTGAACCCGCGCCCGTGAAGGCCGGCGCGGTCGAAGGACCGCCCGGCGGCACGAGGACTTCCCACCGTCCATCGATCGGCCGCGCCTCGGGCCGCTCCGGGGCGAGGCGGCTTCAGCCGACCGTGGGCCGGGTGGCCATGCCGGAGCCGGAGGCGCTCAGGGGTGCCAGGGCGGCGCCTCGGCCTCGGCGGCCTCGCGCTTGTGCTGGTCGATGACCTGGAGCAGTTGCCCCAGTGCCTCGTGGACGCCGATGCCGGCGACCGCGGACAGCTTCAGCGGCGTGCGCTTGGCGGCGCGCTTCAGCCGCGCCATCTGGGTCTTCAGCGTCTCGGGGTCGACGGCGTCGACCTTGCTCAAGGCCACGATCTCGGGCTTGTCGGTCAGGCCCGCCCCATAGGCTTCGAGCTCGTGACGGATGGTCTTGTAGACGGTGCCGGCATGATCGCCCGTGGCGTCGACGAGGTGCAGCAGCACGTTGCAGCGTTCGAGATGGCCGAGGAACCGGTCGCCGAGCCCGTGTCCCTCGTGGGCGCCCTCGATCAGGCCGGGAATGTCGGCCAGCACGAATTCGCGGTCGCCGACCCGCACCACGCCGAGGCCCGGCTTCAGGGTCGTGAACGGATAGTCGGCGATCTTGGGCCGGGCGGCCGAAACGGTCGCCAGGAAGGTCGATTTGCCGGCGTTGGGCAGGCCGACGAGGCCCGCCTCGGCGATGAGCTTGAGCCGCAGCCAGATCGTGCGCTCGATGCCCTCCTGGCCCGGGTTGGCGTGGCGCGGCGCCCGGTTGGTCGAGGTGGTGAAATAGGCGTTGCCGAAGCCGCCGTTGCCGCCGCGCGCCAGGACGATCCTCTGGCCGACCTCGGTCAGGTCGGCGAGCAGCGTCTCGCCGTCCTCCTCGAAGATCTGCGTGCCGGCCGGCACCTTCAGGACCGCATCGGCGCCCTTTCCGCCGGCCCGGTTCTGACCCATGCCGTGCATGCCGGTCTTGCCCTTGAAATGCTGCTGGTAGCGATAGTCGATGAGGGTGTTGAGCCCTTCGACGCATTCGACGACGACGTCGCCGCCCTTGCCGCCGTCGCCGCCGTCCGGCCCGCCGAATTCGATGAACTTTTCGCGGCGGAACGAGACGCAACCCGCGCCGCCGTCGCCCGAACGGATGTAGACCTTGGCTTCGTCGAGGAATTTCATGCGACCGAGATAGGCGGTCGGGGCGCGCGCGGTCGAGGGCGGATCGCGCCGATGCGGCGCGAAACCCGCCGGTCTCAGCCGGCTTTGGTCTTGGTGACGTCCACCCGGTGCACGCCGGGCGCGTCCTTGAGCTTCTCGGCCCCGGCGTCGATGTCGCGGCGCGACACGCGCGTCAGCGCCACGGTGGTGCGTTCGAGATCGGGCGGCGACGGCGTGACGGTGACGCGCCGGATCTGGCCGCCGCGCACGCCGAGGATGCGCTTCAGCTCGTCCACCGTCACGGTCTCGCGCTCGGCCTCGATCTCGATCGTGCAGCTCTGCACCCGCGCCCGGTAGGCCTCCTCCAGCGGCTTCACGCCGGCGAGGATCAGCAGGATCAGCGCCGTCGACAGGCCGGCGGCGAAGAACATCCCGCCGCCCGCCGCGAGGCCCACCGCCGCCACCGCCCAGATGCTCGCCGCCGTGGTGAGGCCGCGCACCACCTGGCCCCGCGCCAGGATGGAGCCCGCGCCGAGAAAGCCGATGCCCGACACCACCTGGGCGGCGATGCGCGACGGATCCAGCGTCACGTGGTCCATCTGCGTCGCGTGCTGGAACCCGTAGGCCGACACGATCATCAGCAGGCAGGCGCCGACGCTGACCAGCATGTGGGTGCGGATGCCCGCCGCCCAGAGCCGCCGCTCCCGCTCGAAGCCGATGAGGCTGCCGAACACGGCCGCCACGGCGAGGCGGATCGCGATGTCGAGGTCGGAGATCATGGCGGCAGGGTAGCGCCGCCCCGCGCTGGCCGCCAGCCGGGAGCGAGCCGGCCGGCCTGAGTCACGGCCGGCCGAGCTTGATCACGGCGCAGCCGTAGCCGTCGAGCGACAGCCGGCCCGCCGTAGCGGTGCCGGTGAGGAGGTCCGTTCCGGGCGGCACGGAGAGGGTCGCGGGTGTCTCGCCCGTATTCTGCAGGAACAGGAGCGCGCGGTCGGGCGCCGCACGGAGGCTCACTTCGACGCCGGCGGGCAGGTCGGCGACGAGCGGCGCCACGCCCGAGGGTCCGAACAGCGCCTCGGCGAGCGCGTCCGCGATGTCGGGCGTGAGATAGGTCGCCACGTAGGCGACGCGCCCGCGGCCCACGCTGCGGAGCGTCACGGCCGCGGTCCCGGCGAGATGGCGGTCCGACCAGTGCGCCAGCACCTCGGTCCCGGGGTCGACGTCGAGAGCCTCGTAGAGGTGCCCGGCCGCGAAGGCGCGGTTGCCGAAGGCGAGGTGGTAGCGGCGGGTGGCGGAGGTGGGGAGCGGCACCCGGGGCGGCACGTGGTGGCCGTGCGCGGTGCCGCCGCGCTGGAACAGGCCCTCGCCGCCGGGCGGGGCGAGGCGCCCGAACTCTGCCACCCTGACGCCGGCGAGGCGTGACAGCCCCTCCCCGGGCGCCTGGACGCGGATCACGTGGTTGTCGGCGTCGCGGGTCCCGGTGAGCGCGCCGAGCACGAGCGTGCCGCCCTCGCGCACGAAGCGCTCGACGCCCGCGTCCCACGCCGGGTCCCACATGACCCAGTGCGGCACGTAGAGCAGCTTCAGCGGCCCGAGGTCGTCGGCGGGATGGATGAAGCCGCAGGCGATGCCCCGATCGTAGCAGTGGCGGTGCAGCACCGCGGCATCGTCCGCCGGGCTCGGCAGGCCCATCGGATAGGTGCTGTGGGCCTCCTGGTTGTCGAAATCCGCCCCCGCGATGCCGACGTCCATCCGCACCACGGTCCCGTGGAGGTCGGCCGCGATCCGCGCCATGTCGCCGGCGAACTGCCTGGCTTCGGCGTAGCGCCGGCGCGGCTGGTCGTCGTGGTCGATGATGCCCATCCAGTAGATCTCGGCGCCGAAATGCGCCGGCCGCCAGCGGAAGAACATGAGTCCGTCCGCCCCGCGCGACACGGAGGTCATGGCCATGCGCCGCATCTCGCCGGGCTCGGGCGTCAGCGTGGAGAAGCCGGGCTGGCTGCCGAAGCCCGACGCCTGCTCGGGCACGATGAAATGGCCCGAATAGGCCCGGAACACGTCGAGGTGGTGCGCCTGCACGTAGGCATGGCCGCCGAGCCGGTGCATCTCGTCGTGCAGCATGGGGTAGATGTCGTAGCCGAGGAAATCGAGGTCCTCGGCGAAGGCGCCCCGCAGGTCGAGGTCGTTCAGCCGGCCGACGTTGTGGTAGACGAACCAGTCCGGGTTGGCGGCGCGGATGATCTCCACCTGGTCGCGCTGGAAGGCCGCGGTCGCGGCGGCGAGGAAGCGGTGGAAGTCCTGGACGTGTCCGGGCGCATTATAGCCCGGGGCGGACGGCAGGGGCAGGACCACCTGGTCGAAGTGGTCGTAGGCCGTCGCCCAGAAGTCGCCGCCCCAGGCCCGGTTGAGGGCCGCCACGGTGCCGTAGCGTTGGCGCAGGAACGTCCTGAAGGCCAGCAGCGACGCGTCGGAGTAGGATTCCGAGGCCGTCGTGTTGAGTTCGTTGTCGGTCTGCCAGCCGATGACGTCCGGATTGTCCCTGTAATGCGCCGTCATGGCCCGGGTGATGCGCCGGCTGTGGTCGCGGTACACGGGGCTCGCGGTGTCGGCGTGCTGGCGCGACCCGTGACTGGCGCGGCGTCCCTCGGCGTCGACCCGCAGCACCTCGGGATGAGCCGCGGTGAGCCAGCGTGGCGGGGTGGCGGTCGGCGTGCACAGGACCGTCTTGATGCCGGCGCGCCCGAGCCCGGCGATCGCCCGATCGAAGAGGTCGAAGTCGAAACGGCCCTCCGAGGGCTCGAAGATGTGCCAGGCGAATTCGCCCATGCGCACGGCATTGAAGCCCGCGTCGGCCATGCGGGCCGCATCGCGCTCCCAGTAACTCTCGTCGACGTGCTCGGGATAGTGCGGGACGCCCATCAGGAACGTGCCGAGCGAGAGCGGGCGCCAGACCGACAGGGGAGCGGAGGGTTGACGGGGCATGCGCGGTCGGTCTCCAGGCTGTCAGTGGCGCGGCATGACGGGCTTGGGCTCCGTCAGGGTGCGGCCGTCGGGGCCGAACAGGTAGGCGTCGGCGATGTCGAAGCCGACGCGCAGCGCCGTGTCGGGGGCGAAGGGCACGACGTCGGCGATCTGCAGCGTGAGGGCGCCGGTGCCGCTGTCGGAATCCTGCGTGGCGAGGCCGGGCACCTCGACGTAGAGGATCGTTTCCCGGCCGAGGTGCTCGACGAGCCGGGTCCGGCCCGCGATGACGACATCGGCGCCCGCGCCGGTCCGGATCCGCTCGGGGCGGATGCCGAGCGTCACGGCGTCGCCGGGCCGCAGGGCGTCCGAAACCGTCGGCACCCGCACGGTCCGCTGGTCGGCCAGAACGACGACGGCCGCGCCGGCGTCGCGCGCCTCGACCCGCCCGGGCAGGAAGTTCATGCGCGGCGCGCCGAGGAAGCCGGCGACGAAGAGGTTCACGGGGTTGGCGTAGAGGTCGAGCGGGGCGCCGGCCTGCTCGATCGCCCCCCGGTTCAGCACCACGATGCGGGTCGCCATGGTCATGGCCTCGACCTGGTCGTGGGTGACGTAGACCATGGTGGCGCCGAGCGTGGCGTGGAGCGTGGACAGTTCCACCCGCATCTGCGTGCGCAGGGCGGCGTCGAGGTTGGACAGCGGCTCGTCGAACAGGAAGACGTCGGGCGAGCGGGTGATGGCCCGGCCGATCGCCACGCGCTGGCGCTGCCCGCCCGACAGGTGCCGCGGCAGCTTGCCGAGCTGGTCCTCCAGCCGCAGGATCCGGGCGGCGGCGCCGACGGCGGCGGCGATCTCGAGCTTGGGCCGGCCCGCCATGCGCAGCCCGAAGCCCATGTTCTCGGCCACGGTCATGTGGGGGTAGAGCGCGTAGGACTGGAACACCATGGCGATGCCGCGGTCGCCGGGGTCGGCCCGCGTCACGTCCCGGCCGCCGATGTGGATCTCGCCGGAACTGACGGCCTCGAGACCCGCGATCGTCTTGAGCAGGGTGGACTTGCCGCAGCCCGAGGGCCCCACCATGACGACGAACTCGCCCTTGCCGATGGCGAGGTCGATGTCCTTCAGGGCCTGGTAGGCGCCGTAGCGCTTCTGCACGTTGCGGAGTTCGACGCTGTTCATGGGCTCTGGCCCTTGCGTTCAGGGGCGCCTCGCAGGGGGACGGGCGGGCTCATCCCTTGACGGCGCCGAGGGTCAGGCCGGCGATGAAGTGCCGCTGCATGAGGAAGAAGAGGATCACGGGCGGCATGGCGATCGCGACCGTGCCGGCCGAGACGAGGTTCCAGGCCGAGACCCATTCGCCGCGCAGGTTGGCGAGCCCGGCCGTGACGGGCTTCACGGCATCGCTCGTGGTCAGCACGATGGCCCAGAAGTAGTCGTTCCACACGAAGGTGAAGAGCAGGATCGCCAGCGCCGCGAGGGCCGGACGCACCAGCGGCACGACCACATGGACCAGGATCTGGGCGGGCGAGGCGCCTTCGGCGCGCGCCGCCTCGAACAATTCGCGCGGCAGCGCCGCGATGAAATTGCGCATGAACAGCGTGGCGAAGCCGGTCTGGAACGCCGTGTGGAAGACGATCAGCGCCGCATAGGTGTCGAACAGGCCGAGCCGCACCATGAGGTCGCGCACCGGGATCATCATGATCTGCTGCGGCAGGAAGTTGCCGCCGACGAACAGGGCGAAGAGCAGCATGGCGCCGCGAAAGCGATGGCGCGCCAGCACGAAGCCCGTGAGGGTGCTGAGGCAGAGCACGAGCAGCACGGACGGGACCGTGACCACCAGGCTGTTCGCGAAGAACCGCGCCATGGGGGTGTTGGTGAAGACCGCCTGGTAATTGTCGAGCAGCGCGAACTGCGTGGGCCACCCCCATAGGTTGCCGCTCATCACGTCGGCGGCGGAGCGGGCGGAGGTGAGGAGGATGGCGCCGAGCGGAGCCAGCCAGGCGACCAGCACCAGCGCGACCAGCGCGGCGTAGAGCGCGCGCCGGACCGGCTCGGTCTCGGGGATGGGCCGCGGGAACATGGCTCAACCCCGCGCTTCGGCGCGCAGGATGCGCGACAGATACCAGGCGATGAAGGCGACCATGACGGCGAAGAGCACGGATGCGATCGCGGCGCCGTAGCCGAAGCGGTAGGAGAAGATCGACTGGTCGTACATCTCATAGGCGAGGACCGTGGAGGAGCCGAACGGGCCGCCCTGCGTCATCACCGCCACCATGTCGAAGGAGCGGAGCGCCCCCACCACCGTCACCGCCACCGCGATCAGGGTGATCTGGGTGAGTTGCGGGAGAACGACGTGGCGCAGCATGCGCCAGCCCTTGGCGCCGTCGACCCGCCCGGCGCCGATGAAGTCCTCGTCGAGCGTGTTGAGGCCGGCGAGGTAGAGCACCATGCAGAAGGCGACCTGCGGCCAGAGCGCCGCCAGCACCACCGCCACCGTGACCCAGTGCTCGTCCGAGAGCAGCGCCGGCGCCGTGGCGCCGAAGGCACGGAAGATCAGCGACAACAGGCCGAAGGTCGGCGTGTAGACCCAGCTGAACACCACGCCGACCGCCACCGAGGCCAGCACCAGCGGCACGAAGAACAGCGACTTGGCGAGGCGCATGCCCCGGACGGGCTGGTTCAGCAGGAGCGCGATGGCGAGCCCCAGCGGCGGCGCCAGCATGAACATGCCGAGCCAGATGACGTTGTTCTTCAGCGCCACGTAGAACCGTGGATCGGCGAACAATTCCCTGTAGTTGCCGAGTCCGACCCACGTCATGGGGCCGACGCCGTCCCAGTCGAAGAGACTGATCCAGAGGCTCTGCAGCGACGAGGCGATGATCACGACGCCGAAGAGCAGGAGGCCGGGGAGGAGGAACAGGGCGGGCCAGATCCAGCCGCGGTGGCGGCGCCAGGTCGACGGCAGGGTCGGGGTGGTGGCGAGGCGCCATCGGGCGGCCGGGCGCGTCATGCCGTGCCCCGCGTGAACGCCTGCCCCAGCGCCGGTCCGGGACCAGCCGAGCGGGAGCCCGAAAGCCGGCCTCCCGACCGCGCGGGACCTGCGCGACCCGGCGCCCGCGACGGCCGAAGCCGCGGGCTTCCGGTCTCGCGCTCTCGCTCGGCTCGCCGCGGGACGACACGGTGAGGACGCGTGAACCGGCCGGGCATCGGATCAGATCTTGAACACGCGCCTGCGCTCGCCGTCGAGGCGTCGCAGGATGGCCTGGCGCCGATCGGGATGCGCCATGAACTCCTGGAAGCCGTTCAGGCCCACCTGCGCCATGTCCGGATCGGTGTCGCGGTCGTAATATTGCGCCGTCCCGGCGACGCCCTTGAGGCTCTCCTGCTGGATCGCCACCATGGGATCCTCGACCTTGATGTCGTTGCGGGAGGGGATGTCGCCCGTCGCCGCCGAATAGGGGCCGATGTTCTCGGGCCTGTAGAAGTAGGCCAGGAAGTCGCGGGCCGCCGGCTTGTTCTTGCTGTTGGCCGGGATGTGGACCGAATTGGAGGAAAAGTCCTCGGCGCGGGGGACGTCGGCGATCTTGGGGAAGGGCGCGAAGGCGAGCTGGCCGACGTCGCCGGCCGGAAAGGCGCCGCGCACGAAGCCGCCGAGGTTCATCATCCCGGCCTTCTTCTGCGACAGGAAGGCGGCCGCCTCCTGCCAGGAATAGGAGGTCTCGTTCGGGGTGAAGAAGCCGGCCTTGATGAGCTGCTCCCACTTGTCGAAGACGGGCACCAGCGCCGGATCGAGGTAGCTCATCCGGCCCTCCATGAGGGCCATGTGGCTGGCAAGGCCGTTGATGCGCAGGTTCATCTCGTCGAACCAGCCGGCGGCGGGCCACAATTCCTTGGTGCCGATCGACACCGGGGTGAGCCCGGCCGCCTTGGCCTTCTCGCCATAGGCCAGGAACTCGTCCCATGTGGTCGGGACGATCAGGCCGTGGTCGGCGAACACGTCCTTCCGGTAGAACATGCCCCACAGGGTGCCGCCGAGCGGCAGGCCGTATTGCTTGCCGTCCACCGTCACGGCGTCCAGCAGGGGGCCGAGGACGTCCCGGTAGCGTTCCTTCGCGACGAGGTCGGTGATGTCCTCGAACAGTCCCCGCTTCACGAAGGAGCGCATGCGGTTGCCGGAGAACCAGAAGCAGACGTCGGGGGCGCCCGCCACCAGGTAGCTGCGGATCGCGGTCTTGTTGGCCTCGTGGTCGAGGTTGTTGACCGTGACGACCGTGCCGGTCTCCTTCTGGAAGGCCGCGGCGACGCGCCTGATCTGCGCCAGCGCCTGGGGGTTCGACTCGTCCGAGATGATCGTGACCTGGCGGCTCTGCGCCAGCGCGGGGCGGCAGAGCCCGGCCCCCGCCGCCACCGTCACGGCTGCGGCCGACGTCAACATGCGGCGGCGGGACAGGGTGGGCTGTTTGTCGTGCTGCATCAGATTTCCCTTCCCCTGCGTCAACTTCCACGGTTGATCGCGGCGCCAGGATAGCCAGGATGCACGGCGTGCCGCAATAATTATTTAAGGTAATTAAGCAATGTCAGCGCGGATCAAGAGCGACCCGTCGACGTCCCGGTCGGTGAATCGGCGCCTGGTGCTGGACCTCCTGCGCCGCAACGGCGCGATGAGCCGGGCGGCGCTGGCCCTCGCCACCGGCCTCAGCGCGCCGGCGGTCACGAGCGTAGTCGCCGATCTCATCCGCGACGGCTTCGCCCTGGAAGGCCGGACGGCGCCCGGAGCCCTCGGGCGACGCCCCGTCCCCATCGCCCTCAACTACGCTGGCCGGCTGGCGATCGGCGTGAAGCTGATGGTGGACGGCCTCGACGCCGTCGTGACCGACCTGTCCACGACGCCGCTGTCGCGCCTCGGCCGGAGCCTGCCCGACAGCCGGCCGGACAGCTTCGTGACGGCGATCGCCGCGGCCGTGGCCGAACTCACGGGCCGGGCCGCCGCGGGTGGCGTCCCCCTGGTCGGCATCGGCGTCAGCCTGCCCGGCACCGTCGACAGCCGGCTCGGCCTCTGCCGCCGGAGCGAGCGGCTCGACTGGACCGACGTTCCCTTCGCGGCCCTGCTGGCGGAACGGACCGGGACGCCGGTCTGGCTGGAGGACGACACCAACGCCTTCGCGCTCGCCCAGCACTTCTTCGGCCTCGGGCGCGACCACGCCACCATGGCGGCCCTGGCCATCGGCGCCGGCATCAGCTGCGCGATCGTGAGCGATGGCAAGCTGTTCCGCGGCGGCCACGGTGCCGCGGGCAAGATCGGCCACGTCATCCACGACGAGACCGGCCCCCTTTGCGAATGCGGACGTCGCGGCTGCCTGCAGGCCTGGTTCTCCGAACGCGCCATCGTGGCGACCTGGGACCGCGAGGCGGCCTCTCACAGCGAGCGGGGCCATGCGGGACTGCTGGCCGCGCTGGCCGCGGGCGATCCCGCGGCGCAATCCATCCTCGGCCGAGCCGGGGAGGCCATCGGGCAGCACCTCGCGCGGTTCGTCGCGACCGTCGATCCCGAGATCATCGTGGTGGGCGGGGAGGCCGTCGCCTTCGGCGAGGCCCTGTTCGGGCCGATGCGCGCCACGCTCGCCCGCCTGACCCTCCGGCCCACGCCGCCACTCCGTCCCGACTGGGACGACGCGGCCTGGGCGCGCGGCGCCGCCGCGCTGGCGACGCAGCACGTCTTCGATTTCGAGGAGGCCGGCATCGCGGGCCCGTGAGCCCCGCCGCCGTCCCCACCTCTGGACGCCGCAGCCCGGCGCTGCCATCCTGCCGCCCTGCCCGATGGAGCGCGCCATGACGCCCGAGCCCGACGACGACCGCGACCTCGTCCTTCACCGGCTCGTCGACGCGCCGCCGGCCGCCCTCTACCGCTGTTGGACCGAGCCGGATCTCATCAAGCGCTGGTTCGCGCCCGCGCCCTGGACGGTGCCCGAGGCCGAGATCGACCTGCGGGTCGGCGGTGCGAACCGCATCGTGATGCGGGGACCCGACGGGACGGATTACCCCAACCGCGGCGTCTACCTGGAGATCGTGCCCGACGCCCGCCTGGTCTTCACCGACGCCTTCGTGGAGGCCTGGACGCCCTCGCCCAAGCCCTTCATGACGGTGATCCTGACCTTCGTGGCCGAGGCGGGCGGGCGCACCCGCTACACGGCGCGCGTCCGCCACTGGAGCGCGGCCGACCGTGCCCAGCACGAGACCATGGGCTTCCACCAGGGCTGGGGCCGCTGTGCCGACCAGATGGCGGAGGTGGCGCAGGCGCTGTAGCCCGCCGGGCTCTCAGAACCGCGTCACCACGGCCTCGACGGCGACCGGGAGGCCATTGCGGTCCAGCGCGAGCGTGTGGCGTGTCCCCGGAGCACCGCCGAGCGCGGCCGCGACGTCGTCGCTGGCGGCGCCCTGCGGATCGCGGCCGTCGATCGCGACGAGACGGTCCCCGACGGCCGCCCCCTCCACGGTCGGCCGCCCGTCCTTCGCGACGATACCGCCGACGCTGTAGCCGCCCGCCCGGCGCACGAGCGACAGTCCGACCGAATCGATGGGCCGCGGCCCCGGCTGGCGCTGCCGCAGCCAGTAGAGCGTGCGGTTCGGGTAGTCGATCGTGAGGCGGAAGCCGCAGAGGACGTCGTTGCCGATCCAGCCCGCGACCCGGGCGGGCGCATCCGCTGCCCAATGGTCCCAGAACAGATCGCCCACGATCCCGTCGCAGACGCCGCAGAGGAGCGGCGCCGTGCCGAGCGCGCCGACCTCGCCGAGCCGCAGCGGACCCACGGCGACATCGGAGAGGCGCATGAGCGTGCCGCGCTGCTCGAAGGCGAGATCGACGAGGCCCATGTTGCTCGGGCCGACGGCGCCTTCGGCCCGGCGCCACTCCGGATGTCGCGCGAGCCATCGCGCCGCGAGATCGCCGCGCAGCCAGGTGAAGGCCGCGCCGGGATCGACCGCCAGCGCGACGGGCTCGCCCGCGACGGTGGCGTCGACCGCGACGATCCCCGTGTCGGGCGCGACCCGCAGCGGGGTGGCGGTGCCCTGCGGGTGCAGCGTGCCGGGCCGCGCCAGCGTCAGCGTGCCGGCGGCGCCATCGAGCACGACCGCGAAGGACGCGAGCGCCCGCGCCGGCAGGATGAGCTCGACGCGCCGTGGCGCGAAGAGGTGGGTGAAGACGTCCTCGCCCCCGAGCTCCGGGACGTCGTCGGCGACGGCCTCGCCCGGGATCTCGATCGGGATCGCGCCGAAGCGCAGGTCGAGCGGCTCGCCGGCTTGGAGGGCGAGATCGTCGCGCAGCGACGGCGCCAGCGCCGCCTTGGCGGTCCCCATGTTGAGCCAGGCGAGGACCGGCCGGTCGCGGCCCTCGCGCGTCCGCACCGTCAGCGCGACCAGCAGGCGACCGGCGTCCCGCACCAGCGGCAGCGTGGCCGAGGTGCCGGGGATCGGCGAGGGTGCCGACGCGGCCCGGAGCGTCGTCGACCCGGCCAGAACCACCGCCAAAGCCACCGCAACCATCCCTCCACGCATCGCGGCACCACCCGATGACCTGCCATTTCCGGGCAGCACCGTCTCACGATATGGCCGACTATGCTACCTTTAGATGCAGTCTCCGCCGAACCGGCGCCGAAAAGCGGGCGCGCTCATCCGGCCTGCCGCGCCACCTCGGCGCCCGCATCGGCCGGCAGACGCAGCGCATCCAGGGCCGCCCCGAAAGCCGCGATGCTGACGAGCGCGAAGGCGATGCGGAATTCGAGCGGCGTCGCATGGGGCGCCCCCGCCGGCCGCAGCAGCTCGGCGAAGCGCAGAGCCAGGGCCCCGAGCGCCACGCCGAAGCCGAAGCTGAGCTGCTGGAACATGTTGAACAGCGTGTTGGCGCCGCTCATCGCCGCCTGCGGCACGTCGGCGAAGGCCAGCGTGTTGATGGTGGTCAGGCCCATCGAGCGGGTCATGCCGGCGAGGACCAGCAGGACCAGCGTCAGGGCCAGCGGCGTGTCCGGCGCCAGGACGGCGAGCGCGAGGATCGACAGGCCGGCGAGGCAGCCATCGCCGACCATCACGGACCGGAAGCCGAAGCGGCGCAGCACCGCGCTGGTCATGGGCTTCATGGCGACGTTGCCGATGAACAGCGCCAGCACCAGCAGGCCGGAGCGGAAGGCATCGAACCCGAACCCCACCTGGAACAGCAGCGGCAGCAGGAACGGCACGGCCCCGACCGCGATGCGGAACAGCGAACCGCCCAGCATGGTCACGGCGAAGCTCCGCACCGCGAGACCCTCGAGCCTCAGGATCGGCGCGGGGTGGCGGCGGATGTGACGCAGCGCCAGGGCGCCGAGCCCGGCCGTGGCTCCGGCCAGAAGACCCACGGCCGGCCAGTCCACGGCCTCGCGCCCCATGAGTTCCACGGCCGCCATCGGGGCCAGGACCGCCAGGCCGACGAGCAGGAACCCGAGCGCGTCGAAGCTTCGCGCACCCTCGCCGCGCTCGGGCGGGACGACGCGGGCCGCGAGCCACAGGCCGAGAAGGCCGAGCGGCAGGTTGATGAAGAAGATCCATCGCCAGGAGGCCAGCGTGACGATCAGGCCGCCGAGCGGCGGCGCCACCACGGGCGCCGCGAGGGCCGGCCAGGTCAGGATCGCGATGACGCGCATCAGGTCGGATTTCGGCGTCGCGCGCAGCACCGCGAGCCGCCCGACCGGCACCATGAGGGCGCCCCCGGCGCCCTGGACCACGCGGGCCAGGGTGAAGCTCCACGAACC
Organism: uncultured Alphaproteobacteria bacterium; assembly: GCA_963847915.1. GTDB lineage: Bacteria > Pseudomonadota > Alphaproteobacteria > Rhizobiales > Beijerinckiaceae > Lichenihabitans. The sequence continues at coordinate 640,108 of CAWKBT010000010.1, forward strand.
GGTGCTGACGCCGCAGGCGGCCGACGCCAGGGTGAAGACCGCCACGGCGGTCATGAACACCCGCCGTGCCCCGAAACGCTCCGCCGCCCAGCCGCTGGCGGGCAGCAGCAGCGCCAGGGTGAAGAGATAGGCCGACACGCCGACCGACAGGTCGACCGGCCGCACGCCGAAGTCCTGCGCCATGGCGGGAAGTGCGGTGGCGATCACCGTTCCGTCCAGGAACTCCATGAAGAATGCGCCGGCGACGAGCAGGGGCAAGGTGCTGGGATGTGACAGGATGGACATGGCGCCTCGAGAGAGTCCGGCCCCGGGCCGGATGGAGCGGCAGCATGCCACGGATCGGGCCCGCGGCGCCTGTCACGCCTCGGCAGGAGAGCAGCGCGGAGGGAAGCACATGCGCGATATTTCGCATATGGCTCCGCTGGATCCCGCCGTATCGCGGCGCCGAGCGCCGATGCCGTGGGGGGTGAGGCGGCGGCTCGTCACAGGGAGCCGCGCCCGGACACCGGCCGATGCAGGTCGGTGAGACAGGGCGGCAGGGTGCGGCGGCATAGGCGGACCCCCGGGCCGCCCCCGTCGTCCGGCAGGAAGCCGATCCCCTCCCGCTGCAGGACGCGGCGGATCCGCTCGGCCTGGTCCGGCGATCGACCGCAACCCTGCCCGAGTTCCAGGCGCCTCACCGTCAGGACGGACACGCCCGAGACCCTGGCGAGGTCCAGGATGGACCAGCCCAGCATGGCACGGGCGCCCCGGATCTGACTTGGCGTGAGATGGTCCGTCACGGGAGACTCCGCATCGAAGCTGAGGTCGGCGGCGATGGGCCGCCGGGTGAAGAGGGGCGACGCGGCGGCCTCGAACGGGACCGGGGCGCCCCCGGCCCGGCACGCTCGCCGCCAGGGCGCCTTCAATAAGTGGCGCGACCGCCCGACACGTCGAACACCGCACCGGTGCTGAACGAGCATTCCTCGCTGGCGAGCCAGGCCACCAGCGCCGTCACCTCGTCGATGGCGCCGAACCGCCCGAGCGGGATCTTGGAGAGCATGAAGTCGATATGGGCCTGCGACATCTGGTCGAAGATCGCGGTGCGCACCGCCGCCGGCGTGACGCAGTTCACCCGGATGTCGGACTTGGCGAGTTCCTTGCCGAGCGACTTCGTGAACCCGATCACGCCGGCCTTGGAGGCGCTGTAGGCCGAGGCCGTGGGGTTGCCTTCCTTGCCGGCGACGGATGCGATGTTGACGATCCGGCCGTAGCCTGAGCGCTCCATCACCGGCACGGCGGCGCGGTTGCAGTAGAACAGGCCGTTCAGGTTGACGTCGATGACGCGCCGCCAGGCGTCGACCGGGTAGTCGCGCGCGACCACGTTGGGGCCGGTGATGCCGGCGCTGCAGACGAGGACGTCGAGACGGCCGTCGAGCGCCGCGACGCTCTCGTCCATCGCCCGCGCCACCGCATCGGCGTCCGAGATGTCGAGGGCGTGGGTGTGATGGGCGCCGGTCCTGACCTTGGCGTCGGCCAGGACACCCGCGTCGAGGTCCCACAGGCAGACCCTGGCGCCCTCGGCCACGAGGCGGGCCGCGAGGTTCAGCCCGATGCCGGAGGCGCCTCCCGTGACGATGGCCGACCGATCGCGGAAACGTTCAGGAAACAGCATGGTTCAAACCTCCGTGTGCTGATGCCGGGACGATGCGTCCCGCCACCGCGAGGCCCACCGGGGGGACCGCGCGCCGTCGTCCGCCGCGATCGCGCGGGCCCTGCCGTGTACGACCTGCCGGGCGAATTTGCGACGATCTCATACTGAAGGCGTTTCGGAACGGTCGACAGCGGCGCCGGGCAGCGGGTGCCGTCGGCCGCGGCCGCGGCGGGCCGATCCTGCCGGAGGCGAAGCTCCCGCAGGCGTCGGCCCGGGCGAGGCCGGGCGTGCCGGCCGGCCCGAGCGCGGTGGCTCTCCCCGCCATCGGGGTCACGCGCGTGATCATGGCCTGCGACCTCCACGGCTGCGGTTCAGATGGGGGCGCCGGGCGCGACCAGGGCACCGGCGGCCGAGGGGCCCGTGGGCGATGGCGCAGGACTGCATCAGCGCACGCCCGCCCGCCCTGGCGCGTCTCGACGAGGCGCAGGAGCCGCAGGCCGCGCAGGACGCACGACGGACGGCCAGCGCGGCCTGCGGCCGGCGGCGGCGGGCGGGGACGGTCAGCCGCGCAGGCCGGGCGCTTCCTGGCCGGTGCGGGCGACGTATTCGGTGTAGCCGCCGCCATAGGTCTGGACCCCCTCCGGGGTCAGTTCCAGGACGCGGTTCGACAGCGCCGCCAGGAAGTGGCGATCGTGCGAGACGAACAGCATGGTGCCCTCGTAGCGCGACAGCGCCTCGATGAGCATCTGCTTGGTGGCGATGTCGAGGTGGTTGGTGGGCTCGTCGAGCACCAGGAAGTTCGGCGGGTCGTAGAGCATGCGCGCCATGACGAGCCGCGCCTTCTCGCCGCCCGACAGCACCCGGCAGCGCTTCTCGACGTCGTCGCCCGAGAAGCCGAAACACCCGGCGAGCGCCCGCAGCGAGCCCTGGCCGGCCTGGGGGAACGCCTGTTCCAGCGCCTCGAACACCGTATGGTCGCCGTCGATGAGGTCCATGGCGTGCTGGGCGAAATAGCCCAGCTTGACGCTGCCTCCGAGCGCCACCGTGCCGTCGTCCGGCGTCGTCGCGCCGGTGACGAGCTTCAGCAGCGTCGACTTGCCGGCGCCGTTGACGCCCATGACGCACCAGCGCTCGCGCCGCGTCACCGCGAAGTCGAGCCCCTCGTAGATGACGCGCTCGCCGTAGCGCTTGTGGACGCTCTTCAGCGCCACCACGTCGTCGCCCGAGCGCGGCGCCGGGGGGAAGTCGAACTGCACGGACTGGCGGCGCTTGGGCGGCTCGACGCGCTCGATCTTGTCGAGCTTCTTGACGCGGCTCTGTACCTGGGCGGCGTGCGAGGCACGCGCCTTGAACCGCTCGATGAACTTGATCTCCTTGGCCAGCATCGCCTGCTGGCGCTCGAACTGGGCCTGCTGGTGCTTCTCGTTCAGCGCCCGCTGCCCCTCGTAGAAGGCATAGTCGCCCGAGTAGCTGGTGAGGCTGCCGCCGTCGATCTCGACCACCCGGCCCACGATCCGGTTCATGAACTCGCGGTCGTGGGAGGTCATCATCAGGGCGCCGTCGTAGGCCTTGAGGAAGTCCTCCAGCCAGATGAGGCTTTCGAGGTCGAGGTGGTTCGAGGGCTCGTCGAGCAGCATGGCGTCGGGGCGCATCAGCAGGATGCGGGCGAGCGCCACGCGCATCTTCCAGCCGCCCGACAGCGCGCCGACGTCGCCGTCCATCATCTCCTGGCTGAAGTTGAGGCCGGCCAGCACCTCGCGGGCCTGGCCCTCGAGCGCATAGCCGCCGAGCTCCTCGAACCGCGCCTGGACGTCCCCGTAGCGCGTGACGATCTCCTCCATCTCGTCCGCCCGGCCGGGATCCGCCATGGCGGCTTCGAGCTCCTTGAGCTCGGCCGCGACCGCGCTCACCGGGCCGGAGCCGTCCATGACCTCGGCCACGGCGCTTCGACCCGCCATCTCGCCGACGTCCTGGCTGAAATAGCCGATGGTGATGCCGCGGTCGGACGAGACCGTGCCCTCGTCGGGCTGCTCCTGGCCGGTGATCAGGCGGAACAGCGTCGTCTTGCCGGCGCCGTTCGGGCCCACGAGCCCGACCTTCTCGCCGCGCTGCAGGCCGGCCGAGGCCTCGATGAAGATGATCTGGTTGCCGTTCTGCTTGCCGATCTTGTCGAGGCGGATCATGGGGGCTCGGGAAAAGGACAGGGGTCCCGGGCCCATACGCCATGCGGGCCTGCGGCGCAAAGGAGGCGCGCCGCGCCGGACGCGGGGTCGCGGGCCACCCCCGCTCCCCCCATGCCCTGGCCGGGACCGTCTCAGGCCGGCGTGGCCTCGCCGATCTTGTCCTGCGTGCGCGTGTCGAAATCGGACGCGTCGTGGCGCTCGCGCAACTGGCTCGCGGGGTCGCCCGTCATGCGGTTGACCATGCGGCCACGCTGCACGGCCGGGCGCGCCGCGATGGCATCGGTCCAGCGCCTGAGGTTCTTGTAGGCGTCGACATCCAGGAACTGCGCGGCCTCGTAGAGCAGGCCCTGCTGGAGTTGACCGTACCAGGGCCAGACCGCGATGTCGGCGATCGTGTAGTCGGGCCCGGCCGAGGTAGGCGCTCTCGGCGAGGCGCCGGTCGAGGACGTCGAGCTGGCGCTTGGCCTCCATGGCGAAGCGGTCGATGGCATAGTCGATCTTGGTCGGCGCATAGGCGTAGAAATGGCCGAAGCCGCCGCCGAGATAGGGCGCGCTGCCCATCTGCCAGAAGAGCCAGGACAGGCATTCGGCCCGCGCCGCGGGCTCGGTCGGCAGGAAGGCCCCGAACGTCTCGGCGAGATAGGTCAGGATGGCGCCCGATTCGAAGACGCGGATCGGCCGCGGCCCGCTGCGGTCGAGCAGGGCCGGGATCTTGGAATTGGGGTTCACGCCCACGAAGCCGCTGCCGAACTGGTCGCCCTCGCCGATCCTGATCAGCCAGGCGTCGTATTCGGCACCCGCATGGCCGAGGGCCAGCAGCTCCTCCAGCATCACCGTCACCTTCACGCCGTTGGGCGTCGCCAGCGAGTAGAGCTGCAGCGGATGGCGCCCGACGGGGAGCTCCTTCTCGTGCGTCGGCCCCGCCACCGGGCGGTTGATGTTGGCGAAACGCCCGCCGCTGCCCTGTGTCCAGGTCCAGACCGCGGGCGGGACGTAGTCTTGCGTATCGTCCACCATGGGGAACTCCGTTGTCGATGCCCGGCAGGCTACAGGATTCCGGGCAGGCTTCGAGGCCTCACGCGGCCTCGTCGATGAAGCCGCCGGACTGCCGGTGCCACAGGTCGGCGTAGATGCCGCCGCGGGCCAGGAGCTCGGCATGGGAGCCCGTCTCGACCACCCGGCCGCGGTCCATGACGATCAGCCGGTCCATGCGGGCGATGGTGGACAGGCGATGCGCGATGGCGATCACGGTCTTGTCGCCCATCAGCGCCGTGAGGCTCTCCTGGATGGCGGCCTCGACCTCGCTGTCGAGCGCGCTGGTCGCCTCGTCGAGCACCAGGATCGGCGCGTCCTTGAGGATGACGCGGGCGATGGCGATGCGCTGGCGCTGGCCGCCGGACAGCTTGACGCCGCGCTCGCCCACCTGGGCGTCGTAGCCGCGCCGGCCCTGCCAGTCCTCGCAGGCCGAGGATGAAGTCGTGGGCATGGGCGCGCTTGGCCGCCGCCACGATCTCGGCGTCCGTGGCGTCCGGCCGGCCGAAGGCGATGTTGTCGCGGATCGAGCGATGCAGCAGCGACGTGTCCTGCGTCACCACCGAGACGGCGCCGCGCAGGCTCTCCTGCGTCACGCCGGCGATGTCCTGCCCGTCGATCAGGATGCGGCCGCCCTCGAGTTCGTGGAAGCGCAGCAGCAGGTTGACCAGCGTCGTCTTGCCGGCGCCGGAGCGGCCGACGAGGCCGACCTTCTCGCCCGGCCGGATGACGCAGCGAGAGCCCGTCGATCAGCCGCGTCTCGCGCCCGTAGCCGAAGCGGATGGCGTCGAAGCGGATCTCGCCGCGGCCGACCGCGAGTTCGCCCGCGCCGTCGCGGTCCGGCGAGGGCGATCGGCTTGGCGATCGTCATCATGCCCTCCTGGATGGTGCCGAGGTTCTCGAAGATGTCGGTCACCTGCACGGCGACCCAGCCGGCCGCCGAGGCGATCTGCCAGGTGAGCGGGATCGCCATGGCGACGATGCCGACATCCACGCGGCCGCTCTGCCAGGCCATGACGGCCAGCGTCGGTCTCGCCGACCAGCATCAGGGCGTTCATGGCCTGCAGCGACATGAACAGGGTCGCCATCAGGCGCATCTGGCTGCGGTAGGCGCTCGTGTGCTGGTCGAAGACGTCGCGGACGTGCCGGTCCTCGTGGGCGAGGCGCGCGAACAGCTTCACCGTCAGGATGTTGGTGTAGCCGTCGACGACGCGCCCGACGACGAGCGACTTCATCTCCGAGGTGCGCTTCGAGCGGTCCCGCAGCGCGGGGCACGATGAAGCGCAGCAGCACCGCATAGGACGACGAACCACGCGCAGGATCGGGATCATCAGCACGGCGTCGACGCGGCCCAGCACCGTCAGCGCCGTCACGCCGTAGACCACGATGCCCCAGATGGCCGTGATGGAGGCGATGGCGCTCTGGCGCACCGCCGGACCGGTATCCATGACGCGCGACGCGATGCGGCCGGCGAAGTCGTTCTGGAAGAAGGGCCAGCTCTGCCGCACCACGTGCCGGTGGCTCTGCCAGCGGATCAGGTTGGTGACGTTGGCCATGATGGCGACGTGCGAGATCATGTTCTGCGACGCGATGGCGGCCGGGGCGCACGAGCAGCACCACCGCCACCATGGCGATCAGCAGGACGTGGTTCTCGCCGAAGAACAGCTCGCGCGGCGTCGACGCGATGGCGCGCACCAGCCGCCCGATGAACCAGGGCACGGAGGCGTCGAGCACCGCGACGCTGAAGCCCGCCACGAACAGGGCCGCGAAGAGCGGCTTCGCCTGGCGAGACGAAGTGCCAGTAGAACGGCACCAGGCCTTCGGGCGGCTGGGCGGGGCCCGCATCCACGGCTTGCGGCGCGCCGGTGGGCGAGACGAACGATTCGAAGAAGCGGAACATGCGGGAGTCCGGCGGGCTGGCGCCCGGGTCGCGATCGGCGGAGCGGCCGGGGTTAACGCCCAACCGCGGCAACCGTGGGGCCGCCGGAACCTCGCGCCGCGCGGCAAGTTTTCACCCCCGAGCGAGACACGCGGGAGGCGCGGCCGATGAGCGACATCCATTACGAGATCGTGGAACACGACGGGGGCTGGGCCTACCGGGTCGACGGCGCCTTCTCGGAGACGTTCCGGACACGGGCGGCGGCCCACAAGGCCGCCGACGCCGCCGCCGCCGAACAGGCCACGCCGGGCGAGAGCGAGATCATCTCCTACCAGGACGGCAAGGGCGAGTGGCACGAGGAGATCGCCAAGGGCGAGGACCGGCCGAGCGCCGACGTCACCGACGTCGGCTGACGCGCCCGGCTGAGCGAGCGCAGCTCCGACCATCACGTGAACGGCATGCGCGAGCCGGTTCTCGTGACCCTGGTCCGCATCGCCGAGGTACTCCAGACGAGGCCGGACGACTTGCCCGGGGTGAGGGCACGGACAGAGATGTCGGCGCGGTCCACGTTCGCGGACCGGCCGACCGCGTCGGCCGAGGTCTCGACCGACGAGGTGCTCGAGATCGCCGTCGTCCAGGCCGGAGCGCCGGCGGCGAGCCGGCGGCTTCGGCCGTTCCGGTCAGCGGCTCGTTTCAGGTGCGGGACGGCGGTTCGGGGGACAGATCGCGACGATCGGTGTCGGCCACAGGAACGCGGAGGGTCACGCACGTGTCCGAACTCAGCACGGCGTGACGCCGGACGACTGCCGTATTCCCCAACCTGCGGGCCAGGCTCCGTGCCCGATCCGTCAGCCGCGTGAACAAGTGCCGTGAGTCACGACAGGACTGGTGGAGCCAGACGGAATCGAACCGACGACCTCTTCAATGCCATTGAAGCGCTCTCCCAACTGAGCTATGGCCCCGCGCCTGTCGTCGTCCGCCGCATGGGTACGGGAACGTCTCTCGTATCGAGACCAGATGAAGGCCTCGTGTTCTGTCGGACACCGTCTCGATCGTCCCGCAGGACGTTGAAAGAGCAGTGTCGTGGTGGAGCCAGACGGAATCGAACCGACGACCTCTTCAATGCCATTGAAGCGCTCTCCCAACTGAGCTATGGCCCCACGCTACACGGCAAGATACCGATTGGGATCGATACCCTCCTGATCTGACAAAGACGCCGAAGCTTGTCCGTGAGATCTGGCGCCGCTCGGTGAGCGGCGGCGAGGCCGGTTCTATATCGCCGCTTCCTGCGCCGCACAAGTGCCAAATCCCTGTGGTGCCGAATTTCCGACCGGGCCCCGGACGGGCCCCGGCTCGGCCCGAGAACCCGCAGCGGCGCGGGCCGGCGTGGGTGCCCGGGACAAGCCCGGGCATGACGGTGGAGGGGGCGATGAAAGCACGGTCGAGGGAGGGCACGGCGGATCCGAAGCGGTCCCCGCCCTCCCTCCCGTCATGGCCGGGCTCGTCCCGGCCACCCACGCCGCGCCGAGCTGCACCGGGCCCCGGAGGGCCCTCGCCCGGTACGAGACCCCGCAGCAGCGCGGGCCGGCGTGGGTGCCCGGGACAAGCCCGGGCATGACGGTGGAGGGGGCGGAGAGAGATCGGTCGAGGGAGCGCACGGCGGATCCGAAGCGGTCCTCCGCCCTCCATCCCGTCATGGCCGGGCTCGTCCCGGCCACCCACGCCGGTCAGGCCTCCTCGTCGTCCTCGATGTCGCCGTCGATCAGGTCCGCGACGTCGTCGTCGCCCTCCTCTTCCTCCTCGAGGAAGGTGTTGTCGTCCGCCGGCGTATCCTCGATCTCGACGTCGTCGTCGGTCGTGGGCTCGGGCTTCTCGGCCGCTTCGGCCTCGTCGAGCGACACGATCTCGACGCCCGCCGTCTCGGCTTCGGTCTCACCCTCGTCGCGCACGACCGCCGCCGAGGCCCGCGTCGGCGTCCGGGCGACCGGCAGCGGCACGAAGACCGCGCCGCATTTGGGGCACAGGATCGGGTCGCGGTTCAGGTCGAAGAATTTCGTCGCGCAGTTCTGGCATTGGTGCTTCGCGCCAAGTTCCGGTTTTGCCACTGTCCACCCTCACGGCACCGCGCGCGCGGCGCCGCTGCCCTACATCAACGATCGGAGGCAAGGGGTTAAGGCGCGTTGGGCGGCGGCGTCAATCGGAAAGTGCCGGCCGCACGCCGGCATCGTCCGAAGCGCGAGACCCCGCGCGGGCGTGCCGCGCCACTCCAGGGCACCGTGATGACAGCCCGGGACCGGCATGGTAGGAGCGCGGCGTCTCGATCCCACGGCCCGGAGCTCCTTCTTGCCCATGCCGCCGCGCCACCCGGGCGCCGTTCTGCCCCGCCCCGGCGCCGTCCTTCCGGCGGAGCCGTGCCCGTGATCATCGCCATCGACGGACCGGCCGCCTCCGGCAAGGGCACGCTCGCCAAGAAGCTCGCCGAGCATTTCGGGCTGCCACATCTCGACACCGGCCTGCTCTACCGCGCCACCGCCCGCGCGCTGCTCGACGCGGGCGAGCGCCTCGATCATGTCGGGGCGGCGGTGGCGGCGGCCCGCGGCCTGGCGCTGACCGATTTCGACGAGACGCGCCTGCGCGGCCGCGCCATGGGCGAGGCGGCGTCCGTGGTGGCCGCCATCCCGGCGGTGCGGGCCACGCTGACCAAGGCCCAGCGCGGTTTCGCGCTGCGGCCCGAAGGCGCCGTGCTCGACGGGCGCGACATCGGCACCGTCATCTGCCCCGAGGCCGACGTGAAGATCTTCGTGACGGCGAGCCCGCAGACGCGGGCGCAGCGCCGCGCGCTCGAACTCGCGCGCCGCGGCGAGCCGGCCGACTACGCCGCCATCCTGGAGGACATCCGGATCCGGGACGAGCGCGACAGCAGCCGCGCCGTGGCGCCGTTGCGGCCCGCGCCCGATTCCCATTCGCTCGACACGACGACGCTCGACGCCGAGGCAGCCTTCGCGGCGGCGCTCCGCTTCGTGCCGGTGATCGCGCGCTGAGCGGCACGAGCTTCGGGTCAGTGTGAACCGGCCCCGCGGCGCGGCGGCGCGCCGCCACCGGGTCAGTCGGCGACGCGCCAGGCGCCCCGCCCCTCGCGCTTGACCACGAACAGCGCTTCGTCGGCCCGGTCCGTCAGGGCGGCGAGGTTGCGGTCGTCGGCCTGCCATTCCGCGGCACCGACGCTGGCGCCGACCGCGACGGGGCCGGCGGCGGTGGCGATGGGTCGCGACAGCGTGTCGACGAGCCGTCGCGCCATCATGGCCAGTTCGTCCCGGCTGGCGGCGCCGACCAGCATGGCGAACTCGTCGCCCCCGAGCCGGGCGGCGGCGTCCCCCGGCCGCGTGTGGCGCCGCAGGCGGGCCGCCACCTCGCGCAGCACCGCGTCGCCGACGGGGTGGCCATGCGTGTCGTTGACGGGTTTGAAGCGATCGAGGTCGAGCAGCAGGATCCCGAACGGCGCCCCCCCTGCCCGGGCCCCGTCGGCCCGCCGCTCGCCGCAGGCCTCGAAGCCGCGCCGGTTCATGAGACCCGTCAGGCTGTCGGTCACGGCTTCTTCGGCCAGGAGGTCCTGGCGCCGCTTCTGGTCCGTGATGTCGACCACGACTCCGATGACGTTCTCGGGCCGGCCCGCCTGGTCGCGCGTCAGCCGGCGCTTGCACGACACCCAGCGCAGCTCGCCCGACGCCGTGCGGACGCGGTATTCCGCCGCCATGGCGTCGACCTCGCCGCGGACCATCGGGCCGAAGTCGAGGGCGGCCCGGTCCTCGTCGAGCACGCAGGCGCCGTAGCGCTCGCCGTCGAGCGGCGGATCGTCGGCGCCGCTCACGAGGAGGCTCAGCTGGGGCGAGGCCTTGAACTCGCCCTCGGCGATGCCGTAGTGCCAGAACCCGCCTTCGAGCAGGTCGATGGCGGTGGCGATGCGCGCGTCGACCTCGCGCCCGCGGCGCTCGGCCTCCTTGCGCGCCGAGATGTCGACGGCGATGCCGATGAGGCCCACCACCGGCCCGTCCTCGCCGTCGAAGACCGGCGTGACGGTGGTCTGCCACCAGCGGCCGCCGGACGGCGCCTCGTCGTAGCTCTCGAAGTCCACCGAGCGCCGTTCGGCGACGCTGAGGCGATAGTGCCGCTGCACCCGCGCGGCATGGTCCGGCGGCAGCAGCATCTCTGGAGTCCGCCCGACGTAATCGGCCGCGGCGAAGCCGGTGATCTCGGTCAGGCGACGGTTGATGGCGGCATAGGTGAACCCGCCGCCGCTGACCGCGATGGCGAAGGCCGGGGCGCCGATCAGCTCGATATCGATCATCCGACGTCCGAACGGGTCCGGCGCGATGCCGGGACGAGACAGGCCGGGCCACGCGGGCGGCCGGGCAGGAGAGCCACCATGCCCGAGGCCTGTTAAGAAAGGCTTCGGCCCTGCCGCACTATGCGACCCGCGGTGGCAATCCGGCCCGGGCCGGTGTCAGACCCGCATCGGCATGAGCACGTAGAGCGCGGGCGCGCCTTCGCGGTCCTGGACCAGGGTGGGCGAGCCCGGATCGGCGAGCTTGAGGAAGGCCGTGTCGCTGTCGAGCTGGGCCGTGATGTCGAGCAGGTAGCGGGCGTTGAAGCCGATGTCCAAGGGGCTCGCGTCGTATTCCACGTCGAGCTCCTCGGTGGCGGAGCCCGAATCGGGGTTGTTGACGCTGAGCACCAGCTTGCCGTCGCTGAGCGCCAGCTTCACGGCACGGCCGCGCTCGGCCGAGATGGTGGAGACCCGGTCCACCGCGGCCGCAAAAGCGCTCTTGGGGACGATCAGCATCTTGTCGTTGCCGGCCGGGATCACGCGGCCATAGTCCGGGAAGGTGCCGTCGATCAGCTTGGTGGTCAGAACCACCGTGCCGAGGGTGAGCCGGATCTTGGTGGCCGACATCTCCACCTGCACGTCGCTCGCCGGGTCCTCGATCAGCTTCTGGATCTCCGCCACGGCCTTGCGGGGCACGATGACGCCGGGGATGCCGGCCGAGCCCTGCGGGGCGGGGATCTCGACCCGCGCCAGGCGGTGGCCGTCGGTCGACACCACGCGCAGCATCGTGGCGCCGTCGTGCTCCATCGTGTGGAGATAGACGCCGTTGAGGTAGTAGCGCGTCTCCTCGGTCGAGATCGCGAAGGACGTCTTGTCGATCAGGTGCTTGAGCTGCCCCGCCGGCAGCGTGAAGCGGTGGCTCATGTCGCCCGCCGCGAGGTCGGGGAAGTCGCTCTCCGGCAGGCATTGCAGCTGGAAGCGCGAGCGGCCGGAGCGCAGCACGAGCTGCCCCGTGTCGCCCGACATGTCGAGAGTCACCTGCGATCCGTCCGGCAGCTTGCGCACGATGTCGTGCAGCGTGTGGGCCGGCAGCGTCGTGGCGCCCTCCTGGCCGACGTCGGCCGCCAGTTCCTCGGTGACTTCGAGGTCGAGGTCGGTCGCCTTGAGCCGCAAGGCCCCGCCGGCGGCCCGCACCAGCACGTTGGAGAGGATCGGGATCGTGGTGCGGCGCTCGACGACCCGCTGGACGTGCCCGAGCGCCTTGAGCAGAGCCGCGCGTTCGAGAGTGACTTTCATGGCGGGGCCCGATCCTCGACGAGAAGTGCCGGGACCCGAGACAGACGGCGGGACCCGCAGGTTGAGACCTTCGGCGGAAGCCGTGAAGGGCGGAGACCTTTGCGCGACGCGCCGAAATGCGCAAGCGTGAGGTTGGCCGAGCGGCCGGTTTGACCGGGACAGGGTGAAGGGGCACGCCGGCGTGGAACCCCGCGGCGCGCTTCCCCGGTTCCCTGCCGGCCCGGCCTGCGGTAGCGTCCCGCCATGCCGCAAGCCTTCTCACTCCTCACCGTCTGCGGGCTCGACGAGCTCGACGCCCAGGCCGACCGCGGCGTCACCCACGTCCTGTCCATCCTGGACCCGGCGCGTGCCGACCATGACGCCTTCGCGCGCTACGGCGACCACCGGCGGCTGGTGCTGCGCTTCCACGACGAGATCGAGGCGGCGCCCGGCATCGTGCTGCCGGAACGCCAGGACATCGACGCCATCCTGACCTGGGGCCGCGAGGCTTTCGCGGCCGGGGCGGAGGGGCACATGCTGGTCCATTGCCACATGGGCATCTCGCGTTCGACCGCCGCCATGACGATGCTGCTGGCGCAGGCCCATCCCGAGGCGGAGGAAGCCGAGATCGCCGAACGGGTGCGGAGCCTGCGGCCGATCGCGTGGCCCAATCTCAGGATGATGGAGCTCGCCGATGCGGCGCTCGACCGCCGGGGGCGGCTCGTGGCGGCGGGCGCGTCGCTCTACGCCGGCAACCTCGCCCGCAAACCCGAACTCGCCGGCGTGATGGAGACGCTCAACCGGTCCCGCGAGGTCGCGCTCGGCCTCGCGGCCGCGGGCTGAGAGGCGGCACGGCCCGTGGCGATCCTGGCGATCCTGTGCGGCATCCTGATCGTGGCCTTCGGCCTGCTCACGACCCGGCATGCCCCCACCGACGCGCAGTTCGGCACCGAGATCACCTGCCTGGTCGGCGGGCTGGTGCTGATCTTCATCGGCGTGCTGCTCGGTCGGCTCGGGCGGCTCGCCCGGCGGCTCGACACAGCCGAGCGGGACGACGAGGACCGGATCGCCCGGGAGCCGCTCCCCGAAGCGGACGCTTTCGAGGGCTGAGGGCGGGCGCCCCCCCGCGGCCGGTCCGCTCTCCGGCCGTCACGCCGGGGGCGGCTCGCCGACGGCCTCGAGCAGCGCGGCGGCGGTCGCCTCGTCGGTGATCAGCACGGTCGGCCGGGCGAGGCGGATGGCACCCAGCATGGCGTCGACCTTCCCGGGGCCGCCGGAGGTCAGGACCCGCACCGGCGCGGCCAGGATGCTGTCGCAGGGGATCGCCATCACGCGGGCATTGGCGGGATGGTCGAGCACGGTGCCGTGGATGTCGTAGAACTGGTAGAGCAGGTCGCCGACCGCCCCGGCCGCCAGCAGCGAGCGCCGGTCCGCCTCCGAGAAATAGCCGAAACTGTAGGAGGTGTTGTCGGGCCCCATGCCGCCGACGCTCAGCACGACGGCGTCGAGGGCGCGGCCGAGATCGAAGATCTCGTGGAGGCCGCAGCGCTCGATCAGCGCCCGCTTGGTCTCGGGGCTGTCCACCACGGCAGGCGCCGGGATGAGAAAGCAATCGGCCTGCAGCAGGCGCGACAGCTGCCAGGCGAAATCGGCGGGATTGTACTGCAGCACCTTGGCGATGCCGCCCAGCATGGACACCACCGCGAGGCCGGGCAGCGGGCGCTCGTCGATGGCGTTCAGGGCCGCGATGAGGGTCTTGCCCCAGCCGACGCCGATGCGCATGCCGGGCCTCAAGAGGTCCGACAGCGTGCGGCCCGTGGCGGCCCCGATCGGCAGCGTCGGGTCCGCCTGGGGGGAGGACAGCGGCGCCACCACGGCCTCGACGAGGCCGAAGCGGCGCTCCAGCGCGCGTTCGAGCCGGGTGAGATCGGCAATGTCGCGGCTGAGGGAGATCCGCACCTCGTGCAGGGCCTGCGCGTCGGACAGGAGCCGCACCACGGTGACGCGGCCGACCCCCAGAGCTTCCGCGATGGCGCTCTGCGTCATCTCCTCGACGTGGTACATCCAGGCCGCCCGCAGCCGGAGGCGCTGCGACCGTCGGCCGGCCTGGGGTGCGTCCGCGGCGATCGGGGCGGCGCGTCCGCCGCTTCTGTCCTTGGCCATCCTGGATCTCTGAGCCGGTCCGAGGCCTCTGCTTATACCAACGGCGGCCGCGCGTCGCGAAACCGGGCCCGGCTCCGTGGCCTGGGCACACGTGTCCTCGCCCGGTCCGCCGGTGCCGGTCCGGCCGGCGGCACGGCGCCGGGATGACGCCGCGGCCAGAGCAGGATCCGCCCGAGCCCGGCGATCGCCACGAGGCTCCCCAGGAACGACCCGACGTAGACGGCCAGCAGGCTCATGCCGTCCCTCCGCCGCGCCGGTTCGGGGCGGTTCCCGGCGGGCGATCGGAGGTTCCGACGCAGACGACACGATGGCGCATGACGTCGCAGGTAGCCCGAGGCCCCGCGCCTGTCCTTTACCAATGATGCCTCGCGGGCCGAAATTTCGCCGGCCCCAGGCCGAGGCGGAGCCTTGGAGGCTCAGGGTCCGCGACCGGACCGAGCGTGCTCGAACGGGCTCACCGGGATCGGCGGGGGAGCCGCCTCGTCCTCTTCGGCCGAGGGGCCGGCCTGTCAGGCGAGATGGGGGCTGCGCTCCTGCAGGCCGACCTCGCCGATGAAGCCGATGTCGTCGTCGTCGTCCGTGACGGCGAGGATCAGACTCATGATGCGCCGGCGGACTTCCGCGTCCCCGATGTTGGAGAAGGCCCGGATCAGGCGGATGTTGTCCTTGCTCAGCAGGTCGGGCCAGTCGCTGCTGTCGGTCGCCTGCCGCTCGATCGAGCCGAAGAAGCTCTGCACCGGCAGCGCGAGCGCATCGGCGATGAGCAGGAGCGTGCTCACCGCGATGCGGTTCTTGCCCTTTTCGTACTTCTGCAGCTGCTGGAAGGTGATGCCGAGTTCCGCCGCCAGCCTGGATTGGCTGAGCCCGGCCTTGACGCGCGCGGCCCGGACACAAGCGCCCACACGCTTGTCGGCTTCGGCGGTTCGCTTGGACAATTGTTCGTTCATGGCTCGCTCGACCAAAGATCTCGCACTGCCGCCCGGCGATGCAAACGCCACGGTGCCCCGTTCCGCCGCGCCTGTCTACTACAACAAAAAAACTTCTTAGTATCCATGCCAGCAATGGGCAAATTATGCTCTAAACGCCGTGAGTTATCTCTTAGAAACTCAGAAAAAAGACAATTTTAACCCAAAATCACCTTCCAGGCGACGCAGAGCGCGATGATCCAGAGGGCGATGCCGAGCCAGGTCAGGCGGGCCGATTCGGCATTGGCCACGGTCTCGAGCCGCGTGGCCGACAGGGCGCCGTCGTCCTCGGTGGCCATTTCGAGGTTGAGGATGATCTTCTCGGCCCGCAACAGCAGGTCGGGCAGGCCGAGCGCCCCCCGGGCCAGCGACGAGACGGTGAAGACCGCGTCACCGAGCTTGCCGGCGGGGCCGAGATTGTCCTCGATCCAGCTGCGCACCACGGGTTCGGCGGTCTCCCACATGTCGAGCCTCGGATCGAGCGTGCGCGCTACGCCCTCGACCACCACCATGGTCTTCTGCAGCATGACGAGTTCGACGCGCGTCTTCATGTCGAACAGCGCCGTGATCTCGAAGAGCAGCGTGAGCAGCTTCGCCATCGAGATCTCGTCGGCCCGCCGCGCATGGATGGGTTCGCCGATGGCGCGGATGGCCTGGGCGAAGTCCTCGACACGGTGCCGGCCCGGCACGTAGCCGGCCTGGAAATGCACCTCGGCCACCCGCATGTAGTCGCGCGTGATGAAGCCGTAGAGGATCTCGGCCAGAAAGCGGCGCTCCCGCCGCCCGAGACGCCCCATGATGCCGAAATCGACCGCCGTGAGCCGCCCCTGCGCGTCGACGAACAGGTTGCCCTGGTGCATGTCGGCGTGGAACAGCCCGTCGCGCATGGCGTGGCGCAGAAAGGACTGGATCACGGTGCGGCCGAGCGCCGGCAGGTCGTAGCCGCGCGTCCGCAGGGCCGGCACGTCGGTCAGCGAGATGCCGTCGACCCATTCGAGCGTCAGCACGTCCTTGGCGGTCAGCGTCCAGTCGATCGCCGGGATGTGGAAGTCCGGGTCGTCGCGGACGTTCTCGCCGAACTCGCTCGCCGCCGCCGCCTCGATGCGGAAGTCCATCTCCATGGTGACGGACCGGGCGAGGGCGTCGATGACTTCGACGAGGCGCAGGCGGCGGGCTTCGGGCGCCAGCCGCTCCGCCGTCCGGGCCGCGAAATAGAGGTCTCCGAGATCGCGCTTGAAGCGGCGCTCGACCCCGGGCCGCATCACCTTCACGGCGACCTCGCCGCCGCCGCGCGCCGCCGTGAGGCGGGCCCGGTGCACCTGCGCCACGGAGGCCGCCGCCACGGGCTCGCCGAACCACGCGAAGGTCTGGTCGAGCGGCCGGTCGAAGGCGGCCTCGATGATCGCCACCGAGACGGTCCGGGGGAAGGGCGTGACGCGGTCCTGCAGGGCTTCGAGGTCGCGCACCGCCGCGGCGCCGACGACATCCGGCCGGGTGGCCAGGAACTGCCCGAGCTTGACGTAGGACGGCCCGAGCCGCCCCATCGCGATGCCGAGGCTGTTGCCCCGGGCACCGGCGCGCGGCCGCGCCACCATGCGGGCCAGCGCGAGCGGCGCCCGGGCCGCCACCGGCAGGGTCTGGGGATCGACGCCCGAGAAGACGCCCTCCCGGGCCAGCACGAAGGCGGCCCGGGTCAGCCGGCCGATATGCCCGAAGCTCGCCAGCATGGGCGTCTCAGAGCTTCCAGGCCGAGTGGATCGTCACCACCCCGCCCGTCAGCCGCGTGGCGCTGACGCGGCGGAACCCGGCCTCGGCGATCATGTCCGAGAAGGTCTCGACGCCCGGGAAGCGGCGGATCGACTCGACGAGGTAGCGGTAGGGCTCCGCATCGCCGGCGATCACCCGGCCCATGCGGGGGATGACCTTGAACGAGAAGGCCTCGTAGACCTTGTCGAGCCCCGGCACGTCGACGGCCGAGAATTCGAGGCACAGGAAGCGGCCGCCGCGCTTCAGCACGCGGTGGGCCTCGGCCAGCGCCAGGGGGATGCGGGGCACGTTGCGGATGCCGAAGGCGATCGTATAGCAGTCGAAGCGCCCGCCCGGCAGCGGCAGGCTCTCGGCATTGCCGGCGACGAAGTGGACGTCCCGCGCCGTCGCGGCGAGGCGGCCGCGGCCGACCCGCAGCATGTCGGCGTTGATGTCGAGCACCGTCACGTCGGTGAGCGGAGCCGCCCGCCTTGGCGACGCGCCTCGCGACGTCTCCGGTGCCGCCGGCGACGTCGAGATGGCGGAACGGCGCCGAGCGGGACGGCTTCACCATGCCGACGAGGACATCCTTCCACACCCGGTGCAGGCCGCCCGACATCACGTCGTTCATGACGTCGTAGCGTTCCGCGACCTTGTGGAACACGCCGTCGACCAGCTCCTGCTTGCGCTCGAGCGCCACGTCGGAGAAGCCGAAATGCGTCGTTCCGTCGCCGGCCGGCGTGTCGGGAGCTGCGGGACCGGCGGACCGGGGCTGTTTCGGACGGGTCATCGTGGCCTTCTGGACGGAGCGGCGCGGACTGGCGGCGGGACCCCGCCGCACCCATCTCCGGGGTCGAGAGAGGCCCCGCTTTAGCATCATGCCCGAACTTCCCGAAGTCGAAACCGTCCGCCGCGGCCTGGCTCTGGCCATGACGGGCGCGACCTTCACCGCTGTCGAGCAGCGCCGGGCCGACCTGCGCTTCCCCTTTCCGGACCGTTTCGCCGAGCGGCTCCGCGGCCGGCGCGTCGAGGAGGTGGGCCGGCGCGCCAAATACCTCCTGGTCGGGCTCGACGACGGCATGGTGCTGGCCGCCCATCTCGGCATGACGGGCTCGTTCCGGGTCGCGGCGGGCGATGCCGCCGGGGCCGCGCGCGACAGCCTGCCGGGATCGTTCTACTACGGGCGCGGCGCCCCGACGCTGCCGGGCGCCGAGAGCCCGCACGACCACGTGCGCTTCGCCTTCGATTCCGGGGCGACCATCACCTACAACGATCCCCGGCGCTTCGGCTTCATGCTGCTGGTCGGGACGGCGGAGCTCGCCGCCCACCCGCTGTTCCGCGCCATCGGGGTCGAGCCCCTGGGCGAGGGTTTCGACGCGCGCGTGCTGGCGCGGCTGATGGCCGGCAAGGCCGCGCCGCTCAAGGCCGCCCTGCTCGACCAGCGCCTGGTGGCGGGGCTCGGCAACATCTACGTCTGCGAGGCGCTCCACCGCGCCGGCCTGTCGCCGCAGCGGCCCGCCGGCACGCTGGCCCGGGCCGACGGGACACCCACGGCGCGGGCGAAGCGGCTGGCCGAGGCCATCCGGGCCGTGCTCGACGAGGCGGTGGCGGCGGGCGGCTCGACGCTGCGGGACTATCGCCATACGGACGGCGAGCTCGGCACCTTCCAGCACGGGTTCCGCGCCTACGATCGCGAGGACGCCCCCTGCCCCAACCCCGGCTGCCGGGGCATCATCGGCCGCATCGTCCAGTCGGGACGCTCGACGTTCTTCTGCGCGGTCTGCCAGACCTGAGGAAAGGGCCGCCCGCCCGCCCCGGCCGGCGAAGGCTCAGGGGCCCCGCTCGATGCGGGCGTAGACCTGTTCGGTGAACAGGAAGATCTGCGAGCCGATGAAGGACGCCGTCAGCGTCAGCACCACCAGCATGGCGACGATCTTGGGCACGAAGGTGAGCGTCGTTTCCTGGATCTGGGTGAGCGCCTGGAACAGCGCCACCGCGATGCCCACCACCATGGCGGTGGCGATGCCGGGGCCGGACGCCAGGACCACGGTCCAGATGGTGCTCTGCAGCAGCCCGAGCGCGTCGGCCTCGTTCACGAGGTGGCGCTCCCGGCCGACGACGCGCCGATCGTGACGGTGTTGTCGAGCTTCAGGGTCGAGCCGGTGCCCAGCGTCGCCGTGACGCTGCCGTCGCTCGCCAGTTTCACCGACTGCACGGTGCCGCTGGTGGCGCCATCCGCCGAGGTCACGACCTTGCCGATCGCGCCCTCGGCCTGCGACAGCGACGATTGGGTCAGCATCGAATCGAGCTTGGTGTTGGTCAGGATGCCCTGCTGGACCGCCGACATCTGCGAAATCTGTCCGAGATACTGGCTGGGATCGGTCGGGCTGGTCGGATCCTGGTTCTTCATCTCGGCGATCATGAGCTGAAGGAACGAGTTGAAGTTGAGCTGGGCCGCCGCGGCCGTCGACGCCGTGGTGGCGGGCGCCGTGGTGGTGGACGAGGACGCGCCTGTGCCGGTGGTGGGAGTGACGCTCGTCATGGGATGCTTCCCGTTTGAGGTTCTCGTCCGGCTTAACCCTCGTGACCTGCGCGGGGCTTGCGCGGCCCCGCGCGGCCGGGCCCGCGTCAGCCTGGCCTGCGCCAGCACGATGGGCGGGACGGGCGCGGGCTTGATCCGCACGTCGGCCTCGTGGGGTCGGCCCGTCAGCACGGCCTCGACCGGCAGCAGCCCGCGGATCACCTTCAAGGCTTCGAAGTGGCGCGAGCGCCCCACCAGCGCGGACACCTTGCGGATGCCCTCGAGGATGGCGGCATCGTCATAGATGCCCGGCCATGGCGGCGCAATGGCTCGTGAACATCGTGCGGTTCTCGCGCCGCTCCCGCGCCTCGATCAGCATCAGCTGGACGATGTAGTAGAGCTGGCGCAGCGGCGTCGTGGCGTCCCGCTCCAGCATGACGTGGGCCTCGAGCAGGAAGACCGCGTCGTTCATCAGTTCGATCGACGTCTTGCGGTCGACCTTGAGCACGGCGCCGTTGATGAAGATCTTCTCGTTGGCGCGCAGCGTGATGTGCATCGGACGGCGCCTCAGTTGCAGGCCGTCGCGGATGATGCCGCAGATCTCGGCCACGGCGGCGAAGTCGCGCGAGTCGCCGAGCAGGATGCGGTTGCACTCCTTCATGACGCCGAGGCCGATCGACATGAGGTTGGCGCGCAGCTCGTCCGGCATGGCGTTGCCGGGATGGGCGAGGTCCTTGATGAAGAAGGCCCACAGCTGGTTGGTGAAGTCGAGCGCCTTGCGTTTCCTCGAAGGAGCCGCGGCTCGGTCGTCGGCGGCGTGCTGGAGCAGCGCGACCGCCTGGTCGAGCGCCTGCCGCTCGCGGGCGCGGGCATCGTCGGCATCGTCGGCCAGGATATCGGCATAGGAGAACTGGTACATTCTCGATCCTTCGGCGACGCGAATCACATGTTTCCAGAGCGAGCGCCCGACGGCGGGCGTGCTCCTTCCCCCAAGCTGCGATCGGACGGCGCGAGCCGGCCGACCCGGAAACGGATCACTTGAGGTAGTTCACCAGACTCAGCTGCTGGAGCTGAGACGTGATTTCGTAGGAGGCCTGGATCTGCGTCTGCAGGCCCGAGATCTGGGTGGCCAGGGCCGACGGATCGACCGCCACCATGTCGCTCGACCGGGTGGACAGGTAGTCGATCTGCGTCGTCATGCGGTCGTTGGCGTCGGACACCGCCGACTGCGCCATGCCGACGCCGGCCTGCGCGTCGTGGTCAGCCCCGAGATGGCGCTGGAGACGAGGCTTGGTGGCCGAGGCGATGACGGCCTGTCCGGCGTCGCCGCTGAAGTTGGAGCCTCCGAACTCCTTCACCATCGCGTAGGCCTGGGCGAGCTGGCGGAACGCGTCGGAATTGGCGCTGACCGACGTCGCGACCGTTTCGGTGGTGGAGATCTGCGCCGTCTGCACGGTGTCGGAGGCGGAGGACCAGGTCCCCGCATAGGTCGAGGCGTCGAACAGGCTGGCGAAGTTCACGTCGAGGTAGTTCTGCATGTCGGGGCCGCTGATCTGCGAGGCGGCGCTCGAGTCCTGCGTGGTGCCGAAGGTCGACGCGAAGCTGCCGTCCACCGCCGTCTTGGCGGGCGAGCCCGGCGCATAGGCCGTCATGGGGGGCACGCCGGAATTGATGCCGGCGAAGATCGCGTTGCCGGCCACGGAGGTGTTGAGCGTCGAGGTCAGCGCGTCGAGGTTGGCTCCGGCCGTCACCACCAGCGTTCCGGCGACGCTGCCGGTGCCGGCCGATTGGGTCAGCGAGGCGAGGAAGCTCGTCGCCGTGGCGCGCAGCGCGTCGAGGGCCGAGGTCGTGGCCGACAGCGTGGCGGCGGTGGTGCCGTTGGAATCCTTGATGGCCTGCAGCCGGCTCTGCTGCGCGCTCAGCGCCACATAGGTGCCGGTGCCGCTGCCGAGCCCGAGGCCGATGTCGGCCATCTTGCCGCTGGAGACTTCCACCTGCGCCTTGGCCAGTGCCGCCTGCGCCTGCTGCACGGTGAGGCGGGGCGCGGCGGTCAGGGCCGGGGTCGAGATGCTGGTCATTGTGTGCTCCCGGGCGCCGGAGGGCGGCTCAGTTGACGGCCTGCAGCAGCGAGTCGAGCATCGACTTCACCGTGGTGAGCAGCTCGGCCGAAGCCTGGTAGGAATGTTCGAGGTCGAGCATCTTGCTCAGCTGGTCGTCGAGGTTGACCCCCGTGGCGCTCGACAGGTTCGCGCTGGTCTGGGTCACGACCGCGGCCTTGTTGGTCGAGGCGGTCGAGGCCGCCTGCCGGGCGTTCTCGAGCCAGCTCACCGACGAGCTCGCATAGGCGCCGAGCGTGCCCGACGCCACGCCGCCGGAGGTCGCGTCGAAGGTCTGGCTCTTGTCGAGGCCGGCCAGCATGGCGGTGAGATGCGCCGAATAGCTGGCGGCGCCCGTGGCGTTGGCCGTGTAGGCGGTGCTGCCGCCCGCGTTGATGCCCCCGTCCCTCAGCAGCGTCACGTCCCCGCCCTGGCTCGGGTCGACGTTGGCCGAGACGTTCAGGGACGCGGCGAGGCCCGTTGTGATGGCGGGCAGCGCCGAGGAGGTGCCGGCCTTGAACAGGCCCGCGATGGTGGGGCTCGCGCCGCCGACCTGGTCGGATTCCGAGAAGGCCGAGACGAGGCCGCCGGCGATCTGGTCGAGCTGGTCGCCGTAGGCGACGGCGGTCGTGTCGCGCAGCTGCGCCAGGCCCGCGATGGCGCCGGTCTTGGACGCCATGGTGGCGCCCGCCCCCGTCACCGGCACGCCGTCGACCGTCACGGCGTTGCCGACCGAGCCGGGCGCGAAGGTGGCGGTGGGCGTGAACGACACGGTGCGGGCCGTGCCCTGGAACAGGGCCGCGCCGCCGTCCGTGTAGATCGCCAGGCTGCCGTTGCCGGCATCCGCCGTGGTGATGCCGATTTCGGAGGACAGCGATTGGAGGATGGCGTTGCGCGAGTCGATCGCCGTGGTGGCATCCGTGCCGGCGAAGGTCGCCGTCGCCACGGCGGCATTGGCGGTCCCGAACTGCTGGAGCAGCGCGTTCACGTTCGCGACCGAGGCCGCCATGGCCTTGTCGGCGCCCTGGCGCACCGCCTGCACGGTCGTCGAGGCGGCGTTGAGGCTGGTGGCCAGGGTCCTGGCCGCCGTCACGGCCGCCTGGCCCAGCGTGGGATTGGCGGGGGCGGCGGCATATTGCTGGATCGCGTCGGTCAGGTTGCCCAGCAGCGTCGCGGGCGACGTATCGGTCGAGGTCCCGTCCGCCGCCGTGGTGGTGGACAGCCCGAGCGTCTGCTCGAGCTGGCCGAGGCCGTCGGACAGCGCCGACGCGGAGGCGGCGCCCGACTTGGCCGAGAGCAGGTTGTTGAACAGCGCCGTATCGGTGGCGTTGCGCACGGAGCTCATCCGCACGCCCCCATCGAAGGTCGTGACCGCGGTGGCCAGCTTCGTGGAATAGGTCGGGTCGTTCACGCCCGCGATGTTGCGCGACACGATGGTCGACAGCGCCGCGTTGGTGCTGAGCGCGCTCTGCGCGATGTTGAGGGTCGTCGAGAGAGACATCGGGGGGTCCTAGACGCGGCGCGGGCGGGGAACGCGGATCAGCCGGACAGCTGATCGACGGCCTTGAGCAGGTCCGAGCTCGCCTGGATGACCTTGGAATTGGCCTCGTAGGAGCGCTGCGCCGAGATCATGTTGGTGAGTTCGGTCGCGAGGTCGACGGTGGAGTTCTCGAGCTCGTTCGACTTGATGCTGCCGAGCGAGCCGGTCGTGGCGGTGCCGATCGTCATGGTGCCGGAGCCGAGGTTGGGCTCGTAGACGTTGCCGCTGAGCGGCGTCAGGCTGTCCTCGCTCGGCACGTCGGCGAGCGGGATGCGGTAGGTCGCCTGCTGGATGCCGTTGGTATAGACGGAGGTGACGGTGCCGTCGTCGCCGATCGTCACGTGGTCGAGCTTGGACGGCGCGCTGCCGTTCACCGTCGCGGTCGTGACGTTGGAGGCCGACGCGAGCTGCGTCGACTGGCTGATGTCGAGGTTCATCGGCTGCCCGCCCGGGACCGGGATCGTCAGGGCCAGCGGACCTGTGGTGCCCGGCTGGGCGGCGGCGGTGCCGCCCACGGTGGCGCTCGTGAGCTTCCCGCTCGTGGCGCTGTATGTGAGGTTCTCGACGCTGAGCGGGCTCTGGCTGTAGGGGAACGGTACGCTGGCGCCGGTCGTCGCCGCAGCGGCCTGATTATAGACGGCGGCCTGCCATTGGGCATTGCCGCTGGCATCCGTACCGGTCTTGGTCAGGTAGATGTCGAACGTCACGGTATTGCCGAGGTCGTCGTAGGCCGCGACCGACGTCTTGAAGGTCGAGGCCGTCGAGGACGTCGCGCCCGTGTTGACGGCGGCAGTGTTGGCGGCCGGCAGCGACGCCCCGGCGGCGACCGCCGGCGTATTGGACGACAGGTTGTAGACGAGCGAGCCCGCCGTCGTCGGGTTGGCGGTCAGGGACTGTTTCGACAGGTTGATGACCTGGAGGCCGCCCGTGCCGTTCACCGTGGCGGAGGACCCGTCCGTGAGGTTGTAGCCCATGAGGGAGTAGCCGGCCGTGTTGACGAGTTCGCCCGCTGCGTTGGGCACGAAGGAGCCGGCGCGCGTCAGGGCCGTCGAACCGTTGGCGCCCTGGACCACGAAGAAGCCGTTGCCCTGGATGGCGAGGTCGGTGACCGAGGTGCTGGAGGTCAGCTGGCCCTGGTTGCTGATGCCGTAGCGGATCTGTGTCGAGACGCTGCCGGCCGTGTAGGAACTGGCCGATTGGTTGCCCAGCACGGTCTCGAAGTCCGTCGTGGCGCGCTTGTAGCCGGTCGTCGACGAGTTGGCGATGTTGTCGCCGATCGTGCTCAGGAAGTTGGCCTGGGCGGCCATGCCGGAGACGCCGGTGTTGAGGGTGCCGAAAAGACTCATGGAGGAGCGGCCTTCTTTGACATCATGTCAGCAGGGAGGTCCGGAGCGCGGCGAGGCGGGGCGCCTCGGTCCGCTATGGACCTTCGTTGATGCCGTCAGGATGTCGCAGAAGGGATTATTTAAAGTTAACAGGAGAAATATTTTCGACGTCGCCCCCGCCGCCGCCTCAGGCGGCCGGCTCGCCGCAGAACGACCGGGCGTTGACCGTCCAGGAACCGAAGCCGCTGTTGACCATCTTCCGGATCACGCCGCACACATATTGCTTCTGGGCGGCGTTGTTGTTCGGCCCGGCGTTGTAACGGGCGACCGCCAGCGTCCACGTCTTCTCGCGGGTCTTCAGTTCCTTGAGGAAGCGCGCGGCGTAGTCGACGTTGTGGGCGGGATCGAACATCTCCGTCACCGACGCGAAGTTCTTGCCGTGCCAACGATAGTTGATCTGCATGCAGCCGATGTCGATCAGCGTGGCGCCGCGCCGGTGTGCCGCCTCGAAGGTCGCGAGTGCGGCCGGCAGCGTGGCGTTGGGGGCCGAGCGCCCTTCGATGTTCATCGTGAAGGGTTGCAGCCCGTCGCGGCCGCCCGTCTCGAGCAGCCCCACGGCGTAGAACACCGCCAGCGGGATGTCGTAGCGCTTGGCCGCGGCCGCGACCTGCGCCTCGCAGATGTGCTGGCCCGCTGCAGCGGGTCCTGGCCCGCCGCCGCGGGCTGGCCCGCCGCGGGACCGACCGGACCCGGCCCCGCCACGGCCGGACCCGACAGGGCGAGCGCCGTGAGGGCGAGGGCGAGACGGTCAAACATAGAGGGCCCCTGTCCGCGGCGCGGCCGCGATGGGTTGAGGATCGTCGGCCGGCGCGTCGCCGCGAGACGCAGCCGCGCCGCGGTCCTGACGCCGACGGCTGCCCGAGGAGTCGGAGGAGGCCGAGGCGCCGCCATCGGAGGGACGGCCCGTGCCGCCCTGCGTGTCGCCCGCGGCGGCGCCTGTGTCGGCCGCGGCGCCCTGGCCGGCCGCGGTCTCGCCCTGGCTCTTGCCGGAGAGGGCGAGGCCGTCACCGGCGAGCCCTGCCGCCGTCACGGCCGCGCTGAGCATGTGCCGGTCGCGGTTCAGGACGTCCAGCGTGTGGGAGTCCGACACCGTGATGGCGATATCGACCTTGCCGCCCGACATCCTGAGCCGGATCGACACGCTGCCGAGATGCTCCGGGTCGAGCTTCACCACGACCTCGCGGCCGCCGTCGGGCGTCGACCGGATGGTGCCCGGGACGGAAGCCGGAGATTGCGGGCCGGAGGCCGTGGCCGGGCCGGCGTCCGTGGCGGGAGCATCGGAGGTCGCGGCTTCCGCCAGTCGCGACAGCGCGGCCGACACCTGCTGGGTCGCGGCCGCGACCTGGCCCGTCATGGTGGGGTCGAGGGTGGCCTGCTGGCTCGCGGCCGCGGCCTGGTCGGCCGCCAGCGATCCGGCCCCGCCGTCGCGGTCCGGCATGGCGTCGGACGAACCCGCGTCGGCCGCGGAGGCCGCGGCGGCGGCGAGGCCGGCGCCCGCCGCATCCATGGCAAACGCGCCCGCCGACGGGGCGGGCCGGGCGGGAGCGGGACCACTCGGGGCCGTGAGGCTCGACGGCTTCACGCCGCCGGGAGGTCTGGGTGCGGCCCGCGCCGACGCTTGCGCGGCCGCGGAGGCCTGCGACACCGCACCGGCGGCGCTGGCCTGTCCCGCGGCGTCGACGGCACCGGCCGGGACGGCGGAGGGCGCGGCGGGGGTGGCCGGGGCGGCGGCGGGTGAAGCGGTCACGGGGGCAGCGGGCGAAGGGGCGGCGGGCGTCGCGGCGACCCCGGTCGCGGCAGCGGGGGCCGGAGCGACGGCCGCCGGGGCGAGCGCCGCCGACGAGGCTGCCGGGGCGGTGGGCATCGCGGGCGGCGGGGCGGACGAGCCGTCCGGGCCGGCCGCCGGACGCGGTTGAGAGGCCGCCGACGGCGGCGCGGCGGTCGGGTCGCCCGCCGCCGGGTCGCCGCCCGCGGGCCCGGGCCTGGCGATCGTGGGTGCTGCCGCACCCGCCTGCGGGGCGGCCGTTCCGGGTCCCGCCCCCGGCGATCCGGCAGAGGACGGTCCGGCCGGGGCGACGGAGACCGCGGCCGTTGCGCCGGGCGCGGCAGCCGCGGGTTGCGGCGGCGGCGCCACCGGCTGAAGCGGGGGCGAGGCGAGGAGCACCGCCTGCGCCAGCGCGGCGAGGTCCGGCCCCGGGGCGGCGGGGAGGACGGCATCGTCGAGGGCGCGGTCGGGCTCCGCGCGGGTCGCGGCGGTGTCGGATCCGGCGCCCGCCGGCGATCCCGCCAAACGGTTGGGGACGGCGCCGTTGAGGGTCCCCGCCACCAGGAAAGCCGCCATGGCGTCCGCGCCCGCCGTCGCCGCGGCCGGGACCGCCGGCGGGCGCTGGCCGGCCCGGACGGCCTGAAGGGACTGGAGCGTCGCGGCCTGGGTCGCGGCCTGGGTCGCGGCCGCCTGCGAGGCGGCCGTCTCCGATCCGGTGGTCTGGGACGCCGCCTGACCCGGCGCCGTGTCGGATCCCCGCGCCATCGTGTCGAGCAGGCCGCCGAACCGCGACGGATCCGCCCCCGCGGTGCCGGCCGGACCGGTGCCGGGCTGCGGCTGCGAGCGCGCCGCGCCGCCGTAGCCGGTCAGGACCGTGGACAGATCGGCGCTCATGGGACTCTCCCGTTCGCGTCCGCGGCGGCGGGCGGGGGGACCGGTTCGGGACTTCTGGGGAGGCCGGGATCCACGGCCAGAATGGCGTCGCTCGCCGCCATCACGCGGTTGGCCCGCTCGATCAGCGCCGCCCCCGACGCTTCCGGGGCCGGGCCCTCGCGGCCGAGGTCGTGCCCGGGGTCGTTCAGTCCGGCGTCGATCGAGGAGGCGACGGCCGCGGCGGCGTCGCGCAGTTCGGCGTCGCGGGGCGACAGCCGCACCCGGTCGAGGGCCGCGAGAGCCGCGCGGCCCGTCGGCGACGCATCGGTGGCGACCCCAGCGGCGGCCGTGTAGAGGCGCGCCCGTTCCGTTTCGGCGGCATCGGGGGACAGCGCCAGGGCGCGGGCGGAGGCGTAGCGCGCCGCGTCGGACCGGCCGGCCAGGAGCGCGTCGCGCGACAGCGTGAGGTAGATGGAGCGCCGCTCGGCCTGGGGCAGTTCCGCGAAGGCGGGATCGATCTTGGAGAGTTCCGCGACATCGCCCGCGACCGCGAGGCGGACCGCGAACGAGGTCAGCCGCGTCTTGAAGGTGGCGGCGAAGATCGAGCCCCGGAAGCGCCGGAGATACTGGCGCGACAGGGCGGCGAACTTGTCGAGGGAGACGACGTCGGCGAGCAGGAAGACCTGCCGGCGCAGGGCGGCCTCCTCCACCAGCGTGCCGGGCACGAGGAGCCGCGCCGTGTCCAGCAGGGCGTCGGCTCGCGGCGCGTCCTTGCCGGCGTAGAGCGTCGCCAGCACCAGCGCCAGGTGGCCGCCGAGCCCTCGCGGCAGGGTGCGGGGATCGTAGGTGCCGAGCAGCGCGCGCGCGACGTCGTCCTGGCCCTCGGCATAGGCGATGGCGCCCTTGACCAGGCGGTCGCGCTCCGGCGCGAAGACCACGCCGCGCTCGGCCAGGGCCCGCACGGTCTTGGCGCGTCCGGCGCTGAACAGGTAGAGCGCCGCCGCCTCGGCGTTGCGGGGCTCCTTCCAGACCGCCGGGTCGGCGGACGCGAAGAGGTCGGCCACGTGGGCCAGCATCTTCGGCTGCGCCGCCTGGGCGGTCGCGTTGCCATGGGCCACCTGGTTCTGCAGCACCTGCAGGGACCGGAGCGCCTGGTAGGGCGCGAGGCCCTGGGCGGTGTCGCCGGGCTTGGCGGCTTCGGGCTTGGCAACTTCGGGCTTGCCGGCTTCGGGCTTGGCGCGGTCGGGCGCGGCGGCAGCGGCCGGTGCCGGAGCCGCAGCAGCCGCGGCCGGCCCGACCGGCGCGGCCTCCTCGTGCGCCTCTTCGGCGGCCGTGGCCGGGCCGAGAGCCCACAGGCCGAGGATCAGGCCGCAGGCGAAGGCGGCACCGCGGGGGCGACGGGACGACGTCATGGCGTTTCCCTCAGCAGGATCTCGATGCGGCGGTTGTCGGGGCTCTCGAGGTCCTTGGTGTTGCGCGGCCGCCGGTCGGCGTAGCCTTCGATCCGCTCGAAGCGGGCATCGTCGACGCCGCCGCGCACCAGCATGTAATGCGCCATGTCGGCGCGGGCCGAGGACAGGCGCCAGTTGTCGTAGGTGTCGGAGCGGTACTTGCGGCTGTCGGTATAGCCGCGCAGCACGATGTGGCCTTTCTGGCTCTTCAGCACGCGGCCGATCTTCTCCATCAGCGTCACGGTGCGGGGCGCGGGCTCGGCCGAGGCGCTGGCGAACATCGAGAACTTGGCGTCGTCGGTCAGCCCGATGAGCACGCCCTCGGCGGTGGCCTTGACCTCGATCCGGGGCTGCGGGCCCGACGAGGTCGCGGCGGCCGACTTCACCAGCGCGTCGATGCGGGACTTGAGTTCGGCGGCCTTGGCGGAGGGATCGGCCGGCAGCGGCCCGGCGCCCGGCGCGGGGGACGCCTCGGCCGAGGGGGTCTCGCTCCTGGCGGGCGGCACGGGCACGGGGTCCGGCTGCGGGCGGGGCTGGGACGCCGTGAGACCCGGGTCGCTGCGGCCCGAATCGGCCGCGCCCTCGATGTCGCCCCGCGGCGCCACGACGACGGGGTCGAACGGGTCCCGGTAGGCGTCCCCGCCCTGGCCCTCGGCCGCCGCGGCCGTGCCGGCGCCGCCCTTGTTGCCGTCGTTGGGCGCCCGGATGCCGGCCCGCGAGGGAGGAGCGTCCTTGGCGCCGATCTCGGTCAGAGCCGCGTAGGGGTCGCGGAACAGGGCCGCGTCGTCCTTCTTCTGCTCCTCCTTCGTGGCCTTCTCCCGCTTCGTCTCCTCCGCCTTGGCCACGGTCTCCTTGGCGCCCGTCTCCTTGGCTTCGGACTCCTTGGACTCCGCCTCCTTGGCGGCGCCGGGCTCCTTGGCGTCCTTGATGTCCTTCTCGGGCGTCGCCTTGGCGCCCGCCTTCTTGGGGCTGGGCGACTTCTCGGAAGGGTCGCCGAGGCCCGGCGGCTGCGGGGTGGAATCGACGAGCTGGATCGGGTTGAAATACTTGACGATGGCGGCCTTGGTCTTCTCGTTGGCCGACAGCAGCCACATGACGAGGAAGAACGCCATCATGGCGGTGACGAAGTCCGCGTAGGCGATCTTCCAGGCGCCGCCGTGGTGGCCGTCCTCGTGGGCGCCGTGGTGGCGCTTGATGATGATGATCTCGTGGGGGTGGGCTTCGTCGCTCATGCTCAGGTCCCCAGGCGGCGCTGCAGCGCTTCCGTCACGGCGCCGAGGCGCGTCTCGATGGCGCTGGCGTCGGCGGTGACCGACACTTCGGCGACATCCGCGGGCGCGAAATCCATGCCGGCCGTGTCGATGCCGGCGTCGCGGAGCGCCTCCCCGAGCGCGTCGAGCAGGTCGGCCGGACCGGAGACGGCGATGCGCCCGCCCATGCCGGCGAGGACCAGATCGGCAATCGCGCCGCGCAGTTCGCGCACGGCCGCCTGCCGCAGCGCCCCGCCGAGCAGCGGTTCGAGCGCGGCCCCGAGCCCGTCGGCGAGCGAGTCCTCGAGCCCGGCGAGCGCCTGGCGGAAGCTTTCGGCGAGCGGCGCCGCCTCGTCGGCCACCCAGCGCAGCCGCGCCTCGGCGAGCTCGGCGGCGTGGCGCTCGGCGGTCTCGGCCAGGACCGCGGCATGGACCGCCTCCGCCTCGGCCAGCGCGGCCGCCACCGCCGCGGCGGCGGGGTCGTCGGGTGGCGCGAGCAGCGCGAGGCCCTCGTCCGTGCCGAGGTCCTCCTCGCCGAAGCCCGACAGGTCCGGCATCCCGTCCGGCGTCATGCCGAAGGCCGCGTCGAGGTCCGGGTCGAGGCCCGCGTCGAAGCCCGCGTCGAGGTCCGCCGCGACGGGCATCTCGGGGGCCGCCTGGCGCCCGGGGACCGGGACCTCGAACTCGACGAGAAGCCGGAGGAGCGCGCTCATCAGGCGGCTTCCTTCTTGTGGATCCACTGCTTCAGCACGGCGGCGGCCTGTTCCTCATCGAACTCGATCATCTGCTCCAGCCGCTTCTGCGGCGAGCGGCGGGGCTGGCTCGTGATGTCGTCGATGAGGCTGACCTCCTCGTCCCAGGCGCCGACCTGGAGCGGCGCGGCCCCGCCCCCGAGGCCGTCGAGCCCGCCCGCCATGCCGTCGAGCCCGCCCATGTCGCCCGGCTCGGGCAGCATCATCAGCCCGTCGCCCGCCATGGCCAGGGCCGGCAGATCGTCGACACCGGCGCTCGCCGCCCCCGGGACCGACAGGACACGCAGCAGCGGCCGGACCACGAAGACCACCACGATGCCGGTGAAGAGCAGCACCAGGCCGGCGTTGATCAGCGTGCCCGACTGCCGCATCACGGCCTCCGTCAGGCCGGGTGCCGGCACGGGCTCGAGGTCGCGGGCGTTGTCGACGAAGTCGACCGCCATGATCTTCACCGTGTCGCCGCGCGTCTTGTCGACGCCGGCCGCGGTGCCGACGAGCTGTTCGACCTCGGCGAGCTTCTTGTCCGCCGCCTCGGGGGTGGCCTTGTCGCCCAGCGCGGCCGCGAAGGCCGCCCGGTTGATCACCACCGCGATCGACAGCCGGTCGATGTTGTAGCCGGCGCTCGACGTCGTCACGGTCTTGGACGAGATCTCGAAGTTGTTCAGCTCCTCGCGCTTGTCGTTCTGCTCGGACGAGGTCTTGCCGTCGCCGGCGGGCGGCTTGGCGCCGGGGATGTTCTGGCCGACGCTGGCGGGGGCGGCGCTCGTCGAGTTCTGCTGGTTCTGCACTTCCTTGACGGTGCGGGTCGAGCGTTCGACGCGGCCGTCGGGATTGTAGGTGGTCTCGGCGGTCTGCCGCGTGTCGGTGTTGAGCCGGGCCGTGACCGAGACCTGCAGGTTCTTGGCGCCGAGCGAGGGCATCAGGGTGCGGCGGATGTTCTCGGCGACGTTGCGGTCGATGACCTTCTCGAGGTCGAGCATCTTGGTGGGAGCGGCGTTGCTGGCGTCGTCGCCCGAGGCCAGCACGGTGCCGTCGGTCGACAGCACCGTGACCTCGTCGATCGTCATGCCCGGCACGGCGGCCGCCACGAGGTGGCGGATGGCCGCCGCCACGTGGCTGTCGTCGAACGAGGAGGCGCGGATCACCACCGAGGCCGAGGGCGGCTGACGGGCGCGACGGAACGATCCCTCGTCGGGCAGCACAACATGGACACGCGCCGCCCGGATGCCCGCCATGGACTGGATGGTGCGGGCGAGTTCGCCTTCGAGCGCCCGGACGCGCGTCACGTCCTGCATGAAGGAGGTGAGGCCGAGCGAGCCCATCTTGTCGTAAAGCTCGTAGCCGGCATTGCCCGAATGCGGCAGGCCGCGCTCGGCGAGCAGCATGCGGGCCTGCGCGGTCTGGCCGTAGCGCACCGCCACGGAGGTGCCGTCGGGGCTCACGTCGAAGGCGATGTCGGCATCGTGCAGGGCAGCGCCGATCGACGCCACGTCGCCGCGGTCGAGCCCGGAATAGAGCGTCTCGGTCGCGGGGCGGCTGAGGAAATAGCCGCCGACGCCCACGAGCGCGAAGACCGCGACCCCGACGGCCGCGAGGGCGCCGAGTTTGCGTCCCCCGAGCTGCAGGAGATTCCCCCACAACCGCTGCACCTGATCCATCGCGTTCATCGATACCCCTGACGGCTTACGGCGTCAGAGCTCAGTGTCGTCAACGGAGCTTGTGCGGGGGTTGGCCTTCGGCAGGACAGCCGGGGCGGCGCCGCGCCGGAGGCCGCGCCCCCCTTGCGAAGCGGGGCCGAAGGGCGCGCCGCACGGGCCGGGCCGTCGGTGCGGCTTCGGGGCGTTCAGCCGCCGAAGAGCTTCATGATGAGACGGCTGTTGTGGTTGGTGATGGGCAACGGCTGGTCGGCGAGCTGGGCCTGGGCGGCGCGGGCCTGTTCGAGCAGCGCCGCGAGGGGGTTGGCATGGGCCTCGGCCGCCGCGGCGGGCTTGGCGCCCTCGGCCGCCTGGGCCGGGTGGAGGTCGTGCGGGTCGCCGGGCCTGGGCTCGCCGGCCGGCGCCGCAGTGGCGGGCTCGGCGCGCGGCGGGGATGGCGGCCCGGACCGGGCCACGGCGTAGCCGCCGCCCGCGGCCGCCCCTCCTCCCGCCGGTGCCTGTTCTGTGAGGCTGCTCATCGATGGCTTCCGGCGGTCGACAGAGGATCATGGGGCGAGGGGTGAACGGCGGGGTTCCGCCCGGCCGGACGGCGGCGCCCTGCCCCGCCCGGATCGTGAACGGACGTTAGCGCAACACGGTTGCCGACCCCTTAAGCCCGGCCCCCGCGGGACCGGACGAGGACGGCGCGCGGCCGCTCAGGCGCGGGCCGTCCCGCCGCGCTCGGGGAGCGCGAAGGGCCGCGGCGGCTCTCCGGCCTCGCACAGGGCGACCATGTGCTCCAGCGCCGCTTCGTAGTTCCGGGCGTAGCGCGGCGTGTCGAACAGCGGCGCCCCGTCGCGGTCGGCGACGAGGCGGGCGCGCAGCGCCCCGAGCCGTGCCGGATCTCGGGCCAGCGCCAGGGCGAGGGCCTCGTAGGCCTCGAAGCTCGTCGTGACGAGTTCGGGCAGGCCCACGGCGGTGACGAGGCTCGCGGCGACCCGGCCGGCGAACTGCGCCCCCAGGCAGGTCAGGACCGGCACGCCGCACCACAGGGCCTCGCTCGCCGTGGTGTGGGCGTTGTAGGGCAGCGTGTCGAGGAAGAGATCGGCGAGGCCGAGCCGCGCGAGGTGCCTGTCGTAGGAGGCCCGCGGCGCGAAGACGATGCGGGCGCCCGCGACCCCCTGGGCCTCGGCGGCCGAGCGGAGGTTGAGCTCGGACAGGTCGTTGCCGCCCAGCAACCACAGCACCGAACCCGGCACCTGGCTCAGCAGCCGCATCCAGATGCCGAACACGAGCGGGGTCAATTTGAAGTTGGCATTGAAGCAGCAGAACACGAAGCCGGACGGCGGCAGGCCGTGCTCGTCGCGGCGCGCCTCGGGATCGGGGCCGGGCCGGCGCCGGTCGTTGGGCTGATAGCTGTGCGGGAGGTGGACGATGGCCTCGTCGAACTGGTCCTGCAGGGCGAAGGGCGCCACGACCGGGTCGGCGATCACGTAGTCGATGTGGGTCGTCCCCATGGAGCCGGGGTAGCCGAGGTAGTTGACCTGGATCGGGGCGGGCCTGTAGGCGAAGATGCCGGGGCGGCTGTCGGTCGTGAAGCCGTTGAGGTCGACGAGGACGGCGATCTCGTCCGCCGCGATCCTGTCGGCGGCGTCGTGGTCGTCGAGGAAGGCGAGATCGACGCGGTGGTCGAGGCCCGACGCCATGTCGCGGCCCAGGGCCGAACCATCGACCCGGCCGATGTTGTAGCCGAAGATCTCGAAGCCGCCGCGGTCGTGCAGGTGGAACAGTTCGGCGACGAGCGCCGCCACGGCGTGACCGCGGAAATCCGCCGACACGTAGCCGACGCGGATGCGGCCGTCCTTGCGTAGGGCGCCGGCCGGGATGGTGCGCCTGGCCGGCACGGCCGGGGTCGGCATCTGAGATTCGGCCCAGGCGCGGGTCCAGAGCAGGGTCTCCGGGCCCGGCAGGCCGAGGGCGATGACCAGGAAGGGCGACAGCGGATCGCCGGCCGCGAGGGCGCGCGCCTTCATGTCCTCGATCCGCGCCTGGTAATCCTGCCAGGCACAGCCGTGCATGCGGGTCCAGCAGGCCAGCCAGCGCAGCTCCGTCCGCTCGGGCGCGAGCTCGCAGCCGTGCTCCAGCAGCGTGATCGCCACCGAATGGTGCCCGAGCTGCCGATGGACCTCGGCCAGCTGGCCGTAGCAGTCCACCAGGGTGGGGTCGAGGCGCGCCGCATGCTCCAGGAACAGGATGGCTTCGATGAAGCGGTCCGTCTTCGACAGGAAGGCGCCCATGTTGAGGTAGGCGGTGGCGTCGGAAGGGTCGATCTCGATGGCGCGGCGCAGGTCCGCCTGGGCGTCCGCCATGCGGCCGCGCTTCTGGTTCAGCAAGCCCCGCAGCATGTGCAGCCGGGCGACGCTGGGATTGTGCAGCAGGCCGCGGTCGAGTTGTGCGACGGCCCCGTCGGCGTCGTGACTCTCGAGCAGCGACCGGCAGAGCCCCACGAGGGCTTCGGCATGGCCGGGCTGGCGCTCGAGAACCTCCCGGAACATGGCCTCCGCCTCGCCCCGCCGGCCCGCCGCCGCCAGCGTGAGGCCGCGTTCCGCGTAGCCCGTCACGTCGTCGGGCTTCGACCTGATCAGCGCGTCGCAGCTCGCGAGGCTCTCCTCCGTGTTGCCCATCTGGCGCAGGATGCGGGCGCGGCGCATGTGGGCGGGTGCGAAATCCGGAACGAGGGCGAGTGCGCTGGCGCAGGCCGCCGCCGCCCCCGCGAGGTCCGCCGTGAGGCCGAGCACATGACCCAGGGCCGCATGGGCATTGGGGTTGCGCGGCGCGAGCGCGATGGCCTTGCGGGCCGCCGCCGCGGCATCCGCGTGGCGCTTCTCGTCGCCGAGCGAGAGCGCCAGGTTGAGCCAGGCCTCGGCATGGCCGGGGTTCAGCGCGAGCAGGCGTTCGAAGAGCGCGATGGCCTCGCCGTGGCTGCCCCGGCGGGCCGTCAGGGCGCCGAGGTCGTTGAGGGCCGTCTCGTCGTCCGGGTCGGCGCCGAGGCAGGCACGATAGAGCGACGCCGCGCGGTCCTCGTCGCCCGCCGCCAGCGCGGCCGTGGCGGCGGCCCGGAGCGGCGGGCCGCCGCTCGCCGCGGCGCGGCGCGACTCGGACTCCGCCCGCCTTCGTGCCATTCGGTTCAAGGGCCCACTCCATGCGCGATGGTGTCCGTCACGGGACACCATGGCAGCCCTCGCTTGTCCCGGGCTGTCCCGCGGCGGCCCTCCACGGCGAGAGTGGAAACGCCGAAAAGGGCCCGCGCCGGAGCGCGGGACCCTGGGTCGGAGCGCCGGGCCCGCCTAGGGGCCCGGCGAGCGGTCGAGCGTCACTGGAACAGCTTGAGGATGAGCTGGCTGTTCTGGTTGGCGATGGACAGCGCCTGGATGCCGAGCTGCTGCTGGGTCTGCAGGGCCTGGAGGCGGGTCGAGGCGACGTTCATGTCGGCGTCGACCAGCGAGCCGACGCCCGAGGTCAGGGCATCCGAGATCGAGGAGGTGAAGGACAGCTGGTTCGTGACCGTGGTGGAATACTGGCCCAGGGTCGCGGCGCCGGCCGTGACATTGGAGATGGCCGTATCGATGGCCGTGCCCAGCGTGGTGAGGTCGGTCGCCGACGGGCTGGTGCCGAGGCTGAAGCCGAGGATGCTGTCGGCCGCGAAGGAGCCCGCGCCCGTGCTGGTCGAGGCCGTGCCGGAGAAGACGCCGAGGCTGGTGCCCAGGATGCCGCCGGCTGCGCCGCCGCTGCCGCCGAGCGCGATGCCGCTGGTGCTGACGGTCAGCACGCCCGTGGTGGTGGTGCTGGTGCCGCTGCGCGAGAAGCTGTCGACGATGTTGGTCGTCGACGTCGAACCGTCGAGCAGGTTGACGCCGTTGAACGACGCCGAGTTCATGATGCTGGCCAGGCTCTGCTGCTGGGCCGTGATGTCGCTCTGCACCTGGGTGGAGTTGGTGCCGGAGGTCTGGGCCGTGACGATGTCGGCCTTCATCTGCTTCAGGATGGTCTCGACGCTGTTCATCGCCGACGTGGCGGTGTTGAGCACCGAGGCGCCGAGGTTCAGCGCGTTGGTCACCGCGCCGAGCGCGCTGACGTCGGACTTCATCGTCGTGGCGATGGACCAGTAGGCGGCGTTGTCGGACGCGTTGGCGACCGCCAGGCCGGACGAGATCTGCGACTGCGTCTCCTTCAGGTTCTTCTGAGTATTCGCAAGGTTCTGCAGCGCCGTCATGGCGGAGGTATTGGTGAGAAGGCTGCTCATTGTCGGATATCCTGATGGTGCGACGCGACTGAGGACATCCCGGACTCGATACCGGTACGCTGGAGCGGCTTGATGCCTTTGATCGTCGCCCGGAAGGCCGTCGATCAATCTTGCGTGAAGCCGAACCTATGAGGCAGCTATTGATGAAATCTTGAATGCAGCCGGCCCGCCCGGGATCCGGCGCGGGCAACTCACCTCCTGGTTAACGTTTAACTCTCACCGGCCGAAAAAAGATGGACGACGGCGACGTGACCCGGACCCCAGCGCCGCCGTGGCCCTCTTCGAACGAGATCGGCCGCGCCAGGAGGGCGCGGCCGACGGAAGGACCCGAACGTCGAAGGTGGCGGATCAGCCGTTGAACAGCTTGAGGATGAGCTGGCTGTTCTGGTTCGCCATCGAGAGCGCCTGGATGCCGAGCTGCTGCTGGGTCTGCAGGGCCTGGAGGCGGGTCGAGGCGACGTTCATGTCGGCATCGACCAGCGAGCCGACGCCCGACGTGATGGCGTCCGAGATCGAGGAGGTGAAGGAGAGCTGGTTCGTGACCGTGGTGGAATACTGGCCCAGGGTCGCGGCGCCGGCCGTGACATTGGAGATGGCCGCATCGATGGCCGTGCCCAGGGTCGTGAGGTCGGTCGCCGAGGGGCTGGTGCCGAGGCTGAAGCCGAGGATGCTGTCGGCCGCGAAGACACCCGAGCCCGTGCTGGTCGAGGCGGTGCCGGAGAAGACGCCGAGGCTGGTGCCCAGGATGCCGCCGGCCGCGCCGCCGCTGCCGCCGAGCGCGATGCCGCTGGTGTTGACGGTCAGCACGCCCGTGGTGGTGGTGCTGTTGCCGCTGCGCGAGAAGCTGTCGACGATGTTGGTCGTCGACGTCGAACCGTCGAGCAGGTTGACGCCGTTGAACGACGCCGAGTTCATGATGCTGACCAGGCTCTGCTGCTGGGCCGTGACGTCGCTCTGCACCTGGGTCGAGTTGGTGCCGGAGGTCTGGGCCGTGACGATGTCGGCCTTCATCTGCTTCAGGATGGTCTCGACGCTGTTCATCGCCGACGTGGCGGTGTTGAGCACCGAGGCGCCGAGGTTCAGCGCGTTGGTCACGGCGCCGAGCGCGCTCGTGTCGGACCGCATCGTCGTGGCGATCGACCAGTAGGCGGCGTTGTCGGACGCGTTGGCGACCGCCAGGCCGGACGAGATCTGCGACTGCGTCTCCTTCAGGCTCTTCTGTGTGTTCGCCAGGTTCTGCAGCGCCGTCATGGCGGAGGTGTTGGTGAGAAGGCTGCTCATCGCGAGGGTATCCCGAAGCTCGTTCCACGTTGACTGAGGACATCCCGGATCGCTGCCGGTCCGCAGGAACGGCGTGATGCCTTTGACCGGTCCACTTGGGCCCTCCGATCAATCCTGCGTAAGTGGAAGCTAGACGGCCGCGCTTACTTAAGAGTTAAGCTTACTATCGCGGTCGCCATCAATCGCCCGCGCGGCCGCACCCGGTGCGCCCTGGTGCCGTCAGGCCCAGGGATCCTCGACCTTGAAGCCGGGGGTGCCCTGCCCGGCCCAGGCCTGGTAGCGCATGTGGGTCAGCGCCTGTTCGAAGGCCGCCGTGAACCGCGGCATGTCGAAGAGCGGCGCCGTCGTGCCGCTCTGCGCCAGGCGGGCCTTGATCTCGGCGAGGCGCGCGGGGGTCGGAGGCGAGCTCCACCGCCAGGGCTTCGTAATCGGCGAGGCTCCGCGTCACGAGGTCGGGCAGGCCCGCCGCGCCCAAGAGGCTGGCCGCCATGCGGCTCACATAGGTGTCGCCCGCGCAGGTCAGCACCGGCAGCCCCATCCAGAGCGCGTCGTTGCAGGTCGCCCCGGCCGTGTAGGGGTGCGAATCGAGGAACAGGTCGGCGAGGCGCAGCCGGGCGAGGTAGAGCTCCATGGTGCCGACCGGCGCGAAGACGATCCGCTCGGCCGCGACGCCCCGCGCCTCGGCCCAGCCCTTGAGGTTGGCGATGGTCTGCGGGGTCTTGGAATAGAGCCACAGCACGCTGTTCTCGACCCGGCCCAGCAGGCGCAGCCAGAGATCGAACAGATCCGGCGTGAGCTTCACCGTGTTGTTGAAGGAGCAGAACACGAAGGCGTCGTCCGGAAGCCCGCAGGCGGCCCGGGTCAGCGGCGGCAGGCTCGCCGCCCG
The DNA here is from genome assembly GCA_963847915.1 of uncultured Alphaproteobacteria bacterium. GTDB lineage: Bacteria > Pseudomonadota > Alphaproteobacteria > Rhizobiales > Beijerinckiaceae > Lichenihabitans. Next base: position 679,045 of record CAWKBT010000010.1, read on the forward strand.
GTAGGGATCGCTCGGCTGGTAGCAGTGCGGCAGCTGCACGATGCTTTCGCTGTAGTGGGCCTGCCGGTCGCCGGGGGTGAGGAACGGGTCGCCCACGACATAGTCGATGCAGTCGAGGCCCGTGCTGCCGGGCCAGCCCAGGAACCCGACCTGGGCGGGCGCGGGCCGCAGGTTGAGAATGCCGAGGCGCGCGCCCGTGGTGGGCCCCGTGAGGTCGACCAGCACGTCGATGCGGTCCGCCTGGATGCGGGCCGCGGCGTCGCGGTCCGACATGGCGTGGAGGTCGACGAAGTGGTCGCAGGCGCGGGCGATGCGGCGGCGGACCCGGCCGGGGTCGTCGCTGCCGAGCGCGTAGCCGAAGACCTCGAAGGCGCGCCGGTCGTGCTGCGCCAGCATTTCGGGCAGGAGCCGCCCCACGGGATGCTCGCGGTAGTCGGCCGACAGGTACCCCACCCTCAGGCGGCCCGGCACCGCCGGGGGATGGTGCGGGCCGATCCGGGCCGTGTCGCGGTTCAGCCGCTCCATGTGCTGGCGTGCGCAGGCGAGCTGCTGCTCGGGCGTCGACGGGAAGGCCATCAGGAGCAGCATGAAGATGGCGTCGGTGTCGCGGCCGATGAGGTCGAGCAGCACGGCGTGGTCGTCGGCGTAGCGGCTCCAGTCGCAGATGTGGCGCCGGATCTTGATGGCTTCGACGATGGCGCTGTGGAAGTCGGGCTTGACCGCGATGGCGCGCTCGAAGGCCTCGACGGCGTCGTCGAAGCGGAACAGCTCCTGGAGCGCGATGCCGAGGTTGGCCCAGGCGCCGGCATGGCGCGGGTCGACGCCGAGGGCGCGCCGGTACATGTCGGCCGCCTCGCCCGCCCGCCCGCCCTGCTGGAGCACGACGGCGCAGTTGTTGGCGATGTCGGCGTCCTCGGGCCGGAGCGCCTGGGCGCGCCGGCCGGCCTCGGCGGCCTCGGGGTAGCGACCGAGCGCCACCAGGGCCGTGGCGAGGCTCGACAGCGCCTCGACCATGTCGGGCGCGAGGGCGAGCGCGGCCTCGTAGGCGGGAACGGCGTCCTCGGGCCGGCCGAGCAGCGCGTGGGCGCGACCGAGGTTGAAGCGGAAGCGGGCCGAGTCCGGCTCCAGCGCGACGGCTTCGGCGTGGACGGCGGCGGCCTCGTCGAGCCGGCCCTGGCGCTCGAGCAGGATGGCGAAGTTGGAGCGCAGTTCGGCGTTGGAGGGGCAGAGCGCCATCACGCGCCGGTAGACCGGCACGGCCTCCTGGTCCCGGCCGCCGGCTTCGAGGGCGGCGACGAGGTTGAGATGCGCCTCGGGATAGTCCGGCCGCGCCGCGAGGGCCCGATGGCAGGCCGCCACCGCCTCGGCCACGGCGCCGCGCGACAGCAGCAGCATGGCGAGGTTCGACCAGCTCTCCGCATGGTCCGGAGCAGCGGCGAGCAGCTGCCGGTAGAGCGGCTCGGCCGCGTCGAGCCGGCCCTCGCCATGGACCGCGACGGCGCGCGCGAAGAGCGACGACACGGTCTCGGGTGGCGTCGCGGGCCCGCCCGCCGGGGGGTCCTTCCTCACGGCACTGCGCTTGGTACGGCTCATCTCTCGGTCTCGCTCCCGGGCGGGGCATCGCGGCGGGGAGAGACCCGGCCGACCTTCCGCCGGGCGACAATGACCGCCGGGGCTTGCGCCAGGATGGGACGCCGGGGCGCGGGTTCCAGCGGCGTCAGACGAACCAGGCGAGGTCCGACCGCTCGCCGGGCCGGCACAGGATCCAGGCCGGCGCCAGGGGGAAGATGGCCTCGACGCCGTAGCCGACCCGCGCCAGGACGCCGGCCAGGGCCGGCCTGATGGCGCTGGAGGCCCCGGTCCGGCACAGGACCACGGGGCGGCAGGCGGCCAGGACCGCGAGGAGGCCGTCGAGGCCCGGGAGGCTCTCGTCCGGGAGCTCGAGCCGCACGAGGTCGACGGCGCCGAGGTCGCCGGGATCGAGCGGCGGCAGCCCCCCCTCGCCCGGCAGGCCGTCGCGGCACGCGACATGGGCATAACCGTTGAGGACGCGGTTCCGCTCGAACCACCCGCGCAGCATCGCATCCGCCTCGAAGGCCAGCACGCGGTCATAGCGGGGCGCGAGCGCCATGGAGAAGCCGCCGACCTCGGCACCGATGTCGACCAGCGTCCGGCCCCGCTGCACCAGCAGGCGGGCGAAGGCGATCATGGCGGTATCGTCCGGCGCCGCGAGGTCCTCCGGCCGGGCGACGAGCCCGGGCAGCGGCAGGCGCAGTTCCTCGCCGCCCCGCGCCGGGCGGAGCGCGACGGCCGCGGCCGCGGCGGGCGGGGCGAGGCGGGCGGCGAGCTCGGACCGGCCGATGCGGAAGGTCGCGATCTCGCCGTCGTCGAGACCGCTGACGACGCAGAAGCCGTCCGGCTCGGCGCGGGCGCCGGCCGGGAACACCACGCTGCCGGCGAAGCCCCAGCCGAACCGGTGCGCGCCGCGGCCGTAGGGGGCGACCAGCAGCGGCTCCACGGTGAGGAGCTCGGGCGCGTGGGGCGGTGCCGCGCCGAACACGCAGGCCCCGACCGTGTAGACGCGCCGGCTGCCGACCACCTGGGCGGCGTGGAAGAAGGTGACGAGGCGTCCCGCGTCGTAGGGCACGGGCGGCGTGCCGCCGCGGATCGTGCCGTAATCCCACACGAGGCCGGGGCTGCGGTGAGCGTCGAGGAGGCGCGGTGCCCGGCCCTCGCCGACGTCGAGCGTGATGACGTCCCAGGGCTCGTGCGCGTAGATGAGCCCGACGCGGTCGGCATCGACCGGGAACGGCACCCAGTTCTTCTCCCACCCGTCCTGCGCCTCGGCCGAGCGCTCGCCCGACAGCGGGAACTTGGGCAGCGTGAAGGCCGACGAGCAGGTCCAGGCCTCGCCGGCGACCGCGAACTCGGCGAGGGCCATGCAGGACCCGTCGATGATCGCCTCGGCGTTGCGTTCGAGCCGGGCGTAGAACACCAGGACGCGCTCGCCCAGCGCGACGACGCGCGGGTCGATCCCCTCGCCCACCAGAACGATCGGCCGGCCGACGGGGCGCAGGGCGGCATCGACCCGGACGGCCCAGATCGACCCGAGGCCCGGCTGGGGCGGCACGGGGTAGCGGCAGAACACGACCCAGGGCTCGCCCGACGCCAGGGTGACGAGACTCGGGTTCATGTCGAGGAAGCGGCCGGGATCGAGCGGCGGCCACGGCTCGAAATCGCGCGCCCGGTTGAGGGGGCGCAGGTCCGCGCCCTCCGCCTCCGGCCCGCCGGAAAAGGCCCGCGGCGGCGTCCCCGGCGCCTTATGCCGTCCGCCGCCCCGCGTCCCGCGCCCGCGCTCGGCGCTCATGCCCCGACGACATCGACGGCATCGGTCAGAGCCTCGCAGGCCGTCGCCTTGCCGGGTTCTATGACCACGACGGCGGCCACTGCCGCGGCGGCCTCAAGAGCAGCACGACTTCGCTCGGCACGAGACGATGTAAAGCGAGGCGTCGACATGAGCGTCCTTGACGTTGAAGGTGTTGGCCACCGCGATCGGCGGAAGCAGAAGACTACCTGACCCTGGTCATGTTCAAGCCGCCTTGCTCGTTGACACCGAACTGAAACTGCCGGCTGTGGCTCGGATGTTGCGCAATGACCTCGTCGGCGATGCAGAAGTAGCCGTAACCGAACTCTTCCAGCCATTGAAGGACACGATGACGTTGCTCGACATGAAACTGCGTCGACGCCTCGAGCAGCATGGGAGGAAAGCCGCTGTCGCTGAGCAGATGTCTGGATCCTTTCAGGACCTCGAGTTCGAAACCTTCGACGTCGACCTTGATCAGATCAGGCGCTCTGGGCAACTTGAGAGCGTCCAGACATTGGATCTGGACGATGTTGGACCCGCCGATTTCTTCTACCTTGTAAACCGTCTTGGCGAGTTCACTCAAGGTGAAACCGCCGACATTCTCGCAATTCGCATATTGCAGGTCCGGGATGTCGATCTCGCCCGCCGCACTGCCGATGGCGACGTTGAACGCGTGCACATTGTCGAGCCGGTTGAGAAATATGTTCCCGCAGAGTTGATAATAGACGATTCTCTGAGGCTCGAAGGCGAAGATCGCCCCGCCGCCAGCCGCAATCTTCTGCGCGATGGGGATCGAGAAAGCGCCAAGGTTCGCGCCGACATCGAGGATCAGGGGCGCCTCGATGCCGGAACAGAATGTAAGGGCGATGTCGATGAGCAGGGGCGCCCAGGCTCCGTTGGCCTCGATGGTTTTCGTGATGGCATCAACGGTCGAGAACAGTAGGTAATCCGTATGATCCGTACGAACGATGTTCACGCGAGGCAGCATGACGGTGATCTCCCTGACTTGACCCATGGTCGTGGAGGATGCGGCTCGCAACTTTCATCCAAAGTTACTCCATGAGCGACCTTTTGGAACACTGTGAAGATGCTTGCGCTCCGCGCTCATGCTCCGGGATACTTGTCGTCGCGCAGGCTCGGTAGCTTGACGACGACATTGACGGCATCTGTCAGGGCCTCGAAGGCCGTCGCCTCGCCAGGTTCCATCACCACGATGGCGCCCGGCCCGAAGACGCGGCCGCCCATGCGGACCTCGCCCGACACGATGGCGGTCACTTCCGCGGCGATCCGATGGTGGTGCAGGTCTTCGCGGTCGCCGGCCCGGTAGTGCTTGATGGCGACCTCGCAGGCGGAGCTGCGCAGGACCGCGGGCGCGAAGTCGCCGACGAACCAGCCCTTCACCATGTCGCCGAGGTGTGCCGTCCTCATGAGGCGGCCTCGAGCTCGGCGGCCTCGTAGCTCTCGACCTGGCGGCGGGTCTTGAGCGGACGATACCGGTTCGCCTCGACCGGATAGGTGCCGATCGGCTGTCGGAGCAGCACGAGTTCGTTCAGCACGAGGCTGATGTAGAACTGGCCGTCGACATGGGCGTCCTTGGCGATGACGCGCTTGGCCCCGCCGATGAAGTCGCCGCCGCGGCGGAACCAGAAATAACCCGCCATGGCGGCCCGGCTGATCGGCCGGCGTTCCGCCGCTTCCTGCACGGTACCGACCTCGTCGAGCCGCACGTAGGAATAGCGAGGGTGGAGCGAGGGAAACGTCACCACGCCGGCATCAAACCCGCCCTGGCGGAAGCGCTTCACGGGCGCCTCGTAATCGATGTCGAGCAGTTCGTTGCAGCTGAGGATCAGCAGCTCGCGCTCGGGGTCGATGTGGTCGATGCAGAGCAGGGCCGAGCAGGCGGCACCCTGGGGTTCGCCACCGAGCGCCACCACGGCGGCGCCCGGCGCTGCGAGGCCGATGACGTCGCCGATCCTGAACTGGCGCATGTGAGACTGACGGACCGCGAAGACGAGGTCGGCGTCGAGGCCGGCGCAGAGCGCGGCGAAACGCTCGACCAGGAGCCCGCCGGCATGTTCCGCCAGCAGGGTCGGGGGCTCGGCCTCGCCGGTGCGCCCGGCCCCCAGCAACAGGATCTTCATGCCGCGGCTCCGACTACGAGAGGACGCGCCATGGCGCTGTTCGAGGCCGCGATCCGTGCCGCGATGGCCTGGTAGGTGACGTCCGCGACGCCTTCGACTTCCAGCACGTGGGCGCCCGCGGCGCGCGCGGCCCGGATGCCGTTCTCGTTGTCCTCGACGATCAGGCACTCCTGCGGGGCGATCCCGAGCCTCGCGATGGCGACGTCGTACATCTCGGGGTCGGGCTTCGGTCTCGCGACGTCCTGGTTCGACACGATGAAGTCGAGATAGGGGGCGAGCGCGGCCCGCTCCATCATGACTTCGATCGTGTGGCGGATGGAGTTGGACGCCACCGCGAGGCCATAGCCCTCGGCCCGCAGCCGCGCCAGCGCGTATTCGTGCCCGAAGCGCGGCTTGCACTGCACGCCGACGACTTCCATCGTGTAGAGCTGCTTCATCTCGTTGATGAAGTCGTGCAGACCGACCGGCAGCTTGCCCTGGGCGGACAGCATCTGCAGCTTGCGCCGCGTCGGCAGGCCGTCGAAGGTCGACAGGTGATCGAAACGGTTGATCTCCAGCCCGAACAGTCTGAGGGCGCGGTTCAACGAGTCGTAGTGCCATTCCCTGGCGTCGATGAGAACGCCATCCATATCGAAAACGACGGCCTTGATCACGAGGGAGCTCCGAAGTGGGTTGCGGCGTCCTGCGGTCGGTCGGTGCAGATCATCAGCGACGCATGATCCCGGACCTCGCTTGCGCGAAGCTCGCTCCAAAGCGGGAGCGGGTCGCGGCCGTGCAGTTCGGGCGACACCACGCAGACCGCTTTGCCGTCACGCAGGAAGGCCGCAATGTCGGTCGCGCGGTACCAGGTGGTCTCGAAAGCGTCGAGCCAGACCCCGGCGGCCTCGTTGTAGCAAGCCGGCTCGCGCTCGTATTCGCTGCAGCGAGTGAAGGCGGGCAGGCCCTTGCGCAGCTGCTGAACGAGATCCGGCACCGCCATGTCGAAGGTGAACCACCGCGTGAGCGGGCGGGCTCGCATCCGCTCGGCCAGCGCGTCGGCGAGCCCGTCGGCCTTGATGTTCAGCGCGAGTGGTGGGTCCCGGTTCGCCAGGATGTCCAGCATAGCATCGAGCGTCATGTCGGCGGCACGCGCCATGTCATGGGCGATCACGAGATCCCCGCCCCGGTCGCGGACATCGGTCTCCGTTCCGAATCCGAGGTCGTAGGAGCGGTGGAAGGCGACGGCACTGTTCTTCTCGACGGGCGCCCGCCAATAGCCGCGATGGCTGAGGACGATCATGCCAGGGCCTCCACGGCGGCCCGGGCCAGCGGCAACGACAAGAAGGCATCGAGGTCGGCCGGGATGCCGAGGCCGTACATGCCGCCGCCACTCTCGCCCGACGTCGTGGATGCCGATCCGGGCGCCAGCCGCGATCAACTCGTTGTAGACCGGCGCGACGTAGAACTCGCCGTTGACCCGCAGGTCCTTCGCGATCATGGCCTCGGCGCCGCGCACGAAGTCGGCGCCGCGGCGGAAGTTGTAGATGCCGACGGTGGCTTGTTGGAGATGACCTGCTTCTCGACGACCTCGTGACGAGGCCGCGCCGTCGAGCGCGACGAAGGACCATTTCGGATCGTCGGCCTCCATGGTCATGATCAGGCCGTCGAGGCGGCGGCGGCCATGTCGTCGAGGTAGTCGTCGATGTCGACCTCGACGTACTGGTCGCTGTTGGCGATCATCAGCGGGATCGTCGCCATTGATGAGGTCGCGCGCCGCCAGCACCGTGCAGGCCGCACCCGCCGTCACCCCATCGAGCTCACGATGCGGCAGCCGGGTGCCCAGGCTCTCGAGCTTGTCGCTCCAGGCCCGCCTCCGCGACGTGCTGCGCTGGCAGACGAAGACGAAGCGATGGGGCACGGCCGGGCGGATATTGCCGATCACCAGCCGGATCATCGGCACGCCGTGAATGGGGATGAGGGGCTTGGGATCACTGTAGCCCGCGACGGCGAAACGGCTGCCGAGGCCGGCCATGGGGATCACGATGTTCAGCATGTGGCGCTCGAAGAGTTCGTGGACGTGCGTGGACCGCGTGAACGACGACATACCGGGACGCGCCCGGGTTCGCCGGCGGCGCCGCTCCGCGGTGCAGGCCGGCCCGAATCGCAGGGCCGCGCCTCCCCGAAGCCTAAGGAGATCATGGTTAACGGGGCGTAAGGCAGGCAAGCGCACCCGCCTGTTCGGGCCGTCACGCCGTGACGGGAGCCCCGAGGGTCGCCAGCCCCACGCAGGGTCGGGCGTATACACCTCGGTCCGAGAGCCTTGGAGCTTGGGTTCCGCCGGCGGCACACAGGATGTCGCGGAGCGCAGGCGCACCGAGGGGATGCCTCCCATCATCAGGATGACCGGGACGCTCGATCCGGCGGTTCTCGCCCAGTTTTCGCAGCACAACATCTTCTTCGCCGAACGCGGCGAGCCACGCCTGCTGCCCGGCGACCAGGTCACGTTGATTGCCGCGACCGTGATCGAGCCTTATTCCTGCATCATGGCCGGGCGCAATCCGCTCCAGATCGGCAGTTTCAGCCACACATTCAGCGAGTTCCCGGAACTGACCACCATCGGCCGGTACTGCTCGATAGCCCGCGGCGTGAAGGGGATCGACGGCAGTCACCCGATCGACTTCCTGTCCACCTCGTCTTGCACATACGAGGGTCAGCTGTGCATCTTCGCCAAATCTCTGCGGGATAGCGGCACCGAGAGCTTCAAACGATTCGCCTGGACGTCGACCCGCGAGAACCGGAACGCCGCACCCACCATCGAACACGACGTCTGGATCGGCGGGAACGCCACCATGGCCCGGGGCATCACGCTCGGCCAGGGCTATATCGTGGCCGCCAACGCCGTCGTCACCCGGTCGGTCGAACCCTAGACGATCGTGGGCGGAAACCCGGCGAGGCCCATTCGCATGCGGTTCGATACGCCGCATGTGGAGTGCCTTCTCGCGTCACGCTGGTGGCGCTTCAAGTTCACGGACTTCGCCGACATGCTGTTCAACGACGTCCCGGCCTTCCTCGACGACCTCGCGCGGCGGGTCGAGCGCCGCCGGATCGAGCCTTTCGCGCCGGATCCCGTCGACCTCGCGAGCTTCTGGGCGGCGTGACCGGGACATCGGTCGGCGGCCGGCGCCGCCGCGACAGGCCCTGGCCTGACGCCGACCCGGCGGCCGTGCCTTCGTTCGGCGGTCCTGCGTTGGCGTACGACTCGCCAGGAGGCCGCAGCGATCGTTCCAACGCTCGGCCAGCGCGAGCAGACCTCTCCGGCCGACGCCCGAGGGCCTGCGCTTAGTTCCGGATCGAGAACGTGTTCTCGCCCACCTGCACGAAATCGCGGCCGCTCGCCGCGATGGAGCAGAGGAAGTTCCGGCTGTTCGACAGTCCCGGCAGCATCCAGTCGTGCAACTCGACGATGATGATCGGGAACAGGTCGATCCAGGCGATGTTCTTCGAGAAGAGATCGGCTTCTCCGCCTTCGATGTCGATCTTGATGAGGAAGGGTTCGCAGTCCGGAGGAGCCATGCCGAGAAGGTCGCGCACCGAATAGGCGTTGACGATATCTCCTGTCCACGTCTTGTCCGACGCAGTCTGCGATCCGACGAGCGATGTGCGGAACCCGACGTCGCCGTGCTGCGGGTCGAAGACGCCGAACAGCCCCGCCTGGGCCGCGATGGCGCCGTGCACGCAAGTGATGTTCGTCAGTTGTCCGGCGTTGTGCGCCAGCAGTTCGAAATTGCGGCGCTCCGGCTCGATCGCCACGACGTGACTTCCCGCGATGAAATCCGCGAAGAACAACGAGCTCGCCCCCATGTTGGCGCCTGCGTCGATCACCAGCGGGCGCTTGCCCCGCGCGCCAAGCCCGGCCAGTTGGCCCTGGAGGTCGGGCCACCGCTTCAGGCGGTTGAGGTCATAGGTCCGGGCGGCCCAGATCTGATGGATCAAAGGGACGTCGCTGCCTTCCTGACGGTGCAGCATCACGATCTCACGGTCGTCGGCGACCTTGACCGAAATCGCGCCCATTGCCATGCCGAACTCCGTCCTGTGAGAAGAAGCCTCGCGCCGACCGGGCCGAGACCATGCCGCCACGCTGCCGCACGAGAGGCTCGCCACCACACTGCGGCGACGACCTTGTGCCTGGCTGACCCGGGACCCCAAGCGGACGCTTCGTGCTCCCGGGCGCGGAGTTTCCCGTCGGCCCGTCCTATCGGTAGCCGGCGAAGACCGGAGCGATATCGTCGTGCAGGATATGGCTATGGGTCTCGTAGACGACTGTATGGAAGATGTTGCAGAACGCCATCCAGGGCAGAGGATAGCGCGACACCTCACCGGTTGGCAGCATCACGTCGCGATGATCCTGCGGATGCTGGGCCGGATGCGCGCGGAGGAGATCGAGGTTGGCGTCCAGCATGGCATGCGTCCGATTCATCCACTCGTAGGTGAACTCGGTCTTCTTGCGGAAGACGTAGGCACAGTTCCCGATCATCTTGGCAAAGTTGGCCCGCATCTCGCTTTCCAGGGGCTCGCCGACCGGTGCGACGCCGTGTGGCCCGATCTCCGTGTAGCCGAGCCCAAAGTGAAACGGCGAGTCCCGCATGCGCTGGAAGAAGCCCGTCCACGGGCGGAGCGTCCGCTTGAGATCGGTATGCCCGCCGCCGAAGTGATGCATCAGGTAGCACCTGAGGTAATCGGCTTTCTGAGTTTCGCTCAGATACTGGAAGGCCTCGTGGAAGGGATATTTCGGCAATTGCCAGTGATGGATGTTGTTCACCGTCAGAAACATCACCGGACACGACGTCTGTCCATAGATCGACATCAGGCATTCCGCCCGTTGCGGCGACATGGGATTGGCGCCCGTCCAGGAGCAGAAGATCACGTTGCCGCGCAACCCGTCGAACTCGGCCTGCAGTCGATCGATCATAGCGATGGTCATCCGGAGGGCTCGCCGCCACCACGCTGGATGGACGGCCTGAAGGGGGGAGCGTCACCGGACGGTGCGACGCCGATGGACGATCGGTCCGTTGGCGGGACCACGGACGACCGGCTCGCACACGCAACACCGACGGCTCCCGGGTCGTCGCGCGGGCTCGGGTCCGGCGGACTCGCGAGCCCACCGGGCCGGCGCACGACATCCAGGCCGCTCCACCGGCCATGTCATGACGACGCCTGCGGTCGATGACCGGACAGGCGACCAACGGTCTGGTGGAAGGCCCGGTAAACGCGGGTGCAGGTCTCCAACGGGTTGTCGTGGAACTCGGCCCGCACTGCATCGAAGTCCTGCCGAGTGTAGCATTGTTCCGGTTTCTTGAACGCCTGGAACCGAGGCGGTAGCGAGATGCCCATCTCGTCGTCGCCGATCGCGTCGAAGGTCGCCAGCATGTGCTTGAGCGAGCCCGCGACGACGTCCCACTGCCCGTCGTAGCCATGGGCCATACGCACATCGACACCCGCGCCGTTGAGGAAACTTACGAAGACGGCTTGCTCGGACGACATGCGTTCGATCTGTGACGGAGGCTCCTCGATGAACATGTCCGACGTGGACAGCGCGGGCACGTCCCACAGCCGCCGCAGGTCCTCGGTCAGCCCGAACATCAGCATATCGGACGGGTGATAGGGGCGAAGCGATGTCTCGATGCGGCTTGCCATCGCCCAGACCCGCCGCTCCAGTCCCGCCGATTGGGGCGCGGCGGTCAGCAGATGGCGCATCAGGGCATCGGACGCGAACAGGACGTCGTTGCGCGTCTTGATGCAGAAGGTCCGGGTGGCGGCCGCGAGGCCGTTGGCCGTAGACGTGACCATACGGTTGACGTTGTTGGGCAGGTGCAGCGGATGCGCCAGCGGCCCCGGATCCGGGCTGAGCACGATGTCGTCGGCGTCGAGCCCGTCGATGTCGCTGCCGATCCAGGTCGACACGACGATCTGGGCGCCCGGAAACCTCCGCCGGATCGAGGCCAGCGCCTCGTCGATCGAGGGCGCGCCGGGTTCGGTCGCCTCGCGCAGGCAGGGGCCCTGCACCACGATCGACAGCGCCTCCGGCCCCGGGCAGGCCAGCTGGGCCCGCGCCATGCGGCGGAGCGCGGCGAGGTCGCGCGCCGGCGCGATCCTGAAGCGGTCCCTGGTCGGCTGCGGGAGGCCGTGAAGCAGGGTCGGGCGGGCGGGACCCGGCGCCTCCTCCCCGGTCAGAACGGCGCCGAGGGCCCGGGCGGATCTCTCCCAGGTGACGGCGCCCAGCAGCCGGATGCGGGCCGCCGCGAAGCGCAGCCGGTCGAAGCCGCGCCCTGCCGCGATCTCGGCCAGGGCGTCGACGAACGCGTCGAGGTCGGGCTCGATGAAGGCGCCGCCCGCCGCATCGCGCCGCAACGCGCCGGGGATCCGCCATGCGAGGTCGTCGTCGAGTATATCGTCGCCCGCCCCGCCGCGGGTCGCCACGACGGGGCACCCGCAGGCGAGCGCTTCGAGCGCGGCGAAGTCGAAGGTGCCGGCGCGGGCGGGCGAGACGAGGATGTCGGCGGCCCCGTAGAGCCGCCGCCAGTCGGCCGGGGCGAGGTCGCCCGGCAGGGTGGCGACCGCCGAGAGCGCGGCGGCCCAGTCGAGGCCGGGCTCGTCGGCGGCGGCGCGGCGGACGGCCTCGTCGCAATCGGCCCCGGGCCCGTCGGCCTTCACCAGCAGGCGGACGCGGTGCCCCGCACCCCGCAGGCGCGCCAGGGCGCGGAAGACGAGGTCGAGGCCGCCGTCGTCCACGCTCTCCGCCACGGCGAGCAGCACGGTCTCGTCTCCGGCAAGGCCGAGGCCGGCCCGCACGACGTCGCGCTCGGCGCGCGACAGGGGCGAGAACGTCGCGCCGTCGACGCCCGGCGTCACCACGGTCACCCGCGCGGGCGCGGCGCCCGCCGCGATGGCGCGGCCCCGCGCCCATTCGGATGTCACCACCACCGTGTCGCGCCGCATCGGCCCGGGACGGCCCGAGCGCGCGAGGGTGCCCCCGGGCGGCCAGAAGACGACCTGCCGGAGGCTGGACGAGCCGCGCCCGGCCGGGGTGGCGCCGAAACGGTAGAGGCATGCGGGATCCTGGGCCGGCGGCGCCGCGTCCCCGCCGTCCGCGTCGGGCGCGGGCGCCGCGAGGGTCCCGTCCGCGACGAGCAGGCGCAGCTGTTCGGCCAGCATGCCCTGGAAGCGGTGGCCGGCGGTCTCCCACCCCACGGGGATGATCCTGGTCTTGGGCACGGGGAGGCTCTCGGTCTGGTGCGGGGCTGCGTCGGAGGACGCTGCCGCACCGTCCTTGCTCCGGGCTGGCGGGAGCCGCGGCGCCTCGCCCGGAAGCCGCCCGCCCGTCCCGACCCTGGACTTCGGCGGACCCCGTCACTATCATCCCGCCGTGGCGTCGGGCCGAAGGTTGCGGGACGAGCGGGGGGTCGGGACGTCGTGTCGCCGCCGGCCGTTTCGCCGCTCGGCAGCCTGTCGCCATGCCCGTCGCCGGACCGCCCGCAAGGCGTGGACCGTCCGGAACCGCGCCGCGGCGTTCTCGCCCGCAGGCGGGTCGGGCGCCAGGCAGCGGCGGCACGTCCTTGTCTCGCATGCCCAGCCGGTGGAATTCGATGGCCGACCTGATCCGTTACGACTTGCTCGTTCAGGATGCCCTGCGCGGGGTCGTGCGCCAGGTGCTGACCGACGTGGCCCGCAACGGGCTGCAGGGTGAGCACCACTTCTTCATCACCTTCAAGACCGCCACGCCCGGCCTGCGCCTGTCCTCGCGCATGCGCGAGCGCTATCCGGACGAGATGACGGTGATCCTGCAGCACCAGTTCTGGGGCCTCACCGTCACGGAGGCGGGCTTCGAGGTGGGGCTGTCCTTCAACAACATGCCCGAGCGGCTCTTCGTGCCCTTCGCCGCCATCACGATGTTCCAGGATCCGTCCGTCACCTTCGGGCTGAAGTTCGACGTGAAGGACGCGAACGCGCCGGGCGACGCCCCCGCCAAGCCCTTCCTCGCCGAGGCGCCGCGCCCGGCCCTGGCCGAGGCCCCCAAGGCGCCCCGGGCGCTCGCGACCGTGGATGCCCATCTGCCGGCGCGCCCGGGCGAGGGCGCCGCCAAGCAGGACGACAAGCCCAAGGACCGCGCCTCCGACAAGCCCAAGCCCGTCCTGGCCCGCGTCGAGGCGACGGACGAGGGCGACAAGGGCGGCGCGGGCGACAAGGGCGCCGCCGAGAAGGCCGGCGGCACCAAGGTCGTCTCGATCGACGCCTTCCGCAAGAAGCCCTGACGGGGGGCGGGCCGCCATGGGAGAGCTCGTCAACCTCCGCCGCCGGCGCAAGGCCCTGAACCGCGCCGCAGCGGCCGAAGAGGGCGCCCGCAACCGCGCCGCCTTCGGCCGGACGGCCGCCGACAAGGCCGCCGCCGCGGCCGAGACGGCGCGGAGCGAGGCCGCGCTCGACCGGCATCGCCGCGAACAGCCCCGCGATGGACACGGCGACTGAACGGGCCGCCGCGGTCGCCAAGCGCTCGCTGAGCGTCGCGGGCCACCGGACCAGCGTGTCGCTCGAGGACGCGTTCTGGATCGGCCTGCGCGACATCGCGGCCGGGCGCCGGATCCCGCTCGCCGGCCTCGTGGCCGAGATCGACCGCGACCGCGGCGGCGCCAACCTGTCGTCGGCCATCCGGGTCTATGTCCTGGGTCACTATCGGAGCGCCGCGATCCCGGCTTCCCGGCCGGCACGCGGCGTGCAATGTTTGCCCCCGTAGGCCGCCGGGGTGGCGCGCCGGCAGGGGATTCCACCATGGCGACGGGCAGGATTGCGGCACTTCTGGCGGGCGCCAGCCTTCTTGCGACCGGCGCGGCTGAGGCGGCCGACATCAAGCCGGCCCTGATCTACGACATCGGCGGCAAGTTCGACAAAAGCTTCAACGAGGGCGCCTTCAGCGGGGCCGAGAAGTTCAAGAAGGAGACCGGCATCGCGTTCCGCGATTTCGAGATCCAGAACGACGCCCAGCGCGAACAGGCGATGCGCAAGTTCGCCAAGGACGGCATGACCCCCATCGTGGCCATCGGCTTCAGCCAGGCCAGCGCCATGGAGAAGGTGGCGGCCGAGTTCCCCAAGACGCAGTTCGTCATCGTCGACGCGGTGGTCGACAAGCCCAACGTGCAGTCGGTGCTGTTCAAGGAGGGCGAAGGCTCGTTCCTGGTCGGCCTGCTCGCCGCCAAGGCCTCCAAGACCGGCAAGATCGGCTTCGTCGGCGGCATGGACATCCCGCTGATCCACAAGTTCTCCTGCGGCTACGTCCAGGGCGCGCAAATACGCCGACCCCAAGGTCGAGGTGCTGCAGAACATGACCGGCACCACCGGGGCCGCCTGGACGGATCCCGTGAAGGGCGGCGAGCTCGCGAAGAGCCAGATCGACCGCGGCGCCGACGTGGTCTACCACGCGGCGGGCGCCACCGGGGTGGGCGTGCTGCGGGCGGCGGCGGATGCCGGCAAACTCGGCATCGGGGTCGATTCCGACCAGGACGGCCTGTTCCCCGGGCACGTCCTGACCTCCATGCTCAAACACGTCGACGTCGCGGTGGACGACACGTTCAAGGCCGCCAAGGCCGGCACCTGGAAGCCCGGCATCCTGGTGCTGGGCCTCAAGGAGGACGGCGTCTCCTTCGCCCAGGACCAGTTCAACAAGGACCTGCTGACCCCCGACATGGTGAAGGCCGCCAAGGCCGCGGCGGCGGACATCGAATCGGGCAAGATCGTCGTCCACGACTACATGACCGACAACGCCTGCCCGAACTGAGGCCCGCCGCGGCGATGCACCGCCCGATCGGACCCCCGATCCCGGCGCGCTCGGGCTCTGCGCGGCGCGATCCTTCGGCGCGCGCCGCGGGCCTCGGCCGGACGCGCCGCCCGTGAGCGCCCCGGCCCTCGACCTCGTCGGCATCGCCAAGAGCTTCGGTCCCGTCCGCGCCAACCACGACGTGAACCTGTCGGTGGCGGCCGGCACGATCCACGGCATCGTGGGCGAGAACGGCGCCGGCAAGTCGACGCTGATGTCGATCGTCTACGGCTTCTACGAGGCCGAGGCGGGCGAGATCCGCGTCAAGGGCACGCCGGTGCGGATCGCCTCGTCGAAGGACTCGATCCGCCACGGCATCGGCATGGTCCACCAGCACTTCATGCTGGTCGACACGCTGAGCGTGCTCGACAACGTCATGCTCGGCGCCGAAGGCGGGGCGCTGCTGCGCCGGGGCGCCGCCAGCGTCCGCTCCCGCATGGCGGAGCTCGCGCGCGACTACGGCCTCGCGGTCGACCCGGACGCGCTGGTCGGCGACCTCGGCGTCGGGCTGCAGCAGCGCGTCGAGATCGTGAAGGCGCTGCTGCGCGGCGCCGAAGTGCTGATCCTCGACGAGCCCACCGCGGTGCTGACGCCCGCCGAGGCGGACGGGCTCTTCGACATGCTGCGCACGCTGCGGCGCCAGGGCGTGACGGTGGTGCTCATCACCCACAAGCTGCGCGAGATCATGGCCGTGACGGACCGCGTCTCGGTGATGCGGCGCGGCACGATCGTCGAGACGGTGGACACGGCCGCGACCTCGCCGGCCCGGCTGGCCGACGCCATGGTGGGACGGCGCGTCTCGCTCACGGTGGCGCGGGCGCCGGCCCGGCGGGGGCCGCCGCGCCTCGAAGCCCGCAACCTCACGGCGCTCGACTCGAACGGCGTCAAGCTGCTCGACGACGTGTCCTTCACGCTCCACGCCGGCGAGATCGCGGGCGTCGCCGGGGTGGCGGGCAACGGCCAGTCCGAACTGCTCGACGTGCTGGCGGGCATCCGGCCGCTCGCCGCCGGCGAGGTCCTGATCGACGGCAGGCCCGTCGCGCCCGCCGACCGCCAGCCGCGGACGCTCGGCCGCCTGGGCCTCGTCCACGTGCCGGAGGACCGGCACCGCATGGGGCTGGTCACGGCCTTCGAGGCGGCCGAGAGCGCCATCCTGGGCATCCACCGCGAGCCGCGTTTCGGCCGCGGCCCGTTCCTGAGCCGCGGCGCCGTTCTGCGCGACATGGCGCGCAAGATGGCCGACTACGACGTCCGCCCCGCTTCGCCGCGACTCAAGACCGCGAACTTCTCCGGCGGCAACCAGCAGAAGATCGTGCTGGCCCGCGAGATGGAGCGCGCGCCCCGCATCGTCCTGTGCGGCCAGCCGACCCGGGGCGTCGACATCGGCGCCATCGAATTCATCCACCGCCGCCTCGTGGCGCTGCGCGACGCGGGCGTCGCCATCCTGGTCGTGTCGGTCGAGCTCGACGAGGTGCTGGCCCTGTCCGACCTGATCCTCGTCATGTGCGGCGGCCGGATCACGGGGCGCCGGCACCCGCCCCGGGCGCCGCCGACGACCCGGCCTTCGTGGGGGACCTCGGCCTCATGATGGCGGGCGTCGAGGATGGCGGCGGCGAAGGGGCGCGGCCATGAGCGCGTGGAAGACGACGATGCCGGATCCCGGCGCAGCGACGCGATCGGGGCGGGCTCGCCCGGGGAGGCCGTGATGGACCAGCGCGTGACTATCGTGACGCTCGGCGTGGCCTCGGTGCCGGCCGCGCGGCGCTTCTACGAGAGCCTGGGCTGGACGGCGTCGAGCGCGAGCCAGGGCGACGACGTGGCCTTCTTCCAGATGAACGGCATGGCGCTGTCGCTCTTCGGCCGTCGCGCCCTGGCCGAGGACGCCGCCATCGCGGATTCGCAGCCCGGCTTCGCGGGCGTGACCCTGGCGCAGAACCTCGACAGCCCCACGGCCGTCGACGAGGCCTTCGCCCATGCGGTCACGGCGGGCGGCACCGCGCTGAAGACGCCCCAGACGACCTTCTGGGGCGGCTATTCCGGCTATTTCGCCGACCCGGACGGCCATATCTGGGAACTGGCGCACAATCCCTTCTTCCCGCTCGACGCGGACGGCAACCTGGCCCTGCCGACGTGACCCACCTTCACGGTGCAGTCGACCACCGGCGCACGGCCGGCCCGAGCGAGGCGCGTCCGTGAGCGCCGCCCGCCCGCTGCCGGCCTGGGCCGACATCCTGCTCGTGCCGCTGCTGAGCGTCGCCACCGCCTTCCTGGCGGGGGGCCTCGTGCTGTCGGCCATCGGGGTCGATCCGTGGAACGCCCTGCGCGAACTCGTCGGCGGCAGCCTCGGCTCGGGCGAGGGGCTGGGCTTCACGCTCTACTATGCCACCGACTTCATCTTCACCGGCCTCGCCGTGGCGCTGGCGTTCCACGCCGGCCTCTTCAACATCGGGGCCGAGGGCCAGGCCTATCTCGGGGGGCTCGGCTGCGCCCTCGTGTGCCTGCACGGCGGCGGGTTGCCGCCCGTCGTGCTGATCCCGCTCGGCATCGCGGCCGCGGCCCTGTTCGGCGCCGCCTGGGCCTATGTGCCGGCCGTGCTGCAGGCCCGGCGCGGCAGCCACATCGTCATCACCACCATCATGTTCAACTTCCTGGCCTCGACGCTGATGGCCTACGTGCTGGTGAACCTGATGCGGCCCAAGGGCGACATGCAGGCCGAATCCGCGGCCTTCCCGGCCTCCGCCATCGTGCCCTCGCTGCAGTCGGTGCTGGCCGGGCTCGGCATCGCGGCGCCCACGACGCCGCTCAACCTCAGCTTTGTGCTGGCGCTCGCCTGCGCGCTCGCCGTCTGGGTCTTCGTGTGGCGCACGCGGGTCGGCTACGAGATCCGCACCGTGGGCCAGAACCCGCAGGCCGCCGTCTACGGCGGGATCTCGCCGGCGCGCATCACGGTCCTGGCCATGGCGCTGTCGGGCGCGCTCGCGGGCGGCGTCGCCGTCAACGAGATCATGGGCGTGCAGGGCCGCCTGCTGCTCGACTTCACCTCCGGCTACGGCTTCGTCGGCATCGCGGTGGCGCTGATGGGGCGGGGCCACCCGCTCGGCGTGGTGCTGGCCTCGTTCCTGTTCGGCATGCTCTACCAGGGCGGCGCCGAGCTCGCCTTCGACGAACCCAAGGTCACGCGCGACATGATCGTCGTCGTGCAGGGCCTCGTCGTGTTCTTCGCCGGCGCGCTCGAAGGGCTGTTCCGCCGCGGCCTCGCCAGGCTGTTCCAGGCCCGCCTGCGGCCCGGCGACCGCGGCGAGACCAGCGTGCCGGCGCGCGTCGCCGAGCCCGGCGGGGAGGTGCCGTGATGGAGGACGCCGTCGCCTCAGCGGCGCTCATCCTGGCGTCGAGCCTGCGCCTGTCGGTGCCGCTGATCTTCGCCTGCCTGGCGGGACTCTGGTCCGAGCGCGCCGGCATCTTCGACATCGGCCTCGAGGGCAAGATGCTGGCGGCCGCCTTCTCGGCCGCCGCCGCGGCCGACGCGTCCGGCAGCGCCGTCGTGGGCCTCGCGGCCGGCATCGCGGCCTCGCTCGCCTTCGCGCTGGCGCACGGCTTCGCCTCCATCGAGGCGCGCGGCAACCAGATCGTGTCGGGCGCCGCCATCAACATGCTGGCCGCCGGCCTGACGGCGGCGATCGGCAACGCCTGGTATGGCCAGGGCGGACGCACGCCCCAGCTCACCCTGCCCTCCTCGCGCTTCGAGGGGCTGGCATGGCCCGGCGCCGAGGCGGCCCGGGGCGTGCCGGTCCTGGGGCCCCTCTACCGCAGCCTCGTGTCCGGCCACGACGTGCTGACCTATCTCGCCCTCGCCAGCGTGCCGCTCACCGCCTTCGTGCTCTATCGCACGCGGTTCGGCCTCCGGCTGCGCGCCACGGGCGAGAACCCCGCCGCGGTCGACACCGCCGGCGTCTCGGTGCGCGGCATCCGCTATGCCGCCGTGGTCATCGCGGGCGTGCTCTGCGGCTTCGCCGGGACCTATCTGTCGGTCGGCCAGGCGGCGGGGTTCCTCACCGGCATGACGGCCGGCAAGGGCTTCATCGCGCTCGCCGCGCTGGTCTTCGCCAAGTGGCGGCCCTGGCCGGCGCTCGCCACCTGCTTCCTGTTCGGCTTCCTCGATGCCGCCGCCATCCGGCTGCAGGGCACGGTGGTGCCGGGCCTCGGCGAGGTGCCGGTGCAGGCCATCCAGGCCCTGCCCTACCTCTTGACCGTGGTGCTCCTGGCAGGCTTCATCGGCCGCGCGGTGCCGCCGCGTGCGGGCGGCATTCCCTATACCAAGGAGCGGTGATGGCCGTCATCGATGACCTGTTCGCGGCGGCCCGCGCCGCGCAGGAGAACGCCTACGCGCCTTATTCGAAGTTCCGCGTCGGGGCCGCGGTCCTGTCCGCCTCGGGCCGCATCTTCCCGGGCTGCAACGTCGAGAACGCCGCCTATCCGCAGGGCTCCTGCGCCGAGGCCGGCGCCATCGCCGCCATGGCGCTCGCGGGGGAGCGTGCGATCGCGGCCGTGCTGGTGGTGGGCGACGGCGACGCGCTCGTCACGCCCTGCGGGGGCTGCCGCCAGCGCATCCGCGAGTTCGCCGCGCCCGACACGCCCATCCACATCGCCGGCCCGGAGGGGCTGCGCCGCAGCTTCACGCTCGACGAGCTGCTGCCGGCGAGTTTCGGGCCGGACCATCTCGACGCCGGGAGCCTGAACGCATGAGCGACGTCGACACCGCCGTGCAGATCCTCACGGCCCGCGGCATCACGGCGCCGGTCGAGACCGCCATCGTGCTCGGCACCGGCCTCGGCGCCATCGCGGAAGCCGCTCGAGGGTGCCGTGGTGGTGCCCTACGCCGACCTGCCGGGCTTTCCCGGCGGCGGCGTGTCGGGGCACGGCGGCCGGCTCGTCGGTCGGCAGCTGGGAAGGCGTGCGGCTCGCCGTGCTGCAGGGCCGCGCCCATTACTACGAGGCCGGCGACCCCGCCGCGATGCGGCTCCCGCTCGAGGTCCTGGCCCGGCTCGGCGTGCGCCAGCTCATCCTCACCAATTCGGCGGGCTCGCTCCATCCCGACTGGTATCCGGGCTCCATGGCGCTCATCACCGACCACATCAACATGTCCGGAGCCAACCCGCTGATCGGCGCCACGGGCGACGAGCGCTTCGTGCCGCTGGCCGAAGCCTACGACCGCCACATGCGCCTGCGCCTCAAGCGCGCCGCCGCGCAGGCGGGCGTCACGGCGCTGCGCGAAGGCGTCTACATGTGGTTCGCCGGCCCCTCCTTCGAGACGCCGGCCGAGGTGAAGATGGCGAAGCTCCTGGGGGCGGACCTCGTCGGCATGTCCACCGTCCCCGAGGTGATCCTGGCGCGCTGGCTCGGGCATGCGCGTCGCCGCCATCTCGGTGATCACCAATTTCGCCACCGGCGTCGTCACCGGCAATCCGAGCCACGGCGAAACCAAGGACGTGGCGCTCGGCGGCTCCATCGGGCTCAAGCGGCTGCTGCGCAGCTTCTTCCGGGCCCGGGACGATGGCTGACGCATCGCGGCCCTCGGCGCTCCCCAGCGAGATCATCCGCCGCAAGCGGGACGGGGCCGCCCTGACGCCGGCCGAGATCGAACGGTTCGTGGCCGGCATCGCGGACGGCGGCATCGGCCCCGACCAGATGGCCGCCTTCGCCATGGCGGTGTTCTGGCGCGGGATGGACCGGGCCGAGACCGTGGCGCTCACGGAAAGCATGACGCTGTCGGGCACGGTGCTGGACTGGCGGGCCTGCCGCCTCGGCGGGCCGGTGCTCGACAAGCATTCGACGGGCGGGATCGGCGACAACGTCAGCCTGATCCTGGCGCCGGCGCTGGCGGCCTGCGGCGCCTTCGTGCCGATGATCTCGGGCCGCGGCCTCGGCCACACCGGCGGCACGCTCGACAAGCTCGAAGCCATCCCGGGCTTGCGCACCGCCATCGACGTGCCCGAACTGCAGGAGATCGTCTGCACCTGCGGCTGCGCCATCGTGGGGGCCACGGCCGATATCGCGCCCGCCGACGCCCGGCTCTACGCGATCCGGGACGTGACCGCGACGGTCGAATCCGTGCCGCTCATCACCGCCTCCATCCTGTCGAAGAAGCGCGCCGCCGGGCTCGACGGCCTCGTGATGGACGTGAAGACGGGGTCGGGCGCCTTCATGGCGAGCCTCGACGCCGCCGAGGCGCTCGCCCGCAGCCTCGTCGAGGTCGCGACCGGGGCGGGCCTGCCCACCACCGCGCTGCTGACCGACATGGACCAGCCGCTCGCCGATGCGGCCGGCAACGCGCTGGAAGTGCGCCACGCCATCGCGGTGCTGACCCAGGGCCGCTTCGACCCGCGGGTCGAGGCCGTGGTGACGGCGCTCGGCGGCGAGGCCCTGGCGCTGGGCGGCCTGGCGGACGACGCCCACGACGGGGCACGACGCATCGCCGACGCACTGCGCTCCGGGCGCGCGGCGGAGCGGTTCGCCGCCATGGTGCGGGCCCAGGGCGGACCGGCCGATCTCCTGTCCCGGCCGGACCACCACCTGCCGCGCGCGCCCGTCTGCCGCGACGTCTTCGCCGAGACCCACGGGGCGCTCCACAGCATCGACGCCCGCCTCGTCGGCATGGCCGTGGTGGGGCTGGGCGGCGGCCGCACCCGGTCCGGTGAGGCCGTGGACCCGTCGGTCGGCTTCGCCGCCCTGGCGCCCCTCGGCTCGACGGTGGGGCCCGGGGCCCGCCCGCTCGGCACCGTGATGGCGCGCAGCGTGGCGGCGGCCGATGTCGCGGCGGCACTGCTGCGCCGCGCCTGCCGGGTCGGCGACGCACCCCCGCCCCTGCGCGAGCCGGTCCTGGCCCGCATCGGGCTCATGGAGGACCGGACGTGACGGCGCGGGATACATTGCTGGTCTCGGTGGGCGGCCGGCGTGCCGAGGCGGAACCCTGGATCGAGGCTTTCCGGACCCGCCTGCCCCACCTCGCCGTGGCGGCGCTGGGCGATCAGGCCGACCCCGCCACCGTCCGCTACGTGGCGGCGTGGAAACACCCGCACGGCGCCCTGGCGGACCTGCCGGCCCTCGACGCGATCTTCTCGCTCGGTGCCGGCGTCGACCACCTGCTCGCCGACCCCAGGCTTCCCGCCGGCGTGCCGGTGGCCCGCGTGGTCGACCCGGACCTCACGGCGCGGATGAGCGAATGGGTGCTGCTCCACGTCCTCGGCTACCACAGGCAGGCCCGGCGCTACGCGCGCCAGCAGGCCGAGTCGCGCTGGGACGACGACGCCGGCCAGCCGGCCGCCAGGGCCGTGCGGGTCGGCGTCATGGGGCTCGGCGTGCTCGGGCGCGACGCGGCGGCGAAGCTGGCCATGATGGGTTTCGACGTCGCGGGCTGGAGCCGGTCCCCCGCCGAAATTCCGGGTCTTCCCCGCTTCGCCGGCATGGCGGAGCTCGACGCCTTCCTGGCCCGCACCGACATCCTCGTCGTGCTGCTCCCCCTCACGCCGGAAACGGACGGCCTCCTCGACGCGCGGCTGTTCCGCAAGCTGGCCCGCGACGGGCGGCTCGGAGGCCCCATCCTGATCAACGCCGGGCGCGGCGGGCTGCAGCGCGAGGCCGACATCCTCGCCTGCCTCGACGACGGCACGCTCAAGGCCGCCACGCTCGACGTGTTCGAGCGGGAGCCGCTGGAGCGGGCCTCGCCGCTCTGGCGCCATCCCGCCGTGACGGTCACGCCCCACAACGCCGCCCTCTCCGAACCGGAGGCCATCGCCGACCTCATCGCCGGGCAGATCCTGGCGCTGCGGGCGGGCGAGCCGCTGCGGCACGTGGTGGACCGTGGCCGCGCCTACTAGCCAGGGCCGGCCCGTCGGCAGGCGCCGGCGCAGCGGGCGCCGGTGCGCGGAGGGACAGCGACCATGACCGACTTCGCCCTGCATCCCCGCCTCGCCGCCGATACGGTGCCGGTCGGGGACCTGCCGCTCTGCCGCGTGCTGCTGATGGACGACGCCCGCTTTCCCTGGCTCATCCTCGTGCCGCGCCGGCCGGGCCTCAGGGAGGTGCACGACCTGCCGGCCGCCGAGCGCGCCGTGCTGATCGAGGAGGTCGCCGCGGCCTCGCGGGCGCTCGACGCGGACGCCAGGCCCGACAAGCTCAACGTCGGGGCGCTCGGCAACGTCGTGGCGCAACTCCACATCCATGTCGTGGCGCGCTTCGCCGCCGACCCCGCCTGGCCCGGGCCGGTGTGGGGCAGCGGCCCGGCGCAACCCTACGGTCCCGGTGCGGCACGGATGCGCGCCGGGCGGGTCGGCGCCGCGCTCGGCTTCCGCTCGCGGAACTGAGCCGGTAGAAAGCCGAAACGCCCCTCCCCGCCGAGACCTCCGCATGACCCCATCCGATTTCGCGAAGAGCGCCGCGACGCTCGGCTTCGCCCACAACGCGCTCGACCGCCTCGCCAATGCGCGCGAGGACGACGCCTTCCAGGCCGAGGTCGCCGCAGCGCCCACCGCGCGAACGCTCGCGGTGCTGGGCGACAGCGTGGCGCTGAAGCGCGGACGGGGAGGAACGCTCGATCTCTGGTTCGGCTTCGGCGAACTCGCGATGCTGGGGCGGCCGGGGCAGCGGGTGTTCCTCGGGCGGGACGCGCGCGGGCCGGCCTTCGCGGTCGCGGTCGAGAGCGACCGCGAGGATCCCCTGCAGGGCCGGGAGGACCTCGCGCTATTGAACCTGCGCCAGGCCGCGGCGGAGGGCAGCATTTCCCCCTCCGACCTCGGCGCGCTGGCCGAAGGCAAGTCGCTGCTGTCCTGGCATGCGGGCCATCGTTTCTGCGGGCGGTGCGGCACCGAGACGGCGAGTTCGCTGAGCGGCTGGAAGCGCGTCTGCCCCGGATGCGGGCTCCATCACTTCCCCCGGACCGACCCCGTCGTGATCATGCTGGCGATCGACGGCGACCGCTGCCTCCTGGGCCGCCAGCCGCGCTTCCCGGCCGGCATGTATTCCTGCCTGGCGGGTTTCCTCGAGCCCGGCGAGACGATCGAGGAGGCCGTGAGGCGCGAGATCGGCGAGGAAGCGGGGCTACGCTGCGGCGAGGTCACCTACCTGGGCTCCCAGCCCTGGCCGTTCCCGTCCTCGCTGATGATCGGCTGCCTCGTCGAAGCGGCCTCGACCGAGATCACGATCGACGCCGAGGAACTGGAGGACGCCCGCTGGTTCTCGCGCGACGAGGTCGTGGCCATGCTGGAGGGGCGCCATCCGCAGGGCCTCGCCTGCCCCATGCCGATGGCCATCGCGCATCACATCGTGGCGGCCTGGGCGCGCGCCGGGCGGGCCTGAACCGCTCCGCGGGGCGCGGTCCCGGCGCGGACGCGGTCCGAATCGGCGCGCCGTCTCATCGGGTCGGAACCGCCGAAGCGATTCGATCCTGCTCCGGCGGCGCGGCGCCGGGGCGGGACGCGGTGGGCGTGGCCCCGTCAGCCGGCCCGGCTCATTCGGCATAGGCCGGCGGCTCGACCCAGGCGCCGGCGAGGGTCAGGGACACGACGTAGCGCACGCGTTTCTCACGGCATTTCACCACGGCCTTGAACGTGTGGTGGTCGCCGTCCGGCAACGCGTCCCGCGCCACGTCCGGCAGCAAGGCGATCGCTTGCTCGCGGGCAGCGTACAGATCCTCCAATTCGATGCCGTAATCGTCACGGTACAGGGTACCGTTGTCGTAGATATCGAAGAAGTACTGTGGCATCGCTATGCCCTTCCCCCAGTTGGTGAGAGCTTCTCCGTCTCCCGGTCGCAGAGGGCCAGCAGCTGGCCAGCGACGTGACATACTTCACAGCTCCTGCGGGAGGTGCAAGCGGAAGTTGGACCGTCCGGACAGGCGTTGCCCTGCGGCGCGCCGCAGCGGCGCATCAACTCGCCAGGGCCCTCAACCCGCCCCGGATCAGGGCCGCGGTCGGCGCGTCGGCCCCGAGGGCCGCAACCGCGGTGGCGACGGCGCCCGCCGCCTGGGGACGACCGTATCCCAGGTTGACGAGGGCCGAGACCGCGTCCTCGACGGCCGGCGGCAAGGGGGCCCCGGGCTCGTGGCCGGGCAGCACGAGCGCGTCGGCGGCACCGCCCGGTCCCTTGTCCTTGAGTTCCAGGACGATGCGGGCGGCGAGCTTGGGGCCGACCCCCGGGGCCCGGGCCACCGCCGCCTTGTCGCCGCCCGCCACGGCCTGCGCCAGGGCGGTGGTCGACAGTACGCCCAGGATCGCCAGGGCCAGCCGGGCGCCCACGCCCTGGACGCCCTGCATCAGCCTGAACCATTCGCGCTCCGCCTCGGTGACGAAGCCGTAGAGGCGGATCATGTCCTCGCGCACATGCGTGTCGACGAGCAGGGAGGCCGGCTCGCCCGGTGCCGGCAGCGCCGACAGCGTGCGCGGCGAGCAATGGACGAGGTAGCCGACGCCCCCCACGTCGAGCACCACCGATTCGACGCCGGCGCTGTCGACCGTCCCGCGCAGCTTGCCGATCATCGCGGCCCCGTCCCGCCGACGGCGGCGCGGATGAGGGCGGCGCGGATCACCGCGGGCCGGCGGTGGTTGGCGTGGGTGATCGCCACCGCCAGTGCGTCGGCGGCGTCCGGGGTCGCGGCGTGGCTCTTGGGCAGGAGCACCTTGAGCATGGCGGCCACCTGCGCCTTCTCGGCATGGCCCGTCCCGGTCACGGCCTTCTTGACGATGTTGTTGGGATATTCGGCCACCGGCAACCCCGCCAGGGCCGGCACCACCATGGCGATGCCCCGCGCCTGGCCGAGCTTCAGGGCGCCGCGCGGGTCGCTGTTCACGAAGGTCTCCTCGACCGCCGCCTCGTCGGGCCATTCGGCCTCGATGACCTGGCTCAACCCGACGTGCAGCACGCGCAGCCGCTCGGCCAGCGGTGCATCGGCCTCGGTGTGGATCGCCCCCGAGGCCACGTAGGACAGGCGCGAGCCCTCCGCCGTGATCACGCCCCAACCCGTGTGGCGCAGGCCGGGATCGATGCCGAGGATGCGGACCGGGGCAGCCAAGCGGTCAGGCGTTCATCTTGGCGACGAGCGCGTCCGAGATCTCGAAATTGGCATAGACGTTCTGGACGTCGTCGTTGTCCTCGAGCGCCCCGACGAGCTTGAGGATCTTCTCCCCCGCCTCGTCGTCGACCGCGATGGAGGTCTGCGGCCGCCACACCAGCGCCGAGCGCCGCGGGGGCCCGAGCTTGGCTTCGAGGGCCTTCTCGACGTCGCGCAGGGCTTCGAGAGAGGTCAGCACCTCGAACCCGTCCTCGCCCGTCACCACGTCGTCGGCCCCGGCCTCGATGGCGGCCTCCATCACGGCATCCTCCGACCCCGCCTCGCGCCCGTAGGCGATGTGGCCGACGTGGTCGAACATGAACGACACCGCCCCGGTCTCCGCCATGGCGCCGCCCGATTTGGTGAAGTAGGAGCGCACCTCGCCGGCGGTGCGGTTGCGGTTGTCGGTCAGGGCCTCGATGATGATGGCGACCCCGCCGGGGGCGTAGCCCTCGTAGCGCACCTCGTCGTAGGTCTCGGCATCGGCGCCCGAGGCCTTCTTGATGGCACGCTCGATATTGTCCTTGGGCATGTTCTCCTGCCGCGCCGCCAGCATGGCGGCACGCAGGCGGGCATTCATGGCGGGATCCGGCAGGCCGAGCTTGGCCGCCACGGTGATCTCGCGGGCGAGTTTGGAGAAGAGCTTGGAGCGGACGGCGTCCTGCTTGCCCTTCTTGTGCATGATGTTCTTGAATTGGCTATGGCCGGCCATGCTCGAAGTCCCGCAGCGATGGATCCCGGGGGGTGCGCGGCATGCACCCCGCGCCGGGCGGAAACGTGGACCCCGTCCTTACATCCGATGATGCCGGGAAGGAACAGGGAAGCACCGGAGCACCGGGAGAGGCCGCCCGGGCGCCCTCAACGGCTTCGGCCCCGCCGCGCGGGACCGGCGGCTCCCCGCGGGCCTCAGTGGCGCCCGCGCGGGCGCGTGCGCGCCTTCACCGGCACCCCCAGCGGGTCGGCGTGGCGCGAAGGGCGACGCCCGGGCTTGAGGCCGTCGATGACGCGCTCGGCGTGGATCTTGAAGCCGTCCCGCGCCTTGCGGGCCTTGCTCCCGAGACCGGCGCGCAGGCGGTCGCGCATCTCCTCCCTGCAGGGCTCGGCACGGGTCTTGAGCTCGAGACGCACCTTGGTGCCGTCCCGGGCGCGGATCAGCGCCGGGGTCTCGGCGGCGCGGTAGACCCAGACCCGCGCGGGCGGCAGGTTGAGCCACACGGGCGCCGAGACTTCCGCCTCGAAACAGGGGTGGTGGCCGGCGCGCAGCGGGATGGGCGAGGCGATCCCGTAGGTGAACTGGACGAAGCTGCCGCCGGGCTGCAGGACATCGAACGCCTGTTCCAGCAGCGACAGGCGGTTCCGCTCGGGACGGTTGCGCAGCGGCAGGCTCGACACGACGGCGGCGGCCGGCCGATCGAGCACGCCGCGCAGCGTGTCGGCGAGGCCGTAGGCGTCGCCCTGGATGACCGTGGCGCGCGGGTAGCGGCGCTGCAGCAGCTTGCAGAAATGCGGATCGAACTCCACCAGCACCAGCCGCTCCGGCGCGATGCCGCGGGCGATCAGCGCGTCGGTGACGGGGCCGGTGCCGGGCCCGAGTTCGACGATGGGGCCCGGCCGCTCGGGATCGACGGCACGGGCCATGGCGCGGGCCAGGAACCGGCCCGACGGCGAGACCGCACCGGTCCCCACCGGGTTCTCGAACCAGGTCTTGATGAAGCGGGCCTCGTCGGCCAGTCGCTCGTCCAGCGGCTTCTTGATCTGGGCCGCCACGCCGCCCCGGGGTTCAAAGCGCAATGTGACCCTCAGCCATGCTTCCACCCTGCGATCCGCAACGCGCCGGACCATAGACCGGTTCTCGACAAACGGCGTTGTGGGTCATCGAACGGTCATAATCAAGACGGCACGACGCCCGGGGCGCCGTGCCGGGCCCTCAGGTGCTGAGGTTGTCGAAGAAGTCCCGCATCTTGCCGAAGAAGCCGGCGGCTTCCGGATGGGTCTTCTGAGACGAGATGGACTCGAACTCCTGCAGCAGCTCGCGTTGGCGCTTCGTCAGGCTCTGCGGCGTCTCGACCACGGCCTGGATGTAGAGGTCGCCGACGTCGCGCGAGCGCAGCACCGGCATGCCCTTGTGCTTGATGCGGAACTGCTTGCCCGACTGCGTCCCTTCCGGAACCTTGACCTTGGCGTCGGTGCCGTCGAGCGTCGGCACGCTGAACTCGCCGCCGAGCGCCGCCTGGATGATGGAGATCGGCACGCGGCAGTAGAGGTCGGCGCCGTCGCGCTGGAAGAAGGGATGCGGCTTCACCGACAGGAAGATGTAGAGGTCGCCGGCCGGGCCGCCGCGCAACCCCGCCTCCCCTTCCCCGGCGAGGCGGATCCGGGTGCCGTCCTCCACGCCCGCCGGCACGTTGACCGACAGGGCCCGCTCGCGCGTGACGCGGCCCGTGCCGGCGCAGGCCGGGCACGGGTTGTCGATCACCTCGCCGCGGCCCCCGCAGGCCGGGCAGGTGCGCTCGATGGCGAAGAAGCCCTGCTGGGCCCGCACCCGGCCGTGGCCCGCGCAGGTCGTGCAGGTCCGGGGCTTGGACCCCGGCTTGGCGCCCGAACCCGTGCAATTGTCGCAGGCGACCGAGATCGGCATCTTGACCGTCGCGGTCTTGCCCTTGAAGGCGTCCTCGAGCGAGATCTCGAGGTTGTAGCGCAGGTCCGAGCCGCGCTCGCGGCCCCCGCTCGACCGGCCGCGTGACCGGCCCATCATGTCGCCGAAGAGGTCGTCGAAGATGTCCGCCATGGACGAGGGGAACCCGTCGCCGCCCCCGCCCCCGCCGCCGCCGTGCTCGAAGGCGGCATGGCCGAACCGGTCGTAGGCGGCGCGCTTCTGCGCGTCCGACAGGACCTGGTAGGCCTCGTTGACCTCCTTGAACCTGGCCTCGGCCTCCTTGTCGCCGGGGTTGCGGTCCGGATGGCACTGCAGGGCGGCCTTGCGGAAGGCGGACTTCAGTTCCGCATCGGTCGCCGTCTTGGCAACGGCGAGGAGGTCGTAGTAGTCGCGTTTGGCCATCGAGGGCGGATCCAGGTCGGAGGTCGCGCGGCCACCGGGCGCGGCGCGAAGAGGTCACGAGGACAGTTCCGGCGGACGATGACATCCGCGCTCGCCCTCTGGTGGCATGCACGGGAACGGGGAGCAAGGCCGCGCCGGGCCCATGCCGCCCGGCCCCGCCAGGCCTCCGACACGCCACCGGCCCGGAGGGTGCCGGGCCGGTGGCGTATCGGGGGCGGCCGGGGCGCTCGAAGCGCCCCGGCCCGGTGTCGCGTCGTCAGGCGCGGCGCTTCTTGTCGTCCTCGCCCACTTCCTTGAAGTCGGCGTCGATCACGTCGTCGTCCGGCGCCGGAGCCCTGCGGCTCCGCCCCGCCCTCGCCGCCCGCCGCGGCGCCGGCCTTGTACATGGCCTCGCCGAGCTTCATCGAGGCCTGCATCAGGTCGTTGGTGCGGGCCTTGATGGCCTCGACGTCATCGCTCTCCAGCGTCGGACGCAGGGCCGCCACGGCGCCTTCGACCGCCGACCTGTCGGCCGCCGAAACCTTGTCGCCGTAATCCGCCATCGACTTCTCGGTCGAGTGGATCATGGCCTCGGCCTGGTTCTTGGCGTCGATCAGTTCGCGGCGCTTCTTGTCCTCGGCCGCATGCAGTTCGGCGTCCTTGACCATCTTGTCGATGTCGGCGTCCGACAGGCCACCCGAAGCCTGGATGCGGATCTGCTGCTCCTTGTTGGTGGCCTTGTCCTTCGCCGTGACGTTCACGATGCCGTTGGCGTCGATGTCGAAGGTCACCTCGATCTGCGGCACGCCGCGCGGCGCCGAGGGGATGCCCACGAGGTCGAACTGGCCGAGGATCTTGTTGTCCGCCGCCATCTCGCGCTCGCCCTGGAACACCCGGATCGTCACGGCGGTCTGGTTGTCCTCGGCGGTCGAGAACACCTGGCTCTTCTTGGTCGGGATGGTGGTGTTGCGCTCGATGAGGCGCGTGAACACGCCGCCCAGCGTCTCGATGCCGAGCGACAGCGGCGTCACGTCGAGCAGCAGCACGTCCTTGACGTCGCCCTGCAGCACGCCGGCCTGGACGGCGGCGCCGATGGCCACGACCTCGTCGGGGTTGACGCCCTTGTGGGGCTCCTTGCCGAAGAACTGCTTCACGATCTCCTGGACCTTGGGCATGCGGGTCATGCCGCCGACCAGGACCACTTCGTCGATCTCGCCCGCCGACAGGCCGGCGTCCTTGAGCGCCTTGCGGCAGGGCTCGACGGTGCGCTGGATCAGGTCGTCGACCAGGGCCTCGAGCTTGGCGCGCGTCAGCTTCAGCGTCAGATGCTTCGGCCCGCTCGCATCCGCCGTGATGTAGGGCAGGTTGATCTCGGTCTGGGTCGCCGAGGAGAGCTCGATCTTGGCCTTCTCGGCCGCCTCCTTCAGGCGCTGCAGGGCCAGCTTGTCCTTGCGCAGGTCGACGGTGTTCTCCTTGCGGAACTCGTCCGCCAGGTACTCGACGATGCGGTTGTCGAAGTCCTCGCCGCCCAGGAACGTGTCGCCGTTGGTCGACTTCACCTCGAAGACGCCGTCGCCGATCTCGAGCACCGACACGTC
This sequence comes from uncultured Alphaproteobacteria bacterium, assembly GCA_963847915.1. Taxonomy (GTDB): domain Bacteria; phylum Pseudomonadota; class Alphaproteobacteria; order Rhizobiales; family Beijerinckiaceae; genus Lichenihabitans. The sequence continues at coordinate 710,130 of CAWKBT010000010.1, forward strand.
GAACGTGCCGCCGCCGAGGTCGTAGACCGCGATCGTGCCGGCACCGCGCTTGTCGAGCCCGTAGGCCAGCGCCGCCGCGGTCGGCTCGTTGATGATGCGCAGCACTTCGAGCCCGGCGATCTTGCCGGCGTCCTTGGTGGCCTGGCGCTGGGCGTCGTTGAAATAGGCCGGGACGGTGATGACGGCCTGCGTCACCGGCGTGCCCAGGAAGGCCTCGGCGGTCTCCTTCATCTTCTGGAGCGTGAAGGCCGAGATCTGCGAGGGCGAATAGTGCTTGTCACCCGACTGCACCCAGGCGTCGCCGTTGGGCGCGCGGACGATCTTGTAGGGAACGAGACCCATGTCCTTCTTGGTCATCGGGTCCTCGAACGGACGGCCGATGAGGCGCTTGATGGCGAAGAAGGTCCGCTCGGGGTTGGTCACGCCCTGCCGCTTGGCGGGCTGACCGACGAGACGCTCGCCGTCCTCGGTGAAGGCCACGATGGAGGGCGTGGTGCGGGCGCCCTCGGCATTCTCGATCACCTTGGGCGTCGACCCTTCCATGACGGCGACGCAGGAGTTGGTGGTGCCGAGGTCGATGCCGATAACTTTTGCCATTGGAGTCTAATCCTTTCCTTCGCGAGACCGCCGGGTCCCGTAGCGACCCGGCTCGTGGGCGGTGGGGCCGAAGAGCCGTTCCGGGCGGGCGGGGCTCAAAGCCCGCGCCGGCACCACGAAACACCCTCGGACAGCCCGCCTCCGCCCGGTCCCCGATTGCTGTTTTGAGATTGTGTCGACGTCGCCGCCGCGCAAGTTCGCGGCCGATATAGGGACGTGAAAAATAGCGTGCAAGGCACCGGCCGGGCGCGGCCCGGCGCCCCTCGCGGCGTCGGACTTGCGGCGGGCGGACCCCGCGTCCAAGGTCGTGACGGGATCGGATCCGGTGGAGAGCACATGGGCGCGGCAGTGATCGGCATCATCGGCGGCTCGGGCGTCTACGACCTTCCCGGGCTCGAGGACGGGCGCGAGCAGCGCGTCTCGACGCCCTGGGGCGAGCCGTCGGACGCGCTGCGCTTCGGGCGGATCGGCGGCCGCGAGGCCGTGTTCCTGCCCCGGCACGGCCGCGGCCACCGCCTGTCGCCGTCGGGGATCAACTATCGCGCCAACATCGCGGCGCTGAAGGCGGCGGGCGTCACGGACCTCGTCTCGGTATCGGCCTGCGGCTCCTTCCGGGCGGAGTTCTACCCCGGGCTCTTCGTCCTCGTGGACCAGTTCGTCGACCGCACGGTCGGGCGCGCCGCCTCGTTCTTCGGCGACGGCTGCGTGGCCCATGTGTCGATGGCCCATCCGGTGTCGCCGCTGCTCGTGAACCGCCTCGCCGCGGCGGCCCGGGAGGAGGACATCGCTTTCGTCAAGGGTGGCACCTACGTGTGCATGGAGGGGCCGCAGTTCTCCTCCCGCGCCGAGTCTCTCGCCTACAAGGCCCAGGGCTACGACGTCATCGGCATGACGGCGATGCCCGAGGCCAAGCTCGCCCGCGAGGCCGAGATCGCCTATGCGACGGTGGCCATGGTGACGGATTTCGACTGCTGGCACCCCGAGCACGACGCCGTCGACGTGGCGGCGGTCGTCAAGGTCGTGCGGGAGAACGCCGACAAGGCGGCGGCGCTGCTGGCGCGCCTCATCGCCGACTTCCCGGCCGACCACGAGCCGTGCCCCGCCGGCTCCGACCGGGCGCTCGACAACGCCATCATGACGGCGCCCGCCATGCGCGATCCGGACCTCGTCGCGAAGCTGAGGAGCGTCGCCGGCCGGGTGCTGGGGTGAGGCGCGCGCCATGCTGACCACGCCTTCTTTGCACGCGTCGCCCAGGATCAGCGCATCGACGCCCTGCGCGGCTCCCGGTCCTTTCGCGAATTCGAGGCCGGGCTGCGCCGTTCGCTCGTCAGTCTGGGATGCCTCCCGCGCCGCGGCTGACGCTCGCGGGGCGCTCTGATCGCGAGAAGACCATCGGGGCCCGGCACGGCGAGCCCGCGCGTCTTCGGGCAGCCCGGCCCCGCCGCACGCTGGTCCTCGCGGGCGGCGGAGCCGGATGGGGAGATGGCGGTCCGCGAACCATCCACCGTCACGGAATCACGGTGGCGGGGTGATCCGCTATTGCGTTTGGGACACAGGCCAGCGGCAACCCCGCATCGGTCCACCGAAACCGAGTCCCCGGCGCGGGCCGACGCGCCGGGGCGGCCTATTGGACGGCGCGCCCGCCACGCGATAAAGCCTGTCGCCGCCCTCCGGCCCGAGGCCCCGATGATTCCCGCACTGCGCGACTCCATCCGCTCCATCCCGGACTATCCGAAGCCCGGCATCGTGTTCCGCGACATCACCACGCTGCTCGGCGACGCGCGGGCCTTCCGGCGCGCCATCGACGAACTGGTGCAGCCCTGGGCAGGCACCAAGATCGACAAGGTGGCGGGGATCGAGGCGCGCGGCTTCATCCTGGGGGGCGCCGTGGCCCACCAGCTCTCGGCCGGCTTCGTACCCATCCGCAAGAAGGGCAAGCTGCCTCACGCCACCGTCTCGATCGCCTATTCGCTCGAATACGGGATCGACGAGATGGAGATGCACGAGGATGCCGTCGCGCCCGGCGAGCGCGTGATCCTGGTCGACGACCTCATCGCCACGGGCGGCACCGCGGCGGCGGCCGTGAGCCTGCTCCAGCGCATCGGCGCCGCCGTCGAGGCCGCCTGTTTCGTGATCGACCTGCCCGATCTGGGCGGCGCGCAGAAGATCCGCGACGTCGGCGTGCGGGTGCGCACGCTGATGGAATTCTCGGGCCACTGACGGAGGGCGCCCGTCCGCGCGACGAACCGGGACCGATCCAGCCGCCGCGCCCGAGCAGTTCGAAGCTCGGGCGATAGCGCTCCAGGCCCGCGTCGGCGCGGCATGCCCCACCCTGCCCGGTCCGGCCGAGGGTTCAGGCCTCTTCCGGAACGGGCATCCGGCACTCCCAGAATACCGAGCCGTCGAACTCGCAGACGGTGTGGCCGTGCTGGTTGGTGCCGGTGTTGTGGTGGAACACCAGGCCCCAGCCGGCGGTCGAGGAGGTGTGTTTGGCGGTCAGCGTCGAGGCGTAGCTGATCGTGTCCCCCGGGTGGACCGGCCGGCGCCACTTGAGGCTGCGGAAGCCCGGCGAGGGGCCCGGCCGCGAAGACCGCTCGCCGCGCGCCTCGAGGGCCGCCATCGTGGCCTGGCGGGCCGCCACATAGAGCTTCATCCACACCGCCACCGTGTGCCAGCCCGAGGCGGCGAGCCGGCCGAAATGGCTCTGCGCGGCCGCGTCCTCGTCGAGGTGGAAGGGCTGCGGATCGTAGCGCCGCGCGAAGCCCGTGATCTCGTCCGCCGTGAAAGTGTGACTCCCGAGGTCGAGCCGCGTGCCCACCACGAGATCCTCGAAGAAATCGCTCACGACCGCGCCTCCGTGCCGTCCCCCGGCGCCGAGCGCCGCCGCCGCGCCACCATCACGGTGTTGTCCTGCGTCATGACGCAGGATCCCTGGCCATTGAAGATGGCGATTGCGACCGTCACGAGGCCCATTTCGGGCCGCGATGCCGAACCGCGTGCGGCGGTGACCCGCGCCGTGAAGCGCAGGGCGTCGCCCGGCCGGACGGGATGGGGCCAGGTCACGGCCTCGATGCCCGGCGCCCCCAGCGACGCCGTGCGGGCCAGGACCGCGTCGTAGAGGAGCCGCATGCCGAGCGCCGCGACGTGCCAGCCCGGCAGGGGGACGGGCAGCCCGGGTGCCTCTCCGGGCCAGGCGGCGCCGGCACCGAAGGCGGCCGCGAAGGAGGCCGCCTCGGCGGCCGAGACCGTGAGCCGCGCCTCGGGAAGGACGTGACCCACGGGGAAATCCTCGAAGAACAGGTCCGGCATGGCTCCCGCGTCGCATACCGCCGCGCCCCGCGCAAGCTTCGGCCGGGCGGCGCGCGGGCGCCCGCTCAGGGCCTCGCCACGGCCGGCTCCCGCGGCGCTCTGGCGGGCGGGGCGGGCGCCTCCCGCGCCGCGGCGGGCGAGGCCAGTTCCTGCGCGTGGCGGACCGCGGCCTTGAAGTCCGGCACGGCCTCGCCCTCGGCGGCGTCAGCCTCCGGCCCCGCGGCATCCGGCCTGCCGCCCGCGTGGCGCCACCAGGCGCCGATCAGCAGCGGCACGTCCGGCTTGCGGCGGTTCAGCCGCCGCACCGCGAAACGCAGGTAGGCGGCACTGGACCCGTCGAGGCAGGAGAGCACGACGAGCTTCGCGTCGTCGAGCGCCAGCGACGCGATCTTGGCCTTGTTCAGCATGTCGTGGGACGCCGCGACGGCGCCGAAGCCGTGCCGGGCCAGGAGCTGGGCCAGCGCCACGCCGGCGGCGTCGTCGAGCGGGCTGCGGGCGCCGATGCACAGGACCGCGCCGGGCCGCCGCCACACGGCCGGCAGGGCGGCCCCGTCCGGCAGGTCCGCCGCGCCCTCCTCCTCCTCGGCCGGTGCGTCGTCGTGGTCCGACAGGTTCTCGACGACGTCGGTGACCGAGGCCGCGATGCGGGCCTGGCGCTCGATGTCGAGGCGGCCCTGGCCGACGTCCTCCTGGGCGAGGAGCAGGCCGGGCAGCAGCACGTCGTCGTAATAGCCCGCCAGCGGCGTCGACTTCAGCAGCCGCTCGGCCTTGTCGGAGGCCTCGACCGGGTCGTCGGCCAGCATGCGCTGGTAGAAGACCTCGTGGGGGGCGAGCGCGGGCCGGTCGCCCAGCATGACGGCGAGGAAGCCCAAGGGCTCGACGTGGCGCCCCAGCACCACGAGGCAGACCGTCATGGGCGTCGACAGCACCAGGCCGACCGGCCCCCACAGCACCGTCCAGAAGGTCGCCGCCACCACCACGGCGAGCGGCGACAGGCCGGTATTGTGGCCGTAGAGGAAGGGCTCGACCACCTGCCCCACCACGGTCTCGACCGCCACGAAGAGGCCGGCGGTCCACAGCGCCGTGGACCAGCCCGGCGCCACGGCGGCGGCCAGCACCAAGGGCGCGAGGGCGGCGAGCGGCGGCCCGACATAGGGCACGAAACGCAGGCAGCCGAAGAGGATGCCCCACAGGATCGGGCTCGGCACGCCGATGCCCCACAGGCCGAGCCCCACGAGGAGCCCCGCGCTCGTGTTGACGGCGAGCTGGGTCAGCAGGTAGCGGCTGAGCCGCCGCGCCGCATCGTCGATCGCCGCGGTGGAGCGATGGAGGTCGCCGGCGCCGAACAGCCGGATCGCCCGGTTGCGCAGGTCCTCGCGCGCCAGGAGGATGAAGACCGCGTAGATGGCCACCAGCCCCGCCACGGCGAGCGGGTGGAGCGCCGGCATGACGTAGCGGGCCAGCATCTCGACCGGCATCTCGGGCGGCTGCGCGATCACGACGGGCAGGGGTGCCGGGCCGGACCCCGTCTTCGCCACCGTGGCGGTGCCGGTCTGCGACGCGTGGATCTGCTGGCCCAGGCTCGACACGAAATCCGAGAAGCGGGACATGCCCTCGCCCGACAGCAGGCCGCGGAGCGTCTCGATCTTGGCCAGCACGGTGGACTGGTACTGGGGCACCGCGTCGATGAGCCCGCGCAACTGCGTCGCCAGCAGCGCCCCCAGGGCCACGATGACCAGGAAGGCCAGCAACGTCATGACGAGGACCGGGAGGGTACGCCCGAGGTGGCAGCGGCGCAGCAGGCGCACGCCGGGCGCCAGCACGAAGCTCAGCAGGATGGCCAGCGCGGTCGGGACGAAGATCTCCGAGCCGACGTAGAGCGCCGCGATCACCAGGGCGGCGGAGAGGAGGTAGCGCAGGCTGTCCCGCGGGGCCGTATCGAGCGACGGGACGATACGCGGCATGGAGGCTCCGGGTCGGGATGCGGCCGCGCGGTCGATTGACCCTACGGCATGGGACCAGGGCAACGCCCGCTGCGACATTGTGGTTCGACCCGGGCGCCCCGCGGAGCCGGCCTGCCGCGACGGTTCCGCTTGTGCGGCCGTACACCTAGGTTAGAGTCGGTCAAAACAACCGATTGTGGAGGACGCGATGTGCAGCCTGTTCGCCCACCAGCCGGAGGCCGATTACGAGTGCCAGACGCGGTCGCTGCGGATCGGCGGGCACGGCACTTCGATCCGGCTCGAAGCGGCGTTCTGGGCCGTGCTGGACGAGGTGGCCGAGAGCGAAGGCGTGAGCCTCGCGAAGTTCCTGACCGTGCTCTACGGCGAGGTGCTGGCCCACCATGGGGACGTGCGCAACTTTTCCTCGCTGCTGCGCTGCTCGTGCCTGGTGCACCTGGCGCGGGCGGCCGGGCGCGACGTCACCGGCGGCTTCGGCCGCGCGCCCTTCCTGGCGGCGGCGGAATAGCGGCGCGCTCTTCGGCGCCGCCGCGATGCTCAGCCCTTCTTGGCCGGCTCGGTCGAGACGGGCTGGTCGGTGGCGGGCGCCGCGTCGGTGGCGGCGGGCAGCGGCTTCGGGCTGTCCGACAGCGAGTTGAGGTAGTCGAGGATGTCGGCCCGCTTCTGCGGGTCCTGCTCGCCCGCGTAGGTCATCTTGGTGCCGGGCGCGTAGCCCTTGGGCGATGTGATGAAGGCGTTGATCTTGTCGAGCGACCAGTCGCCGCCCTTGCCCTTGAGGGCTTCCGAATAGGCGAAACCCGGGATGCTGCCGACGGCGCGGTCCACCACGCCCCAGAGCGGCGGCCCGATCTTGGCGCCCGCGCCCTTCTCGAAATTGTGGCAGGCGCCGCAGGCCTTGGCGAGCGAGGCGCCCTTGTCGACGCTGGCCGAGGCCAGCAGCACCGGGAGCGGCTTGGCGGGCGCGGCGGTCTTGCTGTCGCCGGTGCCGGAGGTCTCGGCGGCGGCGAGCGGGAGGTCGTAGCCAGGCTTCGCGGGCGTCTCGGGTTCGTAGAACCAGCTCGCCACCAAGCCGAGCGCCATGGTGGCCAGGAGGGTGCCCAGCACGCCGCCAGCGATCTTGTTGACCTCGAACGAATCCATTGCCGCGGCGACTCCGGTGCTTGGTGGCGATGGCACGTCACGACAAGACCCACGGGACACCGGCATCCGGCCGGCCCGGCCGCCGGAACGACGGTGGCAGGCCGGAGGGAGGCGCCGATGTCCGTGGTTGCCCGACGGCCCGTCCTTTGGTTCCCATTAGGCCCTTTGCCCTGAGCTTGGCAACACGTATAAGCGCCACCCCGAGCGCCTTTCGACCCTTCCGGGCGCGACCGGGAGCGCTCCGCACCGAGGCTGTCCGGCCCATGAATCCCGTCGTCGTGATCCCGGCCCGCATGGCGGCGACCCGCCTTCCGGGCAAACCGCTGCTGCCGATCGCGGGTGTCCCGATGATCGTGCAGGTGTGGCGCCGGGCGCGGGACGCGGGCGTCGGCCCGGTGCTGGTGGCGACCGACGACGCCCGCATCGCGGCCGCGATCTCGGGCGAGGGCGGCCGGGCCGTCCTCACCCGCTCGGATCATCCCTCCGGCACGGACCGGATCCACGAGGCGATCGAGGGCGTCGACCCGGAGGGCCGCCACGACGTCGTCGTCAACGTCCAGGGCGACCTGCCGACCCTCGATCCGGGCCTCGTCGTCGCCGCGCTGGCGCCGCTGGCCGAGCCCGAGGTGGCGATGAGCACGCTGGCGGCGGTGATCCGGCGCGACGCGGAGCGGGACGATCCCAACGTCGTCAAGCTCGTCGGCACCGCCGTCGGCCCCGGCCGGCTGAGGGCCCTCTACTTCACCCGCGCCACCGCGCCCTGGGGCGAGGGACCGCTCTACCACCACATCGGCCTCTACGCCTTCCGCCGCACCACGCTCCGGCGCTTCGTCGCCCTGCCGCCCTCGGCGCTCGAGCGGCGCGAGAAGCTCGAACAGCTCCGCGCGCTCGAGGCCGGACTGCGGATCGACGCCGCCGTGGTGGACACGGTGCCGCTCGGGGTGGACAACCCTGCCGAACTCGCCAGGGCCCGTGCCCTCCTGGAGACCCCATGAACCACGTCATCGCCTACCAGGGGGAGCCCGGCGCCTTCTCGCACCAGTCCTGCCAGGCCGCCTATCCGGACTGGGAGCCCCTGCCCTGCCCGACCTTCGAGGACGCCTTCGCGGCCGTCTCCGAGGGACGTGCCGCGCTCGCCATGATCCCGATCGAGAATTCCATCGCGGGGCGCGTCGCCGACATCCACGCGCTCATGCCGAACGCGGGGCTCCACATCGTGGGCGAGTTCTTCCTGCCCGTGCATTTTCAGCTCATGGGCGTGCCGGGGGCCACGATCGAGGGCCTGCGCAGCGTCCACAGCCACGTCCACGCGCTCGGCCAGTGCCGCAAGCTGATCCGCCGGCTCGGCCTCAAGGCGCAGGTCGCCGGCGACACGGCGGGCTCGGCCCGCGAGGTCGCCGGCTGGGCGGACCCGGCCCGCGGCTCGCTGGCGCCGCGCCTCGCGGCCGGCATCTACGGGCTCGACATCCTGGCCGAGGACGTCGAGGACGAGGACCACAACACGACACGGTTCGTGGTCCTGTCCAAGACCCCGGGCGACGCCCCGGCCGCCGGCGGCCCCGTGGTGACGACCTTCGTGTTCCGCGTCCGCAACCTGCCGGCCGCGCTCTACAAGGCGCTCGGCGGGTTCGCCACCAACGGCGTCAACATGACCAAGCTCGAATCCTACATGGTCGAGGGCGAGTTCACGGCGACGCAGTTCCTGGCCGACGTCGAAGGCCATCCGGACGACCCGGCGGTGAAGCGCGCCCTCGACGAGCTTCGGTTCTTCTCGCGCGAGTTCCGGGTGCTCGGCACCTATCCGGCCCACGCGTTCCGCATCGAGAGCGCCAAGGCCGTCCAGGACTGACCGGAACGCCCGCCAGGAGGGGTGCATGGCCGACCCGATCGTCTCCCGCATCGCCGCCGAACTCGGCGTCCGCGACGCGCAGGTCGCCGCCGCCGTGGCGCTGCTCGACGGGGGCGCCACCGTCCCCTTCGTGGCGCGCTACCGCAAGGAGGCCACCGGCGCGCTCGACGATGCGCAACTCCGGCGCCTCGAGGAGCGGCTCGCGGCGCTGCGCGACCTCGAAGACCGGCGCGCCGCGGTGCTGAAGGCCATCGCCGACCAGGGCAGGCTCGACCCGGCGCTCGAGGCCGCGATCCGGGCCGCCGACACGCGCGCCAGGCTGGAGGACATCTACCTGCCGTTCCGGCCCAAGCGCCGCACCAAGGCCGACATCGCCCGCGAGGCCGGCCTCGCGCCCCTGGCGGACCAGCTCCTGGCGCGTCCCGACCTCGCCCCGGAGGCGCTCGCCGGGCCGTTCGCCGGTCCCGGCAAGGCGGTCGCCGACGCCGATGCCGCGCTCGACGGCGCGCGCGCCATCCTGATGGAGCGGTTCGGCGAGGACGCCGACCTCGTCGGCGCGCTGCGCGACGCCCTCTGGACGCGGGGCCGCGTGACCGCCCGGGTCAGGCCGGGACGGGCGGACGCCGGCGCCAAGTTCTCCGACTACTTCGATTTCGCCGAGGCGCCCGCGAGGCTGCCCTCGCATCGCGTGCTGGCGCTGTTCCGCGGCGAACGCGAGGAGGTGCTGGATCTCGACATCCGCCCCGAACCCGAGCCCGAGGGCCATCGCGGGCCGGGCGCGCCCGAACGCGCCGTGATGAACCGCTTCGGCCTCGCGCTGCGCGGCCGGCCGGGCGATGCCTGGATGGCCGAGACGGTGCGGGGCGCCTGGCGCTCGCGGATCCTGCCGCGGCTCGACACCGACCTGCGCGCGCGGCTGCGCGAGGCCGCCGAGGCCGAGGCCGCCCGCGTCTTCGCCGCCAACCTGCGCGACCTGCTGCTGGCCGCGCCGGCCGGTCCCCGGGCCACGATGGGGCTCGATCCGGGGTTCCGGTCCGGCACCAAGGCCGCCGTGGTGGACCGGACCGGCAAGGTGCTGGCGACCGCCACCGTCTATCCGCACGAGCCGCAGCGCCGCTGGGACGAGGCCTTGGGCGTGCTCGGCCGGCTCGCCGCCCTGCACCGTGTGGCGCTGGTCGCCATCGGCAACGGCACCGCCTCGCGCGAGACCGACAAGCTCGCCGCCGAGCTGATCCGCCGCCACCCCGACCTCGGCCTCGCCAAGGTCGTGGTGTCGGAGGCCGGCGCTTCGGTCTACTCCGCCTCGGCCTATGCGTCCGAGGACCTGCCCGGCCTCGACGTGACGCTGCGCGGCGCCGTCTCGATCGCCCGGCGCCTGCAGGACCCGCTCGCCGAACTCGTCAAGATCGACCCGAAGTCGATCGGCGTCGGCCAGTACCAGCACGACATCGACCAGGCGCGCCTGTCGCGCGCGCTCGACAGCGTCGTCGAGGATTGCGTCAATGCCGTGGGCGTGGACGTCAACATGGCGTCGGCGCCGCTGCTGGCGCGGGTCGCCGGCGTGGGGCCGGCCCTCGCCGGCAACATCGTGGCACATCGGGACGCCAACGGCCCCTTCGCGTCCCGCAAGGCGCTGCGCAAGGTGCCCCGCATGGGGCCGAAGGCCTTCGAGCAATGCGCCGGCTTCCTGCGCGTCGCGGGCGGCGAGGACCCGCTCGATGCTTCGGGCGTCCACCCCGAGGCCTATCCGGTGGTGCGCCGCATCCTCGCGGCCGCCGGGCGCGACCTCGCCGGGCTGATCGGCGACACGGCGGCGCTGCGGGCCCTGCAACCGCGGAGCTTCGCCGACGCCACCTTCGGCCTCCCGACCGTCACCGACATCCTGCGCGAACTCGAGAAGCCGGGCCGCGACCCGCGCCCCGCCTTCAAGGCCGCCACCTTCCAGGAGGGCGTCGAGACGCTCGCCGACCTCGTGCCCGGCATGGTGCTCGAAGGCGTCGTGACCAACGTCGCGGCCTTCGGTGCCTTCGTCGACATCGGCGTGCATCAGGACGGCCTCGTCCACGTGTCGGCGATGAGCCGCAGCTTCGTGAAGGACCCGCGCACGGTGGCGCGGCCCGGAGACGTCGTGCGCGTGAAGGTGATGGAGGTCGACGGCGCCCGCAAGCGCATCGCGCTCTCGCTGCGCCTCGACGACGAACCCGGCGCCCCCAAGGTCTCGCGGCCGGCCTCGCCTCCCTCCCGTCCCGCCGCTCCGCCGCGCCCGGCGGGCGGGGCGACCCGCGACGGCAAGGCGGGGAGTGACAAGGCGGGCGGCGGCAAGGCGGCCGAGGGCGCCCTCGCCGATGCGCTGCGCCGCGCCGCCGGACGCGACACGCCGTCGTGAGGGCACCGGCGGCCGCGGGACCGCCGGACGGGGTCAGTTCAGGCGGCGGCGGCGCTGGGCGGAGGCGTCCTCGACTCCCGTCGCGTGGTCGGCGTGTCCGAGCAGGGCCGCGGTCCGGAACAGCAGCGTCCGGCAGGCCCGCTCGATGGCGGTCTGGGCGATCTGCCGCGCCGCCCGGAAGGCGACCGACAAGGATTCCAGCAACACGAAGAGCGGGTCGACGAGGGGTGCCGCCGGGGTCACGAAGGGGCGCTCGCCGCTGTCGTTGTAGTCCGTCACGTCGAGCATGATGCCGTAGCCGAGGCTGGGCCGGCCCTCGCTGTCGACGATGAACCTGCCCCGCACCATGATCCAGCGCTGCCGGCCGTCGGCGTCGACGACGCGGATCTCGGTGACGCGGAGGCCGCTCCAGCCCGGGGCGGCGGCGCGGGTCGCCCGCAGCCAGATCACGTCGCCCGGGTGGACGGCGCGCTCGTAGACCTCGACGGGCTGGCCGCGGCTCCCGTCCTCGGGCGGGACCGCGAAGACCCGGCTGATGCCGGGGCTCGAGCGGAACAGCTTCGTGTGATAGTCGAAGGACCATTCGCCCAGCACGCCGATGCCGTCGAGGGCTTCGGCCAGCCGTCCGCCGTCCTCCAGGTCACCGTGCTCCAGGTCACCCAAGGGCGCACCATCCTCGCTCCCGGCCGTTGTCGACAGACGCTACACAGGCTCGGCGGCGGGTTCAATGCCACGCCGCGGCGCTCCGGCGGCCGGCTCGTAGGCCGCGCCCGCCGCGAAGCCGATGTCGAAAAGCCGCCGCGCATTGGATTGGGACCAGTCCAGAACCGCGGGCAGGTCCTGCTCGGGGACCGGGAAGGGCAGCTTGACGACGTCGAGCTGCGGCGGCTTGTGCTTCAGCTCGAACAGCTCGAGGTTGTCCTCGGCGGTCTTGACGAGCGGGATGACCAGCGACAGCACCCAGCTGTCGTACAGGTCGCGCGGAGCCCGGATCAGCGCGTCGCTCCCGAGTACGTCGAAGACCACCACGCGTTCCAACCGTGGGTGGCGCTCGACCAGGTCCTTGAAGTTGAGGCAGTCCACCACCGCGCCCTCGTAATACCGGCTGCCGTTGAGCGTGAACGGGCCGTAGAGGAAGGGGAACGCCAGGGCGGCCCGCAGGTGATCGGCGGTGATGACCTCCTTGCCGAAATCGTCGATCCGCTGGGCGTCGATGTTGTAGGCATTGACGTAGAGGGATGAGGCAAGGTGCCGCACCGCATCGAAGTCGATGATCTCTTCCAGGAAGGGCGGCGGCGCGCAGAGGCCCGGGCTCGCCGGCGTCAGGCCGCTGGGCGTCAGGGTCGCGGCCGCCAGCGCGCCGAGGTCGGCCCACAGTGCATAGGCGGGGCTCGCCGTGTAGAGCGCCGGATCGACGGCGAGGAACGGGTTGCCGGCCAGGGCGGCGCGGACGAGGTCGGCGGCGATGCCGGGCTTGTTGAAGACCTTGAAGTTGACCGGGACCCACCGGTAGATCGCGTCCGCCACGCTCATGGTGGTGACGCGCCGCAGCGCCTCGGCCGGGCTCGCCCCCCGGGGTGCGAGCCACAGGAGGCCCATCAGCGCGCCCGCACCCGAGGTGGACACGACGTCGAAGGTGATACCCCGCTCGGCAAAGGCGGCCAGCGCGCCCGCCATCAGCGCGGCGTTCGGGGCTCCGCCGCCGAGCACGAGAGCGGTGCGGGCCGTCTCGTCGCGGATCGCGGCATTGCGGAGGGTCTTGGCCGCGCGGTTGCGGCGGAAGGCGCTCCGGTCGACGGCCGCGCCGCTCATGGGCGCCGCCGCCTGCACCGGCGGGCCGGGCCCGGATCTCGATCTGCAGCGCGCAAGGCGTCCTCCGCCGCTCCGGCCGCGTGCCGGGTACGCCGCCAGGTTAGCGCAGCTTTTCGGCGTCGATCCAGCCGATTCTCAACCCTCGCGGGGTGACGGGCGGCGGTTCAGAGCGCGATCGGGAGGATCTTGCCGGGGTTCATGATGTCCTGCGGGTCGATGGCCCGCTTGATGGCCTGCATCATGGCGAGGGCCGCCGGCGGGTGTTCGTCGGGCATGTAGCCGGCCTTGCCCTGACCGATGCCGTGCTCGCCCGTGCAGGTCCCCTCCATGGCCAGCGCGCGGCGCACGAGGCGGTCGAGGAACGCCTCGACGCGGCCCATCTCGTCCGGGTCCGCATCGTCGAAGAGCAGGCCGAGATGGAAATTGCCGTCCCCGACATGGCCCACGATGGGGGCGACGAGCCCGCTGTCGGCGATGTCGGCCTGGGTCGCCGTCACGCATTCGGCGAGGCGGGAGATCGGCACGCAGAGGTCGGTCGAGACGATCTTGGCGCCGGGCCGCAGCGTGAAGCTCGCCCAGTAGACGTCGTGGCGTGCCTGCCACAGGCGCGAGCGGTCCTCGGGCCTCGTCGCCCATTCGAAGGGGCCGCCCCCGAGCTCCTGCGCGATGGCGCCGAAGGCTTCCGTCTGTTCGGCGACGCTGGCCGGCGTGCCCGTGAACTCGACGAAGAGCATGGGCACCTCGGGGAGGTCGAGCCGGGAATACAGGTTGCAGGCCCTGACCTGCAGGGCGTCGAGCAGCTCGATGCGGGCCACCGGGATGCCGGACTGGATCGTGGCGATCGTGGCGTCGCAGGCCGCCATCACGGTCGGGAAGGGGCAGATGCCGGCCGAGGTGGCCTCGGGGATGCCGCTGAGCTTCAGCGTGATCGCCGTGATGACCCCGAGCGTCCCTTCCGACCCGACCATCAGCCGCGTCAGGTCGTAGCCGGCCGAGGACTTGCGGGCCCGCCGGGATGTCTGCATCACCTCGCCCTGCGGCGTCACGATCTCCAGCGCCAGCACGTTGTCCTTCATGGTGCCGTAGCGCACCGCGCTGGTGCCCGAGGCGCGGGTCGCCGTCATGCCGCCCAGCGAGGCGTCGGCGCCGGGGTCGATGGGGAAGAACAGGCCGTGGTCGCGCAGGTGCTGGTTCAGTGCCTTGCGGGTGACGCCGGGCTCGACCACGCAATCGAGGTCCTCGGCATGGACGGCGAGCACCCGGTTCATGCCGGACGTGTCGATGGAGATGCCGCCGTAGGGCGCGTTGACGTGGCCCTCGAGCGACGTCCCGGTGCCGTAGGGGATCACCGGGACGCGGTGGTCCGCGCACAGCCTGACGATGTCGGCCACTTCCGCGGTGCTGGTCGGGAAGACGACGCCGTCCGGCGCCTCGGCCCTGATCTGGGTGCGGGTATGGGCATGCTGGTCGAGGATGGTCCGATTGCGCGAGAAGCGGTTGCCGAACCGCGCCGACAGCGCCGACACCACCGCCTCGACCGCGGCGGCCGGCGGGCGCCGGGCCGCCGCATGGGCCTCGCGCGCCGCGTCATGGATCAACATGGCTCTGACCTCCCTGGCCCGCACCGCGGCCCCGCCGTCCCCCGCACGCCCGCCGCCTCACGTCTCGAGGCGCAGCCGCACGAGATTGAAGAGGCCGAAGGGCCGGATACGCCTGCGCTCGACGAGGCTGATGCCCGGCCGCGCCGCGATCCAGTCGCCGAGGACCGCGAAGGGGAACTGCGGATGCCAGCCGAGCGAGGCCGAGCGCCGGCCGAGCCAGGCCTCGACGACCGCGACCGGGCCGGCCTCGGATCCGAAATGGTTGACCAGCACGATCTCGCCGCCGGGCCGCACGACGCGCCGCACCTCGTCCAGCATGCGCTGCGGCTCGGGCACGACGGTCAGCACGTAGGGGACCACGGCGGCATCGAAGGCCTGGTCCGGGAAAGCGAGGCGCGTGGCGTCCATCACCAGGAGCCCGTCGACGTTGGACAGCCGCTCGCGCGCGACGCGCCGCTGGGCGCCCCGCAGCATGGGTTCGGACAGGTCGATGCCGGTGACCCGGCAGGCGCCGTCGAACATCGGCAGTTCGAGGCCCGTGCCGACGCCGATGTCGACGATGCGGCCGCCGCGCCCGGCGGCCCGGCTCGCCGCCTCGGCGGCGGCGCTGCGGCCGGCCCGCATCACGGCGGCGAAGGCGAGGTCGTAGACGGGGGCCCAACGCCCGTAGGCGGCGACGACCTGCCCGGCATCCGTGATGGCGGCGTCGCGGTGCGGGGCCGGCGCGCTCTGCCCGGGCAGCGTCACGCGACGGCCTGCGACGCCCGCTCGGCGGGCTCGCCGACGGCCGGCACAGTGGTCCGCACGACGCCGCCGCCCAGCACGCGGGCGCCGTCGTCGACGGAATCGTAGACCACGCAGGCCTGGCCGGGCGAGACGCCGGCTTCGGGACAGAGAAGCACGACCTCGGGGGCCGCCGCGGTGCCGCGCAGCACGGCCGGGACCGGTGGCCGCGTGGAGCGCAGCCGCACCGCGACGGCGAGGCCCGGCGTGAAATCGCCGCCGCCGATCCAGTTGAGGTCGCGCAGCGCGACCGCGGCCGTGCCGAGCGCCGCCCGGGGGCCGACGACGACGCGCGCCGCGGCGGCATCGAGCTTCACCACGAAGAGCGGCTCGCCGTTGCCGGCGCGCGATTGCGCGAGGCCGAGCCCGCGTCGCTGGCCCACCGTGAAGTTCATGATGCCGGCATGCCGGCCGAGCACGCGCCCCGACAGGTCGACGATGTCGCCGCCCTGGCCCGCCTCGGGCCTCAGACGCGCGACGAGGTCGGTGTAGCGGCCCGTCGGCACGAAGCAGATGTCCTGGCTGTCGGTCTTGTCGGCGACCGCGAGCCCGAAGTCGCGGGCGAGCGCCCGCGTCTCGGCCTTGGCGAGGGTGCCGAGCGGGAAGCGCAGCACGTCGAGCTGCGCCTGCGTGGTGGCGTAGAGGAAGTAGCTCTGGTCGCGCTCGCGCTCGCGGGCGCGGAAGAGGGCGCGGCCTCCCCCCTCCACCCGGCGGGACGCGACGTAGTGGCCGGTCGCCATGGCGTCGGCGCCGAGGTCGAGCGCCGTCTCCAGGAGATCGGCGAACTTGACGTGCTGGTTGCAGCTCACGCAGGGGATCGGCGTCTCGCCCGCGACATAGCTGTCGGCGAAGGGCGCGATCACCTTGTCGCGGAAGCGGCTCTCGTAGTCGAGCACGTAGTGCGGGATGCCGAGCGACGCCGCGACGGCGCGGGCATCGTGGATGTCGCGCCCCGCGCAGCAGCTGCCCTTGCGGGCGGCCGTGGCCTCGCCGTGGTCGTAGAGCTGCAGCGTGATGCCGACGACGTCGTAGCCGTCGCGTTTCAGCAGCGCCGCCACGACCGACGAATCCACCCCGCCCGACATGGCCACGACGACCCGCGTTTCGGCGGGGGGCTTGGCGATGTCGAGCGAGTTGAGGGGCTGGGTGTGATCCATCGGCAACAGAGGCGGGAAACTCACGTCGGGCGAAGGCCTCATCTAGCGCCTCCGCCGCGCTTTATCCAGCCCCGCGCAACCTTGCGGGGCGCCCGCCGCCCGAGCCCGGAGGCCTTCCCCAGAGGAGAAACAGCGCCTCCACGGCCGGGCGGCGCGGACTGGCACACCGCAGGATTCGACCCGTTCACCGGTTCGAAACCAAAAACCCATTGAAATGCAGGGAGTTGAGGTGACCAAACCTTAAGCCACCGCGCCTAGCTTCGGATCGTTCGCATGAGTCGAGTTCGCGAGTGACACAATGGTAGACATGCATCGCCCCCGGGCGAAATACGTGATCGGGCCGGACGGTAGTCCGCTGACCATCGCCGACCTGCCTCCGCCGTCGACCAAGCGGTGGGTGATCCGCCGCAAGGCGGAAGTGGTGGCGGCGGTCCGCGGCGGCCTGCTGTCGCTCGAGGAAGCCTGCTCGCGCTACACGCTGACCGTGGACGAGTTCCTGTCCTGGCAGATGTCGATCGACCAGCACGGCCTCGCCGGCCTGCGCACCACGCGGATCCAGCACTACCGGCAGTGAGCGCCGCGCGGCCGGCGCGTCCCGGCGGCGGCGGACGCCTGCGAACCGTCTCGTGCCGCGTGGGAACGACGGCAAAAAGCCGCCCGAGGAGGGCGGCTTTTTTCGTCGGGGCGGGGCTGCGGCGGAGGGCCACCTGGCCGCGCGAGGCGGCCGGAGCCCTCGCGCCGCGCGCGGGCGGCGTCAGGCCTGGCGCTGGACCAGCTGGACGCGCGAGGGCGCCATCGCGGCCGACAGGCTGTCCGACACGGGGACGTCCGGGGTGACGGGGGCGGCCGCGAGTTCGCTCCACTCCTTGCGGGTGACGGCGACTTCGGATTCCTTCTTCTTCACGACCTGCGAGCGCAGGGCGTTCCAGTGCTGCTCGACCATGGCCGAGATGGCCTGGCTGAGCACCGCATAGCCGGGATGGTCGCTGCTCGCCGTCCATTCCACCGTCACGGTGCCGGGGTCGGTCACTTCGGCCGGGAACAGTTTCAGCGCGTCGAGCTCGTCCAGGCTGTCGGCCAGGGCGCGAAGGAGCGAGGCTTCACTCATCGGGAGTCTCCGTTTCGACGGGACACCGCGCCAGGGCGGTCCCCCACATGTCCTGTCCGGACCGGCATCATGCCGGCCGGTGCTTCGGCCCCGCGTCCCGCCCGTCGGGCGTTTCCGTGGGGCCACAGTCGGTGAGTCTGCCGGGCGGTGGTTGACAAAACATTACCCGGACACCGGAGATTCGCCGCCTCCGCCCGGGTCGCCGGGGGGTCGACCCCCGCGACGGCGCGCCCGCCGGACGATGCCGGCGGCCGCGGTTCCCCTCAGGCCGCCTGGGATTTCAGGAAGTTGCGGGTGTCGAACGACGTCACGATCTTGTCGTAGAAACATTCGAGCCAGTCGCGCGCCTCCTTGGCGCTCCGCTCGGCGGCGTCGGCGCGGCGCTCGGCGGTCTCGGCACGATGGCGGAACTCGTCGAGCCGGCCCTCGCTGCCGGCAGCCCGGACCTCCCACTCGCGCGCCTGGGCATAGGCCACGGCGATGTCCTTCTCGGCCCGGTCGGCCACGCCCTTGGCGTAGTCCTCGACCTGCTGGTAGCGGGCCTGGAGCAGGTCCATCGCCTTGGCGGCCCGGTTGAGCATGTCGAGCGCGGCGTCGAGGTCGGGCTGGGTGACGCGGCGCGGCTCCGCCCCGGCGGCGCGCACGCGCTCGGGCGCGACCCGGCCGCGGTCGGCGGCCTGCGGCTGCACGGGCTGGGCGGCGGTCAGGCGGAAGATGTTGTCGAGATCCTGGCCGACGCTGCGGTCGTTCTGGACGGCCGGATCTGCGTCCTGGCTGCGGAGGAACGGGTGGTGGGGCGACATGGGGCCTCGCGGGAGGAGTCCGAACGGAACGTTAACCTGAGCCCACAGTCGCGCCCCATGGTTAACATCGCTTTAACGCCCGGCCCCCGGGTCGCGGCGGCCGAGCACGACGCGCCAGGTCGCCGCGACGACCAGCCAGGTGAACAGGGCGGCCAGCAGCGTGTCGGACAGGAAATGGCCCCCGAAGGCCATGCGCAGCAGGCCGGTCGCGGCGGCATAGACGAGCGCGGCCGCGAGCGCCGCGGCCCGCCACGCGGGCGGCGCCATGAGGGCCGGCGCCACGCTCCAGAACGCGGAGGACCCCTCCCCCGACACGAAGGAGCAGTTGCGGGCGCAATCGCCGCCCGGCCAGCCGAGGGGCCGGAAGGCATCGCTCCCGCCGAACTCCGCCACCTGCACGGGCCGGGGCCGGTGCCAATGGTCCTTGAGGACGACGTTGACGAGGAGCCCGGGCCCGAGGGCCAGGCTCAGCGCCAGCGTGGCGAGGGCACGGCCCGTCGGGGCCGGCACCCGGGCGCCGAGGCGCCGCGCCGCATGGAGCAGGGCCGCCCCGCCGAGCAGGACGAACGGCACGGCATAGAACAGCCGCCGGAGCCCGTTGCCGAGCGCGCCGGGCCCGGCGAAACGCCCGTCGCCCTCGTAGAAGACCCGCGCGGCCGACAGGTCGAGACCGGGATCGGCCGCGAAGACCAGCACCACGGCGAGCACCAGCCCCAGCGCCAGCGCCGCGCCGCCGCGCGACACCATGAAGGGGGGCTTCGCGCTCCCGTCCTCGATCCCCATCTTGACCCTCGTCATCCTCGCCGACGGCGGGGCGGTGCCGCCCCGGTCCGGGACGGCGTCGATCGAGGACCTATAGCGTAAGAGGCGTCGGCGCATGAACCTGTCCGGGGAAGAGATCGAGCGCTACGCCCGCCACATCGTGCTGCACGAGATCGGCGGTCCGGGCCAGGCGCGGCTCAAGGCCGCGCGGGTGCTGGTGGTCGGGGCCGGCGGTCTCGGCGGCCCCGTCCTGCAATATCTCGCGGCCGCCGGCGTCGGCACGCTGGGGCTGATCGACGACGACACGGTGTCGCTGTCCAACCTGCAGCGCCAGGTGCTCTTCGCCACCGGCGACGTCGGCCGCCCCAAGGTCGAGGCCGCCGCCGAGGCCCTGGCGCGGCTGAACCCTCATGTGGCGACGGAGTGCCACGCCGAGCGCATCGCGGCCGAAACGGCGGAGCGCATCGCGGCCACCTACGACGTCGTGGTGGACGGCTCCGACAATTGGGCGACGCGCTACGCCGTCTCGGATGCCTGCTTCCGGGCGCGCCGCCCGCTCGTCACGGGGTCGGTCGGCACGTTCGACGGTTCCGTGACGGTGCTGGCCCCCTACGAGACGGGGCCGGACGGGCGCCCGAACCCGACCTACCGCTGCCTGTTCCCGCTCCCGCCGCCCGACGGCTCCGTGCCGGCCTGCGCGGAAGCCGGGGTGCTGGGCGCGCTGACGGGGCTGGTCGGCTCGCTGATGGCGCTCGAAGCCATCCGGCGCCTCGTGCCTTTCGGCGAAGGGCTGGTCGGCCGGCTGCTGCTCGTCGACGCGCGTGCGATGCGCTTCGAGACGTTGCGCTACGGTTGGGATCCCGAGAACCCGCTGACCGGCACCGCGGCCTGAAGACCTCGTGGCGAGCCTCGCCGACGCGGTGAACTCGGGAAAGATCGCCCGGGTTGGTCCCTCGTGAGGCTCGCCTTTGTGCCTCGTCTGAGAGGCCCGCCCATGGACACGCTGCCTTCGGCACCGTCCCGTCACCGGTTCACCGCCGCCGCGCGCGCCGCCGCCATGGAGGCCAGGCGGCGGCGGCAAGAGAACTCCCTCCCCAAGGACACGCCGGAAGTGTTCGCGGTCCGGCTTCCGCTGGCGGGGATGACCTTCGGATGGGAGATCCGCCGCTTCGGATCGGTCGTGCTGGCTCGTGGCGCCGAGACGTTCGAGACGGCGGCGGAAGCGAGGGTGGCGGGCGAAGCCGCCCTGCCTGCGTCATAGGCCGGGACAGGCCGCGATGCTGCAGCACCCATCGGCCCACATCCGCAACCGCCTGCTCGCCGCTCTCGCCCCTGCCGACTATGCCGCGCTGGAGCCGATGCTGGAGCGCGTGTCCCTCGACTTCCGGGCGACGCTGATCGGCGCCAACGAGCCGATCCGCTCCGTGATCTTCCCGGAAAGCGGCCTCGTGTCCGCCATCGCCGACATCGAGGGCGAGCGGATCGAGGTCGGCGTCATCGGTCGCGAAGGGTTCGTGGGCGTGCCGGCGGTGCTGGGGACGGACCAGACCCCCAACACCTACATCGTGCAGGCGCCGGGCGAAGGCCTGCGGATCGCGCCGCGTGACCTCCGGGCCGCGATCGCCGAGCGGCCGTCGCTGTTCAGGCCCCTCGGCCTCTACGTCCAGTCGCTGATCGTGCAGATCGCCCAGACCGCCTACGTCAACGCGACCTTCGGCATCGAGGCACGCCTCGCGCGCTGGCTCCTGATGATGCAGGATCGCGTCGAGGGCGACGAACTGCCGATCACCCACGAACTCCTCGCTACCCTGCTGGGCGTCCGGCGCCCGGGCGTGACCATCGCCACGCATGTGCTGGAGGGGACCGGCGCCATCCGGGCCCGGCGCGGGCGCATCGTGGTGCGGGACAGGGAGAAGCTCGTCGAACTGGCGGGCGACGCCTATCGGATCCCGCAACGCGAATACGAGCGGCTGATGAGCGAAGTACGAGCCGTGTGGTGACACGGCGGCGACGCAGGGTCGTGCGGGCGACCGACGTTCTGGGGCGCCGCGTGACCCGGGATGCCACGGAAGGGCGGGTGCTCACCACGAGACCCCGGCCCTAATAAGGACGCGAATGCCATGGCGGGTGATCCGCAGTGACGGCGGCGCTCCGCCGGCTGCGGCACGCGACGCCAATCCATCAGGAAAAGTCAGATCGATGCTCTACGAAATCCACATCAAACGGGGTGACGGCACCACGGCCAGCGAGGCCTTCACGGCCGTCAATGACAAGAAGGCCATCCAGAGGATCGACAGCGCTCTGGAGCGGCATGCCGGCCCGGCGGCCGGCGGCACCTACAGGCTCGTCGACGCGCGGGGACGCGACGTGGTGCGTGAGACGGCGGTGCCGACGCGGTCCTGACCCGGCCGGGTCCTCCCGGCGCTGCCTCACGGCCTGCCGTCACGCCATGGGGCGTTGCGGCTCGAACCGGGCGGCGAGCCGCTGCAGCCTCGGTCTCACGCGCAGGAAGGCGCGGTAGAGCCGCTCCAGCCCGCCGAGCACCAGCGGGTTGCGCGCCGCGAGGCCGAGCGCGCGAAGCCGCGGGATGGCGCGCCACATGGCGGCGAAGGCCGCGGCCCCCGACAGGATGCGGCCATCCTCCAGCGCATGGAAGCGCGCGAGGAGCAGTGCCCGATCGACCGGGCAATCGACCGGATCGGCATTCAGGTCGACGAACGCGATGGCACCGGCACGGTCGAGACGCCGCATCAGGGCGATCTCGCGCCGGCACAGCGGGCAGCCGCTGTCGAACCACACCGTCACTCTGTTTCGGCTCACGGCGACCGATGTCTCCGATCCCGGACGGTCCCGCGGAGGGCGGGACCCGGTGATTCCGCACATGGAGCGGTCCCGAGCGGGATCAACCGCCCCGTGGGCGCGCCGGGCTGGCGACGCGGGGAGGCGGGAAGCCCCGCGCCTTCGCCTCCGGAACCCCGGATCAGCGGCCGCCGACCGCGTCCCGCAGCTCCTGTGCCTTCTTCAGGTGGTCCCGCATCATGGGCAGGGCGGACCGCGCCGCCTCGCGCAGGGCGGGGTCGGCGCCCGCCGTCGCGAAGCTGTCCGCGACGGCGACGGCCTGGGCATGGGCCACGACCTGCTGGCCGGCGTACCGCTTGTCGAACGCCGCGCCGCGCACGCCCTGGAGGCCGCTCAGCAGGGCGGCCTCGTCGCTCGACATCCCGGGCGCCGGCGGCGGCAACCCCGACGCCGTGGCGGCCCGGCGCAGCGCCTCGGCGGTGCGGGCGTGGTCCTTGAGCATCGCTTCGGCGAAGCTGCGGACGCGGGGGTCCTGCGCCTCGACCAGGGCGACCTGCGCCGCCATCGTCTCGTACTGGTCGCTCTGCGCCGCGCTGGCGGCGAAGTCCTTCGGCGCGGGCGGGATCGGCGTCTGGGCTCCTGCGGCGCCGCAGCCCAAGGCCAAGGCCAGGGCGACGGCTCCCCACGTTCGGGTCTTCGGCAGTCCTGTCATGGTGGTGCGTCCCGGTCGCGGCATCACGGCTGGCCTTGGCCGCCGCCGGCGCCGTAGATGTTGCCCGTGGTGTAGCTTCCGTCGTCCTCGGCCAGCCTGACGTAGATCCCCGCCAGTTCCACCGGCTGCCCGGCCCGGCCCAGCGGCGCCGTGGCACCGAAGGTCACGACCTTGCCCTCCGACGCGCCGCCCGAGACCTGGAGCGGGGTCCAGACCGGTCCGGGGGCCACGCCGTTCACCCTGATGCCCTTGGGGCCGAGCTGCTTGGCCAGCGATTTCACGAAGTTCATCGTGGCGGCCTTGGTCTGCGCGTAGTCGTAGAGGTCCGGCGAGGGATCGTAGGCCTGTTCGGAGGTCGTCGCGATGATGGCCGAGCCCGGCTTGAGGTCCGGCAGCGCCGCCTTGATGATGTAGAAGGGCGCGTAGATGTTGGTCTTCATCGTCGCGTCGAAGTCCTCGTCGGAGACATCGGCGATCGATGGGCGGGACTGCTGCCGCCCGGCATTGCTGACGAGGATGTCGAGGCCGCCGAGCTGGCGCACCGCGTCCTGCACCAGGCGCCGGCAGAACGCCGCGTCCCTGAGGTCGCCGGGGAGCGGCACGGCCTTGCGTCCGGCCGCCCGGATCAGGTCGACCACCTCGCGGGCGTCGGGTTCCTCGTCCGGGAGGTAGTTGATGGCGACGTCGGCGCCCTCGCGGGCGAAGGCGATCGCGGCCGCCCGCCCCATCCCGGAATCGCCGCCGGTGATCAGCGCCTTCCGGCCCGCCAGGCGGCCCGACCCCTTGTAGCTCGTCTCGCCATGGTCGGGCCGCGGGTCCATCCGGCCGGCGAGCCCCGGCCAGGGCTGGGACTGGCGCGGATAGGGCGGCGCCGGATATTTGGTGGTGGGGTCCTGCAGGGGTTTCGGCGCCGCGGCGGCGGCCGGCGTCTGGGCCGAAGCCGGCAGCGCGGCCGCGATCGCCGCGAGACCGAGCCCGGCGCCGCCGACGACACGGCGGCGCGACACGGGGTTGTCGTTGCTTGACATGAACATGACCTCGCAGACGCGGACCGTGGTCCGCACACGGCGGTCCAACGAGTTCGACGGAGCGAGGGTCCTGCGGCTAGCCGTCGCCGGGGCCGGTCAACCTGCCGCAGAGGGTGTTCCGCTCTGTCCGGACCTATCGATGGTGCTCTTCGTTGGCACCCCACAACGGGAGACCTCGATATGTTCATGCGCGTCGACAAGCTGCAGGCAGAATTACCTGCGCCAAAGAAAGCAGATCCCAATGCCGCGGCCGCTCTCCAGGAGCTGCTGGGCGGGAAATATGGCGAGATGTCTACGCTCAACAACTACATGTACCAGAGCTTCAATTTCCGCAGCAAATCCAAGCTGAAACCGTTCTACAGCCTGGTGGCCAGCATCACGGCGGAAGAGCTCGGCCACGTCGAACTCGTGGCCAACGGCATCGCCATGCTGGCCAACGGCCCGGACAAGCCCGCCAACGAGAAGGGCGGCGCCGACATCTCGGGTGCGCCCTTCGCCGACATGCAGGACATGCGGCTCGCCGCCTCGTTCCTGTCGAACGGCGGCGGCGCCATGCCGATGAACAGCAATGGCGCGTCCTGGAACATGGATTTCGTGACCACGACCGGCAACGTCGTGTTCGATCTGCTGCACAACTTCCACCTCGAATGCGGCGCCCGCCTCCACAAGCTGCGCGTCTACGAGACCATGAAGGAGGCCACGGGCCGGGAGGTCTGCGGCTACCTGCTGGTGCGCGGCTCCGTCCACGCCCATTCCTACGCCCTCGCGCTGAAGCGGATCACGGGCGTCGAGGTCGAGAAGATGCTGCCCACGCCCAACATCAACCTGTCGAAGATCCCCGAGTGCCAGAAGTACCTCGACGAGGGATCGCATCGCCGGCTGTATACCTGGGGCGAGGACACCTACCGCAGCATGGCGGGCATCTGGGGTCAGGGCGAGCAGGCCCTGCCGGGCGATCCTCCTGGCGAGCTCGAAGTGGTCGACGGGCTGCCGGAGGGCGGCAAGATCCACGAACTCACCGGCATGGCGTCGGCCTTCTCGACCGACTACGCGCCGGAGGAAATGTTCGACATCGCCACCAAGCTCTACAAAGCCTCCCGCTGATCGGCGATCGGCGCCGGTCCACGAGAGGGGACCGGCGCCCTCGGCTCAGCGGTTGACGCGGGCCGAGACGAGGCGCTCGACGAGCAGCGCCACGATGATGATCGTGCCGATGGCCGTGCCCTGCCAGAACGGCGACACGCCCATGAGGTTCAGGCCGTTGCGGATCATCACCATGATGAAGACGCCGATCAGCGTGCCGAGCATCGAGCCGCGCCCGCCGTAGAGGCTGGCGCCGCCGATCACCACGGCCGCGATGGCGTCGAGCTCCATGGCGTTGCCCATGAGGGGGTCGGCCGAGAGCAGCTGGCCGATCGAGAAGGTGGCCGCCACCGTGGCGAGCGCGCCGGACAGGACGTAGGGCAGCACCGAATAGAACAGGGTCGACAGGCCCGCGGCGCGGGCCGCCTCCTTGTTCGACCCCACCGCATAGATGGTGCGGCCGCCCTTGGTGTAGGTGAGGTAGGCCCAGGCCGCCCCATAGAGCACCAGCAGGAACAGAACGTTCGACGGGATGCCGAGCACGCTCGTGTAGACGATGTCCTGCATGGCGTCGGGGATGGTCGAGATCGATTGCTGGCCCGAGAAGATGTAGGCGAGGCTGCGGCCGATCGCCATGATGCCGAGCGTCACCACGAAGGCGGCGAGGCCGAAGAGGTTGATCAGCAGGCCCGACAGCAGGCCGATGCCGCCCCCCGCCAAGACGGCGAGCAGGACGGCGAGCGGGATCGACACGTGCTGGAGCGCCAGGCCGAGCAGGATGCCGGTGAGCCCCGCCACCGAGCCGACCGAAAGGTCGATCCCGCCCGTCAGGATCACGAAGGTCATGCCCACCGACACGATGCCGATCACGACCGACTGGTCGAGCATGTTGAAGACGTTGGAGCGCGTCAGGAAGAAGGGCGAGAGCACCGCCAGGACCACGGCGATCGCCACCGCCAGCAGCAGCATGCGGACCTCGAGGCGCCGGCTCAGCGCCTTGCCCCAGGAGGGGGCGGGCGAACCCGGCGCCGTCCTGTCGGGCGTGGAACGGGACACGTTTTCCGTGCTCATAGGGTCGCTGCCAATGTGTCGATGCGGATGCGGATGGCGTCGGCCGGAGGCAGGGCCTGGGCGCCGGGCAGGCTCAGGCCCACCCAGCCGAGGTCGTGGCCGCGGGCGCTGCGGATCGGCAGCAGCATCGTCGAGCGGCCGGCGTCGGCCTCCGCCACGAAACCCGTCGCCCGTCGCCGCAGCGCCGCCGGGATGCGGGTGTCGTCGAGCCCCCGCGCCTCGCCGGCCTTGAAGCCCGGGTCGACGGCCGGGTCCGAGACGACCGCATTGAGGCAGATGATGCGATCGTCCTCGATGAGCGCCCAGAAGCCCGCTCCGCCGTTCTCGCGCGTCAGGTCCTGCAGCAGCGCCGTGTTGCGCGCCATGGAGGTGCGGGGCGCCGCCAGCAACGTGAGACTTCTCCTCGTCCAGCATGGCGCTCGGCAGGTCGGCGACCGACCGGCCGTCGCTCATCACCGTGATGCGGTCGCACAGGCCGAGCAGTTCCTCGAAGTCGGACGACACCACCACGATGGCGACGCCGCGCCCCGCGATCTCGCGCAGCATGGCGTAGATCGACGCGCGCGTCCCGATATCGACGCCCTTGGTGGGTTCGTCGAGGATCAGCACCCGCGGGTCGAGGAGCAGCCAGCGCGCCATGATGATCTTCTGCTGCATGCCGCCCGAGAAGGTCAGCATGGAGGCGTCGAGCAGCCGGTCGGCGGGCAGGCCCAGCAGGGCGAGGAGTTCGGCGACCCTGGCGTCGCGCTTGCGATAGCCGAGGCCGAAGCCGCGGTGCGCCCCGAGATGGGCGAGCAGCAGGTTCTCCCGGACGGTCAGGTCCGGCACGATGTTCTGGCTGCGCCGGTCCTCGGCGACGAAGCCCATGCCGGCCCGGATGGCGGCGCGGGGACTGCCCGCCCTGAGGTTCACGCCGCCGAGCGTGACGGTGCCGGCGCTGCGCGGGCGCAGCCCGAAGACCGCTTCGACGGTCTCGGAGCGGCCGGCGCCCACGAGGCCGCCGAGGCCCAGGATCTCGCCCCGGTGGACCGTGAACGACACGTCGCGCACGGCCGTCCCGGAGGCGAGGTTCCTGACCTCCAGCGCCACGGGCGCCTGGCCGGCGTGGGACGCGGGATGCGGCGCCCTGTAGATGGCACCGAGGTCCGCCCCCACCATGGCGCGGATCAGTTCGGCCTGGTTGAGCGACGTCGTGGGCCGGGCGTCCATCACGGTGCGTCCCTCGCGCATCACGGTCACGCGGTCCGTGATGGTGAAGACCTCCTCCAGCCGGTGCGACACGAAGATGAGGCCCCGGTTCGAGAGCCGCAGGCGGGCCATGATGTCGAACAGGCGGTCGACCTCCGTCGGGCTCAGCGAGGCGGTGGGCTCGTCGAAGATGATGAGCTTGGCGCCGACCCCGAGCGCCTTGGCGATCTCCACGATCTGCTTCTGGGCGGAGGACAGCCTGCGCACCTCCCAGGCGAGCGGCAGGGCATCGGCCTGGCCGAGGCTCGCCAGCAGCTCCTGCCCACGCCGGCGCATGCCAGGGTAGTCGAGCCGGCCGGAGCGGCCGAGTTCGGGCAGGAACATGTTCTCGAGGACCGTCAGGTCCGGCACGAGGCTCGTCTCCTGCGTCACCATCGCGATGCCGATCCTGAGCGCGTCGCGCGTCGAGCGCAGGCGGACCGGGTAGGACCGGTACACGATCTCGCCGTCCTCGAACCCCTGATGGCCGGCGATGATCTTGGACAGGGTGGATTTGCCGGCGCCGTTGGCGCCGAGCAGCCCATGGATCTCGCGCTCGTGGAGGCGGAAATCCGCCCCGGCCAGCGCCCGGGTGCGGTCGAAGGTCTTGGTGATGCCCCGGGCGACGAGAAGCGGCGGCTTGGGCCCGCGGGGCGCGGTTTCGGTCATCGAACGGTCCCCGAGGAGCAGGGGCGGCGAGGGCCCGGGCCGGGTGAGCGGCCCGGGCGGCGGGTCAGACGTCGCCGAAGACCGTCTTCTTGATCGTCGGCAGCTGGCTGTCGATGGTGCCGCTCGTCACGGCCAGGATCGGCACCGTGATCTCGTGCTCGGGTTTGGCGCCGTCGAGGGACGCGATCAGCGCGTCGCCCGCGCTGGTCCCCATGAGGAACGGCTGCTGCATGCCGGTGACGACGATGTCGCCCGACTTCAGCAGGTCGACGAATTCCGGGATGCCGTCGAAGGCCGCCACCAGGACGTCGCCCGTGCGTCGCGCCGCCTTGACGGCCCGCAGCGCCCCCAGCGTCGGCTGGTCGGTCTGGATGAACAGCCCGCGCAGGCCGGGGTTGGCGGTCAGCAGGTCCTGGGTGAACTTGTAGGTCTCGTCCGTCGTGTAGGACTGCATCTGCATGAGCTCGGCCATCTTGCCGGTGAAGCCGCCTTCCTTGAGCCCGTCGAGGAACCCCTTGGTGCGCGCCTGGCCGTTCTTGCGCGCCTGCGAGATGCCGACGATGCCGACCGAGCCGCCCTCCCAGCCCTTGGCCTTGAGCGCCGCCGCGAGGCCGAGGCCGACGCCGTGCGCGCCTTCGTAGTTGTTCGACGCCACGTAGGAGACGTAGTCGCCGCTGTTGCTGCCGATGTCGGCGATCACCACCGGGATGCCGGCGCGCTTGGCGATGGTGAGCACGCTCGGCGCCGTCGAGGAATCGGTCGGCGAGATCACGATGCCGGCGACGTTGCGGGCGATGGCGTCCTGGGCGTTCTGCAGCTGGTTCTGGGCGCTGTTGTGCGAATCGAGCGCCTGGAAGCCGTAGCCCTTGGCCTTCGCGGCGCTCTCGACGCCCTTGGACACGGCCCGCCAGAAGGGCAGGTCGAGCCCGGGCGTGATGTAGACGATCTGCTTGTCGGCCGCGGCGGCCGGCCCGAAGCCGGCCAGGGCCGCCCCGGCACCGAGCCCGGCCCCGAGGGCCAGCTTCAACACGCTTCTGCGTTCCATGGCGTTTCCTTTCCTGTCGATGTCCTGGCTTTTCCGGCGCCGCTTGTGCCCGCGGCGTGCCGTTTCGGAGATCGGCCAGCGC
Source organism: uncultured Alphaproteobacteria bacterium (assembly GCA_963847915.1). Classification (GTDB taxonomy): domain Bacteria; phylum Pseudomonadota; class Alphaproteobacteria; order Rhizobiales; family Beijerinckiaceae; genus Lichenihabitans. The sequence goes on from CAWKBT010000010.1 coordinate 739,114, forward strand.
TCAAGCCGCTGGCGGCTCGCGCGTCAGCGCCGATCGTGTGGTCTCGTAGATGCGCTCCGTGTGGGCCGCGAAGGCCGCCACGGCGGCGGCGGGGTCCCGCGCCCGGAACGCCGCCACGATGGCGGCGTGGTCCGCTGTCGAGCGCGCGATGGCGCCGGGTTCGGCCACCGCGAGGCGGCGGCGCCCCATCATGTAGGTATAGAGGTCGCTCGCGAAGTCGCCCAGCAGGGCGTTGCCGGCCGCATGATAGATGGCGAGGTGGAACTCGCGGTCGCTGATCAGGAACCGGACGGGGTCCTCGACGGCCTGGTGCTGTGCCCGGATCAGGCTGTCGAGGGTCGCCAGGACCGGGGGGGCGAGGCGCCGGGCCACGTCGGCGGCGATCTCGCGCTCGACCAGCAGCCGCGCCGCATGGACGGCGTCGAGGTCGTAGGCGTCGACGGCGCGCGCGGTCGCGAGCCCGATCGTCACGTGCCCGACCTCGGCACGGACCACGCGGGTGCGGGCGCCCTGGGACACTTCGAGCACGCCCCTCACGGCCAGGCCCTGGATGGCGCCCCGTACGGTCTCGCGGCTCACGTCGAGCGCCGCCGCGAGCTCGCGCTCGCCCGGCAGGAGGTCGCCGACCTGCAGGATGCCCGAGGCGATCAGCGCCGCGATCTTGTCGGCCACCTGGTCCCTGATCGAGCGCTTGACGATCGTGGCGCGGAAGCTCGGGACGTCGCGCAGCGTCACGGGGTCTGGGGTGCGGGCGACGGAGGCCATGACACGTCTGTCCTGCTGGCCCATCCAGTAGACCAGTGGCGTGACGCTATGCCGAGCCGGCGACTTGCGTCAATGGGGCGCGGGACCGGAGGGCCGGCTCCGCCCGGCCGCCCTCACGGCGTACAGGACAGGTCGCCGCCCGGGCATTTGGTTTGCTCCGCCAGGTCCCGGGTCCGCCGTTCGGTCAAGTCGACGGCGCATTCCGCCGTCAGCATGGGCGCGATCGTGCCGTTGCGGTCCGGATGGTCGGCGTCGAACCCGGTCTCGAAGCGGCATTCGAGCTCCCGGAACGCCAACCAGGCGGCCTCGGCGCGATCGAGGTTGCGCCGGCCGGACGCGTCGAGCTTGGCCTCCAGGGCCGCGTAGGTCCGGGCCAGGGACGCTTCGGCCGCATCGCGCTTGCGCTGCGCACATCGCGTGCCTTCGAGCTGGTTCGGAGCATCCCCGCACAGGGCGGGAACGGCGGCCCGGCCCATCGTCGGCCAGCACAGGAGGACGGCAAAGACGAACTTCCGGACCATCGCCGACACTCCCCTGACGGTGGCGCAGCCTGTCGCGGACGGGCGCGGCGCGCAAGGCCGCCGGGCGGCGGCCGTCCGCCAGACCAGGCCTCGCCGCCAGGGTCGTTTCGCCGCGCGATCCCGAGCCCGGGCCATGCGTTGGGCCCGGCACGCACACAGAAGGGCGCACCATGGCGGCAATGAAGAAGCTCGCGAAGTTCACCATCACGGAAGCCGGCGAGGGCTTCGATCTCCATATCGAGGACGAGGCCGGGCACGTGCTGGACCTCAGCGCGACGCGCGAGCAGGTCGACCTCATCGGAGACACGCTCGACGAGATCCTGGAGGCGGGCGACGATGCCGACGAGGTGAAGGGCTGACGGTTCCGGGGGAGGCCCGGCCCGTGGTGGGCCTCCCCCGACGCGGCCCGCGCGGTCAGATGTCGTAGCTCGGCAGCGCGCGCCGCTGCGCCATCTCGCGGGCCGCCTGGTGCAGCAGGGCCTCGAAAGCGACCGCCGCCGCCGTGCGGAACCGCTCCTTGTGGCGCACCAGGGCGAAGCGTCGGGTCGGCAGCGCGTGGTCGATGCGGCTCAGGCGTCCCGCCTCGACATGGGGGCGGGCGACGAGGTCCGAGACCGCCGTCAGGCAGGCGCTGTCGGCGACCGCCGCGCAGACCGCCTCGTTGGTGGGCAGCACCAGCGTCACGGCGAGAGCCCCGGGCGCCACGCCGGCCTCGCGCATCGCGGCCTCGAAGGCGCCGCGCGTCCCCGAGCCGGGCTCGCGCATCACCCAACGATGGGCCTCGAAGGCCGAGGCCGGGACGGCGCGCCGGCGGGCGAGCGGGTGGCGCGGCGAGCCCACGACGACGAGCCTGTCGTCGGCCAGGGGCACGATGGCGAGGCCGGGCTCGACGACCTCGCCCTCGATGCAGCCGATCTCGGCCTCGCCGGCGAGGACGGCGGCCGCCACCGTCCCGGTGTTGCCCTCGGTCAGGCTCAGCGAGACGCCCGGATGCGCGGTGGCGAAGCGCATCAAGAGCGGCGGCAGCCAGTAGCTGGCCAGCGTCTGGCTGGCCGCCAGGGCGAGCCGGCCGCGTTCGAGCCCGCCGAGCTCCCGGAGCGCCAGGTCCGCCGCCGCCGCCGCGGCCAGCGCCGCCCGCGCCTCCGGCAGGAAGGCGCGCCCGCTGTCGCTGAGCTCCAGCCGCCGGCCGACGCGGTGGAACAGCTTCGTGCCGTGACGGGCCTCGAGCGCTTGGATCGACGCCGTGGCGGCCGAGGGCGTCAGATGGAGCGCCTGGGCCCCCCGCGTCAGGTGCTGGCGCTCCGCCACCGCCACGAAGACGCGAAGCTGGTCGAGCGTCATTTCGATTCCATCGAACGGAATGGGAAAAACATACGAATGGATTGAACACGACCGACGGCGCACAGCAAGGGGGTCGGAGACGCCCCATGCCGCAAGCCATCCGCCCCACCGTAGCGCTCCTGCCCGGCCTCGCCCTCTGCGCCGGCGTCACCGCCCTCGCCTATGCGGGCGACGCGCTCGAGACGCGTCTCTTCGGCCGTGCCTGGCTCGAAGCCCTGGTGCTGGCCATCCTGGTCGGCACGGCGGTGCGCACGCTGTGGACGCCGGGGACCCGCTTCAAGGCCGGGCTCGACTTCGGCGCCAAGCCGATGCTGGAGATTGCGGTCGCGCTGCTCGGCGTGACGGTGTCGTTCCGGACGCTGGCCGAGGTCGGCCCCGCGCTCCTCTTCGGCATCGCCGGCGTCGTGGTCCTGGCGATCCCGACCAGCTTCGGCATCTGCCGCCTGCTCGGCCTGCCGCGGCGCATGGCGGTGCTGGTCGCCTGCGGCAATTCCATCTGCGGCAACTCGGCCATCGCGGCCGTGGCGCCCACCATCGGGGCCGACGGCGAGGACGTCGCGGCCTCGATCGCCTTCACGGCCGTGCTGGGCGTGCTCGTGGTGCTCGGGTTGCCGCTGCTGGGCAACGCTTTAGGCTTCAGCCCGCTCCGCTTCGGCGCCCTCGCGGGCCTCACCGTCTATGCCGTGCCGCAGGTCCTCGCCGCCGCGGCGCCGGTCGGCCCCGCGGCCCTGCAGATCGGCACTTTGGTGAAGCTCGTGCGGGTTCTCATGCTGGGGCCCGTGGTGCTGGGCCTGTCGCTGCTGGCGGACCGCTTCGAGGGCGACCGGCCGGCGATGCCGGGCGGTTGTGCCGCCGACCGCCCGCCGGCCCGGCGCATGGCGCTCCACCGCATGGTCCCGCCCTTCATCGTCGCCTTCCTGGCCTTCGCCGCCCTGCGGTCGGCCGGCGTCGTGCCGGCTCCCGCCCTCGCCCCCGCCGCCACGGTGGCGAACGTGCTCACCATCGTCGCCATGGCGGCGCTCGGCCTCGGCGTCGACATCCGCGTCGTCGCCAGGGCGGGCCTGCGTGTCACCGGTGCCGTCACGCTGTCGCTCGGCGCGCTCGGCGCCCTGAGCCTCGGGCTGATCTACGCCCTGCGGCTCGCCTGACGATCCGCAGGGCCGCGGAGGCGTCGCTACACTTCCTCGAGTTCCACCAGCGTGCCGTGCAGGTCCTTGGGGTGGAGGAACAGCACGGGCCTGCCGTGGGCCCCGGTCCTGGGCTCGCCGGTGCCCAGCACCCGCAGGCCCTGGGCGATGAGCCGGTCGCGCGCGGCCCGCAGGTCCGCCACCGCGAAGCACAGGTGGTGCAGGCCGCCCGCCGGGTTGCGCTCGAGGAAGGCCGCGACGGGCGAGGCTTCGCCGAGCGGCTGCATGAGTTCGACCTTGGTGTTCGGCAGGGCGACGAACGCCACCGTGACGCCGTGCTCGGGCAGGTCGAGCGGCGGCGACACCTCCGCGCCGAGCCCTTCCTCGTAGGTCCGCATTGCGGCGGCGAGGTCGGGCACCACGATGGCGACGTGGTCGAGCCGTCCGATCATGGCGTGGGGTCCCCATAGGCGGCCGGGTCCTTCTGGACGTAGCCGAAGCGCTCGTTCAGCGCGGTCAGCAGTTGCTCGGCGGCGTCCGCCACCACCGTGCCGGGCGGGAACACCGCCGCCACGCCCGCCGCCTTCACGGCCGGTATGTCGTCCGGCGGGATGACGCCGCCCACCACCAATAGAATGTCGGCGCGGCCCGCGGCATCGAGCGCGGCGCGCACCTCCGGCACCAGCGTCAGGTGCCCCGCCGCCAGCGACGACACGCCCACGATGTGCACGTCCTCCGCGGCCGCCCGCGCCGCCACTTCCTGCGGTGTCGCGAAGAGCGCCCCCACGGAGACCGCGAAACCGAGGTCGGCAAAGGCCGAGGCGATCACCTTCTGGCCCCGGTCATGCCCGTCCTGGCCCACCTTGGCGACCAGGATGCGGGGCTTCGCGCCGTGGACCTCGGCGAAGCCCGCCACCCTGCGCGTCACGCGCTCGACCGCCGGGCTGTCGCCCGCGGCGCGACGGTAGACGCCGGAGATCAGCGCGGCGGTGGCGCTGTGGCGGCCCCAGGCGGCTTCGAGCGCCGACGAGATCTCGCCGACCGTGGCCTGCGCCCGCGCGGCCTCGACCGCGAGGGCGAGGAGGTTGCCGGTGCCGTCGCGCGCCGCCCCGGTCAGCGCCGCCAGCGCGGTCTCGACCGCGCCCCCGTCCCGCCCGGCCCGGAGCCGCGCCAGCTTGGCGAGCTGCGCTTGCCGCACGGCCGCATTGTCGACCTTCAGCACGTCGAGCCGCGGCTCGGCCAGCGGCCGGTAGCGGTTCACCCCGACGACGACCTGCGTGCCGGCGTCGATGCGCGCCTGCGTCTCGGCCGCGGCCTCCTCGATGCGCCGTTTGGGTACGCCGGCTTCGATGGCCCGGGCCATGCCGCCCAGCGCCTCGACCTCGCCGATATGCGTCATGGCGCGGGCCGCGAGGTCGGCCGTCAGGCGCTCGACGAAGAAGGAGCCGCCCCAGGGGTCGATGACGCGGGTCATGCCGCTCTCGCGCTGGAGCAGGAGCTGCGTGTTGCGGGCGATGCGGGCGGAGCCGTCGGTGGGCAGCGCGAGCGCCTCGTCGAGCGCGTTGGTGTGGAGCGACTGCGTGCCGCCCTGCGTCGCCGCCAGCGCCTCGACCAGCGTGCGGGTGACGTTGTTCCAGGGGTCCTGCGCGGTGAGCGACCAGCCCGACGTCTGGCAATGGGTGCGCAGGGCGAGGGACTTGTCGGAGGCCGGCATGAAGGGCGCGACGAGGCGACACCACAGGAGCCGCGCGGCGCGGAGCTTCGCCACCTCGATGAAGAAGTCCATGCCGGTCGCGAAGAAGAAGGACAGGCGTGGGGCGAAGTCGTCGATCTTCAGCCCTGCCGCCAACCCGGCCCTGATGTATTCGACCCCGTCCGCCAGCGTATAGGCGAGTTCGAGATCGGCCGTCGCTCCGGCCTCCTGCATGTGGTAGCCGGAGATCGAGATCGAGTTGAAGCGCGGCATGCGCCGCGACGTGTAGGCGAAGATGTCCGATACGATGCGCATCGAGGGCGCAGGCGGATACACGTAGGTGTTCCGCACCATGAATTCCTTCAGGATGTCGTTCTGGATCGTGCCGCTGAGCCGCTCGGGCGGCACGCCCTGCTCCTCGGCCGCCACGATGTAGAGCGCCATCACGGGCAGCACGGCACCGTTCATGGTCATCGACACGCTCATGTCGCCGAGCGGGATACCGTCGAAGAGCTGGCGCATGTCGAGGATGGAATCGATGGCGACGCCCGCCATGCCGACGTCGCCGGCGACGCGGGGGTGGTCTGAATCGTAGCCCCGGTGGGTGGCGAGGTCGAAGGCCACCGACAGGCCCTTCTGGCCCGCCGCGAGGTTGCGGCGGTAGAAGGCGTTGGAAGCGTCCGCCGTGGAGAAGCCGGCATATTGCCGGATGGTCCAGGGCTGGGTGGCATACATGGTGGGATAGGGGCCGCGCAGGAACGGCGCCGCGCCCGGGAAGGATCCGACGCCCTCGAGCCCGGCGCGGTCCTCGGGGCCATAGGCGGGCGCGATGACCAGGCCCTCGGGCGAGGTCCGGGGCGCGCCGTCGAGGCCGGACGGCGGGGGCGCCGCGCCGCGCCAGGCCAGGGTCGAGAAGTCGGGGATGGCGCTCATGGCGTGGCTCCGTCCGGCCACGCGAGCTCGTCGTCCCGGAGGCTGGGCAGCGCTCCCGGGGCGGGCGGCGGCGGCGTCTCCATCGGCCGCAGCACGACGGGCGCGGTCTCCTCGGGCAGCGGATAGGCGGTGGTGCCCAGCACCGTGCGGGCGCCCGACCGCAGCTCCGCGATGCGGCGCTCCCGCGTCACGGCGAGGCGCCTCGCCCAGGAGCCGTCGGCCAGCGCCGCCGGGAGGCCGCCGCCGCGCTCGATCTCGGCGAAGAGGTCCCAGGCGACCCCGCAGAGCCCGTCGGTGAGGGCTTCCAACGCGCCCGCGCCCGCGGCCGGGTCGGCGACGCGGCCGAGCCCCGCCTCCTCGCGCAGCACCAGGGCGCTGTTGCGGGCGAGGCGGCGCGCCAGAGCCTCGGGCAGGCCGAGCGGCGCCGTGTGGGGCAGCACCGTCAGGCCGTCGGCGCCGCCCAGCAGCGCCCCGGCGGCGGCGAGCCCGGTGCGGAGCAGGTTGGTCGGGGGGTCGCGCCGCGCCATCATGCGCCAGGAGGTCTCGACGTGGAGCCGGAGCGGCGCGGGGTCGAGGCCGCATTCGGTCTCGACGCGGGCCCAGAGCCGGCGCAGGGCGCGCAGCTTGGCGACCGTGAGATAGACGTCGGCGTCGGCGGCGAGCAGGAACGACAGGCGGCGGGGCGCGGCCGCGAGCGGCAGGCCGGAGGCTTCGAGCAGGCGCAGGTAGGCGACGCCGCTGCCCAGCACCGCGGCCAGTTCCTGGGCTTCCGAGGCGCCGGCCTCGTGGTGCGGGCGCCCGTCGGCCGACAGCGACGCTCCGCCGAGCCCGTGCGCCCGCAACGCGCCCGCGACCTCGCCGACGAGCCCGGCGAGCCGTTGCCAGGGCTCCGGCGCCGCACCCGTGCGGGCCATGAAGCCCAAGGGATCGATGCCGGCGTCGACATCGAGCGCAGCGGCGTCGATGCGGCGCGCATCGGCGGTCTCGAGCAGCGCCCGCACGGCGTCGAGCCCGCCGAAGGGTGCGGGTTCGAGGCGGATCGGCAGGCCTTCGAGCGCCACCCCCTGCAACACCCCCGCCAGCGCCGCCGGATCGAGCCCGAAGCCTCGGGCGGAGCCGGCGCCCGCGAAGACCAGCGTGAGGCCCTCGGCCCCGTTGTCGAGGTCGTCGCCCGGCGGGACCGCGTCGTCCTCGATCCGGGCGACGATGCGGCAGCGGGGTCGCGCGCCGACCGGCGCCGGCGCGTCGGCCGCGGGGTAGAGCGGATGGACCGGGAGACCGTCGAGCGTGCGGGTGACGAGCCGGGCCTCGAAATCCTCGCCCTTGAGGACCCTCTCGACCGCGGCCCGCCACGCGGCCTCGCCGGCTCCGTCGGGGAAGGCGGGCGAGGCCATGGCGCCGGCCTCACGCATATTCGAGGATCACGGCCTCGAAGCCGAGGCTGTCTCCGGCCTTGACCAGGACGCGCGCGACGGTGCCGTCGCGCTCGGCCTTGAGCACGTTCTCCATCTTCATGGCCTCCACCACGGCCAGCGACTCGCCGGCCTTGACGACCTGACCTTCGCCGACAAGGACCTCGCGCAGCAGCCCCGGCATGGGGCACAGCACCTGGCGGCCGGCGCCCGCCGCGCTCTTCTTCGGCATCAGCCGGGCGAGTTCCGCCTCGCGCATCGTGTAGACCCGGGCGTCGGCAAAGGCGCCGCCATGCGACAGCAGCACGCCGTTCGGCACCGGCACGACGCCGACCGCGATAGCCTCCCCCGCCACGGTGCCGTGCCAGACGGGGTCGCCCGGCCGCCAGTCGCTCGCCACCGCCAGACTGTCCCCGCCCTCGACGGCGACGACCCAGTGCCCGTCCGTTCCCTCGACCGTGAACACGACGTCCCGTCCCCCGACCGCCACCGTGCGGCGCCGCTCGAACACGACGGGCCGCGCCACCGGCATCTGGCCGGAGATCCGGCGCTTGCGGGCATTGAGCTTGGCGTCGATCACGCCCGCCACGACGGCGAGGCGCAGGGCGACCTCGCCGGAGGGCGCGGGATTGGTGAACTCGGCCCCGAACTCTTCGGCGATGAACCCGGTCGACAGCCGCCCCTCGCGCCAGCGCGGATGCGCCATGAGAGCGGACAGGAAGGGGATGTTGTGGCGGATGCCCCGGATCGCGAAGGCGTCGAGCGCGTAGGACTGCGCCGCCACGGCCTCGGCGCGGGTGGGGGCGTGGGTGACGAGTTTGGCGATCATGGGATCGTAGAAGATCGAGATGGCGCCGCCCTCGCCGACCCCGCTATCGACCCGCACCGTCACGCCCGCCGCCGTGCCGGTCGGCGGCGCCCGGTAGGTGGTGAGCCGCCCCGTCGAGGGCAGGAAGCCTCGGGAAGGGTCCTCGGCATAGACGCGGGCCTCGACGGCCCAGCCTTCCATGCCGACGTCCTCCTGGCGGATCGTGAGCGCTTCGCCCGCGGCGACGCGGATCATCTGCTCGACGAGGTCGAGCCCGGTCACGAGTTCGGTGACGGGGTGCTCGACCTGGAGGCGGGTGTTCATTTCGAGAAAGTAGAAGCTCTTGTCCTGGCCGGCCACGAACTCGACCGTGCCGGCGGAATCGTAGTCGACCGCCTTGGCGAGCGCGACCGCCTGGGCGCCCATCAGGGCGCGGGTCTCGGGGTCGAGCAGCGGCGAAGGCGCTTCCTCCAGGACCTTCTGGTTGCGGCGCTGGATCGAGCATTCGCGCTCGCCGAGGTGGATCACGTGGCCGTGCTTGTCGCCCAGCACCTGGATCTCGATATGGCGCGGGTTCTCGATGAACTTCTCGATGAAGACCCGGTCGTCGCCGAAGGAGGCGGCGGCTTCCGACCTCGCGCGGGCGAACCCGTCCGCCACCGCGTCGGCCGCCCAGGCGATGCGCATGCCCTTGCCGCCGCCGCCGGCGCTGGCCTTGATCATCACGGGATAGCCGATCGCGTCGGCGATCTCGACCGCATGGGCGGCGTCGCGGATCACGTCGAGGTTGCCCGGCACCGTGGAGACGCCGGCCGCGCGGGCGAAGCGCTTGCTCTCGATCTTGTCTCCCATGGCGGCGATGGCGTGGGGGTTCGGCCCGATGAAGGCGATCCCGGCGGCCCGCAGCGCCTCGGCGAAGGCTTCGCGCTCCGACAGGAAGCCGTAGCCGGGATGGACGGCATCGGCGCCGGTCTCGCGGCAGGCCTCGACGATGCGGGGGATCGAGAGATAGGACTGGGCGGCCGGCCCGGGGCCGATGAGCACCGCCTCGTCGGCCATCTCGACGTGCAGCGCGTCGCGGTCGGCCTCCGAGAAGACCGCCACGGTGGCGATGCCCATGTGCCGCGCCGTGCGGATGATCCGGCAGGCGATCTCGCCACGGTTCGCGATCAGGATCTTCTTGAACACCGGGGAGATCCTTCGCTCACAGCGGGATGTTGTCGTGTTTGCGCCAAGGCTTCTCGGCCGTCTTGGCGCGCAGCATGGCGAAGGCGCGGGCGACGCGGCGGCGCGTCGAGCGCGGGCGGATCACTTCGTCGATATAGCCGCGCTCGGCCGCCACGAAGGGCGACAGGAACCGCTCCTCGTAGTCGCGCGTGCGCTCGGCGATCTTGGCGGGATCGCCGATGTCGCGGCGGAAGATGATCTCGACCGCGCCCTTGGCGCCCATCACGGCGATCTGGGCGGAGGGCCAGGCGTAGTTGACGTCGGCGCCGACGTGTTTGGACGCCATCACGTCGTAGGCGCCCCCGAAGGCCTTGCGGGTGATCACCGTCACCAGCGGCACCGTGGCCTGCGCATAGGCGAAGAGCAGCTTGGCGCCGTGCTTGATGAGCCCGCCGTATTCCTGGGCGGTGCCGGGCAGGAAGCCGGGCACGTCGACGAAGGTCAGGATCGGGATCTCGAAACTGTCGCAGAAGCGCACGAAGCGGGCGGCCTTGCGCGAGGCGTCGCTGTCGAGCACGCCCGCCAGCACCAAGGGCTGGTTGGCGACGACGCCGATCGTGCGGCCGCCGATGCGGGCGAAGGCCGTGACGATGTTGCGCGCGAAGGCTTCGCCGAGCTCGAAGACGTCGCCCTCGTCGACCACCTTGGCGACGAGTTCCTTGATGTCGTAGGGCGTGTTGGGGTTCTCGGGCACCAGCGTGTCGAGCGAGGCGTCCCGCCGCTCGACGTCGTCGAAGGACGGCCATTCGGGCGGGCCCGCCCGGTTGTTGGCCGGCAGGAAATCGATCAGCCGCCGCACCTGCAACAGCGCCTCGACGTCGTCGTCGAAGGCCATGTCGGCGATGGAGCTCCGGGTCGTGTGGACGCGGGCGCCGCCGAGGTCCTCGGCCGTCACGGTCTCGTTGGTGACGGTCTTCACCACGTCGGGCCCGGTGACGAACATGTAGCTCGTGTCCCGCACCATGACGATCACGTCCGTCATGGCCGGCGAATACACGTCGCCGCCGGCGCAGGGCCCGAGCACGACCGAGATCTGCGGGATCACGCCGGAAGCCTCGGCGTTGCGGCGGAACACCTCGCCGTAGCCGCCGAGCGCCGCCACGCCCTCCTGGATGCGCGCCCCGCCCGCATCGAAGAGGCCCACGATGGGGGCGCGGATCCGCATGGCGAGGTCCTGCACCTTGGTGATCTTGCCGGCGTGGGTCTCCGACAGCGAGCCGCCGAAGACCGTGAAGTCCTTGGAGAACACCACCACGGCGCGGCCGTTCACCGTGCCCCAGCCCGTCACGACCCCGTCGCCGGGGATCTTCGAGGCTTCCATGCCGAAGTCGACCGAGCGGTGCTCGACGAAGGTGTCGTATTCCTCGAAGGACCCGGGATCGAGCAGGAGCTCGATGCGCTCGCGGGCCGTCAGCTTGCCCTTGGCGTGCTGCGCCGCGACGCGGACCTCGCCGCCGCCCGCCGCCGCCTGGGCCCGCCGCCGGTCGAGATCCTGAAGGACATGCCTCATGGCCGCTCACGCATCCGATGGAAAGCCCAAGGCCGCCACGGCGTGGCGGCACACCGACCGTCATCCCCGACAAAGGCCCGCTCGGCAAACGTTTTCGCGCCGAGGCGCCGATCCGTCGAGACCGGCGCGGCACGACGGGGCCAAAGACCGCCACAGGGCCGCGGTGCGATGCGGGTCGGCGGGTGTCGTCGCTTCAGGTCGCCGGAACGGCCAGGCGGGCACGGGCCTCGGCGTATTCCCGCGCGAGCCGCTCGACGAGCCTGGCGGTCGTCGGCACGTCCCTGATGCTGCCGACCCCCTGGCCGGCGCCCCAGACGTCGCGCCAGGGCTTCGCCCGGTCGCTGGCGAAGCTCATGGCGCTCTTGTCGGCGGGGGGCAGCGCCTCGGGGTCGAGCCCCAGGGCGCGGATGCTGGGAGCGAGGTAGTTGCCCGGCACACCGGTGAAACAGGGCGTGTAGACGATGTCGGCGGCGGTGGCGCTCGCCACCATCGCCTTGTAGGCGGGTGAGGCATTGGCTTCCTCGGTCGCGATGAACCGGGTGCCCATGTAGGCCAGGTCCGCCCCCATGGCCTGGGCGGCGAGGATCGCGGCGCCCGTGGCGATGGCACCCGACAGGATCAGCGGCCCGTCGTAGAAGCGACGCACCTCGCCCAGCAGCGCGAAGGGGCTGAGCGTGCCGGCATGGCCCCCGGCCCCGGCGCAGACGAGGATCAGCCCGTCGACGCCGGCCTCCAGGGCCTTCTCGGCATGGCGCGCGGTGGTGACGTCGTGGAACACCACGCCGCCGTAATCGTGGACCGGGCGCACCACGGCGTCGGGCGCGCGCAGGGAGGTGATGACGATCGGGACCCGGTGCCGGACGCAGGCGGCCACGTCCTCGGCCAGACGATCGTTCGAGCCATGTACGATCTGGTTGACGGCGAAGGGGGCGACCGGGCGCCCTGGAGCCTCCGCCCGCGCCCTCGCCAGCGCCGCGGTGATCCGGTCGAGCCAGGCGTCGAGCATGCCGGCCGGGCGCGCGTTCAGGGCCGGAAAGGAGCCGACGATGCCCGACAGGCACTGGGCGATGACCAGGTCCGGCCCGGACACGATGAACATCGGCGCGGCGATGACGGGAAGGCTCAAGGTCCCGCGCAGGACCGCCGGCAGGCGCTGATCGAGGCTCATGCGCTCATCGGGTGTCGCGGCAGGCGCGGAGCCGGCCGGGACACCCGACCGCTCGGTGGGACGCCATTTCGATGGCAGAGTCCGTTCGCCTGAAGCATCGCGTCCCTCCGGGATGTCGGCGTCGTATCCGGTGCCGACCGGCGTCCGGCCCGGCGCGACATGGGCGCCTCGGCGGACCCAGGACTCCCGTCCCGAAGGCGCGGATCGGCCCGGCCCTCCCACGAGCGAGGCGTGGCATGGGCGGTCGGGCCCTGTCAAACGCGGGGGCGGCTTGGCGGCGGGTTCGGTCGAAACACGCGCCGCCGTTTGGCTTTCCAGAGGTCCGCCGGTGTGGGACGGCGGCGGCACCTTCGCCCCTTCAATCCATGTCCATGCCGGGCATGGCATGGCCGTCGTGGGTTCCATGGCCCTGTGCGGCCGGCGCGCCGCCCCCGCCCGTGGCGTCGGTCCCCGGACCCTTGGCGCCGATCCCCGCGACGTCGAACTCCACCGCGACCGTGCCGGCATGTTCGAACACCAGCGTCCCGGGCACCGTCTCGCCCCGCTTGAGGCCACGCTTCAGACCGGTGAACATGATGTGCCGGCCCGCGGGGTCGAGCGAGATGGACCCGCCTGCCGGCACTTCGAGCGGTCCGGTCGGCCGCATCCGCATGACGCCGCCGTCCATGGTCATTGAATGGAGCGAGAAGCCGTTGGATGCCGCGAACGTTCCGCCCATCAGGCGGTCCGGCGCGGTGCCCCTGTTGTCGACCGTCAGGTAGCCGCCGCCGACCTCGGCGCCGCCGGGCGTCGCCCGGGCCCAGGGGTGGCGGATGACGAGCGCGCCGACGGTGACGTCGTGGGCCGATGCGGCCGATGCGGCGAAGGACGGGGCGAACGCCAGCGCGGCGAGCGCCGCCAGCCGGCCGGCTGCCGTGACGAGAGGCATGGGAGATGTCCTGAAAGGGCCCGCGCCGGCGGGGCGCGGCGATGGGCCGGGCGCGGCGGCGGGCGGGAAAAGACCGGGCGAGTGTCGATGCGAGCGGATCGCGGTCACGCGGCCGGGGGACCCCGGGACTGGCGTGGGCCGCGCCACCGCGGCCCGGCCGGCGCCGAGGCCGCCACCCAGGCCCGCGCGGCAGGGCTGGCGACCGGCGCCGGGGCGGAAACGACAGGGGGCACGGGCAGGACGACGGGCGCCAGCAGCGCGCAGGCGTCGCAGCACCCGTGCCCGGCCGGGCGCCCCGGACCGGCGGGGACGTCGGGCCCGCCGGCATGGCAGATGGGCACCCACAGGCCCGCGATGGCGAGGCGGGTGCCGGGCATCCCGAGCGTCGCCGCGACGGGCCGCCCGACGCCCGACAGCGCCAGGGCGATGATCAGGAGCGCGGCGAGCGCCCGCCGCGGCCCGGGTCTCGTCGGATCCGCCATGGCCCATGGGGACCTCACGCATCCGCCCGTGTCAACCCGTGCTTCGGCGACCCGGAGCCAAAGCGCCGCCCCTCGCCGTTCAGCCCGCCACGGCGCCCGCCGGCCGCGCCCTGTCGAGCACCGGCACGGCATCCATCAGCGCCCGCGTGTAGGGGTCCCGCGGCGCTTCGAAGATGGCGCGGCGGGAGCCCTGCTCGACGATCGTCCCGCCCCGCAGCACGGCGACGTGGTGGCTCATGCGCTCGACCACCGCCATGTCGTGGGAGATGAAGAGATAGGCGAGGCCCAGTTCCTCCTGCAGTTCGAGCAGGAGGTCGAGCACGTGGGCCCGCACCGACACGTCGAGCGCCGAGACGCTCTCGTCGGCCACCAGCACCCGCGGCTCGAGGGCGAGCGCGCGGGCGATGCAGATGCGCTGGCGCTGGCCGCCCGAGAACTCGTGCGGGTAGCGGGTGGCGTGGTCGGGCGACAGGTGGACGCGCCGCAGCAGGGCCGCCACGCGGTCGCGGCGGCTGGCCGGCGTGCCGATCCCGTGGATCGCCAGGGGTTCGGCGATGGCGGCACCCACCGCCATGCGCGGGTCGAGCGACGCATAGGGGTCCTGGAAGATCATCTGCGCCTTGCGGCGCACCGGCTTCATGGCGCGGGGCGACAGGCCCGCGATGGCGACGCCGTCGATCACCACCTCGCCGGCGAAGGGGACGAGGCCGAGCACGGCCTTGCCGATCGTCGACTTTCCCGAGCCGCTCTCGCCGACGAGGCCGAGCGTCTCGCCGGCCGCGAGGGCGAAGCTCACGCCCTTGACGACGGGCATGGCGGTGCGGCCGCCGAAGAGGCCGGGCGCCCGGCCGTAGCTGACCTCGAGGTTGCGGACGAAGACGACGGGGCCGGGCGCCAGCGGCAGCGCCGGAGCCCGGGTCACGCGCGGCGGCCCGTCGGTGCCGGCGAAGGTCCCCAGCCGCGGCACCGCCGCCAGCAGTTGGCGCGTATAGGCTTCCCGAGGGCGTTGGAACACCTCCGTCAGCGTACCCTGCTCGACGAGGCGGCCATGGCGGAGCAGCACGACCCGGTCGGCCATCTCGGCCACGACGCCCATGTCGTGCGTGATCAGGACCGTGGCGGTGCCGAACTCGGCCCGGAGCTCGCGCATGAGCTTCAGGATCTGCGCCTGCACGGTGACGTCGAGCGCGGTCGTGGGCTCGTCGGCGATGAGCACCTTGGGCCGGCAGGACAGCGCCATGGCGATCATGACGCGCTGGCGCATGCCGCCCGACAGTTCGTGCGGGTACTGGCCCATGCGGCGGGCGGCTTCGGTGATGTGGACGGCGTCCAGCATGGCGCGGGCACGGGCCGCGGCGCCGCCCCCCTCCGCCGCGCCGTGGATACGGATCGCCTCCGTGAGCTGCGCCCCGATGGTCATGACCGGGTTCAGCGAGGTCATGGGCTCCTGGAAGATCATCGCGACCTCGCCGCCGCGGAGCCGCTGCATGGCCCGCTCCGACAGGCCCGTGAGGTCGCGGCCCGCCAGCACGATCGAGCCGCCGCGGCGGCGCAGCGACGGCGAGAGCAGCCGCATGATCGACAGGGCCGTCAGCGACTTGCCCGAGCCCGACTCGCCCGCGAGACACAGGGTCTCGCCGGCCGCGAGCGTGAAGCTCAGGTTCTCGAGCACGGGCTTGAGCCCTTCGGGCGTGCGGGCGTCGATCGACAGGTCGCGGACCGACAGGACAGGTACCGTCACGCGAAGACGAGGCGCGGGAAATAGAAGGACACGATCCAGTTCGGCTGGTCCACGATCTCGCTGATGCGCAGGTCGCCGCAGACCGACAGCAGGATGTAGGCGTCGACCGGGGCGAGGCCGTGCTCGGCCCCCAGGAGGTCGATCATCCGCATCACGCTCTCGCGGGCCGCCGTCATGAGGTCCGGGCCCACCCCGGTCGTGGCTTCGTAGCCCAGGGCGTCGAGGTGGCGCGTCACCGGGCCCGGCGTCGTGAAGCGAGGGCTCTTGAGGTTCGCCCCTTTGACGAGGTCGAGCGTGACGGCGACGTCCATCTGGCTCTCGATCGCGGTGCCGCAGACCTCGCCGTCGCCCTGCGCCGCGTGGGTGTCGCCGATCGAGAACAGCGCGCCCTCGACCTCGACGGGCAGGTAGAGCGTCGTGCCTTCCGAGAGGTCGCGGATGTCGAGGTTGCCGCCGACGGCGCGCGGGGGCACGACCGAATGCACGCCGGGCGCCGCGGGCGCCACGCCGATCTCGCCCGCGAAGGGCTTCAGCGGCACGCGGCCCTTCGGCCCGTAGAGCGCCGGCGCCATCGTGGCGGGGTCGTAGTGCCACATGTGCAGGGCCGGATCCGGGAACTGGTCGGCGAGCAGGCCGAAGCCGGGGATGTTGGCGGTCCATCCCAGGCCCGAGGGGACGAAGCGGCGGAAGGTGACCTTCAGCGCGTCGCCCGGCACCGCCCCCTCGACGTAGACGGGGCCGCTCACCGGGTTGACCTTGGCGAAATCGAGCGTGGCGACGTCGGCGGCGACCGAACCCGCCTTGAAGTGGCCGTTGCCGGCGTCGAGGCACTCGAAATGGATGGTCTGGCCGGGCCTGCAGGACAGGACGGGCTCGAAATCCCGGCTCCAGCCGAAACGATGGTCCTTGCGATGGATCGTGTAGTCGCAGGTGACGCACATGGGAAGCGCTCCTCGAACGGGGTGGCGGGGACGGCGGCCGCGCATCGGCGGGCCGCCGGGAGACGGCCTTGGCCCTCCGCGCCGCGCGGCGGAGGGCGGCCGGCGTCAGGACCTGACGTAGATGGCTTCGTAGTCGATGACGCGGGTCGGATCGATGTAGATCTGGTCCGGGCCGCCCATGCGCTTCGACTTGGCCACGACGCGCCGTTCGTTGAACACCGGCACCCAGGGCGCGGCCTTGGCCTGGATGTCGGTGAAGATCTGCTTCCAGGCGGCGAAGCGCTCGTCCTTCTGCTCGGGCTTCGACATGGCGTCGGCCTTGGTGGCCCGGTCCTCGAAGCCCTTGTCGCAGAACCAGGACCAGTTCCAGCCGCCCGTCACGGCTCCGCCGCAGCCCAGGATGGGCCCGTAGAAGTCGCTCGGATCGGGGAAGTCGGCGATCCAGCCCATGCCGCCCGACCAGATGAGGGGCGACTGGTCCTTGTTGCCGCCGGCGGCGATCACTTCCGGCTGGGCCAGGGCCTTGATCTCGGCCTTGATGCCGATGGCCGCGAGGTCCTGCTGGATGGCCTGGGCGATGCGCGGGTTCGGGTCGGTGTTCATGGCGAAGAGCGTGGTCGCGAACCCGTCCTTCACGCCGGCGTCGGCGAGGAGCTGCTTCGCTTTGGCGACGTCGTAGGGATAGCCCTTGTAGGCCTCGTCGTAGCCCGGCATCAGCGGCGGCAGCACCTGGACGGCCGGGGTGGCGCGCCCGTTGATGATGCGCACGATGCGGTCCTTGTTGATCGCCATGTTGAGCGCCTGGCGCACCCGCACGTCGTCGAACGGGGGTTTGGTGGCGTTGATGGTGATGTAGCTCGTCTCGAACTGCGCCCGGTCGACGATCATGTCCTTGGCGTCGGGGGCGTTGCGCATCTCGAGGTATTTGGCCGGCGGGATGCCGTCGCCCGCGATGTCGACCTCGCCCTTCTGCAGGCGCAGCACGGCGACGAGCGGCTCCTGGCCGATCTCGACCCGGAAGCCGTCGAGGTTGGGCCGCTCGCGGAAGTAATCGGGGTTGCGCGAGAAGACGAGGCGCTGGCCCGCCACCCATTCGTCGAGCTTGAACGCACCCGAGCCGACCGGCTTCTTGCCGAAGTCCGCGCCCTCGGCCTCGACGACCTCCTTGGGCACCGCGGAGGAGAAGTTGAGGGCGAGCACGTTGAGGAAGGTGGCGTCGGGCTGGGTGAGGGTGAAGGTGACGGTCGCGTCGTCCGGCGTCCCGATCCCCGAGATGGTCGAGGCCGAGCCGTCCGCCATCTTGTCCTGCCCGACGATCGAGTGGAAGAAGGCGCCGCCGGGTCCCTGGGTCTTCGGATTGACGGCGCGCTCGATGGCGTATTTGACGTCGGCGGCCACGACCTTGCGGCCGTTGGTGAACTTGGCGTTCGGGTCGAGCTTGAACGTGTAGACGAGCCCGTCGGGCGAGATCGTCCAGGAGCGCGCCAGCGAGGGGACGATCTCGGTCGTGCCGAACTTGTAGTCGACGAGGCGCGAGAACAGCCCGTTGATCATCGACCAATTCTGCCAGTCGTAGCCGATCGCGGGGTCGAGCGTCGCCATGTCGTCCTTGTAGGTGACCACGATGGTGCCGCCCTGCGTGGGACGGTCCTGCGCGCGCGCCGGCGGGCCCGCCAGGCAGGCGCCGACCGCCAGGGCGGCCGTGGAGGTCTTCAACCAGCTTCTGCTCATGCTCACACTCCGGGAGGTTGACGTCATCGGCCGCGGATGCGCGGATCGAGGGCGGGCGCCACGGCGTCGGCCAGGAGGTTGGCCAGCACGATGGCGAGCGAGGACACGAGCGTGACCCCCATGATGATGGGCACGTCCGCCTGCTGGATGGCCTGCCAGGCGAGCTGCCCGATGCCGGGCCAGCCGTAGACGGCCTCGACCACGACCACGCCGCCCATGAACTGGCCGATGTCGATGCCCACCATGGCGATGATGGGCAGCAGGGCATTGGGCAGTGCGTGGCGCAGGATCACCCGGCGCCAGGACAGGCCCTTGGCCCGGGCCGTGCGCACGTAGTCCTGGTTCAGCACCTCGATCATGGTGGAGCGCACCATGCGGGCATACCAGCCGGCGCCCAGGAGCCCGAGCGTGAGCGCCGGCAGCACCACATGGGCGGGCGTGCCGAAGCCGCTCATCGGGAACCAGCCGAGCGTCGCGGCGAAGACGTAGAGCAGCAGCAGCGCCACGACGAACTGGGGCGCCGACACGCCCACGAAGGCGAGCGTCATGACGGCGCGGTCGGCGAAGCCGTTGCGCCGGACGGCGGCCAGGATGCCGAACACGAGGCCGATCGCCACCTCGACCAGGATGCCCGCCACCATCAGCACGAGCGTCGCGGGAATGCGGGCCATGATCAGCGCCGCGACCTCGCTGCGCTGGATGTAGGACCGGCCGAGGTCGCCGTGCAGCAGCCCCGCGAGGTAGCGCCAGAACTGTTCGGGCAGCGGCAGGTCGAGCCCGAGCTGGTGGCGCACGTTGGCGATCATCTGGCTATTGGCGCTGCGCCCGGCCACCAGCGCGGCGGGGTCGGCCGGCAGTTCGTGCAGCAGCAGGAAGGTGACGAGCGCCACGCCGAACAGCACCGCGACGGCCTGCCCGAGCCGCTGGACGAGGAGCCGCGCCATCAGCCGCGGCCCCGCTGCGTCGGATCGAGGAGGTCGCGCAGCGCGTCGCCGACGAGGTTGAACGACAGGGCCGTGAGCAGGATGACGGCGCCCGGGATGAAGACCAGCCACGGCGCGGCCTGGAAGTAGCTCTGGCTCTCGAAGATGATGTTGCCCCAGGAGGGCTGCGGCGGCTGCACCCCGACGCCGAGGAAGCTCAGCGTGGCTTCGAGCAGCACCGTGGTGGCGATGCCGAGCGTGCCCCACACGATCGCGGTCGGCACGAGGTGGGGGGCGATGTGGCGCGCCAGGATGCGGCCGTGGCCCGCCCCGAGGGAGCGTTCGGCCAGGATGAAGTCGCGTTCGACGAGGCCGCGCGTCTCCGTGTAGACGATGCGGGCCACCTGAACCCAGTTCACCAGCGCGATCACCAGCGCCACGATCCACAGGCTCGGATGGAGCAGGGCCGCCAGCACGATCGCGAGCAGCAGCGCCGGGAAGGCCATCATGAGGTCGGTGAAGCGCATCAGCGCGGCGCCGATGAACCCGCCCCGGTAGCCCGCCACGGTGCCGACCATCATGCCGATCGCGACCGCGGCACCGTTGGCCACGAGACCGATGACCAGCGAGGTGCGCGCCCCGAACAGCAGGCGCGACAGGAGGTCCCGGCCGAGCGTGTCGGTGCCGAGCCAGTATCTCGGCCCGGGCGGCAGGGGCGCGCCATCGAGCGACAGGCCGTCGAAGGGCTGGTCGTCGGGCGAGAAGGGCGCGAGCCAGGGCGCCGCCAGGGCGGCGGCGACGACCAGCAGGATGACGGCCAGCGCCGCCACGGTCGAGGGCCGGCGCACCAGATCGGCGAGGCCGCGGCTCATCCGGTCCTCCGGCGCGCACCGGCCAGGATGGCGGCGGCGGCCTGCTCCAGCGCCAACCGCTCGCGCATGGCGCCCTGGCGCAGGTGACGGTAGGCCTCCTCCTCGCCCCACCGGTTGTCCGTCATCAGCTGCTGCACCGCCGCCAGCACCAGCGGGCGCAGGCGGATGCGCTCGCGCAGCTCGGCCTCGCGCACGGCCGCCTCGCGCGCCTCGGCGTGGCGGCGGCTCGCCATGACGAGAGCCGGGAACACGGCCGAGGCCGCGACCGGCTTCGCGATCAGCGCGTCCGCCCCCTGGTCGAGCGCCCAGGCGATGCGGCCGGGCGCCTCGGAGGCCAGCAGGGCGATCAGCGGCACGGGCTTGTCGCCCGGTCGCCAGGGCAGCAGGCCGTTCCAGCCTTCGTCGGCATCCACCAGCACGAGGTCGAGGCCCTCGGCACTCTCGAGCGGGCACCAGCACACCAGGGTTTCGAGTCCGAGCAGGCCGAGCTGGCGCGCGAGGCGCTCGGTGGTGTCGCCGTCGCGGTGCAGCACCACGGCCCGGCGGCCGGCGAAGTTGGGGGTGGCGCTCACGACACGATCCTGAGCCGGGGCTTCGCGGCGGCGGGAGGCCATCGCCGGCCGCCGGCCCGTGAGGTAGGGGTCGGCGGCGAGCCCCGGCCGAGCCTGCAGGACCTCGAAGCCGTCGCCCGCGATCCGCCCGAGGTAGAAGGGCAGCGTGGCGTGGTTGGTGGCGGGATCGATGGCGAGCGGGCCGAGCACGCCCGGCGGGTCCCGCCGGCTCGCCAGCGCCGCCCGCACCTGCCGGGGATCGTCGGTGCCGCAGCGCGCCACCGCCTCGGCGCAGAGCCGCACGGTGGCGTAGCTCGTGGCGAAGTAGCTCGACACGCGCCGGCCCGCGCCGAAGCGCGCCGCCACGCGGGCTTTGAGCGCCTGGCTCTCCGGCGTCGCCAGGCTGTCGAAATAGGTGGCGGCGGCGAGCTGGCCGTCGGCGACCCCGAGCCCGATCTCGGGCAGCTCGCATTCGGTGAGGTCGCAGCTCACCACGGGGCAGCGCTCCGGCGCGAAGGCCGGGTCCCGCGCCGCGAGGTCGCGCATGGCGCGCAGGAAGGCGTGGTTCGAGGGACCGAGCAGGTTGCTGAGCACGAAGCTCGGGCGCAGGGCCTCGACCGCCGCAACCAGCTGGTCCACCTCGGTGTCGGCGATCGGCAGGCAACGCTCGCCCAGGACCTCGCCCCCCGCCTCCGCCACGATCTCGCGCGCCAGCCGGTTCATCTCCCAGCCCCAAACGTAGTTGGCACCGGCCAGGAACACCCGCCGGCCGTGGGCCTGCAGCAGGTGCTCGAACAGCGGCACGAGGTGCTGGTTGGGGCAGGCGCCGGTGTAGATCACGTTGGTGTTGGCTTCGAACCCCTCGTAGGGGCACACGTACCAGAGCTGGGCGTCGTGTTTCTCGACGACGGGGATCACGTCCTTGCGGGCCTGGGACGTGACGGTGCCGACGATGTGGCGGCAGCCGTGGTCCACCACCAGGCGGCGCGCGAGGTCGATGTAGCCCTCGCCCGCCCCCTGCGGGTCCCAGAACACCGGCTCGATCGCGATGCCGTGGCGGGACTCGGCCCGCCATTCCTCGATGGCGAGGCGCGCGCCGTCCCGGCAGTCGCGGCCGAGCGCGGCGTAGCCGCCGGAACACGAGAACAGGATGCCGAGACGGAGAACGTTCACTGGCGGTCCCAACAAAAAAGCCCCACGACGCCGACCTCGCGCGAGCGAGACCACGTCATGGGGCGCATTTGCCCTGTCGGCCGTCGAGGCCACTGTCGAGACCGCCAGATGCGGCCCTCGACCCAGGATGACACGGCTGATCGGCAAGTCAACTGGGACGGCGATCTTTGTCGCAACAGGATCCGGCGCCATCGCTTCTGTACGAATTCAGAGCAGAACGGCCAAGAATAGGTCATCCTGCTCCGGAATGGACCGACGGCACTGCGGAGGGCGCGACCCCGCGCCGTCAGCGCCCGGCCGGGTGCGTCAGCGGCCCAGGAGCGCCTGGAGGAAGCGGGTCTTCCACACGGAGCGGAACACCATGACGGCGAGCAGGAACGCGCCCCACAGCGCGGTCGCGAGATGCTGGCTCGCGCCGAGCTGGTTCAGCCCGGAGGCGATGACCTGCAGGATGAGGAGCGCGATGGCGAGCGGCAGCACGCGCCCGAAGCCGCCGAAGGGGTCGACGCCGCCGAGGAAGCAGGCCAGCACGGTGATGAGCACGTAGGCCTCGCCGTGGCCGACCCGGACCGAGTTGAACCGGGCCAGCATGACGATGCCGGCGACGGCGCACATGGCGCCGGACAGCGTGTAGATCAGCACCAGCATGCGCCGCGTATCGATGCCGGAGAAACGGGTCGCGGCGATGTTGGAGCCGATGAAGCGCGTCGCGAAGCCGAGGCGCGTGCGCGACATGATCACGTGCCACAGCACCACGCAGGCGACGAAGACCAGCAGCGGGGCGGGCACGCCCAGCACGGTCCCCTGCCCGATCGCCAGGACGGCGTCCGGCATGCCCGACACGTCGCCGCCGCGGGTCAGGAACTCGCCGAGGCCCCGCACGAAGATCATCGTCGACAGCGAGACCAGGATGGGATGGGCGCCCGTATAGGCGATGATCGTGCCCATCAGCCATCCCACGGCGGCGCCGGTCCCGAGGGCGGCGAGGACGCCGAGCGCGAAGGGCAGCGCGCCGGCGTCCGCACCCCCGTTGGCGTGCAGCACCCAGGCCATGGCGAGGCCCGACAGGTTGGCCGTGAAGGTGATGGCGAGGTTGAATCCGCCCGACACGATCGGCATCAGCATGGCGAGCGTCAGCAGGCCGAGTTCGGGGAGCTGGAACGCGATCGACTGAAAGGAGGCGCCCGACAGGAAATGGTCCGACAGGCTCGAGAACAGCGCCACCACCACGGCCAGGAAGGCGAGGAGGCCGAGGATCTCGCCGTCGAAGGCCCCTCTGGCCTTGCCGGACCGGGCCGCCGCGATCGACCGGGTCGTCATGGCGTGGCCTCCGGGGCGAGGGTGCGGGAGGGCCGGCGCCAGCCGCCGA
The DNA here is from genome assembly GCA_963847915.1 of uncultured Alphaproteobacteria bacterium. Taxonomy (GTDB): domain Bacteria; phylum Pseudomonadota; class Alphaproteobacteria; order Rhizobiales; family Beijerinckiaceae; genus Lichenihabitans. The sequence goes on from CAWKBT010000010.1 coordinate 762,330, forward strand.
ACAGCCGCGCCGCGCCCTCGCTCGAGAGCGTGATGGCGACCAGGATGATGGCGCCGATGATCATCTTGAAGGCATAGGGCGAGATGCCGAGGAGGTTCAGGCCGTTCTGCGTGATGGCGACGAGCACGATGCCGAGCACGACGCCCAGAACCGTGCCGCGGCCGCCGCCGAGCCTCGCCCCGCCCAGCACGACGGCGGCGAGCACGTCGAGCTCGCGCCCGTAGAGCGCGTTCGGCACGATCTCCTGGGCGTAATGGGCCTGCATGAGCCCGGCGATGCCCGCCATCGCGCCGAGCCAGCCGTAGGCGAGGGCATGCATGGCGCCGATGCCGATCCCCAGGCGCCGCGCCGCCTCGGGGTTGTCGCCCATGGCGTAGAGCTGGCGCCCCGGCGAACTGCGGCGCAGCAGGAGCCAGGTCGCCGCCACGCAGACCAGCATGACGAGGACCGGCAGGGTGAGTTCGGCGTGACCGTTCGCCGTGCCGATGCTGACGAGGCCGATGCGCGTGGTCCACCAGTCGGGGATGTCGTAGAGCGACACGCCGCCCGAGAAGAACATCAGCAGGCCGAAGAACAGGTTGTAGGTGGCGATGGTGACCACGATCGACACGATGCGGAAGCGATAGATCAGGACGGCGTTCACCCAGCCGAGCCCGGTGCCGAACAGCACCGCCAGGGCGAAGCCGAGCGCCCAGTCGCCGCCGCCGAGGGCGCCGACCGCGAGCGCGACACCATATTGGACCACCGATGCCGCGACCGTGAAGGAGATGTCGATCCCGCCCGCCACCAGCACGACGAGGAGGCCGACGCCGAAGATGATGTTCACCGCGCTGGCGTTGGCGAGGTCGAAGACGTTGGGCAGCGTCAGGAAGCTCGGCGTGGCCAGCCCGAGGCCCACCACCATGGCGGCGATGACGGCGAGGAGCCAGCGCTCGGTCGCGCCGATGGCGAGCCTAGGCATGGACCGCCTCCTCGATCTCGTCGATGGTGGTCGAGCCCGGGTGGTAGGTGCCGACCAGGCGTCCGCCGCGCATGTGCAGGATCCGGTCGGCGTTGAAGTAGACCTCCGGGATCTCGTCCGAGATGAGCAGGATGGCCATGCCGGCGGCGGCGAGGCGGGCGATGATGGCGAAGATGCCGGCCCGCGCGCCGACGTCGACGCCCACGGTCGGCGAATCCAGGATGAGGAGCTTCGGCTCGGTGGCGAGCCACTTCGCCAGGACGACGCGCTGCTGGTTGCCGCCGCTCAGCGTCGAGACGGCGTCGTCGGGGCTGCCGATCTTGATGGCGAGGTCGGCGATCCAGGTCCGGATCAGGGCGTCGCGCCGCCGGCGGGACACCAGGCGGGCGGGGCCGAGCAGCCGGCCCAGCACGGCCGCGACCGTGTTGTCGCCGATGGATTGCTGCTGCACCAGGCCGAGGGTCAGCCGGTCCTCCGACACATAGGCGATGCCGGCCGCGATGCAGGCCTGGTTGCCCGACAGGGCGAGCGGCCGGCCGTCGAGCGTGACGGTGCCGGCGGCCGGCCGCGTCATGCCGAAGAGCGAGAGGGCGAGTTCCGTCCGGCCCGCGCCGAGGCGCCCCGTGAGCCCCAGGATCTCGCCGCGGCGGATCTGCAGCGTCACGTCGGCATACTGGCCGGGGCGCGACAGGCCCGCGACGTCGAGCACGACGGGCGCGCCCGACAGGTCGCGGTCGCGCACCGCGTAGTCGAAGGTGCGCCCCGTCATGAGTTCGGTCAGGCGCGTCTGCGTCATGCCGGCGGTCGGAAAGGTGCCGACATAGGCGCCGTCGCGCAGCACGGTCACCCGGGTGCACACGTCCAGCACCTCGGCCAGCCGGTGGCTGACGAAGACGACCGCGATGCCTTCCGCCGACAGCTTGCGCACGATGACGAGCAGCGCGTCCGTCTCGGCCTGGCTCAGCGAGGCCGTGGGCTCGTCCATGAAGACGAGGCGGGCCTCGGCCACGAGCGCGCGCGCGATGGCGACGACCTGGCGCTGCGCGATGGGCAGCGCCCGCACCGGCGCGTCGAGATCGAGCGCCACGCCGAGGCGCCGCAGGATCGCCCCGGCGGCCGTCCGCATGCCGGCGTGGTCGACGAGCCTGGGACGGCCGCCGAGGTTGCGCTCGAAGGCGACGTTCTCGGCGACGGACAGTTCCGGGAACAGGGCCAGGTCCTGCCAGATGACCTGGATGCCGAGCGCCCGGGCCCGGGCGGGATCGAGGCCGGCTATCGAATGGCCGTCGAACAGCAGGGTGGCGCCGCGCTCGGGCTGGTGCACGCCGCTGATGATCTTGATGAGGGTGCTCTTGCCGCAGCCGTTCTCGCCCGCGAGGCAGAGCACCTCGCCCGGCATGACGTCGAACCGCACGTCCCTCAGCGCCCTGACCCCGCCGAAGGTCTTGGACAGGTTCTCGATGTGGATCAGCGGCGTAGGGGCGGCCTGGGGTGGGGCGGCCTGGGGTGGGGCGGACATCGCTGGGCCTTGCCTCAAGGGGGAACGCGCGGCGGCCGGGCCGCCGCGCGAGGGGCCGCTCGGGTCAGAGGCCCATCTTGGCGAGGTCGTCCACCGTATCACGGTTGAGGTCGACGAGCTGGTCGACGATGAGGTTGTGCCCCTCCGGATGGACGGTGCCGAGACCCGGGATGGTGGTGCCGTCCTTGATGGCCTCGCCCTTGGCCACCATGGTGCCGAGCGTCACGAAGACCTCGCCGGCGACCTCGGGGTTCCACATGTAGCCGCCGGTCAGCACGCCGTCGTGCACGAGCTTGCGCCCCTGGCCGGGGGAGAACGGCCCCATGACGGTGATCTTGCCGTCCTCGTGCCGTTCGGCGACGGCGCGGGCGGCGCCGATCGGGCCCTGGCTGCCGAAGGCCAGGAAGCCCTTCAGGTCGGGATGGGCCCGCATCAGGTCGAGCGCGGTGCTGCGCGACTGATCGACGTTCTCGGCCACGCCGTAGCGGTCGCCGGCCTGTTTCATGTCGGGCGCATTGGCCTTGATGTAGGCGATGGCGGCATCCGCCCAGGCGTTGTGGAGCGGCACCTGGAGGCCGCCGACGAAGACCGCATACTCGCCCTTGCCGCCCAGCGCCTGCACGAGCCGCTTGCCGTAGGCTTCGCCGAAGCCCTTGACCGACGCGAGCTCGAAATCGAAATCGGCGTTCTTCTGGTTCGGCGACTCGTGGGTGATGACCTTGATGCCCGCGGCGCGGGCCCGCGCCAGGACGGGCTCGAGCACCTCGGCATCGTTGGGCACGACGCCGATGACGTCCACCTTCTGGGCGATGAGGTCCTCGATGGCGCGGACCTGGAGGGCGGGGTCGGGACTGGTGGGGCCGACCATGAAGGCTTTGACGCCGAGCTCGGCGCTCTTCTTCTTGATGCCGGCCTCCATGGCGTTGAACCACGGGATGCCGCCGATCTTCACCACGACGCCGATCACCGGCTTGTCGGGCGACGCCAGGGCCGGGCCGGCCAAGAGCAGCGATGCCACGCCCACGCAGAATGAACGCCTGATCGGATCCATGTCGAACCTCCCTGCCGCGACCCGCTTTCCGGGCCGTCTCCCGTCGGCTTGAATGCCGTTGACCGGTCGCTAAATCGGTTTAGCAGACCTGTCAACACGATCGGTTGCAGACCGGAGCCGGCCCCCGTCACGGCAGCCTGGGCTGAGCCTCACCGATGGCGTAGGGAGGGGCGACCTGCCCTCCGCCCGAGCCCATCGGGCCGGGGTCGATCGGGAACGGGACGACATGAGCGAAGCAGCGTCAAGCGGCGTGCGGCGGCGGAAATCGACGATCTACGACATCGCCGAGGAAACGAACGCCTCGCCCTCGACGGTCAGCCTGGTGCTCAGCGGGAGCTGGCCGCGCTACCGCATCAAGGAGGACACGGCCGAGCGCATCCAGCAGAGCGCCAAGCGCCTCGGCTACAACGTCAACCTGAAGGCCCGGGGCCTGCGCCTGTCCCGCTCGGGCCTCGCCGGGATGATCCTGCCCCACTACCGCAACCGGTTCTTCGCCGACCTCGCCGAGGCCTTCGAGGCCGAGGCGCGCCAGCGCGACCTGTGCCCCATCGTGGTCAGCACCCAGCGCGACCCCGCCGTCGAGGCCCGCGTCACCGGCACCATGCTGGCGCAGCGCGTGGAGTTCCTGTTCATCGCCGGCGTTCCCGACCCCACGCCGCTGAACGCGCTGTGCCGGGCCGCCGAGGTGCCCTGCGTCAACCTCGACCTGCCGGCCGCCAGCGCTCCCTCGGTCGTGTCCGACAACGTCGGCGGCGCGCGCCGGCTGACGGAGGCGCTGATGGTCGCCGTGACGGGCGCCGGGCGCGCGCCGGCCGACCTCGTCTACCTCGGCGGCGTGGCGGGCGAATATGCGACCGACAACCGGGTGCGGGGCTTCGCCGCCGCGCTCGCCGACGGCGGGATCCCGATCTCCGAAGCCTCCCTGTACCGCTGCGGCTACCCGCCCGAGAACGCCTGCGAGGCCCTGGAGCGCCACCTCGCCCGGCAGGGCCGCCTGCCGGCCGGCATCCTGGTCAATTCCATCGCGGCCCTCGAAGGGCTGGTCCAGTTCGCGGCGCGACGCCCGGCGGCCGCGCTCGCGGGGCTCGTGGTGGGCTGCTTCGATTGGGATCCCTTCGCCGCGCGCCTGCCCTACGGCGTCACGATGCTGCGCCAGGACGTCGAGACCATGATCGGTGCGGCCTTCGAGGCTCTCTCGGCCGACCGGCAGGCCGGCGCCGACCTCGTCGTCGTCCCTCCGGTCTGGGCGGGGTCGGGTTGAACTCCTCCCGGGGGACGCCCGGCGCGGGTTCCGCGGCGTCGGCGGGCGTGACGCTCGTCCCGCGTCGCGCGACGTCGCGAGCGACACGTCGCGTCGCCACTCCTCTCCTCGTGAAGAAAGAGACCTACGGCGCCTCAGGTCGTGTCGGACCTTGGGGTCTTCCGGATGCGGGATCCGCTGTCCTGTCCGTCTCCGCCGACATGGCGAAGCGCGCAGGGACGACGGCGTCCGGTCCCGGCGTCGGTCCATGGCTCCGCCGACCGTCGCACGACCTAGGCGGGCCGGCCGTGCTGGAGGACCACGACGTTCCAGGACAAGGGCTTGAAGCTGGCCCGCACGGTCGAACCCCCGGTGCGGACGGCCTCGTTCCGACCCGGCCTGATCGTATCCGGGGCTGACTTCGTGTTCGTCGCCTTGAGGTTGGCGTGATGCAGTTCGAGCGCTTCGACGAGGGTGAGCGGTTCCTCGAAGCCGCGCAGGTCGATCTCGACCTCCATGGTCTCCGTGGACGACCGGTTCAGCGCGAAGATCGACACGCGGCCCGTGGCCACATCGTCCGTCACGGATGCGAGCAGGAGCGGCATGTCGGCGATCGCCTTGGTCGCCACCACGGGCGTGTCGACCTTCACCTGCAGCACACGGCCCTGGCCGTGGCGCGCCGCGAGGGCGAAAGGGTGGAAGATGGTCTGCCGCCAGGCCGGGCCGCCCGTCTCGGTCATGATGGGCCCGATGGCGTTCACCAGCTGCGCCAGGCAGGCGATCTTCACCCGGTCGGCATTGTTCATCAGCGTGATCAGCGCGCCTCCGACGATCAGCGCATCCTCCATGTTGTAGACTTCCTCGAGCAGCGCCGGCGCCACCGGCCATCCGGGCTTGCGCATATGCTCGATCGTGTGGGCCTTGTACCAGACGTTCCACTCGTCGAAGCTCAGCATGATGCGCTTGGGCGACCGGCGCTTGGCCGCCACCGCGTCGCAGATCGAGACGACTTCTTTGATGAAAGCGTCCATCTGGTCGATGGCGTTGAAATAATCGTCGATCTCGTCCGTCTTGTTGGAAAAGTAGGTGTGCAGCGAGATGATGTCGACCTGATCGAAGCAATGGTCGAGCGTCTCGTATTCCCAGGTGCCGTAGGTCGGCATCTGCCGGTGCGAGGATCCGCAGGCGGACAGGAGTATGGTGGGGTCGATCCAGCGCATGGCCTTGGCGGTCTCCTGCGCCAGGCGGCCGTATTCGGTGGCGGTCTTGGCGCCGATCTGCCAGGGGCCGTCCATCTCGTTGCCGAGGCACCAGACCTTGACGTCGTGGGGTTTCTCGACGCCATGGCGGCGGCGCAGGTCGGAGAAATGACTGCCGGACGCGTGGTTGCAGTATTCGAGATAGTGCCTCGCCTCGTCCACGCCGCGCGTCCCGAGATTGACGCCCAGCATGGGCTCGACACCGGTCTCCCGACACCATGAAATGAATTCGTTGGTGCCGAAGCGGTTCGTCTCGGTCGAGAACCACGCGAGGTCGAGTTTCGTCGGGCGTCGCTCCGACGGGCCCGACCCCGTCCTGCCAATCGTAGCCCGACATGAAGTTACCGCCCGGGTAGCGGATGATGGTGGCGCCGAGTTCGCGGGTGAGGTCCATGACGTCGCGGCGAAACCCCTGGTCGTCGGCCGTGGCATGACCCGGCTCGAAGATGCCGCCGTAGACGCAACGCCCGAGATGCTCGACGAAGGCGCCGAAGACGCGGCGGTCGAGATCGGACAGAACGAAATCGCGGTCGATCGATGATCTTGGCTCGACTGCATGGTTTTGCTTCCGATTGAGAGGACTTCAGCCCTTGATGCCGGCGGACAACATCAGGGCTTCGGTGACGCGCCGCTGGAACAGGAGGTAGGCGAGCGCGACCGGCAGAGCCGCGATGACGGCCCCGGCCAGGTTGCGGGCATATTGGACGCCGAAGTTCTCGTGCACCTGGGTGATGCCGACCGTGACGGTCATGCTGGCGTTGGAGTTGGCGACCAGAAAGGGCCACAGGAAATTGTTCCAGGCCCCGATGAAGGTGATGATCGCCAGTGCCGTCGTGACGCCCCAGTTCATCGGCATATAGATCGTAGCCGAAGATCTGGTACTCCGAGGCTCCGTCGATCAACGCGGCTTCACGGAACTCCTTGGGGATCTGGTCGAAGAACTGCCTGTAGATGATCACCGCGACGGGGACGATGATCTGGGGCAGGATGATGCCGAGCCAAGTGTCGACCAGACCGAAACCGCTCACTAGAATGAAGTGTGTAACGATCAGGGCCTGCATCGGCACCATGAAGCTCGCCAGGATCATGGCATACAGACAGGCTGCGGCCCGGGAACCGCAGCTGCGACAGGGCATAGCCGCAGCCGGCACTCGTGCCGAGGACCAGCAGCGTGACGACGACCGACGTGCCGGTGGAGTTGATGTACCACCGTACGATGTCGGTGTGGCCGAACGACATAGGCGTAGGCATCGCAGCGACCAGGTATCGGGCAGCAGCGCGAGCCCGGGCCGGACGACCTCGTCCTCCGGTTTCAGCGACGTGACGAGCACCCAGTAGATCGGGAAGAACCACACGGCGCGCCGCCACCACGGTCAGGGCGGAGAGCAGCGATGCTGCGGGACCCGCTCTCATGCGGTCCGCGCCCGCATGACCTGGAACTGCAGCGTCGACAGCGCCGCGATGGCGACGAACAATGCCACCGCGACGCGTCGCCCCGTAGCCACCGTGGTTGCTCTGGAATGCCTGTTTGTAGATGTACTGCACGACCACGTAGGTCGAGTTGAACGGACCGCCCTGGGTCATCAGGTAGATCTGGTCGAAGATCTTCAATTGCAGGATCAGCTGGATGGTCAGGACCAGCACCGTCACGGGCCGGATCAGCGGCCAGACGATGAAGCGGAAACGCGCCAGGGCGCCGGCGCCATCGAGTGCGGCAGCGTCGATCACGTCCTGGTTGATGTTGCGCAAGCCCTGCGATGAACAGCAGCACGTTGAAGCCGTTGGTCCACCAGATCGTGACGAAGGCCACGCTCGGCATCGCCCACAGCGGATCCGGCCCACATCGCCACCGGGTGGCCCAGGAGCGAGCCGCGACCGGGTATTGCGCGATGCCGAACTGCGGGTCCAGCATCCATTCCCAGATGCGGTAGACGACCGAGACCGGCAGGACATAGGGCAGGAAGAAGGCCGCGAGCGCGACGCGTTGCAGCCGCTCCCCGAGGCGCAGCACCCCCATGGCGATGACGAGGCCGAGGAGCGTGGTCGGCACCACCGTCAGGACAACGAAGTAGATCGTGTGCCCGGACCGAGTGCAGCGAACAGTGTGTCTCGCCACGAGCCGGACATAGTTACTCCAACCGACCCAGTGCCCATCCCCGACGAGCGGCGCATCGGTGAAGCTCAGCTCCACCATCTTCACCGTGGGATAGACGAAGAGCACGAGATAGGCGGCGACGAAGGGCCCGACAAAGACCAGGGCGGCGCGGGTCGGCTTGCGCTTGTGCGTGAGCGGCATCGAGAGCTACCCGGCGGAAGGGAGACAGAGAGCGCCGATGTGTGGACGTCCGTCCTACTGCAGCGCGTCCTGGACCTGGTCGCGGGTCTGAGCGATGGCGCTGCGCGGGTCGAGCTGGCCGTTCACGGCCGGCTCGAGGAAGTTCGTGGCGGCATCGTAGGTCGGCGAGGCCACGCCCGTGACCACCGATTGGGGGTCGAACACGGCGGTCTTGGCGAGCTGTGAATAGTCCGCGTTGGGCTTGAGCGACTGAAAGGCCGGACTGTCCGTCACGGGTCGGTAGGCGGGGATGTGACCGGCGGCGGCCCAGCCGAGGCTGTGCGTGTTGAACCAGGCGATGATGGTCATCACGGCCTTCACGGTCTCGGGCGAGGCGTCATGGTCTTTACGGGCCGGGATCGCGAAGGCGTGGCTGTCGGCCCAGGTGGCCGCATGGTCGAACAGGGTCGGGATCTGCACCACGCCCCAGTCGAAGCCAAGCTTCTGGTTCTTGGCGAGGTCGATCATCGTCGGCACTTCCCAGACGCCGTTGATGTGCATGGCGGCCTTGCCGGAGGTGAAGAGCGCGATCGAGGCCGGGTAGCTCACCGCCTTCGGGACCCAGCCCTGCTTGACCCAATCCGCCATGGCGCCGAGCGCCTTCTCGGCCTTGCTCCCGTCGTCGCCCGGGAGCACCTTGCCGTCTCTGATGAAACGTCCGTCCTGCTGGCTGAGCAGCGTATAGAAGATGCGCCAGACCGAACTGCCGTCCGGCTGCCCGTCGTGGATCGTCAGGCCGTATTGGCCGGCGGCCGTATCGGAAAGCGTCTTCAGAGCGGCGTCGAAACTCTTGAGCCCATCGAGCCCCTTGGGTTTGCCGTCGTCGCCGAGAAGGCCCGCTTTTTTCAAGAGGTCCTTGTTGTAGTACAGGATGACGGAGTGGATATCGAGCGGCACCGCATACATCTTGCCGTCCACGTGAGCCGCATTCCAGTCCGCCGGAAAGTAGTCGCCGGCAACGAGCCCCACGCTTTTCAGCTCGGCGTCCGAGAACGGCCGCAACGTCCCGGTCGACACGCCGAGCGGCACGCGCGACAGGGCATAGGTCATGATGTCAGGCCCCTGTCCGATGGCGGCGGCGGTCTGGACCTTGGTGTAGAAGGGGACGCCCCATTCGAGCGTGGTGGCGTCGATGGCGATGTCCGGGTTGTCCGTCTCGAAGGCCTGGATCAGCCCCTTCATGCGGACGCCGTCCCCGCCCGACAGGAAATCCCACCACGTCACGTGGGTTTTGGCCTTCGCCACGGTGCCCAGCGCAAACAGAGCCAAGGCCGACGCGGCCGCCACGCGTGTCCACCGTCCCATCGCCGTCCCTCCCGCGGCCGAGCAGGCCCGTCGAGGGCCTCGCTCCCGCCATGATCGCACCCGCTTCGCCGGTGCATGTCTTTCATATTATCTTATGCCATAGATTGTGTCGGGACTCTCGGGACGTGTCAATGCCATCATGGGTGGGCAGGGACGCGCTGCGAGCACGGGGGAGAGAGCCGGAAATGTTCGAACGTGAGCTCGTCCCCGTCGGCACGATGTCGGCTCAGATCGCCGCGCTGCTCGGCACCCGCATCGCCGGCGGCGAGTTCCGGCCGGGCGACACGCTGCCGGTGGAGGCAGACCTGTGCGAGATGTATGGTGTCAGCCGGACCGTGATCCGCGAGGCCGTGAAGCGGCTGGCGGCCAAACGGCTGATCGAGGTTTCGCCCAAGGTCGGCACCCGCGTCCTGCCCTTCGAGGACTGGAGCCTGCTCGACCGTGACGTGCTCACCTGGCGATTGTCGGCCCAGTTCGACGCCAAGATCGTCGCCGACATCTTCGAGATGCGGCTCTGCCTCGAGCCGCGTGCCTCCTACCTCGCGGCCCGCGACGGGACCAAGGAGGACTTCGACGCCGTGGAACACCACTTCGGCGAGCTGGTCGAGGCTTTCGAGGCCAACCTGGCCATCGAGGCGACGTCGCAGGCGGAACTCGCGTTCCATCTCGCCGTGATCCAGGCCTCGCACAACGGCCTGTTCGTCACGGTGGGGGCGACCTTCAAATCCGCCCTGCGGGTATCGTCGCAGAGACTGCAGCGTCACGCGATCCGCCCGGCCGAGACCCTCGCGGCCCACGATGCCGTCAAGAGCGCCATCCTGGAGCGCAATCCCGACAAGGCGTCGCGCGCCATGCAGGCGTTGCTGCATGCGGCGCGAGACCGCCTGCTTCCTTTGACTCTCCCGCGTTCATGACCCTGCCGCGGCACCGGGCCGGTGCATCAGGCGGCCCGGCCGATCGATCCCTTCCCCAGGTCCTCGAAGGTCACGCAGCACCCCTTGCCGCCCCCCTTGGCGGCGTAGAGGGCCCGGTCCGCCCGCATCATCATCTCGGCCAGGTGAGGCGTGTCGGGGCTGCCCCGCACGGTGCCGATGCTGACGCCGACCCGGGCCAGGACACCGTGCCCGATCGGACAGGGCTGCGCGACGGCGGCGATGATGGCGGCGCCGAGGTCGTGCCTGTGCGGGGCGTCGAGCCCATCGGCGAGGACCAGGAACTCATCGCCCCCGAGCCGGCACGCCACCCCGCCCGGGCCGACCGTCCCGCGCAGGCGCCGGCCGACCTCGCACAAGAGTTCGTCGCCGGAAGCGTGGCCGAAGCGGTCGTTGACCTCCTTGAACCCGTCGAGGTCGAGGTAGAACAGGGTGCGGTCCTCGACGGCCGAGGTCATGGCCTCGAAACACGCCGAGAGCCCGCGCCGGTTGAGCAGCCCCGTCAGGGGATCGGTGATCGACTGGTGGCGGTTCTCGATCTCGCCGGTGATCGCCTGGATGGCGGCCTGGCGCGCCTGCTTCATGATGCTGCTGGTCATGTAGGCGAACATGACCGTCTGCAGCACGATCAGCGGCAGGAACTCCATATGGTGGATCGAGAACGTGATCTTGTAGCTGAGATCGATCACGAGCACCTGCGCCATGGCGTAGCGCGGGGCGGCGAAGTTGCGGCCCGTGATGCCGCCGGTGGCGGCGAGCCCCGACGCCAGCACGATCAGCGACATGGCGACGTCCGAGGACGCCACGATGAGGGCGATCGTCGTGGCCTGCAGGCAGGCCCAGAGCAGGCCCGTCGCGAAGATGGGGCCGGACGGCGCCGAGACGCGCCTCAGCAGGACGATGCGCAGCGCCAGGAGGACGAGATCGAAGGCCGCGACGGCGGCGAAGACATCCTGGCCCATCCGGAAGTACGCCACCATGGCGACCGTCACCGTATTGAGACCGCCGATCACCAGCGGCGCCCGCGACACGAAGAAGGCGGCGCGAAGGCGCTGCTGGACTTCTTCGGGCACGCCCGGTCCGATCTCGGCCAGCCACCGGAGTGGCCGGCTCCCAGGCCCGGGATATAAAGGACGATCGAGCACGGCTGCCTCTCACGGTCGAACACGACGTCAGCGCGTGCACGTGACTACAGCGTCGTCGACAAACGTTGAGAAGGTCTGACTGTCTTTGCGCCGTGTTGACGAGCAGCCGCGAAGGCCGTCGGCGAGTGCCGCCTCGATCAGCCTATAGGGCAACAAGGGCGGCCGGCGGTCACGAACCGCCCGAAACGCGGTCCGGCGCGCGCGGTCGCTGCGGGAGGCGTGCGGGCGGCGTGCGCGGATGGACCTGTGCTCGGCCGTGCTCCGGACGGGACGGCGACATGGCGTGACGGTGAAGCACGAAGACGTTGATGTTGAACGTTGCATTCAACCCTAAGACTATAGAACGACAGAAGCGAGCCGTGTCGACGCGGTGGCGCGCTCATTTCGAGCGAAATTTATCTCGCTCCCTCTTGCGGCACGTGCTTTGGAGCGAATTTGCTCCGTATCAATCGAGCTCGTTGGGATCGTGTAAACTTCCCCGCAATGAAATCATGTGTAAATAACAGCCGTTCGGAACTGGTCATCCGATCTCGTCAGATGTGCTGTTTTATACAATAACGACGATCCTGCCGATGCATTACTGGTGCTGTCCTGGGTCGGGTGTTGCGGACTCGTCTGGCTCAGGAGCGGGAGCGTACGATGCCGATCGACAACGGTGGGAACGGTCTCATGACGCGCGAGCGATGCAGGGCCGCAAGGCTTGGCGTGGGTGAGCCATCCGGATCGCCGCCCTCGCCATGTTGTCCCGCCCAACGACCTGCCCAACCCATCGAACGTGAGAAGCAACGGCATGAACACTGAACCTCGAACGGACCTCGTCGACGGCACCGGCCTGTTCGTCGATGCCGCGCGCCATCACGAGCGGCTGCGCGGCGCGCTGTCGGGGGGTGGCGCGCTGGCACTCGACCTGTCGGAGGTCGGCGCCGCCGATATCAGCTTCGTGCAGCTCCTGGTGTCGGCGGCGCTCACCGCGGAACACGCCGGCCAGGTGCTGCAGCTCTCGAATCCCTCGCCCACACTGCGCGAGGCCTTCGACCGGGCCGGGATCGCCTTCGATTCCGCCGCTGGTCGCATCCTGTTCAAGCGAGGCTCATGACATGGGACGCATCCTCACCGTGGACGACTCGCCCAGCGTGCGCCAGGTCGTCCGCATCGTGCTCGAAGGCGCCGGCCATACCGTTTCGGAGGCCGGCAACGGACAGGAGGGCCTGGCCAAGGCCCGCTCGGGCGGTCTCGATCTCATCATCACCGACCTCAACATGCCCGTGATGAACGGCATCGACTTCATCCGCGCCCTGCGGGCGGTGCCGGCGGCGGCGGGCGTGCCGATCGTCTTCCTCACCACGGAATCGGCCGATGCCATGAAGAGCGAGGCCAGGGCCGCGGGCGCGACGGGCTGGATCACCAAGCCGTTCAAGCCCGAGCAGATCCTGGCCGTCGCCAGCAAGCTGGTGCGCAAATGAGCCTCGCCGACCCCTCCGACATCTTCCGGCAGGAGGCCGCCGAGCTTCTCGAAGCCCTCGAGATCACGCTGCTCGACCTCGGGCGCATGCCGGAGGACCGCGACCTCGTCGACGCCGCCTTCCGCACCATGCACACGATCAAGGGGTCGGGCGCCATGTTCGGCTTCGACGACCTCGCGGCCTTCACGCATGACTTCGAGACCGCCTTCGACCTCGTGCGCCAGGGCAGGGTCGCGGTGACGGAGGACCTGCTCCAGGTGGCGCTCGTGGCCCGCGACCACATGCGCCTGCTGATCGAGCGGCCGGACGCGGCCGATGCCGCGGTCGGTCGGGCGATCCTCGACAAGCTGCAAGGGCTCGTCGGGCAAGGGCATGTCGCGCCAGGGCATAGTCGCGAAGGGGCTTGTCGTGCCCGCCGCCGACGCCCCGGCCGCGCCGGCGCCCGCACCGTCAGGGCCGGGCTGGCACCTCGCGATCCGCTTCGCACCCCAGGTGCTGCGCAACGGCACCAATCCGCTGGCCCTGCTCGACGAGCTGCGCGACCTCGGCCCCTGCACCGTGACGGCGCTGCTGGACGACGTCCCCCCGCTCGACCTCCTGGACCCGCAGGACCTGCGGATCGGCTGGTCGGTGGACCTGCGCAGTGCCTGCTCCCGCCAGGCGATCGAGGACGTGTTCGTCTTCGTGCTCGACGACATGTCCCTCGTCGTCACGCCCCGCGATGCGGGGGAGGACGTGGCCGCCGGGGCGAGCCGGACGCCCGAGCCCGCGCCGGCCCCGGCGGCGCGCGAGCAGGCCGGCGAGGGCGAGCGGCGCGAGGCGCCCCGCCGTGCGGAGGACCGCGCCGCGGGCAGCGTGCGCGTACCGGCCGAGCGGCTCGACGAACTGATGGACCGCGTGGGCGAACTCGTCATCGCCCAGGCCCGCCTCAGCCAGCTCGCCCACGGCCGGATCGAGCCCCAGGTCAAGGCCGTGGCCGAGGAGATCGAGCGCCTGGCCTCGGGCCTGCGCGACATCACCATGGGCATCCGCATGGTGCCGATCGGCTCGCTGTTCGCCCGCTTCCGCCGCCTCGTCCACGACCTGTCGCACGACCTCGGCAAGCCGGTGGACTTCATCACCGAGGGCGAGGACACCGAGCTCGACAAGACCATGATCGAGCGCCTCGCCGACCCGCTCGTGCACCTCATCCGCAACGCCATCGACCACGGCATCGAGAACCCGGAACGGCGCGCCGCGGCCGGCAAGCCCCCGACGGGCCGCATCGTCCTCGCGGCCCGCCATGCCGGCACGCAGGTGCTGGTCAAGGTCGAGGACGACGGAGGCGGCCTCGACGTCAAACGGATCCGCGCCAAGGCGGAAGAGAAGGGCCTCGTGGAGCCCGGCGCGCCGATGAGCGACGCCGAGATCTACGGGTTCCTGTTCCATCCGGGCTTCTCCACCGCTCCCACGGTCTCGGCCCTGTCGGGGCGCGGGGTCGGCATGGATGTGGTGAAGCGCAACATCGAATCCATGCGCGGCACCATCGACCTGTCGACCGAGGCGGGACGGGGATCGGGCGTCACGCTGCGCCTGCCCCTCACGCTGGCCATCATCGAAGGCCTGCTGATCCGCGTCGGGGAGGCGCGCTACGTCGTGCCCCTGTCCGCCATCGAGGAATGTATCGAACTGCCGGCGCGTCAGGTGGCGCGAGACCGCGGGCGCGACTTCCTCGACGTGCGCGGCCGCCTCGTGCCGCTGCTGCGGCTGCGGAGCCTGTTCGACGCCGCGGGCGAGCCGGACGTCCACCAGAAGGTGATCATCGTCTCGCTCGGCGACATGCGGGTCGGGCTCGTCGCCGACGGCATCATCGCCAGCCACCAGACGGTGATCAAGTCACTGTCCAAGCTCCACGCCGGCGTGACGATGTTCTCGGGCGCCACCATCCTGGGCGACGGCAGCGCCGCCCTGATCCTCGACGTCGCCCAGCTCGTCGCCATGGGCCCGTCGCGCACCGAAGCCGCCACTGCCACGAGGGCCGCATGAGCAACGTCCAGGCGAACGACGCCCCGCTGCGGGTGCTGATGATGGGGCTCGGGGAGGAGATCTTCGCCGTCGACGCCGGCATGGTGCGCGAGATCATCGACCCCATCCCGGCCACCCGGGTGGCCGGCGCCAAGCCGCACCTGCCCGGCGTGGTCAACGTGCGCGGCAACGTCATCCCGCTCGCCGACATCCGCATCCGCTTCGGCATGGAGTGCCGGCCCGACACGGCCGACACCCGCATCGTCGTGATGGAGGTCGTCATCGACGGCGATCCGGTGGTGGTCGGCATCGTCGCCGACAAGGTCCACGACGTGACCGAGATCCTGCCGTCCGACGCCCAGCAGACCCCGCGCATCGGCATGCATTGGCGGCCCGAATACGTGCACTTCATCACGCGCTGGAACGACGACTTCGTCATCGTTCCGGACCTCGCCCGCATCCTCGACTGACCTTGCGGCCGGAAACGGTCCTCGGTCTCTGAGCCCGATGGACCCCATACCTCGACCGCAACGAGGTTCATGCAGCCGTATGTATCGAGGCATGATCTCCTACAGCTGCTGCTTTCATGATCACGATCGACGCCAATACCCGTCAACATGCCCATGGGCAGAGTCGGGTGAACTCCATAGTCGATGAACTCTAAGAGAATATCCGAAGGACGATGAGATGAGTATCTTTCGTAAATTCAGCATCAGAGCGAAGTTCCTGTTCCTCATCGGCATCATGCTGATCGGAATGCTGTGGTTCTCGGGGAACGACGTGCTGCAAAGTTACAGGACGAAGCAGCAGATGGAAGAGCTCTCCTCGTTCGTCGACGTCGCCGGTGCCGTCGGCGATCTCGTCACCTCGCTGCAGCGTGAAGCAGGGACGTCTGCGGTCTACGTTTCGACCAAAGGGAGCAAGATGGCCGACGCTCTACCGGTCGTCAGAGCCAAGACATCGGGCAACCTGGAGGCGTTGAACAAAGCCGTCTCCGATTCTCGTTTCGATGACAAAGGCGGGGAAGCGGCGGCGAACCTGGCCAGAGCCCGGGCCACGCTCGCGAAGCTCGAGGACGAGCGCCATCTCGTCGATGGACTGAAGACACCCCTCAGCGAGATCAACGACTATTACACGCCGATGATCGGACAGCTTCTCGACGTCAGCACGGAAATGCTCAGGGTGATCAGCCATCCTGAGGTGTCCAGGGGGGCATCCGCCTATGTTTACCTGATGTGGCTCAAGGAATCCTCCGGTGCGACACGCGCCAACGGGTCGGACGGCTTCGGGAAGGGGCAGTTCATGCCCGATCAACTCGCCCGCCTGCAAAAGTTCGCCGCGTGGCAGGGCGTCTATCGTTCTCTCTTCGATCTGTATGCGAATGCGGAACAGCGCAAGTTCTTCGACGACACGGTCAGCGGGCCGGAGGTCGCGGATGCGGATCGTCTGACCAAGGTCGCGACCTCCACGCCTCCTTTGACGACCTTGTCCGAGGGCAATGCGGACGAGTGGTTCCGGACCACAAGCGCCCGGATCGACCTCCTCACCAAAGTCGAGGCGAGCCTGCGCAACGACGTCATGAACCGGACACGCGAGATCAGCGCGGCCGGCAGCCAGGACCTCGTGGTCAAGGGAGCCCTCACCGGTGGGCTCGTGGTCTTCGTGTCACTGGTGGCCTGGCTGATCCTGAATAGCGTGTTCAGGTCGCTCCGCTCGGTCACAAGGGCCATGGACGATGTCGCGGCAGGCGACCTGTCGACCAACCTCGTCGTATCGGAGGTCAAGGACGAGATCGGCCAGTTGACCCGTGCCACCCAGACGATGGTGACGAATCTGCGCAAGACGGCCGCCGTCGCCGACGCCATCGCGTCGGGCGACCTCACCGTGGCGGCGAAGCCCCTGTCCGAACGCGACACGCTCGGCATCGCCCTCGAGACCATGGTGGTGAAGCTGCGGGCCGTCGTGGCCGAAGCCGTGGCGGCGGCCCGCAACGTGTCGGCGGGCAGCCAGGAGCTGTCGGCCTCCGCCGAGCAGCTGTCGCAGGGCTCGACCGAGCAGGCCGCCTCGACCGAGGAAGCCTCGGCCTCGATGGAAGAGATGGCCGCCAACGTGAAGCAGAACGCCAAGAACGCCGGCGAGACCGAGGTGATCGCCCGCCGCTCGGCGGCCGACGCCGAGGCGAGCGGCGCCGCCGTCGGCAAGGCCGTGGAGGCCATGCAGACCATCGCGCAGAAGATCTCCATCGTGCAGGAGATCGCCCGCCAGACGGACCTGCTGGCGCTCAACGCCGCCGTCGAGGCGGCGCGGGCCGGCGAGCATGGGCGCGGCTTCGCGGTCGTGGCTTCCGAAGTGCGCAAGCTCGCCGAGCGCTCCCAGGCCGCCGCGACCGAGATCGGCGCCCTGTCGGGCGAGACCGTCAAGGCGGCGCAGGACGCCGGCACCATGCTGTCCAAGCTCGTGCCCGACATCAGGCGCACGGCCGAACTCGTCGAGGAGATCACGGCGGCCTGCCGCGAGCAGGACGTGGGCTCGACCCAGATCAACCAGGCCATCCAGCAGCTCGACCGCGTGACGCAGCAGAACGCCGCCGCCTCCGAACAGGTGTCCTCCACCTCCGAGGAGCTGTCGTCCCAGGCCGAACAGCTCCAGGCCTCGATCGCCTTCTTCCGCACCGCCGACGAGCCCGCGGCTCAGCCAGTCGTGACGGTGGTCACCCATCCCGTGGCCCGGCTGCAGCAGCGCGTCGCCGACGAGGCGAAGGCGATCCGCTCGCCCAAGCCTCGCGCCGCACGGGCCGAGCGCGGCGCCGGCGGCTTCGCCCTCGACATGTCGGAGGCGGGCGACGCTCAGGACCAGGCGTTCCGCCGCGCCTCCTGACCCGTCCGAAGTCACAGCCGGATCCAGCGATTCATGACTGTTCGCGATCATGGAAGCCGCCGGCAAGCTCCACGACGTGACCGGGATCCCGCCGTCCGATGCGCAGCAGACGCCGCGCATCGGCATGCACCGGCGGCCCGACCCTATGCGCTTCATCACACCCTGGACCGACGGCTTCGTCGCCGTTCCTGATCCGGCGCGCCGTCTCAACTGATCGAAATCGCCAAGGACCGACAATGCGTTTCAACATCAAGACGAAGCTGGCGGTCGGGTTCGGCGCCGTGCTGCTCTTCGCCGGTGCCGCCGGCGGCCTCGGCTACACGCGGCTCTCCTCGACGCGCGAGGACATGCGGGAGTCGGACCGCCTGACGCACATGTCCGACCTCGCCCAGCGGTCAGTGCGTCGTCGATCCAGCGGGGGTCCCTGACCCGCGCCATGGTGATCCAGACGGATGTCGACGCCATCCAGACGACGGAGGCTCAAGTGGTCGCAAAGAGGACGGAGGCCGATGCGGCCCTCGCCGAATTGGAGGGCCTCGCCCGGACCGACGCCGTGAAGAAGCAGGTCGCCGACCTCAAGGCGCTCCTGCCCGAGCTGACCGCCGTGGGCAAGCAGATCCTGACCATGGCCCTGCTGAATTCCCGCGTGTTCGCCATGCAGACCGTGCTCGACGGTCGACCCATCATGGGCAAGCTGCGGGACGCCGAAGACCAGCTGTTCAAGGCCGCGACCGCGAGGAACGCCGACGACGCCCGGACCGCCTCCACGAGCCTGACCAACGCCGTCGAGCGGTTCTGGGGCGAGGTCCAGGGCACGATCGGCGCACCCGACATGACCACGTTGCGGTCCCGCGAAGCCGAGGTCAACGGGACGCGCGCCACCATGATGGCGGACAAGGAGCGCATGGTGCAGGCCTTCTCCGGCCTCGGCGTATCGACGGACGCCTTCGCCAAGGCCTTCGAGGCCTGGCTGGCGGTCGCCGACAAGGCCCTGTCGGTCAACACCACGGCCGGCACCATCATGGCGGGCAACCTCGCCACCGGCGACTATTCCAAGAAGATCGACGCCGTCACCGCCGCGGCGCAGGGGCTGGTGGGTTCACTCACCGCCAGGCGGACGACCGCCACGGACGAGACGATGAGCCGGGCCGGCGACGCGATGACCATGATGCTGGCCGGCCTCGGCGTGGCCTTGCTGGCCGGTCTCGGCATCGCGGTCTTCCTGTCGTCCACGATCTCGCGCAACCTGCGTCGCGCCGTCGGCCTCGCCGATGCCGTGGCCCGGGGCGATCTCGGCCAGTCGGTCGCGGTCTCGAGCCGGGACGAGGTCGGCGACGTCATCCAGGCCCTCAACCGCATGGTGGTCAACCTCAACGCCACCGCCACGGTGGCCGATGCGATCGCGGCCGGCGACCTCACCGTGCAGGCCAAGCGCCTGTCCGAGCAGGACCGGCTCGGCATCGCCCTCGAGACCATGGTGGTGAAGCTGCGCTCCGTCGTGGCCGAAGCCGTGGCGGCGGCCCGCAACGTGTCGGCGGGCAGCCAGGAGCTGTCGGCCTCCGCCGAGCAGCTGTCGCAGGGCTCGACCGAGCAGGCCGCCTCGACCGAGGAAGCCTCGGCCTCGATGGAGGAGATGGCCGCCAACGTGAAGCAGAACGCCGACAACGCCGGCGAGACCGAGGTGATCGCCCGCCGCTCCGCGGCCGACGCCGAGGCGAGCGGCGCCGCCGTCGGCAAGGCCGTGGAGGCCATGCAGACCATCGCGCAGAAGATCTCCATCGTGCAGGAGATCGCCCGCCAGACGGACCTGCTGGCGCTCAACGCCGCCGTCGAGGCGGCGCGGGCCGGCGAGCACGGGCGCGGCTTCGCGGTCGTGGCTTCCGAAGTGCGCAAGCTCGCCGAGCGCTCCCAGGCCGCCGCGACCGAGATCGGCGCCCTGTCGGGCGAGACCGTCAAGGCGGCGCAGGACGCCGGCACCATGCTGTCCAAGCTCGTGCCCGACATCAGGCGCACGGCCGAACTCGTCGAGGAGATCACGGCGGCCTGCCGCGAGCAGGACGTGGGCTCGACCCAGATCAACCAGGCCATCCAGCAGCTCGACCGCGTGACGCAGCAGAACGCCGCCGCCTCCGAACAGGTGTCCTCCACCTCCGAGGAGCTGTCGTCCCAGGCCGAACAGCTCCAGGCCTCGATCGCCTTCTTCCGCACCGCCGACGAGCCCGCGGCTCAGCCAGTCGTGACGGTGGTCAGCCATCCCGTGGCCCGGCTGCAGCAGCGCGTCGCCGACGAGGCGAAGGCGATCCGTTCGCCCAAGCCTCGCGCCGCACGGGCCGAGCGCGGCGCCGGCGGCTTCGCCCTCAAACGTCGGAGGCGGGCGACGCCCAGGACCAGGCGTTCCGCCGCGCCTCCTGACCGACCCCGACCGACCATCGTCCCCGCCTCATGAACCCCGTCGTCCGGAACGCTCCCATGTCGAAAGCTTTGCAATACCTGACGCTGGGCCTGGGTCAGGAGATCTTCGGCATCGACATCCGCCATGTCCGCGAGATCCTGGACATGCGCGATGTCGCCGCCCTGCCCAACGCGCCGGCCTATCTGATGGGCATGACGGACGTGCGCGGCGAGGGCATCCCCGTCGTCGACCTGCGCCTGAAGCTCGGCCTGCCGTCCGTCCCCGCCACCTCGACGACGCGCATCGTCATCCTCGACGTGCCGATCGAGGGACGTTCGCGGCCGGTGGGCTTCATCGCCGACCGGGTCATCGCGGTGTCGACGCTCGATGGCGAGACCCTCGATCCCCCGCCGGCGGTGGGAGGCCGCTGGCATGCCGATACGCTCGCCGGCATCGGCCGCAAGGACGGGGCCTTCGTCATCGTGCTGGCGATCGGCTGCCTGATGGCGACCGACCAACCCGCGCTCGTCGCCGGGCTCGCCGTCGCGTCCGCCGCCTGACCGCACCCGTCGCCCGGCGCGCCGCCGCGCCTCCACCCTTGCAAATCGAGACTTCATGCAGTCCGCGGCAGAAAACCTCTCAGAGCGGCACTTCGCGGCCATCGCGCGCTTCGTCGAAGACGAGGTCGGCATCAAGCTACCGCCCTCCAAGCGCCTGATGGTCGAGGGACGCCTGCGCAAGCGCGTGCGCAAGCTCGGCCTGCGCAGCCTCGACGACTATGCCGCCCATGTGTTCGAGCGCGGCAACCTCGCCGAAGAGGCCGTGCACCTCGTCGATTGCGTCACCACCAACAAGACCGACTTCTTCCGCGAGCCGGCGCACTTCGACTTCCTGTGCCGCACCGCCGTGCCGAGCCTGCTCGGTCCGCGCCGCGATCGACCGTTGAAGATCTGGAGTGCCGCGAGTTCCACGGGGGCAGAAGCCTATACGATCGCCATGGTGCTGCAGGAGTTGGTGGCGGCCGGCACCGACCTGCGCTTCTCGCTGCTCGGCACCGACATTTCGAGCGAGGTGCTGGAGCAGGCCCGCGCCGCCGTCTACCCGGCCTCCATGGTCGAGCCCGTGCCACCCCTGCTGCGCCAGCGCTATCTCATGACCGCCCGCCAGCCTTCCGAGACGCTGGTTCGCATCGTCCCCGAACTGCGCCGGCTCGTGCAGTTCCATCGCCTGAACCTGATGGAGCCGACCTACCCGTTCGACAGCGACGTCGACGTCGTCTTCTGCCGCAACGTGCTCATCTACTTCGACAGGCCGACGCAGCGCGCGGTCGTCGAGCGGCTCGCCGGCCACCTGCGGCCGGGCGGCTATCTCATCCTCGGCCACTCCGAATCCATGGCCGGCACCGACGTCGCCGGCCTGAGCCAGGCCCTCCCCAGCATCTACCAGCGCGAGGCATGATCATGACGGCCAAGATCCAGCCGATCCGCGTGCTCGTGGTGGATGATTCCGCCTCGGTCCGCCAGACCCTGACCGCCATCCTCGACGAAGCGCCCGACATCGCCGTCGTGGGGACCGCCGCCGATCCCTTCGCGGCGGCGCGGCGCATCGGCGAGGACATGCCCGACGTCATCATCCTCGACCTCGAAATGCCGCGCATGAACGGGCTGACGTTTCTGCGCAAGATCATGGCCCAGAAACCGATCCCGGTGATCGTCTGCTCGACGCTGACCGAACAGGGCTCGCAGGTGCTGTTCGACGTGCTCGACGCCGGCGCTGTCGACGTGCTGCCCAAGCCGCGCGTGGAAACGCGCCAGTTCCTGCGCGAATCCTCCATCCAGGTCTGCGATGCGGTGCGGGCCGCCGCGCATGCCAGGCTTCGGAGCGGCCGGCCGCCGTCACGGCTGGTGGAATCCAAGCTCACCGCCGACGTCATGATCCCGCCCGCCGTCGCCAACCGCCGCATGGTGGAGACCGATCACGTCGTCTGCATCGGCGCGTCCACCGGCGGTACGGAAGCCCTGCGCGACGTGCTCGAAGCCCTGCCGGCCGACAGCCCCGGCGTCGTGGTGGTGCAGCACATGCCCGAAGGCTTCACGGCCGCCTTCGCCCGGCGCCTGGACCGGATCTGCACCATCGCCGTCAAGGAAGCGGAGGACGGCGACGTCGTCGTCCGGGGCCGGGCCCTCATCGCGCCGGGCAACCGCCATCTCCTCCTGCAGCGCAGCGGCACGCGCTACCACGTCGCCGTGAAGGACGGGCCGCCGGTGTCGCGCCATCGCCCCTCGGTCGACGTGCTGTTCCGGTCGGCGGCCCAGTGCGCCGGGGCCAATGCCAAGGGCATCATCATGACCGGCATGGGCGACGACGGGGCCGCGGGGCTCCTCGAGATGCGCCAGGCGGGCGCCGTCACCGTCGCGCAGGACGAGGAGAGCTGCGTCGTCTTCGGCATGCCCAAGGTCGCCATCGAGCGCGGGGCCGCCGTCAGGGTCGTCGCCCTCGACCAGATCCACGCCGAGATCATGCAGTTCCGGTCCGTCTCGACCGTCGCCGGCTGAGCCCGCCATGGCGAGAGACATCCGGGCCGTGCTGCCGGTGCTGTCGGCGGGCACGCTCGCCATCGAGAGCGCCTTCCTGTCCGCCGGCAAGGGGTTGAGCCACGGCCTCGACGTGTTCCGATCGCTCAGCGACGACCTCGTCGCGCTCGGGGCGGAGCTTTCGGCCGGCAGCGCCGCGAAGTCCTCCTCCAGCCTGTCGCACATGACGATCCGCCTCAAGGAGGTCGGGGACCGCCTTCCGGCCGACGGCAAGGTGCTGGCGGACCTGCTCGCCACCAACAAGGGCCTGATCCGCAGGTTCGACGATCTCATCGGCGACATGCGCATGATGGTGGTGGTGTCGCGCTCGGCGCGCCTCGAAGCCGTCGCCTCCGCCGAGCAGCGCACCAGTCTCGAGGCCTTCTCACGGACGATCGACGAGCAGATCGGGGCGGTCCAGCGCCGCATCGACCATTGCGCCGCCGACCATGCCGCGCTCACGGCGCTCCTCGAGAGGGCCGCGTGGGAGCATTTCGCCTTCGACACGTCGTTCCGTCCGCGGCTCGTCGCGCTCGCCGGGCAGCTCGATGCGGCAGCCTCCTGGACCGGCCAGCGCCGCAGCGCCGGGCTCGCCGTCATGGAGGATGCCGCGGCGCGGGCCCGCGCCATCACCCGGGCGGCCGGGGCCGCGCTCGTCTCGCTGCAGATCGGCGACAACACCCGCCAGCGGCTCGAACACGTGTCCTACGGCCTCGAACGCGCCGAAGCGCTCGCCGCCGGGGGGCGCGGCGCGGAACCGGATGCCGCGACGGCCGGCCTGCTGTACCGCGTCGAGCAGGCCCAGCTCCAAGACACCGTCTCGAGCTTCGAGACGGAGGCGGCGCGCGTGCTCGACGCCTTCGTGGCGCTGGGGCGAGAGACGGCCGCGCTGGTGACGAGGGGCCGCGCGGTCTGCGGGCAGGACCACGAGAGCCCGGCCGCGTCGATGAGCGAGCTCAAGACCGGCCTGACCGATGCGCTCGACATCGTGGCGGCCTGCGACGCGGCCCGCAGCGGCGTGAGCCGCGCGATCGACGCCCTGCGCGCCATGCTGGACGCGCTCGACGATACGCTGGCGACGCTGATGACGACGAGCCACGACCTGACCGTCGTGGCGATGAACGTCGGGCTGAAGGCCGGGCGCCTCGGCACGCGGGGCCGCGGCCTCGTGACCGTCGCGGTCGAGCTCAAACGCTTGTCGGGCCGGATCGCCGGCCATGCCGACGGACTGCTCACGGCCTTCAAGGCCGTGCGGCGCGACGCCGACCATTTCGGCCCGACCGGCCGGACCGCGGACGCGGGGCCGGAGTCGCTCGCCGACGAGGCCCTCGCCATCCTGGCCGAGATCACGGAAGGCGACGACCGGATCACCAAGGTCCTCGAGCGGGTCGAGCGGGCGGCCCAGGACTTCGACGCCGCCGTGACGGGCGCCGCGGATGCCTTCGGGACGGTCGTGGCCGACACGATGGAGCTTCTCGTCGCAGCCGACACGATCGGCGCGGCGGCGGACGCGACGCCGCCGCGACCGGACGGCGCCTCCACGGCCGCCCTCCTCGTGGACGGGATGAAGCTGCCCCTCTACTCGATGAGCCAGGAGCGAGACGTTCATGCCGCTGTCGTGGACCCGTTCCACGAAGGCGCGGACAAGGCCTTCGAGGAGCGGGCGGCCTGACCGGGCCTCGCCGCGGTCGGGCCGCCCCTGCGACGCAGCCGCCCCGTGGGGCCGCTGCCGTTTACCTGGACTCGATGTCCGGTCACTTGTGCTTGGCGTGAGCCTTGCCGGAGCTTTCATGCGCCTTGGCGCTGTGGCCATGGGCCTCGTCCGCATGCTTCTTGGCGGTTGCGGTATCGCCCTTCTCGTGATGCTCGGCGGCGGTGCGATGCGACTTCGCGGCCTTGTCGTGGTGCTCGGCGGCCTCGTGATGCGCGGCTTTCGGCATGTCGTTCCCCTGGGAATGATGAAGCCCTTAGGCCTGACAAGAACACCGGCAGGATGCACAAAGTTTCATCCTCGACCTGCCCGTGCAATAGCTATCCCCATCCGGTCCCGGGCGACCCGCCTGTACCGCTTCGGACCTTGACCCCGGCGAGCGTCGAGGCATGTTCGATGCGAGGATCGAAAGGGTTCCGGACATGGCCGACAGACACGCGACGACGCCGCCCGCCATCCCGCGCTCCATCCTCGCCGCCGCGGCCCTCTGCCTGTCCGGATCGTTCGACACGGCCCGGGCCGACCCCAACTGCATGGCCCGCATCCTCTCCGATGCGCCGGCGCAGGAAGCGCCCGAACAGGTCAAATCGAAGCAGAGCGGCATGTTCGGCCCGCTGACCCAGATCAAGGTGGACAAGAAGTCGGGCCAGATGTTCTATTGTGCCGCTAACTCCTACTGCTACGGCTCCAATTCCTTCCAGATCGTCACGCCGTGCCGGTTCAAGTTGGACAAGTCGTTCAACTTCGGACCGTTCTTCCTGTATTCGGCGCGGTGAGCCGGGGCGGGACCGGCCGGCATCTCGCCCGAGGCGACGTCAGCATCTTCACAGGATGGCGCGCGCCGCACGCGCGAGGGCCCGCGCGGCCGCTTCGAGATCGGGGACGCGGTGGCCCGCGAAACCGAGCACGAAGCCGTCCGGCCCCTTGGCGGCGAGGCGCATCTCGCTGAGGAGGCGGGCCTCGACGCCCGCCAGCGCGCGGATCCGCCCGGCGGCGTCCTCCGGTGCGCCGGCCGGGAGGTGGGCCAGGATGTGGAGGCCCTGGCGCGGCACCTCGACGCGGAGCAGGCCGCCCGCAGCCTGCGCGAGGGCCGCCGCGAGCGCGTCCCGCGCCGCCCGGTAGCGCGCCCGCATGCGTCGCGTGTGCCGGGCGAGCGTGCCGTCCGCCATGAGGTCGGCGATGGCGGCTTCGTTGAGGCTCGGCGGGAACCGGTCATAGGCCTCGCGGGCCGCCACGACCCGGCCGATGGCGCCGGGCGGGACCACGAGGTAGGCGAGCCGCAGGCCCGCGAACACCGCCTTCGAGAAGGTCCCGCAATAGACCACGCGGTCGCCGCCGATGCCGGCGAGCGCCGTCAGAGCCGGGCCGTCGTAGCGGAACTCGTTGTCGTAATCGTCTTCCAGCACCCAGGCGTCTTCGACGCGGGCCCAGTCGAGGAGGGCGAGCCGGCGGGGCATCGACAGGGTCGTGCCGGTCGGGAACTGGTTCGACGGCGTGACGTAGACGGCGCGCGCCGATGCCCCCCGACGCCGGCCTTCGGCGACATCGATCCCGTCCGCGTCGACCGGCACCGGGATCGGGTGCAGGCCCGCCGCCTCCATGGCGCGCCGTGCGGCCGGATAGCCGGGGTCCTCGAACCAGACGCCGTCGCCGGGCCGCAGCAGCGCCTCCGCGCAGAGCCGCAGGCCCTGCTGGGTGCCGCTGATCACCACGATACAGCCCGGATCGCAGCGGATGCCGCGGCTGGCCGCGAGGTGAAGCGCGATCTGCTCGCGCAAGGCCCGGCTGCCGCGCGGGTCGCCATAGGCGAGATCGGCGGCGCCCGCCCCCAGCACGCGCCGCCGCAGAGCCCTGGCGAGCTGCGCCATGAGGTCGGGGTCGGCCGCCGTGAGGCCGAGGGCGCAGCACCGATGCTGCGGCGGCGGGAGCGTGAAGGGCGCCGTGGGCGCGGCGGGCGGCGTCGGCAGGCGGGCCGCCACGAAGGTCCCGGACCCGACGCCGGCGTCGAGCAGGCCGTCGCCCTGCAGCGACTCGTAGGCCGTCACGACGGCATTGCGCCGGATGCCGAGTTGCCCGGCCAGGGCCCGGCTCGAGGGCAGGCGCAGGCCCGCCGCGAGACGGCCGTCGAGGATGGCGTCCCGCAGGGCCGCCTGCACCCGCGACGCCTGCCCCCCGGCCGCCCCGGCGATGTTCAGGGGAATGTCGAGGGCGGCGAGGCGGGCTTCGGAAGTGGTCGTCGGATCGGGCATGGGATTGGACCTCGCGGCGACCACTTTCGCCGTGTCACGACTCGGGCGCAACACAGGAGCATCGTCGTGACCGCCCAGCCGCCGCCCGCCTACCCGATCGATGCCGTGAACCGCGTGAAGCGGCTGCACGAGCGTGGCGCCTACGACCATGCCACGGTGCATGGCCTGCTCGATGCCGCCGCCCTGTGCCACGTCGCCTATGTGATCGACGGACAGCCCTTCTGTACGCCCACGCTGTTCTGGCGCGAGGAGACCCGGCTCTACTGGCACGGCAGCAGCGCCAGCCGCATGCTGCGCAACCAGTCCGAAGGCGAGCCGGCCTGCCTCACGGTGACGCATCTCGACAGCCTGGTGCTGGCGCGCAGCGGCTTCAACCATTCCGCCGACTACCGCTCCGTCATGGCCTTCGGCCGGGCGCGCCTCGTCGAGGACCCGGAGGAGAAGCGGCGCGCCCTGGTGATGATGGTCGACCGCTTCTTCCCCGGCCGCACCGCCGGCCTGCGCCCGTCGACCCTGCAAGAGATCAAGGCCACGGCCGTCGTCGCCATGGACATCGATCGCGCTTCGGCCAAGATCCGCGCCAAGGGCGTCGGCGACGAGGAGGCCGACTACGCCCTGCCGATCTATGCCGAGCGGCTGGCCGTACGGACGGTGCTGGGCGAGGCCGAGCCCTGCCCCCGCCTCGTGGCCGGCGTCCCAAGGCCCGAAGGCCTCGCCGGCTACCGGCCGGGCCGCGCCCTGGAGCAGGCGCTCGCCGAGGCCCATGCCGCGAGCTATCCCGGCTGAGCCTCGCTTGTGCCCCGATCCGGCCGGCCGACCTGCCGTCCCGTCGCGCCAGGGCGCCCACGATCGACAAAGATCTCCTGTCGCATCACCGGACTGATCGATTGATGAGGCCCGGCACTTCTGCTCCACTCCGGTCGAGAACAGAACCAGATCGGGCGGAAATCCATGCCGCGTCTCGAGACGTCGCACCACCAACCCTGGAACGTTGAACGCGCCAGCGGGATCATCGCCGAGCACACGCATCGCGAGGGCGCCACGCTGCCGATCCTGCATGCGCTGCAGGAGACCTTCGGCTACGTCGACGGCGGTGCGGTTCCGCTCATCGCCGACGCGCTGAACCTGTCGCGCGCCGAAGTCTACGGCTGCATCAGCTTCTATCACGACTTCCGCAGCGCCCCCGCGGGCCGCCGCGAGGTGAAGCTGTGCCGCGCCGAGGCCTGCCAGGCGACGGGGTCGGACGCGCTCCATCGTGACATCCTGGGACGCCTCGGCTGCGACTGGCACGGGACCAGTGCCGAGGGCGTCACGGTCGAGCCGGTCTATTGCCTCGGCCTCTGCGCCAACGGCCCGGCGGCGCTGATCGACGGCGAGCCCCTGGCCCACCTGACCGCGGACGGGCTGATGCGGGCGCTGGCCGAGACCGATGCCGATCCGATTCCGGAGGCCCGCCGGTGACCGTCACGCTCTTCGTCCCGCGCGACGCGGTCGCGATCGGCCTCGGCGCCGACAGGGTCGCCCGCGCCCTGTCGGCGGGCGCGGCGCGGCGCGGCCTCGATGTCGCGATCGTGCGGACCGGCTCGCGCGGCCTGTTCTGGCTGGAGCCGATGGTGGAGGTCGCGACGCCCGAGGGCCGGATCGCCTACGGGCCGGTCACGCCCGCCGACGTCGAGGCGCTCCTCGACGCCGGCCTGACGTCCGGCGGCGATCACCCGCTGCGCGTCGGGCCGCCGGAGGAGATCCCCTACCTCAAACGGCAGCAGCGGCTGACCTTCCAACGGTGCGGCGTGGTCGACCCGGTGTCGCTGGCCGACTACCGGGCGCATGGCGGCTACCGCGGCCTCGAAGCGGCGCTCGCCCTCGGCGCCGAGGGGATCGTGGCGGCGGTGCGCGAGTCCGGGCTGCGCGGGCGCGGCGGCGCTGGATTCCCGGCCGGGATCAAATGGAACACGGTGATGCTCGCCGGGAGCGGGCAGAAATACGTGGTCTGCAACGCCGACGAGGGCGATTCGGGCACCTTCGCCGACCGCATGATGATGGAGGGCGATCCCTTCAACCTCATCGAAGGCATGACCATCGCGGCCGTCGCCACCGGCGCCACGCGCGGCTACATCTACCTGCGCTCGGAATATCCGCAGGCCTTCGCGACCCTGAAGGCCGCCATCGCGGCGGGCATCGCGGGCGGCGTGCTCGGCGACGACATCCTGGGCTCCGGCAGGAGCTTCCATCTCGAGGTGCGGCTCGGGGCCGGCGCCTATATCTGCGGCGAGGAAACCTCGCTGCTGGAGAGCCTGGAAGGCCGGCGCGGCATCGTGCGGGCCAAGCCTCCGATCCCGGCGCTCAAGGGCTTCCTCGGCCGGCCGACGCTCGTCAACAACGTGATGACCTTCACCGCCGTGCCGTGGATCCTGGAACACGGCGCCGCCGCCTATGCCGATTACGGCCAGGGCCGCTCGCTCGGCACGCTGCCGATCCAGCTCGCCGGCAACGTCAAGCGCGGCGGCCTGATCGAGCTCGCCTTCGGCGTCACGCTGCGCGAGGTGATCGAGGACTACGGCGGCGGCACCCGGTCCGGGCGGCCGGTGCGCGCCGTGCAGGTGGGCGGCCCTCTGGGCGCCTACTTCCCCGACGACCTCCTCGACACGCCGCTCGACTACGAGGCCATGGCGGCGCGGCGGGGCCTCCTCGGCCACGGCGGCATCGTGGTGTTCGACGACACCGTCGACATGGCGGCGCAGGCGCGCTTCGCCTTCGAGTTCTGCGCCACCGAGTCGTGCGGCAAATGCACGCCCTGCCGCATCGGCGCGACGCGCGGCGTCGAAACGATGGACAAGGTCATCGCGGGCATCCGCCCGGAGGCGAACCTCCAGGTGATCGCGGACCTGTGCGAGGTCATGACCGACGGCTCGCTCTGCGCCATGGGCGGGCTGACGCCGATGCCGGTGCTGAGCGCCATCACGCATTTCCCCGAGGATTTTCGACGGGCCGGCGACGTGCCGGCCGCGGCCGAGTGAGGAGGCTCCGGTGGCTCTGATCAAAGAGATCGACTACGGCACCCCCATCCGGGTTTCCCCGCAGACCGTCACGCTGACCATCGACAGCAAGACCGTGACGGTGCCGGCCGGGACCTCCGTCATGGCGGCGGCGATGCAGGCCGGAACGCAGGTGCCGAAACTGTGCGCGACGGACTCGCTCGAGCCTTTCGGCTCCTGCCGCCTGTGCCTCGTCGAGATCGACGGACGGCGCGGCACGCCCGCGTCCTGCACCACGCCGGCCGAGAGCGGCATGGTGGTTCACACCCAGACCGACAGGCTGGCGAAGCTGCGCCGTGGCGTGATGGAGCTCTACATCTCCGACCACCCGCTGACCTGCCTGACCTGCGCGGCCAACGGTGATTGCGAGTTGCAGGACATGGCCGGCGTGGTCGGCCTGCGCGATGTCCGCTACGGCTACGGGGGCGACAACCACGTCGACCCGGCGTCGGCGAAATACCTGCCGAAGGACGAATCGAACCCCTATTTCACCTACGATCCGTCGAAGTGCATCGTCTGCAACCGCTGCGTCCGCGCCTGCGAGGAGGTGCAGGGCACCTTCGCGCTCACCATCGCGGGCCGCGGGTTCGACTCGCGCGTGGCGGCCGGGCCCACCGACTTCATGGCCTCGGAATGCGTCTCGTGCGGCGCCTGCGTGCAGGCCTGCCCCACCGCGACGCTGCAGGAGAAGTCGATCCACGCCTTCGGCCAGCCCGAACATTCCGAGGTGACCACCTGCGCCTATTGCGGCGTCGGCTGTTCGTTCAAGGCGGAGATGCAGGGCACCAAGGTCATCCGCATGGTCCCCTACAAGGGCGGCCAGGCCAACGAGGGCCATTCCTGCGTCAAGGGCCGCTTCGCCTACGGCTATGCCACGCACAAGGACCGCATCACCAAGCCGATGATCCGGGAGAAGATCACGGACCCGTGGCGCGAAGTGTCCTGGGAGGAGGCCATCGCGCGCGCCGCGAGCGAGTTCAAGCGGATCCAGGCCCGCTACGGCAAGGATTCCGTCGGCGGCATCACCTCGTCGCGCTGCACCAACGAGGAGGCCTACCTCGTCCAGAAGCTGGTGCGCGCCGCCTTCGGCAACAACAACGTCGACACCTGTGCCCGGGTCTGCCACTCGCCGACGGGCTACGGGCTGATGTCGACGCTCGGCACCTCGGCCGGCACCCAGGATTTCAAGTCGGTCGATCACTCCGACGTCATCCTGGTGATCGGCGCCAACCCGACCGACGGGCATCCGGTCTTCGCCTCGCGGATGAAGAAGCGTCTGCGCCAGGGCGCCAGACTCATCGTCGCCGACCCGCGCAGGATCGATCTCGTGAAGTCGCCGCATATCAAGGCCGACTTCCACCTGCCCCTGAAGCCCGGCTCGAACGTCGCCTTCATCAATTCGCTGGCGCATGTCATCGTCACCGAAGGGCTGATCGACGAAGCCTACGTGCGCGAACGCTGCGATCTGCCCGAGTTCGAGACCTGGGCACGGTTCATCGCCGAGGAGCGCCACAGCCCCGAGAACCAGCAGCAGTTCACCGGCCTCGACCCGGCCGAGGTGCGCGGCGCGGCGCGGCTCTACGCCACCGGCGGCGCCGCGGGCATCTTCTACGGGCTGGGCGTGACCGAGCATAGCCAGGGTTCGACCATGGTGATGGGCATGGCCAACATCGCCATGGCCACCGGCAACATCGGCAAGCTGGGCGCCGGCGTGAACCCGCTGCGCGGGCAGAACAACGTCCAGGGCTCGTGCGACATGGGCTCGTTCCCGCACGAGCTGACCGGATACCGGCACGTCTCGGACGATGCCACGCGCGAGAGCTTCGAGGCTTTGTGGGGCACGACGCTCGACAGCTCGCCGGGCCTGCGCATCACCAACATGCTGGACGAGGCCGTCGACGGCGGTTTCAAGGGGCTCTACATCCAGGGCGAGGACATCGCCCAGTCCGATCCCGATACGCACCACGTCACGTCGGGTCTGCGGGCGATGGAGTGCATCGTCATCCAGGACATCTTCCTGAACGAGACCGCCAAATACGCCCACGTCTTCCTGCCGGGCGCCTCGTTCCTGGAGAAGGACGGCACCTTCACCAACGCCGAGCGGCGCATCAGCCGCGTCCGCAAAGTGATGCCGCCCCTGGGCGGCTACGGCGACTGGGAGGGCACCGTGATGCTCGCCAAGGCGCTCGGCTACGAGATGGACTACACGCACCCGTCCGAGATCATGGACGAGATCGCCCGCCTGACGCCGAGCTTCGCCGGCGTGTCCTATGCCAAGCTCGATGCGCTGGGGTCGGTGCAGTGGCCCTGCAACGAGGCGGCACCGCTCGGCACCCCGATGATGCATGTGGACCGGTTCGTCCGCGGCAAGGGCCGCTTCATGATCACCGAATTCGTGCCGACCGAGGAGCGCGCGGGCGCCAAGTTCCCGCTGATCCTCACCACGGGCCGCATCCTCTCCCAGTACAACGTCGGCGCCCAGACCCGGCGCACGCAGAACTCGCGCTGGCACGAGGAGGACGTGCTGGAGATCCATCCGTTCGATGCGGAACTGCGCGGCGTCGTGGACGGCGACCTCGTGTCCCTCGAGAGCCGGTCGGGCGACATCGCGCTCAAGGCCAGACTGTCCGAGCGGATGCAGCCCGGCGTCGTCTACACCACGTTCCACCACGCCAAGACCGGCGCCAACGTCATCACCACGGACTACTCGGACTGGGCGACCAACTGCCCCGAATACAAGGTGACGGCGGTGCAGGTGCGGCGGACCAACCGGCCGTCGGACTGGCAGGCGAGGTTCTACGAGGAGGACGTCGCGCTGACGCGCATCGCCCAGAGCCTGGATGCGGCGGAGTAGAGAGATGGACGCGCCGAACCGGGACGACCGCCTCCTGCGCATGGCCAACCAGATCGCCACCTTCTTCAGGTCCTACCCCGACGAGGAGGCGGTGGCGGGCGTTCACAAGCACATCGTCGCGTTCTGGACGCCGCGCATGATCGCGCGGCTGCGGGCCGCGCTGCCCGACCTCGGCGACCGGGCGGACACGCTCGTGCATCGCGCCCTGAGCGGCGAGCCCACGGCCGAGAGCCCGGTCCGGCCGGCGACGCGCGACCCGCAGAAGCTCGGCCAGGGCGCGAGCGACGCGGGCTGACCAGCTCGGCAGGATCGACAACGGGACACGGCCGGCGCCCCGGGGGCGGCCGCGTTCCCCGCTTGGCTCCGGCTCAACGGTGCCAGCACCAGGGAGGATGATCGGCATGACTTTGGGATTGACGGGCGCGATCGTGTCCGAGCGCTCGCACGGCTTTCTGTCGCGGGAACATACGGTGGCCGGGGCCGGCTTCAACCGCTGGCTCGTCCCGCCGGCGGCGCTGGCGATCCATCTCTGTATTGGCATGTCGTACGGGCTGTCGGTGTTCTGGCTGCCGCTGACCCGGGCGCTGAGCGCGGGCCAGCCCGCGGCGGCGGCCTGCCCCGACATGGGCGTCCTGACGGCACTCTTCACCACGACCTGCGACTGGCGCGTCAGCGACCTCGTGACCGTGTTCTCGATCGGCATCGTCGTGCTGGGCCTCTCGGCCGCGCTGTTCGGCGGGTGGCTGGAGCGGGCCGGGCCGCGCAA
The DNA here is from genome assembly GCA_963847915.1 of uncultured Alphaproteobacteria bacterium. GTDB lineage: Bacteria > Pseudomonadota > Alphaproteobacteria > Rhizobiales > Beijerinckiaceae > Lichenihabitans. The sequence goes on from CAWKBT010000010.1 coordinate 796,001, forward strand.
GGCGGGCGTCGCCGCCGCCCTGTGCTGGGGCGGCGGGTTCCTGATCGGGGCGCTCGGCGTCCACCTCCACCAGCTCTGGATCGTGTGGCTCGGCATGGGCCTCGTCGGCGGCATCGGCCTCGGGCTCGGCTACATTTCCCCGGTCTCTACCCTGGTGAAATGGTTTCCCGACAGGCGCGGCATGGCCACCGGCATGGCCATCATGGGCTTTGGCGGCGGCGCGATGATCGGCTCGCCCCTGGCCAACATCCTGATCGACCATTTCAAGTCGCCGGCCTCGACCGGCGTGGCCGAAACCCTCGCCGTGATGGGGGCGCTCTATACGCTCGTGATGCTGTGCGGCGCCTTCGGCTACCGCGTCCCGCCCGATGGCTGGCGTCCCGCCGGCTGGACGCCGCCGGCCGCCCGCAACGCCATGGTCGCCTCCGGCCACGTGCACCTGCGCAACGCCCACAAGACCCCCCAGTTCTGGCTGCTGTGGCTGGCATTGTGCCTCAACGTGTCGGCCGGCATCGGCGTGCTGGCGCTGGCCTCGCCGATGCTGCAGGAGATCTTCGGCGGTGCGCTGGTCGGCCAGCCGGGGACGGGCTTCATGGCGCTCGACGCCGGGCAGAAGGCGCAGGCGGCGGCGATCGCGGCGGGCTTCGTCGGGCTGCTGTCGCTGTTCAACATCCTGGGCCGGTTCTTCTGGGCCTCGCTGTCCGACAAGCTCGGGCGCAAGCTCACCTACGCCACCTTCTTCCTGCTCGGCCTCGTGCTCTACGCGGCGGCGCCCTGGGCGGCGGGCATCGGCTCCCGGGCGCTGTTCGTGGCGATCTTCTGTGTCATCCTGTCCATGTACGGCGGCGGCTTCTCGACCATCCCGGCCTACCTCGCCGACGTGTTCGGCACGCAGTTCGTGGGCGCGATCCATGGCCGGCTGCTCACCGCCTGGTCGACCGCCGGCATCGTCGGGCCCTTCGTCGTGACCAAGATCCGGGAACTCCAGGCCGCCGCGGGCGTCCAGGGCGCCGACCTCTACAGCCGGACGATGTATATTCTCGCGGCCTTCCTGGCCGCGGGGTTCGTCTGCAACCTGCTGATCCGGCCCGTGGCGGCGCGCTGGTTCGAGCGCGAGGCCGACCGCACCGCGCTCGGCACGAGACCGGCCGAGGTCGCCGCCGCACCCGACGCGTTCGGCATCGGCCATGGCGGCCTGAGCGGCGGCGCCATCCTCGCCTGGGCCTGCGTGGGGATCCCGATCCTGTGGGGCATCGGCACCACGCTGGCAAAGGCCCTCATCCTGTTCCGCTGAGCCGCCGCAACCCCCGGCGGACACTCGCCCGGGGGCTTCGCCGTCGCGGCGGCGCGTTTACCTCGCCGGGCCGGCCCCCATATGGCAAAGGACGCCCCTTCGGGGGCGTCCCGCCCCGTTCCGGACCGATCCGTTGATTGACAAGCTGGACTTCCTGCTCGCGCTCGCCCGAGAGCGCCATTTCGGCCATGCGGCCGAAGCCTGCGGGGTCACGCAGCAGACCCTGTCGGCAGCCGTGAAGCAGCTGGAGAACCGGTTCGGCGTGCAGCTCGTCCTGCGCGGCTCGCGTTTCCAGGGTTTCACGCCGGAGGGGGAGCGGGTGCTGGCATGGGCCCGGCGGATCGTGGCCGACGCAAGGGCGATGCACGAGGAGGTGACGGGCCTCAGTCGGGGCTTGATCGGGCACCTGCGCATCGCCGCGATCCCGACCGCCCTGCCGATGGTGGCGCGCCTGACGACGCCCTACCGCGAGCGCCACCCGGACGTGCGCTTCACGATCGAGTCGGCGACCTCGACCGACATCTTCTCGCTGATCGAGAACCTCGAGGCCGACGCCGGCATCACCTACCTCGACAACGAGCCTTTGGGCCGCGTCGTCTCGGTGCCGCTCTATCGCGAGCGCTACCGCTTCATCACCGCCGCCGGCGGCCCGCACGACCGCCGGGCCTCGGTGACCTGGGCCGAGATCGCCGACGTGCCGCTGTGCCTGCTGACGCCGAACATGCAGAACCGCCGCATCATCGACCAGCAGATCCGCGCGGCCGGGGGCACGACGGCGCCGACGCTCGAATCCAACTCGATGGTGGTGCTGATGACCCATGTGCGCACGCTGCGCTGGTCGTCGATCATGCCCGAGATCCTGGTCGACACGCTGGGCGCCATGGACGGGTTGCGGGCCATCCCGATCACCACGCCCGACCTCACCCACACGGTCGGCCTCGTGGCGCCCCGCCGGGACCCCTCGACACCGATGGTGGCGGCCCTGGTCGCGGTCGCCCGGGTCGTCGCGCGGACGCTGGAGCCTCCGCTCCCCGACAGCTGAGCGTCCGGCCGAGCAGTCCCGACCGATCCGGCACGGATCGAGGCACCGCCGGTGGGGGGCAGGACGGACCGGGCCGACGCGGCCGGCAGCGCTCGCCGCCCGTCACCGCAGGGGCGGCCCGTCCCAGACGCCCCGGTGCCTGACCGCGAGCCGGGGCTCGACCGGCAGGGGCGTACCGGGCGCTGCCGATCCCCCGGTCACCTTGTGGTGGTGGCGCGCCAGGATATTGCGCGCCGCCGCCAGGACCGCGCCGCGATCACGCTGGTGCGGCCGGGACACGGGGCCGAACGCCGGCTCGTCGTCCATGGTCCACTCCTGCATCCGTGATGACGGGCGCTGCCCACCGTGGCGCCGGCGGCCGGAAGACCGGCGGCGTCACGGCCGAGCGCGACGCCGTGACGGCCGACCGCGTCAGTAGCGATGGAAGAACGAGTGATGGCGCACGTGGTGGGACGCGAGGTGCCCCACCGCGCAGCCGGCACCCGCCCCCGCGAGCCCGTGATGGGCGAAGTGGCCCGCGATGCCGCCCACGATGGCACCCGTGAGGCAACCCGCTTGCGCCTGGGCTCCCGATCCCAGGAGGACCAGGGTCGAAAGAAGAATGGCGAAGGTCCGCATCGAAGACTCCACTGGCCTGCAAAAGACGTCGGGGTGATTGGTCTAGAGCGCTTTCGCCTCCGGCGAATTCGCTCCAGCATGATCGCGAGAGCTGTTGCATCGCTCCGGACCCGCACGGGCGAGTCCGGGAATGCCGAAACGGCCCCAGGGTCGGATCAGCAGTCGGTCTTGGTCTTCTTCACCGTGTCGCCGGTGTCGCCGTCGGTCTTGACCACGGTCTTGCTGCTGCAGCCGCCGTCACCCTCGACGACGACGCCCGTTGCCGGGCCGGGAGGCGGCGTCACCACTACCGTCGGGTCCGTGGTCTTCACGGTCTTGGTCGTCGTCACCTCGTCGGCGAAGGCCGGCGAGCCCAGCGCCAGCAGGGCGGCGCCGGCGATCAATGCGATGGCTTTGAATGTCATGGTCGACTCTCTTTCTCGTCAGTCAGTGACGCAAGGTTTGAGCGCAAGTGTGCGGCGCAAGGCTCGGACCGCGGATCGGCCTCGGCGACGGATGCACCGTCGAGCCGAACAGCGACGGCAAGGTTTGTTCGCAGTAGACCTCAGCATCATCATGCAGGGTCTCAAATCGATCTCCGGTGCGAGCGGTTCCACCAAGATGCCGCCTCGGCCGACATAATAGATCCGCCGTCAGACTCCGGTCAGGTTGGACGCACGCGGCATCCGATGGAGCCGGCCGTGGCGGGATGCGGCGCGAGGTTCGAAGCATGCGGCAAAGCCGGCCGGGCGCACACCGGCGACCGAGGGATCGACAATGAACAATCTAATATAACAGCTCTCGTCAGACTATCGTCAGGATCGATCTCTGAACATTCCGTAGTCAGTCTGCCGATGCCGTTATGGAAGTCTCGACGAATTATTGTCATACTTTGAATTTCCTCCTCCGAATGGAACCCTGTCGGCGATGGCTGCATTTCTGGACCACGGCGATGTTGCCGAGACAACTGCACATCTTGGAACGACAGCGTGTCGGTCAGGTCCGAACCGTCTGTGTTGGCATGGCCCCGGCGAGCCCGGGCCGGCTCCAGCACCGTCGGCGGACGTCCCGGGCGTCACCGTCGAACCGAGGTCTTGCGAGGAGACTGACGATGCGTAGACAGGCTATCGTGGCGTTGACGCTTTGCGTGGGACTGGCGGGCGCGGTTCATGCCCAGGGCACGGTGCGCGGCGCCGAGCAGGGTGAAGCGGTGGGCGGCAACGCGGCCGGTCCCGTGGGCGCCGTCGTGGGCGGCGCCGTCGGCGCCGCGGTCGGCACCGTGGGGGGAGTCCTCGGGGTCGACGAGAGGCCGCGGTTCCGCACCTATGTCGAACGCGAGCACGTCCAGTCCTACCGTTACGAGCAGCCGGTGCGGGTCGGCGCGGTCCTGCCCGAGACCGGCGTGCGTTACTACGACGTGCCGCCGGAATACAAGGTCCGCGGGTACCGTTACACCGTGGTGAACGAGCGGCCGGTGCTGGTCGAGCCGGCGACGCGCCGCATCGTCGAGATCGTCGAGTAAGCCTTCCCCGACCTTCGACCCGCCCGGCGCCGAGAGCGGCGCCGGGCGAAGACCCGGACGTGCCGCCTCGACGGCGCGATGGGCGGCGGCTGCCCGAGAGTTGAGTGATTTTTGTTCACAAGCGGCTCAGCCTTTCTCCGTCATGAGTGCGGGGCGAGAGCACGGGGGCCAGCTTGAGACTGTTGCTGATCGAAGATCATCGCGCGATGCGCGAGATGGTGAGCGACCACCTCCGCAAGCGGGGCTATGCCGTGGACGTGGTCGCCAAGGGCGGCGACGGCTTGGCGGCCGTGGCGAGCCACGGCTACGACGCCGTCATCCTCGACCTCGGCCTGCCCGACATGGACGGCATGGACGTCCTGCGCGCCCTGCAGGAGCGCCCCTCCGGAGCCCTGCCGGCGCTCGTCCTCACGGCACGCGACCGGCTCGAGGACCGGCTCGACGGGCTCAACGCCGGCGCCGACGACTACCTGCCCAAGCCTTTCGCCCTGCCGGAGCTCGAGGCCCGGCTCCGCGCCATCCTGCGGCGGCCCGGCTGCCGCCGCTCCAGCGTCCTGCAATGCGGCACCCTGGCCTTCGACCCCGCCTCCCGCAACGCCACGATCGGCGGCATGCCCGTCGGTCTGACCCGCCGGGAGGCCGCGGCTCTCGAAGAGCTGCTGATCGCCGCCAGCCGCATCGTGGTGCGGGACATCCTCACCGAACGGCTCTACGACAGCGCCGAGGAGATCAGCGCCAACGCCATCGAGGCGATCATCTCGCGTCTGCGGCGCAAGCTCGCCTCCTTCGCCGCGACGGTCCGCATCGAGACCGTCCGGGGCATCGGCTATCGCCTGGTCGAGGGCGGCCTGCCGTGATCCAGAGCCTCCGCCTCCGCCTCGTCGGCGCCACGGTGGTGGCCGTCCTGGTCGTGTCGGCGGCGGCCGTCGTCATGGCGCCCTTCGACACGCGGGAGTCGGCCCTGTCCCTGCCGCGCCTGCTGGAGGAGCCCTACCAGGACTTCCTGATGCTGGGCCCGCTCGGCCTGCTCGCCATTCTCATGACGTGGATGATCTCGGGCTGGAGCCTGCGCCCGGTCAGACGGGCCTCGCACAGCGCGGCCGCCATGGGGCCCGACAACCTCGCCGCCCGCGTGGCGCTGGAGGGCCTTCCCAGCGAGATCCGGCCCCTGGCGGAGGCTTTCAACGACACGCTGGATCGCCTGTCGGAAGCCTATGTGTCCGAGCGCCGCTTCCTGTCCGATGCCGCCCATGGGCTGCGCACCCCGCTCGCGGTCCTGAGCCTGCGGCTCCAGAGGGCGAAGGACGGGGTCGTCGACTGGGAGGCGATCGAGCGGGACGTGGTCGGCATGAGCCGGATGACGACGCAGCTCCTCGACCTCGCCCGCAAGGATCACCTGGCGCGGACCGGCGACAAGGCCGAGCTCTGCTCCGTGGACCTGGCGCGCCTGGTGCGCGAGGTGGCGGCGGCGGCCTTTCCCCTGGCCGAGGCCCTGCGGCGCGACATCCGGGTCGAGGCCCCGGATCGGCTGCTCGTCCCGGGACGGGCCGACGACCTGCGCGACCTCATCCGCAACCTCCTCGACAATGCGCTGCTGCACGGCCAGGGCACGGTATCGCTGTACTGCGGCGAGGAGGACTGCGCGGGAGCCAAGCACGCCGCCATCTCGGTCGAGGACGAGGGAGCGGGCGTGCCGCCCGGGTTCGAGGCGACGGTGTTCGACCGCTTCCGCAAGGTCGACCCGATCAGCACCGGACATGGCCTGGGCCTCGCCATCGTGCGGGACACGGCGCGCGAGCTCGGCGGGCGCGTCGGCATCCGGCCCGGCCCCGGATGCCGCGTCCGGGTCGAATGGCCGCTCAGGGGCACGTCGCCCGCGGCATCGCCCTCGACCGGGTGCAGCCAGCCCGTCAGGCTCTCGTCAGCCGACGATCCTATGCAGGGCAGCGTCGTGGCGGGCCGTGCCGAGGCGTGACGCGCGAAAGAGCGCTGTCGCAGGCGCCGGAGCCGCCCCGGCGGATCCCGCCGATCGGACCGCGACGAGCGGCGCCGCGGACCGGAGGGGAGACGATGGGGGACCTGCGCCCGACGGAACTCGGCACGATCGCGGTCTGCGCCGCCCTCGTCTCGGTGTCGCTCTTCCGGCAGGCGCGCCGGGATCTCGGTTGCCGCGCCCTCACCTGGCGCCGCGGCTGCCCGCTGCGGGAAGCGGACTTCCCCGGTGCGTTCCGCATGGGCGTGATGCTGACCGTCGGCCTGGCACTCGGTCTCATGGCGACCGGAGGGACCGCCCTCCTGGCCCTGCTGCGCTCGGTGCCCTGAGCACGGTCCCGTCTCCACGCCGCCACGGGGGCCGGCGCCTCGTCTCCACACCCGGCGGCCGCGGCGGGTGCGGCGTCACTTCACCTGGATGGCGTAGACCGCCTCGCGTTCCCCGCCGGAGGCCGAGATGACCAGCAACCGGACGCGATCGGCACCGAAGAATTCGGTCGTCGACTGGTAGAAGAGCTTCAGCCCCATGACGCGCCGCCCGTTGCACCGGGAGCGGATATTGGTCTTGGGGAAGGGCAGGAAGTCCTTCGCACGGTCGGTGGTGACGACGCCGTGGTCCGGCCCCTCGACGAGGCGGACGGTCGGGATGCCGATGGCGGAGCAGTCCGGGTTCACGCTCGCCAGGAAGTCGATCCGCTGGTTCTTCCCGGACGGGACCGTCCGGGCGATCTCGGCGGCCCGCGCCGCCGTCGCCGTCACCAGGAGGACCAGCAGGCACCGCAGGATCATGGGCATGGGAGCATCCGGGACATCATGCGGCTGGATAGACAATGCCTGCCCGTCCGGCAATCCCGGCGGCCCTCACCGCATGACGCCGGTGTGGCCGAGCGAATAGCGCCCCGGCTGAGGCCAGATCGTGAGGCCGTGCGGCTGGGTGCCCACCGCCACCTTGGCGACCTCGCCCGATGTCGTGTCGATGCGGTAGACGACGCCGTCGAAGCGTCCCGACAGCCACAGGTGGCGCCCGTCCGCGCTGACGTTGCCCATGTCGGGGCTTCCACCGCCCGGGATGGGCCAGGTCGCCACGACCGTCCGGGTGGCGAAGTCGATGACCGAGACGCTGCCCGGCCCGTGCGGCGGGCCACCCGCCATGTGGGTGCCCCGGTTCGCCACGTAGAGCTTCGTCCCGTCGCGGCTCGGATAAAGGCCGTGAGTGCCGCGGCCGGTCGGGATGAAGCCCACCTCCTCGAACGTGTCGGCGTCGACGAGGCTGACCCCGTCCGTCATCATGTTGGCGACGTAGAAGACGCGCCCGTCGGGCGAGATGCGGATATCCTGGGGCATGCCGCCGCGCTTCAGCCGGAGGAGGCCCAGGAGCTTGCGGTCCGCCACGTCGATGCGGGCGACCGATCCCGAGAACTCGCAGGTGAACACGGCCGTCCGGCCGTCGGCGGCGAAATCGGCGTGGTTGAGACCGACACAGTCCGGGATGGTCAGGGCGCCCTGGAGCTTCATCGTCTGGGGGTCGCGATACTCCAGGCGCCGGCGGGACTCCGCCACCACGATGGCGGAGGCGCCGTCCGGCGTGAAATACATGTTGTAGGCGTCCTCCATCGGGAAGGTCCGGGCGACCTTGCCGGTGCGCGGATCGATGGCGGCGAGGCTGCCCCAGATCTTGGCGCTCTCGGCGCTGCCCGTCACCCAGAGCGTCTTCAGGTCCCACGACGGTACGATGTGCTGCGGGCCGCGCCCGACGCCGTAATGGTCGACCACCTTCAGGGTGGCCGGGTCGATCACGTAGACGTCCTTCGACTTGATGTTGGGCACGTAGACGCGCTCCAGCGCACCCGTCACGGCGTCCGACAGGTGGCCCTGCGTCGTCCCGGCGTAGACGTTGACGGGTGTCGTCGCGGCATCGCGCGCGCGGCGCCACTCCGGCAAGTCGGCCGGTCCAGCCGATTGCGCCGTGGCGGTGGCGGACAGGCCCGTCCAGCCGAGAAGGGCGAGGGTGAGGAGGCGAAGGGCCGGGCGCGACGGTCGGGGCGGCATGAAGGTTCTCGGGGGCCTGCGGCGGTCGGGCAGAGGGATGGCGGGGCGAAGCGTCACGGATGCGGGTCGCGCGTCATCGCCGCCTTCGCGGCCGCGACGGTCCTGTCCACGACCGCATCGGCGGCCGACCGGCCGAGCTCGGCGCTGGAACGCCGCGGGTCGCCATAGACGCCGTGAGCGGCATCGAGGTCCGTCCCGGCGGCGAGCCGATCCTGGCGTACGGCGCCGGGGGCGACCGCCATCGTGAGCGAGGTGTCGGCGACGCCGGCGTGCGTGCCGATCTCGCCGCCGGCGTAACCGCGGCTGCGCAGCACCGCCGCGAAACCCGACGTGGCCGCCTGGTAATAGTCCGGCAGGAAGTGAGCCCGCGCCGGGGTGGCGGCCCATCGCCGATCGAGGTCCGCGGCGACGGCCGCGAGGTCGCCCTGGTAGCTGCCGTGCTCGCCGATCAGCAGGATGGTCCTGAACCCGTGGACCTCGAGGCTGGTGGCGATCGACGCCACCGTGGCCCGGAACACCTCGGGCGGGACCGTGAGGGTGCCGGGGAAGCGCATGTGGGAGGTCGGCGGGGTCGTGCCGCCTTCGGGCACGTAGCTCACCACGGGCGCCACCACCGTGTGTCCCAGCGCCCGCGCGATCCGCTCGGCCAGCACCTTGGCGCGCGCGTCGTGCTTGCCGAGCGCCAGGGCCGGTCCGCTCTGTTCCACGCCGCCGACCGGGATGATGGCGGTCGTGGTGCCGCGCTGGACGAGGTCGCGGAGCTCCGTCGAGGTCAGCTCTTCCAGCCAGACCGTATCGGGCGTCGCGGCCCTTCCGGCGCCCGATACGCCCGACACCAGGGCGAAGGCGAGGGCGAGCCGCACCGCCAGCCCTCTTGCGCGTGCCCTCCCGGCCGGGCTTCCGATCGTCCGCCGTGGCGCCGTTCCGGTCAAAGCTGCGAAATCCTCTGCATGCGACTGCCCTCCCATAACGGCCTGCGCTGACCCGAACCTGATGGGCGGATCGTTTTTCGGCACGGTCCGGGGATCATGGCGGCGGTGACGAAGTGTCGGGCCGGACGATCGACCGCGGCTCCGGGATGTCGCCGTCACGCCGGTCCACGCTGCCCGGAAGCGCCGGTCCGGGCTCCGGCGAGCGCCCCGATCCGGACGCGTCACACGGCGGGCGACGACGCCGCCAGCAGGGTCTTGCCCAGCGCCCCGGTGGCGTCGCGGTCGGCCGCGAGGCCTTCGTAGACCCGTGCCGCGCCCTCGAACATCAGGGCGGCGGGATCGTCGGGGCCCAGGAAGGCGGCGATCTCGCGCATCTCCGCCACCCAGCGATAGGCCTTCGGCAGCATGTCGGGCATGGCCTTGCCGAAGCGCTCGACGAGCTCCGGCTGGCTCCGGGCGAGTTCGGCCCGCAGCGCGTCTGCGGCGCCGTTGCGCTCCGCCGCGAGGAACATCGCGGCGGCGAGGGCCGTCACCCCCTTGGTGCACATGGCATAGACGAGCTTGAGGCCCGAGGCCGCCCCGAAGGGCGCGTCGAGAGATTTCCAATCGAGCCCGTGGCGGGCGAGCGGCGCCGTCAGCCCGTCGGGATCGCCGCTGACGTAGAAGGCCGGGCTCTTGCCGCGGGGTTTGGGCGGCGCCCCGATGATGCAGCCGTCGACCACGGCGCAGCCCGTCCCGGCGAGGACGGCGCGGACGCGCTCGACCGTATCCGGACTCACGGCGTTGGCGTCGACGAAGACCGGCTTCGTCCCGCTCGCCGCCAGGGCCGGGGCGAGACGTTCGGCGAGGGCCACGGCGGAGCCGGGCGGCACGATGGAGAGGACGATGTCGGCCCGGGCGATCTCGGCCAGGGACACGTCCCGCATCCCGGCGGCAGCGGCCCGGCGGTGGCTATCGTCGCCGCGCCCCTCGAGGTTGGTCAGCACGGTGGCGCCGCCCTCGACGAGGTGCAGGCCCAGGCCGGCTCCCATGGCGCCCGCGGCCAGGATCGCGATCGTGGTCATCGTCCGTTCTCCCCGCCCTCGAACCGGACGCCGGTGAGCCGCTCGGAGGCGTCCCAGAGCGCACGCGCCACGGTCTCGTCGCGCGCCTGGGGCATGACGCGCGAGGGGCCGACCGGTCCGGTCCGCTCGCCGCGCCCCGTCGGCCCGTAATAGCCGCCGGGCTCGGCGTCCGGCGCCGTCGCGGCATACAGGATCGGCAGGGCGCCGTCAGCCGCGGACTGGCCGAACAGGCGGAAGACGGCATTCATCAGCGCGGGCTTCAGACCGGTCCGGCCCTGGCCCGGACCATTGGAGATGATGTCGGTGACGGCCCAGCCCGGATGGGCCGCGACGGACCGGAGGGGCCAGCCCGCCGCATCGGCACGGCGCTGGAGCGCGCGGGCGAAGATCAGCATGGCGAGCTTGCTCTGCCGGTAGGCGGTCCATGGGTCGTAGCGGGTCTCGCCCTGGAGGTCGTCCAGCGCGATCCGGCCCTGGACATGGGCGAGGCTCGCCAGGGACACGACGCGGCCCCCGCCCTCCGCGCGCAGCAGGGCCGGCATGAGCCGGCCCGTCAGGGCGAAATGGCCGAGGTAATTGGTGCCGAACTGTTCCTCGAACCCGTCCCGCGTGATGCGCCGCGTGGGATAGGCCATGACGCCGGCGTTGTTGACCAGGATGTCGAGCGGACGGCCGCCCGTGACCACGGCGTCGGCAAAGGACCGCACGGAGCCGAGGTCGGCGAGATCGAGGGGCAGGACACGGGCCTCGGCGTCCGGCACCGCGGCGCGCAGACGCTGCAGCGCCGCCTCGGCCCTGGCGGCGTTGCGGGCGGCGAGGAGGACGCCGGCTCCGCGCCGCGCGAGGCCGAGCGCGGTCTCAAAACCGAGACCGCCCGAGGCCCCCGTAACGATCGCCGATCGGCCGTCGAGCCGCGGCGCATCCTCGATCCCCCAAACCCGTCCCGCCATCCTGGCTCCTTCGGCCCCAGCGCACCGACGCTGCGCCCCAGACGTGGGGCCGGACGCCGGGACGGCAAGGCACGCCGGCCTGGCGGCTTCAGAACTCCTCCCACTCGGCCGCATCGGCGCCGGCTTTCAGGGCGGCGCCGCCCCGGCCCGTGGTCTTGAGGGCAGCGACGGCGCGCGGCGCCGCGGGGCCACGCGGGGCGGGCGCGGAGCGGAGCCGCTCGGCGCGGCCCTCGGCCGGGCCGGCCGCGAGCCTGAAGCCGCCGATGAGGCGCATCAGTTCGTCGGTCTCGGCCGCCAGCGTGCGGCTCGCGGCGGTCGATTCCTCCACCATGGCGGCGTTCTGCTGGGTGACCTGGTCCATCTGGTTGATGGCGGTGTTGACCTGGTCCAGGCCCGACGCCTGCTCCTGCGCCGAGGCGGCGATCTCCGCCACCGCCAGCGCGATCTCGGACACCTGCGCCACGATGGCGTCGAGCGAGGCGCCCGTGCGGCCCACGAGGTCGACGCCCCGCTCCACCTGCCCGCGCGAGGCCGCGATCAGCGCCTTGATCTCTTTGGCGGCCTCGGCCGAGCGCTGCGCCAGCGCCCGCACTTCGGAGGCCACCACGGCGAAGCCCCGGCCGGCGTCGCCGGCCCGCGCCGCCTCGACGCCGGCGTTGAGCGCCAGCAGGTTCGTCTGGAAGGCGATCTCGTCGATGACGCCGATGATCTGGGTGATCTGGGCCGAGGACGTCTCGATCCCCGTCATGGCCTCGACCGCCTGGCGCACCACGCGGCCCGAGTCCTCGGCGCCCGCCTTGGCCTTGAGCACCGCCGCATTGGCCTGGCTCGCGCCCTGCGCGGTCTTCTTCACCGTCGCGGTGATCTCGTCGAGCGCCGCCGCGGTCTCCTCCAGGCTCGCCGCCTGCTGCTCGGTGCGGCGGGACAGGTCGTCGGCCGCGCTCGAAATCTCGCCCGTGCCCGACCGGATGGCGCCCCCGTTCTGCGCCACCACCGCCAGCGTCTCCTGCAGCTTGGCCATGGCGCCGTTGAAGTCGGCGCGCAGCTTCTCGTAATCGGGCGAGAAGGCCCGGTCGAGCCGCGACACGAGGTCCCCGCGCGAGAGCCGGTCGAGCCCCTGCGCGATGCTCTCCACCACCTCGGCCTGCTGGCGCGCCGCCTCGGCCCGGCCCGCCTCGGCGCGGCCCCGCTCCTCGTCCGCCGCCCGGCGCGCCGCCGCGGCCTCCGCCTCCAGCGCCCGCGACCGCAGCGCATTGTCCTTGAACACCTGAACGGTCGCCGCCATCTGGCCGACCTCGTCGCGACGCCCCTGCCCCGGCACCGCGACATCGAGCTCGCCCTGCGCCAGGCGACCCATGGCCCGGGTCATCTCGCGCACCGGCGCCGAAATGGTGCGGCTGAGCCGCCAGCCCATGAGGGCCGCGAGGCTGGCCGTCATGAGGCCACCGGCGACCAGCGTGACGATCATCAGCTTCAGCGCCGAAGCCGAGGCGGATTGCTCGTCGCTGGCCCAGTTGCGCATGGTCGAGAGGACCACGGCGGCCTTGGCGGCCACGTCCTTCTCGCGCAGCCGCGCCACGGGGCCGCCGACGAGTTTCATGGCCTTGGCGACGGTCGCGGGGTCACCGGCGAAGCTGACTTCCGGGTCGGCCACCTCGGTCCGCCAGCTCTGATAGGCGGTCTGCAGCGCATCGATCAGCGGGATGACCTGGTCGTGGCGCGACGCGACGGCGCGGGCGGCCTCGATCTGCTTGTCGAACCGCCCCTGGCGCTCGCGCGCGCGGTCCAGCACCGCGGCATCCTGCGTGATCACGTAGGTGCGGATCAGGTTCATCTGATCCAGCATCTCGATCTGGGCCTGGTTGACCGCGGTGGCGAGGTCGTGGCTCGCCGTGGCGGCCGCCTCGGCCTGGGTCACGCGCAGCGTCGAGGCATAGATGACGCCGCACATGACGAGCACGGCCGAGACCACGGCCGTGAAGGACAGGGCGAGCCTGCGCGAAATCGTGATGGCGGGGAACCTCATGGGCGACGCTGCTTTTCAAAACGACGGGTAACGAGTGACATGGATGAGCTCTCGCTCGCTCGGACCGGGGCAGGCATGCCGCAGATCCGGATGGCGGCTGCCGTGCCGGACTTGCGACCGGCGCCGCCGGGAGCACATGGTGATCTGATCGGGAACCTTGCCGGCTAGCGTTTCCGTTTCGGCAATCGAGGCCTGAACAGCAGGTTGGGGCCAGGGTCTTACGATCTCCTCAACGTCAAGGCGGTCCGGGGCCAGGCCTCAGAACTCCTCCCACTCGGCCGCATCGGCGCCGGCTTTCAGGGCGGCGCCGCCCCGGCCCGTGGTCTTGAGGGCAGCGACGGCGCGCGGCGCCGCGGGGCCACGCGGGGCGGGCGCGGAGCGGAGCCGCTCGGCGCGGCCCTCGGCCGGGCCGGCCGCGAGCCTGAAGCCGCCGATGAGGCGCATCAGTTCGTCGGTCTCGGCCGCCAGCGTGCGGCTCGCGGCGGTCGATTCCTCCACCATGGCGGCGTTCTGCTGGGTGACCTGGTCCATCTGGTTGATGGCGGTGTTGACCTGGTCCAGGCCCGACGCCTGCTCCTGCGCCGAGGCGGCGATCTCCGCCACCGCCAGCGCGATCTCGGACACCTGCGCCACGATGGCGTCGAGCGAGGCGCCCGTGCGGCCCACGAGGTCGACGCCCCGCTCCACCTGCCCGCGCGAGGCCGCGATCAGCGCCTTGATCTCTTTGGCGGCCTCGGCCGAGCGCTGCGCCAGCGCCCGCACTTCGGAGGCCACCACGGCGAAGCCCCGGCCGGCGTCGCCGGCCCGCGCCGCCTCGACGCCGGCATTGAGCGCCAGCAGGTTCGTCTGGAAGGCGATCTCGTCGATGACGCCGATGATCTGGGTGATCTGGGCCGAGGACGTCTCGATCCCCGTCATGGCCTCGACCGCCTGGCGCACCACGCGGCCCGAGTCCTCGGCGCCCGCCTTGGCCTTGAGCACCGCCGCATTGGCCTGGCTCGCGCCCTGCGCGGTCTTCTTCACCGTCGCGGTGATCTCGTCGAGCGCCGCCGCGGTCTCCTCCAGGCTCGCCGCCTGCTGCTCGGTGCGGCGGGACAGGTCGTCGGCCGCGCTCGAAATCTCGCCCGTGCCCGACCGGATGGCGCCCCCGTTCTGCGCCACCACCGCCAGCGTCTCCTGCAGCTTGGCCATGGCGCCGTTGAAGTCGGCGCGCAGCTTCTCGTAATCGGGCGAGAAGGCCCGGTCGAGCCGCGACACGAGGTCCCCGCGCGAGAGCCGGTCGAGCCCCTGCGCGATGCTCTCCACCACCTCGGCCTGCTGGCGCGCCGCCTCGGCCCGGCCCGCCTCGGCGCGGCCCCGCTCCTCGTCCGCCGCCCGGCGCGCCGCCGCGGCCTCCGCCTCCAGCGCCCGCGACCGCAGCGCATTGTCCTTGAACACCTGGACGGTCGCCGCCATCTGGCCGACCTCGTCGCGGCGCCCCTGCCCCGGCACCGCGACATCGAGCTCGCCCCGTGCCAGGCGGCCCATGGCGTCCCTCAGCGCATTGAGCGGCCCCGTGACGGTGCGGCCGGCCATCGCCATGGCGGCGAGCCCGACGAGGACGGCCGCGGCGGTGATGATGGCGAGGGTCGTGCGGCCGGCCATCGTGGTCTCGGCCGAGAGGCTCGCGGACTTCGCCTGGATCCTCTCCGTCAGGGCGGCGATCCTGGTGCCGTTGAGCTTGGTGAGGGCCGCGATCTTGGCGTCCACGTCGGCCATCACCAGCGTGGCGTCGGTGATATCGTCCTTGATCACGAGGTCGAGGGCCGCGTCGAGCTTGTCGGCGATCGCCTTGTAGTCGGCCGTCGTCTGGTTCCAGTCGGTGTCGAGCTCGGGGAGGCTGCGACGCGCGGCCGTCATCGTTTCGAGCGTCTTGACCTTCGTGTCGGCATAGTCGGCCTTGGCCTTCTCCAGCATCTTGGCATAGTCGCCGTCCTGCACGGAGTTCTTGGCCTCCATCAGCCGGTAGACCGCATAGGCCTGGCTGACCAGGAAGCGGCTGAAGCGCGAACTCTGCAGCAGCCCCACCTCGTCGTGTTCGAGCATCGCGCCGTACTGGCCGCCGATGGCCGTCATGGCGGTGCTGGAATAGAGCGCGCCGCCGGCCGCGACGGCCGCCATCAGCAGCACGGCAACCAGGATCTTGATCTTGATGCTGATGTTGTCGAGGAACGCCATGGACGGGATGCTCGCTGCTGAGAGCCTCGCGTCCCCGTGTCGCGTGCGCGATCCGAGGCGAGATCGGCCCGCTCAGGCTCATCCTCGCTGCGATTGGTTTCTTTTAGCTCAACAACTCACGGTTCCGCCGCCGCGACCGCCGGTCCCTCACGTAGCGGTCAGCAGGGTCCGGCCGAACAGGGCGAGGAGCCAGCCGAGCCCCTGGAGCAACAGCGCGGGGTCGTAGCGCGGTCCCTCGTCGCGCAAGAAGGCATGGGCGGCGTCGACCTCGTGCCATGCGTAGGCGGCACCGACGGCCTCGAGCCGCGCCCGGATGGCCTCGCGCCCCGCGAAGGGGATGTGCGGGTCCCGGCGACCGAAGACGAACAGGGTCTCGGCCTTGAGCTCGACCATCCGGGCGAGGCTGTCGTCCGATCGGCCGGCCCCGAGCGTCCCCGAATGGATGTCGGTCGGGTAGAAGCAGGCCGCGGCGGAGACGCGCGGGTCGAGGGCGGCCCGATAGGCGAGGTGGCCGCCGAGGCACACGCCGAACGTCGCGAGCCGGCCCTTGCAGGCCGGATGGGCCGCGAGGGCGCCAAGGCCGGCGGCCGCGTCGGCATCGAAATCCGCCACGGGCTTGAGGACCTTCAAGGCATTGCCGCGATCGGTGCCGGCCTGGTCGTAGGCGAGGGCCGCGCCCGGCGCTTCGTGCTCGTGATAGACCTCCGGCATGGCGACGAGGTACCCCTGCCCCGCCACCATCGCGGCGAGGCGCCGGATCGGCCCGGTGACCTGATAGATCTCCGAGAACATCAGAACGCCCGGGAAGCGGCCCGGCACCGCCGGCCCGACGAGATGCATCCGCATGGGCCCGGTCGGGGTCGGAACGTCCAGCGTCTCGTCGCGGACGATCATGGCCGGCGCCCCGCCCCGGTCACGCGGCGGCCCGCTGGTAGTCCTTGATGTCCGAGAAGGTGATCTGCGGCCAGCGTTCCTGCTCGTAGCGCAGCGTAAAGGCCGAGGAGGCGAGGAACACCGGCGCGCCGTCGAGGTCGACGGCCGTGGAGGACGGATAGGCGTCGAGGAAGCTCTTGAGCTCCAGCGCGTCCCCGGTGACCCAGCGGGCGAGCTCGAACCGGCTCGACTCGAAGGAGACCGGCAGGCCGTATTCGACCTGCAGGCGCTCGACGAGGACGTCGAGCTGGAGCGCCCCCACGACGCCCACGATGGCGCCCGAGCCGTCGTAGGGGACGAAGCTCTGCACCACGCCCTCCTCGGCCATCTGCTGGAGCGCCTCCTTGAGCTTCTTGGCCTTCATGGCGTCGTTGAGCTTCACGCGGCGCAGGATCTCGGGGGCGAAGGAAGGCACGCCGCGGAACACCAGGTCCTCGCCCTCGGTCAGCGTGTCTCCGATGCGCAGCGTGCCGTGGTTGGGGATGCCCACCACGTCGCCCGCGAAAGCCTGGTCGGCGAGGGCGCGCTCCTGGGCGAAGAAGAACTGCGGGGCGTTGAGCGCCATGGGCTTGCCGGTGCGCACGAGCTTGGCCTTCATGCCTCGCGTCAGCCGCCCCGACGACACGCGCATGAAGGCGATGCGGTCGCGGTGGTTGGGGTCCATGTTGGCCTGGATCTTGAACACGAACCCCGTCATCTTCGCCTCGTGGGCGTCGACGAAGCGGCTCTCGGCCTGCAGGCCGCGCGGCGGCGGCGCGAAGTCCGCCAGAGCGTTGATGAGGTCCGCGACCCCGAAGGTGCGCAGCGCCGAGCCGAAGAACACCGGCGTCAGGTGCCCTTCCAGGAACGAGGCGCGGTCGAAGGGCTTGCAGGCCTCGCGCGCGAGTTCGAGTTCGTCGATCGCCGCATCGGCCTCGTGGGCGGGCAGCAGCGCGCGGATCCGGGGGTCGCGCGGGCCCTCGACGGCGAGCATCGGCGCGTCGACGTCGCTGTCGAGCTTGCGGATCATCGAGCGGGCGAGATCGAAGGTCCCGGCGAAGGCGCGGCCCCGCCCGATCGGCCAGGTGACGGGCGCGGTATCGAGCGCCAGCACCTTCTCGATCTCGTCGAGGAGGTCGAAGGGGTCGCGCGTCTCGCGGTCCATCTTGTTGACGAAGGTCACGATCGGGATGTCGCGCAGGCGGCACACTTCGAAGAGCTTGCGGGTGCGGCTCTCGATGCCGCGCGCGGCATCGATCACCATCACGGCGGAATCGACCGCCGAGAGCGTGCGGTACGTGTCCTCCGAGAAGTCCTCGTGGCCCGGCGTGTCGAGCAGGTTGAACACGCAGCCGGCATGTTCGAAGGTCATCACCGAGGTGACGACCGAGATGCCGCGCTCGCGCTCGATGCCCATCCAGTCCGAGCGCGTCTGGCGCCGGTTCGCCTTGGCCCGCACCTCGCCGGCGAGCTGGATGGCGCCCCCGAACAGCAGGAGCTTCTCGGTCAGCGTGGTCTTGCCGGCATCCGGATGCGAGATGATGGCGAAGGTCCGCCGGCGCGTGACCGGGTCCTCGGTGCGGGGCTGTGTCGACATGGGCCGGAGATACCGGGTTCCGGCGCATGACGCAAAGCATGCGTGCCGGGCCGGCGCCGTCCCGGGCCGGCCGGCCCGGCATCTCTGCCATGCCGCGCAGCGCCGCTCATTGATTTATGGGGCGGAACGTCGGATCTAGCCGGTAGGCGGCGCGCGCCCGGGGCGCGCATCGTCCCAATCCCGTGGGCCGGTGGAACTCCTCATGCGTTATGACCTCGTCGTGATCGGTACGGGCCCCGGCGGCTACGTCTGCGCCATCCGGGCGGCGCAGCTGGGCCTCAAGACCGCGGTGGTCGAGAAGCGCGCCACGCAGGGGGGCACCTGCCTCAACGTCGGCTGCATCCCGTCCAAGGCCCTGCTCCACGCCTCCGAGATGTTCGCCGCCGCCACGCACGACCTGCCGGCGCTGGGCGTCAAGGTCGGCGCGCCCGAGCTCGACTGGGACGCGATGGGCAAGCACCGCGACGACACGGTGGCGGCCAACGTCAACGGCGTCGCCTACCTGTTCAAGAAGAACAAGATCGACACGTTCCACGGCCTCGGCACCATCAAGGGTCCGGGCGTGGTGGAGGTCACCCGGGAGGACGGCACCGTCGAGACCGTCGAGGCGGCCGCCATCGTCATCGCCACCGGCTCGGAGGTCGCCACCCTGCCGGGCATGGAGGTCGACGAGAAGACGGTCGTGTCCTCGACGGGCGCCCTCGTGCTGCCCGCCGTGCCCAAGCGGATGATCGTCATCGGGGCGGGCGTCATCGGGCTCGAACTCGGCTCGGTCTATCGCCGGCTCGGCGCCGAGGTCGAGGTCGTGGAATATCTCGACCGCATCCTGCCTGGCCTCGACGGCGAGGTGGCCAGGACCTTCCACCGCATGCTGGAGAAGCAGGGCTTCGCCTTCCACCTCGGCCAGAAGGTGTCGAAGGTCGAGGCCACCAATGCCGGTGCCTCGGTGGTCTTCGCGCCCGTGGCGGGCGGCGAGGAGCAGCGGCTCGACGCCGACGTCGTCCTGGTGGCGACGGGGCGCAAGCCCAACACCGAGGGGCTGGGCCTCGAGGCGGCCGGCATCGCGACCGAGCGCGGCCGCGTCGTCATCGACGACCATTTCCAGACCAGCGTGCCGGGCATCTACGCCATCGGCGACGTGGTGCGGGGCCTGATGCTGGCCCACAAGGCCGAGGACGAAGGCGTGGCGGTGGCCGAGATCCTGGCCGGCCAGGCCGGCCACGTGAACTACGGCGTCATCCCGGCCGTGGTCTACACCATGCCGGAGATCGCCTCGGTGGGCGCCACCGAGGAGGAGCTCAAGACCGCCGGCATCCCCTATACGGCCGGCAAGTTCCCCTACACGGCCAACGGCCGCGCCCGCGCCACGCGCCACACCGAAGGCTTCGTCAAGGTCCTGGCCCATGCCGAGACCGACCGCGTGCTCGGCGTCCACATCATCGCGGCCGGGGCCGGCGAGCTGATCCAGGAATGTTCGGTGCTGATGGAGTTCGGCGGCTCGGCCGAGGACCTGGCCCGGACCTGCCACGCCCACCCGACCATGTCGGAGGCCGTGAAGGAAGCCGCCATGGCGGTCGACAAGCGCGCCATCCACGTCTGAGGCCGGGCGCCGTCCGGCGCGTCGAGAGCCGCTGCATCGGCTCGGACTCGCACGGGCGGGTCCGAGAACGCCGAAGCTGCCCTAGGAGGATGTGCCGGACCGCACCGCCGCCGCGCCTTCCAGCGCCGAGCCCATGATGGCGGACGGGCAGGAGCGGGGCTGCAGGTCCCCGTTGGCGCATTGGCGCACCTGCCAGCTGTCCGGTCCGCCGCCCGTCAGGACCAGGAGGGCGTAGCAGCCGAAGATCAGGAGCGCGGCCGGAAGCACGACGTTGGGCGACAAGGCCGGGCGCAGCCGGGCGAGACCCCGCCGGCAGGCGAACCGGCGGGCGCTCTGCGCCGCGAAGACGGCATTGGGCGACACGATATCGAGGTCGGTGGGGTGAAGCGAGACCATCGGAGGCATCCGGACGTGATGCAGCGAGAATGAACGTTCACTCGCCAAAGATCTATGAACGGTCATTCACTCGGCCGCGAGTCTCCGACACCGTGGCGCCGTTGTCACGCTTTGAACCCGTCGAGGAAGGCCGACAGGCATCCGCCGATCGCTTCGATGGCGTAGCCGCCCTCCTGGACGATGAGCGTCGGGAGGCCGAGACTCGCGAGTTTCGCCCCGATGGCACCGAAGTCGGCGGTGTCGAGGCCGAGCACCCCGATCGGGTCGTCGCGATGGGCGTCGTAGCCGAGCGCCACGACGAGCGCCTCGGCGCCGACGTCGCGAACGCGCCGCGCCGCCACGTCGAGGGCCGCCAGCATGGCGTCGCGGCGCGCGCCGGGCGCGAGGGGCAGGTTGAGGTTGTGGCCGGTGCCGGCGCCGGTCCCGGTCTCGGCCGGATAACCGGTGTAGAACGGGTAGTAGTCGCGCGGGTCGGCGTGGATCGAGACGGTGAGCACGTCGTCGCGGGCGTAGAAGACCTGTTGCGTGCCGTCGCCGTGATGCGCGTCGACGTCGACGACCGCGATCCTGCCGAACCGGCCGCGCAGCCGCTGCGCCGCGACGGCGGTGTTGTTGAGGTAGCAGAAGCCCGACCCGCGGTCGGACCGCGCATGGTGCCCCGACGGGCGGCAGAGCGCATAGACCGCCGGCGCGCCGGCCAGCACGGCATCGGCGGCCGAGACGGCGGTCTCGCAGGAGCGCAGGATGGAGGTCCAGCTGTGCGGGCCCAGCGGGACCGACAGGTCGCCGAGGTACCAGCCGGCCTGCCCCACGAGGCCGTCGGCCGGGCAATCGGGCCGGGCCGCCGCCTCGGGCCGGCCACTCCAGTACGGGAAGGTGTTGGGCCAGACTTCCGGGCCGTGTTCGGGCAGCCGCGTCCAGCGGTCCCACGCGCCTTCGAGGAAGGCGAGATAGGCCGGCGTATGGACCCCGAGGGCCGGCGCGATGCCGTGCGGCTCGGGCAACTCGGCCGCGATGCCGTGGCGCGCCAGTGCTCCGAGAAGTCGCTCGGTGCGCACCGGCAGGTCCTTGACGGGAACGATGCGTCCGAATTCGCATGTACTGCAGGGGCGCGTGCAGCGCCTGGTCCGGATGGTAGAAGGCGCGCATGCGGGGGCTCCTGGCGGGGCCGCCGCGGAGGAACGCTCCGCGGGACCGGCGATCCGGCACTATCGGCCCGTCCCCGCCCGAGCGACAAGCGCCGGTTCCACGGCTCGTGCGGCGGTGGTAGGATGATCTCCCCGGAGACGCCCATGGTCCTTCCCGCGACAGAACCGATCGCACGCCGCAAACTGTCCGCCGAAGTCTTCGACCGGCTGAAGCGCATGATCACCTCGGGCGAGGTGAAACCGGGCGACGCGATGCCGTCGGAGCGCGAGTTGATGGAGCGGTTCGGGGTCGGCCGGCCGGCGATCCGCGAGGCCATGCAGGCCCTGTCGGGGCTCGGCCTCCTGACGATCAGCCACGGCGAGCGCGCCCGCGTCTGCGCCCTCACGGCACGCGCCGTGACGCAGCAGGTCGACATGGCGGCCCAGATCATGCTGGCCACGTCGCCGCGTTCGCTGGATCACCTCAAGGAGGCGCGCATCTTCTTCGAACGCGGCATGGCGCGCGAGGCCGCCGCCCGCGCGGCGCCGGACGACATCGCGGGGCTGCGCCGCCTGATCGACGCGCAACGCGACGCGCTCGGCGATGCCGACACGTTCATCGCGGCCGACATGGCCTTCCACGCCGCCATCGCGGCCATCTCGGGCAACCCGATCTTCACGGCCGTGAGCGAGGCCATGCTGGGCTGGCTCAAGGAATTCCACACCGAGATGCTGATCTGGAGCGGCAAGGAGAAGCTGACGCTCGTCGAACACGAGGCGATCGTGGCGACGCTCGCGGCGCACGACCCCGATGGCGCCGAACGCGCCATCGCGGACCACCTCAACCGCACCGCCGGCCTCTACGCCCACCCGGCGTGAACTCCATGCCGGCGCGCGGCGTCACCGCGGCGTGAAGTCCGTCTCCGGCGTCACCCGCCGGCAGTAGGCGGCCATCAGGCGGGCGCAGTTCTCGAGGTCGGTCAGGCTCATGAGCTCGCAGGGCGTGTGCATGTAGCGCAGCGGCACGCCCAGCAGGCCCGTCGCCATGCCGCCCTGGTTCAGCTGCATGGCATTGGCATCCGTCCCGGTGCCGCCGGGGCTGACGCTGACCTGGTAGGGGATACCCTCCTCCCGCGCCGCGCGGGTGATCAGCGCGAAGGTGACGGGGTTGGTATTGGGCCCGCGCGACACGCTGGGCCCCTTGCCGACCGCGAGGCTGCCGTGGCGCGCCTTGCTGACGCCCGGATAGTCGATGGCATGGTTGACGTCGACGGCGAGGCCCGTCCCGGCGCCGATCCCATAGGCGGCCGTGCGGGCGCCGCGCAGCCCGATCTCCTCCTGCACGGTCGCGACCGCGTAGACGCCGACCCCGGGATGCAGGCCGCCGTCCTCCTTGAGCAGGCGCAGCGCTTCCGCCACCACGAAGGACCCCATCTTGTTGTCGAAGCCGCGGGCCGTCGCCCGGTCGCCCAGGAGAGGCTGGAACTCGTATTGGAAGGTCGCGACGTCGCCCAGGTCGACGATCTCCTCGGCCTCGGCCCGGGACGTCGCCCCGATGTCGATCCAGAGGTCCTTGAACTCGGGCTTGCGCTTGCGCTCGCTCTCGTCCTGCAGGTGGATGGCGGTCCGGCCGATGACGCCGGCCAAACGCTGGCGGCCATGCACCCACACCCGCTGGCCGACCGGAATGGCGCTGTCGTGCCCGCCGATCGCCTGGAAGTGCAGCAGGCCCTCGTCGTCGATGTGGTGGACGATGAAGCCGATCTCGTCCATGTGGCCGGCCAGCATGATGCGGGTCGCGGCGGCGGGGTTCAGGATCGCCGCCACATTGCCGTGCACGTCCGTGGTGACGCGGTCGGCGGCGCCCTCGGTGTAGGCCCGGAAGACGCGCGCGGCGGGCTGCTCGTAGCCGCTCGGCGAGGGGGCATTGACGATGGCGGTGAGGAAGTCGAGGGATTGTGCTCTCATGCGCCTAGCCTAATCAGTCTTGCGCCGGCAAAGCCATGGTTGATTGCTCTTGCGGCGCTTCTCGTCAGGGCGTCTCGGGCGCCCTGGGGACCGAAGCGGGCGGCCCGCCGGCGGCCGGGCGGACCCGTCCCGGCAACGATCCCAGGGTCGAGAGGATTGACCCCGGACGCGCCCGCCCGCCGAACGCGGATCCAGGCGCGCCACAAGGCCCCAAGGAGGGGTTCCGCCCCATGACGGTCCGCATCGCCTTCGACAATTCCTATGCCCGGCTCCCGGACCGCTTCTTCGCCCGCGTCGCGCCCTCGAGCGCCGTGGATCCGCGGCTGATCAAGCTGAACCGTCCGCTGGCGGACGCCCTGGGGCTCGACGCCGCATGGATCGAGACGCCGGAGGGCGTCGCCGCGCTGGCCGGCCGGGGACTGCCCGAGGGCGCCGATCCGATCGCGACCGCCTATGCCGGCCACCAGTTCGGCGGCTTCACGCCGCAGCTCGGGGACGGGCGCGCGGTGCTGCTCGGCGAGGTCATCGGCCGGGACGGCATCCGCCGGGACATCCAGATCAAGGGTTCGGGCCTGACGCCCTTCTCCCGCGGGGGCGACGGGCTCGCGGCGCTGGGGCCCGTGCTGCGCGAGTATCTCGTCGGCGAGGCCATGGCGGCGCTCGGCATACCGACGACCCGCTCGCTCGCGGCGCTCACCACGGGCGACACCGTGTGGCGCGAGACGCCGCAGCCGGGCGCGGCCCTGGTGCGGGTGGCGACGAGCCACATCCGCGTCGGGACGTTCCAGTTCTTCGCCGCCCGGGGCGACACCGAGGCGGTGCGCATCCTCGCCGACCACGCGATCGCGCGCCACGATCCCGCGGCCGCCCGGGCCGCCGAGCCCTACAGGGCCTTCCTCGAAGGCGTGGTGGCCCGCCAGGCCGCGCTCGTGGCGCGCTGGATGCAGGTCGGCTTCGTCCACGGCGTCATGAACACCGACAACATGTCGGTCTCGGGCGAGACCATCGACTACGGCCCCTGCGCGTTCCTGGACGCCTACGATCCCGCCACGGTGTTCAGCTCGATCGACCGCGGCGGCCGCTACGCCTACCGGAACCAGCCCGGCATCGCGCAATGGAACCTCGCGCGGCTCACCGAATGCCTGCTGCCCCTGCTCGCAGAGCGCGACGAGGAGGGGCTCGAGCGTGGCCGCGCGATCCTGGCCGGCTTCACGCCGCTGTTCCAGGCCGCGCATCTCGACGGCTTCCGGCGCAAGCTCGGGCTCGCGACCGGGCGGGACGGCGACGCGGCGCTGCTGCAGGACCTGCTCGACCGCATGGCGGCCGGCAAGGCCGACTTCACGCTCCTGTTCCGCCGCCTCTGCGACGCCGCCGACGGCCCGGACCGGGACGGGCCGGTCCGCGACCTCTTCATCGACCCGACGCTCTACGACGGCTGGGCTCCGCACTGGCGGGCGCGGCTGGCCGAGGAGCCCGGACACGATGCCGGACGCGGGGCCGCGATGCGGTCGGTGAACCCTGCCGTGATCCCACGCAACCACCGCGTCGAGGAGGTCATCGCGGCCGCCGTGGGGGAGGCGAATTTCGCACCGTTCGAGAGGCTGCTCGACGCGCTCTCGGAACCCTATGCGGAGCGCCCCGCCTTCGCCGCCTATGCCGAGCCGCCCGCCTTCGACACGTCCGGCTACCGCACGTTCTGCGGCACATGAGACGCCCGGCCCGGCGCCGAGGGGGATCCCCGGCGCGTCGGGCGGCGTTACCGGGCGGACGCGACGGCGGCCGGGGCCGGTCAGGCTCCGGGGCGCGCCCGCGGGACTCCTGCCGACCTCGGGGCCCCGGGCCGCGACGCCGGCCCTACCAGAATCACTCACGCACGCCCAGGAGGGCATCGCCATGGAATTTCGTCGTCTCGGAGCCTCGGGCTTCACGGTGCCGGCCCTCAGCTTCGGGACCGGGACGTTCGGCGGCAAGGGCGAGTTCTTTCAGGCCTGGGGCGCGACGGACGTCACCGAGGCCCGCCGCCTCATCGACATCTGCCTCGATGCCGGGCTGAACATGTTCGATTCGGCCGACATCTACTCGGCTGGCGCCGCCGAGGAAGTGCTGGGCGGCGCCCTCAAGGGCCGGCCGCGCGACGGCCTGATCATCTCCACCAAGGCCACGTTCCGCGCGGGCGATGCACCGAACCAGGTGGGCTCGTCGCGCCACCACCTCATCGAGACGGTCCACCGGCAGCTGAAGCGCCTGGGCACCGACTATATCGACCTGTTCCAGCTTCACGGCTTCGACGCCCTGACGCCCGTCGAGGAGGTCCTGTCGACGCTCGACCAACTCGTGCGCGAGGGCAAGATCCGCTACACGGGCGTGTCGAATTTCTCCGGCTGGCACGTGATGAAGTCGCTGGCGACGGCCGACAAGCACGGCTTCCCACGCTACGTCGCCAACCAGACCTATTATTCCCTGGTGGGCCGCGACTACGAGTGGGAGCTGATGCCGCTCGGGCTCGACCAGGGGCTCGGCGCCGTCGTATGGAGCCCGCTCGGCTGGGGGCGCCTCACCGGCAAGGTCCGGCGCGGCCAGCCGCTGCCCGAGAAGAGCCGTCTGCACAAGACCGCCGATGCCGGCCCGCCGCTCGAGGACGACTACGTCTACAAGGTCGTCGACGCGCTCGATGCCGTCGCGGCGGAGACCGGCAAGACCGTGCCGCAGGTGGCGCTGAACTGGGTGCTGGGCCGCCCCACGGTGTCGAGCGTCATCGTCGGCGCCCGCAACGAGGAGCAGCTGCGCCAGAACCTCGGCGCCGTCGGCTGGTCGCTGACGCCCGAGCAGGTGAAGCGCCTCGACGACGCCTCGGCCAAGCCGGCCGCCTATCCCTACTGGCACCAGGCCGGCTTCGCCGAACGCAACCCGCCCCCCGTCTGACGCCCTCGGGTCAGCGCTCGCGGAACTGCGCCACGTGGTGCAGCTCCACGCGCGGCACCTCGCCTTCGTCGTGGAGCCAGCTCGCGATGGCCTCGAAGACGGCCCGGTGGCGCTGGAAACGCGCCACAAGCCCGTCGTCCTCCTCGGGGTCGAGATCCTCGATGGCGGCTTCGTCGACGAAACAGTCGACCTCGGTCTCGCCCTCCCGCATGATGAAGCGGACCTCGAAGCGCTCCTCCTCGGCGGGCAGGCGGGTCGGTTTCAAGGGCATGGTGGCGGCCTCGGGGCTGCGGTGGCGCGGCACGGCGGCGAGGCCTAGCATATCGTGCGCCCGCCGTCAGGTCGGGCGTCGGCATGTCCGCGGCCCGGCGCCCACCCGACATCGCCGTGGTCCACGATCCGATGTAGGACGGATCCGCGCCACCCCGACCCCGCACCGGAACCCGCCATGTCCTTGAAGTCCCGCAACGCCGTCGTCACCGGATCGACCAGCGGCATCGGCCTCGCCATCGCGCGCGCGCTCGCACGCGAGGGGGCGGCCGTAGTGCTGAACGGCTTCGGCGACCCGGCGGCCATCGAGGAAACCCGGGCCCGCCTCGCCGCCGAGTTCGGCGTCACGGTGATGTACTCGCCCGCCGACATGTCGAGGCCCGGCGAGATCGGCGCCATGATGGCCGAGGCGGAGGACCGGCTCGGCAGCGTCGACGTGCTGGTCAACAACGCCGGCATCCAGCGCGTCTCGCCGATCGAGGACTTCCCGCCCGACGCATGGGACGCGATCCTGGCGATCAACCTGTCCTCCGCCTTCCACACGATGCGGGCCGCGATCCCGGGCATGAAGGCCCGCCGCTGGGGCCGGATCATCAACACGGCCTCGGCCCACTCGCTCGTGGCCTCGCCCTTCAAATCCGCCTATGTGGCCGCCAAGCACGGCATCGCGGGCCTGACCAAGACGGCGGCGCTCGAACTCGCCACCCACGGCATCACGGTCAACTGCATCTCGCCCGGCTACGTCTGGACCCCGCTCGTCGAGCGTCAGATCCCCGACACGATGAAGGCCCGCAACCTGTCGAAGGAGCAGGTCATCAACGACGTCGTCCTGGCGGCACAGCCGACCAAGCAGTTCGTCACGGTCGAGCAGGTGGCGTCCCTCGCCATCTATCTCACGTCGGACGCGGCCAGCCAGATCACCGGGGCCAACCTGTCGATGGACGGAGGCTGGACGGCGGCCTGAGGCGCCGCGCCGCATGAACCAAAATGGTGCGGCGGCGTTGGTGTCGCATCAACCCGATGTTCACCTCCGGGTCGGAGACGCCGCCGTGACTTTCATCGATGCCGCCGCCGCCACCGAGGTGACCGGCCCGCAGATCCGCATCCAGGGCAACCGCGGCAAGGCGGCCTGCCGCATCCGCCTGGCCGACGAGGACGGCGCGCGCCGCGCCCTCGGGGCCGACCCGCAGGTTCCCGCCGCCCTGCTGCCGGGATCGGCGCTCGAACATCTGGCCCGGATCGCGCTCGGCTGAGCGCCGTCATCGCGGGCGCGCGCGGGCCTGGCCCGCGGCGGACCCACGGCTTCAGCGCGCCTGCCGCCCCTCGACGCGCCAGACCCCGCTGCGTTTGATGCTGGCGTCTTCGAGCGACGGCATCACCGGAACGTCGTAGCAGGCGAGCCGCTCGAACCCCGTCGCGTCGAAATAGGCCCGCCCCGGATCGCCCACCAGCACCTGCGTGCCCCCCTGGGCCAGGTGCCTCAGCCAGGTCGTGACGGCGCCGGCCGTGTCCCGCTCGTAGAAGACGTCCGCCGCCAGGACGAGGTCCCATCCCTCGTCCCCGCCGATGGCGACGTCGTCCCGCGGCACGACCGTCACATCGTTGAGTGCGGCGTTGAGCGCGATGGCGTGGAGCGCGAAGCCGTCGATCTCGGCGGCCTCGACGGACCCCGCACCCGCCAGGGCCGCCGCGATGGCGACGAGGCCGGAGCCACTGGCGAAATCCAGCACGCGACGCCCCCGCACCGTGTCGGGGTGGTCGACGAGGTAGCGGGCCAGCGCCTGCCCTCCCGCCCAGGCGAAGGCCCAGTAGGGCGGCGGCAGGCCGAGGACGTCGAGGTCGGCCTCGGTCGTCTGCCACAGCTCCGTCGCGTCGTCGGCGAGGTGCAGCCGGATCTCGGGCGCCTGGGGAACCGGCAGAATGCGGGTGTGGCGGCGGATGAAGGCCGGCCGGTCGAGGATCGGCGTCACCGCAGGGTCTCCGCAAGACCGCGGTAGACGGCGACGAAATCCGCCGCCACCTGCTCGGTGGTGAAGCCGTCGAGCACGCGGGCCCGCGCCGCCCCGGCGAACCGCTCCAGCAGCTCCGGATCGTGGGCCAGGGTCACGAGCCCGTCCGCCAGCGCCTCGGGGTCGTCCGGCGGCACGACGAAGCCCTCGACGCCGTCGCGGGTGAACGTGGCGCAGCCCGGGGTCGCGGTCGTCAGCACGGCCCGGGCCGCGGCGGCGCCTTCCAGCAGCGAGCGGGGCAGCCCCTCGCCCCCGCGCGAGGGGACGAGCACGACGTGGTGGTCCCGCCACACGGCCGCGACGTCCACCGCCCGGCCATGCCAGGTGACGCCCGGTTCCTCCGACCAGCGTTCGAGCTGGCCGGCCGAGACGGCGCGCGGGTTCTCGGGGTCGGGTGTGCCGTAGAGCGAGAGTTCGACCGGCGCCCCCGCGGCGCGGGCCCGGCGCAGGGCCTCGACGGCGACGTCGATGCCCTTCGACCGGACCATGCGGGCCACGACCGCGGCCCGCAGCGGCGGCATGGGCGGGAGCGGCTGGGCGCATTCGCGCGAGGGATCGATGCCGGCGCCGCCCACCACGGTGACGGAGGGCGCATCCGGATCGAGGCCCAGCATGGCCGGGTCCTCCCGGTTCTCGAAGACAAAATGGGCACGCCGGCCCCCGAGCGGGCCGCGCAACAGCCAGCCGAGGACGCGGCGCGCGAGCCGGACCTTTGGCCCGTGGCTGGCGCCGAAGAGCCCCAGGCCCGTCACGGCCTGGACGCGCCGCGGCACGCCGGCCATCAGCGCTCCGAGGCCGGCCAGCACGATGAGCCGCACCGACACGAGGTGGACGATGTCGGGCCGCTCGGCCCGGAACAGCCGCGCGAAGCCGCGGACGTGGCCCAGCATCGCCAGCGGCCCGAAATGGCCGCGCTCGTGGGCGGAGGGGATGACCCGCACGCCCGCGGCCTCGATCCGCTCGCGCAGGGCCGCATCGTGCAGCCGCACCGTGACGGCGACATCGAAGCCGGCGGCACGGGCCGCCGCCGCGACCGACAGGAAATGCGACACGAAGAACCAGTCCTCCGTCACGACGAACAGCAGCCGGGGCACACGTGTCATCGGAGGGCGGCGCCCGCGGCGGGAACTTCACCCGCGGCCTGCCGTTTCGCCACAACGCCGCACGGCTGTCCGTGCCCGAAAGGATGCCGCCCGTGGGCCCCTCGATGCCGGTGATCCTCGACGCCGCAGGCCGGCACCCTGCGCGGCGCGCATCCCGGCTCGGCCGGCCGCCGCCACACCATCGTCTGGGCCGATATCGGCGAACCCGCTCTGCATCTCGTCGATCCCGCCACTCGGGAGGCCACCGCCCGGGAACGCCCGGCCCGGATCGGCTGCGTCTCGCGCGACCCGGGCGGCGACACCGGCGTGGCCTCGTCACGGGGGCTCTACCACATGAACCCCGTCCTGGGAGAGCTCGCGCCATCGACGCAGGCGCGTCGACGTGCGCCGCGCCGGCCTCACGCCTGACCCTTACGATTCCGGAGCCCGAACGCCATGAGCATCACCGTCGGCGACTTCATCATCGAGCGCCTGCACGCCTGGGGCGTGCGCAGGGTCTTCGGCTACCCCGGCGACGGGATCAACGGCGTCTTCGGCGCGCTTCAGCGCAGCGGCGGCAAGATCGAGTTCATCCAGGCGCGCCACGAGGAGATGGCGGCCTTCATGGCCTCGGCCTATGCCAAGTTCAGCGGTGAACTCGGGGTCTGCATCGCGACGTCGGGCCCGGGGGCCTCGCACCTGCTCACCGGCCTCTACGATGCCCGGGCGGACCATATGCCGGTGCTGGCCATCGTGGGCCAGCAGGCCCGCACGGCGGTCGGCGCCCACTACCAGCAGGAGATCGACCTCAACGCCATGTTCAAGGACGTGGCCGGCGCCTTCGTGCAGACCGCCATGGCGCCCGCCCAGGTGCGCCACCTCGTCGACCGCGCGGTGCGGACCGCCGTGTCGGAGCGCTCCGTCACGGCACTGATCCTGCCCAACGACCTGCAGGACCTGCCCTACGAGGAACCCCAGCGCGCCCACGGCAACACCTTCTCGGGCGTCGGCTACGCCCGTCCCCTGACGGTGCCCTACGACCGGGACCTGCGCCAGGCCGCCGACATCCTCAACCAGGGCCGGAAGGTCGCGATGCTGATCGGCGCCGGCTGCGTCGGCGCCGTCGACGAGGTGATCGCCACGGCCGAGACCCTCGGCGCCGGCTGCGCCAAGGCGCTGCTCGGCAAGTTCGTGCTGCCCGACGACCTGCCCTGGGCGACGGGCACCATCGGCCTCCTCGGGACGGAGGCCTCGTCCAACATGATGGCGGAGTGCGACACGCTGCTCATGGTCGGCTCGGGCTTCCCCTGGGCCGAGTTCCTGCCCAAGGAGGGCCAGGCGCGCGGGGTGCAGATCGACCTCAAGGGCGACATGCTCTCGATCCGCTACCCGATGGAGTGCAACCTGCACGGCGACGCGGCCGAGACGCTGCGGGCGCTGCTGCCGCTGCTCGACCGCAAGACCGACCGCTCCTGGCAGGAGAAGGTCATGGGCTGGACGCGGACCTCGTGGGACCAGGCGGCCGCCCAGGCGCTGAAGACCGCCGACCCCGTCAACCCGCAGCGCGTCACGACCGAGCTGTCGCCCCGCCTGCCCGACCGCTGCATCGTGACCTCGGATTCGGGCTCCTGCGCCAACTGGTACGCCCGCGACCTCAAGGTGCGGCGCGGCATGATGGGATCGCTGTCGGGGTCGCTGGCCTCGATGGGCGCCGCCGTGCCCTACGCCATCGCGGCCAAGTTCGCCCATCCGGACCGGCCCGTGGTGGCGCTGGTCGGCGACGGCGCCATGCAGATGAGCAACATGGCCGAACTCATCACGGCGGCCAAATACCATCATCTCTGGTCCAACAAGACTTTCGTGGTCTGCGTCTTCAACAACGAGGACCTGAACCAGGTGACCTGGGAACAGCGCGTCATGGAGGGCAACCCGAAGTTCGTCGCCTCGCAGCAGATCCCGAACGTGCCCTACCACAAGGTCGGCGAGCTGATCGGCTTCAAGGGCCTCTATGTCGACGACCCCGAGATGCTGGGCGAGGCCTGGGACGAGGCGCTCCGGGCCGACCGCCCGGTGGTGCTGGAGGTCAAGACGGATCCCGAAGTCCCGCCGCTGCCGCCCTTCATCACCTTCGAACAGGCGCGCAACTTCATGACCACCATCGTCAAGGGCGACCAGCGCGAGGGCAGCATGATCATGGGCGCGGCGCGCCAGCTCATCGGCTCGCTGCTGCCCGGGCGTTCCGGCTCGTAGAGCGCGTTCGCACGCCCGCGGATTCGCTCCGCCCTAAGACGGAGCGCTACTCCGCGATCGTGAGCAATCCACGATCAGCCGCGATCTTGTCGCGCGCGGCGCTCGTCAGGAACGCCGAACGGGTCAGGCCGCGACGGCGCGCCGCCTCATCGATCTCGGCCAGCAGCCCGGCTTCCAGCGACAGGTTGGCCCGCACAGGGCGCGCGTTGTCGAGGTAGACGGGCAATGATACGACCACGACGTTCGGCGTGAAATCGTCGACCAGCGTCGGATCCTGGCGCAGCTCGGCAATGGTGCGGGCACGCGGAAGGTCCCCGGACGCGTCGATCGTGTCGACGACCCATTCGCGCAGAGCTTCGATGCCATTCGCCTCGACGTCCTCGAACGTCGCACCCATCGCGTTGCAGCCCGGGAAGTCGGGAATGACGAGACCGTAGGCGCCGGCAGCGTCGTCGAATGCGATGAGGGCAAGATAGCGGGCCATGGCGGGGCGGCTCCTGCGGGATCCGATGCGGCGGCTCAGCCCGGATCCCCTGATGACGCAGGCGGCCTTCGCTTCGATCGTCCGCGCAAGGATGCGGGTCCCCGGGGGAAGCTGGTGGTGGATCGGTTCCGATGTCTTGTAGTCAGGATCGAGCGGCACCTTCGATGCGTGCCATCCAGGCGAGAACAAGCCGAAACTGCTCCGGAGCCAACCCCCGGCTTGCCCGGCCGGGGCGGCGGACGTGGCCGCGCGAGGGCGCGGTACGCCGCGTCGCCCCGGGCGGGGCGTCAGTGCGCCGGCAGGGCGGCGTGATCGGCCGTTCTGCCCGGCAGCGCCTCGATCCGGGCCATGCCGGCCTTGACGGCCGACTGGACCTTCTCGAAGGCGCGCACCTCGATCTGCCGGACGCGCTCGCGCGAGATGTTGAACTCGTCCGAGAGCTGCTCGAGCGTGATCGGGTCCTCGGCGAGGCGGCGAGCCTCGAAGATGCGGCGCTCGCGCGCGTTCAGCACCTTCAGCCCGTCGATCAGCGCGTCGTGGCGGTTATGCTTCTCCTCCTCGTCGGCGAGGATGACCTCCTGGCTGGTCGAGTCGTCGACGAGCCAGTCCTGCCATTCTCCCTCGCCGTCCTCGCGCATCGGCGCGTTGAGCGAAGTGTCGCCGCTGAGGCGCCGGTTCATGTCGATGACGTCCTGCTCGCTGACGCCGAGCTTGGTCGCGATCGTGCTGACGTGCTCGGGCCGGAGCTCGCCTTCCTCCAGCGCGGAGATCTGGCTCTTGGCCTTGCGCAGGTTGAAGAACAGCTTCTTCTGGTTCGCCGTCGTCCCCATCTTCACCAGCGACCACGAGCGCAGGATGTATTCCTGGATCGAGGCGCGGATCCACCAGATCGCATAGGTGGCGAGGCGGAAGCCCTTGTCGGGCTCGAAGCGCTTGACGGCCTGCATGAGGCCGACGTTGCCCTCGGAGATCACCTCGCCGATCGGCAGGCCGTAGCCCCGGTAGCCCATCGCGATCTTGGCGACGAGGCGGAGATGGGAGGTGACGAGTTCCTGGGCGGCGTCGCGGTCCTCGTGTTCGCGCCAACGCTTGGCCAGCATGTATTCCTGCTGGGGCTCCAGCATGGGAAACTTGCGGATCTCATTGAGGTAGCGTGTGAGCCCGCTTTCACCCGAGATGATCGGAAGCGCATAGGCCATGATGTTCTCCTTCTGGAGCCCGCGAAGGGGCAGGCTCCGGCAAGCGCGTTTCGAAAGCGGCTCGCCAACCCCGTCTTATAGACGCTTTGCTGCAGCGCACCTAGAGTCGTCCGCCCACATGGCGAACAATTAATCCGAGACAGGTGCGGCCGTCCTGATGTCCCGGCGCCAACGCCCCGCGCCCGACGATCGATCCGCCGTTGCGGCGAAGGGGCACCCCTGGCCCTTCGCCGGGCGGGGGCCGCGCAGCGGGACGGGCCGGTTGTGAAAACGGCGCAGGACCCGGTGGGGGTCTGCGCCGCGAGCGTTGCGGGGAAGCGATCGTGATGAGGTCAGTGCCTCAGCTTGGCCATCTCGTCCTTGAGGATGAGTTTCTTGCGCTTGAGTTCGGTCAGCTTGACGGGGTCGCAGGCCGGATGGGTCTTCTCGGCCTCGATCTGCCTGTCGATCACCTGGTGCCGCCGGCTCAATTCAGCGATATGGCCCTGCAAGGACATCCCGAACTCCCTGGTTCATCGCCGCACGTGACAATGCGACGACGGCAGGATGACACGCTCTCGCGCGCCGACAAGCGCCGCAGGGGCGGCCATCGATCACTTTCGCGAGAGCGTGCCGGCAAGGTTGACATCCGGTATCGATCCGGCACCGCAGGCCACCGCCGTCCCGCCCGAACCGGTCAGGCGTGGCCCGAGATGCGCTCCACCACGGCGCCGCACTGGCCGAGCTTGTGCTCGAGGTGCTCGAAGCCGCGGTCGAGGTGGTAGACGCGGTTGACCGTGGTCTCGCCTTCCGCGGCCAGCGCGGCGATGACCAGCGACACCGAGGCGCGCAGGTCGGTCGCCATCACGGGCGCGCCCTGCAGGCGCTCGACGCCGTCCACGATGGCGGCATCGCCGTCGAGCCGGATCCTCGCGCCGAAGCGGGTGAGCTCGCCGACATGCATGAAACGGTTCTCGAAGATCGTCTCGGTGATCCGCGACGAGCCCGCCGCCCGCGTCATCAGCGCCATGAACTGCGCCTGGAGATCGGTCGGGAATCCCGGGAAGGGCGCCGTCGAGATGTCGACGGGCTGGATGCCGTTGCCGTTCCGCCGCACGCGCAGGCCCTCCGCCGACGCGTCGAGCGTGGCGCCGGACTGCCGTAGGGCCTCGACGGCACCGGCGAGGAGGTCGGCCCTGGCCCCCTCCAGCATCACGTCCCCGCCCGTCATGGCGACCGCCATGGCGTAAGTACCGGCCTCGATGCGGTCCGGCAGGACGGCGTGGCGGGCGCCGTGCAGCTTCGACACGCCGGTGATCGTGATGGTGGAGGAGCCGGCCCCCGTGATGCGCGCGCCCATCTTGTTGAGGCAATCGGCGAGGTCGACGACCTCCGGCTCGCGCGCGGCGTTCAGCACCGTGGTGGTGCCCTGGGCGAGCGCGGCCGCCATCAGTGCCGTATGGGTTCCCCCCACCGTCACCTTGGGGAAGGCGATCTCGGCCCCGCGCAGTCCGCGGGGGGCGCGGGCCAGGGCATAGCCGTTCTCGATCGCGATGGTGGCGCCGAGGCGTTCCAGCACCATGAGCAGGAGATCGACCGGCCGCGTGCCGATGGCGCAGCCGCCCGGCAGCGACACCTTGCACTCGCCCGCGCGGGCGAGCAGCGGCGCGATGACCCAGAAGCTCGCCCGCATGCGGCTGACGAGGTCGTAGGGCGCCGTCGTGTCGACGATCCGCTCGGCGCGCAGGTCGACCGTCTGGCCCGACTGGAGCTCCTCGCCCGGGCGCTTGCCC
Source organism: uncultured Alphaproteobacteria bacterium (assembly GCA_963847915.1). Lineage (GTDB taxonomy): Bacteria > Pseudomonadota > Alphaproteobacteria > Rhizobiales > Beijerinckiaceae > Lichenihabitans. Next base: position 831,274 of record CAWKBT010000010.1, read on the forward strand.
TTCAGCGTATAGTCGACGCCGTGGTTGCCGAGGATGCGGACCAGGAGGTTCACGTCCGCGAGGCGCGGCACGTTCTCCAGCGTCAGCGTCTCGTCGGTGAGCAGGCTGGCGATCATCAACGGCAGGGCCGCGTTCTTGGCGCCGGAGATGCGGATCGTGCCGTTGAGCTTCTGCCCGCCGACGACGCGAATGCGGTCCATGTGTGTCTGCTCCATGGGCGGCGCCCCTGCGGCGCGGCCCCTTCCGGTTGCGGGTCGGCGATCAAAGGTCCCGCTCGAGGGCGTCGGCCGGCGGGCTGTCCTGCCGAGCCTCGTCGCGCGCCCTGGCCTGGACCTTGCGGCGCTTCAGGTTGGCGCGCAGCGCTTCGGCACGCCGGTCGGGCCGGGCCCGTGCCGCGGCGGAGCCCGGCTGCTGGCGCACCCGCTCGTCCTCCTCGGCCGTTCCCATGTGCCGCCTCCGCTCGATCCGCCGCCGCGTCCCCGAGAACCGCGGCGAGCCGTCATAGGCGCGTTGCCGGGGAGGGGCAAGCCGACGCACCCGCCGGCATCCCGGGCGCCGCTCGGCCGCGGCCCGGCCCTCGCCGGCGCTGCCGCGTCCCCTGGTCCCGCACAGGCCGTCGAGGCGAGTCTTTCGCGCTGAGGGTGTAAATATCCCTTGATACACACCCAAGGTTAGATACCAGCCACCCGCCCGGCAAAGGCCGCGTCGTCTTCCTGCGTCTTGCTGCGTGTGTCGCTCTACGGCCCACCGAGATGGAGATTCTTTAATGGTCGGAGTGCAGAATGCATCTCGTCCGATCGTTCCTTGCCTGCCGGACGGCAGGCCGGATGACCGGGGAGAGCGGCAACCGTGGCGACACTCTACACCTGCATCACGGGCCAACATCAGGGCTGGATGGTCGGCCTCGCGGCCTGCATCTGTGCTTTGGGAGTCTGGGCGACATTCGCGCTCGGGCGGGAAGTGCTGCGCACGCGCGATCGCCTGGCACGCCGGGTTTGGGCGGGCGCCGCCTGCGTGGCGACAGCGTCGGCCATCTGGGCGACCCACTTCATCTCCATGGTGGCCTATGCGCCCGGCCTGCCGTTCTGCTTCGCCCTCGCCGGCACCGTCCTGTCCTTCCTCATCGCGCTCGCGCTCGTGGCGGCCGCCGGCGCCCTGATCCTGCGATGGCCGGGCCTCGCCGGGCGCCTCGCCGGCGGCAGCCTCGTGGGTCTCGCCATCGCGGCCATGCACTACACCGGCATGCGTGCGATGCAGGTCCAGGGCGAGATGCGCTGGAACCCCGGCACGGTGGCGGTGTCGGTCCTGTGCGCTATCGGGCTCGCCGTGCTGGCCGCGGTGCTGCCGCTTTGCCGGGCCCGGGGACTGCGCCGGCTCGCGCCCCCGGCCCTCATGCTGGCGGTCTGCTCGGCTCATTTCATCGGCATGAGTGCCGTGACCCTGGTCTACGACCCGGTCGCGGCCGAGCCCGCCGGGGCGGTCGATCTCATCGTCCTGACGCTGCTGGTCGCCAACGTCGCCCTGCTGATCGTGGGCCTGTCGCTCGCGGCGTTGTGGCTGCAGGGGCGCGAGCGGCGCCGGCACCTGGCCGAGAAGCGCCGGTTGCAGGACCTCGCCGACATCGCCGTCGAGGGTCTGCTCATCTGCGACGGCCCGCATGTCATCGGGCTGAACCACAGCCTCGCCGCGATGACGGGCTGGACCGCCGCCGACCTCGCCGGCCGATCCGTCGACGGCCTGCTGCCCGACTTCGATGGCTGGCAGGCGGTGGACGGCCAGGAGCGCGACGCGCTCTTACGGACGCGGACGGGCGAGGGCGTGCCGGTGCGGGTCGTGTCGAAGCCCATCGCCCTCCGCGGCCGGCCCCAGACCGTGCTGGCGATCCGCGACCAGCGCGACCGGCTGAAGATCGAAGCCGACATGCTGCGGCTCGCTCACCGCGACCCGCTCACCGGGCTCGCCAACCGCTTGAGCTTCGGCGAAGCCGTGACGGCGCGCTGCGCCCGGCGCCGCCGCAGCGAGGGCGCGTTCGCGCTGCTGATGCTCGATCTCGACCGGTTCAAGGCCGTGAACGACATGCTCGGCCACACCACCGGAGACGAAGTGCTGCGCGGCGTCGCGGACCGGCTACTCGCGGCCGCCCGCACGGGCGACCTCGTGGCCCGGCTCGGCGGCGACGAGTTCGCCGTCCTGCTCGACCCGGTCGCCAGCACCCAGGAGGTGATGGAGATCGCGGAGCGCATGATGGAGGCGATCGCGCGACCCTTCCCGGTCGGCGCCCAGATGCCCGACCTCGGCACCAGCATCGGCATCGCGCTCGCACCCGGCGACGGCGACACGCTCGAAGTGCTGGCGCGCCACGCCGACCTCGCGCTCTCCCGCGCCAAGACCGAGGGGCGCGGCGCCTGCCGGTTCTTCGAAGCCGTCATGGACGACCAGATGCGGGACCGGCGCGCCTTCGAGGCGGACCTGCGCCACGCCACGGCGCACCACCAGTTCGAGGTCGTCTACCAGCCCCAGGTCGATGCGGCGACGGGCGGCTTCACGGGCGCCGAGGCGCTGGTGCGCTGGAACCACCCGCGGCGCGGCCCCGTATCGCCGGCCGAATTCATCCCGCTGGCCGAAGAGCTCGGCCTCATCGATGCCATCGGCCGGCAGGTTCTGCGGGCCGCCTGCGCCGAGGCGGCCCGGTGGCCGGACCACCTCGCCGTGGCGGTCAACGTGTCGCCCGTGCAGCTGCGCGACAGGGAGTTCGCCGCGACGGTCGCCGGGATCCTGGCCGAGACCGGGGTCCCGGGGTATCGCCTCGAGCTGGAACTGACCGAAACCGCCCTCATCGAGGACGAGGGCGAGACCGTGGCGCTGCTGCATGCGCTGCGGATGCTCGGCATCCGCGTCTCGCTCGACGACTTCGGCACCGGCTATTCGTCCCTGAGCTACCTGCGGCGGTTCCCCTTCGACAAGCTCAAGATCGACCAGTCCTTCGTGCGCCAGCTGCCGGACGACGCCGACAGCGTGGCGATCGTCCAGGCCGTCGCGACGCTCGGCACCAAGCTCGGCATGATCGTGACGGCCGAAGGGGTCGAGACGGAGGAGCAGCGCGGCTTCGTGACCGGCGAGGGCTGCCACCAGCTGCAGGGCTATCTGATCAGCCGGCCGCTGCCGGCGGCCCGCGTGGCCGACCTCTTCGCAGGCTGCGGCGTGCCGGCCGCGGTGGCCGCGTGACGTCCCCCGGGCGGCCCCCGACCCGTCCCGGCCGGGAGCCGCCCGGAGGCGCCCTCACAGCTTGCGCAAGGCGACGCGCTCGATCGCGTGGCTCGCGCCCTTGCGCAGCACCAGGCTCGCGCGGGCCCGCGTCGGGCGGACGTTCTCGACGAGGTTCTTCAGGTTGATCCGGCGCCAGATGTCCCGCGCGATGGTCTCGGCCTCCTCGGGGCCGATGTCGGCGTAGCGGCGGAAATACGACAGGGGATCGCGGAAGGCGGTCTCGCGCAGCGCCATGAACCGCGCCACGTACCAGTGTTCGAGCAGGTCCTCGTCGGCATCGAGGTAGACCGAGAAGTCGAAGAAGTCCGACACGAAGGGGATGTCGCGCCCGTCCCGCGCGGGGCGGTTCGGGATCAGCACGTTCAGCCCCTCGACGATGAGGATGTCGGGCCGGTCCACCTGGACGCGCTCCTCCGCCAGCACGTCGTAGGTAAGGTGGGAGTAGACGGGCGCCTCGACGTTGCGCTTGCCGGCCTTCACGTCGGACAGGAACTGGATCAGGGCGGCGCCGTTGAAGCTTTCCGGAAAGCCCTTGCGCTCCATCAGTCCCTGTTCGTGCAGGATGCGGTTGGGGTGGAGGAAGCCGTCCGTCGTGACGAGCTCCACCTTGGGCGTGTTGGGCCAGCGCGACATGAGCGCCTTCAGCACCCGCGCGGTCGTCGACTTGCCCACCGCGACCGAGCCCGCCACGCCGATGATGTAGGGCACCTTGCCGTCCTCGGCGCCCAGGAAGCGCTGCGTCGCCTTGAACAGGCCCTGGGTGGCGGCGACGTAGAGGGCGAGCAGCCGCGACAGCGGCAGGTAGATGGCCACCACCTCGTCGATCGAGATCGGGTCGTTGGTGGCGCGCAGCTTGCGCAGGTCCTCCACCGTCAGCGTCAGCGGCGTGTCGGCGCGCAGGGCCGCCCAGTCCTCGCGGGTGAAGTGGTGGTAGGGCGAGCCGACGAGCCCCCCTTCCGGAAGACCGTCGCGGACGGGGAGGGCTGGGGCGATCACGTCGAGCATCCGGTGGCTCAGGTTGCGGGTCGCCGCGAGGCTTTCTCCTCGTGCCCCGATTGACGGGTGCGCCGGCCCAGCTCGGCAACGACCTGGTCCAGAGACAGGTTCGACGCGTGGAGCAGCACCAACAGATGGTAGATCACATCGGCCGCTTCGGAAAGCAGGGCGGGCCCGTCCTTCTCGACGGCCGCGATGACGGCCTCGACCGCCTCCTCGCCGAACTTCTTGGCGATGCGGGGAACGCCGGCGTCGAGCAGCGAGCGCGTGTAGGACGTGTCCGAGACGGCCCCGGCGCGGGCGCCGATCAGCCCCTCGAGCTCGCCGAGCGTGAAGGGGCGTTCGCCGCCCTCGCGGGGCGGCAGGTCGGTCATGCTCATCTCGCGCTCCTCCCGGTGCCGGGGCGCCGCGCCCTCACCTGCCGCGCCCTCACCGGTCGAGCCTCATGGCGAGGCCCGCCTCGGCCATGTGGTGCTTGGCCTCCGCGATCGTATGCTGACCGAAATGGAAGATCGAGGCCGCCAGGACGGCGCTGGCCCCGCCCTGGCGCACGCCCTCGACGAGGTGATCGAGCGTGCCGACGCCGCCCGAGGCGATGACCGGCACCGGCACGGCATCCGCCACCGCGCGGGTGAGGGCCAGGTCGAAACCCGCCTTGGTGCCGTCCCGGTCCATGGAGGTGAGCAGGATCTCGCCCGCGCCCCGCCCGGCGACGTCGCAGGCATAGGCGACGGCATCGAGGCCGGTCGCCCGCCGTCCGCCGTGGGTGAAGACCTCCCAGCGCGGCGCCTCGCCCTCGCCCGACACCCGCTTGGCGTCGACCGCGACCACGATGCACTGGCTGCCGAACTTCTCGGCCGCGCGGGACACGAAGTCCCTGTCCTGAACGGCGGCCGACATGATCGAGGCCTTGTCGGCCCCGGCGAGCAGCAGGGTGCGGATGTCCTGCACGGTGCGCACTCCGCCCCCGACCGTGAGGGGCATGAAGCAGGCCTCGGCGGTGCGGCGCACGACGTCGAGCAGGATCCCCCGGTCCTCGCTGGAGGCCGTGATGTCGAGGAAGCAGAGCTCGTCGGCCCCGGCCGCGTCATAGGCGATGGCGCAGGCCACGGGATCGCCGGCGTCGCGCAGGTCCACGAAGTTCACGCCCTTGACGACACGCCCGTCCTTGACGTCGAGGCAGGGGATGACGCGGGACTTCAGCACGGTGCGCTGCCCTGGCGGGCGGCGGCGATCATGGCCAGCGCCGCCGCCGGGTCGAGCCGGCCGTCGTAGAGGGCCCGGCCCGTCACGGCGCCGGCCAGCACGGCGCAATCGGGCTCGAGCAGCCGCGCCACGTCGTCCAGCGACGCGAGGCCGCCCGAGGCGATCACCGGCAGGTGGACGGCCTCGGCCAGCGCCAGGGTGCCGACGAGATTCAGGCCCTTCATGGCGCCGTCGCGCCCGATGTCGGTCATGATGATGGCGGCCACGCCGGCGTCCTCGAAGCGCCGCCCGAGCTCCACCGCACTGAGGTTCACGGTCCTGGCCCAGCCCTCGACCGCCACGAGCCCGTCGCGCGCGTCGATCCCCACCGCCACCTGCCCGGGGAAGAGCCGGGCCGCCTCGCGCACGAAGCCGGGGTCCTTGACGGCGGCGGTCCCCAGGATGACGCGGGCGATGCCGCGCTTCAGCCACATGTCGACGGTGCGGATGTCGCGGATGCCGCCGCCGAGCTGCACCGGCAGGGCGACGCGGTCGAGGATGGCCTCGACCGCCTCGGCATTGCGCGGCTTGCCCGCGAAGGCGCCGTCGAGGTCGACGAGGTGCAGGTAGGGGAAGCCCTGGCGCTCGAACTGCTCGGCCTGTGCCGCCGGATCGGGATTGAACACGGTCGCCGACCCCATCTCGCCATGGACGAGCCGGACGCATTCGCCGTCCTTGAGGTCGATCGCGGGGAAGAGGATCACGGCTGCCACCGAAGGAAGTTGCTGATGAGGGCGAGGCCGAGCTTCTGGCTCTTCTCGGGATGGAACTGCGTGCCCGCCATGTTGTCGCGCGCCACGACGGCCGTGACCGGGCCGCCGTAATCCGTCACCGCCAGGACGTCGCTGTCCGCCACGGGCTTCAGGGCATAGCTGTGGACGAAATAGGCGTGGAGACCGCCCTCGCCGGTCGGAATGCCGTCGAGCAGCGGGTGGATCGAGCGGGCCCGCAGCGTGTTCCAGCCCATGTGGGGGATCTTCAGGGCCGGGTCGGCGGGGCGGATCGGCACGACGTCGCCGGGGATCCAGTCGAGCCCGTAGGCGGTCTCGTGTTCGAGCCCCCGCGTCGCCATGAGCTGCATGCCGACGCAGATGCCGAGGAAGGGCCGGCCCCCGTGCACCACGGCATCCGTCATGGCGCCCACGAGGCCCGGCACGGCATCGAGCCCGCGCCGGCAGTCCGCGAAGGCGCCGACCCCGGGAAGCACGATGCGGTCCGCCCGGCGGACCCTGTCGGGGTCGCTCGTGACCAGCACCTCGACGTCGAGCTCGGCCTCGCGGGCGGCGCGCTCGAACGCCTTGGCGGCCGAGGCGAGGTTGCCCGACCCGTAGTCGACGATCGCGACGCCGCTCACGGGCGGCGCTCCGCGGAGGGGAAGAGGCCGATCACGCCGGGCCTGGCGTCCGGGCCGCGCGAGGCCGCCCCCCGGCGCGCCGGCAGCGGCGCCGACAGCGGGACCTGCCCGGCGAAGAACAGGCGCTCGCCGGCCTCGCGCGTCACGCCGCAGACCAGGGCCGCCGGGATGAAGCCGGCCCGGCCCAGCGCCCGGCGCCGCGCCTCGGCGGCCTCGAGCCCCGTCAGGATCGCGACGACGAGGTAGAGCAGCGCGCGCGGCAGCGCCGGCAGGCCGAACACGACCGCGAGCCCGAACAGCGCCGCCCCCGCGACCGCCCAGGCGAGCGCGGCGCGCCACAGCCCGCGGTAGAGCAGCGCGAGCGGCCCGAAGAGAAAGGCCGGCCAGTCGAACCCTTCGCGCACGAAAACGGTGTCCTCCGCCCGCGCGGCGGCGTCCGCGATGCCGGGCGGCACGTGAACCGTGAAGGTGGACATGGGGCTCCCTCGACCATGGGCGGTCCGATCGGCCCCTTGTCGTGCAAGCCGCGGGCCGGAGCAAGCCCGCGTGTCGCGGCGGGCGCGCGGGCCGGCCCCGGGCGGGGTGAGGCCGGCCGTGGTCCGCCGCCCGGACCCGGCCGCCTCACTTCCAGGCCGCGATGGCGTCGTCGAAGGTGCGCTGGCCGGCGGCGCCCTTCTCGAAGGTGAGCTTGCCGAGCTTGCCGGACACGAAGAGCAGCGACATGTCGAACCAGTTGCGCTCGGCGATGAGCCGCATGTTCTGGCTCTCGGCCGCCCCCCGCGACAGGCCGACGAGGAAGTAATTGTCCGTGATGGCGACCGGGACGCCCGCCAGCGGGTCGCCCGTGGGGGCGTCGTCGTCCTTGCGCATCTCGGGCACGTTGACCTGCTTGACGGAGCCGAGGCTGTTGCCGCCCTGGGGCAGGAAGTGGAACTCGATCGTGTGGGACGCCGGCAGCTGCGGCTCCGGGTTGCGTTGCATCAGCATCGTCACCTTGAGCTTGGCGTCGGGGATGTCGACGTCCGCCTTGACGGCGGTGGCGAGCGGCTGGCCCTGCCCGGGACTGACGCTGTCGAGGTGCCACACCACCGTGCCCACGTAGGTCTTGACGCGCTGCGGCTCGTCCGGCGCATCGACCAGGAGGGCGGCGCGCTGCGCCACCGCGATGGCGGGCCCGCTCGGCGCGGGCGCGCCGTCGGTGCCGTTCTGCCCGACCGGAGCCGGGACGGCGGCCCCGGAGACGGGCTCGGAGGCGGAGGCATCTCCGGCCGCGTCGGTGCTGGCCGGGCTGGCGCGGTCCACCGTCTTGCCGGGCGCCTCGGCCTCGGGTGCCTGGCTGGCGGCCGCGTGGGCCGCCACCACCTGCTCGGGCCGGTCGCGCAGCCGGTAGGCCGCGACGCCGATGCCGATCATGACCAGCACGGCGGCGGCGAGCCCGGCGAGGATCGGCCAGCCGAGGCGTCGGGCTTCACGGGGGCGCGGCGCGGGGGGGCGCTGGCCGGCATCGCGCGACCGTGCCGGCGTCGCGGCGGCGCTCGCCTCCTCGGCCGGCGCGGCGGCACGGTCGGCGGCGGCGTCGAGTGCCGCGGCGAAGCCCGCGCCCTCGCTACCCGCGGCGGCCGGAGCCTCCGTCGGCAGCCGGCCGGCCGGCGGCAGGCCGGCCTCGTCCTGCCTGTCGGGCGGGACCCGCTCCTCCCCCGGCGTCGGCCCGGCACCGGGGCGCAGCGCCATCACGGGCCGGGTGCCGCGCGTCGCCGGTCCGGGAGCGGGGCGCGGCGGCAGGCGGCCGGCGCCCTGTGCCGGGCGCTCGGGCGCGGGCGTGGGCCTCGGGCCGATGACGGGCCGCTCGCGCGCCGGCGGCGCGACGGGCGGCGCCGTGCCGGTGGGGAGCGGCGGGGGGCCGACGAGGGGGCTGACGATGGGGCCTGGGCGCGGTGGCGCGGGCGGGACCACGACGGACGGCGCCTCGGGTGCGGGTGGGGGCGGGACCACGACGGGCGGCGACTCGGGCGCGGGTCCCGCCGGGTGCGCGGCCGCGAAACGCGCCTCGACGCGGGCGATGGCCTCGTCGAGCGCCGCGCTCTCGCGCGCGATGTCCTCCTCCGGCACCGGAGGGTCCATCCGGCTGAGCTGGCCGATCAGCGCCGTCCTGGCGCGCTCGTAGATGGACCGCCGGGCTTCGGCGGTCGGCTCCGTCAGGCCGGAAACGGCGCGGTCGAGAAGCGGGAAATATTCGGCCATGGCGCGTTCAGACCAATTAAAACCGGGGCCGTCAACCGGAGCCGAAGCGCTGCCCTGTCAGGCACCGGCCGGGCGTGTCGCGGCGGACACGCCCGGGGCGGCCGTCAGTCCTGGAACGGGTTCTGCACCAGGATCGTGTCGTCGCGCTCGGGGCTGGTCGACAGCAGCGACACGGGGGCGCCGACGAGTTCCTCGACATAGCGCACGTATTTGATGGCCTGCGCCGGCAGGTCGGCCCAGGAGCGGGCGCCCGCCGTCGTGCCCTCCCAGCCCGCGAAGGTCTCGTAGACGGGCTCGACCCGGTCCTGCGCCGCCTGGCTCGCCGGCAGGCGGTCGATGAGCTGGCCGTCGAGCCGGTAGCCGGTGCAGATCTTCACCTCGGGGAAGCCGTCGAGGATGTCGAGCTTGGTGAGGGCGAGGCCCGTGATGCCGCTGGTGCGGACCGCGTGGCGCACCAGCACGGCATCGAACCAGCCGCAGCGGCGGCGGCGGCCGGTGTTGACGCCGTATTCGTGGCCCTTGTCGCCGATGAGCTGGCCGACCGCGTCGTGGAGCTCGGTCGGGAAAGGGCCGCCGCCGACGCGCGTCGTATAGGCCTTGACGATGCCGAGCACCGAGCCGATCGCGCCCGGCCCGAGGCCCGAGCCCGTGGTGGCGGCGCCCGCCACGGTGTTGGACGAGGTCACGAAGGGATAGGTGCCGTGGTCGACATCCAGCATGGCGCCCTGCGCACCCTCGAACAGGATGCGCCGGCCGGCGCGGCGGGCCGCCTCGAGGATGCCGGGCACGGGGGCCATGAAGGGCAGCACCAGGGGCGCGATGGCCATGAGGTCGGCCTTGAGGGCCGCGGGCTCGACGGCGGGCAGGCCGAGGCCGCGGCGCAGCGGCTCGTGGTGCGACATCAGCCGGCCGATCTTGGCGTCGAGGGACGCGGGTTCGGCGAGGTCGGACAGCCGGATGGCGCGGCGGCCGACCTTGTCCTCGTAGGCGGGGCCGATGCCGCGCCGGGTGGTGCCGATGGCGCCCTCGGGGCCGGCGCCGGCCTCGCGGTGGGCATCGAGCTCGCGGTGCAGCGGCAGGATCAGCGTGACGTTCTCGGCGACCTTGAACGTGTCGGGGTCGACCACGACGCCCTGCCCCCGCAGCGTGTCGATCTCCTTGGCGAGGTGCCAGGGATCGAGCACCACGCCGTTGCCGATGACCGACAGCTTGCCGGGGCGAACGATGCCGGAGGGCAGGAGCGCGAGCTTGTACACCACCCCGTCGATGACGAGCGTGTGGCCGGCATTGTGACCGCCCTGGAACCGGACCACGACGTCGGCCTCGGTCGACAGCCAGTCGACGATCTTGCCCTTGCCCTCGTCGCCCCACTGGGCGCCGACCACCACGACGTTGGCCATCTCTTCGCTCGTCCTCAAACGCCAAAAGGCCCCGTGAAACCAGCGAAGGTGACCGGGGCCGAGATTTCACCGGACGCTAGCGGGTCGGTGCCCCGGAGGCAAGATGTCCGTTCCCGCCCGGGCCCCTGCGCCCCATAAGGGCCCCATGACCGACGCCAGTCCTCCCCCGCCCCGCCGGGCCGCCACCGCGGCCGACCCCGCCGCCGCCGCCCGTCCGCCCGAGGCCGAGGACGGCCTGCCCCAGCCCCGCCGCACGCTCGCCGCGGCCGCCATCCTGGCCGCCATCGTGCTCGCCGTGCTCGACGGCGCCATCGCCAACGTGGCGCTGCCGACCCTGTCGGGGGCGCTGCACGTTTCGGCTTCGGCCTCGGTGCTGGTGGTGACCGGCTACCAGATGGCGCTGGTGGTCGCGCTGCTGCCCTGCGCGGCGCTCGGCGAAAGCTTCGGCTACCGCCGCGTCTTCACGGCGGGCGTGGTGGTGTTCACCGGGGCTTCGGCGCTCTGCGCGCTGTCGCCCTCGCTGCCCTGGCTGGTGGCGGCGCGCTTCGTCCAGGGGCTCGGCGCCGCCGCCATCATGGCGCTGCTCGCCGCGCTGCTGCGCTTCACCTATCCGCAGCGGCGGCTCGGCGGCGCCATCGGGCTCAACGCCACCGTGGTGGCGCTGTCCGCCGCCGCCGGGCCGACGCTCGGGGCGCTCATCCTGTCGGTCGCGGACTGGCCCTGGCTCTTCGCCGTCAACGTGCCGATCGGCCTCCTGGTGCTGCTGGCGGCCGGGGCGCTGCCCGGCACGACGGGCACGCGCCGCCGGCTCGACGGGCTCAGCGTGGCGCTGAACGCCGGCTTCTTCGCCCCGCTGGTCGTGGGGGTGGACCTCCTCGCCACCCGGCCGGCCGCGGCGGCCGGGCTTCTCGCCGCCGCGCTGGCGAGCCTCGTCGCCCTCGTGCGCCGCGAGATGCCGCGCCCTGCCCCGCTGGTGCCGCTCGACCTGCTGCGCGGGGGCACGTTCCGCTACTCGGTCGTGGCCTCGGTGTGCTGCTTCGCGGCCCAGATGGTGAGCTCCGTGGCGCTGCCCTTCTACCTGCAGCACGGGCTCGGCCGCGACCCGCTGACGACGGGCCTCTACATGACCCCCTGGCCCCTGACGGTGGCGCTCGCCGCCCCCGTGTCGGGCCGCTTCGCCGACCGCGTCCCCACCGCCTGGCTCTGCGCGGCCGGCGGCTTCTGCCTCGCCGGCGGCCTCGGGCTCGCGGCCTTCTGGCGCTTCGACGGCTCTCTCGCGCCGCTGGTGCTCTTCACGGTGCTGAGCGGGCTCGGCTTCGGCTTCTTCCAGACGCCCAACAACCGCAACATGCTGCTGTCGGCCCCGCGGGCGCGCAGCGGCGCGGCGGGCGGCATGCAGGCGACAGCGCGCCAATGCGGCCAGACGGCGGGCGCCGTCATCATGGCGCTCCTCTTCACCCTGGCGCCCTCCGGCCTCGCGCCCCGCCTCGGCCTCGCCGTGGGCGCCGCGCTGGCCCTCGCCGGCGGCCTCGTGAGCCTGCTGCGCGTCGGCCTCTGACGACCCCCTTGCCCGCCCCCGCCCCGCATGCTACGCCCCCGCTACCATCAGCGATGCAGCCCCCCGGGGCGGCACAGCGGCCTGGAGAGGTGGCTGAGTGGTTGAAAGCACCGCACTCGAAATGCGGCATAGGTGCAAGCCTATCGGGGGTTCGAATCCCTCCCTCTCCGCCACTTCCCGCGCCTAACTCACTGTTTCAGCATCAATTTCGGCTTCGGCCAAACATCGCACCCCCTATTGCAGCCCACATTTCGAGTCGGCTCGTACCGCTCGCTATTGCACCTCCCCGGATATGGGATTCGGGCCCGTGCCATTGCGCGCGGTTAAGAGCAACGAGCATCACTCGCGAGAAAAGCTTCTGATCGGGTCCTTCGGAGCCGCGCGGGGCGCGGCGCGTCCTCCCTTCCTCGGGCGCTTGCCGGTCGTGGCTCATGGGCAGGCACGGGTGACAAGTGGGAGCCTGTTACCAGCAGTCATGACAACGTCGCGCGATGTCGGGTCACATAGACCGCTGGCAGCGACGTCGAGCCACACTTTGCGGCCTTCCATGAAGCTCAACGTTGGGCGGCCCGGGGCGGGATATCGACGGCGGACTGCGGCCTAATCACTTGCGGGGCACGCGAGCCCATCAACAGACGAGGCCAGAGCCGTTTCACGCGCTGAAATTGCCGATGACCACCCAGGCGGCCCTCAGCCCACGGTTCCCGTTCAGACTCGCTTATGCGGTTAGTGTCCGTCCGATAAGGGCACGAGAGGTTGAGTGGCCGGGGCAGAGATGATTCCAGGAGGGTGCTGAAACCTGATCTGGAACCGCCATGTGGACCCCGGCCACCCGTGAGCAGCATAGCCGCTCGGACCTCCGCTACTCAACCGATCTGACCGACGCCGAATGGGCGGTCCTCGAACCGCTGTTGCCGTCCGCCAACCCGCTCGGGCGGCCGCGGCTGTGGTCGCTGCGGGACATCGTGAACGGCATCTTCTTTGTTCTGCGTGGCGGCGTTCCATGGCGCCTTCTGCCGAAAGACCTGCCGCCGAAGAGCACGGTCTATGGCTACTTCAGCACTTGGCGCGACAATGGCCTGTTCGCCGGCATCAACCATCACCTCGTCATGCTGGACCGCGAGCGCGCCGGGCGGGACGCGTCGCCCACGGCGGCCGTGCTCGACAGCCAGAGCGTGAAGACCACGGAAAGCGGCGGCCCGCGAGGCTACGATGCGGGCAAGAAGGTGAAGGGTCGCAAGCGCCAGGCCTTGGTGGACACGGACGGCCGCGCCCTGGTGCTTGCCCCGCAGCCGGCCGACGTTCAGGACCGCGACGGGGCCGTGCCGGCGCTCAAGCAGTCGCGCCGCTCCTACCCTTTCATCGTCAAGGCCTTCGCCGACGCAGGCTATGCCGGAGACAAGCCGGCCAGCGCCACACTCATCGCCGTCGAGATCGTCCGCAAACCGCCCGGGCAGGTTGGCTTCGTGGTCCACCCCCGAAGATGGGTGGTTGAGCGCTTCTTCGCCTGGATCAGCCGCAATCGACGGCTCTGGAAGGACCCGGAGGCCACCATCGCTTCCGCCAAGGCCTTCCTCTACGCCGCATCCGTCAGGATGCTGCTGCATCGCATAGGTTGCAAAGCCTGAATTCCCGGACAGACTCTTAGACCTGTCGTCCGAGCCGGGCGCATATGTGCGGCGCCTCACTTGGGTGGGTAATGGCGTGGCGCTTGGGTTCTGCGACGACTGGCGTCGGACCGGCGGGGGGGCGAGGGCCTATGCCGCCAGAGTTGAGGGCGGCGCAAAAGGCTGCCGACAGCGCCTTGTCAGGAGATGGGTCGTTCGCTCCGCGAAACGATCCGAGGACCTCTCCATCCACGGAGCAGTTCTTTGCCGCCGCTCAACGAGCCGATCTGCGCGCCTCCTACGCGCCTTCACCGGTTCGTGCCGCTTTTTCCAGGTGAAAGAGCGTTTCGTCGCTTTTGAGGTCTTCAATATCTGCCGGTGCGTACACCATTAGCAGCGCAGAAATGAACTCTTGCATGTGACGCGGAGCGCGCGGCACGCGAGATTCAGCTGGACAAATCCGTCCGACCGGTGATCAACTGAGCTGCCTGCACCTTGAGCGGTGTTTGCGCTATGAATTTAGGCTCAAATCGGGCTAAGCATCGTTGGACTGCTGTTATGTGTTGAAAATGATAAGATCTTTTGGAGGTCATCATGTCCACACGAGCGTTCTTGTTCCTCTTGGTCTGCTCGCTGGCGACCCCGACCGCAGCGGCGGATTTTTCACTGTCGCCATCTTCGCCAAAACATGGCAGTGTCTGGAATCCGGTTCCTGTGGCGGACATCCCGGCGGGAATCAGTCGTGCGAAACGCAAGACACCGAAGTATTTAGATGATTGTGATGGCGGAACCGGCACTTGCGGCGGCGGCTCATGCGAATCCTATGAAAGAGTTTGCTATCACCGTGATGTATCTGACACCTGTGTGGACGACTCTGGCTGCCCACACTAGTAAGTGACAATGACCTAGTTGGATCCGGCAGCGTCATTGCTCAGCCACGTTCGGTGAAAAATAAGATTTGTAGAGAGCTTCAGCGAATGATAATTGCATTCGCTCGATGGAGGCCCCTTGCTTCGACGTTTTTGAGCTGACAGGGATGGTGACGAACTGCTACTGATGCTGTGAGACCAACGCCATGGCACGCAAATTTCTTTGTTGCTTCTGTTTGTGCTGTTGTCTCACATCTACGTGGGCTGGTGCCGCTGACGTCATCCTGCAACGCTTACACGGGACCGGCCTGTTCCAGCAGTGTCCTAGTACGGTTACGTTTGAACCTCCGCCATGCTTGCATTCTAAACCGTCGTCTGCGTTTGCGCGCTTGCAGTGTTCAGCGCCAGCGGCATATTACTTTAGTGCTAAAAATGGTTTGGCTGCGCAGGAATTTTATCAAATATTACGGTTGATATGTCACGAGTGAGATTCAGAGGTTCTATGCGGACCCAGTATGTTCTGACTTACAATCTATATACAGGCAACGGGCTTCAGAATGATGATGGTGGATTCCATATTGACGCGTTGATGTCAAACGGCTTTGTATACAGAGACGTACTGACACCGCAGTTTGATCTGCAGCGTTGCTACTACGGAAAAGGCGCTAGCTTTCGCGTACCTCCGGCCGGATACTTTTTTGCCGTAACTCCGTTCGACTTCACAGCGTTTAGTGTCAAGAGTATACTCATCCGTGTGGATCCTGCCGTCAATGTGGGCAGAAATGCGCACTGCTGAAAGGGTTATGGGTAATGCTCGAGCTTTAACGTGCGGGTGTTTCTGTCGAACATGAGGGTATACCCCCGCGTGACGTCACCTCGCGAGGGAAAATAGTCGTCACTTCTGGGTTGACGGGGCCTATTTGTGACAGGGTAGCCTCGGGCATAAACCCTGAGGTGACACCTATGCCCCGTATCGGTTACGCCCGCGTTAGCACCCTCGACCAGGATCTCGATGGGCAGGTCGCCCGGCTCAAGGCCGAGGGATGCGCCATCATCCGCTCGGAGAAGGTATCGGCGGGAGCCGCGAGGGCCGGCCCGAGCTGGCGACCATCATCGAGTTTCTTCGGCCCGGTGACGAGCTGGTCGTCACCCGCCTCGACCGGCTCGGCCGCGACACCCGCGACGTGCTCAACCTCATCCACGAAGCCGAGCAGCACGGCGCGTTCGTGACGGTGCTCGATCCGCATGTCTCAACGCGTGGGGAGATGGGCCACATCGTCCTGACCGTGCTCGGCATGGTGGCGCAGATGGAACGCCGGTTCATCAAAGAGCGGCAGCGCGAAGGCATCGAGCGGGCGAAGGGCGAGGGCATATATGTCGGCGGGAAGCGCCGGTTGGACCGCGACCGGATCAAGACACTGCACGTGGATGGTAACGGCCCCGCGGCCATCGCGAAGACGCTGGGCTGTTCGAGGATGCAGGTCTATCGAGTTCTCCAAGCATCGTGAGGAGCAGCCGTTATGTCGCTGCCACTCGCAACCCTCATCGCAGACCGCTTGGCGGATCTCGGCATCAACATGCATGGGCCACGCCGCATCCAGGCCCGCAAACCGGATCCCATGGTGGGCGGCGTGCACCCCGACGCACTCGGCGTTGTGGTGGTTGACGGCGATGAAGACCGCCGCCTGACCTTCGCGCGTCCAGGCCGTCGTTATGTCGGTGCCCCACATGGGGTCGATCGTCTCAGGGATGATCGTGCCGTCATGGTTGCGCGGGCCCCGGGGCGATCCCGTCCGTGCCGGCGCCAGCAACGCGCGCTCGCGAATCAGCCGCAGCACGCGGTGGCGTCACGTCCGAATCCATCGCCGCCATCCATCAGCACGCGAATCTGCGACGAATCTACCCGGTTCCAATCAAACTGCCAAAGTAGTGCTAGTCCAGCGTCGTGAGCGACGGCTTGTATTTGAGCGCGCGCGGGCTCCTCCCAGGCTAGGAACAGGCCGCTTCCTTTGATTCGATATCCCGCAGATAGCGTAAGACGATCTCGCCCGAGGTCATAATGTGTTCCTCGATGAAGTTCATAAGACCGGTGCGGTCTTTAGCAACGCATAGGTCAATTATTCTATGGTGTTCCTTCTGCGTACGGGTTGGGAAAAACTCCGTCGCCCCAGGCAAGCCGCCAATAGCGATTAAGATTGTTGCGGGCGCGGTTGACCTGTTCGAGGAAGAACTGGTCATTGGCACGCGTGTAGATGACGGCGTGGAACTCGGTGGCGAGCCGCAGGCGTTCCGTCGCAATTGTCTTGTCTATCGCCGCCATAACGAGGCGGGCTTGCGCAACGTCCCGCTCACCCAGCGAATCGATTGCCCAGCCGGCCAGCCGAGGTTCCAGGGCCGCGCGGAATTCCATCAGTTCTCTCGCACCCGCGCTCGATAGGTCCGAAACAAAGCAGCCCCGATTGTGGTGGAGAATGGCCAGCCCCTCTGAAACCAAAGCTTTCAGCGCCTCGCGCACGGGTGTGTGGCTTACCTTGAACTCCGCCGCGATCTCGTCCTGCTTCAGTGGCGCACCAGGTGCCAATTCTCCGCTCGAGATTGCGTTGCGGATGGGCGTCGGCGATCATTTCGGTGCTGCCGACGGGTTTGAGCTTTGCCGCGCTTAGCATTACCATCCTTACGGTCCTGACATATTATATATACATCATGGTCCCGGCTGTCTGCAACGAGTTCATTCAGGAATGGCACGTCTTTTCCCCGGCCGGCGTCGGCTGGAGCCCGCGTCAGGCGAAGGCAACAGGTGGATCGACGCTCGTGGACCCTCTTTCTAAACCGCTCCAGGATACACGCGGGATCCCGCGGGCGGAGGAAAGCGATAACGCCGATCAAAATTTCGTTTGACATATAATATGTCATCGTAGTCTGATGGCTGTGTCGGCCGTGGCAAGGAGACCATCCGAGAGCGTATTGCATATAATATGCCGCCTTCTGGCTTACGTGTCGCAAGCGGTCGAGGCGTTCGAAACGTTTGACGAATTCGGAGAACTGCTCTCCGACGGTCGATCATCGATAAAATCAACGATAATGAGATAAGGAGGGAAAAAATGAAGTTGCCCGTATCCATGTTGCGCTGCGTTCTGACTACTCTCTATGGTAGCGCACTCATCGCGGCGAGTTCTGCTTTTGCCTCGGAATTGCGGCAGGTTGGGGAGTATCGCGATCGACGGCAAGCCGATGACGAACTTCGAATCGGCTTCATCGACCAGGCTACCGGCCGCTACTACTTTTCCGATCCCAAGCAACGCGGGGGTCGACGTCTTGGATACGAAGACCGATCAATTCGTCGGCCGGGTCGGCGGCTTTATTGGCGCCATCCTCAAAAAAGACGGGAGCGGGAAGGTCAACACCCACGTCTCGGGGCCGGACGGCGTCGTGGTTGCCGACGGGGCGATCTGGGCCGGGGATGGCGACAGCACGCTCAAGATCATCGATCCCACCACCTTGAAGACGGTGGCCACGCTCTCGTCGGGCGGCAAAAACCCGGATGGACGAGGTCGCGTTCGACCCGAAGGACCATGTGTTCATCGGCGTCAACAACAACGAAGATCCGCCTTATGCGACCCTGATCTCGACGAAAGTCCGACCACAAGGTCATCGGTCTGCCTGGAGTTTAAGAACGCGAGGTGACGGGGTCGAGCAGTCGGCCTTACAATCCAGAGGGACGGCTTGCTACATGTCGCTCCCCGAAATCGACAAGCAATCCCGGGAAGGGGGGCGTTGCGGTAATCGACCCGCTGACTGCCAAGCTTCGTCAAGGTTACTTCCCTTGGAAAATTGCCATCCTGCAGGGACTTGGCCTTCGGGCCCGAACAAGCAATTTCATCGTCGGCTGCGACATGACGGACGCACCCCAAGCCACCTGCCCACAAAGACAAGTCAACTCTAGAGAGATGATCATGAACGCGAAGACTGGGGCCGTGGTCGCGGTCGTATCGAGGGTTTGTCGGCGGGTCAGACATGGTCAACTACAACGCCAAGAACGGACAGTACTACACGGCCTCCTGGTTTAATCCGGGTGGCGCGGCTCGGGGCGTGATCGACGCCACAACCAACCGCCTGGTGCAGACGATCCCGCTCGGCGGGGGGGACGCATTCCGTGACGTCGAGCGAAGCCACGGGGCATGTCTACGTGCCGGTCGGGGCCAGGGGGATGGCGGCGACGGCACCATTCACGTCTATGCTCCAAATTAGGGACCTCGCTCCGAAGCGTAGACGACCAGGTCGAGCCCAGCCTTCGCTTCGTCGCGAAGGTTGGGTGCCCGCCCAGCGCCTTGCGCCTTCATATCACAATCTACGTCAGAACATGTGATCGTCTCAGTCTGGGCCTTACTCTGAGGAATCGACAAGCGGCAGATTCGTGCACGAAGGTCAGAGACATCGTCAGAGTTAGTACTTGGAGTTAATCGACCGTGTCATTTAATTTTGCATCTTCTCGACAAGAAGTCGGTGAAGCGCTCAACGCGCTGGAAACTCCGTGCCTGGTGCTGGAACGATCCCGTTTCATCGCGAATGTCATGCGGCTGAGGCGGCACCTGCAGCCATTCAACGTCCGGCTTCGTCCACATTTGAAGACGGCCAAGAGCATCGATGTCGCGCGTCTGGTCATGGACGGGCCGCAGGGACCTGTCACGATCTCAACCCTGAAGGAGGCTGAATATCTCTTCAAAGTCACGGCGTCAGCGATTTGCTCTATGCGGTAGGCATTGCCCCGAACAAGCTCGACCACGTGTTCGACCTGCGCCGGCGCGGCGCCAATGTCGCGATTATAGTCGACGACATCGAGACTGCAGGGCTGGTCGCGGCAAAGAGCATCGAACGGCGCGATGCGCTCCCCGTCATGATCGAGGTCGATACCGACGGCCACCGCTCCGGCATCACGCCGCATGACCCAGCCCTTGTCACCGCGGTCGGGCGTGCGTTGCACGAAGGGGGAGCCGAGCTTCGGGGCGTGATCACGCATGCCGGCAACTCCTACAACTTGCACGACCCGATGTCTTTTGCGGCGATGGCCGAACAGGAGCGGTCCTGGCGCCGCGGCGGCGGCCGGGGCACTCAAGGCGGTCGGATTGCCGTGTCCCGTGGTGAGTGTCGGATCCACACCGACCGCTCATTTCGCCCGCGATCTCGCCGGTGTCACGGAGGTCCGGGTCGGGAACTTTATGTTCTTTGATTTGGTGATGGCGGGGATCAACGTTTGCCGAATCGACGATATCGCCCTGTCGGTGCTGGCGACCGTTATCGGCCATCAACGGGACAAGGGCTGGATCATCGTCGATGCGGGCTGGATGGCGATGTCCGGCGTGACCGCGGCACCTCGCGCCTCGCCGTCGATCAGCGCTATGGCGTGGTTTGCGATCTCGGCGGTGAGCCGATCCCCGATCTGATCATGTTCGACGCGAGGGGTGCAGGAAGACACGGCATCCTGGCGACGCGTCCCGGTACTCGGCACTCGGTGCCGGACCTGCCGGTCGGCACGATGGTGCGAATACTGCCAAACCATGCCTGCGCTACCGGGGCCCAACACGACCGCTACTACGTCGTGGACCAAGCGCCGACCGTGTCCGCGATCTGGCCTCGCATTCAGGGATGGTAATCTGATGTCGACTCCAATCAGGATTGTAGAGACCCAATCTGGCCCCCACCTCCTTTCGGGCACTACGCCCAGGCAACTGAAGCTGCGGGCGTTG
>CAWKBT010000011.1:0-35000 GCA_963847915.1 uncultured Alphaproteobacteria bacterium
CGCGACGGATCCGAAACGCAAAGGCCGTCACCGCCACGGCGGAGCAGAACAGGGGCACGGAGAGACCGGGGCCGCCGTGACCCCAGAATAGCCAGTCCGCGATCGCCACGCAGGCGACCTCCGGCCCGAGCAGGCCGGGCGCCTGGGACGCCAGGCTTCGGTGGGCGAGGCGCATCACCGCGTCCCCTCCTTCTGGGGCCGCGAGTCTGGCGAAGAGCGGAAGGGGATCACCCGGGCCGACGGGCCGACGAGGGCGTCGGCGAGCCACCAGGCGTCGTCGAGCAGCCGGCGTGGAAGGGAGAGGCGAGGAGGTGGCGGAGGGGTCTGCATGCGGCGAGGATCACCGCGGGGCGTGCAGCGCTGTGTGATGAGACGTGCAGACGTCCAGGAGAATCGTGCAGTTCGCGTGCAGGAGGAGGTTCCACGGGGAGGCGGGAGGTCTCTCCGTGAGCGACGGCAATGCGACGGGGCGTGTCCGCCCGGGCATCCGAGCACGCCCGAGCCAGGACGGAAGCGAACGGAGGCCCGTGGACGCGTCGTTCACAGTCTCGCCCGCACTCCGGACCGGTTCGAGAGACTTCGCCTGCATCGGTTCCTGCGCGGTACGCCCAAACGGGACCGGTTCAGGTGGGCCCCGTGGGTTGCCTTTTCCGGCCGCCTCGCGCCCTCTCCGGAGGGGTCATCCGGCCCTGGCGACGATGCCGTCCCATCCGGCCATCGCGATCTCGGCGACGGCCTCGAGTTCCGCCCGATCGGCACCGTCACGGGCCCGGATCGCCATCCCGCCCTGCACCGTCTGCACGAAGCGCGCGAGCTCGATCACATCGACGGACCTTGGCAGCTCGCCGACTGACACGGCCTGTTCCAGACGCGCTCTGAGCCGATCGAACGCGCTTCCGCGCGCCGCGCGCATGAGAGCGGCGAGTTCGGCATGGCCGTCGCTGCCGACATTGCCGAGCGTGACCAGGCATCCGCGGGGCAGATCGCAATCCGACCCCGTCACGGCGGCAGCGGAATCCCGCAGGTAAGCCCATGCCGCGTCGCGCGCCGTGGCGGCCTCCTGGAACCGGCCCATGACGAGGCGGTCATAGGTGGCGGCGTAGAGCCCGAGGGCTTCGGCATACAACGCGTCCTTTGAACCGAAGGCGGCATAGAGACTGGTCGGGCCGACGCCCATGACGTCCGTCAGATCCGCGATCGAGGTCGCTTCGTAGCCTTTGATCCAGAACAGCCTCATCGCCTGCGCCAGCGCGGCTTGACGGTCGAAGGCGCGCGGCCGCCCCCGGCCTCGCGGTGCCGGGCCGGTGCCGCTGGAGGAACTCCGATCCTGTTTTTGCATCGCTCGCTACATAAACCGGTTGACACGCCTCTGCAACCGCCATAGCCGTTATGTATCGATCGCTACATAAATAGGTGCACCATGCTCAACCTGACCGGAAAACGCGCTCTCGTCACCGGCGGCTCCCGAGGGATCGGGGCCGCCATCGCGCTCACGCTCGCTGAGAACGGCGCGGATGTCGCGCTGACCTTTCAACGGTCCGACGAGCGCGCCCAGGCGGTGGTGACCCAGATCACGCAGCTCGGGCGCCGCGCCACGGCCATCAAGGCCGACAGCGCCGATCCGGCCGCCATCCGACGGTGCGTCGACGCGGCAGCGGAGGCGCTGGGAGGGCTGGATATCCTGGTCAACAACGCGGCCATCGCACTCTACGACACGATCGCCGACGTCAAGGTAGAGGACATCGACGCGCTCCTCGCCGTGAACGTCCGCGGGCCCGTGCTGGCCACCCAGGCCGCGCTGCCCCACCTCGGCGCGGGTGGCCGCGTGATCACGATCGGTTCGGCGGGCGCCGATCGCATCGTCGGGGCCACCGGCACGGTCTATTTCATGACGAAGGCCGCGCTGCAGGCTTTCACCCGTGGTCTCGCGCACGAACTCGGGCCACGCGACATCACGGCCAATCTCGTCCAGCCGGGATCGACCGATACCGAGATGAACCCCGCCGACGGCGAGTTCTCGGCCTTCCAGCGCGGTCTCATTCCTCTGGGCCGCTTCGGCACGCCGGCCGACGTCGCCGCGACCGTCGCCTTTCTGGCGAGCCCGGCCGCCCGTCAGATCACCGGGACGATCCTGAACGTCGACGGTGGGCTCTTGGCCTAGAGCCGGTCAAAAAGCATCGTCGCGCGATCAGGTGACCCAACCTGATCGCGATCCGCCTCGAAGCCGCGCGCACGGCCTCGCGAGCCCGGCAGGACCCTTGTGCGGTTGGGAAACGGACGCATTCAGGATGCGGGTGGGAACGGCTTAGATTAGTGTGACGTCACGACAGCAATGATAGGCGCCCCTGATGTCCCGGCCAGACGTTTCGACATTCGCGTTCGATCCTGCACCGAAAATCATCACCTTCGATTGCTACGGCACGCTCGTGCAGTGGTACGAAGTGCTGCTGCGCGAGATCGGGGCGACGCTGGCGGCGCGGGGGTGGGATGAGGCAGCGACCGCACCCGCTCTCCTCGACGCTTTCTCCGCGCAGGGGCGCCGTCTCACCGCGGAGGAGCCCTACCGACGCTACGGGGACATCCTGCGCATTGGCTTCGGCGCGGCCTTTCGCGAATTCGGCCTTGCGCCCGACGCGGACGATATAGAGCGCATCGTTTCCTCGCTCACGACCATGGGACCGCACCCCGAGGTGCCGGACGCCCTGCGCCGGCTGCGCGAGCGTTACAAGCTCGCCATCTTCACGAACTCCGACGACGACCTCATCGCCCCCGTCGTCGCGCGGCTTGGCGTGCCCTTCGATTACGTCATCACGGCCGAGCAGGCCCGCGCCTACAAGCCGTCGCGGCGCCTCTTCGAATACGGCTACGGCAGGATGGGCGTGACGTCTGGCGAGACGGTGCACGTGGCCATGGGCATGTACTGGGACATGAAGGCCCGGCACGAGCTGGGGTTGCGCGGCATCTGGGTCAACCGGCGGGGTGAGAGCGGCAACCCAGACTGGCTGCCCTATGCCGAGGTGCCTGACTTGGGCGCGGCTGCGGCCTTGCTGCTGCCCGGCTAGAGCGGATCGCGATCAGGTCCGGTCACCTGATCGCGTGAAGATGCTCGTCGAACCGAGGATCGAGAGCCGGTGACGCGAGCCAAGGCGAGCCGCAACGGCTCCAGTCTTGGCGCGGCGCTTGGTCCGCTTTGGGGTCGGCACTCGCCGGAGCACCCGTTCAATCGACACGTGGTCGGGTCGAGCCGGCGCGGACGTCCGACGCGATGACGGTTGCCCTCGACCACCCGAGGCGTTGCCCAAAGGATCGGCACTGGCGCCAAAGCCGATCGTGCTACGCCTTGGCGATGCTGATGCGGACACCGATCGAACCGCAAAGAGGATCGCCGCCGGGACCCAGGCGCTCGGGTGGGAAGGCATTCCTCATCGCCGTTGCTCTGGCCTTCGTCGTCGTCGTGGCGACATTCGCCCTGGCGGCCCTCGGTGGAAACTCACAGGCAGTCATGGCGTCGCCGCCCATCGTACAGACAGGGCCATGAACGCTATGGCCGGGCCGTTCGGACTGTCGGAGGCCGCCCTCGAACCACGGCAAGCGGTCGGTTTCACGACGTGCAGCATGGGCAGGCCCGTGTCGGCACGGCGATCGGAGGTCAAATCCGCGATCCCGGCCCTAGATCGGTGCATGGTGTAGCGAGCCAAATGCGAGAGGACCGATGAACCAGCCCCGCCGCATTCCGCCCTGGCGACGTCGCGACGCAGAGCCGGGGCCGATCGCCGTCGTCGTCATGATCAGCCTCGGGGTGCTCATCGTGGTGTTGCTGTTTGCCTACGCCTGAGGTGTCATGGACAAGCAGGGCCGAGGTAGCCGCGTCGAGGCCCGCCGCCCCCGCGAGGCCGGGCCACCCGACAGGGCGGTCCGGGACTCGGGACTGCAGAGACCGGTGCCCCCGACCCAATCCGGGGTCACGAGTGAGGCCCTCATCGAGATCAGTGCATGTCAGAGCAGGACGGCGCAGCGGGGATCCACGCCAAGCGAGCCTTGGCCATCCGCGAGGAGATGAAGTTCGAGGTCGGCATCCTGCATGACAGGATCAACACCCTCGTCAGTGCGGAAGCCTTCCTGATCATCTCGTTCACCATGTCGCTGACCTACGTCAACGACCATTGGTCCGGACGTTTCTTTTGGATCGCGCCCTTGCTGGCTCTCGTCGGCTTCCTGCTGGCGGTGCTGGCCTGGCCGGGGGTCAGCAGGGGTTTCGAGATCATCGCCGAGTGGAACGTCCTGCTGATCGACGCGGTGAACGAGGCGCGGACGGAGCCGTCCTTCGCCTGGCGGCCGTCGCTCGGAACGCTCGGCGCCGCAAGGGAGCAGGGTGGTCATCGCCGGGCCATGTTGTTCACCCGCTTCGTGCCGGGGGTCTTCGCGGTCGCCTGGGTGTGTTTGGCCGCCATCGTCCTGACAGGCCCCCTGCGGCACCCGTAGCGTCGGCCGGAGACCCGACAGGGCCCTGAAGCCCCGCGTCGACCCGATCCTCGCGCCCATTCTCCGCCGTGGCGGCACGTCGATGCCGGCGACCGCCGGGGTCGGCGAGACCGTACCGATCGGCGCCATGGTGGCGTACCAGCCCCTGTCTTGATGTCCGCGAGCGGTCCCGGGAACGGCACTGCCGTTCTGTCGGCCGTCCCCAGAGTCAGCGGGGGCTACCGGCCGTCCGCAACGGTCGGCCGGTCGAGGGTCGAGGTCCTGCGTCTGTCATCGAAGGTCGCGCGTGTAGACGGTGATGCGCTTCATCATGCCTTTGTCCTCGTGTTCGAGGATGTGGCAATGGAAGACGAAGTCACCGACCTGTTCGGGGCGATCGAAACTCATCGCGATCGTCTCGGGTGAGTTGTGCTGGAACATTGCCGCTCGCGTCGGTGAACCAGATCGAGGGGACCGGCACGCTGTCGACGATGGGGGCGGGATCGCCGGCGGCGAGGCTCGTCCCGGCGTGGCCGGCCGCCGCTTTGCGCTGGATGAGGCTGCCGAGAGTTGCCGCCGTCGAGGCGTCCGTCGTCAATGCGGCGGGCGCTCCGCCGACATTGAACTTCTGCTGGTGGATGTGGAAGTTGTGCGTTTCGGCCGTGAAGTTATAGAGGTGGAACCTGACCTTGGCGCCGTGCTTCAGGCACAAGTTGCGGTGCTCCATGGTGAAGGCGCCGCCCTTGAAGGTTCTGCACGCGAAACTGTCGGGGTCGCCCCCGCTCAGACAGGTCGCGAGCGCTTGCCGGAGCGTCGGGTCGGTCGCGTTCGCCACGTCACCCTTGATCAGGCCGAGGCTCAGGATTTCGGGATCCGAGGAGATCCTGCCGAAGAACACGGACACGTCGGCATCGGCCCCCTTGAGGGAGACCCAGTCGTTCACGCCCAGCGCGTCCGGCCGGTGCTCGCAGTCCTCGGGCTCGTCCAGCTGCATCGCCGGAGGACCGGCGATCGGCGGCTCGGCGGCCACGAACCTCACCGATGGAGCGGTCCCCGCGCCCGCCACGGTCTCGACCGAGGCCATGACCACAGGTGGATAGAGATCGGGTTGCTTGAAGCCTTTCTGCACGAGCTGGTAGGTTTCGCCAGCCTTCGGCGAGATCAGGAGTTCGGCGCGCGCACCGGGCGGGAGCAGGACTTCCGTCTCCCCGGCGAGGTCAGTCGTGCCCGGCGTGCGGCCGCCGTCCAGGCTGAGGATCTGGAACGGCTTGCGGTTGGCGCAGGTCACAAGGTCGCCGTCCGCCTGCGGTGGATCGAAGCAAAGGGAGAGGCGGTAGGTCGCGTTCGAACTGACGTTCGCGACCCGCCAGATCTCCGGAACGCCGTCCTGCAGGGTCACGGTCGGCCGCAATTGGCCGTTGATCGTGAAGAGCCAGTGGCCGCCGATCAAGGTCGCGGGAGGCTGGTCCGCCGGGTCGGCGGAGAACGCACAATAGCCCGACGTCACGAGGCCGGGCACGTCGCAGGCCGGAATGACGCGGTAGCCCTCTGCGCTGGCCTGGGTGCCGGTGCCATCGCCGCCCTGCCGGTCCTTGAAGACCTGGAGGTCCTTCAGCATCAAGACCCGCACGCGGACCTTGTCGTTGAGCACGCTCTCGCCGCCGGCGACGGCACAGAGCTCGGCGCGCGAGTTCGGCGCCAGGGCCGGGTCGGAGCAGAGGGAGCCGATGGTCAGAACGCCGGACAACCCCGCCCCGACCTGCGGGGAGGAGATCTCGTGTGCGTGGGGGTGGAACCAGTCGTAGCTCGCGGGATGCGTACCCGGGACGTCGATCGCGTAGGGCACGGGCGTCAGCAGCAGGTCATGACCGTGGATGTGGTGCACGCCGGCCGGGCCGGAGTGGTCCATCCGGGCCATGTCACCCGCCTCGCTGTCGGGGCAGGGGTGACCGTCGGCCTCGCTCTTGGCCATGCCACAGACCTCCGTCATGGCGGCCGACATCGGGTCGTGCGGACACGATGCCGTCGTCGTGGCGGGGCAACCCAGCACGCCGACGAAGTCGCCGTAGGCCCCGTCTCGGTCGGCCCGGTGCGGCAGGACGACCAGGCCGTGCGTGTGGATGTTGATCGGCTGATCGCCCGCCGGGATGCTGTTGTTGATCATGTCGGTATTGTCGAGCAGCCGCGGCAGCATGTTGTGCAGGTGGAACCGGATCGTTCCCAGGCTCGCGCGATGTTCGGGAAAGGCCTGCGGCACGTGGAACACGGGTGGAGCGAGCCAGCCTTCGTCGGGATCGGCCGTGAAGCCGTAGACGTAGGCGGTCAATCGCGACGGCAGATCTGACAGGGCCGGATCGACCGCGACCTGCTTCGCCTTCGCGTAGAGGTCGAAGGGTTTCGCGACGATGTCGGCTTCGCCCGGGTCGCAAAGGGGTTGGTTCGCGGTGATGACCTGACCGCATGTCCGGTGACGGATCGCCGGATCGTCGGCCCGCGCCGACGCCCATCCGAGACCGATACAGGCCGCCGCGGCTGCAACGAGAGCGGATCGCATGGTGACCCCCCTGAAAACGGGATCGACGAATCGGCAAATACCAACAGTAAGCCGCCGCAGATTATGTGTTCCGGCGATACAGGCAAGCTTCTTGACGCTTGAGCCCTCGCCGAGCAAGACGCTGACCAGTGTCGATCCACGACGACGTTAAGGAAGGTGCAAGGCGTGTCGACGCGCTCGGTGGACGACCTCGTGCAGGCGATGGGCGGTACCGGCATCTCGAAAAGCCAGGTGAGCCGGCTGTGTGGCGAGATCGACGAGCGCGTGAACGCCTTTCTGGACCGGCCTATCGAGGGCGACTGGCCCTATCTGTGGCTGGATGCGACCTACGTGAAGGTGCGCGAGGCCGGGCGGATCGTGTCGGTCGCCGTGACGGTGGCGGTGGGGGTGAACACCGACGGGCGTCGCGAGGTGCTGGGCATGGACATCGGCCACTCCGAGGCCGAGACGTTCTGGACGGCCTTCCTGCGCAAGCTGGCCCGACGCGGGCTGCGCGGCGTGAAGCTGGTGATCTCGGACGCTCACCAGGGGCTGAAAGCGGCTGCACGAAGGTGCTCGGCGCCACAGCCCAGCGCTGCCGTGTGCACTTCATGCGCAACGCCCTGGCTCATGCCGGCAAGAGCGGCCGCCAAGTCGTTTCCGCCCTGATTGCCACGGCCTTAGTGTGCGCCGCCTTTCCGGTATTCGACTCGGATTGCGCATGGTCCGGCCGCGCGACGCTGGCGGACAGCCGGACAGGTCGGCAGGACTTGCGCAGGTGTGGCCTGTGGCGGCCGGCCCTGTGTGCTGTCGATGTCAGGACATCCGGAGCCTATCGAGCGGCGGTCCGCCCGCCGGGCGTGTTCCCCGAGCGGGTCCGACGACCTCGAAGCAGCACCCCTCGCGCATCGAACCTCACGAGGGCTCGGTCGCTTTCGGCGCCCGCAACGGACGGCAGCTGTCGCCGAGGATCAGCGCGGGCTGGAAGACCACGTGGCGGGCAGGACCGTGGCGAGCGTGGGTGATCCTGTCATTGAGGGTACGAAGGCCCTCGTTGACCATGTCGGTGATGGGATGCTCCGTCCGGGTCAGCCGCGGTCGCAAGGCGCCAATCCCCGGAATCGTGTCGGTCGAGGCGATCGAGATGTCGTCCGGGCAGCGAAGGCCGAGGTCGGCCAGCGCCCGCATGACGCCGAGCGCCATGACGCCGCTCGCCGCGTAGAGCGCCGTCGGCTTCGTCGGACCATCGATCATCTCGCGGGCGACCGAGTAGGCGACATCCTCGCGGAACTCGCCCGAGCGGACATGCGCGTCGAGCGGCGTCAGTCCGCGCGCCGCCATCGCCTGCATGAGGCCGTCGAGCCGGCCGCGTCCGGTCGTGAGGTGCAGCGGTCCGGTGATCGTGCCGATCTGGCCGTGGCCGAGGTCGAGCAGGTAGTCGGTGACCTGTCGGCCCGCCGCGACATTGTCGATGGTCACGCTATCCGATAGGCCGCGACCGGCCCTGCGTCCGAAATAAACCAGCGGGATGGTTCGGCCTTCGTCGTCGCGGAACTCGTCGCGCGATTGCGCATCGACCGGCACGAGCAGGATGCCGTCGCAGGAGAGGCTGCGGATGCGGGTCAGGATCCGCCGCTCGTTCTCCGGCTTCTCGTCACTGTTGAAGACGACGAGCGCGTAGCCCCAGGCCGCGGCGGCGGCTTCCGCCGCGCAGACCACGCGCGAGAAGAAGGGGTTGGCGAGGTCCGACACGACGAGCGCGATGAGCTGGCTGCGCCCTCGCTTGAGGTTGCGGGCGGCCGAGAGCGGCGCGTAGTCGAGCTGGGCGATCGCGGCCGTCACGCGCGCGCGCAGTTCGGGACTAACGAATGCGGTCTCGTTGACGACGGCCGACACGGTCGCGGTCGACACGCCCGCGACCTTCGCGACATCCCTGATCGTAGGCAAACTCATTCCCAGCGAACCGTTACGCGGTTGTAAGCTGAACCAACACCACGGCTCTGTCCAGCTTGCCCCTTGCGCCGAAGCGCCCTTTCCGGGAGGATGGCGGCAAAACGATTAGTTCGTGTTCGACGACGTTTGGGAGGACAAATGATGCGCGTCAGACTCATGGCAATGGCGGCCGGGCTGGTGATGGCCGGCGCCGCCCAGGCGGCAGACCAGCCGCTGCTCGGCATCGTCTCGATCTCGGCCAACGAGGCCAACAATGCCCGCTACATCGCCGGCGCGACCGCGGCCGCGAAGGAAGACGGCTGGCAGGTGTCGGTGATCGACGCGGCCGGCAGCGCCGACCAGGCCAATGCCGCGATCCAGAACTTCGCCGGCCGCGGCGCCGGCGGCATTGTCGACATGGTGTTCCCCTGGTCGTCGATCGGCGCGGGTCTCGCGGCCGCCAAGGATGCCGGCGTGCCGGTCGTGACCTGGGGCGGGGGCCTCGGCGGCTCCGTCGCGGCCACCAACGGTTCGGGCGCACCAATCGCCCAGCCCGTCATCGACCGGATGGTCGCCGATCTCGGCGGCAAGGGGGACCTGTTGGCCCTCACCTACCGGACCGGCGAAGTCTGCCGCAACCGCGAGACCCTGCTCGACCAGGTCCTGGCCAAGACCACCGGCGTGAAGGTCACCAAGAACGAGGTCCGCATCCCGGGCTACTTCGAGGATGGCGCGCAATACGCCAATGCTTGGCTCGCCTCGCATCCAGCGGGCGACGGCAAGCAGGCGGTCTGGGGCTGCTGGGACGACCCGGCGATCGGCGCCATCGGCGCGCTGCGTCAGCAGGGGCGCGACGACGTCGGCGTCTACGGCGTGAACGGCAACGCCCAGGCGATCGAGAACATCAAGAACGGCCACATGACCGCGACCGCCTGGGAGGACAGCTACAAGGAGGGTTACCAGATGGTGAAGCTGCTGAAGGAGATCAAAGCGGCCGGAACCGGGTGGGCGCCCAAGGCCGCGGAAGTGCCGGCCGTGCTGGTGACGAAAGAGAACGTCGACGCTTTCCTTAAGCAGCACCCCGACGCCGCCGGCACGCCGTAGCCGCACATGAAGCGGCCGAATACCGACGGTCCCGCCGCTGCGCCGCCCGTGGGGGCCTTGGTCTGCGCCGAGAACGTCGCCAAGAGCTACGGCGGCGTCCAGGCGCTCAAGGGCGTGTCCCTGGCGATCATGCCGGGCGAGGTGCATGGCCTCGTCGGCGCCAACGGGGCAGGCAAGTCGACGCTGATCCGCGTGCTCGCCGGTCTCACTCAGCCCGACGCCGGCCGCGTTCTGGTCGACGGACGGCCGACCGTCATTGCGACCCCGCATCGCGCGACCGAACTCGGCATGAACTTCATCCACCAGGAGCTCGCCTTCGTTCCCGGCATGACCGCGATCCAGAACATCATGCTCGGTCTGCCCAAGGCGAGCCGGTTCGGGATCGTGAACTGGGGCGCGGTGGCCCGCGAGGTGACCCCCGTGGCGGCGCGGGTCGGCATGACGGCGCCGCTCTTCGCCAGCGTGAAAGGCCTGTCGACGGCCGAGAAGTGGCTCATCAACATCTGCCGCGCGCTCATGCGCAAGGCGCGGCTCATCGTCATGGACGAGCCCACGGCCTCGCTGTCGGCGGCCGAGGGCGAGAAGCTGTTCCGCATCGTCGAGGACCTGTCCGCCTCGGGCGTCGCGGTGCTCTACGTGTCGCACCGGCTCGACGAGATCCTGCGCCTGTGCCACCGCGTGACCGCGTTTCGGGACGGCCGCTCGGTGGCCGAGATGTCCCGCACCGATCTGTCCCGCCCCGCCCTGGTCCAGGCCATCGTGGGCCGCCGCATGGACGGCCTCGTCAAGCCGGCGGGTCCGCCGCCGGCCGGGGACGTCGTCCTCAGCGTCCGTGGCCTAACCCGGCAGCCACGTGTGGCCGGCGTGAGCTTCGAGCTGCGGCGTGGCGAGGTGCTCGGCATCGGCGGCCTCGTCGGCGCTGGACGGACGGAACTGGTACGGCTGATCTACGGCGCCGACCGGACCGACGCCGGGACGATGGTGCTGGACGGCCGCCCCTTCGCGCCCTGGTCCCCGGCGGCGGCCGTCAAGGCGGGTCTGGGCCTGGTGCCGGAGGAGCGACGCGCCGAAGGGCTCCTGCTGACCAAGAGCATCGCCTTCAACCTCCAGCTTGCCAACCTCGACCGGATCGTCCACGGCCAGGGTCTCCCGCTCATCGACGGGCGGCGGCGAGCGTCGCTGGCGCGGAGCGTGGTCCGCGATCTGGCCATCAAGGCGCCGGGCATCGACACACCCGTCGGGCGACTCAGCGGCGGCAATCAGCAGAAGGTCGTCATGGGGCGCTGGCTGCTGCGCAGTCCGAAGGTGCTGATCCTCGACGAGCCGACCCGCGGCGTCGACATCGGCGCACGCGGGGAGATCCACCGCCTGATCCGCGACCTCGCGGCACGTGGCATCGCCGTCATCGCGATCTCGTCGGAACCGGACGAACTGCCGGACCTCTGCGACCGCGTCATCGTGATGGCGGAGGGCCGCATCGTCGGTGAGCTGGCCGGACCCGCCCTGACCCGAAACGCCATCATCGAGGCGAGCTACGCCGAAGCCGCCCTCGAAGGAGCCATCGCATGAGCGCCGCCGCCGCCCCCAATCGCCGGCTGTCGCCCCGCGCCAAGGCCGGGCTCGGCCTCTTCGCCCGCTACGCCACGATCGTCGGCCTGCTCGCCATGATCGCGGCCTTTGCGCTGCTGTCGCCCCGCGCCTTCCCGACGGTCAACAACTTCACCAACGTCCTGAACCAGGCCTCGCTCGCCATGATCATCGCGGCGGGCCTGACCTTGGCCGTGGTGGTCGGCGAACTCGACCTCTCGATCGGCTTCGCGGCGAGCCTCCACGGCATTCTCGTCACGGGCCTGATCGTCTCGAACAAGCTGCCGATCCCGGTGGCCGTGCTCCTGGTGCTCGCGGCCGGCGCATTGGTCGGGCTGGTCAACGGGCTGATCGTCACCAAGGTGCGGGTCAATTCGGTGATCGCGACGCTCGGGGTCGGCACCATCCTGACGGGCCTCGCCTTCGCCTATTCGGCCGGCGTGCCGATCGTGGCGGGGGTGCCGGAATCCTTCCTGCAGCTGTCCCTCGGCCGCTGGCTCTACGGCATCCCGAACAACATCGTCGTGGTGGTGGTCATCGTGGGCGGTCTCTGGGTCCTGGTGGAGCGGACGGCGCTCGGGCAGGAGATCCAGGCCGTGGGCGGCAATCCCGCCGCCGCGCGCCTCGCCGGCATCGATGTCGACCGCATCAAGATCCTGGGATTCGTGATCTCCGGCATGTGCGCGGCCCTCACCGGCATCCTGCTCGCCTCGCGGCTCGGCAGCGGCACGGCCAGCGCCGCCGACAGCTACCTCCTCACCGCCTTCGCGGCCGTGTTCCTCGGCTCGGCCACGCTGCGCGACGGAGAGTTCCACGTGCTGGGAACCTTGATCGGTGCCCTGATCATCGCCTTCGGCTTCAACGGCCTGAACATCTTCGGCGCGCCGACCTTCTCCCAATACGTCCTGCAGGGCGCCATCCTGATCGTCGCGGTCGGCCTGTCGAGCCTCGGCCGCTCCATCGCGGAAAGCTGATATGACCCATGCCGCTCAACCCATCTGGGACGTCCACGTCATCGAATTCGCGCGCTCCCGCCAGCAGCGGATGGCCGGGCTGATCCACGGCGCGCCGCCGGACGAGGTGCACGACCTTCCCTTCTCCTTCGTCCTGGCCCGCGGCGCCGACCGTGTCGTGCTCTGCGACACGGGCTTCATGCGCGAAGGTTCGGGCGAGGCGATGAGCGTGAAGTTCGACGTGCCCTTCTGGATCTCGCCGTTGCGCATGCTGGCCGAGATGGGCGTCAGCCCCGAGGACGTGACCGACATCGTCCTCAGCCACGCGCACTTCGACCACATGGGGTCAATCGGCAAGTTCCCGAAGGCGCAGTTGCACATCCAAAAGCGCGAGATCCTGAGCTGGCACGAGGCGATGGCGCTGCCGCGCGCGTTCGCCTTCCTGACCGAGATCATCAATCCGGACGATCTGCGCAACGCCTTCGACGCGGCCGTCGAGCACCGGCTCAATCTCGTCGACGGCGACGTGGACGACCTTCTCCCCGGACTGCACGTGCGCCTCGGAGAGGGCCACACCATGGGCCAGCAGTTCGTCGTCCTCGAGACGGCCCGCGGCCGCATCGTCATCTCCGGCGACTGCGTCTACTCGCACCGAAACATCTGCGGCCACGACCACAGCGGCGTCTACGTCCCACTCACGAATGCGATCGGCGCCGCCTGGGATCAGCTCAAGACCATCCACCGCATCAACAAGGCCATCCAGGGCGACCTCGACCGGCTGGTGATCCTGCACGATGCCGAACGCTGGAAAGGCTGGCCGGTGGTCAAGGAGATCGATGGGTTCCGGATCGTGAGGGCTGCCTGACAGGCGCGCTTTCGGACGTCATCGGGGCTCGGTCATGGGCGCCGGACAGCGCGGCCGCGCGGTTCGCTGTCGACCGCGGTGGCCGACCTGGCGAGGCCGCGGACGCGGGACACCGCAAACGCCTCGTCCGGGACAGCGGTGCGCGCCGACCGGCGCACGTCGCCGTCTTCGTTCCCGACCCCCGACACGACGCCTGGCGTCGGCGAGGGCCCCAGCACCGGGTCGCAGTCCGATGCGCGTGCCGGCCAGGTTCACCGTGCCATTCAGGACAATATCTGTTCCAGCGCCGAGGCCGCGTCGGCGATGTCGCCCTGGATGGCCGAGGTGGCGTCGGCCTGGTGCCGTGCCGTCAGGGCTGCGACGAGCGACCGGTGATGGCGGTTCGAGACGACGAAGTTGCCTCGCTCCTGCAGGAGATTGAAGTAAGGGCTGATCTGCAGCCACAGGTTCTCGATGATGCCGAACATGGAGTCGGACCCGCTCGCCTTGTACAGCGTGAAATGGAACTCCCGGTTGGCGCGGAGGTACACTTTGCGGGCCTGCTGGTCAGGCTTGATATTGTCCATCTCGACGATGAGGGCCTCGAGGCCGGCCAGCAAGTCCGCGTCGATATGGGGAACCGCCCAAGACACCGCGAGCGCCTCTATGGCGAGGCGGGTCCGCGTGAGGTCGGCGAGGCGGTCCCGTGTCAACGGCGGGATGCCGAGACTGCGCCCGGCGACCACTGTCAGCGCCCGCTCCGCCGTCAGGCGCAGGATCGCTTCGCGGACCGGCATCGCGCTCACGCCGAAGGCGTCCGCCAGCCACTGAATGGTGATGGACTGGCCCGGGGCGAGTTCCCCGTTCAGGATCAACTCCTTGGCCTGCCGGTACACATGTTCCTGCATGGAACTGCGCTGGACGCGGACCACTGACGGGGGGGCTTGCTGACGGAGTCGGACCTCGCTCATGGCTTCGGTTTCTCCAGCTTGCCTCTGGCTTGTCCAGCCCACTTCCGGATTTTCGAGCACGACGCTGGCCTTGTGAACCTCGATCTTTGATATATGATCAAAAGCAGCGTGAGAAGTTGCCCATCCATAAGGGCGCGATGCGACGCCGCCACGGGGCGCGACAGGGAGAGACGGACATGAGGATTCGGCATCGGATAGCGGCCGTGCTGGGGACCGGCCTGCTGGCGGCGGGACTGGTCGGAAGTCAGGGCGCCCTCGCGAGCGACAAGTACAAGATCTTCCTGTCGATGAGCTACATCGGCAACGATTGGCAGGGCGAGGCCGCCAACATGGTCAAGGCCATGGCTGCCAGCAAAGACATGGCCGACAAGGTCGATCTCCAAGTCCAGGTGTCCGGTCCCAACGCGCAGCGTCAGATCCAGCAGATCAACGCGATGGTGCAGGCCGGTGCCAAGGCGATCGTCGTCTACCCGATCTCGCCGACGGCGCTGAACGGGGCGGTCAAGAACGCCTGCGACAAGGGGGTCGTGGTCATCGCCTATGACGGGGAGATCTCCGAACCCTGCGCCTACAACGTCACCATCGATCAGTTGGAGGCGGGCCGCGTGACGGCCGAGTGGCTGGTCAAGAAGCTCAACGGCAAAGGCAATGTCGTCGCCATCACGGGCGTGCCGGGCACTTCCGTGGATACGTTGCGCACCAAGGCCGCCAAGGAGGTCTTCGCCAAATATCCCGACATCAAGATCATCAACGAGGCGGTCGGCATGTGGAGCCAGGCCGTGGCCCGGACCGAGCTGTCGAAGATCATGGCCACCCGCAAGTGGGACGAGGTCGACGGCCTGTGGATGCAGGTCGGCTGCTACACGGCCAACACGATGGAACTCGAGGCGGGCATCGCGCGTGACAAGCTCAAGCCCTGCGCGGGCGAAGGCTCGAACGGCGGTCGCATCCAGATGCTGCCCGTCGGCACCGAGGTCGAAGGTGCCAACGGCACCTATCTGCCGATGGGGGCCCCGCGCATCTCCTATGCGTCGCCGCCCTATTCGGGCGGGCTGGCCCTGAAGCTGGCGGTCCAGAAGCTCGACGGCAAGGACATCCCCCGCCACACGACCTTGCCGCTGCCGCTCGTCACCAACGAGACCATCAAGCTCTGCCAGGAAGGGACCTGGGCCGAGATGAAGGCGGGCTGCAACGCGTTCAAGCCGTCCCTCGTGTCCAATCCCGGCTGGTTCGCCTCGATCTTCTCGGCGGACACGCCCGAGATCGGCTTGTCGGCCGCGCTGGTCGGCCAGCCCGAGATGTGATGCCAGGGGGCCGCGGCATGACGGCCCCCACGGCACCCGTATCGCAATGCCCGGCCCCGCCACCGGAGATTTCACCGTGACCCACGCCGTGTCGGACCCGCGGTCGGACGCGCCTTTGCGGGCGCAAGCCCCGATCGCGATCGCCGCCCGCAGCATCCGCAAGGTGTTCGGCGCGACGATCGCGGTGAACGACGTCTCCTTCGACATCCATGCCGGGGAGACGCACGCGCTCCTCGGCGAGAACGGGGCCGGCAAGTCGACGCTGGTCAAGCTGCTGTCGGGCCTGATCCTGCCTACGACGGGCAGCTTTCGCGTGTTCGGCGAGGCCGCCGTGCTCGACACGCCGCGTACGGCCCATCGCCACGGCATCCAGACGGCCTTCCAGGAACTCACCCTGGTGCGGGACCTGACGGTGCTGGACAACATGCTGCTGCCCTATCCCCCGACGCGTTTCGGCCAGATCCGACGGGCGCATGCGCGGCAGACGGTCGGCCAGCACCTCGACGCCGTCGGCCTGTCCACCATCGACCTCGATGCCGACCTGCGCGACCTCGACCTCAACGAACGACAGAAGATCGAAATCGCCAGGGCGCTGTTCCGGCGGCCGAAGATCCTGCTCCTCGACGAGCCGACCTCGACCTTGTCGGGCCGCGACATCGACTGGCTCGGCGGGCTGATCGCGGGGCTCAAGCGCGACGGCGTCACGGTCGTCTTCATCTCGCACAGGATGCGCGAGGTGCGGGCCTTCTGCGATCGGGTCACCGTACTGCGCAACGGCCGGCATATCGCGACCGAGACCCTCGCGGACGTCGCCGACGAGGATCTCATCGGGATGATCGCCGGCAAGGACCTCGGTCAGTCCTTTCCTCCGAAGCCGCCGATCCCCTCCCTGGCGGGGCCGCCCGTGCTGGAAGCCGTCGGGCTGTCGACCGACAAGCGCCTGCACGACGTGTCCTTCGATGTGCGCGCCGGAGAGATCCTCGGCATCGCCGGGCTGCAGGGCATGGGCCAATTGGAACTCTTCCTGGCGCTGTTCGGCATGGTCATGAGCGGGGGCGAGATCCGGGTCGACGGCAAGCCCGTCGCCTTCGCCTCGCCGCGGGACGCCGTCGATGCCCGCATCGGCATCAGCCTCGTGCCCGAGGACCGGAAGACGGAGGCGCTGTTCCTGAAGCTCGACGGGCAGCGCAACGTCGCCCTGCCGGTGGTCGAGCGCTATGCGCGCTGGGGCCTCATCGACGAGGCCGCGGAAGAGGTCGACGTCGCCCGCGTGCTCGGCCGGCTGAACGTGCAGATGCGCGCGCTATGGACCCCGGTGAAGGCCTTTTCGGGCGGCAACCAGCAGAAGATCGCCATCGCCAAATGGATGTTCGCCGAGAGCCGGATCCTGCTGCTGTTCGATCCGACGCGCGGCATCGACGTCGGCACCAAGCATGAGATCTATGCGCTCATCCAGGAATATGCGGCGGCCGGCGGGGCGGTGCTGTTCCATTCGACCGAGATCGCCGAACTCGACCATCTCGCGCACCGGGTGCTGGTCCTCTACGAGGGCCGCGTCGCCGCCGACCTGACCGGCCCCGCCATTTCGGAGGATGCCATGCTGCGGGCGACGCTCGGCAGCGGCCCCAAGGTGCTGGAGCTGTCATGAGCGCCACCCTGGCCGGTCCCGACGCCGCCGTCCGACCCCGAACGGCGCGGTTGCGCCTGTCGCGCCATCGTGGCGGGCTCATCGCGCTCGCGGCCCTGCTGATCTGCCTCGCGCTGATCCGTCTCGTCAGCGGGTCGCTCGGCTACTACGAAGTCTCCAGCATGGCGACCGGCGGCGCGACCCTCGCCATCGCGGCCTTCGGACAGACCATCGTGGTCCTGTCGGGCGGCTTCGACCTGTCGGCCGCCGCCGTCATCTCGCTCATCAACGTCCTGCTCGCGAGCCACATGCAGGACGAGACCTCGAGCATCGCGCTCTGGGGGGTCTCGGGCATCGCCATCGGGGCCGCGGCGGGCGCCTTCAACGGCTTCTTCATCGCGGTGCTGCGCCTCCAGCCGATCGTCGTGACGCTCGCCACCATGTTCATCCTGCAAGGGGTGACCCTGTTGGTGATGGACAAGCCCGGCGGCCAGATCCCGGCGGGGTTCAGCCAGATCTTCGTTTCCGACGTCGTGCCCGGCCTGCTGCCGACCCCGGTGCTGCTGCTCGCTCTCCTGGTCGCGGCCTGGCTGCTGGTGCGGAACACGGTCTTCGGCAAGGCCATCTACGCGATCGGTTCGGATCGCGACGCCGTGCGCGCGGCCGGCCTCGATGTGCGGCGGGCGGAGTTCTTCGTCTACGTTCTGTCGGGCGCCCTCTACGGCCTCGCCGGCCTGTTCGTCAGCGCCCAGACGGGGTCCGGCGATCCGCTGGTGGGAGGTCCCATGCTGCTGCAGATGTTCGCCTCCATCGTGGTGGGCGGCACCCTGCTCGGCGGCGGGCGCGGCGGCCCGGTGGGGACGATCTTCGGCGCCTACGTGCTGATGATGGTGGTCAACATCCTGCTCGTCATGAACGTGCCGGCGTTCTATTCGTCGACCGTGGAGGGCGCGATCCTTCTCGTGGCGGTGCTCGGCGCCTCGGTGAACCGCTCTTCGGTGCTGGCCACCACCGTGCGGACAGTGGCACACCGGCTCACGGCGCGCCGGCAGGGCCGTCTGCCGCGCCAGCTCGCGTTCCCCGAGCGGCGCCTGTCCCTGCCGGCCCCCGCGCCCGCCTACGAGCGCGCGTCGTTCCGCGTTCGCCGCGCCGATGACCTCCGCACGATCGTGCCGGGCTTCGCCTGCTTCGTCGTGGTACTCGTCGCCACGCAAGTGGTGCTGGGCAACGCCTTGTGGTCCTGGACCTACTACAATTCGCTGATCGTCCTCGGCAGCTTCCTGGCGATCCTGGCGCTCGGGCAGGGCACGGTCATCCTCACGGGCGGCCTCGATCTCTCGCTGCCGTGGACGATCGCGTTCTGCGGGATCCTCTGCGCGGGCCTGCTGAAAGGCTCCGATGCCGCCATGCTCTACGCCGTGCCGTTGGCGCTGCTGGTCGGCACGGCGGTGGGAATGGTGAATGGCCTCGGCATCGTGTCGTTGGGCATCTCGCCGATCGTCATGACCCTGGCGATGAACGGGATCCTGCAGGGCGCCGCGCTCGTCTTCTCGGGCGGCACGCCCGACGGCTTCGCCTCGCCGCGCCTGCGCTGGCTCATGACCGGGCAGCTTGCGGGCGTCACGCCGGTCGTGTTCCTCATGGTGGCGTTCGTCATCGCGGCCGCGACCCTGCTGGGTCGGACCGTGTTCGGGAGGCGGGTCTACGCGCTCGGAAACAGCGCGCGGGCGGCGCAGCTGTCCGGCGTGCCGGTCGGCGCCACCATCGTGACGGTCTACATGCTGTCGGGCTTCTGTGCCGCGCTCGTCGGTTGCCTGCTGTCCGGCTTTTCCGGCCAGGCGAGCCTCGGCATGGGCGACGAATACCTGCTCCCCTCGATCGCCGTCGTGGTGGTCGGCGGCTCGCTCATCACCGGTGGCCGGGGGCGCTATATCGGCATGATCGGCGGCGTCCTGCTCCTGACCGCGCTCCAGACCCTGCTGGCCGGCACGACGCTGCCCTATGCCACCCGCGCCATCCTGTACGGCGCCGTGGTGCTCTTCGCCGTCATCACACTGCGGGAGAAACAGTCTTGACCCCCGCCCTCCAAGGACACGCTCCCATGCCCGGCATCAGCCTCACCCCCGGTCTTCGCGTCCTCGTGACCGCCGGCGGCTCCGGCATCGGTCGCGCCATCGCCGATCTGCTGATCGAGAACGGCGCGCGCGTGCATGTCTGCGACGTCTCGGACGACCATCTCGCCGACTTCAAGCGCGCTCATCCCGACCAGGGGGCGAGCCGATGCGACGTCTCGCGCGACGAGGACGTCGCCGCCCTGTTTCGCACGGTCGCCGACACGCTCGGCGGCCTCGACGCGCTGGTCAACAATGCCGGCATCGCGGGGCCGACGGGCGGCGTCGAGGAGATCACGCCCGACGACTGGCGGCGGACGCTCGATGTCTGCCTGACGGGCCAGTTCCTCTGTGCCCACCACGGCGTGCCCCTGCTGAAACAGTCGCGCGAGGGGGCCTTGGTCAACATGTCGTCCTCCGCGGGACGCTACGGCTATGCGTTCCGCACGCCCTATGCGGCCGCCAAATGGGGCGTCATCGGCTTCACCCAGAGTCTCGCCAAGGAGCTGGGGCCGGCCGGGATCCGGGTCAACGCCATTCTGCCGGGCATCATCAGGGGGCCGCGCATGGAAGGCGTGATCCGCGACCGCGCCACCCAGGTCGGCGTTCCCTACGAGACCATGGAGAAGGACTATCTCAACCGCATTTCGCTGCGCCGGATGACCGGTCCGGAGGATGTCGCCGCCATGGTGCTCTTCCTGCTGTCGCCGGCGGGCGCCAACATCTCGGGCCAGTCGCTGGGTGTCGACGG
Organism: uncultured Alphaproteobacteria bacterium; assembly: GCA_963847915.1. Lineage (GTDB taxonomy): Bacteria > Pseudomonadota > Alphaproteobacteria > Rhizobiales > Beijerinckiaceae > Lichenihabitans. Next base: position 20,179 of record CAWKBT010000011.1, read on the forward strand.
CAATGTCGAATCGCTCTGACGGCGGGGAGGGGAGACGCAGCATGAAGACAGCCATCATCGGGACGGGCTTCGTCGGCCGGGCCTGGGCCATCACCTTCGCGCGCGCAGGCCACGAGGTGCGCCTGTGGGATGCGGACGCCGCCGCCCTCGACAACGCCGTCTCCTTCATCGCGGCCGTGCTGCCCGATCTCGCCGCCAACGACCTCCTCGCAGGCGCGACCCCGGAGGCCGTGACGGCGCGCCTCCATCCCGTCGGCGACCTCAAGACCGCTCTGGCCGATGTCGGCCATGTGCAGGAGAACACGCCCGAAAAGGTCGAGGTGAAGCGTGCCGTCTTCGCCGATCTCGACCGCTACGCGCCGGCCGATGCGGTGCTGGCGAGTTCGACGTCGGCCATCCTGCCGTCGGCCTTCCTGGAACATGTGCCGGGGCGAGCCCGCTGCCTCGTCTGCCACCCCATCAACCCGCCCTATCTCGTGCCGGCCGTCGAAGTCTGCCCCTCGCCTTGGACCGCCCCCGAGGCGGTCCGCCAGGCGGCGGAGTTCATGCGGGGCTGCGGCCAGGCACCTCTCGTCATGAAGCGCGAGATCGACGGCTTCATCATGAACCGGATGCAGGGCGCGCTGCTCGAAGAGGCGTTCCGCCTCGTGGCCGACGGCATCGCCGACATCGACGACATCGACATCGGGCTGCGCGAGGGACTCGCGCTGCGCTGGTCGTTCATGGGTCCGTTCGAGACCATCGACCTCAATGCCCCGGGCGGCGTGCGCGACTATGCCGAACGCTACCAGGGCATCTACTCCGGCATCTTCCCCTCGGTGCAGCGACGGGTCGACTGGACCGGGCCGGTGATGGACGGCATCGAGGCCGCCCGCCGTGCACGACTCCCGGCCGACAAACTCGTCGAGCGACAAGTCTGGCGAGATCGACGCCTGATGGCGCTGCTCGCCCATAAGCGCAAAGCCGCAACGGACATCGGATCTTAGGAACAGCAGCATGGCCGCCCGCAAAGTCATCATCACCTGTGCCATCACGGGAGCGATCCACACTCCGTCGATGTCGCCCTACCTGCCCGTGACGCCCGAGCAGATCGCGGACCAGGCCCTGGGTGCCGCGGAGGCCGGCGCCGCGATCGTCCACCTGCACGCCCGCAACCCCGAGACGGGTGCACCGGATCAGACCCCGGAGGCTTTCGCCAAGTTCCTCCCGGTCATCAAGCAGAGCTCGCCGGTCGTCATCAACCTGACGACGGGCGGGGCGCCCACCATGACCATCGAGGAGCGTGTGCGTCCCGCGGCGACGTTCAAGCCGGAGGTGGCCTCGCTCAATCTCGGCTCGATGAACTTCGGACTGTTCGGTATGCTCGACCGCTTCAAGGACCTGAAGCACGAATGGGAGCGCACATACCTCGCCAACAAGAATATCATCTTCAGCAACACCTTCGGTCAGATCCAGTACATTCTGAACACCTGCGCTGACAACGGCACGCGCTTCGAATTCGAGTGCTATGACACTGCGCATCTTTACAATCTGAAGTACTTCTTCGATCGCGGACTCGTGAAGGCGCCTCTGTTCATCCAGACCGTCTTCGGGCTTCAGGGCGGCATCGGCAATCATCCCGAGGACGTCATGCACATGAAGCGCACCGCAGATCGTCTCTTCGGCGACCAGTACCGCTGGTCGGTGCTCGGTGCCGGCCGCAACCAGATGAACATTGCCGCCACGGCGGCCGCGATGGGCGGCCATGTCCGCGTCGGGCTGGAAGATTCGCTGTGGGACGGCCCCGGCCGTCTCGCCACCAGCAATGCCGTGCAGGTCAAGCGCGTCCGCCAGATCATCGAGGGACTGGGGATGGAGGTCGCGAGCCCGGACGAAGCCCGCGAGATCCTCGCGCTCAAGGGCGGCGACGCGGTCAATTTCTGACACGAGCGCCCGTTCCGCCGACGAGCGGAGGAGGGCGCGGCGGGAGGAGCTCATGCTGCGGATCGAGGCGATCAATGCCGATCGCGACCAGCTCGGCGAAGGTCCCCTGTGGGACGTCGAGGAGCAGGCGCTCTACTGGATCGACAGTTTCGCGCCGGCCGTCTTCCGGCGCGATGCGACAGGCGGGCGCCGGCGCTGGACCATGCCCGAACGGGTGGGCTCGATCGCCATCCGGCGCGACGGCCGCGGCGCCATCTGCTCGCTCCGCTCCGGGTTCCACGCCCTCGACTTCGCCACCGGGGCCGTGACACCCTACGCGAGTGTCGGTGCCGCGCATCCGCGCACCCGCATCAACGACGGCAAGGTCGACCGACAGGGTCGGTTCGTCGCGGGATCCATGGACGAGGGCGAGGCCGACCCCCTGTGTCGACTCTACCGCCTCGACCCCGGCGGTCGCGTCACCGTGCTCGACGAGCAGATCATCTGCTCGAACGGGCCGTGTTGGAGTCTCGACGGCGCCACGCTGTATTTTGCCGACACCACGCGCAAGCTGATCTACGCCTATGATTACGAGGTCGGCACGGGCGATGTCGCCAACCGGCGTGTATTCGTCGACTTCGCCGAGCTCGGCTTTCCCGGATACCCGGACGGCGCGACCGTCGATGCCGAGGGCTGCATCTGGAGCTGCGAAGTCTATCGCGGCCGCCTGCTGCGGTTCACCCCGGAGGGCATCCTCGACCGCGTCGTCGGGCTTCCCGTGGAGAGCGCGACGTCGCTCTGTTTCGGCGGCCCGAACCTCGACATCGCCTACGTCACCTCGATGGCGCGCCCGATCGGCGGCGTGCCGCCGCGCGAGGCCGAGGCCGGGATGCTCTTCGCGGTGCACGGACTCGGCGTCAGGGGCGTGCCCGAACCGCGCTTCGCCGACTGAGACCGAGGACATCGACCATGCGCATCGAAATTCTGCTGGATGTTAAGACGACGCTGGGTGAGGGTCCCCTCTGGGACGCCGAGCAGCAGCGCTTATACTGGATCGACAGCTTCGATGGCCGGGTCTTCCGCGCCACGGCCGACGGCCGCGAACTGCGCGCCTGGGACGTGCCGCAGAAGATCGGCTCGATGGCGCTGCGCAAGGACGGTCAGGGTGCCGTCGTGTCGTTGCAGCGCGGCTTCCATGTCCTCGACTTCAAGACCGGTGACGTGGACCTGATCCACGATCCCGAGCCCGACATGCCGCACAATCGACTGAACGACGGCAAGGTCGACAAGCGCGGGCGCTTCGTCGCGGGTTCGATGGACACCATGGAGCAGGGCCCGAACGGTGCCCTCTACAGCCTGTCGACGGATTTCGCAGTGACGCGGCTCGACCAGGGCATCATCTGCTCGAACGGGCCGTGCTGGAGTCCCGACGGGGGGACGTTCTACTTCAACGACACCTGGTCGGGCGAGATCTGGGCCTACGATTACGATCTCGATAGCGGTGGAGTCTCGAACCGGCGCGCCTTCGCCAAGGTGGACACCGCCGGAGGCGGAGCGGCGGACGGCTCGACGGTGGATGACGAGGGTTGCCTGTGGAACGCCCTCGTCTACGCCGGCAAGCTCGTCCGCTACCGGCCCGACGGCACCGTCGACCGCATCGTCGACATGCCGGTGAAGAAGGTGACGAGCGTGATGTTCGGCGGCCCGGACCTCGACGTGCTCTACGTCACCTCGATGGCCAAGCCGCCGCTGCCGCGCTTTCCCGGCGACGGCGTGATGCGCGGCAGCCTCTTCGCCATCCACGGCCTCGGCATCCGGGGGATCGCCGAACCCCGTTTCGGCGGCTGACCACGCTCCAGGAGCCCGGCCATGTCATTCACCATCGAATGTGTGCTCGAATGCGCCAATCACCTGGGCGAGGGGCCGGTATGGGACGTCGAAGAGGGGCGCCTCTACTGGGTCGACGGCACGGGCCGGCGGGTCGGAAAACCCTCGCTGTTCCGCCTCGATCCCCGCACCGGCACGGTGGAGACCTGGTCGCTCGACCATGACGTCGGCGCCTTGGCGCTGGCGCGCGGCCGCGACCGGGCCGTGCTGGCCCTCGACGACGGTTTCTACCGTTTCGATTTCTCGACCGGCGCGCTCGACCTGATCGCCCTCGTCGATGCCGAACAGCCCAGGACCCGCCTCAACGACGGCAAGTGCGACCGACGGGGCCGTTTCTTCGCCGGCGGTATGGACGACAAGGAGGAACTGAACGTCTGCGGCCTCTGGCGTCTCGATCCCGATCTGTCCGTCACGAAGGTCGACGGCGGCATCATCTGCTCCAACGGACCCTGCTGGAGCCCGGACGACAAGACCTTCTACTTCGCCGATACGTTTCAGGAAGAGATCTGGGCGTATGACTATGATGTCGAGACCGGTACGCCCTCGGCGCGGCGGCTCTTTGCCAGTACCAAGGCCGACGACGGCGTGGCCGATGGCTCGACCGTCGACGCCGAGGGCTATCTGTGGAATGCGCAACTCATCTCCGGCGACTTGGTGCGTTACGCACCCGACGGAACCGTGGAACGGCGCATCACCATGCCGGTGAAGAACATCACGAGCATCAACTTCGGCGGGGCGAACCTCGACGAGATCTATGTGACGTCGATGGCACGGGTGAAGCATCCGGCCGTGCACGACCTGTTCACCGTCGAGACGAAGCCGCAGTTCGCGGCCGGACACCTGTTCAGGATCAAGGGCCTCGGCATCCGCGGCGTGGAAGAGCCTCGGTTCGCAGGCTAGCGGGCCAGGACCAGGATCCGGTCCGCTTCTTGGGTCATCGGCCCGCGCCACGCGCTCGTCGATGAATTCCGCCGGCCACCGTCCACCGGGCTCCGCCCGAATCCCCGACGGGCGCCGACGGGGGAGGACCCACCGCCCGAGCCGCCGCACCCACGCCCCTTCGCGGGCAGGGGGCTGCGCCGAGCCTGTCGGAGAGGGCGGCGCCGGCACCGGCCGAGCCCGTTGCACGGAACCTGCTTCAGACCAGGACACTCAAGCTTTTCGGTTGTCCTGAACGCTGCTTTCAGGCACATCCTATGAGGAAGCGGAGGTAATCCGCCTGAGCGAAAAATCAGTGAGGGAGAGAAGCAGATGATACTCACGCGCCGCACATTTTTGTCCGTCACCGCGAGCGGGATCGCCACGGTGAGCTTCGGAACATCGTTGACCTGGGCGGCCGAGTTGCCGAAGCTGAAGAAAAAAGACAAGTATAAGGTCGGGTTCGCCCAGACGGAGAGCAACAATCCCTGGCGTCTCGCACAGACCCAGAGCATGAAGGACGAGGCCGCCAAGCGTGGCTGGCAGCTCGTCTATACCGATGCGGCTGGTTCGGCGGCCAAGCAGGTCTCCGACGTGCGTTCGATGATCGCCCAGAAGGTCGACGTCATCCTCCTCGCCCCCCGCGAAGAGAAACCGCTGGTCCCCGCCGTGATGGAGGCCAAGGCCGCCGGCATCCCGCTCTTCTGCATCGATCGCTCGGTCGACGCCACGATGGCCAAGCCCGGCCGCGACTATGTGGCCTTCATCGGCTCGGACTTCGTGAAGGAGGGCCACATGGCCGCCGAGGCCTTCGCCAAGGCGACCGGCGGCAAGGCCAAGATCATCGAATTGCAGGGCACCGTCGGCTCGTCACCGGCGAACGATCGCATGAAGGGGTTCAAGGACGGCATCAGCGCGTTTCCCGACATGCAGATCATCGCTTCGCAATCGGGCGATTTCGCGCGCGACAAGGGCCGACAGGTCTTCGAAACCCTTTACCAGGCGCATCCGGACGCGACGGCCGTCTATGGTCACAATGACGAGATGACGATGGGCGCCATCGCCGCCATGGAAGCCGCCGGAAAGGTGCCGGGCAAGGACCTCATGCTGGTCTCGATCGACGGCACCAAGGACTGTGCGCAGGCGGTCGCGGACGGCAAGGTCGCCGTGCTGGTGGAGTGCAACCCGCACTTCGGTCCCAAGGGTTTCCAGTCGATCGTCGATTACGCCGACGGCAAGGCTCTGCCGGAATGGGTCGTCAACACCGATCGCCTCTTCACCAAGGACAATATCGCATCCTATCTGCCCGAGGCGTTCTGATGCGTCCGGGGCGCGGCCTGCCCGCGCCCCGGTTCACTTCCGGATCGAAGACCTATCGACGCGTGCGGCGAGGTTCTGGATGGAGGGCTTCCCCGTCCGGAATACCCCCGATCGCGAACCCCATCGAGGCGAGTGAGTATGGCGGCCAAGGCGCTTCTCAGCATGCGCGGGATCGACAAGAGCTTCGGCCAGGTGCCGGCGCTCGTCGGGGCCGGGCTCGAAGTCATGCCCGGCGAAGTCATGGGGCTGATCGGCCAGAACGGCGCCGGCAAGTCCACCATGATCAAGGTGTTGAACGGGTTCTGCACTCACGATGCCGGGACGATCGCATTCGACGGGCAGCCCTGGGTCGCCGCTTCGCCGCAGGCCGCCCAGCGGGGCGGCGTGAGCACGATCTTTCAGGAGATCAACCTCGTCCCGTTCCGCACCGTGACCGAGAACATCTATCTCGGTCGTGAGCTCCGTAACGGCCTCGGCCTGCTGGCCTGGCGGCGCATGAACGAGGGCGCACGCGCGCTGCTGCGTGCGTTTGCCATCGACATCGACGTGCAGGCGCCCCTCGGGCATTACAGTACCGCCGTCCAGCAGATGGTCGCCATCGCCCGCGCTGTCTCGTTCGAGGCCAAGCTGGTGATCATGGACGAATCGACATCCTCGCTCGACGAGCAGGAGGTCGGCGTCCTGTTCCAGACCATCCGCCGCCTGAAACAGCAGGGCGTCGCCGTGATCTTCGTCAGCCACAAGCTGGACGAGCTGTACAAGATCTGCGACCGCGTCACGGTCATGCGCGACGGGCGCACCGTCGCGGTCGCCGCCATGGCCGACATGAGCAAACTGCAGCTCGTGGCGACCATGCTGGGCCGCGATCTCGCCGAGGTGAAGAAGGCCGGTGCCACGGCGTTCTCGGCCGCCGCGCGTGGTGCCGGGCGCGAGGTCCTCGGCGTGACCCATCTGGGCGTTGGCCGTCGCGTGTCCGATGCCGGGCTGACGATCCGCGAGGGCGAGATCGTGGGGCTCGCGGGCCTGCTCGGTTCCGGCCGCACCGAAACGGCACGCGCCGTCTTCGCGGCTGATCCGCATCAGCGCGGCGACATCACCTATCTCGGCCAGAAGACCGCCTTTCGGGAGCCGCGCGATGCGATCGCCGCCGGCATCGGCTTCTGCTCGGAGGACCGCAAGCACGAGGGCATCATCCCGGGCCTCTCGGTCCGCGAAAACCTGACGCTGGCCCTGCTTCCGGCCCTGTCGCGCTCGGGCATCGTCGACGAGCGCCGGCGTCGCGAGATCGTCGATCGCTTCACGCGCGACCTCGACATCAAATGTGCGAGCCCCGAACAGCCGATCCGCGAGTTGTCCGGCGGCAACCAGCAGAAGGTGCTGCTGGCCCGGTGGCTCTGCATGAATCCCAAACTGTTGATCTTCGACGAACCGACGCGCGGCATCGACGTGGGCGCCAAGGCCGAGATCCAGAAGCTGATCCGACGCCTCGCCGACGACGGCCTCGGCGTGCTGATGATCTCCTCCGAGATCGAGGAAATCGTCGAAGGAGCGGACCGCACCTTCGTGCTGCGCGACGGCAGGACGGTCGCCGAGATCGACCGCGCCGACGCCACGGAGAACGCCCTCATGACCGCCATGGCTCACGGAGATGGCGCATGAGCGTCGAAGCCGAGAGCTCCTTGACCTTGTCTCGACGAGGGCTGCCGGAGGGGCCGAAAAAAGTGGCGGCGACGCGGGTCACGCCAGGGGCGTTTCTGAAGCGTTACGGAACGCTTCTCGCCCTGGCGCTCCTCGTCGCCTTCAACCTGAGTTTCACCCCGCATTTCGCGACGTTGCAGACGCTGTCGGTCAACCTCAGCCAGATCTGCACCATCGTGATCGTCGGCGTGGGCATGACGTTCGTCATCGCGACGGGCGGTATCGACCTGTCCGTCGGCTCGCTGATGGCGATTGCGGGCGCGCTGGCGCCGGGCTTCTTCACCGGCGCGCTCGTCCCTGGCGCGAACCTCTACGTCAACCTGGCCCTCAGCATCGTCGTGCCGGTGGGCGTGGCGGGGCTGTTCGGGTTGTTCAATGGCTGGCTGGTCTCGCAGTTCCGCATCCAGCCGATCATCGCCACGCTCGTCCTCTTCATCGCGGGCCGCGGCATCGCCCAGGTCTGGACCAACGGCGATCTGCAGGTGTTCAAGGCGCCGCAATTCCAGGCGATCGCGCTCGGCCGGGTGCTGGGCGTGCCGTTCCAGGTCTGGATCATGGCGTTCATCGTCGTGATCGCGGCCTGGACGCTGCGCCGAACGGTCTTCGGCCGGCAGACGCTCGCGGTCGGCGGCAACGAGCCGGCCGCCCGGCTCGCCGGCGTGCCGGTCGGCCGCGTCAAATACCTCGTCTATGTGATCTCAGGCCTGTGCAGCGGGGTGGCCGGTCTCATCGTCATCGCCATGAACTCGGCGGCCGATGCCAATCTGATCGGCATGGGCTCGGAACTCGACGCCATCGCGGCGGTGGCGGTCGGCGGCACGCTGCTGTCGGGTGGCCGGGCCACCATCATGGGGACGCTGCTCGGGGCGATGATCATCCAACTCGCCCGCTACACGCTTCTCGCCAATGGGATCCCGGATTCGGCGGCCCTGATCGCCAAGGCCATCCTCATCGTCCTCGCGGTCTGGCTACAGCGACAGGAGCGCGCATGAACCCGCGAAAGGTCTCCGGGGCCGGCCTGGGCGTCGTCCTGGCGCTGCTGCTGCTGCTCGTATTCGGCGCGTGGCGGTACGACGGCTTTCTCGGCAGCTACAATGTGCTGACCGTGCTTCGCTACAATTCCATGTTCGCGCTGGTCGGGCTCGGCATGTGTTTCGTCATCATGACGGGCGGCATCGATCTGTCTGTCGGCGCCGTCGCCGCCATGGCGAGTGTCGTATCGGCCTATCTCAGCCCCTATGGCCTGGTGGCCGGAGTCGCAGGCGGGGTCGGCGTGGGGCTGTTCGCCGGAATGCTCAGCGGATTCATCATCACCAAGATGAAGATCCTGCCGTTCATCGCCACACTGGCGGTGATGCTGGCCTCGTCCGGCACCGCATTGCTGCTGGCCAACAATCAATCCGTCGCCGTCTCCTACGACACGGCTTTCACGGCCCTCGGACAAGGCAGCCTGCTCTCTGCCTTCAAACCCGATTGGGTCGGAGGCGACGACGCGGGTTGGCTCGGAGCCGCGCTCGGCCTGCTGTACGGGTTTCCGACCCCGGCCTGGATTGCGCTCGCGGCCTATCTCGTCGGGTCGCTCGCCCTCAATCGCCTGGCCTTCGGCCGCCATGTGCTGGCCATCGGCGGAGGCGAGGAGGCGTCTCGCCTCATGGGGCTGCCGACGGACCGCGTCGTCTTCCTGGTCTACCTGGTCTCCGGAGGACTCGCGGGTTTGGCGGGCGTCATCCTGGCGGCGCAGTTCGGAGCAGGCCAGCCCATCGAGGGTATCGGCTGGGAACTCTTCGCCATCGCCTCGGTGGTCGTCGGTGGGACGTTGTTGACCGGCGGCAAAGGCTCGGTCTTCGCCACGCTGGCCGGCGTGCTGCTTCTCGGTCTGATCTTCACGATCCTGAACTTCGAGAACGGCATGGGCTGGATCAGCCTGTCCGCCTATTGGCAGTCGGTCGTCCGCGGCGCCTTCCTGCTGGTGGTGGTGATCCTGCAAAGCAGGCTCGCGAAAACCGCACCAGTCTAAAAATTGCCGACAGAAGGTTCATTCATGACTGAGACCAATATAGACCTGGACATCGAGGCGGACGTCGCGACCCTGATGCGGGACGGCGTCGTCGGCCGGAAAGGCGCACTGCCGCGCGCCTGGGCGGAAGCCATGCGCGAGGACGTGACGACCGCGTTCTGGGAGGCGATCCAGCGTCCGGGCGGCGCCGTGTCGCGCGGTCCCCGGCGTTGGTATGTCGAGATCCACCCGCAAAACCTGCGCGGCTTCGTGGATCTCGTGACCCACCCCTGGGTCACATCGATGTGCGAGGCCGTGCTCGGGCCTCGTTACGAGATCGTCGAGATCGGCTTCGACACGCCGTTCCAGGGCGCCAAGAACCAGCCCTGGCATCGCGATTTTCCCTCGCCGCGCGACACCTGGGAGGATCGGCGGATCACGTCGCTTGCCTTCAACCTGACGGGCGTCGACGTGACGAGCGACATGGGGCCCTTCGAAGTCGCTCCCGGAACGCAGTACATGGACGGACGGGCGTGGAACCACGAGATGTTCCCGCCTCAGGACGCCTGGGCGCCGTTGGAGAAGATCGCCGTCCGGAAGTATCCGGAGATGGGCGACATCTCCTGCCGGTCGGCTCTCACGCTGCACCGCGGCACGGCGCATCCCTCCCCCATCGCGCGCCCTGTGCTGGTTCTCGGCGTCGATGCTCCGGGCGCCGGGCATGGCGCGTTGCACGACATGATGGTGACGCAGGACTTCTACGACCGGCTGCCGGCCGCGGTCCGGGACCACCTGGTCTGCCGCGTCGTGCCGGAACTCATTCCGGTCACGCAGAAGCACGACATCGAAGGGCTCGTCATGGGCGTCGAGTAGAGAAGACGGTTCGGCCCATGGCCGGCGCGCTCTCGACGGTGCTGGGGGCACCGTCGAGAGCGTCAGCGACGTGCGGTTTCCCTTCCGCTACGCCCTGCCGATACGTCTCGGAGCTTGACGGTCGTCCCGGCGATCGTGTCGAGCAAACGGGAACAGTTTGGGTTCCCCTCTGTTTCCCGAAGATGGCCGAGAGTAACCGAAAGTGCATCGGAGATCTGTTGGACAATGCGGCCGATCGGGTCCAGCGGGGATCTCGATCAAACGATGACGTGCATCAACGGGCCGAGCGGCCGCCCGTCGCAGCGACCTTCATGCACGCGAGCTCGATCGGGCAATGTGGCGCTGGTCACGATCATCGCCCCCCTCGGGCGCGCCGCAGTCGCCCCCTCTCACGTCAGGTGGAGACCGCCGTCCACGTCGAGCACGACGCCAGTGACGAAGGCGTTGCCGATCAGGAAGAGAATGGCATCCGCGCCCGGACGAGGCGCCTCCCGACGGCAGAAAGCCGCCGGGCGCTCGGCGCGACGGGCTTCGATCCGGTTGCGGCGTCGCAACCGACCTGAATGGCCTAAGGGCGGAAAGCCGAACCACGACGACGGCGACACGCTCTCCTGTATTGCAGGACATACTCAAGACCATTGTCGTTCGATATCCGCCAGAACCGACGTCTATCGCGCACTGGCTCGTCCTCCTCGACGTGGTCCGCTCTGGTGTGCCGCAGGCCTGGTTCAAGGGTTCTCCGACGCCGGAACGAGCGGTCGGGTGGCTGGAGGACGTCCCAGCGCGACAGGTCGGGCCCGTCTGGCAAGGCGATCTCACGTCGGGCTGGTATGATAGGTGGTGTATCCCGACGGATCGGTGTAGCTGCCTGTCGCGGAGGTGTGCGTGGATCCGGCGACGATGTGATCGTTGTATTCGGTCATCGTCGTGACGGAGTACGATTCCCTGTAGCTGCCGTCGAAGTAGGCCAGCGTACTGGAGCTTCTGTCATAGACATACCCGGCGGAACCATTGAAGTATGTGGTCGCAGACGTCGTGTCGTATTCGACTGCGATAGGATGGACGCCGTAGCCGTACCCATAGCCGGTTATCGGCTGATGATGGGATATATACGTGTCGATCGATGACCTGATGACCTGATCCGACCGATAGCTGTAGGAAGTCTCGGCAAAGTTTCCACCCGGACTCAAGGTAGCGGCGTACCGTGTTTGCCCGCCATATTCATTCTCGTAGGCCGAATTGACGTACTTCGTCGCGCCCGAGTAAGAGACATAGTAACCGCTCGAGCCCGGCCCGGACAGATAGACGGTGGGTCGGTTGAGCCCTCCCGGATAGACTTCATACGCGCCGCCCCCGCCGTAGCCATACCCGCCGTCGCCGGACCCATAGGCTGCATAGCCGTCATCGGAATATCCGTAACCAGACATGGCCTGCTCCGTCGGTGCCGCGCGCTCGTGGGCAGAGAACGTCAGCCCAAGGTCGCGGTCAATGAGGGTGCGGCGATCCCTCGGGGCCAGCGCGTCGCCGTCTGCCGGACGTGGATCACCGGCGACGCCACCATCGCGGATGGCCTCCTCGGGCGCTATGACATAGGCGTGCAGTGGGGAATGGGCCCCGGTCGTCCTGAACGGACATGTCCCGGCGGTCACAGAACGGTGTGGCGAGCGCCGTGAACCCCGGTCCCGTCGAGGTTCGGTCGCGGGCAACTCGGCCCCATTCCATTAGCGGCCTCGGGAGGAGGCGCCAGAATATCTCGGACAACATTTGGAACAGGTGCGTATCAGTCCTTCCATGCCGGACCTCTCTTGCCACTGAGTGTCAGACAAGCCGTGTAGACCACGCCCCCCTGTCCATCGCGAACCGTAACGGTGAAGCTTCGGTGGTCGCCGTTGGGGATCCTGTCGCGCGCCATTTCGGGCAGCGCGTCCAATGCTGCGGCCCGTGCCGCTCTGTCGTTCGGCAGCTCGTGCCCCTCGTCATCGCGGTGCGGATACTCACCATCGTCCGCATCGATGAAATAGTGCGGCATGACATTGCTCCACCACGGCGAAAGGCGAGGCAAGCATCAGGTGGCCATCCAGCCGCTTGACGCTGTGCGAGGATGTCGCCGTTCTATGGCGCAAAGCTCGCTCACGAAATCACCTACATCTAGTTCGGCAGATTAATTGTCCTCTGTCCCAGTCTCCAAATGGAGATCATTGGAGTTGAACTGACAGACCATGCCCAAACGGTCGACGTCGGGCATGACGAGGCGGCGCCCCGCAGCATGACAGGCTCCTGGGATCGAAGCGATTGGAGGTGTCCGTCGGCCGCAGTGAGCCGACCGCATCTCTCCAGCTTGCGGGTGAGAATCGTCCAGAAACCGCGTCAGCTTCGGCTTCGATGCTGGCGGTCGACGACACCGACCTCGCGTCGCCGAGGGGCAGGTCCACCCACACGGCGAGCCGTTCTCGCACCACGCCCGAGCGAGACCCGGTCCAAGGCGCGGGCTCGACACTCTCCAGGTGCTCGCTCCGGAAGATATATTGCGTCTATAAATTTTATTGACAAACGAGAAGGTGCGGGAGACAGTGCCGGGCACGGATCGACGGGAGCGCGAGGTCTTGCCCATGTCCTGGATCAGCGGGGAGTTCCGCAGGCCGCCGACACTCTCACGCTTTGCGGCCGGTCCAGCCTGGGGGAGTCCGGCGCTTCGCCCTGCCGGAGGCCGACAGGCTCGCCATCGCCCTGGTGAACTCGCCCCATGTCCGCGGCGCCAACCGGGCCGGCCTCGACCACCCACAGCCGGCTGACGCCCGAGGACCAGCTCCCGACCGGCACGACGCCCGGTTCCGTGCGCCTCTCGGTCAGCCCCGATCATCCCGGCGGCACTGGCGCAACGCCCGCACCCTCACCTCGCTTCACCCTCACCTCCTCGAGGCCCGCGTGGTGGGCGACTTCGCCGTCCCCGGCACCGAACCGCCGCAGAGCCGGCGGGTGGGGAACCGACCCCGCCGCGCCGCCAAACCAGGAGACCCGGCATGACCATCGCGTTCAAGGCTCCCGAACAGGACCACGCCCTCGACCTCCGCCAGGCCATGCGTCACCTCGCCGGCGGGGTCGGCATCATCACGGCGGGGATCGGCGAGGATCGGACGGGGCTGACCGCGACCAGCGTGACGGCGCTCTCGATGGAGCCGCCCACCATGCTGTTCTGCCTCAACCGCACCGCCTCGGCGTGGCCGGTGATCCGCAGGCATGGCCATTTCGCCGTGAACCTCCCCTCGGCCGAGCAGCAGCATGTCGCCGAGCGTTTCGCCGGGCGCGGCGGCGTCAAGGGCGCGGCCCGCTACGAGGGCGCGACCTGGCGGGACCTGCACTCCGGCGCTTCCGGTCTCGACGGTGCGCTGGCCGTCATCGACTGCACCGTCGAGGAGATCATCGAGCGGCACAGCCATGCCATCATCATCGGCGGCGTCGTGTCGGTGACGCTGGGCGCGGGCGCGTCGCGCGACCCGCTCGTCTATGGCCACGGCGTCTTCGCACCCGTCCGCCTCCCGAACCCCGGAGACGGCGCATGAGCGTGGCCCCGACCTTCGACCTCGCGCCGAACGCCGTCCGCATCGCGTCCGACGCGGAAGCCGTCGCGGTGGCGCGCGAGCTCGCCGTGGATTTCGCCCGCGAAGCCGCCGACCGCGACCGGGAACGCCGGCTGCCCGCCGCCGAACTCGACCGCTTCTCCGGCTCGGGACTCTGGGGCATCACGGTGCCGCGCGCCTATGGCGGCGCCGAGGTCTCCTTCGCCACCCTGGGCGAGGTGATCGCCACGATCTCGGCCGCCGATCCCTCGATCGGCCAGATTCCGCAGAACCACTTCGCCGCGCTCGATGTCATCCGCGTCACCGGCAGCGAGGAGCAGAAGGCGCTCTGGTTCGGCCGCGTGCTCGAGGGCTACCGGCTCGGCAACGCCTTTTCGGAAGCGCATGGCCGGCACGTCGGCGACTTCCAGACCCGGCTGACGCCGGACGGCGACGGCTTTCGCGTCACCGGCGAGAAGTTCTATGCCACCGGCGCGCTCTTCGCCCATTACCACCATGTCGGCGCGCTCGACGCCGAGGGCCGCATGTATCTCGCCATCGCCGAGCGCGGCGCGCCGGGCCTCACCATCACGGACGACTGGTCGAGCTTCGGCCAGCGCACCACCGCGAGCGGCAGCGTCTCGCTGAACGACGTCCATGTGGGGCCCGAG
>CAWKBT010000011.1:40000-793228 GCA_963847915.1 uncultured Alphaproteobacteria bacterium
GTGACCAGCACCAGGGTCGCCCCTGATCGCTGATCACTGATAACCGGCCACTGAAGGGGGTTTCCCCATTCGGAAATCCATGGATCAAAGCCCGTTCGCGGCTCCCCATGGCTTATCGCAGCGTACCACGTCCTTCATCGCCTCTCAGCGCCAAGGCATCCACCAGATACCCTTATCACACTTGATCGTTCTCATTATCGATGCCCAACCCGGCCACGACCCTGTGAGGGGGCATGGCCGGGGCGGGCGCGATCTTCAAAGACCTTCTTTGCCGAACCTGTCCGGGACGGGGGCGGTCAAGCATCCCGTCATCATCCCCGCGCCATCGCTGGCCGGGGCTGGAGTCGACCCATGAGGTTCGGGGCCACGCGCCGGGCTTCGCCCTGCGCGCGTCCCGCGCCTCACGGCCGGACACATTCACTCTTCACGATGTCGAACAACACGCTTCGGCCAGGGGCGCGGAAGCGATGCGCCGCCCGGCGGTGCCGGGGGCGAATTCTGATTTGCGGACGAGGCTCGCCGGGCCGGGCTGCCGGTCTCTCGACCGCCTGCAACCCATCGCGAGGAGCCATGGTGGAGCAAGACGGGATCGAACCGACGACCTCATGCTTGCAAAGCACGCGCTCTCCCAACTGAGCTATTGCCCCGATCGGTGAGCACGGGCGTGCCGATCCTGGTGGGCCTGGGAAGACTCGAACTTCCGACCTCACGCTTATCAAGCGCGCGCTCTAACCAACTGAGCTACAAGCCCGACGCGGCGCCCCGTCCCCCATGGGGGGCTCGGGCGCTCGTCCGCTGAAGAAAGAGAAACGAAGACGGCGGCGTCCCGCCAGGATGGGTCCGTGATGATCGGACCCGTGATCTAAGCGACGTCGGAGGGCGGGGGCCGGGCCTCGAAAGGCCGGGCCGTCCCATCAAACGTCATCCTTAGAAAGGAGGTGATCCAGCCGCAGGTTCCCCTACGGCTACCTTGTTACGACTTCACCCCAGTCGCTGACCCTACCGTGGTCGCCTGCTTCCGTTGCCGGTTGGCGAAACGCCTTCGGGTAGAACCAACTCCCATGGTGTGACGGGCGGTGTGTACAAGGCCCGGGAACGTATTCACCGTGGCGTGCTGATCCACGATTACTAGCGATTCCAACTTCATGCACTCGAGTTGCAGAGTGCAATCCGAACTGAGACGGCTTTTCGAGATTGGCTGACCCTCGCGGGCTCGCATCCCTCTGTCACCGCCATTGTAGCACGTGTGTAGCCCAGCCCGTAAGGGCCATGAGGACTTGACGTCATCCACACCTTCCTCGCGGCTTATCACCGGCAGTCTCCCCAGAGTGCCCAACTCAATGATGGCAACTGAGGACGTGGGTTGCGCTCGTTGCGGGACTTAACCCAACATCTCACGACACGAGCTGACGACAGCCATGCAGCACCTGTGCGCGGGTCACCGAAGTGAAGGACGGCATCTCTGCCGACCGTCCCGCCATGTCAAAGGCTGGTAAGGTTCTGCGCGTTGCTTCGAATTAAACCACATGCTCCACCGCTTGTGCGGGCCCCCGTCAATTCCTTTGAGTTTTAATCTTGCGACCGTACTCCCCAGGCGGAATGCTCAAAGCGTTAGCTGCGCCACTCAGTGATAAATCACCCAACGGCTGGCATTCATCGTTTACGGCGTGGACTACCAGGGTATCTAATCCTGTTTGCTCCCCACGCTGTCGTGCCTCAGCGTCAGTTCCGGACCAGTGAGCCGCCTTCGCCACCGGTGTTCTTGCGAATATCTACGAATTTCACCTCTACACTCGCAGTTCCACTCACCTCTTCCGGACTCAAGATCCCCAGTATCAAAGGCAGTTCCGAGGTTGAGCCTCGGGATTTCACCCCTGACTTAAAAATCCGCCTACGCACCCTTTACGCCCAGTGATTCCGAACAACGCTAGCCCCCTTCGTATTACCGCGGCTGCTGGCACGAAGTTAGCCGGGGCTTCTTCTCACGCTACCGTCATTATCGTCGCGTGCGAAAGAGCTTTACAACCCTAAGGCCGTCATCACTCACGCGGCATGGCTGGATCAGGCTTGCGCCCATTGTCCAATATTCCCCACTGCTGCCTCCCGTAGGAGTTTGGGCCGTGTCTCAGTCCCAATGTGGCTGGCCATCCTCTCAGACCAGCTATCGATCGTCGCCTTGGTGAGCCGTTACCTCACCAACAAGCTAATCGAACGCGGGCCATTCCTCCGGCAGCAAAGCCTTTCCCCCAGAACCGAAATCCAAGGGCGTATCCGGTATTAGCTCCAGTTTCCCGGAGTTGTTCCGAACCAAAGGGTATGTTCCCACGTGTTACTCACCCGTCTGCCACTCCCATCCGAAGATGAGCGTTCGACTTGCATGTGTTAAGCCTGCCGCCAGCGTTCGTTCTGAGCCAGGATCAAACTCTCAAGTTGGTGCTCAAGATCTGAACCCGACTGATCACAGTTCAGGTCCGGCCAAAGCCGGACCACTCGACGAGTCCCAAACACATCCGCCCCGGCCAAAACCGGAGCGCGATGAATCTGGAAACGTGACCGTCGGA
Organism: uncultured Alphaproteobacteria bacterium; assembly: GCA_963847915.1. Taxonomy (GTDB): domain Bacteria; phylum Pseudomonadota; class Alphaproteobacteria; order Rhizobiales; family Beijerinckiaceae; genus Lichenihabitans. Next base: position 42,562 of record CAWKBT010000011.1, read on the forward strand.
AAAGTCCCTCGCCGTGCCAAAGCACGTGTGCCCGCCCCTAAAGGGCGAACCGCAAGGACCCCGCCGTCCACGTTTCTCTTTCTTCCGATGCGATTGTCAAACAGCGCGGGGACAGGCCAAACCCACCCCCAAAACGACAGACCCGGACAAAACCGGACCCATGAGAGACGACGACACACCCGGCAAACCCTGCCGGGCGGCTTCCTCCAGAGCGAACCCAAGAAGCGTCGAAACCCGCAGCGCGCTCACAAGCACCGCCGCCGTCGATGAACACCATATAGGTGAGCCAGGGCAGACCCGTCAACCGCGATCTTCACGAAACCTTCAAGATCGCCGTCCGGGCCCGGCCTCGCCGCCACGGGGCGGGGCGGACCCATGGCGGGCGGCCTCATCGCGGCGCGGGGCAGGGGGCCTGCCCGCGGAACGCGAAACGCCGCGGCCCTTCCGGGCCGCGGCGCGTGTCGAGGACGCCTGGAGCCGCCGTCAGAAGGTGACGGGCTCCTTCTCCTTCTTGTCGAGGTCCTCGCCGGTCTTCTGGTCGACGGACTTCATGGAGAGCTTGGTCTTGCCGCGGTCGTCGAAGCCGACGAGCTTGACCTTGACCTTGTCGCCTTCCTTCACGACGTCCGACGGCTTGTTCACGCGGCCCTGCGCGAGCTGCGAGACGTGGACGAGGCCGTCCTTGGAGCCGAAGAAGTTCACGAAGGCGCCGAAGTCCACCACCTTGACGACCGTGCCCTCGTAGATGAGGCCCACCTCGGGGTCGGTGGCGATCGACTTGATCCAGTTCACGGCGGCGCGGATCTTCTCGCCGTCGCTCGACGCCACCTTCACGGTGCCGTCGTCCTCGATGTTGACCTTGGCGCCGGTCTTCTCGACGATCTCGCGGATGATCTTGCCGCCGGTGCCGATGACCTCGCGGATCTTGTCGGTCGGGATCTTGAAGCTCTCGATGCGCGGCGCGAACTCGCCGAGCTCGGCCCGGGCGCCGGTGAGCGCCTGGCCCATCTCGCCCAGGATGTGCAGCCGCCCGGCCTTGGCCTGGCCGAGCGCCACCCGCATGATCTCCTCGGTGATGCCGGCGATCTTGATGTCCATCTGCAGCGAGGTGATGCCCTCGGCCGTGCCGGCGACCTTGAAGTCCATGTCGCCGAGGTGGTCCTCGTCGCCCAGGATGTCGCTCAGCACCGCGAAGCGCGTGCCCTCGAGGATGAGCCCCATGGCGATGCCCGCCGTCGGCGCCTTCAGGGGCACGCCGGCGTCCATCAGCGCCAGGGACGCGCCGCAGACCGTCGCCATGGAGGAGGAGCCGTTCGACTCGGTGATCTCCGAGACGACGCGGATCGTATAGGGGAACTCGGCCGCGGTCGGCAGCATCGGCCGGATGGCGCGCCAGGCGAGCTTGCCGTGGCCGATCTCGCGGCGGCCGGGCGAGCCCATGCGGCCCGGTCTCGCCGACCGAATAGGGAGGGAAGTTGTAGTGGAGCAGGAAGCGCTCCTTGTAGGACCCTTCCAGGCTGTCGATGTACTGCTCGTCCTCGCCGGTGCCGAGCGTCGCCACCACCAGGGCCTGCGTCTCGCCGCGCGTGAACAGCGCCGAGCCGTGGGTGCGGGGCAGGAGGCCGACCTGCGAGCGGATGGAGCGGACCGTCTGGAGATCGCGGCCGTCGATGCGCGCGCCCGTGTCGAGGATGGAGTTGCGCACCACCTTGGCCTGGGCGGCCTTGAAGGCTTCCGCCAGCGCCTGGGCGGGGAACTGGGCGGTCACCCTCGGCCGGCGCCAGCGCCGCCATCATCTTCTTCTTGGCGGCGTCGAGCGCGGCGTAGCGCTCGGCCTTGGCGCGGATCGCATAGGCGGCGCGGATGTCGCCCTCGACCTCGGCCAGCACCGCGGCCTCGACCGCCGCCGTATCGGCGGGGTGGAAGTCGCGCGGCTCGCGCGCGGCCTTCTCGGCCAGGCGGATGATGGCCTCGATCACGGGCTGGAAGCCGGCGTGACCCGCCATCACGGCCTTGAGCATCACCTCTTCGGACAGCTGCTTGGCTTCCGATTCGACCATCAGCACGGCGTCGCCCGTGCCCGCCACGACGAGGTCGAGCGCGGAGGTCTTGAGCTCGTCGATCGTCGGGTTGAGCTTGAGCTCGTCCTTGATGAGGCCGACGCGGGCCGCCCCCACGGGACCCATGAAGGGGATGCCCGAGATGGTCAGCGCGGCGGAGGCCGCCACCATGGCGAGGATGTCGGGGTCATTCTCCATGTCGTGCGACAGGACCGTCACGACGACCTGGGTGTCGAACCGGTACCCTTCCGGGAACAGGGGACGGATCGGCCGGTCGATGAGCCGGGAGACCAGCGTCTCCTTCTCGGACGGGCGCCCCTCGCGCTTGAAGTAGCCGCCCGGGATACGGCCGGCCGCGAAGGTCTTCTCCTGGTAGTTGACCGTCAGGGGGAAGAAGTCCTGCCCCGGCTTGGCGGCCTTGGCCGACACGACGGTGGCGAGGACGGTGGTCTCGCCGTAGGTGGCGAGCACCGCCCCGTCGGCCTGGCGGGCGATCCTGCCCGTCTCGAGGACGAGCTTGCGCCCGGCCCAATCGATCTCTTCGCGATTCACTTCGAACATGTGCGTCTTTCATGGCGAGCCGATGTGTCGGCCATGAGCAAGACGGCGAGAGGCTGGCCTCGACTTTCCGAGGATGCCGCGCCGGCCGCCGGGGGCCGCGCATCGCATCCGTCAAAGTCCGGACCGCCGCGCGACCCCGTCGGTACGGGGCGCGGCCGGTCCGGTATCGCGGCAGCCCCTGGCGATCCTGCCATGACCACGCTCGCCGGTCGGGCGGGACGGCGGCCCCATGCCGCCGCCTCGCAGGGTTTAAGTGGAAGCCCGCCCCCGCGGGGCAAGCGTGCCGGCCGACGAGGCCGGCGGCGGCGTCAGCGGCGGATGCCGAGACGCTCGATGATGGCGCGGTAGCGGGCCGGGTCCTTGTCCTTGACGTAGTCGAGGAGGGAGCGGCGCGTCGAGACCAGCTTCAGGAGACCACGGCGCGAGTGGTTGTCCTTCTTGTGGGTCTTGAAGTGTTCGGTGAGGTTGGTGATCCGTTCCGTGAGGATCGCGACCTGCACCTCGGGCGAGCCCGTATCGCCGGCCTTGGTGGCGTGTTCGCTCATGAGCGCGGTCTTGCGCTCTGCCGTAATCGACATCGAGAGTCCTTTCGGTCGTGAGGAGCCGGCCGGTGGTGGCCGGAATGCGCCGTCCTGCGCACTGCCGGGATGTCGTCCAGCAAGCCGCATCGCCCCCCGAAAGGAGGGTGACGAACGCGGGGTCCTTATACACGACCTCCGATCGCGCGCCAGCGCTTTGTCGCGCCGGGCCGCGACGTCCCGTCCCGCTCAGGAGCGCGGGGCCGTGCCCCGGTTCATCATCAGCGCGCGGCTCGGCCGCCGCTCCACCACGACGGCGCGGGCCATGCCCTTGCGGTCCGTCGAGGTGAGGATGATGGGCTTGCGCCGGCTCGACGCTTTCTTGATCTCGGCCAGGGCCTCATCGACGGGGATGCCCATCAGGGAGGCGGCGATCTCGGCCTGCTCGGCCATGTCGTCCGACAGACCCTGGGCGGCCGCGATGGCCTCGGCGATCACCGGCGGGTCGTGCCGCACCCGGCGCGGGCCGTATTTCGTGTTCCAGACTTCGCTCATGTCCCGTGTCCTTCTCCGGCCGACCATCTACCATTTATGTTGCACTGCAGCAATATCCTCGGGTCCCTGAACGGGTTCCGTATGGCGGCCGCGTGTCGTGCGCATGACGCAGGAGCAAGTTCCGCGCCGTGGCCCCCACGCGCGGCCGCGGCGCCCGGCGGGGGGCCCCGGCGGGCCTGCGCACCAGGGGAGCCGCGAAGGCGAGGAACCAGCGGGATCATCCCCGGGGCGAAGGCCGCAACGCCATTGTCCGATCGGTGCCGCATCGACATGATGGCGCCCGCCGCCTGCGCGGCGCTTACCACCAGGTCGAGACGGGGCAGTCGAGCGATGACTTTCTTTCAACGTGGCGTCGCGGCCGTCGCGGCGGTTAGCGCCCTGGCCTTCGCCACCGTCACGGGCGCGGGGGCGGCGCCCCGGACCGACCTCGTGCTCGGCCTCTCGATCGAGCCGCCCGGCCTCGACCCCACCGTGGCGGCCCCGGTCGCGATCGGCCAGGTGACCTGGCAGAACGTGTTCGAGGGCCTGGTCCGAATCGACCGGGACGGCCGGATCCGTCCGCAGCTCGCCAAGAGCTGGACGGTATCGCCGGACGGGCTGACCTACAGCTTCGCGCTCGCGGGCGGCGTCCGTTTCCATGACGGCGAGCCCTTCGACGCGGCGGCCGCCAAATTCGCGCTCGACCGCGCCCGCGGGGACGCGTCGACCAATCCCCAGAAGCAGTTCTTCTCGGTCATCAGCGCCATCGAGACGCCCGATCCCGCCACGCTGGTGCTGAGGCTCAAGGAGCCCGCCGGGAACCTGCTCTACTGGCTCGGCTGGCCGGCCTCCGTGATGGTGGCGCCCCATTCGGCCGACACAGACCGGGTCACGCCCATCGGCACCGGGCCCTTCCGGTTCACGTCCTGGACCAAGGGCGACCGGGTGGTGCTCGAGCGCAACCCGTCCTACTGGGACCCGGCGCGTGCGCCGGCGCTGGCGAGCGCGACCTTCCGCTTCATCGGCGACCCCCAGGCGCAGGTCGCGGCCCTGCAGTCGGGCGACGTCGACGCCATCCCGGAGCTGGCGGCCCCGGAACTCTTCACCCCCTTCAAGACCGACGCGCGCTTCGTCGCCGTCGCGGGCAGCACCGACCTCAAGGTCGTGGCCGGGATGAACGATGCCCGCAAACCCTTCGACGACCCCCGCGTCCGCCGCGCCCTGATGATGGCGGTCGACCGCGCCACGCTGATCGACGGGGCGCAGGCCGGCATGGGCCAGCCCATCGGCAGCCATTACGCCCCGAACGACCCGGGCTTCGTGGCCCTCGCCGACGTGCTGCCCTACGATCCCGTGAAGGCCCGGGCGCTGCTGGCCGAGGCCGGCTACGCGAACGGCCTCGCCTTCACCATCAAGGTCCCGCAGATGCCCTACGCGGTCCATACCGCCGAGGTGCTCCAGGCCATGTTCGCCGAGGTGGGCGTCACCCTGACCCTGGTGCCGACCGAGTTCCCGGCCAAGTGGGTGGCCGAGGTGTTCAAGGCGCACGACTTCGACATGACGGTCGTGGCCCATGCCGAGCCGCTCGATATCGGCATCTACGCGCGGCCGGATTATTACTTCGGCTACCGCAACCCGACCTTCGACCGGACCGTCGCCGAGGCCGAACACGCGACCGACGAGGCCGCGCGCCTCGCCCTCTACGGGCAGGCCCAGCGCATCCTCGCCGCCGACGTGCCCGCCCTCTACCTCTACGTGCTGCCCAAGCTCGGCGTGTGGAAGGCCGGGCTCGACGGGCTCTGGGTCAACGAGCCGATCCCCTCCAACGACCTGACCGAGGTCCGTTGGAGCCCGTGAGGCCGGGGGTCCGCACGGGGTCCCGGCCGCCGCCGCCCGCCGCCGCGGGTCCGCCGCGATGACCGTCCTCCTGGTCCGCCGCGCCCTCGGGCTCGCCGCGACGCTGCTCGCCGTCGCCGTGCTGGTCTTCACCGTCATGTCGGTCCTGCCGGGCGATCCCGCCGCCATCCTGCTCGGCACCTCGGCCCGGCCCGACACGCTGGCGGCGCTGCACCGGCAGATGGGGCTCGACGTTCCGGTGCCGGTCCGGTTCCTCCGCTGGATCGGCGGCGTGCTCACGGGCGATCTCGGCCTCTCCACCACCTATGGCGTGCCGGTCGCCGGGCTCATCGCCGAGCGCCTGGCCGTGACGCTGCCGCTGGCCGGCCTCGCGGTCGCGCTCTCGGTGGGGATCGCCCTGCCGCTCGGCGTGCTCGGCGCGGCGCGGCGCGGGCGCGCCGCCGACGCGCTCGTGGCGGGCTTCGCCCAGGCCAGCGTGGCCCTGCCGAACTTCTGGATCGGGCTGCTGCTCATCCTGGTCTTCGCGGTCGGCCTCGGCTGGCTGCCTTCGGGCGGCTTCCCGGGCTGGCGGGCCGGGCCGGGGCCGGCGCTCGCCGCCCTCGTGCTGCCGGCCGTGGCGCTCGCCCTGCCGCAGGCCGGCATCCTCACCCGCGTCACGCGGGCCGCCGTCCTCGACGTGCTCGACGAGGACTTCCTGCGCACCGCGCGCGCCAAGGGCCTGACGCGCCGGGCCGCGCTGTGGCGCCACGCCGTGCCGAACGCCCTGGTGCCGGTCGTCACCATCCTGGGCCTGCAGGTCGGGTTCCTGGTCGCCGGGTCGGTCCTGGTCGAGACGATCTTCGGCCTGCCCGGGCTCGGGCGGCTCGCCGCCCAGGCCTTCGCGCAGCGCGACCTCGTGGTGCTGCAGGACGTCGTGCTGGTCTTCGCGGCCCTGGTGGTCGTGGTCAACGCCATCGTCGACCTCGCCTATCTCGTGCTCGATCCGCGGCTGCGGGCGGCGGGGCGGCCCTGAGCGCCGCCGCCCCTCGGGCCGGCCGCCGCGTCCCGGCCCTGCCGCCCCGCCTGTGGGCGGGCCTCGCCATCACGGCCGCGCTGGCGGCGGTGGCGCTGCTCTCGCTCGCCTGGACGCCGGAGCCGCCGACCCGCATGGCGATCCTCGCCAAGCTGAAGCCGCCGCTCGCCCAGGGGCTGCTCGGCACCGACGCCTTCGGCCGCGACGTGCTCTCCATGCTGATGGCGGGGGCCCGCAACTCGCTGGGGGTGGCCCTCGCCGCGGTGGCGCTCGGCGGCACCGGCGGCACGCTGCTCGGCGTCGCGGCGGCGGCCCGGCGCGGGTTCGCCGAGAGCCTCGTCATGCGCGGCTGCGACATCGTCTTCGCCTTCCCGCCCGTCATCTCGGCCCTGATGCTGGGCGCCCTGCTGGGCCCCGGCCGCCTGACCGCGATCGCCGCGATCGCGCTCTTCATGGTGCCGGTCTTCGCCCGCGTCAGCCGCGCCGCCGCCCGTCAGGCCTGGGCGCGCGATTACGTCCTCGCGGCCCGGGGCGCCGGGCGCGGCACGGCCGCCATCACGCTCGACCATGTGCTGCCCAACATCGCGGGCCAGATCGTGATCCAGGTCACGATCCAGCTCGGCCTCGCGATCCTGACCGAGGCCGGCCTGTCGTTCCTCGGGCTCGGCGCCCCCCCGCCCGAGCCGAGCTGGGGCCGCATGCTGGCCGATGCGCAGACCTATCTCGTGCGGGCGCCCTGGCTGGCGCTGGCGCCCGGCGCCGCCGTGGCGGTGGCGGTGCTGGGGCTGAACCTCCTCGGGGACGGGCTGCGCGACCGGCTCGATCCGCGCCGGAGTGCCGGCCGGTGAGTGCGCCGCTGCTCGTCGTCGAGGACCTCGCCGTCTCGGTCGCGCCGGCCCGGGGGCGCGCGGATCGAGGTCCTGTCCGACATCGCCTTCGCGCTCGGTCGCGGCGAGACGCTCGGCATCGTGGGCGAGAGCGGCGCGGGCAAGTCGCTGCTCGCCCTGTCGCTGCTCGGCCTCTTGCCCGAAGGCGTCCGCGCGGCAGGCCGCATCCGCCTCGGGGAGACGGACGTGCTCGCCGCCAGCGAGGCCGAGCTCTGCCGGCTCAGGGGCCGGCGGATCGGCATGATCTTCCAGGACCCGCTCTCGGCCCTGAACCCGGCGATGCGGGTCGGCCGGCAGATCGCCGAGGGCCTGGTGCTCGGTCGCGGGCTCGGCCACGCGGCGGCCCGCCGCCGGGCCCGGGACCTGCTCGACCGCGTGCGGATCCCCGAGGCGGAGCGGCGGCTCGACGCCTACCCGCACGAACTGTCGGGCGGCCAGCGCCAGCGCGTGGGGATCGCCATCGCGCTGGCGCTCGAACCCGCGCTGCTCGTCGCCGACGAGCCCACGACGGCGCTCGACGTGACGGTCCAGGCCGAGATCCTCGACCTCATCGCTGGGCTCGTCAAAGAGGACGGCATGGCCCTGATCCTCGTCAGCCACGATCTCGGCGTCGTGGCCCGCGCCACGGCCCGCACCCTGGTGCTCTATGCCGGGACGCGGTTCGAGGCGGGCGCGACCTCCGCCGTGCTGCGACGCGCCCGCCAACCCCTACACGGCCGGCCTCCTCGCCGCGATGCCGCGGCGTCGGCGCGGCGCCGCGCCCGCGCGCCCCGTCGGCATCCCGGGGGCGGCGCCCGATGTCGCCGCGCTGCCGCCCGGATGCCGCTTCGCGCCGCGCTGCCCGGCCGCCGTCCCGGCCTGCGACGCCGGGGAGCCGGGGTGGCGCGTCCTGCCGGAGGCGCGCGGGCCGGGGGAGCGCGGGCTGCGCTGCATCCGGGCGCCGCTGGCGGGGCTCGGTCCGTGACGCCGCCGCTGCTCGACGTGCAGGACCTGGCGCGGCACTACGGCGGCGGGCTCGCGGGCCGGACCGCGCCGCGCCGGGCGCTCGACGGCGTCTCGTTCACGCTCGCGGCCGGCACCATCATGGGCATCGTGGGCGAGAGCGGCTGCGGCAAGTCGACCCTCGCCCGGCTCGTCGCCGCGCTCGACCGGCCGACCGCCGGCCGCGTGCTGCTGGCCGGCGACGATGTGTTCGCCCTGCCGGCGCGCGCACTCGCCCGGCGCCGCCGCGACTTCCAGATGGTGTTCCAGGACCCCTACGGCTCGCTCGACCCGCGCCAGCGCGTGGGCCGCATCGTGGCCGAGCCGCTGCACGTGCTGTCCCCCCGGCCGGACCGCGCCGCGCGAAGCGCCCGGGTCGCCGCCGCACTCGACAGCGTGGGCCTGAAGCCCGCCGACGCGGCGCGGTTTCCGCACGCCTTCTCGGGCGGTCAGCGCCAGCGCATCGCCATCGCCCGGGCCCTCGTGACGCGGCCGAAGCTCGTCATCGCCGACGAGCCGGTGTCGGCCCTCGACCTGTCGGTGCAGGCGCAGGTACTGAACCTCATCCTGGACCTGCGCGAGCGCGACCGGATCGCGGTGCTGTTCATCACCCACAACCTCGGCGTGGTGGGGGCGGTCTGCGACACCGTCGGCGTGATGTATCTCGGCCGTATCGTCGAGACGGGTCCGGCCGGGGCCGTGCTCGATCGGCCCCTCCATCCCTACAGCCGCCTGCTCGCCGAGGCGGAGCCCGTCGTGGGCGGGGCCGCGCCGGCGCGGAGGCGGCCGGCGCCGCTGGCCGGAGAAGCGGCCGACTGGACCGGCTGCGCGTTCCGGCCGCGTTGCCCCCTGGCGACCGCGCGCTGCCGCGAGGAGGCGCCGATGCCGCGGGCGCTGCCCGGAGAGCCCGGCCGCAGCGTCGCCTGCCACCACGCCGAAGCCATGGCGTCCGGCGAGGGCTGACGCGGCGCCGGGCCCTGGCGCATCGATCGGCACGGATGACGAAGTTTGTGCAGCCGCGGCGCCGCGCGGCACAACATTCCCGCAAGGCCGGCCATCGCGGGCGATTGCCGAACCGAACCAATGTCCATAGGTTCGTTGCATGCAAGTCTCGCGCTCCGACACAGGTTCGACGGCAGCCGCGGCCGACCGGCTCCGCGCCCTGGTGGCCGAGCTCGGCGGCGCGCCGCACCTGCCGCTTCCGCCCGAACGCGACCTGTCGATCCGCCTCGGGGTCGGCCGCCGCGCCGTGCGCCAGGCGCTGGCCGAACTCGCCGCCGAAGGCCGGGTCTGGCGGCGCCAGGGCAAGGGCACCTTCCCGGGACCGGCGCCCGCCGTCGTGGCGCCGACCGTGCCCCGCATGGCGGCCCGGACCACGTTCGCCGAGGTCATGGAGGTGCGGCTGTCGCTCGAACCCGAGCTCGCCGGGCTCGCGGCGGCGCGCGCCACCCCCGAACAGTCCGCGCTGATCCGGCGGCTCGCCGAGCGCACGGCCGCCCAGACGGTCGACACCCCGGCCGCCGCGCTCGAAGACTGGGACGGCGCGCTCCACCGCGCCATCGCGGAAGCCGCCGGCAACAGGCTCTTCCTCGATTTGTTCGTGATGGTCGACCGTATCCGTCACGATCCGGCCTGGCGGGACGCGCGGGCGAGCGTGCGCACGCCGGCCCGCCTGGCGGCGAGCGGCGCCGAGCACGTCGCGGTGGCGGAGGCGATCGCGCGCCGCGACGGGGCCGCAGCCGCCGCCATCATGCGCCGGCATGTCGGCACGCTCGGCCAGGCCCTCGCCCGGGGAGGCCGTCGTGGCCGGGGCTGAGGATCCCGTGCTCGCCGTCTCGGACCTCGCGATCCGCTTCGCCGGCGCGTCCGCGGCGGTGGTGGACGGCGTGTCCTTCGCCGTCGCGCGCGGCCGGACGCTGGCCATCGTGGGCGAGTCCGGATGCGGCAAGAGCGTCACGGCGCTGGCCTTGATGGGCCTGTTGCCGACGAGCGCGCGGGTGGAGGGGACGGCGCGGTTCGGCGGCGCCGGCGGGCCCGACCTCCTCACCCTGGCGCCGCGCGCCCGGGCGGACCTGTGCGGCGACCGGGTCGCCATGATCTTCCAGGAGCCCATGACGTCGCTGAACCCGGCCTTCACGGTGGGCGACCAGATCGCCGAGACCGTGATGCGCCACCGGGGCACGACGGCCGCCGCCGGGCGGGCGCGGGCGCTGGAGGTGCTGGACCTCGTCCGCATCCCGGCCGCGGCCGAGCGCCTCCGCGCCTATCCGCACGAGCTGTCGGGCGGCATGCGCCAGCGCGTCATGATCGCCATGGCGCTCGCCAACGACCCGGCGCTGCTCATCGCCGACGAGCCCACGACGGCGCTCGACGTCACCATCCAGGCGCAGATCCTGGCGCTGATCGCGGGCCTGCAGCGCGACACGGGCGCGGCCGTGATCCTCGTCACCCACGACCTCGGCGTCGTGGCCGAGGTCGCCGACGACGTCGCCGTCATGTATGCGGGCCGCGCGGTCGAGACGGGTCCGGTCGAGGACCTCTTCGACGACCCCCAGCATCCCTACACGCTCGGCCTGATGGGAGCGATGCCGGCGGTCGGGCGCCGCACCGGGCGGCTCGCCACCATCCCCGGCGCCGTGCCGCTGCCGGCCGACATGCCACCCGGGTGCCGCTTCGCCACGCGCTGCCCCTTCGCGGACGCGCGCTGCGCCGCCGAGCGCCCGCCGCTCCGTGCCTTCGGCGGCGCCCACGCGGCGGCCTGCTGGCATGCGCCGCTCGAAACGTTCGGAGCCGCCGCGTGATGGCCGCCGACGAGGCGCCGATCCTCGAGGCGGTGGGGTTGTCGAAGCATTTCGGCGGCCGGCGGCGCCTGTTCGCCGCCCCCGTGACGGTGCGGGCGGTCGACGGCGTGTCGCTGCGGGTGCGGCGCGGCGAGACGCTGGCGCTCGTCGGCGAGTCGGGCTCCGGCAAGTCGACGCTGGGCCGTCTCATGCTGGACCTGATGCCGCCGACGGCGGGCGACGTGCTCTACGAGGGCCGCAACGTCGGTGCGCTCCCGGCCGCCGCGCGCAGGGCGCTGCGGCGCGACCTCGGCATCGTGTTCCAGGACCCGTTCGCGTCGCTGAACCCGCGCATGAGCGTCGCCGACATCGTGGGCGAGCCGATCTGGCTGCACGACGGGGCCTCCCGGGCCGACCGCCGCGCCCGGGTGGCCGACCTGCTGCGCCGGGTGGGGCTGCGGCCCGAACACGGTGACCGCTACCCGCACGAGTTCTCGGGCGGGCAGCGCCAGCGCATCGGCATCGCGCGCGCGCTCGCCTCCGCGCCGAAGCTGCTGCTCGGCGACGAGCCGGTCTCGGCGCTCGATGTCTCGGTGCAGGCGCAGATCGTCAACCTGCTCGAGGATCTCAAGGCCGAGCTCGGCCTGACGCTGCTCGTCGTCGCCCACGGGCTCGGCGTCATCCGCCACATGAGCGACCGCGTCGCCGTGATGTATCTCGGGCAGGTGGTCGAGGTCGCGCCCGTGGACGCGCTGTTCGAGGCCCCGCTCCATCCCTACAGCCAGGCCCTGCTCGCCTCGGTGCCGGTGCCGAGCCCGCGCGCCCGCCGGGCGCGGCCGCTGCTCGAGGGCGATATCCCCAGCGCCACGCGCCCGCCGCCCGGCTGCCGGTTCCACACCCGCTGCCCCCACGCGCGGCCGCTGTGCCGCGAGGCATCGCCGACGCTCGATCCTGTCGCGGGCGAGGCTCCCGCGCGCGCCGTCGCCTGCCATTTCTGGGCCGAGATCGCGAGCGCCGGTGCCGGCGCTCCCGCCCCCCTGCCGTCTCCCGCCTTCAAGCGCCGGCTGGCGCTGTTCGAGGGCCGGGCGGCGTCCGTCACCGCCGACCCCGGCTGAAACGAAGGACCATACCCATGACGCGGATCGGTTTGACCCTGGCCGGGCTCCTGCTCCTGTGCACGCATGGTGCAGAGGCGGCGGGCAATCTCAGGATCGGGTTGCAGGAAGACCCCGACTTCCTCGACCCGGCCCGCGCGCGCTCCTACGTGAGCCGCATCGTCTTCGCCTCGCTCTGCGACAAGCTGATCGACACGACGCCGGACCTCGCCTTCGTGCCGGCCCTCGCGCTGTCGTGGACCTGGAGCCCGGACAACAAGGTGCTGACGCTGAAGCTCCGGCCCGGCGTGACGTTCCAGGACGGCGAGACCTTCGATGCCGAGGCGGTGAAGTTCAACCTCGACCGCTACCGCACGCTGCCGGAATCGCTGCGCAAGAGCGAGATCGCGTCGATCGACCACGTCGACGTCGTCGACCCGCTCACCGTGAACCTCGTGCTGCAGCGCCCCGACGCCGCGCTCGTGGCGCAGCTCACCGACCGGTCCGGCATGATGATGGCGCCCAAGGCCACCGCCACCGGCAACCCGGCGGCCGCCCCGGTCTGTTCCGGCCCCTACAAGCTCGCCGAGCGCGTCGCCCAGGACCGCATCGTGCTCGACCGCTTCCCGGGCTACTGGAACGCCGCCGCCTACCACTTCGACCGTGTCACCTTCATGCCGATCCCCGATACGACGGTGCGGCTCGCCAACCTGCAGTCGGGCGGGCTCGACCTCGTCGAGCGCATGGCGGCGACGGACGTGAAGAGCGCCCAGGCCGACCCCAAGCTCCAGGTCCTGTCGATCCCGGGTCTCGGCTTCATGACGCTGGAATTCAACGTCACGGGCGACAACGCCAAGACGCCCATCGGCCAGGACAAGCGCGTGCGCCAGGCCTTCGACCTCGCGATCGACCGCGAGGCGCTGAACCAGGCCGTCTACGAAGGGCGCTACACGCCCGGCGCCCAGCCCTTCGCGCCGGCCAGCCCCTATCATCTCGACGAGGCGGTGCCGGGCCGCGACGTCGAGAAGGCCAAGGCGTTGCTCAAGGCCGCCGGCGTGAGCGCGCCCGTGACGGTGAAGATGACGGTCGGCAACGATACCAACACCCAGCAGCTCGGCCAGGTGATCCAGGCCATGACGGCGGAAGCCGGCTTCGACCTGCAGCTCCAGACGACGGAATTCGCCACCCTTCTGTCCCAGAACGGCGCCGGCAACTTCGAGACCACGATGGTGGGCTGGTCCGGCCGCGTCGACCCCGACGGCAACATCCATCAGTTCGTGACCTGCAAGGGCGGGCTCAACGACATGAAGTACTGCAACCCCGCCGTCGATGCCTTGCTGAACGACGCCCGCGCCGTGACCGACCCGGCCGCCCGCAAGGCCAAATACGCGGCCGCCATGAAGCTCATCGCGGACGACAAGCCCATCACCTACCTCGATTTCGAGCCGCGGATCTTCGGCGCCTCGGCGGCACTGAAGGGCTTCGTCCCGCATCCGGACGGCATGATCCGGCTCCAGAACGTGACGCTCGACCGGTGACGGGGCGGGGCGGTCCGGCAGGCCCGGGGCGGAGGAGGGGCCGTCCATGCTGATGTTCATCGCCCGGCGGCTGTTGCTCGCCCTGCCGACGCTGGTGCTGGTCTCGGTCTTCACCTTCTCGCTGCAGAAGCTTCTGCCGGGCGATCCCGTCCTGACGCTGGCCGGGGAGGAGCGCAGTCCCGAGATCCTGGCGCTGCTGCGCCACAAGTACCGCCTCGACGACCCCGTGCCGCTCCAATATCTGCACTGGGTCGGCGGCGTGCTGCGCGGCGACCTCGGCGTGTCGCTCAAGACCGACCAGCCCGTGACGCAGCTGATCGCCTCGAAGCTCCCCATCACGGTCGAGCTCGCCGTGCTGGCCCTGGCGGTGGCGCTGCTGATCGGCATCCCGGCCGGCATCGTGGCGGCGACCCGCAAGGGCACGGCGATCGACCTCGGCGCCAATGTCCTGGCGCTGTCGGGCATCTCGGTGCCGCCGTTCTGGCTCGGCGTGCTGATGATCCTGCTCTTCGCCGTCAAGCTCCACTGGCTGCCGGCCTCGGGCTTCGCTCCGCTGTTCGAGGACCCGGTGCAGAACCTGCGCACGATGCTGATGCCCGCGCTGGTCATCGGGGCGGCGCTCGCGGCCTCGCTGATGCGCCACACGCGCGGCGCCATGCTGGCGGTGCTGCGCGCCGACTACATCAGGACGGCGCGGGCCAAGGGGCTGCTGGCGCCGGCCGTCGTGCTGAAACATGCCTTCCGCAACGCCCTCGTGCCCATCGTGACGCTGACGACGCTGCTCTTCGGCGAGCTCATCGGCGGCGCCGTGCTGACCGAGCAGGTGTTCACCATCCCGGGTTTCGGCAAGATGATCGTCGATGCCGTGTTCACGCGCGACTATGCCGTCGTGCAGGGCGTCGTGCTCTGCGTCGCCTGCGCCTTCGTGCTGCTGAACCTCCTCGCCGACGTGCTCTACGTCGTCATCAACCCGCGCCTGAGGGTCGGGGCATGACGGACGTGGCGCTCCCGGCCCGTGCCCTGCCGCGCCGGCCCCGCGGCCGGGGGCGCGCCGCCTTCCTGCGCAACCGCGCCGCGGTGGCGGGTGCCGTCGTGGTGCTGGCCTTCGTCGCCGTGGCGCTGCTGGCCCCGGTGCTGGCGCCCTTCGATCCGCTGAAGACCAACTTCCTGCTGATCCGCAAGGCGCCCTCGGCGGCGCATTGGCTCGGCACCGACGACCTCGGGCGGGACATCCTGTCCCGCCTGATCCACGGCGCCCGGGCCTCGCTGCTGGCCGGCTGCATCTCGGTCGCCATCGCGCTCGCCATCGGGGTGCCGGTCGGGCTGCTGTCGGGCTATTTCGGCGGCTGGATCGACGGGGTCCTGTCGCGCGTCGTCGAGGCGCTGCTGTCCTGCCCGTTCCTGGTGCTCGCCATCGCGCTCGGCGCTTTCCTGGGGCCGAGCCTCGGCAACGCCATGATCGCCATCGGACTGTCCGCCATGCCGATCTTCGCCCGCCTGACGCGCGGCCAGGTCCTGGCGGTGAAGGCCGAGGACTATATCGAGGGCGCCCGCGCCATCGGCCTGCCGGACCGCTGGATCGTGCTGCGCTACGTGCTCCCCAACGTTCTCGCCCCCATCGTGGTCCAGGCGACGCTCGCCATCGCGGGCGCCATCATCGCCGAGGCGAGCCTCTCGTTCCTGGGCCTCGGCCAGCAGCCGCCGGCGCCGTCCTGGGGCTCGATGCTCAACACGGCCAAGAACTTCCTCGACCAGGCGCCGTGGATGTCCATCTCGCCGGGTGCCGCGATCTTCGCGGCGGTCCTGGGCTTCAACCTCCTGGGCGACGGGTTGCGCGACGCGCTCGACCCCCGGGAGGGCTGAGATGGCGCCGGGGCAGGGGGGCGCAAAGCCTGGACCCGGCCGGTCTCCAACGCCGCGAGCCCGACGGCGGCGCACGCGCCGCCGCCAGTTCCTTCCCGATCCGTCACCGCGAGAGCCCTAGCCCCATGAGCAACATCAATCCCGGCCGCTTCACCACGCGGCCCGAGATCCAGGGCACCTTCGGGGTCGTGACCACGACCCACTGGATCGCCACCGCGGTCGGCATGGCGGTGCTCGAGCGGGGCGGCAACGCCTTCGACGCGGGCTGCGCCGCCGCCTTCACGCTGCAGGTGGTGGAGCCCCATCTCAATGGCCCAGGCGGCGACGCGCCGCTGATCCTCCACGCCGCGGGGGCGACAGGGGCCGAGGTCATCTGCGGTCAGGGACCGGCGCCGGCCGGGCTGACCATCGCGCACTGCCGCTCTCTCGGGCTCGACCTCATCCCGGGGACGGGCCTGCTCGCCGCCTGCGTGCCCGGCACGTTCGACGCGCTGATGCTGATGCTGGAGCGTCACGGCACGCTGACGGTCCGCGACGTGCTGGCGCCCGCCATCCACTACGCGCGGCACGGCCACCCCATCGTCGAGCGCGCCTCGGCCACCATCGCGACCGTGGCGGACCTCTTCCGCCAACATTGGGCCACCTCGGCCGCCGTCTACCTGCCGGGCGGCGACGTGCCGGTCCCCGGCACCCTGTTCCGCAACCCGGCCCTCGCCGACACCTACGAGCGGATCGCCCGCGAGGCGGATGCCGCGGGCGGGCGGGAGGCCGGCATCGCGGCGGCGCGCCGCGCCTGGTCGGACGGGTTCGTCGCCGAGGCGATCGACCGCTTCTGCCGCAGCGAAGCCGTCATGGACGTGTCGGGCCGTGCCAACCGCGGCGTGCTGAGCGGCCACGACATGGCGGGCTGGCGGGCGAGCGTCGAGGCGCCGGTGGGGTTCGATTACGGGCGCTACCGCGTGCTGAAGGCGGGGTTCTGGTCTCAGGGTCCCGTGGCGCTCCAGCAGCTGGCCCTGCTCAAGGGATTCGATCTCGACGGGCTGGACCCCGCCGGGCCGGACTTCATCCACCTCGTCGTCGAGGCGTCCAAACTCGCCTTCGCCGACCGGGAAGCCTTCTACGGCGACCCCGACCACGTCGCGGTCCCGGGCGAGGTGCTGCTTTCGGATGCCTATAACGCCGACCGGCGGGCCCTCATCGGCCCGACCGCTTCGGCCGCCCTGCGTCCCGGCACGATCCCGGGGTTCGGCGCCGCCGTCGCGGCGCGCGCCACCGACGCGGGCCGCGTCGCGGTCGGGTCGTCGGGGGCGGGCGAGCCCACCGTCGGGCGGCTCGGCACGACCCGGGGCGACACGGTGCATTTCGACGTCATCGACCGGCACGGCAACATGGTGGCGGCCACGCCCTCGGGCGGCTGGCTGCAGTCTTCGCCCGTCATCCCCAGCCTCGGCTTCGGCCTCGGCACGCGCGCCCAGATGTTCTGGCTGGAGGAGGGGCGCCCCTCGAGCCTCGCGCCCGGCCGCCGGCCGCGCACGACGCTCTCGCCGACACTCGCGCTCCGGGACGGCCGACCCTACCTCGCCTGGGGCACGCCGGGCGGCGACCAGCAGGACCAGTGGATCCCGCAGTTCTTCCTGCGCCACGTCCATGCCGGCATGAACCTCCAGGAAGCCATCGACGCGCCGGCCTGGCATTCCGAGCATTTCCCCTCGTCGTTCTGGCCGCGCGAGTCGCGGCCCAACCGCCTCGTCGTCGAGAGCCGCGTTCCCGACGCCACCGTCACGGAACTGCGGCGCCGCGGACACGAGGTCGAGGTCGGGGACGCCTGGTCCGAAGGTCGCCTCGTCGCGGCCTCGCGCGACGCCGACGGACTGCTGCGCGCCGCCGCCAACCCGCGTGGTATGCAGGGCTACGCGGCCGGGCGCTGACGGCGCCGCGGCCCACCCCCTCCTTCCCGGGCGCCGGGACCGTCCCGCCGCCGGACCTTCGAGCCTCAGGATCCGCCATGTCCCGCCATCACGACATCCCCGTCACCCACCACACCATGGTGTGGGGCGCGCTCGACGCCGCGCAGCCGCCCGTCCTGCGCGTCGCCTCGGGCGACACCGTCACGCTGGGCTCCTTCCCGGCCGGCGGCAAGGCGAGCCTGCCGCCCGACGCGTCGCGGGTGCCGCCCGCCTATGCGGCGGCACTGGACACGCTGGTGCAGATGGGCCCGCATTTCATGACCGGGCCGGTCTTCGTCGAGGGCGCCGAGCCCGGCGACACGCTGCAGGTCGACATCCTCGACGTGACGGTCAGCCAGGACTGGGGCTTCGTCTCGATCCTGCCGCTCCTCGGCACGCTGCCGGACGAGTTCACCGACTACGAGACGATCCATCCCGAAGTGGACCACGCCCGGCAGGTCTGCACCATGCCGTGGGGCACCGAGATCCCGCTCTCGCCCTTCTTCGGCATCATGGCGGTGGCGCCCCCGCCCGCCTGGGGCCGGTGCGGCTCGGCGGTGCCGCGCGCCTTCGGCGGCAACATGGATAACAAGGAACTCAAGGCCGGCACGACGCTCTACCTTCCGGTCTTCGCCCCCGGTGCGCTCTTCATGGCGGGCGACGGCCATGGCGTGCAGGGCGACGGCGAGGTCTGCATCACGGCGCTCGAGACGGGCGTCACCGGCACGTTCCGCCTGTCGGTCCGCAAGGACCTCCGGATCGAACGGCCCTTCGCCGAAACGCCCACGCATCTGCTCTCGATCGGGCTCGACGAGGACCTCGACGATGCCGCCAAGCAGGCGGTGCGCGAGATGGTGGATCACGTCTGCCGCCGCACCGCCCTCACGCGCAACCAGGCCTACATGTTGTGCTCGCTCGCCGGCGACCTGCGGGTGACCCAGCTCGTCGACGGCAACAAGGGCGTCCACATGATGCTGGCGAAGGCGCTGCTCTAGGTCGTGCGAACAGTCGGCGCGGCCAGGGGACGACCGCGCCGCCGGGGGCGTCGGACCGGGCCGGGGCCGTCCGGGGCCGGTGCCGCTCGGCGCGGCGTGGGTGGCCGGGACAAGCCCGGCCATGACGGGAGAGAGGGCGGGGATCGTCTCGGATCCCTCATCGTACCCTCGACCGGTCTCCTCCACCCCCTCCGCCGTCATGCCCGGGCTTGTCCCGGGCACCCACGCCGGCCCGCGCCATCACGGGGACTCGGATAGGGCCGGAGCCGTCCGGGGCCCGCTGCGGCGCGGCGTGGCGTGGGTGGCCGGGACAAGCCCGGCCATGACGGGAGAGAGGGCGGGGATCGTCTCGGATCCCTCATCGTCCCTCCGACCGGTCTCCTCCACCCCCTCCGCCGTCATGCCCGGGCTTGTCCCGGGCACCCACGCCGGCCCGCGCCATCGCGGGTCCTCGGATCGGGCCGGGGCCGTCCGGGGCTGAGAGCGGCTCCGCACGGCGTGGGTGGCCGGGACAAGCCCGGCCATGACGGGACGGAGGGCATGGACCGCCTCGGTCCTCTCGTTCGCGCCCTCGCCGACCGTTCTGCCACCCCTCCACGGTCATGCCCGGGCTTGTCCCGGGCACCCACGCCGGCCCGCGCCATCGCGGGTCCTCGGATCGGGCCGGGGCCGTCCGGGCGCGCTGCGGCTCGGCACGGCGTGGGTGGCCGGGACAAGCCCGGCCATGACGGGACGGAGGGTGGGGATCGTTTCGGATCCCTCATTCGCCGCCTCACCGGCCTGTCTGCACCCCCTCCACGGTCATGCCCGGGCTTGTCCCGGGCACCCACGCCGGCCCGCGCCATCGCGGGTGCTCGGACCGGGCCGGAGCCGTTCGGGGCTCGGTGCGGCTCGGCGCGGCGTGGGTGGCCGGGACAAGCCCGGCCATGACGGGACGGAGGGTGGGGATCGTTTCGGATCCCTCATTCACCCCCTTCGACCGATCTCCTCCACCCCCTCCATTGTCATGCCCGGGCTCGTCCCGGGCACCCACGCCGGCCCGCGCCATCACGGGGGCCCACCGCGCGCGGAAAGGACGCATCCCGGCTTTCCGTCGCCGCCCGTTGTGCCGGGAAGCCCGCGCCCTCCCGCCGCGCCGGCGCCACGTCGAGGTCGCCGTTGAACAAAGCTCTGAAGCCCCTGGACCGACAGGTGATCGTCATCACCGGTGCATCGAGCGGCATCGGCCTCGCCACGGCCCGCATGGCGGCCGAGCGCGGCGCCCGCCTCGTCCTCGTGGCGCGCGACGGCGCGACCCTGGCGGCCGAACAGGCCCGCATCGAGGCGCGGGGCGGCCAGGCCATCCACGTCGCCGCCGACGTGGCGGACCGCGAGGCCCTCGACGAGGTGGCCCGCCGCGCCGTTGCGGCCTTCGGCG
The DNA here is from genome assembly GCA_963847915.1 of uncultured Alphaproteobacteria bacterium. GTDB lineage: Bacteria > Pseudomonadota > Alphaproteobacteria > Rhizobiales > Beijerinckiaceae > Lichenihabitans. The sequence goes on from CAWKBT010000011.1 coordinate 62,605, forward strand.
GCTTCGACAGCTGGGTCAATGTCGCGGGCCTGACGATCTACGGCAACCTGTGGGACGTGGAGGAGCGCGACCACGAGCGCCTGATGCGGACCAATTTCTGGGGGACGGTGAACGGTTCGCTCGTGGCGGTGGCGCACCTGCGCGACAAGGGCGGCGCGCTGGTCAATGTCGGATCCGTGGCGTCCGATCTCGCCTTCCCGCTGCAGGGGATGTATTGCGCGTCGAAACATGCCGTGAAGGGCTTCACCGACGCGCTGCGCATGGAGATCCTGCAGGACCGGCTGCCGATCGGCGTGTCGCTGATCAAGCCCACCTCCATCGACACGCCGCTGCCCCAGCGGGCCCGCAACTACATGGACCGCGAGCCGACGCTGCCGCCGCCGATCTACCGGCCCGAAGAAGTGGCCGAGGCCATCCTCTATGCCGTCGTGCATCCCCGCCGCGACATCTACGTGGGCGGCGCCGGCAAGGCGCTGTCCAACTTCCGGACCGCGGCTCCCGGTGCCTACGACCTCCTGGCCCCGGCGATCTCGGCCTTCGAGAAGCGCCGCGAACCGCCCCGCGATCCCGCGGGCGCGCTCCACGCGCCGACGAAGGGCGGGCGCACCCGCGGCGACGCGCCCGGCCCCGTGATGAGGACCAGCGCCTATACCCGGGCCGGGCTCCATCCCGTCACCACCACGCTGCTGGCGACCGGCGCCACCGTGGCGGCCGCGGTGCTGCTCGGGCGCCGACGCTGACATGGGCGTCGTGCCTTTCCCCGTCCGGGCGCCGGCCACCGGAGGCGCGGGTGCCGCGCATCGCCGTTTCGCCGACACGGCCGAGGGGCGGCGCATCGCCTACCTCGCCGCCGGCGCGGGTCCCGCCGCGGTCCTGATCCACGGCACGCTGATGACGGCCGACGACATGAGGCTCGGCCCGATGGATGCGCTGGCGCACCATTTCAACTGCGTGGCCTTCGACCGGCCCGGCCATGGATGGAGCGACCACGTCCGCGGCACCGATGCGTCGCTCTGGGCGCAGGCCGCGACGCTGCGCGGTGCCGTACGGGCGCTCGGTCTCGAGCGGCCGGTCGTCTGCGGCCATTCGTTCGGGGCCGCCGTGGCGCTGGCCTATGGCATGGCCTTTCCCGACGAGGTCGCCGGCGTGGTGGCGATGGCGCCGATCTGCTTTCCCGAGCCGCGCCTCGAACAATTGCTCTTCGCCCCCCGCGCCGTCCCGGCCACGGGCGACCTCCTGTCGCGGGCGCTCGGCGCGACGCTGGATCCCGTGCTCCTGCCGGCGTTGTGGCGGGCCATGTTCCTGCCCCAGGCCATGCCGGACCGCTTCGCGTCCGACTTCCCTTTCGGTCGGGCGGGCCGCCCGGAGCAGATCGTGACCGAGGCCGAGAATGCCGTCGCGCTCTGGACCGACCTACCCCGCTCCGCCCTGTCCTATGCGGGCTGCCGCGTCCCGGTCCGGTTCCTGTGCGGGGGCGCCGACATCGTGGTCAACACCTTCACGCAGGGCGCGGTCGCGGCGGCCCTGATCCCCGGGGCGCGGCTGCGGCTGCTGCCGGGCATCGGCCACATGCTGCACCACGTGATGCCGGACGCGGTGGTGGAGGCGGTCCGCGACGTGGCTGCGCGTTGAAGTCCTGCGGGCGCCGCGCTCGCTTGTCAGCGCGTCTGCCCCGCGATGACGCCGTTCTGCGTCAGCACCACCCAACGCTCGCCCCGCTTCTCGATCGACAGGACCTGGCCGGCGCCCTCGAGCACCGAGCCCGGCCTGACGACCGACAGGCTGGTGCGCGACTCGACGAGCGCCTTGCCGTCGAAGACGTCGCGCAGCGTGAAGTTCGGGAGCGGGTGATTGCCGGCGCTGGTGCGGCCCTCGCCCGGCGCCCGGTCCGCACCCGGCGTCAGCGACCCCGTCGGGGTGAAGTCGACGGCCTCGTTCCGCGCGACATCGCCGCGCCCGGCGCGCGCCGGCGCGGCCTCGGGCGCCGCCGCGGTGGCGACGTCGGGCGCGGGTTCCGCATGCGTGGCGGGCGGCTGATAGAGGTGGTCGTAGCGCGCGAAGAGGTTGAAGTTGCCCGAGGGCACGACCTGGCCGGTCGAGAAGACGAGAGCGTAGGTGGCGAAGCCGGCCGAGGCCGTGGCGGCGCCCACGCCCAGCCCGTGCAGCGTCCAGTCGCCGAGGCTCCGCGCCCCCGCGGCGGCGCGGCCGGAGGCCGGCTGGGCAGCCTTGGCGCGCGACGCCTGCGACCGCAGCGAGGTCGGAGCGGGCGCTTCCCGGGCGGGCGTCACGAGGCGCAGATGGTCGGCGGGGCGCGAGGGGGCGGGGCGCGACGGCATGTCTCTCCTCATTTCTGTTTTTGCAGCGCATTGGCGAGGTCGCGGAACGCGTCCTCGCTCGCCCGGGTGCCCGGCGACTGCACCAGCGCCTCGTAGATCCGCGGCACCATCAGCACGGCCTGGTCGAGGTCGCCGTCGCTGCCCGGCCGGTAGGCGCCCATGGCGCGCAGGTCGCGCGTGTCCTCGTAACGGCCGATGAGCTCGCGCAGGCGGTTGACGAGGCCGCGCTGTTCGGGCGTCCACACCTGGTGCGCCAGGCGCGACAGCGACACCCCGAGGTCGATGGCGGGATACCGGCCCTGGGCGGCGATCTTGCGGTCGAGCACGATATGGCCGTCGAGCGTGCCGCGGATCGTGTCCGCCACGGGATCGTTGTGATCGTCGCCGTCGACCAGCACCGAGAACACGCCGGTGATCGAGCCCGAGCCTTCGAGGCCCGGCCCGGCGCGTTCGAGGAGCTTGGGCAGGTCCGAGAACACCGAGGGCGCGTAGCCCCGCGCCACCGCCGGCTCTCCGGCCGCGAGCGCCACGTCGCGCGCCGCATGGGCGTAGCGCGTGGCGCTGTCGACGATGAGCAGCACGGCGTCGCCGCGGTCCCGGAACCATTCCGCGATGCTCATGGCGGTCTTGGGGGCGAGGCGCCGCATCATGGGGCTCTCGTCGCCGGTCGCCACCACGGTGACGGCGCGGGCCCGGTTGGCGCCGAGCGATTCCTCGATGAACTCGCGCACCTCGCGGCCGCGCTCCCCCACCAGCGCGATCACCACCGAGTCGAAACCCTTGGCCTCGGCCAGCATGGCGAGCAGCGTCGACTTGCCGACGCCGGAGCCCGCGAAGATGCCGATGCGCTGGCCCGGGCAGATGGGGCAGAAGATGTCGATGGCCTTGACGCCGGTCCTGAGCGATCCCTTGACGCGCGAGCGCTTGAGGGCCGGGGGCGGCTCGGCGTCGGCCGCGACCGCGGTCCGGCCCGGGATCAACTCGCCGAGCCCGTCGACGGGCCGGCACAGGGCGTCGATGACCCGGCCGCGCCAGGACGCGTCCGGCGAGAAGCGCAGGGGGCCGACACGCCGGACCTTCAGGCCCAGGCGCGCCTCGGCGCCGACCCCGAAGGGCTTCACCGTGATGCCGGTGCGCTCGACGCGGACGACCTCGCCCAGGTGCTCGCCGCCGTCCACCTCGAAGGCCACGGCGTCGCCGAGCTTGACGAAGGGCGACAGGCCCGAGACCCGGTAGGCGGTGGGCGAGACGGTCGCGACCGTGCCCGAGCAGCGCGCCAGCGGCTCGGCGGCGAGCGTGCTCCGGACCGCCGCGCCGAGGCGCGCCAGCCGCGTCACGAACTGGACCCCAGCGTCTTGATGGCGTCCTGCAACGACGTGTCGGAGGTCTGGTTGGCCTGGGTGACGCCGTCGAGGCTGTGCTGGACGTTGATCAGCTTGGTGATCTCCAGCACGGGATTGACGTTGGAATTCTCGACGAAGCCCTGCACGACGCCGGTCGTGGTGAAGTCCAGCACGGGCGTGGCGGCCTTGTCGGGGATGACGCCCGAACCGGGGCCGCGCGCCAGGTTGGCGGACGGGTCGATGGAGAAGAGGCCGATGGCGCCGACCTGGGCGCCGTTCTGGGTGATCATCCCGTCGGCCGCGATCGTGGGCGGCCCCGCGGCAGGGTCGAGCAGCAGTCCCGAGCCGCCGACGTCGAGGATGGGGTCGTTGTTGACGCTGAGCAGCTGCCCCGTCGGCGACATCTTCATGCGTCCGTCGTGGGTGTAGACGACGCCCTGGGCGGTCTTGACGCCGAGCCACGCGTCGCCCTGGACGGCGACGTCGAGCGGGTTGTCGGTCTTGACGCGCTCGCCGCCCGTGCGGTCGATGTAGGTGGCACCCTTGGTGCTGAAGGCGACGGGCGTCTCGCCGGTCTGCGACAGGACGGTGTCGAAGGTCACGCCCTCGGCCTTGTAGCCCGCCGTGTTCATGTTGGCGACGTTCTGGGCGATGGTGGCCAGGCGCCGCTCCACCGTCATCTGGCCCGATAGGCCGACGTAGAAGTTGGACTGCATGGTGCCTAGCCTCCCTTGGACAGCTTTGCGATGCTGAGCAGCAGGCTGGAGCTCACGCCGCTCTGGGTCGACGAGGTCGAATCGAAGAGGTTCAGGACGGAATCGGCCGGCACCGCCCCGGCGATGCCGTTGGCGGCGTCGAGGATGGAGCTCGTGGCATCCGACGTGTCGGCGAGGAGCACGTTGGTGGCGCTGTCGGCGCTCGCGACGTCGTATTGCGCCGTATAGCGCGACACGATCTTGGACACTTTGGCGGGGTCCTGCAGGTCGGCGATCGGCACCACCTTGGTGAGCAGGGCCGCCTGGGTGTCGATGTCGCTCTGGCCGAGCGTCGGCGAGATGCCGTAGGCGGTCTCGACCACGCTGAGCATGGTGGGATCGGCGAGCAGGCCGTAGACCGAGGTGATCGACGATGCGTGGCGCGTGAAGTAGAGGGCATTCGAGACGCCCTGGTTGCTCTTGGCCTGCGTGTCCTCCAGCGTCTGCTCGATGTATTTCGCCGTCGTGCCGGTGGTGGCGGCCGCCGCCGTGGTGGTCGAGGCACCGTTGGCGGCGAAGTTGAAGGCCGTGGCGAAGGCCCGGTAGCGCGGGTCGCTCAGCGTGTTGGCGAGGGCCGAGCTCGACGCGACGCCGCCGTTGAGCACCCGCGTCATCAGGCCCTTGGCATAGGTCATGTCCTGGAGGCCGAAGGCCTTCATGGCGTAGGAGAACAGCTGGTAGTTGTCGACGAACTGGGAGACCGTCTTCACCTTGCCGATGTTGGCGAGGTAGTAGTTGGTCGCGCTCTTCACGTCGCCCTCGGCCGCCGTGGCGGCCTGCTGGCGCTGGAGGTTGTCGGCGAGCGCGAGATAGGCGGCGGTGGTGGAGATCACGGTCCCGGCCCTCGGCGGATGGGAACGGCCGGTCGGGGCGCCAGCGTTCGCCGATACCCTCGCGGCATCGACTTGCCCGAGGCTGGTGCCGCGCCCTCCGCTTCGGCCGGCTTGCGCGATCCCTGTCCGCGAGCCAGCCCCGCGCAAGGCGCTCCTGTTGGATTGGGCCCGAGGCAGCCGGACCATCTCCGGCCCGAACCCGTCCGACGCCCCGCGCCGGAGCGGCCCGCCCCACCGGAGGCAGACCCTTGAGCTTCATCATCGGCATCATCGTGGCGCTGGGCTGCATGATCGGCGGCTACGTCGCGGCCGGCGGGCATCTCGGCGTGATCTGGCAGCCCTACGAGCTGATCATCATCTGCGGCGTGGCGCTCGGCACCTTCATCGTCGCCAACCCGCTCTCCACCATCAAGGACACCGGCAAAGCGATCGGCCAGGCCATCATGGGCAAGACCCCGAAGGGCCGCGATTACCTCGACCTGCTCGGCATCATGTACACGCTGATGAAGGAGCTGCGCGGCAACGCCCGCAACGAAGTCGAGGGCCACATCGACAACCCCGCCGAGTCCGCCTTCTTCATGAAGTATCCCAAGGTGCTGGCCGACAAGGACATGACGGCGTTCATCTGCGACTACTGCCGCCTGATCATGATCGGCAACGCCCGGTCGCACGAGATCGAGTCGCTGATGGACGAGGAGATCAACACCATCATGCGGGACAAGCTGAAGCCGTATCAGGCGCTGCAGACCACCGCCGACGGCCTGCCGGCCCTCGGCATCGTGGCGGCGGTGCTCGGCATCGTCCACGCGATGGGCTCGCTCGACCAGCCGCCCGAAGTGCTGGGCGAGCTGATCGGCGCCGCCCTGGTGGGCACCTTCGCGGGCATCTTCCTCAGCTACGGCCTCGTCGGTCCCCTGGCGGCGAAGGTCAAGGTCACGCGCGACAAGCGCGCCCGCCTCTACATCATCATCAAGCAGTCGCTGCTGGCCTTCATGAACGGCGCCGTGCCGCTGATCGCGCTGGAACACGGCCGCAAGACCATCTCGGCCTACGACCGGCCCTCGATCGACGAGGTCGAGAACGAGACCATGGGCGGTGGGGCGGACGCGCCCGCCAGAAAGGCGGCCTGACGTGACGGCGCTTTCCACTCCCCTCGCCCCCGCCCCGTCCCCGCCCCGCCGCTGGTTCGACCAGGGCGCCCCGAGCCATGCCGCCCGCATTCCCCTGTTCGGCGAGGCCATGGAGGGCGTGGCGGCCGCCTGGACCGACGGCTTCGCGGCCCTGACGGCGACGCCCGCCAGCTTCGCTTTCGGCGGCCTGTCGGAGATCCGCGTGGCGAACCTGTCGCTGCGCCGCGGTCGCGATCCCGTCTTCGCCGTGCTCAACGCGCCGGGCTGGGGTACAGTGGTGGGCCTTCAGTTCGACCGGGCCTTCGTGTCCATCGTGGTCGAGGCCATGTTCGGTGGCGGCGACTCCGACCCGGACGTCGCCCCCACCGGCCCGCTGACGGCCGTGGAGCGGCGCATCGCCGACGTCGTGGCCATGCAGGCGAGCGAGGCCCTGAAGGCCGGCTTCGCCGAGATCCTGCCCTCCGCCTTCCCGTTCCAGCGCGTCCAGCTCAAGCCCGACCTGGCCTTCCTGGGCCGGCCGAACGCCGCCGTGATGGTGGCGACGCTGCGGTTGAGGACTCTCGGGCAGGTCGCCGACATCGACCTGCTGGTGGCCCGCGCGGCGATCGACGGCTTCGTCGACAAGCTCTCGGTCCTGCCGGCCGACGAGCCCGAGAACACCGATCCGCGCTGGTCCGAGCGGCTGGAGAACCAGGTCTCCCGCGCCCCGATGAGCCTGTCGGCGGTGGTGGAACTCGAACGGATGACGCTCGGCGCGCTGGCGGGGCTCCAGGTCGGCCAGATGCTGGCGCTGCCGCGGGGCGCCATCAACGACGTGCGCCTGCGCTGCGAGGGACGCGAGCTGTTCCGCTGCGACCTCGGCCAGTCCGCCGGCCTCTACACGGTGCGGGTCGACGACGCCGTGAACCCGTCGGCGCTGCCGGGCCGATGACCTCGAGGGTCACGGGCTGCGGTTCCGGCCCGCGCCCGAGCCGCCTCACCCGAACGCGTCGTAGCCCGCGGCGTTGAAGGCGATCAGGCAGAAGCCGTGGCCGAACGGGTCGGCCAGCATGGCGATGCGCCCGTAGGGCGCGTCCCGCGGCGGCGCCTCCACGGTCGCCCCCGCCGCCACGGCGCGGGCCAGGGCCGCGTCGAGGTCGTCGACGACGACGTCGACGTGGAGTGGCGTCCAGTGCCGGCCGTAGCGCCGCGGCTCGCCCCCCGCGCCGACCGTGCCGGCGGCCTTGGCGAGCAGGTAGACCGGCACCGGCCAGCCCAGGAGTTCGACGAACCCGCCGTCGATGCGGCGCCCCACCGTCAGCGCGAAGGCCGCCGTGTAGAACCGCTCGGCCTGCGGCACGTCGGGGACGTCGATGTTGAGCAACGGCGCCGTCATGGGGATCCTCGCTGTCCCGGGTGCCGGGGTCATCGCCGGCTCACTTGCCGATGTAGCGCTCCAGCGGCTCGACGTGGTCGAGAAGGCCCTTGCGCTTCATGAACGCCGCGAAGGCGGCGTAGCGGGCGGGGTCGGTCGCGGCGGGATCGGCCGACAGGCGCGGGATGGTGGCGCCCCAGGCGAGCTTGTTCAGCCCGTCGTCGAGCTTCGGATAGGCCTTGACGAAACTCGCCCAGGCCTCGTCCGGGTAGTCGAGGATATAGAGCTGCGCCTGGCCGACGGCATCGAGGAACGGCGCCACGAAGGAGGCGTGGCTCTTCTCGAGCGTGGTGACGAAGATCGACTCGTCGTAGGGCGGCACCCCGTGTTCCTCGGGGAAGAAGAGCCTGCCGGGGTGGCCGGCGAGCTGCATCTCGTAGAACTCGACGTTGCGGTAGGCGCCCACCACGGCATCGACCTGGCCGCCGATCAGCGGCTGGGTGAGGGCGAAGTTGACGTTGACGAGCTTCACGTCGTCGAGCTTCAGCCCGGCGCTCTCCAGCATGGTGCCGAGGAGCGCCGTCTCGTAGCCCGCCACCGAATAGCCCACGGTCTTGCCCTTGAGGTCGGCGAGGTCGTGGATCGGGCCGTCCTTGAGCACCATCACGGTGTTGAGCGGCGTCTGGATCGAGGTGCCGATCCGCTGCAGCGGCAGGCCGGCGGCGACGTCGAGGTAGAAGTTCGGTTGGTAGGTCAGCGCGATGTCGCCCTGGCCCGCCGCCACGAGCCGCGGCGGCATCGAGGGGTCGGCGGGTTCGACGAAGGTCACGTCGAGCCCCGCCCTGGCGAAGAACCCCTTCTCCTTCGCAATCACGATGGCGGCGTGGACCGGGTTCACGAACCAGTCGAGCAGCAGCGTCACCTTCTGGGTGGCCGGCGCGGGAGCCGGCGCGACGGCGGGCGCCGTGGCCTCGGCGGCCCGGGCGGGCAGGAGCGTGGCGAAGCCGAGCAGGAGGGCGCCGGCGAGGGCGGTCAGACGCATCAGGGGTCTCCAGTGGAGGGGGCGAGCGTATCGGGGGCCCAGAAGACGAGACGGCGCGTCAGCGTGCCGACCGCGCCCCACAGGGCCAACGAGAACACGACCAGGATGGCGAGCCCGGCGAAGACCGTGTCGGTCTGCATGCGGGCATTGGCGTGGAGCATGACGAGGCCGAGCCCCGACGAGGAGCCGACCCACTCGCCCACCACGGCGCCGAGCGGCGCCACCGCGGCCGCGACCCGGAGGCCGGCGCCGAGCGCCGGCAGGGCGGCGGGCAGGCGGATGAGGAAGAGCGTGTCGCGGCGGCTCGCCCCGTTGAGGCGGGCGAGGTCGATCAGCCCGGGATCCGTGCGGCGCAGGCCCTCGAACAGGCTCGTCGAGACGGGAAAGAAGATGATCAGCCCCGCCATGGCGAGCTTGGAGGCAATGCCGAAGCCGAACCACACGACGAGGAGCGGCGCGATGGCGAAGACCGGCAGCGCCTGGGCCACGACCAGGAGCGGCCCCAGCGCCCGCTCGAGCAGCCGCGACTGGGCCATGAGGAGCGCGACCGCGATCCCGGCCAGCGTGCCGAGCGTGAGGCCGCCCAGCATCTCGCCGCCGGTGACGAGCGCGTCGGGCCACAACAGCGGTGCCTGCCTCAAGAGCGTCGCGACGACGCGCGAGGGCGCGGGCAGCACGTAGGCCGGCGTGCCGAGCGCCCGCACGGCGCCTTCCCAAAGTGCGAGCGCCGCCGCACAGGCCGCGATCGCGGCCCATGGCAGTCGCGCCGCGATCGCGAGGAGGGGCCGGGGCGTCGAGCCCGCCTGGACCATGAGTCGTTCCCTCCGCCGGCATGATCCGGTTCAGGTTCAACGGGTTGCCTGCGCCACGCGCAAACTCTCAGCCCGGTCCGATCCGGGCACCCCGACGATGAAGCAGGACCTTAGGGCGAAGTGGCGGGGCGGGGCAAGGGGCCGGAGCGCGCGATGCGTCTTGTCGAGCGTCGCGCGATCCTCGTCCCGTCATGGCCCGGCTTGTCCCGACCACCCACGCCGGCCGTGCCATCGCGCGCTGCGGCGCGGGTGCGCCCGTGCCGCCGACCATCCATTCGCGGCCCGGCGTGGGTGCCCGGGACAAGCCCGGGCATGACGGTGGAGGGGGTGGGGACGGCGTGGAAAGGGGGGTCGCCGGGGGAAGAAACGCGTGTTCCGATCGCGCTCCTCTTTCCCAAGCCGTCATGGCCGGGCTTGTCCCGGCCACCCACGCCGGGCCGTGCCATCGCGCGCTGCGGCGCGGGTGCGACCGTGCCGTTCTCCGTGGATCACGGCGGAGGGGGCGGGATCCCGAGCGACGGACGCGACGGCGAGCGTTCGGCGCTGCGCCCCACGCTCACCCGGTCGGGCAGGAGAGGGCCAGCGCGGCACCCCCCGGCACGCCCGGGGTCAGGGGCGCGCCCGGTGTGCCGGGGGAGGGCGGGGCCGGGTTGGGGCCGGTCGGGATGCCGATGCCGGGATCGATGACGTCGGGCTCCGGCTGCGGGACGCCGACGGGCTCGCCCGACGGGACCTCGACCGGGTTCGGCGCGGCGGGCGTGGGGTCGGCCGCGCCGGAGATGTGCTGAAGGCTCATGAGGTGATCCCGTCCGGTCGCGCGAGGTCGCCCCGGGGCGGGGCGGCCACCGGGACGGCAACGCCCGAGGCGCCGCGAAGTGCCGGCCGGGTCTGCCTCAGGCGGGATCGGCGTCGTCGGCGGGCGCGGGCTCGAACTCCGACGCCGGCACTCCGGCCTCGAGCGGTCCGTTGTCGCCGAAGTTGACCACCAGCGTCTCGACACCGTCGACCATGGCGACGTCGGTGACGCGGCCGGTCTGGTCCGCCATGGGGCCCAGCGTGTCGCGGTGCCGTGCCCCCACCCTGAACCTGACCCTGTCGCCGATCTTCATGCTGGCTCCCCCTGCGGAAGGCGCGATGGCCTTCGTCTCTCCGATCCCACGGTGGTCAACCGCGGAGCCGGACGGTCGTTCCGGGCGTTGGTGTCCCGGGCCAGGGCCGTCCTGCTCGGCCGCTTCGGGAGAGACGATCCGCCATGCCGTCCGGGTTCTTCGCATTGCTCGACGACGTGGCGGGGATCGCCAAGCTCGCCGCAGCCTCGCTCGACGACGTCGCCGGTACCACGGGGAGGGTCGGGCTCAAGGCGGCAGGCGTCGTGGTGGACGACACGGCCGTCACGCCCCGCTACGTCGCGGGCATCTCGCCCGAGCGGGAACTGCCCATGATCGGCCGCATCGGCCTCGGCTCGCTGCGCAACAAGCTCCTGATCCTGTTGCCGGCGGCGCTCCTGCTCGAGGCCTTCGCGCCCTGGGCGGTGACGCCGCTGCTGATGGCCGGCGGCGCCTTCCTGTGTTTCGAGGGGGCCGAAAAGGTCGTCGAGGTCCTGGCCGGCCATGCCGCGCCCGAAGCCGAGGACGTCGTCGAGGCCGACCCGAAGCGCCGCGAGGACGCGCAGGTGAAGGGCGCGATCCGGACCGACCTCATCCTGTCGGCCGAGATCATGGCCATCTCGCTCGCCGAAGTGGCCGACCGGCCGCTGCCGGTCGTGGCCATCGTGCTGGCGCTCGTCGGCCTCGCCATCACGGTCGGGGTCTACGGCGTCGTGGCCGCGGTGGTGAAGGTGGACGACCTGGGGCTGCATCTCGCCCGCCGCCGCTCCGCGGGGGTCCGGGCGGTCGGGCGCGGCCTCGTGCGCGCCATGCCGCCGATCATGACGGCGCTGTCGGTGATCGGCACCGCCGCGATGATCTGGGTCGGTGGCGGCATCCTGGTGCACGGGCTCGCGGCGTTCGGCGTCGCGGCTCCGGCCCTGCTGCTCGACGAGGCCGCCCTCGCGGTCGCCGACCGGGTCCCGGCGCCGCTCGCCGGGGCGGCCGAGTGGGCCGTCGGTGCGGCGGGATGCGGCATCCTCGGCCTCGCGGCGGGCGGCGTGCTGGTGGCGCTGGCGTGGGGCGTTCAGCGGGTGCGCGGGTGAGGACGCCGGCGCTTCAGGCCGCCTTGCGCAGCCGGCCCGCGATGCGCTCGAACCAGGGCGTGGGGCGCGCCGCCAGCATCGCCAGGAGCCTGTCGCGCTCGACCCGGACCTCGCACAGATGCGCGCGCTCCGCCGCCACGAGGGCGGTCAGCACGTCGGCCTGCCCGGCCCGGGCCCGCAGGACATCGGCGGCGTCCCACGCCTCGCGCGCTTCGGCGCGGGCCTGCTGGCAATCCTGCCGGGCCTCGTCGGCGATCCGGCGCGCTTCGGACAGCTCGCCCGACAGTTCGCCGATGCGGCGCTCCAGGTAGTCGATGAGCGCGCGTGCGTCCCGGCTCGTCTCGGGCGCGTCCTCGGTGCTCGGCTCCGGAGCCTCGGCGCGGGGCTCGTGCGGGCGCTCCAGCCGCTCCTCGGGGACGGCCACGAGGGCGCGCCCGTCGTTGCCCGGGCGGCGCGGCCATTTGTGCCGGGTCGCGAGCCGGCGGGCACTGTCGGGGGTGATGTTCAGCGCCTCGGCCATGTCGTCGTAGGTGAGCCAGCGCGTCGCCGCATCCATCATCGTCCGTCTCCCGTCGTCGGCAGGTCCGCGGGGGGCGACGTCGGTCGGTGCCGCGGGTTGTGTCACGGTGGGACAGGAATGGTTGATAAAAGATTAAGATGCTGCGCGATGGCGATCACCGACGACCCGCCGCGGCCCCGAGCCGGCCGGTGATGCCGCGACTGCGGAGCCCCGAGCGTCAGTCCGTCCCGGCGTCGTCGGGGGCGCGTCGCCCCGGCAGGCCCCGTCCGGCGTCCCGCAGCGCCGTCGAGGATGCCGACGAGCGGGGGCCGTGGAGGTAGACGAAGGCGGGCGGGCGGCGTGTCGGCAGGAGCGGCGCCTCGGGCTCGCGCAGCCGCCCCGGTGCCAGCACCGCGGCGGCGCGCCCGTTCAGGGCCCGGAGCGTGCTGCCCGGCCGGTCCACCACCGCCACGGGCAGCAGGGCGACGAGGTCTCGCCAGCGCCGCCATCGTGGCAGTTGCACGAGGTTGTCGGCTCCCATGATCCACACGAACCGCACGCCCGGGCAGCGCCGCTGGAGGTAGCGGACCGTGTCGACCGTGTAGCGCATGCCGATGCCGGCCTCGAGCCCGGTGACGGCGATGGCGGGATGGTCGGCGACCTCGCGGGCGGCGGCGATCCGGGTGTCGAGGTCGGCCAGGCCGTCGTGGCGCTTCAGGGGGTTGCCGGGCGTCACCACCCACCAGACGCGGTCGAGGCGGAGGCGCTTCAGCGCCGTGGTGCTGACCAGCCGGTGGCCCGCGTGCGGCGGGTTGAAGCTGCCGCCGAACAGGCCGATGCGCAGCCCCGGGGCCCAGGCGGGCAGGTCGCGTCCGCCCGGCGACCGCGGCCCCGCGGGGGGCGTCACGGCCGGGTCTGTCCCTCGCCCCGGACCCGGTACTTGAAGGAGCACAGCTGTTCGAGCCCCACCGGGCCCCGGGCATGCATGCGGCCGGTGGCGATGCCGATCTCGCCGCCGAAGCCGAATTCCCCGCCGTCGGCGAACTGGGTCGAGGCATTGTGCATCACGATGGCCGAATCGACCTCCGCCATGAAGGTGGCGGCCGCGACGAGGTCCTCGGTGACGATGGCGTCGGTGTGGTGCGACCCGTAGGTCTCGATATGGTCCACCGCGGCTTCGAGGTCCTCTACGACGCGGGCCGAGATGATGCTGTCGAGATATTCGGTCCGCCAGTCCTCCTCGGCGGCGGGCGTCACGCGCGGGTCGGCCCGCTGCACGGCGGCGTCGCCCCGCACCGCGCAGCCCCGGTCGAGCAGCGCCGCGACGAGGCGCGGCAGCAGCGTCTCGGCGTGGCGGGCATGGACCAGCAGCGTCTCGGCCGCGCCGCACACGCCGGTGCGCCGCAGCTTCGAATTCAAGAGCAGCGCCTCGGCCTTGTCGGGATCGGCAGCGGCGTCGATGTAGAGGTGCACCAGCCCTTCGAGATGCGCGAAGACCGGCACGCGGGCCTCGGCCTGCACGCGCGCCACCAGCGCCTTGCCGCCGCGCGGCACCAGGACGTCGAGGTTGCCGTCGAGCCCCGCCAGCATCTCGCCGACGGCGTCCCGGTCGCGGGTCGGCACGAGCGCGATGGCGGCGGCCGGCAGGCCCGCGGCCGCCAGCCCCTCCTCGAGGCAGGCGTGGAGCAGGCGCGTCGAGTGGAAGGAATCCGATCCGCCGCGCAGCACCGCGGCATTGCCGGCCTTGAGGCAGAGGGCGCCGGCATCGGCCACGACGTTGGGCCGGCTCTCGAAGATGACGCCGACGACGCCGAGCGGCGTCGAGACGCGCTCGATGACGAGCCCGTTCGGCCGGTCGAACCGCGCCAGGACGCGACCTACCGGCGAGGGCAGTTCGGCGATGTCCTCGAGGCTGCGCGCCACGGCCCTGATCCGGTCCGGATCGAGGGTCAGGCGGTCGCGCGCCGCGGGGGTGAGGTCGCGGGCCTCGGCGCGGTCGCGGGCATTGGCGTCGAGGATCTCCGCCGTGCGCCGCCGCACGGCATCGGCGGCGCCCACCAGCGCCCGGTCGAGGGTCTCGACCGCCGCCGTGGCGAGGCTGCGCTGGGCGAGGCGTGCCGCGCGGCCGATCGCCCGCATGGTGGTGGCCACGTCCTCGGCCCCGCCGTCGATCACCTGCAACCGGTCCATGACGCTCCCCCTCGCGCGGGGCTCAATGACCGATGGCGGGACGCTTGTCCATCCGGATGGCTCACCGGCTCCAGGCCGCCACGATGGCGCCGACCTCGCGCAGCACCGCCTCGCGCCCGGCATCGGCGAGGGCGGGCGCGTCGCAATAGGCCGCCACCACGATCGGCGCCCGGCCGGGCGGGCGCAGCAGGGCGACGTCGTTGGCCATCGGGCCCGCCGTGCCGGTCTTGTCGCCCGCCGTCCAGTCCGGCGGGATGCCGGCGCGCAGCCGCTGGAGGCCGGTGGTGCAGGCCGCCATCCAGGCGTCGAGGCGCGCGCGGGAGACCGGGCTCAGCGCCGTGCCGAGGAGGAGCGCGCGCGTCGTGTCGGCGAAGGCGCGCGGCGTCGTGGTGTCGCGCGGGCCGTCGGGATGGTTCAGCGCCGGCTCGGTCCGGTCGAACCGGGTGGTCGTGTCGCCGAGGCCGCGAACCAGGCGCGTCACCGTGGCGGGTCCTCCGAGCGCGGCGAAGAGGAGGTTGGCGGCGCCGTTGTCGCTATGCGTGATCGCGGCGCGGCACAATGCGTCGAGGCTCATCGCGCCGTCCGCCAGATGGGCCTTGGTGTCGGGGGCGTAGCCCGCCGCGACATCGGGGGCGCCGTAGGGGATGAGGCGGTCCAACGTGTCCCGGCCGGCATCGACCCGGGCCAGCACCGCCGCCACGATGGCGAGCTTGGTGGTCGAACACATGAGGAAGCGTTCGCCGGCGCGGTGCCCGAGGCTGCGCCCGGAGCCGGTGTCGAGCGCAAGCACGCCCAGGCGGCCGCCCCCGCGCGCTTCGAGCGCCGCGAGCGCGTCCTCGGCCGCGGACGCCGGCCAGGCGGGGCTGAGCGAAGCCGCGGCGAGGCCCGCCAGGACGGCGCGGCGGTCCGGTGTGGTGCGATCCATGGCGGCTCTCCCGTCGGCGCCCCTCGCGCCGCCGATCCCGGCGGACCGGTGCGGGGCGGCATGGTCTGCCCCATCGGACGGCCGAAGGCCAGCGCGCCGGCCCGGCCGCGGCGGCGAAATCAGGCGTGGCCGGGCCATCCCGGGCCCGGTAGAGTCCGGCCGAGCCGCACAGGAGATTCGCAGCCTTGACGTCCCCAGCGGATCGCCCCGATCCGGTCGACAGCGGTCCGCTCCGGCGCGACGGCAGCCATCATCACGGCCACGATCATGATCACCATCATGGGCATGGCGGTCACGCGCACGGGCCGGGGCACGTCCATGCTCCGGCGAATTTCGGGCGTGCCTTCGCCATCGGCTTCTGCCTCAACGCCGCTTTCGTCGTGGCCGAAGTCGTGTTCGGCCTCGCCAGCCACTCGGTCGCCTTGCTCGCCGACGCGGGCCACAACCTGTCCGACGTGCTGGGCCTCCTGGTGGCGGGCGGTGCCCATCTCCTGGCACGGCGGGCGCCATCGGGCCGCTTCACCTATGGTTTCGGCTCCTCGTCGATCCTGGCGGCGCTGTTCAATGCCGTCTTCCTGCTCGTCGTCATCGGCGGGCTGTCGTGGGAGGCCCTCACGCGCCTCGCCCACCCCGAACCCGTGGCGGCCTATACCGTGATGGCCGTGGCCTTTGCCGGCATCGTGGTCAACGGGCTCTGCGCCTGGCTGTTCGCGGCCGGGCAGAAGGGCGACATCAACCTGCGCGGCGCCTTCGCCCACATGCTGGCCGATGCCCTGGTGTCGGCCGGGGTCGTGGCGGCGGGTCTGCTCATCCTGGTCACGGGCTGGCTGTGGCTCGATCCCGCCGTCACGCTGGTCGTCAACGCCGTGATCGTCTACGGGACGTGGAGCCTGCTGCGCGACAGTTCGGTCATGGCGATGGGCGCCGTGCCGCCGGGGATCGACGCCGCCGCCGTGCGGGGCTTTCTCGCCGCCCGCCCGGGCGTGACGGCGCTGCACGACCTCCACATCTGGCCGATCTCGACGACCGAGACGGCCCTCACCGTCCACCTCGTGATGCCGGGCGGCCATCCGGGCGACGTCGCCCTGATGGCCTGCTGCGCGGGCCTGCGCGACCGCTTCGGCATCGGCCACGCCACGCTGCAGGTCGAGGTGGACGAGGCCACCGCCTGCGTGCTGGCCCCCGACCACGTCGTGTAGGAGACCGTCGTGACGCGCAACGCTCATCGCCTCAAGGACAGGATCGCGCTCGTGACGGGCGGGTCCCGCGGCATCGGCCGCGCGGTCGCCGAGCTCTTCGCCCGGGAGGGCGCGCGCGTCTTCGTCAACCACTTCGGGGATGCGCAGGCCGCCGCCGAGACCCTGGCGGCGCTCGACGAGGCCTCGCTGTCCGAGGGGCATGGACCGCGCCGCCACGGCGCCATCGAGGCCGACGTGTCGGACGCGGCGGCGGTGGCGCGCCTGTTCGGCACGCTCGAGGCCGAGGCCGGCGCCCTCCACATCCTCGTCAACAATGCCGGCTTCCAGGTCGCGACGCCCGGCGAGGACTTCGACGAGGCGGCGTTCATGCGGGTGCTCGGGGTCGATCTCGTCGGCCCCGCGCTCTGCTCCCGCGCGGCCCTGCGGATGTTCCTGCGCCAGCCGGGCCCGCCCGGCACGATCATCAACACCACCAGCGCGCACGAGACGATCCCGAAGCCCGGCTATGTCGCCTATTCGGTGTCCAAGGGCGGCCTCGGCAGCCTCACGCGGACGCTGGCGCTCGAGTTCGCGGGCCGGGGCATCCGCGTCAACGCCGTCGGGCCCGGTGCCGTCACGACCGACATGAACGCCGCCTGGACGGGCGACGCCGCCGCCCGCGCCGCCGTCGAGGCCCATATCCCGATGCGGCGGGCCGCCTCGGCGGACGAGATCGCGACCGTCTTCGCCTTTCTGGCGTCGGACGAGGCCCGCTACATCACGGGGCAGACCATCTACGCCTGCGGCGGCCTCACGCTCTACGCGGATTTCGCCGTCAACTGGGCGTCCTGACCATGACGCCGCCGGCCGCGACCTCGGGCAGGCGCTTGAACACCCGCACCATGAAGGCGGCCCCGAAGAGCGGCGTGATGAGGTTCAGCACCGGCACCGACACCATGGCGGCCATGACGAGCCCGGCGAGGAAGATGCGCCCCGCATGGCGCCGACGCAGCGCTTCGGCCTCCGCGGCCGGGAGGTGGCGCAGCGCCACGAACTCGTAATATTGGCGGCCCAGCAGGTAGGCGTTGGCGCCGACGAACGCGACGGCGTTGATGCCCGGCACCAGCAGGAGCAGCAGCGCCAGGATCGTGACGCCGAACTGCAGCGCGCCGAACCGCACCGACAGGACCAGGGCCGGCACGATCCGGAGCGGGCGGCCCGGAGCCGCGCCGGGATCGAGGTCGCGCTCGACGTGCTCGGCGAGGTCGTCGATGAAGAACCCCGCCACCACGGACGAGACCGGCGCGACCAGGAACACCGAGCCCACCAGCAGGCCCAGGCCGGCCAGGACGGAGAGCAGCGTCGACAGCCAGGGATAGGGCAGGGTGACCAGCAGAACGACGCCATGGTCGAGCAGCGCCACCGCCCCGACGAGGATCAGCAGCGTCAGTCCCAACACCTTGGCGAGGGCCGCCCGGAACGGTGGCGTGAGGATCTCGCGGAAGGCCGCGAGCGCGTCGGTCAGCATCGGCGAGACCTGTCCTTCATCATCGATAAAGCATGCCTGATCGGATCGTTCGAATTGAGCGGAACTTGCGGGTCCCGCTGCCGTTCGGACAGCATGGCACAGCTTAACAATTCCTGGTCCGGCCGGACCGTCGTCATCGTCGAGGATGAAATCCTCGTCCGGGACGTCGCTGTCTGTGAACTCGAAGACAACGGCTTCACGGTGGTGGAGTTCGAGACGGCTGATGCGGCTCTGCCCTACCTGCGCGAGCACGGGGGAGAGGCGGCCCTCGTGGTCACCGACGTGCAGATGCCGGGTTCGATCAACGGTCTCGAGCTCGTCGAGATCCTGAGCCATATCTGCCCCGGTGTGCCGGTGCTGATCACCTCCGGCGGCCCGCTCGTCGACCCCCGCAAGCTTCCCGCCTGCGCGGCCTTCCTGAGCAAGCCCTGGCGCCCCGAGGACATGGTGGCGCGCGTCGCCGGGATGCTGGCGTAGCGGCATCGCCCGGGCGGCCCCGTGTTCGCGCTCCGCGGAGACTTACCGGGCCGCGACGTCAGGCCGGAAGCCGCGTCCGGGCGAGCTCGGCCCAGTAGCGGATACCGTGCGGGATGGCGGTGTCGTCGAAATCGTAGCCCGGGTGATGCAGGCCGGCGCTGTCGCCGTTGCCGATGAAGACGAAGGCGCCGGGCCGGGCCTCCAGCATGTAGGAGAAGTCCTCGGCGCCCATGATCGGCGCGATGGCGCCGTCGACGTTGTCGGTGCCCGCCACCGCCGCCGCCGCCGCCTCGGCGTGGCGGGCCTGGTCGGGGTGGTTGCGCGTCACCGGATAGCCACGCGCGTAGCGGACCGTCGCGGTCGCGCCATGGGCCGCCGCGACGCCCGACACGATCGCTTTCAGGCGCGTCTCGGCGAGGTCGCGCATCTCCGGCGTGAGGGTGCGGGTCGTGCCGGCGAGTTTGGCGCCGTTCGGGATCGCGTTCTGCGCCGAGCCGGCCTGGAACACCGTCACCGAGACCACGCAGGCTTCGAGCGGGTCGGCGTTGCGCGACACGATGCTCTGGGCGAGCGTCACGATGTCGGCCCCGACCAGGACCGGATCGATCGTCTGGTGCGGCTGCGCCGCATGGCCGCCGCGGCCCTCGATGTCGATCTCGAACCGGTCCGCCGCCGCCATGATGGGGCCGGGCCGAAGGGCGAAGCGCCCCACCGCGAGGCCGGGCAGGTTGTGCATGCCGTAGACTTCGTCGATGCCGAAGCGGGTCATCAACCCGTCCTGGATCATCGCCCGCGCGCCGGCGCCGCCCTCCTCGGCGGGCTGGAACACGCAGACGACGGCGCCCGCGAAATCCCGCGTGTCGCACAGGTGCCGCGCCGCGCCGAGCAGCATGGCGGTGTGGCCGTCGTGACCGCAGGCGTGCATCTTGCCGGGCACGCCGGAGGCATAGGGCAGGTTGGTCTGTTCGGCGATGGGCAGCGCGTCCATGTCGGCCCTGAGGGCGATCGTGCGCGGTGCCGCGGCACGGCCCCGGATCACGCCCACGACGCCGGTCCGGCCGAGCCCGGTCACGACCTCATCGCAGCCGAAGGCCCGGAGCCGCTCGGCCACGAGGCCGGCCGTGCGCTGCACGTCGTAGAGCGTCTCGGGATGGCGATGGAAGTCCCGGCGCCAATCCTTCGCGTCGGCGACGATGCCGGCGTCGAGGCCGCTGCTGTCCTGGTTCGGCATGATGGTCCCTGGAACGGTGATGCCGCGGCACCAGATCCCACGGGCCGCCGGGCGTCAACGGCGGCGGGGCCGCAGCGGGACGGCGGGCGGCCGTGTCAGGCGAGTTGCTCGTCGAGCGACCGGGTCCGCGGGGTCACGACGTCGCCCGTATGCCGGGTCGTGGTGGGTTCGACCAGCATGATCCAGCATTCCTCGTCGGCCACCGGGTTGTGCAGGACGCCGCGCGGCACGACGCAGAACTGGCCGGCCTCGATCGTGACGTCCCGGCCACCCTCGAACTCGATGCGCAGCCGGCCACGGATCACCTGGAACAGCTCGTCCTCGTCGTCGTGCCGGTGCCACACCAAGGTGCCCAGCAGCTTGGCGACCTTGACGTACTGGTCGTTGACCCGGCCCACGACCTTTGGCGACCAATGGTCCGTCAGAGCCCGGCAGGCCGTCTCGAGGTCGACGGTGGCGATCATGATCGGGTTTCCTCCAAGGGGCACGTCACCGCCAGATCGGCACGATCGACAACGCCAGCACCGCGCCCGGGACGGCGTCGAGGATCCGCCACCGCGCGTTCGTCCGCAAGGCACGGGCGCGCGGCATCGGTCCATGCCCTCCATCATGGCCGGGCTGTCCCGGCCGCCCACGCCGGGCGGAGCCGCACTGCGCCCGGACGGCTCTCGCCTGGTCCGAACCCCGCAGCGGCACGGGCCGGCGTGGGTGCCCGGGACAAGCCCGGGCATGACGGTGGAGGGGGGTGCAGACAGGCCGGTGAGGAGGCGAATGAGGGATCCGAAACGGTCCCCGCCCTTCGTCCCGTCATGGCCGGGCTGTCCCGGCCACCCACGCCGCGCCGAGCCGCACCAGGCCCCGGACGGCTCTCGCCTGGTCCGATCCCCGCGGTGGCACGGGCCGGCGTGGGTGCCCGGGACAAGCCCGGGCATGACGATGGAGGGGGTGGAGGAGATCGGTCGAAGGAGGCGAATGAGGGATCCGAAACGGTCCCCACCCTCCGTCCCGTCATGGCCGGGCTTGTCCCGGCCACCCACGCCGTGCCGAGCCGCACCAGGCCCCGGACGGCTCTCGCCTGGTCCGATCCCCGCGGCGGCACGGGCCGGCGTGGGTGCCCGGGTCATGCCCGGGCAAGACGGTGGAGAGGGTGGCGGCGTGAAGGTCAGCGCGTGCCGCGATAGGTGTCGTCGAACACCTGGCGCGAGTCGATGAACCCCTGTTTGAGCGCCGACCAGGCCGTCTGGCTGGCCCGGCCGAGACGGGTCAGGCGGGCTTCGGCGGCGGCCGCATGGGCCCGCACGGCGGCGATCCGGGCGTCGATGGCGGCCCGCTGCTCGGCCGTGATGTTGGCGGCCGAGGTCTGGAGATCGCCCACGATCCCCTGCCAATAGGCCTGCTCGGCCTTGATGCGGGCCTGGATGATCGCCTTGCGCTGGGCCACGTCGAGCTTGAGGCTGCGCACGTCGAGGTCGAGCGCCTGCTGGAACTGCGTCCAGGGCGCCGTGAGGGCGGCGCGGGCGACGGCGAGCTGCTCCGCCGTCATCTGGCGGCCGCGCGCCGCGACCCCGTCGAGTTCCTTCTTGTAGGTGTCCCTGATGCCCTTGAGGGCCGCCACGGCGTCCCGCGCCTTCTCCCGGGCGGCGGCGTCGGCCTTGTCGGCCTGCTCCTGCAGCACCGTGATGGTGGCGTCGATCTCGGCCAGCCGTTCCTGGGCCTGCGCGATCGCCGCATGGGCGCCGGCGGGATCCGTGGCGGCCGCGGCGACCGGCGCCTGGTCGGCTTGGGCCGGTGCCGGCGACGCCGCCCAGGCGACGGCGGGCGCGAGGGCGCCGATGACGGTCGCGATGGTGAGAGTCCGTAGCGGCATGGTGAGAGTCCCCGGAGCGTCGGGCGGCGCCGGGTGCGGCGCCTCCCCCTCGACGCAGCGACAACGCCCGATCCGTCCCGTCGTTGCGGACGCCCGCGATCTCGTCGGCCGCCGTCGTCCCACGCCGCCACGCCGTCGGGCGCGCCTTCGTGCCGGCGGGCCGTCGGACCCGGCGGTCGCTCCCCACCGGGGCATGCCCGCTCGTCATAGGTCTATATTTGATTCAATAGATATATTCTCGACCGTAATCTTCGTTCGGCCGTGTTGAAATATAAGTATTGGTTCATATCTTGAGATCAGATCATAGGATCGTGGTCTCTTTCAGTTGATCGATGGTCATATAAAAATGAATGCTTGGGCGAGGTAGGACGTTTCGCGACGTCGACACGGGGGGCACCGGTGCCGGTGCTGCCTTGAGGCGTGTCATGCCGCGACAGCGCCCGCCGCACTCCCGCTATCTCCGTCGCACAGAACAGGGCACCCCATGGACGGTGATTTCATCATGGCCCCGAGCCGCCCCGACGGCGATGACGCCTGCGACCTGCGCCCGGAGCCCGTCCGCGACCATCGCGGCTCCCGCTCCCGGCGGCGCGAGGCGGCGGGCGACCCGTTCGGAGCGGGCGACGGCCCGTTCAAGCTCGATCGGGCGGACCTCCGGGCCCTGTTCCAGCCGATCGCCTCCCTGGCCGGGGGCGAGGTCGTGGGTTTCGAGACGCTGGCGCGCCTGAAGGTGGGCGACGACCTCCTCGCGCCCTCGGCCTTCCTGCCGGCGCTGCGGGGGCGGGCTTCGGTTCCGCTCCTGCAGGAGATGCTGCGCCTGGCGGGAGACTTCCTCGAGCGCCTGCCGCCCACCGCCGCGGAGGCCTATGTGTCGGTCAACGTCGAGGCGTCCGTCCTGGTGCTGGACGAGTTCCTCGAAGCGGTGCGCGTCTTCTGCGCGCGCCACGGCACCGGGGCGTGCCGCCGGGTCGTGTTCGAGATCCTGGAAAGCCACGCCATCGACGACGTCGGCCGGGCCGCCCGGCAGCTCGACACGGTCCGGGCGCTCGGCATGCGGATCGCGCTCGACGATCTCGGCAGCGCCTATTCGTCGCTCAGCAACCTGCGCGACCTCCCGGCCGACATCATCAAGCTCGACCATTCCTTCGCGTGCCACCTCGGCGAGCGGCCCCGCGACCTCGCCCTGATCCTCAGCCTGCAGAGCCTCGCGGCGAACCTCGGCAAGCAGCTCATCGTCGAGGGCGTCGAGACGCCGGACATCCACGATGCGCTGCGGATGATCGGGGTCACCCTCGGGCAGGGATACTTCATCGCGAAACCGATGGCGCCCGAGGCCGTGCTGCGCTGGCTGGCCGGCTACAGCGCGCCCGACCTCGCCGACACGCCGTCGTCCCTGCTCGGCGCCTATGCGGCCCACCTGCGCGTCACCGAGGCCTGCCGGGTCATGACGGCGCGACCTCTGCCGATCGCCTGGACGCCGACGATGCAGGACCCGCACGCCTGTGCGATCGGCCGGTTCTTCGACCGCAGCGGGCTGCACGACACCGCCTTCGGCCGGGCGCACAAGCGGTTCCACTTCGGCATGGGCCTGTGCCGGGTCGACCGCTCCGCCTGGCGGAGCGGGGCCGATGCTTTCCGGACCGCGCTCGAGGGCGAGATCATGGCGCGCTCCGGCCGGCCACTCGCCTGCGACGCCTTATGACCCGATGCCTTCTGCCGGAGGCCGCCGTCGTCCAACGGCTGCCGGCGGCCTCAGTCGTCGAGGAAGAAGCTCATGCCGACATCGAGGGACTGGGCCAGGCGCTGAAGCATCGGCAGGGACGGCATCAGCGAGCCCGCCTCGACCTTGCTGAGGAAACTCTGCGAACACTGGGCCTTGTCGGCGAGGACCGTCATGGTCAGGCCGCGTTCCTTGCGCTTCTGGCGCAGGCGCAGTCCGAGCCTGGCGCGCAAGACGCTCTCGTCGGCACCATCGCCGTGACTGGACCGAGACTGCTCCGTGGACATGGGCCCTCCTCGAGAACCGCCATCGCGCATGTCGGGCTCGTCGCGAGCGAGCATGAACGCTGCTTTTGAGCTATATTGGCTTGATTTAACTTTTGATAGCACATCCACCCACGGACACAAGTCGAGTATTCAGGCAGCCATCAGCGGTTTGGCCGGCGTGCGGCGCGCGGGTGCGGCGGGCATCGGGTCGGGCCCGATCAGGCCGGCCGCCACCACGCCCGCAGGACGATGAACAGCAGCAACCCGATCGGCCCGGCCAGGAAGGTGAGGGCGAGGCAGGGGATGAGAGCCGCGTGCGGCATGCCGATGCGTCCCGCGTCCTCGGCCTCCCAGGCGCCGACCCACAGGTCGAAGGCGAGGTAGTGGACCCAGCCGATCAGCATGACGCGAGGCTCGGAGAACGCCCGCGCCAGGCCGGACAGCGTCGTCAGGTCCGGCATGGGTCCGTGGTTCCCCGCCAGCGCCACCGCGACGCCGACCGCGTAGCCGACCGCGAGTACCACCGCGACGACCCGCGCGACCGCGACGAGCCTGGCCCGGGCGAGCGGCGCCAGCAGGAGAGCCAGCCAGCCCAGGAGCGGCAGGGCGTTGGCGAGGGCGAAATATGGGTCGTCGCTCATCATGCCTCGTCCGGCGCCCCGCCCACCACGGCCCGGACGCGGTCCTCGTGACGGAGGGTGAGCCTGTCCGTGCGCGGGACGGTAGGCCGTGTGTCGGCCTTCGGCAACGCCGGCCGTCGGGGTGACGCAAGAGCGCCATCGTGCTCGGGACTTCCGGACGTTGGGCGAAGCGGTTCTGGGCGGGATGCCCGCGCGAGTGCGGGCGCGGGTCGGCCGGGTAACCGCGATTCAGTCGCGCGCTGTCCCTGGCGCGTCGCGTGACGTTGGATCGAACCTGCCGCCCGTGACGAGACTTGGGTTGACCGCCAGCCGCGCCACGTCCCGATGAGTCGCGAGGAGACTACGCCGTGGGTTACAGCGACGGAGGGTACGACGACGGCTACGCGTCCGATCCGCTCTACGGCTATCGGAGCAGTGTGATGGACCCGGATACGGGGTACACCCACATCCAGTCCGCTTACTATGATGCGTCCGGGTTCTACTATCGCGGCCTCGACGAGGATCGCGGTCCTTATTTCGATCATTCCGTCCAGACGACGCGGACCTATGCGTCCGGCGTCTATACGACGGACGTGCTCGAGACGTCGACGCCGCTGGATGGCGCGTATCAGACCTATGGCACGCGGGACACCAGCACCTACGACGTGAACTCGCACACGAGCACGACCAATGCCGTGCAGTTCTCAGCGGGATATTCTCTGTCCGATTTCCACTCCTACAATTATGCGACCGGCGCCTCGGTGGCGTCGTACGATGCCAGGTTCTTCTACGCTTACGGCTATAACGAATATACGGTCTCGACCTACGATGGCCCACAGGGCCACACCTATTCATCGGTCGGTGCCTATCACTATACCGGATAGGAGTGTCGCGCTTCAGCCCTGAGTCCCGCCGAAGGGGCGGTCGACGAGCGGCACGCATACAGCTTGCTAGGAGACCCGGTCCGAGATCCCGCGGCGGCGCGGGCCGGCGTGGCTGCACGGACAAGCCCGGGCCTGACCGTGGAGAGGGTGGAGGAGATCGGTCGAGGGAGGGCATGATGGATCCGAAGCGGTCTAGGCCCTCCCTCCCGTCATGGCCGGGCTTGTCCCGGCCACCCACGCCGCGCGGAGCCGCACCGGGCCCAGGACGGCCCTGGCCCAACCCTAGGACCCGCGGCGGCGTGGGCCGGCGTGGGTGCCCGGGACAAGCCCGGGCATGACCGTGGAGAGCACGGAGGAGAGCGGTCGAGGGGGCGAATGAGGGATCCGAAACGATCCCCACCCCCTTCCATCATGGCCGGGCGCGTCCAGGCCGCCCTGGAGCGAGCAGCCCCGAGTCGTTTCTCCCGCGTGCGGTGGACCCCGGGAGTCCAGCCGGCCTAGTCGTCGTCGTCCTTCTTCGCCGGCGCCGCGGCCTGGCCCTCGGCCACGTCGCGGTGGCCGAGGGGCCGCCCGCCGTTGACCGGGTAGGGCCGACCGCCCATCAGACCCTTCCACAGGATCTGGTTGTAGGCCACGGCATCCACCTTGTCCTCCTCGGAGAAGTCGAGCCGCTGCGTCCGGTCGATCCAGTAACGAGCGTCGTGCGGGCTCCGGGCGGCCTCGGCGAAGCGCATGCCCTTGGCGAAGGGCAGGGCGGTGCCGCGCAGCAGGCTCGACGCCCGGGCGTCGAAGCCCCAGGCCGGCACGGACAGGTCGAAGGCGTCCGACATGGGCCGCTGGTTGGCGTCGTAGATGCTGAGGTGGTCCATCCCGAGGACGTCGGAGATGGTCCGCAGCATGCTGACCGTCGTGTAATGCGTGCTCACCACGGCGCCGTGCTTGACGTAGGGGCCGACGATGAAGGCGGTGCTGCGGTGGGCGTCGACGTGGTCGGGGCCGTCCTGGGCATCGTCCTCGACGACGAAGACCAGCGTGTCCCGCGCGTAGTAGCTCCGGGAGATCGCCTGCACCAGCGCCCCGACGGCATAGTCGTTGTCGGCGACCTGCAGGTCCGGCTTGTTCACGCCGTCGATGGCGTTTTTGTAGTTTCCGGTATGGTCGTTCATGAACCGCACGAGGCTCAGGCTCGGCAGGTTGCCGTGGGCGACGTAGCCGGCGAACTCGCGCTCCCATTCCTGTTCCCGGTAGAAGTCCGGATAGGAATCGTCGAAGCCGCGGAAATAGGGGTCGGTCAGCGGCGCGAGCTGGGGGTTGGCGGCGAAGGACTGCACGCTGTCGGGGTAGGGCGAGCGGACCCCGGAGATCTGCAGGTTCGCGTTGGGCGTGCCGGCGAGGCTGTAGCGGGTGAGGTCGATGTAGAAACCGTAGTTGCGCACCGTCAGGCCGGCGCGCAGGGCGGCGTTCCACAGATAGCCCTTCTGCACCTCGCCGTTTGGCCCGTCGGGCGCCGCGACGTTGCCGGTCCCGGGCAGTGTATCGGCATCGAGCGAGGCGGCGAGCGGGTCGGCCGCGATGCGGGCGGCGCCGGTCAGGCCGACGTTGACGT
Source organism: uncultured Alphaproteobacteria bacterium (assembly GCA_963847915.1). GTDB lineage: Bacteria > Pseudomonadota > Alphaproteobacteria > Rhizobiales > Beijerinckiaceae > Lichenihabitans. Next base: position 89,392 of record CAWKBT010000011.1, read on the forward strand.
TCCGGTTCGTGCCCTCCCAGTCGTAGGAGCCGCCGGCACCGTTGCCGGCGTAGTTCGGCGGCAGCATCTTGGCGCCGGCATCCGATTCCTTGGCGGCGGTGCTCCACGGCCAGCCGTTGCCGCTGACATCGCCCGCGTCGTAGAAATTGTCGAAGGCCACGAAGTCCGTGGCGAGCGCATGCTGGTTGGGGGTCGTGCTGCGCGGGAATTCGGCGAGGCTGGGATCGCCGTTGGCCTTGCGCACGTCCCCGAGCACCTGATCGTAGGTGCGGTTCTCCTTCACGATGTAGATCACGTGTTTGATCTTCTGCCGGAGCGCCGCCATCGTCGGGTCGAGCACCGGCGGGGCGTCGAAGCCGTTGTTGGCGGCGACGCGCTGGGTCATGTATTCGAGCGCCGTCCCCCGCGGAACCGAGAAGCTGAGCAGTGCCGATCCGGTCAGGTTGAGGATGTATTGATCGGCCGCGAAAGTCACCGGCGAGTTGGCCACCGGGCAGGGCGCGGTCTCGTAGCCCAGGCAGTTGCCCGGGTTCGGGCCGGGATCGGTCTTGGCATTGCTGACGTAGACGGTGCGCCCGTCGGCGGACGCCCGGACGTCGGAGGGGTACCACCCGGTGGGGATCAGCCCGGCGAGGCGCGGCGAGCCACCCGTCAGGGCGATGACGGCGAGCGAATTCGTGCCGCGGTTGGTCACGTAGAGCGTGCCGCCGTCGGGGGAGAGGGCGAGGCCGTCCGGCGAGGCACCCTTGTATTTCGCCCGCTGCGGCGCGAGCAGGCCGGTCGGCGCGATGGTCGACACCGTGGAGGCCACGGCATTGGCGGCGGTCGGGATCACGCTCACCACGTCGGCGTTGTCGCTCGCGACGTAGAGGGTCTTACCCGAGCCGTCCAGGACGAGCTTGTTGGGGTTGCCCTGGACCGGGATGCGGCCCACGACCGAGGGCTGGGTGCCGGAGATGTCGACGGCCACGATCTCGCGGTCCCGCTCGCTGCTCACATAGGCGGTCCGGTTGCCGGCGATGGCCACGGAATTGGGGTATTCGCCTCCCGGCGTCCCGCTGGCGCCCCCGCTCTTGCCCGGGCGCAGGTCCTGCTCGGCGACAACCGCGCGCCGGGCGAGGTCGACGATGGAGATCGAGTCGTTGTAGCGGTTGACCACGACGGCGCGGGAGCCGTCGGCCGTGACGGCGATGCCGGAGGCCAGCGGCTTCTGGGCCAGGCCGTTGCCGGCCTTGTGCCCGAGCGGGATCGGCGGACCCGATTCCGCCCATTCGCTGCCCTGCAGGGCGAAGACGTGGACGTTGTCCTCGCCGGCCCCCGGCACGTAGAACGTCTTGCCGTTCGGCGCGAAGGCGATGCCGACGAAGCTGTTCGACACCTGCAGGATCTGCCGCTGCACCGGCGTGCCGCTCGTCACGTCATAGACGAAGATGAACTGGGTCGAGTCCTTGGGCAGCTGTTTGCCGCCAGCATCGACGACGTAATTGTAGCCGGTGGTGAGCACCAGCAGGGTCCTGCCGTCGGGGCTCAAGGCTTCGGAATCGGCGTAGCCGGCCTTGACGTTCGGCGCGTCCTGGAGGTTCGGCAGGAGCGGCTGGTAGACGGCGTTCGGCGCGGCCCGGGGCGTGATGGACTGGCCCGTCGGCAGGAGCTCGCCGACGTCCTGCGGAACGCCGGGGCCGGCCGCCCGGGCGGGGGCGGCGACGCCGATGAGGACCGAGATCAGACCAAGCCCCATGAGAGCCGGACGGACGATCGACGTCATGGATGGTTCCTTCCTGAGCTGCCGGGTCCACGGCTTGAAGCGGCCGGAAGAGACCGCGACTGCGTGACGGCCGTGTGTCAGAACACGCGCCGGCCTGCGGTGAAGCGCGCATCGGCCGCACCGGCGAGCCCGGCCCCGACCTCCGACAGGCGCCCCGCGACCGCGTCGCACCCCGCGCCCGAGCTCCGCGGCGTCCCGGGCCGCGTTGACGCGACGCCGGACGATCCCGTCTTATGCGCCGACATGCGGACAGGCCCGGAGACCGGCATCGTGGTGCTCAACCCCTTCGACGACCGACCGGCGCGCAGCAGGGTCAAGGTCGGTGTCGTCCTCGTCGGGTTGGGCATCGCCAATCTCCTGTCCTGGGCCTGGGCGTTCTTCGCCTTCTCGGACCGGCCCGCGCTGCTGGGCACGGCCTTCCTGGCCTACACGCTCGGGCTCCGCCACGCGTTCGACGCCGACCACATCGCGGCGATCGACAATGTCGTCCGCAAGCTGATCCAGGACCGCAAGGCTCCCTATTCGGCCGGCTTCTTCTTCTCGTTCGGCCATTCCACCGTGGTGATCCTCGCCACCGTCGCCATCGCGGCGACCGCCACCGCGATGCAGGACCGCCTGCAGGCCTTCCACGGCGTCGGCGGGCTGATGGGCACGGCGGTCTCGGCCGCCTTCCTGCTGGTGATCGGGTTCGCCAACCTGTTCATCCTCAAGGGGATCTGGTCGGCCTTCTCGCGGGCCAGGCGCGGGGCGCCGGTGCTCGACGAAGAGCTGGATGCGCTGCTGACCGGGCGGGGTCTCCTGGCCCGGCTCTTCCGGCCCCTGTTCCGCAGGGTGTCCCGGTCCTGGCACATGTACCCGATCGGCTTCCTGTTCGGCCTCGGCTTCGACACCGCCACCGAGATCGGCGTCCTCGGCATCTCGGCCACGCAGGCCGCCCGGGGCCTGTCGTTCTGGACCATCCTGGTCTTCCCGGCGCTCTTCACCGCCGGCATGTCCCTGCTCGACACGACCGACAGCGTGCTGATGACGGGTGCCTACGGCTGGGCCTTCGTCGACCCGTTGCGCAAGCTCTGGTACAATCTCACGATCACGGCGGCGTCGGTGGTCGTCGCCATCTTCATCGGCGCCGTCGAGGCCCTCGGTCTCATCGGCGACGAGCTCGGTTTCGCGGGCGGGTTCTGGGACCTCGTCGGCGACCTCAACGACAATCTCGCCAAGCTCGGCTTCGCGGTCGTGGGCATCTTCGTCGCCAGTTGGGTCGTCTCGACCCTGGTCTACCGTGTGAAGGGCTACGACGCGCTGCGCGCCGAGACGTGAGGCTTCGGCTCCGACGGCGCCCGGGACGGTCGCGGCTCGTCAGGGATCGCCGCCGCGATGTCGATCCGCCGACGGCTCTCGCGTCGCGGCTGGAGCGATTGCGCCGCAGGCGAAGGCACTCGCGCGGCGTCTCCCCACCGGCGACGATGCGGGCGAGAAACCGGGTTGTCGGCCTGCCCGGCGCATGGCACAGGGAGTCCCGCACCGAAGGACGTGGACGAGGTGCTTTCCCGACCAGACGCCGTGTCTCGTGGTCACGTTGGGCCGGCTCCGCTCGATCCGGAGAAGGTCCCGACCGCCGCCCGGAGGCCGCTCCAACCGCCGCCCCGGAGGTCGCCCGATGTCCGACCGAGCGCAGAAACCCCGCAAGCAAGTCGCGGCACTGCCCTTCAGGTTCGACGCCGAGGGGCGGCTGCACGTGCTGCTGATCACGTCGCGCGAGACCCAGCGCTTCATCATCCCCAAGGGCTGGCCCATGAAGGGCCACAAGGACCATAGGGCCGCCGCCATCGAGGCCCAGCAGGAGGCCGGCGTCGTCGGACGGGTGCACAAGAAGCCGGTCGGGATCTACACCTACTGGAAGCGCCGCGCCGACCACTTCGACTATTGCCGCGTCAAGGTCTTCCCGCTCGAGTTCCAGCACCAGCTGCCGGAGTGGCGCGAGAAGGGTCAGCGTCGCGGAGTCTGGCTGCTGCCCGGCAAGGCCGCCGACCTCGTCGACGATGCCGGCCTCGTCGATATCATCCGCAACCTTCCGACCGAGCGCCCGGTCAAGGGCAAGCGGGCGCGGGGCAAGGCCGGTCCTTCGCCGCCGGGCTGACCGAGGCCACGGGCCGGCCGGCGGATCGGCGGCCGCGCCGCCGGGCTGCCCTCACCCGCCCGATGGCATGAAGCGCACGCACATCGGCGTTCCGATCGCGATCTCGGAGGCCGCCGTCAGGGTGCCCCGCGCGGCATCGATGGCGAAGACCGACACGCGGTCGCTGTTCTGGTTGGCGACCGCCAGGAAGCGGCCGTCGGGCGCGATCGCGAGGTGGCGGGGTGTCCTGCCCGCCGCAGGCCTGGTGGCCGACCGGCGCCAGGCGCCCGCCCGCGGCGTCGATCTCCATGACCAGGATGCTGTCGTGGCCCCGGTTGGCCGCGTAGGCGAAGCGGCCTCCCGGATGGATCTGCACGTCCGAACAATGGTTGTCCTGCCGCGCTTCCGCCGGCACCGCCGCGAGCGTGTCGCGCGGCGCGAAGCGGCCGATGGCGGCATCGTAGGCGAGCAGGACCAGGCTGGACTCGAGCTCGCAGATCGCCAGGGCGAGCCGGCCGTCCGGGTGGAAGGCGAGATGCCGGGGACCGGCACCCGGCCGCAGCGCCAGAGTGGCGACGGGCGTTTCGGCGAGGGTGCCGTCCGGCCCGTAGCCATAGGTCACGATGGCGTCGAGCCCGAGGTCGACCACCGCCACGAAGCGGCCGTCGGGGCTCGGCATCACGCAATGGGGGTGGGCGCGCTCCTGGCGCAGCGCGTCCGGCCCCCGGCCGCGGTGGGCGATGCCGGCCGCCGGCGCCCCGAGCCCGCCGTCCTCGCGCAGCGGCAGGACGGCGACGCCGCGATCCGGGCCCTCGTCGTGCGGTCCGGCGCCGTAATTGGCCACCAGCAACTGGCGGCGGGCGCGTGTCGAGGCTGCTGTGGGCCGCGATGCCGCCGAGGCTCGGCTGCTTGTTGATGTAGCGCAATCGCCCGGCCTCGGGATCGAACCTGTAGGCGCTGACCGTGCCCTCGTGCCAGCTGGCGACCTCCGAATTGGCGTAGATGCAGAGGCTCTCGGGGTCGACGGACAGGAAGGTGGGGTTGTCGATGCCGCGGTCCTCGCAGACCGGGTCGGCGCGGCCGGTCTGTGGGTCGAAGGCGAAGACCGACAGGCCCACCCCCCGCGCGCCCTGGAAGTAGGGGGCTTCGCGGTTCAGGCTGCCCACCACCATCGGCATGGTCCGGCTCATCGCGATGGATCTCCGAAGGGTCTGGCGGTCAGGCCGCGAGGGCGAAGCGCGAGCCCGCGACGGTCTGGCGGTCGATGGCGGCCCAATCCCAGGCGATGCCGAGCCCGGGCTCGGGGCTGGGCACCGCATGGCCGTTCTCGATCGTCATCCCGCGTTCCGTCAGCGTCTCGAGCTGGGGAATATACTCCACCCAGCGCGCGTTCGGCACCGCCGCGCACAGCGCCACATGGATTTCCATGAGGAAATGCGGGCAGACCGCGACGTTGAAACACTCGGCCAGATGCGCGACCTTGAGCCAGGGCGTGATGCCGCCGATGCGCCCGACATCGACCTGCACGACCGAACAGGCGCCCCGCTGCAGGTATTCGCGGAAATGCAGGTGGCTGTAGAGGCTCTCGCCGACCGCGATCGGCACCGTGGTGGCGCGCGACAGCCGGACGTGGCCGTCGATGTCGTCGGCCGGGAGCGGCTCCTCGAACCAGCCGATGTCGAGCGCCTCGTAGTGGCGCGCCCGGCGGATCGCCTCGTCCACCGTGAAGGCCTGGTTGGCGTCGGTGAAGATCTCGAAGCCGGGGCCGACCGCCTCGCGCACGGCGCCGATCCGGGCGACGTCCTCGTGGATGGGACGGCCGACCTTCAGCTTGGCGCCACCGAAGCCGGCCGCCTTCTGGCGCAGCGCGTCCTCGACCAGCGCCGCCGTCTCGATATGCAGCCAGCCGCCCTCGGTGGAGTAGAGCCGCACCCGGTCCTGGGCGCCGCCCGCCATGATGTGGAGCGGCAGGCCGGCCTTGCGGCAGCGCAGGTCCCACAGGGCGGTATCGATCGCCGCCATGGCGATGGCCGTGAGAGCCCCCACCGTCGTGGCATGGGTCACGAACAGGAGGTCGCGCCAGATCGCCTCGACCTGGCCGGCCTCGCGGCCGAGCAGGCGCGGCGCGAGCGTCCGCTCGATCAGGCGCATCACCGAGGGGCCGCCGGTGCCGATCGTGTAGCTGTAGCCCGTGCCCACCGCGCCGTCGCTGTCGGTGATGCGCACGATGGGCGTTTCCTGGCTGACGAAGGACTGGATGGCGTCGACCCGCTTCACCTGCGGCACGAGGTCGATCATCAGGGCTTCGACGCGGACGATGCTGGCCATGGTTCACTCACTGTAGGATGGGTCGGGGGCCGGCGGAGCGCGAGGTCAGGCCCGCAGGCTGCGTCCGTCGGTCTTGGCGAAGACGTGCAGCCGCGACAAGTCCAGCACGAACGGCATCCGCTCGCCGGCCTCGACGGCGCGGGGAGACAGCATGCGGCCCTGCACCTCGCGGCCGCCGAGGTCGGTGAACAGCAGCGTCTCCGTGCCGAGGGGTTCGGCCAGCGAGACGCGGCGGTCGATCTCGACCGTGTCGCCCGACCCCGGCAGGCCGTGGCCGCGGGGCGCCAGCGCCTCGGCGCGGAAGCCGATCACGACCTCGCGGCCGAGATCCCACCGCGCCGCGACCGCGCCGGGCAGCGGCAGCGCGAGCCCGTCCGACAGGAGCGCATGGGGCCGGCCGCCGCGCTCCACCACCGCGGCGTCGACGAGGTTCATCGGCGGCGAGCCGATGAAGCTCGGCCACGAAGGTGTTGGCCGGGCGCTCGAACACGTCGAGCGGGGTGCCGACCTGCTCGATCCGGCCGTCGCGCATGATGACGATGCGGTCGGCGAGCGTCATCGCCTCGACCTGGTCGTGGGTGACGTAGACCACCGTGGTCCTGACCTTCTGGTGCAGGCGCTTGATCTCGACCCGCATCTGCACGCGCAGCTTGGCGTCGAGGTTGGACAGGGGCTCGTCGAAGAGGAAGACGTCCGGATTGCGGACGATGGCGCGACCCATGGCGACGCGCTGGCGCTGGCCGCCGGACAGGTTCGCCGGCAGGCGGTCGAGCAGGGCGTCGAGCCCCAGGATGGCGGAAGCCTCCGTGACCCGCGCGGCGATGTCGGCGGCCGCGAGGCCCGCGATCTTCAGCCCGAAGCCGAGGTTCTCGCGCACCGTCATGTGCGGGTAGAGCGCGTAGTTCTGGAACACCATGGAGATGTTGCGGCTGCGCGGCGGCAGGCCGTTGACGACCCGGTCGCCGATCTGGATCGTGCCGCCCGAGATCTCCTCGAGGCCGGCGATCATGCGCAGCGTCGTCGACTTGCCGCAGCCCGACGGGCCCACCAGCGCCACGAACTCGCCATGCGCGATGTCGAGGTCGATGCCGTGCACCACCGGCGACGACGCCGTAGCGCTTGACGAGCGCGTTCAGCCGGACCTGCGCCATGGCGTCGTTCCCTCTACTTCACGCCGCCGAAGGTGAGACCGGCGACGAGGTGCTTCTGCACCAGCAGCGTCAGCACCAGGGCCGGTCCGATGATCAGCACCGCCATGGCGCACATGCCGGTCCAGTCGACGGTGAACTGGGCCGTGAAATCCATCAGGCCGACCGGCATGGTCTTGGAGGCGGTCGAGCGCGTGAGCTGGGAGGCGAGCGCATATTCGTTCCAGGAGGTCAGGAAGGCGAAGATGGCGGCCGAAGCGAGGCCCGAGCGGGCGAGCGGGAACTCGATGCGCCAGAACGCCTGCCAGCGCGTGCAGCCGTCGATCTGCGCGGCTTCGGACAGTTCGATCGGGATCTGGCGGAAGAACCCGTCGGTGAGCCAGACCGTGAACGGGATGTTCAGCGCCAGATAGACGAGGATCAGCCCCGCGCTGGTGTCGATGAGGCCGATGCGGCTCCACACGATGAACAAGCGGCAGCGACAGCGCCACGCCCGGCACGGCGCGCGACAGCATGAGGCCGAGGAACAGCGCGCTCTTGCCGCGGAACCGGTAGCGGGCGAAGGCATAGCCGCCCATCATGCCGATGGCCGACGGCGACGAGCGTGCTGGTGACCGCGATGACGAGGGAATTGCGGAAGTAGAGCAGCACCGGGATGCCGGGCGTCCGGTCCGGCAACAGGCCGAGGATCCCGAGGAAGTTGTCCAGCATCAGCGTGTGGGGCATCCAGACCGGCGGCTTCGCCATGACTTCGATGTTGGGCCGGAAGGCGGTCAGCACCACCCACAGGCCGGGCGCGCACAGGACCAGCACGGCGACGGCGACGCCGAGCCTCACGAGCCCGCGCTGGAGCCGCGCCGCGCCGCTGCGCGCCGCCGGGGCCGACGCCGCGCTCACGCCGCCCCGCCCATGTAGAGCCGGGCCGCCGACAGCTTGCGGAAGAAATAGACGGTGAACAGGATCGACAGCACGATCGACACGTATCCCATCGCGTTGGCGAGGCCCATCTGGGCGTTCTGGTAGCCGACGCGCGCCACCAGCGTCCACAAGAGCTCGGTCCGCCCGGCGGGGCCGCCGTCCGTCATGATCTTCACGACGTCATAGGCGCGCGCGATGTCGAGCGAGCGGATCGTCATGGCGATGTAGACGAAGGGCATGAGGAAGGGCAGCGTGATGTGGCGGAACACCTGCCAGGCGTTGCAGCCGTCCACCTTGGCGGCCTCGATCGGGTCCTTGGGCAGGGCCAGCAGGCCCGCCAGCAGCAGGATGGCGAAGACGGACGTCGACATCCAGATCTCCGCGACCGCGATCGACACCGGCGCCAGCACGGCATCGACCAGCCAGGGGATCGGCTGCTGGATCAGGCCGAGCGAGCCCAGCGCGTTGTTGACGAGGCCGACGTTGTCGTTGAACAGATACTTGAACTGGAAGCCCACCAGGATGGGCGAGAACATCATGGGGAACATCATGATGGTGCGCAGCAGGCGCCGGCCCGCCGTGACCTGGTTGACCAGCAGCGCCAGCCCGAGCCCGAGCACCATCTCGAGGTTCAGCACCACGGTCAGGAACACCACGGTGCGGCCGAAGGCCCACAGGAAGTCGGCGTTGCCGAACAGGCGCTGGTAGTTGCGCCAGCCCACGAAGGTGAACAGCGTCTGCGGGCGCATCAGGACGTAGGGCGTGAAGCTCGACCAGAGCGACACGACGAGCGGGATCGCCACCACGGCGGCGACGATCAGCACCGAGGGCAGCACGAGCAGGTAGGGCGTCGCCCAGCCGGAGCGCGTCAGCGCCCCGAGGCGGCTCCCGGCCGGGCGGGCCCGCGCGACCGCGTCCCCGGCCGGCCCCGACCCGTCCCGCACGGCCTCGCTCACGCCCGCCGCCTCCCGGCCCGGTTCCTATTTCGCGACACCGGCGTCCTCCAGGATCTGCCGGGCCTTGTCGGCCGCGCTGTCGAGCGCCGCCTGCGGGGTCTTCTGGCCCACGATGGCGGCCTGGAGTTCGGGCCAGATCACGTTCGAGACCTCGATCCACTGCGGGATCAGCGGCGGCGTGCGGGCATCCTGGAGCGACGCCTGCCAGGTCGAGAACATGTCGGCCATGTACTGGTTGTTGCCGGCCTTGAACTCGGCCACGATATCCGTGAAGGCCTGGGTGCGGGTCGGCAGGTTGCCGGCGCGGGCCTCCATCATCTCGCTGTCCTCGTCGGTCAGGAACTTGACGAAGCTGGCGGCCGCCGGCTTGTTGTCGCAGGCCTGGGTGACCGAGAAGGAATGCGAGCCCGACCAGCCGCCCCGCTTGCCGCTCGTGCCCACGGGCGCTTCGGCCAATCCGACCTTGCCGGCGATCTTGGAGGTCTTGGGGTCGTTGAAGAAGGCCGCGAAGCCGGGCCAATCGATGTCGAGCGCCATCGTGCCGGCCGCGAAGCCCTGGCCGATGTCGTCCCAGGTGTAGCTCACCGTGCCGGCCGGCACCGCCTTGGCCTTGTAGAGGTCGACGAACCATTGCAGCGCGTCGAGTCCGGGCTTCTGGTTGAAGATCGGCCGGTTGCCGGCGTCGAGCATGTCGCCCCCGTTGGCGCGCACGATCTCCATGAACCGCCCCGTCAGCCCCTCGTCCTTGCCGGGGAACGCCGTGCCGTAGAGGGTGGGCGGGTTGCCGAAGAAGGTCGCCTGGGTCTTGTAGTCGTCGTAGGTCTTGGGTGGCGCAAGGTCGCTGCCGAACTTGGCCTTCCAGCGCGCCTGCGTTGCCGGGTCGTCGTAGACGGCCTTGTTGTAGTAGATGTTGGAGATGTCCGTCACGCGCGGCAGCTGCACGAGCTTGCCGTCGATGGTGGAGTTCTTGATGGCGCTCGGCACGTAGGCGGCGAGTTCGCCCGCCGTGAGCATCGGCTTCAGATCGATGTAGAGGTCGGTGTACTGCGGCGCGAAGCTGGTATGGTTCGACCCGACGCACCACGTGATGGAGCCGGACGCCATGTCCTGCTTGATCTCGCGGTCGAGCTCGAAATAGTTCTTGGACGAGACGATCTCGACCTTGGCGCCGGTGGCCTTCTCCCATTCCGGGATGCGCGTATAGAGCTTCTCGTACTGGGTGCCGCCGATGAGCTTTACCTTCAGCACGTAACCGGGGTATCGGCCGAGGTCCTCGGCGTGGGCCGTGCAGCAGAACGCTACGGCCGTCATGCAGCTCAGCACCGTCAATCGTGGTTGTGTCATGCTCGTCCTCCCCAGGGCGGCGGCGTCGCGAAAGGTTGCCGTTCATGCCCCGGAGGGCTCGGCAATCTCATATTTGAATGTAACGTTTGCAGGTAAGCATCGAACTCTGGCAAGGTCAACGGGGGGTCGAGGAATCCACATGGGTGAGGTGATTGAGGACATCGGCGACCGGTATCGCGCACCGGCCCTCGACAAGGGGCTGGACATCATCGAGCTGCTGGCCGCCACCGAGGAGGCGCTCTCGCAGGCCGAGATCGCCAAGGCGCTCGACCGCACGCCGAACGAGATCTACCGGATGCTGGACCGGCTGGTGCGGCGGCGCTACGTGGCGCGCACCGCCGGGGACCGTTACGAGCTCACCTTGAAGCTCTTCGCCCTGGCGCATCAGCACGCTCCCGTCCGCCGCCTCGTCAGCCAGGCGATGCCGGAGCTGCGGGCCTTCGCCCGCACGGCCGGGCAGGCCTGCCACCTCGCCGTCTACGACCGCGGCCACGTCGTGGTGGTGGGGCAGGTCGATTCGCCCGGCTACTGGGGCCTCGCCATCCGGGTCGGGGCGCGGGTCAGCCTGTTCAACACCGGCTCCGGCCATGTGCTGCTCGCCTTCGCGAGCGCGCGGGAACGCGCCACCATGATCGAGGAACACGAGCTGATGCCGGGCGAATCCCAGCCCGACCGGTTCGAGGAGCGGCTCGCGGCCGTGCGGGAGCGCGGCTACGAATCCATGGCGAGCCAGCAGACGGTGGGCGTCCGGAACCTGTCGGCTCCCGTCTTCGGCCCCAACGGCACGGTCGTGGCCGCCCTGACCTGCCCCTACCTGAGCTGGACCGACCCGGGCTCGACCCCCGACGTGCCGGCGACGATCGAGCTTTTGCGGGCGGCGGCCCACCGCATCGCCCCCGCGGCCGGCGGCGAGGACTGACGGCCCGGCGAGGCGCGCCGCGCCGGGACGACGAAGGGCCGGACGCGAGCCGGCCCGCAAGGGAGGACACGACCCATGCGCATCATCGACACGCACCTGCACCTCGTCGACCGCGGACGGTTCCGCTACCCCTGGCTCGACGCCCTGCCGGCGCTCGACCGCAATTGGCCGCTCGACCTCTACCGCGCCGAGGCCGCCGCGGCCGGGATCGATGCCTCGCTCCACATGGAGGTCGACGTCGCCGAGGCCGACCAGGAGGCCGAGACGGCCTGGGCCGCCGGCCTCTCGCCGGCCGTCGTCGGGGTCGTGGCTGCGGCCCGGCCGGAATCGCGGGACTTCCCGGCGGCGCTCGACCGGCTGGCGCGAAGCCCCGCGGTGCGCGGGCTGCGCCGCATCCTGCACACGTCGCCGGACGCGCTCGGCCTCACGCCGCTCTTCGCCGAGAACCTGCGCCGCCTGCCGGCCTATGGCCTGACCTTCGATCTCTGCGTGCTGGCGCGGCAGCTGCCGGTCGCCGCCACCATCGCGCGGGCCTGCCCCGACACGATGTTCGTGCTCGACCATTGCGGCGTGCCGGACGTGCGGGCCCGCGCCCTCGACCCGTGGCGGGCCGACATCGCGGAACTCGCCGCGCTCCCCAACGTGGCCTGCAAGGTATCGGGCATCGTGGCCTATGCGGACCCGGGCGGATGGAGCGTCGACGACCTGCGCCCCTACGTCGAGCACGTCATCGGCCGCTTCGGCTGGGACAGGGTGGTGTGGGGCAGCGACTGGCCGGTCTGCACCCTCACGGCCGACCTCACGCGCTGGGTCGCGGCGACGCGCACGCTCGTCGCGGGCGCCAGCGCCGACGAACAGGCGCGCCTCTGGCACCGCAACGCCCAGCGCCTCTACCGCCTCGCCTGACAAGGAGTTCCACCATGCAGAGAATGGCCATGTGCATCGGCCTGCGATCCGAGCACAAGGACGAATACCGCCGCCTCCACGCCGCGGTCTGGCCGGACGTGCTGGCCCGCATCGCGGCCAGCAACATCAGGAACTACTCGATCTACCTGAAGGAGCCGGAGGACATCCTGTTCGGCACCTGGGAGTACCACGGCACCGACTTCGCCGCCGATGCGGCCGCCATGGCCGACGATCCGGCGACGCAGCGGTGGTGGGCCCTGTGCATGCCCATGCAGCGCCCCTTCACGCCGCGGCGCGAGGGCGAGTGGTGGTCGATGCTGGAGGAAGTGTTCCACCTCGACTGACCCTCCGCCAAGCCCCTTGCGCTCATCGCTCATAAGTGAAATCATCATTCACATAAGAACGAGGGGAGCGCCATGGCGGCGTTGGCGGGAGACAGCGAGGGAGACGGGCCACGGCTGCGCCAGGCCTGGCCGCGTCCTGCCGCGCCGCGGCCGATCGTCATCGTCGGTGCCGGCGGCATCGTCGGAGATGCCCACCTGCCGGCCTATCGGCTGGCCGGTTTCCCGGTCGCGGGGCTCTACGACACCGACGGGGCCAAGGCCGCGGCGCTCGCGTCGCGGTTCGACGTGCCCGTGTTGGGCAGCCTCGCCGAGGCACTCGCGGTGCCGGGGGCGGTGTTCGACCTCGCGCTGCCGCCCGCCGCCCACCTCGACGTGCTCCCGGCGCTGCCGGCCGGGTCCGCGGTCCTGCTGCAGAAGCCGATGGGCCGCGATCTGGCGGAGGCGACCCGGATCCTGCGCCTCGCCCGCGACCGGCGCCTCACGGCCGCGGTCAACTTCCAGCTGCGCTTCGCCCCCATGATGCTGGCGCTCGCGGATGCGCTCGGCGGCGGCTGGCTCGGGCGCCTCGTCGACGTCGAGGCGCATCTCACCCTGTTCACGCCCTGGCACCTGTTCCCGTTCCTGAAGGGCATGCCGCGGGTCGAGATCGCCGTTCACTCGATCCATTACCTCGACCTGATCCGCAGCCTCCTCGGCAACCCGCACGGCGTCCTGGCGCGCACGCTCGGGCACCCGGCCGGGGAGCTCGCCCAGACCCGAACCTCGGCGATCCTCGATTTTTCCGACGACGTCCGCTGCACGCTGTCGATCAACCACGACCACGATTTCGGCCGCCGCTTCCAGGACGCGACCTTTCGCTTCGAGGGCACGGAAGGCGCCGCCCTCGTCAAGCTCGGCCAGTTGCTCGACTACCCGACCGGCGAACCCGACGCTCTGTGGATCACGCGGCGGGGCGGCGACTGGCGGCAGGTGCCGCTCGAGGGCGCGTGGTTCCCCCATGCCTTCGTGGGCACGATGGCGAACCTCCAGCGCGTCGCCTCGGGCGAGGACGAGCGGCTGGTCGGGGGCGTCGAGGATGCCTGGCACACGATGGCGCTCGTGGAAGCCTGCTTCCGGGCGAACGACACCCCCGGCACGCCCGTGCCGTCATCCCCCGACGAAGAGGAGCCGAGGCCATGAGCACAGCCGGGCAGGACGCAGCGCATCCCGCGACCGTGGGGGTCTCGTCGACGAGACCGACCGACATGCCGGCCGACCACGCGGCGCTGCCGGTCTGGAACGCCGAGAACTGGTTCTACGAGGACTGGCCGGAGGGGCAGAAGATCCGCTCGCTCCGCCGCACCATCGGGGAAGCCGACAGCCACCAGTTCAACCTGCTGGTCACCGACATCCATCCCTACGTCCAGGACCGGATGTTCGCCGAACGGGAGGGCATCTTCGGGCAGAGACTGGTGGCCGGCGCCTTCGTGTTCTCGGCCGGACTGGGCCTCGTCGCCACCAACTGCGTCAACGCCTTCTCGTATGGCTACGACCGCCTGCGCTTCATCAAGCCGGTCTTCGTGGGCGACACGATCTACACGATCCGCACGCACCTTTCGAAACAGCCGAAATCCGACACGCTGGGGCTGATCCGCGCCAGCTACGAGGTGTTCAAGGGCGAAGGCGAGATCGTCCTCTACTGCGAGCACCTCCAGACCGTGACCTACCGGGCCGGCACGGCCGCCGCGGCGAACGCCCTGTGAGCCTCATGCCCGACAGCCAGGACCTGCCCCTCGCGGGCCTTCTCGTCGTCGACATGAGCCAGTTCCTGTCGGGACCCTACGCGTCCCTGCGGCTGATGGACCTCGGCGCCCGCGTCATCAAGATCGAGCGCCCGGACGGGGGCGACCTGTCGCGGCGCCTCTACCTCAGCGACACGGAGATCGGCGGCGATTCGACGATCTTCCACGCCATCAACCGCAACAAGGAAAGCCTCGCGATCGACCTCAAGGACCCGGGCGACCTCGCCGTGCTGAAGCGCCTGCTCGAGCGGGCCGACGTGATGATCCAGAACTTCCGCCCGGGCGTCATCGGGCGGCTCGGGCTCGATCATGCGACCGTCAGCGCGCTCAACCCGCGCATCGTCTACGCCAGCATCACGGGTTACGGCGAGACGGGCCCCTGGGTGACGCGCCCGGGACAGGACCTGCTGGCTCAGGCGCGCTCGGGCCTGATGTGGCTCAACGGCGACGAGCCGCAGGGCCCGGTGCCCTTCGGCCTCGCGGTGGCCGACATGCTGGCCGGCGCCGCGGCCGCCCAGGCGATCCTCGCCGGCCTCGTCCGGCGCGGCACGACCGGGCTCGGCGGGCATGTCGAGACGAGCCTGCTCGAAGCCCTGGTGGATTTCCAGTTCGAGGTCCTGACGACCCATCTCAACGACGGGCGCCGCCTGCCGCGCCGGTCGAGCTTCCGCAGCGCCCATGCCTATCTGTCGGCGCCCTACGGCGTCTATCCCACGCGGGACGGCTTCCTGGCCATCGCCATGACGCCCATCCCCAAACTCGCCGACCTGCTCGACATCCCGGCCCTGGCCCCCTACCGCGACGACCCGGCGACCTGGTTCACGGCCCGCGACGAGGTCAAGGCCATCATCGCCCAGCGCGTCGCGACGGAGACCTCGGACCACTGGCTCGGCATCCTCGAGCCCGCCGACATCTGGTGCGCCAAGGTTCTGCAATGGCCCGAGATGCTCGAGAGCGAGGGATTCAAGGCGCTCGACATGCTCCAGCGCGTCGAGCGCGAGGATGGCGTCAGCATCCTCACGACGCGCTCGCCCATCCGGGTCGACGGCGCCCGCCCGCCCGCCTCGCGCGCCGCCCCGACGGTGGGCCAGCACAGCGCCGACATCCGCCGCGAACTCGGGTTCTGAACCATGGGCGACGCCATCCACCTGCGCGGCATGACCTGGAGCCACCCCCGCGGCTACGACCCGCTCGTCGCCTGCGCCGCCGCCTGGCGCGAGCGGACCGGCGTGGAGGTGAGCTGGGACAAGCGCTCCCTGCAGGACTTCGAGTCCTTTCCCGTCGAGGACCTCGCCCGCCGCTACGATCTCATCGTGATCGACCATCCCCATGTCGGGCAGATCACGGCCGAGGGATGCCTCGTGCCGCTCGACCGGGCCGGGCGCGAGCGCGAGCTCGCCGCGCTTGCGGCCGGCAGCGTCGGCGCGTCCTTCGCGAGCTACACGTGGAACGGGCGGCAATGGGCGCTGCCCATCGATGCCGCCACGCAGGTGCAGGCCTGGCGTGCCGACCTCCTGGAGCAGCCGCTCCGGAGCTGGGCCGCCGTGCTCGACGAAGCCCGGCAGGGCCGCGTGCTCTGCCCGATGCGGGCGCCCCATTCGCTGATGTGCCTCTATACGCTGGTGGCGAACCTCGGCCGGCCCTGCGCGGTCGAGCCAGGCCCTCTGGTCGATCGCGAGGCGGGCCGGCAGGTCTATGAGCGCATCGCCGAACTCGTCGCCCTGATCGATCCCGCCTGTTTCGCCATGGACCCGATCGCGGTCTTCGAGGCCATGGCCGAACCCGGGTCCCGGATCGGCTGCGCGCCGCTGATCTACGGCTACGCCAATTACGCCCTCGCGGACTTCAGGGCGCGCCGCCTGCGCTTCGCCGACATCCCGGTGATCGGTTCCGGCGGTCCGGTCGGCTCGGCGCTCGGGGGCACCGGCATCGCGGTCTCGTCGCGCTCGTCGAAGGCCGCGGCCGCGGCGGACTTCGCGTTCTGGGTGGCCGGCGAAGCGGTCCAGCGCGGCCTCTACGCTGCCGCCGGCGGCCAGCCCGGCCATGCCGCCGCCTGGGCCGACCCTGCCGTCAACGCGCCGGTGGCGGGCTTCTACGCCGACACCCGCCCGACGCTCGACGGCGCCTGGGTGCGCCCCCGCCACGACGGCTACATGCCGTTCCAGCACTGGGCCGCCGAGCGGCTCGCCGCGGGCCTCGAGGCCCGCGAACCGGCCGATGCCGTGCTGGACGACCTCGACCGCGCCTTCGCGCAGAGCTTCCGCACCGCGCCGTAGAGCGCCGGGCCAACAGGAGGGGACGGATCATGCCGAAACTGACACACGGGACGGGGATAGGCGTCGCCGCCGCGGCGCTGCTGCTCGGCGGCGGGGCCGGGGCATCGGCGCAGGACGCGCCGAGCGTCGTCGGGAAGCTCCCGCCGGCGCTGCAGGCCCTCTACGACGGCGCCCCCCAGACAGTGTCGGCCGCGCCCCTCGACGGCTTCACGCCCCCGCCGCCGCCCTGGAAGTGGTGCCACTCCGAGTCCTACCAGGGCAACCCCTGGCGGGTCTCGGTCACGAACGAACTCCGGCGCCTCGTCGACGGGCTGAAGGCCGGCGGGCTCGTCAGCAGCTTCGAAGTGTCCGACTCGAACAACGACGCCGGGCAGCAGATCAACCAGATCCGGGCCTTCATCGACAAGAAGTGCTCGATCATCACCGCCATCCCGGGCTCGGCCACGGCGCTCGACGACGCCATCGACGCGGCATCCGCGGCCGGCATCCCGTTCGTCACGGCCGCCGGATCGGTGACGAGCCGCAAGGCCGTCAACGTCGACTCCAACTATGCCCGCTGGGGCTACGACATGATGAAGGCCATCGCGGCCGGCCTCGGCGGCCAGGGCAACGTGCTCGTGGTCGAGGGGATCGCGGGCCACCCCATCGTGGCGCAGGAGAAGGCGGGCGAGCAGAAGGCGCTGGCCGAGTCGCCGGGCCTCAAGGTCGTCCGTACCGTCAACGGCAACTGGACCGCCAACGTCACCAAGACCGTGGTCCTGCAGGCGCTGGCCACCAACCCCGGCAAGATCGATGCCGTGTGGACGACCGGCAGCGAGAGCCGCGTCGTGGCCGAGGCCTTCGCGCAGGCCGGCCGGCCGGCCCCGCTGATCACCGGCTCCATCACGGGCGACGCGCTCGGCTATTGGAAGGCCCATCCCGACCGCTTCCGCTTCGAGGGCAACGGCGTCCTGCCGGGCTTCACCGCACAGACCCTGTTCCGCGCCGCCGTGCGGGTGCTCGAAGGCCAGCGGCCCCGCCTCGACACGCTGCTGATGCCGATCCCCGTCGTGCACGGCAGCGACCTCGCCGCCTGGTTCCGGCCCTGCATGACGCCGGACTCGGTCTCGGTCTTCCCCGTGCCGCCCGAGGACCCGCTTCCCGACAGCCATGATGGACGCCTACTTCGAGAAGCCCGCGCCGGTGCCGACCTGGGACTACGCCAAGGTCCCGCAAGCCTGCGCCGCCCCGTGACGCCGACGGGCCCGGTTCCGCTCGCCATCGAGGCGCTCGCCAAGCGCTATGGCGAGACGGTGGCGCTCGACGGCGTGTCGATCGCCTTCCGGGCGGGGACCATCCACACGATCCTCGGCGAGAACGGGTCCGGCAAGAGCACGCTGGTCAAGCTGCTGTCGGGGATCGTGCGGCCCGACGCGGGCGCGATCCGGCTCGCCGGACGGCCCTTCGCGGGCCGGGACCCCGCGGCCTTCCACCGGGCCGGGGTCGCGACCGTGTTCCAGGAACTGCTGCTCGCACCCGACCGCAGCGTCGTCGACAACGTCCTCCTGGGCGTCGACGGCTGGGTCCGCCGTCGCGTGCCGCGCCGCGCCCGCCGCGGCCTCGTGGCCGAAACCCTGCGGGGCGTGGCGGGCGAGGCCGTGCCGCTCGATGCCGCGGCGGGCCGCCTGTCGCTCGCCAGCCAGCAGCTCGTCGTGCTGGCGCGCGCCCTCGTGCGGCGCCCCGCCATCCTGATCCTCGACGAGATCACGGCGGCCCTCGACTTCTCCGCCCGCGAAGCGGTCTTCGCCGCCATGGAGCGGCTCGCGCGCGAGGGCGTGCTGCTGGTCTTCATCTCCCACCGCATGGACGAGGTGATGCGCCTGTCGGACCGCATCTCGGTGCTGCGCGGCGGCCGCCTCGTCGCCACCCTGGAGCGCGGCGAGCAGGACCCCGACGGGCTCCTGCGGCTGATGGCGCCCGAACATGCACGGGACCTCGCCCATGCGTGAGGGGACGCTTCAACTGTCCGCCACGGGCCTCGGTCTCGCACCCGGCTGCGCGCCCTTCGACGTCGTCGTCGCGCCGGGCCGCATCATCGGCCTCGCGGGCCTCGACGGCCACGGCCAGGAGGCCTTCATCGAGACCCTGGCGGGCCTCCGGTCCCCTGCGGCCGGCACCGTCGCGGCCGGGCGGCCGGGCGGTCCGGCCATCCCCATCACCCGGTTCCGCCAGGCGGTGGCGGCGGGCGTGGCCTACCTGCCGCGCGACCGGCGCTCGACGGGCCTGTTCCCCGGCCTGTCGATCCTCGACAACTTCGCCGTCGCGACGATCGGGCGCGACACGCGCTGCGGGCTGATCGACCTCGGCCGCCGACGCGCGCGCTACGAGCGCTACCGCCGGAGCCTCGGCATCGTGGCGCCCCGGCCCGACCGGCCCATCGGAGCCTTGTCGGGCGGCAACCAGCAGAAGGTGCTGCTGGCGCGCTGGCTCGCGACCGAGCCGAGCGTGCTGCTGCTGAACGATCCGACGCGCGGCGTCGACGTCGCGACCCGCCGCGTCCTCTACGGGGTGTTCCGGGACCTCGCCCGGGACGGGATGGCGCTGGTCGTGCTGTCGAGCGAGATCGAGGAGATCCTCACGCTGTGCGACAGCGTCCTCGTCTTCCGCGAACAGGCCCTCGCGGCGCGGCTCGACCGGGAGGCCATGACCAGCGCGGCCGTGATCGCCGCCATGTTCGGGGGCGCGGCATGACGGCCGGCTCCGCGCTCCGCCGGCACCTGCGCGCCGCCGCCGGCCGGTCGGGCTTCGCGCTGCTGTTCCTCGCCGTGCTGCTCGGCCTCAACGTGGTCCTCAACCCGGCCCGGTTCGCCGCCGGGGCCTGGGGCACGCTGATCGGCCTCGCGGCGCCGCTGATCGGCGCCGCATTGGCGTCGACGCCGGCGGTGCTGGGCGGCCGCGGCGGCATCGACGTGTCGGTCGGCCCCACCATGGGCTTCGTCAACGCCGTGCTGGTGGCGACGCTGGTGACCGACCACGGGATCACGACGCCCTGGCTGCTGGTGCCCGCCGCCCTGGCGATCGGCGCGGCCGTGGGCGCCTGGAACGGCCTGCTGGCCACCGTGGTCCGCATCCAGCCGATCGTTGCGACCCTCGGCACCTACCTGGTGCTGGGCGGCGCCACCCTCACGCTGCTGCCGGCGCCGACCGGCGTCGGCGCCGGCGTGGCTGAAGGCGCTGGCCGGGCCGCTCGCCGCGCTGCCGCTCGGCGGGGTCTTCCTGGCCTGGGCGGTCTTCACGCGCCTGCCGGTCTACCAGCACCTCATGGCGGTCGGCAGCGACGACCGGGCCGCCTACTCGGCCGGCATCGCGGTGACGCCGATACGGTTCCTGTCCTACGTCATCACGGGTCTCCTGGCGGGCGCCGCGGGCCTGATGCTGACGGCGCTGATCGGCTCGGCGGACCCCGCGACGGGGCCGACCTACACGCTGATCGCCATCTCGGCGATGGCGCTCGGCGGCGTCAGCCTCGGCGGGCGGCAAGCGGCGGGCTCGCCGGCGCGGCCCTCGGGCGCGCTCGACATCTTCCTGCTCCAGAGCGCCCTCACGTTCTTCAACGTCTCGACCTACCTGCTGCAGGTCGCCTACGGCACGATCCTGGTCGTGGCGGTCGTGCTCACCGCGGTGCAGGACCGGGCTCCGGCGGGGAGGCTCCGCCATGGCTGACCGCCTGGGCCGCTTGTCGCCCGAGCGCGCCCGCGTGGCCGGCGCCTTCGCGATCGCGGCCGCCCTGCACGGCACCGGGATCCTGACCATCGACGGCTACGGCTCGTCGTTGGCGGTCCGGTCCATGCTGGTCCTGGCCTCGCTGCTGGCCGTCGCCTCCATCGGCCAGACCCTGGTGGTGATCATCGGCGGCATCGACCTGTCGATCCCCTTCCTGATCGGCTTCGCCAACGTCGTGGCGGCCGAACTCGTCGGCCAGGGCCTGGCCTTCGCGCCGGTCTGCGCCCTCGTGCTGGCTGCGGCGTTCCTGATCGGGGCGTTCAACGGAGCGCTCGCCAAAAGCCTCGACGTGCATCCCCTCATCGTGACGCTCGGCATCGGGACGGTGGTGCAGGGCGCCGTGCTGCTCTGGACGGCCGGGTTCCCGTCGGGTTCCGTGCCCGAGTTCGTGTCGGACTTCGTCTCGATCGGCGGCAGCGCCGGACCGCTGCCCGTGCCCTGGCTCGTGCCGGTCTTCGCCGTCGTGGCCGCCGGGGTGGGCCTGGTCCTGGCCCGCACCGTCTACGGCCGGCAGATCTATGCCCTCGGCAGCAATCCCGTCGCGGCCCCGCTGGCCCTGATCCGGCCGATCCGCGCTGTGGGCCCTCACCTTCGGGGTCAGCGGCGTGTTCGCCGCCATCACCGGCATCCTGCTGCTCGGCTTCACCGGCTCGGCCTATGGCGACGTCGGCCAGCCCTACCTGTTCCAGACGATCGCCGCCGTTGTGATCGGCGGCACGGCGCTGGTGGGCGGTCGCGGATCCTACCTCGGCACGGTGGCGGGCGCGCTCGTGCTCACCGAACTCAACACGCTGCTCATCGGCCTCGGCCTGCAACCCGCGACCGTGCAGGCCGCCCTCGGCCTCGTCATCGTCGGCCTCGTCTCGCTCTACGGCCGGGAGGCCCACGTCCGCACCACGATCTAGAGCACCTTCGGCTCCGGGGACCGCCGCCATGGGGGCAGAGCGGTCCGGCCCGGATCCGCCACACCTTCAACCGGAGAGCCAGCGATGGAACGTTCCCGCCATTTCGAGGACTATTGCATCGGAGAGGTCCGCGAGACAGCGGGCCGCACCATCACCGAGACCGACATCGTCGTCCATGCCGGCCATACGGGAGATTTCTTCCCGCACCACATGGATGCCGAGTTCATGAAGGCGTCGCGCTTCGGGCAGCGGATCGCCCACGGCACCATGACCTTCGCGATCGGCATCGGGCTGACGGCGTCGGAGGTGAACCCGCTCGCCTTCACCTACGGCTACGAGCGCCTGCGTTTCCCCAAGCCCGTCTTCATCGGCGACACGATCCGCACCCGCCTCACGGTGTCGGCCAGTGCGCCGGATCCCAAGCGGTCCGATTACGGGCGCGTGGTCGAGACCTGCCTGGTCCTGAACCAGCGCGGCGAGACCGTGATGGCCTGCGACCACGTCCTGCTCGCCGCGCGCCGCGGGCGGCCGTCGCGGGAGGCCCACGATGCCGCGTGAGGTCGCCCCCCGCCCCACCGGCCCCGCCCTCTTCGCCGGGCGGGTGCGCTGGCTGCTCGCCGGGCTCCTGTTTCTGGCCGGCATGATCAACTACATGGACCGCGCCGCCCTGTCGGTGGCGGCGCCGCTGATCGTGCGCGACCTCGGCCTCGATGCGGCGCAACTCGGCATCGTGTTCTCCAGTTTCTCGGTCGGCTACGCGCTGTTCTGCCTCGTCGGGGGCTGGGCGGCCGACCGGTTCGGGCCGCGCCGCGTCTTCCTGGTCTCGATGACGGTCTGGTCGGTGTTCTGCGGCCTCACGGCCGCCGCCACGACGCTCGGCGCGCTCCTGGTCTTCCGCGTCGTCTTCGGCATGGGCGAGGGGCCGTTCGGCGCCACCATCACCAAGCTCGTCGGCGCGTGGTTCCCGCCGCAGGAGCGGGCCAGCGCCGTCGCCTTCGCCAACGCCGGCACGCCGCTCGGCGGCGCCTTGGCGGGCCCCGTCGTCGGGCTCCTGGCCGCCACCGCCGGCTGGCGGGCCGCCTTCGTGGCCGTCGCGCTCGTCGGCCTCCTGTGGATCCTGCTCTGGGCCTTCGTCAGCACCGACAGGCCGGAGCGGCACGCCTGGGTGACGCCGGCCGAACGCGACGCGATCCGGGCGGGCGGCGTCGCGGCCACGGCCGGCCCGGCGCTGCCGCTCGGCGCCTATCTGCGGCGGCCCGCCATCCTGGCCACCGCCTTCGCGTTCTTCGGCTATTCCTACATCCTGTTCTTCTTCCTGGCCTGGTTCCCGAGCTACCTCGCGACCGTGCAGCACCTCGGCCTCAAGGACATGAGCCTCGTCGGCGCCATCCCTTGGCTCCTGGGCTTCGTCGGGCTGTCCTGCGGCGGCCTGCTGTCCGACGCCATCCTGCGGCGGACCGGCCGGCCCCTCTTCGCCCGCAAGCTGGTGCTGGTCGGCAGCCTCGTGGTGGCGGCCGTCTGCGTGGCGCTCGCGGGCCTGGTCACCGGCGTCACCGCCGCCGTGACACTGATGGCGGTGTCGGTGTTCTGCATGTACGCCTCGGGCAGCCTCTACTTCGCCATCGTGCTCGAACTCGTCGAACCCGGCCGGGTTGGCGCCGTCATGGGTTTCGTCCACGGCATCGCCAATTGCGCCGGCATCCTGGCGCCCCTCGTGACGGGCTTCGTCATCCAATCGACGGGCGCCTATGCGGCGGCCTTCGGGCTCGCCGGTGCCGTGGCGGTCTCGGGAGCGGCCGCGGTGGCCTTCGTGGTCCGGCCGGCCGGCAGGGCCCTTGCGGTCGCGGCCTAGACGTGGACAGCGAGCGATGGCGCGGGCCGGCGTGGGTGCCCGGGACAAGCCCGGGCAGGACGGGAGAGGGCGGAAAGCGTGCAGGAAACCCGTCGAGGGAGGCCACGCTCTCGCGACAGCGGTCGACGCCCTCCATCCCATCATGGCCGGGCTCGTCCCGGCCACCCACGCCGAGCCGCACCGGCCGGACCGGATCGCCGGACGCGGAAGCGCTCCAGCGCCTGTCCGTGACGTGAATCAGCCGGGCGACAGGGCCCGAACCTCAGGAGAGAAGAGACATGCTGCAGGGCAAGACCGTGCTCATCACCGCCGCCGCCCAGGGCATCGGCCGGGCCTCCGCCGAAGCCTTCGCGGCGGCCGGCGCCCGCGTGATCGCGACCGACATCGACGAGGCCAGGCTGGCGGCGCTCGCCGACCGTGACGGCATCGAGACCCACCGGCTCGACGTGCTCGACGCGGAGGCCGTCCCGGCCTTCGTGAGCGGCCTCGGGCCGGTCGACGTCCTGTTCAACTGCGCCGGCATGGTCCACAGCGGCGCCATCCTCGAATGCAGCGACCGCGACCTCGAGGCGGCCTTCGCGCTCAACGTCGGCGCCATGGTCCATATGATCCGGGCGGTGCTGCCGGGCATGCTCGAGCGGCGCGACGGCGCGATCGTCAACATGGCCTCGGTGGCGAGCAGCGTGAAGGCCGTGCCCAACCGCTTCGCCTACAGCGTCACCAAGGCGGCCGTGATCGGCCTCACCAAATCGGTCGCCGCCGACTACGTGGCCCAGGGGGTCCGGTGCAACGCGATCTGTCCCGGAACGGTCGACTCGCCGTCGCTCCAGGACCGCCTGCGGGCCCAGGGCGACTACGACGCGACGCGCGCCGCCTTCGTGGCCCGCCAGCCGATCGGCCGCATCGGGAGCCCGGAGGAGATCGCCGCGCTGGTGGTCTATCTCGCGGGGGCGACCTACACGACGGGCCAGATCCACGTCATCGACGGGGGCTGGACCGCCTGACCGGGCGGGCGCCGAGGGACGGCACGGGCGGGAGAGCGCCGCCGCCCCGCGGGGCGCCCGCTACAGCTTCACGACCACGATGTCGCCCGTGCTGGAGACGAGGAACTGGATGCCGGCGCGGCGCAGGGTCGTCACGGCGATCTGCCGGGTCCGGGAGCCGAAGGCTTCACCGTTCTCCTCGAGGCGCCTGATGGTCGAGAACGACAGCGCGCTGGCTTTGGCCAGGGTGGTCTGCGTCCAGTCGAGCAGCGCGCGCGCCGCCCGCAGGTGCCCTCCCTCGATGGCGTCGTTGAAATCCTCCATGAACCCTGCGCCGCCGAGCTCGAGGGGCGAGGCGAGCGGCGCGATCATGTGGGTCCATCCCGTGACCTGGCCGGCGGCATTGCGGAGCGGGACGGCCGTGGAGCGGAGCGTCCGCTGGCTCCCGTCGGCGACCAGCACGGTCGGCTCGACCGTGAAGGGCTTGGCCCCGTCGTAGCGCGGCAGGACGAAGTCCGTCAGCCGGTCCCGCCCCTCCACGGCGGTCCCGGCGCGGTGGTCCTCCCGCAGGCGTTCGACCGAGAGGCCTGTGAGTTCGAGATATTCCGGCGGGAACTCGAAGGCGCCGTAGCGGCGGGCATCGATGAAGAAGATGCCGCGCGCCCGGAACAGCGCCCGCTGTTCCTCGTTCCGGATCTCCCCGGCGCGCCGCAGGACCTCCCGGTCGCTGACGTCGACGATCACGCCGTCGACATGCAGGGGTCGCCCGCCGGGGCTGAACGCGGTGACGCTCGTGCTCAGGACCGTCCTCAGCATGCCGTCGGGTCGGACGAGGCGCAACATGCGCCGCGGCCGCTCCGCGGTTTGGAGCAGTTCCGCGGGGTCGGGCAGGGCGCCGGCGTCCTCCGGATGGACCAGCGCCCGCAGGAGGCGGTAATGCGGCCGGTAGACCTCGGTGCCGAGGCCCGTGATCGCCGCGATCCCCGCCGACCAGCTATGCCGGTCGGCCCTGACGTCCCAGGACCAGCGCCCGAGCTTCTCGAAGCGGTCCAGGATCCTCAAATAGTCGCGTGACAGGATCTGCTGGGGCATCAGGCACACCCGGTCGACACGCGCACCCGCCCGCGCCGTGTGACTCTCGCCCTGCCGAGAGCCCGGGGCGGCGACGCGGGCAAGTTACGACGCGCTCTGGCGTGCGATGCCGATGCGCCCGTCCGACAGCTTGACGAAGCGGACACCCGCGTCGAGGAGGGCCAGGATCAGCGCCCGGTAGGTGACGGGCTTGACGCCGGTCGGGTCCGTCTCGATGCGCCGGACCGTCGAGACGCCGAGCTGGCTCCGCTCCGACAGGTCGGAGATGCTCCAGTTCAGCAGGGCGCGGGCGGCGCGCAGGTGGTCCGCCCTGAGGTCCGACACGATGGCCTCGTCGAGCACGCCGCTCTGGTCGGGCGCGATCAGGTAGCGGAGCTCGGCATCGCGGCGCTCCCCGACCTCGAGCGGGATGGGCGTGAACGAGAACGGCTGCGATCCTCCGTCCGCCACGGCGAGGCGGTAGACGTAGGTCTCCCTGGCGGGCCGGCGGCCTTCGACGATCTCGGCCCGGAACCGGTCGCGGTCCTCCGGCACCACGATGCGGGCCGGGTCCTCCGCGATATCGCGCGGGCCGAGGCCGGTCAGCACGGCGAGCCGGTCGATGCATTCCGGCCGGGGGAAGTGCAGGGCCTCGGTCAGCAACACGCGCTCGGACTCGAAGAAGAGCTTCATCCAGCTCCGCCGCGTAAGATAGCGCTGCCTCAGCGCTTCGGTCTGGGTGACATCCAGCCACAGGGCCTCCACCCGGACAGGCCGACCATCGGCCGACACCGCGAGGTCCCACCGCGCCGTGACCGTGCGTTCCGCGCGGTCCGGACGCAGGACCCGGAAGGTGCAAGCGCTGCTCTGGCCCACCTGAATGAGCTCACAGTGTTCAGATACGGTCTGGCGGTCGTCCGGATGAACCGCATTGAGTAATTCCGCGAGGGAAGGGCGGACAATTGCCGGGTCCAGTCCCAGGATCTCGAAGATTCCGTCCGACCACGTCATGGCGTCGGCATCCAACATCCAGGCCAAGCAACCCGTCAGGCCGAGACCTTCGATCAGCCGGAGCCATTCTCGCGACGACAGCGTCGACGCGGAACCTTGCGCGGCCGGAACGGCAATGATGGGTCCCGTCAAAGTCCGCGCCCCTCAACGTTGGACCTTCGATGCTTGCGCCGTCGCCGCGCAGCCTGTGTCTGGAGGGGGAAAATAACCTGAGTTGTAGCCGGAAGCAACGCGGCATCGGGTCCGGTCTGCGCTTCGGCGCCGTCAAGACGGGCCGGACGCCTCGCGAGCCGGCATCGAGAGCTGGCGCGCGCCCTCGAGCAGGCGATCCAGCAGCGCGCGGCGGTGGGCATCCGGCCTGTCGGCCGGGATCACGAAGCAGAGGGTCGCCGTCACGGTCCCGCGCGGGCCGCGGATCGGCGCCGCGAGGCAGCAGGCGAACCGGTCCGAAAGGCCGAGCGTCACGCAATGGCCGTCCTCCCGAGCGCGCGCCACGTCGGCCAGGAACCCATCGGGGTCGATCTCGCGCCCGTCCGGCAGCCGATAGTCCTCCGGCGGGATCAGCGCCGCGGATCTCCGCGGCCGCGAGGTGCCCGAGCAGCAGCCGGCCCGAGGCGGTCCAGGGCAGGGGGACCGGCACGCCCACATCCGCCGTGATGCGGAACAGGCCGCGGCCGCTGCGGCTGTCGAGCACGACGTATTTGTTGCCGCGCAGCGCGCAGAGCTGCGCCGTGGCGTCGGCCTCGCGCGGCGAGCCGGTCGAGCAGCTCGCCGGCCCGCCGCTGCAGCGGGTTCGTCTCCGCATAGGCGGCGCCGTAGAGCTGCATGGCGCGGCCGAAGAAGATGGCGCCGTCCTCGTCCATCACCTCGAGGATGTCGGCGCGACCAGGCGGTTCACGAGGTTGTAGAGCGTCGAGCGCGGCGCGCCCAGGCGCCGCGCGAGCTCGCCGACCCGCACCGGCGCTCGGCTGCGCAGCAGCTCCTCGAAGATGTCGATGACGCGGTCGACGCCGCTCTGGCGGTCGCCGGAGGGAGCCGCCGATTTGCGGGGCACTGGACTGTTCAACATCTCACCTGAGCGCACATGATTCCGGCTTGACCCGCGGCGCTGACGGGACGTAGGGTCGTGTTGTCCAATATATAAGACGCTTGTCCAGCCGGCAAGACAATGCTCGGCGGCAGACCTACGGGAGTCGATCGATGCTCGGACCGTCCAGAGATCCTCACCACCGGCGCGGCAGCCCTGGCGCTGACCCTGTCCTTCATGGCGACCGCACAGGCGGACGGCAAGCTGCAGGAGGTGCTGTCGCGCGGCAAGCTGATCGTCGGCACGGGCAGCACCAACCCGCCCTGGGGCTTCCAGGACAAGAGCGGCAAGCTCGTCGGCTTCGACGTCGACCTCGCCCGCATCATCGCCAAGGGCCTGTTCAACGATCCCAGCAAGGTGGAGTTCGTCACGCAATCGTCGGACGCCCGCATCCCCAACATCACCACCGGCCAGGTCGACATGACCTGCCAGGCCATGACGGTGACGACGCCGCGCGCCCAGCAGGTCGCCTTCACGACGCCCTATTACCGCGAAGGCGTCGGCCTGCTCTTGAAGGCCGGCGGCAAATACGCCGACTACGCGGCCCTGAAGGCGGCGGGCTCGGCCGTGACGGTCTCGGTGCTGCAGAACGTCTATGCCGAGGACATGGTCCACCAGGCCCTGCCGGGCGCCAAGGTCGACCAGTTCGACAATGTCGGCCTGATGTACCAGGCGCTGAACTCCGGCCGGGCCGATGCCGCCGCCACCGATGCCTCGTCGCTGCGCTGGTTCATGAAGCAGAACCCGGACAAATACGCCGATGCCGGGTACGGCTGGAACCCGCAGAACTATTCCTGCGCGGTGAAGCAGGGCGATGCCGACTGGCTGAACTTCGTCAACACCGCCATCGAGCAGGCGCTGACCGGCGTCGACTACGGCGACTACAAGACCGCCTACGAGACCTGGTTCGGCGTGACGCCGCCGGCCCCCGCCATCGGCTTCCCGCGCTAGGCGGCGGTTCGGGGCGGGGCCGGCATGGGCTATACGCTGAACTTCGCGGTCGTGTGGGCCAGCCTGCCGCAGCCTCGTCGGCGGGCTGCTGCTCGGCCTCGAACTCGCCGCGGCCTCGCTCGCCATCGGCACGCTGGTCGGGCTCGTGGGCGGCTTCCTCAGCGTCGGGGCGTCCCGGCCCGGCCGCGCCGCCGCGGCCGCCTATGTGGCGGTCGTGCGCAACACGCCCATCCTCGTCATCGTGCTGATGCTCTACTTCGCGCTGCCCGACCTCGGCGTGCGGCTCGACAAGGTGCCGAGCTTCATCACGGCCCTGTCGCTCTATGCCGGCGCCTACCTCACCGAAGTGTTCCGGGCGGGGCTGATCGCCGTGCCCAGGGGTCTCGTCGAGGCCGGCCAGGCGATCGGGCTGACGCGGTTCGGCATCGCGCTCCACGTCGTGGGCCCGGTGATGCTGCGCAACGTGCTGCCGGCGCTCGGCAGCACCTTCATCTCGCTCTTCAAGGACACGTCGATCGCCGCCGCCATCGCGGTGCCGGAGCTCACGTTCGAGGCCCGGCGCATCAACGTCGAGAGCTTCCGGGTCGTCGAGGCCTGGACCGTGGCGAGCGCCTTCTACATCGCCACCTGCTTCCTCATCGCGGCGGCGCTGCGCGGCCTCGAACGCCGCTTCCCGAAGTTCTGACGGCCCGCCATGGACGAGTTCCTTTCCGAAGCCTGGGATGCCCGCGACGTGATCGTCGGCGGCCTCGCCCAGACCTTGTCGATCTCGGCGGCCGCGATCGTGCTCGGCACCCTGCTCGGCACGCTGGTCGGCGTGGCGCTGGTCTACGGCGCCTGGCCGCTGCGCCTCGCCTCCCGCGTCTACGCCGACATCATGCGGGGCACGCCGGTTCTGGTCCTGGTGCTGGCGGCCTTCTACATGCCGGCCGTGCTGCGGCTGCATCTCCAGCCCGTCCCGGCGGGCGTGCTGGCGCTCACCCTGTTCTGCGGGGCCCATATCGGCGAACTCGTCCGCGGCGCTCTCGGGGCGGTTCCCCGCGGCCAGACCGAGGCCGCGAAGGCGATCGGCCTCACCTTCTGGGGCGTGCTGGCGCATGTGCTGCTGCCCCAGGCGCTGCGCGGCCTGCTGCCCCCCTGGATCAACACCTGCGTCGAGATGGTCAAGGCCTCGACGCTGCTGTCGGTGATCGGCGTCGGCGAACTGCTGCTGCGGACGCAGGAGATCATCGGCCGCAACTACCTGACCCTGCAGTTCTACCTGCTCGCCGGCGTGCTCTACCTCGTGATCAACTTCGCCATCGAGCAGGCCGGCAAAGCCCTGGAGCGCCGCGTTGCCTTCCGCTGAGATCCCGGCCACGGCCCGGCCCCTCCTCGAGATCAGGGGCCTGCGCAAGCGCTTCGGCGCCAACGAGATCCTGAAGGGCGTCGACCTCGACGTGCACGAGGGCGAGGTCGTGTCGATCATCGGGTCGAGCGGCTCGGGCAAGACGACGCTGCTGCGCTGCGTGAACCTCCTCGAGGATTTCGAGGGCGGCGAAGTGCGGCTCGACGGCGAGCCGATCGGCTACCGCCAGACGGGCGGCCGGCGGCTCCGGCTGAAGGATCGCGAGCTGGCCCGCCAGCGCGCCATGACCGGCATGGTGTTCCAGAGCTTCAACCTGTTCCCGCACCTGTCGGCGGCCGGCAACGTCATGCTGGGCCTGCGCAAGGTGAAGGGGATGAGACAGGCCGAGGCCCGCGCCGTCGCGGAGCGCTGGCTCGCCCGCGTGGGCCTCGCCGAGCGCGCCGACCACGCCCCGAGCCAGCTCTCGGGCGGCCAGCAGCAGCGCGTCGCGATCGCGCGGGCGCTCGCCATGGAACCCAAACTCGTGCTGCTCGACGAGATCACCTCCGCGCTCGACCCCGAACTCGTCGGCGAGGTGCTGGCGACCGTGAAGGCCCTGGCGAGCGAGGGCGCCACGCTGGTGCTCGTGACGCACGAGATGCGCTTCGCCCGCGACGTCTCGGACACGGTCGTCTTCATGGAGAAGGGGCTC
The DNA here is from genome assembly GCA_963847915.1 of uncultured Alphaproteobacteria bacterium. GTDB lineage: Bacteria > Pseudomonadota > Alphaproteobacteria > Rhizobiales > Beijerinckiaceae > Lichenihabitans. The sequence goes on from CAWKBT010000011.1 coordinate 119,854, forward strand.
GTGGCCGAGAAGGGGCCGCCGGGCGAGATCTTCGGCGCGCCCCGGCACCCGCGGCTCGTCGAATTCCTGCGCGGGACGCGGGATCTTTAGGCGGCGCTTCCGCCGGACGATCGGGCCCGGGACGGCCCGCAACCAGAGTGAGAGATGTGAGATGATGATCCAGCGTTACCAGGCGGGCAGCCGCATGTCCCAGGCGGTGTCGGCCAACGGCTTCGTCTTCATTGCCGGCCAGGTCGCCGAAGACCGCGGGGCCGGCATCGCGGGCCAGACGCGCGACGTGCTGGCCGCCATCGACGCGCTGCTGGCCGAAGCCGGTACCTCCAAGGCGAAACTCGTGGCCGTGAACGTGTTCCTGCCGCACATCACCGACTTCGATGCCATGAACGAGGTCTACGACGCCTGGATCGACCCGGCGAACCCGCCCGCCCGCGCCTGCGTCGAGGCCCGCCTCGCCGATCCGGACCTCCGGGTCGAGATGACCGCCGTGGCGGTGGTCTGACCCACCCGTCCCGACATCGGGCGGCGGAGCCTCAGGCCCCGCCGCCTCCCGCGACATCCTCGCCGGCGCCGGGCCGCGCGACGCCCGCGATTCGAGGCTGCGGAGGCTCATGTGACGGATCCGATCCTCATCCGCGCGGCCCGCATCGTCGACGGGACGGGTGCGCCCTGGTTCCGCGCCGACGTGCTGATCGAGGGGGGCCGCATCGGCGCCGTCGGTCCGGACCTCGCGCCCGGGGGAGCCCGGGTCCTCGACGCCGGCGACCGTTACCTCGCGCCCGGCTTCATCGACGCCCATTGCCACGACGACCTCGTCGCCCTGCGCGAGCCCACGCGGCCCGAGAAGGTGCTGCAGGGCGTCACCACCGTGGTGGTCGGAAACTGCTCCTTCTCGCTCTACCCGACGCGGCCCGCTTCGGCGGAGGCGCTGCGCCTCCACTTTTCCGGCCTGCTCGGCGAGACGGCGCCGCACGAGGTCTTCGACGGGCTCGCGGCCTACCGGGCGGCGCTGCACCGGCAGGGCATCGGCCCGAACCTCGTCTCGCTCGTCGGCCATGCCGCGCTGCGCCTCGCCGTGATGGGCGACGACCAGCGGCCCGCGACGCCGGACGAGTGCGTCGCCATGGCGGACCTGCTCGACTTTCAGCTGGCCGAGGGCGCGGCGGGCCTCTCGCTCGGCCTCGTCTACCCGCCCAGCGCCTATGCGGACGCGCGCGAGATGAAGGCCCTTGCCGCGACCGTGCGCCGTCGCGGCCGGGTGCTGGCGGCTCACGTCCGCTCCTACGAGGCCGGGCTGCCGGCGGCCGTGGACGAATATCTGGACCTCCTGCGCGCTTCCGGCGCCGCGGGTCTGCTCAGCCACCTGCAGGCGGCCGGGCGCCCCAACTGGGGCGGCGTGCCCCTGGCCATCGCCAAGCTGGAGGCGGCGCGCCGCGAGGGGATCGACGTCGCCTTCGACATGTATCCCTACCCGGCGGGCAGTTCCTACATGCTGCAACTGCTGCCGCCCGAGGCGCAGGCGGGCGGGCTCGGGCGGCTGGCCGAGCGGCTGCGCGATCCCGTCGAGCGGGCCGCCCTGCGCGCCTGGGTCGAGACCGGCCCGGCGGATCCCCACGCGCCGCAATCGAAGATCTCGCTCATCGGCTGGGCCAACGTGCTCCTGTCGGGCATCGGGGCGCCGGCGCTGAAGCGCTTCGAGGGGATGCGGATGGACGCCGCCGCCGTCGCGGCCGGGCTCGAACCCTTCGACCTCCTGGCGCGCTTCGTCGTCGAGGATGCCGGCCAGACCGCGCATCGTGATGTTCCAGCTCGACGAGGCCGACCTCAGATGCGCCTGCACGCATCGCCTGCACATGTTCGGCTCGGACGGGCTGCCGCGCCCCGGCACCCGGCCCCACCCGCGCGCCTACGGCACCTTTCCCCGCGTGATCGGCCGGCTCGCCGGCGCCGACGGCTGGTTCGGCCTCGAGGAGGGCGTGCGCCGCATGACCTCGGTGGCGGCCCAGCGCTTCGGCCTCCACGACCGCGGGCTGCTGCGCCCCGGCCTCGTCGCCGACCTCGTGCTCTTCGCCGAGGACACGATCGACCGTGCCGGCTTCGACGATCCCGTGCAGATGCCGCACGGGATCTCGGACGTGTGGGTGGCCGGCGAACCCGTCGTCGCGGGCGGCGCCGTGACGGGCCGCCTGCCGGGCCGGGTGCTGGGCGCCGCCGCGACACCCCCTTCCGGCTGAGGAGCCCCGCCATGCATGTCGACGATCTCGAAACACCCGTCCCCGTCATCGACCTCGACCGGGTCGAGCGCAACTTCCGCGCCATGCAGGACTATTGCGACCGGCACGGGCTGAAGCTGCGGCCCCATATCAAGACCCACAAGCTGCCCGGCCTCGCCCGGCGCCAGGTGGAGCTCGGCGCCACCGGCATCACCTGCCAGAAGCTCGGCGAAGCCGAAGTGATGGTGGATGCCGGGCTCGACGACATCCTGATCTCCTATCCGCTGATCGGCCCCGCCAAGGCGCTGCGCCTCGCCGCGCTGGCGCGCCGCGCCCGCATGAGCGTCGCGGTCGACAGCGCCATGGCGCTCGAGACCGCGGCGGCGGCGGCGGCGGCCTCGGGCGCCGGGATCGGCATCCTCGTCGAGTTCGAGAGCGGCGCGAGGCGGGTCGGGGTCGAGACGGTCGCGGAAGCGCTGGCGCTGGCCCACCGCGCCGCGGCGACGCCCGGCCTGCGGTTCGAGGGGCTGATGACCTATCCGCTGGGGCCCGCCGCCGCTGCCTTCATCGCCGAGGCGCGGGACCGGTTCGCGGCCGCCGGCCTGGCGATCCCCACGGTCTCGGGCGGCGGCACGCCGACGGCCTTTTCGGCCCATGCGGTGCCGGGCGTGACGGAGCTGCGCGTCGGCACCTACGCCTACCACGACCGCGCCACCGTGGCGGCCGGGGCGGCGACGCTGGAGGATTGCGCGCTCCACGTCATCGCCACCGTGGTGAGCCGGCCTGCGCCGGACCGTGCCGTGATCGACGCGGGCTCCAAGACCCTGTCGAGCGACCTCGTCGCCCCGGAGGCGGGCCGCGGCTACGGGCTGCTGATCGACTATCCCGACGCCGTGGTGACGCGGCTCAACGAGGAACACGGCACCGTCGACCTTTCGGCCTGCGCCCGGAAGCCGGTGCTCGGAGAGCGGCTGCGGATCCTGCCGAACCATGTCTGCGTCGTGTCGAACCTGCACGACGCCGTGGTGATGGTGCGCGAGGAGCGGGTGATCGACAGCGTCCCCGTGGCGGCCCGCGGCCGGACCACCTGACGCGCTCCGGCCGGGCGGCTCGGCGCGGCGTGGGTGGATGGGATAAGCCCGGCCATGAAGGGACGGGGGCGTGGATCGGTTCGGATCGGCCCTGCCGTCCCACGACCGATCGCCTCCGCCCCCTCTGCCGTCATGCCCGGGCCGTCCCCGGCACCCACGCCGGCCCGAGGCATCGCCGCGATCCTCCGGGGCTGCGCTCACTGTCCATACGCCCTCGGCAGCCGCCAGCTGCGTCACCCTCCCTTGCGGCAGCCGGGCCGCCGCTCCGTGCCAGCCCTCCCGCGTTATGAGTTCGTTAAGCCGAGGAATAGTAAAGCCACATTGACTCCGACCTATTGCGTTCAATAAAGACCTGTTTTACTGATATATTAATATTAACATAAAACCGGTGTCGGTCGAAATCTAGATAGCTCTAGGCCGCATCGGCTGTATTTGCTATTGATGCGAGCAGTTGAGAGCGGCGATCGAGAGGGCGGGCGCGGGGACGGTGTCGGCCTGCCGATGCTGCTCATGTGCTCGACCTCGAACGGTGTCGCGCAGCGAGACGGTTGGCCGGGGCCGACGATTGCGGTTTGGAGGATCGGATGACGGCGCGAAACAACGACAGGACCGCCCTCGTGTGCGGGGCTGGGGGGTTCATCGGCAGCCACCTCGTTCGCCGCCTCAAGCGCGAGGGGTTCTGGGTGCGAGGCGTCGACCTCAAATATCCGGAGTTCAGCGAGACCGAAGCTGACGATTTCGTCGTCGGCGACCTGCGCTCCCAGCAGGTCTGCGCGGCGATCGTCGACCGCAAGTTCGACGAGGTCTACCAGCTCGCCGCCGACATGGGCGGCGCCGGCTACATCTTCACCGGCGAGCACGACGCCGATGTCATGCACAATTCCGCCACCATCAACCTCAACATCGTCGACGCCTGCCGCAAGCGCAACAACCGCAACATCTTCTACTCGTCTTCGGCCTGTATCTATCCGGCCTACAACCAGGTCGATCCCAACAACCCGCTCTGCGCCGAGGAGAGCGCCTATCCGGCGGCGCCCGACAGCGAATACGGCTGGGAGAAGCTGTTCAGCGAGCGGCTCTACCTGGCGTTCGCGCGCAACTACGGCCTGCGGGCCCATGTCGCCCGCTACCACAACATCTTCGGGCCGGAGGGCACCTGGCAGGGCGGCAAGGAAAAGGCCCCGGCCGCCATCTGCCGCAAGGTCGCCATGGCCAAGAGCGGCGACTCGATCCAGATCTGGGGCGACGGCGAGCAGACCCGCTCCTTCCTCTACGTCGACCAGTGCCTCGAAGGGACCACGCGGCTGCTCCGCTCGTCCTTCGCCGGCCCCGTCAATATCGGCTCGGAGGAGATGGTCACCATCAACCAGCTCGTCGCGCATGTGGCCGACATCGCCGGCAAGCGCATCGACATCGAGCACATCCCGGGCCCGCTCGGCGTGCGCGGCCGCAACTCCGACAACCGCCTGATCGGCGAGAAGCTCGACTGGGTGCCGGACTCCCGCCTGCGCGACGGGCTGGAGATCACCTACGGCTGGATCGAGAGCCAGCTCCACCGCAACACCCACTGACGCGGCTCGCGAACCCAAGATCGAGCGGGTCCGCCGGAGGCGGGCGCGTTCTCGGCCGAGACCCCCGCCTCGTGACCCGGAGATCCCCTTGCATGGCGCATGACCCTGATGTCGAGGTCTTCGAAGTCGGCGGCGTGCCCGTGGCGGCGCTCGACATGGCGGGCCTCGTCGCCTCCATCGGCCGCTTCGTCGCCCGCGGGCCCGCGGCTCCGGGCAGCTTCGTGGCTTTCTGCGGCGCCCATGGCGTCGTCGAGTCCCAGAAGGACCCGCGCGTGCGCCAGGCTCACCGGGATGCGTGGCTGACGGTCGCCGACGGTCGCCCGCTGTTCTGGATCGGCCGCCTCATGGGCTTCCGGGCGGTGCGCCAGGTGCCGGGGATCGAGTCGGTCGAAGCCGTGTGCCGGGGTGGCGTCGCGGCGGGGTGGACGCATTATTTCCTGGGCGGCGGCGAGGGCGTGGCGGAGCGGCTCGCGGCCGAGATGAGCCGGCGCGTGCCGGGCCTCGCCGTCGCCGGCTGTGAGACCCCGCCGTTCCGGCCGCTGTCCGCCGGCGAGGTCGAGGCCATGCGGGAGCGCATCCGGTCCTCGGGCGCCCAGGTCCTGTGGGTGGGTCTCGGCGCTCCCAAGCAGGAGCTGTTCCTGGCCGAGCATTCCCCGCACCTGCCCGGCATCATCGGCATGGGCGTCGGGGCGGCCTTCGACGTCAACATCGGCCGCCTCCGGCGCGCCCCGCGCGCCTTCCAGATCGTCGGCCTCGAATGGGCCTATCGGCTGGCGCTCGAGCCCCGGCGCCTGTGGGCCCGCTACTCGGATGTCGTACCGCGCTTCCTCGGCATCACGGCGCGGACGCTGCTGACGCGCTGAAACGCAAACGGACGGCGCCGAGCGTCGCCCGCACACCGATCCTTCATCCTGTTGCGACACGGTCGCGCGCCGGGAGCCTGAGCAGATGCCCAATCTCGGTCCGGCCCGACTGCCGCCGAGGCAGTCCTCCCGATCAACGATGGTCCTTGTCATGCGGTTCATCCCATCATGACGATCCGCTGCCGGCAGATCGACTGTGCCGACCTCCACGGCGTGGCGGCGTTGCTGTCCCGCGGCTTCCCGGACCGCGACCCGTCCTATTGGCACCGGGGCTTCGCCCGGCACCGGGACCGGTCTCCGCCGGACGGCTATCCGCGCTACGGCTTCCTGCTCGAGGCGGACGGACGCTTCGTCGGCGTCCTCCTCACCCTCCATAGCCTCGTGCACGAGGCGGGACAGGACGGCGTGCGCTGCAACCTGTCGAGCTGGTACGTGGAGCCCGAGTTCCGCGCCTACGGCCCGCTGCTCGACAAGATGGCGACGCGCGGCGCGGGGGTGACCTACCTCAACATCACGCCGGCACCGACCACCTGGCCGATGCTGGAAGCGCGCCACTTCCGCCGCTACTGCCCGGGGCAGGTCGTGGCGCTGCCGGCGCTGGGGCGCGTCCGGACGGGCCTGCGGGTCCGGGACGCGAGGCGGGACGAGGCGCTCCGCTCGCTCTCGGCCGAGGACCGTGCCATCGCGCGCGCCCACCTCGACTACGGCTGCATCGGCTTCGTCTGCGACGACGGCACGGGTGCGCGACCGCTGCTGTTCCAGCGCCGGACCATCGGCCGCGTGCCGGGCCTCGACCGCTCGATCCCCGTTCCCGCCGTGCAGCTCGTCTACGCCCGCAGCCTCGACGATGTCGCGCTCTTCGCCGGCCCGGTCGGCCGCCGCCTGCTGCTGACCTACGGCGTGCCGGTGCTGGTCGTCGATGCGGAAGGCCCGCTGCCCGGCCTGCCCGGGCGCTTCTTCGCCGGGCGGGCTCCGAAGTACCAGCGCGGCGCGATGCCGGTCCGCCTGGGCGACCTCGCCTTCACCGAACTCGTGCTGTTCGGGCCCTGATACCGGCCCGCGACGGGCCCGACTTTCCGAGGACGCCGACCATGGACGATACCGGGATGACGTCGCAGGTCTTCGAGGCCGCCGTCCCGCGCGCCCGGCCGGTCACGGCCGCGAGGCGGGCGGGGCCGGCGGCCGCGGCGGGACGCAGGACGCGCGTGCTCTGCATCACCCCGCTCGGCTTCGACGGGCGCGGCGGGATCGACCGGCTCTACCGCTACATGCGCGAGCGGCCGACGGAGCGGGAGGACCTCGACATCCGCTACGTCGCCAGCCGCGGGCAGAAGCCCGGCCTGCTGTGGCTCCCGGCCTTCCCCTGGCACTTCGCCCGCATCGCCGTTCTGCTGGCCGTTTGGCGTCCGGACCTCGTCCACATCAATTACGCCAACGGTGGCAGCCTCGTCCGGAAGCTCGCCATCGCGGCCCTGGCGCGGCTGCTGGGCCGGCCCCTGATGATCCACCTCCACTGCGTGTTCCCGAGCGACGATGTCCGGCGCGGAAGGCTCGCGGGGCGCATGGCCCTGGCGCTGGCGCGCGCCGCCGCGCATGTCGTGGCGATCGGCAGCCGGGCGGAGCGCGACTTCCTCGACGTGGCGGGGATCGCGCCCGACCGCGTCCATGTCATCCCCAACGGCGCGCCCGATATCGGCGTCGGGCTGGCACTGCCGAAGCGCAACGGCACCGTCGACGTGCTGTTCGCCGGCGAGATCGGTGCCCGCAAGGGCACGATGGTCCTCGTCGAGGCGCTGGGACGCCTGCGCGACCGCCCGGGCTGGACCTGCACCGTCGCGGGCAACGGCGATGTCGCGGCCTGTCGGGCCAGGATCGAAGCGCTGGGCCTGGCCGGGCGCGTGCGCGTCACGGGCTGGGTCGCGAGCGACGTCGTGCACGATCTCATGCGGCGGGCCGACATCGTCGTCCTGCCGTCGGCCCGCGAAGTCATGCCGATGTCGCTCATCGAGGGCGCGGCGGCCGGCACGGCGCTCCTGGCGACGCCGGTCGGCGAAGTCGCCGACCTCATCGCCGACGGGGAGAACGGCTTCCTGATCGATCGCGACCCCGACCACCTGGCCGCGCGGCTCGCCGCCTTGATCGACGACCCCGCCCTGCTGGGCCGCATGCAGCTCGCTTCGCGGCGGATCTACGAGGCCCGCTTCGGCCTGGAGGTCTTCTCGGACCGCCTGCACGCGCTCTACGGGCTGGCGGCGGGCCGCCGCTAGTCGCAGGGGCAAAGCGCGACGCGGCCGGAGTCGGACGGCGGTCCGGACGACGTGGCTCCGGGTCCGCCTCCGTCCCGCGCCGTCGCCGGCGTCGATCCATGGCTGCGCTGAGACCGCCCAGACGACCTTAGGCTCGTGGACTCTCGGGGTTCGCAGGAGGTGCCAGCGCCGACAGGATGTCGATGGCCTCGAAGCCGGCGTCGGCATCGATCGTGTGCAGCCCTGAGGCCCGCCAGCCCGCGGGGGCGGTGAGCTCCGCCGTCACGGTCTGGCGGAAGTCGTCCTCGTCCAGCCTGTCGACCCTGACGATGCTGATGCCGGCCCCGTAGCCCGCGCGGCAGTTCTGGGCGATCCTGACGATCCGGCCGTCCTGGCGGGCCATGCGGCCGGCGGGCCGGGCGGCCCGGACATCCACCGTCACGGGATTCAGCCGGTGGGGACGGAACTCGCCGTCGAGGCTCGTGGCGTGGAACAGCGAGAGCGCGTCCCAGGACGACGCGCCCGGTCTGTCCGACGTCGCGGCGAAGAGCCACCAGCGCGCGCCGTCCCGGTACAGAGTCGCGTCGGCGAGGGCCATGCCGTCGACGAGGACCCGCTCGCGTCGCCACACATGGGGGAAGTCCACGGCGCGGTAGAGCACCGTCTCGCGGCTGCCGGAGCTTTCCGGGATCATCCAGAACGCTCCGGCATGGCGGAAGACGAAGGGATAGGACAGGTGGACGGGCTCTTCGACGACGGGGCGCATCGGCCCGCAGCGACCGTCGGCCCTGACCTCGCAGACCGAGATGATGCCCTTCCGGGTCGCGTAGGGATATTCCTCGACGAAGAGCCAGGTCCGGCCCTCGTGATGCACCAAGAAGGGATCCGCATAGTAGCGCGCCCCGTCGTCCGGCACCCAGCGGAACCCGTCCGCCGGCACGCGGCCGGCCGCCAGGATGCCCGGCCCGTCCTGAACCCGCACGCCGACGCGCCACGCGTGGGCCTCGTGCAGCCTGCCGGCCAGTACGCGCTGCACCTTGCCCTGGAGCGCGGACGCCGAGAAGGCCGCGGTGCGGAGGCTCAGCCAAGACCGCGCGACGCCGTCGCGCCTGCCGGGCGGTGCGTCGCCCGCGCCGGCCCCCGCCGCGAGCCGCGCGACGGCGTGGAGGCACAGGTCGACGGCCCGGCTCAGGACCGCGTCGAGCCCGACCGAGAGGACGGCCCGGTCCTCGTTGGCCGGCAATCCGGCCGCCACGAGCCCGTGCGGGCCGACGACCTGGAGCAGGGGTGTCCTGCCGTCGAGGAGGGCTTCGATGGCGCAGGCGCAGTCCGCCTCGCCGTCGTAGAGCAGGCGGAGGTCGCCGGCCGACGTCCCGCCGCCCCCCGACAGGTCGAGCTCGATGTCGGCGGCGCGGGTCCCGGCATCCACCCCGGCCGGGGGCGGAGCGACGTCCCACAGCCGGGCGGTCCGCCGCCGGTAGACGAGGCGCTCGAGTTCGAACAGCCAGAGCAGGCCGGTCGGAAGCGCCGGTCCCGGCAGCCCGGTACGCCAGACCACGTCATGGCCGGCGGCTTCGAGACCGCGGACGAGGTCCGCGTGCCATCGCAGCGGGCGAGCGGTCTTGATCCCCACCTTCATGCTGCCCACCCGACCGGCCCGACTCGGACCATCCATCATTCTAAAAAGCGCATTTCTCCGGGCAAAGTTCAACCGCACCTCGGCGGGCGCGTCCCTCACGCCTCCGGAGCCCGGCGGCTCAGACGGCGTCCACCTTGCCGACGACGACGAGGCCGCGCAGCCTGTTGCTGCCGGAGCCGAGCACCTGCACGGCGGTCGTGAGATCGCTCATGTGGGCTTTCCCGGCTTCGACGACGAGGACGATCTCGTCGACGGCGGCGCCGAGCGCGCGGATGCGGCTCGATGCGGCACCGAGCGCCCCCGCATAGAGCAGGACCAGCCGCGTGTTCTGGACCAGCGTGTCGAGGCTGGCGCGGACGTCCTGGGGGCTCCGGACATAGTTGCGGGCCACCGACGTCGCCGGCACGAAGGGGATGCCGTTGACGACGCGGAGCGCCTCGCGGGGCCGCGCCGTCGGCGCCACCGTGAAGGCCTCGCCCCGGTCGCCCGCTTCGGCCTGCAGCCGTCGCGTGAGGTCCCGCCGTTCGTCGTCGGCGTCGACCAGAAGAGTGCCGTAGGTCTCGTATTCGGCCGTCCTGGCGAGCTGGCACGCCACCATGCCGCACAGCGCCGTATCGCCGATCCCGGCGAGCAGGACGTGGCGCGCCTGCCGGGTCCGCGGCCCGGCCTCGAGGTCGTTGCGCAGCGCCCACAGGCCGGCGTCGTCGGGGTCCGCGGGGTTCCTGATGACGGCCAGGACCGGCAGCGTCGTCTCGGCCGCGATCTGGAGGGGCGAGCGGATCGTATCGTCGAACTGCTCGCGGACCAGGGCGGCGCCGATCCCCAGGAGCCCGCCCAGCACCGCGCCGGCCAGCACGATGCCGAGCCGGGACGGGCCGCTCCCGTAGATGGGCGTGACGGCGGGCGTCAGGACACGGGCATCCAGCGTGTCGAGCGACTGCCGCTGCTGGAGCTCCTTCGCCCGGTTGAGGAACGCCTCGTAGACGCTGCGGTCGGAGGTGGCCTCCCGCTCCAGCTCGCGCAGTTTCACGAGGTCGTCGTTCACGGTCGCGTCGGCCGATTTCAGCGCGTCGAGGTGCTGGGCCATGAGGGCGACGGAGGTCTTCGCTCGGTCGGAGTCGGTCCGGGCCGAGCCGGCCAGGCGGGCGATCTCGGCGTCGAGCCGCCGGCGCGCGGCGCCGAGCTGCGCCAACGCGGCGATCCGGTCGGGGTGGCGGTCCCCGAAGGTCAGCCGGCTCTCGATCTCCTGGCGCTGCGCTGCTGCCAGCTGTTCCTTGAGCACGGTGAGGACCGGGGACGTGTTGGCTTCCGGGACCGCGTCGAGGGACGAGCCGTTCTTGAGGCTGCGGTCGATGGATTCCACCCGCGCCTGCTGTTCGGCCCGCCGTGCGCGCGCCAGCGTCAGCTGGTTGCTGACGTCCGTCATCTGCTGCTCGATCACCGGCTTGCCGTTGGCGCCGACCAGGTTGTGCTTGTTGCGGTAGCTTTCCACGGCCTCCTCGCTGCGGGCGAGCCGCATGCGCAGCTCGTCGAGTCTGGCGCTCAGCGCATCCCCCGACCGGCGCACCGCGGCGGCCCGGTTCTGGACCGTGACCTTGAGGAACGCGCTGGCGACCGCGTTGGCGACGGCGGCGGATTTCTGCGCGGACGGCGTCTGGACCTTGATGTCGAGGATGTAGGTGCGGTCCAGGCGGTCCACCGCGATGTCCTGCTGGAGCTGGCGCAGCGCCGTGGCCCGGGTGTCGACCGGCTTGGGTGCGGGGAGGTGGAGGAGGCCGGCGAGGGCCTTGGCGGTCCTGTCGACGAGCGTCGGGGTCTGCGAACCGAAATCGGGGTCGCGGTCGAGGCCGAGCTGGTCGATGACGATGTCGAGCACTTCGGCCGACGTGATCACCTGGAGCTGGCTCTCGGCCTCCGCCCCGGTCTCCTCGCCCGACAGGGTCTGGATCTGCAGGTCGTTCTGGAGCACCTGCATGGGGCGCGGATCGAAGATGATCTGCGTCGAGGCGACAAAGCGTGGCGGCAGGACCAGGGCCACGAGGGCCGCCGCGAGCCCGAGGGCCAGGGCCGGCAGCACGATCAGCATCCGGCGCCGCTTGAGCACCTGTCCCACGCCGCGCAGGTCGATCACGCTTCCCACCACCTGGGCACGCGGGGTCGCGTCGTGCAAGCTTGCCGGAAGCGGCTTGAACTCAGCGACGCTCATGCGAAACTCCAGCCGATGCCGAACGCGCCGCAAGACGTACCTGTTTGCGGGCCGCCATCTTAGCGGCGGGACCCGTTAAGATTTGCCTGTTCTTCATCAGGAGCCCGTGCCGTCCTGCCCGCAACCGGGGTCGTCTGCAACCCGAAGCCGTCTCGATCGGCCTTTGCTCGGGATCCTGGTCCCGATCGCCTGGCCTCGTCCGGTCGCCACCCGCTGCGATGCAGCGCCGGCCTCTGGCGGACGGCAAGTCTCGTCAAGCGTCAATACTAACGCCCGCTTAGGCTTGCCCTGGCCCGAGCCGCACGGTCTAACTCGGCCGCTATTCCCGCCGACCGCGAAAACCCGGTCCGTGTCGATTCGCCCAAGACGGCCGACGCGGCATCGTCGAACGTCCGGGCGGGGCGGGGCCCATGAATGCAGGGACGCGGAACATCCGCAATCTCAACCGGTACCGGCCGATCCGGGACGGCCAGGAAGCGTCGGGGTGAAAGCGTGACGGATGGGACTGCCAGAGCTGTTTCGGCCTTCTCGGGCTCGCCTGCGCGCGTCCAGGCCGATGAAACAGCTCTCGATTTCAGACTGGAGCGACTTCGCCGGAGGCGAAAGCGCTCCGGGACCGAGCTTGCGACCCACGGTGCGCGCACCCGGCGCCCGGATGCGCGCGCGCACCGGACGCGCGACGACGTCGTGCGCTCGCTCGCCGTCTACGTGCCGAGCCTCGGCGGCGGCGGCGCCGAACGCGTCGCGGCTCTCCTCGCATCCGGGTTCCACGCGGCGGGCCCGCGCACGACCTTGCTCGTGGACTGGGAGGACGACGCCAACAGGGCCTTTCTCGACCCGGAGGTCGAGGTCGTGGTGCTGGGGCGCAGCCACGTCCGCGGCGTCGCCGCTCTGGCGCGATGGTTGTCGCGCGCGCGGCCCGACGTCGCCCTGGCGGTCGATGCGCCGGCCAGCCTGAAGCTCCTGGCGGCGCGGCGGCTCGCCCGCACCCCGACGGCCGTCGTGGTCTCGTTCCACGGGTTCTCCACCGCCATGCGGGGCACGCTGGGGCGGATCGCCTACGGCCTCGCGCCCGTCATGATCCGCCTGGCGGACGGCGCAGTGCCGGTGTCGGACAGTATCGCGGGCGATCTCCGGCGCCGCCATGCGCCCCCGAGCCGGCTAAGGACGATCCCCAACCCCGTTGCGGCCCGGGTCCGTGCCGCGGCCGACGAGACCGAGCTGCTGGCCCGGGCCCCGACGGTGCTGGCCATGGGGCGGCTGGTGCCCGAGAAGGGGTTCGACGTCCTGCTGGCCGCCCTGCCGATGTTGCCCGGCGAGGTCCGGGTCGAGATCCTGGGGGAGGGGCCGGCACGGGCCGCGCTCGAACGCGCCGCCGCCGCGGCCGGGGTCGGCGCCCGGGTGGCGATGCCCGGCTACGCCGACAACCCCTGGTGCGCCTACGAGCGGGCCCGGGTCTTCGTGCTGACCTCGCAGAGCGAGTCCTTCGGCAACGTCGTCGTCGAGGCCCTGGCGGCGGGCCTGCCGGTGGTGGCCACCGATTGCGGCGGCCCGCGCGAGATCCTGGACGACGGCCGCTTCGGGACGCTGGTCCCGGTCGGAGATCCGCGCGCCCTGGCGACCGCGCTCGCACGCTGCCTCGCGGCACCGGGTGACCCGGCACCCCGGGTCGCCCGCGCGGCGCGCTACGGCGTGGAACATGCCGTCGAAGCCTATCTGGCCTATTTCCGCGCGCTGGTCCCCGCCGCGGGTCGCCTCGGTCCCGACGGGACCGGGCGAGCGATGCCGAGGATGTCCGGCGCCTCACCGACCGCGGTCGGCGGGGACGCGAAGGTTGACCCGACATGCTGATCCGTCAGACGCTCCGCTACGCCCCGGCCCAGTTCTTCGGGCCCCTGGCGCAGTTCGTCAGCTTCGTGCTGTGGACGCATATGCTCGGCCCGGCCGAATACGGCCAGATCATGCTGATCGTCGCCACGCAGGAACTCGGCTTCCAACTGGGTCTGTGGTGGTGGACCAGCTACACGGTCCGCTACTTGTCGACCATGGAGGACAAGCGCGCCTACCAGAGCTGCGAGAACGCCATTCTGGTGATCACCGCCCTGGTGCAGCTGCCGATCGCCTTCGTGACGCTGGCCTGGATCGGCCATGCCTGCGACGTCGTGCTCTTCGCCACGACGGCCCTCTATTTCGTCACCCGCACGGGCCTCAACCACCTCGCGGAACGCGGCCGTGCCGTCGGCGACATCATCTCCTACACGGTGGCCCAGGCGGTCTCGCCCATCGTGGGCCTCGTCGTCGGCCTCGCGCTGATGAGGATCATGCCGGCGCCCGTCGCTGTGACCTTCGGCTTCGCGGTCGTGCAGGTCTCGCTGCTGCCGCCGCTGATCCTGCGGCTCGGCCTGAACGTGCGCCCGCTCCTGCGGCTCGACCCCGACCACCTGCGCGCCGCGCTGCGGTACGGGGGGCCGCTGCTCATCGCCGGGGGGCTCGGCTGGGTGACGCTGAACGGCATCCGGCTCGTGGTGGGGCATCAGGAAGGCGAGGCCGCGCTCGGTCTGTTGTCGGTGGGTTGGAGCCTGGGGCAGCGCCTCATCGGCGTGCTCGCCATGCTGCTCAGCGCGGCCGCCTTCCCGCTCGCCGTCCGCTCCTACGAGGAGCGCGGGCTGCGGGCGAGCCTCGCCCAGCTCAGCCTCAACGGCGCCCTGCTGATCGGCCTGCTGATCCCCGCCGCGCTCGGCACCATGGCGGTGGCGGCACCCCTCGCCAACAACCTCGTGGGCCTGGACTTCCAGGCCGCCACCCTGGTCGTGTTGCCGATCGCGGCCCTCGCGGCGGCGGTGCGCAACATCCGCCTGCACTTCGTCGACCAGGTCTACCTCATCATGGGGCGCACGAAGTTCCTGCTGGGCCTGCACATGCTGGAATCGGGCTCCACCCTGGCCTTCTGTTCGATCGGGCTGGCCTGGGGCGGGCTCGCCGGAGCCTGCCTGGGCTGTCTCGCCGCCAGCGTCATCACCGGCATCGTCAGCTTCACCGTGGCGCTGCTGCGCTACCGACTGGTCGTGCCGCTCGGCACGCTCGGCCGCATCGCGCTGGCCAGCGGCGCCATGATCGTCGCCGTCCGGGCCGAGGTCTTCCCCGCCACGACCTGGGGCCTGGCGGCGCAGGTCGGGGCCGGCGCCGTGGTCTACGGTGCCGCGACGCTGCTCCTGTTCCGCGACGTCATGATGCGGCCCTGGACGCAGCCGCGCTGAGTCTCGAGGACAAGCCGATCTTAACGGCTGCCGTCGTAGTCTGCGCGCGAGCCCGGCCGGCCGGCCGTGGACGGGACGCGAGCACATGACGAGGACGCGGCGGACGCCCGCACCACAGGTCGGCTCCCGGGCCGGCATCCGCCGCCTCGGGCTCGTCCCGGGGCTGCTCGTCGCCCTGTGGAGCGCCCTGCTGCCGGTCGCCGCCGCCGGCGACGCCCCGTCCCCCGCCGGCACCTTCCGCCGCGGCGCCTCCATCCAGACGCTGCTCGGCTGGGGGCAGGTGAGGGCCGACGACCCGTCCCGTTACGCGGACGAGCCCTTCGCGGGCCCGCAGCGCCGCGTGCCGGACCAGCTCCTGCGCGACGCCCGCCGGTCCGGCCTCGATTTCATCCGGCTCGCCGTCGACCCCGGCCCCTTCCTCCAGCTGACCGGGCCGGCCCGCGACAGGCTCGACGCGACGCTCCTGCGCGCCGTGCTGCGCCTGCGCGGCTTCGGCTTCGCCGTGATCGTCGATTTCGCGCCCAATCCGCAGGTCGCCGCCTTCGACCGCAGGGCCGATGTGGTCGCCCTCGACGCGCCCGCCTTCCGGCGCTACACGGCGCTGGTCCGCCGCACGGCCCGGCTGCTGGGCGCCACCGGGGATGCCGCGATCGCCCTCGAACCGATGAACGAGCCCGACATCGGCTACGATCCTGCGAGCCGGGCGCGCTGGCAGGCGATGCTGGAGATCCTGCATGGCGCCGCCAGGGCCGAGGCCCCGGCGATGCCGATCGTGCTCACGGGGGGGCGCAGCAGTGCCCGGGACGCGCTCGAGGACATCGATCCCGCCTCCTTCCGCGACGACAACGTGCTGTTCACGTTCCACTATTACGAGCCGCTCGACTTCACCCACCAGGGCGTGGGCGCGGGCCCGGGCACGGTCTTCTACCGGCGTTACCTCGGGGGCATGCCCTATCCCGCGTCGACCATGCGGGACGCCACGGGCTTCGTGCTCGACAACGTCGCGGCCGACCCCACCCTCGGCCCCGCGGCACGGCGCGCCGTCATCGCCGAGGCCCTGCGCAAGGCCGCGGCCTACCAGCAGGGCGGGCTGGACCGGCGGCGTATCCGCGAGGACTTCGACGGCGTCGCCGCCTGGGCCGGGCGCCACGGCATCCCCGCCGGGCGGATCCTCATCGGCGAGTTCGGCGTCGCCCGCTTCTTCCCCGACCATGGCGGGGCCGACGCGGCCTCCGTGGAAGGGTGGCTGCGGGACGTCCGCCAGGAAGCCGAGGCGCACGGGTTCGGCTGGGCGGTCTGGGCGCTGGCGGGCGGGACCTTCATGGGCATCACCACTCAGGAGGAGGGCACGACGCTCGACCCCGCTGCGCTCGCGGCGCTCGGCCTGCGCGATCCCGGGGCCGCGGCGCCATGACGGTCTCGCTCACGGCCCGGCCGGCCGCGGCTCGGCGCGTGTCCCCGGTCCTGTCCGCGCTCTACCTCATCGTCGTCGCGCTGTTCGTGGCGAGGCTCGGCATCAACCAGATCATGCTGAACCTCGTGATGAACTACAGCCTCGATGGGGGAAACATCGTCGAGAAGTTCCACCCAAGCTTCTACGGACTGATCGCCGTCACGGGCTTCGCCCTTCTCGCCTTCCGGGCCGAACTCGACCCGTGGGAAACCAGCGTCCTGCGCAGGACGCTGGTGTTCAGCGCCTGCTGCATCGCCATGCTGGTCTTCGCCGGGCTGCGCGGCAACGGCGGCTCGGCGGGCTTCCTCGTCGACAACTACGTCATGGCGGGTTTCGCGACCCTGCTCTTCCTGTTCCCGCCGGAGATGCGCCAGGGTGCCGGCAAGGCGCTGCTCGTGGTGCTGATCGCCAGTGCCGGCCTCGCGATCGTCGAGTTCGCCCTGAAGACGCGGCTGCTGCCGTTCTCCGAGTCCGAAGCGGCGTTCCGGCCCACCGGCCTCTCCAGCCATCCCCTGACGCTCGGCCTGTGGTGCGCGGTCGCCATCCCCCTCACGGCGGCGACAGACTGGTCGCGCGCGGTCAAGACCGGTCTTTGCGCCTTCTTCTACCTGGCCCTCGCGGCGTCGGGTGCCCGGACCGCGCTGCTGGGCGGCAGCGTCTGCATGCTGCTCCTCGCGATCGCGGCGATCCGGCCGAACCCCGTCCCGCAGCGGCGGCTGGAGCGGCGCATGATCGTCGCCCTCGCGGCCGCCGTCGCGGTGCCGCTTGTGGCGGCGATGCTCTATGCCGCCGGCGCGCTCCAGCGGTTCCAGGGCGGCATCGTCGACAAGAACGCGGCAGCCCGGGTAGTGATCTACCAGGTCTTCGACGGGCTGCCGCTGTCCGACATCCTGTTCGGCTTCGGCATGCCGGCCGTGACCCGGTTCGCGGTCGAGAAGCTCCACCTCGTCGCGGTCGAGAGTGCCGTCGTGGTCTTCGTGGCGATCTTCGGCGCCGTCTGGTCGGTGATCTTCGTGCTCGTGTTCGCCTGGGCCTCGTGGGGCCTGCTGCGGGGCGCATCCGCCGCGACCTTCCTGGCCATGGCGCTCTTCATCTTCATCGGCGCGAGCAGCAACGGCCTCGCCACGCGCGAGCCGCCCATGCTCGCCATGTGGGTCTTCATCCTGGCGTTTCGCCGGGTTCCCGGGGCCTGGTCTCCCCCCGGCCGCCGTCCGGAGGCGGCCCGCGTGAGCCGCCCCGGCGTCCTCGTGGCGAACGGCTGACCGCCCGGCCCCCGGCGCTTCAGCGCGCCTCGGGGTTCGAGCGGTGCAGGGCCCAATCGGCTTCGCTGAACCGGTCCCGCGCGAACTGGCCCTGATGCCAGTAGGGGTAGAGCATCGGGATGGCGCTGACCTCGTCGAGCCGCCGGCGCTCGTCGTCGGTCAGGACGAGGTCGGCCGCCGCGATCGAGTCCCTGAACTGGGCCTCGGTCCGCCCGCCGATCACGGCCGAGGTGATGCCGGGCCGCTCCAGCAGCCAGGCGAGGGCGATCTGTGCCGCCGACACGCCGCGCGCCTCGCCGATCGAAACCAGCGTATCCACGATGGACCAGAGCCGCTCCCTGTCGCGGATCGGCGGCTCGGTCCAGCCCTTGGCCTGGCGGGACTCCTCCGGCACCGGCCGGTCGCGCCGATGCTTGCCGGACAGGAGGCCGGCCGCGAGGGGACTCCAGACCAGCACCCCCAGCCCCTGGTCGACGGAGATCGGCAGCAGCTCGTATTCGGCCTCGCGGGCTTCGAGCGTGTAGTGGATCTGCTGGGTGACGAAGCGCGGGTAGGACTTGAGGTCGCTGACGCCCAGCGCCTTCATGACGTGCCAGCCCGAATAGTTCGAGCAGCCGATGTAGCGGATCTTGCCCTGGGTCACGAGGCTGTCGAGCGCGCCCAGCATCTCGTCGAGCGGCGTCGTGCCGTCCCATTCGTGCATGTAGTAGATGTCGATATGGTCGCGGCGCAGACGCTTCAGGCTGCGCTCGCATTCGCGCACGAGGTGGAAGCGCGACACGCCCTCGTCGTTGGGCCCGTCGCCGATCTTCATGCGCGCTTTGGTTGAGATCAGCACGTCGTCGCGCGCGTCGCCCAGCGCTTGGCCGAGGATCTCCTCCGACAGGCCGAGCGAATACATGTTCGACGTGTCGAAGAGGTTGATGCCGGCGTCCCGGCAGGTGTCGACGAGGCGCCGCGCCTCGGGCACGCCCTGGCTGCCCGTCATGGCGAAGGGGCCTCGGCCGCCGAACGTGAACGTCCCCATCGACAGGACGGAGACCTTGAGGCCCGATCGGCCGAGCGTGCGGTATCTCATGTCTGCTCCTTGGCTCCGGGCCGGCGCCACCGCGGTGGCGGAGGCGGGTGGCGTCTCAGGACGCCGCCTTGCGCTTGGTGTTCAGGGAATCGAACAGCACGGCGAGGAAGATCACGGCGCCCTGGATGAACTGCACCCAGAAGGGTTCGACGTTGTGCAGCGTCAGGCCGTTGTTGATCACGCCGATCAGGAGGACGCCGAGGATTGTGCCCAGCATGGAGCCGCGTCCGCCGAACAGCGAGGCCCCGCCGATCACCACCGCCGCGATGGCGTTGAGTTCGAGGCCGCTGGCGGCGATCGGCTGGGCCGAGTCGAGCCGGCCGGCCAGGATGATGCCGCCGAGCCCCGCCAGCGCGCCCGAGATCACGTAGACGGCGAGGAGCGTGCGCCGCACCGGGATGCCGGTCATCAACGCGGCCTCGCGGTTGCCGCCGACGGCATAGACCTCGCTGCCGAACACCGTCCTGCCGAGCACGAAGGCCCCGATGCCGAGGGCGACGAGCGAGATGATGCCCGCGATGGGGAAGAAGCCCACGAGGCCGCCCCCGATCGCGTCGAAGGCGTCGTCGAAGCCGAACAGCGTCGCGCCGTTCGGCAGGATGAAGGCGAGCCCGCGCGCCATCGCCATGGCGGCGAGCGTCACGATGAACGGGTTCATGCCGAGCAGCGTCACGGCGAGGCCGTTGAAGAGGCCGCATCCCGCGCCGACCAGCACGCCCGTGGCGACCGCGACCGACACCGGCAGGTGGGCCTGGAGCGCCATCGCCGACACGATGCCGGCGAGGGCCACGACGGAGCCGGACGACAGGTCGATGCCCCCGGTGATGATCACGAAGGTCTGGCCGCAGGCCACGATGGCGATGAGCGAGGTCGCGACCAGGATCGCCATGAGGTTGGCGGTCGACAGGAACGAGGCGGTCGAGACCGACAGGTAGACCACGATGGCGAGGAACACCGCGAGGACGGTGAGGTCGCTGAGGTCCACCTTGAGCCGGGATCGGCCGGCCTTCCTGTGCTCCGCCGGAGCCGATGCGTCGTCGAGGCTCATCCCACTATCCGATCGCCGCGAGGGACATGATGCGGTCCTGGCTGAACTCGGCCCGTTCCACCTCGCCGGCCAGGCGCCCGCCGCGCAGCACGCCGATCCGGTCGCACAGGCCGATGAGCTCCAGCAGGTCGGACGACACGATGAGCACGGCGGCTCCCTTCGCGGCGAGCTCGCCGATCAGCGTATAGACCTCGACCTTGGCGCCGACGTCGACGCCGCGCGTCGGTTCGTCGAGCAGGAAGACGCGCGGCTCGACGCTCATGGCACGGGCCAGCACGACCTTCTGCTGATTGCCGCCCGACAGGCGCCGCACCTCCTGGCCGGGCGAGCGGGTGCGGATGCGCAGCGAGCGGATCGAGCCTTCGGCGAGCCGCGTGACCCGGCGGGCCGAGACCACGCCCCAGCGCGACAGGGCTCGAAGCGTCGACATGGCGATGTTGCTGCGGATCGAGAAAGGCAGCACCAGACCTTCGAGCTTGCGGTCCTCCGGCGTCAGCACGATGCCGCGCCGCAGCGACCGGCGCGGCGAATGGGGCCGGTAGTCCTCGCCCGCGACCGCGATGCGCCCGCCCGCGATCGGCAATGCGCCGAAGATGGCCTTGAGCACCTCGGAGCGTCCCGCCCCGACGAGGCCCGCGAGCCCGTAGATCTCGCCTGCCCGGACGCTGAAGGACACGTCCCTGAAGCGCCCGCGGCTCGTCAGCTCCCGCACGTCGAGCAGGACGGCGCCCGGCACGATGTCCCGCTTGGGGAAGAACTTGTCGATCGGCCGGTTCACCATGGCCTGGACGAGGCTCGTCTCGGTCCACTCGGCGACGGGCCGGACCTCGACGCTGCGGCCGTCGCGCATCACCGCGATCCGGTCGCAGATCGCGAACACCTCCTCGAGGTGGTGGCTGATGAAGATGATGCCGACGCCGTCGGCCTTGAGCGCCCGGATCGTGCTCATCAGGAACGCGACCTCGTGCCCCGTCAGGGTGGCGGTCGGCTCGTCCATGACGATGATCCGGGCCTTCTGGGACAGCGCGCGGCCGATCTCGACGAGCTGGCGCTGCGCCAGCGACAGGTGGCGCACCCGCGTGCCCGGCGCGACGTCGAGCCCGACGCGCTTCAGCACGGCCGCCGTGTCGCGCAGGAGGCGCCGGCGCCGGACGGTGCCGAAGGGCGTCGTCGGCAGCACGCCCGCGAAGACGTTCTCGGCGACGGTGCGGTCCGGGAACAGGCTGAGCTCCTGGTGCACGACCTTGATGCCGGCCGCCAGGGCGTCGCGCGGGTCGTGCGGCGCGAAGGGCCTGTTCTCGAGCCGGATCGTGCCCCCGTCCGGCCGGTGGAGCCCGGCGAGGATCTTCATCAGGGTCGACTTGCCCGCCCCGTTCTCGCCCACGATGCCGAGGACCTCGCCGGCTTCGAGCGCGATCGACACGTCGGTCAGCACCGGTACGCCGAGGAACGCCTTCGAGACGTCCTTCATGTCGAGCAGGGTTGCCATCGCGTTTCGCCCGGCCGGTCAGGCGGCGCCGCGACCGGGTGCGGCCACCCGGTCGTGCGGGGTCGCGGGCGGCGTCACGAGCGGCGGCCCCTCGTCGGGCCGGCCTAGACGGCCTCGCCCCAGAGGCCGTAGCTCTTCACCTCGGGGCTCTCGATATTGTCCTTGGTGATGAGGATATGCGGCCAGAACTCGTGGGCCGGGATCTTGGCCCTGTCGCCGTTGTAGAACTGGTCGACGTATTTCACCGATTGGGACGCCATGGTGAGCGGGTTCTGCGACAGGGTCGCGTCCATGTCGCCCTTGCGGATGGCCGTCAGGGCCTGGCGGGTGCCGTCGATGCCGATGATGATGATGTGCTTGGGGTCGCCGATCGGCACGTTGCGGCTGGCCTGCCGGATGGCCCGCAGGGCGCCGACGGCATTGTCGTCGTTGCCGTTGAACACCGCGTCGATCTGGGCGTTCGCCGCCATGATCTGGCTCATGAGGTTGAACGACTTCTCCTGGTCGAACTGCCCCTCCTGGCGGGCCACGAGCTTGAGGTCGGGGTTCTGGGCCGCGATGGACTTGAACTCGTCCATGAAGCCGCGGTCGCGGTCGTCGCCGGCCGTGGTGCCGATGAGGCCCACGAGGTCGACCACGTTGCCCTGGATCTTGCCGTAGCGTTTCTTGAGTTGTTCGGCGATGTAGCGGGCGCCCTCGCGCCCCATGGCCACGTTGTCGGTCTCGAGGAAGTTGGCCTGGCAGTCGCCGCAGGCGGCCCCGCGGTCGAGCGTGAAGACCGGGATCTTCTTGGCATCGGCGCGCTGGACCACCGGCACGATGGCGTTGGCGTTGATGGGGTTGAGGATCAGCGCATCGACGCCCTGGTTGATGAGGTCCACCACCAGGCTCGCCTGCGTGTTGGCGTCGCCGTTGGCGTTGGTGTTCAGCAGCGTCATGTTGGGGAACTGCTTGACGGCATCGACCACGCCCTTGGTCATCCCCTGAAAGAAGGGATTGGCCAGCGTGGCGACGTTGTAGCCGATCTTGAGAGGCTTGGCGGAGGCGGCTCGCGCAAGGGTCGGTAACGCGGCGCTCAAAGCCAAGCCGCCCATCCCACGGATGACGTCACGCCTGTCCATCGCTCTTCCCCCACTTGCGGCCGACTTCGTCGCGGCATCTGCTGTTGCGAGATAGACTGGGCTTGAAGCCAAAGCGCTGTCAAGATACCCCTGACAGCGCTACCACGCGGCCTTGCACGAGGACGGCTCGATCCGTCCGGGGCTCTCGGGAGGAACGATGACGCGACAACCACGCGCGAGCCTTCGGGCCGGGCCTCGTCGCCCTCACGGTCTCGATCGTGACCGGCCCCGCCGGTCCGGATGCCACGAGATGATCGAAGGCGCATGCCCATGACGCTCAGGCGTGGCGCGCTCGTGGGGTGCGGTTTCTTCGCCCGCAACCATCTCGAAGGCTGGCGGGACCTCGGCGACCGCTGCGCCATCGTCGCGGTCTGCGACCTCGACCCTGTCAAGGCCGAGGCGGCGGCGCGGGACTTCGGCATCCCGGCCCCCTACACCGACATCGACGCGCTGCTCGCCCGCGAGTCCCTCGACTTCGTCGATATCGCCACGACCGCGCCCTCGCACCGGGCCCTCGTCGAGGCCTGCGGGCGCGCCGGCGTCGCGGCCGTGGTGCAGAAACCGATGGCGCCCACCTGGGAGGACGCGCGGGCGCTCGTCGCTGCCATGGCGCGGGCCGGCCGTCCCCTGATGGTGCACGAGAACTTCCGCTTCCAGGCGCCCCTGCTGCGCGCCGCCGCCGTCGTGGCCTCGGGCGCCATCGGCGAGCCCGTGTGGGGCCGGTTCTCGTTCCGCACCGGCTACGACATCTACGCGGGCCAGCCCTATCTCGCCGAGGTGGAGCGCTTCGTCCTGCTCGACCTCGGGATCCACGTCCTCGACATCGCACGGGTCTTCATGGGCGAGGCCGAGACCGTGGCGTGCCGCAGCCAGTCCGTCCGACCGGGCATCCGGGGCGAGGACATGGCGACCGTGATGCTGGGGCACCGGGGTGGGGCGACCAGCATCGTCGAGGTGAGCTACGCCAGCCGGCAGTCACCCGACCCGTTCCCGCAGACGCTGGTCCACATCGACGGCACGCGCGGCTCCCTGCGGCTCGACCGGGACTTCCACCTCGCGGTGACGGGCCCGGCGGGCACCACGCACGAGGTCGCGGCGCCGCTCGTGCGCCCCTGGATGAGCCCGCAATGGGCCCTGATCCAGGACAGCGTGGTGGCGACGCAGAGCCATTGGCTCGACTGCCTCGACACCGGCGCTGAGCCGCAGACGTCGGGCCGCGACAACCTGCGCACCTTCTCGCTCGTCGAAGCCGCCTACCTGTCCGCCGCGTCGGGTGCGGTCGTCGTGCCGGAGCCGGCGTGACGCGAGGGTCGGGCCGGCGGCTCGGCGGACGGGCCTAGGAGAAGAATGAGCTCGGATTAAGTAAAGCGCGGCCGTGGCGCATGGCGGGACGCGCCGTCACTCGGCCTCCATCACGGCGGCCTTGGCGCGGGGGATCGAGGCCGGGCTCATGGAGAGTTCACCGACGCCGAACCGCAGAAAGGTCGCGATGAGGTCGGGGCGGGCCGCAGCCTCGCCGCAGATCCCGACCCAGATGCCCGCCTCCCGGGCCGCCGTGCAGATGAGCTCGACGGCGCGCAGGACCGCCGGATTGTCGGCGCGGTTGAGATCGGCCACCCGCGGGTTCAGCCGGTCGGCCGCCATCACGTACTGGGTAAGGTCGTTGGTGCCGATCGAGAAGAAGGCGACGTGGCGGGCGAGATCCGCCGCCAGCAGGGCGGCGGCCGGCGTCTCCATCATGACGCCGAAGTCGAAGTCCCCCGCCGCCACGCCCTCGCGGTCGAGTTCGGCGCGGCACTCGGCGATGAGCGCCTTGACGCGCAGCACCTCGTCGACGTTGGTGATCATCGGCACCATGACCTTGACGTTGCCTTCGGCGGCGGCGCGCAGCAGCGCCCGCAGCTGCGGCTTGAACACGTCCGGCAGGTCGAGGCACATGCGCACGCCCCGCCAGCCCAGGAACGGGTTGTCCTCGTGGGGGAAGACGATGCCGGCGACCGGCTTGTCGCCGCCGATGTCGAGCGTGCGCACCACGACGGGGTGGGGCGCGAAGGCGCGGGCGAGTTCGCCGTAGACGGCGGCCTGCTCGTCCTCGGTCGGCAGGACCTTGCGTTCCATGAACAGGAGTTCGGTGCGGAACAGCCCGACCCCCATGGCGCCGGCCGCGCGGGCCGCCTCGATCTCCTTCAACGACCCGAGGTTGGCGGCGACCTCGATGCGCCGCCCGCCGCGGGTCACGGGCGGCGACGTCGCGCAGGTGCGCCAGCGCATCACGGGCCTGGCGGTCCCGGTCCGCCCGCGCCCGCACGGCCGCGGTGGTCGCGGCATCGGGATCGACCCACACGTCGCCGGTCCTGCCGTCGAGCGCCACGCTCGTTGCCCCGCGCAGCGCATCCGCGCCCGCGCGCCAGCCCAGCACCGCCGGCACGCCCTGCGTCCGCGCCATGATGGCGACGTGCGAGGTCGCGGCCCCCTGGGTGCAGACGATGCCGGCGAGGACCTGGGCCGGCGCCTTCATGAAGTCCCAGGCCGAGACTTCGTCGGCCACCAGGACCGAGCCCGGCGGCACGGCGGCGAGATCCGCGTCGGCACGGCCCAGCAGGGCGAGAGCCAGGGCGCGCGTCACCCCACGGACGTCCTCGGCGCGGGCCCGGATATAGTCGTCCTCGACGCGTTCGAAGGCGGCCGACAAGGTCGCGCCCGCCCCGAGGACGGCGGTCACGGCGTCCCGCCCGCCCCGGATGCCCGCCTCGACGGCGGCGACGAACTCCGCATCGCGTGCGACCTCGATCAGCGCGTCGACGATCTGCGCGTCCTCCGGCGCCGACGCCGGGCCTGAGCTTGCTGGCGATGAAGGCCGCCGTGGTCAGCGTCGAGGGCGGCGCGCATCCTGGCGACCTCGTCGTCGACCGCCTCGGCCGGGATGGCGCGGTCCGGCGCCCGCAGCACTTCGGGGAAGAAGGCGAAGGCCGGCCCGACCGCGGCGCCTTCGCTGGCCGGAATGCCTGCGCTGCCGGACGGCAGGCCCTGCGGCGCGGGGGTGAAACTGCCCGACGTCTGGTCCGCCCCGGCGGGCGCGATGCCGGCCTCCCGGCTGGCGAGGAAATCGCAGAGCGCATCGAGGGCCGCGGGGGCGTCCTCGCCCGTGGCGGCGAGCGCGACGTCGTCGCCCTCCTTGAGGCCGAGCAGCATGAGCTTGACGGCGCTCTTGGCCTTGGCCGGCGCCGACCCGCCCCGCCGCAGTTCCACGTCGGCCACGAAGGTCTTGGCCAGCTTGGCGAACTGGGTGGCGGGGCGGGCGTGCAGCCCGTCCTTCACCCGGATGGTCACGAGCCGTTCCATGCCGGGCTCCCTAGCCCGCGATGGTCAGGGTGGCGCCTGGGCGGATGGCGGCGGCCAGTGCCGCCGGATCCACGGCGGCGACCGAGATCTCGCCGGGGCGTTTGCTGTCCGTCGCCCCGTCGAAGTTGATGACGACGTGCCCCATGTCGGCGATCTTGGCCCAGGCGAGTTCGCCGATGGCGGTCAGCTCGGCACCGACCTCGCCGATCGTCAGCCGGGCGCCGACCCGCGGTGCCTCGGTGCTCGGACCTTCGGCGACCCGGTGGAGCACCGAGACTTCGGCGAGCTCCGGAGGGGCGCCGTCGGCGAACAGGATCAGGATGCCGCCTTCCAGCAGGTCGGCGGCGTCCGGGCCGACGGCGGTCAGCGCGGTGCGGTAATGGGTGGTCATCGATACCTCGTCGCAATCCAGGAGGGTCGCCGCAGGTCCCGCGCGTCTCCGGTCCCTCGGAGGACGCGCGGTGGATCGGGTCTCGTCACATCACGAAGAGCGAGAACACCCATGCGATGACGACCGACAGCGGCCCCATCACCTGTCGGCTCAGCAGCACCGCCGGCACGCCGATCTCGATCGTCTTGGGCTTGGCTTCGCCCAGCGCCAGCCCGACCGGGATGAAGTCGCAGCCGACCTGCGTGTTGTAGGCGAAGAGCGCCGGCAGGCTCATGGCGGGGGCGATCGTGCCGTTCTGGATCTGGGGTCCGATGATGGCGACGCCGATGACCTGGGCGATGACGGCTCCCGGCCCGAGGATCGGCGACAGGAACGGCAGGCCGCAGATGGCCGAGATGACCAGAAGGCCGACGATGTTGTTGGCGAGGGGCCCCATCGGCCGGGCGATGACGTCGCCGATCCCCGTGTAGAGGATGATGCCGATCAGCATGGTCACGAAGGCCATGAAGGGCAGCACGTTGCGCACCACCTGGTCGATGGTCCGGCGCCCGGCGTTGAAGAAGATGCCGACGACGCGTCCCATCACGCGGCCGATCGAGGCGATGAGCTCGATGAAGCCGCCTCCGCCCGTCTCGGGCGCGGGGGCCGGTTTGGCGGCGGGTGCCGTCGCGGCCCTGGCGCCCGCCGCCCCGGCGGCCGTGGGCGCGACGGAGCCGTCGGCGAACTCGATCTGCCTGTCCTTCACGCCGGACACGTAGATGTCCTCCGTGATGAACTGCGCCAGCGGACCCGATTGGCCGACGGGCGTGAGGTTGATGGTCGGGATGCGTTTGCGCGGATACACGCCGCAGCGCGCCGTGCCGCCGCAATCGACGATCACGCAGGCCATCTCGCTCTCGGGCGGCGGCTGGCGGAACCCGTCGACCGCGATGCCGCCGGTCATCTCGGCGATCAGCTTGGCGATGGGCGGGATGCCGCCGCCCGTCACGGCGACGATCTTGTCGCGCTGGCTGTTCGGCTCGATGACGAGCGGACCACCCCACCCGCCGGGTCCCGAACTGATCTTCACGGCCTTGTACTTGGTCTCGACCAGCGCCATGGCGCGTCCCTCCCCTCGGTTCCGTCGATCAGAGTTCCACGCCCTGGCGGCGTGCCATGAAGGCCGTGATGCGCTCGGTCACGATCCCCTTGAGGAGGATCACGATCAGCCCGACGATGAAGTACCAGATGGCCAGTTTCACGTGATACCCTTCCGGGATCACGCCGCGCTTCTCGAGGTCCAGCAACGCCACGAGGACCCCGCCCCAGACGAAGTATTCGCCGGCGTTGGCATGCGGGAAGAGCCCGAGGATCGGGTGCACGAACGACACCGCCGAGTCGTAGAAGGCCGGCTTGTGTTTCTCTTCGAGGAACGTGCCGAACGTGTAGGCCATGGGATTGGTCAGGAAGAACACCGACAGGACGGGCAGGATGGTGTAGCGGGTCAGCGCCGAGCGACCCATCAACTGGGCGAAGCCATGCACGCGCTCCTCCCCGACGAGCCCGGTGAGGGCGTAGAAGGCCGTCATCAGCACGACCAGCGTCGGGATGATGCCGGTGACGAAGCCGACGAAGACCTCGCCGCCCTTCTGGAACATGCCGATGAAATGCGTGCCGAAGGTGCCGAGCCAGCCGAGCTGTTCGGCGTTGGGCTTCAGGTTCTTCACCTGGTCCTGGTACTTGGTCAGGGCGTCGGCGCCGCCGGCGGGCGCCGCCGCATCGGCGGCGGCGAGGATCACCCGCCCGGCGCCGTGCGCCAGATGCGTGCCGACATCCGCCGCTCCGGCCAGCGCCGACCAGTCCGCCCCGTGGGCGAGTGCCATCATCAATGCCATCCGCGTCCCTCCCTGTTGCGGCCGTCAGGCGGCGGCCATCGCGTCGCGGGCGCGCGCGGCGGCCCGTTCGATCTGTTCGGCGGCGACCCGCAGCGCCACCCGGTCGGCGGGCCGCAGGGCGGCGTTGTCGTCGAGCGCCGCCAGCGGCACGCCCTCGACCTCGGGGAGCCGCGCGAAGCGGGCGAAAACCGTGACGCCGCGCATCACCAGGAGGCGGCGCACGACCCGGTCGGCATCGACGACGAGCAGCAGGACGGTGCCGGCGCCGAAACGCGAGCGGGCCCGGCCGGTGCCGACGAACCCGTCGCTCCAGGAGCGTGTGAGCTCGCCCATCGCGGCCGCGTAATGTTTGATCTGGCGGTAGGTGCCGTAGCCCTGCAGCGCCCAGGCCAGCACGAGCCCCGCGGTGGCGAGAGCCATAGACGACATGACATCCTCCCTGGAGCTGCGATCCCGCTCTGGCGATGGCGGGTGACGACGCTCGATCAGCAGATTGTACATTCGTCCAAATGACTGTCAATATGTTCAGACCGCCGGACGGCGCCGGCAAAAAAAGAATCTGCCGGACCGTTTGGCCGCCTTTCGGACATGGAAATCGTGCCCCATCGCGTCGCCGCCCCGACGCCATCAGAGTGAGACCATGGACCTCGAATTGTTGGATCAGGCCGAGGGTATCACCGACATCCGCCATCGCGTGCGCCAGATGCGGTGGTTCAAAACCACGTTCAAGCAGCATGCCCGCCTCATCGGACAGCGTTACGGCCTCGCGTTCGAGATCGACGACGCCAAGTTGACTGAGGCGTACCTGAACTGGACCGAAGTCTTTTCAGAGAATGTCGGGTTCTCGACGCTGGACAGGCGTGACTTCATCACCTTCGCGGCCGGACTTCTGGTGCGCGAATTGCTGCGCGGCAAGCCCGCGCTGGCGGTCGATTCCGCCGCCGCCGATGCTCCCGGCGTGGTCCAGGACTCGACGCTTCGGATCGCCCGTGCCTGGCCGGAGGGCTTCCTCTACACGAACTATTGCCTCTGCGTCGTCCACATCGTCCTGGAGCAGGAGGGCATGACGCTGACGCTGCCGACGCTGGCGGACGATCTCCGCGTCTGGTGGTCGTATCGCGAGAACGCCGGCGAGGACGCGAGCCTCGCGGTCCCGTTCCTCGACATGCTGATCGGCAACGAGCCGAACTGGTATTTCCCGGCCTCGGTGGTGAGCCGCAAGGCGGTGAAGCTGGCGCTGGCCCGGCGCGTGGCGCCGAAGGCGCTCGAAAGCGAGATCGCCTGAAGACGCCCGGCCGCCGCGGCCTCGCGGCCGGGCGGCCGGGCGGCACGCCCCTCAGGGCAGGAAGGGGATCAGCTTGCGGTATTCGGCGGCGACGGACTCGGCCGCCGTCTTGCCGTCCATCGCCTGCCGGAACCGTTCGAAGCGGGCGTTCACGGCGCTGTCCGAACTCTCCAGCAGCGCCGCCCCGTCCCCCGCCGTCGCGGGCCGCACCGTCGCGACCGCGATCATCAGCCCGACCAGCAACCCGCAATAGAGGCTCGGCGCGCCCGCGAAATGGGTCTCGGGCGCCCCCTCCCGGTAGCCCAGCCGGCGCACCGGTTGCGTGCGGGCGAGGGCGCCCGCCACGATGGCGCAGGCCAGCACGGGATCCGTCCCGGCGCCGCCCTGCGGCAGCGCCTGGGCCACGATGGCCCAAGCCGCGTCGAGCGCCTGCTCGGACACGAAGACGCTGGGCGCGCTCCTCGTGTCGACCACCTGCTTCAACAGCACGAACAGCTTGTCGGTGAAGTCGAACCCGTCCGCCAGATAGGCGTCGACCGGTTCCACCAGGACCACGTCGGGGCGCGGCTGGGCGCCCAAAAGGTCCATGGCGATCGTCTCGACGCGGGTGACGATCCCGTCCACCAGGCGGAAGGCGGGCGTGCTGACGACCGCGCTGAGGCTCGTGAGCCGCCGCACCTCGCGGCTCTGCAGCGCGCGCGGCACCATCGATCCCGGCATGTGGGCTTCGGCCCGGATCGAATATTTCACGGTCCGGATCTGGTCCTTCAAGGCATGGAGGAGGCTGCTGGTCGGGCTCATCGTTCAGGACCTCGATCGCGCCGGTGACGGCGGCGGCGCATGCCGGTTGAATATACGAGGCCGCCGCCGCTCCGCCAACGCGGCGGCACGTTCGCCGGTTCGGGCGGGCTGTGTCATCCTGCTGCACGCCCGCCCGCGCCGCACCCGGCCGGCCTCACGGCACGGCCATCTGGGCCAGGATGGCCTGGACGGCGTCGCGGGCCTCGATCTGGGGCAGGTGGCCGACACCGGGCAGGCGATGCAGCGCCACCATGGCGGGCAGGGCTTCGGCGTGGCGGACCGGCACGATGCGGTCGGCAGTGCCGAACACCACCCGGACCGGACAGGCGAGGCGCGCGAGGTCGGCCCGGACCGTGAAGGCTTGCGTGCCATCGGGGAAGAGCGCGGCGGCGAGCCGGCGCTGGGCCGGCAGGACGGCCTCGCGGCCCTTCAGGGTCGCCCGCACGAAGGCCGGCGTGACGGCACCGGCCTCGGCCACGAGTTCGCGGAGCCAGGGGCCGAGCGACGCCTCGGAGGTCGCCGCGAGATAGCCGTCCAGGAACGCGCCGTTGATCTCGGGGCCGAGGCCGGCAGGGGCGAGCAGCAGCAGCGAACGCAGGTCGACGGCGCCCCGTGCCGCGACCGCCACCGCGACCGCGCCGCCCAGCGAGTGGCCGACGAGGTGGACGGGGCCGAGGCCCGGGCCGACCAGCGCGGCTTCGACGGCGTCGACCACGGCCTCGAAACTCGCGGGTCGGTCGAGCGGCCGCGTGCCGTGGCCCGGCAGGTCCAGCGCCAGGATGGGCCTGCCGCCCCCGTAGCCCTGGAGGAAGGGGCGCCAGGCGTCCGATTCCGAGCCGAAGCCGTGGAGCAGCACGACGGGCGTGCCCGTCCCCTCGCGCAGCATCGTGAGACCACCGGATGGGCCGTCGCGCGCCGGCGCCGGCGGCGGCGGGGCCGCCTCGGGCCGGTCCGGCGCGGCGGGGGCCGGCATGTCCCGCGGCGGGCTGCGGACCGCGGCCGGGGCGCGGGCCGCGACGTCGCTGGCCTGGATGCGGCCGCGCGGGCCGGTGCCGCGGAGGTCGGCGATGGCGACGCCCCGCTCCCGCGCGAGGCGGCGGGCGAGCGGCGTGGCGCGGGGACGGCCGGGGGCCTCCTCGGGAAGCGCGGCGGCGGCGGCCTGCGCGGCCCGGGCGGGCGCTTCCTGCGGCGCCCGGGGGGCCTCGGCGGGGGATGGCGCCGCCACCGCATGCTTCGCCGGCTCCGGCGCGCCGGCGGCCTCGCCCTCCCGGTAGATCCAGGCCACGACGCTGCCGACCGCGACATCTTCTGCGCCGGCGCGGGCCAGGGTGCGGATGGTGCCCGACGCCTCGGCCTCGATCTCCATGGCGGCCTTGTCGGTCTCGATCTCGAAGAGCGGCTGCCCCTTGGTCACGGGCGCGCCATCGTCGACCAGCCATTTCGAGATCTTGCCCGTCGCCATGTCCATGTCGACGCGGGGCAGGATGACTTCGCTCGGCATCAGACCCTCCCGCGGGCGAGGGCGCGAGCGCCCTCGACGATGCCGGCGACCTGCGGCACGGCGAGCTTCTCGAGGTCGGGGTTGTAGGGGATCGGGCAGTCCGCACCCCCGAGGCGCAGGATGGGCGCATCGAGATAGTCGAAGGCCTCGCTCTCCGCGATGGCGGCCGAGATCTCGGCGCCGATGCCGAGCGTCTTCACCCCCTCGTAGACGCTCATGAGGCGGCCGGTCTTTCTGACGCTGGCCGTGATGGTGGCGGTATCCATCGGGCGCAGGGACCGGAGGTCGATCACTTCGGCCTCGATGCCCTCCCGGGCGAGTTCGGCGGCGGCGTCGAGCGCGCGATGCACCATGATGGACGTCGCCACGATGGTGACGTGATGCCCGACCCGCCGCACCGCGGCCGTGCCGATCGGTACGGTATAATGGCCCTCGGGCACCACGCCCTTGCTCTTGTAGAGCAGCTTGTGCTCGAAGATCATCACCGGGTCGGGGTCCGCGATGGCGGCGAGCAGCAGCCCCTTGGCGTCGTGCGGCGTCGACGGCTGGACGACCTTCAGCCCCGGCACATGGGCCAGCCAGGCTTCGAGGCTCTGGCTGTGCTGGGCGGCGGCGCCCGTGCCGCTGCCGCTCGGGAAGCGCATCACCAGCGGCACGCCGACCTCGCCGCCCAGCATGTAGCGCATCTTGGCCGCCTGGTTGACGATCTGCTCCATGGCCAAGGTGGCGAAGTCGGAGAACTGGAACTCGAAGATCGGTTTCAGTCCCGTCATGGCGGCGCCCACGGCGACGCCGGCTCCGCCGAGCTCGGAGATCGGCGTGTCCATCACCCGGTCCTCGCCGAAGCGGTGGACGAGGTCGCCCGTCACCTGGAAGGCGCCGCCGTAGACCCCGATATCCTCCCCCATCAGGACCACGCTCTCGTCGGCCTCCATGGCGATCGTCATGGCCTCCTGGATGGCCTGGGCGTAGGTGAGTTCGCGGACGGCGGCGTCCATGGTCGGTTCCTCAGGCTTGGGTGACAGGCTTGGGTGACAGGCTTGGGCGACAGGCTTGGGCGCGGGTGCTCGCCGACGTCAGTCGGCGTAGACGAAGCGGGTCAGGTCCTCGGGTTTGGGTGCGGGGCTCGCCGCCGCATAGGCGACGGCCTCCTCGATCTCGAGGGCGGCTTCGGCGCGGATGGCGTCGACCTCGGCGTCGCTCAGCAGCCCGAGGCTCAGGAGGTCGCGCTCCAGCGCCACGATGGGGTCGCGGGCCTGCCACTCCGCGATCTCCTCCTTGGTGCGGTAGCGGTTGCGGTCGGAGCGGGAATGGCCGCGGATGCGGTAGGTCTTGCTCTCGATCAGCGTCGGTCCGTCGCCGCGCCGGGCCCGGTCGACGGCGTCCATCGAGGCCGCCGCCACGGCGCCGAAGTCGTTGCCGTCGACGATCACGCCCGGCATGGCATAGGCGGCCGCCCGGTCGGCGACATTCGGCACCGCCGTCGAGCGCGCCGTCGAGGTCGACATCCCGTAACGGTTGTTCTCACAAACGAAGATGACCGGCAGTTTCCACACCGAGGCCATGTTGAGCGCCTCGTGGAACGCCCCCTCGTTGTTGGCGCCGTCGCCGAAGAAGGAGACGACGACGTCCGTCGTGCGCCGCCGCTTGGCCGAGAGCGCCGCCCCGACCGCGATCGGGATGCCGCCTCCGACGATCCCGTTGGCGCCGAGGTTGCCCTTGGCGACGTCGGCGATGTGCATGGAACCGCCGCGGCCGTGGCAGTATCCGGTCTCCTTGCCGAAGAACTCGGCGAACATCCGCTTCACGTCGGCGCCCTTGGCGATGCAATGGCCATGGCCCCGGTGCGTCGAGGTGATGTAGTCGGCATCCGTGAGCGCGATGCACGAACCCACCGCGCTGGCCTCCTGGCCGATCGACAGGTGCATGGTGCCGTGGATGAGGCCGCGCATGTAGGCCTGTTCGGCGCCTTCCTCGAACAGGCGGATGAGGTACATCTTCTTCAGCGCGTCGCGCAGCGCCGGGGCGCCCAGGCGCCGGTAGGCGTCCGGCAGGTTGCCGCCGGTGGCCGGCGGGGACGAGGGCGGGATCGTGGCGACATCGACCATGGCGGGGCTCGTCTGTCAGGAAGGGCTCTCGGCGGGAAGACCCGCGAGCGCGTGGCGCCGCGGGCCGGGAGGCCTCAGGCGGCGGCGGGGGCCAGGAAGCGGGCGTCCGCCTGGTCGAGGCGGCGGCGGATCTGGGTGACGATCAGCGTCTCGTCCGGCGCGCAATTGGCGGAGGTGAGCGTCTCGCCCTTCTTGATGTGCCGCGTGACGCGGGCCTTTTCGGCGAGGCCGAGCGGGACCGCGCCCGCTTGGCGGGCATCCTCCCACGTCATGGCGAAGCCGCGGTAGTCGTGGAGGCCGATGGCTTCCAGGGTCTGGCCGGGCTGGAGGTCGCGCTTGGCCACCGCCACGCTTTCCGCGACGGGGCGCTCGAGCGGCACCATGTCGGCGCGCCGGTGCAGCACCGCGCGGGCGGCCGAGAGCGGCACTTCGAGGCTGGTGAGGTGGTAGGGCCGCAGCAGCGAGAAGCACGGCCCGGGCCCGACCTTGAGGTCGATCATGCGCTCGTTCACGCGGTCGTGCCTGGGCTTGACGATGCAGAACACGCCGGGCGCCACGCCCTTGCCGATCGAGTAGTCGACGACGCCGGCCCGCTTGAGGATGCCGCCGTCGGCCTCCGTGCAGAGCACCCGGGCGAGGTCGTCGCGACCGGCCGCGGGGCCGTGCATCCCCGGCACGTCGGGCACGAGGCCCGTGGCATTGGCGATGGCGGTCATCTCGATGGCGGTCTTCGAGCCGTCGACGAACTCGACCAGCATGCGGGCGCTCATGTTGCGGTCCCGTGCCTCGGCCTCGTAGTCCTCGGGCATGGCGTCGAACTTCAGAGGGTTGTTCTTGCCCTTGCCGGCCGCCACGATGTCGAAGCCGCAGCTCTGGGCGAAGGCGATGAGCTCCAGGGCGGCGGCGGGCTCGTCGCCGGCCGCGCCGGTGAGGACCACGCCGGCCTTGTCGGCCTCCTGCTTCAGGTAACGCCCGATGGTGATATCGGCCTCGACGTTGAGCATGACGACATGCTTGCCGTTGCGCATGGCTTCGAGCGCCACCAGCGTGCCGACGTTTGGGTTGCCGGTCGCGTCGATCACGACGTCGATCCGGCCCGAGGCGCAGAGCGCCTTGTAGTCCTCCGTCACCGCCACGCGGCCGGTCTCGATCGCCCGGTCGACCTCGGCCGCCGAGGATGCGTCGACGATGTCGCGGCGCTCGCGGCCCGACATCACCACGGCGTCGACGGCGTTCTGCACCCGGATCTCGGAGATGGCACCGATGCGCACGCCCGGCATCAGGCCGACCTGCACCACGATATCGGTCCCCATCTGGCCCGCACCCGCGAGGCCGATGGTCACCGGCCCGTGCTTCTCGGCGTGGGCGGCGAGTTCCGCCGCGAGTCCCACCATCCCGATCATGGGCAATCTCTCCCCTTCGCTCGTTCTCTGTCCCACCACCGTACTGAACATATGTACTTGGTGCAATACAAAAACGAACGCCGCGGCGAGATCGCCCGCCGGTGTCAGGCGCTTTCGCGACCGGACGATCCGGCGAAGGCCGCCGCCATGCCGTGAAGGCGCGCGGCGTCGTCGGCCACGCGCCGGACCTCGTCGGCCTGGCGCGCCGCGTCCCACCCCAGCACCTCGCCGCCGACCTCGGCCGCCGCGCGCGCCACGTCCGGCGTCAGCCGGCCCGACAGGGCGATGTCGGTCCTGCGGAACAGGACGTCGGCGAGCCGGCCCACCATCTCGTGCTCCATGATGAAGCCGATCTCGGCCCGGGTGTAGGCGGGCAGGGAGCGGAGCGGGGCGTCCTGGCGGGCCGCGCACCAGGCCGCGACCGCGCCGGCCCCGGTGCCGTACCGCGCGACCAGCTGCTCGGCGCGGGCCGGCGCCGCGCCGGCGCGCTCGACCTCGGCCAGCAGCGCGCGCCGCTCCTCCGGGGTGGCGGGATAGCCGCGGCCGCCACCGATGGGCTCGAGCTCCGTCGAACGCAGCCGGCGCCGGCCGAGGTCGCGCAGCACGAGGTCGGCCGCCTCGGCGGCGAAACCGCGGAACGTGGTCCACTTGCCGCCGATGAGGGAATGGACCGGCGTGTCGGTGCCGGGCAGACGGTCGGTGCGGATGGAGTGATCCCGACTGACCGCGCCGGGGTCGGAGCCCTCGCTGCGCGGCAGCGGGCGCACGCCGCAATAGGTATAGACCACCTGCTCGGGCGTGACGGGGATGTCGGGGAAGATCTCCCGGACGGCGCCGAGCATGTAGTCGCGCTCCTCCGGCGTGCAGACGACGGCGTCGGGATCGGCGACCGGGATGTCGGTGGAGCCGATCAGCACCAGGCCCATGAACGGGTAGAGCAGCGCCACCCGCCCGTCCGCCGCGCCGAAATAGACCATTGCGGTCCCGCAGGGCGGCCAGCAGGCGCGGGTTGTCGACGACGAGGTGCGAGCCCTTGTTGCCGCCGATGTAGCGCGTGGGCAGGCCGAGGGCCGCGTTGGCGCTGTCGATCCAGGCGCCGGCGGCGTTGACCACCACGTCGGCGGCGACCCGGTGGAGCGTGCCGTCGACCGTGTCGCGCAGCAGCAGAGCCCCCGCTTCGGCGCCTTCGAGCGCGAGGTGGTTCATGGCGAGGCTGCCGGGGTTCGCCGCCATGCCGTCCACCAGCAGTTCCAGGCCCAGCCGCTCGGCATGGGTGATGCGGGCGTCGTAGTAGGTCGCCGTGGCGACGACGGCCTTCGCCATGTCGGGGAAGTCGGCGCGGGTGCGCCGCTTCAGCGCGATGCCGTGGCGCGGCATGCCGCGATGCCGACGGCCGAAATGATCGAACATCGCCAGCCCCATCTTGGTGATGAGCAGGCCGCGGTCCTTCAGCTTCGCCGGGCGGCCGAGGAACCGCCGGATCGACGGCACGATGCCGCCGAACCACGAGGGGATCGGCAGGACCGTCTCGATCGGCTTGACGTAGTGCGGTGCGTTCTTGAGCAGGAGGTTGCGCTCCAGCGTCGATTGCGCGACGAGGCGGAACTCGCCCGTCTCGAGGTATTTGATGCCGCCGTGGATCAGCCGCGACGGCGCCGCGCTGGCGCCGGCGCAGACGTCCTTCGCATCCACGATGAGGCAGTCGACCCCCTGCAGGCAGAGATCGCGGAACAGGCCCGCGCCGTTGATGCCGGCCCCGACGATGACGACGGGATATCGCGCGGCGGGAGCTCTGGCGCGCCGGAGCGCGGGTTCGGTGGACAGCGTCATGCAGTCGGGTCCTCAGCCCAGGATCGCGACCTTGATGGCCGAGCCGCCCTCGGCGACCGCCAGGGCCTCGCCGAGGCTCGGCAGGTCGAAACGATGCGTGACGAAGGGCGCGACGTCGATGCGGCGCGACGCGATGAGGTCGAGCGCCCGTTCGAAATGGATGCGGCCGAGCCCGAACGAGCCCGTGACCAGGATTTCGCGGTAGTGGATGGCGTTGATGTCCATCGTGGCACTGTCGCCCACCGAGAAGCCCGCGAACAGGTTGACGCGACCGCGGCGCCGGACGAGGCCGAGCGCGGTATCGGCGAGCGACGGCACGCCGATCGCCACGATGGCGACGTCGGCGCCGATCCCCCGTGTCGCGCCCTTGACGATCGCCGACACGTCTTCGGTCCTGGGATCAACCACGATATCGGCCCCGGCGTCGAGCGCGGCCCGGCGTCGGCCGGGGCTGGGTTCGCTGACCACGACGGTGCGGGCGCCGGACAGGCGCGCCAGCTTGACGTGGAGCAGGCCGATCGGCCCCGCGCCCAGCACCACCACGGCCTCGCCGGCCGACACGCCGACCCGCTCCTGTCCGTTGATCACGCAGGCGAACGGCTCCGCCAGCGCGGCCAGCTCGAAGGCGAGGTCGTCGGGGATCGGATGGACGTTGCCGGCTTCGACGGCCCGCGCCGGGATGCGGACATATTCGGCGAAGGCCCCGTCGACCTCGTAGCCGATCGCGGTGAGATCCTCGCAGATGTGCTCGTGGCCGAGCTTGCAGTAGGGGCAGCGCCCGCACGGGATGGCGGGATCGACGCAGACGCGCTGGCCGGGCCGGAACGGACCGTCCGCCGGCGCCTCGGCGACCTCGCCGGCGAACTCGTGGCCGATCACCGAGGGATAGCGGACGCCGGCCGTCTTGCGGCCGCGGAAGATGCGGATGTCCGTGCCGCAGACCGTGGCGGCGCGGACCCTGAGGATCAGGTCGCCCGGGCCGCGCTCGGGGTCGGGCACGTCTTCGAGGGCGAGGTGGTTGGGGGCCCGCAGCAGTCCGGCCTTCATGGTGCTCTCCAGGTCCCGGGCGTCACGCCGCGAAGGCAACGCCGAGGGCGCGCGCGACGGTTTCGAAGCGGACGAACTCGCGCTCATAGGCCGCGCCGCGGGCCGGGTCGGGCCGGTAGCGGCGGGCGATGCGGACCATGCCGTCCACCGCGGCTTCCAGCGACGGGTAATGGCCGAGCGCCACCGCCGCCGCCATGGCGGTGCCCTTGGCGCCGAGTTCCGTGCCCTCCGGCACCTCGACGGCGAGGCCGAGCACGTCGGCGAAGATCTGCGGCCAGACCGGGCTGCGCGAGGCGCCGCCGGCGAGACGGGCGAGGCGCGGGGCGGCCGCGTCATCGCCCGTCATCAGCTTGGCGACATCGAGCCGGTGCGCAAAAGCGATGCCCTCGAACACGGCCCGCACCACGTCGGCGAGGTCGTGGCTGGCCTTGAGCCCGACGAGCCCCGCCGGCGCGCCCGCGGGCCCGCCGAACAGGAAGGGCAGGAACAGCGGGCCGCCCGGCCGGGCGAGGGCATCGCCCACCCATTCGCCGCAGAGGTCGTAGATGGAGCGGCCGCGCTCGGCGGCCCGGGCCGCCTCGGCCCCCAGCACCGTGCGGCACAGCCATTCGAGGTTCCCCGCCGACGTGGCCGAGCATTCCGTCGCGAGCGAAAGCCCGCCGATCGGGTAGGGGATCTGCAGCACCGGTGCGCTGGAGCGCGCGCGGGGTGGCGTGCAGGGTCTGGTTGATCGAGAACGTGCCGGCGATGATCGACATCGTGTCGGCCGACCCGACGCCCGAGGCGACCGCGCAGGCCACGACGTCGGTCAGGCCGCGCACGACGGGCGTGCCCTCGGCGAGGCCCGTGGCGGCGGCTCCCACGGCCGAGACCGTCGCGGCGACCGCGAGCGAGGGGCGGATCGGC
Organism: uncultured Alphaproteobacteria bacterium; assembly: GCA_963847915.1. GTDB lineage: Bacteria > Pseudomonadota > Alphaproteobacteria > Rhizobiales > Beijerinckiaceae > Lichenihabitans. The sequence continues at coordinate 158,876 of CAWKBT010000011.1, forward strand.
GCCAGCTTGGGCAGGAGGCGCGCGAGGCCGAGCCGGTCGAGCAGCGGCGCCGCATAGGTGCCGGTTCCAAGGTCGGCGAGGCCCGACACCGCCGCCTCGGTGATGTCCGTGCTGATCTCGCCGGTGAGGCGGGCCCGGATGTAGTCCTTGCTGCCGAAGATCGCGGCCGCCCGGTCGAGCGCCTCGGGGCGGTGGCGCTCGAACCAGCCGAGCAGGGGCAGGGTCTGCCCGGGCCAGAACCGCTGCATGATGGCGGCCCGGGCGGCGGGACCGTGGCCGGCGGCTTCCCACGCGTTGCCGATGGACTCGGCCCGGCTATCGGTCGAGATGATGCCCGGCCCGATGGCACGGGCCTCGGCGTCGACCACGTGCAGGCCGTTGCCGTGACCCGTCGTGGCGACGGCCAGGACGTCGTGCGGGCCCGTACCGCTGGCTGCGAGGACGTCCCGCACGGCCCGGCAGGCGGAGCGCCAGAACTGCTCGGGATCGACCTCCGTATGGCCCGGCCCGGGGAACAGCACGTCGTTCCCATGGCGCGCACTCGCGACCTCGGTCCCGTCGAGCGCGAACAGCGCCGCCTTGGCCATCGTGCCACCCGTGTCGATCCCCAGGATACGTCGGGTGTCCACGATCGTCCTCCCCCTCGGTGCCGCGGCCGATCTCACGCCTGCCACGGTGCTGCACTTGGACATATGTGTTTTGAAACGTCAATATGTGTGAACGATAGCCGCTGTTTCGCTGTGCAAATCGAGGAACCGTGCATCGAAGCCTCCCAGTTCGCCGCCGGAGCTGCAAACTTTTGTATTGACGAAGGTACAAAAATTGAGAACCTTCGCCGGGCTGCGTCGACGTGGAACACCATGGGCGCGGTGCGAACGGTCCGGCGCCGCGTGCCGGCGTCCGCCCCAACCCGCCGGAGGAAGCCCATGGACCGCCGCCTGCTCACGACGACCCTTCTCGCCGTCCTCATCGCGCCCCCGGCGAGCTTCGCGGCCGGCGGCGCCGACCAGGGCACGCTGATCCATCCGGTCACGAAACCCATGACGGTGATCTTCGTGCCGAAGGTGATCCATCCCTGGTACGAGGTCGTCAAGGCAGGGTCCCTCTTCGCCGCCGAGGAATACAAGAAGCGGGGCATCACGGTCGACGTGGTGTGGGACCAGCCGCCCCAGGCCGACGTGGCCGACCAGAACACCCGCATCGAGACCGACATCGGCCGGCACCCCGACGGCCTCGTCGTGTCCTGCCTCGACGCCGCCACCAACGACCAGGTGCTGGACGAAGCCGTGGCGGCCGGCGTCAACGTGTCGACCTTCAACTCCTTCTGTGCCGACCGCTTCCCCTTCGTGGGCCAGAAGGATTCCTACCAGGACGGCTACGACCTCGCCGAATACCTCGCCAAGCAGATCGGCGGCAAGGGCAACGTCGGGATCCTGTCCGGCAGCCTGACCGCGCAGGACCACGTCCGCCGCATCCAGGGATTCAAGGCCGCCATGGCCAAGCACCCGGACGTGAAGATCGTCTTCGAGCAGCCCGACAACGACGACCTCGACAAGGCCGTGCAGCTCACCGAGAACGAGCTGCAGGCCCATCCCGACCTCGTCGGCATCTTCGGCTGCAATGCGTCGAACCCGATCGGCGCGGCCCGCGCGGTCCAGAATGCCGGCAAGGCCGGGAAGGTCGCCATCGTGGGCCTGGACGACCTGCCCGAGACCATCCAGTTCATCAGGGACGGCGTGATCACCGCCACGATGGCCCAGCGCCAGTGGGAGCAGGGCTACTGGTCCGTGGTCTATGCGGTGGCCAAGAACCAGGGCCACACGATCCCGACCGATCACGAGACGGGATCGCGCCTCATCACCAAGTCCGACCTGGCCCCGTGACTGGCCCCGTGACCGGCCGCGTGACCGGGCCCGCGGTCGCCGGACGGCTTCCGGGGCGCACCGGCCCACGACCGCTCCCCTCGCCATGCCCATCCGGGCGGGATCCCGCCCCATGACGGCCGACGTCTTCGAAGCCCGTGCGGTCCACAAGTCCTTCGGCCCCATCGTGGCGCTGGGCGGCGTGTCGCTCGGCGTGCGGGCCGGCGAAGTCCATGCCGTGATCGGCGAGAACGGGGCCGGCAAGTCGACGTTGATGAACATCTTCTGCGGCCGGCTCCAGCCGTCGGCCGGCGAACTCCGGCGCCATGGCCGGCCGGTGACGTTCCGCTCGCCGAAGGACTCGCAGGCGGCCGGCATCGCCATCGCGCCCCAGGAGGTCAACGTCGTCCCGAAGCTGAGCGTCGCCGAGAACATCCTGCTCGGGGCCCAGGCCGGCGGGGCGGCGCTGGTCGACTGGCAGGCGACGCGCCGCCGCGCCGCCGCCTGCCTGTTCGAGATCGACGAGACCATCGATCCCTCGGCCCGCGTCGATGGGCTCAGCAAGGCCCAGCAACAGCTCGTGCAGATCGCCAGGGCGGTGGCGACCCGGGCCGAGATCCTCATCTTCGACGAGCCCACCGCGGCGCTGACCAGCCGCGAGACCGAGAAGCTCTTCGCCTTCATCCGGGCGTTCCGCGGGCGCGGGGGCGCGGTCTTCTACATCTCGCACCGCCTCGACGAGATCCTGGCGCTGGCCGACCGGATCACCGTGCTGCAGGACGGCCGCTCGGTGGCGACGCTCGATCCTTCGGCGACCACCAAGGCCGAGATGGTCAACACCATGGCGGGGCGCGAGGTCACCGCCACCCACGCGCCCCGGCCCTTCGTGGAACGTTCGGACATCGTGCTCAAGGTGCGGGGCCTGACGCGCGCCGGAGAGTTCCGCGACGTCGACATCGACCTGCACCGCGGCGAGATCCTCGGCGTCGCGGGGCTTGTCGGTTCCGGCCGGACGGAGATCGGCAAGTGCCTCTTCGGCGTCACGGTGGCCGAGGCCGGGACCGTCGAAGTCCTGGGCGAGCCCGTGAGGATCCGCCACCCGGCCGACGCCATCGCGCGCGGCCTCGTCTACCTCCCGGAGGAGCGCAAGGCCGAGGGCATCTTCCCGGTCCTGTCCATCGAGGAGAACATGGCCCTGGCGAGCTTTAAGCGTTTCGGCGCGTGGCTCGGGCTCGACTTCGGCGCGATGGCGCGCCAGGTCGCTGATGAGCTGCGCCGGATCCGCATCAAGATCGGCTCGGCCCGCGACCCTATCACCAGCCTGAGCGGCGGCAACCAGCAGAAGGTGATCTTGGCCCGCTGGCTGATGCACGGCGTCAAGGTGCTGATCCTCGACGAGCCGACACGCGGCATCGACGTCCATGCCAAGTTCGAGATCCAGACGGTGCTGCGCCAGCTCTGCGACGCCGGCCTGTCGGTCGTCTACATCTCGTCGGAGCTCGCCGAGGTGCTGGAGGTGTCGGACCGCATCATGGTGCTGCACGAAGGCCGGGTGAAGGGATGCCAGCGGGCCGATGCAGCGACGCAGGAATCGCTGCTGCAGATGGCGATGAGCTGAAAGGACCGATGCATGGGCGATGAGATCGCATTGCCGCGCCCGGCCACGCGCCGGGCCTCCCCGCTCACCCGCTTCCGGCGCTGGGAAGCCAGCGGCGTGCTCCTCGCGCTGGTGGTCCTGTGCGCCGTCCTGGCGGTGGCGACGCCCAACTTCTTCACCCTGAGCAACCTGCCCATCGTGCTGCGCAACGCGTCCTTCGTGGGGCTCGTGGCGCTCGGCCAGACCCTGGTGCTGCTGATCGGCGGCATCGACCTGTCGGTCGGCACCGCGGCGGGACTGAGCGCCGTCGTGGGGGCGTTGATGCTGACCCGGCTCGGCCTGAACCCCTACCTCGTCTTCGTGCTGACGGCCCTCTTCGGCCTCGGCCTCGGCGTCTTCAACGCGGCCTTCATCGCCAAGCTGCGGCTCAACCCGTTCATCGTCACGCTGGCCTCCGGCGAGATCTTCGCCGGCATCAACCTCGTGATCACGCAAGGCTATCCGGTTCGGCCGCTCGGGCCGACCTTCCGGTCCGTCGGGCAGGGCGAGATCCTCGGCGTGCCGGTGCCGGTGCTGGTCTTCCTCACCGCCGGCCTGGTGCTCTGGTTCGTGCTGGCGCGCACGCGCTTCGGCCGCAACGTCTACGCGGTCGGCGGCAACCGCGACGCCGCCACGCTGGTGGGCATCCGGGTGTGGCGGATCGAGTTCATGGTCTTCGGCCTCGCGGGCCTCTTCGCGGCCCTGGCCGGCGTGCTCTACGCGAGCCGCATGGACGCGGCCCAGCCCTCGGTGGGCGAGGGCTGGATGCTCAGCGCCATCACGGCCGCCATCATCGGCGGCACCAGCCTGCGGGGAGGGGAGGGCACCGTGGTCGGCACGGTGCTGGGCGCCGTGCTGCTGACCGTGCTACAGAACGGCACCGTCCTGCTCAATGTGTCGGGCTATTGGCAGCGCGTGATCATCGGTTCGGTGGTTCTGGTGGCCGTGCTCGTCGACCTGTTCCGCCGGAAGTAGGCGGACGGCAACGAGGGTGTGATGGATCGGGATCGGCGGAGCCTCCGCTCCGGGGTGCGCGGCACGGCAGGGGGCTGCCCATGAGCGGCGAAGGGTTCGATCTCGAGGCGGACCTGCGCACGCGCGCGGCCTGGCTCTACTACATGGAGGGCCTGACGCAGGATGCCGTGGCCCAGTCGCTCGGCATGACGCGGGCCCGGGTGCTGCGCATGCTGGCGTCCTGCCGCGAGGACGGCACCGTGCAGATCACCGTCACGTCGCCGCTGACGCGCTGCGTGACGCTCGAGCGCCAGATCGAGCAGCGCCACGGCATCGAGCGCGCCATCGTGATCCCGCGCCCGCAGGACCCGGCCGAGACGGCGGGGCTGATCGGCGCCGCCACCGGCACCTATCTGGCATCGGTCCTGACCGACGGCATGACGGTCGGCCTCGGCTGGGGCCGCACGCTGAGTTCCAGCCTGCCGGCGCTGCCCCAGAAGCAGTTCGGCAAGCTCACGGTGGTGTCGCTGCTCGGCGGCCTGACCCGGGCGACGACGTTCAACCCGTCCGAGTTCGCCTGGCGGTTCGCCGATAGGCTCGGCGCCGAATGCTTCATGATGGCGGCCCCGGTCTTCGCGCCCGATGCCCATGTCCGCGACGCGCTGGTGCACCATTCCGGCATGGAGGACGTGTTCGCGCAGGCCGGGCGGCTCGACATCGCCCTCGTCAGCGTGGGCGAACTGTCACCGGCCTCGACGCTCGTGCGCTACGACCTGCTCAGCAAGGACGATGTCGGATCGCTGGCCCGCGCGGGCGCGGTCGGCGACATCCTGTGCCGCTTCATCGACGCCCGGGGCCGGATCCTGGACCATCCGTTGAACGACAGGGTGATCTCGGTCGATCCGGCCCTGCTGCGGCGCTCGCGCCGCGTGGTCCTGTCGTCGGGCGGGTGGGAGAAGGCGGCCGTCGTGCTGGCGGCCGTCCGGCTGCTGAAGCCCGAGGTGCTGATCACCGACGAGATGGTGGCCGAACGCCTCGCCGAGAGCGACTGACCGGCGGCCGTCGGCAGGCCGTCACGCCGCGCGCCGCCCCTTGTGGGGCGTGCGCCGCATGAAGTCCCAGGTATGGTCGAAGCTCTCGACCCCGGCCTGCGATCCGAGCCCGGTGGCGTTGAGGGCCGACGTGGCCTGGGCGAAGCGGACCGCGGTTTCCGGATCCATGCCGCGCACCATCGCGACGGCGAAGCCCGCATCGAAAGCGTCGCCGCAGCCGCAGGTACAGCGCACGTCGACGTCGAAGGCCGGCACCGTGAACCGCGTGCCGTCGCCATGATGGTAGTAGGCGCCCTCGGCGCCGAGCGTGAAGACGCAGCAGGTCACGCCGCGGTCGAGGAAGAACTCGGCCATGTCCTGCGGATCGTGCCGGCCCGTCAGGGCGCTGGCTTCCTCGATCGAGGGCATGAAGTAATCGGTATAGGGCAGCACGCTGGCGACCGCCGGGAGGTCGTCCGGCGAGCCTGCGAAGACGTCCGCGGTGGTGATGGCGCCGCCGGCCTGGGCCAGGCGGGCGAGTTCGGCGTTGCGGCCGCGATCCATGCGGTCCATCAGGCCGACGCCGCCGAGGTGGACCACGCGCGCGTCGATCACGCGCGGCATCATGGCGTCCTCGACGTAGAAGTCGCCCGTGGCGCCCTTCATGTGCAGGGCGGGCCGCGCGCCGTCGGGCCGCGTCGTCACGATGGAGGACGACGTGCGGGCGCCGGCGATGCGCTGCAGCGTCGAACAATCGATGCCGAACGACCTGAGCCGCTCGAACACCCAGTCGCCCATCATGTCGGCGCCGACACCCCCGACCGCCCGGCAGGTGAGGCCCATCTTGGCGGCGGCGATGGCGGCCGTGCCGGCCGCGCCCGAGACGGCGAGCGTCAGCTCCTCGATGAACAGCGTCCCGCCACCCTCCGGGATGGCCGTCACGGGCCATCCGAGACAGTCGAAGGTGATGAAGCCGATGGAAGAATAGTCGAGGCGGCGCGGCGCTCCGTCCCCCGCCGCGCCCTGCAGGCCGCTGATGTGGCTCATCGACGTCTCCTCCTCGAGTCCCCGGCGACACCTTGCTGGTGTTTGAGAGGGCGGGCTTCGGCTCGCCCCGTCGGGACTATGCAATTGTCCTTTTTGAAGGTCAATTGTTCATGCATCCATCAGGCGGGGGTGTCGTCGTAGCGCTCGGCCTGGACGGCAGCGCGGCGACCTCTTGTTCGCCCGAGCTGGCGAGTTTCGGCGCACCATCGCAGATCGGTCGATTCCGACGTCGTGACAATTGACATATTAAAAATGCAAATGTACAAAACGACACCACCCCCGGTCGCGTTCAGCCTGTCGGAGAGGCCGTGGTGGTCGTACCCGCCGGCGCGGTGATGCGACCCCCGTCCGATGGCGAGCGTTGAGGCGGTAGCGGCCGAACCGGCCGCCATCGCCGCAGGACCTCCCATGCATTGCAAAGCCCTCCCGGTTCTCGCCCTGACGACGCTCGCCCTGGCATCGCTCGCCGTCGCGCCCGCGATGGCGGGCGCTCCGGTCTCAGACCCCCGAGAGACCGCCCGACAAGGCGACGGCTCCGCCACCGCCGTGGCGGCGCGCCGGGCCGGGCATTTCAGCTGCTCGCCCGGCGAGGTGCGCACCAAGCTCGAACGCAAGAACTGCGGCTCCGTCCGCTTCTGACGGCCCGAGCTCCTCGGGTTCGAGGGCGTTCTGGAATGGTCCAACGACGTAACGTTTCGTTCATCAAAACAGAACGTCCTCGACGATCCCGCCAACGATGCTGAAACGGTCCGGAATATCGCAAGGGATTTGTTACGAGCCTTCTTGATTGTCGCTACGTCACCAAGCGCCAGTGTGAAGGATCGACGATGCGCTTCAAAGTCATGATGGCCATCGTGGTGGGTTGGTGCCTGGCCGGCGCGGCCGCCGAGGCGGCTCCGTTGCGGGTCGCCGTCGAGGGAGACGGCGCCTACGCGCCCTTCAGCTTCTTCACCGCCGACAAGGCGCTGACGGGCTTCGACATCGAGATCGCCGACGCGCTGTGCCGGCACATCGCCGAGGGATGCGAGATCGTCCCGGTCGATTTCGAGGTCATCGTCGATGGCCTGGCCAGTGGCAAATTCGATGTCTCGATCGCCAGCATGGGCTGGACCGAGGAGCGTGCCGGCAAGATCCTCTTCGGGCCCACCTACTACCGCTCGCATACGATCTTCGTCGGCCGGACCGACAGGTTCGCCGACACGTCGCCGGACGGCCTGAAACAGGCGCGCCTCGCCTCGGCCCAGGCGACGATCCAGCAGAAATATCTCGGCGACAACTATCCCGGAAGCACCGTCGTGGCGGGCAAGGACCTGAACGACGCCTACGACAAGCTCGTCGCCGGGAGCATCGACCTCGTCCTCGCCGATTCCATCGTCCAGATGGCGTTCCTGCAATCCGAGCGCGGCAGCGATTTCGCCTATGTGGGCGAACCCCTCCGGGCCGAGGTCCTCAATTCCGCCGCCTACATCACCTTCCGCAAGGGGCTGGACGACAAGGCGGCGGAGTTCACCGAGGCGCTGAAACACATCCGCCTCGACGGGACCTACGACCGGATCAACCGCAAGTTCGTGCCGTTCAACATCTATTGAGGTCGCGCCGGAAGCCCGTCATGCTCGTCGCACGGTTCAAGGCGTATCGACCCTCGCTCCGGCGCTGGACGCGGGCGTTCGCGGCCGCCTGGCTCATCGGCGCGGCCGTCGTCGCCCCGATCGCGGTGCGGCTCCTCGAGCAGATCTACGACGACGCGCGATCGACCTACACGATGGAGATCCCGTCGCTGCTGGACCGGGACCGCAAGGCCATCAAGCTCGAGCGCCTGTCGTCCTTCATCAGCGCCATCAGCGCCGCGCAGGAGCCCCGGATCGAGCGGCACGTCCTGCTGCAGTTCCTCGCCCTGGCGCAGGGGGTCGACCTCGACAACGACGCCGGGCTGAACGCGATCGTGGCCCAGGCGGTCGCCGACGTCCGCAAGATCCTGGCGACGCATGCCGCCCTGCGCGCGCTGCCGCGCGAGGAGCAGGCCGCCGGCGGGGCGGACCGCGCCGCCGCGCGCGCCGCGCTCGACGAGAAGGCCCGCAAACTGTCCGAGGAGGCCATCGGCGCGCTGAACTCCGCGACGGACCACCTGACCACGGGCGCCGCGCTGACGGCGGACGGCCTCGCCAACCGCATCCAGCAGAACGCGTCGTGGATCGAGCGCGGGTCGCTCGTCGGCCTCGCGGTCCTGGTCGCCTCGGGCATCCTGGTCCTGTGGTTCTTCCACCGCCACGTGCTGGCGCCGATCCGGGTCGCCGTCCAGGGCCTCGAAGTGATCCGCGGGTCGGACGGCGCCCCGGTGACGCTGCCGCGCTCGCTGTTCTTCGAACTCGACGTCATCGGGCGCGCCGTGGAGCAATATGCGAGGTTCGCCGCCGAACTCCGCACCGCGAACCTCGCCTTGCGGAGGCTGTCCAGCCAGGATGGCCTGACGGGCGTCACCAACCGGCGCGGCTTCGACCTCGCGCTCGACGACGCCTGCCGGGAGGCCCAGAGCGGCGGCGGCAGTCGGTCGCTGCTGCTGGTCGACGTCGACCACTTCAAGTCGCTGAACGACCGCTTCGGCCACCTTGCCGGAGACCGCTGCCTGAAGCAGGTGGCCGAGACCCTGCACGACGTCTGCGCGCCCTGCGGCGGCCTCGTCTCGCGCTACGGCGGGGAGGAATTCGCCGTCCTGGTGGCGAACCTCGACGCCGACGAGGTCGTCGCGCTGGCCGAGCACCTGCGCGAGGCCGTGGAGCGCACCGAACTCGAGACCGGGATCGGCCAACGCCGCCTCACCGTCACGGTGAGCATCGGCGGTGTCTCGATCACGGCGTCGGGCCGGTGCTCGCCGGAGCGCGCCATCCGGGCGGCCGACCAGGCGCTCTACCAGGCGAAGCGGGACGGCCGGAACCGCGTCTGCCTCGCGGCACCCCTCGGCCCCGCGCCGGTCGAAGCGCAATCGGCGGCCTGAGTCCCGAGCGCCGTCAGGCGGTCCGGTCCGCCCGGTCGAACCACAGCAGCGCGGCCGCGATGGAGGCGAGCCACCAGGGTTGCCAGGCGCTGAGGCCCACGAGCCCGACCCCCACCACAGCCACGAGCAGCCCCAGGCGCGCCGCCAGCGCGGCGCCGCGGCGCGGCGCGAGGCGCCCCATGACGAAGCTCAGCACCAGGGCGGCGGCGCCAAGGCCGAGCGCCCCGAGTTCGATCCAGAACTGCAGCAGCACGTCGTGGGGATGGAACCCCACGATATGGGCGCTGTCGGGCGGGGGCGGGTCGCCGTCCGGCCGGGCGGTCTCGGCCACCTTGAAGCTCGTATCGAACCCGTGGCCGAGCCAGGGCCGGTCGAAGCCGCGATGCTCGAAGGCGGTCCAGATGGCCAGCCGGTGCTCGGCGTGCTCCTCGCTCAGTTCCTGGCGGGCATCGGGCGGCAGGGCGCGGGCGAGCAGCGAGCCGGTCCAGGGGGTGCCGACGACGAGAACGGCGAGGCCGGCGGCCGTGAGCGCGCGCGCGGCACGCGGCCGAACCATCGCCAGGGCGAAGAGCACCATCCCGGCCGCCAGGGCCGCCGCCGGCGCGCCCGAATGGGCCGCCCCGACCCCCACCGCCACGCAGGCCGTGAGCAGCGCCGCGGGTCCCAGGCGGCGGTCCCGCCACAGCATCGCCACGGCCGGCCAGAGCAGGAGAAGCGGGGGCACGGCGCTGCGCTTGAGGTCCCAGGCTTCGCCGCGCGCCCGCACCAGGGCATGGATCGGCATGCCGGCCACATGTTCGAACAGCACCAGCAGCCCGGCGGCGGCGATGCCGGCCACGAGCCAGCGCGCATCCCGCGCCGTGCCGACGAGCGGCCAGGCGGCCGCGAGCCCGAAGGCGCAGACCAACTCGGGAAGGCCCTCCACGAGCCCGCGCGCCGTGAGGCGGGGGTCGATGCTCCAGGCGAAGCTCGCGACCAGCAGTGCCGCGACCAGCCCCGCCAGCAGCACGGCCGGCGCGGTCGCGAGCGCCCGGTAGCGGGCGCCGAGCGCCCGGCCGCGGCCGCCGAGTAGCGCCGCCGCCTGCGCGGCGAGCGCCGCGAGCGCGAAGGTCGCGGGTGCGGATTTGTTGGCCACCACCATCAGCACCGGCAGCACGAAGCCGAGCAGCGCGGCCGTGAGCGTCGCGCAGCCGCGGGCGGCCGCGGAGGCGTCGGCGGGCAGGCCGAACCGCGCGCCCTCGCGGCTGCGGGGCGGGGGTGGCGCCTCGCCGGCTCGCTCCGCCCGCCCGCGGCCGAGGACGGTTTCCGCTGGATCGCCGACGCTCATCGTGCCTCTTGGGACAGTCTCTCCGGTCGGCCCCGTGGCGCCGGCGCCCTCCCTTGCCCCGCCCCTGTCCGAGCGTCAACTCGGGCCGGGGCCCGGAAACCCACCGCCATGCGGATCCCGCTCCTCGTCCCCTGCGACCGTCTCGCCCTCGCGTCGGCCCTGGCGTCGGGGGCCGACGCACTGATCTTCGACCTCGGCGAGCCCGGGCCGGCGGCGGACCGGGCGGCGGCGCGGCGCGCGGCCCGCGACGGGCTGCGGGCGGCGGGAGCGGCGCGCGCGTCGCTGCTGCGGGTCGTCGCGCTGGACCTCGTCCCCGCCGACGACGACCTCGACGCCGTGATGCCGGCGCGGCCCGACGCGGTGCTGCTGCGCGGCGCCGTCGGCGCCCGCGACATCCAGCACCTCGCCGCCAAGCTCGCCGTGCGGGAAGCGGAGCACGGCCTGCCGCAGGGCCGGACCGGCATCCTGGCGGCTCCCGCCGATGCGCCGGACGGCGTCCTGGCCCTGCCCGGCCTCGCCGGCGCGAGCCCGCGGCTGCGCGGGCTGGTCTGGGATGCCGGCCGTCTCGCGGCGGCGCTGGGTGTCGCCGACGCCGCGGCGGGCCCGTGCCGCGATGCCCGGAGCCTCGTCGTGCTCGCCGCCGCCGCCGCGGGCGTCCCGGCGCTCGACGGGTCGCCCGGCGCCGCGGAGGCCTGCGCGGACGCGGCGCGCGACGGCTTCTCGGGCGTCGTGGCGCGGGAGGCCGGCGAGGTGCCCGTCATCGCGCGGTGGTTCCCGTCCTGAAGCCGGCGGCGGGCACATGAGGCCGGTCCGGCCCATGCGGGTCGATGCGTTGACGAACGCCGACCCGGCCTTTAGCAGTTGACCGATCGGGGAAGCTGGCGCCGCGGCTCTGGGACGACCGGGCGGCGGCCGTTCACGGAATTGCTGCGCAATGAAGATCCTGGTGCCCGTCAAGCGGGTCGTCGACTACAACGTCAAGATCCGCGTCAAGCCGGACGGCTCCGGAGTCGATCTCGCCAACGTCAAGATGGCGATGAACCCCTTCGACGAGATCGCCGTCGAGGAGGCGCTGCGCCAGAAGGAGGCCGGCAAGGCGACCGAGGTCGTGGTCGTGTCGATCGGGCCGGCCCAGGCCGTCGAGACGCTGCGCACCGGCCTCGCCATGGGGGCCGACCGGGGCATTCACGTCAAGGTCGACGGCGTGGTCGAGCCGCTCGCCGTGGCCAAGATCCTGGCCGGCGTGTGCAGGGCCGAGGAGCCGGGCCTCGTCATCATGGGCAAGCAGGCCATCGACGACGACTGCAACCAGACCGGCCAGATGCTGGCGGCCCTGATGGGCTGGGGGCAGGGGACCTTCGCGTCCAAGCTCGTGCTCGGCGCCGCCGAGGCCGAGGTGACGCGCGAGGTCGACGGCGGTTCCCAGACCGTGACGCTGACGCTGCCCGCCATCGTGACGACGGACCTGCGCCTCAACGAGCCGCGCTACGCGTCGCTGCCCAACATCATGAAGGCCAAGAAGAAGCCCATCGACGCCAAGGAGCCGGGCGATTTCGGCGTCGACGTCGCGCCGCGCCTCAAGGTGCTGAAGACCGTCGAACCGCCGGCTCGCCAGGGCGGCGCCAAGGTCGGCTCCGTCGCGGAGCTCGTGGGCAAGTTGCGCGAGACGGGAGTGATCCGATGACGGTTCTGCTGGTCGCCGAACAGAAGGACGGCGTTCTCAACGAGGTGACGGCGCGCGCGCTGACGGCCGCCCGCCAGATGGGCGACGCGGTCCACGTCCTCGTGCTGGGGCAGGGCGCGTCCCAGGCCGCCAAGGCCGCGGCGAAGCTCGAGGGCGTCGGCAAGGTCCACGTGGCCGAGGGCGGCGCGCTCGACCATGCGCTCGCCGAGCCCGCCGCGGCGCTGCTGGTGAAGCTCGCCGACCATCACAGGACCATCGTGGCGCCCGCCACCGCCGCCACCAAGAACATCATGCCGCGCCTCGCCGCGCTGCTCGACGTGATGCAGGTATCCGAGATCATCAAAGTGGTGGCGCCCGACACGTTCGAGCGGCCGATCTACGCCGGCAACGCCATCCAGACCGTGCAGACCGCCGACCCCATAAAGGTCGTCACCGTGCGGACCGCCGCCTTCGCGGCGACGCCCGAGGGAAGCGCCGAAGCGCCGGTCGAGGCGCTCGACGTCGCCGTCGCCGATCCCGCCGTGTCGCGCTTCGGCGGCGAGGCGCTGGCGAAGTCGGACAGGCCGGAGCTCACCTCCGCCAAGGTGATCGTGTCCGGCGGGCGCGCCATGGGCAAGGCCGAGAACTTCAAGATCTACATCGAGCCCATCGCCGACAAGCTCGGGGCCGCCATGGGGGCGTCGCGCGCGGCCGTCGATGCGGGACTGGCGCCGAACGACTGGCAGGTGGGCCAGACCGGCAAGGTGGTGGCGCCGGACCTCTACATCGCGGTCGGCATCTCGGGCGCCATCCAGCATCTCGCCGGGATGAAGGACTCGAAGGTGATCGTCGCCATCAACAAGGACGAGGAGGCGCCGATCTTCCAGGTCGCCGACTACGGCCTCGTGGGCGATCTCTTCACCCTGCTGCCGGAACTCGACAAGGAACTGGCCAAGAGCTGACTCCGTTGGCCCGACGACCCGTGCTATAACAAATGCGGGGCCGATGGATCGGCCCCGGCGGCCCTGCGCGGGGCGGTTGGTCCGGACGTGTCGGCGCACGAAAGACGGGTGGGGACGGCAAGATGGGCGAGATCAGGACCCTCGGCGTGATCGGCGCGGGCCAGATGGGCACCGGCATCGCCCATGTGGCGGCGGCGGCCGGCTTCACCGTCGTGCTCCACGATCTGTCCGAGGAGCGGCTCAACGCGGGCCTCGCCACGATCAACGGCACGATGACGCGCGTCGTCAAGAAGGGCGGCATGACCGAGGAGGCGCGCGTCGACGCCCTGTCGCGCATCTCCACGGCCCAGCATTACGACGCCCTCGGCGACTGCGACCTCGTGATCGAGGCCGCGACGGAGAACGAATCCGTCAAGCGCAAGATCTTCTCCTCGCTCTGCGCCTCGCTCAAGCCCTCGACCCTGCTGGCCTCCAACACCTCCTCGATCTCCATCACCCGCCTCGCCTCGGTGACGGACCGGCCCGAGCGGTTCATCGGCATCCATTTCATGAACCCCGTGCCGCGCATGCAGCTCGTCGAGCTGATCCGCGGCATCCAGACCGTGCCCGAGACCTTCGAGGCCGCCAAGGGCTTCATCGACAGCCTCGGCAAGACCCCGACGGTGTCGGAGGACTTCCCGGCCTTCATCGTCAACCGCATCCTGCTGCCGATGATCAACGAGGCCGTCTACGTGCTGCACGAGGGCATCGGCAGCGTCGAGGCGATCGACACCGCGATGCGGCTCGGCGCCAACCATCCGATGGGCCCGCTGCAGCTCGCCGACTTCATCGGCCTCGACACCTGCCTCGCCGTCATGCAGGTGCTCTACGAGGGGCTGGCCGATTCGAAGTACCGGCCGTGTCCGCTCCTGGTCAAATACGTCGAGGCCGGCTGGCTCGGCCGCAAGACGCAGCGCGGCTTCTACGATTACCGAGGCGAACACCCGGTACCGACGCGCTGAAGGCGCGGGCCGCGGGACCGCTCCCGCGGCCGAGCTCCACGGCCCCTCTCGCCGCGGCTGTGCGACGCCCCCGCACAGGGCTTCACAATCGTGTCATCGCCCATGTAGACTGTCGGCACGCCGCCCCGGAAGGGCTGGGGCGCAGCGACAGGCGCAGCGACGATGGTTCTTGTCCTGAACCTCAAGGCTGACGGCGCGAGGGCCCGCGGCACGGGCCCCGTCGGCCCATGGCCCATCCCGACCAGCCGGCCACCCCGGTCCAGGCTCCTGCCCGGCCACCGGCTCGGCGCGCTGGCGGGCTCCGCCAAACTCCGCAAGGCCACGGTCGTCAGCGCCGGGGAGGGGAGTTGATGGGGTTTCACAGGTCCACCCCCGAACTCTGCACCCTGGTGCTCAATGCCGACATGCAGCCCCTGAGCTGGGGCCCGCTCTCGGTCTGGGCCTGGCAGGATGCCCTGGTGGCGGTGCTTCAGGGGCGCGTTCACCAGGTGTCCAGCTACGATGTCGAGGTCCACTCGGCCAGCCAGTCCTTCCGTATTCCATCGGTCATCAGTCTCAAGAAGTACCATAAGCGCAACCGCATTTCCTTTACGCGCTACCACGTCTTCCTGCGGGATAGTTTCCGCTGTCAATATTGTGACAAGCGGGAAGAGAGCACGAACCTGACGTTCGACCACGTGATCCCGCGGGCCAAGGGCGGCACGACCTGCTGGACCAACATCGTCACCTGCTGCGCCAAGCACAACTTGCAGAAGGCCGACAAGACTCTGAAGCAGTCCGGCCTCACCCTGCGGCGCATGCCCTTCGAGCCGAGCCCGGTCCAGCTCGACGGCATCGCCAGACGGCAGCCCATCCCCGACAACCTGCACGAAACCTGGCTCGATTACCTGTACTGGGACTCGACGCTGGAGCCGTGATGCGGCACAGGCTTGCGCCCACCGTCGCAACCGCGCCACATCGGCGGCGTGGCGGTGGCGGCCGGCAGGGCGGGGCTCCCGGCCGGCCTCCAAAAGGCCGCGCCCGCCGGTCAGCTTGAGCCGGCTTCACGTTTCTCCGCAGGAGTTTCCTTCTGAACGCGCCCTCGTCCACCGGCCTCCCGCCCACGCAACGCCGTCGTCGGATCAACATCGCCTTCGGCGCCGAACGCATCGGCCTGATCGGGCTTCACGCCCCCGTGCTGGCCGCCATCGTGCTCGTGCTGCTCGCCGTGGGGGCCGGCTGGGGCGTGACGCGGCTGCAGGTCGACGATTCGCTGAGCCAGCTCTTCCGGTCCGACACGCCGGAATTCCGGCAGTTCGAGGACGTGACGCGACGCTTTCCCTCCAACGAGTTCGACGTCCTCGTCGTCGTGACGGGACGGGACCTGCTCGCCCGCGAGCCGCTCGACCACCTGCGCAACCTCGTCACCGATCTCCAGCTCGTCGACGGCACGACGGGCATCATCTCGATGTTCTCGGCCCGCCAGGCGCCCGAGCCCGGCCACACGGTGCCGCCCGCGCTCTTCCCCGAGCCGCTGCCGGATGGCGCCGCCTACGACGAGCTCATCGCCAAGGTGAAGTCCAACGACATCATCCGGGGCAAGCTGCTGTCCGACGACGGCGGCCTCGCCCTCGTGGTCCTGTCCCTCGATCCGCGCAACGAGGGGCACTACGGCCCCGCCATCGCGGAGATCCGCAAGACCGTCCGCGACGACCTCGCCGGGACCGATCTCCAAGGCGAGCTCAGCGGCGTACCGGTGATGCAGCTCGAGATCCGCGACGCCGTCGAGCGTGACCGCGTGCTCTACAACGCGGTCGGCTTCGCCGCCGGCTGCCTCATCGCCATCCTGTTCTTCCGCCGCGTCTCGTTCATGGTGGTGGCGGCCGGCCCGCCGCTGATCGCCATCCTGCTGGCGCTGGGCGCGCTGGGCTGGCTCGATTTCCGGCTCAATATGTTCCTCAACGTGATGACGCCGCTCATCATGGTGATCTCGTTCTCGGATTCCATGCAGCTGACCTTCGCGGCGCGCGACCGGCTGATGGCGGGGGAGAGCAAGGCGCAGGCGTTCCGCAATGCCGTGCTGGTGGTGGGGCCGGCCTGCGTGCTGACCCATGCCACGGCGGCCCTGTCGTTCACCGCGCTGCTGTTCACGAAATCGGACCTGATCCGCACCTTCGGCGAGGCGGGGCTCATCGCCACCGTCATCGCCCTCCTGGCCGTGCTGATCCTGGTGCCGCTGCTCGGGCTGCTGCTCGTGCGCAACGTCGAGCGGCTCGGCGTCGCCACCAAGGGTTCGGACGCCGGCGTGCAGGCGCTGCGCCGCTTCTGCGCCTTCGTGGCGGCCCGCATGGTGAGCCATCCCGGGCTCTACAGCGCCGTCGCGGTCGTGGTCGTGGCGGGCCTCGCGCTGGCCTACGCGCATCTCCAGCCGAGCTATCGGCTGGCCGAGCAGGTGCCCGACAAGGAGCAGGCCGTCCAGGCCAGCGGCAAGCTCGACAAGGAGCTGACGGGGGCCAACCCGGTCGACGTGCTGATCGAGTTCCCACCCGGCCAGACCCTCTATTCCCCCGAAACGCTCGACGTCATCGCGGCCGTGCACCGCACCGTCGAGCAGCAGGCCGGGCTCGGCAACGTCTGGTCGCTCGAGACGCTGCGGCGCTGGCTGGCCGAGAAGGCCGGCGACGACAGCCCCGCGACGCTGCAGCGCTACGTCGGCTTCCTGCCGAAATACCTCGTCCGCCGGTTCCTCGACGAGGCGGGGGACGCGGTCCTGGTGTCGGGCCGCATCCCCGACAAGGACGCGAGCCAGCTCCTGCCGGTCGTGGACGCCCTCGACCACAGCCTCGACGGCGTCCGGGCCCGGCACCCGGGCTACACGGTCGCCGTGACGGGCCTCGCCGTGATCGCGGCCCGCAACAGTTCGGGCATGATCGAGAAGCTCAACCGGGGCCTCACGCTGGAGTTCCTGCTCGTCGCGATCTTCATCGGCCTCGCGTTCCGCTCGGTCGTGGTGGCGCTGGCGGCGGTGCTGCCGGGCATCTTCCCGGTCGTGGCATCGGGCTCGCTGCTGCTGCTGCTCGGGCAGGGGCTGCAGTTCGTCAGCGTCGTGGCGCTCACGGTCTCGTTCGGCCTCGGGCTCAGCGCCACGATCCACTTCCTGAACCGCCTGCGCCAGGAGGACGATCCGGACCACGACCCCGCGGTGGGTGTCGAGCGTGCCACCGTGCTGATGGGGCCGGCGCTGATCCTGACCTCGGTGGTGCTGGCCTGCGGCCTCGCCGTGACGGTCTTCTCGGACCTGCCCTCGCTCCGCCTGTTCGGCTGGCTCAGCGCCTTCGCCATGCTGGCCGCGCTGGTGGCGGATTTCCTGATCCTGCGCCCCACCATGACGTTCCTGGTGGGCCTCGCGCGGCGCTTCGGCGGCGGCCGGATCGGGACCGCGGCGGCCGAATGACGGGCGCGGCGCGGCGGTGCATCCGCCGCGCCGGTCTCGCCGGGGTCAGGCCCGGCGGAGCGAGATGCGGACGTTCTGCACGTCCGTGCCCTGGGCGTTGATGGTGATGGCCTGGACCTTGCCGTTGCTGGTGGCGGCGAGTTCGATGCCGAACCCCGTGCCCTGCAGGCTGGCCTGGTACTGGCCGGGGCCGGGCACGCGCCCGGTCACGTCGCCGCTGACCTGTCGCGTGGTCTCGCGCCAGGTGCCCGAGAACGTCTCGCCCTGCGCCACGATGTTGGAGATGATGTTCACGCGGTAGCTGTCGCTGGCGCAATTGACGTTGATGTTCAGTGATTCGCCGCTCGGCCCGGCGGAATAGCTCGCCTTGCACTTGATCCGGTCGTGCGAGCCGTCCGACATGGTGATGTCCCCGGTGCCGCTCCACTCGCCCGGGAAGCCCGTGAACGGGCCGGCTGCGGCGGCCGGAGCGATGCCCGCCACAGACAGCAGGGCCGCGACGGACCAGGACAGGGCCGCCCCGCGGAGCCCGAAACGATCGCCGTTCACGCGCATCACCCATTCTCCCCCAAGATTGCGGTCCCCGCGTCCAGGGTGGCGTTGCGCCGGCCGGGACGGTCCGCGATACACATCAGCCGAGTTCGGCGCCAAGGCAAGGCTCGCGCGGGAACTTCGCGGTTGCAACGCGAGCCTCGCTTGAACTCTGCGTCACACCGCCATGCCGGCGGCCACCCGGAGGTCCCGGGAGGGCCGGTCGGCTCGGACCGCCGTCACAACGCCTAACCGTACCGGTGGGTTCAGTTCATGCGGCGTCGATCTTGCCGCCGGTCAGCGTCTGGAACACGTCGAAGCCCTCGAAGTCGGGATGGCCGAGGTACATCTGCCGGGTCGACCCCGCGCCGCCGTGGGACGAGCGGAACTGCTGCGAGGTCGTCCAGGCCGAGAAGCTGTCGCGGTCGGCCCAGATCGTGTGCGACGCGTAGAGCGTGTGGTCGCCCCGGTCGGGGCCCCGCAGCATGTGGAACTCCACGAACCCCGGGACGGTGTCGAGGCGGCTCTCGCGATTGAGCCACAGCGCCTCGAACGCCGCCTCCTCGCCCTTGACGACCTTGAACCTGTTCATGGCGATGAACATCCGGACCTCTCCCTCACCGTCGCGCCCGTGCCGGTGCGCCGACGGGAACAGATGTCGGCTCCGGCCGTGGCGAGGGAAGGGCGAAGCGACGCGCCGGTCCAGAATTCGCGCCAAGCGGGCCTTATCTTTCGTTGAAAGGCGGAGTAGGTGACGGCCGTCGGCCTTTGTCGCCGCGACGCTCCCGACGGCGTCGCGTTAGCCACCGTGCAGCAGGGGGCTTGCCCGTGGCGACCGGGTCGACGAAGTGATACGGCTCGCGCTGGGCCGAGGGACAAAGATGCCCGTTCGCATGGCGGGGTTCTCCGCGCCGAGCCGGGTCCGTTGAGTGTGAAGGGCGTCGACCATGGAGAAGCCTTCCGTCGTGCTGATCGTCGAGGACGATCCGCTGCTGGCCGAGATGGCTCTGGAGATGATCGAGGAGGCGGGCCTGCCCGCCATAGCGGTCGATTCGGTCGACGCTGCGCTCGATTATCTGAAGGAGCATGCCGAACGGGTGGCGGCGATGTTCTCGGACGTGCGACTGAAGGGGCCGTTGAACGGCGTCGAACTCGCGGCCTTCGTGGCGGTGCGCTGGCCCACGATCGCCATCTGCGTCACCTCCGGGGTGGCGCTCGAGCGGCCCTACCGCCTGCCCCGCAACGCGCGCTTCATGCCCAAGCCCTGGAAGGCCGGAGAGGTGATCGCCTTCGTCGAGCATGCCACGAAGCCCCGCTGAGGCCTGCGGCGAGGCGGTTCGGGCGGCGAGGCAGGACAGGCGGCGGGACCCGAGCCGCGCCGGGGCGGCGTCAGCCGGTCACGAGCCGCGAGAGCGCCTCGGCGACCTCGTCCGAGGTGAAAGGCTTGGGCAGCGTCGGCCTGTCCTGCCACTCGGGCGGCAGGCCGTGGGACCCGTAGCCGCTCGAGAAGACCAGCGGCACGCCGCGACCCTGGAGGATGGCGGCCACGGGGTAGCTCGGCTCCCCGTTGAGGTTGACGTCGAGGATGGCGACGTCGATCTCCGCCGTCTCGGCGAGTTCGGTGGCCTGGCGCAGGTTCATGGCCGGGCCGACGACCTCGCAGGCGAAATCGGCCAGGATGTCCTCGAACAGCATGGTGATCAGCGCCTCATCCTCGACGACCAGCACCTTCTTGCCCCGGAGAACCTCGCGACCGCCGCCGTCCGCCATCAAACCAACCCTCGCCGCAAGACCCGCACCGCGGGCCGAACATCAAAGCCGAGCTTACGCCGTTTGGCCGCCGCCGTCACCGTGGTGCCTCGGTGGCTGGCCGCCGCCGCCAATGTGACATCTTGGCGGCGCGGGGCGGAAGGCGGCGGTGGAGGCGGCGGGTCCCGATGGACCGCTCGGCAGTCCCGATAGACCGTCCCGCGGCCCCGTTGCACCGCTGCCGGCCGACGATCGCGCGCTATGGTTGACCCGAGCCTTACGGGGGCGGTCCGGGATGCCGGTCCGCGGCGCGGCGCGGGGCTTGACTGTTGAAGGCGAGACGCCGATCTTACCACGAGGACCCCCGTCGCCTTGGCAGCGGCGGGGCATTTTGTCGTAGCCCGCCGATGTCTCGTTCGAGGAGAGAACCATTCGCCGCCCCATGAAAGCCGCTCCGGTCCCGCAGAAGGACGGGCCAAAGATCAATCGTGACATCCGCGTCCGTGAAGTGATGCTGATCGATGCCGAGGGTCAGAACCGGGGCGTCACCGAGATCACCGAAGCGTTGCGCATTGCCGAGGAGGCCGGTCTCGATCTCGTGGAGATCGTGCCGAACGCCAATCCGCCCGTCTGCAAGCTGCTCGACTACGGCAAACACCGGTTCACCGAGCAGAAGAAACAGGCCGAGGCCCGCAAGCGCCAGAAGATCGTCGAGGTGAAGGAGATCAAGCTCCGGCCGGGCATCGACGAGCACGACTACGACGTGAAGATGCGGGCCGTGAAGCGCTTCTTCGACGAGGGCGACAAGGTCAAGGTGACGCTGCGGTTCCGCGGGCGCGAGATGGCGCACCAGGACATCGGCTACCGCCTGCTCGACCGTGTCAAGACCGAGACGCTGGCGATCGCCAAGGTCGAGTCCGAGCCGTCCATGGAAGGTCGCCAGATGGTGATGGTACTGTCGCCGAAGTGACCGTCGCGGCATCGTTCGGGACATGATGTGAAGAGGCCGGCGCGACGCCGGCCTTTTTCGTGTCCGGCGGTCGATGCCGGCCGAGGCTCGACGACCGCGGGCGACGGTGAGACCATCGCCCGCCGGCCTCGTCGCCCGGGGTTCAGGCCGTGCAGGCCTGGAACCCCTCGCGGATGGCCCGTTCGGGCAGGTCGCGGCCGATGAACACGACCTTGGAGAGGCGCTTCTCGTCCGGCTTCCAGTCCCGCTGCACGTCGCCGTCGAGCATCATGTGGACGCCCTGGAAGACGAAGCGCTTGGGCTCGTTCTTGAAGGCCAGGATGCCCTTGGAGCGCAGGATCTTGCCGCCTTCGCGCTGCACGAGCTCGTTGAGCCAGGGCATGAACTTGGCGGGGTCGACGTCCCCGTCATGCGCGATGGCGACCGACTGCATGTCCTCGTCGTGGTAGTGCTTCAGGCCGCCGTGGTGATGGTGGTCGTGATGGTGATCGTGGTCGTGATGGTCGTGGTCGTGGTCGTCGCCCTCGACGAGGAAGTCCGGCTCGATCTCGAGGATGCGGTCGAGGTTGAAGGCGTTGCGCTCCAGCACGGCATCGAGCGGCACGGCGCAGCGCTCGGCCTTGTGGAGCTTGGCATAGGGGTTGATGGCGCGGATGCGGGCCTCGACCTCGCGCAGTTTGGCGGGCTCGACCGTGTCGATCTTGTTGAGGATGATCACGTCCGCGAAGGCGATCTGGTTCTTGGCCTCGGGCGCATCCTTCAGCCGCTCGCTCAGCCATTTCGCATCCGCCACCGTGACGACCGCGTCGAGCCGCGCCGTCTCCTGCACCTCCTGGTCGACGAAGAAGGTCTGCGCCACGGGGGCGGGGTCGGCGAGGCCGGTCGTCTCGACGATGATGGCGTCGAACTTGCCCCGCCGCTTCATCAGGCCTTCGAGGATGCGGATGAGGTCGCCCCGCACGGTGCAGCAGATGCAGCCGTTGTTCATCTCGAAGACTTCCTCGTCGGCGCCGACCACGAGGTCGTTGTCGATGCCGATCTCGCCGAACTCGTTGACGATGACGGCGTATTTCTTGCCGTGCTGTTCCGTCAGGATGCGGTTCAGCAGGGTCGTCTTGCCGGCGCCGAGATAGCCGGTGAGCACGGTGACGGGGATCTTGTCCATGATGGTCTCCGATGGCGCGGGGCCGGGCCGCCGCGCCGTCGTTATGTTGTAGCGGCGGCTCGAATTGAAAGACAGGGCGGCGCCCGTTCGGGTGCCGCCCCCGGCGGCGCCTCTAGAGCGTGCCGACGATCTTCCTGAGCTCGGCCCGGAACCCGTCGGCGAGCTCCGGCCGCGACATGGCGAAGGCGACGTTGGCGGCCAGGAAGCCGAGCTTGGAGCCGGTGTCGTAGGTGAAGCCGTCGAAGCGGGTGCCGTGGAAGGGCTGGCTGCCCAGCATCTTCTTCATCGCGTCCGTGAGCTGGATCTCGCCGCCCGCGCCCTTCTCGCCCTTCGACAGGATCTCGAAGACCGTCGGGTCCAGGATATAGCGGCCCGAAATCATGGAGGTGGAGGGTGCCGTGCCCTTGGCGGGCTTCTCCACCATGCCGGTGATCTCGAACTCGGACCCCTTGTCGGCGCCGATCGACACGATGCCGTACTGGTGCGTCTGGTCCATCGGCACTTCCTCCACGGCGATGACGTTGCCGCCGTGGCGCTCGTAGGTCTCGATGCACTGCGCGAGGCAGCGGCCGCCCCGCTGTCCCGGCAGGGTGATCATGTCGGGCAGGAGTACCGCGAAGGGCTCGTCGCCGATGATGTCCCGCGCGCACCAGATGGCGTGGCCGAGGCCGAGCGGGGACTGCTGCCGGGTGAAGCTCGTCGTGCCGGCGGCGGGAAGGTCGGCCATCATGGCCTGGTATTCCTTCTCCTTGCCGCGCCGCTTCAGCGTGTCCTCGAGCTCGTAGGCGATGTCGAAATGGTCTTCGATCACGGCCTTGTTGCGGCCGGTCACGAAGACGAAATGCTCGATGCCGGCCTCGCGCGCCTCGTCGACGACGTGCTGGAGCACGGGGCGGTCCACCACGGTCAGCATCTCCTTGGGGATGGACTTCGTGGCGGGAAGGAACCGCGTGCCGAGCCCCGCGACCGGGAATACCGCTTTCCGAATCTTCCTCATGGCACCGCTCACCTCAGAACATGGCCGGGCCGTGGCAGTCCGCCGGTCGGCCTCTGTCGCACGCGATAGGGGATCGAACCTTTAGAGCAGCAACACCGCGCTGCCAAACGCGGGCGATTTGTTCGACCCTGCCGCCGCGGGCCGGTTGACGCCGCCCGGCGGGGGCCGGATCCTGGCCCCGGGACTTCGGAGGGCGCGGGCATGGCGGTTCTGGTGACGGGCGGCGCGGGCTACATCGGGAGCCACATGGTGCTGGCGCTGCTCGACGCGGGCGAGAGCGTCGTGGTGGTCGACGACCTGTCCACCGGCTTTCGTTCCGCGGTGCCGCCCGGGGCGACGCTGGTCGAGGGCGATTTCGGCGACCAGGAGCTCGTCGGGCGCGCCATCGCCGAGCACGGCGTCGACGCCGTCGCGCATTTCGCCGCCCGGATCGTCGTGCCCGAATCCGTCGCCGATCCCCTCGGCTACTACCTCAACAACACCGCGAAGGCCCGCAACCTCATCGAGACCGTCGTGCGGGCCGGGCTCGACCGTTTCATCTTCTCCTCGACGGCCGCCGTCTACGGCGAGACCGACGCCGGCCACGTCACCGAGGACCGTCCGCTCCGGCCCGTGTCCCCCTACGGCCGGTCCAAGCTGATGGTCGAATGGATGCTGGAGGACGCGGGGCGCGCCCACGGCCTCCGGTCGGTCGTGCTGCGCTACTTCAACGTGGCGGGGGCGGACCCGCAAGGACGGGCCGGCCAGTCGACCCGCAACGCCACCCATCTCATCAAGGTCGCGGTGCAGACCGCGCTCGGGCGCCGCGAGCGGCTCGAAATCTTCGGCCAGGACTATCCCACCCCGGACGGCACCTGCCTGCGGGACTACATCCAGGTGACGGACCTCGCGCAGGCCCACATGGACGCGCTGCGTCACCTGCGAGAGGGGGGCGGGAGCCTCACCTGCAACGTCGGCTATGCGCGCGGCTATTCGGTCAAGGACGTGGTCGACGTCGTCCGCAAGGTGTCGGGCGCCGAGGTGCCGGCCGTGATGTCGCCGCGCCGGGCCGGCGATCCCGCCGCCATCGTGGCCGCCAACGACCGGATCCGGGCCGAGCTCGGCTGGGTCCCCAAACACGACGACCTCGCCGCCATCGTGCGCCAGGCGCTCGATTGGGAGCGGCGCCTGCACAACGACGAGCCGCGCTAGGCGGTGCGGCCCTTCGGGGTTCGCCGGACGCCGGACATGCTCTGCGGCTGATCGGCTCGGGTCGGGCGGGCCCGCGACATCGCGGGTTTTGGGACCGGGCCGGAGCCGTCCGGGGCTAGGAGCGGCAGGGCGCGGGCGCGGCCGCCCCGTGTTGCGCATTCGCCGCACCCGCACCATCTTGGCCCCGAAGGGCCGGGCCGCCGGCCGAACCGAGTCCGGGGAGCGTCGATGTCGTTTGGGAATGTCACGATCGGGAGCGGCACGCCTGCCGGCGCCTCCGGTGCCGTCAAGGACGTCACGACGGCGTCCTTCCGCCAGGACGTGATCGCCGAATCCACCCGCCAGCCCGTGCTGGTGGACTTCTGGGCGCCCTGGTGCGGCCCCTGCAAGCAGCTGGCGCCCCTCCTCGAAAAGGCGGTCGCGGCGTCGCAGGGCAAGGTCAAGCTCGTCAAGATGAACATCGACGAGCATCCCGACATCGCGGGCCAGCTCGGCATCCAGTCGATCCCCGCCGTGATCGCCTTCCAGCGCGGCCAGCCGGTGGATGGCTTCGTGGGCGCGCTGCCCGAATCGCAGATCCGCCAGTTCCTCGAACGCATCGCCGGCCCGATGGGCGACCCGCTGAAGGAGATGCTGGACGAGGCGGCCGCGGCGGCGGCCGACGGCGATGCCGAGACGGCGGCCGGCATCTATTCGGAGATCCTCGCCGAGGACGAGGGCAACGCCGCGGCTCTGGCCGGCCTGGCCCGGCTTCACTTCGAGGCCGGCGACCTCGAACAGGCCAAGGCGGTGCTGGCGCTGGCGGTGGGCTCCGCGGCGGCCGACCCCGCCGTCGTGGCGATGCGGGCCGCCATCGAGAACGCCGAGCAGAGCGCGGGCCTGGGCGACGCGGCCGACCTGCTGCGCCGCATCGAGGCCGACCCGGCCGACCATCAGGCGCGCTTCGACTATGCGCTGGCGCTGAACGCCCGCGGCCGGCGCGAGGAAGCCGCAGATGCCCTCCTTGACATCATCAAGGCGGACCGCAGTTGGAACGAGGACGGCGCGCGCGTGCAGCTGCTGAAGTTCTTCGAGGAATGGGGGTTCGCCGACCCGGCTTCCGCCGCGGGTCGCCGCAAGCTGTCCGGCCTCCTGTTCCGATGAGGGTGCCGGGCCGGTGAGAAGCGGGGTGGAAGAGGCGTCATGAGCATCAACAAGCCCTACCGTGGGCCGGACGACCTGCCGCGGGTCATCCCGATCTTCGCGCTGAGCGGCGCCCTGCTGCTGCCGCTCGGCCAGCTGCCGCTGAACATCTTCGAGCCGCGCTACATGGCGATGATCGACGACGCGCTGAAGGGCGACCGCATCATCGGCATGGTGCAGCTCCTGTCGGACGCGCCGGGGCAGGGGTCCCGGCCGGCCCTCTACGACATGGGCTGCGCGGGCCGCATCACGTCGCTGGAGGAGTCCGGCGACGGCCGATACGTCGTCACCCTCACCGGCGTCGCGCGCTACCGCATCGTCGAGGAACTCCCGACCGTGACGCCCTACCGTCAGGCGCGGGTGGACTTCGCGCCCTTCTCCCGCGACTTCGACGAGGCGAGCAGCCGCGACGACGTGAACCGCGACGGCGTGATCCGCGCCCTGCGGCGCTTCGCCGACGTGCATCGCCTGTCGGTCGACTGGGAGGGGATCGACGCGGCGCCGAGCGACCTTCTGGTCAACGCGCTGTCGATGATGAGCCCCTTCGGCCCCAAGGAGAAGCAGGCGCTGCTCGAGGCGCCGGACCTGAAGACCCGCGCCGACGTGCTGATCGCCATTGCCGAGATGGATCTCGGCCGCGATGGTGCGCCGGCCACCCTGCAGTGACGGCCGGGCACGCCCCGGCCGGAGCGGCCCGGCCCCTCGTCGGCGACCGGACCGTCCCGCGGGACCGGTCCGCCGCCCGAGGCCGCCAACGAAGGACGACACGATGCCGCTGACCTCCCCCGACGACCTGCCCGCCACCAGCA
Source organism: uncultured Alphaproteobacteria bacterium (assembly GCA_963847915.1). Classification (GTDB taxonomy): domain Bacteria; phylum Pseudomonadota; class Alphaproteobacteria; order Rhizobiales; family Beijerinckiaceae; genus Lichenihabitans. The sequence goes on from CAWKBT010000011.1 coordinate 185,378, forward strand.
CGGCGCCGGGCGGCGCCACGCTGGTGGACCGCCGCCTGCTCGAGATCCTGGTCTGCCCCGTCACCAAGGGCAGCCTCTCCTACGACCACGAGCGCCAGGAGCTCGTGTCCGAGGCCGCGAAGCTCGCCTATCCCATCCGCGACGGCATCCCCATCATGCTGCCCGAGGAGGCGCGCCCGCTCGAGGGCTGAACGGGCGCCTGGTCCGCCATGGCCACCGCGATCGCGGCCGCCAAGCGGGCATTGTTGAGGATCAGCGCGACATTGGTGGCGAGGCTGCGGCCCCCCGTGAGCTCCAGCATGCGCGACAGGATGAAGGGCGTGACGGCCTTGCCGCCGATGCCGCTGCGCGCGGCGTCGCCGACCGCGGTCTCGATGAAGCCCGCGATCTCGGCCGCCGGGATCTCGTGCGCGGCCGGCACGGGATTGGCGACCAGCACACCGCCGCCCAGCCCGAGCCGGCGCTGGGTCGCCACCAGGGCCGCCACCGTGTCCGGCGCATCGACGCGCAGGGGCGCCGGCAGGCCGCTGTCGCGGCTCCAGAAGGCCGGGAACGTGTCGGTGCCGTAGCCCAGCACGGGCACGCCGCGCGTCTCGAGATATTCCAGCGTCCGCGGCAGGTCGAGCAGCGCCTTGGCGCCGGCGCACACCACCGTGACGGGCGTGCGGGCGAGCTCGTCGAGGTCCGCCGAGACGTCGAGCGTCGTCTCCATGCCGCGGTGGACGCCGCCGATGCCGCCCGTGGCGAAGACCCCGATCCCGGCGAGATGCGCGCAGATCATGGTGGCCGCCACCGTGGTGGAGCCGGCGCGCCCGGTGGCGAGCGCGAAAGCGAGGTCGGCGCGGCTCAGCTTCATGACGTCCCGGGCCTGCCCGAGGCGCTCGATGGCGTCGCCGTCGAGCCCCACCCGGATCCGGCCGTCGAGCACCACGATGGTGGCCGGCACGGCGCCGCCGGCCCGCACGGCGGCTTCCACGGCGCGCGCCGTCGACACGTTGTCGGGGTAGGGCATGCCATGAGTGATGATGGTGGATTCGAGCGCCACCACCGGAGCCCCGCTTCCGAGCGCATCCCGGACCTCGGGCGACAGGTCGAGCGGCAGGTCCGGCGTCGACCCTCCGGGCGGCTTGGGGGGCGGCTGGTCCATCGTGGCCTCCAGGTTGGCGCTGCCGTCCGCCGGGGTCCGGGGCCGACAGGCTGCGGTGCGGCTGCCAGGGCTTAACGGCGGCGCCCGGAAATCGCAAAGCGTCGGGGCGCCCCGCCGGTCCGCGGCCTTAAGCCTTCCTTCACGACGGGCGTGATGTCATCCCGCGGCGTTTGCCGGCACGGCGGCGGTTGGCCCGCTTCGTGAAGCGGCGCCGCGGCGTGCCGACGAGGGCCGGGAGGCCGTGCCGGGACGGCGCGGAGCCGCCCCGTTTCGGGACGGACCGCTGTGCCGCTCCGGCGTGGGGTGGACCTGGAGGCAGACGCGTTCATGGCCCTTTCGCCGAACTGGCCCCGTCCCGACTGGCCGTTTCCCGTGTGCCCGGACGGCGCCGGGCATCCGCAGGGGCGCCCTGGGCCGGAGGCCCTGCCGCCGCTGGCCCGCGCCGCATGGAGCGGCCCGGGCGCGGCGTCGCGGCCGCAGGATCCGGCCCTCGCCCAGCGGCCGCGCCCCTGGCCGGGTTACGTGGTCGAACGGGTCACGCCCACGGTCGCGGCGACGCATCAGGTCGCCTGGGCCGACCTCGCCGCGAGGGCGCTCGAACCCAACGTCTTCCTGGATCCCGATTTCGCGCTGCCGGCCGCCCGCCATCTCGGGGCGGGCGGGCGCGTCGCGTTCCTGCTCGTGTGGGCCGGGGCCGGGCGCGGGGCCGGCGACCTCGTGGCGGTCTGCGCCGTGGCGGACCGCATCGGGCCCCTCAGGGCGCTCGCCTCGGCCTGGCTCCACGACCTGTCGACGCTCGGTTTTCCCCTGCTCGACCGCGAGCGGGCCGCCGGGGCGCTGGCGGCCCTGCTGCACTGGGCCGGGACCGGGCTCGCGGGCGCCCAAGGGCTGATGGTCCGCGCCGTCCCTTCCGGTGGCCCGACCGCCGACGCGCTGCGCGCCGTCTCGGTCGCGCTCGACCTCGACCTCGTCGTGCTGGAAAGCTGGCGACGTGCGGTGCTGCCGCGCGGCGCGGGCCGGGCCGGGCTCGCGGCATTGTCGGCCAAGGCCGCCAAGGACCTGCGCCGCCAGCGCCGGCGCCTCGCCGAACAGGGTCCGCTCGTCTACGAGACGGCATGGGAGGGCGAGCCGCTGCGCGCCGCCGTCGAACGCTTCCTCGCGCTCGAGGCCTCGGGGTGGAAGGGGAAGGCCGGCACGGCGCTGCTGGTCCGGCCCGCGCAGACGGCCTTCGTGCGCACCGCGACGCGGCTGCTCGCCCAGCGCGGCCTGTGCCGGGTCGACAGCCTGATGCAGGGCGACGACGCCCCTCGCCATGGCGCTGGTGCTGCGGGCCGGCGACACGGCGTTCCTGTGGAAGATCGCCTATCGCGAGGCGGCGGCGCGATTCTCGCCCGGCGTGCAGCTGGTGCTGCACCTCACGGAGGCCCAGCTCGGCGACGAGACCCTGGCGGCGACCGATTCCTGCGCCGTGCCGCGCCACCCCATGATCGACCGGCTGTGGCGCGACCGGATGGACCTCGCCGACGTCGTGGTCCAGACCCGGCCCGGGCGCCGGCTCGGCTTCGCCCTGGCGGTGGCGGGAGAACGTGCCGCCCGGCGGCTCAGGGCCGCCGCCAAGCGGCTGGCGCGCTCCTGGCGCATGCGCGGAGAGCCGGCGGGACCCGAAGAGGCCTGACGGGCCGCCTACCCGTGCCGCATCGCCGCGTCGCGGGCGGCACACGGCTTTGCCACGACCTCGCCGTTTTCGTGTCCACCCCCCTGCCGCGCCGGACGGCGGTTCGGGCGGGCCGCGTGCTTGCACGGGCCAAACCGCTATGTTAGTCCCCGCCCTGCAACGACCTCATCGGTTGTGATTGCAACAGCGGCAATCCATGGCCTCCCATGGTGCCGGGGTTGGCGCATGCCGTTGCCCCGGAACACGCTGGACCGTTTTCGTCGAGGGTGAAACGCCGTGGCCGATGCCGAAAACATCGTATCCGGGATGGCTGGCCGTTACGCCTCCGCCCTGTTCTCGCTGGCCAAGGAATCGCGTTCCATCGAGCGGGTCGCTGACGATCTGAAGCGCTTCGACGCCCTGGTCGATGCCAACCCCGACCTGCAGCTCCTGGTCCGCAGCCCCGTCTTCTCGGCCGACGACCAGTCCCGCGCCCTGAAGGCCATGCTCGAGCGGGTCGGCATCTCGGGCCTCACGGCGAACTTCCTGCTGCTCGTCGCCTCCAAGCGCCGCCTCTTCGCGGTGCGGACGATGATCCGCGACTTCCTGGCGCTCGACGATGCCGACCGCGGCGTGTCGCGCGCCGAGGTCACGGTGGCGGAGCCGCTCGGCGACGCCCAGCTCGAGGCCCTCAAGCAGTCCCTCGCCGACGCCACGGGCGGCAAGACGCGTGGAACTCGACATGAAGGTCGATCCCGAGATCATCGGCGGCATCATCGTGCGGCTCGGCAGCCGCATGGTCGACGCCTCGATCAAGACCAAACTCAACTCAATCCGCACACGCATGAAAGAGGTCGGCTGATGGATATCCGCGCTGCTGAGATTTCCGACATCCTCAAGCGGGAGATCCAGAACTTCGGCACCGAGGCCGAGGTCACCGAGGTCGGCCAGGTCCTGTCCGTCGGCGACGGCATCGCCCGCATCTACGGCCTCGACAACGTCCAGGCCGGCGAGATGGTCGAGTTCGAGACCGGCGTGCGCGGCATGGCGCTGAACCTCGAAGCCGACAACGTCGGCATCGTGATCTTCGGCTCCGACCGCGAGATCGGCGAAGGCCAGACCGTCAAGCGCACCGGCGCCATCGTGGACGTGCCGGTCGGCAAGGAGCTGCTCGGCCGCGTCGTCGACGCGCTCGGCAACCCGATCGACGGCAAGGGCCCGATCAACGCCGAGCAAGCGCGCCCGCGTCGACGTGAAGGCGCCCGGCATCATCCCCCGCAAGTCGGTCAACGAGCCGATGGCGACCGGCCTCAAGGCCGTCGACGCGCTGATCCCGATCGGCCGCGGCCAGCGCGAGCTGATCATCGGCGACCGCCAGACCGGCAAGACCGCCGTGGCGCTCGACGCCATCCTGAACCAGAAGGCCATCAACCAGGGCACCGACGAGGCCGCCAAGCTCTACTGCGTCTACGTCGCGGTCGGCCAGAAGCGCTCCACCGTGGCCCAGTTCGTGAAGGTGCTCGAGGAGCAGGGCGCGATGGAATATTCCATCGTGGTGGCCGCCACGGCGTCCGACCCGGCCCCGATGCAGTTCCTGGCCCCCTTCGCGGGCTGCGCCATGGGCGAGTTCTTCCGCGACAACGGCATGCATGCCCTGATCGTCTACGACGATCTGTCCAAGCAGGCCGTCGCCTATCGCCAGATGTCGCTGCTGCTGCGCCGCCCGCCGGGCCGCGAGGCCTATCCGGGCGACGTGTTCTACCTGCACTCCCGCCTGCTGGAGCGCGCCGCCAAGCTCAACGACGAGCGACGGCAACGGCTCGCTGACCGCCCTGCCGGTCATCGAGACCCAGGCCAACGACGTGTCGGCCTACATCCCGACCAACGTGATCTCGATCACCGACGGCCAGATCTTCCTCGAGACCGACCTGTTCTACCAGGGCATCCGCCCGGCCGTGAACGTCGGCCTGTCGGTGTCGCGCGTCGGCTCCGCCGCCCAGACCAAGGCGATGAAGAAGGTCGCCGGCAAGATCAAGGGCGAGCTCGCCCAGTATCGCGAGATGGCGGCCTTCGCGCAGTTCGGCTCCGACCTCGACGCCACGACCCAGCGCCTGCTGAACCGCGGCTCGCGCCTGACCGAGCTCCTGAAGCAGCCGCAGTTCTCGCCGCTGAAGATGGAAGAGCAGGTCTGCGTGATCTACGCGGGCGTGAACGGCTACCTCGACGCCCTGCCGGTCAACCGCATCCGCGCCTACGAGGACGGGCTGCTCGCGCTGCTGCGGTCGAGCCACATGCCGCTGCTCGACGCGATCCGCACCTCGAAGGACCTCAGCGACGATTCGGCCGGCAAGCTGAAGGGCGTCGTCGAAGGCTACACCAAGGCCTTCGCCTGAGGCCGGCGCCGGGCGCTTCCGCGGCCGGCCTGCTCCGCCCCTCGCTCGCTCCGCCCCGGACCATGACGGTCCGGGGCGCCTCCTTCTCCGACAAGAGCCCTCGATATGCCGTCCTTGAAGGACCTGCGGAACCGGATCTCCTCGGTCAAGTCGACCCAGAAGATCACCAAGGCCATGCAGATGGTCGCGGCCGCCAAGCTGCGCCGCGCCCAGATGGCGGCCGAAGCCGCGCGTCCCTTCGCGGAGCGCATGGAGAAGGTTCTGGCCAACCTCGCCCGCGGCATCGGCGCCGGCACGCAGGCGCCGCAGCTGCTCGCCGGCAACGGCCAGGACCGGACGCATCTCCTCGTGGTCTGCACGGCCGAGCGCGGCCTCTGCGGCGCCTTCAACGCGCTCCATCGTGCGCCTCGCCCGCGAGCACGCCAATCGCGCTGCTGCGCGAGGGCAAGACGGTCAAGATGCTGCTGCGTCGGCAAGAAGGGCTTCGAACAGCTCCGCCGCCAGTTCGAGCAGCAAGATCGTCGAGGTGATCGAGCTGCGCAACGTCAAGCAGATCGGCTTCGGCGACGCCGATCCGATCGGCAAGCAAGATCATCGCCATGTTCGAGGCCGGCGAGTTCGACGTCTGCACGCTGTTCTTCTCGCGCTTCCGGTCGGTGATCTCGCAGATCCCGACGGCGCTGCGGCTGATCCCGGCCGAGATCGCCGAAGGACACGGACGCGACCGGGACCGGGCGCCGCCTACGAATACGAGCCCGGCGAGGACGAGATCCTGGCCGCGCTGCTGCCGCGCAACATCTCCATCCAGGTGTTCCGCGCGCTGCTCGAGAATGCCGCGTCCGAGCAGGGCTCGCGCATGAGCGCCATGGACAACGCCACCCGCAACGCCGGCGAGATGATCAAGAAGCAGACGCAGATCTACAACCGCTCCCGCCAGGCGATGATCACCAAGGAACTGATCGAGATCATCTCGGGCGCCGAAGCGCTGTAAAGCGCGCCGCCCGCTCCATCTCTTTCGTATCGCAGACGTCGCAGCCGCCGCGCCCCGCGCGCACCACGTGAGGACATCATGGACGACTTTACCCAGAACAGCGGCGGCAGCCTCAACGCCACCACGAACCGCACGCCCGGCCAGATCACCCAGGTCATCGGCCCCGTGGTCGACGTGAAGTTCGAAGGCCACCTGCCCGAGATCCTGAACGCGCTCGAGACCTCGAACAACGGCAACCGCCTCGTCCTCGAAGTGGCCCAGCATCTCGGCGAGAACTCCGTGCGCTGCATCGCCATGGACATCTCCGAAGGCCTGACGCGCGGCCAGTCCGTCACCGACACCGGCCAGCCCATCATGGTGCCGGTCGGCGAGGGCACGCTCGGCCGCATCATGAACGTCATCGGCGAGCCGGTCGACGAGGCCGGCCCGATCCAGTCGGACGGACACCCGCGCCATCCACCAGCCGGCGCCGACCTATGCCGAGCAGTCGACCGAGGCGCAGATCCTCGAGACGGGCATCAAGGTCGTCGACCTGCTCGCCCCCTACGCCAAGGGCGGCAAGATCGGCCTCTTCGGCGGCGCCGGCGTCGGCAAGACCGTGCTGATCATGGAGCTCATCAACAACGTCGCCAAGGCGCACGGCGGCTACTCGGTGTTCGCCGGCGTCGGCGAGCGGACCCGCGAGGGCAACGATCTCTACCACGAGATGATCGAGTCCAACGTCAACAAGAACCCGCACGAGAACGGCGGTTCGGCGGCGGGGTCGAAATGCGCCCTCGTCTACGGCCAGATGAACGAGCCCCCGGGCGCCCGCGCCCGCGTCGCCCTGACCGGCCTGACCGTCGCGGAGAACTTCCGCGACAAGGGCCAGGACGTGCTGTTCTTCGTCGACAACATCTTCCGCTTCACCCAGGCGGGCTCGGAAGTGTCGGCGCTGCTCGGCCGCATCCCGTCGGCGGTGGGCTACCAGCCGACGCTGGCGACCGACATGGGCGCCCTGCAGGAGCGCATCACCACCACCAACAAGGGCTCGATCACCTCGGTCCAGGCCATCTACGTCCCGGCCGACGATCTGACCGACCCGGCGCCCGCCACCTCCTTCGCGCATCTCGACGCCACGACCGTGCTGTCGCGCTCGATCGCCGAGAAGGGCATCTACCCGGCGGTGGACCCGCTCGACTCGACCTCGCGCATGCTCTCGCCGCTCGTCGTCGGCGAGGAGCATTACGCCGTCGCCCGCCAGGTGCAGCAGGTGCTGCAGCGCTACAAGGCGCTCCAGGACATCATCGCCATCCTGGGCATGGACGAGCTGTCGGAAGAGGACAAGATCGCGGTCGCCCGCGCCCGCAAGATCGAGCGCTTCCTCAGCCAGCCCTTCCACGTGGCCGAGATCTTCACGGGCTCGCCCGGCAAGCTCGTGTCGCTGGCCGACACCATCAAGGGCTTCAAGGGCCTGGTGGAAGGCAAGTACGACCACCTCCCCGAGGCCGCCTTCTACATGGTGGGCAACATCGAGGAAGCCATCGAGAAGGCCGGCCGGCTCGCCAAGGCGGCTTGAGACGGTTCGAACTCTTCGTCTTCATCGGTTCGGCGGTGGGGGCCTGTATGGTCTCCGCCGTCTCCGGATGGCTCGAACTCGCGCTAGCTGGCTTCGGCTGCTTCTACACGGAGCCGATCGGTGGTGCGAAGTGCTCCCAAATGCCCTTCGATCCGTTCTGGATCGGCTTTTGGGACACGCTCGGGCTTCTCAGCATCCCTTGGACGCTGACGTTCATCTTCTTCGCAGCAGATAATCATCGGCGAGCTCAGTGATGGCTTCTTTCCCCTTCGAACTCGTGTCGCCCGAGCGCCTGCTCTTCACGGGCGAGGTCGAGTCCGTCGTCGTGCCGGGCTCGGAAGGCGAGCTCACGGTGCTGAAGGACCACGCGCCGCTGATGACGACGCTGAAGCCCGGCATCGTCACCGTGACGGAGACCGGCGGTCGCTCGCAGCGGCTCTTCGTGCGCGGGGGCTTCGCCGACGTGGCGCCGACCGGCCTGACCATCCTGGCCGAGAGCTCCGTGCCGGTCGAGCAACTCGACGCCGCGAAGCTCGATGCCGAGATCAAGGACGCGCAGGACGACGTGAACGACGCGTCGACGGACGAGGGCCGCCGCCTCGCCCAGGAGAAGCTGAACCAGCTGAACGAGCTGCGCGCCGCCCTGTCGATGTGAGCTCCGGCCGCTCCACGTCCGCTCAGAAGCCGTGCGTTCCGCGAGGAACGCGCGGCTTTCGCTTTTCCGGGGTGCATCGCCTATCCTGCCTCCAGGCCCCGACCTCCATCCGAACGGATGCCGCATGACGCAGGACATCCGACCGACCGCGCGCCTCGCCGCCGATCACGACGGGATCGCGGTTGCGGCCGAGGCGCTCCGCGCGGGCCGGCTCGTCGCCTTCCCGACCGAGACCGTCTACGGGCTCGGCGCGGACGCGCGGTCGGCGGCGGCTGTCGCCGGCATCTATGCCGCCAAGGACCGGCCGCGCTTCAATCCCCTCATCGCTCATGTGGCGGATCTCGACGCCGCGCGGGCGCAGGGCGACTTCGGGGCCGAGGCCCTGGCGCTGGCCCGAGCCTTCTGGCCCGGCCCGCTGACCCTGGTGGTCCCGGCGGCGGCGACCTGCTCGGTCTGCGACCTCGCCCGGGCCGGCCTCGCCAGCGTGGCCCTGCGGGTGCCCCGCCATCGGGTCGCGCGCGCGCTGCTGGCGGCGGCCGGCTTGCCGGTCGCGGCGCCCTCGGCCAACCGCTCGGGGCGGATCAGCCCGACGGCGGCGGCGCATGTGCTGTCGGACCTCGACGGCCGCATCGATGCCGTGCTCGACGGCGGGCCGACCGAGGTCGGCGTCGAATCCACCATCGTGTCCTGCCTGGGCCCGCCGACGCTGTTGCGCCCGGGCGGCGTGCCGCGTGAGGCGATCGAGGCCGTGCTGGGGCGGAGGCTCGCGATCCCCGCCGCCGGCGGCGAGACGATCGCCCCCGGCATGCTGCTCTCCCATTACGCGCCCCGCGCGGCCGTGCGACTCGACGCCGAGGCGCTGCGGCCCGGCGAGGCCGGGCTCGACTTCGGCGGGCGCTTCGAGGGGCAGGGCGGCACGGTGCTCGACCTGTCACCGGGCCGGAACCCCGCCGAGGCCGCCGCCAATCTCTTCGGTTTCCTGCGGAGCCTCGACGAGCGGCTGGCCGGGCAGGGAAGCATCGCGGTCGCGCCGATCCCGGAGGGGGGGCTCGGCGAGGCGATCCGCGACAGGCTGGCGCGAGCTGCGGCGGCGCGGTGAACGCAGGCCGTCCGGCTGGGTCGAAGGAGGTGGCCGTGCTTCGAGCCGCGCGACCTATTCGAGTGTCGAGAGGACGCGTTCAAGAGCGTCATCGACGATCAAGGCCGGTGCCTGTTCCACGAACCGCCCGTTGCGACTGCGGATGTCGAGCGTGCGGGACTGCGAACAGCAGACCATCCCTGTCGTCCGCGTCCCGGCATTCATCAGGCTGATCGCAAACCCTCTCTCGCGATCGGTGCCGGGATGGTCAGCGAGACCGAGCCTCCGAGCTTCTTCAAACGGGCGACAGGCGTGCCATCATCCCACCGACAGGGAGACGTACGATAAAGTTACATGTGTTGCGCATGCTTGGATCGATGGTCGATCCCGGCGGGCAGGCGGCCGCCACTCTCCACCAGTCTCCCTGCCTCACCCCCCGATCTCCACCACCACGCGACCCCGCACCGTGCCGTCGAGGATGGCATGGGCGGTCGGCACGATGTCGTCGAAGCCGACCGTCGTGGTCAGGGCCCGGAGCTTGTCGGGATCGAGGTCCCGCGCCAGCCGGTCCCAGGCGGCGATGCGCCGCTCGCGGCTCGCCATGACGCTGTCGATGCCGAGCAACGACACGCCGCGCAGGATGAAGGGCATGACGGTGGCGGGCAGGTCGGCGCCCTGCGCCAGGCCGCAGGCCGCGACGGCGCCGTTCATGGCGGTCTGGGCGAGAACGTTGGCGAGCGTGTGCGAGCCCACGGCGTCGATGCCGGCGGCCCAACGCTCCTTGCCGAGCGGCCGGCCGGGGCCCGACAGCGTGTCACGCCCGATGACCTCCGCGGCGCCGAGACCGCGCAGGAAGGGTTCCTCGACGGTGCGGCCCGTGGACGCGATCACCCGCCAGCCGAGGCGGCTCAGCAGCGCCACCGCCACCGAGCCGACGCCGCCCGCCGCGCCCGTCACGATGGCGGCACCCCGGTCCGGCGTGAGCCCGTGGCGCTCCAGCGCCATGATGGCCAGCATGGCGGTGTAGCCGGCCGTGCCGATCGCCATGGCGTCGGCGGCCGTGAAGGCCGGGGGCAGGGGCACGAGCCACTTGCCCTCGACCCGCGCGCGTTCGGCATAGGCGCCCAGATGCGTCTCGCCGACGCCCCAGCCGTTGAGCACGACGGCGTCGCCGGGCGCGAGGCCGGGATAGGTCGTCGCCTCGACGATCCCGGCGAAATCGACTCCCGGGATCATGGGGAAGCGCCGCACCACGGGGGAGCGGCCCGTGATGGCGAGGCCGTCCTTGTAGTTCACGGTGGAATGCGTGACCCGGACCGTCGTGTCGCCCGGCATCAGGTCGGCGTCGTCGAAATCCACGCGCGCCACCGTCTGGCCGGCCTCGGCCTTGTCGATGCGCAGCGCCTTGAAGGTCCCCATGGCGTCGGCTCTCCCCCGCGTCTCCGGACCGGGATCAGAGCGCGGCGGCGGGGCTCGCGTCAATCCGCCCGGCCTTGCGGCACCCGCGCAAAAAAGACATCTTCCGTCACCACCGTGCCCAGGCCGGCGTGCGTTCGCGTCCCCGCGGCGGGGGCGGTCGCCGCTCCCCATTTCTGCAAGGTTCCCGTGCCCGACCACCATCTCCCGCGCCGCGCCGCGGTCCGTCTCGCGGCCGTCCTGCTCGCCGGCACGGCCGCCCTCGGCGCGGCCCAGGCCCGCGAAGCCCTGGCGCTGCCCCCGCCCCCCGACGTCAGCGGCAGCGTGTCGGGCAATTACCTCTCGGCCCTGGTGGCCGGCGCCGACCGGGACACCCAGGGCGCCGCGGCCTACTTCAAGGAAGTGCTGCGCTCCGATCCGCGCAACCCCGAGCTCATCGAGCGGACCTTCGTGGCGGCGCTGTCCAACGGCGACATCGACGACGCGCTGGATTTCGCCCGCCGGCTCGTCAAGGCCGACCCCAAGAACGGCCTCGCCCACATGGTGCTGGGCATCGGCCAGATGAAGGACGGCCATTGGCTGGCGGCCCGCCGGGAGTTCGGCTCCGGCGGTGCCGGCCGCGAGCACGACATCACGGCCACGCTGCTCGCCGCCTGGTCCTACGCGGGCCAGGGCGAGGAGAAGAAGGCCCTGGCCGGCATCGACGCGCTGAGGGACACCGGTTTCGCGGTGTTCCGCGACTACCATGCCGCGCTGATCGCCGACATGGCCAACGACCTGCCCGAGGCCACCAAGCGCTTCAAGACGGCCTATGCCGAGGATCACACGATCCTGCGCCTCGTCGACGCCTATGCGCGGTTCGAGGCGCGCCACGGCGCCAAGGACGAAGCGCTGCGGGCTCTCGCGGCCTTCGGCGAGATCCTGCCGCACCATCCGCAGGTCGAGGCGCTGGTCGCCGACATCAACGCCAACAAGCCGATCCAGCCGCTGGTCCGCACGGCCCAGGAGGGGGCCGCCGAGGTGCTCTACGGGCTCGGCGCCGCGGGTGGCCGCCAGGGCGACGAACTCGCCGCCATGATCTATCTGCGGCTGTCGCTCTACCTCGCGCCCGGCAACGCCCTCGCCGACATCACGCTCGCCGACCTCTACGGTCGGCTGAAGCAGAACGAGCAGGCCATCGGCGTCTACAACAAGGTTCCGGACGGCAGCGCGTTGCGCAACAACGCCGACGTCCAGACCGGACTGACGCTCGACGTGATGGGCCGGCCCGACGATGCCATCCGCTATCTCCAGGACATCGTCGCCCGGCGCCCCCAGGACATCGACGCCCTGACCACGCTCGGCAACGTGCAGCGCGAGCAGAAGCAGTATGGCGCGGCGGCCGCCACCTACGGCCAGGCCCTCGCCGCGCTGGCGCCGGACGACAAGGCCGCCTGGACGCTGCGCTACTTCCGCGGCATCTCCTTCGAGCGCGACAAGCAGTGGCCGAAGGCCGAAGCCGACTTCCAGGAAGCGCTGCGGCTCAACCCGGACCAGCCGGTGGTGCTGAACTACCTCGGCTATTCGTGGGTCGACCGCGGCGAGCACCTCGACGAGGCCTTCACGATGCTGCGCAAGGCCGTGGCGCTGCGGCCGGAGGACGGGTTCATCGTCGACAGCCTCGGCTGGGCCGACTATCGGCTGGGCGACTATGCGGGCGCCGTGAAGGAGCTCGAACGCGCCATCGCGCTCAAGCCCGGCGATCCGACCATCAACGACCACCTCGGCGATGCCTATTGGCGGACCGGCCACAAGCTCGAGGCGCAGTTCCAATGGAACCACGCCCGCGACCTCAAGCCCGAGCCCGAGGACCTGCCGGCGATCCTCGACAAGATCGCCCACGGCCTGCCCGACCCCAAGCCCACCGCATCGGCCGACAGCAAGCCCGCCGCGTCGGCGGGCGAGCCCGCGGCTTCGGCACCGGCCCCCGTGGCGCCGCCGGCTCCCGCGGCGCCGGACGCGCCCGGCGCGGCGCCGGCGGGAAGCTCCGCCCCGGCGCAGCCGTAGCGGCATCCGGGCGGCGAACCGGCACCCGACCTCCGTCCGGCACCCCGACGGCGCGCGAAAGACGCTTGCATCGCGGCCCGGAGGGCGCCATGTCGGGGGTCGCCGGACGGTCCAGCATGGGGCCGGCCGCGGCGTGGCTGTTGGCGTGATGCGATCATATCGGTCCCTCTGCCCCCGATATGGAGTGATCTCATGAGCGTCGAGACCCTGGTCGTCACCGAAGACGAGGACGGCATGCGCCTCGACCGCTGGTTCAAGCGGCGCCACCCGGACCTCACGCTCGGGCACCTCAACAAGATCGTCCGCACCGGCCAGGTCCGCATCGACGGAGCCCGCACCAAGACCTCCGCCGCGTCTCGCCCCCGGCCAGGCCGTGCGGGTGCCCCCGCTGAAGATGGCCGACTTCCCGGCGCCCGCCGTCCGCCGCCCCACGCATTCCGAGGAGGACCGCCGCGCCATCCTCGAAATGGTCCTGTTCGAGGACCGCGACGTCCTGGTGCTGAACAAGCCCTACGGGCTCGCCGTCCAGGGTGGCTCGGGCACGGTGCAGCACGTCGACGGCATGCTGGCGAGCCTCGCCGACGCCGCCGGCAACCGGCCGCTGCTGGTGCATCGGCTCGATCGCGATACGTCGGGCGTGCTGCTGGTCGCCCGCAGCCGCAAGATGGCGGCCGACCTCGGCGAGGTGTTCCGTTCGCGCCAGGCGCGCAAGCACTATTGGGCGCTGGTCGAGGGCGTGCCGAAACCCGCGCAGGGGCGCATCTCGCTGTTCCTCGCCAAGGGCGAGGGCATGGGCAACGACCGCGCGGACCGCCCCAAGGGGGGAGACCGGGCCGTGATGGAGCGGATGCGCGTCGCCAAGCACGGTGACCCGGACGCGCAGCATTCCGTCACGCTCTACGCCACCGTCGACCGCGTGCTGCCGCGCCTCGCCTGGCTGTCCATGAAGCCCATCACGGGCCGCACCCACCAGCTGCGCGCCCACGCCGAAGCCATCGGCCACCCGATCGTCGGCGACCCGAAGTACTAGGTGGCGCCGCCCGGCGGTGCCAAGCACGTCGACCCGTCGCGGGCCGTGCCGGCCGACATCGAGCGCAAGCTCCACCTCCTCGCCCGCCGCCTCGTCCTGCCGCACCCGCGCGGCGGTACGCTCGACGTGACGGCCCCGCTGCCACCCCACATGCAGAAGAGCTGGGACCTGTTCGGCTTCGATACGAAGCAGTTCGACCCGATCGAGAACGCGCCCGAGGACTGACACGATGGCGGACGATCCCGGACCCATGATCCCCGGGCGGCAGGCCCCGCCCGCCAAGCCGAAGCGTTTCTACGCCGAGGCCAGCGTCGGGGAGCGCGACGGCGGCTTCGCGCTGCTGCTCGACGGGCGTCCCGCCAAGACGCCCGCCCGGCGTCCGCTGGCACTCCCCTCCGAACCCGTCGGGCTCGCGGTCGCGGCCGAGTGGGACCGCCAGGTCGCGGTGATCGACCCCGCCCATATGCCGCTGACCCGCATCGCCAACAGCGCGATCGACGGCGTGGCCGAGCAGATGGAGGCCGTCGCCGCCGAGGTGAAGACCTATCTCGGCTCCGACCTCCTGGTCTACGGGCCGCCGACCCGGCGGCGCTCGTCGCCGCCCAGGCGGCCGCCTGGGATCCCGTGCTGGAGTGGGCTCGGGGGGCCTTCGGAGCGCGCTTCATCCTCGCCGAGGGCGTGACCTTCGTGGCGCAGCCGCCCGCCACGCTGGAGGCCATGGGGCGTGTCGTCGATGCCCTGACGCGGGCAGGGGCCCGGCGCCCCGTTCCGCCTCGCCGCGATCCACGTCATGACGACGCTGACGGGTTCGGCGCTCCTCGCCCTCGCCGTGATGCACGGCCGGTTGACGCCCGAGGAGGCTTGGGCGGCCGCCCATGTCGACGAGACCTTCCAGGAGTCGCAGTGGGGCAGCGACGCCGAGGCCTCCGAGCGGCGCGAGCGGCGCTGGGCCGACATGCGGGCCGCCGCCACGCTGGGGCTGCTGGCGGGCTGACGCGCCCGGCGCCCCGCCCTCTCCGGGCGAGGCCGGCGACCGCGCCGTCGTTTCTGTCAGTCGCCGGTGCCGGCCGTGGGGGAGAAGAGCTCGGCCTTGCCGGGCTTGCCGTCCCAGTCCTTGCCGTCCGCCGGACCTTCCTTCTTGACCGAGATGTTCGGCCACGACTTGGCGTATTCGGCATTGAGGCCGAGCCACTTCTCGAGGCCGGACTCCGTGTCGGGCTTGATGGCCTCGGCCGGGCATTCGGGTTCGCACACGCCGCAGTCGATGCATTCGTCGGGGTGGATCACCAGCATGTTCTCACCCTCGTAGAAGCAATCCACGGGGCACACCTCGACACAATCCATATACTTGCACTTGATGCAGTTCTCGACGACGACGTAGGTCATATCCTATCCTTTGACGCGCTTTTCGAAATGCGGGCACGATCGAGGGCGCGGCGCGAACGAGACGTCCGCCGACAGCCCCTGCTAAAGATTTTGCGAAGCGCGTGCAAGCGCCGCCCAGGGGCGAGCATGGCGCGTGCCGGTTAATCGTCCACCCCGTCGGCGTCGGGCGGCTCCGGTTCGCCGGCGGACGGCGCGGCGCGCGGCGCGAGGTCCTCGTAGAGCGCCCGCGCTTCGGGCGCCGGGCCGCGATGGTCGCCGGACGCCAGGATCCTCAGGACCCGGACGTGACGCTCCAGCGCGATCGTCACGACGTCGCCGGGCTTGACGGCCTTGGCGGCCGTCGCGATCCGGACCGAGTTGACCCGGACGTGGCCGTCCGTCACGAGCCGGGCCGCCAGCGAGCGGGTCTTCACCACGCGCGCGAACCAGAGCCACTTGTCGAGGCGCTGGCGGGCGGGCTCGGGACCCGCGGGAGACGGAGCGGCGCCGGGCAAGCGGGATCAGGACTCCTTCTTGCCGCGTTCGAGCTCGACCTTCAGCGCCATCAGCTTGGCGAAGGGCGAGTTCGGGTCCGGCTGGCGGTCGCGCGCCGGCGGGCGCTGCTCGCTGGAGAAGGTCTGCGGACCCCGGCCCTCGCGGCGACTGTCGCCCCTGAAGCCGCTCCGCTCGCCGCTCCCGCGCTCGCCGCCGCCGCGGCTCTCGAAGCGCGCCTTGCCGTTGCGGGCCGGAGCCCCGGCGTCGCGGCCGGCGCGCGGTTCCGCCCCGGCCTCGGCGGCCTGGGGCGGTCCCCGCTCGGCCTGGGGGCGACGGTCACGGTCGCCGCCGGGTCGGCGCTCGCCGCCACCCGGGCCCCGACCCTCGGGGCGGGGCCGCTGCTGCGGCCGGCCGCCGTCACGACGTTCGCCCGGCTGGCCTTCCGGCGTCGCGGCATCGCCGGCCTGCGGGGCTGGACCGCGGCGATGGTCCTGGCGTCCGTCGCGGCGCGGTCCGCCGCGCGCGTCGGGGCGCCGCTGGGCATGGTGGTGGCTGCGGTGCGGGCGCCAGACCTCGATCAGCACGGGTTCGGCCACGACCGCGGGAGCCTCCGCCTCGCCCGCTTCGGCCGTGGCGGCCTCCGCCTCGCCCGCTTCGGCCGTGGCGGCCTCTGCCGTGGCCGTGGGCTCTCCGGCATCCGTCTCCGCGGGATGCGGCTCCGCGCCGGCTTCGGGGGCCGGCTCCGGCGCGAGGGCGGGTTCGGGGGAGGCGTCCGCGGTCGCCGTGGCCGCATGCCCGCCGTCGGCCGCTTCGGCATCGGCGACCGTCACGGCTTCCGGTTCCGGGGCGGGCTCGGGCGAGCGGGACAGGCCCGTGCCGTCGATCAGGGTGCCGTCGTCGACCGGGATCTCGGCACGGCCGGTCTCGGCCGCCTTGTCCTCGACGGGGGTCGATTCGGCATCGGGCGCCAGCGCCTCGACGGGCTCTGCCGCCGCGGTCCCGTCCTCCGCCGCCACGGCCTCGGCGGGCTCGGCCGGAGGTGTCCCGACCGGGGCGGCCTCGTCGGTGACGGGCGCTTCGGACGCCGCCGCATCGGGCGCCGCGGCCGGGCGCAGCGGCACCACGGGCGCGACCGGCAGCAGCGGCACCGTGATGGCCGGGCCGGACCGGCGGTCGAGCACGTAGCCGAGCGCCTTTAGGATCGAGGCGAAGTCCTCGCCCGAACAGCCCGCCAGCGAGGTCATCTGCACGGTCGTCACGAAGCCGTCGTTGTCGGCGGTTCCGGGCGGCGGCGCGCCGGGCGTCGTGCCCGGACGATACGCGATGGCGGGCCGGATGAGGTCCGCGAGGCGCTCCAGGATGTCGACCCGGACGGCGCGCGTGCCGCAGACGCGGAAACCGGCAGCCCGGTAGAGGCCCTTCGGCACATCCGGATCGGCCACGAAGGAGGTGCGGCCCGAAGCCGCGAGGTGAGGCACCTCGTCGAGCCCCTTGACGCTGTCGACGCCGCCGTGGCGCAGCGCCCAGAGCTGGGCCGCGAGGGCGCGCGGCGCGGGCTTCACCAGCGCCGGCAGGTAGATGTGGTAGGCGCCGAACCGCAGACCGAGCTTGCGCAGCGTGCCGCGTGCCGCCTGGTCGAGGCTCTTCATCTCGTCGGCCACGCGCGAGCGCTCCAGCACGCCGAGCGCCTCGGCCACCTGGAAGGCGATGCCGCGCAGGATGCCGTCGAGCCCTTCGCCGGTCTCGAGCTCGAACAGCACGCCGAGGTGTTTCTTGACGTGCTGGGCCAGCCACAGGTCGAGCCTGCGCTGCACGGTCTCGAGGGCGGGACCCGTGAGATAGTCGTCCGCCACGATGCGGGCGCGCGGCTGGAGCAGCTTGTCACCCGCCGCGAGCTTGGCCACCGGGTCGCCGAGCCAGCGGATCGTGCCGTCGTTGGCGAGGGCGAAGCTCTCGTCCACGGCCGCGGCGAACCGCTCGGCCCGGGCCTCGATCTCGCCGCCGAGCGCCTTCAACGCCGCGGCATTCAACGCCTTGGCGGCTTCGCCCGCGGCCTGCGGGTCGGGCGTGAACCGAAAGCCGTGCAGCTGGCCGACATGCTGGCCTTCCACCATCACGTCGCCGCCGGCCGTGATCTCCGCTTCCAACATCGCATTCTCTCTCAAGCGCCGCATCAACACGCTCGTCCGCCTGTCGACGAAGCGCTGGGCCAGTCTCTCGTGCAAGGCATCGGACAGCCTGTCCTCTAGCTGACGCGTGACGCCCTGCCAATGCTCGGGATCGCCGAGCCAGTCGGGTCGGTTGGCGATGTAGGTGAGCGTGCGGACCTGGGCGATGCGGGCCGACAGGGCGTCGATGTCGCCTTCGGTCCGGTCGTAGAGCGCCACCTGCTGGGCATACCAGCTGTCCGGCACCCGGCCGGCCCGGACCACGTAGCCGAACAGCGCGAGCGCGAACTCGGCATGGGCGGCCGGCGACACCTTGCGGTAGTCGGGCACCTGGCACACGTCCCACAGCCGCTGCACGTCGGCGCGGGTCTTGGCGACGCGGCGCACGGTCTCGTCGCGCGCCGCGATGTCGAGCACCATCACGTCCTCGGCGAGGGGGGCCCGCGTCAGGCCCGGCTCGTTGGGGAAGACCTCAAGCGAGGCCTGCAGCGACGCCACCGTCGAGAAATCGAGGTCGGAGTTGCGCCACTGCAGGGTGGTGATCGGATCGAACCGGTGCTCCTCGAGCGCCTTGACGAGGTCTTCCTCGAAGGCCGGGCAGCGGCCCGTGGTGCCGAAGGTCCCGTCCTTGACGTGCCGCCCGGCGCGGCCCGCGATCTGGCCGATCTCGGCGGGGTTCAGGCGCCGGTACTGCCAGCCGTCGAACTTGCGCTCACCCGCGAAGGCCACGTGGTCGACGTCGAGGTTCAGCCCCATGCCGATGGCGTCGGTGGCGATGAGGTAATCGACCTCGCCGTTCTGATACATCGCCACCTGGGCGTTGCGGGTGCGCGGCGACAGCGCCCCCAGCACGACGGCGGCGCCGCCCCGCTGACGGCGGATCAGTTCCGCGATGGCGTAGACCTCGTCGGCCGAGAAGGCCACGATGGCGGTGCGGTGCGGCAGGCGCGACAGTTTCCGCTCGCCCGCGAAGGTGAGGTTCGACAGGCGCGGCCGGTTGACGATGGTGACGCCCGGCAGCAGCCGCTCGATCATGCGCTGCATGGTCGAGGCCCCCAGCACCAGCGTCTCGTCGAGCCCCCGCCGGTGCAGCAGCCGGTCGGTGAAGACGTGGCCGCGGTCGAAGTCCTGGCAGAGCTGGATCTCGTCGATGGCGACGAAGCTCGCGTCGAGGTCGCGCGGCATGGCTTCGACGGTGCAGATCCAGTAGCGCGGGTGCCGCGGCTTGATCTTCTCCTCGCCGGTGATCAGCGCGACCTGGTCGGCCCCCACCCGGTCGACGACGCGGCCGTAGACCTCGCGCGCCAGCAGGCGCAGCGGCAGGCCGATGATGCCGGACGGATGGGCCAGCATCCGCTCGATGGCGAAATGCGTCTTGCCCGTGTTGGTGGGCCCGAGGACGGCCGTGACGGTGCGGGCGCGGACCTGGTCGCGGACGCCCGCCAGGGCTCCGGCGAGGGCACCCGGGGTGCTGCGGTTCGGATGATGCATCGCGCGGCCGGGCCTCGTGGCGCTGGATCTGACGACCGCATGGCCCGGCTCTTGAGCCGGAACCTGGTACGCAGGCGCGGTCCGACGGGGACCGGCTCGGTCTTATGTCGGGGCCTTGGGTTCGCAAATCAACCCGGACCCTCGGCCGCGCCCGGTGCCGCCCCGGCCCGCAGCGGCCGAGGCGCGGCGGCCGGCGGTACCGGGCCGGCGGCGCCGACGGCGGCGGCCGCCATCCTCAACCAGCCCCGATAGCGGACGATGCGGCCGATCAGCGGGTGGGACAGGTCGATGTCGAACCGGAAGAGCCCGTCGCTCTCGTCCTCCCAGGCGCGGCTCACGGGGGCCAGCCG
This sequence comes from uncultured Alphaproteobacteria bacterium, assembly GCA_963847915.1. Taxonomy (GTDB): domain Bacteria; phylum Pseudomonadota; class Alphaproteobacteria; order Rhizobiales; family Beijerinckiaceae; genus Lichenihabitans. Next base: position 205,215 of record CAWKBT010000011.1, read on the forward strand.
GAGCGGGAGGGGCAGTCCCAGCAGCGCCCAGCGCCGCACGACGAAGTGCAGGCGCCCGTCCTCGACGACGAGCGCGATGCCGAAGCTCACCGGCCCGAACCGCTCGACGAGGAGGTGGCGCCACCGCCCGCCGCGTGCCGCATGGTGGCTCCTGAACGCGTGCCGGCCGAAGCGCCTCGTCCAGGTCTCGCCCGCGCGGGTCCGCTCGAACGAGACCGAAACCGGGACGTCGACGCCCGCGGGCGGGAAACCGAAGGCCCAGGCGACCGCCCTGGCGACGGGATGGGGTCCGCGCGCGATGTCGGCACGCCCTTCCGCGAAAGCCGTGCCCGCGTCGCCGTCGTGCAGGGCCCTGACCGTGCCGGGCAGATGGTCCCAGGCGGCCCCGAGCAGGCGCCGGTAGAGCGGCCGCGACCGGTCCTGCGCCCTATCGCGCCGGATGCCTGTGTGGATCCCGCGCCCGGCGAAGAGACGGTCGTAGTCATCGAGGTCGAGGGCGTCGACGGCCGGCCGGGCACCGGGGGCGGGGCGCTCGCCCGCGAGGCGCTTGCGCAGGAGGGCCTCGACCGCCATCGACGGGATCAAGGGCCCGTCGCTCCCTTCGGCGAGGAGATGCCAGCTCGCCGCCAGGGCCGCGCCGGCCCGATCGGTCCCGGTCAGTTCGACGAACATGCCGCCGCGGTGCTCCCCCCACCGGAGGAGGTTGATGACGCGCAGGAACACCGGCGCCGCCGGCGCCAGCGAGCGCAGGACGCGCAGGCGCACCAGCCAGGCGAGGCCGATCAGCATGCGATGGAACAGGACGGGGACGGGCCCGGCGCCCATCCAGACGCTCCGGGCGTCGGGTCGCACCCGCGGCACGAGCAGGAGGTCCGGCACGTCGACGAGGGAGAACAGCGTCTCGTGCAGCGGCACGCGGCCGGGCGGCGCGATCGTGTAGCGGCGCGTCTCCGTGAGGGGAAAGGCCTGGACCTCGGCGCCGCCGCGCCGGACCGTGACGGGTCGGCCGGCATAGCCCGCGATGGCGCGGATGACGTTCAGGCCCACGCCGGCGAAGGGCGAGGGCGCGATGCCGCCCGTGATGGCGTCGACGCGGTCGAAGTCCTCGGCGAGGCGCCGCACGACGGCGGCCGTCAAGACGGGGAAGCTGCTCGCGCCCGACAGGATCGCGACGCCGCGCTGCCGCGCCCGCGCGTCGAAGGCCGCGATGCCGGCGACGAATCCCGAGCCGTCGGCGAGGTCGAGATGGTCGAGGCCGGCGTCGAGGCAGGCTTCGGCCAGTCGGTACGGCTCGCGGCCGTAGACCTGGAACGGGCCGGATGCGTCGACCACGATGTCGGGCGCGAGAGCGTCGAGTTGCGGCGCGATGTCGCCCTGCCGATCGAAGACCGTCGGGACGAGGTCGGCCGCCGCCGGAAGGCCGGCGCAGAACGCGGAGGCGGCGGCCTGGGACCGGCCCGCGATCAGCAGCGTGAGCCGGGACTCGTCGGCCAGCAATTGCGCGAGACGGCCGCCGAACGTGCCGTAGCCGCCGACGATGAGGACCTTGAGCCGGACCGTCACAGGAACCGGTCCGCGTGTTCGGCGGCGGGCAGGAAACAGACGTTTCGCCGGCCGAAGATCCGGTAGCGGTTCCTGGCGACGACGTCGTAGACGGCGTCGCGCCAGGGCGCCGGCAGGACGCGCAGCACGGATGCGAGCGACCAGGGCAGGCCGAGTCGGCCGGCGACGCGCAGGGCCGCGTCCGACTTGACGAAGGCCCGGCCATCCTCGACGAGCAGAAAGGTGTCGTAGTTGTCCGGCGACAGCCCGAGGTGCCTGTAGAGCGCCTGGCCGACCGCCGACTGCGCCGCCGTGAGCCTGTAGCGGCCGGCTGCGTCGTGGCGCAGCACGAAACGCGCGCTGGCCGAGCACAGGACGCAGAGTCCGTCGAAGACCACCAGCGGTTTGTCGTCCGGAAAGGCCGGCACCGCCGGGTCGTCGCGGTAGGAGAAGACGCGCGAAGCCATAGGGTCACCGAGCTGCGGCCTAAAACCTGACAGGCTGGTGTTTCAGAACCGGCGTCCCCGCGCGAGGCAGACGGACGCCGGGCTCTAGGCCGCCCCTCTGATCATAGCGCGGCGCCGGCAGGCGTGCGGCGCCTCTCGGCGGCGGCGGTGAACGTGCCGCAGCGCGTGCCGACCGCCTCACCGCGTCCCGGCGGCCTTCAGCGGGCCCGCGAAGGAGACGTCCGAGGCATCGATCGTCACCATGCCGATCATGCTCATCACGGCGACATGGTAGGGGTAGACGAAACGCGTGGTGCCGAGCGGCGCGAGCCAGACCTCCATGTCCTTGTTGTCGGCCATGAATTTGTTCACCGGCCGGTCCGGGCGGTAGCCCGAGATCGGCTGGTAGCGCGCCCCGCAGACCGCCACGGGTCCCGTGTAGGCCGGGGTCGCGACCTGCTGCAGGCGCTTGAAGCTCAGCACGACGTTGAATCGCACCCCCCCGTCGAACAGCGGCAGCGTGCGGTTGCAGGCCGCAGGGGCCAGCACGTCGCCGGTGCCCGGGACCGGCATGATGAAGGAGCTCATCGGATCGATGATGTTCCGCCGGTCGGCGGGCGCCACCGGGATCCGGTCCGGCGTCTGGAGGTAGGGGGGCGTGATCTCGACCTGCGTGGCGGCGTTCTTCTCCTCGGCCATGCGGATGGTGAGGAGGTAGTGCGGGGTTCCGGCCGATGCGGCGAAGCCCGACGGTACGACGTGCCCGTCCCGATGGGTGCCGGTCGCCGTCACGGCGCCCTTGGTGTCGACGAGGATGCCCGCGATGCCGGTGAGCTTGCCGGTGCCCTGCAGCCGATAGTCCCGGTCCCCGACCGTCCCGTCGACGGTGGCGGTGCCGATCGGCAGGCCGATCAGGGCCACCCCGTAGCGCAGATGGACCGGTGTCGCCCCCGGTCCGGAGGGCTGGACCGGCGGCGCGGCGGCGGCGGGAGGGGCCGCGCCCGCGCAGGCGAGGAGGCTGGCGAGGGCGGCCGCGGCGGCCGGAACGGGGCTTCTCATCGGATGGGCGTCTCGGGAAACCGCGGAGGGCGATGCGGAGGGCGTCGCCACCGTTAACCCGCGGAGCTTGCGCCAGCAAAGCGGCATCATTCGGTCCGGCTTGCCCCGCATGGCCGGCGTCGTGCGGCCTTGCGGAGCAAGCCTGCCCTTCTTACGTCCGGGCTTCCCCTTCCGGAGACGTCGATGCTTAGCGGGAACGAACCGAGCCAGCCGTTCCACGGCACGACCATCCTGCTCGTCAAGAAGAACGGGTTGACGGTGATCGGCGGAGACGGCCAGGTCTCGTTCGGCCAGACCGTGATGAAGTCCACGGCCCGCAAGGTGCGGCGGCTGGCCAAGGGCAGCGTCATCGCGGGGTTCGCGGGCGCCACCGCCGACGCCTTCACGCTGTTCGAGCGGCTCGAGGGCAAGCTCGACCAGTTCCCCGGGCAGCTGATGCGCGCCTGCGTCGAGCTCGCCAAGGACTGGCGGACGGACCGCTACCTGCGCCGCCTCGAAGCCATGATGCTGGTGGCGGACGAGAAGACCGCGCTGGTGCTGACCGGCACCGGAGACGTCCTCGAGCCCGAGTCCTCCGAGCACGGCGCCGTGGCGGCGATCGGTTCGGGCGGCAATTACGCGCTGGCGGCGGCGCGCGCCCTCATCGACACCGATCTGCCGGCCGAGGCCGTGGTGCGCAAGGGCATGAAGATCGCCGCCGAGATCTGCATCTACACCAACGACAACCTCGTCGTCGAAACCATCGGGGGCTGAGAGCCAGTCGTCATGACCGAATTTTCACCCCGGGAGATCGTGTCCGAGCTCGACCGGCACATCATCGGCCAGAACGACGCCAAGCGCGCCGTGGCGATCGCGTTGCGCAACCGCTGGCGCCGCCTGCAGCTCAAGGGCGCGATGCGGGACGAGGTCCTGCCCAAGAACATCCTGATGATCGGGCCGACGGGTTGCGGCAAGACCGAGATCTCGCGCCGGCTCGCCAAGCTCGCCAATGCCCCGTTCCTCAAGGTGGAAGCGACCAAGTTCACCGAGGTCGGCTACGTCGGGCGTGACGTCGAGCAGATCGTGCGCGACCTCGTCGAGATCGGTATCGGCCTCGTCAAGGTTCAGAAGAAGAAGGACGTCGAGGCCAAGGCGCATCTCGCCGCCGAGGAGCGCCTGCTCGATGCGCTGGTCGGCGAGAAGTCCTCGCCCGCGACGCGCGACAGCTTCCGCAAGCGGCTGCGCGCCGGCGAGCTCGACGACAAGGAGATCGAGATCGAAGTGGCGGCCGCAGGCCCCACCATGCCCATGATGGAGCTGCCCAACATGCCGGGCGCCTCGATCGGCGCCATCTCGATCGGCGACATCTTCGGCAAGATGGGCGGGGGCCGCACCAAGCCGCGCCGCACCACCGTGAAGGACGCGCATGCGCCGCTCTTCGCCGAGGAATGCGAGAAGCTGCTCGATGCCGAAGCGGTGACGCGCCAGGCCATCCACGAGGTCGAGAACAACGGCATCGTGTTCCTCGATGAGATCGACAAGATCTGCGCCCGCGACGGGCGGGGCGGGGACGGCGGCATCTCGCGGGAAGGCGTGCAGCGAGACCTCTTGCCGCTGATCGAGGGCACGACGGTGCCGACCAAGCACGGGCCGGTGAAGACCGACCACATCCTGTTCATCGCCTCGGGCGCGTTCCATGTCTCGAAACCCTCCGACCTCCTGCCGGAGCTGCAGGGCCGCCTGCCGATCCGCGTGGAACTGGCGGCGCTGACCGAGGACGATTTCCGCCGCATCCTGATCGAGACCGAGGCCTCGATCATCAAGCAATATGTGGCGCTGATGGAGACGGAAGGGCTGACGCTGGCCTTCGATGCCGAAGCCATCGACGAACTGGCGCGCGTGGCGGTGGAGGTCAATTCCACCGTCGAGAACATCGGTGCGCGACGCCTGCAGACCGTGATGGAGCGCGTGCTCGACGAGATCTCCTTCACGGCCTCCGACCGGTCCGGCCAGGAGGTGACGATCACGCGCGACTACGTGAAGACCAACGTCGGCGACCTCGCCAAGAACGCCGACCTGTCGCGCTTCATCCTGTAACGGCGGTGCCGTCCTTCTCCCGGGCCATGAGACAGGGCCTCACGCCTGGGCGGAGACGAACCAGCATTGGCCGCCGAGCCGGATGCCCTCGGGACCGTCGAGGGGCCGCAGCGCCTCGGCGATGGCCCGTTCGGCGGTCGCGCGCTGCGCGTCCGTACCCGTCGCGAGCGCCCGGGCAACGGGCCCGATCTGGGCGATGAACCGGACGGCACCCTCGACATCGCCGGGCCGGCCGATGGTCAGGACCGTATCGAAGGGCACGACGGCCACGTTCGAGAAACCCGCGAGGCCGAGGATGCGCTTCACGCGGTCCGGCTCCGCGAAGGCGAAGGGACCGGGGGCCTCGGGGTCGAGTTTCTCCTGTTCGGGCAGGTGCGGGATCGCGGCCTTGTAGGGGATGTGGAACCACGGGTTGCCCTTGAAGGGCCGCCAGCAGGCGAACGCAAGGCGCCCGCCGTTTTTGAGCGCACGGTGGATGTTGGTGAAGGCCTCGGCCGGCGCGTCGAAGAACATCACGCCGAAGCGCGAAAACACGAGGTCGACGGAGGCGGGCGCGAAGGGCTCGGAGGCGGCATCGGCTTCGACCAAAGTGGCCTGGGGGAGGTTCGCCGCGGCGAGGCGCCGTTCCGCCACGGCCAGCATGGGCGCGGAAATGTCGACTCCGGTGACGCGCCCGCCCGGGCCGACGGCTTCGGCCAGCGCCAGCACGGTGGCGCCGCAGCCGCAGCCGATGTCGAGCACGTGCTCGCCGGGGCGGGGCGCCGCGGCCGCGACGGCGGCCGCGCTGATCGGCGCGAACAGGTCGTCGAGCCGTGCCTGGAGGCGGGCCCATTTGTCGCCGGCGTCGCCGTTCCAGTAGGCGAGTTGGTCGGCGTTGGGGCCTGCAGCGGGGTCAGGCATCGATGTAGTCCACGAGGCTGGTGGGTTCCGGGGGCGTGAGGCCGTCCTCCCTCATCCCGTCGAGGTGAAACTGAATGGCGTCGGCCATTTCCCGCTCGACCTCATCGATGCTCGCGCCCGTCGCGACGCATCCTGGAAGGTCTGGAGCATAGGCGCAGTAGTTCTCTTTCGTCCTTTCGATGACGATCGCATACCGCATCGCTGACCTCCTCACAGTCCCGCTTGCCTCAGGATACTCGCCAGCGTCCCACTCTTGATCTCGTCTGACGGCTTGCCCGCGATCGTAACGCGTCCCGGCTTGGTGAGATGTTTGTACTGCCGATGTGAACCGCGCGTCGCGCGGAGATACCATCCGTCCTGTTCGATGAGACGGATGGCATCCTTGACCTTCATCGGCCCTCACCTCACTCCGGCAGCTTGCGCACGGCACCCTTCGATGCGCTGGTCGTCATGGCGGCATAGGCCTTGAGCGCCGTCGTCACCTTGCGCTTGCGCTGTTCCGCCGGCTTGAAGCCGCCGCCGTCGGCCAGCGCGGCGCGGCGGCGGGCGAGTTCGGCATCCGGCACGTCGAGGTGGATCGAGCGGTTGGGGATGTCGATGGCGATGCGGTCGCCCTCCTCGACCAGCGCGATCGTGCCGCCTTCGGCGGCCTCGGGCGAGACGTGGCCGATGGAGAGGCCCGAGGAGCCGCCCGAGAAGCGGCCGTCCGTCACCAGCGCACAGAGCTTTCCGAGGCCCTTCGACTTCAGGTAGCTCGTCGGATAGAGCATCTCCTGCATGCCGGGGCCGCCGCGCGGCCCCTCGTAGCGGATCAGCACCACCTGGCCGGGCGACACGAGGTTGGTCAGGATGGCGTCCACCGCCGCATCCTGGCTCTCGAAGACGCGGGCCGTGCCGTCGAACACGAGGTTCGAGGGATCGACGCCGGCCGTCTTCACGATGCAGCCCTCCTCGGCGAGGTTGCCGTAGAGCACCGCGAGGCCGCCGTCCTGGCTGAAGGCATGCGCCTTGTCGCGGATGACGCCCGTCTCGCGGTCCGTGTCGAGGTCCTCGTAGCGGCGGCTCTGGCTGAAGGCGACCTGGGTCGGCACGCCGCCGGGCGCGGCGCGGAAGAAGTCCCGCACGGTCTCGCTCTCCGTGCGCTTCACGTCCCAGCGGTCGAGCGCGGCGCCGAGCGATTCCGCGTGGACGGTGCCGCAATGGCTGTGGAGCAGGCCGGCGCGGTCGAGCTCGCCGAGGATGCCCATGATGCCGCCGGCGCGGTGCACGTCCTCCATGTGGACGTCGCTCTTGGCGGGCGCGACCTTGCACAGGCAGGGCACGCGGCGCGACAGGCGGTCGATGTCCGACATGGTGAAGTTGACCTCGCCCTCGTGGGCGGCGGCGAGGAGGTGCAGCACCGTGTTGGTCGACCCGCCCATGGCGATGTCGAGCGTCATGGCATTCTCGAAGGCCTCGAACGTCGCGATCGCGCGCGGCAGGACGCTCGCGTCGTTCTGCTCGTAGTGGCGCCGCGTGATGTCGACGACGAGGTGGCCGGCCTCGACGAAGAGGCGCCTGCGGTCGGCATGGGTGGCGAGCGTCGAGCCGTTGCCCGGCAGCGCCAGGCCCAGCGCCTCGGTGAGGCAGTTCATCGAATTGGCGGTGAACATCCCCGAGCAGGACCCGCAGGTCGGGCAGGCCGAGCGCTCGATGACCGCCACTTCCGCGTCGGAATAATCGTCGTCGGCGGCCGCCACCATGGCGTCGACGAGGTCGAGCGCCTTGATCTTGCCGCGGTGGTCGACCTTGCCGGCCTCCATCGGCCCGCCCGACACGAAGACCGCCGGGATGTTGAGGCGCAGCGCCGCCATCAGCATGCCGGGCGTGATCTTGTCGCAATTGGAGATGCACACCATCGCGTCGGCGCAATGGGCGTTGACCATGTATTCGACGCTGTCGGCGATGACTTCACGGCTCGGCAGGCTGTAGAGCATGCCGTCGTGGCCCATGGCGATGCCGTCGTCGACGGCGATCGTGTTGAACTCCTTGGCGACGCCGCCGGCGCTCTCGATCTCGCGGGCGACGAGCTGGCCGAGATCCTTGAGGTGGACGTGGCCGGGCACGAACTGCGTGAAGCTGTTCACCACCGCGATGATGGGCTTGCCGAAGTCGCCGTCCTTCATCCCCGTGGCGCGCCACAGGCCGCGGGCGCCGGCCATGTTGCGGCCGTGGGTCGTGGTACGTGAGCGATAGGGAGGCATGAGCTTACTCGCGTCGGGCGGCGATGTTGATTTCGCACCGGTTCTAGACCTCCGCGACCCGCACGCCAAGCGAAACGCGAGCTTCGATAACCTTTGTTAATCGCGAGCGTGCATCATCGGCGCATCAGAAGAACGGGCGACCCAGGCCGATGCTGAGCAACGACGGCTACTTCCTGATCCGACACGACACCGGGCTGCTCGCCGTCGCGGTGGGGCTGTGTCTCCTGGCGGCGCTCGTTCTCGTCAACCTCGTCGCCCATGCGGCCGCGGCACGCGGGCTCGGCCGGGTCGCCTGGCTCGCCATCGCCGGCGTCACGGGCGGGACCGGCATCTGGGCGACGCATTTCTTCGCCATGCAGGGCTTCATCACCGGTCTGCGCACCGGTTTCGATCCCGTCCTCATGGTCGTGGCGCTGGTGTCGGCCGTGGTCTCGACGACGCTCGGCCTCGCGGTCGCGACGGCACCGGGCCGGCGGTGGCGCGCGGTGGCGGGCGGGGCGCTGCTCGGGGGCGGCATCGCCCTCATGCACGGCGTCGGCATGGCGGCCTACGAGGTGGCCGGCGCCATCGAGCGCGATCCCCGCTTCATGGTGTTGGCGGCCGCCTGCGGAACGGTCCTGGCGGCGACCGCCTTCGGCATCGGCCAGGACGGTCGGGTCGGCCGGCGGCTCGCCTGCGCCCTGCTGCTCGCCGCGGCCATCTGCGCCCAGCACTTCATCGCGCTCGCGGCCGTCTCGATCGGCATGGAGCCCGGGGTGTTCATCCCGGCCGACGCCCTCGCGGCGGCCGACCTCATGCGGCCGGTCTCCATCGCCAACGGTGCGATCCTGCTCCTCGCCCTCGTGGCGCTGCTCGCCGACCTCCGCGCGCGCCGCAGCGCCGCCGCCGAGCGCCGGCGCATGACCTCGCTCGCGGAAGCGGCCGTCGAGGGCCTGATGATCTGCGACGGCGACATCGTGGTGACGGTCAACACGAGCTTCGCGCTGCTCAGCGGCTTTCCCGCCGCCGAGATCGCCGGCACCAAGCTCGCGGCTCTGCTGCCCGAGTGTTCCGGGCGCGACGCCTGGCCGCGTCGCGGCGCCGCGCCGGTCGAGACCGTGCTGCTGGCGAGATCGGGCGAGGCCGTCCCGGTCGAGGTGCTGGTCAACGACGTCCATTTCGCCGGCAAGCTGCACCAGGTCATCGCGCTGCGGGACCTCGGGGCCCGCAAGCGCGCCGAGGAGAGTATCCGCTTCCTGGCGCATCACGATGCGCTGACCGGGCTGCCCAACCGCGCCCTGTTCGATGCGACGCTCGACGACGCCATCGCGTCGGCGCGCCGGCGCGGGCGCAAGCTCGCCGTCCTCAGCCTCGACCTCGACCGATTCAAGGAGATCAACGACCTCCTCGGGCACGCGGCCGGCGACGAGGCGCTGCGGGCGGTCGGCCGCATCCTGTCGGACCAGTTCAAGGGCGCCCGCGTCGCGGCCCGCCTCGGTGGCGACGAATTCGTCGTGCTGCTGCCCGACTGCGAACAGCCGGCCGCGGCCGCCCGCGCCGCGACCGATCTGTCGAACACGCTGGCGGCCTTCAATGCCGAGCGGGCCGTCGGCATCACGGTCGCGAGCAGCATCGGCATCGCCTTCTTCCCGGACGATGCGGAAGATCGCCAGGGCCTCCTCGGGGCGGCCGACACGGCGCTGTGTCGGGCCAAGGCCGACGGCCGCGGCATCCATCGCTTCTACGAGGCGGGCCTGGGCGAGGAGGTCCGCAGCCGCCGCGTGATCGAGCACGATCTGCGCGGGGCGGTGGCGCGGGGCGAGTTGAAGGTCGTCTACCAGCCGCAATTGTCGACGGCGTCCGGCGCCATCGTGGGCTTCGAGGCGCTGCTGCGCTGGACGCATCGCGAGCGGGGCGCCATCTCGCCGGCCGTCTTCATTCCCATCGCGGAGGACACCGGCACCATCCTGCAGATCGGCGAGTGGGTGCTGCGCACCGCCTGCGCGGAGGCAGCCTCGTGGGACCGGCCGCTCCGCATCGCCGTCAACGTGTCGGCGGTGCAGATCCACACGGCGGGCTTCGCCGAGACGGTCGAAGCGATCCTGGCCGAAACCGGGATCGACCCGCGGCGCCTCGAACTCGAAGTCACCGAGACGGCGCTGGTCCGCGACATGGCCCGGGCGATGTCGGCCCTCAACCGCGTCAAGGCTCTGGGCGTCAAGATCGCCATGGACGACTTCGGCACCGGCTATTCGTCGCTGTCGAACCTGCGCGCCTTCCCGTTCGACCGCATCAAGATCGACGGCTCCTTCGTGCAGTCGGTGGACGTCAACTCGCAGGCGGCCGCCATCGTGCGCGCCATCCTGGAGCTCGGGCGCGGGCTCGACCTCCCCATCCTGGCGGAAGGCGTCGAGACGCAGGCGGAACTCGGGTTCCTGGGCGCGGAGCGCTGCGACGAGGTCCAGGGCTTCCTCGTGGGCCGGCCGGCGCCGATCGAGCATTTCGCCGCCGCGACGCAGGCCGGCCCCCGGCCCGCGCCGAAGGCGGGTTCGCTGGCCGCCTGAGCGCCGCACGCACGCGCCTTCGCCCGCGGCCGGGTTGAACAGCCCCCCGGGGCGCCCCCATGTTGATGGGACGAGACGGGCGACCCGGGCCCGCCGCCACCGACAGGGTAGCGCCATGATTCCCCTTTCCGTCCTCGACCTGTGTCCCGTGCCCGAGGGGGCCGAGGTCGCCGAAGCCCTGCACAACACGCGCGACCTCGCCCGGCACGCCGAAGGCTGGGGCTATCACCGCTTCTGGCTGGCGGAGCACCACAACATGGTCGGGATCGCGTCCGCGGCGACCGCGGTCGTGGCGGGCTACGTCGCGGACGCGACGCGAACGATCCGCGTCGGCGCCGGCGGCGTCATGCTGCCGAACCATTCCCCGCTGGTGATCGCCGAGCAGTTCGGCACCCTGGCCGCCCTCTATCCGGGCCGCATCGACCTCGGACTCGGGCGGGCGCCGGGGTCGGACGGGCTCACGGCGCGGGCGCTGCGGCGCGGCCTCGCCGACGTCGACGACTTCCCGCGCGACGTCCTCGAACTGCAGCATTATTTCGGGCCGGCCGAACCCGGCCAACGCGTGCGCGCCGTGCCGGGTGCCGGGCTCGAGGTCCCGCTGTTCATCCTCGGATCCAGCACCTATGGCGGGCAGCTCGCCGCCGCGCTCGGCCTGCCGCACGCCTTCGCGGCGCATTTCGCGCCCGCCCAGCTGCGCGAGTCGGCGGCGGTCTACCGCCAGCAGTTCCAACCGTCGGCCCAGCTCGCCGCGCCCCACCTGATGGTCTGCCTCAACGTGACGGCGGCCGACACCGACGAGGAGGCGCGCTTCCTTTTCACCTCGGTGGAGCAGCAGTTCATCAACCTGCGCCTCGGCACCCCCGGCAAGCTGCCCCGGCCGATCGCCGACCGCGGCCACCAATGGGGCCCGCGCGAGCAGATGGTGCTGCAGAGCGCCCTGTCCCAGGCGATCGTGGGCTCGCGCGACACGGTCCGGCGCGGGCTCGAGGCCTTCATGGCCGAGCACCGGCCCGACGAGATCCTGGTCACCGCCATGATCCACGACCATGCCGCGCGCCTGCGCTCCTTCGAGATCGTGGCGGAGATCCGCGACGCCATGGCGGCGGCCCCGCGCATCTCGGACGCGGCCTGACGGACGGCTGCCTCGGACGCGAGCCGGCGATCAGGCCGCGGGCGCGTAGGCCCGCAGGATGACGTCGACCGCGGAGGCGATGTGGCGATCGATGTCGTCGGCGCTCGGTCGGGCGCCGACGCAGAGCAGGACCTGGATGTAGAAGCCGCCCTTGCACAGGTCGAGGAACTGCTGGGCGGCGAGCTGCGTATCCGAGCAGGCGATGCGCCCCGCCGCCGCTTCCCGGTCGAGGTAGCGGGCGAGCCGCCGCCGCCCCGTCTCGGGGCCGGCCTCGTAGAAGGCCCGCCCGATCTCGGGGAACTTCGGCGCGACCGCCATGACGGTGCGCAGGTGCGCCACCGATTCGGGCCGCAGCAGCAGGGCGACGAAGCGGACCCCGAAGGCGTGGAGCGTCGCCCGGATGTCGGGGCCGGTGTCGTCGAACCGGCAGATCTGCTCGGCCTGTTCGCGCTTCTCGTCGCGCAGGAGCGCCGCGAACAGCTCCTCCTTGCTGGCGAAATAGACGTAGAGCGTGCCCTTCGACACCGCCGCGGCGCGTGCCACCTCGTTCATGCTGGCGCCGTCGAAACCCGTCGCCAGGAAGACGCGGCGCGCCCCGTCGAGGATCTGGCGGCGCTTGGCGTTGTCGTCGCGCGAGGGCACCGCGGCCTCCACCGCCGCGGCGTCACGGGTCTGCAGGATCGAAGCGGCCAAGCGGGACTCCCGAAATGCGACGCTCCCCAGCGCAAGAGCACAGGTTCGCCCGTCCCCTGTCAATGCCGGGTCCGGACACGGGACCTCGGGCCGCGGCGCGATGAGAAATTGACCGAACGGTTCGGTCGAGACTTGCTCTAGCGGTCCGACCGGCGTAAATCAAGCGCTGACCGAACGGTTCAGTCACGTTCTGGCCGGGGCGACGCAGCCCGGGTCGACGGCGCAGGCGAGGGGCGAAGATGGCCGAGATGGAGACCGCAACCGTGGAGGCGAGCCCGAGCGAGAGCGCCGTGGCGCTGCGCCCGGCGACCGCCCCCGCCGAGGCCCGCGTCGGCGCGGCCCGGACCGGCGAGATCCTGCCGCCCGCGGCCGGGATCGCGGCGCCCAAGCGGAAGAAGAAGCGCGTCGTGCTGCCCCTCGTGCTCCTCGCCGGGCTCGGCGGCGGCGGCTACGAGGGCTATCGCTATTTCGTCGAAGGCCGGTTCCTGGTCTCGACCGACGACGCCTACGTCAAGGCCGACATGTCGACCATCGCCGCCAAGGTCGCCGGCTACGTGTCGCTCGTGCCCGTCACGGACAATTCCGTCGTGCACAGGGGCGACGTCCTGGCGCGGATCGACGACGGCGACTACCGCAACGCCGTCGAGGCCGCGGGCGCCAGGATCGGCACCCAGGACGCCACGGTGGCGCGGATCGGCCGTCAGGTCGTGGCCGCCGCGGCCTCGGTCGACCAGGCCATGGCCATGCTGGCCTCGTCCAAGGCCGACGCGGTCCGCCTGTCGGCCGAGTTCGAGCGGGCCGACAGCCTCATGCACTCGACCTACGGCACGCAGCAGCGCCTCGACCAGGCGCGCGCCGACCGCGACCGCGCCAATGCCGCCGTGGCCAACGCCCAGGCCGCCGTGACGGCGGCCGAGGCCGCCATCGACGTCCTGAAGGCCCAGAAGGTCGAGGCCGAGAAGGTCCGCGCCGAACTCGTCACCGCGCTGGCCCGCGCCGACCGCGACCTGTCCTTCACGGTGGTCAAGGCGCCCTTCGACGGCGTCGTGGGCAACAAGTCGGTCCAGCCCGGCCAATACGTGCAGACCGGGGGCCGGCTGCTGTCGCTCGTGCCGCTCGACAGTGCCTATGTCGAGGCCAACTTCAAGGAGACCCAGGTGGCGCGGCTGAAGCCCGGCCAGCGCGTCGTGATCAGGCCCGACGCCTATGGCGAGCGCGAGGTGGAAGGCCGCGTCGAGAGCATCGCGCCCGCCTCCGGCGCCGAGTTCTCCATGCTGCCGCCCGAGAACGCCACCGGCAACTTCACCAAGATCGTGCAGCGCCTCCCGGTCCGCATCGCGGTGCCGGCCGAGGTGGCGCGCGAGGGCATCCTGCGGCCGGGCCTGTCGGTCGAGGTCGAGGTGCACACGCGCGATCCGCACGAGCCCGCCCCGACCCTCGCGGGCGCGGTGGCGCCCTTCGTCGCGGGAGTGGCCCGCAGGGTGCACGACGCGGCGGCTTCGCTCGGCCTCGCCCGGGCCGAAGCCGCCCAGCGCGCCGACGCCCGCTGAGCGCCCGCGCCTTGACGGCCGCAGCGCAGAGTCCCGCGGCCGGCGCCGCCCGGGCCTCGACCGACACGCGCCGGCTCGTCGCCTTCGTGGCGATGGTCTTCGGCATGTTCATGGCGATCCTGGACATCCAGATCGTCTCGGCCTCGCTGGCCGAGATCCAGGCGGGCCTGTCCGCCTCCTCGGACGAGGTGGCCTGGGTGCAGACCAGCTACCTCATCGCCGAGGTGGTGATGATCCCGCTCAGCGGGATCCTGTCGCGCGCCTTCTCGACCCGCTACCTGTTCTTCGCGAGCTGCGCGGGCTTCACCGCCATGAGCTTCATGTGCTCGACGGCGACGACCATCGGCCAGATGATCGTCTACCGGGCGCTGCAGGGCTTCGTCGGCGGCGCCATGATCCCGACGGTCTTCGCCGCCGCCTACACGATCTTTCCGCGCGAGAAGCAGCCCGTCGTGGGGCCGCTCATCGGCCTCGTGGCGACGCTGGCCCCTACCATCGGCCCGACGGTGGGCGGCTACCTCACCGACCTGTTCTCCTGGCACTGGCTGTTCCTGGTCAACGTCGGCCCCGGCATCGTGGTGTCGCTGATGGCCTGGTTCCTCATCGATTTCGACGAGCCCGACCTGTCGCTGCTGGAGCGGTTCGACTGGTGGGGCCTGTTCGGCATGGCGGGGTTCCTCGGCGGCATGGAATACGTGCTCGAGGAAGGGCCGCAGAAGGACTGGTTCTCGGAAGACCTGGTGCTGATCTGCTTCGTGGTGTCGGTGCTGGGCGCCATCCTGTTCTTCTGGCGGGCCTTCACGGCGCGCCAGCCGATCGTCGACCTCAGCGCGTTCCAGAACCGCAACTTCGCCTTCGGGTCGCTCTTTTCCTTCGTCATGGGCGTCGGCCTGTACGGCCTCACCTACGTCTACCCGATCTACCTGTCGCGCGTGCGCGGCTACGATTCGCTGCAGATCGGCGAGACCATGTTCGTGTCGGGCCTGTGCATGTTCGTGGCGGCGCCGATCGTCGGCCGGCTCATGGGCAAGGTCGATCCCCGGCTGCTGATCGCGGTCGGTTTCACGGGCTTCGCCGTCGGCACCTGGATGGCGTCCGGCATCACCAAGGACTGGGACTTCTGGGAGCTGCTCGTGCCGCAGATGCTGCGCGGCTTCTCGCTCATGACCGCCATGGTGCCGATCAACAACGTGGCGCTCGGCACGCTGCCGCCGGCGCGGCTGAAGAACGCCTCCGGCCTCTACAACCTCACCCGCAACCTCGGCGGCGCGGTGGGCCTCGCCTGCATCAACACGCTGATCAACGACCGCTGGGACCTGCACCTGCAGCGCCTGCACGAGAGCGTCGCCTGGGGGCACGAGCAGGCCGAGGCCACGCTGGGCGCGCTGACGCAGGCCTATGCGGGCCTGGGCTCAGACGCCGCGATGGCGGCGACCAAGAAGCTCGCCCTCATGGTGCGGGGCCAGGCGCTGGTCATGTCGCTCGGCGACGTGTTCCTGGCCCTGACGGCGCTGTTCGTGGCCCTCGCCTGCGTGACGCCGCTGATGAGCCGCCCCGGTCGCGCGGGCGCGGGAGCGGACGCGCACTGACGGGAGCGGCCGGCCACCGGGCTTCCATCTTCGCGCTGCGTCAGGCCGTCTTAACGCCTGGCCGCTAGCCTGACAGAGGCAGGCGAATCGTCGACCTCGTCCGCGGGGCACCCCCCGGGTGTTGCGATGGAGATCACGCGTGGGGAACGACAGGGCAGCGACGGGGCGCGGCGCCGGCCGGGGGAGGCGGGCGGCGCCGGCCGCCGGCGCGATCCCCTCGGACTGCGGCTGCGACCGGTTGCGGTCCCTCTACGATCGCTGTGCCGCCATGGCGGGGATCGGCATCTGGGAGTGCGACCTCGCGACCGAAGCCCTCGCCTGGAGCAATGGCGTCTACGACCTCTTCGGCCTCCCGCGGGGCGCCCCGGTCACTCGGGACCTCACCAAGGCGCTCTACACCGACGAATCCCGCGTCGAGATGGAGCGCCTGCGTGACCGGGCGATCGCGGCCTGCAGCGGGTTCACGCTCGACATCCGCATCGTCACGCCCGGGGGCGAGGCCCGCTGGATCAGGATCACCGCCGAGGTCGAGGCGCGCGACGGCACGGCGGTGCGCCTCTTCGGCCTGAAGCAGGACATGACGCGCGAGAAGGACCTGCTCGAACGCCTGCAGCGCCTGGCGGAACGCGACCCGCTGACGGGTCTCGCCAACCGCGGCCTGTTCGAGCAGCGGCTCGCGCGCGCGGACCGGCCGGCGCCGGGCGATGCGGTCCTCAGCGGCGTCCTGCTGCTCGACATCGACCGGTTCAAGCTCGTCAACGACACGTTCGGCCACGAGGCCGGGGACGATTGCCTGAAGCGTGTGGCGGGAACGCTGGCGCAGGACATGGAAGCGCGTGGCCTCCCATTCCGCCTGGGCGGCGACGAGTTCGCGGTCCTGCTCTACGGGGATTGGCCGGTGGTGGACCTCGACGCCCACCTGGCGCGTCTTCTGGCCCGCAATCGCTATCGGCTGGCCCGGGACGGCCGTACGCTCGACCTCAGCGTCTCGATCGGCGTGGCGCTGGCGGAGGCGGCCGACGGCGCCGCCGCAGGGAGCCTCGTCGGGCGCGCCGACCGGGCGCTCTACGCCGCCAAGGCGGCCGGGCGCGACACGGTCCGGCACGACAGGCCCGGTCAGGCGGACGGTGGACCGGCGCACCGGCGCCTGTGCGCGGTGGCCTGACCATCGCGTGACGCCTGGGTGCGCGGGCCGCGCACCGTCGCCCGTATCATGCGGCGACGCTTTCCGGGCGGCGCTCGACCAGGGCCAGCAGCGTGAAGTCCGACACGAGCGGCCGCCCCGCGACGTGGACCGGCACGCCCCGGCGGCGGGCGGCCCTGACCGCGGCGTTCTCGCGGCGCTGGTCGCCGAGCGCGACCAGCAGGGCGCTGGCGCCCGCGATCTCGTCCTCCCTGACCTCGCCCTCGCGCGTCTCGATGGCGAAGAGGTCGGCCAGGCGCTGAACGGCGCCGTCGAGCCGGTCGGCCACCAGCAGCACGTCGTCGCTGCGGACGGACGCCATCCGGAGCAGGGTCAGCGTGTCGGCGCCGCCCCCCACCACCACCACCCGGTCGGCGGGGCGGCGCCCTGTGTCAGCCGTCGCCACGCCGGCGTCGACAAAGCCAGCCTCCCGCGGGCCGTTCCACGAAGACATCCTCGGCCGACAGCCAGGCGAGGTCGGAGCGGGTGGGGGAGGAGAGCGCGACGTCCATGGGGAGGCTCCTGCCGATAAGGGGGCGACACGCTGCACGAGGAGCGCGCCTCCCAAGCCAGCATTGTCGTTCGTCTACAAAATTTGTCAACATACTTGCCGCAAGGCTCGACAGCGGTGGCGGCACGGTTCATGCTGGGGATCGGAGCCGGCCGAGGCCGTGCCGCATCGCGCCAGGGCGACCCCCTCGAGACTCGGTGCGGCGGTCCTCGATCGCGCGTCTGAGCACATTGGCCGAAGGCCGGGGCGCCCGTGCCGTCGGCCTCTGGATCGGAGGGTCCCATGACGGTCGACATGTTGGCGGCCACGTTCTTCTGGCCCGAGGGTACGCTGATGGGTCCGCAGCCGCCGCACGACGGCGGGGACGGGACCGACGCGCCCGCCGAGCGGCACGACCCGACCGATGAGGCGGTGGCCGCCGAACCGTTCTGGTCCGCCGTGATGCGCCACCTGTGGCGCCCGCCGGCCACCCGGCCGGCCGCGCCGGCCCGGTGAGGCGCCGGCGCCGCGCATCGAAAGGCCAGCAGTGTCATCGGGATGAGCTCGCCAAGGCGATTCCATCCGCGCCAGGACTGCTTTATAGGCAGGAGGGAGATCGTCGGCGCGGCGATCGGCCGGCCCGTCGCCGGCGGGGTCGCGCCGCGACCCGCGGGACCTGATGCTGACCAACAAGGGCAAATACGGCCTCAAGGCCCTGGTCCACCTCGCGGGACTGCCGCCGGACGCGACCGCACAGTCCCTCGAGATCGCCACCGCGCAGGCGATCCCGAAGAAGTTCCTCGACGCCATCCTGGGCGACCTGCGCAATGCCGGTCTCGTGGTCGCCCGCAAGGGCAAGAACGGCGGATACCGCCTGGCCCGGCCGCCGGCCGACATCATGGCGGGCGCCGCCATCCGGGCGCTCGACGGTCCGCTGGCGCCGATCGGCTGCGCCAGCCGCACCCGCTACCGCCCTTGCGACGACTGCGGCGACGTCGAGAGCTGCTCGGTGCGGCTGCTGATGACCGAGGTGCGGGACCTGTCGGCGAAGCTGCTCGACGGCACCTCCATCGCCGAGATGCGCGGCCGCGCCGCCGCCGTGCTGGACGACTACACCTACCACATCTGAGCACGCGGGAGCGGCGCCTCGCCGGCCTCGCACGGGGTCCCGCGCCTCAGGCGGCGTCCCCGATCGGCGATTTCGTTCGGCCCCTGGCCTGCCCGGCGGGCGAACGCACCCCATGTCAGGGTGCGGTGCAACGAGCCGGAAGACCAGCGATGTCGATCTCAGAAGCCGCCGCGGAAGACTCGAGCGGCGGGTACCCGGCCCTGTGGGACTGGCGTCGCCGTGTCGGGGACCTTTATGGCGCCGTGCGGGCCGAGCGCGACCCGCGCCGGGCCTGGACGCTGTGGCGCCAGACCCGCGACGCGCTGTTCCGCTCGCACCCGCAATCGCCTCTGGAGCCGGCCGCGCGCCGCGCCTTCGCGGGCCTCCCCTTCTTCGATTACGATCCGGCGCTGCGCTTCGCCGTCACGATCGCGCCGCTCGCCGCCGAGCCCGTCACCGCCGAGGCGGGCCACGACGGCGCCCTCGTGCTCAGGCCCTTCGCCACGACCCGCGGCCTCGCGGACCGGCTCGGACGCGAACTGACGCTCTACTGGCTCGCCGGCTATTGCGGCGGCGTGTTCCTGCCCTTCGCCGACGCGACGTCCGGCGCAGAAACCTACGGCGGCGGCCGCTACCTGCTGGACACGATCAAGAGCGCCGACCTCGGCGAGGACGCGGAGGGCCGGACGGTGCTGGACTTCAACTTCAGCTACAATCCGTCCTGTTCCTACTCGCCCGCCTATGTCTGCCCGCTGTCGCCCCCGGCGAACCGGCTCGGCGTGGCGGTGAGGGCAGGGGAACGCGCGCCCGCCCTCGCTTGACCGGCGCGGCTCCGGCCCGCCTGCGCCCGCTCGCGCCTCACCCCAGCGCGGGTTCGGCCTGCTTGGCCTCGACGCGCTCGCGCACGAGGCGCGCCACCGCGGGATGGTCGAGCTTGCCCGAGCCGAGCAGGGGGATCTGGTCCACCACCATCACCTCGGACGGCATGGCGACATCCGCTACGCCCTTGTCGCGGGCATAGGACAGGAAGTCCGGCCGGGTCGCGTCCCGGCGCTCGGTCACCAGCACGATGCGCTCGCCCTTGCGGACGTCCGGCACGGTCGTGGCAGCCGAGTTCGCATCGGGCCACAGGTCGGCCGCCACGCTTTCCAGGGCGGCGAGCGACACCATCTCGCCGGCGATCTTGGCGAAGCGCTTGGCGCGGCCCTTGATGGTGACGAAGCCGTCGGCATCGATGGCGACGATGTCGCCGGTGTCGTGCCACCCGTCCGGCGGCGGCTCGATGTGGCCGAGATCGCCGTCCCGCACGTAGCCCAGCATGACGTTGGGACCACGGACCGACAGGCGGCCGCCCTCCTCGACGCCCTCGACCGCCACGAGCCGCGCTTCGACATCCGGCAGCAGGCGGCCCACCGTGCCGAAGCGGTTGAACATGGGCGTGTTGACGGCCAGCACCGGCCCGGTCTCGGTGATGCCGTAGCCTTCGAGGATGCGCAGGCCGAACTTCTCGAGATAGGTCTTGCGTGTCGCTTCCTTCACGGGCTCGGCGCCCGCCACGACGAGCCGCAGCGAGCGGAAATCGTAGGCGTTGGAGGAGCGCGCGTAGCCGGCCAGGAAGGTGTCGGTGCCGAACAGCGCCGTGGCGTTGGTGCTGTAGACCAGCTCCGGCACGATCCGGTAGTGCAGCGGCGAGGGATACAGGTACACCGGCACGCCCGACACCAGCGGCAGCACCAGCCCGGCCATGAGGCCGAAGGCGTGGAACATGGGCAGGACCTGGAAGATCTTGTCGGACCGGCCGAAGTCGATGCGCGCCGCCACCTGGGCGACGTTGGCGAGCAGGTTGCGGTGGCTCACCACGACGCCCTTGGGCGCGCCCTCGCTGCCCGAGGTGAACAGGATCGCGGCCGGATCGTCGGGACGGCGCGCCACCAGGGGCTTGCGGTAGTTCAGCGCGCCGCGCAGCTTGTCCGCCGCCGTCACCCCCGCCCGCACGTCCTCGAGGTAGACCAGCGTCACGCCCTGCGCCATGGCGGCCACGAGCTTGTCGAGCTTGGCCTTCTCGATGAAGGCACGCGAGGTCAGGACCGTGTCGACGCCGGCCGCCCGGCAGGCCGCCATGACGTTGGCGGCGCCCGAGGTGAAGTTGATCATGGCGGGCACGCGCCCGGCCGATTGCAGCGCCAGCACCGTGACGGCCGTGCCGGCCGCGGTCGGCAGCATGACGCCGATGGCCCGGCCCTCGGGGGCGAGCGCCATCAGCCTGGTGCCGAGCACCCGGACCCCGATGGCGACGCGCTTGTAGGTGAGCGTGCCCGCCACGGGGTCCTCGAGGGCGACGCGTTTCCAGCCGTGCTCCTCGCCGGCATCGAGCGTGGCCTCGACGATGGTGCGCTCGATCCGCGAGGTCCGGAACGCGGCTTCGGACATGACGTCGTAGAGCGCGGCGCCGGCCGCCTGCCGCCGCTTCTTGCCGAACAGGCCGTCCGGCACCGCGACGCGCCGCGGCTCCAGCACCTTGGCGTGGACCTTGGGCAGCATGCGGGGCCGCGTCTGCCATTCCGTCAGATAGGAGAAGGGGGTGCGCTCGAGCCCCTCGATCCACACCGGCACGACCGGGACGCCCGTCTTGTCGGCGATGAGGCCGGCGCCGTCATACACTTTCATCAGGCTTCCGGTGCGGGTGATGCGGCCCTCGGGAAAGATCACCAGCGTCTCGCCGCCCCGCACGGCGTTGATCAGCGCGCGCGTCGCCATGGGCTTCGAGGGATCGATCGGCATGGCGTTGGTGAGCTTCAGGAAGGGCTTGACCCACCAGCGCGTGGCGATCGTGGCGTCGATGGCGAAGACCGGGTCGCGGTCGAGCAGCGAAAGCGCCAGGCCGGCATCGAGCAGGCTGACGTGGTTCAGCGCGATGATGGGGTTCGGCCCGGCCCCGGCGATGTTGTCGAGCCCCGTGACGTCGAGCCGGTAGAAGCAGCGCAGGATCACCGACAGGAGGTCGCGGAAGGCGCTCGTCGGCAGAGTGTGGAAGATGCGCCAGGCCGCCAGGAGGTTGGCGAGGCCCAGCACGGCGAAGAGCTCGGGCGTGGTCAGCCCGGCCGCCTGCAGGGCCGCGGTCGCGACCGCGCCCCCCACCATGAAGCCGGCCGACAGGATGTTGACGGCACCGATGTTGCGCGCCCGGTCCTCGGTGGTGCTCCAGACCTGCACGGCCGTGAACACCGGCACGATGAAGAGCCCGCCCGAGACCGCGACGCCGAAGAGGTCGATGGCGGCATGGATGCCGTCGCGGCGCGCCAGGAGGTCGAGGGCACCGAGCGTCGCGGCGGCGAGGAAATGCGCCGATCCCCAGGCGAGGTCGAGGCTGAACAGGCCCAGCAGCACGGCCGCGAGGGCGGTGGGCAGCAGGATGACGCGTCCCGCCGAGAGCCACGAGGCGATGCCCGAGCCGACCGCGATGCCGATCGAGAAGATCGCCAGGGCCGCCGTCATGGCGCCTTCGCTGCCGTGGAAATCGGCCTTGACCAGGATCGGCAGCAGCGTCAGGGCCACGGCGCCGGTCAGCCAGAACCAACTGACGAAGAGCCCGCAGGACCACAGCCGCCGGTCGGCGTGGAGGTGGCGCACGAGACCGCCGGTGGAGCGGAAGATATTGGGGTCGACATGGAGGTCGTGGTCGCCCTCGCCGGTCGCCGGGATGAGCAGGCTCGCGCCCCAGCACAGGACCGCGAAGGCCGACACCGCGATGCCGTAGGCCAGCGCATGGTCGTCGGCGGCCGCCCAGCCGCCCGCGATCGTGCCGAGCAGGATGGCGATGAAGGTGCCGCCCTCGACCAGCGCGTTGCCGGTCGGCAGCTCCTCCTGCCGCAGCTGATCGGGCAGCATGCCGTACTTCACCGGGCTGAACAGGGCCGCCACGGTGGAGAAGAGCACCAGCGCGGCAAAGAGCAGCGGCAGCGACACCAGCACGAAGCCCACCACCGAGAACAGCGCGGCCGCGATCTCGGCGAGCTTCAGGCGCTGGGCGACCTTGGCCTTGTCGTAGCGGTCGGCCCATTGCCCGCCCAGGCCGGACAGGATCAGCGGCGGCGCGACGAACAGCGCGCCCGCCACCGTCACCAGCATGGCGGCCGAAGTGCCGCCGACCTTGAACAGGATGAGGAAGACGAGGGCGTTCTTGAGGACGTTGTCGTTGAAGGCCGAGAAGAACTGACACCAGAAGAGCGGGGCGAAGCGCCGCGACGTCATCAGCGAGCGGAACATGACGGCCTATCCTGTGGGCGGCCGGAAGGGGCCGCTTGAGTCGTTCCGCGCCGTCAGCCCCTGGACGGGGACTGGCGCAAGGGAGCGACGGCGGACATCCTCTTATCCGCGAACGCGGGCCGTGACGACCGTCAAGATGGAGCGACCCGGCCGCGGCGCCCGCCCGGGGCGCGTCAGGCGTGGAAGCGGAACACGTCGGGATGGGTCACGAGGTCGGCCTTGGTGACGCCGTCGAGCTTGATCGTGTCGGTCGCGCTGAGGTGGATCACGGCGTCACCGTCGAGCGCCGTGGACGTATGGTGCAGCACGTCGGCGACGGTGGTGAAGACTCGCCGCGGCAGGCTCAGCACGTCGTGCTCGACGCCCGTGAGGCTCTTGGCGGCGTTGAGGTAGTTGAAGTTGGTGATCTCGTCCTGGCCGAAGCCGCGCCTGAACGCGAATGTCGTGCTGCCGGTGCCGTCGCCGGTCATCACGTCCTCCAGGCTGCTGTGGATGACCTCGCCCGTGCCGCCGCCGCCGCTGATGGTGGCGCCCCCCGCGACGCTGCGGTTCACGACCGAACCGTCGGCCCCGTAGGACGTGACCGCCACGGTCCCGCCCGTGGCGGCGTGGTCGATCTCCTGCAGGACATAGGGGCTGCCCACGATGCCGGTCACGAGCGAGTAGGCGCTCTGCGCGTCGGCGACCTGGCCGTCGATCGAGGTCGCGACCGCCGTGAACGTATGGGTGCCGGCGCTCACATGCGCGTCGAAGCTCCAGCTGCCGTCGCCGTTGATCGTGGCAAAGCCGAGCGCTCTGGCGCCGGCCTGCGCGGTGCCGGTCCTCGGGTCCACGACGCTGCCGAGCGGCCCGTCGAAGATCTCGATCGAGGAAGCGCTGGTGGCGGCCCAATTGGTCCCGGTGAGCAGCGCCTCGGTGGCGCCCATGAAGGTCGCCGTCGGGTCGATGGCGACACCGAAGGGCGCCGCCGCGGTCCCGTTCATGGCGACCGCCGTCTGGCTGACCGGCGCGCCGGAGCCGTCGTAGCTGCTGATCCGCGTGACGGCACCGGCGCCGTTCAGGTCGAGCTCCTGGAAGACGTAGGGCTGGTTCTGGATGCCGGTGACGAGGGCGTAGGGGGCGGAGAAGGTCGGCGTCGCCGACGCGCCCGACAGCGTCGTCAGGACGGCGTGGAACTGGTGCTTCCCGGGCGCCACCGTCGCGCTGAAGGCCCAGCGGGAGCCGGTGAGCTGACCGGTGCCGCCGAGGTCCGTCGTGCCGTCGAACAGCTCGATGTTGGCGATGTCGGAGGTGTTCGTCGCCGTCCCGGTCAGGAGCAGCGAGTTGGGGCTGATCGCCGGCTCGAACGTGGCCGTCGCGTCAAAGGCCGCAGATGTTGAACTCATCGCGCTACAGGTCCCAGGCTCTTCTCGCTGAACCGAGGATGTGCCTTCAGGGTTAATATTCACCTAGAGGACGGGCGCCTCGGCGCATTCTCTCCCGCCCCAGGATCGGAACCCGGCGGGGCGAACCTTTCCCGGGGGTCCGGGCGCGTCCCGGGCCCGGACCCCGGGATGGCGCCGGCC
Source organism: uncultured Alphaproteobacteria bacterium (assembly GCA_963847915.1). Taxonomy (GTDB): domain Bacteria; phylum Pseudomonadota; class Alphaproteobacteria; order Rhizobiales; family Beijerinckiaceae; genus Lichenihabitans. The sequence continues at coordinate 229,600 of CAWKBT010000011.1, forward strand.
TCAGTCGATCATGTAGCGCACACCGACCCGGACCTGCTGTTCGGTGATCGATCTCGTGACACCGGCGGCCGGGAACAGCGGGATGGTGGTCCGGCCGAGGTCGAGGTAGCGGTAGCCGATGTCGGCCAGCATGTGGGGACCGAAGGCGTAGGAGACGCCCGCCATGGCGGCCCAGGCGAACTGGTAGTCGGTCCGGCTCGGGACGCTCGACGTCACGAGACTGCCGGTGCGCGGGTCGACGATGCCGTTGGCGAGGGGGTTGCCGTTGATGCCGACGCTGCCGTCCTGGTGCACGCCGGAGACACCCGCGCCGGCGCCGACATAGGGCGTGATGCCGAACCAGGTCCCGAGATCGACGTAGCCGTTGACCAGCCCGTCCCACCGCCACAGCGTCGTCCGCCTGTTGATGCTGCAGGTGTCGCCGCAGGGGATGTTGACGGCATAGCGGAACGGGTCGAGGTAATCGGCCGTCACGTCGGCCCGGAACCAGTCGTTGAACTTGTAGCCCGCGCCGCCGCCGAAGCCGTAGCCCCAGGACGTGGCGTTCCGGTCGAAGGTCGGGGCGTTGCTCTGCAGGGAGAGTTTCGGCTTGTCTTCGGGACCGAAGGAGGCGTCGCCGCGCAGGTACCAGCCGGTGCCGAATTCGAGCGGCTGCTCGGCGGGCGCGTAGCCCTCCGGGGAGGGGGCGCCGTAGGCCGGCATGTCGGCGGCGCGCGCCCCGCCCGCCGCAGGGACCATGCCGACGACCGCCAGTGTCGCCGCGACGATTGCCGTTTCGAGCCGCATGGATGCCGATCCCTCGTTGCCACGCCACCGCGGGCGCGTTGCTGTCGACGACAACACTAGAACCGTATCCTTTAAAGGAGACTTAACCATACTGACTTGTTTGCCCCGGCCCGTGACAACGAAAAACGGGCCCGAGGGCCCGTTTCGTCGTCTTCCCGATGCCGTGACCGGATCAGTACTTGCGGACCAGCGGCGCCGGGGGCGGCGGGGGATAGTAGGGGGCCGGCGGGGGCGGGGCGTAGCCTGCATCGTTGAAGAGCCAGCGCATGCCGATCTTCACGTCCTGCGAGGCGAGACCGATCTTCTGCACTTCGTGCGGGCACACGCCCGTGTTCTGGCAGTTGATGGCGCCCGAGCGGACGTCGCCCATGTCGAGGTAGCGGTAGGCCAGTTCGAGCTTCAGGTTGGGCGTGACGTCGTAGGCGATGCCGACCGTGCCCTGGTAGGCGAGGCTGGCGCTGCTGCGCTCGCGCGCATAGCCGAAGCCGGTGTTGGCCCCGCCGACGCCGATGTCGGTCAGGTTCGAGACCCGGTTGAACGATCCGCCGACACCGCCGCCGAAGAACAGGCCGAAGCGGTTCCAGTGGAAGGCGTCCACGTAGAAGTTGGCCAGTGCGACCGTGCTCTGGATCTGACCCGTGTAGGTGTCGAAGGAGCGGGCGTTGGTCTGGGGCACCGCGAAGAAGCCGGAATTGTAGCTCTCGACGGCGCTGAAGCCCTGGGCGGTCCGGTACTCGCCGGTGGCGTCGAAGCGGAGCCAGTTGTTGACCTGGTAGCCGACGCCGCCGCCGACGAAGCCCGAATCGCCGAGGTTGCGCTCGTCGAAGCGGGGACCCGGCACCGTCACGCCGGCGTCGAAGGAGGAGCGGATGTCGGGGCGCAGGGCCGAGCCCACGCCGACATCGCCGCGCAGGTACCAGCCGCCGAACTCGACGGGTTCGGGAGCGACCGGTTCGAAGGAGGGCGGAGGCGGAAGGTCCGCCGCCCGGGCGGTCTCGACGGCGCCGAACGCCACCGCTCCCGCGAGAAGAAGGGCTTCCAGCTTGCCCATGAATGGAGTCCTCATGATAAGGCGCCGAGGTCTATCGCTCGTGCGCCGGCCGATGAGGTCAACATGGCATTCACTGCTTAAGGGGAGTTTAACCCTAACCCTTAACCGCGTCGGCGCCGGACCCGTGGAGGGCCGGCGATGCTGGCCCTGCGTGTCTCGCGTCGGCAACAGGTGTGCGAGAATGAGCGGGACGTCACTCCCCATTGTTGCGACCCTCAAGCTTTTTGCCTAACCACGTGAGATCGTGTGCCACCTGTGTGCACGCCGCGGGCGCCGGGCGCCGCCCGCCCAGGATGGGGACGGGATGAACGGTGAGCCGACACAGCGGTCGATGAGGGTCGTTCTGGCGCAGCCGCGCGGGTTCTGCGCCGGCGTGGTGCGGGCCATCGAGATCGTCGAGCGCGCGCTCGCCAAGCACGGCGCCCCGGTCTACGTGCGCCACGAGATCGTCCACAATCGCCATGTCGTCGAGACTCTGAAGACCAAAGGCGCGATCTTCGTCGAGGACGTCCGCGACGTGCCGCTCGGCGCCGTGACGGTGTTCAGCGCCCACGGGGTGTCGCGCGCCGTGGAGGACGAGGCGGCCGAGCGGGGGCTGCGCGTGCTCGATGCCACCTGCCCGCTGGTCGCCAAGGTCCACGCCCAGGGGACGCGCTATGCCGCCCAGGGGCGCGCGGTGGTGCTCATCGGCCACGCCGGCCATCCGGAGGTGGTGGGGACGCTCGGCCGCGTGCCGGCGCCGGTCCACCTCGTGGGCAGCGTCGCCGAGGTCGAGGCCCTGCCGATCCCGCCCGACACGCCGCTCGCCTACATCACCCAGACCACGCTGTCGGTCGACGACACGCGGGCCATCATCGCGGCGCTGCAGGCGCGCTATGCGGATATCGTGGGTCCCGAGACGCGCGACATCTGCTACGCCACGCAGAACCGTCAGTCCTCGGTGCGCGACCTCGGCCGGGTGGCCGACGTCATCCTCGTCGTGGGCGCCAGCAACTCGTCGAACTCGAACCGGCTCCGCGAGATCGGCAGCGAGTGCGACATCCCGAGCTACCTCGTGGCGGACGGCGACATGCTGGACGCCGACTGGGTGAAGGACGCCGAGGTCGTGGGCGTCACCGCCGGCGCTTCGGCGCCGGAAGTCCTCGTCGAGGACGTGATCGACGCTCTCCGCCGTCTCCGCCCGGTCGAACTCTCGACCCTTCCGGGCATCGAGGAGACGATCTCGTTTCGCCTGCCGGCCGAACTCGCCGACATCGGACAATAATTTCACGGCCGGCCGCTTCGCCGGCGCGGCCTGAAGGAGTTGAACTTGGGCATTCCCTTCCACCAGACGGCGCGCATCGGCGCCTACGTGCTGAAACAGCACCTGTCCGGCCGCAAGCGCTACCCGCTGGTGCTGATGCTGGAGCCGCTGTTCCGCTGCAACCTCGCCTGCGCGGGCTGCGGCAAGATCGACTATCCGGACAAGATCCTGAACCAGCGCGTCTCCTACGCCGATGCCATGAAGGCCATCGACGAATGCGGCGCCCCCGTCATCTCCATCGCGGGCGGCGAGCCGCTGCTGCACAAGGAGATGCCCGAGATCGTCCGTGGCGCCATCGCCAAGAAGAAGTTCGTCACGCTGTGCACCAACGCGCTGCTGATGGAGAAGAAGCTCGACCAGTACAAGCCGAGCCCGTATTTCAACTGGTCCGTGCATCTCGACGGTGACGAGTCGATGCACGACAAGTCGGTGTGCCAGGTCGGCGTCTACGACAAGGCCGTGGCGGCCATCAAGGCCGCGAAGGCCAAGGGCTTCCGGGTCAACATCAACACCACGCTGTTCAACGACGCCGATCCCGAGAAGGCCGCGCGGTTCTTCGATACGGTGACCGAGATGGGCATCGACGGCATCACGGTCTCGCCCGGCTACGCCTACGAGCGCGCGCCCGACCAGCAGCACTTCCTCAACCGCGCCAAGACCAAGGAGCTGTTCCGCGGCATCTTCTCGCGCGGCAAGGGCGGCAAGGCCTGGCCGTGGTTCCAGTCGCCGCTGTTCCTGGACTTCCTGGCCGGCAACCAGACCTACACTTGCACGCCCTGGGGCAACCCGACCTACACGGTGTTCGGCTGGCAGAAGCCGTGCTACCTGCTGGGCGAAGGCTATGCCGCGAGCTTCAAGGAGCTCATGGACACGACCGAGTGGGACAAGTACGGCACCGGCAACTACGAGAAGTGCGCCGACTGCATGGTCCACTGCGGCTTCGAGGCCACGGCCGTGAAGGATGCCGTCAAGGCGCCCTGGAAGATGCTGAAGCTCGCCGTCCAGGGCGTGAGGACCGAGGGCCCGATGGCGCCCGACATCCCGCTCGCCAACCAGCGCCCCGCGGATTTCGTCTTCTCGCGCCACGTCCAGGCCAAGATGGAGGAGATCGACGTCATCGAGAAGACGACGGGCAAATCCTTCAACAAGGTCGCCAACGACCGCGTGAAGCCGATGGAAGCCGCGGAATAGCACCGCGCCACGGCCGCCTCGGAGCGGCCTCCCGGGCCCGGTGCCGGTTTCCGGACACGGTCAGACGCCGCCCGGGTCGTTGATCCGCCGCAGCAGACGGTCACGGTTCGCGAGGTCCTCGATCCGCTGCTTGCGCCGCAGCTCGTAGCTGGCCTGCGTCTTGGTGCAGACCAGCCTTTGCGCGCTGCCTTTGCGCATTGTCGTGCAGACGAGGTCGCAGACGCCGGGACACGTCACGCGCCCGGCAGGACCATGACCTTCACCTCGCCGGCCGCCGCCGGCTGCCCCACGACCTCGGCCACGCCCTCGAGACCGATCCGCCGGGTGACGAGGCTGTCGAGGTCGAGCACGCCGGAGGCCACGAGGTCGGCGGCGCGGCGGTGCGTGAAGGGGTTGATGAACGAGCCCAGCAGGCGCAATTCGCGGAACAGGATGTCGAAGGGCTCGATCGAGACCTTGGCGCCCTGGGGCATGACGCCGAGGATCACCACCGTGCCGCCGGGACGCGCCATGCGGGGCGCCTGCTCCACGGTCTCGGCGACGCCGGCGCATTCGATGACGACATCGGCGCCTCCGGGCAGGAGGCCGCCGGGGCCGGCGACGGCCTCGACGACGTCGTCGCGCCGCGCATCCACCGTGGCGGTCGCCCCGATCGCCTCGGCGAGGTGCCGCCGCGACGCCTGGCGGGTGGAGAGCACGACGGCCCCGGCGCCCGCCAGGCGTGCCAGCTGCACCACGAGCAGGCCGATCACGCCGCCGCCGAGCACGACCACGCGGCTGCCCGGCCCGATGGCGGCGAGATCGATCCCGTGCAGGCAGCAGGCGAGGGGCTCGCAGAAGGCGCCGTGAACCGGGTCGAGGCCCGCCGGCAGCGCATGGGCCTGGGACTCCGGCACGACGACATAGTCGGCGAAGCCGCCGTCGCGATGGATGCCGAGCGCGCGCAGGTTCCGACACAGGTTGATCCGCCCGGCCCGGCACGCGTCGCACCGGCCGCAGGCGATGTTGGGGTCGCCCGTGATCCTCGTCCCGGGCGCGATCCCGGCGACCTCGGCGCCCGCCGCCTCGACGATGCCGCAGAACTCGTGGCCGAGCGTCACCGGCGGTTCGGCGGGGAACTCCCCGTGCAGCAGGTGCCTGTCGGTCCCGCAGATCCCGCAGGCCTCGACCCGGACCAACAGGTCCTTCGGGCCCGGCACGGGGCGGGGGAGGGTGCGCAGGGCGAGGCGGCCCACGGCCTCCAGACGGACGGCTCTCATCTCCAGCTTCCTCCTGGTCCGGCGGTCGACGTGTTCGCTCACGCGCTCGTCCATGGCTCGCCCGTCTCGGGATGGTAGCCGAACAAGCCTCCCTGCGTCACGATCGGGGACGTGAGCGAGCGCGGCAGCACTACGCCGATTCCTGCCCGCAATCGGCAGTTTGATCACTTGGCGGAGCCATAGGACGGTGGCGGCGATGGCACGGGCCGGCGTGGGTGCCCGGGACAAGCCCGGGCATGACGGTGGAGGGGGCGGAGGAGACCGGTCGATGGCGGGCACGGTGGGTTCAAAGCGGTCCACGCCCTCCGTCCCGTCATGGCCGGGCCTGTCCCGGCCACCCACGCCGCGCGGAGCCACACCGGGCCCCGGACGATCCTGGCCTGGTCCGAGCCCCACGGCGCCGATCGGCGGGCGAGGATCCAGCGGATCGTCCACACCGCTCCCCGCATGACGCCGCCTCGCGCCTCCCGCTCCGACCATGATCCGTTGCGGATCATACGGTTCGGCACGGCAAGGACCACTCCCCATAGGGCAGCCTTGAATCATCTCTCCCGTGTCTGGTGAACTCCGAAATCCACACGGCCCTGGCGCTCCCGTTAACGCTGACGCAGCCGCGCGGTCGAGCGGGGCCGGGCCGCGGTGGTAGTCCGGAGACCCGCGGTCCGCGCCGCAACCCCCGTCCGAGATCGCGTCCCATGCGCGCATTCCGTCACCGTTCCCGCCCGGCCGGCGCGCTCGTCGTGCTGGTCGCCGTGGCGACCGTCCTCAGCCTCGTCCATGCCGCGACGGCGGGCGACGACCTCGGGATCCGGCCCTTCCCGTTCTGGCCGCTGTTCGAGCCCGCGCCGGTCGAGGCCCCGGCGCCCGCGGCCCCGCCGGTGGCCCGCCACCACGCCCCGCGGCGCATCTGGGCGGCTTCGCGGTCGAGGCCGCTCAGGATCACGCTGGCGCGCCGCCGACATCACGCCCGCCTCGCCGCGGCCGCCCACCGGCCCAAAGCCCCGGCGCTCGCGCGGCGCCGGCCGTCGGTCGAGCCGCGCAGCGCGAGCCCGCGGCTGGTCCTGCTGCCGACACCGACGCGCCCCGCGCTCGTCTCCCTCTACCAGGATCGGACGCTGAGGACCGGCGACGCTGTCATGCTGGCCGATGGGATCCACGTGTTCCGCGGCCAGAACGGCGCGGCGCACCGTCCGGAAGACTTCGTGCGGCTGGCGAAGGTCGCGACCTTCGACTGGCGCCTGCGCCGCACCCTCGACGACCTCGACAGCACGCCCCCGATCCGCTGGTCCGCCCTGGATATCCGGCCGATCTGAGCGCGGCCGAACGGGCGGCTTGGGCTTCACGCCACGGCGGGCATCGGCGTCGCCTCGGAGGCCGCCGGGGCATAGGCCGCCGCGTCCGGCTCCGGGCCGCAGAGACCGGCCGCGACGCGGGCGCGGTGATGGGCCAGCCAGGTCGCCAGCCGCGGGAGCGGCATCGGCCGCCCGAAGAAGTAACCCTGCGCCAGCGGGCAGTTCAGCCGGCGCAGCGCGGCGAGGTCCTCGGCGGTCTCGACGCCCTCGGCCACGACCGTGATGCCGAAGGAGGCGCCGATGCCCAGGATGGCCTGGACCAGGATCTGGTCCGTGCCGCGCGCCGCCATGCCGGTCACGAAGCTGCGGTCGATCTTGATCCTGTCGACCCGGAGGTTGCGCAGATAGGCGATGGAGGAATTGCCGGCACCGAAGTCATCGATGGCGATCTGCACCCCCGTCTCGGCCAGTTTGGACAGAGCCGCGAGCCCGGCCGCGTCGGCCGCGAAGGCTTCCTCGGTGATCTCGATTTCGAGCCGCTGCGGCGCGATGCCGTGGCGCGCCATGGTGTCGCGCAGCAGCTCGGCCACCGGGTAGTGGCTCAACTCGGTCGGCGACACGTTGAGGGCGACCCTGGCGGTCGGGCACCCAAGGTCGCCGAGGTGGGACAGGGCCTCGCAGGCCGCGTCGACCACGAAGCCCGTGAGGGCGGCGGAGCGTCGGGTCCGCAGGGCGGCCGCGACGATAGCGGGTGGAGCGATCCAGCCGCGGGTGGGGTGATGCCAGCGCAACAGCGCTTCGAGGCCCACGAAGGCGCCGTCGGCGAGCGTGACCTGCGGCTGGAACCAGACTTCGAGTCCCTGTCCCTGCAGGGCGGCGCCGAGGTCGTGTTCGATGTCCTGCGCGGCCGTCGCGGCGGCGAGAAGCGTCGCGTCGAAACGGCGCGCGCCCTGCCGCCCGCCGTCCTTGGCGGCGTAGAGGGCGAGATCGGCCTGTGCCATGAGGGCCTCGGCCGACACCCCGTCCTCGGGCGCGAGGGCGATCCCGACGCTGAGCCCGATCGTGACCCGGCGCTCGCCGATCGCAAAGGCGCCGCTCACGCGCCCGATGAGGTCGTCGGCCAGCCGCTGGGCCTGCGCTCCCCGCTCCGGCGCCGGGCCGCCATGGTCCGCCACGAGGATCGCGAACTCGTCGCCTCCGAGACGGCCCGCGACGTGGCGCTCGTCGAAGACGGCCGTCAGGCGCTTGGCGACCTCCGTCAGCACGAGGTCGCCGGCGCCGTGGCCGAGCGTGTCGTTGATGGACTTGAAGTGATCGAGGTCGAGCAGCAGCAGGAGGAACGTGCCGTCCCCACGGCGGGCGCGGACCAGCCAGTGTTCGAGCGCGGCCGCGAAGGCGGCGCGGTTCACCAGCCCGGTCAACGGGTCGTGGTTGGCGAGGCGATGCAGCCGTTCCGCCGCCAGTTCCGAGGCCGCATGTTCGCGCCGCAACGATGCCGCGAGCCCGGTCGCCTCCATCTTGAGCAGGGCGGAATTGATAAACGTTTCCTGGGCCCGGTGCGAGGAGCGCGTCACCACGAATGCGAAGAGGGCGGTCGTGGCGGCCACGATCGCATATTCGAACTCGCAGGCGGCCAGGAACTTGACGATGACGGTGCCGAGGATCGGCGACACGAAGGCATAGCCCATGGGCGCGTAGGCGCCGGCCTGGGCCGATGCGCCGGCCGTAATGCCCGAGAGCAGCAGGCAGATGAGCGGCAGATGCGGGCTCGAGACCGCCAGCATGATGGCCGGCACGATGGCCCACAGAGCCCCGCTGACGGCGGCGCCGGCGACATGGACGGCGAACAGGCGGTCGAGGTTCGCGGCGGTGCCGATCCCGCGCCGGCTCACCAGCGTGAAGCCGAACCGGGTGGCGTTGATGCCGACCAGGACGGTGAACCAGACCCAGGCTGTGCCGAATTCGGCGACGCCCGAGATCAGGAACACCGTCGCCAGCGCGACGAGGCAATTGGCCGGAAGCGATCGGATCTGGCCGCCCGACAGGGCCTCGAGCTGTTCCTCCCGCACCTGCCTCGGCAGGTCGGGACCGCGGGCGGACGGTGCTGCGGCCCTCATGCTAGTCCCCGGTCGTCGGCTGGTCCTACCCGCGAGGGGCGTCTGCCCAGACTTTAGAACAACATGTGTTAAAAAGCCGTCGAGGCCTGCAACCTGGTGTTCTCGTCTAGGTAGATGAAGCGCCGTGACTCTCCATTTAGTAGGTAGATCGACGAGAAAGCCACCTCGACGGTGGCGACTCCGGAGGTCGCCTCACAGGAGCGCGCGGATGGCCGCCTTGTGCAGCTTGCCGGTCGCGGTATGGGGCAGGGCGTCGACGACGCGGACTTCGGACGGGATCATCCAGCGGGCGATACGGCCCTCGAACACCGCCAGCACCGTTTCGGGCGCCAGGAGCGCACCCTCGCAAGGCACGACAAAGAGCACGGGCCGCTCGCCCCAGCGCGGGTCGGCGCGGGCCACCACCGCGGCCTCGCGCACCAACGGGTGTTCGATGGCGATGTTCTCGAGCGCGATGGAGCTGATCCATTCCCCGCCCGACTTGATGACATCCTTGGCGCGGTCGACGATCTCCACGAATCCGTCGGGTGCCACCGTGACGACATCGCCGGTCGCGAACCAGCCGGGCGTCGCGAAGGCCTCGTCGCCCTCCGATCCGTGATAGCGGGAGGCCACGCAGGGGCCTCGCACCAGCATGGCGCCGACGGCGTCCCCGTCCCGCGCCACATCCTCGCCGTCGGGTCCCACCGCCCGCAGTTCGAACCCGAACAGCGGTCGCCCCTGCTTGCGGCCGAGCGCCCTGACCTGTTCCGCCGGCAGGCCCGCATGGACGTGTTTCGGGCGGTTCACCACCGCGACCGGGCTGGTCTCGGTCATGCCCCAGGCATGGATCGTGTCGACCCCCTGGGCGGCGAATCGCTCGGTCAGCGCGGGTGGACAGGCCGACCCGCCGACGACGACGCGGCGGAGCGGCGCCAGCGTCTCGCCACGCGCCTCGGCCCAATCGAGCAGGCCCATCCACACCGTCGGCACGCCGGCCGTCAGCGTCACGCCGTGCTGGCGGATGAGACCATGCAGGCTGGCGCCATCGAGCTTCGGGCCCGGCATCACGAGCTTGGCCCCGGCCATGGCGGCCGCATAGGGCAGGCCCCAGGCGTTGACGTGGAACATCGGCACGACCGGCATGACGGTATCGAGGGCCGAGACGCCGAAGGCGTCGGGGACCGTGATGGCCAGGGCGTGAAGCACGGTGGAGCGGTGGGAATAGAGCACGCCCTTGGGCTGCCCCGTCGTGCCCGACGTGTAGCACAGGCCCGCCGCCGCGGCTTCGTCGAGCACCGGCCAGGCATACTGGTCCGTCTCGCCCGCCAGCAGCGTCTCGTAACAGAGGAGACCCGGCAGGCGGGCGCTGCGCACCATGGCGTCGGGCTCGCCCATGACCACGACGGTGCGAACGCCGGCCAGCCGATCGGCCAGCGTTTCGATCAGCGGCACGAGGCCGGGGTCGACGAACAGCACGGCATCGTCGGCGTGGGCGATGATGCCGGCGATCTGGTCGGGGAAGAGCCGCGGGTTGATGGTGTGGCACACCCGGCCCGAGCCCGACGCCGCGAAATAGACTTCGAGGTGGCGCGCGCCGTTCCAGGCCAGCGTGCCGACCCGCTCCGAGGCGCCGACGCCCAGTCGGTCGAGCACGCGGGCGAGGCGGCGGCTGCGCCCCGCGAGCGCCGCGTAGGTGGTGCGGTCGAGCCGGCCCGCGCCGTCGCGCGACACGATCGGCGCGTCGCCGTGGCAGGTCTCGGCATGCCGCAGGATCGCCGACACCAGGAGCGGCACGTCCATCATCGACCCGAGCATCGGCCCTCCCCGAGGCGTTCAGCCCCTTGCCGCGGCCTGCTGTCGGTCTTGTGCTGGCGCTCGTGCGGACCCGCGCGATTGAAGCATGCGCGGGGCGGCTTGCCCATGGGCCTCGGGCGCTGCGGCGCGGGATCAGCGGCCCGGAAAAGCCTGCAGGATGCGGGCGCGCTGGAGGTCGAATTCGCTCGTCGCGCCGACAGGCGCCGCCGGCGGCGCCTCGGCGGGAAGCCGGATGGAACGGTCGAGGTAGACGATGCGGCTCTGCAGGCGCAGCGAGCGCTCGGTCAGGTCCTGCAGGAGCGGCGGCAGCTGCGAAAAGGTGCTGGGGCCGGAGGCGACGTCCTGGCTGCAGAGCCGCACGCGATGCTTCTCGGCCTCGGCCTGGCTCTGGTCCATCTCGCCCTCATTGACGGCGCGCTGGACCAGGAGCCAGGAGGCGACCTGCATGAGACGGGTCGTGAGACGCATGCTCTCGGCCGCGTAGGCGATCGCCACGGGCCGCGGCAGGTGCTTGGCTTCTTCCCGGCCGGGGCCGTCGAGATAGGCGGCGACCTCCTCGACGAGGTCCATGCCGTCGCGGAACAGCGCCTTGAAGCGCGGCGAACCGGCGAGCCGATGGGCGAAGCTGATGGTGTTGCCGCCCTCGATGCTGCTCTGAACGCTTGCCATGCCGGGTCCTTATTGAAATGGCGCGCCTGGAACGGCCCGCCGCCCGCGGCAGGGCCGCCGACGGTCGGAACGCGCCTCCTGCGCTCCCTTCCACGCTCCTAGACGTGAAATGTAACAGCGATCATCCGAGCGAAGGCTTTAACTCGCCATTAGGGTTAACGTCCGGGCGGCCGCAAAGCCTGCATGGCCAAAAAAAGAGCTGCCCGGAGGCAGCTCTGGAAGTTTTTACAGGGAGGCGTCGAACAAAGCGGGCCGGATCGGACAAGTCTCGCGCCGGAGCCGGCAGAGCCAGACCACCACATTGGTAAAGGATAAAGCTTGCCGAAGCGTTGCGGGCCGCGATGATGCAGGCCGCGCCGCCGGTCCCGCCGCGGCGCCGGGCGGCATGCGGATTGCTAAACGCCGTGGACGATCGGGAGCGGTCAGGTCTGTGCGCGGCGCAGATAGCGACTGGACTTGGTCCGAACATTCGCATCAAATCCGCCGCGGCCTCGACACCCGGCACGGCCGGATCATGAGAGCAAGGAGAACCACGACGTGAAGACCATCGGATTGACGGGTTTCGTGCTGGCGGCGGGTCTCGCCTTCGCCGGCGTCGCGCATGCCGCGGACTTCAAGCTCGGCGTCGCCGGGCCACTGACCGGTCCCAACGCCGCCTTCGGCGCCCAGCTGCAGCAGGGCGCTCAGCAGGCGGTCGACGATCTCAACGCCAAGGGCGGCATCCTCGGCAACAAGATCACGCTGGAAACCGGCGACGACGTCTCCGATCCCAAGCAGGGCGTGTCCGTCGCCAACAAGTTCGTCGGCGACGGTGTCAAATACGTCGTGGGCCACTTCAACTCGGGCGTCACGATTCCGGCCTCGGACGTCTATCTCGAGAACAACATGCTGGTGATCACGCCGGCCGCCACCAACCCGACCCTGACCGAGAAGGGCAAGTGGGACGTGTTCCGCACCTGCGGCCGTGACGATCAGCAGGGCGCCGTCGCCGCCAAGTACATCGAGGAGCACTTCAAGGGTAAGAAGATCGCGATCCTCCACGACAAGACCACCTACGGCAAGGGCCTGGCCGATGCCACGATGTCGGTGCTCGGCAAGGCCGGGATCAAGCCGGCCCTCTACGAGGGCGTGAACGCGGGCGAGAAGGACTATTCCGCCGTCGTCTCCAAGGTGAAGGCCGCCGGTGCGGACGTGGTCTATTGGGGCGGCCTGCATCCCGAGGGCGGTCTGATCCGCCGCCAGATGACCGACCAGGGCATCAAGGCGCCGATGATGTCGGGCGACGGCATCACCGACAACGAGTTCGCCTCGATCGCCGGCCCGGGCGCCGAGGGCACGCTGATGACCTTCGGTCCGGACCCGCGCAAGAACCCCAACGCCGCCGCCGTCGTGAAGGAGTTCGCCGCGAAGAACTTCGACCCGCAGGCCTATACGCTCTACAGCTACGCCGCCGTGCAGGTGATGGCCCAGGCCGCCGAGTCCGCCAAGTCCGTCGACCCGCACAAGATGGCCGACGCCATGCACAGCGGCATGAAGTTCCACACCGTGATCGGCGACTTGTCCTACGACAAGAAGGGTGACCTTCAGCAGGCCGGCTACGTCATGTACACCTGGAAGAAGATGCCCAGCGGCCAGATCACCTACGTCGAGAACGACTGATCCACGGATCCCGACCGGCACGAGGAAAGGCCCGCCGACTGGCGGGCCTTTTTCTTGACCGGTGGTGCCACGGCCCGGACCGTCGTAGCATGGGGTCGACCTTCATCCAGGACGCCGCCCCCGATGCCCGAGACGGATCAGACGAGCCAGGACGGGCAGGAGGCGCTGCAGGACGGGTTGCAGACCGCGATCTCGTCGGCGCCCGAACCGGTCAAGATCCACGACATCATCCGGGCGGACGGCGAGCGCGAACTCGAGCGCAGCATCTCGGCCCTCGGCTGGTCGGGCCTGTCGGCCGGGTTGTCGATGGGGTTCTCCTTCCTGATGATGGCGGTGATCCGCGGCGCTTTGCCCGAGACGCCCTGGCGCATCCTGGTCTCGGGTTTCGGCTACACGACGGGGTTCCTGATCGTCGTGCTGGGGCGCCAGCAGCTCTTCACCGAAAGCACGCTGACGGCCGTGCTGCCGGTGCTGACGCAGCCGACGCTCGCCTCCTTGATCAAGATGCTGCGCCTGTGGGCGGTCGTGCTCGTCGCCAACATCGTCGGCACGTTCCTGTTCGCCCTCGTGCTGGCGGTGCCGGACCTGTTCCAGGAGGATATGACGCGCGCCCTGTCGGACATCGCCCACGAGGCGCTGCGCGACCCCTTCTGGCACATGGCGCTGAAATCCATGCTGGCGGGCTGGCTCATCGCCCTCATGGTCTGGCTGATTCCCAGTGCCGGCCAGTCACGCCTGCTCCTGATCCTCATCATCACCTACCTCGTGGCGATCGCCCACATGTCCCACCTCATCGCGGGGTCGTCCGAGATCGCCTACCTGGTGATCACCGGCCAGATCGGCATCGGCGACTACTTCGGGCAGTTCTTCGTGCCGACCTTCCTCGGCAACGTGGTGGGCGGCACGTCGCTCGTGGCGCTCCTGAACCACGCCCCCGTGCGCGAGGAACTCGACGAGGCCAAGGCCGGCCGGTGACGTCGCGCCGGCCCGCGCGTGCCGGTCAGCCGGCAGGGCGGTTGCCGGGGTGGCGCGGGTCGGGGCCCCAGAGGGCCGCATAGGTCGAGACCCAGCGGCCGCGCAGCGCCCCGTCGACCAGGCCGACCGTGGCGGCGGCCTGCAGCGTGCCGATCAGTGCCAGCAGCCAGCCCGGCGATCCCGCCAGCGCGGCACCGAGCAGCACCGTGACGCCCGCGAGCGCCACCGCGGCCCAGCCGGCCGGCTTGTGCCAGCGCTCGAAGGCCCGGCGACGCGGCGTCATGTCGTAGTGGTCGCCCCGCCAGGTCGCGGGGTCGTCCGGGTCGGCGCCGCGGCCGGTCGGGCCGCCGCGGCTGCCCCGCAGCCAGCCGCTCAGGACCTGCAGCCAGCCGAGCCCCATCGTGGCGAGGCCGCACCAGCCATGCAGGGTCGAGACCCGCCCCTGCGTGACGCCGAACATGAGAACCGCCGCGAGGCTCGCCACGCCGATCCCGCCATATTGCAGGGCCCGGTGCCAGCGCCACCAGGCGAGGTTGTCGAAGACGCGCGGGAAGTCCTGCCCGGGCATGACCTTGTAGTAGCGCGCCACCACGCCCCCGGCAGGGATCAGCAGGCCCCAGGCCGTCACCATCAGGGCGCCGTGGGCCGCCATGGCGGGCGTCAGCAGGCCCGAGGTCCAGAGCGCCAGGCCGGTCGCGGGCGCGACCGCGGCGGCGGCGAGCGGGATCAGCCACAGCATCGGATCCCCACTCCCCCTCGCCATCTCTCCCCGTGCGCGTCAGGCACGGCCAAGCATCACACCGACACCGGCAGCATGGTGGTTTCGTGGCCGGCGGGGAACCTCGCCGGCCTCCCGCGTCACCGGCCGAAGGCGGGATTGGGGGCGAGGGCGCCCGGCGCGGCGGGGACGATGCGCCACAGGGCGAAGGCGCGGTCCGTCCAGCCATGCGGGTTGTAGCGCGGCGAGTTCTGGATGGCGGAATTGGTCACGTAGAGCGCCGCATCCGGACCCTCGGCGAAAGTGTCGGGCCAGACGAGGCGCGGGTCCTTGACCAGGAGCCGGCGCTCCTTCGCGCCCGGGTCCTGCGTCTCGATGGCGTTCTTCTGCACGGCGGTGAAGTAGAGCCGGCCGGTCTTGTCCTGCCACAGGCCATCGTTGGGTTCGCTGGGCGACACGGTCTCGACCTTGGCGGAGACCTGCTCGGGCGACAGGCTCGCATCCTGCAGCGCCGCCGTCGAGATCCGGTACAGCGTCTTGCCGGTGAGCGGCTGGAAGTAGAGGTACTCGCCCGCCGGATCGAGCGAGATGGAGTCGGCCGCGAACTGCACGCCGCGCCCGTCCGCGGTGCGGATCTGCTTGCCGCCGATCACCACCTCGACGCTCTTGTCGACCGCGGTCGGCATCGCGCCGTCGAGCACGCGGCGCGCCTTGCCGCTCCCGGTGTCGAGCACCACCAGGGCACCCTGGGCCCCGCTGTCCGTCATGTAGGCGTATCGGCCGTCCGGCGACAGGCGCACGTCGTTGAGGTAGCTGCCCTGCGGGGCCACGTCCCCGCCGAAGGCGAAGGTGTTGACGACCTTGTCGGTCTTGAGGTCGATCTCGACGAGCTTCGGGCCGCCCGGCACGATGAACCCCGTGGCGGGGGCGGCGGGATCGACGACCCAGAGATGGCCCTTGCCGTCCGCCGTCTCGGCCTGCACGCAGACGAAATGCGTGCCCGGATCGTTCGGCGCGGCGTTGCGGAAGCTGTTCCAGGCGGCGTCGGGATAGGGCCGCAGCTTGCCGTCCTTGGTGACTTCGGCGAGCGACACGGGCACGTCCTCGAACCAGCGGGGGAAGTTGACGAAGATGCGCCCGTCCTCGCTGACGGCGACGCCCGTGACCTGATGGTCGAAGCTCATCACTTTCTCGAGCCTCGCCGCCACCCCGGCGGGCGCCGTCGTGGGTGCCCGTGCGGCAGGCGCATGCGCCGCGGGCGATGCCGCCTGGGCCGCCGCCGCGAGGGTCGCGAGGATGCTCGCGCCGAGGAGCGAGGGCAGGGCGGCGGGGAGCCGGGCGGTGGAGCGGCGTGGGTCGGGAGCGGTGCGGGGCATGGGAATCTCGGTCCGAGGAGGCGTGCCCCCGAACGTCCTCGACCGAGATGCCGTTCCGGCGGCGCCGCGCTTCAGGCCGTCGCGGCCAGCCCCGGTTGCCCGCCGGCGGCCGCGCGGCGCTGCGCCACGGCCTCGTCGTAGAGCGCCTGTTCGCTCTGCTTGTGGGCGAGCGAGAAGCGGATCACGGCCGCCCCGCAGGCGCACACCACCGCCACGATCCCGAGGACCAGGAAGGTCTCCTGGACGTTGCCGGTGCCCCGCGCCAGGAAGCCCGCCATGACGCCGCCGATGTTGCCGCCCGCGCCCACGATCCCGGTGACGCCGCCCAGCGCCTTGCGGTCGATGAAGGGCACCAGCGCGTAAAGGGCGCCGCAGGCCATGTGGGTGAAGAGGCCGAAGACGATGAGGAACAGGATCGCCACACCCACGGCGTCCGATTGCGAGAAGGCCACGAGGAACACGCCCTCGCTGAGCAGCAAGGCGAAGAGCAGCCAGGTCCGGCCGTCGAGCCCGCGGGCGAAGGCCACGCGGTCCGACAGCAGGCCGCCGAGCGCCCGGGCGAAGAGGGCGAGCAACCCGAAGGCGCCGACCGCGTAGCCGGCATCGGCTTGGCTCAGTTGGAACTTGCCGACGAAATAGGTGACGGCGATCGAGTGGACGAAGAGCTCGACGCCGAAGGAGGCGCCGTAACCCGCGGCCAGCAGCCAGACGCGGTAGTTGCGGGATGCGGTCCGCAGGACGTCGAGGCCGCCCTTCTTGCCGAACGCGGTCGTGACGCCCTGGGCCCGCAGGGTCGACAGGTTGCCGAGCGGGGTGTCCTGCGTGAAGCTCCAGTAGAGTGCCGCCACCACCAGCATCAGCACGCCCGGCACGATCATGGCGTAGCGCCAGCTCAGGTGCTCGCTGATCCCATAGGCGGCGATGCCGGCGAAGATCAGCGGCATGACGCTCTGGGTGACGCCGCCGCCGGCATTGCCCCAGCCCCCCACGGTCGCGTTGGCGGTGCCCACCACGTTGGGGGCGAACATCACGGAGGTGTGGTACTGGGTGACCACGAACGAAGCGCCGACGACGCCGATCGCCAGACGGCCGATCAGGAAGGACGTGTAGTCCTGGGCGAAGCCGACCAGGAACACCGGGATCGAGCCCAGGGCCAGCAGCAGCGTGTAGGTGATGCGCGGGCCGAAGCGGTCGCACATCGGGCCGATCGCCATGCGGGCCAGGATCGTGGCGAAGACCCCCGCGATGGTGATGTTGTAGACCTGGTCCTTGGAGAGGGACAGGTCCTTGGCGATCGTCGGCATCAGCGGCGCCGTCGCGAACCAGGCGAAGAAGCAGACGAAGAACGCAAGCCAGGTCAGGTGGAAGGCGCGCATCTGCGGCGACTTCAGACTGAACAGGTCGATGCGGGTGGCCTTACCGGTCGGCGTTCCAACTGCCATTGCTGCGCTCCAAGAGGCGTTGACTCGCGCCACGCGACAGGCGGGCGGAGGCACGGATTGCCCACGGCGGTGTGGGCACGACTCGGCGTGCGAGACGGAAGTCGGCCGCATCGGTGCAGCCGGAAACTCCCTAGCAGGACGCGTGCCACGGCTTCCGGCGCGGCCCTTGCTACCGCCGCGCCGGGCCTCGTTCGGGTTGGTGCATGACAACGGTCGCGTTCTTCTGCTCGGGTGGTCTCAAGGCGCCGGCGCTGCAGGCGGACCTCGAAGGCGTCGGGCTCGCCGTGCGGGCCGCGCTGGGCCGCCGGACCATGGTGCAGGACGTGATCCGCAGCGCCCCCGACGTCGTGGTCTGCTATGAAAATCACCCGGACGATGCCCTCTTCGCAGTCACGGCGACGCTGCAGCAGACGGCGCCGCGCCCCTTCGTGCTGTTCACCGCCGACCCGGATGCCGACAAGATCGAGCGGGCCGCCGGGGCGGGCGTCCACGCCTATGTGGTGGACGGCTACGCGCCGGAGCGGTTGCGCTCCGTCATCCGGGTCGCCCAGGCCCGGTTCCGCCACGACCAGGCGCTGCGCGAGGCGCTGTCGGAGGTGCGCGACCGGTTCACCGAACGCAAGCTCGTCGACCGCGCCAAGGGCATCCTGATGCGGGTGCGCGACGTGCCCGAGGAGGAGGCCTTCAGGGTGCTGCGGTCGGCCGCCATGCAGTCCAAGCAGCGCATCGGCCAGGTGGCCCAGCAGGTCATCGACGCCACGCGCTACGCCGACGCCATCAACCGGGCCGGCCAGCTGCGCATGCTGTCCCAGCGCATCGTGAAGCTCTACGCGCTCGGCTGCGCCGGCATCGAGGTCGCGGCCTCGGCCCGGCTCTGCGCCGAATCCGTCGCGCAGGCCGACGCCAACCTGGCCGTCCTGGCGCGCAGTCTGTCGCGGGCGACGTTCGGCGACCTCCTCGACGGCGTGCTGGCGCCCTGGGCGGACCTCAAGGCGGAACTCGCCGGCCGGCCCGCCGGGGCGCGGCTGCCGGCGCTCGATGCCCTCGCCGAACGCCTGCTGACGCAGGCCGAGGCGCTGACCCGCAACCTCGAGACCGCCGGCTTCGCGGCGGCGCTGCGCATCATCAACGTGTCGGGCCGCCAGCGCATGCTGTCCCAGCGGATCGCCAAGGGCGCGATCCTGTCGCTGCTGCTGGTCCCCGATGCCGGCCGGGCCGCCGCGATGCGCCGGGCCGAGGCGGATTTCGAACAGGGACTGGCCTTCCTGGCGGCCGCGCCGCTCAGCACGGGCGAGATCCAGGCCGTGATGGCCGGCGCCGTCGAGGCCTGGGCTGGGTTCCGCGCCGCGCTGGCGCGGCCGGCCGGCTCGGGCGAGGAGGTGGCGCGGCTGAGCGAAGCGCTGCTGGCCCGGTTCGGCGAGCTGACCGCGCTCTACGAACTCGGCATCCAGTCGCTGATGGCGTGACGGCCCCGGGCAACCAGCCGGAGGGTGGGCTTGTCCCCCGCCTATCCGCCGGTCGTGCTCATCATGCGGCCGACGCGGGGCTTGGCGGCGAGGCGATCGGCCACGAAATCGTGACCTTTGGGCTTGCGCGAAATCGCCTCGGCGATGGCGGCATCGAGCGCGCGGTCCGTATCGTCGGCCCGCAGGGCGGTGCGCAGGTCGGCGGCGTCGTTCTGGCCGAGGCACATGTAGAGCGTGCCCGTGCAGGTGACGCGCACGCGATTGCAGCTTTCGCAGAAGTTATGGGTCAGCGGCGTGATGAAGCCGACCCGCCCGCCGGTCTCGCCGACCCTGACGTAGCGCGCCGGCCCGCCGGTCGAGACCGCCAGCGGCTCCAGCGTATAGCGCTCGGCGAGGCGGTGGCGCACCTCCTCCAGCGACAGGAACTGGTCCGAGCGGTCGCCGCCCTCCTCGCCGAGCGGCATCACTTCGATGAAGGTGATCTCCATGCCGTGATCGTGGGCCCAGGCGACCATGTCGGCGATCTCGTCCTCGTTGACGCCCTTCAGCGCCACGACGTTGACCTTGACCTTGAGCCCGGCGCGCCGTGCCGCCGCCATGCCGTCGACCACGCGGCCGAAATCGCCCCAGCGCGTGATGACGCCGAACTTCGCCGGGTCCAGCGTGTCGAGCGAGACATTGACGCGCTCGACGCCGAAGCCCGCGAGGGCGTCGGCGAAGCGGGCGAGCTGCGAGCCGTTGGTGGTGAGCGTCAGCTCGTGCAGGGCGCCGGACGCGAGGTGGCGCGACAGCTTGCCGAAGAGCTGCATGATGTCGCGCCGCACCAGCGGCTCACCGCCGGTGATGCGCAGCTTGCGGGTGCCGCGGGCGACGAAGGCCGTGCAGAGCCGGTCGAGCTCCTCCAGCGTCAGGAGGTCGCGCTTGGGCAGGAACTGCATCTGCTCCGACATGCAGTAGACGCAGCGGAAATCGCAGCGGTCCGTCACCGAGACGCGCAGATAGGTGATGGCCCGGCCGAACGGGTCGACCAGGGGCGCCGGATCGGCGGCGGCGAAGACTGAAACGGGCGTCTGCAGCATGGATCGCTATATAGGGATCTGTCGCCGCCGAACGGTAGCGGCTCGGGGGCGGCGGTCTCCCGCGGGACCGCCGCCCGTCACCGTCAGACATAGTCGGCCGCCACCGTGGCGTCGCGGCGCTCGGGCCGCATCACCATGTTGACGACCAGCGTCACGATCGCCGCCACGATCAGGTTGGCGACGACGGCGTAGACCGCCACGTAGCCCGGCATCTGGTAGCCCCCGATCGACAGCGTATAGGTGGCGGCCTTGAACCCGGTCGCGGCGACCGCCGCGGTGCCGAAATACATGCCGACCGCCCAGCCGGTCAGCAGGCCCCAGGAATTGAACCAGCGCGTATAGAGGCCGAGGAGCACGGCCGGCAGCGTCTGGATGATCCACACGCCGCCGAGGAGCTGCAGCGTGATGATGAAGCTCTTGTCGAGACCCACGACGAAGGCCAGCGCCCCCACCTTGACGACCAGCGACACCAGCTTCGCCATCTGGGATTCCTGCTGGGGCGTGGCGCGCGGGTTGATGAATTCGAGGTGGATGTTGCGCGTCCACAGGTTGGCGGCGGCGATCGACATGATGGCGGCCGGCACGAGGGCGCCGATGCCGATGGCGGCGAAGGAGAAGCCGGCGAACCAGGCCGGGAAGATGTCGAGGATCAGGGCCGGGACCGCGAAGGAGTTGGAATAGCGCTTGAAGAGGTCGGCATAGGCCGGGTTGGCGCCGACGTTGACCGCCAGGGCCATGAAGCCGAGCAGCGTCAGGAAGGCCAGCACCAGCGAGTAGGCGGGCAGGAGGGCCGAGTTGCGGCGGATGACGTCCCGCGTCGACGAGCTGAGGATGGCCGTGATGGCGTGCGGATACATGAAGAGCGCGGCGGCCGAGCCGAGCGCCAGCGTGGCATAGGCGCTGTAGGCGCCCGACGAGGTCTCCGAGGGCGGCGCGAGGATCAGCTTGGCGGGCGGCACGGCGGCGAAGACGTTCGCGAAGCCGCCGAAGCGCTGGAACACGGCGCCGATCGCCGCCGCGATCACGATATAGATCATCACGTCCTTGACGACCGCGATCGTGGCGGGCGCGCGCAGGCCGGACGTGTAGGTGAAGGCCGCCAGGATCACGAAGGCGATGAGCAGCGGCAGCTCGCTGGCGAAGCCCGGCAGGTCGACCCCGAGCCCCGCGATGACGACTTCGAGCCCGACGAGCTGCAGCGCGATATACGGCATGGTGGCGAGCAGGCCGGTCAGCGCGACCGCCAGCGCCAGCCAGCGATTGCCGAACCGGCCGCGCACGAAATCGGCGGCCGTGATGTAGCCGTGCCGCCGGCACACCGACCACATGCGCGGGAAGACCACGAAGGTGATGGGATAGATCAGCGTCGTGTAGGGGACGGCGAAGAACGCCACGGCGCCCGCCCCGAAGGCGAGGGCCGGCACGGCGATGAACGTATAGGCGGTGTAGATGTCGCCGCCGATGAGGAACCAGGTGATCAGCGTGCCGAAGGTGCCGCCGCCCAGACCCCACTCGTGCAGCAGGCCGAGGTCGCCCTTGCGCCAGTGGGCGGAGGCGAAGCCCAGGATGGTGACGCCCGCGAAACACAGCACGAAGACCGTCAGGGCGATCCAGTTGACCGGCATGGTTCTCTCGATTCGGCAAAAGGGGTCGGGGACCCGGCGCGGCGCCAGGGCCGCGGCGGCTTCAGTCCGTGACGGCGTAGACGAAGGCCGTGATGATCGCGGTCAGCACCACGAAGCCCATCTGGTAGGCATAGAAGAAGGGGAAGCCGAGGATCTGCGGCTCGACCCTGTTGTAGAAGGGCACCCACAGCAGGGCCGGATAGGGGATGATCAGCAGCCACAGCCAGGGCGATGGACGCTTGCGGCGCGTCGGGCTGTCATCGATCCGATGGACCATGCGCGTTCCTCCCGTGATGGCGGCTCCCGCCGGCACAGCCCGTCCCCGCCGCACGCCGCGGCGGGATGCGGGGCGGAGACGACAGGCCGCGGCGGTGGGAGCCCTTTGATCGGCAGGCTACAATGGCCAGCGAGACCGTGGCAATGGACTTGCGCCGCGGAACCAGGGAACAACCAGCATGTCGATGCAACATTGGCCGACCGAGTTGCGCCTCCGCGACGGGGGCCGGCTGCTCACGGTGAGCTACGAGGACGCGAGTTTCGACCTGCCGGCCGAATACCTGCGTGTCACGAGCCCGAGCGCCGAGGTCCAGGGCCACACGGCGGCGGAGAAGCGGACGGTCGGGGGCAAGCGGAACGTGCGCGTCTCCGCCGTGGAGCCGGTCGGCCATTACGCCGTCAAGCTCGTCTTCGACGACGGTCACGACAGCGGGCTCTTCACCTGGGACTACCTCTATGCCCTCGGCGCCGGCCAGTCCGCCACATGGGCGCAGTATCTCGGCGAACTCGACGCCAAGGGCCTGTCGCGCGACGGACCGACTCGCTGACGCTGCGCCACCGTCCCTCGCCGGACGGGACCCGCCTCCTCGTGCGGAGCCGCTCCCGCGCTCGCGCCCCTCTCCCATCGTCCGGGGAGACGCGCGAAGGCGGCTCGCCGGAGCGATGCGTGATCCCCGTCCGCGGTCAGGCCTTCACCAGCCAGGCGTGGTCGGGGTCGTTGTGGAAGCGCCAT
The DNA here is from genome assembly GCA_963847915.1 of uncultured Alphaproteobacteria bacterium. GTDB lineage: Bacteria > Pseudomonadota > Alphaproteobacteria > Rhizobiales > Beijerinckiaceae > Lichenihabitans. The sequence goes on from CAWKBT010000011.1 coordinate 252,414, forward strand.
GTGCGCCGCGGGCCCGCCATCACGTTGAGGTAGTAGAGCGTGTAGCCGTGCGCGGCCCCGACCGGGTGGTAGCCGCGCGGCACCAGCACCACGTCGCGGTCGTGGATCGTCACCGTCTCGTCGAGCGAACGGTCGTCCGTGTAGACCCGCTGCACGCCATAGCCCTGGGCCGGCGTGAAGCGGTGGTAGTAGGTCTCCTCGAGCAGCGTCTCGTCCGGGAAGGCGTCGCGGTCGTGCTTGTGGGGCGGATAGCTCGACCAGTTGCCGGGCGGCGTCACGACCTCGACGACGAGCAGGCTCTCGGCACGCTCGTCGGTGTCGGCGAGGATGTTGCGCACGTGGCGCGTGTTCGAGCCCTTGCCGCGCGTCTCCTCGGGCACGTCCTCCGGGGCGATCAGCAGGGCGGGCTTGGCGCCCGTGCCCGGCGCCGAGCAGACAGCGACCTCGCAGGCCCCCGCCGCCTCGACGCTGAACCGCGAACCCGCCGGCACGTAGACCGACCAGGGCAGGCCCTCGAAGACCGAGGCGCGCTTGCCGATGACGCCGAAGTCCCGTTCGCCGGCCGTCACCCGGGCGCGGCCCGCCACCATGACGATGCAGACCTCGCGGCCGCCCGTGTCGGCCGCGACCGTAGCGCCGTCGGCGAGGTCGTAGATGTCGAATCCCACATAGGTCCAGCCCGCCGCGGCCGGCGTCACGTTGTGGACCCGGCCCTTCGCGTCGGGCGCGGACGGATGGAGGAGCAGGGGGGATGACGGCATGGCGGCATGTCTCCTGGGCTTCGGTCCCGCGCTTTACCGCAGCCCCGCCTCGGCGAGGAAGCGCTTGAGGTTGCGCACCCCCATCGTGGCGTAGTGCAGCGGCTCGGCCTTCTCGGGATCCTGCTCGGCCTCGATCACCACCCAGCCGGAATAGGCGGGCAGGGCGCGGAACACCGAGACGTAATCCACCATGCCGTCGCCCGGGACGGTGTAGATGCCGAGGTCCCGGCCCGGCCCGAGGACGGCGTCGAGGAAGCTCCAGTCCTCGCGGCGCGCGCGCTCCATGACGTCTCGGCGCACGTCCTTGACGTGGACGTGGCCGATCCGGTCCCGGTACCGTTCCGCCAGCGCCGCGGGGTCCGAGCCGCCCCAGGTGGCATGGCCGGTGTCGAGCAGGAGCTGGGCGGGCGCCCGCGTATGGGCCATGAAGGCGTCGATGTCGGCTTCGGTCTCGACGATCGTGCCCATGTGGTGGTGGTAGCACAGGCGCAGGCCTTCGGCGGCGAGGCGTTCGGCGAGCTCCGTGATCTTGGCGCCGTAGCCGGCCCAGTCGCCCTTGGCGAGGGTCGGGCGGCGCGACAGCGGCACGTCCCGCCGGCCGTGGATGCAGTTCGAGGTCTCGGCCACGATGAACACGTCCGTGCCCATGGCGCGCAGGAGGTCGCGATGGGGCTTGGCGAGGTCGAACTCCGCCTGGGCGGAGCGGTTCAGGAGCTCGATCGAATGCCAGCCCGCCACGCAGGCGAGGCCGAAGGGCGCCAGCGCGCGCTTCAGCGCCTCCGGTTCGCGCGGGAACTTGTGACCGAGCTCCATGCCCTCGATGCCGGCCTCCCGGGCTTGCGCCAGGCAGGTCTCGAGCGGGGTGGCGCCGCCGATCTCCTGGAGGTCGTCGTTGGTCCAGCCGATGGGGTTGGCGCCGATGCGGATCGTCATGGATGCGGTCTTTCGGGCTCGTGGCGGTGCGGCCGGGGCGGGTTCAGTCGGCGAGGCGCTGGCGCCGCCGCTGGGCGTCGTAATGCTGGCGGGCCGGTCCGACCTCGCGGCGGACCGACACTTCCGGCACCGCGACGTCCCACCAGTGGCCGCCAGCGTCGGTCGAAGGGCCGGCATCGGTGTCGATGAGGATCAGCTGGGTGACGTCGCGCGCCCGGCTGGCCGCGACGGCCTCCTCCAGTTCCGCGACGCTCGACACCTTCTGGGCTTCCGCGCCGAGGCTGCGGGCATGGGCCACGAAGTCGATGGCCGGCAGGGCGACGTGACGCGCGTCGGCGAGCAGGTTGTTGAAGGGCGCGCCGCCGCAGGCCTGCTGGAGGCGGTTGATGCAGCCGTAGCCGCCGTTGTCGAGCAGCACGATCGTGAGCTTGAGGCCCAGCATCACCGAGGTGGCGATCTCGGAATTCAGCATCAGGTAGGAGCCGTCGCCCACCATGACGATCACCTCACGGTCGGGCAGCGCCATCTTGACGCCGAGCCCCCCGGCGATCTCGTAGCCCATGCAGGAATAGCCGTATTCGAGATGGTAGCCGAGCGCGTCGCCGCTCTTCCACAGCTTGTGGAGTTCGCCCGGCAGCCCTCCGGCGGCGCAGACGACCACGTCCGAGGAGCGCCCGGCGCGCTGCACGGCGCCGATCACCTGGGCGTCCGAGGGGCGCTCGGCATTGGTCGGGCCCGTGTAGCGCGCCGCCGTCTCGTCCCAGGCCGCCTTCTCGCGCGCCATGCGCTCGGTCCAGGCCGCGGGCGAGCGGGCATCGCCGAGCGCGGCCCCGAGGGCTTCGAGCCCGCGCCGCGCGTCCGCCACGAGCGGCAGGGCGCCGAACTTGCCGGCATCGAAGCCCTGGACGTTGAGCATCACGATCGTGGCGGGCGTGCCGCCGATCAGCGCCGCCGAACCGGTCGTGAAATCGGCGAGGCGGGTGCCGACCGCGAGCAGGAGGTCGGCCTCTGCCACGAGCGCGTTGGCGGCACCGGTGCCGGTGACGCCGACCGCGCCCAGGGCATGGGGGTGGCTGTCGGGCAGGGCGGACTTGCCGGCCTGCGTCTCGACGACCGGGATGCCGTGCGTCTCGGCGAAGGCTGCGAGCTGCCGTTCGGCCTCGGCATAGAGCACGCCGCCGCCCGCCACGATGACGGGCTTGCGCGCTCCGCGCAGCGCCGCCGCGGCCGCTTCGAGTTCGTCGGCATCGGGCGCGGGCCTGCGGATGCGGCGCGTCCGCTCGGCGAAGAAGGCTTCCGGATAGTCGTAGGCCTCGGCCTGCACGTCCTGGCAGAAGGACAGCGTGACGGGGCCGCACTCGGCCGGGTCGGTCAGCACGGCCAGTGCCCGCTCCAGCGCCGGCATGATCTGTTCGGGGCGGGTGATGCGGTCGAAGTAGCGCGACACGGGGCGGAAGCAGTCGCTCGCCGAGACGGTGCCGTCGCCGAAGCTCTCGACCTGCTGGAGCACGGGGTCGGGCGTGCGGCTGGCGAAGACGTCGCCCGGGATGAGCAGCACCGGCAGGCGGTTCACATGGGCGAGCGCGCAGGCCGTCACCATGTTGGTGGCGCCCGGGCCGATCGACGTCGTGCAGGCCATCATGCGGCGGCGGCGGCTCGCCTTGGCGAAAGCGATGGCGGCATGCGCCATGGCCTGTTCGTTGTGGGCCCGGAAGGTCGGGAAGACGTCGCGGGCGCCGTGCAGCGCCTCGCCCAGGCCCGCGACGTTGCCGTGGCCGAAGATGGCCCAGCAGCCGGCGAAGAGCGGCACGCGCTCGCCGTCCACCTCGGTGGTCTGGGCGGCGAGATAGCGCACCATGGCCTGCGCGGCCGTCAGACGGATCGTGCCCATGCGGTCCTCCCTTTCAGTGTCGTCGTGGTCAGGCGTTGGGCCGGAACCGCGTCCAGGTCTCGACGAGGGCCGCGAAGCGCTCCGCCATCCGGTCGACCACGCCGGCATCGTCGAGCCGCCCGCCGAGCCAGGCCCGGGCGGGTTCGCCGAAGATGGTACGGCCGACCGCGAAGCCCTTCACGGCATCGCAGGCCGCGGCGAGCCGGAACTGCTCGGCGAGCGTCTCGGCCGGCGCGTCGAGCCCGAGCAGCATGATGCCACGGCAGCGCGGGTCCTGCGCGCGGATCGTCGTCGGCGACGGCGGTCCAGGCGGCGGCCGTGGGCTGGCCTTCGAGCTTCCACCAGTCCGGCCGGATGCCGATGGCGTAGAGCCGGGCGACGACGCGGGCCACCGTGTCGTCGCCGAGCGGCCCGTGCTTGCCGGCGATGATCTCGACGAGGAGCTCGCGGCCGACCGTGCGGGCGGCGTCCTGCAGGCGCAGGAGCTCGCGTTCCTGGCGCGCCTGGAGCTCGGCCGAGTCGTCCGGATGCATGAAGCACAGGCACTTGATGCAGTGTTCGACCGGCCATTCGAGGAGCTTGGCGGCGAGCGAGCCGCCGCCGTCGATGTCGAGCGGGCGCGAGCCCGGCAGTTCGACCGGGCGGCCGATCCAGAAGGGCAGGTCGGCGGCCCGGAACAGCGCCTCGCGGCCGTAGGTGCCGTCGATCAGCATGCCGAAGCCGCGCCGGCCGCGGGCCACGCGGGCGGCAGCCTCGACGGCCAGCACCTTGAGGTCGCGGAGGCGCTCGCGCGGCGCGCCGGCCTCGTCCGCCATGGCCTCGAGCTGCATCCGGTGGTCGATGGCGAAGGCCATGATGGAGCCGGGATGCGCGGCCTCGCGGGTGCGGCCGTCGCGCGTCGTCGCCCAGTGGAGCTCGTTCAGCGTCCTGTCGCGACGGAGCTGGCGGGTTGCGGAGCCGTGGCGCAGGAAATGCTGGAGTTCGTCCCAGGTCGGGTATTCGGCCGAGCACAGGAGGCGCGACACCGCGAAGGCGCCGCAGGCGTTGGCATAGGCGCAGGCGGTCTCGACGGGCTCGCCGCGCAGGTAGCCGCGCAGGAACCCCGACAGGAAGGCGTCGCCGGCGCCGAGCACGTTGTAGACCTCCACCGGGAAGCCGGGGCCCTTGATGCCGGCCTCGATCTCGTCGGGGATCGGGCCGTCGAAGGCGACGCAGCCCATGGGGCCGCGCTTGCACACGATGAGGGCTTTCGGGCTGAGCTCGCGGATGACCCGGATGGCGGCGAGCGGGTCCTCGACGCCGCCGGCGATCATCAGCTCCTCCTCGGTGCCGACGATCACGTCGCAATCGGCGAGCACGGGGGCGAGGTGGGCGCTGACCGTGTCGGAGGCGATGAAGCGCTCCTCTCCCGCGCCGTGGCCGGCGAGCCCCCAAAGGTTGGGGCGATAATCGACGTCGAAGACGATCCTGCGGCCGTGCGCGGCGGCGTGGCGCATGGCGAGCTTCTGGGCGGCGGCGGTGGTCTCGCGGGCGAAATGCGTGCCGGTGACCACGATGGCGGCGGCCGAGGCGATGTAGTCCTCGTCGATGTCCGACACGTCGAGCGCCGAATCGGCGCAATTGTCGCGGTAGAAGATCAGGGGAAAGCGCTTGGAATCGCGGATGCCGAGCAGCACCAGCGAGGTGAGCCGCTCGGGGTCGGTGTGGACGCCGCCGACGTCGACGCCCTCGCGCTCCAGCTGTTCGCGGATGTAGCGGCCCATGTGTTCGTCGCCCACGCGGGTGACGAGCCCGGAGCGCAGCCCGAGCCGGGCCGTGCCGATGGCGATGTTGGTGGGGCAGCCGCCGACCGCCTTGGAGAAGCTCGCCATGTCCTCGAGGCGCCCGCCCACCTGGGTGCCGTAGAGATCGACCGAGGACCGCCCGATGGTGATGACGTCGAGTGCCGGCTGCGCCATGTCGGGCCTCCCTGAGCGGCGACGGTCGAGGCCAGGCACCGCCGTTCCGCCCCCCTTTTATCGGAGAGTGAAACACTTTTTCTGTTTTTCGGTCAAGACGGAATGATTGTGCTGAAACAGCCGCCGTCGGCCCCGTCACGCGTTGGGGTAGTGGCAGGCCGCGAGCCGTCCGTCCCCCACGTCCCGCAGCACCGGCGGCTCCGTGCGGCAGCGCGTCTCGGCCTTGGGGCAGCGGGTGTGGAAGCGGCAGCCCGGCGGCGGATGCACCGGGCTCGGGACGTCGCCCTTGAGCACGATGCGCCGTCGTCGGGCCTCGCCGGCATGCGCCACCGGGACGGCGGACAGCAGCGCCTCCGTGTAGGGATGGGCCGGGCGCCGGAACAGCGTCTCGGTCTCGCCCGTCTCGACGACGCTGCCGAGGTACATCACGGCCGTGCGGGTGGAGATCTGCCGCACCACCGACAAATCGTGGGCGATGAACAGGTAGGTGATCCCCAGCCTGTCCTGCAGGTCCATGAAGAGGTTGACGATCTGCGCCTGGACCGACACGTCGAGCGCCGAGACGGCCTCGTCCGCCACGATGAGCGAGGGTTCGAGCGCCAGGGCCCGCGCGATGCCGATGCGCTGGCGCTGCCCGCCCGAGAACTCGTGCGGGAACCGCTCGAGGTGCTCGCGCGACAGGCCGACGAGGTCCATCAGCGCGTGCAGCCGGTCGCGGATCTCGCCTCGGCCGCGCGCCCGGCCGTCCGGCCCCGGGTGGACGCGCAGCGGCTCGGCGATGAGGTCCGCCACGCGGCGGCGCGGGTTCAGCGATGCGGAGGGGTCCTGGAACACCATCTGCATGCGGGGCCGCAGCGCCCGCAGCGCGCCCGTGCCGAGGCTCGTGATGTCGCGGTCCTCGAACCGCACGGTGCCGCCCGAGACGTCATAGAGCCGCACGAGGCAGCGCCCGAGCGTGGACTTGCCGCAGCCCGACTCGCCGACGAGCCCCAGCGTCTCGCCGCGGCGCACGGTCAGCGAGACGCCGTCGACCGCCCGCAGCACCTGCCGGCCGCCGGGCGCGAAACGCCCGCCCAGCATGAAGTGTTTGGAGACCGATACGGCTTCGAGGAGTGGGGTCACGCTTCGGCGCCTTCCGGCACGAGGTAGCAGCTCACGTCCTGGCGCCCGCGCCGGTAGAGCGGCGGGTCGACCGCGCAGGGATCGTGCCGATGGGCGCAGCGCGGGCCGAAGGGGCAGCCGTCGGGACGGTTCGCCGGGGAGGGCGGCGCGCCCGGGATGGCGGGCAGGCGGCGCGGCTTCTCGCCCGCCATGGGTGGGATCGAGTCGAGCAGCCCCACCGTATAGGGGTGGCCGGGCGCCGCGAAGACGTCCGGCTTGGGCCCGCGCTCCACCACCTTGCCGGCGTACATCACCATCACCCGGTCGGCGATCTCCGCCACCACGCCCATGTCGTGGGTGATGAACACCACCGAGGAGCCATGGTCGCGCCGGAGCTGGTCGACGAGGCGCAGGATCTGGGCCTGGACCGTGACGTCGAGCGCCGTCGTGGGCTCGTCGGCGATGAGCAGCGAGGGATTGCAGGAGAGCGCCATGGCGATCATGGCGCGCTGGCGCATGCCGCCCGAGAGCTGGTGGGGGTAGCGGTCGACCTGGGTGGCGGGGTTGGGCATGCCCATCTCGCCCAGCAGTTCGACCGCGCGCGCGCGCGCCTGGCGCCGCGTGAGACCGGTGTGGGCCCGGACCTGTTCGGCGATCTGCCAGCCGATCGTGTAGACCGGCGTCATGGCGCTCATCGGGTCCTGGAAGATCATGGCGATCTCGTCCCCGCGCACCTGCCGTAGCTCGCTGCGCGGCAGGCCCATGAGCTCGCGCCCCCGATAGCGGATCGACCCCGACAGCACGGCATTGGGATCGTCGATCAGCCCCATGACGGCGAGGCTGGTCAGCGACTTGCCCGATCCCGACTCGCCCACGACCGACAGGATCTCGCCGGGCGCGACCGTGAACGACAGCCTGTCGACGGCCCGCAGCAATCCCCGCTCGCTGCGGAACGACACCGACAGGTCCTCGACCCGCAGCAGCGGCTCGACGCTTGCCTCAGGCACGGGCGAGCCTCACGCGCGGGTCGAGGGCGGCATACAGGAGGTCGACGACGGCATTCGAGGCCACGACGAAGAAGGACGCGTACATGACGGTGGCCATGATGATGGGGAGGTCCAGGTTCTGCAGGGCGTTGAACGTGAGGAACCCGACGCCCTGCAGGCCGAAGACGATCTCGGTCAGCAGCGTTCCGCCGCCCACCAGCGCGCCGAAATCGAGCCCGAACAGCGACACGAAGGTGATGAGCGAGGTCCGCAGCGCGTGGCGCAGCAGCACGCGCGTCTCGGTGAGGCCCTTGGCCCGCGCGGTGCGGATGAAGTCCTCGTGGTAGGCCTCGATGAGGCTCGCCCGCAGCACGCGGCCGTAGAGGCCGATGTAGAGGATGGCGAGCGTGATCCAGGGGATCACCAGGGCCTTGAACCACCCCACGGGATCCTGGGTCAGCGGCACGTAGCCGAGCGCCGGCACCCAGGAGAAGGCCCAGGTGTCGTGATAGCGGCTCTGGGTGACGAGGTTGGCGACCTCGCCGACCCAGAAGACCGGCATCGACACCCCGATCAGCCCGAGGATCATCAGCGTCCGGTCGACGAGGCTGCCGCGCGTCAGGGCGGCCGCGATGCCGATGGCGATCGACACCACCACCCACAGGACCGCGGCGCCGATCAGCAGCGACAGCGTGACGGGGACGGCCTGGACGATGGACGGGATGACCTTCTGGCCGCGGTTGACGAAGGAGGTGAGGTCGCCCGTGACGAAGAGGCGCTTCATCAGCAGCAGGTACTGCACCCACAGCGGCTGGTCGAAGCCGAAATCGTGGCGCACCGCGGCCAGCACTTCGGGCGACGCGTTGCGGCCGGCGATGCGCGCGGCGGGATCGGCACCGGGCGTCGCGAAGAAGATCAGGAACACCAGGATCGAGATGCCGACCATGACGAAGAGCATCTCGCCGAGGCGGCGGGCGAGGACCAGCGCCATCGTTCAGCCCATCCTGAGCTTGGCGCGCGGGTCGAGCGCGTCGCGCACGCCGTCGCCGAGCACGTTCAGCGCCAGCACGGTGAGCACGATGGCGATCCCCGGGGCGACCGCCACCAGCGGCCGCGTATAGAGCAGCGATTGCCCGTCCTCGATGATGGTGCCCCAGGACGCCTGGGGAGACTGCACGCCGATCGACAGGAACGACAGCGCGCTCTCGATGATCATGTTGAGCGCCATGGTGAGCGGGGCGAAGACGATCAGCGTCGTCGCGACGTTGGGCAGGATGTCGACCCGGAGCACGCGGCCGCTCGGCACGCCGAGGCCCTGCGCCGCCAGCACGAACTCGGTCCGGCGCAGCTGCAGCACCTGGCCGCGGATCGGCCGCGCCACATAGGGCACGTAGACGAGCGCGATGATCAGGATGGGCAGCAGCAGGCTGTCCGAGCCGATCGTGACGGGGCCGAGGACCAGGCCGTGCCCGATGGTGACGATCGAGAGCGAGATCGCCAGCAGGAAGACCGGGAAGGCCCACAGGATGTCGAGCAGGCGGGACAGGACGAGGTCCACCCAGCCGCCGAAGAAGCCCGCCACGATGCCGAGCAGCGCCGCCACCACGAGCGTGAGAAACGTCGCCGAGCCCGCGATGATCAGCGAGTTCCGCCCGCCGTAGAGCAGGCGGGCCATGACGTCGCGGCCCTGGCTGTCGGCGCCCAGGAGGTAGGGGCCGCGCCAGGTGGGGCCGATCGGCGTCGTCCCGAAGCCGAGCCCCTCCGTCTCGGCCTGCATCACGGCGAGGTCCTGGCCGTCGATCGTCACGGTGCCGCTGACGTTGGAGGCGAAGGGGTCGGTCCCCGACACGTGCGCGGCATAGAGCGGCGCCGCCAGCGATGCCAGTACGATGAGGAGCAGGCCGAGGAGCGCCACCATGGCGGCGCGATCCTGGCGGAGCTTGCGGGCGGCGGTGGCCCAGGGGCCGCGGCTCACCCGGTTCGGACGCGCCGGCCCCGACGGGGGCGGGCGCGTCCTGGCGCGTCTCGGTCAAGAGCGGGTCCGCGTCACTGGACCCAGGCCTGCGAGAAGATGACGTGGTAGGTGTCGTTGAACATCACGTTGCCGACCCGCTGCGACAGGACGTCGACGCGCTTGGGCTGGAACAGGGCGACGGCGGGCGCCGCATCCGTGATCTCCTGGTCGATCTTGGCCCACATCTTGTTGGCGGCCGCCGGGTCGGTCACGGCGGTCTTCAGCGCCTCCTTCATGTCGCCGTCGACCTTCTTGTCGCACCAGCCCGCCATGTTGATGGACGAATCCGAGCCGGGGTGGAACGAGTCGCAGCCGTAGAGCACGTTGAGGAAGTCGGACGGGGCCGGGTAGTCGGCGTACCAGTCGGTGACGCTGATCTGCACGTTGTTATTGGTGTTCTGAATGTAGGTGAACTGGATGTTGTGCGACACGACCTTCAGGCTGGCGTCGTAGCCGAGGTCGCGCAACACGCCCTGCATGTAGGTGGCGAGGGCCTTGGGCACGGCCTTGTCGTCGCCGATCAGCGTGACCTTCTGGCCCTTGGTGCCGGACTCCTCGATCAGCTGCTTGGCCTTGGCCATGTCGGGCGCCGTCCAGCCCTTGCCGGGGCCGGCGTCCTTGGTGAAGGGGCAATAGGTCTCGTGGCCCGCCATGCCGACGGGCAGGTGCTGGCAGATCGGCGAGGCGAGGTTCGGGCCGCCGAACAGCGCCACCAGTGCCTTGCGGTCCACCGCATAGGCGAGGGCCTGGCGCGCCTTCTCGTTGTTGAAGGGCGCCATGTTGACGTTCATCGGCACGTAGTAATAGGCCTGCAGCGTGTGGACCTTCACCTGCTTGGCGTATTTGGTGCCGAGCTCGGGCAGGCGGTCGCTCGGCGGGTCGTCGAAGGTCCAGTCGGCCTGGCCGTTCTCGACCGCCGTGAGGCCGGCCTGGTCGTCGAGGCCGAAGTTGTAGTCCATGGCGTCCACGTAGCCGTCCGGCTGGGCGTCGGCGCTCCACTCCTTGAAGCTCGGATTGCGGACGATCTTCATCCCGTGATCGGGGTCGTAGCTCTGGACCATGTAGGGGCCGGTGGCGGCGGCCGCCTGGGTGCCGAGGTCCTTGGCGGGCGTGTCGGCGGGCAGGATCGAGGCATGCGGCACCGACAGCTTGTCGAAGAACTCGGCGTCGGGCTGAGTCAGGTGAAAGGTGACGGTGCGGGCCTTGTCGTCCGCCACGACGCCGTCCTTCAAGGAACAGGTCGCGGGCGTCTTCAGGCAGTCGTCGGCGCCCACGATGCCGTTGTAGAACGAGCCGGCGGTGGGGCTCGAGACCTTGAAGATGCGCTCGAAGGAGGCGACGACGTCGGCCGGCGTCACGTCCTTGCCGGTCGAGAACTTGATCCCGTCGCGCAGTTTGAACACGTAGGTCTTGCCGCCGTCCTGCGGCGTCGGGATCGCCTCGGCGAGGTCGGGCACGATGGTGTTGCCGTCCGGCCCGTCCACCTTCTTGAACGCCAGGAGGCCGTCGTTGGTGAGCGACAGGAGCTGCCAGAATTCCAGTTCGTAGTTGATCATCGGGTCGATCGTGCCGGCCGATCCATGCGCGTTGAGCTTCAGCGTGCCGCCGCGGTGCTGCTTCATCAGCTCCGTCCGGTCGGGCGCCGCGGCCGCCGCGCTGGCGGCGACGCTCAGCGCCAGGGCGCTCGTCGTCAACATTGTCGTCAAACGCATCGTAGGTCCTCGATGGCGGCAGGCGATGCCGGAACGCGACGGCATCGCTGCTGAAAAGTCAGTCATACTGCCTGAGAAACCCGCCGACGCAATCCATGCACTCCGTCCTTTCCTCTACGTGCGGCATGTGGGACGAGTCCTCGAAGACTCTCCACCGCACGTCCGGGATGAGGTCGGCGAATGGCTGGATGGTCGCCGGCGTGGCTTCATCGTGGCGCCCCGAGATGAGCAAGGTCGGTGCCACGATGGCGGAAAGCCGATCGACGATCGACCAGTCGCGCAGCGTGCCGACCACATGGAACTCGTTGGGGCCGTTCATCGTGCCGTAGACGGTCGGGTCCGACGCCATGGCCTCGAAGGTGCGGGTGACCTCTACGGGCCAGGGATCGAGGCGGCAGACGTGCCGGCGATAGAAGGCCTGCGTGGCGGCCTCGTATTCGGGGTGGGCGGTCGTGCCGGCGGCTTCGTGCCGCAGCAGCGCGTCCTGAACGTCGGGCGGCAGGGCGAGGCGGAGCCGGTTCGCCTCCGACACCCAGAGCGCCATGGAGGCGGGCGAATCCGCGATCACCAGGGCCTTCAGGCCCGGCGGGCGCCGCACCGCGTGTTCCGATCCCAGCATGCCGCCCCAGGACTGGCCGACGAGGTGGTAGCGGTCCGCGATGCCGAGATGGGCGAGGAGGTTGTCGAGCTCGGCGAGGAACAGGTCGACGGTCCAGAACTCCGCGCCGCGGTCCCGCAGATGCGTCGAGCGGCCGTTGCCGATCTGGTCGTAGTGGACGACCGCGCGCCCGTCCGCGGCGAGGTCCTTGAAGCTGTCGACATAGTCGTGCGTGCAGCCCGGTCCGCCATGCACCACGACGACGGGCGCGGGCGCGGCGCCGATCTCGCCCGTGACGCGATACCAGGTCTCGAAACCGCGGAACGGCGCGGTACCTTCGCTCACCCCCATGGGATCTCCTCGCTCGGCGCCCAGGGCCGGCCCCAGGGTTGCCGGGACCGCCGTGGGCGCGCTCCGCCCGGGGTTCAGAAACCGGACGGGTTGCTGGTGAAGCTGCGGGGGGCGGCGTTCAGCACGGTGGCGGTCCCGTTCGACACCTGGAACACCGCGAGCCCGCGCTCGCTCGGCCCGTCCGTCCGGAACCGGAACAGGCCGTCGGCACCGTTGAAGCCGGACGTGTTGGTGAGGGCATCCGTCCCGTAGTGGGGTGTCGCCGGCGCATGGGCCAGCGCCGCCGCAACCGACACGGCGTCGTAGGAGAGCGTCGCCACGCGTGCCGGCTCGGCGCCGAACTTGGCCCGGTAGCGCTGGGCGAAGCCGGCGAAGCCGGCCGTCTCGGTGGCGGCGAACCAGGCGCCCTGCAGGGCCGGCAGCTTCAGCACCGCGGGCTCGCCCCACAGGTTCGAGCCGAGGATCTGCACCTTGGCGCCGTCGATGCCATTGGCGGTCAACGCCGAGGCGACGGCCGGCATGTCGTCCGGCGTGTCGGGGATGAACAGGGCGTCGATGCGCGGCAGGGCGCCCGCCATGCGGGCGACACCCTCGGCCGGCGCCGAGGTCTTGTAGCGTTCGACGGCCTCGACCCGCACGCCGAGCCGCGCCGCCGCCGACTGGATCTCGGCCAGGGCGACGTTGCCGTAGTCGTTGTCCGGCACGAGGGCGCCGAAGCTGTGCTTGCCGTGCTGGGCCGCATATTCGACCTCGCGGTCGATGTAGCCCTCGATCATGAAGGACAGGAGATAGACGCCGCGCGACGCGGAGGCCGAGTCGGTGGAGAAGCCGATGATGGGCCTGTCGGCCGCCTTGGCGACCTTGGCGGCCTCGCGCAGGTCGACCGCCGTGACGGGGCCGAGGATCATCTCGGCGCCTTCCGCGACGGCGGCCTGGGCGGCGTCGCGCGCGCCGTCCGGCGTCGAGCGGTCGTCCTTCACCAGGATCTGCAGGTCGGTGGTGCCGGAATCCGCGAAGGCCAGCTCGGCCGCGTTGCGCAGCGAGCGCCCGAGGTTCGATGCGGCGCCGTTCTGCGTCAGCGGCAGGATCAGCGCCACCTTCACGGGACCCGTCCCGATGGCGCCGGGCTGGGCCGCGCCGGCGAGGGGGCGGGACTGGACCGGCGTCGTGGGAGCCGACAGGGACGGAGGTTCCGAGGCGACGCGCGAATGGTCGCCGCCGGCGAACTGCCCGCAGGCCGACAGCAGGGACGCGAGGCCGAGGGCCGCCGTGCAGACCCCGATGGAACGTGCCGACACCAAACCGCATCTCCCCCGCAGTGCCGCCCGGCGCCGAAGACGCCGCCTCGCGGAAACCGAGCCTACCAGCTTCGCGGGCGCGAGGCCACCGGGCGGCGCGGCTTGCCAGCCGCGGGCCGGCGCGCCACTAGAAGGCCATGACCTCCCACGAGAGCCACGACACGCCGAATGCGGCGGCCGACCGCCGGCGCGAGCGCAGCTTCACGGCGCTCGGCGTGCGGGTGGCCGCGCCCGCGCCCGGGCCGGGGCTGCATGTCGTGGCGACCCCCATCGGCAACCTCGGCGACATCTCGCTGCGGGCGCTGGGCGTGCTGGCGGGTGCGGATGCGGTGCTGGCCGAGGACACGCGCGTGTCCCGGGTGCTGCTCGGCCATTACGGGATCGACACGCCGCTCCTGCCCTACCACGAGCACAACGCCGCCGCGATGCGCCCCCAGGTGCTGGCCCGCCTGGCGCGCGGCGAGGCGCTGGCGCTGATCTCGGATGCCGGCACGCCGCTGGTATCCGATCCCGGCTACAAGCTGGTGCTCGACGCCGTCGCGGCCGGCGCCGGGATCACGGCCGTGCCGGGCGCCTCCGCCGTGATGGCGGCCCTGGTGCTGGGCGGCCTGCCGACCGACCGGTTCTTCTTCGAAGGGTTCCTGCCCGAGAAATCGGGCGCACGCCGCACGCGGCTCGCCGACCTCGCCGCCGTGCCGGGCACGCTGGTGTTCTTCGAATCGGCCCGCCGGCTCGCCGATTGCCTCGCCGACGTGTCGGCCGTCCTGGGCCCGCGGCCCGCCGCCGTGGCGCGCGAGCTGACCAAGAAGTTCGAGGAGGTCCGGCGCGGCACCGCGGCGGAGCTCGCCGCCCATTACGCGGCGGACGGGGCGCCGCGGGGCGAATGCGTGGTGCTGGTGGCGCGGCCCGAACCCGGGCAGGCGCCGAGCGCCGACGACCTCGACGCCCGGCTCGCGGCCGCGCTCGCCACGCTGTCGGTCAAGGACGCCGCCGCCGTCGTGGCGGGCGAGACGGGACTGCCGCGGCGCGAGGTCTACGGCCGCGCCGTGGCGCTGGCCGCCGCCCGGCGCGAGGGGCGGTGAGGACCCCGCGCGGTCCCGGCGAGCGCCGCCGCGCCGGGCGGGCGGGGCGCCGGGCCGAGTGGCTCGCGGCGGCCTGGCTGATGCTGAAGGGCTACCGCATCCTGGCGCGGGGCTTCACGGTCTCGGGCGGGGAAATCGACATCGTGGCACGGCGCCGCGACACGGTGGCCTTCGTCGAGGTGAAGGCGCGGCGGGACGCCGGTGCCGCGCTGGCGGCGATCGACGCCGTCAAGCGCCGGCGCATCGGCCGGGCGGCCGCGGTCTGGCTGAGCCGCAACCCGTCCGCCGCGGGCGCGAGCTTCCGGGGCGACGCGATGCTGGTCGCGCCCCGGCGCTGGCCGCGCCACGTCGAGGACGCGTTCACGGTGCCGATCGGCTGAGGGCGCGCACGGCGCCTCAGAGGACGAGGCGCAGGCCCACGACGACGAGCGTGGCGGCCAGGATGGGGCGCAGCACCCTGTCGGGCACCCTCGAGGCGAAATGACTGCCGACGGCGATGCCGGGCAGCGAACCCACCAGCAGCGAGCCCAGCAACGCCCCGTCGACCGCCCCCACCCACAGGTGGCCGGCACCGGCCAGCAGCGTCAGCGGCACCGCATGGGCGATGTCGGAGCCGACGATCCGGATGGTCGGCAGGCCGGGATAGAGCACGAGCAGCACCGTGACGCCGATGGCGCCGGCGCCGACCGACGTCAGGGACACCACCACGCCGAGGAAGAGGCCGAGCAGCACCGTCAGCCGCGCGGTCTGCCGATCGCTCAGGCGGCTGCCGAAACGGGCGAGGCGGGCCAGGAGCCAGGGGCGGGCCAGCAGCGTCGCGGCGGTGAGGATCAGGGCGAGGCCCAGCGCGGTGTTGATGGCGGCGCCGGTCCTGGCGCTCGCGGGGTCGAGGTGGGACAGGACGAACAGGGTCACGGCGGTGGCGGGCAGGCTGCCGGTCGCGAGCCGCCCGACGATGCGCCAGTCGACGGTGCGGTTCAGCCCGTGCACGAGCGTGCCGCCGCTCTTGGTCAGGCCGGCATAGAGCAGGTCCGTCCCGACCGCGGTCGAGGGGTGGAAGCCGAAGAGCAGCACCAGGAGCGGCGTCATCAGCGAGCCGCCGCCGACGCCGGTGAAACCGACCAGCAGGCCGACGCCGAAGCCGGATGCCGAATAGAACCAATTGATGGCGTGGAACCAGGTCATGCGCGGGGTCTCGTCCTCGACCGGCGGGACCCCCGCGCGCGGGGCCGCCGGTCACACGAGCGAACCGGTAGACGGGCGCGCTGCGGCGCGCAACCGCACCGCAGGCGGAGCGCGGCGACGCGCCGGCCCGGTTCAGCTCATCCAGTTGCCGCCGTCGATGTTGTAGCACTGGGCGACGATGTAGTCGGCGTCCTTGCTGGCCAGAAAGGTCGCGAGGCCGCCGATCTCGTCCGGCCGCGCCATGCGGCCGAGCGGCACCGCGGCGCCGACCATGCGCTTCTTCTCGCCGGGCTGCAGGTTTTCGTAGCGGGCGAACATCGCGTCGACGTGCTCCCAATGT
The DNA here is from genome assembly GCA_963847915.1 of uncultured Alphaproteobacteria bacterium. GTDB lineage: Bacteria > Pseudomonadota > Alphaproteobacteria > Rhizobiales > Beijerinckiaceae > Lichenihabitans. The sequence goes on from CAWKBT010000011.1 coordinate 268,624, forward strand.
TCGTTGTCGACGACGCCGGGCGCGATGGCGTTGACGTTGATGCCGTATTTGATGAGGTCGAGCCCGGTGCTCTGCGTCAGGCTGATCACCGCGGCCTTGGACGAGCAATAGACCGCGACGAGCGGTTCGCCCCGCCGCCCCGCCTGGGAGGCGAAGTTGATGATCTTGCCGCCGCGCCCCTGCGCGATCATCTGCCGGGCGACGGCCTGCAGCGTGAAGAGCAGCCCCTCGACGTTGACGGCATAGACGCGCCGGTAGCTCTCGCGCGTGATCTCGACCGTGGGGGCGAGGTCGAACAGGCCGGCGTTGTTGACCAGGATGTCGATCCCGCCGTACTCGGCGACGACGCGCGCCACGAGGGCGTCGATCGAGTCCTGGTGCGTCACGTCGAAGGGCAGGCCGAGCGCCCTGTGGCCGAGCGACCGGGCGACCTCCTGGGCGCCGCCTCCGTTGAGGTCGGCGATCACGACGGTCGCGCCTTCCTGGTGGTAGCGCTCCGCGATGGCGCGGCCGATGCCCCGCGCCGCGCCGGTGATGACCGCGACCTTGCCGTCGAGCTGCATGGCTTGTTCCTCTCCTGGTGGCCGGACGACCGGCCTTGCGTGATGGTTCAGGCGCCGGAACAGGCGGCGCTGTAGGGCGCGAGCGCCGCGCGGATGGCCGCGATGGCGAGGTCGCGGGCGAGCGGCGCGACGCTGCCGTCGCGCACGCCCTCCCACAGGCGCGGCAGATACTGGCTGACCAGCGTCTCGGGGATCTGGCGCTCGCCGAGGCGGGCCATGAGGGCCTCGACGGCGGCCTGCGCGTCCGCATGGGGCCAGTAGTAGCGGATGCGGTCGCTATAGGAGAAATGGCGCTGGGCGAAGAGATCGCTCGGCGTGCCGTCGTAATAGCGCGCCCAGTGGCCCGGCTCGGCCAGCATCAGCCGCTCCATGGCGTCGCGCAGCGAGGGTGTGCCCGGGAGCGGCGCCACGATGGCGGCGATCTCGTCGAGGCCGTAGAGCGCCTCGCGCAGCGCGAAGGTGAGGCCGGGGCCGACCTTCAGGATGGCGAAACCGTCGTCGACGAGCGCCCGCAGGGCCGCGGCGGACTGATAATCGGTCGAATGGGCCTCGAACACGAACTGCGGCATGCGCGCCAGCACCGCCGCGAGCCCGCGTGCCGCCGCGGGATCGTAGGCGATGACGTCGGCGTGGCCGAACTCGACGCCGGGCTGGACCACGACGCCGATCGCGCGGCCGAAGGCCTCGTCGAGCCCGGCCGCCGCGAAGGCTTCGCGATGGACCGCGACGGTGGCGAGGGCCGCTTCGGGGCGGGTGACGGCGAGGGCGTCGAGCGCGTGGGTGGCGCCGCCCGGCACCGGGACCTCGGTGCCCACGATATAGACGGGTGGCGGCAGGCCGGCGTCGCGTGCGCCGCGCTCGGCCGCGCCGGCGAGCCGTGCCGCGCGGGCCGCCGTCTCGGCATCGGCGAGCGCGGCGGGCTCGTCCCGGCAGCCCATCGACGTGTCGAGATGCAGCTTCGAGAAGCCCGCCCCCGCATAGGCGGAGATCATGGCCTCGGCCTTCTCCATCGCGTCCCCGGCCGGCAGCCCGCGCCACGGGTTCGGGCCGAGGTGGTCGCCCCCGAGGATCAGGTCGGCGGGATCGAAGCCGACGCGGGCCGCGATGCCGAGCACGAAGGCCCGGAAGTCGGCCGGCGTCATGCCGGTGTAGCCGCCGTCCTGGTTCACCTGGTTGCAGGTGGCCTCGATGAGGACGGGCGCCCGGTCGGCGAGGCCCTGCAGCAGCGCCGCCTCGATGGCGAGCGGATGCGCGGTGCAGACCGAGGTGATGCCGACCCGGCGGCCGGCGTGGCGCAGGCGGGCGATGTCGGCCATGGCGAAACGCGTCATGCCGGGGCGACCTCCGTGCTGGCCAGGAAGGCGTCGAGTTCGGCCATGGTGGAGGCGCCCTCCATCGGGCCCCGGACCGTCACGGCGCGGGCGCCCGCCGCGGCGGCGTAGCGCAGCGCCTCGGCGGCGGGTAGGCCGCGAAGCCAGCACACCACGAAGGTGGCCCCGAAACAATCGCCGGCCCCGGTGGGATCGCGTTCCTCGACCCGGAAGGCGGCCTGACGGTGCCGGCCGGCGGCGTCGTGGAACTCGGCCCCGGCGGCGCCGCGCTTGATCACCACGGCCTTGACGCCGCGCCCCAGGATCTCGGCCACGGCCGCGTCCTCGTCGGCGGCGCGGGCGAAGAGCAGGAGTTCGGGGCCGCTCGGCAGAAAGAGGTCGCAGCGCTCCAGCAGGGCCGCCAGGGCCTCCCGCATGCCCGGCAGGGCCAGCAGTTCACGCCGGATGTTGGGGTCGAACGAGACGGTGCCGCCCTTGGCCTTCACGGCCGCGACGGCCTCCTGCGTGGCGGCGACCACGCCGGGCGAGAACAGCGACGATCCCATGACGTGCAGGTGGTCGGCCCCGGCGATCAGCGCGCGGCCGGCGGCGTCGAGCTGCAGGCTGCCGTTGGCGCTGTGCTTGATGTTGAAGACGAAGTCCCGGTCGCCGTCGGGACGGTAGCGCACGAAGGCGCTCCCCGTCGCGGCCTCCGGGTCGACCGCGATGGCCGATACGTCGACCCCGTCGTGGGCGAGGCGGCGCAGGTTGAGGCGGCCGAAGTCGTCGTCGCCGATGCGGCCGATCATGCCGCAGGGCTGGCCCAGCCGGCCGACCTGATCGATGAAGATCGCCGGCGCACCCGACGGGAACGGTCCGACCAGCGCGAGGGGCTCGAGGAAGCCTTGGCCGGGCTCGGTCGCCATCACTTCGACGACGATCTCACCGATGGTGACGATCTTCTTCATGCGGCCTCGCGCGGGGGTCGTTGCCCCCGGCGAATAGCCGGAGCGGCGGGGCAGCGTCAATCGAGCGGGCGGGCAGGGGCGGACGCCGCCCCGCCGCGCAACGACGGCGGGTTTCGTGCGTTGGCCCGGCATCGAGACCGCAGATTACGGAGCCATGCGCATGCTGACGTCGAAGATGCTGGCCGCCGCCGCCGTGCTGTGTCTGGGGACGGCCGGAGCGGAGGCGGCGACGGCCCACAATTCGCAGGCCGGCGCGTTCGGATCGACCAAGAACGCCTGCGCGCCGACGCCCTACTTCCCCGAAGGCGGCTGCATCACGTCCTACGTAACCGGCCGCGACGACGGCAACGTGCTGCCGCGCTACGAGCGCTATCGCGAGCGCCCCCCGTTGCGTCCGCTCGACCGCTGAGTTCGCCGCCGCGCCACCCTGGCACCTTTCCGCAGGTCCTCTCCCGCCCTATGCTCGGGATGCGCACCGATCGTTGCCTTCCAGGCGGTGCAGGCAGGATGTTCGACCTTCGGGAAGGACGCGACGAGCGGAGCGGGCGATGTCTGGCTACGGCGATGAATACGGCGCGTACGGCTATGGATCCTCCTACGGTTACGCGGGCGGCGGCTACGCGGTCTATCTCGGACCCGGGCAGTTCGACCTGCGCGACGCCGCCACCCTGCACCTCGACGGACCCGGTTCGAGCTTCTACGCCTCGTCCCCCGGCCGGAGCGAATATGTCCACGAGAACGACAACGGCAGCCTCTTCGGCCAGGGCTACGTCCACACCGGATCCTACTACGCGACGCAGACGGCCTACATGTATTCCGCGGATGGCTCGAGCTACACGAGCAACTACGAATACGTGAGGGACGACAACGGTCTGCCGTTCAATCAGCTCTACAGCGGAGCACCGGTCACGGCGACGTCGGGATATTTCAACGAGGTCACGTCCACGGTCGACAGCGGCGGCTACAGCCACGTCGCCGATACGAGCCACGCGTCGTACTTCTACTCCGACGGCTCGTACCGCACCGTCGACGCCTACAGAACCTACGAGCGGAGTTACAGCGGAACGCAGGTGCCGCACTCGGGAACCTATGATCGCTCGAGTTCCTACTACAGCGCCTCGACGGGCTACACCTACACCTATCATAACTGACGCCGCCGGCGCGCCCGGCGGACCCGCGACGCGGGCGGTGCCGTTCGGTCCCGCGCTCGTCCACCCCACGCTTCACGGGACGTGGGGTGGACGAGAGCGCAGTCGCCTCGGGTGGGACTCGCCGGGGCGGTCCCACCCGACACCGCTTCAACGCCTCAGGGTCACCCGGCACCCGTGACGGGCACAATGGCGCTTCTCGTACAGGGCCCGGTCATCGACGCCCTCGCCATAGCCCTCCGCCGGGCCCCCGGCGACGTCGGCGCTGGAATCGTAGGCGCTATAGTCGGACGCATCCATGGCTTCCGCCTGCTGCGGCGCCGGGGCGACGCCCCGTGGCGTGCCGGTGCCGGTGCCCCGGCCGAAGGGGCTCACGCCCGGTCCGGCGTTGGTGCCCGCGCCCGGTGCCCGGCCGAGCCCCGCTCCGACGCCGAGACCCGCGCCCATGGCGCCGGCGTCGGCCGCCGACGGCCCGGCCGGGATGCCGCTGACCGGGGCGGAGATCCCCGGAGTGGCGGTCTCGCCGGTCGCGGTCGAGCCGGTGCCCCGGCCATGATGCCCTCTGCCGGGACCATGGCCGCCCGCCGATCCCGAGCCGCCCGTCCCGGATCCGCCGCTGCCGGAGCCTCCCGTCCCGGAGCCGCCCATGCCGGAGCCCGGTCCGCCGGTGCCGGACCCGCCGGTGCCCGATCCACCGATGCCGACCCCCACGCCGGCGCCGATGCCGCTCATGCCGCCCGCCGAGACGCCGGCCCCGATGCCGAGCCCGTTCATGCCCCCCACGGTGGCGCCGAGGCCCGCCGTCACACCCTTGCTGCCGCCCACGGATGCGCCGGCCCCGAGCCCGACCCCGGTCGACCCGCCGACCGTCGCGCCGAGCCCGGCCGTGACACCCTGGCCGCCTCCCACGCCGGCGCCGGCTCCGAGGCCAACCCCGCTGGTGCCGCCCACCGTGGCGCCGACGCCCGCCGTCACGCCCTTGCTGCCGCCCACCGACGTGCCGGCCCCGAGGCCGACCCCGCTCGATCCCCCGGCGCTCGCGCCGAGCCCGGCGGCGACGCCCTGACTTCCCCCAACGCCCGCGCCGGCGCCGGCGCTGACGCCTTTTGAACCACCCACGCTGGCGCCGGGGCCAGCCGCCGCGCCCGTGGCGCCGCCGCTCGCACCACCGACACCGGCGCCGAGCCCGACGCCGACGCCGTGACCGGCGCTCGACGCGCCGTCAGTGCCGGCCGGCGTGCCGTGGCTTCCCCCGAGCGAAGCACCCACGCCGACACCGAGACCACCGACCGAAACACCGGCGCCGGCGCTGACGCCCTTGGCACCCCCCAAGGAAGCACCCAGGCCGGCCGAACTCGAATGCGACCCGGAATTGGAGTTGCTCCCCGCCGCCGCCAAGGCCGTCGTGCTCATCAGAGCCAAGCACAGCAGCAAACGACCGACGGGACCAGCAATCTTGTTTTGTCCGACGATGAAAGGCGACATCACATACCCCCTTCTACAAACGACAAGGCAGATACGGCGACCGGTTCAAACAGTTTCGGACGCTTGATCGACTCGAATACATGTGGAAAATATCGCTGTAATAGAAATGCAACCATTGTCGTCTAAGTTTACCAGCATATTCGGTCGAGGAATATTGGAGCTGGATGGATGTAACACGATTATGATGGAAAGGAATAGTGGCGGACGCCGACCAGCGCCGATGTCGGCGGAATGCGTGGCGCCGCGCTGGGCGGCACCGGCCGTCCCCGCAATCCACAGCGCACCCCCTCGCCGGAACGCTCAGGTTGTGTTAGAACAAATCGGGAACGCAGAGGTCGTCATGGGCTGCAGGATCGGGGACCTGGTGAGGCTTCGGCGAGACTCGCGCCTGACCGACCTGCGCGGCGTCGTCGGTACCAATATCGGCAAGGTCGGCGACGTGTGGGCCGACGGCGAGGGCGAGCATATCAGCGTGGTCTACGAGGACGAGCAGGTCCTGGCCTGCGACCTCGCCGCGACGGAGTTCGTCGTCGAACAATTCGCCGGCGCGGCGCAGTTCTGAACCCTCATGCTGGTTCCGAAGCGCCTGTCGGACTATCCTTGGGTCATCGTCAATCTCTCGTGCAAGCTCTGCGCCCGGCGCGGGCGATACAGATTGGCGCGGCTGGCGGGCCGCTACGGCCCGGAGCAGTCGCTCGAAGGGCTGCTCGCCGACCTGGCGCATGACTGCCCCTACTGGCGTTCGAACCCGCGAAAATACGACCCACGCTGCGGTGCGCGCTTCGAAGACCTCGATCGGCTCCATCCCCAGGACCTGCCGCCCGTCGCCGGCGCACCGCGCCAGCGCGCTCCGGCCCGCGAGGACGTCCCGCAACGGCGGTCGGGCGCACCGGAGGCCGGCGATCGGCCTGCGATGCTGTCGGGCTGGGAGGCGCCGATGCTCATCGTGTCCTGCGCCAAGTGCGGGCGGCGCGAGAGCTTCGACGTCAAGGTGCTCCGAGCCGCGACGATCGACGACGTGCGGCTGACGGACCTCAGGCGCAGCCTGACGGCCCGGTGCCCGCGGGTGTTGAGGCCGGACTTCTCGGACTGGTGCGGCGCGACCCTGGAACCGGGGTGACGGTGCGGCCCGGTCGGCGCGGGGACCCGTGCGACCGGCGACGAGGATGCGTCGTGATCGGCCCGCCGCGCGGCGAGCCGTCGCGTCAGGGTATGATCAGGCCCCGCTCGGCCTGCAGGCGTTCGCGAGCCTGGGCGCGGTAGCGATCCCGATCGTCGCTCGTGGCCGTGCCGGGTTGCCCCTCGGCGCCCTGTTCGGGCGTTCCCGGGGCCGCCCACGCCAGGCCATCCGCTTTGGCGAGTTCCATCGCCCGCGTCTCGATCTCCGCGTCGGCCGGGTCGGACGCGGGATCGTCGGTGGTGAGGCGCGGTTCCGTCATGCTGCGATTATGGGTCTGGGACAGGCTCGGTCAACCCGGCGCCGTCCCGCTGTGCCCGCAGAAGCTCGCTCGTCGATCTGTGCCGGGATCTCCTGCCGGGCGCCACCGTCCTCCACGGGCCGTGACCGGCGTGGTCTTCGCCTATGGGATGCGGTCCACCCGCCCGGGCCGGACCGCTTCGAGCAGGGCGATGACCGAGAAGGAAGCGGGGCGCGCCGCAGCGGCGAGCGCCGGCCTTCGGAACCGGCTCCTGTGCTAGGCTGGCGGTACGAGCAGCAGACGAGGGCCCCGATCGTGCGCGGCGTGGAACAGCCCCTGCCGGCCTTGCCGGGCGTCTCCACGGAACGCCTGCATCTGCGCCCGCTCGGCCTGCCGGATCGTCGCGGAATGTCGACCCCTGAACCTGTCGTCCTGGCGCCTCCTCGAGACGGTCGGCTTCCGCCCGGACGGGGCCGACGGAACGCGGGCGGGGCGCAAACGGCTCGTATGGTCCCGCGCTTAGAGCGGTGCAGGGGGGGCGCCGGCGCCGCCCGTCGTCATGCCGGGGTGCTGGGCCTCCGAGACGAAGTCCTGTCGGAAGGGAGCGTCCGCGGCCGCTGCGGGCGCTGGCCCATGGCCGGGTTTTCCCCGCAGTCCACATGGATCCGACTCGCCTGCATGCACGTTCGGCGTCTAGAACAAATCAGGAACATCGGAGCGGATCATGGGCCATCGGATCGGGGATGCGGTGCGGCTTCGGCCCGGTTCGGACCTCCACGACCTGCTCGAGCCGTGGGCGGAGCTGACCGGACGCGTCGCGGGCGTCTACGACGACGGCGCGATGGTCGCTGTCGACTACCCGCCGCCTTTCGCGGCCTACACGTCGTCCATGCCGGCGGCGGAGTTCGTCGCCGACCTTTCGCCGGCCGACGCGCCGTTCTGAGGGTGGGACGCCGCTCCCGGCGGCGGGAGACGGTGGGCGGGCCCCTCGCCATCGTCTCTGAGCTGCGGGCCATGCGAGCCAGGCTGCCGCGCACCTGCGCGACGCCGAACCCTGCCGGCGCGACCTCCCTCGCGCCGGCGGCCGTGGTGGACACCATTCCTCAGCTCGCGGCCCGGCTTGGGCATCCGGATCACGCCCGACGGGCTGCCGCCAAACGAGGGTTGGCGCTGGACGATACAGCCCCAATGCATCAGCGAGTCCAGCTACAGGTCCATCGGCTCGAATAGCGGATGGGCCGACCAGTCTTGCAGCCGCTCGCCCGTGGCTTGACCATGACACGGCGGCACGTCGTCCGCTTGCGCGACGACCGCGATGACCATGGAGGCGGCCTCTTGCGGCGCCTCAACGGCCACACCGTCTGTCGAGAGCAGGCCCGGCACAGCAACCTGCAGGTCGACGGCGCCAGTCTGAGCGGCAGTCGGCCGACGAGCCCTTAAGCTCGAACGGGATGCGGCTGTAACGCCACCAGCACGGCGCGGCCGGGGGGCGCCGCGCCGCCCGTCAGGCTCGTGCCAAGAGCGATCGCCGCGGCCTTTGTCGCCCCAGCCGCCCAGCCTCGGAACGTGCCTGCAGAGGCTTCACGCTTGAGCGTCGCCGCACCGACGTTCAGAACTCCTGCCAGTCGTCGCCGGCGGGGGCGGGCTGGCGCAGGGCCGCGCCGCCGCGGCCGGCAGTGCGGAGCTGGGCGACGGGGCGGGCCGGCGCGCGGCGCGCGGAGGCCGGGGCGGCCGAGCCTTCGCCGAGCTGGAAGCGGCCGACGAGGCTCGACAGCTCCTCGGTCTCGCGCGACAGGGCGTGGCTGGCGGCGGTCGACTCCTCGACCATGGCGGCGTTCTGCTGGGTGACCTGGTCCATCTGGTTGATGGCGGTGTTGATCTGGTCGAGGCCGGACGCCTGTTCCTGGGCCGAGGCGGCGATCTCGGTCACGATGGTGCTGAGCTCCGCCACCTGAACGAGGATACGCTCCAGCGCCTTGCCGGTGTCGCCGACCAGCGTCACGCCCTGCTCGACCTGCCGGCCCGAGGTCGAGATCAGGCCCTTGATCTCTTTCGCGGCATCGGCCGAGCGCTGGGCGAGTGCCCTGACCTCGGAGGCCACGACCGCGAAGCCGCGGCCGGCCTCGCCGGCCCGGGCCGCCTCGACGCCGGCGTTGAGGGCGAGCAGGTTCGTCTGGAAGGCGATCTCGTCGATGACGCCGATGATCTGGCTGATCTCGCGGGCCGAGCGCTCGATGCCGCTCATGGCCTCGATGGCTTGGCGCACGACGCCGCTCGAAGCCTCTGCATCCGCCTTCGCGGTGCCGACGACGTCACGGGCATGATTGGCGCCCTGAGCGGTCTTCCGAACCGTGGCGGTCACCTCGTCGAGCGCCGCCGCGGTCTCCTCGAGGCTCGCCGCCTGCTGCTCGGTACGACGGGAAAGGTCGTCGGCCGCCGTCGAGATCTCTCCGGTGCCGGAGCGGATCGCCGATGTATTGGCCGCCACCACCGTCAGCGTGTCGGCGAGCTTGGCCATGGCGCCGTTGAAATCGACCCGGAGCTTCTCGTAGTCGGCCGCGAAACGCTGGTTCAGCCGGAACGTGAGCGCGCCCTGGGCGAGCTGGTCGAGCCCGCGACCGATGCCGTCCACCACGTCGGTGAGTTGCCGGGCTGCTTCGGCCCGAGCCTCTTCACTGTGCCGCCGCTCTGTCTCGGCTCGTGCACGGACAGCTTCGGCCTCGCGCGCCAGAGAGACCTTGTCGATCGCCGCCTGTTTGAAGGTCTGGACCGCATCGGCCATCTGGCCGATCTCGTCCTTCTGGCCCAGCGCGGGAACATCCAGGGACGTGTCACCGGAGGCGAGACGACGCATCGCATCGGTCATCGTCGACAGAGGGCGGCTGATCTGCGACCGCACGAGGACGAGAGCGGCTGCGATGGCGACGGCCAACCCGAGCGCACCCGTGACCAGCATGATGAGAATGGTCTGCTGCGAAACAGCGTGGACCTCGTCTCTCGCCTCGTTCATGTCTGCGGTCTGCCGGGTCGCCAAGGCGTCCATGTTGGCGTCGACCTTGGCGAGGATCTCCGCGACCGGACCCTTCAGTTGGTCTTCGGCTTCGGTTCTCTTGCCGGCTTTCTGCAGGTCGAAACTCTTGGCCTGCGCAGCCGCGTACGAACCAATGCCCGACACGATCGACTTATAAAGCGCTATGTCGCCCTCATCGAGAACGGATTCCATCTCCAGGACCCGTTTATTGAGCTTGTCCGCCTCTTTGACGAGAGTGGATTGCAGCTCATCCCATCGACTCGACGTCGATTCGGCCAGAATCTCGAATGCGCGCTGATGAAGGTGTGACATCTGTTCATGGATGTCGACCGCCATGAACTGGGCCCGGGCCTGCAGATCGAGCATACGCTGGACGCTGCTGTCGTTTTGTCTGATTCCATAGCTTGCGGTTGCAACAAGGCAACACGTAAGGACAGAAAAAAGAACAACGACCGTCCCGATCTTTTTGGAAATCGTTTGATCCTTGAACCTGGCCATCGGACACCCTCTGCACAATCCGGGCGATGGCATCACATTATCTTTAACATTAGATTTATTCTTAGCGGATTGATAACGCATCCCGGCGCAGAGACTTAGCTGCAGCAAAGTCTATCCGACCGTCGATCTCGCTCCGCCGGAACGGCCCGGTGCCGATAGGATATGGGTTTGTTCGCGCGCCGGTCGATCGCGGGGTCTCTCCCTTCGCGGCACTCCAAGGGTCTGCCGTCGAAAGCGCATGCCGGCGATCGCTTTGCAGGCCTGCTCGCATCCGAGCATCGAACCGCAAGAAGCTGGCGATCGAGGCCATGGACAAGATGGCGCCCCAGGAACATAGCCAAAAGTTCTATTCCCGCACCCTTCCAGAAGGTGCGGGCGACAGAGCTAAAAAGTAAACGAAATCAACGACCCATAGAAGGTCACTGGTGCGGCCAAGAGGACTCGAACCTCCACTGGTTTCCCAACTAGCACCTCAAGCTAGCGCGTCTACCAATTCCGCCATGGCCGCGACCGTTGTCGCTGCCGGGTCGTGCCCGGCATCGGCGAGGTCCGTCCACTAACAAACCCGGCCGGGGCTGGCAAGCGGGTTCTCGCGGGTTTCCGCGGGCGGCGCTCCGGCGCTATGGTGGGGCGAGACCACGCCTGCCGGATCATGCCCCCCACCAGCGCCGAGACCCGTCCACCGCCCGCCACGCCGCGCCGCACCGATGCGGCGGGCTTTCTCGCCGCGCCCGGGGCTCCGCCCGTCGAATGGCTGGTGGCCGACGCGCCCGTGCCCTACCTCGCGGCCGTCGCCGCCATGGAGCGGCATGCGGGGTTGGTCGCGGCCGGCGCGGCGCGCGAGCGCGTGTGGCTGGTCGAACATCCGCCGCTCTACACGGCCGGCACCTCGGCGCGGGCGGGAGACCTCCGGGCGCCGCGCTTTCCCGTCCACCAGACGGGTCGCGGCGGGCAATATACCTATCACGGGCCAGGACAGCGCGTGGCCTATGCCATGCTGGACCTCAACCGGCGCCGGCCCGACGTGCGGGCCTTCGTGGCGGCGCTCGAAGCCTGGGTGATCGAGACGCTGGCGCGGCTCAACATCCGCGGCGAGCGGCGGCAGGACCGGGTCGGCGTCTGGGTGGCGCGGCCCGACAAGGCGGCGGGACCCGGCGGCGCGCCGGCCGAGGACAAGATCGCGGCGATCGGCATCCGCCTGAAACGGTGGGTGAGCTTCCACGGCATCTCGGTCAACGTCGAGCCGGACCTCGCGCATTTCGGCGGGATCGTGCCCTGCGGCATCGCGGAGGCGCATTACGGCGTGACCAGCCTCGTCGACCTCGGCCATCCCATCACCATGCCGGAGTTCGACGACCGGCTGAGGGGCGCCTTCGAGAGCATCTTCGGGCCCACCGTCGCGATCGCGGCGGAACTTGCGGCCGTGCCTGCCGTTGCCCGGTGACATTGGGGAGCAACAGCGATGAGCGAACGTCCGACCCGCCTCGACAAGACGGAGGCTAGCGCCGGCAAGACCGGCCTCGGGGTCCGCTACGTGCTGATCGGCGGCCTGGCGCTGGTGATCGTGATCTTCGTCATCCTGGCCGTGGTGCTCAGCCACTCGGGCTGAGGCGTCCGGCGCTCGTTCAGGCGGCGCGGAGCAGGGGCCGCGAGAAGGCGTCCTCGCCGCGCGACACGCCCGGCCAGCCCGCGATGGCCCGCGCCCGGATGGCGCCGGCGAACCAGGCCGGGACCTTGTCGGCCTCGTCGAGCACGTTGACCAGCACGGCGAAGCTCGCGGCCGTCCGGGTGGCATCCACCTGGCGCAGCAGCCAATCCGCCTGGTCTTCGTCGAGCCGCCCCGTCGGGCGGACGCCCCACACGACATGGTCGGTGACGGCCTGGATGAAGAAGGCCGTCCAGGACTCGCAGCGGCTCAGCGCCGAGCGTTCGAGGTCGAAGAGCGCCTCGGCCTCGGCGCGGTCGAGCGAGCCGTCGGCAAAGAGGTGGCGGTGCAGCGAGGCGGCCTCGTGGCGCGCCGTGCCGGTGCAGTCGGCGGCGGACAGGTCGGGTGTAAAGCTCGTCGTCATCACACTGTCGAGGCTCATGATGGTCCGTCCTTCTGATATGAAGACTTTGGACCGCGGCAATTGCCGGAAGATGAACATCGAATAGTCCTATTTTGGCAAGGTTAAGTGGGGTGCAAGGGGCATCGTCACCAGTTTCTTGCTTTCAGCCTTCGTTGACGATACGGATCGGGACGGGTGGCGGCCGGCGCGGGGGATGGATGATGGCGGAGCGTCGGTACATCGGGTCGGGATCGCGGTTCGAGGCCGAGATGGGCTACAGCCGCGCCGTCGTGGACGGCGACTGGGTCTTCGTCTCGGGGACGACGGGGTTCGACTATGCGGCAGGCACGATCGCCGAGGATGTCGTGGCGCAGTGCGCCCGCACGCTGGACAATATCGAACTCGCCCTGGCGTCGGCCGGCTTCACGCTCGCCGATGCGGTGCGTGTCCGCTACATCCTGCCCCATGCCGGGGATTTTCCGCCCTGCTGGCCCCTGCTGCGCGCGCGGTTCGGCGCCGCGCCGCCGGCCGCCACCATGCTGGTCGCGGGCCTCGCGGACCCGCGCATGAAGATCGAGATCGAACTCACGGGCCGCCGCCGCGCTTGAGCGCCGTCGCGCCGGGCCGGACGCGCGTCGCTGCCGCGGATCATCGCCAGCGCCGCTCGATCTTCTCGGCGAGGGCGACGAGGTCGGGCGCGACGAGGTCCGGTCCCGGCAGGGACGGCAGCGCGAGCGGGGCATGGCCGGGCCGCGTCAGCAGGGCGCCCGACCAGCCGACGGCCTGCGCGCCGAGCACGTCCCAGGCATGGGCCGCCACGAGGCACAGCGCCCCGGGCGCGAGGCCGAGCGCCTCCGCGACCTGCCGGTAGACCTCGGGGGCAGGCTTGAAGCGCGCGACGGCGTCGACGCTGAACTGCCGCTCCAGGAAGGGCGCGATGCCGCTCGCCGCGAGGGCGCTGGCGTGGGGGTCGGGGGCCGAATTCGTCAGCGTCACGAGGCGGAAGCCCGCGCCCCGCAGCCGCGCGAGACCCGGCAGGACGTCGGCATGGGCCGGCAGGGCGAGGGTGCGGGCCTTGAGCTCGGCCATGTCGTCCGCCTCGACCGTGATGCCGCGCGCCTCGCCGACCATGCGCAACACGGCGCCGCCGAGCGCCGCGAAGGGCAGGTAATGGCCCGCCAGCGTCACGGCCTGGGCGTGGAGGACGAGCTCAGCGAACCAGTCCCGCACGGCCTCCGCCTCGCCGAACAGGCGCAGGAACAGGGGGCCGAGCGCCCCCACGTCGAGCAGCGTCTCGTTGACGTCGAAGACGAGGACGGATGGCGCCTTCGGCTCTGCCATGGGGTCAAGCTTCCCTGATGGGACCGGCGCCGCGGCGGGATTCACGTGCCCAGGCGCTGCCAGTCGAAGACCAGCGTCTCGCGGAAGGCGAACCGTCGGACGTGGTCGGCGATCACCGCCTCGAGCCGCTCGGCGTCGCCGCCCTCCGGCACCGTGGCCCGCAGCGTCAGGTGCTCGCCCGTCGCGTCGAGCGCGCAGGCGCGCCCGTCGCCGAAGTCGATCATGCCGCGTGCGGCGGTGAAGTCCACGGTGAACTTGTGCGACCAGTGTTTGCAGAGCTGCTGGAGGTAGCGGCTGGCGTGGGCGGTCGCGACACGGGCTTCGGAGATCGGCATGGTGGGATCCTCGCGGCGTCAGCCGGGCAGGGCTGCCTCGGCACGGTCGACGCGGTAGCGCAGCCACATCACGCCGCCCTCGCGCGGCTGCGATGAGACGAGGGTGAGGCGGAGCCCCTGCGGCGTCACGTCGTCGGCCGGGCCGTCGTAGTCGAACAGCGCGGCCCCGCCCGTGAGCCCGTCGACCGCCGGGGCGAGCAGGAGCGACAGGTCGTCGACGAGGCCGGCCTTGAGCAGCGCGCCATTGATGCGGCCGCCGCCCTCGACCGTGAGGCGCCGGATGCCGAAGGCGGCGTTCAGCGTTTCGAGGACGCGGGCGAGATCGATCGCGTCGCGCCCGCCGAAGACGTAGGAGACGCCGTCGCGCCGCAGCCCGGCCAGGTGGGCGTCCGAGACGCGCTCGGACAGCACCACGACGAGGTGGTCGCCGTCGATCGCGTCGCGTCCCCAGGAGAGCTTGCCGGATGCGTCGAGCGCGACCGCGTAGCCGGACGCATCGCGCCTGGCGATGTGGTCGGTGCGGGGCAGGGGCTCGGCCGCCTCTGCATAGGGCTCGCCCCTCGCATAGCCGCTCATGGTGACGCGGCCGCACATCCAGGCGTCGCCCTCCAGCAGGTCGTGGACCTTCTCGTATTCGCCCCGGCCTTCGAAGGGGCTCCAGCGGCCTGGTCCGGATGCGGCCGTCGACCGAGGTGATCATGTGGACGGTGACGTGGGGTTTCATGGGCGGGCGGCTCCGCGGTCCGCGTCCGGCGCCCGGGTCACAGGGGCTTCCGGAACTTGAGGACGAAATTGTCGGGCTCGCCCACGGCCGCGTAGCGGTCGCGGTCCTGCGCGCCGAGCGCGAAGGTGGGGGCCAGCGTCGTGACCCCGTGGGGCCAGTTGGCGGTGTCCTTGGGGTTGGCCTCGATCTCCGAGGAGGCGACGAACTCGAAGCCCGCCAGCTGCGCCAGCCCCTTGGCATAGTCCTCGCGCACGTAGCCGTCGAGGGCGCGGACGTCCTGCTCGCCGGCGCGGTTGCCGCGGTGATCGACGAGGCCCAGGATGCCGCCGGGCTTGAGGGCCTTGTAGCAGGCGACGAACGCCTCCTCGGCGAAGCCCTGCTTCATCCACACGTGCAGGGTGCGGAAGCTCAGGACCATGTCGGCCGAGTTCGGCGGCACGATGTTGTCGGTCCCCGGGCCGAGGCTGGTGAGCTTCACGCCGGCGAAGAGGTCCGGGTCCTCGCCGAGCCGTCGCTTGAAATAGGCGGCGCGCTTGGTGGCGGCCTCCTGCCCCGGGCTGCCGGCGGGCTGGGTCTCGAGCGCCGCCACGACGGTGCCGCCGCCCTCGCGCAGGTAGGGGGCGAGGATCTCGGTCCAGTAGCCGCCGGCGGGCCAGAGCTCGACCACCGTCATGCCGGGCCGCAGGCCGAAGAACGTGAGTTCGTCCGCGGGATGGCGGACGGCGTCGCGCTCGATGAACCGCGGGTTGCGGGCCTCGCCCGCCACGGCGGCCAGCAGCGCCGGGTCGGGCGGCGTGGGCGGCTCCTGGGCGAGGCCCGGCGCCGCGGCGAGGAGGAGGACGGCCGCGAGGGCGGACCGCCGGCGAGACGCCACGAAGCGCCTCACGCGCGTGCGAGCCGGTCTGCGTTGAGGCGCCAGACCGTGAGGTTGAGGGCGCCCGCGATCGTGACCCAGGTGAGGTAGGGCACGAGCAGCCAGGCCGCGGCGGCGCTCAGCGGCGCGAAGGCCACGATCGTGGCGAGGATCGACAGCCACAGCAGCAGGAGTTCGGCGAAGGCGAGGTCCGGCCGTCGCAGGCCGAAGAACACGGCCGACCAGCCGGCATTGAGCACCAGCTGCACGGCGTAGATCAGGAAGGGTGGGCTGAGGAGCGTGCCCTCGCGCCAGGCCAGCCATCCCGAGAGCGCGATCATGACGTAGAGCGGCGTCCAGACCACGGGAAACACCCAGGGCCTGGGCGTCCAGCCCGGCTTGCGCAGCGTGTCGTACCAGTCGCCGGGCTTGAAGACGGCGCCGCTCGACGCCGCCACGAGAGCGGCGAGAACGAAGCCCGCGAGGGCCAGACCCGAACTCATCTCCATGGCGTCCCCTTCCGGCCCCGGCGTGTCAGCGCGCGAACAATAGCACGATCGTGCCGAGGAGGCAGAGAACGGGGACCGCCATCTGGACCGGGCGCAGCCGCGCGAAGTAGAGCGGCGCTTCGAGCCTGCGGGCCGCCGCGGGGTCGAGGACCGCGAGGCTGAGATAGCCGAGCAGCAGCAGGAGCGCGGCGGCGCGCGGCAGGGCGAGCGCGGTCAGTCCGACGGCGGCGAAGCCCAGGCAGAAGAGCCACAGCATGGTGGCGATCTGCGCGGCCGTGACGCCGCCCGGCGTGCGGAACGACACGCCGCGTCGCACCCCCGCCAGGAAGGTCAGGATGGCGCCGCCCCAGTACAGCGTGAAGGCCAGCGCCGCGCCGCGCCAGGCCTCCGGACCGAGCCAGAAGATCGCCGCGCCCGGCACGAAGGGCACCATGGCGATGGAGCCGAGGAACAGGCCCAGCCAGGGCGTCTCGGCGGGCTCGGTCAGGGTGAAGGTCGCGGAGGCTGGGGCAGGATCGGTCATGGCACCCCCAACGCACGGGCGCCGAGCGATGTTGCGCGCCGGCACTGCGGCACAGGTGGTCGCCCTCAGCCCGGCGCGCCGTATCCGGCCGCCTCGGCCTCCCGGGCCCAGGCCAGCGTCGCCGCGTAATCGGTGCGCCGGGCGGGCACGAAGCCCGCGATGCACAGCGCCTCGCCGAAGGGCGCGAACCAGTCCCGCTCCGCCGCACCCGCGAAGGCCCGCCGCAACGCCTCGGCCTCGTCGGCCGGCAGGTTCGGCGACGCCACGAGGGCCGGCAGCGGCGCGACGGCCGTCGACGCCACGACCCGGAGGGCGGCGGCGAGGTCGGGCCTGTGTCGGCGCATCAGGAGATGCCAGTAGCCGTCGAGCGGGCCGACGTCGATGCGCCCGTCGAGGACGGCATCGACCACGCCGCGCGCCGTGACGAGCTGTCCCAGGCTGGCCCGATAGAGCGGCGCGCGGTCCGCGCCCCGGTAGGCCAGGAGGTGATGGCGCGGCGCGTTGAACCCCGAATGCGAGTGCTCGACCGTCCAGCCGATCGTGCCGCCGAACGTGTCCTCGAGGCTGCGGAACGGGGCGTCGGCGCGGACGACGAAGTCGGAGCGGTAGAGCCCCGCGCCCGCCGCCCAGGGCGCGTCCGGCACCGGGCAGGCCAGCGGCACCGCGGGGGCGAGGTCGAGCGCGATGGGGAAGCCGCACATGAAGACCGCGCCGAGGTCGGGCCTGCGCCAGAGCGCCTCCAGCGGCTGCGGAGCCGGGTAGGGCGTGTAGGCGAGGCCGACGCCGGCGTCCTCCGCGACATGGGCGAGGAGACCGGACCACGCCGCCTCGGCCTCGGGCGTCACGGCATACATGCGCGCATTGGCGATGAACATGCTGCTCCGGCCGGACGCGGGACCGCGGGACGCGGTCCGCCGCGGGTCGACAGTGCCGCATCGGCTCGTCGCGGTCCAGCCGCGGCCGGACAGCCGTGGCGTGGGGCACGTCGGCGCTTGGGTCGTATCGGCCCAAGCGCCGCATCGCTACTCCAGGTGCAAGACAAGAAGTTTTGCAACTTATGCGATCTGTCGGGCATTCCATGCACCGCGGGATTGCCGGTCCGCGAGAAGCTCCAAGGAGGAAATATGCCGAACGTCTTTATCGAACCCCGTCCCAAGGGCCGTCCCGAAGGGAGCCCGATCGAAGACTATGTCGTGGAGGACCTGGAGGGGAGAACCCTCGCCACGTTCAAGACTCAGCAGGAGGCGATCGACTGGGCCAAGACGAAGGGCCACGCTCCGCTCGTGGCCCGTGTCAGGCATCTCAACGACAAGAAGAAACCCGACCATTGGCGAGCCGCCTGAAGCGACGGCCAGAGGTCCTGGACTCCCGGTGCTGTGGACAGTCGACGCAGCCCTGGACCCGGGACAAGCCCGGGCATGGCGGTGGAGGGGGTGCAGAGAGGCCGGTGAGGGAGGCAGTGAGGGATCCGAAGCGGTCCCTGCCCTCCGTCCCGTCATGGCCGGGCTTGTCCCGGCCACCCACGCCGTGCCGAGCCGCTCCCAGCCCCGGACGGCCCCGGCCCGACCCGAGGACCCGCGATGGCGCGGGCCGGCGTGGGTGCCCGGGACAAGCCCGGGCATGACGGTGGAGGGGGTGGAGGAGATCGGTCGAAGGGGGTGAATGAGGGATCCGAAGCGGTCCCTGCCCTCCGTCCCGTCATGGCCGGGCTTGTCCCGGCCACCCACGCCGTGCGGAGCCGCTCTCAGCCCCGAACGGCTCCGGCCCGATCCGAGGACCCGCGATGGCGCGGGCCGGCGTGGGTGCCCGGGACAAGCCCGGGCATGACGGTGGAGGGGGTGGAGGAGATCGGTCGAAGGGGCGAATGAGGGATCCGAAGCGATCCCCGCCCTCCGTCCCGTCATGGCCGGGCTTGTCCCGGCCACCCACGCCGTGCGGAGCCGCTCCGCAGCCCCGGACGGCCCCGGCCCGATCCGAGGACCCGCGATGGCGCGGGCCGGCGTGGGTGCCCGGGACAAGCCCGGGCATGACAATGGAGGGGGTGGAGGAGATCGGTCGAAGGGCGCGAACGAGAGGACCGAAGCGGTCCCCGCCCTCCGTCCCGTCATGGCCGGGCTTGTCCCGGCCACCCACGCCGTGCCGAGCCGCTCCGAGCCCGGACGGCCGTGGGACAGGCCCGGGTGTGACGGTGGAGGGGGAAGCCGGTCCCGTGCCGACCCCGACGGCGCCGCCATCGCGGCGCGCCTCGACGATTTACCCGCCCGCCCGTCCTGCTCTATAGAGCCTCGGCGACGCCGGTCCGGGATCGGCGGCGGCCGGGCGCGCCGGGGGCCGGCCGGGACGGCCCCCTGCACCGGGCGTGGCGCCATTCGTCTTCGGGACCTTGACCACCATGCGTTATGCCGCCGGCGCCTCGCTCCTCGTCCTCCTGTCCTGGCCCGCGGCGGCCGAGACCGCCAAGCCGGCGGCACCGGCGCCGGTCGCCGCCGACCCGTCGGTCACGACGGCGACCTTCGGGGACTGGACGACCCGCTGCGAGACGGGGGGCGGAGACAAGGGCCAGCGCATCTGCGAGGCGGTGCAGACGGTGCAACTGCCCAACCAGCAGGTCGCGGTGGCGCAGATCGCCTTCGGCCATGCCGCCAGCGCCGAACCGCTGAAGCTCGTCGTCGTCCTGCCGGTCGACGTCTGGTTCCCGAGTTCGGTGAGGGTTTCGGTCGGCGACAAGGACGCGGCAGGGACCGAACTCAACTGGCGGCGCTGCCTGCCGGTCGGCTGCTTCGCCGAGAGCACCGCCACCGACGAGGCCGCCCGGCGCTGGCGCGGCGAGTCCGGCCAGGGCCGCATCGTCTACAAGAACGGGCTCGACCGCGACGTCACGATCCCGGTCTCGTTCCGCGGTCTGGCCCAGGCGCTGGACGCGCTGGCGAGGCAGTAACCGGCACGCCCGGGCCCGGCGGGCCGCTTCAGGTCAGGCCGGCGACGAACATCGCCACGCCGGCCCCCAGGCTGAGCATCAGCCTCAGGCGGCCGAACCAGGCCGGGGCCAGACCCCGCGCCACGAGGTTGCGGTCGATGGGTCCGAGCACCAGGAGACCGAGGCCGAGCAGCAGGTCGCGCCACGGATCGGCCAGGAACAGCACGCCCCAGCCGTAGAGCTGCGGTGTCACCCCGAAGATGTAGTCGGTCGCGACAACGCGCTGGTCCGGCGTCCGCAGCACCGCGCCCCAGCGGATGCCGCCGAGGAAGGACAGGATCGCGGCCGCATAGGTGGCGAGGAGGCCCTCGACCTCGCCGGCCGGCAGCGCGTGGGGCCAGCCGGTCGCCTTGGCGAGCGCCAGGCCCCAGAAGGGGATCAACCCGCCGAGCCCCAGCGCGAGGACGAGCGGGGGGATGCGCATGTCGGCGGCGGGCGGCGTCGGGTCGCTCACCGCCTCCTCGGCGCCAGGATCGACAAGGCGAGGTCGAACAGCGCGCCGCTCGCCGCCGTGGCGGCCGCGATGGGCGAGTTCGGGTCGAGCGTCGCGCGCGTGTAGAGGCTGCGACGACCCTGGTCGGCGCCGTCGTGGCGGGACCGGTGCTGGCCGGGCGCGTGGAGGTTGTCGGCGGGCGCCGCCTGGGCGTCGCCGAGCTGCGCGTCCTCGCCGAAGCGCGCACTGACCTTGTCGGCGAGGTGCGGCGCCGCCTGGGCGAAGATCGACATGAGCCGGCCCGAACCGCCGACGTAGATGTCGCGCTGGGGGTGTTCGGCGGCGAACAGGATGGCGTGGGCCACCTCCTCGGGCGCGTAATGGGGCGCCGGCAGACGCGCCTCACGGCCCGTCGTGTTGCCGACGTTGGACACGATGGGCGTCGCGATCGCGGCGGGCTTGACGAGGGTGACGGAGACCGGCGCCCCCTCGCTCTCGAGCTCGATGCGCAGGCTGTCGGTGAAGGCCTTCACGGCATGCTTGCTCGCCGCATACAGGCCCTGGAGCGGCACGCCGAAGTCGCCCAGCACGCTGCCGACGTTGACGAGGGCACCCCCGCCGGCCTTCAGCACGGGCAGCGCCGCCAGCGAGCCGTTGACCGTGCCCCAGAAGTTGGTGTCGAAGAGACGCCGGGCATCGGCCTCGACGGTCTCTTCGAGGCGGGAGAACATCGCCACGCCGGCATTGTTGACCCAGGTGTCGAACCCGCCGAAGGCGTCGCGCGCGAGCGCCGAAACGGCCTCGACGTCCTCGCGCCGGCCGACGTCTCCGGCTCGGTGCCGGGCCGCGCCGCCGTGGGTGGCGATGTCCTCGGCGAGGTCGCGCAGCGCCGCCTCGTCGCGCCCCATCAGCACCACTTTGGCACCGCGCCGGGTGGCCGCGAGGGCGGTGGCACGGCCGATGCCGCTCGAGGCTCCGGTGATGACCAGCGTCTGGTCCGACAGCGGCTTCAGTTTGATCGGCATGGCGGCTCCTGCGGGGCCCAACGCGCGGCCGGCGCCGCTGGTTCGCGCGCCGGCTCGGCGCCCCGCGGGCAGGCGCTATTGATCCTCGCCGCCGGCGCCGGCGCCGCCGTTGCCGCCGCCCTGCTGGCGGCCGCCGCGACCGCCCTTGCCGCCCTTGCCGCCCGCGCTGGAGCTGCGGTTCCACATGTCGGCGGTGATCTTCCAGTCGCCGCCGACCTTGGTCCAGATCAGGAGATACTTCCCGTCGACATCGTTGCTCTGCATCTTGAACGAGAAGGTCCCGACCTCGCGGGCGGTATTGTCGTCGATGGCCTTCACGTCGTCGGGCACGTATTTCAGGTTCTTGACCGCGTGGGTCATCGTGCCGAGGAAGCGCTGGATGTCGGCCTTGCCGTTGAGCGGGCCGCGGCCGGGCGGCAGCGCCACGGCGTCCTCGGTGAAGAACGAGGCGGCCGTCTGGGCGTCGCCGCCCGACAGGGCCGCGGTGAACTTGCTGCTGGCGTCCCGCGCGCCCGAGGCGTCCTGGGCGAGCGCCGGCAGCGCGGCGCCGCAGAGCAGCGTGGCAATCAAGAGATGACGCATGTGAGATCCTGTCCTGGAGATGGACCACGAGACCCCGCGCGTGCGGCGGGGCGGCGGTGATCCGATGCCGGGGGCGATGCGCCCTCGCGCCGATCAGTCCTTCGGGTTCGCGTAGAGCCCGCTATTGCCGTCGTAGAGGCCGCCCCCGGAGCCGTAATCGCCCTGGCCCGCCTGGCCACGGCCGCCGCCGTGCCCCTGGCCGGGGCGGCGGCCCCCGCCGCCGCCGCCCGCCTGGAAGGACGGCCGGTTGCCGCCGCCCTGGCGGTAGCCTCCGGCCCTGCCGGCACCGCGGTAGCCCTGTCCGCCCCCTGGCCGCCCCCTGACCGCCCCCTTGGCCGCCGCCTTGGCCGCTCCCTTGGCCGCCGCGCATGGCGCGCTGGCCGCCTTGACCCCGACCTTGGCCCTGACCCTGGCGGCCGCTCTGCGCGCCGGTGCTGGTGCGGTTCCAGATGCTGCTCTCGATCTGCCATTCGCCGTCGACGAGCTGCCAGACGAAGAGGTACTTGCCCTGCGCCGGCTCCCCCTGGCCCCCGCTCATGGCGTAGGTGCCCGTCTCGCGCCGCACGGCCTCGCCGAGCTGCTTCAGGTCCCCGGTGGTGAAGACGACCGTGTCGAACCGGTTCTTGACGCCGAGCCAGAAGGCTCCCGCGGCCGCACGGCCTTCGAGCGCCTGGCCGCGCGGCGGCAGGATGCGGGCACCCTCGGTGTAGAACGGACCGATGCCGTCGAAATTGCCGGCCGCGAAGCCCGCCGCGAGCGCCTCGTTGAATTCGGCCGTGGCGTCGTGCTGCGTGTCGCCCGTCATGGATCGGTCCTCGCTCTCGTGGCTTCAACGTCCGCCGGTGCGGGACGGTTCGACCGCCTTGCGGCGGGACCACCCCACGCGCATAAGCGACCGCAGATCAACCCGGCATGAATGCCGCTCACGAACGGGATCCGTCCAGCATGCGATTCATCCGGCTCACCCAGGCCAACACCGGCGTGACCATTCACGTCAACATGGATCAGGTGGTGGTGATCGCGCCCAACAAGACGGGAGGCTCCGTTCTGCTGACCACCGCGGTCGACAAGGACTCGGCCCGGATCGTGCCCGTCAAGGAGGCGCCCGACGAGGTGGCGGCGCTGCTCGACGGCAAGGGCGCGCCGACGGGCTGAGGCGAGCGCCGCCCGGCCGCGAGCGCGACGGCACCCCGCGCCGGCACGGCGCGGGATGCGTCGAGCCGCGGGCCGAAGAGGCGGGACAGGTAGGCGTAGTAATCCGGCTGCCGCTCGCGGATCGCCGCCCGCGTATAGGGGTCGCGCGCCACCGTGCCGTGCAGATAGCAGCTCGCCGTGACGGCGAAGAACTCGGCCGGGTTCGACATCATATAGGCGCCCTGCGGGTAGAGGCCGCGCTCCCGCGCCTCCTCGTAGAACCGCCCGACCGTGGCGTTGTGGAAGCCGCCGGAGAACGTCCGGTATTCCAGCACGTGCATGTATTCGTGCAGCAGCACGGGCCGGTCGTCGTTCGGCTGCAGCGCGCCGAGCGTCACTTCGGAGCCGCCCGTGTAGTGGCTGCCGCCGCCCGAGAACGATACCGAGATGCGGATCGGCACGGCACGGAAGCGCGCCAGCATGGCGGGGCTGACGCCCGAACGGTCGACGATGTCGATCTGGTGCTCGACCTCGCCGAGCGCGCTGCGCACGTCGATCCGCCCCTGGGCCTCGCCGAGGTCGATGCGGAAGCCGTGGTAGGACGCGAAGGGGCCGATCGGACCCCGGTCGGCCCGTCGCCGGTGCCGGCCCACGCCTCTGAAGTTTCGTCCCGGTCCGTAGGGGCCCGGGCCCATGAACGGACCCCGCTCCATGCCGGGACCGAAGTCCGGCGGCATGTCGTAGCCCGGCCCGCCCATCATCGGCCCGCCCATCGCGGGACCGTCGTACTGGACCGGCACGACGCCCGTCTCCGCCGCCACGGCCGCGTGGCACCCGAGGAGGGCCAGTGCGGCGGCCGTCCCCCATCCCGTCAAGCGTCGCATCTCGTCATCCGAATTCGACGCGCCCCGCGCTGGTCTAGCACTGCGGGCCGCGGCAGCGAAAGGGCCGCGTGGGAAAAGGGCTCAGGCGCCCGCCGGCGGGCGCATGCGGCCCATGGCCATGCGGCCGCCCTGGTTCATGCCGGGGTTCGGCGCCATGGGGCGGCGCGGGCCGTCCTTGGGCACGGAGGGCAGGATCACCTCGACGCCGCGGGGGTTGCCGCCGGGCCGCCGCCAGAAGTTGCGGCCCGAGAAACGCTCGTAGAGTTCGGGCGGCAGGATCGTCGGCCGCTC
The DNA here is from genome assembly GCA_963847915.1 of uncultured Alphaproteobacteria bacterium. Lineage (GTDB taxonomy): Bacteria > Pseudomonadota > Alphaproteobacteria > Rhizobiales > Beijerinckiaceae > Lichenihabitans. The sequence goes on from CAWKBT010000011.1 coordinate 292,704, forward strand.
GGAGAACCGCACCTTGCGGCCCACCGCGTGCAGGCCCGGAACGCCGAGGTCGGCATCGAAGCTGTCGCCCTCGCCGTAGACGACGTTCTCGAAGTCGTGTTCGAAGGGTTCGAGCCCGAGCTTGGCGTAGATCAGCTCCATGGTGCGCTTCGGCTCGCGCGTCAGCGCCTCATAGTCCACCACGATCAGCTTGTCGGAGAACTCGCCGTAGAACGCTTCCTGCGTGGCGTTCCAGGCGAAACCCACGGTGCCGCCGGGCGAGGCCAGCGAGTTGACCCGCGTGTGGACCGTCAGGGCGTCCTTCTGCTGGAACATCTTGGACACGCCGAGCGCGTTCTTGCGCAGCACGCGTTCGAAACTGTCGATGATCCAGACGAGGTCGCGGACGCAGACGATCATCTTGGCATCCGGATAGAGCGCGTCGATGAGCGGCAGCTTCGCGCACCAGGAGCGGTTGGTGTCGACGATGGTCTTCTCGCCGTGCAGGTCCTTGTAGAAGCCCTCGAACACGGCCTGGAGGATGTTGCGGCGCTGGTGATCCTTGATCATCGAGGCGAATTCGCTGCGCGGCCCCATGGCGCCCTGGACGCGGCCGATCAGCGACCCGACGGGGCTCGACATGCCCGAATGCAGCTTGGGGTTCTGCTTCAGCAATGCGCCGAGCAGTGTCGACCCCGAGCGCGGGAGGCCGGACAGGAAATGGATGCCGTTGTTCATGAGTGTGCTTCGCTGCCTGGTCGGTCGAATACTGCGGCTGTCAATGCCCGCTGCGGCCGCCGATGTCGAGGGTCCAGGGCCGCCGCCCGTGCCGCCGGAGACCCGGGCCCCGCCGCCCCGGGTGCCATCGGCCCGCCATCGGGCGTATCGTGCCGGCGACAACCGCGCGGGTGCCCGTTGCACCGCGCGTCCCACCGAACCCGCGAGGTCGCCGCCGTGAGCCACTTGTTCCAGCCCCTGACGATCGGGACGCTCGACATCGTCAACCGCATCGTCATCGCCCCGATGTGCCAGTATTCGGCCGAGGACGGGCAGGCGACCGACTGGCACATGATCCACCTCGGCTCGCTGGCCCTGTCGGGTGCGGGTCTGCTCATCACCGAAGCCGCCGCCGTCTCGCCCGAAGGGCGCATCACGCCGGGCGACCTCGGCCTCTATTCCGACGCCACCGAGGCGGCGCTCGGGCGCGTGCTCGGCGCCATGCGGCGCTATTCGGCCATGCCGGTCGCCGTGCAACTCGCCCATGCGGGCCGCAAGGCCTCGAGCCGCGTGCCCTGGGAGGGCGGCCAGCAGATCGCCCCGGACGCGCCGGGCGGCTGGCAGGCCGAGGCCCCCTCGGCGCTGCCCCACGCCGAGGGGGAACACGCCCCGACGGCGCTCGACCGCGCCGGCCTTGCGCGGGTCAGGGACGATTTCGCCGCCGCCGCCCGCCGCGCCGCCCGGCTCGGCGTCGCGGGGCTCGAGATCCACGCCGCGCATGGCTACCTGCTGCACGAGTTCCTGTCGCCGCTCGCCAACCGCCGCGACGACGACTACGGCGGCAGCCTCGAGAACCGCATGCGGTTCCCGCTCGAAGTGTTCGACGCCGTGCGGGCCGCCTTCCCGGCCGACCGGCCCGTGTGGGTGCGGGTCTCCGCCACCGATTGGGTGGAGGGCGGCTGGGACATCGACGGCACGGTGTCGCTGTCGCGCGAACTCGAACGGCGCGGCTGCGCGGCGGTCCACGTGTCGTCGGGCGGCGTCTCGCCCCGGCAGAAAATCGCGCTCGGCCCGAACTACCAGGTCGGCTTCGCCACCAGCGTCAAGCAAGCGGTGTCGATCCCGGTGATCGCCGTCGGGCTGATCACCCAGCCCGCGCAGGCCGAAGCCATCGTGGCGGGCGGCGAGGCCGATGCCGTGTCGCTGGCGCGCGCCATGCTCTACGACCCGCGCTGGCCCTGGCACGCCGCGGCGGCGCTGGGCGGGCAGGTCCAGGCGCCCCCGCAGTACTGGCGCTCGCAGCCGCGTGAGTTCAAGGACCTGTTCGCGGGCGCGACGCTCGGCCAGCGCTGAGCGCGGCGCTCCCCATCCCGCCCCGCTTGCCGTATGGTCCGTCGGCGGGTCCGCGCTCGATCGCGGGCCGCCCCTGGGGAGGCGAGGGCGTGGAGCGACTGGACGGGGACTTCGACTACATCGTGGTCGGCGCCGGCACGGCGGGCTGCATCCTGGCGAACCGCCTCTCGGCCGATCCGCGACGCCGCGTGCTGCTGCTCGAAGCCGGCGGGCGGGACAACTGGATCTGGTTCCACATCCCGGTCGGCTACCTCTTCGCGCTCGGCAATCCGCGAGCCGACTGGATGTTCAGGACCGAGCCGGAGCCGGGCCTGAACGGCCGGGCCCTCGCCTATCCCCGCGGCAAGGTGGTGGGCGGCTGCTCGTCGATCAACGGCATGATCGCCATGCGGGGCCAGGCCGCCGACTACGACGGCTGGCGGGCGCTCGGCCTCGAGGGGTGGGGCTGGCGCGACATGGTGGGCTGCTTCCGCCGGCTGGAGGACCATTACCTCGGCGACAGCGAGCACCACGGCACGGGCGGGGGCTGGCGCGTCGAGGAGGCCCGCGTGTCCTGGCCCATCCTCGATGCCGTGCGCGACGCCGCGGGCGAACTCGGCGTCCCGGCGCTGGCGGATTTCAACACGGGCGACAACGAGGGCGCCGGCTATTTCCACGTCAACCAGCGGCGCGGCCGGCGCTGGTCGTCGGCCCGCGGCTTCCTGAAACCGGCGCTCGACCGCCCCAACCTGCGGCTCGAGACGGGCGTCATGGTGGAGCGCCTCCTCGTCGAGGAGGGGCGCGCCGTCGGCCTCCGCTACCGGCAGGACGGGCGCGAGGTCGAGGCGCGGACGCGGGGCGAGGTGATCCTGTCGGCCGGCGCCATCGGCTCGCCGCAGATCCTCCAGCTCAGCGGCATCGGCCGCCCCGAATGGCTGGCGCCGCTCGGCATCCCGACCGTGCTGGCGCGTCCCGGCGTGGGCTCGAACCTGCAGGACCACCTGCAGCAGCGCGCCGTCTTCAAGGTGTCCGGCACCCGCACGCTCAACGAGAGCTACCACGCGCTGCCGCGGCGCGCCCTGATGGGGCTCGACTACCTGCTGCGGCGACGCGGCCCGCTGACGGCGGCGCCCTCGCAGCTCGGCATCTTCATGCGCTCGGGGCCCGAGCACAACCGCGCCAACATCCAGTTCCACGTCCAGCCCCTGTCGCTCGACCGGTTCGGCGAGCCGCTGCACCGCTTCCCCGCCATCACGGTCAGCGCCTGCAACCTGCGCCCGACCTCGCGCGGCACGGTCCGGCCCCGCTCCGCCGATCCCGCGCAAGCGCCGGCGATCGCCCCCAACTACCTGTCGACGGAGGCCGACCGGCATGTCGCGGCCGACGCCATCCGGGCGACGCGCCGGCTGATGGCGCAGCCCGCCCTGGCGCGCTACGCGCCCACGGAATACCTGCCGGGGCCGGCCGTCGGCGACGACGACGCCGCGCTCGCCAAGGCGGCGGGCGACATCGGCACCACGATCTTCCACCCCGTGGGGACCGCCAAGATGGGGACGGCGGACGACCCCGCCGCCGTGGTCGACGCGCGGTTGCGCGTCTTCGGCATCGGCGGGCCTGCGGGTGATCGACGCGTCCATCATGCCGACCATCACGTCGGGCAACACCAACACGCCCACGGCGGGCATCGCCGAGAAGGGCGCCGAGATGGTGCTGGCGGACGCGCGCTGAGGCGGAGCGGCCTCGAGGTCCGACGCGCGAGCTCCATCGCCCCGCACCCTCACCTCGCGGCTCGGGCGGCCCGACGACCGCCTCGGGCGGGAATCTCCGCGCGACAGACCGGTCCGCGCACTCTACCCTGACGGCGACGGCATGAATCGCGCATGGGTCCGCGCCTGCGTCGCCCTCCGCATCCTGCGGCCGGGCTGCGCGTGGCGGCATCCGCTTCTCTCGAGCCCGCCGTCGAAAGGGCCATCGATGCGCATTCACATCGGCTGCGAGCTGGCGTTCCAGCTTCCCCATCCGACACCCATCATCATGATGCTCAACGTCCACCGCTCGCGCGAGGCCGACCTCGACGTCCGGGACGCCCTGACGACCGAGCCCGCCGTGCCGGTGGAGGCCTTCGACGACGCCTTCGGCAACCGCTGCACGCGCCTCGTCGCGCCCGCGGGCCGCTTCGCCGTCAAGGTCGACGGCGTCATCCGCGACGCCGGCGCCTGGGACCCGGTCGACGAGACGGCGGCCCAGCACCCCGTGGAGGACCTGCCGACCGAAACGCTCGGGTTCCTGCTGGCGAGCCGCTACTGCGAGAGCGACAACCTGTCGAACGAGGCCTGGCGCCTGTTCGGCGCGACCGAGCCGGGATGGAAGCGCGTCAAGGCCATCGTGGATTTCGTGCACCACCACATCGCCTTCGACTACCAGGACGCCAGCGTGTCCCGCACCGCCGCGGTCGCCTACGCGGAAGGCCGCGGCGTGTGCCGCGACTACGCGCATCTCGCGGTCGCGTTCTGCCGCGCCATGAATTTCCCGGCCCGCTACTGCACCGGCTACATCAGCGACATCGGGCTGGAGCCGCCCTTCGGCCCCGGCGATTTCGCCGCCTGGATCGAGGTCTACCTCGGCGGGCGCTGGCACATGTTCGACCCCCGCAACAACGCACCCCGCAAGGGCCGGATCCTGATGGCCTACGGGCGGGATGCCGCCGACGTGTCGCTGACCCACACCTTCGGGTCGAGCTGGCTCAGCGACTTCCGCGTCTGGACCGACGAGATCCCGGACGACGGCGCGGCCGTGCCGGCGGCGGCGAGCGCCGAGCTGGCGACTCCCGCCCCGTGAGCCGGGAGGACGACCTCCGGCGCGCCATGGTGGACACCTGCCGCCGCATGAACGCGACGGGGCTGAACCAGGGCACCTCGGGCAATCTGTCGGCACGGAACGGGGAGGGCCTGCTCGTCACCCCGACGTCGCTGGCCTACGATGTCATGGCGCCGGCCGACCTCGTGCCGCTCGGCTTCGATGGCAGCCATTCCGGGGCGCGGCGACCGTCGTCCGAATGGCGCTTCCACCGGGACATCCTGCGCGAGCGCCCGGATGTCGGCAGCGTGCTCCACACCCATTCGGTCTACGCCACCACGCTGGCCTGCCATCACCGTTCGATCCCGGCCTTCCACTATATGGTGGCGGTGGCGGGCGGCCCGACGATCCGCTGCGCCCCCTACGCGACCTTCGGCACCCAGGCGCTCTCGGACCACGCGCTCGTGGCGCTCGAAGGCCGCCGCGCCTGCCTGCTCGGCCAGCACGGGATGATCGCCCTCGGGGCGACGCCCGAAGCCGCTTTGGCCCTCGCGGTCGAGGTCGAGACGCTGGCCCGGCTCTACGTGCAGGCGCTGGTGCTGGGCGAACCGCCGGTGCTGCCCGACGACGAGATCGCCCGCGTCATGGAGCAGATGCGCGGCCTCGGCTACGGGGGGACGGCGTAGGGCGCGCCGCCGCGGTCCCGGCCGGCGGCCGTTGCCCCCAACCACCTTCGGCTATCATGCATCCGATCGGTCGCCGCCGCGGGAGTCCGGCCGAATGCGTCCGATGCGCGATGGCAGGAACCTCGGGCATTTCTGGACTGCTTCCGCCGGTCGATCGCGGCTTTCCCGTCGGTTGGCCGCAAGCGGCGACCTTCTACACCGTCTCGCCGAAAATAGCGACGATCGTGGCCGTGTTTGCGCGCGGGCGCGAGGTCTTGTCGGCCGTCGACGCAGAACTGTAACGCCGGGTCCCGTTCGCCCTACAGAAAGCTCTGCGGCTCCACGTCCACCGCGACCTTGAGGTTGCCCGTGGGCTTGGGACCCTCGGCCAGGATAGCGCGCAGGCAGCCCTGCAGGTCGGCGGAGCGCGGCGCCTTGACCAGCAGGCGGAAGCGGTAGCGGCCCCGGATCATCGCGATCGGCGCCTCGGCGGGGCCGAACACCTCGATGCGGGACACATCGCCCGGCGGCTGGTCCAGCGGGTCGCCGCCCGTCACCCCGTAGGCGGCGCGCGCCAGGGCCCGGGCGTGGGTCTCGGCCGCGGTCCGGTCCGTGCCGCTGACGATCAGCGCGGCGAGCCGGCCGAAGGGCGGCATCCCGGCCCTCTGCCGGTTCTCGATCTCGGTCCGGTAGAAGCGCTCGACGTCGCCCGTGAGCAGGGCCCGGATCACCGGATGGTCGGGCTGGAAGGTCTGGATGAGCGCTCGCCCCGGCGCTTCGCCCCGGCCCGCCCGGCCCGTCACCTGCTGCAGCAGCTGAAAGGTCCGCTCGGCCGCGCGGGGATCGCCGTTGGCGAGACCGACGTCGGCGTCGATGACGCCCGCCAGCGTGAGGTTCGGGAAATTGTGGCCCTTGGCGACGAGTTGCGTGCCGACCACGATGTCGACCTCCCCGCGCGCCACGGCATCGAGCTCCTGGCGCAGCCGCTCGGTGCCCCCCGGCATGTCGGAGGACAGGACGAGCCGGCGGGCGTCCGGGAACAGGGCCGCGACCTCCTCGGCGATCCGCTCGACGCCCGGGCCGCAGGCCACCAGCGCGTCGACCTCGCCGCAGCGCGGGCAATGGTCCGGCTTGCGTTCCATGTGGCCGCACAGGTGGCACACCAGGGCGCCGCGGAACCGGTGGTCGACCATCCAGGCCGAGCACTGGCGGCAGGTGAACCGGTGGCCGCATGACCGGCAGAGCGTCAAGGGGGCGTAGCCCCGCCGGTTGAGGAACAGCAGCGCCTGGCGGCCTTCGGCGACCGTCGCGGCGACGGCGGCGGCGAGTGGCGGCGCGATCCAGCGGCCGCGCGGCGGCGGGTCCCGGCGCAGGTCGACGGCGGCGAGGGACGGCAGGCTGCGCCCCGCGTAGCGCGACGCGAGCCGCAGGTGGGCGTAGCGGCCGGTCTCGGCGTTGACGCGCGTCTCGAGCGAGGGCGTGGCCGAGGCCAGCACCACGGCGGCCTGCTCGAAGCGGCCCCGCATGACCGCCATGTCCCGCGCGTGGTAGCTGACGCCGTCGTCCTGCTTGTAGGCGGCCTCGTGTTCCTCGTCGACCACCACGAGGCCGAGGTCGGCGAAGGGCAGGAACAGGCTGGAGCGGGCGCCGGCCACGACCCTGACGTCGCCGTTGGCGACGCCCGACCAGGTGCGGGCGCGCCGCCGGACCGAGACCCCCGAGTGCCACTCGGCCGGCCGCACGCCGAACCGGGCCGCGAACCGGTCGAGGAACTGGGCCGTGAGGGCGATCTCGGGCAGCAGGATCAGGGTCTGGCGCCCCGCCCGCAGCGCCGCCGCCACGGCCTCGAAATAGGTCTCGGTCTTGCCCGATCCCGTGACGCCTTCGAGGAGGGTCACGGTGAAGCAGCGTTCGGCGGCGCGGGCCGCGAGGCTCGCCGCGGCCTCGGCCTGGGCGGGGTCGAGCGCCACGGCGGCAGCCTCGGGGTCGGGCGGCGGGGGTGGGGGGTCGGGCGGCAGCGCCACGGTCTCGAGCGTGCCCTCGTCGACCAGCCCGTCGACCACGCCCGCGCCGCAGCGGGCGGCCTCGGCGAGGGCGCGCCTTGTCGTCACCGCCTCGGCCTCGCCGCCGTCGAGCACCGCCATCACGCGGGCGCGGGCCGGCGTCATGCGGGCGGGGAGCGGCCCGGCCCGGCGGAGGCCGACCCGCACGGGTTCGGCACCGGCGAAGTCCGGCGCCCGCACCGCCATGCGCAGCACCATGCCGCGGGGGCTCAACGTCCAGGCGGCGAGCCAGTCGATGAAACGCCGCAGCGGTTCGCGCACCGGAGGCCAGTCGACGCGCGACGCCACGGGCTTCAGGTTGTCGCCGCCGGTCGTGCGGGCGTCCCACACGACGCCCAGCGTTTCGCGGGTGCCGAGGGGCACGACGACGAAGTCGCCCGGGGCGAGCACGAGGCCCTGGGGGACGCGGTACGAATAGGCAATATCGATCGCGACCGGGATCAGGACATCGACCACGGTCGGCGGCGCCCCGGGCGTCGCGGCGGCCGGCGTCATGGCGGCCGGCGTCATGGCGGCCGGCGTCATGGCGCGGTTTCGTCGAGCAGCGCCAGCAGCGCATCCTCGTCGGGCCGTGCCGCGACCGTGACCGACGCGGCGCGCCGCACCCGCAGCGGCTCGGCACAATCCTCCGACAGGCAGAGGTGGCGCAGCGCCACAAAGGCCTCGGCGAGGCCGGCTGCCTCGCCGAGGCCGAGGGCGAGGCCGGTGCCGCGGCGCGAATAGTGCAGGGCGGCATCGAGCGTGCCGGCCGCCAGCGCGGCGAGGGCCGGGGCGGGCCAGGCCGCCAGGGGCTCGGCACGATAGGTCTCCACCACCGCGACCGCGTGGCCCGCCGCCGCCATCGCCTGCTCCAGCGCGGCCTTGCGGTCGTGGCCCGCGAGGTAGAGCAGCCGCGCCGGTCGGGGCAGGGTCAGGCGCAGCAGCGTCGCGAGGCCGTCCGCGTCGCCGGTGCCGATGCGCATGTCGCGGAAACCGGCCGCGCGCGCCGCCGCCGCCGTGCTGCGCCCGACCGCGAAGACCGGCAGGCCGCGGTCGAGGCCGGCGGCACCCGCGAGGGCATGGCGGCTCGTGATCGCGAGGGCGTCAAAGGACCCGGCCGGCAATGGCGCCCCGGTCGGGCGGATCTCGGTGACGGGGGCCAGCACGGCCGCGTGGCCGCGGTCCGCCAGCGCCGCGGCGGTGCGCTCGGCATCGGCCAGGGGCCGGGTGAGGAGGACCCGCACCAAGACGGCTTCAGGACACCGCGCGGAACGAGGCCAGCAGGGCGGAGGCGCGGGCCAGCAGGTCCTCGCCCGCCGCGCGGCCGATCCGCTCCGCGATGCCGACGGGCCCGTCCGTGACGGCCTCGGCCGAGTCCGACCCGTCGACCGCCAGGACCTGGCCGCGGAACAGGATCTCGCCCGCCGCCACGCGCGCGTAGCCCGCCATGGGGGTGCGGCAGGAGCCGTCGAGCACGTCGAGGAAGGCCCGTTCGCAGGCCAGGGCGGCGCCGGTGTCGTGGTCGAGGATGGGGGCGAGGAGCGCCGCCGTCGCGGCATCGTCCTGCCGCGCCGTCAGCGCGATCGCGCCCTGGCCCACGGCGGGCAGGAACTCGTGCAGCGCCAGCTGTTCGGTGACGCGCTGGGTGAGCCCCAGGCGCTTCAGCCCCGCCATGGCGAGGATCGTGGCGTCGTATTCGCCGGAATCGAGCTTGCGCAGCCGCGTCTGCACGTTGCCGCGCAGCAGGCGCACGTCGAGGTCGGGCCGCAGCCGGCGCAACTGCGCCTGGCGCCGCAGCGAGGCCGAGCCCACAATGGCGCGGCGGGGCAGGTCGGCCAGCGTGGCGCCGTCCCGCGAGATGAAGGCGTCGCGCACGTCCTCGCGCGGCAGGAAGCCCGACAGCGCGATCCCGGGCGGCAGGGCGGTCGGCAGGTCCTTGGCGGAATGGACCGCGACCTGGATCTCGCCCGCCAGCAGGGCGAGGTCGAGCTCCTTGGTGAAGAGGCCCTTGCCGCCCGCCTCCGACAGGGCGCGGTCCTGGATGGCGTCGCCGGTCGTGGCGATCACCACGACGGCGATGCGCGCCGCCTCGCAGCCATGGGCCGCGGCGAGCCGCTCCCGCGCTTCGTGGGCCTGGGCCAGCGCCAAGGGGCTGCCCCGTGTGCCCAGCCTGAGCACGATCGCCTCGCCCGCCATGCCGTCCCGCTTCCGCATCGCCCTCGCCCGGGGCCTCTTCGCCGCGCGGCCTCGCCGCCGTCGCCGCGGCCCTCGCCGGACCGCCGGGAACCGACGGTCCGCCACGACAGGCACTATAGGGAGCCGGCCGGGGCCACGCCATCGCAGCGGTGCACGAAATCGGCGATGCGGGCCAGCGTGGCGGCATCGTGCAGCAGGGGAGCGTGGCCCTGGCCCGGCACGGTGAACAGCGCGGCATCCGGATGGCGGCGCAGCATCTCGGCCGCCGTCTCCTCGGACAGGAGGTCGGTGGTCTCGCCGCGGACGACGAGCAGCGGCGCGCCGGAGAGCCCCGCAAACTGGTCCCACAGGACGGGCAGCGGCTTCGCCGGGTCGAGGGCCCGCAGGCTCTCGGCCAGGGCCGGGTCGTAGCGCCCCGCGAGGCCGCCGTCGCGTTCGGCGAAGGTGGTGCGGGCGAAGTAGAGCCAGTCGTCGGGCGACAGGCCGGTGAACTGGGCGCCGGCGTAACCCTGGATGGTGCGCACCGCCTCGGTCCAATCGCGCGGCGGCGGCCGGCGGCCGACATAGCCGCGGATGCGCGCGAGCCCGGCGGGCTCCAGCACCGGGCCGATGTCGTTGAGCACCGCGCCGCGGATCAGCCCCGGCCTCGCGCCGGACAGCACCATGGTGATGAGTCCGCCGCGCGACGTGCCGACGAAGACCGCCTCGGAGATCTCGGCCGCCGCCAGGACGGCCAGCACGTCGCCGGCCTCGACCGGGACGCTGTAGTGGGACGGCTCGGGATCGACGTCGGAGCCGCCCCGCCCGCGGTAGTCCACCGACAGCACGCGCCGCGGTGGCCCGCCCGCCCCGCCGCCGGCGAGGTGGGCGGCGAGGATCTCGAAATCCGCCGTCGTGCGCGTCAGGCCCGGAAGGCAGACGACCGGCAGCGCTCCGGCCTCGCCGCGCCCGACGTCGCGGTAGTGGAGCCGGAGGCCGTCGGCGGCCGCGGCGAAGCGGCTGGCGGGTTCGGCGTGGTTCATCGGGCGGGTCCTGTCCTGACGTCGGTTCGCTGCAGGTCGCCCGCTCCCGGCCGGCCGGCGGTGCCGGCCCGCCTCACGTGCCCTTGCGGACCGGCGGCGGCGGCTCGGCGTCGACCAGCAGCATCGACGGATGGCCGAGCTTGGTGCGGTAGACCTGCAGGTTCTCCATCACGCGCTGCACGTAGTTGCGCGTTTCCGAATAGGGGATGCGCTCGATCCAGTCGACCATGTCGATGCCCGGCTTGCGCGGGTCTCCGTAGGCGGCGATCCAGTCGTGGACCGCCTTGCCGCCGGCATTGTAGGCCGCGAAGGTCAGGATGTAGGAGCCGTTCTGCTCGTCGAGCAGCGTGCCGAGGTGGGCGGCGCCGAGCTGCGCGTTGAACGCCGGGTCGCTGGCGAGCCGCCCGTCGTCATAGGCGACGCCGGCGCGGCTCGCGGTGACGCGGGCCGTCGACGAGATCATCTGCATGAGGCCCTTCGCCCCCGCCGAGGACAGGGAGCGCTGGTCGAACTCGCTCTCCTGGCGGGCGATCGCATAGACGACGGACAGGTCGGCCGAGTTGGGCAGCGGGCTGAAGTTCGGGATGCCGAAGGTCGGGAAGGCCGTGTCGTCGAGCGCGAGGCCCCGCTGGGTCGCGGCCTTGCCGACCATCAATGCGGTGCGGGCGTCGCGGCTGCGCTCCAGCACCTCGCCGAGCGCCCCCACCTGGGCGTCCGAGGGCTCGCTCTTGCCGATGTCGAGCGCCAGCGGCAGGGCGATGTCGCGCTCGCCGAGGGCGAAAAGATAGTCGGCCACCCGTACGGCCTCGCCGCGCGCGTCGCCAGCGGCGGGCGCCACGGTGTGGAGCGCGAGGGCGCTGCGGCCGAGCCGGGCCGCCGCCAGCTGTCCGTAGAAGGTGATCGAATATTGGGCGGCCTCGTCGTAGCGGCGCTGGGCCTCGTCGGCCTGGCCGAGCGCTTCCGCGGTGCGGCCCTGCCAATAGGCGGCGCGGCTCTTCGAGATGGGCGTCTCGGCGAGGCTGGCGATCTTGTCGAACTGGGGCGCGGCGGCCTTGGGGTCCTGCAGGAAGCGCAGCGCGATCCAGCCCGCGTGGAAAGCGGCCTCGATACGCGAGGCCGGTCCCGCATCGCCGATCTCGGCGCACAGGCGCAGCGCCTTGGTGGGATCGCCGAGATCGAGCAGCTTGCGCAGCACGATGCGGCGCTCGGTCCACCATTCGTCGCCGTCGACGATCGCGGCGCCGTCCCGCGGCGCCGACAGGATCAGGTCGGCCGCCTCCTCGGCCCGCCCGAGCCTCCGCAGCCGCTGGGCGCGGGAGAACAGGACGAGCGGATCGGATTGCAGGGCCTTGGGCACGGCCGCGAGGCTGAGCTCGGCGACCGACGCATTGGCGATGACGGCGGCACGCGCCTTGGCCATCGCCAGCACGTCCGGCCCGGCCAGGGCGGCTTCCCGGAGGCCGGCGTTCACCTTCTCCTTGTAGAGGAAGCGCTCGGCGCGGATCCTGTGGTCCTCGCGGTCGATGACGTCGGCGAAGTCGTGGGCGAGGGTCTGCTCCTGCCAGGGCGTCAGGTCGTCGTCGCGCCACAGCGCGTGGACCAGCGTCGCGGCGGCGTCGGCGTGGCCGAGGCCGCGTTCCGCCTGGGCGAGGGCGAGGCGGCCCGCGACGGTCCTGGGCGCGTGGTTCTGCGACGGGCCGAGCCGCGCCTCGGCGAGCGCGGGGTCGCGGGTGGCCGCGACGGCCTCCTCGATGCGCCGGGACACCCAGGCCAGCGCCGGCCAGTCGGCATGGGCCTTGGCGAAGCCGTCGAGGCGGGGCAGGCCGACGAGATGGGGGTCGAGCCGGATCGCGGTCCATTCGGCCGTGAGGCGGGCGACCGGGCTGGTCAGGCCGCGGGCGGCCGCGTCGCCGGCCGCGAGGTCGTTGCGCCGATAGGCATCGATCGCCTGGCGCAGCAGCGGGGTGTCGGCCTCCTTGGCGGCGACGGTGGGGCCGGTCGGCGCCCCGGATTCGGTGGCGGTTCCGGGCTGGTCGGGTCCCTCGCCGGGGCCGGGCCGGGCGGTGCCGACCGGGCTCGCATCGGCCACCATCATCGCGCCGCCTTCGGGCCCGGCGGCCGCCATGGCGTCGGCGAGCGCCCGCATGGCCGGCGTGTCGAGCGGCTCGGCCCGCAGGGTCGATTTCGCGGGCGCGTGACGGCCGCTGAAGTCGGGCCGCGTCGCCGCCAGCCACAGCCCGCCCGGGGCGGGGGGCTGGGCGGCCGGTCCGCGATGCGCGAACCAACGGCCCGGCGCATGGGCCACGCCGTGGCGCACCGAGGGCACGAGGAGCGCCGCGAAAGCCAGCGCCGTGCCGGCCATCAGGACGGTTCCAAGACCCTTATACGCCATGCACTCACCAGGGTGACGGGAGATGATCGCTGTCATGCAGACGATGCTGCACGCGCGAGCTTTACGAAAACTAAACCATGGCGGGAGCGTCGCCGCTCCTGCCGGCCGGCCCGGCAAAGGTCTTTCCACGCCCCTTCGGGCGCGCTAGACCGTGCGCCACCTTCACAGGCCATCGAAATGCGGCGTGCATGGGGCTGTGGCGTGGAGGGCGGCAACAACGCGAAGGGTGTGAAGAGTCCCATGGCTGCGACATTCAGGGGATCGGCGCCCGCGCTCGTCACGCCGTTCAAGGACGGGGCCTTCGACGAGGAGGCCTTCCGGGCGCTCGTGGACTGGCAGATCGACCAGGGCTCGCATGGGCTCGTGCCCTGCGGCACGACGGGCGAAAGCCCGACCCTCACGCATGACGAGCACATGCACGTCGTCTCCGTCTGCGTCGCCGAGGCGCGCGGCCGGGTGCCGGTGATCGCCGGCGCGGGCTCCAACAACACCGCCGAGGCCATCTCGCTCGCCCGCCACGCCGAAAAGAGCGGCGCCGACGGCGTGCTGGTGGTGACGCCCTATTACAACAAGCCCAGCCAGGAGGGCCTGTACCGGCACTTCAAGGCCATCAACGACGCGATCGGCCTGCCGATCATCATCTACAACATCCCGCCGCGGTCGGTCGTCGACATGTCGGTCGAGACCATGCAGCGCCTCTACGAGCTCGACAACATCGCGGGCGTCAAGGACGCGACCGGCAACCTCGCCCGCGTCTCGACCCAGCGGCAGGCGCTGGGTCCGGACTTCATCCAGCTGTCGGGCGAGGACATGACGGCGCTGGCCTATCTGGCGGCCGGCGGCCACGGCTGCATCTCGGTCACCGCCAATGTGGCGCCCCGGCTCTGCGCTCAGCTGCAGGACGCGGCGCTCGGCGGCGACTACCGCACGGCGCTCGGCCTGCAGGATCGGCTGGTGCCGCTGCATGCCGCGATGTTCGCCGAGCCGAGCCCGGCCGGCCCGAAATACGGCCTCGCCCGCCTCGGCCGGGTGCGCGACGAGCTGCGCCTGCCCATGCTCTCCGCCACGGAGGTGGCCCGGCGCCAGATGGACGCCGCCATGGCGCATGCCGGGCTGACGGACGGCTGAGACGGGTCGCGGTTGACCCGCCGGCCCCGATCGCCATCTCAGGCGGGACGGTGCAACGCAAGCTTGAGTGGGAACGGGTCCGATCTTGGCCAAGGATGACAGTAACTACAAGGTCGTGTCCGACAATCGTCGGGCCCGCTACAACTACGAGATCGGCGACGTCTACGAGGCCGGCCTCGTGCTGACCGGCACCGAGGTGAAGTCCCTGCGGTCCGGCAAGGCGACGATCGCGGAAAGCTACGCCTCGGCCGAGAAGGGCGAATTGTTCCTGATCAACGCCACCATCCCCGAATACGGGCACGGCAACCGCTTCAACCACGAGCCGAAACGACCGCGCAAGATCCTGATGAAGGCGCGCGAGATCGCCCGGCTCACCCAGGGCGTCGAGCGCGAGGGCATGACGCTGGTGCCGCTCAAGGTCTATTTCAACGAGAAGGGCCGCGCCAAGCTCGACCCTCGCCATCGGTCGCGGCAAGAAGCTGCACGACAAGCGCGCGACCGAGAAGGAGCGCGACTGGAACCGCGAGAAGGGTCGCCTGCTGCGCGACAAGGGCTGAGCGGACCCCGCGCGCCGCCGGCCCTCAGGCGGCGTCGAGGGCGGCCCGCACCTCGGCGAAGACGGCGCGGAACATCGCCGTCGTCAGCACCCCCGTGTTGGTGTTGTAGCGGGAGCAATGATAGCTGTCGAAGAGCTGCAACGGCCGGCCGTGCCAGGCGAGGTCGTGCCGGCGCGCATGGCCGAAGGGTACCGCGGCGAGGCGCTGCCCGGCGGCCCTCACGACGCTCTCGTGGGCGATGCGGCCGAGCGCCACCACGGCCCGGAGCGCCGGCAGCCCGGCGACGCGTTCCACCAGGAACTCGCGGCAGGTGGCGATCTCGGCCGGCACCGGCTTGTTGGCGGGCGGCACGCAGCGCACCGCGTTGGTCACCATGCAGTCGACCAGCGCGAGGCCGTCGTCCGGCCGCTCCTCGTAGGCGCCCGTGGCGAAGCCCGACAGGGCCAGGGTCTCGTAGAGGAGGTCGCCCGCCCAGTCCCCGGTGAACGGGCGGCCCGAATGGTTGGCGCCGTCCCGCCCCGGCGCGAGCCCCACGACCAGCAGCCGCGCCGAAGCGGGGCCGAAGGAGCGCACCGGCGCATTGTAGCCGACCGGGTCGCGCGACCGGCAGGCCTCGCGGAACGCGACGAGGCGCGGGCAGCGCGGGCAATCGGGCGGCGGCTCGGCGGGCCCGACCTCGGCCACCCGGGCGGGCGTGAGGCCGAAGCTCACGCCGGGCCGGACTCGTCGTCCTGGGCCGGCACGTAGTCCCGCGCGATCGCCCGGCGCTCCGGACGCAGGACGCGCTCGGGCCGCTCGCCGTCGCGGCCGACCCTGGCGATGAGATGGATGAGGTCGATGAACTCGTCCGCCTGGCGGCGCAGCTCGTCCGCCACCATGGGGGGCTGGGTCGAGACCGTCGACACGACCGACACGCGCACGCCCTTGCGCTGCACGGCCTCGACCAGCGAGCGGAAGTCTCCGTCGCCCGAGAACAGCACCATGTGGTCGAGGTGCTCGGCCATCTCCATGGCATCCACGGCGAGCTCGATGTCCATGTTGCCCTTGAGCTTGCGCCGCCCCATCGAGTCGACGAACTCCTTGGTCGGCTTGGTCACGACCGCGTAGCCGTTGTAGTCCAGCCAGTCGATCAGCGGCCGGATCGAGGAATATTCCTGATCCTCGACCAGGGCCGTGTAATAGAATGCACGTATAAGGCGACCCTTACTCTGGAACTCGCGCAGAAGTTTCTTGTAGTCGATATCGAACTCCGAGGGTCTTCGCGGTCGCGTAAAGGTTGGCCCCGTCAATGAAGAGGGCAGTGCGTTCTTGCTCGGCCATACGGGTCTTGCTCTATGGGTCAAATCTGAGGACACAACGCGGTCGGCAACGCGGGCGACGACCCCCGTCGTCGGCCCCGGGCGGAATGGCTGGCCCGGTGGCGCGGAGGGACATGGCCGCGGCAGGGCCGGCGCCAGCCCGAGACCAGCGCAGCCCGGCTCGGGCGGCCACGCGACGCGGGGCGTGGCCCGCCGGGCCTCGCGCGATCCCGCCGCGAGCGATGACTAGCGGTCCGCGCGGCCGGCCGCCAGCGCTTTTTCGAGGACGGGGCGGTCGGTATCGCTGGCCGGCGGCCCACCGACCGCCGGGCGAGGGGCGGCGGCGCGCGACTGCGCCGGATTTCGGGCCCGCGTCAAGCGGAAAACGTCACGTCGGGCTTGCGCCACGGCATCGCGCGGGCTACCGCAACGGGTAACTCCCCATCAGCCCCTCGCGAAGGACTATCGACATGGCGCGCGTCACCGTGGAAGACTGCATCGACAAGGTCGAGAACCGTTTCGACCTCGTCCTCCTGGCCAGCCACAGAGCACGGCTGATCTCCTCCGGCTCCCCCATCACGATCGACCGCGACAACGACAAGAACCCGGTCGTGGCGCTGCGCGAGATCGCCGACGAGCGCTTCGCCCCCGAGGACATGCGCGAGGACCTGATCCATTCGCTGCAGAAGCACGTCGAGGTCGACGAGCCCGAGCCCGAGGCCGTGCCGGCCATGACGCCCTCGGCCGGCAAGAGCCTCGCCGACCCCGAGGCGAGCCCGGACATCCAGTTCGACCGCATGACGGAAGAGGACCTGCTGCGCGGCCTCGAAGGGCTGGTGCCCCCGGCCGAGACGGAAGACGAGGGCGAGTAAGACCCCAAGGCGGCTCCCCGTGGCACCTCCCGCGGGAGCGAGCGGCGGTGCGGGTGCGGCGCCGGGCCAGGCCGCGGCGGCGGGCGAGGGGCGCGGCGGGAGCCCGCGGGGCGGGACGCCGTCTTGCCCCGGCCGGTGCGGATGCCGATACTCCCCGGTATGACGCTTGCCACCCTCGCCCCGCGCCGCCCGGGGCCCGCGAAGATCCTGCGACAATACGAACTCGTCGACCGTGTCCGGAGCTATAATCCGGACGCCGACGAGGACCTGCTGAACCGCGCCTATGTCTATGCCATGCGGGCGCATGGCACCCAGAAGCGGGCCTCGGGCGACCCTTACTTCTCCCATCCGCTCGAAGTCGCCGCGATCCTGACCGACCTCAAGCTCGACGACGCCACCATCGTGGCGGCCGTTCTGCACGACACGATCGAGGACACGGAGGCGACCCGCGAGGAGATCGACCGGCTCTTCGGGGACGAGATCGGCAGCCTCGTCGACGGCCTGACCAAGATCAAGCGGCTCGACCTCGTCTCGAAACAGGCGGCGCAGGGCGAGAACCTGCGCAAGCTGCTGCTCGCCATCGCGGACGACATCCGGGTGCTGCTGGTGAAGCTGGCGGACCGGCTGCACAACATGCGCACGCTGCACCACGTGCCGGTGGCCAAGCGTGCCCGCATCGCCCAGGAGACCCTGGACATCTACGCGCCGCTGTCGGGCCGCATGGGCATGCAGGGCATGCGCAACGAGCTCGAGGAACTGTCCTTCGCGGCGCTGATGCCGGAGGCTCACGCCTCCATCGTGTCGCGCCTCGACGACATGACCGAGAACTACGGCTCGCTGATCGCCAAGATCGAGACCGAACTGTCCGAGAAGCTCGCCCAGAGCGGCATCAAGGCCAGCGTCAAGGGCCGGCAGAAGCAACCCTACTCGGTCTGGCACAAGATGGAGCAGAAGAACCTCGCGCTGGAACAGCTCAGCGACATCTTCGGCTTCCGGGTGCTGGTCGACACGATCGAGGAATGCTACCGCGTGCTGGGCATCATCCACACCCAGTGGCCGAGCGTGCCGAACCGGTTCAAGGACTACATCTCGACGCCGAAGCAGAACGACTACCGCTCGATCCACACGACCGTCGTGGGGCCGGGGCGCCAGCGCGTCGAGCTGCAGATCCGCACCCGCGCCATGCACGACCTCGCCGAGAACGGGATCGCGGCCCATGCGCTCTACAAGGACGGCGGAGCCCTCGACGTCGGTATCGCGGCGGGCGAGAGCCGCGCCTATTCGGGCCTGCGCCGCACCATCGCCATGCTGGCCGATGCCGACAGCGCCGAGGAGTTCCTCGAACACACCAAGCTCGAGCTCTTCCACGACCAGGTCTTCTGCTTCACCCCCAAGGGCAAGCTGATCGCCCTGCCCAAGGGCGCGACGCCGATCGACTTCGCCTATGCGATCCACACCGGCATCGGCAACACCGCGGTCGGAGCCAAGATCAACGGCCGCATGGCGCCGCTGCTCAGCGAGCTCGCCAACGGCGACGAGGTCGAGATCGCCTGCGCGGAAGGCCAGGTGCCGCCGCCCGCCTGGGAGGCGCTGGTGGCGACCGGCAAGGCGCGGGCCGCCATCCGGCGCGCCACGCGCGACGCCGTGCGGGCCCAATATTCCGGGCTCGGCCGCCAGATCCTGGCCCGCGCCTTCGAGCGGAACGGCAAGACCTTCTCGGAGGAGAAGCTGAGGGCCGCGCTGCCGCGCCTCGCCCGGACCTCGTTCGACGACGTCCTGGCCGCGGTCGGGCGCGGCGAGATGTTCTCCGGCGACGTGATCCGCGCCGTCCATCCCGAGATCGCCGAGCCCCGCAAGGCCGGCGCCGCGCCGGGCGCGGGCGAGCCCGGCTGGTTCGGGCTCGAGAAGGCCGAGAACTTCCGCTTCAGGGTGCCGGGCGCGCCCCAGCCCCAGGGCGACGGCATCGGCCCGGCCCGCCCCATCCCCATCCGGGGCCAGTCGGGCGACCTGCCGGTGAGCTTCGCGCCGAACGGCGGCGCCGTGCCGGGCGACCGCATCGTCGGCATCCTCACGCCCGGCGAGGGCATCACCATCTATCCGATCCAGTCCCCGGCCCTGACGGCCTTCGACGACCAGCCGGAACGCTGGCTCGACGTGCGCTGGGACGTCGATCCGGCGCGCAAGGAACTGTTCCCGGCCCAGATCGCCGTCACGGCCATCAACGAGCCGGGCGCGCTCGCCGCCATCACGGCCGCCATCGGCGACCACGGCGGCAACATCGACGACCTGCGCGTGATGTCGCGCTCCGCCGACTTCCGCGAGGTGCTGGTGGACGTGGAAGTGTGGGACCTGAAGCAGCTCGGTGCCATCATGGCGCAGCTGCGGGCGCAGAAGACGGTGTCGCGGGTCGAGCGCGTCAACGGGTGAGGGCGCGGGCAGGGGAGGTTCCATGATCGTCGGCATCGGCAGCGACCTCTGCGACATCCGGCGGCTTTCGGGCGTGCTGGAGCGGCACGGCGAGCGGTTCACCGCCCGCTGCTTCACCGAGGCCGAGCGGCGCAAGGCCGAGCGCCGCGCCGACCGGGCCGGCACCTACGCCAAGCGGTTCGCCGCCAAGGAGGCCTGCGCCAAGGCCCTGGGCACGGGGCTGCGCCACGGCGTGTTCTGGCGCGACATGGGCGTCGTCAACCGTCCCTCGGGCCAGCCCACGATGCAGCTGACAGGGGGGGCCCTGAAGCGCCTGCAGGCCATCGTCCCGGCCGGGATGGAGCCCGTGATCCACGTGAGCCTGACCGACGAGCACCCCTATGCGCAGGCCTTCGTGGTGATCGAGGCCGTGCCGACGCCGGGCGCGTGAGGGGCGGGCGATCGGCGGGCCCTGCGCACCCGGGCTTGGCGTCCTCCTGCGGGGCCGCTATATGCACGCGATCCCGCATGCGGCGGTGCGCTTCGCGGCCATGACCGCGCCGCGGATGGACAACCGGCGGTGCCGGACAGGACGATCGGACCAGACACGATGACGGAGCCCGTGAGCCTCAAGGGCAAGGAGGCCGAACGCCGGCGCAAGGTCTCCCAGGACGGCGGCCTCGGCGAGACCGTCAAGGTGGTGGTCCAGGCGCTCCTCATCGCCCTCGTGGTGCGGACCTTCCTGTTCCAGCCGTTCAACATCCCCTCGGGCTCGCTCATCCCGACGCTGCTGATCGGCGACTATCTCTTCGTGTCGAAATACTCCTACGGCTACTCGAAATACTCGTTCCCGTTCAGTCCCAACCTGTTCTCCGGCCGCATCGTGGGCACGCCGCCCAAGCGCGGCGACGTCGCGGTGTTCAAGCTGCCGCTCGACAATTCGACCGACTACATCAAGCGGGTGATCGGCCTGCCGGGCGACAAGATCCAGCTGATCAACGCCCGCCTGTACATCAACGGCCAGATGGTGCCGCGCGAGCCGATCCAGAAGGTCACCACGACCGACCAGTTCGGCAACGACGTGGAGGTCCCGACCTACAGCGAGACGCTGCCGGGCGGCGTGACCCACCGCATCATCCAGCGCGACGGCGACAACGGCTTCTACTCCAACACGCCCGTCTACGAAGTGCCGCAGGGCGACTACTTCATGATGGGCGACAACCGCGACAATTCCACCGATTCGCGCGTGTCTCCCGAGCAGGGCGGCGTCGGCTACGTGCCCTTCGAGAACTTCGTCGGGCGGGCCGAGCTGATCTTCTTCTCGATCCGGGAGGATACGCCCATCTGGCAGATCTGGCGCTGGCCGACCGACGTGCGCTGGAGCCGCATCTTCACGCTCGTCCGATGAGCCGGCACGCCGGCCGGGCCGACCGTTCGGGCCTCGAGGCCAACCTCGGCTACGGCTTCGCCGGCAGCGAACTCCTGTCGCGTGCGCTGACGCATATCTCGGGCTCGTCGGGCGCCGGCGCCCGCGCCAGCAGCTACCAGCGCCTGGAGTTCCTGGGCGACCGGGTGCTGGGCCTCGCGGTCTCGGCCATGCTCTATGCCGAGTTCCCGCATGCCACGGAGGGCGAACTCTCCCGCCGCCTCGCCGACCTCGTGCGGCGGGAAAGCTGCGCCGAGGTGGCGGCGCTCTGGGACGTCGGCCCCTATTTGAGGCTCGGTGCCGGCGAGGTCCAGTCCGGCGGCCGCGGCCGCCAGGCGATCCTCGCCGACGTCTGCGAGGCGCTCATCGGCGCCGTCTTCCTCGACGGTGGCTACGAGGCTGCCGCGGCCCTGGTGCGCCGGGCCTGGGAGCCCCGCATGCGCTCGCCCCGCCGCGCCCTGCAGGACCCCAAGACGGCGCTGCAGGAATGGGCCCAGGCCCGCGGCAAGCCGACGCCGGTCTACAGCGAGACCCTGCGCAGCGGCCCGGCCCACGCGCCGCAGTTCACCGTCACGGTGGCGGTCGAGGGCCAGGTGCCGGCCGAAGGAACCGGCACGTCCAAGCGCCTGGCCGAACAGGCGGCCGCCGAAGGCTTCATGCGCCGCGAAGGGCTCGGTCCCCTCGCCCCGGCACCCGCCGAAGGACAGGATCCATGACCGACACGACTGCCCCCGCGGCGGCTCCCGCCGGACCGACGCGCTGCGGCTTCGCGGCGCTGATCGGCGTGCCCAACGCCGGCAAGTCGACGCTGATCAACGCCCTCGTGGGCTCGAAAGTGTCGATCGTGTCGCGCAAGGTGCAGACCACGCGGGCGCCGGTGCGCGGCATCGCCGTGGAGGGAGCCGCCCAGGTCATCTTCGTCGACACCCCCGGCATCTTCGCGCCCAAGCGCCGGCTCGACCGGGCCATGGTGCAGGCCGCCTGGGGGGCGGGCGGCGACGCCGACGCCGTCGTTCTGCTGATCGACGCCCGCAAGGGGCTGGATGCCGACAACGAGGCCATCCTGTCCCGCATGGCGCAGAGCCGCGCCCGGCGCTTCCTGGTGCTGAACAAGATCGACACGGTCGAGGTCGAGACGCTGCTGAAGCTCGCCGAGACCGTCAACGCCAAGCTGCCCTTCGCCGACACGTTCATGGTGTCGGCCCTGAAGCGGCACGGGATCGACAAGCTGCTGAGCGTGCTCGCCGACGCCATGCCGGCCGGGCCATGGCTCTACCCCGCCGACCAGGTCACGGACGCTCCCCTGCGGCTCTTCGCGGCCGAGATCACGCGCGAGAAGATGTTCGAGCGGCTTCACGAAGAGCTGCCCTACCAGACCACGGTCGAGACCGACAGCTGGAAGACGCTGCCGGACGGTTCGGCCCGGGTGGAGCAGACCGTCTTCGTCACCCGCGACGGTCACAAGAAGATCGTCATCGGCGAGGGCGGACAGACGCTGAAGGCGATCGGCAAGGCGGCCCGCAAGGAGATCGGCGAGGCCGCCGAATGCAACGTCCACCTGTTCCTGCACGTCAAGGTCCGCGAGAACTGGCTCGACGACCCCGAGCGGTTCCGCGGCATGGGCCTGGAGTTCCCGAAAGACAAGGGGTGACGCCGGCCGCGCGTCCCCGCCGGCCAGCACCGTGCCCCGCGAACCTCAGCCCGCGACGGAATCCAGCACCGTGACGGCACGGCGGTTCTGCGACCAGCAGGACGCGTCGCGGCAGAGGCGGACCGGGCGCGTGTTGCCGTAGCTCACGGACTTCATCCGCGACGCCGCGACGCCCTGGCGCGCGAGATAGGCCGCGACGGCGGCGGCCCGGCGGTGGCCGAGGTCCATGTTGGCGGCGGCCGAGCCCGGCTCGTCGGCGTAGCCCTCGACCACGATGCGGTAGGGCGGAAAGCGCTTCAGCCAGGCGGCCTGCCTGTCGAGCGTCGCCCGGGCCGTGTCTGAAAGCTCCGAGGATTGCGGCGCGAAGAACACCCGGCGGCCGACGTTGACGTCGAAGTCCGACGGGCTGCCGTGCGGGGCGTCGAGCACGGTCGCGATCGGCGTATCGCCGTTGACGCGGGGAGCCCAGGAGCCGCCGAACTGCCCGCAGCCCGCGAGGGCGGCGGCGAGGGCGGACGCCAGGGCGAGGCGGAGGAGCGCGGGGGGACGCGTCATCGGATGTGCTCGAGGACCAGCACGGCCGTGCCGACCGGCGCCCGCCCGTAAAGGTCCATGATGTCCTCCGGCAGCAGGCGCACGCAGCCCGAGGAGGCGTCGGTGCCGATCGTCCAGGGCTCCAGCGTCCCGTGCAGCCGGTAGCCGAGGTCTGTGCCGTTCCGGTAGAGGTAGAGGGCGCGGGGCCCGAGCGGGTTGTCGGGGCCGCCCGCCATGTGGTGCGGCAGCTCCGGCCGGCGGGCCAGCATCTCGGGCGGCGGCGTCCAGCCCGGCCAGATCGCCTTGCGGTCCACCGTCGCCCGGCCGAACCACTTGAAGCCTTCGAGCCCGACCCCGACGCCGTAGCGCAGCGCCGTATTGTCCTCGAACGTGACGTAGAGGAAGTGGTTCTGCGTATCGACGATGATGGTGCCGGGCGCCTCGCGGTGCTCGTGCCGCACCAGCTGCCGGTGCCAGACAGGGTCGAGCGCCGCGACGTTGGAGCGATTGTAGGTGAACCCGTGGTCCCGGGCCTGGCCGGAGAAGTAGGGGGAGGGGTCGAAGGCGGCGCGCGCGGGGCGCGTCCCGTTCAGGCCCAGGAGGGCGCATCCGCCCAGCAGCCTGCGGCGCGTGATCGCCAAGGTCCGGTCTCCTGCCAATGTGTCGTGGTCGGCACATGTCGCCCGGCGAAAGTGTCGCCACGGTGGCCGAAATGCCGTTACATCGTCGCCGTTGCGGGAGGGACACAGCGTGGAGTGGCAGGATCGCGGGATCGTCCTCGGCGGCCGCGCCTATGGCGAGACCAGCGTCATCGTCGAATTGCTGACGGCCGGACACGGCCGGCATCTCGGGCTCGTGCAGGGTGGCCGCTCGCGCCGCCTGCGCCCCGTGCTGCAGCCCGGCAACGCCGTCGCGGCGACCTGGCGGGCGCGCATCGACCACCACATGGGGGCGTTCCTGGTGGAGGGCGTGGCGCTGCGCGCCGCGCGGGCGATGGAGAGCGCCGCCGCGCTCCATGCCGTCAACCACCTGTGCGGCCTCGCCCGGCTGCTCCCCGAACGGGAGCCCCAACCGGTGCTGCACGGCATGCTGGATGCCATGATGGAGGGCATCGACGACGGCGACGCCCTGCCGCTGCAGATGGTGCAGTTCGAACTGATGTTCCTGGCGTCGCTCGGCTTCGGCCTCGACCTGTCGGCCTGCGCCGCGACGGGCACGCGGGAGGAGCTCCACTACGTGTCGCCGAAGACGGGCCGGGCCGTCTCGGCCGCGGCGGCGGGGGTCTATGCCGACCGCCTGTTGCCGCTGCCCCCGTTCCTGCGTCCGGGCGGCGGTGCCGCCCCGGTGGGGCCCGAGGACCTGGCGGCGGCCTTCCGGCTCACCGACCATTTTCTGGCCCGGGATGTCTACGGCCCGCGCCACGTCGCTCCGCTGCCGTCGCGCCGCGCCTATCTGGCGGCGCTGGCCTCCTGATCGGCGCCTCAGTCGGCGCGCTGCACCGCGCAGACGGGGCGAAGGGCCTTGGAGCTGACGCCGTAGCCGGCGTCGAGCGAGACTTCCGCGAGCGGGCAGGGCGCGAGGCCGCCGTGGATCACCGCGGCGTCGGCGCTCTGGGGCGCGTTGAACAGCGCCACGCCGATCAGCGTGGCCACGACGGCCGCGATGCCCGAAGAGAGGCCGAGGATGGCTTTGTTCATGATGCTTCCCGCACGAGCATGCCGTCCGCGGGGATCCCGCGGAGGCCAGGTTGGACCGTGATCGGCGCGCAGGGCCTCGCGCGCCGGATCCGATGTCGACCGTCGGGCCCTGCCTAGGCCCCGCCCACCGGGTCGGCTAGTGCAGGCCCGCAACAGTCAGGCTTCAGGTACCTGAATGCATTCGGCACCACGGAGTTCCCGCATCTGTGGCGAGCCTGCCCCAATTCGACCATGCCGTGCCGTCATGCGCCGGCTCGGCGGGCCATGCCGGCGTTCGGCTGTCGCCGCGCCGCGCGCCGTTGCTTTCCGGGGCGAGGTGAGGGATCAACGTCGCCGCGGCCCGCGCCGCCGCGCCCTTGCGGCCGGAACAAAACCGGTACATCTCAAGGGCGAGGGCCGACCCGCCAGACCCATACCCCGCCGGGACCGGACCAGGGCCTCCCGACACGATCCGAAGGACACGGTGCCACGATGGCCAGGACCGCTCCCCCGCCGCCCGCTCCGCCGTCCGAGCCCGTCGTGGTCAAGCTGCGCGACGCGCTGGAGGAGCGCTACCTCGCCTATGCGCTCTCGACCATCATGGGGCGGGCGCTCCCCGACGCCCGCGACGGGCTGAAGCCGGTCCACCGCCGCATCCTCTACGGCATGCAGGTGCTCAAGCTCGACCCCGCCACCGCGTTCCGGAAATGCGCCAAGATCGTCGGCGACGTGATGGGCGACTTCCACCCCCACGGCGACCAGGCCATCTACGACGCCCTGGTGCGGCTCGCGCAGGACTTCTCGTCGCGCTACCCCCTGGTCGACGGCCAGGGCAATTTCGGCAACATCGACGGCGATCCCGCGGCGGCCTACCGCTACACCGAAGCCCGCATGACGGTCTTCGCCAAGATGCTGCTCGACGGCATCGAGCACGACACGGTCGACCTCAGGCCCAATTATTCGGGCGACAAGGAGGAGCCGGTGGTGCTGCCGGCCGCCTTTCCGAACCTGCTCGCCAACGGCGCCCAGGGCATCGCGGTCGGCATGGCGACGTCGATCCCGCCCCACAACCTCGTGGAGCTCTGCGATGCCGCACTCCACCTGATCCACCATCCCGAGGCCGATGCGGCGGCGCTGGTCGGCTTCGTGAAGGGCCCCGATTTCCCGACCGGCGGCATCTGCGTCGAGGACGCCGCCTCGATCGCCGAGAGCTACCGCACCGGGCGCGGCTCGTTCCGCCTGCGGGCGCGCTGGGAGGTCGAGCCCGGCGAGCGCGGCAGCTGGACGGCGGTCGTCACCGAGATCCCCTATGGCGTGCAGAAGTCGCGGCTGATCGAGCGCCTGGCCGAGGTCATCAACGAGAAGAAGAGCCCGCTCGTCGCCGACGTGCGGGACGAATCGGCCGAGGACGTGCGCGTCGTCATCGAACCGCGCACCCGCGGCGTCGAGCCCGGCGTGATGATGGAGCACCTGTTCCGGCTGACGGAGCTCGAAGTGCGCGTGCCGCTCAACATGAACGTCCTCGTGGATGGCGTGGTGCCGCGGGTGGTCGGGCTCGGCGAGGCTTTGCGCCAGTGGCTCGATCACCGCCGCGCCGTGCTGGTGCGCCAGTCCCGCCACCGGCTCGGCGAGATCGAGCGCCGGCTCGAAGTGCTGGCCGGCATGCTGATCGTCTTCCTCAACCTCGACGAGGTGATCCGCATCATCCGCGAGGAGGACGAGCCCAAGG
This sequence comes from uncultured Alphaproteobacteria bacterium, assembly GCA_963847915.1. Classification (GTDB taxonomy): domain Bacteria; phylum Pseudomonadota; class Alphaproteobacteria; order Rhizobiales; family Beijerinckiaceae; genus Lichenihabitans. Next base: position 319,122 of record CAWKBT010000011.1, read on the forward strand.
CGGCGCTCAAGGCGAGGTTCGATCTCAGCGACATGCAGGCCGAATACGTGCTCGACACGCGGCTGCGCGCGCTGCGCCGCCTCGAGGAGATGCAGCTGCGCAAGGAGCACGACAAGCTCACCCGCGAACGCGACAAGCTGCTCGGCCTCGTGGCCAGCGAGGCGCAGCAGTGGAAGGCCGTCGAGGCGCAGATCCGCGACGTGCGCAAGGCCTATGGGCCGGACACCCCGCTCGGCAAGCGCCGGACCGATTTCGCCGCCCTGCCGTACTTCGACTCCACCGTATCGGCGCAGAGCTTCGTCGAGCGCGAGCCCGTCACGGTCGTGGTCACCGAGAAGGGCTGGATCCGCACCCTCAAGGGTCACGGCGCCGACCTGTCGGCGCTCACCTTCAAGGGCGACGACGCCCTGCGTCTCGCCTTCCCGGCCGAGACCACCGGCCGCATCGTGGTCCTGGCGACCGACGGCAAGGTGTTCACGCTGGACGTCGCCAAGCTGCCCGGCGGCCGCGGCTTCGGCGAGCCCCTGCGGCTCATGGCCGACCTCGGCGAGGGCGAGGACGTCGCGGCCGTGCTGCCCTACGAGGAGGGCGGGCGCGTGCTGGTGGTGTCGAGCGACGGGCGCGGCTTCGTGGCCGCCATGGCGGACCTCGTGGTCGGGACCCGCAAGGGCAAGGCGTTGATCTCCCCCACGGCGCCCGCCAAGGCCAAGCTCATGGTCATGGCCAGGGGCGACCACATCGCCGTGGTGAGCAACGACCGCCACATGGCGGTGTTCCCGCTGCGGCAGGTGCCCGAGATGGCGCGCGGCAAGGGGGTGAAGCTGCAGCGCGCCGTGGCGGGCCTGTCCGACGTCCGGGTCTTCGGCCTCGCGGAGGGACTGCCCTGGCGGGACACGGCCGGCAAGGACCATGTCCTGTCCCAGAAGGACATCCTGCCCTGGATGGGCAACCGCGCCGACCGCGGGCGCCTGCCGCCCCGCGGCTTCCCGCGCGACAACCGCTTCGCCTGACCGGCCGCGACGCCGGCGGGCGCGCTCAGGCGAAGCGTTCCCAGCCGTTGATGCCCAGCCGCTGCTGGGGGGTGAAGCGGGCCTTGTAGGCCATCTTGCGCGAGCCCTCGACCCAGTAGCCGAGGTAGAGGTGGGGCAGGCCGAGCGCCTTCGCGCGGGCGATGTGGTCGAGGACCATGTAGGTGCCGAGGGAGCGATCGGCCTGTTCGGGGTCGTAGAACGAGTAGACCATCGACAGGCCGTCGGCGAGGATATCGGTCAGGCACATGGCGACCAGCGGTCCCTGGCCGCGCCGGGTGATGGCCGTGTCGGGCCCGTGCCGCCGGTACTCGATCAGCTTGGTCTCGACATGCGAGTCCTCGACCATCATGGCGAAGTCGAGGATGCTCATGTCGGCCATGCCGCCTTCCCCGTGCCGGGCCGCCAGATAGGCGCGGAACAGCCCGTATTGTTCCGAGGTGGGCTTGGGGTCGACCGGGAAGGACACAAGGTCGTGGTTGCGCGCCGTGACGCGGCGGAAGCTCTTCGACGCCTCGAACTCGTCGACCAGCACCCGGACCGAGACGCAGGACCGGCACATCTCGCAGGCCGGCCGATACGCGATCGTCTGCGAGCGGCGGAAGCCCGACTGCGTCAGCGCGTCGTTGATGGCGGCGGCGCGGCGGCCGATGAGGTGGGTGAAGACCTTGCGCTCGAGCCGGTTCGGCAGGTACGGGCAGGTCGAGGGCGCCGTCAGGTAGAACTGAGGCGCGTCACGCGGCTCGCGCGTCAATCCAGCCTCCTCCCGAAGCCGTGCATGTCAGAAGGTTCGTTCATGGCGCGGGGCGCTCTCCCCAGTTCCTGGCGTTTTCTCATCTACAGGCGGCGCACCACGATGACGCCCGAGAACACGTCATGCAAGCAACGTTTGTCACGGGTGAGCAGCGAGACGAGCAGGATGGGCGGGATCGTCCAGGAAAAATAGAACAGGACGGCGTGGAGCGCCGCATTCAGGAACGGTACGCGCGCCCCGGTGACATCCATCCTGAGCTCGAGCCCGCACAGGCGCATGCCGGGCGTGGCCATGGAGGGACCCGACACCGTGAGGCCGTTGTAGAAGAAGGCCACGAAGGGGAACAGCGGCGGCAGGATCACCAGCGACAGGCCGAAGGTGAGCACGAGCAGCGCCAGCCAGAGGCCGAAGGCCGCGATCGACACCAGAACGAGATCCAGCATCACGGCCGTGACCCGCCGGCGCCGCACGCCGTCGAGCGCCCCCCAGGGCAGTCCCGCGCGCCCGACCGGCTGCGGACCCGGAGATGTCGTGGTGTAGGCCATGGCCCGTCGCCCCCTGAAGATGATGGCAATCTGGGCGCCGCCCCGCCGCCCCGCAAGGGCCTGGCTCCCCAGGAGGCCGCCGGTGCCCGGGCGTCGCCCCGGCGGTCACGGCATGCGCCGCGCCACGGGATCGCGCGAGCCCAGGAAGCCGCCCGGCCGCACCGTCAGCACCGCCACCAGCATGACGTCGAGCGCGAGGTCGCGGTCCCCGATGGGCAGCACCGCCGACCACAGGGCCTCGAAGACCGCGATGGCGAGACCGCCCAGGAAGGCGCCCGGCACCGAGCCGATGCCGCCGATGATCGCCGCGATCAGCGCCTTGAGGCCGAGCCCCGTCGTGTAGTCGAAGCCGATCCCCCCGTAATTCAGCGTCACGCCCGCGCCCGCGGCACCCACCAGCGCGGCGGCGAGGATCGCGGTGCGGAGCGACAGGCCGCGCGGGTCGACGCCCATCAGGGCCGCCGCCAGGGGATCGTCCGCCGTGGCGCGCCAGTCGCGCCCGAAGGCGGTGAAGCGGAACAGCGCCAGGAGCCCCGCCGAGGCCACCGCCGCGCCTCCGGCGAGGAGCAGCGCCATGGGGGTGACGGTGATGACGAAGCCGCCGCCCCGGGCGATGCGGGCCGGCTCGGCCAGGAGGGGCGGGACCCATTTGGGCTGGGAGCCCGTGGCGAGCCGCAGATATTCCCGCAGCGCGAGCGCGACCCCCACGGTCGCGACCAGCGCTTGCTGGCCCGGCGCGCGTCGTAGCGGCCAGAGCACCAGACGCTCGACGGCGAGGCCGTGCAGCGCCGCCGCCCACACGCCGAGACCGAGCGCCAGGACCAGGATCGGGCCGGCCGCCTGGTCGCGCGCCACGGCGGTCCCCGCCACGGCCGCGAGGCCGCCCACTGCCGCGATCTCGCCGAAGGCGAGGTTGATGCGGCCGGACAGGCCGTAGACGAGCGAATAGGCGGCGGCGAGCAGCCCGTAGACGGCGGCGTCGGGCAGGGCGTTCAGACCCTGCTGGATCGCGTAGGCCACCCCGAAGGGCAGTTCGGGCACCAACGCCTCGTCCGCCTCCGGCGCGGCATCGGCGGCTTCGTCCGAGCCGAGCCAGAAGCGCTTGAGGAAATAGAGGTGGGTCTCGTCGACCGGCCCCGAGGACCGCGCCAGGGCGGCGAGGTCCGGATGGGGGCCGCGCCCCGCGAAGCGGCATTCGAGCCACGGCAGGGCGACGTCCGGGTCCTCGGGCGCCAGCACGACGCGGACGCCGGCGCGCCCCTCGGCATCGGGGGCGAGCGGGGTCGCGCCGCCGACCTTGAGGCGCACGGGCGCGACGAGGCCCGCGGCCGCGCTGGCGCAGACCGCCGCCTCGTCGCGGTCCGCCGTCCGGGCGCAGCCGGCCAGCAGCGGCGCCAGGAGCAGCAGGGCCAGGAGGAGGGCAGGCACGAGCAGGGCAGGCGGGGCGAAGCGGAGGGCGGACATCGGGCCAGGATAGCGCCACGACGACCCGGGGCGGTAGAGGCACGTCGCGCGCGGAGACTCGGTCGAGATCGTCCGGACGGCACGGCAGGCTGCCGCGCCCGCATGCGGCATCGCACCGGCGCAGCCTGTTTCGTGCTCACGGACCCATTGAACCAACCATCGATGCTGGGCAAATGTCGCTGTTGTCGTTCGCGTTGCCGTGCAAGGGCACTTGCGGCAGCCGGCGGCAGCATGCAGTCTCTTCACCGAAGAGGAGACGGGTCAGGATCCATGTCCAGCGGTGTGGTAGTCCGCAACGTCTCCTCCCCATCCCGATCCGAGATGCTCGGGACGTGGTTCTTTGCAGTGTCGGCCGTCATTGTGATGCCGTTGCTGCCGCTCCTTGTTGAAGCCGCACGAAACGATCTCGACATCAGGGGCGAGAATATCCTCCTGACGATAGCAGTTCTGGCGGTCGGCTTTGGCTTTTCGTCGGAAAGCAATCTTTTCCGGGCCTCCTACCTCTTGCTTTTTTTCTTCTCGATTGGTCTCGATTTCCATCCGGACGATGCAGTGCTGAGAGCCGGCCCGCACGCATTTTCGGCCACCAGTGCTGCAGCGGATGAGAACAGCATCGTTTCGCTCCGAAATTCCTGGATGTTCAGCCATCCCAGCTCTTTTTTGATCGCGGTGTGTGTCCTTCATGCCATCGAACGTTTGTACTGGCATGTCGGGCAAAAGAGGCAATTCCCTGATTGGCGCAAGTAGGGGAGACGAGCGATGAGCATGGTCCCGGCACTCATTGGGGTCGTCGAGGTCGCGACCTCAGCGCTCGTCTCGAGTGCTGTCGTGAAAGGCATCTACGATACGGCTAAATCGGTCATCGCTGATGTCTACAGCGCCCCTGATCAACCTGGATCTGACATCGAGAGCGAAATCTTCGAGAGAAGGATCGAGCTCGAAAGGCTGGAAAGCGAAGTAGAGCAATTGCATACGAAGATAGAAGCGCTCGTCACTCGCTCCGAAACCGCGAGGTGAGTGCCTGAGCCCGGGCAGAACCTGCCGTCTCGCACATGACGCGGCGACGATCAGCATTGGGGTGGCACGCGTGGAGTCCGCGAGAGACGCAAGGCGACGCGAACCCTGATCGCGTGATGGTCCCGCCACGCATCCTGCGCGGGCCGCGTTTCGCCGGCGCCTGACCTCCAGGGCGTCCGCCACGAACGCTGGGTCCGCCATACGCGACGGCCGATGGCTCGCAGAAGCGCATCGGGCCTGAAAATCGAGGGATGGCGAATGCGCGGCAAGGCCGCGTCAGCGCCGCCGCGACAGCCGCTCCGCCACCCGCGGGGCGAAGTAGGTCATGATGCCGTCGGCGCCGGCCCGCTTGAAGGCGTTCAGGCTTTCCACCATGGCGCGGTCGCCGTCGATCCAGCCGTTCCGGGCCGCGGCCTCGATCATGGCGTATTCGCCGGACACCTGGTAGGCGAAGGTCGGCACGCCGAAATGCGCCTTCACCCGCTGCACCACGTCGAGATAGGGCAGGCCGGGCTTGACCATCACCATGTCGGCGCCTTCCCGCAGGTCGAGCTCGACTTCCCGCAGGGCTTCCGCCCCGTTGCACGGGTCCATCTGGTAGGTCTGCTTGTCGCCCACCAGCGCCGCCGAGGTCCCGATCGCGTCGCGGAAGGGGCCGTAGAAGGCCGAGGCGTATTTGGCCGCGTAGCTCATGATCTGCACGTCCTCGAAGCCTTCGGCGTCGAGGCCGGCCCGGATCGCGCCGACGCGCCCGTCCATCATGTCCGAGGGGGCGATGATGTCGGCCCCGGCGCGGGCCTGGACCAGCGCCTGCCCGACCAGCACGGCCACGCTCGGATCGTTGACGATGCGGTGCCCCTCGAGCAGCCCGTCGTGCCCGTGGCTCGTGTAGGGGTCGAGCGCCACATCGGTGAGGAGGCCGATGTGGGGCACCTCACGCTTGATGGCGCGGCAGGCGCGGCAGATGAGGTTGGTGTCCCGCAGCGCCTCCGAACCGTGCGGGTCGCGCAGGTCCGGGTCCGTGTAGGGGAACAGCGACAGGACCGGGATGTCGAGTTCGGCGGCGCGCACGGCGGCCCTGACGGCCTCGTCGACCGACAGGCGTTCGACGCCCGGCATCGAGGCCACGGGCTCGCGCCGGCGCTCGCCGTCGATGATGAAGACGGGCCAGATCAGGTCGTTGGTGGTGAGCACGGTCTCGCGCACGAGGCGCCGCGCCCAATCGGCCTTGCGGTTGCGGCGGGGGCGGTGCACGAGGCCGAGGCTCGGCGCGGACGGGGCGAGGGGTTCGGCCGGCTCGGCATGCGCGAGGCCCGGAAGACGTGGCGCCATGGCTGAAAAACGGTTCCTGTGTCGGTGCGGCAACGCTATCACGAGGCCGGCCCGGCGGGAAAGTCGCGCCGTCGGAGAGCGAGGACCAGCCCGATGCAGAGATCGACGGCGAAACGCCGTGTGGCCACCGCGGCGCCCCAGGCCGCGATCGTGCTGAAGCCGCCGGGCGGGCACGACGATCGGACGCGGTTCGGCCTCGCCCTCCTGGTGTTCATGCGCGTCACCGCCGCCATCTGGATCCTGCAGGGCCTGCTCCAGTGGAGGGCGGTGCTGACGACCGGCGCCGACGGCCTCAGCCCCTTCGCGGCCCTGGCGCCCGCCGCCATGGTGGCGGCCGTGTTCTTCGCCGTGGTGGACTTCATCGCTTCCGTCGGCCTGTGGCTCGCGGCCCCCTGGGGCGGGGTGATCTGGCTCGTGGCGGTCGGCGCCCAGATCCTGGTGCTGGTGGTGATGCCGGGGTTTTTCGACCATCCGCTCGTCACGGGGCTCCTCGACGTCGCCCTGATGGCCGCCTACCTCGGCCTCGTGTGGTCGGCCGCCCAGGTCGCCGACGCGGCAGGGTGAACGGTTGGTTTTTGCTTTCCCAAGTCTAAAAGCGCGATGGTTCCAATGGTGCTGTGGATATCTCCTGCAAAGCCGAGGTCCATACAAATTTAATCGAGTCAGCGGGCCACCGCGATGCTCACTGTCCCTTTCAGTTTCGATTGACCCTAAGAAGTAAACCCCACATTCAGGCTGTCGCTTAAACTCGTCTTCATCGGAGCCGCCGTAACTTCGCCATACAGGGAAGCGGCCGGACCACCGGCCCGATCGGACCAACGGCCCAGACGGGCACAACAGACGGGGCGCGCGATGAGCAAGGTCATGAAGGTGGAAGCCGCACAGGAGCGCGACGAGCGCCACAACGAGGTGCGCCCGGTCTATCTCGAGTCGCTGACGCTGGTGGAGCGGCTGCATCGCCGCCTGCTCGACGTCATCAAGGACGAGTTCGACCGGCGCGGGCGCGGCGACGTCAACGCCGTCCAGGCGCTGCTGCTCTACAACATCGGCGACAAGGAACTCACGGCGGGCGAGTTGCGCACCCGGGGCTACTATCTCGGCTCCAACGTGTCCTACAACGTCAAGAAGCTGGTGGAGACGGGCTACCTGCACCATGCCCGCTCGCGCATCGACCGCCGCTCGGTCCGCATCAGCCTGACCGAGAAGGGCAAGGAAGTGCACACGATCGTGGCGGCGCTCTACGAGAAGCACGTGCTCACGGTGGAGCAGATCGGCGGCATCTCGTCCGAGGAGTTCCAGCGCGTCAACCAGGCCCTGGTGCGGCTCGAGCGCTTCTGGACCGACCAGATCAAGTATCGCCTCTGAGGCGACCGCGGATCCCGGGCCGGCCCGCCGAGGTCGTCCGCGGCTCCGGCCCTCTCCCGCACCCCGGGCAACTTGTCTTCCGGGGGGCCCGCGCATAGGTTCCATCCAACGGGCGGGGGCGGCCGGCGAGGCCGCGACGGCGTGGAGGTCATCATGGGTGGAATGAGCATCTGGCACTGGATCATCGTGGGCGGCGTGCTGCTGCTCCTGTTCGGTGGCAAGGGGAAGGTGTCCGACCTGATGGGCGACTTCGCCAAGGGCATCAAGAGTTTCAAGAAGGGCATGGCGGACGAGGACGAGACCCCCGTCAAGCCGACCGTCGTGGCCGAGCCGGTGCGCCCCGTGGGCGAGACCGTGCAGCCCGTGCGGACCATCGACCACCGCCCGGTCGGCAGCGTCGAGACCACGACGGACGGTCGCCGCGTCGGCTGACCCGAACCGGCCCCGCCTGGCGCGGGGCCGTCTCGCGTGACCGTCGGAGCCCGGGCGCCTCGCGCCGCTGCGCCCGGAGCCTCCGCGCAGCCGCGTCGATCCGCCGCTTTTCCGCGCCCGGGGCCCGACCGTGCCCCCTCGCCGAACCTCCACCAGCCCTGTCCCCAGATCCCGGATCCATGTTCGACTTCGACGCCAGCAAGTTGCTGATCATCGGCGTGGTGGCGCTGATCGTGATCGGCCCCAAGGACCTGCCTCGCGTGCTCCGGCAGGTGGGCCAGATGGTGACCAGGCTGCGCCGCATGGCGGGCGAGTTCCAGGGCCAGTTCATGGAGGCCATGAAGGAGGCGGACCTCGACGACCTGCGGGCCGAGGTGACGAAGCTGAAGGAGACGGCGTCGCTCGACGTCGCCTTCAACCCCGTCGCCGACATCAAGGCCGAACTCACCGGCGCGGTCGGATCCGTCACGGCCACCAGCAGCGCGTCGCCCGCGACGCCCGCCGCGGAGCCGCCCTCCATCGCCATGCCGTTGCCCGCCGAGGAGGTTCCGGCCCTCGCGCCCTCCGACGCGCTCGTGCTCGAGACCGCCGCACCGGCCCACCACACGCCGGCCGCAGAGTCGGGCGCCGTCCATGCGGTCGAACCCGGGACCGGCTCCGGTCCCCGGCGCCGCGTCCTCGTGCCGAAACGCCGACCGCCGGGCGACAGGCTCGCCGCGCCCCAGCGCGCCGTCGCGGTCCGCGGCCGGTCCTTCCTTCCCCCGCGTCGCGACCCCCGTCCATGAACCAGCACGTCGACGACATCGAGGGCTCGAAGGCGCCGCTGATCGAGCACCTCATCGAGTTGCGGGCGCGGCTGATCAAGTCCGTGGCGGCCTTCCTGGTCGGCTTCCTGTTCTGCTTCTACTTCTCGCACGCCATCTACAACATCCTCGTCGAGCCCTACGTGCGCGTCGTCGGCTACGAGAAGGCGACGCTGATCGCCACCCACTTCCTCGAACAGTTCTACACCAACCTCAAGCTGTCGATGTTCGGGGCGGCCTTCCTGGCCTTCCCGGTCATCGCCACGCAGGTCTACATGTTCGTGGCACCAGGCCTCTACAAGACGGAGCGGCGCGCCTTCCTGCCCTACCTGGTGGCGACGCCGGTGTTCTTCTTCATGGGCGGGTTGCTCGTCTATTTCGTCGTGATGCCGCTGCTGATCCAGTTCTCGGTCCACCAGCTCCAGACGCCCGAGCCCGGGCAGGCCGCGATCGAGCTGCTGCCCAAGGTCAGCGAATATTTGTCGCTCATCACCACGCTGATCTTCGCCTTCGGCGTGGCGTTCCAGCTGCCCGTCATCCTGACGCTGCTGGGCCAGGTCGGCATCATCGATTCGACCTTCCTGCGCGAGAAGCGGCGCTACGCCATCGTGGTGGTGGTGGTGGCGGCGGCGGTGCTGACGCCCCCCGACGTCATCTCCATGTGCTCGCTTGCGCTGCCCATGCTGCTTCTCTACGAAGGCGCGGTCGTCACCGTGCGGGCGATGGAGAAGAGGCGCGCCCGTGCGAACGCCGGCCCCACGGTCTGATCCGGGAGCCCGGCCGCCACGGGCCCGCGGGGCTGGGCGAGCATGTTCGACATCAAGTGGATCCGCGACAACCCCGGCGCTTTCGACGCCGGCCGCCGGTCGCGCGGGCTGGAGCCGCTGAGCGCGGCGCTGCTGGCGCTCGATGACCGCCGCAAGGCCGCGATCCTCCGCCTGCAGGCGGTGCAGGAGCGGCGCAACGCCGCCGCCAAGGAGATCGGCCAGGCGATGGGCCGCAAGGATTCCGAGACGGCCGAGCGGCTGAAGGCCGAGGTGGCGGGCCTGAAGGCCGAAGCGCCGGCGCTCGAGGCCGAGGAGCGGGACGCCACGGGTGCGCTCGAAGCCGCCCTGATGGAGATCCCCAACCTGCCCGCCGAGGACGTGCCGGTCGGGGCGGACGAGCACGGCAACGTCGAGATCCACCGCGCCGGGCAGAAGCCGGGCTTTCCCGACGGCTTCGTCCCCAAGGAGCACGACGCGCTCGGCGAGGCCCTGGGCCTCATGGATTTCGACAGCGCCGCCAGGATGTCGGGCGCGCGGTTCGTGGTCCTGCGCGGCGCGCTGGCGCGCCTGCACCGCGCCCTCGGCCAGTACATGATCGACATGCACGTCGACCGGCACGGCTACGAGGAGGTGGACCCGCCCGTGCTGGTGCGCGATGCCGCCATGTACGGGACCGCGCAGCTGCCCAAGTTCCGCGACGACCAGTTCCGTGCCGGCGAGGACCACTGGCTGATCCCCACCGCCGAGGTGCCGCTGACCAACCTCGTGCGCGAGCGGGTGCTGGACGAGGCGGACCTGCCGCTGCGCTTCACGGCCCTGACGCAGAGTTTCCGTAAAGAAGCCGGCTCGGCGGGCCGCGACACGCGCGGCATGATCCGCCAGCACCAGTTCGCCAAGGTCGAGATGGTGTCGATCACCACGCCCGAGACCTCGGACGCCGAGCACGAGCGCATGACCCGCGCCGCCGAGGACGTCCTCGAAGGGCTCGGCCTGCACTATCGCCGCATGGCGCTCTGCACCGGCGACATGGGGTTCGCGTCGCGCCGCACCTTCGATCTCGAAGTCTGGCTGCCCGGGCAGAACGCGTTCCGGGAGATCTCGTCCTGTTCGGTGTGCGGCGACTTCCAGGCCCGGCGCATGGAGGCCCGCTACCGGCCGGCCGGGGGCAAGAGCCCGCGCTTCGTCCACACGCTCAACGGGTCGGGCGTCGCGGTCGGCCGGGCGCTCGTCGCCGTTCTGGAGAACTATCAGCAGACCGACGGCGCCATCGCGGTGCCGGCGGCGCTGCGACCCTACATGGGCGGGTGCGAGCGGATCGAACCCGCCGGGAGCAGGGGGCCGTCATGCTGATCCTCATCACCAACGACGACGGGATCCACGCGCCCGGCCTCGCCGTGCTGGAACGCGTCGCACGCGAACTGAGCCCCGAGGTCGTCGTCGTGGCGCCCGAGACCGACCAGTCGGGCGTCGCCCATTCGCTCTCGCTCAACGACCCGCTGCGCCTGCGCGAAGTGTCGGAGGGGCGTTTCGCGGTGCGGGGCACGCCGACCGATTGCGTCATCATGGCGATGAACGCCATCCTGAAGGACAGGCGACCGGACCTCGTCCTGTCGGGGATCAACCGCGGCCAGAACGTCGCCGAGGACGTCACCTATTCGGGTACGATCGCGGCCGCCATGGAGGGCACGCTGCTGGGCGTGCCGTCGATCGCGCTGAGCCAGGCCTACGGCCCCGTGTCGGGCCGCCGCAACCCCCACTGGGCCTGCGGCGAGACCCATGCGGCCGAGACCGTGCGGCGCATCCTCGCCGTCGGCATCCCGCGCGGCACCCTGGTCAACGTCAACTTTCCCGATTGCCCCCCGGAGGAGGTCGCCGGGCTCGAAGTGACCGCGCAGGGCGTGCGCGACACGGCGCTGATGCAGGTCCACGCCCGCGAGGACGGGCGCGGCAACCCTTACTACTGGATCGGCTTCGCCCGCGGCCGCTTCACCCCCGTCGAGGGGTCCGACCTCGAGGCGCTGCGCCGGCACAGGATCTCGGTCACGCCCCTGCGGCTCGACCTCACCGACCGCGACACGATGGAGCGCTACGCGAAGGCCTTCGCGTGAACGAGGGGCGCCCCGCGTGACGGCGCCGAGCCTCGAAGCCCGGGCGGAGTTCCTGTTCCGCCTGCGTCACCGCGGCATCCGCGACCTCGCGGTGCTGCGCGCCATGGAGGCGGTCCCGCGCCACGTCTTCGTGCCCCATCGCTATGCCGACCTCGCGGCCCGGGACGTCGCACTACCGCTGCCCTGCGGCCAGACGCTGTCCGAACCCTTCCTTGTGGCGCGCATGATGGAGGCGCTCGGCCCGACGCCGGACAGCCGCGTGCTGGAGGTGGGATCGGGCTCGGGTTACGCCACCGCCGTGCTGGCCCGGCTCGGGGGCGAGGTGCTGGGCGTCGAGCGGTTCCGCACGCTGGCGCAGGGCGCGAGGGCGCGCCTGGCCTCGCTCGGGATCATCAACGCCGAGGTCGTGTGGGGCGACGGCCTCGCGGTGCCGCCGGACCGGGCGCCCTTCGACCGCATCCTGGTCCATGCCGTCATGGACGAGGTCCCGGCCGAGCTCGGCCGGCTCCTGGCCGCCGACGGGACCGTGGTGTTCGCCCGGGCGACCCCCGGCTCGGGCCAGCGGCTCGTCCACGGGCGCCGGAATGCCGCAATGGAATGGAGCCTCACCCCGCTCGCTCCGGCCCGCCTGCGCCCGCTCTACGACGGACCCTCGCTCGGGCTGTGACACGGTCGCCCGACGCCGTCGGGTTTTACCGGCCCGGCTAAATCGCGGCACCGGGATTCATCTTAAACCGTCCCTTAACCGGCATCGCTCTACATGGTTTCTATTGAGCCTGCGTTGAGTGGATGACCCGCTGATGAGTAAGCTGTTGACGCCCGGTCAATGCCGGATCGCCATTCAGATCTGCGCCATGACGGCCGTTGCGGCGCTCATGAGCGGCTGCTCGGCCGACACGACCCGCTTCGGCGACGCTTTCGGCAATCCCTTCGCGACGGGTTCGGTCCAGAAGCCCAAGAAGGTCGCCCATGCCAGCCAGCCGCTCGGCACCGGGCGCACGCCGCCGGTGACGACCTCGGCCCTGGCGCCCCGCGGCCAGGTGGCCAGCGTCGCGCCCGTCCATGCCGCGCCCGTCGGCGTGTCGCACGAGACCACGGGATCGATCGGGCCCGCCCACAGCGTCCCCGGCGCGTCCTTCGGCGGCTGGACCGGGCAGGGCGGCGCCTCCGTCCAGGTCGGCGCGGGCGACACGGGCGCCAAGCTGGCGGAGCGCTACGGCGTGCCGCTGAACGTCCTGCTCCAGGTGAACGGCCTGCATAGCGCCTCCGAAGTCCAGCCGGGCGGCACGATCGTGGTTCCGATCTACAATGCGGTCGCGTCCGCTCCGGGCGCGTCCCGCGTGGCGCAGGCCGCACCGGTCCGCTCCGAGCCCGTGGAGCCCGCCGAGCCCGTGAAGCCCGCTCCGGCGCGAGCCGCCAAGGCCGAGGAGCCGGCCGAAGCCGTGCGCAAGCCCGGCCTGCCCTTCAAGGTCGCCGAGAAGCCCCAGACGCTCGCCGAGCGCAACGCCGAGGCGCAGCGCATCGTGGCGACCCAGCGTGCCGCCGACAAGGCCGTGGCCGAGAAGGCGGCCGCAGCCCAGAAGGCCGCCGAGGCCGACCGGGTCGCGGCCGCCCACGAGGCCGCCCTCGCCCAGAAGGCCGCCGAGGCCCAGAAGGCCAAGCTCGCCAAGGCGGACGCGGCCCACAAGGTCGCCGGCAAGGATGCCGCGAAGGACGCCGCCGCCCGAGCCGAGGCCCAGAAGGCCGCCGCTGCCGAGAAGGCCGCCGCCGCCCAGAAGCTCGCGGCCGACCGCGACGCCGCCAAGGCCAAGGCCGAGGCCGTGAAGGCCGCCGCCGCCGCCGCCAAGGCCGCCAAGGTCGCGGCCGCGACGCCGGCCAAGCCCGCGCCGGCCCCCGCCAAGCCCGAGCAGGTCGCCGCGCTGGAGAAGAAGACCGTCGACGCGACCCCGACCGCGAGCGTGCCCGTCGCGGCCGCCGCGGTGGCGGCCCCGGCCGCCGCACCCGCCGCCGTCACGGCCGAGGGGGGCGGGCCCGAGTTCCGCTGGCCGGCCCGCGGCCGCATCATCCAGGGCTTCAAGGGCGGCTCCGGCGGCAACGACGGCATCAACATCGCGGTGCCGGAAGGCACGGCGGTCAAGGCGGCCGAGGGCGGGGTCGTGGCCTATGCCGGCAACGAGCTCAAGGGCTACGGCAACCTCGTGCTGATCCGTCACCCCAACGGCTACGTGACGGCCTACGCCAACAACGGCGAGATCGACGTCAAGCGCGGCGAGACGGTGAAGCGCGGTCAGACGGTGGCGAAGTCGGGACAGAGCGGCAACGTGTCCTCGCCCCAGCTCCACTTCGAGCTGCGCAAGGGTTCGACCCCGGTCGACCCCACCGGCTTCCTCGCCGGGACCTGAGCCGGGCTCACAGAGATACGACCCCGGGCCATGGCCCCGGGGTCAGCCAAGCCGCCCAGCCGCGAGACACTGTTGGGCGTGCGATCGGAGGCGGTGGGTCCAAGGACAGGCCCGCCGCCTCTCGACACTTCACGAGCACGCGTGCCGGGCGCGGATGCCGCGGCCGCCGGGTGGGCCTCGGCCCGCCGCCTCAGAACACGTAGCCGACGCGGCCGCCGATGGCCGTGATGCCCTCGTTGTGGGCGCACAGGCCGGCGTTGGAGGCGTGTTCGGCGAAGGCCATGACGTTCCAGTGATCGGTGAGGTGGTAGCCGAGCGACGCGGATTCGCGGAAATTGGCCACGCAGCCGACACGGATGTCGGTGTTGCCCTTCGGGAAGACCTTGGACGTGTTGCCGTCGTTGAGGTCGCCGCCGAAACCGAGTTCGCCGAAGAACCGGTTGTAGATCGGGAACTGCCAGGTCACGCCGCCGTAGACGTCGCTGGTGCGGCCGGCGGTGTTGAGGTTGCCGCCGAGGTGGAAGCGGGGGACGAGGTAGTCCCAGGCTCCCTGGAGATGCGTCGGCTTGACGGACAGGATCTCGCCGTTGACGTCGATCGTGCCGGACTCGTGCTCGTCGACGCCATGGGCGAGGACGCCGAAACGCACTTCCGACAGGATGCCGTAGGGGCTCGTCGCGACGGGCGGCGGGGCCACGAAGGTCGGCAGCGGCGCCGTCGCGGCCGGCAGGTCGGCGGCGAGCACCGGAGCGGCGGCACCGAGCATCAGCGCGGCCGCTGTCAGCACCGGTCCGGTACGGTTCAACATCATGGGTAAATCGTGCTCCGCATGGCCGAAATCCGGTCGAACCGTGGCCACGCGATCCTAGGTTTCGGACAGCTTCCTGTCCAGGCGACCGGCGAGGTCCTGGATGAATTGCCAGGCGGTGCGGCCCGAACGCGACGCTCGCGTGGTGGACCATTCCAGCGCCTCGGGCGCCAGCTCCTGACGGCCGAGACCGAGGCCGAAATGGTCGGCGTAGCCCGCCACCATGTCGAGGTAATCGTCCTGCGAGCACTTGTGGAAGCCGAGCCACAGGCCGAAGCGGTCCGACAAAGACACCTTCTCTTCAACGGCTTCGCCGGGATTGATGGCGGTCGAGCGCTCGTTGTCCATCATGTCCCGGGGCATCAGGTGGCGCCGGTTCGAGGTGGCGTAGAACAGCACGTTGGGCGGCCGGCCCTCGATGCCGCCTTCGAGGACCGCCTTCAGCGACTTGTAGCTGGTGTCGTCGGAATCGAAGGACAGGTCGTCGCAGAACAGCACGAATGGGTGCGGACTGTGGCGCAGAAGCGACATGAGGGCGGGTAGCCCGTCGATGTCCTCGCGGTGGATCTCGACCAGCTTGAGCCGCGGCGCGCCGGCCGCGAGGTCGGCGTTGACGGCGGCCTGCGCGGCCTTGACGAGCGACGACTTGCCCATGCCGCGCGCGCCCCAGAGCAGGGCGTTGTTGGCCGGCAGGCCGCGGGCGAAGCGGCGCGTGTTGTCGAGCAACTGGTCGCGCACGCGATCGATGCCGCGCAGCAGCGCGATGTCGACGCGGTTGACCCGGGGGACGGGCGTCAGCGTGCCGGTGGCGGACCAGACGAAGGCATCGGCGGCGTCGAGGTCGGGCGGGGCCGGCTCGGCGGGCGCCAGGCGCTCAAGCGCCAGCGCGATGCGTTCGAGCAGCGCCGCGACGGGAGCGTCGGTGGGGAGGGTGGACAAGGGCCGACTTTCCGTTGCAGTTGAACCAGGCGTGGGCAGGCTTGTGGGGGCCGCCTCCTCGGCCTGTCAAGGCGCCGACCGCCTCCCGCGGACTCGGTCCCGTCCTCCCTGTGCACCGGAATGACCGGGCCCGTCGCGCGGACCGGCGCGGCGCGGGCCGGACGGTGTCGGCGAGGGTCCTGTCGACCAGCCGCCATTGCTTCACCTGCCGGAGGGGGATAAGAGGCACGGACGCCGCCAACCCCGGGGACGACCGGGCTCGGCCTCCGGAGACCGCGCGTGTTCACCCCTGCCTATGCCCAGACCGCCGGCGCCCTCGGCGGCGGCACCGACATCCTCATGCAGGTGGCGCCCTTCGCCGCCATCCTGGTCATCATGTACTTCCTGCTGCTGCGCCCGCAGCAGAAGAAGCAGAAGCTTCATCAGGAGATGATCGGCGCGGTGCGGCGCGGCGACACGGTGGTGACGGCCGGCGGGCTCATCGGCAAGGTGACGAAGTCGACGGACGCCACCGAGGTCGAGGTCGAGATCGCCCCCAACGTCAGGGTGCGTCTGGCCCGCGCCATGATCACCGAGGTCCGCGCCAAGGGCGAACCCGTCAAGGACGCCGTCCCGACCGCCAAGGTGTGATCCCTGGCCGGCATCGCGTCCGGCCGGCCCAGAGAAGAACAACAGCCATGATGCGTTTCGCGACCTGGAAAGTCGTCACCATCCTCCTCGGCACGCTGGTCGCGGCCTTCATCGTGCTGCCGAGCCTCTTGCCGCCGGACGCGCGGGCCGCGCTCGATCGCGTGCTGCCCTCGCCCGCCAAGACCATCGTGCTCGGGCTCGACCTGCAGGGCGGGGCCCACCTGCTGCTGGAAGTGGACTCGGCCTCGCTCACCAAGCAACAGGTCGACAACCTGCGCGACGATTCCCGCCGGCTCCTGCGCGAGAACAACGTCCGGCTCACGGGCGGCATCGGGATCCAGAACCGCGGCGTCCAGTTCCGCGTCCCCGACGCATCCGAGCGCACCAAGATCGTGACGGCCCTGCGCAACGCGTCCCAGTCTCTCGGCGCGGCGCTCACCGGCGCCGTTCAGGACTATACCGTGACGGAGTCCGACGACGGGCTCGTGCAGGTCCAGCTCACCGACGCCGGCATCGCCAACAAGATCCACCGCGCCGTCGACCAGTCGATCGAGGTGCTGCGCCGCCGCATCGACGCCTCCGGCACCAAGGAGCCGACCATCCAGCGCGAAGGCAACGACCGCATCCTCGTGGAAGTGCCGGGCCTGCAGGACACGCAGCACTTGAAGGACCTGCTCGGCACGACCGCCAAGCTCGAGTTCCGCCTCGTCGCCGAGCCGGGCGCGAACCCTTCCGATGTCGAGCAGCTGCCCTTCTACAAGAACAACCGGCCCGGCACTGAGTCCGTCGAGAAGCGCGTGATGGTGCAGGGCGAGGACCTCACCGACGCCCAGCCGGGCTTCGACCAGCGCAGCAACGAGCCGATCGTGAACTTCCGGTTCAACCTGCGCGGCGGCCAGCAGTTCGGCGAGGTGACGGCCCAGAACGTCGGCAAGCCCTTCGCCATCGTGCTCGACAACCAGATCGTGTCCGACCCGCGCATCCTCGGCCCCATCACGGGGGGCTCGGGGCAGATCTCGGGCAACTTCACCGTCGCCCAGGCCAACGACCTCGCGGTGCTGCTGCGCGCCGGCGCCCTGCCGGCCAAGCTCACCGTGGTCGAGGAACGGACCGTCGGTCCCGGGCTCGGCCAGGATTCGATCGACGCCGGGGAACGCGCCGCCCTGGTGGCCGGCGTGCTGGTGGTGGCCTACATGCTGATGACCTACGGCGTGTTCGGCGTCTTCGCCGACATCGCGCTCGCGGTCCATATCCTGCTGATCTTCGCCGCCATGGTGGTGCTCGGCGCCACCCTGACGCTGCCCGGCATCGCCGGCATCGTGCTCACCATCGGCATGGCGGTCGACGCCAACGTGCTGATCTACGAGCGCATCCGCGAGGAGAACCACGCCGGCCGCTCCGTCATCGCGTCGCTCGACTCGGGCTTCAAGCGGGCCTTCGCCACCATCGTCGATTCCAACGTCACCCTGTTCGTCGCCGCCCTGATCCTCTACCTCTTCGGGTCGGGGCCGGTGCGCGGGTTCGCGGTGTCGCTCGGCCTCGGCATCCTGACCTCCATCGTCACCGCCGTGACGATGACGCGGATGATGATCGCCCTCTGGTACCGCACCAAGCGGCCCCAGCGCCTGCCGATCTAGCGGAGTAGACTGCCATGCCGCTCCTCCGCCTCGCGCCGGAAAACACCAAGTTCGGCTTCATGCGCTTCCGGCGCTGGAGCTACCCGTTCTCGGCCGTCCTCTCGATCGTGTCGGTGGTCATGTTCCTGCTCGTGGGCATGAACTTCGGCATCGATTTCGCCGGCGGAACGCTGATGGAAGTGCGGGCCAAGGCCGGCGACGCCGACCTCGCCCAGCTGCGTGCGCTCGGCGAGGAGACCGGACTCAACCACATCGAGGTGCAGGGCTTCGGCAACCGCACCGATGCGACGCTGCGGTTCGGCGTGCAACCGGGGGGCGACGTCGCCCAGGAGGCGGCCGTCAAGCGCGTCCAGTCCGTCATCGGCGACCGCTACGAGTTCCGCCGCGTCGAGGTCGTCGGGCCGCGCGTGTCGGGCGAGCTCGTCCAGTCGGGCACGATCGGCGTCGTGGTCTCCATCTTCGCCGTCCTCCTGTACCTGTGGTTCCGCTTCGAATGGCAGTTCGCCGTCGGCGCGGTGATCGCCACCATGCACGACCTCCTGCTGACGGTCGGCTTCTTCTCCGTCACGCATCTCGAGTTCAACACGACCTCGATCGCCGCCATCCTGACCATCGTGGGCTATTCGCTCAACGAAGCCGTGATCGTGCTCGACCGCATCCGAGAGGTGATGCGCAAGTACAAGCGCATCTCGACGGCCGAGATGATCGACATGTCGATCAACGCCGTCCTTCCCCGCACCATCATGACCGCGACGACGGTGTTCCTGGCGCTGCTGGCGCTCGTGCTGTTCGGCGGCGAGGTGATCAAGAGCTTCTCGCTGGCGATGATGTGGGGGATCTTCGTCGGCACCTACTCGTCGATCTTCATCTGCTCGCCGATCCTGATCTACCTCGGGGTGCGGACCGAACAGAAGGCCGAGGGCAAGTCCGGTACGCCGGGGGCGGGCGGCGGGCCCAAGCCCGCCACCAAGGTCGCGGCGGCCGAATGAGCGAGCCGTCGTTCGGCTCCGGCTTCCTGGCCGGGCAATATACGATCGACGGCTACGGTGCGGGCGGCTTCACGTTCGGCCACGTGTCCCATCGCGGCTCGGTCCTCATGGTGCCGGAGGGCGTGCACGTCTGGTCGGCGACGCAGCCGTCCGAGATCACCGCGGAGTCGCTGGCGCCGGTCTTCGCGGCGCCGCGGGGCACGATCGACCTCCTCCTCGTCGGCACCGGGGCCGACCTCGTCCCCGTGCCGCAGCCGCTGCGCGCGGCGCTCAAGGCCGCCGGCATCGTGGCCGACCCGATGGCGACCGGGGCGGCGGCCCGCACCTACAACATCCTGCTCGGCGAACGGCGTCGCGTCGCGGTGGCGCTGATCGCCGTGCCGTGAGGCGGGCGGGGGGCGCCTGATGCCGGACCTCGCCTCGGCCTTCGCGCAATGCGACGCGCAGCTGCGCGCCGAACGTCACGACGCCTGGCTGGCGGCCCTGCTGGCGCCGGCCGAGGCGCGCCCCTTCCTTCACGCGCTCGGTGCCTTCGGGCTGGAGATCGGCCACGTGCGGGCGCGGGCGCGCCAGCCGATGGCGGGCGAGATCCGCCTGCAGTGGTGGCAGGACGTGGTGGACGGCGATCGCCCCGGGGAGGCCGCGGCCCACCCGGTCGCGGCGGCGCTGGTCGACACGATGAGCCGGGCGGCGCTGCCCGCGGCCCTGTTCGGCGACATGATCGACGCCGCCCGCATGGCGCTCTACGACGAGCCGCCCGCCGATGTCGCGGCGCTCGAGCGCCGGCTCGCGGCGAGCCACGGCACGCCGATCCGCCTCGCCGCCCGCATCCTGGGCGGCGGCCCCGCCACGGACCCGGCCGCCGCCGACGCCGGGATCGCCCTCGGGATCGCCGACCTCCTCGACGCCCTGCGGGAGACCGAGTCCCGGCCGCCGCTGCCGGCCGCCCTTCTGGCGCGCCACGGCGTGAGCGCCGCCGATGTCGCGGCCGGTCGCGCGACGCCCGGCCTCGAAGCGGCCCTGGCCGACCTGCGGGCGGCGGCGCGCCATCGCCTCGCGGCCTTGCGGGCCGGCCGGCGCGGGCTCGGGAGCGCCGGGCCCGCCTTCCTCGAAGCCGCCCTCGTGGCGCCGCGGCTCGATCGCGGGCGGCGCTCTGCCGGCCCGTTCGACCCCGTGCCCGACCTGGCACCCTGGCGCCGGCCCTGGCGCCTGTGGCGCGCCCACCGCAACGGAGGCGCGCTCTGACGTGATCGCGCCGGACGTCAGGCCTCGTCCGTCGCGACCGGCAGGTCGGCCCGCCCGCCCCATTCCGACCAGGACCCGTCGTAGAGCCTGACCTCCGGTACCCCCAGGCGCGCGAGCCCGAAGGCCAGCACGGCTGCGGTGACGCCCGAGCCGCAGGTGGTGATCACGGGCCTGTCGAGGGCGACGCCCGCCGCCGTGAAGACCTGCCTCATCTCGTCGTCGGGTTTGAAGCGTCCGTCCGCGACGAGTTCGGTCATCGGGACGCTCAGCGCCCCCGGCATGTGGCCCGAGCGCAGGCCCGGCCGCGGCTCCGCCACGAGGCCCTTGAAGCGCGAGGCCGGGCGGGCATCCACCACCTGGGCGCTGCCCTGGTCCAGCGCCTGCTGGACATCCGCCACGCCGGCCACGGCCTCGGGATGGGGCTTGGCCTCGAAATGGGTGCCGAGCCGGTTCGATTCGCCCGTCTCGACCGGGCGCTCGCCGGCGCGCCAGGCCGGATAGCCGCCGTCCAGAACCGCGACGTCCTCGGCGCCGAACAGGCGCAGCATCCACCACACGCGCGGCGCCGAAGCGATGCCGGCGCCGTCGTAGACGACGATGCGCTTGTCCGCCGCGATGCCGAGCTTGCCGGCTTCGGCGGCGAAGAGCTCCGGCGCGGGCAGCGTGTGGGGCAGGTCGCTGGCGGGATCGACGATCCTGTCCTGGTCGAAGAAGACCGCGCCCGGGATATGGCCGGCCAGGAACTCGGCATGGGCGCCGCGGTTGGCCGAGGGCAGGTACCAGGAGGCGTCCACGACGACGAGGTCGGGCTCGTGCAGTTCGCCGGCCAGCCATTCGGCCGTCACCAGTTTGGCGGTCTCGTTCGTCACGTCCATGCTCCCGCAGTTCCGGCGCCGCCCTCGGCCGCCATGCCGGGCGGCACCCTATCACGGGCCGGCGGGCTCGGACCCCGCGTCGCCGACGAACCCTCCCGGCCATGACCCGGCAGGGTCGGGACCACCCGCGCGGGCCGGCCGCCCGCGGGCTTCCCAACCCCCGCGGGGTCGCCTAGAAGGTCCCCATCGCGCGCTGCACCTACCGAGGCCCCTATGACCGCCATCGTCGACATCGTCGCCCGAGAGATCCTGGACAGCCGCGGCAATCCCACCGTCGAGGTCGACGTGCGGCTCGAGAGCGGCGTGCTCGGTCGCGCCTCCGTCCCGTCGGGCGCCTCGACGGGCGCCTACGAGGCCGTCGAACTGCGCGACGGCGACAAGACGCGCTTCGGCGGCAAGGGCGTGACCAAGGCGATCGCCAACATGAAGCCGATCTTCGAGGCCGTGAAGACCATCCCGGTCGAACATCAGGTCGAGCTCGACCGGGCCATGCTGGCGCTCGACGGCACGCCCTCGAAGGCCAAGCTCGGCGCCAACGCTATCCTGGGCGTGTCGCTCGCCGCCGCCCGCGCCGCCGCCGAAGAGGTCGGCCTGCCGCTCTACCGCTACGTCGGCGGGGCCGGGGCCCATGTGCTTCCGGTGCCGATGATGAACATCCTCAACGGCGGCGCCCACGCCGACAACCCGATCGATTTCCAGGAATTCATGATCATGCCGGTGGGCGCCACCTCCCTCAAGGAGGCGGTGCGCTGGGGGTCGGAGGTGTTCCAGGTCCTCAAGGGCGCGCTCAAGAAGGCCGGCCACAACACCAACGTCGGTGACGAGGGCGGCTTCGCCCCGAACCTGCCCTCCGCCGAGGCAGCGCTCGACTTCTGCCTCGACGCCGTGCGCCAGGCCGGTTTCAAGCCCGGGGCCGACATGGTGCTGGCGCTCGACTGCGCCGTGACGGACTGGTTCAAGGACGGCAGCTACCATTACGAGGGCGAGGGCAAGGTGCGGTCCTCGCAGCAGCAGGCCGAGTATCTCGCCAAGCTCGCCGCCGACTATCCGATCGCCTCGATCGAGGACGGCATGGCCGAGGACGACTGGGCGGGCTGGAAGATCCTCACCGACATGATCGGCGACCGGTGCCAGGTGGTGGGCGACGACCTCTTCGTGACCAATACCGAGCGGCTGTCGGACGGCATCCGCCGCGGCGTCGCCAATTCCCTGCTCGTCAAGGTCAACCAGATCGGGACGCTGACCGAGACGCTGGAAGCGGTCGAGATGGCCAAGACGGCGGGCTACACGTCGGTGATGTCGCATCGCTCGGGCGAGACCGAGGATTCCATCATCGCCGACCTCGCCGTCGCCACCAATTGCGGGCAGATCAAGACCGGCTCGCTCGCCCGGTCCGACCGGTTGGCGAAGTACAACCAGTTGATCCGCATCGAGGAGCACCTCGGCTCCCAGGCCCGCTACGCCGGCCGCGCCGCGCTGAAGGCGCTCGCCAAGGCCTGAGATCGCTCGTCCGATCGGTTCGGACCCAGGACGGCCGGGTCGGGCTCTGCGAGACGATCCGGGGTCCGCGCCCGCCGCCTAGGGTGCGCGACGCGCGGGACGGTCCATGAGGCACGACGCCCGAGGCACGACACCAGAAGCTCGCGATCGAATGCAGCATGGCGATCTGCGCGTCCTTGTCCGTCCAGGCCGTGACGACGACGACGCTGACGGGGATGCTCTCGTCGGGATCGTCGATGCATCCGAAGGCGACCGGGGTCTTGAGCGTAGCCAGGGCGAGTGCGGGGGCGATGACGTGCTCGCGGTCGGTATGGGGCACGGCGACGTTCACACGGCCGAGCGGAAGCCCCGTCGGCATGGTCTTCTCGCGATCGAGCACGGCCCCGGGAAAGCTCGGCCGCACCTTGCCGAGGTCCTGAAGGCGACGCGACAAGAGGCCGATCACCTCCGCCGCACTCGCGACCTCGACCCCGAGGCAGACCGCCTCGGGTGCGATGACATCGATCAGCCTCATCGCCTACTCCGCCGGGAAAGGACGACCGGCCCGCTCAGCCTCGAGATCGTCAGCATCGGCGCCGGCCAGGACCTCCCACCTGGCGGCGTAGGCGCGGAAGCCGAGGAGGAGGGCGAGGATCACGATTCCGATGAGGGCCAGACCCGCCGCGCCCAGGGCCGTGACGGCCTCGATCACGAGATACGGAATGTAGAGGAAGCCATCGACGACGCTCGTGTTACCCGTCGCCGTCGGCGGGATGGCGAAGTTGGCGGCTCTCGCGCCGGTCGTCATGAGCGGCGAGAGCGCCGTCCCGGGACGACGCTGGAGGGATGGCGGACGGCGTTGCGCGCCGTGGCACGTCATCGTCCTTAACCTCGCGTCAATGTCCCGGTCGCAGGGTGACGACATGGTCGTCCGCACCCGCCTCCGCGCCATCCTCACGCCCCTGCTGCTCTATGCCGTTTCGGGTGCGATGTCGGCTTACTTCATCCAGACCGCGATCCACGGCGAACGCGGCCTCAAGGCCAAAGAAGAATACAAGATCCAGATCGCCGACCTGCGCGCCGATCTCGACAGGCTGAAGGCGGAACGGGCCGGGTGGCAGCACCGTGTGACCCTGATGCACAGCGATACCGTGGACCGCGACCTCGCGGGCGAGCAGATCCGGCTCAAGCTCGGCTACGTCGACCCGCACGACCTCGTGATCTTCACCGACGCCAACCGCAAGCGCTGAACCGCCCCGCCTTTTCTGGCGCATGCGGGCATCGCAATAGCGGTTTGCTGCGATGCAGCATGTCCTGATCGCAGATTACCCATGCAAAACAGCGGGTTGATGTGGCCCGGAACAGGCCCGTCGCCTCTCGCTTTCGGAGTGCGGCTCCGCTAGTTTACGGCTCGAAATGTGATGGGCGTCCATGGTGGCGCCGCAGTCGCATGAAGGAGCGCTCATGGCCGTAGCCGCAGAACAGTCCCGCGCCGACGAGGCCCTTGCCGTCGCCGGCAAGCGGAACGAATTCGCCGCCTTCACCCGGCAGGAGGAGATCGACAGCTACCACGACATGCTGCTGATCCGCCGCTTCGAGGAGAAGGCGGGCCAGATGTACGGGATGGGCCTGATCGGCGGGTTCTGTCACCTTTATATCGGCCAGGAGGCCGTGGTGGTGGGCATGAAGATGGCCACCACGCCGAACGACAAGGTGATCACCGGCTACCGCGACCACGGCCACATGCTGGCCTGCGGCATGGACCCCAAGGGCGTCATGGCGGAGCTGACGGGGCGCCGGGGCGGCTATTCCAAGGGGAAGGGCGGCTCCATGCACATGTTCTCCAAGGAGAAGAACTTCTACGGCGGCCACGGCATCGTGGGCGCGCAGGTGGCGCTCGGGACCGGGCTCGCCTTCGCCAGCCAGTATGCCGAGGACGGTTCGATCTCGCTCGCCTATTTCGGCGACGGCGCGGCCAACCAGGGCCAGGTCTACGAGAGCTTCAACATGGCGGAGCTGTGGAAGCTGCCCGTCATCTACGTGATCGAGAACAACCGCTACGCCATGGGCACGTCCGTGACGCGGTCCTCGGCGCAGACCGATTTTTCGCGGCGCGGCGTCTCGTTCAACATCCCCGGCGAGCAGGTGGATGGGATGGACGTGCGTGCTGTGCGCGACGCCGGCCAGCGGGCGGCCGAGCACTGCCGGTCGGGCAAGGGTCCCTTCATCCTGGAGATGCAGACCTACCGCTATCGCGGCCACTCGATGTCGGATCCCGCCAAGTACCGGACCCGCGAGGAAGTGCAGAAGATGCGCGACCAGCAGGACCCGATCGAGCAGGTCCGCACGCGCCTGCTCAAGGAGCACGGCGTCACCGAGGACGATCTCAAGGGCGTGGACGCCAAGATCCGTGCCGTGGTGGCGGAGGCGGCCGACTTCGCCCAATCCGACCCCGAGCCCGACCCGTCGGAGCTGTGGACCGACATCACGCTCTGACCCAAGCCGGCGATCTAGGGAAGAAACATGGCCACCAACGTATTGATGCCCGCCCTGTCTCCCACGATGGAGCAGGGCAAGCTGAGCAAATGGGTCAAGAAGGTCGGCGACCAGGTGAAGTCCGGGGACGTTCTGGCCGAGATCGAGACCGACAAGGCCACGATGGAGGTCGAAGCCGTCGACGAGGGTACGCTCGGCGCCATCCTGATCGAGGAGGGCACCGACAACGTTGCGGTGAACACGCCGATCGGCGTCATCGTGGCCGAGGGCGAATCGGCCGACGCCGCCCCGGCGCCCGCGGCGGGCAAGGCGCCCGCATCCGCGGCGGCGCCGGCCGGCGCCGAGCCCGGTGCGCCCGATCTCGAGGGCAAGCCCAAGGCCCCCGGCCAGCCCGGGCCCGGTCCCACCGCGGATGCGGCCGATCACGCGCTCGGCGCCGGCGCCCCGGCCGCCGAGGCTCCCGAAGTGCCCGCCGGCACCAAGATGGTGACCATGACGGTGCGCGAGGCGCTGCGCGACGCCATGGCGGAGGAGATGCGGCGCGAGCCCAAGGTCTTCATCATGGGCGAGGAGGTCGCCGAGTATCAGGGCGCCTACAAGGTGACGCAGGGCCTGCTGCAGGAGTTCGGCGCCAAGCGGGTCATCGACACGCCCATCACCGAGCATGGCTTCGCGGGCATCTGCGTCGGCGCCGTCCATGGCGGGCCTGAAGCCCATCGTGGAGTTCATGACCTTCAACTTCGCCATGCAGGCGATCGACCACATCATCAACTCCGCCGCCAAGACGCTCTACATGTCGGGCGGGCAGATGGGGTCGCCCATCGTGTTCCGCGGCCCCAACGGCGCGGCCGCCCGCGTCGGCGCCCAGCACAGCCAGGACTACACCGCCTGGTATTCCTCCGTGCCCGGCCTCAAGGTCGTGGCGCCCTACTCGGCGGCCGACGCCAAGGGCCTGCTCAAGAGCGCCATCCGCGACCCCAACCCGGTCGTGTTCCTCGAGAACGAGATCCTCTACGGCCAGAGCTTCGACGTGCCGGAGCTCGACGACTTCACGGTGCCGATCGGCAAGGCCAAGGTGGCCCGCCCCGGCAAGGACGTGACGATCGTCGCCTGGTCGATCGGCATGTCCTACGCGCTGAAGGCCGCCGAGGAGCTCGCCAAGGAGGGCATCGACGCCGAGGTGATCGACCTGCGCACCATCCGGCCGATGGACATCGAGACGGTGCTGGCCTCCGTCAAGAAGACCCACCGCTGCGTGACGGTCGAGGAGGGCTGGGCGCAGTCGGGCGTCGGCGCCGAGATCGCGGCCCGCCTCATGGAACGCGCCTTCGACGAGCTCGACGCGCCCGTGATGCGGGTGTCGCGGCAAGGACGTGCCCATGCCCTATGCCGCCAACCTCGAGAAGCTGGCGCTGCCGACCGTCGCCGACGTCGTCGAGGCGGTCAAGGCCGTCACCTACCGGTGAGCTTCCGGCCCGGCGCGTTCCGCCGGGTTCTCGGCAGGCTCCGCGCGGGCCTGCCGCTCCGTCCGATCCGCAGCAGCCAGGCTGCTTGGCATTCCGTCCGAGGCCTCCATGCCCACCAACATCCTGATGCCGGCCCTGTCTCCCACCATGGAGAAGGGCAACCTCGCCAAGTGGCTGAAGAAGGAGGGCGACGCCATCAAGTCGGGCGACGTCATCGCCGAGATCGAGACCGACAAGGCCACCATGGAGGTCGAGGCGGTCGACGAGGGCGTGCTGGCCAAGATCGTGGTGCCCGAGGGCACGGCCGACGTGCCGGTCAACGAGCTGATCGGCCTCATCGCCGCCGAGGGCGAGGACGTCTCGACCGTGGCGTCGGGCGGGGGCAAGTCCGCGGCTCCCGCGGCCCCGGCCGCCGCCGCGCCGCCGCCGCGCCTCAGGCGGCCCCCGCCGGCACCCTTGCGGTGCCGGAAGGCCACCAGTACGAGCGCGCGCCCGAGCTGAAGCCGGTCGATGCCAAGCCGGCCGGCGGCCAGGCTCCCGGCGCCGCCGGCACCCGCCGGCGCCAAGGCCGAGGGACGCGTCTTCGCCTCGCCGCTGGCGCGCCGCGTCGCCAAGGAGGGCGGCCTCGACCTCGCCGGCATCCAGGGCACGGGTCCGCACGGCCGCATCATCGAACGCGACGTCCGCGCCGCCATCGCCAACCCGCCGAAACGCGCCGCCGCCGCGCCGCAGCCCGCCGCCACCCCGGCTCCCGCCGCCCAGCCCGCCGCGGCCGCGGCACCCAAGCCCGCCGGCGCCGGCGACGAGCAGGTCAGGAAGATGTTCCCGGCCGGCTCGTTCGAGGAGGTGCCGCACGACGGCATGCGCAAGACCATCGCGCGCCGCCTCACCGAGGCCAAGCAGACGATCCCGCATTTCTACCTGTCGGCCGATTGCGAGCTCGACGCCCTGATGGCGCTGCGCGAGCAGATCAACGGCTCCGCCCCCAAGGACAAGGACGGCAAGCCCGCCTTCAAGGTCTCGGTCAACGACTTCATCATCAAGGCCCTGGCGCTGGCGCTGAAGCGCGTGCCGGACGCCAACGTCAGCTGGACCGATGCCGCCATGCTGAAGCACAAGCACGCCGACGTCGGCGTCGCGGTGTCGATCCCGGGCGGGCTCATCACGCCCATCGTGCGGGCGGCCGAGACCAAGACGCTGTCGACGATCTCCAACGAAGTGAAGGACATGGCGTCCCGCGCCAAGGCCCGGAAGCTGAAGCCCCAGGAATACGAGGGCGGCACCACGGCGGTGTCGAACCTCGGCATGTTCGGGGTCAAGAACTTCCAGGCCATCGTCAACCCGCCCCACGCCACCATCCTGGCGGTGGGGGCCGGCGAGAAGCGGGTCGTGGTCAAGGGCGGCGAACCCAAGGTCGCCACCATCATGACGGTGACGCTCTCGACCGACCACCGCGCGGTCGACGGCGCGCTCGGCGCCGAGCTGATGAGCGCCTTCAAGGACTTCATCGAGCATCCGATGAGCATGCTGGTGTGAGCCAAGGCGATGCAGCCGGTCTTGCGATTGCTCATTTGGCTGCTCGCCGTCCTCTTCGCGGCAAGTCCAGTATTGCTGGCCGTCGCGAGGTCGCCCGCACATCAGAACGACCTTTTCGCGTCGATCTCCTATGTCGGCTATGCTCGCGACGTCGCCTTCGTCATCGTCGCCGTCATTGCGATCGGATCGGTCGACGCGTTTGAGGTGATGGCGAGCCTGTTCGGGGATCAGCCGGCACGGACATGGGTCGCCTTCCTTGCTTTCGTGCTCGTTATCGCGTTCATCCCATTGCTGACCGTCTTCGTGACCTGGGCGGCACCTGCAGCTCAGATGAGCGCCGTCGACCTTGGACAGATGACCGTTCTCGGAGGTGCCGCCGTGGTCTGTGCTTTCGGTGCGAGGATTACGGCGGTGTTCGGCGGGTGATGCGATGCTGGACGCTGTGATGATGTCTATCCTGCCCTATGCCGTCCTCAGTGGCATCGCCGCGTCGATCGTCGCCTCTCTCGGCCTCACCGCGAGTGCGTTGTTGCGGCGTCCGCAGAGTCGTTCAGATCTCCTGCCTCGGCTCAACGAACTAGAAAAGGCCGTAAGGCGGGATACGTTCAACATCGATACGCAGTTGCGTGTCGCCGGACAGGGTCTGAAGCCCGAATCCGCGCGATCGGTCGTTTCTGATCTGTCTGTCATTGCCGGCGATTTACAGAAGAGAGCGTCGGAAATTCATCGAATCCTGAGCGAAATCCAATCCGATCGCATGGTCTCGGACGATATCGACAATAGAAGAAAGATCGTCAGTCTTGAGTTGGCCGTCGGTCAGACTGAAAACAGCATCGAAGCTGTCGTTCGGCGTATCGAGAAAAAACAACAAGAGTTGAATGAGCTCTGACTCACGGGCTGAATGCGAGGAACATATGGCTGACGCATACGACATCATCGTGGTCGGGGCCGGCCCGGCGGCTACGTCACCGCCATCCGGGCCGCGCAGCTCGGCTTCAAGACGGCCGTGGTCGACCGCGAGCACCTCGGCGGCATCTGCCTCAACTGGGGCTGCATCCCCACCAAGGCGCTGCTGCGCTCGGCCGAGATCTACCACAACATGCAGCACGCCGAAGCCTACGGGCTGTCGGCGCAGGGCGTCGGCTTCGACCTGTCGAAGGTCGTCGGGCGCTCGCGCGGCGTCTCGGCGCAGCTCGTCGGGCGGCGTCGGCTTCCTGCTGAAGAAGAACAAGGTCGACGTCATCTGGGGCGAGGCGCAGGTCACCAAGGTCGGCGAGATCGCGGTCAAGCCCGCCACGAAGTCGGCGCTCGGCGGCGCCCCCGTCCCCCCGCCCAAGGGCGCCAAGGCCGCCGGCACCTACACGGCCAAGCACATCATCGTGGCGACCGGCGCCCGCCCGCGCGCACTGCCCGGCCTCGAGCCGGACGGCAAGCTGATCTGGACCTATTACGAGGCCATGGTGCCGAAGAGCGTTCCCGAAGTCGCTGCTCGTCATGGGGTCGGGCGCCATCGGCGTCGAGTTCGCCTATTTCTACCGCGCCATGGGCGCCGAGGTGACGATCGTCGAGGTGCTGCCGCAGATCCTGCCCGTCGAGGATGCCGAGATCGCCGCCTTCGCCCGCAAGCGCTTCGAGAAGATGGGCATCAAGATCCTCACGGGCGCCAAGGTGACGGGGGTCGAGAAGGGCGCCGATTCCATCACGGCGACGATCGACGACGGCAAGGGCGGCACGTCCAAGATCACGGCCGACCGGATGATCTCGGCCGTGGGCGTCGTCGGCAACACCGAGAACCTCGGGCTCGAGGCGCTCGGCGTGAAGATCGAGCGCAACACGGTGGCGACCGACGGCTACGGCCGCACCAACGTGCCCGGCATCTACGCCATCGGCGACATCGCCGGCCCGCCCATGCTGGCCCACAAGGCCGAGCACGAGGGCGTGATCTGCGTCGAGACCATCAAGGGCCTGCACACCCACGCGCTCGACCGCGCCATGATCCCGGGCTGCACCTATTGCCAGCCGCAGATCGCCTCGGTGGGCCTGACCGAAGCCAAGGCCAAGGAGGCCGGCCACAAGCTCAAGGTCGGCCGGTTCCCCTTCATCGGCAACGGCAAGGCCATCGCGCTCGGCGAGCCCGAGGGGCTGGTCAAGACCATCTTCGACGCCGAGACGGGCCAGCTCCTCGGCGCCCACATGGTGGGGGCGGAGGTGACCGAGCTGATCCAGGGTTTCGTCGTCGCGATGAACCTCGAGACGACCGAGGAAGACCTCATCAACACGGTGTTCCCGCATCCGACCCTGTCGGAGACGATGCACGAGGCCGTGCTCGACGCCTACGGCCGGGTCATCCACACCTGACCGGCGCGGCCCGCCCTCATCACTCCACGAGATCATGCTCTTCGCCTCGCTCCACACGACCAACGTCCTCGCCATCCTGCTGATCGGGCTCGTGGCGGGCTGGCTCGCCAGCCTCGTCGTCGGGGGAGGCGGCCTGTGGCGCGACCTCGTCACCGGGCTCGTGGGTGCGGTCGTGGGCGCCGTCCTGCTCCGCGCCGTCGGCGTGGTGCTGCCGTTCCGCGACCCGCTGGTGGCCGATACCGTCACGGCGACGCTGGGCGCCATCATCGTGGTGGTGGTGGCGCGTGCCGTCGCCTAGATAGGGAGCGGAGGCTTTCCATGCTGGTGCTCGATCTTCTCAACGGCGATCCCCGCAACAAGGCGGGCGGCGCGGCCCCGCGCCATCCCGAGAAGGCGCATCGGCCCGATCAGCCCGTGCTGAAGAAGCCCGACTGGATCCGCGTCAAGGCGCCGGGCTCGGCCGGCTTCGGCGAGACGCAGGCCATCGTGAAGGAGCACGGGCTCGTCACGGTCTGCGAGGAGGCGGGCTGCCCCAACATCGGCGAGTGCTGGACCAAGAAGCACGCCACCTTCATGATCATGGGCGACACCTGCACGCGGGCCTGCGCCTTCTGCAACGTGCGCACCGGCCTGCCGGGGGCGCTCGACCCCGCCGAGCCCGACCATATCGGCGAGGCGGTGGCCAAGCTCGGCCTGCACCACGTCGTCGTCACCTCGGTCGACCGCGACGACCTCGCCGACGGCGGCGCCGACCATTTCGCCCGCACCATCCGGGCCATCCGGCGCCTCGCGCCCGGCACCACGATCGAGGTGCTGACGCCGGACTTCCTGCGCAAGCCCGGCGCGCTGGAGACGGTGGTGGAGGCGCGGCCCGACGTCTTCAACCACAACCTCGAGACCGTCCCGTCGCTCTATCTCTCGGTGCGCCCGGGGGCGCGCTACTTCCACTCGCTGCGCCTGCTCCAGCGCGTGAAGGACCTCGATCCCGGCATCTTCACCAAATCCGGCATCATGGTGGGGCTCGGCGAGGAGCGCACCGAGGTGCTCCAGGTGATGGACGACATGCGGTCGGCCGAGATCGACTTCCTGACGATCGGCCAGTACCTGCAGCCGACCAGGAAGCACCATCCGGTGAAGAGCTTCGTCACGCCCGACGCCTTCAAGGCCTACGAGACCGTGGCGCTCGCCAAGGGGTTCCTGGTCGTTTCGGCCTCGCCGCTGACGCGCTCGTCGCACCACGCGGGCGACGATTTCAAGCGGCTCCAGGCGGCGCGGCGCGAGCGGGCCGCGTTCTGATCGGCCGCGACGGGCCCGCGCTCGCCGCCAGGCCCTCGCACAGGGCATCGAAGACGACGCGGCAGCGGGCGTCCGTCTTCAGGTCCTCGTGCATGACAATCCACAGCGGCAGCGCCAGCGTCACGGCCGCGATCACCCGTACCAGGGCGGCGTCGCGGTCCGCCACCGCCACCTGACAGAGGCCGATGCCGAATCCCGCCCGGATCGCGGCGAGCTGCGCGAGGTTGCTGTCGGTCCGCAACGCGAAGCGCGATCGGTCGAGGCCCGGCAGGTGGGGCATCATGGCGCGGATCGCCGGCGTTTCCGTATCGAAGCCGATCAGGTCGTGCCCGGCGAGGTCCGAGAGTGCCGCCGGGATGCCGCGGCCTTCGAGGTAGCCGCGGTGGGCATAGAAGCCGAGGTCGACCGGTGCGAGCCGATGGGCCAGCAGCGCGCCCTGGGTCGGCTCGGTCATGCGCACCGCGATGTCGGCATCCCGGCGCAGGAGGTCCTCCACCCGGTCCGTCAACGCGAGTTCGATGACGAGCCCGGGATGAGCCCGCCGCAGCCGCGCCAGGATCGGCGGCAGGTGCTCGACACCCACCACATCGCTGGCGCTGATCCGGACCGTGCCGACGCCCTGGCCCGCCGTGCCGCTCGCCGTCCGCAGCAGCGCGGCGGCGGTCGCCGCCATGGTCTCGGCGTGGGGTCGCAGGGCCAGCGCGAGGTCGGTCGGAGCGAGACCGCGCTGCGTGCGGACGAAGAGATCGGCACGGAGCGCCGTCTCGAGCGCGTCGACGTGCCGGGCGACCGTCGGCTGGGTCACCCCGAGACGACGCGCAGCCCCCGACAGGGACCCGTCGTCCATCACCGCCAGCAGCGTCCGGTAGAGGGCCCAATCGGGATCCGTGCTCATCGATTTGCGTTTAACAGAACCACGTCGATCCGCAATTTCCGTTTGGTCCCGACATCGACATCCTGCCCGTATCGGAAGCGGGAGATCGAGCCATGGACGGTGTGACAGTGGTGTTCGGGAGCGGTGCCGTGGGCCGCCCCATCGTCGAGAGGCTCGCCGCCCGGGGCGATCGCGTCCGGGTCGCGCAGCGCGGCGTGCCGGCGGGCTTGCCGGCCGGCGTCGCGCATCTGCGCTGCGACGTGCTGGATGCCGATGCCGTGGCCCAGGCGGTGGCCGGTGCCGCCCAGGTTGTGCTGGCGGTCGGGTTTCCCTACGACGCGCGCGTGTGGCGCAGGGCGTGGCCCCGGGCGATGGCGAACATCCTCGCCGCCTGCGCGGCCTCGGGCGCCCGACTGGTGTTCATCGACAACCTGTACCAGCTCGGTCCCCAGACCGCGCCGCGCCACGAAGAGATGGCGTTGAGCGAGAGCGGCGAGAAGGCCGCCGTCCTGGCCGAGGTCACGCGCCTGTGGCAGGCCGCCCGCGGACGGGTCCGGGTCGCGGCCCTGCGCTGTTCGGACTTCTACGGCCCCGGCGTGGGCAACTCGCACCTCGGCGGGTTCGCGCTCGGCGCCATCGCCAGGGGCGGCGCCGCTCAGCTGCTGGTGCCGCCCGATACGCCGCACGACTTCGCCTATGTGCCCGACATCGCGCGGGCCGCGGTGGCGCTGCTCGATGCGCCGGACGACGCCTTCGGGCAGGCCTGGAACATGCCCTGCGCGCCGACCCGCACCCCCCGCGACCTCATCGCGATGGGCGCGTCGGTGCTCGGCCGCGCGCCGCGGCTCCGCGCCGTGCCCCTGTGGATGCTGAGGCCCCTGGGGCTCGTCTACCGCATGGCCCGCGAGGTGGCGGACATCGGCTTCACCTGGGACCGGCCCTACCACGTCGACGGCGGCAAGTTTGCCCGCCGCTTCGGCTTTGAGCCCACGCCGTTCGAGACGGGGGTGCCGGCCACCGTGGAGGCCTTCGCCCGGGAGGGCCGCACGGCGCGGTGAGGCCGGGCCCGCCCGGGGCGCCGGGCCGGCACGCCGCCTAGCGTCCCAGCGCGTGGAACGCCGCGTTGGGCCTGAGGTCCGCCGCGCCGGCGAGCCGGTTCGACATGGCGAAGAACGCCGCGATCGCGGCGATGTCCCAGGCGCCTTCGGCGTCGAAGCCGTGGTGCGCCAGGGCGGCGTAGTCGGCCTCGTCGACGGCGTGGGCGCGCGTCGCGACCTTGAGGGCGAAGTCCAGCATGGCGACCTGACGTTCGGTAAGGCCGGCCTTGCGGTGGTCGACCGCGATCCGGTCGGCGACGAGCGGGTCCTTGGCGCGGATGCGCAGGATGGCGCCATGCGCCACCACGCAATAGAGGCAGCGGTTGGCCGCACTCGTCACCACGACGATCATCTCGCGCTCGGCCTTGGTGAGGACGCCGGGGCGGTCCATCAGGACGTCGTGATAGGTCAGGAAGGCGCGGAACTCGTCGGGCCGGCGCGCCAGGAGCAGGAAGACGTTGGGCACGAAGCCCGATTTCTCCTGGACGGCGAGCAGCCGCTCGGCGATGTCGGCGGGCAGGTCGCCGAGGACCGGGGTCGGGAAGCGGCTCGGGGGATCGGAGGCCGGCGCCATGGTCAGCCTTGCTCCCGGTTCGCGTCGCGGCGCCCCCGCCGGTCGAGAAAGGCGTCGATCCCGTCCATGGCGTCCCGCTCCATCATGTTGCCCGCCATCGCGTCGCCCGCGTGGCGGTAGGCGTCGGCGAGGGTCATGGCCCGCTGCTCGTCGACGAGGCGCTTGCCGAGCCGCACCGCGGCGGGGCTCTTCGCCGCGATGGTGGCGGCGTAGTCGGCCGCCGCCGCATCGAGGTCGGCGTCCGGCACCACGCGATTGACGAGGCCGATCCGCTGGGCCTCGGCGGCGTCGATGAAGCGGCCGGTCATGAGCATGTCGAAGGCGGCCTTGGGCGGCACCGCCCGGGTCAGCGCCACGGAGGGCGTCGAGCAGAACAGCCCGACGTCGATGCCCGAGACGGCGAAGCGGGCGCTCCCGGCCGCGACCGCGAGGTCGCAGGTGGCGACGAGCTGGCAGCCCGCCGCCGTGGCGATGCCCTGCACGGCCGCGATGACCGGCACCGGCAGGGCGCGGATCGCCTGCATGACGCGGCCGCAGCGGGCGAAGAGGTCGCGGTAGTAGGCTTCGTCGGGCCGCGCCCGCATCTCCCTGAGGTCATGCCCGGCCGAGAAGGCCCGGCCCGCGGCGCCGAGCACGACGCAGCGCAGGCGCTCGTCCGCGGCGAGGCGGTCGAACGCATCCTGCAGGGCCGCCAGCAGGCCCTCCGACAGGGCATTGAAGCGCTCGGGCCGGTTCAGCGTCAGGGTGACGACATCGCCGTCGCGGCGGCTCAGCAGGGGGGCGGCCTCGGCCGTCACGGCGTCGCTCCGACGTCGAGGTCGCGCAGCAGGCGCTTCTGGATCTTGCCGGTCGAGGTCCGGGGCAGGGTGGTGAAGACCACGTGGCGCGGCACCTTGAAGCCCGCCAGCCGGGTCCGGCAGAAGGCCACGATCTCCTCCGCGGTGGGGGCGGGCGCACCGGGGCCGAGTTCCACGAAGGCCGCCGGCACCTCGCCCCAGCGCGCGTCCGGCACGCCCACCACCGCGACGGCCGCGACGGCCGGATGGTGGTGGATGGCGTCCTCGACCTCGATCGACGAGATGTTCTCCCCGCCCGAGATGATGATGTCCTTCAATCGGTCCCGGATCTGGAGATGACCGTCCGGGTGGACGCACGGCGAGGTCGCCGGAATGGAACCAGCCCCCCGCGAAGGCCGCTTCGGTGGCGTCGGGGTCGGCGAGGTAGCCCTTCATGACGACGTTGCCGCGGAACAGCATCTCGCCCATCGTGGCGCCGTCCTCCGGCACCGGCGCGCAGCTCGCGGGATCGCCCACGATCACGGCTTCGCAGAGCGTGTAGGCGATGCCCTGGCGGGCGCGCTTGGCGGCGCGCTCCTCGGCCGGGAGCGACGTCCCAGCCCTCGCGCCAGTCGCAGGCGACCGCCGGCCCGTAGGTCTCGGTGAGGCCGTAGACGTGGGTGACGTCGAAGCCCAGGCGTTCCATGGCGGCCAGCACGGCGGCGGGCGGCGGCGCGCCGGCCGTCATCACCTTGACGCGCCGTGGCAGGGGCGCGCGCCGCAGCCGCCGCGTCCGCCACCATCTTCAGCACGATCGGGGCGCCGCAGAAATGGTCGACGCCCTCGCTCGCGATCGCGTCGCAGCACGGCCGCGCCCGCGACGCGCCGCAGGCACACGCTGGTGCCGGCCTTGGCGGCGAGCGTCCAGGGAAAGCACCAGCCGTTGCAGTGGAACATCGGCAGGGTCCAGAGATAGACCGGCGCGCGGCCCATGTCCCATTCGAGGATGTTGCCGACCGCGGTCAGGTAGGCGCCGCGGTGGTGGTAGAGCACGCCCTTCGGCCGGCCGGTGGTGCCGGAGGTGTAGTTGAGGGCGATGGAGTCCCACTCGTCGGCCGGGACCGCTCCCGGCGAAGGCGGGGTCGCCCGTGGCGAGCAGCGCCTCGTAGTCCGGCGACGCCGAGCGTCTCGCCGGGCGCCGCGGGATCGCGGATGTCGATGACGAGGCGGCGGCGCCGCCATGGCGGCGAGCGGCGGCCTTCACGGTCGGGGCGAACTCGGTGTCGGTGATCAGCACCTTGGCGCCGCCGTGTTCCAGGATGAAGCGCGACCGTGCCGGCATCGAGCCGGACGTTGATGGCGTTCAGCACGCCGCCCGCGAGGGGCACGCCGAAATGCGCCTCGAAGAGCTCCGGCGTGTTGGCCGCCATGACGGCGACGGTGTCGCCGTGCCCGACCCCGTGCCGCTGCAGCGCCGAGGCGAGCCGGCGGCAGCGCTCCGCGGACCTCCGCCCAGGATCGCCGCAGGCCGCCGTAGACCGTGGCGGCGCGGTCGGGATGGGCCAGCGCGGCGCGGTGCAGGAACGAGAGGGGCGAGAGCGCGACGTGGTTGGCGGCACGCCGCGCGAGGTAGGTGGCGTCCGCCGGGCCATGGGGCTCTCCCGTAGATCCGTCTTGATGCGGCGGACCATTCAACGGATGTTCGTCGCGGAAGTCGAGAGCCGGCGCGGCGCGATGCGGCCCGCCCCGGGCCGGGAGGATGGCATGGTGCACGCTGGCGAGGCGGAGACGAGGGGCCGGGACGTCACGGTACATGGCATGATCGGCAGCCCCTTCGTGCGCAGCGTGCTGGTGGCGCTCGAGGAGAAGGGACGGCGCCTACCGGCTGGTGCCGCTGCGGCTCGACGCCCTGCAGACGCCCGCGTACCGGGCCCTCCACCCGTTCGGCCGCGTGCCGGCCTTCGAGCAGGACGGGTTCGTGCTCTACGAGACGCAGGCGATCCTGCGGCACATCGATCGCGCCTTCCCGGCGCCCGCCCTCTCGCCGGGCGACCTCCGCGCCCTCGCCCGCATGGACCAGGTGCTGAACACGATCGACCACTACCTCTTCCACGACGCCGGGGCGGTGCTGGGCTTCCAGCGCATCATCGCGCCGCGGTTCCTGAAGCAGGAACCCGACGAGGCGGCCTGTTCACGGGCCGAGACGCGCGTCGCGCGGGCGCTCGGCGTTCTGGAGGACGTTCAGGTCGAGCGCGAGCGGCTGGCCGGTGCCGCCGTCACGCTGGGCGACATCGCGCTGGCCTGTCACCTCGACTTCCTGGCGGCGACGCCCGAGGGCGCACGGGCCGTCGCGGAGCGGCCGGCGCTCCTCGCGCTTCAGGCCCGTATGGGGGAGCGGCCGGCCATGGCCGAGACCACGATCC
This sequence comes from uncultured Alphaproteobacteria bacterium, assembly GCA_963847915.1. Lineage (GTDB taxonomy): Bacteria > Pseudomonadota > Alphaproteobacteria > Rhizobiales > Beijerinckiaceae > Lichenihabitans. The sequence goes on from CAWKBT010000011.1 coordinate 356,637, forward strand.
CGGCCCTGGCCCGCCGGTTCCTGCCCGCGAAGGCGTGAGGCGGCCGAGCCGAGCCCGGGCCCGTGCGGGCCGGCTCGCCGTCACTCTCCCGCGACGGCGGCCCGCATGTCGGCGCTGGGCAGGCGGGCGACGCGGCCGATGAGGTCGCGGTCGTTCAGCACCGCGGTGCGCTCCTTGCGGTTCAGCCAGGCCTCGGCCTCTTCCACGGTCTCGGCCTCGGCGAGCTTCGCCTGCGCCATGACGGCATCGTGGTCGATGGTGCCGCGCTTGCGGGGCGCCGAGGGCGGCAGATAGGCTTCGTGGAGCACGCGGAGCTCGCGGCTGGCATGGAGGGCCGAGATGCCGTCCGTCACGTCGTAGCCGGCCTGGGCGAGCTCGCGCGCCAGCACGTTGGCCCGCACGGCGATCTCGGGCGGGTTCGTCTCCTCGGGCGTCCGCAGCAGGCCGATCCGCTTCAGGAACAGCCCGATCGAGCGCTGGCCGCTCGCCCAGGAGAGGGGGATCGCCAGGATCAGGCCCGCGATGGTGGGCGACATCCAGGCGACCAGCGAGGGCGAGATCAGGAAGCCCGCCACCAGGGTGATGAAGCCGAGGATCACGTGCGAGCGGTGGCGGCGCACGATGTCGCCGAAGCGGGATCGAGCCGTCGTCGCGGCGCTGCGGGTTCCAGCCCGTGTCGCGGCCGAGCAGGATCTGCATGACCGAGCCCGACTGGATCAGCATCATGATGGGCGCCAGCAGCGACGACATCACGATCTCGACCAGCGTCGACAGGATCAGCCCGAGCGCGCCGCCGCTGCCGCGCCGCGTATCGCGCTGACCGAGCGCGATGAGCAGGCCGAAGAGCTTCGGCGCCAGCAGCACCGCCATGGTGATGCCGAAGAGGTCGAGGGCGCGCTGCGCGTCGAACCGCGGCCAGGCCGGGAACAGCGAGAAGTCCTGCGTGAAATATTCGGGCCGGATGTAGGTCGACTGCAGCACCAGCACGATGCCGACCAGCAGCTGCGCCATCCACAGCGGCGAGGCGACATAGCCCATGATGCCGGTGGCGAAATGCTGCCGCGAGGCGAGGTGGAAGCCCTTGGCCCACATGACGCGCGCGTGCTGCAGGTTGCCCTGGCACCAGCGCCGGTCGCGCGCCGCGAGGTCGATCAGGGAGGGCGGGCTCTCCTCGAAGGAGCCGCCGAGCACCGGCAGCATGTAGACGGCCCAGCCGGCGCGGCGGATCAGCGCCGCCTCGACGAAGTCGTGGCTGAGGATGTGGCCGCCGAACGGCGGCTTGCCGCGACAGGTGCGGCAGCCCGCAATGGTCGGCGAAGGCCTGCGTGCGGATGATGGCGTTGTGGCCCCAGTAATTGCCGTCGCGCCCCATCCAGACCGACAGGCCGGCGGCGATGACCGGGCCGTGGATGCGCGCCGCGAACTGCTGCAGGCGGGCGAAGAGCGTGTTGCGGTTGATGATCAGCGGCAGCGTCTGGATGATGCCGGCGTCGGGGTCGGCCTCCATGGCGGCGGCGAGGTTGACGACGCTGTGCGCCGTCATCAGGCTGTCGGCGTCGAGCACCACCATCTGCGGATAGGCGCCGCCCCAGCGGGTGACGAAGTCGGCGATGTTGCCGGCCTTGCGGTTCGTGTTCTTGGCGCGGTGCCGGTAGTAGACCGCGGCCTTGCCGCGCAGCCGGTCGCGCAGCGCCACGAAGCGCCCGCTCCTCCGCGACCCAGACGTCGGGGTCGGTCGTGTCGGAGAGGAGGAAATAGTCGAAATGCGCGCCGAGGCCGGTCGCCGCGATGTCCTCGCAGATGGCCTGCAGGGCGCCGAAGATGCGGCTCGGCGCCTCGTTGTAGATCGGCATCACGACGGCGGTCTTGCCGCTGAGCGCCGTCGGCAGCGGCGGCGCCTTGGGGGCGAAGAACACCAGCCAGACGAAGCCCACGACGGCGCTGGCGAAGGACAGGGCGATCCAGGAGAAGTTGGCGACGAACAGCGCCACCAGGATCCACTTCAGCAGCGTCACGTCGCCGACGTTGACGACGCGCGTACATCTCCTCGATGCCGAAGGCCGAGCAGCGCCAGCGCCGCCGCCGAACACGACCAGGCGGGCCAGCCAGGGCACGGAGCGGTGGCCGGCGCTGGACCAGCCGCGGCGCGTCCGCGCGCGTCGAAGTGGCGCAGCGACTGCGTCGGCATCGTCGAGCGGGCTCTCGGCCGGCATGGCCGGCATGGCGAGGATCGAGTCGAGGTCCATCACCGGCCGGTCCTGCGCCTGCCGGGCGCCTGGCGGTCCGTGCCTCGGCCATCAGGCCGTCCATCGATAGAGCCATGTCTCGCTCGACGGGTTTGCCGCCCTGTCTCCAGCACCAGCCGCAGTTCCGACAGCGTCTCGCCGCCGAAGTCGAGGTCGAACAGGACGCGGCAGGTCTTGCGCTCGCGCGACAGCGAACGTCCGCGCCGGCACCACGGTGCCGACCGAGGCCGTGAGCATCGGCTTCATGTCGGCGATGCGCGCCGGGTCGGCGAAGATCGTCGCCGGTGAATTCGACCACGAAGCGGCGCTGCTTGCGTCGAGCCCAGCCGGCCGATGCGCGTGTCGGTCACGGTCGCCAGGGGCGGCCGGTCGGGCGGCGTCCAGCACCAGAACTGCCGGTAGGAGAAGGAGGCCTCGACGGCGGGGTCGAGCACCGCCTTCGGCCGCCAGAAGCAGAGGATGTTGTCGTTGATCTCGGTGTCGGTCGGGATCTCGACCAGCTCGACGCTGCCCTCGCCCCAATCGTTGATGGGCTCGATCCACAGCGAGGGCCGCAGCTCCCAATGCTGCTCGTCGTCCTGCAGCATGTCGAAGTTGCGCTCGCGCTGCAGCAGGCCGAAGCCGCGCGGGTTGGCGTCGACGAAGGCCGAGACCTGCAGCGTTTCGCGGGTTCGACACCGGCCGCCACAGCCATTCGCCGTTGCCGTTGAGGATCTGCAGGCCCGACGACGTCGTAGGCGCCGAGCCGCACGTCGTCGGCGCCGTGCCGGCTCGTCGGGCCGAACAGGAACATGCGCCGTCATGCCGCCGAGGCCGTAGAAATCGGCCGGGCTGCGCGAGAACAGCGTGCATTCGGTGTCGATGATGGTGATCGTCGCCGGGCCGCAGCGTGAACCGGTAGGCGCCCGTCATGCTCTCCGAATCGACCAGCGCGCTGATCACCAGCGCGTCGCTGGCGAGGCTCGGCTTCTCGATCCAGACCTCGCGGATGGCCGGGAATTCCTCGCCGCGCGGGTCGGCGGTGCGGATCATCAGGGCGCGCGCCGTCAGGCCGAAGTTCTGGCCGTTGGCCAGGGCGCGGAAGAAGCTGGCGCCCTGGAAGATGGCCGAATCGACGAGGCCGCGTGCCGGAGCGGGCGTGCAGCACGCGGAAGCCCGAGAAGCCGATGTCGCCGAGGTCGGCCGGGGGCTGCGACCTTGCCGAAATCGAACTGGCTCGGCCGCGTAGGCGAGGCGGCGCGCCGTGCCGTTCTCGACGAGGTTGATCGATCATCGGCGCGGTGAACAGGAAGCCGCGGTGCAGCGGCTCGATGGCGAAGCCGACGTTGTCCTCCGCCCAGACCGCCGTCGCCGGGCTTGGCCCGGATGGCGACATATTGGTCGTAGGTGAGGTTCGAGAAGGCGCCGGGCAGGGGCGGTGCCGGGCGGCTCATGCGGCTTCTTGGCGAGCGCGCGCGCGCTGCTCGACCACGGTGGCGAAGTCGAAGGCGGGAGCGGGCGGGTTCGAGCCCTGCGGGGCCGCGGCCGCCGGGCTGGCCGGCGGTGCGGCGGCGGCTGTCGGCCGCGACGGCCGGGGTCAGACCCGCACCCAGCCCGGAGGCGGCCCATTTCAAGAGATCCCGGCGAAGGAGCATCGGCCATCTGAGACGAGAACACGGGGAGGCGGCAGCGTCCGGACACCCGGGCGCCGCCGGCCGCTCGTCCTTCCTATAGCCCATAACACCCGGCCGCGAGGCGAATTTTCGTGTTCGCGCGGCGGTACGCGCCGCGTCGCGATGCCGTCAGCGCTCCGCCCGCCCTCGGCTGCTAAGCCTCGGCGGCCGGACGGCCGGAGTCGCTTCGAGGAGAGCAGGATCATGAACGGAGCGAGACGCTGCCTCGCCGTGGTGCTGGCGGCGGGCGAGGGCACGCGCATGCGGTCCGCCACGCCCAAGGTCGCTGCACCGGCTCGCCGGGCGCACCATGCTGGCGCATGTCGCTCGCGACCGTGGCGCGAGGCGCGCGCCGACGCCGTCGTGGTCGTGGTCGGACCCGGGCGGGACGACGTGGCCGCCGAGGCCCGCGCCGCCGCGCCCGGGCGCCGAGATCGCCGTGCAGACCGAGCGCCTCGGCACCGCCCATGCGGTGCTGGCGGCGCGCGACGCGATCGCGCGCGGCTACGACGACGTCCTGGTGCTCTTCGCCGACGTGCCGCTGATCACGCGCCGACGACGCTCGCCGGCTGCGGGCGCGGCTCGCCGAGGGCGCCGGGCTCGTGGCGCTGGGCTTCGAGGCCGCCGATCCGACCGGCTACGGCCGGCTGCTGACGCGACGACGGCGAGCTGGTCGCCATCCGCGAGCACAAGGACGCGACCGAGGCCGAGCGCGCCGTGACGCTGTGCTTCGCCGGGCTGATGGCGCTCGACGGCGCGCGCGGCGCTCGACCTGCTCGACCGGATCGGCTGCGACAATGCCCAGGGGGAATATCTACCTGACCGAGGCCGTCGAGCTGACGCGCGCCGACGGGCGCCGCTGCGCGCGCCCTGGCCTGCCCCGAGCGCGACGTCATGGGCGTCAACGACCGGGTGCAGCTCGCCGCCGCCGAAGCCGCGCTCCAGGCGCGTCTGCGGCGCGCCGCCATGCGCAGGGCGGCGCGACGCTGCAGGCGCCCGAGACCGTGTTCCTGAGCCACGACACGGTGCTGGGCCGCGACGTGACGGTCGAGCCGCACGTCGTCTTCGGGCCCGGGGTGCGGTCGAGGACGGGGCCGTGATCCACGCCTTCTCGCATCTCGAGGGCGCGCACGTCGGCGCCCGGCGCCAGCGTCGGCCCCTACGCGCGGCTGCGCCCGGGCGCGGTCCTGGGCCGCGGCGCCAAGGTCGGCAATTTCGTCGAGGTGAAGAGCGCCGAGATCGGCGACGGCGCCAAGGTCAGCCACCTCAGCTACATCGGCGACGCCAGCGTCGGCGCGGAGGCCAATATCGGGGCCGGCACGATCACCTGCAACTACGACGGCTACGGCAAGTTCCGCACCACGATCGGGCCGGGTGCCTTCATCGGCTCGAACTCGGCGCTGGTGGCGCCGGTCACGCATCGGGCGGAACGCCTATGTGGCGTCGGGCTCGACCGTGACCGAGGACGTCGCCCGAGGACGCGCTGGCGATCGGCCGGGCGCGCCAGGCCACGAAGGCGGGGCGTGCCGCGACGCTGCGGGCCGCCCGCAAGGCCGCCAAGGCGGCACGGACGGGGTGAGGCCCGGCGTTCACCACCCGATCCTCGCCGCTTTGCACGAGGCGGCCCACTCGGGATAGAACGGCTCGGGCGGATTGCGACGGGTGGGACCTTCCATGTGCGGCATCGTTGGGATCCTGGGCGCGGGCCCGGTCGCGGGGCAGATCGTCGAGGCGCTGAAGCGGCTGGAATATCGGGGCTACGACTCGGCCGGCATCGCCACGCTGGAGGATGGCGTGCTGACGCGCCGCCGCGCGCCCGGCAAGCTGCAGGCAACCTCGAGCTGCGGCTGTCACGATGCGCCGCTGCAGCGGCGCCGATCCGGCATCGGCCACACCCGCTGGGCGACCCACGGCAAGCCCAACGAGGTCAACGCCCATCCGCACGCCACCGGGCGTGTCGCGGTCGTCCACAACGGCATCATCGAGAACTTCCGGGAGCTGCGGGCGGAGCTGTCCCGCCAGGGCCACGTCTTCGAGACCGAGACCGATTCCGAAGTCGTCGCCCATCTCGTCACGGCCGAACTCGACACCGGCAAGTCGCCTGCCGAGGCGGTCGCGGCGGCGCTGCCGCGCCTGCGCGGCGCCTTCGCGCTGGCCTTCCTCTTCGCCGGCGAGGACGACCTGCTGATCGGCGCCCGGCGGGGCGCCCCGCTGGCGATGGGCTACGGCGAGGGCGAGATGTACCTCGGCTCGGACGCGCTGGCGCTCGCCCCCTTCACGGAGGAGATCTCCTATCTCGACGACGGCGACTGGGTCGTCCTGCCGGCGCGACGCGGTCGAGTTCTACGACGAGGCGAACCGCCGCGTGTCGCGGCCGAAGCAGAAGAGCCTCGCCTCCGCCTTCATGATCGACAAGGGCAACTATCGCCACTTCATGGCGAAGGAGATCCACGAGCAGCCCGAGGTGGTGGGCCGCACGCTGGCCCATTACGTCGACCTGTCGGCCGGCCGCATCGCGCTGCCCTTCGAACTGCCCTTCGATCCCGCCCGGATCGACCGCATCACCATCGTGGCCTGCGGCACCGCCTATATCGCGGGCCTGACGGCGAAATACTGGTTCGAGCGCATCGCCCGGGTATCGGTCGACATCGACGTCGCGTCCGAGTTCCGCTATCGCGAGCCGCCGATGAGCCGCGACGGCGTCACGATCGTGATCTCGCAATCGGGCGAGACGGCCGACACGCTGGCATCGCTGCGCTACGCCAAGGCCCAGGGCCAGGCCATCGTCGGCGTCGTCAACGTCGGCACCTCGACCATGGCGCGCGAGTCGCGACGTCAAGGCCCTGACGCTGGCGGGTCCCGAGATCGGCGTCGCCTCCACCAAGGCCTTCACCTGCCAGCTCGCCGTCCTGGCCTGCCTCGCCCTCGCGTTCGGGCGCGCGCGGGGCACGCTGTCGGCCGAGCAGGAGAGCCGCCACCTCGCCGACTTCCTCGCCATTCCGGGCCTCCTCGCCGAAGCGCTGAACCGCGAGAAGCAGATCGAAAGCGTGGCCCACGACCTCGCGCGGGCCCGCGACGTGCTCTATCTCGGCCGCGGCACCGCCTTCCCGCTGGCCCTCGAAGGCGCGCTGAAGCTGAAGGAGCTCAGCTACATCCACGCCGAGGGCTACGCGGCCGGCGAACTCAAGCACGGCCCCATCGCGCTCGTCGACGAGGACCTGCCCGTCATCGTGATCGCGCCGCCGGACGGCGTCTTCGAGAAGACCGTCTCCAACATGCAGGAGGTGGCGGCGCGCGGCGGCCGGATCGTGCTGATCGGCGGGGAGGGCGGGCGCCGAAGCCTCGGCCCTGAAGCTCCACGCCTCGATCGTGATGCCCGACATGGCGCTCGACCTTCGCCGCCATCGTCTATGCGGTGCCGGTGCAGCTGCTCGCCTACCACACGGCCGTCTTCATGGGAAAGGACGCGGACCAGCCGCGCAACCTCGCCAAATCCGTGACGGTGGAATAGCGGCAGGACCGATCCGGGCGATCGTGATCACCCGGTCCCGTCGCGCGGCGGGGGCCGGACCGGCGGGACGAGCGCGTGACAACCGAGGCGTGGGTGCCCGGGACAAGCCCGGGCATGACGATGGAGGGGGCGGAGGTAGCTCGGTGAGGAGGCGAATGAGGGATCCGAAACGGTCCCCGCCCATGGTCCCGTCATGGCCGGGCTTGTCCCGGCCACCCACGCCGTGCCGAGCCGCTCCCGGCCCCGGACGGCCTCGGCCCGACCCGAGCACCCGCGCTGGCGCGGGCCGGCGTGGGTGCCCGGGACAAGCCCGGGCATGACGATGGAGGGGGTGGAGGAGATCCGTCGAGGGAGGGCAGAATGGATCCGAAGCGGTCCCCGCCCTCAATCCCGTCATGGCCGGGCTTGTCCCGGCCACCCACGCCGCGCCGAGCCGCTCCCGGCCCCGGACGGCCCCGGCCCGGTCCGAGCACCCGCGCTGGCGCGGGCCGGCGTGGGTGCCCGGGACGAGCCCGGGCATGACGATGGAGAGGGTGGCAGAACGGTCGGCGAGGGAGGGCGAATGAGGGATCCGAAGCGGTCCCCGCCCTCAATCCCGTCATGGCCGGGCTTGTCCCGGCCACCCACGCCGCGCCGAGCCACTCCCGGCCCCGGACGGCCCCGGCCCGACCCGAGCACCCGCGCTGGCGCGGGCCGGCGTGGGTGCCCGGGACAAGCCCGGGCATGACGATGGAGGGGGCGGTGAAAGCACGGTGAGGGAGGGAACAGCGGATCCGAAGCGGTCCCCGCCCATGGTCCCGTCATGGCCGGGCTTGTCCCGGCCACCCACGCCGCGCCGAGCCGCTCCCGGCCCCGGTCCAACCCGAGGACCCGCGATAGCACGAGCCGAGCCGATCGGCCGGACAGCGGATCCCGCGCCCGCACCGACGCCCCAAACGAAAAGCGCGACGGGCCGGAGCCCACCGCGCTGTTCGTCGAACCGTCGGAGGCTGAAGCGCGCGGAGGCCGCGGCTTACTTGCCCTTCTTGGTGCCGTAGAGCGACCGGGACTGCTTGCGGTCCTTCACGGCCTGCGTGTCGAGCACGCCGCGCACGATCGAGTAGCGCACGCCCGGCAGATCGTTCGGGCCGCCGCCGCGGATCAGCACCACGGAATGTTCCTGGAGGTTGTGGCCCTCGCCGGGGATGTAGGCGATGACTTCGTTCTTGTTGGTCAGGCGGAGCTTCGCGACCTTCCGGAGCGCCGAGTTGGGCTTGCGCGGAGTGGTGGTGTAAACGCGCGTGCACACGCCCCGCGCCTGGGGGCTCCCCTCGAGGCCCTTGGTCCGCACCTTGACGGGGGGCTTCCGGCGGGGCTTCCTGATCAGCTGATTAACTGTTGGCATTTCGAACTTCACCTCTCTGACGAGGCCGTTAAGCGAGGTCGTGCCCCGAGTCAAGGCTGGAGGGCGCCGCGAGAGGGCGTCAGGCGGCCTGCAGCGCCACCTCGGTGCCCCGCACGCCGCGCGCGATCCTGTCCGCGTGGAAGAGCAGGAGCGGGTCCCCGGGGTGGAGGGCCAGCAGCGCCAGGATGGCCGCCGGTCCGTCCTCCTCGCCTCGGGACAGGCGCGCGAAGGCGTCGCCGTAGCGGTCCGCCCAGCCGCTCTCCTCCGCCGCGGCGAGGGCCGGCGCGAAGACGTTCACGGGTTTGGCCTTGCCCTTCAGCGCCAGCGCTCCGACCGGCCTGAAGCGCAGGCCCGCGCCGGTCCCGACCGCCTCGACCGTGGCCTGCGAGGCGCAGAGCCGCGTGCCGAGGCGCGCGTTGGCGGCTTCGAGCCGCGCCGCCGTGTTGATGGCGTCGCCATGCGCCGTGTAGTCGAAGCGCCGCCGGCCGCCGAAGTTGCCCACCACGGCCCGGCCCGTGTTGATGCCGATGCGGGTCGTGCCGAACGGTCGGCCCGCGCCGCCGGCGGCGATCGCCTGTGCGGCGAAGTCCTGCGCGAAGGCGTCGATGGCGAGGCCGCAGCGCACCGCCCGGGCGGCGTGGTCGGGCTGGTCGAGCGGCGCGTTGAACATCACGTGCACGGCATCGCCCACGATCTTGTCGATCGTGCCGCCGTGGTCGAGCACGATGGCGCAGACGCCGTCGAGGTAGCGGTTCAGCGTCGAGACCAGCGTCTCGGGAGCGACGCTCTCGGTGAAGGCCGTGAAGCCTTCGAGGTCGGTGAACAGGAAGGTCATCTCCCGCTCCTCGCCGCCCAGGCGCAGGCGGCTCGGGTCGCGGGCCAGCGCGGCGACGAGCTGCGGCGACAGGTAGTGGCCGAAGGCCGCCCGCAGGGCTCCGGCGCGCCGTTCGACCACGAGGTGCCGGGCCGCCAGGGCCGCCACGAAGCTGAGCACCCCGGCCAAGACGACGAGGCTCGGGTCGAACAGGAGGTCCGCCCGCGTGAAGGCGAAGGCGGTGCCCGCCGCGGCCGCGACGAGGCCCGTCCCGGCCGCGAGCGCACCGGCGTTGAGCCCGCGCCAGGCGGTCGCGAGCGCGACCGCGAGGCCGAACAGGGCCGCGACCCGGGCCTCGGCGCCCCCCGCCCAGAACGGGCGCGTGAGCACGTCGCCGGCGAGGATCTGTTCGACGCCGGCGGCATGGACCGTCACCCCGGGCTGGAAGCTGTGGAGGGGCGTCGGGCGGAGGTCCGACAGGCCGAGCGCGCTCGTGCCGACCAGCACGACCCGGCCCTTCACGGCGGCCGCGAGCGCCGCGGTGGCGGCGGGGTCGAGCACGCGCGCCGCCGGCCAGGTGCGCGCCGGGTCCGACTCGCCGAACCGGATCCACATGGTCCCGTCGGGTTCGATCGGGGCGAGGTGGCCGCCGATCCGGGCCGCATAGCCGGTGGTCGCCCCGAGCCAGCCGCCGCCCCGCTCCTGGCGCAGCCCGAGCTCCGCATCCTCCCCCTGCGCCACCCGCACGGTCTCGACGGCGAGCGAGGGCACGACGGCATCGTCGAGCTTCGAAAACAGCGGCAGGCGCCGGACGACCTCGTCGGTGTCCGACTGGGAGATGCTGAAACTGCCCTGGCCGGCGGCGGCCTCGTCGAGCGCCGCGAGGTTCGGCACCGCGCCCGCGAAGGCGGGGAAGGCGGGCGCGTCGCCGGAGCCCACCACCGCCACCCCGTTGGCGACGGCCGGACGCCGGCCGTTCGGCGCCCGCGTCAGCACGTAGCCGGTCACGACCCGGCCGCGGGCCAGCACGTCCCGGAGGTCGGCGTCGTAGTCGGGCAGGCCGCCTTCCGGGGCCGCGACGCTCAGCCCGTGGCCGGCGAGCCCAGACCGGTGCCAGCGCGGCAGGGGAACTGCGGTCCGGCTCGGCGAACACGACGTCGAGCCCGATGGCGGCCGCGCCCGCGTCCTGCAGGCGGCCGATCAGCCGTGCCGTGAGGGTGCGGGGCCAGGGCCACTGCCCGTAACGCCCGAGGCTCGCCTCGTCGATGTCGACCACGACGACGCCGGTCCCCGGCGCGATGGCGTCGGCGTCGGGGCGAGGCGCCAGGCGCTGCATGGCGTCGAAGGTCGCGTTCCGCAGGGCGAGGGCGACCGGGCCGGCCTGGGCCAGCAGCAGCAGCAGGATCAGGGCCGAGGCGGCCGCCACCGGGATCCCGAATCTCGCCCCGCCGGATCGCAGGCCGTTAAGTATCATTCCAGTTGCAGGCATGTTTACTAGCACGCATCGCGAGAGAGGAGCCCAGGGTAGATCCAACCTGTTCAGGATCGCTTGCTGGTTCGCGCGATGTTGAGGTCTTTTGACCGTCGGTTAAGAATCTGCGGTCAAGGTCATCGGCGGAGAAGCCGATGACCCTGCCGCTCGATTGCTTGTATCTGCCCGAGGGGACCGTGTTGTTCTCGGAAGGCGATGCCGGTGACCACGCGTACCTGATCCGTTCCGGTACGATCGAGATCACGGTCGAGCGCGAGGGCCGCGCCATCGTTTTGGCTCGGCGCTCCGCGGGCGAGATCGTGGGCGAGATGGCGCTGCTCGACCGGGGCACGCGGTCGGCCTCGGCCCGCGTGACGGAAGCGGCCGCCGTCATCGCCATCACCAAGCGCCAGCTCGAGCAGCGTTTCGCCGACACGGACCCGATCCTGCGCATGTGCCTCGGCGTCGTGATCGAACGCTACCGCGAGACGCTGAGGATGGTCCGGCCCGACGCCGAGGTCACCCTGCCGCCGCCCTCGCGCGGCCTGCCGGGCGCCGCCTTCGATGCCGCGGTCGCGGTGCTGACGCTGGAGCGCGAGCTCGAGCGCGCCCTGGAGTTCGGGGAGTTCCAGATCTTCCTCCAGCCGATCGTGGTGCTGGCGGACCGGAGCCTCGCGGGTTTCGAGGCGCTGATCCGGTGGAACCATCCCGTCCGGGGCCTCGTGGCGCCCGGAGACTTCATTCCCGTGGCCGAGAGCAGCGGCCTCGTGGTGCAGCTCACCGATTGGATGCTGCGCGAGGCGGCGCGCGCCGTGATCGTGCTGATCGCCGCCGCCGGGGCGACGCCCGGCGCCGACTCCCTGTTCGTCAGCGTCAACGTGTCGGGCCACGACCTCATCCAGCCCGGCTTCGCCGAAGGCGTGATGCAGATCCTGCGCGAGGCGGCGCTGCCGCCCCACCATCTCAAGCTCGAAGTCACCGAAAGCATGCTGATGAAGGATCCGGCCCGCGCGGGCAGGATCCTCGACACCTGCCGGCGGCACGGCATGGGCATCGCGGTCGACGACTTCGGCACCGGCTATTCGAGCCTCAGCCACCTCAGCACGCTGCCCATCACCACGCTCAAGATCGACCGCTGCTTCGTCCAGGCCATGACCACGGACCCGACCAGCCGCAAGATCGTCGGGACCATCCGGCTGCTCGCCCGCGAGCTCGAGATCCCGGTCGTAGCCGAGGGCATCGAGAACGAGGCGGAAGCCGCAGCGCTCTGCGCCATCGGTTGCGAATACGGCCAGGGCTACCTGTTCGGCCGCCCGATGCCCCTGGCGGATGCCGTGGACGTCCTGCGCGCCCGGGCGCCGGACCTGGACCTCGCCGCCTGCGCGTGACGCGCGCCCGTCCCCGACCGTTTTCTCCCGATCCACCCCCGACACCCGAAGGACCGTCCCCGTGCCTCTCCCGTCCCGCGCCGCGATCCTGGCCCTCGCCCTCGCCTTCGCCACTGCGGCCTCGGCCGCGCCAGCCCCCGTCGGCACCGTCGACAAGGCCCAGGGCCAGACCGAGGCCCTGCAATCGGGCGTCGCGCGGGGGCTCGCCGTCGATGGCCCCGTGCTGTTCGGCGACCGGCTGCGGACGGGTCCGGCGGCGCGGCTCGAGGCCAAGCTCGCCGACGGCACCGTGCTGACGCTGGGTGAGAAGGGCAAGCTGACGGTCGACAAGTTCGTCTACGATCCCGACCGCGACGGCGGCAAGCTGGCGCTCACGGTGAAGAGCGGCGCCTTCCTGTTCGTGGGCGGCAAGATCGAGGGCCCGACCGGCGGCCATGTCGACATCCACACGCCGGTCGGCACGCTGGGGGTGCGCGGCACCACCGTCTGGGGCGGTCATATCGACGGCGGTTTCGGCGTCCTGGTGCTGAGCGGCGAGGTGTCGCTGGCGACGCCGCACGGCACCGTGATGATGCACAAGGGACAGGGCACGATGGTCTATGACGGCAAGGGGCCGAGCGACGCCGCGCCCTGGCCGGACGACCGGGTGAAGCGCGCCGTCGCCACGGTGTCGTTCGATGCCGCCGCGGCCGCCGCGCCGGCATCGCCCCGGCCGCTGACCTTCGGCTCGTTCCTCGACGACGTCCTGCCGGCGAAGTGACCGGGGCCGCGCGGCCTCAGGGCCCGGAGCCGGCGGCCCCGGGTCTCGCCGCCGCGGGAGCCCGCGCCGCGATGGGGAGCCGCACCGGCGCGGCCGGGACGGCGGTGCCGCGGCCCTCCGCCGCCGCCGAGAGCTCGACGGCGGCCGGCATGCCGTCCTGCGGCGCCCAGTCCCGCCGGCGCATCCCGTCCACCGCGATCTCCACGAGGCGGAGCCGGAAAGGCCCTTCGAGCAGGGTGGCCGAGGCGCCGCCGACCTCGCGCCCGAAGGCGCCGGGTTCGAAGCGCCGGCTCCGCCGCACCAGCGCCGTGCCGCCCGGCGAGGGGCGGACGTCGTAGCTCACCGACTCGAGCCCTTCCGCACCACCGAGCGCGGGCCGCACGAAGGTGATGGAGTCGGGCCCGGCCCGGAACGCCGCCCCGGCGGCGTCGGGCCCGATCCCGTAGGGCAGGGCCTGCGCAAGGTCGTCGCCCATCCGGCCCACGGCCTGCATCCAGCCGTCCGCGGCCTCGACCGCCGCCTCGCCGCGCCACCATTGCGTGGCGAGCCGTCCCGCGTAGGGCAGCACCACGGCGACGAGCGCCCCTGTCACGACGAGCGCGGCCAGCACCTCGATCAGCGTGAAGCCGGCCCGGGGATCAGCGGCCCGCATTGTCGAGCGCCAGCGTTTCGAGCGTGAGGCGGCGGCCCGCGGGCGTGCGCACCGCCACGGACACGCGGCGCAGGACGACGTTCGGCGCCGCGCCGGCGGGCGGCCCGTCGAACCCCTTGGGAACGGCGAGCTTCAGTCCCGCGGGCGTCGCATCCGGCTTGAGCTCGCCGGCCGCCTCGTCCTTGCCGGTGCCGCGGGGCGCCGGCGCCACGTCGGACGGCAGCACCAGGACCGTCGCCACGGCGGACGTCCGTTCGGCGGTGTAGCCGAGGCGCCGGACGTCGGGCGGCACGCTCCCGCCGGCCGCGAGGTCGCGGGCCAGCGTGATGGCGGAGACGACGTCGAGCGGCGTGCGGGCGGCGCTCCAGGCGCCGCCGAACAGCGCGCGCGAGCGCGGGCAGCAGCAGGCCGGCCACCACCAGCGCCACCAGCGCCTCGATCAGCGTGAAGCCGCGGCGGCGGGCCGGGGCGCCCTCAGCCGCCCTCGACGACATCCACATGACCATCGGCCCAGTTGACCCGTGCCCGCACGACGCGGGCACCCCTGGCGAACCGCAGGACCGCCCCGCAGCCCGAACCGTCCGGCCGGAACAGGACGGCGGCGCCGCCGGCGCCCGCGCTGGCAATTGCCCGCCCGCCGTCAGGCTGAAGGCGACGTCGGCGGGGATCGCCACCCAGCTGCCGCCCCGCCGTGAGCCGCCGTCCGCCCGCCTCGTAGCGCGCCGCGACCGGCTTGCCGCCCCGCACGGCCTCGGTCCGGGCCTCCCGCAGCAGCGAGGCCGAGGCGCTGACGAGGGCGAGCAGGCGCGACGGCGTCGTGCCTCCGGCGACGAGCGGATAGGCGAAGGACAGGAGCAGGACGGCGATCGCCAGGGCGGCGACCGCCTCGATCAGGACGTAGCCGCCCTGGTCCCGCGCCGCCGCGCCGCGCCCGCGCACCGTCAGTAGCTGGCGATCTGGTTCGCCCCGCCGTCCGCCGTCGCCTCCCTTGCCGCCCGGGCCATTGGAGGTGATGTCGTAGGGGCGGCCGCTCCCGCCCGGCGCCTTGTAGATGTAGGGGTTGTTCCAGGGATCCTTGGGCACCGTGGTGCCCTTGATGTAGGGACCGCCCCAGTTCTGGACGTTGGCGGGCCGGGTGTTCAGGGCCTGCAGGCCCTCCTGCGAGGTCGGGTAGCGCCCGGCGTCGAGGTAGAAGAGGTCGAGCGCGTTCTTGAAGCTCTCGATCTGGATATGGGCGGTGCGGACCTTGGCTTCGGCGAGCTGGCCGAAGACCCGGGGCGCCACGAGGCCGACCAGCAGGCCGATGATGGCCAGCACCACCAGCATCTCGACCAGCGTGAAGCCGGCCTGCCGGGCCGCCACCCGCCGCAGCCGCCCGGCCCGGTCGCGCAGCCCGATCGCGTTGTGGGTCGATCCGTTCATGCTTCCCCTCGTGTCGTCACAGGACAGCCTGGTTGACGCTGACCAGGGCCGACATGATCGTGACCATGAGCCCGCCGATCAGCCCCGCGATGAACACGATCGCGGTCGGTCCGATCACGGCCGACAGGGTGTCGAGCCGTTTTTCCAGTTGCACGGCGTAGAGGCCGCCGGCCTCGCCGGCGATCTTGGACAGTTCGCCCGTGTCTTCGCCGATGCGGACCATGCGGACCGCGACGGGCGGCAGGAGCTTGACCCCGGACAGCGCCTCGTGCAAGCGCCCGCCGCGCCGCACCGCGTCGCCCACCGTGGCCACCATGGCGCGTCCCTCGGCGCCCACCGCGTCCTCGAGCACCTTGAGGGCCTCGGTCAGCGGCACGCCCTGGCCGAGCAGCACCGACAGGTTCGACAGGAACCGCGACGTCCGCCACAGCCGCCACACGCCCGCGATGCCGGGCAGGCTCAGGAAGGCCGCCAGCATGGCGTTCCGCACGGCGGCGGTCCGCCAGGCGACGAAGCCCGCCAGCAGCAGGCCCGCGAGGCCGGCCTCGAAGCTGGTCTCGTTGGCGATGAGCCCGTCCGACAGGGCGAGCACGAAGCGCACCAGCGGCGCCGGGATCGCTGCCCGAATCGGCGAACAGCCCCGAGAAGTTCGGGATGACGTTGACGAGGAAGAAGACCAGGACGCCGGCCGCCGAGACGATGAGGAAGGCCGGGTAGCGCAGCGAGCCCGTGACCTTCTCGCCCAGCCGATGCGTGCGCTCGCGCTGCGCCGCGACGGCGGCGAAGACGCCGTCGAGGTCGCCGGTCGCGTCCGCCACCTTGGCCATGGCGACGATGTCGCGCGTGAAGACCTCGGGGTGGCGCTCCAGCGCCTGGACGAAGCTCGCCCCGCCCAGCACCTCGCGCCGCACCGCGACGACGATGCGGCCGAGCCGGGCCGGCTGGCCCTGCGCGCTGAGGGCGAGCGCCTCGTCGAGCGGCAGGCCCGAGCGCAGCATCAGGGCCAGTTCGCCGAGGAAACGGGTGATGGACCGCGGGCTCGGGGGCGAGGAGAACAGCCCGGCGCCGTCCTCCTTCAGCCGATCGAGGGACTGCAGCATGACGCCGCGCCCGCCGAAATCGGCCGCCGCCGCGGCGGCATCGGCGGCCTCGACCTCGCCCGCCAGCGCCCGGCCGTCCGGACCGACGGCGGTGTAGCGGAAGCGCGGCATCAGCGCAGCGCCGCCACGCGGAACACTTCGTCGACGGAGGTCAGCCCTTCGAGGCAGCGGGCCTTGCCGTCCTCGACCAGCGTCGCCATGCCGCCCGCGATGCCGGCCCGCTCGATCGCGGCATCGTCGGCGCCCGCCAGGATCTCGCGGCGCACCGTTTCGGTGATCTCCAGGCATTCGAAGATGGCGCGGCGCCCGCGATAGCCGGTGCCGCCGCAGCGCTCGCAGCCGACCGGCTCGAAGAGCGGTGGTGCCGGCGGCGAGGCCGAGCCCGACGATGCGGGGGTTGCGGGCCACGTCGCCGGGGCCGACCGTCAAGGGCCGGCGGCATTCGAGGCAGAGCGTGCGGATCAGCCGCTGACCCACGACGGCGGACAGCGTCGAGGCGATGAGGTAGCGCTCGACGCCGATGTCCACGAGGCGCGTGATGGCGGCCGCCGCCGTGTTGGTGTGGAGCGTCGTCATCACGAGATGGCCGGTCAGCGAGGCCTGGACGGCGATCTTGGCGGTCTCGGGGTCGCGCACCTCGCCCACCATGATGACGTCCGGGTCCTGGCGCATGAAGGCGCGCAGCGCCGTCGCGAAGGTCAGCCCGACGGCCGGGCCGCACCTGCGACTGGTTGACGCCGGGGATCTCGTATTCGACCGGGTCCTCGACGGTGAGGATCTTGCGGGTGGAATCGTTCAGCGAGGCCAGCGCGGCCGTGAGCGTCGTGGTCTTGCCCGAACCGGTCGGGCCCGTCACCACGATCATGCCGTGCGGCTGGGTCAGCTTGTCGGACAGCACGGCGCGGTCGCGCGGATTGAAGCCGAGCTCGCCGAAGGCGACGAGGCGCCCGCCGCGATCGAGCAGGCGCAGGATCGCGGCTTCGCCGCGCGTCGTCGGCATGGTGGCGACGCGCACGTCGAAGTCGCGGGCCCGCACCTTGATGCGCATGCGCCCGTCCTGCGGCTGGCGGTGCTCGGCGATGTTGAGCCCGGCCAGGATCTTGATGCGCGACACGAGCGCGCGGGCCGGGGCCGCGCGCGGCGCCGGGATGACGCGCAGCACGCCGTCGACCCGCACCCGGATCTGCACGTCGCGGCCGAGCGGCTCGACGTGGATGTCGCTGGCCCGCAGCGCCACGGCCTGGTCGAAGACGTCGTCGAGCGCCCGCACCACGGGGGCGCCGCTCGCGAGGTCGCGCAGGCTGTCCGAATTGTCGCGGGCCGTCCTCGCCGCCCGCGCCCGGCCTCGCCCGCCTCGTCGGCGGCATCCTCGCCCCGCCCGCCGGCGTCGAGCGCGATCTCGACGTCCTCGAAACTGGCGACCTCCAGCGTCACGGCGCCGCCCAGCGTCATCGTGACGGCGTCGACGGCATCGACGTCGAAGGGGTCGGCGGCGGCGAGGCGCAGCGTGCCGTCCGGGGCCCGGTAGGGGAAGAGTCCGGCATCGTGGAGGAAGGGCAGCGAGAACTCGCCGGCGAGCGAGACCCCGCGGCGCAGGGCGTCGAGGCCGGCGCGCGGCAGCCCTTCCGAGGCCGCCATCAGGTCGGCGAAATCCCCCGGATTCAGGCGGGACGCGCCGAGCAGGCGTTTGCCCCAGGACGCCCGGACACCTGCACCGCCGGGCGCCGAGCTCAAGCTCGGCCGCCGCGACGAGGCCGCTGTTAACCAATTTTTCAGCAAAGGCCCGGTGGTTCATGGCGCCTCAGGTCCTGATGATCTGGACAGCATCGGATCGTTACTCTACCGTTAACTTCGTCGTCTAGTGCGAAAAACGTGGCGCTTGAGGACCGGCGGGGATGCCGGATTGACGCTGATCCGGTCTTGATTCGGAATCGATGCTTGACAGTCACGGTTTTACCTCAATCGCGTTCACGTCGCTTACTTGTGCGGGCGTGGCGGCGGGACTCTGCGCCGCCGGCCTGGCGGGGTGTGACGGTCCGCTGTCGCCGAACCTCGCCGCCAATGCGCCTGCCGACAACATGCCCGCCGTCGACTTCGGCGCCCGCGGCCCGGTGCCGCGCGGCGCCTACGGCACGGCTGACGGGCTCGTCCCGCACCGGCGCCGAGGTGTTCAAGGGCGCGGCCATCCAGGTCACGCCGGGCCCCGCCGGCGCGACGGTGGCGAGCGCCGATCCGGGCGGCAGTGCCGTGGCGTCGGCCGACGGCATCGTGGCGGCCGGCAACGGTTACCAGCTGAACTTCGAGAATGCCGATGTCGGTGCCGTCGCCAAGGCGATCCTCGGCGACATCCTGAAGGCCAACTACCTCGTCGACAAGCGCGTCGTCGGCCAGGTGACGCTCACCTCGTCCCAGCCCGTGCCGCGTGCGCGGCTGGTGCACGCTGCTCGAGACCGCGCTGGCCTCGCTCGGCGCCACGGTGGTCAAGGACCAGGATCTCTATCGCGTCGTCCCCTCGGCCGATCCCGGCGGCATCGGGACCGTCGACGGGGCGCGACGTCGGCGAGGGCTACGGAACCTCCGTCATCACGGCCCGCTACATGCCGGCCGCGAACCTCGGCAAGCTGCTCGAAGGCTTCGGCAGCCGGCCGGGCTCGATCAAGACCGATCCGGGCACCAACCTCGTCATCATCACGGGCACGGCGTCCGAGCGCCGCTCCGCCATCGAGGCGGCCGGCACCGGTGGACGTCGACTGGCTGCGGTCGAAGTCGGTCGCCATCCTGCCGGTCGCCAATTCGGCGCCGGACACGATCATCAACGAGCTGAACCACATCCTGGACAGCGGCGAGGGCGGCATGGCGCAGGGCGCCATCCAGCTCCAGCCGATGACCCGCATCAACGCCGTGCTGGCCGTGGCGCGGACCGGCCAGGGCATCGACATGGTGCGCCGATGGGTGGCGCGCCTCGACCGCGGCGATGCGGCCGCCGCGGGCGTCAAGGTCTACAAGCTGCAATATCGCCCAGGCCAAGGCGGTCGCCGCGGCGCTGAACGACCTCTTCGGCGGCGGCGGCGGCGGCGGGCAGGGCGATTCCGACAAGGACCAGCTCGAGCCGAGCGGTTTCGGATCCGTCACCAGCAACGCGCCCCCGACCGGCAGCACCAGGGCGAGCGCGCCGGGCGGAGCGGGCGGGGCAGGGGGCGGTGGCGGCGCGGCGGGCGCCGATGCCGCCAACGGAGGCGCGGGCTCGCCCTTCGGCGTCCTCAAGGCCGCCATGGCGTCCGGTGGCGGCGCGGCGCGGGCCTCGACGGCCGATACGGACGCGCTGCGCGGCAGCGGCGGCGGGAGCGGCGCCAAGGTGCGCGTCACCGCCGACCCGAGCAGCAATTCGCTGCTGATCAACGCCAGTCCGGCCGACTACAAGCTCGTCGAGCGCGCCATCCACCAGATGGACCGCCAGCCCGTCCAGGTCGACATCGAGGCGACGATCGCCGAGGTCACGCTGACCGACCAGCTCCAATACGGCGTGCAGTTCTTCCTGCAGGGCAACCGCACGCTCGGGCTCAGCGGCGCCCAGAACCTCCAGGTGTCGAACCTCAACACGGCGGGCCTGAACCTCCTGGCCGGCGGCCTGTCGAGCCCGCGCGTGCTGGTCAGCGCGCTGCAGGGCTACACCAACGTCAAGATCCTGTCCTCGCCCTCGCTCGTCGTGCTCGACCGCCAGCCGGCCGTGCTGCAGGTCGGCAACCAGGTGCCGATCCTGACCCGCACCGCGCAATCGACCGAGAACGCCCTCTCGCCGGTGGTCAACAACGTCGACTACAAGGACACGGGCATCATCCTCAACGTGCTGCCCAAGGTGAACGCCAACGGCGTCGTCACGCTCGACATCGAGCAGCAGATCAGCGCCGTGGTGTCGACCGACCCGCACCACGCTGACGCCGACCATCTCGCAGCGCCGCGTCCGCTCCTCGGTGGCGGTCTCGAACGGCCAGACCGTGATGCTGGCGGGCCTCATCAGCGACTCGCGGTCGAACGACCGGTCCGGCATCCCCGGCCTCGGCTCGATCACCTTCCTCAACGACCTGCTGACCAGCCACGACTCGGCGGTGAACCGCACCGAGATCATCATCTTCATCAAGCCGCAGATCATCTCCAACGCCGCCGATGCCGAGCAGGTCACCGAGGAGTTCCACGACCGGCTCCTGTCGATGCAGCGCACGCCGGAGCGGCCGATCGTGCGCCGCGACTGACGGGCCCGGCCCGATGCCCGATCCCGGCCACGAGACGGCGCCGTCACGGGCCGCAGGGTCCCCGGCCGCAGGACATGCGGCCACAGGACCTGCGGCGGCCGTGCTGGCGGAGCGGCTGGCGGTGCCGGCCGGCTTCGTCGTGGCACTGGCCGCGCTGATGCCCGCGGCCCTGGCGTCCGCGCCCGGCGAGCGGCCCGCGGCCTGGCTGGCCCTCGCCGCGGTGCTGCTCTGGTGGCTGGCGGTGGTGGCGACGGTCCGCTCGGACCTGCGCGACTTCATCATCCCGGACGAGGCCACCCTCGTCACCGCGGCGCTCGGCCTCGCGGTCGCCGGCGGGGTGCCGCTGCCTGTCGGGCGAGGGTGCCGGGGCGGCGGGCGACGCTCTGCTGGCCGCCGCCGCGACGGGCACGGTCGCCTTCGCGGTGTTCTGGCTGATCGGGGCCGGCTTCCGGCGCCTCGGGCGGGACGCGCTCGGCTTCGGCGACGTCAAGCTCGCCGGAGCGGCGGCGCTCTGGCTCGCGCCCGGGCGACGCCGCGCTGGCCCTCGAAGTCGCGGCCCTGGGCGCACTGGCGATGCTGCTCGGCGGCACGTCGGGCCGGGCCCCTGCGGGCCACGCGCCGTCCCGTTCGGCGCCTTCCTGGCGCCGGCCGCCTGGCTCGTCTTCGTCCTCGCGCCCCTCCTGCGCGGGGGAGACCGGCCCGTGGTGAACGATCGCCGGCGCGGCGCGGCGCTGTTCGTCGTGCTGGTCTTCTCGGCGCTGCTCGCGGGCCTGGCGGCGACCGCCATGCGGACCAGCCTCAGCGGCGTGCGGGCCGCGGCGGCCTTCGCCGACGTCGTGCGGGCCGGCGAACTCGGGCGGGGCGCCGCCCAGGCCCTCGCCTTCCGGCTCGCCACGGGGGGGCCGGAGGCGCGGCGCGGCGGCAGCCATCGCGCTGCGTCTCGCCGCCGCCGACGTGACGGTGGACTACCTGTCCGAATCCGCCCGGGTCGACGTCAACCTCGCGCCCGTCCCGCTCCTCATGGCCCTCGCCACCGCGGCCGGCGCCGAGCCGTCCGAGGCCGCCGCCATGGCGGCGCGGATCTCGGCGCTTCCGGGCGGATGCGGCGGCGCGGGCCGGCGCCGCGTCGGCCGCGGGCGGCGGGGACGCGACGCGCGGGCGGCCTCGCCGCCCTCCGGGCCGCGGTCGATGCGCTCGGACCGGCCGCCAAACCCCAGCCGAGCGCCCAGCCGATCGCGATCCGCGACACGTCCGACGTGGCCCAGGCCTGGGGCCTGTCGGATGCCATGGCGCGGCGGCTCATGCCGTCACTGACGGTGAGCAACGGCACCGCGACCGTCGACCCCGTCCTGGCGGGCCGGACGGTGGTGCTGGCGCTGCTGGGCGGCGAGGAGCGCGTCGACGATTATCTCGAACGCCGCCGGCAGGGCTTCGTCGACAAGGATTCCGCGCTGGCGCTGCTGCCCGTGCCGGCCCGCGACTTCGTGGCCTTCACGGACGCGCCGGCCGTGCGGGCCGTCGCCCGGGTGAGGCTGGCCGACCGCTTCGAGCGCCGCTACGAGATGATCCTGGCGCCGCCGCCGCCGGCACCCTCCGCGCCCGGCTCCGAACCCGCCGCGGCGCCCGCCGGGCAGGACCAGGCGGCCGTGCCGGTGGTGGTGTCCTGGCGCGAACTCCCGTGACGGGGATGGCATGCTGAACACCGTGCGCGCTGCCTGGACCTGGTTCCGCGAAGGTCTCGTCGAAGCCCTCCTGTGGAGCCTCGACGCCCTGCGCAGGACGGCGCCGCTGCGCCTCGAACTCGGTGGCGCGGAGGCGACCGTGACGGATGCGGGCGGCCACAGGCTCGGCCGCCTCGTCGAGACCGATGGCGCATGGCTCTTCGATCCGCCCGACCTCGCCCGGCGCCTCGGCGGCGCCGCGCTCGACGTCGTGATCCCGGATGCCTGGCTGCAGCGCCGCGCCCTCGAGCCGGTCGCGGTGGCGAGCCGGCCCTTCCTCGACGCCTTCGTGCGCCACCAGATCGAACGCGTGACGCCCTGGCGTGTCGGCGACACGCTCTACCGGATCATCGAGACCCCGCTGCCCGGGGACCCGGGCCGGCTCGCGGTGGCCGTGGCGGTCGTGCCGAGGCGTCTCGTGGCGCGCCCGCTCGCCGCGCTGGAACCCCTCCATCCGCGCGCCCTTCGCCTCGTCGCGGCGGGCGACACGGCCGCCGCGGGCGCGATCCCCGTCGCCGGCGGGCGCCCGCGGCTCGCGGCGGCGCTGCGCACCGGCGTCGGGCGCGGTCTCGCGGCGGCGGCGCTCCTCGTGATCGGCAGCGTGGCCTATCTCGAATGGCAGGCGGGGCTCGTGCGCGCCGACATCGACGAGCAGGACCGCGTGCTGGCGGAGCGCAAGGCCGTTCTGGCGCGTGCGCGCCGGGGCAACGATCCGGGCGGCGAGGCGGCGGCGCGGCTGCGCGCGCTCCGCCAGGCGCGCAGCCCGGCGCTGGCCGTCATGGATGCGCTGGCGGCGGCGCTGCCCGATACGGCCCATCTCACGGCCCTCGCCATCGACGGCGACCGCCTCACCGTCTCGGGCCTGTCGACGGAGCCTTCGGGTCTCGTCCCGGCGCTCGAAACGTCGGGGGCCTTCGCGGAGGTGAGCTTCGGGGCCGCCACCACGCCCGCCGAGGGCGGCGCGGGCGACCGGTTCACCCTGGAGATGAAGGCCCTGCCGCCGCGCTCGGACCATGCCGCGGGGCCGCCCGGCGTCGCGGCGGACGCGAGGAGCGCGCGATGATGCCGCGCAACGTGTCGATCACGCTCGGGCGTCCCCTCGGGGCGACGCTGCTGCTGGCGGGGCTGCTGCTCGTCGGCCTGCTCGCCATCGCGGCGACCTGGGCGGAAGTCGCCGCGGGGGTCGAGGAGCGGGACACCAAGGCCGATCTCCTGGAGCGCAGCATCGCGGCGAGCCGGCGTGCCGCGCTGCAGCCGGCCGGCGCCGTGGCGGACCCTTTCGTGGCCGCCGCCACCGAGACCCTGGCGGCCGCCAGGGTGGACGCCGACCTTCGCGCCCTGGCGCTCGACAGCGGCCTGTCGCTGCGCTCGAGCCGCGCGGAGGCCAAGCCGGACACGCCCCAGGCCGAAGCCCCGGCCAGTGCCGGCATCGGGACCCGCATCGAGGTCCAGGCGGTCGTCGAGGGACCCAACGAGGCCCTGCAGGTGCTTCTGGCGAGGCTGGAGGGCGGCGACCCGGTCGTCCTGGTCGATCAGTTGTCGGTCGAACCGGCCGAGGTGGAGCCGGGCCTGGTCGTCGACGCGCGCGCCCCGCGGCTGCGGGCCAGCCTGACCCTGACCGCCTTCTGGCGGCCGCCCCGGACCTGAGCGCCCGCACCGGGCGGACGATCGATCCGTCGTTCCGGTGCACCGCGGGGGCGGTCGGTGGACCGGTCGCGGCGGCTCCGCCGGAAGCGAAGCCGCTGATCTTGCTAGTCGATGCGGCTCCGCCGGAGGCGAAGCCGCAGATCTTGTTAGCCGGAGGCGAGAACGCTCTAGCCGCCGGTGGCCTTGAGCAGGCCCTCGAAGCCGGGGCCGCCGTTGGCGCCATCGGGGAAGAACACGCCCTTGCTGGCGTTCTGGCCGCCGTAGACGATGTTGAGCACCTGGCGCGGCGTCCTGGCGAAGACGAGGCCGTTCGGGTCCGTCGGCGTCAGGTTCGCCGGGGACGGGAAGCCGCCGTCGAGCTGGCTCTGGTCGGCACCGATGCCCTGATCGTCCGGCTTGCCCGACAGCGTCGCCCGGAGCTTGGAGATCAGCGCCGTGGCGTTGTTGAAGAACTGGTTCTGCTGGGAGAACAGCAGGGTCCGGATGGTCGCGGCATGATAGGCCTCGACGGCCAGGATGCTGGCCGCCGCGCCGAGGTAGGCCTTGTTGGTGATGAAGGGCGCCGCGCCGTTGTAGGCCGTGGTGCCGACGTCCTCGAACACGTAGGCGGCGAGCAGGAAGCTGAAGTCGTCGCCGTAGGGGTTGAAGTTGGACGGCAGCCCGGCTGCCGCCGCGAGGGCGACGAAGGAGGAGTCGAGCGAGATGACGGGCTCGGCGACGGCCTTGCTGCCGAGCGCGCTGCGCAGGAACAGGACGTGGTTCTTCTCGTCGTTGGCGATCTCCGCCGCGATATTCTGGACGACGGCGTTCTGGAACGGCACCCGGCTGCCGCCGCGCACGCCACCGCCCTGGGTGCCGACGCCGGTCGTGATCGACTTGTCGAGACCGACGCCGTAGACGGCGCGCTGGTAGAACTCCGCTTCGAGATATTCGAGGTTCAGCGCGAAGTTCAGGATCGCGACGTCGAAGTCGCTGCTGGTCTGGGCGCTGGCCTCGCCGGACGCCGTGACCGCCAGGGCCGCCAAGGCCGTGCCCATACCGGCGGTCTTGAGGAACGCGCGCCGCCCCGCTTCGAGATTGATCGGCCGCTGGGCGATGCCGTCGCTCTGCTGCTCATCTGACATGATGGTCCCGTCTCCCCTGGTGCTTCTGATCGATGCCGCCGTTCGGCCGGACATCGACGAACTCCCGTGCCCAGACTTAAGGCTAGGGGCCGAAGCGGCCGCGACAAGATCCTGGCCGAACCGCGGCGGAATTCTGTACCGGCGACCGCCGATTGTGACCTGCCTGCATCACCGGAGGTGGAGCGGTGCATGCACGGCCGTCTCGGCACCGGCCTGCGATGCGCGAAGCCTGATGATCCCGGGCCACCGGCGTGGTAGGCGTGGCGCTATCTCCGGAGATCGCCGCGACCATGCGCACCAGAGCCATCCCGACGGGCCGCACGGCGCTCACGGCTGCGATCGTCGCGCTATTGCTGCCCGCCGGCGCGGGCCCGCGGGCCGGGGATGCCGATCCGCTCGGCGTCGCCGATGCCATGCTGCAGCGTCCCCTGTTCTCGCCGACCCGCCGCCCGCCCCCGCCGCCCGCGGCGCCGCTACCCCCGCTGGCGCCGGCGCCGGCCGCCCCCGCGATGCCCGACCTCGCGCTGAGCGGCATCATCGCGGGCGGCGGCAGCGGCATCGCCCTCTTGCGCCGGGCGGTCGATCCCGCGCCGGTGCGCGTCAGGCTCGGCGGCGAGGTCGATGGCTGGACCGTGGCGGAGATCCGGCCGCGCGCCGTGGTGCTGCGGCGGGATGCCCGCAGCGTCACGGTCGAACTTCCGACGCCCTAGGTGGTGGACAGTCGGCGGAGCCATCGAACGGTGGCGCGGCGTCGGTCTCCCGCCCCCGTCTCGTCATGGCCGGGCTTGTCCCGGCCACCCACGCCGCCAGGAGCCGCTCCTAGCCCTGCACGGCCCCGGCCCGGTCCGAGACCCCGCGGTGGCGTTGGCCGGCGTGGGTGCCCGGGACAAGCCCGGGCATGACTGTGGAGAGGGCGGAGGAGACCGGTCGAGGGAGGGCACGGTGGCTCCGAAGCGGTCCCCGCCCTCCATCCCGTCATGGCCGGGCTTGTCCCGGCCAGCCACGCCGCGCGGAGCCGCTCCTATCTCCGGACGGCCCCAGCCCGGTCCGAGGCAACGCGGCGGCACGGGCCGGCGTGACTGCCCGGGACAGGCCCGGGCATGACGGCGGAAGGAGGGGACAGGCCGTGCGGTGAACCCCAGGAGTCCACGCTCGGTCACGCCGTCGCGGTGTCAGAGGCCGAGGTCGCTGAGGCCGGGATGGTCGGACGGGCGCGGCCCCGACGGCCAGTGGAACTTGCGGTCGTCCGCCGTGATCGGCAGGTCGTTGATGGAGGCGATCCGGCGGCGCATCAGGCCGTTCGGGTCGAACTCCCAGTTCTCGTTGCCGTAGGACCGGAACCAGGAGCCCGAATCGTCGCGCCACTCATAGGCGAACCGCACCGCGATCCGCTCCTGCGTGAAGGCCCACAGCTCTTTCACGAGGCGGTAATCCAGTTCGCGGGCCCATTTGCGCGCGAGGAACGCCGTGATGGCATCGCGTCCCCTCAGGAACTCGGCCCGGTTCCGCCAGACGCTGTCCGCCGTGTAGGCCATCGCCACCGCGGCGGGGTCGCGCCCGTTCCAGGCATCTTCGGCGCGCCTGACCTTGAGGGCGGCGGTCTCGGCGGTGAACGGCGGGAGGGGCGGGCGTTGGGTCATGCGGCTCTCCGGGAACGAGCGGGACCCAGCATGCGGGTTCCGGCCCGGGCTGCAAGGTCCGCCGGCCCGAGCAGACGCCGCACAGCCGCGCGTTTGCGACTTCTTAACCCTGATGCGCGACTCTCGATCGTCGCTTCCTCGCGCTTGGGTCGTGCTGCGGGGAAAGACGGCGGGGGTCGTCCACCGCGGGTCGCTGATCCGGCGGCGACGCGTATCCCCGTCATCACCGACGACGCCGACCGCGGTGCAGCGCCATGGGCTTCCATTCCGAGTTTCCATCCTCCGACCGCCGCACCGCATCGCTCGACGAGGCCCGGCGCACGATGTGGCTCTGGGCCGAGCCGATCATCATCGACCGGGCGGTCGACGTCTATGCCGGGGTCGTCGACGAGGCCGGGACGGTCGCCATGGCGCGCAAGCACTGCCGCCTGTGGCGTCTGGTCCTGTTCGGCCAGCCGACCGCCGTCATGCCCGTCATGGAGGAGATGCGCCGCTCGGCCTTCGCCCTCGGCCTGCCGGACGCGCTGATCGACGAGACCAACGACGTGATCCTCGAAGAACTCGTCGACATCGTCATGAGCCGGTATCGCGCCTCCCGCAACAGTGCCAAGACGTTCAGCATGGTCCTGATGTCGGCGACGTCGTGTCTGGGCGGAGTGCGCTTTTCGGTCTGACAATTCGGCGCGCCGCGGCCACGACGACTTGCGCAATGCATCGCGTTGCGCGACCATCCGGCCAGCGGCCAGGCGGGACCTGTCTCGATCGGCCGCCAGGGTGGACGAGTGCGATCGATGGCGCGACGGTGGCTTCACCATGATGCCTGAGCGGGGGAACGGCGGCGGAGACCTGTCGGTCCGGTTCTGGGGTACGCGCGGTTCCCTTCCGATGCCGGGTCCGACGACGCTCGTCTACGGCGGCAACACCTGCTGCGTCGAGGTCCGCCTGGGGTCCCGCCTGTTCATCGTGGACGCCGGCAGCGGCTTCGAAGCCGCGGGGCGCGCGCTGACGCCGCTGAGCGCCGGGGCCGGACCCATCGACCTGCTGCTCAGCCACCTGCACCACGACCACGTTTCGGGCCTGCCCTTCTTCTCGCCGATCCTCAAGGAGCGCGGCGCGCTGCGCACGTTCTGCGGCAACCTCGGGGGCGAGAGCGCCAAGGCGGCGCTCGACACGATGTTCTCGCCCCCGCTGTTCCCCGTGACGCTGGATGTCCTGCCCGGGACCATCGAACATGTCGGCTTCGTGGCCGGCGATCCGCTGACCTTCGAGGACGGCATCACGGTGGCGACCTGCCCGCTGCCCCACCCGGGCGGGGCGACCGGCTACCGTTTCGACCATGGGGGACGGCGCGTCTGCTACGTGTCCGACATGGAACACGCCGATGCGGGTCCCGACCCGGTCGTGGTGGACTTCTGCCGCGACGCCGACCTCGTCATCTACGACACGATGTTCACCGAGGCGGAACTGCCGCGCTGCCGCGGCTGGGGCCACTCCACCTGGAACGCCGGCGTCAAGCTGTGCCGCGCGGCCGGCGCGCGGGCGCTGGCCGCCTTCCATCACCACAAGGCGCACGACGACGCCGTCCTGCGCGGCATCGAGGCCCAACTCGCCGAGGTGCTGCCCGGCTCCTTCGTGTCGCGGGAGGGACAGGTGGTTTCGTTCAGCGCGCGGACCCCCGGCTCGCCCGAGCCCCGGCGTCAGGCCGAGCGGCGCAGGGACGTGCGCCGCCGCGCCGCGCCGCCCGCCGGTGCGCAGCGGAAGGATCTGCAGCGCCAAGACCTGCAGCGCCAAGATCTGCAGCGCCAAGATCTGCAGCGCCAAGATCTGCAGTGTCCCGAGGTGCAGCGCGAGGACGCCCACCTGCACCACGGTTGACGCCGGCGCCTCATGGCGGCTCGGCGCCGGCGCCCCGGCCGCCGCTGCGGCGCCGATCCTTCGGAAAACGCCAGGAGATCCATCGGCATGGACCCGCGGCGGCGTTCCGTCCGCTTCCGTCCTGCACTAGACTCCGCACCGCATCCGTTCACCGTGCCGACATGCGCGATCGCGCATGGAGGCGTGCGCGGCACGCGTGACTTCCAGTCGGACGGGCTTTGTCGAACCTCGAGCAGCAGATCAAGGGCAGACAGTTACCGGCGTGGCTCCGCACCTTCGTGCGCAGCCGCGAGTCGGGGCTCGTGCTGGCCGCGATCGTGATCGGCGTCGCCAGCGGCGGGCTCGTGGCCCTGATGGGCTGGACCGTCCAGGAGATGCACGAGGTGCTGTTCAACCTGCCGGCGGGGCAGCGGCTCAGCGCCACGTTCCACGTCCCGCGCTGGCGCGCCCTGCTCATCCCCGTGCTGGGCGGCCTGGTGCTGACAGCCTCGGCGCGTTACGCCCGGCGCATGTCGGGCCGGCTCGCCGACGCCATCGAGGCCAATGCGCTGTTCGGCGGCCGCCTGTCCCTGACCGGCAGCCTTCTGGTGACGGTGCAGACCGTCCTGTCCTGCGGGACCGGCGCTTCGGTGGGGCTCGAAGCCGGCTATGCGCAGATCTCGGCCGCGGTGGCGTCCCGGCTCGGCCTCGCGCTCGCGGCGCGGCGCGGCGACCTTCGTCTGCTCGTCGCCTGCGGGGCGGGCGGCGCCATCGCGGCGGCCTTCGGGGCGCCGCTGGCCGGCGCCTTCTACGGCTTCGAAGTGGTGCTGGGCACCTATACGGTATCGGCGCTGGCGCCGGTCGCCACCAGCGCCCTCGTGGCCAGCCTCGTGGCCCGCAACTTCGAGGGATCGACGTTCCTGATCCGTCCCGGCTCGCTGGCGACGCTCGGGGCGGGGGACCTGCTCCACATCGTGGCGATCGGCGGGATCTGCGGCTTCGCCGGGATCCTGCTCATGCTGGCGGTGGCGGGCAGCGAGACCGGTTTCAAGCGGCTGCGCGTGCCGGCGCAGTGGCGCGCCCCGATCGGCGGCGCCATGGTGGGCGGCATGGGCATCGTGACCCCACAGGTGCTCGGGGCGGGCCACGGGGCCATGACGATCGACCTCGTGGCGTCGCTGGCCCCCCTGACGCTGCTCGGCCTCATCATGCTCAAGGGCACGGCGGCGGCGGTGTCGCTCGGCTCCGGCTTCCGCGGCGGCCTGTTCTACGCCTCGCTGCTGATCGGCGCGCTGATCGGCCGCCTCTACGCCGATCTCGGCTTCCAGCTCTATCCCGACCTCGCCTTCGATCCCGACGTCGCGGCCCTGACCGGCATGGCGGCGCTCGGCACCGGCGTCATCGGCGCGCCCATCACCATGACGGCGCTGGCGCTCGAGACCACGGGCAACTTCGCCATCACGCTGGCGGCGCTGATCGCCGCAGTGGTGTCGTCGCTGATCGTGCGCGAACTGTTCGGCTATTCCTTCGCGACCTGGCGCTTCCACCTGCGCGGCGAGACCATCCGCGGGCCGCACGACATCGGCTGGATGCGCGAGCTGTCGGTCCGGACGCTGATGCGGCC
This sequence comes from uncultured Alphaproteobacteria bacterium, assembly GCA_963847915.1. Lineage (GTDB taxonomy): Bacteria > Pseudomonadota > Alphaproteobacteria > Rhizobiales > Beijerinckiaceae > Lichenihabitans. The sequence continues at coordinate 386,897 of CAWKBT010000011.1, forward strand.
GGATGCCCAGACGGCGGCCCACGACCTGTCGCTGCGCGAGGCCCGGCTGAAGTTCCCGCTCGGATCGGTCAAGCAGATCGCCGCCGTGGACGGCGCCGGCCGCTATGCCGGCATGATCATGCTGGACGACCTCCATACGGCGCCGCTCGACCGCGGCGGCGATCCGCTCTCGACCCTGTGCCGGTTCTCCGACCGCATGCTGCTGCCCTGGATGACGGTCCGGGAAGCGCTCGACCTGTTCGAGAAGAGCGAGGCCGATGCGCTGGTGGTGGTCGACCACGAGGCCACGCGCCGCATCATCGGCACCATGACGGAAGCCCATGCGCTGCGCCGCTACGGCGAGGAACTCGAGCGCCAGCAGCCCGACAGCGCGCTGCGCTGAGCGCCGCGGCGCCGGCGCGCCGGACCCTCAGATCAGCCCGCGCCGCTTCGCTTCGCGCCGCGCGGCCGCGTGGACATCCGCGGCGACGTCGCCGGGATCCTTGCGGCCGGGGCCTTCCGTCACGGGCCCGGCAACGAGGTCGCCGGCCACGATGGCGTAGGTGAAGACGTGCCCGGTCGCCCTGTGGCGCAGGCTCAGCCGGCCATCCCGGTCCTCCAGCGTCTCGATCTCGTCCATGAACTCCCCGCTCGCGTCATCCTGCCCGGCGGTCAACGGCGCTCGACGGCGCTTCGTTCGAGCCTCGCCGAGCCGAGCCGACCGGAACCGCGGCCGCGGCGAGCCGTTCAGCCCGAAAGCCGGGCCACGGCAGGCCGAGGGGGGACCATGGCGCAGACGCTCGAAGCCGACATTCTCGTCCCCACGCTGAAGGCCCTGGCGAAACACGGCAGCATGAATGCCGCGGCGCGGCTGGCGCATCTGTCGGCCGTCATGACGCTGTCGGCCGAGGATGCCGAACGCCTGCCGGACGGCGAGACCCGGTTCACCCGCGTGGTCCGCAACCAGGTGCTTCGCCGCCACGAGGTCGGCAACATCGTGGCCGAGGGCTACGCGACCTATCACATCGGCGTCGGGCTCTGCATCACCGACAAGGGGCGCAAGCTCATCTCGGCGTGACGGACGGCGTCAGGTCCCGGGCGCGTTGACGCAGAGGACGCTGGCGCGCCGGTCGCCGATGTTGCGGAAGCTGTGCGGCTGGTCCGACCGGAACGCGAAAGCATCGCCGGCCTTCAGCCGATGAGTGCGGCCCCCAATCACCAGTTCGAGCTGCCCGGCGAGCAGGTAGCCGGTCTCCTCGCCGCCGCACCCGCGCGCGTCCCGGCTCGCCGCGCCGGCTTCGACGTGGACGATGGCACAGGTCAGCCGGCCACCGGCGCCGAGGTCCGGCACGACGACCTCGACCGCGATGGCAGGATCGGCCGGATCCGGCGCCGTCTCGACGCGCGCCTCCGCCCGCGAGATCACGGGCTCCGCCGGACCGTCGGTCTCGAAGAGCCAGCCGATCCTCACCGCCAGCGCCTGCGCCAGCCGGTCCAGCATGGGCAGCGACGGATAGGCCTTGCCGTTCTCGATCTTCGACAGGAGGCTTTCCGAGCAGCCCGCCGCGATGGCGAGGGCCTTCAGCGTCATGCCGTGGCCGTGGCGCGCCAGGCGCAGCCGCGTGCTCAGCCGCTCGGACGTTTGCGCGTCCATCGTATCGTCGCCGCTCCGGCGTTGAGCTCCGTGCATCGGCTCAGCCTCGCCTTCAAATCGATCTGCATCTGGCAGAAATGCTATCATTCAGTTCAACGATCGCGCTGTCGATTCTGAAAAGAACTTATTTTACGCAAAAATTGGCGAGGACGCACGATCTCCTCCCGCCGCAACGGCTGCGCTGCGCCGCGCGCCATTGCTTTGCCGGAGAGACCGTGTTTGTGACGCTCGACCCGGATCCGCGGCACCGCCGCGGCCGCCCGCCCTCAGGATCGAACGAGGTCACACGTCCATGCCGCCCCTCGACATGCCGCCCGACGTCATCGGCACCGCCACAGCCTGGCCCTTCGAGGAAGCCCGCAAGCTCGTCAGGCGCGTCGAGCGCACGGGGCAGACCAGCGTGCTGTTCGAGACCGGCTACGGTCCCTCGGGCCTGCCGCATATCGGCACCTTCGGCGAGGTGGCCCGCACCTCCATGGTGCGCCACGCCTTCCGGGCGCTGACGCAGGACCGCATCGCGACCCGGCTCGTCTGTTTCTCGGACGACATGGACGGGCTGCGCAAGGTGCCCGACAACCTGCCGAACCAGGACATGCTGCGCCGGCATCTCGGCCGACCGCTGACCGAGGTGCCGGACCCGATCGAGCCCGGCATCAGCTTCGGCCATGCCAACAACGCCCGCCTGCGGGCCTTCCTCGACCGGTTCGGGTTCGATTACGAGTTCCTGTCCTCGACGGAACTCTACCGCTCCGGCCGTTTCGACGCCGCCCTGCGGCTCATGCTGGAGCGGCTCGAGGAGGTGATGGCCATCATGGTGCCGAGCCTCGGGGCCGAGCGCGCCGCGACCTACTGCCCCTTCCTGCCGATCCACCCCGAGAGCGGCATCGTCCTGCAGGTGCCTCTCGTGTCGCACGACGTCGCGGCCGGGACGATCACGTGGCGCGACCCCGCCACGGACAGGCTGTTCGAGACGCCCGTGACGGGGGGGCACTGCAAGCTGCAATGGAAGCCGGACTGGGCCATGCGCTGGCATGCGCTCGGGGTCGACTACGAGATGGCCGGCAAGGACCTCATCGACTCGGTCAAGCTGTCGGGACGCATCGCCCGGGTGCTCGGCACCGAGCCGCCCGAGGGGTTCAACTACGAGCTCTTCCTCGACCAGCACGGCCAGAAGATCTCGAAGAGCAAGGGCAACGGCCTCTCGATCGACGACTGGCTGCGCTACGCGTCGCCCGAAAGCCTGTCGCTGTTCATGTTCCAGAAGCCGGCGGCCGCGAAGCGCCTGTATTTCGACGTGATCCCGCGCGCCGTCGACGAGTATCTCGGCTTCCTCGACGCCTATCCGCGCCAGGCCGACAAGGAGCGGCTCGGCAACCCGGTGTGGCACATCCACGCCGGCGACCCGCCGCCGGCCGAGAAGCTCGCACCCGACGGCAATGCCGGCACCACCGTGTCGTTCGTGATGCTGCTGAACCTCGCGGCCGTCGCCAACAGCGAGGATCCCGCGGTGCTGTGGGGCTTCCTGCGGCGCTACGCGCCCGGCGTGTCGCCCGAGAGCCATCCCCGGCTCGACCGGCTCGTCGGCTATGCGGTGCGCTACTATCGGGACTTCGTCCGTCCGGCCAAGCGTTACCGGGCGCCCGACGACGTCGAGCGCGACGCGCTGGGGCGCCTCGACGCCGCGCTCTCGGACCTGCCCGCGGCGTCGGGGGCCGAGGACGTGCAGGCGGCGCTCTACGACGTGGCGCGGCCCATCCCGCGGTACCAGGACTTCAAGGCCAAGACCGCCACGCCCGATCGGCCCGGCGTGTCGAACGAGTGGTTCAACACGCTCTACCAGGTGCTGCTCGGCGAGGAGCGCGGGCCGCGGTTCGGGTCCTTCGCGGTGCTCTACGGGCTGCCCGAGACGCGGGCCCTCATCCGCAAGGCGCTGGATGGTGCCCTGATCGCCGAACACGTGGCGTTCCTGGCCGGGCACGCCGGCGCGCCGGCGTCGTGACGCCCGGCCGGTCCGCCCCGGGGCGGGCCAGCCTCATCGCGGCCCGCGTGCCTGAGCGGGCGTTACATGGGCCGCATCATGCCATGGTGCCTCATGTGGCCGCCGTGATGGCGCATCATGTGCCGGTGCATCATGTGCCGGCTCATCATGTGGTGGCGCATCCTCGGGTGGTGCATCATCATGCGGTGATGCATGGAGTGACCCATCATCATGCCGTGGTGATGGCGGTGCATGCTGGCGGCTTCGGCCGGCGCCACCGCACCGAGAGCGAGCGCGAGGGCAGCCGCGGCGGCGGCGATCTTCAAGGCCTTCATGGACACGTTCCTCGTCTGATCCGGGCCTCGAGCAGACCGGGTCCGGCCATCGGGACATAGGGCGGTCGGGGCACACGATCAGAGGTTCGTCAGGCTTGAGCCTGACTATTTTCGCGTGTGCACTCCCGAATGGTACGCGCGAGGACCTCGAAGACGCGCGGGTCCGCGCAGCCGGCCACGTTGAAACGCATGAAGCCCGCCGCCCGGTGCGACGCGCTAAACACGTTGCCGGGGGCGAGCAGGACGTCTTCCGCCAGGGCGCGGCGCGCCACCGCGGCGGCGTCGAGGCCGCCGGGCAGTTCCGCCCAGACGAACATGCCCGCCAGTGGCTCGATCAGCGGCGACAGGCCCAGGCCGCGCAGGCGCTGGAGCGTCGTGCCCCTGTCGCGGGCGAGCTTGGTCCTGAGCGATTCGAGGTGCCGCTTGTAGGTCCCGCCGGTCAGGACCCGGTGGAGCAGCACCGAGGCGAGATGGCCGTTGCCGTGGCTGGTCGAGAGCTTCAGGTCCACCAGGGCGTCGATCCACTCCGGCTTGGCCAGCACGAAGCCGCTCCGGACCGCCGCCGACACGGTCTTCGAATGGCAGCCGATGCCCACGACGCGGTCGAGGCCGTCGAGCCCGGCCAGGCGCGGCGACGGCTCGCGCTCGAAGTCGGCGAACGTGTCGTCCTCGACCACGATGACGTCGTGGCGTTCCGCCAGCGTCAGCACGCGATGGGCGCTGGCGGCGGAGGGCACGGCGCCGGTCGGGTTCTGCGGCCCCCCGGTGGTGAGGTAGACGCGGGGCCGGTGCAGCGCCATCGCGTGTTCCAGAGCCTCGCCGTCGACCCCGCCGCGACCGAACGGGACGCCGATGACCCGCGCCCGGTGGCTGAGCAGCATCGCCAGGAAGTTGAAGTAGCAGGGATCGTCGACCAGGACCGTGTCGCCCGGTTCGATGAACAGGCGCAGCAGCAGGTCGAGCCCCTGCGACGCCGAATCGGTGAGCATGATCCGTTCGGGATCCGTCGCGACGCCGCGCTCGCCCAGCCGCAGCGCGATCTGTTCGCGCAGGGGCGGGTAGCCGAGCGGGCTCGCGTAGCTCAACCGGTCGCGGGAGGCCCCGTCGCGGGCGAGGCTGCGCAACGCGCGCTGGACCGAGGCATCCGGGCAGTAGGTTTCCGGCAGGATGCCCCAGCCGGGCTTGAGCACTTGCGGCCCGCAGGTGAGGCTCTGGCGCGTCACCCAGAGCGGGTCGATGGCGCGGTCGAGGTCCGGTCGCAGGCTCTGGAGCGACAAGGGCCGCGTCGCGCCCGCCACGTAGAAGCCCGAGCCCGGGCGCGACGTGATGGCGCCTTCGGCCGCCAGGCGCTCGTAGGCGTCGACCACCGTCGACTTCGACACGCCGGCGCTCTCGGCGAACTCCCGCACCGAGGGCAGGCGGGCGCCGGGCGCCAGCCGGCGGGACGCGATGCGCGAGCGGATCTCGGCCATGACGCCGGCGACCCGGGTCACGGCGGGAAGCGGGGCCACGGGCGGGGCCGGCGCGAGGTCATGCATCTGTGCTGGGACTTTCGGCAGGACAGTTCGGCTGAACTGTACCGGACCGTCCCTGTCCTGACCAGGCGTTTCGCCGCACCCTGCATAGCATCGGGAGACGCCGCCATGACGAGTTCCACGGAGAGTATCGGGGTTCGGACCCCATTGTCCCGCCCGCTGCGGTGGGCCTGGGCGTGCGGGGCCGTCGTGCTGGCCTGGCCCGTGCGGGTCTACCGCGCCCGCCAACTCATGCTGCAGCTCGGCGGTCTCGACGACCACGAGCTCCGCGACATCGGCCTGACGCGCCTCGATCTCGCCGACGCCGGCGCGCTCGCCCGCGATGCCGACCCGTCCCTGGCCTTGCGGCGGCGGGTCGAAGAGCGGCGTCGCCGGCGGTGACCGCGCCGACACGATCTCATGTCGAGCCAGCGTCCTGCGGTCCGGAGCTCAGGTCGTCGTCGGACTTTTCACGCGTCAAGCGGCGATAGGTTTCAAATCCGATCACCGCGGCGGTGACGAAAAGGGCCAGGGATGGAAAGGCAACTCTCGTTCCGAGCCGCTCGATCGCGACGCCGAGGCCGAAAGAAGCCGCCTGCCCTCCCAAGGTCAGTGATACGATCATGAGGGTGGAGCAGGTCGCGGCCGCCTTCGGGTTGCCATCCATGGCACGCCCCAGAAACGTGGGGAAAAGGGCGCCGAGCCCCGCGCCGAACGTCAGGTTGCCGACGATGACCATCCCTTCGGTCGACGAGACGACGATGATCAAGACACCGACCGTTGCCGTCACGAACAGGCCCGTTGTGAACAGCGCCGAGTCTCGACGATGTCGAACGGCGACGGCACCGAGGCGGGACAGGATCATTCCGACGGTGAAACACGACAGGGCGACATTGGCGGCATCCGAGGACAGTCCGCGGTCGACGGCATAGGTCACGAACCAGACGTTCTGCGACCATTCCGCCGCGCCGAGCGCGAAGCTCGCGATGGCGAGCGGAAGCCAGCGCGCGACCCGGCCTCCTCCTCCATCGGATGACGGCTCATCATTGGGAGAGAGCGCCGAAGAGCGAGCAGCGGCTGGTTTCGGACGGACCGCAAAAAGTCCGGCGACGGCGGCGAAACCGGACCCTGCGACGACGAAGAACGTCTGCCACGGCCATCCCTGGCGGGCGATCGCCACGATGACAAGCGGCGCCGCCATGTTGCCCAGGCTGAAGACCACATCCAGGATCGCCAGTGCGGACGTCCTTTGCCGGGGAAACCTGTCGCCGAATACCGTGTGGGACGCCGTGAAGACCGCCCCGCCCAACAGGCCCAATCCGAGAAACCCGCCGAGGAACGCCGGAAAGGTGCCGACACGGTCTTGAAGGGCGCAGACGATGCAGGCGAGGGCCGACCCGATCGTCAGGAGCGCCGGGGCATCGGCGACGGCCAAAATACGACGCGCGACGAGGGACCCGACACTGAAGCCGAGCGACCAGAAGACGAAGATCAGACCGGCCGCGGCGGGTGCGAGCGAGAAGTCCGCCATGGCGTTCGGGAGAAGAGAACCTATCGAAACCGCTACCAACCCCCATACGAAGAAGGACACGGCGCATACGCCGACGAAAAGGAAATCCGATCGCTCAATCAAAGCTAATCACGGCTTTGAGCGACGGTTCGTCGCGATAGCCTTCAAAAAAATTCGAAATAGTTTCAAGCTCGTCGAATGACAGGCGAGTTGTATAGATCCAAGATGGATCGATGATCCGGCTAAGAACAAGCTCGTGTGCTGTTTTCATGACGAATGCCGTATTTGACATTGGAAAATGGTGGACATCGAACGCAGCTGAAGCCAAAGTTATGCCTTTTGATAGAAGAAGCCATGTGTCGAATTGCTGAAGAACCTGAGAGGCCCCATATAGAATGTATTTCGAACCGGATTTCGCGGCACGTATAGGGCAGTGGTCAGCATCGAGATCCAAAAGCGGAGGTAGTGAATATTTAATCGTTCATATTGTCACCTATGTTGGAATGGCGTAGCTCCTCAGAGGAGGAAAAGTACTAATTTGCACAGTGCACAGATCCCTTTTTTCTTCGTTAGACGTTCCTCTCAAGCAACGTAGTGGATTTAGATCCAAATAATCTTCTATGTATAAAGCCGGCAATTGCGCCGCATGACCTCCCCCAAGGATCAAAACACGGCTACCTCCTGCTGGAGGGTGGGTCAGTATCGCTCTCAAAACTGCCGGAACAGGTTCGATCAAGGGCGCCTCAAGATTCGGGATCGTGTCAGAAATTACAATCGCGGCGGCTCTCTCATCGTCATGAAAGTGTCGGTCGGTACGAAAAAGCAATATTCGCTCATCTCCGGGAAAAAGAGGTCTAAGGGACCTGTACTCTGCGAAGTCACCGAAATCAGTTTGGCCGAAGTATACCATTCTGCTTCCAATGAGCGACGAATCGCTGTCTGAGCCAACCTGCACGACTTCACCGATATGTTCGTGGCCCGATATACTCGGAAAGGTTTTTTAAAATAGATGATCGTGAAAGTATGATAAATCTGTACAAGATATCGAAACGGCTTTCGTCTATAACAAAATAAGATCTGAGTGAATTGCTGAAATTGATATCTGAACTCTCTCCAATACGCCATAGCAAGCTTAAAATATAGCAAACATCTGCGAGGTCACATTCAAATCTCCAAATCTCTGCGAACATGCTTATATGTTTTACGATTACATCCAGAGATGTCGAGCCGAGTCGACCGATTCGCTCTACGACGCGCAAGTGGTTCTAGCTTTGTATAGTTAGATTGTATTGCGATGGATGAGTCGACGAGAGCGGATCAACTTCGACTCTTATCCGACACTTACCGCTACTTTGCAATGGCAAAATTTGAAAAAAATCGTGTTTATGCAACTTACAATAAAAGATTTCGACGGTCGATCCATGGCCGAACGCGACCGATGCCGTCCGGGACTGTCACCCCGCGTCCGGCAGGAACGGGATGGCGACCCCGAAGGTCTGGAGGATGAGGACGAGGTTCAGCGCCACGATCACGGCGGTGCCCACCATGGCGGCGACGTCCATGGCGCGGGAATTGGCGAAGCGCCCCATGATGTCCCGCCGCCGGGTGAACAGCACGAGGGCGACCATCGGCAGCGGCAGCACGAAGCTCAGCACCACCTGGCTCAGGACCAGGGCCTTGGTGCTGTCGACGCCGATCGCCACGATGACGAAGGCCGGCGCCATGGTGACGAGGCGGCGCAGCCAGAGCGGGATGGCGAAGCCCACGAAGCCCTGCATGACCATCTGGCCCGCCAGCGTGCCGACCGCCGACGACGACAGGCCGGCGGCGAGCAGCGACACGAGGAAGATGCCGGCCGCCGCCGGGCCGAGCAGCGGCGTCAGCGTGTGATAGGCGGTGCCGATCTCGGCGACGTCGGCGTGGCCGACGTGGAAGGCCGCCGCCGCCATCACCACCATGGCCATGTTGATCAGGCCCGCGATGGTCAGCGCCACCAGCACCTCGCGGTTCGAATAGCGCAGCAACCCGGCGCGCTCGCCGTCGTCGCGCGCCGGGGCGCGGTTCTGGGTCAGGCCCGAATGGAGGTAGAGCGCATGGGGCATCACGGTCGCGCCGATGATGCCCACCGCGATGGTGAGGGCCTCGGGCGCGGGCAGGCGGGGCATCACGACGCCGCGGCCCGCCGCCGCCCAGTCGACCGGGGCGATCAGCACTTCGGCGAGGTAGGACGCGCCGATGACCCCGACGAGGAGCGCGATGGCGATCTCGAGGGACCGGTAGCCGCGCCGCTCGAGCAGCAGCAGCGCGTAGGTGGCGCCGGCCGTGATCACCATGCCGGACATCAGCGAGATGCCGGCCAGCAGCGACAGGCCGATGGCGCCGCCCAGGAACTCGGCGAGGTCGGTCGCCATGGCGGCCACTTCGCTGGCGATCCACATCGGCACGGTGACGCGCGCCGGGAAATAGCGTCGGCACAGTTCGGCGAGGTTCGACCCCGTCACGATCCCGAGCTTGGCCGACAGGGACTGGAACAGCATGGCGACCACGTTGGCCACCACCACGACCCACAGCAGCGTGTAGCCGAACTTGGCGCCGGCCTGGATGTTGGTGGCGAAATTGCCCGGATCCATGTAGGCGATCGACGCCACGACGGCCGGGCCCGCCATGACCAGCGTCGAACCGATGCCGCGCCGGCGCCCGGCCAGGACGTCGCGGATGGCGGCGTCCGTCCGTGCGCTCATCCCCGCCACCGCCTCGACGCTCCGAACAGCCATCTCCCTCGCTCCATCGGGGCCCGCCCACATGCCTCACCGTCAGATGTAGCCTCGGCTACACCATCGTCAATGCGCTTCATTGACGAAAGGTCGCGAAAGGGACGACACCGGGTGTGACACGACAGGTGCGAGGCTTGGGGGCGATGGACGATGAGGCAGGGCCGGAGGATGGCGATGCGGGCGAACTGCCGCCGTCGGACCGTTTCGGCAAGGCGCGATCGGCCCGGTCCTCGGCCATGCTGGAAGACTACACCGAGCTGATCGCCGATCTCCAGGCGGGGCAGGGCGAGGCCCGCACGACCGAGATCGCGCGCGCGCTCGGCGTGACCCATCCGACCGCCAACAAGGCCATCGCCCGCCTGAAGCGCGAGGGCCTCGCGACGTCGCGCCCCTACCGCGGCATCTTCCTCACGGCGGCCGGCCGGGCCATGGCGGAGCGCTGCCGGGCGCGGCACCGCACGGTGGTGAAGCTGCTGGTGGCGATCGGCGTGCCGGCGGACGCCGCCGAGATCGACGCGGAAGGCATCGAGCACCACGTGTCGGAAGAGACGCTGCGGGCCTTCGAGGCGTTCCTGGCCTCGGGGCGCTAGGGTTCCGCGGGACCGCCGTCCGGAGCGGGTGCGGCTCGGCGCGGCGTGGGTGGCCGGGAAGAGCCCGGCCATGACGGGACGGAGGGTGGGGACCGTTTCGGGTCCCTCATTCGCCTCCTCACCGGCCTTTGTGCACCCTCTCCATCGTCATGCCCGGGCTTGTCCCGGGCACCCACGCCGGCCCGCGCCATCGCGGGTCCTCGGGTCGGGCCGGGGCCGTTCGGGGCTCGGTGCGGCTCGGCGCGGCGTGGGTGGCCGGGACAAGCCCGGCCATGACGGGACGGAGGGTGGGGATCGTTTCGGATCCCTCATTCGCCTCCTCACCGGCCTTTGTGCACCCTCTCCACCGTCATGCCCGGGCTTGTCCCGGGCACCCACGCCGGCCCGCGCCGCCGCGGGTCCTCGGCTCGGGCCGGGACCGTCCGGAGCGGGTGCGGCTCGGCACGGCGTGGGTGGCCGGGACGAGCCCGGCCATGACGGGACAGAGGGTGGGGATCGTTTCGGATCCCTCATTCGCCTCCTCACCGGCCTTTGTGCACCCCCTCCACCGTCATGCCCGGGCTTGTCCTGGGCACCCATGCCGGCCCGCGCCGCCGCGGGTCCTCAGACCGCGCCGGAGCCGTTCGGGGCTCGGTGTGGGGAGCGCCGCGCGTCAGGCCAGGAGGCCGGCGTCCATCGCGATGCCCTTGGCGGCCGCGCGGGCGAGGTAGACCCGGATCTCGGCATTGGCCGGCGCGTTGCCGCCCGCCCAGCACGGGGGCGCGCACAGGCGCAGCCCGGCGTGATGCGCGCCGCGGACGACCTCGAACTCGAACTGGTCCCCGCCGGCCTGGCGCAGGCGGATGCGTCTGTCCGCGATGTCGAAGACCACCATGGCATCCCCCGGAGCTGGAGGGACAATGCACGCCAGGCCCGAAAGGTGCGTGGACGGGATCGGTCGAATGCGACCGATCCCGTCCACGCTGGACCCCCCGTCAGGCGGCCTGGTCGGTGCCGAGGCTCGCCGGCGCGGGCTCGAGGCCCGCCAGCACGGCCTCGTCGACGCGGTCCAGCCAGACGAATTCCAGCGCCCCGCGCACGTCCTGCGGGAGGTCGTCGTAGTCGCGCCGGTTGCGGGCCGGCAGCATGACCCTGGTGATCCCGGCCGCCGCGGCCGCCAGCACCTTCTCCTTGATGCCGCCGACCGGCATCACGAGGCCGCGCAGCGACACCTCGCCCGTCATGGCGGTCTCGGGGCGGACGGGGCGGCCCGTCAGCAGCGACACCAGTGCCATCGTCATGGCGACGCCCGCGCTGGGCCCGTCCTTCGGCGTCGCGCCCGCCGGCACGTGGATATGGATGTCGGCGCCTTCGAGGGCCTTCGGGTCGATGCCGAGCGAGGCTGCGCGGTTCCGCACGAGGCTGAGCGCGATCTGGGCCGATTCCTTCATCACGTCGCCGAGCTGGCCCGTCAGCATCAGCCCGCCGCGGCCCTGGGAGCGGGTCGCCTCGATGAACAGGATCTCGCCGCCGACCGGCGTCCAGGCGAGGCCGGTCGCGACGCCCGGCGTGCCGGTCCGCATGCCGACCTCGCTCTCGAACCGCGTCGCGCCGAGGATCGCCGGCAGGTCTTCCGGCCTCACGACCACATGCGTCTCGGCGCCCTCGGCGATCAGCACCGCGGCGTGGCGCAGCACGGAGCCGATCTCGCGCTCGAGGTTGCGCACGCCCGCCTCGCGGGTGTAGCCGCCGATGATCGCCCGCAGCGTCTCGTCGCTGATCTCGACGTCGCCGGCCTTGAGCCCGTTGGCCTCGATCTGGCGGCCGACGAGGTAGCGCTTGGCGATCTCCAGCTTCTCGGCCTGCGTGTAGCCGGCGAGCTGGATGATCTCCATGCGGTCCCGCAAGGGGCCGGGGATCGTGTCGAGCATGTTGGCGGTGGCGATGAAGACCACGCGCGACAGGTCGAACGGCGTGCCGATGTAATTGTCCCGGAACGTGGCGTTCTGCTCGGGGTCGAGCACTTCCAGCATGGCGGCCGACGGATCGCCCTGCACGCCGCGACCCATCTTGTCGATCTCGTCGAGCATCATCACGCAGTTGCGCGCGCCGGCCTTGCGCAGGCCCTGGATGATGTTGCCCGGCAGCGCGCCGATATAGGTCGAGCGGTGGCCGCGGATCTCCGCCTCGTCGTGCACGCCGCCCAGGCTGACGCGCACGAAGGGCCGGTTCATGGCGCGGGCGATGGACTGGCCGAGCGAGGTCTTGCCGACGCCCGGGGGGCCGACGAAGCACAGGATCGGCGCCTTCCCGTTGGGGGCGAGCTTGCGCACCGCGAGATATTCGACGATGCGATCCTTGATCTTCTTCAGCCCGAAATGGTCGGCATCCAGGATGCGGCGCGCCTCGGCGATGTCGATCGGCGCCGCCTCGGGCAGGGCCCACGGCAATTCGACCATCCAGTCGAGATGGTTGCGGATCATGCCGCTCTCGGGGGAGGCATCGGGAGAGCGCTCGTAGCGGCGCAGCTCCTTGCGGGCCGCCGCCTCGGCATCGGGCGGCATGCCGGCCTTGGCGATGGCCTCCGACAGGTCGAGCACCTCCTGGGCGCGGCCGGCATCGCCCTCGCCGAGCTGCTTCTGGATCGCCGCCATCTGCTCGCGCAGCACGGCCTCCCTCTGGCGCTCGTCGAACGTCGCCTTGGTCTGGCGCCCGATTTCGGCGGTCAGCCGCAGCACCTCGATGCGATGCGCCAGGATCGTCGTCACCTTGTCGATCCGGGCCACCGGATCGATGGTCTCGATGAGCTCCTGCTTCCGTTCGGGCTCGAAGTCGAGATAGGCGGCGACGAGGTCGGTCAGGCCGGAGGGCGAGGCGGCGCCCTGCACGGCACCGACGAGGTCGGACGGCACCTGGGGCAGCAGCTGCAGGGCTTCGAGCGCCATGCGTTTCAGGTTAATGAACCGCGCCTCGATGTCGGGCGAGCGCTGGTCCGGCTCGACGACGAGGCGCACGCGGGCGCGCAGGAAGGGCTGTTCGTGCAGGAACTCCTCGACCTGGAACCGCGATTCGCCCTGCACCACGACGTGGTGCTGGCCATCCGGCGTCGACACGTAGCGCAGCACGTTGGCGACGGTGCCGAAGGAGTGGAGGTCGCCCGCCGTCGGGTCCTGTTTGCCGGCGTCCCGCTGCATCAGCAGGCCGATCTGCTTCTCCTCGCGCACCGCCTGCTGGGCCGCCGCGATGGAAGCGCTGCGCAGGAGCGCGATGGGGAAGACCGTGCCGGGGAACAGAACCGTGTCGCGCACCGGCAGGATGATCAGCGTGTCGGTGCCGCCGGGCGCCGGGCGCGCGGGATCGCCGGCGGTGCCGGCCGGGGGCTCCACCTCGAACACGGCCCTGCGGGCGGCCTCGGCGGTGTGCTCCTCCCCGGAGGAGGGCTGGTGGGTCTCTGGATTGGTCATGTCGTCACGCCTTGTGCAGGCTGATCAGCAGGCAGCCGTCCCGGGTGTCGCGGCGGACGCCGTCGTATCGGCCGGGCGGGATGGGGATCCGGCGCTCGAACCGCCCCATGGGGAGTTCGAGCCGGTGGATCACGGCCGTCTGGAGTTCGGGCGGGAGAGTGCGGCGGCCCGACACCATCACGCTGTCGCCGTCGAGCGAGGCTTCGACCGCGTCGGCGGCGACGCCGGGCAGCGAGACCAGGATCATCACCGCCGTCTCGGTCTCGATGACGTCGACGGCCGGCATCCAGGCCGCGGGCCGGGCCGGCCGCCGGAGTGGGGCGGAGGCCTGGGGCCGCTCGGCCCGGCCGTGGGCGCTCTCGGCGCGCGCCAGCATCGCCACGGCTTCGGCCCACATCCAGTCGTGAGGATCCTGTCTCGGCATCGCTGTCTCGTCCGCCTCGGGTTCGGGGCGGAACGCCCCGGCTCGGTGATGTGTTGCGGTCCGCCGCCCGCTCAGCGCGCCTGCTGGATGGCGGACAGCAGCCAGGGGCCGCCGCGGTCGCGCCGGAAGGTCCAGAGCTCGGAGCTTTCCGTGGGCCGCGCCGGGTCACCCCCGACGATGCGGTTCGTGGCGCGCTCCACCATCACGTCGCGCAGGCTGAACCGCATCGCCACCGTGGCGTAATCGACGGGACCCTCGCGCCAGGCTTCGGCGAGGTCACCCTGCAGAAGACGCGGGTCGCCGACATCGTTGTGGAGGCCGCGGTTGCGGTTGTCGGTGAGGTCGCGCTCGAAGTTGCGGAGCATCTCCGGCGTCACGAGGCGGCCGAGCGCGGCGAGGTCCTCCCGGCCGTAAGCGGTCTGGATGTCGACGAGCGCGCTCTCGAAGGCGTCGAAGTCGCGGGGCCCCACCGAGAGGGGCGCGGCTCCGGGCGCCGCGCCGGCCCCGGCGGCCGGCCCGGAGCCCCCGAAGGCCGGGCCGCCGCGGACCATCGCACCGCCCGCGAAGCCGGGCGAGCGGGTCCGGAAGGCGCGCAGCGCGAACCAGATCACCCCGCCGATCAGCAGGAGCGGCAGCAGGCCGAAACCGTGGCCGCCGAGGAGGCCGAACAGGCCCGCGCCGAGCAGGCCGGCGGCGAGACCCGAACCGAAGCCGAAGCCGCGCGAGGGCGCGCCGGCGGCCGGCGCGCCGCCGAAGCCGGGCTGGGGCGTCTCGCTGCGGGTGATGGGTGCCGCGCCGCCCGGCGCCGTCCGGGTGAAGCCCGGAGCCGAGAAGGTCCGCGCGCCGCGGGACCCGAACGACATGCCGCCGCCCGCCCGGGCGTCGGCTGCGGTCGAGCCGAGCGGCAGGAGGCTGGTCAGCGCCAGGGACAGCACGAGGGCGTGGAGGAGGCGGCGCAGGAGAGGGGACGCGGTCGACATGAGAGGCTCGCGAAGCGGGGCGAAATCCCCGGCACGCTCGATATGGTGATGGCGGGGCGGAGGCCGCAAGGCCGGGTGGCCCGCGCCCTTCGGGCCGGGGTCACTCCCCCGAGCTCAGCTTCAGCCCGACGATGCCGACCAGGATGAGGGCGGCGCTGCCGAGCCGCAGTGCCGTCGCGGGCTCGCCCAGGACCGCGATCCCGAGCACGAAGGCGCCGAGCGCGCCGATCCCCGTCCAGGCCGCGTAGGCGGTGCCGAGCGGCAGGGCCCGCAGCGCGATCGACAGGAGCACGAAACTCGCCGCGGCGGCCACGAGGGTCACCAGGCTCGGCGCGAGCCGGGTGAAGCCGTCGGAGCGCTTCATCGCGAAGGCCCAGGCGACTTCGAGCAGCCCCGCGACGGCGAGGATCAGCCAGGCGACGAGGTTCGCCGTCATGGCGTGGCTCCGTGTCCGGCGCGCACGCGCGCCACGTTGGCGAGGAACTGGTGGGCGCTGGCCGCCCAGGTGTAGCCGAGCGAGAAGGCGCGGGCCCGGTCGCGCGGGATCGCCAGGGCGGCCCGGCAGGCCTCGCCGAGATCGTCGTGCAGCACGCCGGCCCCGCCGTCGCCGATGACGTCGCGCGGGCCCGGCACCGGATAGGCGGCGATGGGCAGGCCGCTCGCCAGCGCTTCCAGCATCACGATGCCGAACGTGTCGGTCCGGCTCGGAAAGACGAAGACGTCGGCGCTGGCGTAGGTGGCGGCGAGCGCCTCGCCGGTGCGGGTGCCGAGGAAGCGCACGCCGGGATAGCGCGCCTCGAGGTCGGCGCGCGCCGGCCCGTCGCCGACCACGACCTTGGTGCCGGGCAGGTCGAGCGCCAGGAAAGCCTCGACGTTCTTCTCGACCGCCACCCGGCCGACCGACAGGAAGATGGGGCGCGGCAGGTCGAGGACCGAGGCTTCGCGCGGGTGGAACAGCGTGTGGTCGACGCCGCGCGACCAGGACATGACGCGGGCGAAGCCGCGGCGCCCGAGCTCCTCCGCCACGGTGGCGGTCGACACCATGACGCCGCCGCCCGCGTTGTGGAACCGCCGCAGCCAGGCATAGGACCAGGCGCGCGGCACCGGGGCGCGGGCCGCGACGTAATCGGGGAAATGCGTGTGGTAGCTGGTCGTGAAGACCCGGCCGGCGCGCAGGCAGTGCCGCCGCGCCGCGAGGCCCACGGGTCCCTCGGTCGCGATGTGGACATGGTCGGGCCGTGCCGCCTCGATCCGGGGGCCGAGCCGCGATGCCGTGACGAGCGCGAGGCGGATGTCCGGATAGGTCGGCAGGCCGACCGTGGGCCAGCCCGTCCGGGGTCGCGGTCAGGACCTCGACGCCGACGCGCCCCGCCTCGCGCTGCAGGGCCTCGATCGACCGGACCACGCCGTTGACCTGCGGATGCCACGCGTCCGTGGCGACCACGATCCGCATCAGGCCGCGGCCTTGGCGGCCTCCTCGGCGAGGTCGACGGCGGTGTCTTCCGTGTCGGGAACGGCGGCCTCGCCCCCCAGCGTCAGCCAGCGCATCACTTCGAGCCGGCCGTCGTGGTGCTCGGCCACGTAGGAGCAGGATTCGACGAAGTCGCCGGTGTTGACATAGGTCACGCCGTTGATGTCCCGCATGGTGGCGTGGTGGATGTGGCCGCAGATGATGCCGTCGACCGCGTGCTTGACGGCATCCTGGCGAGACGACTTCCTCGAAGTCGCCGATGAAGTTGACGGCGTTCTTCACCTTCAGCTTGGCCCAGGCCGAGAAGGACCAGTAGGGGAAGCCTAGACGGCGGCGGACGATGTTGAACACCGTATTGGCGGCGATGGCGGTCGTGTAGGCCCAGTCGCCGAGGTAGGCCAGCCAGCGCACGTTGCGCACCACGATGTCGAAATCGTCCCCGTGGGTGACGAGGAAGCGGCGGCCGTCGGCCGTGGCGTGGATGGCGGTCCGCATCACTTCGACCCCGCCGAAGGTCATGCCGACGTATTCCCGCGCGAACTCGTCGTGGTTGCCCGGCACGTAGACCATGCGGGCGCCCTTGCGCACCTTGCGGAGCAGCTTCTGCACCACGTCGTTGTGCCCCTGCGGCCAGTACCAGCCGGACTTCAGCTTCCATCCGTCGATGATGTCGCCGACGAGGTAGATCGTCTCGGCATCGTTGTGCTTCAGGAAATCGATGATCAGCTCGTGCTGGCAGCCCCGCGTGCCGAGGTGGAGGTCCGAGATGAACAGCGTCCGGTAATGTGCGGTGTTCTGTGGCATCGCGGTACTCGGCGCTCCTTCGTCGACGCTGGCGACCTGAACCACGTCGGCCGCGTACGACGGATGACAGCTCGGGACGCGAGAGGCACCGGTGACGAGCGGCTCGCGGCTTTGTGGTCTGTAGTCCCGTTAGCGTGGCGCCCGTGTGACGGCCCGCAGATAATGGCCGCTCGTCCCCCGATGTCGCAATCCCGCCACGGCAAAAGCTG
This sequence comes from uncultured Alphaproteobacteria bacterium, assembly GCA_963847915.1. GTDB lineage: Bacteria > Pseudomonadota > Alphaproteobacteria > Rhizobiales > Beijerinckiaceae > Lichenihabitans. Next base: position 404,562 of record CAWKBT010000011.1, read on the forward strand.
GGGAGGGGTGGCTTTGCTGCAACGCCGCGAAGAGCGCGGGCCCGCGAAACGCACGCCGGGGTCACGATGGCGTTCGATATTGCGAACGAAACCGTCTATCATCGCGGACGCAGGCGAGGAGCGCGGGTCGTGGGCGTCGAGGGTCGGGACAAGGCGAAAGCGCTGGAGGCGGGCGCCACGGCCCTGTCGGGCCAGCTCGGCCGCAGCGTGCAGCGCCTGCGCAAGGCCTACAGCCTGTCGTTGTCCGAGCTGTCGGAACAGTCGGGCGTGGCCAAGAGCATCATCAGCCAGATCGAACGCAACGAGACCAACCCGACGCTCGCCACCATCTGGCGCCTCGCCCAGGCGCTGGACGTGTCCATCGACAAGGTCCTGCAGGGCGCCGAGGACGAGCCCTTCGTCGAGAAGACGATGCGGACCGACATGCCCATGCTGGTCTCGGACGACGGGCGGTGCCGGCTGGCCATCATCGGCTGGATCAAGACCGTGGAATGGCTGCAATGGTACGACTTCCACGCCGAGCCGGGCGGCGTGCTCGAATCGGACGCGCATCAGCGCGGTTCGATCGAATGCCTGTCGGTGCTCGACGGCGAACTCGAAGTCTCGGTCGGAGGCCGGGTGGAACGGGCCCGCGCCGGCGACACGCTGCGCTACCGCTGCGACCGGGCTCACGTGATCCGCAACATCGGCGCGGCGCCCGCCCATGCCACCATGGTGTGCATCCTCAAGGCCGCCGTGATGGACTGACGCCGGGCCGCCGCAGCGGACCCGGACCGACGGGGACGGCACTGCCGGATGCGGCCCGGTGTTGCGGCTCGCGACATCCAGCGCGCGTGATGCCGCGGCCTACCCGAGCCGGCTATCCCCACAGCAGCGGATCCGGCGGGAACACCACCGAGCCTTCGTAGACGAGGCCGGGCGACCGGTCCCGGGCGAGGAGCAGGGGACCGTCGAGGTCGACGAAGCGGGCGCGGGGCGCGAGGAGCAGGGCCGGCGCCGCCCCGAGCGACGAGCCCACCATGCTGCCCACCATGAGCGCCAGGCCGAGCCGCCCGGCGACCTCGGCCATGTCGAGCGCGGCCGTCAGCCCGCCCGCCTTGTCGAGCTTGATGTTGACGGCCGCGTAGCGGCCGAGCAGGCCGGGGAGATCCGCCGCCGTGTGGGCGCTCTCGTCGGCGCAGACGGGGATCGGATGGTCGAGGTCCGCCAGCGCGGCGTCGCGCCCCGCCGGCAGCGGCTGTTCGATCAGCGCCACGCCGGCCCGGAGGCAGGCGGCGAAACGGTCGGCGAGGACGGCGGGGTGCCAGCCTTCGTTGGCGTCCACGATCAGCACCGCGTCGGGTGCGGCGTCCCGCACCGCCGCGAGGGCGGCATCGTCATCGGGGCCGCCGAGCTTGACCTTGAGGAGCGGCCGGTCCGCCGCTTCGGCCGCCGCCCGGGCCATGTCGTCCGGCGGACCGAGCGAGATCGTATAGGCGGTGACGGCGGGGGCGAGCCGGTGGAGGCCGGCGAGGTCCCAGGCGCGCAGGCCCAGCCGTTTCGCTTCGAGGTCCCACAGCGCGCAATCGACCGCATTGCGGGCGGCGCCCGGCGGCAGGATGTCGAGCAGGCCGGCCCGCGTGACGCCGCCCTCCACGGCGCTGCGTCCGCCCTCGATCGCCGCCACGACACTCTCCGGCGTCTCGCCGTAGCGGCCGTAAGGGACGCATTCCCCGCGGCCGGCATGGGCGCCGGCCGCGATCTCCACCACCACGACGACGGCCTCGGTCCGGCTGCCGCGCGCGATCGTGAAGGGGCGCGCGAGCGCCAGGCGCTCGAGCGAGACCGTGAGGCGCCGCGGGCCCGGCGCGGCGCCGTCGTTCAACCGAGCCGCCCCGCCGCGTGGGACAGCAGCACGTAGACCTTGCCGGTCGCCGACGCGATGATGTCGCGCACCCGCGTGCCCTGCGGGTCCTCGCGGCCCGCGCCGGTGAGCAGCCGTTCGAACTCCCGGATGTAGCGGTCGACCGTCTCGCGGAAGTCCGCATCGACATCGTAGCGCCGCCGCAGTTCGGCGAAGCTCTGGTGCCCGGCCGGCGTGTAGAGCCGCATCGTGAAGGCATCGCGTTCGCCCCGCGCGCGGCGGTCCCAGGCGTCGATCAGCGCGCTGTCGTAGACGAGGCGCGAGATGTTGGACGCGATGCCGTCGAGCGCCGCGAGAGCGCCTGCCGCCCCGCCGGCCTGCCCGGCCGGCGCGCTGGCCGCGACCGTGTCCGGGTCCGGCGTCTCGACCCGGGGCGACTCGAGCGCCGCCGGCTCCACCTTGGCGGTCTCGGCCGCGTCGTCGCGGTCCACCTTGGCGAGGAGGTCGGACAGCCATCCGCCGCCGCGCCGGCTGCGCGACGGTCCCGTCAAAGCCGCGGGCGCGGCAGCGATGGGCTTGGGCGCCGCGCCCGCGGGCGCCGGCGTCGGCCGGTCGTAGGGCGCATCGGCGGCATTGTCGCCCACCTGGGCGATCAGCGCCGTGAGGGCTTCCAGGGCCTCGACCTGCTGGCCGATGACGCGGCGCACCTCCGTGGCCTGCTCGGCGGTCTCGCGCGGCAGGTCCAGGGTGGCACGCTGCAGGTCGGCGCGGGCCTCCTCGAAGCGCCGCACGATCTCGGCCGCGGCCTCCTGGACCTCGTCGGCGGAACCGCGGAAGCGGGTCACCGCCTCGCCGAACAGGCGCTCCATGTCGCGGACGGCCTGGCCATAGGCGTCCTCGAGCGCCGCGGCGGCCTTCTCGCCTTCGCGGCCCGTCGCCGCCCGCACCTCTTCGAAGTGGTCGCCGACCGCCGCCGCCGCCGCCTGGGCGGTCTCGGACAGGTAGGCGCCGAGGTCGCGGGCGCGCATTTCGGCGGCCTGGAGTGCGTCGTCGATCAGGGCCGAGAAGTGACCCATGGCGGCGTCGAGCTCGCCGGCCTTGTCGCCGATCGTCGCCGCGAGCGCGTCGAGCGCACTGCGCCGGCGCTCGATCTCGGCGTCGACGTCGTCGTGGGTGGTCCGCAGGTCCTGCGCCGAGGCGGCGAGGGCCCGGTGGTGCTGCTCCAGCGCGGCCGCGACGGAACCCGCGTCGGTCAGCGCCGTCCCGGCCGAGGCGCGCATGGCCTCGACCTGGCGGCCGACGCCGTCGAGCACCTGTCCGAAGGCCGTCACGCGTCCGCCCAGCGCCTGGTCGACGGCACCGAGGTCCTGCCCGGCGCGGGCCAGCAGGGCGGCGAGCGTGCCGCTGGTCTCCTCCAGCCGCTGGATCAGCGCGGCGAGTCCTGACCGCATCTGTTCCGAGGTGCTGGCGACGGCCGCCAACGAACGGTTGGCGGCACGGTCCAGCGCGACGCGCAGTCCGTCGCCCGCACGCTCCAGCGCGGCCGCGATCTCGGCCTGCTTCTCGTCGAAGGACGACACGCGGCCGTCGAGGTCGGCGAGGCGCCCGTCGAGGCCGGACAGGAGGTGGCTGGTCCGGGCGTCGATCGCGTCCGCCACGGCTTCCCCGGCACCCGCCAGGGCCTGGGCGACGTCGCCGCCCCGGGCCGAGAGCACGGCGACGAGCTCCTGGCCTTCGCGGTCGAAGAGCAGGCGCAGTTCGCCGGACCGCTGGGCGAGGGTCTCGGACAGGTCGCGTCCGCGGCCGTCGAGCGCCGCCGCCATGGCGTCGAGGCGGCTGGAGACGCCGGTCAGCAGGCCTTCGACCCGCTCCCGCAGCGCGCCTTCCATGGCCTCGCCGCGCGTGCCCACGGCGCCGCGCAGCTCGTCGGCCGCGACGTCGAGCGTGTGCCGCAGGGCGTCGAGGCTGCCGCTCAGCGTGGTCTCGATCTCGTGGCGGCGCCGGTCCAGCGCGCCGCCGATCTCGTCGGCCCGCGTGCCGAGCACGCCCTCAATGCGCTCCAGCGACGCCTCGACGCTGCGGCCGATCGCGTCCGTATGCGTCTGGACGGCCGTGTCCAGCGCCGCGGCCCGCTCGCCGAGCCGGCGGTCGAGATCGCCGGTGCGCGCGCCGATGCTGCCCTCGAACCGGTCCGCGGCGCCTTCGAGCAGGGTCTGGAGCGCGGCCGAGCGGGTTTTCAACGCGTCGTCGAGCTGCTCCGAGCCCGACGACAGCGCGTCCTTGAGGCCGCTCGTGCGTGAGCCGAGCATGCCCTCGATTTCGCGCTGCAGGCCGTCGAGGAGCCTCTGCAGCACGGCGACCTGGGCGGCGAAGCCCGCGTCCATGTCCTGCGTCCGGTCGGTGAGGACGTCGTGGATCTCGTGGGCGCGCGCCGCGAGTGCGCCGTCGATGGCGTGGACGGCGCCGTCGAGCAGGTCGCGGAGCCGGGCCACCTGGCCCTGCACGGCCGCATTGACGTCGCGGCCGGTGCCCGCCAGGGCCTCGGACACGCTGCCGGCGTGGTCGCCGAGCGCCGCATCGAGCCCGCTCATGGCCTCGTCGAGCGTCCGGCGCAGGGTGACGACATGCGTCTCGAAGTGGCGCGACAGCTCGCGGCTGCTGCCCGATACGGCGTCGCCGATCTCGCTGGCCTTGCCGCCGAGCACGCCGTCGACGTCCCGCAGCGTCGATTCGAGCACGGCACGCAGCTCTGCGACATGGCCGCCGAGAGCGGCCTCGATCTCGCGTCCGCGACTGTCGAGGGCCTCGCGGATGTCGGCCGCGTGGTGACCGAGGTTGCGGTCGATCTCGGCCGAGCCTCCGCCCAGCGTCGCTTCGATGGTGGCCGAATAGGCGGCCAGCGTCTCGCCGATCTCGCCGGACCGCGCGTCGAGCGTGCCGGTGAGGTCTTCGAGCCGGCGGGCGACCTCGGCGGCATGGGCGTGCAAGGCACCGTCCAGCGTCTCGACCGAACGGTCGAGCGCCACGCGCAGGGCCGCGATATGCTGCGTCAGGCCGGTGCCGACGAGGTCGACCTGTTCACCGAGGCCCGCCTGCGCGTCGCGCACCTGCACGGCGAGGTCGGAGACCTGGTGGCCGAGCGTGTCGCGCAGCTCCGCGGCACCCTCGTCCAGCACCGTCCGGACCGCGGCGACGTGGTCGGCGACGGCGCGGTCGAGGCCTTCGGCCCGTTCGCCCAGCGTCACCTGGAGGCGGGTCGAAGCCGATCCGAAGGTCGAATCCACCTCGTCGAGCCGGGCACCCAGCGTGTCGCGCATCCAGGCCGTGCGGTCTTCCAGGATGGCGGAGGCCGAGTCGGCGGCTTCGGCGAAGGCCCGCCGGACACCGTCGACCTGCCGGTCGAGGAGTTCCGTCACGCGGGCGCCTTCGCCGTCGAGCGCGTGGTCGAGACCGTCCATCCCGATGGTGATCAGGCGGTTGATCTCGTCGGCGCGGGCGGCGAGGCGCTCGTCGACGGCGCTCGTCCCGGCGTCGAGTTCGGCCGCGAGGCTGCCGAGCCGCTCGGACGCGGCCACGATGTCGTCGTGGCGCGCCGCCAGCACGGTCCCGAGCGCGGCCGTGCGCTCGGCCAGCGCCGCGGCGAGGTCACGGCTGCGGCCGGCCAGCGTGCCGTCGATGCCGCGGCCGCCGTCGTCGAGCACCTGCGTGAGTTCCAGCGCGCGCAGCGCCAGGGCGTCGGTGAGGCTGCGGCTCCGGGCATCCAGGGCCGCCTCGATCTGGGCGAAGGTGTCGGCGATGGCGGCGCGCAGGCGGTCGGCGCGTCCGTCGACGCTCTGCTCGAAGGTGGCGACGTGGCGCCCGAAGCCCTCGTCGGCCTCCCGGACCCGGTCGCCGAGGCGTTCGACCAGGGCGCCGCCCTTGTCGCCGAGGACGCCGTCGAGCGCGCCGAGCTGGCGGTCGATGCGCGCCGTCAGGTCGTCGACGTGGCGCGCCACCCCCGCGTCGTAGCGCGTCGCATGGTCGGCGAAGGCGGTCTCGATGCGGCCGCCGCCGGTCGCGAGTTCGGAGGCCAGGCGGTCGGCCTGCAGGCCGAGGGCCTCGACCAGGGCCGTGCCCGGCACCACGACGGCGCGTTCGAACTGCGCCATGCGGTCCGCCACGCTGGCGTTGAGCCGATCGCCCTGGGTGCCGATGGCGGCGACGGCCTCGCCGGCCGTCTCGGCGAAGCGCCGGTGCAGCGTGCCGGTCGTGCGGCCGAGGCCGGACAGGGCCGTCTCGGTGGCGTCGACGAAACTGTCCCGCAGCACGTCGACATGGCCCGCCAGGACCTCGCGCACGGCCTCCTCGCGGCCCTCGAACACCTGGCGCAGGTCGCCCACGGAGGCGTCGAACGTGGCACGGGCGGCGGCGGTGCGCTCCGCGATGGTGAGGGCGATATCGTCGCCCGCGGCCGCCAAGGCGTCGCGGTGGCCCTGGAGCTGCTCGCCGAGCGCGTCGCCCGAGGTCGCGATCAGGCGACCCGCCGTCTCGGTGCGCTCGACGATGAGCGCCGCCAGGCGCTCGCCGTCCGCCGCGATGCGCTGCTCGCGCTCGCCGAACATCCGGCGCAGGTCCTCGCCGGAGGTTTCGAGGGCGGCCCGGGCCGCGGCGGTGCGCTGCTCGACCAGGATGGCGGCTTCGGCGGCGGCGGCCGCGATGTCGCCGCCCCGCTCGGCGAACAGCCGTTCGAAGAGGCCGCCGGCCTCGCCGATGGTCGCCCGGGTGGCTTCCACATGCTGGTCCAGCCGTTGCGCCAGCACGTCGTTGAGGCCGCCGAGATCCGCGCCGCGGCCGGAGACGATCTCGGCCAGGGCGTCGCCGGACTGGGCCAGCGCGTCACGCGCCGCCGCGATGCGGTCGTCGAGGGATGCGAGGAGCTGATCGCCGGCCGACAGCAGGCGGACCTCGCCGTCCTCGAGCGTACGGCCGATCGCGTCGCCGGCGTCGGTCAGGTTCGCGCCGAGCTCGGCCGCGCGGGCGCCCACGGCGTCGACGAGCTCGCGGCCCGCGGCCGCGAGCCGGTTGCGCTGCGATTCGACGGCGGCTTCGAGCGCCTCGCCCGAGGTCGCCAGCGCGTCCCGCGCCGCGGCCGTGCGGTCGTCGACCACGGCGGCGAACCGGTCGCCGGCATCGACGAGTTCCCCATGGCGCACCGCCACGGTATCGCGGACCGTGTCGGCCGAGGTTTCGAGCGCGACCCGCGCCGCGCTGGTCCGCGCCTCGATCTCGGCCAGGAGCGCATCCCCGACGGCGGCGATGCGGGCGGCCTGTTCGGCCAAGATGTCCTCGACGGAGGCGGACAGGTCCGCGAGCCCGTCGCGGGCCGCCGCGGTGCGCTCGGCCACCAGGGCCGCGAAGCTGTCGCCGGCCTCCTGCAACTGGGCGTGGTGGGCCTCGAAGGTGCGGCCGACCGCGTCGCCGGAGCCCGCCAGCGCCGCATGGGCGGCCTCGGAGCGCTCGGCGATGGCGGCCGCCAGCATCTCGCCGGCCGCGACGAAGCGGCTCTGCTGCGCTTCCAGCGCGCGTTCGAGCGCCGCCGTCGCGGCAGCGGCGTCGTCGCGGGCCGCCGTGGCCCGTGCATCGGCCGCCGCCGCGTAGCGGTCCACGGCGGCCAGGATGCCGGAACTGTCCTGGTCCATGGCGCGGCGGGCATCCTCCAGCGCCGCCTGCGTGGCGGCGAGGCGCGTCTCCAGCGCCGCCGCGAGGCCGTCGCCGGCCGCGCCCATGCCCTCGACGGCGGCGGTCGCGCCGTCCAGCGTCGCGGCGAGGCCGGCCTGGCGCTCGGCCAGCAGCGCGTCGAGCCTGTCGGAGGCACTCTCCACCACGGCGCGGATCTGCGACGCATGGGTGTCGAGCAGGCCTTCGAGCCGGTCGGTCGAACCGCCGATGTCGCCGCCGCGGGCTTCGAACAGCGTGGCGACGCGTTCGCCGGTGTCGGCGAGGTCGGCATGGAGCGCGCTCGCGCGCGCATCGATGGCGGCGAGGAAGCGTCCGCTGGCGCCGTCGAGGTCGCGCTGGCGCTCGGCCAGCAATTCGTCGAGCGACGTGCCGGCGTCCTCGACGAGGCCGCGGGCGCTGCCGAGGTGGTGCTGGACGAGGTCGCTCATCCGGTCGGCGGCGACCTGGAGTTCGGCACGGCGGGCTTCCATGACGCGTTCGAGCGCCTCGGCCGAGCCGTCCATCACGTCGCGGGTCGTCGCCACGTGCCGGTCGAGCAGGCCGGCGACGGACTGCGACACGCTGCCGAGTTCGGTGCGGTGCGTCTCGAGCGCCGCGTTGATCTCGGCCATGGCGTCCTGGACCGAGGCCAGGCGCTCGCCCAGCCGCTCGGCAAGGCCGTCGGCCAGCGCCACGGTGCGGTTCTGGCCGTCGGCGAAGAGCCGGTCGAGGTCGGCGTTGGCGGCCTCGGTCACATCGCGCGTGCCGACGATATGGCTTTCGAGCAGGCCCGACAGGCGGTCGCCCGTCGCGGCGAGGTCGGCACGGTGGGCGTCGATGGCGTCCGCCAGGGCGGCGGTGGACCGGTCGAGGTCCTGGCGCAGGTCGGTGCTTTCGACCAGGGCGGCGAAGCGCTCGCCCGCGGCGGCGAGCTGCGCCTCGCGTTCCGCGAAGGCGCGCGCCATGTTGTCGTTCGACGCGTCGAGCGCCGCCCGCACGCCTTCGGCATGGTCGCCGAGGCGCCCGGCCAGCCGCTCGCGCGCGGCATCGAGGTCGGCGGTGTGGTGGGCCAGCAGGCCGTCCATCTCGATCGTCGCCGCCACGATGCTGTCGCGCGCTTCCGTGGTGCGGGCCGCGATGGCGGCGGCGGCGCGCTCCGCGATCTCGGCGAGATGCGCTTCGCGGTCCTCGATCATGGCCTGGAGGTCCGCGGCGGCCGACAGGGACGCGGCACGGGACGCGGCGGCGCGCTCGTCGATGTTGCGCAGCAGGCCCGAGCCGAAGCCCGACAGGTCCTCGAGCCGCGTCTCGAACAGGGCGCCGAGTTCGCTCTGGGCGGCGTCGAACGCGGCCTGGGCGGCGGCGGTGCGGTCGTGGAACAGACCGGCGAGCTGGTCGGCCGCGGCCGTGAGCTCGGCGCGGCGGATGTCGAACAGGCTGGCGATGTTCTCGCTCGCGGTCTCGAACTCGGCCGCGACGCCTTCGGCCCGTTCGCCGATCTGCGCGGCGATGCGCTCGCCCGTGGCGGTCAGCGTGCCGTCGAGTGCCGCGCCGTAGGTGGTGACGACGTCGCGCAGCTCCTCCTGGATGCGGGCGAGGCGGGCCGTCAGGGCCTCGCCCCGGGCCGACACGTCGTCGCCGATCCGCATGGCGAGCAGGTCGACGCGTTCCGCGACCGCGTCGCCGCGCGTCGTGACATGGGCGGCGAGGTCGTCGCCCGACTGGCGCAGGCGATCGTCGACGGCCGCGACGCGGCTGGCGATCTCGCGCGACACCCGGTCGGTCGTCTCGTCCAGCCGATGGGACACGTCGTCGACCGCATGGCCGAGCCTGTCCGCGAGGGCGCTGCCGTGCTGGCCGATGCTGGCCGCCGTGCTGTCGCCGATCAGCGTCATCGTGTCGGCGATCTCGCGGGTCTTGAGGTCGAGCGCGTCCGTCACGCGGTCGCCGGCTTCGGCCACGCTGGCGGTGAGCTGGCTCGACACGGCGTCGAGGTCGCGCGCGAGGCTCTCGTGGGCCCCCGCGATGGCGCCGCGCACCCGGTCGGCGTTGGCCACGATGGCTTCGCGCTCGTTGGTGAGCTCGTCGATCATGGCGCGGATGCGCCGCTCGTTGTCGGTGTAGGACCGTTCGAGGTTGGCGACCTCGTTGCGCACGATCGTCTCGAGCTCGCTCGCGCGGGCGAGCGCGCGCTCGATGCCGTCGCCCATGGAGGCGACCTCGCGCCGGATGGCCTGGGACAGGCTCACCACCTGCTCGGTGGCGATGGTTTCCGGCTCGGCCAGGCGCACCGCGATGGCCGCCATGGAGCGGGTCGTGATGCGCATCTCCTGGGTGCGGCGCATCAGGGCCGCGATGATGAAGAAGAACACGATGGGACCCACCAGGGCACCCACCCCGGCGAGCGCGTCCGGCCGGGCCGCGGTGGCGGCCGAGAGGCCACCCCCGAAGGTTCCTTCCGCGTAGAGCCAGTAGCCGCAGGCCAGCGCCCATACGACCGAGCCGACGGCGGCCAGCGCGAAGGGGGCGCCGCTCGGGCGCGTCTGCAGTGCGGCCAGCAACTGGCCGACGGAGCGGCGGTCGTCGTTGGCGTGGAGGTTAGCGGCCGTGAGGCCGTTCGCACCCGCGAGGCCGCCCGCGGCCGGGCGCCCGGCGGGCCGCACGTTCGACTCGGCCGGACCGATCGCGGGAGCGTCGGACGGCGGCGGCGCGGCGCGCTCGGCGGCGGGACGTTCGGCGCCCACGCGCGGCATCGGGGCGGCGCTCCCCCGCTCCGGCGCGCGGTCGGCAGGCATGGAGGCCGGGGCCGCCATCGTGGGAGGCGGGAGGGGTTGGGCGGGCTGCAGCTCGTCGGCGGGCGCGTCGGAATCCTGGTCGAGTTTGACGAGGTTGAGGGCTTCCTCGATCGCCAGGAGGGCCGCGGCGGCCGGATCCTTGGCTTCGTTCTGTACAGCCATACTCGCCTCACCCGGTGGGGACTTACGCGGTCAGAGCAACGCGACGCTCGCGGCGGCGCACCGCCGGGGCGCGCCGCAATCGATCGAATGCGAAACATTAACCAAACCGCAGTCTACTCGGAGCGCCGGGGGATGGAAACCACCCCGAAACAGGATCGGCCAACGTCGTTAACGGCTTGTTCACCTGTCAGGCCCCATGCCCCGCGCCCTCGACGGCGCTATCCGCGGCCCGAGGACGGGGCCGCGTGTCGAGACCCCTTCAGGAGTTCGCGTATGAGATCCTCCGCCCTGCTTTCCCCGGAACCGGCCCCCGCGGTCCGCCATGAGGGCGACCGCCCGGTCGATCTCGTCCATCTCACCCGCCAGTGTTTCGGCGACAAGCGGCTCGAGACCGAACTCCTGCGCCTGTTCATGCGCCAGGCCCGGCAGATCCAGGGCGGGCTCGACGCCCAGGTCGGCGACGATTCCGTGTCGAGCCTCCCCGCCGGCGACCTGTTGCATGCCCTGCTGGGCTCCGCCCGGGTCGTCGGCGCGCATCGCGTCGCCGCACTCGCGGAAGGCTACGAGGCTGAGCTGCGCGGGCGCGAACGCGGCGGGCTCAGCGCGGCGGACCGGGCCGCCATGCGGGCCGCCGTCGAGGAGGCCTGCGGCTATATCGGCGACCTGCTCGACGTCGCCTGAGCGGACCGTGCCGGCCGGGGTGCGGCGGCGCGAAGCACGCGTCGTCGCACCCCGGGAGAGGAGCATGCGAGGCCGGCTTTCCGGCCTCGCCAACCGTGCCGAACTGCCCTAAGAGACGCGCCAGCGGGCTCGCGCTCGCATGGATCAGCGCGGGCCAACGACCCGTGCCGGCCCCGCCGGACCGGGCCGACATCACGGTGCGGAGCGGATCGGTCGAGGCATGGTCAACATCACCTTCATAGATTCCGCCGGCCAGTCCCGCACGGTGTCGGCCGAAGAGGGCGCCACCGTGATGGAGACCGCGGTCCGCAACGCCATCCCCGAGATCGAGGCGGAATGCGGCGGCGCCTGCGCCTGCGCGACCTGCCACGTCTACGTCGATCCGGACTGGGTCGAGAAGACCGGCAAGCCCGAGCCGATGGAAGAGGACATGTTGGACTTCGCCTTCGAGATCCAGCCCACCTCGCGCCTGTCCTGCCAGATCAAGGTCAGGTCGTCGCTGGACGGCCTCGTGGTGCGCACGCCCTCGCGCCAGGGCTGACACCGGCTCCGGCGGGTCCCGTCGTCCCGCATCGATTGTCGTGCGGCGCAGAGCGCCGTAGCATGGTTGATCAGAGGCCTGCTTCCGGGCGCCGCGGCGGATGCCGATGCCCTCCGGACGCCGCGTATCGTGTGGGTGGGAACGGGGATGAACGAGAGCATCAAGACCGACGCCCTGATCGTCGGAGCCGGGCCGGTGGGGCTCTTCGCCGTCTTCGAACTCGGCCTGCTCGACGTGCGGGTGCATCTCGTCGACATCCTGTCCATGGCGGGCGGACAATGCGCCGAGCTCTATCCCGAGAAACCCATCTACGACATCCCCGGTTTCCCGATCGTCACCGGCCAGGCCCTGGTCGACAACCTGCTCGAACAGGCGCGTCCCTTCGCTCCCGAGTTCCACCATGGCGAGATGGTGACGGCGCTGGAGCCCATCGGCTCCGCCCAGGCGCCCCTGTTCCGGGTGGAGACCGATGCCGGCACGGTGTTCGAGGCCAAGACCATCCTGATCGCGGCGGGTGGCGGATCGTTCCAGCCCAAGAAGCCGCCCATCGCCGGCATCGAGGCCTACGAGAACACGTCGGTGTTCTACGCGGTGCGCCGCATGGACCAGTTCGCCGGCAAACGCGTGCTCGTGGTGGGCGGCGGGGACTCGGCGCTCGACTGGGCGCTGAACCTCCAGCCCGTGGCGAGCCGCGTCACCGTCCTGCACCGGCGCGACGCCTTCCGGGCCGCGCCCCATTCGGTCAACGCCATGCGGGCCCATGTGGCGGCCGGCACCATGGACCTCGCGATCGGCCAGGTCACCGCGCTCAGGGGCGCGGACGGACTGCTGTCCGGCGTGACGGTGAAACACGACGACGGCACGACCAGCGACATCGCCTGCGACGCCATGCTGCCCTTCTTCGGCCTGACGATGAAGCTCGGTCCCGTCGCCGATTGGGGGCTGAACCTGCACGAGAACCTGATCCCGGTCGACACCGAGAGGTTCGAGACCAACGTGCCGGGCATCTTCGCCATCGGCGACATCAACACCTATCCGGGCAAGCTGAAGCTGATCCTGTCGGGCTTCCACGAGGCCGCGCTCGCGGCGCAGCGCGTCCACCGCTACGTCTTCCCCGACAAGCGCCTGACCTTCCAGTACACGACGTCCTCGACCAGCCTGCAGAAGAAGCTCGGCGTCGCCTGAACGGCCCGAGCGCCGGTCGCGGCTTCCGGACGGCGCGCGCTCGTTTCTTCGCTCCGCCCTCGCGCGGCGTCTCGGCGCGCGCCGTCGCGCATCTTCCGCCAGCCTTCGGCTATAGACCGCGAGGTTAACCCCACATTCACCACCCTCTATCGTGGGCGGCCCTTCGATCGGCCGCGTCATCTGCCGGCGATGAACGCTATAGGCAACGTAAACGAGAGGTGAACGGCTAGATTATAGTTTATCCTTTCAATATTATCATAGTCAATTTCCAGCCATATTTGCTCGATGCTGGTGCGTCAGGGTAAATATCGGGGGTCAGCCCCGAGGCAAGGCGCGCCGCCGCCGGGGCGGGCGGCGTTCCGCGTGGGTTCTGGAGTTCAGTGATGAAGCATCTGTTGTCGGCGGCCGTGGCGATGTCGGCCGTCCTGGGCGGTTCGGCCCTGTCCGGCGCGTCCGCCGCCGATCTGCCGCGTCGTTCGTCCGCCTACGTTCCGCCGGCCTATGCACCGCTCTTCACCTGGACGGGCTTTTACGGCGGCATCAACGGCGGCTACGGCTTCGGGGACCTCAACGGTCATGGGCGGGCGCTCGCGGGCAGCCCCAACGGCGGCCTCGTCGGCGGCACGGTCGGCTACAATTACCAGTACCAGCGCTTCGTGCTCGGCCTCGAAGCCGACTTCGACTACGCCGGCATCAGCAACAGCCAGACCTCGGCCGGCCCGCTGACCGCGAAGAGCAGCCTCAACTTCGAGACCACGGTGCGGGCCCGCGCCGGTTACGCCGTCGATCGGGCGCTGTTCTTCGTCACGGGCGGCTATGCCGGCGGGACCCTGCATACGACGACCTACGATACGCCGCGCGGCTTCTATGGCGCCAACAGCAACTTCCTCAACGGCTACGCCATCGGCGCCGGTGCCGAATATGCCTTCATGCCGAACCTGTCCGGCAAGGTGGAATACGTCTACACCGACCTCGGCCAGGCTTATAACTTCGCCCGGACGCCGGACGTCAGCCGGATCGGCATCAGCACCTCGAACGTGAAGGTCGGCGTCAACTACCACTTCTAGGCCGTGTGGACTGTCGGCGCTGCCATGGCCTGACGGCGTCGGCGGCGCGGGCCTGACGATGGAGCGGCGGCAGAACGGTCGGTGAGGAGGCGGACACGAGGGTCCGAAGCGGGCCCCGCCCTCTATCCCGTCATGGCCGGGCTTGTCCCGGCCACCCACGCCGTGCCGAGCTGCACGAGCCCCGAACGGCTGCGGCCCGATCCGAGGACCCGCGATGGCGCGGGCCGGCATGGGTGCCCGGGATAAGCCCGGGCATGACGGTGGAGGGGGTGGAGAAAGGCGGTTGAGGAGGCGAATGAGGGATCCGAAGCGGTCCCCACCCTCTGTCCCGTCATGGCCGGGCTTGTCCCGGCCACCCACGCCGCGCCGAGCTGCACGGAGCCCCGAGCGGCTCCGGCGCGCGGGTCACGCCGCCTTGAGGCGGGTGGCGTCGAAGGCCGGGACCTCGGCCGCGAAACCGTCGAGCCAGGCGACGAGGGCCGGATGGTCGGCGCGCCAGGCGCCGTCGAAGCGCAGGTCGAGGTAGCCGAGCGCGCAGGCGAGCGCGATGTGGCCCACCGTGACGGGTCCCTGCGGCGGCGTCGCTTCGAGAGCCGCCAGGGCGCGCGCCACCTTGCCGGCCTGGTGTTCCGTCCAGGCCGCGTCGCGGCGGTCCTCGTCGCGCCAGCGCCCCTCGTAGACCTGCAGCAGCGCCGCTTCGGCGAGCCCGTCCGCCAGCGCCTCGAGCCGGAGCGCCGCGAATCGCGGCCCGATCTCCAGCGGGATCAGGCGCCCGCCGCCCGCGACGGCGTCGAGATAGGCCAGGATGACGCTGGAATCGAAGAGCGTCGTGCCGTCGTCGAGCACCAGGGTCGGGATCTTGCCGAGCGGGTTCTCGCGCCGGATCGAATCCGTGGGGCTCGTGGTGTCGGCCTCGACGATCGAGAGCGGGATCCCGAGCAGCGCGGCGGCGATCCTGGTCTTGCGTCCGAAGGGGGAAGCGGGAGAGGAGCGGAGGATCATGAGCGGGGCCTGTCGGGGTTGGATGGAGCGCCCTTAACAGGTCGGGCGGCCACGGGCCAGCGACGCCGCCTCTCTTGGCACAGCCGCAACCTCGACGGCCCGGGTGGGACCCTGGCCCGCGGCGCCCCTCGGCCCCGCCGGGGCCGCGCGGCTGTGTCGCCGGGCGCCGGGGCCGGCCCATTCGCGTTTCGCTCCGTTTGTCCCTAGACTGGCCGCGAGCCCAGGGCTGGCGACCGTGTCGGGCGACGCGATGCGCGGCCGGGGCCCGCGAGGCGGGATCGGAGAGTTGCGGTGCCGAACCGAGATGCGAAACGCGGGGCGCTCGACGGGCTGATCGTGCGGGCGCGCGCCGTCCTGGTGTTCGAACGGCTCTGGCCGGTGGTCGTGGCGGCGCTGGTCGTCGTGGCGCTGTTCCTGGCCGTGTCGTGGTTCGGCCTCTGGGTCTGGCTGCCCCCGGCGCTGCGGATCCTCGGCGTGCTGCTCTTCGCCGGCGCCCTCCTGGCGGTGGCGGTGCGGGCCTGGCGCGGCCGCCTCCCTGGCCGGCGCGACGCGCTGGCACGCCTCGACCGGGACTCCGGCGCGCCACACCGGCCGATCTCCTCCGCCGAGGATGCCCTCGCCGACACCAGGGCCGACCCCGTCACCCGCGCGCTCTGGGCGCTGCACCGGCGCAGGCTCGACGACGCGCTCGGGCGCGTCCGGCTTCGGGCACCCTCGCCCCGCATGGTGGAGCGCGACCGCTACGCGCTGCGGGCGGGCGCGCTGCTGCTGCTGGCGGCCGCCGCCTTCGTGGCCGGGCCGGAGCGCGAGGGGCGGCTCGCGGCGGCCTTCGCCTGGGCCGGAGCCCGCACGCCGGCGGTCGGCTTCCGGCTCGACACCTGGATCGATCCGCCCGCCTATACGGGCCGGCCTCCCGTGGTCCTGGCCGGCGCCGGGCAGGCCGCCGACACGAGCGCCGCTGCGGCGCCGCGCGCCATCACGGCGCCGGTCGGCTCGACCATCGTGGTCCGCGCGTCCGGCGAAGGCCGCGCCGAGGCGCAGCCCGAGCGCGGGGTGAAGCCCGCACCGGCCGACAAGGACGTGCCGGCCGCCGCCGCGGCGCCCGGCGGCGCCAAGCCCGGCGAGACCGAACTGCGTTTCGTGCTCGCCGGCGACGGGCGGCTGACGGTGAAGCGGGACGGCTCGCCCGTCGCCGTCTACGACCTCGCCGCCATCCCGGACCAGCCCCCCACGATCGCGCTCGTCGGCAAGCCCGTGCGCAACGCGCGCGGCTCCATGACGCTGCGCTACACGGTGGACGACGATTACGGCGTCGTCGGCGCGGAAGCGCTGCTGTCCGACCCCGTCGTGGACGGCAAGCCCGTGCTCGGCCGCCACCTCGTCGACCCGCCGAGACTGCCGCTGGCGCTGCCCTCGGCGCCGCGCGGGCTCGGCACCGGCGAGACCACGGCGGACCTCGCCGACAGTCCCTGGGCCGGCGCCACCGCCACCTTGGTGCTGACGGCCCGGGACGAAGGCGGCAACACGGGCCGCAGTGCCGCGACGGGTGTGGTGCTGCCGGCCCGCAGCTTCACCCAGCCGCTGGCCCGGGCCCTGGTCGAGCAGCGCCGCGACCTCGTCCTCGACCCCGACCATCACGGCGCCGTCGACACGGCGCTCGACGCGCTGACGCTGGCGCCCGACGTGTTCGACACGCCGCCCGCCGTCTACCTCGGCCTGCGCACCGCGAAGGCGCGGCTCGACGGCGCGACCACCGACGCCGAGCTCGTCGGCGTGGCCGACCTGCTCTGGGCCATGGCGCTGCAGATCGAGGACGGCGACATGTCCCGGACCGAGCAGGACCTGAAGGCGCTCCAGCAGCAGCTCAAGGACGCCCTCGCCCGCAACGCGCCGCCTGACGAGATCAAGCGGCTCACGCAGGCGCTGCGCCAGCAGCTCGACAAGTATCTGGCCGAGATGGCCGAGAAGGCGCAGCCCTCCGAGCGCGCCGACCGGCAGACCCCCGACGACCGCACCCGCACCGTCTCGCCCAAACAGCTCCAGGACATGATCGACCGCATGGAGCAGGCGGCCCGCAACGGCGACGTGGCGGAGGCCCAGCGCATGCTCGACCAGCTGCGCAGCGTGCTCGACAACCTGAAGACCGCCAAGCGCCGCTCGGGCGCCCAGCAGCAGGCCCAGCGCCAGAAGAACCAGGCGATGAGCGACCTCGACCGCATGATGCGGGACCAGCAGGCGCTGCGGGACCAGACGTTCAAGGAAGGCCGCGAGGGCCGCAAGGCCGAGGGCGACCCGGACGGAGACGACCAGGACGCCCAGGCGGGCGACGACCAGTCCCAGCAGGACGGCGCGGACCCGCAGGGCGGCGCCTCCGGCCAGCCGGGAGCGGGCCAGCCGCGTGGTGGCCAGAAACAGGCCGGGCCGGGGCAGGGCGGCGACCTCCAGGGGCGGCAGAACGCCCTGCGCCGCAAGCTCGGCCAGCTGCAGCGCCAGATGCGCGACATGGGCCTCGAGGGCGAGAAGGGGTTCGACGCCGCCGGCAAGGCCATGCAGGACGCCGAGACCGCGCTCGGCGAGGGCCAGGGCGGCAACGACCGTGCCGTCGAGGCCCAGGGGCGGGCGCTGCGCGGGCTGCAGCAGGGCGCCCAGGGCCTCGCCAAGCAGATGGCCCAGGGACAGGGCCAGGGGCAGGGCGACAGCCAGCAGGACGCGCAGGACGGCGACGGGCAGGACGACGGCAACGGCGGCCCGAACGGGCAGCAGACGGACCCGCTGGGCCGCCCGCGCGGCCACAGGCTCGACCAGACGGCGGGCCCCTACGACGACCCGACCTCGAACCGGGTCGGCGAGGGCGATCTCGCGGCCCGCGCCCGGCAGGTGCTGGAGGAACTGCGCCGCCGCCTCGGCGACCCGTCCCGCCCGCAGGTGGAGCAGGACTATCTCGAGCGGCTGCTCAAGCGCTTCTGACCGCCGGCCCGCTTTATGACGATCCTCCGACGATCCCGGTCACCTTGTCGGGCGTTGTCCCGTGCGATGGGCCGAGGGACGCGGTAGAGCGTCGGCGAGAGTCTTGGAATCGAGGACCCAGCATGACGGCGCATTTCCACCAGTTTCCCTGCCTGTCGGACAATTACGGCGTGCTGGTGCACGATTCCGCCACCGGTTCGACGGCCGCCATCGACGCCCCGGAGGCCGGGGCCGTGCTGAAGGCCCTGGACGAGACGGGGTGGACGCTGTCCGACATCCTCGTCACGCACCACCATGGGGACCATGTCGGCGGCATCCCGGCCCTCAAGGCGAAGTTCCCCGGGTTGCGCGTCGTCGGCCCGGCCGCGGAGGCCACCAAGATCGGCGGGCTCGACCTCGGCGTGAACGAGGGCGACGACGTGATGGTGGGCCATCTCGGCGCCAAGGTCCTGGCGACGCCGGGCCACACGGCCGGCCACATCGTCTACTGGTTCGAGGAGGCGGGCGTGCTCTTCGCCGGCGACACGCTGTTCGCGCTCGGCTGCGGCCGCGTGATGGAAACGCCCATGGCGACGATGTGGGACTCGCTCCTGAAGCTCTCGCGGCTGCCCGGGGAGACGCAGATCTACTGCGGCCACGAATATACGGCCAGCAACGCGAGGTTCGCCCTGACGGTCGAACCCGGCAACGCGGTGCTGCGCGATCGTGCCGCCGAAGTCGAGGCGCTGCGGGCCCAGGGCCGGGCGACGCTGCCCACCACGCTGGCGCTGGAGCTCGCCGCCAATCCCTTCCTGCGCTGCGCCCAGCCGCCCGTCCAGGCCGCGGCCGGGCTGCCGGGCGGAGACCCCGCCGAAGTCTTCGCCGTGCTGCGCGAGCGGAAGAACAAGGCGTGAGCGACATCGCGGCGCTTCCCGCCCGCGAGGTCGTCCGCCTGCTCGGCCTCGCCCCCCACCCCGAGGGCGGCCACTATCGCGAAACCTTCCGCGACCCGCGGCAGGACGGGGACGGGCGCCCGGTCTCGACCGCGATCCTGTTCCTGCTGGCGGGCGACGAGGTTTCGGAATGGCACAGGGTGGATGCCGCGGAAGTCTGGCATTTCCACGCCGGAGCGCCGATGGTGATCTCGCTCTCGCCGAACGGTCACGACGCCTCGGCCCACCACCTCGGGCCCGACATCCGGGCCGGCCAGAGGCCGCAGCTGGTGGTGCCGGCCGGCTGCTGGCAGACGGCCGCGAGCCTCGGTGCCTGGACGCTGGTGGGCTGCACCGTGGCGCCCGGGTTCCGGTTCGAGGGCTTCGAACTCGCGCCGCCGCACTGGCGGCCGACCCCACGGGGATAGGACGATGGTGGACCTTTACGGCCGGGCGCTGAGCCGCCTCGATCTGGCGCGGCGGACCGGTAGCCTCGCTCAATTCGCCGGCGTGCGTCTCATGACGCTGGGCGACGGGGTCGAGCGCGGCATCAGGGCCCTGGAGTTCCGCACCGGCACCGGTCTCGCCTTCACGGTGCTGGTCGACCGGGCGATGGACATCGGCGAGTGCAGCCACAAGGGCCGCGCCGTGGGCTGGCAATCGCCGAGCGGCTTCCGCCACCCCGGCCTGCACGAGACCGAGGCGGAAGGCGGCCTCGGGTTCCTGCGCAGCTTCTCGGGCCTGCTCGTCACCTGCGGGCTCGACCACGTGGGCTTCAACGCCGAGGAGCCCGCGGCCCAGTACCATTACGGACCGCGGGCCAGCGTGAAGCACACGATCCACGGCCGCATCTCGACGGTGCCGGCACGACTGACGGGCTACGGCGAACGCTGGGACGGCGACCGCTGCACGCTGTGGTGCGAAGGCACCATGCAGCAGTCGGCCGTCTTCGGCGAGGACCTCCACCTCCTGCGCCGCATCGAGGCGGACGTCGGGGGGGACGAGATCCGCATCCACGACCGGGTGGTGAACCACGGCTTCTACGACACGCCCCACATGGTGCTCTATCACCTCAACGTCGGCTATCCGCTGCTCGACGACGGCACGCGTCTGCTCGCCCCGATCGCCGACGTCGTGGCGGCGACCCATGCGGGCGAGGCCTATCGGCGCCAGGGCGTGGGCTACCGCGTCATGCCCGCGCCGCGCGACGGTTTCAACGAACAGGTCTGGGAACACGACCTCGCCGCCGACGCGCAGGGACGCGTGCCCTATGCGGTCGTCAACGACGCGCTCGGCTTCGGCCTCGCCGTCGAGGTCCTGAAGGCCCAGCTCCCGACCTTCACGGAATGGCAGCATTTCCAGGCGGGCGCCTACGCGCTCGGCATCGAGCCCGGCAGCAACCACATCACCGGCCACGCCGCCGCGCGCGAGCGGGGCGAGCTCATCATCCTCAAGCACGGCGAGGAGCGCGCCTACGACCTCGTGCTGCGCGTGCTCGACGGGGCGGACGCCATCGCGGCCGAGGAGCGACGGATCAGGGCGACGGGCGGCCAGTCCGACGAGGACTTCCCGGAGCCGTCGGGCGTGTTCGCTCCGCTCCGGTGACCGGCAGGTCTGAACGTCGAGAGACGGGCCCCGGTGGGGCCCGTTCCGCTTCGGGAAGAAGGCGGCGAGGCCGGCGATGCGGCACCGGCGCCGCGATGCCGGGGCCGGCGTCGGCCCGGGATCCCGAAGCCGGGGCGCAGCTCCGCCCCGCCAGCCCCTCGATGATAGCGCAGTCCGGCCGCTCGTTGCCGGCGCAACCGTCGGCGAGGTCGTGCAGCGTCGCCGCCATCTCGCGCAGGGCCGAGATGCGGGTCTCGAGATCGGCGATATGGTCGAGCGCGATCCGCTTCACCTCGGCGCTCGACCGCCCGCGATCGCTCCACAGCGCCAGCAGGTCGCGGATCCGCTCGATGGAGAAGCCGAGGTCGCGCGCCCGGCGCACGAACCGCAGGCGCGCGACATCGTCGGCCGAGTAGTCGCGGTAGTTGCTGTCGCGCCGCCCGGCCGGCGCCACGAGGCCGATGGCCTCGTAGTGGCGGATCATCTTCGCCGAGGCGCCCGATGCCGCGGCGGCCTGACCGATCTGCATGGTGGGGTGCTCCGCGACGCCGCTTGACCCTCCCATGATGGGAAGGTCCATCCTGGTGTTCAAGGATGATCGTCATGACCCATGAACTCCACTCCGGGACCGCGAAGGGCGCCTGCTGCGGCGGCCATGCCCCGGCCGGACCCGCGGCCGTTTCCGCCAAGGACCCCGTCTGCGGCATGACGGTCGACCCCGCCACCACGCCGCATCACGCCGAGCATGCCGGCCACGCCTACCACTTCTGTTCGGCGGGCTGCCGGACCAAGTTCGCCGCCGACCCCGTCCGCTACCTGTCGCCGACGCCCCGGACCGAGGCCCCGGTGCCACCCGGCACCCTCTACATCTGCCCGATGGACCCGGAGGTGCGGCAGATGGGGCCCGGCGCCTGCCCGATCTGCGGCATGGCCCTGGAGCCTGCCGATGTCGCGGCCGAGGCCGGCCCCAACGTCGAACTGATCGACATGAGGCGCCGCACCTGGCTGGCCGCCGCCGGCACGCTGCCGGTAGTGGTGCTGGCCATGGGCGAGGACCTCGCCGGCGAGGCCTTCCCGCTGCGCGGCGGGTGGAACCACGGCGTCCAGCTCGTCCTCGCGAGCCTCGTCGTCGGCTGGGCCGGCTGGCCCTTCGTGGCGCGCGGCCTCGCGTCGCTGCGCAGCCGCCGCCTCAACATGTTCACGCTGGTGATGATCGGCACCGGCGTGGCCTGGGCCTATAGCGCGGTCGCGACCCTCGCCCCCGGCCTGTTCCCCCCGGCGTTCCACGCGGAGGCCGGCACGGTCGGGGTCTATTTCGAGGCCGCTTCGGTCATCACGCTGCTGGTGCTGGTCGGGCAAGTCCTGGAGCTCAAGGCACGCGACAGCACCTCGACGGCGATCCGCGGGCTGCTCGACCTCGCCCCCAAGTCGGGGCGACGCATCGACCGCGACGGCCGCGAGAGCGACGTTCCGCTCGACGCCATCGCGGTCGGCGACCGACTGCGGGTGCGGCCCGGCGAGGCCGTGCCGGTGGACGGGACGGTGGAGAGCGGCGAGGCCGATCTCGACCAATCGAGCGTCACGGGGGAGTCCCTGCCCGTCCCCAAGCGGCCGGGCGACACCGTCATCGGCGGCACGGTCACGCGTGGCGGCGGGCTGGTGATTCGCGCCGACAAGGTCGGGCGCGACACGCTGCTCGCCCGGATCGTCCAACTGGTCGCCGAAGCCCAGCGCAGCCGCGCCCCCATCCAGCGCATGGCGGACCGCGTCTCGGCCTGGTTCGTGCCCGCCGTGCTCCTGACGGCGCTGGCCGCCTTCGCGGCCTGGATGGTCCTCGGCCCCGCGCCGCATTTCGCCTATGCGGTGATCGCCGCCGTGTCGGTCCTCATCATCGCCTGCCCCTGCGCGCTGGGGCTCGCGACGCCCATGTCCATCATGGTGGGGGTGGGCCGCGGCGCCGGCGCCGGCGTGCTGATCCGCAGCGCGGAAGCGCTGGAGCGGCTCGAACGGGTCGACACCGTCGTGCTCGACAAGACCGGGACGCTGACGCGCGGCGTGCCCGCCGTCACGGCGGTCGCGGCCGCCGAGGGGACCTCCGACGACGAGGTCCTGGCGCTGGCGGCCGCACTCGAGCGATCGAGCGAGCATCCGCTGGCCCAGGCCATCGTGGCCGCCGCCGCCGCCCGCGGCCTGACGCTCGCGGAGGTCCGCGACTTCACGGCACCGGCGGGCCGCGGCGTGTCGGGCACGGTCGGGGGCCGGGCGGTGCTGGTGGGCTCGGAGCGGTTCCTGGCCGAACGCGGCATCGCGGCCGGCGCGCTGGCGGATGCGGCGGGTCGGTTCCGCGCGGCCGGCGCGACGGCGGTGCTGGTCGCCGCCGAAGGCCGGCTCGCGGGCGCGTTCGGCATCGCCGACCCGGTCCGGCCCGACAGCGCCGCCGTGGTCCGGGCGCTGCGGTCCGAAGGCCTGCGCATCGTCATGCTGACGGGCGACAATGCCGCGACGGCCCAGGCCATCGCGGCCCCGCTCGGCATCGGCGAGGTCGTGGCGGACGTGTTGCCGGACGCCAAGGCGGCGGCCGTCGAGCGCCTGCAGCGCGCCGGCCGCGTGGTGGCCATGGCGGGAGACGGCGTCAACGACGCGCCCGCCCTCGCGCTGGCCGACGTCGGCATCGCCATGGGGACCGGGACCGACATCGCCATGCAGAGCGCCGGGGTGACGCTGCTCGGCGGCGACCTTTCGGGCCTGCTGCGGGCGCGGCGCCTGTCGCGCGCCACGATGCGCAACATCCGCCAGAACCTGCTCTTCGCCTTTCTGTACAACGGGATCGGCATCCCGGTGGCGGCGGGCGTGCTGTACCCCGTCTTCGGGCTGCTGCTGTCGCCCATGCTGGCGGCCGCCGCCATGGCGCTGTCCTCCGTCAGCGTCATCGGCAAC
This sequence comes from uncultured Alphaproteobacteria bacterium, assembly GCA_963847915.1. Taxonomy (GTDB): domain Bacteria; phylum Pseudomonadota; class Alphaproteobacteria; order Rhizobiales; family Beijerinckiaceae; genus Lichenihabitans. The sequence continues at coordinate 427,955 of CAWKBT010000011.1, forward strand.
GCCCTGCGCCTCCGCTCGGCCGACCTCGGCTGACCCGGCGCCGGGCCATCCCGGCCCGGCCTTTCCGTCCCAACCCGGATCCCGTCGATGAGTGATTTCGCATTCAGGATGGCTTATCTGCCGGCCCTCTGCGGCGGCCTTCTCGCCCTGGCGCTGGCGGGTCCCGCCGGTGCGGCCGAGCCCATGGCCATGGACCATGGCGCGATGGCGACGGCGGCGAAGACGCCCCCGGGCGGAGCCGACGCGGCCTTCGCGGCCGCCAACGCCGCCATGATGACCGGCATGGACGTCAAGCCGACCGGCGATGCCGACCGCGACTTCACCGCCATGATGCTGCCCCACCACCAGGGCGCCATCGCGATGGCCGAGGTCGAGCTCCGCTATGGCCGGGACCCGATGCTGCGCAAGCTCGCCGCCGGCATCGTCAAGGCGCAGGCCGCCGAGATCGCCGAGATGAAGGCCTGGCAGAAGCGCCACGCCCGCTAGGCTCGATCGCCCGTGCAGGTGCTGGCCCGGCCGGACGATGGGCCGGGCTGAAGCCGATCAGAACGCCTGCAGGGCCTGCAGGTGGCGCTGCGCGGCGCGGGCCGCGAGCCATTGCTGGGCGAAGTCGGGCGCCACCCGATAGCCTTCGCCCTCGACCTGGTACCAGCCGCCCGCGTCGAGCCCCGGGGCGGCGTCCTCGCCGTGAAGCGCCACCGTGATGCGGTTGAGCGCGCTCGTCACGAGGTCTGCGGAACCGGCCCGCCGTGCGATCTCGGCGGCGGACGCCTTGCCCTCCGCGACCTCGTCGATGATCTCCAGGTAGCGGACGGCCGGCGCCGTCCACCGATCCTGCTGCAGGCGCGACAGCGCCGTGTCGACCCGATCCTTCCAGATGTCAGCGGGCATACAGGCCTCCTTCGATCAGGGGAGACGAAGACTAGGCCGGTCGCGACGGTTCCTGCAACGGGGGCGACGTCGGTTCAACGCAATCGTGAACGGCCGTACCGGCGCCGCCGCGACGGGAGAGGCTCGTATCCCACGCGGGCGCCGACCGCCGCGGCCGGTCGCCTCCTCGAGTGCCGCGAGGTCCGGCGGATCCGCTCCAGCCTGGCATCGAGAACAGTTTCATCGGCTTGGGACCGCCGGGGCGATTCCAACGCGTCCGATCCTCCTTTAGGACGGGGTGGACCCATCGGGAGACAGGGCATGAAATTTCTGGTGACCTACCGCGAGCGGCGCGCCGACTTCGATCCGGCTGCGGCGCAGCGCCGCGCCGCACGCCTGCTCGCCGAGCGGGCTCTCCCGACGGGGCTCGTCGTCCACCAGATGGTGGCGCGCATCGGGGGCGGGGGCGGATACGCCGTGGTGGAGACGGCCGAAGCCGAGGCCCTGCAGCACCTGGCCGGCCTGTTCGCCGCCTATGATTGCCGCATCGAACCCGTCGTCGACATCGCCTTCCGCCGCGAGACCGCCGTCGATGCGCCTGCCGGCGGGCCGGCGTCCGCGCAGCACCACCAGCCGCTTCCCGAGATGCCGGCCTCGGAGCCTCACGAAGGCGCCTTCTCGGACGACGACGTCTACGACACCGAGGACTAGAGCGCTCTCGCCTCCGGCGGATCCGCTCCGGCCTCGACCGAAGCCCGGGCATGACGGTGGAAGGGGTGCAGATAGGGCGGTGATGAGGCGAATGAGGGATCCGAAACGGTCTCCACCCTCCGTCCCGTCATGGCCGGGCCTGTCCCGGCCACCCACGCCGTGCCGAGCCGCTCCTGGCCCCGGACGGTTCCGGCCCGGTCCGAGGACCCTCGTTGGCGCGGGCCGGCATGGGTGCCGGGACGATCCCGGGCATGACGGTGGAAGGGGTGGGAGGGAGGCGGAAGCGAGGTCCACCGCGCCGCTCGGCGAGCCCGGATGCATCGGATCGTCCGGACCGCCCTCCGACTTACGCCCCTCCGCACATCCCGCTCTCACACCGCCTTCCACGTGGACCATGCTCGGCTCAGAGACGAAGCATGCGCAGTCCTGCATTCCTGCTGACCGGCAACTCGAACAGGAACGGCGGTTGAAACCGAGCGGCAGCATTCTCGATGTCGGGCCATCGCCAGAGGATCGTCGATGCCCGCTGGTGCATCGGCATGGTCTGGTACGCCGGTGCGAGGGCGATGCCCTTCAGATTGGCTTGGGTGAAGGCCAGTCGCTCGGGACGGTTCCTAGAGATGCGGAGGTCACCGGTCAGGACGAGCCAGTCGTCAGGGCTCGCCCGAAGCTCGGCCATCCAGGTGATGTCCGCGGCATGCGGTCCACAGGGCATGTCCCTGATATGCACGGCCGCGTGGCCGAGATGCGCGACGTAGCCGCTCAGAGTCGACGCGATAACGTGCGAGATGCAGTTGTCGACGAAGATCCTCAAGCGGCCTTCCGAAGGGCCAAATGCTGCTCGAATGCGACGGCCCGGCGGATCGAGCGCATAGGCACGCCCCAGGCGCGTGCCGCTGCCTCCTGCGATCCCTCGGCCTTTGCGGCTGACGCCAGGGAGGCGGTGGGGATCGAGGTCTCGGCCTCGATCGGCTGGCCGAACGATCGTGCGGGGTCGATCACGACAGAGCCGCTCTTCCCCAAAGGCCACCACAGGAGGGGTGAGCCCGCGTCGTCGTATTCGAGGTTTGTCAGGCTCTGTTCGATGATTTCGCGGAAGGCGAACTGCCGCTTGAACAGGTCGATGAGCTTGGTTTGCCCGTCTTCCTCGACCACCTGCAGGAAGATCGACCGCCCGTCCGTGCGAAACCGCCTGGTGGACAGGGGACGCTCATCGCCGACGAGGTCCCGGGCAAGACCGATGGCCTGCCGAACGCGCTGCGGGCTGAGCCCCTTGGCGATGAAGGCCGCAGCAACCCTGACCTCTTGCAGATCGCGAAATCCGAGGAACACGCCATCCTCGCCGAGATCGACTTGGGGACGCCATAGCGGCCCGTAGTGCTGCCCGTTGGCGTCGTGCCCCCGCAGCCATCGTGAGATCTTCGACGGCGGCACCTCAACGAGTCGGCCGGCCTCGGCCAGGGTGTAGAGCCCGATGCCGATCAAGCCGTCAGAGGATCTGGATGTGATCTGGCCCACCGATTCACCCGAAGCGTTCCGTGGAATCATCTCTCAGCCGAAGCCCGAAGCAAAGCACCATGTGGGCTGACCCTGCTGCTGCGCAAAGGCACGGCCGAACCTCGGAGAGGCCACGCATCTTGGCGGCCGCGATCCCCTCGTCTTGCCGCTCGCCAGGAACGGAGCTTCGCAACCCAGCCTGTCAGCCCAGCCCCGGGTGAACAGACTTGATCGCCTCGACCGCTAAGCGGGGCGTTCCGCCCGGCGCGGGATGGCCGACACGGCGACGCGGGCGATGTCCTGGCGGGCGGAGGTGAGGGAGTCCAGCGCGACGCCGGCCGTGCCGACCAAGGCGCCGCATCCCATCAGCAGGACGCCGAGAAGCGTCGCGGCGCCGTGCGGCAGCGTGGCCCAGCCGTCATGGATGGAGAGGGCGGGCAGCATCGCCCCGATGCCCGCCGCCACGAGGGCGAGGCCGGCGAGGCCGAGGACGCGGCGGGGACGTTCTTCCACGAGCAGGATCGCGATCAGCCGGCCGAGAGCCACCCAGTCGGCAAGCCCGCGGCCCGACCGCGGCCCCACCGGCCCGGCCGCCAGCGCCGTCACGTGACCCAGCGGCAACCGCATGCGCAGGGCATGGAGCGACAGGTCGAGCGCCGGGGCGCGGGCCGGGTCCCGACCCGACCCCGCGGCCCTGTAGGACAGGGCGAAACGGCGCGAACAGGCCTTGAACTCGGAGGACAGGGCCTCGCCGCCCCGGCCGAACAGGAAATCGACGCAGCGCGACAGGAGCCGGTCGCCGACATCGCGGCCCGGCGCGTCGACGAACCGGGACACGTCGACGAGGTCGCGCTCCCGCTCCTCGATCTCGGCCACGATCAGCGGCGCCAGGCACACGTCCTCGGGGCCGGCGCCGTGGGCCAGGATGTAGATGTCGGCATCGACGTCGGCCAGCATGCGGGTGACGAGCGCCCCGCGACGGCCCGGCGGGACGTGGCGGACGAGCGCACCCGCCGCCTCGGCCGCGCTGCACAGATCGGAGGCAAGCGCGTCGCCGTAGAGCAGGACCCGCGCCCGCGGCAGCACGGTGCGGTACCCGCGGACCGCCGCCACGACGTCGGCGCAGTCCGTGAGCAGCACCGCGATCTCGGGGCCGGTCGCGGGTGGGCTGCGCCACGCCTCCGGTCGCGCGGTGCGAGGCGGCTGCGGGGCGGGACGATCGGCCTTCAGCGCCGACAGGACAGGATGGGGCACCGCGGACCTCGCCGAAACACGAGCACCACGGTAGGACCTCAACCTTGAAGATTCCGTTGGCCCGCGGTCAGCCGCCCCGGACGCGGGCCTTGCGGGCAGCGTAGCGGGCGTCGCGCGCCGCCTTCCGGTCGGCCTCGTCGGCGAGGATCCGGGCGGCGCGCTCGAGGCGTGCGGCCTCGGCGGCGGCTTTCTCTTGTTCCAGCAGAGCCTGCCGTTCGGCTTCGGCCGCGGCCTTGGCGGCTTCGCGTGCGGCCTTCTCCTCGGCCTCTTTCAGGGCCTGGAGCCGGCGCTGTTCTTCCTTGTCGGCGAGGCGCTTGGCCCGCGCTTCAGCGATCGCCTCGCGCTCGCTGCGCTTGCGCAGCACCTCGGGGTCGTCTTCGGCCGGCTTGGCTTTCAGCTTCTCGACCAGGGCCTGCTTGGCCGCGGAGGTGGAGCTGATACGGTCGGCGAAATTGGCGTTGTTGAATCTACCCACTGGTCGTCCATGTTCGAGTGCGGCCGAAGCGCGGTTCCCGCCGGGCGAGCGGCGCGGTGGCGCCGTGCGGCCGACGGGCGCCCCGCAGATATAAGGGTGCGGTCGGGCGCTGAAAAGCTCCGCGGATCACCGGAGCGGTGCCGGACGCGAAATCTTGATCGGCGCCACGCCCGTCAGACCGGGTGGGACCCCGCGACGAGCGCCCGATGCCGTTCGGCCTCGACGTCGCTCTCCGCCCCGCCGAAACCGTGCATCCGCAGCGCCCACTGCAGCCCGATCAGCGCGCCCTTGGCGCTGGGCAGGAAGGCGAGGCAGAGGCCGACCGTCACCGGGAACCACACCACGGCATGGAGCCACAGCGGCCAGGCGTAGGCGATGTCGATGCCCACCACGGCGGCCAGGACGAGATGCCCGATCACCAGGATCGTGACATAGGGCGGGGCATCGTCGGCCCGCTGGTGCGACAGGTCCTCGCCGCAGGCCGGGCAGGCATCGGCGACCTTGAGATAGGCCCGGAATAGCGATCCCCTGCCGCAGGCGGGGCAGCGGTGGAGGGCACCCCGCAGGAGGGAGACGGCCACGCGGCGCGCCGGCACGCCGTCGTCCTCCGTGTAGGTCGCCGTCCCGATCCGTCCGCCCTCGATCGCATCCATCTGATCCCGCGTCCCGTCCGTGGCGCCGTCTTCCGTCGCATCCCGGCGCGCTCACCGCTTCTATATGGGGATCGGCCGCGTGAATCATCAGGGTTCCGTGCCTGGCGTCGCGGCTGCCGTGCCGTCCTGCGGCTTAACGGCCCAGGCCGGACGGTGCCTGCCCCGCGCCGAAAGGGGGAAAGCTCTCGCACGACTGTCACCGTGTTGTCATTGCCGCGCCGAGAGCGACATCGTGGGGGTTGCCAGCATTCGAGTAAAGTTGCAGGAAAAATTTGTCGAACGCTCGGCGTCAAAGCGATTCCATCTTGTCCGATACTACTTTAATGAGCTTGTCCGGGCGGATCGAGCCCATCCCGGGCGGCGGTTCACTCGAATCGGAGACGGTCAACCTTGACGCTTTCGGGACGATGTCCCGACAACGCGAGGGCCGAAGCAATGCCCAAGTCGGTCCGAGGGCCGCGTGGAGACAGATATGACAGACACGGGGGGGCCCTGGGGCCAGGCGAGCTTCGGCAATCAGCCGGTGTCCGGCGCGCTCGGCGAGGCGGACCGCGCCGCCATGATGGAGGCGGCGACCCGGAAGCTCGAGGAGCTCTTCGACGTCCTCAGGGTCGATCATCGCAACGACCACAATACCCGCGACACGCCCGCCCGTGTCGCCCGCATGATGGTCGAGGAAACGATGCGGGGCCGTTTCGCCGCGCCGCCGCGGATCACGGATTTCGACAACGTCGAACGCTGCGACCAGCTGATCGTCACGGGACCCATCGAGGTGCGCTCGACCTGCGCGCATCACCTCATGCCGATCTTCGGCCATGCGGTCATCGGCATCCTGCCGGCGCCGGAGGGCAAGATCATCGGCCTGTCCAAATACGACAGGATCGTCGACTATTTCGCCTCGCGCCTGCAGATCCAGGAGGAACTGGCCAAGCAGATCGAGCGCTTCCTCGTCGACAACACGGCGCCGCGCGGCCTCGCGGTGCGGATCAGCGCCGTGCACATGTGCAAGAGCCACCGCGGCGTGAAGGCGTCGCGAGCGAGCCGCATGGTCAATACAACCTACTACGGTGCACTCGGCAGCGACGCCGGGCTCAAGGCGGAGTTCCTGCAGGAATGCGCCATGCTGGAGCGCCGGGAGCCGTGACGGTGCCCGGCGCGGCGCCCGGCCCGGCTGCCCTCGAGGAACGGGGCGGACTCTATCGGTCGACCAAGTTCTACGACCACAACGAAGGCCTGTCCTGCTGCTTTCGGCAGTGGCGGGCATCCCATTCCCATTGCAGGCTGCTGCACGGCTACGCGCTGGCCTTCCGCTTCGTCTTCGCCGCCCGCACGCTCGATGCGAACCACTGGTGCCTCGATTTCGGCAGCCTGAAGCCGGTCCGTGGCTGGCTCCACACGATGTTCGACCACACGCTCGCGGTGGCGGAGGACGATCCGGAGCGGGAACGGTTCGAACGGCTCGCCGCCGCGGGGCTCGCCGACGTCCGCATCCTCCCCGCCGTCGGCTGCGAGGCGGTGGCGCGATTCGTTTACCTTCACGTAAATGAAATCGTGCATGAACAGACGCAGGGCCGCGTGTGGGTGGAGAGCGTCGAGGTGGCGGAACACGGCGGGAACTCCGCCATCTACTGCCTCGCCTGAGCGGGTTCTCGCGAACCTGCCTGCATCGTGAGCGTTGAGCAGCTTCGTCTTCGCCTCGGACGCGCGAGACCCCGCGCGGCCCCGGCGGCGCGGCGCTGCTGAGCGGATCCGCCGCCCGTCCCCGCCGGTTGCGGCCCGTCCGCGGGCCGCCCGGGCGGGCGTCGCAGTGCCCCGGCCTCGGCCGGCGGAGGGGGATGCGGGCCGTGAGCTGGGTGAAGGCAGGCAAGATCGCGGTCCTCGGGGCCACCTGCGGCCTCCTCGCCGCGGCGGTCCACGTGTCGGCGTTGATCGGCACGCGGCAGCAGGAGCTCAAGCTCGCCTCGCGCTGCGAGGTCTGCGTGGCGGCGAGCCAGGTCGAACTCGAATTCGCGCGCCTCGAACAGCGGATCGCCGCCGTCCGCATGCCGCATCCGCTCGCCGCACCCGAGGACGTGCGGTTGCGTCTCGACCGGCTCGACGAGCGCGTCTCGGCGCTGCGCGGGGAGGCCTTCCGGGACTTCACGCGGACGGACCCCGCCTCGGCCGAGACCCTGGAGCGGCTCGACGCGCTCGTGGCGACGCTGTCGGGCGCGGTGGACCGGATCGACCGGCCCGGCGCCGCCGAGACGGCGCTGTCCGCCATGGCGCCGCTCGACTTCGACCTGTCCCGCCTCGCCGCCGAGGCGGACCGTTTCGGCCGCGACCGCGCCGACGCCGCCCAGGCCGAGCTCATGCGGCTCTTCCGCGTCTTCACCTCGGTGCTGGTGGGGTTCTTCGCCTTCGGGGTGGGCCTCCTCGCGGTGCTCGGCTGGCACAACCGCCAGCTCGGGCTCGCGCGCGACGGCCAGCAGCGCGCCGCCGAGGACCTCGGGGCCGCGTCGGCCCGGCTCGCCGCCGCCAACGGCGAGATCACGGCGGTGAACGGCCAGCTCCAGGCGCGCAACGCCAGCCTCGACCGGCGCGACCGCGAGATCAGCCTGCAGAACCAGCGCTTCGACGCCGCGCTCAACAACATGTCGATGGCGCTGTGCATGGTGGATGCCGGCGACCGGCTCGTCGTCTACAACCAGCGCTTCGCCGAGTTCTTCGGCCTCGACATGGCGCCGATCCCCGGGCTGCTGATCGACGATCTCGCCGGCCTCGCGGCCGAGCGCCGCCTGCGCCCCGTGCTGGCGCGACAGCGCGCGCTCGCGTCGGCCGGCGACGTCGGTTTCGTCGAGGAGATCGGGCCGGCGCCCGGCAGCACGGAGCCGCGCACGCTCGCCGTCGCCCACAGGCCGATGCGGGACGGCGGCTGGGTCGCCACCTACGAGGACATCACGGAGCGTCGCCAGGCCGAGAGCCGCATCGCCTTCCTGGCGCGGCACGACCCGCTGACCGGCCTGTGCAACCGGGCCTTCTTCGCCGAACAGGTGGACGCGGTCCTGGCCGAGGCGCGCCGGCGCGGCGCGGGAGCGGCGGTGCTCTGCCTCGACGTCGACGGCTTCAAGGAAATCAACGAGAGTCTCGGGCCGGCGGTCGGGGACGCACTGCTGTGCGAGGTGGCGCGTCGCCTGACCGCCACGGCCGGCGGCGGCGTCGTGGCGCGGCTCGGGGCGGACGAGTTCGCCCTCGTGGCGACCGGCGCGGCGGGCGGGGCCTGGGCCGCCGACACGGTCGGGCGCGTCATGGCGGCGCTGCACCAGCCCTTCGCGGCCTCCGCCGACACGCTCGAGCTGTCGGTCAGCCTGGGCCATGCCGTTGCACCCGGCGACGGCGATACGGCCGAGACCCTGAGCCAGGCCGCCGGCCTCGCGCTCGTGGCCGCCAAGGCGGCCGGCGGCGGCGTCGCGCGGGGGTTCGCCCCCGACATGGACGCCGTCCGCCGCGCCCGCCGCGCGCTCGAAGGCGACCTGCGCCGGGCGCTGCCCAACGGCGAGTTCGAACTCTTCTTCCAGCCCCTGGTCGACGCGCGGCGCGTCGCCGTCACGGGGTTCGAGGCCCTGCTGCGCTGGCGCCATCCCGTGCGCGGCCTCGTATCGCCGGCGGAGTTCATCCCGATCGCCGAGGAGAGCGGCCTCATCGGCGCGATCGGCCGCTGGGCTCTCGGCGAGGCCTGCGCCCAGGCGGCGCGATGGCCGGGCGACCTCACCGTGGCGGTCAACCTGTCGCCGGTGCAGTTCGGCCTCATGGATCTCGTCGGCGAGCGTCGACGAGGCCCTGGCCAGCGCCGGCCTCGACCCGACCCGCCTCGAACTCGAGATCACCGAGACGGTGCTGCTCGGCGACGGCGACTCTCGACACGCTGCACGCGCTGCGGGCGCGCGGCATCCGCATCGCCATGGACGATTTCGGCACCGGCTACTCCTCGCTGAGCTACCTGCGGCGCTTCCCCTTCGACAAGATCAAGATCGACCAGAGCTTCGTGCGGGACCTCACGAGCCGCCCCGATTGCATCGAGATCGTGCGCTCCATCGCGGCCCTCGCCACGGGCCTCGGCATGGTCACCACCGCCGAGGGCGTCGAGACGGCCGAACAATTCGCCCGCCTCCAGGCCGCGGGCTGCGACCAGGTGCAGGGCTATTACTTCGGCCGGCCCATGCCGGTGGGCCAGCTGCGCTTCGCCCTCGACGGCCTCGCCGCCAGCGTCGCGGCCTGATCCGGCGCCACGGTTCAGCGCCGCCCCGCCATCTCGTCCTGCCGCATCGGCATCGCGTCGATCAGGGGAAACAGCGCATCGCGGCCCAGCGGCGACGGCGGCGGACAGCTTCTCGCCACCGTCCTTGCCGACCAGCACGGCCCGGAACCCCGTCCCGCCGAAGCGGCCCCGCAGCGCCGCGCCCTCCGGTGTCCCGTCCACCGCCACCACGAGGACCAAGTCGCGCTCGCGCGCCGCGCCGCCGAGCGCGGCGAAGAGCCGCCGCTGGGCCTGCAGCGCCGCGTCCTCCGCCGAGGGCGCCAGCGCCACGACGACGCGGTTCTTCCAGCGATAGGCCGCGAGCGGGTCGGACGCCGCCGCCGCGGGCGTGGCCGCCACGCCGGCGAGGGCGGCCAGCATGAGGAGGTGGGAGGGGATGGGCATGGGCAACCTCGGGCGCGATCCCACCCTCAACGTGTCCCGGGGGCGGCGGGGTCCGCGAAGCTCGCGCTTTCGCCGCAAAGCGGCAGGTCATCTCGACGCGATGACGAGATCGACGCCACCGGCCTTCCCGCCCTCGGACCATTACGACGGGCAACGATTCTTCAACCCAGGGGTCGATACCGACCGCAGCCTCGCCGACCTGTGGCGCTGGCGGCGCAGCGGCCGGCGGGTGGCCTGGCCCGCCGCGGTGCCGCTCCAGCCCGCGCCCCCGCCGCCCGCCTCGGCGGGGCCGGGCGAGGTGCTGCTGACGCTCGTCGGCCAGAGCACCGTGCTGGTCCAGGTCGAGGGCTGCAACATCCTCACGGACCCGATCTGGTCGGAACGCGCGAGCCCCGTCTCCTTCGCGGGCCCGCGGCGGGTGCGGGCGCCCGGCATCGCCTTCGACGACCTTGCCGCGCATCGATCTCGTGCTGCTGAGCCACAACCACTACGACCATCTCGACATCCCGACGCTGAAGCGCCTCGCCGCGCGCTTCGCGCCCCGGATCGTCACGGGGCTCGGCAACGGCGGGCTGCTGGCGCGCCACGGCCTCGGCGAGGCCGTCGAGCTCGACTGGTGGCAGTGCTGCACGCCGGCGCATGGCGTCGACGTCACGTACCTGCCGGCCCAGCACTGGTCGAGCCGCACGGGACGGGACCGGCGGCGGGCGCTGTGGGGCGGCCATGCCGTGCAGGCCGGCGGCGTCTGCGTGGTACTTCGCCGGCGACAGCGGCTACGGCCCGCATTTCGGCGCCATCGGGCGGGTGCTGCAGCCCGACGTGGCGCTGCTGCCGATCGGCGCCTACGAGCCGCGCTGGTTCATGAAGGCGCAGCACATGGACCCCTTCGACGCCGTCGCGGCCCATCGCGACCTCGGCGCGAGCCTCAGCCTCGCCATCCATTGGGGCACGTTCCAGCTCACCGACGAGGGGATCGACGCGCCGCTCGAGGCGCTGGCCGAGGCCCGGGCGGCGGCGGGGCTCGACCCGCTGGCGTTCCAGGCGCCGGACTTCGGCACGACGCTGGTGTGGCGCGCGAGGCCCCTGCCGGCCGACGAGGCCGCGGGGAGCGCCGCGGCCGGCCCTTGACGCCGCGCGCCGCCGCGGAAACAAGCGGCGGCGTCGAGGGCGGGCGCGGAGGTCCGGGCCGGTCCTCCGCCGCGGAGAAGGCCGTTCATGCGCGTTCCGTCGATCGCAGCCGCCGCGCTGGTCCTTTGGACCGCCGCCGCCGCGGCCCAGTCCCAATCGACGACCCCGTCGAGGACCGGCTGCGACGCCGCGGCGAATGCCGCGCCGGCCACGCCCGCCGCCAAGGCGCCCGCCTCCGGCACGGCGCCGGGCAACAGCGGCAGCACCGGCTTCTCGGGTTCCGGCCTCGGGGGCGCCTACACGGGCACGACGCCGAACGGGGCGGTCGCGGGGTCGCCGAGCGTGCAGCCCGCCACCGCCAAGGGGCTCGACCCGATCGCGGCGCCGCCGAAGGCGGCCTCGACCCCGCCCTGCTGAGGCCGGGGCGCCGCGCCGCTCACAGGTAGCGCCGGCGCGGCGCGGCCTCGACGGCCGGCGCGCCCGTCAGGCAGGCCACCGCCGAGCCCGTCAGGGTGAAGCGTGGCGGCGCGAAGATGCGGTCGTCGTCGAGGCTCTCGCGGGTCAGCATGCCGAGGTGCACGAGCTTCTCGGCGACGTCGCGCACGCGCCGGATCGGGAAGAAACCCGGGTAGGACGGGCGTCCACTCGTCGGCGTCGAGGTCGAGCGGCACGAAGTCCCGGCCCGAGACGAAGATATAGGCGAGCAGCTTGTCGGGCAGGCTCGTGGCCGAGAGGAAGCGCGTCGCGAGCTGCGCGCGCCGGGCCGCGAAGCCGCGCGCCACCGTGGCGACCTCGTCCCAGCCGGCTCCGGTCGTCGACGTCGAAGCCGGCATCGGCCAGCCGTCCCCAGCGCCCCGCGACGTCCACCATCGGCAGCGTGAACAGGTTGCCCTCGGTGCGCAGCTCGGCGAGTTCGTCGATGCGCACCTCCTCGGTGACCAGAACGACGTCCGGGTTGCCGGGGCGCGACAGGTCGAAGGCGCGGCCGAGCCGCAGCGTCCAGTCGCGGCCGGGCTCGTCTGCGAAGCGCGCGCGCGGGCGCCGCTCGAAGCCGCAGCGGCTCCAGGCGGCGAGGATCTCGCGCTGGGTCGGCGGCGCGGCGGAGGTCCGACAGACATTGTTCGACCGTCTCGACGAAGGCCGCGAGGTTGAGCGGCTTCTGCACGATGGCGTCGAAGACGATGCCCTCCCGGTCCCGCACTTCGAGCCCGTCGGGGTCGGCGGTGACGCCGACGAAGCGCGTGCCGCCCGCCGCGCCGCCGTCGCGCGCGACACGCCGGGCCGCCGTGGCACCGTCGATCAGCGGCAGGTGGTAGTCGAGGACGGCGAGGTCGAAGCCGCCCCGGCGCAGCCACGCCAGCGCGCCGACACCGTCCGCCGCGACCGTCACGGCATGGCCGCGGTCCGACAGCACCTGGGCCATGATGTCGCGCGCGATCCCGTCCTCGTCGGCGATGAGGATCTGCGCTGGCATGACCGGGTGACCTCCTCGCTCGCCGTGTTCGGGCGGGAGCGCCGGCGTGGCGGACGCACGGGCTCCGACCGACAGGATGACAGGGGATGGTAAATGCATTCCTGCGCGGCGCCCTGGCCCCGCCGCACGGTCAGGCGCGGGCCAGGACCGCCGCGGCCTCGGCCAGCGCCGCCCGGATGCGGGCCGGGACCGCCGGGCTGGTACAGACGAAGGTCGGGCTCGGATGCGGCATCTCCAGCACGGTGAGGTCCGGCCGCGCGGCCGCCAGCACGGCCCGTGCTGCGCCCGCGACACGTCCCGCCAGCACCACGGCGCGGAGCCGGGGCAGCAGGGCCACGAAGCCGGGCAGTTCGGCGAGGCCCGTCGCCACTTCGGCCCGCCGCGGCGCGCGGTTGCGCGCGCCGGGCGCGTGGATCACCTGGGGCACGGCGTTCCAGATGATCGTGTCCCGCCGGGCGAGCCCGGCCTCGCTGCAAGAAGCGGCGGAGGTTGGCGGCCGTACCGGTGGGATTGTCGCGTGACACGAAGCGCAGCGGGGCGGTCCCGGGCCCGGGCGTCTCCAGCAGCAGGAGGAGCCGTGCCCGCGTGCCGCCGTCGGCGGGATCGACGTCCGGCACGGCGCCGTAACGGTGGCGCAACGCCGCCACGTAGCGGTCGAGCGCCAGGACGTGCGGGCCGCCGCGGGCCGCCGCGCGCGTGTCGAGCACCGCGGGGTCGGCGAGCGTGCCGCGGTGGCGCCCCGCGACGTCAGACGGCGAGGAAGCCACCGTCGACCGGCAGCGTATGGCCGGTCGTCATCGCCGAGGCCGGGCCCGGCGAGGAACAGCACGGCCTCGGCCACTTCGTCCGCCGTGGCGAGGCGGCGCAGCGGCATGGCGTCGATGACGCGGGCGGTCGCGGCGGCATCGGCGAGCAGGCCGCGGGTGAGGTCCGTCGCCACGTAGGTCGGCGCGACGGCATTGACCCGGATGCCGAGCGGTGCCCATTCGACGGCAAGGGCGCGGGTGAGGTTCACCACCCCGCCCTTGCTGGTGTTGTAGGCGACGTTGGGGAACAGCCCGCCCGAGAAGCCCATGATGGAGGCGACGTTGACGATGGCGCCCCCGCGCTCCCGCATGCGCCGCGCCGCCTCGCGGGCGCAGAGGAAGCTGCCCGTGACGTTGACGGCCAGCACGTGGGCGAAATCGGCGCCCCGCAGGTCGAGCGCAGGCGACCGCACCGTGAGGCCGGCGGCGTTGACCAGGATGTCCACGGGCCCGAGCGCGGCATCGACGGCCGCGAAAGCCTGCCTCGACGGCGGCCTCGTCGGCGACGTCGCACGGCGCCGCGAAAGCGTGGGCCGGCGCGGCGCCGTCGAGCGGCCCGGTCCAGCACCGCCACGCGGGCCCCCGCCCCGGCGAGCCGCGCCGCCAGGCGGCCCCGATCCCGCGGGCCCCGCCGGTCACGACGGCGACGGTGCCGGTCAGGGGGTGGAGGGTCGCGGCGTCGTTCATGGGGTCTCCTCCGCGCCCGCGGCGCTGTCCGGCTCGGCCGCCGGCGTCAGGCGTCGGCAGCGGCGCCCCGGATAAAGGGCTCGACGACGCCGCGCAGCCTGATCGTCATGGGCCGGCCGAACCGGTCCTTGGCGGTGCCGGCCGCGACTTTGATCCAGCCTTCGCTGATGCAATATTCCTCGACGTTGGTCTTCTCCTTGCCGTCGAAGCGGATGCCGACGTCCTGAGCCAGGATCTGCCTCGTCGTAATGCGGGCTGTTGGGGTCGACGGACAGGCGGTCGGGGAAAACGAACGGTCACGGGTCGGGTCCTTCTGCGCGAAAGCTGGGGCGCTGTCTAATGCAGATCGCGGCCGGGTGGAATCACCCGATCGCGCGGCGGGGCTCGCCACGACGGCCGGCCGGAGCCGCCGCGCCCTCGATCTCATGCGCCCTCGCGGGCGGCGCGCTTCAGCATGTAGAGGGCGTCGAGCGCGGCCTTGGGGGTGAGGTCGTCGGGGTCGACGGCGTCGAGCGCCTCGCGCAGGGCGTCGCGGCGCGGCGGTGGTGGCGGCGGCACAGGGGCGTTGAGGTTGGCGAAGAGCGGCAGGTCGTCGAGCAGGCGCTCGACCGGCGAGGAGCGCGCGCCCTTCTCGAGTTCCGCCAGGATGGTCCGCGCCCGTTCGACGGCGCTCGCCGGCAGGCCCGCCAGCTTGGCGACCTGGATGCCGTAGGAGCGGTCCGCCGCGCCGGCCACGACCTCGTGCAGGAACACGACGTCGCCCTGCCAGTCCGTCACCCGCATGGTGAGGTTGGTCAGGCGCGGCAGCTTCTTGCGGAGCTGCGTCAGCTCGTGGAAATGCGGTGGCGAAGAGGCCGCGCGACCTGTTGCGGTCGTGCAGGTGCTCCATGGCGGCCCAGGCGATCGACAGTCCGTCGAAGGTCGCGGTGCCGCGGCCGATCTCGTCGAGGATCACGAGCGAGCGCCCCGTCGCCTGGTTCAGGATCGCGGCCGTCTCGACCATCTCGACCATGAAGGTCGAGCGGCCGCGCGCGAGGTCGTCGGCCGCGCCGACGCGCGAGAACAGCCGGTCCACGACGCCGATATGGGCCTCGGCGGCCGGCACGAAGGCGCCGGCCTGGGCCAGGATGGCGATGAGCGCGTTCTGGCGCAGGAAGGTCGACTTGCCCGCCATGTTGGGCCCCGTCACGACCGCGATGCGCCCACCGGTGGCCCTGTGCCGCGCCGGCCCCTCGGTGCCGGAGAGGTCGCAGCCGTTGGCGACGAAGTCGACGCCCTTGGCCTTCAGCGCCGCCTCGACGACCGGGTGGCGGCCGCCCTCGATGCGGAAGGCGAGCGAGCGGTCGACGACCGGCCGGACCCAGCCGCGGGTGTCCGCCACCTCGCCGAGCGCGAAGGCGACGTCGATGGCGGCCAGCGCCTCGCCCGCCGCCCGGATCGCCTCGGCCTCGGCGAGGACGGCCGCGACGAGACCGTCGAACAGCGCCACGCTCGATGGCGAGGGCGCGGTCGGCCGCGCGTGGAGATGCGGCTCTCGAGCTCGGCCAGTTCCGCGGTCGAGAACCGCATCGCGCCCGCCATGGTCTGGCGGTGGATGAAGAGCGCGTTGTGGGGCGGCACCCGCCAGGTCTCGCCCACCTGGGCCGGCACCTCGATGAAGAAGCCGAGGAAGTTGTTGTGCTTGATCCTGAGGGTGCGGACCTCGGTGTGCTCGACGTAGCGGGCCTGCAGCGCGGCCACGACGCGCCGCGTGTCGTCGCGCAGCTCGCGCGCCTCGTCGAGCCCGAGGTCGTGGCCGGCGCGGATGAAGCCGCCGTCGCGCGCCGACGAGCGGCAGGTCGTCGGCGAGGGCCGCGCCGAGCGTCGACGCCGAGGCCGGCGTCGATGCGCCCGGCCGCCGCCGCGGCCGCGGCGAGCTCGGCCGGCAGGTCCGGCTCCTCGAGCAGGCGCGCGACGAGCGCGGAGGCGGCGCGCGAGCCCGTCGCGCAGGGCCGCGAGGTCGCGCGGGCCGCCGCGCCCGAGCGACGAGCCGCGACAGCGCGCGCGCCATGTCGGGCGCGCGTTTGAGCGATGCCGCGGATCTCGGCCCGCCGCCGGCGGTCGCCGCGCGGCGAAATCCACGGCGTCGAGCCGCGCCGCGATCCGGTCCGGGTCCGTCAGCGGGCCGGCGAGGCGTTCGGCGAGGAGGCGCGAGCCCGGCCGGCGTCACCGTGGCGTCGACGGCGTGGAGCAGCGAGCCCTGGCGCTCGCCGCCGAGCGTGCGCGTCATTTCGAGATTGGCGCGGGTCGCGGCGTCGATCTCGACCGTGAGGCCGCGCTCGGCCCGGGCCGGCGGCTGCAGGGTCGGGCGCGCGTCGATCTGGGTGCGGGCGATGTAGGCCACGCGCGGTCGCGGCGGCGGCGAGCTCGGCCCGCGTGAAGGCGCCGAACCCGTCGAGCGTCGCGACCCCGTACCATTCGGCGAGGCGCCGCTCGGCCGCGACCGGGTCGGCGGCCTCGCGCGCGACGCGCGTCACGGCGCCGGGCGCCTCGTCCAGGATGGCGCGCGAGGCCGGGCTCGTCGGCCAGCGCATCCGGCACCACGGTCTCGCGCGGCTCGATGCGGGCGAGATGGGCCGCGAGGCCGGCCTCCGGCACCTCGGCCACGGTGAAGCTGCCGGTCGAGATGTCGACCGCCGCGACGCCGAAGACCGCTGGTCGCCTCGTCGACGCCGCACGCGCGACAGGGCCGCCAAGAGGTTGGCCCGGCCGGGCTCGAGCAGCCGCTCCTCGGTGATGGTGCCGGGCGTGACGATCCGCACCACGGCGCGCCGCACGACGGATTTGCCGCCGCGCTTGCGCGCCTCGGCCGGGTCCTCGGTCTGTTCGCAGACCGCCACCGTGTGGCCGCGCGCGATCAGCGTGTGGAGGTAGTCGTCCGAGCGCTCGACCGGCACGCCGCACATGGCGATGTCCTCGCCCTCGTGCTTGCCGCGCTTGGTCAGCACGATGCCGAGCACGGAAGCCGCCACGACGGCGTCCTCGAGGAAGAGCTCGTAGAAGTCGCCCATCCGGTAGAACAGCAGCGCATCGGGATGCTGGGCCTTGATGCCGAGATACTGCGCCATCATGGGGGTGACGCGCGCGCAGTCCCGCTCGGGCGCGCCTTGCGGGCCGTCGGGGCCGGGCTCGGACGCGGCCGGCGGTTCGGGCTCGGGCGCGGCGGGACGGTCTTGGAAGCGGATGGCGGCCATGGCCCCGGTTTATAGACGAAGGCGCGGCGCCGTGCAGCGCGGGCGCCCGCGCCATCCACCGCCGTCGCGCAAGGCGGCGGGGACGCGCTTGCGGCCGCCACCGTGGTGCTGGCACATGGCGCGAGGCGGCCGCCGCCCCGCGGCAGCCACGGAGATCCCGCCATGCGGCTGAACCCCCTCCTGCTCGGCACGGCCGCGCCCCCGATCCCGGCCGCCGCCGCCTGGCGGGCGGGCTACGACGGGAGCCTCGGGCCGCTCGTCGACCTCGCCCAGGCGGTGCCCGGCCTGCCGCCGCCCGCGGCGCTGCTCGACCGGCTGGCCGCGGCGGCGCGCGACCCCGCCAGTGCCGCCTATGGTCCGATCCTGGGCGATGCCGTGCTGCGCGAGGCGCTGGCGGCCGACCTGTCCGCCACCTACGGGGCGGCCTTCACCGCCGCCGACGTCGCCATCACGTCCGGCTGCAACGAGGCCTTCGCCGTGACGATGACGGCCCTCGCCGGGCCGGGCGACGCCGTGATCCTGCCCGTGCCCTGGTACTTCAATCACAAGATGACACTCGACATGCAGGGCATCGTCGCCGTGCCGCTGCCCTGCCGGGCCGAGGCGGGCTTCGTGCCCTCGGCCGCGGAGGCGCGGGCCCTGATCACGCCCGCGACGCGCGCCATCGTGCTGGTGTCGCCCAACAACCCGACCGGCGCCACCTATCCGGCCGCCGTGCTCGACGACTTCGCCGCCCTGGCCCGGGAGGCCGGCGTGGCGCTTGTGGTCGACGAGACCTACCGGGACTTCCTCCCCGACGGCATGGCGCGCCCGCACGCGCTGTTCAGCGCGCCCGGATGGCGCGACAGCGTGATCCAGCTCTACTCCTTCTCGAAGAGCTACGCCGTGCCGGGCTACCGCCTGGGGGCCGTCACGGCCGCGCCGGCGGTGCTGGGCGAGATCGCCAAGGTGCTCGACTGCATCACGATCTGCCCGCCGCGGGTGGCGCAGGCGGCCGTGGCCTGGGCGGTCGAGGGCACGCGGGACTGGCGCGCCGAGGTCCGGGCCACGATCAACCGGCGGGCCGCGTGCTTCGCCGGCGCCCTCGCGGCCTCGCCCGGATGGTCGATCTCGGCCATGGGCGCCTATTTCGCCTTCGTCCGCCACCCGTTCGCCGAGCCCGGCGAGGCCGTCGCGGCGCGGCTGGCCCGCGAGGCCGGCGTCGTGGCGCTGCCGGGCGGCTTCTTCGGTCCGGGCCAGGACGACCACTTGCGGTTCGCCTTCGCCAATGCCGACGACGCGCAGATCGCGACGCTGGCGGAGCGTCTGGCGCGCCTGCGCGCATGATGCCCGGCGCGGCTCAGCCCCGCGGCTTCAGCGCCGCCGCCAGCGAGGCCTGGGCGGAGCCCGGCTTCAGCGGCTTCTGCTGGCTCGCGTGCGGCGACCAGCCCGACAGCCAGACGAGATCGAAGGTGGCGCGCAGCCGCCCGTCGGGGTCCGAGAAGCGCTCGGCATAGACGGCCGCGGCCTTCATCAACACGGCGCGGCGGAGCGGGCCCTTGTGGCGCAGCGCGAGGGCGTTGGTGGCCCCCATGGCCCGGAGGTCGGCGAAGAGGCGGAACGGGTCGCGGTAGCGCACGACGAGCGGTTCCGTGTCGGTGACCGGCAGGGCGAGCCCCGCGCGCTGCAGCAGCCCGCCGAGGTCGCGCAGGTCCGAGAACGGCGCGACGCGGGGGCTCGCGCCGCCCAGCACCTCGCTTTCCGCGACGCCGAGGGCGGTGCGCAGCTCCTTCAGCGTATCGCCGCCGAACAGGCAGGCCAGGAACAACCCGTCCGGCCGGAGCGCACGGCGCATCTGCACCAGGGTCCCGGGCAGGTCGTTCACGGCGTGGAGCGACAGGCACGAGACCGCGAGGTCGAAGCTTTCGGGCGCGAAGGGCAGGCGTTCCTCGTCGCCGACGAGGCTCGTCCAGCCGCCGGGCCCGGCCGGTTCGGCGACGGGCGAGAGCCGCGTGATCGACGCCTCGGGCAGGGCG
This sequence comes from uncultured Alphaproteobacteria bacterium, assembly GCA_963847915.1. GTDB lineage: Bacteria > Pseudomonadota > Alphaproteobacteria > Rhizobiales > Beijerinckiaceae > Lichenihabitans. Next base: position 447,439 of record CAWKBT010000011.1, read on the forward strand.
CGCCGGAGGGCCGCGGCGACGTCCTGGCGCGGCGTCCCGAGGTCGAGCACGCGGCTGAACCCGCGTTTGACGACGGACAGGCGATCGACGAGGTCGGCGGCGGCGCGGGTGAGCAGGAAGTCCTCGCCGCCCTGCCGGTGCGCGCGGGCGAGCCGCCGCCGGATCAGCGCGCGGTCGAAGACTTGCGGCGCCCGGGGCCGCGGCGGGGAGGGTTGTGACGTCACGCAGCCGATATGGCGCCGCGCACGGGGAGCGTCAAAGGGCTGCGGCCCCGCATCCCGCGCCCCGCGCGTTCCGCCTCCATGCCGACCGTTCCCGACCTCGTCGCCGCCCCGGTTCCCGCTTTGGAGCCCGCCCCGGCCCCGCACCTGTTCTCGGGCGCGGCCGCGCCGCCGCTCCATCCCGAAGCCCTGGCGCCGTTGCGCCCCCACCGGCCCTGGCGGCCGCGCCGCGTGCTCATCACCCGCGGGGCGCGCGAATGGCCGCGGGCCCGATGGATGGCGGAGCGGGCCGCGGCGCTCGGCGCCGAGATCGTCGAACTGCCGGGGGACCGCCTGACCGGCCTCGTCGCCGGCGAGAGCCCGGCCGCCGACTACCGGCTCGCCAAGGGCACGCTCGCCGTGGTGGTGGCCTCGCCGGCCAAGCGGCGCCTGCAGCCGATCCCGCCCTCGGCCGACTGGCGCTTCGACCTCGCCGAGGGCTGCCCGGCGCATTGCCAGTACTGCTACCTCGCGGGGTCGCTCGCCGGCCCGCCCGTCACCCGGGTCTATGCCAATGTCGAGGAGATCCTGGGCGGACTCGCCGCCCATCTCGGCCGCGGCACCGTCACCAGCGCGTCCGCCTACGCGGGCCCGCGAGGGCACGACCTTCGAGGCGTCCTGCTACGCCGATCCGCTCGGCGTCGAGCACCTCACGGGGTCGTTGGCCGAGGCGGTGCGGTTCTTCGGGCGCTGGGACGCGCCCGTGCAGCTGCGCTTCACCACCAAGTTCGCCGACGTATCGCCGCTGCTCGGGCTCGACCACGCGGGGCGCACGCGGGTGCGCATGTCCGTCAACGCGCCGAGCCTGATCCGCTTCGAGGGCGGCACGAGCCCGCTGGCCGATCGGCTGCGCGCCTTGGGCGAGCTCGCGCGGGCGGGCTACCAGCGTCGGGCTCACGGTGGCGCCGATCCAGCCCGTCGCGGGCTGGCGCGACGATTACGACGCGCTCTTCGCCGCTGCGGCCCGCGCGCTCGCCGGCGTGCCGGCGCTCGACCTCACGGCCGAACTGATCACCCATCGTTTCACGCCGAAATCGAAGGCCGTGCTCCAGGGCTGGTATCCGGCCTCGCGGCTCGAGATGGACGAGGAGAGCCGCGCCCGCAAGACGACCAAGTTCGGCTCCATCAAACACGTCTATCCGGCGCCGCTGATGCGCGAGATGCGCGAGGCGCTGACCGCTTCGCTGGCGCGCCACCTGCCGGGCGCGGCGGTGCTCTACTGGACGTGACGGGGCAGGGCGGCGGCATCGCCGGAAGGGTCGACCGTGACCCCCGCGCGATGCCGCACCATCAGGGATCGCATTCAACGCGTCGCCGGCGGGTTCGCGTCACCGGGAGCCTCGAGGCTCGCCTTCGGCTGGCGCCGCCGGGCCGGCCTTCTGCGCCTTGCCATCCCGCCCCGCCGGCCGTAACCCTCGCCCGATCATCTGACGGAGACTGCCCCTTGGCCCGCCCGGACCCCGCGATCACGCCCGCCATCGTCGCGGCCCACGGCATCAAGCCGGACGAATACGAGCGCTTCGTCGCCCTCATCGGCGGCCGCACCCCGACCTGGACCGAGATCGGCATCGTGTCGGCCATGTGGAACGAGCATTGCTCGTACAAGTCGTCGCGGTTGCACCTGCGCGGCCTGCCGACGACGGGCCCGCACGTCATCCAGGGGCCGGGCGAGAATGCCGGCGTCATCGACATCGGCGACGGGCTCGCCTGCGTGTTCAAGATGGAGAGCCACAACCACCCCTCCTTCATCGAGCCCTACCAGGGCGCCGCGACCGGCGTCGGGGGCATCCTGCGCGACGTCTTCACCATGGGGGCGCGGCCGATCGCCTGCCTCGACGTGCTGCGCTTCGGCTCGCCCGACCATCCCAAGACGCGGCATCTCGTGGCGGGCGTCGTGGCGGGGATCGGGGGCTACGGCAATTCCTTCGGCGTGCCGACGGTCGGGGGCGGCATCGCCTTCGACCCGTCCTACGACGGCAACATCCTGGTCAACGCCATGGCGGTGGGCCTCGCCCGCACCGACGCGATCTTCTATTCCAAGGCGACCGGCGTCGGCAAACCCATCGTCTATCTCGGCTCCAAGACGGGACGGGACGGCATCGGCGGCGCCGCCATGGCGTCGGCCGCCTTCGACGACGACGCGCTCGCCAAGCGCCCCACCGTGCAGGTCGGCGATCCCTTCGCCGAGAAGCTTCTGCTCGAGGCCTGCCTCGAGCTGATGCGCACCGGCGCCGTCATCGCCATCCAGGACATGGGCGCGGCCGGCCTCACCTCGTCGGCGGTGGAGATGGGCGCCAAGGGGAACCTCGGCATCGAACTCGACCTCGACGCCGTGCCGTGCCGCGAGCCCGGCATGACGGCCTACGAGATGATGCTGTCCGAGAGCCAGGAGCGCATGCTCATGGTGCTCGACCCGGCGCGGCAGGCCGAGGCCGAGGCCGTGTTCCGCAAGTGGGAGCTCGACTTCGCCGTCATCGGCAGGACCACCGACACGCTGCGCTTCGTCATCCGGCACGAGGGCGAGGTCAAGGCCGACCTGCCCATCAAGGAGCTGGGCGACCAGGCGCCGCTCTACGACCGGCCGCATGTGACGGCGCCGGCGCGGCCCGTGGTGGCGCCGCGCGACATCGCGGCGCCGATGGACGACCGCTCCGCGCTCCTGCGCCTGCTCGGCACGCCCGATCTCGCCTCCAAGCGCTGGGCCTTCGAGCAATACGACAGTCTCATCGGCGGCAACACGATCGTGGGTCCGGGCGGGGGCGATGCCGCGGTGGTGCGCGTCGAGGACGGGCCCAAGGGCCTCGCCCTCACGGCCGACGTCACGCCGCGCTATTGCGCCGCCGACCCGGTCGAGGGCGGCCGGCAGGCGGTCGCCGAAGCCTGGCGCAACCTCACCGCGGTCGGCGCCGTGCCGCTCGCTCTCACCGACAATCTCAACTTCGGCAACCCCGAGAAGCCCGAAGCGATGGGCGAACTCGTGGGCTGCATCAGGGGCATCGGCGAGGCGGCGCGCGCGCTCGACTTCCCGATCGTGTCGGGCAACGTGTCGCTCTACAACGAGACCGGCGGCCGCGGCATCCTGCCGACCCCGACCATCGGGGGCGTCGGCCTCGTGGAGGACGTCGCCAAAGTGGCGACCTCCGGGTTCAAGGCGCCGGGCGAAGCGATCCTGCTCGTCGGCGAGACGCGGGGCTGGCTCGGCCAGTCGCTCTACCTGCGCGACATCTGCGGGCGGGCCGAGGGCGCCCCCCCGCCGGTCGACCTGTCGGCCGAGCGCCGCAACGGCGACTTCCTGCGCGGCTTCGTGCGGGCGGGCCGCGTCGGCACCGTCCACGACCTGTCGGACGGCGGCCTCGCGGTCGGCCTCGCCGAGATGACGCTGGCGGCCGGTATCGGGGCGACCATCGACGTCGGCGCGCTGGGCGGGCTGCCGTCGCATGCGGCGCTGTTCGGCGAGGACCAGGGGCGCTACCTCGTGAGCTGCTCCGAGGCCGAGGCCGACGCCATCCTGGAGGCGTCCGGCGCGGTCCCGGTGGACCGCATCGGCACGACCGGCGGGGCGGCGTTGATTCTGCCCGGCGCCGCGCCCATAGACGTAGCCGAGATCCGGCGGGTCCGGGACGCGTGGATGCCGCGCTTCATGGCGGGTCCGCGGGCCGAAGCAGCGGAGTAGGCACGATGGCGATGGAAGCGGCCGAGATCGAACGGCTCATCAAGGCGGCCCTGCCGGACGCACGGGTCGAGATCCGCGACCTTGCCGGGGACGGCGACCATTACGCCGCGACCGTCGTGTCGCCGTCCTTCAAGGGCAAGAGCCGGGTGCAGCAGCACCAGGTCGTCTATGCGGCCCTGAAGGGCAACATGGGCGGCGTGCTGCACGCCCTGGCGCTGCAGACCTCCGCCGAATAGCGCGGGGCTCGGCGCGGGTCGCCGGGTCCCTTCGGGGGCGGAAGGCGGGCGGGGACGACTACGTCAGCTGGAACCCGTGGGCCAGCGGATCGCGGTCGTCGACGTAGATCGTGTTGTATCCGGTCACCCTGGCCCAGCCGGCGACGCTCGGCATGATGGCGGCGCTGGCGCCGACCCTGGCCGCGGCCTCGACGCGGCAGTCGAACAGCGTGCCGATCACGCTCTCGTGGATGAACTCCGCCCCGACGGCCAGGCGCCCCCGCGCGGCGAGTTGCGCCATACGGGCCGACGAGCCCGTCCCGCACGGGGACCTGTCGACGGCCTTGTCGCCGTAGAAGACGGCGTTGCGGGCATGCGCGCGCGGGTTCCGAGGCTTGTCGCACCACATCACGTGGCTCACGCCACGGATCCTGTCGTCCTCCGGATGCACGGGCGCCAGCCTCCGCTCCGCCAGACGGCGGACCATGGGGCTGAGCCTCACGATCTCGGCAGCCGACATGCCGTCCAGGCCGGCCCAGTTCGCCTGAGGCTCGACGATCGCGTAATAGTTGCCGCCGTAGGACAGGTCGACCGTCAGCGGGCCAAGGCCCGGCACGTCGAGTGCGACGTCGGCCGCGTGCAGGTAGCTCGCGACGTTGAACAGGCGCACCTCATCGACGTGATGGCCCTCCCGGCGATACGCGACCGTCACTCGGCCGGCCGGCGTCTCGATGGCCATCCTGCCCTCCTCGCGGGGCACCACCAAGCCCTCCTCGATGGCGGCCGTCACCGTGCCGATGGTCCCGTGCCCGCACATCGGCAGGCAGCCGCTCACCTCGATGAAGAGCACGCCGACGTCGCAGTCCTGGCGCGAGGACGGATAAAGGATCGTGCCCGACATCACGTCATGGCCGCGGGGCTCGAACATCAGGGCCCGGCGCACCCAATCGTGGTCGCGCACGAAGATCTGGCGCTTCTCCGCCATGGGCACGTTCGGCAGGAGGGGGCCGCCGCCGGCCACGACGCGGACCGGGTTGCCGCAGGTATGGGCGTCGACGCAGAAGAAGGTGTGGCGGGCCATGTCTCGCTCCTGTGGCCTATCGGAACCGGGCGATGGAATAGGGCGAAACATCGATCGGGGGACGCCGCCCCGCGACGAGGTCGGCGACGAGACGGCCGGTGGTGGCCGCCTGGGTCAGCCCGAGTCTTCTGCGGCGTGGACGACCTCATCGTCGAGAGCATGGCCCTCGGCGTGACGGGTTGGGTGTCGGGCATGACGAACGTGTGGCCGGCCGAGTGCGTGACGCTGTTCGAACTCTGCGCCGCCAACCGGTACGACGAGGCCCGCGAGTTCTACCGTGTCGTCACGCCATCGTTCCACCTCGACACTGCGGTGAAGCTCGTCCAGTACATCAAGCTCGCCGAGAATGTGGTCTACGGTGCACCGGAGTGGACGCGGGCGCCGCGCCTGCCGCTGGTCGGCCCGGAGCGCGCGTTCGTCATGAGTACGGTGCAGGCCGCGGTCGACGCGCTCAAGGCTCGCCCCGCCAAGGCCGCCTGACCCTCGACCAGGTCCTGTCGGCCCCCACCGGCGCCGTCACGAAAGCTTCGCAGCGAGCCTCTACCGCTTCTCCCGCACCCGAGCGGGATGGACCGATGCTGATCATCAAAGGCGTGAGCCGCCGCTTCGGCAGCAAGCTCGCCGTGGACAACGTCGATCTCGACATCCCGCAAGGCAGCTTCGTCGGTGTGGTGGGGCGGTCCGGCGCCGGCAAGTCGACGTTGCTGCGCATGATCAATCGGCTGGTCGAACCCACGACCGGCTCTATCGGCTTCGACGGCACTGACGTTACGGCACTGCGGGGCCGGAGCCTGCGCGAATGGCGGGCCCGCTGCGCCATGATCTTCCAGCAGTTCAACCTCGTCGGCCAGCTCGACGTGCTGAACAACGTCCTCGTCGGCCGCCTCAGCGACATGCCGACGGCGCGCGCGCTGCTGCGGCTCTGGCGGCCGGCCGATGTCGCGGTGGCGCTCTCGGCGCTCGAACAGTTCGATATCGCGGCGCTGGCCTCGCAGCGGGCCGACAGCCTGTCCGGCGGCCAGCAGCAGCGCGTCGCCATCGCCAGGGCCCTGGTGCAGCGGCCGAGCCTCGTCCTCGCCGACGAGCCCATCGCCTCGCTCGATCCCCGCAACACCCGCATCGTGATGGACGCGCTGCAGCGCATCAACCGCCACTACGGGATCACGGTGTTGTGCAACCTGCACTCCATCGACCTCGCCCGCGCCTATTGCGACCGGCTGGTCGGCATGGCGGGCGGGCGCGTCGCCTTCGACGGCGCGGCCGCGAGCTTCACCCCCGCCGCCGCCCGCGACCTCTACGGCATGGAGGCCGACGAGGTGCTCGACGTCCCGCCGCGGTCCTCGCCCGTCGACGGGTTCCGGGCCGCCGCCTTGGCGTGATCCCGGCCGACCTTTCCCGCGTCCCACAGGAAACCTGATCGATGCTGACCCGTCGCCACGTCCTCGGCACTGCCCTCGCGGCGGCCGCCTCCGCCCCCTTCGCGGCCGCCCGCGCCGCCGACGACTGGCGCAAGCAATATCCCGAGATCGTCTTCGCCACGATCCCGGCCGAGAATGCCTCCGGCGTCGCCGACCGCTACGCGCCCTTCGTCGCCTATCTGTCGCAGCAGCTCGGCGTGAAGGTGACGCTGCGCATCGCCAACGACTATGCCGCCATCATCGAAGGACAGCGCGCGGGCAACATCCAGGTCGCCTATTACGGGCCGGCGTCGTTCGCCCGCGCCCTCGTCACCGGCGTCAAGACCACGGCCTTCGCCATCGACGTCAATGCCGACGGCACGAAGGGCTATTACTCGGTCTTCTACGTCATGGCGGACTCGCCCTACCAGAAGATCGAGGACCTCAAGGGCAAGGCACTCGGCCTCGTCGACCCGAACTCGACGTCGGGCTACAACATGCCGCTCTACGCGCTCGACAAGATGGGCATCGACCCCAAGACCTATTTCTCCAACGTGCTCATCACCGGCAGCCACGAGAACGCCGTCATCGCTCTCGCGGGCGGTCAGGTCCAGGCCTGCGCCAACTTCTGGATGAGCCCGGGCGATTCCAACCTCACCCGCATGCTCAACAAGGGCATGCTGAAGAAGCCGGACGGCTCCCCCATGAAGGAGAGCGACTTCCGCATCATCCTGAAGTCGGACCTCATCATCAACGATCCGACGGCCTATCTCGACAGCCTTCCGGACGACATGAAGGCCGCGATCCGCGGAGCCTTCTTCGACGCCCCCGCCAAGGCGCCCGAGGCCTTCGCCAAGCTCAGCGACGGCAAGAACAAGCCGTGGGCGCCGATCACCAACGCCGACTACGGCGAGACCATCCGGCTGATCAAGTTCGTCGACGGGCTCAAGAAGAAGAGCTGAGCCGCCCATGGCGCTGCGGCGCGAGGCCCCGGCGTCGCGCTCCAGCGTGGTGCTCCTGCCGGAGGACCGCCTGGCGGCCTTGCGGCGGGCCTACGAGGCCGTGGGGCTCCGCCGTCGGCTGAAGCTGCTGGCGAGCCTCATGGTGCTCGCCGTGCTGGTCGCCGTCTCGTCGCGCCTGGCCGAGATCGAGCCCGCCACGATGTGGGACAAGTTCGGCGGCTTCACGAGCTATTTCGACCGGCTGGCGACGCTCGACAGCGGCGCCAGGGTGTGGACCGACCCGGTCGAGTGGTTCTGGGGTCTGCGGAAATGGTCGCTGCTGCTCGGCCAGACGCTGCTGATGGCCTATGTCGGCACGCTCTGGGGGGCGGGCTTCGCCTTCGTGCTCTGCTTCGCGGCGAGCCGGACGACGTGCCGCGACGCACGCCTGCGCTTCGCCGCGCTGCGCTTCCTCGAGTTCTGCCGCACCGTGCCGGTGCTGGTCTTCGCGCTGATCTTCGTCGTGGCCTTCGGCCTCGGAGCCCTGCCGGGCGTCCTGGCCCTCGCCGTCCACACGGCGGGGTCGCTCGGCAAGCTCTTCACCGAAGTCGTCGAGAACGCCGACGACCGCCCGGCCGAAGGCGTGCGGGCCTCGGGCGGCAACACGCTCGAGGCGATCCGCTTCGGCGTCGTGCCGCAGGTCCTGTCGAGTTTCGCGTCGTATACGCTGCTGCGGTTCGAGATCAACCTGCGCGACGCGACCGTGATGGGCTTCGTCGGCGCCGGCGGGATCGGCGCGGAACTGCTGGTCGCGATCCGACGCTTCTACTACAGCGACGTCAGCGCCATGCTGGTCCTGATCATCCTCACCGTCGTCGTGCTCGACCTCATGACCGAGCGGCTGCGGGGCCGCCTGTTCCCGGGAGAGGCGCGATGAGGGGCCTCGATCTCACGGCCGCGGACGTCGCCGGCCTCGCGGCCCGCCATCCGGCGCTCATGCATCCGCGGCTGCGCGATCGGCTCAAGGGCCCGGCGCTCGCGCTCGCGATCCTGAGCCTCTTCGCCTTTGGCCTGTGGTGGCTCGACGTCTCGCCGGGCCGCCTCGCGGGCGGCACGGTCGCGCTCCTGCGTTTTCTCGCCCTCATGGTCCCGCCCGATCCGCTCGGTCACGCGGCGCTCTTCGCCGAGGCGCTCGGCGAGACGCTGGCGATCTCGCTCCTCGGCACGCTGATCGCCGCCGTGCTGGCCTTTCCGGTCGGCCTGCTGGCGGCGCGCAACGTCGTGTCGAACCCCGTGGTCCACACGCTGGTGCGGCGCCTCTTCGACGTCATCCGGTCGATCGACGTGCTCGTGTGGGCGCTGGTGTGGATCGGTGTCGTGGGGCTCGGGCCCTTCGCGGGCGTGCTCGCCATCGCGTGTTCGGATTTCGGCGCACTCGGCAAGCTGTTCTCCGAGACGGTCGAGACCTCCGGCCACAGGGCCCGCGAGGGCGTGCGGGCGGCGGGCGGCGCCCACCTCGACGAGGTCCGCTTCGGCCTGCTGCCGCAGGTCCTGCCGGTGCTGGCCGGGCAGGTGCTGTACTTCTTCGAGTCCAACGTCCGCTCCGCCGCCATCATCGGCATCGTGGGCGCCGGCGGCATCGGCCTTCACCTCTACGAAGCCATCCGCACGCTCGAATGGCGCGAGGTGGCGTTCCTGGTGCTCATGATCCTCGCCGCCGTCGCCGTGATCGACGCCGTCTCGTCCCGCCTGCGCGCCGCCATGCGGGGCTGAGCCGCGGGATCGCGCCGCGCCCCCATGGCGACGCAGGCGGCCCGACCCTCCTCAGGGTGCCGAGGTGTCGGGAGCCAGAATCTCGGGAGCTAAGGCCTCGGGCGACAGGCCCAGCGCCGCGAAGGCCCGCCGGACGGTGCCGTCGCGCCTGGCACCCTCCAGGAAGGCGGTGGCGGCGGCGAGCGCCGCGGGCCGGCCGGGCGGCACCGCGATCGAGATGGTGGTGCGCTGGAACCCGCCCGCGACGATGCGGCTTCCCGGGATCGTCGGGGCGATCTGTTCGAGGCTGTCGCGGCTGAGCGCCAGGGCGTCGGCCTCGCCCGCGCGGAGCATGGCGATGGCCTCGTCGACGCTCCGGACGGGCATCGGCCGCGTGGCGGCGAGGGTGCGGCTCGAGGCCCGGATCGTCGTCGTATCGGCGATGCCGACGACGCGGCGGCCGGGCCGGTCGACCTCGTCGAGCGTCGCGATGCCGGACGTTGGGGCGACCAGGTAGGTGCTCTCGATGACGGCATAGGCCGGGCCGAAGGCGACGCGCGCGCTGCGGGCCGGGTCGACCGGCATGAAGGCGACGTCGACGGTCCCGGCGGCGACCGCGTCGGTGCATTCGCCGCTGTTGGGAAAGACCACGTGGCGGGCCGGCACGCCGGCCGCTGCCGCCAGGGCCGCGCCGAGGTCGACGGTGACGCCCCGGGGTGCGCCGTCCGGGTCGATCGCGACGAAGAACACGCCCGCCCGCGGCGCCTGGACGACGCCGACCCGCAGCGTGCCGGCCGGCGCGAGCGACCCGGCCCCCACCGGCATGGGCCCGGCCTCCCCGGGCTCGACGGCCGCCCTCACGGGCAGCAGAAGCGACACCAAAGCGATCCTGCGCATCCGATCCGGCTCCCGGCACCGTGGGTGACGTTTCGCGGTACCAGGGTGCCGGTTCGGCGGCAACGGCAGGCCCGCGGCGATCTTTACGCGGCTGGTCGATACCATCAGGATGGCGCCATGACGCCGCCGCTCCCCTCCCGCCTCGATCGCGCCCTCGTGGCGCTCCAGCGACACTATCCCGGGCCGGGCGGCGCCGTCGCGGTGGTGCGCGGGGGCGAGGTGCTGGTGCGTCACGCCTGGGGGTTCGCCAATGCGGAGCGGCGCATCCCCTTCACGCCGGGCACGCTGTTCCGCATGTGCTCGGTCACCAAGCAGTTCACCTGCGCGCTGATGCTCGACCTGTGTCGCGACCCCTCGGTCCTCGACGCTGCCGTCCGGGCCCGGCTGCCGCGGCTCGCCGGCGAAGCGCCCTCCGCGCTGCACCTCGCCCACAACCAATCGGGCCTGCGCGACTATTGGGCGGTGGCCATGCTGCAGGGCGCGCCGGCGGAATCGGCCTTCGGCGATGAGGAGGCGGCGGCCCTGATCGGCTCCACCCGCTCGCTGCAGTTCGCGCCCGGCACGCGCTACGCCTATTGCAACCAGAACTTCCGCATCCTGTCCGACGTGCTGGCGGAGCGGGCCGGCGCCTCCTTCGCGGACCTGCTGCGCGACCGCCTTTTCCGGCGGATCGGGATGGACAGCGCAGTGCTGGCCGCCGACACCGGCGCCATGCCGGACGGGACCGAAGGCTACGAGGGCAGCCAGGGGAGCGGCTTCCGGCCCGCCGTCAACCGCATCCTGTGGACCGGGGATGCGGGGCTCGGCGCCAGCCTCGACGACATGGTCGCCTGGGAGCGGCACATCGATGCGACGCGGGACGACCCGGCCTCGCTCTATCGGGGCCTGTCGGCGCCCGTCGCCTTCGCCGGAGGCGAGCCCGCCGCCTACGGCTTCGGCCTCGGCCGCTCGACCGAATTCGGCCATGCCGCGACCGGCCACGGCGGGGCCCTGCGCGGCTGGCGCAGCCACCGGCTGCACATCGCCGGCGAGCGGCTGAGCATCGTCGTCCTGTTCAACCACCTGTCCGATGCCCGCGGGGCGGCGCTCGATCTGCTCGCCGCCGTGCTCGACGCCGAGCGGCCGACGCCCGACCCGGCCCTGCCCGCCCCCGACTGGGTGGGGGCCTATCTGGAGCCCGAGACCGGCCTGTCGGCCCGCATCGAACCCGCCGGCGGCGGCCAGGTGACGCTGCGTTTCGGCCACACCGCCGAGCGGCTCGACCTCCTGCCCGACGGGACCGCGGGGCGGGGCGGGACGCGGCTGCGCGGTGCCGGACCGGACCTTTGGATGGACCGGCCCGGCGACAACATGACGAGCCGTCTCGTGCCCTGTGCGGCGCCCGGCGCGGTGGACGACCCCGATCTCGCCGGGCGCTACCGGTGCGCCGAGATCGAGGCCGACCTCACGGTCGTGGACGCGGGCGGGGTGCTCTACGGCGGCTTCTCGGGGCCGCTCGGGCGGGGACGGATGGAACTGCTGGAACCCGTGGGGCGGGACGTGATGACGCTGCCGTGCTGGCGCGCCCTCGACCACACGCCGCCGGGGGACTGGACGCTGGCCTTCCGGCGCGAGAGCGCAGGCCGGCCGGACGGCGTCACGGTGGGGTGCTGGCTGGCGCGCGGCCTGCACTTCGTCCGCGCCGCATGAACCGGCCGGGGTCGATAGGCGGCGCCCGATGAGGCCTCACGCGATCAGGCTGGCGGACGGACACGAGATCAGCGACGCGCGGCACAGGATCGACATGGAGGTCGTCCACGCAGCGCTCGCCGACGCCTATTGGGCGGTCGGCCGTCCGCGGGCTCTCACCGAGCGGAGCTGGGCCAACTGCCTGTGCTTCGGCGTCTATGCGCCGGGGGGCGCCCAGGTGGGGTTCGCCCGCGCCCTCACCGACTACGCGCTGCGCGCTCACCTGGCGGACGTCTACATCGCTCCGGCGTCGCGGGGCCGGGGCCTCGGCAAGGCCCTGGTCGATGCCGTGCTGCACCATCCCGAACTCGCCACGGTGGCCCGCTGGACGCTGACCACCGCCGATGCCCAGGACCTCTACGCCGCTTTCGGCTTCCGCTCCGCCGTCGGCGACGCCACCTGGATGACGCTGGAGCGGTGAGAGAGCGCCATCGGCGCTCGGGCGCAGATTCGGCCGGGCAGGGTTCACCGGATCCGGGCGGGGCCGGCGGATCGGCGAAGCTGGCGGCGGGGAGGGGGGAACCGCGGCGCCCCCAGTTCATCCGTGAAGGGCGCCGCGATTGATCGAACCGGCCGCAGCCGGCACGCCCCGACTTAAAGCGCAGGTTGGTTAAGGAATTGTGAACATCCCGGCGCTCACCGGCGGCGTCGACGCCCCGCCCGGTCCCGCCGAGCGCGACCTCCTGTGCATGACGCGGTTGGGACCGCCAGAAAGCGCGCGAAGCCCTGGCGCCCTGTGACATCTTGGTGCATGGGGACTGTAGTCACACCAAAGGAGATCCGCGATGCCGAAGACCGATGCCGCGAAGGGCGAAGCTCCCGCCAAGACCCGCAAGGCCGGGCCTGGCCTGTCGAAGCCCCTGACGCCGTCTCCCGAACTGGCCGCCATCATCGGTCCCGGCCCCATGCCGCGCACCGAGGTGGTCGCCAAGGTCTGGGAGCACATCCGGGCCCATAACCTGCAGGACCCGGCCAACAAGCAGGCCATCATCGCCGACGACAAGCTCCGGGCCGTGTTCGGCAAGGACAAGACCACGATGTTCGAGATGCAGAAGCTGCTCTCGCCCCACCTCAAGGCGGCCTGACCTTCTGGCGGGGCCGTGGCGTGCACGGCCCCGCGACCGCGCCGGCGGCGGCCATGCGGGCTGTCTGGTGACCCGTCTCAGGGTCCGAGAATGCATACGATAATCGGGCAATTTGTATACAATTTCCAGTTCTGCTCAAGAAAAGAGCATGATTATCGGATGTGAGCCGGTCCTGTTGCAAGATCGGCTCAGCCGTGATCTTGTCCTCGGCAGACGCGAGGAGCCCCCGCATGGTCGGACATACCGTCGTGATCGTCGAAGACGATCCCCTGGTGCGTTTCGACGCCGTGACGATGCTGGAAGAAGCTGGTCTCGACGTGGTGGAGTTCGAGACGGCCGACGACGCGCTGTCCTACGTCTACGAACAGTCCGACCACGTGGCCGGCGTCTTCACCGACCTGCGCGTCGATGGGGTGGCGGACGGGCTGGAACTGGCCGAGACGGTCGCCAGACAATGGCCGCACATCGCCGTCGTCCTCACCTCCGGCAAGACCGACCCCCGGCCGGACCTGATGCCCTCGGTCACGTTTCTGCCGAAGCCCTGGCTGCCGCTCAACGTGCTCACCACCATGCAGAACGCCGTCGGGGCAGCGCGGCTGCCGGACTGACGGGCACCGCAGCGCCCGGCGCCGGCGCGGTCCGCCTCAGGTCAGCCTGCTCGAGATCGCGTTGAACTTGCCATTGAGGCGCGTTCCCAGCGTCGAGACGGTGCCGATGATCACGACGCTGATCAGGCCGGCGATGAGGCCGTACTCGATAGCTGTGGCCCCCGACTCGTCGCACAGGAACCGTCGGACCAGGTTCGGCATGCTGCACTCCCGCGCGAACCGTCGCGCTTCCGAGATATAGGCAAGGCGCGGTCGGCCGCCCACGGATGGCGCCGGGCGTTGTGCCGGCATGGTTACGCGGGCGTGAAGTCCCGCTTCGCCCGCCCCTGAACGCCGCCGCCCTGCCGCCGCCGCGCCCTGCCGAACCGCCGCCGGCTCGTCCACCGTCGTGGTTCCAACCAGTGCGGGACGGCCAGCGGTGGTATCGCATGACCATCTCACGCAACAACCGTCCCGCCGGTTGCAATTGCACGTCAGTATTTTCCGCGATATCGTGCATTGATGTGTTTTTAACACGAAATTAGACAGTATAAATTAATTTTGGATCCGGAGCATGGGAAACAAATGATAAGGCACTGGGCAATATTCTATGTCGTTTGGATCGTCGTCGGTTCAACTACTGCTGGTGCGGCATTTGCGCAGAGCGTTGCCAATGCAGGTTCAGGAAACGCTGCGGCAGGCGATGACGTCTTCATCAAGTGCAGCGGATGCCACCAGGTCGGGCCGGACGCCACCCAGTCGATCGGGCCGCACCTCAACGGTGTCGTGGGGCGACGCGCGGGCTCGGTCGCGGGCTACGATTACTCGCCCGCGCTGAAGAGCGCCGGGATCACCTGGACGCCTGACACATTGGCGGCGTTCGTCACGGACGCCAAGCACCTCGTGCCCGGCACCAAGATGTCCTTCGCCGGCCTGAAGAACCGGCAGGACGTCGAGGACTTGATCGCCTACCTGTCCCAGTTCGACGCGTCGGGCGCGACACGGTAGGGCGGGCCGTCGATGCTGCGCCGGACCGGCGTCGGGTACCCTCGCGCGCGCGTCCGGCTCGCCCGCGATGGACCGGGGCCGTGTCAGTCGCCGGCGAGGGAGGTCGAGGCCTCGTAGAGGCACGCGCCCGTCTGGCTCCTGATGCCGACCAGCACCGTGCCGGGCCGGCCGCCGGCCAGGGCGTCCTCGGCGAGTTGCTCGATGATCATCGAGGCTTCGTGGATCGCATGGGCCTCGTCGGGCAGCTCCATGCCGGACCGGTCACGCACACGGCGGCCGCGGTCGTGGACGTCGAAAAAGTATCGAGGCAATCTACACCCCCCGCGATATCGTGCGCCGCTCCCCATCTCACTATAACGCGCGCGATCGATCCTTCGACACTGCATTTAGCGGTAAGGTTGAAACACACGCAACGGTCCGTCTGAGGCCTGTGTCGAATGCAACGGACTTCTGACCTCGGACGCCGGGGCGCGAAGCGACATCCGTCCGGTCCCACCCATGTCGACGATGCCACGATCGCGCCGGCGGCCATGCCGGGACGGCATCGTCCGCAACCGAGGGTGGCGGCCTCGGGATGGCCGGAGGCAGTCGGGCCAGTCTCAGTCGTCGAAGCGGTAGACGATGTCGGAGAACCGCCCCGTCGGGAACACGTAGAAGAGCCGCACGACGGAGTCGGTGTGGTTCCTGAGGCCGTGGGGCATGTCGCCGGGGATGAACACCGCGGCGCCGGCGCCGACTTCGGTCTCGACCCCGTTGAGCCACATCATGCCGCGACCCTCGATGATGTAGTAGATCTCCGCCTCACGATGCGCGTGGGGCTGCAGGGCGCCGCCGCCCGGCGGGATCTCGGCGATGCCGGCCGTCATGGCATCGGTCGGCGTGATGTCGCTGGAGAACAGCGTGTGCCAGGACACCGTGCCCCGGGCAGGATCGTCCCAGGCCTCCCGCGGGCGGTCCGCGACGGTGGCGATGACGCCGAGGAGCGGCTCTGTCACGCGATGCCTCCGGATCTCGGGACGACGGTCACGGAGGCTACGCCAGGACGACCGCGGCCGGCAACCCGCGGACGGGCGATGTTGGCGCGGTGAGGCGTGATGGCGCTTCTCATCGCGGATCGGCGATGCCCTATGTGTCCTCATGACGGGGCCTCGATCCGCCCCGAGGGAGAGATCCATGGAGATCAAGCGCAGCGGCTCGCAGCCGTCCGCCAAGGGCCCGGCCGACTGGTTCACCGGCACGGTCCGCATCGATCCGTTGAACAGCCCGCCCGAACCGGCCCGCGTCGCCATGGTGCTGGTCACCTTCGAGCCCGGCGCCCGCACGGCCTGGCACACGCATCCGCTCGGCCAGACCCTGTTCGTCACCTCCGGCCTCGGCCGGGCGCAGCGCGACGGCGGCCCTATCGAGGAGATCCGGCCGGGCGACGTCGTGTGGTTCGAGCCCGGCGAGAAACACTGGCACGGCGCATCCTCCACCACCGCCATGAGCCACATCGCCGTGCAGGAGAAACGCGACGGTTCGCCCGCCGACTGGATGGAACACGTCACCGACGCGCAATTCAAGGGCTGACGGGCCGCCTGAGGCGAGATCAGCGCGGGGCGTCGAGATCGTCGGCGCCTGGTCGCCGCGGCAGAGGTCGCGCTTCGAAGTGCTAGGCATCGGCTCGAGGCGGTGTGGACATCGACCGGAGCCAGAGACCGATGGTGGCGATGGCGCGGGCCGGCGTGGGTGCCCGGGACAAGCCCGGGCATGACGGTGGAGGGGGCGGAGGAGGCGGGTCGAGGGAGGGCACGGTGTCGCGACGCCGGTCCACGCCCTCCGTCCCGTCATGGCCGGGCTTGTCCCGGCCACCCACGCCGCGCGGAGCCGCTCCTAGCCCGGACGGCCCTCGCCCGGCCCGAGGACCCGCGGCGGCCTGGACCGTTCCGCCGTCATCGTGACCGGAGCGAAGCGAGGGGTCGATCGGCTCGATCCGACTTTTTCCCGATCGCCTCTGCCATGCTGACGATGATCTGAAGTGACACGGTCGCGTTGTTAGGATCGAGGACGCGTGTACCTCATACGGTCCATCCTGGCAGGCGCCGCCGACCCTGTCCTACACCCTGGCATTCGCCTGAAGCGTCGATCCAGAGGCAGGATTGCGATCGTGATCTCGGCCAACGGCAGGCCGGGTCAGGTCGCCCGCTGAGTGGTCACCGCAGGGTTACCCCGGGAGGTGGGAACGGCGCACGTCTCCACACCCGAGACCTGGATCGCTGTTCTGGAACGATGAGAGTGGTGGTCCCGGAGGGAATCGAACCCCCGACCTTCGGTTTAGGAAACCCATTTTAGGCCCGGACACCCCCGGACAAACAGTGACAGTCAGCGCGAGTTTTGGCGCTTTCTCCCTCTTGCGTGGCACGGTTTGTCCGCTACTGTCCCGGACACGGGGTAACAAACCAAGACAGCCAGGTTTTGTTACCCCGACGAAACCCCGGCGAGAGCCGCTGATTTTGCGGGTCGAAAACATGGCCAAAGCGCTCACGGTTCGGACCATCGACACCCTGGCGATACCCCAGACCCGCCGCGAGGTGCCCGATGGCCTCGTGAATGGCCTCTATCTCGTGCTCCAACCATCAGGTGCTCGATCGTGGGCTGTCCGGTATCGGAACCCCGCCGGCACGCCCCGCAAGCACACCCTCGGCACCTATCCCGCGATCGACCTGAAGTCGGCCCGCGAGGTCGCGCAAGGCGTCCTCGTCGAAATCGCCAAAGGCGGAGATCCTGCAGCTGACAAGAAGGCAGCTCGCACTTCACAGGGGATCGCCGATCGCGACCTCGTGGAGAAGGTCGTCGACCAGTTCATCGAGCGCTACGCCAAGGCGAATCAGAAGGCGGCCACGGCGGCCGAGAACAAGCGCATCTTGGAGAAGGAGGTCGTCGCAGTCTGGCGCGGCCGGCGGCTCGCCGACATCACGCGCGCCGACGTCCATGAACTGCTCGACGCCATCGTTGACCGAGGCTCACCCGTGGCCGCCAACCGCATCCTCGCGGTCCTGCGGCGCATGTGCGGGTGGGCCGTCGAGCGCGGCATCATCACGACGAGCCCGTGCGACAAGGTCAAGCCGCCCACGGCCGAGCGCTCCCGCGACCGCGTGCTGAACGACGACGAACTGCGCCGGCTCTGGATCGCGACGGACGCGATCGGCTGGCCGTTCCGGGACCTGGTGCGGCTGCTCATGCTCACGGGCCAGCGGCGGGACGAGGTCGGCCGCATGAGGTGGTCGGAACTCGACCTCTCCGCCGCGCTGTGGACGATCCCGAAAGAGCGGGCGAAGAACGGTCAGGCGCACGCCGTCCCGCTGTCTGCCCCGGCCCTGGCCATCCTCAAAGCCATGCCGAAGGTCGAGGGCGGAAAGGGGACCGTCGACTTCGTCTTCACCGTGACCGGCAGGACACCCGTCTCGGGCTACTCCAATGCGAAGGAGCGTCTGGACAAGCTGATGGGAGAGGGGACACCGCCGTGGGTGTTCCACGACCTCCGGCGCACCGCCGCCACCGGCATGGCGCGCCAGGGCGTGGCCCTGCCGACGTATCGAGCGGCTTCTGAACCACATCTCCGGCAGCTTCGGCGGGGTCGTCGGGACGTACCAGCGTCACGACTATGCGGCGGAGAAACGGCTTGCTCTGGACGCCTGGGGCGTCTTCGTCGAGCGGCTGGTGACGGGGCAGGGCGGCAACGTGGTCGAGATGGTGAGGGCGTCGTGAGTGTGCTGCCGGAAGAAGTCTCGCTGCTTGCTTTCAACGGCTTTGAAAGCAGCGATGAGATGGGCGCCGCATTCCTGTCCGTTCTGAAAGATGTCGGAACGGGAGTATGGGAGTCCGATAAGCTTAAGGAGCCGAATCGCCATCGCGTCTATGTGGCTCTTCGCGATATTGAGCCCGCATATCGTGCTTTCTCGAACCTCATTGAGGCACTACCTTGGTCTCAGGTTGATAAAGAACGGCTTCATTTCCGATTGGTCAAGTTGATGGACGATCTTGCGGTCGTCGGCAGTCACGCAGTGCTCACACCGGCGGGACGTCGATTTGCTCAGGGACTACAAGCTAACGATGCTAATCAGGAAAAGAGCAAAGACGCCGCACTAAAGAACCGCAACATGTGGTCGCACATCGAAGCGGAAGCAGTGTCTCTGGGGCGCGACCTCGTCGACTCTGATGAATGCGGACGGGAGCTTGAGAAGGGCGTCCGAGCGCGAATGGGTGTGGATGCGAAAGCACGCGGCTTCTCCTACTCGACCATACGGAAGCAAATTCGGTTCATTCTTAAAGAGCGTCAGCAGTCTTGAAGAACGAACCGATTAGAAAATTGAGCCGATCGAAGATCTGAGTAGCCTTTACCTCGTCAAACACTGACGAGGGCGACAATGTCCAACGTTTCGAACCGAACCTATCTGCCGGGACCGCAGACGGCGCGCCGCTACGGCGTGTCTAACCGCACGATTTCGCGCTGGGAACAGGATCCCGATCTTAGGTTCCCGTCGCCGATGATCGTGAACGGCCACAAATTCCACCCCCTCGACGAGTTGGAGGCCTGGGAGAAATCCCGCGCTGCCCCGTCCTCGCATCTGAAGGCGGCATAATCACAATGACTTTGAAAATACGAAACCCCGGCGCGGGCAGGCGCCAGGGCTTCGGTTTGGAATTGGTTTCGCAGGCCGGTTCCGAGATCGAAGCTACCGTACTCACCCTCGAAAATCAACGGCCCGACGTCGTCGCTTGGCTGGCTGCGCGCGCCAATGTCGCGCTTCCAACGGCCCGGGTGCACGCCGAGCTGTTCGGGATCGGAGGGTGCCGCTGATGGGCGCCCTTCATCAACCCGTCGCGGCCGAGGTCTCCGACAAGCTCCTAGCGGTCGAGGCCGCAGCCAAGGCTGGCGACGGCAACGCCGCGATCTTCAGACTGCTCGACGTGTTCGCCGCCCTGGGGCGGGATACCGCCCAGCAGGCCTGGCTGAAGCACTACGACGCCGAGGACCGCGACGACCGGATGGAGGAGGCCGAGGACGAGTTGGTCTTCACCTGCCTCGTGGCCGCGTGGTCGAAACTCTACCCGGAACTGCCGCGCCAGATCGAAGCCGTTCTGCGGGAAGCCTTCCAGGACGAGCACTTCCGCCTAGAGGACCCGCTTGGTTGGGCGGAGATGAACGACGACAGCATGTTCGGGCTGGAGGCGCTGTCGTGAGCCCGCCCATCATCATCGACCAGCGCATGATGCCCGCGCCGTGGTCTTTCTGGGAACGGGTGACCCACGCGCTTCAGGACGGCAAGCGCGTCCACCTTCGGCCCGGCGTCAGCGGCGGGTTCGTGCTGCTACGGAATGGGCCGGCGCTGCTTGCGACTGACAACTTCGGCATGCCGCTCGGCACGTACGCAGACGCGGGCGCGGCCATCGACGCGTGGAATGCCTTGCGGGGGAGGCGCTGATGGGCACGCTCCTGCAAGTCTCTCCGGCGCCCGTGCGCCACATCTGGCGCCACGGTTCAGATGATTTCGACTGGCTCTTGGGCGAGGTCAGGATCGCGGTCTTGTCGGGTCGTACCGTCCGTCTCCATCGCATGAGCGGGGGGCATTATGACATCGTGCTCAACGGGTGTTTGTTGCTCGTCCGAAACTCGGACGGCAACGCCGTGGCGACCGTCGACAACGTCGCTGCCGGGATCATGGCCGGCGACCGCTGGCTGGAATCCGACGAGTGGTCTTACGAAGACCCGCGAGGTCTGGCGTGAGCGCGCTCGACCTTCTCCGGGCCCGGGCCCTGGCGATCCGGTACGCCCGGCCCGCCATTGCCTACTGCAAGGCCGCCGGCATCGACTGGCTTAAGACGGACGCCGCTACGGGCGGCATCTTCTTGGCACCCGTCATCGCCGATCCGCCGCGGTCCTTCACCGTCGACCCAGCCGGGCCCGACGCGGTGGTGATCGAAGCCCTTGGCGAGGATGGCCGCGCCGTCGATCTCGTGTCGTGGCGCCCGGGCTACCCGAGCCGGTGGCGCACCTTCTTGGGGCGAGCCGCGGCGCTCGGGATGCAGGGCGCCACGCTGCCCTTCACCTACAACGATCCTCTGCGGCTGTGGCGGACGCCGGAGCGCTGGCTTCAGGCGGATTGCCGCGGCGTGGTGCCGCTCGACCTCGCGCGCACCGTGCGCTGGCTGCTCGACCACGACGGCATGGTCAGTACGCTGGCGCCGGAAGACGAAGAGCATGCGGCCGAGGTCGCTGCAGCTCGCCGAACCATAATCAACGGACAGCGGATCGTTGTGCCGGCGCGCGCCCGTGTCTCGGAGGCCGCATGACAGAACACCTCCGCGACTTCACTGAGGAAGAGAGCGAGGCATGGCTTCGCCGTATGGGCGCCTATGGCGACCGCGTGCCAGACAGCCGCTGGGAACGGGGCTACGGCGACGAATGGGTGATGTCGAAGGCCGACGCCTCGGCACCGAGGATCGCCGCCAAGCCCTATGTCTGGCGCGATCCGGCGACGATCCCACGACGGCAGTGGGTGTACGGGCATCACCTCATCCGTCGCTTTCTGTCGACGACGGTGGCGCCGGGCGCGGTCGGGAAATCCAGCCTCACCATGGTCGAGGCGATTGCTATGGCGACCGGGCGCGCGCTCCTCGGCACCCATCCGACCGCCAAGCTGAAGGTCTGGATTTGGAACGGCGAGGACCCTTTGGAGGAGATGGAGCGCCGCGTCGCCGCGATCTGCCTGCACTACGGGATCGCGCCGGCCGAGCTGGAGGGGCAGTTGTTCCTGAACTCCGGCCGCGACACCGAGATCGTCATCGCCACCACGACCAAGGGCGGCACCGTCATCGCCCAGCCCGTCGTGGACGCCATGAAGGCTACCATTAGAGAGAATGGCATCGACGTCGTGTTCCTCGACCCCTTCGTCGCCTGCCACGGCGCCAGCGAGAACGACAACGGCGCCATCAATTCCATCGCCAAGACCATCGCCCGCATGGCGGACGAGACCAACACGGCTTGGGATCTGATCCACCACAGCCGGAAGACCGGCGGCGCCGAGATCACCGTCGAGGACGGCCGAGGCGCCTCGGCCCTGCTGGCGGCAGCACGGTCGGGCCGGGTGCTGAACCCCATGACCAAGGAGGAGGCCGAGCGGGCTGGCGTCGAGAAGCCGCGCGGGTTCTTTCGGGTCGACAACGGCAAGGCCAACCTCGCGCCGCCGCCGGACAAGTCGGAGTGGTACGCGCTCAAGCCGGTGTCGCTCGACAACGGCGGCGACAACCCCTTCGACCAGCCCGATCATGTCGCCGTGGTCACGCCGTGGCAGTGGCCGGACATGATGGAGACGGTCACGGTCGCTCACCTCAGGGCTACACAGACGCTCGTGGCATCGGGCGAGTGGCTGGAGGCCGTCCAAGCCAAAGACAAGTGGGTGGGCGTCGCCGTGGCCCAAGTCATGAACCTCGATTGGCAGTCCAAAGCCCATCGCCCAGTCATCAACGCGGCCCTGAAAGCTTGGTACGGGTCTGGCATGCTGGTGAAGGTCCGGCGTGAGAATCAGCACCGAGAGGAACGTACGTTTGTCGAAGTCGGCGAGCGTGCCACGGACTGAGCCCGCCGTGGCCGTTTTTCGGGGTTTGCCGCGGTGCCGTGGTCGTAGTCCCCCTTACAGGGGGGACTGACTACGGCAACCCGCGAAACGCCGTGGTGCCGTGGTTGATTTGCCGTGGTCTGTGGATGGCGGCAGAACCTTCCCAGGGGATGCCACCTTCTCCCATCAGGGCTTGATCATGCCGGCATCCGCGGCCAATTGCGTAGCCGCGGCGTAAGCCTCGGGCTCCTTTTTCTCGTCGGCGAGGAAGACCGACACTAGGGCCAGACGCTTCCAATCAGGTCCAGCCGGCATGTAGGTGAATATGTCGCCGTCCGTGTTCCGGACGGTGATGGTTTCGCCCACCCGAGACACCTGCGCGACTGCCATGGTCATCTCGCTAAGCTGAGGGGTGGGGGCGTAAGCCAACGGGAGGGGAACAAGGGAAGCTTAATCCGTTTGTCTCGGTTGGCCCACCCACTTTTCAATTCGACTTCGAGACGATCCGACCACCCCGAACCGCCGTCAGGCATTCGTCATAGAGGTCCAGGATGTATTTCCGACGGGCACCGGGCTCCTTGTCGGATGGCAACTCTTCGTGCCCTTTGATGTGCTGCATGAGCTTGTAGGCGACTTCCTCCGGCGAGTTTTCGCCTAAATGAAAAGGGGGCTTGGCTTCTGACACGGTTCGTTCTCCATCGTAGGTTTGGTCCCGCGACCGTGTGCTTGTGGGGATCAGAAAGCCAGCGCGACACACGCACCGTCCCGCGATTTCCACGCCGCTCGCCGACGCCGACACGCTCAGAAATCCGCGCACCTGATTGAGTAACAGGTGCTCTGTCCGGAATTGTCTTTGTTTGTCAGTATTGTAGCGGATGATGCGTGCGCGCATAATCCGCAGGGTAACAAGCGGGTAGCCATGAGCAACGTTTCGACCATCACCAAGCCATTGCGGAGCACTCGGAGCCGCGTCACGAACGGAGTCGCGTGTTTCCTGGCGACGTCGATGGACGGTCGGCTGAAGCGAAGCGGTTTCGCGACGTTTTGCTCCGAGATCATGTCCGATCTCGGCGGCTCCGACACGCTCTCAGCGAGGGCCAGCGCCAACTCGCCCGGCGGGCCGCGATGCTGAGCGTCCAGGCCGAGCTGATGGAGGCCGAGGCCGTCGCACCGGCGAGGCCTTCGACCTCTGCAGGCCTACGGCTCTCTCACCGACCAGCTCGGCCGCTCTTCAACAGGCTCGGGCTCCGGCGTGTCGCTCGCGAGGTCGGTCCTCAGTCGATCCGACGAGTATGCCGCCCTGAAGCGCGCCAGCCGTGAGGCTGCCCAGTGAGGCCGCTCTTTCCGCTCCGTGAAGCCCTCGCCGACCCGCACCTGCTCGGCGGCCTGCTCGATGGCCCATCCTGGCGCTACTGGCGCGCTCTACTCATCGGCGCCATGGGCGAACCGTTGCTCGACGACGAGCGGCCCCTTGTTCCGAGAGATCACAGGACGCGATGCGGAGCCCGTGGAGCGGGTCGACGAGTTGTGGGCAGTGATAGGCCGTCGTGGTGGCAAAAGCTCGCTCCATGAGCCGTCCTAGGCAGCTATCTCGCGGCCCTGGTCGATTGGTCCGATGTCTTGGCCCCCGGCGAGGAAGGCATCCTGGCTGTGATGGCGGCGACGACCCGGCAAGCCGAGATCTCGTTGGCCTACACCGCTGCCATCTTCACCGACCCACAAGCGTCCGCTGTTCCACCAGTTGCTGAAGAACCAGACGGCCGAGACGGTCGAGCTGCATAACCAGGTAACCGTAGAGGTCCGGCCGGCGCTCGTTCAAAACGATCCGCGGCATATCCGCGGTTGCCATTCTCGCGGACGAAATCGCCTTCTGGTCGAGTGGCGACATGGCGAACCCGGACACCGAAATTTTGAACGCCGCTCGTCCGGCCCTCGCCACGACCGGCGGTCCATTGATCGCGATCAGCAGCCCCGCACAGCCGCCGGGGCGAGCTGTGGTCGGCCTACAAGCGCCACTACGGCCCTACCGGCGACGCCCGCGTGCTGGTCGCGAATGCGCCCTCGATGCTCATGAACTCGACCTTGCCCCAGAAGGTGGTGGACCGCGCCTATGCCGACGACCCAGCCCGCGCCTCGGCTGAGTTCGGCGGGAAGTTTAGGACCGATGTCGAGTCGTTCGTTAGCCGTGAGGTGGCCGAGGCTGCTGTCGTGCCGGGCCGCTACGAGCTGCCGCCGTCTGAGCGACTGCCGTTACGTCGCTTTCACCGACCCCAGCGGCTCCGGCGCCGATGCGATGACGCTGGCAATCGCGCACGCCGACAAGGCCGGTAAGGCGATCCTCGATGCCATCCGTGTGAAGCGGCCGCCTTTCTCGCCGGCCGAGACCGTCGACGGAATTCGCGGCGCTGCTGAAGACGTACCGCATCACCAAAGTTGTCGGCGACCACTGGGGCGGCGAGTTCGTGAAGGAGCCGTTCCGCAAGGCCGGCATCACTTACGAGAAGTCCGACAAGACCGCCTCTGACATCTTCCGCGACGTACTGTCGGCACTGAACAGCGGCAAGGTCGAGTTGCTCGACCACCAGCGTCTTCTCGCAGAACTGATCTCACTTGAGCGTCGCACGTCTCGTGGTGGCCGTGACAGTATTGGTCATCCTCCGGGTGGTCACGACGATGTCATCAATGCTGCTGCTGGCGCGATCCTCCTCGCAGGATCTGGCCGCGCGCCGCTCGAAGATCGACCCAGCCGCAATCGCCCGCTTCTCCAAGCCCGCAGCACCGATGGCCCGCACTGGGTTCGGCTCGGCGGGTGTCTATCTCGGCCCCCGACGTCTCTGAAAGGATCAAAGAATGCCTATGCCCGACAACGAAATCGCGTTGAAATACCTTCTTAGCCTTCTGTCTCCGGACCAGCAGAACGAACTCGGCCAGCTCCTCGGCGAAAACCAGAAAGTCAGCGCCGCCGAGCCCGACGACCTGGCCCAGGACGCGCTCCGGGGTCGCATCGCAATGGACCGCCTGCCGGAGCGGATCAGGCGGGTTGCCATGGCTCGGGTCGCGCCGCGGAGCAGTGCCGACGAGGATGCCCGGTTCCACAAGTTGTTCCCTGACAGTGGGCGGCTCCGTTGAGGCCCGCCCTGAAGTCGGTCCCTGCCGGCCGCTCTTCCCGGAGGCGAGGAACTCGCCGCCGCGATCGCGGCCCTCGCGGAAGCCCGTGCCGCCGCGACCAGCACCGGGTGCGTCGTCGAGCGCGCCCGAGGCCGTCTCGTTGCCGCCCAGACGAAACTGAGCCAGGCCGAGAGCCTACTCGCCGAGGCCCGCGAGCGAGCTATCACCGACATGTCGGCCGGCGATGGTGCTTCTGCTGACCTCCGCGCCCTTCGCCTCGCGGCGGCCGACGCCCGCGATGACGTCGACCTGATGGCCGAAGCCGTCCGCCGTGCCGAGGAGGCAGCCAGCGAGCCCCACCAGCTCGGAAGCATCCGCCCTGTGGCGCCTGGAGGCCGCCGCCGATGCTGTCCTGGCGCATGGAAGCCCAGACCGCCGCCGACGCCCTGCGGAAGGCCCAGGCCGAGGTGCGCCGCCTCGAAGCCGTAGCTGTTCGGCTGATCGGGTTCATGCGCCGCGATGACCCCGCCCTCAAGCGCCTGGGGAGCCTCAGGGACGCCATTCGCTTCAACGGCGACTCCGAGAGCGAGACCATCCGCGAGAGCGCGCTCCGGCCCCTGGAACCTGGCCCGTACCGCCTTGCTCGTCCGACGCCGACGCGCCGCTGCCGGAGGTCATCTAATGGTTTTTGACGTCGTCACGCCTGGCGAGTTGATGGGCGCCACATGGGTCCGCCTCGGCGACCTCGTGCCCGGCGACCCCCAGCCCGGCCTCATCGTCAACCTGTATCCGCCGGCTGGATGCCCAACGCCCTCGCGGCTACGGGTAGCTGACTATGTCGTCGAGCTTCGCGGGCTCCGGGTGGGTCTTCCCAACTTATGCCAGCGCCACGCTGGCCAGTTCCCGCTCCGTCCGGGATACCGCCCTTCTCACGCCCCTGTTGGGGCCGTGACCGACCGATGGGGGTGAGTATGGCCTTCGCACCCCCGAGCCCGCAGCCATCCTTCTGCGGGCGCCGCTCCGGCCTGGTCCTCAACCGGCACCCCGCCCAGGGCCTTGCCCACGGCGCACCCCGCTCCAGCCGGTCCGCCGGCTGGGGCCCCGAGATCGAATTCGCGCCGCCACTCCTGAGTGCGAGATGTGCCCAGCCGGCGGTGGCACAGAAACACCGGCAGCGGACGCCCGATTGAGATGTCGGGTGAGGCCGCAAGCCCCTGCCGGCTCAGCCCCGGCAGGGGCTTCCTGAAGGAGACGCCATGGCCCACACAACTTTCCAGCCCCCGCCCTCGCGGCCGATCCCCGTCACGGTCGTGTCCCGCGCCGCCGTCAAGGCGCTGGTTGCCCGCCTGACCACGAGGACCCGCCCGTGATCGCCGAACCCCTTCCTGCCGGCCTCGACGCCCGCCTCGTCGACCTGGCCCGTGCGCTGGCCGCCGACGTCCCACCGGCTCCGGCCGCCATGGGCGACCCGATCGACATGATCCTGGCGGTGCTGCGCGGCACGGCGGAGGCCTGCCGCGAAGAAGGCTTCGACGAGGCGCAGGCTTTCGCGATGGCCGAAGGCGCCGGCCGCATCCGGGCCGACCGGCTCATCACGGTTCGAGGCCTGGCACGCCCATGAGCCAACAGTTTCTGCGTTCCTGCACCCTTTCCCTCTCCGGCGGTGGCGCCGATGCCCTCGTCGTCAAGGGCGGTGGCCCGACCGATTTGAAGATCCAGTTCGCCGTCGAGAGCCGTACAACCCAGTCGCCCGATCAGTGTCAGATCGTGATCACGAACCCGTCCATGACGACCGTGAATAAGGTCCAGAAGGAGTTCACGAACATCACCCTGGCGGCCGGCTACGAGGGCAACGTCAGCACGATCTTTTATGGCTCGATCATCGAGACGCAGTACGGCGAGAAGGTCAACGACTTCACCGACACATTGCTGAGGATCTTCGCCGCGGCCTGGGATCGTCCCTACAACCAGGGCAAAATCTCGACCTCCCTTGCGGCTGGATGCACCCCGCAGGACATTGTCAATGCGTGCGTGGCATCTATGGCGCCCTATGGCATCACCGGGAGCAACGCGGTTGGCGTGGACCTGAGCCAACCCAAGTTTCCGAGGGGCGTGGTTCTAGCCGGCATGGCGCGTGACTACCTGAGAGAGGTAGCGCTATCGGCCGGAGCGACGTGGAATCTCGACGGCGGCAAGGTGAACATCGTGGCGGCGAACACGCTCCAGCCCGGCACCACCATCGCGATCGGCCCCAAGACTGGCCTCATCGGTCAGCCCATACTTCGCCAAGACGGCATCATCGTCCGGTGTCGTATCAACCCGGCCATCCAGCTCAGCACAAACGTGCGGGTCGACGCCAAAATCGTCTCACCGAGCTTCAACCTCGGCAACGATCAGACGGGCACGCTGAGCCCCTCAACCGTGTCCGACTACGAGATCTATAAGGGTGCTGGGCCGGTTTTCCGGGTGCTGCACATGCAGACGAACGGCGACACGCGCGGTGGCCCGTGGGAGACCGAGCTGACCCTCGGCGTCGGCAACATCCTCAACGCCGCTCAGCTACAGCTGAACTACGACTCCAATCTAGGGATCGGTGGGAGCTGATTCGCCGGCGAGACCCTGCCCACGCTTGGGGCGTGGTGAAGAGTCGGCGAACCTCGCGGTCGTGTGCAATGAATTTATTAAGCTGCTGATAGTGTTTTCCGCTCATATTCGGCGACGGTGGGTGGGTCGTGCTGATCTTTCAGTGTTCATCTTCGCCGGATCAGCGCCGATGATAGCTCCTCGTCGAGCATAGGACAGGGACCTGCAGCATGGAAAACAGGATTACGCCGCGTAAACGGGTGGTTTTGCCCGGACGCCTTGTGCTCGCGGAAGGCGGCACGTTGGACTGCCGTGTCCGTGACCTTTCCGAGACAGGCGCAAGATTGCGATTAGGCACTGTTTGCAGTTTGCCCTCGCACTTTAGCCTTCAAGTCCTATCGAGCGGCTCCATACACGAAGCCGAAGTAGTTTGGGGCCGCGGAGTCGACATAGGAGTAAAGTTCATCTGATAGGTGAATAGGCAATCTGAGGCTAGACACCGGGCACCTGAGCCGACCATGATCGTTGTGCCGCTCGGCATCATCGAGCGGAGGAGGCAACGCCGATGCCGTTCTACCTCGTCGAGGGCACCTACACGCGGGACGCGCTCAAGCGCCTGGTCAGCAATCCGCAAAGCCGGCTTCAGCCTGTCATCGACATGCTGACCAAAGTGGGTGGCAAGCTCCATCACCAATTTTTCGTGCTCGGCGAATGCGATATGATCGCGCTTTACGAGGTGCCGGAGGACGTCGATGCAGCGGCTGTGTCGCTGATCGTGAGCACGAGCGGGCACATGGCATCCTTCAAAACCCGGCGACTCCTCACGGATGACGAAGGTCTACAGGCGATGCGGAAAGCCCACGGCGTCACAGTCGCTCAGCCGAGCTAGGCCGCACGCCGTTTTGCTGCATCGCAGCGGAACCCGCGCCGGAAGACTGCATTGCAACATCGCGCCTTCGGGCGCACGTCCTGGTGGGCGTTTTCTCCCTAGACTTGGGCCGCTCGCCGCGAAGCTGGGCGGCCTCTTTCGTGGCAGGTCGCGCGGATGACGGACAGCGACCACGCCCCGCGGTATGCCGGGCCGGGGGGAGGGCTTTGCAACCGCCGGCTTCATCGCGGCGGACGGGATTTACCGGATCGTCTTCATGGACACCCAAGGCGATACGCGCGGGCAGGACTGGCATCAGGTCATGACTGTTATCGCCGTCAACGGCGGTGCGCCCAGCCCGAAAGACGTATATACCTGCTCCTCGGGTACCCCTATGTGGGACGGGCGGGGTAGGCCTGCGCCCATGTCGGCGCCGCCGCGGCGACGAGCGTCGGGGCCACGCTGCCGTTGGGGCTTGAGGGCCCTCTCGCCGAGCGCTGGACTATGGTGCTAGGCACCGTCGACATAGCCGAAATTGCCTAGGACAAAACGCCGCAAAGAATTTATGATTCGTTCAGCTGGCCTCAGTCGGCCCGCTGCAATTGATGCGGTTCAGGTCTGATATCCACTTACGTTTTTCGTTCAAACAGTGGGGATTAGTTATGCCGATATCCATAAATCAAGAAATTCTTTTTACCGACCCGTCTCAGGTGGCGATAAGCGGTGTTGTAACCGGTGACAAAGTGGTCAACAGTGTTTCTGTTATCGCCAATGATCAGTCGATAACAAATCAAGCTCTCAATCAAGATGCTACTTGGAATACAGTAGTGTCGTTTAATTACAGTAAACTCGAAACCGTTGCTGCAACTGCACATTATACCGATGGCACGTCAGACACAACTGGTCTTCTGCTCCTCTCAAATGCTCCCTTAGATCACCAGTATGAGGGTGTTTTCTTTGGGGGCGGCGAGGAAATCGGCACTGTACATGGCCAACATGGTCGCGAACTGTGTACCTATACAACCATATCGGATGGAAACCAACAACAGTTTGTCGACGTCATCGGCAGCGGAGGAGCAGGTGTAGCGTATGCGGACTTCGCCAACGGGTTTGAAACCATTGAGAACTTTCGGCCTGTCGGGCCAAATCATGACAAACTTAATTTGTCAGACACGAGCCTTCAAACACTGGCTCAGGTGCTGCACCACACCAGTATGAGCGGCGGCGACGCCACCATTCATATCGCACCCAACGAGTCCGTGACGTTGACCGGTGTCTCAAAGGCGCAACTCGCCAACCATCCAGGCGACTTCGTCTTCACCGGGGGGCATGCTCTCGCACCGGCCACTTAAGCGAGCCGGTACGCCAGCTTCGGAGTTGGGGCGGTTTCCGTCTCGCTCCGCGGCTACGGCGTCCTCGTGTTGGCGGAGCCGCGGTCCCGGCGAGTGACCGCTGCCTTCCGCCGCACGCTGTCGCGGGCGATGGCTTCGCCCGTGTCGCGGCAGTGGAAGGGGCATTGGAAACGGAACGAGGGGTAAGCCGGCGCTCACACACGGCCAACGATCCAGCTTCCATCAAAAAATAAGCGGCCGAGGCGAAAGACCTCGGCCGCTTCGGATCTTAGTACCCTGTGTGGCAAACTCTGGAAGCGTGTATCTTCCGAGCACGACGCCGAATTGCGGAAACGGCCCTTGCTGCCATGGCTAGCGAGAGGCCAGCCAGAGCAACCTCCCCCAAAGTTGCAACCAGAGCGGGTGAAAGCAAAGTGATCATTGCCCAACCTCCCGTTCACAAGGCTCATATTGCCTCAGCGGCGCACGATAGCAAGCAGGAACTCAACAAAAAGTTCCAAACCGCATGTGACATAGATAGCTTTCATATCATTATTGAATTCAGAGGCCGGTACAGGAACATGCTGGACTTCGTATGAGCTTAGAAGCCCAAACTCGTCGATTCCGCTTACGATATTTATGATAAATAGTGGGACCAAAATGAAGTAGCATATTGAGCGAAAATTACTTGGCTTACCTCTGTCATAAATATCTGTAGCTATATTTAAAATACCAACAAGTGATACAATCACAACAATAAAAAATAGATCTTTGAATGAACCGCTGGCGTTAATTTGAGCAGCTAGATCATTTGGATTGAAGTCAAACGGAACTTTGGAAACGTGAATGGGCGGATATATGCTGACAAATACAGTAATTATCCACAAAGCAAGCCGGAAAGAAAACTTGGCAGCGAGCTCCGAACAGAAACTTCCTATCGCTTTTGCGTAATCTAGGATATCCGTCATAGCCCACATCTGGTTGCATCGAACTTGCTGCTTATGCGTGAAAAATCCGACACCAGTCAATCATTGTCAGGGGCTCATGCAGCTTTAACGGCGAGAGAGAAGCTCATTTAGAAGCCGCTGCCACACCCTGACCCCCTTCCTAATCCCCTCGCTCCCGAGCTTCCCCCGCTTCCACTGGAGCGTGAGGGCCTGGACGATGCGGTAGGCGAGACTGCGCAGTCCTTGCTCAGTTCGCCATCTCGGGATTGGGGCCGAGCCCGACCACAGTCACGATCTCGTCTGGATCGGCGCCGGCGTCGGCGTAGCGATAAGCATCCGGTCCGGCACGATGACCCGCATGGCTTCGGGCGCGAGAGAAGAACATCACTTCTCGTCGTGCGGCGAGTAGATCATCTGTCGCCCGAGGAGGGTCAGATCGACACGGACGCCACCCGGCCGAATGGAGTGCATTTCGACGAGACCGAGTCGTCTGAGCTTAACGTGTTCCGGCAGCTCGACCGGAGTGACGGCGCCGGCTCTTCGGAGAGCCTGAAGGTGAGCGCGCTGGGCTGCGGTCAGTTCCATCTCAGTTCGCCCCCTCAGGATCGTCGTGGTGACGGAGGCCAGTCAATGGAACGTCTCCGTCAGGGCGCGAATGCCCTCGGATTCGAGGGCCCTGTCGAACGCCGCCCAGGCGTCGCTGTCCGTGTTAAACAGGCTCTCCCAGACCGTCGATGTCTCGTCTTCACCGATCACTTCTAAGGACCAGCGATCGTCGATGTCTGGCACGCGATAGATCGCGACGCGGATTGTCACGCCGTCGCGCGTCACGGGCTGGCACAGCGGAGAGAATTCCACCTCTGGATCGGGGCTGATTTCGTCAGGCATGGCAGCCTCACCTCGCGCGTGCTCAACCATCAATCCACGCGCGTCTTTGCCCGGTGTCGCGCGACGGCATGCCTGTTCTTCAATTGCGTGAGATCATCATTAGCCAAGGCATGACGCATCGTGTTCATCGCCGACTGCGGGCTTGGGGCGGATCCCGCCGGCATGTTGGCTATGGACTGCTGCAGCTCGCCAATCTGATCTGCGAGCCCGGCCGTAGTGTCATGAACCGGCAGGTAGCCGTTGGCGCGAAGGTAATCGGTCAGCAGCTTCTCGATCAGACTCGTCAGCGAACGGTGATCCGCAGCGGCTGCCCGATCGGCGACCTCCTTGAGCCCCGGGTCGATCCTAAGGCTGAGTTGGGCCGTCTTCAGCCGCTTTTGTGTAGACACTGGCTTGACATCCTCGATGTGTAGCCTTCATAAAGACATTGTCTAGCACGGACAACGGGCCGGGGGAAGGTTGCACCCTTCGCCACGGCCCTAACCACCACGAAGGATAAGCTTCGCCATGGCTACGTTCCATGATCGCACAATCGCGCCCAAATTCCAGAGGGCTTATTACGGGGCGGCGGCGCCGTCCCCTGCCGCGTCCTGGCCGGCGCCGAGGTCGTCGATGAGATCGAGGCGGCCGGAGCAGTTTCGGTTCAATCTGACCCGCAATCCCCCGCACTGGACGTTAAGTGCTCCGAGGCGGGCGAGCGCGACTTATTACCCGCACCACTCCCGTCCCTGACCTCCGCCTTCGCGGCCCGCCGCGCGATCTTCGGGGCGCATCATGGTTGAGCGTCGCCAGTTCCTCCGCGGGCTCGCTAGCCTGCCTCTGATCGGCGGGTCTGTCGCCATCCTGGGCCAGCCCACCGCCGCCGCCGTGCCGGTCACGGACTGCCTCCTAGAGGCCTACAACGAGTGGCTGGACCTCGAGCGGTCCTGGCTTCAGTTCGAGCGGTTTGGACCGCGATCCCGTCGCGTCGTCGAAGATAGCCGGCACCCCGAGGTCGTATGGCGGGACCGCCAGACCGGCAAGTGCTGGACGTCGACCTACGTCACCAGCATGTCCGGGTTCGACCACACCAACGCGGCCTCTCGCGCAGCCGTGGTCATGGCGGCGGCAGGCGTAGCTCTGAACAGAGCGGGTCGGCTCTGATCCGTCTCGCTGCCTAATCGTCCACAGGAGACGTCAACGTCTCGAACAGACAGGCTCCCGTCTCGGTCCTGACGCCTACCGAGACTGGGCCTGGTTTGTTCTCAGCCAGTGCGTCTTCGAGAAGCTGCCACAGGATGAGGGTCGCTTCGTGGATCGCATGCGCCTCGTCGGGCAGATTCATGCCTGATG
Organism: uncultured Alphaproteobacteria bacterium; assembly: GCA_963847915.1. Taxonomy (GTDB): domain Bacteria; phylum Pseudomonadota; class Alphaproteobacteria; order Rhizobiales; family Beijerinckiaceae; genus Lichenihabitans. Next base: position 480,718 of record CAWKBT010000011.1, read on the forward strand.
CGTCATAGACGCTCCGATCCGAAGCTTGAACGTCGAAGAAAAACCGCGCCAACAAACGCCCCCTCGGCTCAGTACGGTGATTAGGCTGTGCATATTGCAGCCGCGCAAATGAGCAAAACCACACGCGATGCGACCAGCCCAATTCGAACAGGTATGATCACCAGTGTGGCGCGAGAGCATCAGGAGAAGCGACCGCGACACTCACGTGGGCACGAGAACGTGCCGCGGTCACCCGAGCCGCCGTCTAGTGCGAGTAGCGACGCCTCGGGAAAAGGTACTGCTTGGCACGGGCGAAGTTTCGGTCGGTCTGAAGGTGACCGCGGCGCGCGGGTGATGGCCTGTCCACCGCGGCCACCTGAGCCGGATAGGAGACGAACGGCTCACCAAGCAAACGACGGCGATCAAGGTCGGGTTTGGCTGCTGCGGTAGCTTTTGCGGCGAGACTGATTCCGCCTTCGGCCGCAGACCGGCCCGATCCACCCGCCTGCGTTCACGTTCCCGTGATCCAAACGAACCTGCTTCGATCCATGTCTCTCGTTACCCGCACCGTTACCCCACGCCGTTCTGTGGGGATCACATCATCAGTTAGCTGAGCGCAACGTCATGACATATTTGAGGAAAACTGGTGGTCCCGGAGGGAATCGAACCCCCGACCTTCGGTTTAGGAAACCGCTGCTCTATCCTGCTGAGCTACGGAACCACGCGGGCGGCACCCTAGCGAAGATCGCATGTCATGGAAAGACGGGAGGGTCGGGCAGGCTGGCGGGGCGCCGCTCTGGGGAGCCTGCTGTGCCTCGCCGGTACCGCGCAAGCGGCGGACGGCGGGGCCGCGCGGGCCGACGACGGCGGCGGCTGTGCGGCGGGCGGCGCTGGACCTGCCGTGGTCGTGACAGGGGTATCGGAGCGGCTCGACGTGGCGCTGGCGGACGGGCGCGTGCTGCATCTCGCCGGGCTCGACGCGCCGGTCGCCACGGCCACGTCGCCAGACCTGCTCGAGACGGCCCGCCGGGCGCTCGCGGCATGGCTCGGCCGCGGTCCGGTGACGCTGCCGGGACCCCTGTCGGCGCCGGACCGCTGGGGCCTCCTGGTCGCGAGCCTCGTCCGGCCCGCGGCCGGACCGGAGACGGCGGCCGAAGCCATGATCCGCGCCGGTCTCGGCCGGGCGCGGCCGGAGCCGGGCGCGCATCCGTGTTTCGCCGCGCTGCTCGCCGCCGAAGGCGAGGCGCGGGCCGCCGGGCGCGGGCTCTGGGCCGATCCCGCCTATGCGGTGCTGGGCCCGGGCGACGCCGACGGCCTCGCCGCGGCGGCGGGCGGGATGGCCCTGGTGCAGGGCGTATTGCATGTCCATCCGGCGCGCGGCGCCCTCTACCTCGCGCTCGGACGCGACCGCCGCGGCTTCGTGGCGATCGTGTCGCGGAAGGATGCGGCGCGCTTCGCTCGGGCGGGGTTCGACCTGTCGGATTACGATGGCACGCCGGTCCGGCTGCGGGGCGACCTCGACCGGCGGTTCGGCCCGCGCCTGCGCATCGCCGACCCCGATGCCGTCGAGAGCCTCGAGCCCGGCTCGCTCGGCGAGGAGCCGGACGCGAAACACTGGACGGCCCGCGCGCGAGCCCGCTAGACAGAGCGCGAGGGGAACCGACCGCGATCGACGATTCCGACCGGCAGGAGGCGCCGGGTCGGGACCCGCGATGCGGCCGGCACCGGAGCGGCACAGGGACGACCCATCGGCATGGCGCAGGAGGTGGAGGCGTGCGGCGATCTCCGGCGGGCGCGCGCGGGCCGTTCCGGCACCGTCGCGTGGCTGGCGGCCGTGGCGTCGCTCGCGCTCGCCGGCTGTGCCGGGTCCATCGACGACCAGCCGCGGCCGGTGCAGGCCTCCATCACGGTGCCGCTGCCGCCCGCGGCCCCGCGGACCACCGGCGTCGACAGTCCCGCGGCGCGCGAGCACAAGCAGCTCGCGGCCTACTTCGGCGGCGAATACCACGCCCCCGTCACCGAGCGGTTCGTCGACGACGTGCTGGTCAAGCTCGCGGCCGCCAGCGATACGCCGAGCCAAGTCTATCGCGTCACCATCCTGAACTCGCCCATCGTCAACGCCTTCGCGCTGCCCTCGGGCGAGATCTTCGTGACGCGGGGCCTGCTCGCCCTCGCCAACGACACGAGCGAGGTCGCGGCCGTGATGGCGCATGAGATCGCCCACGTCACCGAACGCCACGCGCTGCGGCGGGCCGAGCTCGAGAAGAACTCGGCCGTCATCTCGAAGGCCGCCGCCGTCATCGACGACCCGGGCCGATCGCGGAGCTTCCAGAACTACGCGCAGCTGTCGCTGGCGTCGTTCTCGCGCCAGCAGGAGATCGACGCCGATCAGGTCGGCATCCGGGTCATCGCCAAGGCGGGCTACGACCCTTTCGCGGCCTCCCGCTTCCTCGTCTCCCTCGGGCGCGCCACGGATCTGCGCCAGTCGCTGCATCCGGGCCCGGACGCCAAGCCCGACATGATGGCGACCCATCCCTCGACCCCCGAGCGGGTGGCGCGCGCGGTCGCGGCGGCGCGCAGCATCTCGGCGCCGGGCATCGGCGAGACGGGCCACGACAAGTACCTCGCCGCCATCGACGGCATCCTCTACGGCGACGATCCCGCCCAGGGCTTCGTGCGCGGCCGCCGCTTCATCCACCCGAAGCTCGGCTTCGCCTTCACGGCGCCCGAGGACTTCGTGCTCGAGAACTCGGCCCAGGCGGTGCTGGGCGTCACCCAGGACGGCGGTCAGGCGCTGCGGCTCGACAGCATGAAAGTGTCGCCCGAGACCAGCCTCGACGCCTATCTGGCCTCCGGCTGGATCGAGGGCCTCCAGACCCGGGGCACGCCCGAACCCATCAAGGTGAACGGCCTCGCCGGCATCACCGTCGTGGCCAAGGCGGAATCCTGGTCGTTCCGCCTCGCCGCGATCCGCGTCGGGGGCGACGTCTACCGGCTGACCTTCGCCGCCAAGGACCTGACGCCCGAGGTCGACCGCCGCTTCCGCGAGGCGATCGACACGTTCCGGCGCATCACGCCCGAGGACGCGCACGATGTCCGGCCGATGCGCATCGCGGTGTCGCCGGCGGGCGCGGGCGAAACCGCCGAGACCGTGTCGGCCCGCATGGCGGTGCCGGACCATCCGCTCGAGACCTTCGAGGTGCTGAACGGCCTCGACGGCCCGAGCCTCGAAACGGGCCGCCGCTACAAGGTCGTAGTGGAATAGCCGCACAAGCGCCCTAGATCCGAGTGGTCGCGTTTGCCGCATGGCGGCCGGGCACGATCGGCGCTCGGCCCTGAAACCTTCGCCGGTGGCAGGCGTATCTCCCCTGACCAAGCGGGGAGTCGACCATGTTGCAGATGGCGGGCGTGAGGCGGCAGTTCGTGAAGGCCGCGATGGCGGCCCGGTTCCTCGAACGCGACGAAGAACGTGCGCTGGCCGAGAGCTGGCGCAACCGCGGCGACGAACATGCCCTGCACGAGCTCGCGGCCGCCCACATGCGCCTCGTCATCGCCCTGGCGGCCCGGTTCCGCCACTACGGCCTGCCCATCGCCGATCTCATCCAGGAGGGTCATGTGGGTCTGCTCGAGGCCGCGGCGCGCTTCGAGCCCGAGCGCGACGTGCGCTTCTCGACCTATGCGACGTGGTGGATCCGGGCGTCGATCCAGGACTACATCCTGCGCAACTGGTCCATCGTGCGCGGCGGGACCTCCTCGGCCCAGAAGGCGCTGTTCTTCAACCTGCGCCGGTTGCGCGCCAAGCTGTCGCGGGAGGGCGGTCCCGAGTCGAACGCCTCCATGTTCCAGACCATCGCGCTGGCGATCGGCGTCTCGCCCGCCGACGTCGAGCTGATGGACACGCGGCTTTCGGGGCCGGACGTGTCGCTCAACGCGCCCGTCGCCGACACCGACTCGTCCGGCCAGACCGAGCGGGTCGAGTTCCTGGTCGACGACAAGCCCCTGCCGGACGAGACCGTGGGCGAGCAGATCGACGGCGACCGCCGCATCGTCTGGCTGCGCGAGGCGCTGGGCGTGCTGACCGAGCGCGAGCTCAAGATCGTGCGCGAACGCCGCCTCGCCGAGGATGCCGCGACGCTGGAGGCTCTCGGCTCGCGGCTCGGCATCTCCAAGGAGCGCGTCCGCCAGATCGAGAACCGCGCCATGGAGAAGCTCCGCCGCGCGCTGTCGGACCGCAACGATGCCGATGCCGCCCGCGCCCTGGTGGCACTGGCCGTCTGAGGTCCCGCGCCGCTCGTCGAGCGGCGTCACCTCTGCCGCGCGCGCACCGCGCTCAGTGCGCCTCGTCCCAATTGTGAGCCGCGCCGGCCTCGACGGCCAGCGGCACCGAGAGCGTCACGACGGGATGGGGCGCGTCGACCATCACGCGCTTGATCACCGGGATGGCGCGCGCGACCTCGTCGTCGGCGATCTCGAAGACGAGTTCGTCGTGGACCTGCAGCAGCATGCGGGCGCCGAGCCCTTCCGCCTCCAGCGCGGCATCCATCCGCACCATGGCGCGGCGGATGATGTCGGCGGCCGTGCCCTGGATCGGCATGTTGATGGCGGCCCGTTCGTTGAAGGCGCGTTCGGACGGGTTCGAGGCATTGATGCGCGGGTAGTGGCATTTGCGGCCGAACAGCGTCGAGACGTAGCCCTGCGCGCGCGCGAGCTTCTTGGTTGCCTCCATATAGTCGCGGATGCCCGGGAACCGCTCGAAATACGTCTTGATGTAGTCCCCCGCCTCCTGGCGCGCGATGCCGAGCTGGTTGGCGAGGCCGAAGGCCGAGATGCCGTAGATGATGCCGAAGTTGATGGCTTTGGCGCGCCGCCGCACCTCGCCGGTCATCTCGGCCATCGGCACGCCGAACATCTCGGACGCCGTGGTGGCGTGGATGTCCCGCCCTTCCGCGAAGGCCTGCTTGAGCTGCGGGATGTCGGCGATATGGGCGAGGAGGCGCAGCTCGATCTGCGAGTAATCGGCCGAGACCAGGCGATGGCCCGCCTCCGACACGAAGGCGGTGCGGATCTTGCGGCCCGCCTCGGTGCGGATGGGGATGTTCTGGATGTTGGGGTCCGACGAGGACAGCCGGCCCGTCGTCGTGGCGGCGAGCGCGAAGGAGGTGTGGACGCGGCCGCGCGGGTCCGCGAAGACCGGGAGGGCGTCGGTGTAGGTGGCCTTGAGCTTGGACACCTGCCGCCATTCCAGCATGAGCCGGGCGAAGCCGTTGCCGGTCTCGGCGAGGTCGTCGAGCACCTGGGCGGAGGTCGACCAGGCGCCCGTGGCGGTCTTCTTGGCGCCGGGCAGGCCCATCTTGCCGAACAGGATGTCGCCGAGCTGCTTGGGTGAACCCAGGTTGAAGGGCTCGCCCGCCGCCGCGTGGATCTCGGATTCGAGCCGCGCCATCGTCTGGGCGAAGTCGCCCGACAGGCGCGACAGGATCTGCGAGTCGATGGCGATGCCGCGCCGCTCCATGCGGGCCAGGGCGGGCACGAGCGGCCGCTCCAGCGTCTCGTAGACGGCGCTCATGCGCTCGGCCGGCAGGCGGGGCTTCAGCACGTGCCACAGCCGCAGCGTCACGTCGGCATCCTCGGCCGCATAGGCGGTGGCCCTGTCGAGCGGCACGCGCGCGAAGCCGACGAAGCTCTTGCCGGTCCCCGCCACGTCCTTGAACGCGATCGTGTCGTGGCCGAGATGGCGCTTGGCCAGCTGGTCCATGCCGTGCGTGTCGGTCGTGGCGGCGGCATCGAGCACGTAGGACATCAGCATCGTGTCGTCGAAGGGCGCGACCGTGATGCCGTGGCTGGCGAAGACGAGCCAGTCATACTTCATGTTCTGGGCGACCTTGAGCACGTCCGGCGCTTCGAGCAGCGGCCGCAGGCGGTCGAGCACGTCGCGCACGGCGAGCTGGGCGGGCGGCTCGGCCTCCGGGGGCGGCATCTCCCCGGCGTCGGCGAAGAGCCCGCCCTCGGGCTCCGGCGCCTTGGCTTTGCGGCCCTTCTTGGGCTCCTTCGGCTCCACCGGCGGGGGCGGGGCGAGGTGGCCCACCGGGATGTAGACGGCCTCGCCGGGGGCGATCGCCAGCGCCACGCCGACGAGCTCCGCCGTGCGGGCGTCGAGCGAGGTCGTCTCGGTGTCGACCGCGACGACACCGGCCTCGCGGGCCGCCGCCACGACGGCGTCGAGCGCGTCGAGCGTCGTGATGGTGCGGTAGCGCGCGTGGTCGAAGGGCAGGGCGCGCATCTCGGCCGCGCGGCTCGCCGCCAGCATGGCCGGCCCGTCGAGCTTCGGCAACGCGGCCGCGATGGCGGCGGCATCGCGGTTCCCGTCCGCCGCCTCCCCGGTCGGCACGATGCCGGTGCCTTCCTCGACGGGCGCCGCCGGGGCGCCGTTGCGGGTGCGCCAGCCGCCGGGCCCGGCGAGCCGTTCGTCGGCTTCGACATCGCCGGGCTCGACGCCGTAGAACTCGCCGATGCGGCGCGTCAGCGTCGTGAATTCGAGTGCCTTGCAGAAGGCGACGAGCTTCTCGCCGTCGGTGCGCGGCGTGCGCAGCGCGTCGAGCGGCACCGCCACCTCGACCGTGTCGCAGAGCTTGACCATCTCGCGCGAGATGCGGATGCGTTCGACGTTCTCGGGCAGCGTCAGCGCCTCGCGCCGTTTGGGCTGCTTGATCTCGTGGGCGCGGGCCAGCAGCGTGTCGAGGTCGCCGTAGGTGGCGATGAGCTGCGCCGCCGTCTTGATGCCGATGCCCGGCGCTCCGGGAACGTTGTCGGTGGAATCGCCGGCCAGCGCCTGCACGTCGACGACGCGCTCCGGGCCGACGCCGAAATAGGCCTCGACCTCCTCGCGCCCGATGCGCCGTTCCTCGCGCGCCCCCGCCGCGCCCGGGTTCCCCGAGGCGGCGTCGTACATGGAGATGCCCTCGCCCACGACCTGCATCAGGTCCTTGTCGGGCGACACGATGGTGACGTCCGCGCCGGCGAGGCGCGCGTGGCGGGCATAGGTGGCGATGAGGTCGTCGGCCTCGTAGGTGTCCTGCTCGACGGGGAGCAGGCCGAAGGCCCGGACGGCCTCGCGCATGAGGTGGAACTGCGGCACGAGGTCGGCCGGCGGTTCACTGCGGTTGGCCTTGTAGGCCGGGTAGAGCGCCTTGCGGAACGAGTTCTCGCTCTTGTCGAAGATCACCGCGAGATGGGTCGGGATCGTGCCCATCGCGCCTTCGCGCACGAACTGCAGGAGCTTGGTGGCGAAGAGCCGGACGCCGCCCGTCGGCAACCCGTCCGAGCGCCGGTTGTATTTCTGGTCCTGGTTGATGGACTGGTAATAGGCGCGGAAGATGAAGGCCGAGGCGTCGACGAGGAACACGTGATCGCCGGCGGCGACGGGTCGATTCTGGGTCATGTCGGGTTCCCCGCGGTATCGCCTGCTTCTTTCCACGGAACCGCGCGCGACGCGAGCCGCATCGCGGCTCCGGGCCGACGATCCGGGAGGGGGCGGCTTTGATTTCGCTTTGAAAAAGCGAAATGAACCGTGGCATTGCGCCCGCAAGGCCGCTTAGGGTGAGGCACCGAGGAGGTGCCTATGAGCGACGAAGCCAGCATGACGGTCGCCAAGCTGATCCAACACCTCAGCCGGTTTCCGCAGGAAGCGGAGGTGGTCGACCTCGATGTGTCGGTGGTGATCGATGCCGAGGCCAACCTGGTCCAGAGCCTGTCGCTCTGGGAGAAGGACGAGGAGGCGGACGACGATCCGGACGAACCGGAGCGCGAGGACCTCCCCACCCCGGGCGACCGGAAGGTCGTCGACCTGTCGCCCCGGCGCGGCAGGACCTGAGGCCACCGACGGGACCGATCCCCGACATGCGAAGCGCCGGAGCGTGGTCGACCACGCTCCGGCGCCTTGCCGTTCCGACCCTTCGACCTCCGCGCGCGGCGGGGTCCGGCCGCCGTAAGCCCGGCGGCCGTCGCTCTGTCAGGTCACCGCGCGTCCCGCCATGACGCCGAGGATCAGGAAGATCACGAAGATCACGACGAAGATGTAGAAGAGGATCTTGGCGATGTCGGCCGCGCCTGCCGAAATGCCTCCGAAGCCGAACACGCCGGCGACGATGGAAATGATGAAGAAAATCAGGGCCCATTTGAGCATCGGCGAAGTCTCCTGTCGAAGTTATGCCTCAATGCGCCGATGCCGCTCAGGTTCCGCCGTGCTGCGCCGGAATGTCGCGAAACGGTGGACAACCGGCGGATTGCGCAGCCCTGTGGCATTCGCCGCCGAAGCCTGATTTGACGATCGGGGCGCGGAGCGGGCGTGCCGCCGAGCGGAGATCATCGATGACGACGATACAGACCCTGACGCGGATCGCGGTGCGCGCCCTCGCGGCGCTGTGTCTCGCCGGCCCGGCCCTGCCGGTGCTCTTCGGCGCGACCTCCGCCGTGGCCGAGACCGCCGGGCCGGAGGCCGCGGGCGCCGCGCCCGCGAACCTGCTCGACGCCATCATGGCGCGGCGGCAGCTGCGGATCGGCCTCACGGGCGACTACAAGCCCTTCGGCGACCAGGATCCCGCGACGGGCGCCTTCTCGGGCGTCGACGTCGACCTCGCCACGGGGCTCGCCAAGGCGCTCGGCGCCGAGCCGGTCTTCGTCAAGACGACATGGTCGACGCTGCTCGCCGACCTCCGGGCCGGAACGTTCGACATCCTGGTCGGCGGCGTGTCGATCACGCTCGACCGCCAGAAGGTCGGGTTCTTCTCCATCCCCTCCGACGTCGACGGCAAGGCCGCCATCGCGCGCTGCGCCGATGCCGAAAGGCTGGGATCGCTCGATGCCATCGACCGGCCCGAGGTCCGCGTCGTGGTCAATCCGGGCGGCACCAACGAACGTTTCGACCGCGCCAACCTCCATCACGCGCAGATCCGCGTCTTCCCGGACAACCGCACCATCTTCCGCGAGGTGGCGGAGGGCCGCGCCGACGTGATGATCACCGACGGGGTCGAGACGCGGCTGCAGCAGAAGCTCAACCCCGGCCTCTGCGCCATCCACCCGGACCGGCCGTTCGACCGGGCCGAGAAGGCGTGGCTCATGCCGCGCGACCTGCCGTTCAAGCTCTTCGTCGACCAGTATCTGCACCTGAAGCAGCTCGACGGCTCCTCGGCCGCCGCCCTCAAGGCCTGGGTGGACTGACGCCGCCACTCGCGAGGACGGCGGAACGGCCCAGGCTGCCGACCGAACCCGGTCTCCTCCGCCCTCTCCATCGTCATGACCGGGCTTGTCCCGGGCACCTACGCCGGCCCGCGCCACCGCGGGTCCTCGGCCGGGCCGGGGCCGTCCGGGGCCGGAAGCGGCTCGGCGCGGCGTGGGTGGCCGGGACAAGCCCGGCCATGACGGGACGGAAGGCGGGGGACAGCTTCGGATCCATCATGCCCGCCCTCGACGGACCGCCTCCGCCCCCTCCATCGTCATGCCCGGGCTTGTCCCGGGCACCCACGCCGGCCCGCGCCACCGCGGGTCTTCGGGCCGCGTCGGGGCCGTCCGGGGCGCGGTACGGCTCCGCGCGGCGTGGGTGGCCGGGACAGGCCCGGCCATGACGGGACGGAGGGCGGGGGACAGCTTCGGATCCATCATGCCCGCCCTCGACGATATTCCTCCGCCCCCTCCATCGTCATGCCCGGGCTTGTCCCGGGCACCCACGCCGGCCCGCGCCGCCGCGGGTCTTCGGGCCGGGTCGGGGCCGTCCGGGGCGCGGTACGGCTCGGCACGGCGTGGGTGGCCGGGACAAGCCCGGCCATGACGTGGTTGAGGGTGGGGACCGCTTCGGATCCACCGTGCCCCCCCTCGACGGACCTCCTCCGCGCTCTCCATCGTCATGCCCGGGCTTGTCCCGGGCACCCACGCCGGCCCGCGCCATCGCGGGTCCTCGGCCGGGCCGGGGCCGTCCGGGGCCGGGAGCAGCTCCGCGCGGCGTGGGTGGCCGGGACAAGCCCGGCCATGACGGGACGGAGGGCGGGGGACAGCTTCGGATCCATCATGCCCGCCCTCGACGGATCTCCTCCGCCCCCTCCATCGTCATGCCCGGGCTTGTCCCGGGCACCCACGCCGGCCCGCGCCATCGCGGGTCCTCGGGCCGGGCCGGGGCCATCCGGCGCCCGGCGCGGCTCCGCGCGGCGTGGGTGGCCGGGACAGGCCCGGCCATGACGGGATCGAGGGCGGGGAGCGCTTCGGATCCCTCATTCGCCTCCTCGCCGACCGTTCTGCCACCCCTCCATCGTCATGCCCGGGCTTGTCCCGGGCACCCACGCCGGCCCGCGCCGCCGCGGGTCTTTGGGCCGGGTCGGGGCCGTCCGGGGCGCGGTGCGGCTCCGTATGGCGTGGGTGGCCGGGACAGGCCCGGCCATGACGGGACGGAGGGCGGGGGACAGCTTCGGATCCATCATTCGCCGACTCGCCGATATTCCTCCATCCCCTCTCACCGTCATGCCCGGGCCTTGTCCCGGGCACCCGCGCCGGCCCGCACCGCCCGGACGCCGCGGGGTCAGTCTCCCGGCGCCGGTGCCCGGGCCACGAAGGCTTCGATCAGCCGTTCGAGCGCCTTGCGTTCGCGGGCGGAGGCTTCCTCGCGGGCGAGACCGTCGATGGCCCTGGCGACGAGCTTCTGGCGCGCGGTGACGTCGCGCATCGCCGCCGTCTCGTCCTCGACCGCCCGCGCCGCCGCGTCGCCGCGGACCGCGAGGCGCCGCGCCTGCGCCACCGCGATCCCGGCCAGCGGGCCGACGAGCTCGCTGCGGGCGATGAAGTCGGACAGTTCGGTCTTGGCGGTCTCGACCTCGGCGGCGGCCCGCTCGGCCTCCGCCACCCGCCAGTCCGCGCTGCGCTTGAGCTGGTCCTGCACCTTAAGGACGCGCTTCATGGCTTTCAGGCGCTCGCTCATCCCGTCACCAGGAAGCGGCCGAAGGCCTCGATGAACAGCAGCAGCATGGGCTTGAACACCAGGGAGAGCAGGATCAGGCCGCCGATCAGCAGGAAGGGCGTCGCGAGGAAGAAGGTCTGGATGCCGGGGACGAGCTTGCCCACGAGGCCCATGGCGACGTTCACCGCCAGGGAGAAGATCATGAAGGGGCTGCCGATGCGCACCGCGATGAGGAAAGCCTCGTTGGACTTCGACACGAGCTGATTGAGCGCGAATTGCGGCACGAAGCCGTCCGAGACGGGCAGGTTGGCGTAGGAGGCCTGCAGGGCCTTGAACACTTCGAGATGCAGGTCGGTGAGGAACATGAGGGCCGTCGCCGCCAGCGTCATCAGCGTGCTGATGGCCGGCAGCGGCTCGTCCGCCTCGATCGGCGCGCCGAGGTTGCTGCTGAGCCCGACCGACATCGCGACGGCGACGCCGATGAACTCCAGCGCGATGAAGAACACCCGGCCCAGGATGCCGATGGCGGCGCCGATGAACAACTCAGATCCCATGAGACGCAGGAGATGGAGGGGTTCACCGTCGGACAGGAGCGGGCGGACGATGTCGAGCTGCAGCGGCGTCAGGGCCAGCGACACCGCCACGGCGATGAACAGCCGGACCTGGACGGGGACGCGGGGGCTCGAGAAGCCCGGCATGAGCAGCAGGCAGGCGCCGATGCGGCTGAACACCACGAAGGCCGTCAGTACCGCGAGCGGCGCCGACCCGTTCACGCCGCCGCCTCCGGCCTCATGAGATGGTGCCGAGCGGCTTGATCTCGAGGCCGCGGGCGATCTCGAGGTGCGAGAGCACCGGCAGGGTGGCGAACATGCGTTCCACGATCATGCGGACGTAGGTGCGCACTTCCGGCGCGGCGATCAACACGAAACTGTGGCCCTGGTCCATGCGCTCGCGGATGGCCGTCGAGGCTTCCTGGCCGAACTGCTCGACGAGACGCGGGTCGAGTTCGAATTCCGTCACCTCGCCCTTGGCGTCGCGCTTGATGCTCTGATGGAAGGCGAGGTCCCAGCGGTTGCCGAGGCGGAGCACCTTGAGCACACCGTTGTCGGAGAGATCGCCGCAGATCTGCTGGCTCATGCGGACCCGCACGTGTTCGGCGACCTGCTCGGAGCGGCGCACGTGCGGCACGATCTCGGCGATGGCTTCGAGGATGAGGTGGAGGTTGCGGATCGAGACGCGCTCGCCCAGCAGCAGCTTGAGCACCGCCTGCAGCCCCGAATAGGAGATCTGGCCCGGACACATGTCGTCGATGAGCTTCTTGTATTCGGGGTCGAGCCGGTCGAGCAGGCCGCGCATGTCCTTGTACGACAGGAGCTGGCTGAGGTTGTTGCGGATCACCTCGGACAGGTGGGTCAGCAGGATCGACAGCGTGTCGACGGTCTGGAAGTTCTGGCGCTTCGCCTCGGCCGCATAGGCGTCCGACACCCAGAGCGCCTTCATGCCGAAGGCCGGCTCGCGGGTCTCGATGCCGGGCAGGTCCGGCTTGCGGACGTCGCCCGTGATGATGAGGCACTCGCCGAGCCGGAGTTCCTGCGACACCACCACGGTGCCGTGGATCTTGATCTGGTAGGACTTGGCCGGCACCTCCATGCTGTCCGAGACTTTGATCTCGGGCACCACGAACCCGTATTGCTTGACGAACTTGCGCCGCATCTTGGTGACGCGGTGGGCGAGTTCGCCCTGGCTCGGCTGCAGCCGGGCGGCGAGCTGCTTGCCGAGCGCGATCTCGATCTCGGCCGTGCGCAGGAACTCCTTCACGGATTCCTTGGTGTCGGACGAGGCGGCATCCGCCACTTCGGCCGCGGCGGCCTCGTCGGCGGCGGCCTTGGCGGCGGCGACCCGCCGCGGCAGCACCGTGCCGACCCCGATCATCACGCCGCCCAGCATCGCGAAGGGCAGGAAGGGCAGGCCCGGCACCAGCGCCAGCAGGAACATCATCATGGCGGCGACGAACAGCGCCCGCGGGAAATGGACGAGCTGGTTCAGCACCGCCTTCTCGGTGGAACCCCGGGTGCCGCCCTTGGACACCAGCAGCGCGGCGCCCAGCGACACGATGAGCGACGGGATCTGCGACACGAGGCCGTCGCCGACCGACAGCTTGGCGAAGACGTCCGCGGCCTCGCCGAGCGGCATGGCATGGCGCGTGACGCCGATGACGATGCCGCCGAACACATTGACGGCCAGGATGATCAGGCCCGCGACCGCGTCGCCGCGCACGAACTTGGACGCGCCGTCCATCGAGCCGAAGAACGCGCTCTCCTCCTCGAGTTCGCGGCGCCGCGACTGCGCTTCCTTGTCGGTGATGAGGCCGGCCGACAGGTCGGCGTCGATGGCCATCTGCTTGCCCGGGATGGCATCCAGCGTGAACCGCGCCCCGACCTCGGCGATACGCGTCGCGCCCTTGGTGATGACGACGAAATTGATGGTCAGCAGGATGGCGAAGACGATGAGGCCGATGACGAAGTCGCCGCCCATCACGAGCCGCGAGAAGCCCCCGATGATGAAACCGGCGGCGTTAGACCCTTCCGAGCCGTTCGACAGGATGAGGCGCGTCGTCGCGATGTTCAGCGACAGCCGCAGCAGCGTCGCGACGAGCAGCACCGTGGGGAAGGCCGAGAATTCCAGCGGACGCTCGATCCAGAGCGCCACCATCAGGATCAGGACCGAGAGCGCGATCGAGAAGGCGAGCCCCATGTCGATCGCGAAGGCGGGGATCGGCAGGAAGAAGATCGACAGGATCGCCACGATGCCGAGGGCGAAGCCGATGTCGCGCCCGCTCCGGCGCGCCGGGCGCGTCGCGGCGCCCGGGGCGGGACGGGCCTGGACCCGGTTGGGGGAGATGGACGCGATGCTCATGGGGGTGCCGCCGGTGTTTCGGGCGGGAGCTTCCGCGACGGAGCTTGCGCCGACGTCTCCTCGCCGGGGCGGCAGGCGCGCGGCGCGGGTCGCTCACTGCGGCGTCGGTGCGTCGTCGGTCGCGCTCCCGGCGCCGGTCCGCCGCCGAATGCGCGCAGGATCCCGGAACCAAGACATCCACCGTCGGTTATGGGGGGACATGGACCTGCCCAGGGCAGGGTCCCATGACGACGACCGCAGCGCTTCATCGTCCGCCGCCGTGGCGGCCGGCCAGACTTCCTCGGAGTTCATCATGGGCATTCTCGATTCCATCGTCGGCAACCTTCTCGGCGGCAACCAGAACCAGAACCAGGGCGGCTCGGCGCTCGGCGGGATCATCTCGAGCGTGCTCGGGGGCCAGCAGGGCGGCCAACAGGGTGGCCTCGGCGGGCTCGTGTCGCAGTTCGAGCAGGCGGGCCTGGGCGACGTCGCCCGCTCCTGGATCGGCAGCGGGCCGAACCAGCCGGTCTCGCCCGACCAGCTCCAGAACGTCTTCGGCCAGCAGCAGACCCAGGCCATGGCCGACCAGGCCGGGATGGACCATGGCGACTTCCTCCAGCAGCTCAGCCAGCACCTGCCCCGGGCGGTGGACGGCATGACGCCGGGCGGAGACGGCGCCGACGGCTCGATGAACGTTTGAGCCTCGCGGCGCCCACCCTCACCGGCACGAGACACTCCATGATCGGCAAGCGGACCGTTACGGCCCTGGTCCTGGCCTCATTCATCGGCTTCCAGCCCGGCATGGTTCCGGCCCGGGCGGACAACGCCATGGGATACCGGTTCCTGTCGGCGTCGGAGGCCGACGCGCTGCCCAAGGCGGGTGGCACGCTCGGCCTCAACGTGGGGCCGGGCGCGACCATCACCAGCGGCGGCATGACGTTCCGCGTGCTGCGGGTCAACAGCGTGAAGCCCGGCGCGGCCGGCGCGCAGGCGGGCTTCCGCAAGGGCGACCAAATCATCTCGGTCGACGGGCGCGTCTTCCCGAGCGTCCCGGCCTTCGCCGACTATGTCGGGTCGGTGCCGCCCGGCCGGCAGATCAACGTCGACTTCATGCCGGCCGGCAGCGGGCCGCAGGACGCGCAACGCCTGACGGCGACGCTCGGGGGCGGCGCCACGGGCGCGGCGCCCGCGACGGCGAGCGCGCCGCCGGCGGACAGCACGGCGCCCGCGGCCGATGCCGCGCCTCAGAGCGGCCTGCTGTCGACCGGCCAGAAGGTCGCCATCGGGGCCGCCGCGGTGGCGCTCTTCGGCTGCTACAAGCTCGGCTGCTTCGACCGCTTCAAGCGCCAGAACGCGCCGGCGCGCTAGCGACAGGAACCGGCCGGTCCGCGTTGCTGGTCAGCCGCGGTTCATCCAGCTCGTCGCACCTTAGGGAAGCGACGTCATGAGGAGCAACGTTCTATGATCAAGACTTTGAAGGGCATCATCATCGGCGCCTTGGCGCTGGCGGGTGTCATGACCGTTACGGCCGAAGCCGATGCCATGCCGGTCCAGCCGCTGGCCCCCGTCGCGGCCGCGAGCCAGGACATCCAGCCGGTCTACTTCTACCGTTACGGCTATCGCCGGCCGTTCGTGCGGCCCTTCTACGCCTTCCGCCGTCCCTTCTACGGATATCGGCGGTTCGGGCCCTATGGCTACGGGTTCCGTCGGCCGTTCTACGCCTATCGGCGGCCCTATTACGGCTACGGATACGGCTACCGCCGCTTCTGAACCCTGAACCGTCCGGGGCAGGTGCCCGGACGGTCATCCGATCGACGACGTCAGAAAACCCGGCTCGCGCCGGGTTTTCGTTTTGGTGAAGCCGGCCGATCAGAAGTCGCGCTGGGTGCGGAGGCGGACCTCGAAGGCGTCCGGGTTCTTGGATACGCCGACCGGCAGGGCGGTCGCAGCCTGGCCGGCGTTGTGGGCCAGCGTCTGGTCGATGTGGAGGTAGTCGAACTCGAGGCCGATCTCGAAGTTCTTCACCGGATCCCAGAGGAACTGGTTGCCGATGCGGAACTGGCTGGCATCGCCGAGGCCGCCCAGCGTCCAGTCGATGGTCTTGATCCGGTTCCCGTAGGTGATCTCCTCGTAGGACCCGTAGAGCACGTCGTGGAAGTTGGGCGTGAAGTAATGGTTCATCGCCGCCATCACCGAGAAGCCGCGACCCTTCTCGAGCGAGTAGGACGCCGCCGCGGTGCCGGGGGTGTGGATCGCCACCGCGTCGCGATCGATGTGCTGGAAGCCTCCGACCGCGATGGAGTTGAAGCCGCCGTTGAAGTAGGAGCCCGAGTCCATGTAGTTGTAGGCGCCCTCCTGGTAGGCGCCCTGCAGCCAGAGGTCGTCACCCGCCGCCAGCATCGGCAGCTTGATCCGCACGCCGCCCTGGATGGCGAAGCCGTCCGTATCGGCCGAGCCGAAGCCCTGGCCGCCCGTGCCGGCGAAGGAGCCCGACGTCGTCTGGATCTGGTGATAGGCGCCCGACAATTGGGCCGAACCCCAGGTCTGGTCGTAACGCAGTACGCCGACCATGTCCGGCACCGACTCTCCGGCATAGCGCGCGGTGCTGGCCACGTTGCTCGGGCCACCCAGGATATTGCCGATGTTCTGCGGCAGGTTGCGGGGGTTACGGTCCTCGATCGACAGGGTGGCCGAGACGCCGTTGCCGACCGTATAGGTGTAGGCAAAGACGTTGTTGCTAAGGTCGGAGTTGGCGATGCCCTCGTAATTGTAGTTGTCGGCGTAGAAGTCGAAGAAGGACTGGACGCGGCCGGCCGTGATGCCGGCGAACTGGATGAAGCCGCGGCGCAGCGCGGCATTGTTGCCGCCGGAATTGGCGAAGGTGTTGACGCCGCCGCTGGGCCCGCCACCGGAGTAGATGCCCTGCAGGCGGTCGATCTGGTATTGGAAATAGGCGCGCAACGTACCGTAGGCCGTCTGGGTGCGGGCGTCGACCCCGAGACGCGCGCGGGCCAGGAAGCCGCTCTCGTCGCGGTCACGGCCGGGAACGAGGCCGAATGTTCCGGTCGTACGGTTGGGCACGCCCGGCACCGGGAAGAACAGGCGCGAGTTGTTGATGAAGGCACCTTCGACCCGCATCGTACCGCTGACCTGCAGGCAGGTGTCGGTCCCGGGGATGTAGAAGAAGCCTGCACCCGTGAAATCACAGACGCGCACATAGTCGACCGGAGCGGCCTTGCGGACCGGCAGGTCCGCCGATCGTGCGGTGCCGACGCTGACCAGGACCATGGCGGATCCCAGCAGAAAACCCTTCGAGACTGTCATGGCGATTGGTCCCACCGGCGAATATGACAATTTCAACCCGCGACACTATGTCGCTTGCCTTCGCCGTTGGGTTCACATCTAGGGATCGAGACTTAGCTGAAACTGAGTGACAAGTTCTATCGCGAGTTAAATCTCCAAATCTGCTCCTGCACGGGATGACTGCGGCGGAAATGCACCACTCGATTCGCTCGAAAATTGAGCTGATCCCCGAGAGTCGCCTTAAAATACGCTCATGGGATGCCGAAGTGCAGGGCCTATGCTGCCTGATCGGAATGGTCGAAGGCAGAGCTTCACTCTATCTTTGGTAGGCCGTCGACCCCGAAGCCGGTGAGGGGCCTCGGGCTCGATGCGAACGGGCACTGGGCCGTGTGGACAGGCGGCGGAGCCATGGAACGCAAGCGCCGATGGCGCGGGCCGGCGTGGGTGCCCGGGACGAGCCCGGGCAGGACGGAGCAGAGGGCGGAGGTGACCGCCCGTTCCGCGGCGGCCTGGACCGCCTGTCAGGCCGCCGTGAAGGCCGCGCTGAGCGCGTCGGCGCCGCGCGACAGGATGCTGCCGTCGGTGCCCACCGCGGTGAACAGCGTGCCGAGCGCCATGCAGCGGCGCGCGAAGGCGTCGTCGAGCGTCAGGATCCCGGCAGGCTTGCCGGCGGCGCGGATGCGGGAGACCGCGTCCTCGACGGCGGCCACGACCTCGGGATGCAGCGGCTGGCCGGCATGGCCCATGCTGGCCGCGAGGTCGGCCGGTCCGATGAAGATGCCGTCGACCCCGTCGACGGCGGCGATCGACTCGATCTCCCGCAAGGCGTCCCGCGTCTCGACCTGGACCAGCAGGCACAACTCGTCCGCCGCGCGCGCCGCGTAGTCCGCCACGCGGCCGAACCGGTTGGCGCGCGTCCACCCCGACACGCCGCGTACGCCCGCCGGGGGATAGCGCATCGCCAGCGCGGCGGCCCGGGCCTCCGCGGCATTCTGCACGTAGGGGATCAGCAGCGTCTGGGCGCCGATGTCGAGGAAGCGCTTGATCAGCGCCGTGTCGTTGGTGACGGGCCGCACCACGGCCGAGACCGGGTAGGGGGCGGCGGCCTGGAGCTGCTCCAGCACCGTGGTCGGGTCTCCGGGCGAGTGCTCGGTATCGAACACGATCCAGTCGTAGCCCGCCCCGGCCAGGACCTCGGCGACGGTGCCGCCCGGGATCGAGCACCAGAGCCCGATCTGCTGGCGCCCGTCGCGCAGCGCACGTTTGAAACGGTTGGGCGGCATGTCCATGGCGTTCTCCCTGTTGGCCGCCGGGTGGCTCTGAGGCGGCCGTTGGTCCGCCCTCATGCTAACGTGGAGGCCTCTTGGTTTCAGGGAAAGTTGCGATGAGCCGCCTCGTCTTCGTCCTCAACGGGCCCAATCTCAACCTGCTGGGCAAGCGCCAGCCCCACATCTACGGCCACGAGACGCTGGCCGACGTCGAGGCCGAGTGCCGGGCGCTGGGCCGCGAACTCGGGCTCGCGATCCGGTTCCACCAGAGCAATGCCGAAGGCCAGATCATCGACTGGATCCACGAGGCGCGGGAGAGCGCGGGCGGCATCGCCATCAACCCCGCCGCCCTGACCCACACGTCGGTCGCGATCCTCGACGCGCTCAACGCCTTCGACGGGCCGGTGATCGAGGTCCACATCTCCAACGTCCACAAGCGGGAGAGCTTCCGCCATCATTCCTACGTGTCGCTGCGCGCCGACGGCGTGATCGCAGGCTTCGGCACGCAGGGTTACGGGCTGGCGCTGCGCCGGCTCGCCCGGCTCCTCGAGGGCGAGCCCGGACCGGCTACCTGAAGCGGCCCGGCTGGGCGACGGTCGGGGTCACGTCGAGGCCCGTGACCATCATGGTGCAGGGCTCGGGCCCGACCGTGCCGGAGCGATGACCCTTGCGGCCCTCGCGCTCGACCGTGTTCTGGTCCTCGCCCATCATCAGCTCGCCCGGTCCCATCTCCACGCGGTGCCCGTCCATGGTCTCGACGAACCAGCGGCCGGTCAGGACGGCGATCCACTGCGGCTTGGGGTTCTCGTGCCACTCGCCGATCCAGCCCACCGGCAGCACCGTGAAGGTCACGCCGGCCCGGGCGGGCTCCATCCTGTCGTTCCATTGGGGGGTGACGCCGGGGCCGACACCCTGGAGCGCGAAGGCACTGAGCGAGAACCGCTCCTGCCGGCTCACGCCGTCGGAATCGGTGTAGACGTGCCAGTAGGGCATGCTGGGAGGTGCTGGAGGCTGGCTCATCGTGTCGTCCCGTGCGACGGCCCGCCGGGTCCACGGGGGACGGGCCCTGTCGCGGAGACGGGCCCGCCCGGCCTTTTGTTCCTCGCGCCGTGCGGCTAGGCCCCGACGAGGCAGCGGCTTTCCGGGATCGCATAGACCCGGTCGCGGCCGAGCGCATGGGCGATGCGGCGACCTTCCGCCAGCAGCCCCGAGAAGGCGGGATGGCGGAAGTTCAGGCCGCCCGCATAGGCCCCGAAGGCCGGCATGATG
Source organism: uncultured Alphaproteobacteria bacterium (assembly GCA_963847915.1). Lineage (GTDB taxonomy): Bacteria > Pseudomonadota > Alphaproteobacteria > Rhizobiales > Beijerinckiaceae > Lichenihabitans. The sequence continues at coordinate 500,371 of CAWKBT010000011.1, forward strand.
CAGCGGAAGCCGTCCGACACGAAGGCGCGCCGCCGGACCGCGCCGCCGGCCCCCGCCACGATGGCGACGGGATGGAGGTGCCCGGCGATCTCGCCGGCCCCGGCACCCGGTTTGGGCTCGTGCCGCAACGTCAGGGGGCCGAGGCGCCACTCCGCCGCCGCCGTGCCGCCGAGACCCTCCGGGGGCGCGGGATCGTGGTTGCCGGCGAGCCACAGCCACTCCCGCCCGGCCTGGAGCGCCGCCAGGACGGCCCGGTCGCCCTCGCCCATGCGGGCCGCGCCCGTGCGGTCGTGGAACGAATCGCCCAGCGCCACGACGAGCCGCGGCCGGGTGCGCGCCACCGCGGCGCCGAGCTTCGCCAGGGTCGCGGCCGTGTCGTAGGGCGGCAGCAGCATGCCGCGCCGCGCCAGGGACGAGCCCTTCTCGAGATGGAGGTCTGCCACGAGCAGGACACGGTCCTCCTCGTGGAAGAGCGCGCCGCAGACGTCGGCGAGAAGCTCGACTCCCGCGACGGTGACGTGGCTATGCACGCGATGGGGCGCGCCGGGTCTGGCCTCGACCGGCGCCTTCCGTTTGACCGCTGTCATCGTCCGCGATGGCTTCCTCGATGAGAACGTCCGCGGCATCGGCCAAGACCGCATCCTCGGCCTCGCCGTAGACGGGCTCGCGCCCGATCTCCAGCATGATCGGGACGGCGAGCGGTGAGATCTTCCGCAGGGGCTTGTGCAGGATCTTGCCCCTGATTCGCGACAGTAGCTCGCCGAGGCGCCGGAGATCGAGGAGTCCCGTCGCCGCATCCTCGCGCGCGGCCTTGAGCAGGAGGTGGTCGGGTTCGTGGCGGCGCAAAACGTCATAGACGAGGTTGGTCGACACCGTCATCTGCCGTCCGGTCTTCTCGCGCCCCGGGTGACGGCGGTCGATCAGGCCCGAGATGGTGGCGCAGATGCGGAAGGTCCGCTTCATCAGGGACGATTCGTCGAGCCAGGTCTCGAGGTCGTCGCCGAGCATGTCCTCGTCGAACAGGTCCTCGAGCGAGACCAGTCCACGGGCGACCCGCGCCCCGATGTCGTGGTGGGCCCAGACCGCGATCGCGTAATCGTTGGCGACGAACCCCATCGGCCGCAGCTTGGCCCGTTCCATGCGGCGGCTCAGCAGCATGCCGAGCGTCTGGTGGGCGAGGCGGCCCTCGAACGCATAGGCCACGAGGTAGTGGCGCCCGCCGCGCGGGAACGTCTCGACGAGCAGGCGGTCGCGCGGCGGCAGGGCGGACTTCACCTTCTGGAGCGCCAGCCAGTCCTCGACCTGGTCGGGCAGGTCGAAGTCCTCTGGGTGGGACGTCATGGCCCGCACCTGCTCGGCGAGGTAGGTGCTCAGGGGGAACTTCGAGCCCGCGTAGGAGGGGATCTTGGGTTCCGTGCCGGCCGCGCGGGCGCACAGCGCCTCGTCGTCGACGATCGCCTGCAGCGCCAGGATCTCGCCGCCGAACAGGAAGGTGTCGCCGGGCAGCAGCGTTTCGAGGAAGCCGTCCTCGACCTGTCCCAGTACCCGTCCGCCCCGCCCGATCGGCCCCGTGGTCACGGGCACGCCGGCCGGGCTCGCGGCCTTGCGCGAGCGCACGAGCCTCACCTTCAGCATGGCGGCCTGCACGATGGTGCCGACGTTCATGCGGTACTGCTGCGCCACCTGTCCGTTGGACACGCGCCAGAGCCCCTCCCGGGTCTGCCGGATCTTGGCGAAGCGGTCGTAGGCCTGCAGCGCGTAGCCGCCATGGGCGACGAATTGGATGGCGCGGTCGAAGTCCTCGCGCGACAGCGCGCCGTAGGGGGCGGCATCCGTCACCTCGGCGAAGAACGCGTCCGGGGCGAAGGGCTCGGCGCAGGCCATGCCGAGGACGTGCTGGGCGAGGACGTCGAGCGCGCCGGCCCGCGGCACCGGCGTGTCCTGCGCGCCCGCGGCCGCGGCCGTGATGGCGGCGCGGCATTCCAGCACCTCGAAGCGGTTGGCCGGCACCAGGATGGCGCGCGATGCCTCGTCGAGCCGGTGATTGGCGCGGCCGATGCGCTGGATCAGCCGGCTGGCGCCCTTGGGGGCGCCGACGTTGATGACGAGGTCGACGTCGCCCCAGTCGATGCCGAGATCGAGCGTCGCCGTGGCGACGACCGCCTTGAGGCGCCCTTCCGCCATCGCTTCCTCGACGCGGCGGCGCTGGCCGACGTCGAGCGAGCCGTGGTGGAGCGCGATCGGCAGGTTGTCGGCATTGATGCGCCACAGGTCCCAGAACAATTGCTCGGCCTGGAACCGGGTGTTGACGAAGAGCAGCGCCAGCTTCACGCGCCGGATCTCGTCGTAGATCTCGCGCAGGGCATGGCGGGCGCTGTGGCCGGCCCAGGGCAGCCGCTCGCGCGAGTCCAGCATGGTGATCTGGGCCGCGGCGCCTTCGGGCGCCGTCACGATGGCGGGCGGCGGATCGGCGCGGCCGTGGAGATAGGCGGCGAGTTCGGCGGGCTCGCGCACCGTGGCCGACAGGCCGACGGTCTGCACGCCGGGCGCGAGGCGGCGCAGCCGCGCGAGGTCGAGCGCCAGGAGGTCGCCGCGCTTGGAGGTCACGAGGGCGTGGAGCTCGTCGAGGACGATGCGTTCGAGGTCGGCGAACAGCACCTTGGCGCTGGGACTGGCGAGCAGCAGGGCGATCTGCTCGGGCGTGGTCAACAGGATGTCGGGTGGGTCGCGCCGCTGGCGCTGCCGCTTGGAGGCCGACGTGTCGCCCGTCCGCGTCTCGATCCGAAGGTCGAGCCCCATCTCGGCGACAGGGGTGCCGAGGTTGCGGGCGACATCGACCGAGAGGGCTTTGAGCGGCGAGATGTAGAGCGTGTGGAGCGCCGCCCGGCGCTTCGGCCGCGCCGCGAGGTCGACGAGGCTCGGCAGGAACCCCGCCAGCGTCTTGCCGGCACCCGTCGGGGCGATCAGCAGTGCCGACCGGCCCGCCTCGGCATGGGCCAGGAGCGCGAGCTGGTGGGGCCGCGGCGCCCAGCCCCGGCCGGCGAACCAGGCGCGGAACGCGGGCGGCAGCGCCCTCGCGGGGGCTGCGGGCTCGGTCAGGGTGGGGACGGGCGTGTGGAGGGTCACCAGCCCTACATAGGGCGGCAAGGGCCGGGTTCGAAGACGCGGCGTGCCGGCACGGCCTCCGCGGGAAGGCGATCCGGAGGGGCGGGAGCGGTGGGGTGCCGCGGGACCCGAGGCGTCGCGGCCGTCACGAGGCGCAGAAGCGGGACGCGGCACTCCGGATGCTGGACAGGATGCGGCGCAGCTCCACCTGCTTGCCGTCGATGCCGACGGCACCCCGCGCGCGGCACTGCTGGGCCTCGTCGAACCCCTTGCCGACCGCGGAGGTGAGGTCCTTGAAGTACTCGCATTGCGCGAGCCGCTTGTCGGCGACATCGCCGATCGAGTCGAAATCGGGGTTGGTCGCGAAGGCGACGTCGAGCTGCGCCTTGGCTTCCGGGCACTGCCGGACGAAGGCCGTGGTCTGGTCCTCGGCGTAGCCGGGCGGGGACGTGCAGGTGGCCGCGGCGGCGACCGCGATGGCGAGAACGAGGCGCATCCAGGCGAGCTCCATGGTGGCGGCCCTCGAGCGGCGCGGAGCTGCCAACGGCCCTTGGGGTGATGAGGTCAGACTTCGCGGCAGAACCCCCACCCGACCTCAGTCAACACCGTCCCGCTAAACCGACCTCTCAAGCTTTCGATAAAATCCGTGAAGATTCCGTCTTTATCTGCCGCAACGTCACACGACGAACGTGGCGCGGCGGGACCGGCGGTCGCGGACCCCGGATCCCGCCCGCGCCGCTCCGCCGGCCGCGGGGGCGCCGCCGTGGCCGGGCTGTATCCCGGGCCGGTCAGCCCTCGAGCCTGCCGGTGGTCACATGCCCTCGCCACCGTCGGACTGCCCGCCGCCGCCGCCCTGACGTCCGCCGCCGCCCTGGCCGCGGCGACCGGCAGGCGCGGCTTCGCGGTTCCACGTCATGGTCGCCACGGTCCAGCCGGCGTCGACTTTCTGCCAGAGGACGATGTAGCGGAACAGGCTGCGCTCGCCGCTCTGCCGCCGGCGCAGGCTGAGCGTGCCGACGTCGCGGACGAGACCCGCGGCGAGCGTGTCCATGTCGGTCGACAGCATCTGGATGCCCTCGTTGGCCAGGGCGAAGTTGCGCCAGAACTCGATCGTGGCGTTGCCCTTGGACGTCCGGCGTCCCGAGGGCATGACGAGGGTCGTCTCGGTCATGAGATCGGTGATGGAGGAGATGTCGGCCCGGTTCAGGCCCCGTACGAGGGTGTCGGCCGCGGCCTCGATCGCCCGCACGTCGTCGCGCGCATTGTCCATGTTGAGTGGCTCCGGTGATCGTGTCAGGCGGCGAGCTGGCGGACCTGCTTCATCCAGGCCTTGTGGACCTCGAAGAAGGCGTCGCCACGCTTGGGGTCGATCTGGTAGCCGAACGAGATCGCGCTGCGGAAACCCGGCCCTTCGACGGGCGTCGTGGCGTGGATGACCTGCGAGGCGAGGTTGAGCCAGGCATCGCCGACCGAGACCGCGATCGGCATGTTCTCCATCAGCGGCACGCAGCCGCCCGGCTGGCTCACCAGCACGTTGATCCGGACATGGCGCTTGCCGGGCAGGTCGGCATCGGTATGGGGATGGATCGAGCCGCCCTCGGTGATGTAGCCGACGAAATCCTTCAGGTTCGGCGGCACCACGTAGTCGCCGAGCTCGAAATGCTGCGCCAGCTTCTGCTTCATCGCGTAGAGGACCTGGTCGCCGTCCGGCGAGACGTAGTCCATCTTCATGAACTTGCGGGCATCGCCTGCCTTGTTGCCCTGGAACGCGTCGATGTTCTGCTGGATCAATGCGTTGACGTAATCGCAGAAGCTGTCCGGGACTGCGTGCTTCAGGGTGAAAGGATAGGGCTGCGGCTGGATCATGCGATGCACCTCCCGTCCGTCCGTCACCCCGGCGGTCCCGCCGTGAAGGTATACGCCGGACTTCATACCAGCTTAAGTTAGAGGTAAGCTTCCTGAGGGGCAACCCGTGGAGGTGGCCGGGCCGCGAGCCGTAGGACTGGCGCGTTGTGCCGCCCGTCGGCGTGGACCGGCTCAGTCGGGACTTTGTCGGGGTGTGCGGATTTCGCGCTGACTTCGAGATGGACGCGCGGTGGCGCTGTCGGCACACTTCGTCCATGGCCTGTACCCCCATTGCCCTCCCAGCCGTCCTGGTGCTCGTGTCGAGCTTGCCCTGCCTCGCAGCGACCCAGCCCGGGATTCCCGCGGACGTCCAGCAGGAGGCGATGACCTGCGTCAGCGAGGCCATGCAGATCTGTCCCGATGTCTGGACGGCCGAGGACCACGGCCTCGCCTGCATGACGGGCAAGCGTGCCGCCTTCAGCCCGCGGTGCCGCGTCATCTACGACAAGGTGGACCGCGCCCTGCATCCGTCCTCGGCGCGGCTGGTGCCGGGACACGACCGTGCCCGACCCCACGAGGCGCAGTGAGGTCGCCGGGCCGGCGGCGCCGGGCGGGCAAAACGGGTTGCACGAGGCCGATGCCGATGCGATGGCCCGCAGCCCCGGGCCCGGACCCCGCCGGCGCGACGACGGACGCGTCCTGACGATGAGACTCTCGAACCGGCGGGACCGGGAGCCCGCCGACACGGCGGGGCCGCTCGCCGACCGCGGCGGTCGCGCGCTCGAGATCGATGCCATCCGGGGTTGGGCGGCCCTGTCGGTCGTGTGCTTCCACGTCTTCTGGGAAACCTTCGGCGCCGCGGTGCCGTGGCTGCGCAACCCCTACACGGCCGTCCTGCTCGCGGGTCACTTCGACGTCATCGTGTTCTTCATCCTGTCGGGCGATGCGCTGAGTTTCCCGTTCTTTCACGGCGGCAGGACGGACTACCTGCAGCGGGCCGCCTTCAAGCGCTATCCGCGCCTCACCGTGCCGATCGTGGTCGTGACGGCCGTGACGGCCCTCACCATGGCGGCGGGCCTCGCTCCGACCCTCGCGGCGAGCGAGATCGTCGGCCGGACGGACTGGCTCGGAAATTTCGCACGCTTCAACGCCGCCGGGTCATCGGCGCTGAAGTTCGCGTTCTTCTACGTCTACGTGGGCGGCTACCGGGCCGATTACCTGCCGTTCCTGTGGACCATGCCGGTGGAACTGGCGGGGTCGTTCTTCCTCCTGCTCGCCCTCTTCATCGTCCCCCGGATCAGGGGCGGAGCCTGGATGGTGGCGGTGCTGGCCTACCTGCTCGTCGCGGCAGGGTCGTTCATCGGCTGCTTCTTCATCGGCATGCTGCTCGGCAAGGCCCGGGCGGACGGGCTGTTCGCACGCTTGCCGCGGGCCTTCGGGCGCATCGTGGCTCCGCTCGGGATCGCGGCGGCGCTGGTCTTCGTCGGCGATCGGCAGGTCGCCGGCGACCAGGACCTGCGGGCACTGGCCGGCGCCGGGACCGTTCTGCTGTTCTGCATCTACGCGTGCCGGGGCCTCGTCGCGCTGCTGTCGCGCAGCCGGGTGTCGCAGTTCCTCGGGCGCGTCTCCTACCTCCTCTACCTCTGGCACTTCACGGTGCTGATCACGCTGACGAGCGGGCTCATCACGTGGTCGGCGGGCGAGGACGGCCTTCTCGCGCCGGACCGGGCCATCGCCATCGGCGTGCTCACCGTCGCGGTCAGCGTCGCGGTGGCGCACTGGACCCGGGGAATCGAGGGCTGGGCGCGGGACGTCAACGGCCTCCTGCTCCGCTGGTGCTGGACGGAGCGGCAGCACGGTGCGGTCCGTGTCACGATGGCGGGATCCGCCGCAGACGCCGACCGGGAGCCCGCATGACGAGCGCAGAACTGGCCCGATTCTACCGGGATTACATCGCGTGCCTCAACCGGCAGGACTGGGCGCATCTGGGCCGCTTCGTCCACGATGCGGTCCGCCACAACGGGCGGCCGTTCGGCCTGCCGGGCTACCGCGCCATGCTGGAGGCGGATCATGCCGCGATCCCGGACCTGCGCTTCGCGATCGATCTGCTCGTCTGCGAGCCGCCCCGCATCGCCGCCCGGCTCTGGTTCGATTGCAGCCCCGCGGCGACGTTCCTGGGCCTGCCGGTCGATGGCCGGCGGGTGTCGTTCGCCGAGAACGTCTTCTACGCGCTCGACGACGGGAGGATCGCCGACGTGTGGTCGATCATCGACCGAGCCGCCATCGCGGCGCAGCTCTGACGGTCCTTCTCCGTCGGCCTTGCCAGGCGGAAAGGATCGTGGCTGGCTGGACCTCCGTCCCCGGAGTCAACACGATGTCGCTCGACCACTGGCTCGCCTTCGTGGCCACCGCCGCCGTCATGCTGGCCATTCCGGGCCCGACGGTGCTGCTCGTCGTCTCCTATGCGCTGGGCCATGGGCGCCGCCCGGCCGCCGCCATCGCGGCCGGCGTGGCGCTCGGCGATGCCACCGCCATGACGGCCTCGATGCTGGGGCTCGGCGCCGTGCTGGCGGCTTCGGCGGCGATCTTCACGCTGCTGCGCTGGGTCGGCGGCGCCTACCTGGTCTATCTCGGCGTCAAGCTCTGGCGCGCGCCCGTCGAGGAGGCGCCGGACGCCGCGGCACCGCCCGCCAGCCTGCGCCGCATGTTCGGCCACGCCTATGCGGTGACGGCGCTGAACCCGAAGGGCATCGTGTTCTTCGTCGCCTTCGTGCCGCAGTTCATCGATGCCTCGGCGCCGCTCCTGCGGCAGGTCGTCGTGCTGGAGGCGACGTTCGTGACGCTGGCGATCCTCAACACGACCGCCTATGCGCTCCTCGCCGCGACGGCGCGGCGCCGCATGCGGCAGCCGGGCGTGCGGCGCCTCGTCAACCGCGCCGGCGGAAGCCTGTTGGTCGGCGCCGGGGCCGTCGCGGCCGGCTGGCGCAGCACCACGGCCTGAACCGCCTCAGCGCCGCGTCGCCACCACGACGAGCCCCGGCACCGGCATGCCCGCGTCGCACCGCGCCGCGCCCGGTTCGAGGACGGTGCGGGCGAGGCCGGCCCGGCCGAGCGCCTCCGCCACATAGGCGGGCGCATGGGCGAACCGCATGTCGGGGCCGAGCCGGTAGCCGTCGTCGCCCTCCCGGGTCTGGACCGTGAAGGCCAGCAGGCCCCCCGGGCTCAGCACCCGGGCGGCACCGGCGAAGACCGGCGCGAGGTCGCCGAGGTAGACCAGAACGTCGGCCGCGACGACGAGGTCGTGGGCCGCGGGCGTGCCCCGCGCCAGAGCCTCTTCGAGCGGCACGGCCGCGAGGTCGGCATAGACCCCGGTCGCCCGCGTCCGCTCCAGCATGGCGGGCGACAGGTCGACCCCGTCGATCCGCCGGGCGCGGCCCGCCAGCGCGCGCCCCATCAGCCCCGTCCCGCAGCCGAGGTCGAGCGCGTGATCGAAGACCCGGCCCGGCGCCGCGCGTTCGAGCGCATCGCGCACGAGGGCGGGCCCGCAATAGGCCAGCGTCTCGACGAGGTGGCGCTCGAAGCGCGGGGCGTAATCGTCGAACAGGGCCCGCAGGTAGCCGACCGGCACCGCCGGGGGCGACAGCCCATCGAGCCGCGCGAGATGGGGAGCCGCGCCGAGCGTGTCGTCACGGTCGAGGACCGACACGCGCTCCCAGGCGGCGCGGGCCGCGCCGTCCTCGCCCGACCGCTCGCGCGCCGCCGCCAGGGCGGCCCAGCCCGGCGCCCAGGCGGGCACGCGCTCGACCACCTGGGCGAGCAGGTCCGCCGCGGCGGCGTGGTCTCCATCGCGCGTCATGGCCTCGGCCCAGGCGAAGCGGCGGTCGGCGAGGAGATCGTTCGACGATGAAGACAAAGCGGGGCTCGAAGCGTTGGCGGCCGCGGACCCTCGCGGCCCGACCGGCTTAACACGCCGCTAGCGCACCTCGTCCATGCTGTGCGCCACCCGCAACCTTGCCCGGACCTGACGACCATGCCGCGACCCGACCATCCGCTCCTGGCCTGCCTGGCTCTCGCTGCCGCCCTGTGGGGCGCGGCCCCGGCCACGGCGGCGGACCTTCCAGGTGGGCCGCCGCTCGCCGGCGACGGCGTGCCGGCCTATGCGGGCATCCCGGCCTATGCCGCCGGCGGCGGCTTCCGGGTGGCGCGGATCCCGCTGCGGCCGGCGCCCATCCGCTACGATATCTACGGCTATCCGCTGCTGGCCGGACGGCCGAGCCCGCTCGAAGCCGGCGCCTGTCCGCCCGCGCTCCAGCCGACCTTCGACCCGGACGGCAACCTCGCCGGCTACGCCCCTCTGGCCATGTGCCGATAGGGCACGAGGCTCGCAGGTGCCGACAGGGCGCGAGACTCGCCTTTGCCGGTGAGGCCGGTCGTCGTTACGCGGCCTTTACTGCGAAACGCGAACCGCGGTGGTGCCGGCCGGGATCCGTGGCACGATCCTGTTGCGACATGTCCGCCCTGCCGCCCCCGATCCGTTGCGGAGGCGGCGAGAGAACTTATTTACGGATCGTGAAAAAACGGCGACGGTGACGATGTCGCTGCAACCAAGCCCCATCGGGACAGTTGTCACCTCGGGAACGGGATGGATAGGACGATGAACTCTCTCTCCACACGAGCTCTGGTCGGCGTCGGTGCCGCCATCGTCGCGCTGGCCGGGGCACTCTCGGTCGCTTCCCTTCCGGTGGCGACGGGCCTCGTCTCGTCCGTGCTCGTGGTGGTGCTGGCGTTTGTCGCATTTGCGGCACAGTCGCGGCGTTTGCGCGACGAGCAGCGTCTCGTTTACCGGCCGGTCTATGTCCGCCGCCATGTTCAGCGTCGGGTCATGTCGGACGACGAATGATCCTGTGACGGCGCCGCTCGGGGCCTGTGAACGGCCCGGAGCGAATTGGATGGAGGGGTGTTTCGAGATGGCTGCGACTTCCGCGACCCACATGCGCCGCCTGGGCATCGTCCTGATGGCCTGTTTCGTCGGTGCGCCGCTCATCGCGGCCCCCATGGCGGCACAGGGCCAGGCTCTCCTGCGTCCGCTGACCATCAACCGCGGCATCCACGTGGTCCAGGCCTTCGGGCCGGACGATGAGGATTGCGTCTTCGAACTGCGCCGCGTGCCGCGCCCCGGCGGACAGCTGCATACGGCCAAGAAGCTCGTCTGCAACGACTGACCGGCGGCCCGCGCCGTCGCCCGGCCCATGTCGGCCAGCCAGATCCTGACCCAGACGCCGCTCGGCCTCTTATTGCCCGGGCGGCGATTTTCACATCGACCCCATGCGTCCGGTGCCCCGCGCCCTGGTGACCCATGGGCACGCCGACCATGCGCGCGCCGGCCACGAGGCCGTGATGGCGACGGCCGAGACGCTCGACATCATGGCGCTGCGCTACGGCGAAGGCTTCACCCTGGCCCGGCAGGTCGCGCCGCTCGGGGCCTGGACGAGCATCGGAACCGTCCGTGTCCGGTTCCATCCCGCCGGCCACGTGCTGGGGTCGGCGCAGATCGAGATCGAGCAGGGCGGCTACCGCCTGGTCGTCTCCGGCGACTACAAGCGCGCCTCCGATCCCACCTGCCTGCCCTTCGCGCCCGTCCGTTGTCACGCCTTCATCACGGAGGCGACCTTCGGCCTGCCGGTGTTCCGGCACCCCGACGCGGCGGGCGAGATCGCCAAGCTGCTCGAATCGCGCAGGCTGTTCCCCGAGCGCACCCACATCCTGGGCGCCTACGCGCTCGGCAAGGCCCAGCGTCTCATGGCGCTGCTGCGGGCCGCGGGCTATGACCGGCCGATCTACATCCATGGCGCGCTCGAAAAGCTCACGGCCTATTACGGCCGCCAGGGTATCGCGCTCGGCGACACGCCCAAAGTGGTGGCCGCCGAACGCCCGAAGCTCGGCGGCGAGATCGTGATCTGCCCGCCCGGCGCCATCAAGGACCTGTGGGCCCGCAAGTTCCCCGATCCCGTGACGGCGGCGGCCTCGGGCTGGATGCGGGTGCGGGCGCGGGCGCGCCAGAAGGGTGTCGAACTGCCGCTGATCGTGTCCGACCACGCCGACTGGGAGGCGCTCTGCACCACGGTGGTCGAGACGGGCTGCGAGGAACTCTGGGTGACGCACGGCGAGGCCGAGGCGCTGGTGCACTGGGCCGGCACGCAGGGCCTCGCCGCGCGGCCGCTCCACCTCATCGGCTACGGCGAGGAAGCCGAGGACGAGGCTCTGGACGCCGCCGCATGAAGGACTTCGCAGCGCTGCTCGACCGGTTGGCCTTCGAGCCCGGCCGCAACGGCAAGATCCGCCTGATGACGGCCTATTTCGCCGAGACCCCGGACCCCGAACGCGGCTATGCCCTGGCGGCGCTGACGGATGCGCTGAGCTTCGCCGATGCCAAGCCCGCCATGCTGCACGCGCTCGCCGCCGAGCGCACCGACCCCGTCCTGTTCCAGATGTCCTATCACTACGTCGGCGACCTCAGCGAGACGGTGGCCCTGATGTGGCCGGCGCGGGATGGCCCGGGCGAGCCGCCGCGCCTGTCGGAGGTTGTGACGGTCCTGGCGACGACCGGGAAGGCGACGCTGCCGCGCGTCATCGCGGGCTGGCTCGACGGGCTCGACGAGATCGGGCGCTGGGCCCTGCTGAAGCTCATCACCGGCAGCCTGCGCATCGGCGTCTCGGCACGGCTCGCCAAGACCGCCGTGGCGGCGCTCGGCCCCCATGCCCCCGACGACATCGAGGAAGTCTGGCACGGGCTCGCGCCGCCCTATGCCGAGCTCTTCGCCTATGCGGCGGGGCAGGGCCCCAAGCCCGACACGGTCGATCCGACGCCCTTCCGCACCCCCATGCTGGCCCACCCGATCGACGAGGCCAAGGACTTCGCGGCGCTGGACCCGGAGGCGTTCTCGGCCGAGTGGAAGTGGGACGGCATCCGCGTCCAGGCCGTGACGGGCTTCGAGCGCGACGGTCGCCCGGCGGCGCGGCTCTACTCACGCAGCGGCGACGACATCTCGGGCGCCTTCCCGGACCTGATGGACAGTTTGGCGAGCGGGCGCTGGGGCGCGGCCGCGCTCGACGGCGAGTTGCTGGTGGTCATCGATGGCCGCGTGCAGCCCTTCTCCAGCCTCCAGCAGCGGCTCAACCGCAAGACGGTGTCGGCGAAGACGATCGCGCAATATCCGATCCATTGCCGGGCCTACGACATCCTGTTCTTCGACGGCGAGGACCTGCGCGCGCTGCCCTTCGTCGAGCGGCGCGCCAGGCTCGAAGCTTTCGTCGGCCGGATCGACGACCCGCGGTTCGACCTGTCGCCCCTCGTGCCCTTCGCCGGCTGGGAGGCTCTGGCCGGCATCCGTGCCGATCCCGCCGCCCATCATGCGGGCGACGACGCCGAGGCCATCGAGGGCCTGATGCTCAAGCGGCGCGACAGTGCCTACGTGCCCGGCCGGCCCAAAGGCCCGTGGTACAAGTGGAAGCGCCAGCCCTTCAACATCGATGCCGTGATGATGTATGCGCAGCGCGGCCACGGCAAGCGCGCCTCCTTCTACTCGGACTATACGTTCGGCGTCTGGAAGGACGGGCCCGCCGGCGAGGTGCTGGTGCCGGTCGGCAAGGCCTATTCGGGCTTCACCGACCAGGAACTGGCCAAGCTCGACCGCTTCGTGCGCAACAACACGGTCAACCGCTTCGGCCCGGTGCGCGAGGTCGTGCACACGCGGGAGCAGGGTCTCGTGCTCGAGATCCTGTTCGAGGGCCTGAACCGCTCGACGCGCCACAAGTCCGGCGTGGCGATGCGGTTCCCGCGCGTGGCGAGGATCCGCTGGGACAAGCCGACCGCCGAGGCAGACCGGTTCGACGTGCTGGAGCGGATGCTGGCCGCGGAGGGGTGACGGCCATCATGGCGAGGCGATGCAGGCGGAGTGTCCCGACGCGCCCGGCGCGCCCGGCCTCCCCGCCCGGGCAGGCCGCCCTCACACCGTCCGGTGCTTCTCGTTCGACGCGCCGCTCCTGGCCTCGATGGTGGCCTGGGCCGCCGCCAGCCTGGCGATCGGGACCCGGAAGGGCGAGCAGCTGACGTAGTCGAGACCCACCGTCTCGCAGAAGGCGATCGAGGCGGGGTCGCCGCCGTGCTCGCCGCAGATGCCGAGCTTGATGGCCGGCCGCGTCTTGCGCCCGCGCGCCGCCGCCATCGCGACGAGCTCGCCCACCCCCTCCTGGTCGAGCGTCACGAACGGGTCGGCCGGGAGGATGCCCTTGGCCGTGTAGGGGCCGAGGAAGGACGCGGCGTCGTCGCGGCTGATGCCGAGCGTCGTCTGCGTGAGGTCGTTGGTGCCGAAGGAGAAGAACTCGGCCGAGCCCGCGATCTCGCCCGCCTTCAGGGCGGCGCGCGGCAGCTCGATCATGGTGCCGACCGTGTAGGGCACGGCGACGCCGGTCTCCCGCGCCACGGCCTCCGCCATGGCGACGATGCGGCCCTTGACGAGGTCGAGCTCGGCCAGCGTCATGACGAGCGGCACCATGATCTCGGCCTCGACGACCTCGCCGGCCTCCCGGCCCGCCGCGACCGCGCCCTCGAAGATGGCGCGGGCCTGCATCTCGGCGATCTCGGGATAGGCGATGGCGAGACGCACGCCGCGGAAGCCCAGCATCGGGTTGAACTCGTGCAGGTCCTGGGCGCGGCGGCGCACCTTGTCGGCCGGCAGGCCGAGCGAGGCCGCGACCTCGTCCATCTCGGCATCCGTATGGGGCAGGAACTCGTGCAGCGGCGGGTCGAGCAGGCGGATCGTCACCGGCAGGCCCGACATGATGCGGAACAGCTGCTTGAAGTCCTCGCGCTGCATGGGCAGCAGCTTGGCGAGCGCGGTGCGCCGGCCCGCCTCGTCGTCGGCGAGGATCATCTCGCGCACCGCCACGATCCGGTCGCCCTCGAAGAACATGTGCTCGGTGCGGCAGAGCCCGATCCCCTCGGCGCCGAAGCGCCGGGCCGCCTGCGCGTCCGCCGGCGTCTCGGCATTGGTGCGCACCTTCATGCGCCGGGCGGCATCCGCCCATTCCATGAGGGCGGAGAAGTCGCCCGACAGCTCCGGCTCGCGCATCGGCACGAGGCCGCGCAGCACCTGGCCGGTCGAGCCATCCACCGTCACGAGGTCGCCCTTCTTCAGCACGACGCCGGCGCAGGACAGGGTCCCGGCCGCCGCGTCGACGCGGATCGAGCCCGCGCCCGACACACAGGGCTTGCCCATGCCCCGGGCCACGACCGCGGCGTGGGACGTCATGCCGCCGCGGGTGGTCAGGATGCCCTCGGCGGCATGCATGCCGTTGATGTCCTCGGGCGAGGTCTCGGCGCGCACCAGGATGCACTTGCGGCCCGCGCTGCGGGCGGCCTCGGCTTCCTCCGACGTGAACACGACCTCGCCCTGGGCGGCGCCGGGAGAGGCCGGCAGGCCGGTGGCGAGGAGGTCGCGCGCGGCGTCCGGATCGAGGGTGGGGTGGAGCAGCTGGTCGAGCGAAGCCGGATCGATGCGCCGGACGGCCTCCTCGCGGGTGATGAGCCCTTCGCCCGCCATGTCGATGGCGATCTTGAGCGCCGCCTTGGTGGTGCGCTTGCCGTTGCGGGTCTGCAGCATCCACAACTTGCCGCGCTCGACCGTGAACTCCATGTCCTGCATGTCGCGGTAGTGGCGCTCCAGCAACTGCGTCGTCTCGACGAAGCTGCGGTACACCTCCGGCATCACGGTCTCGAGCGAGGGCTTGTCGGAACCGGCCGCGATGCGCGCCGCCTCGGTGATGTTCTGCGGCGTGCGGATGCCTGCCACGACGTCCTCGCCCTGGGCGTTGACCAGGAACTCGCCGTAGAGCTCGCGCGTGCCGACCGACGGATTGCGGGTGAAGGCGACCCCGGTGGCCGAGGTCTCGCCCATGTTGCCGAACACCATGGCCTGCACGGTGACGGCCGTGCCCCAGGATTCCGGGATGGCGTTGAGGCGGCGGTAGGTCTTGGCGCGGCTGTTCATCCAGGACGAGAACACCGCCCCGATGGCGCCCCAGAGCTGGACGTGCGGGTCCTGCGGGAACGGCTTCCCCGTCTCGGACAGCACCTTGGCCTTGTAGCGCTCGATCACGCCCTTCCAGTCCGCGGCGGACAGGTCGGTGTCGAGGACATGGCCCCGGCGCTCCTTGAACTCTTCGAGGATCTCCTCGAACCCGTGCCCCGGCAGGTCGAGCACGACGTTGCAGTACATCTGGATGAAGCGGCGGTAGCTGTCGTAGGCGAAGCGCTCGTCCTGCGCCGAGGCGGCCAGGGCCATGACGGTGCGGTCGTTGAGCCCGAGGTTCAGCACCGTGTCCATCATGCCGGGCATCGAAGCGCGGGCGCCCGACCGCACCGAGACCAGCAGGGGCTGCGTCTCGTCGCCGAAGACCCGGTCGGTCAGCGCGCCGACGGTCGCCAGCGCCGCCTCCACCTCGCCCCGCAGCGAATCCGGATACTGGCGCTCGTGGGCGTAGAACCAGGTGCAGACCTCGGTCGTCACCGTGAAGCCGGGCGGCACCGGCAATCCGAGATGGGCCATCTCGGCGAGGTTGGCACCCTTGCCGCCGAGCAGGTCGCGCTGGCCGCCCGACCCCTCGGCGTGACCGCCGCCGAAAGCGTAAACCCACTTCGTCATGCTTCCTCGCCCCCGAAAAAAGCGTCCGGCGCGTCATGGCGACGAGGGACCAGCGGTTCCCTCCCGCCCTGCAGCGGCAGATCGGCCCGTGCCGGCGGCCGGGTTGATCCTGGCCGTCTTTGGCGGATCATAAAGCACGATCGATGCTGCGGTGCGAGATCTTAGGTGCCGGACCGTAGCCGCAAGGCGAAAAAGATCCAGGTCACGCCGCTGAACGTGAGTTCGATTCCGAGCAGCATGCCGATCACGAAGAGGCTGTTGGCAGGCCAGCCGCTGACGACGACGAGGCCGAGCAGGCCCGTCACGATCCCCGACAGGACCAGCGGGCCCCGCATGCGGTCGTGGTGCCGGAACCCCGCGATGGCCCGCACGATGCCGGTGGCGAGCAGGCCGGCCCCGAGCAGCAGCGTCAGCACGACGGACGCCTGCACGGGTTCGGCCCAGGCGAAGAAACCCGCCACCACATAGAAGAGGCCGCTGATCTCCCAATAGAGCACCTGTCCCCAGTTCCGCGCCCGGAACCCCAGCACGATCTCGACGACACCGACGATCGCCACCAGGGCGCCCACGACCACGATGGAGACCAGGGTGGCGAATTCCGTGATGGCCAGCGCCGCGAGGCCCGCCACGAGGGCCAGGATGCCGAGTGCCAGGAACCAGCCCCAATTGGCTTTGAGCTGTTGGGGCGGAGGCATTCTGCCGAGCTTGGCACTCAGGCCGGTCGGCGGCTGCATCGTCATGGTCTCACCTTCCGCGAGAGATGTTGAGCTGAACAAACCGGAACTCACCGCCCGATTTGTTCTGGATATCTGTGACCTCGAAGCCCACGATCCGGATTTTGAGCGGCGCGCCGGGCAGGGAGCATTTGCGTCCCGTGACCCTTCCGCCTAAACGAAGGGAAAGCTCAGAAGCCAGGATCCACCATTCATGAGGTTGTCGTGACCGTTTCCACGCCCCTTCTCGACCAAGTCGATCAACCCGATGCGCTGCGCCGCATGTCGGACGCCGAACTGCGTCAGGTCGCCGACGAGTTGCGCGCCGAGACGATCAGCGCGGTCTCGGTGACGGGCGGCCACCTCGGCTCGGCCCTGGGCGTGATCGAACTGACCGTGGCGCTCCATGCCGTCTTCAAGACGCCGGACGACCGGCTGATCTGGGATGTCGGTCATCAGGCCTATCCCCACAAGATCCTCACGGGCCGCCGCTCGCGGATCCGCACGCTGCGCCAGGCCGGCGGCCTGTCCGGATTCACGAAACGTGCCGAGAGCGAATACGATCCGTTCGGCGCCGCCCATTCGTCGACGTCGATCTCGGCCGGCCTCGGCATGGCGGTCGGCCGCGACCTCGCGGGCCGGGACAACAACGTCATCGCGGTTATCGGCGACGGCTCGATGTCGGCCGGCATGGCCTATGAGGCGATGAACAACGCCGGCGCCCTGAAGTCGCGCCTCGTCGTCATCCTCAACGACAACGACATGTCGATCGCGCCGCCGGTCGGCGCCATGTCGGGCTATCTCGCCCGGCTCGTGTCGGGCGGCGCCTATCGCACGGTGCGCGAGTTCGGCAAGCAACTGGCCGCCCACCTACCCAAGTTCTTCTACGACAAGGCTCGCCGCACCGAGGAATATGCCCGCGGCTTCTTCACCGGCGGGACGCTGTTCGAGGAGCTCGGGTTCTACTACGTCGGCCCGATCGACGGTCACAACATGGACCAGCTGCTGCCCGTGCTGCGCAACGTGCGCGACGAGGCGCAGGGCCCGGTGCTGGTCCACATCGTGACCCAGAAGGGCAAGGGCTACGCCCCCGCCGAGGCCTCGGCCGACAAGTACCACGGCGTTTCGACATTCGACGTCATCACCGGCACGCAGGCCAAGCCCAAGGCCAATGCGCCGGCCTACCAGCGCGTCTTCGGCGAAAGCCTCATCAAGGAGGCCAACCGGGACGACAAGGTCGTGGCCATCACGGCGGCGATGCCGTCGGGCACCGGTATCGACCTCTTCGGCCAGGCGCATCCCACCCGCACCTTCGACGTCGGCATCGCCGAGCAGCATGCCGTGACCTTCGCGGCCGGCCTCGCGACCGAAGGCTTCAAGCCCTTCGTGGCCATCTACTCGACCTTTCTGCAGCGCGGCTACGACCAGGTGGTCCACGACGTCGCGATCCAGAACCTGCCCGTGCGCTTCGCCATGGACCGCGCCGGGCTGGTGGGGGCCGACGGGCCGACCCATGCGGGCTCGTTCGACCTCGCCTATCTGGGTTGCCTGCCCAACATGATGATCATGGCGGCCGCCGACGAGGCGGACCTCGTCCATATGGTCGCCACCCAGGTCGCCTACGACCAGGGTCCCTCGGCTTTGCGCTACCCCCGCGGCGAGGGCGTCGGCATGGAGATGCCCAGCGTCGGCGTGCCGCTCGAGATCGGCAAGGGCCGGATCCTGCGGGAGGGCAAGCAGGTCGCCATCCTGTCGCTCGGCACCCGCCTCGCCGAGGCGTTGAAGGCGGCCGAGACCCTGGCCGGCATGGGCCTGTCCGCCACGGTGGCGGACGCGCGCTTCGCCAAGCCGCTCGACAAGGATCTGATCCGCTCGCTCGCCGGCAAGCACGAGGTGCTGATCACCATCGAGGAGGGCTCGGTCGGCGGCTTCGGCTCCTTCGTGCTGCAGTTCCTCAGCGAGGAAGGCCTGCTCGACGGGGGGCTGAAGGTGCGCGCCATGGTGCTGCCCGACAGCTTCATCGACCACGACAAGCCCGAGAAGATGTATGCCCAGGCCGGGCTCGACGCGAAGGGCATCGTGGCCAAGGTGCAGGACGCGCTGGGGATGGGGCAGGCCGCCGAGGCCCAGCCCGCCGGCAAGCGCGCCCCGCGCGCCGTGCCCAAGGCCGCCGGCTGACGCAGCGCCCGACGCAGGCGGCGCCACGCCGGATCGACGTGGCGCTGGTCGAGGCGGGCCTGTTCGAGAGCCGCGCCCGCGCCGCCGAGGCCATCGCGGCGGGCCTCGTCACGGTGGACGGCGTGCCGGCCACCAAGCCGGCCGCCCGCGTGCCGCCCGGCGCCGCGCTCCGGGCGACCGCACCGCATCCCTACGTGTCGCGCGGCGGCGTCAAGCTCGCCGCGGCGCTGGACCTGTTCGGCCTCGATCCCGCCGGCCTCGCCTGTCTCGACGTCGGCTCGTCGACGGGCGGCTTCACCGACGTCCTGCTGCGCCGGGGCGCCGCCCACGTGACGGCGGTGGATGTCGGGCGGGACCAGTTCCACCACGGCCTGCGCGGCGATCCCCGCATCACCCTGCGCGAGGCGACCGATGTCCGGTCGCTGGGGTTGGCCGACCTGGCCGGCCCGGTCGACCTCGTGGTCTGCGACGCGAGCTTCGTGTCGCTGCGCCTGGTGCTGCCGCCCGCGCTGGCCCTCGCGCGTCCGCGGGCCAGCCTCGTGGCGCTGGTGAAGCCGCAGTTCGAGGCCGGCCGCGGGGCCGCGAAGAAGGGTATCGTGCGGGACGCCGCCGTCCGCGAGGCCGTTTGCCAGGACATCGCGGGCTTCGTCGCCGGCGCCGGATGGCGGGTCATCGGCCTCGCGCCCTCGCCCATCGCGGGCGGCGACGGCAACATCGAATTCCTCCTGGGAGCCCGCCGTGGCGATTGAGACGCTCCGCCTCGCCATCGCGCACCTCGGCCGCCGCGGCGAAGGCGTCGGCCACGATGCCGAGGGTGCGCCCGTCTACGTGCCCTACGGCCTGCCGGGCGAGACCGTGCTGGTCGAGCGCGACGGCGAACGCGCCCGCATCCTCGAAACGCTCGAGCCCCGGCCGGACCGCGTTCCGCCGATCTGCCCCCATTACGGGACCTGCGGGGGCTGCGCCGTGCAGACGCTGCCCGGCTCCCCCTACCTCGGCTGGAAGCGGGACCTCGTCGTCACGGCGCTGGCCAAGGCTGGCCTCGACGCCGAGGTAGCGGCGACGCTCGACGCCCATGGGGCGGGTCGCCGGCGCGCCACCTTCCATTCCCGCCTCGAGTCCCCCGGACGCCCCCGCACGTCGGCTTCATGCGGGCCCGGACGCACGGGATCGTCGATATCGCGGTCTGCCCCGTCCTGGCGCCCGACATGGCGGGGGCGCTGCCGGTGGCGCGGCGCCTCGCCACCATCCTCAGCCAGGCCGGCAAGCCGCTCGACCTCGTCGCGACCGCGACCGAGACGGGGCTCGACCTCGATCTGCGCGGCCTCGGGCCGGCGAGCGAGCATCAGCGCCGCGCCCTGGTGGCGGCCGCGGCGGCCCTGGACCTCGCGCGGCTGTCGAACCACGGCGAGGTGCTGGTGGAGGCCCGGACGCCGCGGTTGACTATGGGCCGTGCCGTGCTGGGGCTGCCGCCCGGCGCCTTCCTGCAGGCCACCGGTGCCGGCGAGGCGGCCTTGGCGGCCGGCGTCTTGGCGGGCGTGGCGGGCGCCAGGCGCATCGCCGACCTCTTCTGCGGCGTCGGCACCTTCGCGCTGCGCCTCGCCGAGGCCGCGGCCGTGACGGCGATCGACTCCGAGCGGGCCGCCATCGCGGCGCTGGTGCGGGCCGCCGCGGCGACGCCCGGCCTGCGTCAGCCCGCGACGGAGGTGCGCGACCTCTTCAAGCGCCCCCTCGCGGCGGCCGAACTCGCCGGCTTCGACGCCGTGGTGTTCGACCCGCCCCGCGCGGGCGCCGCCGCCCAGGCGGGCGAACTCGCCCGATCGGCCGTGCCGCGGATCGTCGCGGTGAGCTGCGATCCCGGCACCTTCGCGCGCGACGCCGCCACCCTGGTGGCGGGCGGCTACAGGATCGAGAGCGTCACGCCGGTCGACCAGTTCCGCTACGCCGCGCATGTCGAACTCGTAGCGCTGTTCACGCGGCCCGCCCCGCCGCCGCGCAAGCGTCGTCTCCTGTCCTGAGCCGTGCGCGGGCCATCGGCCGGCCCGCGCCCGGCCGTCGCGGCGCGACACCTCCCGCTCAGGCGAAGGTGAAGGCGTCGGGACTGTGGGCGAGCCGCGCCTTGGTGATGCCGTCGAGCGTGATCGAATCGACCGGGTTGAGGTGGATGGTGGCGCTCCCCTCGCTCATGGCGGTGTGGCGGAGGACCGCGCCGAGGTCGTGAAAATGCGTCTGGGACAGGTCGATCCTGTCGTGGCCCGGGCCCTCGGGCCTGAAGTCGGTGATCTCGTCCCGGCCGAAATGCGGCGTGAACCGGAACGTCTGGGCCCCGGCGCCGCCCGTCATGACATCGGTGCCGAGGCTCTGCAGCGTCTGGCCGGCCGCCGTGCCGGTGATGACGTGGCTGCCATCGCCGGTGTCGCGGGAGGCGACCGACAGCGAGCGGCCGTTGACCGCGGCGCCGAGGTCCTGGAGGACCGCGAGGTCGAGGGTTGAGATCGTATACGGGTGGTCATAGAACAGGACCACGCCGTTCATCAGGTCCAGCGTGAGCGGGTCGGTCACGCTCCCGGCGGTCCTGTAGAGGTCCGACTGCGTATTGCCGACGTGGTAATAGTTCTCCGGGCCTCCGTCGGTCGTGAGCTGGACCGGACCGCCGTTCGCCGCCACCGCATGCGGACCGGTGAAGAAGGCGGCGCCCGACGCGTCCTTTTCAATGAACTGGTCGAAGGTCGATTCATACGCGCCCGGCAGCGTGCCCGAGCTGTCGTAATAGCCACTCATCCCGAACCCGTGCATGATCTCGTGCAGGAACGGCACGATGGGATTGTAGGTGCCGGGCGAGGCCGGGCTGGTGGCGTCGAGCCCCGGCGCGAGGTCGAAGGCGCCGAGATAGCCCGGCGAGACCTCGATCGTGATGTCCGATGTCGAGCCCGGGACATGGTGTCCGGTCCGCAGTTCGTAGAGGCTAGACGGCTCGTAGAGGGCCATGCCCGCGGCGGTCGTGCCGCTCTGGATCTCGGCGGTCGGGCCGCCGTCCTCGCGCCCGCCCGCTGTCTGCACGATGTCGAGCGCGACTTCGAGGGTCCCCTGTCCCGAGACATAGCCCGACCAGACGGCCAGCGCCTGATCGAGATCCTCCACCAGGACGGCGTCTGCCGCGCCTCCGGCATTGCCGGGATCGGACAGGGTGACGTGATAATTGAACGACATCGACTTCGATTCGGATTGTCTGCAATCCGCGACGGTTAAGATTTCCTTTCCGGGACGGCAAGCGAGGCGAGGCCGTAACCTCTTGTTATCCTTAACCCGTCCGGCCCGCGCCATCGCGGGTCGCCGGGTCGAGCCGGGGCCGTCCGGGCCTTGACGGAATGGATGGTTGGGGTCCCGGCCCTCGGCGGATCCGCTCCGGTCTCACGGCGCGCGCAGTCTCGCAGGGGCGACCCCACCCGATCCGAGGTGGCCTCTGGTTTCACCCGTAACGTTCGGTGCGGATCGTGCCGGGATCGAGGCCGGCGTCGACGGCCAGGTCCGAGGCGGTCCCGACGAAGCCGCTGGACCCACAGATGAAGACGTGGCGCGGCGGCCCCGGCAGACGGGCCAGCGCCTCGCCCATCAGGCGGGCGTCGATGCGTCGCCCCTCCGTCTCCCGGCTAAAGGCGGTGATCAGCGCGAAGCCGGGCTCGCTGCGGGCCCGCGCCTGGAGTTCGTCGAGGCAGAGCGCCTCGGCCCGGGTGCGGGATGCATCGACCAGCACCGCCGGGATCTCGGGCGCGGCCGCGGCGCGCTCGCGCACCATGGCGAGGAGCGGCACCACGCCCGAGCCCCCGCCGACGAGCAGCAGCGGGCCGCCGTCCTCCGGCGCCCAGGAGAAGGGCAGGCCGGCAGGGCCGCGGAGCGCGATGGCATCGCCCGCCATCGCGACCTCGTGGAAGAACCGGGATACTTCGCCGTCCTCGGCCCTCTCGATCAGCAGGTCCACCGTGCCGCGCTGGCTCGGCGGCGAGGCGATCGAATAGAAGCGCTGTGCCGTGTAGCCGTCCGGCGCCGTCAGTTTCAGCTCGACGTACTGGCCGGCGCGATGCGGAGCGGGCCAGTCGACCGCGAACCTGAACAACGTCACCAATTCGGTCAGGGGTTCGCGCGCGACGAGGCGCGCCTCGTCCCAGTCGAGCCGCGCCGGGACCTTCGCGAGGCTCACGCCGGCCCGTGTCCTGCCTCGGCCCGTGCCGCGAAGGCGGCGCTGGCCTCGGGCGAGGCCTCCTTCTGGTGGAGGGCCTTCCACTCGGCATAGGGCATGCCGTAGACCTTCTCGCGCCCGTCCTCGCGCGTCAGCGGCAGGCCGCGCGCGTTGGCGGCCTCGGCGAACCAGTTGCCGAGGCAGTTGCGGCAGAAGCCGGCCAGGTTCATGAGGTCGATGTTCTGCACCTCGGGCGCCTGCCGCAGGTGGGCGACCAGTCGGCGGAACACCGCGGCCTCGATCTCGGTCAGGGTGGCGGTGTCGATCTCGGTCTCCATGCGGCTCAACTCCTCACGGCGCCGCCAGGCGGCGGCCGGGGCCCGTCCGGCGGGGGACGTGGGCGATCTCGTGCATGTCGGGTCGCGCCAGGATCGGCGCAAGCAGTCGGGCCAGCCGCAGGCCCCAGGCCTCGGCGGCCGCGTCCGTCGCCATCAGGTCCTGGCGCACCTCGACCAGCACGTTGGGATAGCCGTTGCGCGTCGCATGCGTGTCGATCGTGTCGCCCGGCAAGGCGCCGTCGTAGGGTTCGTTGTCGCCGACGCGGTCGGCCCAGGGCTGGAGATCGGGCTCGCGCGCCAGTGCGGCGAACAGCGGCTCCGCGAGGCGGGGATCGTTGTCCCACAGGAGGCCGACGTGCCAGGGCCGCGGCACTCCCTTCCAGGACGGCGTGAAACTGTGCATCGACACGATGGCCGGCACCGTTCCGCTCGCCGCCATCCGCTCCAGCGTGTGCGCGATGGCGGCATGGTAGGGATCGTAGAAGGCCGCGCGCCGCGCCGCGATCCCGGCCTCGTCGATGCGTGCATTGCCCGGCACGATGGCGCCGTCGCTGACGCGCATCACCAGGGTCGGGTCGTCGGGGCCGCGGTTCGGGTCGATCAGCAGGCGGGAGTAGGTGGTGAGGAGCGCCGGGGCGCCCAGCGCCGCCGCCATGGCCTCGGTGGCCCGCCGCGCGCCGATGTCGTAGGCGATGTGCCGTTGGAACTCGCCGGCCGGCAGGCCGAGGTCGCCGAAGGCCGGCGGCAGGGCGTTGCAGGCGTGATCGCAGAGCAGCAGGACGCCGCCGTCGAGCCGGCCCGGTATGCTCCGCACCGGAGCGAAGGCCTCCTCGCGGCTCGTCTGCAGGCTGGCTAAAGGCATGGTCCTGGCCTATGGGAACGCGGGGGTCGGGCGACCATAGAGTCGCCGGAGTCTCAGCACCATAAGGCTTTCGCCGCGCCCCGCGCCCCCGCACGGGTCACCCGGCCCGGCGCGGTTGATCGATGTCGCAGTTCAAGCTTTCCTCGCCGGCTCCAGCGGCGGCCCTGCCGCGGCCGGGCCTGGCGCTCGGCGTCGCGGCCCTGCTGGCGGCGGCCCTGGCGATGAGCGTGTCGCCGAGCCTCGTCCGCCTCGCCGACGTGGGCCCCTTCGCCAGCGCCTTCTGGCGGGTCGTGCTGGCGCTGCCGGTGCTCTGGCTGTGGATGCGGCGCGACGAGGCCCGCCGGGGTGCCGGCGCGCCGCGCGCATCCTTCGCCGGCCCGACGCTGCTCGCCGGCCTGGTCTTCGCCGGGGACCTCTTCTTCTGGCACCTGTCGGTGATGCACACGACCATCGCCAACGCGACCTTCTTCGCCACCTGCGCGCCCATCTGGGTCGTGCTGTTCGGCTGGCTGCTGTTCGGTCAGAGGGTGAGCCGCGCGGTGCTGGCCGGCCTCGCGCTCTGCGTGCTGGGCGGGGCCGCACTGGTGGCGCAGAGCGCAGCGCTCGACCCCGCCCACGCGGCCGGCGACGCGCTCGGCATCGTCACGGGCGTGTTCTTCGGGCTCTATTTCCTCGCCGTCGGCGCCGCGCGCCGGCGCACCGGGGCGGCCCGGGCGACCTTCGAGCTCAGCTGCGTCGCGGCTCTCCTCCTGGGCATCACGGCCGTCCTGCTCGAGCCCCGGATGCTGCCGCACACCGCATCCGGCTGGGCCGTGCTGCTGACGCTGGCGCTCGTCAGCCACGCCGGCGGGCAGGGGCTCCTGTCGATCGCCCTCGGCCTGCTGCCGACCGCCTTCTCGTCGCTCGTCATCTTCCTCGAAGCCCTGGCGGCCGCCGGCGTCGCCTGGGCGGTGCTGGGCGAGGCCGTCACGGCGCTCCAGGCCCTCGGCGGGCTCGCCATCCTGGCCGGTCTGTGGGTCGCGCGGCCGCGGGGCGACGCCGAGCTTCTCGTCGGTGCCGCGGCGCCGGCCGCAACCTCCGTCTCGTGAGAAACAGAGTCGCCATGCGTCTTCCGCCTCTCCCCGTCCCCGCGCTGCTGCTGGCTGCCGTGCTGGCCGCCACGGCGCCGGCCCGTGCCGATTTCCGCGTCTGCAACAACACGGCGAGCCGCGTCTCCATGGCGCTGGCCCATACCGACGGCGCCGCCTGGGTGTCGGAAGGCTGGTGGAACCTGAAGGCCAACACCTGCGAGACTCTGCTGCGGGGGTCGCTCGCGGCCGAGTTCTACTACGTCTACGGCATCGACGAGAGCGGCGGCGAGTGGAAGGGCAAGGCCTTCATGTGCACGCGCGACCGCGAGTTCCGCATCGACGGGCGGCAGGACTGCTTCGTGCGCGGCTTCGACCGCACCGGGTTTTTCGAGGTCGACACCGGCAAGGACGCCAAGGACTGGACGGTGCAGCTGACCGATCCCGCCAAGCCCGGGCCCGCACAGCCGGCCACCACCGCGACGCCCGCGCAGCCAGGCCCGGCCGCCGCGACGGCGCCCGCCGCGCCGGCCGCCGTCCCGGTCCGGTGAGGCCGGACGCGCGGCCCGGCCGGCGCCACCGCGGCGTCCGGACGGCGCCGCATCGAACCCGGAGCGCCGATCGGCCGTTGAGCCGCGGACGCTGCGGGCCCGCCGGTTTCTCCCGGACGCATCGCGATGCGTCGGGGCGAGGCCGGGCGGGGACTGTCGGATCCCACGGGTCGGCCGCGGCCTTCCCGTGCGCCACGGCAGACCCCGCGAGAACGACCGGGTGGAGGTCCGCGAGGGCAACCGCTCGGGAACCCGGGACCCGCCCCACCGCGGCGCGGCCCGTCAGACTGGGGGGATGAGCATGAGACGATTGCGCCGCGTTAAGATCCTGGCGACGCTGGGGCCGGCCTCGCAGGACCCCGCCGTGCTGGCCCGCCTGTTCGAGGCGGGCGTGGACGTGTTCCGCATCAACATGAGCCACGCCAGCCACGACGCGATGCGCGAGCGCATCCGCGCCATCCGCGCGCTGGAGGCCCAGTACGGGCGCCCCGTCGGCATCCTGGTGGACCTGCAGGGCCCCAAGCTGCGCGTCGGCACCTTCGCCGACACCGGCGTCGAGCTCGTGAAGGGCGACAGCTTCGTCCTCGACGCCGACCCGACGCCGGGCGACGCGACGCGCGTCCACCTGCCCCATCCCGAGATCCTGCGGGCGCTGCGGCCGGGCCACGTCATGCTGATCGACGACGGCAAGGTGAAGCTGCGCGTGCTCGAGGCGACCGACGAGCGTGCCGTCGCCCTCGTGGACGTGCCGGGCCGCATCTCCAACCGCAAGGGCGTCAGCCTGCCCGACACCGAGATCCCGGTCTCGGCCATGACGCCGAAGGACCGCTCCGACCTCGACGCCGCGCTCAACGAAGGCGTCGACTGGATCGCGGTGTCGTTCGTGCAGCGGGCCGACGACGTCGCCGAGGTCAAGAAGATCGCGCGGGGCCGCGCCCTCGTCCTGTCGAAGATCGAGAAGCCCCAGGCCATCGCCCGCCTCGACGAGATCATCGAGATGTCGGACGCCCTCATGGTGGCGCGCGGCGACCTCGGGGTCGAGATGCCGCTCGAGAAGGTGCCGGGGCTGCAGAAGCGCATCACCCGCATGGCGCGGCGCCTGGGCAAGCCCGTGGTGGTGGCGACCCAGATGCTGGAATCCATGATCACCTCGCCGGTGCCGACGCGCGCCGAAGTCTCGGACGTCGCCCAGGCGGTGTTCGAGGGTGCCGATGCCGTGATGCTGTCGGCCGAATCGGCGTCCGGCCAGTTCCCGGTCGAGGCCGTGGCGACGATGAACCGAATCGCCGAGGAGGTGGAGCAGGATCCGCTCTACCACGGCATCATCGCGGCGCAGCGCACCGAGCCCGAGCGGACCGGCGCCGACGCGATCGCACATGCGGCCCGCGACATCGCCGAGACGCTGGACCTGAAGGCGGTCGTCGCCTGGACGGCTTCGGGCTCGACCGGCCTGCGGATTGCGCGCGAGCGCCCCACCGTCCCCGTCCTGGCGCTGACGCCGCACCGGGACGCGGCCCGGCGCCTCTGCCTCGCCTGGGGCGTCCATCCGGTGGTGACCGAGGACGCCAAGAGCGGCGACGACATGGCCAACCGCGCCTGCCGCACCGCGCTCGACGAAGGCTTCGCCCAGACCGGCGACCGCGTCATCGTCATCGCGGGCTTCCCGTTCGGCTCCCCGGGCGCCACCAACAACATCCGCATCGCCTTCGTGGGGCAGGGGGACTGACGGCGACCCTGCCGGCGGGTTCGACCCCACGCCTTGCCGGACGCGGTCCGGCGCAATCGTCCGGCCCCTGTCGACGCAGCCGTTGACAGGGAGTTTATTTTCTCGTCTCATGCAACTTAGAAGAGCAGGGTGGCTCTGGCTGGGACGGGGGTTCCGCGATGGCGCGATATCCTGCTGCACCTCAGGTGCCGTGCGCTGGGGCCTCGACCCAGGCCGGCGTCTCCCGTGCCATCACCCATCGCACCAGGCAACGGTCGATCACCGCGGGCGCGGTCGCGACATGTCGGCGGACCGGCTTCGACCCGCATGTCACGGTCGAGTGGATCGCCTATCTGGGGAAGCCTGGCCTGGCCGCCCGGCGTCCGGAGCGGGGGCGATCCCGCGCCATGGTGCCGCCGTCCTCAGGCGAGATCAGGATCCGGCCGGCGCGATAGAGCGCTTCGGCGCGCCGCGCCGAGCCCGGGCGCCCGCCGGCGCCGCGCCCCTCGCCGGGAGGCTCTTCGGGCGGAGCGTCTCGTCCGCCGTGCCAGGTTGACCGCGCCTCCTCGAGCGCGGCGTCGCGTGCGAAAGAGGTGGCCGCCGCCACCGTTTGGGGGAGGGCAGGATGGACGATCAAGTCGCCTTGCGGGCGCGCCTCGATCAGGCGATCGCCGAGGATCTCGAGCAACGGGTCAGCCTGCACCAGGCCAATATCGCGCGCCTGCAGGCCGGCCGCGCCGGGGCCAGGACCTTTGCCGCGGCCGTCGTGAACCGGCCCCTGGTGCTGCTGGCCCAGGGCGACTCCTGGTTCGACTATCCACTGGACGGGAACCTGCCGGCGCCGGGCGGGACGGATGTCATCGCCCATCTCAGGACCATGGGCGACATGCCGCCGACCATCCTGAACCTCGCGGTTCACGGCTCGACGGCGGTGAGCGAGATGTCCCTGCCGCGGCAGGCTCGCATGATCCGGGAACTGCTCGATCCGGCGAACTGGCTCGACGGGCGGCCGGACGCCATCCTGGTCTCGGCCGGCGGCAACGACATCGCGGGCGACGAGTTCTGCATCGTGCTGGACTTCAACGACGGCAAGGCGGCGGGGCTGAACCAGGACCGGCTCGCCGGGACGCTGGCCGGGGTGCGGTCCTGCTATCTCGACCTCTTCGCCGTCCGGGACCGGATCGTGCCGGGCGTGCCGATCTTCGGCCACTGCTACGACTTCCCCATCCCGAACGGGTCCCACCCGATCTGCGCGGGACCCTGGCTGAAGCCGTCGCTCGATTTCTGCAACTGGCCCGTCGCCGACGGGACGCGGATCGTCCGGGAGGCGCTGGCGGCGTTCCGAACCCTGCTGCAGGGCCTCGCCGCCGACCCGAAGAACGGGTTTCATCTCGTCGACACGCAGGGGACGCTGAACGCCTCGGATTGGGCCAACGAACTCCATCCCAAGCCGCAGGGCTTCGCCGCCATCGCGGCGCTCTTCTCCAAGGCGCTCGACGGCGTACCGAGGCGGCCCGCTCCGGGCCCCTGAGCCCCGCATCTCCGCCCCCCGCCGCGCGGCGGGGGCGGAGGCCTTGTCCTACTCCGCCGCCTGGGTGATCTCGCGGGTGATGTGGCGGGCCTCCTCCTCGGGGTCGACGCGCTCCTCGTCCCGCGGCGGCCCCATGAGGGCCGGCTGGAAGAAGATCGCCGACACCAGGGTGCAGACCAGCGAAAGCGCCAGCAGCTTGCCCATGCTCGACGTGCCGGGGTGGCTCGACGCCCAGAGCGAGCCGAACGCCACCGCCGTGCACGAGGCAGAGAAGAACACCGCCCGGGTGAGGCTCGACTGGAGGACGTGCCGCTGCCCGGCGCGCCAGGCGAGCACGAAGTAGATCTTGAACGCCACGCCGAGCCCCAGCAGCAGCGGGATGGCGATGATGTTGGCGAAGTTCAGCGGCATGCCGAGCACCACGGTGATCTCGAGCGTGAGCAGGCCGGCGAGGATCAGCGGCACCAGCGTCAGCAGCACGTCCGTGATGCGGCGCAGGGCGAGGTAGAGCAGCACCGCGATCGAACCCAAGGCCCAGAGCCCCGCCTCGATGAAGGCGTGGATGACCGAGTCGCCCGAGTCCTTGATGACGATCGGTTGGCCGGTGGCGTCCGGCGCCACAGACAGCACCGCGTCGCCGAAGGCCTGGATGCTGTCGTTGGAGGTCGACAGGTCCTTGGGCGTCACCTCGATGCGGGCCTGGCCGTCCTTGGTGACCCAGTCGCCGCGGATGCTCTGCGGGAGATTCGCGAGCGTGATCTTTTCGGCCGAGATGAGGCCGCGGATCTGGTCGACCAGCAGGTGCATGGCGGGGACGAAAGCCTGGGTGGCCGTGTCGCGCGCCTTGGCGGGGGCCTCGGCGAGCTTGCCGAAGGCGGCCGACAGGCGCTTCGCCGTCGCCTGGGCCTCGCCGGTCCCCTTGGCGGAGGCCTTGTCGAGCCGCACGACGGCACCCTTCAGGGCGTCGACGTTCTCGGCGTCGGTCGGCGCCGGCTTGGCGTCGTCGCCGGGCTCGAGCGAGGGACCGAGCAGGTCCCTCAGGTCCGAGATGATGGCGAGCTTCGGGTCCTGATCGGGCGGCACATAGGCGTCGAGCGTCTTGGCACCCGCCACCTGGGGCAGCTTGGCGATCTCGGCCGCGACCGCGTTCGCCTTGGCCAGGTTGGGTTCGAGCACGTCGATCTTGTAGGGCGTCGTGCTGGGGTCGGTGGACAGGTCGCGGATGGTCGCCACCGACTCGACCCGGTCGCTGTTGAGGTTCAACGGGTTGAAGTCGAACCGCACGTGGAACAGCAACGGCGCCATGAGCACGACCGGGCCGAGCGTCGCGGCGATCACCAGCAGGCGATGGTTCTCGAGGAAATGGTCGACGGGCTTGAGGAAGGCGTAGCCGACCTCCTGCGCTTCGGAAGGCGGGTTGAACAGCATGAGCAGGGCGGGCAGCAGCGTGATCGACACCAGAAAGGCGATGATCATGCCGTTGCCGGCGATGAGCCCGAGCTCCGACACGCCCTTGTAGTCGGTCGGCAGGAACGAGAAGAAGCCCGCCGTCGTGGCGGCCGCGGCGAGCAGCAGCGGCCGGCCCGCCTTGGCGCCGGCGCCCACGATGGCGGGCAGCAGCGTGCCTTCGAGGAAGCGCTCGTCGCGGTAGCGCACCGAGAACTGGATGCCGAAATCGACGCCGATGCCGATGAACAGCACCGCGAAGGCGACCGAGATGAGGTTCAGCGCACCCGCCAGCAGCAGCCCCAGCGCCGCCGTCATGACGAGACCCACCGCGGTCGCGATGAACACCGCCACGATGAGCCGGCCCGATTTCAGCGCCAGCCACAGCAGGAACACCACCGCCAGGACGGTGAGGATCGAGTTCAGCGCGAAGCCTTCCTTGAGCGTGCCGAACTCCTGGTCGTCGAGCGGGATCTGGCCGGTGAGCCGCACCGTGACGCCCTGATCCGGGGTGAGGTGGAGGTCGTCGACGGCCTTGCGCACCACGTCGGTGGCGGCGGCGCCGGGCTCGAGCGAGCCGTAATCGAGCTTGGGCTTGATCTGGACGAAACGGCGGTTCGGGTAGGCCTGGCCGTCGTTGCCGCCCGCGAGGCCCTGGAACGAGAACGGCACGAGCCGCCCCGCGACGGCGCCCTCGATCGAATCCGCCATCTTGCCGAAGAACGGCCGCACCTGGTCCAGCGGGATCTTCCCCTGCTCGATGCCGATGCCCATCATGCCGACCATCTGGGCCAGGCCGCGCAGGCTGGGGTCGGCGGCCAGGGTGGCGATGAGGGGCTGGGCCCGGCCGAGCTGGTCGGCGACCTGCTGCACCTGGGGGACGGACTGGAACAGGAGTCCGTCCTTGCCGAAGAAGGTCTGCTCGGGGGGAAGGCGAACGAAATCGAAGTGCCGGGTGTCGTCCTTCAACCGGGCCACGAAGCGGTCGGCGGCATCCTGAGCAGCCTCGGGCGTCGCGCCGTCGATCACCATCAGGATCAGGCCGTCGTTCTGCGGGAAGGCGACGTTGAACGCCTCCTGGCGCTGGCGCCAGGGCAGGTCGCTGGCGATCAGCGTGTTGGAATCCGTGTTGATGGCGAAGTGCGTGGCCGCATACCAGGCGGACAAGACGGTGAGGAGGCCCGACAGCAGCACGACCAGCATGGCGTGGCGGCTGCAGGCGGCGACGATCCGCGCTACGATCCTGGTCAACATTCGGTCGTCTGTATCCTCAAGTTCGCGCCGTCGCACGGGCCGGCGCTCCGCGAGCGGACCGTCCGCGTCATGACGAAGCTCTCGCCGGCACTGAATGCCGCAAGGATCGGTCGGATAGGGCCGCCACCGCGAGGCGCGGGCCGAAACCCACGTGGCGCGAAGCACTCGCACGACTCCGGCCCTTAAAGCAAGACGGGGCGATCCGGCGTCGGGGGACCCGGGGTCTGCGCATCCGCGCCGAACCGTGCCATAGGAAGGCGCGGGGATGCCGGGGAGGGGAGCGGGCGATGGGCGAAGGGCGGGTGCTGGTCGGTGTGGTGGGGGCGGCCCAGGGTGTCAGGGGCGAGGTCCGCATCAAGTCCTTCACGGCGGAGCCTCGCGACATCGGCGCCTATGGCCCGCTGACCGACGCCGACGGCCGGCGGTCCTTCGTGGTTCAGGCGCTTCGGGTGCTGAAGGGTGACATGCTGGTCGTGCGCTTCGCCGGCATCGACGACCGCGACGCCGCCGCCGCCCTCACCCATACGGAGCTCTACGTCCCGCGCGACCGGCTGCCGCCCCCCGCCCCCGACGAGTTCTACCACGTCGACCTCATCGGTCTCCGGGCCGAGGACGAGGGCGGGGCCCGGCTCGGGCGCATCCGCGGCGTCGTCAACCACGGCGCCGGCGACATCCTGGAGATCGAGCCCGACGCCGGGGGGGACAGTCTGCTCGTGCCCTTCACGCTCGCCTTCGTGCCCGTGGTCGACTTCGCGGCGGGACGCGTGGTCGTCGCCCCCGGCGCGCTGCTGGCCGAGAGCGAGGACGACGCCACGCTGGACGACGCCTGACCATGTGGCGCGCCACCCCCCTCACGCTGTTCCCCGCCATGTTCCCGGGGCCGCTCGGCCTGTCGCTCGCCGGCGACGGCCTCGCCAGGGGCCTGTGGTCCTGCGAGCCCTATGACATCCGCCTCCACGGGCTCGGCCGCCACCGCACGGTCGACGACACGCCGGCGGGGGGCGGGGCCGGCATGGTGATGCGGGCCGACGTGCTGGCCGCCGCGCTCGACGCCGCGGCGCCCCCCGGCGACCCGCGCCCCCGGCTGCTGATGAGCCCGCGCGGCCGGCCGTTGGACCAGGCGCGCGTGCGCGCCCTCGCGGACGGGCCCGGCGCGGTGGTGCTGTGCGGCCGGTTCGAAGGCGTCGACGAACGGATCATCGCGGCGCGGGACCTCGAGGAAGTATCGATCGGCGACTTCGTCCTGTCGGGCGGCGAGGTCGCCTGCCTGGCGCTGCTCGACGCCTGTGTCCGCCTCCTGCCCGGCATCATGGGCCAGGAGCGTTCGGGCGAGGAGGAGAGCTTCGAGGGCGGGTTGCTGGAATACCCGCATTACACGCGGCCGCGCGTCTTCGAGGGTCGCGAGATCCCCTCCGTGCTGGTCGGCGGGGACCACGGCCGTATCGCGGCCTGGCGGCACGCCGAGGCCGAGCGCCTGACGCGCGAGCGGCGGCCGGACCTCCTGGCCCGGCGGGACTGAGGCCGGCCCGGGACGGCGTTCGTCCCGGACCACAGCGACCGGGGAGACCAGGATGACGGACCACGACGCGAGACCGCCGGCGAGACGCAGCCCGAGACTCGCGGCGCTGCTCCTCCCGGGCCTGCTGGCTGTCTGCCTGCCGGCGCCCGGCCCGGTGCTGGCGCAGGGGACAGCGGCGCAGCCCGCCGCGCCGCCGCCGGAGCCCGCGACCCTCGTCGTGCGCGGGACCGCGACGGTGGACCGCAAGCCGGACGTGGCGCGGCTCGCGATCGCGCTCGTGACGCGCGGCGCGACCGCCGAGGGGGTAGCCCGCGACCACGAGGCCCGCGTGGCACGGGCGGCGGCGGTGCTCGGCCGGCTGAAGGCGCAGGGCGTGTCGGTCGACCAGGGTGCCTTCGACCTCGGCGAGGACGAGGTGCCGGCCTCGCCCGGCGCACCGCCCCCGCGCCCGACCTATCGGGCCGAGACCGTCTACGACCTCTCGATGCCCGGTCCCGACCGGCTCGACGCCGTCGTGGGCGACATCGCGGCAGCGGGACTGTTCGAGGTCCAGTCGGCTCGCTTCGCCGTGGCCGAGACCGCCGGCGCGCTCGACGAGGTCCGCCGCGCCGCGATGGCGGACGCGAGGCGGCAGGCGACGGTCTATGCCGAAGCGGGCGACCTGCGGCTCGACGGGATCCTGCGCATCGCCGACGGCGATGCCGGCGGGGGCGAGGGCGGCTTCGAGCGGCCGTTGCGTCTCGCCCGGGCGAAATCGGTCGGGATCAGGCCTCCGGACAGGTTGCAGTTCCAGGGCAGCGTCACCGTGACGTGGCGGGTCGTGCCGCGGTGAGCCCGCGCTTCGACGACGGCTTCAGGGCCGACCTCGAAACCTTGCTGCAGTGGCGGCGGGACGTCCGCGCCTTCCGCCGCGAGCCGCTGCCCGGCGGCACGATCGAGCGTCTGCTCGACCTCGCCTGCCTGGCGCCCTCCGTCGGGTTGAGCCAGCCCTGGCGGTTCGTCATCGTCGACGAAGAGGCCCGGCGCGCCGCCGTCCGCGCCCTCTTCGCGCGCTGCAACGCCGAAGCGGCGACGGGCTACGAGGGCGAGCGGGCGCAGCGTTACGCCCGGCTGAAGCTCGCCGGGCTCGATGACGCGCCCGTCCAGCTGGCGGTCTTCGCCGACCGCGGCACCTCGGTCGGCCACGGCCTCGGGCGGCGCACCATGCCCGAGATGGTGGACTATTCGGTCGTCACGGCCGTCCACACGCTCTGGCTCGCAGCCCGAGCCGAAGGGATCGGCCTCGGCTGGGTGTCGATCCTGGAGCCGGGCGAGATGGCGGGGCTGCTCGATGTCCCGGCCGCATGGCGCTTCATCGCATACCTGTGCGTCGGGCACCCGGCCGAGGAGACCGACCGGCCCGAACTCGAACGACGCGGCTGGGAACGCCGCCGGCCCGAGGACGGCGTCGTCCTCCGGCGCTGACAGTCGAAGGCTGCAAGAGTCGGTGACCGGTACTCTTGGTGTTGCACGATCGTGCGCGTTCGTACATAGTCTCCAAACCGCCGGTGCGCGCGGGCCTCGGTGCCGCGCGGACGGCGGTTGCGCAGCGGACCAGCGTGCCCGACATGGGGTCGGGCCGCCCTGTCCGCCGGACGCGCCGTGCCGCGGCGCTTGTGAAGGAACATCGATGACGAGCCTGTCCGATGCTGTCCGCGATGCCCGCTGGGCCGAACGCGCCGCCATCCTGGCGGTGTTCCTCGAACTCGGCCTGTTCGCGGGTGCCTGGGCGGCGGCGCTGCCCGCCATCAAGGGGGGACTCGCGCTGACCGACCAGGAGATCAGCGTCGCGCTGCTCACCTTCGCGGGCGGCTCGCTCTCCTCCACGGTGGCGACCGGGGCGCTGGCCTCGCGCTTCGGCACCCGGCGCGTGACGCAGTTCGGCGTTGTCGCCACGGTCCTGACGCTGGTCCTGCCGGTCCTGGCCACGTCGTTGGCCGGGCTGGCGGCCGCCACCTTCACCATGGGCGTCGCCATGGGCCTGCTGGACGTCGCCATGAACGGCCATGCGGGCGCGCTGGAGGAGCGCTGGGGCGCCCCGCTCATGTCCTCGTTCCATGGCGCCTTCAGCCTCGGCGGCCTCGGCGGAGCCGCGCTGGGCGGGGCGCTGGCGGCCGCCGGCTTCGGCGCCGCGGGCCAGATCGGCGCCGCCGCCGTCGTGGCCGGCGTCGTCGGGCTCGCGGCTCTGCCCTTCCTCGGCGCGGAATCGCCGCGCCCCGCCGAGCGTGGCCCGGCCTTGGCGCTGCCCGGCCGGCGCCTCGTCGGGCTCGGCCTCGTGACGGCCTTCTGCTTCGTCGTCGAAGGCGCAATGGGTGACTGGAGCGCCATCTATCTCGACACGGTGACCGGCAGCGGCCTCGCGCTGGCGTCGGCCGGCTATGCGGGGTTCTCGATCGCCATGGCGGGCGTGCGCTTCGCGGGGGACCGCGCCGTGGCGGCGCTGGGGGCCCGCCGCATCCTCGTCGGCGGCGGCGCGCTGGCGGGCGCCGGTCTCGCCCTCGCCGTGCTGGTCCCGCTGCCCTTCGCGGCGGCCCTGGGCTTCGGGCTCGTCGGCCTCGGCCTCGGCAACGTGGCGCCCGTGGCCTTCAGCGCCGCCGCACGCGTCGGCACGAACCCGGCCGCCGGGGTCGCCCCCGTCGCGACCGTGGGCTACGCCGGCTTCCTGCTGGGGCCGCCCATCATCGGCTTCCTGTCGGGGATCGCGGGCCTCAAGGGCGCGCTGGCCTGTCTCGTCGTCGCCACCGCGGTCGTGGCGCTCGTCGGCTATCAGGTGACGGACGGGCGCCGCAGCCGGATGTAGAGCGCGCCGGCGCCGCCGTGGCCGACGGCCGCCTCCTCGAAGCCGACCACGATGGGGCGCAGCCGAGCATCGCGCAGCCAATAGGGCACGGCGCGGCGCAGCACACCGGGTTCGGCCCCGTCCCAGCGGCCCCGGTCCTTCACGCCCTTGCCGGTGACCACGATGACGAGGCGCCCGCCGTCGCGCTGGGCGCCGGCGAGGAAGTGGTGCAGCGCCGCATGGGCTTCGGCCTGCGTCATGCCGTGGAGATCGAGCACGCCGTCGACCGGGATGCGCCCGTGGGCCACCCGGCGCTTGAACCGGCGCTCCAGGCCTACGGGCGGGGCTTTCGGGGCGGAGACCGGGGGCGTGTAGCTGGCGGCCGAGAAGCTGCGGGCGGGCGCCGGCGTCGCGGCGGCCGGCCGCGGGGCGGGCTGCGGTGGAGCGGGCGGGGCCGCTGCCGGCTCGGGCAACGTGCTGCCGGGCCGGGGCGTCACGGTTTCGGCGACGCGCCGCCAGATGTCGATCTCGGCCTCGGACAGGCGACGGATACGCATGGCGCCGACACTGGCGCGGTCAGGCGCCGGCTTCGGTCGCGACCAGTCGCCAGTTCGGGTCGCGGGCATCGACCTCGCGGGCGAAGGTCCACAGGTCGATCACGTCGGCCACCCGGTCCGGCGCGCCGTCCGTGACGGTGCCGTCCCGGCCGCGCGTCAGCGTGATCATCTTGGATTGGAAGCGGATCGTCACCTGGGCGGTGCGGCCCCGCAGGTGCGCGTCATGCACCAGAGGCGCTTCGGTCGACACGAAAGTCGTCTCGGTGGTCTCGCCCCGTGCCTCGCGCGCCGCGATCGCCGACTCGAACCCATCGTAGACGTCCTTGGCGAGCAGGGGCTTCAGCGCGTTCCGGTCGCCGGCCGCGAAACCCGCGACGATCATCTCGTAGGCGGCTCGGGCCCCGGCCATGAAGCTTTCCGCCGAGAAGCCGCGGTCCGCCGCACTGATCTTGGCGAGGCCGTCGAGGGCCTGCGACCCCGGTTCGATGACGCCGCGCCAGGCGTCGGCCGGGTCGGCGGCGGGCCGGACGGGCTCGGTGGCGCGGGCCTCGCCGCGCTGCATCGGGATCACCTGGCCGGGCCCGCGGACCGGCTCGGGCGGGGCCGAGTCCCGCGCCGCCTTGCCCTCGCGCAGCTTGCGCCGGGCCTCGAAGGGATCGAAGGGTGGCCGCTCAGTGCCGGTTCGCGTGCCCAGGACGGAGCGCAGCTTCCAGACGACGAAGATCGCCAGCAGGGCGAAGACGACGATCGCGGGGTCGAAGGGCTGGTGCATGGGGTTCGGGCCTTGCCGGCTTGGGACGCGGAGCCGCGCGTTGCGGTGGCGCGGAGCTGCGCCCATATTCGGTGTCGAATGTGGGGACGCTACCCTCAATATCCACGCCCCCCGGCGCGGAGAAGGGGGATGGCGACGAGAGCCCCGCCTTTTCGGGACCCGCTCGCCCATGCTGCGTCGCCAGAACCTCCCAACCCTGCTGCTGCTCGGCGTCGTCGCCGAAGTGGTGGCCTTCATCGCCGTCGTGGATTGGCTCGGCGCCGGGCCGGCCGTGTTGCTCGGCATCGGTTCGACGCTGCTCGGCGCCGCGCGGCTGAAGCGTCTCGGCGGGGCGGCCTTCACGCGCCTGCGCGACGTCGCCGAAGGGCGCCTGGCGCGGGAGGACGCCTTCATCGACGGCGCGCTCGATGCCGTCGGGGCGATCCTGCTGATCCTGCCGGGCTTCATCACCGACGCCGTCGGCCTCGCGATGCTGGCGCCCTCCTGCCGCGACTGGCTGAAGGCGCGCATCGGCTTCACCACGGGGCCGCTCGCGGCCTCGCGCGCCGAGCGGGTGCGGGCCGCCGGACCCGGCACCATCGACCTCGAGGCGACCGACTGGTCCCGCCTCGACCGGTCGCGGCCGACCTGATCGGCGGGCCGGGCGTTTCGCGGTCGCCCGCCGGGCCGTGGCCCGCTTGTAGCGGCCCCGGCTTCCATGGTACCGGCGGCGCGGAACCGGCCTTGAGGCCGTGAGCGCGCCGAGGAACGATCGATGGCCGAGCAGAACGGGAACGGGAACGGGGCAGGCGGCCAGGCCGGTGGGCAGGGGCCGCAGCTCAACGCCCTCGCGCAGTACATCAAGGACCTGTCCTTCGAGAACCCGAACGCGCCGAACTCGCTCGGGCCGCAGGAGCAGGGTCCCAACATCGCCATCCAGGTGAACGTCAACGCCCGGCAGCTGTCCGAGACCGATTTCGAGGTCGTCCTGTCGCTCGAAGGGTCCGCCGGCGAGGGTGCCGGGACGCTGTTCAAGTTCGAGCTCGAATATGCGGGCGTGTTCCGCGTGGCCGGCATCCCGAGCGATCAGGTCCACCCGGTGGTCATGATCGAGTGCCCGCGCCTGCTCTTCCCCTTCGCCCGCCAGATCGTCGCCGATTCGGTGCGCAACGGCGGCTTCCCGCCCCTGTTCATCGACCCGATCGACTTCGCCGGCCTTTATCGCCAGCGCGTCGGCGACGGCACGCCCCCGCCCGCCAACCTCGCCTGACGGCGCGCCGGGGAGGCGGGCCATGCCGGTCTATTCGCTCGGGTCCGACGTGCCCCGGCTACCGGCCGAGGACCGGTTCTTCGTGGCTCCCGGCGCCCACGTCATCGGGCGGGTCGACATCGGCGAGGATGTCGGCGTGTGGTTCGGCGCCACGATCCGCGGCGATCGCGAGACGATCGTGGTCGGCGCCCGCACCAACGTGCAGGACGGCGCGGTCCTCCATACCGATCCCGGGTTCCCCATGGTGATCGGCGAGGGCTGCACCATCGGCCATCGCGCCATCGTGCATGGCTGCACCATCGGTCCGAACAGCCTTATCGGCATGGGCGCCACGGTCATGAACGGGGCCAGCATCGGTGCCGACTGCATCGTGGGCGCCGGCGCTCTGGTGACGGAGGGCAAGGCCTTCCCCGACCGCAGCCTCATCGTCGGCGTTCCGGCGCGCGTCGTCCGCCAGCTCGACGACGCGGCGCTGGACGGCCTGCGCCGATCCGCGCAATCCTATGTCGACAACGCGCGGCGTTTCCGCTCCGAGCTGAAACGCCTCGACTGACGCTCCGGACTCGGGGACCGGCCCGGCCGGAGGTCGGCGCCTTTCGGGCGTCCGGTCCGGGTAGCGCGGGGGATGGTGGTCATGCCGGCACGCGTCGCCCTCCTGCTCTCGCTCCTCCTGCTCGCGCCCGGCCCCGCCCGCGCCGCCCCGCCCGCCGCTCCGGCGCAGGCCCAGGCCGATCCCCTGAAGGACGCGTTCGAGGCTCTGCCCGAGGCCGACCGCCGGGCCCTGCAGGCGGCGCTGGTGTGGACCGGCGACTTCAATGGCGCGGTCGCGGGGACGTTCGGACCGCGCACCCGCGAGGCGCTGCTGGCCTTCGCCGACCGCAGCGGCGCCGCGCCCGAGGCGGCGCTGACGGGGCCGGTCCGGTCCAAGCTCCTCGTCGCCGCCGAGGCGGCCCGAGGCGCCGCGGGCTTCACGCTGCTGCGCGACACCCGGGCCGCGCTGTCGATCGGCGTCCCGTCGAAGCGGCTCCCGGTGCGCAGCCCGATCCCCGACGGCACCCGTTACGCCTCCGGTGACGGCCGCAGCGTGCTGGAGACCGCCGGGCGTCCGGCATCCCCGGACGGCCTCGCCGACGTTTTCGCCCGGCTGACCCGGGAGGCACCGGAGCGGCACGTCGCCTACAAGCTCGCCAGGCCCGACTTCGTCGTCGTGTCGGGGGAGGTCGGCGACCGCAAGTTCTACAGCCGCTACGCCCTCGCGACGCCCGCCGGGGGCGTGCCGACGCTGCGTGGCTTCACCCTGACCTACCCGGTGGCGGCCCGCGACATGGACCGGATCGCGCTCGCGGTGGCGGCCTCCTTCGATCCCATGCCGCCGATGCCGGCGACGCCGCCCCCCGCGGCTCCGGCGCCCTCGGCCGCGGCGCCCCGGGCGCCCCCGCCGCCGCCGGTGCTGGTCGGGGCGGCCGTCCTGGTGGCGCCCGGCCTCGCGCTGGCCCGGGCCGATGCGAAGACCTGCATGGAGCCGACGCTCGCGGGCGCGCCGGCCGCCTTCACCCGGCAGGACCCCGAGTCGGGCCTGGCGCTCCTCGCCGCCGCGACGCGGCCCGAGGCGGTGCCGGTGGTGCTCGCGCCGCCGGACGCCGCCGCGCGCCTCGCCCTGTTCTTCCTGCCCGGCGAGACCGCCCCGGGCCTCGCGGCCGCGAGCGTGTCGAGCACCGGCGGGGGCCGCATCCTGGCGCCGGTGCAGGGCAGCGACGCCGCGGTGATCGACGACGAGCACCGGTTCATGGGCTTCTCGGGCGCGCGTTCAGGCAAGGCCGTCACGGTCGGCGGCGTGGTGACGGCGGCCACCTACGAGCTGATCGACGCGGCGCGTGCCGCGCGCTTCCTCGCCGCCGCGGCCGTCCCGCCCGGGACCGCCGGCAAGCCCCTCCGGCCCCCGACGCTGCTTCCGCTCCGCTGCCGCGCCCGGGCCTGACCGGCGCCGCGCCGCGCCCGTGAGGCTCGCGGCGCCCCGCTTATCCGGCCAGCCGCGCCCCGTGCCAGCGCAGGTGCGCCTCGATGAAGGTCGCGATGAAGAAGTAGGAATGGTCGTAGCCCCCGCGCCGGTTCAGCGTGAGCGCAATCCCGGTGGCGCGGCAGGCATCCGCGAGGAGCTCGGGCTTGAGCTGGCTGTCGAGGAACGGGTCCGCCGTGCCCTGGTCGACCAGGATCTCGGGCAGGCGGGCGCCGTCTTCGATCAGCGCGCAGGCATCGTACCGGCGCCAGGCGGCGCGATCCTGGCCGAGGTAGCCGGTCAGCGCCTTCTCGCCCCAGGGGCAGGCGATCGGCGACACGATGGGGGCGAAGGCCGAGACGGCGCGGAAGCGCCCCGGGTTGCGCAATCCGATCGTCAGGGCGCCGTGGCCGCCCATCGAATGGCCGCACAGACCCTGGCGCCGGAGGTCGAGCGGCAGGCCGGCCCCGAGCAGGGCGGGAAGCTCGTCCTCGATATAGGTGCGCATGCGGAAGTGCCGGGACCACGGTGCTTCGGTGGCGTCGAGGTAGAACCCCGCGCCCTGGCCGAAGTCGTAGGCGGGGTCGTCCGGAACGTCCGGGCCGCGCGGGCTCGTGTCGGGGGCGACGAGCGCGAGGCCGAGCTCGGCCGCGACGCGCTGGGCGCCGGCCTTCTGGGTGAAATTGTCCTCCGTGCAGGTCAGGCCCGCCAGGAACCAGAACACCGGGACGGGACCGCGCGCCGCCTGGGGCGGCAGGTAGACGGCCGCGCGCATCGGCGTGCCGGTGCTGGTCGAGGCATGCCGGATGGTGATCTGCCGACCCTCGCAGCAGCGGGTCTCCGAGACGATGTCGAAGCTCATGGCGGACTCCAGCGGAAGCGATCACCTCCGATAGAGCGCCGGCGCGGCATCCGGCAAGGGCGGGCCGGCGCCCCGGCCTCAGGCCAGGTCGCCGTATCCGCCGAGCGTCGCGCCGCTCCGCCGCGCCGCCGCCAGCACGGCCGGAGCGAGGAGCGCTTCGAGCTCCGCGCCGTAGCGGTAGCCGGGGGCGGCGCCGGCAAAGTCGCCGTCGAGCGCCGGATGCGTGTAGATCTCGGTCGTGCCCTCGGGCAGGCGCTCGAGCAGCGCGACCATCCGGCCCGCCGTCATGGCACCCGTCCAGCTCAGCCCGAACACCTGGTCGGGCACGCGGCAGCCGGCCCGCCGCATCCGCGAGCCGAGCAGGCGCGTCCATGGCGCCGTGATGGCGGGCAGCGCGCTGCGGGCGCCGGGTTCGATGGCGCGGATCACCGCCGTGGGCTCGGTCGGGATGCGGACCGCCCCCATGCCGTGACGGGCGCCGATCCGGATCATCAGGCCCGCCACGGTGGGATGCAGGTGGAAGTGCTGGTGCGCGTCGACATGGTCGAGCGGCAGGCCCGTCGCCGCATAGGCCATGAACTGGGCCGCGATCTCGCGGGCGAGCTGGCGCCTCATGCGCGGCGAGAAGAAGAGCTCGGCCCCGAACCGGGCCGTGTCGCGCCGGAACCAGCCGTCGGACCCGACGAGGTCGGGGATGTCGCGCGGCGGCAGGGCCGGCCGGGCGTCGACGAGCGCGAGATGCAACCCGGTGCGGAGCCTGGGATGGGCCTGCGCGATCGCCACCGCCTCGCCGGCGGCCGGGCCCGCCACCATCAGGCTCGCGCTGGTGAGGAGGCCGTCCCGATGCGCCCGCAGGACGGCGGCATTGACCTGCGGCGACACGCCGAAGTCGTCGGCCGTGACGATCAGATGCTTGGGCACGACGAGCTCGCCCGGATGACGCCGCGGCCGGTTCGGTCCGGGCCCCCTCCTGCAGCGCAGCGCTTGCCGATCACGTCGGAGCTCGCCGCCATCGGCAGGATCATCGCTCGCATGAGCGCTAGCCGCGTCCGATTGTTTCGTGCCGGAGAGGGTCGCTGAAGCCTCGCCTGGCCGTCGTTACGCGGCCGGGACGGAAGGGACTGCCGGCGGGGACCGATGGTGACGGCTTGCGTCCGGTCGGGATCTGAAACAGGGTTCTGCGGCCCGCTGTCCGCAATGGTGCCATCCTCCGGCGAAGGCCGATCGATGGTTTCAGAGATGGGATATCGCATGCCTGCCTTGGACTGGATCTCGATCGAAGGATTCCGGAGCATCGGAAGGATCGACCGGCTGGCCCTCCTGCCGATCAACGTTCTCATCGGCGCGAACGGGTCGGGCAAGTCCAACTTCATCAACCTGTTCTCGTTCCTTCGCGAGATCCGCGACGGGCGCCTGCAGCACTATGTGGCGACGGCTGGAGGCGCCGACAGGGTCCTGCATTTCGGGACTGGGCGAACGTCCCGGCTCCGCATCGCCTTGTCGTTCGGCGGGGAGACGAACCAGTACAACCTCACGCTCAGTCCCACGGCCGACGGCGCTCTCGTGCCCACCTCCGAGACCGTGCTGTTTGGGACCAGGCGCGCCGACCCTTTCCCGCACGAGACGCTTCTGAGCCCGGTCCAGCGAGAAGCCGGAATCAGCCGGGATTCCCAGCCGGACGTCGCCCGTTCCGTGCAGGATCACCTCGATGGCTGGCGTGTCTATCATTTCCACGACACGAGCGGCACCGCGCCCCTGCGACGCCCGGCGCAACTGGCCGACAACCGCCATTTGAGGACAGACGGTTCAAACCTTCCAGCCTTCCTGTACCGGCTCAAGGCGCAGTGTCCCGGCGAGTATCGGCTGATCCGGGCCATCGTTCAGCGTGTCGCCCCGTTCTTCGACGATTTCGTGCTCGACGCGTCCGCCCTCAATCCCGAGGTCATCCGGCTGGAATGGAGGCACAAGGGTTCGGACGCGTTCTTCGACGCGTCGTCGCTGTCGGACGGCACCTTGCGGTTCGTCGCATTGGCGACCTTGCTCCTGCAGCCGGCCCGGCTGCGCCCCTCGGTGATCCTGGTCGACGAGCCGGAACTGGGCCTGCACCCCTACGCGATCACGCTTCTCGCCTCCATGATCAAGCAGGCGGCGGTCGACTCGCAGGTGATCCTGTCCACCCAGTCCCCGTTGC
Organism: uncultured Alphaproteobacteria bacterium; assembly: GCA_963847915.1. Classification (GTDB taxonomy): domain Bacteria; phylum Pseudomonadota; class Alphaproteobacteria; order Rhizobiales; family Beijerinckiaceae; genus Lichenihabitans. The sequence continues at coordinate 543,810 of CAWKBT010000011.1, forward strand.
TGCTCGACAATTTCCAACCCGACGACGTCCTCGTCGCGGACCGCGTCGGCGGCGGAACGACGATCAGGCGTCTCAGCAACCACGACCTTGAGGACTGGTTGGAGAAGTACAGCCTCGGCCAGCTCTGGGAGGCCGGCGAGTTCAACGGCCGTCCCAACGTCGAGGCCTGATCCCGGTGCGGCTCCTCGTCCACGTCGAGGGCGACACGGAGGACACCTTCGTGCGGGAACTCGTGGCGCCGCATCTCGTCGCATTGGGCTTCGAACGGGTCGACTGCAGGCTCCTCGGCAATGCCCGTGCAAGAAGCCGGCGCGGCGGCATCCGGTCCTGGCCGAGCGTCGCCTCGGACATCGTTCAGAAGCTCCGGGAAGACCCGGGCCTTCATGCCACCACCCTGGTCGACTACTACGGGCTCCCGGCCGGCGGAGCGACGGGTTGGCCGAACCGGGACAGGGCTCCGTCGCTGCCGCATGCCGAGCGGGCGGCCATCGTCGAGGCGGGTATGGAAAACGTCGTCAACGGGGCCTTCGCGCGATCGTCGCGGCAGCTGCGGTTCACCGGAGGCGTGCTGCTTCACGAGTTCGAAGCGCTGCTGTTCTCCGATTGCGACGCCTTCGCGGCCGGGATCGGTCTGCCGCGGGTCGCGGCCGCCATGCAGCGGGCCAGCGCATCGTTCGGAACGCCCGAGGAGATCGACGACAGCCCCGTGACGGCCCCCTCGAAGCGGATCCGTGCCCTCATTCCCGGCTACCAGAAGCCCGTCATGGGCAATGTCGGAGCGCTCAGCATCGGGCTCGGGCCGATGCGGGCCCGATGCCCGCACTTCAATGGCTGGCTCGAGCGGCTGGAACGTCTCGTCTGACGGCGATCGACGGGCCGTGCCGGTCCGTGGTTCGGGCCGGCCGGTGCTACGCTCGACCGCGCTGGCCCGCTCCGCCAGCCGGCGGCGGCACGAGCCCGGTGCGCTCCGCCCTCAGGCGGCTTCCTTGCGGTCGCGCAGGAAGCGGAAGAACTCGACGCCCTCGCGCAGGCGGCGCTTCATCATCTCGGGGCTGCGGACCATCTCGCCGACGATCGAGGCGATCTTCGGGGCGCGGAAGTAGAAGCGCCGGTAGAAGTCCTCGACCGAGGTGAAGATCTCGGTGTGGTTCAGGTGCGGGTAGGACAGCGGCGCGATCTGGGTGCCGCCGTCGGTCAGCAGGTCCTGGGTCTCGTCGTAGAGCCAGCCGTTCTCCCTGGCCTGCTTGTACAGGAAAGTGCCGGGGTAGGGGGCCGCGAGGGAGATCTGGATGGTGTGGGGATTGATCTCCTTGGCGAAGTTGATCGTCTCCTCGATCGTCTCCTTGGTCTCGCCCGGCAGGCCGAGGATGAACGTGCCGTGGATGACGATCCCGAGCTCGTGGCAGTCCTTGGTGAAGCGGCGCGCCACGTCGGTGCGCATGCCCTTCTTGATGTTGTGCAGGATCTGCTGGTTGCCCGACTCGTAGCCGACGAGCAGCAGGCGCAGGCCGTTGTCCTTCAGCACCTTCAGCGTATCGCGCGGCACGTTGGCCTTGGCGTTGCAGGACCACGTGATGCCGAGCTTGCCGATCTCCTTCGCCAGCGCCTCGACGCGGGGGAGGTTGTCGGTCAGCGTGTCGTCGTCGAAGAAGAACTCCTTGACCTGCGGGAAGGCGGCGCGCGCGTAGCGCAGCTCGTCCATCACGTGGCCGATCGACCGGGTGCGGTAGTTGTGGCCGCCGACAGTCTGCGGCCACAGGCAGAAGGTGCAGCGGCTCTTGCAGCCGCGGCCGGTGTAGAACGACATGTAGGGGTGCTTCAGGTAGCCCCCGAAGTAGTTCTCGATCTCGAGGTCGCGCTTGTACACGGGCGTGACGAAGGGCAGTTCGTCCATGTTCTCGAGGATGCGGCGGTCCTGGTTGCCGACGATGACGCCCTCGCGGTTGCGGAAGGTGATGCCGTCGATCTTGGACCAGTCGCGCCCGTCCGCCACTTCCTTGATGGTGAAGTCGAACTCCTCGCGGGCGACGAAATCGAGCGCCGAACAGGCTTCGAGGCTCTGCACCGGCTCGACCGCGACCTTGGCGCCGACGAGTCCGATCTTAAGGTCGGGCTTGAGGTCGCGCAGCATGCGGGCGGTGCGGATGTCGGAATCGAAGGACGGCGTCGAGGTGTGCATCACGACGAGGTCGTAATCCTTCACCTGCGGGGCGATGTCGTCGAAGCGGAGCTTGTGGGGCGGCGCGTCGATCAGCTTGGAGTTCTCGACCAGCGCGGCCGGCTGGGCCAGCCACGTCGGGTACCAGAAGGACTTCACCTCGCGCTTCATCTGGTAGCGCGCGCCGGCGCCGCCATCGTAGCCGTCGAAGGAAGGAGCCTGGAGGAACAGAGTGCGCATCAAGAACCTGCTGTGTCGGGCGCCGTCATCGATCCATCGGTTTCGAGCGCGAACCTGTGGCCGCGCCAATCGATCGAACCGGGCCAGAAGCCGAGGAGAAAGACCAGGAAAGCCGCGTAATCGCGGACGGGGCCCAGAATAAGGCCTTTCGTTCCCGTATCGAGCGTTCGCCCGACGATAATCTGCAGGAGTAGCCGGGATGTCACAGCGAGACCCAGGATCATCAGGCTGACCGGGCGGAAACCCGAGAGGAGCCCCGCCAGCGTGGCCAGCGGGATCGCATGCGTCACGACCGATCCCGCGAAACCCGCCGGGTCGACCGACCGGATGGTCCGCGACCACCGCAGTTCCTGGCGCAGCAGCGCCGCCGCGCTCGTCGCCGTGCAGGTATGGGCGAGCACGAGGTTTCGCGGCACCGCGACAGCGAGGCCGAGCGCCCGGACGGCCGCGCCGACCGCATAATCGTCGGCGAGCCGGTCCTTGAAGGCGGCGAACCCGCCGATCCGCGCCAGCGTGTCGCGCGTCAGCGCGATGGTGGACCCGAAGCAGGGCTTGGCGAGGCCGAGCGAGAGGCCGACGACGACGCTCGGCAGGAAATGGTGGTCGATCCACTGAACGGCGAGGCGCGACCAGACGCCCGGGACCGCGACGCCGCGATAGAGGCAGGTGACGGCGCCGACGCCGGGGGCCTCCAGGGCCGCCACCACACCGCCGAGGTAGTCGGCCCCGACCAGCATGTCGCTGTCGGCGAAGACCACGACGGGATGGCGCGCCCGCTCCGCCATGTTGATGAGGTTCGATACCTTGCCGTTGGTGCCGTGGCGCCGGTCGTCGACCACGAGCACGAGGTCGCGCCCCGGCAGGCTCGCGATCAGCCGCTCCACCACCGGCACGGCGCCGTCGCCCGGGTGGGACACGCCGAACAGGATCTCGACGGGGCCGGGATAGTCCTGCAGGCAGAAGGATCTCAGGTTGCGTTCGAGCTCCGGCTCGTCGCCGTAGAGCGGTTTCAGCAGGCTCACGCCCGGGCGAGGGCCCGCGGCGGCCCCGCGGGGTGCGCCGGGCGCGAGCGAGCGCGCCACGAGCACGGCGGCCAGCAGCGCATAGGCGCAGCCGGCCGCCGCCAGGACGAGGAGGACGAGGGTCGCGGCGGTCAGAATGCCTTCATGTCCTTGTCGATCTGTGCCTTGACGGCGGCCATCAGCCCGTCGAAGCCGCCGGTCTGGAAGTTGGCGCCGTATTCGGACCGCCAGGTGGCCAACTGGCTGATCGTGCCGTTGAGGTAGATGTCGATCACCCGCCAGTCGTCGCCCTTGCCGCGCAGGAGGTAGTTGATGTCGACGGGTGCGCCGGCGCCGTTGAACTTCGATTTCACGAACTTGTCCTGGCCGCGCGCCGCGACGTCGGCATTGACCGCGTAGGTCTCGCCCTTGAAGTCGTCGAAGGTGCTGGCGAAGGTGGCGACCAGCAGCTTGGCGAAGGCGCTCCGCACGGTGGCCTGCTGGTCGGGCGTCAGCTTGGCGAAGTCGGGGCCGACGGCGATCCGCGTCATGGCGGCCGTGTCGAACAGCTTGGTCATCACCGGGTAGAGGTGGTCGTAGCGGCCCTGCATGTGCCATTCGCCGGCGTGGCGCATGGACTCGAAGAGCGCGTCGTAGAACTCCTGGACCGCCAGCGCGGCGGGGTCGGCGGCGGGCTGTCCGGCCGTCGCCGCGGGGCCGGAGGATCCCGCCTGATCCGGGGTGGGCGCGGCCGCCGCGGCGGCGCCGATCGTGAGGGCGGCGCCCAGCAGGGCGGCTCCGCTCCATCGCATCGCATTCGACATGGGTACTCTATCGTCTCGGGCCACGTGGCCCTGCCGCATCGACGCGCGTCGCCGGCTCAGGGCCGAGGGGATGCGACGGGGGGCTGCCCCTGTCCAGCGGCTTCCGCCGCCCCGGGGTCGGCCCCGGGTCCTTTGTCGGCCGCCTGCGGCTCGCGCGCCACATGGCGTCGCACCAGAATGCGGCGGCTTTCCAGCGCCTGCCAGACGAGGAGGCCCGGAAGGCCGAGGACGACCTCGGGAAAACGCTTGGCGAGCGACAGCGCGATCGCGGCCGGCGCCGGGATGCCGAAAGCGGCGCACAGCGCCACGAACCCCGCCTCCTGCACGCCGATGCCGCCCGGCACCACGAAGGCGGCGCCGCGCACCGCCTGGCCGAGGCTCTCCAGCACCAGGGCGGTGCCGTAGGAGACCGGACGGCCCATGGCGCGCATCGCGAACCAGATCTCCAGGACGCCGAAGAACCAGATGGCGAAATGCAGGCCGAACACCGCCGCCAGCCGGCCGGGGCGGGCGTAGAGGTCGAGGAAACGGGCGTTGATGGCCGCGAGCCCGCCGCCCAGCGCCGCCCATTGCGGATCGTCGGTGACGTGGCGCACCACCTTGTCGAGCAGCCGGGCGCCGCCGAAGCGCTGCGCGGCGAAGAAGCCGGCGAGGGCCGGGCCGAGCAGGGCCAGGCCGAGCGCCACCCAGCGCACGATCTCGTCGGCGCCCCCGACGGTGGCGAGCAGCGCCACGCCGATGAGCGTGAAGACGAACTGGGTCGCCGTCTGGGCCAGGAGATCGACCAGCACGGAAGCCGCCGCGAGGCTGCTCGGCACGCCCCAGAACGTGATCAGCCGCGCGCCGACCACTTCGCCGCCCACCTGCGCCACCGGCAGCAGCACGTTGACGGATTCGCGCACCCAGCGCAGCAGCAGGCAGGCTCTGAGCGTCGACGCGGTCCGCCGGTCGAGCAGCAGCCACCAGCACAGGCCGGCCCCCGCAGCCTCGCCGATCCGCACGAGCGAGACCGGCACGACGCCCCAGCCGACGGCCGCGACGGCGGCCACGATCGGCTCCCAGCCATAGAAGGCCACGAGGGCCACGGCCGCCGCGACCCCGACGGCGCTGGCGATCACGAAGGTCAGGCGCATGCTGTCGTGGCGATCCCGGTGGCGCGGGCGCCCGTGCGGCGCCGCGTGAAGCGGCGCGAGCCTTACCACGGCGGCGGGCCGTCGCGGCAAGCACCGATCGCGACGCGGGCCAGCCGCAGCCGCCCGTGCTAGGGTCGCGGCGACTCCCGGCACCGGCCGGGCCACGCCGAGAGCCACGAAAGCCGACATGGCCATCAGACTGCACCGGGGCGACCTGCCCTCAGACTACAAGCCGGGCGACAGCGTCGCGATCGATACCGAGACCCTGGGGCTCCAGCCCCACCGGGACCGACTCTGCGTCGTGCAGCTCTCGACGGGCGACGGCTCGGCCGACGTCGTGCAGATCGCCAAGGGCCAGACCTCCGCGCCCAACCTCGAGCGGCTCCTGCGCGACCCCGCGGTGCTCAAGCTGTTCCACTTCGGCCGGTTCGACATCGCCGTCATGGACAAGGCCTTCGGGGCCATGACGGAGAACCTCTACTGCACCAAGATCGCCTCCAAGCTGGTCAGGACCTACACGGACCGGCACGGGCTGCGCGAACTGTGCCGCGAACTCCTCGGCATCGACATCTCCAAGCAGCAGCAATCGTCCGACTGGGGCGCCGACAGCCTGACGGAGGCGCAGGTCAGCTATGCGGCGTCCGACGTGCTGCACCTCCATGCGTTGAAAGCGAAACTCGACGTCATGCTGGCCCGGGAAGGGCGGACCGACGTGGCGCAACGGTGTTTCGCCTTCCTGCCGACGCGCGCGCGGCTCGATCTCATGGGCTGGCCAGGCATCGACATCTTCGCCCACGAATAGCCGGCGCCGCGGCCCGGCCCTCGCGGCTGGCGGGCGGCGGCAAGGTGATTTCGCTATGCGAAAGCCGTGCCGCCGGTCATAACTTGGCCATGGCTCGGGGTTACGTTCATCGTTCGGGCCGAAACCTTCCTGTAGCGAGCGCATGACCGATTTCGCCACCGCCCCCGGGCGGACGACCGTCCCCGGCCGACCCCCGAGCGCGCGTGACGGCGGTGCGGGTGGCCGCGGGGTGCGGATCGAGGCGTTCCGCGCCGCGGACCGCCATACGGCCCGCGTGCGCCTGCTGCGTCGGCTCGTGCTGTCGGGCGCCGTGCTGGGCACGGTCGCGGTCGTGGTGTTCGCCTTCTTCAACCCGTTCCGGGCCGTGATCCCCGGCGTGACCATCGACGGTCTCGGCCTCAACGGCAGCAAGGTCACCATGCAGCATCCGAAGCTCACGGGATTCCGTGCCGACGGCCGCCCCTACGACCTGCTCGCCAGTGCCGCCGTGCAGGACGCCAAGACGCCCAACATGCTCGAACTGCACGACATCGACGCCCATGTCACCATGGCGGACCAGAGCATCGTGCACATCGTCTCGGCGGCCGGACTCTACGACAGCTCCAAGGAGACCATGCAGCTCAAGACTGCGATCCACCTCACGAGCGACAAGGGCCTCGACGCCCACTTGCAGAGCGCCTTCATCGTCTTCAAGACCGGCGCCGTCGACACCTCCGATCCCGTGACGGTGGTGATGACCACCGGCACCGTGACGGCCGACAGCATGCACATGACGGACAACGGAGCCACCGTGACGTTCGAGGGTCATGTCCAGACGACCATGACCCCGGCCTCGACCGCCACCGACCACGGCCACGACCCTGAAGGGAACCGACCCGTGATCCCCGCGTCCCGATCGCACGCCTCCCGTCTCCGCGGCCGGCGGGCCGTCGCGGCGGCTTCGGCCGGCGCGCTCCTGGCCTTCATGCCGCTCGCCGGCCCCGCGGCAGCCAAGATGAAGACGCCGGGCGCCATCCCGTTCGTGGACGATGCCGCCGGGAAGCCCGCCAGAGCGACCCCGGCCGAGGCACCTCCGGCCAAGAAGTCCGCCGGCGTGCCGCTGCTGCCCGGCAGCGGCTCCAAGGAGCCCGTCAACATCACGGCCGACAAGCTCGACTTCCTCAACAAGGACAACAAGCTGATCTACACCGGCAACGTCGTCGTGGTGCAGGGCGAATCGACCCTCAAGGCGTCCAAGCTGAACATCGATCTGCAGAAGGACGCGACCGGTGCGGGCGGCGCGACGGCGCCGGCGACCCCGGCGTCCTCCGATGCCGGCGCGCCCGGGCAGGGCAGTTCCGTCCGGCACATGGAGGCGGACGGCCCCGTGACGCTGATCTCCAAGGACCAGGTCGGCACCGGCAACCACGCCTCCTACGACAAGGCCGAGAACAAGGTCTACCTCAACGGCAATGTCACGCTCAGCCAGGGCACCAACGTGACCCAGGGCGACCGGCTGATCTACGACATGGGGACCGGCCAGGCGCAGGTCTTCTCCGGCGCCACCAACGGCGGCCGTGTGATGAGCGTCTTCACGCCGGGCAGCGCGACGCCCGGCGATGCCGCCAAGCCGGCGCCCGCGCCCGCCAAACCCGCCGCCGGCAAGGGGCGGAACGCGGCCCGGCACGGCTCCGCGACCCGCGACGCCGACGCGGCTCAGTGATGACGCGATCGCCCTCGTGACGGCGACCGGTTCCCGGCCGCGCGGCCTGCGCCGCCTGTTCTCGCGCGGTGAGGCATCGGCGCCGCCGGCCACGGCGCGCCGTGAGCCGGCGCTCGACGCCGCGCCGCCGTCCGCCTACGACCGGGACGCCTGGCCGCAGGCGGTCTCGCCGGGGCATCCCGACGACGTGACCCCGAACGATCTCACCTCCGACGACCTGCTTCCCGAGGATCTGGCGGACGGCGCCTGGCCGGACCCCGCGCTGGCCGACGCTTCGGCCCGCTCCGGTTCGGCGCCGGCCGGCTACGACGCGGAGGACCAGGCGCCCGACGACGATTATGCGCGCGACCCCGCCTGGGACATGGCGCCGGGCAGCCAGCGGGACCTGTCGCCGGAGGGCATGCTGGGGGTCTACAACCTCGGCAAGGCCTACAAGGGCCGCAAGGTCGTGCACGACGTCTCGATCAACCTGCGCCGCGGCGAGGCGGTCGGCCTGCTCGGGCCGAACGGCGCCGGCAAGACCACGGTGTTCTACATGATCACCGGCCTCGTGAAGCCCGACAAGGGCATGATCCAGCTCGACGGCCACGACGTCACCGGCCTGCCGATGTACCGGCGCGCGCGCCTCGGCATCGGCTACCTGCCGCAGGAAGCCTCGATCTTTCGCGGCCTCAACGTCGAGGACAACATCCGCGCCGTGCTGGAGATCACGGTGCCGGACAAGAAGCAGCGCGAGCGCGAACTCGACCAGTTGCTCGACGAGTTCTCCATCACGCGCCTGCGCAAGGCCCCCTCCATCGCGCTCTCGGGCGGCGAGCGGCGGCGCTGCGAGATCGCGCGCGCCCTCGCGGGCCACCCGTCCTTCATGCTGCTCGACGAGCCCTTCGCCGGCATCGACCCGATCGCGGTCGGCGACATCCAGGACCTCGTGCGGCACCTGAAGCAGCGCGGCATCGGCGTCCTGATCACCGACCACAACGTGCGCGAGACGCTGGGCCTCATCGACCGCGCCTACATCATCCATTCGGGCCACGTGCTGACCGAAGGCACGGCCGACGAGATCGTGGCCGCATCCGGACGTGCGGCGGCTCTACCTCGGCGAGGACTTCCGCATGTAGTCGGCATCTCCGCCGTGTGCGGATCTGCCATGCAAAATCGAGGCCGGACAGCGTCGAGACGGTTCCTTTACCGGGAACCATGCTATGGGTTGAGCGTCTGGGCGGGCGTGGGCGACCCGCCGCGGCCGGGCCCACCTCGGAGATCGAAGACGGAATGGCGCTTTCGGCGAAGCTCGTGATGCGCCAGGGCCAGGCCCTGGTGATGACGCCGCAATTGATGCAGGCGATCAAGCTTCTGCAGCTGTCCAACCTCGAACTCGCCTCCTTCATCGAGGAGGAACTGGAGCGCAACCCGCTGCTCGAACGCGTCGAGGACGCGCCGGACGCGCGCGACCACGAGCGCGCCGCCCGAACGCGGCGCCGACCGGCGACCCCGTCGAGGCCGACTGGACCGCGACGAGTTCGAGACCGATCGCGGCGCGCTCGAGGCGGGGCTCGGCACCGAACTCGAGAACAGTTTCGACGGCGAGCGGGCCGGCCCGAGCACCGACCCCGCGGGCGACATGATGGGCCTGTCGGCGACCTCCTGGACGGGCGCGCCGCCTTCGGCCGAGGGCGAGGGATCGAACCTCGAACGCTACGTCGCGGCCTTGCCGTCGCTGCACGACCATCTGGCGGGGCAGCTGCTGCTCGCCGTCACCGACCCGGTCGACCGGCTGATCGGCCACAGCCTCATCGATGCCGTCGACGAGGCCGGCTACCTGTCCGAGACCGCTCGAGGCCATCGCCGAGCGGCTCGGCGTCGACGCCGGCGCGCGTCGAGAGCGTGCTGGCCGTGGTCCACGGCTTCGATCCGACCGGGGTGGGGGCGCGCTCGCTCGCCGAATGCCTGACGCTGCAGCTGCAAGGAGCGCGACCGGTTCGATCCCGCCATGGCGGCGCTGGTCGGCCACCTCGAACTGCTGGCGAGGCGCGACCACGCCGCGCTGAAGCGCCTCTGCGGCGTCGACGACGAGGACCTCGCCGACATGGTGGGCGAGATCCGCCGGCTCGACCCCAAGCCCGGCCGCTCCTACGGCGGCGGGCCGGTCCAGACCGTCGTGCCGGACGTCTACGTGCGGGCGGCGCCCGACGGCTCCTGGCTGATCGACCTCAACACCGACGTCCTGCCCCGCGTCCTGGTCAACCAGATCCTACCGCGCGCGGGTCGCGCGCGGCACCGCCAGCGACGCCGACAAGAGCTTCGTCAACAACTGCCTGCAGACCGCCAACTGGCTGACCAAGAGCCTGGAGCAGCGCGCCCGCACCATCCTCAAGGTGTCGAGCGAGATCGTCCGCCAGCAGGACGCTTTCTTCGCCCACGGCGTGCAGCATCTGCGCCCGCTGAACCTCAAGGCCGTGGCGGACGCCATCGGGATGCACGAATCCACCGTCTCGCGCGTGACGTCGAACAAGTACATGGCCAGCCCGCGCGGCATCTTCGAGCTCAAGTACTTCTTCACCGCCTCGATCGCCTCGACGCTGCACGGCGACGCGCATTCGGCCGAAGCGGTGCGGTTCCGCATCAAGCAGATGATCGATGCCGAGACACCGTCCGACGTACTGTCGGACGACGCCATCGTGGCGAGGCTGAAGGGCGCCAACATCGACATCGCGCGCCGCACCGTCGCGAAATATCGCGAAAGCCTGCGCATCCCGTCCTCGGTCGAGCGGCGGCGCGAGAAGGCCGTCATGGCACTGGCGGGTCGCTGAAGCATCGTCGCAGCGGGGACGCTCGTTCCGGCGATTGCGACCCGACGAAGCGGCTCGCACCTCGAGGCCGGAGAGGATACGCCGGAGGCGGAGGCGCTCCGGCGCCACCCCGCCATCGGGGCACCTCGTCCCGCCGTCCCCGCCACTCCACCAGGACATGACCGTGACCCCCGCCATCGCCGCCTGCCTCGAGACCCTGCTGCGGGATGCCGACGTCCTCCTGCCCGTCATGGGCATCCTCAACGTGACGCCGGATTCCTTCTCGGACGGCGGCCGGCACGAGGCCGAACCGGTGCCGCGGGGCGAGGCGCTGGTGGCCGAGGGCGCCGCCATCCTCGACATCGGCGGGGAATCGACCCGCCCCGGCTTCACCCCGGTTCCGATCGAGGACGAGTGGCGGCGCATCGGTCCCGCCGTCGAGGTCCTGGCGGCGCGTCTCGCCGTGCCGCTGTCGGTCGACACCACGAAGGCCGAAGTGGCGCGGCGCGCGCTCGCCGCCGGAGCCGCCGTCGTCAACGACATCTGGGGCCTGCAGGGCGACCCCCTGATGGCCGAGACGGTGGCGCGTGGCGAAGGCGGCGCCGTGCTCATGCACAACCGCCACGCCATCGATCCCGCGCTCGACATCGCCGAGGACATGCTGGCCTTCTTCGAGCGGTCCCTCGCTCTGGCCGGGGCGGCCGGCATCGCCCGTCACCGCCTCGCGCTCGATCCCGGCATCGGCTTCGGCAAGACGCAGGCCCAGCAGATCGCGGCGATCCGGGCCATCCCCCGCCTGCGCCGGGCCTTCGGCCTGCCGGTGCTGGTGGGCCTGTCGAAGAAACGCTTCCTCGGCCATATCACGGGGGCGCCGGTCGAGCGGCGCGGCATCGAGACCGTGGCGGCCAACCTCGCCGCCGCGGCGGCCGGCGCGGGGATCTTCCGGGTCCACGACGTCGCCGCCCATGTCGCGGCCCTCAAGGTCTTCGCGGCGCTGACCGCCGCTGGAGAGCGGCCGTGAGCCGCGAGCGCCCCGTCGAGGTCGCGTTCCAGTTCGGCAGCAACGTCGGCGACAAGGTCGACAACGTGGCCCGGGCCTCGGCCCTGCTCGAGCGCGCCGGCATCGCGCGCGGCCTGCGCGTCTCGAACCTCTACCGCACCCCGCCCTGGGGTGGCGTGCCCCAGGACTGGTTCGTCAACGCCTGCGCGGTCGGCCTGACGGACCTCGCCGCCCTCGACCTCCTGCGCCGCGTCAAGGCCGTCGAAGTGGCGCTCGGGCGCGTCGAGACGGTGCGTTGGGGCCCGCGCGATCATCGACATCGACATCCTGTACCGCGGCGACGACGTCATCGACACGCCGCTGCTCACGCTGCCGCACCGCGACGTGCTGAACCGTGGCTTCGTGCTGGTGCCGCTCGCCGAACTCGTGCCCGACCGCCTGATCCGCGGCGTCAGGGTCGCGGACGCCGCCGCCCGGGCGGACGTGGCCGGGATCGCGCCGCTTTAAGGCTAGGCCGTGTGGAGCCTCGGGGATCGCCGGAGGCGGGATGCGTTGTCCGGCCGATCGGCTGGGATGGCGCCGGACCGCGTCGCACGGCCCGTCCCTCTCCGACGCTCCACCGACATGCCCGGCCATGACGGGTTGGAGGGCGGGGATCGGATCCCTCGTTCGCCCCCTCACCGGCCGTCTCGCGGCCCCTCGACCGTCAGGCCCGGGCATCCGCGCCGAGCCGTCCAGGGTCTAGGCCGCGAGGTCCGCCACCACCATGTCGAGCACCGGGAAGCCCTCGCGCGTGACGCGCAGGCGACCCGTGGCGGAGCGCTCGACGAGGCCGTCGGCGACGAGGCTGTCGATGCGGGCCCGATCGATGCTCCGCCCGGCCAGCGCCGCGAACCGCGAGGGGTCGATACCCTCTTCGAGCCGCAGGCCCATCAGCAGGAACTCGTCGCCCTGCTCCTCCATGGACAGGCTCTCGTCCGCCACGAGGCCGTGCCCCTCGCCCTCGACGACGGTGAGCCACATCTCGGGGTGGCGCTCCGTGGAATGGGCGCGCCGGCCCGTCGGGGTCACGATGCGGCCGTGCGCGCCCGGACCGACGCCGGCATATTCGCCGTAGCGCCAGTAGACGAGGTTGTGGCGCGATTCGGCGCCGGGCCGCGCGTGGTTCGACACCTCATAGGCCCGCAGCCCGCGCGCCGCCGTCAGCTCCTGCGTGACCTCCCACAGGGCGCGGGCCTGTTCGGGGTCGGGAACGGCGAGCTTGCCGGCCTTGTAGAGCCGCTCGAACATCGTGTCGGGCTCGATGGTCAGCTGGTAGAGCGACAGGTGCTCGGCCGCGCGGTCGATGGCGCGGTGGAGTTCGGCCTGCCAGGCGGCCGTGGTCTGGCCGGGCCGCGCATAGATGAGGTCGAAGGAGAAGCGCTCGAAATGGGTCGCCGCGATCTCCACCGCCGCCAGCGCCTCGTCGGCGCTGTGGAGGCGCCCCAGCGCCTTGAGGTCGGGATCGTTCAGCGCCTGCACGCCGAGCGAGACGCGGTTGATGCCGGCCGCGCGATAGCCCTTGAACCGCGTCGCCTCGACGCTCGTCGGGTTCGCTTCCAGCGTCACCTCGGCACCGGGCGCGACGGTCCAGTGCCCCGCGACCGCGTCGAGGATGCTCGCCACCGTGGCGGGGTTCATCAGCGACGGCGTGCCCCCGCCGAAGAACACCGACTCGACGATGCGGCCCGGCGTCAGGGCGGCGCGGTGGGCGAGCTCCTGGCGGAAGGCCGCGAGGTAGCGCGCCTCGTCCACCGGCGCTTGGCGGACATGGCTGTTGAAGTCGCAATAGGGGCACTTCGACAGGCAGAACGGCCAATGGACGTAGATGCCGAAGCCGGAGTCCGATGAGGCGAGGGCTGTCATGCGGCCGTTATGGCACAGCGTGGGGGCGCGGGTCACGCATCATGGTAGGCCGCGCGGCGGATGCCTCTCACGGGGCGCCGAAGAGCCGGGCCGCCAGCATCTGGAAGGCGCGCGCCCGGTGCGACAGCGCCTCGCCGCCGTCGGCCGGCACGCCGTGCTTCTCCTCCGCCGACATCTCCCCGAAGGTGCGCGCATGGCCGTCCGGCAGGAAGGCGGGATCGTAGCCGAAGCCGCCCGGGCCGCGCGGCGGATGGACGATCGTGCCGTGGACGTGCCCCTCGACGGCCTCGGTCCGGCCATCGGGCCAGACGAGCGCCAGCGCGGCGGTGAAATGCGCCCGCCGCGCCGCGCCATCGCGTGCGCCGCGCTCCGTCAGCAAGGCATCGATCCTGGCCATGGCGCCGGCGAAGTCCTTGTCGGGTCCCGCCCAGCGCGCCGAATAGATGCCCGGTGCGCCGTCGAGCGCCGCGACGCAGAGGCCCGAATCGTCGGCCAGCGCCGGCAGTCCCGAACCCTTGGCGGCGGCCTCCGCCTTGAGGAGCGCGTTGGCGGCGAAACTGGTCCCGGTCTCTTCCGGCTCCGGCAGGCCGAGATCGCCGGCCGACAGGACCGTGACCCCGTAGGGGCGCAGCAGGTCGCGGAATTCCGCGAGCTTGCCGGCATTGTGGGTGGCGATCACGAGGCGGTCGAGGACGGGGCGGGACATGGCGTTCACGGGGCGTGGGCATCGCGTGGGGCCGCGACGGGAGGCACTGGCCTGGGACAGGACGGTCGACACCGGTTTGGCGCCGGATCGCGGCGAAATCAACGGGGCCGGACGCCGATGCCCCTCCCGCGGCGGCGGACCCGGACGGCGCAGGCTGCAAATCGACGTTGTCTCAACTTCAAATAGTATTCGAGAAAAAAAGGTACGAAGAGGCGGTTCATGCGGCGATTTTGCCGTGTAAGGACCGTGACGGCCTTGGAAATCCACGGCTATCTCTCATAAAAGCGACACTGGCGGCCAACAAGGTGGAAGTTGTGTTAGAGGGCCGCGCGGAATGTCGGATGGCGTGGGTATGGCGGAGGTGATGCGCGGCACCGTCGGTCCGCCGGGCGGCTCCGTCGAGGCGGAGCGCGATGCGATGCTGGGTCGCGTCGTGGCGCTGGCGGCTGACCTCTTCGACGCGCCTCTGGCCTTCTTGGCGCTGTGGGAGGGCGGCGAAGCCCGGATCACCGCGCCTGTCGGGCTCGACGCCGCCGCGGCGGGACGGGGTCTCCCGGCCGCTTTCCCGCTCGACGCTCCCGGGTCCCTCGCGCTGGCGGACCTCGCTCTCGACGGACGGGCCGCTCATCATCCGCTCGCGGCGGCGCCGTTCGCGGCCCGCTTCTACGCGGGGGCGCCGTTCGTGGCACGCGGCGGCGCCGTATCGGGCGTGCTCTGTGCGCTCGACCGGGTGGCGCGGCCGGCACCCTCGCGGCGCGAGATGGGCCGGCTCGAAGCGCTGGCGGCGCTCGCCCTCGATGCCGTCGAGGGGCGCTTGGCGCTCGAGAGGGCCGAGGCGGCGGCCGAAGCCCGGGCCGACCTGCTCGCCGACGTCAGCCACGAGCTGCGGACGCCGCTCAACGGGATCGTGGGTTTTACCGAGATCCTCAAGCGCGAGGGACCGCTCGCCGAGGACGCGCGGCGCAGTGTCGAGCGGATCGAGGAGGCCGGCCGCGGCCTGCTCAGCATCGTGGACGACGCGCTAGACCTGTCGCGGCTCGGACGGCGGCGGCGTGCGGCTCGACGTCCGGCCGTTCTCCGCCGCGCGCCTGCTCGAGGATGCCGTCGCGATGGTCCGGCCGGACGCGGACCGCAAGGGGCTCGCGCTCGCCGTCGACCTGCCGGACGGCCCGCTCGAACCGGTGCTCGGCGACCCCGACCGGCTTCGCCAGGTCCTGCTCAACCTGCTCGCCAATGCGGTGAAGTTCACCGACGTCGGGCACCGTGCGGGCGAGCCTCGCCGTGATGGGCGACCCCGACCGCCGGAGACCGGCTGCCGCTTTGCTTCGCGGTCGACGACAGCGGCGTCGGCATCGCCCGCGACGGCATCCCGCGCCTGTTCCGGCGCTATCGCCCAGGCCGACGCCAGCGTGGCGCGCCGTTTCGGCGGCACGGGCCTCGGCCTCGCCATCTCGAAGACGCTGGTCGAGGCCATGGGCGGCACCATCGCGGTCGAGTCCGCGCCGGGTGTCGGCACGCGGTTCTCGGTCGTCGCTGCCCCTGCCGCGATCGGACGATCCGCTGCCGCCGGCCGGGCCGGCGCGGGCGCGTCCCGTCGAGCGGGATGCGCTGCGCGGCCTCGCCGTGCTGGTCGCCGATGATGCGCCGCTGAACCAGAAGCTGGCGCTGCAGATGTTGGTGCCGCTCGGCGCGGCGGTCGATGTCGTCGCCGACGGCGTCGCGGCCGTCGCGGCGGTCGGGCGCCGCGACTATGCCCTCGTGCTGATGGACATGGAGATGCCGGTCATGGACGGGCCTCGACGCGACGCGCCGCATCCGGGCGCATGGCGGGTCCCGCCGGGAGCGTGCCGATCGTGGCCCTCACCGCCAATGTCTTTCCCGAGCAGATCGCGCTCTGCCGGGCCGCCGGCATGGACGACCACCTCGACCAAGCCCTTCGGCCCCGACGACCTCGCCGCCAAGGCGCTGCGCTGGGCGCGCGCCTCGCCGGATTCGGCTGGGGCCGCCGCCGCTCGCCCAGAAGTAGCTGACCGTGCGGTGGCGCACCGCCTCGCGCGTCAGCGGCGCTCGGCCCGGTCGGTCTCGCCGACGTGCCAGCCCGCCGGCCAGCGCCGCCATGCCGATGACGCGCTCCCAGGCATGGGCATGGGTCCCGTCCTGGGCGAGCGGCTCGGGTTCGAAGCGGTCCGGCTCGACGTGGGGCAGCAGGGCCGGCAGGAAGCCGCCGCGGATCCAGAACATCGTGCCGGCGATGAAGCCGAGGTCCTCGTCGCGCCGGCGCCGGCCGGCGATCTCGCCGCATGCAGCCGGGCCACCTCGCCGCGGTTCTCGCCCCAGTAGAGCGGATGGGAGATGAAGGAGCCCGGGCGCCCCGATCAGGGCGAGGCGCGGGTCGGCTGTGAAGCGGGCCACGGCCCGCCGCGCCGCGAAGGGACCGGGCAGGAGGCCGCGCAGCGTGTCGCGCCGCCACCAGTCGCCCTGGTCCGAATAGGCGCTGCGCTTGCCGTGGATCTTCAGCACCGCCGTGTCGGGGCCGAGCGCGAGGCCGCGCGCCACGGTGAAGAAGGGCAGGAGGTCGCGCCCGCGGTTCTCGGTCTCGTGGAACCGGACCGGCGCGCGCGAGCGGGACCGGACAGCGCGCCCAGGCGGCGAAGACGGCGGGGTTGCTCGGACGATACATGGACCTCCGCGCCGCGCGGCAGCGACCAGCGAGGCTGCGGGCGAGTTCCGGCACGAGGCGGCATCGTGGCAATGGCAGATCGCCACGACCGTTCCGGCCGGGACCGCCGGCTGGAGCGGGCCCGCGAGGGCCGCGACGGCACCGCGTCCGGCGGCGCCGAGCGCGCCGCGCAGGCGGCCGGGCAGCAGGCTCCGGAGCGGCCGGTTCATGCGCGCCGCTTCCGGGTCCGCGCAGCCGGTCCAGCCCGCGATGCGCGGCGGCCAGAAAGGACCGCGTGCCGGGGACGTGCCGGCCGAGCCAGAGCACCGTGACCTGGACCAGCCGTGCCGACAGCCAGGCCAGCCGGTCGAGCTCGTCGGCATCGTCGGCATCGCCGAAGGCGCGCGCCCGCATGAAGCTCATGCGGCCGCGCAGGGCGTCGATGCGGCGGACGACCCGGTCGCGGTGGGCCGCCGCGAGCGCGGCGTCGAGCACGGCCCGGAGGTCGTCGGCGGCGTCGTCCCAGTCCCGCACCGGCCCGGGAGCGCTGCGCGTCGGTCCAGGCCGGAGGATCGGCGAGCTGCCGGATCAGCTCCTCGTCGTCGTGGTAGACGATGGACGTTGGCGCGTTCGGGCAGGCCGGCGAGCGATCTCGGCATAGGGCGGAGGTCGCGGACCAGGACCGGGCGGCGATGCGCCAGCGCGTCGAGGATGGGGAAGCCGAAGCCTTCGTAGACCGACGGGTAGACCACGACGCGGGCCTCCGCGTAGAGCGCGGCGACCGCCTCCGGGGCGACGGGCCCGGACGGGAGCGCCTCGACGCTGGCGACGACGCCGGGCGGCAGGCCGAGGACCGAGACGGGGCGGGCGAGGCGTGCGGCGGCGAGGCGGCGGGCGGTCTCGCGCAGCCGCTTGTGCGGCATGGCGTTGCCGACGAGGAGGATCTTGCCGTCCGCGGCGAGCCTCCGGCACCGGCGCGACCCGGTAGTCCGGCGAGCGCCAGCGAATGGAGCGACAGCCGGCGAGACGCGGGCCGCGGGCCCGAAGCGGCGCGCGAACTGGCGTGCCGTGAAGGCGCTGTTGAACAGGATCCCGTCGGCTTCGGCGAGGCAGAAGCGCCAGAGCGCGTCGAGCTCGTCGGGCGCGTCGTGCTGGCAATCGAGCCCGATCGTGTCGAGCATGAACATGACCAGCACGGGCGCGCGCCGCGCGGCGGCCTCCATCTCGCGCCACAGGAAAGGCTGGCCGAAGCGGATCAGCGCGGCGAAGACGCGCCGGTCCGCCGGATCGCAGCGCGTGAACGCCGCCGTCCTCGAGGTCGCCGAAATGGAACGCGAAGGCCTCGGGCGTGGCGATCACATGGAGGGCGAGGTCGGTCCAGCGCGCCGCGCGCCGGCGCCACCAGGGCACGGGCCAGGCCCGTCGTGCCGCTGTGGCTCGGGACCGACGTGGGACAGGTCGAAGGCCACGGCCAGCCGGCCGTCGGAGCCGGGCCGCAAGCCTTCCATCACGGCGTCGGCCACGGCCGGCGCCGAGGCCCGCGAGCGGATGAGCGCCGGGCGCCAGTCGGCCGGCAGCGATCGGGCCGGCGCGGGGCACGGCACCCTCGGGGTGCTCGGCCCGCGCTTCGCCCGCCACCGCCACGCGGAACCCGGCACGGTTCAGCGACAGGAGCGCTGCCGCGAGGTCGTCCTCGCCCGCGGCCTCCTCCCGCTCCGGCTCGCCCAAGGCCTGCAGGGCGGACGCCTTGACGTAGGTGCAGCGCGGGTCGGGCACGAGCGTGTAGTCGACCGGCGGGAACCGGCCCGGCAGGTGCTGCGTCGGGCCGGTGGCGAAGCGCGGCAGCACGGCCGCGATCATCGGGTCGGACCCGGCGACCCGCCGCAGCGTCTCGACGTCGGCGGGGCGGAGCACGGTCGCGGGGTCGAGCACCAGGACGTCGATGCCGGCCGTGGCCGACCGGAGCAGCACCAGGGGCAGCCCGCCGGGCGGCACGGCCCGGGCCTCCGCGAGCGGCAGTCCCGCCGCCGTGAAGGCAGCCCCGAGCCGCGCCGCCGCGGCGGCGGCCCCGAGGTCGCCGACGGCGGCCAGCACCGCCAGGCGGAACTGCGGCCCGGTGCGCCAGGGACCGTCGGCGCGCGCGTCGGATCGGCTCACGCCGTCGCCGGATCGGGGCAAAGCGCGGCGATCCGCGCCGCGCTGGCGGCGAGGAGCGGCGGCCAGTCCATGTCGCCCGCGTGGCGCAGCACCTCGACGCTGTCGTACCAGGGGCCACGCGGACCGGAAGCACCCCAGCGCCAGCAGGCGTCCGGCCGCGACAGGAGCAGCGTCGGCGCGCCGCCCGCCCCCGCGAGATGGACCACCGCGGTATCGACCGACACGACGAGGTCGCAGGACGCCACCCAGGCGGCGAGGTCGACGAAGTCGCGGATCGCGGGCGTCGACACGTTGGGCTCGCGGGCGAGCCGGGCCGCCTCCTCCGGAGTGAGGCGGTTCAGCAGCACGACGAAATCGGCGCCGCGCTCGGCGAACAGCGCCGCGAACGTGTCGAGCGGGATCGAACGGGTGGCCTCGTACTGCCGGGGGTGACCGCGCCAGCACACGCCGACCCGCGGCCGGCCCGGCACCGGGCGCGCCGCCGGCGGGCCGAGGTCGATGTAGCGGCCATGCGGCGCGAGGTCGGCCGCCCCGAGCGCGGCGGCGAGCTGCATCGAGGGGACGAAGAGGTCGTAATCCGGCTCCCGCTCGTCCTCCGTGACGAAACGGACGGCCGGAAAGGCGCGGGCCATCAGGCCGCGCAGGGGCAGCGGGACGCGGCCCAGCACGACGGCCCGGGGTTCGCGCGCGAGGAGCCGGGGCAGGAAGCGTGCGACCTGGATCATGTCGCCGAGGCCGTGTTCGAACAGCACCATCAGGCGACGGTCGCCCAGGGGCTCGCCGGTCCAGGTGCGGCCGGCGGCTGCGCAGCGGATAGGTGCCGAACAGCGCGTCGGCGGCGCTCCAGTTCGCCAGCCCGTCGAGGACCTGGCCGGCCTTCATCAGGTGGAATCCATAGGCCTGGCGGGCATCGGGATCGCTGCCGTCGAGCCGCACGGCGGCCTCGTAGGCCAGGCGCGCCTCGTCCATGCGCCCGAGCGCGTCGAGCACGTCGCCGCGCAGCAGACAGGCGCCGCGGTCGCCGCCCAGCGTCTCGATACCGTCCGCCGCCTCGCGCAGACGGCCGAGGCGGAGCGCGGCCCGGCGGCCGATCTGATCGATGCGCTCTGCGAAGGCCGTGCCCTCGACGATGCGGCGCCAGGCCGGCAGTGCCGCGGCGATCTCCCGGAACGCCCAGACGGCGAGGTGGGCGTCGGCCACCAGGGCGACGTCGAGCGGCGTCGGACCCGGCAGGGGCACCGCCGCGACCTCGCCGAAGCGGTGCCGCAGGTAGGGGAGGAGCACGACATCGCGCAGGCCCGGAAGGTCGGCCGGCCCGACCCTGACCGCGCTCATGGTGGCGGTTCGGTTCAGCGTCGCCTCGAGCAGCCGGGCGCGCCGGGCGGGGTCGGAGGGGATCCGGCGGTTGGCGAGCAGCCATTCCCTGGCGCGGATGCGCGTGAGGTCGGCGGCGTCCGCCCAGCCCTTGGTCCGCACCATGGTGGCGGCGGAGGCCATCTTGCGCGCGAGGAGCACGGACGTCGCCCCGCCCTCGTCCGTCAACCCGGCAGGCCGGCCGAGAGGATGTCTTCCGCCGGGAGGCCGGGCGGCTGCAGGTCGTCGCCGAAGGGCGGGGCGGGGGCGTCCTCCGGGACGGCGTCGATGCCCCGGAGATAGCGCTCCCAGACCTCGTCCACCGTGCCTTCCGCCAGGAGCGCACCCGCCTCGAGCAGGACGGCGCGGTTGCAGTAGGCCCGCAGCGAGGCGATGTCGTGCGAGGCGAGGACGAGGATCTTGGCGTTGTCCATCATGGCGTCGAGCCGTGCCTTGGCGCGCGACGCGAAAGCGGCATCGCCGAAGGAGATCATCTCGTCGAAGAGCAGGATGTCCGGGCGGCGGGTCGTCGAGGTCGCGAAGGCGAGGCGCATGCGCATGCCCGACGAATAGGTCCGCATGGGCAGGTGGAGGTAGGGGCCGAGCTCCGAGAACTCCGCGATGGTGGGGATGGCGCGCCGCGCTTCCTTCAGCGACATGCCGAGGAACACGCCGCGCTGGATGATGTTGTCGGCGCCGGTCAGCTCCGGGTCCATCCCCATCTCCATGTCGATGAGGGACGACACGGTTCCGGCGATGTCGGCGTGGCCGGCCGAGGGCTCGTAGGAGCCGGCGAAGACGCGCAGCAGGGTCGACTTGCCGGCGCCGTTGTGGCCGATGAGCCCCAGCCGGTCGCCGGGCTTGAGCGACAGGGTGATGCGCCGCAGCGCCTTCACGGTGACGATGTCGCGGTCGTTGGACTCGACCTGGCCGCCGACGCGGCGGATCAGCGTCGTCTTCAGCGAGCGCCCGCGCGAATTGAAGATCGGGATCTCGACCGACGCATCGACGAGTTCGATGGAAGCCACGTCAGGGACCCTCGTTCACAACCAGTAGACGATGCGGGCGCGGAATTTGGCGAATACGGGCCAGGCGATCACGCCGAGGACGCAGAGCGCGATCGGCGACGGTGCCGTAGGTCTGCGGGGCGGGGACGTGGCCCAGCAGCGGCTCCGAGACGACGCGCAGGAAGGCCGCGAAGGGGTTCAGGACCTCGACATAGACGGCGTTCGACCCGAGTTGCTCGACGTGCCACATGATCGGCGTCACGAAGAAGGCGAGCTGGAGCAGGTTGCCGACGATCTGCGGCATGTCGCGGAAGCGGGTGCACAGCAGCGCGAGGCTGATCGAGGCCGCGAAGATGCCGACCAGGACCATCAGCAGTCCCGGGATGGCCAGCAGGGCGACCGGGCTCAGCGGGTAGAGGAACACGACGAAGACCAGCGGGATGATGACGACGTTGTGGCCGAAGGCCATCACGTTGCGCACCAGGACCCGCATGATGAAGGTCGACTTCGGCAGGGCCTCCTGGCGCAGGTAGGGCGCGGCCTCGATGAACGCCTGGCAGCTTTCCGAGATCGAGGTCTGGATCAGCGTCCAGATCGTCATGTTGACGGCGAGATAGGGGATGTAGTCGCGCACGTTCTGGTGGAACAGCCCGCCATAGACCGCCCCGATGCCGGCCACGAAGAAGGCCATGCTGAGCGTGATCCAGAACTGGCCGAAGCGGGACCGCTTGTAGCGCAGGCGGATGTCGCTGACGCCGAGCAGCGCCCACACGTGCCAACCCCTGAAGCAGCGCGCCAGATCCAGAGCCGCCAGGCGCCATTCGCGGGCCCAGGGCCGCTCCAGGACAGGGGCGGTCTGGAGGGCCGGCAAGGCTTCGGTGCTGGGCATCCTGGCTCCGCGAACTGGTGGACCCGACGAGTTCCGGGCGGGACAACGGCGCGCGAACCTCTATCGGAACTGCGGATCGAGCGTCAAGGCGAGCCCCGGGAGGCCTTCCGGCGGGGAGCGCACCGCGTCTCTTCCATGACGAATGGCCCGGAATCAAGGCAGCGGCCGGGCCGGTGGGCCCCGATGGGCCAAACCGGCCGCCGCGGCCGGCCACGGGTCAGAACAGGCGGCCGCCGTCCGGCACCGGCCGGGTCGGCATCGTCAGCACGACCTCGCCCTCCGCATCGGGGAATCCGAGCGTCAGGACCTCGGACATGAAGGGGCCGATCTGCCTCGGCTTGAAGTTCACGACGGCACAGACCTGGCGCCCGACGAGCTCCTCCGGCGTGTAGTGGCGCGTGATCTGGGCCGAGGACCGCTTGAGCCCGATGGCGGCACCGAAATCGATGACGAGCTTCAGGGCGGGCTTGCGCGCCTCGGGAAAAGGCTCCGCCTTGACGACGGTCCCGACGCGGATGTCGATGCGGCGGAAGTCGTCGAAGCTCGCGACCTCGGCCAAAGGCTCGTCTTCGGCAGCCATCAGAGCGAGATCTCGGCGTTCAGCGTGTCGGACGGATCGGGCCGCGGGGACGCCTTGCGGTCCCGCGACCGGCGCCGCGCCTCCATCAGCGCGCGCCCCATGATGCGCAGGGGCGAGACGAGCCGGTCGAGGTCTTCGAGCCGCGCCACCCAGGTCTCGCCGCGCGCCAGTTCCCGGTCGAGCGCCGCCATGGTGCGGGCGTGGCCGGGATCCTCGTCCTCGAGCCAGACCTCGAGCACGCGCCGCCAGGCGACGACGAGGCCCTGGAGCTTCAGGCCCGCGAGGTTGCCGTCGACGTCGATGCCGGCCGCGGCGAGCATGAAGCGCATCGAATTCAGGGCGACGCCGTTCAGGGCCGCCGCCGTCAGGGGATCGCGGCGCACGTGGTCCATCACGCCCTGGAGCCCGAGCTTGTAGGGCGCCATGGCGTCGAGGCGCCGCATCAGCACGTCGAAGACGCGTTCGCGCGGGGCTTCGTCGGCGAGGCTCTGGTTGTCCTGACCCAGGACGACGTGATCGATCTTCCGGGCGAAGCCGGCCAGCACGGCACCCTTGGACGGAAAGGCGTCACGGAATTCCGACAATGTCACGCCCGCGCGGGTCGCGATGTCGGTCAGGCCGAAGTCGTCCCACTCCCGTTCGGCCGAGAGTTCCATCAGGGCTTCGATGATCCGGTCCTTGACCGAGGTCGTGCCCGCTCCGGGCTTCGGGCCGCCGCCGGGGCCGATGCCGCTCTCGCCGGGCTGGTCTGCCGTCATCGTGAAACTCCTCATGGGGCCGAGAGGGACGCGCCGGGCGCGAACCGGCCGGGACGTGGGGGCCGCAACGGCCGACGCCGGCAGAGGGTGGGACCGCCACGCGCTGCCGCCACCGCTCATGTAGTGATCCGGCGCCCCGAGGCCAGTCCGGACCTCAGCGGGACAGCTCCCGGGCACGCCGGAAGGCGGCCGCGACGGCAGCGTCGAGCAACGGCCCGAGCGCATCCTCCGCCATCAGGACGGCGAGCGCCGCCGCCGTCGTGCCCCCCGGCGAAGTGACGTTCTGCCGCAAGGCGGCGGGCGTCGTCTCGGGGGAGCGATGCAGCAGTTCGCCCGCGCCCTCGATCGTGGCCCGCCCGAGCCGGGCCGCGAGGTCGGGCGGCAGGCCGATGCGCTCGCCGGCCCGGGCCAGGGCCTCGGCGAGCAGGAACACGTAGGCCGGGCCGGAGCCCGAGACCGCCGTCACCATGTCGATCTGGCCCTCGTCCGCCAGGCGCTCGACCTGGCCGACGGCGCCGAGCCAGCGTTCGACGCGCGCCAGCGCGGCTGCCGAGGGGCGGCCGTCCGACGCCATGGCGGTGATGCCGCGGCCGACCGCGGCGGGAAGGTTCGGCATGGCCCGCACGCAGCCCGCGGCGGCGGGGAAATGCGCCGAGAGGTCCGCCAGCGTGCGGCCGGCGAGGATCGACACCACCACGGTGCCGGGCCCGGTCCAGGCCGCGATGGACGGGGCGGCGGCGTCGAGCATCTGCGGCTTGATGGCGAGCAGCAGCGTATCGGGTGCCCGGACCGAGGCGGGGTTCAAGGCGACGCCGGCCGTGCCGCACAGTGTTGCGAGCGCCTCGCCGGGGGCCGGATCGACCACGGTGATGCGCGAGCCCGCGACGCCGTCCGCCAGCCAGCCGTCCAGCATGGCGCCACCCATGCGCCCGGCGCCGACGAGCAGGATCGTGTCGGACGGGCCGCCCGGCACGGGCGCGGGACTCACGCCTCGCCCTGCGTTTCGAACATCGCCCCGTCGAGGGCCTCGCGGGCCGACCGGCCCGCCCACAGCACGAACTGGAACGCCTGGAAATACCGGTCGCAGGCATTGACCGACATCTTGAGGATCGCCTCGCACTGGCGCCCGTCCGGGTCCGCTCCGCCCGCCATGAGCAGCGAGTGGCGGAACATCACGACGTTCTCCCGGTTCCACAGGTCGAAGTGGCCGATCCAAAGCTGCTCGTTGATCATGGCGATCAGGCTCTGGATCTCGCCCCGGCGCCGGTCTGGCACCTTGAGGTCGAAGGCGCAGCCGACATGCAGCGCCTCGAGGTCCGACAGCCACGTGAAGGCCACGTGGTAATCGGCGGAGCCGCCCTCGACCGAGATGGAGATCTCGTCCTCGTCCTCGCGGTCGAAGGACCATTCGCGCATCGCGGCGAGGCGTTCCACCACATCCACGGGATGTTCGGCGCGAGGCGGTTCGAAGGCGATCGAAGCGACATGCGGGGTACTCATCATGCTCTGGGCATCGAGGGCGGCGAGGGGCTCGCCCCCCGCTTTCCCCTTCCGTTCGCCCCGATGCGCGGCCACCATGGGACCGGCGCGCCCGGTGCGAATCACCCTTGCCCCGACTATAGACTCGGGACTCCGCGGTTAGAACCTCGGGGGCCCCGTGGTCCCCCGACATCCCTGCGGAAAACGTACCCTGGCTTGTGGAGAAGCCGCCGATGGCGGCCGCGTCGCGTCAGGCGCGGGCGGAAGCGGCCGGGCTGACGCCGCGACGGTGCGACTTGCGGTCGAAGAAGAGCACCTGGCTGATGACCGCCCGCAGGGTCTCGACCGAGAAGGGCTTGGCGATGAGGAAGGCCGGCTCGGGCGGCGCGCCGGTGAGGAACCGCTCGGGATAGGCGGTGATGAAAATCACCGGGACCTCGAAGGCGCCGAGGATCTCGTTCACGGCCTCGAGACCCGAGGAACCGTCAGCCAGCTGGATGTCGGCCAGGATCAGGCCGGGCTGATGGTGCTGGACGGCCTTGAGCGCCTCGCGATGCGTGCGAGCCACGTCCACCACCTTGTGGCCGAGGTCCTCGACGACGTTCTGCAGGTCGAGCGCGATCAGCGGCTCGTCCTCGATGATCAGCACGTCGGTCGAGATCTGCTGGGCGATCTCGGCATTGGCGCTCTCGAGCAGGGTCTTGGCCTCGGCGACCGAGCAATCGATGGTGCGGGCGACGTCCTGGATGTCGAAGCCTTCGAGTGCGGTCAGCAGCAGCGCCACGCGCGGCATGATGGAGATGGCTTCCAGGCGCCGGGCCGTGCCGATCTCGTCCGCCGACGTCGCCGATGTATCGGTCAGCGTATTCACGGCGACGGAGCGCCACAGTTTCAGGAACAGTTTGTAGAGACTGCAGCGCACGTCCACGGAGGCATCGAGGTTGCTGGGATCGGCCACGATGGCTTCCAGCGTCTCGACCACATAGGCATCTCCGCCCTTCTGGCTGCCCGTCAGGGCCCGCGCGAACCGCCGCAACTGCGGCAGATGCGGGGCGATCGCCTGTGAAATCGACATTCTAACCTCAGTCCATCGACGCGGAGCGATAAACGCTGCGCGGGATAACGCGCAAACCCGAAAAAAGTTTCGAGTGCTGGAACATTAAATTCAGCGCGGCGTTTTCGACCCGCGATGGCCGCGGCAGACCAAAGGGTCGGCAGCCGGTCCGGCAACATCGAGAGTAATCCGGAGCCTTCCGGATCGCAAGCCGCGGCACCGAGCGGGCGAGGGCGAGTGGATCGACGATGAACGCAGACAACGAGGACGAGCGCCCCATGCCGCCGGTGCCCGACAAGACCGGGTCGGACGATGTCCGGCCGTCCGGGGCGACGGACGATGCCGGCCGGCCGGCCGCGATGGACGTGCAGGCCTACATCGGCCGGCAGCTCCGCGCCGTCTACGACGACGTCGTCAAACAGCCGATCCCGGACCGGTTCCTGGCGCTGATGAAACAGCTCGAGGAGCAGGGTCCCGAAGGCTGACCCGGGAGCGTGACGCGGGGAGGCGCGCCCGCCAGCTCCGTGCCGGTCGCCGATGTTACCGTGACTGCGCCCGGCAGGCGTCGTCGATGCGCTGGGCATGGGCCGGCGTGAGACGGGCAGCCTCCGCGCCCGCCTCGGCCGCCAGTCGCCGCGCCGCGCAGGCGCAGGCCGCCGAACACAGCTTGGGCGTCGCGCCCGTGGCGGCGCAGTCGGCCCGGCACTGGCCGACGAACGGCTCCTCGCCGGCCGGGCCGCCCGCCACCACGCCGGCCAGCACGACCGCACCATAGAGCAGGGGCTGATGGATGAGGTAGGCGGCGAGGGCGTGGCGCCCGAGCCAGGCCAGCGGGCGGGTCGCGCGCCGCGGCGGCGCTGCCGGCCTCGGGCGCCGCGCCAGGGCCTCGCCCAGCACGGTGCCGACCAGCACCAGCGCCAGCCAGGGCAACAGGGGACGGTAGTCCAGGGTCGGCGGCGGCATGCGGGCGAGGCCCAGCGCGGCCTGCGGCCAAGCATCGAAGGCCGGCAGCCGGACGAGCGCCGGGAGCGCCGCCGCCGCTGCCGCGAGGCACAGCCGCACCGCGCCGGGCAGCCGCAGCGCCGCCAGGGCCAAGGCGTTAGAGACCAGGATGCAGTGCAGGACACCGAAGACCACGGGCGCATCCGGTGCGATCCAGGCGGTCGCGGCACTGACGCAGAGGGCTGCCCCGAGCAGCGTCGCGAGCCGCCGCAGCGCCGGGCCCGCTCCCCTCGGCCGCGCCAAAGCGAGGCCGATGCCCGATATCAGCAGGAACGTGGCCGCGACGATGTCGCCGAAGGCGGTCCAGCCCGGCGATGCCACCGGCACCGGCCAGCCGCGGGATGCGAGGTCCCATGCCGCATGGTCGACCATCATGCCGCAGACCGCCGCGCCGCGCAGCAGGTCGAGGCCGGCGAGGCGCGCCGGTGCGGCGGCTCCAGCCTTGTTTCCTCCACACCCGGCGGGCAAGGACGCCCGCGACAGGATGGAGAGTGGCCCGATGCGGCGTTGGTTGGTGATCGTAGGCGTGGTGGTGGTCCTCGGCTTGGGCTACTGGGTCTGGCCGCTGGTCGGTGCCGCGCAACTGGCCCGCACGGCGCGGAGCGGCGACGCCGGGCAGGTGTTCGACCGCGTGGACGTCGATGCGTTGCGGCGGTCGCTGGCGCGCCAGATCGCCACCGCCTACCTCGACGTCTCGGGCAAGGGCAAGAAGATGGGCGCCTTCGGGCGCAGCGTCGCCGGAGCGGCCGTGACGACGGTCGCCGATCCCTATGTCGCCGAACTGCTGACCCCCGACAACGTCATGGCGCTGCTGTCCAAGGGCCGCGTCAACGAGATCAAGCTCGGCGGCCGTCCCGTCGTCGTGAAGGCCGGCCTGCCCGACTTCTCCACGCTGCTCGACGCCCACCTCTGGTCGGCCGTCACGGGATCCTACTTCGACCAGCTCAGGGACTTCGTCATCCCGGTCGATGGCGGTCACGGCGAGGACGACCAGTATGGCGTCCACATGCATCTCGTCGGTCTGACGTGGAAGCTCGGAGGCCTCGACCTTCCGGCACCGCTCCTGACCGAGATGGCCCACGCGATCCTGTCCGGCGAGCCGCCCTCGGCGCCGTGACGCGCGGCGTTGCCGCGGTCGGCGCCGGGTCGTGTGGACAGTGAGCCGGGCCATGGACCGAGGGCGCCGTTGGCGCGGGCCGGCGTGGGTGCCCGGGCCAAGCCCGGGCAGGACGGCGGAGGGGGTGGCGGAAGACCGGTCGAGGGGAGGGCAGGGCGGATCCGACGCGGCCCACACGATCCGTCCCGTCATGGCCGGGCTTGTCCCGGCCACCCACGCCGCGCGGAGCCACACCGGGCTCCGGACGGCCCCGGCCCGGTCCGAGGACCCGCGATGGCGCGGGCCGGCGTGGGTGCCCGGGACAAGCCCGGGCATGACAGTGGAGGGGGTGGCGGAAGACTGGTGAGGGAGGGCAGGGCGGATCGGAAACGATCCCCGCCCTCCGTCCCGTCATGGCGTCGCCGCGTCGCTCCCCGCCGTGGCGGCGGGGAGGGCCGTGCGAGGCGGTCCTGCGCAACCCGAGCCGGACAGCGGATCCCGCGTCCAACGAACCGCCAGAGGCCACACGGCCTAGCCGGAGGAGGCCGCCAGGAGCGACCGGGCCTCGGCGGAGGGGCACTGCTCGTAGCGGGGGATGTGCTTGTACTCCCCGGGTTTGGTGTTCCAGCTCGGTTCGAGCAGGTAGATGAGCATGGCCTCGAGATTCTTCACCAGCCGTTCGGCCGACAGGTTGGCGGCCGTGAGGTCGATGTGGTTCTGGGCGTCGAGGGGCAGCACGCCGAACCACGAATAGGTGCTGAAGGCCCAGCCGTCGTCCTTGTGGCCGATCAGCTTGCCGTAGATGCCCTTCTTCTTCCCCTTCGAACTCTCCCCGACATAGACGATGTCGTCATCCCTGTAGAGGATGTAGACGCCGATCTGACCGCTGAAGTCGACAGGGTCCGCGCCGGCCTGGAACCCCGTCATCCCCAGGTCGTATCGCCACTTCAAACCGTAGCTTTGAATCGGCATGCCGCACCCTCCCTGTCGTCAACACAGGGACAGGCTACCTCAACCGATGGCGTTTGGAAGGTGGTCCCGCCGGGATACGGCGCGGGACGGGCCCGGGAAGCTCAGCGGCGCGCCGGGGCGCGGACCTGCTTGAACGCGAAGGCGGCGAAGACGCCGACGAGCGCCGCCGCGAGGCCGAACCAAGTGAACGCGTAGGACAGGTGGCTGTTGGGGAATTCCAGCACCGTCTCGCCGCCCTGCGGCAGGCCGCCCGGTGATAGCCCGGCATCCGCGTCGATCACGAAGGGGGCGACGTCGGCGATGCCGTAGAGCCGCGCGATGGCGGCCGGATCCACGGTGAACCACTGGTTCCGGGCCGTGTCGTCGGCGGGGGTGAAGCTGTTGCGCGTCTGCGGCGAGCGCATCAGCCCCGTGATGGTGACCTCGCCCTCGACCTGGCCGGCGGCGCGCGTCGCGGGGTCGAGCCGCTCGTTCGGCACAAAGCCCCGGTTGATCACCACGGTGCCGCCGGCGGCGAGGTGGAAGGGGGTCAGTACGAGGTCGCCGAGGCCGTGATAGGGCCCGCGCGCCTCGATCAGCGGGCGGTAGAGGTGGACCTCCTGGGCGTGGTCGAACCGCCCGGTGGCGGAGACGCGGCGGTACTCGTAGCGGTCGGGCTCGAGGCCGGGCCAGTCCCGAACCGGGGGCAGGGGAACCGGGGGCGCCACGGTCCGCTCCGAGACGGTGCGGATCAGCGCCTCCTTCCAGGCGAGCCGCTGGAGCTGCCACAGGCCGAGCCCGATCAGCGCCGCCGTGACGGCCGCGGCCAGGATGGCGGGCGGGATCAGCGCCGCCCAGGCCGAGCGCGGCGCCGCTGCCGGACCCATGGCCCGTCCCGCAGCCTCGTCCACGCCGGCCGTCAGGGCGCCAGCCGTCCCTGCTCGGCCTTGTTGCGGTACTGCAGCCCGATCATCAGCCCCTTCATGGGGCGCAGCAGGCCCAGGCACAGTGCCACGACCGGAAGCAGGAGGAGGAGCATCAGCAGCCATAGCGGGGGCTCATAGGCGGCATCGATGACCAGCGCCAGCGCCACCACGACGATCAGGGCCGCGAAGGAGACGAACACCGCCGGCCCGTCGCCGGCATCGGCGAACCCGAAGTCGAGCCCGCAGACCGCGCAGCGCTCCGCGACGTCGAGGAAGCGGCGGAAGAGCCGCCCCTGGCCGCAATGCGGGCAGCGCCCGGCGAGGCCCGCCGAGACGGGCGATACGGGCGGGAAATCCTCCACTCCCACGGCGCTTGCTCTCCGCCGGCGCGCGGCGCGGCGCGTCAGCCCGCCGCGCCCGTCGTGGCGACGCCCCAGGAGCCCCACACGTAGATGGCGACGAACAGGAACAGCCACACCACGTCGACGAAGTGCCAGTACCAGGCGGCGAACTCGAAGCCGAGGTGGCGCCGGGGGGAGTATTGCCCCGCATTGGCCCGCATCAGGCAGATCGCCAGGAAGATCGTGCCGATGATGACGTGGAAGCCGTGGAACCCCGTGGCCATGAAGAACGTCGAGCCGTAGACGTTGTTGTGGAACGCGAAGGGCGCGTCCATGTACTCGTGCACCTGCACGCCGGTGAACAGCAGGCCGAGCAGCACGGTGAGCAGCAGCGCCTTCTTCACCGAGGCCCGGTCGCCGAGCAGCATCGCATGGTGCGCCCAGGTGATGGTGGTGCCCGAGGTCAGCAGGATCAGCGTGTTGAACAGCGGCAGGTGGAACGCGTCGATCGTCGAGACGCCCTTGGGAGGCCAGTGGCCGCCCGTGAACTCCGTGCGGAGGTACTCGCGCGCGAAGCCGGGGAACAGGCTGACGTCGAAATAGGCCCAGAACCAGGCGACGAAGAACATCACCTCCGAGGCGATGAACAGGATCATGCCGTAGCGCAGCGAGATCTGCACCACGCGGGTGTGGTCGCCCTGCTTGGCCTCCTGGATGACGTCGCTCCACCAGGACAGCATGGTGTAGAGCACGCCGAGCAGGCCGGCGCCGAACACGTAGGGGCCGATGGGGGCGCCCAGCAGGGGCATGTGCTTCATCCAGGCGATGCCGCCGATCGCCATGAAGAAGGCGCTGACCGATCCCACGAAGGGCCAGGGGCTCAACGGCAGGATATGGTAATCGTGGTTCGGCTTGGCGTGTCCGTCGGCCATCACGTCTTCCTCTCGGGGACGGCGGCCACGCGGGCCGCCGGGTCGTCGGTCTGGCGCCGACGTCCGCTGTTTCAGACACATATCCGGGCTTGGCCACCGCGGCAACGCCCGACCCGGTCGCGGACCCCGCCATCCCGGCCTGGGATCGCGTGACGCCGCCTCAGAGCTTCGGGGCCGCCGGCGCCCGTGCCGGTTCGGCCGCCAGGACGGCCTTGCCGGTCGCCGCCGCCCCGCGCGGCTTGGCGGCGAAGAACGTGTAGCTCAGCGTCAGGCTGTCGACGTCCTTCATGGTGGGATCCGCCTCGAGCTTGGGGTCGAGGAAGAACACGACCGGGAGTTCCGCCGTCTCGTTGGGCCCGAGGTGTTGCTCGTCGAAGCAGAAGCAGGCGATCTTGTTGAAGTAGAAGCCACCGATGTCGGGCGTGATGTTGTATTGCGCGTTGGCGGCCGTCTCATGGTCGGCGGTGTTGCGCACCTTGAAGAAGACCGTGACGGTCTGCCCGGTACGGACGCTGATCCGGGGCGTCTCGGGTTCGAACCGCCAGGGTAGGCCGGGCGCCACATTGGCGTCGAAGCGGACGTCGAGGCTGCGGCTGCCGCGCGCCGCGGCGCCGGCCGTCGCCACCTGCGGGGTGCCGCCATAGCCCGTGGCGCGACAGAAGACGCGGTAGAGCGGCACGGCGGCGTAGGCGAGGCCCAGCATCACGGCCGCCATGCCGAACACCGCGACGGCCGTCCGGCGGTGATGGGCGGCACGGGGGATGGCGTTGGGATCTCTCATCTCAGATCGCCCGGTCGCCGACGTGGCCGCCGAGTTTGGCGATGGTCAGCGCGTAGACGACCAGCACCAGAAGGCCGATCGCGATGCCGATCGCCACGTTGCGGGCCCGGCGGCTGCGCTGCTGGGCGGGCGACAGGACCACGCCGGGCTCCTTCGGGCGCGCCACCGCTTCACAGGCCCAGGTGCGAGGCCAGCGCGAGGCCGCGTTCGGCCAGCAGCACGGCGAAGAGCAGGAACAGGTAGAGGATCGAGAAGCCGAACAGGTTCTTGGCGGCCTTGTCGGCCTCCGGCCCGACCCGCCGGCTGTAGCAGCGCCAGGCGAGCAGCAGCATGGCGGCGCCGCTCACGATGGAGACCCCGCCGTAGACCGGTCCGGCGAGGCCCGTCGCGAAGGGCATGACGGCGAGCGGCACCAGCACCAGCGTGTAGAGCAGGATCTCGAGCCGCGTGCGGGCCGTGCCCCTGACGTTCGGCATCATCGGGATGCCGGCCTTGGCGTAATCGTCGGATTTCAGCAGCGCCAGGGCCCAGAAGTGGGGCGGCGTCCACACGAAGATGATGGCGAAGAGGATGAGGCTGTCGAGCGTCACGCTGCCGGTGACGACGGCATAGCCGATCATCGGCGGCAGGGCGCCGGCGGCGCCGCCGATCACGATGTTCTGCGGCGTCGCCCGCTTCAGCCACACCGTGTAGATCAGGGCGTAGAACACGATGGTGAAGCCGAGCAGCGCCGCCGACAGCCAGTTGGCGGCGAGGCCGATCAGCAGCACGGAGAACAGGGCGAGCACGCCGCCGAACGCGTAGGCCTCGCCGGCCGTCACCCGGCCGGTCGGGATGGGGCGGCCGCGCGTGCGCTTCATCACGGCGTCGATGTCGGCCTCATAGGCCATGTTGAGGGCGCCCGAGGCGCCGGCCCCGACGGCGGTGGCGAGCAGGCTGACCAGCGCCACCACGGGATTGACGGAGCCCGGCGCCACCACGAGGCCCGCCAGGGCGGTGAAGATCACCAGCGACATGACGCGGGGCTTGAGCAGTTCCCAATAGTCGCCCGGCAGGGCGAGCGAGGCGCCGAAGGCGGCGTCGGGGCGGCCGGCCGGTTCGGTCATCATGGTCATGCGGTCAGGGTCCATTGATACGGGACGGCGCGTTTCAAACCGCGGTTCCCTCAAGGGTTCGGGGCGGCCCCGCCTGGGACCGCCCCGAACCTGGCGTCAGTGGTCGGCGCCCGTGATGCGGGGCAGCGTCTCGAACTGGTGGAAGGGCGGGGGCGAGGACAGCGTCCACTCCAGCGTCGTGGCGCCCGGACCCCAGGGATTGTCGCCGGCGACCCGCTTCCGGGCGAAGGCCTCGAACACGATGAACAGGAACAGGGCGATCGACGTCACCGACAGGATGGCGCCGACGGACGACACCTTGTTCCACAGCGCGTAGGCGTCGGGGTAGTCGACGTAGCGGCGCGGCATGCCGGCGAGGCCGAGGAAGTGCTGCGGGAAGAACGTGACGTTCACGCCGACGAACATGATCCAGAAGTGGAGCTGGCCCAGGCGCTCGTTGTACATGAAGCCCGACATCTTCGGGAACCAGTAGTAGAAGCCGGCGAACAGGGCGAACACGGCGCCGAGCGACAGGACGTAGTGGAAATGCGCCACGACGTAATAGGTCTCGTGCAGCGCGCGGTCGACGCCGGCATTGGCCAGCACCACGCCCGTCACGCCGCCGACGGTGAACAGGAAGATGAAGCCGACGGCCCAGAGCATCGGGCGTCTTGAACGAGATGGAGCCGCCCCACATCGTGGCGATCCAGGAGAAGATCTTGATGCCGGTCGGCACCGCGATCACCAGCGTTGCGAAGACGAAGTAGCGCTGCGTGTCGAGCGACATGCCCACCGTATACATGTGGTGGGCCCAGACGACGAAGCCCACGACACCGATCGCCACCATGGCGTAGGCCATGCCGAGATAGCCGAAGACCGGCTTGCGCGAGAAGGTCGACACGATGTGGCTGATGATGCCGAAGGCCGGCAGGATGAGGATGTAGACCTCGGGGTGGCCGAAGAACCAGAACAGGTGCTGGAACAGCAGCGGATCGCCGCCGTTCGCGGGGTCGAAGAAGGCCGTGCCGAAGTTGCGGTCGGTCAGCAGCATGGTGATGGCGCCGGCGAGGACGGGCAGCGACAGGACCAGCAGGAAGGCGGTGACCAGCACCGACCAGGCGAACAGCGGCATCTTGTGCAGCGTCATGCCCGGGGCGCGCATGTTGAAGATGGTGGTGATGAAGTTGATGGCGCCGAGGATCGACGAGGCGCCGGCGAGATGCAGCGACAGGATGACGAAGTCCATCGCCGGGCCGGGATGGCCGACGTTGGAGGACAGCGGCGGATACATCACCCAGCCGCCGCCGAAGCCGTTCATGCCGGGCGCCCCCTCCACGTGCATGGAGATCATCAGCAGCAGGAACGAGAAGGGCAGCAGCCAGAACGAGATGTTGTTCATGCGCGGGAACGCCATGTCGGGCGCGCCGATCATGATGGGCACGAACCAGTTGCCGAAGCCGCCGATCAGCGCCGGCATGACCATGAAGAAGATCATGATCAGCCCGTGCATGGTGATGTGCACGTTGTAGAGGTTCTTGCCGGCGTCGATCATCGTGGAGGAATCGGCCTGCCCGACCCACTCCGCCATGTGGCCCATGAAGTGCCAATCGGGGTTCATGAGCTGGATGCGGATCATCAGCGACATCACGGCGCCGACGGTGCCGGCGAAGATCGCGAAGATCAGGTAGATGGTGCCGATGTCTTTGTGGTTCGTCGAGAACAGGTAGCGGCGCCAGCCGTGCGGCAGGGCGTGATCCCCGTGGGCGGCGGTTGCGGTCGTGGCCATCTGGGTGTCGGGCTCCGGCGGGGGCGGGGGGTCAGCGCGGATCGGCGACGGCGGCGAGCCGCACGGGCCCGGCGCCGTCGAGCGGCGCGAAGCCGTTCTGGGCGTATTTCTTCTTGGCGTCCTGCAGCCAGGCCTCGTAGGCCGGCTGGCTCACCACGCGGATGGCGATCGGCATGTAGGCGTGGTCCTTGCCGCAGAGCTTGGAGCACTGGCCGTAGTAGATGCCCTCGCGGTCGGCGCGGAACCACGTCGAGTTCAGGCGGCCCGGCACGGCGTCGATACGCACGCCGAGCGACTGGACGATGAAGCCGTGGATCACGTCGGCGCCGGTGACGTCGACCTGGATGTTCTTGCCCACCGGCACCACGGCCTCGTTGTCGACCGACAGGAGGTTGATGAAGTCGGGCGCGTTCTTGGCGTCCTTCTCGTCGAGCCGGGTCGAATCGAAGCCGAAGCCGCCGTTCTGGTCCTTCGGCGTAGTCGTAGGACCAGTACCACTGCTTGCCGGTCGCCTTGATGGTGATGTCCGGCTTGGGGAGCTCGAGCTGCCGCGTCAGCAGGCGGAAGGACGGGATGGCGATGACGACCAGGATCAGGACGGGGACGATGGTCCAGGCGACTTCGAGCAGCGCGTTGTGGGTCGTCTTGGACGGGACGGGGTTGGCCTTCTCGTTGAACCGCACCACGCAGATGCCGATCAGCACCATGACGAAGAGGCTGATGACCGTGATGATGGGGAAGAGCAGGTTGTCGTAGAAGCCGTGGATCTCGCGGGCGATGTCGGTCACGCCCACCTGGAAGCCCATCTGCCCCGGCACGGGATGGCCCATGCCGTCCTCGGCCCAGGCGGCGCTCGCCATGACGAGCAGCGCGGGAATCGCCGCCGAGCAGGTCCGAACCCAACCGTTCTGTCGCATCGATCCGCCGCTCCCTCACGCCGCCGTCGGATCGTCGCCGACCCGGCACGCGCGGGTCCGCCGACGTCCCGCGTCCTCCGGTCCCGCGCCCCCTCAAAACCACATCGGCGGAGGGTGCGCAACCGCCCGGGGCGGGCCGTCATGCGTCATATGATCAGCACCGGGGGGCGCGCGGCGCGCGGCCGCGGGCGCGCAAAGCGCTTGGGTTCGCGCCGCGGGAGCACTACCCTTCCCGACTGACGGCGCTTTCCCGACGCTCACGAGTCCCGCGATCATGCAGACCCGATTCGCCCCCGCCCAGCTCGCCGACGCGCAGACACGGGAGTCCGAGAAGATCCTGCGGACCTGCGTCCACTGCGGGTTCTGCACGGCGACCTGCCCGACCTACCTCCTGCTCGGCGACGAGCTCGACTCGCCCCGCGGCCGCATCTACCTCATCAAGGACATGCTGGAGGGCGGCAAGCCCGCCTCGGCCGAGGTCGTCAAACACGTCGACCGCTGCCTGTCCTGCCTCGCCTGCATGACGACCTGCCCGTCGGGCGTCCACTACATGCACCTCGTGGACCATGCCCGGGCCCATATCCACGAGACCTACCGGCGGTCGCCGGCCGACCGGCGCCTGCGCGACCTTTACGCGGCGGTGCTGCCGCACCGGGGCCGGTTCCGCGCCGCGCTGCTCGCCGCACGTCTCGGCAGACCCTTCGCGCCGCTGGTGGGCCGCGTGCCGGGCCTCGGCGCGCGGCTCGCCGCCAGCCTCAAGCTGTCGCCGACCGGTCCGCTGCCGAAGGCCCGCTACCGGCCCGGCGACACGGTCCGTCCGGACGCCGGACCCCGGCGCGGCCGGGTGGCGATCCTCACCGGCTGCGCCCAGCAGGTCCTGCGCCCCACCATCAACGAGGCCGCCATCCGGCTGCTCGGCCGCCACGGCATCGAGGTGGTCTTGCCCAAGGGGGAGGGCTGCTGCGGCGCCCTCGTCCATCACATGGGCCGGGAACACGACGCGCACGCCTACGCCAAGACCAACATCGATGCCTGGACGCGCGAGATCGACGGCGAGGGGCTCGACGCGATCCTGATCACCACGTCGGGCTGCGGCACCACCGTCAAGGATTATGGCTTCATGCTGCGCCAGGACCCCGCCTATGCCGCCAAGGCGGCGCGCGTGGCGGACCTCGCCAAGGACATCACCGAATATCTCGCGACCCTGACGCTCGACGCCCCGGTCCGCACCCTCAAGGGACCGATCGCCTATCATTCCGCCTGTTCCATGCAGCACGGGCAGAAGATCACGGACCTGCCGAAGCGCCTGCTGTCCGACGCCGGCTTCGTCGTGAAGGACGTGCCCGAGGGCCACATCTGCTGCGGCTCGGCCGGCACCTACAACCTGCTCCAGCCCGAGATCGCCGACCGGCTGCGGGCCCGCAAGGTCGCCAACATCGCGAGGCTGGAACCCGTCGCCGTGGCGGCCGGCAACATCGGCTGCATGACCCAGATCGGCATCGCCACCACGATCCCGATCGTCCACACGGTGGAACTCCTGGACTGGGCCCGCGGCGGCCCCGCGCCGCACGGCTGGGACATCCCGGAGGCGCTGGTCGGCCCCCCGAGCCTGCCGCCGGCGGCGCCGAACCCGTTGGCGGCGGCGCTGGCCTGACGCAGGCCGGGCCGGTCGGGATTAGCGAAGCGCGCGAGCCCGGGCCTTTCGCATCATCCCCACTCGGGGATGCCGACGCTGATGAAGAGGCCGATGTGGCGGTCCCTGCGCCAGCGCAGTTCCGCCGGATAGACGCTCCCCGACCGGCCATCGAGGACCAGGAGCAAGCGCGGGACCGACACGTCCATCGGCAGCTTCACGCAGGCGCCGTGAAGCGAGACGTCGGAGAACAGGCAATCCGAAATCAGCGTCCGGTCCGGGTTCAGGATGCGGCCTTCGCGCAGCATCGTGCGGTTCCGGCGCTCGGCCCGGGCCACCTTGCCGGGCGGCATCGCCTGGCCGGCTTGCGGCATGGGAGCTCTCGGTCCTGCCTTCCAGGTGATTTGCTTGAGCACGCCACGACCCTTTCGCTCGGAACGCCGTCTCGCGTCTCTCAATCTGGGATGTTCAAGTCTCCGCGCTAACAAAGTCTTGCGTCCAACGGTGTTTCAAAGCACCGATCAGAACAGGCCTATTTTAGACCTTTGGATTGAACGAATGTCACGCAATAACATTTCATCCCGCGACGATGGCGCAGGTTTGAACCCGTTCGATCCAATGTAATGGGCCCGTTCCGGGCAGGCTTTGCTGCGCGGCCCGGGCACGAGGGTCCGGTCCGGGCGTCAGCCCTGGCCCAGCACCTTGTCGACCTCGGCGCGGGTCGGCGGCTGGGCGCCCTGGCGCGTGCAGGTGATGGCGGCCGCCGCGATGGCGAACAGCAGCCAGCGGGCGACGTCCGCCTCGGCCGGGTCGCGGCCGCTGGCCCCGAGTGCGCCGCTCTCGGCCATGGCGGCGAGCAGGGCCGCCATGAAGCTGTCGCCGGCCCCGACCGTGTCGACCACGTCGATGGTCGGTGCCGGCTGGACGATCCGCTCGCCGCGGAAATACGCCTCCGCGCCCGCGCCGCCCCGTGTCATGACGACGAGCCGCGGCCCGAGCCCGGCCCAGCGCGCCGCCGCCTCGGAGGGCGGCGTGCCCGGGTAGAGCCAGTCGAAATCCTCCTCGCTGGCCTTCACGTAGGTGGACAGCCTCACCCGCGCCTCGACCATGGGCAGCGTTTCGGCGCGGGGCGGCACCACGAAGGGGCGGATGTTGGGGTCGTAGCTCGTCGTGGCCCGGCCGCCGGCGCTCGCCAGGGCCGCCAGCGCGGCGTCGCCGAGCACGCCGTCGGTGGCCGAGAAGGAGCCGATGTGGAGGTGGCTCGCCGTCGTGGTCCAGTCCGCCGCGAGGGGCGAGGCGCCGTCGTAGGAGGTGGCGCCGAGGTAGAAGCTGTAGCGCGAGCCCGTGGCGGCCGTGCCGCGCGTCACGAAGGCGAGCGGGGACGGGCGCGGATCGGTCACGGAGAAGCGCGCATCGACGCCCGAGGCCTCGAGCTGCCGCAGCAGCGCCTCGCCCATGGTGTCGCTGGACAGGCGCCCCGCGAACCCCGTCGGCACGCCGAGGCGCCCGAGCCCGATGGCGGTGTTGTAGGGCGAGCCGCCCAGCACCGCCTCGTAGGTCGTGTCCTCCCGGGGGATCAGGTCGACCAGGGCTTCGCCCGAGACGAGAACGAGACCGTCGCTATGCATGGAGCCTCCCGGGCCTGTGGGTTCCGCGTCGCACCCTCACAGGACGCCGCGCCGCGCCAGATGACGCATGAGGTGGCTGGTCCCATAGGTCCAGGGTGCGCAGTCGGCGCAGCGCTGCATGCGGTTGCGCAGCGCACCGAGTTCGGGAGCCGAGACCGTGACGATGTCGCCGACCGCGTGGGTGAAACCCTGCCCGGGCGCCGAGCGGTCCTCGACCGGGGCGAAGAGCGTGCCGAGGAACAGCACCGCGCCGTCCGGATACTGGTGGTTCGCCCCGATCATCTCGGCCGCGAGGTCGGCGGGGTCGCGGCTGATCTTCGACATGGAGGAGCCCCCGTCGAGCCGGTAGCCCTCCGGCCCCTCGACCGTGAGGGCGATCTCCATGGCGCGCAGGTGGTCGAGCGTGAAGGTGGCGTCGAAGAACCGGAGGAAGGGGCCGAGCGAGCAGGACGCGTTGTTGTCCTTGGCCTTGCCGAGCAGCAGGGCGGAGCGGCCCTCGACGTCGCGCAGGTTGACGTCGTTGCCGAGCGTCGCCCCGACGATGCGCCCGTCCGACGCCACGACCAGCACGGCCTCGGGCTCGGGGTTGTTCCAGGCCGAGGACGGGTGGAGCCCGGCGTCCTCGCCGGTGCCGACCGCCGCCATGGGCTGGGCCTTGGTGAAGATCTCGGCGTCCGGCCCGATGCCGACCTCGAGATATTGCGACCAGGCGCCGCGCGCGATGAGGGCCGCCTTCAGCCGCATGGCCTTCTCGGAGCCCGGACGCAGCTTGGAGAAATCCTCGCCCACCAGGGCCACGATCTCGGCCCGGATGCCGGCCGCGGCCGCGTGGTCGCCGCGCGCCCGCTCCTCGATGACGCGTTCCAGCATCGACACCGCGAAGGTGACGCCGGCCGCCTTCACGGCCTGGAGGTCGATGGGGGCCAGCAGCCAGGGCCGGGCGGGGTCGCGCGCGTCGGGGGGCGTGTTGGCCAGGACGTCGTCGAGCGAGGCCACGCGCTCGCCCGGTGTCCCCCGCAGCGCCTCGGCGGGG
The DNA here is from genome assembly GCA_963847915.1 of uncultured Alphaproteobacteria bacterium. Lineage (GTDB taxonomy): Bacteria > Pseudomonadota > Alphaproteobacteria > Rhizobiales > Beijerinckiaceae > Lichenihabitans. Next base: position 584,126 of record CAWKBT010000011.1, read on the forward strand.
TCGGCGCTCTCGCAGAGGTCGCGCATCGTCGGAAAGCGCGGCGTCACGTCGTAGAGGCCATCCTCCCGCACCGCCACCACGGCTGGGCCGCCGTGGTCCGGCCGCCAGATCCGGCCGGCGAGGACTCCCGCCGTGCCGTCCCGCGGCAAAGTGGAAGCGCTGTCGAGGGTAAGGGCGGGCATGGCTCTGTCGCTGTTGTGGTTCGGAAGCGCGATTTAAGGCCGGTTGGCGCGGTGCCGCAAGGGCGGGGCGGCGCGATGGTGGAGGTCCGGCCCGCGCCGGGTCCCGCGGCGGCGCGCGCACGTGCGGCACCGTCCTGCGTCGTCGCCCGGCACCGGGCGCGGCGGCGTCGCGACCGTTGACCGCCTCTGCGGGATCGTGCGAACCTTTCGCCATGGGCAGCCGGCCGGGATGGCGCGGCGAGGGATCCTTCCGGTCGTCGCACGAGCCTGATCACCCGTCACCGCATGCGGCTACCTCTCCTTCGCCCGGCCTGGGCCGTCCTCTGCGCCGCCTCGCTCGTGGCGCCGCCGCTCGCCGCCGCCCCCGTGCCCACCGGCGGCGAGTCCGTCGCGCAGGCGCTCTGCCGCGTCATCACGACGGCGGCCAACGGCCAGCATATCCCGGTGGCGTTCCTGACCCGGCTCATCTGGCAGGAATCGGCCTTTCGGTCCGAGGCCATGAGCCCGGCCGGCGCACAGGGCATCGCGCAATTCATGCCCGGCACCGCGGCGGAGCGCGGCCTCGACGATCCCTTCGACCCCGAGAAGGCCGTGCCGGCCTCCGCCGCGCTGCTCGCCGAGCTCTCGGCGCGGTTCGGCAACCTCGGCCTCGCGGCCGCCGCCTACAATGCCGGCCCCCGGCGCGTCGGGGACTGGCTGGCCGGGCGGGGCGGGCTGCCGTTCGAGACGCGCGACTATGTCGAGCGCATCACCGGGCGCTCGGCCGAGGACTGGGCGGCGGATGCCAAGGCGCATGCCACGCACGAGCCCGCCGTGGAACCGCAGGACTGCCTGCAGCTCGCCGCGACCCTGCGCACCGCGCCGCGCCGCGCCGGCCTGCGCGTCGCCGAGGCGCCCTTCGCGCCCTGGGGCGTGCAACTCGCCGGCAACTTTTCGAAGAGCCTGGCGCTCGCCACCTTCGCCCGCGCCCGCGCCAGCTACGCCGCCATCATCGGGGACGTCAGGCCCATGGTGATCGGCACGCGCCTGCGCACGCGCGGCACGCGGGCCTTCTATCGCGTGCGCGTGCCGGCGAACTCCCGGCAGGAGGCCGACGCCCTGTGCCGCCGCATCCAGGCGGCCCGCGGCGCCTGCGTCACGCTCCGGAGCTGACCGCCTTGTCGGGCCAGGTGCAGAGGTCGGCGAGGGGGCAGCGTCCGCAGGCCGGGCGCCGGGCCGTGCAGGTGTCCCGCCCGTGGCGGAACAGCCAGATGTGGGCACCGTCCTTGTAGGGCGCCGGCACCGCGGCGGCGAGCCCGTCCGCCACGATCGCGGGCGTCCGGCCCGGCGCGAGCGGAATGCGGTTCGAGACGCGGAACACATGGGTGTCGACGCCGATCACGGGCTCGTCGAAGGCGAAATTGGCCGTGACGTCGGCGGTCTTTCGGCCGATGCCCGGCAGGGTCTGCAGCGCCGCCGAACTGCGCGGCACCGCGCCGCCGAAGCGGTCGATCAGCATGGCCGACAGCGCGACGACGTGGCGCGATTTCGCCGCCCCGAGGCCGACCGGCGTGATGATGGCGGCGACGCGCTCGCGGCCGAGCGCCACCATGGCGTCGGGCGTCGGGGCGACCCGGAACAGCGCCTCGGCGACCCGGCCCACCGTGGCACCGGTCGATTGCGCCGACAGGAGCACGGTCACGAGCAGGCGATAGGGGTCTTCGCGCGCGAGGCCCGCCTTGGGATCGGGATCGGCGGCGGCGAGCCGTGCCATCACGGCCGCGACCCGGTCCCGGTCGCCGGACGGAAGGGGTGCGGACGCTGGGGCAGGGCCCCGGCGCGCGAGGCCGTGGAGGTGATCTCGAACCATCGGGACTGGCACATGGCACGGCCTCGCGCGCGGACCAGGGCACGCGACGGCGGGTCGCGCAGCGGGACCGCGACGGCGCCGGAGTCCTGCTAGGATGCCGCGGGACCGTGCCACGGCAGGAGGAGGGGAATGTCGCGCTCCGAACGCCTTTTCGACCTCCTCGACACGCTGCGCCGCCATCGCCGCCCCGTCAGCGGGAGGGTGCTGGCCGACGAGACGGGGGTCAGCATCCGGACGCTCTATCGGGACATCGCCAGCCTGCAGTCGATGGGAGCCGTGATCGATGGCGAACCCGGGGTCGGCTACGTCCTGCGTCCGGGCTTCCTGCTGCCGCCTCTCATGTTCAGTCCCGAGGAGATCGAGGCCCTGGTGCTCGGCTCGCGCTGGGTGGCGGAGCGCGCGGACGGGCGGTTGAAGGACGCGGCGCGGAATGCGCTGGCGCGGATCGCCGCCGTGCTGCCCGCCGATTTGAGTGCCGAACTCGACACCGCGACGCTGCTGATCGGCCCGGGTGCCGCGATCCCGGCCGACGGCGTCGATCCGGCGCTGCTGCGCCGGGCGATCCGCGCCGAACGCAAAATGGCACTGGCCTATCGGGACGGCGCGGGCGCCGCCTCGGAGCGTATCGTATGGCCGTTCGCCCTGGCGTTCTTCGAATCCGTGCGCGTCCTCCTGGCATGGTGCGAACTGCGCGAGGGCTTCCGCCATTTCCGCACCGACCGGATCGCCTCGGCCGTCGCGCTCGACATCCGCTATCCGAGGCGGCGGCAGGCATTGATGAAGGACTGGCGCGCGACGCAAGGCATCGCCGCGCCTCCGAACTGACCCGCAGCCTGCTGCCGCTTTCTGACAGCAGGCCGGCGCAGGATCCGCTTCGTCCCTTCCCGGACCGGAGCCCCGACGATGATCACCAACTCCATGATGCTGCTCTACGTGTCGCATGTCGCGACGAGTGTGCCGTTCTATGCGGGACTGCTCGGCACCGAGCCTGTCGAGGCCAGCCCGGGCTTTGCGCTCTTCATGCTGCCCTCGGGACTGGAGCTCGGCCTCTGGGGCCGGGACGGTGTCGAGCCGGCTCCCGTGGCGGGCGGCGGCGGGAGCGAGATCGGATTCGCGGTCGCAGGCGCGGCGGAGGTCGACGCAATCCACGCGGACTGGGCGGGCAAGGCCGTCCCCATCGTGTTGCCGCCGACCGACCTCGATTTCGGGCGCAGCTTCGTCGCCTGCGACCCCGACGGGCACCGCCTGCGGGTCTATTGTCCCGCTGCGGCAGGGTAGGGAGTCCGGCAGGCCGGCGCCGCGAGGCGCCCCGACCCGTCGCGAGATATGAAAAAGGCCCGCCAGTACATCCGTGGCGGGCCTCGTGGCCTTCAGCACAGATCCGGACGCAGGGTCCAGGATCGACAATCGTTCGACGCTCTCTGATGCGTCGGTCACTCTCGGTGCGGGAGCGGCAGCCGCCAGTACATCCGTGGTCGGTCGGCCGCCCGGTTCGGGCTCACTGCATAAGATAGGCGCAGCGCGCCGGCCCGCAAGGCCGCGGCGCCGCGCCGATCATGAACTCTTGGTCATGCGGGCAGCGGCACGGGCGCCGGCCTCGCAGCGTCGGGCGAGGGGTCCTGGTCCGCGTCGTGGGGTCCCGCACCGTCCGGGCTCCGGCCCGGCAGGGTCCCGGCATCGTCGTGGGCGGCCGCCACGCAGGCGTCGACCGCCTCCCGCAGGCTCGCCGCGAAGCAGTCCGCCCCGACCACGCCGCGGACCCGGTCATCCTCGGCTGCGTCCGCGGCGGGCCACAGGCCGACCAGGATCCTCGCGCCCGGAATGTGCTGGCGCAGCCGGCGGACGAGGTAGTGGAGCGCCGCGGGGCTGCCGGAAATCTCGAGATAGCTGATGCACACCATGGCGACACCGGCGCTCTCGAGCGTCTCGATGCCCCGGCGCGACGCCGCGCCATAGGGGAGGATGCGGGTGCCGAGCCCGTGCTTGCCGAGCAGCTGCGCCAGCATGGTGGCGGCCGCTTCGTCGAGCGGGCCCTTGCCGGCGAGGCACAGGACGGGGGTGTCGCCGCGCCAGGCGGGGGCGAGTTCGGCGGTCTCGGGCGCGTCGGCCTTGGGGGCGGGAGGCGTCGGCACGGCGCGCTCCGCCCGCGTGGCCACGGCTTCGGCGTCGGCCTTGTCGGCCGGGTGCGGGTCCCGATCCTGGTGGCCGGCGAGGTCGTCGGTGAGGGCTTTGACGCTCTCCTTGATGTGCTCCACCTTTTCGGCCGTCAGTGCCCCGCGCAGGGCGTCGTTCGCGGCGAGCTGCAGGCCCTTCAGCGCGACCTCGTCGTAATAGGCCGTCAGCGAGCGTTCCTTCAGCAGGGTCTCGGCCTGATGGAGCGCCTCGTCGGGGTCGTTGGCGAGCATGCGCTGATAGAAATTTTCCACCGGGGTCAGCGCGGGGCGGTCGCCCAGCATGACGTCCAGGAACTCGAGCCGGTCGACGTGGCGCCCCAGGACGACGAGGCAGAGCGTCAGCGGCGTCGACAGCACGAGGCCGACGGGCCCCCACAGCCAGGTCCAGAAGATGGCGGCGATCACCACGGCGGCCGGCGAGAGGCCGGTCGAGTGGCCGTAGACCAGAGGCTCGATCACCTGACCGGTCAGCGATTCGGTGACGACGTAGAGGCCCAGAGTCCACAGCACCATGGACCAACCGGGATCGACGGCCGCCGCGAGGGCGGCCGGCAGGATCGCCGCGATGACCGGGCCGATATAGGGCACGAAGCGCAGCACGGCCGACATCACGCCCCACAGCGCCGCGGAGGGCACGCCGATGAGGAACAGGCCGAGGCCCGCCACCACGCCGAAGCAGGTGTTGATCGCCAGCTGGGCCACGTAATACTTGCCGAGCCGCCGCCCCGCGTCGTCGAGTGCCAGCGTGGTGCGATGGAGGTCGTTGGAGCCGAACAGCCGGATCATCCTGTCGCGCAGGTCCTCGCGCTGCATCAGGATGAAGACCGCCACGATGATGATGATCATCAGCGTCGACAGCGGGTCGATGATGGGGGTCAGGACCGTGCGGGCCAGTTCGATGGCCGAGGTCGGGGGCGGCAGCACCTGGACGAGCTGCGGCTTGGGCGTGTCGGCCGGGGCCGTGCCGGGCCCTGCCGTGGCGCCTTCCTGAGACGCATGGCCGAGCTGCCGGTCGAGGCGCTGGGTCAGGCCCGACAGGCGGCCCACCGTCATGCTCTGCACCGATTCGATCTTGTGCTGGATCGTCGTCGCGTAGCGCGGCACGTCGCCGGCGATCCCGGCCACCTGCGTGCCGATGAGCCCGCCGAGCGCGCCCAGAATGCCGAACGCCACCAGCACCGCCATCACGACGGCGGCGGCGTGCGGCACATGCCAGCGCTGCAGGCGCGACACGAGGGGCGCCAGCATGAAGGACAGGATCACCGCCACCGTGATGGGGATCAGCACCTCGCGGGCGAGGTAGAGCGCCGCCACCACCACCACCGCGACGGCGAGTGCCAGCAGGCTGCTCAGCCCCGGCGTTTCCGCCGGCACCACCGAGGCCGGCCTGCGGGCCGAGGATTGCGGTTCGCTCATCGCAGGGGGACCTGACGTGCTCGGCCTCGACGGGGCGTCGGCTCGTTGCCGCAACGCCCCCGCCGCCCGAATGGATCCGGCCCCGCCGCGCCGCGGGATGACCGGCCGTCGGGCGAGTGATGCTTTTTTGCATGGAAGCCTTGCGTCCGGCTCGGCGACGTGCTCAATACGCCCCGTCGGGATCGATGGCCGCGCTGCGGCGCCGGCGCTCCGGACAAAAAAAGACCGCCCAAAGGGCGGCCCGTAAGTCTAGGGAGGAAACGCCCAAGAAGGGCACGTGACGCCTCAGCGCCACATCCGAGAATCTACGCCAACGCGCCCGAAATGCAATGGCGCCTGTCAGGGGTCGCGCGGTTCCGCCGACCTCTGTGGCATTTGGGCAACTTTCAGTGGTGTCTCCCTTGCGTCCGGGTCAGTCCATGTCGCGCCTGCGGCGCTGACCTCTCACCAGCCGCACCACGGCGCCGCGCAACGAGCGCACGTCCTGCTCGCTGAGCGCGAGGCGATGGATCATGTTGCGCAGGTTGCGCCGCATGACCGGGGCCTTGCCGTCCGGGCGGAAGAAGCCCGCCGTCGTCAACTCGCCTTCCAGGTAGTCGAAGAAGGACAGCAGCGCTTCGCGCGGCGCCGGCCGCGAGCGCTCGATTTCGGCGAACGGAAGCGCCGTGGCGCCCGACTGCCGGCGCCACTCGTAGCCCATCAGCAGCACCGCCTGGGCGAGGTTGAGCGAGCCGTGCGCCGGGTCGACCGGGAAGGTGACGACGGCATCGGCGAGCGTCACTTCGTCGTTGGCGAGCCCCGTGCGCTCGGGGCCGAACAGGATGCCGCGCGGCTCGCCGGCGCTGACCGGGGCCGCCCAGGCCGCCATGGCGGCATCGGGGCCGAGCACCGGCTTGCCCTGGCCGCGCTCGCGCGCCGTGGTGGCATAGACGGCCGTGAGGTCGGCGACGGCCGCTTCGAGCGTGTCGAACACCCGCGCGCTCTCGAGCACGTGGAGCGCACCCGAGGCCGCCGCCTCCGCCACGTCCTTGTACTCGCCGGTGCGCGGCCAGCCGTTCTTGGGCTGAACCAGCCTGAGGTCGCCGAGGCCGAAATTGGCCATGGCTCGGGCCGCCATGCCGATGTTGACGGCCAGCTGCGGCCGCACCAGCACGATGGCCGGCCCGCCTCGCGCCGGGGCCCTGCTGTGGTCCGTTCCCGCGCCGGTCACCGTCCCGCTCCTCCGTCCCGTACCCGTGAGCGGCCCTGGGTCGGGGACTGACGCGCATCTGTCAAGCGGAGCCGGCCAGCATCGCGGCCAGGGAAACGTCAGCACGGCCGACAGCCCAGACTGCCGTCCCTTGCGCCCCGGCTCGCGCCGTCGGTCCACGGCGTCGGCGGTCGTGTCGGGTTGGCGGCCGACTGGCCCCGGTCTGCCCAGCGACCTGACCGAACCCGGCTGCTGCGCGTATTGAAACGGCCTCACCGTCAACTCGATACGCTGATGATGACCGACTCGAAGCGAGAGACCCGGCCCATGGCCGGGCCCTCCATCGCGGTGAGGTTCGTCAGGTCACTCGGCAGCGGCAGCGCCAGGCGCGGTCTCGGGCGCGAAGTGGCCGCACCAGTCGTTGTCGGACACCACCGGCCACAGGCCGTGGGCTTCGGGTGCCGGCTGGGAAACGGGCGGGTTGAAGCGGCACAGGCCGGCATGCTCTGCCTGAGCGGCGGCGGCCTTGTGATCGTCGAAGTAGGCGCAGGCGCTGCACGAACCATTCGTCATCATCGTTCCCCTCGTGATTGGGCGGTCGGCCCTTGTTTAGAACGATTGCAAATTGGATCGATTCCAAACTGGTGTCAACGAACGATAGCATTCCCCGAGGGCGAACCAGACAAGGTGTCGGGAGCCGACAAGGGTCGATCACGGACGGAGACCGGCTCGGGTGCGGTTGAGTGCGGGGCCTGCCCATGTCCGGGACGTGCGAGCCGGACAGTCTGCGTGATCGTCTCTGCCGGATCCCGGACCGGCGTGGCCGGAAGGGAGGGCACCGCCGAGCCGCCATCGCGGCCGCCAGGACACGCGTTCCTCGCATGGCACTGGACCCCGGCGGCGGGCCCTGGCGCCGGCGGCCCCGGGGTGGGAGGATGCCGGCATGACGACCCACGACACCGCCCCCGCGCTGCGCCCGCTCCGCCCGGAGGACGCCGAAGCCGCGGCGGCCTTCATCCGCACCGCCTTCGCGGCCCAGCCGATCGCCACCGATCCGCCGTCCTCGGCCCTGCGCGAGACGCGCGAGGGCGTGATGGCGTTCCTGGCCGAGGGCGGCGGTGTCGTGGCCGAAGCCGCGGGACGGCCCCTGGCGCTGTTGCTGTGGGCGGAACGCGACGGTGGACTCTATTGCGGGCGCCTGGCGGTCGATCCCGCCGCCCGGGGCAGGGGTCTCGCCCGAATGCTGGTCAGGGAGGCGGAAGGCGAGGCCAGGCGCCGGGGTCTGGCGCGCCTCCATGTCCGGGTCCGGGCGGCGCTGACCGCCAACCTCGGCCTCTTCGCCAGCCTCGGGTTCCGCGAGACGGGACGCGACGCCCATGCCGGCTACGCGGCCCCGACCCTCGTCATGCTCGAGAAGGCGCTCGACGCCTGAGCGCCCGCGTCAGGGCTGGCCCGAGAGCGTGAGGGCGCGCTTGTCGCGGAAGGCGCGGGACTCGGTCGTGATCTCGTCGAGCACCGCTTTCGCCAGCAGCGTGTAGCCGCGGTCCGTCATGTGCAGGTTGTCGGGTCCGATGAGCTGGTCGGCCGTCACGATGCCCGCCTCGATCCAGCCGCGCATCAGGGCGAAGCGGCGCACCACCTCGACGTGCTGCTCGGCCCCGACCTCGCGGACGGCATCGACGAAGCGGCTCTTGGCATCGGCCTTCTCGATGACGGGCGACCATTGCGGCTCCATCAGCAGCACCTCGATGCCGCCGGCCCGCATGGTGGCGATCCCGCGCCGCAGCTCCGCCTTGAACCGGTCCATGGGGACGCCGCGCAGCGGGTCGTTGCTGCCGGCCTGCCAGATCACGAGGTCCGGATGGACTGTCAGCACGTCGGCGCCGAGCCGCCGCTCCATGTCGTCGATGTCCTCGCCGGCGATGCCCCGGTTGGCGACCGTCACGACGGGCCGGCCGTGGAACGTCGCCTCGAACAGGCGCTGCAACTGGGCCGGATAGCTCATGGCGGGAGAGGACGCCCCGGTGCCCTGGGTCGACGACGAGCCGAGCGCCACGACGCGGAACGGCAGCGGCGCGGCCGCGTCCCGGTTCGAGGGCTGGACCGCGAAGGCCGGCGCGCCGCAGCAGGCGAGGACGGCCAGCCCGGCGAGGACCGGGCGCAGCCGCCGGCGGGACGGCCGCGGTCCGATGCGGCACCGGAGCGCGCGGCGGACGGGGTTCGGGAAGCTCGGTCCTCTACGCGGCGGGGCGGCGGGCATCGTGTGAGGCTTCTCCTTGGCTGTCGCGGGCACCGGTCCGGGAGGCCCGGGTCTGTTCGGCCCGCCGGCTCCGCCGGGCGTCGAGGGCGAGGCCGAGCGCCAGGATGGCGCCGAGCCCGACCACGTTGACCAGCACCTGCGCCGGTACGGTGACGCCGGCCGTGCGGAAGATCAAGCGTCCGACCAGCGCCAGGACGCAGCCGAGCGCGAAGACCGGCAGCGAATTGCGCCCGCAGGCGACGACCGGCGACAGGATGCGGAGCCGGGCCACCCGGACCATGAGCTTCGAGGTGAGCACCAGATAGGCGATGGCGAGCACGTTTGCGAGTCGCCAGGGCGACACATAGGTCTTGGGCTCGTTGCCGAGGATGCCGAGCAGCGGGCTGGTTCCGTAGAAGTCGCCCGGAAGGGGCGCCGGCCACAGCTTCCAGGCGTCGAGCACCAGGCAGGCGCCGACGGCATAGGCCCAGCACAGGGCCAGCAGCGCCACCGGCGGCGTGGTCATCAGCGGGCGTGCCTGCCGGCTCGCGACCGCCAGGACGCAGCCGATCACGAAGAGCAACTGCCACGTGAAGGGATCGAAGTACCAGTGCGCCTTGTCGGCGGGGTCGACGACGTTGCGCAGGTTCCAGTGGAACAGGTTCGCGGCCCCGTAGAGCGCCGCCGAGGCGCCGAGCGTCGCCGCCACGCTGCGCGTCATGCCGAAGCGGATCACCGGGAAGGCGGCGAGGAGCAGGATGTAGAGGGGCAGGATGTCGAGATAGGCGGGCAGCGCCCGCAGCGACACGCCCCGCATGGCGCCGTGCCACCCGTCGCGCAGCATGGGGCCCAAGATCATCGACTGGATGCCGTAGACCCGCTCCCAGGCGCCGACCAGGAGCAGCGTGCCGATCAGCAGCAGCACCTGGACGCCGTAGATGCGCAGGCAGCGCTGCAGCACCTTCGTCAGGCCGACCCGCAGGCCGTGGCGCTCGAACACGCTGTTGTAGGCATGGGTGGCCGAGAAGCCGGCCAGCAGCACGAAGACCTCCGCGGCATCGCTGAAGCCGAAGTTGTGCAGTGTGAAATCGGCCAGCCAGTTCTGCGGGATGTGATCGACGTAGATCGACAGCAGCGAGATGCCCCGCAGGAGGTCCACCCGAGGGTCGCGCGGGGACGAGGAGGGGCTGGCCGGCATCGCGATCCTCCGGACGGTGACGCCGCGTGGGTGGGCACGGGTCGTCTGAGCCGGAGCTTAACATGCCGGCCCACGGCTTGCTTCGTCGTTTCCCTGCCGCCGGTTTCGCTCTATAGCGGCGATGTTTCGGAGCGCGGCGGCCCCGCATCGGCGGGCCCCGGGGCACCAAGGGATGCACAGAATGGACAAGATCAAGGTCGCGAACCCGGTCGTCGAGCTCGACGGCGACGAGATGACCCGCATCATCTGGCACTACATCCGCGACAAACTGGTCCATCCCTACCTCGACGTCGACCTCCGCTATTTCGATCTGTCGGTCGAGAACCGGGACGCCACGGGCGACCAGGTGACGGTCGACGCCGCCAACGCCATCAAGCAGCACGGCGTCGGGGTGAAATGCGCCACCATCACGCCCGACGAGGCGCGCGTGAAGGAGTTCAACCTCAAAGAGATGTGGCGCTCGCCGAACGGCACGATCCGCAACATCCTGGGCGGCGTCATCTTCCGCGAGCCGATCATCTGCCAGAACGTGCCGCGCCTCGTGCCGGGCTGGACGCAGCCGATCGTCATCGGCCGCCACGCCTACGGCGACCAGTACCGCGCCACCGACTTCACGGTGCCGGGCAAGGGCCGCATGACGATCAAATTCGAGGGCGACGACGGCACCGTCATCGAGAAGGAGGTGTTCAAGTTCCCCGGCGCCGGCGTCGCCATGGCGATGTACAACCTCGACGACTCGATCCGCGACTTCGCCCGCGCCTCGCTGAACTACGGCCTGATGCGCAAGTTCCCGGTCTACCTGTCGACCAAGAACACCATCCTGAAGAAGTACGACGGCCGCTTCAAGGACATCTTCCAGGAGATCTACGACGCGGAGTTCAAGTCGAAGTTCCAGGCCCTGGGCATCACCTACGAGCACCGCCTGATCGACGACATGGTGGCCTCGGCCATGAAGTGGTCGGGCGGCTATGTCTGGGCGTGCAAGAACTACGACGGCGACGTCCAGTCCGACACGGTGGCGCAGGGCTTCGGCTCGCTCGGCCTCATGACGTCGGTGCTGATGACGCCGGACGGCAAGACGGTCGAGGCCGAGGCGGCGCATGGGACCGTCACGCGCCATTACCGCGAGCACCAGAAGGGGCGCGAGACGAGCACCAACTCGATCGCGTCGATCTTCGCCTGGACGCGCGGCCTCGCCCACCGGGCCAAGCTCGACGACAATGCCGCGCTGGCCCGCTTCTCCGCGACGCTGGAGAAGGTCTGCATCGACACGGTGGAGGGCGGCGCCATGACCAAGGACCTCGCCCTGCTGGTCGGGCCGGACCAGGCCTGGCTGTCGACGACCGGCTTCCTCGACCGCGTCGACGCCAACCTGCGCGCCGCCATGGCGTGAGGCTTCGGGCCGCGGCGCCTCGTGCGCCGCGGCCGTGCCGTCAATGGGCCGGGTTCGAACTCACGGCGGCGCCTGCCGCCTGGGCGTTCCGGCCCTGGATGTCGCCGATGGAGCGCGTCAGGAACGCGGTGCTGTCGCCGAGGGCCACGGTCGGCTCGCAGCGCGGGTGGCAGGCGTAGGTTTCGCGGTCCATGCCGCGCTGGACCACCATGACGGAGGGCGATTCGCGGACGCGCAGGCGGGCCTCCTGCAGCACGGCGCCATGGCCGTCGAGGAACAGAAGGTTGGTGTCGCCGAACCCCTTGCCGGTCAGGATCACCTGGCCGGTGTTGCGCAGCATGGTGACGTCGGCGATGATCGGGTTGCCCACGACGATCGTCTCGGTCGTGGAGGGGAACGGCATGATCTGGGCCCGGTCGAGCAGGACCGTGACGGTCTTGACCTCGGCGCTCGCCGGCGCCGCCCCGCACAGGAGCGCGACCAGGGCCATGGCGGCCGGCAGCCTCGCGCCTTTGAACCGTCTCCGTCCCGCGGACGGCATGGTGCGCGCGGACCGCATGACCCAGATCTCCGAATTGGCTTATCCCTTCCGGATCATGAACGCAGAGCGTCAACGAACCCTGAACGCCGGGAGCGGGCCAGGCTTGGAGCGTTCCCGCCCTGGGCGTGTGCCGCGACGAGCCGCCTCACCCCTGTTCCGCTCAGCAACGTCCGGGCCTTCAAGCATAAACGACTGGCACGAAACCCTGCCGGTCCCGCGCATGCTGGTGCGCCGACCGGATTGACGCTGCTGCCACCACAGGTCATCGCCCCGGCAGATCTCGGCTATTGCCAGAGAATGCAAGTCATCTTGCGTTAACCGAAGTCGCACTGCGTGCAACGACGCCCGATTTCGCGCTGCGGATTAACTGCTTTTCAAGTCCTGTTGCTTAGGTTCACGACATCCCGGGCACACCTCGCGTGCAGCTGGCGGGTGAAAGTGAAAAGCCAGGAGCAGACCATGAGCATTCTGAAGCGCTTCGCCAAGGACGAGTCCGGCGCCACCGCCATCGAGTACGGCCTGATCGCCGGCCTCATCAGCGTCGTGATCATCGGCACCATCTCGACCCTCGGCAACCGCCTGAACACCAAGTTCAACACGATCTCGAGCCAGCTGACCTGATTGCGGCTCGCGGCATGGCACGGGGCGTCCCGCGCCATGCCACGCGGCGGTCGCCGTCCCCGCGGGCCCGTCCCGCGGGGCGGATACCGCCCGCGATCACCGACTGCCGCGCGCCGTGGCGCCGGACAGGCCAGCCCTGCTGGCCGCCGGCGCTTCTGGCCGTCCCCACACCGCCATCGCGCACGGGCGAGGGCGCGTTCCTGCCGCCGCGAGACCGCCTCCGCGTGACGACAGTCCCGTCTCGGCACGACGCGGTCCTAAGCCGAGGTCTTCGGAAAAGCCCATGCTCGTGATCGCTGTCCTCGTCCTGTTCCCGGTCATGATGGCCTATGCGGCGGCCTCAGACCTCCTCACCATGACGATCTCCAACCTCGTCTCGATCGTGCTGGTGGCGGGCTTCGCGATCCTGGCCCTGGCCTCCGGCATGCCGCTCGAAACGCTGCTCGCCGGCCATCTCGCCTGCGGCGCCGCGGTGCTGGTCCTGACCTTCACGTTCTTCGCCTTCGGCTGGATCGGCGGCGGCGACGCCAAGCTGGCCGCCGCGACGGCCGTCTGGCTCGGCTGGGGCACCCTCTACGAATACGGGTTGCTGGCGTCCGTGCTCGGCGCGGCCCTGACGATGGGCATCCTCGCCCTGCGCAAGCAGGTCCTCCCGCCGCTCCTTTGCGACCGGGCCTGGATCCTCCGGCTGCATCAGTCCGGCAACGGCGTGCCCTACGGCATCGCGCTCGCGATCGCGGGCCTCGTCCTTTATCCCGAGACGGCGGCCTGGAGCGCTGCGGCCGGCCTTTGAGGCCCGCCCGGGACGGCGACGACTTTCCGGCCGATCGCGGTCGCCTTCCAGCCCGGCCACCCGGGCGCGCCCTGCGCCGGGCGCGCGGCGCGCACCGATCCGACCGTCCTCTCTTCGGCCGGATCTGTCCGGCCCGTCGCGGCGTCCGCCGCCATCCCGGCCCGATCCTCCCGACGACATCGTCTTAGGCCTAGCCGCGCACGGCCGTCCGGCGCGCGGTGCCGCCTGCAGCACCGGCGATGTCGCCCCGGCCCTGGGGCGGAGCCGCTCGCCTCCCGCGCCCGCGGCTCAGGCCGCAGAGGCGGCCCGCCGCGGCACCAGCCTCTCGCTCGCCAAGGCCTGGCCGGCGCCCGCATAGCCGCTTTCGGAATATTCGGCGTCCTCGTTGACGCGCCAGACGTCGTAGCGGCGTTCGCCCGCCAGGATGTTCTCGACCGTCAGCATGGCGGTCATCATCGCATGGTCCTGGTTGTTGTATTTGTGCATGCCGTTGCGCCCCACCATGTGGAGCGTCGGATAGTCGTGCTCGAGTTCACGGCGCACCGTCGCGACATGGCCGGCATAGTCCTCGTCGTAGACCGGGTAGGCCTTGGGCTGGCGCACCACGCAGGCGTCGACCACGTCGTCCGACGAGATCAGCCCGATGTAGTCGATCTCCCGTTTGGCCAGCGCCACCAGCTCCTCGTCCGAGGCGGTCCACAGCCCGTCGCCCTCGAAGCAGAAATATTCGAGGCCGAGGCAGGTGTGGCCCGCCTCCGGGATCAGCTCGGGCGACCACGAGCGGAAGTTCTGCACGCGCCCCACATGCACGGCGGGATCGTGGATGTAGACCCAGTTGTCGGGGAAATCGCGCGTCGTCCTGGCGATCAGCGCTACGGTGAGGAAGTCGCGGTAGCGCAGGGCGCGCGCGTTGAGCCGGCTGAGCGGAGAAGGCTTCAGCGCCTCCGCGAGGTCGTGGATCGGGGCCGAGGAGATGACGTGGCGTGCCGTCAGGGTCGAGCGCTCGCCCGCACCGGAAACAGTCGTCACGCTCCAGAGGCCGGTCGCGGCGTTCCAGGCGAGCGACTCCAGCCCGCGGTCCATGTCGATGCGGCCGCCGCGCGCCACGATCTTGGCGGCGCGCGGCCTCCCACATCATGCCGGGCCCGCGGCGAGGGTAGCGGAAGGACTCGATCAGCGTCTTGACCGTCTCGCCGGTCCTGGAGGCCGGCCGCCGCAGGCGCAGCGAGCGCCGGACGCCGTCCATGACGGCGGAGAACAGGTCGAGGCCCTTGATGCGCTGCGCCGCCCAATCGGCCGAAATCTCGTCGCACGACATGCCCCACACCTTCTCGGTGTAGGTCTTGAAGAAGATGGAGAAGAGCTTCTCGCCGAAATTGTTGCGGACCCAGGCGTGGAAGGTCTTCGGTGCCGCGACGGGCCGCGCCTTGGCCCAGAGATAGGAGCCCACGCAGGCCGCACTGGTGAGCGGCCCGAGGTTGCGCAAGGCTTCGAAGGCCTTGAGCGGATAGCTGTAGAACTTGCCGCGATAGAAGATGCGCGACAGCCGCGGCCGCTCGATGAAATCGTCCGGCAGGATCTCGTTCCAGAGATCGACGACCTCGCGCGACTTGGAGAAGAAGCGGTGGCCGCCGATGTCGAAGAGGTAGTCCTTGTAGTTCACCGTCCGGCTGATGCCGCCGACGGCGTGGGGGTCGCGTTCGATCACGCGGACGTCGCGCCCCGCCTTGGCCAGCAGGTAGCCGGCCGTCAGTCCGGCGGGGCCGGCGCCGACGATCAGGATCTCGGTGTCGGGACGCATGCGGGAGTCCTGGGTGGGAGAGGTCAGGCGTCTTGGAAGGAGAAGAGGCGGTGCCCGGCGAAGGACACCACGGCGGCGGCGGCGGCCCCGACGAGGAGGGCCAGGAGCGCCGGCAGCGCCGGCAGCGCCGCCACGAGGCCCAGGAACAGCCCGTAGCTCGACCCCTGGGCGACCAGCGTCACGAGCCCGTAGCGGAGCAGCGCGCCCTCGGGCCGCCCGACCGGGCGCGTGCCGGGAGCGGCCGGGAACGTGAAGGTGCGGTTCAGCGCGAAGGTGACGAGCGTCGCGGCGGCGAGCGAGAGGGCCCGCGCGAGGGGGCGCGACAGGCCGGCCTGGCCGAGGACGCCGAGCACCCCGGCATCCACCGCCAGGCCCACCACGCCGACGCAGAGGAAGGGCGCGACGCGCCGGATCTCGGCCCGGAGCCCCGGCGTCAGGATGGTCGGCGCGGGTCGGGCGCTGTCGGCGAGATGTGTCACCCGCTCAGGTTGACGGAGGGAACTTGAGATGAGGTAAACGCCGGCTTGCGCCGGCCCGGCGTTTCGGCCCGCACCGGCCATCGCGGGGCCGGACGGGGTCGTCGGCGCGGTGGCGGATGCGGCGGAGCGTGAGTCATCGGGACGCGGGGACGTATCAGGAGACTTTAAGGTCTCGACCATAGTCAGGGTCCGGAGCGCCGGCACGGGCCGGCGCGCAGGGCCGGTCCATGCGCCACGTCGAGAGCGGATCCGTCACGGCGCGACCGGCCGGGGGCCGGTACTGGACCGCCCTGTGCTGGGCGTCGCTGGTCCCGCTGCTCTTCATCCTCCGGCCCTATACCGGCATCGTGCAGGATGCCCGCATCTACCTCGGCCGCGGCCTCGCCGACCTCGACCCCGCCGGGATCGGCCGGGATGTGATCTTCGCCACCGATGGGCAGACCGGCTTCACGGCGACGCGGCCGGTGCTGCACGCGCTTCTCGCGGCCTTTCCGCCCGACCGCGTCTCGGCCGGTGCCGCGGCGGTGGGGCTCCTGGCCTGGCTCGCCGCCGCCGCCGCGCTGCTGCGCGCCGTCGCGGGCGGGCGGGCCGCCTGGGCCGCCGCCGTCGCGCTCCTGGTGCTGCCGGCGGGCTACGGCACCTCGGGCGGGTTCAATTACGCGGAGGCCATCGCCACGCCGCGCATCTTCGCGGAGGCCGCCGTCCTGGCGGGCCTCGCCGCGCTCGTGTCGGGCCGAACCGCGGCCGCGGGAGGGCTCCTGCTGCTCGCCGCGGCCTGCCATCCCCTGATGGCGGTGCCGGGGATCGCGCTCGCGGCGCTGCTCTGGCTGCCCCGGGCCGGCCGGGCCGGCCTCCTGGCGGCGGCGGGCGTGGTCTTCGCCCTGCTCGCCGCCGCCGCCGCCGGGGCCCCGCTGCTTGATCGGCTGTTCACCCTCATGGACCCGGTGTGGCTCGGCGTCGTGCGGCACCGCAGCACGTATCTCTTTCCGAGCCAGTGGCCGCCCGAGGCCTTCGACACGGTCGCGGTGAAGGCCGCCGCCGCGATGGTCGCGGCCGGCCTGCTGGATCGTCGCGGGCCGCGACGGGGAACCGAGCCCGGAGGCGGCGCGCTGCTGCGGGGCGCGGTCGTGGTGGCGGCGGGCGGGCTGCTGGTGGCGGCCGTCTCGGCCGATCTCGTCCCGAGCGTGCTGCTCCTGCAGGCCCAGCCCTGGCGCGCGCTCTGGGTCCTGGCGGTGCTGGGCAACGCCGGGCTGGCCATCGCGGCCGTGGAGCTCTGGCGGGGTCCGGTGTGGGGCCGGATCGTCCTGGCGCTGCTGGTCCTGGCCTGGTCCACGACGGCGACGCCGGTCCTGTCGATGCCGTCGGCCATCGCCGCCGTCGGGTTGCGGTGGGCCGATGCGCGCGGTGCGCTCCCGGCGGTGTCGGCGCGGGTCGGCTGGGCCGCGCTCGCCGGCGCCGTGCTGCTTGCGGCGGCCGCCGCGGTCGGCGACGCGGTCGGGGTCGTCGAGCTGCTGGCACCGCTGGGGTCCGCCTGGCTGGCCGTGGCGCCCTGGCCCTATGTGGTCGGCTCCGGCGTGCTGATCGCGCCCGTGCTGGCGCTCGCCGTCGCGCTGGCGCTCGCGCCGGCCGCCTGGGCGTCACGCGCGCCGGCGCGGGCTCTGGGAATCGCCGCCGTCGTGGCGCTCTCGATCGGGGCCGCCGCGCTGTGGGACGCGCGGACGCCCGAGCGCCGCATGGTCGACGCCCGGGACGGCGGCGCCGTGTTCGACACCGCGCTCGGTCCGGGCGAAGGCGGCGTGCTGTGGATCGACGACGAGAGCGCGGCCTGGTTCCTGGCCCGCCGCCCGGTGTTCTTCAGTGCCGTCCAGGGTGCCCCGACCCTGTTCTCCCGCGCCCTGGCGCTCGCCTGGAGCGAACGGGCCGCGCGCCTCGAGGCGCTCGGGCTCGTGCAGGAGGGCGACGTCGCGCCCTGGTCGCCCGACCGCCCGGCCGACCGCGACATCGTGCCCTCGGCCGATGCCATCACGGCCTTCTGCGCCGACCCCCGTCGCCCCGCCGGGATCGTGGCGCCCGGCCAGCACCTCGCCGCCGTGCCGCCCGGCCTGCCGGCGCGCCTGTGGCGCCCGCCCGCGCCGGTCCGGCGCCTGGCGCGCGACGGGCAGGCGGTCGCCTGGCGGACGATCGACGTCTACACCGTGGTGAGTTGCCGCCCGCTGCCCGAAAACGCCGCCGTGCCACCCGCCTGACGCCGCCCGTCCCGAGCGTTCTCGCGACCCGCGATGCGTTGAACTGGTCAGTTCTGGTTAACCTTAACTTGACCTTTCGCTGCTTCATTGTCGGGGAAGCCCGCCGGCCCCGGCGGGCCCGCAGGCCCGGTCATGAAAAAGTCGCGCATCATCGTCCTGTTCCTGGCGCTGGCTGCCGCCGGTGCCGCCTTCATGATGGCCGGGGGGCCGAGCGCCCCGCCGCCCCCGTCCGTCGCCGTCGCCCCGCCGCCCCCGCCGCCCGCGACCGACGACGTCATGGTGGCGGCCCGCGACCTGCCGCTCGGGACCAAGATCGCCGAGAACGACCTCGCGTGGCAGAGCTGGCCCAAGGATTCCGTGCCGGCGGGCTTGCGGCGCAAGAGCCAGGAGCCGAATGCCTTCGAGGCCGCGAAGGGCTCCATCGTCCGGGCGGCGATCTTCAGCGGCGAGCCGATCCGGGCCGAGAAGCTGATCCGGGGCGAGACCTCGGGCTTCATGTCCGCCATCCTGCCGACCGGCATGCGGGCGGTGGCGATCAACATCGACAGCCAGGGCGCCACGACGGCCGGCGGTTTCATCCTGCCCAACGATCGCGTGGACGTGGTCCGCACCTTCCGGCCGGAGACCAAGCCCGGCGCGCCGGCAGCGCCCGCCGACGCCTACGAGACCGACACGCTGCTGTCCAACGTCAAGGTGCTGGCCATCGGCCAGAACGTCCAGGAGAAGAACGGGCAGCCGGTCGTGGTCGGCTCAAACGCCACGCTGGAGCTCGACCCCGACCAGGCCGAGACCGTGATCCTGGCCCAGCGCACCGGCCAGCTGTCGCTGGTGCTGCGCTCCATGCTCGACGCCCATCAGACCGGGACGGCCGCCGTGCGGCAGGCGAGCCACGGCCTGTCGGTCGTACGCTACGGCAACATCTCCGAGGACCACGGCCGATGATGCGCCAGACCTTCCCAAGGGCCGGCGGAGCGCCCTCGATCGCCCTCGCCCTCGCGGCCTCGCTGGCGGTCGCGATCCCGCCGGTCCCGGCCGGGGCCCAGTCGCCCGTGCTGGTGCCGCAGGTCAAGAACTCGGGATCCGCGCCGGCCCCCGCCATGCTGTCGATCCCGGCCGACCAGCGGACCCAGCGCTTCACCATGCCGGTCGGCAAATCCATCATCGTCGACCTGCCTGCGGACGCCTCGGAGCTCTTCGTGGGGCGGCCCGAGGTGGCCAATGCGGTGGTCAGGTCGCCGCGCCGCATCTACGTCATGGCCCTGGCCAAGGGACCCACGACGATCTTCGCGCTCGACAAGAACGGAGGCCGGATCGCCACGCTGGAGATCAACGTCAACGACCGCGACATCGGGGAACTGTCGGGCATCCTCAAGACCGTGATGCCCGACAACGACATCCGCGTTCAGGCCGTCCAGGACACCATCATCCTCACCGGCACGGTGGCGTCGGCGGTCGACGCGCAGCGCGCCTACGACATCGCCAGCGCCTTCACGGGCTACACCGCGGTGGGGGCCGGCGGCGGGGCCTCGGCGACGGGCGGAGGCTCCAGCGTCTCCTTCGCGGGGAACCCGGTCGTGGTGCCGGGGTCGATCATCAACTCCCTGGTGATCCGGGGCCAGGACCAGGTGACCCTGAAAGTCCAGGTCGTCGAGGTGCAGCGCACCGTCATGAAGCAGCTCGGCGTCAGCCTGGCGAGCGGCAGCGCGGCAGGCGGCGGCTTCTCGGGTCAGGCCGCCAGCTACGGCCTGCCGAGCGCCAACAACACCTTCAACGCCGGCAGCGATTCCTACACCAACGGGCTCAATACGGCACTCAATTGGATCGGACAGAAGAACAGCCTGTCGACCACCATCCAGGCCCTGGAGCGGACCGGTGTGGCGCGCGTCCTCGCCGAGCCCAACGTCACGGCGATCTCGGGCGAGTCCGCGAAGTTCACGGCGGGGGGCACGCTGCCTCTCGCGACGAGCAGCACCATCGATCCGAACACCAAGGTTTGTACGGTCACCTACACGCAGACGCCCTACGGCGTGACGTTGAACTTCACGCCGACGGTGCTGTCGGAGGGTCGCATCGCGCTACATATCGAGACGCAGGTCGCCGAGCCCGACGCCACCTACGCCTCCAGTGCGGGCTGCGCCAACACCGTCGGGTTCCGCAACCGGACCAACGTGACCACGGTCGAACTGCCCTCGGGCGGCTCCATCGTCACGGCGGGCCTGATCCAGCAGTCGAGCCAGCAGGCCATTTCCGGGACGCCCGGGCTGATGAACCTGCCCATCCTCGGCGCACTCTTCCGCTCGCGCGACTACCAGCGCAACGAGACGGAGCTGATGATCATCGTGACGCCCTACCTCGCCAAGTCGCTCCGCGCCGAACAGATCTCGAAGCCCGACGACGGTTTCACGGATCCCAGCGATCCGCAGGCCTGGCTGCTCGGCCGCGTGAACCGGATCTACTCGACCGCCGACAATCCCGAACTGGCCAAGGGCTACCGCGGCCACGTCGGCTTCATCAACGACTGATCCATCGCCCTTCCGCCCGCCGCTCACCGGGACCCCTCCATGACCTCCCCCCACGAATCCGCGGTGCCGATCCGACGCCGTGCCGGCATCGCGGTGCTGCTCTCCACCCTGGCGTTGTCGGCGGCCGGATGTTCCTCGAACGTCGACCGCACGGTGGCGACATCGGCGATCCCGACCGACTACCACGAGCGGCACCCCGTCGCCCTGGTCAACGCCCGCCAGTCGCTGGACGTCTTCCTGCTCGGCCAGGCGGGACAGCTCGATTACCGCCAGAAGCACGACATCGAGGCGTTTTCGGCGGACTACCGTGCCCACGGCGAGGGCCTGGTCCAGGTGCTGGTGCCGCGCGGCGGCGTCGATCCCCGGGCGACCGACGCGACGCTCCTGGCGATCCGGCGGGCGCTTGCGGCCTCGGGCCTCAAGGGCGACATCGAGGTCGGCTCCTACGTGGCGGCGGATCCCAAGCTCGCCGCCGTGGTCCGGCTGAGCTTCGTCAAGCTGCAGGCGCGGGCGGCGAGCCGCTGCGGCGACTGGCCCCAGGACCTCGCCTCGGCCTCCTCGCTCGACGGCTGGGAGAACCGCAGCTACTACAACCTCGGCTGTGCCACCCAGCAGACCCTGGCGGCCCAGATGGACGACCCGCGCGACCTCGTGAAGCCGAGGGCCGAGGATCCGAGCGACGTCCTCATGCGGACGCGCGCCATCAAGGACATCCGCGGCAATTCGGACGCCCCGACGCCGATCGGCATCGATCCCAGCACGCAATGGAACAGGACGTCGTTGACGCCGATCGGCGCGGTAGGGAACAACTGATGGGCGAGATCTCCGCTCCCACCCGCGCCGCCGAGCCTGGCTCCGCGCGCGCCATCCCGCCGCTGCCGCGGATCTCGATCCAGGCCTTCTGCGAGACGCCCGAGATCGCGGCGCTGATGAACGAGGCCGTGGCGGACCGGCGCATGAGCCGGGCCCACATCAAGGTCCACATGGGCGGCGCGCCGGCCGCCGTGGAGGCCTACCGCACGGCGCCGACGCCCAACCTCATCATCATCGAGACGCTGGGCGACCGCGAAACGCTCGTCGAGAACCTCGACCGGCTCGCGGAATATTGCGACAGCGGCACCAAGGTCGTGGTGATCGGACGCCTCAACGACATCGTGCTCTATCGCGAGCTGATCGGTCGTGGCGTCAGCGACTACCTTGTGGTGCCGGTGCCAGTGCTCGACCTCGTGCAGGCGCTCTCACACCTCTACAACCACCAGACCTCGCAGCCGATCGGCCGCATGATCGCGGTGGCGGGCGCCAAGGGCGGCGCCGGCGCGTCCACGCTGGCCCACAACGTGGCCTGGTCCATCTCGCGCATCTTCGACGTCGCCACCACGATCGTCGACCTCGACCTGCCCTACGGCACCGCCGGACTCGACTTCAACCAGGACCCGCCGCAGGGGATCGCCGAAGCGGTCTTCGCGCCCGACCGGCTGGACGCCAACCTCGTCGACCGCCTCTTGTCCAAATGCACCGACCGCCTGTCCATCCTGGCCGCGCCGGCGGCCCTCGACCGTCCCTACGACTTCGCCGAAACGGCCTTCGACGGCCTCTTCGACATCCTGCGCACCACCGTCCCGGTCGTGGTGCTCGACGTGCCCCATGCCTGGGCGGCCTGGAGCCGGCGTGCCCTCGTGGGGGCCGACGAGGTGATCGTGGCGGCCTCGCCCGACCTCGCCAGCCTGCGCAACAGCAAGAACCTCATCGACGTGCTGCGGACCGCCCGGCCCAACGATTCCGCCCCGAGGCTCGTGCTGAACGGCGTCGGCCTGCCCAAGCGGCCCGAGATCGCCGCGGCCGACTTCGCCAAGTCCCTCGAACTCCAGCCCACCGCCGTCGTGCCCTTCGATGCCAAGCTGTTCGGCACGGCGTCCAACAACGGGCAGATGATCGGCGAGGTCGAGGCCGGCGGCCGCACCGCCGAGATCTTCAACGACCTCGCCCGGACGCTGATGGGGCGCAGCGAGCCGCGGCGCGGCAAGCGGAACCTGTTCGACCCCCTGGTGGCGCGCTTCGCCCGCAAGGCGGCCTCGTGACGGGGCTCTGCGCCGGCGAAGTCGCGGGTCGCCGGCACGTCCGCGGCATCGGTTTTCTGAAACGGTAACCATTACGCGTCAGTCTCGGCGACGGCCCGACGGCGGCGCCAACGCGGCCGGGCCGCGTCAAGAGGGGATACGCAGGATGTTCGGACGACGCGCGTCCGCCGGACCCGCACCGGTCCCGGCCTCGGCCCAGCCGAGGGCGGAACCCGCGCAGGGGGGCGGCTTCCGCCTGACCGCGATCCCGTCTCCCGCCGCCGTGGCGCCGCCGCCGCCGCCGCCCACCGAGACGCGTCGCTCGGACGACTATTACGTCGTCAAGAGCACCATCTTCACCGCCCTGATCGAGGCGATCGACCTTTCGCAGCTGTCCAAGCTCGATGCCGAGACGGCGCGCGAGGAGATCCGCGACATCGTCAACGAGATCATCTCGTTGAAGAACGTCGTCATGTCGATCGCCGAACAGGAGGACCTGCTCGACGACATCTGCAACGACGTGCTCGGCTACGGCCCGCTGGAGCCGCTGCTGGCGCGCGACGACATCGCCGACATCATGGTCAACGGCGCCGCCAAGACCTACATCGAGGTCAACGGCAAGATCCAGCTGACCAACATCCGCTTCCGCGACAACGCCCAGCTGATGAGCATCTGCCAGCGCATCGTGAGCCAGGTCGGCCGGCGCGTCGACGAGTCCTCGCCGATCTGCGACGCCCGCCTCATGGACGGCTCGCGCGTCAACGTCATCGCGCCGCCGCTCGCCATCGACGGGCCGGCCCTGACCATCCGAAAGTTCAAGAAGGACAAGCTCACGCTCGACCAGCTCGTGAAGTTCGGCGCCGTGTCGCCGGACGGCGCCGAGGTGCTCAAGATCATCGGCAAGGTGCGCTGCAACGTGCTGATCTCGGGCGGCACGGGTTCGGGCAAGACCACGCTGCTCAACTGCCTGACCAACTACATCGAACACGACGAGCGGGTCATCACCTGCGAGGACGCCGCCGAACTGCAGCTCCAGCAGCCCCATACGGTGCGGCTCGAAACGCGGCCGCCGAACCTCGAGGGCACCGGCGCCATCACGATGCGCGACCTCGTCCGCAACTGCCTGCGCATGCGGCCCGAGCGCATCATCGTCGGCGAGGTGCGCGGACCGGAAGCCTTCGACCTCCTGCAGGCCATGAACACGGGCCACGACGGCTCGATGGGCACGCTGCACGCCAACTCGCCCCGCGAAGCCCTGAGCCGCCTCGAATCGATGATCACCATGGGCGGTTTCTCGCTGCCGTCGCGGACCATCCGCGAGATGATCGTCACCTCGATCGACATCGTCATCCAGGCGACGCGCCTGCGCGACGGTTCGCGCCGCATCACCCATGTGACCGAAGTGCTGGGGCTGGAAGGCGACGTGATCATCACCCAGGACATCATCCTCTACGACATCCTGGGCGAGGACGCCCAGGGCAAGCTGAAGGGGCGCCATCGCTCGACCGGCGTCGGCCAGCCACGCTTCATGGAGCGCGCCCGCTATTACGGCGAGGAGGAGCGGCTGGCGGCCGCGCTCGACCGCGCCGACCCGCGCGACGGAGCCCTGGTATGACCTTCGCGCTTCCCCCGATCGACCAGCACATGCTCCTCAGCTACGGGCTCGGCGTGCTGGCGCTGGGCTGCGTCGCCTTCGTGCTGACGCCCTACCTGTCGGGCGACGTCAAGGCCGAGAAGCGCCGCATGGTGGTGGCGGCGCCCCGGGCCAAGCGGCTCAACGACCGTGTCACCGACGCCGCCAGCCGCCGCAAGCAGGTCGCCGACAGCCTGAAGGAGGTCGAGCAGCGCGGCAAATCCAAGAAGGTCTCGCTCGAGATCCGCATCCAGCAGGCCGGGCTCGAATGGAGCCGCAACGGCTACATCATCGCCTCGGTCCTGTGCGCGCTCGTGCTCGGCGCGGCCGGCTACGTGGCCGAGGAGAGCCCCGTCGTCGGCGCGGCCGCCGCCCTCGTGGGCGGCCTCGGCCTGCCGGCCTGGGCGCTGGCCTTCCTGCGCAAGCGCCGCCTCGCCAAGATCACCCAGGAGTTCCCGAACGCCATCGACGTGGTGATCCGCGGCATCAAGGCGGGCCTGCCGCTGGGCGACTGCCTGCGGGTGATCGCCTCCGAGGCGGCTGAACCGCTCCGCTCCGAGTTCCGCCGCGTCGTCGAGGCGCAGACGCTGGGGCTCACCGTCACCGAGGCCGTGGACCGCATGGCGGAGCGGGTCCCGATCACGGAAACCAACTTCCTCGCCATCGTGATCGGCATCCAGCAGAAGGCGGGCGGCAATCTCACCGAGGCGCTCGGCAACCTGTCGCGCGTCATCCGCGAGCGCCGCAAGATGCGCGCCAAGGTCAAGGCCGTCTCGTCCGAGGCCAAGGCCTCGGCCGGCATCATCGGCTGCCTGCCCTTCGTCGTCGGCGGCCTCGTGTTCATCGTCTCGCCCGACTACATGTCGCTGCTGTGGACGACCTCGACGGGGCGCCTGATGATGGGCTGCGGCGCGGTCTGGATGAGCATCGGCATCTTCGTCATGAAGAAGATGATCAACTTCGACATCTGAGCCGCGGGCGGCCGACGGGCCCGCTCGGACCGGTTCTCCCCCTTTCGGGCACGGCGTCGACGGCGTGGTGCCCCCGACACGACGGCAGGACGGCCATGGTCGAACTCATCTACGGGTCGCTGACCGATCAGCATTTCCTGGTCAGCCTGCTCGCCGCCATCGCGGCGGCCGCCACGATCATCACCATCGTGATGCCGCTGCTCGAGACGGACACGCTGGGGCGGCGCATGAAGCAGGTCTCGTCCGAGCGCGAGCGCATCCGGGCGCGCGAGCGCGACAGGCTCGCCAAGGGCGGCAAGGCGAGCCTGCGGCCGGAGGCCAAGGCCTTCATGACCCGGATCGTCGACGGCTTCAGCGCGTCGAAGTGGCTGGGCACCGAGGGCGCCAAGCAGAAGCTCGCCATGGCCGGGTACCGCGGACAGGGCGCCGAAGTGACCTTCCTGTTCTTCCGGCTGGTCGCCCCCGTCGCCGGCCTGGCGCTCGGCATCGCCTACATCACCCTGTTTGCCAACCCGGATATGGCGATCGCCTTCAAGCTCGCGATCTGCGTCGGGAGCATCTATCTCGGCCTGAAAGCGCCCGAGATCTCGCTGAAGAACACCACCTCGAAGCGCCAGAAGGCGATCCGGCAGTCTTTCCCGGACACGCTCGACCTGCTGCTGATCTGCGTCGAATCCGGCATGTCGCTCGAACATGCGGGCCGCAAGGTCGCCTCAGAGATCGGGTCCCAGTCGGTGCCCATGGCGGAGGAACTGACGCTCACCATGGCGGAGATGTCCTACCTGCCGGACCGCCGCGCCGCCTTCGAGAACTTCGCCAAGCGGACCGGGCTCGAACTCGTCAAATCGCTCGCCACCGTGCTGATCCAGTCGGAGAAATACGGCACGCCGCTCGGCGGCGCCCTGCGCGTGCTGTCCCAGGAGGGCCGGGACAACCGCATGATGGAGGCCGAGAAGAGGGCGGCCTCGCTGCCCCCCAAGCTCACCGTCCCGATGATCGTGTTCTTCCTGCCGGTGCTGTTCATCATCATCGGCACGCCCGCCGCCATCCAGATCATGGCCATGACGAAGTAACGGGCCCCGGGCGTGGCCGGCCGGGGGCCGGCCGACGCTCAACCGGCGAGCGGCTTCGTCATGTCGGCGGGGCGCACCCAGGCGTCGAAGTCCTCGCCCCGCACGCCGAGCGCGATGGCGGCGTCGCGCAGCGTCATGTCCTCCCGATAAGCCATGAGCGAGATCTTGGCGGAGGTCTCGTAGCCGATATGCGGGTTCAGCGCCGTGACCAGCATCAGCGAGCCGTCGAGGTTCTGCTTGATCTTGCGGAGGTTGGGTTCGATCCCGACCGCGCAGAAGCTGTCGAAGGCGTGCAGCCCGTCCGCCAGCAGCGCCACGGATTCCAGGATGTTGTGCAGCATCACCGGCTTGAAGACGTTGAGCTGGAAGTTGCCCTGGCTGCCCGCGAAGGCCACCGCGTGGTCGTTGCCGAACACCTGCACCGCCACCATGGTGAGGGCTTCGCACTGCGTCGGGTTGATCTTGCCCGGCATGATGGAGGAGCCGGGCTCGTTCTCGGGGATCGTCAGCTCGGCCAGTCCGGCACGGGGCCCGCTGGCATACCAGCGCACGTCGTTGGCGATCTTCATGCAGGCACCGGCGAGCACGCGCAGCGCGCCCGAGGCCGCCACGACGGCATCATGGGCCGACAGGGCGGCGAACTTGTTGGGCGCCGTGACGAAGGGGTGGCCGGTCTCGCGCGCGATCGCGGCGGCGGCGACCTCGCCGAAGCGCGGATGGGTGTTGATGCCGGTGCCAACCGCCGTGCCGCCGAGCGCGAGGGCATAGAGGCCTGGCAGCGCGCGCCGCACGCCGTCCAGCGCCTCCTCGAGCTGCGCCACCCACCCCGAGAAGACCTGCTCCAGCGTGATGGGCGTGGCATCCTGGAGGTGGGTGCGGCCGACCAGGATCACGTCGGCGCCCGCCGCGCCCTTCGCCGCGAACGTGTCGCGCAGCGCCGTCACGGCCGGCACCAGCCGGGCCTCGATCTCCTCGACGATCGCGATATGCATGGCGGTCGGGAACGCGTCGTTGGACGACTGGCCGCGGTTGACGTCGTCGTTGGGGTTGATGGGCTTCTTCGAGCCGAGCTGCCCGCCCGCCCGCTGGATGGCGCGGTTGGCGATGACCTCGTTGGCGTTCATGTTGCTCTGCGTGCCGGAGCCGGTCTGGAACACCACCAGGGGGAACTCGCCGTCCCAGCGGCCGTCGATCACCTCCTGGGCGGCGGCGACGATCATGTCGACCTTGTCGGCGGGCAGCTGCCCGAGCTCGCCATTGGCCAGGGCGGCGCATTTCTTGAGGATCCCGAGCGCGCGGATCACCGGCCGCCCCCAGGTGAACCGGTCGGTGCCGATCGGGAAGAAGGTCAGCGAGCGCTGGGTCTGGGCGCCCCACAGGTGGTCCGCCGGGACCGGGACCTCGCCGAGGCTATCGCGTTCGATGCGGACGTTGTCGGCGGAAGCGTTCATGGCAGGTCCCTCGAAGGCACGGGAAAGGCGGGTCGTGGTGCCTTTAGAGCAGTCTCGCGCGAGATGGAAACACCTTGGCGCGTCCGGCCCCTGCCGCGCCGGCGCCGGCCGCGGACCGGCTCCGGTGCCGGCGCCCCGGGATCGACGATCCGCCCCGGTTGAGCCGGATGGGATCGAAACTCACCCGTCGTTTGAATTCGGCGAGATCATTTACAGCGCCGTTAAGGTTGGATTCCATTAGTGCCGCCGACGGCCCAAGACAGTGTTGCGACGCCAGTGCGCCACACTATAGTGGCCTGGTGGGGGCCGCGAGGCCAGAGAGTTAAAGAACAGACGCAAGGAGCCGCGCGTGCCGAAGCCTATCGTCCATGGTAAGACCTCCGTCGAGCTGCAATCCGCCCCGATCCAGAGCGACTGGGTGCTGGAGGGCAACCCCGTGGCCCGCAACGCGCTGCTGGCGCGCAGCCACGACGGCGCGGCCTGCACGCTCATCTGGGACTGCACGCCGGGCAAGTTCGAGTGGCACTATAGTATCGACGAGACGATCCACATTCTCGAAGGCTCCGTCCTGCTCGACGACGGCGTCGCGCCGGAACGCCGGCTCGGGCCCGGCGACGTCGTCTTCTTCCCGGCCGGTGCGGTGGTGCGCTGGACAGTGGAGTCCCAGGTTCGCAAGCTGGCCTTCTTCCGCCGGCAGATGCCCATGCCGGTCGCCGCGATGACGCGGGCCGCTTCCAGCGCCAAGCGCTGGTTCCGCCGCAGCCGCCGGCAGGCGGAAGGGTTCGTCATGGCCGATCCCGCGCCGGTGCTGCAGCGCGCCGAGGCCTGAACGGCGCCGTCCGGCGGGGGAGGGGCGCCTCAGCCCGCCGCCGGCGCCACCGGGACGCGCGCCGGCGCGCCCCGCCCGATGCCGCGCCAGCGCGCGTCGCTGGCGATGGTCCGGCGGATGGCGTCGACGCTGGCGGCCGCATCGGCCGGCGACAGGTCCGTGGCGGCGACGCCTTCGGCCTGCTTGAACTTGCCTTCGAGCGACAGGACCAATGCGTAGTTCTGGCGCACCCGCATGTCGGCCTGGGGGCTGGCGGCGGCGAGCCGCAGGGCGTCCTCGGCCTGCGGCAGGTCCTTGGCGAGCGCATAGGACAGGCCCAGGTTCGACAGCACCGTGGGCTCGCCGGGCCGGATCTTCAGCGCCGCCTGGTAATAGCCCAAAGCGCCCGCGTGGTCGCCGAGCTGGTCCGCCACGGCGCCCTGGGCGGAGAGGACCGACCAGTCCGGCTTGTCGGGCGTGTGGGCCCGCGTCAGGACGTCGGCCGCCTCCCGCGGCCGGCCCGCATCGGCCAGCGCCTTGCCGTAGGCGGCGAGCAGCGGGAACTCGTTCGGGTGCTTGGCGACCGCGGCTTCGAGCACGGCCGTGGCCTGGGCGTATTGGGTGAGGCCGCGCAGCCCACGGGCATAGGCGACCGCGGCCTCGACATCGCCGGGATCGGCCTCGTGCCGCCGGCGCCATTCGGCCGCATAGGCGCGCAGCGCCGGCCCGTCCTGGGGCAGGGGAGCGCTGCTCAGCGCGATCGCGCCCGTCGCGTCCTTGTCGGTCACGCAGCCGCCCAGCGACGCCGCCACGAGCAGCAGCGCGAGGGCGCGGCGCGCAGTGTTTGCTCCTCCTCGAAACACGGCATAGCTTGGCATGGATGCGGCGGCCTTCCTGCTTCGGATCGGGACGTCGGCCCGGTTGGAACGGTGATAGATCGTCAACCCTAATGCCCCGTTAAGGAGGCCCGGCCGGCCGCCTGCGGGCGAGCCGGATCCCGCGCCATGTCGCTCTTCGCCGATGTCGATCCCGAGGCCGTCCCGGTCTTCTGCCTGACGCGGGATGCCTGGCGCGCGCTGCGCGAGGGGACGGAGCCGGGCCATGGCCTCGACGACGCGGCCCTCGCCTTCGCGGGCGCGCTCGGCTTCGAGGGCAAGCCCGGCCAGCAGGCGCTCCTCCCCGGACCGGAGGGCCGGCTCGGCGCCGTGCTGTTCGGCGTCGAGCCCGAGGCCGCGCGGCTCCACGATCCGCTGAGCCCCGGGCGCCTTGCCGCGCTGCTGCCGCCGGGAGCCTACCGCTACGCCCAGCCGCTTCCGGCGCGGCCCGACCTCGCGGCCCTCTCGTGGCTGCTGTCGGCCTACCGGTTCACCCGCTACAAGGCGGCGCCCGGAGACGCCCCGCGCCTCGTCGCGCCTCGTGACGTGGACCACGCCCGGATCGAGCGGATCGCGCGCGGCGTCGCGCTCGGCCGCGACCTCGTCAACACCCCCGCCAACGACATGGGGCCGGACGCGCTCGAAGCCGCGGCGCTCGACCTCGCGCGCCGGCACGGCGCCGTCGCCCGCACCGTCCGCGGGGCGGTGCTGGAGCGCGAGTTCCCGCTGATCCACGCGGTCGGCCAGGCCGCCCACCAGGCGCCGCGTCTCGTCGACCTCGCCTTCGGGCCGGCCGACGCGCCGGCCGTGACCCTGGTGGGCAAGGGCGTGACCTTCGACACGGGTGGGCTCGACATCAAGCCGCCCGCCGGCATGGAACTGATGAAGAAGGACATGGCGGGCGCCGCGACGGCGCTCGCCCTCGCCGACATGGTGATGGACGCCGGCCTGCCGATCCGGCTCCGCGTGCTCCTGCCGATCGTCGAGAACGCCATCTCGGCCTCGGCCTTCCGCCCGGGCGACGTGTACCGCAGCCGCAAGGGCCTGACGGTCGAGATCGGCAACACGGACGCGGAAGGCCGCCTCGTGCTGGCCGACGCGCTGGCGCTCGCCTGCGAGGAGCGGCCCGGCCTCGTCGTCGACTTCGCGACGCTCACGGGCGCCGCCCGCGTGGCTCTCGGCCCGGACCTGCCGGCCTGCTACACGGACGACGAGGCCCTGGCCGCCGAGGTGGCGCGCCACGGCGCCGCGACGCGGGACCCCGTCTGGCGCATGCCGCTGTGGCGGCCCTACGATGCCATGCTGGACGGCAAGGTCGCGGACCTCACCAACGCGCCGGGCGGCGCCTTCGCGGGCTCCGTCACGGCCGCGCTGTTCCTCGACCGCTTCGTCGCGCCCGGCGTGCCGCACCTCCACGTCGACCTCTACGGATGGAACCCTTCCGCCAAGCCCGGCCGGCCCGAAGGCGGCGAGATCCAGACGGCGCGGCTCCTGTTCGATCTTCTGTCCGAGCGGGCCGCAGGGTGAGCCGCACCCTCGCCGGCCGCGCCTGCCGGCCGTGCCGGCGCGGCGACCCGGGCCTGTCCCGGGAGGAGGCGGCGGCGCTGCTGGGCGAACTGCCGGCCTGGAGCCTGTCGGCGGACGGGACGCGGCTCGAGCGGCGCATCGCCGTCCCGGATTACGCCCGGGCCTTCGACCTCGTCGCGCGCCTGTCGGCCCTGGCCGAGGCCGAGCGCCACCACCCGGACGTCGCGTTCGGCTGGGGCTACGTCCAGCTGTCGCTGACCACGCATGCGATCGGCGGGCTCAGCCTCAACGACGTGATCCTGGCGGCCAAGATCGACGGTCTCGCGGACCCGCCGCCGGCCCCCGCCACCTGACCGCGGCGCCTCAGGCGGCGAGGCGGTCGACGAGGCTCGGCAGGTCCTCGATGCCGGCGATGACGTGGTCGGCGAAGGGTTCGAGCTCGTGGCGCTGGGCGGGGCCGGTCAGCACCGCCACCGCCACGGCGCCGGCGGCCCGGGCGGCCAGGAGGTCGAGGTGGCTGTCCCCCACCATGGCGACCTGGCTCGGCGCGACCTTCAGGCTCGCCGCGAAGGCCAGCACCATGCCGGGATCGGGCTTGCCGCCATGGCCCGTGTCGTAGCCGGCGATGAACGCCATGTGGGCATCGAGCCCGAGCGCGGCGAGTTGGCGCCGCGCGCTCGCCTCGCCGTCGTTGGTGGCGAGGCCGAGCCTCAGCCCCCGGCCCTTCAGCGCCAGCAGCACCGCCTCCGGCTCGCCGATGGGCGCCAGCGCCCGCAGGGTGGCGTTCGTGAAGGCCGCGTCGAGGTCGTCCAGCATGGTGGGGTCGCCGACCCGGCCCAGCGCCGCGGCCCACAGGTGCACGTAGGTGTCGGGCGCGCCGGCGATCAGCGGCGACGTCGGGGCGAAGCGCCGGTCCGCCACGCTGTAGTGCATGGCCTCGGCGAGGCGCGCCACCGTGGCGGCATCGCCGCCGCCGAGCGCCATCATCACGTCGTGACCGGCGCGGCCCCAGGTCAGGTCGAAGTCCACCAGCGTGCCGTCCTTGTCGAACAGCAGGCCCGCGAGAGGGAGGGAGGAAGCGCTCATCCGGGCCGCTTACCACGCGGCCGGCGCGCGCGGAACCGGTCTCGGAGCCGGGGAGGGCAGGGTGGGGGCAGGACCCTCCCCGGCGGTCGCGACGGTGCGCGGGCGGGCGCGCGCTACGACGCTCCTTCTTATCGTGGGAAATAGTCCCACGCAAGAAGGTCGCGGTGGCCGGGTGGCGCCGGTCCGCCACCCCGCCACCCGTCGTCGCCTGCTCAAGGCTTGTGCAGGCCGGAACCAAATTTTCGGGCGCGACGTTGCCGGGGCTGGCGACACAAGGAGAACCACATGCGCAATCAGATCATCGCCGCCGTCTTCGCCGCCGCGACCGTCGCGGCGCCCTTGGCCGCGCAGGCCCAGGTGGTGAACGGCACGGTCAACGGGGCGCAGCGGGGTGCCGACCAGGGCGAGAACGCGGCGGGACCCGTCGGCGGCATCGTGGGTGGCGCGGTCGGCGCCGGTGTCGGCGCCGTCACGGGTGCGGTCGGCACCGCGACCGGGATCGTCGGCGACGTCCTCGGCGTCAACGAGCGTCCCCGCTTCCACGAATACGTGGTGCGCGAGCATCGCCCGTCCTTCCGCTACGCCGAGCCGCTGCGCCCGGGCGTGGTGCTGCCGCGCGAGGGCGTGACCTACTACGAGGTCCCGACCGAATACGTGACGAAGCCGGGTTACCGTTACACGGTCGTCAACGACCGGACCGTCATCGTCGATCCCGCCACCCGCAAGGTGGTCGAGATCGTCGACTGACGCTCGCGGCTTCACCGCCACGGCGCGAACGCCCCGGACCTCGGTCCGGGGCGTTTCGCGTCGAGGGGGTCAGCCGCGCCCCACGTAGGGCATGGCGGTGGCGAGGATCGTCATCGACTGGACGTTGGCGCCGAGCGGCAGGCCCGCCATGTAGACCACGGCGTCGGCCACGTGCTTCACGTCGAACGTCGGCTCCGGCTTGATCGTCAGGTCCGCCTGCAGCACGCCGCCCGGCATGCGCGACGCCATGGGGGTCAGCGTGTTGCCGATGTCGATCTGCCCGACCGCGATATCGTATTTGCGCCCGTCGAGCGAGGCCGACCGGGTGAGACCCGTCACGGCGTGTTTCGACGCCGTGTAGGGGGCGGAGTTCGGCCGCGGCATGGTCGACGAGATCGAACCGTTGTTGATGATCCGGCCGCCGCGCGGCTCCTGGGCCTTCATGATGCGGAAGGCTTCCTGGATGCACAGGAACACGCCGGTGACGTTGGTGTCGATCACGCCGCGCCACTGCTCGACCGTCAGGTCCTCGAGGTTGACGGCGGGGGCGTTGGTGCCGGCGTTGTTGAACAGCACGTCGAGCCGGCCGTGCCGGCTCTTGACGGCGCCGAACAGCGCCGCGACCGAGACGGGATCGGTGAGGTCCGCCGGCACCACATGGGCCTGCGCGCCGATGAGCCCGGCCACGCGGTCGAGCTGCTCGCGCCGCCGGCCCGTCAGGACCGTGGTGAAGCCGGCCTCGGCGAGCGCGAGCGCCACGGCCTCGCCGATGCCCGATCCCGCGCCCGTCACGAGTGCGATGCCCCTGCCTTCCGCCATGGCGGATCCTCCCGGTTATGTGGCCTGCGACCGGCGTTTCTCGGTCCACACCAGCCACAGGCTGCCGGCCAGGATCAGCGCGGCACCCGCGACGGTGCTGGGGCCGGGGACGTCGGCCCAGATCGCGTAGCCGTAGAGGCCCGCCCAGACAAGCCCGGTATATTCGACGGGGGCCAGCGCCGAGGCCGGCGCATGGCGGAAGCCCTCGAACAGCAGGTACTGGCCGAGGCCGCCCGCGAGCCCCAGGGCCGCCATGAGGGCGAGACTCGGCACGTCGGGCCGGTGCCAGGACCACAGGAGCGCGGGCGCCGAGCCGGCGACGAAGATGGCGTTCGAGCACAGCATCTGGACCAGCGTCGAATCGGTGCGGCCGATCCAGCGGACCAGGATGGTGCTCACGCCCCAGCAGGCCGCCGCCGCGAGCGCGGCCAGCGCCGGCCCGGAGGGCAGCGCCCCCATGGGACCGGCGGCGACCGCGACGCCGGCGAAGCCGGCCCCCACCGCGCCCCAGCGGGCGGCGCCCACCCGTTCCTTCAGCACCAGCGCCGACAGCACGACGGCGATCACCGGAGCGGCGAAGTAGAGCGTCGTGATCTCGGCCAGGCCCATCCGCGCCGCCGCCGAGTAGAACAGCGTCCAGGCGACGAGGATCAGGCCGCCCCGGGCCGCGAGCGGCAGCTTGTTGCGGCTGCCCGCGAGGCTGCGCAGCGCCGCCCCGCGGCCGAGTGCGAGGCTCAGCCCGACGATGACGAGCGACCGGAGGAACAGGATCTCGTGGACCGGGTAGGTGGCCACGAGCCACTTCACCAGCGCGTCCTGCAGCGCGAAGAGCGCGTAGCCGCAGGCCGCGAGGGCGATGCCGTCGAGGACGGCCGGCCGCGTGCCGGCCGGGGCCGCGCCGTGGTTCAACCGCCCACCACCCCCCCGAGTTCGTCCTCCACGTGGGCGCGCACGATGTCGTCGAGGCTGGCGTCCGCCCGGAAGCCGAGCGCCTCGGCCCGGCTTGTGTCGAAGTCGCGCGCCCAGCCCGACACGATGCGGGCGATGGTGGGGTCGGGCTCGCGCCGGATCAGCGCCACGGCCTTGTCGCCGCCGACGCGGCGCAGCGCCTCGATCTCCTCGCCCACCGTGGCCGACAGGCCCGGCAGGCTGATGTTGCGCCGGTCTCCGAGCGCCGCCGTATCGACCTCGGCCGCGTGGAGGAGGAAGCCGACCGCGGCCCGCGGGCTGGCGAACCAGTGGCGCACGTCCTCGGACACGGGCAGCACGGCTTCGCGGCCCGACAGCGGCTCGCGCAGGATGCCGGAGAAGAAGCCCGAGGCGGCGAGGTTGGGCTTGCCCGGGCGGATGCAGATGGTCGGCAGGCGGATGCCGATGCCGTCGAAGAAGCCGCGGCGGCTGTAGTCGGACAGCAGGAGTTCGCCGATGGCCTTCTGGGTGCCGTAGCTGGTCAGCGGCGTCGTGAAGAACTCGTCGTGGATCCGGTCCGGGAAGGGGGCGCCGAACACCGCGATCGACGAGGTGAACACGACGCGCGGCCGGTAGGGCTCGCGCATCCCTTCCTGGCGGATGGCCTCGAAGAGGAAGCGCGTGCCGTCGAGGTTGATGCGGTAGCCCTTGTCGAAATCCGCCTCGGCCTCGCCCGACACCACGGCGGCGAGATGGAAGATGATGTCCGGCCGGCGCGCCACCAGCGCCTCGGCCTCGCCCGGCGCCGACAGGTCCGCCGTGACCGTCGTGGACCGCCCCGCGAACCCCTCCGGCGCCACGGGCGCCACGACGTCGACCAGGGTCATGGCGTCCACCGGACGTCCCCCGAGCGTGCCGCTCGCGGCGAGCCGCGCCACGAGCTTGCGCCCCACCATGCCGGCCGCGCCGATCACCAGAACATGCATGGTCGTCCTCCCTTCGCGCTTCGCCGCCGGCTGTCCCCGGCGCGGCCGCAACCTGCACGCCGGGCGCGGCGGGGGCAAGGCCGCCGCCACCCCGCGACACCCCCGCCGCCCCTCGCCGCGCAGGTCTCGCCCGTGACGCAGCCCGCCACTTGCGGGGCCGGGACCGCGGGCCGTGCGCGGTTCCCCGGGCCGGCCGAGCGAACCCACGAACCCGACCAGGCTTAATGCTCGTGAGAGGACGGCGATGACGTCGGTCCAGAAAGCCGGCAGGAGGTCGCAGTCGTGGTTGCCGAAGCGACGAGACGGACTCGGTCGTCGAAGATGCGGGTCCAAGCGTCATCGACCGGACGGTTGTTATGCCCGACGACGATCCCGGGCGGAGCAAGCCGGAGGCGCGCGGTCCGGGGGCGCGCTGAGCTCGCCGCGGCGCCGGCCTTGAAGCCGGGCCGCCGGCTTCCATCATCTCGGAGTGCCACAACGAGGAGGATCACATGCCGACCATCAAGCTCTGGGGATTCAACAACTCGACCTACGTCCGGACGGTGAAGATGCTGTTGGCCGAGAAGGGCGTGACCGACATCGAGCAGGTGCCGCTGAACGTGCTCGCGGGCGAACCCAGACAGCCCGAGCACCTCGCGCGCCACCCCTTCGGCAAGGTGCCGGTCGTCGACGTCGACGGCTTCCGCATCATCGAGACGCCCGCCATCGCCGCCTACCTCGACGCGGTTCTGCCCGGTGACCGGCTGATCCCGGCCGAACCCAAGGCGATGGCGCGGTCCGCCATGACGGTGAGCATCATCGACAGCTACGGCTATGGCGCGCTCGTCGGGGGCGTCGTGGCCTATCACCTGTTCCCCGACTTCGTCGGCGGCAAGAACGAGGCGATGCACCACAAGGGCCTTGAGGACGGCAAGCGCGTGCTCGGCGCCATCATGGGGATCCGGGGCGGGGACCGGTTCATCGCGGGATCCGCGGTGAGCCTCGCCGACCTCTACCTCGCGCCCATCATGGCCTATGTGACGATGACGCCGCACAAGGAGGAGTTCCTGGACCTGCCCGGAGTGCGGTCCTGGTGGGAGGCGATCTCGGCGCGCGACAGCTTCAAGGCGACCGACATCTGACCGATCGGCGCGCGCCGGTGCCGCATCCCCGCCCCACCCGATGCCGTGATCCTGGCACGCGGCCTGCTTCGCCCGCAGACCTCATCGGAGATTGCGAGCGATGGCATATTTGGCGCCGGCCGATTTCGTGAAGAAGGCCATCGACTCGGGAGAGGCGAAGGTCTTCATGGCGACGAGAGACGCCTTCATCCGCGCCTATATGGCGGGCGCGATCCTGGCCTTGGCTGCCGCTTTCGCCGTCACCATCAACCAATCGACCGGGCAGCCGCTCGTCGGCGCGTTGCTGTTCCCGGTCGGTTTCTCGATGCTCTACCTCCTGGGCTACGACCTGCTCACCGGCGTCGTGGTGCTGACCCCGCTGGCGCTGCTCGACAGGCGCCCGGGCGTGACGGTGGCCGGCGTGCTGCGCAATTGGCTCGTCGTGTTCCTCGGCAATTTCGCCGGTGCCCTCACGGTGGCGGTGATGATGGCGATCGTGTTCACCTTCGGCTTCGCCACCGAGCCCAACGCGGTCGGCAAGCTCATCGCCGGCATCGGCGAGGCGCGGACGCTCGGCTATTCCAAATACGGCGCCTCCGGCATGCTGACGCTCTTCGTCCGTGCCATGATGTGCAACTGGATGGTGTCGACCGGCGTCATCGGCGCCATGCTGTCCACCTCGGTCCCCGGCAAGGTCATCGCCATGTGGATGCCCATCACGGTCTTCTTCTTCATGACCTTCGAGCACTCGGTGGTGAACATGTTCCTGTTCCCGTCGGCGTTGCTGATGGGCGGCCACTTCTCGGTGCTCGATTACCTGATCTGGAACGAGATCCCGACGCTGGTGGGCAACATCGTCGGCGGCATCGCCTTCACGGGGCTGATGCTCTACGCCACGCATGCCCGCACCGCCGCGCCGCGCGCCGCGGTCGAACGCTTGCCCGCCGCCGCCATCTCCGCCGCCGAGTGAGACGCGGGCGCGCGGCTGCGCCGAAACTCCCCGGACGCGAGACCCGCGGCCGCGTCCCCGCGAAACCGGTAGGCAACGGGCCTGCCATGCGGCACACAACGAGGGTCCCCGGGGCGGTCCGCACGTCGGCCGCGGCCGGGCCGGAGCCGCCATGACCGAACCTCGCCGCGTCGCCGTCACCCACGCGGCCGTGATCCGCCTGGCCCTGCCGATGACGCTGGCCCACATGTCGACGCCGCTGCTCGGCTTCGCCGACGCGGCCGTCATCGGCCGGCTCGGCCAGCCGGCACTGCTGGGCGCCATCGCGGCCGCCGCCGTGATCTTCGATTTCGTGTTCTGGGCTCTCGGTTTCCTCCGGCTCGGCACGGCCGGCACGACGGCCCAGGCGGTCGGGGCCGGCGACCGCGCGGAGGAGCGCGCCACGCTGGTGCGCGCGCTGCTGCTGGCGCTGCTCCTGGCGGCCCTGGTGGTGATCCTGCAGAAGCCCATCGCCTGGGTCGCCTTCGCGGCGCTGGACGCGTCCCCGGCCGTGACGGCCGCCGCCCGGACCTATTACGACATCCGCATCTGGTCGGCTCCCTTCGCGCTGCTGAACTACGTGGTGCTGGGCGCCGTCATCGGGCGCGGCCGCACCGACCTCGGCCTCGCGCTGCAGGTGCTGATCAACCTCGTCAACATCGCCTTCAACGTCGCCTTCGTGACGCTGTTCGGCCTCGGGGTGCGGGGCTCGGCCTTCGGAACGCTGCTGGCGGAGGCGCTCGGCACCGCCGCCGGCCTCCTGGTGCTGTTGCGCCTGCACGGCCGCTTCGCCATCGACTGGCGGCGCGTGTCCGATCGGGCGGCGCTCGGGCGCATGATGGGTGCCAACCGCGACATCATGATCCGCTCGGCCTCGCTGATCTTCGCCTTCGCGTTCTTCACCGCCCAGGGCGCCCGCGGCGGCGAAGTCGTGCTGGCCGCCAATGCCGTGCTGATGAACCTCTTCCTCCTGGGGGCCTTCTTCCTCGACGGTTTCGCGACGGCGGCCGAGCAGATGTGCGGCCAGTCGGTCGGGGCGCGGGACCGCGACGGCTTCCGCCGCGCCGTGGCGCTCACCAGCCTGTGGTGCGCGGGCTTCTCCACCGCCGTCTCGCTGCTCGCCTTCGTCGGCGGAGGATTGTTCATCGACATCGTGTCGACGAGCCCGGCGGTGCGCGTCGCGGCCCGCGAGGTCCTGCCCTTCGCGGCGCTGACGCCGATCTGCGGCGCCATGGCGTTCGAGTTCGACGGCGTGTTCATCGGCGCCACCTGGACGCGCGACATGCGCAACCTGATGCTGGCCGCGTTGGCGGTCTACCTCGGGCTGTTCGTCGCGCTGCGGCCGCTCGGCAATGCCGGCCTGTGGAGCGCGCTGCTCGGCTTCCTCCTCGTGCGGGGCGCGCTGCAGGCCTGGCGGTTCAAGGCACTGTCGGAGGCGACCTTTCCGCGGCCGGAGGCTCCCTTGCCCGGCGGGTCGGCGCTCGGCCCGGGCGGGACCATGCGCGGAGTTCCGTGAGGGTCCGCTCCCGCGGGCGGGCCGCCGCGGCATCAGTCCCAGCGGACCGGCAGGGATTCGAGGCCCCGCAACGCGCCGGGCGGACGCCACCGCACCGTGTCGCGCGGGACCGCGAGCCGGAGCTTGGGGAACCGGTCCAAGAGGGTCGCGAAGCCGATCCTGCCTTCGAGCCGCGCGAGGTTGGCGCCGAGGCAGTAGTGAGCACCGGCGCCGAGCGCGAGGTGGCGGTTGTCGCGCCGCGACAGGTCGAGCCGGTCCGGGTCCGGGAAGGCGTCCGGATCGCGGTTGGCCGACGAGATGAGGCCCATCACGGTGGCGCGGGCGGGAAGGTCCGTTCCGCCGATGCGCAGCGGCTCGCGCGTGTAGCGCATCGCTACGGCCTCGACCGGGTTGGTGAAGCGCAGCAGTTCCTCGACCGCGTTCGGCATCAGCGCCGGCTCCCCGCGCAGCCGGGCCAGCTCGCCCGGATGATCGAACAGCGCCAGCATGCCGTTGCCGATGAGGTTCACGGTGGTCTCGTGCCCGGCGAAGAACAGCAGGAACACCATGGCGGTGAGCTCCTGCGCGGACAGGCGCTGGCCCCCGTCCTCCACGGCGATCAGGGCCGAGATGAGCGCCCCGTCCGGCTCGCGGCGGCGGAACGCGACGAGGCGCTCGAAGAAGCCGATGAGGCGGATCAGCCGCGGCATCCACACGGCGAGCCGCATCGCGATCGACCGCGGCGGCGACAGCAGCCCCGCGACGCGCCGCCGGAACTCTCTCCGCTGTGCCTCCGGCACGCCGAGCAGCTCCGCGATGACGGTGAAGGGCAGCGGCAGGGCGAAGTCGGCGACGAGGTCCATTTGGCCGGCCGCGGCGGCACGCCCGGCGAGCTCGGCCGCGATGGCCTCGATGCGCGACCCGAGGTCGGCGATGCGGCGGGGCGTGAAGGCCCGGCACACGAGGCCGCGCAGCCGCGCGTGGCGGGGATCGTCGGCCCCCACCATGGTGGCCGAGAGCGTCCGCACCGCACGGGGCATCGGCAGGCCGCCGAAGAACGGCGAGGGCAGGCCGGACCCGCGCCGGTCGTTCGAGAAGCGCGGGTCCTTCAGCAACTCGGCGACGTCGGCATAGCGCGACACCACCCAGACGATGCCCCGACCCGGGATGGTGGCGCGCAGGACCGGCCGGTCGCGCCGCAGATCCGCGTAGAACCCGTAGGGATCGGCCCGGCGGGCGGGATCCCAGAACGGCAGGGGCGCGTCTGTGTCTGGCATGGTCGTCTCCGGTCGCGGCATTGGATCCGAGCGTCGGGACGGGAGCAAGGCTCAGAGACTGTCTGTGCCGAGGGCTTCGGAGCGAGCGGGGGAGCGTCGGATGAGAAGCGTGATGGTGGCGGCGGTCCTGATCGTCAACCTGTCGGCCGCGCGGGCGGATACCAGCGTCGAGCCCTACGACCCCGAGCTGCGGGGCCAGAGCGTCGCCTGCAGCGCCTTCCGGCCGGACGGGACTGGCGGCTGGACCGCGCTCAGGGACGTGCCGGTGCAGCGCCAGAACGAGTTCACCACCGTCGCGGCCGGCACCAGCGTCCGGGCGGGCGGGCCCGCCATCGCGGGGCTCGACGTCGGCGGCGTGCTGGACCAGGTCTGCCCGCGCTGAGCCGATCCCGCCACACCCGGT
This sequence comes from uncultured Alphaproteobacteria bacterium, assembly GCA_963847915.1. GTDB lineage: Bacteria > Pseudomonadota > Alphaproteobacteria > Rhizobiales > Beijerinckiaceae > Lichenihabitans. The sequence continues at coordinate 624,974 of CAWKBT010000011.1, forward strand.
GCGGAAACGTGGTGCCGGCGGGCCGACGCGCCGGCCGGCCGTAATTTCGCCCGCTCGCTCGCCAGGGTTCCGGTCCGGACGCCGCGGCCCGCACCGGGCCGCGCCCGAACGCTGGACCCCGCATGACCACCCTCGACCTGTCCACCGCCGAGCGGCCGGCCGCGCCGGTCCACCACTACGACCGCATGCAGCGGGCGTTTCACTGGTCCATGGCGCTGATCATCGTGGCGGCGATGCTGATCGGTCTCTACTGCGCCTACCAGGTCCCCGGCACGCCGCTGCGCCGCTCCCTGCTCGAATGGCACAAGTCGCTCGGCATGGCGGCGCTGGTGCTGGTGGTGCTGCGCATCGCCTACCGGCTCGCCACCGCGGCGCCGCCCTACGCCGAACGCCTGGGGCGCCTCAACCACGCCGCCGCCGGCGCCGGCCACCTGATGCTCTACGGCCTGATGCTGTTCATGCCGCTGTCGGGCTACTGGTTCTCGGCCGAGGGCGGCTATTCGCTGCCCTTCTTCTGGCTGTTCCAGTGGCCGCGGGTCGTCGCCGTCGACAAGGCCGCCACGGCGCTGCCCGAGGCGCTCCACCTCTACGGCGCCTGGGTGATCTACGGCGTCGTCGGCCTGCACGTCGCCGCGGTGGTGTGGCACCAGGCGGTCCGGCGCGACGGCGTGCTGGCGCGCATGTGGCCGGGGCGGCGCTGAAGCGGCGCCCTCAGGGCTTCGATGCCGGAGCCGCGGCGGGCCGCGGAGCCGGGGGCTGCGGCTCGAGAGGGACGCCGAACCATTTGCGCTGCAGCGCCGCGAGGCGCCCGTCCGCCCTGATCCGGCCGATCGCCGCCGCCATCGCGTCGCCCAGCGGCGCCGCGGCGGCGCTCGGGCGCATCACCGGTGCCAGCGGGACGCTCGGCCCGGGCAGCGGGCCGACGACCTCGAAGGCGCCGGCCCGGCTCAGCGCGGTGCCGGCCACCGCCTCGATCGAGCCCGCGATGGCGGCGAGCCGCCCGGCCGCGAGGTCGTCCGGCAGCGCGGCGGCCCGCCAGGCCGGCCGCAGCGTCGCCCGGGCCCGGAGCGCCGAGACGGCCCTGCGCAGCCGGGCGACCGTGGCGGGATCTCCCGCGATCCCGACGACTTTGCCGGCGAGGTCGGCCGGCACCAGGAGACCGCCGTCGCCCCGGCGCTTGAGCAGGGCGTCGCCGCGCCGGGCGACGGGCGGCAAGGCGCGCAGTGGGCCCGCCTCGGCGGCCGTGAGCGGTCCCGCGACGACGTCGTAGAGACCGGTGCCGAGCCCCGCCAGCGCGGCCGCGCGCGGCACCTCCGCGAAGCGGACCGCGACGCCGAGCTCGCGTCCGATCTCGCCGAAGAGCTCACGATCGAACCCCGTCGCGGGAGCGGTGCCCGGATCCACCGCCACGGCGAGGCTCGCCGGGGCCGGGACGGGATCGCCCGGCGCCCCGGCGCCGGCGGGATGAGCCGCGGCGAGGAGCAGCGCCGCCGCGCCGAGGAGGACCGATGCGGCCGGCCACCGGGACTTCTGCATCGGGCATTGAACTCCGGGGTCGGTGCGGCGTTTGGCGCTTCGGACGCCGCGGAGCGTGACACACTGCAGCTTGGTTGTTAGCATCCCCCATGACCTCCCACATCCGGCCCTGCGCGGGCTCAACGGCGGCCGTGGCCTTGCCGGCCGACCTCGGCACGCGTTTCCATGGCTGAGACGGAGGTCGAGGGACTGCGCCGCCGCATCGCGGCGCTCGAAAGCGAGAACGCGCGTCTCGAGCTGGAACGCCAGACGAGCGGCCGCGAGCGCGACGCCGCCCGCATCGTCGACGAGATCACGGGGGCCGACGGGGGAACGGACCCGTTCGCCGCCGCGGTGCGGGCCACCCGCATGCCCATGGTGATCGCCAACCCGCGCCTGCCCGACAACCCCATCGTCTTCGTCAACGACGCGTTCTGCCGGCTGACGGGCTATGCCCGCGACGAGATCGTCGGACGCAACTGCCGCTTCCTGCAGGGACCCGACACCGAGCCCGCCGCCGTGGCGCGCATCCGGGCGGCGGTCGATAATCGCGAATCGGTGCGGACCGACATCCTCAATTACCGCAAGTCCGGCGAGACCTTCTGGAACCGGCTCCTCATGGCGCCGGTGCGCGACGCCGCCGGCGAGCTCGCCTATTTCTTCGCGAGCCAGGTCGACGTGACGCTCGAGCGCGAGAGGCTTGCCGGGCTCGAAAGTCACAATGCCGCCCTGATGGCCGAAGTCTCGGACCGGCTGCAGATTCAGGCGGAGAGCGCCGCGCGGCTGACCTTCGCCGCCGAGGCCGGCCGGCTCGGCATCTGGGAACAGGACCTCGCCTCCGGCGAACTCGTCGCCAGCAGCATCACCAAGGAGGCCTTCGGGCGGGACCGGGCCGAAAGCCTGACCGCCGCCGACGTCGAAGCCCTGGTCCATCCCGAGGACCGGGCCATGCGGGCCGAAGCCTTCCGCAACAGTGTCGCGGAGGGCGCCGACTACGACGTCGAGTTCCGCATCCCCGCGCCCGGCGCCACGGTCCGCTGGGTGCACATGCGCGCACAGGTCATGCGCGACGCGTCGGGGCGGGCGATCCGCATGGCGGGCGTCTGCCTCGACGTGTCGTCGCGCAAGAACGCCGATCTGCGCCGCGCCGCCATGGTCGAGCTCGGCGACCGCATCCGCGACATCGACGACCCCGAGGACCTCGCCTATGCGGCCGCCGAGATCCTGGGGCGCACGCTCGGGGTCAGCCGCGCCGGCTACGGCAGCGTCGACATCGCGGCCGAAACCATCACCATCGCACGTGACTGGAACGCCCCGGGGGTGAAGAGCATCGCCGGCCTCCTGCGCTTTCGGGACTACGGCAGCTACATCGAGGACCTCAAGCGCGGCGACCTCGCCGCCGTGGTCGACGCGCGGACCGACCCCCGCACCGCCGACCATGCCGAGGACCTCGTCGCCATCGACGCGCGCTCCTTCCTGAACCTGCCGGTGACGGAGGCGCCCGGCCTCGTCGCCCTCCTGTTCGCCAACAACGCCGAGGTCCGCCACTGGACCGAAGGCGAGGTCAGCTTCATGCGCGACCTCGCCGAGCGGACGCGTGTCGCCATCGAACGGCGGCGGGCCGAGCGGGCGCTCCGCGCCCTGACGCAGACACTGGAAGCCGAGGTCGACGCGCGCACCCGCGAACGCAACCGGCTCTGGGACACCACCAACGACCTGATGGGCACGGCCGGGCTCGACGGCATGCTGAAGGACGTCAACCCGGCCTGGCAGCGCAGCCTCGGCTGGGACCGCGCGACGCTGCTGTCCCGTCCCTTCGTCGACATCATCGATCCCGACGACCATGCCGAGACGCGGCGCGTCGTCGAGCGGCTGTCGCGCGGGGAGGTCGTGTCCGGGCTTCCTCGACCGCGTCCGCAACCGCGAGGGCGAATACCGGAGCCTGATGTGGAACGCCGTGCCGGCGGGCGACGAGTTCTTCATCGTCGGACGGGACGTCACCGAGCAGCGGCAGGCCGAGGACGCCCTGCGCCAGTCGCAGAAGATGGAGGCCGTGGGCCAGCTCACCGGCGGTCTCGCCCACGACTTCAACAACCTGCTGACCGGCATCTCGGGCAGTCTCGAACTGCTGGGCGCCCGGGTGCGCCAGGGCCGCATCGACGATATCGAGCGCTACATCGTGGCGGCCCAGGGCGCCGCCAAACGCGCCGCCGCGCTGACCCATCGCCTGCTCGCCTTCTCGCGCCGCCAGACGCTGGACCCGCGCCCCACGGACGTGAACCGCCTCGTCCACGACATGGCGGACCTCATCCGCCGCACGGTGGGCCCCGAGATCACGCTCGAAGTCGTCGGCACGGTGGGGCTGTGGGCGGCGCTGGTCGATCCGAACCAGCTCGAGAACGCGCTGCTCAACCTCGCCATCAACGCCCGCGACGCCATGCCGGACGGGGGACGCCTGACGATCGAGACCGGCAATCGCTGGATGGACGAGCGCGCCGCGCGGGAGCGCGACCTGCCGCCGGGCCAGTACCTGTCGCTCTGCGTCTCCGACACCGGGACCGGCATGACGCCGGACGTCGCGGCACGGGCCTTCGATCCCTTCTTCACCACCAAGCCGCTCGGGCAGGGAACGGGCCTCGGCCTGTCGATGATCTACGGTTTCGCGCGCCAGTCGGGCGGGCAGGTGCGGATCTATTCGGAGGTGGGGCAGGGCACGATGGTGTGCATCTACCTGCCGCGCCACTACGGGCCGGGGAACGCCTCGGACCTCGGTGCCGGCCGGGCCGGCGCCGCGCCCCGCGCCGTGGACGGCGAGACCGTGCTGGTCGTCGACGACGAGCCCACGGTGCGCATGCTCGTCGCCGACGTCCTGTCCGACCTCGGCTATGCCGCCATCGAGGCCGAGGACGGGGCGACCGGGCTGCAGGTGCTGCAGGACGGCGCCCGCGTCGACCTGCTGATCACCGACGTCGGCCTGCCGGGGGGCATGAACGGGCGCCAGGTGGCGGATGCCGCCCGTGTGCTGCGGCCGGGCCTCAAGGTGCTGTTCATCACCGGCTACGCCGAGAATGCCGTCGTGGGCAACGGCCACCTCGATCCCGGCATGGAGGTGCTCACCAAGCCCTTCGCCATCGACGACCTCGCCGCCCGCATCCGCGGCCTCATCGACTGACCGTCAGGCGAGTCCCGCCGCGGCCCTCAGCGCCGCGTTGATGCGGTCCTGCCAGCCGGGCCCGTCCTCCTGGAAATGCTCCAGCACGTCCTCGTCGATGCGCAGCGTGACGCTCTGCCGGGCGCCCGGGATGGCGGCGGGCCTGGCGGGCGCCGGGGCAGGGGCCGGCGTCGCGGCCGGTTTGCCGAAGACGGCTTCGGCGGCGGCGAAGGGGTCGCGGGGCCTGCGGGTCCTGTCCATGCGGTCTGTCCTGGCGCGTCGGGTCGGCGCTGGTCCCTGTGTGGGGATCCGGCCCCGCCGGCGCAAGGCCGGGCACGGCCGGTGGCGGCGCTCCGGCCCGCCAGACGGTCGCTTGCCATCGAGCCCTCATCCGCGTATGAGCCCGGTTCGCGTCCGCCGACACCCTTGGAGGCACGGGCGCGCGTCGTCACGGCCGCATCGGGCGGCCGTTTCGCATTTCTAGGGAATAGACTGATGGCAGCGACCAAGACCATCGCGGCCGTGGCACGCAGCGGGCTCGGCAAGGGGGCCTCCCGCAGCATCCGCCGCGAGGGCCGCGTGCCGGCCGTGATCTACGGGGGCGGCGACGCGCCCGAGGCGATCTCGCTGAACTACCGCGAGACCCACAAGCACATCTATGCCGGGCACTTCCTCACCACGATCTTCGAGATCGACGTCGACGGCCGCAAGGAGCGCGTGATCCCGCGCGACTACCAGCTCGACAAGGTCAAGGACCTGCCGCTGCACGTCGACTTCATGCGCCTCAAGCCCGGCTCCAAGCTGCGCCTCGAGATCCCGCTGAACCTCGTCAATGCCGACCAGGCTCCGGGCGTGAAGCGCGGCGGCACCGTCAACATCGTCCGCCACACGGTGGAGATGCTGGTGCCCGCCGACAACATCCCGGACAGCGTCACGGCCGACCTGTCGACCCTCGACATCGGCGGCTCGCTGCATATCTCGGCCGTGGTCCTGCCCGAGGGCTGCGCCCCGGTGCTGCGCGACCGTGACTTCACGCTGGTGACGATCGTGGCCCCCTCGGGCCTCGCCGAAGCCAATGCCGACGACGCCGCGGCCGCGGCTGCCGCCGAGGCCAAGGCTGCTGCCGGCGCCAAGGGCGGTGCCAAGAAGGCCCCGCCGAAGAAGTGAGGCGCCGCGCCTGACGCTCCGGAAACGCCCGCTTCGGCGGGCGTTTTCATGCGGCCCGCCCGCCGCGGCCCGGGCCTCCCGCGATACCGGAAATCCCCGCGATGCTGCTCCTCGTCGGCCTCGGCAACCCCGGCCCCTCCTATGCCGGCAACCGGCACAACATCGGCTTCATGGCGATCGACGCCATCGCCCGGATGCATCGCGCCTCCCCGTTCCGCGCCCGGTTCCAGGGCCTCGTCGCCGACGCCACCATCGCGGGCGAGAAGGTCGTGCTGCTCAAGCCCACGACCTTCATGAACGACAGCGGCCAGTCGGTCGGCGCCGCGGCGCGGTTCTTCAAGATCGGGCTGCCCGAGATCGTCGTGCTGCACGACGAACTCGACCTCGCGCCCGGCAAGCTGCGGGTGAAGACGGGCGGCGGCAATGCCGGCCACAACGGCCTGCGGTCCATCACGGCCCATCTCGGCAACGACTACCGGCGGCTGCGCCTCGGCATCGGCCATCCCGGCGACAAGGCCCTCGTGCACGGCTTCGTGCTGAACGACTTCGGCAAGGGCGAGCGCGCCTGGGTCGAGACGCTGTGCGACGCGGTCGCCGACCATGCCGGCCTCCTGGTCAAGGGCCAGGACGCCAGCCTGCAGAACAAGGTGCATCTGCGCATGGAGGCGGCCGGCTTCGGCGAGGTTGCCGCCCCGGGCCGCTGACGGCATCGCGTCGGCAAAGGACTTTTGCGCCGCGCTCCCCTGGCATTCCCGGCCTCGCCGCGTCACATGGGGCGGAGCAGGACCAACAGGCGGGAGACCGGAATGGACAGGATCGAGATCGCGGGACTGAGCGTCGCGGCACCGCTGCAGCGCTTCCTCGAGACCGAGGTGTTCTCCGGCGCCGGCGTGGCCTCCGGGGACTTCTGGTCGGGCTATGCCGCGATCCTGCGCGACCTCGGCCCCCGGCTGAAGGAGCTCCTGGCCCGGCGCGACGAGCTGCAGGCGAAGATCGACGCCTATCACCGCGCCAACAGCGGCCGGCCGCTGGACCAGGCCCACTACATGGCCTTCCTGCGGGACATCGGCTATCTGCTGCCGGAGGCGCCCGCGGGCGCCGGCGTGTCGACCGGCAACGTCGACGACGAGATCGCCCGGCAGGCCGGCCCGCAGCTCGTCGTCCCCATGTCGAACGCCCGTTACGCGCTCAATGCCGCCAATGCGCGGTGGGGCTCGCTCTACGACGCGCTCTACGGCACCGACGCGATCCCGCACGAGGGCGACGCCGCCGCCGGCAAGGGCTATGACGCGGCCCGCGGCGCCAAGGTGATCGCCAAGGCCAAGGCTTTCCTCGACGCCGCCGTGCCGCTCGCCGGCGCCTCCTACACGGACCTCGCGGGCCTCGCCATCCGGGACGGCGCGGTCTCGGCCTCGCTGAAGGACGGCCGCACGGTCGGCCTCGCATCCCCCGGCGCCTTCGTGGGCTATGCGGGCGAGGCCGGGCAGCCCAGTGCCGTGCTGCTGCGCCACAACGGCCTCGGTGTCGAACTCGCCTTCGACCGGACCTCGACGGTCGGCCGCACCGATCCGGCCGGACTGTCGGACGTCGTGCTCGAATCCGCCGTCTCGACCATCATGGACATGGAGGATTCCGTCGCGGTCGTGGACGCGGAGGACAAGACCGCGCTCTACCGCAACTGGCTCGGCCTCGTCTCCGGTACGCTGTCGGCCGCCTTCCCGAAGGGCGGACGCACGGTCGAGCGCCGCATGAACCCGGACCGGACCTACACGGGGCCGGACGGCGGCACCGTCACGGTGCCGGGCCGCTCGCTCATGCTGATCCGCAACGTCGGCCACCACATGTTCACCGACATCGTGACGCTGGACGGGGCCGAGACGCCCGAGGGCTTCCTCGATGCCGCCGTGTCGGTGCTGATCGCCAAGCGCGACCTCGAACTGCGCCGCAACAGCCGCACGGGCTCGATCTACATCGTCAAGCCCAAGATGCACGGGCCTGACGAGGTGGCGTTGACGAACGACCTCTTCGCCCGCGTCGAGCGCCTCGCCGGCATCCCGGCCGACAGCGTCAAGATGGGCATCATGGACGAGGAGCGCCGCACCTCGGCCAACCTCGCCCGCGCCATCCTGGCGGCGGCCTCGCGCGTGGTCTTCATCAACACGGGCTTCCTCGACCGCACCGGCGATGAGATCCACACCGACATGGAAGCCGGGCCCATGGTGCGCAAGGACGCCATGAAGGGCACGGCCTGGATCAAGGCCTACGAGAACAACAACGTCGATGTCGGGTTGCGGCTGGGCCTGCCCGGCCGGGCCCAGATCGGCAAAGGCATGTGGGCCGCGCCGGACCGGATGGCCGACATGCTGGCCCAGAAGGGCGGGCACCCGCAGGCGGGTGCCACCACGGCCTGGGTCCCGTCGCCGACCGCCGCGACGCTGCACGCCATGCACTATCACGAGACCGACGTGTCGGCGCGCCAGCGCGAGCTGAAGAGCCGTGCCCCGGCCCGGCTCGAAGACCTGCTGACGATCCCGGTGTCGGCATCGAACTGGGCGCCCGACGCCGTTCAGCAGGAGCTCGACAACAACATTCAGGGGATCCTGGGCTACGTGGTGCGCTGGGTCGACATGGGGGTCGGCTGTTCCAAGGTGCCGGACATCCACGACGTCGGCCTCATGGAGGACCGGGCGACGCTCCGCATCTCCTCGCAGCACGTCGCCAACTGGCTCGCCCACGGCATCGTGACGGAGACGCAGGTGCGCGACACGCTGCGCCGCATGGCGGCCGTGGTGGACCGCCAGAACGCCGGCGACCCGGACTACCGCGACATGGCGCCGGGCTTCGACGGCGAAGCCTTCCGGGCCGCCAGCGACCTGATCTTCACCGGTCGGGCGCAGCCCAACGGCTATACCGAGTTCGTCCTGCACGAGCGGCGCCGCGCCGCCAAGCGGGCCGCGGCGGCGCTGGCGGGGTAGCGGCCGCTCCCGTGCGCGCGCGGTCCGACGGCGGGTCGGCCTCGTGCGCCGCCGTCAGAAGGCGTAGCGGACCGTGCAATAGGGCAGGGTCTCGGCCAGCAGCGCCTTGAACCGCGCGAGCCAGCGTCCCTTCCATCCGGTGCGGTAGCGCAGGTTCTCCTGGCCGCCCTCGCTGCGCTTGGTTTCCTGCGTGTCCGGCGTCCACAGCCAGTCCTCGGCGCGCGGATGCCAGCGCAGGTTCACGGCGTGGAGCGCGGCATTGTGCGTCAGCATGATGATCTCGGCCTTGATCTGCCGCCGCGCCCCCTCCGAGAGCGCGGCATCGACCGCCTGGAACAGCGCGCGGTAGTCGGCCTCCCAGCCCGGGTACAGGATCACGGGCGAGAAGTTGAGGTGGACCTCGTAGCCGGCCCGCACGAAGTCGTCGATGGCGGCGATGCGCTCCGCCATGGGGCTGGTGCGGACGTCCACGACCTTGGCGATCCGGTCCGGCATCAGCGAGAAACGCACCCGCGTCCTGCCGGCGGGGTCGTAGGCGAGGAGGTCGCGGTTCACCGCCTTGGTGGCGAAGGAGCCCTTGGCGTGGGGCGTCCGGCGGAACATCGCCACGAGGTCGCGCACGTTGTCCGACAGCCAGGCGTCGACGGAGAGATCGCCGTTCTCGCCGATGTCGTAGACCCAGTCGACCGGGTCGATCTGGTTGGGGGCGGGCTTGGGTCCGAGCTTCGCCGCGTGGCGCGCGATCGCGCCCGCCACCTCCTCGATGTTGACGAAGAGCGAGATCGGGTTGGCGTAGCCCTTGCGGCGCGGCACGTAGCAATAGGCGCAGGCCATGGCGCAGCCGTTCGAGGTGGAGGGGGCGATGAAGTCGGCGCTGCGCCCGTTGGGGCGCATCGCGAGGCCCTTCTTCACGCCCAGCACCAGGGTGCTGCGCTTGCTGCGCAGCCAGTCCTCGGCGAGGCTCTCGTTGCCGTGCAGTTCGGGGATGCGCCAGTGCGACTCGACGGGGATGCGGCGCGCCGCCGGGAACCGGGCCAGGATCTCGCGTCCCCGCGCGAAACCCTCGACGGCGGGCTCGAGGTAGATCGTATCGATGTCGAGGAAGCCGGGGGCAGGGGTATCGCGCATCTGTCAAGCGAACGGCAGCGGCCCCGGGAAGGATCCGACCGGCACGAGATGCGTCACCACGCCCGTGTCCGGGGTCCAGCGGTGCAGCAGCATGGCCGGCGGTTCGAGGTAGGAGGCGGGCTCGGCATCGGGTGAGATGCGAAGCGCGATGGCGCTGGCCGTGCTGGGCGCCGTGCAGAGCAGCGTGCCGGCGAAGCGCAGTGTCATGAAGCGATGCACGTGCCCGCAGAGCACCCGCTCCACCGCGGGATAGCGGGCCAGGACCGCCGCCAGCCGGTCCCCGCCCCGGCACGCATAGGCGTCGAGATAGGGCACGCCGGTGGCGAAGGGCGGCTGGTGCATCATGACGAGCGTCGGCCGGGCCGCATCCTCCGCCAGCACGGCGTCGAGCCAGGCGGCGCCTTCGGCGTCGACGAGGCCGTGATGCTCGCCCGGCACCGTCACGTCGAGCCCGACGATCCGCACCGGCCCGAGATCGTCGCGCAGCACGTGAAGCGGGCCGGAGCCGGGCAGGTGCGGGTGATGGGCGAAGGCGCGGCGGAAGCCTTCGTGCGCGTCGTGGTTGCCCGGCAGGGCGACCAGCGGCGGGCGGAGCCGGGCCAGCAGAGCCGTGGCGACCGCATATTCGTCCGCGCGCCCCTCGTCGACGACGTCGCCCGTCAGCAGCACGACATCGGGCTGCGGGTCGAGCGCTTCGAGGTGGCGCAGCGCCGCCGCGAACAGCGCATTCGAGTCGACGCGGCCGTTGTAGAGCTGCCCGGCCGGGCGCAGGTGCGGGTCGGAGATCTGGGCGATCAGCATGCCGCAAGGGTAGCGCGCCGTGCCGGCCCACAAGCCCGGAATCCGTCGAACCTGTGGATAACCTGTGGAGAAGTGTTGAACAGACCGGGAACGAAACTACGTTGTCCCCAACAGATCGATGCGGGGCGAGGCCAAGCCATGACGACGCTGAGGGAATTCGAGGACGCGCTGCGCGACCAGGGCATGTCGATGGCGCTGGCCATCCTGCAGAGCCTCAAGGACCGGGACCGGGCCAGGCGTTCGGCCGTGGCTCCGGCCCGGCGCCTGACGGGGCAGAAGATGACGCCGGAGCTCGCGCGCCGCATCCTCGAACTGCATGGCACGACGGGCATGACCCAGCAGGAGATCGCCTTCAAGGTCGGCGTGAACCAGGGGCGGGTCAACGAGGTGATCAAGCGCGGCAAGTGGCTCGACGGCGACCCGAACTCCGCCGAAGCCAAGGCGCGCGACAAGGCCAAGGCGCGGATCGCGGCCGGCCCGCGCGCCACTGCGCCGCTCCGCAAACTCCGCCCGCTGAAGGAGGGCAAGCTCGTCCCGGCGGTCGATCCGTCCAAGGGCGGGCGCCGCGCCTCGGCTCCGGCCCGCCCGGACATGCAGCTGACGTTTCTGTGACGATCGCGCAACCCTGTGGACAGAACGTCCGCCCGGGCCGTTCGCCGCGGCCCGCGCCGCTTGCCATCCGGGAAAAGGCGTGTACACTCTCTCTATCGTCAACCGAACGGAAGGAGGTGATCTAGTGTCTCATTGTTTCACGCTGTGTGGGGCTCTGGTCTTCTCTTCGGCGAAGGCCGCGTAACGAGTTCTGGGCCGCACAACGGCTGACAATGCTTTCAGCTCTTGGAGCCTAATCTGAGCCGCGGCGCCCGTGAGGGTCCCGCGGCTCTCTTCGTTTGGACCGGGACGCGGCCGCGCCCCCGCGTGCCGGTCCGCCGCAGGCGAGGGTCTTACTGCACCACCACGGGCGGCGGCGTCACGGACTGCTGGTCGCGCTGGAGCGCGGCCTTGGACTTGTGCGTCCGGTAGTAATGAGAGGCCCCCGAGCCTGCCGCGCAGCCCGCCGCCGCGCCTGCGAGGCCGTGATGGACGGCGTGGCCGGCGATGCCGCCGATGATGGCGCCCGTGATGCAGCCACGCGCCTGCGCGACGCCCGACCCAGCCAAGAGCGCTCCGGCACAGAGGCCGGCCAACATGATCTGCCGCATGACACTATCTCCCGTTCAGACCGTGACACAACGGTGGCGGCGGTGCGGAAGTTCATGACGAGCGCCACATAAAGCAGCGGGCGCGTCATCCCGAAGGCTCCGAACGCTGCGGCAGCCCGGCACCCGGCAGCGCGGCGGCGCACCGCCGTCCCACCGGCGCGCTCCGCCTTCGGCGTATCGGCTCACGCTCGGAGCGGGAGCCGTTCACCGGGTGGCGACCGCGCTACCGTGGTGCTCCGGCGAGCGACCCGGGCGGGCTGGCGCCGCCCTCGCCGAGCGCCCGCTGGACCAGGATGCTGTCGGCCCAGTGGCCGAACTTGAATGCCACGGCCGGCAGCACGCCGACGCGCCGGAACCCGCAGGACTCGTGGAGGTGCAGCGACGCCGCGTTGGCGCCGTCGATGTATCCGATCATCTGGCGGAAGCCGCCGGCCGCGCAGGCGTCGACGAGGGCCGGCAGCAGCCGGCGGCCGATGCCGAGGCCGACCCGGCTCGGATGGACGTAGATGGAGTGTTTCACGGTGTAGCGATAGGCCGGGCGCTTGCGGAACGGCACCGCGTAGGCGTAGGCGGCAACCTCTCCGTCGAGTTCCGCCACGAGGTGGGGCAGGCGCTTGTGGCGCATGTTGCGGCGGCGGCGCTTCAGGTCCTCGGCATCCACCGCCTCGGCCTCGTAGGCACCGAGGTCGCCGATGCCGCGGCCGATGTGGAACGTGTAGATCGCCACCATGGCGGGCACGTCGGCCTCGGTCGAGGGACGGATCACGACGGTCTGGTCGGCCAGCATCGCGGATCAGCCCTCCCGCCGCCCGCGCGACCCGCCCCCGGCGGTGTCCTCCCGCATCACGTAGGTGAAGAAGCGGATCCGGCCGCCTGGCTCGACTTCGCGATAGACGCCCTGGATCTCGGCGTCGAGCCCGGGGAAGCGGTTGGAGCTTTCCTCGAACATCTTGAAATAGTCGAGCATGGGCCTCGCGCGCGGCCCGATGCGCTCGCCGGGCACCAGCACGCCGATGCCCGGCGGGTAGACCAGCATCAAGGTCGTGGCGATGCGCCCCTCCGCCTCCTCGATCGGCACGTAATCGACCCGGTTGCGCACCAGGGCCCGCACGGCTTCATGCGGGGGCACCACCATCTCGGGCAGGTGTTCGGGCGTGAACATGGCGCGCTGCAGGCGGCTCGTGCCGTGGCGGCGGTGGAAGTCGTGGAACTCGGCGCAGAGCTCCTGGATGCGCATGCCGCCGTAACGCGCGCGACGGCGGCGCACGAAGTCCGGCATCACCTCCTCGACCGGCGCATCCTCGTCGTGCAGTCGCTTGAAGGCCACGAGGGCCGAGATCAGCGTGCCGGCCTTCGACGATTCCACGCCCGGCGTCAGCAGGAACAGCAAGGAGTTGAGGTCGTTCTTTTCCGGCACGACCCGGTTCTCGCGCAGGTACTGCGCCACCACGGGGGCCGGGATGCCGGTCGCGGCATAGTCGCCCGTCGCCGGGTCGAAGCCGGGCGTCAGGATGGTGAGCTTGTTGGGGTCCGTCATGGCGAAGCCCGGCGCCACGTGGCCGAACCCGTGCCAGGCGGCGCCCGGCTCCAGCGCCCAGAAGCGGGGGTCGGTCGCGAGGTCGTCCGTCGGCACGCTGTCCCAGGGGACGTCGCCGCTGGGTTCGTCCTCGCTCTCCGGCATCGGCACCGTGTCGGGCACGAAGGGGTCGAAGAACCAGCGCTTCTTCGGGTCCGCCTCCTTGCCCTCGAACTCGCGCCGGATGGCGCGGATCTTCTTGCGCAGCTCGATGCCGAGCCGCACCGTATCGTCCCACAGGACCTGGCCGGAGCGGCCCTTCATCATCTGAGCCCCGACGTCGAGCGAGGCGAAGATCGGGTAGAAGGGGGAGGTCGAGGCGTGGAGCAGGAAGCTCTCGTTCATGCGCCGGTGTTCGACCCGCCGCCGCTGGCCCCGGATATGGGCGTCCTTGGTGTGGATCTGCGAGGCCTGCGAGAAGGAGGCGAGCTGCTTGTGGGCCGACTGGGTAGCGATCACGCCCGGCGAGTCGGGGCCGAGGTCCTTGAGGCCCATGGCGAAGCGCCCGGCGAAGAGCGGGTGGAACTTCATGAAGCCCGCCCAGGCCTCGTCGAACAGGATATAGTCGCACAGGTGCCCGATCTTGGCGACGATCTGCTCGGCCGAGTAGATGGTGCCGTCGTAGGTGCACTGCTCGATCACGGCGACGCGGAAGGGCCGCTCGCGCCGCCAGGCCTCGGGATCGGTCACGAGGGGGTTGGTGCGGATGCGCTCGCGGATCCTGTCCTCGTCGAAGGCTTCGGCGAAGATCGGCCCGATCAGCCCGTAGGCGTTGCGGTCCGTCGGCAGGAACACCGGGATGCCCTCGCCGAGGAACAAGGCACCGTGCAGCGCGGCCTTGTGGTTGTTGCGGTCGAACAGCACGAGGTCGCCTTCCGCCACCAGGGCGTTCAGCACCACCTTGTTCGAGGCCGAGGTCCCGTTCAGCACGAAATAGGTGCGCTCCGCCCCGAAGATCGCGGCCGCCTCGCGCTGGGCCTGCAGCGCCGGGCCTTCGTGGACCAGCAGGTCGCCGAGGTCGAGCACCGAGTTGTCGATGTCGTCGCGGAAGATCGCTTCCCCGAGATGCTCGACGAAGATGCGGCCGATGGGGGAGCGGTTGTAGAAGACGCCGCCGTTGTGGCCCGGGCAGGTCCAGAGCTGGTTGCCCTGCTCGGCATAGTCCACGAGGGCACCGAAGAACGGGGTCTTCAGCGTGTCGGCATATTGCTTCACGCGGCTGACGAGGCCGCGGGCGATGAAGTCCGGCGTCTCTTCGGCGAGGAAGATATAGCCGTCGATGAAGTCGACGACCTCGACCGGGATGTCCTCGAGGCGCTTGCGGCGGACCATGACCACGATGGGCATTTCGAGGCCGCGCTTGCGCATGAGGTTGACGAGGGCCGCGGTCTTGCCCTCGAAGCCGCGCTTGCCCCAATCGACCACCATGCAGCCGATCGCCGCATCGGTCTGGACCGCGATGGCGGCGTCCTCGACCCGCCGCGCCCGGATCACCTCGAAGCCGGACGCCTCCACCGCACCGACGATCTGTTCGATCCGCCGTCCCTCGAGGTCGTCCGGGTCGAAGGTGGGCGTGCACATCAGGACGGTGAAGCGGCGGGTGAAATCCAAGGTGCGTCCTCCTGTGCGCCGGTCCGCTGCACCGGGCAGGGAGGGGCAGGCTTCAATCGGAGCCGAGTGCGACAAAGGCGTGACGGCGAGCGCCGCAGCCGGCGCGTCACCCGTTGCGCAGCGCGATCGACAGGTCGAGCAGGAAAACGAAGACGGTCCCCAGCGTCCAGGGGAACAGCAGCAGGGCCGCCATCCGGTCCACGGCGGCGAAGCGCCAGACCGTCAGCAGGGCCGCCACCGTGAGGGCGGCGGCGAGGGCCAGCGCCACATTGGGGTGGCGGCCCGCGAAGAACAGCCACGCCCAGGCGGCTTCGAGACCCAGCGCCAGGCCGAAGAGGCGCAGCGCCCCCGGCCGGTCGGGCAGGTAGTCGGGGCGGCAGAGCACGCGGTAGAGCGCCCAGACCAGCAGGACCGCGAGGGCCAGCGACGCCACGCCGGCGAGCCAGGGCGGGGGCGCGAAGGTCGGCCGCTCGAGCCCCGCGTACCAGCGCCGGTTGACGGCGGCGAGCCAACCTTCCCAGAGCGTGGCGGCCCCGACCAGCGCCGTCGCGGTCGCCAGCCGGCGCCACCGCACGGGCGAGGCGGCCGCGGCGGGGCGGAAAAGCGTGGCAGGCCTCAGTGGCCTGCCTGCTTCTTCAGCGCGTCGATGCGCTTAGAGGCTTCGGCCTTGGTCAGGCCGTCCTCGTAGCCCTCGCCCTCCTTGACCTCCTCGGACAGGGTCTTGAGGTAGGAGGCCTGGGCACCCGTCATCGGCTCGCCGCCCGTGGTCCAGTCGTTCGGGTCCTTGACGGTGTTGGAGCCGGGGTTCTCGTCGAGCTTCGGGTTGTGATCGTTGTCGGTGGCCATGGCTGGCGCCTTTCGTTCATGAAATGTTCCGATCGACAACGCCGTCGGGGCATCCCGGTTCCGCGCCGGCCCGGTGGTCCGGGGCCGCGGCGCGGGTCGCGCGGCGATCAGCCACGCGGCAGCTTGTCGATCTGCGCCAGCACCTTGCTGGTGTCGGTGTTGAGGTCGCGGGCGTTGCCCAGCATGACGAAGTCCTTGGGCGAATAGGGCCAGCTGTTCGATCCGGCGAAGATGCGGACCCCCTGGGCCGTCATGACGGCGTCGCCGCGCCGGAGCGTCCGGTCCTCGAAGATCGACACCGCTTGGGGCTTGGTCGGCGCTTCGACGACCAGGACCCTAGGCTTGGCCGGATGCAGACGCACCGTCAGGGCGCGGGACCGATAGGCGCGCTGCGCGACGGGTGCGGCATAGCCACCGGTCGGCTCGACCGCGACCGGGGCGGGCGCGTCCCGCGACGGGCCGCCGAACATCGAGGAGAAGAATGCGTGCAGGCCGGCATCGTCGGCTGAAGCGCCGTGAACGGCCGCCAGCATGGCGGCCGCCGCGACGGTGAGGCGCGTGGCACAGCTCAGGGCGCGGCGGTTCGAAATAGCCGTCATGGTGGAAGGGCCTCGTCGTGAAAAGGGCGGCGATGCGGTGGCATCGGGCGGCCGGTGTCGGCGGCTCAACGTCCGGGCGGCCGTTCGGTTTCGCACGACCGTGCACGCCCGGTGTGGCGGCCCCGCCTTCCGGCCCGACGGGAGGTGCTCTATGGTGCGCCGCGTCAACCGGGCCATGCCCGCTCCCGCCCGGTCCCCGGGCCGCCAACCGAGAGGCCCAGATGGCCAGAACGCTGCTCATGGGTCTCGCCGCCGCCGCGGTCCCGATCGTATCGGCCGCGGCCGCGCCGGCGAGCCCGGCGGAAGCGGAACGGCTGACGGCTCTCTTCGAGCGCTACGTCAGCCGCCCGGCCGCCGGCCAGCCGAGTGGCGTCACGGTGGTGCCCGCCGGCGACGCCTATACGGTGACGCTGGACCTGAAGAAGGCCGCGGCCGGGCTCGAAGCCTTCGGGATGACTCTCGACCCCTACACCACGAAGGCGACGTTGACGCCGTTGCCCGACGGGACCTGGCGGGTGCAGAGCGACGACAGCCCGCCGCTCGTCGCCCATTTCGGCCAGCAGACCGTGACCATCGCGGCCGCCACCAGTGTCTTCGACGGCGTCTTCGATCCCAAGATCCGCGCCTTCGCCAGCAACAAGCAGCAGCAGTCGAACTATACCTTCGTCCAGTCCTCGCCGACCTTGACCCAGAACCGCCGCGTCGACACGGTCACCTTCGCCGGGACGGGTGCGCCGGCGGAGGGCGGCGCGGTCGCGGTGGCGGCCCACTACCAGTCCACCAACACGACCGCCGACCTCCTGTTCAAGCCCCCGCCGGCGCCCTCCGACGCCGCGCCGGGCAACCCGGCCGTGCCCCCGCCGGCCCGGCCCGGCACGACCGTGACCTACACGGTGCCGACCGGCACCAACGACCTCGCGGTCGACCGGCTGCGCGCCGGCAGCCTGCTCGACCTCTGGGCCTTCGTGGTGGCGCATCCCGACCACGACAGCCTCGTGGGCGCGCAGGACGAGCTGAAGGCCCTGCTGCGCGCCGGCCTGCCGTTCCTCGACGCGCTGCGCCAGAAGGCGTCGCTGTCGAGCCTCGCCGTCACGACGCCGATCGGGGTCGTGTCGGCCAAGACCTTCGGGGGCAGTCTCGACCTGTCCGGGCTCGCGAGCACCGGCAAGCTCGCCGCCGTGCTGGCGATCTCCGACCTTTCCGTGCCGCGCGAGCAGCTCCCGCCCTGGTCGGCGGGCCTGGTGCCGAAGGGTCTCGACCTGCACGTCGGGGTGGACGGGTTCCACGCCGCCGATGCCGCCACCGAGGCGGTGAACGACATCGACCTCAAGAAGGACGTGGTCATCACGCCCGACCAGAAGACCGTGGTGGGCCAGAAGTTCTGGCCGGGCGGCGGCAGCGTGACGCTCGCCCCGAGCCGTCTCACGACGACGGTCCTGGATCTCCGGATGGAAGGCAAGGCGGTCCTCGGGACCCAGCCGGCCGGCAGCGTCACCATCACGGGGACCGGTCTCGACAAGGAGATCGCGGCCCTGCAGGCGCAGGCGGGCACCGACCCCGGCGCCGGACAGGTCCTGGGTCCACTGGTGCTGGCCAAGAACCTGTCGAAGCCCAATCCGGACGGCAGCCTCACCTGGCTGATCGAGTTCGGCGACGGCCCGGTCAAGATCAACGGCGCGGTGCTCCAGTAGCGTCACCCGGTCGCCCGCCCGGCGTGCAACTTCGGCCGGCGGGCCGGCGTAGGCCCCGCAGCCGACGGCCGAGGCCGTCGTTCCTGGCGGGGCCGAGACGATGGATGACATGCGGCACGCCGAGCCGGGCCGGGCTTCCGGCATCGGCACCTTCTCGTGGCGGCACCTCTTCGCCGTGCTGGGGCCCGGCATCGTGGCGATGCTGGCCGACACGGATGCCGGCAGCCTCGTCACGGCGGCGCAGAGCGGCGCTCAATGGGGCTATCGGCTGCTGTGGCTGCAGCTCGTCCTCATCCCGGTCCTGTACATGGTCCAGGAACTGACGGTGCGGCTCGGCGCCGTGACGGGCGACAGCCACGCGGGCCTGATCCGGCGGCACTTCGGCGCCTTCTGGGCCTGGGTCTCCGTCTCGACCCTCGTCGTCGCGTGCCTGGGCGCGCTGCTGACCGAGCTCGGCGGGCTCGCCGGCGTCGGCACCCTGATGGGCCTGCCGACCTGGGTCTCGCTCGGGATCGTCGTCGTCGCCCTGGTGGGGATGGCGGTGACGGGCTCGTACCGGTCGGTCGAACGCATCGCGCTCGGGGCCGGCGCCTTCGAAGTCGTGTTCATCGGCGTCGCGGTCTGGGCCCATCCGCAGGGGAGCGAGGTCGCCAGCCAGATCGTCTCGATTCCCGCCACCGACGGCCGCTACATGCTGCTGGTCTCGGCCAATATCGGCGCCGTCATCATGCCGTGGATGGTCTTCTACCAGCAGTCCTCCGTGGTCGAGAAAGGGCTCAAGGCCACCGACATCGCGACCGAACGCGTCGATACCGCCATCGGAGCAGTGGTGACGCAAATCGTCATGGGCGCCGTCGTGGTGGCCTGCGCGGCGGCCCTGCAGCACGGCGGCAAGGCGGGCTCGCTCGATACCGTGCAGCAGATCGCCGATGCGCTGACGCCGGTGCTGGGGCCCAGCGTGGGGCGGATCGTCTTCGGGATCGGCATCTCGGGGGCGGCGCTCGTGGCCACGATCGTGGTGACGCTCACGGCGGCCCGCACCCTGGGCGAACTGCTCGGCTTCGGCCACGCACTCGACAAGCCGATGGGCGAGGCGGCGTGGTTCTACGCCGTCTACGCCGGCGTGCTGGTGGCGGGTGCGGCCCTCATCGTGGGCGGGGTCGACGTCGTGTCGCTGGCCGTGGGCGTACAGGTGCTGAACGCCCTGCTGCTGCCGATCGTGCTCGGCTTCCTCTACCTCCTGGCCCGGCGCCTGCCCGAGCCGTTCCGGCTCAGCGGCGTCTATCGCCTCGTGGTCGCCGGGGTCATGCTCGTGACGGTGACGCTCGGCCTCTATTCGGGCATCGCCGGCCTGTGGACGCGGTGAGGCGCAGGGGTGGTCCTCAGAGCCTCTCGGCTCGAGGATAGCGCGGCATCGATCCACGCCCTCCCTCCCGTCATGCCCGGGCTTGTCCCGGCCACCCACGCCGTGCGGAGCTGCACCGGGCCCCCGGTGGCCCTCGCCCGGCCCGAGACCCCGCAGCAGCGCGGGCCGGCGTGGGTGCCCGGGACGAGCCCGGGCATGACGGTGGAGAGGGTGGTGAAGGCACGGTGAGGGCAGGCACGGTGGCGCGACATCGATCCACGCCCTCCCTCCCGTCATGGCCGGGCTTGTCCCGGCCACCCACGCCGTGCGGAGCTGCACCGGGCCCCGGTGGCCCTCGCCCGGCCCGAGACCCCGCAGCGGCGCGGGCCGGCGTGGGTGCCCGGGACGAGCCCGGGCATGACCGTGGAGGAGGCGGTGAAAGCACGGTGAGGGCAGGCACGGTGGCGCGACATTGGACCCCGCCCTCCCCCCGTCATGGCCGGGCTTGTCCCGGCCACCCACGCCGTGCGGAGCTGCACCGGGCCCCCGGTGGCCCTCGCCCGGCCCGAGACCCCGCAGCAGCGCGGGCCGGCGTGGGTGCCCGGGACGAGCCCGGGCATGATGGCGGAGCGGGCGGTGAAAGCACGGTGAGGGCAGGCACGGTGGCGCGACATTGGACCCCGCCCTCCCTCCCGTCATGGCCGGGCTTGTCCCGGCCAGCGGGGACAAGCCGGGCAGGACGGTGGAGAGGACGGTGCCGATCCGGTGAAACAGCGCGCCGGTAGGGGTGACGCGGGACGAGGCCGGATGGTAGGACAGCGCGATGCGGCCCAGCCGCGATCCGCCCCGAGAGAGCGCCCCATGCCGCCCGCGTTCCGCCGCCTCCTCTCCGCCGCAGCCCTGGCGGGCGTCGTGCCGCTCGCCACCCTGGCGGCGACGGCGCCCGCGGCCGCGTTCCAAGTCGGTGAATCGCCGGACTACAAGGGCTGCGCCATCTGGTTCAACGATGCCGGTCAGCCGCTGCGCAACAAGCAGGGCCGCGAGATCGGCCGCAAGTCGCCCTGCGGCGACGGGACCCATAACCGCGACACCTACGAGGTGCTGTTCGGCGAAGCCAAGGACACGCTGGTGATTCGCGACGCCACGCACCACTTCGAGTGCATTCTCGAACTCGCCAAGGGCTCCAGCACGGTGGTGGGCCCGAAGGTCTGCCAAGCCTGGGCGGGAGACTGAAGATTCCGTTGCCGGCGGGCCGAATTCGGGCTTATGGCCAAATCATGGTTAGCGGGTTGTTAACCCATCGCGTGGTTGAATACGTCGATCGCATCCCTTCGGCGAAAGACGTCACCCGATGGCCACGACTTCCGACCTCGCTGCCCCGGTCCACTATGCCCTGACGCACCGCCCGGCCCAGGGCGACCGTGTCGACCTCGTGCTGGACCTGTTCCGGGGCGTGGTGCAGGTCCACACCCGCACCATCGCCAGCGTCGAGCGCGAACAGGCCGTGCTGGTGATGGCGAAGTGCCGACGCTACCTCCAGTTGCGCGGTGTCGACGCCACGCCCGCCGTGCCCCAGGCCGCCGCCAAGCCCGCCCCGGTAACCATGCCGGGGACGAGGGCCACTCCCGTCAAACCCGAGGCTGCCGCCAGGGTGCCGGCCGCCCCGATGCGCCCGGCCGCGTCCGTCAAACCCATGACGGTCCCGTCGAGCCCCGCCAAGCCCGCGTCTTCATTGGCGGCCCGCTCCGCCGCCCTGCTGCCGCCGCGCCGCGAGCGGTCGCCCGAAGCCCGCATGCCAGCTCCCGCCGCCGCCGCCTTCGATTGGATGTTCCAGGCGAGCTGACCTACGCTCCGGGAGGCGTGCCGCCGCGCGGCGCTACCGCCTCCCCCGCCCCTTGCGCCAGTTGCTCACGCCCGGGTCCGGCCGCTCCGGCCGCACGAAGGCGTCGGCGCCGGCGGGCGCTTCCTCGCGGCCCGGCCCCATCTCGTCGAGGTTCGGCTTGCGGGCGCGAAACGCAGCGCCGCGCCGCGCCGGCCCGGCCTCGCCGCCTCCGAAATTGTGCGGCCCCATGTCGGCATCGCCGGGCTTGCGCGGGCCACCCGCTGCGGCCGAGCGCGCCGAGCGTCCGCCCGTCGACCGGCCGGCTCCGGCCGGCAGGTTGGCGGCGGCGCCGTAGCTCCGTTCGCCGGCGTAGCGGCCGGCCTCGCGTTCCACGTCGGCCTGCCGCGCCATCGGGTCCGCGCCGATCATCAGGTCGGTCGCCTCCAGCCGCTTCAGCTCGTCGCGCAGCCGCGCCGCCTCCTCGAACTCGAGGTTGGCGGCCGCCGCCCGCATGCGTTTCTCGATGTCGGCGATCGCGGCCTTGAGGTTGTGGCCCATGAGGACGTCCGGCGCCGCCATGCCGGTGTCGACCGTGACGTGATCGGCCTCGTAGACGCTCTGCAGGATGTCGGAGATGCCGCGCTTGATGGTGGCGGGCGTGATCCCGTGCTCGCGGTTATAGGCTTCCTGCTTCTCGCGGCGACGCGCCGTTTCCGCCATGGCGCGGTCCATCGAACCCGTGACCTGGTCGGCATAGAGCACGACCTTGCCGTCGACGTTGCGGGCGGCCCGGCCGATGGTCTGGATCAGCGAGGTTTCGGAGCGCAGGAACCCTTCCTTGTCGGCGTCCAGGATGGCCACGAAGGCGCATTCGGGAATGTCCAGGCCCTCACGCAGCAGGTTGATGCCGACGAGGACGTCGAAGGCGCCGAGGCGGAGGTCGCGGATGATCTCGATCCGCTCGATCGTGTCGATGTCCGAGTGCATGTAGCGGACCTTCACGTTGTTGTCGTGGAGGTACTCGGTCAGGTCCTCGGCCATGCGCTTGGTCAGCACGGTCACGAGCGAGCGGTAGCCCTTGGCGGCCGTGTCGCGGATCTCGCCCAGGACGTCGTCGACCTGGGTACGGGCGGGGCGCACCTCGACGGGCGGGTCGATGAGCCCCGTCGGGCGGATCACCTGTTCGACGAAGACGCCCTGCGCGCGTTCCATCTCCCAGGGACCCGGCGTCGCCGAGACATGCACGGTCTGGGGCCGCATGGCGTCCCATTCCTCGAAGCGCAGGGGGCGGTTGTCGAGGCAGGACGGCAGGCGGAAGCCGTATTCGGCCAGCGTCGCCTTGCGGCGGAAGTCGCCCTTGTACATGGCGCCGATCTGCGGGACCGTGACGTGGCTCTCGTCGGTGAAGACGAGCGCGTTGTCGGGCAGGTATTCGAAGAGCGTCGGCGGCGGCTCGCCCGGCTGGCGCCCGGTGAGGTAGCGCGAATAGTTCTCGATGCCCTGGCACACGCCGGTCGCCTCCAGCATCTCGAGGTCGAACAGCGTCCGCTGCTCGAGCCGCTGGGCTTCCAGCAGCCGCCCCTGGGCGAAGAGCTGCTCGAGCCGCTGCTTCAGCTCCGCCTTGATGGCCTTGATGCTCTGGATGAGCGTCGGGCGCGGCGTGACGTAGTGGGAATTGGCATAGACCTTGGCGAACTTCAGGTCGTTGGTCTTCTTGCCGGTGAGGGGGTCGAACTCGGCGATCGACTCGATCTCGTCGCCGAAGAACGAGAACCGCCAGCCGCGGTCCTCGTAGTGGGCCGGGAAGAGTTCGACCGTGTCGCCCCGGACGCGGAAGTTGCCGCGCGTGAAATCGGGCGTGCGCTTGTACTGCAGGGCCACGAGGTCGGCGATAAGCTGGCGCTGGTCGATCCTGTCGCCGACCGCGACCGTGAAGGTCATGGCGGTGTAGGTCTCGACCGAGCCGATCCCGTAGATGCAGGAGACCGACGCCACGATGATGACGTCGTCGCGCTCCAGCAGCGACCGGGTGGCGGCGTGGCGCATCCGGTCGATCTGTTCGTTGATGGTCGATTCCTTCTCGATATACGTATCGGACCGCGGCACATAGGCCTCGGGCTGATAGTAATCGTAGTAGGACACGAAGTACTCGACGGCGTTGTCGGGGAAGAAGCTCTTGAACTCGCCGTAGAGCTGCGCCGCCAGGGTCTTGTTGGGGGCGAGGATCAACGCCGGCCGGTTGGTGGCGGCGATGACCTGCGCCATGGTGAAGGTCTTGCCGGAGCCGGTGACGCCGAGCAGCACCTGGTCGCGTTCCTCGCGGCCGACGCCCTCGACGAGCTCCGCGATGGCGGTGGGCTGGTCACCCTTGGGCTCGTATTCGGAGGACAGCTTGAACGAGATGCCGCCCTCCGACTTGTCCGGCCGGGCGGGCCGGTGCGGCACCCAGGGGCGGGCGTTGAGCCGAGGGTCGCCGGCCTTGAGCAGTTGCTCCAGCACCTCCGCGGTCGCGGCCGCACCCGTGACGCCGCGCGCCAACTGGACCGTGCCGCCGCCATCCGCCGCCGGGGCCGGCTCGAACCTCGCCTGCGGGGCCTCCTCGAACCCCTTGCGCCGCGTCGGCTCGCGGTCCGGCACGGCGGCCGGGGCGCGGGCCTCGTTGAGGGCCGGGTTCAACAGGGCGGCGAGGTGCTGGTCGAGCGGCTTCAGGTCCGGCCGTCCGGCCTTCGGGGCGGCGCCGCGGCCCGGCTTCCGGCCCTTGGCGGCGGCCGTCTCGGGCGCTGCCTCGGGCACGGGCTTGGCGGGGCGGCCCGGCTTGCGGGCCGGGGCGGGGTCGATCGTGGCGACGTCGGTCGGGCGGGCTCTCGGCATGGACCCAATATGGGGACGCGGCGCGCGCCTGGGAAGGCGGCGGAGCGCCTCAAACGGGCGCCGCGCCTCAGGGCACGGGTGCGACCTCGGCGGCGACCGACCGGCCGCGGATGCGTTCGCGGGCGAAGACCACGAGGCCGCTCGCCACGATGATCAGCGATCCCACGGCGACGCTCGGCCCCGGCACGTCGCCCCAGATGGCGAAGCCGAGCAGGGCCGCCCAGACGATCGAGGCATATTGGAACGGGGCCAGCAGGGACGCCGGCGCGATCGACAGCGCCCGGGTGATGCAGACGAAGCACCCCATCGAGACGGCGCCCACCAGCCCCATGAGGAACAGGTCGAAGGCCGACGGCAGGGCCCAGCCCACGGGCGCCAGCACGGCACCGAAGAGCCCCGTGCCGGCATATTGCCAGGCCGTGAGGGTGAGCCAGTCGGTGCGGCGCAGCCCGCGCGTCGACGTGATGGCGCCGGCGAACAGGGTGGCGCCGAGCAGGGCCACGAGGGCCGCGGGCGAGAAGGCGGCGCCGGAGGGGCGCAGCGCGATGACGACGCCCCCGAACCCCGCCAGCACGGCCGCCCAGCGGAACACGCCGACGCGCTCGCCCAGCAGCAGCGCCGACAGCGTCGTGATGATGAGCGGCGCCGCGAGGTAGAAGCACATGACGTCGGCGAGCGGCAGGCTGCGCGTCGCGTAGTAGAAGCAGAAACTGTCGCCCGCCATGCAGGCGAGACGCAGCGCATGCACGCGCCACTGGTCGCGGATGTCGAGATCGGGCCGGCGCACCAGCACCAGCGGCACCAGGACGATGGCGGCCCCGAGCGACCGGAGCGCCAGGATCTCGCCGACCCCGTAGGTGCCCACGAGCCATTTGCCGAGCGCATCGTTCAGCGCGAAGAGCAGGACACCGAGCGAGTAGAGCGCGATGCCGCGGCTGGCGCCGGTCAATGGGCCCTCGCGGCGGCGGCCTCGCCCTCCGGCACCGGCATGAAGTTGCGCGACAGCGTGTGATAGACGCCGTGCGGATAGACCAGCTTCGACATCGCATTGGCCAGGATGGCGCAGATCATGATGGGGATCACCAGGGCGTGGTTCGCCGTCATCTCGTCCACGATGACGAAGGACGTGATGGGGGCCTGGACGACCCCCGACAGGTAGGAGACCATGCCCAGGATGGTGAGGACGCCGATCGGCGTCAGGGGCAGAAGGCCGTGCAGGTTCTGGGCGAGGCCGGCCCCCACGGCCAGCGAGGGCGCGAAGATGCCGCCCGGGATGCCGCTGACCGACGACAGCACGGTGGCGAGGAACTTCAGCGGGCCGAAGCTCCAGGGCAGGTCCGAGGCGCCGTGCAGGATGGCCCTCGCCTGTTCGTAGCCGGTGCCGAAGATGGTGCCGTTGCTGCCGGCCCCGCAGGCCGCGACGCCGAGGCCGCAGAGCGTCGCGAATAGGATGGGCCGGGCCTTGACGGCCCGTCCGGCCCGGCCGGGAAAACCGCGCCCGGCCGCGATCAGGATGCGGCTGAAGATCCCGCCGAACAGCCCGCCCGCCACGCCGATGACCGGCACGGCCAGCCATTCTGCGCCGAAGGGCATCACGTCCGACGTCCGGCCGAAATAGGTGTAGTCGCCGACGAGGCCCAGCGAGGTCAGGCCGGCCGCGATCACGGTGCCGAGGATCAGCCCGCTCGTGCGCGCCTCGAAGGAGCGGCTCATCTCCTCGATGCCGAAGATGATGCCGGCGAGCGGCGCATTGAAGGCGGCCGCGATGCCGGCCGCCGAGCCGGCGATGAGCAGGCCCGGCTGCCGGTGGGGCGCGATGCGCCCCAGCGCGTACATCACCGAGGCGCCGACCTGCACGGTCGGGCCCTCGCGGCCCGACGATGCCCCGCAGGCGAGGCCGAGGATGAGCAGCACGATCTTGCCGGTCGCGACCTTGAGGCTGACGAGGGGGTTCCGCAGCGCGGGATCGTCGATGCCGTGGGCGGCGATCACCTGCGGGATGCCGCTGCCGCCCGAATTGGCGAAATACCGCCCGGCCAGCCACGCCGCGAGCGCGAAGCCGAGCGGCGTCACCACGAAGGGCGCCGCGGGCGCGCGGTCGACCACCGCGGCGAAGAGCGCCTGCGCCTTGTCGGCCAGCGCCGCCATCAGCACCGCCAGCCCGCCGACCGCGACGCCGCCGAGCAGGAACAGGGCGCGGCGCTTGAACCGGGGCAGCCAGATGCGCAGGGCACGGAGACGGAGGCTGCGCCTGAAGCTGCGGCGCCGACGGGGGGAGAGCGGCATGGGCCACGGTATCGAGGATTCGCGACCCCGCCACAACCCCGCAGACCGCCCGGTTGAAGATACGCGCCGCGCTGGTCCGTCGTCAGATGAAGGCGGACGACATGGCGGGCGTCTCGTCGAGCGCGTGGGCGATGACGTCGAGGGCATGGGCCACGTCGTCCCGGCTCGCGAGGCCGCCGAGGCAGATGCGCACGGCTTCGGGCGGCGCGCCCGCAGCGACGAAAGGGTCGCTCGCCACGACGCCGATGCCGGTCGAGCGCGCCTGCGACGCGAAGGCGGAGCGGCTCCAGGGTTCGGGGAGCCGCATCCAGATGTGGAAGCCGTGAGGGTCCGCCTCGACCAGCGCCGCCGGCAGGGCCGCCGCCGCGAGGCGCTGGCGGGCGACGGACTCGCGGCGCACGAAATCCAGCACGGCATCGGCCGTGCCGTCGCGGATCCAGCGGGTCGCCAGCGCCGCCGTGAGGGGTGAAGCCATGACGGTGGCGGCGCGCAGGCTCGCGGCGAGGGGCAGCGCGGCGCGGGCGCTCGGGGCGACCAGATAGGCGATCCGCAGGCCGGCGCCGAGGCACTTGGCGAGCCCGGCGACGTGGTAGGTGGTCTCGGGCGCCAGGGCGGCGAAGGGCGGTGGGCCGCCGGGCGGAATCGACCCATAGGCGTCGTCCTCGATGATCGACACGGCGTAGCGCCGCGCGACCTCGACGATCGCCTCGCGCCGGGCCCGCGAGACCGTGACGGTGGTGGGGTTCAGCAGCGTCGGGTTGAGGTAGAGCGCCTTCGGGCCGAACTTGACGCAGGTGGCGGCGAAAGCCGCGGCGTCGATCCCTTCGCCGTCCATGGGCAGGCCGATCAGCCGCAGCCCGAGATGGGCGGCGAGCGCCCGCGCTCCCGGATAGGTGAGGGCTTCCGAACACACGACGTCGCCGGGACGGCACAGGGTCGAGAGCGTCGCCAGCAGCGCGCTATGGGCGCCGGGGCAGACCAGGACGCGGTTCGCCGGCACCGCCAGGCCGCGCCGCGCCAGCCAGTGCAGCGCCGCCTCCCTGTCGTCCGGCGCGCCGCCGAAGCCCTGGTATCGCAACAGGTTCAGCAGGTCGGCCGAGACCGCCGCGAGACCGTCGCGCATGCGGCCGAGCAGGTCCGGGTCGTCGGGCTCGGGGGGCAGGTTCATCGAGAAATCGACGAGCGCCGGGCGGCGCGGCGCGGCCGGCACCGGGACGGCGGGCATCGCGACGCCCGGCACCCGCGCCGTCACCACCGTGCCGTGGCCGACGCGCGACATGACGAGGCCGCGCCGCTGGGCCTCGACGTAGCCGCGCGCCACGGTCGAGAAGTTGAGGCCCAGCGCGTCGGCCAGCTGGCGCTGCGGCGGCAGGCGGTCCGCCAGGGCGAGCCGGCCCGCCCCGATGTCGTCGGCGATCGCGTCCGCGATGGCGCGGTAATGGGGTCGGCCGAACTTGGCGAGGTCGGGTGTCCAGTCCCTCACGGCCGAGGCTCCACGCGGCTGATCTCCAGGATGAATCAAAGGGCGACATTGACTGCATGGCGCGTCGCGGCAGCCCGCCCGAGCGCGGCCCGGTCGGACCGGCCGTCCCGCATTGGCCTGTTTCGCGCCGCGCGGCAAGGGCGCGGTCTCCCCGATCGCGGCCGAGGGCGGCCCAACCCTGCCCAGTTCCGCGCCACGCCTGTGGATCGGACCGGCGCTGACCTCTCGGGAGGCAAGCGCGATCAAAGACGCGGCAATTGAGCGGATCAATTGACCGTACAATTGAATGGTTTTCGACGCGGTGCCTCGTGGGTCAATGAAGCCGCAGCCAGCTGGCACGGGGCTTGCGAAACAGACCTGCGGGCCGCCGGGCCGCGCCGGTCCGCGCGTCATCGCGCCGCGAGACCTCGTCCACGGCCGCCCGAGGGAGAACCGCCATGCCTGCCGTCGACATCCCGCACCACAAGAAGGGCGACTACCTCGTCGACTACGAGGAGAAGGTCTTCGAGGACGTCAAAGCCGAACCCGGCGAGAAGGCCCTCGTCACCTTCCATACGGTGGCCTTCGAGGGCTCGATCGGCCTCGTCAACCTGCTCCAGGCGACGCGCCTGCTGCGCAAGGGCTTCGAGACCTCGATCCTGCTCTACGGCCCGGGCGTGACGCTGGGCGTGCAGCGCGGCTTCCCGCGGCTCGGCGACGAGGCCTTCCCGGGCCACCAGAACTTCAACAACCAGCTGTCCAAGTTCATGAGCGAGGGCGGCAAGGTCTATTGTTGCCGCTTCGCCCTGCAGGCCCTCTACGGCCATGGCGAGGCGTCGCTGACGGAGGGCATCCGGCCGATCGGCCCGCTCGACACGCTCGACCTCATCCTCCTGCACCGCAAGGCCGGCGCCTTCATCCTCGACACCTGGACGCTGTGACGCCCCCGCCGCCCGGCCCTGCGAGGCCGGGCGGTGCTCCCTCGACCATCGGAAGAGAGCTCATGGGCCAGAAGCGCATCGTCAGGGTCGCGGCCGTGCAGATGGCGCCGGTGCTCGACGCGCCCGGCGGCACGGTCGAGAAGGTGCTGGGCGCCATCGAGACCGCGGGCCGCGACGGGGTCAAACTGCTCGTCTTCCCCGAGACGCTCGTGCCCTGGTACCCCTATTTCTCCTTCGTTCATCCGCCCGCCACCACGGGCGCCGAGCACCTGCGGCTCTACGAGGAGGCCGTCGCGGTCCCCGGGCCCGTCTGCGATGCGGTCGCGGCCGCGGCGCGCCGTGCCGGCATGGTGGTGGTGCTCGGCGTCAACGAGCGCGACGGCGGGACGCTCTACAATGCCCAACTCGTCTTCGACGCCGACGGGCGCCTGGCGCTGCGCCGCCGCAAGATCACGCCGACCTACCACGAGCGGATGATCTGGGGGCAGGGCGACGGCGCCGGTCTCAAGGTCGTCGATACGGCCGTGGGCCGCGTCGGTGCGCTGGCCTGCTGGGAGCACTTCAACCCGCTCGCCCGCTACAGCCTCATGGCGCAGGGCGAGGAGATCCACGCCGCCCAGTTCCCCGGGTCGATGGTGGGGCAGATCTTCGCCGACCAGATGGAGGTGGCGATTCGCCAGCACGCGCTCGAAGCGGCCTGTTTCGTGGTCAACGCCACCGGCTGGCTCACCGAACAGCAGATCGCCGGCATCACGCCCGACGACCGCATGCGCAAGGCCCTGCGCGGCGGCTGCTGCACCGCCATCGTGTCGCCCGAGGGCGTCCACCTGGCACCGCCCCTGCGCGAGGGCGAGGGCATGCTGGTGGCGGACCTCGACATGGCGCTCATCGCCAAGCGCAAACGCATGATGGATTCGGTGGGCCATTACGCCCGGCCCGAACTCCTCAGCCTCAACCTCGACAACCGCGAGGCACGGCCCCTGCATGCCGCCGTGCCGAGCGCTCCACCCGCCATGGGATCTTCCGCCGATGACCGACCTTTCCCCGACCGCCCCGGCGACCCGGCCGACGGTTCCCTCCGCCTTGCCGACCGAGCAGCTGATCCGCGAGCTGCAGTCCTTCGGAGTCCGGCTGGTTGACCCTTCGGCCGGGGTGGAGAGCCGCCGCGGCGGCGCCGGCCCCTCGGACCACAAGGCGCTGACCGTCGACGGCCGCACCGTGATGGTGCCGGTCCATACCGCGGCGGCCTTCGCCAGCCCCTATGTAGTGCGCGCCCCCGGGCCGGACGGGCTCAGCACCGTCGAGCGCGACGGCATCGGGGTGGGACGCGTCGCCTTCCCGCTCCAGCCGCGCTTCTACGGCATGCAGACCTTCGACGGCGTGCCCTATCGGCAGATCGCCGTGCTGCACGGCCGCGACGTGCTGGCGACCACGGTGCTGCAGACCTGCATCCGCTACCAGAGCCGGACCAGGACGTGCCAGTTCTGCGCCATCGGCCAATCCCTGGCGGCGGGCCGCACGCTGGCGCGCAAGACGCCCGAGCAGCTCGCCGAAGTGGCCCGCGCCGCCGTTCTGCTCGACGGCGTGAAGCACATGGTGATGACGACCGGCACGCCCGCGACGCCGGACCGCGGCGCCGCCATCCTGGCCGAGAGCGCCTTCGCCGTGAAGGCCGCCATCGACCTGCCGATCCAGGGCCAGTGCGAGCCGCCCGACGACGACGTCTGGTTCGGCCGCATGAAGGCGGCCGGCATCGACGCGCTCGGCATGCATCTCGAGGCCGTCACGCCCGCCGTGCGCCGGCGCATCATGCCCGGCAAGGCGTCGGTGCCGCTCGAACGCTACATGCAGGCCTTCGCCGCCGCCGTGCCGGTCTTCGGCCGCGGCCAGGTCTCGACCTATATCCTGGCCGGGCTCGGCGACACGCCGGAGGCCATCCTGTCGACCTGCGAGGCCCTGGTGGGCCTCGGCGTCTACCCCTTCGTGGTGCCCTTCGTGCCGATCTCCGGCACGCCGCTCGAAAGCCATCCCGCCCCGACGCCCGCCGTCATGCACGCCATCCTGGGCCCGCTGGCGGCGCTGCTGCGCCGCGCCGGCATGCGCAGCGGCGACGCCAAGGCGGGCTGCGCCAAATGCGGTGCCTGTTCCTCCCTCTCGGCCTACGAGCGCCCGGCATGACCGTCGCTCCCGGCCTCGCGACCCCGCGTTCCTTCACGGCCCCGAGCTTCTCGGTGAAGGTCGCCGATCACCCTTGGGAGTTCCGCGACGCGGCGGCGCTGCGCCGCCGGGTGTTCTGCGACGAGCAGGGCATCTTCGCCGGCCACGACCGCGACGCCATCGACGACGTGGCGATCACCATCGTGGCGGTCTCGACGCTGGCGGTGGTGGCCGGCGACGTCGTCGGCACGGTGCGGATCCACGCGCCCGAGCCCGGCCACTGGATGGGTTCGCGCCTCGCCGTCGCGGCGGACCACCGGCGGATCGGCGCGCTCGGCGCCGCGCTCGTCCGCGTCGCCGTGTCGTCCGCCCATGCGCGCGGCTGCCGGCGCTTCACCGCCCACGTGCAGAGCCAGAACGTCGCCATGTTCCGGGCGCTGCACTGGCGGACGCTGGACGAGGTCACGCTGCACGGCCGGCCCCACCACCTGATGGAGGCCGACCTCGCCCACTATCCTCCGCTCCACGACGCGGTCGCCGGCATCACGGCGCTGGCCAAGATGGCCGCCTGATGGACCGGCTCATCGACGACCTCGCCGCCCGCATCCGGGCCGGCCGCGGCCTTCTCGGCAAGCGCGACATCGCGGGCGCCGTGGCGGCGCTGGGGCTCGACGCGGCTTCGGCGGTCGCGGTCGGCGACGATTGTGCCGCCATCCCGGATGGCGACGGCCACCTGCTCTTCGCCATCGAGGGACTGGTCGATGCCTTCGTGGCCGCCGAACCCTGGTTCGCGGGCTATTGCGGCGTCATGGTCAACCTCAGCGACATCGCCGCCATGGGCGGGCGGCCGATGGCGGTGGTGGACGCGCTGTGGTCGGCCGGCGAAGCCGCCGCCGGACCGGTGCTGCAGGGGCTGCGCGACGCGGCCTCTCGCTACGGCGTGCCGGTCGTCGGCGGTCACACCAACACCCGCTCGGAGCGCTCCGGCCTCGCCGTCGCGGTGCTGGGCCGGGCGGGCCGGCTGATGACCAGTTTCGACGCCGCGCCCGGGCAGGACCTCGTCATGGCGGTGGACCTGCGCGGCGCCTACCGGTCGGACGCGTCGACCAACTGGGACGCCAGCACGACGGCCCCGGCGCCGCGGCTGCGCGCCGACCTCGCCGTGCTGGCCGAGATCGCCGAGGCCGGCCTGTGCGGCGCCGCCAAGGACATCTCCATGGCGGGGACGGTCGGCACCGCCGGCATGCTCTTCGAGTGTTCGGGGGTCGGCGGCCGCATCGACGTCGGTGCCGTGCCGCGCCCCGAGGGCGTCGACATGTTCCGCTGGCTGTCGAGCTTCCCGAGCTACGGCTATCTCCTCGCCGTGCGCCCCCGGGACACGCCGGCCGTGCTGGCACGCTTCGCGGCGCGCGGCCTCGCGGCGGCGGCGATCGGCGCCGTCGAGCGCGGCGCGTGCCTGCGCATCGCCGACGGCCGCCACGACGCGGCGGTGTGGGACTTCGCCGCCGCGCCGCTGACCGGTTGCGGGCGCCCGGCCGAGAGCACCGCGCCATGACGCCTCCGCTCCGCATCGCCATCCTGACCCATTCCACCAACCCGCGCGGCGGCGTGAGCCACTGCCTGTCGCTGGCCGAGGCCCTGACGGCGCTCGGCCACGAGGCCGTGGTCCATGCGCCGGACCCCGCCCGGCGCGGCTTCTTCCGCCCGGCGGCCTGCGCCACGCAGTCGGTCCCGGCCTGCCGGATCGCGAGCCGGTCGACCGCCGACATGGTCGAACAACGCGTCGCCGACTACTGGGACTGGTTCAGCGCGCCCGACCACCGCGGCTTCGACATCTACCACGCTCACGACGGCATCGGCGGCTGCGCCCTCGCGGACCTCCACGCGGCCGGCCTGATCCCGCCCTTCGTGCGCACCGTGCATCACCTCGACCACTTCCAGGACCCGCGCGTCGAGACCCGCCAGGAGCGGGCCGTCGTGGCGGCCGGCACGGTGCTCTGCGTCAGCGACACCTGGGTGATGCAGGTCGCCAGCCGCTACGGCGTCGCGGCGAAGCGCGTGTCCAACGGCGTCGACCCTGCGGCCTTCCCGCCGCGGCCCTGCGCCGGGGACGCGGCGGTGCGGGCCCGCTACGGGCTGGGCGAGGGCCCGGTGCTCCTCGCGGTCGGCGGATGTGAGCCGCGCAAGAACAGCCTGCGCATCATCGAGGCCTTCGCGCGGCTCCGGAGCCGGCGTCCCACGGCCCAGCTGGTCATCGCCGGCGGCGCCTCCGTGCTCGACCACTCGGCCTATGCGCGGCTGTGCGAGGAGGCCCTGCACGGCCTCGGCCTCGCCGGCAAACGCAGCGGCGCCGTCCTGATGGCAGGCCCCGTGCCCCAGGCCGACCTGCCGGCGCTCTACCGGATCGCCGACGCGCTGGCGTTCCCGTCGCTGCAGGAGGGTTTCGGCCTCGCCGTCATCGAGGCGATGGCGAGCGGCACGCCCGTGGTGGTGTCGCGCATCGCGCCCTTCACCGAATATCTCGGGCCGGCCGACGCCTTCTGGGCCGAGCCCACCGACACGGCGTCGATCGCGGCGGCGTTCGAGGCGAGCCTCGAGCCCCGGGCCCGTGCCGGCCGGGTGGCGCGCGGACACGCGGTCGCGACGCGTTTCGGCTGGGCGGCGAGCGCCCGGGCGCATCTCGCCCATTACGCGGCCCACCTCGTCGCCACGCCGAAGGAGCCCGCCCATGCCTGAGATGCGGTTCCATGTCCGCTGGCCCGACGGGACCCGCGAGCGCTGCTACTCGCCCTCGCTGGTGATCAAGGACTTCCTCGTGCCGGGGCAGAGCTACCCGGTCGACGGCTTCGTGGCCCTCAGCCGCGAAGCACTGACGATCGCCAGCGCGCGCGTTGAGGCCCGCTACGGCCGTCCCTGTTCCCTGGCGCTCGGCCAGCTTCGCGCCATCGAGGCCACCGCCGCCCGCCAGCCCCGCGACGGCACCGGCACGGTGCTGGTCGAAGCCTTCGAGGACTGATGCCATGAGCCAAACCCGCGCACCGCGCCACCGGCCCGTCGTCGTCATCGGGGGCGGCCAGGCCGGCCTGTCGGTCAGCCACTTCCTCCAGCGCGCCGGCCTCGACCACGTCGTCCTCGAACGGCACCGCATCGGCCACGCCTGGCGGCAGGACCGCTGGGACAGCTTCTGCCTCGTGACGCCGAACTGGCAGTGCCGCCTGCCGGACTTCCCCTATTCGGGTCCCGACCCGGACGGCTTCATGGTCAAGGACGACATCGTCCGCTACGTCGAGGCCTTCGCGGCGCGCGTGGACCCGCCCCTCCGGGAGGGGGTCGCCGTCACGGCCCTGGGCCGGCGCGCCGATGGGCTGTTCACGCTCGCCACGACGGAGGGCGACTACACGGCGGCCAATGTCGTCGTGGCGGTCAGCGGCTACCACCTCCCTGCCATCCCGCCGGCGGCCGGGCGCCTTCCGGCCGATGTCGTCCAGATCCATTCCTCGGCCTACCGCAACCCCGGCCAACTGCCGCCGGGCGGCGTACTGGTGGTGGGCACCGGCCAGTCCGGCTGCCAGATCGCCGAGGACCTCCACCTCGCGGGCCGCGAGGTCCACGTCTCGCTCGGCAGCGCGCCGCGCTCCCCGCGCCACTACCGGGGCAAGGACACGATCCGCTGGCTGGACGAGATGGGCCATTACCGCCTGACGGTGGCAGACCATCCCAAGGGCAAGGCGGTGCGCCGCCAGGCCAACCACGCCATGACGGGGCGTGACGGGGGCCGCGAGATCGACCTGCGCCGCTTCGCCGCCGAAGGCATGACGCTCTATGGCCGGCTCGCCGGCGTCAGCGGCACGGAACTGGCGTTCGATGCGGACCTGCGCGCCAAGCTCGATGCCGCCGATGCCGTCTACCTCGGCATCCGCGACCTCATCGACCGCCACATCGCCGAGGCCGGCCTCGACGCGCCCGCCGCCGAACCCTACAGCCCGGCCTGGGAGCCCGACACCGAACCGCGCCGCCTCGACCTCGCCGAGGCGGGCATCGGGGCCGTCGTCTGGGCGACGGGCTTCCGCTCGGACTGGAGCTGGATCGACCTGCCGGCCTTCACCGGCACCGGCTACCCCGAGCACGACCGGGGCGTCACCACCGTGCCGGGGCTGATGTTCGTCGGCCTGCCCTGGCTCCATTCCTGGGGGTCCGGCCGCTTCTCGGGCATCGCCGAGGATGCCGAACACGTGGTCGCCGCCATCGTGGCCAGGACCGTCCCGGCCGAGATCGCCGCCCTGCGGCCGATGCTGCGGCAGGCGTGAGCGCGGTCGCGGCGCTGCCGGGCCGGGTCGCGGGTCAGCGGAGGGGCGGGACCGCGATGGCGGGGGACCGGCAGGACGCGCGGGCGACCTCGGGGCAGGGCACGAAGCCGCGCAGGTCCTTGGCGAGACACACCCGGACTTCCTCGAGCATGCCCGACCGGCAGGTCACGGCCGTCTCGTCCGTGCGCAGGCCGGGGTTGGCGGCCGCGAAGGCGCGCGCGATGTCGAGCGGTGCCCAGGTCTGGGCCTGAGCCGGCGCGCCGAACGGCGCCGGCACGACGACGGCATCGCGGGCGCGGCGCACGGCCGCGAAGTAATCCGTGGGGCTGAGGCCAGAACACGTGCCGTGCTTGCGCCACTCGTAGCGCGCGAGGCCCTCGTCGGGGTAGACGCCGTCCGTGCCGGCCAGGGCCTGGCGTGACGGGAAGCGGCCGGCGGGACCGCAATCGCTGGGGTAGCCGCGGGTGAACTGGGGCCAGAGCCCGTGCACCACGAAGCCGAGGCCGCGCCCCGCCGCGCATTGGTCCCGCGCCTTGGCCTCCCCGCCAGCCGCGCAGAAGCCCGGCGACCAGGACAGGGACAGGACGTAGAAGTCGAAGCTGCCCGGGGCGGAGGACTCGGCCGCGGCGGGCGCCGCGAGGGCGAGGCCCAGGGCCGCGGCGACGGCCACCGCCCCGCGGCGCATCAGGGACGGGCCAGCTGGCACGCCGGCGCGTAGGACAAGTCGCGGTCGAGGCCCGCCAGGCACCATTCCACGCCGGGACCGAACCCGATCAGGCCCTGGTCCTCGGCCACCGAATAGGACACGTCGTGGTAGGAATCGTCGTTGAGCAGCGCGCGCGCCGTACAGAAGTTGCGCGGGATGTGATCGAGGCCCCAGGGGCGTGCGGCGAGCAGCTTCACCCGGTCGAAGCTGACGATCTGCAGCGCTGTGTTCCAGTACTCCGATTCCTTGCGGGCGAAGCGCGCCGAGATGGTCGACAGCACAGCGGGGTCGGCGCAGGCCGGCAGGTCCCCGTCGTAGCCCTCGTAACGCTGCTCGGCCGGCACCACGGGGCGGGCGAGCGCTGCACCGGCGCAGCCCACCAGGGCGAGGCTCAGGGCCAGGGCTCGAAATGCACGTGCCATCGTCCGTCCGCTCCTCGGGCCCCGAAGGCCATACGCGCCCTCCACGGAGCGAGGCTCCGTCCCGGGCCTGCGCAAGGGCCTGGTCATGATCGCCTGCACCGGCCGCAGCCGGCCCATGGCGGGTCGAACGTCACGATGGCGCGCCGCGCTCCTCCGGGTCAAGCCGTGCCGGAGCGTCCCGGGCGATCGCCGCCCCGGTGTGGCCGCCGCACGACAGGCGGGACGGCGGCGCGGCCGGGACCGCGCGGTCCCGTCACCGGCGCTGAAAGGCGTTGAACCGGCCTTCGAGCAGGCGGAAGCCTTGCGCCAGCAGAAAGGTCAGGACGATGTAGACGGCGCCCGCCACGAACAGGCCTTCGGTCGTGTAGGTCTTGGCGGCGAGGCGCCGGCCGACGCCGGTCAGGTCGATCAGCGTCACGGTGCTGGCGAGCGACGTCGCCTTGAGCTGCAGCACGACCTCGTTGGAGAGCGCCGGCAGGGCGATGCGGAAGGCGCGCGGCAGGACGATGCGGCGCAGCATCAGGGCGTGGGGCATGCCGACGGCCAGCGCGGCCTCCCGCTCGCCGGGCGGGACCGCCAGGATGCCGCCGCGGATCACTTCGCCCGTGTAGGCCGCCATGTTGAGCGAGAAGGCGATCAGCGCGCAGGGCATCGGGTCGCGCAGCAGGGGCCACAGGACCGACGACCGCACGGCGTCGAACTGCGGCAGGCCGTAGTAGATGATGAAGATCTGCACCAGCAGCGGCGTGCCGCGGAACAGGTAGGCGTAGGCGGTGGCGGGCACCGAGAGGAGCGGGTTCCGGGCCACCCGGGCGAGCGCCACCGGCACCGCGAGGACCACGCCGATCGCCGTCGAGACGACGAGCAGCTGCAGCGTGGTGCCGAGCCCGGCGAGGAAGAGCGGCAACTGGCGGACCAGCGTGTCGACGAGGCTTCCCAGCATCACTGCGCCCTCGCCAGGCCGCGGTTGGCCCGCCGTTCGAGCCACGCGAAGGCCGGGCCGGACAGCAGGATGAAGGCGAGGTAGATCAACGCCGCCGCGACGTAGA
The DNA here is from genome assembly GCA_963847915.1 of uncultured Alphaproteobacteria bacterium. GTDB lineage: Bacteria > Pseudomonadota > Alphaproteobacteria > Rhizobiales > Beijerinckiaceae > Lichenihabitans. The sequence continues at coordinate 662,604 of CAWKBT010000011.1, forward strand.
AGTCGAAGGGACGCTTGGTGACCTGCGCGGCGATGTCGGCCTTGCGCATGATCTCCTCGAGCCCCAGCACCGAGACCAGTGACGTGTCCTTGAGCAGCGTCTGCCACAGGTTCGACAGGCCGGGCAGCGCGTAGCGCCACGCCTGGGGCAGGTGGATGCGCCTGAAGACGCGGACCCGCGGCATGCCGAAGGCCCGGGCCGCCTCGAGCTGCCCCTTGGGCACGGCCTCGAAGCCGCCGCGGAACGTTTCGGACGCGTAGGCGCCGAACACCAGCGACAGGGCGAAGACGCCCCCGACCAGCGGGCTGATGCCGACGTCCGAACCCGTGAAGGCGGACAGGACCTGCGGCAGGCTGAAATAGACGATCAGCAGGATCAGGAACTCGGGCACGCCGCGCACGAGATTGACCACAAGCGTCACGGGGCCGCGCACCCAGGGCAGGGGCGACAGCTTCGCCGCCGCGCCCAGGATGCCCAGCGCCACGCCGAAGAGCAGGGACAGCACGGCGACCTGCAGCGTGACGACGGCACCCTGGAGGAGTTGAGCGCCGAAGCCGGACAGGTCGAGCATGGTGTGGGGCAGCCTTGGGCGGAGGAGGGGAGTGCGGGCTCCCGGCCCGGTCGGATCCCGCCGGCGCCGGGAGGCGCCGGTGTTCGGTTCAGATCCCGCCGGCGCCCGAAGGCGTCGGTCTTTGGTTCAGATCCTGCCGGCGCCTCGAAGCGCCGGTCATTGGCTCAGATCCCGCCGGCGCCTCGAAGCGCCGGTCATTGGTTCGGATCCTGCCGGCGCCTCGAAGCGCCGGTCATTGGTTCGGATCCTGCCGGCGCCTCGAAGCGCCGGCCTGCAGCTCACTTCTTGGCGCCCGAGCCGATGATGTCGAAGGGGAAGTACTGGTCGTTGATCTTCTTGAACTCGCCGTTGCTGCCGACCGTCGCCAGCGCCTTGTTGAAGGTCTCGACCAGGGCGGTGTCGCCCTTGCGGACCGCGATGCCGGTGCCGTCGCCGAAGATGGCGGGGTCGAGCAGCGGCTTGCCCGCATAGGCGAAGCCCTTGGCCTTGCCGGTCTTCTCCAGCCAGTCGTATTCGATGGTGGCATCCGCCAGGGTGGCGTCGGCACGGCCGTTCTCGACGTCGAGGAAGGCCTCGTCCTGCGTCTGGTAGACCTTCGGGGTCGCGACCCCGGCCAGCTTCTCGGTGACGTATTTTTCGTGCGTGGTGCCGCTCTGCACCGCGACGGTCTTGCCCTTCAGCGTGGCGGGGTCGTCGGTGATGCCCGAGCCCTGCTTGGCGACGAAGCGCGCCGGCGCCACGGTGACCTGGTTGGTGAAGTCCACCGCCTTCTTGCGGTCGTCGGTGATCGACATCTGCGACAGGATGGCGTCGATCTTATGCGCGTTGAGAGCCGGGATCAGGCTGTCGAAATCCTGGTTGACCCATTCGCACTTCACCTTGGCGGCGGCACAGAGTGCGTTGCCGAGCTGGATCTCGTAGCCCTTGAGTTCGCCCTTGTCGTCCTTGAACTCGAAGGGCGCATAGGCCGCCTCGGTGCCGATCCTCACCGGCTTGTCCTGCGCGCGGGCGGCCCCCGTCAGCGCGATGGCGGCGACGAGGCCGACGACCAGCTTCTTCATGCGAGCTCCTTGACACGGGCGCCTGGGCCGAGGCCGCCCGGTGCGGCCACACGCCTTCGACGAATCTGCATCCCGGATGTCGCCCGAGTCCGGGCGCACCGTCAACAGCACGGGCCCTGCAAACCGCATGCCTGCCCTGCGGCTCCGTGCGGCAGCGGTGCGCTTGACGAAGCATGACGGCTCTGGCTTCTCGTGCCGGCCTGCCGCGTGTAACGCTTCCTCAACCAAAGCTGGCGATGCTTCGTGGAGCGTGCCGTTGTTGCGCTCCAGAAACATACGCCGGTCAATCGGCCTTCAACCAGGACGTCTCCTGCCGCAATTCAGTGGAATGCTTCGGCTAGTGACAACGACCATGGTGGAGATCGAAACCGGAGCCGACGGCGGTCGGCGGGTTGCGGTGCCATGCAGGGTTCCGGCGGGTCGTCACGGTGACGACCGATCAATCACATGGCGAGACGGGGTTCGGTCATGACGTTCTTTTCACGCTGCGACACCACGCAGCGCTTCGAACCGGCCGTCACCTCGCCCACGGCGCGCCGGGTCCGCGTGCAGGATCCCGGTTCGGGCATGGGTGCGGTCCTCAAGGACTTTGCCGAAGATCTCGGCATCCTGTTCCGCTATGCGGCGGGCCTCGACTATTACGGGCGCGACCGGCGCCAGCAGGGCCGCTGAGGCGGCGCGCCGCCGCTCCCGGCCGCGCGGCCGGCTGATCGGCCCTACCGGGCGGCGTCGATCTCGACGGTGCCGTTGCGGCTCCGCCCGAATCGCTCGGGCCGGTACATGTCCTCGATCACGGCCGGCGGGTGGACGAACCGCCCCGGCGTGACGGCTCTGACCACATAGGCCACGCTGAAGGTGGCGGCATCGTCCGGCGCGCGCTCGAAGGCCGCCGTGAAGCGATCGTCCCGGAACTCGACGTGGGCGGGTTTGGCGTCCACGTCGAGCCCCGGCAGGTTCGGCACCGCGCCGTCCGCCACCAGGGCCGGGTTGTCGATCTCGAAGCCGGCCGGCAGCGGGTCGGTCAGCAGCAGCCGGGCCTGCGTGGCCGCTGCCTCGGCGATCCTGACCACGACGGCCAACCGCTCGTTCTGCGCCACATGCGCGGGGTCGACCTCCCGGCCGTCCAGCCTGTAGTAGTGGCGCTCCACCGTGTAGCCCTGGTTGGCGTCCGGCTCGGGCGCCGGCAGCTGGCCGGAGGTCGTCACCACGACGTCGACGCCGCCCTGTCCGGCATTGCCGACCGTGAGCGCGCGGCCGTCGAGCCGGGCGGACGAGAGGTCGCGGTAGAGCGGTCCGGCATGGCGCGTCCCGTCCACGTCGAGCGCGATGCCCTGCGCCTGGCGCGCCAGCGCCTGCGCCGCCATCACCAGCCAGGCCTGCTCCTGGGTGTTGCGGGGATAGGGCGAGCGTTGCGCCGAGGCCAGCACGTCGCCGGCGCGGGTCGCCGCCTGGTCGAGGCCCGCGTCGGTCGCGAGCGTCAGGACCGCGGCGGCGTCGCGCAGCTTCGAGCCGTAGTCGTCCCGGTAGGTGCGCGCGTCCGTTTCGTCGGCGAGGGCCGTCGTCGCGGCGGTGAACACCGTGGCCGAGCGGCCCCGGTCGCCGAGCAGCGCCAGGGCGGCGCCGAGCTGCGCCTTGGCGAGCGGCGTCGCCAGCGCGTCGAGCCGTTCGCCCGCGATGTAGCGCAGGTCCGCCATCACGGGACGGCCGTTGCGCGCCAGCACGTAGGCGGCGTAGCCGAGCGCCGCCTGGGCGTCCCCGGCGGTCGCGCTCCGGTCGCGCGCCCCGTTGGTGACGGTGTTGCGCAGGTGGTCCAGCGCCGCGTCGAGCGCGCGGGCCGGCACGGCATAGCCCGCCTCGCGGGCCCGGGTGAGGAAGTCCGCCACATAGGCGTCGAGCCAGGCGTCGTCGCCTTCGGACCGCGCCGTCCACAGGCCGAAGCCGCCCTCGGCCGTCTGCCGGGCCAGCAGCTGCGCCACCGCGCCCGCCAGCCGCGGCTTGACGTCGGGATCCGTCGCGAGGTCCTGCGGCGGCGCCAGCCGGTCGAGCGAGAGCAGCGGCAGCGCCCGGCTCACGATCTGTTCCGAGCAGCCCACGGGGTAGCGGTCGAGCCCCAGCAGCAGGGCCGGCACGTCGATGTCCCCGAGCGGCGAGACCGCGACCGAGACGTGCCCCGAGCCCGGGATGAAGTCGGCGAGGAGGTCGCGCGTCAGCGTCAGGCTCTGGCCCGGCGCCAGGGGATGGACGTCCCGCCGGTAGACCGCGGGTGCGCCGGGCGTGATGCCGAGGGCCACGTCCTGCGACAGGTCGAGCCCGTTCGGCCCCGTGAGGCGCACCGAGAGGCCCGCCGTCCCGAGGCCGGCGGCCGTGAGCGGCACGTCGATGCCGCGGCGGGCGCCGGGTGTAAGCGTGACGGTGCTGTCGAGCGCCTCGGCCGGCAGATACCAGGGCCCCCGCGGCGTCACTTCCAGGCGGTAGGGGCCCGCCGGGCCCTCGACGTCGTCGATGTCGAAGCGCGCCCGCGCCCGGTCGCCGATGGCGAGGAAGCGCGGCAGCGTGGCGGCGACCACAACAGGGTCCCGCATCACGACGTCCGCCTCGGCGCTGCCCGTCGCCGTCCGCGACCAGGCGACGGCCGCAACCCGCACGGTGCCGTTGAAGGCCGGGATGTCGAAGTCCACGGTGGCGGTCCCGTCCGGGCCGACCGGCACGATGCCGGAATAACGGGCCAGGGGCGCCTGCGTGGGCTTCTCGGCTTCGGCGTCGACGCCTCCGTCGCCGCCCTGGTGGATCGCGCCCGCCGCGATCCCGAGCCCGTCGATCAGGCCGCCGTAGAGATCGCGCAGGTCGAGGCCCAGCGTGCGTTGACCGAAGAAGAAGGCGCCGGGCCGGGGCGTCTGGTAATGCGTCAGGTTGAGGATGCCGACGTCGACCGCCGACACCGTGACGGCCGCCGTCTCGCCCGGCGGCAGGTTGGCGAGCCTCACCGGCACCCGCAGCGTCCCGCGCGGCCGGGCCGTGGCGGGCAGGTCGAGCCGCACCCCGAGTTCGCGCGCGGCGGCGTCGACGGCGAACCAGGCGAGGCCCACGGCACGCCCCGGCATACGCTTCGCCGGTGCGTCGAGCGGCCGTTGCGCCAGCACCATCGCGTAGGCGCCGGTGCCCCAGCCGGCCTCGACCGGGACCGCCAGCGTCGTGTCGCCGACCGCGAGGTCGACGTCTCTCCGGGCCGCCACGGCCTTCTGGCCGATCAGCAGCGTGGCATGGCCGGCGAACCGCGACGTCACGGTCAGGTGGAGCGTGTCGCCGGGGCGGTAGTCGGCCTTGTCGAGCCGCACGTCGAGCAGGTCCGGGCTGTCGGCGCCCGCCTCGGCGCCGTAGCCGACGTCGACGCCGAGCGTCGTCTCTGGCAGGCCGGGATCGCCGGACAGGAGGTCCAGCGTGTAGTGGCCGTCCGGCGTGGCGGCGGCGATGCGCGCCGGTGCGCCGTCGGTCGTGTCGACCCGACCCTCGGCGACGAGCCGGCTGCCCTCGACGCGCTCGAAGCGCCAGTGGCCGTCGTCGGTCCGATACCACTGGAAGGTCCGCTCGGCGCGCGACAGGCGCCAGCGCAGGCCCGCGACCGCCGAGCGGCGGCCGGCGGTATCCACCGTGACGACGTCGAACGCGGTCCCGGTCGCCGGGCCGGCATCGGCGGCCCGCTTCACGCCGATCAGCCCGGTGCGGGGCAGGATCGGGACGGTCGCGCCGCGCTCGATGGCCCGGCCGCCGGGTTCGGCGACCCGGAGCGCCAGCCGCACCTGCAGCGGCCGTGTCGCCGTGACCTCGGCGACCGGCACCGACACCGTGGCGGTCCCGTCCGGCGCGGTCGTGACGGGATCGGTCAGCTCCGTCGTGGCGGGTTCGACCTTCTCGTCCGTGAGGCCGCTGGCATAGCCGGCGAGGGTCGGCCAGGCCGGGCCCGCTGCCGCCTCGACGGTGCTCTCGCCCGTCACGGCGAGGCCGCCGCCCGCCGCGCCGTAGAGGAACCGCGTTTCGGTGCGGACCTCGGCCGCCTGGCCCGGCCGCAGTGCCGCCTCGACCGGCGTCACGGCGAGCGTCAGGCGCTCGGGGACGTAATCCTCGACCAGGAACGTCGTCTCGCCGATCGCCTTGCCCTTCGGGTCGGCATAGGCGGCGACGCTCCAGGTGCCGCTCGCCGCGTCGGCCAGCAGCGGCAGGACGAGCGAGTGGCCGCCCAGGCCCGCGTCCGGCACGAGCGCGCGGCGGCTCTCGACGCCGTCCGGCCGCGACACGACGAGCGTCAGCGGCACGCCGGCGAGCACCGCCCCGGCGCCGTCGCGCAGCAATGCCGTGAGGAACACGGTCTCGCCCGAGCGGTAGACGCCGCGTTCGGCATAGACCAGGGCGTCGAGCCCCGTCCCGGCCGGCCGGCCCTTGTCGCCGCGGTCCGTGAGGTCGAAGGGCGGGGCCGTGAGGTCGAGGAAATCGCTGTCGCCGTCCGGCGCCGCGGCGGTGAGCAGGGCCGGCCGGTCGCCGCCGTCGCCGCGCGACAGGCCGGGGTCGAAACGCGCCGCCCCGTCGGGTCCCGTCACGGCGGTGCCCAGCACGGCATTGTCGCGGGCCAGCAGGGACAGCGTCACGCCCGGCACGGGCGCGGCACGGGCGAGCGAGCGCACCAGCGCCGTGATGCCGCCCTCGCCGCTCACCGTGGTGAGGCCGAGATCCGACACGACGAACCACTGCGTCGCGCTGGTGCCGTCGTCGTCGCCGGCATCGTCGTCCGGTCGGCCCTCGACGTGGACCCGGGCCTGCAGCACGTAGACGCCGGGCGCCAGCGGGCCGACGGCATCGCGGACCGGAAAGGCCGTCCGCACGTCCTCGTTGAGGCGCGACGCGACGTCGAGCGTCCCGGACCAGACTTCGTGGCCGTCGTCCTGGGCGAGCTGCCGGTAGGTGTAGCCGGCGATCCGGTCGCGGAAGTTGCCGGAATGCACCACGGCGACGAGGTTGCGGTCGACGATGTGGAGGATCGACACGTCGAGCTTGCCGACGTTGACCGACAGGATCGGGACGCCGTCGGCGCCGACGCGCGGCAGCACGTAGCCCTGGCCCAGGGTCGCCACGCGGGCCGGCCGGTCCGGCACGAAGACGTCGTAGTCGGCGGGCCGCGTGAGCGTCTCGCCGACCGTCGAGGGCAGGCCGCGGCGCACCGCGACGTGATAGCGCTGGCCGTGGGCGAGACCCTCGACGCAGAGCTGGCCGTCCTTGACCGACAGGGCGGGGTTCGGCTGGCCGTCGACGGCGACGAAGGGCGCGAGGTCCGCCGCCGAACCGCGGAGGTCCTCCGAGAAGCGGATGCAGATGCGGGGGACGACCGGTTCGGCGTCGACGCTGTCGTCGAGGATGCGGAAGCCGTGCGCCTCGCGCAGGGCCTCGTAGGCGGCGCGCAGCTTGGGGTCGTCGGCGGCCGCGAGGCTGGCCCGTTCGGCGTCGAGCGCCGCCCGCCATTGTTCGCGGCGCGCCAGCGAGGCGCCGCCGACCGCGAGCGCCGCGGCCGCGTCGCGCCGCGTCGCCGAGCGGTCGTAGGCCGCATAGGCGGCCGGCATCACCCATTGCGCGACGGCGTCGCGGCGCGGGTCCGTATCGGGAAGCCCGGCCGAGACGGCCTCCGCCGCCACCGCGAGACCGAGCCAGGTCTGGGCATCGTCCCGGCCCGCCGCGATCGCGGCCGCGAAGAGCTTCAGCGCCTCCTCCGACCGCGGCGGTGCCCTGAGGGCGGCCGCCGACAGGTCGTCCGGCGTGTGGCCGCGGGCGTCCGGCCCGGACTTGGCCTTCAGCGTCGCGGCGAGGCGTCGCGCGGCGTCGGCGAGGTCCGGACGCACGAAGCTCCGGGCCGCGGGGTCGCTCTTCGGCGCGGGTGCGGCCGCCGTCTGGGCGAGAGCGCCGCCGCCCAGTAGGGAGAGGATTGCGAGCGTCGCGGCGAACCGGCGCATGGAGGCTCCCGGAAGTGTCGAGGCGCCCGCGGGCTCCGCCGGACGCGGCCGGCACTGTGCCGGGCCGCGCCGCCGAAGGGAAGCACGATCGGCCGCGGCGAAGCCGCCGTGCGGCCGATTTGACCTCGCCCTGCCCCCCGGCCTATGGATCGCGGCAGCATCGGTCCCCCGCGAGGGGGCCGGCGTCCGCACCACGGGCGCCGGACGGGAATCCGGACGCGCCCCCCGCGGGCGTGGCAGGCCGGAACTGCCCCCGCAACTGTGAGCGGAGAGCCGGGTCGTCACGAAGCCACTGGGCCGCACCGCGCGGCCCGGGAAGGCGACGGTCCCGGCGCTCGATCCGCGAGTCAGGAAACCTGCCGTGCTGGCGCCGCCGTCCACCGAGACGGCGCAGCGATGGTTGCGCGTGCCGGGCGGGGTGTCCCGGGACCTGTCCGGTCCGCCGTGGGCCGAACATCCCGTGGGGCTCCCCCGGGGGACGCAGGCATCCCGCTCCCTCGGTGTGGCAGGTGCGCGGGGACCCGACGAGCATGCAGGACCAAGTCGCGACGGCCTCCGCCCTCGCCCTCACCACGATCTATGTCTGCGTGACCTGCCGGGCCGAAGGCGACCCGGCGGAGCCGCGTGCCGGCCGCCGCCTCCACGATGCCCTCGCGGCCGAAGTCGGGTCCGATGCCGCCATGGCGGTGGTGCCCGTCGAATGCCTCAGCGTGTGCCGGCGGCCCTGCACGGTCTCCTTCGCGGCGCCGGGGAAGTGGACCTACGTCTACGGCGACCTGCCGGCCGAGGGTGCCGCACCCGTGCTGGCCGAAGCCGCGCGCCTCTACGGCGCGGCCGGGGACGGGCTGATCCCCTGGAAGCTGCGCGCCGACCCCATCAAGAAGGGCGTCGTGGCCCGGGTGCCGCCGCTCGTCCGCGCAGGAGAGACAGCATGAACGCGCTCGCCAAAGTCCCCGTCACGGTGGTGACCGGCTTCCTCGGAGCCGGAAAGACCACCCTGATCCGCCACCTCCTCGAAGGCGCGCACGGGCGCCGGCTCGCCCTCATCATCAACGAGTTCGGCGACGTCGGGGTCGACGGCGACATCCTGCGCTCCTGCGGGATCGAGTCCTGCCCGGAGGAGAACATCGTCGAGCTCGCCAACGGCTGCCTGTGCTGCACCGTGGCGGACGATTTCGTGCCCGCCATCGAGGCGCTGCTCGCCCGCGCAGCCGCGGCCCGACCACATCATCGTCGAGACCCGCGGCCTCGCGCTGCCGAAGCCGCTGGTCAAGGCCTTCGACTGGCCGGCGATCCGGGCGCGCGTCACGGTCGACGGCGTCGTGGCGGTGGTGGACGGCGCCGCGGTGGCGGAAGGCCGGTTCGCCGACGACCCGGCCAAGCTCGCCGCGCAGCGCCGGGCGGACGGCTCCGTCGATCACGACAACCCCCTCGAAGAGGTCTACGAGGACCAGCTCCTCTGCGCCGACCTCGTGGTCCTCAACAAGGCCGACCTCGTCTCGGCCGCCACGCTCGACGCGGTGGCGGCCGACATCCGCACCGCGATCCCGCGCGCCGTGAAGGTCGTGCCGACCCGCGAGGGGCGCATCGACCCCGACGTGCTGCTCGGCCTCGCCGCCGCAGCCGAGGACGACCTCGCCAACCGGCCCTCCCACCACGATGCCGAGGAGGGCCACGACCATGACGACTTCGACAGCTTCGTCCTCGACATCCCGCCCCTCGCCGACCCCGAAGCCTTCGTGCGCCGCCTCGCCGGGGTCGCGGAGCGCCACGCCGTGCTGCGCGTCAAGGGATTCCTCGCCGTCGCGCGGCAAGCCCATGCGGCTCCTCGTGCAGGGCGTCGGCACGCGCTTCCGCCAGCATTACGACCGGCCCTGGGCCGCGGGCGAGGACACGGCGGGGCCGCCTCGTGGTGATCGGCGAGACGGGGCTCGACCGCGCCGCCATTGCGCGGGACATCGGGGCGTGACGCTGGATTAGACCCCTCCGATGCACCTCCTGCCCCTCGCCCAAGGCACGCTCGACGCCGATCCGGCGGCGGTCGACGTCGCCCAGACGCCGGCCGACATCGTCGTGCTGTCGTTCTCGGACGGCGAACTGGCGGGACTCGCCGCCGCGGTGTCGCGCGTCGAGGGCCTCCCGAGCCTGCGGCTCGCCGGCCTGAGGACCCTGCAGCATCCTTTCTCGGTCGACCTCTATGTCGAGAAGGTCGCCGCCAGGGCGCGCCTGGTGCTGGTGCGGGCCCTGGGCGGGCTCGACTACTGGCGCTACGGACTCGAGGAGCTCGGGGCCGCGGCGCGGCGGCACCGGCTTCCACCTCGCCGCCGTCCCGGGCTGCGACCAGGACGACCCGAGGCTCGACGCGCTGTCGACGCTGCCCGAGGAGGACCTGCGCCGGCTGTGGGGCTATTTCCGCGAAGGCGGGCCCGAGAACCTCGTCGAAGCCATGCGCTTCATGGCGGCCCGCATCGGGCGAGGCGCCGCCTGGGCCGAGCCGGTCTCGCTGCCGGCCGCGGCGCCGTCGCCGACGCTGGCCCGCGCGGGCGCTCCGGGCGGGCGCCCACGCGCTTCTCACCTTCTACCGCTCGGCGCTGCTCGCCGGCGACACGGCGCCGGTCGCGGCGCTCGCCGACGCGCTCGCACGCCCGCGGCCTCCGCGTCACGGCCGTGTCGGTGACCAGCCTCAAGGATGCCGAGGCGGCCGGCGCCCTCGAGGCGCTCATGGCGGCGGACCCGCCGGACGTCGTGCTCAACACCACCGCCTTCTCGGCCCGGCGCGGGGCGGACGGCACGGTGCTGGACCGGGCCGATGCGCCGGTGCTGCAGGTCGTGCAGTCGGGCAGCGGCCGTGACGCCTGGGCGGCGAGCGACAGGGGCCTGCGCGCCGCCGACCTCGCCATGAACGTCGTCCTGCCCGAGGTCGACGGGCGCATCGCTGGCGGGCGCCATCTCGTTCAAGGAGGCCGGTGCCCCCGATCCGCAGCGCGAGTTCGCCCCGGTCCTGCACCGGCCCGATCCCGGGCGGATCGGCCACGCGGCCGACCTCGCCCGCGCCTGGGCCCGGCTGCGCCGCACGCCCCGCGCGGCGCGGCGGCTCGCCCTGGTCCTGTCGGACTATCCCGGCAAGGCGGGGCGGGGCGGCTATGCGGTCGGGCCTCGACGCGCCCGCGAGCCTCGCCGGCATCGCGGTCGGCCCTGGCCGGCGCCGGCTATGCGGTCGAAGCCCCTCGCCGAGCCCGCCGCCACTGATGGCGGGCCTGACGGCGGGCGATCCCGACGCCCGTCCTGTCGCTCGACGCCTACGGGCGCGCCTTTGCGGCGCCTGCCCGACGTCCTCCGGGACGCCGTCACGCGGCGCTGGGGACCGCCGGCCGCCGACCCCGCCTGCACGGCGGGGGCCTTCGCGTTCCGCATCCGCCGGGCCGGCGCGCTCCTCGTGGCGATCCAGCCCGACCGCGGCCCGCGGCGGCGACCGCCGCGACCGATTACCACGACACCGCGCTGCCGCCCCGCCACGCCTATATCGCGTTCTACGTCTGGCTGCGCGCGGTCGAGCGGATCCATGCCCTGGTCCATCTCGGCACCCACGGCACGCTCGAATGGCTGCCCGGCAAGGCCGTGGCGCTGTCCGAAGCCTGCGCGCCCGAGGCGGTGCTCGGCGCCGTGCCGGTGATCTATCCCTTCATCGTCAGCAACCCCGGCGAGGCCGCCCAGGCCAAGCGCCGCATCGCGGCCGTCACGGTCGGGCACCTGACGCCGCCGCTCGTCGCCGCCGGGACGCACGGCGCTGCGGCCGAGCTCGAAGCGCTGTTCGACGAATATGCCGAGGCGCAGGGCCTCGACCCGCGCCGCGCGCGGCTGCTCGGCGCCGCGATCCTCGACCGGGCGCGCGACGGCCGGCCTCGCTGGCCGATTGCGGCATCGCGGCGGGCGACGCCCAGCGGCGAGGCCCTGGCGCGCCTCGACGCCTGGCTCTGCGACCTCAAGGAGGTGCGCATCGGCGACGGCCTGCATGTGTTCGGGGCCGGCACGGATGCGCGGGGGCGGCGACTTCGCGGCCTGCGGCGCGGCCGAGACGGCGGGCCTCCTGGCGGCGCTCGACGGGCGCTTCGTGCGGCCGGGGCCCGCCGGCTCGCCCGGCGCGCGGCCGGCTCGACGTGCTGCCGACCGGCCGCAACCTCTACGCCGTCGACCCGCGCGCCGTGCCGACCCGCACCGCCTGCCGAGATCGGCGCCCGCGCCGCCGCCGAGGTGGCAAACCGCTACGCCCAGGACCACGGCGACTGGCCGCGCCGCCTCGTCATCGACCTGTGGGGCAGCGCCACCATGCGCACCGGGCGGCGACGACCTCGCGCAGGCCTTCGCGCTGATGGGCGTGCGGCCGCGCTGGCACGCGCGGCTCGACGCGGGTCGACGGCTTCGAGATCCTGCCCGCCGGCGCGGCTCGAGCGGCCGCGGGTCGACGTCACGCTGCGCATCTCGGGCCTGTTCCGCGACACGTTCCCGGACCAGATCGCGCTGTTCGATGCCGCCGTGCGGGCCGTCGCGGCGCTCGACGAGGACGACGCGACGAACCCGCTGGCAGCGGCGCGCCGGGCCGGCGAGGCTTCGCCCGAGCGCGTCTTCGGCGGCGCGCCCGACGCCTACGGCCTCGGGTCTCGCCCGCGCGGTCGCGGCCGGCGCCTTCGACGGCGCGCGGCGACCTCGGCGAGCACTATCTCGCCGGCACCTCGCACGCCTATGGCGGCGCCGACGCGGCCGGCCGCGTGTCGCCGGGCTTCCGCGACCGCGTGGCGCGGGCCGACGCCTACCTGCACGTCGCCGACCTGCCGGAGGTCGACCTGCTCTCCTCCGACACGTTCGCCGAGCACGAGGGCGGCTTCGCGGCGGCCGCGGCGGCGCTCGGGGCGGCGCCCGCGCTCTACCATGCCGACGCGACCCGGCCCGGCACCATCAAGGTGCGGACCCTGTCGGAGGAGGTGGCGCGCGTCGTGCGGGCCCGGGCCGCGAACCCGCGCTGGGTCGCGGGTCAGATGCGGCACGGCTTCCGCGGTGCCGCCGAGATCGCCGAGACGGTCGACGCGCTGTTCTGCTTCGCCGCGACATCGGACGCGGCGCCGAGCCGCCATTTCGACCTGCTGTTCGAGGCGACGCTCGGCGACGATGCGGTCCGGGCCTTCATGACGGACGCCAACCCCGCGGCGGCCCGGGCCACCGCGGAGCGGTTCGACGAGGCGGCGCGGCGGCGGCTTCTGGCACGCCCGGCGCAACGCCACGGCCGTCATCCTGGCCGGCCTCCGAGGCCGCGCGCGTGAGCGTCCCCGCGGAGCTGCGCGTCGGCTGGTGCCCCGGCGTCCTGCGGCCGATGGCGAGCGGCGACGGGCTGATCCTGCGGGTGAAGCCGCGTGGAGCGGCCCTGACGCTGGCCCAGGCCGGGGCGGTCGCCGAAGTGGCGGCGCGCCACGGCAACGGCCAAGTCGACCTCACGGCGCGCGCCAACCTGCAGATCCGCGGCGTCGGCGAGGCGAGGCTCGCGGCCGCGACGGTGGAACTCGCCGCCCGGGGGCTGCTCGACGACGACGCCGGGGCGGAGACCCGGCGCAACGTCGTGACGGCGCCCCTCGCGGGCCTCGATCCCGCGGCGGCCTTCGACATCCGGCCGGCGGTGGCGGCGCTCGAAGCGCGGCTCGCGGGTGCGGCCGGCCTCGCCGCCCTGCCGGACAAGTTCGGCATCGCGGTCTCGGACGGGGGCGCCATGCCGCTCGACGACGTGTCGGCCGACCTGCGGTGCGAGGCCCTGCCGGACGGGCGCTTCGCCCTGCGGCTCGACGGCGACGGGGGGACGCGGGCGACCTGCGCGGCCGACGACCTGCCCGACGCGGCGGTGCGCCTGGCCGGGCTCCTGGCCGAAGCCGCGGGAGGGCCCGGCGGCCTGCGCCGCATGCGCGACCTCGTGGCCCGCGATGGCGCTGCGGACCTCCTGGGGCGCGCGGGCCTCGCGCCGTCCCCCGCCGCCTCGCCGCCGCGGCGCGTGCCCCGCTGCATCGGCGTCCTTCCGCTCGGCGCGGGGACCGTGCTCGGCGTCGCGGCGCCCTTCGGCCGGCTCGACGCGACCCAGCTCGCCGGCCTCGTGCGGTCGGCCCGCCGGGCGGGCGCCGGCGGCCTGCGCGTCACGCCCTGGCGGACCCTCCTCGTGCCGGGCCTGTCGGCCCGGGCCACCGCGGATCTCGCGTCCGACTGCGCCGGCACCGGTCTCGTGACGTCGACCCCGCCGACCCGCGGCTGCGCGTCGCCGCCTGTACGGGCGCCCCGGGCTGTCTGCGCGGGACCACGCCGGTGCGCGACCACGCGGCCCAGTGGGCGCGGCTGCTCGGACCCGGCGACGCCGCGGACGGCATCGCGCTGCACGTGTCGGGATGCGCCAAGGGCTGCGCCCATCCCGGGCCGGCGTCGTTGACCCTGGTGGCCGCGGCGGGCCGCTACGCCCTCGTGGCCGACGGCACCGCCGCCGACGTCCCCGTGGCCTCCGGCCTCGAGCCCGACGAGGCGCGCCGCCTCCTCAAGACCACGCTGCGATGGGACCGCCACCCGTGACCTACGACTATATCCGCGACGGCGCCGCCATCTACGCCAGGAGCTTCGCGCATCATCCGGGCCGAGGCGGACCTGCGCGCCTTCGACCCCGTCGAGGAGCCCGTGGCGGTGCGCATCGTCCACGCCTGCGGCATCGTGGCGGCGGCGGCCGACATCCGCTTCACGCCGGGCGCCGTCGCGGCGGCCAAGGCGGCCTTGCGGGCCGGCGCGCCCGTGCTCTGCGACGTCCGCATGGTGGCGGACGGCGTCACGCGCCGCCGGCTGCCGGCCGGCAACGACGTGGTCTGCACGCTGAACGATCCCGCCGTGCCGGAGCTCGCCGCCGCGCTCGGCACCACCCGCACGGCGGCGGCCGTGGAACTCTGGCGCGACCGTCTGGCGGGCGCCGTGGTGGCGATCGGCAACGCGCCGACGGCCCTGTTCCACCTCCTCGAGCTGATCGCCGCCGGCGGGCCCCGGCCCGCCGCGATCGTGGGCATGCCGGTCGGCTTCGTGGGGGCGGTGGAGTCCAAGGAGGCGCTGCTCGCCTTCGCCACGGTGCCGGCCCTCGTGGTGCGGGGGCGGATGGGCGGCAGCGCCATGGCGGCGGCGGCCGTCAACGCCCTCGCGAGCGACGAGGAATGAGCCCGGGCCGCCTCATCGGCGTCGGGCTCGGGCCGGGCGATCCCGACCTCCTCACCGTGAAGGCGGTGCGGGCGCTCGAGGCTGCGACGGTCGTGAGCTACTTCGCCAAGCGCGGCCGGCGCGGCAACGCCCGCACCATCGCGGACCGCTGGATCGCGCCCGGCGCCGAGGAACTGCCGCTGCACTACCCCGTCACGGTCGAGGTCCCCTTCGACCATCCGGACTACGTCGCCGCGCTGGCGCGCTTCTACGTTCTGGCGGCGGAGAGCCTCGCCGGCCACCTCGCGGCCGGGCGCGACGTGGCGCTGCTCTGCGAGGGCGATCCGTTGTTCTACGGCTCGTTCATGCACCTCTACATCCGGCTGCGCGACCGTTTTCCCTGCACCATCATCCCGGGCGTGACCGGCATGTCGGGCTGCTGGACGGCGGCCGGCGAGCCCATGACCTGGGGCGACGACGTCCTGACCGTTGTGCCCGGCACGCTGGATGCCGCCGCGCTGGAGCGCCGGCTCGCGGGCGCCGACGCCGCCGTGGTGATGAAGCTCGGCCGCAACCTGCCGAAGGTGCGGGCGGCCCTCGCCGCAGCCGGCCTGCTGGAGCGCGCGCTCTACGTCGAGCGCGGCACGATGGAGGCCGAGCGTGGTGCTGCGGCTCGCCGACAAGACCGACGATGCGGCGCCCTACTTCTCCATCGTGCTGGTCCCGGGCCAGGGGCGGCGGCCGTGACGGCGGGCACGCTCGCTGTCGTGGGCCTCGGCCCCGGGCCCGCCGACTGGCTCCTGCCGGAGGCCGCGGCGGCCCTCGCCCAAGCGACGGATCTCGTCGGCTACATCCCCTATGTCGCGCGCGTGCCCGAGCGGCCGGGCCTCGCCCGCCACGCCTCCGACAACCGGGTCGAGATCGACCGCGCGCGCCACGCCTTCGCGCTCGCCCTGGCGGGGCGGCAGGTGGCGGTGGTGTCGGGCGGCGACCCCGGCATCTTCGCCATGGCGGCGTGCGGTCTTCGAGGCGCTCGACGGCGATCCCGCCTTCCGCGCCGTGCCGGTGCGCGTCGTGCCGGGGCTCTCGGCCATGCAGGCCGCCGCGGCCCGGCTCGGCGCCCCGCTGGGCCACGACTTCTGCGCCATGTCGCTGTCCGACAACCTCAAGCCCTGGCCCATCGTGCTGCGCCGGCTCGCCGCCGCCGCGCAGGGCGACTTCGTGCTGGCGCTCTACAATCCCGCCTCGAAGGCGCGACCGGCGCGGCTGGGCGAAGCCTTCGTGCATCTGCGCGGGCTGAAGGACGCCGCGACGCCGGTCGCCTTCGCGCGGGCCGTCGGCCGCCCCGACGAGCGGATCCACCTCACGACGCTGGGCGAGGCCGACCCCGCGCTCGTCGACATGGCGACGCTGGTGGTGGTCGGCTCGAGCGAGACGCGCTGGGTCATGGGGCAGGAGGGACGGCGGTGGATGCTGACGCCGCGAAGCTACGGCGCGGGGCGGCCGTGAGCCCGCGCATCGATCCACTCCAGGACGTCGCGGAGCGTCGTGACCTCGGCGCATGCTTCCGCCGGGACCGGCCGGTCGACCAACACGACGGGGATCCCCGCCGCCCGCGCGGCGCCGAGCTTCGCCGCCGCGGCCGTACCGCCGCTGTTCTTGGTCACCAGCACGTCGATCCGCTCGCCCGCCATGAGGGCCGCCTCGCCCTCGAGGCGGAACGGGCCGCGGCCGAGGATCACGCGGTGGTCCCGCGGCAGGTCGGCCGGGTCCGGGGGGTCGATGGTGCGGATGACGTAGCGGTGGTGCGGCGCCGCCCGGAAGGCGGCGAGGCCCAGCCGGCCCACGGTCAGCAGCACGCGCCGCGGCGCCTCGCCGAGGGCGGCCGCCGCGGCCTCGAGGTCGCGAACCGCCGTCCATCGATCGCCCGGGCCGGGCCGCCAGGGCGGGCGGGTGAAGGCGACGAGGGGCACGTGCCGGGCCGCGCAGGCCGCGGCCGCATGGGCCGAGATGCGGGCCGCGAAGGGATGGGTCGCATCCACCACGGCGCCGACGCCCTGCTGCGCCAGGAAGCCGGCCAGCCCGTCGATCCCGCCGAAGCCGCCGATGCGGTGGGGGATCGGGGGCAGGGCCGGGGAGGCGGTGCGCCCCGCCAGCGACAGGACCGGCCGGAGGTCCGCGCGCCCCGCCAGCGCGGCCGCGAGGGCCGTGGCTTCCGTGGTGCCGCCGAGGATCAGGATCTTCATCGGTCCGGGAGGGCGACGTGAGCGCGGGACCCTGGCTGACGCTGGTCGGCATCGGCGAGGACGGGATGGCGGGCCTGTCTCCTGGCGCACGCGACGCCCTGGCGCAAGCCTCGCTGATCGTCGGCGGGCGACGGCATCTCGCCCTGCTCGGCCGGACCGCGGCCGAGACCCTGGCCTGGGCCTCGCCGCTGCAGGACACCTATCCGGCGATCCTGGCCCGCCGCGGCTCGTCCGTCGCCGTCCTGGCGAGCGGCGATCCCTATTGCTACGGCGTCGGCGCCGTGCTGGCCCGCCACGTCCCGGCCGGCGAGATGCGCTGTTTCCCGCAGCTCTCGGCTTTCACGCTGGCGACGGCGCGGCTGGGATGGGCCCAGCAGGACTGCGCGCTCGTCTCGCTCTGCGGACGGCCGGTCGAGACGCTGGCGCCCCGGCTCCACCCCGGCGCCCGCATCCTGGCCCTGTCGGCCGATGCCGGAACGCCGGGGCAGGTCGCCCGGCTCCTCGCGGCGCGCGGCTTCGGCGCCTCGGCCGTCACCGTGCTCGAAGCCATGGGCGGCCCGCGCGAACGGATCCGTTCCGTCCGCGCGGCGGACTACGCGCTCGACGACGTCGGTCCGCTGAACACGGTGGCGGTCGCGGTGGAGGGCGGGGGGCGCGGCGCCACGCTGGTGCCCGGCCGCGCCGACGCGCTCTTCGAGCACGACGGGCAGATCACGCGGGCGGACCTGCGCGCCGCGGCGCTGGCCCGCCTCGCGCCGCGGCCCGGCGACCTCCTGTGGGACGTCGGTGCCGGCTCGGGCTCCGTCGCGATCGAGTGGATGCTGGCCCATCCGGCCAACCGCGCCCATGCGGTCGAGCGCCGCGCCGACCGCGCCGCGCGGATCCGGCGCAACGCGGCCGCCCATGGCGTACCGGACCTCGCCGTGGCCGAAGGCGCGGCGCCGGAGGCACTGGCCGGCCTGCCGCGGCCCGATGCGGTCTTCATCGGCGGGGGCGCCACCGGGGCGGGCGTGCTCGACGCCTGCGCGGCGGCGCTGGAGAGGGGCGGCCGCCTCGTCGTCGCCGCCGTCACGATCGAGACGCAGGCGCTGCTGATCGCGCGGTTCCGGCGCGACGGCGGCGCCTTGACCACCACCGCGTCCGCCGAGGCCGACCCCGTCGGCGCCTTCCACGGCTGGCGGCCCGCCATGCCGGTGACGCAATGGACCTGGGTCAAGCCGTGAGGGCCGCCGCCGCCGTCCCGCCTCCGGGCCTGGCCGCCGGGCAGGCGCGCCTCGCCGTCGGGCTCGGCTTCCGCAAGGCCGCGAGCGCGGAAGCGCTCGAGGAGCTCGTGCGCCGGGCCCTGGCGCTGCTGCCCGCCGCGCTGGCGGACGCGCCCGCCACCCTCGCCACCATCGCCGAGAAGGACAGGCCCGCGCTGCACGCGGCGGCGGCGCGGCTCGGCCTGCCGGTGATGATCCTGCCCAAGGCCGCGCTGCGCCCCACCGAGGACCGCATCACCGTGACGTCGGCGGCGGCGCTGGCCTGCCTCGGCATCCCGTCCGTCGCCGAGGCCGCCGCGCTGGCGGGTGCGGGCCCGGGTGCGCGCCTCGTCGTCGGCCGCATCGCCGGCCCCGCCGCCACCTGCGCGATCGCGCTCCGAGACCCGCCATGACGGTCCATTTCATCGGTGCCGGCCCGGGTGCGCCCGACCTGATCACGCTGCGCGGCCGCGACATCCTGGCCCGCTGCCCGGTGTGCCTCTTCGCCGGCTCGCTGGTGCCCCGCGCCCTGCTGGCGCATTGCCCGCCGGGCGCCCGCATCGTCGACACGGCGTCGCTCGACCTCGACGCCATCGTGGCGGAATGCCTGCGGGCCGAGGCCGCCGGCGAGGACGTGGCACGGCTCCACTCCGGCGACCTCGCCGTGTGGAGCGCCATGGGCGAGCAGCTGCGCCGCCTCGGCGCGCTCGGCATCCCCGTCACGGTCACGCCGGGCGTGCCGGCCTTCGCCGCCGCCGCCGCCGCCCTCGGCGCCGAACTGACCCTGCCCGGCGTCGCGCAATCGGTGGTGCTCACCCGCACGTCCGGCCGCGCCTCCGCCATGCCCGAGGGCGAGATGCTCGCGGCCTTCGCCGCCACCGGCGCCACGCTGGCGATCCATCTGTCGATCCACGCGCTCGCGCGCGTCGTCGCCGATCTCCTTCCGATCCACGGGCCCGACATGCCGGTCGCCGTCGTGGTGCGGGCGTCCTGGCCCGACGAGCGGATCCTGCGCGGCACGCTCTCGACCATCGTGTCCCAGATGGCGGCCGAGCCGGCGGAGCGGACGGCCCTCATCCTGGTCGGCCGCGTGCTCGACGCCGGGGACTTCCGCGACAGCGCCCTCTACGATCCCGACTATCGCCGCCGGTTCCGCGGGGGTGTCGGGCCGTGACGACGTCAGCCGGCCCGCGCCACGAGACGCCCGGTCCGGTCGAACAGCACGACATCGAGGCCGTCGGCGCGGCCGAGGCAGGCGGCCGCGGTGCGCCGGGCGTCCGCCGCGACGACGCTCCCGAGCGCGACGCCCTCCGCCTCGGCGAGGCCGAAGGCTTCGGCGGCGGTGTTGCAGCCGAGGATCGCCGCGGACAGCGCGGGGCCGCCCCCGGCGTCGCGGGCGCGCCCGGCCAGGAACGCCCGATCGATTTCGCCGCGCTTGGCGTGGAGGTCGAGCAGGCCCTGGGCGAGCTTGGTCATCTTGGCGACCCCGCCCGCCACCGTGACGCGGGGCACGGGGTGGCGGCGGAGGTACTTCAGCATGCCGCCGACGAAGTCGCCCATGTCGATGAGGGCGGGTTCGGCGAGGCCGTGCAGCGCCCGGACGGCGACTTCCGACGTCGAACCCGTGGCGCCCGCCACGTGGCCGAGGCCGAGCGCGCGGGCCACGTCGATGCCGCGGTGGATCGTGTCGATCCAGGCCGCGCAGGAATAGGGCACCACGATGCCGGTCGTGCCGAGGATCGACAGGCCGCCGACGATGCCGAGCCGGCCGTTGAGGGTCCGTTCGGCGAGCAGCGCGCCGCCCGGGATCGCGATCTCGACCTCGGCATCGGGCGCGACGCCGAGCGCCGCGGCCGCCTCGGCGATGGCGCGGCCGATCATGGCGCGCGGCACGGGGTTGATGGCGGGCTCGCCGGGGGGGATCGGCAGGCCGGGCCGCGTCACCGTGCCGACGCCCTCGCCGGCGCGGAACGTGATGCCCCGCCCCGCCGCCGCGGGCCGCACGGTGGCGATCACCAGCGCGCCGTGGGTCACGTCCGGGTCGTCGCCCGCGTCCTTGACGACCCCCGCCCGGGCGAAGCCGGTCCCGCGTTCGGCCAGGGCCAGGGCGAAGCCCGGCCGTGCCCCGCCCGGCAGGACGATATGCACGGGGTCGGCGACATCCTCGCCGTGCAGGGCCCCGAAGGCGGCCCGCGCCGCCGCGGTGGCGCAGGCGCCCGTCGTCCATCCGCGGCGAAGGTTGGGTTCGGTCATCGCCGGATCATGTATGGTGCCGCTCCGCCCGCACAAAGGACAATGCATTGCCGGCCGTGACCGACCCGCTCGCCGCCCTGGATGCCGCCGGCGCGCTGCCGCCCTTCGCGCCCGGCACCGTGTGGCTCTGCGGCGCCGGGCCCGGCGACCCCGGCCTGCTGACGCTGCATGCGCTGCACGCGCTGCGCAGCGCCGACGTCATCGTCTACGACGCCCTCGTGTCGGAGGCCATCATGGGCTTCGCCGGGCCGGCCGCGGTGCGGGAATTCGCCGGCAAGCGCGGCGGCAAGCTGTCGCCCAAGCAGGGCGACATCACGGAGCGGCTGATCGAACTCGCCCGCCACGGCCGGCGCGTGCTGCGCCTCAAGGGCGGCGATCCCTTCGTGTTCGGGCGCGGCGGCGAGGAGGCGCTCGACCTCACGCGCGCCGGCGTGCCGTTCCGCATCATCCCGGGCGTGACGGCCGGGATCGGCGGGCTCGCCTATGCGGGGATCCCGGCCACGACGCGCGACACCAACACGGGCGTCGTGCTGATGACCGGCCATCTCGCCAAGGCCGACGCACCGCGGGACTGGGCCGCCATCGCCCGCACCGGCCTGCCGCTGATCCTCTACATGGCCATGACCCATCTCGAGGCCATCGCGGCCGGCCTCGTGGCGGGCGGGCTCGCGGCCGACACGCCCGTGGCGATCGTGTCCGACGCCACGACGCCGCGCCAGCGCGTCCTCGTCACGACGCTGGCGCGGGCTCGGGCCGACGCCGACGCCGGCGGGTACAAGTCGCCCGCCATCGTGGCGGTGGGCTCCATCGTGGCGCTGCGGGCGCTGCTCGCCGGCGGCATGACGGGCCTGCCGGCATGAGAACGCCCGGCCTCATGGTGGCGGCGACCCGCTCGGGATCCGGCAAGACGGTGCTGACCCTGGGGCTGATGCGGGCGCTCGGCCGGCGTGGGTTGCGCGTCGCCGGCCGCAAGAACGGCCCCGACTACATCGATCCCGCCTTCCACGCGGCCGTCACGGGCCGGCCCAGCTACAACCTCGACAGCTGGTCCATGCCGGCCGCCCTGCTGCAGCGCCTGGCCCGGGCCGAGGATGCCGACATCGTGGTCTGCGAAGGCTCGATGGGCCTCTTCGACGGCGTGCCGGCCGAGGCGGGGCAGGGCGGGTCGTCGGCCGACGTCGCGGCCCTGGCGGGCTGGCCCGTCGTCATGGTGCACGACTGCTCGGGCCAGGCGCAGTCGGCGGCGGCGCAGCTCGCCGGCTGTGCGCTCTACGACCCGCGCATCCGCCTCGCCGGGGTCATCCTCAACCGCGTCGCCAGCGAGCGTCACCGCCGCCTCGTGGCGGACGCGATGGCGCGCACCGGCATCGCGGTGCTGGGCGCGGTGCCGCGCAGCGAGAGCCTCGTGCTGCCCGAGCGCCACCTCGGCCTCGTCCAGGCCGGCGAGACCGCCGACCTCGACGCGCGGGCCGAGGCCGCCGCCGATGTCGTGGCCGAGCATGTCGACCTCGACGCGGTCCTGGCGGCGGCGGGATGCGGCCCCGCGGACCCGAGCCCTCCGGGCGGCGCGGGCGACGAGGCGCCCCTGCGCCCGCCCGGCCAGCGCATCGCGGTCGCGCGCGATGCGGCCTTCTCGTTCCTCTACCCCCACGTCCTCGAAGGCTGGCGCGCCGCCGGTGCCGAACTCGCGTTCTTCTCGCCGCTCGCCGACGCGCCGCCGCCCGACGATTGCGACGCCTGCTGGCTGCCGGGCGGCTATCCCGAGCTCCATGCCGGCGTCCTCGCCTCCGCGTCCCGCTTCCTGGCGGGCCTGCGGGCCTTCGCGGGCACGCGCCCGGTGCACGGCGAGTGCGGCGGCTACATGGTGCTGGGGCGGGGACTGGCGGACGCCGCCGGCACGCGCCACGCCATGGCGGGGCTGCTCGGCGTCGAGACGAGCTTCGCCCGGCGCAGGCTGAACCTCGGCTACCGCGACGCCACGACGCTGGCGGCCTCCGCCCTCGGCCGCGCCGGCACGCGGCTGCGCGGCCACGAGTTCCACTACGCCACGGTGGTGGACCTCGGCGGCGACGAGGCGCTGGCGAGCGCGACCGACGCCTATGGGTCCGCGCCGGCACCGGCCGGCAGCCGTCGCGGAAATGTCACGGGCACGTTCTTCCACGCCCTGGCGGAGCGGCGCGACGCGGTAAAACTTCCGTCATGTTTAAGGTCCTGTTAATTTTCGGAGCGCGATTCTAGACGCACGAGACAGAGTCCCGATCCCGCCGCGAGGTGTCCCGCATGTGCCGATGGATCGCCTATCAGGGTGAGCCCACGTTCCTCGACGCCCTCGTGGCCGAGCCCGCCCATTCGCTGATCGCCCAGTCGCTCTGCGCGGCCGAGGCGAAGGTGGTGACCAACGGCGATGGGTTCGGCATCGGCTGGTACGGCGATCGGGAGCGGCCGGGCGTCTACCGCGAGGTGCGGCCGGCCTGGTCGGACGAGAACCTCAGGAACCTGTGCCACCAGGTGAAGGCGTCGCTGTTCTTCGCCCACGTGCGGGCCTCGACGGGGCCCGCCATCGCGCGCGCCAACTGCCATCCCTTCACGGTCGGGCGGCTGATGTTCATGCACAACGGCCAGGTCGGCCAGTATTGTGCCATCAAGCGCCGCGTCGAGGCCATGATCCCGGACGAGCATTACCACCACCGCTCCGGCACCACGGATTCCGAGGCGCTCTTCCTCGCCGCCTTCGCCAACGGCGTCGAGACCGACCCGATCGGCGGCATGGCGGCGACGCTCCAGGCCGTGCACGGCCTCATGCTGAAGGCGGGCCTGCGCGAAGCGCTGCGCTTCACCGCCTGCCTGACGGACGGCCGCGACCTCTATGCGTTCCGCTGGGCCTCGGACGGCCGCGCCCCGACGCTCTACTGGCGCCAGACGCAGGGCAACCTCGTGGTGGTGTCCGAACCGCTCGACGGCGACCGCACGCAATGGGCCGAGGTGCCGCAAGGCTGCGTCCTCGTGGCCCGCCACGGCCGGCCGGCGACGCTGCACGCCTTCGATGCCGCCGTGGGGTCCATCGCGGCCCGGGCGGCCTGACGACCTCCGCGCCCCTCGCGACTCGGGCGGCGCGGCGCAATCCCTGGTCCTCGTCCGAGCATGACGGATCCTTCATTCTGCCACCTCTTGCGGTGCGCGGAGCGCCGCCCAATCTGGTGGGCGCGTGCCGAAGGGGTGCGCCGCCCGATTCGGGTGTAGCGACCGAGGACACTGACATGCGTGGACTGATCGTTTCTGCCCTGTGCGCCGGCGCCCTGCTGGCGGTGCCCGCCGCTGCGGAAGCCAAGGGCTGCATCAAGGGTGCCATCGTGGGCGGCATCGCCGGCCATGCCGTCGGCCACGGGTTGCTGGGCGCCGTGGGCGGCTGCGCCGCCGGACGCGCGCTGTCCAACCGCAGGCCCGTGCCGGCCGCCGCGCGCCCCATGGCGCCCGCCGTCGCCCCCGCCACGGCGCCCGTGGTGCGCTGAGCCCGGATGGAAGCCGCCGGACGCTTCGGCTTCGATTGACTTGGCGGGAGCGCGACCCTTATAAGCGGCTCGAATTTCGAGCCTGTCGGCGGATCACCGCCGCGGGCCTTCGGCGCGTTTCGACGCGCCGCGGAAATCGCTATCGAACGTTATGAGGGTCGCCGTTCACCGCCGAGAGGGCGCGAGGTGCCCTTTCGGTGAGAACGGAGCAGGACGATGAAGCGGACCTATCAACCCAGCAAGCTCGTGCGCAAGCGCCGCCACGGCTTCCGTGCCCGCATGGCGACGGTTGGTGGCCGCCGCGTCATCGCGGCCCGCCGGGCCCGCGGCCGCAAGCGCCTCTCGGCCTGAGTCGAGGCCATGTCGGGCCCTGGAGCCGGGATGCCGGACGGGCCCGACGGCACCCCGGGACCCGGTTTCGGGACGGACCGCGCCGGCACGCCGCCGGCCCGGCTGAAGCTTCGCCCGGACTTCCTCCGGGTCGCCACGGGCGGGCGTGTCCATGCCCGCTCGCTCAGCCTGCAGGTCTACAGGCGACGACCCGAGGATGCCGCGATCGCAGGCCCCAGGGTCGGGCTCACCGTGACCAAGAAGGTCGGCAATGCGGTCGAGCGCAATCGCATCAAGCGACGGCTCCGGGATGCGCTGCGCGACCCGGGCCTTCCGGCGGCGCCGGACCACGATTACGTGATCGTGGCACGGCGGGACGCCCTGTCGGTGCCGTTCTCGGGGCTGACCGCCGATCTGAAACGCTGCCTCGCCGATGCCGGCAAGGGCCGGGCCCGCAAGCCGGGACCGCGGCGCGGCCCGGCTTCGCCGCGCGGGGCGGGCGAGCCCCGTGTCCCGGTCCGGCAGCAATGACCATCTCTTCGCGGTGCGACGAAGCCCTGAGCGGGCCCGTCGAAGGACCGGATCCAGGCAGCGTGACGCACCATGAAAGATGACAACAAGAACGTCTACGTCGCGATCGCCCTGTCCATCCTGGTGATCATCGGCTGGAACTTCTTCTACGGCTGGCCGCAGATGCAGAAGCAGCGGCAGGCGCAGCAGGAGGCCGCCGCGACCCAGGCCGCCGGCCAGGCGACGCCCGTGACCCGGCAGGACGCCCAGGCCGCGAAGGACCTCGCCGCGCAATCGCCCGCCTCGCCGCCCGGCGGCGCCGCCTCGCAGCCCGCCGCCGGCATGGCGCCCGTCGAGGTCGCCAAGACCCGCGCCGAGGCCATCGCCGCCAACCCGCATGTGGTGATCGACACGCCCGCCATCGCGGGCTCGATCGACCTCAAGGGCGGCCGCATCGACGATGTCGCCCTCAAGGACTATCACGAGACCACCGACAAGGAGAGCCCGATCATCGAGCTCTTCTCGCCGTCGAACGCCCCCCATCCGTACTACGCCGAGACGGGCTTCGTGCCGGCCTCCGGCGAGGCCGCGTCCGTCCCCGGCGCTACGACGCTGTGGACCGCCGACGCCGACCGGCTGACGCCGGAGAAGCCGCTGACCCTCACCTGGGACAACGGCCAGGGCCTGGTGTTCCACCGGACGATCTCGGTCGACAACCAGTACATGTTCACCGTCAAGGATTCGGTGACCAACGGCGCCGCCGCGCCCGTCAACCTGCTGCCCTACGCGCTCATCTCGCGCCACGGCACGCCGGTGACGTCGAACTATTCGGTGCTGCACGAGGGTCTCGTCGGTGAGATCGGCGACAACCGCGAGACCGACATCACCTACGTCAACATGGACAAGGAGGCCGGCAACTCGCGCACGCTCGAGGGCACCGGCGGCTGGCTCGGCATCACCGACAAATACTGGGCGGGCGTGGTCGCGCCGCAGCAGGACGCGCCCTACAAGGGACGCTTCTCGTCCTTCGCCGACAACGGCAACCGCGACTACCAGACCGATGCGCTGCTCCAGTCCCGCACCGTCGCGCCCGGTGCGACCTCCGAGGTCACCACCCACGTCTTCGCCGGTGCCAAGGTCACCGCGGTCCTCAACAAATACGAGGCGGAGTACGGCATCCGCAACTTCGGCAACCTCATCGACTGGGGCTGGTTCTACTTCATCACCAAGCCGCTGTTCCAGGTCCTCGATTTCTTCTACAAGCTGACCGGCAACTTCGGCGTCGCCATCCTGATCGTGACGGTGCTGATCAAGGGGATCTTCTTCCCCCTGGCCAACAAGTCCTACATGTCGATGGCCAAGATGAAGCAGCTGCAGCCGCAGCTGGCCGCCCTGAAGGAGCGCTATCCCGACGACAAGCAGAAGCAGCAGGAAGTCACCATGAAGCTCTATCGTGAGCAGAAGGTGAACCCGGTCGCGGGCTGCCTGCCGATGATCATCCAGATCCCGGTGTTCTTCGCGCTCTACAAGGTCATCTTCATCACCATCGAGATGCGGCATGCGCCGTTCTTCGGCTGGATCCACGACCTGTCGGCGCCGGACCCGACCTCCGTGTTCAACCTGGCGGGCCTGCTGCCCTACGATCCCGGCAGCGTGCCGCTGATCGGCCACTTCCTCACGATCGGCATCTGGCCGGTGATCATGGGCTTCTCCATGTTCCTGCAGATGAAGATGAACCCGGAGCCGCCGGACCCCGTCCAGAAGCAGATGTTCTCCTGGATGCCGGTGATCTTCACCTTCATGCTCGGCACGTTCCCGTCCGGCCTCGTCATCTACTGGACGTGGAACAACACCCTCTCGGTGATCCAGCAGTACCTGATCGCCAAGAAGGCCGGCGCCAAGGTCGAGCTGTGGGACAACCTGTCGAGCACGTTCCGCAGGGCCAAACGTGTCTGAGGCGGAGGGCGCCGCAGCGCGGGACGGCGAGGCCGCGGCCCCGGGGCGCGACCTCGCCGAGGCCGGGCGCCTGCTGTTCGCCCGCGAATGCGTGTTCTTCGCCGGCGCCCCGAGCCTCGCGGCCCTGCCGCCCATCACGCTGCCCGAGATCGCCTTCGCGGGCCGCTCCAACGTCGGCAAGTCCTCGCTCGTCAATGCGCTGACGGGCCGCAAGACGCTGGCCCGCGTGTCCCACACGCCGGGCCGCACCCAGCAGCTGAACTTCTTCGACCTCGGCGGGCATATCAACCTCGTCGACATGCCGGGCTACGGCTACGCGGCCGTGTCCAAGACCATGATGGCCTCCTGGACGGTGCTGATCGAGCAATACCTGCGCGGTCGCGCCTCGCTGCAGCGCATCTACCTCCTCGTCGACGCCCGCCACGGCCTGAAGGACATCGACCGCGAGCAGATGAAGGCCTTCGACCGGGCCGCCGCCTCCTACCAGATCGTGCTGACCAAGGGGGATGCCATCAAGCCGGACGAGCGGGTCGCCCGCGTGGCCGAGACCGAAGCGGCTCTGGCCCCCCACCCGGCCGCCTTCCCGCAGGTGATCCTCACCTCCTCGGAAACCGGAGCCGGGATCGCCGAACTGCGCGAAAGCGTGGCGCGCCTCCTCGCCGAACGCGGGGCACTCGCGCTAAAGATCTGACGCCCGCGCCGCACGCGCCCGGGCGATGAACCGAACCGCCAGCCGACGGACCTCGTGAACCATGACGGATGTGGAAAAGGGCAGCCCGGCGGAACGCGCCGAGATCCTCACCCAGGCGCTTCCTCACATGCTGCGCTACGACGACGCCATCGTGGTGGTGAAATACGGCGGCCACGCCATGGGGGACGAGGCCACGGCCCGCTCCTTCGCGCGCGACATGGTCATGCTGGAGCAGTCGGGCGTGAACCCCGTCGTGGTGCACGGGGGCGGCCCACAGATCGGCGCCATGCTGAAGAAGCTCGGCATCCAGTCCCAGTTCTCGAACGGGCTGCGCGTCACCGACAAGCCGACGATCGAGATCGTCGAGATGGTGCTCTGCGGCTCGATCAACAAACAGATCGTCGGCTTCATCAATGCCGAGGGCGGCCGCGCCATCGGGCTCTGCGGCAAGGACGGCAACATGGTCACGGCGACCAAATACGAGGTGCCGGCCGACGCCAGTGCGGATGGCGACCATGGCGTCGACCTCGGCTTCGTGGGCGACCCGTCCAAGGTCGATACGACCGTGCTCGACCAGGTGCTGGGCCGCGAGCTGATCCCCGTGCTGGCGCCGGTGGCGCAGGGCAGCGACGGCATGACCTACAACGTCAACGCCGACACGTTCGCGGGCGCCATCGCGGGGGCGCTGCAGGCCAAGCGCCTGCTGCTGCTGACCGATGTGCCGGGCGTGCTCGACAAGGACAAGAAGCTCATCAAGGAGCTCAGCGTCGACGCCATCCGCGAGCTCGTCGCCGACGGCACGATCACGGGCGGCATGATCCCCAAGGTCGAGACCTGCATCTACGCGCTCGAACAGGGCGTCGAGGGCGTGGTGATCCTCGACGGCAAGGTGCCCCACTCGGTGCTGCTCGAACTCCTCACCGACCACGGCGCCGGGACGCTCATCACCCGGTGACGGAGCGGGCCAGCGCGGGCGCCGTCCGGGACGTCCTGGCGAACGCCGAAGCGGCCGAGCGCGACCTCGCCCCGGCGCCGCGCCTCCGGCTGCCGCCGGGCGTCCGGGCGCGCTTCGCCGCGGTCGACACCTGGGTGTTCGACCTCGACAACACGCTCTATCCGGCGGGCAGCCCCGTCTGGCCCATGATCGACGAGCGGATCACGCGCTGGCTCGCCGACCTCATGGGGATCGACGGGATGACGGCGCGCGGGCTGCAGAAGTACTACTACCGGCGCTACGGCACGACGCTGAAGGGGCTGATCGAGGACCACGCCATCACGCCGGACGCCTTCCTGAGCTTCGTGCACGACATCGACCGCACGTCGCTGGCGCCCAACCCCGCGCTGGTCGAGGCCATCGCGGCGCTGCCCGGCCGCAAGCTGATCCTCACCAACGGCTCGCGCGACCACGCGCTGCGGACGACGGAGCGGCTGGGGTTCGCGGCGGACGGGTTCGAGGCGGTCTTCGACATCGTCGCGGCCGGCCTCGTGCCGAAGCCCGAGGCCGCCACCTACGACCGGTTCTTCGCGCAGCACGGCGTCGATCCGCGCCGGGCCGCCATGGTGGAAGACCTCAGCAAGAACCTGCGCGTGCCGCACGAGCGCGGCATGGCCACCGTGCTGGTCGTGCCGCCGACCAGCGTCGAGGACAACCGCGAGCCCTGGGAGCGGCTCGGCGCGGAGGCACCCTACGTGGATGTGGCGACAGACGACCTCGCGGGCTTCCTCGCCGGGCTCGAACTGGAGCTGGCGCGGGGACGCTGAGCCCGCGCCGGCCGCGCTTCACGCACCGGCCCCTCTCCGAGGGCCGGAACCTGCGCCCTTCTCCCCTCGGGAGAGACGGGCGAGAGCCCCGGAGGCGGGCTCAGTCCTTGGCGCGCTCGACGTAGGAGCCGTCTTCCGTCTGGATGACGATGCGGGTGCCGGGCTGGATGTGGGGCGGCACCATGGCGCGGGCGCCGTTCGACAGCTTGGCGGGCTTGTAGGAGGAGGACGCGGTCTGGCCCTTCATGGCGGGCTCGGTCTCGACCACTTCGAGCGTGACGCGCTGGGGCAGGGTGGCCGACACGGCGGTCTCGTTGAAGATCGACAGCTGGACCTTCATGCCCTCCTGCAGGTACTGCGCCTGCGTGCCGAGCACGTCCTCGGGCACCACGATCTGCTCGAAGTTCTCCTCGTTCATGAAGGTGTAGCCTTCACCGTCGTGGTAGATATACGAGAAGTTCATGTCCTCGACGTGGGCGCGCTCGACCTGCTCGGTGGTCTTGTAGCGGTCCGAGACCTTCACGCCGTCGCTGATGCGGCGCATGTCGATCTGCGTGGTGGGGGTTCCCTTGCCGGGGTGGAACGACTCGGCGCTGAGGACGGCGTAGAGCTGGCCGTCCTTCTCGAGGATGTTGCCCTTGCGAACCGAGCTGGCGATGACTCTCACGGGTGATTGACCTTCGAAAAATTGCTAAGCGGTCCCGGCATGGTTCGCCCGGACGCGCAATCGGCCGGCACCATAGCGATTCCCTTTCATTTGACCAGAGTTTCGAGTCTGCGCGCTTGCCCCTGAACAGCCCCTCCGCCTCCGCGGCCTGGTCGCCCGACGTCTATGCCGACCGGCGCCCCTTCCTGCTGGCGCGCGGCGGCGTCGCCGCCGCAGTGCGGGGCTGGTTCGCCGCCGAAGGCTTCCTCGAAGCCGAGACACCCATCCTCCAGGCCTCGCCCGGCAACGAGGCGCACCTCGAAGCCTTTGCCACCGACCTCGTCGGTCCGGATGCCGCCGTGCGCCGCCTCTACCTCCATACCTCGCCGGAATTCGCCATGAAGAAGCTCCTGGCGGCCGGCGAGCCGAGGCTCTTCACGCTGGCCAGGGTGTTCCGCAACCGGGAGCGCAGCGCCACCCACCATCCCGAGTTCACCATGCTCGAATGGTACCGGGCCGGCGACCCCTACGAGCGCCTGATGGAGGATTGCGCGGCGCTGCTGCGGGCCGCCGCCGAGGCCGCGGGGTCGCGCCTGTGGCGGCACCGGGGTCACGCCTGCGATCCCTTCGCCGAACCGGAGCGGCTCTCCGTCGCCGAGGCCTTCGCGCGCCATGCCGGCATCGACCTCCTCGCCACGCTGGCGGGCGGAACGGCGGACCGCGACGCGCTCGCCGCCCAGGCCGAGGCCTCGGGCATCCGCACCGCGGCCGACGACAGCTGGTCCGACGTGTTCAGCCGCGTCCTCGGCCTGCGCGTCGAGCCGCGGCTCGGGCTCGGCCGCCCGACGATCCTCGACCGCTATCCCGCGCCGGAGGCCGCGCTGTCGCGCGCGAGCCGCGACGACCCCCGCACCGCCGAGCGGTTCGAACTCTTCTGCTGCGGCGTCGAACTCGCCAACGGCTTCGGGGAACTCACCGACGCGGCCGAGCAGCGCCGCCGGTTCGAGGCCGCCATGGCGGCCCGCGCGGCGCGCGGCCAGGAGGCCTACCCGATCGACGCGGACTTCCTCGACGCCCTCGCCGCCATGCCGGAGGCCAGCGGCATCGCGCTCGGCTTCGACCGCCTCGTCATGCTGGCGGCCGGGGCGCCCCGCATCGAGCAGGTGCTGTGGCTGCCGGTGACGGGCGCGTGACCGGGACGCTGCGCACGCCGGCGGAGCTCGAGGCGGCCGGCCTCGTCCAGCCCGGGGGCGCCGAGCGGCTCGCCCCGGTCGCCGCCCGCTATGCCGTCGCGGTCTCGCCCGCCATGGCGCGGCTGGTCGTGCCCGGCGACCCGGACGACCCCATCGCGCGCCAGTTCGTGCCCCAGCCCGCCGAACTCGACCATCGGCCGGACGAGCTCTCGGACCCGATCGGCGACGCGGTCCACAGTCCCGTGCCGGGCATCGTCCACCGCTATCCCGACCGCGCGCTGCTGACGCTGCTCCACGTCTGCCCGGTCTATTGCCGGTTCTGCTTCCGCCGGGAGCGTGTCGGCCCCGGCGCCGACGCCGTGCTGCCGCCCGCGCAGGTCGAGGCCGCGCTCGACTACGTGGCCGCCCATCCGGCCATCTGGGAAGTGATCCTCACCGGGGGCGATCCGCTCGCCCTCGCGCCGCGCCGCATCGCGGCCGTGATGGCGCGGCTCGCCGCCATGGAGCACGTCAAGGTCGTGCGCTTCCATACGCGCGTGCCCGTGGTGGCCCCCGAGAGCGTCACGGCGGAGCTGGTCGCGGCGCTCGGCGCCTCGCGCAAGACCACCTATGTGGGGCTCCACTGCAACCATCCCCGCGAACTCACCGCGGAAGCCCGCGACGCCTGTGCGCGCCTGCAGGGGGCGGGGATCGGCCTCGTCAGCCAGACCGTGCTGCTGCGCGGCGTCAACGACGATGCCGAGACGCTGGCGGTCCTCATGCGGCGCTTCGTCGAACTCGGCATCCGTCCCTATTACCTGCACCACGGCGACCTCGCGCCCGGGACGGCGCATCTGCGCGTGCCGCTGGCCGAGGGGCAGGCGCTGATGCGCGCGCTGCGCGGGCGCGTCTCGGGCCTCTGCCAGCCCACCTACGTGCTGGACATCCCGGGCGGCCACGGCAAAGTGCCGGTCGGGCCCGGTTACGTCGAGGCCGGCGGCGTCACCGACCCCTGGGGCGTGACGCACCCCTACGCGGGCTGAAGCGCAACGCCGGGCGGGACCCGAGCTTCAGCGCGCCTTGTCGTTGCCGGGCAGGTGCCGCCCATAGGCCTTCTCGCGCTCGACGCGCTCCTCGATCAGCTTGGCATAGGCGGCCTTGTCCTCCGCCGACATGGCGACGTGCTTGCCCTTCAGGGCCTTGCGCTTGGGCGCACGTTTGAACTGGTCGCTCGACTCCGGCATGGGCGGGCTCCTTCGGTGGCCGGCCTCGTCCGGAGGCCGGCGCCGACCCTCGACGGCGACCCTCGCGGGTGAGCCTCCGTGCCGGGTCCACGACAGGCTCTTAAGCAGTATCGGACCCGTTGGGAACGCCCGCACGGCCTCGAACGGGCGCGATCCGCGCCACGCCGCGGAACGGGCGCCGCCGGGCCAGCGCCCGCGAGCCTGCGCCGCGCCGGCGCGTGGTCGGGGACAGCGACCCCTCGCCTGTACCATCGGGGCCTATCCTGCTCTACGTTTTAGCGGCGACGCATCGCGAATCGAGGAGCTCAGCCATGCCCCGTCTGTTCACGGGCCTCGAGATCCCGCCCGGCCTCGCCGAGGAACTCGCGCTCATGCGGGGCGGCCTCACGGGGGCGCGCTGGATCGACGTCGCCGACTACCACCTCACGCTGCGGTTCATCGGCGACATCGACGGCGAGACCGCCGATGCCGTCGACGAGGTGCTGGCGGGCATCCGCCGCAAGCCCTTCACGGTGACGCTGGAGGGGCTCGATCATTTCGGCGGCGACAAGCCCCGCGCCATCGTGGCCAAGGCGCAGCCTGCCGCGGCCCTGCTGGAACTGCAGGCCGAACAGGAGCGGCTGCTGCGCCGCGTCGGCATCCCGCCGGAGACGCGCCGCTTCGTGCCGCATGTGACGCTGGCGCGCCTGCGCAACGCCTCGCAGGGCGCCGTCGCGCATTATCTCGGGTCCCGCGGCTTCCTGACCCGGCGCTTCGAGGTCGAACGCGTGCGTGCTCTTCTCGGCGCGGGACTCCGTCGGCGGGGGCCCCTATGTGGCCGAGGCCGCCTATCCGCTGGCCTAGCGCCGCTGCCGCTCGCCTGGGCCCGCCTCACCGGCCCGACGTCCCCAGATCGACCAGCATCGTCGCGCCATCGGGTGGCTCGACCTGATCGCGATCCGCTCCGGAAACAGAACCGCCGCCCAGGCTCTGCGACTGGGCGGCGGTTCTTGAGGCGATCCCGGGAGGCTGCCGCCGCTCGCGCCGGAGCGCGGCGGCGCGCCGCTCTCACTCGAAGTGGTAGGCGGCGCCGAGGCGGAAGAAGTCGCCTTCGATCGACTGCTTGCCCGAGGTGCGTGTTGTTGAGGTTCACGACCTTGTTGTTGATGCCGAACTCGTGGAGGTACTCGCCGCGCAGCGACACCCGCTCGGAGATGCGGTAGTCGAGGCCGGCGCCGGCCTCGATGGCCTCGTTGTTGACGCGGCCGAGCTGCGAGCCCGTGGCGGTGTCGATCTGCTCGCTGCGGCCATAGGCGAAGCCTGCCGAGACGAAGGGCAGGTAGGACCCGAAGGCGTAACCGGCGCGGGCGCGCAGGTCGGCGTTGATGTAGTTGCGGAACGAGACCGGCCCGCTGGGCTGGCGACCGTTGCCCTCGATATCCGTGTAGGCGGTCGACCCTTCGATGCCGAGCATGTAGTGGTCGCGCGAAGATGAAGTTCGTGCCGGTGAACAGGCCGCCCTGGCCGCCGGACGTGTTGTAGTGGCTCTTGCCGCCGGTGACGAGGTTCTTGGTCTCCGGCGTGATGAAGCCGCCGCCGCCGAAGATGCCGCCGTAGCCGCCGGACCAGTTCACGGTCTGCGTGGCGGCGTTGATGTAGGGGTGAGGCGCCGTGTCGCCGAAGCGCTGGATGATGGCGGCCCGCACGATGTCGCTGTCCGAATGCGTGCGGAACGTGCGGCCGCCGACGGCGTAGTTCGAGATCGGGCAGGCTGTCGTGCAGGTATTCGACGCGCAGCACCAGGGGGCCGAGCAGGCTGGCGAAGAAGCCGCTCTGCAGCCCGAGATAGGCGGCCGGGTTCACCTTGACGTCGACGCCCGCGCCGATCGTGTAGCCCGTCGACTGGCTGGTTGGCACCCGGACGCGTTCAGCGGCGCCACCGTCGACTGGTAGCTCTCGTTGATGACGGCGCCGCCCGCCACGAAGGGCATGAACCAGCCGAACTCGTAGCCGAGGCGGCCGCGCAGGCGGATGTCGTAGAGGCTGTCGAGATGGGTGGGCAGGCCGACCGTGGTGGGCCGCTCGTTGCCGCGCACGAGGTTGAGATCGATGCCGCCTTCCGCGCCGACCACGACATGGCCGAACTGGTAATTGTAGCCGACGAAGCCGCCGCCGCTCTGGCCGGATTTGTCGAGGCTGCGGGAGGGGCCGTTACCCTGGCGGGTGCGGAAGTGGGTGAAGTCGTAGCCGTAGGTCGAGCCGGCGTAGAAGCCGCCCCAATCGCTCACCACGGGGGCGACGAAGACCGGGACCGGGGCGGTGCGCGCCGGGAGGTCGGCGGCCTGGACCAGCGCGGTGCCCGAGAGCAGGCCCAACGCGGCGACGAGGCCGCCCTTGATGTGATGACGCATGAAACCCCGCCCGAAACCAGGAGCCGAAACTTGAACGCGAAACTACAGGAGCGTAAGGCACCCAGGAACCCCGGCGGCGGCCTGTGGCGCAACATCAGCGAGGCTGTGGCATTTGTGCGACGACCACGGGCGAACTCTGGCGGCGCCCGGGTTCGCTCAACGGAGCTTCACCGTCGCGGCGGCTTCGCGCCCCGCGGCGTCGATCACCGACAGGTGGGCGAAGCCGAGCCCGTCCGGCATCCAGCGGCTTTCGCGCCGCAGCGAGCCCGCGCCGGCCGGCAGCCCGTTGACGAACCAGGTGAAGGGGGGTGCCCCGCCTTCGGCCTTGAGCGCCAGTGCGGCGCGGGGCTCGCCGCGTTTCCGCGAGGCCGAGGTCGACCGTGGCGCCGTTCGGCGGGTAGGCGATGCGCAGCGCCGGTGCGCTCCGCCCGGCGCCGCCGCATCCGGCCCCGGCGCCGGCGCCGGCACGGGGCCTGTCCCTCGCCGTCGGCGGCGCGGCGGGCGAGGCGGCGCAGCGGCGCCGGCAGGGCTCGCCGCCGCGGAACGCGGCGACGGCGGGCGGGCGGGCGGCTCCAGCGGCCCGGGCAGGCGGGCGACGGCGTCGAACAGCAGGGGCGCCGCGGCCTGTCGCCCGACGAGGCCCGGCACCGAGCCGTCGTCCGGCCGCCCGAGCCAGGCCGCCACCGTGTAGCGCGCGCCCGAAGCCGACCGCGACGGCGTCTCGGTAGCCGTAGGACGTGCCGGTCTTGAAGGCGAGGCGCCCGGGCAGGGCGTTGGCGGGCGGCGGCACGCCGCGCAGGATCTCGCCCACGGCCCAGGCCGAGGCCGGATCGGCGATCGGGCGCCCCGGCCGCAGCACCCGTTCCGGCGGCTCCAGGCGTTCGACGAGGCCGGGGCACCTCGCCGCCGCGGGCCAGCCCGGCATAGAGCCGCGCGAGGTCGACGAGGCGCAGCCCGAGGCCGCCGAGCGCCAGCGCGAGGCCCGGCGGTTCGGCACCGGGCAGGACGATCCGCGTTCCCGTGTCGCCGAGCCGCGCCAGGAACCGCGCCGGCCCGACCCGGTCGAGCAGCGCCACCGCGGGCAGGTTAAGCGATTGCTGCAGCGCCTGGCGCGCCGTCACGCTGCCCGAGAAGTCGCCGTCGAAATCGGCCGGCGCATAGGTGCCGAAATGCGTCTGGCGGTCGTCGATCAGCGTTTCGGGCGCCGCGATCCCGTCCTCGAACGCCATGGCGTAGATGAAGGGCTTCAGCGCCGAGCCGGGCGAGCGCACCGCCCGCGCCATGTCGATCCGCCCGGCGCCGGCCAGCGAGCGCGGGTCCGCGGCGCCGATGTCGGCCAGCACCGTGCCGTCGAGATTGTCCACCACGACCAGCGCCGCCGAGACGGCGGGGCCGAAGCGGGCCGCGTGGCGCATCGCCAGCGCTTCGAGGCCCGCCTGGAGCGGGCCGTCCAGCGTCAACCGGATGCGGGGCGCCGCGGGCGCGGCGGCCCGGGCCTCGCCGGCGGCGTGGAACGCCAGGGCCGGCAGGGGGCGGCGGAGCTCCGGCACGGCCTCGGCCCGGGCCGCCGCCGCCTCGTCCGGGGTGGCGAGGCCGGCCGCCACGGCGCGGTCGAGGATGCGGTCGCGCGCCGCCCGGGCGCGGTCCGCGAAGCGATCCGGGCGGCGGCGCTCCGGCGCCTGGGGCAGGGCGACCAGCAGGGCCGCCTCGGCCAGCGACAGATGATCCGGCTCGTGCCCGAACCAGGCAAGGCTCGCGGCCCGCACGCCCTGCAGCGGCCCGCCGTAGGGGGCGAGCCGCAGGTAGAGGTCGAGGACGCCCGCTTTGCCGAAGCGCCGCTCGAGCGCGATGGCCCGCATCGCCTGGCCGATCTTGGCGCGCGGCGCGTGGCGGGGGCGCGGTGCCAGCAGCCGGGCGACCTGCATCGACAGCGTCGAGGCCCCCGACACGATGCGGCGGTTCACCAGCCCATTGCGCGGCGGCCCGCAGGGCGGCGCGAGGGTCGACGCCGCCATGGCTGGCGAAGCGGCTGTCCTCGACGGCGGTGAGCAGGGCCAGGAAGGCCGGGTCGACGTCGCGGGCGGCGACGGGCAGCGACCAGCGGCCTCCCGGCGTCGCGAAGGGCCGCAGCAGGCGCCCGTCCCGGTCGACCACCTCGACGGAGGCGGGGGGCAGGGCGAGGTTGCGGGCGGCACGGGCGACCGCCCGATCGAGCCACCATGCGGCCCCGACGAGGGCGATGGCCGCCGCGGCGGCGCACGAGAGCGCGGCCCGGCGGCCCGCCCGCGGCGCCGGCGTCCTCTCAGGAGCGGTAGTCGCCGTTGATCTCGACATAGAGCTTGGTCAGGTCGCAGGTCCACACCGTGGCGGCGCCCGAACCTAGGCCGATCTCGACCCGGATGTCGATGTCCTGGCCCTTCATGTAGGCGGAGGTCGCCGCCTCGTCGTAGGCCGGGTCTCGCAGGCCCTCGGCGGCGACGCGGATGGGCCCGAACCAGATCGCCAGACGGTCGCGGTCGGCGGCTTCGCCCGCCTTGCCGACCGCCATGACGACGCGGCCCCAATTGGCGTCCTCGCCCGCCACCGCGGTCTTGACCAGGGGCGAGTTGGCGATCGACAGCGCGATGCGCTTGGCGGCCGCGTCCGTCTCGGCGCCCTCCACCGTCACGGACACGAACTTGCGGGCGCCCTCGCCGTCCTTGACGACGAGGTGGGCGAGTTCGAGCAGCAACCCGTCGAGCGCCGCCGCGAAACCCGCGAGCCGCGGGTCGGCGGCATCGGTGATGGCGGGGGCGCCGCGGACCGCGGCGCCGCCGGTGGCGAAGAGCATCAGGGTGTCGGAGGTCGAGGTGTCGCTGTCGACCGTGATGCAGTTGAACGAGCGCTCGACCCCGCGCGACAGCAGCGCCTGGAGTGCCGGCGCGGCGATCGGCGCGTCCGTGAAGACGAAGCTCAGCATGGTGGCCATGTCGGGCGCGATCATGCCGGCCCCCTTGGCGATGCCGTTGATCGTCACCGGCACGCCGCCGAGCTCCGCCGTGGCGGTGGCGAGCTTGGGGAAGGTGTCGGTCGTCATGATGGCGCCGGCGGCCCCGGCGATGCCGTCCTCGCGCGCCTCGGCCACGAGCCTGTCGAGCACGCCCTCGAAGCGCGTGGCGTCGAGCGGCTCGCCGATGACGCCCGTCGAGGCGAGAAAGATTTCGCCGGCCGGCGCGCCGCTGGCCCGGCCCGCGATCTCGGCCGTCAGCCGCGTCGAGGCGACGCCGGTGCGTCCCGTGAAGGCGTTGGCGTTGCCCGAGTTCACGACCAGCAGCCGCGCCTTGCCGCCGGCGAGGTTGGCCCGGCACCAGTCGACCGGGGCCGAGGGGCATCGCGACCGGGTGAAGACGCCCGCCGCCGCGGTGCCCTCGGGCATGACGGCGACCGTTACGTCGGTGCGCCCCTTGTAGCGGATGCCGGCCTCGCCCGAGGCGAAGCGCAGTCCCGCGATGGGGGGAATGGCGGGCGTGGTGGCGGGGGCGAGGGGCGAGACGGGGACGGGAGGAGCCATGGATCTCGGGTCTCGGAGGCGGCCTCGGCCGCGGGCGGGGTCCGGCGCTCCTTCTAGCGGTCCGCGACGCGCGGGAGAAGGCGTCGCGGGTCCGTTTCGCGCCATGCTCGGCCCCGAGACGGCGGACGGTGGGTCCCGGCGCGGTCCGGCGCCATCAGGCGACGCCCTGCGCTCTCCGACCTGGTGCGTGGCGGAACGGCCCCCTCGACCGGGATCGACCTCCCCGACGGCTTCGCCCGACCACGCTCCCCGCCACCGCGGTCGCGTCAATAGACGTCGAGCTGGAACCGCTTGTCCTTCTTGAGCTGGCTCACGAAGGCGACGGCTTCGTCGGTCGACTTCTTGCCGGCCGTGACCGCGATGTCGACCATGGCGGCCTCGACGTCCTTGGCCATGCGTTTGGCGTCGCCGCAGACATAGACATGCGCGCCCTCGTCGAGCCAGCGCCACAGGTCGGCGCCGACCTCGCGCATCCGGTCCTGCACGTAGAACTTCTGGCCGGCGTCGCGCGACCAGGCGAGCGACAGGCGCGTCAGCACGCCCTCGCGCCGCAGGGCTTCGAGCTCGTCGCGGTAGAAGAAGTCCGTCGCCGACTTCTGGTGGCCGAAGAACAGCCAGTTCTTGCCGGGCGCCCCCGAAGCCTTGCGTTCCTGCAGGAAGGCGCGGAACGGCGCGACGCCCGTGCCGGGCCCCACCATGATGACGGGCCGCGTCCCGTCCTCCGGCAGGGCGAAGTTATGGGCCTTCTGGACGTAGACCTGCAGCTCCTCGCCGGGCTCGACGGCGTCGGCCAGCCAGGTCGAGGCGACGCCGGTGCGCTTGCGCTTGTTCACCTGGTAGCGAACCGCGTCCACGGTCAGCGACAGGCCGCCGGGGAACAGGTTCGGCGACGAGGAGATGGAGTAGAGCCGCGGCTGGAGCGGGGAGAGCGCGTCCACGAAGGCTTCGGGATGCGGTCGGACGTTGGAGAACTTGTGCAGCACCGCCAGGACGTCGAGCTGCGCGGCGTCGCCGTCCGGGTCCTCGCCCTTGGCGAGGGCGCGGGCCTTCTCGCGGCTCTTGCCGCCCGAGATGTAGGAGAAGAGCTCGAACAGCGAATCGGGCGCGAGCCCGAGGTCGACATCCTCGCGCAGCACCCGGCGCAGCGTCTTGCCGTTGATCTCGGTGAGGTGCGAGGCGCCCAGCATGGCGATGATCTGGTCGACGAGACCCAGGTTGTTCTTGGGGAACACCCCGAAACTGTCGCCCACGACGTAGCTCACGCCGCTCTTCGACAGGTCGAACTCGACGTGCCAGGTGTCCTTGGCCGAGCCTTCCTGGTTGAGGCGGCGGCGCGAACTGAACACCGCCGTCGCGGGTGCCTCGCGCGACGTGCCCGGGACGACCGCCGCCTGCGCGGCCGCGACGGCGGGCGACGTGCCGGCATCGGCCGCCCCGGTGTCGGCCGCCGTCCGGTCGCCGTTGACGTCGTCGAGTTCGACCGCGAGCGCTTTCAGCAGCCGAGCCGTGACCTTGCCGCCCGGGGCGCAGAGGTTCAGCCGCGCCTCGCTCTTCAGGAAGATGGCATTGGCGTAGTCGGCGCAATTGTAGCCGCACTGGCCGCAATCCTGTTGCGCCATGGCGGCCATGAGGCGCGGCGCGATGGGCCGGTCTTCGGCCATCGCCATGCGGGCGTCGGGTTCCAGCGAGGGGTCGTGCCAGGGTGCCTCGTCGTTGGTGGCGAGCACGGGCCCGTCGGGCTTGGCGGCCGCGGCGTCGTTGCTGGCGACCGGCGCCTCCGCCGCCATGGCGGCGACCGAGGCCGAGAAGAAGCCCGACAGCCACGAGCGCTGCTCGGGCGAGAAGGGGGCCGTCTCGGGGATGGTGACGATGAACTGCTGGGCGGCGCTCATGCTTCCGCTCCCTCCAGGATCTGCGCCTCGGCGAGGCTCCGCAGGTCCTCGACCGCGTGGCGGTTGGCGAAGGCGTGGAACGATTCGTCCGGCGTGGCGCGGTGGGCGAGATAGGCCCGCAGCAGGGCCTCGACCCGGGCCGCCGCGTCCTCGGCCTTGGTGTCGGGGTAGATCATCCTGGCGATCGCCGCCTCGGTGCCGAACCCGCCGCCCACGTGGATGTTGTAGCCCGGCACCGTGTCGTCGTCGCCGACCGGCACCTTGACGCCGATGAGCCCGATGTCGCCGATATAGTGCTGGGCGCAGGAGTTGGGGCAGCCCGTCAGGTGCACGTTGACGGGCTGGTCCATCGGCACGCGCGGCTCGATGCGGGCCACGATCCCGTTGCCGTCGCGCTTGGTGTCGGCGTTGGCGAACTTGCAGCCGAAGGAGCCCGTGCAGGCCACGAGCCCGGCGCGGATCGTCGAGGCCTCGGTGGCGAGCCCCATGGCGTCGATGGCGGCGCGGACCGTCCCGACGTCCTCGTCGCGGACGCCCGAGATCAGCAGGTTCTGCCAGACGGTGAGGCGGATGTCGCCGTCGCCGTAGCGGCGCGAGACTTCGGCGAGCGACCGCATCTGGTCGGTCGACAGCCGGCCGGCCTCGAGCACGACGCCGATGTAGGCGAGGCCCGCCTGCCGTTGCGGGTGGACGCCGATATGGCCGAGACGGTCGTAGGCGGGGCGGGGTGCCACGTGGGCGACGTCGAGCCGCTGGAGCGTCTCGCCGAGCTTCTCCTCGACGGCGGCCAGGAACTTGTCGAAGCCCCAGGCATCGAGCACGTATTTCATGCGGGCGTGATTGCGGTTCGTCCGGTCGCCGTGCTCGGACCAGACGCGGATGATGGCGTCCGCGATCCGGATGCAGTCGCCGGGCGGCAGCACGACACCGGTGTCGCGGGCGAGGTCCTTGTGGCCCGAGATGCCGCCGATCGCCAGCCGATAGTAGATGCCGGCCGGGATCGGCGCGCCCTCCAGCACCTCCACGGCCTGGAAGCCGATGTCGTTGGTGTCCTCCAGCGTGGCGATCCTGCCGGCGCCGTCGAAGCTCACGTTGAACTTGCGCGGAAGGTTGTACATCACGCGGGTGTTGAGGATGTGGTGGTGCCAGTCCTTGGCGTCGGGGCGCGTGTCGAGCAGCTCCTGCGGATCGATGCCGGCTGTGGCCGAGCCCGTGACGTTGCGGATGTTGTCGGCGCCCGCGCCGCGCGGGATGATGCCGAGGTCGGCCAGGCCTTCGAGGAAATGCGAGCCGCGCTCGGGCGGGATCTCCCGGACCTGGAGGTTGCAGCGCGTCGTCACATGGGCGTAGCCGCCCCCGTCGCGGTCGGCGAGGTCGGCGATGGCGGCGAACTGCCAGTGCTTGAGGATGCCGTTGTGGATGCGGAGCCGGCACATGTAGCTGTCCTGCGCCGGACCGACATAGAAGAGCCCGTGGTAGCGCCAGCGGAAATTGTCTTCCGGCTTCGGCCGCGTGCCGGTGAGCGCCACGGCCTTCAGCCGCTCGTAGGACTCGAACGGGTGTTCGGCCCGCTTCCATTTCTCCTGGTCGGCGAGTTTCCCGCCCGCCGCCACCTGCCGGTCCTGCGCCTTCATCTGGTCGGCATCGGGGCCGGTCGCCTCGGCGGGGACGCCCGCGGGCGCCCGGCCGATCGACCGCATGGCGCCGAGCCCGGAGGCGAAGCCGTCCAGCCAATGTTTCTGGTCGGACGAGAATTCCATACCCATCGTGTCTACCCTATGCGCGGCGCCACGGGCCTTCCGGCCGGGCGGCTCCGGCGAATCGCCCTCGGCCCTCCGAACGCCCGCGGAAGCCCGTGATCGGAGGGGTCCGGCGGCCCGCGCCCCAGCGATACCGCGGAAGCGAGCAAAGCCCGTGCCAGGGCCGGTGGCCGCGCGCCCGGCCGGGGCAAGGGCAGGCTGTCCCGGGGACGGGCTTTGCCGCGCTGCACAAGGGACGGACAACCGGCGTCCCGCCACGGCTGCGGTCTGCCCACCGGGGCAGCAGCAATTGTCCGACAAAACAAAGGCCGGGGTTTACGGGCGGCGCGGATCCCCTTAAGCGTGACGGCATCCGATGCGCGCCGAATCGAGCGCCGCGGCCGGGAGCAGACACGTGACGACCGCCAAGCCCCTCACCGGCATCTTCCCCGTGGCCCCGACGCCCTTCAAGGCGAACGGCGACCTCGACCTCCCCGGCAAGCGCCGGGTGATGGATTGCATGGTCGACCAGGGTGTCGACGGCATCTGCATCCTGGCGAACTATTCCGAGCAGTTCGCCGTCACCGACGCCGAGCGCGAAGAGCTCGTGACGGCGAGCCTCGACCAGGTGGCGGGCCGCGTGCCGGTCATCGTCACCTGCTCGCATTACGCGACCGCCATCGCGGCCGAGCGCGGGCGCCGTGCGGCCGCGGCCGGCGCCGCGATGCTGATGCTGATGCCGCCCTACCACGGCGCGGGCCTGCGGGCCGACGAGAACCTGATGGTCGAGCATTTCGCCCGCGTCGCCGACGCCGCGAAGCTGCCCATCATGGTGCAGGACGCGCCGCTCTCGGGCGTGCCGCTGTCGGTGTCCTTCCTGGTCCGCCTCGCCCGGGAGGTGCCGCTCGTCCGCTACTTCAAGGTGGAGGTGCCGCAGGCGGCCGCCAAGCTGCGGGCGCTGATCGCCGCCGGCGGCGACGCCATCGCGGGGCCGTGGGACGGCGAGGAAGCCATCACGCTGATGGCCGACCTCGACGCCGGCGCCACCGGCACCATGACGAGCGCACTGCTGCCCGACCTCATCAAGCCCATCGTCACGGCCCATCTCGCGGGCGACCGCAAGGCGGCTGCGGCGCAATATGCCAAGTGCCTGCCGCTCATCAACTACGAGAACCGGCAGTGCGGGCTCAGGGCCGCCAAGGCCGTGATGATGGCGGGCGGCGTGATCGAGAGCGACCACGTGCGCCACCCGTTCGAGCCGCTCCACCCCGCCACCCGGGCCGGCCTGCTCGAGATCGCCGAGGATCTCCAGCCACTGGCGCTGCGCTGGGGCAAGTGACCGGAGGGCCCGCGACGGAGCGGCCGCCCACGGACGTGCGCTGGCTCGTCGTCGTCGCTCACCCGGACGACGAGGTCCTGGGCTGCGGGGCGCTGCTGTCGCGATTGGCCGACGTGGACGTCCTCCACGTCACCGACGGCGCGCCGCGCAGCGGCGAGGATGCGCGCCGGCACGGTTTCGACACACCGGCCGCCTATGCGGCGGCGCGCTGGCGCGAGGCGCGGGACGCCCTCGCCCTCGCGGGCGTGCCGGCGGCGCGCCACCACGGGCTCGGCGTCGCCGACCAGAGCGCGGCCCACGGCCTCGCCGACATCGCGCGGCGGCTGGTGCCCTTCGTGGCGCGCGCCGCGATCGTCCTCACCCACGCCTACGAGGGCGGCCACCCGGACCACGACGCCGTCGCCTTCGCGGCCCATGCGGCGGTGCGGCTGGCGGGCGCGCCGGCGCCGGCCCTGCTCGAAATGCCCTTCTACCATGCCGGGCCCGAGGGCTGGATCCGGCAGACCTTTCTCCCCGCTCCGGCCGGGACGCCGGCGCCCTGGGACCTCGCCCCGACGCTCGCCGAAGTCGCGCTCAAGCAGCGGATGGCGGCCTGCCACGTGACCCAGCGCGCCACGCTGGCGGGCTTCGCGCTCGATCGCGAGACCGTCCGGCCGGCCCCCGCTCACGATTTCGCCCGTCTGCCCCACACCGGCGACCTCCT
The DNA here is from genome assembly GCA_963847915.1 of uncultured Alphaproteobacteria bacterium. GTDB lineage: Bacteria > Pseudomonadota > Alphaproteobacteria > Rhizobiales > Beijerinckiaceae > Lichenihabitans. The sequence goes on from CAWKBT010000011.1 coordinate 706,598, forward strand.
CTACGAGCGCCACGGCTGGGGTCTCGACGGCGCCGGCTGGCTGGCGCGCGTCCGCGCCGCCGAGGCCGCGCTCGGCATGGAGCGCCGGCCATGAGGCTGACGGTGCTCAGCGTGTCCTATCCGCTGGCCCGCGTGTCGCCCGACAGCAGCGGCGGATCCGAGCAGGTGCTCTCGACGCTCGACCGCGTGCTGGTGGTCGGCGGGCACCGCTCGATCGTGGTGGCGCCCGAAGGCTCGCGCGTGGCCGGCGACCTCCGCCCCATCCCGTGGCGGGCCGGCCCGCTCGACGACGCGGTCCTCGCCGCCGCCCAGGCCGACACCGCCGCCGCCATCGGGCGCGTCCTGGCCGGGACGCCCGTCGACCTCGTCCACCTGCACGGCCTCGACTTCCACCGCTACCTGCCACCGCCCGGGCCGCCCACCTTGGCGACGCTCCATCTGCCGCCCGACTGGTATCCCGCCGAAGCGCTGCGGCCCGCGCGGCCCCGCACCTTCCTCAACTGCGTCTCGGCCGCCCAGCAGGCGGCATGCCCGCCCTCGCCCGGCCTGCTGCCGACGATCGAGAACGGCGTCCCGGTCGACCGGCTCACGGCGCGCCACGCCAAGCGCGGCTTCGCGCTCTTCCTCGGCCGCATCTGTCCCGAGAAGGGCGTCCACCTGGCGCTCGAAGCGGCTCATCGGGCCGATGTTCCGCTGATCGTGGCGGGCGAGCTCTATCCCTATGCGGCTCATCTGACCTATTTCGAGCGCGAGGTGCGGCCGGCGCTCGACGCGCGGCGCCGCTTCGTCGGCCCCGTGGGCTTCGCCCGCAAGCGTCGCCTGCTGACGGCGGCCCGCTGCCTGCTGGTGCCGAGCCTCGCCGCCGAGACGTCGTCGCTGGTGGCGCGCGAAGCCGCGGCCTGCGGCACCGCGGTCGTGGCCTTCCCCAACGGCGCCTTGCGGGACGCCGTGATCCCGGGCGAGACGGGCTTCCTGGTGCCGGACGCCGCCGGCATGGCGGAAGCCATCCGGTCGGCCGGCGCGATCCGGCCGTCCGCGTGCCGCGCCCAGGCGCGCGACAGGTTCGACGAGACCGCCATGGCGTCGCGCTACCTCGACGTCTATCGCCGCCTCGCCGGCGGTGCCGCGTGACGGTGCCGCTCCGCGCCATCGCCGTCACCGGCCTCGCCGAACTGAAGGCCCTGGAGCCGGCGTGGTGGGACCTGTTCCGCCGGTGCCCCGACGCGACGCCCTTCCGCTCGCCGGCCTGGCTGCTGCCCTGGTGGCAGGTCTTCGCGCCGGGGCCGCTGCGCACCGTCGCGGTCTGGCGCGGCAACGAGCTCGTCGCCCTGGCGCCGCTCTATCTCGAGGCGGCGAGCCGGCGGCTGCTGCCGCTCGGCATCGGCCTGTCGGACGACCTCGACCTCCTCGTCGCGCCCGATGCCGGGCCCGACGCCGGCCCCGTCGTCCTGTCCTGCCTGGACGGGCAAACCGACTGGGACGTCGCTTCGCTGGAGGAGCTCGCCCCGGACTCGCCCGTGCTGCTGTGGTCCCTGCCGCCGGGATGGTCCGGCGAGGCCGCCGACCACAGCCGCTGCCCCGTCCTGACCTGGGCCGGCGACACCCCCGATGCCCTGGCCGTCGTCCCCCCCGGCAAGGCCCGCAAGCTCCGCATGGCCCGTCACCGCGTCGAGCGGCGCGGCGGCACGGTCGAACTCGCCGGGGAGGAAACCGTTCCCGCCCATCTCGACGCGCTGTTCCGCCTGCATGCGCTGCGCTGGGAAAGCCGCGGCGAAGCCGGCGTGCTGGCCGACCCCGCCGTGCAGGCCTTCCACCGCCGCGCCGCGCCGCGCCTCGCCGCCGCCGGGCTGCTCCACGCCGCGCTCCTGCGCATCGAGGGCGAGGTCGCCGGCGTCTTCCACGGCCTGCGCCGCGGCCCGACGCTCTACGCCTACCTCGGCGGCCTCGACCCCGCCTTCGCCTTCGAGAGCCCCGGCACGGTTTTGATGGGGCATGCGCTCGACACGATGACCCGGCAGGGGCCGGGCATGCTGAACCTGCTGCGCGGCCAGGAACCCTACAAATACGAGTGGGGCGCGGTCGACCGCGTGCTGCGGCGGCGCTGGCTGCGGCGCGCCGGGGCGGCTTGACGGCCGGGACAGCTCATGCGTTCAATCGGATCCCAGGAAAACAACTCCCGGTCACCGAGGGTGGTGTGATTCGGCGACCGGCCCGGACCGCGGGATCGGCCCTCGCGGGCGCCGCGCCGGGCTGCTCTCGCGCGAGGCCGTCCCATGCCCGATCCCGCCCCGGCACCTACCCCGAGCCTGGAATGCCCCTTCGTCGTCTTCCACGTCGGCGACCTGCACCTCACGGAGCTCTCGCCTGATGACGCGGCGCCGATCCGCCGCCGTCAACGGCGCCTCGTCTCCGACGCGAAGCTGATCTTCGAGGAGATCGCGGCGCTGCCCGCCGGCAGCTTCGACTTCGTCTACCTCCCGGGCGACATGGCCCAGAACGGTCTCGCGGGGGAGTACAGGATCCTGGCCGGCCTGCTGGCCGCGCATCCGGCGCTGCCCGTGTGCCTCGTTCCCGGCGATCACGACCGCCAGTTCGGGTCCATGGCGGCCTTCGCGTCGTTCCGCTCGGGCCTCAAAGGCGCGCAGGCGCAGGACCCGCCCGTGCCGGTCCGGCTCGCGGATCTTCCGGCCGGCCCGCCGCCGCCCGCGCCGCCCCTCCGGGCGCTCCACCAGTATTATGCCGTGCGGACCTACGGCGGTGTCCGCTGCCTGTTCCTCGACATGGTGAGCGCCGGCTACGGGCGGAACGGCTTCGGGCTAGACTTCCGCCTGGGCAAGCCGCAGTTCCGATGGCTGGAGCGAGAGCTCGCCCGGGCCGCCGCAGAGGCGCGCCCCGTGGCGGTCTTCACGCACGCCTACCCCGCCGACATGCACAACCCCGATCGGGCACCGGCGCGCCGTCTTGCCGGCCTCCTCTGGGGTGCCGGCGTCCGGCTCGTCGAGATGGGCCACACGCATTACAACGAACTCGCACCCGATGGCCGGACGCTCTATGCGGCGGCGCGCTCCGTCGGGCAGAACGAGGAGGGTCCCGTCGGCTACGCGGTCGCGGCGATCGACGAGGGCGCGGTGAGCTGGCGTTTCAAGCCGCTGCAGTCGACCTGGCCCTTCGTGCTGATCACCAGCCCGGCCGACCGGCGGCTCGCCACGGGCGCGCCCGCGGTCACGAGCGGCGTGATCCAGGTCAGGGCCGTCGCCTTCTCGGACCAGCCGGCGCACAGGGTCCGCTGCGCGTGCAGCGTCGACGGCGGCGCCTGGACGCCGATGACCCGGCGCGGCGCGGGGCCCGCCTTCGTCGCGCAGGTGCCCTGGCCGCCCGGGTCGCGCCGGCTGTCCGTCCGCGCCCGCGACGGGCGGGGCAGCGGCCCGGACTTCGTCGACGTCGACGCGATCGAGCCCGCCGCCCCGGGTTTCACGGCTCCGGCGGTCCCGCTTTTTCCCGGCAGCGATGCCCAGGCGCTGCTGACGCCCTGGCCCGAGAAGGGCATCCGCGGCGACCAGCTCGGGCCGAACAAGAACGGCCGGTCCTGGTGACGCGGGGACGCGGCCGCCGGAGCGGGGCGCGGCATCGGCGGCGGTGCGGCGGCGCGCCCCGTCTGCCATGATGGCGACCCGCCCCGCCGGAGCCGCCGCTTGCCCCATCCCTCCAACCTCGCCGACGCGCTGCTCCACAGCCTGCGCGGCGGCGTTCCCGCCAATGTCGCGCTGATGCACCTGCTGATCGCCGCCGCTTCGCCCGCCGATGCCGCGGATGCGCTCGCCGCGGCGGCGCTGGCGGCGGCCGGCCGGTCCGACGACGAAGCCGCGGTGGCGCGCGTGGCGGCCCTGTCGGATGCCCGTCCCGAGGCGTGGCGGACCGTCCACGCCGTCGCCGGGAGCGTCGACCACGCGCCCGCGCTGGCCTCGCCCGAGGCGACGCTCGACCATTGGCGGGACAGTTTCGACCGGCTCGCCGCCGCGGCGCCCGAAGCCGGCGTCGCCCTCTACGCCTTGGGAGACGCCGGCCTGCTGGCCGAGGCCACCCGGGAGGTCGTGGCGGCGCTGGCCGGCTGGGGCCTGCTCGGGCCCGGGCGCGACGCGCTCGACCTCGGCTGCGGCATGGGCCGGTTCACGGAGGCGCTCGCGCCCCATCTGCGCGCGGTGGTCGGGCTCGACGTGTCGGCCAACATGGTGGCGGAGGCCCGCCGGCGCGCGCGCCACGCCAATGCCCGATACGCCGTCGGTACCGGGCGCGACCTCGACGGCGTCGCGGACGGCGCGGTCGACCTCGTCCTCGCCGCCGACGTCTTCCCCTACCTGGTCGAGGCCCGTCTCGCGGAGCGGCATGTCGCCGAACTCGCCCGCGTGCTGCGCCCGGGCGGCATCGCCGCCATCCTCAACTATTCCTATCGCGGCGACCCCGCGCGAGACCTCGCCGAACTCGGCGCGTTGGCCTCTCGGCACGGTTTCGCGCTGGAGCGGGCCGGCGAGCGGCCGTTCCGGCTGTGGGACGCCGCCGTGTTCCTGCTGCGCGCCGGCCCCGGGCCCGGCTGACGAAAGCCAGGAACAACGTCGCGTCGGCCCCGTTGCCGCTCGCCCGCCTCTGCAGGCCAGGATCACCGCCCGTGCCAGAACCCCGCACCGACGACGACGGCCCCGTCCCGCTCCGCGAACGCCTGCTGCGCGTGCTGCTCGGCGGCGTCCTCGCCACGCACGGGAGCGAGGAGCGCAAGCTCGGCACCATCGAGGCCGTGCCCGCCATGGGCCTCGACGGGCTCGGCTCCTCGGCCTACGGGCCGGAGGCGGCCCTGACGATCCTGCTGCCGCTCGGGGCCGCCGGCCTCGCCGTGGTCGGGCCCATCATGCTGCTGCTCGTGGCGCTGCTGGCCATCCTCTACGTGTCCTACCGGCAGACCGTGCTGGCCTATCCCGGCAACGGGGGCGCCTATGCGGTGTCGCAGGCGAACCTCGGCGCTTCGGCGAGCCTGCTCGCGGCCGCGGCCCTGATGATCGACTACGTGCTCAACGTCGCGGTCGGCATCTCGGCCGGCATCGGGGCGCTGATCTCCGCGATCCCGTCACTCGCCCCCTACACGCTGCTCCTGTGCCTCGCCGTGCTGGCGCTGCTGACGCTGGTCAACCTGCGCGGCACGCTCGATGCCGGCCGCCTCTTCGCGGTGCCGACCTATCTGTTCATCGCCTGTTTCGCGGCCGTGATCGCCATGGGCACGGTGGCGGCGATCGCGTCCGGCGGGCACCCGGTCCCCGTCGTGCCCCCGCCCGCGCTGCCGCCCGCCACCGAGAGCCTGGGCCTGTGGATCGTGCTGCGCGCCTTCGCGGGCGGCTGCACCGCCATGACGGGCGTCGAGGCGGTGTCGAACGGGGTCTCGGCCTTCCGCGAACCTGTGGTGCGCCGGGCCCATAACACCTTGACGGTGATCGTCGTGACGCTCGGGGCCCTGCTGATCGGCATCGGCTACCTCGCGCGCGCCTACGGCATCGGCGCCATGGACCAGCAGGCGGCCGGCTACCAGAGCGTGCTGTCGCAGCTCGTGGGTGCCATCGCGGGGCGGGGCTGGTTCTACGACGTCGCGATCGGCAGCCTCCTGGCGATCCTGTGCCTCTCCGCCAATACGAGCTTCGTCGATTTCCCGCGCCTGTGCCGCCTCGTGGCACGCGACGGCTACCTGCCACGCCCCTTCGCGGTTGCGGGGCGGCGGCTCGTCTATTCGGTGGGCGTGCTCTACCTCGCCGGCACGGCGGCGGTGCTGCTCGTCGCGTTCGGCGGCATCACCGACCGGCTGATCCCGCTCTTCGCCATCGGCGCCTTTCTCACCTTCACGCTGTCGCAGTCCGGGATGGTGGTGCATTGGCGGCGCGAGGGCGGCGGGCGCCTGAACTGGCGGCTCGCCGTCAACGCGGTCGGCGCCGCCACGACCGGTCTGGCGCTGGTGGTCATCCTGGCGGCGAAGTTCGTCGAGGGGGCATGGATCACCGTGCTGGCGATCCCGCTGGTGATCCTGCTGCTGCGGAGCATCCGGTCCTACTACGACCGGCTCGACCAGCAGCTCCGCGACGAGGCGCCGCTCGTCCTCGGGCCGGCCGAGGCGCCGCTCGTTCTGGTGGCGACGCCCGGCTGGAACCGGCTCACCGACAAGGCCGTGCGCTTCGCGCTGCAGATCTCGTCCGACGTCATCGCCGTACACCTGCTCGACCTCGACGACGAGGACCGGCCCGGTGCCGCGCAGCGCCTGCGCGAGGCCTGGGAGCGCGACGTCGCGGTGCCGGTGCGGGCGGCGGGGTTGAAGCCACCGCGGCTGATGCTGCTGCAGGCGACGTTCCGGCGCATCCACGTGCCGCTGCTGCGCCTGATCGAACGGCTGCGGCACGAAGCGCCCGGCCGCACCATCGCGGTGCTGGTGCCCACCGTGGCCAAGACCCGCCTGTGGCACCATCTCCTCCACACCCACAAGGCGGCCCGTCTCGCCCAGGCGCTGCTGCGCTTCGGGGGCGAGGGCGTCGTGGTGATCAACATCCCGTGGCACATGGAGCCGGAGCGGATCGAGGCGGCGCTGATACCGGAGGAGCGGCATTCCGGCGGGGACGGCGAGACCTATTCGGTGAAGACGGGATAGAGCGACGCGATGAGCAGCGCCCCCATGGTCCAGTTGAAGGCGCGCAGCACGGCGGGCCTCTGCAGGGCGTGGCGCAGCGCCGTGCCGAACAGGGCCCAGCAGGCGATGCAGGGGAGGTTCACCACGCCGAAGACCAGCGACACCAGCAGCACCGTGCGGGTGTAGTCGGCCGGATCGGTGTAGGTAGCGACGCCGGTCAGCGCCATGATCCAGGCCTTGGGGTTGACCCACTGGAAGGCCGCCGCCTGCAGAAACGTCATGGGGTCGCCGATCGCGCGTCCAGGGGCGAGGGGCGACGCCGTGGCGAGCTTGACGGCGAGGAACACCATGTAGGCGGCCCCCACCCACTTCATGCCGACGAGCAGCGCGGGAAAGCGGGTGAAGATCCCGGCGAGGCCGAGGCCCACCAGCACCACCATCAGGGTGAAGCCGAACGCGATGCCGAACATGTGGGGCACGGTGCGCCGCACGCCGAAATTCACGCCGGACGTCATCAGCATGAGGTTGTTGGGGCCGGGCGTGATCGAGCTGACGAAGCAGAAGATGACCAGGGCCCAGAGCAGCGTGCCCGGCATGGGGTCACATCCCCTCCGGCCCACGCGAAATGGCCGCCACGCCCGTGCGCGACACCTCGACGAGGCCGACGGGGCGCATGAGCTCGACGAAATGGTCGATCTTGGACGGCGCACCGGTGAGCTCGAAAGTGAAGCTCTCGGTGGTGGCATCGACGACCCGGCCACGGAAGGCTTCCGAGAGGCGCAGCGCCTCCATGCGGTTCTCGCCCTTGCCGCGCACCTTCACCATGGCGAGTTCGCGCTCGACGAAGTTCCCCGACAGGGTGAGGTCGGTCACGCGATGCACCGGCACGAGGCGCTCGAGCTGGTGGCGGATCTGCTCGACGGCCTCCGGCGTGCCCGAGGTCACGATGGTGATGCGCGACTGGTGCTCGGCATGGGCCACCTCGGCGACCGTCAGGCTCTCGATGTTGTAGCCGCGGCCGGAGAACAGCCCCACCACGCGGGCGAGCACGCCGGGCTCGTTGTCGACGAGGACGGAGAGCGTGTGGGACTCGGTGTTCGACGTGGCGAGCGCCGACGAATAGGGCGAGGGCGGGGAAGCGGGCGCGGTTGCGAGGGCGTTCATGGCAGGTCTCGGTCGTTGCGGCTGGCGCCCCTCTCCCGTCCGGGGCGAGGGTGGCCCGAAGGGCCGGATGAGGAGGCCCGGGCGGCGGGCGCCCGGTCGCGGTCGTCGGCGATCGCGGCGGAGGTCCGGACCGGAAGGCCGGAGAGCCTCCGATCGCCGCGGCCGGCCCGTCGCGCCGCCTTCTCCCGGGAGGGGAGGAGCGCGGCGCTTCCCGGCGTCACACCAGCATCTTGCCCTTCTCGTCGATGACGGCGCCGAGGTCGGGGGCGCCCCAGTCGTCGATGCCGGTGGGCAGGAGCATCTCGTTGTGGGCCTTGCCCGACGGGATCATGGGGAAGCAGTTCTCTTCCCGTTCGACCACGCAGTCGAAGATCACCGGGCGCGGCGTGTCGATCATCCTGAGGATCGCGGCGTCGAGGTCGGCCGGGTCCTCGCAGCGGATGCCGACGCCGCCATAGGCCTCGGCCAGCTTGACGAAGTCGGGCAGGGCCTCGGAATAGCTCTCCGAATAGCGCGAGCCGTGCAGCAGCTCCTGCCACTGGCGCACCATGCCCATGTAGCTGTTGTTGAGGATGAAGACCTTGACGGGAAGGCGGTACTGCAGCGCCGTCGACATCTCCTGCATGTTCATGAGGATCGAGGCCTCGCCGGCGACGTCGATGACGAGCGCCCCGGGATGGGCCATCTGCACCCCGATGGCGGCCGGCAGGCCGTAGCCCATGGTGCCGAGCCCGCCCGACGTCATCCAGCGGTTCGGCTCCTCGAAGCCGTAGTGCTGGGCGGCCCACATCTGGTGCTGGCCGACCTCCGTGGTGATGTAGGTGTCCCGGCCCTTGGTCAGCTCGTGGAGCCGCCGGATGGCGTGCTGGGGCTTGATGGTCGTCGCCGAATTGGCGAAGCCGAGCGAGTTGCGGCGGCGCCAGCCGTCGATCCTGTCCCACCACTCCTTGAGGGCGGCGCGGTCCGTCGTGTGGCCTTCCGAGCGCCACAGGCGCACCATGTCTTCCAGCACGAAGCCGCAATCGCCCACGATGCCGAGGTCGACCTTGACGACCTTGTTGATCGACGAGGGATCGATGTCGATGTGGATCTTGCGGGAGTCGGGCGAGAAGCCGTCGAGCCGCCCCGTGATGCGGTCGTCGAAGCGGGCGCCGACCGCGATCATCAGGTCGCAGTCGTGCATGGCATGGTTCGACTCGTAGGTCCCGTGCATGCCCAGCATGCCCAGCCAGTTCCGGCCCGAGGCCGGATAGGCGCCGAGGCCCATCAGGGTCGACGTGATGGGGAAGTCGGTCAGTCCCACGAGCTCGCGCAGCAGCGCCGAGGCTTCCGGCCCCGCGTTCACGACGCCACCGCCCGTGTAGAAGACCGGCCGCTTGGCCGCCGCCATCAGGGCGACCGCCTGGCGGATCTTGTCGAGCTCGCCCTTCACCTTGGGCTGGTAGGTCTTGTGGACGATGTTCTGCGGGCCGACGTAGGTGCCGCTGGCGAACTGCACGTCCTTGGGGATGTCGATCACGACGGGACCGGGCCGGCCGTGCGACGCCACCCAGAAGGCCTCGTGCAGGATGCGGGGCAGGTCCTCGATGCGGCGCACGAGGTAATTGTGCTTGGTGCAGTGGCGCGTGATGCCGGTCGTGTCGCATTCCTGGAACGCGTCCGACCCGATGAGATGCGTCGGCACCTGGCCGGTGATGCACACCAGCGGGATCGAGTCGAGCAGGGCGTCGGTCAGCGCCGTCACGGCATTGGTGGCGCCCGGTCCCGAGGTGACCAACAGCACCCCGACCTTGCCGGAGGAGCGGGCGTAGCCCTCCGCGGCATGGCCGGCGCCCTGCTCGTGGCGCACCAGCACGTGCTTGACGTTGGGGTGCTGGAACAGCGCGTCGTAGATCGGCAGGACGGCCCCGCCGGGGTAACCGAAGATCGTGTCGACGCCCTGGTCCTCCAGGGCTGCGACCACCATTTCGGCGCCGGTCATCTGTCTCGACATTGAAGGCTCCGGAGGGCTGCTGGGTGGAAATCTGGGCAATAAAAAAGGCCCGCGAGGGGCCTGGGGAATGCGCCGAAAGCGGATGCCGAGACCTCAGTCTCGATCCGCTCCAGGCGCCAGAATTACGATAAGCCGGGACGACATGGGTGCCACGCTCGCTCTCAATGGAAAAGGGCTACCACCGGGTCTCCGGCCCGTCAAGCCTCAGGGCCTGGGCCAGGAAAAGTCGTCGGCCCGGCCGGGCCGGGGCAGGGGAGGGTCGGCCGCCACCGGCGCGCCGGGGGGCGGGACGAGGCTGGCGAGCTGCCCGTCGGGCGCCACCGTGGCGGAGGTGAGCGACAGCACGGGGCCGGCGGCCGGTCCCTGGGGTGCCGTATCGAGCGGGGCCGGCTGGCCGGCGGCCCGCGCCGCCTCGCGCCGGATCTGGGCATTGACGTCGACGTCGAGCGCCGCGTCGAAGCCTCGCGCCCGGTCGATGGTGAGGTCGGCGAGGTCGTTCGCGGTGGCGGCCGCGCTGCTGCGGCCGAGCCGCGCGATCTCGGGTGCGAGGAAGCTCGCGAGCTTGCGGGCCCCGGCGCGGGTGAAGCCGAGGCCGTCGGCGCGGCGCAGCTTGGCGGTCGCGCCGTCGACGTCCGGGCCGACGGGGCTGTAGCGGCCGGCATCGTCGGTGAAGCCGTCGAAGCTGTCGACGTAGGAGGCGCCGTTCTTGGCGGCGCGGTCGCGGATGAGGCCGTTCTGCCGGACGAAATCGGCCGACAGGCTCGACGAGCGCACCGCCGGCAGGCCGACCCAGACCAGCGGGATCCCGGCGTCGCGGAACAATTTGGACACGGCATCGACCCGCTCGCCGTAGATCCGGGCCCAGCCGGCGGAGCCCGGCTCGTAGCGGCCCGACGCGTCCGACAGCACGTCGCGGTCGTCCGTGCCCACCATCATGGCGGTGAGCGCGGGCCTGTCGGGCCGGGTCAGCCGCTCCCGGATGGTGCCGAGCGAATCCGCGAAACCCGGCCGGGTGAGGCCGAAGGCGTCGCCCGTGGTGCGCGAGACCAGGACCGAGGAATCGGCCTCGAGCCCGTCGGCGAGCGCCATGGCGAAACGGTCCCCCACGACGAGCACGATGGGCTTCTGCGGCTGGGCCGGCCTCGCCGCCACGGGGCGCGCGGGGACCGCCACCGGGGGCGGCGCCGACTGCGCGCCGGCCGGCCCGGCACCCGCCAGGGCCGCCGCGGCGAGGAGCGCGATCCGCAGCGCGCGTGGAAAGGCATCGACCATCGGGATCACCGCGTTTCCGCTACCGTAGCGCCCGGCCAGCGTCCCTTCAACGGCCCCCAGCCGGCGATACGGTCGCCCAGGAGGCAGACGCCGAGCGCGTAGGAGGTCGAGTTGTTATAGCTCTTGATGACCTTGAAATTGGGCGTGACCAGGAAGGCCGGCCCTTCCGCGCCCGCGGGCCGGAGCAGGGCGGCCCGGCCCTGTCGGGGCATCTCGCCCCCGTCGGCCCGCGTGACGCCGCGTTCGGCCCAGGCGGCGAAGGAGCGCGTAATGGTCCGTGGCGCCGGCGAGGCCGTCGCGGCAGCACGACTTCGTAGCCCCAGGTCTCGCCCGGGATCCAGCCGTGCTTGCGCAGGAAGTTGGCGGTCGAGCCGACGGCGTCGGGCACGCTGGTCCAGATGTCGCGCCGGCCGTGGTGCTCGAAATCCACCGCATAGGGCTTGAAGTTCGACGGCATGAACTGCGTCTGCCCCATGGCGCCGGCCCAGGAGCCCATCATGTGGGCGGGATCGACGTGGCCCTCCTGGAGGATCACCAGGGCTTTCAGGAGTTCGGAGCGGAAGTAGGTGCCGCGGTAGCCCGCATAGGCCAGCGTGGCGAGCGACCGGACGACGTAGTCGTCGCCCGTGTAGGTGCCGTATTTGGTCTCGAGACCCCAGACCCCCATGATGATGTAGCGGTCGACGCCGAACCGGTCCTCGGCCTTGGCGAGCCAGCGCGCGTAGTCGGCGTATTTCGCGCGGCCGAGCGCGATGCGCTTGTCCGATACGGCGGTGTCGAGATACTGGCCGACCGTCTTGCGGAACTCGGCCTGCGTGCGGGTCTTCTCGATCACGCTCGGGTCGGGCGTCACGCCCGCGAAGGCGGCGTCGAAGGTCGTCCGCGACACGCCCTGGGCGTGGGCCTGGGGCCACAGCGACTGGACGAAGGCGTCGAAACCGCCGATGTGGGCCGCCGGTGCCGCGGCGGCGGAGGCCGGGAGCGGCGCCAGGGTCGCGAGCGGGACAGCCATGGCCCCCAGGGCGGCGCACCGCAGCCACGCCTTGAAGACAGATCTCGCCATGTCGGGTTCCCGGATGCCGCCTGGCCGGACGGCCGGCCCCGTTGCGGAAGCTTAGGGGCGCGATGGTTGACAAGGCGTTGACCATGTCGGCGCGGGCGCCCCGGACGTTCCACCGGGGCGCGTTCCGGTCTAGACTCCGCCGATCGGAGCCACGGGGACGACGGAATGGTGGTGGATCGACGCGGCGCTCCTCCGGGGGGCCTTTTGGGGCGGCGTGGCCGTCACGGGGTTCGGCGTCGCGGGTCCGTCGGGCCGGGCCCTCGCCCAGGCCGGCAGCCTGTTCCCCTTCACCGCCGACGACGGCAAGCAGGTCTACAACTACCGCCTCCCGTCGGACCTGTCGGTCGAGGGGCTGCCCGGCGTGGTCTGGACCGGCGCCCGCCAGCCGGACGTGGTCCTGGTCGAGTATTTCGACTACAATTGCCCCTTCTGCCGCAAGGCCGAGCACGACCTCGACGGGTTGCTGCGCATGAACGCCGGGCTGAGGCTGGGCCTCGTCAACAACCCCATCCTGAGCCTCGGGTCGGTGCAGGCCGCCAAGGTCCAGCAGGCGGTGCTGCGCGCCGCCGGGCCCGCCCAGGCCTACGCGTTCCACCAGGCCCTCTACGCCAGACACGGCGAGATCGACGGGCCGCTGGCCCTCGACGTCGTGCGGCGAGATGGGGCTCGACGCCGGCGCCATCGAGGCGGCGGCGGACCTGCCGCAGGTCGGCGCGGTCGTGAAGCGGCAGTCCGAGCTCGCCCGCTCGCTCGGCTTCGAGGCGACGCCGTCCTTCTCGCTCGGCAACATCGGCATCCTCGGCTATCCGGGGCCCGACGCGCTGCAGAAGGCCGTCGCCGACATGCGGCGCTGCGACAAGCTCGCCTGCGGGTGAGCGCCGGGGCGGCTCGCCGGGCGGGCAATGGGATCAGCCCGTGAGCCGGTCCCGGTAGAAGGCGTCGATGGCGTCGGCGGCCCTGTCGGGGTCCTCGCGGTGGGGGAAGTGGCCGAGGCCCTCGAAGGGCGCAGGTCGAGGTCGGTGAACGTGTCGCCGAGCGTGTCGCTCCAGGCGACGGGCAGGATCGGGTCCCGGTCGCCCCACCGCACGCAGGTCGGCACCGCGATCGGCGCTGCGCGCGACACCTCGCCCTCCAGCATCCTCAGCCGCGCCGCGCCCTGGCTGATGTACCAGTTGAAGCCGCCCTGCAGGTTGCCGGGCTTGGCGAAGTTGTCGGTGAAGCGCTCCACCGTATCGTCGTCGAAGGCGCCCGGGTTGCCGGCTGCCCAATGACGCAGCATCGTGCCGATATAGGTCCGGATGGTGTCGCGCGAGGCACCCACGAGGTCCGCGGCCAGCGGCAGCTGGTTGAAGCTCTGGTACCAGATCTCCTTCAGCATCTCGGGCGCCGCGCCGCGGGGGCCGATGCCGGGGTGGGGGCAGTTGAAGAAGAACAGGCCCGCGAGCCGGGCCGGCACCAGGCGGGCGAGGCTCTGCGCCGCGTAGGCGCCGACATCGTGCGACACCACGCCGACCCTGCCGAGCGCCAGGGCCTCCAGCACCGCCAGGGCGTCGGCGGCATGGACGTCCGGGCCGGCCCGGTCGGAGCGGCCTTCGGGCGCCTTGTCGCTGTCGCCGAACCCGCGCAGGTCGGGCGCCACGCAGTCGTAGCCGCGGGCCGACAGCCGCTCCATGACGGGCGACCACGTCCACCAGAATTCCGGCCAGCCGTGCAGGAACAGCAGCGTCGGGGCGCTCTCCGCATCGCGCGCGCCGGTTCCTCGCCGCTCCGGCGGGGCGAGGCGGGCAACGTGGAGGCGCGTGCCGTCCCGCGAGACGGTCTCGTGTGTCGGTTGCGGGTCGTCCATGGCGCGGGGGTGTCCGAGAGGGAGGCCCGGGCCAACGCGCGGCGGCCCCGCGGGTTCGGCGGCGGAGCGCGGCACGGATCGTGAAGGCAGGCCCGCGACCGATCAGCCCGGGAGCCCGCGTGCGCCAGCAACCCCACCCCGTCCTGTCCACCGCGGAGGGCCGCCGCCTCGCCGAGATCGCCGACGGCGTCGCCTGGCGGCGCTGGGGACCCTACCTCGCCGAACGGCAATGGGGCACGGTGCGCGAGGACTACAGCGCCGACGGCGACGCCTGGGGCTCGTTCCCGCACGACCACGCGCGGTCGCGCGCCTACCGGTGGGGCGAGGACGGGCTCGCGGGCTTCTGCGACGACCAGCAGTTCTGGTGCCTCGGGCTGGCGCTCTGGAACGGCCGCGACCCGATCCTGAAGGAGCGGCTCTTCGGCCTCGCCAACCAGGAGGGGAACCACGGCGAGGACGTGAAGGAGGTCTATCATTACGCCGACGCGGTGCCGAGCCACGCCTACAACCGCTTCGTCTACCGGTATCCGCTCGCCGCCTTCCCCTATGCGGCGCTGAAGGCCGAGAGCGCACGCCGGGGCCGCCACGACCCCGAGTTCGAACTGCCCGACACGGGCGTGCTCGACGCCGCCGCCTATGTCGACGTCACGGTGGAATACGCCAAGGCGTCGCCCGAGGACGTGTTGATGCGCGTCTCGCTGCGCAACGCGTCCGCGGCGCCGGCGCGGCTGCACGTTCTGCCGCAGCTCTGGGGCCGCAACACCTGGACCTGGGCCGGCGGGGCGGAGCGGCCCCGGGCCGGCCGGACCAGCATGGAGGCCGCCTCGGCGAAGCGGGCCTGGATCAGCCCGGTGGGGGACGGCACGGTGCGGGCCGAACGGCCCGAGATGGCGGCGCGGCTTCTGTCGATCGACCGCGCCGTGCCGTGGCGCTTCACCGAGAACGAGACGAACCGGCGGCTGCTCTTCGGCGAGGCCGGGTCGGGGCCGTTCAAGGACGGCATCAACGAACTCGTGGTGGACGGGCGGGAGGACGCCGTGGCGGAGGCCGGCAGCAAGGC
This sequence comes from uncultured Alphaproteobacteria bacterium, assembly GCA_963847915.1. GTDB lineage: Bacteria > Pseudomonadota > Alphaproteobacteria > Rhizobiales > Beijerinckiaceae > Lichenihabitans. Next base: position 721,648 of record CAWKBT010000011.1, read on the forward strand.
CGCCGCCCACGCCGTCCTGACGCTGCCGCCCGGCGGCGAGGCGGTCCTGCGGCTGCGCTTCCGCCCCGCCGCCGACGCAGCCCGCCCCTTCGCCGACTTCGACCCCGTGATGGCGCTGCGGCGCCACGAGGCCGATGCCTTCTTCGCCGCGCTCCAGGGCGGCCTCGAGGATCCGGCGGCGCGGGCGGTGCACCGGCAGGCCACGGCGGGCCTGTTGTGGTCGAAACAGGTCTATATCTTCGACGTCCCGGTCTGGCTCAAGGGCGACGCCGTCAACCCGCCTCCGCCGGCCGCGCGCCGCCGGGGCCGCAACGCCGATTGGGAGCACCTCAACAACGCCGACGTCGTGCTGATGCCGGATAAGTGGGAATACCCCTGGTACGCCGCCTGGGACCTCGCCTTCCACTGCGTCGCCATGGCGCCCGTCGACGCCGCCTTCGCCAAGGACCAGCTGCTTCTCCTGCTGCGGGCCTGGTACATGCACCCGAACGGCCAGCTGCCGGCCTACGAGTGGAACTTCGGCGACGTGAACCCGCCCGTCCAGGCCTGGGCGGCCTTCAAGATCTACGAGATCGACCGGGCCATGACGGGGGTCGCCGACACCGGCTTCCTCGAGCGCACGCTCCACAAGCTCATGCTGAACTTCACCTGGTGGGTGAACCAGAAGGACGCCGGCGGGCGCAACATCTTCCAGGGCGGTTTCCTCGGCCTCGACAATATCGGGCCCTTCAACAGGTCCGAACCCGTGCCCGACGGCGGTATCATCGACCAGGCCGACGGCACCGCCTGGATGGCCATGTATGCGCTGAACCTGCTGCGCATCGCGCTCGAACTCGCGGCATCGAACCGCGTCTACGAGGACATCGCGACCAAGTTCTTCGAGCATTTCATGACGATCGCGGTCGCCATGGCGCATATCGGCGCCGACGACGTTTCGCTGTGGGACGACGCCGACGGCTTCTTCTACGACACGCTGCGCCAGCCGGACGGGCACCACGTGCCTCTGCGGCTCCGCTCGATGGTGGGGCTGATCCCGATCTTCGCCGTCGAGGTGCTCGACGAGAGCGTCTTCGCCAAGCTGCCCGACTTCACGCGCCGCCTGCGCTGGTTCCTGAAGTTCAGGCCGGATGCGGCCGCACTCGTGTCGCGCTGGAACGAGCGCGGCGAGGGCGAGCGCCACCTCCTGTCCCTGCTGCGGGGCTCGCGGCTGAAGCGTCTGCTGCGCCGCGTGCTCGACGAGGACGAGTTCCTGTCCCGCTACGGCGTGCGCTCGCTGTCGAAGGCGCATGCCGCCGCCCCCTTCGTGCTCGATCGGGGCGGGACGCGCTACACGGTGGAGTACACGCCCGGGGAATCGACGAGCGGGCTGTTCGGCGGCAACAGCAATTGGCGCGGGCCGATCTGGATGCCGCTCAACGTGCTGCTGATCGACGCGCTGCGGCAGTTCCACAGCTACTACGGCCCGGACTTCCAGGTGGAATGCCCCGTGGGATCGGGCACCATGCTGGACCTCGGCGCGGTCGCCGGAGAGCTCGCGCGGCGGCTCTGCAGCCTCTTCGTCGCACAGGACGGCGCCGTGCCCGCCGCCCTCGTGCGGGCGGCGGCGCGCGGGGGCGTCGTCGAGGGCCACGTGCCGTTCCACGAATACTTCCACGGCGACACCGGGGAAGGGCTCGGGGCGTCGCATCAGACCGGCTGGACGGCGCTCGTCACGAACCTGCTGATCTGGGCGGGTGCGGCGCCCTGAGGCGCCGCGCCGGCGTCACTTCACGACGAGGCGGGCGACCTGCCAGGCCGAGCGGCTGTAGAAGATCTGGCTCTTCAGTTCCGGCTCGCTGTCGTAAGGGTAGACGACGAAGAGCGGGCCCTTGTCACGGATCGGCATGTATTCGCCGTTGCGCTTGAGCGCCAGGATGGCGTGGTGCTTGGCGAAATCCTCCATCGGGATCTCGGTCGTGTAATCGTTGAGCGCGTAGGCGACGACGCTCTGGCCCTTGGCGCCGACTTCGGCCATGAGCTTGTCGAGCGGCACGCCCTCGAAGGTCATCGGGCCCTGATACCAGGGCGTCGTCGTCACGATCTTGGCGAGGCCCATCTTCTCCAGCATGGCACGGTCGAACTGGGCGGTATCGCCCGCGTTCTTCTCCGTGATGGCGCCCGAGATGGTGAGGATCGGCTTGTCGGCCGGCGCCGGCAACGTGCCGGCGCGGACCGCCGCCACGGTCAGCAGACCCGAAAGGGCCAGGGTCGCCAGGGAGACCCACGTCATTGTCAGTTTGCGCATGAGGTTCGCGTCCCGTCGTTGTTGCTGAAACCATGTCAAGCTCAGACTCGCTAAGGAATCGTGATCGAATTGACGCGTGTCGTGCAAGAATCGACCGCTGGCGCAAACGTGGCAGGTGTAGAAACGTTATCTTCACGACTCCAGGCTTTGATCCGCGACAGGTGGCGTGGGAGCTCAGCGTGAACAAGATCCTCGAGGCTGTCGCGGCGGCCAGCTTGGGAAACCAGTCGATCGCGGGCTTCATGCGTGACGGCGACAGATCGGCCATGCAGCAGGCGGCGGCCCGGAAGATCGAAGAGCTCTTCGACATCCTGCTCATCGACCACCGGAACGACCACAACACGCGGGACACGCCGACCCGGGTCGCCAAGATGTACGTCGAGGAGATCCTCAAGGGGCGCTTCTCCTCGCCCCCCAAGATCACGGATTTCGACAACGTCGAACGCTGCGAGCAGCTGATCGTCACGGGACCCATCGAGGTGCGCTCGACCTGCGCGCATCACCTCATGCCGATCTTCGGCCATGCGGTCATCGGCATCCTGCCGGCGCCGGACGGCAAGATCATCGGCCTGTCGAAATACGACAGGATCGTCGACTATTTCTCCTCGCGCCTGCAGATCCAGGAAGAGCTGGTCAAGCAGATCGAGCGCTTCATCGTCGACAACACGGCGCCGCGCGGCCTCGCGGTGCGGATCAGCGCCGTGCACATGTGCAAGAGCCACCGCGGCGTGAAGGCGTCGCGGGCGAGCCGCATGGTCAACACCACCTATTACGGCGCCCTCGGCAGCGACGCCGGGCTCAAGGCGGAGTTCCTGCAGGAATGCGCCATGCTCGAACGCAGCGCGGGCTGACGTCCCCGGGAGACCGCCGCATGATGAGAGGGCTCGACACGTGAACCAGCTCTTCGACCCTGCCGGACTGACCGTCGACGCCGCGGCGCGCGGCGTCTTTCGCTCGACCAAGACCTACGACCACGCCGAAGGTCTGTCCTGCACGTTCCGGCAGTGGCGCGCGGGTCACTCGCATTGCCGCCTGCTGCACGGCTATGCCCTGGCGTTTCGGTTCGTCTTCGCCACGCGCGACCTCGACGAGCGCCAGTGGTGCTACGACTTCGGCGGACTGAAGCCCGTCCGCCAGTGGCTGCACGAGATGTTCGACCATACGCTGCTCGTCGCCGAAGACGACCCCGAGCGGGAGCGCCTCGAAGCGCTGGGCGGGCTCGGCCTCGCGGACGTGCGTCTCCTGCCGGCCGTGGGCTGCGAGGCCACGGCGCGGTTCGTGTTCGACAGGGTGGCCGCCATGGTGGACAACGAGACCGGCGGGCGGGTGTGGCTGGAAAGCGTCGAAGTGCGCGAGCACGGCGGCAACTCGGCCCTCTACAGCCGCGAGTGACCATGTCCGGCCTCGCCCAGACCTCGGCAGGTCCGCGCCCGTCCGGGCCGCGAAAGCTCGACGTCTGGTCGATCCGGACCGGCAAGTTCGTGTTCTTCGGCGCGATGTGCGCGCTCCTGGGCGGCGCCGGCCTCGTCTCGTCGCTCATCGCCCAGCGCCAGGAGGCCCTGCGCCAGGTTTCCCGCTACAACATCTGCTGGCTGGCCAGCCAGGCGAACGGCGAGTTCAACCGCCTGGCCGAGAAGGTCGCGGCCGCCAACATGCCCGGCTCCGGCGTCACGCTGGACGATGTGGCGCTGCGCTACGACGTGCTGCAGAACCGCGTCTCGGTCATGGACCAGGGCGAGTTCAACGCCTTCGTGCAGCTCGACCCCAACGATGCCGCGACGGTGCGCCGCGTCGCCGCCGCGGTCGACGAGATCCAGCCGATGATCGGCAGGATCGACCAGCCCGGCGTCGGCAAGGCCGTGCTGGCCATCCTGACGCCGCTCGAACCGCGCCTCGTCGAACTCGCGGCGTCGGCCAACCGCTACGGCAGCGAGAAGGTGGCCGAGGACCAGCGCGAGCTCGTGCGGCTGTTCTGGATCTTCTCCGCCGTCGTGGCGGGGCTGTTCACCTTCGGCACCGCGCTCCTGCTCGCGCTCGGCTGGCACAACCGCCAGCTCGTGCGGGCCCGCGACGGCCTCAACGTGCTCGCCCTCGACCTTCGCCAGGCATCGGACGGCCTCGCGAGTGCCAATGCGGAGGTCAGTTCGATCAACCGCGAGCTGCACCTGCGCAACGAGGTCCTGCAGCGCCGCGACCGCGAGATCGGCATCCAGAACGCCCGGTTCGATGCGGCACTGAACAACATGTCCCAGGCGCTCTGCATGGTGGATGCCGGGGAGCGGCTGGTCGTGTGCAACCAGCGTTTCTCGGACCTCTACGCCCTCGAGGTCGCCCCCATCCCCGGCATCCTCTTCGCCGACCTCGTCGAGCGCAGCCGCGAGCCCCACCTGCGGGCGGCCCTGGCCCAGCATCGCCTGCTGCAGGCGCGGGGCATCGCCGCCTCGTTCGTGCAGGACGGCGACGAGCGCAAGATCGTGTCGGTGTCGCACCAGCCCATGCCCGACGGCGGGTGGGTGGCGACCTACGAGGACATCACGCAGCGCCGCCGCGACGAGGCCCAGATCACCTTCCTGGCCCACCACGACGGGCTGACGGGCCTCGTCAACCGCTTCTACTTCGGCGAGCAGCTCGAGGCCGCCATGGCGAGCAGCGCCGGCGGGGGCGGGCTCGTGACGGTCGCTTGCCTCGACCTCGACGGGTTCAAGAACATCAACGACAGTTTCGGCCACCACGTCGGCGACGCGCTGTTGCGCGAGGTCGGCCAGCGGCTCGCCGCGGCGGTGCGGGAGGGCGACATCGTGGCCCGGCTCGGCGGCGACGAATTCGCCATCCTGCAGGTCCATCCGGACAGCGGCCGGGCCGAGAACAGCCTGCCGAGCCGTCTCCTCGACATCCTGGGCGAGCGCTTCGACATCGAAGGCCTCGTGCTCTTCGTCACGACCAGCATCGGCGTCGCCAGCGCGCCGGGCGACGGCACGACGGGCGACGAGCTGATGAAGAACGCCGACCTCGCGCTCTACCAGGCCAAGCTGCGGGGCAAGAACCAGGTCCTCGTCTTCGAACCCGACATGGATGCCGCCCGCCAGTTCCGGCGCGCCCTCGAACTCGATCTCAGCCTGGCGCTGACCGCCGGCGAGTTCGAGGTCTTCTTCCAGCCGCTGATCGACGCCCGCCGCGTCACGATCGTGGGGTTCGAGGCGCTGCTGCGCTGGCGCCATCCGGTGCGCGGCCTCGTGTCGCCCGCCGTCTTCATCCCGGTCGCCGAGGAGATCGGGCTCATCGGCGAGATCGGCGCCTGGGTCCTGGGCGAGGCCTGCGCCCAGGCGGCCCGCTGGCCGGGCGACCTGTCGGTCGCCGTCAACCTGTCGCCCGCCCAGTTCCGGTCGCGCGACCTCGTCGGCACCGTGAAGGACGCGCTGCTCCGCTCGGGGCTGTCGCCGACGCGGCTGGAGCTCGAGATCACCGAAAGCGTGCTGTTGAGCGACAGCGACGGCTCCCTCGCGGCCCTGCACGACCTCAGGAGCTTCGGCATTCGCATCGCCATGGACGACTTCGGCACCGGCTATTCGTCCTTGAGCTACCTGCGGCGGTTCCCCTTCGACAAGATCAAGATCGACCAGAGCTTCGTGCGCGAGATGTCGACCCGGCCGGACTGCATCAAGATCGTCCGCTCCATCGCGGCGCTGGGCGCCAGCCTCGGCATGACCACGACGGCGGAAGGCGTCGAGACGCCCGAGCAGTTCGCCCAGCTCCAGGCCGCGGGCTGCGACCAGGTGCAGGGCTACCACTTCGGGCGGCCGGAGCCCGTCGGCAAGATGATCTTCGAACTCCCGTCCCACACGCTGCTGGCCCTCGCGGCAGCTTGACCCGGGGATCGGACCGGGCCGGATCGGTTCGGGGCTCGGATCGGCTCGGCGCGGCGTGGGTGGCCGGGACAAGCCCGGCGATGATGGGAGAGGGGGCAAGGATCGTTTCGGATCCCTCATTCGCCTCCTCACCGTGCTTTCATCACCCCCTCCAAAGTCATGCCCGGTCTTGTCCCGGGCACCCACGCCGGCCCGTGCCGCCGCGGGGATCGGACCAGGCGAGAGCCGTCCGGGGCTCGGAGCGGCTCGGCACGGCGTGGGTGGCCGGGACAAGCCCGGCCATGACGGGAGAGGGGGCAAGGATCGTTTCGGATCCCTCATTCGCCCCCTCACCGGCCTTTCTGCACCCCCTCCACCGTCATGCCCGGGCTTGTCCCGGGCACCCACGCCGGCCCGTGCCGCCGCGGGGATCGGACCAGGGGAGAGCCATCCTGGAGACGGCGCAGCTCGGCACGGCGTGGGTGGCCGGGACAAGCCCGGCCATGACGGGGGGGAGGGGCGGGGATCGGTGTCGCACCATCATTCCCGCCCTCACCGGCCTTTCTGCACCCCCTCCATCGTCATGCCCGGGCTTGTCCCGGGCACCCACGCCGGCCCGTGCTGCCGCGGGGCGTCGGACGAGGCCCGGGCCGTCCGGAGCCCGGCCGTGATCGTCCTTCCGCGCTAGGCGACCCCGATCGCGTAAAGGTCGTGGATGTGCAGGATGCCGACCGGCAGGCCGGCGTCGTCGACCACCGGCACGACGCTGCGTCGCTGGCCGTTGAGCAGCGCCAGCGCCTGCGCGGCGAGGGCCTCGGCCCCGATGGTGAGCGGCCGGCGCGTCATCACGGCCTCGACGGCGAGGTCCATCAGGCCCGGGCCCATGTGGCGGCGCAGGTCGCCGTCGGTCACGATGCCGGCGAGCCGGCCCGCGGCATCGACCACGCAGACGCAGCCGAACCGCTTGCCGGTCATCTCCATCACGGCCTCCGCCATCGCGGCCCCGGCCGGCACGCGCGGGATCTCGTCGCCGACATGCATCACGTCGCGCACGTAGGTGAGCTGGCTGCCGAGCTTGCCGCCGGGGTGCAGGGTCTTGAAATCATGGGCCGAGAAGCCCCGCGCCTCCAGCAGCGCCACCGCGAGCGCGTCGCCGATGCGCGAGCTGCATCGTGGTGGACGTCGTCGGCGCGAGACCGTTGGGGCAGGCCTCCTCGGACTTCGGCAGCGTCAGGCACAGGTCCGCCTGGCGGCCGAGCGCGCTGTCGGGGTTCGACGTCACGGCGACGAGCGGCATGCCGAAACGCCTCGCATAGGTGATGACGGCGGCGAGCTCCGCCGTCTCGCCCGACCAGGACAGGGCCAGCACGGCATCCTCGGCGTGGATCATCCCGAGGTCGCCGTGGCTCGCCTCGGCGGCATGGACGAAGAACGCCGGCGTGCCGGTCGACGCCAGCGTGGCGGCGAGCTTGCGGCCGACGTGGCCGGACTTGCCGATGCCGGTGATCGCCACGCGGCCGCGCAGGCCGAGCAGCAGCGCCACGGCGGCGGCGAACTCGTCCCCGAGCCGCGCGAAGGACTCCGCGAGGGCCGCCTCGATCGCCGCGATGCCGGCGCGTTCGAGCCGCAGCGTCCGGAGCGCTGACACGATCGGCGGGGGCACGGCGGCGGGCAAGGGACGCGACATGGCGCCTCGATATCACCCGGCCGCCCGCAATGCACCCCGGCCGCGGGCACCCTCCGGACCTCATAACCCGACATTAACCATGCCGGCCTAATTTCGGAGCATCGCAGCAGGTTACCGGAAAAGGGCGGGCGCCACGTGTCTTCGACGAACCGCCGCCCGGCCTTCACGACGACAGGGGTGCGGGCCGTCTGCGTCGCGGTCGCGCTCGGGGCCGCGTCGTCCGCCTCCGCCCAGCAGACCACGGGCGGGCTCTCGACCACCATCCCGACGCTGAGGGGATCGGTGGACGGTTCGGCCGGCGGCGGTGAGCGCGGTCGGCACCGACCTCGACGCCGCCACGGCGCCGGCGCCGCCGCTTCCCACCGACGGCGGGGTCGGCACGTCCGCCACCACGGCGCAACAGCCGCAAACCCCGCGGCCGCTTCGCGCCGCCCAAGGGCACGGCCAAGACCGACGACCGGACCCGGACGCCCCGGGTGGGGCCGCCGCGCCTCACGGACCTCCAGGCCTACCCATCCTCGGTGCCGAGCGCGTCGCGGCTCCGCGGCGCCGGCGCCAGCACCGACACGATCGGCGCTACGATCGCGCCCGGCCCGACCGTCGCGGCCCTGCCGGTCACGACGCGGCTGCGCACGCGCGTCGACGACGCGCCCTACGACGCGATCGGCTACGAGGTCGGCTCGCTCAGGCTCACCCCCTACGTGACGCAGAGCTTCGGCTACGATTCCAACCCCAACCAGAGCCAGGCGAACCTGCGGCCCTCCGCCTTCGAGCGCACCGAGGGCGGCTTCGGCCTCGCGTCGACCTGGTCGCGCAACGAACTGACGGCCAGTCTGCGGGCCGGCTACGACGCCTTCCTGTCCGCCCCCGAGGCGAACCGCCCCGATGCCGTCGGCGTCGCCAACTACCGTTTCGACGTCGACCGCGACACGACGCTGGACGCGGAGACGCGGTTCGCCATCGACACGCAGCGCGTGGGCTCGCCGGAGGTCATCAACGGGGCCCAGAGCCGGCCGCTGATCTCGACTTTCGGCGGCTCGGTCGGCGGCTCGGAAGGGTTCGGGCGGCTGAACCTCGCGCTGCATGGGTCGCTCGACCGCACCGCCTACGGGAACGCCGAGGGCACCGGCGGCGTGGTCCAGGACCTCTCCAGCCAGGATTTCAACGATGCGGGGCTGCAGACTGCGCGCCACCTACGAGCTGACGCCGGTGCTGCGACCCTTCATCGACCTGTTCGGCGACGATCGCCTGCACGACCAGGAGATCGACTACACGGGCTACAAGCGGGACTCGGTCGGCGCCATCGCCCAGGCCGGGACGAGCTTCGAGCTGACCCGGCTGCTGACGGGCGAGGTTTCGGCCGGCTACGGCGGGCGGACCTACGCGGACCCGCGGCTGAAGGACATCCGCAGCCCGGTCTTCAACGGCAGCCTCGCCTATGCGGTGACGCCCCTCACCACCATCGCGTTCCGCGCCGCTACCAGCTTCGACGAGACCACGGTGCCGGGGTCCTCCGGCACCAACGCCCGGTCGGCGACGCTGGAGATCAGCCACGCCCTCCTGCGCAACCTCAGCGTCACGGCGGCGCTGTCCTACCTCAACACCGACTATGTCGGCGTCAAGATCAGCGAGAACACCCTGGCCGAGACGCTGAAGGCCGAATACCACCTGTCGCGCTCATGGGTGGCCAGCGCCAGCTACAACCACGAGCGGCTGAACAGCACGCTGGCGGGTTCGAGCTTCGGGCAGAACGTTGTGCTGCTCGGCCTGCGCTGGCAGCATTGAGGGCGGCGGCGCGGAGCCGATGCCGCGCGGAACCCACATGAAACGCAGTCCCGGGCGATGGACTCTACGGCGAAGGCGCGCCAACGCTGCACCGCGACGCGTTGTTCCAGGACCATAACGCTGTTATGACGCAGCCGCCTCGGTTCCGGTCGGATGCCGCGGCGGACCGAAAGCCCGGCAGCGCTCGTCGACGTCCGGGGTTCGAGATCACGGCCCGGCGGCCGAGCCGGTCCCGCCAATCCGCTGAGGGTAAATCATGTCTGGCATCAAGATCCTCCCAGGCAATTCCAACGGCCCCCTGGCCGAGGCGATCGCCGCCTATCTCAAGGTGCCGCTGACCCGCTGCGTCGTGAAGCGCTTCGCCGACATGGAGATCTTCGTCGAGATCCAGGAGAACGTGCGCGGCGAGGACACGTTCATCATTCAGTCGACGTCCTACCCGACCAACGACCACCTGATGGAACTGCTGATCATGACGGACGCGCTGCGGCGCGCCTCCGCCCGGCGCATCACCGCGGTGGTGCCCTACTTCGGCTACGCCAGGCAGGACCGCAAGGCAGGGCCGCGCACGCCCATCTCGGCCAAGCTCGTCGCCAATCTCATCACCCGGGCCGGCGTCGACCGCGTCCTCACGGTCGACCTGCACGCCGGCCAGATCCAGGGGTTCTTCGACATCCCCACCGACAACCTCTTCGCCGCCCCGGTGATGGTGCGCGACGTCGTCGAGCGGTTCGACTGCGCCAACGTCATGGTGGTGTCGCCGGACGTGGGGGGCGTCGTGCGGGCGCGGGCGCTCGCCAAGCGCATCGACGCGCCGCTCGCCATCGTGGACAAGCGCCGCGAGCGCGCCGGCGAATCGGAAGTGATGAACATCATCGGCGACGTCAAAGGACGCTCCTGCATCCTGCTCGACGACATCGTCGATTCGGGCGGCACCTTGTGCAACGCCGCGGATGCCCTCCTGGCGCAGGGGGCGAGCGACGTGTCCGCCTATTGCACGCACGGCGTGCTGTCGGGCGGCGCGGTGGCGCGCATCTCGGGCTCGAACCTCAAGGAACTGGTCCTCACCGACTCGATCCGCGCCACGGAAGCGGTGCGGGTCGCCAAGAACATCCGCGTGATCTCGGTCGCGCCGCTCATCGGCGAGGCCATCGGTCGCATCGCCCAGGAGGCTTCGGTCTCCAGCCTGTTCGAGAGTGCCGCCGTGGCGGGCGTCTACGCCGCTCCGGTTCCGGCCTCCATGCAGCACCAGAAGAGCCCGGTGGTCCAGGCGCTGCCGCGCGCCGCCGCGCGGGGGTTGACGCCGACCCTCTTGCTCCCGTGCCGCCTCGCGGTCAGATAGCGCCCGAGGGCGCGTTGGAGTGGCGAGGGCATGCAGGACCGTGTCGATGTGGCGGTGATCGGGGGCGGGGCCGCGGGCATCGCGGCCGCGAGGCGCATCATGCGCCGCCCGGACCTGTCGGTGCTGGTGATCGAGGCCAAGGCGCGTCTCGGCGGCCGCGCCCACACGGTGGGGGGCGACACGCCGATGGACCTCGGCTGCGCCTGGCTGCACAGCGGACTGACCAACGCCTGGACCCGCGTCGCCGAGGATGAGGGCTTCACGGTCGACCGGCGCCCGGCGCCCTGGGACCAGGAGGAGCGCGACGTCGGTCTCACGCCCGAGGAGCAGGCCGGCTACGTCGAGGCCGTCGAGGACTTCCGGCTCAAGGCCGAGGACGCGGCGGCGCGGGGCGGCGACGGTCCGCTGGCCGACCTCGTGCCGCCGCACAGCCGCTGGCGCGGGCTGCTCGACGCGGTCTCGACCTATGTGAGCGGCGCCGACCTCGCCCGGGTGTCGGTGCGCGACTCGGCCGATTACCGCCCGGGCGAGGGCGACGACTGGCGCGTCGTGGAGGGCTACGGCCGTCTCGTCGCCCACCACGGCCGTGCCGTCCCGGCGCTGCTCGACACGCCCGTCACGCTCATCGACCATTCGGGTGCCGATGCGGTCCGCATCGAGACGGCGCGCGGCACCATCGCGGCGCGGGCCGTGATCGTGACGGTCTCGACGGACGTGATCGCGGCCGAGAACATCCGCTTCCGGCCGGCGCTGACCGCCAAGGTGGACGCCGCGGCGCTGCTGCCGCTCGGCTCGGTCGAGAAGCTGTGGCTCTCGGTCACCGATCCCGCGCTGTTCCCGGCCGAGGATTACTGCCTCGGGGCCAGCGACACGGCGCGGACGGCGGCCTACCATTTCCGGCCCTTCGGCCGGCCCATCGTCGAGTGCTTCATGGGCGGCGACCTCGCCCGGGACATGGCGCGCGCCGGCGTCGACGCGGCGCTCGACTTCGCGCGAGGCGAGTTGCGGGCGCAGCTCGGGGGCGACGCGGCGCGGGCCATCACGCCGCTCCACCTCACCGATTGGGGGCGCGAGCCGCATATCCTGGGCGCCTATGCCTATGCGGTGCCGGGCGCGGCGGGCGCGCGGGCAAGGCTCGCCGAGCCCGTCGACGGGCGCCTGTTCTTCGCCGGCGAAGCCGCCCACCCGTCGCGGTTCACCACGGCCCACGGTGCCTACGAGACGGGGGTCTCGGCCGCCGAGGCCGCGCTGGCCGAGCTCGAAGCCGCGGCTTCGAGCTCGGCCATCGGGATCAGCTGAACGCCGCTCGCCGCCATGGCGCGCCGGGCGGCGTCGAGCGTGGTGCCGCCGGAGGGGACCGGCGCCGCGATGGCCCGGCAGGCGTCCTCGACGACGAAGACCTCGTAGCCGAGCGCGCGGGCATCCTGGGCCGACCAGAAGACGCAGAAGTCGAGCGCCAGGCCGCACAGGAAGACGCGGCCGAACCCGCGCTCCGCGAGCCAGCCGCCGAGGCCGGTCGGGCTCGTGCGGTCGTTGTCGCGGAAGGCCGAGTAGCTGTCGATCTCGGGGCGGAAGCCCTTGCGGAAGATGGCGTCGACCCGGTCGAGCGGCAGGCCGGGATGCAGGGCCGCGTTGGCACTGCCGATGATGGCGTGGTCGGGCCAGAGCACCTGTTCGCCATAGGGCAGGGCGATCGTCGAGAACGCAGCCGCCCCGTGGCGCGACGCGAAGGAGACGTGGCCCGGCGGATGCCAGTCCTGGGTGGCGAAGGCATGGGCGAAGACCGTGGTGGCGAGGCGGGCCGCCGCCGGCACCACCGCGTCGCCCCCCGCGACCGGCAACTCGCCGCCCGGCATGAAGGTCGGCTGCAGGTCGATGAGGCCGAGCACGTCCCGGTTCCGGTCGATGCGGATCATGGCGGCGGTTCTCCTGGATGGGGCGTTGTCGAGGCTACCAGCCCTCGGCCAGCCGGGCCAAGGGAACGCGGGCCCGCCCGCCCGGCCGCGCGTAATGGACGAGGTAGGACCGGAACAGCTCCGCCGGCAGGCCACCGCCCTCGACATGCGCCATGGCGCCGTCATCGTCGTTGCCGAGCCACACGCCCGCCACCATCGGCCCCGTGTAGCCCACGAACCAGGCGTCGCGGAACGCGTTGGTGGTCCCGGTCTTGCCCCGCGCGCCGCCGAAATCGGCACGGTGCCCGGTGCCGCCCGTCACGACGGACCGCAGCGCCCGGTCCAGCATGGCGACGCAGCGTGCGCCCAGCGCCGGCGCCGGCAGCACGTCGCGGTGCCAGGCGAGGATGCGCCCGTAATGGCCCACCAGGCCCCGCACCGCATAGGGCTGCACCGGGTAGCCGCCGTTGGCGACCGTCGCCAGGAGTGCCGTCATGGCGAGCGGCGTCGCGCTGAAGGCGCCGACCGCGATGCCGCCGTCCTCGGGCAGCGGGCCCGGGAGCCCGAGGCGCCGGCCCCGGGCCGCGACGGCGCCCCGGCCGAGGGCGCGTTCCAGCCCGAAGAAGGCCGCGTTGCGGGACAGCCGGAAGGCGTCGCCGAGGCTCAGCGTGCCGAGGTAGCGGCCATCGGAATCCTTCGGTCGGCCGCCCGGCTGGGGGACGTCCGCCACGGGCGTGTCGAGGTCGAGCCCCTGTTCGCAGGCCTCGGCCAGCACCAGGACCTTGCCGAGCGAGCCCGGCGAGCGCCGCGCCCGTTCGGCACGGTCGAACTGGTCGGCGGCGTAGTCCTGCCCGCCCATGAAGGCCTGCACGGCCCCGGTCCGGTCGAGGCCCACGAAGGCGGCCGCGCCGGCATCGGCCTGCGCGAGCCGCGCCCGGGCGCCCTCGAGCGCCGCAACGGCCGCACCCTGGCGCGCCGCGTCCACGGTGACATAGGCCCGCAGCGCCCCGCCGGGATCGCCGAGCCGCCGGATCTCACCCGCCACATAGTCCTTGAGATAGCCGCAGCCGAGGTCGGGGAGCGCGAGCGTGCCGCGCCGCTCGCGCTCGCGCAGCGCCGAGGCCGGCACGACGCCCTGGCGCACCAGGGCCTGCAGCAGAGCGCGGGCCCGCGCGCGGGTGCGCGACACGGTCTCGGGATCGCGGCTCGCGATGTCGTTGCGCGGGCTCGCCAGCATGACTTCGATCAGCGCCGCCTCGGCATAGTCGAGGTCGTCGGCGCTTCTGCCGAAATAGAAGCGGGCGGCGGCCTCGATGCCGAAGATGCCGTGCTGGAAGGGCAGGTGGTTGAGGTAGGCGGCGAGGACCTCGTCGCGTGTGAAGCGCCGGCTGAGGCTCACCGCCCAGGGGATCTCGTAGAGCTTGCGCATCCAGGCGCGATCGCCGGGTTCGAACAGCAGGTTCTTGACGAGCTGCTGGGCGATGGTCGAGCCGCCGCGCGCCCGGCCGTGGAGGGCGGAGGTGACGGCCCCGGCGAGGCCGCGCAGGCTGAGGCCGAAGGGCTCCGTGGCGAAGCCCCGGTCCTCGGCGCCGAGCAGGACGGCGCGCAGCTTGGGCGAGACCTGCGCGGCCGAGACGCTCAGCGGCAGCAGGCATTTCAGCTCCAGATGGTCGCCGACCCGATCGCGCACGATCTCGCCCGCGGTCATCAGGGCCGCCATCTGGTCGCGGCTCGGGGCGGACCGGCCCGCGAGGCCGAACCAGCCCGCCACGACCGCGACCAGGGATGCGGTCGCCAGCGCGACCCATTTGGAACCATGAACGACGAACCGCGAGAGCACGGGAGCCGCCTTCCTGATCGCCGGACCGCCCGGGAACCGGGACCGGGAGCCGGCGCAGCGCCGCACGTGGGGAGATCCGCGGCGGTGCACAATCGTTCGGAGGGCCGGCCGTAACGGTTTATTTATCATGCGCGGACGCCGCCGCCGCCCCGCTTCCGCCACGAAGCCGCGCGCCCGCCCGGCACCGGGAACCGGCGCGACCGGCCCCCCGTTGGGTCGTCGGACAGGGAGGACGGCATGGCCGACCAGGACAACACCGGCGCAGGCAAGGCCCCCGGCGAGGGCGCGCCGGTCGCCATCGACGAGACGGACCGCCTCATCGCCTCCGACAAGGTGGCCGGGACCGAGGTCTTCGGGCCGGACGGCCAGCGCCTCGGCACGGTCTACAACTTCATGGTCGACAAGGTGACGGGGCGCGTCGCCTATGCGGTCATGTCGTTCGGCGGCTTCCTCGGCCTCGGCGAACGCTACTTCCCCTTGCCCTGGCAGGCGTTGACCTACGACCCCGCCCGGGGCGGCTACGTGGTCGACCTCGACCGCGACGCGCTGGAGCGCGCACCGAGCTTCCTGCCCGGGGAGGACCCCTGGAACGACCCCGAGCATCGCCGCAACGTGTTCGGGTTCTACGGCTTCAACTACGGTCTTTG
This sequence comes from uncultured Alphaproteobacteria bacterium, assembly GCA_963847915.1. Taxonomy (GTDB): domain Bacteria; phylum Pseudomonadota; class Alphaproteobacteria; order Rhizobiales; family Beijerinckiaceae; genus Lichenihabitans. The sequence continues at coordinate 736,973 of CAWKBT010000011.1, forward strand.
AGGGAGGCTCCCATGATCCGCTTCACGATCCTGGCGGCCTCGGCGGCACTGCTCGGCCTCGCCGCAGCCGCCGCGGCCCAGACGGCGGCGCCGAACCCGCGCCGCGCCCGCCACGAGCCTCGACTCCAAACCCGGCACGCTCAGCGACAAGCTCGGCGACACCAACGGCGTCATCAGGCCGACCGACGACGTCGACCCCGCGATGCACAAGGCGGCCCCCCAGACCGGCGCCATGCCGGTGCTCAAGCCCGGCGACGTGGCGCCGGGGACCGCCAAATAGGGTCGCCGGCCCCTGTCCCCGCGCGGCGAGTGGCGCTTTCGGCGCCGTTAGGGCGGCGCCGGACGATCCCGGGACTCGAAGTGGAGGTAGGACGGGTCGAACTCCGCCAGCGCTTCGAGCGACTGCCAATCCTCGACGATCACCTTCTGCCCGCTGAGGACGACCAGCCCGCGCTCGCGCAGCGTGCGCAGCATGCGGTTGATGTGGACGAAGGACATGCCGAGCGCGTCGGCGATCTCGACCTGCGTGATGGGCAGCGCCATGGCGCGTTCGGTGGCGAGGCCGACGGCCGCGAGCCGGCGGTACATCTCGCACAGGAAATGGGCCGTCCGGCTCAGGCCGTCGCGCTGGCCGATGCTGACGAGGCGCTCGCGCAGGATCGCCGCGTCCGTCAGCGTCTCCCGCCACAGCGCGCCGGCCAGCCGCGGGAACCTGGCATTGAGGGCGTGAACCGACTCATGCGAGATGAACCCCGCCGTCAGCGGCGTCAGCGCCGCCAGGTTGTGGTCCAGGACCGACAGGTGCAGGCTCTGCAGGTCGGGGATGTCGCCCGGCACGTGGAAGTTGAGGATCTGACGTTTGCCGGCGCCGATCAGCTTGTAGCGGAACGCGAAGCCGGCCAGCACGACGCAGCAGTGCGACGGACGGTCCCCCAACCGGACAATGTCCTGGCGGGCCGGGATCTCGCGGCGCACCATCGGCAAGGTCCCGAGCGCGTCGCGTTCGTCCGCCCTGAGGTCGGCGATGCTCGCCAACTTGCGGACGAGCAGGCCTGCATCCCCCACCATTGCCACGCCCCCTGGCGCCCGCCGCGGGTGCCCCGCATCCATCTATAAAGGCGGGTCGCCCGTAACGACAGTGCGGACAGGAGGTTATGCGACGTCAAGTGATGCCGCGAGGTTTCGCGACCCGCCCGTCACCGCACCAGGATGGCGCGGAAGTCGTTGACGTTGGTCCCGGTCGGTCCCGTGTCGAACAGCGCGCCCGCGGCTGCGAAGGCCGAGTAGCTGTCGTTGGCGAGAAGACTCGCCCGCGGGTCGAACCCGGAGGCCCGGATGGCGGCCGCGGTGCCCCCGTCGGCGAAGGCGCCGGCGTTCGTTTCGGAGCCGTCGATGCCGTCCGTATCGGCCGCCAGGGCCGCGATCCCGGACAGGCCCTCGATCGCCAGGGCAAAGGACAGGAGGAACTCCGCGTTCCGGCCGCCCCGGCCCGGGGCCCGGACGGTGACGGTCGTCTCGCCGCCGGACAGGATGACGACGGGCCGGGCGAAGGGCCGGCCGCGGACCGCGACCTCGCGCGCCAGTGCCGCATGCATGAGGCCGATGTCGCGCGATTCGCCCTCGATGGCATCCGACAGGATGGCGGCCGGGATGCCCTGCCGTTCCGCCTCGGCGGCCGCGGCCGCGAGCGACAGGCCCGCCGAGGCGACGATGCGGTGGCGGTGTCCGGCAAAGCGCCGTGACTCCGGCCGGGGCGCGTCGGCGGCGGGCGAGGCGAGATGCGCCATGATGGCCGCCGGCAGGTCGAGCCGGTAGTCCGACACCGCGCGCAGGGCGTCGGCCCGCGTGGCGGCGTCCGGCACGGTCGGGCCGGAGGCGACGAGATGGGCGGTATCGCCCGGGATGTCGGACAGGATCAGGCTCGCGACGGGCGCGGCCGACAGCGCCGCCAGCCGCCCGCCCTTGATGGCGGAGACATGCTTGCGGATCGTGTTCATGGCGCCGATCGGCGCGCCCGAGCGCAGCAGCGCGTCGTTGAGCGCCATCTCGTCGGCGAGGGTCAGGCCGGGCGGCGGCGCCGGCAGCAGGGCGGAGCCGCCGCCCGAGATCAGCGCGATCACGAGGTCGTCCGGCGTCGCCGAGGCGGCGAGCGCCATCATGCGCTCCGCCGCCACGAGACCGGCGGCGTCCGGGACCGGATGCGCGGCCTCGAGGACCGCGATGCGCTCGCAGGCGCAGCCGTAGCCGTAGCGGGTCACGACGGCGCCCGACAGGGGACCGTCCCAGGCCTGTTCCAGCGCCTGCGCCATCTGGGCCGACGCCTTGCCGGCGCCGATGACGATCGTGCGGCCACGCGGCCGCTGCGGCAGATGCGCCGGCACGACCAGCGCGGGATGGGCGGCCGCGACGGCGGCGTCGAACAGCGATGCCAGCAGACGCCGTGTCGCCACATCAGGATCGATCATGCCTTGCCTCTCCCGGGCGCTCATGTCAGCAGAGGGCCATGTGTGGATGGACTGTGGAGCCGCCGCGATGGCCCGTAAACCGAATTACGATTTCGAACGCCGCGAAAGGGAGAAGGCCAAGGCCGCCAAGGCCGAGGAGCGTGCCAAGCTGAAGGCCGAGCGCAAGAGCGGCCCGTCGGACGCGGAGGGCGGTTCCGCCGCCGAGGCCCCGGCCGGCCCCGACGCCGTAGCCAACAAGATCTGAGCCGGCGCCCGGCCGCGGGTGGGGGCACCACGCCCGGCGCACCGGCCGGTCCGCGGCCTTCCCCGCCCCCGCCGGTGCGGGCGGCGGCGCCCACGAGGCATCCCCGATGTGCGGACGGTTCACGCAACGCTATACCTGGGCCGAGGTGCATGCCTTCCTGAGCGTCATCGGCGCGCCCAAGAACCTCCGGCCGCGCTACAACATCGCGCCCACGACGGAGGTCGACGTCGTCCTGGACCGGGGGCAGGGGCGCGAGATCGTGTCCATGCGCTGGGGCCTCGTCCCCGTCTGGTGGAAGAAGGCGCTGAAGGACGTGCCCGCCACGTTCAACGCCCGGGCCGAGACGGTGGCCAGCAAGCCCATGTTCCGGGACGCCTTCCGCAAGCGCCGCTGCATCATCCCGGCGTCCGGCTTCTTCGAATGGACCGACGACGCGGGCGCCAAGCAGCCCCATTACTTCTCGTCCCCGGACGGCGCCGTGCTGGCCTTCGCGGGCCTGTGGGATCGCTGGACCGATCCCGCCAGCGGCGAGGAGCGCCTGTCCTGCACCGTGATCGTGTCGGGCGCCAGCGCCTGGATGGCGCCCTACCACGACCGCATGCCCGTGCTGCTGGCCGAACCGGACATCGACGCCTGGCTCTCGGGCGCGGCCGGGCCCGAGGTGCTGCGCCCCGCCGACGAGGCGGCGCTGCAGGAATGGCCGGTGTCGCGCCGCGTCAACCGGCCCGGCGCCGCCGACGATCCCGCGCTGATCGAGCCGGTCTCGACCGAGGACGCGCGCGAACCCGCGGGGCGCCGCCTGCTGTGACGCGCGCCGGCACGGCTGGGGCGCTCAGGCGTCCTCGGCCGGGTCGGGCCGCGCGAAGGCGTCCCAGGACGGCGGCGCGCCGATGTGGGCGGCGAGCGCGTCGATGAAGACCCGGACCTTGGGCGGGACGAGCCGGCGCGCCGCGTAGACGGCCGAGATGGCGCGGTCCGGCCCGGGCGCGATGTCGGCGCACCAGTCCGGCAGGAGGCGGCGGAGCGCGCCCGCCGCGATGTCGGGTCCCACCAGCCAGGTCGGCAGCAGCGCGACGCCGAGGCCGCCCAGCGCGGCATCGCGCAGCGCTTCCGAATCATTGCTGTTGAACCGGCCCGCGACCGCGACGTCGAGGCTCTCGGCCCCGCCCTCGCCGCCCTCGCGGCGGAAGAACCACTTGTCGGTCGGCTGCAGCGCCAGCGTGAGGCAGGGCGCCCCCGCGAGGTCGGCGGGGGCCGTGAGGCGGTCGAGCGTGTCGAGCAGGGCGGGCGCGGCGCAGACCACGCGGCGCTGCGGCGCGAGGCGGCGGGCGATGAGTGAGGAATCGGACAGCGCGCCGATCCGCACCGCGACGTCGGCGCCCGACGCCACGAGATCGACGGTCGCGTCCGTCAGCGTCGCCTCGACGGCCAGCGCCGGGTGCCGGCGCTGCAGCGCCGCTACCACGGGCAGGACGTGGCGGCGGCCGAAGGCGGTCGGCAGGTTCAGCTTGAGCAGCCCGCGCGGCGCCGCGTCGAGGCTGGTGACCGCCGCACGCGCCTGTTCGAGCTCCTCGAGCACGAGGCGCGCCCCGTCGCGGAACCGGGTTCCGGCCTCGGTCAACTGCAGCTGGCGGGTCGACCGGCTGAACAGGGCGGCGCCGAGGTCGTCCTCCAGGGCCTGCACGGCTCGCGACACCGTCGACACCTGGCAGCGCTCGGCCGCCGCGGCGCGCGAGAAGCTGCCCGTATCGGCGGCGCGCAGGAAGAACCGCAGCGCGGCGAGATGGTCCATGACGCTCCTTTTTCGATGACGGCCTCGCCGCCATCCTACCATGCTGCCGAGGGGTCCGGCGTCGTGGGCCGGGGCGATTCAGAGACCCGGCATCTCGGGTGACAGGCGCGCCGGGACAGTGCCGACGTGTCTCTCGTGGGCGAGGCTCGCCGGGCGCGAGCCGGCACACCGCCGCCATGACGAGCAGGATCGGTCCGGTTCTGCGCACAATCGGGATTGAAGAGAGGCACCTTCGACGGATCGCCTTGAGGTCCCCGTTCGGGGACGCCGACACCGGTCGAGGGAGGGCACGGCGGATCCGAAGCGATCGCCGCCCGCCGTCTTGGCCGTCCGGTCCCGGCCACCCGCGCGGCGCCGCGTCGGGCTCCGGACCACGCTGCTCGACGTCGTCCGCCGGTCCGCCGAACCCCTCACTCGAGATCCGCGGGACCGTCGCCGGCAAGAGGCTCGAAGCCATTGCCGTCCCCCAAGAAGACACCGTTGGAACGGCTCCGTGTCTCGGGCTGCGGCGCCTTGCGCATCGCGGCCGGACGTGGGAACCGGGGTAAGCCGGCGTGGCTTTACGAAGGTGGTCCGATCCGGCCGGAGGACGCGGCCGCCGGGCGGTCCACGGGCGCGGTGCGGGAGAGCGGTCGTGGCGAAACGGGTCCTGGTGGTGGAAGACGATCCGGTGCTCAGGATGGACGCCGCCGCCATGCTCGAAGAGGCCGGACTCGACGTCGTTCAGCTCGAGACGGGCGACAGCGCGCTCGCCTACGTGCTGGAACAGTCGGACACCGTCGGCGCCGTCTTCTCGGACGTGCAGATGCCGGGCGACACGGACGGGCTCGACCTCGCCCAGTACATCGCCATCAACTGGCCGGCCATCACGATCGTGCTGACCTCCGGCCACGTCCATCCCACCCAGGACCTGCCGGGCAACATCAAGTTCGTGTCCAAGCCCTGGATCCCGGCCGAAGTCCTGGCGGCCCTGACGGGCGTTCTCTGACGCAGGGTCGCGCGCGTATCGATGCTGCCCCTGTCCAACCATTGCGGGTTCGTTTCGCGGCCGTCGTTCTCCTGCCACGCCGGTGGACGACAAGGCCGGGGCTGGCGGGGAGAACAGGGCATGGCGCGGGCGAGGATCGAGCGGCGGAGGCGCCGGGTGGCGGTGCGATGCGTGACGGCCCTGCTGGCGCCCGCCATCCTCTGCGCCGCCCTTCGGCCGGCCGCGGCGGACTGGCAATACACGCAGTGGGGCATGACGCCGGACGAGGTGGTGGCCGCCGCCGACGGCGCGGCCCATCCCAACACCGACCGCAACCTCGATGCGGACGGTCTGCGGGCCGAGCTCGTGGCGCCCTGGCAGGGCGAGACCGTGGCGTTCACGGCGGTGTTCATCTTCAACGCGCGGGACAAGCTGCACTACGTCACCCTGAACCCCATCGGGGCGATGAGCTGCCCCGCCGTCTCCCAGACGCTTCTCGCCCATTACGGGCCGCCCGGAAGCAAGGCCAGGATGGGCCCGGCGGCCATCATGCGCTGGGACGACGTGGCCGGCGACAATCTCGTGGTCTACCTCGACCTCGGCCTCGGCAATTGCACCGTCCAGTATTCGAAGCTGCCGCCGACGCGGCCGAGCGGTAAAGGTCTTTAGGGCGGGTCCCCGCGACCCGTCGGCTCACGCCGGCCCTGGTCCCGCGTGGATCGCGGCGGACGGCGTGGAATGGAGCACGGCACCGGCGCGGTCCACCCGCGCCATCCCGGGGCCGCAACGAGGAAGAGCATGTCCAACACCGAAGAGATCTGGCACCTCGTCGACGCCAAGCGCGAGGCCTTCGCGGGGCTCGCCGACCGCGTTTTCGACACGCCGGAGCTGAACTTCACCGAGCACCGCTCCGCCGCCGAGCATGCCGCGATGCTGCGGGAGCAGGGCTTTCGCGTGACGGAAGGCGTGGCCGGGATGCCGACCGCCATGGTGGGCGAGTGGGGCGACGGCGGTCCGGTCATCGCCATCATGGGCGAATACGACGCCCTGCCGGGGCTGTCGCAGGAGCCGGGCGTCGCCGAGCATCGGCCCCTGCCGGGGCCCGGCTATGGCCACGGCTGCGGCCACAACCTCCTGGGTTCGGCTTCGCTGCTCGCCGCCACCGCGGTCAAGGACTACCTCGCGGCCAACAAGCTGCCGGGGCGGGTGCGCTACTACGGCTGTCCGGCCGAAGAGGGCGGCTCCGGCAAGACCTACATGGTCCGGGCCGGCGCCTTCGCCGACGTGGATGCCGCCATCTGCTGGCACCCGTCCGCCTTCACGGGCGTGCGCGTCGCGGCCTCGCTGGCCTGCGTCGAAGCCGACTTCACCTTCCTGGGCCGGTCCGCCCATGCCGCCGCGGCGCCCCACCTCGGCCGCTCGGCCCTCGACGCCGTCGAACTCATGAACGTCGGCGTCAACTACATGCGCGAACACATGCCGTCGAGCGCACGCGTGCACTACGCGCTGATCGACACGGGCGGCATCGCCCCCAACGTCGTCCAGGCCAAGGCCGTGGTGCGCTACCTCGTGCGATCGCGCGATCTCGCCGGGGTGCGCGACCTCTTCGCCCGCGTCGTCAAGGTGTCCGAGGGCGCGGCCCTGATGACGGAGACCACCGTCGAGCACCGGATCTTCAGCGGCGACGCCAACCTCATCGGCAACGGCCCCCTCGAGGACGTCATGGCGGCCGAGTTCCGCCACCTCGGCCCGCCGGTCTTCGACGACGCCGACCGCGCCTTCGCGGCCGAGATCCAGAAGACCCTGCGGCCCGAGGATATCGCGGCCTCGTTCAAACGCGCCGGCCAGACGCCGCGCCCGGGCGCGACGCTGGCCGACTGGCTGGTGGAGCGCGACCATTGGTCGGTCGACGACATCGGCTCGACCGACGTCGGATCGGTCAGCTGGGCCGTCCCGACCGTCCAGGCCGCCGGCACCACCTATGCCATCGGCACGCCGGGCCATTCCTGGCAGCTCACCGCCCAGGGCAAGTCCCCGGCCGCCCACAAGGGCATGGTCCACGTCGCCAAGGCCATGGCGGGCACGGCCGTCGCGCTGATGCGCGATCCCGAGGCGCTCGCCCGCGCCAAGGCCGACCATCGCGCCCGCGTCGGCGAGGGCCCGTTCGTGCCGCCGATCCCCGAGGGCGTCGAGCCGCGGCTCGACCTCGCGGTCGGCCACTGAACGGCGATGCCCGGCGCGGCCACCGTGCCGGGCCGGGCACCGCGATCAGTGCGGGACGACGTCGAAGCCGAACCACTGGGTCGACAGTTTCCGCGCGGTGCCGTCCGCGATCGCGTCGGCCAGCCCCTTGTCGAGCAGCGCCTTGAGGTCGGCGTCCTCCTGGCGCAGCCCCATCGCCGAGCCCTGGCCCAGCAGCCCGTCCCGGAACAGCGGGCCGGCATAGACGAGCTCGCCCTTCGTGGCCTGGACGGTCGAGCTGAGGTTGGTCTGCGAGCCGATCCAGGCGTCGACGCGGCCCGCCTGGAGGTCGAGCGCCACCTCGTCGTTGGTCTTGTAGCTCCGCAACTCGACCCCGGGCAGGAACTGCGTCATCAGGTCGGCCTGGATGGTCGAGACCTGCACGCCGACGACCTTGCCCTTCAGGGCATCCCGTACGGGACCGAGCTTGGCGGCGGCCGCGTCCTTGTCGGCGAGACTGAGGTCCGCGCCCGTCATGGCCATCGTGGCGAGCGGACTGTCCGCCGCGACCGCGAAGGTGGTGGGGCTCTGGCTGTAGGGGATCGTGAAGGCGATGGTCTCGAGCCGCTTCGGCGTGATGCTCATGCCCGACATGATGGCGTCGAACTTGCCCGCCTTCAGCCCGGGGATCAGGCCGTCCCAGTCCTGCACGATCGTGTCGCAGGTGATCTTGAGCCGCGCGCAGACGGCGCTCAGCAGGTCGGGCTCGTAGCCGACGACCCGGCCGTCCGGCGTCGTTGAGTTGAAGGGCGGATAGGCGCCTTCGGTGGCGATGCGGACGTGGCTCCAGTCCTTCGCCTGGGCCAGGCCGGCCGAAAGCGCGAGGGTCAGGAGGGCGGCGAGGACCGGGCGGGCGGTGGCCATGGGGCGGGAGGTCTCCGGGAGGGGCAGGACGCGCGTGCGGCCGTTCACCCCCGGACCAATGGCGATCGGGCTCCCGAGGTTGCCGGGGCTTCCGGCCTTCGAGGTCACGCCGGAACCTCTCGCCACCACTGAGCCCCGCCGGTGTCACGGCTCGGCTTCCCGCGGGCGCTTAAAATACAGACTTGCCTGTTTGTTACATCGCGCTAGGCTCCGGCTGTCGCGACCAATCGGGGCTCCCATGACCCTCCGTCCCCGCCGCCGCCAGGACGAACGCAGCGAGGAGACGCGGGCCGCGCTGCACCGCGCGACGATCCGGCTGCTGCTGGAACGGGGCTATTCGCGCTTCACCACCTCGGATGCCGCCGCGGCCGCCGGCGTGTCCCGGGGCGCGCTGACGCATCATTTCGCCAGCAAGGAGGATCTCGTGGTCCGTTCCGTGGCGCAGGACCTCGTGGCCGTGACCGAGGGGCTCCGGGCCTTTCTCGCCGAGGGCGAGGGACGCCGCCGCGGGCCAGACGAACTCGTCGACCACCTTTGGGGCCTGATGGCGGGCGGCCTCTTCTACGTCACGATGGAATACCTGCCAGAGGCCCGGCACAACGCTCCGTTCCGCGAGCGCCTGCTGCCCGTGGTGCGCGACTTCCACGCGGCGCTCGACGCGTTGTGGTCGTCGGTCTCAGACGCCCACGACCTTGATCCTACCGAAGCGCGCATCACGCTGAACACCACGCTCTGCCTGATGCGCGGGATGGTGGCGCAGAGCGTGCTGAAGCCGGACGAGGGCTACTTCGCCGCCATGCTCGACCACTGGAAGGCGCATCTGCGCGGCCTCTTCGCCGGGTCCGCCGGCGCGCGATCCGCCCCCGTGCCGTCGCCCGTCCTCGCGCCCCTGTCCTGACTCCGGAGGTCCCATGACCGACCTGTCGTCCCGTATCGAACGGCTGCCGTTCGGGCGCTTCCACGGGCAGCTGCTCCTCATGGGCGGCCTCGGCTACACGTTCGATGGCCTCGACCTCGCCGTCGTGTCCTTCGTGCTCCCCGTCCTGCGTCCCTTGTGGTCGTTGTCGAGCGTCGAGGTGGGGTTCCTGGGCAGCGCCACCTACATCGGCTACTTCTTCGGGGCGCTGTTCGCCGGCCTCTTCGGCGACCGCGTCGGGCGCCGTACCGTGATGGTTTGGGCGCTCGTTCTCTACTGCGCCGCCTCGCTGGTGAGCGCCTTCGCCCAGGACTGGACCTTCTTCCTCGGCTGCCGGATCGTGGCGGGCGTGGGCACCGGGGCCGAGTCCGCCATCGTGGCGCCGTTCCTGGCCGAATTCGTCGCCGCGCGTTACCGCGGGCGCTTCACCGGCTCGCTCGCCGGCTTCTTCTCCTTCGGGTTCTTCGCCGCGGCCCTTCTCGGCTATCTCGCCGTGCCGGCGGCACCGGACGCCTGGCGCTGGGTGCTGGCCCTCACCGCCGCGCCGGTGCTCCTGCTGCTGTGGTGGCGCCGGGCGCTGCCCGAATCGCCGCGCTGGCTCGCCGGCGTCGGTCGACAGGCCGAGGCCGAGGCCGTGGTGGCCCGGATGGAGGAGGACGCGCGCCGGGCCGGCCATGTCCTGCCGGCTGCGTCCGCAGCGGCGGTCGCCGCGGCCGCGCTGTCGCCCCGGGCCTCGATGGCGGGCCAGCTCGCCGCCCTGTGGCGGCCAGGCCTCGCCCGCATCACGGCGATGAGCTGGATCATGTGGCTGTCGATCACCTTCAGCTACTACGCCTTCTTCACCTGGATCCCGAGTCTCCTCGTCGAGAGCGGCATGACGGTGACCAGGAGCTTCGGCTATTCGATCGCGATCTTCGCCGCCCAGATCCCCGGCTACTTTTCGGCCGCCTGGTTCAACGAGAAGATCGGCCGCCAAGCCACGATCGCGTCCTACATGGTGCTGGGCGGGCTCTCGGCCGTGGCCCTGGCGATCAGCCGTGCGGACGGGGCCGTCATGGCGGCGGGCGTCTGCCTGTCGTTCTTCATGAACGGCACCTATGCGGGCATCTATGCCTACACGCCCGAGATCTTCCCAACCGCCATCCGCGCTACCGGCATGGGCACGGCATCGTCGGTCGGCCGCATCGGCGCCATCGCGTCGCCGCTGCTCGTCGGCTGGCTCTACCCGCGTTTCGGCTTCGCGGGCGTTTTCGGCACGACCACGCTGGTCCTTCTCGCGGGCGCGCTGGCCGTCTTGGTGATGGGCGTGTCGACGCGCAATCGCTCGCTCGAGGACATCGCCGCCGGGGAACGCGCCCCCGACGCCGCGGCGCCCGCCCACCGCACCGCCTGATCCAGACCGCAAGGACGCAGCCCCATGCAGACCCTGTTCCTCAACGCCGCCATCACGGACGCCACCCGGGCCGAGCCCAGGATGGGGCATGTCCTCGTCGAGGACGGCATCATCCGCGACGTCGAGGCGCGCCCGACCGGCGGCGAGCGCGACGTCATCGACCTGCGCGGCCGCACCCTGATGCCAGGCCTCGTCGACAGCCACGTGCATGTCGTCGCCTCGACGATGGACCTCACCATGAACGCCCAGCTGCCGGATGCGCTGGCGGTCCTGCGCTCGCTGCCCATCATGCGGGGCATGCTCGACCGCGGGTTCACGACGGTGCGCGACGTCGGCGGCGCGCCCCCTGCGCTGTCGGACGCCATTGCCGAGGGACTGGTGGCGGCGCCGCGCGTGGTCGCCTGCGGCAAGGCGCTGTCCAAGACGGGGGGTCATGCCGACAACCGGCCGCGCCACGACACCTACGACGCGACCCGCTGGAGCCGCAACTACGGGGCGCTCGGGCGCGTCGCCGACGGGGTCGACGAGGTACGCCGCGCGTGCCGGCAGGAGCTGCGCCAGGGCGCCCGCTTCATCAAGGTGATGGCCAACGGCGGCGTGTCGAGCCCCACCGATCCCATCGCCTGGCAGGGCTATTCGGTCGCCGAACTCACCGCCATCGTCGAGGAAGCGCGGGACGCGCAGACCTACGTCTCGGCGCACCTCTACACCGCGGAGGCGATCCAGCGTGCGCTGGCCTGCGGTGTCCATTCGCTGGAGCATTGCAACAACATCGACGCCGCGGCGGCCCGGATGGCCGCCGGCCAGGGCGCCGTGGCGGTGCCGACGCTGGTCACCTACGAGGCCCTCGCCGAGGACGGCGAACGTCTCGGCCTGCCGCCGGGCTCGATCGCCAAGATCGAGGCGGTGCGGGCGAACGGCTTGGGGTCGCTGTCGATCCTGCGGGACGCCGGCGTCGTCATGGCGTTCGGCACGGACCTCCTCGGGGAGGCCCATGTCCGCCAGAGCCAGGAATTCGCCATCCGGGCCCGGGCCCTGCCGTCGGCCGAGATCTTCGCCAGCGCCACGACGGTCGGGGCCGAGCTCTGCCACCTCGCGGGCACGATCGGCGTCGTGGCGCCGGGCGCCTGCGCCGACCTCCTCGTCGTCGAGGGGCAGCCGCTGACCGACATCACGGTGCTGGCCGATCCGTTGCGCAACATCAAGCTGGTGATGAAGGGCGGCGCGGTCCATCGGCGCCACGACGTGTGACGCGGCGCGGGACGACGTCGGCGTGAGTCATGCCGTCGCCGACACACGCCGGCTCTCGCTCGTGTGGACAGCCTGCAACGCCAGAGACCGATGGCGGCGGTCGGCGCGGGGCGGTGGGAGTGCTCGGGACAAGCCACGGCATGACGGTGGAAAGGGTGCAGGAGATCGATCGGGGAAGGGCATGATGGATCCGCGGCGGTCCGCGACCTCCGTCCCGTCATGGCCGGGCTTGTCCCGGCCACCCACGCCGCGCGGCGCTGGACCGGGCCCCGGACGGCCCCGGCCCGGCCCGAGGACCCGCGGTGGCGCGGGGTCGGCGTGGGTGCCCGGGACAAGCCCGGGCATGACCGTGGAGAAGGTGCCGCTGGTGCCCGGGTGAGGTCGTCGCCCTGAAATTCCGCCGTCATGGCGAGCGGAGCGAAGCGATCCGGCGTGAGCTGTAGCCTCACCAGCATGGCATCGTCCATCGCGTTCCTCCGGAGCCGAGGCTGGATGGCGTCGTCGCTTCGCCGAGGCCGTGCGGCGCGGTCCATCGGCGCCACGACGTGAGATGCGGCGCGGGACGATGTGAGCGGCGCGCTACCCCATCGTCTCCAGCGCGTTGGCGCAGTCCCCCGCCGACACCTCGACCACGGCGCCGCTGGCGGTCCAGACGAGGTGGGTGCGGATGGCGTGATCCGGGTAGAGCGGCGCGATGGCGGCGCGATAGAGGGCGAGCTGGAGGACCTGCCTGGGCGAAAGGTCGCCGGGCGTGCCGGTCTTGTAGTCGACGATGTGGACCGTCGCGTCCGTCACGCCGATGCGGTCGATCTGGCCCGTGACGTCGACGACGCGGCCGCTCGGCAGGCGGACCCTCGCCGTCACGGCCGCTTCGGCGCGCGATTGCGGCCCGAAGAGCGGGGCCAGCGCCGGGTCGTCCAGCACCGCCAGGGCTTGGGCCAGCAGGGCGGCGCGCCGGTCGGCGTCGAGCGCCGCGCCTTGGGCGGCGAGGAACCGCTCCGCCGCAGCCGCGCGCCGGCCGGGCGGCACGTCCGGGAGGTGCTGGAGCAGGCGATGCATCAGCCGGCCCGCGGCGGCGGACTGCCTGCGGCCGGCGCTGCGGGTCCGGTCGACATAGGGCCAGCCCGCGGGACCGGCCTGGTCGGCGGCGCCGAGCGGGTTCGAGGGCCGCACCGGCGGCAGGTCGGGTTCCGCCTCGGTGGCGGGTGGGCGCCAGAGCCAGTCCGGCAGCGCGGCGGCGGCCCGGTCCCGCGGACCCGCCGCCGCAGCCTCGGGCGCGGCCTCGGCCGGCATCGGATCCGCCATGCGCATCACGGTCTCGGAAGGGTCCCAGGGCGCCGGCGCCGGCGCGAGCGGCAGGTCCGCGGCCCCGATCATGGCGTACCACGAGCCCTCGCCCGGGCCCTTCTCGCCGCAGAAGCCCGTGACATAGAGTCGTTCCTCGGCGCGCGTCATCGCGACGTAGAGCAGGCGGTTGTGCTCCTCGACGGCGCGTTCGCGCGTGAGGCGCCGGACGTCGGCGACCCGTCCGGCATCGGCATCGCTCCGCGGCGACCAGGCCACGAGACCGCTCGCCGCCGGCCCCGGCCTGTCGTCGAGCGCGAACAGAGCCGGGTCGTGCCGGCCGCTCGGCACCGAGCAGGTGTCCGGCAGGAACACGATCTTGGCCTCCAGGCCCTTGGCGGCGTGGACCGTCATGACCCGGACGGCGTCGCCCGCCGCCTCCATGTCGCGCTTGATCGAAAGGTCGACGCCGTCGAGCCGGGCCAGGAAGGCCATGAGGGAGGGGGCGCCGTCGCGCTCGTGCGCCAGGGTCAGGGCCAGGAACTCGTCGATGGCGTCGCCCGCCTCGGGGCCGAGCCGCCCCAGCAGGGCCCGCCGCCCCCCCTCGGCGCCGAGCAGGCGTGTATAGAAGGCGAAGGGCGTCAGCCGGGCCGACAGGTCGCGCCAGCGCTCGATCCGGTCGTGCGCCGCGCGGTGGCGCGGCTCGGCCGAACCGGAGAGCGTCGTCACGAGCGATCCGGCGCGCCCCGGCGCCAGGGCGATGAGGTCGTCGTCGTCGAGGCCGAGGAGGGGCGATTTCAGCACGCAGGCGAGCGTGAAGTCGTCGGCCGGGCTGAGGGCGGCCCGGCCGGCTGCCACGAGGTCCATCACGGCGATATGCTGGGTGAGGGCGAGCCGGTCGGCCCCCGCCACCGGCACGCCGCGCTCCTTGCAGGCGCGGATCACCGCCTCGAAGAAACTGTTGCGCGACCGCACCAGGATCATGATGTCCCCCGGCCGCACGGGACGGCGGCGGCGCGTCTCGTTGTCCTCGACGGTCTCGCCCGAGCCGGGACGGCACAGGCGGTGGATCGTGTCGGCGATCCGGCGCGCCACGACGACCGGCGGGTCGCCGGGCTCGACCACGTCGACCGGCAGCTTCCAGTCGCCCGGCTCAGGCTGCGGCTCGGCCGTCACGGCGGGCCAGATCTCGAACAGGCCCGGCAGCGTCTTCAGCGGCTGGTGCGGCTGCGGGCCGGCCGTGTCGTGGGTGAGGCCGCGGCCGTTCGGGCCATGGGCGAAGACGCGGTCGACGGCGCGCAACACCGCCGCGGCCGACCGGAACGACAGGATGAGGTCGACGCCCGCGAACGGCATCTCGGCGCCCCGGGCGCGGGCGGCGAAGTGGCGGCGCATGTCGTCGAACATGTCGGGCCGGGCGCCCTGGAACGAGTAGATCGACTGTTTCTCGTCGCCGACCGCGAAGAAGGTCCGGGTCTGCGCCGCGCGGCCCGCGCCGGCGAAGAACTCGTCCGAGACGGCGCGCAGGATCTCCCATTGTTCCGGCGACGTGTCCTGCGCCTCGTCGACCAGGATATGGTCGATGCCGCGGTCGAGCTTGTAGAGCACCCAGGCCGAACTCGACGTCGCCAGCAGGTTGCGGGTGCGTTCGACGAGGTCTTCGAAATCGAGCAACCCGCGGCGGCGCTTGGCCGTGTCGTAATGGTCGAGGATGGCGCCCGCCACCGCCATGAGGGCGGCGGTGCGTTCGGCCGTCTCGGCCGCCTTGCGGCGGGCCACGAGCCCGAGCAGGCGGGTCTGCTCGGCGTCGAGCGCGTCGCAGAGGGCCGGCTCCCGAGCGCGCAGGCTCTTCGGCAGGTAGGTGGCGGCGCGGGCCTCGCGTTTCGCCGTGAGGAAGACGTCCAGCCAGGCTTCGGCCTGGCGGCCTTCCGGCGCGTCGAAGGCCGCCATCATGCGGTTGCCGGTCTTGCCGGGGCCGCCGTCGTCCGCCCCGAGGGTCCTGGCGATCGCGGCCCAGTCCGACCACGGGATGCCGCCCTCCACCATGGCGACCGCCACCGCGGCCGGCGTCTCGCCCGGGGCGAGGCCGAGCGCCACCCGCAGGGCCGCGAGCAGGCCGTCGAAGTCGCGCGCCTCCCGCAGAGCCTCGCGCACGCGATGCCGGTGGCCCAGCGCTTCGCCGACGAGCTCCTGGAACATCGCCGCCGAGACCTGGCCGGTGAGGGCGGCGAGGCCGCGGCCGAGCGTCGAGCCCGGTTCGCGCAGCGCCCGCGCCAGCACGGCCTCGCGCGCCCGCAGCAGCAGGTCCTCGGCACGCAGGTCGTCCAGCACCTCGAACCGCGCCGGGACGTTGCTCTCGAAGGGGAACAGGTGCAGCAGGCGTTCGCAGAAGGCGTGGATGGTCTGGATCTTGAGACCGCCCGGGGTCTCGACCGTGCGGGCGAACAGCCGGCGCGCCTCGTCGAGCGCCTGGCGCCCGTCGGCGAGCGCCGGCACGGGCGCCCCCGTCGCCGCGATGGCGTCCCGCAGCGCGACATCGTCGAGCCGCGTCCAGCGGGCGAGGTCTCGGAAGACCCGGTTCGACATGTTGGCGGCGGCTGCCTTGGTGAAGGTGAGGCACAGGATGCGCGAGGGCGCGACGCCGGCGAGCAGCAGCCGCAGCACCCGCTGGGCCAGCACATGCGTCTTGCCCGAGCCGGCGTTGGCCGACACCCAGGCCGACGTGCCGGGATGGGAGGCGCGCCGCTGCCGCTCGATCGTGTCGGCCGGGATGGCGGGGTCCGGCGTCACGGCTCGGCCCCCTCGCCGAGCCCGCCCGTCGCCGACCATTCCTTGACCCGCGCGAGATGGTCGTAGGTGCCGAAGCGCGAGGCGTATTTCGGGAAGGGCCGGGCGAGGTAGCCGGTCGATTCCGAGCGGAAGCCGTTGAGCAGCCGGACGAGCTCGTCGCGGTGTTCGGCCACGACCTCGGCGAAGGGCGGGTCGCCCTTCCAGTCGAGCGCGATGCGCTGGGCCACGTCGTCGGTGCCGAACTTGACGTAGACGGCGGCCGCCACCTCCCGCACCGCCGGCAAGGCGGGAAAGGCGCCCCGCGCCACCATGTCGGCCTCGAGGGTCAGCTGCGGGGCGAAGCCCACCTTCACCTCGCGCACCGAGGGTGGCGTGCCCGTCTTGAAGTCGACGATCGTGGCGCGGCCTTGAGCGTCGATCTCGATCCGGTCGGCGGTGGCGGTGAGGGTGAAGAGAGAGCCGTCGTGGAGGGGGATCGGCAGCGATCCCGATTCCTCGACGAAGACCCGTCCCGGCGTGCGCCGCTGCTCGTCGTCCCAGTCCCGGAAGGCCCGGGTCCAGGCGAGGATGCGGGGCCACTGGAAGGCGCGGAACTGCGGGTCGCGCAGCGCGTCGGCGAAGGCCTGGTGCGCCAGCGCCTCCATGGCGTCCTGGTCCGGGACACGCCCGGAGCGCGCGCAGATCCGCGTGACGTCGGCGATCAGCGCGTGGAAGCTCGTGCCGTAGTGGCGCATGCCCATCACGGCGGCGAGCGGCTCCAGAGGTACGAGCCGCAGGACCTTCTCCGCATAGATGGCATAGGGGTCGCGGCGCAGCGTCTCGATGCGCGTGACGCTGAGCTTCTGGGGCCGCAGCGCCACCGGCGGCCGCGGCGCCGGCCGGACGACCGACCGCACGGCGGCCGGGCGGTCGAGCGCGCGGGCGCAGGCGAGATAGACGTCGCCCCTCGCCCGGCAGGCGTCGAGCCCCTCGGCCGCAACGGCGCCGAGCCTCTGCAGGAAGCGCGAGGGCACCGTGGGCGAGCCGCCGCGCTTCTTCGAACGCGTCACCACCACGTTGGGCTGGCCGAGCGCCATCTCGACGTCGTGGGCGGTGCGGCCGAGGCGGCGCTCCGGCGGGCTGAGCCCGAGCGCGGCCCGCATGGGCCGGTTGAGGAAGAGGTCGGCCCGCGCCGCCGGCGGCCACACGGTCTCGTCGAGGCCGCCCAGCACCATGAGGTCGGCCGACAGCAGCCGCGCCTCGAGCAGGCCGAGGATCTTGAGCCGCGGGTGGCTCCGGTTGGGCCCGCGCACCGGCGTTTCGGCGGCGAGCCGGTCGAAGAGCGCGCCGTAGCCCGGGCAGTCGAGCACGATCGCGGGATCGGCCGCGTCGTCGAGCTCCTCGAACAGGGCGCCGAGCACGCTGAAGCCGGCGCCGCCGAGCGAGACCTCGCCCGCCTCGTCCTGCGCCAGGGCGGCCAGCACCGCCTCATGGGCGGTGAGCCAGGCCGGCAGAGGCGCCTCGCGCGGCAGCGCGCGCAGGGGCTGGAGCGCCGCCAGGAGATCGGCGAGGAACGTGCCCAGCGCGGCGAACTCGGCCTCCGGGATGATGCGCAGCTCGTGGCCGGCGTGGGGCGCGGCGCGGCGGTCCCGGGCGGCGGCGATCAGCGCCTCGGGGTCGCTCAGCGCGAAGGGCGGCAGCACGCCGCGCAGCACCGCGAGCTCGAGGTGGCGGGCCGCCCGGATGACGGCGCCCCGCGGCCGGCCGAGCCGGACATCCGGGTGATGCAGGAGCGCCAGGATCTCGACCGGCGCCAAATCCTTCAGGGCGCAGTCGAGCACCAGCCGGGCCAGCGCGCCGGCGGGGGTTTGGCCCAACGGCTCGCCGCTCGATTCCTCGATCTCGATCCCCCAGCGCGTCAGCTCCTCGCGCACGCGGCGCGCCAGTTCGCGGTCGGGCGTCACGAGGGCGGCGGTGCCGGGCCCCTCCAGCGTCCCGCGCAGCGCCACCGCGATGGCGCGCGCCTCCTCGTTCTCGTCCTCGGCCTCGACCAGCGTCACGCCGTCGAGCGCGGCCGCGACGTCGATGTCGATGTGGCGCCACAGCTCCGTCGTGGCGGCCGGGCGCAGCGCCTCGCTGACCAGCCGGCCCCGCAGCGCGAGGCCGGGCGGCACCTGCCCGAGCGGTCGCACCGCGTCCCGCTCGACCCCGACGGCCGCGACGAGGCCGCGCAGCGCCGCCTGCGGATGGCCGGCGGTCGTATCGGTCCCGGCATCGGCCGCGCCCAGGCCGCCGATGAGCTGCCACGCCCGCTCGTCGAGCCCCTGGTCGAGCCCCGGCAGCACCACGGCGCCCTGCGGCAGGCGGGCCACCACGGCGATGAGCCGCGCCGTGGCGCTGTTGGTCCCCGTCGAGCCCGCCACGATGACCGGGCCGCGCGGCGTCCCGTCGAGCAGGCGGCCGCATTCCGCGTCGATCAGCGCGATCTGCCGCGTCGCGGCATCGACCCGGTCGAGGCTCGCCAGGATGGCGGGATACTGGGCGATGGCGACGTCGAGGAAATCGAGGGTGATGCGCCAGTAGCGGTCGAAGTCCTCCGTGCCGAGCGGCTCGACGCGATGCCAGGCGATGCCTTCGATGGCGAGTTCGTCGATGAGGGTCGCGAGTTCGCCCGACAGGTGCCAGGCGTCGGCCGGCGAGGTGGCGACGAGGAGCGGTTCCTCGGTCCGGGTGGCGCGACGCCCGTCGGGCTCGACCGCCACGATCGCGTGGCGCACGGCCTGGCCCCAGGCGATGATCAGCCGCGTCAGCAGCATGCGCCGCGCGATCGGGCTCAGCGCGACCGGCAGGCCCCCGGCGAAGTCCGCGGCGAGGCTCCCGTCCACGGGATCGGGGTCCTCGAAGAGCAGCTCCGTATCGTCGAGCGCGCCCAGCGGAACGATGCGGGGCAGCAGCGCCGAGACCCCGCCGAGCCGCGACGCCAGCATGGCGCCGAGCGCGCGGGCCGAGCGGCGCGTCGGCACATAGAGCGTGGCGGCGGCGAGGCCGAGCGGGCCGGCGTCCCGCGAGAACCCCGGCACCAGCGTGCCGTCGAGCAGGGCGTCCGCCAAGGTCTGGAGGAAGGGTGCGCCGGGCGGGATGGTGAAGACCCGCGGCTCCCCGTCCGCCCCGGTCGTATCCACGTTGGCCGCCACGATCCGCCCGCGCCTCCCTCGGTCCGGGCGCCCGGCCCGGAAAGCCGGACCATAGGGGAAACGCGCAGGCCCTGGCCAGCGGTCCTCTCCGCCGGCGGTGTCGCGGGCCGGCTACTCCACCGAGGCCGCGATCGCGGCTTCGGCCTCGCCGATGGCCTCGGGCGTGCCGACATGGAGCCACTGGCCGTCGAGCCGGGTGCCGAACAGCCGGCCGGCTTCGGCGGCGGCGAAGAAGAACGGGGCGAGCCGCACCGGCGTGCCGTCGTCGAGGCTAGCGAAGGCCTCCGGCTTGAGGATGCCCACCCCCGCATAGACGAAGGGCGCGACCTCGCCCTCGCGGCGGCGGACGAGGCGCCCGTCCGGGTCCATGTGGAAGTCGCCGGGCCAGTCCACCCCGACGCTGGTGGCGGCATCGGCGACGAGCAGCAGCACGTCGGCCCGCGCCGGATCCCACTCCGAGAACAGCCGCGGCAGGTTGGGACGCGGGCCGGCGATCCACAGCGCGTCGGTGTTGCAGACTACGAAAGGGTCCGGGCCGAGATCCCGCAGGGCGCGGCGGATGCCGCCCGCCTGGTCGAGCAGGCGGGCGCGCTCGTCCGACACCGTGATGGCCGGCGAGGCCCGGCCCTGCAGGTGCCGCTCGATCTGGTCGGCGCGGTAGTGGACGTTGACGACGGCGCGCGGGACACCGGCCTCGCGCGAGACGGTCCAGCATGTGGTCCAGCATGGTGCGGCCCGCGATGCTGACGAGCGGCTTCGGCAGCGTGTCGGTGATGGGCCGCATGCGGGTGCCCATCCCGGCCGCGAAGACCATGGCGGCGGAGGGAGCCAGGCCCGGCACGGTCACGCGCCTTCGCGGGGGCCGGCGGGCCGCGGCATCAGTACGCGGGGCATGTAGGTCTCGTACCAGCCGCGCAGCTCGGACAGGGCCGGATGGGCCAGCCCCTTCGTGAGATAGGCCTCGATGCGCGGCAGCATGGCGAGATATTGCGGCTTGCCGTCCCGCTTGTCGAGGCGGGCGAAGATGCCGAGCAGCTTGGTGGCGCGCTGGACGCCCAGGATCGCGTAGGCGCGCACGAAGCCCGCCATGTCGAAGTCCGGGTCGAGGCTGGCGCGCAGCTGCGCATAGGCGCCGAGCAGCTTCAGCTCGAGGGCGTCCGCCACCGTGACGCGGGCATCCTGGAGCAGGGCCGCGACGTCATAGGCCGGGTGGCCCAGCACGCAGTCCTGGAAGTCGATCACGCCGACCCGCGCCAGGCCCTCGCGCTCGGCGAGCCAGATGAGGTTGGGGGAATGGTAGTCGCGCAGCGTCCAGGTCGTGTCGCGTCCCACGACCTCGCCGAACAGCCGGCTGCAGATGCCCATGAAGGCGTTGCGGCCGCTCGCCGGGATGGCGATCTTGCCGATGGTGGGCGCGTACCAGTCGATGACGAGCTCGGCTTCGACCTGGAGGGCGTCGAGGTCGTAGGGCGGGATGGCGTAGGTTGTGTCGCCGAGCGGCACGGCGGCGGGGAGCGGCGTCGCGTGCAGCCGGGCCAGCAGGGCCACGGCCTCGAGGTAGCGTTCGGGGATCGGGCCGTCGGCATCGACGAAGGGCTCGGACCCGAGGTCCTCGATGATGGCGATCCCGGCTCCGGCATCGGCGGCCAGGATCTCGGGCGCGGAGACGCCCTGGGCGCGCAGCGCCGCGTCCATGGCCAGGAACGGCCGGATGTCGCCGGCGAGCCGCGCGATCTCGTGATAGGGCTTGCCGAAACGCACGACGGGCGCGTCCGCGCGCGGGGGCGACACCATGAAGAGCGCGGTGCGGCCGTCCGGGCGCGTCAGCCGCTCGTAGGCGCGCGTCGACGCGTCGCCGGTGAGGTGGGTGCGGGTCGATCCGGCGAAGCCCGCGGTCTCGAGCAGGGACTCGACCGCCTGCGTCTGGGCGATGCGGGCCGAGAAATGGCCATAGCCCGTCACCGTCGCGGTGCGGGCCGTCTCGGGCTGTTCGGGATCGATCGACAGCGCCACGTCGAGCCGGTCGCCCGGCAGGGCGTCGCCGATGCGCTCCGCCCATTCGACGATGAGCAGGGCACCGTCCGAGGCTTCGTCCCACCCGAGTTCGGCGAGCTCGTCGGCGGCGCGGATCCGGTAGAGGTCCGCGTGGACCACCGGGAAGGACGGCGTGTCGTAGAGCTGCATCAGCGTGAAGGTCGGGCTCGGCACCTCGAGCTCGGGGTCGTCGGCGAGGTGCCGCACGAGGGCGCGGGCGAAGGTCGTCTTGCCGACCCCGAGGTCGCCCGACAGCGTGACGAGGTCGCCGGCGCGCAGGAAATCGGCGATGCGGGCGGCGAAACGCACCGTGTCGTCCGGCGTCGGCAGCGCCACCGACCAGACCGCCTGCGATGCCCCAAGACTGTCCAAAACCGCGAACTCCCCGGCGGCAGGCGCCGAGCCGCCCCGCGACCCGTCCCTACACGAGGGCCATATTTTGAACAATCACGGTGAACGCCGGGTAAACCGCTCCGGCGGCCGTGCCCGTCCCGCCACGGGCCGGGTTGCATCGTGCCGGACGCGAAAAGGTTGACATTTGGCAGGGCTCGTCATTATGTGCGCGGCACTGATCGAAGGCCGACGACGTTGCCTCCGCGTGCCGAGTTTCTCGGGCGCCTGCTTACGACCTCCCCCCGGACGATTGGTTGCGATGGCGTGGCGTTCCACGCTGCCGTACCGTACTTTGAGACTGAAAGGGTTCGGTCATGAGCACCGGCACCGTGAAGTGGTTCAATGCCCAGAAGGGTTATGGTTTCATCCAGCCCGACGACGGCACCAAGGATGTGTTCGTCCACATCAGCGCGGTGGAGCGCGCCGGCTTCAACGATCTTCGTGAAGGCCAGAAGGTCAGCTTCGAGCTGACCACCGATCGCCGTTCTGGAAAAGTGTCGGCCGACAAGCTTCAGGCGGCCGAGTAATCATCTGAGCCTCCGGCCCCCGCCGTGGGCCGGGCCTGGGCCGTAGGAAAGGAAACATCGTTGCAGATTCTGGTTCGCGACAACAACATCGAGCAGGCTCTCAAGGCGCTGAAGCGCAAGCTGCAGCGTGAAGGCGTGTTCCGTGAGATGAAGCGCCGCGCCGAATACGAGAAGCCCTCCGAGAAGCGCGCGCGCGAGCGGGCCGAAGCCATCCGCCGCGTGCGGAAGCTGGCCCGGAAGCAGGCGCAGCGCGAAGGGCTCCTGCCTGCGCCCAAGCGCAAGCCGATGATGCCCCCGCGGCCCGTGGCGCCCAGCGCGTCCTGAGGCGGCGCGGTCCGCTCGGCCGGGCCGGTCTCAACGATGATCCGAAAGGGCGTGGCTCCGGCTGCGCCTTTTCGTCGTGGCCGCGGCCTGCGGCGCGACGCGTCCGCTCCGATCGCACCCCGAGGGTGGCGAGCGGCAACTTAGCCGTGGTTCGGGCGTTTCAGGAGTGTCGGCGGCGCGGTCTCTTCGCCTTGCACGAGCCTGCGCTCCGACGACGACCCAGGGCCGAGGCCCGATGAGGACTGGACGTATGGCCGATCATTCCGAAGCCGCGCGGTTGCGGGCCGAAGCGCGGTTCGAGAAGCTTCAAAAGACGACCGAGGAGAATGCGGCGGTCTGGGCGCAATATCAGGCATCCTGCCAGGCGGTGCGCGAGCGCACGACCTCGCTGCGCGAACAGCGCCTCGCCAAGGAGGCCTCCGAAGCCGAGGCCGCCGCCGCCGCCGCGCTGCTGAAGGCCGCCTCCAAGCGCAAGCGCAAGGTCGCCGTCAAGGCGTGACACCGGCGGCCGGCGCGCCCGGAGCGGCGCCGCTCCGGCCCGCGGGTCGCGCACCCCTTCCGTCAGGTGGTTCCGCGAACGACGCGCCGGGTCCGCCCTCGGCATGATGCGACCTTCGGCCCCCGTATCATCCTGAAGGGCGCGCGGTTCAGGCCGAGGTCCCACCCGTGCGGGTCGGACCGGTGCCATCGGCGCGGCGCATCAGCAGGTCGAGGTCTGGCAACTGGTCGTGGTGCAGCAGCAGCACGCCGGTCGCGCGGGCGAGCTCCTGCGCGGCCCGGGTGAAACTCGCGTTCGACACCACGGCGGCCCGGTCTCCGGCATGGAAGCCGAGCGCCGCATGCGCCTCCTGGACGGCCTTGTTGCCGACGGGCCGGCTATAGAACTTGCATTGGATGACGATGCGGCAGCCGTCCGCCTCGGCGATGAGGTCGGCGCCCTGGTCTCCGGTGACGGGGGTCGTGTCGACCCGCCAGCCCTGGGCCTGCAGCAGGTTGCGGCAGAGCGTCTCGTAGTGTTCGCCCGAAATGATGTCGGCATCGGCGATCGACCCCGGGCCACCGGCATCCTGCGCGTGCAGCGTCGCCAGCAGCGTCCGGGTCAGGCTGGACCGGATGCGGGTGCCCGGCCGCACGTCCTGTGTGGCGATCCCGAGGCTGCGGGCCTCGCGCAGGACGACGTTGTCGATGAAATAGCCGACGTGGTCGATCCAGGGCTGCAGTTGGTAATTGCCGTAGCCGTCGTGGATCACCAGCTGCTTCTGTTTGACCGAGAGCAGCCGCGCGTAGCGGACCGTCACGTCGCGGGCGACGGCGAGGAGGCGGGCCCGCCGGCGCAGGCGCACGAGGCCACGCAGCATCAGCCCCGCCGGGACCACGATCCCGGCGAGCGCCGCGCCGCCCGCCCAAGCTCCGATCATGCCGCCCCATCCTCGCGCCGAAGCGCCAGGATAGGCCAGGCGCGGCCCGCGGGGAACCGGGCCGCGAGCCCGTCCGCCGCGGTGCTCATTCCGCCGCGATGATGCCTTGAGCGGCCTGCTGGGCGGGGAAGATGCAGGTGACGACCGTGCCCTCGCCGGGGGCGGAATCGACCAGCACCTGGCCGTGGTGCAACTCCACCAGCGATTTGACGATCGACAGGCCGAGCCCGACGCCGCGATGGCGCGAGCCGCTGGAATCCGACCGGAAGCGGTCGAAGACGGAGCCCAGCACGTCGAGCGGGATGCCGCGGCCCTTGTCGGACACCTTGAACACCACCGTATCGTCGCGCCGCAGCGCCGCCAGTGTCACGGTCTGGCCCGGATAGGAGAAGCCGATGGCGTTGGAGAGCAGGTTGAACAGCACCTGGCGCAGGCGCTTGCCGTCGGCCGGGAAGGTGCCGATGCCGTCCATGGCGACGATCTGCAGCCTGATGTCGTTCTCGGCCAGCCGATCCTGAACGCCCTCGGCGGCTTCCGCCATGGTCTGGACGATGTCGACGGCGCCGAGTGTCAGCTCCATGGCGTCCATGTCGATCGTGGCGAGATCGAGGATGTCGTTGATGATGGCGAGCAGCGCCGCCGACGACTTCGTGACGTAGCCGGCGTATTCGATCTGCTTGGGATTCAGCGAGCCGACCGCCCCGTCTCCCAGGAGCTGGATGAAGCCGATGATGTTGGTCAGCGGCGAGCGCAGCTCGTAGGACACGTGGTGGACGAAGTCGTTGCGCAGCTTCTCGGCGTCGATGAGCGCCTGGTTGCGCTCCTTCAGGGCGCGCTCGACGTTCACGCCGGCCGTGACATCGATGAAGGTCAGCAGGGTGGCGCCGTCCGGCAGCGGCGCGGCGGCGCAGTCCACCACCGAGCCGTCCCGCCGCTGCAGCCGCCGCTCGAAGCCGCTGCGGGCATCGTGCAGGCCCGAGACGCTGGAGCGGACCTCGGACCAGACCGCGACGTCGATGCTCTGCGGCACGCAATGGGCCGCGAGGGCGTCGATATGGGGCTGGTCGGCGAGCTTGCCGGCGTCGAGCCGCCACATGTCGGCGAAGGCCGGGTTGAAGAGCTTGAGGCGGCCGTCGGTGCCGAACACCGCCACCGCCTCCTTCAGCGTGTCGAGCGTTTCGCCCTGCACCCGGATCATGGCGTTGAAGCGCGATTCGAGATGGTAGCGCTCGGTGACGTTGTCGAAGAGATAGATGACGCCGCCCTTGAGGTCGGGGTTGGTGACGACGCGCAGCGTCCGCCCGTCGGGCAGGTACCAGATCGCCTCGCTGGTCTCGACCGCCTGGTAATTGGCCATGAGGCCGGCCTTCCAGGCGCGGTAGTCGGCCTGTTCGGGCAGCCGGCGCTCGGCGCGCAGCCGGTCCAGCACCTCGCCGTCGGTCGGGCGCGTGTCGAGGAAGGCGGGGTCCAGCCCCCACAGGGCCGCATAGGCGGTGTTGTGGAAGATGAGCCGCTTGGCCCGGTCGAAGATCGCGACGGCGGTCGACAGCTGATCGAGCGTGCGGGCCTGCGAGTCGAGCTGCTTGGCGAGGTCGTCGCGCAGGGCGTCGATCTCGGCGAGGTCCCGGGCGACGCCGGCCGAGCCGAAGGTCCCCGGCACCTCGACGACGTCCAGCGTGTGGCGGCCGCCCGCCACCACGGCGCCGACGCGGCCGCGATAGGGCTGGCCCGAGGCGCGGGCGGCCGCGGCCGCGTCGCGGGCCGAAGCGTCGAGAAGCTCGAGCCCGCGCGCCACCGCCTCGGTGCCGTCGCGGGTCTCGACCGCATGCGCGTAGGCGGCGTTGGCCCAGGTGACGCGCCCGGCCGCATCGCGCAGCCAGGCGGGATCGGGCCTGGCATCGTGGAGCGCGCGCCACAGGTCGTTTTCGGACGCCACGGCGGCGTGGTGGTCGCGGAGCCGCGACAGGTCCAGCCTGTCGCCTGAGACGTCGCGCAGCCGCAGGATGGCCCGGCCCGCGATGGCCCGCCCCTCGGCCTCGACGTGGCGCCCCGAGACCGTGACCAGCGCCATGCGGAAGCCCTCGCCGCGCGAGCGCAGCCGGTCGACGGCATGGTCGAGGGCCTGGGCCGAGGCGGCCGGGAGCCAGGCGCCGAAGCCCAGGATGCGGCGCGGCACCATGACGTCTGAAACGAGCGACAGGTCGCCCTCGATGTCGGGTTCTCCGGTCGCGGTTCCCCAGGCGATCACGATCTGGGCTTCCGCCGACAGGAACATCTGGGCCCGGTCGAGCCGGGCCCGGACATCGACGAGCTCGGCCGTCAGCCTGCGCTCGGCGTCGAGCCAGCGCCGGCGGCCGGCGAGGTGCAGCATGGCGGTGACGGCCG
Organism: uncultured Alphaproteobacteria bacterium; assembly: GCA_963847915.1. GTDB lineage: Bacteria > Pseudomonadota > Alphaproteobacteria > Rhizobiales > Beijerinckiaceae > Lichenihabitans. The sequence goes on from CAWKBT010000011.1 coordinate 763,434, forward strand.
AGAACAGCGTCAGGCCGACGAGAAGCGATACGCCCGCGACCTCGCCGTGGTCCGTCATGCCGTCGAGCGACAGGGCCGGCAGGTCGGGCGCCGCGGCGACCCGGGCCACCGCGGCGACGAGCGCGCCCGCCGCGACGCCGACGAGCAGCAGCCCGCGGGTCAGTGGCATCGCGCCTGGCACCGGCCGGTCCGTTCCGTCTCGACAACGCCGATCGTACGCAGACTCAGCCCTTTTCAGGCGCTGCCGCCACTCCATTAGCCCTGCCCCCTCACGTCTCGTCCGCCCGCGACACCGAGAGGAGCCGGAACGTCTCCGGGCCGCCTCCGCCAAGAGCGCCCGAATCAGTGCAGCATAATCGCAGCGGTGGACGTTTCGGAAGGCGTTAATCATGTTCGGCGCGGTCGCCCGCGGGCTGTGTCCCCGGCACCACGCCGAGCGGCCCCGGACCACGCGAAAGAGGCCGGACGATGCCTCGTCCGGCCTCCGCGTCGGTCATGGTCGGATGGGTCCGGCCGCGGACGGCCGGGGCGCCTCAGTAGCGGTAATGCTCGGGCTTGTAGGGCCCGGACGTGTCGAGGCCGAGGTAGCTCGCCTGGTTGGCGGTGAGCTGGGTCAGCTTCACGCCGATCTTGGCGAGGTGCAGCGCCGCCACCTTCTCGTCGAGGCTCTTCGGCAGCACGTAGACCTTGTTCTCGTACTGGCCCGGCTTGGTCCAGAGTTCGATCTGCGCCAGCGTCTGGTTGGTGAAGGAGGCCGACATCACGAAGGACGGATGGCCGGTCGCGTTGCCGAGGTTCACGAGGCGACCCTCCGACAGCAGGATGATGCGCTTCTCGTCGGGGAACTCGATCTCGTCGACCTGCGGCTTGACGTTGTGCCACTTGTAGTTCTTGAGGCCGGCGACCTGGATCTCGCTGTCGAAGTGGCCGATGTTGCACACGATCGCCCGGTCCTTCATGGCGCGCATGTGGTCCACCGTGATGACGTCGACGTTGCCGGTCGCGGTCACGAAGATGTCGGCGCGGGATGCCGCATCCTCCATGGTGGTGACCTCGTAGCCTTCCATCGCGGCCTGCAGCGCGCAGATCGGGTCGACTTCCGACACCATGACGCGGCAGCCGGCGTTGCGCAGCGAGGCCGCCGAGCCCTTGCCGACGTCGCCGAAGCCCGCGATCATGGCGACCTTGCCGGCCATCATGACGTCGGTGCCGCGGCGGATGCCGTCCACCAGCGACTCGCGGCAGCCGTAGAGGTTGTCGAACTTCGATTTGGTGACCGAGTCGTTGACGTTGATGGCCGGGAACAGGAGCTTGCCCTCCTTGGCCATGTTGTAGAGGCGATGGACGCCCGTGGTGGTCTCCTCGGTGACGCCGCGGATCGCCTTGCCGTTGCGGCCGTACCAGCCGTGGTCCTGGGCCAGCTTCTTCTTGATCGCGGCGTAGAGCACCTCCTCCTCCTCGTTCGAGGCGGTGTCGAGGAAGGCCGTGTCGCCCGCCTCGGCGCGGATGCCGAGGTGGATCAGCAGCGTCGCGTCGCCGCCGTCGTCGAGGATCATGTTGGGCGTGCCGCCGTCCGCCCAATCGAAGATGCGGTGGGTGTAGTCCCAGTAATCGGTGAGGCTCTCGCCCTTGATGGCGAAGACCGGCGTTCCGGTCGCCGCGATGGCGGCCGCCGCATGGTCCTGGGTCGAGTAGATGTTGCACGAGGCCCAGCGCACGTCGGCGCCGAGCGCCTTCAGCGTCTCGATCAGCACCGCCGTCTGGATGGTCATATGCAGCGAGCCGGCGATCCGGGCGCCCTTCAGCGGCTGCGACGGGCCGTATTCGGCCCGCACCGCCATGAGACCGGGCATCTCGGTCTCGGCGATGGCGATCTCCTTGCGGCCCCAGCCCGCGAGGGCGATGTCGGCGACGGCGGAATCGGCGGTGAGCGTGTCGTGCGTCATGGAATGGCCCGTGCTGGATGACATGGGCCCGGTGTAGCAGCACGCGCGGGATACGGCAATAAAGATATAAGGAATTGTTTATGTGAGGGAGCGGCTGGGGTGAGCGGCCGCGTTCCGGCGTGCGATTTCGGCCAAGGCATCATTGAGGTTCTCGGACGCCATGTGGTAGTAATAAGCGGCGTTCTCGGGCGTCCATTCCTGCAGCGCAGCGCGAAAGGCAGCGGCGGCCTCCTCCAGTCGGGCCGTGCCGCTCTCCTGTCGGCCGAGCGCGTAGAGGGCTGTGCCGAGGTTGTTCTGCGTCACGGCCCAGTTGAAAGGCACGCGCTCGCGCGTCACCTCTTCCAGCGCGGCGCGATGGGCCTCAACGGCCCTTTCGAGCCGATCCATGCTGCTCTCCTGTTCGCCGAGCTTCTGGAGCGCAATCCCGAGGTTGCTCTGCAGCTTGGCCCATTCGAGCGGGGTGCGACCGCGCGTCAGTTCTTCTAACGCGGCGCGATAGGCGACGACGGCGTCTTTCAGCCGGGCCGGGCCGCTCTCCCGATGGGGGGCGGTGTCGAAGCTGTTCTGCGTCACGGCCCAGTCAAGGGGCACGCGCTCGCGCCTCCTCTCCTCCAGTGCGGCGCGATCGGATGCGACGGCCTCGTCAAGGATCAGGTTGCTCTCCTGCTCGCCGATTCTCTGAAGGGCAACTCCCAGGCTGTTCATCGTCCTGGCCCAGTCGAGCGGCACGCGCTCGCGTCTCCGCTCCTCCAGTGCGGCGCCATAGGCCGCGACAGCCTCCGCCAGCAACGCTTTGCTGTCTTCTCGATCCGCTAGCCCGTAGAGCGCGATGCCGAGGTGATGCTGGATCAAGCCCCAGGCCAATGGGTCGCGGTCCCGCTCCGCGATGCCGGCCGCCGAGCGAAGGGTCTCGACGGCGTCCCGCAACAGCGTGTCGTCGGGTTCTCGATCGCCGAGAACCCGCAGCGCATCCCCGAGGTGAACGCCCCAACGGATTCGTGCGTCGGCATCCTGGCCCGCCGTCTCGACCAGGAAACGCAGGCGTTCGACGGCCTCTTCAAGCGGCCGCCGCTCGGGGGTGAGTTTACCGAATTCGAGGGCCGCCAGGGCTCCCTCCTCGACAAGCCTACGGTCGACTGTGGCCAGTGTATTCATCGGCGGAAAACCTCGCTTGCCAGACGATAAGCCGTCGCGGCGTCGCCCGCCAGCCGCGCTTCGCGAATGCGGGAGATCACGTTTTCGAGCGGGTCGGTTGGGGGTCCCTCGTGTGCCTGTAACCGCGTCAGGTGGGCCTGCGCGCCGGCGAGCTCCGCCAGCATGTCGGCATCGCCGAGGATCGATCGGGACAGTGCCGCGACGGCGTCGGTCGCGGCGTCGAGCGGTCGCGCCACGGCGCCCGGCGCACCGATGCCGAGCTCGCGACTGAGGTCGAGGAAGAAGCGGTCGGCATCCTGGCCGGGGAGCAGTCCGCCATTGCGAGAGGTCTCCAGGAAAGCCGCGACCTTGGGGCCGATCGCATCGGGATCCGGCGAGAGGTTGACCCAGAACAGGTTCTTGTCCGGATAGGCGCGAGCCGCCTGGACCAGCAGGTCCATGACGCCATCCTCACGGCCCCCATAACCGATCGCGACAAAGGTCGTCGCGTGCTGGAACAGGCTCTGGATGGCCGCGATGGCCTGCGGGTCGTGGCGCACCGCATCGACGTCCTCGGGCCTGTTGCGCAGCCGATAGGTGAACCGCGACCCGTGCAGCTCCACGAGCTGCGGGTGTCGCGGTGCGCCGGCGATGCGGTTCAACGATTCGATGCCATCGCAGACGACGGGCAGGACGCCGGCTCGCGCCATGCCGGATAGGGCGAGCTGATCGAAGTTGGTCGTCAGCACGGTCCCGATGAACCCCCGCTTGACGAGCTCGCCGAGACACAGGTGCGCCCAGTTAATGGCGCCTCCGGCCTCTTCCACGATGGTCTCGAAAAGCTCCCGAACCTCGTCCGGCGTTGTGTAGTTGAGCCGGAACATCGCATCGTAGACGAGGTACCAGTCGATCGTCGCGTCGGTCGGAAGCGCCTTCGGGTCGCCGACGAGGCAAGGCGTCAGCCGACCCTTCTGGACCAGAGCAGCATAACAGAGGGCCGGATCGTCCGCCTCCGGCGTCTTGCAGTCGAAGAGCCGGCCGACGTCGCCCACCATGCGCCGGGCGATCGCCGGGACGCCGGGGATCCTGGCCGTCATCGAGCATCCCGCGCCGATGAGGATGACGACGCGGCCCGGCCCCGTCGCGCGCCCCGCAAGACGGATCGCGGCCGCGACATCGGCGACGCCACCGACGATCCTGGGTCCCCGGCCAGCTGTCATCCTGCGCCTCGAACCGCCGCCGCCCCGCGTTGAGAAGCGGATGCTGTCTCGACGATCGAGGATAGGCAAACGCTCGCCGAGGATGCAACCGGAATAGCCCGGCTCGCGCTCGATCGCCCGTCGCGGGGCGGTCCTGCGCACCCTTCGTCGATGAAGCCGGGGGCCCAGGCGCGATGGTTGTCGTCCACGCCGTTGGGACGCGGCCGGCCCGGCCGTCCTGCCGCGGGGCAGTGCCGGCGGCCGAGCTGTGGACGCGGGAGCGGGATTCTCGATTTCGTTTGCACGACATTTGGAAAAGCCCTTGGATGCCGGCCGATGGTGGCCTCGACGTGCGGGGCCGTTGCTTCAAGCTGAAGGGACCACGCATGACGATGCAACGCGCGATGGGTTGGGGGCTCGCCGCCCTGCTGCTGTGCTCGACGGCAGCCTCGGCCAAGACGCTGGTCTATTGCTCGGAAGGCTCGCCCGAGAACTTCACGCCGGCGCTGAACACGACCGGCACCAGCTTCGACGCCGCGCGCCCCGTGTTCGACCGGCTGGTGGAGTTCAAGCCCGGCACGATCGAGACCCGGCCCGGCCTCGCCGAGAGCTGGGACGTGACCCCCGACGGCAAGACCGTGACGTTCCACCTGCGCAAGGGCGTCAAGTTCGGCGCCACCAAGGGCTTCAAGCCGACGCGCGACTTCAACGCCGACGACGTGCTGTTCTCGTTCAAGCGCCAGTCCGATCCCGCCAACCCCTATTACAAGGTCGGCGGCGGCAAATACGATTACTACAGCGACATGGACCTGCCGAAGCTGGTCACCAGCATCGATAAGAAGGACGACTACACGGTCGTCTTCAACCTGTCCGAGCCGAACGTGACGCTGCTGGCCGACATGGCCATGGACTTCGCCGCCATCCAGTCGGCGGAATTCGCCGACGCCATGACGAAGGCCGGCACGCCGCAGCAGTTCGACCAGGTGCCGGTCGGCACCGGCCCCTTCATCTTCCAGTCCTACCAGAAGGACGCGGTGATCCGCTTCAAGGCCAACCCGGACTATTGGGGCGGCAAGCCGCCGATGGACGACCTCGTCTTTGCCATCACGCCCGACGCGACGGCGCGCTATTCCAAGCTGAAGACCAACGAGTGCCAGATCGCCGCCTACCCGCGGCCGGCCGATCTCGCCGAGATGCAGAAGGACCCGGAGTTGCAGGTGCTGTCGCAGCCCGGGCTCAACATCGGCTACCTGTCGTTCAACGCCACCAAGCCGCCGCTCGACAAGAAGGAGGTGCGCCAGGCGCTCTCCATGGCGATCGACCGGGGCGCCATCCTGAAGGACGTCTATCTCGGCGCCGGCCAGCAGGCCAAGAACCTGATCCCGCCCACCATGTGGGCCTATAACGACGCCGTGGTGGACTACCCCTACGATCCCGCCAAGGCCAAGGCGATGCTGGCGACGGCCGGCGTCAAGAGCCTCGACATCGACCTCTGGTACATGCCCGTGCAGCGCCCCTACAATCCGGACGCGAAGCGCATCGCCGAGATGATGCAGTCCGACCTCGCCAAGGTCGGCGTGAACGCCAAGCTCGTGACCTACGAGTGGGGCGAATACCGCAAGCGCCTGCAGGCCGGCGAGGCGACGGCGGCGCTCTTCGGCTGGACGGGCGACAACGGCGATCCGGACAACTTCTTCTTCTTCCTCGGCTGCTCGGACGGCAAGCCCGCCGGCCAGAACCCCGCGAAATGGTGCGACACCAAGTTCAACGAGGACCTCGTCAAGGCGCGGCAACTCACGTCCCAGGCCGACCGCAAGAAGCTCTACGACGAGATGCAGGTCATCGAGCACGACCAGGAGCCGGTGCTCAACATCGCCCATTCGGTGGTGTTCCTGCCGATGCGCAAGAACATCATGGGCTACTACATGAGCCCGCTCGGTACGCATGAGTTCGACCACGTCGACATGAAGTGACGCGGCGGCCGGCCGGGGCCGTGACGCTCCGGCCGGCAGCACGCGCGAGGGTGGTGCGATGGACGTCGTGGAAGACCTGACCGGGTTCGAGGACCGTATCGAGGGCGTTCGCGTCGCGCGCCACACCGGCGTTCGGAACCGGCCGACCCCGATCCCGTCGGGCGCGCAGACGCGAGACGGCGCGATGGACGACCTCCTCGCGCGCAGGGTCGACTGATGGCGACGCAGCACCGCACGGGCGCCTCGGTCAGCGACTGCGGCACGATCCGTTCCGCCCTCCACCGGTCCGCGTGAACCGATGCTCCGCTTCCTCCTCAAACGCCTTCTGCTCACCGTCCCGACCTTCGTGGCGCTGATCTTCCTGGTCTTCGTGGCGATCCGGCTCGTGCCCGGCGATCCCGTCGAGGTCCGGGTCGGCGAGCACGGCATCTCGCCCGAGCGCCTGGCGCTGCTGCGCCACCAGCTCGGCCTCGACCAGCCGGTGTGGAAGCAGTTCCTCGACTATCTCTGGCAGCTCGCCCACGGCGACTTCGGCACGTCGCTGTCGACCAGCAACCCGGTGCTGGGCGAGTTCCTCACCCTGTTCCCGGCGACGCTCGAACTCGCCGCCGCCGGCATGCTCCTCGCCGTCGTGCTCGGCATCCCGATGGGGGTGGTGGCGGCCGTGAAGCGCGGCAGCATCTTCGACCAGGGCCTGATGGGCCTGTCGGTCACGGGCTATTCCATGCCGATCTTCTGGTGGGGCCTGCTGCTCATCATGCTGGTGGCGGAGCGCTGGGGTCTCGCCCCGGTCTCGGGCCGGCTCGACTTCATCCGCTTCGACTACGACACGCCGACGGGCTTCATGCTGATCGACAGCCTGCTGTCGGGCGAGGACGGGCGCCTTCGCCGACGCGCTGCACCACCTCATGCTGCCCGCCATCGTGCTCGGCACCATCCCGCTCGCCGTCATCGCCCGCATGACGCGCTCCTCCATGCTGGAGGTGCTGAGCGAGGACTACGTCCGCACGGCGCGCGCCAAGGGCCTGTCGCCGTTCCGGGTCGTCGGCCTGCATGCGCTGCGCAACGCCCTGATCCCGGTCGTCACCGTGATCGGGCTGATGACCGGCACGCTGCTCGCCGGCGCCGTGCTGACCGAGACGATCTTCTCCTGGCCGGGCGTCGGCAAATGGCTGATCGACGCCATCTCGCGGCGCGACTATCCGGCGCTGCAGGGCGGCATCATCCTGATCTCGGCCCTGGTGATCCTGGTCAACCTCGTCGTCGACCTCGTCTACGGCGTCATCAACCCGCGGATCCTCCATGGCCGCTGACACGCTCGTCGCCCTCGCCGAGGAGCCGCAGCTCCGCGCGCCGCCCTCGGGCGCCGCGTCGCTCTGGTTCGCGTTCCGCGAGAACCGCGGCGCCGTGCTGGGCGCCGCCGTGGCGCTGCTGATCGTGCTGGTCGGCGGTCTTCGCCCCGCTGCTCGCGCCCGCATTCGCCCTTCGAGCAGTTCCGCGACGCCATCAAGGCGCCGCCGGTCTGGGCCGGCGGCACCTGGCGCTTCCCGTTCGGCACCGACGGCGCCGGGCGCGACATCCTGTCCCGCCTGATCTACGGCGCGCGGGTGTCGCTGTTCATCGGCTTCGCCGTCATGGCGGTGTCGTTCGGCGTCGGCGTCGTGCTGGGGCTCGCGGCGGCCTTCAACGACCGTCGCCGACGTGGCTGATCACGCGCCTCATGGACGTCATCATGGCGGTGCCGAGCCTCGTCCTCGCCATCCTGGCGGTGGCGATCCTCGGCCCGAGCCTCACCAACACCGATCATCGCCATCACGATCGTGTTCCTGCCGCGCTTCGTGCGCCTGGTGCGCGCCTCGGCGCTCGGCGAGCGCGACAAGGACTACGTCACGGCGGCCCGCGTGGCGGGCGTCAAGGGCCCGCGCCTCGCCTTCGTCACGGTGCTGCCGAACTGCCTCGCGCCGCTCATCGTCCAGGCGGCGCTCGGCGTCTCGGACGCCATCCTGGAAGCGGCGGCGCTGGGCTTCCTCGGCCTCGGCGCGCAGCCGCCGACGCCCGAATGGGGCTCGATGCTGGCCGATGCGCGCCAGTTCATCCGCTCCGATCCCTGGATCGTGACGCTGCCCGGCCTCGCGATCCTGATCACGGTCGTGTCCATCAACCTCGCCGGCGACGGGCTGCGCGACGCCCTCGACCCGAAGATGAGGCGGTCCTGATGAGCCTGCTCGACATCGAGAACCTGCGGGTCCAGTTCGCCACGCGCGGCGGCGCCTTCACGGCCGTGGACGGCGTCGACCTTTCCGTCGAGCCGCGCGAGATCGTCGCCGTGGTGGGCGAGTCCGGCTCGGGCAAGTCCGTCGCCATGCTGGCCGTCATGGGCCTGCTGCCCTGGACCGCGACGGTCGAGGCCGACCGGATGAGCTTCGACGGCATCGACCTGCGCGGCCTGTCGCCGAGGGCGCGGCGCAGGATCGTCGGGCGCGACATCGCCATGATCTTCCAGGAGCCGATGTCGTCGCTGAACCCCTGCTTCACGGTCGGCTTCCAGATCCGCGAGATGCTGAGGGCCCACACCAAGCTCGACCGCGCCGGGCGCCAGCGCCGCGCCGTCGAACTCCTCGCCAAGGTCGGCATCCCCGAGCCCGAGCGGCGCCTGAGGAGCTACCCGCACCAGATGTCGGGCGGCATGAGCCAGCGCGTCATGATCGCCATGGCGATCTCCTGCGACCCGAAGCTGCTCATCGCCGACGAGCCCACCACGGCGCTCGACGTGACGATCCAGGCCCAGATCCTCGACCTGCTGGCGCAGCTCCAGCGCGACACCGGCATGGGCCTCGTGCTCATCACCCACGACATGGGCGTCGTGGCCGAGGTCGCCGACCGGGTGCTGGTGCAATATGCCGGCCGGCAGGTCGAGACCAACGGCGCCGAGGCGCTCTTCGCCGACCGCCACCACCCCTATACGGAGGCCTTGCTGGCGGCGCTGCCGGAGCGGGCCCGGGCGCGCCGGCTGCCCGCCATTCCCGGCGTCGTGCCGGGCCAGTTCGACCGGCCCAAGGCCTGCGTGTTCTCGCCCCGCTGCCGCTTCGCCTTCGACCTGTGCCGCGAGGTCGCCCCGACGCCGGCCGGCCCCGAACTCGGCCGCGCCCTCTGCCACATCCCGCTCGTCGACGGCGTGCCGACCCCGGTGCGGGCCGAAGCCTTCCGGAGCCGCGCAGGGCGCTCCCGCATGAGCGCCATCCTGTCCGCCGGCACGGCCCCGTCGGGCGGCGAGTCCCCTCGCGCGGCACGCCCGTGCTCGAGGCGCGCGACCTGCGCCGCAGCTATGCGGTGAAGCGCGGCTTCTTCGGCGCGCACCGCCACCGTCAAGGCGCTGGCGGGCGTGTCCTTCACGCCTCGCGGCGGGCGAGACCCTGGCGGTGGTGGGCGAGTCGGGCTCCGGCAAGTCGACGCTGAGCCGTCTCGTCACCCTGATCGAGCCGCCGAGCTGCCGGCACGCTGCAGCATCGAGGGCGCGGACGTTGCCGACTGGCGAATGCCGCGCAGCGTCGGCGGCTGCGCCGCGAGGTGCAGATGGTGTTCCAGAACCCCTACGGGTCGCTGAACCCGCGCCAGACCATCGCGGCGGCGCTCGAGGAGCCGCTGATCGTCAGCACCGACACGCCCAAGGCCGAGCGCCGCGAGGCGGTGCGGACCGCGATGGCGCGCGTCGGGCTGCGGCCGGAATTCGCCGCCCGCTATCCGCACATGTTCTCGGGCGGCCAGCGCCAGCGCATCGCCATCGCCCGGGCCCTGATGCTGCGGCCCAAGATCCTGGTGCTCGACGAGCCCGTGGCGGCGCTCGACGTCTCGATCCGGGCCCAGGTGCTGAACCTGCTGGCCGACCTGCAGGACGAGTTCGGCCTCGCCTACCTCTTCGTCTCGCACGACCTCGGCGTCGTCGAGCATATCGCCGACCGGATCATGGTGATCTACCTCGGCCACGCGGTCGAGATCGGCACGCGCGAGGCGATCTTCGGCGCGCCCGCAGCACCCCTATACGCGGGCGCTGCTGTCGGCGACGCCGAGCGCCGACCCGGCCAAGCGCAAGGCAGCGCATCCCGCTCAAGGGCGAGCCGCCCTCGCCCATCGATCCGCCGTCGCGGCTGCGTCTTCCACCCCCGCTGCCCGCTGGCCTTCGACAAGTGCCGCGTCGAGGACCCGCCGCTCGAGACGCAAGCAGGGCCGCGAGGTGGCCTGCTGGGCGGTGGCGCAGGGATAATCCGACTCGGGCGCTTGCATTCGGGGCCGCCGTGCGGCCTGCTGCCACCGGCGCCGGCCGGCGGCGCTGAGGTGGGGAAGACGTGGCCAGCGAGGCAACGGAACCGGCCCCGGCGACGCAGCGTCCCGCGGCCCGCTCGACCCGAGCCGTGATCGGCATCGGCTGCGCGGCGATCCTCATCATGCTGGCCGTCACGGTCGCGATCGCGGTCCGCCGCTACAACGCCGAACTCGCCGACGCCGCCCGCGAGCTCCGCACGCTCGACCTTCTCCTGGCGGCCGAGACGGCCCGGTCGTTCCAGAGCGTCGAGCTCGTGCTCGACAATGTCGCCGAGCAGATCGGCGCCCGAGGGCGACACGACGCCCGATGCGGTGGTGCAACGCGCCTCGACCCAGGCGGTGCACGACGCTCCTGCAGCGCCCGCGTCGCCGGCGTCCCGCAGCTCGACGCCGTGACGATCATCTCGGCCGCCGGCAAGCTCGTCAACTTCTCGCGCGGCTGGCCGATCCCCGACGTCCGCCTCGACGACCGCGACTACTTCAGGGCGCTGCGCGACAGGCCCGACAAGCTGTTCCTCAGCGAGCCGGTGATCAACCGCGGCTCGGGCACGCCGACGCTCTACCTGGCGCGCCGGCTCTCGGCGGCGGACGGCACCTTCCTGGGGCTGGCGCTCGGGGCGCTGGAACTGTCGAGTCTTCGAGCGGCTCTATGCCTCGCTGCAACTCGGCCCCGGCAACGTCATCGCGCTGTGGCGCCGCGACGGCGTGCTGCTGGCCCGGTATCCCACGCTGGAGGCGGCCCGGCGCCTGCCGGTCGCCGACATCACGGCGCCGGACGTGCCCTGGCACAGCGTCTCGGGCGTCTTCGAGCGCAGCGTCACGGTCGGCGACGAACCGCCCGAGACGCGCATCGTCGGCGTCCCAGGCCGCGGACGGCATCCCGGTCCAGGTCAACATCGGCCGCAGCAAGGCGCTGATCCTCGCCGACTGGCGGCGCGAGGTGGCGGGGCTCGCCGTCGCGGTCGGGCTCGCGGCGCTGAGCGGGCTGGCGCTGATGTGGGCGCTGTTGCGCCGCTTCAACGCCTATGAGGCGGTGGCGGCGGCCTGGCGGGACCGCGAGGCGGCGATCGCCGCCCAGGCCCAGGCCGAAGCCGCCCGCGAGGCGGCCGAGGAAGCGAACCGCGCCAAGAGCGCCTTCCTGGCCAACATGAGCCACGAGCTGCGCACGCCGCTCTCGGCCGTCATCGGCTACAGCGAACTGCTCGAGGAGGAGCTCGAGGACCTCGGCGAGCGCCGCGTGCTCGACGACCTCGGCAAGGTGAAGGGCAACGCCCGCCACCTGCTCGGCCTCATCAACGACGTGCTCGACCTCAGCAAGGTCGAGGCCGGCCGGATGGACCTGATCTCCGAGGACATCGTCGTGGCGGGCTTCATCGAGGAGACGGCGGCCTCGGTCGAGGCGCTGGTGCGCCGCCGGGGCAACAGCCTGACGCTGGACCTCGGGGCGGGGCTCGGCGCCATGCGGTCGGACCCCGTCAAGCTCCGCCAGTGCCTGTTCAACCTGCTCAGCAACGCCGCCAAGTTCACCGAGCACGGCCGCATCGCGCTCCGGGTGCGGCGCGACGGCGAGCTGGCTGGATTTCGCCGTCGAGGACACCGGCATCGGCCTCAGCCCGGAGCAGATGTCGCGGCTGTTCCAGCGCTTCTCGCAGGCGGACGAATCGACCACGCGGAGGTTCGGCGGGACGGGGCTGGGGCTCGCGCTGAGCCGCGCCTTCGCCCGCCTGCTGGGCGGCGACATCACGGTCGAGAGCCGGGAGGGGCATGGGTCGACCTTCACGCTCCGGGTGCCGGCGGAGGTCGAGGGGCGATCGAGCGGCACGGTGGCGGACGCCGCCTGACGGCCGCCCCGGCTTTGGCGGATGCGCCTCCGTGGCCGGGCGCCGCGGAAAGCCCCGGCCGCCGCTGGCGCTTCGGCGATGCCCGGTGCTAGGCTCGCGGTCGAAACCCCTGCGTGTGCGGACGCGCGGGGATCTCGACACTGCAGCATTGAGGCCGATGCTCACGCAACCCATCGCGCTGCCCGAGGACGGGCGGCAATCCGAGACCGCGCGCGAAGTGGTGCGCGGCACGCGCCGCCTGCTGAGGGCGCGCAACATCGCGACCGTCACGGAACTGGTGCTCGCCGACGGGCGCCGGCCCGACATCGTGGGGCTCGGGCCGGACGGTGCCATCACCATCGTCGAGGTCAAATCCTCGGTGGCGGACCTGCGGGCCGACCGCAAGTGGCACCACTACCACGCCTTCTGCGACCACCTCTTCTTCGCCGTCCCGGTCACGCTGCCGCTCGCCATCCTGCCGGACGAGACCGGGATCATCGTGGCGGACAGCTACGGGGCCGAGGTCATGCGGGAAGCCCTGGCGCGCCGGCTCGCCCCGGCGACGCGGCGCGCCATGACGATCCGTTTCGCCCAGGCCGCGGCCGATCGGCTCCATGCGCTCGCGGACGGCGGCCGGCCCTCGTAAGTGGAGGGGAAACCTCGCTTCTCCGGGTCCGGAACCGCGGCGGAGGGCGGGCGTTGCCATGGCGGTACAACGGCGGTAGGAGGCGACGGCATGACCCAGGATGACAGGAAGCGCGAAGCCATCGATGTCGAGCCCTTCGAGCCGAAGAGCCCCGACCTCGAGGGTCGCGACGGCTCCATGGACCCCGAGGCCATGACGCTCGACGACATCGCCGAAGCCGAGAACAGCCGCCCCGACATCCCGGGCGAGACGGTCGACGGCCTCGACGAACTGGACGAGGAGGTCCGCCGCCAGGCCGAGGACCTTCCCGCCGACACCCCCGGGAGATTCTGAATGTCCGCCGACACCGACCACGAGCGCATTGCCGCGAAGGCTCACGAGATCTGGGAAAGCGAGGGCCGGCCGCACGGCCGCGACCAGGCCCACTGGGACCAGGCCAAGGAGATCATCGCGCTTCACGACAGCATGGGCGACACGCTGCTGCCGCGCGACGCGGGCGCGTTCGAGCCCGAGGAACCCACTCAGGCCGTCGACAACAACGGCGACATTCCGGGCCTCACCGACCAGGGTCGCGACGACCTCGTCGACACGGATCGCGAGCCCGAGAACACCAAGCCCTCGCATGCCGTCCATTCGCTCGGCGATACCGCCGGCCATGTGGCGCGCTCGCGGCGCGAGGAGACGCCCGACATCGACGACGGCGAGACCGTGACGCCCGCCCCAAAGGCCGCCGCGGTCACGCCGACGCCGTCCGACCCGATGCCGCGCGAGCCGGCGGCCCGCGAGCCCGCCAAGCCGCAGGCGACCGTGCCCAAGACCGCGAGCGCCCCCAAGACTGCCAGCGCCCCCAGCACGGCGGGCGCGCCCAAGAGCGCGAGCACGCCCAATACCGCGGGCACCGGCCAAGCCTCGCCCGCGGGCAACTCCGCACCGGTGACCGCCAAGGCGTCGCCCAAGCCGCCCGCCAAGCCGGCGTCCGTCACCAAGGGAAAGCCCGGCGGCCGGCGCTGAGCCGTTCCGCCACCGCCGTGCCGCCGGTCATCGCGACGCGAAAATCGCGTCGTGGACCGGGTGGCCGGGCGTCAGGGCGAGCTTGACGGCGAGCGCGAGGCTGATCGCGACGATGAGCGGTTTGACCAGCCGGGCACCGAGCCGCATCGCCAGCCGGGCGCCGATCTGCGCCCCCACGAAGGAGGCGAGGCCCATGGCGAGCCCCAGCACCCACACGACATGGCCGCCGAACGCCAGGACGACGAGGCCCGCGACGTTGCTGGCGACGTTGCAGAGCTTGGTATGGGCGGTCGCCCGCACGACGCCGAACCCCAGCACGCCCACGAGCCCCGCCATGTAGAACGAGCCCGCGCCCGGGCCGAAGACGCCGTCGTAGAACCCAACCAGCGGGACCAGGGTGATGAGGATGGCGGGTCGGGACAGCAACTGGTGGCGGTCCCGGTCGCCGAATCGCGGCGACAGGACGAAGTAGAGCGCTACGCCGAGCAGCACGAAGGGCAGGGCGACCGAGACGGCGCGCTTCGGGATGTGGTCCAGCGTCATGGCGCCCAGCACCGATCCCGCCGCGGCCGCGAGCGCGAATGGCCAGGAGGTCGACAGATCGAGGTGGCCGGCGCGCCTGAAGGCCGCGGCGGCCGAGCCCGTGCCGAAGCTGCCCTGCAGCTTGTTGGTGGCCAGCACCAGCCGGGGATCGAGGCCCGAGACGACCAGCGCCGGCACGGTGAGCAGCCCGCCTCCGCCGGCGATCGCATCCATGCAGCCGGCGAACAGGGCCACGGCGCAGAGCGCCGCGAAGGGCAGGGGATCGAGCGGCATGGCGGTCCCGGTGGCTCGCGGGACAGCGGCGGCCCGTGCGAAGGCGCGGCCGGTTCTGGCCGCATCTCCCCCATACAGCGGCGGACGGCGCCGTCCAAGGACCAGCGCTGCCGGGCTGGGTCGCGTGGACATGGAGCCGAGCGAAGAACGATGGCGTGGGTGCCCGAGACAAGCCCGGGCATGACGGTGGAGGGCGTGGGGGAGATCGGTCGCGGGGAGGGCACGATGGCGCGACATCGATCCCCGCCCTCCGTCCCGTCATGGCCGGGCTTGTCCCGGCCACCCACGCCGCGCGGCGCGGCTCCGAGCGCCGGATCGACCCCGTCCTCCTCCGAGTACCCGCAGCGGCACGGGCCGGCGTGGGTGCCCGGGACAAGCCCGGGCATGACGATGGAGAGGGTGGAAGAGAATTGTCGAAGGGGGGGCACGGCGGATCCGAAGCGGTCCCCGCCCTCCATCCCGTCATGGCCGGGCCTGTCCCGGCCACCCACGCCGCGCCGCGCCGCTCCCAGCGCCGGACGGCTCCGGCCCTATTCGATCCCCGCGGCGGCACGGGCCGGCGTGGGTGCCCGGGACAAGCCCGGGCATGACGATGGAGAGGGTGGAAGAGAATCGTCGAAGGGGGGGCACGGCGGATCCGAAGCGGTCCCCGCCCTCCATCCCGTCATGGCCGGGCCTGTCCCGGCCACCCACGCCGCGCCGCGCCGCTCCCAGCGCCGGACGGCTCCGGCCCTATTCGATCCCCGCGGCGGCACGGGCCGGCGTGGGTGCCCGGGACAAGCCCGGGCATGACGGCGGAGAGGGTGGAGGAGATCGGTCAAGGGGACGCGCAAGCGGTCCGAAGCGCTCGCTGCCCTCCGTCCCGTCATGGCCGGGCTTGTCCCGGCCACCCACGCCTCGCGGATCCGGACCGGGTGCCGGATCGCCCCGGCCCTGTCCGAGAACCCGCGGTGGCACGGGCCGGCGTGGGTGCCCGGGACAAGCCCGGGCATGACTGTGGAGGGGGTGGAGGAGATCGGTCGAGGGGACGCGCAAGCGGTCCGAAGCGCTCGCCGCCCTCCGTCCCGTCATGGCCGGGCCTGTCCCGGCCACCCACGCCGCGCGGCGCCGAACCGGGTCCCGGATCGCCCCAGCCCGGACCGAGGACCCGCGGTGGCACGGGCCGGCGTGGGTGCCCGGGACAAGCCCGGGCATGACGGTGGAGAGGGTGGAGGAGATCGGTCGAGGGGACGCGCAAGCGGTCCGAAGCGCTCGCTGCCCTCCGTCCCGTCATGGCCGGGCCTGTCCCGGCCACCCACGCCGCGCGGCGCCGAACCGGATCCCGGATCGCCCCGGCCCTGTCCGAGAACCCGCGGTGGCACGGGCCGGCGTGGGTGCCCGGGACAAGCCCGGGCATGACGGTGGAGGGGGTGGGGGAGATCGGTCAAGGGGACGCGCAAGCGGTCCGAAGCGCTCGCTGCCCTCCGTCCCGTCATGGCCGGGCCTGTCCCGGCCACCCACGCCGCGCGGCGCCGGACCGGGTCCCGGATCGCCCCAGCCCGGACCGAGCACCCGCGGTGGCGCGGGCCGGCGTGGGTGCCCGGGACAAGCCCGGGCATGACGGCGGAGGGGGGAGGAGATCGGTCGAGGGAGGGCTCGATGGCGCGACATCGGTCCAAGCCCTCCGTCCCGTCATGGCCGGGCCTGTCCCGGCCACCCACGCCGCGCGCCGAGCCGCACCGCGCCCCGGACGGCTCCGGTCCGGTCCGAGGACCCGCGGCGGCACGGGCCGGCGTGGGTGCCCGGGACAAGCCCGGGCATGACGGTGGAGGGGGTGGAGAAGATCGGTCGAGGGAGGGCTCGATGGCGCGACATCGATCCCCGCCCTCCGTCCCGTCATGGCCGGGCCTGTCCCGGCCACCCACGCCGCGCGGATCCGGACCGGGTGCCGGATCGCCCCGGCCCTGTCCGAGGAGCCGCGGCGGCACGGGCCGGCGTGGGTGCCCGGGACGAGCCCGCGCATGACGGTGGAGGGAAAATGGTCGAGGGGCCGCGCTACAGCATCGCGAGGGGTTCCTTGCGGGTGGGCGGCGGAAAGGCCTCGTCGAGGTCGGCGAGGTCGGCGTCGGTCAGCACGAGGTCCGCCGCGGCCCGGTTCTCCTCGACGTGGGCGACGGTCCCGGCCTTGGGGATCACCATCAGGGCGGGCCGGCGCAGCAGCCAGGCCAGGGCCACCTGCAGGTCGGTGGCGCCGTGCCGCGCGGCGACGCGGCCGAGGGCAGGGTGGTCCCGCAGGCGTCCCTGCTCGACCGGGCTGTAGGCCATGGCGGGCATGGACAGCTTGTCCAGGAGCGGGAGGAGGTCGAATTCCGGCCCGCGGCGCGTGAGGTTGAAGAGCACCTGGTCGGTGGCGCAGCCATCGCCGCCTGCATCAATAAGGTCCTCCATGTCGTCCGCATCGAAGTTGCTGACGCCCCAGGCGGCGATCAGCCCGTCGTCGCGCAGCGCCTCCATGGCCTCCACGGTCTCGGCCAGCGGCACGCCGCCGCGCCAGTGGAGGAGGTAGAGGTCGAGCCGCTCGACCTTGAGGCGGCGCAGGCTGCCCTCGCAGGCGCGCCGCAGCCGCGCCTTGCCGGCGTTCTGCGGATAGGCCTTGGACACGAGCACGATGCGGTCGCGCAGGCCGGCCAGGGCCTCGCCGAGGAACGCCTCGGTCGCGCCCTCGCCGTACATCTCGGCCGTATCGACGAGCGTCATGCCGCGTTCGATCCCGGCGCGCAGCGCGGCCGTCTCCTCCTGGCGCAGCGCCGGGTCCTCGCCCATGTGCCAGGTGCCCTGGCCCAGTGCCGGAACGCGCCGGCCGCCCGGCAGCGTGACGGTTCCGATCTCGCGCGCCGTCCCGCCCATGTCACGCTCCCGCCGAAGTGTCCCGTGGGGAAACCCCGCAATGGCGTCAGAGTTCGATCTCGAGACCGAGCTCCATGGCCTGGGCGGTCGGGACGCCGAAATAGACCGCGGTGCGTTCCGAGTTGCGCGCCATGAAGGCGAAGACCTGCTTGCGCCAACGTGCGAGGCCGGTGTCGCGCCGTGACGCGATCACGGTCTCGCGGCCGACGATGTAGGTGACCGAGGCCGGGTCGACGTCGGCGATCAGGCCGCGCTCCAGCGCCACCGCGATGGCGTCCGGCACCGAAGGGGCCTCGTCGAAGCCGTAGGTGAAGACGAGGCGGTCGATCCCCTGGCCGAGCGGCTCGACGCGGGCGCGTTCCTCCACGGGCACGCGCGGGCGTTCAGACGTGATGGCCGAGATCATCAGCACGCGTTTCTGCACCGCCCTGTTGGTCCGCACGAACTGGGAGAGCGGCAGCGGCAGGCCCGAGGTGCCGGCGCTGAGATAGGCGGCCGTCGTGGGCAGGCGCAGCAGGCGGACGCCCGACATGCCGATGCCGCAGGCGTCGATGAGCTTGGAATCGGGTTCGCGCAGTGCGGCGCGCTGGTGTTCGAGCAGGTGGGTGCCCCGGCGCCAGGTGAGCATCAGGAACGCCACCAGCAGCGCGAGCAGCAAGGGGAACCAGCCGCCTTCCAGCAGCTTGGCGGCATTGGCCGAGAAGAACACGAGGTCGACGGCGAAGAACAGGCCGTTCAGCCCCAGCACGGCGGCGGGCGCGAAGCCCCACTGGATGGCGACGAGCGCCGCCAACACCGTGGTGATGGCCATGAGGGCCGAGACCGCGATGCCGTAGGCGCCCGCGAGCGCGTCCGACGAGCCGAAGGCCAGGACGGCGCCGAGCGTCGCGGCGGCCAGCATCCAGTTGACCATCGGCAGGTAGATCTGGCCGATCTCGTCCGATGCCGTGTGGACGATGTGCATCTTGGGCAGGAAGCCGAGCTGGATCGATTGCTGGGTCAGCGAGAAGGCGCCCGAGATGATGGCCTGGCTGGCGATCACGGTCGCCGCCGTGGCGAAGGCGACCAGCGGGTAATGCAGGGCGTCGGGCGCCAGCTGGTAGAAGGGGTTGTCGGCCGCGCCGGGGTCGGCGAGCAGTAGCCCGCCCTGGCCGAGGTAATTGAGCATCAGGCAGGGCAGCACGACGGCGAACCAGGACAGGCGGATCGAGCCCGCGCCGAAGTGCCCCATATCGGCATACATCGCCTCGCCGCCCGTCACGGCCAGGAATGCCGCGCCCAGGATGCCGAAGCTGACGCCGGGGCCGGCATGGACCATGAAGCCGACCGCCGCCCAAGGGTTGACCGCCTGCAGGATCGCCGGCGCCTTGGCGATGCCGTAGAGGCCCAGCAGCGCCAGCACGACGAACCAGACCAGCATGATGGGCCCGAAGATCCGGCCGATGGAGCCGGTGCCGAACCGCTGTGCCAGGAACAGGCCGATCAGCACCGCGATCGTGAGCGGCAGGACGTAGGGCGTCAGCGCCGGCTGGTCGACCTTCAGCCCTTCGATGGCGGACAGGACCGAGATGGCGGGCGTGATGGCGCCGTCGCCGTAGAGCAGGGCCGCCCCGACGAGGCCGACCACGAGGAGCACGGCGCGCCAGGTGCCGGGCCGCGCCTCGCGGGCCCTCAGCAGCGCCAGCATGGCCACGATGCCGCCCTCGCCGCGGTTGTCGGCCCGCATGATGAGGATCGCGTATTTGATCGATACGACGACGACCAGCGACCACAGGATCACCGAGACGGCGCCCACCACGGCGGCGGCGTCCGGCGCGGCCGTGCCCGCCATGGCGGCCTTGACGGCTTCCTTGAAGGCGTAGAGCGGGCTCGTTCCGATGTCGCCATAGACGATGCCCAGCGCCCCGAGGGCGGCGACGGGAGCCCGGCGGGTCGGGGGCTGGGCGGTGGCGTGGCTCACGGGTCCCCCCAGGGCTGCGTCGCGTTCGGCGACCGGTGCACGCCTTATGCGACAGTTTCGTGCCCCGCCGGTTGCGATCTCCCCGAACGGGCCGGGACTTTTCACTCGCGCCGCATTTCGCGGCGCCCTGTGTCCTTCGTGCCCGCCCGCGGGTCAGAGCGCCGCGACGCCCTGCATGGCCTCGCGCAGCGCGGCCGAAACCCGGCCGCAGGTCTCGATATAGGCCGGTGCCTGCCGGAAGTCGTCGTGGCGCGGCGGCGGCGCCGGCACCTCCAGCGTCGCGACGGCCCGGCCAGGCCGGGGCGCCATCACGACGACGCGCCCCGACAGGTAGACGCTCTCCGACACCGAGTGGGTGACGAACACTACGCTGGTGCCGAGCGTCGCCACGAGCGCCGCGAGGTCGTCGTTGAGCTTCAGCCGGGTGATCTCGTCGAGGGCCGCGAAGGGCTCGTCCATCAGCAGCAGGGCGGGCCGCAGCACCAGGGCTCGGGCGATCGACACGCGCATGCGCATGCCGCCCGAGAGTTCGGCCGGCCGGTGGCCGGCGAAGCCCGAAAGCCCGACGCGGGCCAGGCTCTCGGCGATGGCGGGCTCCGCCGCGCGCCGCCGGGCCCCCCGCAGGCGGAGCGGCAGGAAGACGTTGTCGGCGGCCGTGGCCCAGGGCATCAGCGTGGCGTCCTGGAACACGAAGCCGACCTCGGGCCGCGCACCGTCCCAGGCGATGGTGCCGGCGCTCGGCCGGTCGAGCCCGGCGAGAAGGCGCAGCACCGTCGACTTGCCGCAGCCCGACGGGCCGATGAGCGACAGGACTTCGCCCCGGACGAGGTCGAGGTCGAGCCCCTCGACCGCGACCGTGCCGTTGGCGAAGCGCTTGCCGACGCCGCGCAGCGTCGCGAGGGGCGGCACGGCAGCCTCCATGTCAGGCGCGACCCTGCGCCCTGCCCGTCGTCACCATCGGCATGGGCTCGGCGAGGTCGTGAGGCAGGTCGCGTGCGGCGCCGGCGGTGCCGGGATCGAGCGCGGTGAGGTCGGCGGTCATGACGGTCTTTCGGGAGCGTGGCGGCGGCGGGCGAGACGCCCCGCACCCTTCTAGAGCGGTCTCGCATGGCTTGGAATCGCCGTGCTCGTCGAGATCCGGTCGCGCGCGGGGCGGCAGTCCCGCCCGCCCCGAGGTTGTCGTTGACAGGGCGCCTCGCCGTCCCTACACACCGACGTTGGTAGGAGGGCGGCATTGCCGCCTTTCGTCGCGTTTCCGGTCCTCGACCGGGTGCCGCTCCTGCCGCTAACCAGCGGGTCACCCTGCACAAAAAGACGGCCGTTCCCGCCATCGGGGGCAGAGCCGGATGGAACACGAGGCAGACAGATGTTC
This sequence comes from uncultured Alphaproteobacteria bacterium, assembly GCA_963847915.1. Lineage (GTDB taxonomy): Bacteria > Pseudomonadota > Alphaproteobacteria > Rhizobiales > Beijerinckiaceae > Lichenihabitans. Next base: position 784,517 of record CAWKBT010000011.1, read on the forward strand.
GCAGTCATCAAGACCGGCGGAAAGCAGTACAAGGTCGCCGCAGACGACGAGATCGTGGTCATGACGCTCGTCGGCGACGCCGGGGCGGAGATCACCTTCGACCAGGTCCTCAGCTACAGCGACGGCACCTCCGTCCAGGTCGGCGCGCCGCTGGTCGAGGGCGCCACGGTGGCGGCCGAGATCGTGCGCCAGGCGCGCGGCCCCAAGGTCATCTCGTTCAAGAAGCGCCGCCGCCAGAACTCCAAGCGCAAGCGCGGCCACCGCCAGGACCTCACGGTCGTGCGGATCACCGATATCCTCCTCGCCGGTCAGCAGCGCCGCCCGCGCAGCGCCAGGGCCGAGGCCGCTCCCAAGGTCGAGGCCGCTCCCGAGGCCGCCTCGGCCTGATCGGGCCGGACGACCTCGACCCACCCACCACGGCCGGTCCGCCGGGCCGGAGATCCAGTCTCTCCGCGGCGCCTACGGCCCCAACCAGTTCAGGACCCTTTCCATGGCTCACAAGAAAGCAGGCGGTTCGTCCCGCAACGGCCGCGACTCCGACGGCCGCCGTCTCGGCGTGAAGAAGTTCGGCAGCGAAGCCGTCCGCAGCGGCAACATCATCGTGCGCCAACGCGGCACCAAGTGGCATCCCGGCGCCAACGTCGGCATGGGCAAGGACCACACCCTCTTCGCGACCTGCGCGGGAACCGTCGAGTTCCAGAAGAAAGCCAACGGCCGCACCTATATCGCGGTCATCGAGAACACCGTAGCCGCCAAGGCCGCGGAATAGGTGGGGTTCACGAGGGACCCCACCGGTGCTCACACACCCCGGTGGTTTGGTCCCTCACGGAACGACAGCGTTCCGACCGGACCGGAGATCACGAGCCGAAACGGCTGGGGGACGTGGGCATCCACGTCCCCCTCGTCGTTTCCGGGGTGCGCCATCACGGCCCACCCGGCTTTGGAGGTCCGGCATGTTTCCCGAGATCACGCGTGAAGACGTCTTCAGGCTCGAGACCCGTCGGCTCTGGCTGCGGTGGCCCGAGATCGCCGATATCCGTGCCGCCGTGCCGGACGCCGGCGGCCCACCGCCGCCGGAAGCGGCGTCGGGCGATCCCTACCGGGACCCCGAGACCCTGGCGGCTTGGCGCGCCGCGAACGCGACGGGCGCCGAACTCCACCTCCTCATGACGGGCCGAGGGCTCGACCGTCACGTCATCGGGGCGGTCGAACTCGAACCCGTCCGTGGACACGCCGAAGCCTGCGGGCTGCGGCTCCGCGTCCGGCTCGACGCCGGAGCGCAGGGCGAGGGGCTCGCCACCGAGGCCGTGCAGGCCGTGGTGGACGCGGCCTTCATGCTCACGGGCACGCCGCTGGTCGCGGCCTCGGCCCGCGTGCTCGATCCCGGCTTCCGCCGCGTGCTGGAGAAGTGCGGCTTCGGGGGCTGCGGGACGGGCCTCGATCCTGCGCCCGACGGCCGCGGTCTCACGGCCGCCGACCGGTTCCGCCTCGACCGCAAGGCCTGGACGAGCCTGAAGAGCTGGCGCGTGCCGGGCCTGCTGCGGGGCGGCCAGACGGTCGGGCCGCGGATGGCCCCCTGCGTGGCGTGACGGCCGACGATACCTTGGGCGCCGCGCGCGAGGGCGCGCGGCGCCCGTTGGTCATGCGTCCGCGACGACCGTATCGCCGACCGCGATGCGGCCGACCCCGCGGGGGATGAGGTTCAGGCCGAAGATGATGCGGCCCCCGGCCTTGCGGCGGAACTGCGCCAGGGTGCGGAGCGGCTCGTTCTCGGGCGACCTCACGCCGCTGTCCTGGTCGACGGTGGTCACGGCGCAGCGTGCGCAGTCCTTCGGACCGGCGAACGGCACGGGGCCGATGGCGAGGTGATGCCAAGCGTCTTCCGCCCAAGGCAGGGCGCCCGCCACCGCCACATTGGTGCGGAACCGGTCCATGCCGACCGGGGCGGGCAGGCGGCCGTTGAGGTCGGCCAGCGACGCGCCGTTGGTGACCAGGAGCGGGAAGCCGTCGGCGAAGCTGACGCGGTCCGACGGGTCCGCGAAGTCGGGGTCGACCGGGCGGGCCGTGGCGGGCTCGGCGAGATGGACCAGGCGGCAGGGCAGGCCTAGCGCCGCCGAGAGCCAGGCGGCGGCGTCCGGCCCCGCGTCGCGGGCCGGGACCGTGTCGCGCCAGACCGTGACCGGAACGGGCTCGCCGGCGCCGTCCGGCTGGGCGACCGCGAAACGGCCGAGGCCCGGGCCGGACAGGACGAGGCCGCCCGCCACGGGTTCGGCGTCGAGCACCGCCATCCGCGGCACTTCGCGCTGCGTGCGGAAGCGGCCCGCCCCGTCCACCACCATGTAGCGGCGGTCCCCGGCGAGGCCCCAGGGTTCGACGCAGGCCTCCGGGACGGAGCGGCCGCGCAGGCCCTTGACGGGGTAGATCCTGATCTCTGCGACGCGCAAGGTCGGGCCTCCCGCCGGCTGTGGCGCCTCAGCGCTCGACGAAGGCCTTCTCGATCACGAACTGGCCCGGCTCGCCGTGGTTGCCCTCGCTGAACCCGCGGTCGAGCAGCAGCGCCTTGGTGTCGTTCAGCATGCCGGGGCTGCCGCACATCATCACGCGGTCGTGCTCGGGATCGAGCGCGTCGAGCTTGAGGTCGTCGGTGATCCGGCCCGACGCCAGGAGGTCGGTGATGCGGCCGGTGTTGCGGAACGGCTCACGCGTCACGGTCGGGTAGTAGATCAGCTTGCCGCGCAGCAATTCGCCGATCAGCTCGTCCTCGGGCAGGGTCTTGGTGATCGTGTCGCCGTAGGCGAGTTCGGCGACCTGCCGCACGCCGTGCACCAGAACGACCCGCTCGAACCGCTCGTAGGTCTCCGGGTCCTTGATCACGCTGAGGAAGGGCGCGAGGCCCGTCCCGGTGCCGAGGAGATACAGGTTGCGGCCGCTGAACAGGTTGTCGATCACCAGCGTCCCGGTGGCCTTGCGGCTGACCATCACGGCGTCGCCGACCTTGAGATGCTGCAGGTGCGAGGTCAGCGGCCCGTTGTCGACCTTGATGGAGAAGAACTCGAGCTCCTCCTCGTAATTGGCGCTCGCCACCGAATAGGCCCTGAGCAGCGGCTTGCCGTTGACCGGGATGCCGATCATCGTGAACTCGCCGTTGCGGAAGCGGAACGACGGGTTACGGGTCGTCTTGAAGCTGAAGAGATTGTCGGTCCAGTGGTGGACGGACAACACGGTCTCTTCGTTGAAATTGCTCACGTCGTGGCTCCGGTCCTGTTCGCTGCGCGGTCGGCCGCCACCGGCCGCGATCGCGTCGCGCCAATAGCCTGTTGGTCGATGGATGAATAGGTGCAGCGCAGCACAGCGTCAACGCGGCAGCGCCGGGAGCACGGCTGGCATGCCGGCGCAGGGGAGCCGAGACGACGGCGCCGGTCGTCGTCAGTCCGGTGGCCGCATCGCCTTCGCGTCGGCATCCGCCGGCAGGTAGCGGGCGCCGTCCCGATAGGCGAAGTCGGTCAGGATGCCGCGGTTGTTGCGCTGCGCGGTCCGCCCCAGGAACGTGCCCAGCGTCGATTGGTGATCGGCGGCGCGGAACCGGACCGGGCCGAAGGGCGAATCGAAGGCCAGGCCCTCGGCGGCGGCGATCAGCCTGTCGGCGTCGAGGCTCCCGGCCTTGCGCAGGATGGCGGCCGCCGACTTGATCAGCGTGTAGCCCACCACCGAACCCATCTTGGGCGCTTCGTTGTAGCGCGCCTGATAGGCGAGGGCGAAGGCCTCGTTCTCCCTGGTGCGCAGGTCCGAGGCCGGGTAGCCGGTGGCGAGCCAGCCCTCGGGCGTCTCGTCCTTGAAGGCGTCGAGCTCCTCGGGCTCGCCGCTGTGGAAGCTCACCACCGCCCGGTCGGCGAAGAGGCCCTGCGCCGAGCCCTCGCGCACCAGCCTCACGAGGTCGGGACCCGCCTCGACGTCGAGGACGGCCTCCGGCCGTGCCGCCGCGAGGCTCCGCGCCACGGCACCGATGTTGATCCTGCCCGGGACCTCCCAGCGCTCGCCCACCCAGGCGACGTCGGGGCGGCGGGCCGCCAGCAGGCCGCGGAAGGCCGCGACCGCCGAGCGGCCCTCCTCGTCGTCCGGCGCGATCGACGCCCAGGTCCTGGCGGGCAGCTTCGCGGCGGCCTCGGCGAGGATGGCGGCCTGCATGGTGGTCGAGGGACGCAGGCGGAAGGTGTAGCGGCTGCCGGCCGACCCCACGATGGCGTCAGCCGGCGGCTGTCCCGCGAGATAGACGACCCTGCGGCGTCGGGCGAACTCGCCGAGTGCCAGGCCGACCTCGGACAGCGACCCGCCGGCCAGCAGGGCGACATGGTCCCGCGACACGAGCGTCTCGGCCGACGCGGCGGCGCGGCCGGGCTTGCCGGCATCGTCCTGCGACAGCACGGTCAGCACCTTGCCGTCGATGCCGCCCGCGAGGTTGATCTCGTCGACCGCAAGCTGCCAGCCCTTGCGGTAGGGTTCGGTCAGGGCGGGAAGGGCCGAATAGGAACTGATCTCGCCGATGCGGATCTCGGGCTGCCCTCCCGCCGCCCGGCTGGCCACGAGGCAGGCGGCCGCCAGTGCCGCGGCCCGCCGGACGCACCACCTCCCTGCCATCGGCATCCGCTCCAGCCCCCGCTCACGGGCCCGGGTGTGGCACGCCGGAGCCGGTCCGCGCCAGCCCGACCGTCGGCCGGCCGTCCTCACGACGCCAGGCCTCGGACGAGCCCCAGCAGGGCGCCCAGCGTCACGACCGCGAGCGGCGGCACGCGACCGGCCGTCAAGCACACGAAGCCCACCACCGCCGTCGCCACGTCGGCCGGCACCGCCACGGCACCGGTCCAGACGGGATGGTAGAGCGCCGCGCCGAGCAGGCCGACGACGGCGGCGTTGGCGCCTCCGAGCGCCGCCCGCGTGGCGTGCCGGCTTCGCAGCGCGCCCCAGAACGGCAGGGCGCCGGTGACGAGCAGGAGCCCGGGCAGGAAGATCGCCACGAGGGCGATGGCGGCGCCTTCGAGCCCGCCGGCGGGCCCCAACGAGGCTTCGCCGAGGAAGGCCGCGAGGGTGAACAGCGGCCCGGGCACGGCCTGGGCGGCGCCGTAGCCCGCCATGAAGGTGCTGTCCGAGACCCAGCCCTGGGGCACGAGCGCGTCCCGCAGCAGCGGCAGCACGACGTGACCGCCGCCGAAGACGAGCGCGCCCGAGCGGTAGAAGGCCGCGAAGACGGCCGACGCGCCACCGGCCGCGCGCAGCAGCGGCGTCAGGCTCAGCAGGACCGCGAAGGCCACCAGGGCGCCGATACCGGCCGTCCGGCCGACCGGGACCGGCGCGTGGTCGGGCGGCCTGCCCGTCGCCGCCTCGGTGCCCGCCCACAGGCCCGCCGCGGCGCCGAACGCGATCGCGGCGACCTGGGTGACGGCGCCGGGCGCCAGCAGGGCCAGCACGGCGGCCACGGTCCCGATGGCGGCCCGCGGCCGGTCCGGGCAGAGCGTACGGGCCATGCCCCAGACCGCCTGGGCCACGACCGCCACGGCGACGAGCTTCAGCCCGTGCAGCACGCCGGCTCCGGCGGGGGTCTGGGCGAGGGACGGGGCGCCGGCCGCGAAGGCGACGAGGAGGCCGGCCGAGGGCAGGGTGAAGCCCGCAAAGGCCGCGAGGCCGCCGCGCCAGCCCGCCCGCATCAGGCCGAGCGCGAACCCGACCTGGCTCGACGCCGGGCCCGGCAGGAACTGGCACAGGGCGACGATGTCGGCATAGGCGGCTTCGTCGAGCCACGCCCGGCGGGCGACGAACTCGGCCCGGAAGTAGCCCAGGTGGGCGATGGGCCCGCCGAAGCTCGTGATGCCGAGGCGCAGGAAGGCGAGGAAGACCTCGCCGGCCGCCCGGGCGGGTGCGCGGCCGGCGGCGGCAGGCCCCGCCGACCGGGCCGAGAGCATCAGCCGATGTGCTGGGCGAAGAACGCCAGCGTGCGCTCGAGCGCCGCCGCGGCGCTCGGCTTGTCATAGGACTCGCGGGCGTCGCAGTTGAACCCGTGGTCGGCATCGTAGGTATGGACCGGCACGCCGGGCAGGGCGGCCTTGATGGCGGCGACCGCGCTCATCGGGATGTGGGCGTCGCGTTCACCGAAGTGCAGCATGAGCGGCACCCTGGGCTTCCGGTCCAGCGACTTGGCGATGTTGCCGCCATAATAGCCGACCGCCGCCGCCACCCCGTCGGTGGCGCAGGCGGCCGCGTAGGCGAGCGAGCCGCCCCAGCAATAGCCCACGACGCCGACCTTGCCGCCCGCGGCGGCGGCCTTCACGGCCGCGGCGACGTCCAGCATGGTCTTGTCCTGGCCGATCTCGGCCACCATCGCGACGCCCTGCGCGATATCGTCCTTGCCGTAGGCGAGTTCCGTGCCGGCCCTGGCCCGGTCGAAGAGCGCCGGTGCGATGGCGAGGTAGCCCTCGGCCGCGAACCCGTCGGCGACGCGGCGGATATGCGGGTTCACCCCGAAGATCTCCTGGAGCACTACGATGCCGCCCCTGGGCTTGCCGGCCGGGTCCGCCCTGTAGGCGTCGATGGTGACGCCGTCGGCGGCGGTCAGCGTCATGGTCTGGCTCATGGTCTCGGCTCTCAGCGTCGTGTGGAGGCGGCGGTCTGGCCGAAGAGGACGCGTTTGTCCTCCTCACTCATCACCGCGGGGCGGTTCACCGTCTCGCCCTTGGCGTAGGCGGCGATCGTGGCGGGCCGGGTCCGGATGGCGTGGAACCAGCGCTTGAGGTTGGGGAAGTCGTCGAGGTTCTGGCCCTGGCGCTCGTGACTCACGGTCCAGGGATAGGCCGCCATATCGGCGATCGAGTAGTCGCCCGCCACGAAGTCGCGCGTCGCCAGGCGGCGGTCGAGCACGCCGTAGAGACGATTGGTCTCGTCGACGTAACGCTTGACCGCATAGGGGATCTTCTCGGGCGCGTAGACGGCGAAGTGGTGGTTCTGCCCCGCCATGGGGCCGAGCCCGCCGACCTGCCAGAACAGCCACTCCAGCGTCTCGACGCGCCGGCGCAGGTCGGTCGACAGGAAGCGGCCGGTCTTTTCCGCGAGATACAGCAGGATGGCGCCCGATTCGAAGACCGTGACCGGCGCCCCGCCGTCGGCGGGTGCGTGGTCGACGATGGCGGGCATGCGGTTGTTGGGCGCGATCGCCAGGAACTCGGGCGCGAATTGCTCGCCCTTGCCGATGTCGACCGTCCGGATGGTGTAGGGCAGGCCGAGCTCTTCGAGCAGCATGGTGATCTTGTGGCCGTTGGGGGTCGGCCAGTAGTGAAGGTCGATCATCTGACGAGGTCCTCGAGCATCCGCCGCAGGCGGGAGGGTTCTATCCTGGCGCACCGGCGGCCGCCAGGGTCACGGCGGCGGCTTCCGTCGCGGCCTCGAGACCGAACACCGTCAGCATCTGCCCGCGGCCCTTCACGGCATGGGGGCCCAGCGGCCGGGCGCCGACGCCCGTCGGCAGGCCCGGGATCCGCTCCAGCAGGTCCGACGAGATGAGCACCGGCACGTCCAGCGTCCGGCAGAGGGCCTCGATGCGCCCGGTCGTGTTCACGACATCGCCGAAGTAGGAGATCTTGTGCCGGTCGACCCCGATCTCGGCCGTCACGACCTCGCCGCCGTGGAGGGCGGCCCGGAACCTCGGCACTTCCCCGAAGTCGCGCCGCCACGCGTCGCCCGCGCGCGCGACGGCGTCGAGGAAGGCGAACACGCAGGCGACGCAGCGGGCGTCCCGCACGCCGGTGCCGAGCGGCCAGGTGATCAGCGCCATGTCGCCGACATAATCGTCGATCGCCCCGCCGTGGCGCCGCACGGGTTCGGCCAGGGCCGCGAAGATGGCGCCGAGGTAGCGTTGTGCCGCGAGGTCGCCGTGGGCCTGGGCATAGGCGGTGGAGCCGATCAGGTCGACGAAGGCGAAGATGCGCTCTTCCTTCACGGGGCGGTGATAGCGTCCGAGCAGGATGTTGCGGAACGCCTCGGCGCCGACGAGGTCGCGCATGCGCGTCAGCGTGATGACGAGACCCGAGACGGCGAGCGCGTAGAGCGTCGTCGTCGGTCCCAGCACGACGGCCTGGGCGAGCGGCTGGTCGAGCGCGCCTGTCGCGACCAGGAGCACACCCGCCACGGCGCCGCCGAGCCAGGTCATCGCCACATAGACGATCTCGGCCGCCGCGACGCTGACCAGCCAGGGCAGGCGCCGCAGCCGGTCGCGCAGCGTCGGCAGCACCACGCCCTGCTCGAACAGCATGACGGCGCCCCCGCAGCACACCCCGTAGACGGCGCCGATCCCCGGTCGGCCTTGGGCCGAGATGGTGCCGTAGAGCAGCCCGGCGGCCATGCAGACGAGCAGGATCGCGGCCCAGAACCGCACCTTCGACCAGCGGAGCCGGAGCCGCGGCGCCGCGGCGGGCAGGCTGAGCGCGGCGGGGGTCGTCATGGCGGCGGCCTCGAGGGCGGGGGCTATAGGCCCGAATGTGGGCGCGCCGGCGCCCCCTGTCGAGCCTCGCCGCGGGGCTCCGGACGCGTCGTGCCGGGGTCAAGATCCGACCCCGCCGTCCCTCCCCGCGCGCTTGGGGAGGGACGGCGGCGCGGACCTTACCTCAACGCGGCAGGGCGGTGGAGCCCATCAGGTGCTTGTCGACCGCATGGGCCGCCTGACGGCCTTCC
>CAWKBT010000012.1:0-74553 GCA_963847915.1 uncultured Alphaproteobacteria bacterium
CCCGCGAGGATGAAGAGAACCTGACGGCCGACCTGATCGAACTGGCACGCCAGTACGGCCGCTACGGCTATCGCAAGATCAGCGCCCTGCTGCGGGACGCCGGCTGGGTGGTCAACGACAAACGCGTGGAACGCATCTGGCGCCAGGAAGGGCTGAAGGTGCCAGCCCGGCAGTCGAAACGCGGGCGGCTGTGGCTCGGCGACGGCTCCTGCATTCGGCTCCGGCCCGAGCGCAGGGATCACGTCTGGGCCTACGACTTCGTCGAGGAGCGGACCCACGAGGGCCGCAAGTTCCGCACCCTCAATGTCGTCGACGAGTTCACCCACGAGTGCCTGGCCATCCGGGTCAGCCGCAAGCTGACGTCGCACGACGTCATCGACGTCTTGTCCGACCTGTTCATCCTGCGCGGCGTGCCGGAGCATGTTCGCTCCGGTAATGGCCCGGAGTTCATCGCCAAGGCCGTACAAAAATGGATCTCAGCCGTCGGAGCTAGAACCGCCTACATCGCACCTGGTTCACCCTAGGAAAACGGCTATGTCGAAAGCTTCAACGCCCGCTTTCGGGATGAGCTGCTCAACGGCGAAATCTTCTATTCGCTCCGTGAAGCCGAGATTATCATCGAAAGCTGGCGTCGTCACTACAATGCGATCAGGCCCCATGCATCGCTCGGGTACCGGCCGCCAGCCCCGGAGGTCGTGGTGCCGACCTACGCCGCTTGGCCGGCTGCGCTGAACCGACCTGCTTCGCCGGCCAAGCTACCCGTGGCGCAACGGCCTACGGCGCACTAACATTCATACCGGACCACCAAGTGGGGGCCGATCAATCTCGGGCGAGAGACGTGTCAGGTCACGCTGTCGACGTTAGTTGTAGTCGACGTTAGAGCCTGTCAGCAAGATTTCAGCTTCCTGGTGGCTGCAGAGTTGCCTGCTGCGCACCTCGCGTTGCACCCGGCTGTTGAAGCGGTCTACCAGGTTATTGGATTTCGGGGTGCAGGGTCCGGTCCTGCGGTGCTCGATGTTGTGGTGCCGGCAGACGTCTTCGAAAACATCGGCGGTGAAGGAGGATCCGCGGTCGGAAGCCGGGGATCTTCACGCTCCTGGTCCCCGCCTCGGGAGCGCACGGCATCAGCTTCCAGCCGAGCTCCGACAACACCCCTTCCTCAAAGGCAATGAGGGCAACGTGCAGGCCTAGCTGCTCACGATCGGGAAGCCCCGATCCCGGCCGCCTCGGCTCAACTCCCTCCGACACTACTGGACGGGCTTTCCGCCTCCGGCGCCTCGCCAAGTCAACACAGTGATCCCGCTCCAACGAGTATTTTCAGGGTGGACCACTCGCTTGAGGGCCACGACAGTGCCTGCGTCGCCGCGGGGTCGGGCTGGGCTGCGGAGTTGCCCTCTCGCAAGACCGTGGATCGAAATACGACCGTGCTGGTGATCGAGAGGTGGAGCGGACATCGCCCCCATTGGGACTCGGATCGTAATCGCGATAGGCTGCCGCGATGAGACTTGTGCGTGGTCGTCCCCTTGCGGGCGCGCGGATCTGAACATCGACCCGCCGACATGCAGTCGGCCGTCGTCTTGCGGTGCCCCACATAGTGTCGATATTTCAGCGATGATCGTGAAGTCGTGGCTGCGTGGACGCCGGGGTTATCCCGTCCGCGTTGGAGCCAGCAGCCCGTGCTCGCGCATACACCGCATCGCTCGGCGGCGGCATGTGCGCAGCGCGACCAAACGCAGGCGCGCCTACGTCTTGCGATGCCCCCTCGCGGTGGGAGGGGACTGGCATTAAGCACGCCCCAGCTGCGCTCGAGCAGGCCCCCATCCCGCATCAGCCCCATAGCTCCGGGACGCCGGCGCTGCTCGAGGCTGGCACGAACGCGACGACCTGAGACCGGCGCGCGCCGATCTTCCAGATCCGGCAGACCAGGGCCAGGCCGTTGCGCTTTCCGCTCGACGGAGAGGTCGCGGCCCTCATGACCTCGGCCTTTGTCGGGTCAAAGGGCGGCCTTCCTCCAGGGCCGCGCCCTTGGCCCCCAGCAACCCGCTCTTGAGCAGCACGTCCCCGAGCTTGGCCTTCAGCCGCTCTCTGTCCAACTCCTCACTGTCCTTAAGCCTTGTCGCCAGGCTCGCCAGGTCAGCGACCAGGAATGCGTCACGCCAGCCGGTCAGCGTCGCACCGTGACGCCGAGCCTCCGCGACATGCTCTCGAGATCCTCGCCCGGCAGAAGCTGCGGCACCGCCGCGGTCTCGCGCTGGCGCGACATCCTTCCACGGTGGCCGGCGCCGCTCCGCAGGTTCCTGGCGGTCGCTCCGCGCCGGCGGTCCACTCCGTCCCACCCGGTCCTTCGGTCATCATGTACCTCAACGTACGGAAACCGTCCGCTTGTGAGGTGTCTCAAGCAACCCTGCGCGGAGGAGATCTTCTCAAGGTCTGCGGACAGTCTGCAGCGGTTCCTGCGTATCTCTGCAAGCGGTGAGAAAAATGGTAAGAATGCTGGTGAGAATGAGCGTGCGTTAGGGACCAACCCTATGAGGGTTTTCACGTTTGGAGCCGTTTCCCTTCGCCCGCTCCAGTTCTGCGCTAGGGCGTCGTTTTTCGCTGGATCATACCGCGTCGCCTCCGGCGCCTCCTGCTGACGGGTAGGGGCGCTGGTGAGAGTGCAGCACGCGGGTCACCGAAGGCGAGGGACGCGGTTCGGACCCCCGGTACCTGAAGGGTTGGACGGACGCGGGTCGGTTCACCTGTCATCGCGGCTTTGCGCGGGCGATCGGCTCCCTCCTTGTCGGCGAGATGTCGCCGTCTTGGAAGGGGGCCGTCCAGCGCTCGCGCGACATGACGCTGGAAGGCATCGTACGGCTCGGCAATGATGACGCAGTCAGCCTGCCCACCATGGCGGCCTGGCCGTCCCGGCCCCGGCCGGTGACCGTGGCGGCCCTCCAGGGACCGACACCGCGCTCTGGGACTTGATCCGCCTCTGCACCGTCACGACCGCTCACGGCAGGGGGGCCGGGCCAGGGGCGGGCCGCTGTCGTCGCGGCTCGACCCCGGACGCGTCACCCCAAGGCACCGTGGGTGATGTCCTGGTACGTCACCGCCCCCACCGTGCCTGCGCCGGCCAGCTTCACGGCATCCGTGATGGTGGTCCCGGTGCCGCCCGTCGTGAACAGGAAGCCGTCGACCCCATCGGCCACGAAGGCATAGGCATCGCCGGTCCCGTTGATCAGCTTCTGCGCCACGGCCTGGATCGAGCCGAAGTCGGTGCTGGTCGTGGAGGTCGCACCGAAGTTCGTCGTCGTGCCGGCCGGGCCCGAGGCGAAGTCGATGCGGCTCATGCTGGTGACGAAGTCCATGATGACATCGCCGGTCATGACGTTCGACTTGAAGTCCGTGTCGCCGGGGTTGAACACGAAGGTGTTGAGGCCCTCGTTACCGTAGAGCACGTCGTCTCCCTCGCCCCCGATCAGCACGTCGTTGCCCTGGCCACCGACCAGCGTGTCGTTGCCGTAGCCCCCGTAGAGCGCGTCGTCGCCCTGGTTGCCGAGGACGATATCGTCGCCCTGGTTGCCGAGGATCACGTCGTTGCCGAAACCGCCCGATACCGTGTCGTTGCCGCCGCCGGCGCCGACCGTGTCGTTCCCGCCGTTGCCGAGGATCAGGTCGTTGCCGGAGCCCGAGACGATGAAATCCGCCCCGTCGAGGCTGTCGATGGCCGGGTCGCCCGAGCCGCCGACGATCGTGTTGCCGCCGTTTCCTGCCCGGACCGTGTCGGCGCCCTCGCCCCCGATCACGAGGTCGCCGCCGTCACCGACCGTCAGCATGTCGTCCCCCATGCCGCCGTAGACGGTGTTGCGGCCCGAGCCGGCCGTGATGACGTCGTTGCCCTGGTTGCCGAGAATGAGGTCGTTGCCGCCGAGACCGTCGACGGTGTCGTCGCCCGCGCCTGCCACGATGGTGTCGTCGCTCGCCGTGCCAGAAAGGCTGTCTGGGCCGGGGGTGGGCGCGTTGGATGCCGTCGGGCCGCCGCCGGACGAGGGCGGCGGAGGGAGCGCCGCGGGATCCGTGAGGGTGACGTCGTTGCCGTCGCCGCCCTTGTAGCTGATGGTGAGGGCAATTCCGTTGATCGCGACGGTCGATCCCTCCGTCAGGTCGTTGCCGTTCGCGTCCACGAAGTCGCCCACGACGGCATCGGTGCCGTCGTTGTCGATGATCGTGTATGTCTGCCCTGCAGTCGGGGTGAAGCCGTTGACGAAGGCGGCGCTGAGCGTCGCCCCCGCCCCGGCGCTTCCGCCGTTCAAGCTGACCGCGCCGGTGACCTTGGTCTGGTCGTAGAAGCCGTTGCCGTCGCCGGCCGTCGTGCCGCCGATCTGTTCGACATAGGTCGAGCCTGACGCGAGCGACAGATCGCCGGTCTCGAGGATGCCCGGGCTGTTGCCGGGCGACAGCCTGCCGCCGCTCGCGACCGTGACCGAGCCCAGGGTGCCCGAGCCCCCGAGCGTGCCGCCAGGTCCCACCGTGGTGGCCGAAGCCGCCGTGGAGCCGTTCACCAGCAGCGTGCCGGCCGAGACGGTGGTGGCGCCCGTGTAGGTGTTCGTGCCCGACAGGGTCGTCGTGCCGGTGCCGGTCTGCGACAGCCCGCCCGCGCCCGTGATGGCCTGGGCGAACGTCAAAGCGTCGCTGCGGTTGAAGCTCAACGTGCCGCTGTCCGCGATGCCGCTGCTGTTGAGGATCGCTCCCGTGGTGCCGCCGTCGCCGATCTGCAGGGTCGAACCCGAGCCGATCGTGGTGGCACCCGTGTAGGTGTTGGCGGCGGTGAGGATCAGGGTATCGTTGAGGCCGTCCTGCGTCAGCGCGCCCGCGCCGGAGATGACCTGCCCGACCGTTTGGTCCGTCACGCCAGTGGAGGCGTTCGAGAACTGCAGTGTGCCGCCGTCCGCGATGCCGCTGGTGTTGGCGATCGAGCCGGCAGTCGCTGCTGGAGAGCCACTGCCGATCCGCAGCGTGCTGCCCGACGCGATGCTCGTGGCGCCCGTGTAGCCGTTGGTCCCCGTCAGGGTCTCGGTGCCCCCCGTGATCGACAGGCCGCCCGTGCCGTTGATGGCGCCCGCGAAACTGGTGGCGCCGGCGGTCACCGTCAGGGTCTTGGCGCCAAGCGCCACCGTGGCGCCGGCCGTCGTTCCCGACAGCGTCCGCACCGAAGCACCGTTGGTCGTGCCGGAGATGTCGAAGACGGCGTCGTCGGCGACGCCGCCACGGCGCCCGCGCCGGTCAGCGCCAGCGTGCCGGCCGTGATCGTGGTCGCGCCCGTGGAGGTCTCGGCCGCCGACAGGGACAGGATGCCGGCCCCGGTCTTGGAGAGCGACCCGGCACCGCCCTTGCCGTCCGCGATCGTGCCGGACAGCGCCAGCGTGCCGGCGTCGACCTGCACCGTGCCGGCCTTGTTCAGCGTCACGGCGCGGGCGCTGGCGAAGCCGGCCGTAGCGTCGAGCGTGCCGCCCGCGAAGGTGAGGCCGCCGGCCCCGCCGAGGTTGGCGTCGGCCGACACCGCCAGCGTGCCGGCATTGAGCGTCGTGCCGCCCGTATAGGTGTTGGTGCCCGACAGCGTCAGCGTGCCGGCCCCGGTCTTGGCCAGCGACCCGGCACCGCCCGTGCCGTCCGCGATCGTGCCGGACAGCGCCAGCGTGCCGGCATCGACCTGCACCGTGCCGGCCGTGTTGAGAGTCACGGCGCGGACGCTGGAGAAGCCGGCCGTGGCGTCGAGCGTGCCGCCCGTGAAGGTGAGGCGGCCGGCCGCGGCGCCGAGATTGGCGTCGGCCGACACCGCCAGCGTGCCGGCATTGAGTGTCGTGCCGCCCGTATAGGTGTTGGTGCCCGACAGCGTCAGCGTGCCGGCCCCGGTCTTGGCCAGCGACCCGGCACCGCCCGTGCCGTCCGCGATCGTGCCGGACAGCGCCAGCGTGCCGGCATCGACCTGCACCGTGCCGGCCGTGTTGAGAGTCACGGCGCGGACGCTGGAGAAGCCGGCCGTGGCGTCGAGCGTGCCGCCCGTGAAGGTGAGGCGGCCGGCCGCGGCGCCGAGATTGGCGTCGGACGACACCGCCAGCGTGCCGGACGCGAAGATCGTGCCGCCCGTGTAGCTGTTCGTGCCGGAAAGGACCTGGATGCCGGTCCCACCGGCGCTGGCCTCGGTGAGGCTGCCCGCGCCGGTGATGCTGCCCGCGAAGGTCGTCGTGCCGTCGCCCGTCAGGCTCAGCGCCGTGGCGCCCTTGCCGGTCATGGACGGAGCGAACGAGGTCGCGACCGTTCCGCTTCCCGACAACGCCTTGACCGAGGTGGCCTGTGCAGTGGGGTTGTAATCCCCGACCGCATTGAAGCTCACGTCGAAGGTGGCGCCTTGCGCCACGCTCACGGCGTTGCTGGCCGCGATCGACCCGCCGGTGCTGAGCGCCATCGTGCCGGCCGCAATCGTGGTGGTGCCCGTGTAGATGTCGGCGCCCGCCAGCAGCAGCGTGCCGGCCCCGGTCTCGGTGAGCGACCCGGCGACGCCCGTGCCGTTCGCGATCACGCCGGACAGCCTCAGCACCGTGTTGGCGCCGTCGACCTGCACCGTGCCGGCCTTGTTCAGCGTGACGGCCCGGGCGCTGGAGAAGCCGGCCGTGGCGTCGAGCGTGCCGCCCGTGAAGGCGAGGCCGCCGGCCGCGGCGCCAAGGTTGGCGTCGGCCGACACCGCCAGCGTGCCGGCCGCGAGCGTGGTGCCGCCCGAGTAGGTATTGATGCCCGACAGCGTCAGCGTGCCGGCGCCGGCCTTGGCGATCCCGCCTGCGCCCGTGATGGCATTGGCGAGCGTGAGGGCGTTGGCGTAGTCGCCGGCGGACTGGTCGAAGGTGACCGTGCCGCCGGACCCGACCGCGACGCTGCCCGTCAGCAGGTTGTCGGCGGACAGTGCCAGCGTGTTGGCGCCGCCCGTGAAGGCGATGGCGTTGCCGAGCGTGCCGTCGCCGTTGCGGCCGGCCGCGATCGTGCCGCTGTCGAGGACCGTGAGACCTGCCCCCTGGAGGCCGGCGCCGCCCCTGCCGCCTCCGACATTCGCCGTGCCGGAGGCGTTGTAGCCGCCCGCGTCGCCGCCCCGGAGCGTGCCGCCGTTGGTCAGCCTGATGCCGGTCGCGAGGAGGTCGAGCGCCACGCCGCCGTCGCCGGCCGCGGCCTGAGGCGTGTAATAGGCCCCATATGCTGTCTGACGGGGGCCGCCCGAGCCGCCGGCCCCGCCCGTGAGGGTGCCGGTGTTGGAGAAGGTTGCCCTGCCGTCCGTCGCGGCCGTCAGGATCAGGCCGTAGCCGCCTTCGCCGCCGCCGCCGGCACCGGCGAAACCAGGCGTGCTGCCCGTGGCGGCCCCGCCCGCGCTGCCGGGTGTCCCGGTCAGGTTCGAGGCGTTGCTGGCCGACGAGACGGAAGCGATCGCGCCGTTGCCGCCGCCGGCCCCGCCGGTGCCGCCGGTCGAGCCGGATCCCGGCCCACCTGTTCCCCCCGCGCCGCGCCCGGCGCTCCCGCCGCCTCCGCCAGCGGCGGTGCCGTTCACCGAACCTCCGGCCATCGCCGAACCTGTGACCGGATCGATGATGCCGCCAGCGCCGCCCGTCGTGTCACCCGAAGCGTTTGTGCTGTTTGCGCCTTTTCCACCCGACATGCCGTCTCCTACGCGACCGAAACCGCCGCGCCGTCGACCATGTCGACCGAGCGGACTTTTCGGCCGGAAACTAACGTGAGGATCTGCGCCGCGCCCTGCCCCAGCGTCCCAAAGATTGCACCTGCGGCCTAATATTCGCTTCAATGCTCCTGATGGCGGTATTCGGCTGGCTGCAGGCCTCCCCACCTTCACGGCGCGCCTGCCATCGCCGATGGAGTCAGAGCCCATCCGGGCTCAGCTCATGCTCACGTCGTGGCGACGCGACGTCGTTGCGTCAGTGTCGACCTGGCCGGATGCGGCGAAGCCGACGCGGGCGGCCGGAGGGCGGCAGGCGCCCGGCGGGCCGGCGTCAGGTGAGCCCCGGCATCGGCAACGCGGCCGCGGCGCGCCGCAGGGCGTCGCGCTCCACCTTGCCGCGGGCGTTGCGGGGCACGACGTCGGTCCAGGCGACGCGGATCGGCGGCAGGGTCGGCAGCGCTGCGCAGAGCGCGCGGTCGAGCGCAGCCGGGTCGAGGGTCCCGTCGCGCACGATCGCCAGCCACGGCGCCGGCAGCCCCGCGGCGTCCGGCAGGCTGAAGGCGGCGGCGTCGCGCACGCCGGGGCAGCTCATGGCGGCGTCCTCCATGGCGCGGGGCAGCATCTTTTCGCCGCCGAAATTCATCACGTCGTCACTGCGGCCTTCCACGCGCAGCGCGCCGTCGGCGCCGAGCGTGCCGAGGTCGCCGGGGTAGAACCAGCCGTCGTGAAACCGCTCGGCCGTGACTTCGGGCGCGTCGAGGTAGGCCGACACGACGTCGCGGCCCGCCATCCGGATCTGGCCCAGCGTGCCGGGCGGTAGGGGCGCGTGGTCCTCGTCCACCACCTGCACGCTCGCCCAGGGCGCGACGAAGCCAACCGCCGCAGGGTCGTCGCCCAGCACCGCCAGCGGCGCGCTTGAAACCGCGCCGGCCTCCGTTGAGCCGTAGTTGACATGGATCTGACCGGTGAGCCGCAGCCGCACGGCGCGGCTCAGCGCGGCGGGCGTGTGGCTGCCCACCATGGTGACCCACAGCTCGGGCAGCGGCAGCGCCCCCGCCGGCAGGGCGGCCAGGATCAGCTGCATCTGGATCGGTGCCAGCACCAGGCCGGTCGGCCTCAGGCTCGGCAAGGCGGCCGCCAGGACGGCCGGGTCGGGTGAGGCGAAGACCATCGTTCCGCCGCCGTGCCAGGTCGGCAGCGCGGCGAAGAAGCCGCCGCTGCCGGGCTCGAGCGGGCAGATCACGCGCGCGAGTGAGCCGGAGATCGCCAGGCAGGCCTGCACGACGCGCGACTCGAGCTGCGCCCAGGACAGCGCGACCTTCTTGGGCGTGCCGGTCGTGCCCGAGGAGGTCATCAGCATGGCGAGCGCGTCCGGGTCCGGGTCCGGACGGGTCCGTGCCGGGATCCCCTCGTGCGCCCGCAGCGCCTCGTCGACCCAGGCCTGGGTCACGTGCAGCCAGCGCAGGCCGCTCGCCCAGGGCTCGGCGGGCGCGGGGCCGTCCGCGACCACGAGGTCCGGGCCGAGGAGGTCCACCAGACCGGCGTCGCGCCCGGCGCCGATCGACGTCATGGCGATCCCGAGCCGCGCCAATGCGAGCAGCACGAGGAAGTGGACGTAAGGGTCGGCGATCCTGACGCAGGCCAGGACCGGGCGGGGCTCGCGATCCAGCGCGGCGGCGAACCGCCCGACGTCGCCGTCGAGGCGGGCGAAGGAGCGGTCGCCGGATGAGGACGACACCGCGATGGCGTGCGGCATTTTCAGGGCTCGGTGGGCGACATAGCGGTCGAACATGAGATCCGTTCTGCGTTGCTGGCGAGGCGAGAAGACCGGGCGTCCCGCGGCGCTGCGACGGAAGGCCTGCACGGCTATCCCCACAGCATGCCGCCCGTCCGGGCTGAGCGTCGCTCACACGGCATTCTACCCGGTCTCATCCGGAACGGATCGTCCTCGCAGGGCCGCGACTTGCACCAGCGTTCCAGATTCGTGACCGGGCACCTTCGCACCCTTGCACAGCGTTCCTGATCGTGGTGTTGTACTAACAACAGTCACTTTCTCAATCGGACGTTGCGGCAGCGATGCTATGCTCAGCAGAAGAGTGCGGACCTGTCCCTCACTTCCATAGGGACTCGAAGTCTGATCATGAGCCGGCGACCTCTGGAACTGCCGCGGAGACGATGGCTGGGCGTCGTGCGCACGTGTTCAGGACTTCGGACAGCCCATCCCGATCTGTGAGTTCCGGTCGGTATTGGGTATTTCATCTCGGGGCCGACCCCATTCAGCTCACGCGGCGCGGCGTGGACCGCGCATGACAACGGGCGCGTCCAGGTGAGCGGCGAACCCGGCGGGCGCCCCGCCCCGGCCCCTGGTCCCCTCGTGTTCCACCACGGCATGCCGGACAGCTTCGGTCGCTACCACGACCTTGTCGGGGCCTCGGGCGCCGGTACGGCGCGGGTCGGTCAGACATTCGAGGCGACGGTGGCGGCCCACAACGCGCCCGACGTGATGCTGTTCGACCGGCAGATCGTCGGGGTCGAGCACCTGCGTGCGCCGGCCCACATCCGCCGCGACGGTTTCGAGCACTTCTACCTCCAAGTGTTGCGCTCGGGCATGCTGATGATGGGCCCGCCTGGCGAGGAGCGATGGCTCGCCCCCGGCGACGCCGTGCTCATGGACGCCGCGCAGCCGCAGCGCACGATCGTGGTCGCGGCCGACTACGTCACCGTGGTGCTGGCGCGGCCGCTCGTCGAGGCGGTGGCGCCGGAGGCTCGGCGCCTGCACGGGTGCCGCATCCCGCGCGCGGCCCCGCAGGGGCTCGGCGACGCCGTGCTGTCGCTGGTGCGGGACGCGCCGGCCCTCGGTGCCGAAGCCATGGCCGGATCGGCCAGGATGGTGACCAACCTCCTGGCAGGGATCGCGGGACACGCCGACCGCCGGGACGAGGCCGGGGGCAGTGCATCGGACCGGCTCCGAGCCGTGCTGTTCATTGACGCCCACATCGCGCGGTCGGGGCTCAATGTCGGCGCCATCGCGGCCGGCGTGGGCATGTCGCGGAGCGCGCTCTACCGCGCCTTCGAGGCGGTGGGTGGCGTGGAGCGCGAGATCACCCGCCGCAGGGTCGCCCGCTTCCGGTCCGCCCTGATGCGCCCCGGCGAGCTTCGCTCGGCCGAGCGGCTCGCCTTCGAGTACGGGTTCAGTTCGCCCAGCCATTGTTCCCGGCTCTTCAAGGCCACCTATGGCCTGACGCCCGGCGCCTGCCGTGCCGGCCTCTGCGGGGCGCAGGGCGGGAACGCCGGCCTGCGCCTCGACCACATGCGCGGCTGGTACGGGGAGATCGGCGTAGGGGCGTGACGGCGCCATGCCGGCAGGAACACGCACGCGGACGATGCGCGACCCCGGTCCTGATCGCGCTCCTCCGACGCAGGGTGTGAGGCTCCGATGATCCTGTCGTGCTCGAACCTGTCCGTCGCCGACCGGGTCCGCACCGTCCTCAGGCGCTTCGACTTCGCGATCGGGCCCGGCGAGATACGGACCCTCATCGGACCCAATGGGTCCGGCAAGAGCACGGCGCTGCAGGCCCTCGCCGGCCTGCTGACGCCGGGCGACGGGACCGTCACGGTCGACGGCCGACCCATCGCGACGATGCGGCGGCGCGACCTCGCGCGGCGCCTCGCCTTCCTGCCGCAGCAGCCCTCGGCACCGGACGAGATGACGGTCGAGCACCTCGTGCGGCACGGCCGCTTCGCCCACGTCCGCCTGTTCCGGAACGACCGCGCCGCCGAAGCGGCCGCGATCCGCTGGGCGCTGGACAGCACGGGCCTTTGGACCCTGGCCGGACGAAGCCTGCGGGAACTGTCCGGAGGCGAGCGTCAGCGCGCCTGGATCTCGACCGCCATCGCCCAGGAGGCCCGGATCCTGCTCCTCGACGAGCCGACGTCGTTCCTCGACATCGGTCACCAGGTCGAAATCCTCGACCTCGTCCACCGGCTCAGCCGGGAGCGGGGCATCGCCGTGGTCATGGCCGTCCACGACCTCAACCAGGCCATGGCGATCAGCGATGGGATCACCCTGCTCGACAAGGGACGCGTCGTCTACGACCGCGCTCCCGGACCGCTCGCCGGCGCGGGCCTGATCGAGCGGGTGTTCAACGTGAAAGGCCGGTTCGTTCCCTCGGACGAGACCCGAGCACCCCGCTTCGAAACCACCCTGGCCGCGCCGTGGCACGGGGCAATGCCGAGGACCGGGGCGTCGTAGAACGTCATGCCGCGATCCTGCTTCGGTCCACGGATCTCGCCGCGGCGGCACGGTCGGGCCGCCGCGGCGGGGTTCGGCGAGGGATCTCGGGGGGCGCTCAGAACTCCTGCCAGTCGTCGCCGGCGGGGGCGGTCTCTACGGCGAGACTCTGGCGGGCCGCGCCGCCGCGGCCGGCCGTGCGCATCTGGGCGACGGGGCGGTGAGCGGGGCGGCGCGCGGCGGGGCATGGCGGCGGACCCCGTGCCGAGCTGGAAGCGGCCGACGAGGCTCGACAGCTCCTCGGTCTCGCGCGACAGCGCGTGGCTGGCGGCGGTCGATTGCTCCACCATGGCGGCGTTCTGCTGCGTGACCTGGTCCATCTGGTTGATGGCCGTGTTGATCTGGTCGAGGCCGGCGGCCTGCTCCTGGGCCGAGGCGGCGATCTCGGTCACGATGGAGGCGAGTTCCACCACCTGGCCGAGGATGCGCTCCAGCGCCTGGCCGGTGTCGCCGACGAGCCCCACCCCCTGCCCCACCTGCTCGCGCGAGGTCGTGATCAGCGCCTTGATCTCCTTCGCGGCTTCGGCGGAGCGCTGCGCCAGCGCCCGCACCTCGGACGCCACGACCGCGAAGCCCCGGCCGGCCTCGCCGGCCCGCGCCGCCTCGACGCCGGCGTTGAGCGCGAGGAGGTTCGTCTGGAAGGCGATCTCGTCGATGACGCCGATGATCTGGCCGATCTCGGTCGAGGAGCGTTCGATCGCCGTCATGGCCTCGACGGCGCGCCGCACCACCTGGCCCGAATGCTCGGCCCCGCTCTTCGCCGCACCGACGACGTCGCGGGCGTGGTTGGCGCTCTGGCTCGTCTTCTTCACGGTGGCGGTCACCTCGTCGAGCGCCGCCGCGGTCTCCTCGAGCGAGGCCGCCTGCTGCTCGGTGCGGCGGGACAGGTCGTCGGCCGCGGTCGAGATCTCGCCCGTGCCCGAGCGGATGGCGGAGGTGTTGGTGGCCACCACCGTCAGCGTGTCGGCGAGCTTCGCCATGGCGCCGTTGAAATCGGTGCGCAGCTTCTCGTATTCGGCCGCGAAACTCTCCTTCAGCCGGAAGGTCAGGGCGCCGGCGGCGAGCTGGTCGAGGCCGCGGCCGATGCCGTCGACGACGTCGGCGAGCTGCCGCGCCGCCTCGGCCTTGGCGACCTCGGAACGCGCCCGCTCGGCCTCGGCCTGCCGGCGTCGCCGCCTCGGCCTCCCGCTCGACCGCCACCTTGTCGATGGCGGCCTGTTTGAACACCGCCACGGCCTGCGCCATGGCGCCGATCTCGTCACGCTTGTCCCCTCCCGCGACGTCGGCGGCGAGGTCGCCCGCCGCGAGGCGCCGCATCGTGTCCGAGAGGCGGCCGAGTGGCATCGACACTTTCCGCGTCGACAGCCAGTAGGTGAAGCCCGCCGCCGCCGCGATGGCCAGCAGCCCGGCGACGAGCAGTTCGATGAAGGATTGGCTCGATTGCGTCTGCAGGGCGTCCGAGCGGGCGGCGTTGTCGGCGATGATCACGCTGTTGAGCTGGATCGTGTCGGCGGTCAGCTTGTCGAGGTCGGCGCAGACCTCCGCGAGGAGCTTGGCGTTCTTGGCCAGGCCTTCGAGGTCGGCGGAGGTCAGCGCCGTGCCGTGATCGAGGCCGGGCAGGGCGAGCCCCGTCTTGAACGCCTGGTCGAGCCTGAGCGCCAGGCCGCGGAACCGCTCGTGGAACGCGCCGATCTCGCCCGCCTTCTCGGGCAGCAAGGCCACCGCGTCGTCGAGATAGGTGCCGACGCTCTTCATCACCTCCGGGAACTGTGCGGCCGCATACTTGCCGGTCGGAGATTCGAAGTCGTTGACCGTCTCGGTGTAAGCATAGATTTCGGCCTGCGCCATCAGGCGTGCCGCCCTGGCGATCTTGACCACGCTCGCATCCCGATGCTGGATGATCTCCCGCGCCTCTTCGGCATTGAAGCGAAGTTGGGACGAGCCGAAACCTACGATACCGGCGATGGCGATTGACGTGATCCCGATGGGAAACAGCAGCTTCGTGCGCAGTTTGAGGTCGTCGAAACGCATGAACCTGTTCCTTCACGGATCACATTAGTCGATGCGGAAACTCAACCAGGAATGCTCTAAGGAATAGTAAATGTTAGGTTAACGAAACGTTACATGGCGATATTCCGGTCTGGAATGCCGTCCATTCCCCGTCTTCCTATGCGGAAGCGCCGGTGCAGACGGGTCGAGACCTGCCAACAACCGCGACCGTAACGGTGCGGACGGCAGGGCACGCCCACGCCGGACGCTACAGGCCGCGTGACGCACCTCGGTGAGCCCGCGGAGCGCTATCGAGACGACTTTCGTCCGGGCCTTCATCAGACAAATGCCCGTGGCTGTCATGCGCTCGACTTGGCCGTGTTGCCGTTGATCCGGCCGTCGCCGATCGGCTTCGAGGCGCCGACGTCGATATAGTGGTCCGGGCCGCGGCGCAGGTCCGTTTAAGCAACCCTGACGCTGTATTAACAAGGCACGTCAACCGGAAGCCGCACTCCATCCACGCCTCCGACATCGCGATCGGCATGAGGCGCCGTGTGCCGTATGCTCGCAAGAAAGCCGGACTTGGCGGAGACCATGCGGCGCCGTTCGCCTGTCCCCGCGCCTTCCGCCCGGCGCCGGTCCGGTGTCGCCGGACGGAGCGCCGCGGCAGCAGCCGGCGCGGTCACTCAGCCCGCCGCCGCATAGACTCGCTCTCAGAACCAGGGGCGGCGGGAACAGGTCCACCTCGGCCGCGAAGCGGCGCAGCAGCCGCCCCGGCAGGGTGCACAGGCCATCGGTGCCGGCGACGATGAGCGGTGCGAGGCCGTAGCTGTGAATGGACAGGGCCACACGCCGCGTCCGGCCGAGGCCCGCGAGCGTCCGGTTGACCACGCCCGAGAATCCCCCGCCCTCCGTCGACACGACCAGATGGTCGAGCGCGCAGAAGCCGTCGAGGTCGAGCGGCCCCCTGCCCCGCGGGTGCCCCTTGCGCTGTGCCGTGAGGAAGTCGTTCTCCAGGACGGAGCGCATCATCAGCGCGCCGGACGCCTGCTCGGCGGGTCCGATCACGATGTCGGCCGCGCCGCTCTCGAGCTGCGCCGCGGAATCCCGCTCGGGTCTGACGAAGGCGAGGCGCACGGCGGGTGCCGCGGCCAGCACGGCGGCGGCGAGCGCGGGCGCGAGGGCCGCCGCCGGCTGTTCCTCGAGGGCGACCGTGAACGTCCTGCGGCTCGTCGCGGGGTCGAACCCGTCCGGCGGGTGGAGCACACGGCGGAACAAGCCGAGCGCCTCGTGGAGGCCGCTCTCCAGCGCCAGCGCGCGGGGTGTCGGCACCATGCCCCGGCCGTTCGCGGCCGGCACGAAGAGCTGGTCGCCGAACAGGTGCCGCAGGCGGGCGAGGCGCGCCGACAGGGTGGGCTGGCCGATGCCGAGCCGCGCCGCGGCCCGCGTGACGTTGCGCTCGACGAGCAGGACCTCCAGCGCGACCAGGAGGCGAAACAGGCGTACGCGACCTCGCCCGCGCGGTGGACGCCATCCGCGCCCGCGGCGGCTTCGACCATGTCCGCCTCGTCGGCATGTCCTGGGGCGGCTCCGTCGCGGGCGCCTTCGCGGCGTCCCGGCCCGGGGCGGTGTCGCGGCTCGCGCTCGTGGCGCCGCAGTGGCTCCGCCGAGGCCCGAGCCCGCTCGACACCGGTGGCCCGCTCGGCGCCTACCGCAACGTCGTGGTGGCCGACATGGAGGCGCGCTGGCGCGGGGCGGCGCCGGCGGGCCGGGGCGACGACCTGATCCCGCCGGGCTGGTTCGAGCGATGGGCGGCGGCATCCCTCGCCTCCGACCCGTCGGGCGCCGCGACGGGCGTCCTGCGCGCCGTCCACGGGCCCATCGCGGACATCCGCGACTACTGGAACCGGGGCCAGCCCGTCTACGACCCGGGCCAGATCCGCCCGCCCGTCCTGCTCGTCCATGGCGAATGGGACGCCGACGTGCCGCTCGACGCCGCCCAGGCCTATTTTATGGCGCTCCGCAACGCGCGCTACCGGCGCTGGGTGGAGATCGGCGCGGCCAGCCACATGGTGCTGCTGGAGCGGCAACGGATGCAGGCGTTCCGGGCGATCAGCCGCTTCCTGACCGAGCCGGACCCGACCTCGACCTGAGGCCGCGCGGCCCGGGGCCCCCGGGCCGGGATGGGCCTGCGCACCGACGCGCCGGGCGAGCTGCGACCCGGCACGGAGACGCTGCCGGCCAGCGCGGAAGCCGGCCTGGCCCCGGACCGGGACGGCGCGTGTCCGGTCCAACGATCGACGCGCACCTGCGCCGGCCGCGGAACCATTTCGGAGTCCACCATCATGCGGGTCCGATCAGGATGCCCGCGGCGGCCTGTTCCGCGGGACCATAGATCGTCTGGCCATGGGCTGCGGCAGTTGCGAGGAGGCGTTCGATTTGCTCGGGCGTCGGCGGTCCGGACGGGCGAAGGCCGGCAGGCTCGGCGGCGTCGCGGAAGAACCGCGCCAGCGACGGACGCGTGGCGCACAACGCGATCGTGGGTTCGGACCCGGCGTTTCTGATCGCGTGCCGGGCCCCGCTCGGCACGAAAGCGTGCTGTCCGGCCGCGAGACGATGCCAGGCGCCGTCGATGTGGACGTCGAGGCAGCCCGCAAGGACGACGAAACTCTCCGGCTCATCGTGGGCGTGAAGCGGGATCGTGGAGCCCGGCGGCAGGGTCACCCGGAGCAGAGCGAAACCAGCCTCGGCGAGACCGGTCTCGGCCAGCATCTCGATCCGGATACCGATCACCGAGCCGAAATCGGTCGCGCCCTCCGATGCGAGGCTGGCCGGTGAGGCTTCGAGCGCCGCCGCGTCGAGCAGTTCGATCCCATACGAGGGCGCGATCTCGGCGAGGCGGCGTCGGTCGACCTCCGTCATGGCCCGCGCGGGCTCGTCGTCCCGAGCCGCCGGGGCGCCGACCGCCATCATGAACCGCTCGAACCCCGCAGGTACGCAGAACAGCAGATAGCGGACCTGCGCCGGTCCGGCATTGGAGATGCGATGCGGTCGCGCCCTCGGCAGCATCGCGGCATCCCCGGCCTTGAGGATGCGCCTGCGGCCTCCCGTCTCGACCGTCAGTTCGCCGGACAGGACGAACGGCACCTCGACGTCGCGCTGGTGCAAGTGGGGTGGGGTCGCGTTGCCGGGCGGGTGCTCGTTGTCGAGCAGAGCCCAGCCGCCGCCCGTCTCCTCGCCCGTGACGAGGACCCTCGAACGGCCGCCCGCGAATAGGATCGTGCCAGACATCTATGCTCCTCCTCGACCTATGAGAGCCCTGCGGCGTGCCCGCTAGCCCAGTCTTGGACAGTCTTGCTCGGCTCGCGTTCCACGACCGTGGTGGTGGCCGTAACGTTCGACAGGATTTTGTCACCGGGAGCCTTGGCGGCGACCGACATGATGCTGGTCGAGAGGCCCTCCGGCTGCTTCGCGGGAAGTCGAACTGGTATCGCCTTTGCAAGTGCTGCGTTCTATAGCCACTCGCATCCCAAGCCGGGACCGCTCTCGAGCGAGGACCACCATGTCGGCTCCATCGACCACACCGCAGATCGACGCGAAGCCGCAGAGCTTCCCCCCAGGGTTCATCGCCGTGACACCGCGCGCGTCCCACCTCGTCGTGGTCAAGCTCTCCTCGACCTGGCTCGACTGCCGGATCGCCGACCGCCACCTGCAGCACGAAACCCGCTTCGGCCACTTCGCCATCCTCCCAGACGGCGCGGACTGCAGCGCCGCAGTCGACGGCGGGATCGCCCAGACCATGACATTGGTGGTGAACGGCGAGGCTTTCGCAGCCTTCGCCGACGACGGGCGCGGGCGACGCGCGTTGCGCGACGTCCTGCGCGGCCACGATCTGCGTCTCGCCGCCATCGCTTTGTCGCTCGACCGTGCCGACCCAAGCGACCTCGTCTCGCGCGACAAGTTTGCCCACGACGCCATGGCTCATATCACGGCGCATTACGCCACAGTCGTGCCCGTCGCCCCGCAAGGGCCGCTCGCGCCCAAGGCGCTGCAGACGGTCCGCGCGTTCATCTTCGACAACGTGTGCGACGACCTCAGCATCGCGCGGCTCGCCGACGTCGCGAGGCTCAGCCCCTTCCACTTCTCGCGGGCCTTCACCCGCGCGACCGGGATCCCGCCCCACCGCTACATCATGCAGGCCCGTACCGACCAGGCCGCCGCCGCCATCCGCACCGGACGCCAGTCGCTGGCCGAGATCGCTTATGCGCACGGTTTTACCGACCAGAGCCACATGTGCCGCTGGATCCGCCGTCGCTACGGCAAGAGGCCGACCGCGCTGCGGGACGCGCCGGCGATCGGCTGACGTCGCAAACGCGCCGCGGCCGCCGGCATGTGACGCCGCAGCGCGGTCATGATCGTGCCGGTGGCCAACGCTGCGGATCCAGGCCTCAGATCGCCAGCGACCAATCGATGCCGGCCTCGAGGTCGGGCAACAGCACGACGCTCTCCTGATCGTTCGGGTCGGTGCGGGCGATCAGCGCCGTGACGGGCTCGACGGCGCTGAGATTATAAGGAAGATGGGGCACGTCGGCGGCAATGTAGCAGAAGTCGCCCGGGCCGGTGACGGCATGATGCTCGAGCCGCTCTCCCCAGAAACACCCCGCCGTGCCGGTCAGGACATAGATCGCCGTCTCATGGTTCTCGTGTTTGTGGGCACGCGCGCGCGCGGCGGGCTCGATCGTCAGCAGTTGCATGTGGAGCGCCTTGGCGCCTGTCCGCTCCGCCGAAATGGCCGCACGGTAGATGTTGCCCTGCTTGCCGCGGATCCCCGCGTCCTCGCGCAGAACCTGCAGGCCATCTTTCGCTGCGTCGGTCATGGTCTTGACGTCCATCGTTCGGTCGAACACGGACTGATGATACCGCCGCTCCTGGTCGGACGATTGGACGGTCTTGCCCCTCGCGGCGCGGCACCATTCGCCAGAGCTACCGCTGTGCCTCGACGCGGCCGGCCAGCGGGGAAGATGGCCGCCACGGCGGTCGAACGCGATGCAGCCGCTCACTGGCAGGGCAGCGCCTGAGCACCACGCGCCGTGAAGTCTGCGGCCTCCCGCTCGTCGGCGGGCGCTTGCGGGTCGGCCGCCACGGCGGCAGCGGCTTCGGCCAGCCGGGCGTTGCATGCGCAGGACGGGATCTCGAAGTCCGTCACGCACGCATCGTGATGCATGCAGGCCTCGTCGAGTGCGTCGACCGGAGCCGGATGCCGACCCTTGTTCCCGGGCCCGCAGTAGTTGCCGTGAAAGACGAGCTGGCCCTGCAGGAGGGGCCCAAGATCGGGTTTCGGAACAGCGTCCTCAGCGAACACCGTCGATGTCGAGAGGATCGCGACGAACGCACTGACGAGGCCGATGGATCGCTGAAGCATGTGTGTGTACCTGATCATGGTCGATGCGGAGTAATCCACTCGCGGAAGCCCTGTTCCGCGCTCGACGTGATTTGGCGCCGTCTGTTGGATCTGGAGGACACTGCTGCTCCGCGTGGGGGCTTGCCTGGCGCAGCCGCGCGATGCCGACGGGAGACCATCGAGGACGTTCGGTAAAGCGTTGGCGGAGGCGCGCCGTCGAGCCTGGCCGGCGACACAGGTCGACGTCCTTTGCGCCTGGGGTTTGCGGCGCCGCCGCGCCGCCCGCGTCGGTGGACGTCAGCGTTGGAGTGCCGCCAGCGCGTGCAGGGCATCGCGGTTGGTGGCTTGATCGCCGAGCCCCTTGTAGACCGCGTAGAGTGCCGCGTAGGCGGCGGCGGATGCGGCGTCGGGCCGGTACACGGCATGGTCCGTCACGCCGAAGCGGCATGCGCCGTCAAGATAGCCGTCCACCACGCCGGCCGCCACGGCGCCGTGGATGGCGGCGCCGACCGCCGTGAGGTGTTCCCGCTGCGGGACGTGGATCTGACGCCCCAGGATATCCGCCATGAGTTGCATGAGGAGCGGGTTCTTGAGCGACAGGCCGGAGGTCAGGATCACGCGGTCGACCGGGGCGCCGCCGTCCTGCAACAGCGCGACGATCCGACGCGCGCCGAAGCACAGCCCCTCCAGCAAGGCCCGGTAGAGGCCGGCCGCGGTGGTCCGGAGCGTCAAACCCGCCAGCATGCCGCTGAGGTGCGCGTCGCCGTGGGGCACGCGGTTGCCGTTGAGCCAATCGAGGGCGACGAGGCCCGTGGCGCCGGGTTGGAAGGCGCCGGCTTCCGCGTCGTAGGCGGCGAAACTCTCGGCGAGGCTCCCGCCGCGCGCGAACTCGCGCACGAACCAGGCCAGCGTGTCGCCGAAGCCGGCCTGGCCGGCCTCGAAGCAGCGCAGACCCCGGATCGTGGCGTCCCCCGCCACGCCCTCGATCCCGTGAGGCAGGGGCCGGGCGACGTCGTCGAGCAGCAGGTAGACGGCCGAGGTACCGAGCGCCCCGACCAGCGTCCCCGGCCTCACGCCCCCGACGGCCGGCATCACGGCGTGCGAGTCGATCACCGCCACGGCCACGACGGCGTCGCCCAGGATGCCGGTCCGCGCGCGCCAGGCCCGTGACAGGGTGCCGGCCGGCGTGCCCACGGGCGCCGGGCCGGCGAGCTTGCCGTCGAGGCCCTCGACGATGCCCGACGGGTAGCCGACGCCGGGGACGAACTGGGCCTTGTAGGTCGCGAAGGCGTAGGAGCGCCGCTCCGTCCCGGTCAGCCGCCATACCAGCCAGTCGCCCGCCTCGATGAAGCGGTCGGCCTCGGCCCAGAGATCGGGCGCCGCGTCGGCCAACTCGGCGGCCTTGGCGGTGAGGCTGTTGGCCGAGAGCCGGCCGCCGGATGCGTCGAGGAAGCCCCCGCCCGCGGCCGAGATCCGGTCCGCCCAGGGCTGGGACGCCGCATGTTTCCACAGCTTCACATAGGCGTGCGGCGTGCCGGGGTGGAGCGCCGAGAGCGGTGTGCCGTCGCGGCGAGCGGGCAGTGGCGACGACGCCGTGAAGCCGATGCCGATCGCCCGGACGACGCGGCCGCGTCCCAATGCGCCGAGAATGGACGCCGCGGCCTCGGTGTAGTCGGCCGCGTCCTGGAGCGCCCAGAACGGCGGCAGCGGCGTCCCGTCCGGCAGGCAGGCCGACATCACCCCGTGGCGATAGGCATGGGTCTGGCTGGCTTCGACGCGCCCCGTCCGCACGTCGACCAGCACGCCGCGCGCCGATTCGCTGCCGTAGTCGAGCCCGATCAGGTAGTCGCTCATGGGCTCGATGTCTCCTGGCCTCGATGTCTCCCGGGATGCGCGTCAGGCCGCGCCGACCCGCCCGGCGAGGGCTGTAGCAGCCCCGGCGATAGGCGGCATGGTCAGGCCGAACTCGGAGGCCGGCAGGCTGTCCGCCACCGCCGTGCCGAGGGGAGTGCCGATCCGCTGTCCCAAGGGGGCCGGTTTTGATCCCACGGCCCAGCGGGCATGGTTCCTGTCCCGCCGCTATGGGCCGGTCCGGTCTTGCCTCGTCCGCGGAAGATCGATCAGGATGATGCCCGACCGTCGCGAGAGCTGTCAATCGGAAGCACGGGACGTTATGACTGATTTTGGTCAGAACTCGGCGAGGCTGTCGTGGGTGGGACCGGCGGCGTGAAGCACATCGCGAGAGCCGATACGGCCGACTATTCACCCGATCTCACGGCCGGTGCCCTGCTGGCGCTCGTGGCCACCGGCCGCGCCAAGTCGCGGTCGGAACTCATCGAGGCTCTCGGCTGGTCCCGCGCCACGGTCATGCAGCGCCTGGCCTTCCTGTTGTCGTCGGGCCTGATCGTCGAGGCGCCCGAGACGTTGCCGAGCGGCGGCCGGCCGTCCCGTATCCTACGGATGAACACCGGTTTCGGCGTGGTGCTGGCGGCCGATGTCGGAGAACGGAGCATCAGGCTGGCCGTCACCGACCTTGGCCCGGCCGTCCAAGCCGAGACACGGCTCACGCAGGACGTGGGCAGTGGCCCAACCCCGATCCTCGGCGCGGTCGCGTCGGGCTTCGAGGCATTGCTGCGACAGGTCGGCCGGACCCCGGACGAAGTCGTCGGCATCGGCTTCAGCCTGCCGGCTCCCGTCGATTTCGCGGCGGGACGCGTCATGGGCCCCTCCGTCATGCGCGGATGGGACGACTTCGACATCCGCGCGTGGATGGCATCCCGGTTCGACGCTCCCGTCTTCGTCGAGAACGACGTGAACGTCATGACGCTGGCGGAGGCCCGCCGTTTCTGGCCGGAGGTCGCCCAGCTCTTCTACGTCAAGGTCGGGACCGGGATCGGCAGCGGCATCGTGGCCGACGGCCGCCTCTACCGTGGCGCACAGGGCGCCGCCGGCGACATCGGCCATATCCAGATGTCCGGAAGCGGCGGCCCGCTGTGCCGATGCGGCAAGCTCGGCTGTGTGGAGGCCTCGGCGAGCGGTTGGGCGATCGCGCGCGACCTCCGTGCCCTCGGCTTCGCGGCGGACGACGCCCGGGGCGTGCTGGCCCTGCTGGAGGCACACCAGCCGAACTCCATCAGCCTGGTGCGCGGCGCGGGTCGCGTCGTGGGCGAGGCACTGGCCAGCGCGGTCAGCGTCCTCAACCCCAGCGTCATCGTGGTAGGCGGCACCCTGTCCGGCGCCGGTGACCACCTGCTGTCCGGGATCCGCGAGCTGGTCTACCAGCGATCCCTACCGCTGGCGACGCGAGATCTCGTGATCGCGACGGCGCGCTCGGGCGACGACGCCGCCATCCTGGGCGCGGCGACGCTTGTGATCGAGGCCGCCCTGCGTCCCGGCGCAGTCGACCGGGTCGTCGCCCGCCACGCGCGCGGCGCACCGGTGCCGGCGGCCGCATCGTCCGCATGACGTGCCGGGCTGCGAGCGGCAGGTTCGACTCCGGCGGGATCAGTTCTGCGTCTTTTCACGCAAAAGTCGGTTGACTTCCCTCCGCGGTGGCTCGCATTCTGGCGGCAACAAGGCCGCTGGCGTCGAACCATCCGGACGGGTCGAGGACCCGGGCACGGGCCGATGAACGAGGGGGGGAAGGATGTCGACGCGAGTTCTCCGCCTGGACGCCGAGCCGGCCTTCGCCGCCGCCGGATGCCTGAATGCCGGCCTCACGCGGGCCGAGGCCCCCTCGGCCAAAACGCCGGCGCGATCGCCCTGCGTCGCCCGCGAGCGGCGTCACGAGACCCGCCCCCTTGGTCGACGGGGCGCCATGAAGGGTTGAGCCCCGGAGCCGAGCCGGCGGGGTGAGACCCGGCCGCCCCCGTCCTCCGCGCAGCCGGACGAATGCGATCCCGGGTCCCTCCGAGGGTCGCGTGCAAAGCTCGAACGAGCTACCAAGGGGAGGAACGAATGCTGAACCGTCTCTGTGCTTCGACCATCGTCCTGGCGGCCCTGGCGGGTACCGCGCAGGCCCAGGATGCCACGCCCATCAAGGTCGGCGTATCGGTGGGGAGCCTCGGCAACCCGTTCTACCTGGCGGCGGTGAACGGCGTGAAGGCCGGCATGGCCGGCAGCGGCCTCGACACCGCCCCGACAGTCGTGTCCTCCGACTACGATCTGCAGAAGCAGTCGTCCCAGGTCGACAGCTTCATCTCGGGCGGCGCGAAGATCATCATGCTGGTCCCGGTCGACCAGAAATCGAGCGCCGGCGTCGTCAGCCGAGCCAAGGCCAAGGGCGTCACCGTCGGGTCCTTCGACACGACCGCGCCCGGCGCCGACGTGAGCGTCTCGACCGACAACGTCAAAGCCGGCGAGATCGCCTGCCGGTACATCGTCGATCAGCTCGGCGGCAAAGGTAACGTCATCATCCTCAATGCCGAACAGGTGTCCGCCGTCGTCGACCGCGTCAACGGCTGCAAGAGCGCTTTCGCCAAGGCGCCGGGCATCAGGATCCTGTCCGACGACCAGAACAGCAAGGGCAGCCGCGACGGCGGCAATGCCGTCACGCAGAGCCTGCTGACGCGGTTTCCCGACGTCCAGGCCATGTTCGCCGTCAACGACCCGGCCGGCCTCGGCGCCGAACTCGCCGCCAAGCAGCACAATCGCACGTTCATCATCACCTCGGTGGACGGGGCGCCGGACGCCGAAGCCGCCCTGAAGCGCCCCGACGGGCTGCTCAAGGCCACGGCGGCGCAGAGCCCCTACAGCATGGGCAAGACGTCGTTCGAACTCGCCTACAGGATCTACAAGGGCGAGAAGGTCGCGGATCACGAGTTGCTGCTCGCGCCGGAGCTGATCACGGCCGGGAACGTCGGCACCTACAAGGGCTGGAACGCCCAGTAGCACCTGGCTCCGCGCTGCCGCGCGCCGGGCGCCTCGGGTCAGCCCATCAGCGCATCCGCTTCGGTCCACAGGCGCCGGGCGAGGTCCCGCGCGGGCTCGGCCCGGGCGAGGCGACCGGCCTGTCCCGCCCAGGCCTGCAGCGCGGCGAGGTCGTCGCGCGCCTGCGCCTGCGCCCGCATGCCCGCCGTGAGGGCGCGCTGGACCGGATAGGCGGCGGGGGTCGGCGCGCTCGGCTCCGCCGCGGCGTGCACGTACCGCGTCGCGACGCTGCGCCCGGCACGGCCGCTGAAGGCCCGCGTCAGGGCGGTGCCCTCGGGCGCGAGGTCCTCGAGCGCCGCCGCCCAGGCCGGCGCGATGGCGGCCTCCGGGCAACGGAGGAACCCGGTCCCGACCTGCACGGCACTCGCGCCCAGCACGAGGGCCGCGGCGACGCCGCGCCCATCCGCGATGCCGCCCGTGGCGATGACCGGGACCGGGACGGCATCGACGATCGCGGGCAGCAGCGCGAAGAGGCCGACCTGGTCTCGCTCCGCTCCTGCTGCATCGAACGCGCCGCGGTGACCGCCGGCTTCGGCGCCCTGGGCCACGACGACGTCGGCGCCCGCCGCGACGGCGGCGACCGCTTCGGCACGCGTCGTGGCGGTGGCGAACCACGGGATCCCCGCCGCCTTGAGGCGCGCCACGACGCGCGGCGGGAAGAGCCCCATGATCGAGGAGACCGCCCGGGGCCGCGCGGCGACGAGCGCGTCGCATTGGGCATCGAAGTCGGGCGGGACCGCGTCGCCGGCCGTCTCGGGCACCGGCGGCCCCCAGGTGCCGAGAAAGGCGCGCAGGCGCGCTTCATGCGCGGCGTCGCGGTGCGGCGGCGGGTCCGGGATCCACAGGTTGAGCTGAAAGGCCCCGCCGTTGCGCCGGCGCTGGTCGTCGGCCCAAGCCGCGATGGCGTCGGGCGTCATCAGCAGCGCGCCGCAGGCGCCGAGCCCGCCGGCCTCGGCGACCGCGGCCGACAGCAGGGGCGCCGGTACACCCGCCATGGGGGCGAGGAGGATGGGGATCTCGAGTCCGAAACGGTCGCAGAACCGGCCGGCGCTCGCGCGCGGTCCGTCACTCATCGGCCTCGTCCTCCAGGGCCCGGGAACGGGCGGGCCATTCCCCATGGTACACCGGACCGCAGCAGGCCCCCCGCGTCCCCGCCGGCTCATCCGCGATCGCGGCCAGGCGAGGCAACGCCGGCGATCAGACGCCGCTCCATGAGCGTGACAGTTTGCCGCACCCCGATCCGGTTCGGAGAGGGTCAAATCGCAAATCATGGTCCTAACTAGCTCAAGTATGGTGACCTCAATCATCGCATCAATAGAGTTGAATCAAAATCGAAACGTGTGTCCGGTCGTGAGTCATGGAGTCGTGATGCGTTCAGATCTCGATCTTCTTGTCCGTGAGAACGTCAGCGAGCGCGATCTCAGTGTCACCATCGGTCAACGCATACGCGAATGTCGCAAGAGGAACGGAATGACCATGGTCGTTCTGGGGCGCGCGGCGCAATGCTCGCAAAGCTTCTTGAGCAAGGTCGAAAGCGGCAGCCTGCTGCCGTCGGTGCCGATGCTGTTCAAGATCTCTCAGGCCCTCGGCGTGAAGCCGAGCTTCCTGTTGGGCGAACCGTCCTGAACGGGCGCCGTCAGGGCCGGTCCTCGCTGACCGCGAGCGCGCAGGTGCCCCACAGCACGACGACGTCGCCGCATCTCACCTGCACACCGACGCTGATGTTGAGGTCGTCGGGCGGATCGACATAGGTCAGGTCGCGCAACAGCGACATGAGCTGCTGCCGGGCCTCGGCGATCGACGGGAGCTCGATGCCGTCCTGGTCATGGTAGCGCGACGCGCCGCGTTCGGTGTCGAAGTGATAGCGGGGCATCTGCGGCACTCCCTCCCTTTATCGCGAATTTATCTACCGATATTGAAAATTCTTTCAACTCAGGCGGCGGGAAAGCTAAAAAGGTCCGCACGCGCCCGGCGGGTCGGACGGTTCGGGGCCGGCCAGCGCGCGCGGGCCTGAAGTCCCGGCCGCCCGCGCCCGCCACCGCGTCGGCGAGGACGGCCCGCGCGCAGCACGCCCGGCGTTCGCCGCGGACCGATCCCCGCGCCATCGATCCCGAAGCGAGATCCTCCCGCCCCGCTGGTCGAACGGCGCGGCCCGGCGCCGAAAACGGGGAACAAAAATTCGGAGGCTCGGTTCGGAAGCGGGCGGCCCGACGGGGTCGCGACAGGCCAGGGGACGTCATCGATGACGCTAGCGACACCGCCGCGAGACTTCGCGCTACGCCCCGCCGGGTCCCCCGCGCCGCGCGACGGCGGCTCGGAGCGCGGCCCGGCGCCTCGCATCTACTATGTGCCGCTCGCGATGGTGTCGGGCCCGGCCGAGTGGCCGATGATCCTCGACGCCTGCGTGGGCATGGGCTTCGACACGGTCCTGACCTCGCCTCCGACGGCGCCCGGGCCGCGGGCCAACGCCCTCATGCCCTACGATTGGCACCATCCCCACCCGGCCCTGGCGCGGTCCGGCCCGCTCGCCGAGGCGGTGGCGACGCTGGCCGAGGCCTGCAGGTCCCGCGGCCTCGCATCTGATGGTGGACCTCGTGGCCGACCGCGTCGCCGGCGACGGTCCCCTCGCCGCGGAGCTCGGCCTCGCGGCGCCCTGTCCGGACCTGCCGGACCCGCGCATCGCTCCAGAGCACCGCGGCGGCGTTCCGGTGCCGTTCGACGGCGGTCCGGCGCAGCGCCGCTTCGCCGACCGGCTCGACTGATCTCGCCGCCACGCTCGCCGGGGCCGGCGTCCGCGGCTTCCGCTGCCTGTCGCCCGACCGGGTCCCGGCGGAGGTCTGGGCGGGAGCCCTGTCGCGCGCCCGGGACGCCGGCGCGGACCTGCCGGCCCTGGCCTGGACGCCCGGGCTCGCGGCGGAGCGGACGGCGGCGCTGGCCGGCGCCGGGTTCGACGGCGGCTTCTCGTCGCTGCGGTGGTGGGATTGCCGCGCCGCCTGGCCGGTCGACGAACACCAGCGCCTCGCGGCTCTCGGCCCCGTCCTGGCCTTCCCCGAGGCGCCCTTCGGCCGCCGGATCGCCGGAGCGCTCGTGCCGGACGAGCTCGCGCTGCGCGAGGCCGAACGTGCCCTCTGGATCGCGGCGGCGCTCGGCGAGGGCCTGCTCGTGCCCATGGGGTTCGAGTTCGGCGCGCGCGAGCCGGTCCCGCCGACCGGGGCGGTGCGGGAAACCTATGCGGCGCTGCGCGGCGCGCCCCGGCTGGCGCTGGCGGAAGCCGTGCGGGCCGCCAATGCCAGCCTGCTGCGCGACGCCGGCCGCTTCACCGGCGGCGACATGCGGGTGTTCCGGGGTGCGCCCGATGCCCCGACGGCCGTTCTGCGCGCCGATGCCAAGGACGTCCGCCAGGCGGCCTGCGTCCGGCTGGTGCTGGTCAACCCGTGGCTCGACCGCAGCGCCACGCTGGCGCCCGGCGCGCTCGCACCCGCGGCGGGAGGCAGCTTCCCGTTCCGCGATGTCCTTGGCTCGGGCCCCGACCTCGGCGCCGACACCGGCACCAGCCTGCCGCCGGCCGCCGTGCGGGTGCTGGAGGGAGGCGCGGCACGCCCGATCGACCTGCCGGACGCGGCCCTGCGGTTCTCGCCCGAGACCGCCATCGCGGCGCCGCGCCTCGTCATCGAGGCCCTCGACGCCGACGGTCGACGGCGGCCGCTACGCCGTGAAGCGCATCGTCGGCGACGTCGTGCGGGTCGAGGTCGATGCCTTCGGCGAGGGCCACGACCGCATCGCCGTCGCGCTGCAATGGCGCGCCGCCGACGAGACCGGGTGGCGGGAGCGCCGCATGCGGCCGCTCGGCAACGATCGCTGGACCGCCGACCTGCCGCTGGAGCGGCTCGGCCGCTACGTCTACAGGGTCGAGGCCTGGCGCGACGATTTCGCCATGTTCCGCCACGAGGTCGAGGCCAAGCACGGGGCGGGGCTCGCGGTGCCGCTCGAACTCGAAGAGGGCCGCCGCCTCGTCGACCGGGCGCTGGCGGGTGCCCCGGCCGAGGCCGCCGCCCGGCTCCGGCCGATCGCCGAGCGCCTCGCCGAGGCCGACGACGCGGCGCGCCTGGCCCTGCTGCTGGCCCCCGAGACCGACGAGGCCATGCAGGCCGCGGACCCGCGGCTGTTCAGCACCGTCGAGCCCCGAGATCCCCGTCGAGGCGGAGCGCAAGGGCGCCGGCTTCGCGAGCTGGTACTCGATCTTCCCGCGCTCGCAGAGCGGCGACCCGAACCGCCACGGCACCTTCGACGACGTGATCGG
The DNA here is from genome assembly GCA_963847915.1 of uncultured Alphaproteobacteria bacterium. GTDB lineage: Bacteria > Pseudomonadota > Alphaproteobacteria > Rhizobiales > Beijerinckiaceae > Lichenihabitans. The sequence goes on from CAWKBT010000012.1 coordinate 28,610, forward strand.
GCGGCTGCCGGCGATCCGGGCCATGGGCTTCGACGTGCTCTATTTCACGCCGATCCACCCCATCGGCCGCACCAACCGCAAGGGCCGCAACAACAGCCTCACGGCCGGCCCGGACGATCCCGGCAGCCCCTACGCCATCGGTTCCGCCGAGGGCGGCCACGAGGCCATCCATCCCGAGCTCGGGACCTTCGACGACTTCCGCCGCCTCGTCGCCGCCGCCGCCGAGCAGGGGCTGGAGATCGCGCTCGACATCGCCATCCAGGCCTCGCCCGACCATCCCTGGCTGAAGAACCATCCCGAATGGTTCAACTGGCGGCCGGACGGCACGATCCGCTACGCCGAGAACCCGCCGAAGAAATACGAGGACATCGTCAACGTCGACTTCTACGCGCCGGGCGCCATGCCGTCGCTGTGGATCGAGCTGCGCGACATGATCATGCTGTGGGTCGAACAGGGCGTGAAGCTGTTCCGCGTCGACAACCCCCACACCAAGCCCTTCCCCTTCTGGGAATGGGCGATCGAGGACATCCGGCAGCACCACCCCGACGTGGTCTTCCTGTCCGAGGCCTTCACCAAGCCCAAGGTCATGTACCGGCTGGCCAAGATCGGCTTCTCGCAGTCCTATACGTATTTCACGTGGCGGAACACCAAGTACGAGCTGACCGACTACCTGACCGAGCTGACCACCGCAGGCGCCCAAGGAGTTCTTCCGGCCGCATTTCTTCGTCAACACGCACGACATCAATCCGGACTTCCTGCAGGATGCGCCCCGCTCGGCCTTCCTGATCCGGGCCGCGCTGGCCACGATGCTGTCGGGCCTGTGGGGCGTCTACAACGGTTTCGAACTCTGCGAAGGTCGGCCGGACCAGAAGCGGAAGGAATATGCCAACAGCGAGAAGTATCAGCTGATCGCCTGGGACGACGACCGCCCCGGCAACATCATCGGCGAGATCACGCGGCTGAACCGCATCCGCCGCGACAATCCCGCCCTGCATTCCCATCTCGGCATCACCTTCCGGACGGCGTACAACGACAATATCCTGTTGTTCCAGAAAGCGACGCCGTCGCGCGACAACGTCCTCCTGGTCGCGGTGAGCCTCGACCCCTACGCGGTCCAGGAGGCCGACATCGAGGTCCCGCTGTGGGAGTGGGGCCTGCCCGATCACGGCACGATCGCGGTCGAGGACCTGATGCGCGGCGCCGAATTCGCCTGGACCGGCAAGATCCAGCGCATCCGCCTCGATCCCGCCGAACTTCCCTTCTCCATCTGGCGGCTCAACGCTGCGAGGAACATCTGATATGGCGGTTCAGACCCAGGCCACGATTCCCGACGATCCGCTCTGGTACAAGGACGCCGTCATCTATCAGCTGCACGTGAAGTCGTTCTTCGATGCCAACAACGACGGCATCGGCGATTTCGCGGGCCTGAACGCCAAGCTCGACTACGTCGCGAGCCTCGGCGTCACCGCGGTCTGGCTGCTGCCCTTCTACCCGAGCCCGCGGCGGGACGACGGCTACGACATCGCCGGCTACGAGGACGTCAGCCCCGACTACGGCATCGCTCGACGAGTTCAAGCATTTCGTCTCGGCCGCGCACGAGCGCGGCATCCGGGTCATCACGGAACTCGTGATCAACCACACGTCGGACCAGCATCCCTGGTTCCAGGAGGCCCGCAACTCACCCCCGGGCTCGCCCGCCCGCGACTTCTACGTCTGGTCCGACACGGACGACAAGTTCACCGAGACGCGCATCATCTTCCTCGACACCGAGAAGTCGAACTGGACGTGGGATCCGGTGGCCGGCCAGTATTTCTGGCACCGGTTCTATTCGCACCAGCCCGACCTCAACTTCGACAACCCGACGCGTGCTCGAGGAAGTGCTGCGCGTGATGCAGCTTCTGGCTCGACATGGGCGTCGACGGGCTGCGCCTCGACGCCATCCCCTATCTGATCGAGCGGGAGGGCACCAGCAACGAGAACCTGCCCGAGACCCACGTCATCCTGAAGAAGATCCGGGCCGACGCTCGACGCCTCCTATCCGGACCGCATGCTGCTGGCCGAGGCCAACATGTGGCCCGAAGACACGCAGATGTATTTCGGCGACGGCGACGAATGCCACATGGCGTTCCACTTCCCGCTGATGCCGCGCATGTACATGGCGATCGCCAAGGAGGACCGCTTCCCGATCACCGACATCATGCGCCAGACGCCGGAGATCCCCGAGAACGCGCAATGGGCGATCTTCCTGCGCAACCACGACGAGCTGACGCTCGAAATGGTCACCGACGAGGAACGCGACTACCTCTGGAACACCTATGCGGCCGACCGGCGGGCGCGCATCAACCTCGGCATCCGCCGCCGCCTCGCGCCGCTGCTGCAGCGCGACCGCCGCCGCATCGAACTGATGAACGGCCTGCTGCTGTCCATGCCGGGCACGCCGGTCATCTACTACGGCGACGAGATCGGCATGGGCGACAACATCCACCTCGGCGACCGCGACGGCGTCCGCACGCCGATGCAGTGGACCGAGGACCGCAACGGCGGCTTCTCGCGCGCCGACCCCGCCAGCGTCGTGCTGCCGCCCATCATGGATCCGCTCTACGGGTTCAGCGCCGTCAACGTGGAGGCCCAGGCGCGCGACCCGCATTCGCTGCTGAACTGGATGCGGCGCATGCTGTCGCTGCGGCGCAACCACCAGGCCTTCGGCCGCGGCACGCTGCGCTTCCTCTATCCCGGCAACCGCCGCGTCATGGCCTATCTGCGCGAGTTCGACGGCGACACGATCCTGTGCGTCGCCAACCTCGCCCGCACCCCGCAGGCGGTCGAGCTCGACCTCGCCGACTACGAGGGCTGCGTGCCGGTGGAACTGTCCGGCCCCTCGCCCTTCCCGCCGGTCGGCAAGCTCAACTACCTGCTGACGCTGCCCCCCTACGGCTTCTACTGGATCGGCACTGTCCAAGGAGGAGAAGCCGCCGGCCTGGCACCAGGCCGGGCGGCGAGCAGCTGCCCGAGTTCCAGACGCTCGTGGTGCGCGAGAGCTTGAAGGAGCTGCTGGGCGAGCGCTACACGGCGCGCATCCTCAACGAACTCCTGCCGGACTACCTGCCGCGCCGCCGCTGGTTCGCGGCCAAGAACGAGCGCATCGTCGGGGCGCGCCTCGCCTATGCGGTGGCGCTGACCACGCTGCAGGACGTGTTCCTCATCGAGGTCGAGGTCGAGACCGCCGGCCGGGTCGACCGCTACCAGATGCCGGCCGGCATCGCCTGGGAGGGCGCGGGCGATGTCCGCCTTCGCCCAGCAGACCGCCATGGCGCGCGTGCGCCGCGGCCGGCGGGTCGGCTATCTCACCGACGCCTTCGCGCTCGAGGCGCTGCCGCGCGGCATGCTGCGGGCGCTCAAGAACCGCGGCAGCCTGGCGCTGCCGGACGGCGGCGAGATCCAGTGCCCGCGCCACCGACGCCGATCGACGCGATCGAGGGGATCGACGAAGCCAAGATCCGCTGGCTGACCTCGGAACAGTCGAATTCCTCGGTGATCCTCGGCAACCTCGCCATCGTCAAGCTGATCCGCCGCGTCGTGCCGGGCATCCACCCCGAGGCCGAGATGACGCGCCATCTCACCACCATCGGCTATGCCAACACGGCGCCGCTGCTGGGCGAACTGGTGCGCGTCGATGCCGACGGCACGCCCAACACGCTCGCCATCGTGCAGGGGGTCATCCAGAACCAGGGCGATGCCTGGACCTGGGTGCTCGACAACCTGCGCCGGGCGGTCGAGGACGCGGCGCTGACCGACAGCGCCGCCAGCGCCGACTATCAGGTCCTCGACACTTTCGTGGGCACCATCGGCCGACGCCTCGGCGAGCTGCACCGGGTGCTGGCGGCCCCGAGCGACAACCCGGACTTCAGCCCCGTCGAGGCGGGCGACGATGCCGTCGAGGCCTGGCGCAGCACCATCGGCGCCGAGGTCACCCATGCGCTCGACGCCCTCGCGGCCCAGCTCGGCACGCTGGACGACGAGGCGGCCGGCCTCGCCGACGGCGGTGCTGGAGAAGCGCCAGGCCGTCCTCGACGCCGTCCAGGGTCTCGCCGAGGCGGGCCTCGGCACCGTCATGACGCGCGTCCACGGCGACTTCCACCTCGGCCAGGTGCTGGTCAGCGGACCCGACGCCTTCATCATCGACTTCGAGGGCGAGCCGGTGAAGACGCTGGACGAGCGCCGTGCCAAGGCGAGCCCGCTGCGCGACGTCGCGGGCCTGCTCCGCTCGCTCGACTACGCGGCCGCGGCCGTGTCGGGCATCGAGGAGGATGCCGGGCCCCAGCCCGTGCGCGAACGGCGGCAGGCGCTGCTCGACGCGTTCCGGCGCGAATCCGCCTCCGCGTTCCTGCGCCACTACCACGCGGCGGCGGCGGGCGAGGAGCCCGGCGAGGAGGCCGAGGTTCCGGCGGACCCGCTGCTCGACCTGATGCTGCTCGAGAAGGCCGCCTACGAGATCGGCTACGAGGTGGCCAACAGGCCGAAATGGCTCGCGATCCCGCTCGGCGGGTTCAAGGCCATCGTGGATCGACTGACGGCTGAGGAGGTGCGCGCGTGACGGCTGTTCGGGACGCCATGGCGGGGATCGGCCACGAGGCCGTGACGGCCCTCGTCGAGGGGCGGCACGGGGACCCCTTCTCGATCCTGGGCGATCACCGGGTCGGGGGCGAGCGCGTCGTCCGCGTCTTCATGCCGGGCGCGCGCGAGCATCGAGATCCTGGCGCGCGAGGACGGCAGCCGGGTCGCGACGCTGGAGAGGTCCACCCCGCGGGGCTGTTCGCCGGCCCGGTCGGGGCGGCCGGCCCCTACCGGCTGCAGGATCCGCTGGCCCGACGCCGTGCAGGAGACCGAGGACCCCTACAGCTTCGGCCTGCTCCTCGGCGACCTCGACCTGCACCTCATCGGCCAGGGCACCCATTACGAGCTCGGCCGCTGCCTCGGCGCCCAGGCGATGAGCTGCGAGGGCGTGGCGGGCGTGCGTTTCGCCGTGTGGGCGCCCAACGCCCGCCGGGTCTCCGTCGTCGGCGACTTCAACAGCTGGGACGGGCGCCGCCTGCCGATGCGCCTGCGCGGGCAGCGCGGGCGTTTGGGAGCTCTTCGTGCCCGGCATCGGGCCGGGAGCGCGCTACAAATACGAGATCATCGGCCCGAGCGGTCACGTCCTGCCGCAGAAGGCCGACCCCGTCGCCCGGGCCGCCGAGGCGGCGCCCGCCACGGCCTCGATCGTGGCGCGCTCCGAGCCCTTCCCCTGGACGGACGGCGACTGGCTGGCGGCGCGGGCGCGGCGGCAGGCCCAGGACGCGCCGATCTCGGTCTACGAGGTCCATGCCGGCTCGTGGCTGAAGGTGCTCGAGGAAGGCGGCCGCAGCCTCGACTGGCGCGAGATGGTGGACCGGCTCGTGCCCTACGTGGCGGCGCTCGGCTTCAGCCACATCGAGTTCATGCCCATCATGGAGCATCCGTTCGGAGGCTCCTGGGGCTACCAGACGCTCGGTCTCTTCGCCCCCACGGGCCGCTACGGCGCACCGGAGGACTTCGCCTATTTCGTCGACCGCTGCCACGCGGGCGGCATCGGCGTGATCCTCGACTGGGTGCCGGCCCACTTCCCCACGGATGCCTGGGGACTGGCGCAGTTCGACGGCACGCCGCTCTACGAACACGCCGACCCGCGGGAAGGCTTCCACCAGGACTGGAACACGCTGATCTTCAACCTCGGCCGCAACGAGGTGAAGGGCTTCGTCATCGCCAGCGCGATGGAATGGCTCGAGCGCTACCACGTCGACGCCCTGCGGGTCGATGCCGTGGCGTCGATGCTCTATCGCGACTACAGCCGCAAGGCCGGCGAATGGGTGCCGAACAAGTACGGCGGGCGCGAGAACCTCGAGTCGGTCGAGTTCTTCCGCCACCTGAACAGCATCGTCCACCAGCGCGAGCCCGGCGTCCTCGTCATCGCCGAGGAATCGACGGCCTGGCCGGGCGTGACGGCGCCGATCGACCAGGGCGGGCTCGGCTTCGACATGAAGTGGAACATGGGCTGGATGCACGACACGCTCCAGCTACATGGAGGAGGACCCCGTCTATCGCCGCTACCACCACCACCTCATGACGTTCGGCATGGTCTACGCCTATTCCGAGCACTTCATGCTGCCGCTCAGCCATGACGAGGTGGTGCACGGCAAGGGATCGCATGATCCGCAAGATGCCGGGCGACGACTGGCAGAAGTTCGCCAACCTGCGGGCCTATTACGGGTTCATGTGGGCGTTCCCGGGCAAGAAGCTGCTGTTCATGGGCGGCGAGATCGCCCAGTGGCGCGAGTGGAACCACGACGCGTCGCTGGATTGGGACCTGCTCGACCATCCCCGCCACCAGCGGCGTGCTGCGCCTCGTCGCGGACCTGAACCGCCTCTACGCCGCCGAACCCGCGCTCCACGCCACCGACGCCGACCCCGCGGGGTTCGCCTGGGCCGGGCCCGACGACGCGGAGCGCTCCGTCTATCGGTTCTTCCGGCAGGACGCGCACGGGGGCGGACGGCTGCTCGTCGTCAGCAACATGACCCCCGTGCCGCGGCCCGACTACCGGATCGGCGTGCCGGACGCCGGCTATTGGCAGGAGATCCTCAACACGGATGGCGGCCTCTACGGCGGCAGCAACCTCGGCAACGGGGGCGGCGTCTCGACGGAGGACATCGGCGCCGACGACCGCCCGGTCTCGCTCTCGCTGACCCTGCCCCCGCTCGCCACGATCGTGCTGAAGGCGCCACCGACCGACTGACCTGCGAAGGGGGCGGCCACGGCCGCCCCTTCCGCCGGCGCCGGCGGGCCCGTGCGCGGGACCGACACTTTGCCCCGGGGGCCATGTCGGGGGCGGGTCAATAATCGTCTCACGGCGGCATGCAGCGCGCCGTCGCCGCTGTTCAATCGGGCGACCCGACGAACCCGAGGATCAGAGCGTGGCAGCCTTTCCTGAGAGCGCGAGAGTCCTCATCATCGGTCTCGGCGGCATCGTCGGCGCGTCGGTCGCCCATCACCTCGTCGAGCGGGGCTGGGACGACATCGTCGGGATCGACAAGTCCGGCATCCCGACCGACATCGGCTCGACGGCGCACGCCTCGGACTTCTGCTACTCGACCAGCCACGATTTCCTGTCCTGCTGGACGACGCTGTACTCGATCGATTTCTACGACAAGATGGGGCACTACGCCCGCGTCGGCGGCATCGAAGTCGCCCGCACCGGCGACGACGAGCGCATGGAGGAGATCAGCCGCAAGGTCTCGTCGGGCAAGGCCTTCGGCACGCGCGCGCGCCTGATGGAGCCGGCCGAGATCAAGGCGAAGTTCCCGCTCGTCGAGGAGAGCCATGGTCCAGGGCGGCCTGTGGGATCCGGACGCCGGCCTCGTCGTCCCGCGCTCGCAGACGGTGGCCGGCATCCTGGTCGACGAGCGCGGAGAAGTCCGGCAAGCTGCAGAGCTTCGCCAACGCCGCCGCGACCTCGCTGATCATCGAAGGCGGCCGCATCAAGGGCGTGGTCACGACGCGCGGCACGATCATGGCCGACCATGTCGTCGTCTGCGCGGGCCTGTGGGGCCGGCATGATCGCCGAGATGGCGGGCGAGGACCTGCCCGTGATGCCGATCGACCATCCGCTGACCTTCTTCGGCCCCTTCAACGAATTCGCCGGCACCGGCAAGGAGATCGGCTGGCCGCTGCTGCGCGACCAGGGCAACTCGGCCTACATGCGCGACACCGGCGACCCGACGACCTCCGAAGGCGGCATGATCGAGTGGGGCTATTACGAGGAGCACGCCCCGCGCCTCTGCCATCCGCGCGACCTGCTCGGCAAGGCCGAGGCGCGGCTGTCGCCGTCGCAGCGCGACCTCGACATGGAGCAGATCCTCGGGCCGCTGGAGCGCGCCATCGAGCTGACCCCGATCCTGGGCGAGCTCGGCTACGACGAGCGCCGCTCCTTCAACGGCCTGCTCCAGGTGACGACCGACGGCAATGCCATGCTGGGCGAAAGCCAGAAGGTGCGCGGCCTGTGGTACGCGGTCGGCGTCTGGGTCAAGGACGGCCCCGGCATGGGCAAGCTCCTGGCCGACTGGATGACGGACGGCCGCACGCCGATCGACCACGCCAGGATCGACGTGTGCGCGCTTCTACCCGCACCAGCTCGGCGAAGAGTTCATCGCCGGCCGCTGCGCCGAAGCCGCCCAGAAGGTCTACAATCCCGGCATCCACCCGCGCGAACCCTTCGCGACCGGCCGCGACGTGCGCCGCTCGCCGTTCTGGGAACGCGAGAAGGAGCTGGGCGGCCACTTCATGGAGCTCGGCGGCTGGGAGCGCGCGCATGGCTACGCCGCCAACGCGCATCTCATCGAACGATACGCCAACCGCGTGCCGGTCGCGGGCCAACGAATGGGACAGCCGGCACTTCTGGCGCGTGTCCAACGCCGAGCAGCTCGCCATGAGCGACGATTGCGGCATCGTCAACCTGTCGCATTTCGCCATCGTCGACGTCGAGGGACCGGACCACGTCGCCCTGATGGAATGGGTCTGTGCCGCCAGGATCGGCGGCGACGCCAACATCGGCAAGGGCATCTACACCCACTTCCTCGACGACGAGGGCATGGTGCGGGCGGACCTCACGGTCTTCCGGATGGCCGACCGCTGCCGCGTGGTCGACGGGGCCGACGCGGGGCCGCGCGACTTCCACTACCTGCGGCGCGTCGCCGAGGACCGCGGCTTCGACGTGACGGTGACGGACGTGTCGGAGCGCTTCGTCACCATCGGCATCTGGGGGCCCAACGCCCGCGCGAACCTGCAGCAAGGTCGTCGCCGAGCCGGACGCGCTGTCGCCGGCGAACTTCCCCTTCGCCGCCATCAAGCCGGTCACCATCGCGGGCAAGCGCGTCACCGCCTTCCGCATCTCCTACGTCGGCGAGCAGGGCTGGGAACTGCATATGGCCTACGAGGACGGGCTCGCCGTGTGGGACGCGCTGCGCTCGACCGGCGTCATGGCGGTCGGCATCGAGACCTATGCCAACAGCCGCCGCATGGAGAAGAGCCTGCGGCTGCAGAACGCCGACCTCCTCACCGAATACAACCTCCTCGAGGCCGGCCTCGCGCGCCCCAAGGTCAAGGAGGCGGAGTTCCGCGGCAAGGCCAAGCACCTCGAGCACCGCGCCCGCGACCACCAGCCCGCCATGCTGTGCACGCTGGTGATGACCGACAACCGCGACGCCAAGGGGGTCGCCCGCTACCCCGTCGGCATCCTGCCGGTGATCGACCCGGACAGCGGCGAGACGCTGGTGGACGAGCTCGGCCGCCGCTCCTTCACGACCTCCATCGCCTACGGGCCCACGGTCGGCCGCAACATCGCGCTCGCCTACCTCCCCTGGTCCCACGCCCAGCAGGGCCGCCGGCTCGCGGTCGAGTATTTCGGCGACCGGTTCCCCGTGGAGGTGGCGGCCGTCGGCTACACGGCCCTCTACGACCCCGAGAACCTGAAGCCCCGGAGCTGACGCGAGGCGCGCGCGCCGCTCAGGCCGGCGCCGGCCTCCGGTCGCCCGGGAGGGATCACGCGCGGGGCGGGCCGCCGGCCGCCTGCCGCCGGCGCGCGACCCCGGCCGCCATGACGCACAGCAGCTCGAACGCCATGGTGGCACCCGCCAGCGCCGTCATGCCGGCGACGTCGAAGGGCGGCGACACTTCCACGACGTCGGCCGCCACGATGTCGACGCCGTCGAGCAGCCGCACCATCTGCTGCGCCTCGCGGGTGGTGAAGCCGCCGATCTCGGGGGTCCCCGTGCCGGGCGCCATCGACGGATCGATGGCGTCGATGTCGAAGCTCACGTAGGTCGGTCCGCCGCCGACGATGCTGCGCGCCTCGGTCATCACGTCGGCGGGGCCGCGCGCCACGAACTCCTCCATGTAGATGACGCGGACGCCGCGCTGCCGGGCCCAGTCGTGCTCGGACGCGTCGTAGACCGAGCCGCGGATGCCGATCTGGACGGTGCGCCGGGGATCGAGCAGGCCTTCCTCGATGGCACGGCGGAACGGCGTGCCATGGGTGAAGGGGTTGTCGCCGAAATAGGTGTCGTTGGTGTCCGAATGGGCGTCGAAATGGACCATGCCGACCGCACCCGATCGGGCGACCGCGCGCATGACCGGGAGCGTGGTCAGATGGTCGCCGCCGATGCCGAGGAGCCGGGGACCCTCCGCCATCAGCGCCGCCACGCCGTCCTCGATCCGCCGCAGGTTGTCGTGGAGGTCGATCGGATTGACGAGCAGGTCGCCGACATCGGCCACGTTGGCGAGGGCGAACGGCGCCACGTGGGAGACGTGATGCGCGCGGCGCATCAGGCTCGACTGGTTGCGGACCTCGCGCGGACCGTGGCGGGCGCCGGCCCGGTTCGTCGTGCCTCCGTCCCAGGGAATCCCATAGACGGCGATGTCGAGTCCCGCGGCGGTCGGCACGAAGGGCAGCCGCATGAAGGTCGCGATCCCGGCGTAGCGGGGCACCAGGGCGGCATCGACCGGCTGGTGGAACTTCGGGGTGTCGGTCAAGAGGCTTCCTCATCGTGGTCCGGCGCGATCCGCACGGCAGAGTGGTCGACCTGCCGCGGTCCCGCAACCGCGAGGCCGCCGGCGCGCGGCGGCCCGCGCGGCCAACCAGCGGTTTCGACGGCCGGCGACCACCCGAACGGTCCAGCCCTGACCCTTTCCCGCCTCAGGCGACCAAGAACACTGCTAACCTTCGAGCGACCGTTGAAGCAACAGGCGGTGGAATGTCGCGCCCGGGCGGACCACCGTTCCTGCCGTGCATCTTTCACCTCGATCACCTCGCCACGGGACTGGCCTCTGGCGGCATCCTGTACTATGCAGGGAAGAGATCAATTTCACCGCAGCTTTGAGTCGACCCCATGCCAGACCCGAACAACACCGCGCTGGCCGAGATGACCTCCGAACTGGTTGCCGCCTACGTGACGCAGAACCACGTCCAGCCGAGCGAGTTGCCGGGTCTGATCGCCTCCATCCACGCGACGCTCGGCAGCCTCGGCCAGCCGGCCGACCTCGAAGCGGTCGAGCCGCTCCGGCCCGCGGTGTCGGTCAAGAAGTCCGTCACGAACGACTTCATCATCAGCCTCGAGGACGGGCGGAAGCTGAAGTCGATGAAGCGCTACCTCGCCGGCCTCGGCATGACGCCGGACCAGTACCGGGCGAAGTGGGGCCTCCCCGCCGACTACCCGATGGTGGCGCCCGCCTATGCGGCGCAGCGATCCAGCCTCGCCAAGCGGCTGGGGCTCGGGCGCAAGAGCCGGGACGGCGCGGGCGAGGACGCGTAACCCGTCCGACAGATCAGGCCCGTCGGTTCGCGGCGTGGACCGCCGGGCGCCCGGCCGTCAGTCCCTGTCGCCCAGCCACTTCTTCGGGCGGTTCATCAGCATGAAGTCGTCCGCCTCTCCGGGGTGAGCCTCGAGCCAGCTTTGCGCGGCATCGGACAGGCGCTTCGTCTGAGCCTCGTTGAACTTCTTGTGGCCCTTGTCGAGCTGCAGCCCGGTGATGATCACCAGGATGCGCGAGGCTTGGCCTTGGACGCCTGCGGTCGATCCGACGTGAGCGGTGCGGGCGAGGGGATGCGTGAACGTCATGCGGCAGCCTGTTGGATAGGGTCCCAGGCTCATAGCGTCACCTCATTGTCATAATCAAATGTTGTGTCCGGTGGCTTGGCGGGCCGGGTTCGGCGGCGCATTCGCGTCTAGACCGAGCTTCAGCCGGGCCCGAGACAGTCTGCCGGCACCTCCAGCAAGATCCTGGACAGGCGTCACGGGAGCGTCATCGACTTATGGCTCAAATGTGGCCGCTTCAACGCCGCTGTCGCAAGACGAGCGGCCATGCCACATCCCGGAGTTTCGATGAGTCTCCCGCGCCTCCTCCGTTCCTCTACGGCAATCTCCCTGGCGTTCGCGCTGGTCCAGGCGCCCGCCGCCCGGGCCCAGACGGCACCGGCCGACGCCGCCATGAGCGTCATGCCGGATTCGAGCAGCTTCGTCAGGCAGTACGCCAGCGTGCCCAGCCTGGCGACGAACCTGACCCACGCGCAGAAGCTCGCCCTCCTGAAGCGCAAGGTGAAGCATGTCTTCGTCCTGTTCCAGGAGAACCGTAGCTTCGACCAGTATTTCGGCACCTTCCCCGGCGTGAACGGGCTCTTCGCCAACGGCGCGCTGAAGGCGAACGCCCCCGGCATCGTGCAGAAGATCGTCAACACGGACGGCAGCGTCGGCACCATCTCGCCGTTCCTGGTGCCCCAGACCATCACGGCGGCCAACGGCGCCACCGTTCCGCTCTACCCCGCCGACCTCGCCGACGTCGACCACGGCCACCTCGGCATCGACAACAGCATCGACATCGACCCCTCCACCGGCACGGCGCGCAACGACCGTTTCGCGCTCGACAACGAGGGCCTGACCGTGGACGCCAGCGGCCGGATCGTCTCGAAATCCACGATGCTGCCGCCCACCACCCCGCCGACGCTCGCCCAGAAACAGGCCGGCGAAGTGCCGATGGCGCATGTCGACTGCGACACGATCCCCTTCATGTGGCAGTACGCCGACCGCTTCGCGCTCTACGACAACTTCCACATGACGGTGAACGGGCCCTCGACCCCCAACGCCATCGCGCTGATCGCCGGCCAGGGCGGCGAGACGCAGTGGGTCAAGCACCCCGATCAGTCGGCGTCCGAGCCGGTCATCGGGGACCCCGGCCCGTTCCCGGGCTCCAACAAGGACACGTCGGCGGTGAAGCCGGCCTACGGCCTCGACGAGAACCCCGCCTCGCCCACCCTCAACCAGACCTATGCGACCCTGCCGCTGTCCTTCATGGGCCCGCAGATCCAGGACATCATCAAGGCGGACGAGAACCCGACGCTGGACCTGCTCGACGTCCAGAACGACATCCGCACCATCGCCAAGCAGAACAGGACCAGCGTGCCCTGGGGCTGGTACCAGGAAGGCTACGACCACGAGGTCTACGATACCGCCGGCCAGGCCTCCCATTCGAGCTACATCGTCCACCACAACGCCCCGCAGTACTTCGGCTACCTGGCCGACAACACCAAGGAGGTGCTGAACCTGCACGGTCTCGGGGACTTCTTCACCGACGTCGCCAACCGGGCGCTGCCGCAGGAAGGCGTGTTCTACGTCCGCGGCGGCTTCAACAACCTCGACGGGCTGAAGCCGCTCGACCCGAACCCCGCCGTCCAGGCCGCCTTCGCGGGCAACGACGACCACCCGGCCTATTCGGATTCGCAGATCTCCGAGGCGCTCCTCGCCGACGAGATCAACGCCATCGCGATGAGCCCCTATTGGGCCGACAGCGCCATCGTCATCACCTACGACGAGACCTCGGGCAATTACGACCATGCGGCCTTCACGCCCCGCAACTACGCGCCGGACGGCGGCGCCTATGCGGGTGGCCAGCGCATCCCCGCGATCGTGATCTCGCCCTACGGTCTGGCCCACGTCGCCGTGCACCAATATGCCGAGCATTCGACGGTCATCAAGTTCATCAACAACCTGTTCGGGCTGACCCCGCTCGGCGAACTGCCCGACGAGGCCGCGGCACTCGTGGCCGGGCAGGCGCAGTTCGGACAGTCGAAGCTCGGGCCGGCCGACATCGACTCCGTCCAGCAGATGAGCGACATGTCGGATGCGTTCGACAACGCCCGCCTGACCGGGGCGCAGCCGCCGCTGCCGCCGAACTACGCCCTGATCCCGCCCGCCCAGGTCCGCGCGCTGCCCCACTACGCCGGCCGCGGCTGCGCCACGCTGAACATCAGGCCGACCGACTATCGCAACGGCGTGCTGCTCGACCCGCCCCCGGCCGACTTCAACCCGCGGCCGACCGTGACGCCCGGCACGCCCTCCTCGGGCAGCTGGACTCCCTGATCCGGCCCAGGCCGCACGCCATCACGGAGCCGGGCCGCGGCCCGGCTCCGTGCCGCGAGAGCGCCATCGCCTTCGCGCCAGCCCGGGATCCGGACCCGTTCCGATCGGGGATCGCCAGAGCGATCCCGACCCGGTGAAACCGCTCCAGCAGGACCCATCGCAATGCACAGGACTTTCGGCTTGGCGGCCGCCGCGGTGGCGCTCGGCATCGCGCTCGGATGCGCGCCGGCGCAGGCCGGGGCGGTGCTCGACCGCGTCAAGGCTGCCGGCACGCTCGCCTGCGGCGTCGTCGACCAGCCCGACGACTGGGGCAAGGCCGACGTCCACGCCTCGCTGCCGGAGTTCAACACCGACATGTGCCGTGCCCTCGCCGCCGCCGTGCTGGGCTCCCCCGACAAGGCCGCCATCGTGCCGGTGCCCTCCGAGCACCTCGGCTTCCGGGGTCTCGGCACCGGCAAGATCGACGTCCTGATGGGAGCGACGCCCTCGACCTCGGCGGCGATCGCGTTCGGCGCCAGCTTCGCCCGCCCGATGTTCCTCGATGGCGATACCCTGCTGGTGCACCGCGACTCGGGGATCAGGACCTTCGCCGACCTGCAGGGGCGCGTGGTCTGCTACGCCCCGGCGACCGAGGGCGAGGACGCGCTCGTCGCGGAAGCGGCGCGGCGCCACGTCGCCTTCAAGCCCTGGCCCTTCGAGGAGAACGGCGAGATGCTCGGCGCCGTCGTGGGGCGCAAATGCGATGCCCTGTTCGGCAGCGCCTCGCGCCTCGCCGAGGATCGGACCGGCTTCCACGCCAGGACCAAGGACTTCGTGCTGTTGCCGGAACGCTATTCGGTGCTGCCGCTCTCGCCCGCCGTCGCGAGCGGCGATGCCGCCTGGAGCGAAGTGGTCGATTCCGTCGTGGCCCTGCCGCTGCAGGCGGAGGCGGCGGGGATCGACCGGGCGCATGCCGACGCCCTGCGCGACAGCCAGGACCCGCTTCTGCGGTCCTTCGGCGGCACGCTGCCGGGGATCGATCCCGCGCGTGGTCGACGACGGCTGGGCCGTGCGGGCGCTCGCCAGCGCGGGCAATGCCGCCGAGATCTTCGAGCGCGACCTCGGCGAGGGCTCCGACCTCAAACTGCCGCGCGGCGACAATGCCCTGCGCAGCCAGGGCGGCCTCATGGTGCCGGACACGATCCATTGAGGCCCCGGGCGGCATCGGGCCGCCCTGCGCCGGGCCGGGTGTCACGCGCCCGCGGGCGCCCGGGCGACGAGGTCGCGGATGCGCTCGGCGACGGCGGCCGAGACGGGGTTGTAGACGATCATGCCGAGGTCGGGCCGGCCGTCGACCGCGAAGGCCGAATATTCGAGCTCGATCTCGCCCAGGATCGCATGCCGCAGCCGCTTCACCCCCTCGCCGTGCACGTGGACGTCGTTCTCGCGCCACAGCGCCGCGAAGTCGGGACTGAGCGAGCAGAGGTCGTCGACGAGGCGGGTGACCTCGGAGGCCGCGCCGGCCCGCGCCGCATCGGCCCGGAAGGCGCCGACGACGAAACGGGCGACGCTGGGCCAGTCGGGCTGGGCGTCGCGCACGCCCGGATCGCAGAACATGCGGCGCAGGAGGTTGCGCTCGCTGGAGGGAACGGCGCCATAGTCGGTCAGCACCGCCGCGAAGGCCGGGTTCCAGGCGACGACGTCCCAGGTGGCGGTCTTGATCATGGCGGGACTGAACGCAAACGTGTCGAGCAGGCGCTGCAACCGCGGCGTCATCCCCGAGACGCCGCGGTAGCGAACGTCGGGCGGGCGCCCGAGCCCGAGGATGAAGAGGTGCTCGCGCTCGGGCTCCGTCAGCATCAGCCCGCCGGCGATCCGGTTCAGCACATCCGCCGAGGGCGCGCCGCCGCGTCCCTGTTCGAGCCAGGTGTACCAGGTCGGGCTGATGTCGGCGCGCTGCGCCACTTCCTCGCGGCGCAGGCCCGGCGTGCGCCGCCGCCCCGCGAACCCGAAGGCCGCGGGATCGAGCCGGCCGCGCCGGTCCCTGAGATAGCGCCCGAGCGCATTGTCGGTCCTGGCGGGCATGGTGTTCCTGAGGGCGTAGCGATCCGGGTGGCACTTATACCACGATAGGCTCTCGTCTTTACCGCGATCGCGAACGGCGGGATCACTGACGCATCGACGATTTCGGAGCATCGACCATGCGAGTGTTTCTCACCGGGGCCACGGGCTTCATCGGATCGGCCCTGGTCCCGGAACTCATCGGGGCCGGCCACGGCGTCCTCGGCCTGACGCGGTCGGACGAGGGGGCGGGCGCCCTCGCGGCGGCCGGTGCCGTGGCGCATCGCGGCGACCTCGAAGACCTCCACAGCCTGCGGGCCGGCGCCGCTTCGGCGGATGCCGTGATCCATCTGGCCTTCGACCACGACTTCTCGCGCTTCGCCGAGAACTGCGAGAAGGACCGGCGGGCCATCGCGGCGCTGGGCGAGGGGGTGAAGGGGTCCGCCCGCCCGCTGCTCATCACCTCCGGCACCGGCATGGGTGGCGGCGGACACGGCCGGCCCGCCACCGAGGACGTCTTCGATGCCACCCATCCCAACCCCCGGATCGCGTCGGAACTGGCGGGCGCCGCGCTGCTGGAGGCGGGCGTCAACCTGTCGGTGATGCGTCTTCCCCAGGTTCACGATACGCGCAAGCAGGGCCTGATCTCCCTGCTGATCGCGCTGGCGCGCCGAACGGGCGTCTCGGCCTATCTCGGCGAGGGCCGCAATCGCTGGTCGGCCGCCCACGTCAGCGACGTCGCGCGGCTTTACCGGCTCGCCGTGGAGCGGGGCGAGCCCGGCGCCCGCTACAATGCGGTCGCCGAGGAGGGCATCGCGACGCGCGCCATCGCCGAGGCGGTCGGCCGCGGCCTCGGCATCCCGGCCGTGTCGGTGCCGGCCGAACAGGCGGCGGACCATTTCGGCTGGCTGGCGATCTTCGCCGGCATCGACCTTGCGGCGTCGAGCGCGTGGACCCGGGAGCGGCTCGGGTGGCACCCGGCGGGTCCGGGGCTGATCGCGGATCTCGAGGCCATGGACTACGGGACGGCGGCCGGCTGAGCCGACGCCCGGCGTCCCCCGGCGGCGCGTGGAGGCTCAGTCCGCCGCCGCCTCCAGCGTCACCAGCACGGCCCCGACCTCGACCCGGTCGCCGGCCGCGACATCGACGCTGGCGACCCGCCCGGCCCGGGGCGCCGCCAGCGTCATCTCCATCTTCATGGCCTCGGTCACCAGCAAGGCGTCGCCCCGGGCGACCGTCTGTCCGAGTTCCACATGCACGACGCGCACGACCCCCGGCATGACGGCGCGGACGACCCCGCGCGAGGGGTCCTCCTCGGCGGCCCCGAGGCCCTGGCCGGCCAGGGCGAACCGCGCCGTTCCGGCCGCCGTCCGCACCAGGACGGTCTCGTCCGATGCCTCGACGCGGGCCGACACGACGTGGCCGTCGATCTCGACCCGCAGCGCCTCGCCCTCGCGCCCGAGGACGCGGAGACGGACGGTCGCGCCGCCCTCCTCCACCCGGAAGCGTCCGCCCGGCTCCGCCACGACCGTGCCGCGGCGCCGCTGCGCGCCGGTTGCGACCTCGACGTCGCGCCGCGCCGCGCCCCAGTGGCGGAAGCCGGCGAGGCCGACGAAGGGATCGGGCGAGGCCGGGGCCTGCAGCAGGCCCGCGGCGCCCAGCATGGCGAGCGCGACCTCCTCGCCCGAGGGCACCGGCTCGGCCAGCAGCGCGTCGATCTCGCGGGGGATCAGCCCGGTGTCGAGCGTGCCGTCCTGCACGGCGGGCAAGGCGAGCAGCCGGCCCAGGAAGGCGAGGTTGGTGGTGCAACCCTCGACGCGGCTCGCCGCCAGGGCCGCGCGCAGCCGCGCCAGCGCCGTCGCCCGGTCGGGGCCGTGCGCCACGACCTTGGCGATCATGGCGTCGTAGAAGGGCGTCACGCCGTCCCCCTCCCGCACGCCCGCGTCGACCCGCACGCCCGGCCCGGCTCCGAAGGCGAGGGCGGTGAGCCGGCCGGTCTGGGGCATGAAGTCCCGGGCCGGGTCCTCGGCGTAGAGCCGCGCCTCGACGGCATGGCCCCCGATGGCGATCTCGTCCTGGCGCTTCGGCAGGGGCTCGCCGGCGGCGACCCGCAACTGCCACTCGACGAGGTCGAGGCCCGTGATGGCCTCGGTCACGGGATGCTCGACCTGGAGGCGCGTGTTCATCTCCATGAAGTAGAACCTGTCCGGGCGCAGGCCCTCCGACACGTCGGCGATGAACTCGACCGTGCCGGCACCCTCGTAGCCGACCGCGCGGGCCGCCCTGACGGCGGCCTCGCCCATGGCATCGCGCATCGCCGGGCTCATGCCGGGGGCCGGCGCTTCCTCGATGACCTTCTGGTGCCGGCGCTGGAGCGAGCAGTCGCGCTCGAAGAGATGCACGGCGCCGCCGTGGGCATCGGCGAAGACCTGGATCTCGATGTGGCGCGGCACCACGAGGCACCGCTCGACCAGCACGCGGTCGTCGCCGAAGGCGGAGAGGGCTTCGCGGCGCGCGGCCGCGAGCGCGAGCGCGAAGTCCTCCGCCGCCGCCACGCGCCGCATGCCCCTGCCCCCGCCGCCGGCGGCCGCCTTGATCAGCACCGGGAAACCGATGCGCCCAGCCTCGCGGGCCAGCGCGGCCGGGTCCTGCTCGCCGCCGTGATAGCCGGGCACTACCGGCACGCCGGCCGCCTCCATGAGCGACTTCGCCGTATCCTTGAGGCCCATGGCCCGGATCGCGGCGGCCGGCGGGCCGACGAAGACGAGGCCGGCCGCCTCCACGGCCTCGACGAAGCCGGGGTTCTCGGACAGGAACCCGTAGCCCGGATGGACCGCCTGGGCGCCGCCGCGACGCGCCGCCGCGATGATGGCGGCGCCGTCGAGATAGCTTTCGGCGGCCGGCGCGGGGCCGATGCGGAAGGCTTCGTCGGCCTCGGCCACGTGCAGCGCATCGCGGTCGGCATCGGAATAGACGGCGAGCGTGCGGATGCCGAGGCGCCGCGCCGTGCGGGCGATGCGGACCGCGATCTCGCCCCGGTTGGCGATGAGCAGGGTGTCGAACATGCGGCTCACATCCGGAACAGGCCGAAGCGTGTCGGCGCGATGGGAGCGTTGAGGCTCGCCGACAGGCTGAGGGCGAGGACGTCGCGGGTGCGGGCGGGGTCGACGATGCCGTCGTCCCACAGGCGGGCGGAGGCGTAGAGCGGGTGGCCCTGCGTCTCGAACTGGGCCCGGATCGGCGCCTTCAGGGCTTCCTCGTCCTCGGCCGGGAAGGCGAGGCCACGCCGCTCCAGCGCGTCGCGCCGCACGGTCGCGAGCACGCTCGCCGCCTGTTCCCCGCCCATGACGGAGATTCGCGCATTGGGCCAGGTCCACAGGAAGCGCGGCGAGTAGCTCCTCCCGCACATGCCGTAATTGCCGGCCCCGAACGAGCCGCCGATCATCACCGTCACCTTGGGCACCGCCGCGGTGGCGACGGCGGTGACGAGCTTGGCGCCGTCCTTGGCGATGCCGCCGGCCTCGTAGCGCCGCCCCACCATGAAGCCCGTGATGTTCTGGAGGAACAGCAGCGGGATGCCGCGCTGGCAGCACAGCTCGATGAAATGCGCCCCCTTCAGCGCCGATTCCGAGAACAGCACGCCGGCATTGGCCAGGATGCCGACGGGGATGCCGTAGAGATGCGCGAAGCCGCAGACC
Organism: uncultured Alphaproteobacteria bacterium; assembly: GCA_963847915.1. Classification (GTDB taxonomy): domain Bacteria; phylum Pseudomonadota; class Alphaproteobacteria; order Rhizobiales; family Beijerinckiaceae; genus Lichenihabitans. The sequence continues at coordinate 48,328 of CAWKBT010000012.1, forward strand.
AGCGTCGTGCCGTAGAGCGCCTTGAACTCGTCGAACCGCGAGCCGTCGACGAGCCGCGCCAGCACCTCGCGCACATCGTAGCTCCGGCGCAGGTCGGTCGGCACGACGCCGAGCAGTTCCGCGGGGTCGTAGCGCGGCGGCTCCGGCGCCTGCAGCCGGACCTCGGCGCGCTTCGTCCGGTTCAGCCCGGCGACGCAGCGGCGCGCGATGCGCAGCGCGTCGCGGTCGTCGGCGGCGTAATGGTCGGCAACGCCGGAGGTCCGGGCATGGAGGTCGGCGCCGCCCAGGTCCTCGGCCGACACGATCTCGCCGGTGGCGGCGCGGACCAGCGGCGGCCCGGCCAGGAAGATCGTGCCCTGACGGGCCACGATGATGCTCTCGTCGGCCATCGCCGGCACATAGGCGCCGCCCGCCGTGCAGGAGCCCATCACCACCGCGATCTGCGGGATGCCGGCCGCTGACATGGTGGCCTGGTTGAAGAAGATGCGGCCGAAATGGTCCCGGTCCGGGAAGACCTCGTCCTGGTTCGGCAGGTTGGCGCCGCCCGAGTCGACGAGGTAGAGGCAGGGCAGGCCGTTCTGCGCCGCGATCTCCTGGGCGCGCAGGTGCTTCTTGACGCTGATCGGGTAGTAGGTCCCGCCCTTCACGGTGGCGTCGTTGCACACGATCATGCAGTCGGTGCCCGACACGCGGCCGATGCCGGCGATGAGGCCGCCGGCCGGCACGGGATCGGGATAGAGCCCGAGCCCGGCGAAGAGACCGATCTCGAGGAAGGCCGATCCGGGATCGAGCAGCAGGGCGACGCGCTCGCGCGGCAGGAGCTTGCCGCGCGCCGTGTGGCGCTCGCGCGCCTCCGCCGTGCCGCCCTGCATCAGCAGCTCCGCCGTGGCGCCGATCTCGCCGACCAGCGCCTCCATGCGCGCCCGGTTCTCGCGGAAGGCCGGCGACGTCACCGAGATGGCGGAGGACAGGACGGACATGATCGAAGCCCGGGAGCGCGGGACGGAAACGATCGAGTCTTCCCGTCCCCCCGTCAAGCTGCCGCTCGCGCCGCGGAGGCGCCGGAGCCGAGGTCGGAAGCCCCGTCAGCGGCCCGCGGCGGGTTGCACCGGCAGGCCGTTGGCCTCGGCGACGACGTCGGACAGCATGGGGACGTAGTCGCTGCCGCGTCCGCCCGCGACCGCCGCCGCGAAGCTGTTGCGCACCGCCGCGCCGACCGGGTTGGCGACCTCGGCCGCCTGGGCGAAGCCCGCCAGATAGGTCAGGTCCTTCAGGGCGTTCGACAGCGTGAACTTGTGCGCGTCGCGGTCGCGCTCGAGCACATAGGTGAAGAACGTGTCGTAGAACGGGCAGTGCATGCGGCCGCCGCGGATCACGTTGTCGAAGACCTGCGGGGTCAGGCCGGCCTTGCCGCCGAGCATCAGGGCTTCCGAATAGAGCGCCGCATAGCCGAGCGAGACGAAGTTGTTGAGCAGCTTCATCGTATGCCCGGTGCCGACGGGGCCCGTGCGGGACGACGCGCCCCGCGAAGGCGTCGATGACGGGCCGCACCCGGGCGACGACGGCGTCGTCGCCGCCCACCATCACGTCGAGCGTGCCCGCCCAGGCGTCCTTGGGCGTGCGGCTCAGCGGCGCGTCGACCAGCGTGATGCCGCGGGGCGCCAGCGCGGCCGCGAGGCGGGTCGTCGAGGCCGGCTCGGAGGTCGAGCAATCGACGACGACGAGCGGCACGCCGGCCGAAGCCAGCCCGTCGGGCCCCTCGACCAGCGCTTCGACCTGGCGCGAGCCCGTGACGCAGAGAACCACGACGTCGCTGGCTTCCGCCAGTTCGCGCGCCGAGCGCACCTCACGCGCCCCATGGGCCACGAGGTCCTCCACCGCCTCCCGCTTGCGGTGCGCCAGGACCGAGAGTTGCCACCCCTTGTCGACGATGTTGCGCGCCATGCCGTGGCCCATGAGGCCGAGGCCCGCGAATCCGATCCGTTCCTTGTCCATGATGGTCCTCCTCGCCGCGTCCCGGGGCGGTGGCCCGCCGCTGCGGCCGTTCGGGTGTTCAGGCGGCGGAGGCGGCGTCGGCGAAGAACGTCGCGCCTCCGAAATTGCCGGACTTCAGCACGAGGCCCAGGCCCGGCCGCACCGCCCCGAGGACGGTCAGCAGCGGGACGCCCGGCGCGATCTCGGTGCCGAGCGCGAAGGCCTGCAGGCCGAGCCGGTCGACGACGGCGCCCGACGTTTCCCCGCCGGCCACGATGAGCCGGTCGAGGCCGGGCGCCAGGGTCTCGGCGAGGTCCGCCAGCGCGGCTTCGAGCCGCTCGCTGACCCGCGCGGCCCCGAACCGGCCCTGCAGGGCGGCGACCTCGGCGGGCGCGCGGCTCGTCGCCAGGAGCGCCGGCCCGCGTGCCAGCCGCTCCCGCGCCCAGGCGACGGCCCCGGCGACGTCGGCGTCCTCCATCAGCGCCTCGACGTCGAGGCGCAGGACCGGCACGCCGGCCGCCTCGGCCCGGGCGATCTGGTCCAGCGTCGCCGCCGAGCAGCTCCCGGCCAGCATGAGCGTGCCCGGCGCGGCAGGGTCGCGCGCCGCGACGGGCGCGGGCGCGGCGTCGCCGCCGGCGCGGGCCTTGAGGGCCCGGGCGAGGCCGAGGCCGAGGCCCGACGCTCCGGTCGACACCGTCGACGCCAGGGCGGCACGCCCCAGCACGTCGAGGTGCCGGTCGAGCACGGCATCGATGACGAGGCTGCCGTGGCCCTCGGCGGCGAGCTGCGCGGCGCGCGCCAGGACGGCCTCGACCCCCTCTTCGACGATGTCGAGCGGGATCAGGCCGACCGGCGCCGTGCTCTGCCGCGCCAGGGTCCGCACCAGGCTCGAATCCCGCATCGGGTTCAGCGGATGGTCCTTGAGCGGGCTCTCGTCGAGCCGGTCGTCGCCGACGAAGAGGTGGCCGCGGTAGACGGTGCGGCGGTTGCGCGGGAAGGCCGGGCAGACCAGGGGCACCGCCCCGGCGCGGCGCGCCAGCGCTTCCGTGACGGGACCGATGTTGCCGGCATCCGTCGAATCGAAGGTCGAGCAGACCTTGAACAGCACGTGCTGCGCGCCGCGCCGGCGCAGCCAGGCGTCGGCGTCGAGCGAGAGCGCCACGGCCTCGCCGGCCGGGATCGAGCGGCTCTTCAGCGCCACCACGACGGCGTCGACCTCAGGCAGCGCCAGGTCGGCGGGCGGCACGCCCACGGTCTGCACCACCCTGAGGCCGGCGCCCGCGATCGTGCCGGCGAGGTCGGACGCGCCGGTGTAGTCGTCCGCCACCGCCCCGAGGAGCAGGCTCACGGCGTCACCCCCAGGCTGGTGCGGTAGGGCGCGAACCAGCCGAGCCCGTCGAGCGTGCCGGCGCGCGGCCGGTACTCGCACCCGACGTGGCCGGCATAGCCGAGGCGGTCGAGAAGGTCGAACAGGAAGGGGAAGTTCAGCTCCTCGCCGTCCGGCTCGTGGCGGGACGGCACGCTCGCGACCTGCACGTGGCCGATGATGGGCATCATGGCCTCGAGCCGGCGCGTGACGTCGCCGTGCAGGATCTGACAATGATAGAGATCGAACTGGAGCTTCAGATTGGGCAGGGCGAGATCGCGGATCAGGGCCGCCGCCGCGTCGAAGTCGACGAGGTGGTAGCCGGGGTTGTCGCGGGTGTTCAGGGGTTCGAGCACCAGCGTGACGCCCTGCGCGGCGAGCCGCCCGGCCGTCCAGGTGATGGCCTCGCGGAAGGCCCGGTCGGCCGCGGCGCCCCGGTCCGTCCGGCCCGCCATGAGGTGGACGCGCGGCGTGCCGGTCGCCGCCACATAGGGCAGCGCCCGCTCGAAGGACTCGCGCATCTCGGCGTGGCGCTCGGGCAGCGCCGCGAGGCCGCGCTCGCCCGCCGCCCAGTCGCCGGGCGGCAGGTTGAACAGAGCCTGCTCGAGTCCGTTCCGACGGAGCCGCTCGCCCACCGCCTCGGCCGGATGGTCGTAGGGGAAGAGGAACTCGACGGCCGCGAAGCCGGCCCGCGCCGCCGCCTCGAACCGATCGAGGAACGGCACGTCGTTGAACATCATGGTGAGGTTGGCGGCGAAGCGTGGCATGGATCACTCCCCTCCGGGCAGGTCGAGGCCGGCGACCTGGGCGTAGAGCCGGGCCACCGAGGCATCGTCGTCGCGTCCCATCCCGGCGGCGGCCGTCATCAGGAACATCTGCAGCGCCGCCCCGGCGACCGGCACCGGGAAGCGGTTCGCCCGCGCCATGTCGATCACGATGCCGAGGTCCTTGACGAAGATCTCGACCGCGCTCCTGGGCGCGTAATCGCCTTCGAGGATGTGGGGGACGCGGTTCTCGAACATCCAGGAATTGCCCGCCGAACGCGTGATGACGTCGAACACGCGGGCGAGGTCGAGCCCTTCGCGCTTGGCGAAGGCCATCGCCTCGCAGGCCGCCGCGATATGGACGCCGGCCAGGAGCTGGTTGACCATCTTGAAGGCCGCGCCCTGGCCGGCCGCGTCGCCGAGCCGGTAGACCGTCGACGCCATGGCGTCGAGCGCCGCGCCGGCACGCGCGAAGGCGGCCTCGCTCCCCGAGGCCAGCATGGTGAGGGCGCCCTCGGCGGCCCGGGCCGCGCCGCCGCTCATCGGGGCATCGAGGTAGTGGCGGCCGGTGGCTTCGAGCCGCGCCGCGAGGTTCCGGGCACGCTCCGGCGCCATCGTGGCGCAGGACACGAAGACGGAGCCTTCGGGCATGACAGCCGCGCAACCGTCGGGGCCGAACAGCACGGCCTCGGTCTGGTCGGCATTGACCACGACGGCGACCACGATCGCGGCGTCGCGCGCCGCATCCGCGGGGCTCGCGGCCGCCCGCCCGCCCTCGGCGGCGAGGCGCGCCGCCGCACCCGGCACGGGATCGTAGCCCGCCACGGTGGCGCCCGCGCGCAGCAGCGAGAGCGCCATGCCGTATCCCATCGATCCAAGGCCGATCACGGCCGCGGCGTCCCTCATCCCCTGACCATTCATCGCCCTGCCTCGTCGGAGCGCGCCGGAGCCGGCGGCCGATTGCGACACGCCTTTGATAGCGCTATCATCCAGCATAGCGCCGGAGCCTCGGCTCCTGTCAACGCCCTTTTCCCGAGGCGGCCCGCGCCCGGCGCCGCCGCAGCCCCCGGACGGACCATGAGCGAGACCGCTCTCCGCGACCAGATCTGCCTTTACGGCCGTTCGCTGTTCGAGCGCGGGCTGACGCCGGGCGCCTCGGGCAACATCAGCGTGCGGCTCGAGGACGGGGGGCTGCTGATGACGCCCACCGACGCTTCGCTGGGCTTCCTCGACCCGGCCCGGCTGTCGCGCCTCGACGGCACGGGCCGGCACCTGTCGGGCGACAGGCCCACCAAGGAAGGACCGCTGCACCAGGCGCTCTACGAGACCCGTCACGGCGCCGGCGCCGTGGTGCATCTCCACTCGACCCACGCGGTGGCGCTGTCGATGCTGCCCGAGATCGATCCGGCGGCGGTCCTGCCGCCCCTCACGGCCTATTCGGTGATGCGGGTCGGCGACACCGCGCTCGTGCCCTATCACCGTCCGGGCGACCCCGCCGTCGCGGATGCGATCCGCGGCCTCGCGGGACGCCACGCCACCGTCCTGCTGGCCAACCACGGTCCCGTGGTGGCGGGCAGCAGCCTGACGGGCGCCGTCAACGCCATCGAGGAGCTCGAGGAGACCGCCAAGCTCTACCTGCTGCTGCGTGGCCTGAACCCCCGGATCCTGTCGCCGGACCAGGTGGCGGACCTCGTGCGCGTCTTCGGATCCCCGTCGGGCGAAGCGCCGCACCGGCACGCATGACCGGAGGCCGGCCGTCCGGCGCCACCCGGGACGGCGCCGCGCCTTGACCGCGACCCTTGGACCGCGACCCTTGGACCGCGACCCTTGGACCGCGACCCCGTTCCGTGCTTTCATCCCGCCATGAAGACCCAGCCCCGGATTCGCGGCGTCCGTGAGGCCCCGGGGGCCGTGACGCTGAAACACGTCGCCGAGCGGGCCGGCGTGTCGCCCATCACGGTATCGCGCGCGCTGAACAAGCCCGCCATGGTGTCGCCAGACCTGCGGACCCGCGTCACCGAGGCGGTCGACGAACTCGGCTACGTGCAGAACCGGGTGGCTGGCGCCCTCGCGTCGGCCAACTCGCCCGTGATTCCCGTCGTGGTCCCGTCGCTGTCGAACGCCGTCTTCGTCGAGACGATCCAGGGCATCCAGGAGGTCGTGCAGGCGGCCGGCTTCCAGCTCCTGCTCGGCAACACCGAATACGACCTCGACCGCGAGCATGGCTGGATCTCGACGTTCCTGGGATGGTCGCCGCCCGGCCTGATCGTAGCCGGCACGCGCCACCAGGCGCGCACGCGGGCGCTGCTGGAGCGCTGGGGCAGGCCCGTGGTGGAGATCATGGAGATCGGCTCGAAGCCGCTCGGCTTCAACGTCGGCCTGTCGCACGGGGCGGCGGGGGCCGCGATGGCGGGCCATCTGCTCGCGCGCGGCTACCGCGACATGGTCTTTGCCGGATGCCGCCTGTCCGAGGACTACCGCGCGGCCCAGCGCTGGCAGGGGTTCGAGCGCACGCTCAAGGCGGCCGGCGCGCGGCGCCGGCCGCCGCTCGTCCGCCCCGGGCCGTCGAGCCCGGCGCTCGGCGGCGACATGCTGATGGACCTGCTCGCCGCCGACCCGGAGGTCGACGCCGTCTTCTACGCCAACGACGACCTCGCGGTCGGGGCCGTGCTGCGGGCCCAGCGCGAAGCCATCGCGGTGCCGGGGCGTATCGCGATCGCGGGCTTCAACGGGCTCGACATCGCGGGCCTCGTCACCCCGGCCCTGACCACGATCGTCTCGCCCAGGCTAGAGATCGGGCGGATCGGGGCCGGCACGCTGCTCGACGCCATCGCGGGGACGGCGGGCAGGCCGAGGCGCCTCGACGTCGGCTTCGAGCTCGTGGCGCGCGCCAGCACGTGATGGGGCGGCCGCGGCCGCCCGTCGCGCCGCCGCAGGTCCCGGCCCGCCGGCCTCACGGGATCGTTCGGCGCACCGCCAGGGCGTCCGAGGCCGCCGCGGCCGGGCCGAACCCGGCCGCTCGCGCGGGTGCGCCCCGGTCGTTCGCGGCCCGAGACCGGCGTTCGGGGACTTCGGCCATGGCGAGGTCGAGCGCTTCGAGCTCGGCGGCGGTGAGCCGCAGGCCGAGCTTGGTCCGGCGCCAGGCGATGTCGGCCGCCGTGCGGGCCCATTCACGCTCCATGAGGTAGGCGACCTCGGCTTCGGTGAGCGTCCCGCCGAAGTCGCGCCCGAGATCGGCGAAGGTCTCGGCGCCGCGCAGGATGTCGCGGGCCCGCGTGCCGTAGTGGCGGGCGAGGCGGCGCGCATGGGCGGGCGCCAGAAAGGGCCAGCGCGCCCGGACGTCGGCCACCAGCGCGTCGAACCCGTCGACCGGGAAATCGCCCCCGGGCAGCGGCTCGCGCCCCGTCCAGCCCGGGCCGAAGTTGCCGGGCGCGGCGGGGAGATGGGGCGTCATCAGCTCCATCGCGTGTTCGGCGAGCCGGCGGTAGGTGGTGAGCTTGCCGCCGAACACGCTGAGCAGCGGCGCCCGCCCGGTGCCGGCATCGAGGTCGAGCACGTAGTCGCGCGTGGCCGCCTGGGCGGCGCCGTCGCCCTTGTCGTAGAGCGGGCGCACGCCCGAGTAGCGCCACACCACGTCGGCGGCGACGATCGGCCGGGCGAAATACTCGCTGGCGGACTGGCAGATGTAGTCGACCTCCTCGGGCGTCGCCCGCACGTCGGCGGGGTCGCCCTCGTAGTCGCGGTCCGTCGTGCCGATCAGCGTGAAGTCGGTCTCGTACGGGATCGCGAAGAAGATGCGCCCGTCCGGGTTCTGGAAGATGTAGCAGCGGTCGTGGTCGTAGAGCTTCGGCACCACGATATGGGAACCCTGCACGAGCCGGACCTTGGCGGCCGTGTTCTGCCCGAGGGTGCCGTTGAGCACCTGGCCGACCCAGGGGCCGGCGGCGTTGACCACCATGCGGGCCCGCACCGTGCGGAGGGCGCGGCTGCCCCGCTCCTGCAGGCTGACCGTCCCACCCCTCCGTCCCGCGCTCGGCCGCGACGGCCCGCGTGCGCGTCAGCACGGTCGCGCCGCGGTCGGCGGCATCGCGCGCATTGAGGGCCACGAGGCGCGAATCCTCGACCCAGCAATCCGAATATTCGAAGCCGGTGCGGAAGGCGCCGGGCTTCAAAGGCGCGCCGGCCGGGTCCGTCCGCAGGTCGAGCGTGCGGGTCGCCGGCAGGCGCTTGCGGCCGCCGAGATTGTCGTAGAGCAGGAGGCCGAGGCGCAGCATCCAGGCGGGCCGCAGCCCCTTCTGGTAGGGCAGGACGAAGCGCAGCGGCCAGATGATGTGGGGCGCGATCCCCCACAGGACCTCGCGCTCCATCAGGGCCTCGCGCACCAGGCGGAACTCGCGGTGTTCGAGGTAGCGCAGCCCGCCGTGGATCAGCTTGGTGGCGGCCGACGACGTGCCGCTGGCGAGGTCGTCCTGTTCGCACAGGAGCACCTTGAAGCCGCGGCCGGCCGCGTCCCGCGCGATGCCGCAACCGTTCACGCCCCCGCCGATGACGGCGAGATCATAGGTGGTGTCCAAAGGCCATCCTCCCCGGGGCGGCATCGTCCGTCTCCGGATCGGAGGATAAACGAAAACGAGACGCCTTCAAGCGATCACAACGAAAGGCGAAGCGAAAACGAACGCCGCAGTGTCGCGCCCGCGAACGATCGGCTAGGCTGACCAAAACGCGCGTGGCGACGCGCGCCGGGCCTCGGGAGGATGGCGATGTCGGTGCGGCTCAACCTGGCGGTGCGAGGGCTCTTCGCCACCCCCGTGGCGGCGTTGGAGGTGCCCGAGGCCGGGCGCATCAATGCGGCCCTGTCGGCCGCCATCCTGGAGCGCCGCGCCGCCCATCCGTCGGTCCAGGCCTCGAACGCGGGTGGCTGGCATTCGGATCGCGAGATCCTGGCCTGGGGCGGCCCCGCCGCCGCCGAGGTCATCGAGCTCGCCAGGGGCATGGCGGCGCAGCTCACCGCCGACCGGTCCGGCCAGCCGATCCGGCCCGCCTGGAAGGTCGCCGCCTGGGCCAACGTCAACACGGCCGGCCACGCCAACGTGGCGCATTACCACGCGGGCTCGTTCTGGTCCGGCACCTATTACGTCGAGGACGGCGGCTGCGCGGCCGACCCGACGCTCGGCGGCGAGTTCGAGATGCTGGACCCGCGCGGCCCCGCGCCCGCCATGTATGCGCCGGCGCTGAAGTTCACCGGCGACGGCGGCTCGGTCGGCGGCGCCGAGACGATCCGGCCCAAGCCCGGCCTGCTGATCCTGTTCCCGTCCTGGCTCATGCACCAGGTCCGGCCCTATCGGGGCACGGGCACCCGTATCTCGCTCGCCTTCAACCTCAGTCTCTGACGTGAGCCTGCAGAGCGACAAGGCGCCGACGCGCCGGCAGGTCGAGATCGTCGACTGGCTGCGCGAGAAGGGCCGCGTGACGGTGGAGGACCTGGCGAGCCATTTCGCCGTCACGCCCCAGACGATCCGGCGCGACCTCAACGACCTCAGCGACGCCCAGTTGGTGGTGCGGGTGCACGGGGGCGCCATGGTGGCGTCCGGCGTCGTCAACCTCGCCTACGAGGCCCGCAAGCTGATCGCCGGCCCCCACAAGCGGCTGATCGGCGAGGCGGCGGCCCGGCTGGTGCCCGACCACGCCTCGGTGTTCATCAACATCGGCACCACCACCGAGGAGGTGGCGCGGGCGCTCGGCGGCCATTCCGGGCTGCTCGTCATCACCAACAGCCTGCAGGTCGCGACCGAGCTCTACCGCAACCCCGGCATCGAGGTGATCGTGACGGGCGGCAGCGTGCGGCGCAGCGACGGCGGCATCGTGGGGGCGCAGTCGGAAGCCGTGATCGCCCAGTTCCGTGTCGACCTCGCCGTCATCGGCACCTCGGCCATCGACGCCGACGGCACGCTGCTGGATTTCGACATCCGCGAGGTCCAGGCGGCCCGGGCCATCATCGAACACGCCCGGCGGGTGGTGCTGGTGACGGATTCCAGCAAGTTCGCCCGGTCGGCCCCGGTGCGGGTGGCCCATCTCGACGACGTCGACATCCTGGTCACCGATCGCCTGCCCGCCGCCGCCGCCGACCTGTGCCGCCAGCACGGCGTGCAGGTGGTGGAGGCGGGCGGACCGCTCGACACCGAGGAGGCGTGACACCGCGGGGCGATGGACGAACCGGACGGCCGGCGTTAGCCTACCGGGCATTGAGCCGGACCCAGCGGGCCCCCGTCGAAGGGCCCGGCACCGGCCGAGGGAGGATCGCATGACCGCGCTGACCGTCGTCGCCAAGCTGAAGGCCAAGAGCGGCTGCGAAGAGCAGCTCGCCAGCCTGCTGAAGGGCCTCGTGGCCCCGACACGGGCCGAGGAAGGCTGCCTGCTCTACGCGCTGCACCGGTCGCACGACGATCCGGGCACGTTCGTCTTCACCGAGTCCTGGGCGAGCCGGCCGCTCTGGGAGGCCCACATGGCCTCGCCCCACCTCGTCGCCTTCGGCGAGCAGCAGGGCGCCGTGACGGAGAGCTGGGACCTCTTCACCGGCGAGATGATCTGAACGCGGGGAGGGTTGCGGTGAAGATCACGTTCTATGCCCACGCGAGCTTCCGCCTCGAGGCAGACGGTCTCGTCCTCGTCACGGATCCCTATACGCCGGGACCCGGCCACAGCGGCTTCGACCGGATCGACGAGCCGGCCGACATCGTCCTCATGAGTTCGGCGACGGACGACTTCCACTCCGATCCCTCCCACGTGCTGGGCGAGCCCGTCGTGGTCAACACGCTGGAGCTCGGCCCCGAGGGGACGGAGGTGAAGGGCATTCGGGTCCGCTCGTTCCCCGCCTACGAGAGCCGCACCTTCGACTACCAGGGCGAGTTCGGGCGGGACCCGGACGCCAATGCGCTCTACCACTTCGCGATGGGGGGCCTGCGCTTCCTCCACATGGGCGACATCGGCAATCCGGTGGCGGCCGAACACCTCGCCGCGCTCCGGGGCCAGGTCGACGTGCTCCTGGCGCTCACGGGCGAACACGCCACGATCGCGCTCGACGACCTCGACGCCGCCATCGCCGCCATCGGCCCGCGCGTCGTCATCCCCATGCACTATTACAGTCCGCGCGGCGTGTTGAAGATCGAACCGGTGGACCGTTTCCTCGACCGCCTCCCGCCCGAGCGGATCACCCGCGTCGGGGGTCCCAGCCTCGAACTGTCGCCCGAGACGCTGCCGGCGGACAGCCCGCATATCTTCGTGCTGGACCAGTCGCGCTGACACGGCCCGCACCCTTCGGCAGAGTCGCGTGGCGGCGCGGCGGACGATTGGGCCGGTACCGGTCCGTCTCCTCGCTGCCGCGCCTCGGCGTCACCCCGGCCGAGCCGGTGCCGTCCAGGCGAAGAGGTCGGGTCCCGGCCCCGCGCCTTCGAGGTCGAGGAGGAAGCGTTTCGCCGCCAGCCCGCCCGCGAAGCCCGTGAGCTGGCCCGCCGCGCCCACCACGCGATGGCAGGGCGCCACGATGGAGAGCGGGTTGCGGCCGTTGGCGGCGCCGACCGCCCGCATGAGGTTGGCATCCCCGAGACGCCGCGCGATCTCGCCGTAGCTGCGCGTCTCGCCATAGGGGATCAGCAGGAGCTCGGCCCAGACGCGCTTCTGGAACGCCGTGCCGCGGAAGGCGAGCGGCAGGTCGAAGCGCCGGAGGCGCCCGGCGAAATAGGCTTCGAGCTGGCGCCGGGCCTCGGCGAGGACCGGCTCGCCGGCCCCTTCCCCCACCGGGCCGAGCGGCACCCGCCGCGGGTCGTCGCCGGCCCACAGCACGGCGCGCAGGCCGTCGTCGCCGGCCACCAGCGTGAGCGTTCCGACCGGCGAGGGCATGGCGGCACGGACGACATCGGGCGGCAAGGCGGGCGGGGCGGGATGCATGGCATGCCTCGGGTGGCCGAGCCGCCAGCATAGCGGGTCCGCGCCCCCGCGGCGAGCCGGACCGGCGGGTCCGGGTAGCCGTCCCGGCGACGATGCGGGCGCGCTTCATTTTCGTTCTGGCATTCGTTTTATTCGCTTGCCAGGCCTTCCATCTTCGACATACCTTCCATGCGTCGATGAACGAGCGCCGAACGAGGGCGCCGCGCCGGGAGGATGATCCATGGACGACCCACGCCGGAGCGCCGACGGAGCCCACCGCCTGTGAGCCTCGTGCTTGACGGCATCGTTCTGAAACGCGGCGACGAGGTGCTGATCGCCGACGCGTCGCTCGAGCTCGAACCCGGTTCCATGCACGTCCTCCTCGGCCCGACGCTCAGCGGCAAGACCACGCTGATGCGCCTGATGGCGGGGCTCGACCGGCCGACCGCCGGCCGCATCGTCGAGGACGGCCGCGACGTCACGGGGGTGGGCGTCAAGGACCGCTCGGTCGCCATGGTGTACCAGCAGTTCGTCAATTACCCGACCCTGTCGGTCTACGAGAACATCGCCTCGCCGCTGCGCGTGCAGGGCCTCGGCAGGTCCGAGATCGAGGCCCGCGTCGCGCGCGCCGCCAAGCTGATGCGGCTCGAACCCATGCTCAAGCGCACGCCCGCGCAGCTGTCCGGCGGCCAGCAGCAGCGCACCGCCCTCGCCCGCGCGCTCGTCAAGCAGGCGCGGCTCGTGCTGCTCGACGAGCCGCTCGCCAACCTCGACTACAAGCTGCGCGAGGAACTGCGCGAGGAACTGCCGCGCATCTTCGCCGAGACCGGCGCCATCCTGGTCTATGCCACGACCGAGCCCACCGAGGCGCTGCTGCTGCGCGGCCGCACCGCGACGCTGCGCGAGGGACGCATCACCCAGGTGGGGCCGACCGCGGCCGTCTACCGCGAGCCCGCGAACATCGACGCCGCGCGCGTCTTCTCGGATCCGCCGCTGAACGAACTCGCCCTCGCGGTGGCGCAGGGCTCGGCGAGCCTCGCCAACGGGGCGCGCCTGCCGGCCGCGGGGCCGGTCGCCGGCCTGCCGGACGGCGCCTTCACGCTCGCGTTCCGCGCCGATGCCGCGACCGTCATCGCGCCCGGGACGCTGCAGCGGGCCGCCGAGCCCCGGTCCGGGGACCTGCCGCGCTTCCCCGGCACCGTCTCGGTGACGGAGATCAGCGGCTCGGAAAGCTTCGTCCACGTCGTCGTCGAGGGCGGCCTCGGCGTCTGGGTCTGCCTCGTCGAGGGCGTCCACGCGCTCGAGCCGGGCGACCGGGTCGAGGTCGCGCTCGATCTCGCGGGTGCCTTCGCGTTCGGCCCGGACGGCCTGCGGATCGCCTCCCCGGCCGCGCCGGCGGGCGCCAGCCGTCGCGAACCCGTCCCGGCCTGAGGAAAACCGTCCATGGCTGACATCACCCTCGACGGCATCGGCCACGCCTACGGCGGCTCGCCGCGGAGCGAGGCCGACTACGCGCTGAAGCCGCTGCATCACGTTTGGGAATCGGGCCGCGCCTATGCGCTGCTGGGGCCTTCGGGCTGCGGCAAGACCACCCTGCTGAACATCATCTCGGGCCTCGTCATTCCCTCGCACGGGCGCCTGCTGTTCGGCGACCGGGACGTGACGCGCCTGCCGACCGAACAGCGCAACATCGCCCAGGTGTTCCAGTTCCCGGTCATCTACGACACCATGACGGTGGCCGAGAACCTCGCCTTTCCGCTGAAGAACCGCGGCATGGGCCGCGCGCTCATCGACAAGCGCGTCGGCGAGATCGCCGCGATGCTGGACCTCGTGCCGGACCTCGGGCGGCGCGCCCGCGGCCTCACGGCCGACGCCAAGCAGAAGATCTCGCTCGGCCGCGGCCTCGTGCGCTCGGACGTGTCGGCCGTGCTGTTCGACGAGCCGCTGACCGTGATCGACCCGGCCCTGAAGTGGGAGCTGCGCTCCAAGCTGAAGGCCGTGCACCGTGCGCTCGACCTGCTCATGATCTACGTCACCCACGACCAGGTCGAGGCGCTGACCTTCGCCGACAAGGTCGTGGTGATGAACGACGGCCGCGCCGTGCAGATCGGCACGCCGGCGGAACTGTTCGAGCAGCCCGAACACACGTTCGTGGGCTATTTCATCGGCTCGCCCGGCATGAACCTGCTGCGCGGCGAGATCGCCGGCGCGGAGGCGCGGGTCGACGGCCACGTCGTGCCGCTCGGCGCCGCCTATCCGGGGCTGAAGCCCGGCCAGGCCGTGAAGATCGGCATCCGCCCCGATTACGCGACGCTCACGGAGGGCGAGGGCCTGCCCGTCACGGTGCGGCGCATCGACGACCTCGGCCGCAAGCTGCTGGCCCATGTCAGCCTCGGCGGCGAGGGCGCCCAGAGCGTCGTGGCGAGCGTGCCGCGCGGCCTGTCGGTCGCGCCCGGCCCGGCGCGGCTCCGCCTCGCGCCGGAGAAGACGCACGTCTACGTCGACGAGCGCCGCGTCCCGGGGCAGGATCTGGCCAGGGGGAGGGCCGCGTGATGGATACCCGCGTCTGGGACAACCGCGCCTGGCTCTTCGTCGTGCCGGTGATGATCGTCGTGCTGTTCTCTTCGCTCATCCCCATGATGACGGTGGTGAACTATTCCTTCCAGGACACGATGGGGCAGAACAACTTCTTCTGGAACGGCGTCGGCTGGTTCCAGAACCTGCTCGATCCCACGACCGCCGTGGGCCAGCGCTTCCAGGGGGCGCTGCTGCGCAACCTCACCTTCTCGGCCGTGGTGCTGGCCATCGAGGTGCCGCTCGGCATCGCGGTCTCGCTGTGCATCCCGAAATCGGGCTGGAAGGTCGGCGCGGCGCTCGTCCTCATCGCGCTGCCCCTGCTCATCCCCTACAACGTCGTGGGCGTGATCTGGCAGCTGTTCAGCCGCACCGACATCGGCCTGCTCGGCGTCGGCCTCACCTCGCTCGGCGTGCCGTTCAACGTCACCCAGGACGCCGCCTCGGCGTGGTTCGTCATCATCGTCATGGACGTGTGGCACTGGACCTCCATGCTGGCGCTGCTGTGCTACGCGGGCCTGAAGGCGATCCCGGATGCCTATTACCAGGCGGCCCGCATCGACGGGGCCAACCGCTGGAGCGTGTTCCGCAACATCGAGCTGCCCAAGCTGCGCAAGGTGCTGGTCATCGGCATGCTGCTGCGCTTCATGGGCTCGTTCATGATCTACACCGAGCCCTTCACGGTGACGGGCGGCGGCCCCGGCGAGGCGACGAGCTTCCTGTCGATCGACCTCGTCAAGATGGCGCTCGGCCAGGTCGATCTCGGCAACGCCGCCGCCTATTCGCTGGTCTACAACCTCATCACGCTGACGGTGTGCTGGGTGTTCTTCACCTACACGACCCACGCCGACCAGAAGGACGCCGCATGAGCTCCTCCGTCCTCTCGGCTCCGCTCGCGGCCTCCTCGGCCACGACCGCACCGGCGCTGCGCCGCCCCAAGGGCCGCGGCATCGGCATGGCCCTCTACGTCCTGTTCCTGTTCGTGCCGATCTACTGGCTCGTCAACGTCAGCTTCAAGACCAACACCGACATCCTGTCCGGGCTCAGCCTCTGGCCGGAGCATCCGACGCTCGACAACTACCGCCGCATCTTCATCGACCGCGAGTGGCACGCGAGCTTCGTGAACTCCATCCTCTACGTCGGCATCAACACCATCGTCTCGGTCGCGGTGGCGCTGCCGGCCGCCTACGCCTTCAGCCGGTACCGTTTCGTCGGCGACAAACCGCTGTTCTTCTGGCTCCTGTCGAACCTCATGGCGCCGCCGGCCGTCTACGCCATGCCGTTCTTCAACCTGTATTCGGCGACGGGGCTGTTCGACAGCATCTGGGCCGTGGCTCTGGCGCATTGCCTGTTCAACGTGCCGCTGGCGGTGTGGATCCTCGAGGGCTTCATCTCGGGCGTGCCGCGCGAGATCGACGAGACGGCGGCCATCGACGGCTATTCGTTCCCGCGCTTCTTCGTGAAGATCTTCCTGCCGCTGATCGCCAACGGCATCGGCGTCGCGGCCTTCTTCTGCTTCATGTTCTCGTGGGTGGAACAGCTGCTCGCCACGACGCTGACCACCGTCAACGCCAAGCCGATCGCCGGGATGATGTCGCGCGCCTATTCGGCGGCCGGCCTCGACTGGGGCCTGCTGGCCGCCGCCGGCGTGCTCACCATGATCCCGGGCGCCATCGTGATCTGGTTCGTGCGCAACCACATCGCCAAGGGCTTCGCCCTCGGCCGGGTGTGAGGAGACAGCCGTGGACACGATCGCCGATCACATCGCCTGGATGGCCTGGACCTGGCAGACGGTGGTGTTCTTCGCCGCCATGGCGGCGGCGCTGGCGGCGCTGACCACCCTCGCGGTGCTGCGCCCCGAAACGCCGCGGCGCGGCATCCTGAGCTTCGCCACGACGCGCGGCGACCGGTTCTTCGTGTCGCTGCTCGCCACCGCCTTCATCTTCCTCGGCTTCATCCGCTTCGGGGGAGAGAACTTCCTTTATCCGGCCGCCGCAGCCCTGCTGGTGGCGGCCGTGATGTTCCGCTTCGCCTGACGCGGGATGCGCCCGCCCGGGCGCCAAGACCGAAAGAGCCGGAGCGATCCCCGCACCCGGCCTCATGAGGAGGATACGCATGTTCAACCGTCGCACGCTTCTGAAGGGTACGGCTGCCGCCGGCGCCGCCGCCGCGGCCGGCATCGCCCCGACGCCCTCGATGGCCCAGAAGGAGGATGCCGCCAAGCGCTGGATCGAGACCGAGTTCAGCCCCTCGACCCTGTCCAAGGACGAGGCCATGGCGGAGATGAAGTGGTTCATCGACGCCGCCAAGCCCTTCGCCGGCCTGAAGCTGTCCTGCGTGTCGGAAAGCCTCAAGGTCCACGACTACGAGTCCCAGACCCTGACCAAGGCCTTCGCCGAGATCACCGGCATCGAGGTCAAGCACGACATCATGGACGAGGGCGCGCTCGTCGATAAGATCGAAGTCGAGATGCAGTCGGGCCGCCCGATCTACGACTTCTGGATGAACGATTCCGACTTCATCGGCACGCATCCGCGCTACAACGACATCGTCGACGGCTCGCTGACCGACTTCATGGCCGGCCAGGGCAAGGACGTGACGAGCCCGACGCTCGACCTCAACGACTTCATGGGCCTGAGCTTCGGCACCTTCACGGACGGCAAGCTGTATCAGCTGCCCGACCAGCAGTTCGCCAACCTGTACTGGTTCCGCTACGATTGGTTCCAGCGGCCGGAGCTGAAGGCCAAGTTCAAGGCCAAGTACGGCTACGAGCTCGGCGTGCCGGTCAACTGGTCGGCCTACGAGGACATCGCGGACTTCTTCACCAACGACGTGAAGGAGATCGACGGCCAGCGCGTCTACGGCCACATGGATTACGGCAAGAAGGATCCCTCGCTCGGCTGGCGCTTCACCGACGCCTGGCTGTCGATGGCCGGCGCGGGCGACCGCGGCCTGCCGAACGGCAAGCCCGTCGACGAATGGGGCATCCGCCTCGAGAACGGCGTGCCGGTGGGCTCGTCCATCACCCGCGGCGGCGACGCCAACGGACCGGCCGCCGTCTATGCGCTGACCAAGTACATCGAGTGGCTGAAGAAGTACGCGCCGCCGGAAGCCGCCGGCATGGACTTCCTCGAGTCGGGTCCGGTCGTGGGCCAGGGCCATATCGCCCAGCAGATCTTCTGGTATTCGGCCTTCACGGATTCGGCTCGCCAGCCCGGCCCGGTGATGAACGAGGACGGCACGCCGAAGTGGCGCATGGCCCCCTCGCCGCACGGCGCCTACTGGAAGGAGGGCATGAAGCTCGGCTACCAGGACGTCGGCTGCTGGACCATGCTGAAATACGCGCCGCTCGAACACGTGAAGGCGGGTTGGCTCTACGCGCAGTTCTGCACCTCCAAGACCGTGTCGCTGAAGAAGGCGCTGAAGACCCTCCACCTCATCCGCGAGTCGGACGTGTGGCACCCCGCCATGACGGACCTCGCCCCGAAGGTCGGCGGCCTCGTCGAGTTCTACCGCAGCCCGGCCCGCAAGCAGTGGACCCCCACCGGCGTCAACGTGCCGGACTACGGCAAGATGGCCCAGGTGTGGTGGCAGAACATCGCCAACGCCATCTCGGGCCAGGTCACGCCCCAGGCGGCGATGGACGGGCTCGCCCGTGACCAGGACGCCATCATGGCGCGCATCGAGAAGTCGGGCGTGCAGGGCAAGCTCGGCCCGAAGCTCAACAAGGAGATGACGGCCGAGTACTGGTACGACCGGGCCGAGAAGGACGGCAACCTCGCGCCCCAGCGCAAGCTGGCCAACGAGAAGCCCAAGGGCGAAACGGTGGACTACGACGCCCTGATCAAGTCCTGGCCCTCGACCCCGCCCAAGAAGGCGTGATGCTGGCCGCCCCTTCTCCCCCGCGGCAGAAGGGGCACCGGGATGTCCCGAGCCCGATGTTTCGCGATCCGGCCATCGTGCCGCCGCGGCGTCGGGCTCGGCGCTGACGTGACCACGCGTGGAGGAGCCGTTGCACAAGCTGGCGTCCCGGTACCGGGCATTCGCTCCTCTTCTCGTGCTGCTGGCCCTGGCATGTCCCGCCGTCGCGGGCGATGTCGCCTCCGAGTTCGGCCTCGGCACGGTGCCGACCTATCCCGACGAGCGGCAGGCGCAATCGAAGTGCGGTGGAGACGCAGTCGTGTGGGTCGACCGGCGCACGGGGTTCTACTATCCCAAGTTCGCCCCGGAATACGGCGTTTCTCCATCGGGTTCCTTCACCTGCTACAAGCAGGCCAAGAGAGCCGACTATTGGGGGTTCGGGCCATCGGCCGAGATGGAGGGCCGCGGCCGGGTGTTCCCCATCGTTCCGGGGCCGTCCTGCGATTACAGGATCGACAAAGCCACCGGCAAGGGCTTCTGTGCCGAGCCCGGTGTCTGAGCCGAGCGAGGGTTCGGAGGCCGCAACGGCATCTCGACCGTCGGTCGACCCCGGCGCCCGTCGGGCCGGTCTCGCCGGCCGGGGCCACCGCGCGGTCCGAGGCTTCGCGGTCTGTGAGCACCCTCCGTGCGCGGAGGCGGGTCGACGGGAGACCGATCCGGCGCGAGCCTTGAGAACCGTAACCGAAACTGGTGAGTGAGCCCGTAGCCTGCCCGTGGACGATGGGCGTTCCAGCATCCTTCGAGAACCGTCATGCCCGCTGCCATCCTCGTCATCGACCAAGGCACGACCTCGACCCGCGCCATCGTGTTCGGCCCTGACGCCACGCCGGTCGCCTCCGCCCAGGAGGAGTTCCCCCAGCATTTCCCCCGCGCCGGCTGGGTCGAGCACGACCCCGAGGACCTCCTGCGCACCTCGCTGTCGACGGCGCGCATCGCCATGGCGCGCGCCGAGGAGGCGGGGTTCACGGTCGCGGCGCTCGGCATCGCCAACCAGCGCGAGACCGTGCTCGTGTGGGACCGCCGCACCGGCAAGGCGATCCACCGGGCCATCGTGTGGCAGGACCGGCGCACGGCCGGGATCTGCGCCGACCTCAAGCGGGACGGCGCCGAGGAACTGGTGCAGGTCCGCGCCGGCCTGCTGCTCGACCCGTATTTTTCCGCCACCAAGGTGGCCTGGATGCTCGATGCCGTGGAAGGCGCCCGGACGCGCGCCGAGCGGGGCGAGCTGCTGTTCGGCACCGTCGACGCGTTCCTGCTCTGGCACCTCACGGGCGGGACCGTGCACGCCACGGACGCCACCAACGCGTCGCGCACGGCCCTCTACGACATCCGCACGGGCGCCTGGGACGACGAGCTCTGCCGGCTCTTCGCCGTCCCCCGGGCGATGCTGCCGGAGGTGCGCGACTGCGCCTCCGCCTTCGGCAGCGTCGAGCGCCGCCACCTCGGCCGCGCCCTGCCGATCTGCGGCATCGCGGGCGACCAGCAGGCGGCCCTCATCGGTCAGGCCTGCTTCAGCCCCGGCATGGTCAAGGCCACCTTCGGCACCGGCGCTTTCGTGCTGCTCAACACCGGCACCGAGCCGGTGCGCTCGACCCACCGCCTGCTCACCACCGTCGCCTACCAGCTCGGCGGCACGCGGACCTACGCGCTCGAAGGCTCGATCTTCTCGGCCGGCGCCACGGTCCAGTGGCTGCGCGACGGGCTCCACCTCGTCCGTTCCTCGGCCGAGACCGGCGACCTCGCGGCGGATTCCGATCACGACCAGCCCGTCTATCTCGTGCCGGCCTTCGTGGGACTCGGCGCGCCGCATTGGGACGCCGAGGCCCGGGGCACCATCACGGGCCTGACGCGCGGCTCGGGCCGGCGCGAGATCGCCCGCGCGGCCCTGGAAAGCACCGCCTTCCAGACGCGCGACCTCGTCGACGCCATGCGGGCCGACGAGACGGGCGGCGTCGAGGCGGCGGTGATCCGCGCCGACGGCGGCATGAGCGCCAGCGACTACACGATGCAGAGCGTCGCCGACATGATCGACGCGCCCGTCGACCGGCCGGCCGTGCTCGAGACGACGGCGCTGGGCGCCGGCTACCTCGCGGGCCTGCAGTGCGGGCTCTTCCCGCCGCCGGATGACTTCGCCCGCATGTGGAAGCTCGAACGGCGCTTCTCCCCCACGATGGCGCCCGAGCGCCGGGACGCCAAGCTCCTCGGCTGGCGCGACGCCGTCGCCCGCACCACGCTGCCGCGCCCCGCGTGAGAGCGCCGGGCCGGGCCTGACATGCGCATCCGCTTCCGCTGCGACCCGGCCCTCGCGGGCCACATTCCCCCGCCCGTCCCGGCCCGGGCGAGCCTGCCGGACTGGCTGCGCACCATGCCGGCCCGCGCCGCCTCCGACCTGCATGGCGGACCCGTCCGCACCGTCAAGCAGTGCCCGCCCTTCGTCGACGCGATGGCGCATGGCTTCGTCATCCCCCTGCCCTGCGACGTCGTGGCGGCGGGCGGCCGCCTGTCGTGGAACTGGGACCTGCCGCGGCCCGCCCTGCCCTCGCATCCGCGCTCGCCGCTGTCCTTCCACGCCCCTGCCCAGGTCGAGGGCTCGCCCTTCCACCGGGAGGACTGTGCCATCGTGAAGTTCAACAGCTTCTGGACCGTGGAACTCGAACCCGGCTGGTCGCTCTTCGCCACCCATCCGGCCAACCGCGAGGACCTGCCCTTCCGGCTCCTCACGGGCCTCGTCGACGCCGACCGCTTCACGGCGGTGGGCATCCTGTTCCCGGCCGTGTGGAAGGACCCGGGGTTCGAAGGCGTCCTGCCGCGCGGCACGCCCGTGGCGCAGTGCTTCCCGGTGCCGCGCGACGCACTGGAGCTCGACATCGGCCCGCTCGACCGCGCCGGCTGCGACCGGTTCGAGGAGACCGCCCACGCGCTGCTCGGCGCGCCCGGCACCTATCGGCGCCGCCACCGGGCGCGCCGCACCCGCTCAGCGCGGATCGAGGCTCCGCCGCAGGGCACCGAGGTCGAGCCATAATTCGCCGACCGGCGCCGTCGTCAGCGCCTGGGCGGCGCGGCCGAAGGCCTCCGGCCGGAGCCGAACCGCGACGCCGTAGGCCTGCCGGGCGCCATCGAGGTCGCCCGCGGCCTGCCGCACGGTGCCGAGGTTGAGGGCGGCCTCGGCCAGCGTGCCGTCGAGCGCCAGCGCCGCCTCGTAGCACCGCGCCGCGCCCGGCAGATCGCCTGCGTCCTGCGCCGCGACGCCTTCGAGGAACCGCGCCCGCACCGAGCCGGGGTCGCGCGCCGCCGCTTCCGCGAAGGCGTCCCGCGCCTCCGCGGGCCGGCCGAGCGCCTGCAGGGCGGCACCGACCCGCAGCGCGGCCGCCGCCGTCGGCGCGGCGCGGCGCGCCCGCTCGAAACACACGAGCGCCGCCGCCGGCTTGCCGAGCTCCGTCAGCGTGTCGCCGAGGAGCCGCCATCCCCGAGCCTCGCCGGGGGGCAGCGCGAGGCAGCGCTCCAGCAGCGCGCCCGCGCGGGCGTCGCCCGCCTTGAGCAGGCCGGCGCAGAGCGGGAAGAGCCGCGACGCATCGGTGCCCGGATCCCTCGACGTCATGGCACCCTCCATCCCCGGCGTGCCGGGAGCCCGGCCCCGGGCGTAGCACCCGGCGGCGCGTCCCGCGAGCCGGTCGCCTCAGATCCGCCGGCACCCCGGATGACCGCCAGGCGGGACGGGTCTATGACGGGCCGATGAGACACGCCGCCAACCTCCTCGCCGCCCTCGCCCTGCTGCCCGCCGCGACCCCGTCCCGCGCCGCCGTCGTGCTCGACTGGCCGGTCGCCTGCGAGGTCGGGACGAGCTGCGAGATCCAGCACTACGTCGACCACGGCGGCGGCGGCGACGCCAAGGACTTCCGGTGCGGCAGCGTGACCTACAAGGGGCACAACGGCACCGACATCCGGGTACCGACGCTGGCGGACGAGCGTCGGGGCGTCGCCGTGCTCGCGGCAGCCCCCGGCAGGGTGCTGCGCACGCGCGACGGCATGGAGGACATCTCGGTCGCGGTGACGGGCCACGACGCCGTGAAGGGCCGCGACTGCGGCAACGCGGCCGTGATCGCCCATGCGGACGGCTACGAGACCCAGTACTGCCACATGGCGAAGGGCAGCGTCGCCGTGAAACCGGGCGACGTCGTCGCGGCCGGGCAGCCCATCGGCCGCGTCGGCCTGTCGGGCGACACGGAATTCCCGCACCTCCACATCACGGTGCGGCACGACGGCACGATGATCGACCCCTTCGCGGTCGGCGCGCCGGAGGGGGCCTGCAGCGGCGGCACGTCGCTGTGGCGCCCGTCCCTCGAACCCGCCCTGGCCTACAAGGCCGGTGCGGTGCTCAACATGGGCTTCGCTTCCGCGGTCCTGACCATGGACGAGATGGACCAGCGCACCGCCCCGGAGGTCCTGACCTCCGGCTCGCCCGCCGTCGTCGCCTTCGTGCGGGCCATCACGCTGCGGCGCGGCGACATCCAGCGTCTCGTTCTCGAGGGCCCGGGCGGTCCCCTGGTCGACCACAGCGAGCCGGCGCTGCCGTCCAACAAGGACCAGGTCTTCCTCGACGCCGGCCTGCGCCGCCCGCCGGCCGGCTGGCCCGCCGGCCGCTACGACGCCACCTACACGGTGACGCGGGCGGGCGAGGTCGTGGTCCGGCGCACGGTCTCGACCGACATCGCTTCCGCGCCCGGCGGTGCCGCGGCGCCGTGAGCCGGCGGGCCGTTTCTGCCTCGTCGGCGACGCAGAGACTCACACTGAATTTCGGTCCAGACCCAGTCGCTTTAAAGGGTTCCTGCACCACCTCGGCCAGCAATAACCATGCTTCCGACAGACCTGGCTGCCCAGGAGTCCTATGACGAATGAGGCGCAGGCCTGCCGGATCTCGTCGGCCGACCCGATCCCGAGCCGCCGAGCACCTTCCCGTCCGCGCCAGCCTCGCGGGTCGTTGGGGAGCGAGACTGACCGGCCTTGAACCGTCTCGCGCCTCCATGCAGGGTTTCCTCCACGACATGGGGATTTCGGTCGAGCATCGCGAGAAGAACACGGGCTGGCCCCTCGGGCGCTCGACGCTTCTGTTCCCAATTGCGCAGCGTGGCGACAGGAACCCCGATCCGCGCCGCGAACACGGGTTGAGAGAAGCCCGAGCGCTCCCGAATGGCGGCAACATCGATGTTGTCCGGGACATGCACGACCAGACCGGTGACATCGCGGCCTTGTGCATGGTCTCGGGCTTCGGTGAGACCTCCCATCACCCGATCAAACAGCCTTGCCATGTCCATCCCCGTTATCTCGACTTGAGCTTGATCTCGGCTATGTAAGCCTTCATTTGGGCGATCTCGCCCTTTGAGAAATTCGCCCGCTCGCCCTTGCTCAAGACAGCCAGCAGATAGACCGGACGGTGTTCGCCGATATAGGCCGCCATCACGCGATACCCCCCGCTCTTGCCTTTGCCTCGACCGGCAACGCGAACTTTGCGGACTCCGCCGGAACCCTTGACCTCGTCGCCCTGCATAGGGTTGTGCGCCAGTTGGTTGACGGCTGATTGTCGCTCGGCATCGCTCATCCCGACCTTGGCGGCGTCGCTGAGGTAGGATGGGGTTTCCACGACGGTCTGAAGTGCGCCGAGCATGCGCCCATCGTACGCCAATGACATACTACGTCAACGGCGCAGTTCCTCGCAGGCATCATGCCGCCTTCGAGGATGCGGCACACCTGCACGGCAGGCACCAACCTCGGATGCATCCAGTGGTAGCGCTGGCGCGGCGATCGCCGCACCGGCCCCGTCTCGGTGCTTCACAGGTCTATCGACCGCGAAGCCACGGGGCCGATGCACGCCGATCAGAGGAACTCGTCCCGAGGTCCGCGGTGTCACACCAGCCGCGATGCGCAACACGTTGCAGGCGACAACGTCGTCTGCCGTGCCCCGCGACGCGTCTGCGTGATCGACGGATCCTCGGAAGCGCCGCGGCGTCGCGGTGAGGGCAGCTGGACCGGCTCCGGCGCCCCGAACGCCGGACCAGGGGTGCGCAGGCCGGCGGAGGGCGGCGATCTGCGCGGGCGTCAGGCCTAGTTGCCCGCCTTCCACGGGAAGGTGAAAGGCCTCTGTTTTCCTTGATGAAAAACGCTGTCCGGCGACGGTTGGTGTACCAGTCCAGTGCGCCGCTGGCAAGCTTCCCAGCCGCGACCTGACGTGCAAAACCGAACTCGCGCTTCTGATGGCAAGGCAGCAGCGAATGTGAAAGGGACGGTAATGAAGGGGTCAGTCAGCGACAAGACATCTCGGCGGAGCGCTCAGTCGCTTCGGGCAGCATCGAAATGTTCTTCGGGAGTAACGTTCAACCTATGCGGATTCGAAATCGACGCTAGCCTGTTTCCGGCCGATCCCTATTATCTTAATGTCTGGGGCATCATCGCCGGGAGAGGAAACAATCAGACGCCACTTTGGGAACTCATTCTGGTATTTCAGAATGACGCGTGGACGTCGGCTCGATCTTATCCTGAGCCGAGGACTGCTAAACGGGACATGCATTTGCTGGCCGAGCGTCAGGGATGGTCGGTTGATGGCTCGTTCTTCTTGATGGGAGACTCGTCAGAGAAACAGATCCTCATGGATCACGCTCGTCTGTGTCTGGGTTATGAGCCAGTGTTCCGGATGGGGCCCGGCGTGTTTCCCTGTCTCGTATCGAAAGGGGACGACATACCGTTCTGATTCGCGCGAGCCTGCCTCTCAAGGCCCGGCATCCAGGCGGACGGTTCAGCTCCCGAGATCCCCGCGAGATCATGCGCGGATGATGGGGCCCCGCCCGTCGAGCCCGCCGTGCTCCGGGCGGAGCTGTTCGAAGATTTTCTGATCAGGCCCAGTATAACTCTCGTGCAAACATGCAAACGAGGTCGTACAAGGTCCAATTCAACGTCTATTGACGGTGTCAGTCCGCATTACCTGCTTCCATTCATCACATTGTCGAGAGGAATCAATGATAAACCCTCTTTCACATTAGTCCGACATCCGGGCTAAGCGCCGGCTACGATCATCTACGCTATCAACGACCACCATTGCCGATTCGCTGGTGATGGCCGACGTCGACCTTCTGCTGAAAGAGGGGTGTCGGTCGAAAAGATCACCTCCTACTTGCACGACCGGACAGGGAGTAATCGTTTTACGTTGTAACCTCTCAATTGATCAACCGATCCGACAATGCGTCGCTCGTTCAGCGGACGTGTGAATAAGGAGTCTACGATGGGAAAAAAGATGTTCGAAGCCTTCACCAATATCGAGGAGGAGCGCCAGTGGGCTGAGAGTGCCGACAAGGCAATGCAAGAAGCAATTGCCAAAGGGGATCCCATGGCGGCCGAGATCCCTGGCTATGGGATCATGGGTGAACTGCGCCGCTCTCAGATCAAGGAGATGGTTGGACGCATGCAGGTTGCGGCACGCTTAGCTCAGGCACGCATCGACGCATTGGACGCGGAGCTAGCGAGGCGTGACGCAGCCGGTAACACTTAATCTGTTTTACAATAAGTCGGCCGCACAGGATTCCCCGGCTTCGCAAAACCGCTACCGCTCATGCGGTGCGGTTACCTCTCACCGCCCGCGCCACTGGCAAGCCGGAGGGATTTGCAGGCTCGTGCCTATATCACGCCGAGATTGGGCGACGCGTCCTGCTCGACGTG
>CAWKBT010000013.1:0-20324 GCA_963847915.1 uncultured Alphaproteobacteria bacterium
CGCCGCCCTGACCGCCGCCGTGCCCGCCGCCGCCCTGGCCGCCACCACCCTGACCGCCGACATGGCCACCTTGTCCTCCGTGACCTCCGCGGCCACCATGGCCGGGACCGCCGCCATTGCCCTGGCCGCCGGCCCCGTTCCCGGCACCCGCGCCGGCGCCGCCCTCGCCCGCACCGTGGCCGTCACCACCGGCGCCCCCGGCACCGCCCGGAGCGGCACCGGCGGCACCAATGCCCGCCTGTCCAGCACCAGCGGAGTCGGCGCCCGCGCCGCCACTGCGCGGGCCCTCGCCCCGCACCCCACCGGCCGCGGCGCCGCGCCGGCCGGCTCCCGGGGCGCGCGGGCAGGTCCGGATCCGGCCGCCTCGCCCTGCGCGTTCGACGGCGTCGCGCCCGCGCCCTGCTGGTCGCCACCGCCCGCCGGGGACGCGGAGGCGGACGCCGACCCAGCGCCGACATGCGCGGCGTCACCGGCGCGGCCGGCGTCCGAGGCGGCCGATGCGGTCTTGGCCGGCGTCCCGTGGCCTGGCGCATGGCCGGTCACTGATCTCGATCCAGCTCCGCCCAGGTGGCCGGTTCGGCCAGGATGACCGCCGCCGGCCGCATGCGCGCGGCCACCGGCTGCATCGTCTCCGCGCGTGCGGGTCTGCGCCATGCCGGGGACCGACCGGCTCGACAGCGCGGCCGCATCTCCCTTGTGACCGTGGTCGTTCCCGTGGTTATCGTTCCCGTGATTGTCGTGGTTGTCGTTCCCTTGGTTGCTCTTCCCCGGATCGGATGCAGGAGCGGGCGCCGGTGCAGGAGCGGGAGCCGGTGTCGGCGCAGGAGCGGGAGCCGGTGTCGGCGCAGGAGCGGGCGCCGGTGTCGGCGCAGGAGCGGGTGCCGGTGTCGGCGCAGGAGCGGGCGCCGGTGTCGGCGCAGGAGCGGGTGCCGGAGTCGGCGCAGAGCGGGCGCCGGTGTCGGGGTCGCCGGAGCGACAGGTTGCGCGGGCGCGGCCGGTTGTGGGGGTGCTGGCGTCGAAGGCGCTGCGGGAGCGACCGGCGGCGTCGCGGTCGGGGCCGCAGGCGAGGGCGACTCGGGCGACGGTGAAGCGGGCGCGGGCGAGGGAGGCGCCGCCGCCGAGGGCCCCGTCGGGACGGGCGAAGGCCGATTGGGGGAGGATGGCTGCTGCGGCGCGGCCGGAGCTGGGGGGGCGGCAGCCGGTGGCGCCGGCGGTGTAGGCGCGGCCGGAGCGACCGTAGTGGTGGCCGGAGCCGCGGGCGGAGTCGAGGCGCTGGGGGCCGACAGGCCATAGCCGATCCCGTTGCGTGATCCACCATGCGCCGCCGAGGTCGAGGCCGCTGCGGCCGCGGGCGCGGCCGCCGGTGATGCTTCGGTGCCGGGCGTCGTCGTGCCGACGGCGGTCGCGGCCGGCGCGAGGCCGACGACGGGCGCGCGCGGCGCCACGCGGGTGACGGGCGCCCGCTGCCCGATGCCCGACACCGACAGGCCGCGGCTTCCGACGCTGGCATGCTGGCCGGCGGTGACGTTCGTCTGCTGGCCGGTTTTGAGCGACGTCACCTGGACGGTGCCGCGCGTCACCGCCACCTGGCCGTCGGCCCGCCCGACCGCCACCGTGAAATGCGTGCCTTTGACCACGGCGGCCAGCATCGGCGTCTCGACCGAGAAGTGCTGGACGTTCTGCTTCTCGACGTCGAACGAGACCGTCCCGGCCTTCTCCAGCACCGTGGTGGACAGGCCCGCGCCCGGCTGATCGCTGACGGCGACGACGCTCTTCGGGCCGATCACCATCGACTCTGTGCCGCGCTGGAGCATCACCCGCCCCCGCGGACCGGTGTGGATCGACACGCCGGCGGCGACGACCATGCCGGTGGCGATTTCGGTGTCCCGTCCCTCCGCCCCGGTCCAGGCCTGGCCCGAGACTTTGGACACCTGCCAGTCCGCCGCCCAGGCCGCGGCACCCTGAAGGTTGGATAGAACGGTGATCAGGCCGGTGACGGCGAGGATGCGGGATTTAAGAGGTTTCATGCCTATGATACTGAGCACAAAGAGGTTAACGATGCCCTCCTCGGCTGCCTTTCGCCCCGCCTGCGACGTGTCATCGTGCTCGATCTTGACACGGTACAACAACGTCGCGGGATGCCCGTCGCTATCATTACGGGCTCATAGTTCAACTGAGGAATGATCGCAGCGGGCTGGGCGCCGGCAGGTACCGCCAACGCATCACGGCGCACCCGGACCAGCGAGACGGGGTCAGCCCGGCGGAGACCCAGGGACGCGACCCGATCCGGATCGACCGAGCGATCCTCAGACATGCGTATAGGGTGGTCCGTCTGCTCTGGCGCCAAACTCCGGACAGAGCGGACGTCCCCTCACCTCGCGCATCTCTCTGGCGGATGGATCTGCTGCATCGGTCGAGCGGCGGAGCGGATGTTTCGGCAGACGCTCGGGCGGAGGCTGTGCTTCCTCGGCCAATGGACCATCCCTTCAGATCGCTCGCGCCCGATGACGATCAACGTTGTGACCGCGCCGCCCCTCGGCGCCCTGCTGACGCTCCACCACATGCCGCTCCCTCTTGGCACGTCCGTGTGGATCGCGAGTTCGGCGGCGATCTCAATTGGGCTTCGGCCTCGATCGGCCACGTCCGTCGAGCGGACAGCATGGTTCGCGGCCGCCTCGCCGTTCACCTCAGCCGATCGCGCCGCAAACGCGCCGCACTTGTCACAGGCGAGACATACAAGCGCGGTCCAATGAGGCGATGCAATCCGGCAGCGATGGGAACGCCTCCTTGACCAGAACCTCGAAGCTGAAAACTGTTGCGATCGCCGGACTCGCGCTGGCCGCCGTGGCGCTGGGCGGACAGGCGGACGCCGCCGGCGATATTCGCCGCGTCCTGCTGATCAGCGTCGACGGCATGCACGCCGTCGATCTGTCGAACTATATCGCGACCCATCATAGCGGCGCTCTGGCCGCTCTCCGGCAGCACGGGGTCGTCTATCCAGCCGCCCTCACGTCGGCGCCCTCCGATTCCTTTCCGGGCCTTCTGGCTCAGCTCACCGGAGGGACGCCCAAGACGCACGGCGTCTTCTACGACGTCTCCTACGATCGCGAGCTGTTCGCGCCGGGCTCGAACTGCGCGGGTTCGCCCGGCACGCAGACGACCTTCGACGAATCCGTCGACGTCAATTCAAAGGTGCTCAACGCCGGAGGCACGCCCGGCCAGCCTCTCACGCAGATCGACCCCGCGAAGCTGCCGATGCGTCTCGTGAACGGCAAGTGCAGACCCGTCTATCCGCACGAGTTCATCAAGACCAACACGATCTTCGAAGTGATCCGCGCGGCCGGCGGGCGTACGGCCTGGGCCGACAAGCATCCGGCCTACGACCTCGTCAACGGTCCTTCGGGACAGGGCGTCGTCGACCTTTTCACGCCGGAGGTCGACTCGAACGATCCGATCACGGGGGCCGACACGACCACCGGCTTTCACAGCATCCAGCGCAACGATGCCGCGAAGGTGCAGGCGGTGCTCAACGAGATCCAGGGGCTCGACAGCACGGGGCAGAATCAGGTCGGCGTGCCGCGCATCTTCGGGATGAACTTCCAGGCTGTCAGCGTGGGGCAGAAGCTTGCCGCGGGCAACCCGAGCGATCCTCAGGATGCAGGCCTCAAGGGAGGATATCTCGACGCGATCGGCCGGCAGCCCAACACCGGCCTCGCCGCCAACCTCGACTTCGTCGACGCGCAACTCGGCGCCATGATGAAGGCGCTGGAGCAGCGCGGGCTCCTGCGCTCAACGCTGGTCATCGTCTCGGCCAAGCACGGCCAGTCACCGATCAACCTTGGCGACCGTGCCGCCGTCAGCGACGGCCCCTATGCCAATATTCCCGGTTATGACGCCTCGATCACCGACGATGTCGGCCTCGTGTGGCTCAAGCCCGGATTGCAGGAGGCCGACTATCGCAAAGCGGCCGCCTTCCTCGAGGTCAATGCGGCGCAGCTCGGCATTTCGAAGCTGCTGAAGCGCGACGCACTGACGAAACTCTATCAGGACCCCTTCAAGGACAACCGGACGCCCGACTTCATCGCGATCACGAACCAAGGGTTGATCTACACGGGCGGCACCAAGCTCGCCGAACACGGCGGCTTCTCGAACGACGACCGCAGTGTCGCCCTGCTCGTTTCGAACCCTTCGCTGCAGAGCGCCACGATCCCGGACACCGTCCAGACCACCCAGATCGCCCCCACCATTCTGGAAAGCCTCAACCTCGATCCACGTCAGCTCGAGGGCGCGCGGATCGAGAACACCCAGGCTCTGCCGGGACTGACCCCGATCACAAGATCGCAGAACTGAGGCGGCCTGCGGGTGCAGATGTGAGCCGTCGCGGGCTCTTGCGACGGAGCGCCTGTGCGACGAAGGCGCTCGATCCAGCTCAAGCGTCCGACCCGTCCATCTGTCACCAGGATCGCGCGCGGTCGGTAGCGTGATGACGGGCCCCGGACGGTTGGGGAATGACAGGGAGATCCGATCGCATCCGGCGATGCGACGGGCTCACCATACCTCACCGCGCGCTCGACCTGGCGAGACGGAACCCAGCGCGGCGGAGGCCGACAGGGCGCGGCGGCGCTGAGGGACATCGGGACAGCGTTCGGACACCACGTCCCGGATCGTCACGAGGCTCAGCGCCGCGTCATGCCGATGCTCCGCCCCGCCGCCTGCGGGCGCGGCAGGCCGCCGTGGCGCTGGGCGAGGTCCTGCATGGCGGCGAGAACCGGACCCTCCGCCGCCACGCTGCGGCCCGCCGCTGTGTCGACGTGAAGCAGCATCTGTTCAGCGCTCGCCAGGCGACGGCCGTCCGTCGGGCACCGCAGGCAGTGGAAGACGTGCAGGCGCTTGCCGTCGGCCGAGAGCACCTGCGTGTCGACCGCCAGAGGCTCGCCTGCATGGGCCTCGCCCTCGTGCACGAGATGGGTCTCGACCGTGTAGAAGCTGCGTCGCTTCGCCAGATAGGCGGCGTCGACGCCGAGCCGCGCCAGCAGCGCGTCCGTCGCGTCCCCGAAACACTGCAGATAGCGGTGCTCCGTCATATGGCCGTTGTAGTCGATCCACTCGGGCAGCACCACGCCGGTCCAGGTGACGTCCGGCCCGGTGCCGGGGGCGGCGCGGTTCCGGAGCGCCCGCTCGTGCGCCGCCACCACGGCCCCGGCCGCGTAATCCTGGCCGCGCAGGGCCGAAAGCACCGCCACGAGAGCGTCGTCGCGCTGGCGCTCGAGATCGCGGATCGAGACCCCGGCCGCCTGCGCGTCGGACTGGGCGGAGACGCGGTCGACCAGGGCATCCGTGAGTTCGGGCGCGACGAGCCTGGTCCAGGGCAGTTTCAGGGCCGGGCCGAACTGCGCGAGGAAGTGCCGCATCCCCGCCTCGCCACCGGCGAGCCGGTAGATCAGGAACGTGCCCATGAAGCTCCAGCGCAGGCCGGCGCCGTAACGGATCGCGTCGTCGATCTCCTCGGTGGTGGCGACGCCGTCCGCCACGAGCCACAGCGCCTCGCGCCACAAGGCTTCGAGCAGCCGGTCCGCCACGAAGCCGTCGACCTCCTTGCGCACGCGCAGCACCCGCATGCCGATCCGCTCGAAGAGGACGGCCGCACGGTCCTGCGCGGCGGGATCGGTCCGCTCGCCGCCGCAGACCTCGACCAGCGGCAGGAGGTAGACGGGGTTGAACGGGTGGCCGACGACGAGCCGCTCCGGATGCGCCATGCCGGCGGCGAGGCGGGTCGGCAGCAGCCCCGAGGTCGAGGACGCGACCACGACCTCGGGCCGGGCGGCGGCGTCGATCTCGCCCAGGACCCTGACCTTGAGGTCCTCGACCTCGGGCAGGCTCTCGACGACGAAGTCGGCGGCGCGCACGGCGTCGGCGATGGAGCCGGCCAGCCGCAGCCGCCCTTCCGGCACGGCGACACCCGGCATCAGCTGGCGCCAGGCCCGGCGCGCATTGCCGATCACCGCTTCGAGCTTGCGGCCGAGGTCCGGGTCCGGGTCGTAGACGGTGCAATCGTGGCCGTTCAAGAGGAAGCGGGCCGCCCAGCCGGCACCGATCACGCCGCCGCCGACGAGGCCGATCGTTTCGCGGGCGCTCATGCGGGGCTCCGGAGTTTCAGGAGGGCGCGCGTCTCCGCCGGTCCCATCACGGAGGCCCCCATGGCGGTGAGGATGGTGGCGGCACGCTCGACCAGCGCGCCGTTGGTTGCGAGGACGCCGCGGTCGAGCCACAAATTGTCTTCGAGCCCGACACGGACGTTGCCGCCCGCCAGTGCCGCCATGGCGACATAGGGCAGTTGGCGCCGGCCGATCGAGAAGGCGCTGAAGACGGCGCCCGCCGGCAGGCGGTTCACCAGCGCCATCAGGGTCAGCGGGTCGTCGGGTGCGCCGTAGGGGATGCCGAGGCAGAGCTGGATCATGGCCGGCCCGTCGATCAGCCCCTCCTTGACGAGATCGTTGACGAAGACGAGGTGGCCGGCGTCGAAGACTTCGAGTTCGGGCCGGACGCCGAGCGCCTGCACCTGCCGCGCCATGGCGCGCAGCGTCGCCGGCGTGTTGGTCATCACGTAGTCGCCCAGCGCGAAGTTCATCGTGCCGCAGTCGAGCGTGCAGATCTCGGGCCGGAGTTCGGCGACATGGGCGAGGCGCTCGGTCGGCCCCACCATGTCGGTGCCGGCGGGGTCGAGCGGCAGCGGCGTCTCGCCGGCGCCGAAGACGATGTCGCCCCCCATGCCGGCCGTGAGATTGAGGATCACGTCCGTCCCGGAATCGCGCACGCGCTGGACGACCTCGCGGTAGAGCGGCAGCGCGCGCGAGCCCTTGCCGGTCTCGGGATCGCGCACGTGGATGTGGGCGATGGCGGCGCCGGCACGCGCGGCCTCGATCGCCGCTTCGGCGATCTGTTTGGGCGTGACCGGCACGTTGGCACTGCGGCCGGCCGTGTCGCCCGCACCCGTGACGGCGCAGGTGATGAAAACGTTGGGGTTCATGCCGCGCCGCGCTCCGGGTCCCGATGCGCGAGGATCGCCCAGGCCTCCGCGCCCGGCTCGACGGCGCGCGACCCATCCCTGGTCCAATCGCGACGTCGCCCCCTTGCCAGGCCGGCGGCAAAGCCGCGATCCTGGCGGCCCGCCACGAGGGAGCCGCGAGAGTGGAACAGATCGAACCCCGGACCGTCGAAGTCGTCGAGAACCTGTGGATCCCGCTCGCCGACGGCACGCGGCTGGCCGCCCGCATGTGGCGGCCTTCGGGCGGCACGCCGGTGCCGGCGGTCCTCGAATACATCCCCTACCGCAAGCGCGACGGGACGCGGGGGCGCGACGAACCCATGCACGGCTTCTTCGCCGCCGCCGGCTACGCGGCGCTGCGCGTCGACATGCGGGGGTCGGGCGATTCGGACGGGCTGCTCGACGACGAATACCTGCAGCAGGAGCAGGACGACGCTCTCGAGGTCATCGCCTGGATCGCCGCGCAGCCCTGGTGCTCGGGCGCGGTCGGCATGATGGGCAAGAGCTGGGGCGGCTTCAACGCCCTGCAGGTCGCGGCCCGGCGTCCGCCGGCGCTGAAGGCCATCGTCACGGTCTGCTCGACCGACGACCGGTTCGGCGACGACATCCATTACAAGGGCGGTTGCCTCCTCAACGACAACCTGTGGTGGGGCGCCATCATGCTGGCCTACCAGGGCCGGCCGCCCGACCCCGAGATCCGGGCGGATTGGCGCGCGCGCTGGCTGGAGCGGCTCGACGCGATGCCGTTCTGGCCCGCCCTGTGGCTGGCGCACCAGACCCGCGACGCCTACTGGCGCCATGGTTCGGTCTGCGAGGACTGGGGCGCCATCGCGGTCCCGGTGCTGGCCGTGGGGGGCTACGGCGACGCCTATACCGACGCGGTGCCGCGGCTGATCGGCACCTCCGGGTGCCGCGCCTCGGCCTCGTCGGACCCTGGGCCCACATCTACCCGCAGGACGGCAGCCCCGGCCCCGCGATCGACTTCCTGGGCGAATGCACGCGCTGGTGGGACCACTGGTTGAAAGGCCGCGACACCGGCCTGATGGCCGAGCCGCCGATGCGGGCCTTCATCGAGGACTGGCAACCCCCGTCCGCGACGCGCGCGACCTCCGAAGGCCGCTTCGTCGGCGAGGCCGCCTGGCCGACCCCGTCCGCCCGCCAGCGCGCCTTCGGCCTCGCGCCGGGGCGGCTCGTCGACGGGCCGTCGAGCGGCGAGGCCTGCGCGGTCCGCTCGCCGCCCTGGACGGGGACCTGCGGCGGAGAGTGGATGGGCACGGGCGTCGCGGGCGAGCGCCCGACCGACCAGCGCCTCGACGACGGCCTGTCGCTGTGTTTCGACTCCGAGCCCTTGGCGGCGCCGCTCGAGATCCTCGGCAACCCCGACGTCACGCTCCGCCTCGCCTCCGACCGGCCCCAGGCCCAGGTCGCGGTCCGGCTCTGCGACGTGGCGCCGGACGGGTCCTCGCTGCGGGTGTCCTACGCGGTGCTGAACCTGTCGCACCGCGCCGGATCCGAGGACCCACGCCCCCTCGTGCCGGGCAAGGCCGTCTCGGTGTCGGTCCCGCTCAAGATGTGCGGGCATCGCGTGCCGGCCGGCCACCGCCTGCGCCTGGCCGTGTCCACCGCCTACTGGCCGCTCGTCTGGCCCGCGCGCGACGGAGCGACGCTCACGCTGGAGCCCGCACAGAGCGGGCTGCGCCTTCCGGTGCGCGACGGCGAGGCGGCCGAGGTCGCCTTCGCGGTGCCCCGCCACGGCCCGGCGACGCCGGCGACGCGGATCGCCGAGGGGCGGGCGGCGCGGCGGGTGACCTTCGATCTTCTCGGCGAGACTGCGACGGTCGTGACAGAGGGCGAGGGCGGCCTGTTCGGCGAGGGCGTGATGCGCTGGGATGCGATCGGCACCGAACTGTCGCACGACCTCACCCGCACGCTCACGGTCGGAGGCGACCCGCTCTCGGCCGAGACCCGCATCACCCAGCGCTACGCGATGGGCCGCGAGGGCTGGCGCATCCGCATCGAGACCGAGACGGCGATGTCGGGCGACGCGAGCGCCTTCACCATCACGGGCGAACTCAGGGCCTACGAGAACGACGCGCTCATTCGCACCCGCACCTGGCACGAGCGCGTGCCGCGGCGGTTCCTGTGAGGACGGCGCCGAGCAGGCAGACGCCATGAGGGATCAGCGCTCGGCCGGCATCCTCATGGTGCTGGCGGCAGGCTTCATCTACAGCACGGCCGGGCTCTTCACCCACGCGCTGCGCCTCGAACCTTGGACCATCCTGGCTTGGCGCGCTGTGTTCGGCACCGCTTTCATGCTGGCCTGGATGGCGGCCGAGGTCCTGCGCGGCAGCGGCGCACTGGCGATCGGCTGGCGAGGCCTCGCTCTCTCGGTGCCGACGGCGCTCTGCAGCGTATGCTACATCTTCGCCCTCAAGCTCACGACCGTGGCCGACGTGACGGTGGTCTACGCCACCCTGCCCTTCGTCACCGCAGCGGTCGCCTGGGTCTGGACCCGGGAAGGGCCGGAGCGCCGCCTGATGGTGGCGAGCCTCGTCGCACTCTGCGGTGTCGCCGCCATGGTGGCCGGCGGCGTCGGGGACGGCACGCGCCTCGCCGGCATGGCGCTCGCCCTCGCCATGAACGTCGGCATGGCGGTGATCCTCGTCAACGCACGCCGCAACGCGCGCACCAGCAACGCCGTCTACACGCTCGGCACGGCGCTCAGCGCCGTCATCGGCTTCGCCATGGCGCGCGATTCGGGCGTCAGCACGGCCCAGCTGGCCCTGCTGGTGCCCTTCGGCCTCCTCACCATCGGCCTCGCCATGGCGCTCTACATGGCAGGGGCGCGGCGGATCCCGCCCGCCGAGGTCGGGCTGATCAGCATGCTGGACGTCGCGTCCGGGCCTGCCCTGGTGTGGCTCGCCTTCGGCGAGCGGCCCGGCACGGCTACGCTTCTCGGCGGCGTACTGGTCATGGCTGCCCTGCTCTGGCACCTCGCGCCGGACCTGAGGCTGCTCACCCGTCCGGCGTGACTCGGGCATCGACGGGCTCACCCGCAACTTTCGCATCCCTATGGCCGATGCCGGCGCCGACGAGGCCTGACCGAGGTGACGATCGACCTCTGCCCCCAATCTCAGTCTCGCGTCGAGTCCACGTGTCCAGCGACCCCCACCGGGACCGGTCGGCACACGTCGCCTGAGACTGACCGACGCTGGAGACGTGTCAGCCACGCCGGGCAGGCGATCGGCGTGGGAGGAAACGGAACGAGCCCAGCATCAGGTTTGCGCCTTCGTCAGCCGGCCGATCAGGGCGCCAAAGCCGTCATGCTCTCACCGGGTTTGATCACCCGGTGGCTCACTCCGACATCCTTTTAGGTACCAAGGGGAAACCGGGTGACATAACCCGGATCCCGGTGAGCGGGGCCGCGATGAGGCTCGTTGCGACTTGCTAAAGTCTGGCGATGATGAAGAGCACGGCCGAGGGAAGGAGGGCCGTGCCCATGGAATACGGACCCGGAGACGCCGAAAAATATCGCCAGCGATTGAAAAATCAGAGGCGCCTCCAACGCATCCATCGCGAGATGCAGGAGGAGGAGGGGATCCCGGAAAGGGATGATGTCGCGAAGGTCGTTCTGGCTGAACTCCTGGACCATTGCTTGACGCAGCCCGAGATGGTCGATGGCTTCGTCAAGAGGATGGCCGACCGACTGACCCGGGAGAAGAAGCAATTCGATCCGGACCGGTCGGCTGAGACCATCCGCAACATGATCGATCGGGCAAGGCGGGACAAGGAGCGGGAGGAGCGTCGGCGCGCCTCGACCCGAAGGCGCGGGCGATGAGCCCGAGCGCATGCCGGGGCGTGACCATCCCCCGCATGGCCTGCACGCAGGTCCGAACCTGGCGCTCGGCCTCGACGAGGCCGCCACCTCGTTATCCCGTCCAAACCCGCGATGGCGCGATCATCGCGCCGACGGGGTTCCGCGCCCTGCACGGACAGGACCTCCCCGACCCGTGACGACGTCGGCGGGGGTCAGCTTTGCGGGGCGACCCTCGCCCGTCCCCCTGGACGGGGGAACGGCGGATACGATCAGGCGATCTGGGGACGCGAGACGGTCAGCAACGAAATCGAGGGGTGCAGACGAGGCAGTCCGAAGCTCGTACACCGCCGAGCCCGGCCACGTCACCGGTCGGCCGTCTCATGGCCGGCAGCGGGGCAGGCACGCCGTCACCGACGGGCTCACGACCGACATTTTGCCGGTTCGTGAGCGTCGCGAGGGGGGCGAGCCGAGCCGATTCGGCGTGGCGTCGGCCAGAGTCGTCCACGTCGTCGGCCAAGTCGTTGACCGTTTCCGCATGGCAAACGCACGTCCCCTGCCGTCGCGCGGCCCGGGGGCGAGGCCGCAGGGTTCGAAGGCGCGAGAGGACAGGGCCGCAGATCGTCGTCCGCGCACCCACCGCCACGAGCCTCACAGCGGCGTCCAGACGCCGCCCTGGGCCGACGAGTGAACCGCAGCCTCGATGAACGCGAGGCCTGCGACGCCGTCGGCGGCGGTCGGAAAGGTCACGCCGGTCGGGACCCCCCGCCCCTCCCGCGCCGCCAGGATGGCCTCGGCGGCTTCACCGTAGATGTTGGCGAAGCCCTCGAGATAGCCCTCGGGGTGACCCGGGGGCACCCGCGACATGCGCCGGTTCTCACCCTCGGCGCCAGCACCGTTGCGGGTCAGGATCTCCCGGGTGCCGCCGAGAGGGCACCAGATCAGTTCGTTGACCATGCGGTGCGACCAGGCGAGCCCGCCCTTGGTGCCGTAGACCCGGAGCGCGATCTCGTTCTCGTTGCCGACTGCGACTTGGCTGGCCCAGAGCATGCCGCGGGCGCCGCCGCGGTAGCGCAGCATCACCTGGACGTCGTCATCGAGGAGCCGGCCCGGCACGAAGCGGGACAGCTCGGCGCAGACTTCCGCGACCTCCAGCCCCGTCACGAACTGCGCGAGGTTGAAGGCGTGGGTGCCGATATCGCCGATGCAGCCGCCCGCGCCCGAGCGGGTCGGATCGGAGCGCCACTCGGCCTGCTTGTGGCCGGTGTCCTCCAGCTTCTCGGCCAACCAGTCCTGGGCGTATTCGACCTGGACGACCCGGATGTCGCCCAGCACCCCGTCGCGCACCATGGCGCGCGCCTGCCGGATCGTCGGATAGCCCGTGTAATTGTGGGTCAGTGCGAAGACGAGGCCGGAGCGCTGCGCCGCCTCCGCCAGGCTTCGCGCCTCCGCCAGCGTCGTCGTCAACGGTTTGTCGCAGATGACGTGGATGCCGGCATCGAGGAAGGCGCGGGCCGCCGGCGCGTGCAGGTGGTTCGGCGTCACGATGCTGACCGCCTCGATGCCGTCCGGCCGCGCCGCCTCGGCCCGCGCCATGGTGGCGAAATCCGGGTAGCTGCGGGCCGGGTCGAGCCCCAGCGCGGCGGCCGAGCGCGCCGCCTTGTCGGGCGTCGCCGACAGCGCGCCGGCGACGAGTTCGTAGCGGTCGTCCATGCGGGCCGCGATGCGGTGGACGGCGCCGATGAAGGCCCCCTCGCCGCCCCCCACCATGCCGAGGCGGATGCGCCGGCCCGTGGCCTTGGATGTCCCTTCGATCATGGCGCGCTCCTCAGGCTTCCAGGCCCAGCATGCGGCGGTTGCGCGCCTCGTCGGGCGCGCCGCCGGCGAAGTCGTCGAAGGCGCGCTCGGTCACCCGGATGATGTGGGCGGCGATGAATTCGGCGCCCTCGCGCGCGCCGTCCTCCGGGTGCTTGAGGCAGCATTCCCATTCGAGCACCGCCCAGCTGTCGTAGCCGTGCTGGGCGAGTTTCGAGAAGATGCCACCGAAGTCCACCTGCCCGTCGCCGAGCGAGCGGAACCGGGCCGCGCGGTCGATCCAGGGCTGGAACCCCGAATAGAAGCCCTGGCGCGCGGTCGGGTTGAACTCCGCGTCCTTGACGTGAAAGGCCTTGATGCGCTCGTGGTAGACGTCGATGAAGCCGAGGTAGTCGAGGCCCTGCAGCAGGAAATGCGAGGGATCGTAGTTGATGCAGCAGCGCCGGTGCCCGCCCGCGGCGTCGAGGAACATCTCGAAAGTCGCGCCGTCGAACACGTCCTCGCCCGGATGCAGCTCGAAGCCGACGTCGCAGCCGTTCTCCTCGTAGGTGTCGAAGATCGGCCCCCAGCGCCGGGCGAGTTCGGCGAAGCTCGTCTCGACGAGCCCGGCCGGGCGCTGCGGCCAGGGATAGACGAAGGGCCAGGCGAGCGCGCCCGTAAAGGATACGCTGGCCGAGAGCCCGAGGTGGCGCGAGGCCCGGGCCGCCATCTTGACCTGCTCGACCGCCCAGGCCTGCCGGGCCTTCGCGTTCCCCCGCACCGCCTCTGGGGCGAAGCCGTCGAAGGCCGCGTCGAAGGCCGGGTTCACGGCGACGAGCTGGCCCTGGAGATGCGTCGAGAGTTCGGTGACGGCGAGGCCGTGGGCGGCGGCCGTGCCCGCCACCTCGTCGCAGTAGGTCTTCGACTCGGCGGCGCGGGCGAGGTCGAACAGGCGCGCGTCCCAGGTCGGGATCTGCACGCCCTTGTAGCCGAGCCCCGCCGCCCATCGGCAGATGGCATCGAGCGAATCGAACGGCGCGGCGTCGCCGGCGAACTGCGCCAGGAACAGGCCTGGTCCCTTCAGGGTCTTGGGCAAGGGGTCTCCTCCTCGGGTCGGGGCGGCATTCAGCGCGCGGCCCACAGCATGCCGCGCCGGATCATACTGCGCATCTCCGGAACCATGAATTCCGAGGCGACATGGCCGAGCGCGGAATAGAAGACACGGCCGCTGCCATGCCGCCGCTTCCACGCCACCGGCATGACCACGCCGTCGATCCAGTCGGCGTGCTCGCCCGTGAAGCGCGTGGTCGCCAGCACCTCGTTCGAGGGGTCGACATGCATGTAGTACTGCTCGGACCTGTAGGGGAAGCGAGGCGGCAGCCCGGCCATGATCGGGTCGTCGGGACGGGTTACCTCGACCTCATAGTCGATGATGTTGCCGGGATGGGCGACCCACTGGCCGCCCACCATGAACTGGTAGTCGACCGAATTCGCGGAAGGCGTCGCCCATGCCGCCGTGGTAGCCGGCGAGGCCGACGCCGCCCCGGACGGCGCGGGTCAGGTTGTCGACCTCCTCCTTCTCGATCTTCGACATGGTGACGATCGGCACGATCAGGCTCATGTCGGCGAGGGCGGGGTCGGCGAAAGCCTCCGTCGCGTTCTCGACGTAGGTCTTGAACCCTTCCTCCTCCAGCATCTCGGAAATGATGGCGGCGCATTGCTCGGGCTCGTGGCCGCTCCATCCGCCCCAAACGATCAGTGCTTCGCGCATGTCATTCTCCCTGGTGTGTCGCGGCGATCGGCTCGAGGAGGCCGGGCGGCAGTGGCGCGCGGGCGTTCGGGACGGCTCGCGATCGCGATGGTGCGGCCCTCGTCCGAGGACCGGCCGAAGGCCTCCATGACTTCGAGCACATGGAAGGCGAGCTCCCCGCTCGCGCGGTGCGGCTCGCCGCTGCGGATCGCATGCGCCATGTCGGCGACGCCGATCGAGCGATAATTGTCGTCGGCGAAGGGATGGCGGGTCGCGACCTCACGCCAGTCCCCGCCTGTCGCCGCCATCTCGATCCGGCCGCCGAAGTGTTCGGATCCGGCACGATCAGCGAGGCTTCGGTTCCGTAGATCTCGATCGGCACATGACGGTGCTTGGGGACGTCGAAGCTCATGGCCAGCGAGACGACGGCGCCGGAGGCGAAACGCAGCGTGCCGGCGGCATGGGTCGGCACCTCGACCGGGATGGTGCGACCCGCGAGCGGTCCGCTCGCGACCGTGCGCTCGTCCCGTGGGCGGCTCGTCATGCCGGACACCTCGGCCACGGGCCCGAGAAGGTTCACGAGGTCGGTGATGTAATAGGGCCCCATGTCCAGCATGGGGCCGCCGCCCTCGAGATAGTAGAACGCCGGATTGGGATGCCAGCGCTCGTGGCCGGGGCACAGGAAGACGGCCGTACCCGCCGACGGG
Source organism: uncultured Alphaproteobacteria bacterium (assembly GCA_963847915.1). Classification (GTDB taxonomy): domain Bacteria; phylum Pseudomonadota; class Alphaproteobacteria; order Rhizobiales; family Beijerinckiaceae; genus Lichenihabitans. Next base: position 15,111 of record CAWKBT010000013.1, read on the forward strand.
CCGGCCGATGGCCCCTTCGTCGACGAGGGCCCGGCAGGTCTGGTGCGCACCCCCGAGAAAGGTGTCGGGCGCACAGCCGACCCGCAGGCCGCGCTCGGCGGCGGCGGCGAGGAGCCCGCGGGCCTCGGCCGTGGCGATGCCGAGCGGCTTCTCGGAATGCACGTGTTTGCCGGCGCGCAGGCAGGCGTGGCCGACCGCGACATGGGCCTTGGGCACCGTGAGGTTGACCACGATCGTGATGGCGGGATCGGCCAGAAGGGCCTCGATCGTCACGGCCGGGAATGCCGAATTCGGCGCTCCGCGCGGCGGCGGCAGACGCATCGAGGTCCGCGAGGGCCAGCACCGCGATGTTGGAAAGCGCCGCGCCGCCTTGAGATAGGCGGGACTGATCGTGCCGCAGCCGATGATGCCGATACCGGTTCGTTCCATCCCGTGTCCTCCCTGGGGTCGGGCTCTGCCGGCCGCCCCGATGTCCGTCTCAGCGCTGTCGCGCCGGGCCCGTCGTGCCCCATGGGGCGCCGTAGAGGTCCTGCAGCGTCATGGCGGCGGCGCCCCGGGCCCAGGTCTCATCGCCCCAGCGGTGCTCGACGATCTCGGCGAGGTTCGGCGAGACTGGGCGGCACCAGCAGCGCCACCGTGGCGCGCAGGGGCCGCAGCAGCGCAGGACCCGCGCCACCGACCAGGATGACCTTGGGGGGCGCGAACAGCGCGACGAGGTTGGCGATGGCGAAGCCCAGCGCTTCCCCGGCCGTGGCCAGGATGTCCAGCATCCCGGAATGGCCTTCGGCGGCCAGGGCCGCGACCCGCGCCATGTCGATCCGCGTCTCAGCGCGGTGCCGCGCTCCGGGGATCGCCCGCGCGTCGCCGCCGAGGCGTGCCCGGGCCTCGGCCAGGATGGCGGGTTCGGAGGCGACGTCGGCGAGCCGGGCGCCGTCGCTCCGGCCCGTGGGGCGCACCACGAAATCGCCGAGGTCGGGGCCGAGGCCACCGGCGCCGCGGAACAACTCGCCCTTGTGCATGATGCCGAGGCCGAGGCTGCCTTCGAGGCTCACCACGAGGAAGTCGTCGAGCCCGCGCGCTTCGCCGAACCACGCCTCCGCCAAGGTCACGAGGTTGACGTCGCTGTCGATCGACACCGGCAGGCCGAGCCGTCGCTGCAGGTCCGCCGCGAACGGCACGTCGCGCTCGCTGAAGACGGCGCTCTGCCGGCACAGGCCGGTCTGGTGCTCGACGACGCCCGGAAGCCCGACGCAGATGCCCCGCACGGCCGCGATGGCGAGCCCGGCATCGGCCACGCATTGGCGCACGCCGTCCTCGACGAGGTCGGCGATGACCGAGGCGGACTGGCGGCTGATGCGGACCGGCAGGGCGAGGTCGGTGCGGACATCGGCGCGGAAGTTGGTCGCCACCACGGTGATCCGGTCCGGCGCGAGCTTCACGCCCACCACGGAGGCGGCCTCGGGGTTGAGTTCCAGCATGACCCGCGGCCGGCCGCGGCCGGCATCCCGGATGTCCCCCACCTGCTGAGGCACGATCAGGCCGTCCTCGATCAGCGCGGCCGTGATCGCCGACACCGTGGTGGGGCTGAGTTCCGTACGGGCGCTGATCTCCACCCTGGCGATAGGGCCAAACCGCCGCACCGCGTCCACGACGTGGAAGCGGTTGATGGCACGCATCAGTTCCGGATCGGCGGTTTTCATGAAGCGGGTTGCGGTCCGGCGGTGATTATTTCTGTTTCCGCATTAAAAGTCGGACGACGGAGCCTTGTCAACGGGCCACGGGGGTCGTTGAGGTCGGCGACAGTCACGGAGCTTGACTTCCACGGGAGGTTGGAGGCAGATTTTGTCCGTATCTCGAAATATATCGAGGACGGTTTCGGGAGGGGAGCATGCTCAAGCGGGTGACGATCGGCGCATGTGTGTGGCTCGCCATGGCGGCCGCCGCCGCGGCCTCCACCATCACGATCGCCCATGTCGAGACGGATCCCGGCGCCCGTGCGCTGTGGGACCGCATCGGGCACGACTACACGGCGCTGCACCCCGACGTGACGGTCGTGTTCCAGTATTACGAGAACGAGGCCTACAAGGCCAAGCTACCCACCATGCTGCAGAGCCGCGACCGGCCGAACCTCATCTACAGCTGGGCCGGCGGCGTCATGCGGGCCCAGGCGGAGGCGGGCTTCCTTCGCGCCGTGCCCAAGGCGGACCAGGGCTGGATGCAGACCCTGATCCCGGCCGCCACGACGGCCTACGACGCCTCGGGCACCATGTACGGCGCCCCGATCCTGATGAGCGAGGTCGCGTTCTTCTACAACAAGGCGCTCTTCGCGAAAGCGGGGCTGCGGGCCGAGGACATCAAGTCCTGGGACGATTTCCTGCAGGCCGTGAAGACGCTCAAGACGGCCGGCATCACCCCCATCCTGGTCGGGGCCGGCGAGAAATGGCCGCTGCATTTCTACTGGTCCTATCTCGCCCTGCGGATCGGCGGGCCGGACCTGCTGGCGCGCGCGGAAGCGGGTCGGGACGGCGGTTTCGCCAACCAGGCCTTCGTCGAAGCCGGGCGCAAGCTGCGTGAACTCGTCGCGCTCGAGCCGTTCCAGCCCGGCTACCAGGGCACGATGGCACTGCAGGCCGCCGGCCTCTTCGGGGACGGCCGGGGCGCGATGCAGCTCATGGGCAACTGGCTTCCCGGCACGCAGAAGAACAACGCGGCGAACGGCAAGGGGCTCACCTCCGACGAGATCGGCATCTTCGCTTTCCCGGCCGTCGCGGGCGGCAAGGGCGCGAGCGGCGACACGCTCGGCGGCGTCAACGGCCTCCTCGTCACCAAGGACGCCCCGAAGGAGACCGAGGACTTCCTGCGCTTCTTCAGCCAAGCCAAGTAGAAGTCGCGAGGCGGCCAGCATCGGCGCTATATCCCGGCGTTGCAGGAGCGCCGAGGCCATCGTCAAGCCCTGATCAAGGCGGTGGCCTGTGACATCGGCGCCTCCCGGCACATCCAGATCTTCTTCGACCAGGATCTCGGGCCGTCGGTCGGGCGCGTCGTCGAACGATGTCTCGGTGGCCGTGCGGCGGGCCGCGAGACACGCCTGAGGAGGGAGCCAAGGCGATCCAGCAAGCGTGGGACGAGCAGTGGGTGCCGGCCGCGGCCCCCCGGCGACGGCGGATGGGCGCGCTCGTCCTCCCGCGGACCCCGCCTTCACCCGCGCTCCATGGCGGTGACGGCGGCGGTGTTCCTTCCGCCGGCCCTCCTGGTCTTCACGCTCTTCGTGACGATGCCGATGGCGGAAGCCGCGCGGTACAGCCTCTTCAACTGGAACGGATATGGCGTGCCGAGCCGTTCGACGGCCTAGGAACTTCGCCCGGTCCTCGACAACGCGACCTTCCGCCGGCGCTCTCAACAACCGCGTGATCGTCGTCGCCCTTCGCCATCCAGCTGCCGCTCGCGCTCGGCGATGGCGCTGCTGCTCTCCGGCCGCCAGATCGGCACCGTGACGTTTCGGCTGATCTTCTTCCTGCCCTATATCCTGGCCGACGTCGCCGCCGGGCTGATCTGCCGCTTCGTGTTCGACGGCGATACGGCCTGGTCTCCGGCCTCTCGCAGAGCTCGGCTGCGGGCCGGTCTTCCTGCTGGCCAGCCCCAGCACGCCCTGATGGTGTTGGTCGTCGTCGTGTGGAAATATTCGGCTTCCACATGATGCTCTACATCGCCGGCCTGCAGGGCATCGACTCTCGCTCTACGAGGCCGCCCGCATGGACGGCGCCAACGCCTTCAGCGCTTCCGCTTCATCACGCTGCCGGGGCTCGCGCCGATGCTGACTGTCGGTCTTCTTTTCGGTGATCGGCTCGCTGCAGTTCTTCGACATGATCATTCCGCTCACCGGCGGCGGGCCATTCAACCGACCCACACCATGGTCTCGTTCCTGTATTCCTTCGGCATTGCCCGCATGCGGGTCGGCTTCGGCTCGGCGGTGGGCGTCGTCCTGTTCTGCGTCTCGTCGCCTTCGCCTTCGGCTACAAGCGGGCGATCATGCGCGATGAGTGACGCCCGCCCGATCCTCGGCGCCCCCCGGCGCACCAGGGGAGGCCGAAGGAGGCGGAACCGTCGCCCCGCCCGCCCGCGCGGCCGGCTTCGCTCTCTGGCCGCCGTTTCGCTTCGCCCCCCTGTTCCTCGTCGCCACCGTCGTCCTGGTGCCGCTGCTGGCCACGGCCCTCGGCGGCCTGCGCGACCTCGGCGACCTGCGCTCCAACGCCTTCGGCCTGCCCCGGACCTGGCTCTGGGGCAATTACTGGGACATTCTCGTCAGCGCGCGCTATTGGTGCTGCCGCCAACTCGATGATCATCGCCTCCATCACCGTGGTTTTGACGCTGACGTTGGCCTCGCTCGCGGCCTTCGCCTTCGCGCATCTGCGCTTCTTCGGCGACCGCTTCCTGATGAGCTATCTCCTGATCGGCATGATGTTTCCGGCGGCGACCGCGATCCTGCCGATCTTCATCAAGGTGCGTAATCTCGGTCTGCTCGACACCGCCTGGGGCGTGGTGCTGCCGCAGGTCGCCTTCGGCCTCGGGATGGCGATCCTGCTTTTGCGCAATGCCTTCAAGCAATTGCCTTCGGAGCTCCTCGACGCGGCGCTGGTCGATGGCTGCGGCTATATCCGCTACTTCCTGCTCGTCACCCTGCCCTTGTCGCTGCCGATCCTCGCCACGGTCGCAATCATCGCCTTCGTCGGCAGCTGGAACAATTACCTCCTGCCCTTGATCCTGCTCAACACGGACAACAATTTCCGTGGCCGCTCGGCCTCATGGCCTATCAGGGCGAGTTCTCGACCTCCTGGCAACTGGTGCTGGCTTTCATCACCCTCACGATCCTGCCGGCGATCCTCATGTTCCTGTTGGCTCAGGAAAATATATCATCTCCGGCCTGACTGCCGGCGCGGTGAAGGGATGAGGGCGAGGCGCCGGCGTCGGGCGACGCAAGCCGGCGTGGGACAGCTCTTTTCCCGCTTGACGAGTCTCGCGAAGGATTTCACCATCTCGTAAGACAAATGCAACTTGGTCGAAGACGAGACGACGAACGAGAGCGGTCGGCTCTCGGCGTCTCAGGGGGAAGGAGACGCCGTGCAGGATCGGGCCGCGGCCGGGATCCGTGCCGAGGCGCCGGTGCTCGAAGCGCGGGGCCTGACAATGCGATTCGGGGCCGCAAAGGTGCTCAGC
>CAWKBT010000014.1:0-14656 GCA_963847915.1 uncultured Alphaproteobacteria bacterium
CGCTGCCGCCTTGCCCGCCACCGCCGTGACCGCCATGGCCTCCGCCATGCCCGCCGTGTCCACCGTGTCCGCCGCCGTTGCCGCCCTGGCCGGCACCTCCACCGCCGTTCCCAGCGGCCCCACCACCAGCGTTCCCGGCCCCTCCACCGCCGTTGCCGGCCCCACCGGGGCCGCCGCCGTTGCCGGCGCCTCCGCCAGCGTTTCCGGCCCCACCGGCTTGATGGCTGCCGGCGCCCTGCCCTTGACCGCCCCCCGCCATGCTCTGACCGTTCCGGGCACCTCGGCCGCCATCGGCGTGCCGACCGCCCTCTCCGACGCCCTGAGCGCCGGGTCCCTGGGCTCCCTGCCCCGGCCCGGGGCCTGTCGCTGCCCCATGCGGGTCGGATGACGCCGCAGGTCTCGCGCTCTGCTGCTCGCCACCGCCCGTCGGCGAGGGGGGCGCGTGCGCCGAGGCTGCGTCGACCCGCGCCGCGTTTCCGGCACGCCCGGCGTCGGAGGCTGCCGGGCCCGCTCCGGCTTGAGTCCCATGGCTCGGCGCATGGCCGGTGGCCGCCCCCGGTCCGGCCCCGCCGACCGGACCGTTCCGGCCCGCATGACCGTGATGGCCTGCCTGCGCGGGCCCGCCCCGGGCGGCCGCTCCGCTCTGGCTTCGGGCTGGGCTGGCGCTTGGGACGGAACGGCTCGACAGAGCGGCGGCATTGCCCTTGGCGCCCTTGCCCCCCTTGTTGTCGCCCGTGCCCTTGTTGTTCACGTCATTGCCGTTGTTGGTCTTGCCGGGCGCGGACGGGGCGTCCGGAGCGGGTGCCGGCGCGGCAGGCGTGGCGGGTGGCGCCGCTGGCGTGACAGGTGTGGTCTCGGGAGGCGTCACAGGCGCCGGCCCTGGAAGTGCCGGAGCTGGAGCCGCGGGCGTGGCAGGCGTCGGGGCCGGCGTTGGCGGCGCAGCAGGTCCAGGGACGTCATGACCGGCGGGCGCCGGAGCAGCGGGCGAAGCCGGGTCGCCGTGCGTCGGCGCCGGGCGGCCACCCGCCTGCGGCCCTTGCGGTCCGGAGGGTCCCGGCGACGAAGGTGCGGGATGCGACGGGTTACCGGATCCCGGGCGGCCTGGCTTGTTTGTGCTTCCTGAGATGGGATCGCTCGGCCCTAGGCTGCCTCGGAAGTCGCCGGAACCGGCCGTGGCACTGGGGTTGGTGGTCGACGCGGAGGGGTCGGCACTGGCCGTGGACGGCGCGGCCGGAACGCCGGCCGTGGTCGCCGGTCCGAGCCCGACCGTGGGTCCGGGTGCCTGGCTCGGCGCAGTGGCGCCGCTGCCGAGCCTCGCGACACTCACCGCGGCGGCGGGAGCGCCGGCGCTGGCCGTCAGTTCCCCGTTGCTGACGGGCGAGGACGTGTGAGCGCCGGTGGCCGGCGCCGAGACGGGCGCGTTTGTGGTGGCTGCAGCTGCGGCAGCCGGGGCGGCGGGAGCGCTCACCGCCGCGACCGCGGCAAGACCCGGCACGGGTGCGCGCGGCGCCACGCGGGTCACGGGTGCACGTTGCCCGATGCCCGACACCGACAGGCCGCGGATTCCGACGTCGGCATGCTGGCCGGCGGTGACGTTCGTCTGCTGGCCGGTCTTGAGCGACGTCACCTGGACGGTGCCGCGCGTCACCGCCACCTGACCGTCGGCCCGCCCCACCGCCACGGTGAAATGCGTGCCCTTGACCACGGCGGCCAGCATCGGCGTCTCGACCGAGAAATGCTGGACGTTCTGCTTCTCGACGTCAAACGAGACCGTCCCGGCCTTCTCCAGCACCGTGGTGGACAGGCCCGCGCCGGGCTGATCGCTGACGGCGACGACGCTCTTCGGGCCGATCACCATCGACTCCGCGCCGCGCTGGAGCATCACCCGGGCGCGCGGGCCGGTGTGGATCGACACGCCGGCGGCGACCACCATGCCGGCAGCGACCTCGGTGCCCTGCCCCTCAGCTCCGGTCCAGGCCTGGCCCGAGACTTTGGACACCTGCCAATCCGCGGCCCAGGCCGCGGCACCCTGCAGGTTTGACAGGACAGTGAGGAGGCCAGTGACGGCGAGGATGCGGAGCCTGAGAGATTTCATGCCCATGATACTGAACACAAAGAGGTTAACGTTGACCTCCTCGGCTGCCTTTCGCCCCGCCTGTGCGGCATTGTCCTGCCGGATCCTGACCTGGCATAACAACGTCGCGTTATCATCTTCGCGATCCTTACGGCCGTTGTTTCAACCGATGCGCGATCGCGAGGTCCGGGGCGGTCGCGTCAAAGCGTCGGCTCGCAACGCGACCCGCCGTCGATCGGCCGCAGGGTTCGTGGCCCCCACGATCCTCGCCTTAGCCCATTGCGCCGCAAACCGGCCGTAACTGTCACAGGCGAGACATACAGAAACGCTCCAATCAGGCGGTACAATCCGGTCGTCGTGGGAACGTGTCGTTGACCAAAACATCGAAGCTGAAGATCTCTACGATCGCCGGTCTGGCGCTGGCGGCCGTGGCGCTGGGCGGACGGGCGGACGCCGCCGGCGATGTCCGCCGCGTGCTGCTGATCAGCGTCGACGGCATGCACGCCGTCGATCTCTCGAGCTACATCGCGACCCATCACGACAGCGCGCTGGCAGCCCTCCGGCAGCATGGGGTCGTCTATCCCAGCCGCCCTCGACGCTCGGCGCCCTCCGATTCCTTTCCGGGCCTGCTGGCTCAGCTCACCGGAGGGACGTCCAAGTCGCACGGCGTCTTCTACGACGTCTCCTATGATCGCGACGCTGTTCGCGCCGGGTCGAACTGCGCGGGTTCGCCCGGCACGCAGACGACCTTCGACGAATCCATCGACCTGGATGCGAAGGTGCTCAACGCCGGGGGCACGCTCGGCCAGCCGCTGACGCAGATCGATCCCGCGAAGCTGCCGCTGCGGCTGGTGAACGGCAAGTGCAGACCCGTCTACCCGCACGACTTCATCAAGACCAACACGATCTTCGAGGTGATCCGCGCCGCCGGCGGGCGTACGGCCTGGGCCGACAAGCATCCGGCCTACGACATCGTCAACGGCCCTTCGGGACAAGGGCGTCGATCGATCTTTTCACGCCGGAGGTCGAACTCGAACGATCCGGTCACGGCGGCCGACACGACCACGGGCTTCCACAGCATCCAGCGCAACGATGCCATCGAAGGTCGCAGGCGGTGCTCAACGAGATCAAGGGGCTCGACAGCACCGGGCAGAACCAGGTCGGCGTGCCGCGCATCTTCGGGATGAACTTCCAGGCGGTCAGCGTCGGGCAGAAGCTTGCGGCGGGCAACCCAAGCGATCCTCAGGATGCAGGCCTGAACGGAGGCTATGCTGGACGCGACCGGCAGGCAACCCAACACACGGGCTCGCGGCCAATCTCGACTTCGTCGACGCCCAACTCGGCGCCATGATGAAGGCGCTGGAGCAGCGCCGGCTTCTGCGCTCGACGCTGATCATCGTCTCGGCCAAGCACGGCCAGTCACCGATCAATCTTGCCGACCGCGCCGCCGTCAGCGATGGGCCCTACGCCAAGACGCCCGGTTACGAGGCCTCGATCACCGACGACGTCGGCCTCGTGTGGCTCAAGCCCGGACTGCAGGAAGCCGACTATCGCAAGGCGGCCGCCTTCCTCGAGATCAATGCGGCGCAGCTCGGCATTGCGAAGCTGCTCGAGCGCGAGGAACTGACGAAGCTCTACCAGGACCCCTTCAAGGACAACCGGACGCCCGACTTCATCGCCATCACGGATCACGGCCTGATCTACACGGGCGGCACCAAGCTCGCCGAACACGGCGGCTTCTCGAATGACGACCGCAACGTCGCCCTGCTGGTCTCGAACCCTTCGCTGCAGAGCGCCACGATCCCGGACACGTCCAGACGACCCAGATCGCCCCGACCATTCTGGAGAGCCTCAACCTCGATCCACGTCAGCTCGAGGGCGCTCGGAACGAGAACACGCAGGCTCTGCCGGGACTGACCCCGGTCACGCGATCGCAGAACTGAGCCGGCCGGCGGGCGGACGGGAGTTGCTGGCTTCAGCGACGGAGCACCGGTGCGTCGGAGGCGCTCCGGCCCGGCGGGACAGGAGCCGGCCTGGCGGAGGCCGCGAGACGCGGCGTCCGGACACCACGTCCCGGGTCGCTGGGAGGCTCAGCGTCGCGCCATGCCGATGCTCCGGCCCGCCGCCTCCGGGCGCGGCAGGCCCGCGTGGCGCGGGCCAGCGCCCGCATGGCGTCCAGCACCGCCCCCTCCGCCGCGACGCTCCGCCCCGCCGCCGTGTCGACATGGAGCAGCATCTGCTCGGCACTGGCCAGGCGGCGGCCGTCCGCGGCGCCCGCAGCAGGCGATGGAAGACGTGCAGCCGCTTGCCGTCGGCCGCCGAGCACCTGCGTGTCGACCGTGAGCGGCTCGCCCTCGCGCGCCTCGCCCTGGTGCATGAGATGCGTCTCGACCGTGTAGAAGCTGCGCTTCGTCGCCAGATAGGCGGCATCGACGCCGATCCGCGCCAGCAGCGCGTCGGTGGCTTCGCCGAAACACTGCAGGTAGCGGTGCTCCGTCATGTGGCCGTTGTAGTCGATCCACTCCGGCAGGACCGCGCCGGTCCAGGTGTCGAGCGGCGCCGCGCCGCCGCCGCGGCGCGGCCCTTCAGCGCCCGCTCGTGCGCCGCCACCACGGCGCCGGCCGCGTAATCCTGCCCGCGCAGTGCCGACAGCACCGCCACGAGGCAATCGTCGCGCTTGCGCTCGAGGTCGCGGATCGAGACGCCCGCCGCCTGCGCGTCGGACTGGTCCGACACGCGGTCGACCAGCGCGTCCGTCAGTTCCGGGCGCGACGAGCTTGGTCCAGGGCAGCTTCAGCGCGGGGCCGAACTGCGCCAGGAAGTGGCGCATCCCCGCCTCGCCGCCCGCGAGGCGGTAGATCAGGAACGTGCCCATGAAGCTCCAGCGCAGGCCGGCGCCGTAGCGGATGGCGTCGTCGATCTCCTCGGTGGTGGCGACGCCGTCCTCGACGAGCCACAGCGCCTCGCGCCACAGGGCTTCGAGCAGCCGGTCGGCCACGAAGCCGTCGATCTCCTTGCGCACGCGCAGCACCCGCATGCCGACGCTTCGTAGAGGGCCGCGGCGCGGTCCTGCGCGGCGGGCGCGGTCCGCTCGCCGCCGCAGACCTCGACCAGCGGCAGAAGGTAGACGGGGTTGAACGGATGGCCGACGACGAGCCGCTCCGGATGCGCCATGCCGGCGGCGAGGCGGGTCGGCAGCAGGCCCGAGGTCGAGGAGGCGATCACGACTTCGGGCCGTGCGGCGCGGTCGATCTCGCCGAGCACGCGGATCTTCAGGGCCTCGACCTCGGGCAGGCTCTCGACGACGAAGTCGGCGTCGCGCCACGGCTTCGGCGACCGAGGCGGCGATCCGCAGCCGTGCCTTCCGCCACGGCGACGCCCGGCATCAGCTTGGCCCGGGCGCGCCGGGCGTTGGCGATCACCGCGTCGAGCTTGCGGGCGAGGTCCGGGTCGGGGTCGAAGACCGTGCAATCGTGGCCGTTCGAGCAGGAAGCGCGCCACCCAGCCGGCGCCGATGACGCCGCCGCCGACGAGGCCGATGCTTTCGCGCGGCGCTCATGCGGGGCTCCGCAGCTTCAGCAGCTCGCGCACCGCGGCCGGTCCCATGACGCTGGCCCCCATGGCGGTGAGGATGGTGGCGGCGCGCTCGACCAGCGCGCCGTTGGTGGCGAGCACGCCGCGGTCGAGCCACAGATTGTCCTCGAGCCCGACCCGGACGTTGCCGCCCGCGAGCGCCGCCATGGCGACATAGGGGAGCTGGCGCCGCCCGATCGAGAAGGCGCTGAACACGGCGCCCGCCGGCAGGCGATGCACGAGCGACATCAGGGTCAGAGGATCGTCGGGCGCCCCGTAGGGGATGCCGAGGCAGAGCTGGATCATCGCCGGCCCGTCGATCAGCCCTTCCTTGACGAGGTCGTTGACGAAGACGAGGTGGCCGGCGTCGAAGACCTCGAGTTCGGGCCGGACGCCGAGCGCCTGCACCTGCCGCGCCATGGCGCGCAGCGTCGCGGGCGTGTTGGTCATCACATAGTCGCCGAGCGCGAAATTCATCGTGCCGCAGTCGAGCGTGCAGATCTCCGGGCAGGAGCTCGGCCACATGGGCGAGGCGCTCGGTCGGCCCGACCATGTCGGTGCCGGCGGGGTCGAGCGGCAGCGGGGTCTCGCCGGCGCCGAAGACGACGTCGCCGCCCATGCCGGCCGTGAGGTTGAGGATGACGTCGGTGCCGGAGTCGCGCACGCGCTGGACGACCTCGCGGTAGAGCGGCAGCGCGCGCGAGCCCTTGCCGGTCTCGGGGTCGCGGACATGGATGTGGGCGATGGCGGCGCCGGCGCGGGCGGCCTCGATCGCGGCCTCGGCGATCTGCTTCGGCGTGACGGGCACGTGGGGGCTGCGCCCCGCCGTGTCGCCCGCGCCCGTGACCGCGCAGGTGATGAAGACGTTGGGGTTCATGCGCGCGAGCTCCGGGTCCCGATGCGCGCAGGATCGCGCGGCCCGGCGCGCCCGGCTCGACGGCCGCGCGACGTCCATCGCCGGGTCGCAACTCGCCGGACGATCAGAGCCCCTTGCGCATGGCCGGCGCCGAAAGCCGCGATCGCTCGGCGGGCCGCGCCACGCAGGGAGCCGCGAGAGTGGAAGAGATCGAGCCGCGACGGACGCGTCGACGTCACCGAGAACCTGTGGATCCCGCTCGCCGACGGCACGCGGCTGGCGGCCCGGATGTGGCGGCCCCGGGCGGCCGACGCCGGTCCCGGCGGTCCTGGAATACATCCCCTACCGCAAGCGCGACGGCACGCGCGGCCGCGACGAGCCGATGCACGGCTTCTTCGCGGCGCCGGCTATGCGGCGCTGCGCGTCGACATGCGCGGCTCGGGCGACTCGGACGGGCTGCTCGACGACGAATATCTGCGTGCAGGAGCAGGACGACGCCCTCGAGGTCATCGCCTGGATCGCCGCCCAGCCCTGGTGCTCGGGCGCGGTCGGCATGATGGGCAAGAGCTGGGGCGGCTTCAACGCGCTGCAGGTGGCGGCGCGGCGCCCGCCGGCGCTGAAGGCCATCGTCACGGTCTGCTCCACCGACGACCGCTTCGGCGACGACATCCACTACAAGGGCGGCTGCCTGCTCAACGACAATCTGTGGTGGGGCGCCATCATGCTGGCCTACCAGGGCCGGCCGCCCGACCCCGAGATCCGCGCCGACTGGCGCGAGCGCTGGCTGGAGCGGCTCGACGCCATGCCGTTCTGGCCGGCCCTGTGGCTCGCCCACCAGAGCCGCGACGCCTATTGGCGCCACGGCTCGGTCTGCGAGGACTGGGACGCGATCGCAGTGCCCCGTCCTCGCGGTCGGCGGCTGGGGCGACGCCTATACGGATGCGGTGCCGCGCCTGCTCGAGAACCTCCAGGTGCCGCGCCTCGGCATCGTCGGCCCCTGGGCCCACATCTACCCGCAGGACGGCAGCCCCGGCCCGGCGATCGATTTCCTGGGCGAATGCACGCGCTGGTGGGATCACTGGCTGAAGGGCCGCGACACCGGCGTCATGGCCGAGCCGATGATGCGGGCCTTCGTCGAGGACTGGCAGCCGCCGTCGGCGACGCGCGCGACCTCCGAGGGCCGCTTCGTCGGCGAGGCCGCATGGCCGAGCCCGCGATCCGCTCGCCAGCGGGCCTTCGGCCTCGCGCCGGGGCGGCTCGTCGACGGGCCGTCGAGCCGCGAGGCGCTGCGCGTTCCGCTCGCCGCCCTGGACCGGGACCTGCGGCGGCGAATGGATGGGCACGGGCGTCGCCGGCGAGCGCCCGACCGACCAGCGCCTCGACGACGGCCTGTCGCTCTGCTTCGACTCCGAGCCCCTGGCGGCGCCGCTCGAGATCCTCGGCAACCCGACGTCGACGCTGCGCGCTCGCCTCCGACCGGCCGCAGGCCCAGCTCGCGGTCCGGCTCTGCGACGTCGCGCCGGACGGGTCCTCGCTGCGGGTCTCCTACGCGGTGCTGAACCTCGCGCATCGCGACGGCTCGGAGGAGCCGCGCCCCATGGTGCCGGGCGAGGCCGTCGCGGTGTCGGTCGCCGCTCAAGATGTGCGGCCACCGCGTGCCGGCCGGCCACCGCCTGCGGCTGGCGCTCTCGACCGCCTATTGGCCGCTGGTCTGGCCGGCGCGCGATGCCGCGACCCTGACGGTGGAGCCCGGCGCAGAGCCGGCTGCGCCTTCCGGTGCGCGACGGCGAGGCGGCCGAGGTCGCCTTCGCGCCGCCCCGCCACGGCCCGGCGACGCCGGCGACGCGGCTCGCCGAGGGCCGGGCGGCGCGGCGCGTGACCTTCGATCTCCTCGGCGAGACCGCCACCGTGGTGACGGAGGGCGAGGGCGGCCTGTTCGGCGAGGGCGTGATGCGCTGGGACGCGATCGGCACCGAACTGTCGCACGACCTCACCCGCACGCTGACGGTCGGACGCGACCCGCTCTCGGCCGAGACCCGCATCATCCAGCGCTACGCCATGGGCCGCGAGGGCTGGCGCATCCGCATCGAGACCGAGACGGCGATGCGGGCGACGCGAGCGCCTTCACCATCAAGGGCGAGCTGCGCGCCTACGAGAACGACGCGCTCGTTCGCACCCGCACCTGGCACGAGCGCGTGCCGCGGCGGTTCCTGTGAGGACGGCGCCGAGCAGGCAGACGCCATGAGAGATCAGCGCTCGGCCGGCATCCTCATGGTGCTGGCGGCAGGCTTCATCTACAGCACGGCCGGGCTCTTCACCCACGCGCTGCGCCTCGAACCTTGGACCATCCTGGCTTGGCGCGCCGTGTTCGGCACCGCCTTCATGCTGGCCTGGATGGCGGCCGAGGTCCTGCGCGGCAGCGGCGCACTGGCGATCGGCTGGCGAGGCCTCGCTCTCTCGGTGCCGACGGCGCTCTGCAGCGTATGCTACATCTTCGCCCTCAAGCTCACGACCGTGGCGGACGTGACGGTGGTCTACGCCACCCTGCCCTTCGTCACCGCCGCGGTCGCCTGGGTCTGGACCCGGGAAGGGCCGGAGCGCCGCCTGATGGTGGCGAGCCTCGTCGCGCTCTGCGGTGTCGCCGCCATGGTGGCCGGCGGCGTCGGGGACGGCACGCGCCTCGCCGGCATGGCGCTCGCCCTCGCCATGAACGTCGGCATGGCGGTGATCCTCGTCAACGCGCGCCGCAACGCGCGCACCAGCAACGCCGTCTACACGCTCGGCACGGCGCTCAGCGCCGTCATCGGCTTCGCCATGGCGCGCGATCCAGGCGTCAGCACGGCCCAGCTGGCCCTGCTGGTGCCCTTCGGCCTCCTCACCATCGGCCTCGCCATGGCGCTCTACATGGCGGGGGCGCGGCGGATCCCGCCCGCCGAGGTCGGGCTGATCAGCATGCTGGACGTCGCCTCCGGGCCTGCCCTGGTGTGGCTCGCCTTCGGCGAGCGGCCCGGCACGGCTACGCTTCTCGGCGGCGTACTGGTCATGGCCGCCCTGCTCTGGCACCTCGCGCCGGACCTGAGGCTGCTCACTCGTCCGGCGTGACTCGGCCATCGACGGGCTCACCCGCAACTTTCGCATCCCAATGGCCGATGCCGGCGCCGACGAGGCCTGACCGAGGTGACGATCGACCTCTGCCCCCCATCTCAGTCTCGCGTCGAGCCCACGTGTCCAGCGACCCCAACCTGGACCGGTCGGCACACATGGCCTGAGACTGACCGATGCTGGAGACGTGTCAGCCACGCCGGGCAGGCGGTCGGCGTGGGAGGAAACTGAACGAGCCCAGCATCAGGTTGGCGCCTTCGTCGGCCGGCCGATCAGCGCGCCAAAGCCGTCATGCACTCACCGGGTTTGATCACCCGGTGGCTCACTCCGACGACCTCATAGGTATCAAGGGGAAACCGGGTGACATAACCCGGATCCGGGTGATCGGGGCCGGGATGAGGCTCGTTGTGACTTGCTAAAGTCTGGCGATGATGAAGAGCACGGCCGAGGGAAGGAGGGCCGTGCCCATGGAATACGGACCCGGGGACGCCGAAAAGTATCGCCAGCGATTGAGAAATCAGAGGCGCCTCCAACGCATCCATCGCGAGATGCAGGAGGAGGAGGGGATCCCGGAAAGGGATGATGTCGCGAAGGTCGTCCTGGCTGAACTCCTGGACCATTGCTTGAGCCAGCCCGAGATGGTCGATGGCTTCGTCAAGAGGATGGCCGACCGACTGACCCGGGAGAAGAAGCAGTTCGATGCGGACCGGTCGGCTGAGACCATCCGCAACATGATCGATCGGGCAAGGCGGGACAAGGAGCGGGAGGAGCGTCGGCGCGCCTCGACGCGAAGGCGCGGGCGATGAGCCCGAGCGCATGCCGGGGCATGTCTATCCCCCGCATCACCTGCACCCAGAACTGAACCTGGCGCTCGGACGCGATCGAGGCCGTCGCGCCGCCATCCCGTTCGAACCCGCGATGGCGCGATCATCGCGCCGACGGGGTTCCGCGCCGTGCACGGACAGGACCTCTCCGACCCGTGACGACGTCGGCAGGTCAGCTTTGCGGGGCGACCCTCGCCCGTCCCCCTGGACGGGGGAACGGCGGATCCGATCAAGCGATCTCGGGACGCGAGACAGGTCAGCAACGACGACGAGGGGTGCAGACGAGGCAGTCCGAAGCTCGTACACCGCCGAGCCCTGCCACGTCACAGGTCGGCCGTCTCATGGCCGGCAGCGAGGCAGGCACGCCGTCATCGACGGGCTCACGACCGGCATTTTGCCGGTTCGTGAGCGTCGCGAGGGGGGCGAGCCGAGCCGATTCGGCTGCTCGCGTGGGCCACGTCGTCGGCCGTCTCCGCATGGCAAACGCACGTCCCCTGCCGTCGCGCGGCCCCGGGGCGAGGCCGCAGGGTTCAAAGGCGCGAGAGGACAGGGCCGCGGATCGTCGTCCGCGCACCCGCCGCCTCGAGCCTCACAGCGGCGTCCAGACGCCGCCCTGGGCCGACGAGTGAACCGCAGCCTCGATGAACGCGAGGCCTGCGACGCCGTCGGCGGCGGTCGGAAAGTTCACGCCGGTCGGGACCCCCCGCCCCTCCCGCGCCGCCAGGATGGCCTCGGCGGCTTCACCGTAGATGTTGGCGAAGCCCTCGAGATAGCCTTCGGGGTGACCCGGGGGCACCCGCGACATGCGCCGGTTCTCACCCTCGGCGCCAGCACCGTTGCGGGTCAGGATCTCCCGGGTGCCGCCGAGAGGGCACCAGATCAGTTCGTTGACCATGCGGTGCGACCAGGCGAGCCCGCCCTTGGTGCCGTAGACCCGGAGCGCGATCTCGTTCTCGTTGCCGACCGCGACCTGGCTGGCCCAGAGCATGCCCCGCGCGCCGCCGCGGTAGCGCAGCATCACCTGGACGTCGTCATCGAGGAGCCGGCCCGGCACGAAGCGGGACAACTCGGCGCAGACTTCCGCGACCTCCAGGCCCGTCACGAACTGCGCGAGATTGAACGCGTGGGTGCCGATATCGCCGATGCAGCCGCCCGCGCCCGAGCGGGCCGGATCGGAGCGCCACGCGGCCTGCTTGTGGCCGGTGTCCTCCAGCTTCTCCGCCAGCCAGTCCTGGGCGTATTCGACCTGGACGACGCGGATGTCGCCCAGCAGCCCGTCGCGCACCATGGCGCGAGCCTGCCGGATCGTCGGATAGCCCGTGTAATTGTGGGTCACTGCGAAGACGAGGCCGGAGCGCTGCGCCGCCTCCGCCAGGCTTCGCGCCTCCGCAAGCGTCGTCGTCAGCGGCTTGTCGCAGATGACGTGGATGCCGGCATCGAGGAAGGCGCGGGCCGCCGGCGCGTGCAGGTGGTTCGGCGTCACGATGCTGACCGCCTCGATGCCGTCCGGCCGCGCTGCCTCGGCCCGCGCCATGGTGGCGAAATCCGGGTAGCTGCGGGCCGGGTCGAGCCCCAGCGCGGCGGCCGAGCGCGCCGCCTTGTCGGGCGTCGCCGACAGCGCGCCGGCGACGAGTTCGTAGCGGTCGTCCATGCGGGCCGCGATGCGGTGGACGGCGCCGATGAAGGCGCCCTCGCCGCCCCCCACCATGCCGAGGCGGATGCGCCGGCCCGTGGCCTTGGATGTCCCTTCGATCATGGCGCGCTCCTCAGGCGTCCAGGCCCAGCATGCGGCGGTTGCGCGCCTCGTCGGGCGCCCCGCCGGCGAAGTCGTCGAAGGCCCGCTCGGTCACCCGGATGATGTGGGCGGCGATGAACTCGGCGCCCTCGCGCGCGCCGTCCTCCGGGTGCTTGAGGCAGCATTCCCATTCGAGCACCGCCCAGCTGTCGTAGCCGTGCTGGGCGAGTTTCGAGAAGATCCCGCCGAAGTCCACCTGCCCGTCGCCGAGCGAGCGGAACCGGGCCGCGCGGTCGATCCAGGGCTGGAAGCCCGAATAGAAGCCCTGGCGCGCGGTCGGGTTGAACTCCGCGTCCTTGACGTGAAAGGCCTTGATGCGCTCGTGGTAGACGTCGATGAAGCCGAGGTAGTCGAGGCCCTGCAGCAGGAAATGCGAGGGGTCGTAGTTGATGCAGCAGCGCCGGTGCCCGCCCGCGGCGTCGAGGAACATCTCGAAAGTCGCGCCGTCGAACACGTCCTCGCCCGGATGCAGCTCGAAGCCGACGTCGCAGCCGTTCTCCTCGTAGGCGTCGAAGATCGGCCCCCAGCGGCGGGCGAGTTCGGCGAAGCTCGTCTCGACGAGCCCGGCCGGGCGCTGCGGCCAGGGATAGACGAAGGGCCAGGCGAGCGCGCCCGTGAAGGATACGCTGGCCGAGAGCCCGAGGTGGCGCGAGGCGCGGGCCGCCATCTTGACCTGCTCGACCGCCCAGGCCTGCCGGGCCTTCGCGTTCCCCCGCACCGCCTCCGGGGCGAAGCCGTCGAAGGCCGCGTCGAAGGCCGGGTTCACGGCGACGAGCTGGCCCTGGAGATGCGTCGAGAGTTCCGTGACGGCGAGGCCGTGGGCGGCGGCCGTGCCCGCCACCTCGTCGCAGTAGGTCTTGGACTCGGCGGCTCGGGCGAGGTCGAACAGGCGCGCGTCCCAGGTCGGGATCTGCACGCCCTTGTAGCCGAGCCCCGCCGCCCAGCGGCAGATGGCGTCGAGCGAATCGAACGGCGCGGCGTCGCCGGCGAACTGCGCCAGGAACAGGCCTGGTCCCTTCAGGGTTTTGGGCATGAGGTTTTCCTTCCGCTAGTCGGGAGAGGGATGGGGTCGCGCCGCCGCTGGAGGCGGCGGGCCCGCGCTCGCGCGCCGCACGAGGTTGTGCGAGAGGATCACGGGCCGTGACGGTCGCGGGCCGTCCTCGATCCGCGCCAGCAGACGCTCGACCGCGGTCCTTCCCAAGGCGAAGCGGGGTTGGCGTACCGTGGTCAGGGCGGGCGCGTAGAATGAGGCAAAATCGATGTCGTCGAACCCGACGACCGAGAGATCTTGCGGGACCGCGAGCCCGGCCGAGGCGGCTCCCCGGATAGCGCCGATTGCCATCTCGTCGTTGGCGGCGAAGAGCGCGGTCGGTCGCTCGATGCCGTCCAAGAGTGCGCAGGCGGCGGCCTCGCCCGAGACGATGGACCAGTCCCCGGCGGCCGTGCCGGCAAGGACGAGGCCACGCTCGCGGGCGCCCTCGACGAAGCCGCGTTGCCGATCCTCGCTGAGGCTGTTGCCGGGCGGGCCCGCGATATGGGCCACGATGCGATGGCCGAGATCCGCCAGGAAATTGGCGACTTCTCGGGCCGCCCTAACGTTGTCGATCCCCACGAAAGGGACCGCGGTCGCATCGACGCGCTCGCTCAAGGCGACCACCGGCGAGAGCAGGAGCCGGTCCCGTCCGCGGGATCCCGGCGCGAAGGGGAGCCGGCCATCGAGAAGGATCATCCCGTCGACTGCGCCCGCGTCGAGCTGGCCAGCGCAATCGTCGGCGAGGCGTGCGTCAGACCCCGTGTCTCCCACGAGCAGCACGCGTCCCCTCTCGCGGGCGGCGCTCTCGATCCCCTTCAGCACCAGGGAGAAGAACGGGTTGCCGATGTCGGGCAGGAGCACCAGCAGCATGCCGGACGCCTTTCGGCGCAGCGACCGCGCATTGATGTTCACCGTGTAGCCGAGTTCGCGGCTGGCACTCTGGATGCGTCGCAGCGTGTCGGGCGAGAGTTTGTCGGGATCGCTGAAGGCGCGACTGACCGTGGTCAGGGCCACGCCCGCAAAGTCCGCGACGTCGCGCATGGTCGCGGCTCTGGCCTTTTCCCTCCGATGCACGGGCCCTCGTCTCCAGGCCGGGACGATTCTGACGCATCCCATGACCGACGATACAGGAAGAGGACAGGCCGTCCACTGCAATTTACGGCATCAAACTGCGCTTGACGGGAAATGGAAACGGTTCCACCATCGGCGTTGAACAGAGTAGCAACGTATTGCTACAAAGAGCGAGAGGTGTGCCCCGGACAGTCGCGGGTGCCTTCGTCGGACGGGGGAAAACGCTGTGCGGGATCGGGCCCTGGCCGGGATCTCTCCTGATGCGACGGAACCGGTGCTCGAGGCCCGGGGCCTGACGATGCGGTTCGGTGCCGTCGAGGTGCTGAGC
>CAWKBT010000015.1:0-212348 GCA_963847915.1 uncultured Alphaproteobacteria bacterium
CCAGCCCCCCGAGGAGGGGCGCTCGGGCCACGGCGTGCGCAAGCCCATCCTCGGCCACGTCGAGTTCCAGGACGTGCTCTTCACCTACAAGGGGGCGCTGCGCCCGGCGCTGAAGAACCTCACCTTCGAGGTGCCGCGCGGCACGTCGCTCGGCGTCATGGGCCGAGTCGGGGTCGGGCAAGACCACCATCACGCGCCTGCTCCAGCGCCTCCATTCCGATTATCCGGGCCTCATCAAGATCGACGGCGTCGACGTGCGCGAGTACGACGTCGATTTCCTGCGCGCCTCGCTGGGCGTCGTGCTGCAGGAGAACTTCCTGTTCTGCGGCACGATCCGCGAGAACATCACCATCGCCAAGCCGGACGCCGACCTACGACGACATGGTGATGGCGGCCCGCATGGCGGGGGCGGAGGAGTTCATCGACAAGCTGCCGGGCGGCTACGAGACCTTCGTCTACGAGGGCTCGCCCAACCTGTCGGGCGGCCAGCGCCAGCGCCTCGCCATCGCCCGCGCGCTGATCACCGACCCCAAGATCCTCATCCTCGACGAGGCGACGAGCGCGCTCGACGCGGAGAGCGAGGCCATCGTCAACGCCAACATCGACCGCATCGCCCAGGGGCGCACCATCATCACCATCTCGCACCGGCTCGTCCTCGCTGGTGAAGTGCCGATGCCATCATGGTGCTCGACGGCGGGGCCATCGACGACATCGGCACGCCACGAGGAATTGCTCGAGCGCAACGACATCTACGCCGGCCTGTGGTACACCCAGAACCAGCATGCGGGCAGCGGGCCGCCGCCCGGCGGCGCGGGCGGGGGGCGGCGCCCGCAGCCCAAGCTCGCCTATCGAGGACCCCGCTGATGGCCCAGGCCCTCACCCCGCGCACCTCCGCCCAGTCGCTGCAGGTCATCCGGCAGTGGCAGTCGGAGGTCGACGCCATCGCGGAGGCGCCCCCGCCCGGCAAGGTCGCGCTCGGCCGTGTGGCTGCTGGCGCTCATGCTCGTCACCCTGATCGCCATCACGCCCTTCGTGGCGCTCGACCGCGTCGTGTCGAGCGCGTCGGGCAAGATCGTGTCCGTCCAGCCCGTGCTCACGTTCCAGCCGCTCGACCCCTCCATCATCAAGATCGGTCGACGTGCGCGAGGGCGACACGGTGGCGGCGGGCCAGCTCCTCGCCACGCTCGACGCCACCTTCGCCAAGGCCGATGTCGGCCAGCTCGCGCCAGCAGGTGGCGGGGCTCGACGCGCAGATCGCCCGCCTCACCGCCGAGAAGGAGCGCCGGCCGCTCGCCTTCGATGCGGCCCTCAACCCGAAGGAGAGCCCCTTCGTCGAGCTGCAGACCGGCGCTCTACGACCAGCGCGCCGCCGGCTACGCGGCCCAGATGCGCGGCTTCGACGAGAAGGTGAAGCCAGCCAGGCCACCATCGCCAAGCTGCAGAACGACATGGCCCGCTACGCCGCGCGCGAGGACATCACCCAGCAGATCGAGGGCATGCGCGAGACGCTGTTCAAGAGCGGCGCCTCGAGCAGGCTCAGCCTGCTCCAGGCCAACGACGCGCGGCTCGAGATGCAGCGCACCATGGAGAGCGACCGCAACGGCCTCCTCGAGGCCCAGCACCAGCTCGCCGCCGTCCAGGCCGACCGCGACGCCTTCCAGCAGAAGTGGCTCGGCGACGTCAGCCAGGACCTCGTCAAGGCCCGCAACGACCGCGACGCCGCCACCGCCTCGCTGCTCAAGGCCAGCAAGCACCAGGACCTCGTGCGCCTCGTCGCGCCAGAGCCCTCCGTGGTGCTCACGCTGTCGAGACTGTCGGTCGGCTCCGTCCTGAGGGAGGGCGAATCGCTGATGACGCTGGTGCCGCTCAGCAGCCCCATGGAGGCCGAGATCCACATCTCGGCCCGCGACATCGGCTTCGTGCGCCCCGGCGACCCCGCCTCGGTCAAGGTCGACGCCTTCAACTACTACGAACACGGCGCCGCCGAGGGCAAGATCAGCTGGATCAGCGAGGGCTCGTTCTCGACCGACGAGGACAAGCCGGTCGACCCCTACTACAAGGCCCGGGTGGCGCTGACCAAGCTCGCCTTCTCGGACGTGCCCAAGACCTTCCGCCTCATCCCCGGCATGACGCTGCGCGCCGACGTCACCGTGGGCCACCGCTCCCTGTTCCGCTACATCATGGGGGGCTTCGTGCAGGGCACCGGCGAGGCCATGCGCGAACCCTGACCGGAGGGGACCGTCATGCTGGCACGCCTCTTCCGGCGCCGGGCCGCCGCGCCCGGCGGCTATCGCGCCATCGTCCGGCTCGGCCGCGCCGCCGCGCTCGGCGACGCCGCGGCGGCGCGCGGGCTCGGCATCGCCTACATCAAGGGCGAGGGCGTCCTCGCCAGCCTGCCGACCGCGGCGCGCTGGCTGACGGTCGCGGCCGAAGCGGGCGACGCGGAGGCGGCCTACCATCTCGGCATCCTGCTGCTGCACGGCGACGGCGGGCAGACGGGCTTCGCCGACCGCTGGTACGCGGCCGCTTCCCGGGCCGACCCCGAGGCCGCCGAGCGCAACCGCGCCCTGCTTTACCCGGACGGCATCGGCCTCGGTGCCGACCCCGTCGCGGCCCACCGCTGGACGGGGCGGGCCGCCGCGGCGGGCCATGCTGAGGCCCAGGCCCAGTTCGGCTACCTCTGGGCCCAGGGGCTCGGCTGCGAGCGGTCCCACGGCGAGGCGCGGGTCTGGTACGAGAAGGCCGCCGCGGCCGGCGTGGCGCAGGCGGAGCTCGGCCTCGGGGCGCTGCTGCTCTACGGTCTCGGCTGCGAGGCCGATGCCGAAGGCGCGCGCGCGCTCCTGGCGCGGGCCGCCGCGCAGGCCGAGCCCACCGCCGCCTTCCTGCTCGCGACGCTGCTGCTCGGCCAGGATCCGCCCGACGAGGCCGCCGCCCTGGCCCATCTCCGGGCGGCGGCGGGGGCCGGCCTGCCCGCGGCCCAGCACCGCCTGGCGCAGATCCGCCTCGCATCCGGCGAGGCCGCGGCCCGGGTCGAGGCCGAGACCCTCCTGCGCGCCGCCGCCAAGGCGGGTTTCGTGCCCGCCATGACGGCGCTGGCCGAGTACCACAGCCACGGCCAGGGCGTGCCGCCGAACCTCAACGAGGCCGCCCACTGGTACCGGCGCGCGGCCGAGAGCGGCGACGTCGGCGCCCAGTTCATCTATGCGGGCCTCGTGGCCCGCGGCGAGGGCGTGCCCAAGATCGGCCGGGAGGCCGTGCGCTGGTTCCGTCGCGCCGCCGAGGCCGGCCATACCGCGGCGGCCTTCAACCTCGCGGTCTTCCTGCGCGACGGCATCGGTGTCCCGGCCGATGACGCCGAGGCGCTCGCCTGGTTCGCCCGGGCCGCCGAGGGCGGGCTCGACCTCGCGCTCGCCCAGATCGGCGACATGCATCTCGCCGGCCGCGGCACGGCGCCGGATGCCGGCGCCGCCACGGCCTGGTTCGAAGCCGCCGCCGAGCGTGGCCGGCCCGAGGCCATGACGGCCCTGGCGCTCCTGCACCTGGAAGGGCGCGCCCCGGAGGCCGATGCTGCCCGCGGTCGGGCGCTGCTGGCGGAAGCGGCGGAGGCCGGCCACGTGCCGGCCCAGAAGCTGCTGGGGGAGACCCTGCTGCGGACGACGCCGGCCGAGGAGCACTTGCCGCTCGCCATCCGCTGGTTCCGGGCCGCGGCGGAGGCCGGAGACGCCGATGCCATGTTCACGCTCGGCCGCCTGATCATGGAGATGCAGGGCGGCTCCCAGGCCGCCAAGGCGGCGGCGGGCTGGTTCGCGCGGGCCGCGGAGGCGGGCCATGCCGAAGCGAGCTTCCACCTCGCCGTGCTGCACTGCCAGGGCCACGGCGTCCCGAGGGATCTGGGCCGGGCCGTGCACCTCTACCAGGTCGCCGCCTACGACGGCGTCGTGAACGCGCAGTACAACCTCGCCGTCATGACGATGAACGGCCAGGGCACCGAGATGAACATCGAGGTCGCGGTCCGGTGGTACGAGACGGCGGCGCATCAGGGCATGACGCAGGCGCAGGTCGCGCTCGCCGAACTCCTGGCCTCGGGAGGCGTGGTGGAACGCAACCTCGCGCTCGCCAAGCACTGGGCCGAGACGGCCGCGACGGGGGGACACCCGACCGCTCCCGTGCTGATCCAGCAGCTCATCGCGCTCGAAGGCGAGGACTGAGCCGACGGGGGGCGCCGGGCCGCGACGCGCCGCGTCAGGCCGGCGCCGCCGTCGCCCCGAAGCGCAGGACGGCGGCGGCGCTTGTCGCGACGTCCCCGTCAGTCCTGGTCGTAGCCATAGACCTCCGGCAGGATGAAGATGGCCGCCAGCAGGCCGCAGAGCGGGAAGATGCAGACGAAGAGCGTGGCGCCGGCCTGCCCGACCGCGGTGAACAGCTGCGGGAACAGGAAGATCGACAGGAACGACGGCAGCTTCACGAACATGTAGGCGAAGCCGCTGGCGGTGCCGCGATATTCGGGCCGCGCCACCATGGTCGGGATGGTCATGCAGTTGGAGGCGTCCCAGTAGTGGCCCCACAGCATGGCGGCCGCCGCGAAGGGCAGCACCAGCGTGTGGCCCGACCAGATGGCCCAGGCGGCGACCAGCAGCGAGACCAGCACGATCGCGAAGCCCGCGATCGAGATGCCGCGATGGCCGATCTTGGGCGTCAGCAGCGGCCCCACCCAGCCCGACACGGCGGCCAGGCTGTAGAGCCCCATCAGCGCGAAATTGTTGCCGAGCGGCGTCGACACGCCGATGGTGGCGAAGATCACCGGCAAGTAGAAGGCGAAGGTGGAGAATTCCGAGCCCTGGGCGAAACAGGCGATCCAGCCGAAGATCGTGGCGCGCCAGCGGATCGGGTCCTGGCGCAGGTCGGCCAGGAAGGCCGTCGGCCGGGGCTTCGGCACCGCGACGTCCTCGTCGGGCAGCATGGGCAGGTCGTCGCCGTACATCGCCGCCGAGGTGCGCTTGGCTTCCCGGAACCGGCCGTGCCGGACCAGCCACACCGCCGTCTCGGGCAGGTCGTGGCGCATCAGCAGGATGATGAGGGCCGGCAGCGCGCCGAGGCCGAGCGTGATGCGCCAGACGAGCTCGTGATCGAGCTCGGCGAGGAGGAACACGGCGATCACCGCCAGCGTCAGCACCTCGCCCACCGCGAACATGAACTGCCAGCGGTTCCCCATCACCTCGCGCACGCCCTTGGGCATGGATTCCATGATGTAGGTATAGCCGTTGGAGATGTCCGAACCGAGCGGGATGCCGAGCAGCAGCCGGACCACGACCAGCCATTCGACGCTGGGGACGAAGGCCTGGGCCACGGCGAGGACGATGAACATCACCATCGTGGCGAGGAACATGATGCGCCGGCCGATCTTGTCGGCCAGCCAGCCGCCGAGGATCGCGCCGATCAGCGCGCCGCCCTGCGTGCCGGCGGCGGCGAGGCCGAGCATCGCGGCGCTCGGATGGTACTGGTCCTTGATGAAGATCAGCACGAAGGCGATGGAGTAGAGATCCCAGGCCTCGACCAGGATCGACGACAGCATCAGCCAGCCGACGCGGTTGCCCTTGGGATTGTAGTTGGTCACGAGGTGCTTGACGGCACCGTCCATCACCGCCTTCTGCGGTATCGCCATCGACACGTCGTTTCCCCCTCGACCGTTCGGACGCAGAGTGACGTCCGGTTTTTCGCGTGGCAGAAGGCCCGGGATGGACGGGCGCTGTCAAGACGACCCGCGGGCTCGCGCGGTGCACGGCGCCGGCGCCCTGGACATCCCGCGGCGCTTTGCGCATAGGCAGCGACGAAGCGGACCCGGAGCGCGGCCGTTGCTCGACGGGTCGCCCCATGACGCACGACTTCAGCTTCGTCCTCGTCGCCTACGCGACCCAGGGCGGCTGTCTCCTCGCGGCCTTCGCGGGCGCGGCCGCCCTGGCGCGGCGGGCCGGCGGCGACGGCCACGGCCCGGCGCTCGTCGCCCTCTGCGCCGTGGGTCTCGCCGCCTATGCGGGCTTCTTCGCCTTCGTGGCCGCGCGGGGGATCGGCTTCGCATTCTGCATCGGCATCGGGCTCGCGACGGGCGTGGCCCTCGCGGCGGGCCGGCGGCACCTCCGCGCCACGGACCTCGCCGTCCCGGCGCTGTCGCTGAGCGCCGGGCTGCTCTACCTCGCGCTCGCGCATCTCGGCGTCTCGGTGTTCGCCGGCGACCTCCAGGCGAGCCTCGCCTTCGAGCGCACCATGCCTTACGACGATCGCATCCCGCTGCTGTTCGCCGAAGCCTGGTACCACGGGCTCGCCACGCGCACGGGGCCCGACCCCTACGGCTGGTACTTCTCCGACCGGCCCCCGCTGCAGGCCGGCTTCGTCCTCGTCTTCTCGTGGCTCTGGCGCGCCATGGATCCGGAGCTCGCCTATCGGGCGCTCGGTACGCTGCTGCAGGCCCTCTCGGTCGGGGCGGCCTGGCTGCTGGGCCTGTGCCTCGGCTTCGAGCGCCGTGAGACGCGCTTCGCGACGCTCGCCTTCGCGACCTCGGGTTTCGCCTATTACGAATCCGTCTATGCCTGGCCGAAGCTCCTGGCCGCCGCCTATCTCCTCGCCGCCTGCGCGGCCCTGGGCGCCCCCCTGCTGGAGCGCCGCCGCGCCCGGCCCGGCGAAGCGCTGCTCTTCGCGGTGGCGTTCGCCCTCGCGCTGCTGTCCCACGGCGCGGTGGCCTTCGCGGCGATCCCCCTCGTCGCCATGGTGGTGGCGGGGCGGCTCCTCGGCTTTCGCCCGCTGGTCGCGGCCGGCGCCGTGGTCCTGTGCCTCTATGCCCCCTGGGCGGCCTACACGCGCTTCGTCGACCCCAACACCGGGCGTCTGATCCGCATGCATCTCACCGACGCCGACGTGGACGGCCGCGAGCCGCTTGCCGAGGTGCTGTGGCGATCCTACGCGGGCCTGACGCCGACGGCCTGGCTGGTGGCGCGCCAGGACAATCTCGAGACGCTGTGGGGCGACCGCGGCCTCGACGCGCTGGCGCTGCAGCTCGCGGCCGGCCTCCGCGACGCGCGCCGGCAGGTGCCGCTGGTCGACGGGGAGGACACGTGGGCGCTGACGCCCAGCAAGCTGCGCTACGACCTGCTGTCGCTCGGAACGGTGCTGCGGGTGGACCAGACGATCCACGTGTTCCGGGCTCTCGGCCTCTTCAACCTCGCCTGGCCGCTCGGCCTTTTGCTGGCCCTGCCGCGCTACGCCCGCCGGCTGGACCGCGGCTGGATCGCACTGGCGCTGCTGACCGCGCTCTCGTGTCTGACCTTCGCGGTGCTGGAGTTCAGCGGCTCGGGCGCCGTCACGGTCCACGGCAGCTTCAGCATCGTGGTCGGCCTGTTCCTCCTCGCGGCGGCGCTGCTCTACCGGCTGTGGCGGCCGGCGGCCTGGTGGATCTTCGGCCTCAATGCGGGCTGCACGGTGCTGGTCTGGGTCGTGTTCGGCCCCGGCGCCGTGCTGGCGCCCGTGCGCCGCATCGAGCCCGTGCCGCTCGCGGTGGCGCTCGTCGCCCTGGGCCTGCTCCTGGTGCTGGCGTCGCGGATCGTGCCGCCGCGCGCCGGACCGGACACCGCGTCCGCCCCGGGCGGCGCCGCCCCGTCTTGAGCGGCGCGCGGCGACGTTCTAAGCAGGACCGATGCAGACTTTCACGCGGCTCGACGCCCGATCGAGCGACTTCGAACAGGGCTTCCGCGCCCTTCTCGCCGCCAAGCGGGAAGTGTCGCGCGACGTCGACGAGGCGGCGGCCGCCATCATCGCCGATGTCGTGGCGCGGGGCGATGCCGCCCTCCACGACCTGTCGCGCGCCTTCGACCGTGTCGACCTCGCCGCCCTGGGCCTGCGCATCACCGCGGGCGAGATCGCGGCTGCGGCCGCCAGCGTGCCGGCGGCGGCCCGCGCGGCGCTGACGCTCGCCCGGGACCGGATCCTCGCCTTCCACCAGCGTCAGGCGCCGCAGGACCTCGTCTGGACCGATGCGATCGGCGTCGAGCTCGGCTGGCGCTGGAGCGCCATCCGCGCCGTCGGCCTCTATGTCCCGGGCGGCACCGCCGCCTACCCGTCCTCGGTGCTGATGAACGCCATCCCGGCCAAGGTGGCGGGCTGCGAGCGCGTCGTCATGGTGGTGCCGACGCCGGACGGCGTCCTGAACCCGCTCGTGCTCCTCGCCGCCGACCTCGCCGGCGTCGACGAGATCTACCGGGTGGGCGGCGCGCAGGCCGTGGCGGCCCTGGCCTACGGCACCGAGACCATCGCGCCCGTCTCCAAGATCGTCGGCCCCGGCAACGCCTATGTGGCGGCCGCCAAGCGCCGCGTCTTCGGCCAGGTCGGGATCGACATGATCGCGGGCCCGTCGGAGGTCGTGGTCCTGGCCGACGCGACCGCCAACCCCGAACACGTCGCGGCCGACCTCCTGGCCCAGGCCGAACACGACGCCGTGGCGCAATCGATCCTCGTGACCGACGATCCGGGCCTGGGAGAGGCCGTGGCGGGCGCGGTGGCGCGGCAGCTCGAGACGCTGCCGCGGCGCGCCATCGCCGAAGCCTCCTGGCGCGACTTCGGCGCCATCATCGTCACGCCGAGCCTCGAGGCCGCGCTGCCGCTCGTCGACCGGCTGGCGCCCGAACACCTCGAGATCATCGCGCGGGACGCGGACGCGCTGGCCCGCCGCATCCGGGACGCCGGCGCCATCTTCATCGGCCCCCACACGCCCGAAGCCATCGGCGATTACGTCGGCGGCTCGAACCACGTGTTGCCGACGGCCCGCTCGGCGCGCTTCGCCTCGGGTCTGGGCGTGCTCGACTTCATGAAGCGGACGTCGACGCTGAGGTGCGACGCCGCGGCGCTCGCCGTGCTGGGGCCCGCGGCCGTGGCGCTCGGCGAAGCCGAAGGGCTCGCCGGCCATGCCCGCTCCGTGGCGCTGCGCCTCGAAGGATAGGGCGATGACCGGGGCCGGAGAGCGCAGGCGCCTGATCGCCGTCACCCTCGACGAGGGTTCGATCGGGCGCGGCAACCCGGACCAGGAGCACGAGCGGCGCATCGCCATCTACGACCTCATCGAGCAGAACCGGTTCGGCCTGTGCGGGCGCGACGGCGCGGGGCCGGATGGCGGGCCCTACCGCCTCGTCATCGGCCTGCAGGAGGGCAAGCTCGTCCTCGCCGTCTGCGATGCCGACGGCGCGCCGCTGATGTCCCACCTCCTGTCGCTGCAACCCTTCCGCTCCGTGCTGAAGGACTACCTGATGCTCTGCGACAACTACTACCGCGCCATCCGCACCGCCTCGCCGAGCCAGATCGAGGCCATCGACATGGGCCGGCGTGGGCTTCACAACGAGGGCGCGGCGCTGCTCGGCGAACGGCTCGACGGCAAGATCGAGGCGGATAGCGACACGCTGCGCCGCCTCTTCACCCTGATGACAGCCCTCCACTACAAGGGATGACCCCCGCGCCGCCCCCCGCGCACCGGCCCGCACCGCTGGCGCTCCCGCGGGGCGGCCCGGCACGGGCCGACGAGCCTGCGGGCGGCCTCTTCGCCGAAGGGCCCGGCCCGGGCCGCGCCAAGCCGCAGTCCATCCTCTTCGCGTGTTCGGAGAACGCGGTGCGTTCCGTCATGGCGGAGACCATGGCCAAACGCCTCGTCGGCCGCTCCATCTACATCCAGTCGGCCGGCGTCCGGCCCGGCGTCCACGACCCCTTCGTCGATGCCGTCATGGACGAGCTCGGCATCGACACGGCCCGCCACCGCCCCCGGCGCTTCGAGGACATCGAGGACGACAATTTCGACCTGATCGTCACCCTGTCGCCCGAAGCCCACCACCGCGCCCTCGAATATACCCGCGCCATGGCGATCGAGGTCCTGTATTGGCCGACCGCCGACCCGACCGGGACGGAAGGCTCGCGCGACTCGGTCCTTCGCGCCTACCGGGCGACGCGCGACGGCCTGTCAGGGCGCATCGCGTCCCTCCTGGCCTGGCGCCCCATCGGCTCGGTGTGACGCTGGAGGCCGGCGCCCGGGCCGTCACGCCCGTGCAACACGGCGCCGCCATGACCGACGGTGCGGGCAGGGGAGAGACGGGCATGGACGCGGCATGATCGACGCGCAGGATTTCACCGACGCCCTGCAGACGGCCTTCATGCTCGCCGTCGCCTTCGGGCTCGGCACGCTGATCGGGGCGGAGCGGCAGTACCGCCAACGCAACGCCGGCCTGCGGACCAATGTCCTCGTAGCCCTCGGCGCGGCCTCCTTCGTCCATCTCGGCATCGCGCTCAACGGCCATGCCGGCGCCGTCCAGGTGGTGGCCTATGTGGTGTCGGGCGTGGGGTTCCTCGGCGCCGGCGTCATCATGCGCGAGGGCGGCGAGGTGCGCGGCCTCAACACGGCCGCGACGCTGTGGGGTTCGGCGGCCGTCGGGGCCGCCTGCGGGGCGGATTACATCGGCCAGGCCGTGATCGTGACCGCGCTGGTGCTGGCCGGCAACACGCTGCTGCGCCCGCTCGTCAACGCCATCAACCGCGCGCCGCTCGACGAGGCCGCCACGGAGGCGAGCTACGAGGTCAGGGCCGTGGTGAACGTCGGTGACGTCATGCAGGCGCGCGACCTCCTCGTCGAGACGCTGGAAGCCGCCCATTACCCGGTGCGCGACGTGCAGGTGGAGGAGCGGGGCGCGGAGGACGCCGAACTCGTGGCCGAACTCGTCTCCAACACGATCGACACCGCCGAGATCGAGGCCGCGATCCGCCGCCTCGAAGCCTCGGACCTCGTCAGCCGAGCCACCTGGACTTCGGCGACGTCCGACTAAGCCGCGGCGGCGGCGTCCCCGTCCACGGTATCGGCGAGGGCCCGGATCGTGCGCTCGACGTCGTGCGGCTGCACGGCGGCGCGGCGGATCAGGTCGTCGAACCTCCGGGCGAACATGCGGATGTGGTCCGTCCCGTTCAGCACCAGGTAGGACTGGCCCAGGAACAGCACGGCGCGTTTCGGCCCGAAGACCGTGAAGGGCGAGGCGTAGACGTCCCGGAGGTCGTAGAGATAGAGCCTCAGGCTGGGATAGGCGTCGCGGTAGATGTCCGCCATGGCGAGGAGCTGCGCCCGGCGGTCCGCCGCCGGCAGGCCCTCCCACAGGTCCCGCCCCGCCGCCAGCGACCAGAGCGACTGGAGCGCCAGGCAGACCTCGACGTCGTGCTCGGGCTTGCGCATGAAGTCGAGCCGGGCCCGCACGGCATCGAGCCGCGCCGGCGCCGCGCTGGCGAAGGCGGCGCCATATTCGAGGCGGAGCACGGTCTCGGTCTTCATGAAGTCCGGCAGCGCCATCGGCACCGTGCGGATGCGGTACCCCTCGGCCTCGTTGAGCCAGTGCATGAAGCGGTCGTCGGCCGGGAGGTGGTCGAGCGTCTCGATCTGCAGCATGGCCTCGATGATCTCGGCCCCGACCTCCTCGCGATGGCTGAGCCCGAGCAGCCAGTCGACCGACACATGGGCCGCCTTGGCCAGAGCCACGAGGGTCTCGGCGCGCGGCAGGCGCGGCGCGTCGTCGGTCAGGAGCTGCGACAGGGTGGACCGGTCGATGCCGGCCCGGCGCGCGAAGGCGGCCGGGCTGAGGTGCGCGCGCGCCATGACGGTCTCGAGGCGGCGGCGAAACAGCCCGACGGTGTCGTCGCGCAACGCCGAGACTCCGGACGGTGGGGAAATCTGCATACGATGGGATCGTAAACGGATCGTCGCTAAAATCAACAGATGACACGGCCGTCGACGAGCATCGCGTTGCGGTGCAGCACGGACAGGGGGAGACTCCGGTCATCCGCTTCACCCCGAGCCCGCCATGGTCGCCGAGACGTCTGCCCCGCCATCCACCCCGCGTGCCGTGCCGCGGTCGCGCCGCGGCCTCGAATGGCCGTCCATCGCGCTCTGCTGCGGGGTCTACGGCGGGTTCCTGGCGCTGACGTTCTGGCACGGGCACCTGCCGTCGCCTCGTAGTGGTGGCGCTCGGCGCGCCGCTGCTGACCCTGCAGGCCTCCATGCAGCACGAGTTCATCCACGGCCACCCGACGCCCTGGCGGCGGGTGAACCGCGCGCTCGCGGGCGTGCCGCTCTCGCTCTGGCTTCCCTTCGAGAGCTACCGGATGACGCATCTCGTGCATCACCGCGACGAGCGGCTGACAGACCCCTTCGACGACCCCGAGTCCCAGTACTGGAGCGCGCAGGCCTGGGAGCGGATCGGCCCCGTGGGCCGCGGCTGCGTCCGGTTCAACTCCACCCTGCTCGGGCGCCTTCTGTTCGGGCCCGCCTTCATCGTGGCGCGCTACCTCGCCGCCGAGGCCCGCGCCGGCTGGAGCGGGAACCGCGTCACCCGCCGGATCTGGGCCTCCCACGCCCTCGCGGTCGCGGCCGTGCTCGCCTGGGTGGTGGGGGTCTGCGGCATGGATCCGCTGTTCTACGTCTTCGGCCTCGTCTATCCGAGCACGTCGATCCTGCTGGTGCGCTCCTTCGCCGAGCACCGGGCGGCCGAGGGCGTGGCCGAGCGCACCGCCGTCGTCGAGAACGCGCCGGTGCTGGGGTTCCTGTTCCTCTACAACAACCTCCACGCGGCCCATCACGAACGCCCGCTCGTGCCCTGGTATGCGCTTCCGGCGTGGTACCGGGCGAACCGCGGCCGCCTGGTCGCGGCGAACGGCGCCCTCGTCTACGACGGCTATGCCGACGTGGCGCGCCGCTATCTCCTGGTCCCCCACGACGATCCCGTTCATCCGGACCACGAGGCGGTGCGCGGCCTTGGCGGCGCGCCCCGCAGAAAAGCCGAGCACGACGCCCCGATCCATGCCATGATCTGACCCCGAGGCCGGCCTCAGGCCGGCCCCGCTGCGGGCGCCCCTAGC
The DNA here is from genome assembly GCA_963847915.1 of uncultured Alphaproteobacteria bacterium. GTDB lineage: Bacteria > Pseudomonadota > Alphaproteobacteria > Rhizobiales > Beijerinckiaceae > Lichenihabitans. Next base: position 12,919 of record CAWKBT010000015.1, read on the forward strand.
TCAGCTGGATAGAGTATCGGGCTTCGAACCCGAGGGTCGCAGGTTCGAATCCTGCGGGGCGCGCCAAGCGGTCCTCTCCCCCTCCCGTATGGGCGCCGCGGCGACCACGGATTGCCGCTCCCGGCGTGCTGCGCCGCGGCCTCGAAGACCCGCCGTTGAATCTTCGGCGAGATCCCGCCTTGACATCCCGACCCGGAGGCCTCATTCTCTGCGCATCGATCTGAGGCTGTACGTTCAAGCCGCCGCGCACCGACCACAGTGTTGTGCGCACGCTGATGACCTCTTCCTAGCACTGTCGATCCAACGTCGCTCGGCACGGTCGTGTCGTGGCGATCCCTTACGCATGCAGACAGGAGTTCATCATGAGCACTGGCACAGTCAAGTGGTTCAACGCCGCCAAGGGTTTCGGTTTCATTCAGCCTGACGATGGCGGCCAGGACGCCTTCGTTCACATCTCCGCCGTCGAGCGCGCCGGGATGACCAACCTCACCGAGGGCCAGAAGCTCTCGTACGAGCTGGTCGCCGATCGCCGTTCGGGCAAGATGTCGGCGGACAAGCTTCAGGCTGAGTGACCTCGGGATCGTCCTCGACGGTGCGGCGACCACGGATGTACTGGCGCCGCTGACCGAAGGATGATCATCGACGATGGAGGGTCGAGACGCTGTCTCGGCCCTTTTTCGTATGTGGGGCGAGCGCAGAAGCGGGCCTGCCACGATCGGGCCCGCCGGGCGTTGGGCCGAACCGGAGGAGTCCCATGGCCTATCTCTATCCCATTCTCGGCGGCGCCGTGGCGCTGGCCGGCCTCGACAAGCTCGTCGGCCAGCGCGGTTACGAGCGGATGTTCGGCCATCTCGGCTGGACCGAGGCGCAGATGCGCTCGGTCGCCATGGCCGAGGTGGCGGGCGGGCTGCTCATGGTGCCGCGCGAGACGCGTCGTGTCGGGGGCGCGCTCGTCGCGGCCGGGTCGCTGGCCGTGATGTCGAGCGAACTCGGGCGCGGCGACACCAAGCTCGCGGTGCCGCGCGCCCTTGTGCTGCTCGCCGCTATCGCCGCCACCGTGGCGCCCTGACCTTTCGCGCGGGCGCCCCTCACCACAGCGTGGCTTCGGCCCGCTGCGGCCAGGCCTCGTCGTAGCTGCGGCCGCCGACGCGGTCCTGCGACAGCGCGGCCAGGATGTCGCCCGGGGTCGGCAGGTCGCGCGGGCCGACGTGGCGCGCGGGGTCCCACAGGGCCGAGCGCACGATGGCGCGGGAACACTGGAAACAGGCGGCCTCGACGGTGAGCACGATGGCGGTGCGGGGCACGTGGCCGTCGACCGCCAGCGAGGCGAGGAGGTCCGGTTCGGCCGAGATCACGGCCCGGCCGTTGACCCGGAACGTCGTGCCGGAGCCGGGGATCATGAACAGCAGCGCGACGCGCGGATCCCGCAGGATGTTGCGCAGCGAATCGATCCTGTTGTTGCCGCGCCGGTCCGGGATCACGAGCGTGCGCTCGTCGGCGACGCGCACGAAGCCCGGGCGGTCGCCGCGCGGGCTGCAGTCGATCCCCTCGGGGCCGATCGTCGCCAGGGCCAGGAAGGGCGAGGCCTCGATCAGGCGCCTGTAGTGGGGCGTGATGTGGTCCACCTCCTTGACGATCGCGGTCGGCGCCGGCGCCGGCAGGTAGAGCGCTTCGAGGTCGGCCATGGTGCGGACGGTCATCGGGTCCTCCGGGCAGGCTTCGGGCCGCGTCACGGCGGCGTCAGGGCAGGGCGACACGGTTTTCCGGCAGGCCCGGCACGGGAGCGTCGAGCGCCCAGAGCGAGCCCGCCAGGCGGTCGCCGGGGTCGGCGTCGTTGCGGGCCGAGGTGATGAACAGCGTCCTGAGGTCCGGGCCGCCGAACACGCAGGTCGTGACGTTGTGGGTCGCCATCGGGACGAAGCCCGCGAGGCTGCCGTCCGGCGCGATCCTGGCGATGCCGCCCCCGCCCCAGCGGCAGTTCCACAGGAAGCCGTCGCTGTCGATGGCCGAGCCGTCCGGCAGACCGTGCTCGAAGCCGGCGAAATGCGCGAGGTCGCGCCCGATCGTGCCCCGGGCCCCGTCGAACGCATAGGCGCGGATCTCGTTCTTCAGCGTGTCGGCGAAGTAGAACGTCGCCCCGTCCGGCGCCCAGCACAGCGTGTTGGAGATGCCGATACCGCGCAGCGTCTCCTCGGCGCTGCCGTCCGGCGCCACCTTGAACAGCACGCCCGTGTCGGGCGCATGGTGGATGTCGGTCGCCTCGCCCTGGTCCGTGACGTTGTTGAACATCGAACCGACCCAGAAATTGCCGAGCGGGTCGGCGCGCCCGTCGTTGAGCCGCACCTTGGGATGACCCGACAGGGTGAAGCCGTGGGGCTCGCGCCGGTCCGTCGCCGGCCACCACCAGAGCAGCCGCGAGGCCAGCGCCACGAGGATGCGGCCCGGCTCCGCCGAGAGCGCCAGCGCGGTCGGCGGCTCGTCGAAGACCCAGGTGGTGAGCCGCCGGTCCGGGTGGGTCATGCGATGCACGAGGAAGCGGTTGATGTCGGTCCAGTAGACCGCCTGCTCCTCGCTGCACCAGATGGCGCCCTCCCCGGTCCGGTCGCCCACGATGGCGACCGGACGGGGGGAGGGCAGGATCGGCATGGTGGCTGCGCTCAAGGCCTCTCTCCGCGGGAACGATCGCGCTCAGGGAGGCGCCCGATCCCTCCGCCCTGTCAAGCCATGCCGGAGCGCGCCGCCATCCACTGCCGCACCTGTGCGAGATCGGCCTGCGACAGGCCGTGGCCGGCCGGCAGCACGCGGCGGTCGACCGTGGCGCCCGCGGCCGCCAGCGTGCCGGCCAGCCGCTCGGCATTCTCCTCCGGCACGATGGGGTCGGCGGCGCCCGACAGGATCAGCACCGGCGTCCCCGCGAGCCGGACCGCGGGCGGCGTCGCGAAGGGCGACATCGGGCGCAGCAGCGCGGCGCCCGCCAGCACGTCGGGTTCGAGCATCAGCAGCGCCGCCGCGATATTGGCGCCGTTCGAGAAGCCGAGCGCCAGCGGCGCCGCGATTCCGTAGCGGCTCCGGGCGCCGCGCACGAACGCCGCGAGGTCCTGCGCCCGGCGCGTCAGGTCCGCCTCGTCGAAGACCCCCTCGGCGAGCCGGCGGAAGAACCGCGGCATGCCGTTCTCGAGCACGGGCCCGCGCGGCGACAGGAGGGCGGCGCCCGGCGCCGCGGCGCGGCCGAACGGCAGGAGGTCGGTCTCGTCCCCGCCCGTGCCGTGCAGCAGCAGGACGGGCGGCAGGTCCGGGCGCCCGGGCTCGAACCGGTGCAGGAAGGCGGAGGTCTCGTCGGTCATGGCACTCTCCGGAAGGGGCCGGCCGCGCCCGCGAGGGCGGTGGCCGGCCATCGGCTCATCGGTCGCGAGGTCAGGCGACCCGGGGCAGTGCGGCCTCGATGCGCTCGCGGTGGCGCTCGAGCCCCGGCGGCAGCTTCAGGGCCTCGCCCAGCGCCTCCACCGGTTCGTCGACCGCGAAGCCGGGGACGTCGGTGGCGATCTCGAACAGGACGCCGCCGGGCTCGCGGAAGTAGACCGAGCGGAAGTACTGCCGGTCGCGCTGCTCCGTGACGGCGAGGCCATGGGCCGAGACGAGCCGCTCCACCATGGCGGCCTGCGCGGCATCGTCCGCCGCCCGGAACGCGATGTGGTGCACCGAGCCGGCACCGGTGCGGCCCGGCAGGAAGTCGCCGACCGCCCGCAGCGTCACGGCGGCGCCGAGGGGGGCGCTGCCGACGTAGCGCGTGGCCGAGCCCTCGCGCGCCGTCTCGCGCAGGCCGAAGACGTCGGTCAGCACCTTGGCGGTGAGCGTCGCGTCGCGCAGCAGCAGCGTCACGCCATGGAGGCCGCGGATCGCGTGCTCGGCCGGAACGTCTCCGCCGCTCCAGGCGGGCGCCTCCCCGGCATCGTCGACGCCGACGAGGGCCAGCGCCATGCCGTCGGGATCGCGCAGGCGCAGGGTCGATTCGCCGAAGACCTGCACCAGGGCCTCGTGAGTGACCCCGAGGGCGATCAGGCGATGCGTCCACCAGCCGATGGCGCCGCGCGGCACCCGGAAGGCCGTTTCCTGGGTCTCGCCGAGGCCGACGCGGCCGGGGGCCGCATGCTCGACCGGGAAGAAGGTCAGGATCGTGCCGGGCCGGCCGGTCTCGTCGCCGTAGTAGAGGTGATAGGTGCCGGGGTCGTCGAAGTTGACGGTCTTCTTGACCAGCCGCAGCCCGAGCACGCGCGTGTAGAAGTCGAGGTTGCGGGCCACGGAGCCGGAAAAGGCCGTGACGTGGTGGAGGCCGGAGTCGGACATGGTAGGATCTCCCGGGCGGGGGCGCTGCCGATGGGCCTCGCCGCCGCCGATGCAGGCAATCTGGCCCTTGCCGGCACGTCTGAAAATAGAAACGATGGAAATGCATCGTTTCGGAAAATGACCTCATGCGCCTGCCGGATTTCGAAGCCTGGGCGGTGTTCGGCAAGGTCGCCGAGACGGGGTCGTTCGGGCGCGCCGCGGCCGAGCTCGGCCTCGCCAAGGGAACGGTGTCGAAGGCCGTGAGCCGGCTCGAGGCGCGGATCGGGGCCCGGCTGTTCCATCGCACGTCGCGCAAGCTCGCCCTGACGGCGGCCGGGCAGGAGGCGCGCGAGGGGGCGGCCCGGATCCTCGCCGAGGGCGAGGCCGCCGAGGCGCGCGCCACCGCCGCCGCTTCCGAGCCGCGCGGGCTGGTGCGGCTCGCCGCGCCCATGTCGTTCGGCGTCGCGCATGTCGCCCCGCTGCTGCCGGCCTTCCTCGGCCGCCATCCCGCGGTCTCGGTCGACCTGCACCTCAGCGACGCCGCCGTCGACCTCGTGGGCGAGGGATTCGACATCGGCCTGCGCATCGCGGCCCTGCCGGATTCGTCGCTGCGCAGCCGCCGGCTCTGCGCCGTCCGCCGTTCGGTGGTGGCGACCCCGGCCTATCTCGATCGCCATGGCCGGCCGGCCCATCCCGACGATCTCGCCGACCACGCCTGCCTGGGCTACGCCTACCTGCCGACGCCCGATCGCTGGCACTTCACCGACCGGGAGGGCCGCGAGGCCGTCGTGGTGCCGCGGGGTCCGCTGCGGGCCAACAACGCCGATGCGCTGGCCCCCGCGCTGCGGGCCGGCCTGGGCCTCGCGGTGCAGCCCGACTTCATGATCTGGGACGATGTCGCGGCGGGCCGGCTGGAGCGCCTGCTGCCCGCGTGGTCCCTGCCGCCGATCGCCCTGAACCTCGTGACGCCGCCCGGCGAGCCGCGGCCGGCCCGCGTCACGGCCCTGCTCGGCTTCCTGGCCCAGGAACTCGCCGCCGCCCCCTGGGCGGGAGCCGAGCGCGACTGAGCGCGGGGGGGCGGGCGAGGGGCGGCGCGGCCGCCCACCAAACCGTCGAAGGTTCGAACCGCTACAGCCCCGTCCAGTCGACCGCGGCCTCGAAGGCGGCGGCCGCGGCGTAGATGGAGGTCTCGTCGAAGTGACGCCCCACCAGCATCATGCTGACCGGCAGCCCGTCGGTCATGCCGCAGGGGATGGCCATGGCGGGATGGCCGGTGACGTCGAAGGGCGCGGTGTTGGGCAGCATCTCGAAGGCGCGCTGGAGCACGAGCCCGAGCGGCGCGTCGGCGGGCGGCAGCGGTGTCGCCTTCAGGGGCAGGGTCGGCATGAGCAGCAGGTCGTAGCTGGCGAGGGCCGCGTCGTAGGCGCCCTTGAGTTGGCGGGCGAGGTTCTGCGCCTTGGCGTAGAAGCGGCCGCGGTACTGCGAGGTGAAGTACTGGCCCACCATCATGGTGATCTTCAGCGTGTCCGACAGCGCATCGGACCGCTCGCGCCAGGCCGCATGGGCGTCGAGCAGCGAGACCGTGTAGAGGCCCTTCCAGTTGAAGCCCATGCCGTTGCCGAGCATCATCTGGGCCTGCGCGCCCTCGCTCGCCACCGGCGTCCAGATGGCGGGTCCGAGGAGGTGCATGGGGACCGAGATCTCATCGACGGTGGCGCCGAGGCCGCGCAGCACGCCGGCCGCGGCCCGCACCTTGGCGTCGACGTCCTTCTCGCTCTGGGCGAAGCCGAAGCCTTCCCGCACGATGCCGATCCGCAGCCCGGCGACGCCGCGCCCGAGCGCCTCCGTGTAGGGGGCGACCTTCACGTCGACCTGGCGCGGGTCGAGCCCGTCGGCGCCGGCCAGCACCTCGAGCATCAGCGCATTGTCGGCGACGTTCGCCGTCATGGGCCCGGTATGGTCGATGGTCGCCTCGATCGGCATCACGCCCGTATAGGGCACGAGGCCATGGGTGGCCTTCATGCCGTAGATGCCGCAATAGGCGGCGGGGATGCGGATCGAGCCGCCCTGGTCGCCGCCGATCGCCATGTCGACCTCGCCGGCCGCCACCAGGGCGGCGCTGCCCGAGGAGGAGCCACCGGCCGAATAGCCGGGCTTGCGGGGGTTCACGACGGGGCCGGCCGAGTTGGTGTGGCTGCCGCCCGAGAAGCAGAAGTGCTCGCAATGGGCCTTGCCCAGGATGGTGGCGCCGGCATCGAGCAGCCGCGTCACGATCGTGGCGTCGAGGTTGGGCACGTAGCCTTCGAGCGTGGCCGAGCCGTTCATCATCGGCACGCCCGCCAGGCACACGTTGTCCTTCAGCGCGACCGTCCTGCCCTTCAGCTTGCCCTCCGGCGCGCCCTTCACCTCGCTCCTGACGTACCAGGCGTTCAGCGGGTTCTCGGCGGGGCTCGGGAACCGGCCGGGCGTGCGCGGATAGGCGACCTCGGGGACGAAGTCGGGCAGGGATTCGACGAGGTCGTAGGCGGCGAAACTGCCCCCCATGTGGCTCATGAACTCGGCGATCCGCTCGGGTTCGAGGCTCATGCCGAGGCTGTCGACGATGTCGGTCATCTGTTCAAGCGTGGGGCGGGCGACGGCCATGGTTCTCTCCTGTCGAGACACGCGCGCCTGCGCCGGACACCGGCCGAGGCGGATGGGGCTTCGTCACAGCCGGTCGAGCCAGCGTGACCAATCGGGATGGTGGAACAGGGAGCGGGCCCGGCGCAGCTTCCAGGTCCCGTATTTGTAGTAATCGAAGTCGAGCGCCGAGACGGCCTCCTGGATCATGGCCCAGCTGAACCATTTGAGGTCGCCGAGCGCCTTCAGCACGGCGATGCGGGCCTCGATCCGCGGGTCGACCCGCCCGAAATAGGCTTCGATCATCTCGCGCTCGACCTCGGGCTCGAACGCCATCTCGTCGAACCAGAGCGCGAGCTCGTAGCTGCGCTCGTTGTTGGCCGCATATTCGAAGTCGACCAGCATGACGCGGTCCTGCGCGTCGAGCATGAAGTTGCCCGCCAGCGTGTCGTTCATGCAGGGCGCGAGATCGAGGCCGGAGGCCAGGAAGGCGGCCTTGGCCTCGGCGAAGCGGCGCATCAGGAAGGCGGCGTCCCGCGGCACGCGCCCGCCGACCTCGGCGACCTGCGCGAGCATGTTCCTCGATCATGTCGAAGACCGTCTTGGTCAGGGTGAGCGGCCCCGAATCGTTGAAGGCCCTCAGGGCCGAGACGGCGTTGCGGCGCACGGCGGGCCGCAGGAAATCGAGGTTCGAGGAGGCCCGGTACCCGTCCACGAAGGCGAAGATCTCGACGCCGTCGAGGGGCAGGAAGTCCACCACGGCGGCGCCGAAGCCGCAGGCCTCGGCCTTGCGGCTCGCCTCGTGGGCCGCCGCCCTGGCGATGAACATCTCGGTGCCCCGGCCCGGGACCTTGACGAAGCAATCGGGCCCGCCCTCGGGCGCGACGCGCCAGTTGCTGTTCGACAGTCCGCCCGCGACGGCGCTGTAGCGGGGCGCGCGCCCGGCCCAGGCCGGGACCTTGGCGATGACCGCCTCGATCGCCCGCTCGCCCTCGCTGAGCCCGTCGCCGATCCGCTTCCATGCCATGTCCCGTCCGTCCCTTCCGTGCCGGTGCGGCTCAGCCTGCTCCCGGGGTCGAGCAGGCGCTAAAGGCCCCGCAGCCACGCCTCGAAACCCCGGTCCCCCGTCGCCGTCCGGGCATGGAACAGGCGCCACTGCCCGTATTTGAAGAATTCGATACCCGGCCGGCGCGACGTCACGGCGCGGGTGAGGCCCCACAGCCCCCAGCGGACGTCGTCCACGATGCCGTAGAGCCGGCAGCGGTTGAGCAGCGCCTCCTCGCAGCGGCCCGCATAGGACGCGATGGCGTCGCGGCGCTCCGCGTCGAAGTCGCAGGCCTCGTTGACCAGCGTCGCGACGTCGTACCAGGGGTCGTTGTCGCCCCCGCTATCGAAATCGACGAGCTGAACGCGATCCCCGTCGAGCATGACGTTCGAGGCCGTGCCGTCGTTGTGGCAGAAGCGCAGGTCCGATCCGGCGGCCGAGACGGCCTCGCGGATCAGCTCCACGGCGGCGAGGAGGCGGCCGGCATCGCCGGGCAGCGGCGCGCCCGCGGCCCGCGCCGCCTCGGCCAGCGCCGCGACCCGCGCGAAGGGACAGAAGCGGTGGCCGAGCCGCGGCCCCTCGTGGAGCCGACGCTTGGCGCCCAGCACGCGGCCGAGCGTGTCGGGATCCTGCAGGTCGCCGGCCGTGGCGGTGCGCCAGGGCGGCCCGAGGTCGGCGAAGGCGAGCGCGCCCTCGGCCTCGGCCAGCACCGCGGGGCCGACGCCGCGCTCCGCCGCCCGGCGGGCCGCCGCGGCGGCCCAGGGCACGATGTCGTCCGCCATGTCGGCGTGGCGCAGCTTGAGGAACACCGGCGGCGCATCGGCGCGCCGGACCCGCAACCCCTCGGAGGCGACGGCGCGGTGCACCGGGGAGGCGACGGGGGGAACGGGCTCGAAGCTCGCCGGCGCCGCCCCGACCCCGCCGGGACAGGCGGCCAGCACCGCCGCGATGCGGGCGTCGTGATGCCGATCCTCGGCGACGCTCATGGCAGGCCTCCCATCCCGAGGGCACGCTCCGGGTCGCCTCCGGCACGGCATAGGCGCGCCGCCGCGCGGCGCAGCACGTCGAGCCCGGCGTCGAGGTCCGCGGGGGCGGTATCCTCCGCCTCGTTGTGGGCGACCCCGCCGCGGCTCGGGACGAAGATCAGGCCCACGGGGCACCGGCCGAGAAGGCTCAGGGCGTCGTGGCCCGCCACGGTGTCGAGGCTCCGCGCGCGATGCCCTCCCTCCTCGGCGCAGAGTGCGACGAGGTCGCGGACCACGGCGGGCAGCACGCGGATCGGCCGGACCGACCGGGACGGGACGGACAGCAACACGCCCGCCCGCTCCGCCGCCGCGGCCAGCAACCCGTCCGCGGCCTCGCCGGCTTCGGCCAGCACGCCGTCCTCGGCCGAGCGGATCTCGATCGAGGCCTCGACCCGGGCCGGCACCACGTTGGGCGAGTTCGGAGCGACGAGCAGCCGCCCGACGGAGGTATGCAGCCGCCCCGGCCAGCGGTCCGCGAGCGCGCGCAGGTCCGCGATCGTGTAGGCGGCCGCCAGCAGGGCGTCGCGCCGGCGCTCCATCCGGGTCGGCCCCGTATGGGCCTGTTCGCCAATGAACACCGCCTCGAGCTTGATGGCCCCCCAGTTGCGGGCCACGATGCCGACCGTGTCGCCGGCCTCCTCCAGCACCGAGCCCTGCTCGACGTGCAGTTCGAGGTAGCAGGCCGGCAGGGGCGGGGGCGCGTCGCCGCCCCGGTGGCCGATCGCCGCCAAGGCCGCTTCGAGGCTCACGCCCGCGTCGTCGCGCCGAGACAGCGCGAAGGCGGCATCGTGGTGGCCCGCGAAGGCGCCGCTGCCGAGCAGGCTCGGGCGGAAGCGGGCTCCCTCCTCGTTGGTCCAGTTGACGGCGCAGAAGTCGGCCTCGAACCGCATGCCGGCCGCCTTGGCGGCCATGAGGGACCGCCCGGTCTCGATCGCCGCCGCGACGCCGACGGCGCCGTCGAGCCGCCCGGCCAGGACCTGGCTGTCGAGATGGGACCCCGCCATGACGGGCGGCGCGCCGGCACCGTCGGCCAGACGGAACAGGCCGAACTGGTTGCCGACGGCGTCCGTCGTCACCGCGGCGCCGGCCTCCGCCAGCAGCGCCGCGAAGAGGTCGCGCGCCTCGCCGTCCGCCGGCGAGGCGCAGAGCCGGGTGACGCCGCGGCCCGGCGTCGCCCCGCAGCGGGCGAAGCCGGCCAGAACGGCGTGGAGGCCGCCGGGCAGCCGCCCGTCACGACGCGATGAGATCGATGTCATGGCGGGTGAACGCGTCCTGGAAGGGCGGGGGTGGAGGCCGGTCGGTGACCACGGTCAGCCGGTCGCCGAGCGCGAAGGTGTGGAGGTTGGCCTGGCGGCCGAACTTGCCGGAATCGGCCAGGATCACGGCGCGGCGCGCCTGGGTCCTGAGCGCCCGGCGCAGCACGGATTCGTGCTCCTCGTAGTCCATCCAGCCGTGGTCGATGTCGCAGGCCGAGATGCCCATGAAGGCGATGTCGAAGAAGTAGCGCTGCGCGTAGGCGACCGTCTCGTAGCCGACGAGCGCGTGGTCCTTGGGCCGGACGGTGCCGGGCGTCATGGCGACGGTCGCGGGCCCCCCGCCAGCATCAGCGCGACGTCGATGGAATTGGTGGTCACGGCGATCTTGCGCGCCTTGATCTGCCGCGCCAGCGCCAGCGTCGAGGTGCCGGTGTCGATGAACACCGACATGCCGTCCGCCAGCAGGCGCTCCGCCAGCACGGCGACGCGCGCCTTCTCGCGCGGGTTGATGCGTTCGCGCTCCGTCAGCGGCCGGTCCTCGTCGAGACGCTGGGGCACGGCGCCACCGTGGATGCGGCGCAGCAGGCCCAGCTCCTCGAGCCGCTTCAGGTCGCGCCGGATCGTCTCGTCGGAGACGTGGAGGAAGGCCGCCGCCTCCGTCACCCCGACCCGTCCGGCGTCCCGCAGCCGCGCCAGGATCTCCCCATGGCGATGGTCCGTCAGCATGGCGAAGCCGTTCCCTCCCGTCCGCCGCGCTGGCCCGCGGCTGGTTCATGATGGACCGGGACGGCATGGCGCGGCCGGGCCCGTCAACCGGCGCGCCGCAGCGCCGGGGCCCGGCGGTGGCGCGTCGCTGTCTCGTAATCGTAGCCCATTCCCAGGATTTCGCCCTCGCTCCACAGCGGGCCCACGAAGATGAGGTTGAACGGTGACCCGTCGGCATAGTGGCCGGCCGGCACCGTGAGCCCCGGCAGGCCCGCGATGTTGATCTCGCAGACCGTGGTCTCGTGCAGCGTCTCGGTGCCGTGCAGCGGCGGCAGGGCGTCGCGCATCTGCGGGAAGACGAAGCCGTCGAGCCGGTGCCGGGCCATGACGTCCGCCAGGATGGCGAGGTAGCTCTCGCGGGCGGCGAGGAAGTCGGACAGGTCGGGCGGCGTCAGCGGGTCGGCGAGGGCCGGGCCGAACTGGGGCAATTGGTGCATGATGGCGAGGACGCCGCCCGGCGCGAAACAATCCTCGCGCGCGGTGGCGGCCGCGAAATCCGCGAAGCTGTTCAGCGCCGCCGAGGGGCCCATGCGCTGCAGGTAGTGGTGGAGGTCGAAGGCCACCGATTCCATGCCGCGCGCGTCGTAATGATCGAGGCCGGCGACCGGCCGGCCGATGGCGGCGAATCCGGAGCCGGCCAGGGGATCGGGCACGAGGGTCGCGCCGCGGGCCTCGATCTCTCGCTGGGCGCCGCGGTAGAGCGCTTCGGTCTCGGGCGAGAGCGCCCGGTCGCGCCAGCCCGGCCCGTAGAGGCCGAGCCGCTTGCCCCGGAGGGCGCCCGCATCGAGCCTGGCGGCATAGCCGCCCGCCGGGCGCTTGCCGATGCCCGCCACCGTCTTGGGATCGGCGGCGGTATAGCCGGCCAGCACGTCGAGCGTCAGCGCCGCGTCGCGCACGCAGCGCGCGATGGGGCCGACGACGTCGCGCGTCGAGCCGGCGAGCGGCATGACGCCGGCATTGGGCACGAGGCCGAAGGTGGGTTTCAGCCCCACGAGCCCCTGCGCCGAGGCGGGGTTCTGGATCGAGCCGCCCGTCTCCTCGGCGAGGCCCAGAACCGCCATGCTGGCCGCGACGGCGGCGGCCGTGCCGGCGCTGCTGCCGCCCGGAATGCGGTCGGGCGCGGCGACGTTGATGGTCGGCCCCGCCCAGCTGTCGTTGGCGTGGCTGCCCGTGGCGCTCAGCACCGGCACGTTGGTCTTGCCCAGCATCACGCAGCCCGCCGCCCGCATGCGCGCCACGACGGGCGAATCCGTCTCCGGCACGAGGTCGACGCCTCCCGCGGCGGCGCTGAGGAAGTGCCAGCCCCCGGTGCTCGGCAGGCCGGCGACGTCCATCGTGTCCTTGATGACCACCGGCACGCCCGCCAGGGGGCCCAGCGGCTCGCCGGCGGCGCGGCGCCGGTCGATCGCGCGGGCATCGGCGAGCGCGTCCGGGTTCATCACGATCACGGCATTGTAGTACGGGTTGAAGGTCTCGATGCGGGCCAGGAACAGGCGCGTCAGGGCCTCGGCCGTGACGCCGGCCGCGAAGGCGGCCTCGGCGTCGGCGACCGTCATCTCGGTGAGGTCGAGCGTGTCGGGAGAGGGGGCGTCCATGGGATCTCCGAAGGAGCGGGCGAGGCGGGGGACGACGGGAGGGCGGCCGACGCGTCAGTCCATGCCGACGTACTCGTCCATGAGGGTGCGGTCGCGGGCGATGTCCGGGGGCACCTCGCCCGTGATGGTCCCCTTCTTGAGGATGAGGACGCGCCGCGACAGCGACGCGATGAAGTTGAGGTTCTGCTCGACGAGCAGCACCGTGAGGCCCCGGCTGCGGCCGAGCTCGCGCAGCGTGTCCATGATCTCCTCGATGATCGAGGGCTGGATGCCCTCGGTGGGCTCGTCGAGCAGCACGATGCGGGGGTTGGCGCAGAGGCAGCGGGCGAGGGCCAGGAGCTGCTGCTCGCCGCCCGACAGCGCCCCGCCCGGGCGGTCGAGATAGGCCTTGAGCCGCGGGAAGACGGCGAGGATCTCGTCGATCCGCTCCTGCTCGGGGGCGCCCCCGATCAGGCACCCCATGCGCAGGTTCTCGTGGACGCTGAGGCCGGGGAAGATCTCCCGCCCCTGCGGCACGTAGCCCATGCCGGCCCGGGCGCGGGCCGTGGGGGACAGGCCCGTGATGGCGCGCCCGGCGAGGCTCACGCGGCCGCCGGTCGCCGGCAGGTAGCCCATGAGGGTGCGCAGCAGCGTGCTCTTGCCCATGCCGTTGTGGCCCAGGATGCCGACGAACTCGCCTTCCCCCACCGTCAGCGAGACGCCGCCCAGGATGGGGATGCGGCCGTAGCCCGCATGCAGGTCCTCGACCGACAGAAGGGGGGAGGACGGGGGGGAGCCCAGGGCACCGTGCATCAGGCCGCCTGCTTGCCGAGATAGACGTCGCGCACGCGCCGGTCGGCGAGGACGCGGTCGACCGTGTCCTCGACGAGGATGCGGCCCTGGTTGAAGACCGTCACGGTCTTGGCGATCATGCGGATGAAGGGCATGTCGTGCTCCACCACGATGAGGGCGTGGGTCCGGTTGATCTCGCGGATGAGCTCGGCGGTGCGGTGCACCTCGTCCTGCGTCATGCCGGCCGCGGGTTCGTCGAGCAGGACGAGTTCGGGCTCTCCGGCCAGCACGGTCGCGATCTCGACCCACTGGCGCTGGCCGTGCGCGAGCTGGCCCACCACCAGCGACGCGATGCCGGTCAGGCGCAGGCGCTCCAGCATCTCGTCCACGATGGCGTCGGCCCGCTTCAGCGACTTGCGCCGCGCCGCGCCGATGAAGACGTTCTCGCGCACCGACAGGCTGTTGAAGACGTTGGGCACCTGCGTCTTGATGCCGACCCCCGCGCGGGCGATCTCGTGCGGGTGGGCGCCGGTGATGTCGGCATCGCGCAGGCGGATGCGGCCGGAGGTGGGCTTGAGCTGGCCGGTGAGCATCTTGAAGAAGGTGCTCTTGCCGGCGCCGTTGGGGCCGATCAGGCAGCGCAGCTCCACCTCGTGCAGCGTGAAGTCGACGCTGTCGACCGCCTTGACGCCGCCGAAGCGCATGCTGACGTCGCGCGCTTCGAGCAGCGGCCGGAGCGGCCTCGGGACGGGCGGGGTGGTGCTCATCGGCGGATCTCCGGGGCGAGGGCCTTGGCGGCCGGCGTCGCGGCCGGCGCGGGGCGGCGCCGGGACGCCGCACGCAGGAGCAGCGCGCGGGCCGAGGGCAGCAGCCCCTGCGGGACCACCAGCACGAAGGCGACGAGGACGATGCCGAGCCCGAGGTTCGGGTCGATGGCCGATTGGGTGCCGGCGGCGTTGATCAGGCTCTGGATCAGCACGGCGCCCACGATGGGGCCGAGCAGCGTGCCGAGGCCGCCCACGAGAACGAAGATGATCACCTGCGCCGACATGGCGAGGCCGAACACCGTCGGGCTGATGAAGCCGCCCCAGTTGACGTAGATGCAGCCCGCCAGCCCCGCGACGCCGGCGCTGAGCGTGAACGAGAGAAGTTTGTAGAGGCGCGGGTCGTAGCCGATGAGCTGCGCCCGGGTCTCGTTCTCGCGGATCGCCACCACGACGCGCCCGAAGCGGCTCGCCAGGACGGCGCGCAGCAGGGCATAGACGGCGACGAGGCTGCCCATGGCGACGTACCAGATGCCGGTCTGGTCGAGCTGGTCGTCCGGCATGCCGGGGATGTTGATGGGCGGCACCGAGGGCATGCCGTTGAAGCCGCCGAGTTCCGCCTGCCCGATGTGGTACTGGCTGCCCGAGGTGGCGTTGACGAGCTGGAACAGGATCACCGATACCGTCAGGGTGATGACCCCGATATAGGCGTCCGAGATGCGGCCGTAGAACATGAAGTAGCCCAGGGCGGCCGCGAAGAGCATCGGGGTCGCGATGCCGATCAGGACCGGGACGGTCGAGTCGCCCATGTCGATCGCCGCCACCGCATAGCCGTAGGCCCCGAGGCCGAGGAACGCCGCCTGGCCGAACGACATGATGCCGGCGAAGCCCCAGACGAAGCCCTGGCTCAGCGCGAAGATCGCCACGGCGGCGAAGAGCGTGAGCTGGACGAGACCGTAGGTGCCCACCACCAGGGGGGCGCCGAGCAGGATGGCGATGCCGCCGGCGACGACGGCCGTGGCGCCCAGGGCGGACAGCGACGGCATGCGGCGCGGGGTGGGGCTGCGGACCGTCACAGGCTGCGCCTCAGGAACCGGCCCGTGATGCCCTGGGGCAGCACGCGGATGAGCAGCACGGCGGCGCAGAGCAGGGCGACGTCGCCGATGACGGGCGATGTCTTGAACGACACGAGCTCGTCGATGAAGCCGAACAGCGCCGAGGCGAGGCCCGTGCCGGTGACAATGGCGGGCCCGCCGCCCAGCACCGTGATGAAGGCCCGCGCGATATAGGCGGCGCCCATGGCGGGCGACACGCCCGAGATCGGCGCCAGCACGCCGCCGGCGAGGCCGGCGAGGCCCGAGCCGAGCGCGAAGGTCGCCATGTAGACGGTGCCGGGCATCACCCCGAGGGCCGCTGCCATGCGGGGGTTCTGCATCGTGGCGCGCAGCACGAGGCCGAACCGCGTGGCGCGGAGCAGCACCAGCATGGAGGCCAGGACGGCCAGCGCGCTTCCCACGATGACGAGGCTGAACAGGCTCGCGCCGTAGCGGCCGATCTCGAAACTGCCCACCGGCGTCGGAACGGCCCGCACCACGTTGCCGTAGAGCGTGGTCACGAGGCCGATCAGCCCGAGGCTGATGCCCCAGGTGGCCAGCATCGTGTCCATCATGCGCCCGTAGAGGAAGCGGATGATGGTCCGCTCGACCACCAGCCCGATGAAGCCGACGACGAGCGGCGGCAGCACCAGCATGGCGATCCAGATGTTGACGCCGGCGT
Organism: uncultured Alphaproteobacteria bacterium; assembly: GCA_963847915.1. Taxonomy (GTDB): domain Bacteria; phylum Pseudomonadota; class Alphaproteobacteria; order Rhizobiales; family Beijerinckiaceae; genus Lichenihabitans. The sequence goes on from CAWKBT010000015.1 coordinate 28,858, forward strand.
CGACCGCCGTGACGGCCGTGTAGGCGCCCAGCATCATGAACTCGCCGTGGGCGAGGTTGATGATGCGCATCATGCCGTAGATCACGCCGAGACCGAGCGTAATCAGCACCAGAGTGGCGATGCCCGTCACCACGTTGAAGGCGATGAGGCCGACGAGATCCATGCTGTCAACTCCGAGGACGGGACGAGAGCGCGGGCCGGTCGGGGCGGGGCGGCGCTCTCGTCCCGACCCATCCGCGGTCGCGGGATCCGGGCGGCGGCGGCAGGGGCGCGCACCCCCGTGCGGCCGTGCCGGGCCGTTCAGAGCGTCGGCACGAACTGCTTGTTGGTCTTGGGGTTCTTCATCAGGTCGCAGGCCCCGGCCGTGTCGGCGGGATATTGGTCCGGGAAGGTCTGCAGGATGTCCCACTTGCGGTCCTTCGGGACCGCCAAATAGGCGGTCCGGATGGTGTGGTGGGTCTTGGGGTCCATGGTGACCTTGCCGGACGGCGTCTCGACCGTGATGCCGGTCTCGAGCGCGTCGATGACCTTCTCGCGGTCGACCGAGCCCGCCTTCTTCACCGCCTCCGCCCACAGCATGATGCCGTCGTAGGTGGCGGTGTCGAGCTCGCCGAGGTCGGTGAGGTCGGCGCCGTATTTGGCCTGCATGCCCTTGACGAAGTCGACGCTCGCCGGGGTGGTGAGGTCGTTGTACCAGCCGTAGCAGGTCACGATGCCGTTGGTGGTCGAGGGATCCATCGTGGTGAGCTCGTCGCCCAGGCCGAAGACGCTGGACCCCATCGGGATCTTGCCCTTCATGCCGGCCGCGTCCCACTGGCGGTAGAAGCCCGAATGGTTGGCCCCCACGAGGGCCGACAGCACGATCTCGGGCGCCGCCTGCTGGATGCGGCTGATCGCCGAGGAGAAGTTGGTGACGTCGAGCGGGAAGAAGTCCGTGCCGAGGACCGAGCCGCCCCCGTCCTTCATGAACTTGGTCATCCAGCTCGCCGTGATGTGACCGTAGTTGTAGTCGGCCGCCACGATATAGGCCTTCTTGCCCCAGGTCTTGAGCGCATAATCGACGATGTGGTTCACCGTCTGGGCCGGCGTCGAGCCCGTGCAGAACACGTTGCGGTCGCACACGCCGCCCTCGTACTGCGTGTTGTAGAAGTAGAGCGTCTTCGATCGGTCGAAGATGGGGCGGATGGCCTCGCGCGACGCCGAGGTGATGCCGCCCTGGATGACGTCGACCTTCTCGTCGAGGGCCAGTTTCTGGGCATATTGCGAGTAGAGCTGCATCGTCGATTGCGTGTCGTAGGCGATGAGCTTGATCGGGCGGCCGAGCAGCCCGCCGGCGGCATTGAGCTTGTCGACCGCGTATTCGGTCGTCTGGATCATGCGCTTGCCCTCGAGGCCGAGCGCGCCCGTCCCGTCGAGCAGGCTCCCGAGCTTGATGGGGTCGGCCGCGAAGGCGCGGCGCGCGTAGAAGGGCATCGCGACCGTGCCGGCCGCCGCGGCGCCGCCGAGCTTCAGAGCGGTACGGCGGCTGATCCTGTCCTGTGTCATCTGCTGGAGGCTCCGGTGCGTGGGGCGGGCGGGGCGCGGGCCGGTTCCGCCGGCGCCATGCGGGAAGCGTTGCAAACCCGATGCCAACAATTCCCACACCCGGATCAGGGCGTCCGGCCTCCGTTTCCGCTCATGGGGCTGCCGATCGCTTGGACAGGATGATCGGCGGCGCGCCATACCGCACTGCAAGAACCCACAAAGCCGTCAGATCGGGCATGGATCCGGACGTGCCCCGGACGTACCCCGACACTTGCCGCGCGGCCGCCAGAGCCTTCCGGTCCGCGTGACGGGCGACGCCGCCGGGCGGCGCGATTGTGTAAATCGGCGCCCATCGGGTAGATCGTTAACCATCTTTAACGGTCTGTTAACCGCCTTCGCGTCAGATCGGCTCATTAAAGGATCGTTAAGCGGCATGACGGCTTCCGCCACTCCCTCCACCCCTGTCCGGTTCCGCGGCCGATCGCTGATGGCGCTGGTGCTGCGGCCCGAACCGCCCATCGACGACTGGCTGATGGGCCTCGACGACCTGCTCGGCCGCTCGCCGGGCTATTTCACGAGCCGCCCGGTCGTGGCGGACCTCAGCGCCATGCCGGGGGAGAGCGACCAGCTCCTCCACCTCATGGACAAGCTGCAGGGCCGCAACATCCGGGTCATGGCGATCGAGGGCGCCGACCCCATGATCCTGGGCGCCGACGTCGCGCGCCTGCCGCCGGTCGTGACGGACGGGCGGCCGGCTTCGGCGCCGGCGCTGCCGGCCGCTGAGGCGGTGCCCCATCCGGCGCCGGACGCGGCGACGCTCGCCGCCGCCATCGCGGCGCAGCCGGTGAAGAGCGTCCCCTCGCTCATCATCGACAAGCCGGTGCGCTCCGGCCAGTCGATCACCTTCGCGGAGGGCGACGTCACGATCCTCGGCTCGGTGGCGTCGGGCGCGGAGGTGATGGCGGGCGGCTCGATCCACATCTACGGCACGCTGCGGGGACGCGCCATGGCGGGCTTCGCCCACAAGGACGGCCGGATCTTCTGCTCGAAGCTCCATGGCGGAGCTCCTGGCGATCGACGGCATCTACAAGACGGCGGACGAGATGGACGCGAAGCTTCGCGGCCGGGCCATCCAGGCCTGGACCAGCGGCGACACGCTCGTCATCGCGGGCCTTGACTGATCACATGAATATCGAAGGAGGCAGGGGCATGTCGCAGGTCGTCGTGGTGACATCGGGTAAAGGTGGCGTCGGCAAGACCACGTCGACGGCCGCCATCGGGGCTGCACTGGCGCAGAGCGGCCAGAACGTGGTGGTGGTGGATTTCGACGTCGGGCTGCGCAACCTCGACCTCATCCTCGGGGCCGAGCGCCGGGTCGTCTACGACCTCGTCAACGTCATCCAGGGCCACGCGAACCTCAGCCAGGCGCTGATCCGCGACAAGCGCTGCGAGACGCTCTACCTGCTTCCCGCCTCTCAGACGCGCGACAAGGACGCCCTGACCGAGGAGGGCGTGTTCCGCGTCATCGAGGAACTGCGCCAGCGCTTCGACTGGGTGATCTGCGACAGCCCGGCGGGCATCGAGCGCGGTGCCCAGCTCGCCATGCGCCACGCCGACCTCGCCGTGATCGTGACCAACCCCGAGGTCTCGTCGGTGCGCGACAGCGACCGCATCATCGGCCTGCTCGATTCCAAGACCGTCAAGGCCGAGCGCGGCGAGTGGATGGAGAAGCTGCTGCTGCTCACCCGCTACGACCCGGCCCGCGCCCAGCGCGGCGACATGCTGAAGACCGAGGACGTGCTCGAGATCCTGTCGATCCCGCTGCTCGGCATCATTCCGGAATCGCAGGACGTGCTGCGCGCCTCCAACGTCGGCGCCCCGGTCACGCTCAACAACCCGACGAGCGCGCCCGCCAAGGCCTACATGGATGCCGCGCGGCGCCTGCGTGGCGAGCACCTCGACGTGACGATCCCCCGCGACAAGAAGGGGCTGATGAGCATGCTGTTCGGAAGGAAGGCCGCATGAAACTGCTGAAGTTCCTCGGCGTCCGGGATTCGGCGCCCGTCGCGCGGGAAAGGTTGCAGATCCTGCTCGCCCACGAGCGTTCGCTCGTCGGCCGCTCGGACCTCGTCGCCATCCTGCGCGAGGAGATCCTCCAGGTGATCGCCAAGCACTGCGCCATCGACCGCGACAAGGTCCGGGTGAAGATGGCCAAGGGCGATACGCTGTCGACCCTCGAGGTCGACCTCGAGATCCGCGCCCCCGCGGGCGGCGCGATCGCGCTCGCGTCCTGAGCCCGCCCTGAAAGTCCCCGCGTCGCAACCGCGGGGGCTCTCCCGGCGTTCAAGCGGTTCACCGCCGAGCCCCGGGGACACCGCCATGACCGCCATCGACCGACGCATCTGGTGGGTCGTGGGGATCGTGGTCCTCGCCATCGTGCTGTGGCTCCTGCTCGACCACGTGCTGTTTCCGACCCTCCCCGTCCCGGCCGGAGCGCCGCCCATCACCCGCTGACGGCGCGGGCCGGCGGGCGCGGCAACCCGCGACCGTGGTGCGACGTTGGCGGCGGTCGTAACCCCGGTCGAGGCATCGCCGTGTCGCCCACTCCCCGCCGCATGGCCCTGCTGCTCGTCGTCCTGGTCATCGTGGTCGCCGTGCTGCTGTTCGCCAGCCACGAATACTTCCCGCCGTTCAACCCCGCCGGGGGCACGCCGGCCGCCAAATGACCCGCGCCTGCGGATGCGCGCCGGCCGCGGATCGGGAGAGCCGCTCCGCCGGGCTCAGACCCGTCAGGCGTCGCCCGCCGGTACGATGCGGCGATAGAGATGCCAGGTCGCGTGGCCGAGGACGGGCAGGACCACGGCGAGCCCGACGAAGACCGGCACGCAGCCGACCAGGAGAGCGGCCGCCACGATGAAGCCCCAGGCCGCCATCGGGCCGGGGCTGGCCCGCACGGCGCGGAGCGACGCCCGTACGGCATCGCCCGCCGTCCCGCCACGGTCGAGCAGCAGCGGCAGCGAGATGACGCTGATGGCGAAGGCCAGGGCGGCGAACAGGAACCCCAGGCCGTTGCCCAGAACGACGAGGGCCCAGCCGGCCGGCGTGCCGAGCGCGAAGCCCAGGAGCTCGCGGATCGAACCGGGGTGGAACCCGCCCGCGAGAAGGCCGAACAGCACTTGGGCGGTGGCGATCCAGGCCGCGAAGATCGCGAGCTGCAGCAGCGCCAGGGCCGCGATGCCGGGCGTGCCGGGCGAGCGCAGGGCGTCGAAACCGTCGCGCCAGGTCGGCTTGAGGCCGCGCTCGCGCCGGCGGCTCAGCGCATACATGCCCAGCGCCGCGAAGGGTCCGATCAGGGCGAAACCCGCCGCCATGGGGTAGGCGAGGGGCAGGAGGTCGCCGTCGACCGTGAGCCGGGCGATGAACACGCCGATCACGGGATAGATCAGGACGAGGAAGATGACGTGGGTCGGCATGGCGAGGAAGTCGTCGAGGCCGGCCCGCAGGGCGGCCCGGATGTCGTCGAAGCCGATGGCCCGCACCGTCACGGGCGCGGCACTGGCTGGGGCGAGGCTCTGGCTGAAAGACAGGGACATGGAATCGCACCTTGAATCCGAAAGGAACGGGGGCGCGACGGTCGCTCGGCGGCGTGAAGGGTGACGGGCGACGATCGGCAAAGCTGGGCCGCCGAATCGGCGGGCGGTGCTGACGAGATCCCTTCACCCAGGGACGGGCGAGTGGTCAGCGAGGCTTCTGCAACGGATCGACGGTGTTGGCTCGTCTTGCCACGACGCTAGACCCGCGCAGTGCCGAATGCAACGCGGGCGTGGTGACCGGATCCCCCGCGGCCGGCTCCGCCGCGGGGGCGCGGGCGCGGCGTCACGCGGGAGCGCGGCGGGCGTAGCGCAGCATGAACATCGCCACCACCTCGTCGACATGCTCCTCGATCTCGGCCCGGCTCATGGGCGGCAGTTCCTGGAGCACCAGCCGGGCGGTATGGGCCTGGGACGTCACGGCCCCGAGGAAGATCTTGGCCGCGAGCCCGGGCTTGTCGCCGATGAACTCGTCCCGGCCGCGGGCGGCTTCGAGGAACTCGGTCAGCCGTTCGCGCGTGCGTTCCGGCCCGAGCGCGTAGAAGATCCGCCCCAGAGCCGGGTCGCGCGGGGCTTCGGCGACCACGATCCTGAGGAGCGAGGCGACCTCCCGGCTCGTCATGGCCTCGAGCAGGTTGATGCCGAGGTCGCGCAGCACCGCCTCGAGCGCGTTCGGCCGCTCGAAATCGGCATCGAGCTGGCGCCTGAGGCAGCGGGCGCGGTTGCTCACAACCTCGGCGAACAGCCCCTCCTTGTTGCCGAAATGACGGTAGAGCGTCTCCTTGGAGGCGCCCGCCCGGGCCGCCACGTCGCGCATCGTGGTCTCGGTGAAGCCCTGGGCCAGGAACACGGCTTCCGCCACCGCCACGATCTCGTCGCGGCGCCGTGCCCCGCGGGGCACAGGGGTTGGATCATCTTGGGACGCGGCGGTCGCTTCGCTTGACTTGCCGGACATCCGCTTGCCTTATATCCGAACCCATTGGTTCGGTTACGCACCGACACGGTACAAGAACCCTGTCGCGTCGCCTAGCCCTCCGGCGATGGGACGACAGTTCCGGATGACCACGCGATGACCCCGAGCGACGCCGACGAGGCCCACGCGCAGGATGACGACCGCGCCCCGCCCCGCCGCCGTGCCCGGCGCGACGTGCTCGAGGTCGGCGGCTCCGGCGAGCGGCGGACCGGTGGGCGCGGCGCCGAACATGCGCGCGACCTCGACGACGACGACCGCCGCGGCGAGTCCCGCCGGGAGGACCGCCGCCGCGACGACGACGACGACCGGGACCGCCGCCGCGACGCGCGTCCGCGTGCCGACCGGCGCTCCGCCGAAGACGACGCGCCGCCGGACGAGCGCCGGGGCGGCGGCCGGCGGGGGCGCGACGGAGACGGCGACGAGCCATCCCGCGGCAACACGTCGGACCGGGCCAAGCCGGATGAGGGCAAGGCCGAGGCCGGCAAGGACAAGCCGACCGGCAAGGACAGCGAGGAATCGCAGAACCGCCGCAAGGGCCGCCGCCCGCTGGTGCTCGCCATCATCGGCGTCGTGGTCCTGCTGGCCCTCGCCTATGCGGTCTACTACTACGTCAGCCACAAGAACCTCGTCGCGACCGACGACGCCTACACGGACGGCTACATCGTGGCGGTGGCGCCGCGCGTCTCGGGCCAGGTCATCTCGCTCGACGTCGTCGACAACCAGTTCGTCCACAAGGGCGATGCGCTGGTCCACATCGATCCCAGGCCCTTCATCCTCGACCGCGACCAGGCCAAGGGCCGCGTCGACAGCGACAAGGCGCAGATCGCCAACCAGAAGCTCGGGGTCGAGATCGCCAAGAAGAACTTCCCGGCCTCGCTGCAGCTCGCCCAGGCGAACCTGCTCTCCGCCAAGGCCAACCTGCAGCTCCAGGAATCGAACAACCGCCGCCAGCAGAACCTGCCGCGGCAGGCGACGACCCAGCAGGAAGTCGACACGACGGCGTCGAGCCAGCAGCAGGCCGAGGCGCAGGTCGCCCAGGCGCAGGCCCGCGTCACCCAGGCCGAGCCCGTGCAGCAGAACATCGGCCAGACCGAAGCGCAGGTCAGCCAGCTCCAGGGCCAGGCCGAGCAGAACGCGGCCCAGCTCGGCCAGGCCGAGCTCAACCTCGAGTTCACGGTGGTGCGGGCCCAGCAGGACGGCTGGGTGACGCGCCGCAACGTCGATACCGGCAACTACGTCACGGCCGGAACCCAGATCATGTCGCTGGTGACGCCGGACGTGTGGGTCACGGCCAACTTCAAGGAGACCGAGCTCGACGGCATGCGGCCGGGCCAGACGGTGAAGCTGTCCGTCGACGCCTATCCCGACCTCGACCTCCAGGGCCATGTCGACTCGATCCAGCACGGTTCGGGATCGAAGTTCTCCGCCTTCCCGGCCGAGAACGCCACCGGCAACTTCGTCAAGATCGTGCAGCGCGTGCCCGTGAAGATCGTCATCGATTCGGGCCTCAAGCGCGAGGAGCCGCTGCCTCTCGGCGTCAGCGTCGAGCCCACGGTGATGCTGAAATGAGCGACGCCGGCAGCGCGGGATCCGTCAACGGCTGGGCGCCGAAGTACAATCCCTGGCTCATCGCCATCGCGGTGACGCTGGCGGCCTTCATGGAGATCCTGGACACGACCATCGTCAACGTGGCGCTGCCCTACATCGCCGGCACGCTCGCGGCCTCGAGCGACGAAGCCACCTACGCGCTGACCGCCTATCTCGTGGCGAACGGCATCGTGCTCACCGTGGCGGGCTGGCTGTCGGACACGATCGGGCGCAAGCGCTACTTCCTCATCTGCCTCGGCGCCTTCACGGTCTGCTCGTTCCTGTGCGGCATCTCGCAGAGCCTCGGCCAGCTCGTGATCTTCCGGCTGTTCCAGGGCTTCTTCGGCGGTGGCCTGCAGCCGAACCAGCAGGCCATCATCCTCGACACGTTCCCGCCCGCCAGGCGCGGTGCCGCCTTCGCCGTGACCGCCATCGCCACCATCGTGGCTCCGGTGCTGGGCCCGACGCTCGGCGGCTACCTGATCGAGCATCTCGACTGGCGCTGGATCTTCTTCGTCAACATCCCGGTCGGCATCCTGGCGGTCGTCGTCAACTACATCCTCGTCGAGGACCCGCCGTGGGAGAAGGCCAAGCAGAAGCGGGGCGCCAGGAGCATCGACTACATCGGCCTGTCGCTCATCACGGTCGGCCTCGGCGCCATGCAGGTCATGATCGACCGCGGCGAGGACGACGACTGGTTCGGCTCGCCGTTCATCGTCGTCATGGCCATCCTGGCCTTCATCGGCATCTTCGGGGCGATCTGCTGGCTGCTCACCGCCAAGAAGCCGATCATCGACCTCGACGTGTTCCGCGACAAGAACTTCGCCATGGGCTGCGTGCTCATCGCCGCCATGGGCATGATCCTCTACGCCTCGGCGGTGCTGATCCCGCAGTTCTCCCAGCAGGAACTCGGCTACACGGCGCTGCTGTCCGGCCTCATCCTGTCGCCCGGCGGCATCGTGGTGATCGTCCTGATCCCCATCGTCGGCCGGCTCATGAAATTCGTGCCGACGCGCTACATCGTCATGACGGGCTTCACCATCATGGGCATCGCGCTCATGTATTCGAGCCGGCTGGTCCCGCAGGTGGACTACTGGACGCTGGTCGAGATGCGCTCGTTCCAGACCGCGGCGCTCGGCTTCCTCTTCGTGCCGATCTCGACCATCGCCTACCTCACGCTGCCCCAGACGATGCGCAGCGACGGTGCAGCGCTGTTCTCGATGTTCCGCAACGTCGGCGGAGCCATCGGCATTTCGGCCGCCACCGCCCTCGTGACGGAGCGTCGGCAGGCGGACCAGGCGCACCTGTCGAAGTTCATGACCCCGCTGAACCAGGGCTACAACAGCCTGATCCAGCAGTCCGAGCAGACGCTGCGCTCGCTCGGCCGGGCCGCCGGCGCGGTGCACGACGAAGCCGTGTCCCACACCTACCGGACCTACATGCACCAGGCTTCGGTGCTGGCCTACAACAACGTCTTCCAGTACGCGGCCGTGCTGGCCTTCATGGTGGTTCCCCTGTGTTTCTTCATCTCCAAGAAGACCGCCGCGGGCGGCGGCGGCGGGGGGCATTGACCATGGCGCGCAGCACGGCACCATGGCGCCGCCCGAACCGGTCCCGCATCCCGGCACGCCCCGCCCGGCCGCCGCACGCCGCGGCGCTTCTGGGCGGCCTCGCGGCATCGGCGCTGCTGGCGGGCTGCGCGATGGGGCCGGAATACGTCTCGCCGCTGCCGCCCATCGTGGCGAGCAAGACCTTCCTCGATACCGGCACGACGAAGCCGCGCTCGCCCCTGCCGATCCTCGCTAGGACCGTTCCGACGGCCCCCGAGCCCGAATGGTGGCGCGTGTTCAAGGACCCCGTGCTGGCCCGTCTCGAAGCGCGCGTCGGTTCGCAGAACCTCGACGTCCAGACGGCGGCGCTGCGCCTGCAGGAGAGCCGGGCCCAGCTCGGCACGGCGGCCGCCGCGGCCCTGCCGAGCGTCAACGGTTCGAGCTCCGCCTACCGCCAGCAATACAGCCAGAACGGCATCATCAGCCTCGTGCCCCCCGGCGTGCTCAACGGCGGCGGTTCGGGCGCGGGCGGCTCCTCGGCGGGTGCCGGCTCCAGCCTCGGCAGCCCCTTCGAGAGCTACACGGCGGGCTTCGACGCCTCCTGGGAGCTCGACCTCTGGGGCCGGGTGCGGCGCAACATCGAGGCCTCGCAGGCCTCGGTGGATGCCTCCGCGGAAAGCCGGCGCGGCACGCTGGTTTCGGTGCTGGCCGAACTCGCGCGCGACTACGTGCAGCTGCGCGGCATCCAGGAGCAGATCCGCATCGAGCAGGCCAACGCCAAGGTCAACCAGGACATCCTCGACATCGTTCAGACGCGCGCCAGGGGCGGGCTCGTCACGGGGCTCGACGTCGCCAGCGCGGCCCAGCAGGTGGCGGGGATCCGGGCCAACATCCCCCAGCTGCAGCAGCAGGAGATCCAGGCCGTCGACGCCATCGGCCTGCTCCTGGCCGAGCCCCCGCTGACGCTCTCGCAGGAGCTGATGACCGCGAAGGCCATCCCGCCGATCCCGCCCAAGGTGCCGGTCGGCGTGCCCTCGGACCTCATCATCCGCCGACCCGACATCCGCCAGGCCGACGCGAACCTCCATGCCGCGGTGGCGGAGATCGGCGTCGCCGAGGCCGAGTTCTTCCCCACCGTGACCATCACGGGGTCGCCCTCGTTCAACGCGCTCGATCCCGGCAAGGTGTTCCGCGGCAGCTCGCTCCAGTACATGAACGTCGGGCCGTCGATCACCATCCCGATCTTCGACGGCGGACGGCTGAAGTCGAACCTGGTCCTCACGCAGGCGCGCCAGCAGGAAGCCGCCATCGCGTACCAGAAGGCGGTGCTGCAGGCCTGGCACGACGTCGTCAACGCCCTCGCGGCGCTGAAGGGCGACGAGGGACGCCGCGCCTTCCTGCTGAAGCAGGTCGGCGATGCCCGGCGCGGGCTGCAGTTGGCGCGGGTCCGCTACACGCAAGGCGTCGACACGTTCACGACCGTGCTGCAGAACAGCCAGAACGTGCTCACCGCCGAGGTGAACCTGTCCCAGGCGACCGCCAACATCTCGACCGACTTCGTGGCGCTCTACAAGGCGCTCGGCGGCGGTTGGGAGACGACCTTCCCGGACAAGCCGATCGAGCCGCTGCCGCTCGCCGACGTCACGATCCCGCAGGGCGACCTCGCGCTGAAGCCGGACGGGCCCTGACCCCCGGGGCGCCGCTCGGGCGGCGAGAGGGGCCGCTCGGGCGGCGAGACAGGCCGTTCAGGCGGCCAGGAGGGCCGGACGCTCGGGCGCGGCGAGCGCGATGGCGATGTCGTCGCGCAGCGCCTTGGCGAGCTCCGGCGTCGTCGCGATCCCCATGAGGCGCAACGCGATCGTGGCCCGGCCGATGGCGATCTCGGTCCGTTCGGCCGCCGGCGTGACGCCGTCGTCCCAGCCGACGGCATCCCGCGCGAGGCGAGCCAGGACGCGGTCCTCGATGATGGTCGTGCTCATGCTGCCCCTGTCCGGTCTGGTGTCGGTCCACCCGATACCAGACGCCGGCAGGGTTAACGGAGCCTTACGGACCGGCCGCGCCCGGGTGCCGTCGGGGCTCAGGTCCGGCCGGCCATCTCGCGCACGTCGACGAAGCGGCCCGCGATCGCCGCCGCCGCCGCCATGGCGGGGGAGACGAGGTGGCTGCGGCCCTTGTGGCCCTGCCGGCCCTCGAAGTTGCGGTTCGAGGTCGTGGCGCAGCGCTCGTAGGGCGAGAGCCTGTCGGGGTTCATGCCGAGGCACATGGAGCAGCCCGGCTCGCGCCAGTCGAACCCCGCCGCCGTGAAGATGCGATCGAGCCCCTCGCGCTCGGCCTGGAGCTTCACGAGGCCCGAGCCCGGCACGATCATGGCGCTGACCGAAGGGGCGACATGCTTGCCCTCGACGATCTTGGCCACCTCGCGCAGGTCCTCGATGCGGCCGTTCGTGCAGGAGCCGATGAAGATGCGGTCGAGGGACAGGTCGGTGATCCGCTCCCCGCCTTCGAGCCCCATATAGGCCAGCGCCCGGCGCATGCTGGCGCGCCTGCCCTCGTCCTCGACATCGTCGGGACGCGGTACGGTGCCGGCGACCGACACGACGTCCTGCGGGCTGGTCCCCCAGGAGACGATGGGCGGCAGGGCGGCGGCGTCGAGCCGCACGACCTTGTCGAAATGCGCGCCCTCGTCGGACTTCAGCGTCCGCCAGTAGCGCACGGCCGCGTCCCAGGTGTCGCCGGTCGGCGACTTCGGCCGACCCTCGAGATAGGCGAAGGTCGTCTCGTCCGGCGCCACGAGGCCGGCGCGCGCGCCGCCCTCGATCGACATGTTGCAGACCGTCATGCGGCCTTCCATCGACAGCGCACGGATCGCCTCGCCGGCATATTCGATGACGTAGCCGGTGCCGCCGGCGGTGCCGATCTCGCCGATGATGGCGAGGATGATGTCCTTGGCGGTCACGCCGGGCGGCAGCTGCCCGTTGACCTCGACCAGCATGTTCTTGGCCTTGGCCTGGATCAGCGTCTGGGTCGCGAGCACGTGCTCGACCTCGGACGTACCGATGCCATGCGCCAGAGCCCCGAAGGCGCCGTGCGTCGAGGTGTGGCTGTCGCCGCACACGATCGTGGTGCCGGGCAGCGTGAAACCCTGCTCGGGGCCGATGATGTGGACGATGCCCTGGCGGGCGTCGAACTGGTCGTAGTATTCGATGCCGAACTCGCGCACGTTCTCGGCGAGCGTCTCGACCTGGAGCCGGGACTCGGGCTCCTGGATGCCGCCGCGGCGGTCCGTCGTCTGGATGTTGTGGTCCACGACGGCGAGCGTGCGGTGGGGCGCGCGGACCCGGCGGCCCGTCGCCCGCAGTCCCTCGAAGGCCTGCGGGCTCGTCACCTCATGGACGAGGTGACGGTCGATGTAGAGGAGGCAGGTGCCGTCGGGCTGCCGGTCGACCACGTGGTCGTCCCAGATCTTGTCGTAGAGGGTGCGGGGTCCCCGCGCAGCGTTATCAACCATGGTGCCATCCCCATGGCCACCCGTCGGGCGAGCGGCCGGGCAGACCGGTCTCGGATCTGCCCGGCCGGTCGCCGATTGCTATCTAGGCGCGCCGATCACTCGGCGGCAGTGGCCTTGGCGTTCTTCTGCTTGGCCTTGGCGAGGTTCTTCGCCTTGGCGGCGGTGTCGACGCGCTCGGCGATGCGGGCCGACTTGCCGCGACGGTCGCGCAGGTAATAGAGCTTGGCGCGACGCACCTTGCCGCGGCGGACCACCTTGATCGAATCGATGTTCGGGGAGAACAGCGGGAACACGCGCTCCACGCCCTCGCCGTAGGAGATCTTGCGGACCGTGAAGGACTCCTGGAGGCCGCCGCCCGTGCGGGCGATCACGACGCCCTCGTAGGCCTGGACGCGGCTGCGCTCGCCTTCCTTGACCTTCACGTTGACCACGACGGTATCGCCGGGCTGGAAGTCGGGCATGGTCTTGCCGGCGGACAGGCGCTGGGCCTCTTCCGCGTCGAGAATCGCGATGATGTCCATGGTGGTGGGTCCTTCGCCGGTCGCAGCCTCGAGGCTGCAGCGTTTCGGCTCGCTGTTGTGAGTTGAGCGCGCCTCCTACACCGGACGCCGGGGCTTGTCGACCCCGTTCCCGCGGGGCGGGAGGCGTTCAGGCGCGGCCGCGCTCGCGCAGGCCCGGCACGAAGACCAGCGCCAGGGCGCAGAGCGCCGCCATGGACCAGAAGGCCTCGAGCCCGAGCCCGGCGTAGAGGTAGCCCGCCGCGAAGGTGAGGACCGCCGACGCGATCCCGAGCGCGAGGTTGCCGTAGACCGATTGGGCGGTCGCCGAGAGCCGGTCCGGCACCACGGTGCCGATCACCCGCATGGCGGCGAGGTGCAGCAGCGCGAAGGTGAAACCGTGCAGCGCCTGAACGGCCAGCAGCGCCGGCAGGGCGCTGGTCGCCCCCATCACGCCCCAGCGCAGCACGCCGGCCACGGCCGAGACGCCGGCGGCCCCCGCCGGGCCGAGCCGGTCGACCAGCCGGGGTCCGATCACGAAGAACACCAGGACTTCGGCGAGGACGGATTCGGACCAGAGCAGGCTGATCACCGTGCCGCCATAGCCCGAGGCGCGCCAGGTGATGACCGCGAAGGCGTCGTTCAGCGCATGGCTGCCGATGACGAGGCTGGCGACGGCGAGGAGCGCCCGATAGGCCGGCAGGGCGGCGAGGCCGCGCAGCGCGTCCGCCCGGCGCTCCTCCGGCTGGCCCGTGCCGTCCTCCGGTGCCGCGACCCGCGCCGCGCAGGGCGCCATCAGCAGGAACAGGAGCGAGCTCGACAGGATGATGCAGGCGAGGCCGTAGCGGGTGACGAGCTGGCCCGACAGCAGCGTGCCGCCCACGAAGGCCGCCGATCCCGCGCCCCGTACCCAGCCGTAGCGGAAGCCCCGGGGACCCTCAGAGGCCGGCACCGCCAGCGCGTCCGCCAGCGGCGCCAGCGGGGCCGTGACGGCGGAATGCGCCATGCAGACGAGGAGCAGCGGCAGGAAGCCGTAGGCGCCGAGATAGGCGCAGCCGACGACGCCGGACAGGGCGGCGGCGGCGGCCAGCACGGCGCGGCGCGCCGCGAGCCGGTCGGCGAGGCGCCCCGCCGCCGGTCCCGCCAGGATCCGCACCATCGTGCCGGCGGCCAGCACGGTGCCGATCCGTTCGACCCCGAGCGCGTGGTCCTGGAAGAAGGCCGGCAGGTAGGCCGATTCCGTGCCGTAGGCGGCGTAGAGGACGCCGTAGAGGAGGAGGAAGCTCGGCAGTGCCGCGGCGCCCGGCCGCGCCGGACGACCGGCCGTGGCACCGCCGAGCGCCGTCACGAGGGGCTCCGCGCCGCGTCGCCGGGCGCCGCCGCGGCGTCGCGTGACGTCGCGAACCGCCACCCCAGGATCCATCCGGCGAGGCCGAGGACGGCGACCGCGCCCAGCGTCGCGAAGGCGGCGGGAAAGCCCGCGTACTGGGCCACGATGCCGGCGAGGGCCGGGCTCGCGGCGGCGCCCGCCCCATAGGCCGTCATGACGCCGCCGAGACCCGCGTTGGTGTGGCCCGTCTCGGACATGATCTCCACGACCAGGGCCGGGATGGCGACGCCGGCGAAGCCCATCGACAGGCCTTCGAGCACCTCGACGAGCCCGATCACGGGCAGGGACTGGCTCCAGATCAGGAGACTCGCCCGCACGGCGACGAGGCCGAGCGCCACCGCCAGGACCGGGACGTTGCCGAAGCGCCCGGCGAGCCGCGGCACCAGGGCGGCGGCCCCCACCATCACGGCCTGCACCGTGACCGTCATGGCTCCGGTGGTGAGGCTGGGATCGTGGCCGGACCTGACGAGCGCCTGCGCCAGGAAGGGCAGCATGGCGCCGCTCGCCGTCATGAAGGTGAAGGCCGCGAAACCGAGCACCAGGAGCGGCCGGCTGCCGGTCAGCGCCCGCAGGGCCGATTTCGAGCCGGGATCGCCCCCGCGCGCCGCCTGGTTGTCGATGGTGCCGGGGTCGATGCGCGACACGACGGCGGCGGTGGCGGCCGCCATCACGGCGATGGCCAGCGCCACCCAGCCGAGCCCGAGCCAGTAGCCGAGCGCCGCCGACAGCGCCGCGTTCACGGCATTGCCGCCGTGGTTGAACGTTTCGTTGCGGGCCACCTGGGCGGGGTAGCGGGCCCGGCCCACGATGCCGAGCGTCAGGGCCGAGACGAGCGGGGCGAGGCTGGTGTCGGCGATGCCGACGAGCACCTGGCCGATCGCCACCACCCAGAGCGAATGCGTGACGACGATGAGGGCCGCGCCGCCCGCGATCAACCCCACGGCGAGCGCCACGCCGCCGCGCTTCGACTCCGAGCGGTCCACGAGGGCGCTGAGCGGCGTCGTCGCCACCACGCCGGCGATCCCGGCGAGGCTCATGGCGAGGCCTGTGCTGGCCGGGTCGAACCCTTCGGACTGGAGAAAGACGCCGAGGAACGGGCCGAAGCCTTCCCGGGCGCCCGCCATGGCAAAGTTCAGGGCTTCGAGCCCCATGGGTAAAATCATCCGGTCCCGTCCCGCTCGCCGCTAGACCGCTACATATCGCGGAACGTCCGTTACGGCAGGGGTGGGGCCTGCGGCGGATGGGCCGCCCGCCCGGGTCCCCGCGTGCGGGCCGGCTCAGCCCTTGTGCTCGACCTCGACGAAGCTCATCGGCGCGTCGCCGCCGTTCATGACGTCGTGGCGGATGCCGGCGGGGCGCGAATAGGCGTCGCCGGCCCGCAGTTCCACCCGCGCCGGCTCGCCCGCGCCGGCGTCGACCAGCATCGTCCCGTCCGTCACCATCACGATGGCATAGGGCAGGGGGTGTTCGTGCCAGCCCGTGACGGCGCCGGGTTCGAAGTTCCAGCGCGTGATCCTGACGCGCGCGTCGTCGACCAGGACCGTGGGGAGGGCCGGAACCGTGCAGGCGAAAGCCATGATGTGCCTCTCGATCGGCATCGCCGAGCCTGTCGGGCCGGTGCCTGGCGTGCCTGAGGTCGCGCCGCCGGTCGTCGGCTCGTCCGGCGACTGTCGGACGTCGGCCCGGTGTCGTCAAATCGGTCCGGGGGCTCGCCGCCACCGCGCCGTCGGTCAGCGCGAGATGGATTCGAGCGGCCGGCCGAGCGTCCGGGGGCCGTAGATCCCGATCGCCAGCACCACGACCGCCATGGCGCCCGCGATGAAGACGAAGACCGCGCCCACGCCCTCGCGGGTCAGCAGCGCCGAGATGATGAGGCCGGCGAAGGCCCCCGACAGGCGGCTCCAGGAATACACGAACCCGACGGCGCGGGCCCGCACCCGCGTCGGGAAGATCTCGGCCTGATAGCCGTGGAACGCGAAGGACATCCAGTTGTTGGCCAGCGTCACCAGAACGCCGAGCGCGATCACGGAATAGAACCCGGTGGCCTGGGCGAACAGGAGACCGCAGCAGGCCGCCGCGATGGCGGCCGCGCAGATCTGCCATTTGCGCTCCATCCGGTCGGCGACCACCAGCCCGAGCAGCGGGCCGAACGGGTTGGCGATGGCGATCGTGAAGGAGAACTGCAGGCTCTTGGTGACGTCGATGCCCTTGGCGACGAGCAGGGTCGGGACCCAGGCGGCGAAGCCGTAGAAGCCGATGGTCTGGCAGAACTGGAACACCGACATCATCACGGTGCGGGTCCGGTAGGGCGGGCTCCAGATCTCGGCGAAGGAGGCGCGGCCCTCGGGCGCCGGCGGTACGAACGGGGGCGCCACGGGCGCGAGCGTCCGGCCGGTATCGTGCTCGGCGGCGCGCTCGAGCCGGCGGACGATGCGTTCGGCCGCGTCGACCCGGCCCTGCCGGGCGAGCCAGCGGGCCGATTCGGGCACGCCGCGCCGGATGAACCAGACGAAGACCGCGCCGAGCGTGCCGACGAGCACGACCCAGCGCCAGCCGTCGATGCCGAACGGCGCGACCGGGACGAGCTGCCAGGCGAGCAGGGCCACGATGGGCACCGCCAGGAAGGTCACGACCTGGTTCAGCGCATAGGCGCGGCCGCGCACCCCGGCCGGCACGATCTCGGCGATATAGGTGTCCACGGTCACGAGCTCGACGCCGAGCCCGATGCCGGCCGCGAAGCGCCACAGGTCGACGCCGAAGCCCGTGGTCTGGAAGGCCAGAGCCAGCGTGCAGAGCGAATACCAGACGAGCGACCAGGTGAAGACCGTGCGCCGCCCGAAGCGGTCGGCCACGCCGCCGAACAGGGTGGTGCCGATCCAGAGCCCCGCGAAGGTGGCGAACACGAAGGTGCCGAAGCCGGTGACGCCGATGCCGGCGAGCGCGTTGAAGGGACCGAGGCTGTCCGGCGCGAAGAGCCCGCTCTTCGACATGCCGGGCGCGACGTAGCCGGTGAAGAACAGGTCGTAGTATTCGAAGATCGCGCCCGCCGAGAGCCGCACCACCATGGCCCAGAGGGACCGGGTGGCGGGCAGCCGGTCGAGCCGCGCCGCGATCGCCGCCACGACCGCGGCGCGCGTCGCCGTCTCGTCAACGGCCGTCTCCAATGCGGCGCGCCTCATGCCGTTCCTCCCCGTGAGTTTCTGTCCCCGGCCGTGTCCCGGCGAGGCGTCGTGGGCCGAGCTCTACCCTGCGGCATGCGCCTTGGCGAGATCGTCGACCTTGCGCAGCGCCGGGAACAGGCGCGACCACAGCAGAGCCACCGCCACCGTGCCGAGCCCGCCCAGCACCACGGCCGGCACGGTGCCGAAGAGCGAGGCCGTGAGCCCCGACTCGAACTCGCCGAGCTGGTTCGACGTCCCCACGAACATGGAGTTCACGGCCGATACCCGGCCCCGCATGGCATCGGGCGTCTGCAGCTGAACGAGGGACGAGCGCACCACCATGGAGAGAACGTCCGCGGCGCCCAGCACCGCCAGGGCGAGGAGCGAGAGCGGGAAGGAGGTCGACAGGCCGAACGCCACGGTGGCGAGGCCGAAGAGCCCCACGGCCAGGAACATCTTGGCGCCGGCGCGGCGCGTCAGCGGATGGCGGGCCAGCGCGACGGAGGTGAGGAGCGCCCCGACGGCCGGCGCGGCGCGCAGCACGCCGAGCCCGACCGGCGTCGTGTGCAGGATGTCGCGCGCATAGACGGGCAGCAGCGCCGTCGCGCCGCCCAGCAGCACCGCGAAGAGGTCGAGCGAGATGGCGCCGAGCACGATCGCGTGGTCGCGGATGTAGGTGAAGCCGGACAGAAGCGAGGCGAGGCTCGGCGGCTCGCGTCGTGGCGGCGCGCGCTCGAGCCGGAGGCCGCCGACCAGCAGGCTCGCCAGCGCGAAGACGCCGGCGATCACCGCATAGGCGAGGGGCGGGCCGGCGATGTAGAGCGCCCCACCGAGGGCCGGCCCGATGATGGTGGCGGTCTGGATCGCCGATGCCGACAGCGCGAAGGCCGAGGGGAGCGCCTCCGCCGGCACGACGCCCGGCAGCAGGGCCGAGACCGTGGGGCTCTCGAAGGTGCGGGCGGCGCCGATCACCGCCACGGCCGCGAAGATGCCGTGCGCGCCGAGCCAGCCCTGCCAGCTGCCGAGCGCCAGCGCGACGGCGGCCAGCGCCTCGACGGCCTGGCAGGACCGCACGACGGTGCGCCGGTCGTACCGGTCGGCGACGTGCCCGGCCGGGATCGTCAGCAGCAGCATCGGGATGAACTGCGCGAGGCCGATGAGGCCGAGCTGCAGGGTCGATCCCGTGAGCGTGAAGATCTGCCACCCCACCACCACTGCCACGATCTGGAAGGCGGCGGTCGACAGGGTGCGGGCGAGCCAGAACCGGACGAAAGCCGGCTGGCGCAGGAGGGGCGGCAGGGCCGAGACCTGCGGCAGGGACGGGGCGGATGGCGGAGGTGCGGGCGGCAAAGACGCGGACAACGGGGCGGAGATCCTCTGCGAGACGACGGTCCTCATCTAAGCCCCGGGCGCAGGACAACGGCGCTTAAATTTTCGTTTCATCCGCGCGCGGCCGCGGGAAGGGCCGGCTGAGGGCGCGCGATCCCGCGAGCCCGAAGCGCCAGGGGACGTCGGCGTTGCGGCTGATGCCGATGCGCGGGCCGGCGACGAGTACGCAGGCGGTGCTGCGGGGCAGCAGCGCGAAGGGCGCCGCGTCGAGCGCGAGGCCGTCGTGAGCGGCGTCGAGCCCCAGTGCCTGGCACAGCCGGCCCGGGCCGGCGCAGAGCAGGCGGGCGTCCTCGATCCCCCGGCGGGCCCGCATGGCGGCGAGCCCGTGCGTCGGCTCCAGCGCCCGGACCAGCACCGCGCAGCCCGGCTCGGTGCCGCCCACCACGTTGAAGCACCAGTGGATCCCGTAGGACCGGTACACGTAGGCCCGGCCGGGCGGCCCGAACATGGCGCGGTTGCGCGGCGTCGGTCCCCGGGCGGAGTGCGACGCGGCGTCGTCGCGCCCATAGGCCTCGGTCTCGACGATGAGTCCGCCGACGCCATCGACCAGCAGCGTCGCACCGATGAGCGCGCGGGCGAGGTCGAGGACGGGGCCGTCGAAGCGGATGAGGGATTCCAACCGTTGCTCGTCTCGTGAGACCGGCGGACCTGCCGCGCGGTGGAGGCCCGGGACGGATCCCGCTCAGGGGCACGTCCCCGACCGGCGGTGCAGGACGGCGTGGCCTCACCGGGTGTCGGGTGGCATGGGCCCGGCCGGCCCGCCCGTCTCAACGCGGCGGCATCGCCACCCTGTGCCGGGCGACCGGGATCATGGCCCGCACCGTCCCGACCCGCTCGCGCTCGACCCGGCCCGCCACGATCCCGACCCCGTCGCTCGCCCGCGCCGTGACGAGGCCCCAGGGGTCGACCAGCATCGAATGGCCATAGGTGGTGCGCGTCTCGCCGCCCTGGCGGAAGCTGCCGGTCTGGGCCGCCGCCGCCACGTAGCATTCGGTCTCGATGGCGCGGGCCCGCAGCAGCACCTCCCAGTGGTCCTTGCCGGTCTGCAGCGTGAAGGCGGCCGGCACGGCGACGAGCTCGGCGCCGCGGTCCATCAGGGCCTGGTACAGGAAGGGGAAACGGATGTCGTAGCAGATGGAACAGCCGACCGTGACGCCCTCGCAATCGTAGGTCGCGACCGCGTCGCCCGGCTTGAACGAGGCGCTCTCGCGGTAGGCCGTGCCGTCCGGTGCCGTGATGTCGAACAGGTGGATCTTGCGGTAGCGCGCCACCTCGCGGCCGTCCCGGTCGAAGGCCACGGTCGTGTTGCCGATCCGCTCCTCGCCGGGCAGCCGTTCCAGCATCGAGCCCGCGTGGATGAAGACACCGTGCCGGGCCGCGAGGTCGCGCACGATCCGGTAGGCGTCCCCGTCCGGTAGGTGGTCGGCGGCCGCGAACTTGCTCTCCCGCGTGCCGCCGAGGAAATCGAAACATTCCGGCAGCAGCACCCAGTCGGGTCTCTCCTCGGCGACGGCGCGGTCGATCAGCGCCGAGGCCTGGCGGAGGTTGGCGGCCCGGTCGTCGCCCGAGTTCATCTGGATCAGCGCGATCTTCATGGCGGTCCCCTCCACCCCCGGGCCTGTGCCATTCGAGCACGCTGGGACGCCGGGCGGCAAGTCCGGAGCGCCCTGTCGCCCCGAACCGGGACGGAATCGGGTGTCCCGGCCGGGCACGCCGATTGCGACGGGAGGTGGCATCGATCCCGACGGATGCTCCGCTGTCCGAAACGGGACCGTGCCTCGCCGACCAGGACCCGACCGTGCCGCGCACCGACCTGTCCCTCGTCACCCCCACCGCCCCGCTCCGTCGGCGCGCGTCGGCGCGCGCCGGGGGCCGGGTCCGCCGCGTCCGGCTCAAGGCCAACACCGCCCTGACCCGCTTCGGCTTCCTCGCCCTCGCGGCGGGGCTCGACGCGGTGGCGATCCTGGGCACGGCCGCCGCCACCGGCGGTCTGCTCATGGGCCACGACATGGCCGAGCTCAACGACCTCGTGCTCGGCGCCACCGTGGCGATGCTGTTCATCCTGCCCGGCCTCGTGCGGCACGACTACGCCATCACGCGTTACCTGAACCACAAGGGCCATGCCAAACACGCGCTGAGCCTGTGGGGCGTCGCCGTGGCGGGCGCGCTGGTGCTGGCCTTCCTGACCAAGACCACCGACGTGTTCTCGCGCGGCACCTCGCTCGGCCTCGCGGTCGGCGGTTACGCCGGGCTGCTCGCCGTGCGCGGCCTCCTGGTCAGCCTCGTGCAGAGCCGCGCCTCGGCGGGCCGGCTGGCATCGCGCCACATCTTCCTCGTCGGCGACGAGGACATGATCCGGGCCTTCTCGGAGCGGCACGTGCCCCACCTTACGGGCCTGCGCATCGTGGGCGCCGCCGTGCTGCGCCCCGGAGACGACAACCGCGCCGACGACCTCGCGCTCGCGGCCGCCTCGGCCCGCGTGCTGCGGCCCGACGACATCTACATCCTGGTGCCCTGGGGCGAGCGCGAGCGGCTCGAAGCCTGCATCGACACCTTCATGGGCGTGCCCGCCACGATCCAACTCGCGCCCGAGCGCTTCTTCGACAAGTTCGACGACCTGCATGTGATCCGCAACGGCTCGGTGGCGTCGATCCACCTCGTCCGTCGGCCGCTGTCGTCGAGCGAGGTGCTGGCCAAGCGCGCCATGGACATCGTCCTGGCGTCGCTGGCGCTGGTCCTGCTCTCGCCGCTGTTCCTCGTGATCGCGGCCCTGATCAAGTGCGAGGGCGGCGGCCCGGTGTTCTTCCTGCAGCGGCGTTACGGCTTCAACCAGGAGCCCTTCCGCATCTGCAAGTTCCGCTCCATGCGGACCATGGAGGACGGGCGTGCCGTCCGCCAGGCGACGGCGGGCGACAGCCGCGTGACCGCGATCGGGCGCTTCATGCGCCGCACCAACATCGACGAGCTCCCTCAACTCGTGAACGTGCTGCGGGGCGAGATGTCGCTGGTCGGCCCCCGGCCTCACGCCATGGCGCACGACCAGGCCTTCGAGCGCGAGGTCGCGCGCTACGCCCGCCGCCACAACGTGCGCCCCGGCATCACCGGCTGGGCCCAGGTGAACGGTTGGCGCGGCGAGACCGACACGCCCGAGAAGGTGATCGGCCGCGTCGAACACGACCTCTACTATATCGACAACTGGTCGCTGCTGCTCGACCTGTCGATCATGGTCCGCACGGTCCTGTCGCGGAAGGCTTACAACAACGCGGGGTGAAGCGGCCTGTCCCGCCGCGCCTGAGGCGCACGCGACACCAGGGCACCGCTGCGGCATGCCGAGCCGGAGAAGCACTCTTCTCAGGACCGCGCCTTGCGGCCCTGGCACAGCACGACCGGGGTCGCCAGCGCGTAGTTGAAGCCGTTGCCCTGGTAGACGGTCACGTTCTGCTGGCCGGGCGCCAGCATGAAACTGCCCTGGACCACGTTCGGCGCGCCGCCCGCGCCGGCGAGCGTCCACGAAAAGGTGCAGATCTGCACCGGGGCGGCGGGATCGACGTGGCTGCACAGGAGCTGCGCGCCTCCGAGCTGGGCGAAACCTCCGCAGGAGAAGGCCGGACCCGCCAGGGCCGGCGCCGGCGCGAGCGCCAGGGCCAGCATCGTCCAACCGCGCCAATCCGCCATCACGCCCCTCCGATCCCGGTCCCGACGCGCGATCGCCTCGGCGCGCCGCCCATGCCGCAGCCTCATGGCAGCCCGGCGCCGCGGCGTCACGCCTTGCCGCAAGGGTCGCGAAGCGCTACATCCTGATCATAAGCATGTCTATGATCGATATCCTCACGATCGACGCCCTCCCGAGCCGCCGTCGCATGAACTTCCCCTCCTCTCCGGTCGGCTTCCTCCTGCACGACGTCGCCCGCCTCATGCGGCGGCGGTTCGAGCAGCGCGCCGCTGCGCTCGGGTTCACCCGCGCCCAGTGGCAGGTGCTGCTGCATCTCAGCCGCAACGAGGGGATCAACCAGTCGGGGCTCGCCGACATCCTCGAAGTCGAGCCCATCTCGCTGGTCCGCATCCTCGACAAGCTCCAGGCCCGCGGTCTCGTCGAGCGCCGGCAGAAGGACGGCGACCGCCGCTGCTGGCAGCTCTTCCTGACCCCCGACGCGCATCCGAGCCTCGCCCTGCTGCAGGAGATCGGCGAGCAGACCCGCGCCGAGGCGCTGGCGGGGATCGATGCGCCCGCGCGCGACGCGCTGATCCGCACGCTCTCTCTTCTCAAGACTAATCTGGTCGACGCCTGCGCCAGGCCGGCGATCGACGACGAGGCCCAGCATGGTTGACGGCACATCCGCGCGCGACTTCTCCGACGCCGAGGCGTTCGACCGCCCCGCCGACGAGGGCGCGCCGGTCTCGCGCGAGCCGACGGCGCGGCGGGCCGCGCCCGAGGCTCCCAAGCCCGCGCCGGCGGCGCCCCGCCCGCCCGCCGCCACCCCGGCGGCGGTCCCGGTCGCCGCCCCGCCGCGCGCGAAGCGGCGCGTGCTGCGGCCGCTGCTCTTCGCCCTGCTGCCGGTGGCGCTGGTGGTGGGCGGCTACGACTACGTGACGGGCGGGCAGGTGATGTCGACCGACAACGCCTACGTGCAGGCGCGCTCGCTCGGCGTCTCGACGGACGTGTCCGGCACGGTGGCGTCGATCGAGGTCCACGACAACGAACACGTGGCGAAGGGCCAGGTGCTGTTCCGCCTGAGACCCGACAGTTTCCGGATCGCGCTCGAAGGCGCCGAAGCGCAGCTCGGCACGGTGCGCAACCAGGTGCTGACCCTGCAGGCGAGCTACAAGCAATCGCTGACGCAGATCACCCAGGCCAAGGCCGACCTGCCGTTCTACCAGGCGACCCTCCGCCGCCAGCAGGACCTCCTGTCGAACAACTACGCCTCGAAGGCCGCCTACGACCAGGCCGAACACGACGTGACGGCGACGCAGCAGCGCGTGGCGGTGGCGCAGTCCCAGTCGCAATCCATGCTGGCGCAGCTCGGCAACGACGCCGACCAGCCCGTCGAGCAGAACCCGTTCTACCTCCAGGCCAAGTCGGCGGTGGACGAAGCGCGGCGGGACCTCGACGACACGATCGTCCGGGCGCCGTTCTCCGGCACCGTCACCAATGTCGACGCGCTCCAGGTCGGGGGCTACCTCAAGGCCTCCCAGGCTGCCTTCAGCCTCATCTCCGACCGGGACGTCTGGATCGAGGCGAGCCCGAAGGAAACCGAGCTCACCTATGTCAGACCGGGTCAGGCCGCGACCGTGACGGTCGACACCTATCCCGATGTCGCGTGGCACGGCACGGTGGAGAGCATCAGCCCCGCTTCGGGCTCCTCCTTCTCGCTGCTGCCGGCCCAGAACACGACCGGCAACTGGGTGAAGGTGGTCCAGCGCATCCCGATGCGCGTCGCGGTGGACCTCGATCCCGGCAAGCCCCCGCTGCGGGTCGGGATGAGCGTCGTGGTCGACGTCGAGACGGGCCATGCGCGCGGCGTGCCGACCAGCCTGCAGCACGCGGCGGCCTGGGTGAAGGCCGAGGTGGCCGACCTCAGGGCGCGCCTCCATGTCTAGCGTCGCCCTCGGTCGCGGCGCGCCGGAGGCGGACGACGCCGCCCTGCCCATCGCCTCGCCGGCCGCGGCGGCGCCCTCGCCCCTCGCCAATGCGGGGCCGGGCGTCGCCAACCGCGGCGCCATCACGGCCTGCGTGATCCTGGCCGTGGTGATGCAGGCGCTCGACACGACGATCGCCAACGTGGCGCTGCCCTACATCCAGGGCAGCGTGTCGGCCTCGGCGGACCAGATCAACTGGGTGCTGACGTCCTACATCACGGCCGCCGCCATCATGACGCCGGCCGCCGGCTATTTCGCCAACCGGTTCGGCCGCAAGCGCGTGCTGCTCCTGTCGGTCGCGGGCTTCGTCGTGGCCTCGATCCTGTGCGGCATCGCGCAGTCGCTGGTCGAGATCGTGGGCTTCCGCCTGATGCAGGGGATGTTCGGCGCGGCCCTGGTGCCGCTGGCCCAGTCCATCCTGCTCGACATCTACACGCCCGAGGAGCGGGGCTCCGCCATGGCGGTGTTCGGCGTGTCCATCATGGTGGGGCCGGTGCTCGGGCCCGTCATCGGCGGCTGGCTGACCGACAACATCTCCTGGCGCTGGGTGTTCTACATCAACCTCGGCATCGGCGCCGTCGCCTTCGCGGGCATCTCGGCCTTCGTCGTCGAAACGAAGCGCGATGCCCTCGCCCGGCTCGACTGGACGGGCTTCGGCGCGCTGAGCCTCACCATCGCGTCGCTGCAGATCTTCCTCGACCGCGGCGAGCAGCTCGACTGGTTCTCCTCCGGCGAGATCCAGATCGAAGCGCTGGTCTGCGCCTGCGCCGCCTACGTCTTCCTGGTCCACACCTTCACGGCCAAGAAGCCCTTCGTGGACCCGCGGCTGTTCCTCGACCGCAACTTCGCGGTGGGCATCGTCTTCATCTTCGTCGTCGGCATCACCTATCTCGCCTCGATGGCGCTGATGACGCCCTACCTCCAGACGCTGATGGACTATCCCATCGTCACGGCGGGCGTCGTCATGGGGCCGCGCGGCATCGGCACCATGGCCAGCATGTTCCTGGTCGGCAAGCTCATCGGCAAGGTCGAGGTGCGCTGGCTGCTGCTCGCCGGCCTCGTCCTCACCGCCTGGGCCATGAACGACATGACGGGGTGGACGCGCGACATTTCCGAGATGCGCATCGTCGAGACCGGCTTCGTGCAGGGGGCGGGCCTCGGCTTCCTCTTCGTGCCGCTCTCGGTCGTGACCTTCTCGACCCTGTCGTCGGCGCAGCGCTCGGACGGCACGGGCCTCTACAACCTGTCGCGCAACATCGGCTCCTCGGTGGGGATCTCGGTGGTGACGGCGCTGCTGGCCGAGAACGTCCAGGCCAACCATGCCGATATCGCGGGCTACGTCACGCCCTTCAACCCGGTCTTCCATCTGCCCGCCGTGGCCCGGATGCTGAGCCCCTACACGGCCCACGGCCGGGCGGCGCTCGACGGGGTCGTGAGCACGCAAGCCACCATGATCGCCTACATGGACGACTTCCGGCTGCTGATGCTGATGGCGGTGGCCGCCATGCCGCTGGTCTTCCTGCTCCGGAAGGCGGCCGGCCCGGTCGCGGTCGACCACTCGGCCGTGATGGAGTGAGACGGGCCGGCGGGCGGCCTTGCCGCTCGACCCTTGGTTCATCTATCATTCCAGTAGTCTGCTGGAGGGCCGGATGCCGACGATCACACGACGCAGTCTGCTGGCCGGCGCCGGCGGCGCGCTCGCCCTGCCGGGGCTCGACTGGGCCGCCGCCGCGGCCCCCGGCAAGCGGCCCAACATCCTGTTCATCCTCGCCGACGACCTCGGCTACGCCGACCTGTCCTGCACGGGCCGGCCCGACTTCGGCACGCCCAACATCGACCGCATCGCGGCCGGGGGGCTGCGGTTCGGCCAGGCCTATGCCAATTCGGCCGTCTGCTCGGCCACCCGGACGGCGCTGATCACCGGGCGCTACCAGGACCGGCTGGCGATCGGGCTCGAAGAGCCGCTCGCCGCCAATGTGGCGGGCCTGCCGCCAAGCCATCCGACGCTGCCCTCGATCCTCAAGGCGGCGGGCTACCGCACCGCGCTGGTCGGCAAGTGGCATCTCGGCTTCCTGCCCGACTACGGGCCGCTGAAGAGCGGCTACGAGCATTACTACGGCATCCGGGGCGGGGCGGCGGACTACTACGCCCACGACAGGACGCTGTGGAGCGAGGACGTGCCGGCCCACGAGGCCGGCTACCTCACCGACCTCTTCGGCGACCACGCGGTGCGGCTGATCGAGGATTTCGCCCGCGGCCCCGACCCCTTCCTGCTGAGCCTCCACTTCACGGCGCCGCATTGGCCCTGGGAGGCTCCGGGTCCGGCCGGCGAGGCCGAATCGGCCCGCCTCTTCGCCAAGCACGACCCCGAAGCGCTCGGCGACTTCGACGGGGGCGACCAGAAGACCTATGCCGCCATCGTGACCCGCATGGACCTGCAGGTCGGCCGCGTGCTCGATGCGCTCGACCGCACCGGCATCGCCGGCGACACGATCGTGGTGTTCACCAGCGACAACGGCGGCGAGCGTTTTTCCGATACCTGGCCCTTCACGGGCAAGAAGACCGACCTGCTCGAGGGCGGCCTGCGCATTCCCGCCCTGATCCGCTGGCCCGGCCGGATCGCGCCGGGGACCACGAACGACCAGGTCATGATCTCGATGGACTGGCTGCCGACGCTGACGGCGGCGGCCGGCACCGGCCCGGACCCGGCCTACCCATCGGACGGCCTGTCCCTCCTCGACCACCTGACGTCCGCGGCTCCGCCGGTGCCGCGCGTCCTCTATTGGCGCTACCTCAACAAGAACCAGCGCGCGGTGCGCGACGGCGATTGGAAATACCTCAGCATCCTGGGGAACAGCTTCCTGTTCGACGTCGTGGCGGACCCTCTGGAGCGCGCCAACCTCAAGGAGCGCCATCCCGAGATCTTCGCCCGGCTGGTCGGGCAGTGGGACGCCTGGAACGCCACCCTGCTGCCCTTCACCGCCGCCAACTACTCCTACAGCCTCTCGGGCGAGGAACTCGCCGACCATTACGGCGCGCCCGCCACCATCGCGGGCACGGAGCAGGGGGCGAAATAGGGGAGGGGGAACTCGTCGGGCCGGGCGCGTGCGGTCGAGGCACGACGGAGCGACCCCGCACCGGACCCGAAAGCCGCCATCCATGCGCGGACCGAGGCGTCGCGTGCAGCGCTTTTGCGGCGTCAACGTCGCGCTGCAACCATCAGCGCTCCGCGAATCGGCTTCGAGGGCTCGCTCTTCAGAATCACGCAGGTCGTGACGGCGCCGAAGGGGCCGATCACATCGACGAGCTCGGCGAGGTCGCTCGGCACCGGCACGATCGCTTTCAGGATGAAACAGTCTTCACCCGTCACGCGATGCACTTCGACGATCTCGGGCCGCTCGGCGAACAACTTCAGGCAAGCACGGATGTGCTCGTGAGTGGTCTTCAATCGCACGATGGCCGTCAGCCCGAGGTTGAGCGCCCGCGGATCGATGCGGGCGCCGTATCCCGTGATGATGCCGGCCTCCTCTAACCGCTTCACCCGCTCGGACACGGCCGGCTGCGACAGGCCGATGCGCCGGCCGAGTTCGGACAGCGGGACTCGGCCGTCCTCCTGCAGCACCTGCAGAATGGCGATGTCGCGGTCGTCCGGCACGTGATCGAAGCTCATCGGCATCCTCTGCCTTGAAGTCATCGGCAGAGTGGCCTGTCCGCCGATGATGGTCCATTCCGCCGCGCCTGACCGAGTGGCATCCTGTCCGCGCTTCGGCTCGGGGAGAGAGGATCATGCGGCTCATCGGCATGTTGGATTCGCCATACGTTCGACGCGTGGCGGTGGCGCTGCACCTGATGGAGCTGCCCTTCGCGCATGAGGCCTTGTCTGTATTCCGCCAGTTCGACGCCTTCGCGACGGTGAACCCGGTGGTGAAGGCGCCGACGCTGGTCACGGACGACGGCACCGTGCTGATGGACTCGACGCTGATCCTGCTCTTCGTCGAGCGCCTGGTGGCTCCGAACCGCCGGCTCACCCCTCCCGACGCCGACTCCCACCTGCTCTCGCTGCGCGTCTCCGGACTGGCGCTGGCAGCCTGCGAGAAGACGATGCAGATCGCCTACGAGATCAACCTCAGGCCGGCCGAGAAGCGGCATCGGCCCTGGCTGGACCGCGTCGGTGCGCAGCTGCGCGACGCCTATCGTCTGCTCGATAGCGCTGTGGCTGCCGAGGGCTGGACGGGGTCGGCTCGTCCGACGCAGGGCGATGTCGACGCCGCCGTAGCTTGGCGCTTCACCCGCGAAGCCCTCGCAGGTCACGCCGAAGGCGACATCCCGGATCCGGCGCGGCATGCCCGGCTTGCGGCATTGGCGGAGCGCGCCGAAACAGGTCCTGCGTTCCGGGCCGCGCCGACGCAGTGAGGTACCCGGTGAGATAGGCCCACGGCTCAACCCTGGTCATGGCTCGAGCGACAGGAACCGGTCGGGTCGCCAGAGGACTTGGCCCAAGCGAGACGGATCGGCTTCGAGTGGACGATACCGCTCTGCCGCGGACCGAAACCGCCCCGATGGCCGTCTCCGCCTGCCTGCGCCATCTGGCGACCGTTCTCGGGTTCGGGCCGGAGGTGGCGGCGAGGGCGCGGTGCCTGTCGCTCAGCCCCTGCGGTCGTTCGGTCGCGTCCCGCGGCTCTCCTGGCCGACGTCGTCCGGGCCTCCGCGCGCCCGGGCCGTCGGCGCTCGGTCCCTGGCGCCCCGCCGCGCCACCCAGACGACGTGCCGGATGCCGCGTTTGCCGTGCGCGCGCGGCGTCGCGACCTCGACGGCGAAGCCGGCCCGCTGCAGCCGGGCCGTGAAGCGATCGTCGGGCTCGGAGGCCCAGATGGCGAGCGTGCCGCCCGGCCGCAGCGCCGCGAAGGCGACGCCGAGGCCCTTGGCCGTATAGAGCGCGTCGTTGCCCTGGCGCGTCAGCCCGTCCGGCCCGTTGTCGACGTCGAGCAGGATCGCGTCGTAGCGCGCCGAAGCCCCGCCCGCCGCCGCCTTGCGGATCAGCTCGCCGACGTCGCCCGCGTGGATCGTGACGCGCGGGTCGTCGAGGCTGCCGGCATGGAGCGCGGCGAGCGGCCCGCGCCCCCAGGCGACGACGGCGGGCACCAGTTCCGCCACCGTCACGGCCGCCTCGGGCCCGAGCCCCTTCAGCGTTTCCCGCAGCGTGAACCCCATGCCGAGGCCGCCGATCAGCACGCGGGGCCGCGTGACGCCCGCGAGCCCCGCGCAGCCGAGCCGCGCCAGCACCTCCTCGGACTGGCCGGCGCGGCTGCCCATGAGGGCGATGGGGCCGAGCCAGATGATGTACTCGTGGCCCCGCCGCATCAGGCGCATCTCGCCGCCCTCTCCGGGGATCCGGGCCGTATCGATCAGTTCCCAAGGCGTCATGGCGCGTCCCTGGACCTCCGGCGGGTCCGCCGGACCTTTAGCGGGCGCGGCGCGGACGCGGAAGCCCGGGCTGAGACGCATCGGCGCGATGCGCTCGACAGCGCGGTCCGGAACGCTCATCTGTGGAGCGCACCGGAGGACCCCTCGTGTTGTTGACCGCCTTCATCGCCGCGACGCTCGCCTGGGCCGGGCTGTCGCTCGTCCTGTCCATGCGCCAGACCGCCCATGTGCTCCGCCACCGCGATGCCGTGCCCGCCGACTTCTCGGCCCACGTGCCCCTCGACGACCATCGCAAGGCCGCCGACTACACGGTGGCACGGGAGCGTTTGGCGCGGATCGAGACCGCGGTGGGCACCGCGCTGACGCTGGCCTGGGTGCTGGGCGGGATCGGGCTGCTGTACCGGGCGCTGGGGACGGTGCTGGAGCCGGGTTCGCTCACCTTCGGCGTGGCCTTCCTGGTGGCGGCCGCGGCTTTGGGCACGCTCGTCGACCTGCCCACGGACCTGTATCGCAAGTTCGGCATCGAACGCCGCTTCGGCTTCAACCGCACGAGCCCCGCCACCTTTGTGGCGGACCTGTTGCGCCGGTGGGCGCTGTCGCTGCTCGTCGGCGTGCCGCTCGTCACCGCCGCGCTCTGGGCCATGCGCAGCTTCACGGGCCTGTGGTGGCTCTGGGTCTGGATGGCGCTGCTGGTCCTCATGGTGGCGGCGCCGGCCGTCTACGTCCGGCTGATCGCGCCCCGCTTCAACACCTTCACGCCGCTCGAGGACGGGCCCCTGCGGGCCGGGATCGAGCGCCTGCTCCAGGGCGCGGGCTTCCGCTCCTCGGGCCTCTTCACCATGGATGCGTCGCGCCGCACCGCCCACGGCAATGCCTATTTCATCGGTTTCGGTCGGGCCAAGCGCATCGTGCTGTTCGACACGCTGATCGCCAAGAGCCGGCCCGACGAGATCGAGGCCGTCATCGCCCACGAACTCGGCCACTTCCGGCACAGGCACATCTGGCTCGGCCTCGCGCAGGGCGCCGCCACCACGTTCCTCGGGCTCGCGGCCTTCGGCTGGCTGGTGAAGCAGCCGTGGCTGCTGCCCTCCTTCGGCCTCGGCGCCGGCGACGACGCCGTGCGGCTGTTCCTGTGCCTGTTGCTCGCGTCCGTGGTGAGCCCGCTGCTCGCCCCCCTGTCGAACTGGATCTCGCGCCGCAACGAGTTCCAGGCCGACGACTACGCCCGCCGCACCGTGGGCGCCGCCCCGCTGATCAGCGCGCTGACGGGTCTGGCGCGCGACAATGCCGCGACGCTGACGCCCGATCCGCTCTACGCGCTCGCCCATTATTCGCACCCGCCGGTGCCGATCCGCGTGCGGCACCTGCGGGAGAACGCCGCCGGGGCGTGAACCGGCGTCCGCCGAAGGCGAGAGCGCGTCAGCGGGCCTGGCCGGTGGTCTTGTCGAGCAGCTGCGAGACCGCGTCGACGCAGGCCTTGATGGGCTCGTCGTCGGGGCATTTCACGCCCAGGGTCACGGTCGGCGACTGGATGCGGAACCGCGCGCCCTTGCCTTCGGGCGGGCGGGGAGGATGGTGGCGCGGGGGCGGCGGGGGCTGCGGGCCGTCGTCCGCCTCCATGAACTCGTCGTCCTGGGGCGGGTGAGAGGCGGCGCCGCCGTGCGCCATCGCGTCCGGAGCGCCGGGCTGCGGGCCGGCGTCGAGCCGGCGGGGTGCCGACTGGCCGGGACGCACGAGATAGAAGCCGTTCGGCGTCTCGACCACCATGCCCTCCGGCGGGCCGCTCGGGGCCGTCGCCGGGCCGGCGTCGGGCGGGGGCGCGGCCTGCTGGGGCGTGGCACCGGGGCTCGGCGGGGCGGGAGGCTTGGCGGCGGGAGCGGGCGCGACCTGCGCGACGGCGACGCCGCCCACGAGGCACAAGGCCAGCCCCAGAGTGATGCGTCTCATGCTCGGTCTCCTCCTCGGCAGCACCGGCCGGGACCGAGCCCCGGCCCCTGGCCCCTTCTATCGACGCACAACCCCGCGTCGCAGTTCCGTCATGCGGCGAGGCGCGACCGAGGCAGGATCAGCCGCCGCCGGCGAGGACGCGCGCGTCGCTCACCGGGGCCCGTCGGCGGGCGGATCGCCGAACAGGTCGGCGCGGTGGGGGTTCAGGCGCCGCAGGTCGCCGCGCCGCATGGTGAGACCGTGCCGGTCGAAGAATTCGAGGATCTGGATCGCCACCTTGCGGCCGTTCTCGAGGCGGTCACGGAACTGCGCGGCCGTGAACTCGCCCGTCGGACTCGCGGCTCGACAGGTCGGCCACGATGCGGGCCATCTCGGCGACGGTGCCGCGGGCGAAGAAGTGGTCGTGCGCCACCTGATCGATGCGGCCCGAACGGCCGACGCGCTTGCAGACGCGGCGCACCTCCGGTTCGGGCACATCGATCAGGCTCGCGATGTCGCGCACGCGCGGGGGGCGGAAACGCTCCTCGCGGCGCGACAGGTGCGGCGCGATGCGGCTCCAGAGCGCTTCGTCGGCGGCGCTGAGCCGGGCCTCGTGCCCCGCCTTGCGGACCCAGGCGCCCTCGGTGACGACCTGTCCCGCCGCGACGAGCCGCGCCAACGCGGCCAGGAAGACGGGCCGCGGCAGGCGGGGCTCGAGCTCAAGCCGCAGCCGTTCCGACCCCGGGCCCTGCAGGTCCGGGTTCTCGGCGTGGAAGCCGTCGAGCGCCGCCATCAGCGCCGCCGAGAACGCCGCCCAGCGCGCGGCCGAGATCGCCGTCGCCGCCCCTCCGGCGGCGAGCAGCACGAGGCCGAGCTCGGCCGCGATGGCGGCGGGGGCGTCGGCGGCCAGGGCCCGGTCGCGGCAGAAGTCCGCCAGGTCGAGGGTGAAGGGCGCGGTTTCGAGCGCCCGCGCGACGGCGAGGACGGGGTCGGGCTCGGACAGCGCGGCGAGGCGGGCCAGTCGTTCGGGCGTGCGGCGCTTGCGGGCGGGCGGGCGCAGGTCGACCACCAGGCCGCCGCCGACCGTGCGCCGGGCGGAGGTGTCGCGCAGCACGAAACGGTCGCCCGCCGCCGCCGCGACCGGCTGCTGGAGCACCAGCTGGGCATAGCCCTCGCGCCCCGGCGCGATGCCGTCGGCCTCGATCGGCACGAGGCGGGCGGCGACATCGGCCGCACCCAGGTGGAGCCGCACCGGCATCCACAGGGCGAGCGGCTTGGCCTCGCCGGCGAGCACGCGCAGGCGCACGTCGATCCGGTCCGTCGGGGCATGCAGGCCGGGTTCGAGCGCGACATCGCCCCGGTGGACGGCGGCGCGCTCGATGCCGGCGAGGTTCAGGGCGCAGCGCTGCCCGGCCGTGCCCTGCGCGGCGCCGCGGTTCTGGGCGTGGATCGAGCGGACCCGCGCCGGCGTGCCGGCGGGGCTCAGGACCACCCTGTCACCCACCGCCACGGCGCCCGACAGCACCGTCCCGGTCACGACCGTGCCGGCACCGGTCAGGACGAAGCTGCGGTCGACGGCGAGGCGGAAGCGCCCGGCGCGGCCGTGCCGCGCCCCGGTGGCGGCTTCCGCTTCGAGCGCGGCCCGCAGCGCCGCGAGGTTCTCGCCCGTGACGGTCGAGACCGGCAGGATCGGCGCCCCCGCCAGCGCCGTCCCGGCCAGGGCGGCGCGGATCTCGTCCGCGACGGCGGCGCGGCGCTCCTGGTCGGCGAGGTCGGCTTTCGACAGGACCACGAGAGCCCGCCGCAGCCCCAGCAGCTCCGCGATGGCGAGGTGTTCGCGCGTCTGGGGCATCACGCCGTCGTCGGCCGCCACGACCAGCATGAGGAGGTCGATGCCGCTGGCGCCCGCCACCATGGTGCCGACGAAGCGCTCGTGGCCGGGCACGTCGACGAAGCCCAGCGTGTCGCCGCCCGCCACCGGCAGATAGGCGAAGCCGAGGTCGATGGTGATGCCGCGCCGCTTCTCCTCGGGCAACCGGTCCGTGTCGGTCCCGGTCAGGGCCCGGACCAGCGCCGTCTTGCCGTGGTCCACATGTCCCGCGGTGCCGACGATCAAGCGGCGGCTCCGCTGAGCGGTGCCGCGGCGCGGCGCTCCGCCTCGGCGATGCCCGCGGCGTCGTTGGCGGCCCGGGCGGTGGGCAAATAGGCGGGAGCCTTGAGGCTGCCGCCGTCCTGCGCCCGCAGCAGCCAGGCGAGCGCCGCCACGGGGTCCCGCGGCGTCCCGATCCCGACCAGGAGCGCGGCGCCCAGCAGGGCCTGGCCGTCGGCGTCGCCGCGGTCCGCCGCGCGGCGCCACCACGCGACGGCCTTGCCGGGGTCGCGCGGCGTGCCGAGCGCGTCGTTGTGGATCGTCCCGAGCCGGGTCATGGCGCCGGCGATCCCGGCCGCGGCGGCGCGCTCGCTCCAGTGGCGGGCCCGCACCGGGTCCCGCTCCAGCCCGATGCCGTCGAGCATCATGTAGCCCAGCATGTCCTGCGCGAGCGCGTCGCCGTTCTCGGCCGCGAGCCGGTAGCGCCAGGCGGCTTCGGCATCGTCCTGCTCGACGCCTTCGCCCCGGAAATACAGCGCGGCGAGGTTGCGCTGGCCGACGGGGTCGCGGTTCTCGGCCGCGAGGGCGATCCAGCGATGCGCCAGGACCGGGTCGCGCGCGACCCCGAGTCCTTCGGCGAAACAGGCGCCGATGGCGTTCTGCGCCCGAGGGTGCCCCTTGCGGGCCAGGGGCTCCCAGATGGCGAGCGCGGCCTCGTGGTCGCCCGCGGCGGCCAGCGCCCGCGCGCGCTCCAGGGCGGGTGCGGGGTCCTCGGGCTTGCGCCGGAGCAGACGGTCAAGCCACGACATCGGAGACCCGCGGCAGCGCTTCGAGGTTCGACAGGAACCCGGCTTCGTCCTCCAGGCAGCGCAGGTCCAGCACCAGCGCGCCCTCGGCGACGCGGCCGATCACGGGCCGGGGCAGGGCGCGCAGGGAGGCGGCGAGGCGGCCGAGCGCGTCGGAGCCCGGCGGGTGGCCGGCCGCCGGGCGCACCGAAAGGCCCGCGCTCGGGAGCGTGTCGACCGGCAGGGCGCCGGAGCCGATCTGGCTGCGGCAGGCTTCGACCGTGACGGCATAGGCCGGCGCGAGCGCCTCCGCCAGCGGCGCGCGCAGCCGCTCCGCCAGCGCCGCGATGTCGTGTTCGGGCCGGGACAGCAGCCGCAGGGTCGGCAGCCTGTCGGCCAGGGTCGCGGGGTCGCGGTAGAGCTTCAGCGTCGCTTCGAGCGCCGCCAGCCGCAGTTTGTCGAGGCGCAGGGCGCGCTTCATCGGGTTGGCGTTGAGGCGCGCGACGAGGTCGCGCCGGCCGACGACGAAGCCGGCCTGGGGGCCGCCGAGCAGCTTGTCGCCCGAGAAGGTCACGAGGTCGGCGCCCTCGGCCACGGCCTCGCGCACGGTGGGCTCTCTGCTAAGGCCCCAGCGCGACAGGTCGACCAGCGTGCCCGAGCCGAGATCGTTGCAGAACGGGATGCCGGCGCCGCGGGCGAGGCCGGCGAGTTCGGAGCCCCCGACCGCCGCCGTGTAGCCGTCGATCCGGTAGTTGGACGTGTGGACCTTGAGGACGAGACCGGTCTCTGGGCCGAAGGCGGCGCGGTAGTCCCGGGCATGGGTCCGGTTGGTGGTGCCGACCTCGCGCAGCCGCGCCCCGGCCTGGGCCATGATGTCGGGGATGCGGAAGCTGCCGCCGATCTCGACGAGTTCGCCGCGCGACACCACCGCGTCGCGGCCCGCCGCCAACGTGTTGATGACCAGCAGCACGGCGGCGGCATTGTTGTTCACCACCGTGGCGGCCTCGGCGCCAGTCAGTTCGCGCAGGAGCCCCGCCACATGGTCGTCGCGCTCGCCCCGGCGGCCCGTGTCGAGGTCGTATTCGAGCGCGACGGGCTCGCGCATCGCGGCCCATGCGGCCGTCATGGCGGGTTCGGCGAGGAGCGCACGGCCGAGGTTGGTGTGGAGCACCGTCCCGGTGAGGTTGAAGAGGGGGCGCAGCGTCGTGGCGTCGCGCGCCGCGAGGCGCCGGGCGGCGCCTTCGGCCACGGCTGCGATGCCGATGGCCGGCCCGGCGCCGGCGCGGAGCGCGGCCCGCAGGTCCGCTACCGCGCCGCGGATCGCGGCCGCGGTCTCCGCGCGGCCGAAGCGGGCGGCGAGCAGCGTCCCGGCCTCGTGGCGCAGCACGTCATCCACCGCGGGCAGGTCGCGCAGGCGGTTCGGGGCATCCGGCACGGCGCGTCAATATCCCACGAGGAACGGGTCGTAGGCGCCGCGCCGATAGGCCGTGCCCTGCATCAGCATGTCGAGGCCGAGGCTGCCGACGTCGTCCGCCACCGCGTCGACCTGGGTGTCCTTCTGGCCCTGCAGGATCTTCACGTAGCGGTGGCACGCGTCGCAGGTCTCGGCCTTGACGGTGTCGGTCCCGCCCTCGACGCCCATGTAGGTGATGCCCTTGGTGGAATCGCAGAGCGTGCATTTGACCCGCACGACGTTCCACATCGTGGCGCAGAGCGCGCAGGAGCAATAGCGCGCGCCCTCGGCGCCCGGCCAGCCCACCACCGTGGAGGAGACCGGCGGGCCACCGCAGGCCGGGCAGGCGCCGGTGCCGACGGGCCCGAGCGAGGCCACATCGAGCGTCGCGGCGAGCCGCGCCATGTGGACCTGGAGGGCGGCGGCCGCAAAGGCGTGTTCGGCGAGGCCCGCTTCGGGCGGCTCCCCGGCCAGCACGGTGCGGGCACAGGCGTCCCGCAGGGCCCGGTCGCCCGCGATCCGGCGCAGGGCGGCCCGCGCCTCGTCGGGCTGGTCGAGCGCCGCAGCGGCGGCGAACAGGGCCGCGAAGGTGGCGTCGAGCGTTTCGTCCGGCAGCAGGGTCGCCCGGTCGAGCGGCGGCATGGCGTTCTCGCGCGCACGGGCCAGGAGCGCCGGCTCGGGCGGGATGGCGGGCGGCAGGCGCGCCGCGACGGAGGCCTGGACGTCGGCCAATCCGGCGAGGAACAGCAGGAAGGGCCCGAGGTCGCTGTGCTCCGCATAGGCCCGGAGCCGCAGGCTGCGCTTCAGGAACAGCGAGGCGGGCTCGGGCAGGCGCGCGAAGGGCGGGGTGACGACGCCGCCGATGGCTGTGGGATCGGCGTCGAGCGTGCTGGGGTCGGCCATGGGGGACTATGTATCGCAGGTCGGGCCGAGAGCAATGCGGGGCGCGCGGCCCCGCCTCCCGTCACTTCGCGGCGGTCTGGCGGGGCGGGCCCTTGCGCCGGAGGCTGACGAGGTCCTTCAGCCACTTGCGGTGATGGCGGTAGGCCCAGCCCGCCGTCACCTCGCCGCGTGTCATGGCCCGCATCGT
Organism: uncultured Alphaproteobacteria bacterium; assembly: GCA_963847915.1. Classification (GTDB taxonomy): domain Bacteria; phylum Pseudomonadota; class Alphaproteobacteria; order Rhizobiales; family Beijerinckiaceae; genus Lichenihabitans. The sequence continues at coordinate 66,431 of CAWKBT010000015.1, forward strand.
GCCCTGGATCCAGATCGACGCATAGACGTGGGTGATCCAGATCAGGATGATCACCACGGCCGCCGCCGCATGGGCCAGCGCGGCCACGCGCTGCGTCTCGATGGCGGTGTAGGCGGCGAAATATTCCTGCCAGATCGCCGCGCCCGAGACGATCAGGACGACGATGAGGGCCGACATCCCCCAGAAGACGATCTTCTGGCCGGCATTGTACTTGCCCATCTCGGGCAGGCGGTCTTCGTTGCCGGCCACGACGTCGGTGAACCGCGACAGCCAGACGAGGTCGTCGCGGTTGGGCAGGTTGGCCCGCCACAGCTGGACGAAGAGGCCCGCGAAGGAGAAGAACAGCGCCACGCCGATCCAGGGATGGAGCGCGCGGGTGGACTGGCCGCCGCCGAAGAGGCCGGTCAGGAAGAAGAGCCAGGGCGAGAACAGCGCCATGCCGGAGAGCGCCAGCGCGACGAGGCAGAGCGCCGTGAACCAGTGATTGGCCCGCACCAGCGGGCCGTAGCGCTTCACCGTGGGAGGGTGCCCGGGCCGGATCGCATCGCCGGGCTGCACCATGGTGCGCTGCTCGACGCCGCGGTCGGGATCGCGGCGCCCCGTGTCGCGCGTGGCCTCGCTCATGGCTCGCCCCCGGTCAGCGCGGCGCCTTCCTCCTCGTCATGCCGGGTGACCTTGTTCTGGCCCGCGAAGACGGCATGGGCCACGCTGGCGACGGCCGCGAAGCCGATCAGCGCCAGGCCGGCGACCTTGCCGGCGCCCTTCCAGGCCTGCACCAGGCCGGAGATCTTCGGGTCGTCGGGCAGGTCGTTGTAGATGTGCGGCCGGTCGGCGTGCTGGAGCACGTACATGACATGCGTGCCGCCGACGCCCGGCGGATCGTAGAGGCCGGCCTTGGCGTAGCCGCGCGCGTTCAGGTCCGTCACGCGGGCCGCCGCCTCGGCCTTCATCTCGTCCTTGGTGCCGAACGAGATGGCATGGGTCGGGCAGGCCTTGGCGCAGGCCGGGCCCTGGCCGACCGCGACACGGTCCGAACACAGGGTGCACTTATACGCCTTGTGGTCGGTCTGCGAGATGCGGGGGATGTTGAAGGGGCAGCCCTTCACGCAATAGCCGCAGCCGATGCAATTGTCGTGGATGAAGTCGACGATGCCGTTCGAGTATTGCACGATGGCGCCCGGCGCCGGGCAGGCCTTGAGACAGCCCGGATCGGAGCAGTGCATGCAGCCGTCCTTGCGGATCAGCCATTCGAGCTGATCGGTCTCCGGATTGGTCCATTCGTTGAACCGCATCAGGGTGAACATGTTCGGCGTGAGGTCGTGGGGATTCATGTAGGTCCCCTGGAACGACTCCATCTCGGGACGGGTATCGTTCCATTCGACGCATGCCGACTGGCACGCCTTGCAGCCGATGCATTTCGAGATGTCGATCAGCTTGGCGACTTCGGTCAGCTTCCGTGCCGGTTCGGGCACCGACGAGGCCGACCGCTTGACGAGATCGGCGTCGGAGAAGCCCGGAACGGGCTGGCCCACGGGGGCGTTCGGCATGAACATGGTCGCGTCCCCCCTTCAGGCGATCGCCGGCGGCGTGGTCGGCGCGAGATTGACCAGGAAGGCCTTGAACTCCGGCGTGTCGGAATTCGCGTCCCCCACGACGGGCGTGAGCGAGTTCGGCCCCCAGCCCTTCACCGCCGCGCCCATGAAGCCCCAATGGAGCGGGATGCCGACGATGTGCACGGTCCTGCCGTCGCAGACCAGCGGCCGGATGCGCTTCGTGACATAGGCCTTGGCCTTGACCTCGCCGCGCTTCGACCACACCCGGACCCAGCCGCCGTTGGCGACGCCCTTCTCGGCCGCGAGTTCGTGGCTGATCTCCACGAAGAACTCGGGCTGGAGCACGGCGTTCACGCGGTTGTGCTTGGTCCAGTAGTGGAAGTGCTCCGTCAGCCGGTACGAGGTCGCCGCGTAGGGGAACTCGTCCGCGTCGCCGAACGAGGCCACGTCCGCCTGGAAGACGCGGGCCACGGGGTTGCCGCGGATCGCCGGGTTGATGACGTTCTTGACCGGCGATTCGAACGGCTCGTAGTGGATCGGGAACGGCCCGTCGCGCAGCAGCCCGCGCGTGAACACGCGCGCCGTGCCCTCCTGGTTGAGGATGAAGGGCTGCACGGTTCCGGGCGCGGCGTCCGGTGCGATGTCGGGCACGTCGACGCCGGCCCATTTCGAGCCCGTCCAGGCGATCAGCGCGCGGCTCGCATCCCACGGCCGGCCCTGCATGTCGCAGGAGGCGGCATTGTAGAGCACGCGGCGGTTGACCGGCCAGGCGAAGGTCCAGTTGAGGAAGGTCCCCATGTTGCCCGGATCGGCATTGTCGCGCCGGGCCATGTTGTTGCCGTTCTCGTTCCACTGGCCCGAATAGATCCAGCAGCCGCAGGCGGTCGTGCCGTCGTTCCTCAGCTGGCTGAAGTTGACGAGCAGCTTGCCTTTGGCGGCCAGGAGTTTGGTCGGGTCCTTGGCGTCGAACTGGTCGGCCAGCGCGCTGCCGTTGATCTCCTTGGCGAGCTCTTCGGGGGAGGGCTCCCCGGGATCGGCATAGTCCCAGGTGAGGTTGAGGATCGGGTCCGGGAAGGGGCCGCCCTCGGTCTCGTAGAGCTTCTTCAAGCGCAGGAAGATCTGCGCCATGATCCAGGTATCGTGCCGGCACTCGCCCGGAGGGGAGCCGCCCGCCCAGTGCCACTGGAGCCAGCGGCCGGAATTGGCCAGCGAGCCTTCCTCCTCGGCGAAGCAGGTCGTGGGGAGCTGGAACACCTCGGTCTGGATCTGGGCGGGCTGGACGTCGTTGTAGACGCCGAAGTTCTTCCAGAAGTTCGAGGTCTCGGTGTCGAGCGGGTCCATCGTGACGAGGAACTTCAGCTTCGACAGGCACTCGGTCGTCTTGGCCCGGTCGGGGATCGACAGGATGGGGTTGAAGCCCTGGCAGACGTAGCCGTTGACCTTGCCGCCGCGCATCAACTCGAACATGCGCATGATGTCGTAGGCCGGCACGTCGAGCTTCGGCAGATAGTCGTAGGCCCAGTTGGTCTCGGCGGTGGCGTGGTCTCCCCACAGGCTCTTCATCAGCGAGACGAAGAACTTGTCGTAGTTGCGCCAGTAACTGATCTGGTCCTGGCGCAGCGGCTTGAACTGGCGCGTCGCCATGTAGTCGCCGTAGCTCTTCTCCGTCTCGGTGGGAACCGTGAGGTAACCCGGGAGGAGGTTCGACATCAGGCCGAGGTCGGTCAGGCCCTGGATGTTGGAATGGCCGCGCAGCGCGTTCATGCCGCCGCCCGCCACGCCGATGTTGCCGAGCAGCAGCTGCAGCATCGCCATGGTGCGGATGTTCTGCGCACCCTTGGCGTGCTGCGTCCAGCCGAGCGCATACATCGACGTCATGGCCCTGTCGGGCGCGGACGTCGCGGCGATCATCTCGCAGATGTGGAGGAAGCGGTCCTTCGGCGTACCGCAGATGCGCTCGACGAGCTCGGGCGTATACTGCTCGACATGGTCCTTCAGCAGCCGCCACACCGTGCGCGGGTGCTGCAGCGTCATGTCGGACAGGACGAACCCGTCCGGCCCGAGCTGGTAATCCCAGCTCGACCGGTCGTAGTCGCGCTGCGTTTCGTCGTAGCCGGTGAACAGGCCGTCCTTATAGGCGAAGCCGTCCTTCACCAGGTAGCTGATGTTGGTGTAGTTCTTGGCGTATTCCCACTGGATCTTGTCGTTGGCGATGCAGTAGCGGATGACGCCGAGCAGGAAGGCGATGTCGGTGCCCTGGCGGATCGGGGCGTAATAGTCCGAGACGGCGGCCGTGCGCGTGTAGCGCGGATCGACCACGATCAGCTTGGCGCCCCTGTGGGCCTTGGCCTCGACGAGCCATTTGAAGCCGCACGGATGCGCCTCGGCCGCGTTGCCGCCCATCACGATCGCGAGATCGGTGTTCTTGATATCGGTCCACGGCTGCGTCATCGCTCCGCGGCCAAACGTCGGGCCCAAACTGGACACCGTCGGGCCGTGTCAGACACGCGCCTGGTTGTCGAACCCCAGGATGCCGGTCGAGCGCACCACCTTGTAGGTCAGGTAGGCGGTCTCGTTCGTGGTGGCCGAGGCGGCCAGGAAGCCGGTCGTGGTCCAGCGGTTGACCGCCGTGCCGTCCTTGTTCCTGGCGATGAAGTTGGCGTCGCGGTCGTCCTTGAGGAGGCGGGCGATGCGGTCGAGCGCCGCATCCCACGACACCGGCTCCCAGCGGTCCGAGCCGGGCTTGCGCACGCGGGGGACCGTGATGCGGGTCTTCGAGGTCACGAAATCGTGGAGGGCCGCACCCTTGGGGCACAGCGTGCCGCGGTTCGTCGGGTGGTCGACGTCACCTTCGATGTGGGTGATGTCGGCGCGCTCGCCCTTCTTGAGGTCGCCCTTGGCATACATGATGATGCCGCAGGCCACCGAGCAATAGGGGCAGGTGTTGCGGGTTTCCGTGGTGTTGGCGAGTTTGTAGGGCCGGATGGCCGCGGCCTGCGCCGCTTCCACGCCGGAGAACCCCAAGGCTCCCAGCGACGTGCCCGCCACACCCACGCCGGCCATCTTCAGCAGATGGCGTCGTGAGAGTTCCAGTGTCATGACAGGCCCTCCCTTCCTCGCATGCGGCGCGCCCGCGCCGCGACCCTGTCTTAGGATGATGACGATGGTCAACGCCATGCGACATCGTGCAGGTCCCGTCAAACCGGACCGGGAGCGCGAAAGACGGCGGCGGCGTCAGGCAGGGTCCCGGGAGGGGTCGGTGTCGGCGAGGTAGGCGTCGATGATCTGGCGGAACCGGGTTGGCCCGAAGCTCGCGAAATGGCCTGCGTGCACGATGCCGGGCGCGACCTCGTCCCGCAGGCGCCGCATCGTCCGCCGGTAGGTGGCGATGTCCGAGTCGGGGCAGGTGTCGACGAGCGGCCCGTCGTAGACGGCGTCCTGGGCGAACAGGATCCCGGTGCGCTCCTCGAAGAGCGCGAGGTGGCCGGCGCAATGGCCGGGCGTGTCGAGCACCGTGAGGCTGCGCCCGCCGAGGTCGATCCGGTCGCCCTCGCTGACGAGGCGGGTCGCGGGGGCCGGGGCGATGCGGTGGGCGGCGGCGTCCCACCCGGAGGGACGGCGCTTGAAGGCCGCGGCATCGCGGCTGCCATCGGCATATTTGGCGAAGAGCGTGGCCTCCGGCCGGGGGTCCGCCAGGGTGGCGGCGGCGTCCGGATGGACGAGGCGCTCGTCGCCGGCGTCCTGGAACTCGTGGGCGGCGCCGATATGGTCCCAGTGCGTGTGGCTGACGAGCAGCGTCACGGGGCGGCCGCGCAGTGCGGGCACGTTGGCGCGCAGCGGCACATGCCCCAGGCCCGCGTCGATGAGGAGGTCGCGGTCGGCTCCCCGGACCAGCCACATGTGGCCGCGGAAGAACGGCGGCATCCAGGGCTCGTGGATCAGGGTGACGCCGTCGGCGAAGGGCAGGGCTTCGTACCAGGCCTCGTCCGCGACGGTATGCGTGTCCGACATGGGTAGCCTCGCCATTGGTGAAGATTGCCTGAAGCGCGCCATGCGCTGCAGGCGTAGCTGCGCTGCACCCTAACCGTGTTGCGACGCAACATGAGGCGCTCTATCTCTTGCTCATCGGCAGCAAGACCGATCCGGGAGGTTTGATCCATCAAGCTGTTTTGAGGGAAATCGAACCATGTTCAACAAACTCTTCGCCCTGGCGCAGGATCGCCTCGACAAGAACCGTCGCTACCGCCAGCTGATCGCCGAGATCGAGACGCTGTCGCAGGCCGACCTCGTCGAGATGGGCGCGTTCCAGTCCGACCTCTACGCCGCCGCGCACCGCCAGGTCTACGGCTGAGCGAGCCGGCCGGTCCCGCCGCAGGGACCGGGGGCGACCACATCTGAAAAAGGGCCGCGACGCCGATGCGTCGCGGCCCTTTTCCTTGATGGCCCGTCCCGGACGGCTCCGGCCCGGTCCGCCACCCGTCGCCGACCGGTGCGGAAGGCCCGCGCCATCGCCCTGCACCGCAGGGCCGCGGGGCTGGACCTCGCGCCGCGCCCGGTCCACGATCGAGCCAGGATCGGCTTCGGCCGGCAGGTCGGGGAGGGGGCGCGATGGGCGCAGGCCAGAGGCGCCGCGATACGGCGGGCCACGGGCCCGCGGAGGGCGGGCGATCGCCCCGGCGCGCAGAACGCGCGGGCGCGGGCCGTTGAGCGTCGAGGCGTCCCCGGGGTTCCGCGGCCCGGCGCGCCCCGGCGCACCCGTCTTCGAGCGCGTCGTGACGGCGCACGACGAGACGTTCCTGTGGCGCTGCGACGACTACCCCTGGGAACGCAACGTGTGGAACGTCCACCCCGAGGTCGAGATCCACCTCGTCCGCAACGCCTCCGGGGTCGTGCTGGTGGGCGACCATATCGGCTCCTTCGAGCCGGGACATCTCGCCATGGTGGGCGGTGGCCTGCCGCACGACTGGGTGACGCCGACGGCCCGCGGCGACCTCATCCGGGGGCGCGACATCGTGGTGCAGTTCCTTCCCGACCGCATCCGCCACGCCGCCGCCGTGCTGCCCGAGATGGCCGGGATCGAGCGGCTGCTGACCGCCGCGTCGCGAGGCCTCGCGTTCCACGGCGAGACGCGGCGGCGGGGCGCCGAGCTGATGGAGGCGATGGGCGCCGCCGAGGGGCTCGACCGGCTCGCGCTGTTCCTGCGCCTGCTGGCGACGCTGGCGGCCGGCAGCGAGCACCATGTCCTGTCCTCGGAGAGCTTCGCGCCCAGCAGGGACGATCGCTCCTTCAATGCCGCCGCCACGGCCTTCGCCTTCATCGTCGAGAACGTCAGGCGCGACATCCGGCTCGGCGACCTCGCCGACCATCTCGGCATGAGCGAGTGGGCCTGTTCGCGCTTCTTCAAGAAGAACAGCGGCAACAGCTTCACCGATTACGTCGCGCAGCTGCGCGTCGGCCACGCCTGCAAACTCCTGACCGAGACCGACATGCCGGTGACCGACATCTGCTTCGAGGTCGGCTACGGCAACGTGTCCAACTTCAACCGCGTGTTCCGCCTGGCGCGCGGCATCACGCCGTCCTCGTACCGCCGGCTGGCCCGCAACCGGCGGATCGGTCCGCCGGCGCCCGGGATCTCCGGGTGATGTTGTCTTGCGTCGGGCCCGATCCCAGACCCTGTTCGCTGCAGCGCAGCATGCAAGAGATCATCGGTCCGCCGCATGGCGGCCGCTAGACGACCGGCGCGCCGCACCTAAACTCGCCCCGAGATCGACGCGCGAGAGCGATCCCGAGGGAGGTTGGATCATGCGATTCCTACGCGATACCGTCAGCGCCCTGGCGCTCACCCTGGCCGCCGCGGCCCTGGTCCCGATGCCGGCACGGGCCGAGGCCTGGGACATCGCCAAGGCGGCGGCGCCCTACAAGGGGACCGAGCTCCACGTCATCTTCCTCGACCGGCCGGGCTACCGCGCCATCATCAAGCTGCTGCCCGAGTTCGAGAAGCAGACCGGCATCAAGGTCAATTACGAGATCGTGCCCTACGAGAACACCCGCGAGAAGGAGGTGCTGAACTTCAACGGCCAGGGCGACCTGTCCATCGCCCTCGTGGACCTCGTCTGGATCGGCGAATTCGCCGAGAACGGCTGGATCCAGCCCGTGTCGAAGTTCTCGGGCGATGCTTCCATCACCGATCCCAACCTGAACCTCAAGGGCTTCTTCCCGTTGCTGCTCGACGCCTTCGGCACCTGGGGCGGCACGACCTACGGCCTGCCGTTCGACAATTACTCCGGCCTGCTCTTCTACAACAAGTGCATGCTCAAGGACGCCGGCTTCGACAAGCCGCCCGCCACCTGGGACGAGGTGATGAACACCTATGCGCCCAAGCTGACCGACCCGGCCAAGAAGCAATACGGCTACGCGCTGCAGTCGCTGCGCGGCGAGACGCAGTCGGCCGACAGCTTCATGCGCTTCCTGTGGCCTTTCGGCGGCTCGCTGCTCGACAAGACCTTCCATTCCAGCCTGATGAGCCCGCAGAGCCAGGCCGGGCTCGACTTCCGCCAGAAGCTGATCAAATACATGCCGCCGGGGATCGTCAGCTGGGACCACGCGGAGGCGGTGAACGCCCTGGCGCAGGGCCAGGTGGCCATGATCACGGAATGGTCGGCCTTCTATCCCACCCTCACCGATCCCAAGACCTCGAAGCTCGGCGATTGCCTCGGCGTCGCGCCCGAGCCCGCCGGCCCGGCCGGGCGCCTGCCGGCGCTGGGCGGCTTCTCGCTCGCGGTCGCCAGCCAGGCGCCCGAGAAGGAACAGAAGGCGGCCTGGATCTTCATCCAGTGGGCCACCTCCGAGGCCATCGCCAAGCCCTACGTACAGGCCGGCGGCGTGTCGGGCCGGACCGCGGTCTACGACGACCCCGCCATCAAGGCCACCTACTCGTTCGTCGAGCCCATGGTGGCCTCCTGGCAGAAGGGCGTGCCGGAGTTCCGTCCCCGCTTCCCGGCCTGGCCCGCCATCTCGGAGATCGTCGCGGAATTCGGCTCCAAGATCATGCTGGGCGAAGTCTCCGTCGAGCAGGGCTCCAAGGAGATCGGCACCCGCATGGAAGCCGTCCTGAAGAAGGAAGGCTACGACGAGGGCAAGAAGAAGCTGCTGCAGTGACGAAGCGGGAGGCGCCCGGGCGCGCCTCCCTCGACCTTCGCGAGGGCGCCGGCGCGGCGCCCCGCGCCCGCCGGCCTCTCCAGGAGACCCTCGCGTGACCGATGTCCCCGCGCCGAAGCCGCCCCGGGCCCATCCGGGCTACGGCCGGCTGACGCCGTTCTGGTTCCTGCTGCCGGCCGTCGTGGCGCTCTTCGCCATCGGCATCTACCCGACGCTGTTCGCGCTGGTGACCTCGCTGCGCCAGTACAACATCACGCGCGTGCGCGACGGCTTCCCCTTCGTGGGCCTCGCCAACTACGCCCAAGTCCTCACCGACCCGACCTTCTGGCAGACGCTCGGCCGCACGGGGGCGTTCTTCAGCGTCGCGCTGCCGTTCGAGGTCGTGTTCGGCCTCGGCGTGGCGCTGATGCTGCACCGGCCCGGGCTCGACGGGCTGCGGGCCCTCGCCCGCGTGGCGCTGGTGATCCCGCTCGCCACCACCTACGCGGTGGTGGGCCTGCTCGGCCGGCTGATCTTCAACCGCGACTTCGGCGTCGCCAACAGCCTGATCGGCCTGTTCGGCTTCCCGGCCTTCGACTGGCTCGGCGACGTTCACGGCGCCTTCGCGGCCATCTGCATCATGGACGTGTGGCAATGGACGCCGTTCTGCGCGCTGATCTTCCTGTCCGGCCTGTCCATGGTGCCGGTCGAGATCGAAGAGGCGGCTCAGCTCGAAACCACGAGCCGCTGGGCGCTGCTCACCCACGTGCAGCTTCCCTACCTGCTGCCCGGCTTCACCGCCATGCTGATCCTGCGCTCGGCCGACGTGCTGAAGCTGTTCGACGTAGTCTTCACCATGACGCGGGGCGGCCCCGGCGCGGCGACCGAACTCATCTCGATCTACATCCAGCGGGTCGGCTTCCGGGTCTTCGACCTCGGCGTCGCCTCGGCCCAGGCGCTGCTGCTGCTGGTGATCACCATCGTGCTGGCGCGCCTCTACATCCGCTTCTTCTACCGGGAGATCGAGTGATGGCGTCGCGCTCCACCGGCCGCCTGCTGCACGGCTTCGGCCTGCTCGCGGTCTTCGCCGTCACGGTGTTTCCCACCTTCTGGATGGTGTCGTCCTCGTTCAAGACGCAGGCCGACCTCCTGGCCTCGCCGCCGGTGTGGTTCTTCACCCCGACGCTCGCCAATTACGCGGACGTCTTCGCCGACCAGAAGGTGACGAACGCCGTCGTGAATTCGCTCATCGTGGCCATCTTCAGCACGGGCCTGTCGGTGGCGCTCGGCACGCCGGCCGCCTTCGCGCTGGCCCGCTACGAGTTCCGCGGCAAGTCGGACCTGTGGTTCTGGTTCATCTCCAACCGCTTCGTCAGCCCCATCGTGCTGGCGCTGCCGATCTACATCCTGGCGCGCAACCTCGGCCTGCTCGACACCCATCTCGTGCTGATCCTGGTCTACATCACCTTCATCCTGCCCATCGTCATCTGGATCGCCACCGACCAGTTCCGCTCCATCCCGAAGGAGCTCGAGGAGGCGGCGCGGCTCGAGGGCGCGAGCCAGTTCGCCATCTTCTGGCGCATCTACCTGCCGCTCGGCCTGCCCGGCATCGCGGTGTCGGCCATCTTCGGCTTCATCTTCTCGTGGAACGAGCTGCTCTACGCCCTCGTGCTGACGCGGCGCGACGTGCAGACCGCGCCCGTCGTCGCGACGAGCTTCATGTCGGGCTACGAACTGCCCTGGGGCAAGATCATGGCGACCGGCACCGTCATCGTCCTGCCCGTCACCTTCTTCGCGCTGCTGGTCTCCCGCCACATGGTCCGCGGCCTCACCATGGGGGCCACCAAGTGAACCGCACCCCCCGCCGCCCCGGACCGACGAGGATCCCGACATGAGCTACCTGCGTCTCGAGAAGATCGAGAAGCGCTTCGGTCCGGTCAGCATCATCCGGGGCATCGACATCACGGCCGAGAAGGGCGAGTTCGTGGTCTTCGTCGGCCCGTCGGGATGCGGCAAGTCCACGCTGCTGCGCATGATCGCGGGCCTCGAGGAGGTGTCGGGCGGCGACGTCTACATCGACGGGGCGCGGGTGACGGAGACCGAGCCCGCCCGGCGGCAGGTCTCGATGGTGTTCCAGAGCTACGCGCTCTTCCCCCACATGAGCGTGCGCGACAACATCGCCTTCGGGCTCAAGATGGCCAAGGTGCCCAAGGCCGAGATCGGCCGCCAGGTGGCCGAAGCGGCCCGCATCCTCCAGATGGAGCCGCTGCTCGACCGCAAGCCGCGCCAGCTTTCGGGCGGGCAGCGCCAGCGCGTCGCGATCGGCCGCGCCATCGTGCGCCACCCCAAGCTCTTCCTCTTCGACGAGCCGCTGTCCAACCTCGACGCCGAACTCCGCGCCCAGATGCGGGTCGAGATCGCCCGGCTGCACCGCGAACTCGGCGTCACCATGGTCTACGTCACCCACGACCAGGTCGAGGCCATGACGCTGGCCGACCGCATCGTGGTGCTGCGCGCCGGCGTGGTGGAACAGACCGGCTCGCCGCAGGACCTCTACGACCGCCCGGCCAACACGTTCGTGGCGGGCTTCATCGGCTCGCCCAAGATGAACTTCCTCAAGGCGCGGGTGGAAGGCGCGACCGCCGACGCGATCGAGATCGGCCATCCCTCGCTGGCGGCCCCGCTGCGCCTCGCGCGCGGCGCCGGGCGCGGCGCGGCGCTCGCGCCCGGCGCCGGGGTGATCCTGGGGCTGCGGCCCGAACACCTCGCGCTCGAAGCCGGCGGCGCCCGGATCGACCTCACGGCCGACCTCTCGGAAAGCCTCGGCGGCAGCACGCTCATCCACGGGCAGACGCGGGCCGGCGAAACCATGAGCCTGCAGACCCCGGGTCGCAGGATCCTGCGCAAGGGGGAGGCCGTCTCGGTTGGCTTTGACCCGGCGCGGGCCTACCTCTTCGACGACGACGGCCGGGCGATCTGAACACGGCCCACAGGGAGGAAACAGCCATGCGCTTCGACGGACGTTCCGTGCTCGTCACCGGGGCCGGCAAGGGCATCGGCCGCGCCACCGCCACGCTGCTCGCCGCGCGCGGCGCCACCGTGGTGGCGCTCGGCCGCGCCTCGGCCGACCTCGACAGCCTCGGCGCCGAGCTCGGCTGCCGCACGGTCGCGGTCGACCTCGCCGGGGCCGAGGCCACCCGCGCGGCGGCGCGGGAGGTCATGCCGGTGGACCTCCTGGTCAACTGCGCCGGCACGACCGAGCTCGACGCCTTCCTCGACCTCGAGGCCGAGACCTTCGACGCCATCATGGCGGTCAACTGCCGGGCGCCGATGATCGTGGCGCAGGAATATGCCCGTAGCGTCCTCGCGCGCGGCGCCAAAGGCGCCATCGTCAACGTGTCGAGCATCTCGTCCTTCATCGGCTTTGCCGACCACGCCGCCTATTGCGCCTCCAAGGGGGCGCTCGACGGGCTGACGCGCGTGATGGCCAACGAACTCGGCCGGCGCGGCATCCGGGTCAACGGCGTCCATCCCGTGGTGACGCTGACGCCGATGGCCGAGAAGGCCTGGAGCGACCCCGCGAAATCGGGGCCGATGCTGTCCCGCATCCCTATGGGCCGCTTCGTGCAGCCCCTGGAGGTGGCCACCGCCATCGCCTACCTGCTGTCGGACGACGCCACCATGATCAACGGCATCGACCTGCCGGTCGACGGCGGCTTCCTGATCAACTGAACGGAGCGGACCCATGCGAGCCCTCGTCCTCGAACGCCAGCACGAGCTCAAGCTGCGCGACATCGACCTGCCCCTGGCGGTGGGTCCCGGCGACGTCCGGATCAGGATCCACACCGTGGGGGTGTGCGGCAGCGACGTCCATTACTACACGCACGGCCGCATCGGCGATTTCGTGGTCGAAGCCCCGATGGTGCTGGGCCACGAGGCCTCGGGCACGGTTGTGGAGGTCGGCGAGGGCGTCGCGGACCTCAAGCCCGGCGACCGCGTCTGCATGGAGCCGGGCGTGCCGGACCTGTCGTCGCGCGCCTCGAAGCTCGGCCTCTACAACGTCGACCCCAAGGTGGTGTTCTGGGCGACCCCGCCGGTGCACGGCGTGCTGACGCCCGAGGTCGTCCATCCCGCGGCCTTCACGTTCAAACTGCCGGAGTCGGTCTCCTTCGCCGAGGCCGCCATGGTGGAGCCCTTCGCCGTGGGACTGCAGGCGGCCGTCAAGGCCAAGATCCAGCCGGGCGACACCGCGGTCGTGACCGGTGCGGGCCCGATCGGCATCATGGCGGCTCTGGCGGCCCTGGCGGGCGGCTGCTCGCGCGTCATCGTGTCGGACCTCATGGCCGAGAAGCTCGCCATCGCGGGCCGCTACCCGGGCGTCTCGACCGTGAACATCCGCGAGGCGCGCCTCGACGAGGCCGTGGCGGCGGCGACCGACGGCTGGGGCGCCGACGTCGTCTTCGAGGCCAGCGGCGCCCCCAAGGCCTATGCCGGCATCCAGAAGCTGCTGCGCCCCGGCGGATGCCTGGTGCTGATCGGCATGCCGGTCGAGCCCGTCGCGTTCGACGTCTCGGCCATCGCCGCGAAGGAGATCCGCATCGAGACGGTGTTCCGCTACGCCAACGTGTTCGATCGGGCGCTGGCCATGATCGCCTCCGGCAAGGTCGACCTGAAGCCGCTGATCACCGAGACCTTCCCGTTCGAGGACAGTGTCGCGGCCTTCGAACGCGCCGCCGAGGGGCGTCCGTCGGACGTGAAACTGCAGATCCGCATGGCCTGAGGGCGCGGTCCGGGTCACCGGGAGGGCGGGCCGGTGCCGGTGCGCCCTTCCCCGTCCCGGCCGACGCGCCGTCGGGGCAGGGCAGGAGGACGCGACGGATCACCGGGCGACGGCGCCGAGGGCCGGCCCTCGACGCGTGATGACGGGAGATCGAGCGCGGACCGATCGGACGGCAAGTCTTTGAGATTGTATATCGCCGGGTCTGCAACCTGCGCAGATCTGCGCCGTCATGGAACCGTCAAATACAATCGGTTGCAGTCACGATCGTCATGAACGCGAGGCGCCGGACACCTGCGCTCTGTTCAGGGAACGCCCGGCCCTTGCGCTGCCGGTGCCAAATTCGGACCGGGCTTCGGCCCTTCGTCGTCTTGACAGAAACGCCTCTCGCCGACATCGGGCTCATCTGCGCCACAATGACCGCTGCGCGTTGTTGTCGAAAGACTTCGTAACGCCGCCAGACGGAAGCACAGCGACGATATGCTCTTGTGTGTGGCGCCTCATCGCCTTGCCGGCGCCATGTCGACCGGGAGCGATACATCAGCATGAAATGCTATATTGATTTCCATAGCAAATGATAATGGAATGACCTAGAGCTCACGATGCCTGCAGACTGACGCTGGCGTCGTTGTGAACATTAAGCAAACAGATTCACTCTTTTTTGTCTTCCCGATACCAAGGGCAGCTACGGAACTCTACGACGATGCGGTGAGCAGCGCAGTCGAATACGACGCGCAGGCTCGTCATCTCATCCTGAGAGGAATCCGCATGACGTTGCCCGTCGTGATCATCTGGGCTTGCTCGGCCTGTGCAATGCTTCTGCTGGCGGGCTTGCCGCTGGGTGTCGAAGCGCAGCTGTCGATGGCGGCCATCGTCCTCGGCGTCATGATGCTGATCAAGCTCTTCGGCCTGCGCGGCCCGTGGCGCGCCGTCTTCCTGGGGCTCGGAACGTTCATCGTGCTGCGCTACGTCCTGTGGCGCCTGTCCAACACGATCCCCTCGATCAGTTCGCCGGCCGACTTCATCGCCGGCGTGCTGCTCTTCGTCGCCGAACTCTATTGCGTGGTCATGCTCTTCTTGAGCCTGTTCACCATCGCCGATCCGATCGACCGGCCGAAGGCGCCGCGGCACGACGATGCGTCGGCCCCGACGGTCGACGTCTTCATCCCGTCCTACAACGAGAGCATCGAGATCGTCGCGCCGACGCTCGCCGCCGCCAAACGCATGATCTACCCGGCCGGCAAGCTCAACGTCTTCCTGCTCGACGACGGCGGCACCGAGCAGAAGGTCTCGTCGGACGACCCCGTCTCGGCCGCCCGGGCCCTCCATCGCCGCAAGGCCATGCAGGCGCTCTGCGCCGAGCTCGGCTGCCGCTACCTCACCCGCGACGAGAACAGCCACGCCAAGGCCGGCAACCTCAACAACGGCCTCGCCCACAGCCACGGCGACATCGTCGCGGTCTTCGATGCCGATCACGTGCCCTCGCAGGACTTCCTGCAGGAGACGGTCGGCTTCTTCGGCGAGGACGAGAAGCTGTTCCTGGTCCAGACGCCGCACTTCTTCCTGAACCCGGACCCGATCGAGAAGAACCTGGCCGCCCGGGGCCTGCCCGCCGAGAACGAGATGTTCTACGGCCTGGTGCAGAAGGGCCTCGACAAGTGGAATGCGGCCTTCTTCTGCGGGTCGGCCGCCCTGCTGCGGCGAGCCGCGCTGGAGCAGGTCGGCGGCTTCCACGGCTCGTCCATCACCGAGGACGCCGAGAGCGCGCTCGAATTGCATTCGCGCGGCTGGAACAGCCTCTACGTCGACAAGCCCATGATCGCCGGTCTCCAGCCCGAGACCTTCGAGTCCTTCATCGGCCAGCGCTCGCGCTGGTGCCAGGGCATGGTCCAGATCCTCCTGCTCAAGAACCCGCTGTTCAAGCAGGGTCTCACCCTCGCCCAACGGCTCTGCTATCTGTCCAGCAGCCTGTTCTGGCTGTTCCCACTGTCCCGCATGGCGTTCATCTTCGCTCCCATGCTGTTCATTTTCTTCGGTATGAAGATCTACATCGCCAACGGTCAGGAGTTCATCTCCTACACCATGACCTACATGATGGCGGCGCTGATGATCCAGAGCTACATCTTCGGCCGCTTCCGCTGGCCCTGGACGTCCGACCTCTACGAGTACATCCAGTCCGTGATGCTGTTCCGGGCCGTGATCGGCGTCTTCATGGCGCCCCGGCGCCCCACCTTCAACGTCACCGCCAAGGGCCAGTCCCTCGACGAAGACCGCCTGTCGTCCCTCGCCTGGCCCTATTTCGTCATCTTCGGCCTCGTGCTCGCCAGCATGGTGTTCCTGGGCTACCGGTTCGTGACCGAACCCAATGCCCGCGACCTCATTACCGTGGTGGGCGTGTGGACCGGGCTGAACCTCGTCCTCACCGGCATCGCCCTCGGCGCCGTGTCGGAGCGCCGCGAGCGCCGCACCATGCCGCGGGTCGCGAGCCGCCTGCAGGGCAGCCTCATCGTGGGCCACGAGGAGATCCCCGTCGCCATCGACGACATGTCGTTCGGCGGTCTCAGGGTTCGTGCCCTCAGCCCCATGCAGTTAATGACGCGGGCCACCGCCACGCTGCGGGTCGCCCTCGAAGGGCCGGGCGGCCCCGTCCTCGAGACGCCGGTCGTGGTCGCCAGCCGCCGTGCGCTGGAGCAGGGGCGCGGCTTCGGTCTCAGGTTCTACGGCACGCAGGGCGACCGCTTCCGCATCATCGCGGGTGTCGTGTTCGCCGACATCGCGCCCGTCTATGCGCGCCGCCTGAGCCGCTATCGCGTCTTCGGTGTCCTGGGCGGCTCGGCCGTCGTCCTCTGGTGGCTGGTCTCCCAGCTGCCGCGCGGGCTGGCCTATGCCGTCTTCCACCGCGGAGCGCCCGCGTCGGGCGCCATCGCGTCCCCGAGCGAGAACTCCGCCGCCTGACGCGGATCCGCAGGTCCCTTCTCAAGCGAGGCAAGCATGTCGTCGAGATCTTCCCTGCTGCGTGCCTCGGCCGCAGCCACCCTCCTCCTGGCCAACGCGGCCCTGCCGGCCGCGGCCGGTCCCGCCCCGGCGCTCGCTCTCGCTCCGGATGCGGGCACGGCGGCCGGCGCGAAGGCCACGGTGCCGCTGAAACACCTGCCGGCCGGACGCGACGAGCTGATGTTCCGTGGCGAGAGCGCCCATCGCAGCTGGTCGGTCTACCTCGGACGCGGCGAGACCGAGCGCGCCAAGACGTTCCAGCTCGCGCTGAAGAACGCCGTCGCGGCGCTGCCGGACCAGTCGTCCGTCCGGCTGAGCATCAACGGCCGGGTCGTCGCCAACGTGCCGACCCGCTCGCCCAACAGCGTCGCCATCGTGCCGGTGGCGATCCCTCCGGGCCTGCTCGTCCCGGGCTTCAACAAGGTCGATGTCAGCACCGTCATGCTGCATCGCGTGGATTGCTCGGTCGCGGCCAGCTACGAGCTCTGGACTGAGCTCGATCCCGCCCAGACGGGCTTCCTGGTGCCCGCCGTGCCGGCGAGTGCCGTCCGCTCGATCGAGGACGTCGCCGCCGAGCCGCTCGCCGACGACGGGACGGCCCGCATCCACCTGCGCTCCGCCGACTACGACGACGCGGCGGGGCTCGCCCGCGCCGGCAGGCTCATCACGGCCCTGGTCCGGCGGGCCGGCCTCGCCCGGCCCGTCGTCGACGTCGGGCCGGAGGCCGGGCGCGGGCCGGGCGTCGACGTCGTCCTCGCCACCGGCAAGGCCGGCACCGAGGCGTCGCGCAACCTGCGCATCCTCGGGCGGGAGGACGACGTCACCTTCGCCCGCGACCCCGCGTCCGAGCGTCTCGTCCTGCTGCTGTCGGGGGCCGACGCCGCCGACCTCGACCGCCAGGTCGACGCCTTCGCCGCCAAGGGCGCGCGCCTCGCGCCGGCGGCTCCGGTCGGCGAGATGGCGGTCGAGGGCGAGACCCGGCGCAGCTTCGCCGACCTCGGCCTGCAGACCGAGGCCTTCTCGGGCCGGCACTACGCCGCGGCCATCGACGTGGTGCTGCCGAGCGACTTCTACCCGGCCAACTACGACCGCGCGCAGGTCCGCATCGATGGGACTTACGCCCGCAATCTCGACCCCGACAACGCCCTCGTGTTCCGCGTCAACGGCGCCCTCGTGTCGAGCCTCCACCTCGGTCCCGACCGCGAGGGCGTGCTCGACCACGATCTCGTCGAACTGCCGCTGCGCTTCTTCCATCCCGGCCACAACGCCATCACGTTCGAGGCCGCCACGACGACGCCGGCCGACCGGCAGTGCGACACGGCCAGCCTGCAGCGGGACGTGCGCTTCACGCTCGGCGGCACGTCGGAGATCGCCTTCCCCCGCTTCGCCCATCTCGGCACCGTGCCGCAGATCCCGGGCGCCATGGCGGGCTCGGGCCGGGGCGGCCTCAACCTCTACCTGTCGCAGACCGACGCCGCGACGGTCGGGGCGGGCCTGACCATGCTGGCCAATATCGGGGCCCGCGGCGGCGAGCTCCGGACGCCGGTCCTCCACGTCAACCCGCCCGCGCCGTCGGACGCCCCCGGCATCGTGGTGGGAGCGCTCGACGTCCTGCCCGCCGCCCTGGCGGGCCCGGTCCGCGCGCTGACGACGTCGCCCGAGGCGGACGCCGCACCCGAAGCCGCCGGCCGCCGTGGCCGAGGCCACGCCCGCGGCCGAGCGGAGCAAGCTCTTCGACCTGTCGGGTTCGCTCGCCAAGGCGCGGCGCCTGCTGCAGAACCAGGGCTTCTTCTTCGGCTCCGACCAGGGCGCCCGGACGCTGCCCTTCAGCACCGGTTCGCTTCTCATCGCCGCCATCGACCCGCGGCCGTCCGACCGCCGGCTGGCCGGCATCGACCTGCCGCAGTTCACGTCCGACAGCGCCCAATGGCTCGCCGTCACGGCGTCCGAGCCCGGCACGCTCCAGGCCGGCCTGACGCGTCTCGTCGCCGATGGCCGATGGGCGGCCCTCGGCGGCCAGGGCGTCAGCCTGAACGCCGGGACGGGGGCGCTGGCCTCGGTGCAGCCGGCCCGCGTGCTCTACGTCGTGCCCGAGCGGCTCGTGCTCTCCGACCTTCGGCCGATCCTGGGTGGCATCGTGTCGAATTCCATCGAGGTCAGCCTCGTCATCCTGATCCTGCTCATGACCATCCTCGGCGTCTCGACCCACGTCCTGATCCGCCGGTCGGGGGTGAAATGAGGCTGGGGCTCCTCATGGCGGCGGCGCTGCTCGCGTCCTCGGTCGTGCTCGATCCTGCCGCCGCGGAGTCGTCCGGGGCGCCGGGGCCGCGCCAAGGCCCGGGTGTCGCGGCGAAGGACGATCGCACCTCCGCCGTGGTCAGCGGCGTCGCGCGGACCTGGTTCAAGGCGCAATGGGCCGGCTACAAGGCGCGGTTCGTCACGGCGGACGGCCGCGTCGTCGACAATGCCAACGGAGACGTGTCCCACAGCGAAGGCCAGGGCTACGGCCTCCTGCTCGCCGCGGCGGCCGACGACCGGGACGGCTTCGCGCTGATCTGGCGGTGGACCCGCGACCACCTCCGGGTCCGGCCGGACGCGCTGTTCGCCTGGAAATGGGACCCCAAGCGCCAGGCGGTCGCGGACCGCAACACCGCCAGCGACGGCGACATCCTCATCGCCTGGGCCCTCACCCGCGCGGCGCGGCGCTTCGGGCGGCCCGAGGATGCGGCCGAGGCCCGCAGGATCGCCACGAGCCTGATGGCCAGCGCCGTCCGGCCGGGCCGGACGGGGCCCGTGCTGATGCCCGGCGCGGCCGGCTTCGGCCCGGCCGACCAGCCGGACGGTCCGGTCGTCAACCTGTCCTACTGGATCTACCCGGCCCTGTCGGACTTCGCGGCCCTGTGGCCCGGCCAGGGCTGGGAAGCGTTGCGGCACACCGGCCTCGACCTCTTGGCGGCGAGCCGCTTCGGCCCACGCCGGCTCCCGGCCGACTGGGAGTCGCTCGCCGGCGCCGAGCCGGTGCCGGCCCGGAAGTTTCCCGCGACCTTCGGCTACGACGCCATCCGCATCCCGCTCTACCTCGCGTGGGACGGGGGCGCGCCGCGGGACGCCTCGGCCCGCTTCGCCGACCTGCCCGGCACCGGCGACCCCCGGGTGATCGACGTATCGGCGGGGAGCGCCGGCGCCCCCATGGCGGGGGTCGGCTACCGCACCGTCCTCGCCCTCGCGCGTTGCGCGGCGCGGGGCGAAACGGTCCCGCCCGACCTCATGACCACGCCCGACGCCCTCTACTACCCCGAGACGCTCCGCCTGCTCTCGCTCCTCGTTGTCCAGGAAAGGTTTCCCCAATGCCTGTGAAGCATCCCCTGCTGGTCACCTGCGCGGTGGTGGCGCTGACCGTCGCGGTCCGGACGCATGCGATCCCGACGACCGCGCATGCCGCGTCCGAGCAGGCCCCGCTGCTGCTCGACGGCCTCCGTCCGGCCGCCCCGAGGTCCGTCGATCCGGCGCTGCCGCCGATGCCGACCCAGACCCGGTCCGCCGCGGCCCCCTTCGTGCTGACGGCGCCCAAGCCGGCCTGGACCGCGGCCACGCCCGGGGCCGATGCCGCCGCGCGTCCTGCCGAGATCGACCTCAGCGCCCTGCGGTATTTCGCGGCGCAGAACGATCTCGGCCGCGTCTCGGCCGAGATCAGGCTGCTGCGCGCCAAGCACCCCGATTGGGAGCCGCCCTCCGACCTCTTCTCGGACGTCGGCGGCGGGCCGGAGGAACAGCCCCTGTGGGACTTCTTCGCCCGGCACGACCTCGGCGGGCTCCACGCCAGGATGGACGCGCTGCACCGCGACATGCCGGACTGGCAGCCGTCGGCCGGTCTCGCCGCCAAGCTCGCGCTCGCCGAGGCGCATGACGCGCTGGTCGCGGCGTCGGACGCCCAGCGCTGGGGCACGGTGGTCGACATCGCCGTCGCCAGCCCGGCGTTGCTGACCTGCGCCGACCTCGACGCGCTGTGGCGCACCGCCGAGGCCCTGGCGCGTTCGGGCGACGAGGTGCGCGCCCTGGCGGCCTATCGCTACGTCCTGGCGAGCTGTCCGTCGGCCGAGGCGCGCCTGGCGACGGTGCAGAAGGCCAGTGCCCTCCTGACCGCGCCGGACGCTCTGGCGGAGCTGGTCCAGATGGGGCTCCGCGCTCCGGACGGCCGGGGCGAGTTCGACCAGGTGCGCCTGGACCTCATGCGCCGCCGGGTCGGCGCCGCCGCCGCGAACCCGGCCGCCCCGCCCGTGCCGCCCCAGGACCTCGCCGCCCTGTCGGCGAGCGCGGCGGCGCCCGGCGGGCAGGACGACGCCCAGCTGCTGGGCTGGTACGCGCGCTCGCACAAGGATTACGCGGGCGCGGAACGCTGGTTCAGGACGGCGCTCGCTGCCGGCCAGAGCCCCAAGGCGGCGGAAGGACTCGTCCTGACGCTGCGGGACGGCGGCAATGCGGCCGAGGCCCGAGCCCTGGCGCTGCGTTACGCCGACCTCGACCCCTTGAACCGCAAGCTCATGGTGGAGCTCCAGTCGGCGGCCCTCGCGGACGACAAGGCGGCGCCGACGGCCGACGAGGTGGCGAGCCTCGCCCGGGCGGTCGACGACCTCAGATCCGCCGACGGGGCCCAGGCGCTCGGATGGCACGCCTTCAAGACCGCCGACCTTTCGGGCGCCGAGGGCTGGTTCCGCAAATCCGCCGAGTGGAAGCCGAACGAGTCGGCCGCGATCGGCCTCGTCGTCGTGGCGCGCCGCCTGCATCACGATCGCGACTATGCGGCGCGGGTCGCCCAGTACCGGTCCGTCTACCCGCGCGTGGCGGAGCTCGAGGCGCTGATGCGGTCGAAGCCCGGTGCCCGCGCGGCCGGCCGCATGGTCGCCGAAGGCCGCCACGGCACGGCGCGCCTCCAGCACGTCGCCCGCGCCGGCCAGCGCAAGGCCGGCGCGCCTCACGGCGATTGGGACTCGAGCGCCGACGAGATCGTGAAGACCTACAACGCCGGCCAATACGACACCGCCGTCGCCCTGCTGGAGCAGCGTCGCCAGAAGCGCACGGAGCCGCACGGCCTCTCCGTCGTGAGGGGCTGGGCCATGTACCACCGCGGCGACTGGGAAGGCGCCAAGCGGGTCTTCTCGAGCCTCGACGGCGGCGGTTTCTCGCAGGAGCGCCAGGAGGGCCTGCGCGTGATCGAGCAGGGCTATACCAACCCCCGGTTCCGCTAGAGCGCTTGCCTCCGGCTGGACTTCGAGAGCAGTTTCATAGGCTCGGACTCGCACGGGCGAGTCCGAGGCCGCCGAAACCGCTTCAGAAGCGTCCGCCGCCTCGGAGCCGCGTCGCGGGTCCGGGACCGGCGGCGCGGCCCGTCCTCGTCCTGCCGGCGCTCACGCGCAGGCCAGAGCGAGGAACACCAGGGTCGACACGCCGAAGGTCCCCAGGACCATCAGACCGATGATGAAGACGTCACGGTCGTTCATGAGGACGAGGGGATCGCCGGCGAGCGGCGAAGCGTCTTGGTCGTGCATCGTGGCCTCTCCATGGAGGGTCGGCTGCACGAGCCAGGCCCCGCCCACAGACGGACCGGACCGGGCGAAAGTTCCGCGTGGACCGGGACGCGTCGCCTGTGGCGCGGGGCCGCCCGCCCGCTCGGGTCAGAGGCGGTCCAGGAAGGCGCCGACGGCCGCCAGGACCCTCGCGGGATCCTGGAGCTGAGGCACGTGGGCACAGCCTTCGAGCACCAGGAGCTCGGCATCGGGCAGACGCGCGGCGAGGTCCCGGCTCATCGCCGGGGGCGTCGCCTCGTCCTCCTCCCCGACCAGGACCAGCACCGGGATGCGGACCTGCCCGACCGCGCCCCGCAGGTCGAGCTCCGCCAATGCGCGGCAGGCCTCGACCAGAACGGCGGGGTCGGTGCGCAGGAAGGCCGCGCGGCGCTCCGCCATGAGCTCCGGATGCGCCTCCTGGAAGGCGGGCGCGAACAGCCGGCGCATGGCCACGTCGGCGATCCTCGCCGCGCCGCCCGCCTCGACCCCGGCCGCCATCGCCCGGAACGCCTGCCGTCCGGGTTCGGAGAAGCAGGCGCCGCAGTCCGCCAGCACCAGGGCGCGCGCGAGCCCGGGGTGCCGGATCGCCATCTGCAGGGCCACGAACCCGCCGTAGCCGTTGCCGAACACCACCGGCGCCTCCCCGCCGCGGTCGCGCAGCGCCTCCGCCATGCGGTCCGCGACCGCGACCAGCCCGCCCGCGACGGGAGCCGAGGCACCGAAGCCGGGCAGCTCGGGCAGGTGGACCGCGCACTGCCGGCCGAGGGGCTCACGGACGGCGGCGAAACTGTCCCGATCCGCCAGGAGGGAATGGAACAGCCAGAGCGGCTGTCCGCGGCCCGAAATCGAAACCGACACGGTCCCTCCAGCGAACACCTCATCCATCCCGCTCTCCTGGTATATCGTTGTGCCTGTCCGGGGCCACGATAACCCCGCCACCCTAGGGGCGTAAACTCGCGATCGGAGTTGACGTGATATTTCAGAAGTGCAGAATGGCGGGCAGATGAACGACAAACCATCCTCTTTGCGCGACAACGTCTACGCCGCCATCCGGTCGGAGATCCTGCTCTGCCGCCTGGCGCCGGGGGAGGACATGCGGGAGGCCGAGCTGGCGGCCCGTTTCGAGGTCAGCCGTCAGCCGGTGCGGGAAGCGCTGCTGCGCCTCGAACAGGAGCGGCTCGTGACGGTGCTGCCGCGCCAGGGCTACCGCGTGAACGCCGTGTCGGTGTCGGACGCGCGCGACCTCCTGCGGTTCCGCCAGACGCTGGAGCCGGCCTGCGTGGCGGAGGCCTGCGAGGCCGCGAGCGCGACGGTGCTGGCGGCGCTCGACGCCTTCCGGAGCGTCGCGGACGACGGCGAGCACGATGCCTTCATCGCCTACAACCGGGACTTCCACGCGACGCTCGCCGCCGCGAGCGGGAACCGGCGCATGGCCCGCGCCGCGCGCGAGCTGATCGAACAATCGGACCGGTTGACCCGCGCGAGCCTCACCGGCATCCGCGGCCGGGACCCGGCCCAGCTGGTCGCCGAACACGTCGCCATCATCGATGCCGTTCAGGCCCGGGACGCCCGGACCGCCGCGCGGCTCGTGCGGGACCATATCGCCAGGGCGGAGAAGCGGATCCTGGCGGCGCTGTCACGCGCCGCCGTCGTGGACTGAATGCGCGCTCCGAGCGCGTCGACCCGCTCCGAAGACCGAAGGAGGAACAGATGAACGCGCTCGACAAGGCGACCGGACGGGTCGAGGAGCACGGCAACTTCGTGGACGGCGTCGAGGTCGAGGCCGGGACGGGCGAGATGATCGACGTCCGCAACCCCGCCAGCGGCGTCGTCATCGCCCGTATCCCGAACAGCGGTCCGGCCGATGTCGACCGCGCCATGAAGAGCGCCCGCGCCGCCTTCGAGGGCCGCGCCTGGGGCGGCCTCGACATCCGGGCCCGCGCCCGGCTGGTGAACCGCATGGCGGATGCCTTCGAGGCCAACCTCGACGCGCTCTACCGGCTCGAGACGCTGAACAACGGCCGGCCCGTCAACGAGACGCGGGCCCAGCTCGCCCGCCTCCCCGATTTCTTCCGCTACTTCGCCGGCCTGGCGCTCGCCCGCCGCGACAGCGTCATCCCGGTCGAGGGACCCTATCTGAACTACACGCTGCGCAAGCCCATCGGGGTCGTGGCCAACTGCACGCCGTTCAACCATCCGCTGATGATCATGTGCAAGTCGCTGGCGGCCGTGCTGGCCTCCGGCTGCACCACCGTGGTGAAGCCGTCCGAATACACGCCGCTGACGACCCTGAAGCTCGCCGAGATCTTCTCCGAGGCCGGCCTGCCCAAGGGCGTGTTCAACGTGGTGCTGGGCCTCGGCCCCACCACCGGCCGCCACCTCGCCGAGCATCCCGACATCAACAAGCTGGTGCTGACCGGCGGCACGGAGGCGGGGCGCATCGCCGGCGCGGCCGCGGCCCGCGTCTTCGCCCACCAGACGATGGAGCTCGGCGGCAAGACGCCCGTGATGGTCTTCGACGACTTCGACGTCGACCAGGCGGTCAATTACGCGGCGTTCGGCGCCTTCATCGGGGCGGGCCAGACCTGCGTGTGCGCGAGCCGCCACATCGTCCAGGCCGCGGTCTACGACGAGTTCGTCGAGAAGCTCGCCCGCAAGGCGAAATCGATCCGCATCGGCGATCCCTTCGATCCCGCAACCCAGCTCGGGCCCGTCATCTCGGCGAAGCAGCGCGACCGCGTGCTGAGCTACGCGGGATACGGCCGGGGCGAGGGCGCCCGGCTCGTGGCGGGCGGCGCCGCCGCGACGGTGCCGGGCCTCGAAGGGGGCTATTTCGTCGAGCCGACGGTCTTCGCCGACGTCTCGGCCGGCATGCGGATCTTCCAGGAGGAGGTGTTCGGGCCCTTCACCTCGGTCACGCGGTTCGAGACCGAAGAGGAGGCGCTGCGCCTCGCCAACGATTCGCCCTTCGGGCTGGCGGCGGCGGTGCGGACGCGCGACGTCGCCCGGGCCCACCGGGTCGCCGGGGCCGTCAAGGCCGGCATCGTCTGGATCAACGACCACCACCGTCTCGATCCCGCCTCGCCCTGGGGCGGCGTCGGCGACAGCGGCATCGGCCGGGAATTCGGCACGGAAAGCTTCGACGACCATTTCGACGTCAAGAGCGTCATGCTCGGCACCGCGGACCGTCGCGACTTCGACTGGTACCGCGACACCGCCGGCCAGGGCCGCCTGAACTGATGCTGCGCGGCGCGGGAGGACCACTCCCGCGCCGCTCGCCCGACCGGAGCGACGGCCCGCACGAAGACGGGCGCTCCGGAACGCTCGACAGGGGAGGACACGACCATGACTGACGCGGTGAACGCCGGCGGCCGCCTGGACCGGCTGCCGATCGGCCGGTTCCACTATCGCATCATCTGGCTCATCGGCGTCGGGATGTTCTTCGACGGCTTCGACATCTACACGGCCGGGACGGTGCTCGGGGCGACCCTGAAGGGCGGGTTCTCCACGATGGGGCAGAACGCCCAGTTCGTGTCGGCCACCTTCGTCGGCATGATGGTCGGATCGTTCCTGACGGGCTTCCTCGGCGACCGCTACGGCCGCCGCTTCACCTACCAGGCCAACCTCCTGGTCTTCGGCCTGGCGTCGATCGCGGCCGCCTTCGCCCCCAACATGGGGGTGCTGATCGCGCTGCGCTTCGTCATCGGGATCGGGCTCGGGGCCGAGAACGTCGTGGGCTACTCGACGCTCACCGAATTCGTGCCGGCCCACTCGCGCGGCCGCTGGCTGGGCCTCATGGCGGTCTTCGTCGTCACGGGCCTGCCGGTCGCGTCCCTTGTCGGGTGGCTGGTCATCCCGGCCTTCGGCTGGCGCGCCATGTTCATCATCGGCGGGCTCGGCGCCCTGCTCGTCTGGTACGCCCGCAAGAGCCTGCCCGAGTCGCCCCGCTGGCTCGAAAGCGCCGGCCGCGCCGACGAGGCCGAAGCGTTGCTGGCCGTCATCGAGCGCGAGGCCGAGGCCGCCACGGGTCCCCTCGCTCCGCCCGCCGCTCCGCTGCCCGCCGCGGTGCCGGCGAGCCTCGGCGCCCTGTTCGCCCCGCCGCTGCTGTCACGCCTGCTCGTCGGATGCGTGTGCCTCGTCGTCATCAACACGGTGCTCTACGGCTTCGTGGCCTGGCTGCCGACCTTCTTCGTCAAGCAGGGCCTGAGCGTCGCGCAGTCGTCCGGCTTCGCGTTGCTGATGGGCCTCGGTGCCCCGGTCGGGTCCGGCATCGGCGCGCTGACCGCAGACCGCTGGGGCCGCAAGCCGACCATCATCGGCGCGTCGCTCCTCGCCGCCGCCCTGGCGTTCGTCTACCCGACCGTCTCCGACCCGGTGCTGCTGACCGTGGTGGGCTTCGCGCTCACGATCCCGATCTACGTGCTGGTGGCGCTGCTGTTCGGCATCTACATCCCCGAGCTGTTTCCGACCGAGGTCCGTCTGCGCGCGTCGGGCCTGTGCAACACGCTCGGCCGCGGCGCCACCGTGGTGACGCCCTTCCTCGTGGTCTGGCTCTTCGGCGCCTACGGCGTCGCCGGCGTGCTCGACCTGATGATCGGCCTCCTGCTGGTGCAGAGCCTCGTCGTCTTCGCGTTCGGCATCGAGAGCCGCAACCGGCGGCTTGAGACGCTGGGGACCGACATCGCTCCGGCGACCTTGGCCGCTGCCTCGGCGTCCGGCGCCCGCATCGACGGCTTCGGACGCGAAACGCCTCGCCATCCCTGAGGCGGTCCCGACCCGACGGAACGCTCTCCCTCCCCCTCCGCGGCCGAAGCGGTCTCGCCGGAGGCGACGAGCGGTCCAGCGCAAGCCCACACCCTGCCGGCCGTGTCCGGGCAGAACGACGAGGAGCACCCGATGAGACGCATCGATACGATCCGCCTGGCCATCCTGGCCGCCACGGCCCTGCCGAGCCTCGCCCATGCCGCCGAGCTGAAACAGATCGGCAGCATCGCGGTGCCGGGCGAGAAGCTCGCCAACTTCGACATCAGCTACGTCGATCCGGCCACGGGGCGCTACTACCTGGCCGACCGCAGCAACAAGGCCATCGACGTGTTCGACACCGCGAAGGATGCCTATGTGGGGCGCCTGGGCAGCTTCGTCGGCACGATGATGAAGGACGGCAAGGTCGACAACGACACGTCGGGGCCGGACGGCGTCGTCGCGGTCGGCCAGGACGTGTGGGCGGGCGACGGTGACAGCACCGTCAAGGTGATCGATGCCGCGACCGGCAAGACCACCGCCACCATGGCGTCCGGCGGCAAGACGCGCGTCGACGAGATGGCCTACGACCCCAAGGACCAGGCCTTCATCGCCGTCAACAACGCCGAGGACCCGCCCTTCGCCACCGTCATGTCGACCAAGCCCGATCACGCCGTGATCGGCAAGGTCGTCTTCGAGGGCGCCGGGGACGGCGCCGAGCAGCCGGCCTACAACCCCGACGACGGGATGTTCTACATGTCGATCCCGCAGGCCGGGACGGACCCCAGGAAGGGGGCGGTGGCAATCATCGATCCCAGGACCGGCAAGCTCGTCAAGATGCTGCCCGTCGAGGGCTGCCATCCGGCGGGGCTGGCCTTCGGGCCGGCCGGCAACTTCGTGCTGGGCTGCACGGCGAACGGCAAGGAGATGCCGGCCCAGACCGTCGTGATGAACGCCAAGAGCGGCAGCGTCGTCGCCACCGTGCCGGGCATCGGGGGATCCGACATGGTGAACTACAACCAGCGGAACGGGCAGTATTACACGGCCTCGCGCGACAACCCGGGCGGTCCGGCGCTGGGGGTGATCGACGCCAGGACCAACACGCTGGTGCAGACCATCCCGCTCAAGGGCGGCACGCCGCATTCGGTCGCCTCGAGCGAGGCGAACGGGCACGTCTACGTCCCGGTCGGCACGGTGGGCGGCGGCGACGGCACGATCCACGTCTTCGCGCCGGCCTCGTAGACCCGCACGACGGCCGACGCCCCCGCCGCGGCAGCGGCGGAACGGCGTCGGCCCTCGCTCCGCACGCAGACCCCGAAAGGACCACCATGCGAACATTGGCACTCTCGGCGCTGCTCCTGCTCGTGCCGTTCGGGGCCGCGCAGGCCGGCGACGTGGCGGTCGCCTCGGCGGCCGCCGTCAGGACCCCGCTCGAGACGGCGGCCGCGCTGTCGGAAGCCCGACTCGGCGAGCGGCTCGTCATGAGCTTCGGGACTGCCGGGGTCGTCAAGGCGCGCGTGGCCGGGGGCGGCGGCGTCGATCTCGTGGTGCTCCCCCCGGAGCGTCTCGACGAACTCATCCGCCAGGGGCTCGTCGCGGCCGGGCCCCTCCCGCTCGGCACGGTCAGACTCGGCCTCGCCGTCAAGACCGGAACGCCGCGGCCCGCCATCGCCACCGAGGCCGACGTCGAAGCCGCCTTGCTCGCCGCCCCGGCCATCGGCCTCGCCGATCCCGCCTCCGGCGCCACCACGGGGATCTTCTTCGCCGGGCTGCTGCGCAAGCTCGGGCTCGCCGACACGCTGAAGCCCCGCATCAGGCTGTTTCCCGACGGCACCGCCGCCGTCGAGGCGCTGGCGCGCGGCGAGGTGGCGCTCGCCATGGGTCAGATCAGCGAGATCAAGCCCGTCGCCGGCGCGGACCTGGTCGGCCCGCTTCCCGACGCCCTTCAGCTCCGCACCGTCTATGCGGCCGGCGTGGCGGCGCATGCGGCGCGGCCCGAGGCGGCGCGGGCCGTGATGGCGTTCCTGCGCTCGCCGGGCGTCGCGCCGGCCTTTGCGGCGGCCGGTTTCGACCCGCCGGCGGCACCCTGAGCCGGGCCGCCCGCTCTCGCCCTCAGTCGGCGCGAGCCGAGGGCCGGGCCGGGACGCCTGCGGAGCCCGACGGCACCCCCGGCATCATGCGGCCGATCAGGCCGTCCCGCAGCACGTAATGATGCACCAGGGCCGCCGCGGCATGGAAGCCGGCGAGGGCGAGCGTGAGGTTCGCCGCGAGGCCGTGCCACTGCGTGATGGGGCGGCGCCAGGCACGGTCCCCGATCTGCGGCAGGTGGAACAGGCCATAGATGGCGTAGCCGCGGACGAAGGCGTTGATGAGGCCCAGCGCCACCACGACCACCACGAGCAGGTAGAGGCCGTAATGGGTCGCCTTGGCGAGAGCGTGGAGAGCGCCCGCATCGGCGGCGGGCAGCCCGCGGCCGCCGCTCGCCCGCCATCCCATCCGCCACACGATGACGCCGGCGAGGACGAAGCCGAGCACGACATGGGTCGACCACAGCGTCGTGTTCGCCAGGCCCCCGTCGGCGAACCAGTCCGACGTCTGGCCGAGGATCCAGAGGACCACGACCAGCAGCGCGGTCGCCCAGTGGAGCGCGATCGTGGTTCGGTCGTATCGATGTGCAGCGACGCTCGTCATGAGTCTCGGCCTTTGTGGAATCGAGGGATACGCGGGGGGGCCGACGTGGCGCCGGCCGCGGCGGGGAGCTTCACGGGCCGGCCCCCTGCCGTGGCCCGAAAGCGTTGCGCGCATGGGAGGTGGGCCGCATCGCTCCGCCGACCAGCCCCGCCGATCGGAATGTCGCGCGCCGGCCCAGGATGGACGACCGTCCCGCCGCGACCGGCGGGGGTCGGATGCATGAGCGCAGCCCGCGAACCCGCCCGCTCGTGGCCGTCGCGCCGTGGAGCGGGGCAGGGCGCAGGGCCGGTCAGGGCCGCGGCTCGCCGTTCAGCACGGCGGCATGGTCCGCGGGCGGCCGCATCTTCTCGGCCAGGATGGCCTTCCAGAACCGCAGCAGGCGCCGGTAGTAGACGGGGTCGTCGCGCAGCACGGTCTGGACCCCCATGCCGCGCAACAGGCACAGCGTGGCGTTCAACATCACCTCGACTTCCATGTCGTCGAGCCCGGTTTCGGCGAAGAAGTGCCGCCAGAGCGAGTCGAGCTGGTCGTGGAAGACCTGTGTGCGCTTCATCAGCTGCACGCGCAGATAGTCGTTGTGCCGCGCGGCCGTGATCTCCTCCAGGGTCAGCATGAAGAAGCGGCCCGACATGATGGTCCAGACCCGGTCGATGAAGTCGCTGAGGCTGAGGGAGCCGGCGCGGACCAGGCCCGCGTAGGTCCGGATGTCCGCCGCCACCAGCGTGAGGTGACGGTCGAAGGCCTCCACCACCAGCTCGTCCTTGCCGGTGTAGTGGTGGCTCAGAGCGCCGCGCGTCAGCCCGGCCCTCGCCGCGATATCGACCGCCGAGGTCGCCGCGTAGCCCTTCGTCAGCAACAGGTCGAGAGTCGCGTCGATCAGGCGGTCGCGCGTGGCCGCGGCCCTCTCTTCTTGGGTACGCGCCGGTTTGGGCGGCAATCGGTTCATGAGCCGCGATCCTAGGCCCGGCGAATTTACATGCAAGCATGAATGTATGTCTTGACAGTCTCAAGGCACGCCGACATGTTTGACGCCGAGCAGCATGGTCGATGCAACATTCATGGCCGAGATCGTCGCGCCAGAGAGAAGTCTCTGCCTGACGGCCCGTGCGGCCTGGCATTGTTCTGTCGAGGCGCGGTTGCAAGCAAGAACGTTTGAACAAGAGATTTACGACCGGCAGGATAGGTCTGTGTGAGGTCTTGGCCGACGTGGCGAAGCACCTGCCTGTTCCGGATCATGGTCGCCCCTGTGCAGGTCGTCGTGGACCACCCGAAGGACGTTCGTCATGACAGAAACGACCCTGGCGGCCGCCAACATCAGGATCGCTCACGACAAGGCCCACAATCTCAGGCGCTTCGCCGAGATCATCGACGAGGCGGCCGGGCAGGGCGTGGACGTTCTGGTGCTGCCGGAGGTGGGGCTGCAGGGCTATGCCGATTTCGCGCTCGCGACCGGCTCCGCGGCCGGGGCCGAACAGAAGCGCTACTATGCCCGCGAGGCCGAGACGATACCGGGGCCGTCGACCGAGCGCATCGCCGATCTCGCCCGCCGCCACGGCATGCTGATCCAGCTGGGCATGGCCGAAACGTCGCTGCACGGCAACGCCATCTACAACGCCACCGCCCTGATCGGCCCCGACGGGGTGATCGGCGTCTACCGCAAGCTGCACAACACGTTCGAGTTCCCCTACTTCTCGCCCGGCGAGGAGACGCCGGTGTTCCGCACGCCGCACGGCACCCTGTCGAGCGTCATCTGTTACGACCTGTGCTTCCCCGAACTGTTGCGCACCTATGCGGTGAAGGGGGCCGACGTCGTCCTGATGTCGACCGCCTGGCCGATGAAGGGACACGACAGGCCGACCGACTATCACGGCTGGGCCATGGACCTCGCGGCCCAGAGCAATGCCTTCTTCAACCAGTTCTGGCTCGTGGTCTCCAACCACTGCGAGACGGGGGCCTATTCGCAGGAGATCGACTATTACGGCGGCTCGCAGATCGTGGACCCCACGGGCCGGGTCGTGGCCTACCTGGGGGCCGAGGAGGGGCTCGTCGTGCATCGCGCCGACCTCGCCGAGACGATCCTGAAGTCCCGCACCGAGGCCTTCTTCGGCCTGAACCTCCTGCAGGACCGCCGGCCCGAGCGCTACGAGGCCGTGCTCGACCAGAGCCACCGCTTCCCTTCCGCGGCGCTGCAGCGCGGTCCTGAGGCCGGGCGGCCCGCCGGCCCCGGATCGGCGCCGGGGTCCCGCCTCGCCCGCCCCGCCTGATGCCGGGAGCCGAGACCACCATGATCACGGTGCAGAGCATCGCGGCGGCCGAGGAGCTGTTCGGCATCGCCTATACGCCGGACGAGCGCGCCCAGATGGTCGGCAACCTCGAGGGGCAGATCGCCTCGGCGGTGGCCCGCCGTAGCGTCGCCCTCGCCAACGACATGCCGATGGCGAGCCGCTTCGACCCGCGCCTGCCCACGACCCGCGTGCCGCCCGCCCAGGTGACGCTTCGCTACGGCACGGTCGAGGCGCCGTGCCCGGCCGAGGAGGCCGACATCGCCTTCGCGCCGCTGGTGCAGCTGTCGGCCTGGATCGCCTCCGGCGCCCTGACGAGCCGGCGGCTGACGGAGATCTACCTCGGGCGGATCGCGCGGCTGAACCCGAAGCTCCTGTGTTTCGCCGCCGTGGCGCCCGAGCGCGC
Organism: uncultured Alphaproteobacteria bacterium; assembly: GCA_963847915.1. Classification (GTDB taxonomy): domain Bacteria; phylum Pseudomonadota; class Alphaproteobacteria; order Rhizobiales; family Beijerinckiaceae; genus Lichenihabitans. The sequence continues at coordinate 98,575 of CAWKBT010000015.1, forward strand.
GCTGGCCGAAGCCGAAGACGCCGACCGCCTGCTGGCCGCGGGGCGCCGCCTCGGCCCGCTCCACGGGATCCCCTACGGCCTGAAGGACCTGTTCGACACGGCCGGCCTCGTCACGGGCTGGGGCGCGGAGCCGTTCCGCGACCGCGTGCCGGAGCGCGATGCCGCCATCGTCCGGACGCTCCGGGCCGCCGGGGCGGTGCTGCTCGGCAAGACCACGGTCGGGGCGCTCGCCTATAACGACATCTGGTACGGCGGACAGACCCGCAACCCTTGGAACCTCGACGAGGGGGCGAGCGGATCCAGCGCGGGGTCGGCCTCCGCGACGGCGGCCGGGCTCTGCGGCTTCTCGATCGGCACCGAGACGCTGGGCTCCATCACCTCGCCGAGCCAACGCTGCGGCACGACGGGGCTGCGGCCGACCTTCGGGCGCGTGTCGCGGGCCGGCGCCATGGCGCTGTGCAACTCGCTCGACAAGGTCGGGCCGATCTGTCGCGCTGTCGAGGACACCGCCATGGTGCTCGAGGTGCTGAACGGCTTCGACCCGGACGACCGCTCGTCGATCGGCGCGCCCTTCAACTTCGACGCCACGGCGCCGCTGGCCGGGCTCCGGCTCGGCTACCTCCCCGAAGCCTTCGGCGAGGGCGCGACGGCCGTCGACCACGCGGCCCTCGCGGCGGCCCGGTCGCTCGGGGTCGCGGTCGTCCCCGTGGCGCTGCCGGACCTGCCCTATGGATCTCTGATCAACATCCTCTACGCGGAGGCCGCCGCCTCCTTCGAGGCCCTGACGCTGGAGAATACCGACGATACGCTGACCTGGCAGGCCGACGGGGCCTGGCCCAACACCTTCCGCAAGGCCCGCTTCCTGTCGGCGGTCGACCACGTCCAGCTCGACCGCCTGCGCTACCAGGTGATGCTGGCGCTCGACGGCCTGTTCGGCGAGGTCGATGCCCTGATCGGGCCGTTCATGACCGGGCCCATGCTGGTCGCCAGCAACTTCACCGGGCACCCCTGCCTGCACCTGCGCGCCGGCTTCCTCGACCTCGGCACGCGCAGCCCCGCCTCGCTCGGCGCCGGCAAGCTGACGACCGGCGAGCCCGCGCGGGACGGCCGGCTGCACCGGGTGCCGCAGGGCATCTCGCTCTGGGGACGCCTGTTCGAGGAGGATACGATCCTGCGCCTCGGCCTGGCGCTCGAACGCGTCCTCGGCGTCGCGGCGCTCCGCCCCGACCTCCCCGCCTGACGCCTCTTTCGCCCCCGCCTGTCCCGGAGCCCCAGCCATGAACCGCAGAGACTTCCTCGCCTCGACGACGCTCATCGGAGGCGCCGCGGCGCTCGGCACCTTCAGGCCCCTGCCGCTCTTCGCCCAGACGGCGCCGACGAAGGGCGGCACCCTGATCTGGGGCCATTCGGAGACGACCCAGAGTCTCGACATCCACACCGTGGGGGCGGCGGCGAGCCTGCGCGTGCTGCAGAACATCCACTGCGCGCTCGTCACCATCGACCGCAAGTTCGACATCGTGCCGAGCCTCGCCGCCAAGTTCGAGACCAGCCCGGACCTGCTGACCTACACGTTCCATCTGCGGCCCGGCCTCAAGTTCCACGACGGCAAGCCCGTGACGGCGGCCGACGTGCGCTATTCCTTCGACCGTTGCCGCGACCCCAAGACCGGGGCGGTGAACTACGAGGTGTTCAACGACGTCGATGCCATCGAGACCCCGGACGACGCGACGGTCGTGATCAGGATGAAGCGGGTCAACGCGCCGTTCCTCAGCCGCATCGCCGAGAACGGCGCGGGCGCCATCATCCCGGCGGGTTCGGGCGACGCGCAGGGCACGATGCCGGTCGGCGCCGGCCCGTTCAAGTTCGTGCGGCGCGAGTTCGGCCACGAGATCGAGCTCGCCAGGTTCGACGATTACTGGGAGGGGCCGGCCTATCTCGACCGCGTCATCGAGCGCGAGATCACCGAACCCACCGTGCGCCTGACCGGCCTGCAGACCGGTGAACTGCACGTGATCAACGACATCCCGGCCGACCGCGTCGACGAGACGAAGAAGAACACCAAGCTCCAGACGCTGTCGTGGTTCCCCCTCAACTTCGACTTCCTCAACATGAACCACGCCTTCGAGCCGTTCAAGGACAAGCGCGTGCGCCAGGCCGTCGACCTGATGATCGACAAGGAGCAGCTGCTGCAGGGCGCGCTGTGGAGCCAGGGCAAGCTCACGGCCTCGCCGAGCTTCCCGACCTCGTCGTCCTACGACGGCGCATTGAAGAGCCGGGCGCAGGACATGGACAAGGCCCAGGCCCTGCTGGCGGAGGCGGGCTACGGCCCCGGCAAGCTGAAACTGACCTTCCGGGTCACCACCAACTATCCCTACCACGTCGAATCCGCGCAGATCATGTCCGAATGGTTCCGGGCCGCCGGCGTCGACACCACGATCGAACAGCTGACCTGGGCGGACTGGCTGGCCAAGTGCTGGACCCAGAAGGACTTCCAGATCACCATGATGAACTTCTTCACGCTGTGGGAGCCCGACTTCCTCTACTACAGCCTGTGGAACTCGAAGGGCGTCTTCAACTACCGGAACATCAAGGACGACGAGATCGACAGGCTGACCCAGACGGCGCGCGAGACGGTGGATGGGGCCAAGCGGGCGGAGCTCTACCGGCAGGTCCAGCAGCGCATCTTCGACGAGACCCACGACGTCGTCCTGTGGTTCCGCAACGGGTCGATGGGCGCGCAGACCGCGGTCGGCGGGCTCGACACGGTCGTGAACCCGAACGGCAGCAACCTCAACTTCCACAAGGCCTGGCTCAGGGCCTGAGGCTCGCCGGGCGCCGGCAGCGGCCAGCACCTGCGAGCCGAGCCCGCGCCTTGACGCCAACCCCGAGCGCCCCCGGTCCATGACCTATGTCCTCAACCGCCTGCTCTCCATCGTGCTCACGCTGGTCCTGATCTCGATCATCACCTTCGGGGTCACCAACATCCTGCCGGGCGACGTCGCCATGATGGTGCTCGGCACGCAGAGCAACCCGGCGGCGCTGGCGGGGCTGCGCCAGACCCTCGGCCTCGACGATCCGCTCGTGGTCCAGTACGGCCATTGGGTCGGCGGCATGCTGACCGGCCATTTCGGCCAGTCGCTCATGTTCAAGGTGCCGATCGGGCCGCTGCTGGTGCAGAAGATGACCGCCAGCGGGCTGGTCGTGGTGCTGTCGATGGGGATCGCGCTCGCCTGCGCGGTGCCGCTCGGCGTGTGGTCGGCGATGCACCGCAACCGCTGGCAGGATTCCGCCGCCTCCAGCGCCGCGCTGCTCGGCATCAGCCTGCCGGATTTCTTCTGGGGGATCGTGATGATCCTGCTCTTCGCCCGGACGCTCGGCTGGCTGCCCTCGAGCGGCTTCGTCGACCCCGCCGAGAGCCTGCCCCACGCCCTGGAGCACGCCCTGCTGCCGTCGCTGGCGCTCGGGCTCGGGCTGATGGCGCATCTGACCCGGGTCACGCGCTCGACCATGACGGGGATCCTCAACCAGGAATTCATCCGCGTCGCCCGCGCCAAGGGGCTCGGGGAGGGGACCGTGGTGTGGCGCTACGCGCTCGCCAACGCGATCGGCCCCGTCATGACGGTGGCGGGTCTCCAGGTCGGCTACCTGTTCGGCAGCATCATCGTGGTCGAGACCCTGTTCAACTACACCGGCATGGGCTGGATCACCTACCAGGCCCTGCTCAACCGCGACGTGCCGCTGATCGAGACCTCCGTCTTCAGCATCGCGGCCGTGGTGATGCTGGTGAACTTCCTCGTCGACCTGCTCTACATCGTCGTCGACCCGCGCATCCGGATGGCCTGAGCGGTGAAGCGCCTCCTCGCGCCCAAGAGCCTCATCGGCCTCGTCGTCATCGTGGCGGTGGCGTGCGTCGCCGTGCTGGCGCCGATGCTGATCCCGCCGAGCTTCGGCACCAGGATGCAGATGGCGCTGCGCCTGAAGCCGCCCTCGGCCGCGCATTGGTTCGGCACGGACCAGCTCGGCCGGGACCTGCTCTACCGGGTGCTGCTCGGGGCCCGCACCTCGCTCGGCATCGCCAGCGCCGCGGTCGCCATCAGCATCGCGCTCGGGCTGCCGCTCGGCATCATCTCGGGATATCTGCGGGGCTGGACCGACGTCGTGCTGATGCGCCTCGTCGACACGCTGCTGAGCTTCCCGGCGCTGCTGCTGGCGCTCACCATCAGCGCCATGCTGGGGCCGAGCGTGCCCAACACGATCCTGGCGATCGGCATCGCCTTCACGCCGTTCCTGGCGCGCATCATCCGGGGCGAGGCGCTGCGGGTGGCCGCCATGCCCTATGTCGAGGCGGCGCGCGCCGCCGGCACCACCGATGCCATGATGATCGTCCGGCACGTGCTCCCCAACGTGCTGCCGCTCATCATCGTGCAGGGCACCATCAGCCTCGCCTTCGCCATCCTGGCCGAAGCCGGGCTGTCGTTCCTGGGGCTCGGCACCCAGCCGCCGCAATCCTCCTGGGGCCTCATGATCCAGAGCTCGCGCGACTACCTCGACGTCGCGCCCTGGACGGCTCTCGTGCCGGGCGCCGCGGTGGCGCTGACGGTGCTGGCACTGAACATGTTCGGCGACGTCCTGCGCGACGTGCTCGACCCGAGGGCGCGCTGATGGTGGCCGAGGCTTCGCCCGTGGATGCGGCACCCGCCGCCGCCCCCGACCCGATCGTGGCGGTCTCGGACCTCCGGGTCGAGTTCGACACCGACGACGGCACGGTCGTGGGGGTCCGAAACGTCGGCTTCGCCATCCGGCCGGGCGAGACCCTCTGCGTCGTCGGGGAATCGGGCTCGGGCAAGTCCGTGACCTCGCTGTCGCTGATGCGCCTCGTCGCGTTCGGCGGCGGCCGCATCGCATCGGGCCGGCTCGCCTTCACGCGGGTCTCCGGCGAGACCATCGACCTCGCGACCGCCGATGCCGCCACCATGCGGGCGATCCGCGGCAACGAGATCGGCATGATCTTCCAGGAGCCGATGACCTCGCTGAACCCGGTCTTCACCATCGGCCGGCAGATCGAGGACGGACTCCGGACCCACAAGGGCCTCGACGGCGCGGCGGCCCGGTCCCGCGCGCTCGCCCTGTTGCGGGAGGTCCGCATCCCCGAGCCCGAACGCCGGCTGCGGCAGTACCCGCACGAACTGTCGGGCGGCATGCGCCAGAGGGTGGTCATCGCGATGGCGATGGCCTGCGAGCCGCGGCTGCTCATCGCCGACGAGCCCACGACGGCCCTCGACGTGACGATCCAGGCCGAGATCCTCGGGCTGATCGACCGCCTCAAGCGCGACAACGGCATGGCGGTGCTGTTCATCACCCACGACATGGCGGTCGTGGCCCAGATGGCCGACCGCGTCGTCGTCATGTACCGCGGCGAGGTCGTCGAGGAGGGGCCGGTGGCGCGGATCTTCTCGGCCCCGCGCCAGGACTACACCAAGGCGCTGCTGGCCGCCGTGCCCAAGCTCGGCGAGATGCGCGGCCGGCCGGCGCCCGAGCCCATGCGCATCCTCGGCGCGGCGGCGCGGCCGGCGCGGGCGGCGGCGCCGCGCGAGGCCCGGCCCCTCCTCGAAGTCGCGCATCTCACGACGCGCTTTCCGGTGCGCGGCGGCGCCCTGCGCCGCACCGTGGCCGAGGTCCATGCCGTCGAGGACGTGAGCTTCACGGTGGGGTTCGGCGAGACGCTGTCGCTCGTGGGCGAATCGGGCTGCGGCAAGTCCACCTGCGGGCGCTCGATCCTGCGGCTGGTCGAGGCCGCCTCGGGCTCGGTGGCGCTCGAGGGCCGCGACATCCGCGGGCTCGGCCGCCGCGCGTTGCGGCGGGCGAGACGCGACATGCAGATGGTGTTCCAGGACCCGTTCGCGTCGCTGAACCCCTACCGGCGCCTCGTCGACCAGGTGGCGGAGCCGCTGCTCAACTTCGGCATCGCCTCCGGCCGAGAGCTGGAGGACCGCGTCGCCACGCTGTTCGACAGGGTGGAACTGCCGCGCAGCTTCCTGCGCCGCTACCCGCACGAGCTGTCGGGCGGCCAGCGCCAGCGCGTCGCCATCGCGCGCGCCCTCGCGCCCGGCCCCAAGCTGATCATCGCGGACGAATCCGTCTCGGCGCTCGACGTGTCGGTGCAGGCCCAGGTGCTGAACCTGCTGATGGCGCTGCAGGCCGACCTCGGCCTCTCGTTCCTGTTCATCAGCCACGACATGGCCGTGGTGGAGCGCGTGTCCCACCACGTCGCCGTGATGTATCTCGGCCGCATCGTCGAGATCGGCCCGCGCGCCGCCGTCTTCGAGAACCCGGCCCATTCCTATACGCGATCGCTCCTCGCCGCCGTGCCGGTCGCCGATCCGGGCCGCCGCCGCCCCTTCGACGACCGCGCCTTCCGGCCCTTGTCCTCCCCCGTCCTCCCCATCGGCGCGCGGCCCGGGCCCTCGATCTACGACGAGGTCTCGCCCGGCCACCGCGTGCTGCGCGACCCCTGACCGCCCCGCCGCGCGGCGTGCCGCACGCCGCCCGGCCCAACCCTTGAGGAGACCCGTTCCATGCCGATGACGCGCAGCACCCGCCGCCACCCCGCCCAGCCGGGAGCCGCCCGATGAGCGTGCCGACCGACACCGGCCGGTTCGCCCTCGGCGACCTCGCCCTCCAGTCGGGCGAGACGCTGCCCGGCGCCACCCTCGTGTGGAAGAGCTACGGCACGCTCTCGCCCGCCAGGGACAACGTCGTGCTCTACCCGACGAGCTACACGGCGCAGCACGGCGACCAGGAATGGCTGGTCGGCCCCGACCGGGTGCTCGACCCGACCCGCTGGTTCGTGATCACGCCCGACATGTTCGGCAACGGCCTGTCGTCGAGCCCGTCGAACACCCCCGGCTACCCCGCGCTCGTCACCACGGCCGACAACGTCCGCGCCCAGCAGCGGCTGCTGGCCGAGGTCTTCGGCATCGAGCGGCTGGCCTGCGTCTACGGCTTCTCCATGGGAGCCCAGCAGGCCTATCACTGGGCCGCGCTGCTGCCGGAGGCGGTGGAGGCCGCCATCGTGGTCTGCGGCAGCGCCCGCACCTCGACGCACAACAAGGTGTTCCTGAAGTCGCTGCTGGCGACGCTGGAGGCGGCGCCCGAGCACCTCGGCGGCGGCCGCTTCTCGGCCGAGCCCCAGGCCCACCTGCGGGCCTTCGCGCGCATCTACGCGGGATGGGCCATGAGCCAGGACTGGTACCGCGACGGGCTCCACATCTCGGCGCTCGGCGCGGCCTCGCTCGACGACTTCCTCGACCGGCTGTGGGAGCCGGGCTTCACCCGCCGGGCGGCGGCCGACCTCTACGCCCAGGCGTCGACCTGGCTCGCTTCCGACATCAGCGCCAACCCGATCTACGACGGCGACTTCGAGGCGGCCCTGAGAGCCATCCGGGCCCGCGTCCTTCTGATGCCCAGCCGGACGGACCTCTACTTCCCGGTGGCCGACAACGCGGCCGAGCGGCCCCACCTCGCCCGGGCCGAGCTGAAACCGATCCCCAGCATCTGGGGCCACCGCGCCGGCAACCCGGTCGACGACCCCGCGAGCCTCGCCTTCCTCCGGGACGCGGTGGCGGCGTGGCTGAGGTGAGCGACAGGGGGCGGGGAGGGGTGGAGGAGGAGGGGTGACGGGACACGCGGAGGGGGCGGGGCAGCGTCTGCCGCTTTGCGCCAGGTCCTGACGTTCAGGGGTCGCCACCTTGCGGACGTTCGGTTCGGCCCAACGTCCCGAGATCCGATCCGCCCTTTCCCAAACCACGATCAGCGCCTGGCGGGCCGCATCGTCCGGAGAGCCGTCGTCCCGGCCGCGGTCCCGTTCGCAGCGCTGGCTTTTCCGCCCCTGAGCACCCGGGCCGCGTGCTTGCGACGATGGCCGGTCAGGGCCACCGACCCGTCCAGGAGGCGACTTCGACTCTTACGGTTGCCCCCTTCGTAGCGGCCGGCCAGAACCGCCGGAACCTCGTCGTGCGTCGCCATGCCGACCGTCCTCATCGAAGCCGCCGTGAACGCTCCCTTCAGGGAACGATCCAGTGAGGCAACGGGGTCGGCATCCCGCAACGCTTGTGTCGAGGCAATGCGGTGGGCCGCGACATCGCCTGAGCGGGAACGCGAACGGGACCCTCGCCGATATCTACGCCAAAGCCGCACGATGTGAGACCATCCGGGCCATCGGGATCATCTGAGCCACTCCAGAAATCGAGGCGCGGTGCCTGCGTCGCGCCGCCGATCCTTCCCATCTGCGCCTAACCCGAAAGATGACGGGTGACGCGTCGCAAGGCGATAATGCATGAATTCCACATGGGCCGGCAGCCGCGTAAGGTCACGGCTGGGTGGCGTCACCACGCGTGAACTCAGGTGACGGGCACGCCCCGGTGGCAGGCACGAGAGGAGAGGATAGCATGTCTCCGATCGAGGATATCGCACCTCAGCGCCACGGCGGAGCGTTTTTCATCAGCGAATTCGTGACTCGTGAACTGGTCGATTTCGCCCAATGCTCAGCATACTATGAAAAGCTGTCACCCGATCAGCTGTGCCGAGAGATGAAATTTATGCTGAAACCAGAGGTCAGGGCCATACCATTCGGTTTGTCTGGAAGGAGATATTATGCATTATGCTACGCCATGATGCGTTGCGTCGCATTCAGCCGTGATCTTACGGACATTGTCCGATCGAAGATGATCAATCTCTGCATTGATTTACTGGATTACAATTATCAACGGACATCGATTCCAAGTCGCGGTGCGCTGGTCGAAGCGGTCGGGGCAAGCCTACAACACCTTCATTCTCATTCCTTGTTTCCCGACGTCGCCCTCGTCATCTCCAAACGAGAACGTCATCACGAGACCCCTTTTCGAGAACGACCGGCCGGAGCGGCACCGGATCGAAAATAGTGGTGTCTCGTATCGGTTTCTCGCCTTTACTTTATGCATTTCGACGTCCGTCCTGATCCCGATACCTGGGGAGGTACAACCCCCTCTAACACCGCGATCGATGTAGAATCCGGCCAACCCTTCCTAGTGTCGCCTCAAGCTGGCAAGTTTGGAGACCGTGCTCGACGAGCATCCTGCGGAACGTGCAAAAACAGTGTGCTTCGGGGGCGGTCTAGGGCCGCAAAGCCGCACGACTGCCACAACGACGCCCGGTCTGGCGTGCCCCCGCGCGGTCTATACCGAACAGGTCAGACGACATCGTCTATAGAATTTGGCATCTCCGAACTTGGAAGTCCCGCCCGAGCCGAAACCGAGCGCAATTGTGTCAGTCATTCAGCGTCACCGATGCAACGTCGAACGGCGATCAGGCTGCACTGCTTCGAGCAGGGGAAAGTTCCGCCGACTGACCTGACGCCGGTCCGATACGGACCTCGTCGTCAAGGGAACCACCACGGTCAATCACCTGGGCAGCCAGACCGAAGACCCCATGTGCAGGTCCGATGGTGTACCCCGAAGGAGTGAAGGTTACGTCTAAAGATATGTCGACCGGGCATCGGCATGAGATATGATCCCTGCGAATGTGAAGCTCACAGCCATTCCGGCAATGAACTCATGATGTCTGGCGCGCAGGGCGTTGCAAGGTGTTTTGAACACATCGATGTCGTCGATAAACTCGATGAGAACTGCATGGTGTGATGTATCGGAGGTAATTTGTGATAGGATGCGGGAACTGAGACAACCATATCTCAGCTATTTGGATGGTCAATCTGTTCTATTCGCTTCTGATGTTGTAATTCAATAAAAAATGATGATTTGATAAAAGTAAAAAGTCATCAGGCTGTAATGGGCGATGCCGACGGGAGAGATGCCATGACGGGTCCTACCACATCATTGCATTACGCCGGAAATGGCAACTTCAACAATGGTACGTATGAACCAGGGGCGGACGGGTTCAATCTGGCCGATGTGAATTCTCCCAGTCAGCTCAATGCTTTGCCGGCCGGTGTAAAAGGGCTCGTCTGGCTAGGTATGACAAGCGGCGTGACACCGGCTTTCATTGCGGCTGTTAACGCCTGTATCGGAAATCCCAACCTATATGGCTTCTACATATCCGACGAACCGCCCGGAAATGCGGCAATCGCCGCTAATCTAAAATCTGAGGCTGACTATATAAAAGCGCACGTTCCGGGCGCGATCACATTCATGGTCGAACAAAACCTCAGCAGCAATGTTTCTCCGGTGTACTACTTCAACAAAAGTAATACAGACATTGATTTATTTGGTCTCGATCCCTATCCGGTACAGACAAACGTACCCAATAGTCCCGATTACGCGATTATTCCGCAAGCAGTGGCGGCTGCCGAAAAGGCAGGTATCTCACGGTCCGACATCGTGCCGGTCTATCAAGCTTTCGGCGGCGGCGGCTTCCCAAGCTACATCCTGCCAACGCCCGCGCAAGAACAGCAGATCCTTGCCACATGGGCGTCGGTCGTCCCTAATCCTGCTTTCGACTACGCCTACAGCTGGGGTACGCAGGCAGGCGACACGGCGCTGAGCACCGATCAGTCGCTTCAAGCGGTATTCGCTGCTCATAACGCTTCAGGGGCGGGGAGCGCGGCGCCGACCATCACGAGCCCGGCGAACGGCAGCACCGTCGCGACCACGAGCGACCCGGTCATTTCCGGAACGGGCGTCACCGGCGATACGGTCACGGTCTCGATCGACGGCTCGGTCGCCGGAACTGCGCCGGTCCTCGGCGGCGCATGGAGCTATACCCCGACCAAGCCTCTCGCCAATGCCAGCCACAGCGTCACCGCGACCCAGGCTGCAACAGGCGGCCCCAGCTCGGCCCCGTCCGCCACCGACACGTTCACCGTCAACGTTTCGACCGCCCCCGCGGCGCCGACCATCACGAGCCCGGCGAACGGCAGCACCGTCGCGACCACGAGCGACCCGGTCATTTCCGGAACGGGCGTCACCGGCGATACGGTCACGGTCTCGATCGACGGCTCGGTCGCCGGCACTGCGCCGGTCCTCGGCGGCGCATGGAGCTACACCCCGACCAAGCCTCTCGCCAATGCCAGCCACAGCGTCACCGCGACCCAGGCTGCAACAGGCGGCCCCAGCTCGGCCCCGTCCGCCACCGACACGTTCACCGTCAACGTCTCGACCGCCCCCGCGGCGCCGACCATCACGAGCCCGGCGAACGGCAGCACCGTCGCGACCACGAGCGACCCGGTCATTTCCGGAACGGGCGTCACCGGCGATACGGTCACGGTCTCGATCGACGGCTCGGTCGCCGGGACTGCGCCGGTCCTCGGCGGCGCATGGAGCTACACGCCGACCCAGCCTCTCGCCAATGCCAGCCACAGCGTCACCGCGACCCAGGCTGCAACAGGCGGCCCCAGCTCGGCCCCGTCCGCCACCGACACGTTCACCGTCAACGTCTCGACCGCCCCCGCGGCGCCGACCATCACGAGCCCGGCGAACGGCAGCACCGTCGCGACCACGAGCGACCCGGTCATTTCCGGAACGGGCGTCACCGGCGATACGGTCACGGTCTCGATCGACGGCTCGGTCGCCGGAACTGCGCCGGTCCTCGGCGGCGCATGGAGCTACACCCCGACCCAGCCTCTCGCCAATGCCAGCCACAGCGTCACCGCGACCCAGGCTGCAACAGGCGGCCCCAGCTCGGCCCCGTCCGCCACCGACACGTTCACCGTCAACGTTTCGACCGCCCCCGCGGCGCCGACCATCACGAGCCCGGCGAACGGCAGCACCGTCGCGACCACGAGCGACCCGGTCATTTCCGGAACGGGCGTCACCGGCGATACGGTCACGGTCTCGATCGACGGCTCGGTCGCCGGGACTGCGCCGGTCCTCGGCGGCGCATGGAGCTACACCCCGAGCAAGCCTCTCGCCAATGCCAGCCACAGCGTCACCGCGACCCAGGCTGCAACAGGCGGCCCCAGCTCGGCCCCGTCCGCCACCGACACGTTCACCGTCAACGTTTCGACCGCCCCCGCGGCGCCGACCATCACGAGCCCGGCGAACGGCAGCACCGTCGCGACCACGAGCGACCCGGTCATTTCCGGAACGGGCGTCACCGGCGATACGGTCACGGTCTCGATCGACGGCTCGGTCGCCGGAACTGCGCCGGTCCTCGGCGGCGCATGGAGCTACACCCCGAGCAAGCCTCTCGCCAATGCCAGCCACAGCGTCACCGCGACCCAGGCTGCAACAGGAGGCCCCAGCTCGGCCCCGTCCGCCACCGACACGTTCACCGTCAACGTCTCGACCGCCCCCGCGGCGCCGACCATCACGAGCCCGGCGAACGGCAGCACCGTCGCGACCACGAGCGACCCGGTCATTTCCGGAACGGGCGTCACCGGCGATACGGTCACGGTCTCGATCGACGGCTCGGTCGCCGGAACTGCGCCGGTCCTCGGCGGCGCATGGAGCTATACCCCGACCAAGCCTCTCGCCAATGCCAGCCACAGCGTCACCGCGACCCAGGCTGCAACAGGCGGCCCCAGCTCGGCCCCGTCCGCCACCGACACGTTCACCGTTGATGCAGGCAACAGCAGCCTCACGATCAGCACTGCGACCGTCGGGCCCCTGACCTTGGTCCCGGCCAATAATCACCTGACGATCACTCGCGCAGGCGCCGTAACGGCGAGCAGCGCTGATGCCGTTGATGGAGGGTCTGGCGCGACTTGGTCCATCAACAATGCTGGGACAATTGCTTCTCTGAGCCAGTCTGGTCTCGCACTAAACAGTGCGGGAGACAGCGTCGTCAATTCCGGTTCTATCTCAGGTTATGGCGGTCCGGGCGCTTACGGCGTCGCCCTCGAACGCGGAGGTAGCTTGGACAACAGCAGCTCTGGTTCGATAACCGGCGGAGACGACGCTGTTATTGCCTACGACGGTTCTTGTCGGATCAACAATGCGGGGACAATCAAATCGACATTCGATGACGCCATCGGATTGTTCAAAGGCGGTGACGTTACAAACGATGCAGGCGGCGTCATTCAAGCTCCGACGAGTGGAGGGTATGGACCCGCCGGGGTCTACATCGCTTCAGGCAGTGCAAACGTCACAAACCGTGGTGCGATCCAGGGAATGTACGGCGTGTACTACGACGTCGCTGGGACTGTAGAGAATGCCGGTTCCATATCAGGGACGAGCTATGCGATCGATTTCGGGGCTAACAGCATCGCAAATCGATTGATCATCGATCCGGGTGCCGTGTTCAACGGAAACGTCGACGGAAATGGCGGCACGCTCGAATTGAGTGCGGGCTTGGGATCCATCGGGAAGATCGGGTCCGACGCGTTCAGCGGGTTTCAGACGTTGAACAACGACGCAAACGCGCACTGGACGCTGACCGGCGACAACGCAATCGCCAACGTCACGAATGACGGCTCTCTCACCGTCGCCGGATTGCTCGACGTTTCCGCTGCGGTCGATGCAGCGTGCACCGGCCAGTTCCTCCTGCAATCCGGTGCCTCGATGGAGGTCGCCGCGGACAGCGCAGCGCATTCCGAGATCGATTTCACCGGTCCGGCCGCACTCATCGTCGACGACGTATCACGCTTCGGAACCGGGGTCGGCAGTTCCTCGTATGTCGGTCCGCAGATCGCGGACTTCTCGAGGGGCGACAGCATCGACCTGCACGACTTTTCAGTGACGAAGGCGGCGATGCTGTACGACGCAACGACCGGCGTCCTCCAACTCACCAACGGTTCAAGCCAGGTTGCTACCTTCAACTTTCAGAATGCGAGCCTGGGAGCCGGAAGCTTCAGCCTCGGGTCAGACGGGGATGGTGGCACGTTGCTGAAACACGGCTGAGATGGCGAGGGCACGACGCCTCCCATCGACGAAGGCGAGATCGCACGTTCGCCGACGAGCGGACGTTGCCGACGGCAGCTATGGTCAAAACCTGCCCCACCCCCCTCACGCCAGCGCCTGATACACCACCGCGCGCATGGCCAGCTCCGGCACGTCGAAGCTCATCAGCGACTGCGTCATGAAGACGGCGACGAGCTCTTCCACCGGGTCCACCCAGAAGTGCGTCTTGGCGGCGCCGGCCCAGCCGAACTCGCCGGCCGATCCCGGCGCCGCCGAGGCCGCGACGTCGAGCAGCACGCGCGAGCCGAGGCCGAAGCCGTAGCCCATGAGGGGGAGGCCGCCGATCTCGAGCGGCATCAGCGCCGCCGGGATGCGGTTCGCATGCATCAGCTCCAGCGTCTTGCGGCCGATGATCCGCCGGCCCTCGAAGGTCCCGCCCTCGCACAGCATCTGGGCGAAGCGGAAATAGTCGCCCGCCGTGCCGAACAGCCCGTGTCCGCCGCGCTGGAACAGGTCCGCCTGGTCGACCGGGTAGGTCCGCGACACGTCGACCCGCTGGTTCTCGCCCTCGCGCCAGGCGGCGAGGCTGCCGGGGGACGTGACGCCGGGGCGCATGAGGTCCGGGCGGCCGTACATGGCGGCGAGCCGGCCGCGCGCCGCCTCCGCCACGCCGAAGCCGGTGTCGGCCATGCCGAGCGGCGCGAACAGCCGCTCGCGCAGCACCTCGCCGAGCGGCCGGCCCGCCACGACCTCGATCAGGCGCGCGGCGACGTCGATGCCGACGCTGTAGATCCAGCGCGCACCGGGATGGGCCGCGAGGGGGAAGCGCGCGAGGTCGTCGATGGCCTCCGCCAGGGACACGTCGGCGCGCTGGACGAGGCCGTCCTCGTACATCTTCGAGACCGGCGAATCGCCGAGGAAGTGGTAGGTGAGGCCGCTGGTGTGGGCCATGAGGTCGCCCACCGTCATCGGCCGGGCGGGGTCGACGAGGCTGCCGTCCTCGGCGCGCACCTTCACGTTGGCGAAGGCGGGCAGGTGTCGCGCCACCGGATCGACCAGGGTGAGCCGGCCCTCCTCGACCAGCGTCATCAGCGCCGTGCAGACGATCGGCTTCGTCATGGAGTAGAGCCGGAAGATCGTGTCCTTCGCCATCGGCGTCCCCGCCTCGCGGTCGCTCCAGCCGTATGTGCCGGCCTGCACCACGGTGCCGCGCCGCGCCACCAGCGTGGCGATGCCGGCAAAGACGCCGCGGTCGACATAGCCCTGCATGAGGGCGTCGAGCCGGCCCAAACGCTTCGCATCGACACCGACGCGCCCCGCATCCCCGATCGCTGTCGGCATCGATTCCTCCTCCCGCCGAAGCCTCGCGGCTTTTTGGAAGACTCTCCCGTCGCGGGCAGGGGCTTCGGCTCACCGCAGTCTGGGCCAGATCGGCCGCGCCGCCAAACGTCCTCGGTGCCGCGCCCCGTCGCAGGCGGGCCCGATCATCGCCGTCCGGACCACCGCGAGAGCCACCGCGCCGGCGGCCTCACACGCGGATCAGACCGCCTCCGCGCAGCCGGCGCGGTTCGGTGCGATCTCCGCGAGGTGCCGCTGTCACACGTAGCGGACCTCGACGTGGAGCTTCTTCAGTCGGGAGCGGATCGGCTGCGGCAGACCGGTGTCGGTGATGATCAGGTCGACGCGCGACAGAGCGAAGGCTTTGGACGGCGCTTCGAAGTCCCACTTGCTCGAGTCCGCCAGGAGAACGACCCGCCGCGCCATGCGGACGAGGTTGCGTTTGGCACGCGCGACGTCCTCCGACGTATCCACGACGTCGAACGCCTGATCGATGCCGTGAGCGCCCAGGAAGGCCTGGTGGGCGACGAGGCCGCCGACCGCGCGATCGGTGTCCGACACGATGGTGGTGACCGTGTTGGCGAAGACCCGGCCGCCGATCATGTGCACGTCGAGCCCGGGTCGATACATGATGTGCTGCGCGACGTTCATGCTGTTGGTCGCCACGACCACGTTGCTGACGGGCGGCATCTGCATGGCCAGTTGCAGCAGGGTCGAGCCGCCGTCGAACAGGATGGACTGGTTGTCGACGATCCCGGCCGCGGCCGCCTGCGCGATGCGGCGCTTGGCTTCGAAGTTGCGGCTCATCCGCTCGTCGAACGCGGCAGCGGCGGAGTCCGGCGGCAATGCGACGGCTCCGCCGTGCGTCTTCATCAGCCGCTTCTTGGCCGTCAAGATCTCGAGATCGGACCGGATCGTCACTTCGGACACCCCGAACGTCTTCGCCAGCTCCGTCGTGCGGGCCTGGCCCGTCCGCTGCAGGGTCATGAGGATGTTGTGACGCCGTTGATCCGCCAGCACGCGCACCTCCACACAGCCGGATCCAGGGCTCGCCAGGGCCCTTCGACGATCGACACCGGATCACGGCGCCCGCGTGCCGCCGCATCCGCGCCTCCGGGAACGAAGCTTGTCACGAAGCGAGCCGAAACGAAAGAGGTCGAAATATTGTCGCTTCCACTAATCTGCGTTAGCCCTGGGGCTCGCAACAGATAGGGCATGGGCGGTCATGGGTCTTGGAATGAAAGTGCGCTTGTCGCGTCTCTTCTCGCATCCGTCGGGCCGTCTGTTCGGTGGCGCCGTGGACCACTTCGTCGGTTACGGCAACGTCCGGGAAGGCGGCCTCGCCGATCTGCCCGAGGCGCTCAAGCGCGTCATGGCGGGCAGGCCGGACTACGTCAGCATCCAGCCCGGCGCGGCCCGTCACCTCTGGGGCGCCTACGCGGGCGAGGCGGCCTTGGTCATTCAGGCCGGCTGCTTCACGGCCGACGATCGCATCCGCGAACTCATCGCCACACCCGAGGACGCGGTGCGCTACGGCGCCGATGCGCTGGCAGTCGCCATCCCGGTCAGGGGTTCGACCGAGGGCGGCTACATCCGCTGGCTCACCGACACCGTCAACGCCGCCGCGCGCTTCGAGATGCCGGTCATCGCGCATGTCTACCCGCGCGACGTGTCCGGCGTCCCCAGGATCGTCTTCACGCCCGACGAGATCGCCTATGCGGTGCGCATCGGCTTCGAGGCCGGCGTCGATGTCGTCAAGGTCGGCTACACGGGCGACTTTGCCTCCTTCAGGGACACGGTGGCGAGTTGCCCCATACCGCTGGTCGTCGCGGGCGGCCCCAGGACGGAGAACCTGCTCGGCGCGCTCAACCAGACCGCAGCAGCGCTGCGGGCGGGCGCCAGGGGCGCAGTCGTGGGCCGCAACCTGTGGGGCCACGGCGACACGACCAAGGCGGCGCTGGCCTTCCGGCACGTGATCCACGACCTGATGCCGCCCGAGGCGGCGCTCGCGGCGGCCGGGCTCTGAGCGCTTGGCGCACGATCTGCAGATCCTGGGCTTCGGCGCCGTCGCGGTGGACGACATCGTCTACGTCGACCGCGGCCTCGACGCCGGAAAGGGCAAGGTCATCCGCCGCGAGCGGGACCATGGCGGCAACGTCGCGACGGCGCTCGTCGCCGCCGCGAAGCTCGGCGGCCGGGCCGGCTTCATCGGCTGGCTGAAGGACCCGCACGACCTCGACCCCAGCGCCGCCGACATGAGGCGGCACGGCGTCGACGTCACCCTCGCTCCGTGCCGTCCCGATGCCTCGCCCATCCGCTCCACCATCATCGTCGATCGGGACGGGAACCGCTTCATCGCCTACGACGACGACGTCCCCCAGGGAACGTCGCATGCGATGCCCGACGCGACCCTCGCGTCCGCCACGGTGCTCCTCGTCGACGGCTACGCGGTTCACGCCCTCGACGTCGTCGCGCAGGCGCGTCGCCTCGGGCTGGCCGTCGTCGCCGACGTCGAATGGACGACCGGCGCCGCCACGGACCGGTTGTTGAGCCTCGCGGATCACCTCGTGCTGCCCATGCGCTTCGCCGAGGAGGTCACGGGCGTCGCGGGCGTGTCAGCGATGCTCGATCACCTGTGGTCCGACGGCCGGGCCGCCGTCGTGCTGACCGACGGGGGACGGGGTGCCTATGTGAGGCAGAAGGGCGACGCCACCGACTGGCATGTGCCCGCCCATGTCGTCGCCACCGTGGACACGACCGGTGCCGGCGACTGCTTCCACGGCGCCTACGCGGTCTCCCTGGCGGCGAAGGCGACGCCCCTCGACGCCGCCCTCTTCGCAAGCGCGGCCGCCGCCATCGCCGTCACGGGGCGCGGCGGCCGCAAGCCGCTGCCCGACCATGCGCAATGCCTGGCCTTGATGGCCGGTTCGGCGGCGCCGCTGCCGACGCCGCTTCGACGCGCCGTCCGCCCCGATCCGGGCAGCAGTCCACGATGAGCGCCCGCCCCGTTCGCTCCAGCCTGTCGTCAGGATGGTGGACGTCTTTCGACTTCTTGCGAACGCCAACATCACCGACGGGACGCGGACAATCGCAAGTTCCTGCCGGGTCGCGGTTTGACGAGGTTTAACAACGGTTTGACAGTTCAAGGATTGAGGCGTCGAACTCGCTTGGCCGCACGGGCGATCTCCGATTGACACTCTTCATTCGGTTCAGCCTACTGCGATCGGCCTCCGCGAGGACGGGTCAGCGAGAACAAAAATCGACGGGGAGAGATGATGACAGCTCTGACGCAGCTTCGGGCCGCGACGGCGGCCGCGGCGATGTTGGTCCTTTGCTCCAGCGCGGCCTTCGCCCAGACGACCATCGAGTTCATCCAGTGGTGGGAGCCCGAGATGCCGGGTGGATCGCTGCGGGGCATCATGGACGACTTCGAGAAGGCGAACCCCGACATCAAGGTGACGCTCGTGAGTGGCCCCTATGCCACGACACATGACCAGATCGTGGTCGGCGCCGCTTCCGGTACGCTGAGCGACGTCGTTGGCCTCGACGGGTCCTGGGTGAACGGGCTCGCCAAGCAGGGGGCCATCACGTCCCTCGACGGTCTGATGGACCAGACCAAGTATGACCGCAGCCAGGTCGCCGATATCGTCAAAGTCGACGGCCACGCCGTCATGTTCCCGCTGGCGTCGTTCGTCTACCCGTTGTTCGTCAACCTCGACTTGGCCCATCAGGCAGGCGTCGACGTGATGCCGACCGACCGGTCCTCTTTCGTCGCCGCAGCCAAGAAGATGACCGATGCGGCGAAGAACCGGTACGGCTGGGTTCTACCCCTGTCGCTCCAGAACCCGGGCGGCATCCAGAACGACGTGATGTCGTGGGTCTGGGCCTCGGGCCAATCCATGTTGAAGGACGGTAAACCCGACCTGACGAAGCCGGCCATCACGGACACGCTCACGTTCATCAAGTCGCTGAAGGACGCCGGCGATATCTCGCCCGGTATTTTCGCCAAGCGCGAGCAGGAGAAGGTCGAGGAATTCGCGAACGGACGGGTCGGCATGATGATCGACTCGCTGGCGCACATCAACCTGCTGCGCGAGCGCAACCCGAACCTGAAGTTCGGAATCTCGGCCATCCCCGCGGTCGACGGCTTCACCGGCAAGCGCGGGCTCCCTTACGCCGCCTGGGGGATCGGCATCGCCGATGGCAGTCAGCATAAGGCGGAAGCCTGGAAGCTCGTCTCGTACCTGATGAGCCCGGAGGTGAACGGGCGCCTCGTGTCGCTCGCCAACGCCTTCCCGGGCAACAAGAATGCCAAGCCGGACCTGTCGAAAGCCGACCCGCTGTTCGCCGAGGCCTTCAAGATCTATCAGACCGGCTATCTGGCCAACGAGTTCACGGGTCTGCCAGTCGCCGAAGATCTGATGCGCGAGATGACCATCGAAGTGCAGAAGATGTTCGACGGCCAGGCGACCGCGCAGGAAGCGGCGGCCGACACTCAGAAGCAATGGCTGGTCGAGTTCTCCAAGAAATGATGGTTTGCGCCCGCCCTCGTGAAGGGCGGGCGTCGTTGCGCCCGCGATGTCGTCGCGGGCCGCATCCCGGGCGAGTGGACATCCGTAAACCATGACCAAGGCCCTTGATCAGCAACTCGTCGCGCAGGGCGGCCCGCGCGACCGCCCCTGGATCCCCTACCGGCTCAAGCGCCGATGCGTGCCATGGTTCTACGTCGCGCCGGCGACGCTGATCTTCACGGCGTTGATGCTGTTCCCCATGGTGACCGTGCTGCGCTATTCCCTGATGGATGGCGCCATCGCGAAGAAGACCACCAGCTTCGTCGGGATTCAGAACTACATCGAGATTTTCGCCGATCCCGTCTTCTGGCAGTCGGTCGCCCAAACGCTCTATTTCACGGTGATGAGCGTGATCTTCCATCTCCTCATCGGTCTCGCCTTTGCGCAATTGTTGAACAGCGACCGCGTCGACCCTGCGATCCGCAGCGTGCTTCGTGTTCTGTTCATCTTGCCCTGGCTGTACACGGCCGTGATCATCGCGATCATCTGGCGCCTGCTGCTCGACCCGAACGGCGTGGTCAACAGCATGCTGATGGCGCTGCATATCATCGACTTCAAGGTCGAGTGGTTCTCGTCGCCCAGCACGGCACTACACGCGGTGACCTTCGCCAACATCTGGGCCGGCTATCCGCTTTATATGGTCAGCCTTCTCGCGGCGTTACAGGGCATCTCGAAAGAGCTCTACGAGGCGGCCGAGCTCGACGGTGCGAACAAGGTGCAGAGCTTCGTCCACATCACCGTACCGCAACTGATGCCGGTGATCATCAGCATCGCCCTGTTGGACTTCATCTGGACAATGCAGGTCTTCCCTCTCGTGTGGATGACGACGGGGGGTGGCCCGATCCACGCCACCGAGATGCTGAGCACTTACACCTACAAGCTGGCCTTTTCGAGCTACAAGTTCTCCCTCGCGTCCGCGAGCGCCATCATGATCCTGGCGATGTCGATGAGCGTCACGCTGGTCTATATCAAGCATCAGAAGGCGAGGTGAACGCCATGGTGACGCGCACACGACGGCAAAGCAAGCTCCCGACGATCCTGACCTACCTCGGCCTCGCGGCCGGGCTGGCCTTCGCGGGCTTTCCCATCCTTTGGATGGTGTGCGCTTCGGTGAAGTCGAACGCCGAAATCTTCGTCCTGCCGCCCAAGCTGCTGCCCGAACACTTCACGCTGACGGCCTACGGAGCGATACTCAGCGATCCCGTCAAGGTCCGGTTCTTCTTGAACAGCTACTTGGTGTCCTTCGTGGTCACGCTCCTCACCGTGCTGCTCGCCATCGTCACGGCCTACGGCTTCAGCCGATACACCTTCCGCTTCAAGAACCTGCTGAGCGTGTTCATCATCAGCACGCAGACGGTCCCGCCGATCACACTGCTGATCCCGTATTTCGGCATGGTCGTATCGATGAGGATCTTCAACACCTATTCCGCGCTGATCCTCACCTACCTGGTCTTCACGCTGCCCTATGCGATCCTCCTGATGATCGGCTACTTGAACACGATCCCGAGAGACCTCGACGAGGCGGTGCTGGTGGACGGTGGGTCGAGTTGGACGGCGCTCTGGCGGGTGATCGTCCCACTCGCCGTGCCAGGCATCGTGGCGACGGCCGTCTATACCTTTCTGCTTGCCTGGAACGAGTTCCTCTTCGCGCTCACGCTAACGAAGTCGACGGAGATGCGGACCGTGCCGATCGGGATCGAACTCCTCATGGGCCAACATGCCTTCGAGTGGAACGAGATGATGGCGATGAGCGTCCTCGGGTCTCTCCCGCTTCTCGTTCTCTACCTCATCGCTCAGCGCTACTTCCTGGCCGGGATGATGGCCGGCTCGGTCAAGGCTTAGCGGCTCCGCGCGGCCGAGGAATGCACGGCCGGCGACGGCGCCGCGGACCAAGGAAGAGGATCGCTCACGGATGACCATGGACATGAAAGCCGGCTGCCAGACCTTCACGTGGGAGATGTTGGGCGGCGCCTGGACGGGCGACGCCGACGACCTGCTGTCCGCGATCGCGGCGGCGGGCTATGCCGGCCTCGAGATCACCGACACGATGATCGGCCGATACAAGGGCCGGCCGGAAGCGTTCCTCAAGGCTCTCGATGCGCATGGATTGAACCTCGTGTCCTACGCCTGCGGCAGCGAGAGCGGGTTCACGGAGCCCGACGCGCTCGCGGCCGACCTCGCCATGGCCGACGGCGCCATCGCGTTTGCCGGCGCCTTCCCCGGCGCGCTCGTCTCGTTCGGCAGTGCCACGGTCATGAGCGGGGGGCCGCGCGAGGGCAAGTTCGAGACCGCCGCGCGATTCTACAATGAGGCGGGAGCACGCGGTGAGCGGGCCGGCGTGTCCGTCGCGGTGCATCCCTCCTCGCATCACGACACGCTCCTGTTCACGCGCGACGACTACGATGCACTGTTCGCCCTGCTCGACCCCCGGACCGTGGGCTGGGTGCCGGACACGGGCCACATCATCCGGGGCGGCCACGACATGCTGGATACGCTCGGGCGCTACCGCGACCGCATCCGCTACCTCCACCTGAAGGACGTCGACCGGGACGGTCGCTGGCAGATGCTGGGGGAGGGGATCTGCGACGTCGCCGCCGTCATGGTCTTGGTCGCCGCCGCCCCGCGGTTCAACGGCTGGCTGGTGGTCGAGGAGGAGTCGGACGAGGCGGGGCGCGACCCTGCCGCCGCCGTGGCGCGCAACCGGCGGACGCTGTCGACCTTCGGGGTTTGAGCCGCACAAGGGAGCGGGGATGAGAGTCACGGGGATCGGCGTCATCGGATGCGGGAGCATCTCGCTGGCTTACATGCGCAATGCGGCGCTGTTCGGGAACATGCGGCTCGTCGCCTGTGCCGACGTGGTGCCCGAAGCGGCGGAGCGGAGGGCGGCCGAGTTCGGCGTGCGGGCGCAGAGCGTGGACGCGCTGCTCGACAACGTCGAGGTCGACCTCGTCCTCAACCTCACGATCCCCACCGCCCATGGGGAGGTGACGATGTCGGCCCTGTCGGCCGGCAAGCACGTCTTCACGGAAAAGCCGCTCGCGACGTCGGCGGCGGAGGGTCGGCGCCTCGTCGCCGAGGCCGCGGCGCGTGGATCGTTGCTCGGCTCGGCTCCCGACACGTTCCTGGGCGCCGCCGGCCGCCGCGCACGGCGTTTGATGGACGAGGGCGCGATCGGCCGCGTCGTCACGGGGACCGCCTTCATGATGGGCCGCGGCATGGAGCACTGGCACCCCAATCCGCAGTTCTACTACCAGCCGGGGGGCGGCCCCGTCTTCGACATGGGACCCTACTACCTGACCATGCTGGTCAACTTGCTCGGCCCGGTCGCGCGCGTGGTGGCCATGGCGGGGCGCGGGCAGGAAGAGCGGCTGATCACTGCGGAAGGGCCGCTCAAGAACACGCGCTTTCCGGTCGGTACGCCCACCACCCTGCTCTCGCTTCTGGAGTTCCGTGCCGGCGCGACCATCACCTTCGGCGCGTCCTGGGATGTGTTCCGCCATTCCAACCCTCCGATCGAGCTCCACGGAACGGGAGGGTCGCTCCGCCTGCCGGACCCCGACACGTTCGGCGGTCCCGTGTCCCTGTCCGACGGCGGGGCCGACTGGACGCACTTCGGGACCGAGCGCGACCTCTACGGCGCGCAGAACTGGCCGATCGCGGCCCCGGACCGGGCGAACTACCGCATGCTCGGCGTGGCCGACCTCGTGGCCGCGGCCGAGGCGAACAGGGCACCGCGCGCGAGCGGTGAGCTCGCCCTGCACGTGCTGGACGTCATGGAGGCCATCCTGCAGTCGAGCGAGAGCGACGCCCCGGTGAGGCTCGGCAGTTCGGTCACGCAGCCATCCCGCCTGTCCGAGGAGGAAGCTGCGGGCCTTCTCGCTCCCGGAGCCGTGGCCCGGGTGTCGGCGTGACACTGCGCCCGGAGGCCCTCCCGGCTTTGGTCGGCGGAGCCGACCCCACCGCCGTCGCCGGCAAACCCGCCCGCAGGGCCGGACACTTCGGCCGTGGCCGAAACGATCCCGCAGGACACCGCCGGGGCGGACGGCCTATCGAGAGGGCGCCGCGGCGGCCACGCGTCACCGTCCTGGCGGCGGCTGCACCGCATGCGGCGAGGAGGGGACCATGAAAAAGGAGATCATCCGCGTCGAGCCCTTGGCGACGTATCTCGAGCGGTACCAGGCCCCGACCTCGACCGTGACGAAGCACGGCGACACGATCTACGTCACGGGCGCGCCGCCCTTCGACCCGGCGACCGGCGAGGTCTTCACCGGGTCCATCGCGCGTCAGACCGAACTCGTGCTCGATCAGCTCAAGCTCTGTGTGGAGACCGCCGGGTCATCGATGGCGGACGTGCTCAAGGTCAACGTCTACGTCACCTCGGTCGACATGTTCCCGGCGGTCAACGAGGTGTACCGTCGGTATTTCCCGCAGGACTGGCCCGCACGCATCTTCATCAACGTTCCGGCATGGGCGGGTGGGTTCGACATCGAGATCGATTGCATCGCCGCCGTGTGATCGCGCCCGGGTGCGGTCGAGGTCACGGGATCGGAGTTGAAGCGTGTGGAACGCTCCGCGCCGGTCGCGCGGGACGCATCGTCGAGGAGGGAGGGTCCTATGTTCTCGGTGATCTTCGAGGTCCATCCGCGAGCCGCGCAGTGGGACCATTATCTCGGCCACGCCAAGATGCTCCGGCCCGAGCTGGAGCGGATCGACGGCTTCGTCGACAACATCCGTTATCGCAGTCTGACGCGCCAGGGATGGATCCTGTCGCTGTCGGGCTGGCGGGACGAGAAGGCGCTCGTGCGCTGGCGGACGGCGGCGCGGCACCACGAGACGCAGGGCAAGGGCCGCTCCGAGATCCTGAGCGACTATCACCTGCGGGTCGGGCAGATCACGCGGGACACCCGCACTCCGGAAGGCCACGTGCTGGCCGAGCAGCGCCTCGACGAGACCGACGTCGGCGCGGGCACGACCGTCAGCCTGATCGATGGCCAGCGTCCCGCGGACTGGGTGAGGCAGGCGGCGCCGGAGGAGGTCGCCACATGGCTCGGCTACGAGGGGAGCGCCCCGGGCCTCGTCGCATGGGATACCTTCGACGCCGTCCTCACGCCCGGCGATGCCATCCTGCTGCTCACCTGGCGCGACCGGGAAGCCGCGGAGGCCTTCGAGGCCAAAGCGTCGTTGCCCGAGGGAGGCCGGCTGCGGCGTGTCCGCGTGGTGCGCGACTACGGCATGTTCGACCGGCGGGAAGCGCCCCAGTTCTACCCGGACGCCAAGGGCGCCGTCACGATCCACGCCTGACGACCGGTTTCCCCAGCCCGACCCTGCTCCGTTCAGGCGCGACGCGTCACGCGCCCGAGCGAGATGTCTCACCGCCGGCGGACCAGCGGCGAGGACGGGCTCGTACCGGGCCGGGCCGAGCCTCTGTCCCGCACGGATGGCGCGGGCATGTGCGGCCTGCGACGTGGGACCGTTCGGGACCGAGGCCTCCGGGACCCTCGGGGTTCGACGCGACCGGGCGGCTGCCGGGACCGAGCGCCGGGCGCTCAGGGGCGGTCGTCGATCTCGGGGATGCCGCTGCTCCTGTCGGCATAGGCGGCGAGGAAGGCCGGCCGGGTCTGCCAGCGCTGCCAGAAGGCGTCGAGATGTTCGAAGCGCTCGTCGAGGGGCGTCGCGTTGACGGGAAACTTGGAGAACGCGATCGCCGTCGCCAGCGTGATGTCCGAGAACGTCGGCTGGTCGCCACCCAGCAGCCAGGCGCGGTCGTCGGCGAGATGCCGGTCGACGAGAGCGGCATGGGCCAGCGCCACCTTGCGGGAATGCTCGCCCCAGGCCGGATTGCGGGTCAGTTCGAGCTTCGGGCCCAAGCCCTGGTGCAGGACGTGGAACGCCGTGACGATGGGGTAGAGGATGTGCACCCACACCCGGTTGTCCCACATCTGATCGAGGCCGCGCTCGTGCGCCGTTTCGCCCATGATCTTGCGGCCGTCGAACGTGTCGTCGAGATAACGGGCGATGGCCGACGTCTCGCTGAGGAACGAGCCGTCGGCGAGCTCCAGGGTCGGTGTCTCGCCCCAGGCGTTCATCTTGAGGTGCTTCCATCCCCGCTGCTCGCCGACCGGGGACATGTCGTAGACCGTCTCGGCGAAGCGATCGGCGATGCCCTTCTCGTGCATGAAGATCCGCAGGCGCTGCGGGTTGGGGAAGGCCGAAGGAGAGGTGAAGAGCTTGAGCGTCTCGGACATCGTCGTCTCGCAATCTTGAGGAAGGTGCCTGTCTGTCAGATGACAGGTGGGAAGTTATGACCCTGGCCTTGCCCCGTCAAGCCCTGTCTGCCATATGACAGACGGGGGGTGGCCATGGCAGCGACGTCGAAGGGGAATGTGAGGGAGGCGATCCTCGCCGCCGCGCGCGAGGCGGCGATGGCCCATGGCTACGCCGGCATCAATTTCCGCGACATCGCGGCGGCCGTCGGCATCAAGGCCGCGAGCATCAACTACTATTTCGCCAACAAGGCCCTCCTCGGCGAAGCGGTCGCGCGCCGCTATTGGGAAGACGTCGCCCGCGATCTCGATGCGATCTCGACCCAGGCCCCCAGCCCGAAGGACGCGTTGCGGCTCTATCCGGGCGTCTTTCGCCTGTCCCTCGAGCGCGACAACCGCATGTGCCTCAGCAGCTTCATGGCGGCGGAATATGACGCGTTGCCCGAGCCCGTCTTGAAGGAGGTACAGGCGTTTGCCGACGTCAATACGGCGTGGCTGCGCAAGCAGCTCGTCGGCGGCAAACTCGTGGAGCCGACAGCGAGCGAGGCGAGGGCCCGGGCCATCTATGCCGCCGTCGCCGGGGCGCAGATCATCGCCCGGAGCCGCTCGGACGTGACGCTGTTCGACGCGCTGATCGAGAGCTATCGCGGCGCGGGACTCCTCCCGCACTGACCGAAGGCGATCCGGTCGAGCCTCGGGGTCGGCGTCGCTTATCCGGACGCCCTCACACGATCGGCCGCGAGCCCGCTCGATGGCCGGAGCCTCTGGACGGCGTGGGTCTTCGGAGCAAGCCGGGGGCGCGCAGGCGCGTGCCAGCGAGAGCGACATGGCGGCCATCCCGTCGAGAGCCTCGAAGAGATGATGGTCCATCGCGTGGCCCGGGGCCCGCTCCAGACCGAGCAGGAACGGCGCCTCGGCCGGGAGACGGGACGGGGCGAGGCGAGGCTGCCGCGGGCGGTCTGCGCCAGCCTCGAGGATCCGGGGCGGCTCAGAACTCAGACCATTCGGCGGCGGGCTCGTCCTGCATCCGGCGAGCGGCGCCCCCGTGGCCGGAGGTGCGCAGCATGGGTACGGCCGGAGAGCGTCGGCCGACGGCCGCGGCCTTCGGTCTGGTGCGCTCCTGCGAGGGCCGTGCGCGCTCCTGGCCGATGTTGAACTCTCCCATCTTGCGCACCAGGGACTCGGCCTCGACGGCGAGGCTCTGGCCCGCGGCCGTGCTTTCCTCCACCATGGCGGCGTTCTGCTGGGTGATCTGATCGAGCTGGCCGACCGCGACATTGACCTCGTCGAGGCCCGTGGCCTGCTCGCGGCTCGAGGCCGCGATCGTGTCGACGACACTGTCGATCTCGGCGACCTGGACCATCATGCGCTCCAGCGCCTGGCCGGTCTGCCCCACCAGCGTGACGCCCTGTTCGACGTGCCGGCTCGAATCCGAGATCAGCGCCTTGATCTCCTTGGCGGCGTCCGCGGACCGCTGCGCCAGAGCCCGCACCTCTGAGGCCACGACGGCGAATCCCCGGCCGGCTTCGCCGGCACGGGCCGCCTCCACGCCGGCATTGAGCGCCAGCAGGTTCGTCTGGAACGAGATCTCGTCGATGACGCCGATGATCTGTCCGATCTGGCTCGATGAGCGCTCGATGCCGTTCATGGCCTCGATCGCCTGACGAACCACGTCTCCCGATCGCTCGGCGGTCCCCTTCGCGTCGGCCACCACCGCTCGGGCGTGTTTGGAGCCCTCGGCGGTCTGGCGGACCCGGCCCGTCACGGTATTGAGAGCGGCGGCCGTCTCGGCGAGGTTCGCCGCCTGCTGTTCCGTCCGCTTCGACAGGTCGCTCGACGCCAGGGAGATCTCCTCGGTCCCGGAGCCGATCGCCGACGCCGTCTCCGCCACTGTCGTCAGCGTCTCCTGAAGCTTTTCCATCGTGCCGTTGAAGTCGACCTTGAGCTGGCTCACCTTTTGCGGGAAATCGACGACGATCCGGTAGGTCATGTTGCCCGACGAGAGGGCCCGCAACCCCGCGCCGAGTTCCGCCATCGTGAGACGATCCTCCGCCACGGCTTTCTCGCGTTCGGCGTCCCGCCGACGGTTGCGCTCGTCGGCGAGCGCGTCGAGGTAGACCGAGATGGCGAAGTCCATGTCGAGCATCACGGCTTTGACGATGCAGCCGACGGCGTCCGAGGCGGCCTCGCGTTGCTTCTTGCCACCACCCAGCAGTTGCTTGGGCCAGAAGTGAGCCAGGGTCGAGCGGAGAAGCCGATCGGTCACGATGGCGTAGCCGCCGATGTACCAGCGCGGCTCGAGGCCGATCCGCGCATGCACCTGGCCGATAGCCTGGACCGCTTTTTCGTAAGGTTCGCCGAACTCCGCGGTCGAGATCAAGTTCCAATGGGACTGCTGGCGCTGATTGGCTGCCTCGATGGAGCGATTGTCCCTGAACAATGCTTTCAGGGCGGGTATCGTATCGATCTGAGCGTAGAACGAAGCGAGCGCGAGTTTCACCTCCCGCTTGATGAATGGCTGAAGCGATCGCAAAGTCTTGCGCGCATTGTCATCGAGGCCGATGAAATTCAGCCTCTCCATCATGTCCTGACGCCCGCTCATCTCATGCCGCTCCGATTCGCTTCGACGATCGGATCTTTGCTGGATTGTAGTTGCTAAAGCGCTAACAATCAGAAAAGATGCTTAAGTGCTCAGTTTAGGATGAGCTCAGGCGGAAAAGTGATCAGTCAAGATCCGAACAGAGCCGCTCAACCGGAGCGCTGCTGCCAGGGCGCCCGCCGCATCATCGATGCCGCGACGTCGCCCGATCCACCGATCGTCGTGGCCCGCCCCGAACGCGGCGAGGCCGCTGGCCCCCATCGGTCGCTTTGTTCATCTGGCGCACCCGAGGCCCGTGCCGTGGGGACTGCAGCCGCGGCCTGTCCCGCGGAGCGATCGGCTTCCGCTCTGGGCCGCTGCCGCTCGCCCGGGCTCGCCTCACCGGTTCCACGTCCTCGGTTCGGCGATCATGTTCACGCGATCAGGTCGCTCGACCCGACCGCGACTCCGCTCTCGGCCGGTTCGATCGTCCCGGACGTCGGAAGTTTCGGCGTAAACATCATCCGTTCCGATGATGACCTAACGCTACGGCGCGCTGCACTGTCTCGGGACCAGCAGCGCTGGCGACACAGACAAGAGGCCAAGCGATGGAACTCTCGGAACCCAATGACGCGACGATCGTCGGCATCGCTCACGTCGATCACGCCTGGCACATCCTCCGTGCGAACGGAACGGCGTCGACCGTCGAGCATGAACAATTGTTGTCGGAGCGTATCCTGCCGAAACTCAAGGGCATTGTCAGGAAAGTCCCAGTCAGGACTTACGCGAGAGACGACAGTGCGCTGGTGGATGACTGGGATCCCTGGCGCCAGGGGCCTTGAGCCGGGACGCGCGAGCCGACGATTGCTCCGGCACTATCGGCCATCGCGGTCGTTCCCGCACCACGGCAGGCCTCCGAGCCTCGGCGTGATGCGTCGCTTCCCCGCTCAGCGCGGCAACCCGTTCCTTGAAAGGTTCGTCACATGGTCGGTGCCATTGCACGCATTGTCGGATGGCTCGCTGCGGGCGAAGCCCTCGCGCGGGTCGCGGGTTTGCCCGTTCCCGGTGCCGTTGTCGGACTGGTGCTCCTGTACCTCGACTTGAGCCGCGCAGAACGGGCGACCCCGGAGCTGGACAAGCTGGCCGACACGGCCTTGCCGCTCCTCGGCATCGTCTTCGTACCGGCCGGCGTCGGCGTCCTGGCCTATGTGGACATCCTGAAACAGGAGGTCGTTCCGGTCCTGGCGGCCGTCCTCGGCGGAACCATCATCACCCTAGCGGTCACGGGCGTCGCGGCCGCCGTCTTGACGCGCGCCACTGCGCCTCGGCCGCAGCACCGTCCTCTGGAGCTCTCCGATGGTATCGCCTGAGGTCTCGTCCTGGCTCGTGCGGCCGCAGTTCGGCGTCGCGCTGACGATCCTGTCGTTCTCCGCCTCCACCTTCATCCATGGCCGGAGCCGAGGATTGGCGATCCTGAACCCGACCTTCGTCGCGACGCTGATGGTCGGGAGCGTCCTGTGCCTGTTCCACATCTCCTGCAGCGACTACGAGGCCAGCGTCTCCGTCATCACCTTCATGCTGTCACCGGCCGTCGTCCTGCTGGCGGTGCCACTGTTCCGGCAAAGGGCGAGGATCCGGGCATCGGCCGTCATCGTGGCGGGGGCGCTTGCCGTCGGGCTGCCGGTCGGCCTGATCAGTGGTGCGGTGCTGGCCTGGCTCTTCGGCGCACATCCCCAGACCTTGCTGTCGATCATTCCGAAATCGACCACGCAGGGTATAGCCTTGCCCATCTCACAGCAGATCGGCGGCTTGCCGAGCCTCACCGCCGCGCTCGTCATCATGACGGGGATCGTCGGGGCCGTATGCGGGCCGCGACTGCTCCGCCTGCTCAAGGTCGACGACCCGAGATCCGTCGGCCTCGCGATCGGCATCGCGTCTCACGGCATCGGAACGGCGCGCGCGCTCCAACTCGGCGAGGTGGAGGGGGCTTTCGCCGGACTGGGCATGACGCTGAACGGGATCCTGACCGCCGTCCTCTTTCCGCTTCTGTTCGGCCTGTTGTTCTGACCGACCAGCGGCAAGTCATTCGAACCAGCATTCTGGAACGCGAGCCGATGAACGATAACAGGTCCAAGCTGGCCATCTCCGGTTCTGGCAATCATCACACATGCGCAGCCTCACCGTGCGACCATCGCGATCTCTTCATGGTGGTCGTGTTCTGGAAGATCAAACCGGATCGAGACGATGAGTTCCTGTCGTACTGGTCCGAGCACGAGGCCATCGCGGACCGGAGCGGCCTCGTCTACGAAACCTTGTCTCGTCAGATGGACGAGGACATCGGATTCGTCGAGATGCTGGCTCCGACCACGGACTACACCTCATTCATCAATGTCGGCGTGTGGAAGGATGTCGAGGCGTTCCGGTCTCAGATCGGCATCAGGATAGACGACAGGCGGGAGCCGCTCCCGTTCGAGTACGAGCGCCGGGGCAGGCTCTTCCTCAACCCCAAGCGCTGGCGGGTCGGTCGGGCCGATCCGGTGAGCCAGGATCACCCCCTCGTGACGTAGCGGCCGCCTGCGCTCCGACCTCAAGATGCGACCACGATATCGGTATCTGCGCCGACGCCGGACAGCGATCGGGCGCGTATGACGCAAGGGAACATGACAGAGACCCGGCGGGAGCGCTCGACGCCCGCGCCTTCGCTCAGAGAAGATCTCTCGGGTCCAGCGGGAGCGCCGGAGATTGTGGACGTGAAACTCTATCGGGGGTGGTGGATGAGCAATGACGTGACAACAGATCTACGCAATGTCTCTGGACCGTCACCCCGGACACGGTCAGGATGGCTCGCGGCAGCGTCGCGAGGGCGCGACCGGCACGCGTGTCGCCCGCGCCGCGCCGGGTGGCCGGGCGAGCCTCGCTGCTGCGCTGCGCCGATGCGCCGCGTGTGATGGAGCCGGCTCTCATGACGACGCCCGGGTGGCGAGCTTGCAGGGTATGGACGCGGTGGCAGCCCTGGATCGCGCGGCGTCTTCGTCGGGATCGGCCTGCCGACGCGGCGGCCCATCCATACCGGCGGGCCGCGCTGGCGATCAGCGTCCTGGCCGGCGGCGTGGGCCTCGTGTGGTGGAGCCTCTTCGGCCTCGCACCGCGATCGAACCTCCCCGTCGTGGGCTTCCTGTCCGAAGGACCGCAGACCTACCACGCGCAGTTCTGGAAGGGGCTCGAGGCCTTGGGCCTGCGCGATGGTCAGACCATCCGCGTGGTGTCCAAGATCGGCAGCGGAGATCAGAAGGCTGCGAGCGGCTTTGTCGACGATCTGCTGGCCGCTCGCGCCAGCGTCATCGTGGCGACCAATACGGCGTCCGTGAAGGCCGTGCTGGCCAAGACGACGACGGTGCCGGTCGTCATGGTCACCAGCGCCACACCCGTCGAATCCGGGTTCATCGACAGCTTCGCCGTGCCGGGGCGGAACGTGACAGGCCTCACCATGCCGTCGCCGAACGCCATCGTGGACAGCCTGGATGCGCTGCGGGAGGTCGTACCGAACGCCAAGCGTCTCGCCCTGCTCTGGAACTCGACCAATCCCGTCAGTCCGCCCTATGTCGCGCGGCTGCAGGCCGAGTGCGGGAAGGCCGATATCCTGCTCAAGTCGATCGACGTGCACACCGGCTCGGACCTCGGCCGGCTGGCGCGCGACCTGTCGGACGACCACGTCGACGGTCTCATCGTGGTCATCGACCAGTTGCTGAACAGGAACCGGTCTCTGATCATCCGGACCGCCAACGAACTCGGCGTGCCGGCCGTCTACCCCATCGAGGACTTCACCCGGGATGGCGGGTTGATGTCGCTCGGTGTCGATTTCGATTACCTGCACTTCCGGGCGGCGAGTTTCGTCAACAAGATCCTGAAAGGCGTGCCGCCTTCGACGATCCCCGTCGAGCGCTCGCCGCGGCTCCGCTTCGCGATCAACCTCAGGACGGCCCGCCAAATCGGCGTCAGGTTCCCGACCGCGTTCGTGCTCAAAGCCGACTCGGCCGTCGATTAGCGGGAGCCTCAGCCAATCATGCTTCGCTCCCTCACGCCAACGGACCAGGTCGCACCGCGGCTCTCTCAGGCGTTGCAAGGGCGCATCTGGAGGAAATACGCGGCGAGTCTGTCCCTGGTCACCATCTGCTTCTCGCTGGTGAGCGGGACGGCGAACGTCATAGCCTCCTACGAAGGCGCGCGGGAGGCCGCGTTCGAAGCGCTGAACGGGAAGGCCGAACTCGCCACCGTGGTCGCCGAAACCGCGTTTCGGACCGTCGAGGATGCCGTCGCCCAAACCGCCAAGATCGACCTCCTCGATCCTTCCGCGCGCGAGCCTGTCCGCGCACTCGAACATGCCTGGATCCAGAGCCTGAGGCCGGAGATCGTGTCGCTCCATCACATGGACGGCGCCGACCTGGCCGGCATGACACGTCCGGCCGACCTCCCGGAGGATATCGCGGAGCACCTGTCGGTCGAGCGGTTACGCGCCACCGGCCGCTACCTCAGCGCCGTGTTCCTCCACGACGGATCGGAGCCGCGCGTCCTGTTCGCCGTCACCGATCGGGGCACCGGCGGCGGCGCGACCGTGGGGGTCGTCAGCCTCATGTCGATCAGCGATGCCTTGTCCCACATCCGGGTCGGTACCTCCGGGTATACTTACGTCGTCGACGCCGATGGGCAGCTGATCTCGCATTCCGACGCCAGCCAGGTGCTCGCCAACGTCCGTCTCGTCGACAGCGATCAGTTCCGGAGCGCGACGAGCTGCGACGATTGCGGAAGGCACATCCTCGAGGCGACCTCGCTCGAGAACCGGTCCGTCTACTATTCTTATGCGACCATCCCGTCGCTGGGCTGGACCGTGTTCGCGGAACTGCCCGTCGACGAAGCCCTGGCGCCCTTCTATGGATCACTGTTGCGCAGCGGATCCGTGCTGGTCTTCGGCCTGATGTTCGCGCTGGCCGCTACGGTCCTGCTGGTCAAGCGCATCGTGAAGCCGCTGGGAGCGCTGCGGCACGGCGCGGAGCGCCTGGCCCGGGGCGACCTGGAGAGTCGGGTGGTCGTCGAGACGGGCGACGAGATCGAGGAACTCGCGGCGCAGTTCAACGCCATGGCGGCGGAGATCAAGACGCGTGACCAGGCGCTCCGCGTCAGCGAGGAACGTTACGCGCTCGCCACCAGAGGCGCCCGGGACGGGATCTGGGATTGGGACCTCACCACCGGTCAGATCTACTATTCGCCGCGCTGGTCGGTCATGGTGGGCGAGCCCGCGTCCTCGGTCCTGAGCACGTTCGACCATTGGCTGTCCTTCGTCGATCCGCGGGATCGCCGGGCACTCACCGATGCGATCCTCCATCACCTCGAAGGCCGCACGGACCGATTGAGGTGCGAATATCGCATCTCGCGTCCGGATGGGATGTCGTGCTGGATGGTGGCGCGCGGTCGCGCCGTCCGGGCCGGCGATGGCCAGGCGCTCCGCATGGCGGGCTCGCAGAGCGACATTTCCCTCCTGAAACAGGCTCTGGAGGACCTCGAAGCGCACCGCGGCCGGTTGGAAGACCTTGTCGAGCAGCGGACCAGCGAAGCCAGGGCGGCGCGAGAGTTCCTGCTGTCCGCCATTCAGACGGCCCCGGATGGCCTCGTCATGCTGGACGAGCATGGGACCGTGATGCTGGCGAACGGGCGATGCGGGGAACTCCTGTCGCGCGATGGCCCGACGCCGCGCGCGGGCGAGCTCGACCCCAAGACCGACCCGCTGGAGCTGATCGTGATGCGCTCGTCGGATTGCCGGGACAAGCTCGAGGCGCTCCGCCGGCAGGGCCAGGCCTTCGAGCACCAGATGCAGGTCGCGCCGACCCTCTGGGTCGAGATCAGCGGCCGCAAGATGCCGGTGGGCGGCTTCGTCATCAGGGTCGCCGACGTCTCGATCTACAAACGTGCCGAGATGGCGCTGCGGCAGTCGCTCGAGAAAGAGCGGGAGCTCGTCGAGATGCAGCGCAACTTCGTCTCCATGACGTCGCATCAGTTCCGGACGCCACTGGCCATCATCGACTCCACCGCGCAGCGGCTCCTCCGGCGGACCATGCAGCTCGACACGGCCGAGGTGACGGCGCGGGCCGGACTGATCCGCGAATCCGTCGGCAGGATGACGCGGCTGATGGAGAGTACGCTCAGCCTCTCGCAACTCGATGCGGGCGCGCTCTCGCTGCGACCCCGCGCGACCGATCTCGAGGGCCTGGTGCGCAAGATCTGCGCGGTTCAGGACGAGTTCGCCCCGAGCGTCGCCGTCACCGTCGTCTTCGCGGACTTCCCGCCTCTCGTGACCTGCGACCCGACGCTGGTCGAGCAGGCGATCTCGAACCTCGTTTCCAATGCCATCAAGTTCTCGAAGCCGGACGGAGATGTCGCCGTCACCGGATGGTCCGAGAACGGCCACGTGGTCGTCTCGGTGGCCGACAAGGGCATCGGCATACCCGAAGGCGAGGTCGATCTCATCTTCCAGCGCTTCTTCCGAGCCAAGAACGCCGAGGGGATCGCGGGATGCGGCATCGGTCTCAACCTCGTGCGCGAGGTCGCCGCCATGCACGGGGGCCGTGTCGACCTGACGAGCCGCGAGGGCCATGGCACGACCTTCACGCTGAGGTTCCCCTTCGAGCCCCACGCCGCCGTTGCGGACGGTGCGGCTGGAGACCTGCACGATGGCCACCATTCTTTGCATTGAGGACGAGGCGTCGCTGCTGCGGGACCTGTCCGACGAGTTGCGAGACGCGGGCTATCGCGTGATCGAAGCGCGGGACGGCCGGGCAGGGCTCGGCGCCGTGCTGCAACACAAGCCGGATCTCGTCCTGTGCGACATCACGATGCCGGGGATGAGCGGATACGACGTGCTCGAGGCCCTCCGGACGCAACATGCCGGCGAGATGGCGGACGTGCCGTTCATCTTCCTGACCGCCCTGGCCGAACGGCACAACATCATCGAAGGAAAGTCGCTCGGTGCCGACGACTATCTGACCAAACCGATCGACTACGACGTGCTGCTCGCGACCGTAAGCGCGCGCCTTGCCCAGATCGAACGCATGAAGATGCACCACCTGCGGGAGATCACCCTGCTGCAGCGCCACCTCGCGCAGGGTTTTCAGACCAGCGAGACCGAACAGGTGCAGAACGCGCTGCGCGTGTTCGATCACCTGCAGGTCGGCGTTCTGATCGTCGAAGCGGATCGCACGCTCCTGCTCGGCAACGAGGACGGGCTCCGTGCCGTGCAGAGCGGGCGGGTGTCGATCTCGACCGCCAACGTCCTCGTCGGCCCTACGCCGCTTCGCATGGCTGTCGAGGCCGCGGTGGCGCGGGTTCCGGCTCAATCGGCACCCGGGCCCGTCGTGCTCAACCTGGCTTCGGCGTCGGATGGCTCACCCCTCGTCGCGACGATCATCGCATTACCCAGCCAGGCCTCATCGCGCCCGGCGCAGGACCGCGTCGCCATATTGCTGGTGAGCCCCGAAGACCCTCCAGCCGTTTCGAACGACATGCTGAAGCAGGTCTTCGGCCTGACGGGCGCCGAGGTGAAAGTCGTCGCGGGCCTGTTGAACGGCAAGACAGTCGGAGAGCTCGTGGCGAGCCATGGCATCTCCGAGGCGACGATCCGCACCCAGCTGAAAGCGATCTTCGCCAAGACCAATACGCACCGACAGGCGGAACTCGTCGCGAAACTCAATCGACTGCTGGCGGTCCGCCCGTGATGCCGACCGAAGCGGACCATGGGGCTACTCGGCACCCTCGGTCGTCCCGCGGTCGGTGCCGCATCGGATGACAGGACCGAATCGTCAAGTCACCGGTCGTCGATCGATGGCGCAGGCGAGAGGCCCATCCGAGAGTTAAGATCTCGGCGAGAGTGACTGATCCGGGACGGGAACGCTGCCTGGAGCAGGAGCGGTCTGGACGTGTTGCATCGTACGACGACGTCCGGGATGCCGCATCGATGTCGGTTCACTGGTCCGCGCACCTGGATCGCATCCGCGTTGCATGACGCGACCGCGTGCGTGAGCTCGGCCCGTGCCGGCCGCCCGCCGTGACCCGTCACCGAACGAGCCCGTGGGCATCGGTCCACAATGCGGAACGCGGCCTTTCGCAGTCCAGAGTGGCAACGTTCGGTTTGCCGACCCCGTGCTGGTGCCTTTGGAGATCACGCCGCGGCGTGGTAGGGACGGTCAACCTCACGACCATCCCGATGTCCGAGCAACCCCCTAATCGCCTTCACCGTCAACTGGCCAGGAACATCCTGCTGCACCTGCGGATGGGCGCCGTGCAGGTCGGCACGCACCTGACGGAGGTCTCCCTGCAACCGCTGCTCGGGACGTCTCGTGGTCCGATCAGGGCGGCCTTGAGCCATCTCGCGGCCGAAGGGTACCTGGAGCGGCGTCCGAACAAGGGCTTCTTCCTGGTCACTCTGGACGACGCTCCCTCGACCGACACCGACGCTCCGGTCAATGACGACGAGCGCCTCTATCTTCAGATCGCGGAGGATCGCCTCGCCGGAGCGCTGACGGAACGCATCAGCGAGAACGACCTCATGCGCCGGTACGGGCGCCCGCGAAACGAGATCCAGCGCATCCTGACCAAGATCGCCGCCGAGGGCTGGATCTTGCGCCGCTCCGGGTACGGATGGTCGTTCCTCCCGATGATCGACTCGGTGGAAAGCTATCGGGAAAGCTACGAGCTGCGCGGCGTCCTGGAGCCCGCCGGCCTCCGCTTGCCGTCGTTCTCGGCCGATACGGCCATGCTGCACCGCCTGCGCGAACGCCAGGCGAGGATCCACGCAGGAGGCCACCTCACGCTCGGGCAGGTCGAGCTCTTCACGGCCAATTCGGATTTTCACGAGGCGATCGCGGGGATGTCGGGAAACCGCTTCCTGGTCCAGGCGGTGGCGCGTCAGAATGCGCTGCGGCGCCTCGTGGAATACAGGCAGACGCTGGACCGCGATCGCGTCCGGCGACAGACGGGGGAGCACATCGAGATCGTCGATGCCCTCCTGGATGGACGGGTCGAGGCTGCGGCGGCCTTGCTGGAGAGCCATATCGGTGGGGCGGCGCG
The DNA here is from genome assembly GCA_963847915.1 of uncultured Alphaproteobacteria bacterium. Classification (GTDB taxonomy): domain Bacteria; phylum Pseudomonadota; class Alphaproteobacteria; order Rhizobiales; family Beijerinckiaceae; genus Lichenihabitans. The sequence goes on from CAWKBT010000015.1 coordinate 136,268, forward strand.
CGAGAAGGCGACGCCCGCGATGTTCGTCCGAGACCCCATCGCGAGCAGTCTCGGCGTTCCCGCGCCGCGCAGGGCGGCGCGGGAGACGGAGACCTTCAGCCCGCCGCCTTGAACGCGATGCAGACCGGGCTGCCGGTGTCGATCCTGAGCCCTGTCGGGCTCAGGCGACCCTCTTCACGTCCCACGGACAACTGCACGATGGAGTCGGTCAATTCGTTGGCCGCGTAAACGAAACGCCCTGCTGGATCCAACGTGATGAAGCGAGGCCCTCGGCCTCCCGTGCCCTGCCAGGCGACGGCCGCGAGGGTGCCCGAGACTGGATCGACAGCGAAGGTGCCGATGCTGTCGTGCCCGCGGTTCGACACGAAGACGGACCGCCCGTCGGGTGAGATGGCGATCTCGGCCGCGCGGTTATCGCCGGTGAACGTGGCGGGAGTGGACGGCAGAGCCTGGAGCGGGGTCAGGTGTCCCGTCGCGCCGTCCCAGGCGTAGGTCGTCACCGATGATTCCAGCTCATCGACGACATAGGCGAACGGCTTGCCGGGTGCGAAGACGATGTGCCGGGGACCGGCGCCTTCGCGCGTCTTGGTCTTCGCGTGGACCGAGAGGACGCCCGCTGCGGCGTCGAAGCCGAGCACGAAGATCGCGTCCAGGCCCTTGTCGGGCGCGATCACGAAACGCCCCGTGGGATCGAAGACCGCTTCGTGCGGGTGCGATGCCTTCTGCTCGATGCGGTGCGGACCCGGCTCTCCCGGGAGGTCGACCGGGGGCCTCGTTTGACCGAGCGCCCCGTCCGCTTCGATGGGGAGGACCGCCACGTTGCCGGACGCGTAGTTCGCGACGAGCAGGACCTTGCCGCTCGGATCGATGGCGAGGTGGACCGGGTTGCCGCCCCCCGTCGACTGCGTGTTGATCCTGGTCAGCTTGCCCGTGCCCTCCTCCACGGCGAAGCCCGTCACGGTGTTGCCGTCACCGTGCACCGTGTAGAGCCTGTCCGCGGCCTTGTTGAGGATGAGGAACGACGGATTGACGAGATCGCCGACGAGTTGGACGGGGTCCCAGCGGCCACCGTCGGCGGCGACGTTGAAGACCCTGATGCCCTCGCCCCGGGCTCCGCGCTCCTTCGTGGTGCGGCAGCCCACATAGGCGAGCAGCGATGTCTTGGCCATGATGCCGTTCTCCTTCGCGCTTGGCGCCGCACGGGCCGCCGTGTTGGTTTGGAGCGACAGGGCGGCGGCGCTCGCGGGTATCGCCTTGAGGACGTCCCGTCGGCTCAGGCCGGTCGGGATCGAGGTCGTGCGGGGAGGCATGATCGAGCCGCTCATGGCGTGCTGACCTTGAGGCTGCCCCCGCCGGCGGTCGGGGCGACCGCCATGGGGCGCCGCGTCATGGTGAGGGTCGCGGTCGCGCCGATGATCAGCAGGGCACCCGCGACCAGGAAGGCGCCGTCGTAGCTGCCGCTGGCCTGGATGACATAGCCGGTCACGATGGGGGCGAGCAGCCCGAAGAGGTTGCCGCCGACGACGACGAACGCCATGGCCTTGCCCAGGTCGCGCGCGTTGACCAGCAGGTCGTTCACGAGCGCGAAGTTCAGGGACGTCGTCGTCGCGATGCCGGTCAGCGAAATGGAGATCAGGACCAGCAGCGCCCAGATGCTGTCGACCATGGGAGCGAAGAGGACGACGGCGGCGATCATCAGCGAGGCCGCGATCATGTTGCGCCGGCGGCCCGAGGCCGCGCCCGAGCGGGCGAGGAGGCGGTCGCTGAGGCGTCCCATCCCGATGCAGAGCACGACGGCCACGAGGTAGGGGATGGCGGTGTAGAGACCCGTCTTCGCCAGGGTCAGGTGCTTGGCCGTCTGCATGTAGCTGGGCAGCCAGGTCAGGAAGAGATACTGGCAGTAGACGTTGCATCCCTGCGTGATGGCGAGGCCCCAGAGCGTCCGCGTCCGCATCAGCGCGAGGAGGCCGTTGGCCGGCGCGTCAGACGCGGCCCTGTTGCCCTTGACGTCGCGCTCATCGAGGATCTTGGATCGCTCCGCCTCGCTCAGCCACCGGACGCGCTCGGGTTTGTCGTAGATCAGCAGCCACAGACCGAGCCAGACGAAGCCGATGGCGCCGGTGATGACGAACAGCGCCCGCCACCCCCAGAGGTCGATGACGCCGCCGGCCAGCAGCGCGCAGAGGGCAGGCCCCGCGTAGGAACCACTGTTGAAGGCGGCCGTGATGACGCCTCGCTCGCCGGCGGGGATCCACTCGCGGATGACCTTGACCCCGCTCGGGTTGCTGGTGGCCTCGCCTCCGCCCATCACGAGCCGCGTCACGAGGAGGGATCCGATGCCGACCGAAGCTCCCGTGAGCGCGGTGGCGATCGACCAGATGGCGATGCCCCAACTGGCGATCCGGCGGCTGCCGAACCGATCGACGAGCATGCCCGAGGGGATCAGGAACAGCGTGTACGTCCACAGGAAGGAAGAGAACAGATATCCCTTGCCGACGTCGTCTATGCCGAATTCCTTGGTGATGGGTCCGATGGCAAACGACAGCGTCGTCCGATCGATATAGTTGATCATCGCCAGTGCGAAAAGCAGGGCGGCAATCCAACCTCGCTTGTAGTGCATCAATCTATCCTCCCTTGGCCCGTTGCCTGCTCCGGATTCGCATTTGTTGCCGGGCTGCCGCAGACAGCGCCCAGTGGACGCCGCTTTCGGCTGGTTCGACCAAAAATCCGTCCGATTGTCATAAGGCGTCACATATGACTTGTCATTAGTCAAGCCATATGACATAAGAAACCAACAGATAGGGGGAGGTCGACGTGAGCGGCACACGGTTCTTCAAGCCTGACGAGATCTCGGCTCTGTCGGCGGCACTGTTCGAGGCGGCGGGCTTGAGAGACGCGGATGCGCGCGTCGTCGCCGAGGATCTCGTCCGGGCGAACCTCCGCGGCATCGACTCCCACGGCGTGTCGCGGATCCCCATGTATCTCGACCGTCTCCGTCGCGGCCTCGTCACCGCTCGCCCGGACATCAGGGTCGAACAGGTCGCGGGCGCCGTGTCGCTCGTCGACGGCGACAACGGCATGGGCTTCCTGGCGTCGCATCGGGCGACCGAGGAGGCGATCGCGCTGGCGGCGAAGTCGGGGATCGGCCTCGTCGGCGTGAAGCGCAGCACGCATTTCGGCATGGGCGCGCTCTACGCGCTGCAGGCCATCGAGGCCGGCTACATGTCGATGATCTTCACCAACTCTTCCCCTGCGATCCCGATGTGGGGCGGCCGGACCACGTTTCTCGGCGCGAGCCCGATCGCGGCGGGCATCCCGGGCGGCCGGAAGGCTCCCTATGTGATGGACATGGCCATGACGGTCATCGCGCGCGGCAAGATCCGCCTGGCGTCGATGCGGGGCGAGGCGATCCCGCCCGGGCTGGCGCTCGACAAGGACGGGCATCCGACCACGGACGCCACGGCAGCTTTCGAGGGCGTCTGCCTGCCCTTCGGCGGCGTGAAGGGCTCGGTTCTCGCGACCTTGATGGACCTCATGGCGGGCGCTTTCACGGGGGCGAACTTCGGCGGCGACGTGAAGAGCCTATATTTCGACCACTCCGGCCCACAGGACGTCGGCCACCTGTTCTTCGCGATCAAGCCCGACCTGTTCATGCGGCTCGAGGAGTTCGAGACGCGGATGGACGAGTTCGTGGACCGCATCAAGGCCCTGCCGCGGGCCGCGGGCGTCGACGAGGTCATGATGCCGGGTGAACCCGAGCAGCGGCGCGAGGACGAGCGCCGCCGGACCGGACTGCCGATCACCGACAACGTCGTGGCCGACCTGGCCGCCGAGGCGCAGAAGGTGGGCCTGGTCATGCCCCAGGGCTCGGCCTCGCCCCTGGGGGCCGCATGAGCGCCCTGCCTCCGCGCCGGCTCTCGGCGCATCTCGGCTACCTGTTCACGCACCTGCCGGTCGACCGGCGCGTGGAGGCGGCGGCGCTGGCGGGGTTCGACGCCGTCGAGCACCCCCAGCCTTTCGCGGTTCCCGCGACAGAGATGGCGGCGTCCTTACGCGCGCACGAGCTGCGTTTCGCCCAGATCGCGGCGGGCGTCGGCGACGCGTCGAAAGGCGAGAAAGGGCTCGCGGCGCTGCCCGGCCGGGAGAAGGACTTCCGCGAGGGCCTCGCGCGCTCGATCGACTACGCGTGCGCCGTCGACTGCCCCCTGGTCCACCCCATGGCCGGGGTGCCGCCCGAAGGCGAGGACGCGGACAGGGTGCGGGACACCTACCTGGCCAACCTCGCCCACACGGTCGACATCGCGCGGAAGGCGGGCCTGCGCGTGCTCGTCGAGCCGATCAGCCAAGCCGCCGTGCCGGGGTACTACGCCTGTCGCATGGAACAGGTGATGGACCTGTGCGATGCCGCGGCCCCGGGCAGGGTGCTCCTGCTGCTCGACACCTTCCACGCCCGCGCCACCGGACTGGACGCGGTGGATTTCGTCCATCGGCACGCGGGTCGCCTCGGTCATGTCCACATCGCCGACCACCCGGGGCGCCACGAGCCCGGAACCGGCGCCTTCGACTTCGCCGCGCTTCTGACGGCCCTCGACGAGCGCGCCTACGACGGCGCGATCGGCTTCGAATACATCCCGCGGACCGACACGCTGGCGGGCCTCGGCTGGTTCGCCGAACCGGTCTGGCGTGCCCGTTCCGCATCCATCCACCGATCCACCGAACCGGGACACTGACATGCCGATCACGACGATCAATCCCACGACCGAGGCGGGGATCGCGACCTACGCGTGGCACACCGCGGCGGAGGTGGATTCCATATTGTCGGCCGCCGCTTCGGCCCAGGTCGCCTGGGCCGAGGTGCCGGTCGGCGAACGCGTGGCGCTGCTGCGCCGCATGTCGGACGTCCTTCTCGCCGGCAAGGACCGCTACGCCCGCATGATCACCGAGGAGATGGGCAAGCCCCTGGCCGAGGCCGTCGGCGAGATCGAGAAATGCGCGCTCAACTGCCGCTTCTACGCCGACAAGGCCCCCGCCTTCCTGGCCGACGAGGAGGTCGCCAGCAACGCCAGCCACAGCGCCATCGTCCATGACCCGCTCGGGGTCGTGCTTGCCATCATGCCCTGGAACTATCCCTTCTGGCAGTTCTTCCGCTTCGCCGCCCCGGCGCTCTCGGCCGGCAACGGCGCCATCCTCAAGCACGCCAACAACGTCGCCGCCTGCGCGCTCGCCTGCGAGGAGGTCGTGCGCGAGGCCGGCGCTCCGGACGGGCTGATGAGGACCATCCTGGTCGACGCCAAGGACGTCGCCGCCATCATCGCCGACGAGCGCATCGCCGCCGTGACCCTGACCGGCTCGACCGAGGTCGGCGCCATCGTGGCCTCGCAGGCCGGCAAGGCGCTCAAGAAGCAGGTGCTTGAGCTCGGCGGCTCCGATCCCTTCATCGTGCTCGCCGATGCCGACATCGAGGAAGCCGCCAGGGTCGCCGTCAAGGCCCGTTTCATCAACGTCGGCCAGAGCTGCGTCAACGCCAAGCGCTTCATCGTCGTCGAGGCGGTCGCCGACCGCTTCGTGGAGCTGTTCTGCGCCGGCGTGGCCGCGCTGACAATCGGAGACCCAATGGAGGACGGCATCTCGATCGGGCCGATGGCGCGCGCCAACCTGCGCGACGCCCTGCATGCTCAGGTCGAGCGTTCGGTTGCCGCAGGGGCGGAGCTCCGCATGGGCGGCACTTTCGTGGATCGGCCCGGCTTCTATTACGCCCCCACCGTGCTGGATCGCGTGGAGCCCGGCATGGCGGCCTTCGACGAGGAGACGTTCGGCCCCGCCGCCGCGGTGATCCGGGTCAGGGACGCCGCGCAAGCCATCCGCCTCGCCAATCAGACCGCGTTCGGCCTCGGCGCGGCGCTGTGGACGGGCGACATCGCGGAAGGGCAGCGGCTGGCCCGCCGCATTCAGGCCGGGGCTGTCTTCATCAATGGCATGGTGGCGTCCGATCCGCGCCTGCCCTTCGGCGGCATCAAGCGGTCGGGATACGGGCGCGAGCTGGGCCAGCTCGGCATCCGCGAGTTCACCAACGCCAAGACCGTGTGGGTCGGGCCGGCCATGCCGACGGCACCGGCCGTCCAAGCCGCGCCGAAGTGAGGGAGCAGGACGAGATGAACGAGACGCCCAAGAAGGCCGCGATCCTGCGGCCGTCCGAGATCAAGCCTCACGAGCGCGGCGGAGGGGCTCGGACCATCCCGTTGGTGACGAGCGCGACGGGGTCGCGCAGTCTGTTGAACGGCATCACCGAGTTCGGCCCTGGCGCCGCCATCCCGTTGCACACGCATAATTGCGAGGAGAGCGTGATGGTGCTCGAAGGCGAGGCGCGGGTCGAGATCGACGGCGTCGAGCACCGCATGGGCGCAGGCGACACGACATGGGTGCCGGCCGGCGTCCCGCATCGCTTCGTCAACGCATCCGACAGCGAGCGCATGCGCATCTTCTGGACCTATGCATCGATGGAGGCCACCCGCACCATCGTCGCCACGGGCGACACGCGCTCGATCGATTCCGAGCGGCGCTGAGCGGCCGTGCCCCGGCCCCGGCCCGCGAGGACCTGGGTCGACGCCAGGCCGACATGAGAGAAGCGAGATGAACCTACAGCCTGCCAGGCCGTCCGACTCCACCCCTCGACGCGTGTCCCTGTCGCGAGAGAAGGTCCGCGTCCTCCTCCTGGAGAACGTGAACGAGAGTGCTGCGGCTCTCCTCCGCGCCGCGGGATATTCGGACGTCACGCGCCTGCCGAAAGCGCTGGACGGCCCGGATTTGATCGAGGCCCTGCGGGGCGTCCACATTCTCGGGATCCGTTCGCGCACCGATCTGACGCGCGAGATGCTCGAGGCCGGTGATCGCCTCATGGCGGTCGGCTGCTTTTCCGTGGGCACCAACCAGGTCGACCTCGACGCCGCGCGGGACCTCGGCATCCCGGTGTTCAATGCCCCCTTCGCGAGCACTCGCTCGGTGGCCGAACTCGTCATCGGCGAGATCGTCATGCTGCTGCGCCGCGTCTTTCCGCGGTCGAACGCCGCTCACGCGGGCGGATGGGACAAGTCGGCGACCGACAGCCACGAGGTGCGCGGCAAGGTCCTGGGCATCGTCGGTTACGGCAACATCGGCACGCAGCTGTCCAACCTCGCCGAGGCGATGGGCATGCGCGTGATCTCGTTCGACATCTCGGACAAGCTTCGCCACGGCAACACCGAACCCTGCACCGATCTCGGAAGCCTGCTGGCCGAGAGCGACGTCGTCAGTCTGCACGTGCCCGAGACGCCTGAGACGGCCGGCATGATCGGCGAGGTCGAGATCCGTGCCATGAAGCGGGGCGCCTACCTGATCAACAACAGTCGCGGCACGGTCGTCGATGTCGACGCCCTCGCACGGGCTCTCGAAGACGGGCACATCCGCGGGGCCGCTGTGGACGTGTTCCCGGTCGAGCCGGGCTCGAACGCGGAACGCTTCGTCTCGCCGCTGCAGGATCGTCCGAACGTGATCCTCACGCCGCACATCGGCGCGTCGACGCTGGAGGCGCAGGAGCGCATCGGCGAGGAGGTCGCGCGCAAGCTGATCGCCTTCTCGGACACGGGGTCCACCGCGGGCGCCGTCAACTTCCCGCAGGTGCAGCTCTCACCGCGTCCGAACGGGACGCGCTTCATCCACGTCCACAGGAACTTGCCGGGCATGCTGCGCAGGATCAACGAAGTCTTCTCCTCGCACGGGATCAACGTAGAATCACAGTATCTGCAGACGGATGGCGAGATCGGCTATGTCGTGGTCGAGACCAACCTGAGTTCCAATGCCGCCGCCTTGCTCGAGGAGCTGCGGGCCATCCAGGGGACGATCCGCGCGAGGCTCGTCTACTGAGAACCCCGTCGGACCAGCGCCAACTGTCGAGCGCGACGATCAGGCGGGGCCGGCTCGCGATCGTCACGGCATCCTCGGCAGCGTCGGCACTCCCGTTCAGGTCGAGGGTGAGGCGGTGCCTGAGCGATTCGAGGTTCTGCGGACCCGCGAGTCTGACCCGGGCATGCCGATGCGGGAGGTTTGCACAGCACCGTCCCCGTGTCGGCGGATGGCTCGCCCTCGTCGCGACGATCACCGGATGACCCGATTGCGCGGTATCGAGCCCGGCGCAGGATCGTGCCGCCATACTGCGGGTGAGCCCCGACGACCCTCCAGCCGTTTCGAACGACGTGCCGAGGCCGCAGACAGGCTGCCGCCGGGCGTGCCGCGGTCTCCGATGTGAGCTCCGGCGCTCAGCGGCACCAGCGCTCGATCGCCAGAGCGATGGCCGTGGTGCAGTCGACGAGATCCCGAATGGCCACCGTCTCGTTCGGCTGATGGGACTGGGCCGGGTCTCCCGGGCCGAAGTTGACCGTCGGCGTCAGCCCCAGGCCGGTCGGCAGGCCGATGTCGCTGTGGGCGCCGAAGCCCGACAGGACGGGCGACAGGCGAGCCTCCGTCACGGCCTCCTGGAAGGCGCGCACGAAGGGGTGGTCGCCCGGCACTTCGGCGCAGTCTGCATCGAGGATCCACTCGACGCGGGCCGGATGCCGCCGGAGGTAGGGGTCGGCCTGACAGACCTGGAGGACATGCTCCTCCACCTCGGCCTTCACGTGACCGCCGAGCCCCGCGGCATCCTTCTCGTGCGGCAGGTACTGGACGTCGATGACGATCTCGCCGCGGCCGGCGGTGGAGGAGGGGTGTTCGCCGGCCTTGATCTGCGTGACGATCACCTGGTTCGGCAGGTCCATGAGCGGGTGCCGCTTGACGGGGTCGGACATCCAGCGGCGGTTCAGGATGTCGATGCCGTCGAGCATCTGACGGACGAGCTGGATCGCGTCGACGGGACCGCTGCCGTGCCAGGGTCCGGGCGTCAGCTCCGCATGACCACCGATGCCGTCGATCACGATGCGGCCCCACAGGATGCCGTGGCACAGCGGCGCAATGCGGTTGGCGGTCGGCTCCGTCATGATGCCGGCATCGGCCCGGAAGCCGCGATCCACCATGGCGAGCGACCCCATGCCCCCGATCTCCTCGTCGACCACCGTGGTGAAGACCACGTCGCCGCGCAGGGGAACGCCGATGTCCTTGAGGGTCTCGATCGCCATCAGCATGCAGGCGACGCCACCTTTCATGTCGACCGTGCCCCGCCCCGTGACGGCGCCGTCCGCGACGAGCGGCGAGAAGGGATCGGTGCGCCAGTGCTCGACGGCCCCGGGGGGCACGACGTCGATGTGGCCGGTCAGCATGAGGGAGCGCCCCCCGCCCGTGCCGGTGAGCGTGCCTCCGAGGTTCGGCCGCCCCGCGAAGGTCCGGCCCCTGTTGGCGCCGGGGCGGCCCTCGTAGGCGGCGTAGAGGGCCGGGCCGTCGGGCTCCCATAGATCCGTCTCGAAGCCGAGCGCCCGCAGCCGCCCTTGCAGGTAGAGCTGGCAGTCGCGCTCCCCGGGTCCGGCCCGGGTCGGATCGCTCATGACGATCGAGGGGAACCGGACGAGGTCGCAGAGCGTCGACACGATCCGGTCAGTGCGGGCCGCGACGGCCTCGGCGATGGTGCGGCTGATGTCTGTCATGCTGTCATGTCCGGCGCAGGGCGAAACGATCGGCCAGCAGGACGGCGATCAGCAAGGTGCCGATGATGCCGACCTGCCAGATGCTGTTGATGTTGAGCTGAAGCAGGCTCGTCTGGAGCGTCACGAGCAGCAGGACCGCGGCGAGAACGCCCAACACGCCGCCCCGCCCGCCGAAGATGCCGATCCCGCCGAGCATGGCGGCCGTGAGCGAGGTCAGTTCGAGGTTCTGGCCGATATCGGGCCGGGCGCTGCCGAGCCAGGCGAGCGACACCAGGGCGGCCAGCCCCGCCAGGGCGCCGCTGGCCACATAGGCGAGGATCCGGATCCGGTCGACCGCGATGCCGACCAGGCGCGCCGAGCGTTCGTCGAAACCGAGCGCGTAGACCCAGCGCCCCCAGGAGGTCGTGGCGAGAAGCACGGCCGCGATGGCGAAGCTCGGCACCGCCGTCGTCAGGAACGGCAGCGGGATGCTGCCGAGCGTTCCGCGTCCCCAGGGGATCAGCCAGGCGGGGACGCCGCCCAGCGCCGCGCCGCCCGTCACTGCCACGGCGCTGCCCGAGTAGACGTAGAAGGTCCCGAGCGTGACGATGAGCGGCAGGATCCGCAGCCGCGTCACCATGAGCCCGTTGAACCAGCCGAGCAGCGCTCCGGCGACGACGGCGGCCGGCGGCAGCAGGAGCGCCGGCAAGCCCGCGCGATAGGCCAGCATGGCGAGGCAGGCGGACAGCGACGCGACGCCGCCGACCGAGAGGTCGATCCCCGCGCCCCCGCACAGGATGACCAGGCTCTGCCCGAGCCCGACCAGGGCGAGCAGGGTCGAGAACTGCAGCACGGTGGTGACGGTCGCGGCCGACAGGGCGCCCGGTTTCAGAACCACGAGCCCCAGCACCGTCGCCGCCCAGAGCCCGCACAGGATGGGAAGAGCGCGCGACGGGCCGCGCCAGGGAAGCAGCCCCCGCATCAGGTGCGAGCCCCGGCAGTGAGGCCGAGCCGCGACAGCGAAAGCCGGCCCCGCCCTGCCTCGACGCCCAGCACGCCGAGCAGCAGGGCGCCGGTGACGACGGGCTGCCAGAGCGACGGCACCCCGGAGAGCAGCAGCCCGTTCTGGACGAGGCGGAGAAGCGCCACGCCGAGCAGCGTGCCGAGGAGGCTGCAGCTGCCGCCCGTCACGCTGGTCCCGCCGAGCACGACGGCCGCCACGGCTTCGAGGGCCAGCGTGCCCCCGACCGTCGTGGCGACATTGCGGTAGGTCGCGACGTAGAAGGCGGCCGCGAGACCACACAGGAAGCCGCTGACCAGGAAAGCGGCGAAGCGGGTCCTTCCGACCGCGACGCCCGACAGGCGCGCGCGCTCCTCGGCCTGGCCGATGCTGAGGAGGTGGAGCCCGAACGGCATGCGGCGGAGGGCGACCCAGGCGGCAGCGTAGACGGCCGCGACGACGAGCAGCGCGGCCGGGATGCCGAGCGGTCTCGCCCCGAGCAAGACGGTCAGGTCCGCCGGCAGGCCCGACAGCCAGGAGCCCCCCAGCATCAGGAAGACGAGGGCGCGATAGACGCCGAAGAGGCCCAGCGTGGCTACGATGGGCGGCACGCGGCCCAGCACGACCACGCAGGCCGTGAGCCCGCCGAGCAGCGTCCCCGTGACCGGCCCCAGCAGACCGGCCAAGGGGGCCGGCCAGCCGGCCTGCAGCGCCCGGCCCACCGCGACGGCGGCGAGCCCCATGGCGACGCCGACCGAGACGTCGATGCCGCCCATCGCGAGGAGCAGGGTCATGCCGAGCCCCACCAGCAGCAGTTCCTGGCTGGCCCGCAGGACGGTCAGGAGATTGTCGGCGGTGGCGAAGCTCGGCGAGGCCGCCGAAAAGACGAGCGCGGCCGCCGTGCAGGCGGCGAGCAGCGTCGCCTCGCGCCCGCCGAACCGCACCCGCGGGGCCTTAGCCATGGGTCCGGCGTCAGAAGTTGTACTTGTCGACATTGTCGGCCGTGAACACGGCCGGGTCGCCGAGGAGGAGCACGCCCGTCGCCGCGTCATAGGTCACGGGATGGCTCATGCCGGGGACCGTCTGGCTCGGCGCGAAGCTCTTGCCGTCGATGAGCTGCTTGCCGGCCCAGACCGTCAGGTAGCCGAGCTCCGCGGGGTCCCACAGCACGCTGAACCCGAAAGCGCCGTCCTTCAGGTAGGTGCGGGCCGTGTTGGGGCTGCAATAGCCCGTGCCGATCACCTTGCCGATCTTGCCGGCAGTCTCGATGGCCTGCGCGACGCCCGGGCAGGTCGTGGAGGCCACGGCGACGATGGCCTTGAGGTCGGGGTTGGCGGCCATCAGGTCGCTCGAGATCTGGGCGGCACGCTCGGCCGTGCCACCCGCATATTGCGGCGCCAGGAGCACCAGCTTGGGATATTTCGCCTTGGCGCGTGCCTGCATGAAGCCGATCCACGCGTTGAGGTTGGACGCTGTCGCCTCGCCCGACACGATGCCGACCTTGCCCTCGGGGCCGACGCGCTTGACGAGTTCGTCGACGACGGTCTCGCCCAGACCCTGGTCGGTCGCCTGGGCGACATAGACGGCGCGGCCCGACTGCGGGGCATCGCTGTCGGCCGTGAAGAGCTTCACCCCCTTGGTCTTCGCGGCCTCGACCAACGGGGCGATGCTGGACGCGTCGAGCACGCTGACGCCGACGGCACCGACCCCCTGGTCGATCAGGTTCTGGACGATCTGAAGCTGGTCGACGGGGTTGGTGTCGACCGGCCCCGAATAGACGAACTTCAGGCCGAGCGCCGCGGCCGCCTTGTTGCCGCCCGCCTCCATGGCGTTGAAGTAGGGGATGCCGACGATCTGCGGCACGAAGGCCACCGTGGGGAGGCTATCGGCGGCGGCGGCCGGCAGCACCGCCGCCAGCAGGGCCGTTCCGGCCAGGAATCCCGTGAATGTCGTGGTCATGATCTCGCTCCGGTGTTCGAGAGTCGACGCGCATCCTCGTCTCAGGCCGTGGCTTCGAGCGCCCGCGCGTCGGGATGGGCGCCCGTGATGAGGGAGACGATCTCGTCGGCGTCGGTCGCCTCGCGCCGGCGTTCCGCGATCTTGCGGCCGCGGCGGAACACGACCATGCGGTCGGCGACCGCGAAGACGTCGACGAGATTGTGAGAGACCAGGACCACGGCGCAGCCCCGGTCCGCCAACCTGCGCGCCAGGGAGAGGACCTTGCGGGTCTCGGCCACGGCGAGCGCCGCGGTGGGTTCGTCCATGATGACGAGCCGGGCGTCCAGGTTCAGCGCCCGGCAGATCGCCACGGCCTGCCGCTGCCCGCCCGAGAGGCTGCCGACGGCGGCGCCGGGATCCTGGATGTGGGCATCGAGGTCGCGCAGCAGGTCCGCCACCCGGGCCCGCATGGCGCCTCGGCGCAGGAACGGCAGGCCGGCGACGCGGGTGACCAGTTCACGGCCGAGGAACACGTTCTCGGCGACGGACAGGTTCTCCGACAGCGCGAGCTCCTGGAAGATCGTGGCGATGCCGGCCGCGGCGGCATCCTGCGGCGACGCGAAGCTGACCGGCCGGTCCGCGATGCGGATCTCGCCTCCGCTGGCGGCGTGGGCGCCGGCCAGGATCTTGACGAAGGTCGATTTGCCGGCCCCGTTGTCGCCCAGCAGCGCCAGGACCTCCCCGCCGCGGATGTCGAGGTCGACATCGGCCAGCGCGGTGAGGGCGCCGAAACGCTTGGAGACGCCACGGGCCGTCAGGAAGGGGAGCGGGGCCGGCGCGACCATGTCAGCGGGCCGTCAGCCAGCCGAGAAGGTTCGTCCAGAGCCGGGCGTAGCCGGGCCAGTCGACGAAGCTCTGCGGCAGCCAGTGCGGGCCGATGTCCGAGGTCCAGACCGCCGTGCGGCCTTCGCCGTAGCGCCCGGTCACGAGCAGCGGATGGCCGCCCTGATCCTGCGGCAAGGTCGCCAGGACCTCGACGTCCGGCCCGACCTTCACGGTCACTTCGTTGGCGCCGAGCAGGACCGGCCAGTCCGTGCCGAGCCCCTGCAGGATCGGGTGGTCGGCCGGGCCCGTCACCCGGGCGCGGAACCCTTCCGGGATCTCGAGGCGGTCATCATAGGGCAGGCAGGTGACGGGCAGCACCTCTTCGACCGGCGTGCGGCGCCACCGGGCCTTGCCGTCGATGCCCTGGAAGCTGAAGTAGCCGCCGATCATGGCGAGGCCGCCGCCCGCGGCCGTCCAGTCGCGCAGGAGCTTCAGGCGGTTCGGAAAGGTCTTGCCGTGCAGCCACACGTCGGGGTGGAGCAGGAGCGAGTTCGCCCCGATGTCCGACAGGAGGACGGCGTCGAAGGCCGACAGACCCTCGAGCGTCGTCGGGAACCCGTTCACCGCCTCATGGGCCGGCATGTAGGCGAGGTCGAAGGGGCCGTCCTTCAGCGCCGCCACGAGCGGCTCCGCCCCGAGGTGGAAGGTGACGCTGCCGAACTGGTCGAAACCCTTGTAGTGGGTCGCCGACGTCACCCAGCTCTCGCCGACCAGGAGGACCTTTTTTCTGCTCATGCCAAAACCTCAGAGGGATGCGAGCCGCCGGCGCGACCGCTCGGGCCGCGGCGCCGCCACGGAGGCGCGCGAGACCAGGGTCACGGGCAGCCTGTCGGTTCCGGAGCCCGGAGAACCGTCGAGGATCCGCTCGACGGCGAGCCGTCCGATCTCCTCGACGGGCTGCCGGATGGCGGTGATGGGGGGATCCATGAGGTCCAGCGGGCCGACGTCGTCGAAGGTGATGACGGATATATCCGCCCCGACCTCCCTCCTCCTCTCCCGCAGCACGCGCATCATGCCGGTCAGGATCTCGTCGCTGCCCGCGAAGATGGCCGTCACCTCGGGATGGCGATCCAGGATGTCGCGCGTCGCCGCCTCGCCATGTTGGCGGGAGTAATCGCCATGATAGCCGGCGGCGACGATCCCGCCCGCGGCCCGAACCGTCGCGGCAAAGCCCGCACCCCGCGCCCGCGCACTCATCAGGCCCTGCGGCCCGCCCACATAGGCGAGGTCGGTATGGCCGAAGCCCAGCAGGTGCTCGGCCGCCAGCCCGCCACCCCGCTCGTTGTCGCAGAACACCTTGAACACGTCGGTGCCCTCGATGTCCTCGTCGACCAGCACCACCGCGGCGGCGTCGTTCACGGCGCGGGCGAGGGCGCCGTCGTCGGGATGGTTGGTGGCGAACAGCACACCGTCGACGAGGCTGCGGCGGAGCTGCGCGAGATAGTCGATCTCGCGATGCGGCTTGTTCAGCGACGTGCACAGCATCACGCTGAGGCCGCGCGCATCGGCCGCCGCTTCGACGGCGGCGGCGAGACGGGAAAAGAAAGGGTTGGCGATCTCTGGCAGGAGCAGCCCGATGGTGTCGCTCTTGCCCCGGCTCAGGCTGCGCGCATGCGGATGCGGGCGATAGCCCAGGGCCTTGACGGCGGCGTCGATCCGCCGGGCCGTCTCGGGCGGCAGCCGCAGCGAGCCGTTGAGGTACCGCGACACGGCGGCGGACGACAGTTTCGCCGCTGTCGCGACATCGCCGAGCTTGGGGGATCCGTTCACGCCGCACCTGTCCTTCCCAGGATCCTGACCCTGTAAACCGCTTTAGTGAAGCGCTTAATCGAAGCACATCGCCGAAAATCCCGGCACGGCCCCGGCATCACGCGCGGGCCGCCGCCGCGAAGTCGCGGACCCGCTCCACCGCGACGGGGTTCCACCAGACGCCGCCGTGCTTGAGGGAGGATGCCACGATGACGCCGTCGACCACGCCGAGGATCGCCGCGACGTTGCCGGGCGTGACGCCGCTGCCGACCAGCGTGGGAAGGTGCGAGGCCGCCTTGATGGCGCGGATGTAGCCGATGTCGGCGGCGTGGCCCGTCCGCTGCCCGGTCGCGATGATGGCGTCGACGTCGAAGAAGACGAGGTCTCGGACCAGTTCCTCGACCGAGCGGTCACCCGTGATGGCATGGGCGCCGTGCTTGACGTGCGCGTCGGCGAAGACCCGGATGCCGTTCTGCCGCAGCCGCGCCCTGTAACGCAGGGCGGCGGCGGCCTCGCCGTCGAGCAGCCCCTCGTTGGCCACATAGGCATTGGCCCATTGATTGACCCGGATGAAGCCGGCGCCCGCCGCCGAGGCGATCGCCAGCGCGGGCAGGGGCGCGTTGGCCAGCACATTGATCCCGACCGGGCAGCCCAGCCGCGTGCGGATCCGGTCGGCCGCCACCGACATATGGGCCGGGACCTCGGGGCCGATGTCGCTCGGCTTGGCAAAGGGCACGTCGCCGTGGTTCTCGACGATGACGCCGTCGAGCCCGCCCTCGATATAGGCCGCCGCATCGGCGAGTGCGCGCTCGTAGACCGCCGCGACGGGTCCGCCGTCGTGGCGCGGCGCGCCCGGCAGGGGCAGGAGGTGGACGACGCCGATCAGGGCCTTGGGCCGGCCGAAGAGCGCCGTGATGGCATCGCCCGCGACCGCGGACACGGGGCTCGGGGTTTCGGTCATGGAACACTCCGGGGGACGGTCGGTGGCAGCATGGCGGCGATCTCGGCCGCGGTCGGGCAGGCGGCGAGCGCCCCTGAGCGGGTGACGGCGAGCGAGGCCGCCGCGACCGCATGCGCGAGCGCGGCCGGCAGCGCGAAAGCGCGGGCGATTCCGGCCACGAGGACGCCGCAGAAGACGTCTCCCGCACCCGTCGTGTCCACCACGTCGACCCGGGGCGCTGCGAGCGTGACGGTCCCCGCAGCCCCGCACAGCACGACGCCTCCGGCGCCGCGCGTGACCGCGACGGCCGACACCCCGGCGGCACGGAGGGCCTGGGCCGCCGCGACGGGATCGTGCTCTCCGGTGAGGCTCGCGGCTTCCCCGGCATTGGCCACGAGGATGTCGACGTCGGGCCAGCTCCGCGGCAGCGCGTCCCACAGGGGGCTCGGGTTCAGCACCGTCGTGGCGCCGCGCCGTCGGCCTTCGGCGAGCGCCGCCAGCGTGGCGGCGAGGGGGAGATTGCCCTGGAGCAGGAGCAGGTCGCCGCGTGCGACGTCGGCGAGGGCGCCGCGGCCGACGGGGTCGAAGCCTCGCGCCGCCGCGCAGAGGCTCACGATGGCGTTCTCGCCGTCCGGCCGCACGAGGAGCAGCGACGTGTCGGTCGGTGCGTCGCCTTCGATCAGCCGCAACGCCAAGCCCCGCTCGCCTCCGAGCGCGGCGACGAACCCCGCGGCCTCGCCAGGGCCGACGGCGGCGTGAAGCACCACGTCGGCCCGGGCGCGGGCGGCCGCGACCGCCTGGTTGAGCCCCTTGCCGCCGAGCGCCGTGCGGCTCCCGCTCGCGACCAAAGTTTCGCCGGGGCGCGGGAATCGCGGCAGCGCGAGCGTCGTGTCGCGGCACAGGTTGCCGATGACGTGGACCCGCATTCAGGCCGCCTTGAACACCCGCACGGGATTGGCCTTGAGCATCAGGTCGATCACCGCGCGATCGATGCCGTGGCGCTTCAGGCGGGGCACGAAATGCTTGAGGATGTAGCCGTAGCCGAAGCCGCCGTAACGGGTCAGCATGATCTTGAGGAACACGTCCTGGCTCATCAGCACGCGGTCGGCGAAGCCCATGTCGATCAGGGCCCGGATGGCGCGGGCATTCTCCTCGTCGGACGGGCATTGGACGTTCTGGTCGGCGTAGAAATAGTCCATGCCGATCATGTCGTATTCCAGGAAGGCGCCGCGCCGGGCGAGCGCTGCCTGATAGTCGAGGTCGTGGCCGCTCGGGTTCATGTGGCAGAGCACGGTGTGGCGGAGGTCCGCGCCCTCGCTCTCGACGACGTCGAGCACGCGATGGGCGAGGCGCTCCCAGCCCGGCAGGTGGATCGAGAGCGGCACGCCGGTGATGCGGGACGCACGCGCGGCGGCGCGCAGCGACTTCTCCTCCGCGGGCGTGAAGAACCTGGAGACGCCGACTTCGCCGATGATCCCCGCCATGACGTCGGGCTGGGTCGCCCCGCCGCCGACGTCCGCGACGATGAACGCCGTCGCCTCGTCGAGGTCCATGCGGGTGAACCAGTCGGGATGCGACGGTTCGAGGTAGAAGCCCGAGCCCATGACGATGTTGAGCCGACTGCGCCGGGCGATGCGCTGCAGCGCCTCGGGGTCGCGGCCGATCCCGAAGTTGGTCGGATCCACGACGGTGTCGCCGCCGAGCTCCGTGTAGCGCCCGAGCTCGCCGACCGCGAGGTCGACGTCGAGCAGGAAGCAGTTGTCGCGGCTGAGGAAGGGGTTCATCCGGAGCTCGCCGATGGTCTCGACGCTGACCGGCGCATCGGCGATCGCCATCTCGGAGGCGCGGCAGGGACAGGTCCAGAGCTTGGAGGCGTCGAGCAGGATATGCTCGTGCATCAGCGTCGTGCCCATGCTCTCGGCCGGCATCGGGCCCAGGACGGTCATCACGGTGCCGCTGTGCACGCCGATCTCGTGTCGCTTCGCTTCGCTCACGTCTCGTCCCTCAACGCCGCCGGCCCTGGCCGCGGAAGATGCGGAAGTTCATCCAGATCGCCACCAGGATGATGCAGCCCGTGACGATGGGCGTCAGGAAGGGCGACAGGTGGGACAGGATCAGGCCGTTGCCGATCACCGCCACCGTCAGGGCGCCCAGGACCGTGCCCACCATGGTGCCGCGCCCGCCGAAGAGGCTGGTCCCGCCCAGTACGACGGCGGCGATGACGTCGAGCTCGAAGCCCTGGCCGGCATTGGAGGAGCCCGAGCCGAGGCGCGCCGCGAGGACGAGCCCGGCCAGCGCAGCGCTCGCGCCGGACAGGACGTAGACGATCAGCACGACGCGGCGCGTGTCGACGCCGGCGCGGCGGACCGCCTCGGCATTGGCGCCGATGCCGGTCACGTAGCGGCCGAAGGCGGTGCGGTCGAACAGCACGAACCCGGCCACCAGGATGGCGGCCGCCAGGAGGGCGGGCAGCGGCAGGCCGAAGATCCAGGCGCGGCCGAGGCCCACGAAGGCCAGCGAGGCGGGGATCGGGATCGAGTAGCCGCCCGTCGTCAGGAGCGCGACGCCGCGGATCGTGCTCAGGCCGGCGAGCGTCACGATGAAGGCGGGGATGCCCTCGTAGGCGATGAAGAAGCCCTGGAGCGCGCCCAGCAGCCCGCCGGCCACCAGCATCAGCACGACGACCAGCGCCCAGGGCAGGCCGGCCTGGATCAGGATGGCGCAGAGCGAGCCGGTGAGCGCCAGGACGGCGCCGACCGACAGGTCGATGCCGCCCGTGGTGATGACCAGCGTCATGGCGGTGGCGACGATCAGCAGCGGCGCGGACTGGCGCAGGATGTTGAGGAGGTTGTCGAGGCTGAGGAAGTCCTCGGCCACGACCGAGAAGAGCAGCAGCACCGCCACGAAGAACAGGGCGATGGATCCCACGCTGCCGTGGGTCAGGACGCGCTCCTTCCAGCCACGGGGCCGGAGGCGGGTCGACGCGGGAGCGGATGCGGGAGCCGTCATGACGCGACCGTCCCGGCGGGGGCCGCGGGGCCGTTGCGGGCCGAGCGGGCGCTGAACTTACGGCCGACGATGAGCTCCACGACCTCCTCGATGCTGGTGTCGCCGATGGCGCGCGTCGCCACGGCCCGGCCCTCGTACATGACCTGCAGGCGATCGCAGACGAGGAACAGGTCCTGCAGGCGGTGGGTCACCAGGATGACGCTCACGCCCCGGCCGCTCACGGTGCGGATGAGGTCGAGGACCGCCTCGACCTCGGCGACCGCCAGGGCCGCCGTCGGCTCGTCCATGATCAGCACCTTCGGGGCGAAAGAGGCCGCGCGGCCGATGGCGATCGACTGGCGCTGCCCGCCCGACAGGTTCTCCACATGGACCGTGATGTCCGGCACCGAGATGCCGAGGCCGGCCAGCATGGCGGAAGCCTCCGTCCGCATCCGGCGCTTGTCGAGGAACGGGAGGCCGAGGACGCGGCGCCGCGGCTCGCGCCCGAGGAAGAGGTTGCCGGCGACGTCGATCGTGTCGCAGAGCGACAGGTCCTGGTAGACCATCTCGACGCGATGGGCGCGCGCATCCGCCGGCGAAGCGAAGCTCACCGGCACGCCGTCGATCTCGATCGTGCCGGCATCGGGCACGACGGCGCCCGAGAGCACCTTGCTCAGCGTCGATTTGCCGGCGCCATTGTCGCCCACGAGGCCCAGCACCTCGCCGGGCGCCAGCGCGAGCGACACGTCCTCGAGCGTCTGCACGGTGCCGTAGCGCTTGGAGATCCCGCGCATGAGGACGCGCGGCGGCTGGGGGCTCACCCGTCCGGGCTCCGGTCCAGCCGCTCCCTATTTGAACATGGCCCGGTACTTGTCGACGTTGGCCTTGGTCACGATGGTGACGGGCACCTGGATGACGGGATCGACCTTGCCGCCCTTCTTCAGGGTCTCGAGGCTCTCGATGGCCTTCTGGCCCTCGGTATAGGGGTCCTGCTGGACGACGCCCGCCACCCAGCCTTCGTCGATGCCCTTGATGGCCTGGGCCGTCAGGTCCCAGCCGAAGACCTTGACCTTGCCGGTCTTGCCCGCCGTGTCGACGGCCGAGACGGCGCCGACCAGCGCCGGCTCGCCGGTCGCGTAGATGGCGGTCATGCCGGGGTTGGCCGTCATGAGGTTCTCGGAGGCGGTCAGAGCCACGTCCTGCACGTTCTGGCCGTCGACCGTGTCGGCGAAGGTCACGCCGGGGATCGCGGCGGTCTTCTTGAAGCCGTCGAGCCGCTGGTTCTGGATGAAGGAATTGAGGGCGCCGACGAGGCCGATCTTGGCCTTGCCGCCCATGTTGGTCTTCACGTAATCGGCGACGAAGGACCCGATCTGCTCGCCCGCCTTGGCGTTGTCGACGCCGACGAAGGCGGCGGTGTCGCCGTCCGGGATCTGGGCATCGACCGAGATCACGGGAATGCCCGCCTTCTTGGCCGCGGTCACGGCCGGCTTGACGCCGTTGACGTCGATGGCGACCAGCACGATGCCGTCGACCTTCTGCGTGATGTAATTGTCGATGGCGTCGTTCTGCGCGCTCGGCACGTTGTTGGCGTTGAAGATCACGAGCTTGTCGCCGCCGGCGTCCGCCGCCTTCTTGGCGCCGTCGTTGATCTGGTTGAAGAACAGGGCCTGCTGGTTGATGGTGACGAGCGCGTAGGTGGCGGCCTCGGCCGCGGTCGCCCCCGCACAGGCCAGGGTCGCGAGCGCGGCAGCGCCGCACAGCAGTGTCCTCGTGAACCGCGCCATCGTGCTTCCCTCCGAGCGCCGCAGGTGCGACCGCGGCATCGACGCGCTCCCAGCGTCACCCAGGTAGAGAAGCGTTGTAAATCGGTTTAGTAAAGCGGTTTATTGCGGCAGCCCTGATCATGTCTCAGGCACCGGTCCGGGCCGGGGCAGCCCCTCGGGGCTCGGCGTCCCTGGCGCCTATCCGACGCTCGGGCGACGGGTGGCGGCAGGGGCACGGCACCCGGGATCACGGGCGCGCGGCGGTGCCCCGGAGACGGCCGGCATGCGCGACCCTTGCCAATCGGTCGGCACGTCGGCTGCGGATGACGGTGCCTGTTCGGGCCGGCCGAAGGGGGAGGCACGGCGCGGAGCCTGCCGCCCCCCGGCGTATCAGGCCAGCGCGCCGTGGGCGATGTCCTGGTACTTCACCGCGCCCGCCGTCCCGGCCCCGGCCAGCTTCACGGCATCCGTGATGGCGGTCCCGGTGCCGCCGCTGGTGAACAGGAAGCCGTCGGTCCCGTCGGCCACGAAGGCGTAGGTGTCGCCGCCGCTGATGAGCTGCTGCGCCAGCGCCTGGATGGAGGCGAAGTCGATCGAGGTGGTCGCGGCCGCGCCGAAGTTCGAGGCGGAGCCGGCCGGACCCGAGGCGAAGTCGACCCGGCTGGTGCCCGAGGCGAAATCCATGATGGCGTCGCCGGTACTCTGCCCCGACTTGAAGTCCGTGTCGCCGGGGTTGAACACGAAGGTGTTGAGGCCTTCGTTGCCGTAGAGCACGTCGTCGCCCTCGTTGCCGTAAAGGACGTCGTTGCCCATGCCGCCGACGAGCGTGTCGGCGCCCTGGCCGCCGAAGATGGAATCGTCGCCCTGGTTGCCCAGGATGACGTCGTTGCCCTGGTTGCCGAGCAGCACGTCCCGCCCGAAGCCACCCGCCACCGTGTCGTTGCCGGCGCCGGCCCCGACCGTGTCGTCGCCGCCGTTGCCGAGGATCAGGTCGTTGCCTGACCCAGAGGTGATGAAGTCGGCCCCGTCCATGCTGTCGATGGCGCCGTTGCCCGTCCCGCCCACGATCGTGTTGCCGCCGTTGCCGGCTTGGATCGTGTCCGAGCCCTCGTCGCCGTAGAGCAGGTTGGAGCCGTTGCCGACCGTGATCCGGTCGTTGTCCATCCCGCCCGCGATCGTGCTGTTGCCGTCGCCGTCGGTGATGACGTCGTTGCCCTGGTTGCCGAGGATGAGATCGTTGCCGCCGCCGCCGCTGATCGTGTCGTCGCCGGCCTGGCCCGCGATCGTGTCGCTGCCCGAGGTGCCGGCGAGGATGTCGGGGCCGGAGGACGGCGTGGTGGAAGGGCCACCGCCGCCTGACGCGGACGGGATCATGGTCAGGATCACGTCGGTGCCGCCCGCCGTGTCGGCTCTCGCGCCGTACTGGTAGCCGCTCGGCGCGGCGGAGATGGTGAGGGTATCGGTGACCGCCCCCCGCGTGACGGTCAGAACGCCGTTCGCGTAGGAGGACGTGATGGACCCGGCGGTGAGGTTGGTCAGGGCGACCATGTCGCCGTCCGAGCCGAAGCCGGAGAGGGCGTAGGCCAGGCTGTTCGTGCCGCTCGCCCCTGGGCCGGTCAGTGCCGCCGCCTCGACGCGGAGCACGCCGGCCCCGGTCCCGAAGGCGATGCCGCCCGTGCCGGCCGCACCCGAGGTGATGGTGGTGTTGGTCACGGTGGTGGCGGCGGCGAGGTCGAGCGTCCCGGAGGTGAGGGTCGTTCCCCCCGAGTAGGTGTTGGCGCCCGAGAGCACGACTGTGCCGGTGTTTCCCGCGTTGCCGATGGTGATCGCGCCGCCGGCGCCCGTTCCGGGCGTGTAGCTCCCGCCACTCGGCAGGCTCGCGGCGCTGTCGTCCGCGATGGTTCGTGTCACGGCGAGTGGGGCTGGTCCTGGCGCAGCCGCCAGGATGTTGGTCGAACCCGTCATCAGGAACAGATCCTGGCCGGCCGCCGCACCCGCGTTGACGCCGGAGCCTCCCGTCACGCTGTCCAACGCGAAGGATCCTCCCACGACCGTGAGGGCGCCGCCGGGAATGGTGACGCTGTTGCCATTGGCGTCCGTGCCGGTCCGGCTGCCCATGACGAAGACCGCGCCGCCCGCGCCGAGGCCGCCGCCGGCCGCGTAGATGCCGAGGCTGCCGGTGCCGCCGCCGGTGCCGCCAGAGCCGTAGACCGAGCCACTGCTGGTACTGCCGCCGCCGCCGCCGAACCCGCCGTTGCCGCCGTGGACGCCGCCGCCGCCGCCGCCGCCGAACCCGCCGTCGCCGCCCCGGACGCCGCCGCCGCCGCCGCCGCCGAACCCGCCGCCGCCACCGTTGCCGGAGGCGTTGCTCTGACCGCCGCCGCCGCCGCCGCCACCGCCGTAGCCGCCGAGCCCGCCGGAGATGCCGCTGGCCGACGAGTTGTCGCCGCCCGGAAAGGCTCCCGGACCGCCGGCGCCTCCCGGTGTGCCGGTGGAGGACCCGTCGCTCCCGCTGCCGCCGCCGCCGCCGCCGCCGGGTCCTGCAGGGCCGGCGAGGCCGGATCCGCCGCCGCCGCCGTCGAGGCCCGCTCCGTTGACACCGCCACTGCCGATGCCGCCGCCCCCGCCGCCTCCGCCATAGGGACTGACATTGCCGGGTGTGGTGTCGCCGGATCCACCGCCGAACAACAAGCCGCCGCCACCGCCCCCGTCGTTATTGGTGCCGACGTCGCCGCCGTTACCGCCGAGCCCGCCGCCGCCGCCGCCGCCGCCGCCATTGCCTAGGGCGCTGCCGCCGCCGCCAGCCGCGGTGGCCCTCGACACATCGACGCCCGTCAGCGCGACACTGGCGTTCTCCCCGACGAAGACCGCGCCGCCGGCGCCCATGCCTCCACCGCCGTTACCCGCGCCCAAGCCTCCCTGCGCCGTGACGTTCTGGATCGCGAGGTTCGCGATCGAGACCGTGATCGGGGGCGGGACGCCGTCGCTCGTGCCCGCCACGCCGGTGACGAGGAAGCCACGATGTGTGGAGCTTCCATCGATCGTAGCGCCATTGCCCGTGATCAGCATGGAAGACGCGATCGGCGGCAAATTCGAGGCAAGGGTGATCGTGCCGATACCTTGCTGGATGGTGATGCTATTGACGCCACCAGCGGCGTTTGCGTCCGCTATCGCTTGGCGCAGCGAGCCAGTGCCGCTGTCGGCATTATTGGTAACTGTAAACGTTGCCATCCTGTCCACCCGATCGTCGCGCTCAGGCGCGATTGCACGTCTTCGAGCAGCTTCATGCGGTACGGCGGCATGTCGCCGAGTGGCGTGCGCCGATGACGGTCCTCCTTGTATTTTCTATCGAGTGTTGCCGATTTGGCATAGCCTGGCAGGTCGCGATCAGGTTGTGGCACCTGCTCGCGCCAGTATTATCCTTGAACCGAGAACCTGGAGCTGGTGACCCGAGCTTAGGCGAGCGGCACGGCACCGGACGACCCTGACGATTGATGCCATGCTGCCCGGGCCGCTGGCTCGCGCCGGGGCTGGCTCGCTTCGCTCCGCTCGCGATGACGGCGTAAAGGTCCGGGCCGCCGACCGAACCCGGTCGCCAGCGCTCCCGTCCTCTCCACCGTCATGCCCGGCCATGACGGGATGGAGGGCAAGGACCGGTGTCGCGCCATCGCGCCTTCCCTCGCCCGGTCTACTCCGCTGACGCCGTCGACCCCGTCGGCCACGAAGGCGTCGGTGTCGCCGCCGCTGATGAGCTGCTGCGCCAGCGCCTGGATGGAGCCGAAGTCGACCCGGCTCGTGCCCGTGGCGAAATCCATGATGGTGTCGCCGGTGCTCGCGCCCGACTCGAAGTCCGTGTCGCCGGGGTTGAACACGAAGGTGTTGAGGCCCTCGTTGCCGTAGAGGTCGTCGTCGCAGCTCCCGCCGTGGACCGTGTCGTCGCCGGCGAGCCGCGCGATGGTACGGCGTGGCGCGGGAAATCCTGCGCCGACGGGTGTTGCGGCTGACCGAGGCGCTGCTGCGGCCCTTCGAAACGCGCAGCATCGCAGCATTGGCCTTCGACCTCGGCTTCGCCGACGAAAGCCACTGCAGCCGCGCCTTCAAAGCGAAGTTCGGTTGTCCGCCCGGCCAGTTCCGGGCCGAAAGCCGGCGTGCCCACGCCGCGACCGGCCCGGCTCTGAAGGCCGGCGGCTGGGCCGCGCGGTGGGGCGATATCCCCTGAGACCCCGCTCAGCGGCGATGCCGCACCATCTTCCTCTTCTCGGCAACGATCACGTCGATGGCGTGCATCATGGCCGGCGAGACCGAGTACAGGGGCGAACCCGCGTTGGTCCGCTCCAGCGACGTCTGGCCGGCCTGAGCGCTATACGCCACACCGATCGTGGAGAGCCCGACGATCAGGCCCGCGATTTTGACGAGACGAAAATGTGACATGACGATCTCCGAACGAGCGAGCACCTGACAACGTCATCTGGCGAACCAGGTACGATGGATCGAGTTGTTCTGTCCGGTGGCGCCCATCCGATGGAGCGTCATGGCATCCGATGCTCGATCGACCATACGGTCCTAGAGGAACGGCGGGGTACGCTGCCGCCTCTGCACCTATGTACGCGCGAAACCCGCGCCGTGCGCTCGAAATCGGCAAGGGCGCACCTGTTGCGAACGATACCGCACCTTCGCCTCGTCTGCAGATGCTTCCGACAGGGTTAGTATCGCTTCAGCTCGGCCGTCTCTCGAGCCGGAGGCAACTTGGTGGAGGTCTGCATCTCAATCGATCGTTCCTTCCGGACACGAGACCTCGAACCTGGCGTCGTCCAAGGGTTCCCCATGGCGGTCCGACTCCGCGCGGCGGCTCCGATAGGCCGTCGGGTCGACGCCGTAGGCCGCCTTGAAGGCGTGGGAGAAGTGGCTGCGGCTCGCGTAGCCGACGCTGGCGGCGATGACCTTGACGGGCATCGGCGACGTCGTGAGCAGCTGGGCCGCGAGGCGAAGCCTCGCACGCTGCAGGAAGGCGGCCGGTCCCTCGCCGAACGTGGCGGAGAAGCGTTCGGCGAACGCGGTGCGGCTCATGCCGCAGAGTATCGCGAGGCTTTCCACCGAGTGCGGCGCGGCGGGTGCGTCGACGACGGCCGTCACGGCGGCCGCGAGGCGCGGGTCGCGCAGCGCGTGAAAGATGGGCGAGTCGACGCCCCGCTCCCTCAGGTGCCGGCGCAGAAGAAGGGTCAGACACTGCTTCATCAAGACCCCGGTCACCTCCGCGGTCCCGACGCTCGGATGAGCCAGTTCCTCGACCATGAAGTAGAACGCGTGCCGCAGATGCGCGCTCGACGACAGGTCTTCGATGACCGGGTGCTGCACGCGGTCGAGGAGACCGAGGGCGCCGGCGTAGCGCGCCGTGATGGCGCCGCAGGCCAGCAGCATGTCGCGGCTTCCGTCGCCGGCCGTCAGGCGATGCACGCCTTGCGAGGTGAAACCGAGCGCATCCCGCGAAGCCGCCATGCGCGTCGCATCCGTGAAACCGATCGTGTGCCGGAGGCCGCGAGGCGGGATCACGATGCTGTTCGGCCCGAACGGCACGGCCGGATGGTCGCCGACCTGGATCGTGCCCGCACCCTCCAGCACGTAATGCACCAGCAAGGCGTCGCTCGCGCCCTGCTTCTCCAACCGCCATCCCGCCTGGATCTCGCAATAGGCGAAGGAATGCACCTGGACCGACATGGTTGCGAGGATGAGCTGAAGGGTGCTCGTGGACATGATGCCGGGTTTCCTTCGCCTTCGCGGGCGACACAAGCGATCCCGCGCCTCGCGCAGCCCTCAACGACCATCGTTTCGAGCGATGGCTCCGCATCGTTACCTGGACCGCTCGAACCCGCCGGACGCGAACCGCACCCTCACCGGGCGGAGCGGTGGCCATGAGCGCTCCCGCCGTCGACCGCACGCTGGCGGCCGTTCCCGCGCGCCGCCTCCATCCCTGGCCGGTGCGCGTCATGCACTGGATCAACGCCTACGCCATGCTGATGATGATCGGATCCGGCTGGGGCATCTACGACGATTCCGTCATCTTCCACTTCCTGTACTTTCCTCAATCGCTGAGGGTCGGGTCCTGGGCAGCCGAGAGCCTGCTGTGGCATTTCGCCGTGATGTGGCTGCTGATGGCGAACGGGGCCGCCTACCTCGTCTACGGCATCGCGACCGGACGCTTTCGCGAGCGCCTGCTGCCGATCCGGATCGCCGATATCCTGCAGACGATCCGCGAGACCCTGCGGCTGCACATCGCCCACGAGGATCTCACCGTCTATAACGCGGTCCAGAAGGTCCTCTATATCGTGGCCATTCTGGCCGGGATCTCGCAGGTCGTGACGGGCCTCGCTCTCTGGAAGCCGGTTCAGCTCTCCGGCTTCGTGGCGCTGCTTGGCGGCTTTCAGACGATACGCTTCCTGCATTTCACCGGCATGGCGATCATCGCCGGCTTCCTCGTGGTGCATGTCGCCCTGGCGCTGCTGGTGCCGCGGACGCTCGTGGCGATGATCGGCGGCGGCCCGCGCCTGGCGCCGCGGCCCGCGGCGGTCGGACTGCGACGGACATCAGCCCGATGAGGTCGCTGTTCCGTCCCACCCGCGTGCCCGACCCCGCGATCCTCGACGATCATCGTGCCGCGATCCACGCCCTTCAGCGCCGCGGCCTGCTGCGCGGCGGCCTGACCTTGGGGGCGCTCACCATGCTGACGGGCTGCGACGTGTCCGACCCGGCCTCGGTCGAAAGCGGCCTCAAGCAGATCTCGGCCATGAACGACTGGGTTCAGGCCCGCTTGTTCGACCCGACCAAGCTCGCGCCGGAATACCCGGCCGCGATGGTGCTGAAACCGCCGCGCTTCAACGCCTACTACGACGTCGAGCAGGTGAAGCAGGTCGACGGGGGCGCCTGGCGGCTCGAACTCGCCGGCCTCATCGCGGACAAACGGCCCTGGACGCTGCCGCAGCTCGCCGCGCTGCCCGAGCGCGAGATCGTCATCCGGCATGTCTGCGTCGAGGGCTGGGACTATATCGGGCAGTGGTCGGGCGTGCCGCTGCGCACCTTTCTCGAACGGGTCGGTGCGGACCTCACGGCCAGATATGTGGCCTTCAAGACCGCCGACGACTATCCGAGCAGCATCGACATGGCGAGCGCCCTGCACCCGCAGACCCTGCTGGCCACGCGCTACGCGGGCGAGACCCTGCCGGATCCGTACGGTTTCCCGCTCCGCCTGCGCACGGCCGTCAAGCTCGGCTACAAGAACCCCAAGTGGATCACCGCGATCGAAGTCACCAACACCTACCCGGGCGGTTACTGGGAGAGGCTCGGTTTCAACTGGTTCGCGGGCCTGTGAGCCGCCTCGGGGCCGTGATCACCGCGGGCGCGATGACGTTCGCACTCGCACTCGGGGCAGGGGCCCAGACCGCGGGGCCGTCGCCCGAGCCCGACCACATGCCGCCGCCCGGGGGCATGACGCATGCGGAGATGGACAAGCGCGCCGTCGGCCGCTTCCCGCAGCCGGTGCGTGTCGGCGACCTCATCGGGCGCGCGCTGCTGGAGCCCCTGGAGCGGCAGCCGGTGCTGGGCCGCGTGGACGGCCTCGCGCGCCGGGACGACGGCACGGCCGAGGTGATCGTCCGCCTCGACGGTCGGCTGGGGCTCCTCTGGCTCGGCGTGCCGTGGATCGACTGGGCGGGGTTCGGGCCGAGGTCCGTCCGCGTGCCGGTGGCGGCCGTCGCCCTGCTCGGCGAATATCTCGGCCTCATGGATCTCACGCCCGAGCGCCTGCGCGCTCTGCCCGATGCCGCGGCCGCCGCGCCCGGGATCGGGCCGGACGAGACCATCAGTGTCGGCATCGTACGGCCCTTCCATTGAGCACCCGGGGCGTCGACCGCCATGCGACATGCGCCATCGCCGTGATGGCCAAGGCGCCCCGCAGCGGCCGGTCGAAGACCCGGCTCTGCCCGCCGCTCACGCCCGCGGAGGCTGCGGCCCTGAGCGCCGCCTTCCTGCGCGACACTTCCGACAATGTGGCGACGGCAGCCCGCGCCGCGCCGATCGTCCCCTACGCCGCCTATGCGCCGGCGGGGAGCGAAGCGCTGCTGGCCGCGCATCTGGCACCAGGCACGGCCCTCGTCCTCGCCGACGGCAGCGCGCCCGCGCCCGCCGGGATCGAGGGCTTCGGAGGCTGCCTGTTCCAGGCGGTCGACGCCTTGCTGGCGCGCGGGCACGCCGCGGCCTGCGTGCTGAGCTCCGACATCCCCACCCTGCCGACCCGGCTCCTCGTCGAGGCCGCGAGGCTGCTGCTCACCGACGGCGACCGCGGCGTGCTGGGCGCGTCCGACGACGGCGGTTACTACCTGCTCGGCCTGAAACGCCCGCATGCGCACCTGTTCACGGACATGGCCTGGAGCACCGACGAGGTCGCCGCGGCGACGCGGCGGCGCGCTCGCGAGATCGACCTCGCCCTCGTCGAGATCGAGCCCTGGTACGACGTGGACGATGCGGCGGCGCTGTCGCGCCTGCGGGCCGACAGGAGCGGCTTCGCGGCGCCCGCGACGCGCGCGGCGCTCGGCCGGCTCGCCGTCCCCGAGGGTGCGCCGACATGAGCCGATCGTCGGTCGGCGGCGCAGCGGCGGTCCTCGCCCCGGCTCTGGCGCGGGCCCGCAACCCGGCCGAACCCTTCGCGCTCGCGGCCTATCTCGCAACCTGGGCCGGCTCTGCGCACCAGGACCTCGCGGCGTCGGATTCGCAGACGGTGCCGCTCGCGACGCTGCTGCGCTTCGCCGGCGACGAGGACCTGCGGCGCTGGCAGGAGATCGGCCTCGGCTACGCCGACCCGCGCGGGGCGCCGTGGCTGCGCGCCGCGATCGCGGCACGCCATCCTGGGCTCGCCGCCGAGGACGTGCTGGCCTGCAACGGCGCGCAGGAAGCCCTGACCTGCGTGCTGCGGACGCTGCTCGGGCCGGACGACCACGCGGTGGTGGTGGTGCCGGTCTACCAGCCGTCCGAACTCGCCGTCACGGGGCTGTGCGCGGCGAGCGGCGTGCCGCTCGATCCCGATCGCGGCTGGCGCCTCGACCTCGACCGCCTCGCCGGCGCGCTGCGCCCCGACACGCGGCTGGTATTGACCAACTTTCCCAACAGCCCGACCGGCGCCTCGATGGACGAGGCCACGCTCGACGGCCTCGTCGCCCTCTGCCGGCACCATGGGCTCTGGCTCGTCAACGACGAGATCTATCGCCAGACGGATGCCGCGGGGGGCGCCGTGCCGGTCGTCGACGCCTACGAGCGCGGTGTCTCGGTCAACGGCCTGTCGAAGGGCTTCGGGCTGCCGGGTCTGCGCGTCGGTTGGGCCGCCTGCCGCGACCGGAGCCTCATCGACCGGGCGCTCGTCCAGAAGAGCCTGATGACGAGTTGCCTGTCGGGGCCGAGCGAAGTCCTGGCCCATGTCGCCCTGCAGGCGGAGGCACGTCTCGTCGCCTGGGCGCAGTCGATCGGGCGCCGCAATCACCGCCGCTTGCGGCGGCTCATCGAACGCTGCCCGGACTTCTTCGAGGCGGACGCCCCGCAGAACCTCGCCTTCGCCTTCCCGCGCTTTCGCGGCCGGCAGGGAGCGACCGGCTTCGCCGGGGACCTCGCACGGCAGGCCGGCCTGCTCGTGCTGCCCTCCGGCCTGTGGCGGTCGCCCTTGGCGCCCGTCCCGACCGACCGGCTGCGGCTCGGTCTCGGCCGCCTCGGCAGCGGCGCGGCCCTGGAGGCGCTGGAGCGTCACCTCGCGGCGCCGGGCGAGCCAGGGAGGGTGGCCGGATGCATGCGGTGACGGGCGCTCGCCCCGCGGTCCGCTGGCGGGACTCGTCGGCTCCGCTCGTGGCCGGACTGATGCTGGTCGCCCTGGCCTTCGGGGGGACCTGGCTCGGGCGCGCGACGAGCGACCTCCTGTTCTACGCCTGCGCCTTCGCCCAGGCCGGCCTCGCCGTGTTGACGACGATGCTGGCGTCGAGGAGCGGCGCGCGAACCGCGCTGCCAGCCATCGTTCTCGTCGCGCTGGCGCTGCGCCTCGTCCTCCTCGCGACCGTGCCGAACCTGTCCGGCGACATCTACCGCTACATCTGGGACGGACGGGTCGTGGCGGCGGGTTTCAATCCCTATACCCACGTCCCCGCCGACCCGGCTCTCGCCGCCCTGCGCGACCCGGCCCAGTACGGGCTCATCGACAAGCGCGACTATGCCGTCACGATCTACCCGCCCGTCGCCGAGGCGCTGTTCGCGCTGGTGACGCGCGTGTCGACCAGCGTCGTCGCCATGAAGGCCGCGATGGTCCTGCTCGAAGGCGTGGCGGTGCTCGCCGTGGCGCGCCTGCTCGCCCGGCTCGGGCGCCCGCGGGCGTGGCTCGGGCTCTACCTCCTGCATCCGGCGCCGCTCTGGGAGATCGCCGGCAACGGCCACGTCGACGCCGCCACCATGGCCTTCGTGTTCGGCGCCTTCGCGTGGCTCGGCCGGGCGGAGCGACCCTATGGCGCCGCCGTCGCGGTGACGCTCGGCACCCTGGTCAAGCCCACGGCGGTCTTCGCCCTGCCGGCCCTGTGGCGGCGATGGCAAGTGGGGGTGCCGGTGCTGGTCGTCGCGGTCGCGGCGCTGTGCTACCTGCCCTTCGCCCTCTCGGCCGGGACGGGCGTCGTCGGCTTCCTGCCGGACTACGCGCAGGAGCAGGGGCTCACGTCCGGCAGCGGCGTCCTGGCCCTGGCTCTGCTCAAGGCCGCCGGCTGCTACGCCCCCTGGATGACGCCCGCCTATCTGGCGGCGGCGGCGCTCGCGCTCCTCGCGCTCTCGCTCCGGACACGGTGGCGCGGCGACGGGACGGTGAAGGCCGGGCTCGGCGGCACCGCGCTCCTGATCGTCGCGTTCCTGATCCTCCTGACGCCGACCCTGCCTTGGTATGGCCTGCTCGCGATGCCGTTCACGGCACTGCTGGGCCTCTGGAGCCCCTTCGCGCTCGCGACGGGCGGGTTCCTGCTCTACGGCTTCCACGCCGACGCGCCGCCCTTCCTGCCGCGCTGGTCGGTCTTCATGGCACTGGTGCTGGCCGCGGCGGCACGGGACGCCTTCTCCTGGCGCCGCGGCGACGGAGCCTCCGATGCGCGATGACCTCCAGGCCGGCGAGGTGACGGCGACGCTCGCGCCCCCGCTCGACCCGCGGCGCTACCACGAGGCGGCGGATCCGGACCGTTCGGCCGTGGCCGGACGGGCGCCGGTCTGCCTGTATCTCGAGGTGACGAACCGCTGCAATCTCCTGTGCACGACCTGCCCGCGGACCTATGCCGAGCTCGAGCCGCCCGCGGATCTGTCGTGGGAGCTGTTCACCCGCATCGTCGACCAGATCCCGCACCTCGGACGCGCCGTCCTGCACGGCGTCGGCGAGCCGATGCTGGTGAAGAGCCTGCCCAGGATGGTGCGCTACCTCAAGGACCGCGGCACCTACGTCCTGTTCAACACCAACGGCACGGTGCTGAACGAGCGCAACGGCCGTGCGCTCGTCGACGCCGGCCTCGACGAGCTGCGCGTCTCGCTCGACGCCTCGACGCGCGAGAGCTACCGCGCGGTGCGCGGCGTCGACTATTTCGAGCGCATCCTGAAGAACGTCCGCCGGTTCCGCGAGATGCAGGAGCGGGAGGGTTTCGCGAGGCCCCGCGTCTCGGCCTGGCTCACCGGGCTGAAGGACACGGTGGCGGAGCTTCCCGCCTTCGTCCGGCTCGCCGCCGGGATCGGCGTGCGCGAGGTCTACCTGCAGCGCCTCGTCTTCTTCGATCGCGACGCGGTCGGGCTCGCCCGCCCCGACCAGGCGCTGTTCGACAGCCTCGCCGGCGAGGAGGCCGGGTTCCTGCGCGAAGCCGAGCGCGTCGCGGCCGACCTCGGCATCGCCTTCTCGGCCTCGGGTGCCGCCTCCGAACCCGGGATGAGCCTCGAGCAGAAGGCCGGCCGCAATCCGTGGTCGCTCTGCGGCCGCCCGTGGACTGTGATGTACTTCACCGCCAACGGCCGCGCGCTGCCCTGCTGCATCGCGCCCTTCGCCCAGCACGGCTACGAAAACTACACGCTCGGCGACGCGACCCAGGAGAGCCTCCGCGACATCTGGAACGGCGCCCGCTACCGCGATTTCCGCACCGCGCTGCAGTCGGACGCGCCGCCCAAGGCCTGCTCGAACTGCGGCCTGCGGTGGAGCCTCTGAGCGCATGCGGGCCGGGGGCGCGGAGGGGGTCGTGTCGATCGTCGTGCCCTGTCTCGACGAGGAGACGGCGATCGCCGGTGTCGTGTCGACGCTCCTCGCCGCGGGGCTCGACGAGGTCGTGGTGGTGGACGGCGGCTCGCGCGACGCGACCGTGGCGCGGGCGCGGGCCGCGGGCGGGCGGGTCGTCGTCGAACGCCGGCGCGGCTATGGACAGGCCTGCGCGACCGGCGCCGCGGCGGCCCGCCCAGATGCAACTGTCCTCGCCTTCGTCGACGGCGACGGCTCGGACCGGGTGGAGCTCGCCGGCACGGTGATCGGCCCGGTGCTGGCGGGCCGCGCCGACCTCGTCCTCGGCTCGCGGCTGAGGGGCGCGCGCGAGCCCGGCAGCCTCGGCCTGCCGCAGGTCGTGGCGGGGCGGCTCGCGGGCCTCCTGCTGCTCCGGCTCTACGGACTGCGTGTCACCGACATGGGGCCGTTCCGAGCCATATCGCGGCGCAGCTTCGATGACCTCGACCAGTCCGAGACGACGTTCGGCTGGAACGTCGAGATGCAGATGCGCGCGGCCGCGCGGGGCCTCCGGATCGAGGAGGTCGCGGTCGGCTGCCGCAATCGTGTCGGCGGCGTCTCCAAAGTGTCCGGGCGATGGGGGCCGACGCTGCGCGCCGCCGCGGTGCTCGTCCGGACGGTCCTGCGGCTCGCCATCGCGCTCCGGCGCCCGACGACGAACACACGCTCGACGCTTCAGCGATGATCCAGGCCGAGACGGATCGGCAACCGATCCCAGCGCGGCGGAAAAGCGGTCGAGAAGGGTCCCACGCCTTTATGCGGCGTCGTCATGAGGTCTGGGGGATTTGGATCGACAACGCCGGTTCTCTGCAACAAAAAAGCGAAGGTGACATTTCGACGAGAATCGCGAGTTCAGTCACGCCGGTCTGATGCTGCACTCGACCGTCGGCGGCAATGATCGTCGCGACAGCGACCAGAACCCGACGCCAATCAGCGGCGATAGTGACGATGCTGCCATGGACGTAGCAAGCACCAAGCAGGCGGACTCCGAGACAGGCAGAGAGAGCGATAGACCAGGGCCTTGCCGGCGATCGCGGCGAGGACCGCCCGTCACGTCGTCTTCACCTCCGCGATCCTCACCTTGATCCCTTCGTCCTCCAGCATCCGCGCGGCGGCATCCGGAAGGCCGTCGTCGGTGACGATCGTGTCGATGCGGGACAGCGGCAGGGCCACGTTGCGGGCGCGGATCGAGAACTTGCGGCTGTCGGCCAGGAGGATGATCTGGTCGACGTTGCCGCTGAGATCCTGGATGGAGCGCACGAGAAGCGGATGCGATTCCAGCACGCCGTCGGCGCTGATGCCCTGTGCGCCGAGGAAGAACTTCGACGCATAGAACGGCACCTGGACCGCGGGATGGAGGATGCGGGGTTCGCGGTGCAGGTCGCCTCCGGCCACCGTGAGGCTGCAGCGGCCATGCTCGCTCATGTAGCTCACGAGCGGCATGGAATTGGTGAAGAGGCGAAAGCTGCGCTCGACGAGCCTGACCCCGAGCTGGAAGCAGGTGGATCCCCCGTGGATGATGATCGAGTCGCCGTCCTCCACCATCGTGGCGGCGGCATCGGCGATGCAGCCCTTGGCGGCGACGGCGAGGTCCCGGTTCTCGGCATAGGGAAGCGCAAAGGCGGCGGCCGGCGAAGGCTGCAGCGCCGAGACGCCGCCATAGACCTTGCGGGCCACGCCCAGGCCGTCGACCTTGTCGATGTCGCGCCGCACGGTCGCGGCCGAAACGCCGAGCCGGTCCTGCAGGTCGCGCACGGATGCGAAGGGGCGGTCGCGAAGGAAATCGACGATCGCGCGTCGTCGTTCGGCGTCACTCAACGGCATCGTCACCCAAACCGACATCGGTGACGTAGATTACTCAACGGAAGACGGGCCTCAAGCAGCGAATGCGCCGATGAGGGTCCAGGCCGTTCCGCCGAGATCAGCGCGCCGATGACCCCCCTTCTCGCGGCCGCCCGCCCTCGGGCCGATCCGCTGACGCCAGAATGCGTGATGACGGGAGGACGTCAACCCTCGCCGGCATGCGGCCGGAACGCTGTTGACACGGGTCGCGACGTGATTAAACTACATCAAAAATAAGCGATGACGCGCAGATGGAGGAACGAACCCGTGCATTATCCCACAATCTGAGCGCATCTGCGCAGGCGGGCGCGGATGCGAAGCCGGGCCGCCACGCCTCCACCTCCACGATCGTCGGGGCGCGACCGTCAGGGGTCCCGCGTGTCGTGTCTCAAGGCTGAGGCCGATGATCCGACCGGCCCTCCGTTCCAGGACGGCCCTCCCGCCCGACGTGACTGTCGCTGTCCGACGAGGACCCGCAGCCGTCCCGACGCCGCCCCGGCCCGTTCCTTCCGCCCATGCCGATCCGCGCGCCTGTGCCCGGATCCCCACGCCTTCGGCCGGCCCCCCTCTGGCCGAACCCTCCGGCACTTCCGGTCCAGCAACCATGAGACCCGCGGGCGGCACGGTGCCGATGCCGCGCGCGACGGTCACGATGCCAGAAAGGAAACACCCATGACGTTGTTCTCCCGCGTCTCCCTCGCGGCGCTCGCCCTCGGCATGCTGCCCCTCGGGGCGGCCCAGGCGGCCGCGCCCCTGAAGATCGGCATGACCTTCCAGGAGCTGAACAACCCCTATTTCGTGCTGATGCAGCAGGCCCTGAAGGAGGCCGCCGCCTCGGTCGGCGCTCAGGTCGTCGTCACGGACGCGGCCCACGACGTGTCCAAGCAGATCAGCGATGTCGAGGACATGATCCACCAGGGCATCAAGATCCTGCTGGTCAACCCGACCGACACGGACGGGATCAAGAACGCCGTGCAGGAGGCGCATGACGCCGGCATCATCGTGGTGGCGGTCGACGCCAATGCCGCCGGTCCCGTCGACAGCTTCGTCGGGTCCAAGAACAGAGACGCCGGCTACCAGTCGTGCAAGTACCTCGCCAAGTCCATCGGCGGCAAGGGCGAGGTCGCCATCCTGGACGGCATCCCGGTCGTCCCGATCATCGAGCGGGTGGAAGGCTGCAAGGCGGCGCTGGCCGAGACGCCCGACGTCAAGATCGTGGCGACCCAGAACGGCAAGCAGGAGCGCGACACCGCCCTCACGGTGACCGAGAACATGATCCAGGCGCATCCCAAGCTCGCCGGCATCTTCTCCGTCAACGACGGCGGCGCCATGGGCGTGCTGGCCGCCATCCAGTCGAGCGGCAAGGACATCAAGCTGACCTCGGTGGACGGCGCTCCGGAGGCCGTGTCCGAGATCGCCAAGGGCAGCAAGGTCTTCGTCGAGACCACGGCCCAGTTTCCGCGCGACCAGATCCGCATCGGCCTCGCCCTGGCGCTCGCGAAGCTCTGGGGCGCCAAGGTCGTGCCGACGGCC
This sequence comes from uncultured Alphaproteobacteria bacterium, assembly GCA_963847915.1. Taxonomy (GTDB): domain Bacteria; phylum Pseudomonadota; class Alphaproteobacteria; order Rhizobiales; family Beijerinckiaceae; genus Lichenihabitans. Next base: position 172,800 of record CAWKBT010000015.1, read on the forward strand.
TTCCCGATCGACGTGCGCGTGGTGGACAAGGCGAACGCCGGCGGCTTCGCCTGGTAACCTGATCCAGACATGACCTGTCCCGCCTCGCGGCGGGGCCGGTCCCGAGAAGGAACCCCGGATGGCCAACGCCCTTCTGAAAGTGACCGGAGCCTCGAAGAGCTTCGCCGGCGTGAGCGTGCTGCGAGACGTCGACCTCGAAGTGCAGGCCGGGGAGATCCACGCGCTCCTGGGCGAGAACGGCGCCGGCAAGTCGACGCTCATGAAGATCCTGTGCGGCATCTACCAGCCGGACAGCGGCACGATCGCCATCGAGGGCACGACGCACGCGTTCGCGAGCTACGAGGACGCCACCCAGGCCGGGATCGGCATCGTCTTCCAGGAGTTCAGCCTCATCCCGGACCTCGACGCCGTCGACAACATCTTCCTGGGCCGTGAGCTCCGCAGCCCTCTGGGCCTGCTCCGCGGCGCCGAGATGCGCCGGCAGGCGGCCGCCCTCCTGGCGCGGCTCGGCGTGACGATCGACCTGTCGATCCCGATCCGCCTCCTCAGCGTGGCCCAGCAGCAATTCATCGAGATCGCCAAGGCGCTCGCCGTCAACGGCAAGATCCTGGTCCTCGACGAGCCCACCGCCACCCTGACGCCGACCGAGGCCGAGCACCTGTTCAAGGTCATGCGCGAACTGCGCCGCCAGGGCGTCGGCATGATCTTCATCTCGCATCACCTCGAGGAGATCTTCGAGGTCTGCGACCGCATCACCGTCCTGCGCGACGGCAACTACGTCGACTCGCGCGATGTGGCAGCAACGGACGTGCAGACCCTCGTCGAGATGATGGTCGGCCGGCGCATCGAGAACAGCTTCCCGCCGAAGCCGGCGCCGCAGCCAGGGCGCAAGGTCATGCTGGCCGTATCCGACCTGCAGCTCAAGAGGAACGGCCCCGTCAATGGCTTCGAGCTTCACCAGGGCGAGATCCTCGGCTTCGCGGGCCTCGTCGGCTCCGGCCGCACCGAGACCGCGCTCGCCGTGATCGGGGCGGGTCCCTGCCGGTCCATCCGCATCAGGATCGACGGCACGGAGCTCGCCATCGCCGACCCCGCCGACGCGCTGGCCAAGGGGATCGGCATCCTGCCCGAGAGCCGCAAGACGGAGGGGCTGATCCCGCAGTTCAGCTGCAAGGCCAACATCTCCATCAACAATTACGGCAAGTACCTGTCCCGCTTCGGCTTGATCGACGGGCGCCGCGAGCAGGACGCGACGCGGGCCGTCATGACACGGGTCGGCGTCAAGGCGCCCGGCACCGAGGCCGTGGTGGCCAACCTGTCGGGCGGCAACCAGCAGAAGGTGGTCATCGCGCGCTGGCTGAACCACCACGCCAGGATCCTGATCTTCGACGAGCCGACCCGCGGCATCGACGTCGGCGCCAAGGCCGAGATCTACAACCTGATGCGGGAGTTCACGGCCCGCGGCTTCGCCATCGTCATGATCTCGTCCGAACTGCCGGAGGTGGTCGGCATGTGCGACCGGGTCGCGGTGTTCAAGAGCGGCAGGATCGTGGCGACCCTCGAGGCTCCGGCCATCACGGCGGAGGAGGTCATGCGGCACGCAACGGCGGGAGAGAGCCATGTCGTCCACTAGCCCAGCCGCCGGCGCGGCCGAGGCGCCCGGCCCGTTCCAGACCTGGCTGAACCTCGCCAAGCGGTCGACGGTCACGTTGCCGCTGCTCGGCCTCGTCATCGTCTCGCTGATCATGGCGGCGACGAGCGACAACTTCATGTCGCTCGACAACCTGGCCAACGTGCTCCGCCAGATCTCGATCAACGCCATCATCGCGGTCGGCATGACCTTCGTGATCCTCACGGGCGGCATCGACCTCTCGGTCGGCGCCGTCATGGCCTGCGTCGGCGCGGTAGCGGCCGGCCTCATGGTGTTCTCAGGCCTGCCCGGGGCCGTGGCGCTCCTGGCCTGCCTGGCGCTCGGCGGGCTGTTCGGGCTCCTCAACGGCGCCCTCGTGGCCTTCGCCGGCATGCCGCCCATCATCGTCACGCTCGCGTCGATGAGCGTCGCCCGCGGCATCGGGCTCACCTATTCGGGCGGGCGCCCCATCAGCGGCATGCCCGAGTGGATCAACGTGTTCGGCCGGGGCTCGCTGCTCGGCGTCTCGACGCCGATCGTCATCATGGCGGTGGTCTATCTCGTGGCCTGGGTGCTGCTGGCCCGCACGCCCTTCGGGCGCCACGTCTATGCCATCGGCGGCAACGAGCAGGCGACACGCCTGTCCGGCATCAGGGTCCGGCGCATCAAGGGGCTGGTCTACGTGATCTCCGGCCTGACCACGGCGCTCGCGGCCGTGGTGTTCATCTCGCGCGTGTCCTCGGGTCAGGCCAATGCCGGGACGGGCTTCGAGCTCGACGCGATCGCCGCCGTGGTGCTCGGCGGCACCGCCATCTCGGGAGGGCGCGGGTCCATCATCGGAACGTTGATCGGCGCCGCGCTGCTCGGCATCCTGAACAACGGCCTCAACATGATGAATATCGAGCCTTATCCGCAGCTCATCATCAAGGGCGCGATCATTCTCGCCGCCACCTACATCAGCCGCGAACGGCGCGCCTGATCCGGGACCGCGGCGGCATCGCGGACGGTGCCGCGCGGACCCGAAGGCACATGAGGAGAACCAAGATGGCGAATGCATTCGACGGCAAGGTCGCGGCGATCACGGGCGCGGCCTCCGGCATCGGCCTCGCGACCGCCCAGGCGCTCCTGGCGGCGGGAGCCACGGTCGTGATGGTCGACCGCAACGAAGCCGCACTCAAGGAGCTGGTCGCGGCGAGCGGCGGCAGGGCGGTGGCCCAGGTGACAGACCTCCTCGACGCCCGGAGCTGCGACGCGATGGTGCCGGACATCCTGGCCAAGACGGGCCGGATCGACATCCTCTACTGCAACGCCGGCAGCTATATCGGCGGAGACCTCGTCGACACCGACCCGGCCAGCATCGACAGGATGCTGAACCTGAACGTCAACGCCGTGATCAAGAACGTCCATGCCGTGTTGCCGCACATGATCGCGCGCGGCGGCGGCGACATCGTCGTGACCTGTTCGGTGGCCGGCCACGTCTCCATCAAGCCCGAACCCGTCTACACGGCATCCAAGTGGGCGATCACCTCCTTCACCCAGGCGACCCGCCGCCAGGTCGCCCAGCACGGGATCCGCGTCGCCCAGGTCTCGCCCGGGCCGGTGATCTCGGCCCTGCTCGCGGACTGGCCGGCGGAACGGCTTCAGGCCGTCAAGGACGCGGGCGGGCTGATCGAAGCCTCCGAGGTCGCCGCCGCGGTGCTCTTCATGCTGGGCCGGCCCCGCAACGTCACGATCCACGACATGATCGTCCTGCCCACCAACTTCACCGAAGCCTGACGCACTCGGCTGGCCAGGGGCGCCTGCGTGCCTTTGGCCAGGCGCTTCGACGCCGACCCGCTCCGATGACGTGCTCGCGTCACGGTCTCTCGGACCATGGCATGGCCCGGACGGGGCGGGAGGAAGTCGTCCCTTCGAGAGCAAGAAACGGGACGCGCGCCGGCGGCGGAACGGCGTAGACGGGTCGGGCCGCCGAGAGACTGGTCATGACCCCTGCCGTGAACCGCACGATGTCCGCGCCTGAATGGGCGATGCTGCTCAGCCTCTCGGTGCTCTGGGGTGGTTCGTTCTTCTTCACGCATGTGGCGCTCTCGGCCCTGCCACCGTTCACCCTCGTCGTCCTGCGTGTCGGCCTGGCCGCTCTGATCCTGAACGCCATCGTGCCCCTCGCGGGGTCGAGGATGCCGCGCGAGGCTCGGGTCTGGGCTGCCTTCCTCGGCATGGGCCTCCTCAACAACGTCGTTCCCTTCTGCCTCATCGTCTGGGGCCAGACCCACATCGCCTCGGGGCTCGCCGCCATCCTCAACGCGACCACGCCGCTGTTCACCGTCGTAGCCGCCCACGCCCTGACCTCGGACGAGAGGATGACCGGCAATCGGCTGGCCGGCGTGCTCATCGGCCTCGGAGGCGTGGTCGTGATGGTCGGGCCGGTCGTGCTCGCGGGTCTGGGGACCGACCTCCTGGCGCAGGTCGCCGTCCTCGGCGCGGCCGTGTCCTACGCCTTTGCCGGCATTTTCGGGCGGCGCTTCCGGCGCATGGGCGTTCCGCCCATGGCGACGGCTGCCGGGCAGGTGACGGCGTCGGCGCTCTTGCTCCTGCCCGTCGCCCTCGTCGTCGACCGACCCTGGACCTTGCCGATGCCGGGCGCGTCGGTGTGGGGCGCGGTCCTGGGCATCGCGGCACTGTCGACGGCGCTCGCCTACGTGCTCTACTTCCGCATCCTGGCGAGCGCCGGAGCGACGAACCTCCTCCTCGTCACCTTCCTCATCCCGGTGTCGGCCATCATGCTCGGCGCGCTCGTGCTGGGTGAGCGTCTCGACCCGCGGCATGACCTGGGGATGGCGCTGATCGGGTGCGGCCTGATCGCCATCGATGGCCGACTCCTGAAGCAGGTCCGCGCGGCAGAACCCGAAACACCCGATGTCTATCGGGGGCGAGACATCTAGACGGCCGGGTCGGGCACTGTCCTCTGTGGATCGACCCCGTGACTTGTCCGCAGCGCCGAATGATTCGCAATCATCTGAGATCCTCGTTGCTCGCAATCGCCAGTATCACCGAATGTCGTGTGCTCAGGACCCGAGTTCATCCCGCTGCCGACCGACCGTTCGGAGCGAGCCGTGGCGCGCAGGCACCGCGACGATGCGCCATCGGCGCGTCACGTCGCGCTTCCGGGGTCTTTGCGGAACAGGGTCTCGAACGTGTGCAACGCTGCAGCGTCGAGGTCGGACACGAGCCAGTAGGTGAGGTCGCCCACGCTCCAATACCTGACCGTGTAGCCGTCCCGGTGATCTTCGCCCTCCGACACACCCGCGGTCCGAGGCACGACGGTAACGCTGATCACGTGCTGGTCATGGTGGTAGACGAGCGTCGGAACGGCCTTGCCGCCGACGACATCGATGCGGCCGCCCGCGAGCGGGAAACCCTGGCTGGCCAGGTCGATGGCATCCGGGGCGACCGTCGTCCGGCCGTTGAACCAGGGCTTCACGACGTGGCGGTTCGACGAAGCGATGTCGAACGGCTGGGGCGCGATCAGGCCGCGGAGATGCCCCGCGACAACGGCCTCTTCGATCATTCGTGATCCGGGAGAGGCCAGCCAGGTGCCGGCCCCCCCTCCGATCACCCCGCCGCCCAGGAGGCCGATCAGCAGCATGGCCGCCATCGGCAGCCCGGACCGCAGCCACGATGGACGCGGCGCTCCGCCGCCGAACCCGATCGCCTGGACCACGCGGGCCCGCAAGGCCCGGGAGGGGGGCGGCGTCAGCAGCGCGTCCCGGATGGCGCCCGACAGGAGGCCGAGTTGCTCTGCCCGGGCCCGGAGCCCGGGCTCCGTCGCCAGGCGCCGTTCCATCGCCAAGGCTTCACCGGGCGAAAGCTCGCCGTCCTGGTAGGCGCCGAGCAGCATCGTCGTTTCATGGTCGTCGGTCATGGGCGGTCTGAAATCAACAGGGTCATGAGGTGCTGCCGGGATCGCGCGAGACGGGACATGACGGTGCCGATCGGAACACCGCTCACTTCGGCAATCTCGCGATAGCTCAGACCATGGTATTCCCGTAGCACAAGCGTCTCCTTCAGCGGCACAGGCAAGTCGTCGATCGCCCGCGCCAGCCGCGCGGCCTTGTCCTTCTCGATCAGGGCGGCCTCGGGCGTCTGCGGCGTTTCTGCCCCCAGCGCGCCGCCGGTGTCCAGGACGGAGTCCCGCTCCGCCGAGTCGAGGTCCTCGCTGAACAGGACGGCGCGCGGCCGGTGCTGCCGAAGCCACGAGTAGCATGTGTTGCGGACGATGGTGAGGAACCAGGCGCGCGCATTGCCTTCGGCAAAGGACTCGATGCCCCGATACGCCCGCAAGCTGGCTTCCTGAACGACATCTTCCGCGTCGGTCGGGTTGCCGGTCAGCCAGCGCGCCAACCTGTAGCCCTCGTCGAGCCGCGGCAACACGTGCTGGCTGAAACGTGCATGGGCGAGCGTCGTCACGGGATCCACCTGTCGACCACCGCTTCCGCGCCATCGGCTCTAAGGCACCCTGACAACGACTTTGCCAGTCATGTGCGGATGGATCGAGCAGAAGTACGCATACTCACCCGGCTTAGTAAAGGTGAAACTGAAGTGATCGTCGGTGTCGAGGACCTTGGACCGGAATACTTTATCATTGGACACGACCGTATGAGGAATGTCATCGCCATTGGTCCAGGTCACGGTGGTCCCGGGCGCGACGGTCAGTTCGGCGGGCGAGAAGGTGAAGTTGTCGATCGTGATCTTGCCGCTCTCGGCAGAGGCGGCCGGCACGGTGCCGACCGTCGTCAGGATGACCGCCAGGAGACAGTCTCTGGCCGCCAGGACCCGGCGACGGGGTGCAAGGGATGATACCGGCATGGTGGTCGATCCTGTTCAGCCAGCGAGAGGGATGTCGACGATGGCCAGCTGCTCCGTGCCCTGCACGAACGTGACATTCGTGACGCCGAGGTATCTGCGCAGCTGCCCCTCCGGCACCTTGATGGGCCCTGGCGATGGCGCCGTGCCGGGGGCGGGTTGGGGGAACCCGGTCGCCCGCGCCGTGTGAAAGGCGACATGGCCCTCGACCTTCTGCATGACCTGGTGGATGTGCCCGTTGAGCACCGTCACCGATCCGAAGCGTTTCAACAGCGCGAGCGCCTGTGCGCTGTCCGCGGTGCCCCAGCCCCATGCGGGGTAGATGGTCCAGAGCGGAATGTGGGCAAAGACCACGATCGGCGTCGATGGCGATCGCCCGCGCAGGTCGTCCTCGAGCCAGGCGATCTGGTCCGGGCCGAGATTGCCGAGTCCGCCGGGTTTCAGGTCGGCGACGTTGACGAGGCCGATGAAGTGGACCCCGTCCTGATCGAACGCGTACCAGCCCGAGCCCTTGGCGCCCTTGCCGTAGCGGTCGAGGTAAGCCTTGCCGCCGCCGTCGTCGAGCAGGTCGTGCTCGCCCGGCACATAGAACACGGGCGCATTCAGCCCCTTGATGACCTGATCGGCATTGTCGAACTCGGAGTCCCGCGACAGGTGGCTGATGTCGCCGGTGTGGAGGTAGAAGGACGGACGCGTCGGCATCGCCTTGATGAGGTCGACCGCCTCCCTGAGCGTGCCCAGGGCATCGGGATTGGCGGGTTTGTCGAATCCGACATGGCTGTCGCTCATCTGCAAGAAGGTAAGACCGCTCGGCGTGTCGAGCGTCGCCGCTTGGGCGATGCTCATCGATCGCGGTATGCCTCCCGCCAGGCTCCACAGCACACCGGTGCCGGCCCAAAGCATGCATTCGAGCGCCCCGCGTCGATCCAGCCGGCCGTGCTCTTCGTCATGGTGGTTGCTCAATTCGGTTCTCCCTTGAACTGACGGTTCCAATGATGAGAACCCGTCCTGGACGACCTTTATTCCATCTGATCAAAATCTTTTACGTCCGGCGCAGGCGATGCGGTTTCGGATCGCGCGCCGTTGCATAGGGTTCGACACCGTCGAGACGACGTCGACTGACCCGATACTGCTCTCGTGCGGTTGCGGCGGCTGCGGCGGCGCTCGGTGGCGCCGGCATGTCGCCTGCCTCGGGCAGGCCAGCAGGGGCAGGGGCGTCCCGGGCTGCTGCCCCGCCTGAGCCGTGGCGGCTCCCGTCAGCCGAGTCACATCCGTGTGCGGTCGTGCACGCGGCGGGGCGAGCCGACCGTCGGGCCGGTCGGGTTGCTGGTCGGCCCCATGGATCCGGCCTGTGAGTTGTGCGCCGACGCGGCGATGGCCGGTACCGAAACCGTTGCGAGCAGACCCGCGAGGGCCAGCGTCGCGAAGATGATGGAGTTGCGCATGTCGAGCGTCCTGTTCGGTCCTTGCGGAGAACGGTCTGACCCAGATCCCGGCGTCGATGTCGCGTAGGGTCGATGTGGGTCATCTGTTAGACCCATGGTGATGCCGGAATATTCCCGGGGCGGATCGTTGGACGATGCAGATTTGTGGGCCGGCGCCTCAACGTCATGTGCCGTGCCGCGCGTGCGGGCGGGGGGCGTCGGCTACGATGGCGTCGTGCGAGCGCCTCGGCTCACGCCCCGGCCGCGCGGGCGGAGGAGGTGGGCGGCCGGATGGCGCTGGTCGGCGTGGCTGCCCGGGACAAGCCCGGGCATGACGGTGGAGAGGGCGGGACAGAGGCAGGGGCGAGGTGCGCGGCGCCGCTCGGCGGTCCGGATCCCTGAGGTCGTCCGGACCGCCCTCCGAATGACGCCGCTTCGCGCGTCCCACCGTGAGGCGTGGCGAACCAGACGGTCCAGCACACCCGAGGCCACCCTCGGACCGGACGCGCTCCCACCCGCCGTTCGACTGCTCGTGACCCGACCTCCTGCTGTCGCCCCGAAGGACCGCGGGGCGGTGCGGCGGCCACCCGGCCCCGTCATCGACGATGTCGCGCCGGCTTCGGGGCTGACGTCCGGGGGACCGCCGCCGCGGCATCCGCCCGCCTCATGCCTCGGGAGAGGAGCCAGAAGGTCGGGACGAGGCCGCAGGCGACGTCGGCACCAGGCGGAGGCCGACCGTTTCGGGGACGGGGGGAGGCGATGGTGGGGATAGCGCTCATCGAGCCGGAGGGGTGGGTTCAGACGCCCGAGCACCCTTCGGGTCACAGGTTCATCTTCGATCGCCACGGTCGACCTCAGGCCGCACCGGCAGACACTATAAAGAAAGGGGCGGATCGATGCCCGAAGTGAGTAGGATGGCTCCAAATCGGGGCTGGCGAGCCTGCCGGCCCGGTTTTTCGAGCTGAGGAGGGAAAAGGATGGCCGGAACGCGAGCGCGCCTGGAACCTCCTGAGACTTCATGACATTCCGACGAGCCACTATGGTTGTTGCACATGGCGGCCCATGGAGAAAACATGACACCACCGCTTTCCGATCGTATCGGTACAGTTATTTGGATACTGATTTCCGCCTTCGCCTGCATTCTGGTCGGTCGCACGCTGACTCTCATTTACGAGATGATACGTCCCATGCCCTATTGGGACGCTTGGGAGTTCATGAAGTCGCTGCCGACGATATTCGCCGGCCGCTACACGCTCACAGACCTCTTCGCCTTCCATAATGAGCACAGGATCGTGACCACGCGGCTGCTGATGCTGGCCGACGTGCATTTCTTCGATGCCAGCGGCTATCTACCCACAGCCGTTCTCACGGCCCTGTTCTGTGCGATCGGCGGCCTCCTTGCCTTCGGTACGGTTGGACGCAACTGGCTTGGCTCCGCGACTGCGATCCTCATAACCAGCCTTCTGCTCTCAGTGGCGCAGTCGGACAATTTCGCCAGCGGTTTCCAGGTGCAGTTTCCCCTGGTCGACCTGTCCGCGATCGTCGCCATCGGCCTCTTCGCGATATCTTCACGACCCGGGCGCTCTCTGCTGTGGGTCGCCGGTGCCGTCATGGCTGATGCTGTCGCGATCTGCTCTATGGCGAGTGGCAACACCGTGGTCGGGCCCGTCCTTCTCGTCGCGCTGATGATGCGTGCTCCGATCACGCGCATCGCAGCCTTTGCCGTGCCTGCCGCGGCGATGACGGCCGCCTACCTCTTAGGCTACGGAGGCTCGGGGACCCCGCCCTCGCACAACCCCGTCGACATCCTACACTTCGCATTGAATTATCTCGGCTCAACGCTGCGCGGCTATCCGGGCGCGTGTCCGTGGCTCGGCGCTACATTGCTCATCGGCTATGCAGCGATCCTCACCTCCATCGCTCGCGCCTGGTGGCGCAAGGAGCCTCTCGACCTCGTGATGGTCTGGCTGGTCGGGGTCGCAGCTTTCACCGTCATCGGGGCCCTCGTGACGGCAACGGGCCGCGTCAACTACGGCCTTGAGACCGCCATCTCGTCTCGCTACGCGATCCAGTCTCTCCTCTTCGCCAGCTGCGTCTTCCTGATGGGTTGGCGATGGGCTCGGGCGATGCCCGGCCGCGCCCAGGCGCAACTCTGCCTCGCTGCCGTCCTGCTCGCCTTGTCGGCCGCCAGCACCTTCGCGGCCTCGCCTCTGCGAGAGTGGCGCAACCGCGTGGCTGCATACGATGCGGCCGGCGAAGCCTTCGCGAACGGGATTTTCTCCGACTGGCCCGTGACGGGCGTCTACCCGCATCCCGAGTTGGTGCAAGGAGCGTTGGCCTTCATGGCACGTCATCGTTTGGGGCCGTTCTCAGAACGCTTCGCTGACGTGTATCGGCCGCCGATGAACGCCATGGCCGGCTTCGATATGAACACCATGCCGGCCTGTGCATCAGCGCAGGACATGACCCTGGCCGTGGGGCACGGTTGGCAGGAACTGACCGGCTGGGCGTTTTCACCGGAGCGGCCCGAGCAAGGCGGCTGGGTTCTGGCCTTCAATGCCGATCAGCGATTGCTCGGCTACGCGCGACAGACCATCGTCAGGCCCGACGTGTCCGATGCCTATCATCTCGCGGTGTCGCGCGTGGGCTATCGCGTCCTGATGAACATGCACGATGAAACCGACGCCCCGAAGCCCGTGACGCTGGTCCTCGTACCAGACAGCTCCGATGGAGCTGCTTGTCGCGCATCACCGGTCGAAGAAGGACCCTCCCTGAAACAAGGGTAGATCGTCTGCCCGTCGGGGCCGGTGAACCGGTCTTCAAGCGCCCGCCGCGGCTGACAACTCGCGCCAGTCGACAGGGTAGAGCCAGCGATGGTGCCGGCGGATCGGCACAGGATCTCACGTCGCCGATCGGGGTGGAGTGGGGTGGGGCGCTTCACCGTATCGGGAGCCAGGAGCGCTGGACAAGCAGGACGAGAGCGCCGAGACGTTGCCGCTGCGACATCGGACCGCGGTCGCTCGCGGGTGAGACGTTCCTGGTGAGCGTGAGCCGAGCGGCGATGGCAGAGATGGTCCCCGAGATGCCACGCAAGCCGCTGGAGCCGGACGCCGACGTGGAGCCCGGAGAAGCGGTTTCGATCGCAAGTCACGCTGATTCCATGTACCGTGGGCGGCAGGTCGACAGTGAGTTGAAAGATGCGACACTATATCGATACTTGCTCGATGTTTCGAAATGCTGTTTTCATTGTAGGGTGGGCTGAAGCCGGTCCGCCAACCATAGTTTATGAAGGCGAAGAAGTAGCTGCCACAAGCATCCCATCAAAGCGCGAGGACCTGCCTCAGCACTTCGGCGCGGAGAGCGCCGATTGGGGTTTCGATCTGACAGCCATACTCCCAAGTTCCAATCCACTTCATTCTGGACTGCAGCTTGTCTTCAAAGATGGCACAATCCTGGAACATCCCGGATCTAAGTTCAGATCCGCAGAAGATATTGCCTATGGCGAGATGACCTCCCGCTTTACGGAAGCAACTCGGCGGGGAGGCCGGGCATTGGAGATCGGCTCTCGCGCTAGAAGCGGGAACTCCTACCGCTTCATGGTGGCTGAAGGTGTCGAATACGTTGGGCTCGATATCACGGCTGGCGAGAACGTCGATATCGTGGGCGACGCTCATCACCTTAGCAGACATGTTCAGGGTCGATTTGATTATATCCTTTCGATATCCGTCTTCGAGCATCTCCTCATGCCCTGGATGGTGGCGCTCGAGATGAATAAGGTCATGAACGTTGGAGGTGTGGCTTTCATCCAGTCGCATCCGTCCTGGCCGCTGCACGAAGAGCCATGGGATTTCTGGCGATTTTCGAAGGACGCCTGGGCTGGTTTGTTCAACGCGCATACCGGTTTTCGCATGCTGAACAGCGGATATGCGATGGGTGCGCGTATGGCGGCCGACTTCGCTGCAGGAGGGGCCACTCAGGACCTGGGTCGATCTCGAACATACCTGCTCAGTGCTTGCCTGGTGGAGAAGATCGGGGAGCCGAAAGTGGCCTGGGAGGCAGAAGCTGGAGAGATCTACAACCTCGCTTACAGCCACGCCTGATGCATCGGGGTAAAGAAACGGTAGAGGACTCGTGCCCGGAAGCCACGTGATCGAGAACGTCGGCTCGCGCACCCCTGCCGCGACTTCGCCGCCACGCTCGTCCGCCAGGGGATTGCGACCGCCTGAGCGCTCGCCTCCCGCAGAGCGGCCACTACGCACGGCCGTGGCTCCGGCCTCGCCCCTGCGCCTCGGTGATCGGGAGCCCGGCGGGTCGTGCGGCATCGACGATCAGGCCCTCTCCCCGAGCCTTTGAGACCGAACGGTCGAGAACCATCGCGTGAGGGCCGGACTCCTCCGGCACGCTGCCCTTGGCCGAGTCCTGCGCCGCATTGGCCTCCCGGATGGCATCGCCATGCGTCAGGGCCCAGGCGCAGAGCGCCTCGAAGGGTTCGCGCAGCGAATGTCCCAGCGGCGTGATCGCGTATTCGACGCCGATCGGTGCCGTCGGCAGGACGGTGCGCGTCACGAGACCGTTCCGTTCGAGTCGCTTGAGGGCATCGGCGAGGGCCTTGTGGGTGATGCCGTCGAGCCGCCGCTTGATGGCGTTGAACCGCGCCGGCTTCGGGCACAACACCGACAGGATCATGATCGTCCACTTGTCGGCGATCTTGTCCAGCACGGGCCGGACGCGGGCCATGTCGGCGAGGGCGCATTGGGCCAGCACCTCGAGGTCGGTATCGTTCGGCATATCTAGGCTCACGAAGGTGCGTTCTTGATAGCAGATATAGGGCGTGTATCTCAAAGCCATTCGCTCACGTGGAGACGGTCGCGATGGCACGCATGAACGACAAGGTTGCGCTGGTGGTCGGTGGCGCGAAGGGGATCGGCCTCGCGGTCGCGCAGCGATTGGCGGACGAAGGCGCGGCGGTGTTCCTCACCGGCAGGCGCGCCGCCGAGGTGGAGATGGCAGCAGCCAACGTCGGCAGAGGCGCGCGCGGCCTCGTGGCCGACGCGAGCGCGCCGGAAGATCTTCTGCGCGCGGTGGAAACGGTGCGAGAGGAGCGCGGGCGCATCGACGCCCTCGTGCTCAACGCCGGCATCTCGGAGCCCGCCACGCTGGCGGACGAGACGCCCGGGCATTTCGACCGGCATTTCGCGATCAACGTGCGGGGTGCGGTCTTCGGCATGCAGGCGGCGATCGGGGCCATGGGGGCTGGCGGTTCCGTCGTCCTGATGGGATCGATCGCCGATGGGATGGGCATCTCTCCCTACGGTACCTATGCGGCCACCAAGGCGGCGCTCCGCTCCTACGCGCGCACCTGGACCGCCGAGTTGGCTCCGCGCGGCATCCGCGTCAACGTCGTGGCGCCGGGCCCGACCGACACGGCCATGATGGCGAGCGTGCCGGAAGAGGGACGCGCCGCCCTGATCGCGCCGATCCCGCTGGGCCGCATGGCTCGCCCGGAGGAGGTCGCCGCCGCCACACTGTTCCTGCTGAGCGACGAGGCAAGCTATGTCGCGGGCGCCGAACTCTGCGTCGACGGCGGGATGCGTCAGGTCTAGGACGCATCGACCTCGCCGCAGGTTGCCCCGAGCGGCGCCGTGTCGGCCCTCGCCACGGTGAGCTCGCAGACGGCGTGACGGCCTTCTGCGCCGGATCGGCGCGGTGACGGTTCGCCTGGAGAGGGTCCGTGCCCGGCCCAGGACCCTCGATGCGGGTCTGCTTTGAACGCATCCGCGACCGAATGCAGCCCTTCCGCTCGCCAGCCCGGTTCGACGTCGCGCCAGCGGCCGCTCGATCCAACTACGCCGATCCGGGCTGGCTCCAGTGTGCTCCAGAGCAGACGTCCCGTGGCGTGATCTGGCGAAGGTTCGGCACGCCCCTGTCCGCCGTTTCAGACGCTCCGACCACGTTTCCCGAAGCAGATGCCGAGGCAAGGGCCGGTCGGCCGATCCGAAGCGGTACCGCGACCCAACGCGGCACATCCATCGGACCGCCCGGACGAGCGGCGTCGTCGGAACTCGGCCCTGATGGTCCTTTGACGACTGGGGATCCAGCTGCGGGACGGATCTTGAGCTGAATCAGCATGAATTTAGCACGTCAGAGCATTCCGGAATGACGTGCTGCCCGTAATGTAGCCCACGTTCGCACCTCCAGGCGACAGGCGGGCTCATGGCCGATGCTCGATCCATGGACGTCCGGCGCGACCGCGGCCGGAGCTTGCCGGCTCGCCGACAGGCGGTCCCGCCCGCTTGAGACAAGACACCTGTCCGTGCGCTGACCTGTGGAGCAACGACCATGAATCATTCTGATCCGTCGAACACTATGGGCTCACAGCAAGTGCCAGCAGCAGATAAAAACACGCGTGCTGCAGCCCGGCCGGAGCACTTCGATGCCGTGATCCTGGGGAGCGGCCAAGGCGGTAAGCTGCTGGCTTGGCATCTCGGACATGCTGGACGCCGGGTCGCCGTCGTCGAGCGTCGCTGGGTGGGAGGCTCGTGTCCCAATATTGCCTGCCTGCCCAGCAAGAACGAGATTTGGAGCGCCAAGGTCGCCTACCTGGTGCGCCACGCCGCCCAGTTCGGAACCATCACCGGTTCCGTCATCACCGACATGGAGGTGGTCCGCCGACGCAAACGAACGATGGTCGAGAGTGAGGTCGCGTTCCACCTCAAGGCCTATGGCGACGCCGGCGTCGAACTGATCATGGGCAGCGGGCATTTCGTTGCGCCGAAGACCCTGGGGGTGCAGCTCAACGGTGGCGGCACGCGGATGTTGACGGCCGACCAAGTGTTTCTCAACCTGGGAACGCACGCAACCATCCCCGCCATCCCTGGGCTTGCGGGAGCGGAACCACTCACGCACATCGAGTTGTTGGAACTCGACGCGGTGCCCTCGCACTTGATCGTGCTGGGTGGCGGCTATGTGGGCTTGGAGATGGCCCAGGCCTTCGGCCGCTTCGGCAGCCGCGTGACGATCCTCCAGGCGGGGCCTCAGATCCTCAGCAACGAGGATACCGACGTCGCTGCCGAGATGCAGGCGATCCTCGCCGCCGAGGGCATCACGATCGTGACCCGGGCCGAGACCCTGAGCGTGACGGGCCGTTGCGGTCAGGCCGTCAGCTTGGTCGTGCGGACAAGCGCCGGCGAGCAGACCATCGAGGGCAGCCACATTCTCGTCGCTGCCGGTCGTACGCCCAATACACAGGGGATCGGGCTGGAGGCGGCGGGCGTCACCTTGACCGACCGGGGCTTCATCCGATCGAACGAGCGATTGGAAACGAGCGCGCCTGGGGTATGGGCGCTGGGCGAGGCCGCAGGCAGCCCGCAATTCACCCACGTCTCGGTCGACGATTTCCGGATCATCCGAGACAATCTCGCCGGAGGTCAGCGAAGCACGGCCGATCGCCTGGTCCCGGCCAACATGTTCACCGAGCCGCCGCTCGCCCGCGTCGGCCTGAACGAGCATGAGGCGCAGCGTCAAGGCGTGGCCGTCCGGGTGGCACGGCTCCCGACGAGTGCAGTGCTGCGAACGCAGACGACGGGCGAGACGCAGGGCTTCATGAAAGTGCTCGTCGGGGAGGATGACCGCATTTTCGGCTTCACCATGATCGGCTCCGAGGCGGGAGAGGTCGTGGCCGTGGTGCAGACCGCGATGCTGGCAGGACTGCCCTACCAGCGGCTGCGCGACGCCGTATTCGCTCACCCCACCATGGCGGAAGGGCTCGGTCCGCTTTTCGCGAGCGTCCCCCCTCGGTCCCCGTAGCGCCCTGTCGAGGTCGGCGAGATGCCGTGAAAGCGAGACATTCGCCGAGCCGAGGCCCGAGTTGACACAGCCGTCACCCCGAAAGCGGGAGTGACGGCAACGGGCGTTCGGCCGATGTCGCGCCCCGACGCCACTGCGCCGGCGTGACACCCATGCGCTGCTTGAACGCGCGCTGGAAGGCGGCTTCGGACTGGTAGCCGACCGCCCCCGCAACCTCACCCGTGCTCGCGGAAGGCTTGCGGAGCTCTTTAGCCGCCAAGCCCATGCGGATGTCCGTCAGCAACTCGCTGGCGGAGCGGCCCAGCTTCTCATGAAACTGCCGCGCCATCGTTGCCCGGGACATGTTGCAGAGGCGTGCGAGCTTGGGCAGCGTCCACGCTCGACCTGGCTCCTGGAACAGCGCAGACAGGGCCGGCGCCAGGCGGACGTGGCCCGCCAAGGCCAGCAGTCCGCCCGGCGTCTCCTGAGCCTCGCTCGCCAGCCGCAGCGTCAGCGCGAACAGCGCCGTGGAGAGGGCATCCAGCATCGCCCGGCCGCCGAGGCTGTCGGTCACCGCCTCGTGCCGCATCAGCGAAACGAGCCCAATCAGCACTGCCCTGGTTCCGGACGTCGCCGCTGCCGCGTCCGCATCAGCCGTTCGCACCACGAGCCGTGAGGGCAGGTAGTGCCGCAGCAAGCGATCCTGAGGGGGCGCGAGCGCGAAGTGGCCGCAGAGCATGTCGAGCCGCTCGCCCGACCCCGCGTTCTCGCTGATCAGCAGGTTGGACGCGACGCGCGTGGACGCCGGCACCGCAGGAGCCCCGCTGCCATCATGCAGGACGTGTGCCTCTCCTTGAGGGAGCAACAGGATGTCGCCCGCCGACAGGCCCAGCGGCGGACCACCCCTCGGATCTTCGAGCGTCGCCGATCCAGCGACCACGATGTGAAAAGCCATGTCGCCGGCTTCCGCGCGGGCTTGCTCGATGCGCCACGGCGCACGGTAGAGACAGTGAATATCGAGGCGACCCTGGACCGAGACCAGCGAGATCAAGCGGCTGAGCCAGTCTACGGGTGGTCTCATGATGAACCCCTGCGCGTGAGACGATGAAGCATGTTTTAGCCGAAGACCGGCATTAAGCGGCGCTGGTGAAGCTGTTAAACCGATCTCGTTGTCGGCGCTCGGCCAAGCCGCGACCCGCTCCTCATCGGTCCACCGGGGCTCCGACCAGGCCGCAGCGACGCCATTCACGCGATCGTCCATCGAAGGATCAACGCCATGAACTCGCTCCTGTCTCTGATCGGCCGCACTGGTCTCCTCAACGACGACCTCGACTATCATCTCCTTCGGGCCGCGATGGTGATCATTTTCGCTTGGTTCGGCTACGATAAATGGTTCGAGGCCGAGATTAGAGCGCTCCTTCCGTTGATCACGCATGGCCCGTTCACTTTTTGGACCGTCCCGGTCTTGGGCATTCGTGGTACGGCTGTGTTCCTTGGCAGTTTCGAATGGATCACCGGGACACTGCTGTTCCTCGGTTTCTGGAACAAAAGGCTGGGCGTGTTGGGCGCCCTCGGTTCCACAGCCACCTTCATCTCGACCTTCACGATCCTGCCGTTCGCGCCCGATGCCTGGGATGCCGGCGCCGGCGGGTTTCCGGCGATGGCGATGAACGCCGCCTTTCTCCTGAAAGACCTCGTGTTGCTCGCTGTCTCGGTCTACCTGCTCAGGCAAGACGTGGCTCGGGTCATCGCGCTCGGCGGCTCCGGTGGACGACATGGTACTCTCGCGCGCTGAGCCCCTTTGCGGCGAGGTGCACCGCCGGCAGGTGCCAACGCCAGGGTCGGACTGCGCATCGCGCCCAATGCCGAGCACGGATGCGCTTTGTGGACCTTCGGTCCGACCGGCAAGGCGGACCGTCTCGTCCGCTACGTCCTGAGACGGCTTCTATGGGCGGCTTGCTTGGCCCTGTTGCCGCAGACCGCCATGCTGCACCACCGTCGTACGCGACGACGGGTATGATCGGCAAACATGAGAGTGCAGGACTGACCCTCGCACATCTTGATGTGCGTGAAGTCCTCATCGCAGACGAGCCGGGCCAGAACCTCGCCGATCGGCTGGAGGATCGAGTCCGGCGTCCTCCAGTGGCGCGCTGTCCGCAACGCCAGGTGCGGGGCGTCCTGCTCGTGCTTGGAGACGATCTGGGCGAAGCATGTATCCCGCTCGAGGAGCCGATTGAGCGGCTTGAGTTCGGAAAGATGTTCGAGCGTCAGGGGACGACCTCTATGTTCGTTGACGAAGCCTCGGAACCACTCGCGCAATTGGCGGGCCTGAGCCGCAACGTGATCGAGTTCATCGGGCGTCACGCGACCCGTCACGGCGGCGGCGTCGTCCGCCGGCATGAGACCGGCCTGTTCCAGCCAGTTCATCAGCCCCTCACCATCACGGATCCAGTCGACGGGTCTGTCGACGGGCCTTGCGATCGAATTCAGAAAATCGAGGCCCGGCGCGTCGGCCACGAAGATCGCGGGCGTGTGCTGGTGGTCCATTCCGTTGCCTCGAGAACCGCTGGTCGTCGCCTCCGCTTATGGCACATAACCCGTGAAGCTGCATCAACATGGTTATGGGGTTGGCTTAGGGATGCCGACGGCGCAAGCCGCCGTGCGCACCCGGTCGACCGATCGGACCACACACGGAGCGCCGAGAGCTGTAACCGGTAGATCGGCTGTTGACAGGTTACGAATGCCGGCCGATAACCTGTCACATGCTTCATGCGAGGTTAGGAGAGACCACGCCATGTCCGACATTCGATACCGCTCTGCCGATGTTGGCGGCTTGAGGATCGCATACCGGGAGGCGGGCTCCCCTGGGGCGCCCAAGCTGCTTCTTCTCCATGGGTTCCCGAGCGCGGGGCATATGTTCCGCGACCTCATTCCCCGGTTGAGCGATCGTTTCCATCTGGTGGCTCCTGACCTACCGGGCTTCGGCCTGTCGGACATGCCGGCGCGAGATCGCTTCACTTACACCTTCGACAACATCGCTTCCGTCATCGACCGCTTCACCGATGTGATCGGTTTCGATCGGTTCGCGATCTATGTCTTCGACTACGGTGCGCCGACGGGTTTCCGCATTGCCGTAAAGCATCCGGAGCGGATCACCGGGATCGTCTCGCAGAACGGCAATGCTTACGAAGAGGGGCTGAGCGAGGGCTGGAACCCGATCCGCGCCTACTGGCAGGACACGTCTCTGGTCAACCGCCACGCCCTTCGCGCGTTGTTGCAGCCCGAGACAACGATCTGGCAATATACGCACGGAGTGTCGGACCAGACCCTGGTCTCTCCTGACGGATATTCGCTTGACAACCATTATCTGAGCCGTTCCGGCGCCGACGAGGTGCAGCTCGATCTCTTTGCGGATTATAAGAGCAACGTTGCTCTCTACCCGATCTTCCAGGCTTACTTCCGCACCCACAGGCCGCGCTTTCTTGCCGTCTGGGGCCGCAACGATCCGTTCTTCCTTCCGGCGGGCGCCGAAGCGTTCCAGCGCGATATCCCGGATGCACAGGTCACGTTCTTCGAAACCGGACATTTCGCGCTCGAGACCCATGCGACCGAGATCGCCGAAGCGATCCGGGCCTTTTTCGTCTGAGCCTTGAGGCGGGACGCGAGGGACGCGCACTCCGCCCCTTCCACCCGCGCCCGGACGGCGCCCGGTGCCTGGGATGAGTCTCATGCGCGCCGCAAGCTGACCGGCCGGCGCACCGCGGCTCGTAGGTTCGGCAAAAGATGACGTGGGTGACGGCAGACGCACCACCGCCCAGGGCAGTGCGTTACTTCGACGACCGCAAGGCCGAAATCAATGTCGATGATGTTCCCACTCGTTAACACTATCGATCTATTCCAATTTGGATCTGGAGCGTGCGCGCCTAGGCTGGACCAGCTCTGGGTCGCTCCGAACACATCACGATGAAATTTATCATTCCTATACTGTTCGTCACGCTCGGCGCATGCGCCGGGCCTGTCGGCGGAGCAGCGCATGTGTACGATGTGCCGGGGGTGGGAGGGCCATTTCCCGACCGTTGGGCGACGACCAAGCCGATCGCTCCGAAATAACCTCCGATCCAGCGCTGACACATCCTGCACGACAAGCCCGAGCACATCCGATGCCGGCGGCCGACCGACCTAGTGCGGCTGGAGTTCGGCAAGTTTCGAGGCCGGATCGATCTGGATGGTCGATCGTCGGGTCGTCCCGACAACACCGTCCTGATGTCAGCGCCGCGTTCGGAGACGCGAATGCAAGGGCGTTCCGCCGCGCTGCCATGGCGCCGTGGGAGGACTTCCATGAGCGCCAGACCAGGTCCGTGCCGGGCCTGCTGACGGCGAAGGGGAACCGCACCTCGGCCGGCGCGATCTCGTCGCGGTGGGGCAGAAGGGACGCGCTGTCTGCTCTCTCCGCCGCTGATGGCCTTTATCGCACGGTCTGGAACACCAGCGCGATTGCCAGGATGCCGGCCATGCCGCTGAGGAGGATGCCAGAGGTGAGATCGAACATCCGGAGCATGTTCCTGCGCCGGAAGAGCGGCTCGACGAGGCGGCCACCGAAAGCATAGCCGTAGCAGGAGGCCGTCGCCATCACGATCAATCCGCCGATGAACAGGGCGCGGCATATAGGGAGGATGAAGCTGCCGCCGACCGTCGCGGGGATGAACAGCATCTCGACATAGGTCAGCGGATTGAGCCAGAAGATCATCAGGACGCGGCGGAGACAGTCCACCGTGTTCTCGCGATGGAGATCCGTGAGCCTGATCTCCTTGTCGGCTCTGAGGTAGGCCCGCAGCGACGAATAGGCGAACCAAGACAGCGTGACGAGGCCCAGCCAAGAGAGGACCGGACGCAGGAAAGCGCCTTGCACGGCGATCGTCTCGGTGAGCAACAGGGCAGCGACGAGGAGGATCAGACGGCTCGTCCAGACGGTCGTTGCCACCAAGCCCACGCGACCGCCGACGATGCCCTCGCGCAGCAGGGTTACGTTGTTGGGGCCCACCGACAGGATGGAGGCGGCCCCCATCGCCATTCCGCCACAGAACGCGCTTCCTTCAAGGATCGCCAGCACCGTCATGAGCGCCTCCGCCTCGGAAATGACCCATTACTTCTCATTCCGACCACGAAAGCAATGGGGCCAGACCTCGCCGGAACACGCACGTCCGCTTTGGCCACGGGCGGGTCCCGACGGCTGCGTCTTCCGTCACGCGCGGGCGACGAGGCTTTCCAGACGCTCCTGTCGGCCCGAGCGCGGCCGGGGCGACAGGGCGCGGGCCTCCGCGGCGGCGGCAACCTCCTCCAGCGTGGTGCCCCGCGCCGCGTGGTCCGGCGCGTCCCACCCCGCGTAGCGCTCGCTCACGCGATCCGTGAGGGCGCGCGCCTCGATCAGCCGCGCCGCCTTCAGGAAGGCTTCCGCGCAGATGTCGATGCCGCCGACATGGGCGTGGACGAGGTCCTCTGCGTCGATCGACTGGCGGCGGATCTTGGCGTCGAAGTTGAGGCCGCCCGTGGTCAGGCCGCCGCCCTTCAGCACCTCGTGGAACGCCAGGGTGAGCTGGGACGCGTCGCTCGGGAACTGGTCGGTGTCCCAGCCGAGCAGCGGGTCGCCGCGGTTGACGTCGAGCGAGCCGAAGATCCCATAGGCGTTGGCCACCGCGATCTCGTGCTCGAACGTGTGGCCGGCCAGAAGAGCGTGGTTCTCCTCGAGGTTCAGCTTCACGTCCTTTTCGACCCCATAGTGCCGGAGGAAGCCGTAGACCGTGGCGGCGTCGAAGTCGTACTGGTGCTTGGTGGGCTCCTTGGGCTTGGGCTCGATGAGGATCGGGCCGGCGAAGCCGATGCGGTGCTTGTAGTCGACCACCATGGCGAGGAAGCGTCCCATCTGGTCGAGTTCGCGCTTGAGGTCCGTATTGAGCAGCGTCTCGTAGCCCTCGCGCCCGCCCCACATGACGTAATTGGCGCCCCCGAGCCGGTGGGTGACGTCGAGGGCCGTCTTCACGGTCGCGGCCGACCAGGCGAAGACGTCCGGGTCCGGGTTCGTGGCCGCACCCGCCATGAAGCGCGGGTGGCTGAACAGGTTGGCGGTGCCCCACAGGAGCTTCACGCCGCTCGCGGCCTGCTTCTCGCCGAGATAGTCGGCCACCGCCCGCGTGTTGCTCAGCGTCGCCGACAGGCTGTCCCCTTCCGGCGCGATGTCGCGGTCGTGGAACGTGTAGAAGGGCACGTCGAGGACCCGGAACAGGTCGAAGGCGGCGTCCGCCTTGGCGCGGGCCGCCGCCATGGGCTCGCCCGACATCCAGGGGCGCTCGATCGTCGGCGCGCCGAAGGGGTCGGCCCCGTTCATGACGAAGCTGTGCCAGTAGCAGACGGCGAGGCGAAGGTGCTCGCGCAGGGGCCGGCCGAGCACGACCCGGTCCGGGTCGTAGTGGCGGTAGGCGAGCGGGTTCGTCGTGTCCGGTCCTTCGAAGCGGACGGTCGGCAGGTCGGAGAAGATCGTCATGGCAGGTTGTCCTTCAGGTAGATGTCGATGCGCACGGGCGCGGGCCGATAGTCGCGGTTCCCGTCGGCCAGGGCTTTCAGGGTCTGCACGGCGCGGCGCACCTCGTCGCCGGGGTCCTGGTTGATGCAGGCGTCGAAGGTGCCGCTGAGCAGCGCTTCCCGCATGAAGGGCGTCAGCTCGTGGCCGACCGCGACGACGTCGGCGCTCCGGCCGGCCGCCACCAGGGCCGCCACGATGCCGCGGTTGCCGGCCCCCATGCTGTAGATGCCGACGAGGTCGGGCGCCCCCCGCAGGGCCTCGGCCACCATCGGCCCGGTGACGGCCCAGTCGTCGAGCCCCTCCGCCACGGGGAGCAGCGACAGGGTGGGGAAGTCGCGCTCGATCACCTGGGCGAAGCCGAGGCGGCGCTCGGCGTGGTCGCGCAGGGTCATGCGCCCCGCGACCGTCAGGACGCGGCCGCGGCGCCCGCCGGCGAAGCGGCCGAGCAGGGTCGCGGCGACCCGGCCGGCCGCGACGTTGTCGGGCCCGATGAAGCAGGCGCGGCGCGATGGGCTCGCGTCCGACACCATCGTGACCACCGCCACGCCCTCCTCGGCGAGCCGGGCGACCGCGGCGCGGACCTCCGGCGCGTCGACGGCGATCACGGCGACACCCATGGTCTCACCGCCTCGGCACGCATCGAGGCGCTGGGCGAGGTCGGCGGGATCGAAGGCCGCGTAATCCTCGACCGTGATGGCAATCCGCTGGTCGAGCCCGCGCCGCGCCGCCGCGTCGATCTCGCGGCGCACGGCCTTCATGAAGCTGTTCTGGGGCAGATGCGGAACCAGGAAGCGGAAGCGGTAGCGCCGGCCGCGGGCGAGGCTGGCGGCGGCGACGTCTCGGCGGAAGCCGAGCCGTTCGACGGCCTCTTGCACGACCTTGGCGGTGGCGCTCCGGACGCCGGGACGGCCGTTGAGCACGCGGTCCACGGTGGCCAGGCTCACGCCGGCGGCAGCCGCCACGTCCCCCGCCGTCGCCGGTCGCTCGTTCCGCATCGTGCCTCCCAGGACCCGCTCTTTCTCTGACGTACGCTGATCATCCCTGCGAAGGCCTGCCGTGGCCGTATCGAAGGCCAGTGCAGGAGGAGACCGTCGCCGGGCCGTTCAGGACATCGTCGCAACTCTTGTAGCTGATTGCGGTACGTACCTCAAGGTGCTAGGCAGAGGCAAGGTGGACGTCATCGGCGGCGACACGGTCGAGCACCACCCGGGCATCATCAGGAAGCGATTCGCATGATCACCAGGAGAACGTTTGGATCTCTCGCGCTCGGCGGCGTCGCCGCTTCCGCACTCGGACCGCGTAGCGCGTGGGCGGCCGACAAGGGGCTGATCGGCGTCTCGATGCCGGAGAAGACCACCCAGCGGTGGATCGACGACGGCAACAACATGGCCAAGCAACTCGGCGCCAAGGGCTACGCCGTCGACCTGCAATATGCCGACGACGACATCCCGAACCAGCTCGCCCAGATCGAGAACATGGTCACCAAGGGCGCCAAGGTCCTGGTGGTCGCCGCCATCGACGGCACGACGCTGTCCGACGTGCTGCAGAAGGCGCGCGACGCCGGGATCAAGGTCATCGCCTATGACCGGCTGATCCGCAACTCGCCCAACGTCGATTATTACGCCACCTTCGACAACTTCAAGGTCGGCGTGCTTCAAGGCACCAGCATCGTCGACGCGCTCGGCCTGAAGGACGGCAAGGGGCCGCTCAATATCGAGCTGTTCGGCGGCTCGCCCGACGACAACAACGCCTATTTCTTCTACGACGGCGCCATGTCGGCACTGAGCCCCTACGTCAATGCGAAGAAACTGGTGATCCAGTCCGGCCAGCAGGGCATGAAGCAGGTCGCCACCCCGAAGTGGGACGCCGCGACGGCCCAGTCCCGCATGGACAACCTCCTGTCGGCTTATTACACGGGCAAGACCATCAACGCCGTGCTCGCGCCCAACGACAACATCGCGGTGGGCATCCTCTCCTCGCTGAAGGGCGTGGGCTACGGCTCGGGCGGCATGAAGCTGCCGGTCGTCACCGGCCAGGACTGCCAGATCCAATCGGTCAAGTCGATTCTCGCCGGCGAACAATATTCATCCATCTACAAGGACACGCGCGACCTCGCCAAGGTCGTCGTCGGCATGGTGGATGCGCTGCTCACGGGTACGCAGCCGCAGATCAACGACTCGAAAACCTATGACAACGGCAAGAAGGTGGTGCCGACCTACCTGCTGAACCCGGTCCTCGTCACCAAGGCCAACGTAAAATCGGTGCTGGTCGACGGCGGCTATTACACCGCGGCCCAGCTGGGCATGTGAGCTCGTTCGAGTGTGCCGGATCTGTGCTTGGCAAGCTGATCGCAGGTCCGGCTACGGGTCATGCTCGTCGCCGACCATCGTTGGCCGGGCAGGGGTCCGCTCCGACAAGGAAGGGCGTCGAAGCGGCTGTCACCCTCTCGTGTGATCGACGGCCTCATGCGACCGAGTGGCTTTGCACCTCCATCTCGACACGGAGGGATGCGCGGTGTTGAATGCCGATCGGCCAGAACAAGCGGGAGAACCCGTGAATGCCTCGATCGGATCGGATTCAGGGAGGATCCATGTCGGATGCATCTCGCACGCGATTTATGCCTCGGGTCGGCGTAGGCGTGATCCTCGCGTGTGTTCTAGGCGGTGTTCCAACGGTCGAACCTGCTGCAGCGGCTGAACCCGGCCAGGGATGGTTGCCGACATGGTCGGCGAGCCCGCAGCCGGTCTGGGCGCCGGACTTCTTTGCACCCGTCAATATCCCACGTGCCCTGCGCGATCAGACGCTGCGGCAGGTCGCTCGCGTCAGCCTCGGCGGCCATCGGGTCCGTGTGCGCTTTTCCAACCTCTACGGGGCCGAGCCGCTCAAGCTCGGCGCCGTGCACGTGGCGCTCGCGGCCGAGAACGGTGCGGTCGCGTCGGGCACCGATCGTGTCGTCACCTTTGGCGGCGCGACATCCATAACGGTGCCGCCCGGAGCTCCGGCCTTGAGCGATCCCGTCGATCTCGACGTTCCGGCCCTCGGATCTGTCGCTGTCTCGGCCTATTTTCCGGAGATCTCGCCCACCACGACGTGGCACAACGACGGCAAGCAAACGGCCTATCTCTCGGCCTCGGGCGACGAGACGGGCGCGCAGAGCTTCAAGGCCGCGCAAACGTTCCCGTCCCGCATCTTTCTCGACGAAATCCTCGTCGACAAACCTCCGAACGGGCGTGCCGTCGTCCTGTTCGGCGATTCGATCACCGACGGCGACGGCTCCTCGGTCGACGCGAACCACCGTTGGCCGGACATCCTGGCCGAACGACTGCACGAGAAGGGGGTGCCTGTCGCCGTCGTGAACCAGGGCATCTCGGGCGCACGGATCCTGCGCGACCGTATGGGCGATAATGCCCTGGCACGCCTCGACCGCGACGTGCTGAGCCAACCCGGCGCAGACACAGTGGTCCTGATGATGGGCATCAACGACATCGGCTGGCCCGGTTCGCTCCTCTCGCCAAAGGACGAACCAGCGCCTTCAGCCGAAGACGTCATCGCGGGGTACAAGCAGATCATCGCCCGCGCGCATGATAACGGGCTCAAGATCGTCGGTGCCACGCTGACGCCGTTCGAGGACACGTTCGCCGGCACGCCGCTTTTCGGCTACTACAGCGAGGAAAAGGAGGCCAAGCGGCAAGCGCTGAACAGCTTCATTCGTAGCGGCGCATTCGACGGAGTCGTCGATTTCGATGCCGTCGTGCGTGATCCTGCGAATCCCAAGCATGTCCGGGCGGAGTACGACCACGGCGACCATCTGCACCCGAACGACGCTGGTTACCGGGCTATGGCAGACGCGGTCGACCTCGCGACACTCGGCGTCAAGTGATCGGATGTCCAGCACTCGGCTCCCTGACGACGCGTAGAGGGCCGGGCCGGGGAGATCGGCCCACCCGCGCAGTTCGGGCAGCGACCCCGGAACTCCACGAGCGTTGATGGAAGGCTCCGACCGAACGATCGCGCACACTCGGCCGGTTCGGTCGGAGAGCCCCGACATGCGGATCAGCTTCGGCCGACGCGCCATTGCGGCGGCGGCACCGTGCCGTTGACCGCATAATTGCCGACGATCCGGTCCTTGTAGATGCGGGGATTGTGGGATGCGAGCGTGCGGGCGTTGCGCCAATGGCGATCGAGGCCCGCATCGCGCTTCACCGCGGAGGCGCCCAGCGCGTCGAAGGCGATCGTGGCGGCCTGCAGGACGAGTTCGATGACGACACTCTGGGCCTGGGCGCTTTCCAGTTCCGCGACGTGTACGGCCGCCACGAAGGCGTCCGGCTCATCCCGCCTGTCGGCGGCGCGCTGGACCGCCTCGGCGACGTGGAGCACGATCGCGCCGGCTGCATAGGCGGCGCCGCGAACTCGGCCCACCACCTGCAGGACCTGGGGATCCTCGCTCGGCCGCCCCGCGGCCGCATGGGTGTAGGTGCGGGCGCGCCTCGCCACAGCACCGGCGAGATCTGTGGCCAACGCGCGGCCGATGCCCGCGATCGTGGCCAACTGGACGAGCTGGAAGAAGGCGGGCGCATAGCCGAACCGCTGTGTCGGCCTGCGTGACGTCGCCGGCATCGAGCGGCACGCCTCTGAAGATCGCCGTGCCGCTCGCCGTCAAGGCCTGGCCGATCCCGTCCCAGTCGTCCAGGATCTCGACACCTGGCGCATGTCGCGACACCACGACCCCGATCCCCTCGTCCGCCGCATCGCTCGCGCCGACGTCGATCCAGTCGGCGAAGAGCGATCCTGTCGTGTAATACTTCGTGCCGTCGAGCCGCAGGTCGCCGTCGCTTCCGGTCACGCGCGTCGAAAACGCCGCGAGCTTGGCGTCGCCGACCTCGCTCCAGGCACCTCCGACGATGTCGCCCCGTCCGATCCGGCCCAACCATCGTTCACGACGCGCGGCGTCGGTCGAATGCAGCACGTCTTCGGTAAAGCCGAAATGGGCACGAAGCGATTGGGTGAGATTCGACTCCGCTTCCGAGAGCTCGATCAACAAGGCGAAGAGCTCGGGCAGCGAGGCACCGGCGCCGCCCTGGTCGACCGGAACTCTCAAAGCGCCGAAACCCGCCTGCTTGAGTTCAGCGAGCTCGTCGAACGGCAGGACGCGGTCGCGATCGCGCTGCGCCGCGCCCTTCCGAAACGAGTGGAACAGCGGTCGATAACGCGCCGCGAGGCCGTCGTAGCGTGCCGTGGGCCCTCTGCCCCAGGCCAGGTCGATCTGTGTCATTGGCGTTCTCGATGAAGTGATCAGGTGGAGACGGCGGCCGAAGCGCTGCCGAGATAGAAGTCGCTGACATCGTCGCGCGACAGGAGGTCGGCGGCCGGGGCTGCGGCGGCGACGCGACCGTTCTCCAGCACCACGCCATGGTGGGCGTAGCGCAGCACGAGATGTGCGTTCTGCTCGGCGAGCAGGAAGGTCACGCCCTCTTGCGTGTTGAGCCGCCGGATGATCTCGAAGATCTCCTCGACGATCATCGGCGCGAGACCCATCGAGGGCTCGTCCAGCAGCATCAGCGTCGGCCGGCTCATCAAGCCACGCCCGATCGCGACCATCTGCTGCTCGCCCCCCGACAGCAGCCCCGCCTTCGCACGCCGGCGCAGTCTGAGGCGCGGGAAGAGCCCGTAGATGCGCTCGAGGTCGGCCCGGAGCTCGCGCCGGCCCGGCCGCCGCGCGAAACCGCCAGCCAGGAGGTTCTCTTCGACGGTCAGCTGCGGGAAGCAGTGCCGCCCCTCGAGCACCTGGACGATGCCCCGACGAACGAGGTCTGCCGGGCCGAACCGGCTGGTCGCCTCGCCCCGCCACGTGATCGTGCCCCTGCTGATCCGGCCGCGCGAAGCGCCCAGAAGGTTGGACACGGCCTTGAGCGTGGTGCTCTTGCCGGCGCCGTTGGCGCCGAGAAGGGCCACGATCTCGCCCTTGGGGACGACGAAGGACACCCCGCGCAGGGCCAGCACCGCATCGCCGTAGATGGCTTCGACGCCGTCGACGGTCAGCAACACCCGCTCGTCGCGCGGCAGGATCTGCGCGGGGTCGGACATCCGGCTCGCGCCTCAGTTCGTTTCGGCGGCGCGGGCCGGGAGGTTCTTCTCCGCCGCATAGGCCGCCGCCTTGGCGAAGATCGCGTCGTGGAACAGACTCCGGTCGCCGCTCAGCCAGTCGGTCTTGGCGTGCCACGCCGTCCCGTCCCATTGCTGGATCTTGGCCGCGGGACTGCCCTCGTGGTCGGCCGCCGTGATCTTGTTCGGGCTGATCAGGCCGGTCGCGCCGAGGGCTTCGACCCGCTCGGGCGTCAGATCGAGATGTTCGATCGCCCAGTGACCTTCCTCACGCGTCAACGGGCGATTGCCGAACTTGAGATGGCCGGTATGCAGCACCTCAGCATACAAGATCGCCTGGATCAGGCCGGCGTTATAGTAGACCGAGCCGAACCGCGACACGTCTTTCAGGTCGCTCCTGCCCGCATCCACGATCTCCTTCTTGATCAGCTGGCTGATCTTGGAGTCGGAACCGGGCGGGAAGACCGAGACCGCGAGATAGCCCTTGGCGGCGGCGCCGGCCGGTTTCACGTCCTCCTCGGAGCCGGTCCAGATATCGCCGATGATGTGATCGGCCGGGAAGCCCACCCGCGCCGCCGTCTTGATCGCAACGGGCGACATCACGCCCCAGGCTCGCAGGAACACCCAATCGGCCCCGGCCTGCTTGATCTGCTGCCACTGGGCTTGCTGCTGCTCGCCCGGATGCGGGACCGGGATCTCGATGTCCTTGAAACCGTACGTCTTGGACAGCGTCGCAAGGTGATCGGCCCCCATTGGGTGGTCCGCTGTGAATGTTAGTGCGCCGTAGGCCGTTGCGCCACAGGTAGCTTGGCCGGCGAAGCAGGTCGGGTTAGCGCAGCCGGCCAAGCGGCGTAGGTTGGCACCACGACTTCCGGGGCCGGGGGCCGATACCCGAGCGAGGCATGAGGCCTGATCGCGTTGTAATGGCGTCGCCAGCTCTCGATGATGATCTCGGCCTCGCGGAGCGAGTAGAAGATCTCTCCGTTGAGCAGCTCGTCCCGGAAGCGGGCGTTGAAGCTTTCGACATAGCCGTTCTCCCAAGGTGAACCGGGCGCGATATAGGCGGTTCTGGCGCCGACGGCCGAGATCCATGTCTGCACGGCCTTGGCGATGAACTCCGGACCGTAACACATTGGGAAGCTGACGAGCCTCGGGCGGTGCGCGGAGCCCTTGCGGAGCGCAGCGCGCCGACCGAGGCGGCCATGGCCGACAGATCTCTAGAGTGACGGTGTTCCAAGCCTCATTCCGGAGACGGACCAACCATGACCACCCTGCATCCAATGCCTGACGGCGTCATTCTAGTGGCGATCGACATCGCCAAGGCCCGCAACGAGGTGCTCATCGAGGTGCCCGGCGCGAAGCGTCGACGTCGAATGACGGTGCTGAACACGCGCGAGGAGCACGATCGGCTCATCGCCCTGCTGCTCGACCTCGGCCGACCTGTCGCCTGCGCATTCGAGGCGACCGGCAACTACCATCGGCCGATCGCCTGGCGGTTGCGCGAGGCAGGTTTCGACGTGCGCCTGGTCTCGTCCGTGGCCCTGGCCCGCACGCGCGAGGCCCTGCACAACGGCTGGGACAAGAACGACCCAAAGGACGCGCAGGTGATCCTGCACATGCTTCGGATCGGCGCCTCGCTGGCCTACCACGACCCGCTCGCGGCCGGCATCAACGACGTCCAGGAACTGTCAAAGACCCACGAGGCGATCTCGGGCGCCAAGACCCAGGTCCTACACCGGATCCAGACCCACTACCTGCCGCTCTACTTTCCCGAGGTCGAGCGCTTCCGCCACAACAGCCGCAGCGACTGGTTCTTCGCCTTTCTGGACCGCTTCCCGACGCCGGCCAGCATCATGGCCTTGAGCAAGGCGGCCTTTGTCGAAGCCGCCTGGACCGTGGTGGGACGCAAGGTCTCCAAGGCGCGCCTGCTCGGCGACATCTACGAAACGGCCAAGACCTCGATTGGCTTGCCGATCCCAGTCGACGCGCCCGCCATCCGCATGTTCCGGCTCGTGATCGCCGAAGCGCGCAGCTTGATCCGGCAACGCGACGAGATCGAGGCCATGGCCGACCAGCTCCTGGCCGCGAACCAGGACTACGCGCGCCTGCGGCAGGTTCCCGGCATCGGTCCCATCAATGCGCTGGCCATCCTGGCCGAGGCCGGCGATCTGCGCCGCTTCGGCCACCATCGCCAGTTCCTGAAGTTCTGCGGCCTGGATCTCGCCACCCAGCAGTCCGGCACCTATCGCGGCCAGACCAAGTTGTCGAAGTACGGCAACGCCCGACTCCGGCGCACCTTCTGGCTCGCCGCGCAGGTCGCGATCCGGCAGCGGGAGAACAGCTTCCGCGACAAGTTCGAGCGCTCGATCAGCCGCGACCGGCACAATGCCGACCTGCGGCGCAAGGCGCTGACAGCGATCACCGCCAAGATGGCGCGCGTGGTGCACGCCCTCATCAAGAGCGGGACAGACTACCGGCCCTTCGTCGAAGGGCCGGTGCCAGGCGGGAGAACCCCTCTCCGTGGAGCCGTGAGGACGTGACCAACACGATCCTGTAGATAATGCTCGGGTCTCCTGCCTGGATCGGCATCTCGTTTTGAGGGACGGTGAGGGCCACAGCACCGCTGATGGACCCTGTGTTCGTTATGGCCGAGAGCCTCTCCTTCAACCCTCAGGAGCCGCCTGGTTCTTTGTTGACGATCCTCACGCCGCGAGCGCAAACTCGCGGTCAGAGATCCGTTGGCCAAACAGCCCATCACCTTCCCGACATAGGACGTTGTCGGAGCGGATGTGCTCCGGCATGCCCCGCAGGATGAACAGGTCGGAGAGGGCGTCGATCACGTCGGTCGATTTCAGCTTGCGGGCGACCCGGATGGCCAGGCACTCGTGGGTGAACTCATCCACGACATTGAGGGTGCGGAACTTGCGGCCATCGTGGGTCCGCTCCTCGACGAAGTCGTAGGCCCAAACATGATCCCGGCGCTCGGGCCGGAGCCGAATGCAGGAGCCGTCCCCGAGCCACAGCCGCCCGCGTTTCGGCTGCCGGGCTGGCACCTTCAGTCCTTCCTGGCGCCAGATCCGCTCGACGCGCTTGTCGTTGACCACCCAGCCGGCATCCCGCAGCAGGGCGCTGATCTTGCGATAGCCGTAACGGCCGTACTGGCGTGCCAGCTCGATCAGGTCGGCCGTCAGCTCTTCCTCATCGTCGTCGCGGCCCCGCGGCGCCTTGCGTTGCGTCGACCGATGCTGACCGAGCGCCCGGCAGGCGCGGCGCTCGGAAATCTTCAGCACATCACGGACATGGTCGATGCAAACACGTCGGCGAGCGGGGCTCAGAAGTTTCCCCGGGATGCCTCCTGCAGGATCAGCTTGTCGAGCGTGAGCTCCGCGATCGCCTTGCGAAGCCGGCTGTTCTCAGTCTCCAGGTCCTTCATCCGCTTGACCTGGTCCGACTTCAGCCCACCGTACTCCTGCCGCCAACGATAGTACGTGACCTCCGTGACCCCGATGCTGCGGATCGCGTCCGCCACGCTCGATCCTTGGGACACCAACACGTCGACCTGACGCAGCTTGGTGATGATCTCCTCGGGCTTATGCCGCTTCGCCATATCGTCCGTCCTCCAGGGCTCCAAACCCAGGGCGGATCAAGCGGCCAGCCAAGTGTCCCGTCCACTCCGACCGAGTAATGTCAGCTTTTTTGGGTTGACCAATTGATCAAGCCGGGCGCTCGGCCTTGATCGCTGGAGAGCGAGGCACGCCGTTCACCTGGAAGACCGCACCTCACAAGCGCGGTCGACTTCTCATCTCGGCAGAGATAAAGCCCGTCATGTAGTCGGCGGCCTTGGACGCGAGGCTGGCCGCCCGCACGATGGCGCGGTCGTCGGCCCGCAGCACCTCGAGCCAGGACCCGATGTAGTCGGCATGGCGCACCGTGGGCACGGTCCCCAGGGCGGCGCACAGGAATGCCGCCGTCATCTCGGCTACGAGCTCCTCGCGGGCATATTGCGCCGAGCCGAACCAGCCGCCGAGATCCCGGGCCAGCGGTCCTTGTGACCGGTAGCATGGGCAAGCTCGTGAAGCACCGTGCGATACCAGTTCACGGGTTCAGGGTAGGCCGAGGGCGGCGGGACATCGATGCGGTCGACGATCCGGTGATACCGCGCGCGATCTCCGCCCACCTGGAGATCCACCCTCATTCCCCGGATCAGGGCCTCCATCCACGGCTCCATGGGCGTGGGCTCTGTCCGGGTGGCGCCCCCGCGAGTGGCGTCCGACAATCCTTCGCACTGCTCGACGCTGAAAACCTGGAACTGCTTCAGGAAGGCGGTCGTACGGGCCTCCTCCTTGGCTTCGGCAGCCCGGCGTCGTTCGTTCTCGGGCACGAAGCGATCGACGTAGACCACCGTGGTGGCGTGCTCGCCCCGCCGCACATTCCCGCCAAGTGCGAGCGCCTGGCGGAAGGTCAGCCATCGCTGGCTTGCGTAACCCCGCTCGGCCGCAGCAGCCCAGAGCATCAGCACGTTGATGCCGCTGTAGCTCCGCCCCGTCGCGGCATTGGCGGGCATCCCCGGCACCGCGGCCGAAGCCGTCCAGGGCTGGACCCAGGGGATGCGCCCGGCCTCGAGCTGGGCAATGATCTTGGCCGGTGATCTCCGCATAGAGCCCGCCGGGTCCCCGGGTAGCACCGTCGCCAGTGTTGGAGATCCGCGCTGTCGGGCCGCCGTCTCCTTCGACCAGGGACGGATGGCGTACCCCTGCAAAGGCAACCGGCGAGCTCGGCGCCGTTGTCGCGTTCCTGTTTTGTTCCATTTCGGAATAGTCCTCTGCTGCGGATGGCCGCTCGCCGCCGGACGGATAGTTCCTGAGACGGCGAGCGGACGGTGCTGGGCGGGATTGCTGAAGCGGGGTGGGGTCAGAGCATCTTCGGGTTCAGCAGGGCCAGCTGTGCCCTGGGACGGCGCGCCAAGGCCTCGGTCTCGTCGACCCAGGCCAGCGTGAAGGCGTCACCCTCGATCTTCAGGATGCGCGCTCCCCACCAGCCATCGGCCGGGCCGCCGTAGCAGGCCAGCACGAGGTCGCCGACCTTGAGATTGCTCCAGCCATCGCCGACAGCCGTGACGGAAGACACGATGCTGGCCACCGGAGCAGCCGGGGCCGGGTCCTCCGCCGGGGGCACCACAACGTCCGTGGCCGCCTTGGTCGCTGACGCCGGGGTCGCTTGCCCTCCGCCGTTCTTGCGTAGCGCTGCCGTAGCCGCCAGCAGCTTGGCATAGGCATCGGGGGCCGCCTTGGTGAGGATCACCTGCCCGCCCTCGACCCGTCCGCGCGCGAGCCCTTTCACCACCTCTTCGAGCTCGGGCGGCACTGGGGTGATGGCCGCCAGGGTCTTGGCATTCTTGGCTTTGCGCGCCGCTTCGGCCTCGCTCTCGGTGAACCAGGCTGCCTGCTGGCCGCCCCGCACGGGCTGGCCGAACAGGATGCAGGCGGGCTGCTCCTCGACTGTCACAACATTGATCATGTAAATCTCCTATCGATGTACCAATATACGTGCTTGCAATCAGTTCTGATTGCATGTCTAATTGTATAGAATGTCGTATTCGGCCAATAGACAAATTGACGCAGGCATATATAGGACAAAATAGATGAATATAGGATCGATGTTATTTGATGTCTGCCGACCAGACGATTGACTCGGGCTATCTGCTAGAGCGGAGGCATCGGCGCACGTGGAACGGAATGACCGAGGCGGTGCGTGACCACGACACCCCGTTCCTGTTCGCCTGGCTGGTGGAGGCCTTCAGCTACCAGGGGATCGCCGACGCCCGCGCCTCGGCCTACATGGACCTGCATGGGCGCATCACCTTCGGCCATGTCGCTCGCGGGTTGGAGCGGGATCCCGCCTGTCCGAAGCTCACGACCTACTGGCATTTTCGAGGGCTGCCGGCTACGGCAAGCTCGCGCAGAGTTGCGCCGAGCCCGAGCTACTTCGTGACCTGCCCGTTACCGCGGCACGATCTGCGCAACGGCCGCCTGAACCAGATGGCCTATGCGCTGTTCCTGTTCGTCCGTGACGTCTGTGGCGGCGATCTCGTTGGCTGGATCGATGAGCGTTCTGGCGGAGGCCGACCCAGTACGTGCCGACGCCGAGCTCGCGGTGATGCGGGACGCCCTGTTGGCGCCCTTGAGCCAAGTCTACGGGATCTCGTTCAAGGTGCTGGCCATGGCACTGGCCGAGCTGCTTGCTCGCCGGTGACCCCGACCGAGAGCGATGGGTCGCTGCGGGAGCCACCATGATCGCCGTCGACACCCTGGTGCATAACTGGCTTCATCGAACCGGGATCGCCCGACAGGTCGGGACAGAGCACGCCTATGGGCGGCTGTGCTACGAGCCGGGTGGTTGCGCCGAGGTGCTGGAGCAGGGTTCACGCGAGATCGATGCTACAACTCTATGCCCAGACGGGCCTGCCTATTTCCCCCGCCTCGTGCAGCATGCGGTCTGGCGCTTCTGTGCCGAAGGAGGGCTGAACATCTGCAACGGCAATCGCATCAACGATCGCATCGGATGCCTGCAGCTCCACTGTTCGCTCAGTGAGCGTTGTGCTCACCTCCCGCCGCTCTGATCCATCGTGGGCAGCCCAAACCTGCGTACCCGTCCGGCGAGGGCCGTCTTCGGCAAGGACCGCGCGACCATGTTCGAGATGCTGCGGCTGCTCTCGCCCTATCTGAAGGCGGCCTGATCGAGACCATGCCGGCCGGGCTCCGACTCGGCCGAGCGCCCTTCCTGTCCACGCATTCCGGAGCTTCGATGCCTGATCCCAACCCCAGCGCCCTGGCCGAAACGACCTCCGAACTGGTCGCCGCCTACGTCGCGAAGAACCATATCCAGCCGAACGAACTGCCGGCCCTGTGATCGCGTCCGTGCATGCGACGCTCGGGAGCCTGGGCAAGGCACCCGAACCCGAGGCTTCCATCGAGCCGCTGAAGCCTGCAGTTTCGGTGAAAAAGGCAATCACCGACGAGTTCATCATCAGCCTCGAGGACGGCCGCAAGCTGAAGTCGATGAAGCGTTATCTCGCCAAGCTCGGCATGACGCCGGACGAGTATCGGGCAAAGTGGGGTCTCCCGGGCGATTACCCGATGGTGGCGCCGGCCTATGCCGCCCAGCGGTCGGAGCTGGCGAAGAACGCCGGGCTCGGCCGCAGGGGGTCGCAGGACGCCGTTGAGGCAGCTCCGGAGGTCGACGCCCAGCCGGCGTCCGGTGCGCCCAAGAAGGCCGGCCGAGGCGGCAAAGAGGCCTGATCTCTCGTCGAGGAGATCCTCACCGAAGGCATGGACGGCCGGAGATCTGCTCGCGGAACGTTCCTGCTATGGGAGCATGACGATTACCGACCATCGTCGTCGAAGTGCCGCTCGCCGATGTCGTCCTGATCCGGCCCGCTGACGTCGATGGATTGCATTGTCGCGTGACGTAGCATCTCCTCACCGCGGAGATGACGGACGCGGGCCACAAGGCCCTCGCGAATCCAGGTCGCCTTCTTGTTCTTGGTCAAGCTGGCGAGCCGGGCGCGGGGCGTCCCCATCTTATCGACCGAGCGCCAGAACTGGTCGCGCTCCTTGGCCTTCAGGGTGACCACGGCGTTGCCGACATAGGCCGGGTCGCGCCCGAGCGTGGCGAGCAGGGCCACCGGGATGCCGGTCGAGGACCGTTCGACTCCGACGATCGCGAAGTCGCCGACGGTGAAGCTCTTCACCTTGAGCCAGGACTTCGTCCGACCACTGACATAGACGCTGTCGGCGCGCTTCGACACGATCCCCTCAAGGCCGTGCTGGTCGGCTGCCTGATAGAACATCGGACCGTCGCCGACGTGCTCGCCGCTGAAAGCGATGCGGGTCATGGCGTCGGCGCCGATGAGGTCGCGCAGCCGGTGGCGGCGATCGACCAGCGGCTCTGCACGGAGATCACGGCCGTCGAGCATCAGAAGGTCGAAGGCGAACAGCACGAGCCGCTCCGGCGCGCTTCTGATGGCCGATCGCAGCGCCTTGAAATCGGTGACGCCGGCCGCGTTCTGGACGCACATTTCGCCGTCGATGATCGCCGACCGGCAGCGTAGCGCCTGGGCCGCAGCGACGACGGGTTCGTATTTCGCCGTCCAGTCGTGGCCGTTCCGCGTGAAGGCCTGCGCGACCTTGCTGGTGAGGGCGATCTGCGTCCGGTAGCCGTCGTATTTGATCTCGTGGATCCACTCGCCACCCTCCGGCGCGACGTCGACCAGGGTCGGCAGCATCGGCGTGATGAAACCGGCGGGCAGGGTCGAGCGGGGCATGAGCGCGGGTCCGATGAAGACCCAGGCTGACCGATGCGCCTCAAGGAACGGTGAAGGGGACGCGGCTTCAGCTAATCCGGACCTCAGCCTTCACTGTGGGTGGATCACATCCATGGGTCGGACCACGGCGAACCTGAGAAGCTCGCGCGCCGCTGTAGGACGGCGGCCCACCCGAGAAGCCAAGTCGGCGTTCCAGATGCCCAGGCTTGGCAACTCCGGCCTGCACAGGCCTTTTCAGCCCAGATCGACCCAGGGCTGATTGACAGTATGCGCGCTATCGCTTGCTAACGAGCGATGGCGAAGCTCGTTCGGCGCGTTAGGCTCCCGTAAACTATCCCAGTTGCGGTTAGGTGTTACCGTTTGTTGATACCTTTCTGCACATGATTGTCCGCGCCATTCATATCGATCATGGTCAGTCGTCGCCGGACAGATACAACCATGCTACTTCGACCCCCCGCTGCCTACGCCAGTTCACTTGGCGTGCCTCTCAATATTCCAAAGGGTCGCTCTCTCGAGGTTGCGACCCATTATCTCGGCACTCTAGATCACGGTCTTATTTTACTCGATTGTGATGGCCGGGTGGCGTTCTGCTCCGACAGGGCAAAGCGCCTACTGGGCCTTGGTACAGCGATCACGGGCGTGTCGTTCCGGAGATTGGTGGGCGCCTTCAGCCGCGGTCAAAAACACCAGCGCAGCGTTGCCCTGATGCGGTTACGGGGTCCTCTGGCGAGAGGCGAAGCCTGTTCGCTGACCGTCGATGTGAGCGGGGACAGTCTCGAATTGGAGATCGCGTCGCTGTCCGGCGCGGGCTGGTCCATTACAGTCGAGCCCGAAGGGGCCCGTGCCGACCGGCGACAGGGCGGGCCAGATGGAGGCCTCGATCCCCTCACGGGCTTGCCGAACCGCATGCGGTTCCACACGCGGCTTAACGAGGCGCGATCGCGACTGGAGCGAAACCGCGAAGGGTTCGCGGTCCTGGCTGTCGATCTCGACCGGTTCAAGCAGGTCAACGACACGCTCGGGCATCCGATCGGCGATGCTCTGCTGCAGAAAGTCGCCGAGCGCCTGCAATCCGCAGTCCGGCCCACAGACACGGTCGCGCGGTTCGGCGGCGACGAGTTCGCCGTCCTGCAGGGCAGCGTAAGCGAAGTGCTCGGCTCAGAGACGCTGGCCAAGCGCATCGTCGACCTACTCGGCCGCGCCTATATCGTTGATGGCCATCTCATCAACATCGGTGCGAGCGTGGGCGTGGCGATTGCCCCGGCAAATGGATCCGATCCGGACATATTGCTCAAGAACGCCGATCTTGCGCTCTACCGCGCCAAGACGGACGGCCGGGACACATTCCGGTTCTTCGAGCCCGAGATGGACGCCCGCATGCAGGCCCGACGTTCACTCGAGCTTGATCTGCGCAAGGCGCTCGCCATGCATGAATTCGAGCTCGTCTACCAGCCACAGTTGAACCTCGAAACAGACGAGCTCGTGGGCTGCGAAGCGCTGATCCGGTGGAACCACCCGAGCCGCGGTTTGGTCTCCCCGGCTGATTTCATCCCCCTCGCCGAGGAGATCGGCCTTATTGTGCCGATTGGCGAGTGGGTGATCAGGACGGCGTGCTGCGAGGCCGTCCGGTGGCCGGACGGGCTGTCGGTCGCCGTCAACCTGTCGCCGGCGCAGTTCAAAAGCAAGAAGCTGGTCCAAGTCGTCGCATCGGCCCTCTCGAGCTCCGGCCTTGCGCCCGTCCGGCTGGAGCTGGAAATCACCGAAGGCGTTCTGCTTCATGAGAACGAGGCCAATCTCGCCACGTTGCACGCGCTGCGCGGCCTCGGTCTCCGTATCTCGATGGACGATTTCGGCACCGGCTACTCATCGTTGAGCTACCTGCACACGTTTCCCTTCAACAAAATCAAGATTGACCGATCTTTCATTTCGGGCGGGAAAGCACACGGGGACTCCATGGCCATCGTCCGGGCCATCGCGAGCCTCGGGGCCTCCTTCGGCATGACCACCGTTGCCGAAGGTGTTGAGACGCCCGAGCAGATGAGCCAGATCAGGCAAGAAGGCTGCACTGACGTGCAGGGCTACTTCGTCAGCCGGCCCATCTCCGCCGCCGACATCCGCATACTGTTCGCCGAACGGGCGACAGCATTCTCCATGACTGCAGTCAATTGAAGCTGGAAGCCGCTCCGATGAGTGATCTCTATCGTTTGGTCTACACAAGCAGGAACCTCCTGACCGGCGGAGAAGACGAGCAGCAGGCCGCCGTCGCCGGCCTGCTAGCCGTTTCCAAGCGCAACAACGCTCGTGTCGGCGTCACGGGAGCACTGCTGTTCAACGGCGGCTCATTCGCTCAGGTCCTCGAAGGCTCGCGGGCTGCTGTCGAAACGACGTTCGAGCGCATCCAGCGCGACCCGCGCCACAGCGACGTCGCGGTGCTGCAGTGCGATCCCGTTGCCGCGCGGGGCTTCCCGAACTGGTCGATGGGCTTCGTCGGCAATTCGCTGCGCGGCAAGGCCCTCTGGACCGAGATCGCGCATTTGACGCACTTCGACCTGAGCCGCCTTGAGGGCAACG
Source organism: uncultured Alphaproteobacteria bacterium (assembly GCA_963847915.1). Lineage (GTDB taxonomy): Bacteria > Pseudomonadota > Alphaproteobacteria > Rhizobiales > Beijerinckiaceae > Lichenihabitans. Next base: position 212,075 of record CAWKBT010000015.1, read on the forward strand.
TCCTATTCAACACGCTGCTGTCGATCCTGAAAGAGGAGGAGGGCGAAGCGTTGCAGATGCCGCCCATGTCTGGCCCTATTGGGCTCGACACGGCGCAGCTCCGCACCGAGTTGCTGGCTCACCTGCCTGGCGAGCGCACCATCGGGTCACCTGCCGGTGTCCGCTCCAGTCTGCCCAATCTGACAGGTGAGTCCGCTCCCGTGGCGTCAGAAATCGAGGCAGGTGTCCTAAGGACGGCGCTCGATGACGAGAGGGCCCGCACCACCAAACTTCG
>CAWKBT010000016.1:0-72801 GCA_963847915.1 uncultured Alphaproteobacteria bacterium
CCTCCGCGCCACGCGCCTGCTCGATCGCCGCCTCGCCGTCGATGCGGGTGAAGGCGTTGTAGAGCGGCTGGATCGCCTCGGCGCGCGCGATGGCGGCGCGCGCCACCTCGACGGGCGAGAGCGCCCCCTCGGCATAGGCCGTGGCCAGCTCCGCGGCGCCGAGGCGGCACACTGGATCGGCATCCGCGATCGGCAGGGCTGTGGATTGCTCCAAGGTGGCGGACATCCCGGACAGGCGAAGGAGGCTTTAGGCTAGCCAGGGCGCGGCCACGGCGAAAACACCTTTTTTAGTGGATGCATGACATTGGCCGCCAGGGCGGAAGGGCCGCCGGGCTCTGCCGCCGGCGGTCCCGGCCAGCCGCGCGGCGGCGCGGTCCTGCGGGAGCCGAGCCGATCAGCCGGACACCGCGACCCGCGCCCGGAGAACCCCGGGTATCGACCCCGCCTAGGCCTCGCTGCCCGCCTCCGCCGCCGCGATCGCCGTCATGTTGACGATGCCGCGCGCCGTCACGCGCTGCACCAGCACGTGGAGGGGTTTCTGCAGGCCCAGCAGCATGGGGCCGACCTGGAGGCCGCTCGCCGAGGCGCCGAGCAGCGTCAGGCCGATGTTGGCGGAATCGAGGTTGGGCATGACGAGGAGGTTGGCGGCGCCCTGCAGGGGGCTGTCGGCGACGAGCCGGTCGCGCAGCGGCGCGCTCAGGGCCGCGTCGGCATGCATCTCGCCGTCGACCTCGAGGTCGGGCGAGCGGGCCCGGATCAGGCCGAGCGCCCGGCGCATCTTGCGGGCCGACGGCGAGGCCGAGGCGCCGAAGCTCGAATGGCTGAGCAGGGCCGCCTTCGGCGTCACGCCGAACCGGCGCACCTCCTCGGCCGCCAGCAGCGTCATCTCGGCGATCTGCTCGGCGGTCGGCTCGTGGTTGACGTGGGTGTCGCAGATGAACAGCGCGCCGCTCGGCAGGATCAGGCCCGACACCGCATAGACGCGCCCACCCTCGACTTCGCTGCGCACGATGGGCAACGCATAGGCGAGATGGCGCGACCAGTCGCCCGTGCCGCCCACCAGCGCCGCATCGGCCTGGCCGGATTGCAGCAGCATGGCGGCGGGGATTGAGAGGCGGGTCCGCATGCGCCGCGCCGCGGCCTCCGGCGGCACGCCGCGCCGGTCGACGAGCCTCTGGTAGTCGGCGGTGAGCGGGCCGAACACGTCCTCGTCCTCGGCGGGGTCCAGCACCGTCACGCCGGCGCCGGAGCGCAGGCGCAGGCCGAGCGCGGCCGCCTTGCGGTCGACGACCTCGCGGCTGCCGATGAGGATCGGCTCGGCGAGCTTGTCGTCGATCACGGTCTGCACGGCGCGCAGCACGCGCTCGTCCTCGCCCTCGGCATAGACCACGCGCTGCAGCTTGCGCCGCGCCGCCTCGAAGACCGGGCGCATGAGCTGGCCCGAGCGGAACACGAAGCGCTCGAGGTCGCGCGCATAGGCGTCGAAATCCGCGATGGGCCGCAGCGCGACGCCGCACTCCATCGCGGCCCTGGCGACCGCCGGGGCGACCTGCAGGATCAGGCGCGGATCGAAGGGCTTGGGGATGATGTATTCGGGGCCGAAGACGGGTGCGTGGCCGCCATAGGCCGAGGCCACGACGTCGCTGGCCTCGATGCGGGCGAGTTCCGCGATGGCGTCGACCGCGGCGATCTTCATCGCCTCGTTGATCTCGGTGGCGCCCGACGTCGAGCGCGCCGCGGAAGATGAAGGGGAAGCACAGGACGTTGTTGACCTGGTTCGGATAGTCCGAGCGGCCGGTGGCGATGATGGCGTCGGGCCGTGCCTCGCGGGCGAGCTCGGGCGTGATCTCGGGGTCGGGATTGGCGAGGGCGAGGACGAAGGGCTTCGGTCCGCCATGGTCTTCAGCCATTCGGGCTTGAGCACGCGGGGCGCCGACAGGCCGAGGAAGACGTCGGCGCCCGGCAGCGCCTCGGCGAGCGTGCGGGGCTCGGTGGCGCGGGCGTAGCGGGCCATGTTGGGCGCCATCTCGTCGCCGCGGTCCCGGTGGACCACGCCCTTGATGTCGGTCAGCGTGACGTTCTCGATCCTCAGTCCCATCGACGACCAGGAGGTCGACGCAGGCGAGCGCCGCCGCGCCGGCGCCCGGAGGTGACGAGCCGCACGTCCGAGAGCGCCTTGCCCTGCAGCTTCAGCCCGTTGACCAGCGCCGCCGCGCACACGATGGCGGTGCCGTGCTGGTCGTCGTGGAACACCGGGATCTTCATGCGGTCGCGCAGGCGCCGCTCGATCTCGAAACACTCCGGCGCCTTGATGTCCTCGAGGTTGACGGCCCCGAAGGTCGGCTCCAGCGCCGCCACGACGTCGATGAAGCGCTCGGGATCGGCGGCATCCACCTCGATGTCGAAGACGTCGATGCCGGCGAACTTCTTGAAGAGGACCGCCTTGCCCTCCATCACGGGCTTGCCGGCGAGCGCGCCGATGTTGCCGAGGCCCAGCACGGCGGTGCCGTTGGAGATGACGGCGACGAGGTTGCCGCGGGCGGTGAGGTCGCGGGCGGCCTCGGGATCGGCCACGATGGCCTTGCAGGCGGCGGCAACGCCCGGCGAATAGGCCAGCGCGAGGTCGCGCTGCGTCGCCATGCGTTTGGTCGGCTCGACCGACAGCTTACCCGGCGTGGGATAGCGGTGATAATCGAGCGCCGCCTTATCGAAGTCCTCGGCCAACGTCCCGTCTCCCCCTCGCGTCAGGGGCCCGGCCACGGCCGGACCCTTCGGATGCCGGCGACCATGGCACGTCCGGCCGCGGCGGTGAACCCGAGCGGCCTGCCCCGGCTAGTCCAGGACCAGCGGGCTCGGCACCTCGGCCTCGAGCGCCTCGTCGAGCCTCGCGGCCCGGCGGTCGCGCAGCGGCCGCTCCTCCATGAGGATCAGGAAGGCCCAGGCGAGGCACAGGCCCAGGCAGGCGGCCGAGAACACCCAGCGGAAGGTCGAGCGCCAGATGGTCGGCGTCGGTGCCGCGGATCAGGCTCTCCATGTCGTGGCGCCCGCCGCCGTTGCCGGCCGTGCCGCCGAGCACGATCGTGCCGAAGGCCGCCACGATGAGGGCGCCGCCGAGCGAGCGGAAGAAGTTCATGCGACGCGGTCGCGATGCCGAGCTGGTGCAGGTCCACGGTGTTCTGGATCGCGATGGTGGACAGCGGCAGGATGGTGCCGAGCCCCATGGACAGCAGCAGGAACAGCACCTCGAGCGCCGGGAAGGGCAGCGCCGCGGCCCTAGACCGCGATGGCGGCGCAGCAGGCGACGCTGACCCCCATCATGACCATCGGCACCCGCTTGTAGCGCTTGAAATACAGCATCGAGCGCCCCGACAGCGTGGCGCCCGTCACGGTGCCGATCATCAGCGGCACCAGCGCCACGCCCGGACTGGCTGGCCGTGAGGCCGAGCACGCCTTCGAAGAAGATCGGCACGTAGATGGTGAGGCCGATGAAGGTGCCCATGGCGAAGCAGGCCGCCAGCGTGGCGCTGTAGACCACCTGGTCCTGAGGACGTTGGTGGGGATCAGCGGCTCGGCGGCGGTGGCGAGGCGGGCCGCGAAGCCGGCGCCGAGCAGGACGGCGGCGGCGAGCAGCGACACCACGACGGCCGAGCCCCAGGGATAGCGCACGCCGCCCCAGCTCAGCGCCAGCAGCAGGCTCGTCGAGGCCAGCACCATCAGGGCCGCGCCGGGCTAGTCGAGCCGGTGGCGGCGCTCGTGGCGGGGCAGCAGCTTCAGCTTGTCGTTGGTCAGCCGGAAGGCCACGAAGCCGATCGGCAGGTTGATCCAGAAGATCAGCGACCAGTGCAGGTGCTGGGCGAAGAAGCCGCCGAGCAGCGGGCCCGCCACGCGAGGCGGCCACGAAGACGCCCGCGATGTAGACCTGGTAGCGCGCCCGCTCCTTGGGCGACATGATGTCGCCGATGATGGTCTGCGACAGCGCGATCAGGCCGCCGCCGCCGATGCCCTGCAGGCCGCGCGCCAGCGCCAGCGTCACCATGGTGGGCGCGAGCGCGCAGGCCAGCGAGCCGAGGCTGAAGGTCGCGATGGCGATCAGCAGCATGATGCGCCGGCCGTGGATGTCGCTGAGCTTGCCGTAGAGCGGCGTCACGGCGGTCGAGGCCAGCAGGTAGGCGGTGACGATCCAGGGCAGGTTGTCGGCGTCGCCGAGGTCGAGGCCGATGGTCGGCATGGCGGTCGCCACGATGGTCTGGTCGAGCGCCGCCAGCAGCATGGCGGTCATCAGGCCGATGACGATGGACCGGATCTGCGCGTCGGTGAGGCGGCTCGGGGCGGCGAAGGCCGGCTGCGGCGCGTTCATCGATCGTCCTCGGAGCCGGTCGCGCGGCGGCGTCGCGCGCACGTGCCGGTCTTATGGGGGACGGGTGGCCGCGCATGCAACACGCAGGCGCCGGCCGCGCGTCACACGCCCGATGCCGGCCCGATCGCCGGCAGTTTCAGCCCGGGCCGGCGCAGGTCGAGGCCGATGACGCCGCCGAGGAGGTTGAGCTCGATGCCCTCCACCCAGGCGATCGTCAGCCCGACATAGCCGCCGAGCGACAGGCGAACGCCGGTGCGGGACGGCGTCAGCGCCAGCACGGCGCCGTCGACCGGGTAGTCCTTGCCGATCGCGGTCGGGGGCAGCACGGCGCCGCTCTCGGGCACCGCCGCCAGCACGCTCTGGACGAAGGTGTTGGAGTTGGGCCCCGGCCAGGCGCGGTAATCGCCGCGGTTGCGCCAGCGGTAGTCCCGGATGGCGTCCCGCATGCGCGGGATCAGGGCTTCGGCGGCGGCGCCGTCGGCGGCGAAGACCGTCTCGGGCGCCTGCCCGAACCAGCGGCCGTCGGGGTCGAACCCGTTGAGGCGGATCGGATCGCCCCAGGCCGTGAGGTCGTAGCGGTCGTAGCGCGCGGCGCCCGCGTCCTTGAGGACGATCCAGCAATGGACCGCCACGATGCCGCGCCAGCTCACGGTGCGTGCGGCGAAGACCCGCACGGCGGCCTCGGGGTGGCGCTGCGCCGGAGGCAGCAGGCCGGTCGCCGACCGGTCGGCGCCGCGCCAGTCGAAGGCCGGAGCCCGCCAGTAGACCGCGGCCCGCAGCGCCGCGGGAGCAAGGAAGAGGAACAGGAAGCCGAGGAGGAGAAGCACGCGCAGCATGGACACCGTTTCGCCGGACAGGACGTTGGAGGTGGGGAGCGCCGGGCGTCGGCGAAAGGCCGATTGCGCCGGCGCCGCGCCGTCACCACCTGCGTTGCGCTTGCGACCGGAGCCGAGCCATGACCTGGACCACCGTCGAACACGACGCCGTCGATGCCGCCGCGGCCCTCGCCCGGCTGAAGCACCTCAAGACCATCGCCTGGGCGGTGGACGGCATCTTCCGCCTCCCCGGCACGCGGTTCCGCTTCGGGCTGAACAGCGTCATCGGCATGACCCCCGCGGCCGGCGACATCATGCTGGCGGGCATCTCGCTCTACATCGTCAACGAGGCGCGCAAGCTCGGGCTGCCGAAGGACAAGATCGCCCGCATGCTGGCCAATATCGGGGTCGAGGCGGCGGCCGGCGCCGTGCCGCTGCTCGGCAACCTGTTCGACATGGGCTTCAAGGCCAACCTGAGGAACATCGCCATCATCGAGGAGCACCTCGGCGTGGCGCCGAGCGCCAAACGCTGGGTCTGACCGGTCGCGCAAGGCCGCTGGGGGCGGCGCGGGCGCAGCACGCCGTCACGGATCGTCAACGGGTCCCGGCGCGTGATGGGGTCCGCCCAGGGTTGTGGAGAGTGACGCGTGAGTCCCGGACCGCCAGCCACCTCGACGGAGCCGGCCCTCGTGGTGCGGGGCCTGCGCAAGCGCTTCGGCACCGGCCGTCCGGCGGTCGACGGCCTCGACCTCACCGTCGGGGCCGGGGAGTTCTACGCCCTGCTCGGGCCCGAACGGCGCCGGCAAGACGACGACGCTGCGCATGGTGGCGGGCCTGATGCGGCCCGATGCCGGCGAAATCCGGATCTGCGGCCTCGACGCGCTGGCGGACCCGCGCGGCGCCAAGCGGCTCACGGCCTGGCTGCCCGACGATCCCCTGCTCTACGACAAGCTGACCCCGATCGAATATCTCGGCTTCGTGGCGGGGCTCTGGTCCGTGGAGCCGGCCCGGGCGCGCCGGACCGCCGATGCCCTGCTCGACCGGCTCGGCCTCGTCCGACCACCGCCACCAGCGCTGCGAGGGCTTCTCGCGCGGCATGAAGCAGAAGGTGACGCTGGCGGGCGCGCTGATCCACGAGCCCCGGCTGCTGATCCTCGACGAGCCCCTGACGGGCCTCGACGCGGGCGCGGCCCGGACCGTGAAGACGATCCTCGGCGAATGCGCGGCCGAGGGCGCCACCATCGATGATGACGACCCACATCCTCGAAGTCGCGGAGCGGCTGGCCGGGCCGCATCGGCATCATCCGGGCCGGGCGCCTCGTCGCGGAGGGCACCGTCGACGGAGCTGCGGCCAGCAGGGCGAGGGCACGCTGGAGGACACGTTCCTGCGCCTCACCGACGCCGGCGCCTGACCGTGCCGCGCCCGTCGCTCCGTCCCGGCACGCTGTCCTGGCTCCTGCGGCACGACCTGCGCCTCGCCTGGCGCGAGTTCCGCGCCGGTTTCGGGGCGCTGGGCCCGCGCTCGCTCCTGGTCCTGGTGGTGATCGTCGTCCTCGTGATGCATGCCGCCGTGTGGGGGCTCGCCGACGAGATCGGATCACTGGCGTCGGCCGCCGGCACGCGGGACGAGGCCTACGGCATCGCGCTGCCGCTGACCGGCTTCGTCCTGCTGCTCATGCTGGCCCAGACGCTCAACGGCGCCACCAAGCTGCTCCATTCCCGCGGCGACCTCGACCTCGTCCTGGCCTCGCCGGTCTCGCCCCGGCCGGTGCTGGCCGCGAGGGCCCTCGCGGTGGCGCTGCGGCGCCTTCGCGTCGGCGGCGATCTTCGCGCTGCCCCTGGCGGACGCGGGCGCCCTCCAGGGCCATGCCCGGCTCCTCGCACTCTATCCCGCCCTCGCCGCCGACGCCCTGGTGGCGGCGGCGCTGGGCCTCGCCGTCACGCTGGCGCTGTTCCGCATCGTGGGTCCGCGCCGGGCGCGGCTCGCCGCCCAGGTCATCGCCACCTTCGTGGGCGCCGGCTTCGTGATCGCCCTGCAGGTGAAACGCCTGCTGCCGGCCGGGCTGCAACTCGGCGGATTCTTCGCCGAGGGCTGGCCGCGCCGCCTGGCGCTGGTGCCGGTGCGGGCCGCCCTCGGCGACCCGGGCGCCCTCGCGCTGTGGATCGGGTTCGCGCTAGTCGTCTTCGTGGTGGCCGTGCAGGGGCTCGGGCCCGCCTTCGCGCGCGGCACCACGGCGGCGGCGGCGCGTCGACGCGGGTCCGCGTGGGGCGGCCCGGGCGCGGCGCGGCGGCCGGGGCGCCTTCCTGCGCGGCCCCCTGCCCGGCCTGCGCCGCAAGGAATGGCGGGTCATCGGGCGCGACCCCTGGCTCGTCAGCCAGGTGCTGCTGCAGGTGCTCTACATGACGCCCGTCATCGCGCTGCTGTGGTCGGGCAGCGGCGACCTGTCGCTCGCCCTGGCGCCGATGGTCGTGGTCGTGACCTTCCAGGTGTCGTCGTCGCTGACCTGGCTCGGCCTGTCGGGCGAGGACGCGCCCGATCTCCTGGCGAGTTCACCCGCCTCGCCGGGCGAGCTGCGGCGCGGCAAGATCGAGGCCGTCGGCACCGTGACGCTCGGCATCGTGGCCCTGCCGCTCGCGGCCCTGGCCTGGACATCGCCGCTCGCCGCGCTCTCGACCGTGGCCATCGGCCTCTTCGGCCTGCTGGCGGCGGTGGCGCTGCAGAGCTGGCACGGGCGGCCGGGACGGCGGTCCGCCTTCGCGGCCCGGCACCGCGAATCCAAGCTGGTCGCGCTGGTCGAGATGGCCCTGTCCATGCTGTTCGGCGTCGCCGCCGCGCTGGCGGCGCTCGGCAGCGCCTGGGCCTTCGTGCCGCTCGCCCTCGTGGGTGCCGTGCTGGCGGGGCTGAGGCCGCGCGGTGCCGGCCTCCCCGCCTGACGCGCCGCGGGCATTCGCTCCGGCCGCCCGTTGCGCTAAGGCAGAGACTTCACCGGAACACCGCCATGCCCCGGCCCGATCCCGACCTTCCGCCACCGACCCGCGACGTCGAGGCCACGACCTTTCCGTTCGCGGGCGACCCGCAGGCGACCCGTCGCGCCGTCGCCGCGGAGCTGCCCGTGCAGGTGCTGTTCGGAGGCGTGCCGTTCGGCATCATGATGGCGACGCCCGCCGACCTCGTGGACTTCGCCTACGGCTTCAGCCTCACCGAGGGCGTGATCGCCGACGCCGGCGAGATCCGCGGCGTCATGGCCGAGCCCGCACGATGGCGCCATCCGGCTCGCCATCGACGTCGTCGGGGCGCGGCTGCAGGCGCATCTCGCCCGCCAGCGCGCCATGACGGGACGGACGAGCTGCGGGCTCTGCGGCGTCGACGACCTCGCGGCCCTGCCGCGCGCGGCGTCCCGGGCCGGCCCCGCCCCGCCCCTGGCGCTCAAGGCGATCGCCCGCGCGCTCGCAGCGCTCGACGGCGGCCAGCACCTCAACGCCCTGACCCGTGCCGTGCATGGCGCGGCCTGGGCGGCCCCGGACGGCGCCGTCGCGGCGGTGCGCGAGGACGTCGGCCGCCACAACGCGCTCGACAAGCTGATCGGCGCCTGTCTGCGGGCCGGGCGCGATCCGGCCTCGGGCTTCATCGTGGTGACCAGCCGCGCGTCCTTCGAGATGGTGGAGAAGGCCGCGACCTTCGGGTGCCGCTCGCTCGTGGCCATCTCGGCCCCGACGGAACTCGCCATCGCGCGGGCCCGGGCCCTCGACGTGACGCTGGTGGGCATCGCGAGGCGCGACGCCGTGACGGTGTTCCACGGCGCGGAGCGCATCGTGACCGATGCCGGATGAGCCCCATCCCGTCCCGCGCACCGCCGGGCCGGCCTGATTGACATGCTCAAAGGTTAAGCATTAGCTGCCGGCTCATCCGGCGCCCTGTCCGGCATGCCGGGACGGCCTCATGTCGGGCCGCGCCCGTTCGTTAACGGAGACGGGTTTTTCGGGACAGAACTGTGGCGGAGCTGCGATTGCTGCCCGGCACGCCCCTTGCTAGTTTCGCCGCAGGACTTGCTTCGATCATCCGCGCAGTTCGAGATGCGCCGAAAGGTATCCCGCCGCACATGGACATTTTCCTCCAATCGATGATCAACGGCGTGACGCTGGGATCCATCTACGGCTTGATCGCCATCGGCTACACGATGGTGTTCGGCATCATCGGCATGGTCAATTTCGCCCATGGCGACGTGTTCATGCTGTCGGCCTTCGTGGCCCTGATCCTGTTCCTGGTGCTCACGCAGCTGCTCGGCGTGGCCAATGTGGCGCTCGCCTTCGTGATCGTGCTGGTCGGCCGCGATGGTGATCACGTCCCTGTGGAACTGGACGATCGAGCGCGTGGCCTATCGGCCCCTGCGCGGCTCCTTCCGCCTGGCGCCGCTGATCTCGGCCATCGGCATGTCGATCTTCCTGTCCAACATGGTCCAGGTCATCCAGGGGCCGCGCAACAAGACCATCCCGCCGATGTTCGACCAGGTCATCAAGGTGACCGAGGGCGGCGCCTACGACGTCACGCTGTCCTACAAGCAGATCATCATCGTGGTCGCCACGGCGCTGCTGCATGGCGGGTTTCTGGTACCTCGTGCAGAAGACGCCGCTCGGCCGTGCCCAGCGCGCCTGCGAGCAGGACCGCCGCATGGCGGCGCTGCTCGGCATCGACGTCGACCGGACCATCTCGCTGACCTTCGTGATCGGCGCCGCGCTGGCGGCCGTCGCGGGGGTGCTCTACCTCAGCTACTACGGCGTCGTCAGCTTCGCGGACGGTTTCGTTCCGGGCGTCAAGGCCTTCACGGCGGCGGTGCTGGGCGGCATCGGCTCGCTCCCGGGCGCCGTGCTGGGCGGATTGCTGATCGGCCTCATCGAGGTGCTGTGGTCCACCTACGTGTCGACCGACTACAAGGACGTGGCGGCCTTCTCGATCCTGGCCATCACGCTGATCTTCATGCCCACGGGCCTGCTCGGCCGGCCCGAGATCGAGAAGGTCTGAACCGATGCTGATGGAGACCGCCAAACCCGTCCCCGGCGCGCCCGCGGTGGTGACCGCGCCGAAGCCGGCCTTCGATCTCGCGGCGGCGCTGAAGAGCGCCGCATTCTCCGGCATCGTCACGCTCGGCCTCGGCTTCCCGCTGCTGGCCTACGACACCCATCCCGACATCACCAATGCCCTGATCGTCGTGCCGCGCTGGTCCTGGGCCATCCTGGCGGCGCTCCTCGTGTTCGCGGCCCGGTTCCTCGGCCTCCTCATCGGAGCCCGGCCCCGCGCCGCCAAGCGCCCGCAGCAGCTGCGCGTGCCGAGCCGGGGCGAGAGCCTGCTCAAGGCCAACCTCGTGCTGGTTCGCGCTGGCGGCCCTCATCGCCTTCCCGCTTCGTGATGCTGGGCCTGCTCGGGGCCAACGGTTCGCTGAAGTGGATCAACAACTACGGCATCCAGATCCTCATCTACATCATGCTGGGGTGGGGCCTCAACATCGTGGTCGGCCTCGCCGGGCTGCTCGACCTCGGCTACGTGGCCTTCTACGCCGTCGGGGCCTATTCCTACGCGCTGCTGTCCACCACCTACGGTCTGAGCTTCTGGATCTGCCTGCCGCTCGCCGGCATCCTGGCCGCCTTCTGGGGCATGATCCTGGGCTTCCCGGTGCTGCGCCTGCGCGGCGACTACCTCGCCATCGTCACGCTGGCGTTCGGCGAGATCATCCGCATCGTCCTCATCAACTGGACCGACCTCACCAACGGCTATGCCGGCATCTCGTCGATCCCGCGGGCGACCTTCTTCGGCGTGCCGTTCATCGACGACGAGGGCGGCTTCGCGCATCTCTTCGGCATCGAGTACAACCCGATCCAGCGCACCATCTTCCTGTTCTACGTCATCCTGTTCCTGGCCCTGCTGACCAACTTCGTCACGCTGCGGCTGCGGCGGCTGCCGGTCGGGCGCGCCTGGGAGGCGCTGCGCGAGGACGAGATCGCCTGCCGCTCGCTCGGCATCAACACGGTCAACACCAAGCTCACCGCCTTCGCGCTCGGCGCGATGTTCGGGGGCTTCGCGGGGTCGTTCTTCGCGGTGCGCCAGGGCTTCGTGTCGCCGGAAAGCTTCACCTTCATCGAGTCCGCCACGATCCTCGCCGTCGTGGTCCTGGGCGGCATGGGCTCGCAGATCGGCGTCGCCATCGCGGCGACCGTGCTGATCGGCGGGACGGAGCTGCTGCGTGAGCTCGACTTCCTGAAGCGCATCTTCGGCGAGGGCTTCGACCCGGTGCAGTACCGCATGCTGATCTTCGGGGGCGGCATGGTCCTCATGATGATCTGGCGCCCGCGCGGCATCATCGCGACGCGCCAACCCTCCATCTTCCTGAAGCAGCGCAAGGCGATCTCGGGCGACATGGTCAAGGAAGGGCACGGCTGATGCGCTGGCAAAGCGACCCCCTGCTCGTCGTCGAACACGTGTTCATGCGGTTCGGCGGCCTCGTGGCGGTGAACGACCTGTCGTTCACGGTCGGGCGCGGCGACATCACGGCGCTGATCGGTCCGAACGGCGCCGGCAAGACCACGGTGTTCAACTGCATCACGGGCTTCTACAAACCCACCGAGGGCCGCATGGCGCTCGCCCGCCAGGGCATCGCCGACGCGGCCGACGTGCTCAGCCTGACGCGCTCGGGCAAGAAGCACATGCGCGGCACGTCGGGCGACCTCTACCTGCTCGAGCGCATGCCCGACCAGGAGATCGCCCGCACCGCCAAGGTGGCGCGCACCTTCCAGAACATCCGCCTCTTCACCGGCATGACGGTCCTGGAGAACATGCTGGTCGCCCAGCACAACGCGCTGATGCGGGCGTCCGGCATGACGTTCCTGGGCGTGCTGGGCATCGGCGGCTACAAGGCCAAGGAGCGCGAGGCCGTCGACAAGGCGCGCTTCTGGCTCGATACGATCGGCCTGCTCGACCGCGCCGACGACCCGGCCGGCGACCTGCCCTACGGTGACCAGCGGCGGCTCGAGATCGTGCGGGCCATGTGCACCGATCCCGTCCTGCTCTGTCTCGACGAGCCGGCGGCAGGCCTGAACCCGCGCGAGTCGCTGGAGCTGAACGCCCTGCTCCGGCTGATCCGCGACCATCACGGCACCTCGGTCCTCCTGATCGAGCACGACATGTCCGTGGTGATGACGATCTCGGACCACGTCGTGGTGCTCGACTACGGCACCAAGATCGCCGATGGCCGGCCGGCCGAGGTGCGCGACGATCCGAAGGTGATCGCCGCCTATCTCGGCGTCGAGGACGAAGAGGTCGAGGACGTCGAAGCGGAGATCAACGCGTGACCCTGTTGACCGAAGCCGCGCCGGGCCGTACGGCGGCGCCGATGCGCGAGGGGGCCGGCAAGCCCATGCTGTCGATCCGCGGCGTACAGACCTATTACGGCAAGATCTGTGCGCTGAAGGGCATCGACCTCGACGTCAACCAGGGCGAGATCGTCACCCTGATCGGCGCCAACGGCGCCGGCAAGTCGACCCTGATGATGACCATCTTCGGCAACCCGCGGGCGCGCGAAGGCTCGATCACCTACGACGGGCGGGACATCACCCGCATGGCGACCCACGAGATCGCCCGGCTGGAGATCGCCCAATCCCCCGAAGGCCGGCGCATCTTCCCGCGCATGACGGTCTACGAGAACCTGCAGATGGGCGCCGCCATCAACAAATTCGCCTATTTCAAGCAGGACCTGGAGCGCGCCTTCACGATCTTCCCCCGGCTGAAGGAGCGGGCGCAGCAGCGCGGCGGCACCCTGTCGGGCGGCGAGCAGCAGATGCTGGCGATCGCCCGCGCCCTGATGAGCCGGCCGCGCCTGCTGCTGCTCGACGAGCCGTCGCTCGGCCTCGCGCCCCTGATCGTGCGGCAGATCTTCGACGTCGTCCGCGAACTCAACGCGAAGGAAGGCCTGACGGTGTTCCTGGTCGAGCAGAATGCCTTCCACGCGCTGAAACTCGCCGACCGCGGCTACGTCATGGTCAACGGCCTCATCACCATGACGGGCACCGGCAAGGAGCTGCTGAGCCGGCCCGAGGTGCGGGCCGCCTACCTCGAGGGCGGTCACTGATGGGCGGCATCCTGTTCCCCGACGAGCCGGGGGCGCTCGGCGCCTTCGTGTTCTTCACGCTGGTGCTCGGGCTGCTCGGCGGCATCGCCACCGGCCGCGCCTTCGCGGGCACCTGGCGTGCGCTCACCACCCTGCCCCTGGCGGTGCTGGTCATGGCGGCGGCCGTGCGCTTCCTGCATTACGCATTGGCCGGCGACGAACTGCTCTCGCCGCAATATTACGTGGTCTCCGCCATCATCGTCGCGCTCGGCGCCTTCTACGGCTTCCGGGCGAAACGCACCGAGCAGATGTGCCGGCAATACCCGTGGCTCTTCGCCAAGGCCGGCCCGGTCGCCTGGTCGCACCGGGACTGAGGCGCGCGGGTCCGCCCGCCCGCCCGCCGGGCCGGGCCCGTCGCCGTCAACCGGGCGCGCGCCGTCCGGTCTCGGGCGCGGCGTCCAGCGCCACGCCCTTCACCACGGCGAAGACCGCGTCGCCCGGGCCCAACCCCATTTCGACCATCGAGAACCGGGTGATCCGGGCCAACAGGGCCGCACCCCCGCAGTCGAGCCGCACGTCGACCGTCGCGGCCCCCTCGCCCGGCGCCCGGATCTCGACCACCACGGCCGGGAGCACGTTCAGCGTGCTGGCCCGCGTCGGCGCGTCGCGGCTCAGCGAGACATCGCGGGCCGGCACCTGCAGGCGCAGCGTCGCGCCGAGCGGCAGGGCGATGCGCGGCACGCGGAGCGCGCCGGCGCGCGTGACGAGCGTGGTCAGGGCGAAGACATCGTCCTGCGCCGCCACCCGCGCGTCGAGCACCGCCCCGGCCTCGCGCGAGGCCGCGAGCGGCCGCAACGTCGAGCCGGGCCAGCAGTTCCGCCGCCGGGCCCGCCGCCGCCACGCGGCCCTCGTCGAGGACCACCAGCGTGTCGGCGAGCCGTGCCACTTCCGAGACGGCATGCGACACGTAGACGATCGGCACGCCGGCCTCGTCGCGCAAGCGCTCGATGTAGGGCAGGATCTCGGCCTTGCGGCTGTCGTCGAGGGCCGACAGGGGCTCGTCCATCAGGAGCAGCCGCGGCTTGGACAGGAGCGCCCGGCCGATCGCGACCCGCTGCTTCTCGCCGCCCGACAGGCCGGCCGGACGCCGGTCGAGCAGCGCGCCGAGGCCCAGCAAGGCGACGACGGCGTCGACGTCGGCGCCCTCGTCGCGGCGCGGGGCGCACCACCGGCCGAACAGCAGGTTCTGCCGCACGCTGAAATGCGGGAACAGCCGACCCTCCTGGAACACGGTGCCGATCCGCCGGCGGTGCGGCGGCACGGCGAGGCGCCGGTCGGTGTCGAGCACGGGCCGGTCGCCGACCGTGATCCGTCCGGTCTCGGGGCGCAGCAGGCCGCCGATGGCCTTGACCACCGTCGTCTTGCCGGAGCCCGAGCGACCGAACAGCGCCGTGACGCCGGCCGGGGCCTCGAAGGCGACGTCGAGCGTGAAGGCGCCGAGCCGGTGGCGCAGCGCGACCGAGAGGGCACTCACGCGGTGAGCCTGCGGGCGACCCTGCGGGCCAGGATCTCGGACAGGACCAGGGCCGCGGTCGAGACCGCCACCGAGACGAGGGTCAGCTTCAGCGCGTCGGCCTCGCCGCCCGGCACCTGCGTGAACGTGTAGATGGCGGAGGGCAGCGTCTGGGTCTCGCCGGGGATGTTGGCCACGAAGGTGATGGTGGCGCCGAACTCGCCCATGGCGCGCGCGAAGCTCAGAACGAGGCCCGCGATGATGCCGGGCAGGATCAGCGGCAGCGTCACGACGGCGAAGACCACGGCCGGTCCCGCCCCGAGCGTCGCCGCCGCCTCTTCGAGGCGCGTGTCCACGGCTTCGATGGACAGTCGCATCGCCCGCACCATGAGGGGGAAGCCCATCACGGCGCAGGCCAGGGCCGCGCCCGTCCACCGGAACGACAGGACGATGCCGAGATGGTCGGCCAGCCAGGCCCCGGCGACGCCGCGTCGGCCGAAGACGATCAGCAGCAGGTAGCCGGTGACGACCGGGGGCAGGACGAGCGGCAGGTGCACCAGCGTGTCGAGCACCGTCCGCCCCGGGAACCGCCCGCGCGCCAGGAGACAGGCGACGGCGAGGCCCGGCACCAGGCTCGCGCCGGTGGCGGTGGCGGCGACGAGGAGGCTCAATCGCAGCGCAGTCGTGGCCTCGGGCCCGAGCCAACCCAGGATGGACACGCGCCGGGCGGCCGCTCAGGGCGCCCGGTCGAGGACCGTGAAGCCCTGCTTCTCGAACGCCGCCCTGGCAAGGGGGCCGCGGAGGAAGGCCAGGAACGCCACGCTGTCGGCATTGCGGCTCTCGCGCGTGACCGCCACCGGATAGACGATCGGCGGATGGCTGCCGGGCGGAAAGGTCCCCACCACCCTCACCTTGGGTTCGGCGGCGGCGTCGGTGGCGTAGACGATCCCGAGCGGTGCTTCGCCGCGGGCCACGAAGGCGAGGGCGGCCCGCACGCTCTCGGCCTGGGCGACATGGTCCTTGACGCCGTCCCAGGCCCCCAGGGCCTCGAGGGCCGCCTTGCCGTACTTGCCGGCCGGCACGGCATCGACGTTGCCCATCGCGAGCCGCCCGCCCGCCAGCGCCCGGGCGAGGTCGAAGCCCGGGCGGACGTCGATGGCGGCGGCGGAGTCGCGGGGCGCCACCAGCACGATGGCATTGGCCAGGAGTTCGACCCGGGTCTCGGGCCTGATGGCGCCGGCCTTCTGCGCCGCCTCCATCCAGTCCCGGTCGGCCGAGAAGAACAGGTCGGCCGGCGCCCCCTGCTCGATCTGCTTTTCGAGGACGTTCGAGGCCGCGAAGGACAGGACGGGAGCGGCGTGGCCGGAGGCGGCCCAGGCCGCGCCGACGTCCTCCATGGCGTTCTTGAGGCTCGCGGCCGCGAACACCGTGGGTCCCGCGGCGGCATCCGCCCGGGCCGGGCCGGCGGCGCAGGCCAGTACCATGGCGAGCACCGCCGCCGACCAGGCCCGTCGCATGAGCGTCATGGCACCAACTCCCCGAATCAGCGGCGTCGTAGTCGCTCAGCTATAACGCTTGATGCGTCCACCGCAAAGGCGAGGCGCCCGGAGCGCGCCGCGGACCATGGGCGGTCAGGCGTCGTCGGGGCTGTCGCGCGAGTCCTCGTCGGATTCGACCGGCACGCGGTAGCCTTCGCCGAGCCAGCGGTGCAGGTCGACGTCGGCACACCGTTTCGAGCAGAACGGCGTCGTCGCGGGCGAGGCCGGCTTGCCGCAGATCGGGCAGCGCCGTGCCGCGCCCGGCGGCTGTCCCGCATTGTCGTTGGCCGGTTTGTCGTCCATCGCCGCACCTCGGGCATCGTTGCTCAGGACCCCCGCGCGGGGTCAGCGCGTCGTCGCCTCTGCCCAGCCGGACTGGACCGGGAAGCCCTCGCCGGCCAGCAGCGAGACCGTCTCGTAGAGCGGGAGCCCGACGACGCCGGTGTAGGATCCCACGAGTCTCACGACGAAACTCGCCGCGAAGCCCTGGACGGCGTAGCCGCCCGCCTTGCCGGACCATTCCCCGCAGGCGAGATAATGGTCGAGCTCGACCGACGAGAGCCGCTTGAAACGCACGCGGGTCTCGACGAGCCGATGGCGGCGGGCACCCCGCGGCGTGAGCAGCGTGACGCCGGTGTGGACGCGATGGGCGCGGCCGGAGAGGAGCTGGAGGCAGGCTTCCGCCTCGTCCTGGGTCTCGCATTTGGGCAGTACGCGGCGCCCGACGCTGACGACGGTGTCGGCCGCCAGGATGAAGCAGCCCGAAAGGTCGGGCCGGGCGGCGGCGGCGGCCAGCGCGGCTTCCGCTTTGGTGGCGGCCAGCCGGGCCGCCAGGACCCGGGGCTGCTCGCCGCGTTCGGGCGTCTCGTCGACGTCGGCCGGCAGCAGCGCATGCGGCTCGATGCCGACCTGCTGGAGCAGCGCGAGGCGGCGCGGAGAGGCCGAGGCGAGCACCAACCGTGGCGCTTCGGCCGTCGCGGCGCGCAGGCGCGGCAGGCCGATCACCGGTCCGGCCTCACTTGAACCGGTAGGTGATTCGGCCTTTGGTCAGGTCATAGGGCGTCATCTCGACGAGGACGCGATCCCCGGTGAGCACGCGAATGCGGTTCTTGCGCATCTTGCCGGCCGTGTGGGCCGTGATCTCGTGTTCGTTCTCGAGCTTCACGCGGAACATCGCGTTGGGCAGCAACTCCGTCACCGTCCCGGGGAACTCGAGCAATTCTTCCTTCGCCATATGATCCGATCTTTCGAGCGCCGCGGATGATGCTCCACGACGCGTTGCGCCGTCGCGAGACCGACGACAGGCTGTCGGGCGCCGGCGGGCGCCCGAGGGAGCGGCGGGACCCTAATCGAGAATGCCGCGTTTGGGAACAGAGGATGGGGCCGCGAGTCCCGCACCGGAGAACACCGTCGTGGCGAGACACCGACGCCCCTCCATCACGGCTCCCCTGGCCTTCTGGACCGACACGATGCTGGCCGCGACGGCGACGGTCGTGACGCTGTCGGTCCGCCTGCCGCAGATCGCGGCCGGCACGATGACGCGGTCCGAAGCCGGCCGCATGGTCGGCGAGAAGCTCGCCGCCGCCGCCGAAGGGACCGCCGCTGCCGCCACGGCGGCGCTGCGGGTCTCGCGCCGCCGCGGCCGGGCCTCGACGCCGCTGCGCCTGGCGCAGGACATGATCGAGGTCGCCGAAGCCGCGTCGCGGCCCGCGCGGCGGCGCGTCAAGGCCAATGCCCGGCGGCTGACGCGGACCTCCTGACCGGCTCCGAGACGCCGCGATCGATCCCGCGCAGCGTCGGGACCGGCCGGTCACTCGCCCTCGGCCGCCACCCGGACGCGGCCGGCGTCGCGCCGCAGATGAGCGCGGTGGGACTGCACGCTGAAGGGGATCAGTCCGAGGAAGACCAGCACCAGCGCCGCCAGGAGTTCGGTCGGGAAGGTCACCAGCAGCAGCACGAAGACCGCGACGGCGAAGAGCACCAGGATGACGTGCTCGCGCGGCACCCGGCCGATCGACTTGCCCGAGAAATGCGGGACGGCGCTCGCCATCAGGCCCGCCACGCAAAGCAGGTAGACGATCTCGACCCCCACGGCCCAGCGATCGAAGACCCAGCCGAGAGCCGAGAGATGCAGGTAGAGCGGCAGCAGCGCCACGATGGCGCCGGCCGGCGCCGGCATGCCGGTGAAGAACTTCGACGTCCAGGCCGGCTTGTCGGGGTCGTCGAGGCCCACGTTGAACCGCGCCAGCCGGAGCGCGCAGGCGATGGCGAAGACCATCGCGGCGAACCAGCCGAAACTCTTGATCTCGTGCATGTTCCAGAAATACAGCGTCAGCGCCGGCGCGACGCCGAAGTCGACGAAGTCGGCGAGCGAATCGAGTTCGGCGCCGAAGCGCGTCGTGCCCTTGAGGGCGCGGGCCAGCCGCCCGTCGAGCCCGTCGAAGACGGCGGCCGCCACGATGGCGAAGACCGCCCTCTCGAACGAACCCTCGGTGGCGTAGCGGATCGCCGTCAGCCCCAGGCACAGGGCCAGCAGCGTGATGAGGTTCGGCAGGACGATGCGCAGCGGCACGTTGCGGAAGCGCCGCCGGCGCGCCGGGCGCAGGTAGGCGGCCGGCACCGGTTCCAGGGCGTCGTGGTCGCGCGGGTCGTGGTCTCGGGCGTCCATCATGCCGCATCGGCTCCTGGCAGCGCCGCGGCAGCGTCCTCGCGCGACAGCGGGCGGAAGACCGTGACGAGGTCGCGGAAGCCCCGCACCGCGAAGGACCCGACCTGGGCCGCCGGCCCGTGCAGGCGGCTGACGAAGTCGCGCGACATGAGCACGGGCTGGTCCAGCGGCCGGTTCAGGTTGGCGATCCGGCTCGTCAGCCCCACGTCCTTGCCGATGACGGTGAAGTCGAGCCGCAGCCCCGAGCCGACGTTGCCATAGGCGGCCTCGCCGTAATGGAGTGCGATGCCGGCCTCGATCGGCGGTTCCTCGGGGTGGGCGAGGTTGCGGGCCTTCAGCGTCGCCAGGGCATCCTGGGCGGCCGCGAGCGCGCGGTCGGCGGCATCGCCGTCCGGCCCGTCGCGGAAGATCGCCAGCAGGCCGTCGCCCATGTATTTCAGCACCTCGCCGCTGCGGCTCTCGATGGGCGGCACGAGGCAATCGAAGAGGGCGTTGAACACGCCGACCGCCGCCACCGCATCGAGATCGGCGGTGCGGCCGATCGAATCGCGCATGTCGGCGAACAGGATCGCCGAGCGGATGGTCGAGACCTGTCCGCGTTTGGTGTTGCCGCGCAGGATGGCGCGATGCGGCTCGTCCCCGACGTAGGTGCGCAGCAGCTTGTCGAGCGACAGCCAGGTGGATCTGAGGTCGATCAGGATGGCGATGGCGGGCAGCAGGCGCGCCAGCGCGGCGACGTCGCGCACCGAGAAGCCCGACGCCTGGCGCGTCGCGAAGGTGACCCAGCCGTGGCCGCCGCTCATGAGCGGGATCGGCACGCACAGGTAGTGGGTGTAGCCGTCGGCCTTGAACTCCGCCACGATGCCGAAGCGCGAGTCGTCGGTGCCCGGCAGGCGCAGTTCCACGGTGCGCCCGGTGCGGGCGGCTTCGTAGAAGGGCGAGGTGAGATAGCCGGAATCCTCGTCGCCGCTGCGTACGTAGGTGCGCGTCGTCACGCCCTTGCCCTTCACCCACAGGCGCGACACCGAATCGTGTTCGGCGTCGAGCACTTCGGTCGACGAGCCGTAGCGGTCCAGCGGCAGCCCGAGCGCGAGCAGCCGGTCGCAGAGCATCGCGATGCGCTCGCTCGGCATGTCCTTGCGGCGGGCGTTGCGGGTCAGCCAGTCGGCCACCAGCGCGACCCCGTAGGCGAGGTCGCGGCCCATGAGGGCGTCGAGGCGCTCGGGCGGCAGTTCGACGATGTCGGCCGACGGGAGCGCCGCGTCGCGGAGGCTGGGGGCCTCGGGCGGCAGAAGCGGGGGCGAGGGCTCGTCCAAGCGTCACCCGGCCTTGAAGGAGCGCGGCGCCTCGACGGCGCGTGCATCGGCCAGCACGGTCTCGCCCGCGATCGCCGTCGCCCCGATGCCGACCATCACCCGCACCGTGTCGGGCAGGTAGACGTCGACGCGCGAGCCGAAGCGGATCAGACCGAAGCGGTCGCCGACGCCGATCGTCTCGCCTTCGCGCACGAAGGACACGATGCGGCGCGCCACCAGGCCGGCGATCTGCACGACGCCGACGCGCCCGAGGCCGGTCTCGAGCAGCATGGAGGAGCGCTCGTTGTCCTCGGAGGCCTTGTCGAGGTCCGCGTTGAGGAACAGGCCCGGCTTGTAGGCGACCTTGAGGATGCGTCCGGTCAGCGGTGCCCGGTTCACGTGGCAGTCGAAGACGCTCATGAACACCGAGATGCGCTGCATGGGCCGGTCCCCGAGGCCCACCTCGGGCGGCGGGACGAAGAAGCCGACCGACGACACGGTGCCGTCGGCGGGCGACACCACGAGACCGTCGCGCATCGGCGTGACGCGCTTGGGATCGCGGAAGAAGTAGACGCACCAGGCCGTCACGATGAAGCCGAGCCAGCCGAGCGGGCTCCACAGCCAATCGAGGATCAGGGCGGCCACGAAGAAGCCCGCGATGAAGACGTAGCCCTCGGGGTGGACCGGGACGGCCTGACGCCGCAGGCTGGCGATCACCGACATGCCCACCCGCTCCTCGGTCCCTTGGATACCGTCATGCCCATCCTGACCATCCCGCCCCTTCGCGTCTCTCGGCATCGCTGAACGGCGACGTCCACCCAGCGCGCCCGGACCGTCCGCCCCCGGACCCGTCCCACCGGCCGGCGCCGAATGCACCGCACCCACCGGAAGATCCGTCTCCCGCCGGGTGCGACGCGGCGGACCGCGTCCCGGCGGAGGGGCCGGCCCGTCCCGACGGATGGACCTCCGTCCGGGTCGGACCATCGGCCGCCGTCACGCGTCGACGGCCTCGCGTCCCCGCCCGTCGTCCCCGGCCCCGATCCCGCGCAGAAGATCCTCGGCGGCCTCGGCCTCGCGCTGCTGGCTCCACATCGCGCTGTAGATGCCGCGGCGCTCCAGCAGGGCATCGTGCGTACCGCGCTCGACGATGATGCCCTTGTCGAGCACCAGGATCTCGTCGGCGCCGACCACGGTCGACAACCGGTGCGCGATCACCACCGTGGTCCGGCCGCGCGAGACGCGGTCGAGCGCGTCTTGTATCTCGCGTTCGGTGAAAGTGTCGAGGGCCGAGGTCGCCTCGTCGAGGACCAGGATGGCGGGCGCCTTCAGGATGGTGCGGGCGATGGCGACGCGCTGCTTCTCGCCGCCCGAGAGCTTGAGCCCGCGCTCGCCAACCTGGGCCTTGTAGCCGCCCGGCACGCTGGCCACGAAACGGTCGATCTGGGCGAGGCGCGCCGCCTCCGCCACTTCGGCCTCGCTGGCGCCCCAGCGCCCGTAGCGGATGTTGTAGCCGAGCGTGTCGTTGAACAGCACCGTATCCTGCGGCACCATCCCGATGGCCTCCCGCAGCGAGGCCTGGGTGACGGCCGCGATGTCCTGGCCATCCACCGTGATTCGGCCGCGATGGGGCTCGTAGAAGCGGAACATGAGCCGCGACAGCGTCGACTTGCCGGCGCCCGAGGGGCCCACCACCGCCACGGTGCGCCCCGGGGGCACGTCGAAGGAAACGCCCTTCAGGATATCGCGCCGCGCGTCGTAGCGGAACCAGACGTCCTCGAAGCGCAGGTGCCCCTCGGTCACCACCAGCGTCTCGGCATCCGGCCGGTCGCGCACCTCGGGTGCCTGGCCCAGGATGGCCGACATCATGTCGATGTCGATGATGGCCTGCTTCACCTCGCGATACACGAGGCCCATGAAGTTCAAGGGCTGGTAGAGCTGGATCATCATGGCGTTGATCAGCACGAAGTCGCCGACGGTGTTGCGCCCGGCCCTGATGCCGGCGATGCTCATCGCCATCACGACCGCGAGACCGGCCGAGAAGATGATCGCCTGGCCGGCGTTGAGCACCGCCAGGGACACGTAGGTCTTGACGCTCATCTGCTCGTAGCGGCGCATCGACAGGTCGTAGCGGCTGGCCTCGCGCGCTTCGGCGCCGAAATACTTGACCGTCTCGAAGTTGAGCAGGCTGTCGATGGCCTTGGTGTTGGCGTCCTGGTCGCTCTCGTTCATCACCTGGCGGATCGAGATGCGCCAGTTGGTGGCGAGGGCGGTGAACAGCGTGTAGGCGGCGATCATGGCGGCGACCGCGAGCGCGTAGCGCCAGTCGAACTGGAACAGGAAGACCGCCATCACCAGCACGAACTCGACGATGGTGGGCACGCCGGTCAGCATGGTCATGCGCACGATCGTCTCGATCGCGCTCCGCCCGCGCTCGAGCACGCGGGTGAGGCCACCGGTCTTGCGCTCGAGGTGGAAGCGCAGCGACAGCTCGTGCAGGTGGACGAAGACGTCGTTGGCCATCCGACGGACGGCATGCATGGCGACCGAGGCGAAGAGCGCGTCCCGCACCTGGGTCAGCACCGCCATCAGCATGCGCAAGAGCCCGTAGACCAGCGTCAGCGCCAGCGGTCCCGCCAGGATCGCGGGCAGGTGCTCGATGGCGGCGTCCTGCCGCCCCACCAGGGCATCGGTGGCCCACTTGAACGAATAGGGCACCGCCACGGTGACGAGCTTGGCCACTACCATGAGGACGAGCGCCACGTAGATGCGCAGGCGCAGGTCGGCGCGGTCGTCGGGCCAGATGTAGGGCCATAGATGGCGGAGGGTCGAGACGAGCGAGGTCTGGGCCTGGGGCGTCACGTCGCCGGCGGGGCGATGCGACCCCGAGGCGGTGGGTTCCGCCGGAGCGGCTTGAGAAACGGGCATGGAGGGCGTGTCGAGCCTTTCGCAGCGGACGGGCGGCGAGTCGTGCTCCTATATAGTCACCCGGCGCCGCGACCGCACGATGACCCGTCGACACGGGTCTGCCCTGCTGTCGCCGGTTGACCACGTTGCACCGCACCATGCTAGTTTCGACGTCATGACAAAGTTCACCGCCCTCTGCGTCTATTGCGGCTCCAGCGACGGAACCGATCCCGCCATGCTCGAAGCCGCGGAGGCGCTCGGCCTCGCCATGGCGCGGGACGGGATCGCCCTCGTCTACGGCGGCGGCAACAACGGCCTCATGGGCGCGGTGGCCCGCGCCGTGCTGCGCGGCGGCGGCAAGGTCACGGGCATCATCCCGGACTTCCTGCGCGACAAGGAGCGCATGCTCGACGCCGCTCAGGACCCGCGCCAGCTCGAGATGGTCGTCGTCGACGACATGCACACCCGCAAGCGCCTGATGTTCGAGCGGGCCGATGCCTTCGTGGCGCTGCCGGGCGGCATCGGCACGCTGGAAGAACTCGTCGAGCAGATGACCTGGGTGCAGCTCGACCGCCATACGAAACCGGTGGTGATCGCCGATATCGCGGGCTTCTGGGCGCCTCTGCTCTCGCTGATCGACCACATGCGGGAGCAGGGCTTCATCCGGGCGGCGGCGGACGTGCGCTACCGCGTCGCCGGCACCGTCGAGGAGATCATCCCGGCGATCCGCGCCGCCCTCGCCCGCGCCGAGCGGGCCGGCAACGTCAAGACCGAGCTCGACCTCCCGGTCTGACGATCCTCCGCGTCGCGGGCCGTCACAGGAACGTGCGCCCCTGCCGGTCCTCGACCTCGACGATCCACAGGTCGGGGTCGAAGGACGTTTCGCGTTTCAGGCGGTCCTCGGCGGCGCCGGCGTCGATCACGGCGTCGCGATGCAGGGGCGCGAAGCCGCGCTCGCCGCTCTCGGCGGCTTCGCTCTGGGGGGCCGGGCCGAGCAGCGTCGCGGTGCCGTCGAGACGGTCGACCTTGATCATGATGGCCCCGGCCTCCGCGGCACCGCGGCGGCGCAGCACGGCCACGACCCCCTCGACGGCGCAGCGGCGCAGATAGGCCGAGACCCAGAACTCGCTCGTGAGGCGGGCGGCGCTCATTCGGTCGCGGCGGTGGTGGCCTGCGGCTCCGCCTTGGCCTCCGCCGGGTGCCGGGGGGCGTGCGGCCGGGCGGGCGCGCTCGCCGTGCCCTTGGCGGGTGCCGCGTGGCCGGGATGCGCCAGGATGGCCGCCGCCTCGGTGGCGGCACGCCGATCCGGCGCGGACGCCGTCGCGGCGGGCTTGGCCTTGCCGTCGGCATGGGCGGCGGGCTTGGCCGCGCCGACGGTCGTCCCGGAGGCATGGCCGGGGCGCGGATGCGGCTTTGCCAACGCATGGGCCAGTGGTTTCGCGGGGGCTGCGGCGGGCTCCGCGCGATGGGGCCGCGCGGGCGCATGGGCGGCCGGCACGGGCGCCGCCGGCGGCGCGGGATCGAGGGCCGGTGCCGCGGGCGGCGCCAGCGAGCCCGTGCGCTCGACCGGCGCGGCGGCCGGCGGAGGCGGCAGGGCGGCGCTGCGGGACGGGGCACCCTCGGCCGGATCCTCGGCGGACTGGCCGAGGCCGAAGAGCGGTGCCGGATGGCGGCCGCGCTGCAGCACCATGGCGTTGGCGACGATGCCCACCAGCGCGAGCGAGAAGGTCGCGATGGTGAGGGCCTTGAAGGGCCGGACCTTCGGCAGGCGCGCCCTCAGCCGGGCGACGAGCCCGGGTTCGGCCGGGCCGCGCGCGCCGCGCAACGCCGCCGCCGCGGTCCGGCCGCCCAAGCGCTGCGCCGCGATGGCGGCACTGCCGATGGCGGTCCTGCGGGCGACCGGGCGGGCGGCGCGCGACGGGGCGCCGTCGTCGAGCAACCCGTCGAGTGAGGGAGCACCCGCGGGCCGGGGGCGGGCCGCACCGCGCGCGGGCTGACGGAGGGGATCGATGGCTGCGTCACGCAATTTTCTGCATCCTGCCGCCGCACGACACGCCATCGTGCCTGATCGCCGAAGAATAGCGGGAAATGGTTTCGATTTTAGTCACGCCGGTCCGGCCGGCCGGGTTGCGGCGGCAGTCGAGCGGCAATCGGACCGAGACGCGGGTGCCCTGCCCCGGCGCGCTCTCGATGGAGATGCTGCCGCCGTGCAGCCCGACGAGGCCGCGCACGACGGACAGGCCGAGCCCCGTCCCGTCGTTGGGCCTGTCGTAGGAGGCGCGAGCCTGGAAGAAGGGATCGCCGAGCCGCGGCAGGTCGCGGGCCGAGATGCCGATGCCGGTGTCCGACACCGCGATCAGGACGGAATTACCCTCCGGACGCGCCTCGATGGTCACGCTGCCGCCCGTGGGCGTGAACTTGAGCGCGTTGGACAGGAGGTTCAGCACGATCTGCTTGCAGGCGCGCTGGTCGCCCACGAGTTCCTCGGCGCCGGGCACCACGGCCCGCACCAGGCGCACCTGCGTCTGTTCGGCCTTGAGGCCCACCATGTCGCAGCAGAGCTCGACGAGGTCGCCCAGCGCGAAGGCTTCCGGCACGATGTCGAACGACCCCGACTCGATCTTGGACGCATCCAGGATGCCGTTCACCACCGCCAGCAGATGCTGGCCCGACTGGTGGATGATGGTCGCATATTCCCGGCGCTTGCCCGCGTCGGCCGGGGCCAGGGCCTCGTTCGACAGCATCTCGGCGAAGCCGATGATGGCGTTGAGCGGCGTGCGGAGCTCGTGGCTGACGTTGGCGAGGAAGATGTCGCGGCCCGCATGGGTCCGGTCGAAGGACTCCTGTGCCGCCACCACCAGCCGCTCCTGCTCGACGCGGGCCGACACGTCCCGCAGCAGCCCCATGACGGCGGGAGCGCTCGTGTCCTCCGCGACGGCGTCGGCCGGCTCCAGCGTCCGCAACGCGAGGTCGACGAAGACGAAGACCGGCTCGTCGAAGTCGCCCCGCTGGCTCGGCAGCGTGCGGCCGCTCTTCAGCCGCAGCGTCGCGGTCCCGGGACGGCGCTCGGCCGCGACCTCGGCCACGAGGCGCAGGAACACGGGCCGGTCCGCCACGTGGAGCCGTTCGAAGAAGCCGCGGCCGGCGAGGTCCTGCGGGGCGAGGCCGAAGAGCCGCTGCGCCGCGGAGCCGACGTGGCTCGCTTTCCCGGTGCGGTCGAAGCGCAGCACGACATCGTCGATCGAGCCCGCGAGAGTCCGGTAGCGCTCGCGCGTCTCGAGGTCGGCGGCGCGCCGCCGCTGCCTGTCCCGCGCCGCCGCCCGGGCCAGCACGCCGCCGTAGGCGAGGGCGCCGAGCAGCGCCGCCGCGCCGAGCGGGGTCGGCGGCGGCGCGCTGCCGCCCGACGAGACAGCCAGGACCGATCCGGCGCCCGCCGCCGCCACGCCGGCCGCGGCGAGCCCGGCGAGCGCGACGGCGGCACCCGAAGCCGCCGCGGCCTCGATGGGCACCATGAGGAGAAGCGCGAGGCCGAAGCCCGACCCCGACCCGAGCGTCACGGTGGTGCCGAGCCCGATCCAGGCCAGCAGGCTCAGGGCTTCGCCGGTCCAAAGATCGCCGGTGCGCGACACCGCGAGGGCGGCCACGAAGGGAAGCGCCAGCCAGGCGAGCGCGCCGGCCTCCCAGGCCGCCGGTGCGGCCCCGACGAGGCAGAGCGGGGCGAGGGCCAGCGATCCCAGCGACAGCGCGATCCGGGTCGCCAGGAAGTGACGGTGGGCGGCCGAGTCGATCGGCTCCATCCGGGCATCGGGGTGGACGAGCGTCCCGACGGCATCGCCGAGGTTGGCCAAAAGCTTCACGCGACACTCCGCACCGGACGCCGTCAGGCCCTGTCCTGGTCCGCCCCAACCTCGCAGCACGGCCTTAAACGAACCCTAAGTTCGCGTGGTCGCCGCACGAAAAGCCTCAAGCCCGCCGCTGAACGGACTTCTGCGATTGGTTAAACCTTCATTTCGAGCCGTCGATGCTGAACGAAGACTGAATGTGATGTGTCCAAATCACGGCGCTTGTCTTGGCGAGGCGCAACGTTTCTGGCCTACTCTGGCTGTTGTGAGAGCCGCGACGGCGCCGGGGCGAGGTGGACCATGTTCTTTCTGACGAGAGCCGCAGTCTGCATCGGGCTCGTGGCGGCCGCGGCCTCGGCGGCGGGCGGCAGCGACCTCGCCGCCCCGCTCGACCACCAGGCCCGCGACGCCGTGGCCCAGGCCGGCCGGGCCTGCATGGCCTCTCGCGAATGCCTCGACGTCGGCGTCGGCCTGATGGCGGCGGCCGCTTCGGTGGGCGCGGATGCAGGCGCCGGGGCCCGCGCCTCTCGGGTCATGCCGGCGGTGGTCCGTCCACAGCCCGCGCGGCACCGGCACGATGCACCGGCCCAGGGCCGGCCGGTGGCGGCGACGCGCCTTTGAGCCCGACGCCTGCGACGCGCCCCTGGCGCCGCGGCCGCGCAGACGCGATATGGAGGCCGACACAGGATCGCCTCCCCATGCCGAACGTCGACGACATCATCGCCAATTTCGAAATCCTCGACGACCTCGACGACCGCTATCGCTATCTGATCGAACTCGGGCGGGAACTCGCGCCTCTGCCGCCGGACGCCCACAACGAGCGGAACCGCGTGCGCGGCTGCGCCAGCCAAGTGTGGCTCGAGACCGCCACCGATGGCGCGGCCGACCCCGTGCTGCGCTTCCGCGGCGACAGCGACGCCCATATCGTCAAGGGGCTGATCTATCTCGCCCTGGCGCTCTACGACGGGCGGCCCGCCTCCGAGATCGTCACCACCGACGCGACGCCGCTGTTCGGCCGTCTGGGCCTCGGCGGCCATCTCACGCGCCAACGGTCCAACGGCTTCGCCGCGATGGTCGAGCGCATCCGCGCCGATGCCGGCCGCGCCCTGGCGGGCGAGATGGCCTCGCCCGGCCACCCGCCCCTGCACTGAGCGCCGGCACCGTCTCTCGGCCCCGCCGGAGCGCGGGTGCGATCCCCGTCCCGGCGTCAGCGCCGCCGGCGCTGCTGGCCGAGGCCCATCTCCTTGGCGAGCTGGGAGCGCGCCTTGGCGTAGGCCGGCGCCACCATGGGGTATTCGGCGGGGAGGCCCCATTTCTCGCGATAGGCTTCGGGAGACATATCGTACTGCGTGCGAATGTGTCGCTTCAGTGATTTGAACTTTTTCCCGTCTTCCAGACAGATGATGTAATCATTAGTCACTGACTTTCGCGCTGAAACAGCCGGCTTCGGCGGTTCAACGACCGAAACTCCTGGATTTTGGACCATTCGGACCAGTGCCGAATGCACATCCCCGATCAGGCCCGGCAGTTCGGAGCCACGAACGGAATTGTGGGTGATGTATGCGGCGACGATATCGGCCGCCATGTCGAGAATGTCGACCGAGGAGTCTTGCTTCAGCATCGTCGTCTCTGCCCCAGGAGAAGGTGTTAGATTGGAGAGCCGCGCATCGAATCATGCCGGCGAGGTTCAATCATCGGATGATTATTGCCGGAGCCCGCGCGCGTGACAAGCGTGCGCACGAGGCCTTGCGGGGCCGGCCGGCGGATCCGATAAGGACGCGGCGCCCGCGCCGCGCGGCATCTCCGTCTGCCGCCGATGCCGCCCGATCACCCTGCTGTCGAGATCCGCCATGACCGACCTTCCCGCCTTCGCCGCCTCGGCGCCGACTCCGGCGCCGATCGACAAGCGGCGCGTGACCCGTTCCGTGCACGGGGTCGTGATCGAGGACGATTACGCCTGGATCCGCGCCGACAATTGGCGGGACGTGCTCAAGGACCCGGCCACGCTCCCGGCCGAGATCCGCGCGCTGCTCGAGCGCGAGAACGCCCACGCGGCGGCCGTGATGGCGCCGACGGCCGCGCTGCAGAAGCGGCTCGTCTCCGAGATGCGGGACCGCATGGAGGAGGAGGACGCCGACGTCCCGGTCCCGGAGGGGCCGTTCAGCTACTACGCGCGCTATCGCGAGGGTGGCCAGCACGAGCTCGTCTGCCGGGTGCCGCGGGCGGGCGGGCCCGAGCAGATCATGCTGGACGGGGATGCGCTCGCCGAAGGCCAAGACTTCTTCGAACTCGGGGATGCCGCCCCGTCGAACGACCATCGGCTGCTGGCCTGGAGCGTCGACGACAAGGGCTCCGAGCTGCACACGATCCGGGTGCGGGACCTCGCGACCGGCCTCGACCTGCCGGACAGCGTGCCCGGCACGGAGGGCAGCGCCGTGTGGACGGCCGACGATACCGGCTTCTTCTACGTCAGGGTCGACGCCGACCACCGGGCCAGCAGCGTCTGGCTGCACCGCCTCGGCACGGGCACGGACGAGGACCGGCCGATCTACGAGGAGAAGGACCCGACCTGGTTCGTCGACGTGTCGCGCACGCGCTCGGGCCGGTTCGCCGTGATCGCGGTCCACGGGCACGACGCTTCGGAGGCGCGCGTCGTCGAGCGCGCGCACCCGCTCGCGCCGCCGCGGCTCGTGGAGCCCCGGGCGCCCGGCCTGCACTACGAGCTCGACCACCGCGGCGACGACTTCGTCATCCTCACCAATGCCGAGGGGGCGGTCGACTTCAAGATCGTGACGGCCCCGGTCGACGCGCCCGGTCGCGCGAACTGGCGCGACCTCGTCGCGCACGAGCCCGGCCGGCTGATCGTCGGCGCGGCGGCCTTCGCGCGCCACCTCGTCCGGCTGGAGCGGCAGGGCGGCCTGCCCCGCATCGTCGTGCGGTCCTTCGCGGACGGCGGCGAGACGCCGATCAGCATGCCGGAGGAGGCCTATGCGCTCGGCCTGGGCGACGTCGCCGAGCAGGACACGGCGGTGATGCGCTTCACCTATTCGTCGATGACGACGCCGACCGAGACCTACGACTACGACATGGAGACGGGCGAGCGGGTCCTGCGCAAGCGCCAGGAGGTCCCCTCCGGGCACGACCCCGCCGATTACGTCACGCGCCGCATCCTGGCCCGCTCGGAGGGCGGCGCCGAGGTCCCGGTCTCGATCCTGCACCGACGCGACACGCCGCTCGACGGCTCGGCCCCGCTGCTGCTCTACGGCTACGGCGCCTACGGCCACGCGCTGCCGGCCGCCTTCGGGACCAAGCGGCTCTCGCTGGTCGACCGGGGCTTCGTCTATGCCATCGCCCACGTCCGCGGCGGCACCGACAAGGGGTGGGGCTGGTACACGGACGGCAAGCTCGCCAACAAGCCCAATACCTTCGCGGACTTCATCGCGGCCGGGCGCAGCCTCGTCGAGGCCGGCTTCACCGCCACCGGCAGGATCGTGGCGCATGGCGGCAGTGCCGGCGGCATGCTGATGGGTGCGGTCGCCAACATGGCGCCGGACCTCTTCGCCGCCGTGCTGGCGGACGTGCCCTTCGTCGACGTGCTGAACACGATGCTGGACGACGGCCTGCCTCTGACGCCGCCCGAATGGCTCGAATGGGGCAACCCGATCCGCGACCGCGCGGCCTTCGACACGATCCGGAGCTACTCGCCCTACGACAACGTGTCGGAGCAGCGCTATCCGCCGATCCTGGCGCTCGGCGGGCTGACGGACCCGCGCGTCACCTATTGGGAGCCGGCGAAATGGGTGGCGAAGCTGCGCGAGAAGGCGCAGGCGCCGGCCCTGGTGGTGCTCAGGACCAACATGGAGGCCGGCCACGGCGGGGCCTCCGGCCGCTACGACCAGCTCGACGAGGTGGCGCTGCAATATGCCTTCGCGCTCGCCTGCACGGGGCGGGACGCGGTCGAGCCGCGCGACGAGGACGAGGACGAGGACGACGAGGACGCGTGAAGCCCGGCGCCGGGCCGCTCAGCGCTCGCCCTGTCGCTCGATGTGGTCCTTGAGTTCCGTCATGGACGAGAAGCGGTGCGTGCCGCTGTCGGTCTCGACCTCGATGGTGCCGTCCGAGAACAGCACGTAGGACGCGCCGTTGGCCTCGTACCGCCCCACCACGGTCGGCGCCTCCATGGGCGTGGGCCCGGGCTCGCGCGGGATGCCGGGGGTCTCGACCGGGGACGGCTCCGGCAGGGACTCGGGCGCGGGCGTCGGCCGGGCGGCGGAGCCCGTCGGCGCCGGTGCGGCCAGCTCCGGCTCGACCTCCCGCGCCTTGGGCACCCCGACGGTGGCGAGGCGCGACGTCACGCGGCTGAGGAGCGGGCGCGGCGCGGGCGCGTCGTCCTCGCCCCAGGTCAGCGCCTCCATGCCGACGCCCGAGGGGCGCGCCGCCGCCCGCGCGGCGACATCGCGGGCCATTCCGCGTAGGGTGAAGAGCACGGCCCCGAGCGCCAGCGTGACGATGCCGGCCGAGAGCGCGACCGTTCCGGCGACCGTCTCGGCCTGGCCCCAGTCGAGGCGGATGTAGGAGACGCCGTTCCAGAGCGAATAGGCGCCGCCCAGCGCGAGAGCGACGCCCAGAACGGAAATCAACCAAGCCATTGAACGGTCTCCGGGATCCTGCGCGCTGCCCGGCAGCGATACACAGGATCGCCTGGGGACGCAAAGCCCTGCGGGTGCCCGCGATCCACGATGCGCCGTTGCCGCGGGCTGTCGCGATGACTAGTTTCCCGGCGGGGCGACGGCCCGCCGCGACCGGTTCCGCCCGACGGCTTTGACCTCAAGGACCTCGACCATGGCCTTCACACTTCCCGAGCTGCCCTACAGCTACGATGCCCTGTCGCCGTTCATGTCCAAGGAGACGCTCGAGTTCCACCACGACAAGCACCACCAGGCCTACGTGACCAACGGCAACAACCTGCTGAAGGGGACCGAATTCGAGGACAAGAGCGTCGAAGAGGTGGTCAAGGGCGCGTTCGGCAAGAACCAGGGGCTCTTCAACAACGCCGGCCAGCACTACAACCACATCCATTTCTGGCAGTGGATGAAGCCGAACGGCGGCGGCAAGCCGTCGGGCGCGGTCGAGAAGGCGCTGAACGACAGCTTCGGCTCGCTCGAAGCGGCCCATAAGGCCTTCATCGACGCCGGCACGACGCAGTTCGGTTCGGGCTGGGCCTGGTTCGCCGTCAAGGACGGCAAGATCGAGGTCATGAAGACCCCCAACGGCGAGAACCCGCTGGTGCACGGCGCCTCGCCGATCCTGGGCGTCGACGTGTGGGAACACTCCTACTACATCGACTACCGCAACCGCCGTCCCGACTACCTCAAGGCCTTCATGGAGAGCCTGGTGAACTGGGACCACGTCGACGAACTCTACCAGGCGGCGGCGAAGTAAGAACCCCGCATCGACCTCCGGGGGGCCGCGGCCGGCACGGGCTCGCCCGGCGGCACGGTCGCCCGAGGCCCTCGCCGATCCGCGCGGCCGGCGGCGCGACGCTGCGCCGGGCGCGCGGATCGGGTAAGGGAGGGGCCGGGCCGCGGGCAGCGGTTCCGCGAATCACGGGCCCGGATGTACAGACACCTGCTTTCCGTCGGCGGCATCACGCTGGTGTCGCGCGGCACGGGGTTCCTGCGCGACGTCATGCTGGGCACGCTGCTGGGTGCCGGCGCGGTGGCGGACGCCTTCTTCGTCGCATTCCGCCTGCCGAACCAGTTCCGGGCGATCTTCGGCGAGGGCGCGTTCAACGCCGCCTACGTGCCGTCCTACACGCGGGTGCTGGAGCAGCGCGGCAGCCGGGCGCGCCGGCGGCTTCGCCAGCCAGATCTTCACCATCCTGGTCCTGTCCCAGGCGCTGGTGCTGCTCCTGGCCGAGGCCTTCACGCCCGCGCTCGTCGGGCTGCTGGCCCCCGGCTTCGACAGCGACCCGGTGAAGTTCGCCCACGCCGTGCTGATGACGCGGATCACCTTCCCCTACCTGTTCTGCATGGTGCTGGTGACGCTGCAGTCGGGCACGCTGAACGCGCACCGCAAGTTCGCGGCCGCGGCCTTCGCGCCCGTGCTGCTCAACGTCGTCATGATGGCCTTCCTGGCGGTCGGCTGGCTGTTCCCCGACGCCGGGATCGCGGCGAGCGTCGGCGTCACGGCCTCCGGGGTCGCCCAGCTCGCGCTGATGTTCGGCGCGGCGCGGCGGGCGGGGGTGCTGGAGCGCATCGTCCGGCCCCGCTTCGGCGACGACGTGCGCCGGTTCTTCCGCGCCCTCGGCCCGGCCGTGATCGGCTCGGCCGGCCCGCAGCTCGCCATCTTCGCCGACACGATCATCAGCTCCCTGCTGCCCGCCGGCGGGCCCTCGTCGATCTACTACGCCGACCGCATCTTCCAGCTCCCCATCGGCGTCATCGGCGTCGCGGCCGGCACGGTGCTGCTGCCCGAGATGAGCCGCTACTTCGCGGCCGGCGACCCCGGCGGCGCCCTGCGCGCCCAGAACCGCACCATGGCGCTGACGCTGATCCTCGCGGCGCCGTTCTTCATCGCCTTCGTGCTCATCCCGGACGAGATCATGCGGGGGGTGTTCCTGCGCGGCAAGTTCACCGCGGAGGCCGCTTCGGCCGCGGGGGCGGTGCTGTCCGCCTACGCGTTCGGGCTGATGCCCTTCCTGCTGATCTCCTCGGCCCGCTCCGGCTTCCAGGCCCGCGGCAACACCACGGTCCCCATGGTGGCGTCGCTGCTCGCGGTCGCGGTCAACCTGTCGCTGAAGCTGCTGCTCTACCGCCCGTTCGGCGCCGCGGGCCTCGCCACGGCGACGGCGGTCGGCGCCTGGATCAACCTCCTCGTGCTCTGCTTCATCGGCTGGCTGCAGAACGTCGTGCGGCCGGACGACATGCTGGTGCGGGTCGCCGTCGCGGTGGACGGGGCCGCGCTGCTGCTCGGCCTCTCGGTCTTCGTCGCGGACCGGCGCATCGCGGCACTGACGGCGGGATGGCGGTTCGGCGACCTCGCCCATCTCGGGCTGACGGGGCTCGGCGGCGCCCTCGTCTATGCCGCCGCGCTGCTCTTGGCGATGCGGCTCTGCGGCGTCAGCGTGCCGCTGCGCCGCGCCCGCCGCTGAGCGGGCGCGGGGCCGGGCATCGTCACTTCGCCAGCGCGTCCAGCACCCGGGCCCAGGAGCGGGCTCCCTTGTGGAACGAGGTCAGCTCATATTTCTCGTTCGGCGAATGCACGCGGTCGTCGTCGAGCGCGAAGCCGATCATCAGGGCGTCCATCCTGAGGTCCTGCTTGAACGTGCCCACGATGGGGATCGAGCCGCCCGAGCCGCCCATGACGGGCTCCTTGCCCCATTCGGCATGGAGCGCCCGGCGCGCCCGCGTCAGGGCCTCCGACGAGAACGGCAGCTGGAGCGCCGGACTGGCGCCGTGGGCGACGAAGTCCACCGTGCAATCGGCCGGCAGCCGCGCCCGCACGAAGGCCCGGAACGCGGCCGCCACCTTGGCGGGATCCTGCCGCCCCACTAGGCGGAACGAGACCTTGGCGCTGGCCTGGGCGGGCAGCACGGTCTTCGACCCGACCCCGCCGTAGCCGCCCGTGATGCCGTTGACGTCGCAGGTCGGCCGCGCCCAGATCTTCTCGAGCACGCCGCGATCGCGCTCGCCGGCCGGCACCGACAGGCCCACCTCGCGGAGGAAGTCGCCCTCGTCGAAGGGCAGCGCGCGCCATTGTTCGGCGATCTCGGCCGGCAGTTCGTCGACCCCGTCGTAGAAGCCCGGCAGCGTGACGCGCCCCTCCGCATCGTGGAGGTCGGCGATGATGCGCGCCACGATATGGATGGGGTTCACGGCCGCGCCGCCATAGGCGCCCGAATGCAGGTCGCGGTCGGCGGCCTTGATCACCATCTCTTCGAGGACGAGGCCCCGCAGCATGGTGGTGATCGAGGGCGTCTCGGCATCCCACATGCCGGTGTCGCAGACGAGCGCGAGGTCGGCCCGGAGCTCGTCCTTGTTGGCGGCGATGAAGGCCGGCAGCGAGGGCGAACCCGTCTCTTCCTCGCCCTCGAACAGGAACGTCACCTCGCAGGGCAGTCCCCCGGTGTCGCGGAACGCGCGGCAGGCCTCGACGAAGGTCATGAGCTGGCCCTTGTCGTCGGAGGCACCGCGGGCGACGATCCGCTTGCCGTCCTGGATCTCCGCCTTGAACGGGTCGGTGGCCCAGAGGGCGAGCGGGTCGACCGGCTGGACGTCGTAGTGGCCGTAGAACAGCACGTGCGGCGCGTCCCGGTGCGCCGCCTTGGCCCGGCCCACCACCATGGGCCGGCCCTCCGTCTCGCGGACCGAGGCCTCGAATCCGAGGGCGCTGAGTTCCCCGGCGAGCCATTCGGCGGCGCGGGCGCATTGGGGCGCGTAGGCGGCATCGGTCGAGATGGACGGGATGGCGAGGAGCGCGAAGAGCCGTTCGAGCGCGGCCGGCTGGTTGGCGTCGATTTGCTGGAGGACGGCGTCGATCGAAGCCATGAACGGTCTCACACAGTCGAGAGGTCGGCCGCCGCGGCGGCCCTTGCCCCAGGATTACCAGCCCCACCGGTCATCGAACAGGCGCAAAAAAGCCCGGCTCCCGTGAGGCAGCCGGGCCGGAGCACCGCGGCGGCCGGGGTTCAGAACACGTGGCTGAACACGAAGTAGAGCGCGCCCGACAGGACCATGGCGCAGGGCAGTGTCAGCACCCAGGCAAGCGCGATGTTGCGGATCGTCTCCATCTGCACGCCCGAGCCGTTGGCCGCCATGGTGCCGGCGACGCCCGACGACAGGACGTGGGTGGTCGACACCGGCAGGCCGAACTGGTCGGCGGCGGCGATGGTCGCCATCGCGACGAGCTCGGCGGAGGCGCCCTGCCCGTAGTTGAGGTGCGTCTTGCCGATCTTCTCGCCCACCGTCACGACGATGCGCTTCCAGCCGATCATCGTGCCGAGGCCGAGCGCCAGCGCCACGACGATCTTGACCCAGGTCGGGATGAACTTCGTGGAGGTGTCGAGGCTGGACTTGTACTTGGCGAGCGTCTTGGCATCGTCGGCGCTGATCTGGTTGTCCTGCACCTTGGGCAGGGTGCGCAGCGCTTCGGAGGCGAGATACATGTCGTTGCGGGTGTTGTTGACCCGGTTGGCCGGCACGTTGGCGAGCGAGCCGTAGCCCTTCACCTGGCCCGAGATGTCGCGCACCAGGGCGGCGAGCGACGGGTAGACGCCGTCGTCGAGCTTCTTGTCGCGCACGAAGCCGACCACCACCGGGCGCGGGTCGCCCGTGATGGCGTAGCCGGAGGCCTTGGCGTCGATGATCTTGGACGCCGCATCCGAGGTCTGCTCGAACTGCGGGATGAAGCTTTCCGGCACGGCGCGGTTCAGCGCGTAGGTGGTGGGCACGGTGCCGATCAGGATCAGCATGATGAGGCCCATGCCCTTCTGCCCGTCGTTCGAGCCATGCGCGAAGGACACGCCCGTGCAGGTGAAGATCAGCAGTCCGCGGATCCACAGCGGCGGCGCCGTGTTGGGCTTGGGTTCGGCGTAGAGCTCGGGCTTCCTGACCAGCAGCTTCATGACGAGCAGCAGCAGGCCCGAGAACACGAAGCCCACGACCGGCGAGATCAACAGGGCCTTGCCGATGTTCATGGCCTGGTCCCAGTCGACCCCCGAGGTGCCGTTGCGGCCGTTCAGCAGGGCATTGGCGACGCCGACGCCGATGATGGAGCCGATCAGCGTGTGGGACGAGGAGGCCGGCAGGCCCAGCCACCACGTGCCGAGGTTCCAGATGATGGCGGCGATGAGCAGCGAGAACACCATCGCGAAGCCCGCGCTGGAGCTGACCTGGAGGATGAGCTCGACCGGCAGCAGCGAGATCACGCCGAACGCCACCGCGCCCGTCGAGGTGAGCACGCCCAGGAAGTTCCAGAAGCCCGACCACACGACCGCGTAGTTGGGGATCAGCGAGTGGGTGTAGATGACGGTCGCGACCGCGTTGGCGGTGTCGTGGAACCCGTTGACGAACTCGAAGCCGAGCGCGATCACCAGCGCCACGGCGAGCAGCAGGTAGACCAGGATGGAATGCGCGGGACCACCGCTGAGGTCGACGTCGCGCCACACGCTGAAGGCCGCGAAGAGCAGGCCCAGGCCGGCCACGGCGGCGACGCCGTATCGCGTGGCCTTGTCGCTCGGATGATCGATCGAGGGACGCGCGGATCCGGGCGCGGCTTGAGGCGTGGCGGATATGCTGGACATGGGTCGCGCTCCGTCAAGGTATGGTGCGACGCCTAGTCGAAGGCCTTAACGGTTTTGTGACCTGAAGCGTTGCAGCAAGGGCCGGACCACGCGTCCGTCACGCCTCGCGCGGCAGGTCGTCCGGTGTCGCCGCCACCCTCGCCACCGTGCGGGCCGCGGCGGCGCAGCCGCGCGCCACCGCGGCGGCGAGCGCCTCGCCGGTGCCGAGCCCGCAGAGGGTGGCGGCGATCAGCGCGTCGCCGGCCCCGGTCACGTCGACGACCCGCGCCGGGACCGCCGGGACGTGCACGGTCCCGTCCCGGTCCACCGCAAGTGCCCCGCCGGCCCCCAGGGTCACGACAGCGGCCCCTGCTCCGGCGGCGAGGAGGTCCTCGGCGTGGGCACCGGCCCGGTCCGTCGCGGCGTCGCTCCGGCCGGAGCGGGTCGCGAGGGCGGCGGCCTCGTCGTAATTGGCGAAGACGAGGTCGACGCCGTCGAGGCGGTCGGGCAGCCGGGCCGCCTTGGCGACCGACACGGCATCCACGGCGAGGCGGTAGCGGCCCGGCAGGTCGCGCCGGGCCAGCGCCAGCAGCGACGCCGCCGGCAGGTTGCAATCGGCGAAGACCCAGTCGGCGGCGGCGAAGAGCCCGGCCTGCCGGGCGAGCGCGGCCGGCGTGAGCCCGTCGAGGATCGCCATGGCGGCGAGGCCGACGACGAGGTTGCCGTCCGGACCGAGCACCGCCACGTAGTCGGCCGTGGCGGCGTCGTCCACGACGCCCGTGCCCCGCCGGTCGATCCCCAGCGCGTCGAGGTGCTTGAGCAGCGCCCGCCCGCCCTCGTCGGCGCCGACCCGCGACAGGAGGCCGACCGCAACGCCGTGGCGGGCGAGGTTTTCGGCGACGTTGCGGGCGACCCCGCCGAAGCTCGACGAGCCCGCGGCGGGGTTCGAGGTGCCGGCCAGCAGCGGCGCGTCGAGCCGGTAGGTGCGGTCGACCGTGGCGCCGCCGACGCAGAGGACGCTGGACCTCAAGGCCGAGGCTTCAGCGCTGGAGGCCGCCCAGGACACCGCGCATGATCTGCCGTGCCACCTGGGTGCCGACCGAGCGCGAGGCGGATTGGATGGCGGAGCGGACCACGAGCTGGCCGTTGGTCATGCGGCCGCGGCTCGAACCGCCGCCGTTCCACCAGTCGCCGATCATCCCTTCCACCCCGTCGAGGAAGCCCGGGCTCTCGGGCTCGGGCGGTGGCGCGCTCGCGGCCGGTTGTCCCCAGGCGTTCGAGCGCGGCGCCCCGGTCGTCGGAACGGCGGCGCGGGCCGCCTGCGCCGGGGGCAGGAAGGACGGGGGGGCCGCGGGCGGGACGGGTGCGGTGGCGCTCCGCGGCGGGACGGGGGGCGGGATCGGCGCACCCGCCGTCTTCGCGCCGCGCCGGGCCAGCATCTCGAAGGCCGAGTCGCGGTCGACCGCGGTGTCGTACTTGCCGAAGATGGGACCGGCCTCGACGATGGCGCGCCGCTCCTCGGGCGTGATGGGCCCGACGCGCGACAGCGGCGGGGCGATCCAGCACCGTTCGACCATGCGCGGGCTGCCGTCGTCGGCCAGTGTCGAGACCAGGGCCTCGCCGACGCCGAGTTCCTTGATCACGGTGGCGGCGTCGAAGGCGGGGTTCTGGCGAAAGGTCTCGGCCGCGGCCCGGACGGCCTTGCCGTCGCGCGGCGTGAAGGCCCGCAGCGCGTGCTGCACCCGGTTGCCGAGCTGGCTCAGCACGGTGTCGGGCACGTCGAGCGGGTTCTGGGTGACGAAATAGACCCCGACGCCCTTGGAGCGGATCAGCCGCACCACCTGCTCGACGGCCTGCATCAGGCTCCGGGGCGCGTGGTCGAACAGCAGGTGCGCC
Source organism: uncultured Alphaproteobacteria bacterium (assembly GCA_963847915.1). Classification (GTDB taxonomy): domain Bacteria; phylum Pseudomonadota; class Alphaproteobacteria; order Rhizobiales; family Beijerinckiaceae; genus Lichenihabitans. The sequence goes on from CAWKBT010000016.1 coordinate 39,207, forward strand.
TCGTCGAAGAAGAAGACGAGCTTCGGCTTGTCGGCGTCGCCGACCTCCGGCAGCTGCTCGAACAGCTCGGACAGCAGCCACAGCAGGAAGGTGGCGTAGAGGCGCGGCGAGCGCATGAGCCGGTCCGCCGCAAGGATGTTGACGATGCCCCGCCCGTCCGGGGCCGTCTGCTGGAAATCCGCGATGTCGAGCGCGGGCTCGCCGAAGAGGTTGGCGCCGCCCTGGTTTTCGAGCACGAGCAGCTGGCGCTGGATGGTCCCGATGGTGGCGGCGGCGACGTTGCCGTAGGTCGTCGTGAGCTCGCCGGCATGCTCCGCCACGTAACCGAGCAGCGCGCGCAGGTCCTTGAGGTCGAGGAGCAGCAGGCCCTGTTCGTCGGCGACGCGGAACAGAATGTTGAGGACGCCGGCCTGGGTGTCGTTGAGTTCGAGGAGCCGCGCCATGAGCAGCGGCCCCATCTCGGCCACGGTGGCCCGGATGGGGGAGCCCTGCTCGCCGAAGAGGTCCCAGAACACGACCGGCACGGCCTCCGGCGTGTAGGGCATGCCGATCGCCGCGGCGCGCTCGGTCACGGCCTTGCGGCCGGCGCCCGGCAGCGCGAGGCCGGCGAGATCGCCTTTGATGTCGGCGGCGAAGACCGGGACGCCGGCGCGGCTGAAGCCTTCGGCCAAGGTCTGCAGCGTCACGGTCTTGCCCGTGCCGGTGGCGCCCGTGACCAGACCGTGGCGGTTGGCCATCGGCAGCGCGAGATAGTCGTAATGGCCGGCCTGCCCTTGGGCGCCCGCGCAGAGGCCGACCAGGATGCGACCGGGCTCGGTCTGGGGCTCTGACATGGCGAGGCTCCGAGGTGACCCGCCCTGTATATGGCGGCGCCCGGCGCCCTGTCACCCGGGGCGGCGGCGAACTCCGGGGCTCCGGGCCGCGTTGGCGCTTCGACACAGCCGGAGACCGCGATCCCATGCAGGACATCGTCGACCACGTCAGCGCCGCGACCGGCCTCGAACCCGAGACGTCCCGCAAGGCGATCGGCATCGTGCTCGACTTCGTCCAGAAGAACGTGCCGCCCGACACCGCCGCCGCCGTGATCGACGCGCTGCCGGGCGCCCGCATGGCGGCCGCGGCCGCCGCCGAGGACGAGGCCGAGGGCGGCGGCACGGCGTCGCCGGGCCTGATGGGCCTGGCGGACCGTCTCATGGCCGAGGGGATCGGCATGGGCTCGCTGCCGACGCTCGGCCGCGCCATGTTCGAGGCATTGCGGCGGCAGGTCGGCGACGGCCCCGTGGCGGCGGTCGCGGCCGCCATCCCGGAGCTCGAAGCCGTGATGTGACGGCGCGGCCGCGCCGCGACCTCAGGGGGTCGGCGCGGGTGCCGGAACGGCGGCGGCCGCCGCCGCCGCGGGCGGCACGGGGGCCGGCAGCGGCGTCGCCACGACGGGTGCGGGCGCCCCCGCGAAGACCGGAGCCGCGGGCTCGCCGCCCAGCACCGCCTGGTGGGTACGGTCGCCCTCGCGGGCCGCACCGAGTTCCGCCCCGATGCCGCGGATCACGTCGGGAGCACTGGCGTAGGTGGCATGGCCGATGATGCCGACGCTGTCGCGCGTGATGTCGATGACATGCACCCCGAGACCTTCGAGCGCGCGGCGCCCCTCGGGGCTCGACGCGTCGATGGCGCCGATGCGGGGCCGGTCCGCCAGGATGCCGGAGAGCGTCAGCGCCCGGTCGTTGGTGGCGGCGAACACCGAGATGTGGGCGCCCGGCCCGAGACGCTCGACCTGCTGGCGGAACACGCCCTGGTCGATGTCCGGCGCCGCCAGGATGATGTCGCCGAGGTGCCCGTCGAGGTCGGCGTGCCCGGCGATCGCCACTTCGCGCAGGGCCTCCATGGCGAGCCAGGCCCCCATCGAATGGGCCAGCACATGGACCTTGCCGACGTCCGGCACGGCCGCGAGGTCGAGGAGCAGGTGCTCCAGCGCATCGCGGGACGCCGTCGCGGCCTCCCGGTCCGACGCGTAACCGAACAGGCTGCCCTTGGACGGCCAGGTGAACAGGACCGGCACGCCGTTGAAACTGCCGTCCGTCACGATCTGGGCGAGGCGGAAACGCGCCTCGTCGAACCCGGTGTTGAAGCCGTGCACGAAGACCAGGACGTCCCGGTTGGAGCCGATGCGGCCCGACAGGTGCGTGGCGACCTCGTTGCGGAAAGTCTCGGCGTCGAGCGTGCGGCGCCCCACGAGAGCGAAGTCGCTGTGCCGGTTCGGTGCCCCGAAGCTCGCCATTTCGAGATTGCCGGGCTCGTGCTCCGGCGGCACCCCGACGGTGGCGAGCGAGAAATGCGAGGTCCCGTCCGCGACGCCGTCCGCCTTGAGGGGCCGGGTCGAGTCGACGAAGATCTGCACGTCCCTGGCCTGGCGTGCGCCCTGGTCGGCCACGAGACCGCCGACGCCGGCCGCCGTCGAGGCGCAGCCCGCGAGGCCAGCGGCCGAGAGGAGCAGCACCGTGGCCCGGGCCGCCTCCAGCAGCGCGGTGCGGCATGTCCGCGGTTTCGTCGTGTCACGCAAGCGGCCGGGTCTCCCGCGATGGATCGCCGTGCATAGACGAGGTCGGCCTGCGGCGAAAGCGCCGACGCGCCTTCACGGCAGGTCGGTGCAATCGTGTCGGCCGGAATCGATGCAGTCCTGAACGGCGTTGTGCCGGCGGATGGCCGAGGCCGCCCAGAACAGCGCGAGGCCGATGACCACCACGGCCACGAGGGCGGCGATGTTGGCCCGGCCGCCGGGCGGGCGGGCAGGCCGCGGCGGTCTGTTGTCGTTCGCCGTCATGTCCCCCGCCGTCCCGGTTCGCTGCGCGGCGACGCCCCGCAGCCGATGCGCCGACGCTCTCGTGCCCGCTCGGGCGCGAAACCGCAACGGCGCGGCACCGGGCCCTCACAGGAAGTCGAAGAGCGCCCGCAGCAACGCGTCCGGCACCTCTTCCTGCAGCGTGTGGCCGCAATCGAGCGCCTGGCCCCGGACGTCGACGGCCTTCTCGCGCCAGGTCTCGACGACATCGTAGAGCGCCCCGACCGTGCCCCTGGCGCCCCAGAGCGCGAGGAGCGGGGCCAGGACGCGGCGATCGGCGTCGGCGGCGTCGTGATCGAGGTCGATGGTGGCGGCCGCCCGATAGTCCTCGCAGATCGCGTGCACTGCGGCAGGGTCGCGGTAGCACCGCAGGTATTCGGCGAATACGGCTTCGCTCAACGAGCCCGGCGTGCCGCTCTGGGCCTCGAGGTGCTGGCGCAGGAAGAACGCCGGGTCGGCGCCGATCAGACGCTCGGGCAGCGGCGCGGGCTGGATCAGGAAGAACCACCAGAAGTACCGCGTCGCGAAGGCCCGGTCGGTGCGGGCGTACATCGTGGCGGTCGGCGCGATGTCGAGCACGGCGAGGCGTTCGACCGCGTCGGGACGGTCGAGCGCCATGCGGTGCGCCACGCGTCCGCCCCGGTCGTGCCCGACCACGGCGAAACGGTCGAACCCGAGTTCGCGCATCACGGCGACCTGGTCGGCCGCCATGACGCGCTTGCTGTAGGCGGCGTGGCCCTCGCCGCCGGCGGGCTTCGACGAATCGCCGTAGCCGCGCAGGTCCGGCATCACGACCGTGAAGCGTTCCGCCAGTCGCGCCGCGACCTTGTGCCAGGTGACATGGGTCTGCGGATGCCCGTGCAGCAGGAGCAGCGGCGTGCCGCGCCCGCCGGTCTCGAGGTGGATGACGACGTCGCCCACCGGGATGTCGCGGCGCCTGAACCCTGGAAAGAAGCCCTCGTCCATCATCGCCTCGCTGCCCGGCGGACCTGCCGCGGCGTCAGCCGAACGACACCGGCCCCACGGCGCCGTACCAATGCCTCACCTTGGCGGGATCGGCGTCGTCCATGTAGAAGAAATGCGTCATCGTCGGGTGGAGTGTCGCGCCGCCGCCGTCGGGCGTCATGTGCACGGTGCCGCGGAACACCTTGAGGGCGCCCCCGTCCCAATATTCCGCGACCTCGTGCAGGGCCGTGAAGCCCGTGTCGATGAAGGCCTTGAGGTTTCGCCGGATCGCGTCGCGGCCGTGCCAATCCGCCACGCCGAGGTTGCAGACGGCATCCTCGGCGAAACAGTCGAAGCCGGCGCCGAAGGTCTTGTCGTCGATCTCCTTCCACATCGCCAGCAGCCAGTCGGGTGCCGGCATCTTCTCGAAGGTTCGTGTCGTCATGTCCCGTCTCCCGTGACGGCTCCGGTCGCCGGAGCCCTCGACAGGGAGGGTTTAGGCGGGCAGGCTTTGGCCATGGCGCCAATCAACCCTCCGATCCGGCCAGCCGGCCCGCGCAGCATCGAGATCCTGGCCTTCGCGGATGTCCAGCTGCTGGACGTGGCCGGCCCCCTCCAGGTCTTCGCATCGGCGAACGAGCGCGCCGCCGAGCGCGAGCTGCCCCGTCCCTACGCGGCGCGCGTCGTCGCACCCGTGGGCTCCGTCTCGGCCTCGGCCGGCCTGACCTTCGCGGCCGCGCCGCTGCCCGCCTCCGCCACGGCGGTCGATACGCTGGTCGTGGCGGGCGGACAGGGCGTGATGCGCGCCACGGGCGACGCGGCGCTCCTGGCCTGGCTCGGCGACCGCGCGGCCGGCGCGCGGCGCGTCGCCTCCGTGTGTACGGGGGCGTTCCTGCTCGGAGCGGCGGGCCTGCTCGACGACAGGCGGGCCGTCACGCACTGGAACTATTGCGAGCGGCTGGCGCGGCGCTATCCCCGGATCCGGGTCGAGACCGACCCGATCTTCATCAACGACGGCCCGATGTGGACCTCGGCCGGTGTGACGGCCGGGATCGATCTCGCGCTGGCCCTCGTCGAGGAGGACCTCGGGCGGGCGCTGGCGCTCGCGGTGGCGCGCGAACTCGTCATGTTCCTGAAGCGCCCCGGCGGCCAGGCGCAGTTCAGTGCCGCGCTGACGCTGCAATCGGCGGACGACCGTTTCGCGGCCCTGCACGACTGGATCAACGCCCACCTCTCGGACCCCCTGCCGCTGCAGCGGATGGCGGCCGTGGCCGGGATGAGCGAGCGCAGCTTCAGCCGCCACTACCAGACCGCGACCGGCCTGACGCCGGGCCGGGCGGTCGAGCGCCTGCGGGTCGAGGCCGCCCGCCAGCTGCTGCTCGAGACGCGACTGCCCGTGAAGCGGGTCGCGGCGCGCTGCGGCTTCGGCACCGAGGAGACCATGCGGCGCGCCTTCCTGCGGCTGCAGGGCGTCGGCCCGAACGACTACCGGGCGCGTTTCTCCGACGCGGGGTGACGCCCCCGGAGCCTCAGGCCCGCAGCAGGTCCTCGAGGTCGAGCCGGCGCGTGTACATGGCGATCCCGCCGGCGGCGTCGCGCGGCCACACCTCGCGCGGGCGGTCCCAGTAGAGCTCGACGCCGTTCTCGTCGGGGTCGCGCAGGTAGAGCGCCTCGCTGACGCCGTGATCGCTGGCGCCGTCGAGCGGGATGCCGGCCGCCATGAGGCGCCGCAGCGCGTCCGCCAGTGCGGACCGGACCGGGTAGAGCACCGCGGTGTGGAACAGGCCGGTGGTCCCGGGCGCCGGAGGACGGCCGCCGAGGCTCTCCCAGGTGTTGAGCCCGATCTGGTGATGGTAGCCCCCGGCCGACACGAAGGCCGCCTGCGGGCCGAAGCGCTGCATCAGCTCGAAGCCGAGCACGCCGCAGTAGAAGCCGAGCGCACGGTCGAGGTCTGCCACCTTGAGGTGAACATGGCCGATCGTGGCTCCGGGATGGATCGGGCCGAAGCTCGATGTCGGGGTGTCCGTCATGGCGCTCTCCTGCTCTGCGGGCCGGCCACTGCGGCCCCGGGCGACATCATGCCTCGTCCCGCCGGGTCATTGCCACACAGATGAAACCGTGGCGCGACCCGGCGGCCTTCCTTTCGCCGGTAAAACCACCCTAAACAACCCGGTCGGAGTGCGGGCGACGCTCCGGCCCCGCGGGACGGTGGATCGAGGAGTTCGGACAGGTGGCATTCTTCGCCGGGCGGGCGGCAGGACGGGGCGGGCGACGGGGGCGGCCGGCGTCCGCGCTCGCGGTCCTGCTGGCGCCTGTCCTCGCCGGATGCACGCTCGACGAGACGCGCCCGGGCCTCGATGTGCCGGTCCCGGCGGCGTTCTCGCATGCCGGACACGGCACCGGTGACTCGTCCGCCCCCGCCGCGCCCCTGCCGGGCAACTGGACCCGGCTCTTCGGTTCGGCCGAACTCTCCCGCCTCGCCGACTTCGCCGCCCACGACAACTTCGACGTCGCGGCCGCATCGGCCCGCATCCTCCAGGCCGACGCCCAGACGGCGGTGTCGAGCGCCGCCCTGTTCCCCCAGGCGAATTCGTCGGACACGGCGGGCCGCAGCTTCACCCCGACGACCGCCCGGAGCTCGGGCGTGGCGCGGAGCTCCGGCGGCACGGTGGCGACGAACAGCTTCAGCCTCGGCCTCACGGCGAGCTACGAGCTCGACCTGTGGGGGCGCAACCGCTTCGCGAGCCTGGCGGCGACCGAGAACGCCGTCGCGGTGCGCTTCGCCCGCGACACGCTGGTGCTGACCGAAGTCGCCGCATTGGCCAACAGCTACTTCTCGCTGCTGTCCGCCCAGGACCGGCTGAAGATCGCCTCCGACAACCTGCGGGAAGCCCGGTTCGGCCTCGAAGCCATCAAGGGCCGGCTCGCGGTCGGCACCGTGACGGCGCTCGAAGTGGCACAGCAACAGAGCGTCGTGGACCAGCAGCTCGCCGCCTTCCCGCCCCTGCAGCAGCAGCTCCAGCAGGCCAGGACCGCGATCGCGCTGCTGACGGGGCGCACGCCCGAAAGCCTCGCCGTCAAGGGTGGCAGCCTGAACGCGATGCGGCCGCCCGTCATCCCGGCCGGCCTGCCCGCCCAGATGTTGCGCCGCCGGCCGGACGTGGCACAGGCGGCCGCCACGCTGGCGTCGGCCGATGCCTCGGTGCTGTCGGCCAGGGCGGCACTGCTGCCCACCTTCAGCCTCACGGCGTCGGGCGGGGTCGAGAGCACGGCCCTGCGGACCCTGCTGTCGCCCGCCGCCGGTTTCGGCAGCCTCGGCGCCGGCCTCGCCTCGCCGCTGCTCGACGGCGGCGCGTTGAAAGGCGAGCTCGACCTCCAGCGCGGACACGCCCTCGAAGACCTGCAGGACTACCGGAAGTCGGTCGTCCAGGCGCTGGTCGATGTCGAGAACGCGCTGATCGCCGTGCAGCAGAACACCGAGCACGAGAAGCGGCTCGCTGCCGTCGTGGCCTCCTCGCGCCTCGCCTACGACATCACCAAGGTCCGGCTCCGGGAGGGGACCGTGGACATCCTCACCGTCATCAACACCGAGCAGACCCTCTTCTCGGCGCTCGACGCCCAGGCGGTCGTGCGGCTCGCCCGCTTCACGGCGCTGTCCAGCCTCGCCCAGGCGGTCGGCGGCGGCTGGACGCGTCCGGACCTCCTCGAACTGCCGGCGCTCGACGGGTTCACGCCCGTCCCGCTCCAGGCCGTCCGCCCCGCGCCGACGCCGGCACAGGGGCTCGCCACGGACTCGGCCGGCTATACCCCGAACGGACCCACGGCGGCGGGCAGGTCATGAAACGCGTCCTCATCCTCACCGTCATCCTGCTGGTCGGCGCCACCGTCCTCGCCGAACGCTTCCCGGCCCTCCATGCCCGGGTGCCCTGGCTGCCGGACGTGCCGTTCCTCGCCCGGACCGCGACCGAGACGCCCGCCGGCACCGGCGAGACGGCGGGCGCGCCGGACAAGCGCCGGGGGCGCTTCGCCGCCGACGGACCCACGCCGGTGCTGACCGCCGAGGCCCGTTACGCCGACGTCCCCGTGACGGCCGACGTGCTCGGCACGATCCAGGCCACGAACAGCGTGCTGGTGCGCAGCCAGGTCGACGGCAAGCTGGTGGAGGTCGACTTCAAGGAAGGGCAGGACGTCCACAAGGGCGACGTCCTCGCCCGCATCGATCCCGTCACCTACAAGGCGCTCTACGACAGCGCCGTCGCCAAGAAGGCGCAGGACGAGGCGCTGCAGAGCAACGCGCAGGTCGACCTCGTGCGCTACAGCAAGCTCGCCGAAACGCAGTACGGCTCGCACCAGCAGGCCGACACCCAGAAGGCCCTCGTGGCGCAATATGCGGCGCAGCTGGCCCAGGACCAGGCGTCGATTGACAACACCAAGGCGACGCTGGACTACGCGACCATCCGGTCGCCCATCGACGGGCGGACCGGCATCCGCATCGTCGACCAGGGCAACATCGTCCATGCCAGCGATACGACCGGCATCGTCACCATCGCCCAGGTGAGGCCCATCGCGGCCATCTTCAACCTGCCGCAGCAGTGGCTCCGCCAGGTCAATGCCGCAGCGGCCCGCGGCCCGCTGCGGCTCGAGGCTCACGACGGCGACACCGGCGAGCTCGTCGACACCGGCACGCTCGACGTCGTCGACAACACCGTCGACCAGACCACCGGCACGGTGAAGATGAAGGGCAGCTTCCCCAACGCCAAGGATCAGCTCTGGCCCGGGCAGTTCGTCAACCTGCGGCTCTTCGTCGATACGCTGAGCCATGTAGTGGTGGTGCCGACGCCGGCCGTGCAGCGCGGGCCGGACGGGGCCTTCGTGTATGTGGCCCGCGACGGCAAGGCCGTGATCAGCAAGGTGACGACCGGGCGCCAGACCGAGGCCGAAACGGTCGTGGCCAGCGGCCTGGTGCCGCCCGCCGCCGTGGTGACGACGGGCTTCACCCGGCTGACGGACGGCGCCAGGATCGCGGTCTCGCCCCCGGCCGAGGCGGCGGCGGCAGCCGTCCCCGGGCCGGACGTGAAGCCCGAGGCCGCCGCTTCGGCGGAAGCGAAACCCGGCGCTGCCGCGTCGCCGGACCCTGCCGCCGAGGCGCGGACCGACGCCGCGGCGGGCGGGCCCGACCCCGTCCGCCCGCACCGCCGCAGGCGCGAGGGCGCGCCGGCCGGAGCGACGAACTGATGCGCGGCGCCGGACCCGCCCCGTGAACATCTCCGCGCCCTTCATCCTGCGGCCCATCGCGACGGCGCTGCTCGCCGTGGCGGTGCTGCTCGCCGGCGTGATGGGCTATCAGGCAGCTCTCCGTCTCGTCCCTGCCCCAGGTGGACTTCCCGACCATCCAGGTCACGACGCAGCTTCCCGGCGCCAATCCCGACACGATCGCGGCGCTGGTGACGGCCTCGCTTGAGCGGCAGTTCGGCCAGATCCCCTCGCTCGCCGCCATGTCGTCGCAGAGCGCCTTCGGCCTCAGCCAGATCACGCTGCAGTTCAACCTCGACCGCGACATCGACGCGGCCGCCCAGGACGTGCAGTCGGCCATCAACGCCGCCGCCTCGACCCTGCCCAAGAACCTGCCCTACCCGCCGACCTACTCCAAGGTGAACCCGGCCGACACGCCGGTGCTGACGCTGGCGCTCACGTCGCGCACCGTGCCGCTGCGCGACCTGTCGGACGTGGCCGACACGCTGCTGGCGCCGCGGCTCTCGCAGGTGTCCGGCGTTGGGCACGTGTCGGTCGAGGGCAACATCCGCCCGGCCGTGCGCATCCAGGCCGACCTGTCGCGCCTCGCCGCCTATGCGCTGTCGCTCGAAGACCTGCGCGCCGCCATCGTGGCGGCCAACGTGGCGGGCTCCAAGGGCTCGCTCGACGGCACGACCCAGGCCTATACGATCGCGGCCAACGACCAGATCTCCGCCGCCCGGAACTACGAGCCGGTCGTCATCGCCTATCGCAACGGCGCGCCCGTGCTGCTGCGCGACGTGGCCAAGGTGGTGGACGGGCTGGAGAACAGCCGCGTCGGCGGCTGGTACGGGGGCGAGCCGGCCGTCATCATCGACGTGCAGCGCCAGCCGGGCGCCAACGTGGTCGAGACGGTGGACCGGGTGCTGGCCGAACTGCCGCGGCTGCAGCGCTCGCTCAGCGCCGGTGCGACGCTGAAGGTCGTCCACGATTCGACCGATACGATCCGCGCCTCGATCCGCGACGTCGAGTTCACGCTGGTGCTCAGCGCCGGCCTCGTGGTGCTGGTCGTGCTGCTGTTCCTGCGCACCGTGCGGGCCACCATCATCGCCGGCGTGGCGCTGCCGCTCTCGATCGTGGCGACCTTCGCGGTCATGTGGGCGGCGGGGTTCAGCCTCGACAACCTGTCCCTGATGGCGCTGACGATCGGGACCGGTTTCGTGGTCGACGACGCCATCGTGATGATCGAGAACGTCGTGCGCCAGATCGAGGACGGCTCGCCCCCGCTCGAGGCGGCGCTGAAGGGCGCCCGCGAGATCGGCTTCACGGTCGTGTCGCTGACGCTGTCGCTGATCGCCGTCTTCATCCCGCTCCTGTTCATGACCGGCATCGTGGGCCGCATGTTCCGCGAGTTCGCCCTGACGCTCACCTTCGCGGTGGTGGTCTCGGCCATCGTGTCGCTGACGCTGACGCCCATGATGTGCGGCCGGCTGCTGCGGGCGCCCCGGCACGGCGCCCGCCAGCCCTGGCTGATGCGCGCCGCCGAAGCGCCGATCGCCTGGATGGCGCGGGGCTACGAGGCGACGCTCGGCTGGGCGCTCCGCCGGCAGGGGCTGATGCTGCTCGTGACCGTGCTCACCCTGGGCCTCACCGTCTACCTCTACATCATCGTGCCCAAGGGGTTCCTGCCGGTCCAGGACACGGGCCTCATCGACGTCGTGCTCGAAGGCTCGCCGACGGCGTCCTTCGCCGCCATGGAGAGGCTGCAGGACGAGGCCACGCGGGCCCTGCGGGACGACCCGGCCGTCACGGGTGTCGTGGCGGTGCTGGGCGTCGGCACGCTCAACCCGACCTCCAACGTCGCCCACCTGCAACTGACCCTCACACCGTCGGATACGCGCTCGCGACGACGCCCAGGTGGTGGCCGAGCGGGTCCGCGCCGCCCTGTCCCGCATCCCGGGCGCGACCGCCTTCGTCAAACCCGTGCAGGACATCCAGATCGCCACGACGGCGAGCCGGTCGCAGTACCAGTACACGCTGACCGGGACGGATGTCGCCGCCGTCACGGAATGGTCGAAGCGCCTCGTCGATCGCCTGAAGGACGACGCGCTCTTCGCCCATGTGGCGGCCGAGACGCAGCAGGGCGGCCTGCGCGCTTTCGTGGACATCGACCGGCAGAAGGCCGGGCGCCTCGGCATCACGGCCCAGATGATCGACGACACGCTGAACGACGCCTTCGGCCAGCGTCAGATCTCGACCATCTACGGCCAGTCGAACCAGTACCGCGTCATCCTCGAAGCCGCGCCGGGCTCGGCCGACGATCCGCGCATTCTCGACAAGCTCTACGTGGGCGTGACGACCGGCACCACCACGGCCCAGGTCTCGACGGGCGGCGTCACCACGGCCGCCACCACCACGGCCGCGTCCCCCAGCGCCCAGGTGCCGCTCGTGTCCTTCGCGACCCTCAAACGCACCACCGCCCCCCTGGCGGTCGCCCACCAGGAGCAGTTCCCGGCCGCCGCCCTCTCGTTCGATCTCGCGCGCGGGCGCCTCGCTCGGCGCAGGCCGTCGCCGGCATCGCGGCGGCGGAGCGCGACATCGGCATGCCGGCCTCGCTGATCGGCGCCTTCGGCGCCGATGCGGCGGAGTTCCAGAAGTCGCTGGCGGGCGAGCCCTGGCTGGTGCTGGCCGCGGTGGTGACCATCTACCTCGTGCTCGGCGTCCTCTACGAGAGCTTCATCCACCCGCTGACCATCCTGTCGACCCTGCCCTCGGCGGGCGTCGGCGCGCTGCTGGCCCTGATGGCGACCGGGCAGGAGCTGTCGATCGTGGCGCTCATCGGCATCATCCTGCTGATGGGCATCGTGAAGAAGAACGCCATCATGATGATCGACTTCGCCACCGCGGCGGAGCGCCAGGAGGGGCTCTCGCCCTTCGACGCCATCGAGCGCGCCTGTCGCCTGCGCTTCAGGCCCATCATGATGACCACCCTGGCGGCCCTGTTCGGCGCGATCCCGCTGGCGCTGGCGCATGGCTCGGGCGCCGAACTCAGGATCCCGCTCGGCATCACCATCATCGGCGGCCTGCTGCTCAGCCAGCTGCTGACGCTCTACACGACCCCCGTCATCTACCTCCAGATGGAGTCGCTCGGACGGCGGTTCGGCATGGGCACGCGGGCCATCCCCGACGTCGAGGCGGAGGCGGCTCCGGAGATCCGGCGGGCGGCGGAATGAGCGGGGCGGGCGCGATGGGTCGCCGGGCCGGTTCAGGGGGACGGGAGCGATGACGGTGACGTTCGACGCCGAGCCCATGACGGCCGCCCGCAAGCGGTGCCTCCGCGTTTCCGGCCGCCCCGCCCCGTGAACATCAGCGCGCCCTTCATCCGCCGGCCCATCGGCACGACGCTGCTCGCGGTCGGGCTCTTCCTCGTGGGTGCGGTGGCCTATCTCCAGCTGCCCGTCGCGAGCCTGCCGGCGATCGACTTCCCGGCGATCCGGGTCAACGCGTCGAGGCCCGGCGCCGACCCCGCCATCATGGCCGCCACCGTCGCGGCGCCGCTCGAACGGCGGCTCGGCGAGATTTCGGGCCTCAACGAACTCACCTCGAACTCGACGCTCGGCGCTTCGTCCATCTCGCTCCAGTTCGACCTGACCCGCAACGTCGACGATGCCGCGCGCGACGTGCAGGCGGCGCTCAACGCGGCCGCCACGGACCTGCCGAGCGACCTGCCGAACCTGCCGACCTATCGCAAGGCCAATTCCGCCGCCTTTCCGGTCATCATCCTGGCCCTCACGTCCGAGACGCTGCCGGTGACGGCGCTCTACGATGCCGCCGACACCGTCATCGCCCAGAAGATCAGCCAGGTCGACGGGGTCGCCGAGGTCACCGTCAACGGCGCCGCCCAGCCCGCCATCCGGGTCAGGATCGACCCGCAGCGGCTCGCCGCCATGGGCCTGTCGGTCGACGCGATCCGCACCGCCATCGGCAATGCCAACGTCGGCCAGGCGATCGGCTCCTTCGACGGACCGGACCTGACCGAGACGCTGGCGACCTCCGACCGGCTGTCGACGCCCGAAGACTTCGCCGCCATCCCGGTGCGGGCGGTGAACGGCACGGTGGTGCGGCTCGGCGACGTCGCGACCGTCGAGCGCGGCAACAAGAGCCGGCGTGCCGCGGGCTGGTACAACAAGCGCCCCTCCGTGCTGCTGATCGTCACCAAGCAGCCCAAGGCCAACGTCATCGACACCGTCGACCGCGTGAAGGCGCTCCTGCCGGAGCTGCGCCGCTGGGTGCCGGCGGGCGTCGACATCGCCATCTTCACCGACCGGACCGTCACGATCCGGGCCGCCGTGAGCGACATCCAGATCACGCTGCTGATCACGGTCGCGCTGGTGATGGGCGTGGTGCTGGCCTTCCTGCGGCGCGCCACGCCGACGCTCGCGGCCGGCGTCGCCGTGCCGCTGTCGCTCGCCGGCACCGTCGCCTGCATGTGGGTGGCGGGGTTCAGCCTCGACAACCTGTCGCCTGATGGCCATCACCATCTCGGTCGGCTTCGTGGTCGACGACGCCATCGTGATGATCGAGAACGTGTCGCGCAACATCGAGCGCGGCATGTCGCCTCTCGCCGCCGCCTTGCTGGGCTCGCGGCAGATCGGCTTCACGGTGCTCTCGATCAGCCTGTCGCTGGTGGCCGCCTTCGTGCCCCTCATCTTCATGAGCGGCATCATCGGCGCCTTCTTCCGCGAGTTCTCGCTGACCCTGACCTTCGCGGTCGTGGTCTCGACGCTGGTGTCGCTCACCCTGACGCCGATGCTCTGCGCGCCATTTCATGAAGGCGCACGACCATCGCCCGCCGACCATCGCCGACCGGCTGATCGAGGGCGGCCTCGCGCGGCTCGTCGGCGGCTATGCCGCGACCCTGCGCGTCGCCCTGCGCCATCCGTGGATCATGGTCCTCGTCATGGTCCTCACCGTCGGGCTCACGGTGGAGCTGTTCAGGACGACGCCGAAGGGCTTCGTGCCGGAGGACGACACCGGCCTGATCATGGGCATGACGGAAGCCGCGGCCGACACGTCCTTTCCCGCCATGGCGGTGCTCCAGCAGGGGCTCGCCGACGTGATCCTGAAGGACCCGTCCGTCGAGGGCGTCGGCTCGTTCATCGGTGGCGGCGGGCCGGGCGGGGGCGCCGTCAACGCGGGCTCGCTGTTCATCGGCCTGAAGCCGGAAGGCCAGCGCCCGCACCGCCGCCAAGGTGATCGACCGGCTGCGGCGCAAGCTGGTCGCACACGCCCGGGATCCGGCTGTTCATGGTGCCGGTGCAGGACCTGCGCGCCGGCGGGCGCAGCGGCAAGGGTTCCTACCAGTTCACGCTGTGGGACGCCGATCTCGACGAACTCCAGACCTGGCAGCCCCGCGTGCTCGAGCGGCTGAAGACCGTCCCGGGCGTGGTCGACCTGTCGACCGACCGCGAACAGGGCGGCCTCGAGGCGGAGGTGGTGATCGACCGGCCGACGGCCTCGCGCCTGGGCGTCGCCATCCAGTCGATCGACGACGCGCTGGCCGACGCCTTCGGCGAGCGCCAGATCTCGACCATCTACACCCAGCGGAACCAGTACCGCGTGGTGCTGGAAGTCGCCCCGAAGGACCAGCGCGACCCGTCGGACCTCACCCGGATCTACGTGCCGGGCGCGAAGGGCACCCAGGTGCCGCTCTCCGCCTTCACGACCGTCAAGCGCCGCAACGCCGCGCTGGTGGTGAACCACCAGGGCGCCTTCCCGTCGGTGACGCTGAGCTACAACCTCGCCGACGGCGCGAGCCTGCGAGACATCGAGCGACGAGATCCGCCAGGCCGTGGCCGACATGCACCTGCCCGACGGGCTGCACGCCGAATTCGCCGGAGACGCGCTGGTGTTCCAGCAGGGCGCCGGCGGCCAGGGCCTGCTCGTGCTGGCGGCGCTCGGCTCGATCTACATCATCCTCGGCGTGCTCTACGAGAGCCTGACCCACCCGCTGACCATCCTGTCCACCCTGCCCTCGGCCGGCCTCGGCGCGCTGCTGGCGCTGCGGCTCGTCGGCATGGAACTCACCGTGATCGCCTTCATCGGCATCATCCTGCTCATCGGCATCGTGAAGAAGAACGGCATCATGCTGGTCGACTTCGCCATCCATGCCGAGCGCGACCAGGGCATGAGCCCGCGCGACGCCATCTACGCGGCCTGCCTCGAGCGCTTCCGCCCCATCCTCATGACGACGCTCGCGGCGCTGTTCGGCGCCATGCCGATCGCCTTCGGCGAGGGCGTCGGCGCCGAGCTGCGCCGCCCGCTCGGCGTCACCATCATGGGCGGGCTGATCCTCAGCCAGGCGCTCACGCTCTACACGACGCCGATCATCTACCTCGGCATGGCGCGGCTGCAGCGCGTCCGCTGGCGCTTCGGCCGCCGCCGCCGGCCCGCGCCGCTGATCCTGCCGGCTGGGGAGTGACGCGGCCCGACACTTGCTTTCCTCTGCGAGACCAGAACACCATGCGGGGGAACGGGCGCCGGAGCGCCCGACCTTCGGGAGGCCGGGAATGAACCGTTACGCCATCGTCGCCGCAGTCGCGGTCTCCGCCCTCCTCGGCCTCGCTCCCGCCCAGGCCAAGCAATGGACCAAGGTCACGATCGCGACGGAAGGCGCCTACGAGCCCTGGAACTACGTGCTGCCGGACGGCAAGCTCGCGGGCTTCGAGGTCGACCTCGCCCATGACCTGTGCACCCGCATGAAGGTGGAGTGCACCGTCGTCCAGAACGATTGGGACGGCATGATCCCGGCGCTCAACGCCGGCAAGTTCGACGGCATCATGGCGGGCATGAACATCACGCCCAAGCGCCTCGAAGTGATCGACTTCTCGAACTCCTACGCGGCCGGACCCGCCGGGCTGATGGTGCCCAAGTCCAGCGACCTCGCCAAGCTGCCCGGCACGGGCGAGATCCTCAACCTGTCGAAGGACGACCCCCACAACAAGGAGGTCATCGACAAGATGCGGGCCATGCTGAAAGGCAAGACCATCGGCGTCCAGGTGGCCACCATCCATGCCAATTTCGTCGACAAGTACTTCAAGGACGTCGCCACCATCCAGGAATACAAGACGACCGAGCAGCACGATCTCGACCTGATGGCCGGCCGCATCGACGCGGCCTTCGCCGACGATGCCTATTTCCTGACCACGCTGTCGAAGCCCGACGCCAAGGACCTGATGCTGGCGGGTGCGGAGTTCCGCGGCGGCGAGGTCTTCGGCCGCGGCGTCGGCGTGGGGCTGCGCAAGGGCGACACGGACCTCAAGGCCATGTTCGACACCGCGATCGCCTCCGCCAAGGCGGACGGCTCGCTGAAGAAGCTGCAGGACAAGTGGTTCAAGCTGGACATGACGCCGCCCAACTGATGCGCGGCCGGGACCGATCGTGATCGACCTGACGCTCTTCGGATTCGGCCCGACGGGATGGGGCGCGGCGCTGCTGCGGGCCATGCTGGTGACGCTGGGGGTCGCCGTCTCGGCGTTCCTCATCGGCAGCGTGCTCGGGACCGGGATCGCGGCCGCCAAGCTGTCGGCGAGCCGCCTGCTCAATGCCGCCGGCGACGTCTACACCACCGTGCTGCGCGGCGTGCCGGACCTGCTCGTCATCTACCTCGTCTACTTCGGCGGCAGCGCCATCGTGACCCGGCTGGGCCAGGCCTTCGGGGCCGAGGGATTCCTCGGCCTGCCCTCGTTCCTGGCCGGCGCGCTGGCCTGCGGGCTGGTGTCGGCCGCCTACCAGGCGGAGGTGTTCCGCGGCGCCGCCCTGGCCGTGCCGCGCGGGCAGGTGGAGGCCGCGCGCGCGCTCGGCATGAACGGCGCGCTGCGCTTCCGGCGGATCCTCGCGCCGCAGATCGTCGCCCTCGCGCTGCCGGGGCTGGGCAACGTGTGGCAGCTCGCCCTGAAGGAATCGGCGCTGGTCTCCGTGACGGGACTCGTCGAGCTGCTGCGCCAGAGCCAGATCGGCGCCGGCTCGACCCATCAGCCCTTCTCGTTCTACCTCGTCGCCGGTGCCCTCTATCTCGTGCTCACGACGGGTTCGACGCTGCTGTTCGGCCGGGCCGAATCGCATATGTCGCGCCCGCTGCGGCGCCTGTGAAGCGGAGGCCCGATGGACCTCTCCTTCATGGGCGGCACGATGGTGGAGCTGCTGCGCGGCCTGCCCCTGACGCTCGAACTCTTCGTGACCTCCGTCGCGGCCGGCGGCGTGCTGGCCGGCCTCCTCGCCTGGATGACGGCGAGCCGCGTGCGGGTGGCGGCCTGGACGGCGGCCGCCTATGTCTTCGTGTTCCGCGGCACGCCGCTCCTGGTGCAGCTCTTTCTCATCTACTACGGCCTCAGCCAGTTCGCGGCCGTGCGCCACAGCATCTTCTGGCCCTTCCTGCGCGACCCGTTCTGGTGTGCCGTGCTGGCCCTGTCGCTCAACACCGCCGCCTATACGAGCGAGATCATCCGCGGCGGCCTCGCGGCCGTGCCGGCCGGCCAGATCGAGGCCGCCCGGGCCTGCGGCATGTCGCGGCTCACGGTGCTGCGGCGCATCACGCTGCCGATCGCCCTGCGCCAGGCGCTGCCGAGCTACTCCACCGAAGTGATCCTGATGACCAAGGCGACCGCGCTCGCCAGCATCGTGACCTTGAAGGAAACCATGTTCGTCGCCGCCAAGCTGAACTCCGAGACCTACCGGGCCATCGAGATTTTCCTGTGTGCCGGTCTCGTCTATCTGGTGCTCAACATCGCCATCGCGCGCGGCATCGCGCTGCTCGAATGGTACCTGTCGCCCCACCTCCGCCGGCCGGCGGATGGGCTGCCCGGTCTCGACACGCCCCTCGAACTCGGAACCGCCTGATGATCCCCGTCGCCCTCTCGGTCCAGGACCTGCGCAAGACCTTCGGGGCTCTCGAAGTCCTCAAAGGCATCTCGCTCGACGCCCACCAGGGCGACGTCATCTCGATCCTCGGGGCCAGCGGCTCGGGCAAGAGCACGTTCCTGCGCTGCATCAACCTGCTCGAGACGCCCGACAGCGGCGAGGTGCGGCTCGGCGACGAGGTGATCCGGATGCGCAAGGGGCGGGACGGCCGGACCGGCGCGGCCGATCGCCGTCAGGTCGACCGCATCCGGGCCCGCCTCGGCATGGTCTTCCAGAACTTCAATCTCTGGTCCCATATGACGATCCTGCAGAACGTCATCGAGGCACCCGTCCACGTCCTCGGGCGACCGAAGGCGGAATGTATCGCGGAGGCCGAAGCCCTGCTCGCCAAGGTCGGCATCGCCGAGAAGCGCCACCAATATCCCTCGCACCTGTCGGGCGGCCAGCAGCAGCGCGCCGCGATCGCGCGCGCCCTCGCGATGCGGCCGGACGTGATGCTGTTCGACGAGCCCACCTCGGCGCTCGACCCCGAGCTCGTCGGCGAGGTGCTGCGCGTCATGCGCAACCTCGCCTCCGAGGGCCGGACCATGCTGGTGGTGACGCACGAGATCGGCTTCGCGCGCGATGTCTCGGACAGGGTCGTGTTCCTGCACAACGGCCTCGTCGACTGCGCCGGGGCACCGTCCGAGGTCTTCGGCAGCGCCGGTTCGGACCGGTTCAAGACCTTCATCGCCCGCCATGCGGCGGCCTGACGCCATGGCCGACGACGACACCGACTCCGCCGACCGGTCGCCGGCGGGACGCGCCTACGACGCGCGCGATGCCGCGCGCCGGCTGCTGCGCACCGTGCGGTCCGGCGCGCTCGCCACCCTCACGCCCGAGGGCGCCCCCTATGCCAGCCTGGTGTCGGTGGCGAGCCTTGCGGACGGCAGCCCGGTGCTGCCGCTCTCGACGCTGGCGATCCACACGCAGCACCTGCTCGCCGACCCCCGCTGCTCGCTGCTCCTCGACAGCGCCGGGCAGGGCGACCCCCTCACCCATCCGCGCCTGACCCTGACGGCGCGGGCCGTCACCGCCTCGGCGGAGGACCGCGGGGCCTGGCGCGCGCGCTTCCTGCGGCGCCACCCCAAGGCGGAGATCTACGTCGACTTCGGCGACTTCGCGTTCTGGCGCCTCGAGATCGCGGGCGCCCGCATGATCGGGGGCTTCGGCCGGATCGACGGCCTCGGTGCCGGCGACCTCCTGACCGACCTGTCCGGCGCGGAAGGGCTGACGGCCTCCGAGAGCCGCGCCATCGACCATATGAACGCCGACCACCGCGACGCTCTCGGCCTCTACGCCACCCGCCTCTGCGGCGCGCCCGAGGGCGCCTGGCGCATGGTCGGCCTCGACCCCGACGGCATCGACCTCGCCTGCGCGGACCGGACGCTCCGCCTCGCCTTTCCGGAGCGGATCACCGATTCGGCGGCGTTGCGCCGTCAGCTGGAACGCTGGGTCGAAGACGCGAAGGCGTCGCCGGTCCCACCGCCGCCCGCCGGCTCCGCGTGAGAGACGCGGACCCCTTGTCGTTCGGCACCGCCCGGCGACCCGATAGGCACGCTCGCCCCGAGGCGCATGGCCACCGGACGAGGCGCGGAACCGGTTTACCTCAGGGCCGAGATGCTGTTGGTTCCGCCCCGAAGCGGCAGTTCGTCATTGATTTTTGAGCACTGTGCTGTTATGGTCACGGGCGATCGGCGATGGGCGAGAGCAGTTGCGATCCGGTTGACGCCGCCGCTCCGCAGCGACGATTCATGCGGCTTTCGAGCGACATGATGAACCGGTCGTTTACGCTTCATCACCGTTGAACGCGCGTGTGCCCGGCCCATGCCTGGCGCCCGCGCAACGAAAGCTGACGACACACAAGAACGGCCCCCGGCTCGACCCGCTTCTTTCGACGTGCCCCGACGGAACCCGGCCTGCAACAGCGAACGGATCATCGTGACTCAGAAACCAGCCTCTTCCACCGTCGAAACCGACGTCGCCGCGGTCGCCGCCGAGAAGGCCGCTCCGCGCGCCAAGTCGTCGTTCGGCGCGCCGGGCTCGCGCCCGGGGTTCCCATCGAAGTCGATCCGTCCCTCCTCGGTTGCGCAACAGGTGAAAGCTGATTTGGGCAAATCGGTGGCCAAGGTCCCCGGCTCCCGCCAGGGCTTCAAGGCCGGCGAGTTCATCGTCTATCCGGCGCATGGCGTCGGCGAGATCGTGGCGATCGAAGAGGAGGAGGTGGCCGGCTTCAAGCTGGAGCTCTTCGTCATCTCCTTCGCCAAGGACAAGATGAAGCTCAAGGTGCCGCTGCCCAAGGTCGCCGCCGTGGGCATGCGCAAGCTCAGCGATCCCGATGCCGTGCAGAAGGGCCTCGACACGCTGGCCGGCCGGGCGCGGGTGAAGCGGACCATGTGGTCCCGCCGGGCCCAGGAATACGAGGCCAAGATCAACTCCGGCGACCTCATCGCCGTGGCCGAGGTCGTGCGCGACCTCTACCGGTCGGACGCCCAGCCCGAGCAGTCCTATTCGGAGCGCCAGCTCTACGAGGCCGCCCTCGATCGCCTGGCGCGGGAGATCGCGGCCGTGCAGAAGCTGACCGATTCCGAAGTCGGCAAGCTCATCGAGGCGCAGCTGCAGAAGAGCCCGCGCCGCTCCAAGGCCGAGGCTGAGGCCGAAGCGGATGCGGACGGCGAGGACGGCGAGGTCGAGGAAGCCGCCTGAGACGCGGCGCCCCCCACGCGAACGAGACAAGGCCCGGGCGTCCTGCCCGGGCTTTTTTTTGCCGGCCGGCGCCGCGCGGGCCCGTGCCCACCGGGCGTATGCGACGGCCGTCTTGATCTTCCTGTCGTCCCGCCGTATCGAGGAACGACTGGGCTCCCGGTTTCGGTGCGAGCCCGCCTTCGATCGAGGACCGGCGTGGCGGCTTCCGCTCACCTGCTGACCCGACCCGCCGGTGCGCGCGACGCGGCCGCGCTTTCGCTCGTCCTGCTTCTCCTTAGCCGCCCCTGAGGGCCGGCCGGGCTTCGGGCCTGGGCGCTCAGGGGCTCGCGCTTTCAAAGACCCTCCCCTTCGACCGTGCCGCGCCTTTGCGCCCCGACTCCAGGATTCCCGCCATGACCGACTCCGCTTCCGCCGCCGACCGCGTCCTGATCTTCGACACCACCCTGCGCGACGGCGAGCAATGCCCCGGCGCCACCATGACCTTCGAGGACAAGATCGAGGTCGCGGGCCTGCTCGACGAGATGGGGGTCGACATCATCGAGGCCGGCTTCCCCATCGCGTCCGAGGGTGACTTCGAGGCCGTCTCCGAGATCGCCCGTCGCGTCTCGCGCGCCACCGTGGCGGGCTTGGCCCGCGCCATCGAGGGTGACATCGCCCGCGCCGCCGCCGCCGTCCGCCACGCGCGCCGGCCCCGCATCCACACCTTCGTGTCGACCTCGCCGATCCACCTCGCGCACCAGATGCGCAAGTCCGAGGACGAGGTGCTGGACATCATCATCCGCACCGTCACCCAGGCGCGCGGCCTCGTCGAGGACGTCGAATGGTCGGCCATGGACGCGACCCGCACCCCGATCGACTACCTGTGCCGCTGCGTCGAGGCGGCGATCCGCGCCGGCGCCACCACCATCAACCTGCCCGATACGGTCGGCTACGCCACGCCGGCCGAATACATGTCGATGTTCCGCGACGTGCGCGAGCGCGTGCCGGATGCCGACAAGGCGGTCTTCTCGGTCCATTGCCATAACGACCTCGGCCTCGCGGTCGCCAATACGCTGGCGGGCATCGAGGGCGGCGCGCGCCAAGTGGAATGCACCATCAACGGCATCGGCGAGCGGGCCGGGAACGCGGCGCTCGAGGAGGTCGTCATGGCCATCCGCACGCGGCGTGACGTGCTGCCCTACACGACCGGGATCGACACCACGATGCTGACGCGCGCGTCCAAGCGCCTGTCGGCCGTGACCTCCTTCCCGGTCCAGTACAACAAGGCCATCGTGGGCCGGAACGCCTTCGCCCACGAGAGCGGCATCCACCAGGACGGCATGCTCAAGAACGCCGAAACCTACGAGATCATGACGCCCGAGAGCGTCGGCGTGTCCAAGACGTCGCTGGTGATGGGCAAGCATTCGGGCCGGGCCGCCTTCCGGGACAAGCTGCGCGAACTCGGCTACACGCTGGGCGACAATGCCCTGCAGGACGCGTTCAAGCGCTTCAAGGACCTCGCCGACCGCAAGAAGCACGTCTACGACGAGGACATCGTCGCCATCGTCGACGAGGAGATCGGCAGCGCCCACGAGCGGGTGGCGCTGCAGGCGCTGATCGTGGTGGCCGGCACCGCCGGACCGCAATCGGCGACGCTGACGGTCGCGGTGGACGGCACGCACCGCACCATGCAGGCGACCGGCAACGGACCCGTGGACGCCATCTTCAATGCCATCCGCGCCTGCGAGCCGCACGAAGCGGAACTCGAACTGTTCCAGATCCACGCCGTGACGGAAGGCACCGACGCCCAGGCCGAGGTGACGGTGCGGCTCGGCGTCGAGGGCCGCGCCTTCACGGGCCGGGGCGCCGATCCCGATACGCTGGTCGCCTGCGCGCGCGCCTATCTCAGCGCCTTGAACAAGCTGCAGGCCTGGGCGCAGCGCGGCTCCGCCCAGAGCGCGATGAAGCTCGGCTGACGACCCCTTCCCGCGAGCCGGGCGGCGGCCGCGCCGCCCGGGGCGTTTTCCGGCGAAAAGGGGTTTACAGCCCGGAGGTCCCTGGCTATACACCCCCATCGACGCGGCCGCGGCCTGTCGAGCGTGATGGGCGCATAGCTCAGTTGGTAGAGCAGCTGACTCTTAATCAGCGGGTCCAAGGTTCGAGCCCTTGTGCGCCCACCATCACGAAACCAACACTTAGCCGGTCTTGCGACCTGAACGCTCTGATCGTTTTTCAGGGCGTTTTACAGTGTTCGTTCCCGACCGGTTCTTCTCACACAGCCAATGCGCCGAATCGTCAGCGAACGACTCACGGTCGCGCGACCGGCGCACGCTCGGCCGCCGCGCACGGCCGGGTCACTCCGCCGTGGCCGCGGCTCGGGTTTCCGTCTGAGAGACACGCCAGCGGCCATCATCGAGGGGCTCCAGGTCGAAGAAGGCGGTCGGCATCTCTTTCAAGCGACCGTCGGTGATCCTGTCTTCGAGTTGGGCCAGGAACGCGTCGTCGACCGCTTCGTACAAAGCCGGATCGTCGGCGAAACCTGCTCTGAGATCGTACTTCCATGGCTGGAGCCGCAGAAGCGTCTCGATCGTTCCGGGAGAGAACCGCATTTTGATCGGCTTGGCGGGAACGCCGGCTACGACGGCGTAAGGAGCGACATCCTTCGTGACGACGGCTCCCGCGCCGATGACAGCGCCGTCACCGACGTTCACACCGCCCATCACATTCACGCCCGTTCCGATCCACACATCATGTCCGATGCGGACAGGGACGAACGCGCTCGTCTCGCGAGGGTGCTGCAGCTTGCTGTACCAGTCGAAGATGTCCGATCCCAGGGCAGGTGAGGTCGTCAGCGCCTCGATGCGATGCACGCCCAAGCCGATATAGACGTTCTCACCGATGCTGCAGTATCGACCGACCTCTGCATCGCAGACGTTCGTCCCTGCGGCACAGTAAGAAAACGCACCGATCGTCGAGCTCTTGATGGTTGTCCTGACCAACCGGACCGGGGCCTCGAACCTCAAACTGTCGTAGATCACCGCGGCGGTCTTGATCTGAAGGCCGTTACGCTGCAATGCTGCCGCTAGATCCGTATCGGGCCTGATCAGGCCGCCAGCCTTCACTCCAGCCATTGTGGTCCTCTTCGTCGGACCAGCAACCGTCGTGAAGTTCGCGAGGCGAGTGCGTCCCCACGCTCGACGCTGCAGGTCAAGATGCAGGCCGATGCGACCCCTCGATGCACTCGCCACTCGGGATCGAGCCTGTCAACTGCTTTCCCATCCACGGACTTCCGCGGTGGCGGAGAGGACGGAGGAGAGCGGTCGAGGGAGGGCCTGCTTTCGCGACGGCGATCCATGCCCCCTACCCCGTCATGGCCGGGCTTGTCCCGGCCACCCACGCCGCACCGAGCCGCACCGGGCTCCGGACGGCTACGGCCCGACCCGAGAACCCGCGGCGGCACGGGCCGGCGTGGGTGCCTGGGACAAGCCCGGGCATGACTGTGGAGGGGGTAGAGGAAAGCGGTCGAGGGAGGGCCTGCTTTCGCGACGGCGATCCATACCCCCTATCCCGTCATGGCCGGGCTTGTCCCGGCCACCCACGCCGCACCGAGCCGCACCGGGCTCCGGACGGCTACGGCCCAATCCGAGAACCAGCGGCGGCACGGGCCGGCGTGGGTGCCCGGGACAAGCCCGGGCATGACTGTGGAGAGGGTGGAGGAAAGCGGTCGAGGGAGGGCCTGCTTGCGCGACGGCGATCCATGCCCCCTATCCCGTCATGGCCGGGCTTGTCCCGGCCACCCACGCCGCACCGAGCCGCACCGGGCTCCGGACGGCTACGGCCCGACCCGAGGATCCGCCGTAGACGGGCCGGCGTGGGTGCCCGGGACAAGCCCGGGCATGACTGTGGAGAGGGTGGAGGAAAGCGGTCGAGGGAGGGCCTGCTTGCGCGACGGCGATCCATACCCCCTATCCCGTCATGGCCGGGCTTGTCCCGGCCACCCACGCCGCACCGAGCCGCACCGGGCTCCGGACGGCTACGGCCCAACCCGAGAACCCGCGGCGGCACGGGCCGGCGTGGGTGCCCGGGACAAGCCCGGGCATGACTGTGGAGGGAGCGCAGAACGGTCGGTGAGGAGGCGAATGAGGGATCCGAAGAAGTCCCTGGCCTTCCTCCAGTCATGGCCCGGCCCGGCCCGAGGACCCACGCCGCGCCGAGCCGCGCCGGGCTCGGGATGAGCCCAGCCCTGTCCGCCGTCATCGCCAGCGGAGCGACGCGGTCCTGCGGGACCCGAATCGGTCAGCCGGACAGCGCATCCCGCGTCCGACGAACCCCGGGAATCCGCACCGCCTAGCGGCCCGTCAGGCGGTGGCGCAGGTCGGCCAGGAAGGGGATCGAGGCGAACTGGTCGGGCTTGACGGCGTCCCAATCGACGCCCGCCGGCTGGCGAGGCGCGCCGGGCACCGCGATGAGTTCCGCCTCGGTCGCGATCGCGTGCAGCACCGAATCGTGGGCCTGCATGGGCACGCGCGAGTCCGGCACGATCTGGCTGGAATGGACCGTCGTGGCGATCACCGTCCGCTCGTCGACCTTGCCGAGTTCGCGGAACAGGCCGAGTTCGAGGTCGGCGAAGCCGGCGCCCTTGCCGGTCCGCGCGCCGGCGCGGCTCACCGCCACGCAGCCGACGACGCAGAACGGAAGGTAAGGCAGGTCCTCGAAGGCCACCGGCTCGCCGTGCGCCAGGAAGCCCTGGCTCACGGCCGCGAGTTCGAACGACACGCCGCGGGCCGCGAGACGCTGCGGGTCGAGCCTCACGAACGGGATCCCGGTCCTGAGTTCCGGCACCGGCGTGAAGACCGTCTTGCCGTCGTAGAGCGCGCGCAGCCGCACCGGGATCTGCGGCGGGTCGGGGTTGCACTTGATCGCCGGGGCGGCCTGCCAGGCCGCCATCCCGGACAGGTGCTTCGCCGCCGCGTCGGCCCCGACGAAGTTCGGGATCTTGCTCCGCACCGGTCCGACGTTGACGCCCGAACGCTCGAGCCCGGCCCAGATCTCCCGGCGCAGCACATCCTTGTCGGCGTGGCGCCCCGCCCAGCGCGGACCCGTCTCCTCGTCAGCCATGCCGTCACCGTCCTGTCCTGCCCGCCCGCGGCGCGGGCCGGTCGCCCGCATGCAAACGGCCTGCCGGAGTGACGGTTGCGCCGGGAGTGCCGAGCCTGCACACTCGCGGGCCGATGCCCCGGCGTGAGTGCCCCGCCATGCGACACCTCGGCTGCCTCATCGCACTCGGCTGGTTCTGGCTGCTCTTCTACGGCGTCGGGCCGCTGACGAGTGCGCGCGACCTCACGCTCGCCGCGGTCCTGCTGGTCGCCGGCTGCACCGCCGGCGCAGTCTGGGGGGCGCGCGCGGCACGCCGACGCGCGCGGGCCACCGGTGCCGCGGTCAGGCCGGACGCGAGGGGGCGCTGAGCGAGCGCTGCGCGTCGTCGATCTGGCGGGCGACCTCGTCCGGTCGGCCGGCCACGCGCTGCTCGAAGCCGCCCACGAGATAGATCGTCGTCACCTCCGGCGTCTGCGTATGGACGCCGGCCACGTGTTCGGGGTTGATCCAGGTCGCGACGTCGGGCGTGTGGGGAGTCTGGAATTTGAGCAGCATGGGGGTCTCGCGTCTGGGGTCGTCGTCGCTGCCCAGATAAGGCAAGGGCCGGCCGCGGCAACCATGCGGAGGCGAGACCGGGACCGGACCTGCCGCACATCCGCCACGGACCGGGAGGAGCCTGCCGCCTCGTCCATCGAGACGGGAGGCAACAATGGCTCAAACACAGGATCCGGCCGGCACGCTGCAGACGACAAGGCGCGGCCCGGCACCGCCCAACGCGGCGGTCCAGGAGGCCAAGCGGCTGGAAAAGATGCAGACGGTGTCGTCGTCGCATCGCAGCTCGGGCCCGATGCAGCGCGCCGCTCCGCCGGCCAAGGACGGGCCGACCTGAGGGCCGGCGTCTCCCGCCGGAGCGACTCCGAGACGACCGCCGCGCCCGGTCCGCGCGCCCGCGCGCGGCTCGCGGCGGTCCATCCCAGGTTCAGCATGGATCCTGCAAGACGTTCGACTTCCGTCCCGGGTTGAAACGTCGAACGGGGTCCCCCGCAATGAACACCGGCCTCCTGTCCGCCGCCTTCGTCGGTCTCGCTCTCGCATCCGCCGAGGCGCAGGGCGTCGGCAAGTTCCACATCACGCCGCAGGAGCAGGCGGCCTGCCAGGTGGATGCCACGACGTTCTGCAGTTCCGTCTTCCCCGACGAGGACGCGCTGATCGCCTGCATGCGGTCGAACGTCGGCAACCTCAGCCCGGTCTGCCGCCGCACCTTCGCGGCCGGGCTCCGCAAGCGCAACATGTAGGCCTCTCGGCTCAACACCGCCGGATCGCGACGGCGAGGTCCGCCGCCAGCGGTGGCAGGACGAAGCCGCCCTCGCGCCGGTCCGAGATCTCGTCCGAGACGGGCCGTCCCGTCAGGGTGCACCAGCCCGTGACGCGGTAGCGTCCCGTCTCGAGACCCGGGATCGCCACGGTGAGGCGGACAGGCTCGGCGTCGCGGCGCACCCGGCCGTCCGCGCCGAACCGGTCGCGGGCGAGCAGGTAGACCACGGCCTGGTCCCGCGAGGCTGAGGCGAACCGCGCCACGACGTCGTCGCCGACCGCGGCGGATGTCGATGCCTCGTCGGTACGTCGCAGCACGATCTCCGGCCCGAGGCTGCGCCGGTCGAAACGCTCCCAGGCGATGAGCGGCATGAAGGCCGCCATGGCGCGCTGGGCCAAGCGCATCCCCGGCGTCAGAACATGCGGCGTCCGGTTGGGCCAGCGCATGCCGCCCCCTGCCCCGCCGGCGGCGAGATGCGCCCATTGCATGTGCCGGAAATATTCGTCGTCGAACGCGTCCGGGAGCGTCCGGTGCTTGTCCTTGAAGCTGTGGATCGGGCCGTGTTCGCTGTCGAAGAAGGGCCGGCCGTCGCGGATCTCGCCGACCGCCTCGCGCACGATCCGCCCCATGCCGGC
The DNA here is from genome assembly GCA_963847915.1 of uncultured Alphaproteobacteria bacterium. Classification (GTDB taxonomy): domain Bacteria; phylum Pseudomonadota; class Alphaproteobacteria; order Rhizobiales; family Beijerinckiaceae; genus Lichenihabitans. The sequence continues at coordinate 66,910 of CAWKBT010000016.1, forward strand.
GGCGGCGTCGACGGTGTTGCTCGGATCGTCGATCGTGCCCTGCTCGTAGATATGGACCGTCGCGGCGTCGAGGGCCGGGTGGCGGAAGATCGCGCCCTCCATGGCGAGGTGCCGCCGCCAGACCAGTTCGGGCCCGAAGATCGACACCGTCTGGGGATGGGCGCGACCATGCAGCCGCATCTCCTCGGCCCTGAGGTGGCCGCCGATATCGGCGATGAACCCGTCGAAGGCGTCGGCCGAATCACCGCCCTGCGCGGGGTGGATCTCGTTCCAGATGTCCCAGGCGAAGATCACCCCCGACCCGCCCCAGCGCGCCGTGACGAAGGACAGGCGCGCCTTGATGGCGGCCCGCATGGCCGGGTCGGTGAGCGCCCGCGAGGGATGCGGCAGCGGGCCGCCGTTCGGACCCGCATAGGGGTGGTGGCGGAAGTGCAGCCACATCCAGAACGTGTCGTAGGGGGTGAGCAGGACCCGCAGCCCGTGGTTCTCGCACAGCGCGAAGAGGTCGTCCCACAAGGCGACCATCCGGGGCACGAAGACGCCGGCCGGCCGCTCGAAGTAGCGGTGGCGCACCTGCGCGTATTCCAGCATCAGGCGCAGCACCGTCACGCCATGGGCCTTCAGCATCGCCAGGTGCCGGTCCACCGCCGCCACGTCGCGGCGGGCGAACAGCGGGTTGAGTTCCACCCAGCTGATGGAGTCGTTCTGGCCGATCGGATGCCAGGGGCGGCCGTCCTCGTCGATGAAATACGGCGCCCGCGCCGCGACCCCGATCCACCCCATCGGGGTCCGCCCGGCCGCGCCTAAAGAGCGCGGTGCGGAAGGCTTTGTCTGTGCTATCTTTTCGCTCCGAGGCATCGGAAAGTGGTTTGCTGGGCCTGCGCAGGCCCGGATCTCCACCCGGAAAGGCAGGTTCGGCGCCGCGCATGCAAGCCATTTATGCACAACCGACCCTGGTCGAGGATCTCCGCAGCGCCGTGAACGAGCGGCTCGACAGCCTCGTGCCGGCGAGCCACCGCGGACCCCAGCGCGTCAACGAGGCGGTCCGCTACGCGCTGCTGGCGCCCGGCAAGCGCATCCGTCCGCTCCTGACGCTGCTGGCGGCGGCCGACTTCGGGGCGGCCGTGGCGGACGCGCTCGACGTGGCCTGCGCGACCGAGATGGTCCATACGGCCTCGCTCGTCCTCGACGACCTGCCCTCGATGGACGACGCCCGGCTCCGGCGCGGCCAGCCCACGGTCCATATGCAATACGACGAGAGCACCGCCATCCTGGCCGCGGTGGCGCTGCTCAACCAGGCTTTCGCCACCGTCACGCGGGCGACGCGGCTGCCCTGCGAGACGCGCCTCGCGCTGGTCGAGCGCCTGTCGGCCGCCGTGGGGTTCGACGGGCTGGTGACCGGCCAGGAGAACGACCTGCACGACCGCGGCGCCACCGCGACGGTGGCCCGGCTCGAAGCCCTGAACCATCAGAAGACCAGCGTGCTGTTCGAGGCCGCGCTGGAGATCGGCGCGCGGGTCGCCGGGGCCGCCGACCGGTCGATCGGCGAATTGCGGCAGGTCGCCGCCCATCTCGGTCTCGCCTATCAGATCGCCGACGACCTGTTCGATATCTCGGTCCCGGCCGGCCCCCAGTCCAAGGACCTGCACAAGGACGACGGCAAGCCCACGGTCGTGTCGCTCCTGGGCGCCGAACGCGCGCGCGAGCGATTCGGCCACCACATGACGGAAGCCCTGAAACTGCTGCCGGCCCGGGGCCCTGGCGGCCAGCCGCTCCGCGACTACATCGTGGTGACCTTCGCCCAGACGCGGTTGTGTTGAGCCCGGCCGGCCGGGAGCGCCCCTTCGGGGCACCTCCGCGGCGAGGTCGAGGTTTCGCCCTTCCACGCGGCCCGTCCCCGGGCCGTCCCCGACCAGGAACCTCCATGTCCGCCATCGAGTCCCACGGCCCGCTCCGCCGGCGCCTCCGCGCGGCAGACCGCGATCGGGCTCGGCCTGGCCTTCGCCGTCACGGGCGCCTGGCTCGCCCTGCACGTGCTCGACCTGTTCATCCTGCCCTGGGCCTGGATCCTGCCGCTGGCGCCGGTGCTCGTCGCCCTGCAATGCTGGCTGTCGGTGGGGCTGTTCATCGTGGCGCACGATGCCATGCACGGCTCGCTCGCGCCGTTCCGGCCGGGGGTCAACCGTGCCGTGGGGCGCACGGTGCTGATGCTCTATGCCGGCATCTGGTACGATGCGCTGGTCGCCCGCCACTTCGCCCACCATCGCGCCCCCGGCACGCAGGACGATCCCGATTTCGCCGGCGACGGTCACGTCCCGTTCTGGCGCTGGTTCGGGCGCTTCTTCCTGGAATACCTGTCGCCCGGCCAGGTGCTGCGGCTGATGGCGGGTTCGGCCGTCTACCTCTTCGCCTTCGACGTGCCGGTCGGGCGCCTGCTGCTGTTCTGGGCCGTTCCGGCCATCCTGTCCGCGTTCCAGCTGTTCTATTTCGGCACCTATCTGCCCCATCGCGCCGACGAGGACGCCTTCCGCGACGCGCACCGCGCCCGGTCGAACGATTTCTCGTGGACCGTGTCCCTGCTCACCTGCTTCCACTTCGGCTACCATCACGAGCACCACGACAGTCCCTCGGTCCCGTGGTGGCGGCTGCCGTCGGTGCGGGGCACGGCGCGGTGACGGAAACCCTCGCCGCCCTCGCGATCGTCGCCGTCACCGTGGTGGCGACGGAGGTCGCCGCGGTGCTGGTCCACCGCCACGTCATGCACGGGTTCGGCTGGGGCTGGCACCGCTCCCACCACGAGGACCACGAGGGCCCGCTCGAGGTGAACGACCTCTACGCCGTGGTCTTCGCCGGTGCCGCGGTCGCCCTCATGGCGGCCGGCCACTGGGTCGCCCCGCTGTTCTGGATCTCGATCGGGCTCGTGGTCTACGGCCTCCTCTACTTCGTGGTGCATGACGGGCTCGTGCACCAGCGCTGGCCGTTCCGCCACGTGCCGCGGCGCGGCTACCTGAAGCGTCTGTACCAGGCCCACAAGCTGCACCATGCCGTCGAGGGTCGCGACGGCGCCGTGTCGTTCGGCTTCCTCTACGCCCCGCCGCTCGAGCGGCTGCGCGAGGCGCTCCGCCGCAACGGCGTGCACCGGCGTTGATCCGCGGGCCCGGAATCTTGCCGGGACGTTAAAGCGCTGCTCAGCATTGTCGTGGTCTTGTGAGCGCCGGTCGTGCCGAAGGCCCGGCCTGGAGCGTGAGCGTCGCGGGGGCAGACATGGCGGGCGGCTGCACTGAAGGTATCGATACGGGGTTCGTGTCGCTGGGCTACGCCAAGGTCGCGTTCCTCGGCGTCGTCCAGGGCCTGACCGAGCTGATGCCAATCTCGTCGACCGCCCATATGCGCATCGTGCCGGCGCTGCTCGGCTGGCAGGATCCCGGCTCGGCCTTCTCGGCCGCCATGCAGCTCGCCGCGCTGGCCGCCGTGATCTCGTATTTCTGGCGCGACGTGTCGGGCATCGGCGGCGGCGCCATCCGGGCCGCGCTCAAGGGCCGGTTCGGCGCCTGGGATTTCCGCTTCGCCGTCTGGGTCGTGCTCGCCACCGTGCCGATCGGCATCGCGGGGCTGCTGCTGTCCTCGCGGCTGAACTCGTGCGGGTCGCCGCTGCGCGGCCTGCAGGTGGTGGGCGCCTCCTGCATCGCCATGGCGATCCTGCTGGCCATCGCCGAGCTCTATTGCCGCCATCGCCGCGTGCTGGCCGACATGACCCTGCTCGACGCCATGGTGGTGGGCATCGCCCAGATCGGCGCGCTGATCCCCGGCGTGTCGCGCTCGGGCTCGACGCTCACGGCGGCGCTGTTCCTCGACCTCAAGCGCGAGGAAGCGGCCCGGTTCTCCTTCCTGCTCGGCATCCCCGCCATCGCGCTGGCGGGCCTGAAGGAGCTCTACGAGCTCCACAAGGCCCACCTCGACGCGCAGGGCTGGTCCATCCTCGCCGTCGGCCTCGTGGTCGGGTCGATCTCGGCCTTCGTCGCCATCGCGCTGCTGCTGCGCATCCTCGAGCGCTTCTCGACCTGGCCCTTCGTGGTCTACCGCGCTCTGATCGGCGGCTTCATCCTCTACGGCGCCGCCTCCGGATGGCTCGCCTGACCGGATCGGCGGCCCCGCATCCGGCGGTGCCCGACGATCAGTCGGCGCCGAAATGGGCGAGGTAGCGGCGGTCGAATGCCGTCAGCGGCAGGACCGCGAGCACGTCGGTCGTCCCGAAGGCGTGGTCCACCACGACCCCGTCGGCGAACCGCGCGCCGGCCCGCAGGTAGCCCTTGATCAGAGGCGGGAGGCGGGACAGCGCGTCTCGGCGGTCCATGGCGACCGGGCGGCCGCCCGCACGCTGGCGCTCCGTCCCGGGACCGGCGCGGCCTGCCATTCCGGCTCCGCCGCCGCGACCGATCTCAGCGCCAGCAACGGCCCCGCGAGCGCATCGGGGTCGGTGCCCTCGAAACTGGCGCAGCCGATCAGCACGTCCATCCGGTGCTGCTGCACATAGGCCCAGATGCCGCGCCAGAGCAGTTCGATGGTCCGCTTGCCGCGGTAGCGCGGCAGCACGCAGGAGCGGCCGAGTTCCAGGAAGCGCTGGCCGGGATGCCGGGCCAGCAGCGGGGCGATGTCGAACTCCAGCGCCGAGTAGAACCCGTGGTGCCGTTCGGCGACGTCCTGGCGCAGCAGCCGGTAGGTGCCGACGATCTTGGGCCGCGGGAGCCCCGGTGTCCCCGCGGCGGCGGCATGGTCGAGGACGACGAGGTGATCGCAGACGGCGTCGAACCGGCACAGGTCGCGGCGCTGCAGCGCGGCGGCGACGGACGGGCGCGCGGAGCCCTCTTCGAAGAACACCTTGTAACGCAGGCGTTGGGCGCGGCGCAGTTCGCCGCGGCCCTCCGTCAGCCGGACTTCGAGATCGCCCATCCGGCCGAGGGAGGGCGGCGGAGGCTCGGGCACCTGGAGAGACCGCGGCCAACCGGCGGGCAGGCTCGGAAGGCGAAGCGTCGTCGACGTCATGGCGCCCTCCCCGGGCGGCGGCAGCGGTGAGGCCGACACACACCACGGGGCGCTCACGCTATTATGACGGTCTCGCGCCGCGGACCGGGCGCGCCCGAACCGGCCGCCCAGGACCGGTCAGCCCGGATCTGGGCGCGCCGGTGCCGGGCCGTCCGCCACGACGGCCGCGCCGATGCGGCACACGTCGCCGTCGGGCATGAGGCCGTAGGCGGTGAGTCTCGCGCCCCCTCGCGCCACCGCGACGCCCCGCCACGCGGACCGCGGCGCGCCGGGGACCGCGCCGGACGCCAGTCCGACGACGCGGCCCGTATCGTCGGCGATGAGGATGCGGCGCAGCAGGCGGCGCTGCGGCCCGTAGAAGGCGAGGCCCGAGACGCGGACGCCGCCGGTCCCGAGCGCGGGATCGGCGAGGGCGGAGACGTCGCCGCCGCACGGGTCGGGCGACGCAGGGGCGCCGAGCGCCGCGATGGAGTGCCCGAGGGCGGCGGCCTCGGGCGTGGCGAAGATCGAGAGATGGTCGTCGGCGAGCACCCTGCTCAGCCGCTCGACGTCGTCGGCCGCCCAGGCGCTGCGGCCCAGCACGGCCGGGTCGTGGAGCCTGACGAGCAGCAGGTCGGTGCTTTCCGCGAGGGCGAAGCTCTGCGCCGCCATCTGGGGTTTCGCGGCCCGCTGCTCCCGCGCCAATGCGAAGCACAGCAGACCCGCGAGCATCGCCAGGCCGACCCGTCCGGCGCCGGCGGCCTGCGGGTGGGCCGCGATCGTGTCGCGGCGCGGCCGAAGCGGGGGCTCGCGCCACCAGTACGTGAGGTGCGCGGCCCAGAAGGCGGCACTGCCGGTGGCGTAGCGGCT
>CAWKBT010000017.1:0-98609 GCA_963847915.1 uncultured Alphaproteobacteria bacterium
TACCGTCATTATCGTCGCGTGCGAAAGAGCTTTACAACCCTAAGGCCGTCATCACTCACGCGGCATGGCTGGATCAGGCTTGCGCCCATTGTCCAATATTCCCCACTGCTGCCTCCCGTAGGAGTTTGGGCCGTGTCTCAGTCCCAATGTGGCTGGCCATCCTCTCAGACCAGCTATCGATCGTCGCCTTGGTGAGCCGTTACCTCACCAACAAGCTAATCGAACGCGGGCCATTCCTCCGGCAGCAAAGCCTTTCCCCCAGAACCGAAATCCAAGGGCGTATCCGGTATTAGCTCCAGTTTCCCGGAGTTGTTCCGAACCAAAGGGTATGTTCCCACGTGTTACTCACCCGTCTGCCACTCCCATCCGAAGATGAGCGTTCGACTTGCATGTGTTAAGCCTGCCGCCAGCGTTCGTTCTGAGCCAGGATCAAACTCTCAAGTTGGTGCTCAAGATCTGAACCCGACTGATCACAGTTCAGGTCCGGCCAAAGCCAGACCACTCGACGAGTCCCAAACACATCCGCCCCGGCCAAAACCGGAGCGCGATGAATCTGGAAACGTGACCGTCGGAAAAGTCCCTCGCCGTGCCAAAGCACGTGTGCCCGCCCCTAAAGGGCGAACCGCAAGGACCCCGCCGTCCACGTTTCTCTTTCTTCCGATGCGATTGTCAAACAGCGCGGGGACAGGCCAAACCCACCCCCCAAAACGACAGACCCGGACAAAACCGGACCCATGAGAGACGACGATACACCCGGCAAACCCTGCCGGGCGGCTTCCTCCAGAGCGAACCCAAGAAGCGTCGAAACCCGCAGCGCGCTCACAAGCACCGCCGCCGTCGATGAACACCGATATAGGTGAGCCAGGGCAGACCCGTCAACGCCCTTGTTGCGCATGGCGGCCGATATCGCCGGGCCGCGCTCCCCTGCCCCCGCGATCCGCCCCGGCGCGGGGCTAGTCGGCCACCGCCGCCAGGGCCTGGCGCAGGGCCTTCTTGTCGATCTTGCCGACGCTGGTCCGCGGCAGGGCCGCCACCGTCTCGACCCGGTCGACCCGGGCGTAGCGGCTGAGTTCGCCGGCCGCGATCACGGCATCGAGGCAGGCGTTCACGCCCGCGGTCGTCGGGTGGCAGCCGGGGGCCGGCACGACGACGGCGACCGGGCGTTCGCCCCAGAGCGGATCGGGCACGCCCACGACGGCGACCTCGGCGACCTCGTCGAGGGCGGCGAGGATGTCCTCCATCGTGACGGAACACAGCCACTCCCCGCCCGTCTTGATGATGTCCTTCAGGCGGTCGCGGATCTGGATCGTCCCGTCGGGATGCATCACGGCCACATCCTGGGTATGGAGCCAGCCCCCGCGCCAGAGCGCGTCCGACGCGGCCGCGTCGCCGACGTAGCTCGCGGTCAGCCAGGGCGCCCGCAGGACGAGTTCGCCCTGGGCCCGGCCATCCGCCGGGAGGTCGCGCATCGTCTCATCCACGATGCGGGCCGCGACCAGCGGCAGGAGCGCGCCGGCGCGCGTCAGCGCCTCGACTTCGGCATCGCCGGCCAGCCCGTCGCGCGCGTGGGTCCGGGCGTGGGCGATGGTCGGGCAGGTCTCGGACATGCCGTAGCCGGCGACGACATGCAGGCCGCGGCGGCGGCCCTCCCGGCACAGCGCCCCGGTGAGGGCCGAGCCCCCCACCGTCATCATCCAGCCGGACAGGTCGTCGTCGCGCTGCTCGGCCGCCGCCAGCACCATCCTGAGCACGGTCGGGACGCAATGCGAATAGGTCACGCCTTCGCGGGCCCGCAGGTCGAGGATCGTGCCGGGATCGTAGCGGCCCGGATAGACCTGCTTCAGCCCGAGCATCGTGGCGATGAAGGGCACGCCCCAGGCATGGACGTGGAACATGGGCGTCAGCGGCATATAGACGTCGTCGATGCCGACCCCGCGGCTCCGGGTGGCGCCGAACATGCCGCAGGCCGCGAGCGTGTGCAGCACGATCTGCCGATGCGTGAAGGTCACCGCCTTCGGGCTGCCGGTCGTGCCCGTGGTGAAGAAGATGGTGGCGACCGCGTTCTCGTCGAAGTCGCGGAACGGGAAGCCCGGCCGGGACGCCGCGAGCAGAGCCTCGTATTCGATGGCCGCGCAGGCGGGCAGCGGCATGTCGGCGCCGTCGGCGATCAGCACCACGGCTTTGAGGCCGGGCAGACGGGGCAGCGCCGCTTCGACGAGGGGCAGCATGTCGCGGTGCACCAGGATGATCTCGGCTTCGGCCTGGACCAGCGTCAGCACAACCTGCGCGGGCGGCAGGCGCACGTTCACCGTCTGGATCACGGCCCCCATCATGGGCACGGCGAAGTAGCATTCGAGGTAGCGGTGGCTGTCCCAGTCCAGCACCGCCACCGTGGTGCCGTCCCCGGCCCCGAGCCCGGCCAGGCCCGAGGCCAGCCGCCCGAGGCGCTCGCGGAAGGCCGCATAGCCGAAACGGGCCTGGTCGCGGTAGACGATCTCGTTGTCGCGGGCCGACAGCGGGCAGCCGTTCAGCAGCTGCCCGATGGTGAGCGGGAACGCATGGGCCTCGGCGGCCGGCTCGACGAAGCGCAGTGGCATTCCTGGTCCTCCCTCGTATCCCAGTCTGCGCCGCCCGCGGGTTCCGGAACAGTGCCGCGAGGGCCGCGCCGCGACCGCGCACGTCCCTGTTGCAATTGTGCCATAGAGCCCTGACTTCCCGTGGCACCGGCCTATCATTTGTTTGACGCTGTACCGGCCCCGCCCTAGCGTTCTGACACGAGGACGACGCGGCGCGAAGCGAGCCGCGCCGAGGCGGCCTCGGCGAGGGCACCGGGCGCCTTCGGCGCAGGGCTTACCCGGCGCCTTCGGCGCAGGACTTGGCGAGAACCGCGCACGAGACGCGGCGATGCGGCGCCGCCACCACCCTCGAGGGGCAAGGGGACGAGGCATGACGATTGTGAAGGCGGCGCTGCTGGCCGCGACGGCCATCCTGGGGCTCGGGACGGCGGCCCGGGCCACCGAATTCGGTCAGACGCACGTCGACCTCGGCTACCTCGGCATTCTGGGCGGGTTTTCCCCGCCGGTCGGCCAGGTCTACCTGCGCGCCGATACCAACGTGGTCTTCTCGAACACCTTGAATGACCGCAACGGCAACCCCCTCAAGGCCAACCTCGGGCCGCTGGGCCAGTATCCGGTCAAGTACCTCGGCAATACCGTGGCGGAAGTCCTGAGCTTCGCCTACGTGCCCGACTACGTCCTGCCGTTTCTCAACGCCCGCGTCGGCACGGCGGCCTACACCTATTACGGCGGCGGCCGCGCCGAAGCGCAGGAGACCATCTTCGGCCGCGTGTCGGGCAGTGGCGAGACGGTGACGGGCCTGGGCGACACGACCTTCATCCCGTTCTTCATCAGCTTCGAGGCGCCCGGCGCCTACCTCCACGTCAACCTGTCGCCGGCCGAGTTCACGGCTCCGACCGGCCAGTACGACCGCAACGATCCGATCGGCGCCAACGTCGGCCAGAACTACTTCAGCTACCGGCCGGCGGTGGTCGTCACCTACCTCAACCCGCACGGCCTCGAGCTCGACGCCAACACCAACCTGTCCTTCAACGGGATCAACGGCGCCACGCATTACAAGTCGGGCGACGAGTTCAGCGTCACCTTCGCGGCGATCCAGCATTTCTCCCCTGCCCTGGGCCTCGGCTTCGAGGGCTACTACTACAAGCAGTTCACCGGCGACCGGCAGAACGGCGTCGAGGTCAACACGGTCCGCCCGCTCAGCGCCTTCGTGCCTTTCGATCCGCTGAACCAGGGTCCGGGCAACAAGGGACAGGTCTTCGCCATCGGCCCGGCGATGACCTACAACTTCACCCCAACCGTCGCGACCGACATCCGCTACCAGCACGAGGTCTTCTCGGACAATCGCCGCCAGGGCGAGGTGCTCTGGGGCAAGGTTTCCGCCTCCTTCTGACGCGTGGCAAGGCGCGCCGCGGAGCGCGGGGCGCGATCTGGAGCGCCTTCGCCTGCGGCGCAGTCGCTCCAGCCTCATCGCGAGAGCCGCCGAGGGGGACAGGGCCGCCGCGGCGCTTGCTCGCCGCCTTTGGTTGACGTAAACGGCAATAGCCGCTCTCATAGGTCAAGCAACGGGGAGGACCGCGGTCCATGTCAGGTGCCGTCATCGCGGGCTATGCCCGCTCGCCCTTCCAGCCCGCCGCGAAGGGCAGCCTCGCCCGCGTCCGGCCCGACGACCTCGCCGCCCAGGTGGTGCGCGCCCTCGTCGCCCGGACCGGCGTCGACCCCGAGGACATCGAGGACCTGCTGCTCGGCTGCGCGTTCCCCGAAGGCGAGCAGGGACTCAACGCCGCGCGCCTCGTGGCGCTCCTGGCCGACCTGCCGCTGACGGTCGGCGGCGCCACGGTGAACCGCTTCTGCGGCTCCTCCATGCAGTCGGTCCACATGGCGGCCGGCGCCATCGCGCTCGGGGCGGGCGACGTCTTCGTCTGCGCCGGCGTGGAGAGCATGAGCCGCGTGCCGATGGGCGGCTTCAACCCGATGCCGAACCCCGAGCTCGCCCGGACGCGGCCGGGGGCCTACATGGGCATGGGCGAGACGGCCGAGAACGTCGCCCGCCAGTACCAGATCACCCGCACCGACCAGGACGCCTTCGCGGTCGAGAGCCAGCGCAAGGCCGCGGCGGCGCGCGCCGCGGGACGGCTGACGGCCGAGATCGTGCCCATCGCCACCCCGGCCGGCACCGTCGACCAGGACGGCTGCCTGCGTCCCGACACCAGTCTCGAAGGCGCTCGCCGGCCTCAAGCCCGCCTTCGACAAGGACGGCACCGTGACGGCCGGCACGTCCTCGCCGCTGACCGACGGCGCCAGCGCCGTGCTGGTCTGCTCCGCCGATTACGCCGAGCGGCGCGGCCTGCCCGTCCTGGCCCGGATCCGCGCCGTGGGCATCTCGGGCTGCAGGCCCGAGACGATGGGGCTCGGCCCGATCGGCGCGAGCCGCAAGGCTTTGGCCCGCGCCGGCGGCCTCGACGCCGGGCAGATCGACGTCGTCGAGCTCAACGAGGCCTTCGCCAGCCAGGCCATCGCCTGTGCCAAGGACCTCGGGCTGCGGGAGGACGCGATCAACAGGGACGGCGGCGCGATCGCGCTCGGCCATCCGCTCGGCGCCACCGGCGCCCGCATCGTCGGCAAGGCGGCCGAGATCCTCAGCCGCGACGGCGGCCGGTTCGCGCTCGCCACGCAGTGCATCGGCGGCGGCCAGGGCATCGCCACGCTGCTGGAGCGCGCCTGATGGACGCCGCCATCCGCAAGGTCTGCGTCATCGGCGCCGGCGTCATGGGGGCCGGCATCGCCGCCCAGGTCGCCAATGCCGGCGTGCCGGTGCTGCTCCTCGACATCGTGCCGCGGGACGCGACGGACCGGAACCAGCTCGCCGCGGCCGCCGTCGCCCGCATGCTCAAGACCGAGCCCGCGCCCTTCATGGCGCCCGAGGCGGCCCGCCTCGTCGAGGTCGGCAACCTCGAGGACGACCTCGGCCGCGCCGCCGCCTGCGACTGGGTCATCGAAGCCATCGTGGAGCGGCTGGACCTCAAGCAGGCGCTCTACCGCCGCCTCGCCGAGCTGCACCGGCCCGGCACGGCCGTGAGCTCCAACACGTCGACGATCCCGCTGGGCTCGCTGCTGGAGGGCCTGCCGGAGCCCTTCGCGCGCGACATGCTGATCACCCATTTCTTCAATCCGCCGCGCTACATGCGGCTCCTCGAAGTGGTGCCGGGCCCGGCCACCGATCCCGCGCTGGTGGCACGGGTGTCGTCCTTCTGCGACGAGGTGCTCGGCAAGAGCATCGTGCGCTGCAAGGACACGCCGGGCTTCATCGCCAACCGGATCGGCACCTATTGGCTGCAGCGCGGCGTCAATGCCGCGATCGACGCCGGCCTGTCGGTCGAGGAAGCCGATGCCGTCATGGGCCGGCCCTTCGGGATCCCCAAGACGGGCGTCTTCGGCCTGCTCGACCTCGTGGGGCTCGACCTCATGCCGCATATCGACGCCAGCATGACGGCGCTGCTGGCGCCCGAGGACGCCTTCGTGGTGGGCCAGCGCGCCAACCCGCTGCTCGCCCGGATGATCGGCGACGGTTACACGGGCCGGAAGGGCAAGGGCGGGTTCTACCGCATCAACCGCGAGGCCGGGAAGATCAGGGAATCGATCGGCCTCGTGACGGGCGTCTACGAGCCCTCGCGCGGCGCGACCCTGCCGGCGGCCTTGAAGGACATGCGGGCCCTCGTCGCCGCGGAGGACCGCTATGGGCGCTATGCCTGGGCCGTGATGGGCGACGTGCTGGCCTATGCGGCGAGCCTCGTGCCCGCCATCTCGGACGACATCGTGGGGGTCGATGCCGCCATGCGGCTCGGGTTCAACTGGAAACAGGGACCCTTCGAGATCCTCGACCAGCTCGGCCCCGCGGCGGTGGCGGCGCGCCTCGCGCGGGACGGCAAACCCGTGCCGCCGCTGCTCGCCGCCGTGGGCGAGCGCCGGTTCTATCGCGTCGCCGAGGGCGCGTTGCAGGCCTTCGGCCTCGACGGCGCCTACCATACGGTCGAGCGCCCCGCGGGCGTGCTGCGGCTCGAGGACGTGAAGCGCCGGTCCGAGCCGCTGATCAAGAACGGCTCGGCGGCCCTGTGGGACATCGGCGAGGGCGTCGCCTGTTTCGAGATCACGACCAAGATGAACAGCTTCGACGAAGCCGTGCTGAAGCTGCTCGACAAGGCGCTCGGCCTCGTGGCGGAGCGGTTCAAGGCGCTGGTGATCTATACCGACGCCACCAATTTCTCGGCCGGCGCCAACCTCGGCCAGGCGCTCTTCGCCTGCAACATCGCGGCCTGGGGCGAGGTCGACAAGCTGATCACGGCGGGGCAGCGCAGCTTCAAGGCGCTGAAATATGCCGCCTTCCCGGTCGTCGGCGCGCCGGCGGGCCTGGCGCTCGGGGGCGGCTGCGAGATCCTGCTCCATTGCGACGCCATCCAGGCCCACGCCGAGACCTACACGGGCCTCGTCGAATGCGGCGTCGGCCTCGTGCCCGGCTGGGGCGGCTGCGGCGAGATGATCCAGCGCTGGTCGACGGCGCCGAAGATGCCGCAAGGGCCGATGCCGGCGGTCTCCAAGGTGTTCGAGGCGGTCTCGACCGCCAGGGTCTCGAAATCCGCCGCCGAAGCGCGGGCCATGCGGGTGCTGCGCGAGGGCGACGGGATCACGTTCAACCGCGACCGCCTGCTCGCCGATGCGCGGGCCAAGGTGCTGGCGCTGGTCGACGGCTACACGCCGCCGCCCAAACCCGAGTTCCGCCTGCCGGGGCCCTCGGGCCGCGCCGGGATGGCCATGGCGGCCCAGGCCTATCGCGCCCAGGGTCTCGCCACCGATCACGACATGGTGGTGGCGGGCCGCCTCGCCACCGTGCTGAGCGGGGGCGACGCCGACCCGGTCGCGCCGGTGGGCGAGGACGCCATGCTGGGGCTCGAGCGGCGGGAGTTCCTGGCGCTGATCCGCACCGTCCCCACGCTGGAGCGCATCGAACACACGCTGGCGACCGGCAAGCCGCTCCGCAACTAGAAGCCGCCACGATGCCTGGAGAGCCGCTTCATCGCGGCTCGGCCACGCGCGTCGCAAGTCTCGATCCCGTCATCCGAAAACGGCTCGGGGAGAGCCGCCGTCCATGGTTCAGAACAGCCTCTAGCGCCGGCGCTTCCGGCGGACCCGCTCCAGCGTCCGAGCGGGAGCGGCACGGGACAACATTCGAGGATCACCCCATGCAGGTCTACGACGCCCCGCTGCGCGACATGCGCTTCGTCCTCCACGAGCTTCACGGTCTCGAGCGCATCACCGCCCTGCCCGCCTTCGCCGACGCCACGGCGGACGTGGTGGACGGCGTGCTGGACGAAGCGGCGCGGCTCACCACCGAGGTCATCCTGCCGCTGAACGCGCCCGGCGACCGCGAGGGTTGCCGGATCGAGAACGGCGTCGTGCGGACGCCCGCGGGGTTCCGCGAGGCGTACGACCTGTTTCGCGCGGGCGGCTGGCCTTCGCTGGCGGGCGATCCCGCCTTCGGCGGCCAAGGCCTGCCCGAATGCGTCAACAAGCTCGTCGAGGAGATGATCTGCGCCGCCAACCTGTCCTTCAGCCTCTATCCCGGCCTGACGCATGGCGCCGTGAAGGCGCTCGAGTCGCACGGCTCGCCGGAGCTCAAGGCGCGGTTCCTGCAGAAGCTGACGGAGGGGACCTGGGCCGGCGCCATGGCGCTGACCGAGGCGCATTGCGGCACCGACCTCGGCCTGATGCGGACCCGCGCCGTGCCGGACGACGGACGGCACCTATCGGGTGTCGGGCTCCAAGATCTTCATCTCGGCCGGCGACCACGACCTGACGGAGAACATCGTCCACCTCGTGCTCGCCCGCCTGCCCGACGCCCCGCCCGGCATCAAGGGCATCAGCCTGTTCCTCGTGCCGAAGGTCCTGACCGGCGCGGACGGGCGCCTCGGGCCGCGCAACGGCCTCGTCTGCACCGGCCTCGAACACAAGATGGGGCTCAAGGCTTCGGCCACCTGCCAGATCACCTACGAGAACGCCCAGGCCTGGCTCGTCGGCGCGCCCCACAAGGGCATGCAGGCCATGTTCACCATGATGAACGAGGAGCGGCTCGGCGTCGGCATCCAGGGCCTGGGCGTCGCGTCGGCCGCCTACCAGGCGGCGGTCGCCTATGCGAAGGAGCGGATCCAGGGGCGCTCGCTGTCGGGCGCCAAGCGCCCGGACCTCGCCGCCGATCCCATCATCGTGCATCCGGACGTGCGCCGCATGCTGATGACCATGCGGGTCAATGCCGAGGCCTGCCGGGCGGTCGGCATCTGGGTGGCACAGGCGGTCGACCTGTCGAAACACGCCGTCTCGCCGGCCGAGCGGCGGGAGGCGGAAGACTTCACGGCGCTGATGACGCCCGTGGTGAAGGCGCTCTTCACCGACCTCGGCTACGAGATGGCGAGCCTCGGCGTGCAGGTCTACGGCGGCCACGGCTATATCGCCGACCACGGCGTCGAGCAGTATGTGCGCGACGCCCGCATCACCATGCTGTACGAGGGCACCAACGGCATCCAGGCGCTCGACCTCGTCGGCCGCAAGATGCCGGCCCACATGGGCCGCCTGCTCCGCCCCTTCTTCCACCCGATCGGCGCCTATATCGAGGCCAAGCGGGGCGATGCCGCCATCGGTCCCCTGGTGCAGGGCCTGGAGCGGGCCTTCGGCATGCTGCAGCTCGCGACCGGCCAGATCGCGGCGGCCGGCCTGAAGGACGCCGAGGAAGCCGGCGCCGCCGCGACCGACTATCTGCGGCTGATGGGCCTCGTGGCGATGAGCTACATGCTGACCCGATCGGCCGAGATCGCCGCCGCCAGGGTGGCGGCGGGGGACGACGCGTCAGGGTTCTATGCCGCCAAGCTGACGAGCGCGCGGTTCTTCACGGATCGCGTGCTGCCCCAGGCGTCGGCGCTCTTCCTCACCATCAAGTCCGGCAAGGCCTCCACCATGGCCCTGCCCGAGCTCGCCTTCTGATGCACCGCGATCCCGGCCCGCCGGAGGGGTTCCGGCCCCTGCCGGCGACGTCCGAACGCGAGGCCGGGTTCAACCCCATCGTGTTCCACGCGCGCCGCATCGACGGCGCGCTGGCGATGGGCTTCCGGGTCGGTCCCGCGCATTGCAACCCGGGCGGGCGCTGCCACGGCGGCGTTCTGGCGACCTTCTGCGACATCGCGCTCGCCTTCGCGATCCTGCACGACACGCCCGGCCTCGCGACGACGATCCTGCCGACCGTGAGCCTCTCCGTCGACTTCCTCGCGGGCGTGATGCCGGGCGCCTGGGTTGAGGCCGTCGGCGGCACGATCTCGGTGACGCGCAACCTCGCCGTCGCGGGCTGCATCGTCACCGCCGACGGGACGCCGGCCGTGCGGACCAACGGCGTCTACAAGGTCGGAGGCGCCAGGGTGACCAGCATCGACACGGGGGCCTGGCTCCGGGCCGAGCTCGATCGGGAGTGAGCGGCATGGTGGAGGCGGCGATGGAGGCGGGCGAGCGCCTGCTCACGGTGACGGAACTCGCCGCCGAGCTCGGCGTCACGCCGCGCGCCATCAGGTTCTACGAGGACAAGGGTCTGATCGGCCCGGCGCGGGTCGGCGCCACGCGCGTCTACACGCCACGCGAACGGGCGCGGATGCTGCTGATCCTGCGCGGCAAGCGGCTGGGCTTCAGCCTGGCGGAGATCAAGGACTTCCTCGACCTCTACGCCGTCGACCCGCGCCACCTCGAGCAGAAGCGCGCCCTGCTGGGCGGGGTGCGCAAACGTATCGGCGAACTCGAGGACATGCGCGAGTCGCTCGACCGCACGCTGGTGGAATTGCGGACCATCGAAGCGCAGGTGGCGCGCGAGATCGCCGACCAGGTCCGCTGACGGCCGGAGGCCGCCCGGCCCATCCGGGCGATGGCCCGCGAACTGCCCGGCACGCGCCAGCCAGGGTTCAGCGCGCGGCGGGACGGCTCCGCGCCGCTTCGGCCTCGGCATGGGTATGCAGGTCGTTGGCGCGCCAGGAGCACACGAGGCCGCCGACGAACAGCATCGCCACGGCCGGCATGCGTCCGAACCAGCGCAGCGCCGCGCGCAGGGGATCGAGGGAGCTCCAGTCCTGATCCTGGCCGTGGTCCAGCTTCGGCATGTGGACCATCTTGGCGAGGCTGATCGACCGCCACGTGCCCTCCTCGAACCACTGCAGGACCTCCCACGCCAGCAGGACGAGGCTGGTCACGACGAGGCCCCAACCGATCACGATCACGGCTCGCCAGAGCCACATGCTGGGCGTGACGACCCGGGCGGGGTCGTGGGACGCCGGCACCGGACGCACGAGGCGTGACGTCTCCTTCTGCTGAAACATGGTCATGGCACGACGCTCCAGGTTTCGGACGCCGCGACCCTACGCGCGTTTTCGGGGACCGTCGATCCGGGCCGGCCACGCCTGCCCGGCGTCGGCCGAAGGAGGGCGAGCATCGGCGCCTCACCGACGGCAAAGCGCGGCAAGGTCCGGATCCGGATGACGACAGCGTTTTCGCAGGATGACTTGGAGGCCTCGGAGGGAATCGAACCCCCGTGCAAGGATTTGCAGTCCTCTGCGTAACCACTCCGCCACGAGGCCTCAGCGCTGCCAGGGCGGCACGCGGTCGATCGGTCGCATCGACTGCCGGGGTGTCTAGCGGATCCGGATGCGGACGGCAAGGCGACGGTCCGGGAAAACTTTTGCCGTCCCGGCCCGCAAATTAGGGGTTGGCAAAACCGGCCCATCGGGGCTAAACACCGCCACACGCCGCGGCGACGCGGCGGCGTTCCCCGATAGCTCAGTTGGTAGAGCATTCGACTGTTAATCGAATTGTCGCAGGTTCGAGCCCTGCTCGGGGAGCCATTCGCGCCAGGCGCGCAAGACCATACCGTCCTTCGATCGGCTTTTAGCGACCTGCATCGCTGGATCCCCTGCGGGTTGATCCGCAGGGCAGCTTCGCCCATGTCTCGAGAATTGATGTCTCGAGAATCGATGTCTCGAGCATCGATGTCTCGAGCATCGATGTCCCGCTCGCCCCTTTCTCGCATCGTGCGGTGTCCGGATGCAGGCCGGGCGCCCGATCGTCCTGCACCGGAAGCGCCATGCTGAAGTCCGTCGTCGACGCCATCGGCCACACGCCGCTGATCGAACTCAAGCGCGCTTCGGCGCTGACGGGCTGCACGGTCCTGGGCAAGGCCGAGTTCATGAACCCGGGAGGGTCGGTGAAGGACCGGGCCGCGCTCTCGATCGTCGAGGATGCGGTGGCGCGCGGAGCCCTGAAGCCCGGCGGCACGATCGTCGAGGGTACGGCCGGCAATACCGGCATCGGCCTCGCGCTCGTCGCCGGCGCGCTCGGCTACCGCACCGTCATCGTGATCCCGGAGACGCAGAGCCGGGAGAAGAAGGACATGCTGCGCATGTGCGGCGCCGAGCTCGTCGAGGTCCCGGCCAAGCCCTACAGCGATCCCGGCAACTACGTCCACGTCTCGGAACGCCTCGCCCGCCGCCTCGCCGAGGAGGACCCGAGCGGTGCCGTGTGGGCCAACCAGTTCGACAACCTCGCCAACCGCGCCGGCCACGAGCGCACGACCGGACCCGAGATCTGGGACCAGACCGGGGGCAGGATCGACGGCTTCATCTGCGCGGTCGGGACGGGCGGCACGCTGGCGGGCACCGGCCTGGCGCTGAAGGCCAGGAACCCGTCCGTGACGATCGGCATCGCCGACCCGATGGGTTCGGCCCTGTTCAACTTCTACGATTCGGGAGAGCTGAAGGCCTCGGGCTCGTCGATCACCGAGGGCATCGGCCAGGGGCGGGTGACGGCGAACCTCGTCGGCGCGCCGGTCGATTTCGCCTGCCAGGTCGACGACCGCGAGGCGCTCCTGACCGTGTTCGACCTCGCCGAACACGAAGGACTGCTGCTCGGCGGCTCGTCGGGGGTCAACGTGGCAGGGGCGATCCGCCTGGCCCGCCGGCTCGGACCGGGCCACACGGTCGCGACGATCCTGTGCGATTCCGGATCGCGCTATGCGTCCAAGCTGTTCGACCGTGCCTTCCTGGAGAGCAAGGGCCTGCCGGTGCCGTCCTGGCTGACCCGCGCGCCGCGCGTCGATCCGCGCATGATCGGCTGAGCTTCGTCAACCCAGGCATGCCGACGCCCTGGTGCCCAGGGCTGTTGCAACCCGCGGCCCGCCGTGCCAAGGCAGACCCCATGCTGACATCGTCCGATCCCGTCCTCGCGCCCGTCGCCGGCCGCGCCGCGCCGCGCATCTCCTTCGTGTCGCTCGGCTGCCCCAAGGCGCTGGTCGACAGCGAGCGCATCATCACGCGCCTGCGGGCCGAAGGCTACGAGATCGCCAAGAAGCACGACGGTGCCGACGCCGTGATCGTCAACACCTGTGGCTTCCTCGATAGCGCCAAGCGCGAGTCCCTCGCCGCGATCGGCAGCGCCATGGCGGAGAACGGCAAGGTCATCGTGACGGGCTGCATGGGCGCCGAGCCGGAGGTGATCCGCCAGGCCTACCCGAATGTCCTCGCGGTCTCGGGCCCGCAGGCCTTCGAGAGCGTGATGGCGGCGGTGCACGAGGCGGCCGAACCGCTGCACGACCCGTTCATCGATCTCCTGCCGCCGCAGGGCATCAAGCTCACGCCGCGGCACTACAGCTACCTGAAGATCGCCGAGGGCTGCAACAACTCCTGCTCGTTCTGCATCATCCCGCGCCTGCGCGGCCGGCTCGTGTCGCGCCCCGTCTCCGAGGTGCTGCGCGAGGCCGAGAAGCTGGTGAAGGCCGGCGTCAAGGAACTGCTCGTCGTGTCGCAGGACACGGCGGCCTACGGGCTCGACCTCGGCTATCCGATGCAGCAGCACGGCGACCGCGAGGTGCGGGCCAAGTTCCTCGACCTCGCGGGCGAACTCGGCCAGCTCGGCGCCTGGGTGCGGCTCCACTACATCTACCCCTACCCGCACGTCGACGACGTGATCCCGCTCATGGCGGAAGGGCTGGTGCTGCCCTATCTCGACATCCCGTTCCAGCATGCCGCCCCCAACGTGCTGCGCGCCATGAGGCGCCCCGGCAAGCAGGACCGCACGCTCGACCGCATCAAGGCCTGGCGCGACATCTGCCCCGACCTGACCCTGCGCTCGACCTTCATCGTCGGCTTCCCGGGCGAGACCGAGGAGGACTTCCAGATCCTGCTCGACTGGCTGTCCGAAGCCAAGCTGGAGCGCGTCGGTGCCTTCAAATACGAACCCGTCGAGGGCGCGCCCGCCAACACGCTCGGCCTGCCCCACGTCCCGCCCGAGGTGCAGGCGGAGCGGCTCGACCGTTTCATGAAGCACCAGCAGCTCATCAGCACGCGCCTGCTGGCCCGGAAGGTCGGGCGGCGCGTGCCGGTGATCGTCGACGCGGTCGGGCCGTCCGGCGCGGTCGGCCGCTCGAAGGGCGACGCGCCCGAGATCGACGGCAAGGTCCACCTGTCGCATCGCTTCCCGGTGCGGGTCGGCGACATCGTCACCGCCAAGGTCGACCGGACAGACGCCTACGACCTCCACGCCACCGTGGTGTAGGCCCGACGCGCGGCACGGCGGACCTCGCCCCGCCTCTCTCCTCCACCCTCTCCGTGGTCATGCCCGGGCTTGTCCCGGGCACCCACGCCGGGCCGCGCCATCGCGCGGGTGCTCGGGCCGGGCCGGAGCCGTCCGGGGCTAGGAGCGGCTCGGCGCGGCGTGGGTGGCCGGGACAAGCCCGGCCATGACGGGACAGAGGGTCGGGAACGTTTCGGATCCGCCCTGCCCTCCCTCGACCGGTCTCCTCCGCCCCCTCTACCGTCATGCCCGGGCTTGTCCCGGGCACCCACGCCGGCCCGTGCCACCGCGGGGTCCTCGGGCCGGGCCGGGGCTAGGAGCGGCTCGGCGCGGCATGGGTGGCCGGGACAAGCCCGGCCATGACGGGACGGAGGGCGTGGACCGCTTCGGACGATGTCCGACCCGGTCACTGCGGCAGCTTGTCGTCCACGCCCTTCACGTACCAGTTGAGGCCGAGGATCTCCTTGTCGGGCATGACCTCGCCGGCCTTCACCGCCACGGTGCCGTCCTGCTTGGTGATCGGGCCGGCGAAGACCTTGACGGCACCCGACTTGATGTCGGCCTCGGTCTTCTCGGCCGTCGCCTTCACGTCGGCCGGCATGTTCTCGTAGGGACCCATCACCACCATGCCGGAGGCGATGCCGCCCCAGGTGTCGTGCGACTTCCAGGTGCCGTCCATCGCGGCCTTGACCTCCTGGACGTAGTACGGGCCCCAATTATCCTCGAGCGAGGTCAGGATCGCCTTCGGGGCGAACTTGGCCATGTCGGAGGACTGGCCGAAGCCGTGCACGCCCGCCTTCTCGGCCTCCTGCAGGGGCGCGGCCGAATCCGTGTGCTGGGCGATCACGTCGGCGCCCTGGGCGATGAGGGCCTTGGCGGCATCGGCCTCCTTGCCGGGATCGAACCAGGAGTTCACCCAGACGATCTTGATCTTGAAGTTCGGGTCGACCTTCTGCGCCCCCAGCATGAAGGCGTCGATCCCCGACACGACCTCGGGGATGGGGAACGAGCCGATGTAGCCGACCGTGTGGGTCTTCGAGATCTTGGCGGCGATCTCGCCCATGATGTAGCGGCCTTCGTAGAAGCGGGCCGAGTAGGTCGACAGGTTGGGGGCGAGCTTGTAGCCGGTCGCGTGTTCGAACTTCACGCCCGGGAACTGCTTGGCGACCTTGAGTTCGGGGTCCATGAAGCCGAACGAGGTCCCGAACACCAGCTTGTGGCCCGAGCGCGCGAGCTGCTCGAAGGCGCGCTGCGAATCGTTCTCGGCGACGTTCTCGAGGAAGGTCGTCTCGACCTTGTCGCCGAGCTGCTTCTGCAGGAACTGCCGCCCCTGGTCGTGCTGGTAGGAATAGCCGAAATCACCCACCGGGCCGACATAGACGAAGCCGACCTTGAGCTTGTCCTCGGCCTGCGCCGCCGTCGCCGCGACGGCGACCACCGCCAGCATCGCCGTCCCCTTCACCCAGTCACGCATCTCTGCTTCCTTCCTGATGAGCGCCGCAGTGGCGCTCCTGCCTGTTTTTCCTGCAACCGGCGTGCCGGAGCCGGGTCTTACCGGTCGGGCACGAAGGCGGTCCCCAGCATGGCCGGCGAGACCGATCCCGACCGTCGCCGGAGCGACAGGAGGATCAGCGCCAGCACCGTCGCCAGATAAGGGATGGCCGACATGAACTGTCCCGGCAAGCCGATGCCGAAAGCCTGGGCATGGAGTTGCAGAACGGTCGCCCCTCCGAACAGCACCGCACCCGCCAGGGCCCGCCAGGGGCGCCACGAGGCGAAGACCACCAGCGCCAGGGCGATCCAACCGCGCCCGGCCGTCATCTCGGGCGACCAGAAGGGCGTATAGGCGAGCGACAGGTAAGCGCCGCCCAGGCCCGCGCAGGCGCCGCCGAAGAGCACGGCCAGCATCCGCACGCGCCGCACCGGGACGCCGAGCGCGTGGGCGGAGGCGTGATTGTCCCCCACGGCGCGCAGCACCAGGCCCGCGCGGGTCCGCGTCAGCACGAACGAGACCGCAACGGCGAGCGCCAGCGCCGCATAGACGAAATAGTCCTCGCCGAAGACGAGCCGGCCCACGACAGGGAGGTCGCTGAGGCCCGGGATGGCGAGGTGCGGGGCCGGATCGCGCTTGAGGCCGACGAAGCCACTGCCGACGAGGCCCGACAGGCCGAGGCCGAAGATCGTCAGCGCCAGTCCGGACGCGACCTGGCTGACCGCGAACACCACGGTGAGCAGGCCGAACAGCAGCGCCATCGCGGCGCCGACCGCGATGCCGGCCAGTGCGCCCACGAGGGTCGACCCCGTGAGGTAGGCCGCCGCGAAGCCCGCCGCGGCCCCCATCACCATCATGCCCTCGACGCCGAGGTTGAGCACGCCCGAGCGTTCCGCCACGAGTTCGCCGAGCGCGGCGAGGAACAGAGGCGTCGCGGCCGTCACGATGGTGACGAGGATGAGCTGTGCCATCTCGCCGCTCACGCCAGGACCCTCCCGACGAGGCGCACCCTGTAGCGCGTCGCGACATCGGCGCCGAGGACGCAGATGAGCAGGATGCCCTGGAACGCCGTCGTCACGTCGAGCGGCAGTTTGAGGGCGATCTGGGCGCCCTCGCCGCCGACGTAGGTCAAAGCCAGGACGAGGCCGGCCACCAGGGTGCCGACGGGCCGAAGCCGCCCCAGAAAGGCGACGATGATGGCGGTGAAGCCGTATCCGGGCGAGATGGAGGGCTGGAGCTGCCCGATCTGGCCCGACACTTCCATGACGCCGGCGAGGCCCGCGAGCCCGCCCGAGAGCGCGAAGACGGCGAGCGCCAGCTTGTCGGCGTTGAAGCCGGCGAAGCGCGCCGCCCGGGGCGCCGCACCGACGATGCGGATCTCGAAGCCGAACAGCGTCCGCCCGAACACCACCGCGGCGAGGATCACCACCGCGAGCGTGATCAGCACCCCGGCATGGAGCGACGCGCCCGAGACCAGGCTCGGCAGCGTCGCCTCGGGATCGAAGTTGACCGAGACCGGGAAGTTGAAGCCGGCCGGGTCGCGCCAGGGGCCGCGCACGAGATAGTCGAGGCCGAGCCGCGCCACGTAGACCAGCATGAGGCTCGACAGGATCTCGCTCACGCCGAGCGTCACCAGCAGCACGGCGGGGATCAGCGCGTAGAGGGCGCCGCCGACCACCCCGAGCACCAGCATGGCGGGAAGGATCCAGCCCCCGCCGAGCGGGCCCGTATGCTCGACGCCGTGCGTGGCGAGCGCCAGCGCGCCCCCGAGCGCCCCGCCGGCGATGAACTGTCCCTCGGCCCCGATATTCCACAGGTTGGCCCTGAAGCAGAAGCACAGGCCCACGGCGATCAGGACCAGCGGGGATGCCTTCACGGCCAGGGCTTCGAGCGACCAGTCCTGCGTGAGCGGATCGACGAAATAGACCCGGAAGGCCTCGATCGGCGATCGGCCGAGCACGGCCACGATGACGCCGCCGATCAGCAGCGCCACCGCGAAAGCCGCCACCGGCGCGGCGAAGCCGAGCCAGCCGGGCGGGTCGAGGCGGGGCTCCAGTTCAATGCGCATGGAGGGCGGCGCTCGCGACTGTCGTGCCCGCCATCCGCAACCCGACGTCGTCGCGGTCCGTCGCCCCGGTCGCGGTCGCGGGCGACAGGGTGCCGGCATGAATGACGCACAGGCGGTCGCAGAGCCGGAACAACTCGTCGAGGTCCTGCGAGATGATCAGCACGGCCGAGCCGCGCGCCGCGAGGTCGAGGATCGCCTGGTGGATGGCGGCGCCCGCGAGGGCATCGACGCCCCAGGTCGGCTGGTTGATGACGAGGACGCCCGGCTCACGCAGGATCTCGCGCCCGACGACGAACTTCTGCAGATTGCCGCCCGACAGCGTACGGGCGGCGGGATCGGGCGCGCCGACCCGCACGTCGAAGCTCTCGATCACCCGGCGGGCGATGCTGCGGGCCATGCGCCCGAGCAGGAAGCCGCCGCGGCTCACCTCGCCGGTGGCGTGGCGCGACAGGACGAGGTTGTCGCTGAGCGGGAAGGCCGGCACGGCGGCATGGCCATTGCGCTCCTCGGGCACGAAGGCGGCCCCGCGCCGGCGCCGGGCCGTGACGCCCTCGCGGCCCGCCGGCTGCCCGTCGATGCGGATCTGGTCGGCGGAGGCGGCGAGCCGCTCGCCCGAGAGCGCGGCGAAGAGCTCGTCCTGCCCGTTGCCGGCCACGCCCGCGATCCCCAGAACCTCGCCGCCGCGCACCTCGAGGTCGATGTCGCGCAGCGCCGTCGCGTGGAGGCCGGGCGCGGGCAGAGACAGGCGCACGGCGGCGAAGCGCTCCCGTCCCGGCACGGCGCCCCGCGCCGCGACTTCGGCGATCTGCGCCCCCACCATCAGGGCCGCCATGGACCGGGCCGTCTCGGCCCGCGGATCGCAGGCGCCGACGACGCGGCCGCCGCGCAGGATCGTGGCCCGCTCGCAGAGGCGGCGGACGT
Organism: uncultured Alphaproteobacteria bacterium; assembly: GCA_963847915.1. Taxonomy (GTDB): domain Bacteria; phylum Pseudomonadota; class Alphaproteobacteria; order Rhizobiales; family Beijerinckiaceae; genus Lichenihabitans. The sequence continues at coordinate 18,701 of CAWKBT010000017.1, forward strand.
CGTCGAGCCGGTGCGAGATGTAGAGCAGCGCGCGACCCTCGGCCTTGAGCTGGTCGAGGACGACGAAGAGCGCCTCGGCTTCCTGCGGCGTGAGCACCGAGGTGGGCTCGTCGAGGATCATGAGCTTAGGGTCCTGCAGGAGGCACCGGGCGATCTCGATGCGCTGGCGCTCGCCGGCGGACAGCGACCAGACGGGCCGCGCCGGCTCGAGCCTCAGCCCGTAGCGCTCCGACAGGCCGGCGATCCGGGCGTTGAGCCGGCCCTGCCGCTCGGGCTTCAGGACGAGAGCGATGTTCTCCGCCACCGTCAGGTTCTCGAAGAGCGAGAAATGCTGGAACACCATGCCGATGCCGAGCGCCCGCGCGGCCTCGGGCGTGTCGAGCACGACGGGCCGGCCCTGCCACAGGATCTCGCCGGCGGAGGGCTGCAGCAGGCCGTAGAGCATCTTGACCAGCGTCGACTTGCCGGCGCCGTTCTCGCCCAGCAGCGCATGGCTCTCGCCGGCGCGCACGTCGAGATCGACGTCCTGGTTGGCCCTGACGGGCCCGAAGCTCTTCGACAGCCCGCGAACCGCCACCAGCGGCGCGGGGCGGACGGACAGCGACGGCTCGGACCCGGCCGAATCCGCGGCGACCAGGTCTGGCGCGGCCAAATCGGGAGCGGCCGAATCGGGGTGGGCCAAGTCAGGGCACCAGGATCGTGCTGCCGGTCGTCTCGCGCGCTTCGAGCGCCCGGTGGGCCTCGGCGACCTCGGCGAGCGGGCGCCTCGCGTGGATCTCGGGCCGGACCGCGCCCGTCTCGATCGCGGTCGCGAGGTCCTCGGTCATGGCGACCAGCGCCTGGCGCTTGGCGGCATAGGCGAAGAGCGAGGGGCGGGTCGCGAAAAGCGATCCCTTGCGGGCGAGCAGGTTGATGTCGAAGGCCGCGATGGCGCCCGAGGCGGCCCCGTAGGAGGCGAACATGCCGAGCGGCCGCAGGCAATCGAGCGATTTCGGGAACGTGGCCTGGCCGATGGCGTCGTAGACGACGTCGCAGAGCGCGGCCGTCCGTGATCTCCTTCACGCGCTCGGCGAAATCTTCCGTCCGGTAGTTGATGCAGTGATCGGCGCCGTGCTGCATGGCGAGCGCGCATTTCTCGGGCGAGCCCGCCGTGCCGATCACGGTGGCGCCGAGCGCATGGCCCCACTGGCACAGGAACAGGCCGACCCCGCCGGCCGCGGCATGGACCAGGATCGTGTCGCCCGGCATCACCTTGTAGGTCTGCCGCAGCAGGTACTGGGCGGTCAGGCCCTTGAGCATCATCACGGCGCCGACCTCGTAGGAGATCGCTTCGGGCAGGTGGACGAGGAGGCGGGCGGGGACGTTGCGCTCCTCCGCATAGGCGCCGAGCGCCGTCCCGTAGGCGACCCGGTCCCCCACGGCGAATTCCGTGACTTCGGGTCCCACCGCGACGACGTCGCCCGAGGCCTCGTTGCCGAGGACGAGGGGCAGCGGGTTCGGGTAGACGCCCTGGCGCTGATAGATGTCGATGAAGTTGAGGCCGACGGCACGCTGCCGGATCCGGACCTCGCCGGCGGCGGGCGGGGCGAGGTCGAGGTCCTCGACCGTCAGGACCTCCGGTCCGCCGAACTCGTGAATCCGAATCGTCCTGGCCATGGCTCGCTCCGCTGCTGCGCGCCATCATAGGAAGGCTGCATACCATCCGGCAACGTCCAGCCGCCCTGCCCGGCTCCGCGGCGTTCACACGGCGCGGCGGCGCAGCACGTCGAGCCTGTAGTCCGGGTTGCGGTCCTGGTGCAGCACGCAGAGGGCGTGGCCGGCCGCCGCGATGAACCGGTCGCTCGCGTCCTCGCCCGTCGGCGGGCCGCGCTTCTTGCCGACCCAGTGGACCATGACGAGGTCGCCGCCGGGCACGAGGGTCTCCGCCACACGCCCGGCGAGGGCCACGACATCGGCATCGCCGAGGTAGTCGATCACTTCGGAGAGGACGATGAGGTCGAAGGGTTCGTCGGGCCATTCGCCCGGCACGAACATCGCGGCGAAGCGGACATGCGGGACGCCGGCATTGCGGGCGCGGGCCTGGGCGAGCGCGGCGGGCACGGGCTCGACGGCGAGCAGCCCGTCGCAGCGCTCCGCCAGCGCGGCCGTGAAGACGCCGATGGCGCAGCCGATCTCGAAACCCCGCCCATAGCGGGCCCGCGGCAGCGCCGCGAGCGTGGCGTCGTATTTGGCACGTTCGTAGGCGCTGGTGGCGAGCCCCCAGGGGTCGGGCCGGGCGGCGTAGAGGGCTTCGAAATGGTCGCGTCCCAGCGTATCCCGCCGCACGGCGCTCTCCTGCGTTCCGGCCCGCCCCGCGGCCTGTCAGCCGACGTGCAGCACCCCCGCCGTCGCGAGGCTGGCGACGCCGAGCACGCCCGCCAGGACGAAGGCCTCGACCGTGCCGATGATGATGTCCATGAGGAGAACTCCGACGCTGTTGAAAACGCCTCGGCCGCCCTCGGCCCGGGGGGCGAGGACGACGAGGATGGAACGGGATTGCGGCGCCTTGCCGGCAAGGCCGGCGGGACTACCAGCGGGCGTCGGCCTGGATGATGCCGCGGTTCGTCACGACGACCCAGCCGCGGCCGCGGCGCTCGATCGACCGGATCTCGCCGACGCCGGGGACGACCTCGCCGGGCGCGACCTCGCGCAGCCCGCCGGCGCGCCGCTCGAGCAGCGCCATGCCGCCGTAGACGTCGCGCAGCGTCCAGCCCTCGACGGTGACGGGACGCGGGGCCGCGTCCTGGACGTGCGGGGCTTCGGGCCGGACGGTCTCGGCCCGGGGGCCGTCGGACTTGCCGTCGGACTTGCCGACGCCGGCCGGCGGGGCATCGATGCGGGCCTGCGGCACCGGCCCGGTCGGCGAGGGCTGGATGGCGACGGCCGGCACGGCGCGCGGGGGCGGGACCGGCGCCCGGGCCGGGGCGGCCGCGGGCGGGATCGCTCCGGTGGTGTCGGCCGAGGCGACCTGGCGCTCGATGCGTTCGAGCCGCGCGGTCACTTCGGTGAGCTTGGCCGAGGGGTCCATCTTGTCGAGCCGGGCGGCGACTTCGCTCAGCTTCGCCGACGGGTCCTTGTCGAGCTTGTCGAGCCGCGTCGCGATCTCGGCGAGTTTGGGGCCCGGGTCGCGGTCGAGCCTGTCGATCTTGGCGCCGAGCTGGCCGACGGCGGTGGTGGAGGCCGTCTTCACGGTCTCGATGTCGCCCTTCAGCGTGTCGACGCTGCGCTTGAGGCCGCGGATCGTATCGTCCTGGCGGCTGTTGTCGGCCGTCGCCTTGAGCCCGTCGAGGCTCGATTTCAGCGCCCGCACCTCGCCCTGCACGCGCACCAGCACGTCCATGGTCGGTGTCGGCCGGCGGCGAGGCCTTGGCGAGGACCACGGGGGCGGACCGCGTCGCGAAGACTTCCGTGCCGGCGACGAATCCCAGGCCCATCACCACCGCGACGCCGGCCGCCACGTAGCCGTGCGACCGGCCGAGCCCGGCGAAGAACCCCTTCGGCGCGGGCGCCACCAGTACCGGGACGAGCGCGCGACCCTTGCCGAGAGAGAGGCGCGGCGCGGCGGCGGCGCCCTTGCCGGTCTCGTCGGGGTCGGAAGGGGCGCTGTTCATCGACTTCGGGCTCCGATCATCATGTTTCGGTAACCACTCTGGATCGCGAAGGTGAAGGGGGCCTCAACGCCGTCGCGCTCGCGCTGTGCCGGATCGGGACAGGGCGGTTCCGTCCGACGTTTTCGCTTGCGCGGCAGCCCCGCCGGCGCCTTACTCGCCCCAGCGGCGGCGCGCGACCGTCATATTGACCATACGGGGGAGGAGAGATGTTGACCGACAGCTTCGAGGTCGTCGATCCGCGGTTCAAGCGTCTGATCTTCGGCAACGTCCACCTGGAGAAGCTGTGGACGGGCGGGCGGTGGACCGAGGGACCGGCCTATTTCCCGGCCGGCAAGTATCTGGTGTGGTCCGACATCCCCAACGACCGCGTGATGCGGCTCGACGAGACCGACGGCTCGGTCTCGACCTTCCTGCAGCCGGCACGCCACCACAACGGCCATACGGTGGACCGCCAGGGCCGTCTGGTGTGCTGCGAGCACGAAGGGCGCTGCGTGTCGCGCATCGAGCACGACGGGCGCACCACGATCCTGGCCTCGCACGTCGGCGGCAAGCGGCTGAACTCGCCCAACGACGTCGTGGTCAAGTCCGACGATTCGATCTGGTTCACCGACCCCACCTACGGCATCGACAGCGAATACGAGGGCAGCGCGGCGCCTTCGGAGACCGGCGGCAGCCACGTCTACCGGATCGATCCGCGCGACGGCCGGATCGACGTCGTGGCGCGGGACTTCCACAAGCCGAACGGGATCTGCTTCTCGCCCGACGAACGCCTGCTCTACGTCGCCGACACCGGCGCGACGCACAGCGACGAGGGTCCGCGGCACATCCGGGTGTTCAACGTCGGCCAGGACGGTGCCTCGCTCGACGAAGGCCGCGTCTTCGCCAGCCTCGAGACGGGCCTGTTCGACGGGTTCCGCTCCGACACCAACGGCAACATCTGGACCTCGGCGCACGACGGCGTGCGCTGCTACGCGCCGGACGGCACGCTGCTCGGCCGGGTCTGCGTTCCCGAGGTGGTGGCCAACCTGTGCTTCGGGGGCCGCAAGCGCAACCGGCTCTACATCTGCGGCACGACCTCGCTCTACGCGGTCTTCGTGAACGCGCGCGGCGCCACCTGGCCGGACCGGGACGCCGGCTGAGCGCAGGCCCGGCGCCCCGACGGCGAGGTCGCACCCGCGGCGGGGCCGGGCTACAAGGCCCCATGGTTCTGTCTCCTTCGGCCGCGGCCGCCCGGCCGCGTGCCGTTCTTCTTCCCGTCACGGCGGTGCTGGTCGGCATCGTGTCGCTGTCGGTCGGTACGTCGCTCTCGAAGAGCCTCTTCGCGCAGGTGGGGGCGGAAGGGACCACGGCATTGCGCGTCGGGTTCGCCACCCTGCTGCTGCTCGGGGTCTGGCGACCCTGGCGCCGCGCCCTCACGGTGCGGGACGCCGTCGCCGTCGCGGTCTACGGGCTGGCGCTCGGCACGATGAACCTCGTGTTCTATCTCGCGCTGCGCACCATCCCGTTCGGCATCGCGGTCGCGATCGAATTCGCGGGGCCGCTCTGCGTCGCCACGCTGGCGTCGCGGCGGGCGGTGGACCTGGCGTGGATCGGCGTCGCGGTCGTGGGGATCGGCCTGCTGCTGCCGGTCGGCGGCGCCACGCGGGGCCTCGACCCGGTAGGCCTCGGCTTCGCCGCCGCGGCGGGCCTCGGCTGGGCGCTCTACATCGTCTTCGGCCAACGAGCCGGCCGTCTCCGCGGGCCCGACAGCGTGGCCCTCGGTTCGGCCGTGGCGGCGCTGATCGTCATCCCCGTCGGCGTCGCGAAGGCCGGCGCCGCCCTGCTGGGACCCGCGACGCTGATGACCGGCCTCGGCGTCGCGCTGCTGTCGAGCGCCGTCCCCTATTCCCTGGAGATGTATGCGCTCCAGCGCCTGCCGCGCCAGACCTTCGGCATCCTGCTCAGCGTCGAGCCCGCCGTCGCGGCCCTGGCCGGCGTGGCGTTCCTGGGCGAGCGGCTCGGCCCCGTGCAATGGTTCGCCATCGGCTGCGTGGTGGTGGCCTCGGTCGGCAGTGCGGCGACAGCCGGGCGGCGCGGCACCTGAAGCGGGCGCTCCCGCCCGAGACGGGCGGCCGCCGCTGCCGGCGGCCGCGCCCCCTCACGCCAGGGCGGAGAATGCGGCCTCGAAAGCGGTCCGGTCGGCCTCGAGGTCGCGCGCCACCGGCGCTCGCCGGCGGCCGAGGGCCGCAGCGGCCCGCTCGGCGGCGCGGCCGGCGAGCTCCGGGGCTTCGTCCGCCACGGCCCGCGCCTCTTCCATCACGCCGTTGCAGTGGAGCAGGATGTCGCATCCGGCCGCGGCGGCCGCGGCGGCCCGCTGCCCGAGCGTGCCCGACAGGGCCTGCATGGACAGATCGTCCGACAGCAACAGGCCGTCGAAGCCGATCTCACCGCGGATGATCTCGTCGATCACGGTTCGCGACGTCGTGGCGGGGCGCTCCGGGTCCAGCGCCTCGAAGACGATATGGGCCGTCATGGCCATCGGCAGGTCGACCAGGGCGCGGAACGGCGCCATGTCGCGCGCCAGCGCGGCGCGGTCGGCCGTGACGACAGGCAGGTCGTGGTGACTGTCCACCGCGGCGCGTCCATGGCCGGGGATGTGCTTCATGACCGGAAGGACACCGCCCGCCATCAGCCCATCGGCGAAGGCCCGCGCCAGCACCGCGACGGTCTCCGGGTCGCGTCCGAAGGCCCTGTCGCCGACGACCGCGCTGCTGCCCTCGACCGGGATGTCCAGCACCGGGGCGCAATCGATGTCGAGGCCGCAGGCCGATAGGTCGCGCGCCAGCAGTTCGCCGCCGAGCCGCGCCATCCGGACGCCTTCGGCCGGATCACGCGCGAAGAGCGCGGCGAACCGCGCCGCCGCCGGATAGCGGGGCCAGTGCGGCTGCGTCAGGCGCTGCACCCGGCCGCCCTCCTGGTCCACCAGAACCGGCGCATCCGGGCGGCCGACCGTGTCGCGGAAGGCGGCGGTGAGGGCGCGCAGCTGGTCGGGCGTGTCCACGTTGCGGCGGAACAGGATGAGGCCCCAGGGACGGGTCTCGGCCATGAAGGCCCGTTCGGCCGCGTCGAGCGTGGTGCCGGCGCAGCCGCAGACGAAGGCTTTCACGCTCAATTGTGCATCACGAAGCAGGAGCCGCCGGCGCTCTGCAACTGGCTGCAGAGGGTCTTGGCCTCGTCCTGGCTCATGCCGCCGACCCGCACGCGATAGACCGGCTTGTCGCCCGTATCGGCCTTATGGACCGTCGCCGTGTAGGAGCCGAGCTGGGCCGGGTACTTCTTCTTGAGCTTGGCGAAGGCCGCATTGGCGTCGGCTTCGACGGGGGAGGATGCGAGCTGCACGCCGTAGCTGCCTGCCGCGGGGGCCGGCGGCGGCGTCCGGGCGGTCCTGGGCGCGGCCGTCTCCGTGGTGACGGGGTCGGCGGACAGGCTGGCGATGGTGGCGGTGGGCGCCGGGGTCGCGGCGGCGGCCTTCGGCGTGGTCCCGCCGCGCACGGCGGTCTTCGGCGTCGCCGGCAGGGCCGCCGGCACGACGTCGCCGCCGGTCGACGGAGCCGGAGCCGACACGCCCGAGGGGCCCGTCGGGGCCGGCGCGGGGTCGCCCGACAGCATCGTGCCGTCCGGATGGACCAGGAACGTCTTCACCTTCTTGGGCTCGGGGAACGGGCTGGGCGCCGCCGGCGGCAGCGGCCGCGCCCCGTCGGCGAGGTCGGATTTCGGCAACTGGCCGAGGTCGGCCGGCTGTTCCTGGCTGGACACGATCTTCACGGGGCCGGACGACACAGTGGCGTTCCGGTTGAGGAGCGCCGCGTCCTGGTCCTCGGGCGCGGTGGCGCTGCCGTCGTCCACCTTGACCTTGGTGGGGCCGGCGGCCGCCATGATGGTGGGGGCGCCGCGGCCGGCGCCCGCCGACGTCACCGCCGCGACCGAGCCGCCCTTCACCAGGAACGAGGCCGCGAGCCCGCCGCCCGTCAGCAGCAGGACGGCGGCCAGCACCGCGATGGGGCGCCGGGCCGAGGACGACTGGCTCAGGACGACCGGGCCGCCCTCGTGATCGATGTCGGGGCTGGTGCCCGCGTCGCTCCGCGCCCACTGGTCGGCCAGCGCGGCGCCGGCGTAGCCCGGCTGGAAGCGTTCGTCGGCGAGGCCCGCCTCGTCGCCATGGCTCGCAGGCCCGGCTTCGTCATAGCCGTCCCCGCCGCCCGCATAGCCGTGGTCCGGAGCGGCATGATGCTCGGCCTCCGTTCCGTGCGCCCGAGCGGCGTCCGCGTCGTGATACGCGTGGTCGTGATAGCCCTGCCCGTCCTCGTGGGACCCGTAGGCCGCATCGGCATCGTCGGCGTAGGCCTGCTCCTCGAACAGATGCTCGTCCCCGGCATGGTGGTGATCGACGCCGGCATGGGGCGCGGGCGCGGGCGCCGCCTGAGCCACGGTCGCGGCGGGGCGGAACACGTTGCGGAACGGGTCGTCCTGGCCGACGAGCCGCGCCAGTTCGGCGAGCGGATCGGCGGGCGCGGCCTCGCGGCTCGGCATGGCCACGTAGGGCTCGTATCGAGCCTCGTCGCGGCGCGATCTCGCGGCTTCACTCATCGGACACCTCGCCTTACTCTGGCTGCTCGCGCGGATTGCGGGGCCCTCTCGCCCCGGAGGGCCGCCGGGCTCCGAAACAGGAGCCGCAGGGGCCGGACCGGGACCGTCCGTTCGCCCCGGTCATCGCATCTCGTCGGGACTCGAAAATCCCAAGATGCCAAGACCGGACTTCAGGACCAGGGCGACGGCCGTCATCAATCCCCACCGAGCTATGGTCAAATCTCTCTGTTCTTCATTAACAAAGCGTAATTGTGGCTGATCTTTGCTTCCGTTCCATTGAGAATGGACGGCAGCGGCGAGACCGGTCAGGTGGAGCACCAGTCGTTGCGGCTCCCGCAGCGTGACGGCCCGCGAGAAGACATGGGGGCTCAAAGCGACGCGGCGGAGGAGGTCGCGTTCGCCGCCCGCGGCCAGGCGGGCCAGGTCGGCCTCGACGAGACCGGCGGGCGAGACGTCCCTGTCGGGCGGCCGCTCGACCGCGGCGCGGCTCTGGCGGCAGGCCCGCGCGCCGGCGTAGCGGACCGCGAAGAGCGGGGCGGCGTAGGACCGCTCCGAGACGGCGGCGGGGTCGAGGTCGAGCGCGAGATCCCGCGGCCGGGCCAGCATGGCGAAGCGGATCGCGTCGGCCTCCCCGAGGCTCAAGACCTCGCGCAGCGTCGCCGGGCGGGCCGGGTCACCCACCCCTGCCCCCGCGGCAAGCCGGCACGGACCGACCGCAACGGTCTCGGCCCGCGCGGCGGACGGGGCCGCCGGCGCCGTGCGGACGTCGATCCTGAGGGCGTGGCGGCCGGGCGCCGTCTCCGGGTCGCTCGCCGCGAGCCGGCAACCGAGCCGCTCCAGGTCTCCGCGCGCCGCGAGGAGGTCGCTCTCCCACCGCAGCCGCACGTCGTGGCCGGCGGCGGAGAGCAGGGAAGCCAGTGCCTCGGCGACCACGACGGCCCTGGCGCGGTCGAGCGGCAGCAGTGCCGGGGGCCGTCCGGCGACGGGCGGCACGGCGAGGTCGATGCCGCCGGAGCCTGTTCCCCGACCGAAGGCGTCGTCTCGGGCGAGGGCCGCCGCGGTGGCGCTCGCGAGGCCCGCGGCCGACAGGGTGAGGTTGACGAAGCCGGTCGTGGCGGGCTCCGCCGCGTCCACGAGCGGGTCGCCGGCGAGATGGCGGGCGAGCGCCTCGGCCAGAGCCCGTGACCCGCCGGGATAGGAGGCGCCGTGAACCAGGGCGGCGTTGGTGGTGAGGTCGCCACGCACGGTGGTGCGGGCGGGCTCCAGCGTGACGGACCGCGGGCCGCCGCGACCCGGCGGCAGCGGGGGCGACGGCGCGGCGCCAGCCATGAAGCGCCTCGTCCTGTCGTGGAGTTCGGCGACGACGTCCGTGGCGATGCTCCCGTTCCGCGCGCGGTGCGCCGAGACGGCATCTCGGTTCGCATGCCGTATGGCGCGCCGCAAGCCTGTCTTGGGAGACCATTGCGGCGCCGGTCCGCGCGACTTAACTTGGAGTCGGCCGCGTGCCGCCGGTCAGCAGGTCCTGCCGCGCGGTGGCCCGAGGAGACGACGATGATGAGCGAGACAGAAACCCTCACGCCCGTGACGCTGTCGTCCTCGGCGGCGGCGCGCGTCAGGAAGGTGCTGTCACGCGAGGCGCCGGGCTCGGTGCTCCGCGTCGCGGTCGACGGCGGCGGCTGTTCGGGTTTCCAGTACAGCTTCACGATCGTGGCCGGCCCGGCGGACGACGACCTCGTGCTGGAACGCGACGGCGCCCGCGTGGTGATCGACCCGATGTCGATCGACTACATGAAGGGATCCGAGATCGATTTCGTCGACGACCTGATCGGTCAGTCGTTCAAGATCCACAATCCGAACGCCACGGCGTCCTGTGGTTGCGGCACCAGCTTTGCTCTATGAAGGGGCAAGTGCGGTCCGCATTGACGGACAGCGTTGGTGCATGCACGTTTAGGCTGCGATTCTCGGGGGCGCATGCGTCTCTCCGTGAACGCCGACGGGATGGCAACGAACGGGGCGGGTCGCGGTTCGGCAGGCACGATCGGCAATAATGCCGGCGGGCTTAGCGGGCCGTCATACTGATGATCGATCCGGTTGTTCAAAGGTCGCGCCGAAAAATCGGTCCAATCGGCTTCCGGGTCGCTTGGTGCCGGTTGAAGAAAACGATTTCTTGGCCCATCTCATCGCAACCCGCTGGTTCGCTCCTGGCATCCGTGTTAGGCTGGCGAACCCTGACGCTCAAGAAGAGGACATGATGGCGCGGAAAAACCATGCGGTCGATCGGCACCTCGGAGCGCGCGTACGCTTCGCCCGGATCGAGAAGAGAATTTCTCAGGGTGCGCTTGGCGAGCAACTCGGCATCTCGTTCCAGCAGGTGCAGAAGTATGAGCTCGGCAAGGACCGCATCAGCGCCAGCCAGTTGATGAACATCGCCCGAATTCTCGAGAAAGATATTTCCTTCTTCTTCGAAGATATCACGCCGGAGGGCGAGACCTCCGGGGGCGTGGAACTGGCCGATATCGTGGATCGCCGCAAGCGGTCGCGGGCCAGTGCAACGTATGATGTCAAGATCATCCGCATCCTGCACGCCATCGACGACGAGCGCGTCAAGCTCAAGCTCTATAATCTGATGGAAGCGATCGTGGCGGCGAAGACGCCGGTCGAGACGGAAGCGCCTGCGCCCGCGGCAGCGGTGGCCGAGCCCGCACCGTCCCTCGTCCAGTAACGATGCGACCGGCGGCCCCTGTGTCGCCCTGTCGCTAGAGCTGTTCGGCTTTCCCGGGCCCGCCTCAGCGGGTCCGAGCCGATGGAACTGCTCTCGATGTCAAGCTGGAGCGCATTCGCCGGAGGCGAAAGCGCTCTCGCTCCGGGGCCGGCCGGCTGCGCGAGCCCGCCCTGCCCCGGGTCCTTGCCCTACATCGTGGGCATCGAGAATTCCGCGCCCTCCTTCACGCCCGACGGCCAGCGCGCCGTGACGTTCTTGGTCTTGGTGTAGAAGCGGATCGCGTCCGGACCGTGCTGGTTGAGGTCGCCGAACACCGAGCGCTTCCAGCCGCCGAACGAGTAATAGGCCAGCGGCGTCGGGATCGGCACGTTCACCCCCACCATGCCGACCTGCACCTTCGACACGAAGTCCCGCGCCGCATCGCCGTCCCGGGTGAAGATGGCGACGCCGTTGCCGTATTCGTGGTCGTTGCACAGGCGCAAGGCCTCGTCGTAGCTCTTGGCCCGCAGCACCGACAGCACGGGCGCGAAGATCTCCTCCTTGTAGATCCGCATGTCCTCGGTCACGTGGTCGAAGAGGCAGGAGCCGAGGTAGAAGCCCTTCTCGTAGCCCTGCATCTTGAAGCCACGGCCGTCGACGACGAGCCTGGCGCCCTCGGCGATGCCGCTCTCGATGTACATCTTGGCCTTGTCGACCGCCGCCTGGGTGATCATCGGGCCGTAATCGGCGGACGCGTCGGTCGAAGGCCCGATCTTCAGGGCTTCGACGCGCGGGACGAGCTTCTCCATGAGCCGGTCCGCCGTGCCGTGACCGACCGGCACCGCGACCGAGATGGCCATGCAGCGCTGCCCGGCCGAGCCGTAACCCGCACCGATCAGGGCATCCACGGTCTTGTCCATGTCGGCGTCCGGCATGATGACCATGTGGTTCTTGGCGCCGCCGAAGGCATGGACGCGCTTGCCCTTCGCGGCGCCGCGCCCGTAGATGTATTCGGCGATGGGCGTCGAGCCCACGAAGCCGATGGCCTTCACGTCCGGGTCGTCGAGCAGCGCGTCCACCGCGACCTTGTCGCCGTTGACGACGTTGAGCACGCCGGCCGGCAGGCCCGCCTCGATCATGAGCTCGGCCAGGCGCATCGGCACCCCGGGGTCGCGCTCGGACGGCTTCAGGATGAAGGCGTTGCCGCAGGCGATGGCGGGGGCGAACTTCCACATGGGGATCATGGCGGGGAAGTTGAACGGCGTGATGCCGGCCGTGACGCCGAGCGGCTGGCGGATCGAGTAGGCGTCGATGTCGGGACCGGCCCCGTCGGTGAACTCGCCCTTCATCAGGTGCGGCACGCCCATCACGAACTCGACGACCTCGTAGCCGCGCTGGATGTCGCCCCTGGCATCCGCGACCGTCTTGCCGTGCTCGTGGGCCAGCAGCGTCGCGAGCTCTTCCATGTCGCGGTGGATCAGCTCCAGGAACTTCATGAACACGCGGGCCCGGCGCTGCGGGTTCACCGCCGCCCAGCCGACCTGGGCCTCACGCGCGTTCTCGACGGCGCGGCGCACCTCCTCGGCCGACGCCAGGGCGACCTTGCCGGCGACCTCGCCCGTCATGGGCCAGAACAGGTCGGCCGTGCGACCGGACGTGCCGGCGACGTGCCGGCCGCCGATGAAATGCCCATAGTCCACCATGGTGTCCCCTCTCCCGCTTTGATTGACTGCGGCCCACTATGGCCCGATAAATTTGCACAGCAATCGCATCGTTCGCGCAACCGCTGTGCACCGAACGGCAGACCGGAGGTGCCGTGAACTGGGACGACGTCCGGGTCTTCCTCGCCGTGGCGAGGGCCGGCCAGTTCCTGGCGGCGGCTCGCGCCCTCAAGATCGACCATGCCACCGCGGCCCGGCGGGTCACGGCCCTGGAGCGGGCCTTGAACGCGAGGCTCCTGGAGCGGCGGACCACGGGGGTCCTCGTGACGGAGGCCGGTGCTCGGTTCCTCGCCGCCGCCGAGCGGATGGAGACGGCCTTCCTCCAGGCGCAGGCCGAGCTCGGCGACCGCGACGTCGAGCTCTCCGGCACGGTGCGCATCGGCGCGCCCGACGGGCTCTCGACCTATTACCTTGCGGCACTCTTCGCCACCCTGGCCCGGCGGCATCCCGCCATCGCGGTCCAGCTGGTGCCCACGCCCCAGGCCGGCCCGGTCGGGCGGCGCGAGGTCGACATCGCCATCGTGCTGGAAAAGCCCGAAGCGGGCCGCTTCGTCACCCGCAAGCTGACCGACTATTCGCTGGGCCTCTTCGCCTCGGCCGCCTATCTGGCGAACCATCCGGCGCCGCACCAGGCCTCCGGCCTCGCGGGACATCGCCTCGTCGGCTACGTCGAGGACTTCAACTACTCGCCGGCGCTCGACTATGTGGCCGAACTCTGCGGCGAGGCGCCGATCGCCTTCCAGTGCGCGGGAGCGATCGGGCAGCTCGAGGCCGTCCGGGCGGGGATCGGCATCGGCGTGCTGCACGACTTCATCGCGCGGCGGCATCCCGACCTCGTCCGCGTCCTGCCCGAGCGGCGCGCCCGGCGGGCCTATTGGATCGTGGAACACGAGGACACGCGCGGCATCGGCCGGATCCGCGCGGTCCACGATATCGTCGTCGACGCGGTCGCGGGCGACCGCGCCCTGTTCCTGCGGCGGGAGTGAGCGGATCAGACGTCCTGGCTGTAGCCGCCCGGATCGCCGCCCGTGTCGCCGCCCGCGTCGCTGCCGTAGTTTCCGGCCTGGTAGCCGCCGCCCTGGTCTCCGGTCTGCTGATCCTGGGGGCTGTCGTAGTAGTTGTTGATGATGGTCTCGCCGCCCGGGGCGCCGAAGCCGGCCTCACCGCCGCCGAAACCGGATGCCATGCCGTAGGGATTGTTGCCGCCGGAGAACAGGTTGCGAATGCCGTCGGCCATCAGCACGCCGCCGGCGACGCCGGCCGCGGCGCCGAGCGCCCCCTTCATGAAGCCTCCGCCACCCCCGCCCCCGCCGCCGAACAGGCCGCCGCCCTGCGGCTGCTGCTGGGCGTAGCCCTGGTTGCCCCAGGGACCCGCCGGCGGCTGCTGGCCGTAGCCCGGCTGGGGCTGGCCATAGCCCTGCGGCTGGCCGCGGTAGGGGTCTGCGTGGCCGGTCGCCGGGACCGAGGAGGCCGCCGCGCCGCCGCCGAACATGCGGCCGAGCCCGCCGAGGAAGCTGCCGCCCTCCTGGCCCTGGCCCTGGCCGGCCGACTGGCGGACCTGCTCTTCAAGCTGCTGGATGCGGTCGTTGGCGGCCCGCAGCGCCTGGTCCTGCACCAGGACGGTCTGGGTCAGCAGGTAGGGCGCATAGGGCTGCTGGCGCACCTGGTCGTTGATGAGCTGTTCGGCGTCGCGGTCGCGCCCCTGGCTGCCCACCGACTTCATGCGGTCGAACAGACCCGTGATGAGTTGGCGTTCGTCGGAGTTCACGTTGCGTCTCCTGAAATGGTGTGCCGGTGGTCGGCAACCCTCATGTGGGGACAACGCGCCGCAGGCCAAGGGGGTCCGGCCGGGGCGAGGCTCCCGGCGGATCGCGAACCACCCGGAGCCTCGTTGCTACGTCGGGTTCTCGAGACTGAACGACTGGTTGTCCTCGTCATAGGCGTAGACTTCGCCGTAGCGGCCCCAGTTGATGGCGGAGCGCAGCGTCTTCTCGGCATAGTCCTCGCTCATGTAGTCCTCGAGCTCCTCGCGGAACCGCGCCGCGTTGGCGACATGCGAGGGACGCTCGTCGAGCACGCGCTTGATGCGCGCCGCCAGCGGCACATAGGCGATGAGGTGGTCGCCGAACTGTTTCTTGCGGGCGTCGACCTCGGCATCGGCGAAGCGGCGCCCCGCGCCGGTGAGCTTGATGTCGCCTTCCTCGAGCTCGGCGAAGCGCATGAGCTGCAGCGTCTCGGCGATGGGGAAGAGGTCGTCGATCTCCATCTGCAGCGAATCCGCCAGATGCGGCAGGTCGGCCCGGCCGTTGTAGGGCTCGGCCGCCACTTCCTCGATGAGGCCGGCGAGCGAGTTGGTCGACACGCGCGGCAGCACCATGCCGATGCCGGTGCCGGGGAAGAGCCCGTCCTTGCCGGGCTGCTTGGAGGTCGAGCGCCGGGTCATCAGCGCGTAGATGTTGTCGACGAGCTGGCGGAAGATCGGGTCGAGCCGGTTGCGCGGGTGGGGCAGCGTCACCCGGATCTCGGAGGCGATGCGCCCCGGGTGGGAGGACAGAACGAGGATGCGGTCGCACATCAGCACCGCCTCCTCGATGTTGTGGGTGACCATGAGGATCGACTTGATCGGCAGCCGACCCTCGCTCCACAGGTCGACGAGGTCGGAGCGCAGGGTCTCGGCCGTGAGCACGTCGAGCGCCGAGAAGGGCTCGTCCATGAGCAGGATGTTGGGGTGGGTCACGACTGCCCGGGCGAAGCCGACGCGCTGGCGCATGCCGCCCGACAGTTCCTTGGGATAGGCCGATTCGTAGCCGTCGAGGCCGATGAGATCGATGGCGGCGAGCGCCCGGCGGCGCGCCTCGTCGGGCGCGATCTTGAGCGCCTTGAGGCCGATCTCGACGTTCTCCAGCACCGACAGCCAGGGGAACAGCGCGAAGCTCTGGAATACCATCGCGACACCGTCGGCCGGCCCGGTGAGCGGTGCGCCCTGGTAGACGACGTCGCCGGCCGAGGGGCGGATCAGCCCCGACACGATCCGCAGCAGCGTCGACTTCCCGCAGCCGGAGCGGCCGAGGAGGCCGACGATCTCGCCGCGCGACAGCGTGGTCGAGACGTCGTCGAGCACGGCCGGCGAATCCTCCTCGCTGCCGCCCTTGTAGCGCTGGCTGACGTGGCGGACTTCGAGCAACGGGCCGCCCTTGACCTCTTCGAGCATGTTCGTCGACCTTTCGCGTGATGGGGTCCGGCGGCTGAGCGCTGCCCCGGGCTGCGGCGGCCGATCCGCCGTGCCGGGAGAGCCGGCGTCAGCCGAGGCGCAGGCGCCGCTCGGCATAGCCGAAGAGCGGGCGCCACAGCAGCCGGTTGTAGAGGATGACGAAGACCGACATCATGGCGACGCCGAGCACGATCTTGGGGAAGTCGCCGGCCTCGGTCGCCTGGGCGATATAGGCGCCGATCCCGGTCGCCGCGACCTTGTCGTTCCCCCACTTCACGTATTCGGCCACGATCGCGGCGTTCCACGAGCCGCCCGAGGCCGTCAGCGCCCCGGTGACGTAGTAGGGGAAGATCCCCGGGATCATGACCTTGATCCACCAGGTCCAGCCGGTGATGCGGAAGTTCGAGGCCGCCTCGCGCAGGTCGTTGGGGAAGGCCGAGGCCCCGGCGATGACGTTGAACACGATGTACCACTGCGTGCCGAAGATGATCAGGAACGACAGCCAGATGTCGGGGTCGAGGTGGAACTTCAGGATGCCCACGACCGCGATCGGGAAGATCACGTTGGCCGGGAAAGGCGGCCAGGAACTGGGCGGCGGGCTGGACGCGTTCGGCGATGGCGGGCCGGAGCCCGATCCAGACCGCGATCGGCACCCAGACGAGGCTGGCGAGCGTCAGCAGCACGACGACGCGCAGCATGGTGACGAGCGTCAGGCCGATGGTCTGGAGCGACGTCGCCCCAGCTCAGCGTCGTCGCGATGAACAGGATCGCCTGCCAGGCGGCGTAGACCGCGATGAGCCCGATCACGACGAACCAGGCGATGTCGACGCGCGCGGCGCCACCAGCGGCGAGGGCTCGCGCCGCGGCGCCGAACCGGGGCAGGTCGAGGCGCAGGCTGGTGACCCATTCGAAGGCCGCTTCGAGCGGCGCGGCCGCGCGGCGCACCCAGAAGGTCCGGGCGAGGACGTTCAGCACCCAGGACTTCGACGTCGACTGCGCGGCCGACAGTTCCACCTTGAACTTGTCCGCCCAGGTGACGATCGGCCTGAACACCAGCTGGTCGTAGAGCAGGATCACCACCAGCACCATGGCGACCGCCGCCAGGACCGCCTTGATGTCCTTGGCGTCGATCGCGGTCGCGAGATAGGAGCCGATGCCCGGCAGCTTGATGGTCGTGTCGCCCACCGTGATGGCTTCCGCCGCCACGACGAAGAACCAGCCGCCCGACATCGACATCATCATGTTGTAGATCAGCGCCGGCATGGCGAAGGGCGTCTCGAGCTGCCAGAACTTCTGCCAGGGCGAGAGGCGGAAGCCCTCCGTCACTTCCGCGAGGTCGGCCGGCACCGTGCGCAGCGACTGGTAGAACGAGAAGGCCATGTTCCAGGCCTGGCTCGTAAAGATGGCGAAGATGGCGGCGAGTTCGGCGCCCAGCGACCGAACCCGGGAACAGGTTCAGGAAGAACGTGACCGTGAAGGACAGGAAGCCCAGGATCGGGACCGACTGGAGCACGTCGAGCAGCGGGATCAGCACCGTTTCGGCGCGGCGGCTCTTCGCCGCCAGCGTGGCGTAGGTCAGCGTGAAGACGAGCGAGGCGGCCAGCGCCAGGAACATGCGCAGCGTCGTGCGCAGCGCGTAATAGGGCAGGTAGACGTAGTCGAGCGATGACCGGCGCCGTATCGGGCGAGGGCAGCGGCACCGTCATGTCATGCGAGCCGCGGACAACCAGCACGAACAGGCCGAAGATCAATGAGAGGGCGATGATGTCCCATTGGTTGGGCAGCGCCCGCCGGCCGAGCGACGTGAAGGCCACGAACTTCGATGCCATGCGGTGATCCTGATGGAGGGGTGCGCCGCAGGGCGCCACGGCTCCCTATCGCATGTTGGATCGCCGTGACAATGCGATGACGCCGAACCCGGTCCGAAGCCCGGCCGTCGTGCTCGCGGCGCCGCGCCGGATCAACCGTCCCGCGCCGTGGCGGGACGCGCGTCTTCAACCTGCGGTCGCCGCTCGCCGGGGCGGACCGCCGGACCCGACGCCGATCAGCCGAGGGCGCGCTCGGCGACCCGGAGATAGCCCGCCACATAGTCGGCGAAGCTGCGGTTCACCTCCAGGCGGAACACGTCCGGCGCGCGGCGCCACAGCGCGACATCGCTCTTGGCCAGCACCGTGCGGGTGCACATGCCGACCGGGAACGCCGCCGCGTCGAGGTCGAGCGGGCAGCCGGTCGTCAGCAGGGTCGCGGCGCCGGCACCCGCGATGGCGAAGCCCACCTGCCGGTGCGAGATATCGACGAGGGCATGGGGCCGCTCGCCGAGCGCGGCTTCGAGCGCGGCGAAGAGCGCCGCGGTCTCGTCCTCGGGCGCGAGCAGAAGCCATTCGTCGGGGCCGAGCCAGAGCGCGGCGCGCTCTCCGGCCTGGCGGCGCGGCAGGCGTCGCGCGGGAGGTCGCATCCGAAAGGCGCCGCGCAGGCCTCGGCGGCCGCGGCGTCCCCGCGGAACGAGAAGCGCGTCGCGGGCGGCACGAGGCTGACCGAGACGAGGCGCAGCCGCGGCGGGCGGAGGGGCGCGCGTCGCCGCCGGGATCGTCGCGGTCTCAGCCATTGAGGCTCTTCCCCTCGGGATCGTGGAACACGGGCGAAACGATGCGGACCGGGATCGAACCCTCCGGCATCGGCACGAACACGGTCTTGCCCGTCAGCGCGCGGCCGTTCTCGATGAGGGCCATGGCGATGGGCGCCTTGATGGTGGGGCTCCAGTAGGACGAGGTCACGTGGCCGATGGCGTGGGTGCCGGGGGCCGGGTCGGCCGTCGGGGTGACCTGGGCGCCCTCCTCCAGCACGGTCCGGCCTTCCGTCGCGAGGCCGACGAGCTGCTTGCGGCCCGGCGCCACGAGATCGGGCCGGCCGAGCGAGCGCTTGCCGACGAAGTCGGGCTTGCTCATCGCCACCATGCCGCCCAGGCCGAGGTCGTCCGGCGTCGTCGTGCCGTCCGTTTCCTGGCCCACGATGATGAAGCCCTTCTCGGCCCGCATCA
This sequence comes from uncultured Alphaproteobacteria bacterium, assembly GCA_963847915.1. GTDB lineage: Bacteria > Pseudomonadota > Alphaproteobacteria > Rhizobiales > Beijerinckiaceae > Lichenihabitans. The sequence continues at coordinate 37,647 of CAWKBT010000017.1, forward strand.
CATGCATGGCCTCGGTGCCGTAGGCCGTGCCGCCGAGGGCCCGCGTGCGCTCCCACACGGCGTCCCAGACGGCGGCAGCGTAATCGGAGGGGACGTTGATCTCGAAGCCGAGCTCGCCCGTGAAGGACACGCGGAACAGCCGGGTCGGCACGCCGCAGATCCGACCCTCGCGGATCGCCATGTGGGGGAAGGCGGCGGCCGACAGGTCGATGTCCTCGACCAGCGGCGCGATGATGTCGCGCGCCCGCGGACCCTGGACCGCCACGACGGCCCATTGCTCCGTGACCGACGTGAGCCAGACCCGGAGCTCGGGGAACTCGGTCTGGAGGTAGTCCTCCATGTGGTTCAGCACGCGCGGTGCGCCGCCCGGTCGTGGTGGTGACGTGGAACCGGTCGGGCGCGAGCCGGCCCACCACGCCGTCGTCCATCACGAAGCCGGGCTCGGTCAGCATCAGCCCGTAGCGGCAGCGGCCGGAGCCGAGCTTGGTCCAGGCGTTGGTATAGATGCGGTTCAGGAACTCGGCCGCGTCCGGTCCCACGACCTCGATCTTGCCCAGCGTGGAGGCGTCGAAGACGCCCGCCACGGCGCGCGTCACCCGCACCTCGCGCTCGACCGCGGCATGCAGGTCCTCGCCCGCCTCGGGGAAGTACCAGGCGCGCTTCCACTGGCCGACGTCCTCGAACCGCGCCCCCTCGGCCTCGGCCCGTCCATGGATGGGCGTGCGGCGCACGGGGTCGAAGAGGTCGTCGCGCGCCGCGCCCGCGAAGGTCCCGAAGGTCACGGGCGTGTAGGGCTGGCGGAACGTCGTCAGCCCGACCTCGGGCAGCGTCTTGCCGAGCGCGCCCGCCGCGATGGCGAGCGAGTTCATGTTCGACGTCTTGCCCTGGTCGGTCGCCATGCCGGTCGTGGTGTAGCGCTTGACGTGCTCGATCGAGCGGAAACCCTCGCGCACCGCGAGCTTGATGTCCTTGGCGGTGACGTCGTTCTGGAAGTCCACGAAAGCCTTGACGCGGGCCGGGTCGCGGCCGTGCGGCAGGGCGCCCAGCGTGCCGCCGCCCTCGCCCGCGTGGTCGCCCGTCACCGCATGGCTGCGGGGCCCCTGCGCGGCATCGCCGGCAGCCCTCGCCCCCGCGGCCGCGCCCTCGTCGAGCGCCGCCGCGAGCCCCCAGGAGCCCGAACAGGCGCCGGCCGAGGACTGCACCTGCGCGGGGTCGCCCGGCAGGTATCGCTGCGTCTCGGCATCGAAGCGCAGCTTGCCGCGGGACTGCGAGAACAGGTGGACGGACGGCGTGAAGCCGCCCGACATCAGCAGGAGGTCGCAGGGCACGGTCTCGAAGTCGGTCGCCCCCGCTCCCGACGCCTGGGCCACGAGAGCGCCGGACACGCGCAGGCCGCCGGTCGTCCCCACGACCGTGCCGCCCGCCATCATCGGCAGGCCCGCGGCACGCGCCGCCGCGACGCCCTCGCCCGCGGGCCGCGGCCGCGTGTCGACGATGCGGGCGATCGTCACGCCCGCGTGGTGCAGCTCGAGCGCCGTCCGGTAGGCGGCGTCGTGCGCGGTCACGATCACGGCGCGGCTGCCGGCCCTGACACCCCAGCGGTTCAGGTAGCTGCGGGCCGCGTCGGCCAGCATCACGCCGGGGCGGTCGTTGTCGGGAAACACCAGCGGGCGCTCGGCCGCGCCCGTCGCCAGCACGACATGCTTCGCCCGGACCTGCCAGAGCCGCTCGCGCGCCGCGCCCGCGGACACGTGCGGCAGATGGTCGGTCAGGCGCTGCGTCAGGGCGACGAAGTTGTGGTTGTAGTAGCCGAAGCCCTGCGTGCGGGGCAGCAGGGTCGCACCGCGCCGGGCGAGTTCGGCCAGCGTCGACGCGATCCAGTCGACGGCCGGCAGGCCGTCGATCACCGCCTCCGGCTCGCCCAGCAGGGCGCCGCCGAACTCCGATTGCTCGTCGCACAGGATCGTGCGGCGCCCGGCGCGGGCCGCCGCGAGCGCTGCCGCGAGCCCCGCCGGGCCGCCGCCCACGACCAGCACGTCGCAATGGGCGAACCGGTTGGCATACGTGTCGGGATCGGCCTCCTTCGGCGGCACGCCCAAGCCCGCCGCGCGGCGGATCACGGGCTCGAACAGCTTGGCCCAGAGCGTCGCGCCCTTGACGAAGCGCGGACCCATGAAGGTCTTGTAGTAGAAGCCCGCGGCGAAGAGCGGCGACAGGAGGTCGTTCACGGCGCCGACGTCGAAGCCCCGCGCCGGCCAGCTGTTCTGGCTCGCGGCGACGAGGCCCTCGTAGAGCTCCACCTGGGTCATGCGCAGGTTCGGCGCCTGGCGGGCGCGGTCGCGCGTCACGGTGCAGAGCGCGTTGGGCTCCTCGGCGCCGGCGGCCAGAAAGCCGCGGGGGCGGTGATACTTGAAGGAGCGGCCGACGAGGTGCACGCCGTTGGCGAGCAGCGCCGAGGCGAGCGTGTCGCCGTGGCAGCCCTCGTAGGCGTGGCCGTCGAAGGTGAAGCGGAGCGGGCGGGCGCGGTCGATGCGGCCGCCGCGGGCCGTGCGGTAGAGCCCGGTCACGGCGCCACCTCGTCGCCGGCGCCGATCCGCGGCGCCTCGCCTTCCGGCACCGGCGGCGGCACGTCGGGCCGGGCCTCGCCGGACTTGTAGCTCGCCAGGATCGCGTCGCTCACCGTGTCGCGCAGCACGTTGAAGAACCGGCCGCAGCCGGACACGTGGCGCCAGCGCTCGGCCATGATGCCCTTGGGGTTGTCGCGGAAGAACAGCGTCTCGGACCACACCCGGTCGTCGGCCGCGGGGTCGCGCGTCACATGGGCGTGGCCGGCGTTGCGGAACTCGAGCTCGGGGCGCGGGCCGCAGAAGGGACAGGGGATCAGCAGCATCGGGGCGCCTCGCGGAGCGCGTGCGCGGCCGGGGCCGCCACGCGACGCGGTGAACGGGGAAGGGATCGGCTCAACGGGAGACGTCAGTGGGCCACGGCCGCCGCCGCCGCCTCGTCGATGAGGCGGCCCGTGCGGAACCGGTCGAGCGTGAAGGGGGCATTGATCGGGTGGGGCTCGCCCGTCGCGACCGTGTGGGCGAAGACGTTGCCCGACCCGGGCGTCGCCTTGAAGCCGCCCGTGCCCCAGCCGCAATTGACGAAGAGGCCCGCGACCGGCGTCTTGCCCATGATGGGCGAGCGGTCCGGCGTGACGTCCACGATGCCGCCCCAGCTGCGCAGCATGCGCAGCCGCCGCACCATCGGGAACAGCTCGCAGATGGCGTCGAGCGTATGGGTGGCGATGTGGAGCCCGCCGGTCTGGCTGTAGCTCACGTAGGCGTCGGTGCCGGCGCCGATCACGAGCTCGCCCTTGTCGGACTGCGACATGTAGGCGTGGATCGTGTTGGACATCACCACGCAGGGCATCAGCGGCTTCACGGGCTCGGAGACCAGCGCCTGGAGCGGGTAGCTCTCGAGCGGCAGACGCACGCCGGCCATGCTCATGACGTGGCTGGTGTTGCCGGCCGCCACGACGCCGACCCGCTTCGTCCGGATGACGCCGCGCGTCGTCTCGAGGCCCGAGACGGCGCCGGAGGCGTCGCGCATGATGCCCTTCACCTCGCAGTTCTGGACGATGTCGACGCCGAGCGCCGACGCGGCGCGCGCATAGCCCCACGCCACCGCGTCGTGCCGCGCCACCCCGCCGCGGCGCTGGAGCGTGGCGCCGAGGATCGGGTAGCGGATGTGCTCGGAGGTGTTGAGGATCGGGCAGAACGCCTTGGCCTCCTCGGGCGAGAGCCATTCGTTGTCGATCCCGGCGAGCCGGTTGGCGTGGACGTGGCGCTTGAACACCTGCACGTCGTGGATGTTGTGGGCCAGCATCATGCAGCCGCGGGGCGAGTACATCACGTTGTAGTTCAGCACCTGCGACAGGTCCTGCCACAGCGTGAGCGCATGATTGTACAGCGCCTCGCTCTCTTCCCAGAGGTAATTGGAGCGGATGATGGTGGTGTTGCGGCCGGTGTTGCCGCCACCGAGCCAGCCCTTCTCGACCACGGCGATGTTCCGCATGCCGTGCTCGGCCGCCATGTAGTAGGCGGTCGCGAGGCCGTGTCCCCCGCCGCCGACGATCACGGCGTCGTAGGCGGCCTTGGGCTCGGCGTCCCGCCATTGCGCGGGCCAGCCCTGATGACCGGCGAAGCTCTGGCGGAGGAGGTTGGCGAAGGAAAAGCGCAAGGCGTCGTGGCTCCGGGCGACCGGCGGCAATCTCGGACCTGCCGCCCGTGCCGTCTAGCACCGGAACGACGCGGATGTCGGTGCGATGCGACACCGCAGGCGGCCGCGCCGCGGCCGGGCGGCCGGGATGGCTGCCATGCCTCGACAGCCGGGGGGCCGACGCGGCAAGGTCGGCGGGACCCCTGCCCGCCACCGAGCCACGGATCCCATGCGCAGCCGCGATACCGACCTTCTCATCCTGCCGGGCCTCGGCGGCTCGGGCCCGGACCACTGGCAGAGCCGGTGGCAGGCGAAGCTCTCGAACGCCGTCCGGGTCGAACAGGACGATTGGGACCATCCGGTCGCGGCGCTCTGGGAGGAGCGGATCCTGGCGGCGGCCGAGACCTGCCGGCGCCCGATCGTGGCGGTCGCCCACAGCCTCGGCGTCATCGCCTTGGTGCGCTGCGCGCCGCGCCTCGCCGCCACAGGGCAGCTCGCCGGCGCCTTCCTGGTGGCGCCGCCCGGCGAGACGACGCTGATCGGCATCCCCGAGGTCGACCCCGCCTTCCGGCCGTTCCCCACGGCTCCCCTGCCGGTCCGCAGCCTGCTCGTCGGAAGCCAGAACGACCCCTATGCCGACATCGAGGAGACCGCGACGCTGTCGGCGGCCTGGGGCTCGGCCTTCGTCGACGCCGGCAACGCCGGACATATCAACGTCGCATCGGGCCATGGGCCGTGGCCCGAAGGCTTGATGACCTTCGCGGGGTTCCTCAGCCGGCTGTGACGGCTCAGCGCCGGTAGCAGGTCCGGTAGGTCACGGTCTTGCGCCAGCCCGCGGGAGTGACCGACTGCGCCTCCTGCACGGTGCAGCCGACATCCGGGCGCCCGGCGCGCGGGTCGAAGGCGTCGCCGTAGACGGGCGCCGCGACCGGGCGGTAGACCGGCACGGGCCGGGGCGGCGGGCCGAAGGCGCCCGGACCCCAGAACCGCGGTCCCTCGCCGTACACCGGGCCGCGAGGCGAGGACGGGGCCGCCCTCGTCGAACTCGGGCTCGCCGCGCGCGAACCGCTCCTCGCCGCGCTCGTCGAACGCCACCGGCCCGGGGCGGAAGCGGGGGCGCAGGTCGCGGCGGCTGTCCTGCCAGCCGTGGTCGAAGGCGGCATCGCCCCGGCCGTCGTAGACCGCGGGGCCGCGCCCCTCGTCGTAATAATCGGCGGCCGAGGCCGCGTGGGGCAGAGCGGCGGCGGCGAGCGCGGCCACGGACAGGAGCGCCATACGGTTCAACATGGTCTCGACCCTTCTCGCTTGGACCCTTTCGGATCATCGGCAAGCTGGGCCCAGCCGGTTGAACCGGTCCTGAGTGCGCCGTTCATCGGCGATTCAGGCCCGCGCCGCCTCCCGCGCCGCCTGGGGAGAGGCCGCGTTCTCGCCTGCGCCGGGTCGGGCGGGCGCGCCGGCCTTGGCCTTCTCGGCCTCCATGAGGCCGACGAAACGCTTGAACAGGCCGTGGCTGTCGTGGGGGCCGGGCGAGGCCTCGGGGTGGTACTGCACCGAGAAGGCCGGCCGGTCGGACAGGCTGATGCCGCAATTCGTCCCGTCGAACAGCGACACGTGGGTTTCGATGGCTTCGGGCGGCAGGCTCTCGGGGTCGACCGCGAAACCGTGGTTCATCGACACGATCTCGACCCGGCCCGAATCGCGGTCCTTGACCGGGTGGTTGGCGCCGTGATGGCCCTGGTGCATCTTCACCGTCCTCGCGCCGAGCGACAGGGCGAGCAGCTGGTGACCGAGGCAGATGCCGAAGGTCGGCACGTTGCGCGACACGATCTCGCGGATGACCTCGCCGGCGTAGCGCGCCGTCTCGGCCGGGTCTCCGGGGCCGTTCGACAGGAACACGCCATCGGGCCCGAGCGCCATGATCTCGGCGGCCGTGGCGGTGGCGGGCACGACCGTGACGGCGCAGCCCGCATCGGCGAGGAGGCGCAGGATGTTGCGCTTGATCCCGTAATCGATGGCGACGACCCGGTGCCGGGGTGCGGTCTGCCGGCCGAACCCGGCCTCGAGCCGCCACACCGTCTCGTCCCAGTCCGAGCGCTGGGCCGATGTGACGCCGGGCACGAGATCGGTGCCGCTCATCCCGTGCCAGCTCGCCGCCTGCGCCTTCAGGGCCGCGACGTCGAAGACACCGTCGGGATGGTGGGCGATCACGGCATTGGGCATGCCGGTGTCGCGGATCAGCGCCGTCAGGGCGCGCGTGTCGATGCCGCCGATGCCGATGATGCCGCGCGCCTCCAGCCACGCGCCGAGCGGCCTCTGGGCACGATGGTTCGAGGGCGCCGTGATGGCGGCATGCAGCACGACGCCGCGCACCGCGCCCTCGGCGGCGGCGTTCAGCGTCTCGATGTCCTGTTCGTTCACGCCGACATTGCCGATGTGCGGGAACGTGAAGGTGACGATCTGGCCCGCGTAGGAGGGGTCGGTCAGGATCTCCTCGTAGCCCGTCATGGCGGTGTTGAAACACACCTCCGCCACCGCCGAGCCGGTGGCGCCGAACCCCGTCCCCTCCAGCACGGTGCCGTCGGCCAGGACCAGGAGAGCCGTCGGCACGGGATCGATCCAGCCCGCGGTCGCGTCTTGTCCGTCGCTCATCGGCGTTCTACACCCGCGTTGCGGCGGACGATGCCGGCGCGGCGGAACCCCGCCCGCGCCCGCTCGCTCCCGCCCTGTCGTGACAATGCAATGTTGCCGCATCGTTAGAGACCGTGCCGCGATGGGTCAATCGCGCGCGTGCCACGGCGGGCTCGTCGATGCCGGAGGTGGCCCAAAAATGCGTGAACTGCTTCCCGACCTCATGAAACAGGCCATGAAGGCCGGCGACAAGAAGCGCCTCGGCGCCATCCGGCTGATCCAGGCCGCCATGAAGGACCGCGAGATCGAGGCGCGAGGCCTCGGCAAGGAGATGACGGAGGACGACGAGCAGTCCGTCCTGCGCCGGATGGTGAAGCAGCGCCAGGATTCCATCGTCGCCTACGAGGCCGCGGGCCGCGAGGAGCTCGCCGCGCAGGAGCGCGACGAGGTGGCGGTCCTGTCCGAGTTCCTGCCCCAGCAGATGGACGACGCCGGGACGCGGGCCGCCATCGCAGAAGCCATCGCCGAGACGGGCGCGGCCGGCCCCAAGGACATGGGCAAGGTGATCGCGGCCGTGAAGGCCAAGCACGCCGGGCGGATCGACTTCGGCAAGGCGAGCGGCGTCGTCAAGGAGATGCTGGCGGCGCTCGGCTGAGGTCGGAGCTGCCGGCCTTGACGCCCGCCGGGCGCGAGCCCAAGGAACCTCCATGCCGGTCCGCCGCCTCGACCCGATCCTGATCGACCGCATCGCGGCCGGCGAGGTCGTCGAGCGTCCCGCGTCCGCCATCAAGGAACTGGTCGAGAACGCGCTCGACGCCGGGGCGCAGCGGGTCTCGGTCCGCATCGAATCGGCCGGCCGCGCCCTGATCCGCGTCTCCGACGACGGTTGCGGCATGGATGCCGCCGACCTCGCGCTGGCGATCGAGCGGCACGCCACCTCGAAACTGCCGACGGGCGACCTCCTCGCCATCGCCACGCTCGGCTTCCGCGGCGAGGCCCTGCCCTCGATCGGCTCGGTGGCGCGTCTCGACATCACGACCCGGGCCGCCGCCTCCGACCGGGCCTTCGGGGTCACGGTCGATGCCGGCGTGGCCGCACCCGTGCGTCCCGCCGCACGCGGGCCCGGCACGACCGTCGAGGTGCGCGACCTCTTCGCCGCGACGCCCGCGCGCCTCAAGTTCCTGAAGAGCGACCGGGCCGAGGCCTCGGCCGTGGCGGATGCGCTGCGCCGGCTCGCCATGGCCCACCCCACCGTGCATCTGTCGCTCGAAGGGACGCCCACGGTCGGCTTCGACTATCTCGCCTGCCCGGACGACGACGAAGGGCGGCTGACCCGCATCGCCCAGATCGTCGGCGACGACTTCGTCGACAACGCCCTGCCGCTGCGGGCCGAGCGCGAGGGGCCGGAGCGCGACGGCGTGGTGCTGTCGGGCTTCGTCGGCCTGCCGACGTTCCACCGTGGCACGCGCGACGGCCAGTACCTCTTCGTCAACGGACGGCCGGTGCGCGACAAGCTGCTCACCTCCGCGCTTTACGCTGGCTACATGGACCACGTGCCGCAAGGGCGCTTCCCGGTCGTGGCGCTGTTCCTGTCCTGCGAGGCGCGGGCCGTGGACGTCAACGTCCATCCCGCCAAGGCCGAGGTCCGATTCCGCGACGCCAATCTCGTACGCGGTCTCGTGGTTTCGGCCGTCCGCGACGCGCTGTCGGGGGCTCGCCACCGCGCCGCCACGACGGGCGGCACCCGCACGCTCGACGCCATCGAGGCCCGCGCCTTCGGCCAGCCGCCCGGCCGGCCCGCATATTCGGCGCCACCCCGGCCCGCGGGGGGCTGGGACGCGCGGCGCTCGCCCGGGGCGCCGGCCGGTTTCGCGCCCGCCGCGCGCGCCGCGAGCCCCGGCTTCGCCGAGAACGCCCAGGCGAGTTTCGCCTCGGCCCCCTCGGCCGACGTGCGGAGCCCGGCCGAAGACGCGCTCGCCGACGCCGATGCCCCCCTCGGCGCGGCCCGGGCGCAGTTCCACGAGACCTACATCCTGGCGCAGACGCGCGACGGCGTCGTCATCGTCGACCAGCACGCCGCGCACGAGCGCCTCGTCTACGAGCGGCTGAAACGGGCACGGGCCGAGGGCGGCATCGCCGGACAGCTCATGCTGATCCCGACCGTCGTGGACATGCCCAGCGACGAGGCCGCCCTGCTGCTCGACGAAGCCGCCGCGCTGGCGGGGCTCGGCCTCGGCCTCGAGGCTTTCGGGCCCGGTGCCGTGGCGGTGACCGAGATCCCCTCCGCCATCGGCAACGCCGATGCGGCACGGCTGGTCCGCGACCTCGCCGAGCTCATCAAGGTGGAAGGCACCACGGTGCCGCTGGAGCGGCGGCTCGACCACTACCTCGCCACCATGGCGTGCCACCATTCCGTGCGGGCCGGCCGGCGCCTGCTGCCCGACGAGATGAACGCGCTGCTGCGCGAGATGGAGCGCACGCCGGGCTCGGGCCAGTGCAACCATGGCCGGCCCACCTACGTGGAACTCAAGCTCGCCGACATCGAACGCCTGTTCGGCCGCCGCTGAGCGGCGCGGGCCTGCGCGCTCGGCGCGGCGTGCCGCGGCCCGGAGAGGGCCCGCAGGTGCGAGGGCGATCCCCGCGGCGGCACGGCGCTCTGTTCAAGCGATTCCATTCGGCGTAACACCCCAGCATCCGTCCGTTCGAATCGTCTGGTGCCATGAACCGCTACGAGCGCCGTCCCGTCGCCGCCACCGAAGCCGAGATCGAGTTCGGCGACGGTGAATTCAGGGTCATCCGGCCCGGCACCTTCGTGCGCTGCGCCGTGACCGGTACGCCGATCCCGCTCGACGACCTCCGTTACTGGAACATCGCGCTGCAGGAGGCCTATGTGTCGCCCGAGGCCAAGCTCACCCGCCTCGGCGTCGCCAAGCGGCCCTGATTCTGCGCCGGCGCCCGCAGGGGCGTCGCGTCAGCCCACCACGCGCGCCACGCGGTTGCCGTCGTGGCGGATCACGACCCCGTCGAGTTCGAGCTCGACGAGGGCGGCCTGCACGAGCCGCGGCGCGAGCCCGCAGATGCGGATCAGTTCATCGACCGTGATGGGCGACGCGCCGATCAAGGCCGCGATCAGCCCGGCCGGGCCGGTGGTGCCGAGTGGGGACTCCGGCGTCTCCTCGGCGAAGACCGGGGCCGCAGACGCCGCGACCGCGGCGTCGCGGTCCGCCTCGCCGAAGAGGTCGAGTTCCTCCCACAGGGGCTCCGAGGGCGCCGCCGGGAGCATCGCCTCCGCCAGGCGGTCCGGCGCATCCAGCCGCGGCGCCAGCGCGGCGACGACGTCCGCCGCGCTGGTGCACAGCGTCGCGCCCTGCCGGATGAGATCGTTGGTGCCCTCGGCCCTGGCGTCGAGCGGCGAGCCCGGGACGGCGAAGACCTCCCGCCCCTGCTCGTTGGCGAAACGCGCCGTGATCAGCGACCCCGAGCGGCGGCTCGCCTCGACGACGACCACGCCGAGGCTGAGCCCCGCCACGATGCGGTTGCGGCGGGGGAACTCGCGGGCGCGGGGTTCCCAGCCGATCGGCATCTCGGAGATCAGGGCGCCCTTCTCGCAGATCCGCCGCGCCAAGCCCTCGTGCTCGGCCGGATAGATATGGTCGTGGCCGCCGGCCAGGACCGCGATCGTGCCGGTCTCGAGGCTGGCCATGTGGGCCTTCACGTCGATGCCGCGGGCGAGGCCCGACGCCACCACGTAGCCGGCTTCCGCGATGCCGCGCGCCACGCGTTCGGTGAAGACGAGCCCGGTCGCAGACGCATTGCGCGAGCCCACGATGGCGACGACCGGCCGGGCCAGGACGTCGAGCCGGCCCGCGACGGCGAGGATCGGCGGGGGCGCATCGATGGCCCGCAGCGCCTCGGGATAGGCGGGCTCGCACAGGGCGACGAAGCGGATGTTGAGCTTGCGGGCCCGGTTCCACTCCGCCTCGGCGTCGGCGAGGGAGCAGACCGTGATGGACCGCGACGTCGCCTTGCGGGCGAGGCCCGGCAGGGCCTTCAAGGCGGCACCGGCGGTCTTGTAGCGGTCGAGCAGCGTCTTGAAGGTTCGCGGCCCGACGTTCTCGCTCCGGATCAGGCGCAGCCAGTCGAGCTTCTCGGCATCGGCAAGGTCCCGCGCCGCGCCGATCACGGTCTCGGGCCCGTCACGCCTTGGCCCCGATGCGGCTCTCGGTGCCCTGCGCCAGGCGGGACAGGTTGGCGCGGTGTTTCCACCAGAGCACCAGCGTCATGAGACCGAGCGCGACACCGTCGGTGATCTGTCCCGTGAGGACGAACAGCAGCGGCGCCACGATCGAGCCGACCAGGGCGGCGGCGGAGGAGAAGCGGGTCGCGAAGGCGATGCCGAGCCAGGCGAGGGCGAAGCCCAGCGCGGCCGGCCACCACAGGCCGATGAGGCACCCGAGATAGGTGGCGACGCCCTTGCCGCCGCGGAACCCGAGCCAGACGGGATAGATGTGGCCCAGGAAGGCGCCGATGCCGGCGAAGATGGCGGCGGCGTCGCCCAGGAGATAGCGGGCGACCAGGACCGCGACCGTGCCCTTGAGCGCATCCAGCACCAGGGTCAGAGCGGCGAGGTCCTTGCGGCCGGTGCGCAGCACGTTGGTGGCGCCGATGTTGCCCGAGCCGATCGTCCGGATATCGGCGGTGCCGGCGCCGCGGGTGACGAGGAGGCCGAAGGGGATGGAGCCCAGGCCGTAACCCAGAACGAGGGACGCGATTTCACCCAGACCCGGCTCGTTCATCGCGCGATCCATGACACTCCGACGGCTGGATCTTAGGTGGCATTCCGCTGTACGGCAACGCGGGACGGCCCTCCCGCCCCCTGCCCCCGTAGCCCATGCCCGAGCCGATCGCCTCCTCCCGGCCCACGGCCCCGCTCCTGTCCCTCCAGGTGCTTCGGGCCGTCGCGGCCCTGCTGGTGCTGGTGCACCACGCGGGCTACGACGCCGATACGATCGCGGCCCGCACCGGCGCACCGGCCCTGGCGCTGGACCGGTTCTTCGATTCCGGCTTCGGCATCCACCTCTTCTTCGTGATCTCCGGCTTCATCATGCTGCGCACGGCGCGCGGCTTCGGCTCGCGCCGCGGCGCGGGCGTGTTCGCGGTGCGGCGCCTCCTGCGGGTCGTCCCGCTCTACTGGCTGATGACGAGCCTCGTCATCGTCGGGGCCGCCGTCGCGCCGGGCCTGCTCAACACGCCCCTGGGCGGGCCGGGCGTGGTGCTGGGCAGCTACCTCTTCGTGCCGGTCCCGCGCGCCGACGGCGTGCTCCGCCCCGTGCTGAACCAGGGCTGGACGCTCGACTTCGAGATGTTCTTCTACGCCCTGTTCGGCCTCTCGATGCTGCTGCCCCGCCGCGTCGCCGTGCCCGGGCTGGCTGCGGTGCTGGTGGGGCTGGTGGCGCTCGGCCGGGTCGTGCCGTCGCGCTTCTGGCTGCTGGCGGTGTGGACGGACGGCCTGCTGCTCGAGTTCCTGTTCGGCCTCGCCATCGCGATCGCGGCCGAAGGCGGAGCTCGCTTCGGGCGCGCGGGCTGCCGGGCCGCGATGCTGGCCGGCGCCGCCGCGGCGGTGCTGCTGGGGCCGCTGACGGGCCGTTTCGCCTGGATGTCGGTCTGGATCACCGGCGGCGTGCCGGCGGCCCTGCTCGTCGCGGGCGCGGTGCTGGGGCCGGTGTGGCGGCCCAGCCCCGCCATCCTGGCCCTGGCGCTGGTCGGCGACGCCTCCTACAGCCTCTACCTGTCGCACCCCTTCGCGGTGCGGCTCATGCGGAGCGCGTGGCTCGGCGTCGTCCCGGCCGACGTGCCGCCGGCGCTCTACCTCGCCCTCGCCTGCGCGGCCGCGATCGCGCTCGGGCTCGCCCTCCACCGCTGCGTCGAACGGCCCATGACGGAGGCGCTGCAGCGCCGCATCCGGTCGGCCCGGGGGGTGCCGGGCCCCATCCTGCCCGAGGTCGTCGAGGCCGCCCGGCCGCGCTGATTCAGCGGCCGGTTGCGGGTGCGGCCGGCGCCCCCGCCAACACGGGATGAACGGCACGGGTTTGACTTGACCGAACCCCTCCCCCATTTTCGCCGCCACCGCGCCGTTGCCGCCGCCCTGCCCGCCCGCGCCGCGGACCACGAGGATCACCCATCCATGAATGTCGTCATCGTCGAGTCACCGGCGAAAGCGAAGACCATCAACGGCTATCTCGGCAGCGACTACCAGGTGCTGGCCTCGTTCGGCCACGTCAGAGACCTGCCCGCCAAGGACGGCTCCGTCGATCCCGAGCAGGACTTCGCCATGCAATGGGAAGTCGACGACAAGGCCGCCAAACGGCTGTCCGACATCGTCCGGGCCGTGAGGGAGTCGGACAAGGTCATCCTGGCCACCGACCCCGACCGCGAGGGCGAGGCCATCTCGTGGCACGTGCTGGAAGTGCTGCGCGCCCGCAAGGTGCTCAAGGACAAGAAGGTCGAGCGGGTCGTCTTCAACGCCATCACCAAATCGGCGGTGCGGGACGCCATGCAGCATCCGCGCGCCCTCGACCAGCCACTGGTCGACGCCTATCTGGCGCGGCGTGCGCTCGACTACCTCGTCGGCTTCAACCTGTCGCCGGTCCTGTGGCGCAAGCTGCCGGGCTCGCGCTCGGCCGGCCGCGTCCAGTCCGTGGCGCTGCGGCTCGTCTGCGCCCGCGAACGCGAGATCGAGGAGTTCCGGCCGCGCGAGTACTGGTCGCTCGTCGCTCATCTGCGCACCGCCGCCGCGGTGCCGTTCGAGGCCCGGCTGGTGGGGGCGGACGGGCGCAAGATTTCCCGCCTCGACATCGGCACCGGCCAGGAGGCGGAGGATTTCCGGGCGGCGCTCGACAAGGCCCAGTTCACGGTCTCCGGCGTCGAGGCCAAGCCCGTCAAGCGCCATCCCTTCCCGCCGTTCCGCACCTCGACGCTGCAGCAGGAGGCCTCGCGCAAGCTCGGCCTGTCGCCGGCCCGCACCATGCAGGTGGCCCAGAAGCTCTACGAGGGCGTGACCATCAAGGGCGAGACGACGGGCCTCATCACCTACATGCGGACCGACGGCGTCGACATGGCGCCGGAAGCCATCGCGGGGACCCGCCGGGCGATCGGCGAGAACTACGGCGAGCGCTACCTGCCGGGCGTGCCGCGCAAATACACCGTCAAGGCCAAGAACGCCCAGGAGGCGCATGAGGCGATCCGCCCGACGGACCTGTCGCGCCTGCCCCGCGCCATGGCGCCCTACCTCGATGCCGAGCAGCTGCGGGTCTACGAGCTGATCTGGAAGCGCACCATCGCGAGCCAGATGGAATCGGCCGAGCTCGAACGCACCACCGTGGATATTCTGGCGGAGGTCGGGGATCGCCGCATCGACCTGCGGGCGACCGGCCAGGTGGTGCGCTTCGACGGCTTCCTCATCCTCTACGGGGTCGACGACGACGACGAGGACCAGGACGGCAAGCTGCCCGCCATGACGGCCGGCGAGGCGCTGGCGAAGGACAAGATCGACGCCGACCAGCACTTCACCGAGCCGCCGCCGCGCTACTCCGAGGAAGGGCTGATCAAGCGGATGGAGGAGCTCGGCATCGGCCGGCCCTCCACCTATGCGGCCACCCTGGCGGTGCTGCGCGACCGCGAATACGTCCGGCTCGACAAGAAGAAGCTGGTTCCGGAGGACAAGGGTCGGCTCGTCACCGCCTTCCTCGAATCCTTCTTCGAGCGCTGGGTCGATTACGACTTCACGGCGGGCCTGGAGGAGAGCCTCGACCGCGTCTCGAACGACGAGATCGACTGGCGCCAGGTGCTACGCGACTTCTGGCGCGATTTCTCGGCGGCGATCGGCGACACCAAGGAGCTGCGCACCACCGAGGTCCTGGACAACCTCAACGACGTGCTCGCCCCGCTGGTGTTCCCGCCCAGGGCCGACGGCGGCGACCCGCGCGCCTGCCCGGTCTGCGGCGAGGGCCGCCTGTCGCTCAAGCTCGGCAAGTTCGGCGCCTTCGTGGGCTGCTCGAACTATCCGGAGTGCAAGTTCACCCGGACGCTGTCGGCCGACCCCAATGCGACGACGCTGGGCGACGCCGAGAAGCCCGGCCAGCGGCTGCTCGGCACGGACCTCGAATCCGGGCTCGAAGTGACGCTGCGGGACGGCCGGTTCGGGCCCTATCTGCAGCTCGGCGAAGGCGAGAAGCCCAAACGCTCCTCGCTGCCCAAGGGGCTGAAGCCGGGCGACGTCGATCTCGAGACGGCGCTCACGCTGCTGTCGCTGCCGCGCCCGGTCGCCAGGCACCCGGCCACCGGCGAGCCGATCCTGGCCGGCATCGGCCGCTACGGCCCCTATGTCCAGCACGGCAAGACCTACGCCAACCTCGATGGCGAGGACGATGTGCTGACGATCGGCGCCAACCGCGCCATCGACCTCATCGTGGCCAAGGAGGAAGGCCGGGCCGGGGGCCGCCGCGGCGGGGGTGCGCCCTCCGGCACGGTGCTGGGCGAGCATCCGGACGGCGGCGCCGTGACGGTGCGCGACGGGCGGTTCGGACCCTACGTCAATGCCGGCAAGGTCAACGCGACGCTGCCGAAGGGCACCGACCCCGACGACCCTGACGCTCGACGATGCCCTCCGGCTCATCGCCGCCAAGGCCGAGCAGACCGGCCTCTCGCCCGGCAAGAAGGCCCCGGCCCGCAAGACCGCCGCCAAGGCGGGCGGCGCGAAGGCCGCGGGATCGAAGGTGGCCGCCAAGGCGTCGACCAAGGCCGCGGCAAAGGCTCCCGCCAAGCCCGCGGCCAAGTCGGCCAAGGGACCCGCAGCCAAGCCGAAGGCCGCTCCGGCACGCGCCAAGGCGAGCGCCTGAGCTTCCGAACCGAGGCCGGGCGTCCCGCTCAGCCTCGCCATGGCGCGCCGCGCTCCCTATCTTGAGGGCAGACGCCCTCAGGACAGACCGATGCCCAAACCGAACAGCAAGACGGGGACCGCCCTGCCCAGCAAGGCCGACATCCTGGCCTTCATGGCCGGCGAGGCCGCCGCCGCCATCGCCGAGGGCAAGGGGTCGATCGTCAAGAGCCGCAAGCGCGAAGTCGCCCGCGCCTTCAACATCAAGGGCAGCGACCGCGTCGAGCTGAAGCGCATGCTGCGCGAACTCGAGGACGAGGGCCAGATCGCGCGGCGCCGCGCCGCGAGACGGTCGGGCGAGGCCATGCCCACCATGGTGGTGGCCGACATCACGACGCGCGACCGCGACGGCGACCTCCTGGCGAGCCCCATCGACTGGGACGCCGAGACCCACGGTCCGGCACCCCGGATCCTCGTCGAGACGCCGTCCGGGTCCCGGCCCGGCCGGCCCGTGCCGGGCGTCGGCGAACGCGCGCTGCTGCGCATCGCGCCCGATCCGGAGGCCGGCCCGGACGGCCCCTCCTTCACGGGCCGCGTCGTCAAGATGATCGCCCGCGACCGGGCGCGCCTCCTCGGCATCGTGCGGCGCGACGGCGACCACGGCTTCAGGGTCCAGTCCGTCGACAAGAAGAACGCCTCCGAGGCCTATGTCCTGCCCGAGGAGGCGCGCAACGGGGCGGAGGAGGGCGAACTCGTCGCCATCGAGCCGATGGGCCGCCAACGCATCCTCGGCCTGCAGGTGGTGCGCGTCGCCGAGCGCCTGGGATCGCTGAAGGGCGAGAAGGCGGTCAGCACGATCGCGATCCTGACCCACGGCATCCCTCACGTGTTCCGGCCCGAGACCCTGGCCGAAGCGGAGGCGGTGCGGGCACCGGGGCTCGACGGCCGGGAGGACTGGCGCGCCCTGCCGCTCGTCACCATCGACCCGCCCGACGCCAAGGACCACGACGACGCCGTCCATGCCGCGCCCGACACGGCCGCCGACAACCCCGGCGGCATGGTGGTCACCGTTGCGATCGCCGATGTCGCGAGCCTCGTCGCGCCCCGGTCGGCCATGGACCGCGAGGCGGTCGACCGCGGCAACTCGGTCTATTTCCCCGACCGGGTCGTGCCCATGCTGCCCGAGCGCGTCTCGACCGACCTCGGCTCGCTCCGCCCCCACGAGGACCGGCCGGCGCTGGCGGTGCGGCTCGTGCTGGACGCCGAGGGCCACAAGAAGCGGCACAGCTTCCACCGCGTCATGATGCGCTCCGCCGCGAAGACTCAGCTACGCTCAGGCCCAGGCGGCCATGGACGGTGCGCCGGACGAGACGACGCGGCCCGCTGCTGCAGCCGGTGCTGGAGCCGCTCTGGGCCGCCTACCGCCTCGCCACCCGGGCGCGCGACGTCCGCGCGCCGCTCGACCTCGACCTGCCCGAGCGCAAGCTCGTCCTCAAGCCCGACGGCACGGTGGACCGCGTGGTGGTGCCGGAACGGCTCGATGCGCACCGGCTGATCGAGGAGTTCATGATCCTCGCCAACGTGGCGGCGGCCGAGACGCTGGAGGACAAGCGCCAGGTCCTGGTCTACCGGGTCCACGACGAGCCCTCGCTGACCAAGCTCAACGCCCTGTCGGAGTTCCTGCAGACCATCGGCATCAAGCTCGCCAAGGGCCAGGTGCTCCGGCCGGCGCAGTTCAACGGCATCCTGCAGCGCGTCAGGGACACCGAGCACGAGCACCTCGTCAACGAAGTGGTGCTGCGCTCGCAGGCCCAGGCCGAATATGCGGTCGAGAACTACGGGCATTTCGGGCTCAACCTGCGCCGCTACGCCCACTTCACCTCGCCGATCCGTCGCTATGCCGACCTCGTGGTGCATCGCGCGCTGATCCGGGCGCTC
The DNA here is from genome assembly GCA_963847915.1 of uncultured Alphaproteobacteria bacterium. Lineage (GTDB taxonomy): Bacteria > Pseudomonadota > Alphaproteobacteria > Rhizobiales > Beijerinckiaceae > Lichenihabitans. The sequence goes on from CAWKBT010000017.1 coordinate 55,291, forward strand.
GGCCTCGGCCAGGACGGGTTGCCCGACCTGACGCCGAAGGAGCTCGGCGAGACCGCGGCGCGGATCTCGGCGGCCGAGCGCCGTGCCATGGCGGCCGAGCGCGAGACCATCGACCGCCTCGTCGCCGGGTTCCTGTCCGAGCAGGTCGGGGCGACCTTCGCGGCCCGGCTCTCGGGCGTCACCAAGGCGGGCCTGTTCGTCCGGCTGGTCGAGACGGGAGCCGACGGCTTCGTGCCGGCCGCGCATCTCGGGGACGAGTACTTCTCCTTCGACGAGCCGGGCCGCGCCATGGTGGGCACCCGGAGCGGGACGGTCTTCCGGCTGGGCGACACCGTGGAGGTGAGGCTGATGGAGGTGGCGCCGGTGGCCGGCGCCCTCCGGTTCGAGATCGTGGCGGGCGACCGGCGGTCCCGCCGGTCCGGCGGCGACCGGCCGCGGCGCGGCCAGGCCCCTGCCGCCGAACCCCTGCCCTGGCGCCGCAAGTCGCGCCGTACCCGGTAGGGTCCGCCGCACCGCGCGGGGCCGCCGCCGCGAGTCGCGGTTGACATCGCGGCGTCACGGATTAGTGTCCGCCGCGATGTTCCGCGTGGCTCACGGCCGGCGCGGAGCTTTTGTTTTTCGGACCCCTTTCCCGTCGCCCCGGTGACGGCCCCGCGCGAGGACGAGTCATGGCCAAGGCCGCCACCATCAAGATCAAGCTGCTGTCGACGGCCGACACCGGCTTCTTCTATGTCACCGAGAAGAACGCCCGGACCAAGACCGACAAGTTCGCCTTCAAGAAGTACGACCCGGTGGTGCGCAAGCACGTCGAGTTCAAGGAAACCAAGATCAAGTGATGTCGCGGCCCGTCCGCGGCAGCGCCGCGGACGGGCCTGATGTCTGGTGACCCGGGGCGGTCACTCGAGCGAGCCACAAATCGAAAAAGCCGCCCGGATGACCCGGGCGGCTTTTTCGATTGAGGCTCTCGGCGCCTCTGGTCTTCGGTTGGCCCAGCATTGGTGGCCGGTCGGAAGTGGCATACGAGGAGGCCACTCTAGCCACTTCCGAACCGGCCGACCCCACGGACCCAGGAGATGCGGCGGACCTGAGCACTCCGTAGGGTATCGATGAACGGCGATGACGCCGCCCGTTCCTTGCGCCTCGCTGCGGTTGTGAACCCGTCCGGCGACATTCATGAGAATACGGGGCAAACCTTTACATCATCTGACCAGGAGTCAAGAAGACTCTGGAAGGCTCGCGGCCGGCGGGGTGGAAAAGCGCAGAGCGGCGCCCCCTCCCCACCCGGCACGATCAGGCAGCGTCGGCCGACACGCGGTTGCGCCCCAGCGCCTTCGACCGGTAGAGCGCCCGATCGGCGCGTTTGAGCATGGCGTCGGCCTCGCGCCCGTTGCGCCGTTCGGCGATGCCGATCGACACCGTCACGGCGATCTCGCGCCCGCCCTTGTCGATCGGGAACAGGGCCTCGCCCACGATGCAGCGCACGCGCTCCGCCACCCGCCCCGCCACGTCGAGCGCGGTGTCGGGCATGACGATGATGAACTCCTCGCCTCCCAGGCGGCACAGGACGTCGACGCCGCGGATGGCGGTCTTGACCCGTTCGGCGAAGCCCTTCAACACCTCGTCGCCGGCGTCGTGGCCATAGGTGTCGTTGACCGCCTTGAAGTGATCGATGTCGAGGATCATCAGCGACAGGGGTTTGTCCCCGTCGGCGGCGGCATCGATCAGGCCGCCCAGGTGCGATTCGAGATAGCGGCGGTTGTGCAGCCCGGTCAGCGGGTCCGTGATGGCCATCTGCAGGGAGGATTGCATGATGTCGCGCAGGCGGTCCGCGTAGCGCTTGCGGCGCAACTGGCTGCGCACCCGCGCCATGAGCTCGTTGCGGTCGACGGGCCGCAGCAGGTAGTCGTTGACGCCGATATCGAGGCCGCGGACGATCCTGGCGCGTTCCTCGCCTTCCGCGAGGAGCAGGATGGGCAGGTCGCGCGTCCGCTCCAGCGACCGGATCTGGCTGCACAGGCGGAGCGAGTCGTAGTCCTTGAGCGCCGAGCTCAGCACCACGATCTCGTAACCGCCCGTCGCGGCCCGGAACAGGGCGTCCTCCGGCGCGGTCTCGAGGTCGACCGTGTGGGCCTGAGACAGCACCGCCGTCAGCCGCTCGGCCGCGCTGGCCCGGTCCTCGACGAGCAGGACGCGCCCGCGAAAACCATCGTCGACGAGCGCCGCCGCCGTGGCACCGGGCCGCAGGGCCAGCGTGCCCGAGGCCTCGACCTGGCGGCGCAACTCGTCGACCACCTGCTTGAACCGCGCCAGCGAGCGGACGCGGGCGATGAGCGCGAGTTCGTCGACCGGCTTGGTCAGGAAATCGTCGGCCCCCGCTTCGAGCCCGCGGACGCGGTCGGCCGGCTGGTCGAGCGCCGTGACCAGCACCACCGGGATATGGGCCGTGGCGGGATCGGCTTTCAGGCGGCGGCACACCTCGAACCCGTCCATGCCCGGCATCATGACGTCGAGCAGGATGATGTCGACGGGGCTGCGCGCGCAGAGCTGCAGCGCGTCGAAGCCGTTGCTGGCCGTCCGCACGTCGAAATATTCGGCCGACAGCCGCGCCTCGAGCAGCTTCACGTTGGGAAGGACGTCGTCGACGACCAGGATCCGCGCCGTCATGCCAGGGGGCCTTTCAAGCGTCGCCGAGGTAGTTGCGCACCGTCTCGAGGAACTTCACCACCGAGATCGGCTTCGACAGGTAGGCTTCGCAGCCGCCCTGGCGGATCTTCTCCTCGTCGCCCTTCATGGCGAAGGCCGTGATGGCGATCACCGGGATGGCGCGCAGGTCGTCGTCGTCCTTGAGCCATTGGGTGACCTGCAGGCCGGACACCTCGGGCAGCTGGATGTCCATCAGGATCAGGTCGGGCCGGTGCTGGCGCGCCAGGCCGACGGCCTCGACCCCGTTGCGGGTCTGCACCGTCGCGTAGCCGTTCGCCTCCAGCAGGTCGCTGAAGAGTTTCATATTGAGTTCGTTGTCTTCGACGATCAGGATCGTTTTCGACATGGATCTCGGCGCCTCGTTGGCTTCAGGCCTGCGCCTGGTGGGGCGAACCTCGCCAACAGGCCGGTTCCTTTCGGCCATCGATAGCCGATCCTGATTCAATCGAGCACTGGAAAAGCGACATCATGAAGAACGGACCACTCGGCACAGGGCGGCGAGGCGCCGCCGAGCCTGGACCCCGACCTCACTGCGCTTCAAGCCTTAACATTCATAGCGGGGGATCCCGACCACGCCGGCCGTTTCATGGCCCTGTCCGGAATCGAACCCGGGGCGCTGCGCGCCGCTGCCGCGGATCCCGCGTTCCTGTCCGGCGTGCTCGATTACCTCGTCGCCGACGAGCCCCTGCTGCTGCTGTTCGCCGCGGATGCGGGGCTCGCCCCCGAGGCCGTCGTCGACGCGCATGCCCGCCTGTCCCGCCGGTGAGGCCTGCCGGTCACTTCCTGCAGGGCTTGTCGGGCGACAGCGTCAGCTGGTCGAGCGTGCCCGACAGCACGAAGTCCCCGTAGTCGAGCTTCAGCGCCGCGGGAGATCCCGTTCTCATAGAGGTCGGACGACAGCACGTAGTCGGGCTGCTCCTTGTCGCCGCCGAAATAGCTGATGACGACCGGCCAGCGCCGCATCGCCTTCGTGGCATCGGTCCGGCCCGCGGGGTCGTCGGGTGCGGCGGTGAGCGGGGCGCCGATCACGGTCAGCGTGTGATACAGCTTGAGCCCCGTGTCGGAGCCGTCGAACACGTCGGCCGCCAGGATCTTGTCGCCGTGCTGGGCCGCCGCGATGATCCGGCGCATGTGCTGGATCGGCAGGAGCACGTCGGCGCCGAAGGCCGCATGGCCCGCCGGCGACTTCAGCGTCACGGCGATCTTGCCGTCCGGCGCGCGCTCGGCCTTGCCGGCCACCGTCGTGGGCGTATCGTCGTCGGCGGAGGACTTGGTCTGGAAGGTGAACTGCGTCGCCGCCGGGTCCTCGAACGTGCTGTTGCGGACGTCGTTCAGCTTCGAGTCGCCCTCCGTCGGCTGGAGCTCGACGAGCTGCCGCAGGTTCGACGTGTATCCCTCGCAGGCCGATCCGGCGAAATCGAAATCGATCACGCCCGAGGCCGAGGCCGGGGCGTTGGTGCCCTTCGCCGAGAGCAGCGCGAGCTTGTAGATGGCGTGATGGGGCGCCATCGGCACGGGGGGAGCGTCCTCGGCACGGACGCCCGGGACGAGACCCGCGCAGACGATCAGGACGGTGAGGCAGGCGGACGGGAGGCGGTTCACGCGGGGAGAGCTCCAAAGGGGCCGCGGATCATCGGAGCCGGACGTGGCGGAACTGAGATCGCGCCACGGCGGCCGCGGTTTCGCACGCGGCCCGACTCGTTTAGACCGGGACCCGATGAGCCGGCCCGCGGAGGGCGGCAACGGAGAGCCCATCATGGGGACTATCGATTCCCGCCTGGCCGAACTCGGCATCGCGCTGCCGCCGGCGGCCGCCCCGGTCGCCAATTACGTGGCCTTCGTGCTGACCGGCGACACGCTGGTGATCTCCGGCCAGCTCGCCCTCGGTCCGGACGGCAAGCTCGCGGCGGACCACAAGGGCAAGCTCGGGGCCGACGTCTCGGGCGAGGCCGGCCGTGCTGCGGCCCGCAACTGCGCCATCAACGTCCTGGCCCAGGCCAAGGCCGCGCTCGGCGACCTCGACCGGATCGAGCGCTGCGTGCGCCTCGGCGGCTTCATCAACGCGGCCCCCGATTTCGTCGACCTCGCGCTCATCATGAACGGCGCCTCCGACCTCATGGTCGAGGTGCTGGGCGACAAGGGCCGCCACGCCCGCTCGACGGTCGGCGTCGCCTCGCTGCCGCTCGGCTGCGCCGTCGAGGTCGAGGCGATGTTCAGCGTCCGGCCGTGACGCCGCGTTCCGGGCGCGCCGGCCTGGCTGGTCGGCAGCCCCATCGCGCATCGCGGCCTGCACGACCGGACGTCCGGCCGCATCGAGAACTCGGCCTCGGCGGCGCGGGCCGCCATCGCGGCGCGGTTTCGCCATCGAATGCGACGTGCAGCGCTCGGCCGACGGCGAGGCCATGGTGTTCCACGATTTCGCGCTCGACCGGCTGACCGGGCTCGACGGGCCGCGTCGCGGAGCGGAGCGCCGCCGAGCTCGCGCGCGACGCGCCTGTCGGGCTCGACCGACACGCATCGCGACGCTCGGCGGCCTTCCTCGCGCTCATCGGCGGGCGCGTGCCGCTGGTCTGCGAGATCAAGAGCCGGTTCGACGGCGACATGCGCCTCGCCGACCGCGCCGCCGCCCTGGCGGAGCGCTACGACGGTCCGCTGGCCTTCAAGAGCTTCGACCCCGCGATCCTGGCGCACCTGCGCGGGCGCGGCCTGACGCGTCCGCTCGGCATCGTGGCCGAGGCCGACTACGACGACCCGGAATGGGCCACGCTCTCGGCCGAGCGCAAACGCGACCTCGCCCAGATGCTGCATTTCGGCCGACACGCGGCCGGATTTCCTGTCCTACGCGCGTGGGCGACCTGCCCCACGCCGTCCCGCAGCTCTGCCGCGTCGGCGCTCGGCCTGCCGGTGATGACCTGGACGGTGAGGACGCCCGAGCAGCGGCAACGCGCCGCAACATGGGCCGACCAGATGGTGTTCGAGGGCTTCCTGCCTTGACGCTCCGGCGCGGAAGCGAGACCTTAAGGTCCGTCGAGCCGTCGTCGGACCGAGGCCTCGCCCCGTGCCTTCAGAAGAGGCGCTAAGGCGAGAGCGGATGTCCGGCGCCGGCGGCACGACATGTGCCAGTCGCACGATGCACCGATCGCCCCGGCGTCGGGCACCTTGAAACGACGCCGCCGCGCGACCGGCTCGGCCCGGCGGCCCCGCAAATCGAAGGCCACCATGACCTCACCGATCACCCTCAAGGTCGCGACGTCCATCGCCGCGATCGAGGCCGAAGCGTGGGATGCCTGCGCCAACCCGGCCGGCCGGGGCCGGTCCGGCGCCGGGCGCGCTCCGGCGAGCGCTACAACCCGTTCCTCAGCCACGCCTTCCTGAAAGCGCTCGAGACGTCGGGTGCCGTCGGGTCGCGCAGCGGCTGGTCGCCCGTCCATGTGCTGGTGGAAGAGGACGGCCGCCTCGTCGCCGCCGCGCCCACCTACCTCAAGACGCATTCCCAGGGCGAATACGTCTTCGACCATGCCTGGGCGGAGGCCTACGCGCGGGCCGGCGGCCGCTACTATCCCAAGCTCCAGGTCGCGGTGCCCTTCACGCCCGCGACGGGCCGCCGCTTCCTCGTCGCGGCCGGACCGGCCCGTCGACGCCATGGAGGCGGCGCTCGCCGCCGGGCTCCGGGCCCTGCGCCAGGACGTCAAGGCATCGTCGACCCACGCCACCTTCGTGACCCGGGCCGAGTGGGACAGGTCTCGGCGCGCAGGGCTGGCTGCAGCGCACCGACCAGCAGTTCCATTTCATCAACGACGGCTATGCGGGGTTCGACGACTTCCTGGCGGCCCTCGCGTCGCGCAAGCGCAAGACCATCCGCAAGGAGCGCCGCGACGCGCTCCAGAACGGCATCACCATCGAGCGCGCTCACCGGATCGGACATCACGCGAAGCGCATTGGGATGCGTTCTTCGCCTTCTACATGGACACAGGCTCGCGCAAATGGGGCCGCCCCTACCTCAACCGGCGCTTCTTCTCGGAGGTCGGGCGCCAGCATGGCCGACCGCATCCTGCTGCGTGATGGCCAAGCGGGCGGGCCGCTACATCGCGGGCGCCATCAACTTCATCGGCGACGACGCGCTCTACGGACGCAACTGGGGCTGCATCGAGGAGCACCCCTTCCTGCATTTCGAGGTCTGCTACTACCAGGCCATCGACTTCGCCCTGTCGCGCGGCCTCGCCCGCGTCGAGGCCGGAGCCCAGGGGGAGCACAAGCTGGCGCGCGGCTATCGCCCGACCCCGACCTATTCGGTGCACGACATCGCCGACCCGCGGCTCTCCGCCGCCATCGCCGACTACCTCGACCACGAACGCGCCTATGTGGAGAGCGCCGTCGAGCAGCTCGGCGAACACCTGCCCTTCCGCCACGAGGACTGACGGCGAAAGCGCCGCGCTCAGCCCCGGCCCGTCATGGCGTCCCGCAGGGCGCGCGCCACGCCGGCGGGCACGAAGGAGGAGACGTCGCCCCCCATCGCGGCGACCTGGCGGACCAGCGTCGCGGTGACGAACCGCGTGCCCGAGGAGGCCGGGACGAAGACCGTCTGCAGATCGGGCGCCATGGCGGCGTTCATGCCCGCCATGCTCATCTCGTCGTCGAGGTCGGTCGCGCCGCGCAGGCCGCGGAGCACCACGGTGGCGCCGACATCGCGCGCCGCCGTCACGGCGAGGCCGGTGAAACTCTCGACGCGCAGCACGCAGCCCGCCGCCTTGACGATCGGGCCGGCCTCGGCGCGGATCAGCGCGACCCGGATGTCATGGGTCAGCACCGGTTGCTTGGTGGCGTGGCGGCCGACCGCCACGACCAGGATGTCGCAGAGGCGCGCTCCGGCCCGGATCACGTCGAGATGGCCGTTGGTGAGAGGGTCGAACGACCCCGCGTAGAGGGCCGTCCGCTGCATCACGCCTCGCCGTCCGCTTCGGTCTCGGGGCCGCCGTTACCGTCCGCGCCGACCTCGGCGATCCGGTCGACGGAGACCACCTTCTCGGTCTCGGCCGTATCGAACACGATGACGCCCTGGGTGTTGCGGCCCGCGACGCGGATCCCCTCGACGGGGCAGCGGATCAGCTGGCCGCCGTTGGTCACCAGCATGATGCCGTCGCCGTGTTCGACCGGGAAGGAGGCCACGAGCTTGCCGTTGCGGGCATTGACCGCCATCGCGCCGATGCCTTTGCCGCCGCGGCCGGTGATCCGGTATTCGTAGGACGACGTCCGCTTGCCGTAGCCGTTCTCCGACACGGTGAGGATGACCTGCTCGGCGGCCGAGAGGGCGGCGTAGCGCTCCTGCGACAGGGTCGCGGGCGTCTCCGGCACCGCGGCATCGGTGCCCACGACCTCCTTCTCGATGTCGTCCTCGCCGGTCTCGCCCTCGACGGCGCGGCGCATCTTCAGGAAGGTGATGCGTTCGGCCGAATCGGCTTCGGTGTGGCGCAGGATGGCGAGCGAGATCACGGTGTCGTCGCGGCCGAGCGAGATGCCGCGCACGCCCATCGAGTCGCGGCCCTTGAACACCCGCACGTCGGTGACGGCGAAGCGGATGCACTGGCCGTGCGCCGTGGTGAGCAGCACGTCGTCGGCCTCCGAACAGATCTGCACGTCGACGATCGACTCGCCCTCGTCGAGCTTCATGGCGATCTTGCCCGAGCGGTTGACCTGGGCGAAGTCGCGACAGCTTGTTGCGCCGCACCGTGCCGCGCGTGGTCGCGAAGACGACGTCGAGGTCGGCCCAGGCGCGCTCGTCCTCCGGCAGCGGCATGATGGTGGTGATGCGCTCGCCCTGTTCCAGCGGCAGCAGGTTCACCAGGGCCTTGCCGCGCGCCTGGGGGGCGGCGAGCGGCAGACGCCACACCTTCATCTTGTAGGCTTGGCCGAGCGAGGAGAAGAACAGCAGCGGCTGGTGGGTGTTGGCCACGAAGATGCGCGCCACGAAGTCCTCGTCGCGCGTCTGCATCCCGGACCGGCCCTTGCCGCCGCGGCGCTGCGCCCGGTAGGTCGAGAGCGGCACGCGCTTCACGTAGCCGGCATGGCTGACCGTGATGGCCATGTCCTCGCGGGCGATGAGGTCCTCGTCCTCCATGTCGGCGGCGCTGTCGAGGATCTCGGTCCGGCGCGGCGTCGCATGGGCCAGCTTGATGGCTTCGAGCTCGCCGCGGATGATCTCGAAGATGCGCACGCGCGAGCCGAGGATGTCGAGCAGGTCGGCGATCTCGGCCGCGAGCTTGTTCAGGGCCTCGGCGATCTCGTCGCGGCCGAGCGCCGTCAGGCGGGCGAGGCGCAATTCCAGGATGGCGCGGGCCTGCGTCTCGGACAGGCGATAGGTGCCGTCCTCGTTCAGCGTGTGGTGCGGGATCGGCGATGAGCGTGATCAGCGGCGCCATGTCGAGCGCCGGCCAGTCGCGCGCCATCAGGGCCTCGCGGGCCGCGCCCGTATCGGGCGAGGTGCGGATGAGGCGGATCACCTCGTCGATATTGGCGACCGCGATGGCGAGGCCGACCTGGACGTGGGCGGCGGCGCGGGCCTTGGCGAGCCGGAACTTCGTGCGCCGCGTCACCACCTCCTCGCGGAAGTCGACGAAGGCGGTGAGGAAGTCCTTGAGGTTCAGCATCTCGGGCCGACCGCCGTTAAGGGCGATCATGTTGGCGCCGAAGGAGGACTGCAGCTGGCTGAACCGGTAGAGCTGGTTCAGCACGACGTCGGCCACGGCATCGCGCTTGAGCTCGATGACGATGCGCATGCCGTCGCGATCGGATTCGTCGCGCATCTCGGAGACGCCCTCGATGCGCTTCTCGCGCACCGCTTCGGCGATCTTCTCCTGCAGCGTCGTCTTGTTCACCTGATAGGGGATCTCGGTGACGATCAGGGCCTCGCGGTCGCGCCGGATCTCCTCGACCACGACCTTGGCGCGCATGACGATCGGAGCCGCGCCCGGTCGTGTAGGCGGAGCGGATGCCGGCCCGGCCCAGGATGGCGCCGCCGGTGGGGAAGTCCGGCCCCGGCACGATCTGCATCAGCTCCTCGACGTCGATCTCGGGCCGTTCCATCACGGCCAGCGTCGCGTCGATCACCTCGCCGAGGTTGTGGGGCGGGATGTTGGTCGCCATGCCGACCGCGATGCCGCCGGCGCCGTTGACGAGCAGGTTCGGAAAGCGGGCCGGCAGGACGACCGGCTCGCGTTCCTTCTCGTCGTAGTTCGGCTGGAAATCGACCGTGTTCTCGTCGATGTCCTCGATCAGGGCGAGGGCGGGCGCGGCGAGGCGCGATTCGGTGTAGCGCATGGCCGCCGCGGGATCGCCGTCGATCGACCCGAAATTGCCCTGCCCGTCGATCAGCGGCAGGCGCATCGAGAAGTCCTGCGCCATGCGGACCAGCGCGTCGTAGATGGCGCTGTCGCCGTGCGGGTGATAGCTTCCCATCACGTCGCCGACGATGCGGGCCGACTTCACGTAGGGTCGATCGGGAAGATACTTGTTCTCCTGCATGGAGTGCAGGATGCGGCGATGCACCGGCTTCAGCCCGTCCCTCACGTCGGGCAGCGCGCGCGACACGATCACGCTCATGGCGTAATCGAGGTAGGAGCGCTTCATCTCGTCGGCGATGGACACGGGCCGGATGCCGGTCGGGTCTTCGATGCGGTCTTCGTTGTCGGACAAGTGTATCCCTTCGCGCAGGCCGCTGCGGGGCCCCGCTCCTCTTCACGGTCTTAGCTATAAGATAATGATGCAGGCGCCCGTTGGCGAGCGTCCGCGGCCTCGCCTGCCGCGGATCGGCGCCTCATGCAGCGGATTTCGCCTCCAGCCCCGCGAGGGCGATGCAGATCGCGATGCCTTCGGCCGCGGCCTCGACGTCCTTCAGCGCGGGATAGGTCGGGGCGAGGCGCAGGTTGGCGTTCTCGGGGTCGCGGCCGCCGGGCCAGGTCGCCCCCGCCGGCGTCAGGGCGAGGCCCGCGGCCTTGGCGAGGTCCACCACCCGGGCAGCCGTTCCGGGCACGACGTCGACGCTGATGAAGTAGCCGCCGGCCGGCCGCGACCAGCGCGCCAGGCCCGTGCCGGCGAGGCGCCGGTCGAGCGCCGCCAGCACGGCGTCGAACTTCGGCGCGATCAGGGCGCGGTGGCGGTCCATGTGGGCGTGGACGCCGTCGGCGTCCCGCAGGAAGCGCAGGTGGCGCAGCTGGTTCAGCTTGTCGGCCCCGATGGTCCGCCGGCCCGCGCGGGCGAGATACCAGGCGACGTTGGCGGGCGAGGAGGCGAAGAGCGCGAGGCCGGCGCCCGCCAGCGTCACCTTCGAGGTCGAGGCGAAGCAGAAGGCCCGGTCCGGATGGCCGGCCTCGCGGGCGAGATCGAGCACCGAGGCGAGGGGGGTGCGCCGCGCGGTGAGATGATGCACCGCATAGGCGTCGTCCCAGAACAGGCGGAAGTCCGGCGCGCCGGTCTGCATCGCGGCGAGGCGACGCACCGTCTCGTCCGAATAGGTCTCGCCGCTCGGGTTGGCATAGCGCGGCACGCACCACATGCCCTTGACCGAGGGGTCGGCGGCGAGCGCCTCGACGGCCTCCATGTCGGGGCCCTCTCCGGTGAGCGGCACCGGCAGGAGGCGGAAGCCGAACTCCTCGGCCAGGCCGAAATGCCTGTCGTAGCCCGGCACCGGGCAGATGAAGGCCGGCGACGGCTCCCGCGACCAGGGCCGCTCGGACCCCGGCACGCCCTTGAGGAGCGCCCAGACGATGCAATCGTGCATCAGGGCGAGGCTGGAATTGTTGCCGAGCACGATCGCGTCGGGCGGCAGCCCGAGCGTCTCGCCGAAGAGGGCCCTCACCTCGGGCAGGCCGCGCAGGTCGCCGCCATAGTTGCGCGCGTCCTCGCCGGCCGCCGTGGTGGTGTCGCGGTTGCCCTGGGACGCCAGCAGCCCGTCGGACAGCGACAGCTGTTCGGGCGAGGGCTTGCCGCGGGTCATGTCCAGTTTGAGTCCGCGGGCCTTGAAGGCGTCGTAGTCGGCGCGGGTCCGGTCGAGGTCGGCTGAGGGGGTCATGGTTCCATGTCTGCCAGGCGGGGCGCGATTCGCCGCGCCACGGGGATCGGGTCGCGGGCCCGCCGCCCGCGAGGCGCGGGCCGGCGGGCGGCGCGGCTCAGAACGGGATGTCGTCGTCGATCGCGTCCGACATGCTGCCGCGGCCGCCGCCCGCGCCGGCGCCGCCGCCGCCGCGGTCCATCGGGGACGACGCGGCCGAAGGAGGCGCGCTCGCCGCCGCCGCCACCGCCGAACGAGCCCCGGTCCTCCTCGCCCGCGAACCCGCCGCCGCCCTGGCCGCGCCCTTCGAGCATCGTCAGTTCGCCACGGTAGCGCTGCAGCACCACTTCGGTCGAGTACTTCTCGACGCCGTCCTTGTCGTTGTACTTGCGGGTCTGGAGCTGGCCCTCGATATACACCTTGGAGCCCTTCTTCAGGTATTGCTCGGCGACCTTGGCGAGGTTCTCGTTGAAGATCACGACCGAGTGCCACTCGGTCTTCTCCTTGCGCTCGCCGGTGGCCTTGTCGCGCCAGCTCTCGGTGGTGGCGAGACGCAGGTTCACGATGGCGTCGCCCGACGGCATGCGGCGCACCTCGGGATCGCGCCCGAGATTGCCGACCAGGATGACCTTGTTGACGCTGCCCGACATGGACCCCTCCTCGGGACCGACGTGATGACGTAGAGCGCATCGGACGATGCGCTCCGGCTCGAACCGACGCCTTAGGACACGCCGGTTACCAAAAGTCCCGCGGGGCCCGTCCGGGCGCTGCGTTCCACCTTTGTTCCATAGCACGGTTCGTGCTAAATGCCGAGTTCGTCGAGGGCGCCATCCCCCGCCGCCGGCGTCGTGTCGCCTCATCGGGGTGCGGCCGGCCGTCTCCTTTGCCGCCCGGGGTGCCCGGCGCGGGCCCGCGCCCCTATATGAACGCCCGTCCCGGCCGGTGGCCGGCCGGCAGATCAACCGGAAACCCGTCCCGCCATGGCGCATCCGCCCCGCCCCAAGACGCCGCAAAGCCGAGATCCCCGCCGGTGCGGCCGAGCCGCCCGCCGAGGCGGCCCGCATCGTGCGCAAGGTGCGAGCCGTGAAGGCCGTGGCGCCGCCCGCCGATCGCGCCGACACGGTCTCGGACGAGACGCTGGCCCGCATCTTCGAGTCCGACCGGCCCCGCCTGCCCGACCGCGACGCCATCGTGGTGCGGGGCGCGCGCGAGCACAATCTCAAGAACGTCGACCTGACGATCCCGCGCGACAAGCTGGTGGTCTTCACCGGCCTGTCGGGCTCGGGCAAGTCGTCGCTCGCCTTCGACACGATCTATGCCGAGGGCCAGCGCCGCTACGTCGAATCGCTCTCCGCCTACGCCCGCCAGTTCCTCGAGATGATGGGCAAGCCGGACGTCGACCAGATCGACGGCCTGTCGCCCGCCATCTCGATCGAGCAGAAGACGACATCGAAGAACCCGCGCTCGACCGTCGGCACCGTGACGGAGATCTACGATTACATGCGCCTGCTGTGGGCGCGGATCGGCATCCCCTATTCGCCCGCCACCGGCCTGCCGATCGAGAGCCAGACCGTCAGCCAGATGGTCGACCGCGTGCTGGCGCTGCCGCCCAACACGCGCCTCTACCTCGTCGCGCCGGTGGTGCGGGGCCGCAAGGGCGAGTACCGCAAGGAGATCGCCGAATACCAGCGCAAGGGGTTCCAGCGCCTCAAGGTCGACGGCGAGTTCTACCCGATCGACGAGGCGCCGGTCCTCGACAAGAAGCTGAAGCACGACATCGGCGTCGTGGTGGACCGCATCGCGGTGCGGCCCGACATGGCGACGCGCCTCGCCGAGAGTTTCGAGACGGCGCTCGACCTCGCCGACGGCATCGCGCTCGTCGAGTTCGCCGACGCGCCGCCGGAGGGCCTGCCCCAGGAGCTGGTCTTCTCCTCGAAGTTCGCCTGCCCGGTGTCGGGCTTCACCATCCCGGAGATCGAGCCGCGGCTCTTCTCGTTCAACAACCCGTTCGGCGCCTGCCCGCATCTGCGCGGGCCTCGGCTCGCAGATGCAGGTGGACGCCGAGCGCGTCGTGCCGGACCCCACGCTGACGCTGAAGCGCGGCGCCATCGCGCCCTGGGCCAAATCCTCCTCGCCCTATTACGCCCAGACCCTGGAGAGCCTCGCCAAGCACTACCGCTTCCGCCTCGACACGCGGTGGAACGCCCTGCCCCAGGCGGTGCGCGACGTGATCCTGTTCGGCTCCGGCGAGACGCCGATCCGCTTCGAATACGACGACGGCGCCCGCGCCTACGGCGTCACCAAGCCCTTCGAGGGCGTGGTCAGGAGCCTCGACCGCCGCTTCAAGGAGACGGACAGCGAGTTCGTGCGCGAGGAGATCGGCCGGTTCATGGGGGCGGTGCCCTGCCCCACCTGCGCCGGCGCGCGCCTCAAGCCCGAAGCCCTCGCCGTGCGGGTGACCGACAGGACCATCTCGGCCGCCGCCGAACTCTCGATCCGCCAGGCGCTGGTCTGGTTCGAGGGCCTGCCGGACCAGCTCGACGCCAAGCGCAACGAGATCGCCGTGCGGATCCTGAAGGAGATCCGCGACCGGCTGCGCTTCCTGATCGACGTCGGCCTCGACTACCTCACCCTGGCGCGCGGTGCCGGTACGCTGTCGGGCGGCGAGAGCCAGCGCATCCGGCTCGCCTCGCAGATCGGATCGGGCCTCACGGGCGTGCTCTACGTGCTCGACGAGCCCTCGATCGGCCTGCACCAGCGCGACAACGAGCGCCTGCTCGGCACGCTGCGGCGGCTGCGCGGCCTCGGCAACAGCGTCATCGTGGTCGAGCACGACGAGGACGCCATCCTGGCGGCCGACTACGTCGTGGATGTCGGGCCGGGAGCGGGCGTCCACGGCGGCCACATCGTCGCGGCCGGCACGCCGGCCGAGATCATGGCCAACCCCGCCTCGCTCACGGGCGACTACCTGGCGGGCCGCAAACACGTCGGCGTGCCGCGCCGGCGCCGCTCGGCGCGGGACGGCCAGGTGCTGAAGGTGATCAACGCGCGCGGCAACAACCTCAAGAACGTGTCGCTCGAGATCCCGCTCGGCACCTTCACCTGCGTCACGGGCGTGTCGGGCGGCGGCAAGTCGACGCTGGTCATCGACACGCTGTTCGCCGCCGCGGCGCGCCGGCTCGGGGGCGCGGCCGAACACCCGGCGCCGCACGACGGCGTCGAAGGGCTCGAGTTCCTCGACAAGGTGATCGACATCGACCAGTCGCCGATCGGGCGGACGCCGCGCTCCAACCCCGCCACCTACACGGGCGCCTTCACGCCCATCCGCGACTGGTTCGCGGGCCTGCCCGAATCGAAGGCGCGCGGCTACGGGCCGGGGCGCTTCTCCTTCAACGTCAAGGGCGGGCGCTGCGAGGCCTGCCAGGGCGACGGCGTCATCAAGATCGAGATGCATTTCCTGCCGGACGTCTACGTCACTTGCGACGTGTGCAAGGGCAAGCGTTACGGCCGGGAGACGCTGGACGTGCACTATCGCGACCGTTCGATCGCCGACGTCCTCGACATGACGGTCGAGGAAGCGGCCGACCTGTTCAAGGCCGTGCCGGCGATCCGCGACAAGATGAAGACCCTGGCGCGCGTCGGCCTCGGCTACGTCAAGGTGGGCCAGCAGGCCAACACGCTGTCGGGTGGCGAGGCGCAGCGCGTGAAGCTGTCGAAGGAGCTGTCGCGCCGCTCGACCGGGCGGACGCTCTACATCCTCGACGAGCCGACGACGGGCCTGCATTTCGAGGACGTGCGCAAGCTGCTGGAGGTGCTGCAGGAGCTCGTGGACCAGGGCAACACCGTCGTGGTGATCGAGCACAACCTCGAAGTGATCAAGACCGCCGACTACATCGTCGATCTCGGGCCCGAGGGCGGCGACGGCGGCGGCCGGATCGTGGCGACCGGCTCGCCCGAAGAGGTCGCCCGCAATCCCGCCAGCCACACCGGCCGGTTCCTGCGCGAGGTCCTGGCCCGGCGACCGCTCACGGCGGCGGCCGAATAGGCCGACTCGCCGGACCGGACGTTCAGGCGAGCACCGGTCGACAGCGCCGGCGCCCCTGATGGTGCAGTGCACTCATCTTCACTGCACAGCGATGCGGCGATCCGCCGGAGCGCGCGCCATGCAGGGCGCACCGCTGCACTTGGGAACGGCAACTTGCCAATCCGTCATGCGATATTCACATGGCAGTTCAGTGACAAACGGGCAAATCCTGGCTGAACCGAGGCTTTTCGGCGCTGCCCCGGCCACAAGTCCTACCCGATGATGAACAAAGTCATGCATTCCTCGCATACCAGAGGACGGGAGCGAGGGCTGGTGGCGCGGTCGAAGTCGCGTATATTGCACTGCATCAAAGGCCGTCGAGACAGGGCATCCAGCCCGGCTCGCCAAGGCTGAGGACATCCCGATGCTGAACTTCATCGCCAACTGGCGCCGCGAGCGCGAGGCCGTCCGCGAACTGTCCCGCCTGTCGGACCGTGAGCTGGCCGACCTCGGCATCGCCCGCGCCGATATCAGGGCCGTCGCCGAAGGCGCTGCCCTCGCGGTGCGCGGCGAGGCCGCCGCCATCACGGCCCTGCGCGGCGCCGACACGCTGGCGCCCTCGTGGGGCACCCACAACCGCCGCTCGCTGGCGGCCTGACCGACGCCGGTCGCGCACAGCGCGACCCTGATGCGCCCCCGGCGAAGGGCGTGTCCCGACCGTGCCCGCCATTGTGTGTGGGTGGGCACGCCAGACCCTCGCTCCAGCGGCATCCGGCCCGGAGCCGACAAGAACCGGAGTATCCCCATGTTCAAGACCTTCACCACCCGCCTGGCCGCCTGGCGCCGCGAGCGCGAGACCATCCGCGAGCTGTCCTCGCTGAGCAACCGCGAGCTCAACGACCTCGGCATCGGCCGGGCCGACATCCCCTTCGTGGCGGCCGGCGCCACCGTCGACGAGGTGCGCACCTTCATCTCGGCGCCCACGACCGCCGCGACGAATGCCGCCCTGATCGGGCCCGCCTGGGCCTCGCACGCGCCGACGTCGCTCGCCGCCTGACGAACCCCCGACCATGCCCGCCGTCGTGTGTGTGGGTGGGCATGACATCGCCGCCGTGCCGCTGCCCATCGCAGCCGAGCGGCTAACAACAATGGAGAGTCACCCCATGATCAAGTCCCTCACCGTCAAGATCGCCGCCTGGCGCCGTTACCGCGACTCCGTCCGTGAGCTGTCGCGCCTCTCGGACCGCGAGCTCAACGACCTCGGCATCGGCCGGGCCGACATCCAGTCCCTCGTGCGCCAGAGCACCGCAGCTCAGGCCTGAGTGCGGCCCGCAAGGCCGTCGTCCGAGCCCGCCGAGCCCCGCTCCGGCGGGCTTTTCGTTGGCCGCCGCGCCTCGCCTTGCCCCTGCCCCAAGCTTTCCTTAGGTCTGGGTCATGAGCATCGCGACCCGACCAGACCCCATCCACGTCATCGGCGGCGGCCTCGCCGGCTCGGAGGCCGCCTGGCAGATCGCCCGCGCCGGCCTGCCCGTGGTGCTGCACGAGATGCGGCCGACGCGCGGGACCGAGGCCCACAAGACCCAGGACCTCGCCGAACTCGTCTGTTCGAACTCGTTCCGCTCCGATGACGCGCTCGGCAATGCCGTCGGCGTGATCCACCGCGAGATGCGGCGGCTCGGCTCGCTCATCATGGACTGCGCGGACCGCCACCAGGTGCCGGCGGGCGGCGCGCTGGCCGTCGACCGCGACGGGTTCTCGGCGGCGGTGACGCGGGCCATCCTGGAGGAGCCGCTGATCGAGGTGCGGCGCGAGGCGATCGACGGGCTGCCGCCCGACAGCTGGAGCAGCGTCGTCGTGGCGACGGGACCCTTGACGTCGCCCGGCCTCGCCGCCGCCGTCGCGACCCTCGGCGGGGAGGACCAGCTCGCCTTCTTCGACGCGATCGCGCCGATCGTCTACCGGGACAGCATCGACTTCGACACCGCCTGGTACCAGTCCCGCTACGACAAGGTCGGCCCCGGCGGCAACGGGCTCGACTACATCAACTGTCCGCTCGACCGGGACCAGTACGAGGCCTTCATCGACGCCCTGCTGGCGCACGAGACGACGACGTTCAAGGCCTGGGAAGGAACGCCCTATTTCAACGGCTGCCTGCCCATCGAAGTCATGGCGGAGCGCGGCCGCGAGACGTTGCGGCACGGCCCCATGAAGCCGGTGGGCCTGACCAACCCCCGCAACCCGACGGTCAAGCCCTATGGCATCGTCCAGCTGCGCCAGGACAATGCGCTCGGCACGCTCTACAACATGGTCGGCTTCCAGACGAAGCTGAAACATGGCGCCCAGGTCGAGGTGTTCCGCACCATCCCGGGCCTGCAGAAGGCCGAATTCGCGCGGCTCGGCGGGCTGCACCGCAACACCTTCATCAACTCCCCCCGGCTGCTCGACGGGCAGCTCCGGCTCAAGGCCATGCCGCGCCTGCGCTTCGCCGGCCAGATCACCGGGTGCGAGGGCTACGTCGAGAGTGCGGCCGTGGGCCTGATGGCCGGCCGGCTCGCGGCGGCCGAACGGCGCGGCGAGGCGGCGAGCCTGCCCCCGGCCACGACCGCGATCGGTGCGCTGATCAACCATATCACGGGCGGCCACATCGAGACGATCGACGCCGGCCCGCCCTCGTTCCAGCCCATGAACGTCAACTTCGGCCTGTTCCCGCCGCTCGCCGAGGCGCCGCGCTCCGAGACGGGCAAGAAACTCCGCGGACCCGACAAGGCTCGCGCCAACAAGGCCGCCATGAGCCTCCGGGCGGAGCGGGATCTCGAAGCCTGGCTCCTGGCCGACGAACCCGTGCCGGTCGAGGCGTGAACGTCAGGGACAGCGGAGGCGCCATGATGACGAAGGTCAGCACCTGCCTGTGGCATGGCCGCGAGGTCGAGAGCGCCGTGGCGCTCTACGTGTCGCTGGTCGAAGGCTCGCGCATCGAGCACGTGCAGCGCGCGCCGGGCGCATGGCCGGGCGGCGCGGCGGGCGAGGTCATCATGGTGTCGTTCACGCTCGGCGGTCAGAGCTTCCAGGCGCTGAACGGCGGCGCGACGGTCGATTACGGGACCGCGGCGTCGATCTCCGTCTCCTGCGTCGATCAGGCCGAGGTCGACCGGCTGTGGGCCGCGCTGACGGCCGAGGGCGGCACCGCGTTGCAGTGCGGCTGGCTGAAGGACCGCTGGGGCGTTCCCTGGCAGATCGTTCCCGAAGCGCTGCCCCGCCTTCTCGGCCATCCGGAGCCGGCCGTGGCCCAGCGGGTCTTCGCCGCGATGATGCGGATGGTGAAGATCGACATCGCGGAACTCGAGCGCGCCGCGGCGGGCTGACGGCCGCCTGCCGCCTGCCCGGCGGAACCGGGCGGGCGACGCCTCACCACATGTCGAGCGCGACGCGGGCCTCGTCGGACATGCGGCTCTGGTCCCACGGCGGGTCGAAGACCATGCTGACCTTGGCGCCCGCCACGCCCGGAACGCCGGCGGCGGCCGTCTCGACCCATCCCGGCATCTCGCCCGCGACCGGGCAACCCGGTGCCGTGAGGGTCATGTCGATGGACACGAACTTCGAATCGTCGATCTCGATCTTGTAGATCAACCCCAGTTCGTAGATGTCGACCGGGATCTCGGGGTCGTAGACGGTCTTCAGCGCGGCGACCAGGCCTTCGGTGATCTGGTCGAGCTCGGCCGAGGGGATCGCGGAGGCCGGATCGATCTCCGGCAGGTTCGGCGAGGCGGCGGCGGTCTCTGACATGGGGTCTCCGTTCAGGCGAAGAGCGCTTCGGCGCGCAGGAGCGCGTCGGCCAGGGCATCGACCTCCTGCCGGGTGTTGTAAAGGCCGAAGGAGGCGCGGCACGTCGCGGTGACGCCGAAACGCTGCAGCAGCGGCATGGCGCAATGGGTGCCGGCCCGCACCGCGACGCCGTAGCGGTCGATCACCGTCGCGATGTCGTGGGCATGGGCGTTCTCCATGGCGAAGGAGATGATGGCGCCCTTGTCCCTGGCGTTGCCGAAGATCCGCAGGCTGTTGACGCGCCCGAGCCGCTCATGCGCGTAGAGCGTCAGGTCCCGCTCGTGCGCCCGGATCCGGTCGCGGCCGACCTCGCACATATAATCGAGCGCGGCACCGAGTCCGATCGCCTGGACGATCGGCGGCGTGCCGGCCTCGAAGCGGTGCGGCGGGCTGTTGTAGGTGACGCCCTCGGTCGTGACGACGTCGATCATCTCGCCGCCGCCGTTGAAGGGCGGCAACGCGGCCAGCAGGTCCTTCTTGCCGTAGAGCACGCCGATGCCGGTCGGGCCGTAGACCTTGTGACCGGTGAACAGGTAGAAATCGGCGTCGAGGTCGCGCACGTCGACGTCGAGGTGCACCGCGCCCTGCGAACCGTCGACCAGCACCGGGATGCCGCGGGCATGGGCGATGCGGATCATGTCCTTGATGGGCGTGATCGTGCCCAGCATGTTGGACATGTGCGTCATGGCGACGATCTTGGTGCGCGGCGAGAGCGCGCGCTCGAACTCGTCGAGCGACAGGTTGCCGTCGTCGTCGACCCCCACCCACTTCAGCACCGCGCCCTTGCGCTCGCGCAGGAAGTGCCAGGGCACGATGTTGGAATGGTGCTCCATGATGGAGAGCACGATCTCGTCGCCCTCGCCGATATGGGCGAGGCCGAACGAGGAGGCGACGAGGTTCACCGCCTCGGTGGCCGAACGGGTGAAGACGATCTCGTCGGCCGACTCGGCGTTGAGGAACACCCGCACCTTGTCGCGCGCCGCCTCGAAAGCCTCGGTCGCGGCATTGGCGAGGTAATGGAGACCGCGATGCACGTTGGCATATTCGGTCTCGTAGGCGGTCGAGATGCGGTCGATCACGGCCCGGGGTTTCTGGGCGGAGGCCGCGTTGTCGAGGTAGACCAGCGGCTTGCCGTAGGGCGTCAGCGACAGGGCCGGGAAATCCCGGCGGATGGCATCGACGTCGTAGGCGCGGCTCGCCTCGGGCTGATGATCGGGCATCGCTTCACCTTCCGTGCTGCCGGAGCCACTGGCCCACACGCTCCGCCATCTCCTCCTTGACGGATTCGATCGAAACGCCGTCGATCGCCTCGCCGGCGAAGGCTTCGAGCAGGAGCGCCTGGGCCTCGCGCAGCGGGATCCCGCGGGCGCGCAGGTAGAAGAGCTGGTCCTCGTCGAGCGCGCCGACCGTGGCGCCGTGGCCGCAGACGACGTCGTCGGCGAAGATCTCGAGCTCCGGCTTGTTGTACATATTGGCGCCTTCACCGAGGAAGATGCACTTCGAGAGCATCTTGCCGTCGGTCTTCTGCGCCCCGGGTGCCACCACGACCCGCCCCTGGTAGATGCCGGTCGCCTCGCCGTCGAGGATGTGTTTGAACAGCTCGCGGCTCACGCAATGGGGGGCCGTGTGGGTGACGATCAGCGTGGTGTCGGCGTGGGCGCGGCCGTCGAGCAGCGACACGCCGTTGAGGTGCGCGCTCGAATGTTCGCCGACGAATTCCACGTAGGCCTGGCGCCGCGTGACGCCGCCGGTCGCGACCAGCGTCGAGGATTCGAACTTGGCTCCGGCACCGATCCGCACCAGCGTCGTGCCGAGATGCAGCGCCTGGGCGCCGAGCCCGTCGACGCGCACGAGGTGCTCGAAGCTCGCGCCATCGCCCACGGCCGCCACCAGCACCGAGGCCGCCAGCGACTTCGCTTCGCCCAGCGCCGCATGGCGTTCGATGACGGTGAGCGCGGCGCCGTCACCGAGCTTGAGGTAGCTGCGGTCGTAGGTGGCGGCGGGGACGCGGCCGGACAGCAGCGCGACGATCTCGAGCGGCGCCGCGATCCTGTGCCCCGCCGCGACCTCGATCGGCGGCGCCGCCCTGCAGGAAAGCGGCGTTGAGCGCCAGGATGGATTCGACGGCGCCCAGCTTCTGGGCGGCGAGAAGGCTCGGCATCGAGCTCGCCCTCGGCCAGGGCGTCGAGCACCGGGCGCACCGTCACGCCGTCGGGCAGCGACGACAGGTCCGACAGTTCGGGACGGAACGAGCCGTCGAGGACGACGATGCGCGCCGCGCCCGGCACCGCATGGGCGGCGAGGCGCAGGCGTGCCTGCGCGATCGTGGCGGCATCGGGCTCCGGCGCCGGAGGCAGCGCCTCGCGGACGAGGCCGCGCAGGTCGGTGTAGTGCCAGCTCTCGATGCGGCGGCCCGGCAGGCCCGCCTCGGCGAAGAGCGTGAAGGCTTCCTCGCGCCGCGCCGCGGACGCGTCGCCCGGGCGGAAGGCGCGGAACTGTTCGCCGAGCATGCGCTCGGCGTCGTGGTCGCGGCGGATCATCGGGGCCATGGGCGAGAACCTCAGGCGGCGTCGGCGACGTAGTCGCGGTAGCCGTTCTTTTCGAGCTCGAGGGCGAGGCTCGCGTCGCCGCTCTTGATGATGCGGCCCTTGGACATGACGTGGACGACGTCCGGCTTGATGTAGTCGAGCAGGCGCTGGTAGTGGGTGATCACCAGGAAGCCGCGGTTGGCGGCCCGAAGGGCGTTGACGCCGTTCGACACGATGCGCAGCGCGTCGATGTCGAGGCCGGAATCGGTCTCGTCGAGCAGCCCGTAGCGGGGCGCCAGCAGCGCCATCTGCAGGATCTCCATGCGCTTCTTCTCGCCGCCCGAGAAGCCGACGTTGAGCGGGCGCTTCAGCATCTCGGGGTCGACCTCGAGCTTCGCCGCCCCCTCGCGCACGTGCCGCATGAAGTCGGGCGTCGACAGCTCGGCCTCGCCGCGCGCCTTGCGCTGGGCGTTCAACGACGCCTTCAGGAACGTCATGGTGGCGACGCCCGGGATCTCGACCGGATACTGGAAGGCCAGGAACAGGCCCTTGGCGGCGCGCTCCTCGGGGTCCATCTCGAGGACGTTCTCGCCGTCGAGCAGCACCTCGCCGTCCGTCACCTCGTAGTCCTCGCGGCCCGCGATGACGTAGGACAGGGTCGACTTGCCGGAGCCGTTCGGCCCCATGATGGCGGCGACCTCTCCGGGATGGACCTTGAGGTCGAGGCCGCGGAGGATCTTCTGGCCTTCGACCTCGACGTGAAGGTTCCTGACTTCGAGCATACCGTAAACCCTGTCGTTCGCTGTGCGGAGCCGCCCCGCGGCGGCGGGACGGCGGATGTGGCGTCGGCCCGGATCAGCCCACGCTGCCCTCGAGCGAGATGGCGATGAGCTTCTGGGCCTCGACGGCGAATTCCATCGGCAGCTGCTGGAGCACGTCGCGCACGAAGCCGTTGACGATGAGCGCCGTCGCCTCCTCGCCCGACAGGCCGCGCTGGCGGCAGTAGAACAGCTGGTCCTCGGAGATCTTCGAGGTCGTGGCCTCGTGTTCGAAGACCGCCGTCGCCGTCTTGGCCTCGATGTAGGGCACGGTGTGGGCGCCGCAGAGCTCGCCGATGAGCAGCGAGTCGCAGTTGGTGAAGTTGCGGGCGTTGGTGGCCTTGCGGTGCGCCGAGACGAGGCCGCGGTAGGTGTTGTCCGACCGGCCGGCCGCGATGCCCTTCGAGATGATCCGGCTCGTCGTGTTGCGGCCGAGGTGGATCATCTTGGTGCCGCTGTCGACCTGCTGCATCCCATTGGAGATGGCGATCGAATAGAACTCGCCGCGCGACTCGTCGCCGCGCAGGATGCAGGACGGGTACTTCCAGGTGATGGCCGAGCCCGTCTCCACCTGCGTCCACGAGATCTTGGCGCGGGCCTCACGGCAGTCGCCGCGCTTGGTCACGAAGTTGTAGATGCCGCCCCGGCCCTCGGCGTCGCCCGGATACCAGTTCTGGACGGTCGAGTATTTGATCTCGGCATCCTCGAGCGCGACGAGTTCGACCACCGCGGCGTGGAGCTGGTTCTCGTCGCGCATCGGCGCCGTGCAACCCTCGAGGTAGCTGACGTAGGAGCCTTTGTCGGCGATGATCAGCGTGCGCTCGAACTGGCCCGTCTTGGTCTCGTTGATCCGGAAATAGGTCGACAGCTCCATCGGGCAGCGCACGCCCGGCGGGATGTAGACGAAGGACCCGTCCGAGAAGACGGCCGAGTTCAGCGTCGCGTAATAATTGTCCGTCACCGGCACCACGGAGCCGAGATAGCGCTTCACGAGCTCGGGATGGGAATGCACCGCCTCGGAGATCGGGCAGAAGATGACGCCCGACTTGGCGAGCTCGGCCTTGAAGGTGGTGGCGACCGAGACGCTGTCGAAGACCGCATCCACGGCGACGCGCGAGGACGGCTCGACGCCGGCCAGGATCTCCTGCTCGCGCAGCGGGATCCCGAGCTTCTCGTAGGTCCGCAGCAGTTCGGGGTCGACCTCGTCGAGCGACTTCGGCCCGCTGGTCCCCTTCGGGGCCGAGAAGTAATGGAGGTCCTGGTAGTCGATGGGCGGATGCTTCACGCGCGACCAGTCCGGCGCCGCCATGGTCTGCCACCGGCGATAGGCTTCGAGCCGCCATTCGGTCAGCCATTCCGGCTCGTTCTTCTTGGCCGAAATGAAGCGGACGATCTCCTCGTTGAGGCCCTTGGGGGCCTTCTCGGATTCGATGTCCGACACGAAGCCGTACTTGTATTCGCTGACATCGATCGCCTTCACGCGATCGACGGTGTCCTGAACAGCCGCCATCATCAACACTCCCCGACCGGCCGCGCGAGCGACCCGGTCGATGTCTCATCAAAGGCCCGAGCGGGGCCGTGTCGCTCTGTGTTGTATATAGTCACGCGGCGGCGCGCCGCCGCCCCCCGCGGAGGCGATGCAGGGCCGTGCCGAGCACATGAGCGGCGCGTTCGACGTCCACCGCCGTCGACGTCCACCCGAGGCTGACGCGAACGGCACAGGATACGAGATCGGGTCTCACCGCCATCGCGTCAAGCACGTGCGACCGCCCCACCTTGCCCGATGCGCAGGCCGAACCCGACGACACCGAGACGCCGTCGAGGTCGAATGCGATGAGCAGCCGATCGGCCGAGACGCCCGGCACCGCGAAGGCACAGGTGTTCGGCAGGCGCGCGGCCGTGCGGCCGAAGACCACGGCATCGGGCGCGAGGTCGAGCAGCGCCGCCTCGAACCGGTCGCGCAGCACGGCGAGGCCGGTCGACGGCGCCGCGCGTGCGGCGGCGCCGAAGGCCGCGATGGCGGCGACCGCCTCGGTGCCGGAGCGCCGCCCCCGCTCCTGCCCGCCGCCCAGGAGCACGGCCGATCCCCAGCCGACCCGGTCGCTCACCGCGACCGCGGCGCCCGCGCCCGCGAGCCCGCCGAGCTTGTGCCCCGACACAAGCACCATGTCGGCACCGAGCCGCGTGCAGTCGAGGCGCCCGGCCGCCTGGACGGCATCGCAGACCAGGACGCCGCCCCGGGCCCGGACGCGCGCGGCGATGGCGGCGACCGGCTGGAGCACGCCCGTTTCGTTGTTGGCGGCCTGCACCGCCACAACGGCCGGGCCCACGCCGGCGAGGGCATCGTCGAGCGCATCGAGGTCGAGCGTGCCGTCCTCCAGCACCGGAAGCCGCGTGACGGCGTCGCGCGGGAAGCGGTGTCCGTGGAGCACGGCGGCATGTTCGGTGGCGCAGACGAGGAGCCGCGCCGCGCCGGAGCGGCCCTCGACGACCATGTCGGGCGAGAGCGCGAGATGTGCCGCCTCGGTGGCTCCCGAGGTGAAGACGACGCCGGCCGGTGCAGCGCCCACCAGCGCCGCGACCCCGGCGCGCGCCTCCTCCACGATCGCCCGGGCGCGACGGCCCTCGCCATGGATGGACGACGGGTTGGCGGGAGCCTCGAAGGCCGCCAGGGCGGCCGCCCTGGCCTCGGGCCGCAGCGGTGCCGTGGCGTTGTGGTCAAGGTAGACGCGCGGGCGGGCGGGCTGACCGGTCACGGTGGATCACTCAAAAGTCTTGCAATCGCAAGGGGCAGGCGTGCTAAGAGGCCGCTTGCCCGTGGGCAGACCCTCGCTCGATGCCGTGAGCGGCGGCCGTCATTCTGTTAGAATTATTCTAACGGGGTTACGGCCTCTCGAAACCGGAGTCAAGCGAGCCCCCAGCCGCCCCATACCCATCCTGCCGCACCCGGTCCGCCTGTTCGGGTGGGGTCCCGCGATGGGGCCGACCCGGCCCCGGAACGCTCGGAGATCGCATGCCTGAAGTCATCTTTGCCGGACCCGCCGGTCGCCTCGAGGGTCGCTTCCACCCGGCCAAGAAGCGGGGCGCGCCGATCGCCATCGTGCTGCACCCGCATCCGCAGTTCGGCGGCACGATGAACAACCAGATCGTCTACAACCTCTACTACGCGTTCGCGGAGCGCGGCTTCTCGGTGCTCCGGTTCAACTTCCGCGGCGTGGGCCGCAGCCAGGGTCACTTCGACCATGGCGCGGGCGAGCTCAGCGACGCCGCGGCGGCCCTGGACTGGGCCCAGACCGTGAGCCCGGACGCGCGGGCCTGCTGGATCGCGGGCTTCTCGTTCGGCGCCTGGATCGGCATGCAGCTCCTCATGCGACGCCCGGAGATCGAGGGCTTCATCTCGATCGCCCCGCCGGCGACGCTCTACGACTTCTCCTTCCTGGCGCCCTGCCCCTCGTCGGGGCTCTTCGTCCACGGCGACAAGGACCGCGTGGCGCCGCTGAAGGAGGTGCAGACGCTGATCGAGAAGCTGAAGACCCAGAAGGGTATCCTGATCGAGCACGCCGTGATCCCGGAGGCGAACCACTTCTTCGAGAACTGCGTCGACACGCTCATCGCCGAGGTCAGCACCTACCTCGACCGGCGGCTCGACAACCCCGTGCGGACCGCCATCCCGGCCCGCAGCGGCGGCGCCGGCTGAGGCGAGACGCCGCCCCGCGAGGGGCGATCAGCGCGCGGCGGCGTGGAAGGTCCCGCCCGGCAGCGGGGCCGGCACGCCGGTGGTGCCGGGGAACGTGATCGGCAGGCCGAGCCGCGAGCGCACCGCGAGATAGGCGAAGGCCTGGGCCTCGATGGCGTCGGCGTCCCACCCGAGGGCGCCCGCCGCGACGACGCGGCACGGCAGCCGGTCCTGCAGGCGACCCATCAGCGTCGGGTTGCTGGCACCGCCGCCGCAGACGACCACGAGGGTCGGGCGGTCTGCCAGAAGGTCCAGAGCCCGCGCCACGCTGGCGGCGGTGAAATCGGTCAGCGTCGCGGCCGCGTCGGCCGTCGACAGCGGCGCCACGGCCGCCCGCGACCACGCGTTGCGGTCGAGCGACTTCGGCGGCGGCGCCGCGAAATAAGGGTGGCGCATCAGGGCGTCGACGATGTCCGACGCGATGCTCCCGGCCGCGGCGGCCGCCCCGTCTCGGTCGAAGGCCGCGCCGGTCCGCTCCAGCATCAGGTCGTCGAGGAGCGCGTTGGCGGGGCCGGTGTCGAAGGCGACCGGGTCTCCCCGCTCGGGCAGGAACGTGATGTTGCCGACGCCGCCGAGGTTGAGGATCGCGGCCGGCAGGGCGAGGCCGGCCGAGCCCGCGAGGGCGCGGTGGAACGCCGGCACGAGCGGTGCCCCCTGTCCGCCGGCCGCGACATCGGCGGCCCGCAGGTCGGCCACGACGTCGATCCCGGTCTCGCGCGCCAGCCGCGCCCCGTCGCCGATCTGCACGGTGAGCCGCCGTTCGGGCCGGTGCAGCACGGTCTGGCCGTGGAAGCCGACGAGCTCCAGGCCACGAGCCGCGTCCGGATGGGCGGCGACGAAGTCGCGGACCGCCGCGCCGTGGCGTGCCGTGACGCAGGCCTCCGCCTCGCCGAGCGCGCCGGGCCGGGCCGCACGGTCGCCGAGCCCGACCGCATCGGCCAGGGCCTGCCGCAGCAGCGCGCGGTCCTTCTCTCCATAAGGCACGAAGCCGGTCGGGCCGAAGGACAGGCGGTCGCCGCCGTCGGTCTCGACCAAGGCGAGGTCGATGCCGTCCATCGACGTGCCGCTCATCAGTCCCAAGGCCAGCATGCGCGCGCCTCCGCCTTCCTCGCCCCAGGATCGCGCGGGAACCCTTGCCGCGCCGTCAAGGCCGCGAGCCTCGCCGAAGTTGCGCGGGGCGGCAAGACGCCATAGACGGGCCGAACCGGCGGCGAGCCGTCGAGACCGTCCCGCCGCCCCTTTCCCGAACGGTTCGAGTGTTCCATGTCCGCCAGCGCCGCGCAGGCCTTTCCCGCTTCCGACTTCCTCCGGGTGATGCGCGAGCGCGGCTACGTGCACCAGACCTCGGACGAGGCCGGCATCGATGCCCTGGCCAAGACGGGCCAGCTCAACACCTATGTGGGCTACGACTGCACGGGTCCGTCGCTCCACGTGGGCAGCCTCGTGTCGATCATGATGCTGCACTGGCTGCAGGAGACCGGCGCCGGCAAGCCCGTGGTGCTGATGGGCGGCGGCACCACGCGGGTCGGGGACCCATCGGGCAAGGACGAGTCGCGCCAGATCCTCACGGTGGAGCAGATCGAGGCCAACAAGGACGGGATCAAGACGAACTTCCAGCGGCTCGTGCGGTTCGGTGCGGGCCCGCACGACGCCGTGATGGTCGACAATGCCGAGTGGCTGACGAAGTTGAACTACATCGACTTCCTGCGCGAGGTCGGCCGTCACTTCTCGGTCAACCGCATGCTGGCGATGGACAGCGTCAAGATGCGGCTGGAGCGGGACCAGGAGCTGTCGTTCCTGGAGTTCAACTACATGTGCCTGCAGAGCTACGACTTCGTCGAGCTCAACCGCCGCTTCGGCTGCCGGCTCCAGATGGGCGGCTCGGACCAATGGGGCAACATCGTCACGGGGCTCGACCTCGGCCGCCGCATGGGCGCCCCCCAGCTCTACGCCCTGACCTGCCCGCTCATCACCACGTCCTCGGGCGCCAAGATGGGCAAGACCGCCTCGGGTGCGGTGTGGCTGAACCCGGAGATGCGCAGCCCCTACGACTACTGGCAGTTCTGGCGCAACACGGAGGACGCCGACGTGGGCCGGTTCCTGCGCCTGTTCACGCTGCTGCCGCTGGGCGAGATCGCGCGCCTCGAAGCCCTGGGAGGTGCCGAGATCAACGAGGCGAAGAAACACCTCGCCACCGAGGCGACGGCGCTGATGCATGGCATCGAGGCCGCGCAGGCCGCGGCCGAGACGGCGCGCCTCACCTTCGAGCAGGGCGCGCTCGCCGAGGACCTGCCGAGCGTCACGGTGGCGTCGGCGGAGCTCGAGGCGGGCCTGGGCGTGTTGAGCGCCTTCACGCGGGCCGGCCTCGTGGCCTCGACCAGCGAGGCGCGGCGTCAGATCAAGGGCGGCGGCCTCAAGGTCAACGGCGACACGGTGACGAGCGACGCCGCGGTCCTGACGCCGCGCGACCTCGTGGCGGGCACCGTCAAGCTGTCGCTCGGCCGCAAGAAGCACGTCCTGCTCAGGCCCGCCTGAGCTCTCGCCCGGCGCGGCACCGGCGCGGCCGTCAGTCCTGCCCGAGGTGGAGCGGGTCGAGCGCCTTGGCGCCGGTCTGGGCCGAACCGTCGAAGGCGCCGAAGATCTGGCGCAGGAAGCCCGGCGCCAGCACCGAGAGCGGGTTGACGTTGAGCACCGGGTTGGCGGCCGAACCGGTGATGCGGTAGCTGAGGCCGAGCAGCCCCTCGTGCCGGCCGCCGCCCAGCAGCGGCCCCAGGACCGGCACCTGGGAGAACAGGTTGTTGACCCCGAACAGCGGCACGAAGGTGCCGGACAACCTCACCTGGTCGCGATTGAAGTCGATCGTCCCCGCCACGGTGGCGCCGAGCGCCGGGCCGAACATCGAACCGTCGCGGACCTCGACGATGTTGCCCGTCTTGGTGAAGGAGGCCTCGAGCTTCCGGAACGTCGTGGCGGACGGGTCGAAGGGCTGGGCTTCGGAGACGGCCGCGCCGGTGTCGTCGCGGTTCTGGCTCGCCAGGCCTTCCACGGCGAGCTTGCGGATCGCTGGGTCCTCCCGGACCGTGAAGTCGTGCACCGCCACGTAGCCGTCGAGCCGCTGCCCCGTCATCACGACGTCGGCGTCGAGCTTGCCGCCCGCCATGCGCTTGTAGAGGTCCATGAACAGCAGGCTCGCGCCCGCATCGCCGGCATGGATCAGGAAATGGGGCGCCCCGTCGGTCTGGTTCGTGGCGATGGTGAGGGGCTGGCGCCCGATGCGGCCCGACAGGGTCAGGCGGCGAACCTGCGTGCCGCGGCGCGACAGGTGCAGTTCGGCCCCCGTCACGGCCTGGCTGTTCTGTCCCGTGAGGATGGCGCTGTGCAGCTCGAGCTCGAGCGCGCCCTTGCCGGGCGGCTCGGCCGCGCCCGACGGCCCCGAGGCCGACAGCCATTTCAGGAAGGGCCTGGCATCGAGGTTGTTGCCATGCGCCACGACCTTCAGCGTGTCGCCGCTCTGCCGCGCCTCGACATGCAGGTCGTCGCCGGGCGACAGTTTCACCTGGGACAGCGTCGCCGAGGCGAAACCACCGTCGCGGTCGAGGTCTACGCTGCCCTTGAGCGCCGCTCCGCCGCCGTCGAAGGCGATGTTGTCGAGCAGGACGCCGCCGTCGCGCTGCAGGACGTTCAGCGTGGCCCGGGCCGGCCGGCCGGCCGGCTTGGCGAAGCCCGGCACGAGGCCGTCGATCGAGGCCTTGGCGAAGTCGAGGTCCACGGCCGCCCGGGTCTTGTCGCCCGAGGCCAGCGCGGCCGTGATCTTCGCCGCCACGGGCCCTTTCAGCCCGGAGGACCCCATTCCGGCCCGGGCCCGCGCCGCGTCGTCGAGCGTCAGCGCGATCACGGCTTCGCCGGCGCCCGTCTGCGGCTTGTGCAGCTCGATCGTGGTCGCGGCGCCGTAGACGCGCCCCTCGCCTTTGGCATGCAGGCCCGCCTTAGGGTCGAGGTCGAGCCGCACCGTCGCGTCCGAAAGGCCCTCCTTGCCGACGATCCGGTCGAGCGCGAAATTGGTCGCCATGGCGCCGACCGACACCACGGCGCTGCCCGGCGGCACGTCCTTGCCCATCAGGAACCCGACCGTCAGGTGGCTGTCGACCTGCCCGTGCAGCGCACCGGCATCCATCGGCAGGTCCGCATAGGACTTCAGCGCGTCGCGCGACAGGAGGTCCGCCACGGTCTCGACGGAACCCGTGACATGGGCCTCGACGGTCGCGGGCGTCGGCTTGGGGTCGTTGTCGGGGACGCGCAGCGTGCCGTCGGCGAGCGTCAGGCGATGGCCGGGCGACACGTCCATGGCGCCGTGCTGCACCTGCATGTCGAAGGTTCGGCCCGTGACGGTCCCGGTCGCGGCGACGTCGACCAGCGGCGGGACGCCGTTCATGAAGCCGAGCGCCAGGCCCGACACGGCGAAATCCACCTTGACGTGGCTGTCGGCGACCGAACGCTCCTGCTTCATCAGGGCGAGGTCGTTGCCGTCGAGGTCGGCCGTGGCGGTGCCGCTCTCGACCATGCCGCCCTTGAGGTTGGCCAGCAGCCAGGCCCTCACGGGCGCCGCCACGAAGCTCGGCCACAGCCGGACCAGCGTCTGGGCCGGCATCCGGCGCACGCTCGACGTGTTGCGGATGCGGATGCCGCCGGGACCGTTCTGGATGTCGGCGGTCGCGTTGAAATCGATCTCCGGCCCGGCGACCTCGGCCTTGTCGAGGAGGAAGCGGTGTTCCCTCGGGACGACGCGGAACGCGAAGCCGCCGCGGGTGATGCGGATCGGCTTCTCGCCCGGCCGTTCGGGCGCGAAGGCCCCGGTGAGGTCCGCCCGCCCCGACCAGGGATCCTCCAGCGTGCGCGGCAGGTCGACATGGCCCGTGAGGGAAAATTCCGAGGTCGGCCCGTGCATCTCGGTGCGGTCGATCTCGACGCCGTTCGTCGTGCGGTCGAGATGGAAGCCGCCCGTCGCGGCATCGATCAGCAAGGGCTCGTGGTCCGGGTCGTCGAGCCTGAAATAGCCGGCACCGAGGGAGAACGTGCCCTTGGCCCGGTCGATCTGGCCGTCCTTCGCCAGCTGCATCTCGAGCTTGGCCGACACCGGCATATTGAGGTCGAAGCCGATGCTCTTCAGCCCGCCCGCCAGCGTGATCTCGTCGAGCGACAGGTTCGCGGCCCGGACGTTCAGGAGCTTGGTGCCGTCCGGCTGCACGGCGGCACGGGCTTCGAGGCTCCAGCGGCCGGCCGGCCCATCGGCCGCGACGCTGAGCACGGGCGCGCCGTCGCTGTCGCGGGCGAAGTTCAGCACCGTGTTCTTGAAGATGGTGGTGGTGTCGTGGATGCGGTCGGCGAGCACGAGCCGACCCGTGACGCTCACGTGGTCGAGCGCGTCGATGGCGCTGCCGGGCGCCGTGGCGGCGTCGACGAGCGTGCGCATCGTGGCCGAGAGCGCCCGGAGAGCGCCGGCGCCCGGCCGGGGCGGGACGGTGGCGGTGCTGTCGGCCGCTGCCGGCAGCACGGTGCCGTCGGGCGCGGTCAGCGCCGCGTGGCCGTCGCCGGCCGCCGGCGGGGCGTGCGGGGTCGGCGCCGCGGGCTCGGTCACGCCCGAGAAGGCGCGTGACAGCGGCACGGCCGCCTCGTCCGAACCCGCCGAGACGGCCACCTGCCCGTCGGGACGGACGACGAGGCGCAGGTCGACGTCGTGGATATCGAGCCGCGTCGGCGAGATGCGGCCGACCATCAGCGCCAGGGGGTCGACCGCGATGGCGGCGCTCGGCGCCGAAACGACGGGCTTGGACGACGCGTCGGCGACGGACAGGCTGTGGATGGTGAGGGCCGGGCCATGGTCGGTGGCCTCGATCGCCGTATCGGCGAGGTCGAAGCGGTAGCCGTGGCCGAGACGCGCGTCGAGCGCGGCCACGATCTGCGGCTTGAGGTCGAAGGTGATGGGCCCCTGGCGCAGTCTGAGGAAGAGGCCGGAGGCCAGCAGCGCCGCCAGGAAGCCGACGCTGGCAACGAACCCCGTCAGCGCGATCGCGGCGCGGCGCACGCCGGTCCGCCGCCGGGGCGGCCGGCGCAGGAGGTGCCGCATGCAGGCCGCAACCGGTCCGTCCTCGAGGGGCGGTCCCTCGGGTGGCGGTCCGTCCTGCGGAGAATCGTGCATTGCGGCCAAGCCGTCAGGCTCCCTGGATTGACGGACAGGCTGCTTCCAACCACCGTTGCGGCCACGCGCCGACGCGGCCGGCAGCCGCCGAAAGCCATCGGCCCCCAATGGGACGAAAGGAAGACGTCATGGCCGTTCCTTTGCAGACCGGCGCACCCGCGCCGGCATTTCGGTTGCCGCGGGACGGCGCACCCGATCTGACGCTCGCGGATTACGCCGGCAAGGCCCTCGTGTTGTATTTCTACCCCAAGGACGACACGAGCGGATGCACCCGGGAGGCGGCCGACTTCAACGCTCTCATGCCGGCCTTTCGCGACGCTGGTGCCGAGATCCTGGGCGTGTCGCCCAACTCGAACCGCAGCCATGACATTTTTAAGGCCAAACACGGGCTCGCACTCGCATTGGGTGCGGATGAGACCAAAGAAGTCTGCGAGACTTACGGCGTCTGGCAGGAAAAAAGCATGTACGGCCGAAAATATATGGGCGTGGAGCGAACCACCTTTCTCATAGGGCCGGATGGCAGGATCGCGGAGATCTGGCCGAAAGTCTCGGTCAAGGGGCATGCCGAGGCGGTCCTGGCCGCGGTCAAAGCTCTGCCGCGGTGATCAGGTGGGGCTTGGTGAGGTTCTGTTAACCTCGTTGGTCTTAATTCGACCAGACGCGGCCGCCCCGGGGGAGGAACGGCGCGCGGGGTGATCCGACATGCCAAGCCACCGACTCCCGCCTTCCGAAGCACTGCCGCGCTCGCATTATTTCCTCACGGTCTCGCGCGGGACCGGCATGCGGACGGTGGCGCTGCGGGCGCCCCTGGTGCAGGCCGGGCTCGTCATGCTCTTCCTCGCAGGCTGCGTCGGCCTCGCGAGCACGCTCTACGTCGCGTTCCACGACGATCTCGTGGCCGAGCTGATGCGCCGCCAGGGCGCGCTCCAGTACGCCTACGAGGACCGGATCGACGGCCTGCGCCAGGACCTCGAACACCAGCGCGACCAGGCGCGGGCCGACCAGGCCCAGATCGAGACGCGGCTGCACGAGCTCGTGTCCCGGGAAGCCCGGCTGGAAGACCGGGCCGCGACCGTCGCGAGCCTGTCGGGCGAGGGCGGCCCCGTGTCGCGTCGTGCCGACCTGCCCCCGCAGATCACCGGTGCTCTGCCGCCGCCGCCGCCGGCCGCGCTTCCGACTGCGGCGCTGGGCTACGCGGACGGCGGCAAGCCGCACCCGCTCGTCGAGCCGCCGGCGCGCGGCCCGCTCGACCGCGGCCGGGCGGAGGACCACGCCTTCCTGCTCGACGACGCCCACAGCCCGCTCGGGGACCGGCTCGGCGCCCTCGGACTCGCCCTCGACCGCGTCGAACAGGCCCAGGCGGTCTCGGTGACGCGGATCGGCGCCGCGGCCCGGCAGCGCTCGGCCCGCATCCGCAGCCTCATCGAGGAAGCCGGCCTGTCGCCCGACCGCTACCTCGCCCACCCCGGCGCGGCGGGCGTCGGCGGCCCCTTCGTGCCGCTGCCCGAGGGACAGGACGGGACCTTCGGCCGTGCCGTCGCGGAGTTGCGCGGCGCCGTGGCGACGACGGCGCAGCTCGAGAACGCGCTCGGCCGCCTGCC
The DNA here is from genome assembly GCA_963847915.1 of uncultured Alphaproteobacteria bacterium. Lineage (GTDB taxonomy): Bacteria > Pseudomonadota > Alphaproteobacteria > Rhizobiales > Beijerinckiaceae > Lichenihabitans. Next base: position 89,762 of record CAWKBT010000017.1, read on the forward strand.
GCTCGCGACGCCGCTGCTGGGGCGCCTCGACGTCACCTCGCCCTTCGGCGCCCGCACCGACCCGTTCCTGGGCCGGCCGGCGCTGCACACCGGCGTCGACCTGCGCGAGGGCTACGGCACCGACATCCGCGCCACCGGCGGTGGCCGGGTCGTCTTCGCCGGGACAGCGGGCGGCTACGGCAACATGGTCGAGGTCGACCACGGCAACGGCGTCACGACACGCTACGCCCACATGGGCGGGATCGCGGTGGCGGAAGGCCGTCTCGTCACGCGCGGCGCCGTGCTGGGCTACGTGGGCGCGACCGGCCGGGCCACCGGTCCGCACCTTCACTACGAGGTCCGCATCGACGGCGAACCGGTCGATCCGACGCGCTTTCTCGCCGGCAGCGAGCGACTCGCCAGCCTGACGGCGCACTGACGCGCGCGGCACATGGAAGCCACACTCTCCCGGATTCGCGCGCTCGCCGGGAACTTGCCGCCTTCGCGGAACTATCCTGGTTGAGCATAATGATGCCTGTTCGGGGTCCGGTCGTCCGCGACCTGCCGAAGCGTCACCGGGGTGAGTTCAAGCCATGTCCAAGTCCCAGCGCGCGCTGTTCATCGGCGCCGCGGCCCTCAGCCTGGCCGTCGGCGGCTGCGCTTCGACGACGCCGCGCACCGCCTACTCGCTCGCCGAGGCCGAGAGCGCCGGCGTGCCCGGCATGCCCGCCAACGTCCGGTTCTACGCCGATGCCCCCGCCTCGGTCTTCGAACGGTTCCGCCAGGAGGTGGCGTCCCAGGCGCAGGCGCGCCACGAGCGCGTGACGGTGCTCGCCTTGTCGAGCGGCGGATCGGACGGTGCCTTCGGGGCGGGGTTCCTGAAGGGGCTCACGGAATCGCACCAGCGGCCGAGCTTCACCATCGTGTCCGGCATCAGCACCGGCGCCCTCATGGCGCCCTTCGCCTTCCTGGGTCCGCAATACGACGCGACACTCCAGGACCTCTACACCAACGGCTACGCGTCGGCGCTGGTGAAGGATGCGAGCGTGCTGAACGCGCTGGTCGGCAACGCCTTCGTGGACAGCGACAAGCTCGGCAAGTTCATCGCGCACTACATCGACCAGCCCATCCTCGACGCCGTCGCGGCCGAGCACCGCAAGGGGCGGCGCCTGATCGTCGTGACCACCAACATCGACCAGCAGCGCTCGGTCGTCTGGAACATGGGCGCCATCGCCAACTCCCATGCGCCGAACGCGCTGGCGCTGTTCCGCCAGGTGCTGGCGGCCTCGGCATCGATCCCGGCGCTGTTCCCGCCCCGGCTCATCGAGGTCGAGAGCGGCGGCCATCCCTTCCAGGAGATGCATGTCGACGGCGCCACCGTCCGGCAGATCTACGTCGCGCCGGACCAGTTGATCTACGGCGGGTCGGCCGGGCCGAGCCCGATCAGCGACCTCTACGTCCTCGTCAACAACAAGATCGATCCCGCCTTCAAGGTGGTGGAGAACAGCACCGTGTCGGTGGCGGCGCGCGGCCTGTCGACGATCCTGAAACGCGAGGGCCGCAGCAACGTGCTGGCGTCCTACGCCTATGCGGCCCAGCACGGCATCGGCTACCACGTCGCCTTCATCGACGCGGACGTCCCCGAACCGCCGTCGACCGACGCCGCCGAACAGTTCAGCACCACCTACATGCAGACGCTGTTCGACCGCGGCGAGGCCCGCGGCCGCACGCCTTCGCCCTGGCTGTCCCGTCCGCCTCTGGCGACGGACCCGGCCGGGCCGGCCCTGTCGGCCTCGGCGCAGTAGCCGACACAGGCCGCGGCCGCTCCGGACGGGAGCCCGCGGCGGGGCGTGCCGCGCCGCGTCACTGCACCAGCAGCGTCGCGATCCCGAAGCCGTCGGTGCCGCAGCGCAGCGGCGACAGACGCAGGCCGGGGCCGAGCGGCGAGGCATGGGCGGCCAGCGCCGGCACCCCGGCGTCGCGCGCCATGTGGCCGGCATCGAGCGGCAGCAGCCCGGGATGGTCGAGGAGCAGGCGGCTCAGACGGTCCTCGTTCTCCTCGCGCAGCACCGAACAGGTCACGTAGACGAGGCGCCCGCCCGGCTTCACGTAGGCGCACGGCCGCCGCCAGGATCTCGTCCTGCGTCTTGATCCGCTCCTCGAGCGCTCCGGGGCGCAGCCGCCACTTGGCGTCCGGGTTGCGGCGCCAGGTCCCGGTGCCGGTGCAGGGCGCGTCGACGAAGACGATGTCGAACCGCCCGACGACGTCGTCCAGCGCCGTCTGGCGCCCCTTGGGGGCCCGCACCTGCACGTTGCGCACGCCGGCCCGGGCCAGGCGGTCGTAGATCGGCATCAGGCGCCGCCCGTCGAGGTCGGTGGCGAAGACCTGACCCTTGTTGTCCATCATGGCAGCCAGGGCCAGCGTCTTGCCGCCGCTGCCGGCGCACAGGTCGAGCACCTGCATGCCGGGCTTGGCGCCGCTGACCAGGGCGGCGATCTGCGAGCCCTCGTCCTGCACCTCGACGAAGCCTTTGACATAGGCGGGCTCGGCCGCGAGGGCCGGGCGCCCGGCCGTCCTCGCCGACCGCGATCCGCAGCCCGCCCGGTGCGTGCGGCGGTCGGCTCGGGCCGGAGATGCGCCAGCGAGCGCAGCGCCTTGTCGCGGTCGACCTTCAGCGTGTTGACGCGCAGGTCGACCGGGCGCGCGCCGCGCCAGCGCGCGGCCCTCGTCGGCGGCCGTCGTCGCCGAAGGCAGGACGCGAAGGGGCCGGCCAGCCATTCGGGGTAATCGCCGCGCACATGGTCCGGCGCGCCCTCGAGCGTGCCGTCGCTGTAGCGCTCGCGCTCGGCCTCGCTCAGCGGGCGCGGGTGCATAGCCCTCGCCGGTGCAGAGCGCCGCGACGGCGTCGGGCGACAGCCCGCGCAGCTCGCGCAGCGCGCCGAGCAGCACGGCGCGGGCCGTATCCGCACCCATGACGAAGGCGGCCGAGCTGCGGACCCGGAGCGAATCATAGACCAGGCTGCCGATGGCGGCCCGGTCCTTCGAGCCGGCGTAGCGATGCGCCGTGCCCCAGTCTTTCAGGGCATCGGCGGCGGGCCGCCGTTGCATTTCGATCACATCGAGGATCTCAATGGCGGCGGAGAGGCGGGCACCGGGGTTCATGCGAGTTTTGCCACAATTGAGCCTGGAATGAGAAGAAAACGGGGCATGCGCTGTCAATTGACACGCCCGAAGATTGCGTAGCTTGAGGATACCACCATGACCCGTATCGTTCGCCAGGCGGCCCTCGCCGCCCTGGCCCTGTCGCTGGCGGCCTGCGCCACCACGCCCGCCGCCGCCCGCCGCCCGTGCTGCCGGCTCCGCCCAAGATGCGTCCGGACGCCAAGACCACGCTCGAGAACCACATGTGATCTCGCCGGCGCCCGGATCCGCCGGGCGCCGATCGCGGGCGAACCGATCGAGGGCGGCCGAGGCCGCCCTTTCTCCATGCCGTGTCAGACGCCGCCCGGGTAGTTCGGGCTCTCGCGCGTGATGGCGACGTCGTGGACGTGGCTCTCGCGCAGGCCCGCATTGGTGATGCGGACGAACTGGGCCTTCTCCTGGAAGTCGCGGATCGTCGCGGCGCCGGTATAGCCCATGGCGGCCCGCAGGCCGCCGGTGAGCTGGTGCAGGATGGCGCCGACCGGGCCGCGATAGGGCACCTGCCCCTCGATCCCCTCCGGCACGAGCTTGAGCTCGTTGCGGACCTCGGCCTGGAAGTAGCGGTCCGCCGAGCCGCGCGCCATGGCGCCGACCGAACCCATGCCGCGGTAGGCTTTGAACGACCGGCCCTGGTAGAGGTAGACCTCGCCGGGGCTCTCGTCCGTGCCGGCGAACAGCGAGCCGATCATCACGCGAATCGGCGCCCGCCGCCATGGCCTTGGCGACGTCGCCCGAGAACTTGATGCCGCCGTCGGCGATCACCGGTACGCCCTGCTGGCGCGCCGCTTCGGCGGCGTCCATGATGGCGGTGAGCTGCGGCACGCCGACGCCCGCGACGATCCGCGTCGTGCAGATCGAGCCCGGCCCGATGCCGATCTTGATGGCATCCGCGCCGGCGTCGATCAGCGCCTTGGCGCCGTCGCCCGTCGCCACGTTGCCGGCGATGATCGCCACCTTGTTGGACAGGCGCTTCAGCTCGCCGACCTGGTCCAGCACCTGCTGGGAATGGCCGTGCGCGGTGTCGACCACGACGCAATCGACCCCCGCCTCGATCAGCAGGGCCGAGCGGGCGAAGCCCTTGGCGCCGACGCTGGAGGCCGCGGCGACGCGCAGGCGCCCCTCCGGGTCCTTGCAGGCCAGCGGGTGCAGGGTCGCCTTCTCCATGTCCTTGACGGTCAGGAGGCCGACGCAGCGGTCGTCGTCGTCGACCACGACGAGCTTCTCGATGCGATGCTGGTGCAGCAGGCGGCGCGCCTCGTCGGGCCTGCACGCCCTCGCGCACCGTGATGACCTTCTTGGTCATGAAGTCGGTGACGGGCTGGCGTCGGGATCGTCGGCGAAGCGCACGTCGCGGTTGGTCAGGATGCCGACGATCCGGGCCGGCAGGCCCGGCGGGGCCGGGCTCGACCACCGGGATGCCCGAGATGTTGTGGCGCCGCATCAGCTCCAGCGCCTGGGCCAGCGTCGCGTCCGGGTTGATGGTGATGGGGTCGACCACCATGCCGCTCTCGTAGCGCTTCACCTTGCGGACCTCCTCGGCCTGGGCCTCGGGCTCGAGGTTGCGGTGGATCACGCCGATGCCGCCCGCCTGCGCCATGGCGATGGCGAGCCGCGCCTCGGTCACGGTGTCCATGGCGGAGGAGATCAGCGGGATGTTGAGGTCGATGCGCGCGGGTGAGCCGCGTCCGCACGTCGACCTGTCCGGGCATCACGAGCGAGTGGCCGGGCTTCAGCAGCACGTCGTCGAAGGTCAGGGCCTCGGTGAAGGTCGGGCGTGCGATGGTCATGGCCAACTCCGGGCGGGTCGCGCTCAGGCCTTCGCGGCCGCTGCGACGAAAAGAGCGGCGCCGGGTCGGGGCGCCGCTCGGGTTGGCAGTGGCCACTATCATGCCGGAGCGACAGAGGGAAGACGCCGGGCGGAGCCGCGCCGCGCGGCTCGGGAGGCGCGGCTCGCGGAGGCGCCGATTGGGAAACCTCCGGGCCGCGGAAAAGCCGCGAGGACGCCATAGAGGCTGCCCCCGGCCCGTCAGCGCCCTGGAGGTCCCGTCCCGCCTTGCCCCGTCACATGCTGGTGCCACTCGTCGTGGCCTGCGCGCTGTTCATGGAGAACATGGACTCGACCGTGATCGCGACCTCGCTCCCGGCCATCGCCGCCGATCTCCACCAGGACCCGATCACGCTCAAGCTGGCGATGACGTCCTACCTCATCAGCCTCGCGGTGTTCATCCCGGCGAGCGGCTGGGCGGCGGACCGGTTCGGGGCGCGGCCGATCTTCCGGGGCGCCATCGTGGTCTTCGTGGCGGGCTCGATCCTGTGCGGGCTCGCCGACACGCCTGCCGACCTTCGTGGCGGCGCGCGTGATCCAGGGGCTCGGCGGCGCCATGATGGTGCCGGTGGGCCGGCTCGTCCTGCTCCGCTCGGTCCCGCGCGAGGAGCTCGTGACGGCCCTGGCCTACCTGACCGTGCCGGCGCTGCTCGGGCCCATCCTCGGCCCGCCGCTCGGCGGGTTCATCACCACCTATTTCGACTGGCGCTGGATCTTCTGGATCAACGTGCCCGATCGGCGTCCTGGGCGTCGTGCTGGCGACGCTGTTCATCGCCGACATCCGCGAGACCGAGGTCTGGCCGCTCGACGTCCCGGGGCTTCCTCCTCTCGGGCGCCGGCCTGTCGTCGCTGTCCTTCGGCCTCACCGTCATCGGGCGCGGCATCGTGCCGAGCGCCGGTCACGGTCGCGCTGATCGTCGGCGGCCTCGTGCTCGTCGCCGCCTATGTGCGTCCACGCGCGGCGGGCGCGCCATCCCATCATCGATCTCGCGCTGCTGCGCATCCCGACCTTCCGGGCGAGCGTGACCGGGCGGCTTCGTGTTCCGCCTCGGCATCGGGGCGCTGCCGTTCCTGCTGCCGCTCATGCTGCAGATCGGCTTCGGCCTGAACCCGTTCCAGTCGGGCTGCCTCACCTTCGCGGCGGCCGCCGGCGCCATGCTGATGAAGACCACCGCCAGGCCGATCCTGCGGCGGTTCGGCTTCCGGCGGGTGCTGGTCTGGAACGCGGCCCTGTCGAGCCTGTTCATGGTCGGCTACGGGCTGTTCCGGCCCTCGACGCCCGAATGGCTGCTCTGGGCGGCGCTGCTGGGCGGCGGCTTCTTCCGCTCGCTGCAGTTCACCAGCATCAACGCCATCGCCTATGCCGACATCGACGGCGCCCGAGATGAGCCGGGCCACGAGCTTCGCCTCGGTGGCGCAGCAGCTGTCGCTCTCGACCGGCGTCGCGGCCGGCGCGGGCGCGATCGAAGCTGTCGCAATGGTGGCACGCCGACGCCGTCGCTGACGACGCGCGACTTCGCGGTCGCGTTCTACGCCGTGGCGCTGGTCTCGGCCTCGGCGAGCCTGGTCTTCGCCCGCCTGCCGGTCGACGCCGGCGACCTCCTGCGCGGCGCCCGCAAGCGCGACGCGGCGGCCGGCCGTGGCGCCGAGCGGCGGACTCGGCGATCAGCCCGCCGGGCTCGTGGCCTCCTCGCCGGGCGAAGCGGGCGCGCCGCGGAACCCCGTCGCCAGCACGTAGAGTTCGGAGGAATCGGCCCGGCTCGCCTTGGGCTTCACGTGTTTGACCACCGTGAAGTCCCTCTTCAGCGCGGCGAGCAGGTCGCCTTCCGTGCCGCCCTGCAGCACCTTGGCGAGGAAGAAGCCGCGCGGCGCCAGGATGCCCCGGGCGAAGTCGTAGGCCAGTTCCACCAGCCCCATGATGCGCAGGTGGTCGGTCTTCTTGTGGCCCGTGGCATTGGCCGCCATGTCGGACATCACGCCGTCGGCCCGCCCGCCCATCATGGCGGTGATGCGCGGCACGGCCGCCTCGTCGTTGAAGTCGATCACGGCGAAGTCGACGCCGGGCACCGGCTCCATCTCGAGGAGGTCGACCGCCACGACCTTGCCGCCGCCCGTGCCCGCCTCGGCCGCTGCGCCGCGACCTGGGACCAGCCGCCGGGCGCGGCACCGAGGTCGACGATGCGCTGGCCAGGGCGGAGCAGCTTGTACTGGTCGTCGATCTCGAGGAGCTTGAAGGCGGCGCGCGACCGGTAGCCCTCGGTCTTGGCGCGGCTCACGTAGGGGTCGTTGAGCTGGCGGCCGAGCCACAGGGCCGACGACATGGAGCGCTTGCCGGCCGACTTGACCCGCGTCTTCAGCGATCGCCCGCCTTCGCGGCCGGACGACGGCTTGTTCGTGGACATGGGACGGTCTCTCCTCGGGGCGCGGTCAGGCCTTCTACAGGCGAACGCGGCCCGGCTCAAATGGCGGCGCCCGGTGCCGTCAGGCGTCGCGCAGGCCCTGCCCCTGCCAGACACCGTCCCGGCACATCATCTGGATCAGGATGCCCTCGCGCAGGCCGCGGTCGGCGATGCGCAGCCGCTCGCTCGGGAAGGTGCGGCGCAGCGCCTCGAGGATCGCGCAGCCGCCGAGCACGAGGTCGGCCCGGTCGGGCCCGATGCAGCCGTGCGCGACCCGGGCCTCGAACGGCATGGCCCGCAGGCGCGCCGATGGCGGCGTCGACGTCGGCTGCGGTTCATCCACAGGCCGTCGACCCGCCGCCGGTCGTAGCGGCGGCAGGCCGAGGAAGACGCCCGCCACCGTCGTGACGGTGCCCGACGTGCCGAGCAGGTGGAAGGACCCGCAGCGGTGCTCCGCCTTCACCTCGGCGGCGAAGGGCGCGAGCGCCGCCTCGACGTGGCGCACCATGGCGACGAAGCAGTGCGGACGAGACGTCGACGCCGCCGAAACGGTCGGCCAGCGACACGACGCCGAGCGGCAGCGACGTCCAGGCGCGGATGCGGTCGCGCACCGGGCCGACGCCGCCCGGCCGAACGGTCCCGGTCGAGCCAGACGATCTCGGACGAGCCGCCGCCGATGTCGAACAGCACGACGCCCTCGGCGGCCTGGTCGGCCAGGGCCGCGCAGCCCTCCGCGGCGAGGCACGCCTCGGTGCCGCGGTCGACGATCTCGACGTCGAGCCCCGTCCGCTGCCGCACGCTTGTCGAGGAAGTCGGGGCCGTTCTCGGCGGCGCGGCAGGCCTCGGTGGCGATCAGGCGCGAATGCGACGACGCCCCGGGCCACGATCTTGTCGCGGCAGACCGCCAGGGCCGCGAAGGTGCGGTCGATGGCGGCCTGGCCGAGCCGGCCCGTGGCCGACAGGCCCTCGCCCAGCCGCACGATGCGGGAGAAACTGTCGACGACCTGGAGCCCGTCGGCCGTGGGGCGGGCGATCAGCAGGCGGCAATTGTTGGTGCCGAGGTCGAGGGCGGCGTAGAGGTCCGGCCGGGACCGCGTCGCCGGGGTCGGCTCCGTCGCCCGCCCCGGGCATAGCGCCCCCCGTCCTTCCACCGCGGCCTCCTGGTTCGGGCTCGTCATCCGGCCGCCCCCGGCCGCCGCGCCCATACGGGCGGAAGCTTACCGGAAGCGAAGCCTCGGCAGCAAGCGCGGCTTCGCGCGGCGCCCGGCGTCACGGGACGGCGGATGGCGGCGATGGCGCGGGCCGGCGTGGGGGACGGGGACAAGCCCGGGCAAGACGGTGGAGAGGGTGCGACAGAGACGGAAACGCGGTGCGCCGCGCCGCTCGGCGGCTCCAGGATCCATCTCTCGCCCGTCCTGCGGTTCCCGAGACTCCAAACGTCCT
>CAWKBT010000018.1:0-30287 GCA_963847915.1 uncultured Alphaproteobacteria bacterium
TGCTCTCCACGTCGCTCAAGGAGCGGTGAGGGGCCGGCCCGCCCGGAGCCGGGCGTCACCCGATGCAGCGCCGTCAGAACAGGCGGAAGGCCGGGTTGTCGCTCTCGTCCCAATAGGGATAGCCGAGCGCCTCGACGGCCTTCGCGAAGCGGTCGCGGTCCTCGGCGGCACTTCGAAGCCCGCCAGCACGCGGGTAATCGGCCCCGTGGTTGCGGTAGTGGAACAGCGAGATGTTCCAGAACTGGCCGAGGCGGTTCAGGAAGTTCAGCAGCGCCCCCGGATATTCGGGGAACTGGAAGCGCAGCACCGCCTCGTGTTGCAGGCCGGCGACGCGCCCGCCACCATGTAGCGCACGTGGGTCTTGGCGATCTCGTTGTCGCTGAGGTCCTCGACCGGGTAGCCGGCGGCGGCCAGCGTGGAGATCACCTCGCGTTCTCGGCCTCGCCGTGGCGCAGTTCGACGCCAACGAAGATGTGCGCCGGGATGCCGGGGCCGGTCTGGCGGTAGTTGAACTCGGTGATGGCGCGCGGCCCCGGCACTTGCATGAAGCGCCGGTAGGAACCCGCCTGCTCGGGAATCGTCACGGCGAGCAGGGCTTCGCGGCCCTCCCCGATCTCGGCCCGCTCGGCGATGTGGCGCAGCCGGTCGAAGTTGAGGTTGGCACCGGAGTTGATGGCGACGAGCGTCTGGCCGGCGAGCCCTCGCGCCTCCGCGTAGCGCTTCATGCCGGTCAGAGACTCCTCGCCGGCAGGCTCCGCGACGGCCCGCGGGTCGTCGAAGATGTCCTTCACGGCCGCGCAGATCTCGTCGGTCGTCACGGTGATGACCTCGTCGAGGCAGGCGCGGCAGATCCGGAACGTCTCGACCCCGGCCTGGCGCACCGCCACGCCGTCGGCGAAGAGGCCGACGCGGTCGAGCACGACCCGCGCGTCGGCCGCGATGGCGGCCTTCATGGAGGCGGCGTCGTCCGGCTCGACGCCGATCACCTTCACGTCCGGACGCAGGAACTTGACGTAGGCGGCGACGCCCGAGGCGAGTCCGCCCCCGCCGATCGGCACAAATCGCCTCAATCGCCCGGGATGCTGCTGCAGGATCTCCATGCCGACGTCCCCTGGCCGGCGATGATGTCGGGGTCGTCGTAGGGATGCACGAAGGTCAGGCCGCGCTCCTCGCAGAGCGCAAGCGCGTGGCGGTAGGCTTCGTCGAAACTGTCGCCCGCGATGACGGGCGCCGCCCCGCGCCCGCACGCCCGCGATCTTGATGCCCGGCGTGGTGCGCGGCATCACGATCGTGGCCTTCACGCCGAGCCGCTGCGCCGCCGCCGCCACGCCCTGGGCGTGGTTGCCGGCCGAGGCGCAGATGACGCCCCGGTCCAGCGCGTCGCGCGGCAGGCCCGCCATCTTGTTGTAGGCGCCCCGGATCTTGAAGGAGAAGACCGGCTGCAGGTCCTCGCGCTTGAGCAGCGCGGTCACGCCGAGGCGCCGCGACAGGGCCGGCAGCGCGTCGAGCGGCGTCTGGATGGCGACGTCGTAGACGCGGGACGTGAGGATGCGGCGCGCGTAGTCGTTGAGATCGACGGGGTCGGCGGGCGACTTCGGCCAGGGCAGGTGCAGGTTCATGGGCTGGCGGGCGGGGCTCGTGCGGCGGATGCGCGGGCGTTGGTGCGCCCGAAACGCGCCCGATGCAACCCTGGCCCCCGCCCGGCCGCCTTGACGCTGGACGGCACGCGACCCATGCAGGGCGCGACCCCGAGGTGCTCCGTGATCGCGCTCGACTTTCCGTTCCCGCAGCCGCCGGCCTTCGGCGCGACGCTCGCCATCGCGCCCGGCCTGCACTGGCTGCGCCTGCCGCTCCCGTTCCGGCTCGATCACGTCAACGTGTACCTCGTCGAGGGTGAGCGCGGCTGGACGGTGATCGACGCCGGCGTCGACACGCCCGAGGCGCGGCGGCTCTGGACCGGCGTGCTGGGCGGCCTCCTCGCCGGACGGCCGGTCGAGCGGCTGATCGTGACCCACTACCATCCCGATCACGTCGGCGCCGCGGCATGGCTCTGCGCCACGACCGGGGCCGAACTCGTGATGGGCGAGACCGAATATCTCACGGCCCGGGTCCACGGCCTCGCGACGCGCGAGGACCTCGGGGCGGAACGCGCCTTCTACGCCGCCCACGGGCTCTCGCCGGACCAGCTCGGCCGCATGGCGGAACGGCTCGACCGCTACCGCGCGGTGGTGCCCGCTCTGCCCCGGCGCTACGCCCCGCTGCGGGCCGGCGACCGGCTGCGCCTCGGGCCCTTCGCCGCGGAGGCGATGGTCTACGCCGGCCATTCGCCCGCCCAGGCCCTGCTGCACGTTCCGGGCCACGACCTGCTCTTTGCGGCCGACCACGTCCTGCAGCAGATCTCGCCAACGTGTCGGTCGCGGAGGATCGGCCCGACGACGATCCGCTCGGCCGACTGGCCTCTCTGGAGGATCTGCCGCGCCGCGTGCCGGACCAACTCTGGTGCTGCCCGGCCATCGATTGCCGTTCTTCGGGCTGCATCGGCGCTGCGCCGAGCTCGTCCGGCACCACGAGGCCCTTCACCGAGATCGCGGGTTCTGCGACCCCGCGACGCCCCCCAGCGCGGCCGAGATCGTACCGCGGCTCTTCACGATGGAGCTCGACGCTCACCAGTTCTGGTTCGCCTTCAGCGAGACCCTGGCGCATCTCAACATGATGGCGCGGCGGAGCGAGATCGCGGCGGGCGTGGAGGACGGGGTCGTGCGGTGGAGAAGGGCGGGCGCTTCCGGCTAATGGCCGAGGTAGCGCGCCAGGACCACCGGGCACCGATGATCGTGACGTTGAAAGCCGATGATCCCGACGGCCCATTTGATCGTGTCGGACCGCGCGGCCTCGATCTTGGCTTCGAGCGCCTTCATGTCGACCCGCACCGCGGCGATGCTGTCGTGGAGCTCCGTTCGGAGACCGGCGATCTCGCCCTTCAGTTCGGCGCGGAGACCGGCGATCTCGCCCTTCAGTTCGGCGCGGAGACCGGCGATGTCCCTCGCACGGAGGCGATGCTGTCGTGGAGTTCCGTGCGGAAGATCGGCGATCTCGCCCTTCAGTTCCCAAGGTACGGAGATCGGCGATCTCGCCGCGCACGGAAGCGATGCTGTCGTGGAGCTCCGTGCGGAGATCGGCGATCTCGCCCTTCAGCTCGGCGCGGAGATCGGCGATCTCGCTTTTCAGCTCCGTGCGGACCGCGACGATCTCATCCCGCAGCACGGTCTCGGTGGCCTTGAGGTCGCCGCGCCCGACGACTTCGCCCGCCATGGCGTCGGCGAAGGCGTCGGAGCAGACCTTCGGCCTGCTCGGGCGTGAAACGGCCGTTGTCCCGGAGGGTCCGGGCGAATTTCAACGTGTCGAACATCACGGTCACGACCGATACCCTTTCCACCCTGCATGGTAGGGCAGCGACAGGGCGGCGTCGAGAGATCGTGCCGCAGCAGCCCCTCGTGCACCGGCAGCCAGGCCGGTAGGCCGGCTCAGCCGGCCCGAGTCTTCCGACGCCACTCGGTCGGCCTGCAACCCAGCAAAAATCTGAGCTCACGATTGAAGTTCGGTCGGTCGGGAGCCCCCGAATCGAACCCTATGGCCGTAACCGGTCGACCGGAGGTTTCCAGGAGGCGCCGAGCTTCGGCATCCGGACGCCGTCGACGAATCGCAACACGTTCTGGCCGTGTCGTCGGTTTGACGGTCGCCGTGATCGCCCGGGCCGGACGCGCGGCCCTTCAAGCCGCCCTCGACGCCCGCCGCAGAGCCACGCGCGCGACGTCCGAACCGGCGCACCGACCCGCCGCGGGATTGGGCAGGTGCTCTGCGAAAATAGAGCTCAATCGAACTGGCTGAGAGGCTTCTGCTCGACGTTCACATCCAGCAAGGAACCGTATTGAAACAAATCTGCTGAAACACAATGTGCGACAGTTCCGCTATAGGGACAGCAAATGTGAGAGATCATTAATCCATGATCCGTATTGATTGTCGGCATACGACGGCCGTCGGCGCAGGTCGCCGGTCGAAGACTCGACAGGATGGCTCATGTTTTTGTCCGCAATGCGCCCCAAGGCGGGAGCCGATGAACTCCTGCGAGCCCTCGATCAGACGCTGGCCATCATCGAGTTCAAGCCCGACGGCACGATCGCGCGGGCGAATGCGAACTTCTGCAAGGCGATGGGTTACGAACTGTCCGAGATCGTCGGCCGGCACCACCGCATCTTCGTCGAACCCGCCGAGGCGCAAGGCGCCGAATACCAGGCGTTCTGGACCAAGCTGGGGCGCGGCGAACACGATGCCCGTGAGTACAAGCGGCTCGCCAAGGGTGGACGCGAGGTCTGGATCCAGGCGTCCTACAATCCGATGCGGGACGGTCGCGGCCGGGTCGTCAGGGTCGTCAAACAGGCGACGGACATCACCGCCGAGAAGCTCAGGACGTCGGAGTTCAGTGCCAAGGTCGATGCGGTCGACCGAGCCCAGGCCGTCATCGAATTCACCATCGCCGGCGAAGTGGTGGTCGCGAACCAGAATTTCCTGTCCGCCCTCGGCTACCGCATGGAGGAGATCCAGGGCCGCAATCACCGCCTCTTCGTCGACCCGGCCTTCGCGGCTTCGAGCGAATACGGGGCCTTCTGGGACCGCCTGCGGCGGGGCGAGTACGTGGCGGGCGAGTTCAAGCGCGTCGGCAAGGACGGCCGCGAGGTCTGGATCCAGGCGTCGTACAACCCGATCTTCGACCTGAACCGCAATGTCGTGAAGGTCATCAAATACGCGACCGACGTCACGGCCCGCATCCAGGCCGTGAACGCGATCGGCGCGGGACTCCTGCAACTCTCGGGCGGCAACCTCGACAGCCGCATCGAGACGGGCCTCGATGCCGCCTTCGAGCCGCTCCGTCAGAACTTCAACGGTTCGGTCGGCACGATGCGGGAGGTGCTGAGCGCCATCGACGGGCGCGCATCCGCGATCCGCTCCGGGACGCAGGAGATCTCCTCGGCGTCCGTCGACCTCAGCCGCCGCACCGAACAGCAGGCCGCCTCCCTGGAGGAGACCGCGGCCGCGCTCGACGAGATCACCGTGACGGTGCGCAAGACCGCCGACGGGGCCCGGCACACGCGCTCGGTCGTCGGATCGGCGCGCAAGAGCGCGGAAGCCTCGGGCGTGGTGGTGGCGCAGGCCGTCAAGGCCATGACGGGGATCGAGTCCTCCTCGCGCGAGATCGGCCAGATCATCGGCGTCATCGACGAGATCGCCTTCCAGACCAACCTCCTCGCCCTCAACGCCGGTGTCGAGGCCGCGCGGGCCGGCGAGGCGGGACGGGGCTTCGCCGTCGTGGCCTCCGAGGTCAGGGCACTCGCCCAGCGCTCGGCCGATGCCGCCAAGGAGATCAAGCGGCTGATCTCCACCTCGGGCCAGCAGGTCGAGCAGGGGGTCACGCTGGTCAGGCAGACCGGGGAGGCCCTCACGGTGATCGCCGACCAAGTGACGGAGATCGACACGATCGTGAGCGAGATCGCCGCCTCGACGCAGGAACAGGCGACCGCGCTCGGCGAGGTCAACACCGCCATCAACGCGATGGACCAGGTGACGCAGAAGAACGCCGCCATGGCAGAGGAGACCACCGCCGCGAGCCAGGTCCTCGTCGGCGACGCGACCGAACTCGCCAAGCTCGTCGGCCGGTTCCAGTTCGGCGGCACGGCCGGCGCGCCCCCGAGCCGGATCGACCGCGCCAAGCCGCGGCCCGCCGCCGTTCCCGTCCGCGCGCTGCGCACCGTCGGCGCGGGCGGGGCGGCCCCGCAGCCCTCCATGGCGCAAGCGAATCCGAGCGACTGGGAAGAGTTCTGAACCGGAGCCGGCGCCGCGCTTCGGCCGGCTTTCGCGCCGGCCGTGCCCTACAGCGGCCGGCGCAGCCGCCGCGCCAGCACGCCCACGATGCCTTCGCGGAAGGCCAGCACGCAGACCACGAAGACCGCGCCTTCCACCACCGTGACCCAGGAGCCGATCGAGGCGAGGTAGAATTCGAGCGCCACGAAGACCAGCGCCCCGACGGTCGGCCCGAACATCGTGCCCATGCCGCCGATCAGCGTCATGAGCACCACCTCGCCCGACATGGTCCAGTGAACGTCCGTCAGCGAGGCGAGCTGGAACACCAGCGCCTTGGTGGCGCCCGCGAGGCCGCTGAGCGTGGCCGACATGACGAAGACCGCCAGCCGGTAGCGCTCGACGCGGTAGCCCAGCGACAGCGCACGGTTCTCGTTCTCGCGGATGGCGCGCAGCACCTGGCCGAAGGGCGAGTGGACGATGCGGTGGATCACCAGGAGCCCGGCCATCACGATGACGAGCACGAGCCCGTAGAGCGCGCCGTCATGCGACAGGTCGAGGAGGCCGAAGAGGTGGCCGCGCGGCACGCCCTGGATGCCGTCCTCGCCGCCCGTGAAGGGTGCCTGCAGCGACACGAAGTAGACGATCTGGGCGAGCGCCAGCGTGATCATCGAGAAGTAGATGCCCTGGCGGCGGATGGCCACCGCGCCGAACACGGCGCCGAGGGCGCCGGCCGCCAGCGTGCCGAGCAGGATCGAGAGCGCGGGGTCGAGCCCCCAGGTCCGGGCCGCATAGGCACAGACGTAGCTGGCGAGACCGAAATAGGCCGCATGGCCGAAGGACAGCAGCCCCCCGTAGCCGAGCAGCAGGTTGAACGCGGAGGCGAAGAGCGCGAAGCACATCACCCGCATGACGAAGACCGGATAGGCCACGAAGGGCGCGACCAGCAGCAGCACCACGATCCCGGCGAAGAGCGCGGCGTGGAGCGCGCCATCGCGCCGGCGCGGCGCGGCGGCCACCGCCGGGGCCGCCGTGCGCGAGGGTCCCGCCGTCATGGCCGTCCCGCCCCCGCGGCGCGGGCGGAAGCGCCCGCCGCCCGGCTCACGCCGCCCTCCCGAACAGGCCGTTGGGTTTGACCATGAGCACCGCGATCATGATGACGAAGATCACCGTCGAGGAAGCCTGCGGGTAGACCACCTTGGTCAGGCCCTCGCACAGGCCGAGCGCGAAACCCGTGACGACCGACCCGAGGATCGACCCCATGCCGCCGATCACCACGACGGCGAAGACCACGATGATCACGTCGGCCCCCATGTTGGGATTGACCGAGTAGATCGGTGCCGCCAGCACGCCGGCCAGCGCCGCCAGCGCGACGCCGAACCCGTAGGTGAGCGTGACGAGACGCGGCACGTTGATGCCGAAGGCCGACACCATGACGGGGTTCTCGGTCGCGGCACGGAGCGTCGCCCCGAGACTGGTCTTCTCGATCGTGAACCAGGTGACGAGGCAGACTACCAGGGAGGCGACGATCACCCAGGCGCGATAGATGGGCAGCACCATGAAGCCGAGGTTCATGGCACCGGTGAGGGCCGGCGGCGCCGCATAGGGCAGGCCCGACACGCCGTAGTAGTTGCGGAACAGGCCCTGGATGATCAGGGCGAGGCCGAAGGTCAGCAGCAGGCCGTAGATCGGGTCGAGGCGGTAGAGCCGCGCGATCATGGCGCGCTCCAGCACCATGCCGAAGGCGCCGACGATCAGGGGCGCCAGCACCAGCGCCCCCCAGTAGTTCACCCCCAGCACCTGCAGCAGGATGTAGCCGGCGAACGCCCCCATCATGTAGAGGGCGCCGTGGCTGAAGTTGACGATGTTGAGGAGGCCGAAGATCACCGCGAGGCCGAGGCTCAGCAGCGCATAGAAGGCGCCGTTGATGAGCCCCAGCGTCAGCTGGCCGAACAGCACCTGCGTCGGGATGCCGAGAAACGTGTGCACGCCGGCCCTCCGCCGTTACGCTCCGCCGGTGCTACTTGACCAGCGGGCAATTGTCTTCGGCGAGGGGACGGAAGGCCTCGGCGGCCGGGATGGTCTGCACGAGCTTGTAGTAATCGTACTTGTACCGCGATTCGGCCGGGGTCTTGACCTGGTAGAGGTACATGTCGTGGGTGACGCGCCCGTCGATGCGCAGCTGGCCCTTGCCGAACAGCGGGTCCTCGGTCGGGATCTCGCGCATCTTGGCCATCACGCTCGCGGTGTCCTTGGCCTTCAGGGCGTCGACGGCCTTGAGGTAGTGCAGCACCGAGGCGTAGACGCCGGCCTGGTCCATGGTGGGGACCTTGCCGTCGTTGAGCGCCTCGTAGCGCTTGGTCCAGGCGCGGGTGCCGTCGTCCTTGTCCCAGTAGAAGGCGGTGGTGAGGTTGAGCCCCTGGGCGACCTGCAGGCCGAGCGCGTGGACGTCCGAGATGAAGACCAGCAGGCCGGCGAGCTTCTGTCCGCCCGACACGATGCCGAACTCGGCCGCCTGCTTGATGGAATTCACCGTGTCGGAGCCCGCATTGGCGAGGCCGACCACCTGGGAGCCAGAGCCCTGCGCCTGGAGCAGGAAGGACGAGAAGTCGCTCGTCGGGAAGGGAGCGTCGACCGAGCCCACGACCGTGCCGCCCGCCGCCTTGACGAATTTCGACGCGTCCGTCTGCAGCTGGTGGCCGAAGGCATAGTCGGCCGTGATGAAGTACCAGCTCTTGCCGCCCTCCTTGAGGATGGCATTGGCGGTGCTCTTGGCGAGCGCGTAGGTGTCGTAGGTCCAGTGGACGGTGTTGGGCGAGCATTGCTCGCCCGTCAGCGCCGACGTGCCGGCGCCCGAGTTCATGAAGATCTTGTTCTTCTCGCGCGTGACCTTCGAGACCGCGAGAGCCACGCCCGAATTCGGCACGTCCACGATCACGTCGACGCCGTCCTGGTCGAACCACTGGCGCGCGATGTTGGACCCGGTGTCGGGCTTGTTCTGGTGATCGGCCGCCACGAAGGAGACATGGATGCCCTTCGTCTCGGCGCCGAAATCCTCGACCGCCATCCTGGCGGCATTGACCGAGGGCTCGCCCGAGATGTCGAGATAGGGGCCGGAACGGTCGTTCAGGACGCCGATCTTGACCGAAACGTCGGCCAAGGCCGGCAACGCCGCGCCGAGCAGCGCGGTCGCCGCCGTCGCCGCCATGAGGACCCGCTTGAACATCCGTTCCACTCCCGTTGATCTCGTTCCTCACACGCCGAGATAGGCGTGGAGCTTGTCGATGTTGGAGTCGAGGTCGGCGTTGAGGAAGCCGTCGACGACGCGTCCCTGCTCGACCACGTAATGCCGGTCCGCCAGCGTGGCGGCGAAGCGGAAGTTCTGTTCCACCAGCACCACCGTGTAGCCCGAAGCCTTGAGCCGCGCGATGGTGCGGCCGATCTGCTGGACGATGACGGGGGCGAGGCCCTCGGTCGGCTCGTCGAGCAGGAGCAGGCTCGCCCCCGAGCGCAGGATGCGGGCGATGGCGAGCATCTGCTGCTCGCCTCCCGACATCCTGGTGCCGCCGCTCGAGAGCCGCTCCTTCAGGTTGGGGAAGAGCTCGAAGATCGTCTCGCGCGACATGCCGCCCGGCCGCACCACGGGCGGCAGCATGAGGTTCTCCTCGACCGACAGGGAGGCGAAGATGCCACGCTCTTCCGGGCAGTAGCCGATCCCGGCGCGGGCGATCAGCCGCGAGGGCAGCCTGATCGTCTCCTGCCCCTCGAACAGGACCGAGCCCGTGCGCTTGCCGATCACGCCCATGATGGCGCGCAGCGTCGTCGTCTTGCCGGCGCCGTTGCGGCCGAGCAGCGTGACGACCTCGCCCTTCGGCACCGTGAAGTCCATGCCGTGCAGCACATGGGACTCGCCGTACCAGGCCTCGAGGCCCGAGACGACGAGGCTCGGCGCCGGGCCGGCCGGGACCGTCGCCGCGAAGGGCGCGTCGGCGGCCTCAGGCATGTCCGACCCCGATATAGGCTTCGACGACGCGCGGGTCGCGCGACACCTGCTCGTAGCCGCCCTCGGCCAGCACGCGTCCGCGCGCCAGCACGGTAATGCGGTCGCTGAGCGAGGCCACGACCGACAGGTTGTGCTCGACCATCAGCACGGTGCGGCCCTTGGCGGCCCGCTTGATCAGTGCCGCGGTCCGGTCGATGTCCTCGTGCGCCATGCCGGCCATCGGCTCGTCGAGCAGCATGAGCTCGGGCGAGAGGGCCAGGGTCGTGGCGAGTTCGAGCGCCCGCTTGCGGCCGTACGACAGGTCGGCGGCGCGACCGTCGGCGAAACCCGCGAGCCCCACCTGTTCGATGAGGCCGAAGGCTTCGGCGTCGTAGCGGCGCAGCAGCGCTTCCGATCGCCAGAAATCGAAGTTGCCGCCGCGCTGGCGCTGCAGCGCCACCCGGACGTTCTCGAGCACGGTGAGGTGCGGGAAGGTGGCCGAGATCTGGAAGGAGCGCACGAGGCCCAGCCGGGCCACGTCGGCGGGGCTGGTGCGGGTGATGTCGCGTCCGTTGAACGTGATCCGGCCGCGCGACGGCGACAGGAACTTGGTCAGGAGGTTGAAGCAGGTCGTCTTGCCGGCCCCGTTGGGGCCGATCAGGGCGTGGATCGTACCCCGCTGCACCTGCAGGTCGACGCCGTCGACCGCCACGATGCCCCGAAACGTCTTGGCCAGCCCCTGCGTCGTGAGGATGTGGTCCTCCGGCACGCGTCCTCCCATGACCTTCCGTGCAGTCCCATCATGGCTGCCATGCCGTATTGCCGCGCAGCATGGCGGAATGCTGCCCCTTGGGCAAGGGCAAGGTCGGCACGCCTCCGGGGCGAGCGGCGCCCGGTCCAAAGCGGCCGTCGCGGCCTCGCGGGCGGCGGGCGGCGTGCCTGCCGCGGGCAGGCCGGGGCGCGCGTCCGTGAGGGTAGCGCCCCCGGGGCCGTCCCTCTAAGACAGGGCCGGACTCGATCCTTCCGGAGCCCGGCCATGATCCCCCGCTATTCCCGTCCCGCCATGGTGGCGCTGTGGGAGCCCGAGACGCGCTTCCGCATCTGGTTCGAGATCGAGGCCCATGCCTGCGATGCGCTGGCGGAGCTCGGCGTGATCCCCAAATCCGCCGCCGAGACCATCTGGGCCAAGGGGCGGGACGCCGTCTTCGACGTCGAACGGATCGACGCGATCGAACGCGAGACCAAGCACGACGTCATCGCCTTCCTGACCCATCTCGGCGAGATCGTCGGCCCCGAGGCGCGTTTCGTGCACCAGGGCATGACGTCCTCGGACGTGCTCGACACCTGCCTCGCGGTCCAGCTCAGCCGCGCCGCCGACATGCTGATCGCCGACGTCGACGCGCTGCTGGCCACGCTGAAGCACCGGGCCCACGAGCACAAGATGACGCCGACGATCGGGCGCTCGCACGGCATCCACGCCGAACCCGTGACCTTCGGCCTGAAGCTCGCCCAGGCCTATGCCGAGTTCTCGCGCAACCGGGAGCGGCTCGTGCAGGCGCGGGCCGAGATCGCCACCTGCGCCCTGTCGGGCGCCGTCGGGACCTTCGCCAACATCGATCCGCGGGTCGAGGACCACGTCGCCCGGGCCATGGGCCTCACGGTCGAGCCCATCTCGACCCAGGTGATCCCGCGCGACCGCCACGCCATGTTCTTCGCGACGCTGGGCGTCGTGGCCTCCTCCATCGAGCGGCTCGCCATCGAGATCCGCCACCTGCAGCGGACCGAGGTGCTGGAAGCCGAGGAATTCTTCTCCGAGGGCCAGAAGGGCTCCTCGGCCATGCCCCACAAGCGCAACCCCGTGCTGACCGAGAACCTCACCGGCCTCGCGCGGCTGGTCCGCGGCATGGTGGTGCCGGCCATGGAGAACGTGGCGCTCTGGCACGAGCGCGACATCTCGCATTCCTCGGTCGAGCGGATGATCGGCCCCGACGCCACCATCACGCTCGATTTCGCGCTGGCGCGGCTCACCGGGGTCGTCGACAAGCTGCTGGTCTACCCGGCCGCCATGCAGAAGAACCTCGACCGGCTGGGCGGCCTCGTCCATTCGCAGCGCGTGCTGCTGGCCCTCACGCAAGGCGGCGTGTCGCGCGAGGACAGCTACCGGCTCGTGCAGCGCAACGCCATGCGGGTGTGGCGCGGGGAGGGCGACTTCCTGGCCTTCCTGAAGGCCGACCCGGAGGTGACGGCCGTGCTGCCGCCCGACCAGCTGGAGCCGCTGTTCGACCTCGCCTACCACACCAAACACGTCGACACGATCTTCGCGCGGGTCTTCGGGTGAGACTCGGCTTCGGGCGCGGTCCGCGCGGGCCGGTCCGCGCGGCGCCGTCCCGCGGTGTCGTGTTTGCCCGAAGCGAGTGTCGCAATCGGGCTGTCGGGAACCGCCCGCGCCGATCCAAGATGGGGCATCAGACCGAGAGGACCTAAGACGTGCCCCGCTGCCCCGAGCGTCGATCCCAGCCCCACCAGCGCGCGGCTAGAGCCGGGGCGCCGGTGCAGCGGCGCGGCACGAGGGTCCAGGCGCCGGCGGCGGCGCGGCCATGAGCGAGGGCGACGCACCCGAAGCCGGTCCGGCGCAGGAGCCCGGCGTGCCGGCCGGCGTCGTCATCGTGGGCGCGGGCCATGCCGGCGTGCAGCTCGCCGCGAGCCTGCGCGAGGACGGCTACCGCGGCCCGGTCACGCTGCTGTCGGCCGACGCCAACCTCCCCTACCAGCGGCCGCCCCTCTCGAAGGCCTACATGAAGGGCGGCGCGGGGGCCACGATCCTGCCGTTGCGCGCGCGCGACTTCTACACGGCCCAGACGATCGATCTCAGGCTCGGCGAGACCGTCACGGGAATCGATCGCGCCGCGCGCCGCGCCGAACTCGCGTCGGGCGGCTCCCTCTCCTACGACCATCTCGTCCTCGCGACCGGCTCCCGCGCGCGGCCCTTCACGGTCGCGGGGTGCGAGCTCGAGGGCGTGCTGTCGCTGCGCAGCCTCGACGACGCGTCCCGTATCCGGGACAGGCTCGATGCGGCGCGCGACGTCGTCGTCATCGGGGCGGGCTTCATCGGGCTCGAGATCACGGCGACCGCCGTCGCGCTCGGCAAGCGGGTCCGGGTGATCGAGATCGGGCCCCGGCCGCTCGGGCGGGCGGTGTCGTCCCACATCTCGGCCTTCTACGAGGCATCCCACGCCGAAGCGGGCGCCGAGCTGACCTTCGGGGCGAGCGTGCAGGCGCTGGAAGGGCGCGACGGCCGCGTCGCCTCCGTGCTGCTGTCGGACGGGACGTGCCACCCCGCCGACCTCGTCCTCCTCGGCGTGGGCGTGCTGCCCGAGGACGAGCTCGCCCGGCGCGCCGGCCTCGCCTGCGAGTCCGGCATCGTGGTCGATGCCTTCCTGGTCACCTCGGACCCGCATATCTCGGCGATCGGCGACTGCGCGGCCTTCCCGAGCCATCATGCGGCGCTGCAGCTCCGGCTGGAATCGGTCCAGAACGCCGTCGATCAGGCGAGATGCGTCGCCAAGCGCCTGACCGGCGACCCGCAGCCCTTCCGCAGCCTGCCCTGGTTCTGGAGCGACCAGGGGCCGTCGAAGCTGCAGATCGCGGGCCTGTCGCACGGCTGCGACCAGTGGGTGCTGCGCGGCGACCCGGCCACGGGCGCCTTCGCGGTCCTGGGGTTCCGGGGCGCGGACCTCGCCGTGATCGAGACGGTGAACCGGCCGGCCGAACACATGATCGCGCGCCAGCTCCTGTCGGCCTCCGTCCCGGTCACGCCCGAGCAGGCGGCCGATCCCACCTTCGACCTGCGGTCCCTGGTGACGCCGCGCCGCACCGGTGGGTGAGCGGCGCCACGGCGGCGGCCCCGTGCCGCCGCCGCTGTGGCGCGCAGGACTCACCGCGTTGTTCTGGTCGCGGCCGCCGCATTTTTGACTTGTCGGATGATTCGAGTTGGATTCTTCTCCGGTCCATCGACGGAGCGCTGCGCCATGGCATGGATTGAGGTCTTGAAGCTCGGAGTGGTCTTCGCCGAGATCGAGCCCACGAAGGCGCGGACGGAGGCCATCCAGGCCGCCCGCATCATCCTGAAACGCCCCAAGAGCGTCGACACCGGCGCCACCGCGCGCGAGTCCAGCGAGAGGACGCCCCCTCCGGTCGTGCTCGGCGCCGCCGTCCCGGCCCGCTGACGCGGCCGGCCCCGGTCTCACCCGGTCCCGGCAGCGGCATCGTCGCCGGCGCCCTCGGACGGCAGGCTGCCGGCACCCGGCGTCGCATCGGACCGCGTCAGCGACGGGTCCGCATGAGGGCCGGCCGCCGGGCCCGTCGCCGCCCCGGTCTCCGGAGTCCTCGCCGGGCCGGTGCGGCCCTCGACGTGATCCTGCCCGGCCTTGTCGAACGCCGGATCCGGCGCGTCTGCGTCCGTCTGTTGGCTCACTGCCCATCCTCCGTGGCGCGACCATGCGTGTGGCGCCTCGTCGTGAACTCGGTCGCGGCGCGTCCGGTTTCCGCGCGGCCGGCGGTGTCGCCGCGACGGCCGGGCGCTGGACGGAACCAAACCCATGGTAGATGATCCCGAGGCCGCGACCGGCTCAGCCCTGCGCCGGGCCGCGGTCCCTCGCGAGCCAGCCGATGCCCTCTCCCCCCAAAGCTTCTCCCGCCGAGCGGCAGACCGCCGACCTGATCCACAAGGTCGAGCAGATCGTCTATATCGTGGTCGCGGTGCTCCTCGTCATGGCGCTCGCCCTGGCCCTGTCCGGCGCGACCGCCATCATCTGGACCGGCATGGCCGAGTTCACCGCGACCGAACCCGTCTACCGCATCATCGACCGGTTGCTGTTCGTGCTGATGCTGGTCGAGATCCTGCACACGGTGCATGCCTCGATCCGCACCGGGACGCTGCTCTGCGAGCCCTTCCTGATCGTGGGCCTCATCGCCTGCATCCGCCGGGTCCTGGTCATCACGCTGGAGACCTCGCAGATCACGCAACCCGAGAAGTGGGATCCCGCGAAGCTGCCCCTCTTCCAATCCAACATGGTCGAACTCGGCGTCCTGGCGGCGCTGATCGCGGTGCTGGTCGGGTCGATCCGCCTGATGCGGCCCAGCGAGCGGCCGACGATGACGGAGGACGACGACGAGGATCTCGCGGGGGCGTGAGGAAGCGGGCCGGGCCGGAGCCGTCCGGAGGTCGGTGCGGTGCGGCGTGGTGCGGTGCGGCGTGGTTGTGGGTGGCCGGGACGAGCCCGCCATGACGGGATGGAGGGCGTGCAGCGATTTCAGGCCGCCGCACCTGCCCTCGACCGGTCTCCTCCACGCTCTCCGCCGTCAGGCCCGGGCACCCACGCGGGCCTAGCCTTCGTCGCGGGCTTTGCGGCCCAGCATGCCCTTCTGCGGGTCGTAGCCCCGCACGGCCAGCAGGAAGGCGCCGAGCCCGACGAGTGCCGTCACCGCCCAGGAAGCGGCATCGAAGCGGCCGTAGGCGGCGAAGCGGATCATCTCGACGACGCGGTGAAAGGGTTCAGGCGAATCACCGCCACCATCCAGGCGGTACCGCTGTCCTGCACCTTCCAGGTCGGGAACAGCGCGGTCGAGAAGAAGAAGGCCGGGAAGATCACGAAGTTCATCGTGCCGGCGAAGTTCTCCATCCGGCGGACATAGACGGTGAGGAGCAGGCCGACCGCCGCCAGCGTGAAGCCCCCCAGGACCAGCGCGGGCAGGAGGGTCAGCGCGGCGAGGCCGGGCATGTCGACGCCGAACAGCGTCGCCACGATGAGGAACACGTAGGCCTGCACCACCGACAGCACGGCGGCGGCGACGAGCTTCGCCAGCAGGATGAACCAGCGCGGCGCCGGCGCCGTCAGCAGCAGGCGCAGCATGCCGGCCTCGCGGTCGAACACCAGGGCGAGCGACGATTGCATGCCCTGGAACAGCAGCACCATGCCGAGCAGGCCCGGCAGCATGTAGACGTCGTAGGTCACATAGGTCTCGTAGGGCGGCGTGATCGAGATGCCGAGCACGTTCTGGAAACCCGCCGAGAAGACCACCAGCCAGAGCGTGGGGCGCACCAAGGCCGACACGAGCCGGCTCTTCTGATGCCGGAAGCGCAGCAGTTCGCGCCACACGATGGCGAAGAGCACGGTGGGGGCCATGGCTCAGGCCGCCGCGTCGGAGCGCGCGATGGCGAGAAAGGCGGCTTCCAGCGTCGGGGCCCCGCAGGCCGCCGTGAGCCGGCCGGGGGAGTCCGTCGGCCGCGACGCGCCCGCGGTGCAGCACGACGATGCGGTCGGCCCGCTCCACTTCGGCGACGAGATGGGTGGCCCAGAGCACCGTCGTGCCGCGCTCGGCCGCGAGCGCGAAGACGTCGGCCACGAGGTCCGCCCGGCTGCGCGTGTCGAGCCCCTGGCTCGGCTCGTCGAGGAGCAGCAGCCGCGGCGCCGTCAGCAGCGCGCGGGCGAGTTCCACCTTGCGCCGCGTGCCGCCCGACAGGTCCCGCACCCGCTTGGCGGCGAGATCGCCGATGCGGAAGCGCGCCAGCCCGTCCGCGATCGCGCCGGCGGCGCGGCGCCGCCCGAGGCCGTGCAGGCCGGCATGGAAGGCGAGGTTCTGGTGCGACGGTCAGGTCGAGGTCGAGAACGGGTTGCTGGAACACGATCCCCATCTGGCCGAGGGCCCGGACCGGCGCCGTCGCGATGTCGTCGCCGAACACCGCCACGCGCCCCGACATCGGCCACGAACAGCCCCGTGAGGATCTGGAACAGCGTCGTCTTGCCGGCGCCGTTGAGGCCGAGCAGCGCCGTGACGGAGCCCGTCGGCACGACGAAGGAGACCTCGTCCAGCGCTTTCACGCCGCCATAGCTCTTCGACAGCGCCGCGACCGAGACGGCGGGCGCCGAGTCCGCGCCGGCAAGCGCCGTCACTTCGGCCGGCACGGCGATTCCTCGAGGTCGACCCCCAGCGTGTCGAGCGGGGTGCGGCGGTGGAGGAACTGTTCGAAGGGCGCGTAGGCGATCACGGCATCGGCCGAGTGCAGCATCACGGCCTGGCGGAACTGGTGGTCCCACGGGCGGAACGAGCTCTCGATGCCCTTGCGACACGTCGATCGGCGGATCTGGTCCTCGGCGAGGCTCTTCTCGACCGATGCCGCGTCCCGCGCGCCCTTGCGGATCGCCGCCTCGACGACGCTGCGCACCGCCGCCCAGGTGGCCCAGTCGCCGCTGTTCATGTCGCGCTTGGCGAGGCGGGCGAAGCGATGGTTGACCTGCGGCGCGCCGAAACGCTCGGCCAGCGGGTCCCAGGCCGAGGCCTCGCAGGCCCTCGGTGCCGATCGACCGGCCGCGGTCGGGACAGCTGCCAGGGCACGAAGCGACCGAAGTCGCGGCCCGTGTCGGCCAGGAACACCACGTCGTAATCGTCCGACGAGGTCATCAGCGACACGTCGATCTCGTCGCGGCGGCGGGGATCGTTGCCGATGGCGAACTGCTTGGTGGCCACCACCTTGGCGCCGAACTTCCTGGCCGAGGTCGCGAAAGCCGTCGGCGAGGCGCCTGTCGGCCGGCAGCGGGCCGTGGAGCACGAAGGCGCGGCGCCAGTTCTTCTGGACGAGGAACTGCGCCAGCGCGTCCGTCGCCATGGCGTCGGAGGGCAGCAGATGGAACAGGGGCGTGTCGCAGAAGTCGGCGCGCAGGTCGTCGTCGTGCTGGCGGACGTCGAAGACGGCCAGCGTCTTCGGCGCCGCCTTGGCCAGCGCCACGAGATCGTCCTTCGGGCACGTCGGCGATGACCGCGACGGCGTCCGAATTCGCGATCTCGGCCACGGCGTCGGCGACCGGCGCGCCCTCGGGCAGCACGCGCCGGTCGAGCGCGACCGCGATGCCGAGGGCGCGGGCCGTGGCGCGCGTATCGCGGAGGGCGAGTTCGGCGCCCGGGGAGGGATCGGGCAGCGTCGGCACCGTCACGCCGTTCTCGGCCCGGACGGGCTGATAGGCGGCATCGTTGTCGCGCGACAGGTAGACGATGTGGAGGTCGGCCGGCGGGGCCGCCGTCGGCGGCGTCCTGCGCCGCCGGCCGGCAGCGCCGCGAGGGCGCAGCAGCGCGGCGCCCAGGAGCGCGGCGCGGCAGCCTATTCATCGATGAGGACCGCATAGGGGATGATGCCGACCGGGACGGCCTTGATCACCTTGCGGGCCGCCGTGTCGACGATGGCGACATCGTCGGACAGGCCGTTGGCGACGTAGAGCCGCGTCTCGTCGCGGCTGAGCCGCAGGCCCCAGGGACGCTTGCCGGTGAGGATGAAATCCGTGGTCTTGAGACGTGGCGACGTCCACCACGGCGACGCGGTTGGCCCGGCCGAGCGTCACATAGGCGGTGCGGCCGTCGCGGCTGATCGCCATGTCGACCGGCGTGATCTCGTCGTGGCGCAGGCCCGGCACATCGAACGTGACCTGCCCGACGATCGCCAGCGTCGCCACGTCGATGATCTCGACGAGGCCCGCGATCTCGTCCGACACCCAGACGCGCTTGGCGTCCGGCGTGATGGCGAAGCGGCGCGGGCGCGTCGCCGTGACGATCTCCTTGACGACCCTCTTGGCCGCCACGTCGATCACCTGGACGAGGTTGGCGGCTTCGGACGCCACGAAGACGTATCGCCCGTCCGGCGTCGCCAGCACGCCTTCGGGCTCGTCGCCCATGGGATAGTGCTGCACGACGGCGCCGCTCTCGATGTCGATCACGGTCGCCTCGGCGTCGTCCTCGTTGGACACGTAGAGGTTCGCGCCCGTCGGGGCTGCAGCGCGAAGGCTTCCGGATCGGGCACGTCGCGGAAACCGCTTGGCGAGCTTGTGGGTCGCGACGTCGTATTCGGCGATCGTGTCGTCGCTGCCGCAGGCGACGAGCAGGCGGGCGTGGTCGGGCGTGAACTGCATGCCCCGCGGGCGGCCGCAGCTCTCGAAGGAACTGGCGACATCGCCGCCCGGCGTCGAGCACGAAGATCTGGCTCGATCGCTCGTTCGACACGAAGATCTGCCCGGTGCCGGCCGCGTGGGCGATCCCGGACGGCACGCGCCGCCAGCAGAGCCGCGACGGCGGCGGCCCGCATCGGGCGTCTACGTTGGCACAGTCCACCAGGTCCTTGTCGCGCACCGAGAAGGTCTCGCCGGTCTTCACCTCGACGTTGCGGGCGTAGCAGGTGCGGCCGTGCACGTCCTTCAGGCGCAGGTCGTATGGCCGGGCGTCACGTTCTTGATGGCGAGGTTCTCGTCGAAGTCGACCGTCCCGTCCTTGTCGTTGGCGCACTGGTTGGCGCCGAAGTCCCGGGTTCCGGCCGGCGCCAGGGCCACCTCGCTCAGCGTTTCCCCGGTCAGGTTCCAGAACTGCATGGCTTTCCTGCTGGCCGCGAGGGCGGCGGCGGAGAGCACGAGCAGAGGCAACAGGCGACGACCGACGGCCTCATCCGACGCCGTTCCCCGTTGTTTCCGCCCGGTGGAAGCTCACCACGCCGGGGAAGGCGGCACAAGGGCGTCGCGGTGGCAACGCCCTGGTTTCCGGCGGGCGGGGAGCGATAGGGACGGTGGAGGGGCGGCCTGGCCGCGACGCTTCGGAGGAGACAAGCCTTGCGATACCTGCCCCTGCTCGCCGGAGCCGTCGCCTGGTTCGCCTGCCTGGCGGCCGCGGTGCCGGCCCAGGCGGCGGGTTCGTCGACCTGCGACGGCGCTGGCGGCCCGCTACGAGGCGAAGCGCGCGGAACTGGAGCCGCCCGCAGGTCAGCGCGGCGCTTTTCGCGGCCGCCGACGACGGATGCGAGGCGCTGGCGGCGCGGCTGCTCGACGCCGGAGCCTCCGCGGCGGCGCGCGACCGAACGGGCGGCACGGCCCTCACCCACGCGGCGCGGGGCGGCCACGACGGGATGGTCAGGCTGCTCGTCGGCCGCGGCGCCGAGGTCGACGAGCGCAACGTCCAGGGGTCCACGCCGCTCTACGTCGCCGTCGAGCAGAACCGCCTCAAGGCCGCGCAGGCGCTGATGGAGCTCGGCGCCGCCGTGGAGACGCCCGGGCGGGCCGGCGTCACCCCGCTCGCGGCCGCCGCCTACAACGGCAACGCCCGGCCTCGTCGACCTGCTCCTGACCCAGGGTGCCGCTCCGGGGGCGGTGGACGCCAGCGGCAAGGTCCCGATCCTGTATGCGGCGGCGCGCGGCTTCGCTCCCGTGGTGACGCGGCTGCTCGCGGCGGGGACGGACATCAACGCCGTGCTACGGCAACGGTCTGACGGTGCTGATGTGGGCGGCGGGCTATGCCAACGACGTGCCGACCGACGACGGCGTGGCGCTGGTGGCACTGCTGCTCGACAAGGGCGCTGCGATCGACGCGCGGGACGACCGCGGCCGCACGCCACTGATGATCGCGGCGGGGCTGGGCCACGACGAGGTCGTCGACCTTCTGCTGCGCCGCGGCGCGGACCGGGTGCTGCGCGACAAGGGCGGCCGAAGCGCGGCCGACCTCGCGCCGAACGACGCTTTGAGGGCCAGGCTGGTCGAGAAGAACTGAAATCCGCCGCGGCTTGGCCGCCGCGCTCCGGCGAGCCGCCGTCCCGGCCGAGAGCCTCGAGCTCTCACATGCCCGGCGAGATAGGCTTCCATCGCCTTGAGATCCGGCTCGGGCGTCGCCTGGGCGAGGCTGGTCATGCCGGGGTTGTTGGCCCGCTCGCCGCTGCGGAACTCGGCCAGCGTCTTGGCGAGGTATTCATGGCTCTGGCCCGACAGGCGCGGCACCGTGCCGGTGCCCTGGTACTGGTCGAGATGGCACCCCGAGCAGCCGACCGAGCTGTTTGCGGTCTTGGCGGCGCCCACGTCGGCGTCGCTGGCCGAAGGCTGGTTCAGGTTCGGCCATGGCTTGGCGGCGAAGTAGGCCGCCAGGTCCTTCATGTCGTCCTTCTCCAGAGTTTCCGCGATCCCGTTCATGATCTCGTTCTTGCGAGCGCCCTTCTTGAAGTCGCGAAGCTGGAGATAGAGGTAGCCTTCCTGCTGGCCCCAGATAATGGGGATGTTCTTGTCGGTCGGCACGCCCCTCTCGCCATGGCACGAGGAGCAGACGGCCGCCTTCTCCTCGATCGTGTCGGCGTGGGCGGTCGCTGCCGCGAATGTCCCGAAACGTAGAGACCACGCATATCCGCACCCCGAAACGCCGAATTATCATGTCGAACCGTGCCTCGCCTTGATCCCAGAGACGTGAAAGGCGGGCCGGAGCCCGCCAGTCCGTCATCGATACTTCGCTTCGGTCAATCGACCGTGAAAGCGATGATCGAGTTGCCGCGCTTGTAATCGAGTTGCGTATTTCCACCGGCGCCGACCACGATATACTGCTTTCCTTCGACCGAGTAGGACGACGGCGGGGCGTTGACGCCGGCGCCGGCCTGGAACGACCAGAGCGGCGAGCCGCTCTCGGAATCATAGGCCTTGAACAGCCCGTTGCCCTCTCCGGCAAAGACGAGGCCGCCGGCCGTCGCCAGGATGCCGCCGATCATCGGCTGAGGCGTCTTCACCTGCCAGCGGATCTTGCCGGAGTTGTAGTCGACTGCGGTGATGTTGCCCCACTGTTCCTCGGACGGGATCACCTTGAAGGCGCCGCCGAGCCACAGCTTGCCGTCCGGATAGGCCGAATTCTGCACCTGATAGGTCATGGGCTGATGCAGGTTGATGGCATAGGCGAGCCCGCGAGTCGGATCCGTCGCCAACGGCGACCATTCCACGCCGCCGTTGGCGCCCGGCAGCATGCGCGCCCCTTCCTTGGTGGGCAGGGTCCACATGTTCTCCTGCGGCACCATCGCCTCGGAATAGCGGACGAGGCTGCAGTCTTTCGCGTCATGGACGTAGATGAAGCCGGTCTTGCCGGCGTGAAGCACGCCCTTGATCATCTTGCCGTCCTTGTCGGCCACCTTGGTGAGGACCGGTGGGGACACGGCGTCGAAGTCCCACACATCATGTGGAATGTATTGGAGGTGGCAGGCGTATTTGCCGGTGTCGAGGTCGAGCGAGACGAGCGAATCCGTGTAGAGGTTGTCACCGGGGCGCTGCGAGCCGTCGAGGTCCGGCGACGGATTGCCGACCACGAAGTAGATGCGGCGCGCTTCGAGATCGACGGCCGGGTTCTGCCAGATGCCGCCACCGAGCGTCTTGTAGAACTGGGCGCCTTGGAGCCCGCAGCCGCCGAGGTGGAGGGCGCCGCTCCGGACGTGTCGGCCACCGGCACCAGCTTGGCGCCTGTACCGGCCGCGCCGCTCTTCTGCTTCTGGTCGGCCGGGGCGGGCTGGTTCATGGCGGCCAGCGTGGCCTTCTCGGCCGCGATGTCGCGGTGGAGGTCCTTGCCGGTGGCGTCCTTCTCGGCCCACACGCCCACCGAATTCTCGGGGATCGTGTTGAACGTCCAGATCAGCTTGCCGGTCTTAGCGTCAAAGGCCTTCATGAAGCCGCGGATGCCGTATTCGCCGCCGTTGGTGCCGATCAACACCTTGTTGTCGACGACGGTTGGCGCCATCGTCTCGCTGTAGCCCTCCTCGGGATCGGCGATCTCGGTCTTCCACATGACCTTGCCGGAGCGGGCATCGAGCGCCACGAGCTGGGAGTCGAGCGTTCCGAGATAGACCATATTGTCCGACACCGCGACGCCGCGGTTGTTCGGGCCGCAGCAGAAGGTGGTGATTGGTCCCATCTTGGGAACGTAGTGCCACAATTCCTCGCCCGTGCGAGCGTTCAGCGCGTAGACTTGGCTAAAAGAGGTGGTCACGAACATCGTACCGTTGACTACGATGGGCGACGTTTCCAGCGACTTTTTCACTTCGGTCTGAAAGATCCAGGCCGGGCGCAGCTTCGAAACATTTGTCGTGTTGATCTGGCGGTTCGGATAGTAGCGCTGTTGGGCATAATCGCCGTTGGTCTGCAGGAAGTTTTGGCTATCGGAGGCCGCTCTGTTCAACATATCTTGCGATACCGTGGACATATCGCCAAACTTGGTTGCTGATTTAATCTCTTGTGCTTGGGCAGCCGGCAGGCTGAATGCCGCCGAACACAGCAATGCGGTCAACAAATTCTTCATGACGCCCCTCCAAAACGGGCAACGCCCCCCTTTTCCGGGGTGACCGCCCATAGAAACTTTGGACTGGCCCGTCATGACGGTCAAATACTTTCCAGCCCGCCATGCCGGCTGTGGACGCCTCGGCAGGCGTCCGGCCCTGCCGGTCCTCGCCGTGGTCCGGCGCCTCGACCGGACCGGCCTCGTGCGATGCCGCTCGTGCGGTCCTCGGAGACCGCCGCGCGTTGCCGCGTCAAGAGCCTCGCCCGGCGCCGGCGGGATACAGCCGAGGGTCGGCCGGCGCGCGCGTTGCGCAGGGGTCCTGCTACCCGTGCGTGAGCCAGAGACCACCGTTCCCGTCCGAAGCGGCGGTGAAGCCCGTTCCGCTTCCCAGCGTGGAGGTCTGGAAGTCGAGCGTCGCGACCTTGTTCGAACCGTTGCTGATCTGCAGCAGACCGGAGTTGGCGTCATAGAGCATCGACAGGGCCGAGACCGCGAAATTGTGCAGGTCGATCCTGTCCCCGGCGCCGAAGTCCTGCAGCAGGGGGCCGGCATAGGAGGTGCCGCCGACGCCGGTGCCGAACGACGCCGCATTGTCGATGGTCAGCTGGCCCGCGCCGAGGAAATCGATCTTGGAGTTCGCGGCGACGTCCGCGGCGACGTCCAGCGAACCGCCGGATTGGAAGATGAACTGGCCGGTGCTGGCGGCGCTGACCGCCGAGGTGACGTTGAGCGATCCGCCGATGGTGAGGCTGCCGTTGTCGAGCACATTGGCGATCGTATTGGTGCCGGTCAGCGTCCAGGCGCCGCCGGGGTCGTCGGTCAGAGTCGCGAAGTTGTTGAAGGCGCTCGAACCGATCTGGCCGATCGATCCCGATCCCGCGGCCAGTTCCAGCACGCCGCCGCCCCCCGTGACCTTGCCCACGAAGGTGGCGCCGGGGTCGACGATCAACCGGTTGGTGCTGCTGCTGGCGGTGAAATCGACGGCGTAGCTCGTGCCCGAGATCGTTCCGGCGTTCTCGACGGTGCCGGCGACACCGTAATAGACGCCATATTGTCCGCTGATGGAGCCGCGGTTCAACACGCTGGCGGGGCCCGAGGCGACATAGATCGCGGCTGGGCCGAAGCCTCCGCTGGTCGGCGCCTTGATGACCCCTCCGACATTGTTGACGACGTTGCCGCCGGCGAACAGGCCGAGGCCGTCGTCGAACGACGACGAGATCGTGCCGCTGTTGGTGATGGTCGCCGGGGCCGCGTAGACGAAGACCGCGTCCTCTCCGCCCGTGATGGTGCCGGTGGCTGTGTTGGTGAGCGCGCCCCCTTTCTCGAGGTCCACCCCATAGCCGGAGGAGGAGCCGTTGCCCGAGATCGTGCCGGAGTTGACGATGCTGCCGCCCGAGCCCTTGAGCGAGATGCCGTAGTGCTGGGTCGACGAGACGGTGCCGGCATTGGCGATCGACCAATTCGTGCCGGCGGGTCCGTCGATGGCGTTGGCCCCGC
The DNA here is from genome assembly GCA_963847915.1 of uncultured Alphaproteobacteria bacterium. Classification (GTDB taxonomy): domain Bacteria; phylum Pseudomonadota; class Alphaproteobacteria; order Rhizobiales; family Beijerinckiaceae; genus Lichenihabitans. Next base: position 24,428 of record CAWKBT010000018.1, read on the forward strand.
TGGCCGTCGCCTTCACGCTGCCCGCGCTGGTGATGGTGACGGGGTTGTTCGCCGGCGCCAGGGTCAGGGGGCCGGTGGTCGCGGTGTCGATGGTCAGGCCGCCGGTCACACTGACGGTGAACGTGTCGCCCGCGGAGGGTGCCGAACTCGGTCCTCCGGCCGCCGCCTGGGTCGCCGTCACGGTGTGGCCGGCGTTGGTCAGCGCGGTCGTCGGCGTGAAGGTCCAGGCGCCGTTGGTGACCGGCGCGGTTCCCACGACCGTGCCGTCGATGCTGACGCTGACGGTGTCGCCGCTGACGCCGGTGCCGGCGATCGCCGGCCGCGTCGTGGTCGTGTCGATGCTGCCGTTGGCCGGGCTGGTGATGGTCGGCGCCGGCGGCGGGGCCGGCGGAACGTTGACGGTGAACGTGTCGCTCGCGGACGGCGCCGAACTCGGTCCGCCGGCGGCCGCCTGGGTCGCCGTGACGGTGTGGCCGGCGTTGGTCAGCGCGCTCGTCGGCGTGAAGGTCCAGGCGCCGTTGGTGACCGGCGCGGTTCCCACGACCGTGCCGTCGATGCTGACGCTCACGGTGTCGCCGCTGATGCCGGTGCCGGCGATGACCGGCGTGGTGGTGGTCGTGTCGACGCTGCCGTTGGCCGGGCTGGTGATGGTCGGCGCCGCCGGGGGCGACGCGACGCTGACGGTGAACGTGTCGGCGGCGGAGGGCGCCGAGCTCGGTCCGCCGGCCGCCGCCTGGGTCGCCGTGACGGTGTGGCCGGCGTTGGTCAGCGGGGCCGTCGGCGTGAAGGTCCAGGTGCCGTTGCTGACCGGCGTGGTTCCCACGACCGCGCCGTCGATGCTGACGCTCACGGTATCGCCGCTGACGCCGGTGCCGGCGATGACCGGCGTGGTCGTTGTCGTGTCGATGCTGCCGCTGGCCGGGCTGGTGACGGTCGGCGCCAGCGGCGGGGCCGGCGGAACGTTGACGGTGAACGTGTCGGCGGCGGAGGGCGCCGAACTCGGTCCGCCGGCGGCCGCCTGGGTCGCCGTGACGGTGTGGCCGGCGTTGGTCAGCGCGTTCGTCGGCGTGAAGGTCCAGGCGCCGTTGCCGACCGGCGCGGTTCCCACGACCGCGCCGTCGATGCTGACGCTGACGGTGTCGCCGCTGACGCCGGTGCCGGCGATGACCGGCGTGGTGGTGGTCGTGTCGACGCTGCCGTTGGCCGGGCTGGTGATGGTCGGCGCCGCCGGGGGCGGCGCCTGGGACAACGTGACCGCCACACCGGCCGCGCCGTCCGATGCGAGGTTGAAGGATCCGGAGCCCAACGACGAGGGCTGGAAGGCGAGTGTGGCGGTGTTACCGCCGCTGGTGATCTGCAACAGGCCGGTCGCGGCATTGTAGGCGAAGGTGGCGTTGCTCGCCGATATGGTCTTGATGTCGACCGTATCGCCCGCGCCGAAGCCTTCGAGCAGCGGTCCCGTGTAGCCTGTGCCGCCGACGCCGGAGCCGAACGCGGAGGCGTTGTCGACGATCAGCGTGCTGGCGCCGACGAAGCTGATGGGCGAGGCGGTCCCCGAGGCCGTCGCGACCTCCAGCGTGCCGCCGCCGCCGGCGGCCCCGATCTGGTAGGTCGCGGCGGGCAGGGTGCCGGTGATGACGAGCGAACCGGCGTCCGTCACGCTGGTGATCGTGTTCGTGCCGCCGAGCGTCCAGGTCGCGCCCGCGTCGACGACCAGCCCCGTGAAGGCCGTGTAGGTGCCACCCGTGTTCAAGCCCGTGACGGCGCCGCTGCCGGCGCCGGCCGTGAGTTCCAGGGTCCCGTTGCCGCCCGAGACCGCACCGGTGAAGACGGCGCCGGGCCCGACCACGACGCGGTTGGCGGCGCTGCTGAAGGACAGATCGACGGCATAGGTGGCGCCGCTGATCTTGCCCAGGTTGGTGACGGTGCCGGGCGCGCCGGACATGTAGACCCCATAGGAGCCCGTCGCCGAGATCACGCCGGTCGCGCTGTTGGAGACCACGCCGCCGGCCGCCAGCCACAGGCCCGCGACAGAGCCGGAGAGCTTGCCCGTATTCTGCACCGAGATGCCGGCCGCGGGCGAATAGATGCCGGCCGACGACGCGGTGGCGGCGCCGGAAACCGAGCCGTCGTTGTTGATGGTCCAGGCCGTCCCGGCAGGCGCGTTGATGGCGTCGCCTCCGGCCGCGTTGGTGACGCTGCCCGTGCTGGTGATCGTCAGCGGGTTGCTGGCCGGCGTCAGATAGACTTGCCCGACGACTGCTGTGCTGATCGTCTGACCACCGCCGCTGCTCGCCGCGGCGCCGCCGCCGGCAGGAGCCGGGTTGGTGGGCGACGCCGGAGCGGCGGCGAGAGCGACGGTGAACGTCGTGGTGGCCGCCGTCGAGCTCGTGCCGCCCGCGGCGGCCTGGGTCGCGACAAGGGTGTGGTTGCCGTTGGAGAGCGCTGTCATCGGCGTATAGCTCCACGTGCTGTCGCCCGCGACGACCATGGCGGAACCGACCGTCGTCCCGTCGACGACGAGCGTGACGCTGTCGCCTGGGACGCCGGTTCCCGAGATCGTCGGCGTGGCCGAAGTGGTGTCGATGGTGCCATCCGCAGGGCCGGTGAATACCGGCGCCGGCGGCGGGCTGGACGCGGCTTGCGCGTTATGCGCGGCGAAGACCTGTTGCAGGTCGGGCGCGGTACTGATGGCGTTGGCGCTGTCCTGGACGCCCCAGCTGTAGGCGAAATCGAAGGCCGGGGCAGGCACCGAGGCTCCCCACGTCGACAGGATCTGCTGCTCCTGCGCCGCAGTCGGCATCGAGTAGGTGGAGGCCAGTCCGCCCCCGCCGAACGCCTGGTAGATCGGAACGATGTCGGCGAGCGGCACTCCCCCGGCCACGGCTGCGTTGACGGCGTCCGTGATGACGCTCAAGTCCATGCCGCCGCTGAACTGGGGCCGGACCGGCTGTGGACTGATGCCGAACAGGTCGATGTCGGTATTCTGCGGATTGTAGAGATTGTAGACCGGGGTGTTGGGTGCGCTGGTGTTCTGCACCCACAGGAACGTGATGGCGCCCGGTACGTTGGCGTGGATGTAATCGGCTTCGGCCTTGATGTTCGCCGCCGGGATCGTCGTGGGCTGATCGGCGACATAGAAGCCGTAGAGGTTCGGGTTGCCGACATATTGAGCCACGGCAGCCTTGAACGCATCCGTCACGCCGTCGGTCATTCCGAGATAGACGAGGCCCTTGACGCCTGCCGGCAGCGCGTTGAGGTTGCCGAGGGAGCTGACATCGGCCAGGTTGAAGCCATCGGCACCGGGCGCATAGGTGTAGACGCCGTTCACCGTGGCGAGGTTGCCGTTCGAGGCGTAGTGGAGGCTGGTGATGGGGTCTGTCATGACCTCGCCCCCGTCCGGGATCCTGCGGGAGCCGTCACAGACGGGCGCGGCTGCACCATGGCACCGCGACCCGCGAGATCGGCGCCACCGGCCATCCAGCTGTCGATGGACGGAGCGGCCGGGTGCCCGGCCCCTCCATCCCGACCCTCTTCAGAGACAGCGACTCCACGGTCGCAGACTGGATCACCGTGGCTCATGCCGTCCTCCGCAACTGCGCGCGCCCCAGCGCGTCGCCGTCCGCCGCAGTCTAGCGCAGGGCCATAACCCGGGAAGATTTCATGAGAAGGGGTACGCTACTCCCATCGTATTGCGCCGGTCCCTCGTCGGACGTAGCTGTATAGTCCCATCGGATGCCCGATGCTTGACGCCGAATGTTCGTGGACCGTCGTGACGGTGGCGGTACGCCCGGCAGCTCGCCGCCCAGCGCGAAGGCGAACGGGCGGCCGCTCGGTCGCGGCGCCCGACGTCAGCGGTTTCGGCGGGGCTGTCCGGTCGGAGCCTCAATAGGCGTCGTCGGCCGAAGAGGACGGGGCGACCTCGTCCGGGTAGAGGCTGCCGTCGTCCTCGAAGTCGCGCAGCCGGTGACGCGCCCGGTGCGGGGTGGCGACGAGGTCGGAGGCGAGGAGGCCCGCCCCGCCGAGGTCGTCGCCCTCGACCACGACCTGGGTATGGGCCATGCCCTCGGCCTTCACCAGCGCGAACAGCTCCGCCGCATGGGCCCGCGACAGGCGCACGCAGCCGTGCGATGCTGGCCGGCCGAGCGCCGCGACGTGTCCCGTGCCGTGGATGGCATGACCCATCCCGGTGAAGAAGATCGAGTTGGGCATGGGCGCGTCGTCCCATTCCCGGGAGAAGTGGTCGCGATCCATCCGGAACGGCGTGTAGGAGCCGCTGGGCGTGTCGTGACCGGCGACGCCGGTCGAGACGGGCCAGGAATAGCGGTCCTGTCCATCGACCGCGACGGTCATCCGCTGGGTCGTCTTGTCGATCGTGACGAGGACGTCCGCGACAGCCGGTCCCGCCGAAGCCGACGCGAAAAGGAACAAGGACAGGGCAGCGAGGCGTCGCATCGGAGTCTTTCGGCTTCATCCGCCGTGGACGGATTTGGGTGTGAGACGCACGGGCGTGCCGTAAGTTCCTGTTCTGCAGCATCGCCAGGAGCACGGGCCGGCACGGGACCTGGCCCGAGAGCGTGATCTGGACTGTTCCGCAGCGGATCGCCGATGTGATCGGCGAAGGCCATGGGCGAGCCCGATCGTCGGGATCAAACGGCCGGCCAGCGGCCTCGACGCGGTCCGCTTCGACGTGATGGAGAGGTGCATCCGGGCGTCGCTCGCGAGGGCGGAGCGGGCGATGCGGCGATGAGAAGCCGGCACGGTGCAAACGGCCGTGAACCGGCCGTTCGCCAGCGCCGGAGCCGTTGCCGCCCGCCTTGGCTCGCGTCACCCGCTCCGAGTGCTCCGTTCAGCGAGCATCCACACGCGATCGGGTGAGCCAACCTGATCGCGGTCTGCTCTCGCTGTCGGCCGCGGCCTCAGACGTCTCGAAGCAGGTCCCTGAGACTGGTCCTCACCGCCTCGATCTTCGCCATCGGACTGCCGGCGACCTGTCTCGCGCATTCGGCCTGCTCGAGCATCATTCGATTGAGCAGTCCCATTCTGTAGCGATGCACCGTGTCGTCGTCCTCTATCTCCTCGCACGGGCGTAGCCAGGCAAAGAACTCCGTATACGTCGCCTCGCTCATTCTCTCGATGGAGAGATCGAGCAGACCCATGGCCCGCAGTTCCAGCACCATCAATTCGAAGCTCGCCGGCGTGAATGTCCAGGCGTGTGCATCCACGTATTCCGCCTTTTCGGCGAACTTCATCACCGCCAGACCGTCCTAGATGCGATAGGGCATCGAGACCGGAGCCTGTTTCCCGATACTCCACCCCGGATTATCGTTGCGCCGCGCACGTAGGCCAGAAGTCGAAGTGAGTTTTGGCCGTATGGCGGTCGCGTTTCTCCAGAAGGCCGCGACCGCTTCACCGGTGGTCGAGATCGGCCGAAAGACGTCGAAGCATTTCCGCTTGTCCGGAAGGGCCAGGATCACCAAGCCTTCGTCCTTCAGCAGCGCACGCGCCGATCGGAGGAAGGTCAGCACGTCGGTGGTGTGCTCGATCACGTGGCTGGCGATGAAGGCATCATAGGTGCCGAGTCCCTCCTGCCCGACAAGATCGGTGAGAGACCCGCCCTGCCACACGAGATCCACCTCCTCGATCACCTCCGGATCGACAGCAGCGTCTCCGTGATACTTCTGGATCAGTCCCTCGCGGGTCGCGTGATCCACGATGGTGACGTTCCATCCGTCGCGTTTCGGGGCCAGGGGGCGCAGGCTGGGTCCGATTTCGATCACCTTGGCGGCGGCCGGCAGTCCATCCATCAAAAGTCTTGCTCGATCGTTCAAGCTGAGGCCCCCGAAAACAGAACGCGCAG